>JBOEFT010000004.1:0-34819 GCA_050632685.1 Methylobacterium phyllosphaerae
AAGCGAGCCCGGCCGGAACAGCCCATGTCGACCGGGCGGCACGGTTAAGTCAACGTCGGTACCGATCCGCCTTCGGCACGCTCCAACCTCTCACCGGTTCCGGACGGGCGAGTGTCTGAGCTGGTGACTTGGCTCACGCACGGCGTCCGTTGTAGCGCAGCCTCGGCCCCGAAGCTGGTCTGGGTCGGCGGCGCGATGCTCGGGGAACAGCCTTGTCAGCGATGTGGGTGACAGCCCTGGTTCGGGCGCTGACCTCTGGAGCCGTCGTCGTACTCGCCTCGGTGCTGGCAGAACTGCTCGGACCAGTCTGGGGCGCCCTCATCGTCAGCCTGCCGGTCTCGACCGGGCCAGCCTACGTGTTCATGGCGCTGGAACACGGGACCGACTTCGTCGCCGGAGCGGCCCTCAACGGCTTTGCAGCAAACGCAGCGGCGGGCCTGTTCCTGATCGTCTACGCCCTGCGAGCCGCCGGTCGGGATCTGGTGATGACCCTCGGTCCAGCGGCGCTGGTATGGGTTGCAGCGGCCATTCCCATATCCGCCGTGTCTTGGACCCCGCTGTCAGCGCTCCTGCTCAACGTGCTGGTCTTTGGTTCAGGTGCCCTCTGGACCCGGGAGGCGGCGCGCACGTCCGTCGTCCGGAGCGCGGTCGTTGCGAGGCCGCGACCGCTGGACCTTCTCATCCGGGCGATGGCTGTGGCCCTGTTCGTGGCCGCCGTTCTGGCTGTCAGTTCGGCCCTAGGGCCGGCGCGAACCGGCGTGGTTGCCGGCTTCCCGGTCACCATTACGAGCGCCTTCGTGATCCTGCACCGCCGCATCGGTGGGGCGGCGATGGCGCGATTGGCCAGCATTGCTATCCGCAGCATGTTCGGTTTCGGCCTAACGGTGCTCACGCTCCACCTGATGGTCAGGCCATGCGGTGCTGCCCTCGCCCTGAGCACGGCCCTGCTCGTCTCGTTGGTCTACTCGGCCGGGCTTCTCGCCCTGCGGCCCCAGCCAAGTCCGGAGGAGCCAAGCGTCGCTACGCGGTGAAAGGACCAAGTCGTCGGCGACGATGGCCAGGTCAAACCATCCTACAGCGCCAGCTTTCATTATCGCGCTAAGCGTTAGCAAGCTAAATATATGACGAAGCCCACGTACATCGTCCATATGCCTCCATAACAGGCAGCGATGAGGCTATTTTATGCTCCGTCAATAGTGTTGCACTCCTGCGACAGATATCAAATTCTATCATCTATGTGACCGAGAGGAAGGAAAATCATCTAAATAGGGTATGGTGCACTGCAGCATGAGAGGTTTTCCTGGCTGCGCCATAGCAATGCAGTAGGGGGCTCCTCATGCGCTTCGCTCTTCCCTTCAGCGCGCTCGCGCTCGTTTCGTCGATCACCGGTCCTGTCCACGCCCAGGAGCAGAGCATCACGGTTTTTCCGCCTCTGTATCGTGCACAGGACCGGGCCACTGCTGTGGCCCACCCCTGGTCCGAAATAACCACGACACCGCAACCTGTGGCTGCCGGCCAGGAGCCGGTCGTCCTCGCCAAGCAGGTTAGTGAGCCGGAACGTACCGGCTCTGTCCGCTGAGAAAATCTAAGGGCTGACGATATGTGAAATTCCTGCCCGGCCGGTCCGAGCGGCTTTTCTTTCACCCAAATGAGGGCTGTTGCTCACCCTACGGCCGCGCTACAGCCAAGCTGTTGGGTTTACGGGACCAACTTCAGCCTGCCCGGTTCGCCGCGGCAGGCTTTTTTATGTCCCCCATTTGGATGATGCCTCTCAAGGCATGAGGTTTTAGTTTCCGTTCCGTGGCTGGCACGAAATGCCGGCGCTAGATCAATCTAACTCATGAGTTACAGCAGATCATACGGCAACGTCATTTTACTGGATAGAATATCTACATCAAAATCTGATAAAGTTTTGAAACAAAAGGATCAAAATTCGGATACAATCAAGAACATCGTACCATTAAATTCCATTAACACGACGCTTGGACAGCACAACTCGCGGACGACAACTGTCGCCATACCTCGGAAAGGCCGCATAGCAGGCATCGCGACCACTATGGTGACTGCAGCTGCGATGGCTGCTGCCATTCGAGTTTTAGCGATGCCTCAGGTTCACGCTTGGCAGGCTGAACTCATTGCGGTGTTCATGCGTGGGTTGCCGCGGTTGTGAGATGATTATGGCCGGCACCTGCTCAACAGCGAATGTCTGCCTCACTTAGCCCGCGCGGCTGCCCCAAGCGGGCTTCTTCGCAGCTGATCCTTGTGGCGCGGCAGTTCCCAAAGCTATGAGGAGATTGCGCCCGGCCGCCCTTGTTGCTGGACAGCAACGGGCTTCGGGAATGCGTGCTGTCTTTACATAGGTTGGCTAGCCGCGCCGCAGCCACTGGATAGCTGACGGTGGTCCTTCGAGACCCACCTCAACGCAGGCGCGCTGCTAACCTGATCCGGCGCGCCTGCCCCTCTTTCGGAGTTGCATGACACTTCCCTTCGTCCTCACTGTCGGAACGGGGCTGCTCACAACCTCTGCGGCAATCCTGTGGGCCGCCTACGTCTCTCCGGGAGCGGAGCAGGCGACGAAGGATAGTTCGGATGACAAGGAGAGCGATCTCCGCACTTGGTGATGGCTGCAGATGCAGTGCCTCGGCCGGCTCATCTGAGCCGCGTGGAAGGCGTTGCTTAGTGCCTATCAGTCAGGTCCTAGCCCGCTCCGCCGCGAAGGCCGTGAGTTCCCGGACACAGGTCCTCAGCTTCGCACAGCATGCCCCTCGCTTTGCCAGGAGCCGCGGGAGCTTGCCAAGCGGGCGAAGGCGCCGTGACGGTGGTGCAGCGGGTCGAGAACAGCCCTGGCGAGCCGGTGATCACCATCGCGCAGCTGAATGCCCTGCTGCAGACCTTGCGCGCTGCCGGTGCCAGCTTCCCAGCAGCTGAGACCGGTCACTGCGACAACACTGGTCAGCGGTGAGCCTCGCCCACAATCCCGGCCCTTGCACACCGGATCGTAGCGGGCGCGTCTAGCCGCCGGACCAGCCTATTGCTTCACAGCCACGCTGCGCAAGCCATACACAATATTCAACAAGCTTCGCTTTTTAGATTGATAGTTCCCGCTCTGAATGTAAGTCTCGTCACCCATTTGGGTGATCCCATAGCCCAGCAAACCTTCGCTCATCCTAATGCAGACCTAATATGCGGGAGGCGAACATGACAAGAAAGCTACTTCTCAGCTTGACTATTGCCGCCTCGGTCGTCTTGACTGGAGCGCCGACCTTTGCGGCTGATGTATCGCACTCCGGTGAGTGGACCGCGGAGTTCACCAAACGAGAGACACGGCCACTTGATGGGCCTGATCACATCCTCGTTGCCGGAGTGGCGGCAGGCACGAACAGAAGCACTGGATCGGAAACCTTCGGTGACGGCGCACAGGTGTTGATTGCAGACACGGCTGAGTTGAACCAGGGCAACGGTCCACAGAGCGGCTTCTTCACGCTTGTTGACGGCAAGGGCAGCCTCACATCGGCCTACACAGGTCGGGTCAACACGAAGATGGTTGACGGCCAGCCCCGCACGACGAGCGAGGGCACATGGCACCACGTGTCGGGCACCGGCGCCTATGCCAACGTCAAGGAGAACGGCCGCTACAGCTTTACCATGACCTCTCCGACGGCCATGCGTGGTGAGTGGGTCGAGGCGACCAAAGCCGCCTCACGCTGACGCAATGAGAGCCGCGGATCCGGAACGATGATGGACCGCGGCTCCCTGCCCTGTGAGTTGGTGAGGTGCCATGCTGGAGTGGGATACGGTCCTGAGCCAAAGCGCCTCCAGTGGCGATGCTCTGTTTGCGCCGGCTGTGGCACGGAACAAGGAGACGATCCTCGACGTACTGCGCCGTGTCCTACCGCCTGCCGGCTTGATCTTAGAGGTCGCCAGCGGGTCAGGCGAACACGTCGCGCACTTCGCGGCAGCGCTGCCCGAGTTGCAGTGGCAACCCAGCGACGCAGAGCCAAAGGCGCTGAGGAGCATCGCGGCACATGCGAAGGCCGCTGGCCTGCCGAACATCCTTCCACCCGTGCCACTCGATGTGCACGCAGAGCCTTGGCCTGTGAGCCGTGCCGACGCGGTACTGGCGATCAATATGGTCCACATCGCGCCATGGTCGGCCACAGAGGGCTTAATGGTAGGAGCAGGACGCATCCTGCCCCCAGGCGGCCTGCTGTATCTGTACGGCCCGTTCAGCGTGGCGGGAGCCCACACGGCTGACAGCAATGCGGCGTTCGACGCAGCTCTACGCGCTCGTAATCCTGCTTGGGGTGTGCGGGATGTCGAGGCGGTCTCGGACGCTGCCCTGTCACAAGGCTTGGGCCTCGTCGAACGCTCCCCAATGCCGGCCAACAACTTCAGCTTGGTCTACCAGAGGGCGAGCCGCGGTCACTTCTGAGGGGGCCTAGACATGGCATATTGAGGAGACAATCTTCAGCAAAGCCCGGCGCGTCTCGGTTCGCCAATGAGCCGGAACGAAGCCGGGCAGTCGCCACAAGGTGCGACGCGGGCTAACGGTGCGCTTAGTTTCTCCAGGGAGGGACACTCATGAGCGTTGCCCATATCCTCACCGAGAAAGGTTCGTCCGTCGTCACGATCCAGCCCGGACGGACGCTCAACGACGCTATCCACTTCCTCGCCGAGAAGAGCATCGGCGCGATCATCGTCACGGACGAGGTCCAGACCGTGGTTGGCATCCTCTCGGAGCGCGACATCATACGCGCACTGGCGCACCAGGGTGCCGCCGCGCTCGAGGCTCCGATTTCCCGCCACATGACCTCTGATGTGGTCACCTGTGAGCGCGAGACCACGAACGAGCAGATCATGCAGCTGATGACGGAGGGCCGCTTCCGCCACGTGCCCGTCTGCAGCCGGGGCAAGCTCGTTGGGCTCGTCTCCATCGGCGACGCGGTCAAGCGCCGCCTCGCTACCCTGGAAGCCGAGCACCGGGCGCTACGCGACTACATCACCATGACCTGACAGGTCTAACTCCGTAGCCGCCCCCGCACGACGCTCCTCCCGTGCGATTATGCCGTCAACAAGATCCGCCATTCTAGCGCCGCCGAGCTTGCCGACGTACCAGCCCGATATGGCCAAGCGCGTGAAGCAACTGCCTCAGGATCGAGGCTTCGTCCTGTTCGACGTCGTCTTTAAGGATGGCAGCCGCGCCTCGAACCGGCGCGTGCCCATGGAGATCCTGGGCGGGCTCGATGGCGATCAACCAGCTCGCTATCTCATCGAGCAGCAGGAGGCTGAGATCGCCGAGAAGGCTGGTCGCGCGCCGCGAGTGATCCAGAGCCTCGCGCGTGCTGCCAGGCCGGAACCGAAGCCCGTCCGGGAGTAAGAGGGCCCCCGAACGGTCTATACGGGATGCGCGAGCGGCGTTCGTGAGGGACAGCTGGGCTGCCGATAGATGCCCTGCCTGTTCGGTTATATCCTGCCTGAGTCGGCGGTGATGCGACTTGCCGTTGACCTCCACGCCCGCCTCAAGCCCGTCCCCCGACTTGCTGACGGGCGGGCGTGGATGCTCAGATCCGCCTGAGCACCAGAACCAGCTCTACCGCCGGCACCGCCCGGCTCAGCCGCCTAGCGAGCTCTCCAGCGCCATCTCCAACGTGCGGACGAGACCGCGCACGCGAGCCGCGACATAGCCGGCCTCGATCAGGTTCTCCCGCGCGAGTGCCCGGTCGGTGATCGCGGTGGTTGCAACGTGATCCGCCTTCGGTTCTGGACCGGGCTCCGGTTCCGGAAGGGGTGATGCCGCCCGATACGGAGCTTGTCAGTGACCGATTGCAGGCTTGCGCGTTGCTTCAGCAATAACAACACATAGAGGGAACGACGATGAAGGTCCGCCACGCCCTGTTGATGGCCCTCGCAGCCACACTCCTTGGTTCAACAGCAGCCCGAGCCGAGCCGCCAAAAGCCGCGGTCTTCGATTTCCAACTCGCTAATCTGGGAGCCCAGGGACCGACTGAGGCTGACATGGCCCGTCTCGGGCCCCTGAGCGATCTCTTGCGCCAGCAGCTCAGGGAAACGGGCCGCTACCAGATCGTATCGACGGATCCTGTAAAAGCGGATGTCGCCAAGGGCGCAGAGCTGCGCAAGTGCGGTGGCTGCGCCGACGATTTCGCCCGCAAGCTGGGCGCGGACGTGGCGATCACGGGTGAGATCCAGAAGGTCTCAAACCTGATCCTCAACATCAACGTCTACGTGAAGGATCTGAAGGCCGGAACGCCTGAGCGGGCCTACAGCGTTGATATCCGCGGCGACAACGACGCCTCGTTCGATCATGGGGTGAAATACCTCGTGAAGAACAGGCTGCCGTCCCCTGGACCCGACTAAGACGCCGCGGGAGGCACAAATCGGTAGGCGCGTGCGCTCAGCGGTCAGGCTCAGCGTGCGCTCTGTTACCGAGCGGTGATCTCTCGGAAGGCCGCGTCGCCGTTCGCCTCAGACGCGCCTTCCGACCCGAAGGATCGAACAGACTGACGCACGATGACGCCGTCGCGTGTGATCGACCAATCGAACCGGCCGGGCTCCTTCGCAGAGGAGGTCACGCGGAGCATGTGGGGGTTCGGCTTAAAGGTGATCATCAACGGCATGTGGGGTCAGACAGGACCAATCGTCAGGGCATGAGGGACGATGGGTTCGCGCCTGCGGATGCGGCGACGGCGTGCCGGTCTGTCCAATCTGGGCCTGGACGGACTGGCATTACCGACTGGCATCCCGATCCGGGACCCGGTCGAGGCCCGCCGTTGATGCCCGACTAACGGTGCTTCGGCATCCTGGGTCTCGGGCCGCGTAGCGTACTGGCCCCAGCCGTGAGGAACGGCACCGAGCCCCGCCAGCCCTGAAATTATGGGCGGCGGGGCTGATCCAGTTCCGGATTGGCCTCTACCCAGGCAATTGCTGTAGGCGGGCGAGACCGGCGTCTGTGATTTGCCACGTCGCGAACGTGCCGCCGATATGCGGACCGGCTTGCTCGCCGAGCCATACGAGGTCGCCCTGCTTTTCGAGGCTGCAGAGGCGACTGTGATCGTTTGGCCAAGCCCAATCCTGCTCGCGCTTGACGGAGATGCACCCGTTCGTCGACTGGGCGGCCTTAGTGAGGAGGCGGAGTTCGTCGTCGACCAGCAAGAGCATTCTCCATGGCGAGGGAGAAACTACGCGGGCACTGCGTAGGAGATTAGCCATTCAGAAATGTTTGGCAACACAGCGCAGTCACGACGCGCTTGCCCATTGAAAAGGCCCCTATGCCAGCCCGGCAGCCGTATCATCACGGCTTGCCCGGCTCGCGCGCATCCCGACCGCGACAGATGCCGGTCCGCTTGCGTTGATCCGCAAGGTCAGAGCCGGCACTATGGTCATGGATCAGCGCCAGGAGACGGCGCGTGAAGCGCCTCACCGAGCACCTGAAGGCGAAGGGCTATCTGCAATGAGCCTACAGCGGGTCGCGATGGGGCTTGGTGCCTTCGTCTTAGCCTTCGTGTCGCTGATCGTGCTCAAGGCCAACGGCTTCGATAACGCGCCAGTTATGGTCCTGGCCGCCGGCTTCATCGCGGCCGTCGCGCTCGGCTATATGCAGTACCGTGCAGTTCATAAGCGGCGATAGGGCAAGGCATCACCCGTGACGGGGCGGCCGCCATGCACCCGGTCCCCTGCCTCGTGGAAGAGGTACGAAGTTGCGCCTGCTAGGCCGCAATCGCTATGCGGACGCGGGGGCCTGTAGCTCAATGGTCAACGGTTGGCCAGATTGGCGACTGATCTCGGTTTCTCACAAATCAATACTGCCTATTGGTGTCATTAAGCATTTGTTAACCATCTGGGCCTGAATTGGCGGAATTATGTAGGGCACGGCAAGAGAAACCCGACCGTGAGCGAGTTGCACAAGCTGCTGGACGCTGGGTGGATCCGACCAACGGACGAGCTGAAGCCCGAGCCGAGCCCCTGGACTGAGACCAGTACGGGCAGCCCTTTGAAGGCTGTCACAGCGATGTGTGAGCTTGCGCAGGCTCCGACGCAGCGTTCACCGCCGCAGAAGTGGGATGCGCTCATCCAGCGGGTGCACGCGGCCGCGCGGCAGTCGCGCGAGGCCGAGGCACAGGCGCGGGAGCAGGAGGCCCGGATCGGGCAGATTTTGGAAGAGGTCCGTGAGGACATCAACTCCGCGAATGAGCGCGCGCGGCTCGCGGAAGCCAAAGCTCGGGACGTCCAAATCCGGGCAGAGGTTCAAATCAGGGCCGCTGAAGATCGAGCCAAGGTTGCCGAGGCTCACGCGCAGTCGGCCGAGGATCGCGCTCAGCATGGGGAGCAGTGGTTGGTACGGGTCCAGGAGACGATCCTGTCCGAGTTCACGGACCTTACAGATCAGGCCGCGGCATGAGCGCTATTGCGCGGATCCCTGCGATCGAGCTGGGCGGTGCAGATCCGGGACCTCACCAGATGGCCCTGTCGAGGATCAGCTAACGGCGCCTCAGCATCCTGCGTCCTGGGCTGCGCCGCGTACTTGGTTTTTGCCGTGAGACCGGCATTTCCTCTGCCAGCCCGTGATCAGATCGGGCGGCGGGGCTGACAAGCTGGTGAGCGTGCCGACCGACCGCAACGATCCGTTAACCATAACGGCCGAGGTAGCTGTCAGCGATCGGCTGGGGGCTGAGCGTCGGCAGAGCAGCACCGAGACCCGGATGTACGGTCTCGCGGTGCGGCCTCGCCTGCGCAGTCGCATCAAGCCCGCACCTGGAACACGAGGGCGGGCTTTTATCGTCAGGTCGGGCGGCGGGGCAGATGCAGGGCTATGTCAGCGCCTGCGGATGTAGTGACGGCCGACCACTGTACGTGTCAGGCTTGAGCGGGCAGCCCTCGTGCGCCTTGCGGTGGTACAGGCGCCGCACGACGTTCGGCCCGCTGTACGTCCCGTTGAGTGCCACGCGCCCGTGACAGGCCGGACAGCGCTTGGCGGTCATGATGTGCTGGGCCGCGGCTTCGTCTAGACTGACCGCAATCCAGGCTCCCCCGATTTTCACTTCACAGGTCTGCGGATCAGGGTTCGGCATAGCTCTGACCTGCCATGCTGGAGCGAGGTCCGCCAGCGCCTCGTCGCCACACCGCTGTCCGCCTTCCTATATGCGGGGCAACCCCGCTTCTAGCCGCATGGCCACCGAGTAGGACCTGCCGTAGCTCGGCCTTATGGCCTCCGATTTCGCACCGACCATGCTCCCCAACGCCGCCGCCCTGTGGCGCAGCGCTATTGAGGACCTGTCTCCGCACGCCTCGCCGTGCCGGTATCTCACCCCGGCCCGTTGGGCGCCGGTGCGAGAAGCGGCGATCGACTTCTGCGACCGCTTGGGCACCGAGGCCCACGCGCTCGGCTGGACGGCGCCCGAGCTGTTCGCGCTACACCCCGAGCACGGGACGCTCCGGGGCGACTACTGCGGGGTGATGATGATCACCGGCAACCGGGCGAAGGCCGTCGAACCGACCCGCGTGGTGTTTGAGCGCGGTTCGGCCTACCGAACCAAGCAGGGTCAGGTCTGGGGGATCCCGGTCTGGGAGTTTGCCAAGAGAGGCGTGAGCCGATGACAAGCCGGCTTCTTGCGCCGGCCCGACTAAGCTGTAGGCGGCAGCAGACGCATTAGGCATACGTATTTGATCGTCCGGAGCACTTGGAACGACCGGCGCAACGTTTGCTTCCTTCTGTCGGTGTCTAGATAGAGGAGGCCGCCATGCACTTCAAGATCCGCTCCGCTGACAAGCACCTGTGGACCTGGGTTCTCCTCGACGCCACCGACGCGACCGTGATGGAGTCGCCCAAAACTTTTCCTTCGCAGACCCAAGCCTCGGCCGCCGCGCTGGCATTCGCCGCGATCGTCGGAAAGGCGGCCCGAAAGATTGTCGGCTGACGCGGCATCCTCTCCGCCACATTGCTATGCATTAGAACGGCGCGCCGGCCGACGTAGCCTCCTGGCGCGACCAAATCGAGCGCCTGTCCGAGCACGGCTCGTTCCCCTGCCCGCGAGGCAGGCTAGTGACCTCGGCCATGTTAATGACTTTAACCAAATCCGAAATTTCTCTAATTTTCTGAGCCCATAACGCGCATAAATTGCTGATCAGTAGATGCCGTATATTGGCCACTTTGGATGATATACGGTATCACTGCATTACGGACTTAGAGGCGACAATCGAGATCGCCTATCGCGTCGGGGCGCGGTTATGAACTTAATATTTCTTGTGTTATTCGCATTTACAGGGGCTGGACTTTCAATTGTCGGCGCATGGCCCTGGTTGGGTGTGACTGCGATCCTTCTGGCTCCCGTCGGAAGCACGGTGGCATGTGCAGCGAGCGCGGCCTTCCTGTTCGCCATAAGGCGCAGGCCGCAAGCGAGCGCCTACGTTTCTCCTGCCATCACTCAGGATAACCGCAAGCCGCAGCAACAGCCGGACGCAGTTACGACAAGCGTTGCTGATATCGAGCTAAAGCGTTCAGCCTGAGTTTCCTTGCTCGCCGACGGCGATCGGCAGGGCCAGATCTAGGGCGTGCCGGTCTGGGAGGCCGCCGCCCAAGCCTGCTCTTCCGCTCCGATCTCAGCCAGCGGCTCTCGCCCGGCCCGGGTGAGAAACCACGCCGCCTGCGGGTGACCCGGCCCGCGCGCGCGGCCACATCATCACGGCACGCCCGGCCTCGCGCATCCCGACCGCACCGCGGCTGGTAGCGCCGATCTCGCGCTCACGCAGTGGTTTTTCAACACCACAAAAACACCAATCATACACGGCTGCGGTGATAGATGCACGCTATCGCCAGCCGGGCGCCGTCGGCTTGCCGATGACGTGATCGATCCCCTCCAGAATGAGGGAATGGATAGAGCGCCCTCGGTCCTCTGCGATGCGGGAGAGGGCGGCGTGGCGGGCGTCATCGAGGTAGACCGTCTGCCGGGCAGCGACAGGACGGCGTCCCTTTGGCCTGCCGACAGCCTTCGCGGGCTCCGTGGCCTCGCCCGGCTGCAGACCCTGCGCGGGTGGCGCGGCTCTGCTGCGCGGGCACGGGCTCGACTTGGGCCGGCTCCAGCGGGGCGGCCTCCTCTTGTTCGACTTCACGGGCTGCAGCCGCCGCAGCCTTCATCGCGATCGTCTGCGAGACGTTCGGACGACGGCTCATTGGGTCTCTCCTAGGCGGACCATGACTGCATCGGCGAGCGCGGCAAACTCGGCGGCGGATGGCGTGTCTGGCGGCACGGACTCTCCGGTGGCGAGGCTGTCGGCCACGATAGCGCGGTAGGAGATGGCCGGTGCTACCGGCTCCGTCAGGGCTGCCAGCGTCGTCACCACGTCGCGCCCTGCCCCGGTCCTGCGGTCGATGCGGCTCGGGACGATCAGGATGTCGGGCCGGTCGCGCTTGGCAGCCTTTCGGTGTCGGCGGATCGTGCCGACGGTCTCGGCCGCGCCGCGCACGTCCAGCACAGTCGAGCCGGCCGGGACTAGCACGAGGTCGGAAACCGCGATCGTGGCGCCGAACGCCGCGCCCATCGCGCCCGGGGCGTCGATCAGCACGAAGTCAGTGCCCTGCCCTCGAACGGCTTTCACCCACGCGGAGACCGCAGCGTCGGCATCCTCCTCTAGGAGATGCGGGGCGACCTTGAAGGGCAACTGCCCGTCCTCGGCGATTGAGGCGGCATGTGCGGCCGGGTCCGCGTCGAGCACGGCGACAGTTCGCCCGCGGCGGTGCAGCTCGGCCGCGAGATTGAGGGCCGTGGTCGTCTTGCCGACGCCGCCCTTGGACTGGGCAAGCCCTATGATCCGGATCATGTCATCGCGCCGCTATCGAGGTGGGAACATGGTGGGATAAAACCATTGAAGCGCCGTCATCATCGCGTCGGTTCGGTTGGACGAGAGGCGCGGGAGCGATCCCCGAAAGCGAGACCGAGATCCGTCTTCTCGCGGATGACAGTGAGGCGTCTGCGCAGCTCATCGAGGCCGGTAATGGCTTCGATGCCGTTGAGCTGCGCGGCGATCCGCTTGAGCTCGCGGGGGCGCATCGACCGACCGACCACGGTTCAGACTCCGATCGCGTCGTTGTACTGCCTGCTCATCCGACGTGCCTCCGGCCCGCCCACCCCGATCTGCGGGGACGCGGTGCTTTAGTGGTGTGATAAAAGCGGGACGATGGAATGACGCTGTCACGACCATAGCGCGCGTGATAGTGTCTGAGAAGGACAGTTATCGGACACGATGCCATGTCGGCGCTGAAACCCTACCGTCCGAGCGCTGGTACCGGCCTGCCGGTCGCCGTCGGGCTGTCCGACCAAGCCCGAGCGTTCCAGCGAGCCGGCAAGGCCAAGAGCACGCAGCGCGCCTATCTGAGCGATGCGGGTCTGTTCGCTGTCTGGTGTACGGAGCACGGCCTCGACCCGATGCCGGCGACGCCCGTGGCGGTGCTGGAGTTCTTGACCCACGAAGCGACACGCGGCGCCAAGGCCTCGACCATAGCTCGGCGGCTCGCCGCGATCCGGTACGCGCACAAGCTAGCCGGGGAAGTCGATCCGACCGACGATGAGGGGTTGCGCGAGGGTCTGCGCGGGATCCGGCGCGAGATTGGCACCCGGCCGACCCAGAAGGCGGCCGCGACCGCCGACGTGCTGGCGGCGCTGCTGATGCGAACACCGGACACCCTGACCGGCCAACGGGATCGAGCTCTGCTAGCGCTAGGCTTCGCGGGCGCGTTCCGCCGGTCCGAGCTGGTCGCCCTCGATGTCGAGGACCTGCGCGAGGATCCAGAAGGGCTGCGGGTTCTCGTTCGCCGGTCGAAGACCGATCAGGAGGGCAGGGGCTGGAGAAGGCTATCCCGCATGGACGGTTCATCCGCCCCGTGGCCCTGGTGCGGGAGTGGCTCGACGCGGCTGGTATCGTCGAGGGACCGGTATTCCGGCCGGTCAACAAGACCGGCAGAGTCGAGCCGCGGCGCCTCGGCGTGAAGACGGTCGAGCGAGTCATAAAGCATTACTGCGCGGCCGCGGGGCTCGATGCCTCGACGTTCGGAGCGCACTCCCTGCGGGCTGGCTACATCACGTCGGCGGCCGAGCGCGGGGCGGATCTCGCTAGGATCATGGATCAGTCCGGGCATCGAGACCCCAGGACGGTGGTCGGCTACATCCGGCGGGCGAACGCCTTCAAGGGGCATTCAGGGAGCGGGTTCCTATAGCCTTGGTCCATGTGTAGCGACCATGAGAGTGCCGCCCGTGCCATCGCTGAGAACGTCGTTTTGATCTTGAGTGTCAGGCCTGTTGAATGCGGCTTTCGCTCAGCCGGACACGAGGCGGTGCTGGCCGGGCTGATGCGTGAGCTGCTGACCGCCATGCCCACCGCGTCCAGCGACGCGCTTGCCACCGCCTGCAATCGCTTTCTCGACACGCTCCCGAGTTGCAGCGAGCGACGCCCCTGGGTCGAAGCTGTTGACCCTGTGGGTGGAGGCGCGACGATGCGGGAAGGGAAGCGCGCCAACGCCTTCAAGGGCCACTGGGGGAGCGGGTTACTATGAGCGCCCCGTCAGCCGCTCCCACCCAGTATGACCTCTCGTTATAAATCCAGGCCCTTGTCACTGACGGAACTGAAATAAAAGCGATCATCTACTCGATAATTTCTTCCGCGAGTGCCAAAACAGACGCTGGCATGTTGATGTTGAGCGCCTTGGCGGCCTTCAAATTCAAAACCAAGTCAAACGTGGTGGGCCTTTCTATTGGGATGTCTCTGGGACGTTCGCCCTGTATGACACGTGCGAGATAGGCGGCGAGGCGTCGGTAGCAGTTTGTCAGACGGGGTCCGAAGGTGCAGACGGCACCGGCGTGGGCGAAGATAGGCCACCCTGAGATCACCGGCATTCGGTGGTGGTTCGCGAAGTCGAGGATGCGCCCGCGGTTCTGTAGAGTGAAACCGTCCGCGAAGACGGAGAGCGCTTGGGGTGGATCCGTCGCCAATCGCGCGAAGGCGTCGGTCAAAGCATCGCTCGTTCTCGTCGCATGGTAATCAATTGTGAGATCGAACTGCCGGGCAGCGTCAAGGGAGACGGACCGCTCAAGCTGCTCTCCTGGGTGCTCCGGGTTGCTGATAAGCCCAACGTGACGAAGATCGGGAACTATCTCACGCAATAGTTCAAGACGCTTCCTGTTGAGTTCGGCCGCCATGAAGGTCACGCCAGTCATGTTGCCGCTCGGGCGGGCGTAGCTGCTCGCGAGCCCGGCAGAAACCGGATCACCGCTGAAGGCGTAGATGACCGGGACCGGAAGGTTCAGCTTCGATAGTACGACTACAGCCGCTCCTTGCGCCAGAATAACTCCCACCTCGGCTTTGAGGAGCTGATTAGCGAGATCGGGGACGCGGCTCAGATCATCGTTGCCGTACCGGTACTCAATCGTGAGATTACGCCCCTCCTCAAGGCCGTGCTCGATCAATCCTAACCGAAGAGCTGCAATGTACGGTTCGAGGCTAGAGAAACTTTGTGCGGTCAGCCAGCCTACGCGCACCGGCATGTTGTTGGCCAACGCAGGGCGCCACGGCAAGGCGTATGGGCTCGCAAGTACGCACCTCAGGAAGTGCCGCCGGTTCATCGGCTTGATCCCACTTGCGAGCAAGCCATCAACTCTGCCACGCTCGGGAGCTGCGGTCCATTTCTAGCTCTCCTACACCCGCCAGGATCCTCCGCCAGACCGCCTCGTCTTGTAGCCGCTGACCTACGCCGGCTCCTGCTTCGGCTTCGGCACGATGCCTGGTCGGCACGGTTGAGGAGCAGGCCAACATAGGCCAAGCTGTCGACCTGATCGTCGTGTACACTCACGAGTAGGCGCAGAAGCTCAGCCCGCCGCTGCTCAATCCTCCGGCTCAACGCAGGCGTTCATGAACGTCGCGCGCTCTGCGCCCTTGAGCTTCTTCTGTGCAGCTTCGCGTTTGCACCGCGCCAGCACCTCGGGGTCGACGTCCGTCATCGCGTCATCACTACTTGGAGGTGAGCCGGCGTCCGGCTTCTCCGCGGGCGCTGGCACATGCTGAGCAAGCGCGGCGGGGGCGAGGGCCAAGAAGGCTGTCGCGGCCAGGATCGAGCGTCTCATCGCTGTTCTGCCTGAGCTACGTTGCACAGGCGCATACCCTCGCCGTGATCTGCGGCGAAGGTTCGACGGAGACACTTTTGCGGGCGTCCTACACCTCGGCGGCTTCCGTGGCCTTCCGCGGCCGCCCAGCCCGCTTCGGCTTCTCGGAGATAGTCTCAGTGGGCGCCACAGCCTTCGGCGCGGCCTTCGTGCGTAGCTGACCAAGGCCGAGGCTTTTGGCGAGTTCGGAGCGCTGCGCCGAGTAGTTGGCCGCCGTGGAGGGGTAGTCGCGCGGCAGCCCGAAGCGCTCGCGGTACTCCTCCACGGTCATGCCGTTGCCGGTGAGATGCCGCTTGAGCGTCTTGTACGGCTTGCCGTCGATGAAGCTGATCAGCGCGTCGGGCGTGATCGATTTCCGGATCTGGGCAGGGGTGAGCTTCTCAGTCGGCGGAGCGCTGGCGGGGCTACCCTGACCGAGGCCCATGAGCGCGGCGTGCGTGCTGGCGATCAGCGTACCGATCTCGCTAGGCTGCACGTGGTTGTTTGCCACGTAGGCTGCGACGAGGCTGGTTGTCAGCTCAGTGAAATCGGGCGCTCCACGCTCGATTGTTTCTACGGTTTCGTCCACGTTCTACTCTCCAATTTGAGTCGACGTGTCTCTGCACGGTTCGTCACGCACTGGCAAGATGTCTCGGTGCTGATAGACATAAAATTCGGCTTCTGATTTGCAATCGCTGTAGGCTTCACCTTTCGAAGTGCTATATCATCCGCCAGATCGGATGATGCTTCGACAGGCAGCAGCGAACATGGCGCAGAGACGGCGATCCAGCGACGCTCTCCTCGGGGCCGCCCGCATCAGAGCGGACGAGCGTGGCGGTCCATCGCCCATGGCCGACCGGATCGAAGAGGTTGTCCGTGAGCCACTGGCCACGCCTCCAGCCCGAACGGTGGGCGGCGAGCTGGTGCCGGATGAGGACTTTGTCCGCGACACCCTGCCAGCGCTCGTCGATACGCTGACCAACCCGGATGCGGTCGGTTCCGAGGCCAGCCGGGTGCGCCTCGAACTGGCGAGCCAAGCCGGGTCCATCGGCCTCGCCCTCGATACCGCCGACACCATCCAGGCGGCCGACAGCCTTGAACGCATGCTGGCCCACCAGATGGCCACGGCGCACACCATGGCGATGCGGGCCGCGGTCGTGATGGGCCAGCAGCTCGAATGCGCCGAGACGTACCTGGATCCGGCCAAGAAGGCGGCGGCCTGCGTCGAGGCCAACCGGATGGCTGGCACCTTCGCTCGGCTCAGCGGGACCTATCAGGCCGGTATGATGACCCTGCAGAAGGTGCGCTCCGGAGGCCGGCAGACCGTCATCGTCCAGCACAACCATGTCGGCGAGGGCGGCCAAGCCGTCATTGGTGCCCAACAACATGTAGGGGGAGGGGGTCGGCCCGTCGGAAGAGGGAGCGGGGTTGATGCCGCAAATGGACAAGGCACTCCATGCACCGTCTCGGATCCGGTTCGCGCAGGCTGCGGCGCGCTGTGGTGCCTGCACCCGACAGGGCTTCGCCTGCCGGTCCCCGGCCATGCCGAACGGGCGCTGTAGGATGCACGGAGGTGCCAGCACTGGGGCGCGGACGCCAGAAGGGCGCGAGCGAGCACGGAGGGCGCCTCTGACCCACGGCCGGCGTTCGGCCGCGCATGCCGCCATGAAGCAGCAGATGCGGGTCGCTTTCGTCCAGTTGCGCGACATGGTGCGGGCCGCGGAGGCCGAGTGGCGTGAGGAACAGCGGCTACATCGAGAGATGCTGCGGCGGTTCGGGCGGTAGGGGTTCAGCTCTCGGTGTCCTCCTCCCGCAGCATCAGGTCCCGGGCGCCCTCGGCCAGTGCCTGCAGGGCGGCTACGGCAGCCTGCTGTCGTGGCCCCTGTGATCCGGCCTGGGCCTCAATCGTCACCGCGATGATGAGGGCGGCCTGCCGAACCGCCTCGACCCCGGTGTTGTAGGCGGCGCGCCTCGCATGGGGTCATGTTGCGGTCCTTCCGATCCCGGCCCAAGCCAGCGTGGTAACTGATGGTGGACCGGAACAGCTACCTGCCGAGACTGTTGTTCGCTCCTCTACAGGAGGCCGACAGTGAAGCATCTTCTTACAGGCACGTTGCTCGTAGCCGGCCTGCTCAGTGTCCCCGTCCTTCCGGCGGCTGCACAAAGCATCGACGTTGGACCGGGCGGCGTGAGGGTTGATCCGCGCTCGCCGCGGGAGCGCGACCGGGACGAGATCCGTCGCGAGGAGCGTCGTGAGGAGTTCCGCGACGGTCGGCGCGATCCGATCCGCCGTGAGGAGCGCCTCCGTCGTGAGGATGACGACGATGATTGATCCGCATTGAGGGCGGACGGCCGATCTATGTTCGGCGGGGTGGGTGCCCCGCCGTATCGTCGACGGTAGCAGCCCCGACGGTGGGGTCCCCCGTTCATGCGCTTGCTCCTCCCCCGACCTCATCGGACATCAGCACGCCTCCGGGGCGAGCACCGCAGCGAACTCGGTTTCGGACAGCTCCACGGTGCGCAGCACGGCTGGCCCCACGAAGTCGGCGACGGCACGGCCCCTCTCGTCGTCCGGCAGGGTGGCGACGATCTCAAGGCCGACGGAGGCGCCGAGCAACACAACATGGATCAGCCCTGTCGAGTCATCCGTGCGGCGGGCGAGGGTGACGGTCAGCAGGCCGGCGTGCCCGTAAAGGGCGACTTCCTCGTAGTGCGCCGTCGAGGCCGGCTTCGAGCGGGTCGGCAGGATGATGACGTTCGACATGATGTCTCCTCTCAGGCTGCGCGGGTGAGGGCGGCGTAGGACGCCAGGATCTGGCGGCGGTCGTTCGAGGGGAGGCGGGCGAGAGCGGCCAGAGCCGGTTTAAGCGCGGCCGGGTCCGCTTCGGCCTTTGCGAGCCAGTGACAAAACTCAGCGCCGCGGGGGCCGATCAGCAAGCGGGATGCGTTGTCTTCTATGACAGGGCGCATCCACCGCTGCTCGCTCAGGATACCCCAATGAACATCATCAGTTGGCTGATCTCCAAGATTGCCCAATTCTTTCTTGGCAGCGAATATGAACGAAGAAGCAGCGCTATGGCCAAAGAGAAAGAGGCAGGTGTTTACGTAGGCGAGACCGCAGCAAAGGCCAGGAATTTCGAAGCCGACTATCATGACGCCACAAATATGCTGAGGACGCGGATGGATAGGATCTTCCCGGACAACTTCCATGCAAGGCTGGGTTCGGGTAAAAATAGTCCCTACGACCACGGAGAGGATCGGGCACTTGCCGTGGACACCACGTCGACCGCGATAGCCATGGCGCTTCGTAACGGAGCAACCGTGAGACAGGCAGCCGAAGCGGGTGCGGCGAGCGTGGGTATCTAGACTTACAGGTAGCGCCTCGGCTGTGGCACTCCACCTCCACCTCATGTGGCCGGTCGACAGATGCGCGAGGGCGCGCAGCCAACGGAGGCAGGCGCGGCGCTCGGCCTCATCGAGGTCGGGACGAAACGGCCCCCAGACATCGCGGGCGGCGATCATCGGCCGAACTCCCACCAGGGCACGCCCTGAGGCTGGCCGGGCCTCTGCCGGTGGGTCAGGTGGCCGAATGCGATCTCCGTGGCCGTGATGGCGCGGACCGGACCGCCGAGCGGGAGAACGAGAGCCCCGCAATGGTCGACCCGCACAGTTCCGATCCGTGGGTGGACGCTGAACAGGCGCGCGGCCGTCCAGCCCAGGGCCTCCGCTGTCTCGCCGAACTGGGCGAGGAACGCGACAGCGCGAGCGTGAACCTGTGCCCATTCGCCAGCACGGTAATCAGGGCAGGGCAGTCGTTCGGGGTGAAGGCGTGCGAGCCCGGCGCGCCAGAGGGCAACATCATCGCTGACCGACAGCGGCGGCCACGAGACCGGTGAAACCGGCAACAGCAATTCGCTCTCGGCCTGCCGGATCTCAGATCGGCCTGCAGCCTCTGCCGCCGTGCGCGACAGGCCGCATTCGTACTCAAGGAAGGCGGCGCGTTCGTCGAAGGTCGGCGGCAGCGGCAGGGCTTGGGCGTCGTTGGGGGAGCCCGGCAAGGGCTCAGTTCCCGTTTTCTCTTTCAGTTCCCGTTTTAGAGAGAGAGACCGGGAACTGTAAGTATCTGATCCTGCGGGCTGTTCCCGCTGTTCCCGCTGTTCCCGGACTTCAACATGATAGCTACGCGCGCGCTCGCCCGCCCATGCGCGCACACGCGCCTGGGCAGCATCTTCATCGCTTCTATCATGCCATGCGATTTCTGACCGGGAGCTCCGGGAACTCCGGGTAATGCTTTTACTATCAATTACTTGAGCGTTCCCGCGGACGCTCTCCTCACCGGGAACTACGGGAACAGCGGCGGCGTTCCTGGGCGGCTTCTGGCACGAGCGAGCCGCCTCAATGCCTTCGGAAAGTAGGCTGGCGAGGTCCATCAGAACCGCCCTCCTGCGTGAACGGTGAAGGCGCTCGGCTCTTCCCGAGTCGCTATCCTGAATTCAGACCGCCGAAGCGCGTAGACCTTGAAGCGCCCGACCTTCGGCACGAACGTGTGGAAGTTGCAGTCCTTGTCCTTGCGCTTGGCTATGAGGCCTTGAGCGTCGAGGGCGCGGCCGACCTCCGTCTCTTTCAGGGTGCCGCCGGCCGCCTCCACGATGCGATGAGCCGGAATGTAAACCGCGGTATCGTCGTACCAGGCGCTCGCGTTGCGGTTCGGGGCCTTGGTCCCGAACTCGATTTCAGTGGGCAGCACCTCGCTATCCCACCGTTCGGCGACCCACGCTCGGAGGCAACTGACGGCCTGCTCCTCAGGGTTGAGGGCCGCGGCATCCGTCGAGACGCCGAACTTGCCCCACGCCCAATCGACCGTGCCTTTTACGTCCACATTCGCCGGCAGGATGCCGAAGCGGCATGCCATCAAGCCGGCGTTCATAAGGATGGCGAAGGGCAGCGCCGCCCGACGCATGGCGCTGTCTGCGCCAGGCCCGGCGAGCACGTCCGCGGCTTGGTTGATCGCCTGGCGGATCTCTTCCGCGCGGCGATGGAACCCCAGATCAATGATCTTGCGGACGAACGCAGGGCCTGCGTGCCCGTAGTGCTGATCGCACGCTTGGATCCGTGCCATGACGGCCTGATCCACCGCCCGGTCGACGTTCGTAATGTCGATGTCCGGGATGCGCG
The DNA here is from genome assembly GCA_050632685.1 of Methylobacterium phyllosphaerae. Taxonomy (GTDB): domain Bacteria; phylum Pseudomonadota; class Alphaproteobacteria; order Rhizobiales; family Beijerinckiaceae; genus Methylobacterium; species Methylobacterium phyllosphaerae_A. Next base: position 20,319 of record JBOEFT010000004.1, read on the forward strand.
CGGCCATGCCGCCGTACCACTCGCCGCCGTCGCCCCGGACCTTCTCTTCAAGCGACTTCTCGGCCGACAGGACGATAAAGGTCGACCAGGTATGCGACGCCCGGAGCTGCGTGTCGGCCGTCATCCGGCTTTTGCCGACGCCACTGGCGAGGCTGTAGATGTTCTTGCCCAACTCCTTGCCGGTGACGTGACCAAGCTCGTCTAGGGCCAGGATCGTTCCGCTGGCGCGAGCGGCCATGCCCTCGACCCCGTTGGCCGTGGCGCGAGCGCTCTGCAAGAGGCTGTCTCGCTTGTCGAGGGCGGCCCGGGACCAAGCCGAGACCGCGAGACGCTGAGCCGTGGTCTTCCCGCCCGATGTGGTCCCGCTGAGGTTTACCCCGCAGGTATCAAGACCGGTCAGGGCGACCAGCGGCGCCGCGAACCCCGCGATCGCGCCGAGAGTCCAATGCGGGCAGCGGACAACGCCGGCCGCGGCCGAGACCGCCGCCTGCCAACCCTCCAAGGTACCGCCGACGGCGACCGTTTCGCTGATGCGCGAGCTGATGGACAACTCCAGGGCCTGCCCCGCGGGTGCGCCGATCACCTCGCCGCTCGGGCAGACGAAGAACCGATCCGGCGACCCGTCGAGGTTGTGCCATCCTGGGGTGCGGACAACCGCGATCTCGTTCTGAGGGTCGGCGGCCTTCAGGGCTTTGACCGCAATCAGGTCGCCGTCGTCTTCCGCTCGGAGACCAGCCGCGAACAGCATAGCTCGGGTCTCTGACGCGCCCTGTTTAGCGAAATCCGAGCGTGTCACGTCGATTGCCCGGCACCGACCGCCCATGTCCTCGACGGTGATCCGCAGCCCGTAGGCGTCGGCCTGGTCGAGGTACCGGATGCGGGCGGGAACGCCGAAGGGCGTTGCGATGGGGGAGGGGATCAACTGCCCCTCTTCGTCCTTCACCCACTTATGGACCTTCACTCGGCCCGCCTTGGTCCGCTTGTAGGTCAGGCTGAAAGTATCAAGCTCCGGGAGCGGGTAGTCGCGTTCGACCCGGGCGAGTTGATCCAGCCCCTCGACACGCTGGCGCTCGGCCTCGATCTCCTCCTCGGTCGGCCGGTAGGCTACGGCAGCGAGGATGCCGGCCCGTACCACATCGGTCCCGTGTTTCGTATGGACGTCCAACCAGTCGGTGCTGGTCCCTGGCTCGCCTGCAAGCGCGATAGTAACGGTGACGCGCTCGCGATTGCGGATGCCGAATGTGCGTCCGGCTTGCTCGCCCCTCCGGCTCGGCTCCGACTGCATGATTTTGGGAGCTTCATCCCGATCAGCAGCGACCGTCACGCGCCGTGTGGCGGGCCACGGCTCGAATGCCTCGATGCCACCCGCATTGACCCCCGCGGCCACGTAGAGAGCCCCAGCCTCGATCTCCTGCCGGAAGGCAAAGGCGACGGCTGCCGCGGTCTCGATGCCCTCGGCGATAGCGCACCAAGGTGCCACCTTCGGATCGCCCCAGATTACGGTGCGGCCGGCGGTGCTATCCTCGCCGACCGGCCTTGCTGACTTCTTAGGGGGGCGGGCGTTGCCGTTGGCGGCGAAGCCCAGATCGGCCTTCCCGGCACCGCCGGGGGCCACATAGACCCGGTGCGCGTGCCGGCGGCCGGCCGCGTCGATTGTGCCGAACACGGCGCACGGGAAGTCGCCGACATGAACCGGCTTGCCCGTGCCCTTGCCTTTGGCCGGGTCGTAGTAGCCGAGCGCCTTGAACCCGACCGTGGGCGTCATCGGCACCAGCATGGCCTCGGGCTCGATCCCAAGGCGGTGGGCGAGGTAAGCGCGGGGAAGGGAGTCGTCCCGGCGCTCGGCCGGAGCCCGCATCAGGCTCTCGGCATCGGTGGCCTGATACTGGCCACCCTCGGTCTTCTCGCGGATCAGGTCGGCACGGCCGATGATCTCCATGCACCGGATCTTGGCCTGTTCCTCGTCCAGGCCCTCGACCTTCATGGCGATGTCAAAGACGCTATCCGTCTTCCCATTCGTGCAGGTGCAGATCGCACGGTCCTTCTTGTTGAGGCGCCAATCGCTCTTGCCCTGATGGCCGGGATACGGGCAGTCGATGTGCGTGCGCTGCCCAGCGGTCCAGTTGATGCCGAGCGCCTGGACGATCTCGACCTCCCGGCCTTCGACTGCCGGCTTGGCGCTCTTCCATGAGACGTAGCGAGTGGTCTCGGCCGTCATTCTGCCGGCCCTCCTTCACGGTGTGAGGACGAGGTGCGGCGGTGATGTTCGGCGTAGATGCGATAACCCTCTTCGAGGGCCACCACGTCGAGGGCGACGCACAGGACGGCGTTGCTGGCGTCCTGTAGGGCCTGGGCGACGGCATAGAGGTCGTCGAGATCAGCTTCCGCGAGGGCCAGCGCCCGAGGGATGCCGTTGATGGTACCGATGACCGTGCGAGCCAGGGACATGGTCACCCCTCCCCGCCGTAGAGGAGGACGCTCGGGGCGTCTGCCAGCCGCCGCAGGCCGGCCGCTGCCAGGGCGGGCGTGGCGTAGGCGATCGGCATCGGCTCCTCGATAGGCGGATTGTCTGGAGGAGGAGTCGGTACGGAACGGCGTTGCCGCGGGGCGGCGGATCGATTAGACGAAGACACAGCAATTTAGCCTTTTCGGCCCCTGCAACGGTCCTCCGTTTCCGGGGCCGTTTTTTTGCGCTGGGGTTGGTGGGTGCGCCGGCCGGCACGGCGCGGATGGGTCCGGCCAGCAGGGGAGCGCCCCGCGATTGCGGGGTCAGGCGGCGACAGGCTCGGGCTGCATGCCGAGCAACCGCATTGCCTCGTGGGCTGGGATCACCTTCGTGCGCCCGATGCTGACGGCCTTCACATCACCGCGCTCACAGGCGGCGTAGAAGGCGGACAGGCTCATCCCCACCGCATCGGCCATCGGCTTCGCCCGAACGTTTTTCCCTTCGCGAAGTCGCTTCTGGATCTCTTCCATCGTCGGTATTGGACCTCCTGGAGGCTGCCGTCATCACGTGGATGCAAATATGAACCGCAGCACACTCATAAACACGTCATATGCGACGGCGATTGCATTTTCAAGCCTGACGCCGGATATATGAACCGCGCCGGACGCAATCTGGCGAACGGGAAGGGCCGGGCAGATGACGATCAAGGCGGCGGATCGGGAAGGCAGGCGCTCGACGCTCAGCGTGAGGCTCACCCCCGAGGGGCGCGAGCGACTTGAACAAGCAGCGTCTGCAAGCGGCAGATCTCTCGCGCAGGAAGTCGAGATGCGCTTAGAGAAATCCTTCAGCGAGGATGGCCTGCTTGATGAAATGTTCGGCCGCAATCGCCACAGCAGACTTTTTGTAGAAGCTGCTTCGACCGCTATGCGACGTATCGAGCAGATCCGTGAAAGCCGTTGGGTTGATGATTACGGGACGCTTTGGGCTTGCAGGAAAGCGATTGAGCAGGTTCAGGGCATCTGCTTGGGCTACGAGATCGCTGAGCCCAGGTGCGGCGATGACGCTGATGAGAACAAGAAGTTTGTGTCCTACTTGGCGCAGCTTGCCAGTTCGGCTGCCATCGAAGCTTGCCGAGATGTCGGGCTTGTAGCTGCAGCACCTTCGCGGGGACAGTTGCAGCACATCGCCATCGGAATGTCAGAAGCGAAGGCGCAAAAGAAAAATCAAGAATAAAACGGGCAGGAAGGACGCGAGTCCCTGAACTGGAAACAAATATCTAGCTCGCGTCTTACGTTCTCGCGCTCCTCCACTACTCTGCCGAGTAGCACTGGAGTTCGCCCATGCGCCCGCTCAATTTCGACACGACGATTACTATCAGGACTGATGCGGATCTACGCCGCGCGATCGACGCCGCGGCTCAGCGAGAAGGTGCATCGGCCTCCGAATGGGTGCGGCGCGCGCTCGGGTCCATTGTGCGGCCGGACGATAGGCCTCGGTCTCCGACTCCTGCCGCTCCGGCGATTACGCTGCAGGCTGCCGCCTGATGGGCGAGCTGCACCGCCTCCCGCTGCGCGACATCCCGCCCGCGCCTACCAGGATCTCGGTCTCTGAGACCTGGGCGGCCCTACGGATCGCGGCGCGGATCACGCACGGCACGCTCGGCGACATCGTGGACTTGCTCGACGCGGACGCGCCGCCTGCGGACGTGTTCGCGCGGATCGACCTCCTGAACAGGCATGGGCTCAAGATGGCGAGCAGCGTGGCCGGTGTCGCGGTGGACCTTCCGCAAGATCGGCACGTTGGACGAGATGAACACCCACCACTCTCTCTCGCCGGACATCGTTCGCCTCGCCCTGACGGAGGCTGCCCTCACGGCAGCCGATAGCCTTTGGCGAGCCGAGATGCGCCGGAACTATGGGCCGGAGGGGGTGCTGACCTACGCCTTCTCCCCGGAAGGCCAGGGCGGTCTCGGAACGACGCTTCGGCGGACGTATGAGGCCCGGCGTGTCGCGGTTGCCCTCTGGCGCCACGAACGGCACCGGGCAAACTGAAAAGGGGAGCGCATTGCGGGCTGTTTGACGAGCCTCTTCAGCCCGCCCATGTCCGACAAGCTCAACGACGTCCTTGAACGCCTCAAGGCGCACCAACGCACGCTCATCCTGTCCACGGTCGAAGTGACGGTCATCTCGCCGAACTCCAAGCTTAAGCATATGCGTATATTGCATAGGCGGCACTTTTTCGCCCCAATTTCCAAACAGTTAATGCGCCATTAACCCTTTCCGGCGCTCATTGAATTGGTTCAACGGAGCCTGTTCCATGCTCTCAACCGGTCTCTTGCTCGTGATTAGTGCAGCGCTCAGCGCGGCTGTGGCAGGCGCTGTGAGCGACCCGAACGCCCGCGACGGATAGCGCCGCCCCAAGCGGTTTGGCGGAGTGTGACGGCCCCGCGACAGGCTCGATTTCTTGTTCTCATGGCCGTTGTCAGCCCTCGAACCGGCACAGTTCAGCTGCCACACTGATCGGACCGAACGCCGTTTCTGGTCCTCGCGATGCTCGCCACAGCCCGCGCTTTTTTCCTTCAGAACCGCGAGGGTGGCGCGGTGCTTGGGTCGTCCGCCTTGTTCATGACCGGAGCTATGACGCTGATCTGGCTGCTCGGCTGAGCTTACAGGTCTCGCCGCCGCCTTAGCCGCAGTGCCAGGATCAGCACTCCGGGCCAAAACACGAGGCTGAGCAGCGCAACCCGCACAAGGGCGCGGCCCTTCCACCACATGATCGCAACGGGCAGGAACAACCCTGGCATCGCGGTGACGTTCTGCGGCGTTCCGCTTCGGAACTGAAAACGCCGGGGGCGCCATTTAGGTCGGGCTAAACGGTGCCTCCGCCGAGACTTCCTGCCCAATCATGTTCATATTCGCTATAGTTTTCGCCGCGGTTGCAGTGCTTGGTGCCGCAATTGGCCTCGGCCATGTTGGGCATCCCATCGGCGGTCAATCTGTCGAGAGCTATGGGTGGGGCTTGTTCATCAACGGCTCAGCTATTGCTGCCTTCTTCGCTCTGCGCGCGGCTCTTGCTCCGTCGAGCCGTTGGGTCAAACGGAAAGCCCAGCCCGCGCATTTGATCAGACATGCCCAGCCGGAGTGTGTGCAGGCTGAGAGTAGGGAGGTTGCCGCTTCTCAGACCACCATGGGCCGCGAGCCGCGGCGGGTGGCAAGCCCTGCTCCCGAGACGTCTCAGGCAACTGTCGTGTTGCCGGATAACCCTGAGGCGATTTTGGACGCACTGGTCGAGCGCGTTGGCACCGCAGGCGTAGATCTGATGCTGCGCAATCGCGCCAAGTTCGCCCACGCTGCAGAGTGATCTGAGCCCGACGAACGATCGGGTTGGTCTTCACGGGTCCGAGCGCCACGTCGCGGTTGCGATCGCCCTATCGACATTCCGAGGCCCGGACCGGCGGGCATACGCTCATGATGGCGAGCGCCGAGACGGCTGTCGAGGTGTTAGGCACTGCGCATCGCCTGCGCCCGCAGTCGCTCGGCCTCTTCCCGCCACGCGTCACGCTCGGTCCTCATGGCCTCGACAGGACCACGACACCTCGAACAACGCGGACGTCAACCTCGCCGCGTTCTGCCAGTGGTGTCGCATGATCCAGGACCGGCTGGAGCATCAAAAGCGGCGCCGGCGCACACTGTTCCGCAGGAACGTATTGGGAGACCTTGCCGACGGACGTTACTCGTAAGCCATCCTCTCAGCAAAGGCCTACGAAGGACCGGAACGAAGCGAAGCGCATCGCCGTTTCGATCACCCTATTCGGTTCAGGAGCCTGCTATGCGGATGTTGACGCTCTCGGCGGTTTTGGCTGCTCTGTTTCTCGCGGGTGCTGGCGCGGCTGAGGCAAAGGGCTGTCTCAAAGGTGCCGTCGTGGGTGGCTTAGGCGGTAAGATGGTCGGCCACGGCAAAGCAGGAGCCGCCGCTGGCTGTGCCGTTGGCCACCACCGGGCCAATAAGAAAAGCTGATTTCCAGCCAACACGGCGGCCGGCCGCCTCCTACATGCCGAGGAGCCGGTCGCACATCAGCGCCAGGCGATAGAAATCGCCTGCTGATTAACCGCTATCGTGCCTGATGAGCTACCCAGCCTACTGCGGAAGCGATGAACACACATGATGGAACGTTTTCTCGGCTGATTTCATTTTCTACGCAGCTTGGGAGAAAAAATGCTTACGGGCGGCCTGCTATGGCTCATCGGAATACCAATCCCGATTATTATTATTCTGTTTCTGGTCTTGCGCAGCGAGCGATAGGGTTCCGCGCTGTATTTAGGACGGTGCACGAGGGTATTGCATCTTAGCGACAAGGCCGGTCGTGTCGTGGGAACCTTTCCGCGGCGGATCGGTGTCGCTGATGAGGCTCCATTCTGCACTGCTCTGTAAGGTGTTCGACCGCGTAGGCTTTATGGTCGCATCGCATGCCGAGCGGCTGGCCGAGGGTGGACAAGAAGGCCATGAGCCAGCGCTTGCGGTGTCCGGTTCTCGCACCGCGCCGACTTGGGAACTCATGGTCTTCGTCTTCGCTGCGTAGTCGTCGCGTACGGCCCACACCCCCTGCCGTCTCTGCGAGGTAGTCCATGGCCGCGTCAGCGGGTTCCTGTCCACCGTAGCCTTCGCCTTCGTCGCTGGGGTGACCACGACAGGAATGTACATGTCCCGAGGCGGGACTCACCGCGAGGCAGCGGCTGGGCCATACGAAGCCGCGACGCCCTCTCTCGCGCAGCGCCTGCGGGCGGAAGCCCACGGCGAGTCCCTGCCGTGGTCGGACCCAGTCAAGGCCAGGCCGGAGCAGCCGAAGCTGACATTCACCCCCGAGTCGGCCGACGCGTCCGCCGAGGAGAGCGGGGCTGTCGCGGCTCAAGGCGGGGCTCCCGGCCCAAAGGCCAAACCGGTTTCCGCGCCCGTCCGTCTCGCGCAATCCGACGGGCAGACTCCTCACCCGAAGGAGGATCAGGCTGACCCAGCGCCTGACATTAAGCGCGTCCATCCGTCTGAAGAGAATGTCGGGCCTTCCCGGGCAAAAATGGTCAAGGCCCCGGGGCTGGCTCGGACCTCCCCAGACGATGGTTCACGCCCATTTCAAGCCCGCCAGTCCTCCAAGAGTACCTCACATCCCGACGTGGAAGCTGTACACTCGCGTGCCATGTCCGCGGAGGCCCCGAGGCGCCTCGCACCGCCCGTGGAAAAGGAGCGCACGAAGGTCAGGGACGTGGACGCACTCAGGCGCATCCAGCCCTCGGAGTCGGACGACGATGCCCGCACCAGGCTGGCGGAGGCGCGCCCGCGCGTTCGCCTGCCGGAAGCGGACGAGAAGCGCCTTCGCCGGAGCGATGCGGGAGCACCTCGACGCTTCCGGGTACCCAACCCTGCGGATGATTGGTATCCCCGCGTCCGGGCCGCCGAGGCGCAACGCCCTGCCTACCGGGCGCGGCCGGTGCCGTCGCGGAACCTGCCGTCCCTCGCCGCTGCCGACGATATCCGGGCTGCGGTCAGGGGGCGGAAGCAGGCCGCGATCGCGTGACCGTCGCGCCCCCGTATCGGACGGTCGGCCTTGAGGGCCACGACGCCCCCCCGCGTCCGCGAGGTTCACGTCGTTAGGCGAGATGACGAGCCCGACGACGAGCCGCGTGTGGGAGTCCATCGGAACGTTGCCGCCTCGGATGGCCTGATGCGCTGGCTCTCCGGGCCGGATGGTCGGTTCTGAGCGTTCCCGCACCCATACAGTCAGGCTGCGCGGCGCTGCGCCTTCAACTGCTGCAGGGTGCGCTGGCTCTCGCGCTCGAACTGCGCTGGCGTGATCTCCCCAGCATCGACACGGCGCGCGAGCTGCTTGCGGTACTCCAGCGCTTCCTCTTCCTGCGCACTCAACGGCACGCTGGCTCTCGCGGCTGCCTGGGTACGGTCAGCCCATTCTGTATAGCTGATGCGATGTGCGTCGCGCTCGGCCCTGAGGCGAGCGACATCCTCTTGGAGAGCCGTGGCGCCTCGTAGCCCTGATGTAGCCTGCTGCGGCCCTGCGGTGCCTGTCTGGCAGGCGCCCAGCCCAGCTGCGATGAGCAGGACCGCGGTGATGTGTCGGTTCATGACCAGCCTCTCGTTCAGGATGGGCTACGCTGGTCCGTGCCGAGGAGGCGAGCGCGGATAGGCCACACTTGGTCTTGTTCAGGCCCTCGCCACGATCGAAGTCACTGATCCTGCCGTCGTCGCAGCTGCAGCGCCAGGATCAGCGCACCTGGCCAGAATGCGAGGCTGAGCAGGGCGACCGGGACGACGGGCCGGCCCTTCCACCAGACGATGATGACCGGCAAGAGCAGGCATGGGATTGCCGCCGCGAGGAAGGCCCAGAACTCAAGGTCGGATAGGTCCATGTGCAACTCGTAGCAGCCTTCAACCGCTACGCTTTCTCCACAGCTGGTGGCACAGCGCCGCCGTCATGCCGATCCGGCCCGAGCACCGCTTCTTCTACCCCATCGACTGGGCGCAGCTCTCGGCCGTGATCCGGTTCGGCCGGGCGAAAGGCTGCTGCGAGGGCTGCGGCCGGCCACACGGGCGGATGGTCTACCACCTCGGCGACGGGCGATGGTGGGACGCCGAGGCTGGCCAGTGGCGGGACGGATGGGGCCGTCGGATCCGGATCGCGGTAGAGGCCGATATCCTCAGGCAGGCGCGCCGAACCCGGGTGGTCCTGGCTGCTGCCCATCGGGACCACGACACCTCGAACAACGCCGATACCAATCTCGCGGCCTACTGCCAGAGGTGCCACATGATCCACGATCGGCCGGAGCATCAGAGGCGGCGCTGGCGCACGCTGTTCCGGCGGAAGGCGCTCGGTGACTTATTCGGCGAGCCCTACGGCTGAAGCCGCATCGTCGGATGGGTGAGAGCCTTACCGCAGGTAGATGACGCTGTAGAGCGTCCGGCGCAGCTCTTCCTCGGTCACCCAGACCCGTCCCAGCTGGCAGCGCTCGGCAATGCCAGGACGCATCCGCGCGCAGTACTCACCGGTGTTGTCCTGGAGGTGGTACTGGCAGGCGCTTCCGACCCGGCGCCGTCCCAGCAGCGTGCTGGAGTGATCGGCTGCCATGTCAGGGTCTTTCGGATCCCGGTCCTCCAGCAGATACCAACTGTACCCAATCGTCGGTGTGCGGCCGTGATCGAGAGCGTAGTCGATCATGCTCAGCAAACGGTCGCTCTCAGCTCGGGTCGGGGGGCGGCCGTGGTCGAGCCGGTCCATGAAGTCGAGCTGGTTGTCGGCAATCCGGTAGGAGATCGGCAGCAGCGGGACTGGCAAGGGCATCCGCTTGCAAACATGCCCGACATAGGCGAGCCAGCCGGCATTGAAGGGATCTGTCACTGGATTGCGCAGCTTCTCGACGGTGCCGGCGAGGCTGCGGTAGCTTCGGCTGTGCAGCGTGACGCTCGCCCGGTACCGCAGCTTGGCGAACAGGCGGGCGTGTTGAGCGTAGCCGTCGAAGGACGGCAGGTCTCGATCCGGGCACAAGCCAGCCACGTTGTAGAGTAGCGAAGCGGCGTCCTCCTGCCCGTCCTCCAGCTTGTCGAAGTAGGGCAGCTGCTTAGGGTTGTGGTCGCGGCTCACGTCGGTGTCGTTGCGGTCCGCCAGGATCTCAGCCAGCGTTTGAGGATGATCGCGCAGGTAGCGCCGCAGCGCAGGATTGCGCAGCGTCATGAGCTGGTTCGCGTCAGCGAAGTAGTACTGGGTCGCGACGTCCAAGGCGGAGACGGTAATGCCGACGCGCTGTGAGATCATGTCGGCCGTCGCGTAGGCGAAGCAGATCGCGCTATCGCCCTGGCTCATGGCCGACGTAGCCGGGTTCGGGCTGATCTTATCGTCCAGCGGGTGGGTATGCTGCCGAACCCCCGGCGTCACGACCTGAACAGTGCCGCAGCTGGTGTTGCGGGCGTAGTGCGCCGTCTCGGGCAACAGATATCTGTCGAGCGCTTTGGCAGGGCCTCCACCCAGGAACGCGAGTGTCGTTAGAACTGCGGTTACCTCAACCGGACCCAGCCTTGCCCAATGCATCGTCGTATCGCCCCAAAAGCCGCGCGACCATATTCAGGCTTAAGGTCAAGCTTCTAGGGCGGAAACTACACACCACGCCGCTGGAACGGCCGGAGAACGAATGAGACGTCAGACCGTGTTGAGCGCCAGCAGCGAACATGCCCGAATTGCGACCTAACGAGCGGTGCGACAGTTTGGAAAAGCGCTCGATGTACCAACACGCCACAAATATGGCATTCATGTCCGCATGACAGCCATGCATTAGCTCAACCTAGTCTGGTCACAATTCCTGTCTTTTAGCGTTCCCGCTCTCAACAACAGCGGGAACGCATCGTGATCGTCAAAACCCGGCCCGCTCTTCTGGCTCTTCTTACAGCAGTGTGCGTTTCGACTGTCGGAGCAGAAGCCAAAGCAGCTAGCGGACTACAGGCAGGTTTTGCGTCCTGGTATGGTCCGGGGTTCCACGGCCGCAAAACGGCCAACGGCGAGCGCTTCGACATGAACGCGCTGACGGCCGCGCACCGCACTCTGCCGCTCGGCACGCAGGTGCGAGTGACCAACACGCATACGGGTCGCTCCGTGGTGGTGCGCATCAACGACCGCGGCCCTTACGTCGGCCGACGCGTGATCGATCTGTCGAAAGCCTCTGCGCAAGCCATCGGCCTCTCCGGTCTGGCAAAAGTGTCCATTGCGCGTCTGTAAGCGGGCGGCACGTCATGCAGGCTGGCCAGCTCAGGCGTGGTGACGTGGCCGTTTCAGCCCCGCCGCGCCAGAACGATGATCACAGCGGCCCCCAGCAAGGCAGCCAGCGCGACGGCAATAATCTCAGGTGTGAGCATACGCCGAGCGGTAAGCTCGGCCGTACCATTGGCCTATGCGACGGCACGTCATGCGGCGCGGCGCCACTCGTTGCACTCGCGCTCAACTGCGGCCTTGCGCTCCCGCAGGCAAGCAGCGGACCGCTCAGCATTTCACCCCTGCTGAGCGGCGAACCGGTGGCCGCGAACGCCTTTTGCGATGACTGCGGACCGATCGCCGCGATGGAAAGGGGGCTTGCTCGCCTGTCGCGGCGGTCGGCCCGCCCCATTCTCGTGCCTTGGACGTCATATGGTGTCGCCCAGTCGTCGGGTCCCACAGGTCTGATCCGGCCGCCGGCCGCAGTGAGCAGCGGACCCGGGCTCGCCGAACCGCTACGCTTTGTTCATCGCGGGTGGCACAGTGCGCCCCCATGCCGATCCGGCCCGAGCACCGCTTCTTCTACCCCATCGACTGGCCACAGCTCTCGGCTGTGATCCGCTTCGGCCGGGCGAAGGGCCGCTGCGAGGGCTGCGGACGGCCGCACGGGCGGATGGTCTACCACCTCGGTGATGGCCGCTGGTGGGACGCGGAAGCCGGCCGATGGCGCGACGGATGGGGCAGGCGGATCCGGATCGCTTCGGATGCCGACATCCTCGGCCGCGCTCGTCGAACCCGGGTCGTCCTAGCGGCAGCCCACCGGAACCACGACACCTCGAACAACGCGGACGCCAACCTCGCGGCCTTCTGCCAGCGGTGCCACATGATCCATGACCGGCCGGAGCATCAGCGGAGGCGCTGGCGCACGCTGTTCCGGCGGAAGGCGCTCGGCGATCTGTTCGGCGGTCCCTACGCCTGACCGGGCGGCATCGAGCGACCACGGTCGGCCACTTTAATCGATGTCGCACGAGGCCCGCTCCCCGCGTTCGCCCCGGGGAGCGGGCCTTTCCGCGTCTGGATAGGGTCTGTGGTCTGACCCGAGCTAAGCCAAGGTCCGATCGCTCATCAACCCGAGCTTCTCGGCCAGCAGCGCGCGGGCGCGGCTGACCCGGCTCTTGGCCGTGCCGACTTCGCAGCCCATCACCTCGGCCGCCGCCTCGTAGGTCAGACCCTGCGCACCCACCAGCAGCAGCGCCTCCCTCTGTAGCGCGGGCAACCGGCCGATATGCTGCCAAACCGTCCGCAAGTCCGAGCCGTGCTCCTGTGCGGCCGGAGCGACCATTTGGGCCGCCATGGCATCGTCTACGTCCTCCACCTCCCGCCTGCGTTTGCGGATCTCGGTGTAGAACTGGTTGCGCAGAATGGTGCACAGCCACGCCTTCAGGTTCGTGCCCGACACGAACTGCGCCTGCTTGGCCCAGGCTTTCAGCAGCGTCTCCTGCACGAGGTCGTCGGCGCGTGTCGCGTTGGGGATCAGCGACATCGCGAACGCCCGCAGTCCAGGAAGCGCTTCGATCAGGCCCTGACGGAAGGCTACGGAACTGGTGCTTTCCGGGCCAGCCATTGAGCTGTCGAGCTGCGCGATGAGGTCGAGCAGGCGCTGCGGTGGCGTGGCCGTGATAAGCGCGGCGTAGGCGACCTGCAGCTGCTGGCCGAGATGGTCCCTTACCGCGGCGGGCAGCGCGACTGTGACTGCCTCCAGGTGGTCCGGACCAAGCTCCTCTGCGATGAGCATGTTCTTCAACTCATGGCCTTTCGCAGAGCGGTTTGCTCTGCCGTGCGGCGTTACAACTGCGCGGTCAAGCTTGCGGGTCCGTTGGGACAGGCGACACGCGACGCGTCACGCTGCGTAGGGTAACTGAGCGGCTACTCGCATCCGCCATTTTCCGGCCTTGGTGCGCTCAGCGACCTGACTGTCCAGTGAACGTCTAACCGCAGCCATAAGCTGGATCGTTTGCAGCGGGCCGCGCATTGCGAGTGACGTTTGTCGGCCAGCAGAGGCGAGGTGATGACGAGGCCGGTGACCTACAGGATCGTGGACTGTCCGGATGGCCGGTTCGCCGTTGTGGTTGCCATGGCCTCTGGCTCGATACACCGGCGCAGTGGGCTGCTGACGCTTGCAGAGGCGGAAGCGAGCGTCGAGAGCCTGCGGGTGATGATGGCGGCCTGCGGCGCGCCGCTGGTGTGCCGGGGAGGACGGCCCGTCCATCGCGGGTGATCGCGCCGTTTCGTTCGTCATACCGTCCGCCTGCAGACCCTCACCGCATAGCTCGGCCCGTCCTACCGCTCGCGAGAATTCTCGTTCGGTCTGATCGGTCGAGGTCGCCCGCTGCCCCCCGGCAGCCCTTCTTCGGTTCAGTCTCCACAACTTTCCTCTGTGGATCTCCTCTACCCGTGGGGTGCATCGTTTTGCACCCTATGCTGCCGAGCAGCGCCGGGGCTGCAGATCGCCCTCCCCGTCGGAGCCATTGCAGCCACTCCCGGCTAATGATCCTGAGCACGTTCGGGTCGCTCTTCCGGCCCTGGTGGCGCCGCTCCTGGATGGTCAGCAGCCCGTCGCCCTCGGCCAGCCGGATCGCAGCCTGAGCGAGGCGCCGGCACACGCCCGCCCGCGCCGCGATGGCGTCGATACACAGCCCGCAGGCGCCGTTGCGGGCCATCTCGTCCCCGACGACCCGCAGGACCGCGAGTTGCCCGGTGGTGAACCTGCTCGCGAGTGCGGGCGGCATCGGACCGGAGCAGGCCAGCCGGCGGCGGCGCTCGATGGCCACGGATCGCTCAGGAGCCCTCTGGAGGCGCTTCGGCGGGAACAGCGTTACGCGGCCGAGCGGAATGCCGACGGGCACCACGGCCTCGCGGATCGCACTCCTGCGGGTGTGCAGAGCCTCGGCCAAGCCCTGCGCCTCGGCGTCGGTCACGGTCTCGCTTGCGTGGGCCTGCCAGATGGTGCGCGACAGGTCGTCGAGCTGAGCGAGCGTGCGCGCAGCCTCGATCGCCGACCGCATGGTGGCGTGAAACATCGAACCCGGTCCCTCACGGGCCGCGGCTAGGGTCCAGGCAAAGCTTTCCCGTTGACGGAAACGGGTTCCGTCTTGACACCCCGGGGGGTCTCATGGCTTGTGAGGGGCAGCGAACCGGGCCTCACAAGCCCCAGGATTTTCAGCAGCCTCTTCCTTGCCGGGAAGGGGCTGTTGGCTTTTCAGGGGTCTATCTCGCGGCGATGGTCTCCTGAATGGCGGCCACGACTCGTCA
>JBOEFT010000005.1:0-55044 GCA_050632685.1 Methylobacterium phyllosphaerae
TGACGGACTGACGCACAGACGGTTCGCCACTATGACGGCTCAGCACCTCGACGGCGTGAAGGCTCGACCGCTCGACGCCCAGCAGGCTCGCAAGCTTGACGGCGTGTTAACCTGACGCTTCCCATGCTCGACCGCGAGACGGCAGGACGCTTCGCATGCAGACGATCACGATAGCGGCGCGGAAGGGCGGGGTGGGCAAGACCACCCTCGCCACGCATCTCAGCGTCATCGCCGCCGGGCCGTCCAAGCCGGTGCTGCTGTTCGACACCGATCCGCAGCGGTCGCTGAAGTGGTGGTGGGAGATGCGCAAGGGCGACACGCCCGCACTCATTGAGTGCGAGGCGCGCGAGCTGCCCAAGATCCTGCCGGCCGCCGAGGCCGAGGGCGTGGCCTACAGCATCATCGACACGCCACCCCACGCCGAGACCTCGATCGCCGACGCGATGCGCGTGGCCGACCTCGTCCTTGTCCCGACCCGGCCGGGGCCGTTCGACCTCGCGGCCGTGGCGACGACGCTCGACCTGGCGCAGCGCGTCGGCAAGAAACCGCTCGCCGTCATCAATCACGCGCCGCCCCGCACCGGGTCGTCCGAGCCCGCCATCGTGTCCGAGGCGCGCGAGACCCTGACCCGGATGGGCGCCGCCGTCGCGACCGCCGTGGTTTCGCAGCGGGTCGCGATGTCTCACGCCATCATCGGCGGGCAGACGGTCAACGAGTTCGAGCCGCACGGCCGAGCCGCCGAGGAGATGCTGGCGCTCTGGTCCGAGGTTCAGTCCATGATGAAGGAGTAGGGGGCATGTCCACCGAACGTCAGCCGCTCACCATCCTGGCGGACCGCCTCGCCAAGAAGTCGCCGGCGCCCGAGGCCGAGAAGCCAGCCACGACCGAGACAGCGCCCGAGGCCGCTTCCGCGCAGCCAGTCCCGGCCAAGGCCAAGGGTGGCGACGCCCGGGTGCAGATCATCGTCCGCATGACGCCAGCCGAGCGAAAGGCCTTGCGCCAGATCGCGCTCGACCAAGACACGACGGCCCAGGCGCTCGCCGAGGATGCGATCCGCGACGTGCTACGACGTCACGGCTTCAAGGCGTCGTGACGCTCTTGCGGCTTGCCGGCTCGATGCATCGACACCGAGACGTTTCGATCCGTTGACGGCGAGACAGCTTGATAGCAAGCCGTCTCCCTGCCAGCCGCGGACGCGGTCGGGATGTGCGCGAGGCCGGGCGAGCCGTGATGATATGGCCGCCCGGCCAGCCCCGAAAGCTCTCGGCTGGTGTGGCATCACCTCCCTGGCACGGGACACCAAGCCATGGCACCACGCGGTCATGACAAGGCCCGAACCGCAGACCTGCGAGGTAAAAATTCAAGGCGCCTGGCGCGCCGTCAGTCTCGCCGAAGCAGCCGTCGATCACGTGATGGCCGTGAAGCGCTGCCCGGCTTGCTACGGACGGGTGATGATCCTCGGCACCTACAGTGGACCTAATGTCCGCCGCACCATGACTCACCGACGGTCGCATAGCGGCTGCCCACTCAAACCTGAGACGTACTCCGGCACGCCCTCGCCGCATCCGCAGGCGCTCGCATAGAAGCAGCGGCCGCAAGACCAGTCGCCAGGTGGCGCGGGCTACCGGATCGCATCGCTAAGGCCATCGAGCAGCATTCGCAGGCCAAGAAGCTCCTGGCTGACAAGGCAACGACGCCCGGCCTGCACCGCACGAGGGTGATGACCGCCGTCATCACGGGCTTTCCGGCCGAGGGATGAGCGGAACCGAGACGTCGATTATGATTGCGGAGGGCGGCGCATCTGCTTGCCTATGCCCTTACCACGTTCGTAAAATTTGGCCCCCCGCAGACCGCGAAGCCTCGCTCGAAGGGCGCAAGTTTCGATCTGACTTCAGCGTATCGGTGTGGTCATCTCGGCGACGCCATTCGCCTCGAACCGTACAAGCCGAGGTCCTGGCTTGTCGGTGTCGCCTTCCAGCCGGTTCAGACGAGCGTTGACGGCCTCAATCCACTCTGCGTTGGTACAGGTACTCAGTAGGGGCTGAAGCATATTCGCGAGATCGTGGGCGAGTGCCTCGCGGCTGAGGCCATTCAACTCACCGCCGTGCTCCACGAACGCGCCGGCGACGGCCTCGCCCATCATCAGCGCCTGATCCGCTTCGGTCGGATCCTCTGCCTCACCATCTCCTTGTGATTGCTTCGTGAGCATCGGCGCAAGCATCCAGCAGGCTGCAGGTGTCCATCATGGGATCCATGAACGGCTTGAGCTGCTAAACCGTTGCGAGAGCGGCCACGTTGTATGGCGGCCTGACGCTATTGGGGCTAACAGAGTTCGTGTAACCATGAGCCGATTACCTTCGGTCCGTGCTCGCATCCTAAACGCCCTTGCCGACGAGCCCATGAGCACCCTGCAGCTTGCCGAGCGGGCTGGCGTTACGGCGCGGCGGCGAGGTGAGGTGGTCAAACTAGCGTGCAACATCCTGGAGGATGAAGGCCTGATCGAGCGAGTGGGTGGTCGACGCCATCCGAAGTGGCGCAGGTCGACGCGCTTCACGGCCGAAGTGAGCATGTCGTTGACTTCGAGGACGCTGGGCCTCGATGAGCGTTTAGCACGCGAGCTGGTCCAGGGCCTCGTGCTGTCAGCCATCGCCCGAGGGGTCGATCCAGCCGCTCGGCTCCAGCAGTTCCGCACGTTGCAAGAGGCGGCGATCGCGATGTCGCGAGACCCTGCCGTCGCTCAGACTGCCGAGCAGCTTGTCCGTGCGATTGACGTCACGCTGCAAGAGCTAGCCGCAGTAAAGTTGTAGGCAGGCAGATGGCCTGTACGCGCTGGCGCTGCGGACAGTGCAGACGGCGACAGTGTAGGCACTCCGTCGCCAAAGCGAGCCGCAAACAGATCTGCCCACCAACATGCTTGCAGTGAGCGTAGAGTAATTGGCGCTCGTCAGTTTAGGTTGCTGGAGATTGCAGTGAATTTAGTACTCAGCGACGTCCCAAGAGTTTGCAAAGCTGTAATTATCGCCACCGCGATCAAAGCAGCAATCATGCCATACTCGATGGCTGTGGCGCCACATTCATCAGAAACGAAAGAACGGAATAGATAACACATGGTTCGCTCTCTTGTCGGCGGAGCTATTTTGTATTCAGGCGCGTAAATAGCTCCTTAAAATCTGTCGCGCGCACAAAATCCGCGAAAAGCAATAAATTTTTTCTTCTAAATCTTGTTCCAAATGTAGTAGCAGACAAATTGATTGTGCGTCTAGGAGGCCCGCACCCCGCTCCGCCTTCAGCGCTTCTTCCACCAGGCTTCGCTAGCGATTTGAACTGGCTCAGTTTTTAACTGATCGCGCCAGAAGGATCGCTGATCTAACCGCGGCTCGCCGACTGCCGGCCCTGGCGGTTGGTTCTGTGAGGATCGCTGTCGCATGCCGATCTGCCCGAACGGCTGCAGTCAGGTCGACCTGGCGGCCCGGAGCTACTTCGAACAGCCCGATCTTCGGGTCAATCAGGAAGGCATCAACCGCCGCGTCGAGATCGGCCGGCGTGATAGCCTGCCCTTGCAGGAGTTCGGTGACCGTCTCTGGCAGCGATTTGGTCTTGGCCACTGGCGCTCGTCCGCTTCGTCTTTGAAGCTAACTTCAACTACCCAGGGTCGCCTTGTGTTCAGCGCCTCTTCCACGAGGCGGGGATGGACTCAGTCGAGGGGATGGCGTGCCTGCGTGATGAAGGCTGCCGGCACATACCCCCGAACACAAAGCAGCGAAGCCTCGACCCTATTCCGGGCGAGGAACGGGCCGAATACGACTGGCTCGTCGCCGATTGGCGTCTCGTCAAACTCGTTGATCCGGTCGATCCGAGCCCTGAGACCACACCCGCGACCGGCACGCGCGATAGCTTCGCTCTCCGGCGTCGTAGCTTCCGGGCCGATGTAGCGGGATAGCAGTGTGCTGCGGACAGAGCCGGCATAGATCCACCAGCCGAAGGAGTCCTCTTCCACCGCACTGGCACCATGCGGTAGGCACACCAGCGCCAGTGCGAAGACGGTCCACTTCACTTCAGGTAGCCCTTCGCCTTCAGGTGCTCGGTGGTACGTCCTGACTGCCGTAGAGCAGGTTACGGTAGCGGGTCCGAGATCTGGGCACGCATCCAAGCCCATTCGTTCGTGGTCATGTTAAAGAGATCGCTCCGGTTCTCGGGGGTGAGATCAGCCCCGAACAGCTCTGAGCCCTTCGCGTTCTGAAAGACCTGATCGAGGTTCTCGACCACCGCTTTGACCTCTGCCCCGTGCTCGGCGCTCAGGACAGCGAACAAGCGAACGGTCAGCTGCTCCAGGATGGTCACGCGAGCGCGTAGGCGGAGAGTGGTGTCATCCATCTGGCCGTCCCTGATCTCGAGAGGCTTGCCGCAGCAAGCGCTCTTTCTGAAACGGGAAAGCGCGTGCGGAGTTCGCTGACGTCAACGCACTCGGCTCTGCTGGCCCATGCCGAGGCCGAGCGCCGGGGTCGCTGACAGCGACTCCTCCCCCTTCGCGTGCCGTGCGTACCGCCCCGGCCGGATCAGCCGGGTCTCCCCCATCACACCCTGAGACCTGACCCATGGGCGACGTGCTCACCTTCACCCCGCGTCCGAAACCAGTCGCTCCGGAGATGATGGAGCCGATGGCGGGCGCCGCACTACGTGCCAGCCTTGAGGAGGCGGCACAGAGCGCCTTGGACGCAGCGGATCGCATCATCGCCGTGCTCGACCGCATGGACGGCGATACGGACCACGAGGACGGCGCCGACGCTGAGCCCTCGCTGGCCGCCCCCGAGAACCACGAGGGCAGCCAGGTCGTCTACATGCGCGGGAGCGATCAGGACCGCGAGGCCGAGGCGCCCGAGACCGTGCTGCCGGAGGTGCAGGCGAATGGGCCGCCCGAGGCGATCATTCTGCCCTGGCGCGGACGCGGAAACGTCATCGCGGCTGCCGGATCCTTCCTCGTCAACCTGCTAGAGCGGGCGTGATGCAGGGTCCGCTGAGAGTGGGGCGTGAGCCTTGATGTCGCAGCCAAAACTGGACGCTCCACCGTCAATCCTAATGAGCGTTAGAACCAGTCCAACGCGAATTCTGCTCGGCCGGCGAAGGATTTGTGGAGATCTGGCCTACTTCGGCATACTAGTTAGTGAAATTAAATTTAATATGGCTCACACGTTCGTGATCACGCGGATTAAGATCATTTTAGCGACTGGCATAAGCTATGTTTAAAATCGCCGCTGCTCACTGCGCGGGCCGTTAGGCTGTTGGAGGCACATCTGGTGCTGCGCCGCTTCACATGTCACGCAAGTGGAGTAACGGCGGTCGAGTTCAGCCTCCTCGCTCCCGTGCTGATCGCCTTGGTGATGGGCGGCGTCGAGTTCGGCTCAATCCTGTATACCTATGCCGCCGCCGAGTTTGCGACCAACGATGTCGCCCGCCAGCTGGCCACAAACCGCATCAGCTCATCGCAGGTGCAGCCCTTGATCGTGCCGAGGCTACCAGTTTGGGCTCAGGCCACCGCTGCGGCCAGCGCAACAGCCAGCAATGCCAGCACTCCCAGCAGCAACATCTGGACTGTGACCACGACCATCCCGATGGCGAACGCCACGCCTAGCACCTACCTGCGCTCGTTCTATGGATCTCGTACCCTACACATCACCGTCTCTGTCCAGCAGGAGCCGACGTCGTGACGAGTCGTCGGTCCTTCGGCCAGGACGAAGGGGGGCATGATCGTCGCTATGCCGTTCCTGATGCTGGTCGTTTTAGGCTTCACCGGCTTGGCCGTCGACGTCGGGAACCTCTACTACACAAAACTGAAGCTGCAGAAGATCACTGACAATGCCGCGACTGGCGCGGTGCTGTTCCTGCCGGACCCGACAAAGGCGACGAGCACGGCGACGAACCTCGTCGGCCTGAACACGCCTGCAGGCTACGGCACGGTCACCCAGAACACAGACATACAGCTCGGCACCTGGAACGCCGCAGCCATGACCTTCACGGTCAGTTCGTCAGGTCAGAATGCCGTCAGGGTGACGGCTCGGCGCTGGACGGCCGCTCCTTACAGCAACCCGGTCCTGACGTACTTCGGCGGGTTTCTCGGCACGAAAACGGTGAACGTCCAAGCGTCGAGCGTCGCCGTTCGGTATGGCACAGACGCCTGTGTCTATGCGCTCGCCTCCAGCGGCAACAGCACCTTCGCGACAGGTGGTTCGTCAAGCATCTCCGGCACCTGCGGCGTCCAGGTCAATTCGACCGGCAACAAGGCCGCCAATGCGGGTGGCTCCAGCACCATCAGTGTCAGCAAGACCTGCGTGACAGGAGGGTACGGCGGCAACGGCTGGACGCCCAGCCCTCAGACTGGCTCTACGACCTGCCCAGCCTTGGCGGACCCGCTGCTGTACATAGCCGAGCCGACGGCACCGGCTACGTGCGTGAACAGCGCGACCTTGACGCCAGGGGGCTGTTTCACCGGTACCATCACCCTGAGCGGGACAGTAAACCTGCCGCCAGGTCGCTACTACTTCAAAGCAGCCAGCGTGAGTGCCGCATCCCAGACCACGATCAGCGGCACAGGCGTGCAGATCGTCTTGGACGGAACGAGCAACCTCAACCTGACGGGCGGTGCGAGCGTCAGCCTGACCGCGTCGAGCGCGTACGACGGTGTGCTGATCTTCGGCTCCCGCAGCGCGAGCGGCACGTCTATCGCGCTCGGCGGCAATGGTTCGCTCAGCCTGAACGGAACTATCTACGCGCCGGGCTCGAACCTGACGCTCGGCGGCACGTCCACTCTCAACGTCACCACCGGGTACCTCATCGCCAACACTATTGCGACCACGGGCTCGTCACAGATCGCGCTCAACGGCTTCGGCAGCAGTTCTGTGACAACTGGCAGTTTGATCAAGCACTCCTCGCTGGTTCAATGATACGTTTATAGGCCATCGGCGACTAAGACTTTGTTCATCAAACATAATAAATATCATAGAATAATCGGCTGTTGCTCCATCGACGATAAGACCCGCTCACAACATCTTATCACGCCTTGTGCTCTCGTATCTGCGAGCGGGAGCTGCAAAAGATGGCAAGTGAGACAACGAACGCGTGGGGGCGCGGCGAACTCTACGAGACGCTGTGCCTTCTCACGATCGCCGCCGCGATCTGGTTCGTCGGCGTCACGCTCGGCACATTCGAACTCCTGAACGGCTTCATCCTCGCCTACAATCTCACCGACATCCTGATGCTGGCCGCGTGCATGGGCTTGGCCCTGTTCGGCGCAAGCGCCCGCAAATCGATCCTGCTGCGCCGGCTCATGTTGGAACGCGACGCGGCGGCCGCTCAAGCCGAGGCGATCGCCCGGCATGATGGGCTGACCGGCTTGGCTAACCGGCGTCGGTTCCTCGAAGTCGTTCAAGGAGCCAGTGCGGCAGCCGCCTCGACGTTTGACGGGGCCGTGCTGCTCGTCGACCTCGATCGCTTCAAGCCGGTCAACGACCTCTATGGCCATGCTGCCGGCAACGCGGTGCTCTGTGCCGTGGCCGAGCGTTTGCTGGCGCTCCTGCCAGCCCACGGGGTGGCTGCGCGGCTCGGTGGCGACGAGTTCGCCCTCTACGTCCCGTTGGATCAAGGCAGCGAGGGGCTAGCCCGCCTGGCTCAAGCGGCGATCGCCGCTATCAAAGCCCCGGTGTTGTGGAACCAGAACGAGCTCAAGGTTGGAGCCACCGTGGGCGTGGCTCTAGTGACGGGTGATCACCCGGACGCGGATGCTGTGCTGCACGCGGCGGATCTCGCCATGTACCAGGGCAAGAAGGAAGGACGCGGCACCTACCGGTTCTTCCGCAGCAACATGGATGAGGAGCTAAGAAGCCGGGCCTTGCTGGAGGTTGAGTTGCGCGCAGCCATCGAGACCGGCGCGATCGAACCGTTCTACCAACCCGTAGTGTCACTGCCGGGCAAGGAGATCATCGGCGTTGAGGTGTTGGCTCGCTGGCGCCACCCGACCCGCGGCCTTATCGCGCCTGCGGACTTCATCTCGGTAGCGGAGGAGACGGGGATGATCGCCGATCTCAGCTACAACCTGATCCGCCGCGCCTGTCTCGACGCGCGTGACTGGCCAGCCCACCTCACCGTGGCGGTCAACATCGCCCCGCAGCAGTTCCAAGACGCGTGGCTCGCTGAGCGCATCCTCGCGATCCTGACCGAGACCGGGTTCCCGCCGCAGCGCCTCGAAGTGGAGATCACCGAGAGTGCGCTGATCCAGGATCTGGAGGCGACGCGGGTGACGCTGACCTCTCTGCGGCGGCTGGGGGTCCGGGTGGCACTGGACGACTTCGGCACGGGCTATTCGAGCCTGTACCATCTGCGCGAGCTGAAGTTCGACAAGCTGAAGATCGACCGGAGCTACGTCGACGCGATTACGATGAACGACGAGCGGGCCAAGCTGGTCGACGCTATCATCAAGCTCGGGGCGAGCCTCGGTCTGTCCACCACGGCGGAAGGCATCGAGACGGATGCGAGCCTGCACTGGCTCTCGGACCAGGGCTGCGACTTCGGCCAGGGATACCTGTTCGGCAAAGCGATGCCGAAGGAGGAGATAGACCGTGTGCTGAGCGCCGCGGCGTTGCAGGAACTTGGGATGCCGACGGTTAGTCTCCGCTCATCCCCACTTGGAGGTCTCGCGCGAGCTTCGTAGTCGATCACGAGCTGATTTTCTTTCGGCGGGTAGAAGATCTACGGGCGTAGAACCTTGTCGCGTAGCTAGGCGTGCACCAAAGATTTTGGGCGTAAAAAATTATGCTCCCGGCATAGGCGCAGTCCGGTCCGATAGAGCGATATCGGGCCGGTCAAACCGATCCACTCACCCCGTCGGGGGAGTGAGCAGGAATGGTGACATGCCGTTCGGAGACGATTTTTCCGGCCGTTGAACGTTTGCGACACGCCCGAAGCGGCCGGCGACAAACTGCTGCGGCTCGCCCAGCGCTGGCTGGCTTGCCGCGAGGCGATTGCCGCCCTGCTGGATGTCGAGAAACCAGCAGTCAGTGAGTCGCTCACTGCCGGTCCGGTCGCCGCAACAGGCGGCCGATGAGGCGAAACGGGAATAGCAGAAGCCTTGCTAGCGCCGTGACCATAAGGACGGCGATGACGGTGAAGAGCGCCAGGACAGCGTTAAACACGAGGCGCGCTCTGCGCTGGTCCACGCCAGCCCTGTGAGGCCGCGCCCCAGGAGACGCCTGGAACGCCGTCAGTCCATGAACTCGACAGAGGACTGATCAAGCGCCTGTCGGCAGCCTTACTCACCGTCCGCCGCGCTTGTAGGCCGTAATCGCGCTGCGGCAGCCTTCTGACAGCTTGCTCATGTTCTTCTTGAAGCAGGCGTCCATCTCCGGACTGCCGGGATCCTTGTCGCTGCAGAACGTAGCGGCATCGCCCGAGCAGTAGGTTTTAAGATCCTGCTTGCCACGCTGAGGTGCCCGCGCGGAGGCGGTAACGGCGACTGCGACAAGGCTGACGGCGAGGATGAGACTGCGCATAGCGGGCATCTAGGCAGCCGTGGCCCCCTGTCGACTGGCCCAAAGGGTCACGATGTCCTCTGCGACGGCTCAGGCGAACGGCGGACCGTAATCGGCTCGCCGCTCTGCCTTCCGCTCAGGCGCGGCCCGATCCAGGTTAAGCCGCGCCCGCATCCCCTTGCCCGGCCTGAAGTGGATCTTGGCCTTGGCCTCGACCGACACGGCCTCACACGGGCTCGACAGGTCCGACGCGGCGCTGCCGCCCGCGCTCACCGCTTGGAAGGGTGGACCACTTCAGAGGAGAGGGGCGCTGCAATGACTTGAACGATCATTCCAAACCATTTAAGCGGTCCACGCTAGAGGTCGCGCATGCCGTGGGAAAAGCAGTTCAATCGTGATGACGTGCTCGACAAGGCCATGCAGCTCTTCTGGAGCCGCGGCTATTCGGCCACGTCGATGCAGGATCTCGTGGACGTCATGGGGATCAACCGTGGCAGCCTCTACGCCACCTTCGGCGATAAGCACACGCTGTTCCTCGCTGCCTTGCGGATGTTCGACGAACAAGTGCGAGCCCGACTGCTCTCGAATTTGACGGCGGAGTTCAGCCCGCGCGAGGCGATCTGTCAGCTCTTCCAGCTCTTTCAGCGCGAGGCGGCCCTGCCGCAGGGAATTCGCGGTTGCCTGCTGACCAACACCGCTCTGGAGCTGGCCGCGCATGATGCTGAGGTCGCCACCATTGTGGCTGAGTCGCAGCGGCAAATAGAAGACTTCTTCCAGAGCCGGATCGAGGCGGGCCGTGAGGTGGGTGAGATCCCAGCTGGTCGTCCTGCGTCCGAACTTTCTAAGGGCCTGCTGGCAAGCCTGCTTGGCCTGATGGTGCTGATCCGAAGCCGGCCGGACCCCGTTCTGCTCGGATCCGTCGTCGATGAGGCGCTGAGCCGGATCAGATAGGCGCCCCTTTTTTGACCAGTATGGAATGATCGTTCCAAGTGGTCTCGCTGCTCACTTAGGAGGTTACCATGGGCTACCCTACACACCGCATTGACACAGCGCTGCGCGAATTCGGTCAAGGAAGCAAAACCGGATCAATCCAACTCGCTGCTGACCTCGTGTCGGCCTACGTATCCAATAACTCGCTGCCGTTGACTGAGCTGCCGGCGCTTATCGCCAGCGTGCATACGGCGCTGAATGACATCGTGAGCGGCGCGCGTCGGGCCAGTGCCGACGAAGAGGTCCAAAAGCCGACACCGGCTCAGATCCGAAAGTCGGTGCAGGATGACGGGATCGTGAGCTTCATCGACGGCAGGACCTACAAGACGCTGAGGCGCCATCTGTCAGCTTATGGGCTACACCCGCAAAGCTACCGCCAGCGCTACGGTCTACCCGTCGACTACCCGATGGTTGCCCCGAGCTACGCCGAGCAGCGCTCCGCGATCGCCAAGGCCATCGGCCTCGGCCGCGTTGCGGGAAAAGCAGCATGAACCGACGCGGCCTTTTGGCGACAGCTGGGTCTCTGACCAGTTTCGGCATTGTCGGCCTCTCATGGAATTCTGCGTTGTCAGCCTCAACCAGGAAAAGGCAGGAGAGCATGTCCGGTGAGCCTATACGTAAGACCAAGGGCCGGCGCATCTTGGTGTTTGACGTTAACGAGACACTGCTGGACCTCTCGCCGCTGAAGAAGCCTTTTGCCGACACGTATGGCAAGCCTGACGCTCTGAAGACGTGGTTCACGACTCTGCTGCAGTACTCGAACGTCGCCACCCTGACCAGCGACTACCATCCGTTTGGCGAGCTTGGGCTTGCGGCAGCGGAGACCACAGCGCAGGTCTACGGCGTCAGTCTCAGTGCCGAGCAGCGCAAGAACCTTGTCGCACATATTCTGACGCTGCCGCCTCACCCGGATGTGAAACCTGCGCTGGAAAAGCTGAAGGCGTCGGGCTTTCGAATGGTCACGCTGACCAACTCCTCCCCGAGTGCGGCTGAGGCTCAGCTGAACCATGCCGCACTGCGGCCGCTGTTTGAGAAAACCTACTCGGTCGAGGCGGTGCGCTTGTTCAAGCCGCATCGGAGTACTTACGAGTTCGTTGCCTCAGACCTCGGTATCAGCACGGCGGATCTTCGCATGATCGCGGCGCACGGATGGGACATCGCCGGAGCCATGGCGGCAGGCTGTGCCGGTGCATTCGTCGGAAGACCGGGACAGGAACTCTATCCGCTCGCACCGCGTCCGGACGTGGTCGGCCCAGATTTGAAGGCCGTCGCCGAGACAATCATCCAGGTTGAGAAGTCTGCCTGACGCTGGTTCCGCCGGCTCCGGCTTCAATTGGCGCAGCTGGTTTCTGGTGGAGATCCGCGTGACATACGCCGCCATTGGTGCGGACCTTCGAGCTGCCGCCATCATCGCTCGCCGGGCGCGTCCGTAAGCCAGCCTGTCTCGACCTGCATCAGCCCCCGCCGTTTGAGATCTTGGGCCGCGAGCAGGAGGCAGCGGGGCAAGCGCTGGGTAGGGGGGTGGCAGCTGCAACGTTGACTTAACCGTGCCGCCCGGCCGACATGGGCGGTCACGGCCATGCTCGCCTCGGCGAGTCGTGAGCCGGCCATTCAGGAGACCATCGCCGCGAGATAGACCCTGAAAAGCCAACAGCCCCTTCCCGGCAAGGAAGAGGCTGCTGAAAACCTGGGGCCTTGTGGGGCCGGAGTTACTACCCCCTACAAGCCATGATCTCCCGCCGGGAGTCAAGCGAAAGCACCGCTTTTCGCACCGGGAAGGCTTTGCCTGGACCCTAGCCGCGGCCCGTGAGGGACCGGGACCGATGACCTATGCCGATGAGATCCGCCGACAGGTGGAGGTGGCCTCGCGCGCTGCGCTGCCGGCCGTCACGGCTGCGCTGTGGCGCGCTTATGGGGAGGGGAGGATCACAGAGGCCGAAGCCGAGGCGCTGTCTGGCCTGATTGACGGCCGGCGCTCGTCTGATGTTGGACAGAAAACCGGACAGAGCCCGAACCCAACGGCAACAGCCGCGGTCGGCTTGACACTTTCGCCCCAAGATCGCTCAGGAAGCCCCAGGACGGGCGTCGGCTCGCGCCCGCGCACGCATGCCTCGATGGAGCGCCGCCGCCGCTGGGCCGCCTCTGGCCGCCTGCCGCCCGGTCTCGCGGCCCGGTTCACCCTAGCCGAGCAAGGCGTGCTCGCCCTCGTGGCCGCGGAAGTCGCCCGCCGGAAGGATTGCCGCCTCGCCGTGGGTAACCTCGCGGCGATCGTGGGTGTAGCCGAGACGACGGTCCGCAACGCGATCCGCGAGGCCGTGAAGCTCGGACTCGTCACTGTCGAGGAACGGCGCATCACGGGCTTCCGCAACGATACCAACATCGTCCGGATCGTCTCGCCCGAGTGGACGGCTTGGCTGCGATTGGCGCGAACGCGAGACCCGCTATCCAAACTTGGATCGTCCGTTCCCGCCGCTCCTACACAGGGGGAGGGTACAAATCCGCGAACCGCACGCCTACTGAAGTTCCAGATCTGGGGAAAACGAGGCCCGCGGAACCGCAAAAGAGCTGCCGGGGGGCAGCGGGCGACCTCGACCGATCAGACCGAATGAGAATTCTCGCGAGCGGTAGGACGGGCCGAGCCATGCGGTGACGGTCTGTGACCGGATGGTATGACGAACGGAGCTACACGATGCATCACTGTCGCTTCTGTGTAGCCCTCCGGCACTCTGATGGGGCGCTCGACATGCCTGTGCGCGAGGAGAGCATCATGGCCAGGGACACGGCTGAGGCCATAGAGGCGGCCAAGCAAATCCACGTCGACATGATCGGCACGCGCACGAATTCGATCTACCTAACCGACCCGGCGGGGCACGTGATCTGGTCGCTGGTGCTGGGGGAAGTCTGGCTGGATCGAGACTGCTGAGGGATAACGGACGACCTCGACCAATCAGACCGAATGGGAATTCGCGCGGGCAATAGGACGGACAGAGCTAGGCAGTGATCGTCTGCGCTGGCCGGTCTGGCCAACGGAGCTGTGCGACAGGCGAGTAGCGGTTCGGTATGGCCGTGCGCTGAATTGACGG
Organism: Methylobacterium phyllosphaerae; assembly: GCA_050632685.1. Lineage (GTDB taxonomy): Bacteria > Pseudomonadota > Alphaproteobacteria > Rhizobiales > Beijerinckiaceae > Methylobacterium > Methylobacterium phyllosphaerae_A. The sequence continues at coordinate 13,592 of JBOEFT010000005.1, forward strand.
CCCAGGACGCTCACGAACAATTTAGCACGAGATACCCCATTCGGTTGATGCTGCACTGTGTCATACGGTCAAGCTTGAGCACTCCAAAGGGGAGGCTCATGTCCGACTTCGACCGTTCATTGACAGTGTCACCGACGCGCCAGCGTAGCCTCATGCAGTTCGGTATGGCTGTGCTCTACATCGGAGCGATAGCAACTCTCGTGACGATAGCTCCCCGGCGCACCCCAACCGAGCAGCAGCTGGCCCAGGACACGACGCTGGTCATCTCCCAACGACTGAGCGACTGAACATCGAACCCATGCTGTCGTTCGCGTGTGATCAGCATCCAGAAAGGGACCCACCCACTCCCTTTTAGATCTAGGCCTTAGCACGCCGATCGACGTCAAAGTCGCAATTCAGAACACAGTACGACGTCGCCGACGAATACTGCCACAGTGTAATTTCGTCTTGCTCGGTTTGTGGACACCGGATCAGATCGCCAGACTGTTTTCGCATCAGTCTAGATTGCGGATATGGCATAATTTTGTGAGAGTGCAAATAATTTACGCTCAAAATGATCAGTGAATAACCTATTCAGGTTAGATGCACAAAAGACACGCATAAAATTGGCGCATATGTGGTGAGCTTTTGATATTGAAATTATTCTAAGACTCGTATCCTCTCTTGCATGGGTGTCAACGACGGCGCCGAACCTGTGTCGCCATTGACCGGCGGCTGGATAAACTGCAAAGGAGCGGACCAATGCGGATGCTTCAACTGTTCACCGCCGGCTTTGTGCTGGCCGCAGCCATGTTCGTGACCACTATGCTCACCGCGCCGCCGACCTCAGAGGCCGCGGCCGTCACGAACGGCACCACGGCGGCGTCGACCCCGCTCGTGCTCGTCGGGCCGTAACTAGCCCTCTCTGATCGATCGGCCGCACCGGCGAGCTAACAGCTCCCGGTGTTGTGCCCTGTAGAGCCCCTGCACCTCGACCGTGGGTTGGGGGACGCCCACAAGCTCAGGTGATCACCCATGCCTCCGGGATCTGCCCCGGCGGGCCGCTGGATCGCGCTCGACGCGATGCGCGGCCTCGCCGCCCTGCTCGTCGTTCTCTACCACCTGCGCTGGAACTGGCACGGCTACGACCTCCTGCCGGTCCGCCACGGCTTCTACGCCGTCGACTTCTTCTTCGTCCTCTCCGGCTTCGTCATGGCCGCCACCTACGGCGGCATGCGCACGTCCGGGGATTTCATCCGGTTCGCCGTCAAGCGCGCCGGGCGCCTGTTGCCGCTCCACTTCGCCGCGCTCGCCGCCTTCGTCCTCTTGGAACTGGCCTTCGCTCTGGCCGACCGCGCCGGCTTTCCGTCGGGCCGGCCGGTCTTTGAGGGCTTCACTGGGGTAACACCGCTGCTTGCCCAGGCGACCATGACCTTCGGGCTGATCCCTGGGCTCGACTGGATGTGGAACCATCCCTGCTGGTCGATCGCGGTCGAGTTCTGGACCTACATGCTGTTCGGGCTGACCGTGCTGGCGATGTGCCGAGGCCGGCTCGTGCTGTGGGCCGCTTTGTCGAGTCTCGGGCTTGCTGCCGTCGCGCTCACCTCTGAGGGGCTCGCGGCCACGTCCGGCCCGGCGATCTTCCGCTGCCTGCTGTCGTTCTTTCTCGGCACGCTCGTGCACGCGGCCTATCTGCGCCTGCGGACTTCCGGGGTGACCCTCGGCACGCACACCCAGATAACGGCCACGGCGCTCGCGCTGACGGTCGCATCATCCTCATCGACCAGCGCGGCTTCCCTCATCATCCCGTTCGCATTTGCCGGGATGGTCCTATGCCTCGCCTTCGATGAGGGCGACTTGGCGCAAGTCCTCTCAGGCCGCGCCCTTGGTCGGCTCGGCGAGCTGTCGTTCTCGATCTACCTCGTGCACGTGCCGGTCTGGTTTGCCGTCGAGGGCCTGCTGAGGCTGGGCGTCGGAGCGGGCGCGACTTGGCTGCTGCCGGATGCGGGTGCGGCGATCCCGGTGATGGTGTCGCCCCTGGGCTCGGCGCTCGCGGCAGACGCGCTGGCGGCGGCCTATGTCGGTCTGGTGCTCGTCGTGTCGGCGTGGACGCACCGCCGGATCGAAGGGCCAGCGCGGGACTGGAGCCGGGCTGTCGCGGAGCGGATCAGCCGGACGGTCTCCGCTGAGGCCGTGCCGCAGGCGCTGAGGCCCGCATGGCTCCTGAACCAACTGTCGGCCGTGCTGCCGCTGAGGGCTTCTCGATGAGTGCCAGCCTAATCGCCCCGGCCGCTCAGGTCTGCGCCTTCGCGCTGGGTTGCGCAGTGATCCACGCTGCCCGTGCCCACGCCTTGGCCCTGTCGCGCGTGCTCGCTGCCACGGCACTGGTGACCGCCCTCCTTGTCCTGCTGAGCGCTTCCCTAGCCCACGCGCCGGACGACGCAATGAGCTTGGACGGCATTACCACCTACAACGCCGCCTGATCGCTGGCATGAAGAGGGGGTCGAGATGGCCTTCGGTCTGAGCCTGTTCGCTCTCTGCGGCGGCATCGTGCTGGCGGCTGAAGCCATGCATCGGCCTGAGGCTCGTGGCGTCCTGGAGAGTTTGGCGGGCAGCCTGATCGTCAGCGGTCTGGGGCTGCTTGGTATGGGACTGCCGCTATTCCGGTGATCTATCAGGAGGTGCCAATGCGCTTTGCCCTGCTTACAGCCGTTCTCCTGACCGTTTCACTCACTTCACGGGCCGAAGAAGCATCGACGGCGCTGACGGCCTCATGCGCACAAGCCACGTCCAGCCTGGAGCGCCATGATCTTGAGTGTCCCGACGACGATGTGCTGCAGGCTTTCCCTGACAACGACCCGTCCTACTGACCCTGCATTCAAGCTTCAAGCGTAGGGGCCGCCGAACAGATCGCCGAGCGCCTTGCGCCTGAACAGCGTGCGCCACCGTCTGCGCTGATGCTCCGGCCGGTCGTGGATCATGTGACACCGTTGGCAGAGGGCTGCGAGATTGGCGTCGACGTTGTTCGAGGTGTCGTGATCCCGATGGGCAGCGGCCAGGACGACCCGGGTCCGGCGCGCCCGCCTGAGGATGTCAGCTTCTGTCGCAATCCGGATCCAGCGCCCCCGCCCATCGCGCCAACGGCCGGCCTCCGCATCCCACCAGCGGCCATCACCGAGGTGATAGACCAGCCGGGCCTACGCGATGGCGACAAACGGCGAGCAAGCGTGAGATATTGGCCTCGCACCTTCGTGACGTGACAGGCGCGCGCATGGGGGTACGGTGCCGCTCGTCGTATCTCCCGATCCGACAAACTAACCTCCAGCCCGCTCGGCACCCCGCCGCAGCGGGCTTTCTTGTGCGCCCCGTCAAACCTCATCGAGCACGATGCGGCCCGCTAAGGTAGCTATCGACAGGTCCTCGCCCTCGGCTGTGGACGTGCGCACGTGGTAGCCGGTCTTTTCCAACTCCTGGATTTTCTCAAGCGCCTCGGTCGCCGTTTCGGCCTGATGGACGACACTCGGCTTCTGGATGTTGGCGAGATTGGCGCCAGCGATGATGTAACTCATAGACCCTCCTGCAAGGCGCCCTGCATAGGTCAGCTAGATAGCGATCGCGAGGCTGAGCGCCGGGCCTAAGCGATGGCGGCCAGCAGCGGGCAGGCGTAAGAACGTCGAAATCTGATCACAATAAGTTGCAGCGCCCAGTTGCAGCTGTGGCATGATCGTTAACTCTAGTTGTTCATACTTTCGGCCTGCAACGGGCGTGACAATGCCTCAGCGACAAGCCGCCCCACAGTATCCGGTCGTCCTTCCCGCCTTGTGCCTGCGTCACGACGGGACAGAGTTCCACGCTGTGACCGTAGATATGTCGACCGATGGATTGAGGCTGCGGTCGGCGACGCTGCCGGTCATGGACGAGCGCCTAGTCTGCAACATACGTGGCGTTGGAGCGACGGAGGTCCGCGTCACATGGGTCGGCGCCTGCGACTTCGCCGTCCGAATTACCAGCCGGGACCCCAAGCCGGGCGAAGTCGCGCGCCGCCTCATCGAGATGTCGCGCCAGCAGGCCAAGTCGTCCGAAGATGTGCGGATCGACCGCCGGATCGTGCCTCTGAAGACGGCGGTACGGGTCACGCTGGCGGACACCACAGGCGTGCCGGCGACGATCTTGAACCTCTCGGCTTCTGGCGTAGCGCTGCAGCTCGACGCGGTGCTTGCCATCGGCGAGGAGATAGTAGTCGGACGGCGGCGAGCAATAGTCTCGCGTCAGATCCCGCAAGGCATCGGCGCAGCCTTCATTGAGTCGCTTGACGATGCATTCGGCGAGCACACGGTACTCTAAAGAAAAGTCGCGGAGCCGAAACCGCACAGCATAGACCGATTGGCAGGGCATAAAACATTTACCGGGGGCGGGGCGTTGGCTCAGGTCTAAGGTCGCTTCGCCTTCGGCGCCTCTTCCACGACGCGGGCGGATGGCTACTGTCTCTTAGGGCCGAAAGCGAAGACAGCGCCTCCGGCAACGATTGCTGCAAGGAGAACGGCGAGAACGGCATCTTGATAACCGATGCCCCTGAGGACGATCACCGAGACAAAGGCCACGACGAGGCCGCCCAGCCCAACCGTGAGCCGTTCCGCTCTCATTTCAGATAGCCCTTCGCCTTCAGGTGCCCGGTGAGGAGCGTCACGCGCCGTCTCCTGGCGCTGATCCATGACCATAGTGCCGGCGCTGACCTTGCGGATCAACGCAAGCGGACTGGCATCTGTCGCGGTCGGGATGTTCGCGAGCCGGTCGAGCCGTGATGATACGGCTGCCGGGCTGGCATAAGGGCCTTTTCAATGGGCAAGCGCGTCGTGACTACGCTGTGTTGCCAAACATTTCTGAATGGCTAATCTCCTACGCAGTGCCCGCGTAGTTTCTCCCCCGCCTCATTGGGGCAGGGGGGTGGCTACCTACACGAGCGGTGGCCGCTGCGTTTCTCGAAAGGGATGAGAGCCAGATTGACCATTACACCGAGATTGCAAACGGATGCTCGGCTGAGTTCTGGTGAACCATGGGCTTGTGAAGCGAGAAGGCTTGAACAACCCTCTGACGATCTTTGGGCTGATACCTCTGGGATCCCCCCGCCCCAGCTGTGTCTCGGTGTGGTTCTAAAGATAGTCGGTCGCTCATACACGCAAAGGAATGTCGCCAGGAGCCCTGCCTGATCCTACGGACCGCAGGGCATCCACGTGGCTCACCTCGTATCGGCTACTGACTTGATCTTGCTCGGTCGCTGAGTAGACCGGAGTGATCCCGGCTCGGACCATCACTCGATTAGGTACCATCTGCCCAGCGCGTTTCTGGAACTCGCTCGGAAGTACCCCTTCAAAATCCCGCTAAAGCGTCTCGTTGTTGTTCAACCTTGGCGTGCGAACAACCACCTCATGTGCACCTAAAATCACACAATACGCAGTTCAATCCCTTCCACAGTTATCAACTCTTAGTTATGGAGTGGGCACCTTCGCGGACTCCTAGGAAACAGTAGTCACATACGTACTTGCAAAACTTAGAAAATTATGGGCAGCATTAGGCTTCTCAGTTCCGTTCGGAGATTGAGTTTAGATTTTTTGGACTGCATATCGATGAAAAGAATGTTTGAATATATCCTAGCTGCAGATAACTTGCTTAGCGAGATATGGGGCCAGGCCGAGGAGCAAAAGATAAAGACCCTCCTTGCCGAGAGATTCGGCGATTGGGCCGAGGAAGAGCAACAAGATCTACTTGAACTATGCGCCGCCCTTGCATTGTATGAGTCCCGAGGCGCGCGAGATGTTACTGACGAAGCCGAGCGCCGCGGACTTGAAATTCAGGATGCCGCCAGAATAACCAGCAAGCAACTTGCGCGCCTCCGGACAGTAAACATCTGAAGAACGATTTCCTGCCTCGAGATGCGAATGGATCTTATGCCGAAGGCGGTTCCGTCAAGCCGCTGACGCTGCCAGCAGACTCCTCGACCGCTGAAAATTTAGAGTCCGTCCGAGAAGTCAGGCTGAGCGGGCCAGCCGCCTGACGAGGATCATGACGGCTGCGGCGTAGAGGAAGGCTTTGGCTGAGGCGAGTGTAGCCTCCGGGTCCTTCCAGAGGCGTCGGTTGCGGCTGATCCAGGCGAAGAAGCGTTCGACGACCCACCGGCGTGGATGATTAGCAAAGCCAACCTGATCCGGCGGCTTGCGCACAATCTCGACGGCGATGATCGTCGCGCTCGCTGGCTTGTCGTCGGCATAGCCGGCGTCGGCGAAGGCCTTGGTGATGAACGAGAAGCTTCGGCGCGACAGGTGCAGGACCGTAACGGCCCCGTCCCGGTCCTGCACTTCGGCAGGCTGCGGATCGAGGACGAGTGCACGCCCGTCCGTGTCGACCAGCGCTTGGCGCTTGCGGCCTTTGACCTTCTTACCGGCGTCGTAGACGCGCGGCCCGCCGCTCTCCATTGTTTTGACAGTCTGGCTGTCGAGCACTGCGGCGGACGGTGAGGCTTCCCGTCCGAGACGCTCGCGATCCAGCATGACGAGGTGGTGGTTGATCCGGCCGAACAGCCCTGTGTCGCGCCAGCGGCTGAAGTAGCCGAAGGTGGTCGAGCGCGGCGGCAGATCCTTGGGGATCATCCGCCATGCGATACCACCGCGCAGGACGTAGAAGATCGCGTTCAGGACCTCCCGTGTCGTCCAGACCTGAGGCCGGCCACAGGGCGCCGGCCTCGGCATCAGTGGCTCGATCACCGCCCACTCGGCGTCGGTGAGGTTGGCCCAGGCACGCGCCGCGGCTGGCTTGGATCAATCACAACACCGCTGCCGTTCCCCATGGACGTAGTCTGCGCCGCCAAAGGGGTCGCCGTGGGGTTGCTCGCCTTCATCCTGTTCGTTTGTCCCTGGTTGGGCTTGGCGATCCTGGCGCGTCATGGGCGCCGAGCGGTCGACCTGATCTTGCCGGTTCTGTTCATGGGCGGGTCGCTCTGCGCCTGCTACGCGGTCATGCGAACGCGTCACTTCTAAACGGCCGTCACACGAGACCGGCTACCAAGTCGAGCAACCGTGAACGCCGGCTCCTGGCGATAGAAGGCTACAGGTGATGCGATGGCCGACCTCAGCTTGCAAATTCCGCTCCGCGTTCGTCACCTGAACGAGGAATGCGTAGTCGTCGAGGACGCGACCGGCACCCGCGCCCACTACGTCTACATCGACACCGACGATACGCGGCGGCGGTCCCGCAGCAGCGTGCGGCCGGAACAGGGATTGCGGATCGCGCAGGCGGCCGCGTGTGCCCTGACCTTTGAGTTGGAGCGCCGCGGGGCCGCGGTGACGGGCGATCCGGCCAATCTGCTGCTCGCGGTGGACGCAGCCACCGAAGGGGCCGGGCGCGCATAAGAAAGCCCGCCCGGTTCACCGGGCGGGCTGAAGGTGGTCTCGTTTCGGAGGGTATCCGGCAGGTAGACCCGCTTGCGGTCGAACGGTTTCCAGCGAGGCGTTAGGCCCTTTCCTACTCACCCGTGAGCGGAAGGCAGCAGGATGGTTCCCAGCGGAGCGGCCGGATGACGCGTTGAGCGATCATCCAATTGCACCAAATCCGGCGTCGACCGCATGGCCCAACCGGGCGGTCACCCGCCCGGCTCGGACCCCGGCTACTCCAAAGCGGCCGAGGGCGCTTCATGTCCTTCGCGCCTCATCCGGGCCGGGCGGGCGTCTCCGGCTACTCCCGCGCAAGCCTCGGTTCTGGCTTTGCAGCTCGCGTCAGGCTCTGGATCGCGCGCGGCGGTCGACCAGCCTTCTGGGCGATCTCAGCCTCCTGCTGTTCGATGAGTTCGCGGGCTGGCTGATCGCCGTCCAAGCCACCAAGGATCTCCATCGGCACGCGCCGGTTAGAGGCGCGGCTGCCGTCTTCGAAGACGACGTCGAACACGACGAAGCCTCGATCCTTAGGGAGTTGCTTCGCGCGCTTGGCCATGGCGGGGCTGATACACGGGCAAGCTTGGCAGCGCTACAATAACGGACGCGGTTGACGGTATGAGCGCACGGGAGGAGGCTCCATGCGGGGGCGGCTACGGAGTTAGCCACCATGAGCGACTTCGATCACATCCTGAACTGGAAGCTTCTCGCGGGTTCTCACACCTTCCCCGGCCTAGACGGCGGCACCTGCATCAATGAAGCGGCGATTGTGGCGTGCGGTTTTCCGTACCAGTCCGTCCTTTCAGCGAGTTCCATGCCCGACTGCTTCTCACGCCCGATCTGTGGGCTCGCCATGCGGTTGAACGACAATGCGACGGACACGCAGCGTCAGCAGCTGCTACCGTTCGTGACCCGGTTGGCCTGTGCGGACACGCCAGAGGTCGAGCGTGAACGAGGCCGGTACATCGACGCCCATATCTATCGAGGCAGGTTCTTCGCACTCGAATTCCAGTTCGATGAAGAGCTGCGTGTCCTGGAAGGTGCGCTCGCTATCGGGCGGCCGGCGGATCCGCTCGGCATGGACGCGGCGGCAAGCCGGCTGGATGCGGCGCGGGCACCCGGTACCCCGGTAAAGAAGCCAGCAGGCTTCTTGTCCACGAAGGTGAAGTCGTGGCTTAGCCTGCAGAAGACACCCGAGGATGTTGGGTGACGCCCAGCTGCGGGGCGGTGCTGCGCAGGCGCTGGCGCAAGGTCAGGAAGCCCGCAGAAGCTGCTCGGCTTCCTGCTCAGGGTCGGTCCTCTCAAGGTTGAGCCGCGCCTGCATTCCCTTGCCAGGCTTGAAGTAGACATGCGCCCTTGCCGGGACCGTCACCTGCTTGCCGGTTCGGGGGTTCCGGCTGACGTGGGGCTCACGGTCACGGACGCAGAACGATCCGAAGTCGCTCAGCTCGACCGGTCGCCCTGGACCAGCGCCTTCGAGATGACGCGGAGGACCGTGTGCACGACGGCCTCGCACTCCTGAGCTGTGAGGTGCGGGGTCTGCTGCGCGATCCGGGCGATCAGCCCTGACTTGATCATGGGCGCAGTGTGACGAACCCCTGGGCGGACGCGCAAGTGCGAGGCCGCACCGTCCCCCGCAACGTTGACTTAACCGTGCCGCCCGGCCGACATGGACCGTTCCGGCCCGGCTGCCCTTGGCGAGTCGTGTGCCGGCATCAGGAGGCCGTCGCCGCGAGATAGACCCTGAAAAGCCAACAGGCCCCCGTCGCCAAACGGGAGCCTGCTGAAAACCTGGGGCCTTGTGAGGCCGGTTCGTCAGCCCCTCACAAGCCATACGCTCCCACCGGGAGTCAAGCGAAAGCGCCAACTTTCGCACCGGGAAGGCTTTGCCTGGACCCTAGCCGCGGCCCGTGAGGGACCGGGACCGATGTTTCACGCCACCATGCGGTCGGCGATCGAGGCCGCGCGGACGCTCGCGCAACTCGACGACCTGTCGCGCACCATCTGGCAGGCTCACGCCGCCGAGACTGTGACGGACGTCGAGGCTCAAGGGTTGGCCGAGGCGCTGCACACCCGCAGGGCTGCGATCCGCGAGGCCGTGAGGCCCGTCGGCATCCCGCTCGGCCGCGTGACCCTGTTCCCGCCGAAGCGCGTCCAGCGGGCTCCTGAGCGATCCGTGGCGATCGAGCGCCGCCGACGGCTGGCCTGCTCCGGCCCGATGCCGCCGGCTCTCGCCAGCAGGTTCACCACCGGGCAGCTCGCGGTCCTGCGGGTCGTCGGGGACGATATGGCGCGCAACGGCGCCTGTGGGCTGTGCATCGACGCCATCGCGGCCCGAGCGGGCGTGTGCCGGCGCCTCGCTCAGGCTGCGATCCGGCTGGCCGAGGGCGACGGGCTGCTGACCATCCAGGAGCGGCGCCACCAGGGGCGGAAGTCGGACCCGAACGTGGTCCGCATCATCAGCCGGGAGTGGCTGCAATGGCTCCGGCGAGGAGGGCGATCCGCGGCCCCTGCGCTCTTGGGCAGCATAGGGTGCAAAAGTCTGCACCCCACGGATAAGGGAGATCCACAAAGGCAAGTTGTGGATGCGGAACCGAAGAAGGGCTGCCGAGGGGCAGCGGGCGACCTCGACCGATCAGACCGAATGAGAATTCTCGCGAGCGGTAGGACGGGCCGAGCCATGCGGTGACGGTCTGCGAGCGGACGGTATGTCGAACGAAACGGCGCAATCACCTGCGATCAACGGGCCTTCCTCCCCGGCGCATCAGTGGCGCGCCGCAGGCCGCCATCAGCACGCGCAGGGTCTCGACGCTCGCTTCCGCCTCTGCAAGCGTCAGCAGCCCACCGTGTCGGTGCACCGAGCCAGAGGCCATGACAGCTACAACGCTGAACCGGCCGTCCGGACAGTCCACGATCCTGTAGGTCACCGGCCTCGTCATCACCTCGCCTGCGGTGGTCGATAAACGTCGTCCGCAATGCGCGGGCCGCTGCAAACGATCCGGCTTATGGCTGCGGTTAGGTGTTCACTGGATAGTCAGACTGCTCGGCGCACCAAGACCGCAAAACGGCGGATGCGAGTAGCCGCTCAGTTACCCTACGCAGTGTGACGTGACACGTTCCGCCCGCTCCGATGCAGCCGCAAGCTTTACCGCCAGTTGTAATTCCGCACAGCAGGGTGAACCGCTCTGCAAAAGACCATGAGTTGAAGAACATGCTCATCGCAGACGAGCTTGGTTCGGGCTACCGAGAGGCAGGATCAGCCGTCCTGCCCGCCGTGGTGCGGGACCATCTCGGCCAGCAGCTGCAGGGGGTCTACGGCGCGCTTACCCGTGCCGAGCTGCCGAAACGCCTGCTCAACCTCATCGCGCAGCTCGACAGCGTGCTGGCTGGCCCGGAAAGCACCAGTTCCGTAGCCTTTCGCCAGGGCCTGATCGAAGCGCTTCCTGGACTGCGGGCGTTCGCGATGTCGCTGATCCCCAACGCGACACGCGCCGACGACCTCGTGCAGGAGACGCTGCTGAAAGCCTGGGCCAAGCAGGAGCAGTTCGTGTCGGGCACGAACCTGAAAGCGTGGCTGTGCACCATTCTGCGCAACCAGTTCTACACCGAGATCCGCAAGCGCAGGCGGGAGGTGGAGGACGCAGACGATGCCATGGCGGCCCAAATGGTCGCTCCGGCCGCACAGGAGCACGGCTCGGACTTGCGGACGGTTTGGCAGCATATCGGCCGGTTGCCCGCGCTACAGAGGGAGGCGCTGCTGCTGGTGGGCGCGCAAGGTCTGACCTACGAGGCGGCGGCCGAGGTGATGGGCTGCGAAGTCGGCACGGCCAAGAGCCGGGTCAGCCGAGCCCGCGCGCTGCTGGCCGAGAAGCTCGGGTTGATGGACGACCGGGCCTTGGCTTAGCTCGGGTCAAACCACAGACACTGTCCAGGCGCGAAGAGGCCCGCTCCCCGGGGTGAACGCGGGAAGCGGGCCTCGTGCGACATCGATTAAAGTGGCCGACCGTGGTAGCTCGATGCCGCCCGGTCAGGCGTATGGACCACCGAACAGGTCGCCGAGCGCCTTCCGCCGGAACAGCGTCCGCCAGCGCCTCCGCTGATGCTCCGGCCGGTCATGGATCATGTGGCACCGCTGGCAGAAGGCCGCGAGGTTGGCGTCCGCGTTGTTCGAGGTGTCGTGGTTCCGGTGGGCTGCCGCTAGGACGACCCGGGTTCGACGAGCGCGGCCGAGGATGTCGGCATCCGAAGCGATCCGGATCCGCCTGCCCCATCCGTCGCGCCATCGGCCGGCTTCCGCGTCCCACCAGCGGCCATCACCGAGGTGGTAGACCATCCGCCCGTGCGGCCGTCCGCAGCCCTCGCAGCGGCCCTTCGCCCGGCCGAAGCGGATCACAGCCGAGAGCTGTGGCCAGTCGATGGGGTAGAAGAAGCGGTGCTCGGGCCGGATCGGCATGGGGCGCACTGTGCCCCCCGCGATGAACAAAGCGTAGCGGTTCGGCGAGTCCTGGTCCGCTGCTCACAGCGACCGGCGGCCGGATCAGACCTGTGGGACCCGACGACTGGGCGACACCATATGACGTCCAAGGCACGAGAATGGGGCGGGCCGACCGCCGCGACAGGCGAGCAAGGCCCCCTTTCCATCACGGCGATCGGTCCGCAGTCATCGCAAAAGGCGTTCGCGGCCACCGGTTCGCCGCTCAGCAGGGGGTGAAATGCTGAGCGGTCTGCTGCTTGCCTGCGGGAGCGCATGGCCGCAGTTGAGCGCGAGTGCAACGAGTGGCGCCGCGCCGCATGACGTGCCGTCGCATAGGCCAATGGTACGGCCGAGCTTACCGCTCGGCGTATGCTCACACCTGAGATTATTGCCGTCGCGCTGGCTGCCTTGCTGGGGGCCGCTGTGATCATCGTTCTGGCGCGGCGGGGCTGAAACGGCCACGTCACCACGCCTGAGCTGGCCAGCCTGCATGACGTGCCGCCCGCTTACAGACGCGCAATGGACACTTTTGCCAGACCGGCAACGCCGATGGCGTGCGCTGAGGCTTTGGACAGGTCGATCACGCGCCGGCCGGCATACGGGCCGCGGTCATTGATGCGCACTACCACGGAGCGGCCGTTGCTCTTGTTGGTCACTCGCACCTGCGTCCCCAGCGGCAAGGTACGATGCGCGGCCGTCAACGCGTTCATGTCGAAGCGCTCGCCGTTGGCCGTCTTGCGCCCGTGAAAGCCAGGTCCGTACCAGGACGCGACGCCCGCCTGCTGGTCGGATGCTGCTTTCGCCTCAGTGCCGGCGGTGGTCATGCACACCGCTGCGAGGGCAACTAGAATATACGGTCGAGCTTTGAAGAACACTGCGCATTCCCGCTGTTGTTGAAAGCGGGCCTGCTAAAGAAGATCAATTATGGCCGGACTGCGCTGCGCTGGCGCATAGCTGGTATGCGTCAGTCCACACCGCATTTGCGGCGCAGTGCTTTGCCAACGACGACACTATCCTCTTGCTCCGTTGATGAGTTTACGGATGTATTCACGAGGATTTACGCAAGGTGTTCTGGGGTAGAGCGTCGGCGTGCTTGAGGCTGGCCTCTGCGTGACGCAGCCCTTCAGGCCCCCTCAGGTTGCTCCAGCAGGGCGGTGACCCGATCGATCTCGCGCTTGAGCGCTTGGATCGGCTCCTCCATCCCGCCCAGCGCACACACGATCCGCTCCCGAGCAGCACCGGCCTTCCGGCGCAGCGCACGACCTGCATCGGTCAGCTCCACGCGCAGCAGCCGCTCGTCGGCCGGATCCCGACCGCGGCGCAGCAGACCGTCGCGCTCCAAGCGCTTGAGCAGCGGCGTCACCGTACCGGAGTCGAGCCGGAGCCGCGTGGCGATCTGCTTCACACTCTGCCCGTCCTCCTCCCACAACGCCAGCATGGCGAGGTACTGCGGATAGGTGAGGCCCAGTGGCTCAAGCAGTGGCTTGTAAGCGGCCGTGAACGCGTGGGCTGCGGCATAAACCGAGAAGCACAGCTGTCGATCCAGTGGCAGGACATCCGGGCCGGGTACGGTCTCATCAGGTTGGTCAGCTGGGGTCTGGGTCCGAGGCGTTGGGGCGGGCTTTGTCATGGAGCCGTTATAACACGGTGAGAACCCCAAGCGGTAGCTGGTTCATGATCGGTCATCTAATGATTTGACATCCAACGATTGGCCTTCTAATGACTGGATAACAAACGCAGGGGGAACGAATCATGGCACGCACCGCTTCACCGCTCACGCTCGCTTCCGCCGCTGGCACCGGCGTCGGCCTGACCATCTTCGGGGTTCTGGCCTTCGGTGGTGCGGGGCATGCTGAGCCGCTGCTCAAGAAGTCGCTCCCGGCCATGGTCGCTCTGCAGGACCGCGCTCCCGCCCTGCCGGCTGTCAGTCAACGTGATGCGCAGTGGACGCTCGCGCAGGACCGCTCCGGGCGCGTGGTGCGGGTGGTCTACCCGGGTCCGTACGCCCAGCGCTGAAATGGCGGTGATGATCACAGCCGCAGTGCTCCTCCTCATGCCGGTTCTCCTGACCGCCCTGACCTTTGCGGTTGGCGAGCGCCTGGAGCCGTTCCCGAACAAGGACGACCTCTGGCAACTGCCACGCCGCTCGTCCGTGCTCTGAGCATTCCGGCAGAGTCTGCCCTGGTGAGTTAGGACGATGCCGGTCTTCACATCCGCAGCACTCGACGGCGCCCGGCACGAACTCGCGCTGCTGCGCGCCGTCCTCCACGGCTCGAAGCCGGTCGGATCGGTTCAGGCCAGACCGGCCCCGAGTTGGGACCGCGCCGCGGATCCGAAGCCGAGCCGTCTTGCACGGAGCAAAGGCGCCTCCCAGCCGGGCATACGTCAGACCGCCGCACATACGGTGTGTCTGGCCTGATTGGCTGCCTTGGCCACCGAAAGGATGCTCAAGATGCCGCGCTATTTCTTCGATATCCGTGACGACGTGTCGGCCGTGATCGACACCGAGGGCGAGGTGTGCGCCAGCCCTGACGAGGCTGGTCGACGCGCGGTGCAGATCCTGTCGGAGATCGCGCAGCATGATCCCAACGAGAACGACTGCAGCGAACTGTTGGCGCTGGTGCGGGGCGAGGGCGAGCGTGTGGTGTTCACTGCAACCCTCAGCATCGTCGGCAAGCAGCTCGATAGACCGGTCTTGATACCGGGCTGCCGCATTAGTGCGAGAAGGTCCGGCAGCTCCAACCTCCAGGTCGCCTGACGGCAATCCCGTTGGTCAACGTTCGCGAACGATGAAATGGAATTTAATCCGCTCGATGACTGCGACTGCTTAAACTCAGCCGCTGAGTTCAATATTCAGACCCTCGGGGGACTAACGGCGGAGGTGAGTGAGGGGCCATTGACCATGCTGGTGGGCATGCCCCTATTGCGAGTGTTCGACCGCATGGGCTGCGGCGGCATCATCCTGTCCACCACCGGCCATGTCCTGGCGACCAACACCAGTGCTCGGCTCATCCTGCAGCAGATGTTCGAGCTGGATGACGCGGCCATCGCTGCCCTGAACGGCTCCGGGCGCGAGATCGTCAAGCAATTGCTCCATCAGGGCCGGACCCGCATCCACTTCGACAGTGAGAATTGGATCCTGATTGAGCGCAGCGATCGGCGGCCGCTGATCATGAACTGCGTGCCGGTGCCCGTGACTGACGAGGGTGGCCCGCACTCGGTCCTGCTTTTGATCGACCTCGACGCAACGCCGCTGCCCAGCACGAGCTGTCTGGAGCAGATCTTCGGCCTGACGCCTGCTGAGGCGCGGGTGACGCTGTTGCTGGTCGGCGGCAAGACTCTGGCTGAGGTGGCCGAGATGCTGCGCCTGAGCATTGCGACGGTGCGCACCCAGCTCAAGGCCGTGTTCGAGAAGACCCGCACGCACCGCCAAGCCGAACTGGTGGTGCTGGTCTCACGCCTGGCCGCGCTGCCCTAAGCTCTGGCAGCGGGACCGACGACGTTCAGTTGATCTGGGCCGATGATCAAGGCTGCCACTGTGAAGCACTCTTGCACCCACTCGGCCGCGGCATGAAGCGTGTAGAAGAACATGGCCTCGTGATCGCAGGGACCGAAGCCGGCCTGCATGAACCAGCCCTCCTCAGTCGGCAGGAGTACGGCTGCGAGACACTGATCGGCGTAGACGAGGTGTGCGTTCTCGGACGCCTGCCGTGTTACGGCGCAGACCTTTGTGAAGCTTACCACGACAGGCTTCTGAACATCCAGGCGACGCTCCCGATTTTCGGGGAAGTTCGGCGTCTGTGCCTCAAAGCCGAACTTTGCGCAATCTGCCATCCGGCGGAACGAGCTGTCATCCATCATTTGCGGTAGCGTTTGGGTCTAGTGTGTGATCGCCCTGTAAAACCAGGCGCGATCCTACAGGTGCCAGAGTTTGTCTCGCGGTTTTCAGAAGCGGCTGCCTCAGCGCGTCTCGAATGGATTGACGCGCATATGCTTCTGACGAGCTCGGTCGATTGATTTCGAGGCGATGGCTGTTCAGCATCCAACTCAGCCATCATGTTCACAGCTGTTAAGTTTTGGCCTCTACAATCTTCGGCATGATCGATATGATGCGAGGATTAGGTTCAGTTACATGCAGGTTGCTGGATGCGACCGGCGCTCACGCCTGCGACTCGTCCGATGCTGTCACCGCGGTCGGCATCGTGACGCTTGGCGTCCTCGCCATAACTGGGATGCTGCTCGTGACGCGGCAGACAGGAGCTTGAGATACAAAGCAGGTCGCTACTCTGTCCTGACAGCGCGTCATGAGGCTTGTGCGCACGGTTGTGTGATCACAGCCTACCCTATATGGGGCTGACATCACGCTTCTGGTATTTTGTATTCAAAGCTGTCCACCGACTTGGTCCAGCCTTATGCCCGTCACCCCTCTGATCCCTGCAGCCGAGGCCGCTGTCTTCACGCTCGGTTGCGCTGTCATTCATGCCCAGCAGAGTCGCGCTGAGCGGCTGACTGAGATCCTGGCGGTTATTGCGGCAGTAATCCTGTTAGGGATCGCCTTCCTGACCACACCCAAGGAGGAGCTGAACAGGGTTGCGGAGGCCGCAGCGATGGCAGATCTGGGCGCTTCGATTCCCTTGCAGCCAGAGTAAAGCTGCCCGGTTCGGTATGGTGTACCAAAAACGGACCGATGCCAGTGCGTGGTTGCGCATTGCCGCACCAAGAAAAAGGCTGTCACTGAAGGACGGCCTGAAGTCTAGGGAGGAAACGCCCGTAAGGACGGCGGGGTCACACAAGGCTGAGACCAAGGCGCACCCGCTGAACTCTGCTGAACCGGTGTCGATAAAATGACGGTTTTGCCGATAAGAGTGGTCATTTGCACCCCATGATCAGAGCCAATCATAGCAAGTGCAGAAGACTGTGGGGCAACGTGAGTGTTTTCTGTGGGATGCAGCAGCGCTGGCCGGGCGAAGCTTGCGCAATCAACCACCCGGGCCCTGTTCCGTTCAGTTGCTGCTCGGAATGCGGCTGCGCGCTCCACCATCTGATTTCATTCCTGTCCGTTAGCATATGTCCAACCGGACAGAGGAGGTACTAAAATATTTTTTAGAGTTGATCACGAGGTATGGATCCGTCCTCTGCAAAGTCGCCGACCATCTCATCGTCGACCCTACTGCACAGTTCGACTTCGAGTTTAGCGACGGTGTGACATTGATGCGCCATCAACGCGCTGACACTCAGAAAATTAGAAGGCGTGGTGCTATTAATTGATCTCGATGAGGCGGATCATTACAGCTGGGCGCAAATGTATTTATATTAACCGTTTTTCAATTATAGTAGCCAAAAATATAATGAACAATCTATGGTTTCAGGTCTACATTCCTATGCGCCCCTCTGTCAAATCTGCTCTCGCTGGTCTGTTCGGGCTGGCAGCTGTCATCTCCGCGGGCCAGGGGATGCTCAGCATCCGAGACCTTTCCGAGATCCGGCAGAACGTCAGCGATGTCGGGGGGTTCGCCTTCCGGCTGTCAACACCGTCAACCGCATCAACACCGCCATGCGCGACTACCGGGTCAAGCTCTACCGGTTCGTCGTCGCCTCCAACTCGCCTGCCGACCTCGCGGCCAACACGAAGACGCTCACTGCCGCCGCGGACGCCCTCGCGCAGCTCCGGCGTGAGTACGAGCCGATGATCAGCTCCGCTGAGGAGAGGGCTGCCTATGGCCAGTTCTCAACGGCCTGGGCGCAGTACCTGAAGGAGCAGCAGCCCGTGCTCGACGCCATGGCCGCCGATCGCAAGGCGGAGGCGCTTGCCGTGTTGACCAAGCCTGAACTCGCGCAGCTGAACAAGGATGCCGCCGACGCCCTTCAGCAGGGTGTTGGTCTCAACAAGCAGGCGGCCGAGGCCGCCGTGAGTGCCAGCATCGCGAGCGCCGACGCGGCCACCCGCACCGCCTACATCGCCATGGCCGTCGCCCTGCTGGCCTCACTCGGTGCGGCTCTCTTCAGCCTGTTGGGCATCGCACGACCCATCGAGCGCATGACGTCCGCGATGGGTGTTCTGGCATCCGGCGACGCGACTGTGGTGGTTCCCAGCGTCGGGCGGCAGGACGAGATCGGCGCGATGGCCTCGGCTGTGCAGGTGTTCAAGGACAACCTGATCCGCACGCGTGAGCTGGAGGAAGAGACGGCGCTCGCCCGCGCCTCAGCCGAGGAGCAGCGCAAGGCCGGCATGCGCCAGATGGCCGACAGCTTCGAGCAGGCGGTCGGCGGCATCGTCGGCATGGTCTCCTCCTCGGCCACCGAGCTGCAGGCCACCGCGCAGCAGATGACCTCAACGGCGAGCGAGACCGCCAGCCAGTCCACGAGTGTGGCCGCTGCCGCTGAAGAAGCCGCGACGAACGTCAACACGGTAGCTGCTGCTGCTGAGGAGTTGGGTTCGTCCGTGCAGGAGATCGGACGGCAGGTGGCCGGCTCGGCGCAACTGGCCCGCACGGCCGTGGATGAGGCGAGCCAGACGGCTGCGCTCGTACAGGAGCTGAACGGCGCGGTGTCACGGATCGGGGATGTTGTGACGCTGATCTCGACGATCGCCGGGCAGACCAACCTCTTGGCACTCAACGCCACGATCGAGGCTGCCCGAGCTGGGGCCGCGGGCAAGGGCTTTGCGGTGGTCGCCTCCGAGGTGAAGGCGCTTGCTGAGCAGACCGCCCGGGCCACGAGCGAGATCTCCGGCCAGATCGCCCGGATCCAGGGGTCGACCGGTCAGGCGGTCGGGGCTATCGGCTCGATCAGTGCGCGCATCCAGGAGATCAGCGGTGTGGCCACGAGCATCGCAGCGGCTGTGGAGCAGCAGGGTGCGGCCACTCAGGAGATCGTCCGCAACGTGTCCCAGGCGGCAAGCGGCACGGCTGAGGTGACTAGCAACATCGCCGGCGTGGCCGGAGCGGCTGAGGAGACCGGTGCAGCGGCAAGCCAGGTGCTGGGTGCCGCCTCCGAGCTGTCGCGCCAGTCCGAGCAGCTTGCCGCCGAGATGAGCCGCTTCCTCGCCACCGTGCGTGCAGCCTGAGCTAGGCGACGAGCGTCACGGATGAGTAGCCGCATTGCCAATCGAGCAGTACGCCGTGGTCGGCACCAAGCTCAGCAGGGTTCGTCCAGGGCGTTGGGGACCCTCGAATGGTCCACCGCTCTCAGGCTGTTCGCGTCAGTCCTGATTGTCGGAATGGCTCTCGTTTGTCCCGCCCACAGCTCGCCCATAGGGGAGGCGGCCGAAGACATCATCGGTGGGTGCAACCAGATCATCAAGCTGGCGCGCAAGGGTCGCTCACATCAGGATCCGGACTCGATGCGAGAGCAGGGTGAGTGTCTCGGCGCGGTGCGCACGATGCTCGCTACCGAGATCGCGGCTGATGAGATCTGTCCAACAGAGAACGTCAAGTTGATCGATGCGGTGACGGCTTTCTCCCTGTACCTGATACAGAACCCGACGGACCTGAAGGTCGTTTACGTGGTTCCGCTCCGGCGTGCCCTTCGCGCAGCTTATCCCTGCTCTGCGATCCGCCAATGATCAGAATGGACGCGCACGCCGCAGCATTAAGCATGGCCTCGATGCCCGGGTACAAGTATAAGTTTCTGAATTTGGATTAACCGCCGCCTCATTTTCGTCTGCGAAAGCTCAAGCACTAATCTGTGCTTTGGAGTGTGATGCCGGTGGCTGAACGAGTGGGACAGACTCGCCGGACTGGGGTTGCCAGTAAAGTCGTCATGCGCGCTCGGGCATTCGGTGGTGATCGTCGCGCGGGTGTCGCCGTAATCTTCGCGCTCAGCTCGACCGTACTGCTCGGTTTGGCCGGCGGTGGCATTGACTTAGCGCGTCTCGCCTCACGTCGTTCGCAGCTTCAAAACGCCGTCGACGAGGGTACCCTCGCTGGTGGGAACACCTTGAAGCTCGCTGCCTCCACCATCGCTTCAGTCAAGGGTGTGACCGAGCAGGCGATCCGCAACAGCGCAAATCCCTCGGTCGATCAGCCACTCACGGTGACCGTGGATGTCGCGGCCGACAAGACCAGCGTGTCTGCCCGGGTTGAGCAGACGGTGAAGCTCGCCTTCGGCGGCTTCGTGGGCATCAAGGCGCAGACTGTTTCGGCGCAGGCTAAGGTTAGCGTTGTGGGCAAGATGCGGCTGTGCATGCTCGCCCTCGATCCTGGGGCGCCTGGAGCGTTCAGCCTACAGAAGCTGGCCCAGGTCACCGCCAATAACTGCTCGCTCTACTCGAACTCGACGAACGCGGCCGGCATGGTCGGCGGCGACAGCGCAATCGCGCGGGCCGACACAATCTGCTCAGCCGGCGGCTACGTCGGCGTTCGAGCGAACTTCGCGCCCACACCGCAGTCTGGATGCCCCACGATCCAGGATCCGCTGAAGGGACGCGCCAATCCTCCCATCGGCGCTTGCACGAGCCCGCCCTACCCGTTCATCCTACAATCCAACGGGAAGATGCCGGTCATCGACAAGAGCGTCACGCTTGAACCCGGCACGTATTGTGGCGGGCTGCAGATCAAGAAAAATTCTATCGTGACGCTGAAGCCCGGCATCTACGTGATGAAGGATGGGCCGCTGATCGTAAAGGATAAGGCTACGTTCACTGGGACGGACGTCGGCTTCTACTTCACCGGCGATAAGGGTGGCTTGGTTTTCGACAAAGACACGACGATCAGCCTCACGGCACCCACCACCGGCGAGATGGCGGGGCTGCTGATGGCCGAGCAGACGAGCGTCTCCGATCCGGTCGATCCCACCGTCCTCGCCAACCTCCTCGATCCTGGTTTGGGCTTGGACATCCCGCCCACGCCTGCGCCGCTCGGGCAGACGAAGCCGATGCGAACTTACCGCATCATCAGCAACAACGCCCGCACCATGCTCGGCACGATCTATCTGCCGTCAGGCCGGCTCGTCATCGATGCGGATCGGCCGGTGGCCGACCAGTCGGCCTATACCGTCGTGGTGGCGCAGCAAGTGAACCTCTACCAGGGACCCAATCTGTACCTGAATGCGAACTACGACGCGACGAGCGTACCGGTGCCCAAGGGTGTCGGCCCACTCTCGGGTAAGCTGGTGATCACGAAGTGAGTGGCTATCCCGTGGGGACTGCGGTTCCGTAGGTGGGCTCCGGCGTACGGTCATGTGCCTGGAGCATGGTCTGTGATGTCCGTTAGAGCATGCTCCAACGGACAATCTGTTCGTAGACCGCATAGACCCGACGCGATCACGAATGCTTTACACGCCCTTTGATCGGTCCTCGCCCTGGCTGGAACTCAGGAGAGATCGCTGATGCTCCCAGCAACGGGAACTGGATCCCTAGCGATTTATATCTGATACGTTAGTTTAGAAGCCTTACTGATGACAAGATTTCACCTAAAAAGCGCAGGCGTCCAGTGACTTGCCGCTTCCGCCGGTGGTGAAATTCAGAAACGGCCTAGGTGCTCACACATGCGCATTGTCATCCTCAGCTACGGGTCCCGAGGCGATGTGCAGCCACAACTTGGCTTAGCTCTTGGCCTGCGAGACCTCGGCCACGATGTCGTTATCGGAGCGCCTGAGAACCTTCGATCTTTTGTCGAGAAGGCCGGCATCGCGTACGCCAAGCTGCCGGGTGACAGCCTCGCGATCTTGCAATCCGACCAGGGCAAGCTCTGGCTCAGCTCGGGCGATGTCCGCGCCTTCTTCAAGGAGGTGGCCGCAATCTCACACAAGGTCATGCCTGAGATATGCCGCAGCGCCTTGTCTATCACCGCAGGTTCTGATGCCATTATCGGGGGCACTTTCTGCGAAGACATCGCAGTCACTCTGGCTGAACACTATGGTAAACCTGTGTGTCTGCTGCACGCCTCCCCTCACGAGCAAACACGATCTTTTCCGGACCCGCTGGTGACGCGTGCCAATCTCCCCTTCGGTTTTCTCAACCTCCTGACCTACAAGCTGGCCGCCCGCCTTGGCTGGAATATCCTGGAGCCAACACTCAACCCGTTCCGGGCCAGTCTGTCGCTGCCGCCATGGTCGAGTTCCGTGCTCTCGCGTTCCAGCTCCACTGGCATCCTCACAATCCAGATGTGGAGCCAGACGATCGTGCCGCATGCGGCTGACCTGCCTCGGCACGTCCACACCTCGGGCTTCGTACACCTGCCGAAGGAGGCGAGGAGGAGCCTAGGGGAGAGCACGCCACCAGCGCATCTCACGGACTGGCTCGCACGCGGTCAGCCGCCCGTCTATCTCGGATTTGGCAGTATGCCAGTCAATGATCCAGCTGGCTTGACCCGGACAATCATGAAGGTCGCAGATCAGCTGGGCGTCCGCATGGTCGTCTCGGCTGGATGGGCTGGGCTCGGGGCAGCGCAGGAGCAGGTATCAGACCGTCTCTGCTTCATCCAGAATATCGATCACTCGTGGCTACTGCCTCAGTGTGCAGCCGCTGTTCATCACGGTGGCGCAGGCACGACAGCGGCGACTCTGACAGCGGGTATTCCGGCGCTGGTCTGCTCGGTCTTTGCCGACCAGCCTTTCTGGGGTGAGCGGCTCAGGCGATTGGGCATCGGCGCCCACGTCCCATTCTCGGCGCTGAATAAGGTCACGCTTGCCTCGGGCATCCGGACAGTGCTGGCGGAGGGTGTCAGGATGAGGGCGGCCGAGTTTGGAGCGAAGCTGCGTGTGGAGGATGGAAATGCGGTCGCACTGCGCGCGCTTTCAGGGTGGCTGGCTCGAGCACCTCACCAGCAGATCGGCAGGGTGAAGAAGGCCGCGTGACGCCGCAAGCACGGCCCTCGACAGGGCTGGGGCTTATCGCAAACCTTGATACGAGCGGCAGAAGGTGATCTGATTGCCTGATCTAACAAACTCGGCGATGAACCACCCGGTGAGGGCCGATCGCAGATAGGGTGGGAAAGCTGTTTGGCGGGCGCGATATCGCTCCCTCGGACCGGAGCGCGCCCCTGCCGGGGTACAATTTTCTACGGCGAGGATCTTTGCAGCACCTCCGTCACGGGCCGCCCATGGCGGCAGACCGTGTCCGCCATCGGCAGCAAACCTCGTAGGGCTCTAGCCCAATATCCTCCAGACTGCGTTCGCAGTATGCCCGAAGGTCGCGCTCACTGCGCCACACCCGCCATAATACCCGCACAAACCTGATGTTGAGCCACATCAGTCCCTCCATTGTGTTAGGCTCTGTTAAGCTTGAGCGCAGCGAGGTACCCAGTCTGTGCTGGTCAGCACAGATCGATGCCAGCGCGTGAGTTCCTGCGACGGCTCTCCGCATAGTAGGAGCCAGAGCAGTTTTAAGTTGGGGGAGGAGCGGCCAGCACGGGTCGCCGAAAAAGATTATGACCACCGTACATACTGAGCGCCGCCTTGCGGCCATCCTGATCACTGACGTGGTCGGCTACAGTCGGATGATCTCCAAGGATGAGGACGGCACGCTTCGCCGGCTCAAGGCGCTGCGCCGGACGGTAGTCGACCCACGCATCGCTGCCGCAGGGGGCCGGATCGTCAAGTCGACGGGCGACGGCGTCCTTGTGGAGTTCCATAGCTCGGTCCGGGCGGTCGCCTGCGCGGTGGCCCTGCAGCGTGCCGCTGCCGCGCACAACGCCAATCTGCCCGAGAGCGAGGCGATGCACATGCGCATCGGCATCAACCTCGGCGACGTCGTGGCCGAGCCCGACGGCGATCTGTACGGCGACGGCGTGAACGTGGCTGCCCGCTTAGAGCCCTTGGCCGAGCCCGGCGGCCTTTGCATCTCGCGCTCCATTCACGACCAAGTGCGCGACAAGCTGCCGTTCCGGTTCGAGGATCGCGGCAAGCTCGATCTGAAGAACATCGCCCGGCCGATTGGCGTGTTCGCCCTCTCAGCCGCCGCCATAGCGGCTAGTCCGGAGCCGCCTGAAGAGACCGGGCCTGCCCAGGCGAGCGAGGCCAGCCTCGTGACGCGCCGGCGAAGGATGCTGTCGGCCGTTGCTGCGAGTGTCGTTGCTGTGTGTGCCGCGGGTGGCGGCTTCGCTTTGTGGGCGGGGTCTGCAAAGGCGCCCACGGCTGATCACACGCTCGCGGTGCAGGCGGGTTTGCCCGCAAAGCCTCTGCCGCCGCTCTCACTCGTGGTACTGCCGTTTGCGAACCTGAGCAGCGATCCGGAGCAGGAGTTCTTCGCCGACGGGCTAACGGAGGACCTGACCACCGACGTCTCGCATCTCTCCGGCAGCTTCGTCATCGCCCGCAACACAGCCTTCACCTACAAGGGCAAAGCGGTGGACGTGAAGCAACTCGGGCGCGATCTAGGCGTGCGCTATGCCCTGGAGGGCAGCGTGCGGCGTACCGGCGAGCAGATTGTCGTGAACGCGCAGTTGATCTCGACCGAGACGGGCGCGCACATTTGGGCGGACCGGTTCGAGGGCGACCGCAGCCGGCTGGGCGAGCTTCAGGTCGAGTTCGTCGCGCGTCTCGCTCGCTCCCTAGATGTCAAGCTCACCGAGGCTGAAAGCTTACGAGCGCTTCGGGATCGGCCAAATAATCCAGATGCATCAGATCTCGCGATGCGTGGCTGGGCGGTGTACAATAAGCCTCGCAGCCGCGACAACAACGGAGAAGCTATCTCCCTCTTTCAAAAAGCATTGCAAATCGATCCTGATTTGCCTCGTGCCGTCCTTGGTCTAGCACGTGCAACCATCAATAAGCCGTCGATGGGCTGGAGCGATGACAAGAAGCAGGACATCGAGCTGTCAGACAACCTGATTTCCAAGTATCTATTTGCTCAACCGGACGATGCGGCCGCTCTTCTCGTGAAGGGCGATGTGTACAGAATGCAGCGCCAGTTCGATGCGGCTCGCGGAATGTATGAGTCTTCTATATCGAGCAATAATAACTATGCGCCAGCTCACGCACTTAAGGGGCATGTCTCGACTTTGTCAGGCATGGCAGGGCAGGCGCAACCGAGTGTGCTACAGGCAATTCGTCTGAGTCCTAAAGATCCTCTCCTGAATACGTGGTACTATTTTGTTTGCCACGCGAATACCCACCTCAGGCATTGGGAGGAGACGATCACGTGGTGCAGCAAGTCAGTGGCGATAGCTCCATACTGGTTGGCTTACGCCGACCTTGCTGCTGCGTATGCATGGCTCGGCAATGAAATCGCGGCAAAGACAGCAGTGGCTGAATTACTCAAGCTCATGCCCGGCTATACCGTGCAGAAATGGGCTAATGCGGGGTGGTCCGATAACCCTAAGTTCCTGGAAGAGTATGCCTACATTACTGAGGGCCTGCGCAAGGCTGGCCTGCCAGAGGGCGCAACGGCTCAGAATTAGCAGCGCGTTGTGGGTTTGGTCCGGCATCGATGAGCAAGACTCGCAGTCGGGCGAGCTGGTCACCGTCGAGGGCATCGATGATTTGAGGACGATAGCGACTGCGCACCGTCAAGGATGGTCGAGGGCAGCGCTCCTGTCGCCTGTTCCCTGCCTGCTCTGGTCGGCCGGGATCACCACACAGTCTCCGATGTTGTGAGAGTGGCGAAGCTGGACCACACCCGGCGCTTGTCCACGGCGTCGAGCTGTCCGTGCTGGCGCAGGGTCTCGCACAGGATCCTGTCGTCAGGTGTTCGCTCTAAGGTTTCGAGCAAGCATTCTACGCCCTCACCGCGTGGGCCGGTCACCTGCGAACCACAGCTAGGGAGAGCAAGCGAAGGATCGATGTCGCGGAGGCAAGCTCGATCGCAACGCGTACGATATTCCGGTGAGGTTTGCTTCGATCAGCGGACAGGCGGGTCTACGGACGGGATCTCAACGGGCGGTTTCGACCTACCCTCCAGAGTGCTTGGCGAGTTCAGCTCGGAGGCGCGCCACCTCGGCCTCGTGTCTCGCGGCAGATGCGGCGATCCGCCAGCACAGATTGTCATAGAACGGGCGTAGCGACTGCGTCAGGCGCACCATCGGTTCCTCCATCGTGACAGCCGTTCACCCGCAACACAGTGGCCGGCGACCCGATCAAGCGGCGGGTGAACCTTGAACCAAGCTTTTGAGATTGGTTGTCCCTGGCGTGCCGCCAAGACCAGCTCGCGACGCGGCTCGCCGATCTATGCGCCGGCCTCAGTGTAGTTGGGCATGCGGATGAAGACCGGTGCCGCCGGTTCGCTATGAGTGCACCTTTAACGAACCGGTCCTCACAGTCGCTTCCGACCCTCCTGAGACGTTCACAACGTCCGCTCCCGGGCTAGGTGTCCCAGTCAGCTCGGCGGCGGGCTCACGATCCGCGATTGCATTCCCGGTCCGAACGGTTACGCCGTCAAAGCTTTCATGAGGCTTCTGACGCTCTCGACGTCGTCGACCTTATCGACCAGACCCAGCACCCGCCTCGCACCCTCTCGGCCGAGTACTGGGTCTGCGAACGTAAAGAACTTACGCTCTAGGGAGGCACGCGACAGCGGGCGCATAGGGTCGCCTTCCGGAACCTCGACCGTCTCGCGCAACGTCGAGCCGTCGGAGAAGACCAGTGCCACGGTAGCGCCTCGCCCCTTCGGCAACTTTGCCATGAGCGTCTCGGACGGCCTTACCTTGGTCAGGCGCACCAGCTCCATGACGTCGCGGTCGCGCCAGCGATCTTTGTCGAACTGCGCCACTGTCACATCGCCGTCCAGCAATGCCATCGCGAGACACACTGGCAGGCTGTGGTCGGCCGTTCCCTTCGTCTTCGGGTCGAATTTCGGGGCATCTGCAACGCGTTCGATGATGCCCGGATAGGTCTCGACCGTGATCTCACGAATATCGGCGAAACGCCCGTTGATCCGTCCGGACAGCAAGATCCCTGCCTCCGCCGGCGCCGCCAACTCGATCTGGATCGGAAACCGCTTGAACGACACACGCGGCAACCTTGGTCGCTCCGGCGCGAGATCGACGGGCAGCCCGGACTTCCCCGGATTGATCTTGCCCACAACCCATTCCAGCGTGTCTTGCGGCCCGGTGAACCCGTTTGCGGCGAGTCGCGTGGCAAAGATCCCGTCAGTCGCGAGCCCAGCCAAGCCCATCGCTTTCATCATGCTGATGGCGCCGCTATTGATGACGAACGAAGTGTAGCCCCGCGCCGCTGACAATCCCACGGCATGGGCAATGGCCTCGCGCTTCAGCCCCCAAAGCCGCCCCGCCATCAGCGGTACAGAATACGCTGCGGCGCACATCGGGTGAAAGCCGCGCTCCATGAACGACACGGCGTCGTTGATGCGCGATGACGCCTCGTAGCCGATCACGAGCGCCTCGATTAGCTCGCGACCGCTGTGGCCGCCCGCCTCGCAGAGGGCCAGCGCAGCCGGCACTATCTCACTCGGGTGCAGCGGCTCGGTGCCCAAATACGTGTCGTTGAGATCGAGTGAGCGAACCAGGATGCCATTGACGAACGTCGCACCTTCAACCGTAGCGGGACGCTGCTGACCAATGATCGAGGCGGCATCTCCCTCGCCGAAGGTCGCGCGAATGGTCTTGCCCGCAATCTCGGCCGCATCAGACCCCACCGCGCCGAGTGCACACCCAAGCGTATCTAGCAGAGCGCACTTCGCTGCCTCGACCATTTCGGCCGAAAGCGAGTCGCGATGCCACGCAAGAGCGAACTCGGCGAGACGCAATTCGAAGCTGTCCGACCGCGCTTCGGCAGCAGAAGGCGCGCCACACCAGAGCGGGAGCTTGGTTCCAGCCAGAGCCGATCCAGCACCGAGCAGCAAACTGCGACGCCGCATCATGTGACCTCCAGCTACCAGTCCATCATAGATAGCACTTGACCTATTTCGCTCCGAGGCTTGTCCGGCGGGCGTCGGATGCAACGTGCTATCCTGGCCCAGTCGGCCGATAATCAGCGCTATGAAGGCGAATGGCTGCGCCAAGCGCGAACGCCGACGTCCGATTCGGGGCACGTAGCCAGAGTCGGTCTACCCACCCGTTGCAGACGGGGCGCCCGGTTCGATTTGAGTATGCCCCCAGTGAACCGGGTGCGGTCTGGTTCAGGGAGTGGCGTTTCACCATTCAAAACAGACCGACAGGACGTGAACCATCCAAACCAGACTGCTGGCGGTTCGCAGATCGATCCCGCGCGTTCGACCGCTTGCTCTGCGCCGACCGCATGAGCCACTGTTGACGGGTATTCGACCATTTCTCCGACAATCCGGCGGGGTGGATTGTGAAGTGCCGGACAGCTCCACCTCTGTCGGTAAAATGTGCCGGCTATTCTAGCGTCGGGTAAACGCTGCGTCTTTTTACTTTCCAGACCTTAGCGGATGAGCCGAACCTCGACTCCAGCACCTACCGCGATCTCCTGCCAGGCGGCGTCCGCGGTGACTGCGACCGCGTTCGAGCGTGCGGCCAGCGCGAGACAGAGCCGATCTCCCATCCCAAGCCCTTTCGACCTCGTCAGCGGCTCCAGCAGTGCCGCACGAATGCAGAGGTCGTCGTCGACCGGCGTGAGCGGAAACACGAGGCCGCTCCTCACACCTCGAACAGCCGCCTCGTCCGCGCCGTTTCGGACCAGCCATCCGGCGACCTCGCCGAAATTCACGGTCGTCATCGTGGCGGTGCCGGTGAAGGCTTCTAGCACCTGCACCCAGCCGGGTTCCCGGCGGAGGTAGGCGAGCAAGGCTGAAGCATCGAGGACGCTACGCGCCACGATCGAGCTCCGTCGAGGATGAGGCAGCCAGATCGTTCGTGTCTGCCGACGTGCCCTCTTCCCTGGCAGCCTCTGCACGCCGCGCCGTGAGAAAGGCGCTCACCGAGGCGCCGTCGCCGGACAGGAAGGAGGAAGTCTGGGCTTGAAGCTCGGCCATGGCGGACGCAACCGACCGCACCCGAAGCTCACCGTCCACCAGGGTCAGCACGACGGGTCCGCCCGCCTCCAGGCTGAGAGCCTTACGCGCCTGGGCTGGAATGATCAGACGACCGCCAGCATCGATCTTGGAAAGCGTCGCGTTCATGACATCGTGATCCGATCAGCTCAGGAACATGCCTCTGCCCGATGAAAGGCGTCAGCCATCGACTCATCATATGCTGCTGATCGGGCATACGGCATCTTCGTCATGTACGCCATAAAATCGTGAATTGGCAGTTCCGCTAGGACTGGCTGCGTCACGGTCCCTCTGCAATCATTAGTCCCCGGAGGTCTGGCCGAAACCGAACGGTTTTGGCCACCAGCGGAAGATCTGGCCGAAACATAGGCTTGCAGTGGTTTCGGCCAACAATTAGTTTCGGCCACCGCTTTCGACCAGATTTTTGGCCATGCCCCGCACCTTCGCCTATCTGCGCGTGTCCACCCTCGGGCAAACCACCGACAATCAACGCCAGGAGATCGCAGCCGCAGGCTTCCAAGTGGAGCCACAGCGCGTGGTCACGGAGACGGTATCGGGCAGCGTCGCGACCTCGCAGCGCCGCGGCTTCGTCCGCCTGCTCGATCGGCTTGAGGATGGTGATGTCCTTGTCGTGACCAAGCTCGACCGGTTGGGCCGCAACGCGATGGATGTCGGCGGCACGGTCGCACGATTGGCCGAGATCGGCGTACGCGTGCATTGCTTGGCGCTCGGTGGCGTCGACCTCACCAGCTCGACCGGCAAGCTCACCATGGGCGTGATCAACGCGGTGGCCGAATTCGAGCGCGACCTCCTGATCGAGCGCACCCAGGCGGGTCTGGCGCGGGCACGCGCTGAAGGCAAAGCGATCGGCAGACCGGCAAGCCTGACGCCGGAGCGACGGCAACTGGCTGAGCAGCTTCTGCGTGAAGGTCAGGGAGCCTCGGCGGTAGCACGGGAACTCAGGGTCAGCCGAGCGACGATCCGGCGGGTGGAGGCGGCGACGCGCGGAGCCGAGCATCGGTGATGCTCCTGCCTGCAGTAGGGTAAGCAGGTACCGGCTGTGGCTTGAGTGCTCTCCCTTAGGTCGATGTCTCCTGGTCTAAGCGAGGAGTGGCGAAGCGGCCTCTAAGGGCAAGGCCATATGATCCGGGGTCCGATGCCGATTAGCCGACGCCAGCTCGCCGCTTCTCTGCTCGCGGCCACCGACATAGCCGACCGGCACACGATCGCGGCTTTCATCGCCGACGCCGCGACGCAACCGGCTCCCAACCCGTTCCCCCACACCAGCGTCGGTGCTGTGCGCCAGGTCTGGCGGCAGCGCGCTGCGGAGTTTCAGTCCTTCGATGTCGAAGCGGTGGGGCTCTCGTGCCTGCTTACGGCGGTATCCAGCATGGACGTAGACCAAGCGCTTGTGCAGGAGATCCTGCGGGCCGGACCTCACACCGCCAACGTATTTCACCGCGGTGACGGCTGCTGGATCGTCGGTGCCGTGCTCTATGGCAAACCGGGCACCGGTCTGCCTGCCTGGCCCAGGTCGAGGCACAAGCATCCCGCCCCTAGCTCCCGATCACAAACTCGCAGGGATACGGGGCAGCTCGATCTGTTTGCGCGAGCCTGAGCCGTATTGTCTTTTGCAAAGCTTTCTACAGTGAAGCCTTGCCATGCTTGATTTGCTGCATGATGAATGAGGAGGTGTGATAAAGGCAGAGGCGTTAGGTGCTGTTTATAGTTGTTAGGTGGTGTTAATCCTGAATTTCTAGCAGATTTACTGGAAAAAACTCGGATGGTTTCGCCTCGCGAAGTAGATCCGCCGGGGAGGGACCCGCGACCATGCCGCCCACGCACGGGTTGGGCAACCTCCCGAGGGGCGGAGGACCGTGCCGGAGGCATGACTCACCCCGCCGGGCCGGCGCCGACGAGGCGTTCGGCGCAGGGCTTGTCCCGCGTTGCCATGCGCCAAGGGCTCGCGCGCGCCTCGATCATCTCCTGCACGCCGGTCTCATACACCGGCACATACTCGATCGCTTCCTTGCGCTGGCCGCGATAGATCGGCCGCATCCGCTGCACGACGAGGTAGGCACATAGGGTTGGTCGCCGTGCTGGCCGTGCAGAATGACGATTGCCGACGTTATAAGGGCCGTGAGGCGGCGTGGGGCGCCCGCGGGCAGGAAGATCATCGCGGCCCGGCCCGCGGCCCGTCCCTACGCTCGATTTTGACGACCGAGGCGCACTTTCCCGCGTCGACCTCGATCCGGTGCCCGAGGCGGGCGGCTGTCTCGACGTCCCAAACCACGAAATCGAGGCCGACCGTGCGCTCAATGTAGAAATTGCGCAGGGCGAGAACGGCGACGTGCAGGTCGAGGAGGATGTTGGGCGCCGCGGCAAGGTGAACCTGCAGCTCGCGCGTCCTGGCCGCGGCGCGGGCCGAGAATGACGACGTGTCGACCTGCTCCTCGGCCGAGAACCCGCCGCCCGGCGCCTTCGGTCCGGTGAGCCTGAGGGCAACCGCGCTCGGCCGCCAGAGCCGGTGAACGGCCTTCTCCCGGTAGGCGCGGGCGATCAAAGCCTCGATGTCGATTTTTTCGCGGGACGGCATGGGATGATCTCGGGAGCTGCGCGAGTGTTGCGAGCGTATGCGAGGGTCACGAAAAACCTTCGCGCTCCAGTTTTTCTTTTTATATCAGGTCCTTACCTTACCCTTGCGAGGGTTGCGAAGGTTTAGAGGACCCATAGTGTATAAGGAAGATTGGGACTTAGAACGCAAAGCGCCTCATATACGTGGCGCGAGGGAAACCCTCGCAACCTTCGCACGGGTCCCGTAACCCTCCGACAGGCTTTCGTTTTTCGCGACGCGAGGGTTGAAAAAACCCTCGCAAACCTTCACAACCCTCGCACAGATCGAGGCTTTTTTCGCCCGGATCGCGGTCGCGACGAGTTTGGACATGGCGCGCGAGGCTTGCCAAGCCCCCTGTCCCCGCCGGGGATCAGGTCAGCTGGCCAAAAACCCTCGCGGCATGGCCGCGCGCGCCGCTCACTTCTCATAGGTGCCGCCCGCCGGAGGACCGCGGGAGGGCTCGCGCGCCGGCACGTCGTGCAGCCGGACGTTGAGGTATTGCCGAACGCGGCTGTTCTGCCGCTCAAAACCCTTCTGCGGCAGGACGCGGCCGAACATGGTCTCTTTCCAGGGCCGCACGCTGTTGGCCTCGCACCATGCGACGTAGGCCGCATAAACCGCCCTAGCGGTTTCGTTGTGGCCTTGCTCACGGCCAAGGCAATCGGCGGTGAAAGCCCCGATCGGGTCCATTTCCTCGCGATAGGCCGCGGTCGCCGCCGTCACGACGTCGGGCGTCTGCAGCCCCTCGCGCAGGTACGTGTCGAGGCCGTCGAGGAGCCAATTCAGAATGCCGGCGCGCTCCGCCTGGAATTTGGCGAGGACTTCGTTCATCGGCCGGCGCTCGCCGTCCGGGATCATCACCTCCCAAGGCACGAGGCGCACGCGCCGCCAGATCCCGAGGTCTGTTCCGCCAATCTTCGGCAGGTCGTTTCCGGACATCGCGGCCTTGAACATCGGCGTAAATTTGAAAAAGTTTTTATTGAGGTGTCGCGCCTTGATCTCCTCGCCGCCCGTCAAACACTTCACGAGAGCTTCCTTTAGATCCTCCCCGCGCGGCAGCTCGGAAATCCGCAGGTAACGCACACCCGGAAGGTCGGCGAAATCCGGCGTCGCCTGATCGCCGCGCCGTTGCCCCTGGCCGGTCAGGGACTCGGCGTTGAGGAGGTCGGCATAGCCGCCCATCAGCGACGCAATCGCCTCCATAAAGGTCGATTTGCCGTTTGCGCCGTTGCCATAATTATAGACGAAGCATTGTTGCCCGGTGAGCCCGGTCAACGCGAGCCCGTGATAGACCTGCAGAAACTTGCGCACTTCGGGTTTGGGCTGAAATCTTTCCATAAACGCATCAAATTTCGGACACTCCGCCCGTGGATCGTATGTAACCGGCGCGATTTTGGTGATCAGATGCGCGCGATCGTGAGTCACAAGCTGCACGTTGAGGCGGTAGCGCGGCTTTTCCCCGCACCAATCTGCATCGTCCTCTTTTGCAAAGATCAGCGTCCCGTTCTCGACGTTGAGCATCATATGATCGGCGTCGAGATCTTTCGTGCCGACGCTTTTGTGCGGCAATGCTTGCGCGATCATGGCGGAAATTCGGCTCCCGTTGCCGGACGTCGTCGCGTGTTTGTGGCGCTGGCCGCGCCGTCCGGCGAGGTGTTTGCGCGCCTGATCGGCGCCGTCGACGATCTCAAGCTCGGCCGCCGAGAGCGCCTTGCGGTCCCGCGAGCGCAGGGGCTCGGCCTCGGCGATCAGCTTCGCCTCATAAGGCATGAAGTCGAGGAGGGGCGCCTCGGCGTGTATGCGCTTGGCCGTCCGCTGCGCGTAGGCGGTCGCGGCCTCGTCGCCGCCCTCCCGCTGCCAGACCTTGCCCGACCACGTATGCCAGCCGACCTCGCGGACGTGCTGCAGCTCGTCGCCGAAATGCGCTAGGAGCCGGGCGCCGTTGTCGGTGTCGTTCAGCTCTAGCTTGGCGCACACCGCGAGGGTGTCGAAATCGGCCGTCTCACCCCCGGGGACTCCGGAGGCGGCGCGTCGTATTCGGGATCGGGCTCGGGAGCGTCGAGGTCGGGCGTGGCCTCGACCGGCGCGGGCGCAGACCCGGCGAAGTGCGGCGCGCTCTCAAAGATCACGACCGAGATCGGGCGCGGTGTGTCACTCATAGCTGCTCTGCAGTCAGGAGGGTGCGAATGGCCGCCTCGCGGCGCGCTAGAGCGCGCAGGAGCGCGGTTGATCACGGTGGGACCGCCGGCGAGCATAGGGGCGCCGTCGATCAGCTCGACGATCGAGGGGCGAGGGGTGTCACTCATAGCCTTGCATCGAATGTCAGGAGGGCGCGGATGGCCGCCTTGTGCGGCGCCCCGGCGCGCAGGGCGCGGCGGCTTGGCGGAGGCGGCCGGGGTCGACGAATTGCTGCTCATAGGCTTTTCGAGTCCGTAGCCGCGGCTGTGGAGGCTCAGGACCGCCGTGATCGCCGTGGGGGCTAAGCCCGCCTTGTTCTCGCTGCCCTGCGCACGCACAGCATCGCGCGCCGCCTTGTCGACGGACGTCATGTCAGCCCCGCTTGTGGGATTGTGCCGGCCCTGTTCTCAGGTCTCCGGCGGGAGGATTAGACCGGCCCGTCCGCGTCCGGCGACGTCGGAGCCCCGGCTAGAGACAGGGAGGGCTCGCGACGCTTGACCTCATCCAGCCAGTGATCCGAGAACCATCGCAGACCCTTATCGACGTTGCCTGAGAGCATGTCGGGTCCGGCGCACAGGCTCCAGAGCCGGCCTCCGGCGCCCCAGATCACGGTTGAGATCCGCGCCTGGGAGCGGCCGTCCACCGCGCAGAACGCGGACGCGACGGGAACGAGTCGCTTCCCAATCTTCATCACTGCCCAGCTATGGAGTAAATTTATTCCGAAGTCAACAGATTGCGCGGCTAATTTGCGCCGTCAGCGAGGACATGTGCGGCAATTATTAGCGTGGCCTTGCGATCCAGGCGAAAGCGCGGTAAGTTTGCCGCAAGCAAATGAAATGCTGTGTCGGGACGAATGGCAAATTCCCAAGCGGCTGCAATCCTTTCGCGGATCGACACCATCCTGAAAGCTCGCGGCATCAGCGATCGGGAAGCCTCCTTGAAGGCCACCGGCACGGCCTGGGCTGTCAAGAACCTGCGCAAGGGCTCGGCGCCGTCCTGCGAGACGATCGAGGGTTTTGCCCGCTTCCTCAGGGTGTCGCCGGCCTTCCTCGCCTTCGGCGCGGGCACCGAGGACAGCCCGGTCCTAGCGCCGGCGCGCCCGTCGTGGCCGCCGATCGCGAGCGTGACCGTGATCGGGCAGGTCGCGGCCGGCCTCTGGCTTGAGGTCGACCAAGAAGTCGACGTCCCGGCCTATGACGGCGTGCCGGTCCCGCCCGATCCCGACTACAAACTCGAGGATCAATTCGCGGTCGAGGTGCGCGGCACGAGCGTCAACCGGGTCGCGCCGGACGGCTCGATCCTCAGCTGCATCAGCGTCGCCAAGACGCGTCGGCCGCCGCGCGACGGCGACCTCGTGATCGTCGAGCAACGCCGCAACGGCGGTCAGGAGATCATGCGGACGGCCAAGCGCTGGCACGACGTCGGCGAGGCTTACGAGCTGCGCCCCGACAGCGACGATCCCAAATGGCGCACACCGATCGTGATCCCGAAAGACGACGACCCCGACGACGGCGCGCGCGTCGACGTGATCGGGATCGTGACTTGGGTTCACGCCCCATTGACCCAGCTCGACCGGAGCCGGCGGGCGTGAGATCTCGCCGCCGCATGGAGCAAATTTGCCGCATTATCCTCGGCCCCTCTGTTCCATAGGGGAGCTGCTTTCATGTCCGAGCAGGCCTGGGCCGCTACGCCGCCATGATCCGCGCCGGCGCGGCGCTCGGGCTTGTCGCAAACCGTGGAGTAGGTAGCAGGAGAAGCTGGTTCGACCGCAGCTTCAGATTTCCTTAACCTTTTGAAGTCCGAAGCAGACCTCGAGCAGCCGGTTCTGCTCCCGGACGGTCCACGCGCCGGCAAAGCCGAAGCCTTTGCGCAGCCACAGCATGGCTTCGAAGCCGCAGATCGTGCGCCGGGCTGTGTGGAAGGACCGGAAGCCGCCGACCCGCGGCATCGCTCGCTTGACCCGGAAGTGGTCGCTCTTGATGCCCTGTTGCAGATGCTTGGTGACGTAGTGCGTCGGTGTCCGGGGTAGCAGACCCTCCTTGCAGCTCTCGGTGATGGCCGGCGGGTAAGTGCCGGCGCCATCCGTGCTCGCTCGCGCCCTTCTGGCGTCCGCGCCCCAGTGCTGGCGCCTCCGTGCATCCTACAGCGCCCGTTCGGCATGGCCGGGGACCGGCAGGCGAAGCCCTGTCGGGTGCAGGCACCACAGCGCGCCGCAGCCTGCGCGAACCGGATCCGAGACGGTGCATGGGGTGCCTTGTCCATTTGCGGCATCAACCCCGCTCCCTCTTCCGACGGGCCGACCCCCTCCCCCTACATGTTGTTGGGCACCAATGACGGCTTGGCCGCCCTCGCCGACGTGGTTGTGCTGGACGATGACGGTCTGCCGGCCTCCGGAGCGCACCTTCTGCAGGGTCATCATGCCGGCCTGATAGGTCCCGCTGAGCCGAGCGAAGGTGCCAGCCATCCGATTGGCCTCGACACAGGCCGCCGCCTTCTTGGCCGGATCCAGGTACGTCTCGGCGCATTCGAGCTGCTGCCCCATCACGACCGCGGCCCGCATCGCCATGGTGTGCGCCGTCGCCATCTGGTGGGCCAGCATGCGTTCAAGGCTGTCGGCCGCCTGGATGGTGTCGGCGGCATCGAGGGCGAGGCCGATGGACCCGGCTTGGCTCGCCAGTTCGAGGCGCACCCGGCTGGCCTCAGAGCCGACCGCATCCGGGTTGGTCAGCGTATCGACGAGCGCTGGCAGGGTGTCGCGGACGAAGTCCTCATCCGGCACCAGCTCGCCGCCCACCGTTCGGGCTGGAGGTGTGGCCAGTGGCTCACGGACAACCTGTTCGATCCGGTCGGCCATGGGCGATGGACCGCCACGCTCGTCCGCCCTGATGCGGGCGGCGCCGAGGAGAGCGTCGCTGGATCGTCGTCTCTGCGCCATGTCCGCTGCTGTCTTGTCAAAGCATTGGGCGATCTGGCGAATAGTATAGCACTTTGGAAGTTAAATCCTACAACATTCCTACATGAGAAGCTGATTTTTAGGCCCGCTGACGCTGCGACATCTTGCCAGTGCGTGACGAACCGTGCAGAGACACGTCGACTCAAATTGGAGAGTAGAACGTGGACGAAACCGTAGAAACAATCGAGCGTGGAGCGCCCGATTTCACTGAGCTGACGACCAGCCTCGTCGCAGCCTACGTGGCAAACAACCACGTGCAGCCTAGCGAGATCGGTACGCTGATCGCCAGCACGCACGCTGCGCTCATGGGCCTCGGTCAGGGTAGCCCCGCCAGCGCTCCGCCGACTGAGAAGCTCACCCCTGCCCAGATCCGGAAATCGATCACGCCCGACGCGCTGATCAGCTTCATCGACGGCAAGCCGTACAAGACGCTGAAGCGGCATCTCACCGGCAATGGGTTGACTATCGAGCAGTACCGGGAGCGCTTCGGCCTGCCGCGGGATTACCCCACGACGGCGGCCAGCTACTCGGCGCAGCGCTCGGCACTCGCCAAGAGCCTCGGCCTCGGCCAGCAGCGCCGGAAGGCGGCTCCGAAGGCTGCAGAGCCCGCTGAGACTGTCTCCGAGAAGCCGCAGCGGGCTGGTCGGCCGCGGAAAGTGAGGGACGCTGCTGAGACTTAGGTCGCTCGCGGCACGGAGCCCTCTGCCGAACCTTCGCCGCAGAACGCAGCGAGGGTCGTGCCCATGCAATGGAGCTCAGGCAGAATGGCGATGAGATGCTCGATCCTGGCCGCGACAGCCTTCTTGGCCCTCCCCACCATCGCGCTCGCGCAGAATGTGCCAGCGCCCGCGGAGAAGCCGGCCGCCGGCTCCCCTCCAAGTGGCGATGACGCGATGACGGACGTCGACCCTGAGCTGCTGGCGCGGTGCAAACGCGAAGCTGCTCAGAAGAAGCTCAAGGGCGCAGAACGCGCGACGTTTATGAATGCCTGCGTCGAGCCAGAGGACTAACCATCGGCGGCTCTGTGTGGTCAGGTCCCCGACCGGGCTCGTCCCGGTATCGCGCCGAAGCCGAAGTAGGAGCCGTCGCAGCTCGCCGGCTACAAGGCGGTGCGCTTAGGCGGCGGATCCTGGCGGGTGTAGGCGCGCCGCTGGGCGAGTGTCAGTTGCAACTCGTGTTCCCGGTGTTGCCGATCCGAGTGCTTCCGGACCTTCAGTGGCCTCTGTTGGTTCACCACCGCGTCCGGACACCATGTTGCTGATCAGCCACAGATCCCACGATCAATCAGCGCACGGACTATATCCAGTTTTCAAGGCTAACAGCACTAGATATGCAGGACTGAAGGCAAGCTCGGAATACCGAGGCAGATACGTTGTTCTTGTTGCTTGGTGTGTATGTTTTTATACTGAAGTCATTATCATGTTTTATCCATTACTATTCAGCATTGGAATCGGAGTATTCACTGCAATCACGGCATCTCTATGGGCAAGCCATGTCGGCGTCGGGCTGGATCGCGGTTCCGAAACCGAGCGGGTGGTGCGCCAAGACGACCTCAGAACTTGGTGAGTGGGCAGCCATTTCCCGGCGTAGCATTCACTGCTCGACGAATAGGACGAGCGGCTCGGCTGAACGAGACCGCCATCCTTGTGCCGTCTCCGCTTCAACTCGTTGTCCTAATACGGGGGAGCGCCTTTGGTGGCGGCTTGGCGTGGCTTTTATCGTCGCTGTCCTCAGCGCCGTTCCGGTTCGCAGGGCCATAGCCGAGGAACTCAATCAGGAAAGTTGCTCATTTTTGAGAGGTGAGCCCCAGGGGCCCAGCATCGACATCACTCACAGTTCTTCGTGGGAAAGCACCGAGCCATGCATCTACCCCTCTGACTACGTGAATTCCGAGATCCAGCGGCAGGACCATTATAAGGGCATGCCGTTCAAGGACTTGTCCTGGACATCGTTCTCCATCGAGTACAGCGGTGCGGGCAGTGCTCTGGCCCCGAGTTTCTTTGCCCCACATTCGGATCCGCAGCGCATCAGCAGTCAACCTGAAGCCGGCGCAGTCCGAAGTGACCAAGCTAGACCGCTTTCGCGTGCAGAAATCTCAACGCTCGGCCCGGCTCCTGTTCCGACTGAAATGGCGATTGCCCCAGCAGGAACAGCCAACCGGACCGCGACTACTCCGGAAAACCTGCCCTTTGGCGACCTCGGTGAACCGCACCGGGTGCGCGCCATCTCCCTTGGCCCAGCTAGACCGCCTTGGCGTGTCGAAATTCAATTGTCCGACCCGGCTCCTGCCGAGACCGAAATGGCTGCCACACCGGTAGGAGCGGCCAGCCGGAGCGCCACTACCCCGGAAAGCCAGTCGTTTGACATTTTCGGCGAGCCGCTCCGGGTGCGCACCTTCGCGGTGAACATGCACGGTTCGATAAGGCCCTTGCCTACACCGGCAGCCCCCACTCGAAGTTCATCGCTGAGCGGCACAGTCGCGCAGGCACCGGTCCTGAGAGGAAGCATCCGAGAGCTGGGCGAAGTGCTAAGCGAG
Source organism: Methylobacterium phyllosphaerae (assembly GCA_050632685.1). Taxonomy (GTDB): domain Bacteria; phylum Pseudomonadota; class Alphaproteobacteria; order Rhizobiales; family Beijerinckiaceae; genus Methylobacterium; species Methylobacterium phyllosphaerae_A. Next base: position 52,596 of record JBOEFT010000005.1, read on the forward strand.
CCGGAGTTGTTAGGCAAAATAGTGAGTGTGGCGAGACCTTTACGCGCAGGTCAGCCCTCTGCCACAGTGCCGCCATGGCCGTGGTAAGCATATGTAATTTAGCTTTATTCCGCTTCCTGCTTCGGAATAGTTAGTCTTCATATGAACTATGTCTAAGTAGAAGATTTGACGACTGATTTGCAGTGTCGATCGACGGGTTATATACTGATCTTGTGGGGATGAGGGTATCGATCGGGAAGTTGAGTAGGCGCACATCTTTCGTACAAGCACATGCCACGATGGCGAGAATGGTTGCAAAACTCCAAATCGCTACATGTCTATTCATATTTAAAGCAGATAAGCGGCTTTTATTTAGTTTGGACACTCTATTAACTGAATGTGCATTAATTTCTGAAGTATTAACTGAAGCAAAATAATTGCTATTCAGATAGCCCGCCGCTTGTAAATCTTCAGCTACGGCACTGTAACAAGCTCCAGGGAAATCGATCATTGCACATAACTTAGTCGCCTTGGATATCCTTCTATGATGAACCGAGGGTTAATCAAAGATTAAAGACTGGATCTGAATGTTTCTTGTTTGAAAGTTTGTTACACTGGGGTTCTGTTGGCCGGGGCTGATCAGGGAGAGTAGCTGGACACCGGGACGTAGCGAGGCGTGCGAGCGCAGGCCGCGGACGTCACCGCTACCTCTTCCCTTACCATGCATCTCAGCGCGCTAAGGCGCTTAGACTGTGCACCAGGCCAGAGCCCAACATCACAGAAATCCGCTCCCTGAGTGCCCCTTGAAGGCGTTTGCCCGCCGGATGTAGCCGACGACCGTGCGCGGATCCCGGTGCCCTGACTGATCCATGATGCGGGCGAGATCCGCCCCGCGCTCGGCCGCCGTCGTGATGTAGCCGGCCCGCAGGGAGTGCGCCCCGAACGTTGAGGCATCGAGGCCCGCGGCCGCGCAGTACCGCTTGATGATGTCGGCGACGGCCTGGGTCGTGAGGCGCACACCCTCCCCTGCCGGACGTTCCCCGACCGTGACACGGGCCGGAACACCGGCCCCTCTGTGATCTCGGCCTCATCGAGCCATTCCCGCACTAGGGCGACGGGACGGATGAACCGCCCATGCGGAATGGCCTTCTCGAACCCCCTGCCCTCTTGGTCGACCTTGGACCGGCGGACCATGACGCGTAGGCCCTCGGGGTCCTCGCGCAGATCCTCAACATTGAGCGCCACCAATTCGGACCGTCGGAACGCCCCGGCGAACCCGAGCGCCAGCAGCGCCCGGTCGCGCTTGCCCGTCAGGGTGTCGGGTGTCCGCATCAGCAGCGCCGCTAGGATCTCGGCCGTCGCGGCGACCTTCTGCCGAGGAGCGACGCCGACCTTGCGCCGGGCGCCCTTCATCGCGGCCCGCACGCCTTCGTCCTCGGTGGGGTCAGGCACACCTGCCAGCTTGTGGGCATGCCGGATTGCCGCCATGCGGCGCCCGAGCGTCGAGGCCGCCCGCCCCTCTTCGGCCTCCGAGACGATGAAAGCCGCAACCGTCTCCGGGCTCGCCGGTAGGGATCGAAAGCCGAACCGGGCGCACCAGGCCTGGAAGACTTCCGCGTCGCCGCGGTAGGCCCGGATCGTCGCGTCCGCTTTGCTGGCCCGCTGATAGGCGCGGACGATCTCCGCTACTTCCGCAGGAAGGCTGGCCCGCAGCTCGATCGTCTCTGCCGGCAAGGTATCAGGCATCGTCCTCGTCCGCCTGGAGATCCTTTAGAGCATGATGCTCGGATAGGAGCCTTCGCATCGTTCGATCCGCCTCCGAGCAGTCGGACGGCTCGGGCGAGGTGGGGTCGCAGCCCTCGATGGTCTCGGTAGTCTGCTGATCGACCGCAGCGCGCTCGTCTCGGCTGAGCCCGGCCAAACCGCCAAGTCCCAGGTCGCGTGCGATGTGAGCGGCGATCTCCTCGCGCTTGGCATGCAGGGCCAGAACACGTGCCTCCGCACGATCGGCAGCCTCCTGCCGCCCGACTTGCTGGGCAAGAGTGCGCCTCCATCCTGGCGGCAATGTCTCACCATGCAGCAGCATCCGATCCGTGACGCTCGCTAGCACAAGCTGCCAGTGTTCTGGGCTGAGTTCGGCGAGAGGCTTGCCCTGACCCAGGTTGCGCGCCGCTTGCTCGGCAGCCTCTATCCACTCCGGTGGAAGCGAGAATGTCTCGGTCGGAACAACGACGACGGGCGTATCAGGCATGCCGAACCCCTTCAGCTGAAATCACGCGAGACAACGCCGAACCGTGCTCGATTGTCCGCTCAACGCCTCATATCTGCCGTTTCCAAAACTTTCGAGAAAACCAATTATCGCAAGTTACATGGACGAAAGCTTGATATCAAGACGGCGAGCCGTCTCAATATGGAGATGGTAAGCGCGCGGGACGTCATGCGGCCTTGCCGGCTCGATGGCTCGCCAGGC
>JBOEFT010000006.1:0-27183 GCA_050632685.1 Methylobacterium phyllosphaerae
CGCAATATGGGGCGAGGGAAGAATACGGCTCACCGTGACCGATGATCGGATGGCTCTTGGGTCAGGTTTTGGCTTGGTGGCGCCCCTTGCTACGAAGGCGCAGAGTACGGCCACCCTGCGGCGGACCGGCTCGACGACGATGCCCGACCCTCGAAGCTCACACATGGCTTGGATCGGCGCGTGGGGCGGCCTGTTCGGCGTGGTGATCTACAGCCTCGTGCAGGCCGACCAGATGCTGCCTATCAACCGCCTCCTCCTTGGCATCAACTCGACGCTGATGCTGATCTGGCTCCTCATCATTCTCTTTGATGGTCCAGGCGGACAATCGTGACATCTGATGCGTTCCCCGCCGTAGTGCCCGAGTTCGTGAGCGAGCTTCCTGTCGAGGCCGCAGCCATCGTCCGCGCCTATCAGCGGGCCAGCAAGGCGGACTCTACCGTCAGGGCGTACCGCTCCGACGTGCAGGTGTTTCAGGACTGGTGCGCTCGGTTCGGGTTCCGGTCCTTGCCAGCGAGCCCCGAGGCCGTGGCCGGTTTCCTGGCGGCCGAGGCCGAGGCTGGACGGTCGGTGTCTACCATCGGCCGGCGGCTGGCCGCGATCCGGTACGGGCACAAGTTGGTGAAGGCCGCGGACCCGACGGACGACGAGGACGTGCGGGCCACCATGAAGGGCATCAGGCGCCGCGTCGGTGTCGCGCCGACCCAGAAGGCGGCGGCCACGGTCGACGTGCTGCAGATGCTGCTGGCGCGGACGCCTGACACCCTGACCGGCAAGCGGGATCGGGCGCTGCTGGCGCTCGGGTTCGCGGGCGCGTTCCGCCGGTCTGAGTTGGTGGCGCTCGATGTCGAGGATCTGCGCGAGGATCCGGACGGCCTGCGCGTCATGGTCCGCCGGTCCAAGGTCGACCAGGAGGGCAGGGGCTTCGAGAAGGCCATTCCGACAGGCCGGTTCATCCGGCCGGTGGCCCTGGTGCGCGAATGGCTCGACGCGGCCGGCATTACGTCGGGGCCGGTGTTCCGGCCGGTGTCGCGATCGGGGCGGGTGCGAGCGACCAAGCCTGACAATGTAAGCCTTGAACCGCCTCGCCTGACAGACCGATCCGTCGCCAACATTCTGCAAGCCTACTGCACGGCCGCCGGCCTCGACGCCTCCACCTTCGGGGCGCACTCCTTGAGGGCTGGCTACATCACGACGGCCGCGGAGCGTGGGGCAGATCTCGCCCGCATCATGGATCAGTCCGGGCATCGGGACCCCAGGACGGTCGTCGGGTATATTCGCCGGGCCAATGCGTTCAAGGGTCACAGCGGATCCGGGTTCTTGTAGGAGGCTGTCATGGTTGGGCCGAACCTCGAACAGGCCGCGCAGGTCATCGCCGAAAACGTGGTGTCGGCGGTCATCCGCGATCACGCGTCGTCGCTTCGGGACACTCCGATGGCACGCGATGCCGCTGTCACCGCGATCATGATCGAGTTGCTGCGGGTCATGCCGACCGAGGACAGCGACCGGCTCGCGGAAGCCTGCAATCGTGGCCTCGGCGAGTTGATGATCACCGAAGCGCTGGGACCCATCGTCGAGACCGTGGATCCCGACGACGGATCTGTGACGATGCAAGCGGGGTAGGGGAACGGGCCGGATCCCGTAGCGACGTGGTTCGGCCCATTGCCGTCGGTGTTTGAGCCGGAGCAACGGTTGCGATGTAGCGCCTATGAGGGTCGACGTGGGGGCGGCGAGTACTGAGGTCAGAGCGGCCACCGGGATCCGCGGATGGTGGTCGGCTACATCCGGCGTGCGAACGCCTTTAAGGAACACTCGGGGAGCGGGTTTCTGTAGGCCATTGTTGAGACGGGTCCGACGGTCTCGGCGGCGCTACCTGAGCGACGGGGATTGGGCTGAGGGCCTATAAGTCTATTTATCGGCCCCCAGGGTCGGGATGTGAGGTTGCAAAAGCGGAACACGGCATCAACTAAGTCGTGCTTACAGTTTCGACCGCCTTCACTGTGCCAAGGCCAACCCACGCTGTGTCGGACTCGTGATCGCCCCCGTCACACAGAACAGCCTCAGCGGCTGATTGGCAGACGCCCGACGACCGATCCCGCCTCATCCCGCACGATCAGCGCCCAGCTCTGATCCGGGTTCGCTTCGGTCACCTCGTCCGCCATTTCCGTGATGACGCTCTCCGCTTCGACAAGCACCTCATCGAGGTTAGAGGCATCGATCCCGGCCTGATCGGTCAGCGTGTTCTCACCGTTGGAGACATCAAAGAAGAAGCGCGGGGACACTGCCAACCTCCCTGACGCACGATCGTCACACGCGCCGAGGGGTCGGCCCGCCTACGTAGTCCGACCTCATGCTAGGGCGATCAGAAGCAGGAATAAACCTATCCAATTGGCCGTTTTGAGTACTTATTCCGGCTTGTCAACAGCATTAAATAATGGTCTATACAGTCATCGAGCGTCTCATTGTCCTGCAATTGCGTTGAATATCCGTTATCGATTCGTTTTGGTCAGTCGAAGGCTAGGAGGTTGATATGCATGTCATATTTGATCAACTTTCCGAGATGGCCAATGCAGGCAATGATACAGATAAAGACAGACTACGCTCGCATATTGCTAAGATGATAGCGAAGATACCAGCACCCAAGCGGCCACAAGAAAATAATATTCGGGAATACGCTGAAGCTGAGCTGGTATAGGCCGCAGGCCATGCCCAAGCTTGCGGGAGCATAGATATTTCACTGCTCGGTGACGTATCGCGCCGCCCATTCGTCAGCGGTCAACTCAGGCCCAACAAGGCACAGCACGCCGTTGTTGATGATCAACTCACGCGTCCGCCACCTTGTCGAAGAACATTACCGACAGGCCGATCACTTGGTCGTTCAGGATTTCTGCGATCTGTTGAGCATGGGCGTAATTCACGCTGTCCCGGAGATCCAAGCTAAGTAGCGCGTCCCCGAAGGCCGGGATCGGTTCCCCTCTTGGCTTCAGGACGAGGGATGGGCGACCTTCAGCGTCCTCTTTCGCGGTGAACCGGTACTCACCTCTTTCGGTCCTTGCCATCGTCAACGCCTCCGCCTGCGGTACCAACCTGTCGCAAGCCTACACCCGCCACGATCCCCCGCCAGACCGCACTGCCTTGTAGCCGCTGAGACCGTCCTTCGGCTTCGGGGGGGCCTTCGGAGCGATGCCCGGCCGCACGCGGTCGAGGAGCTGACCACACAAAGCTAAGCTGTCCACGATGTCGTCGTGGACGCCGGCGGGGAAGCGCAACAGCTCGGCCTCGAAGTCCTTCCGCCAGGGCGCATCGCCCGGGATGTACAGGCCCTTCATCGACATGCGGGCGCGGATGCTCTGGGCACGGACGGCCTTGTCTCCACGGGTCGGGAACTGGCGCCTGACGCAGTAGGCCTTCGCCTCGCGAGCAGCGGCGTCCATCATCGGGCCGAGCGCGGATCGGATCTGTCCGGTTTCCTCGGCCCATTCGATCGGGCGCCACTTCTTCACGAGGTCGCACCAGGCCGCAATCCACTCGCCGCTGTCAGCCTGCTTCCGCCAGAGGTCGAGGACGTGCATGTTCCCGTCGGGATCTAGGCCCACGACGACGTGCACCGTGTAGTCGCCACCGTCCCGGGTCACGGCGTAGTCGCTGCCGCCGTAGACGTTCAGGCTCTCGCGGGCCGGCGATCCCTTGCTGGGCTTGATCCAGTCGCGCTCGAAGAAATTGCCGCCCTCCGGCACCGGCACCTGCTGGTACAGGCTCGCCCAAGTGCGGGTGTCCACCTCCTCCTTCCGCCGACGGAGCTGGGCGCCGTAGCCGTAGTCATCGTCATCCCAGAGGAATTCACCGATTGACCGGCCGAGCGGGTCGCCGAGCCCGGCCTGCGCCGGCAGGGACAGGAGGCGGTAGGGGCGCCCGATCGCGTCGAGCTGCCGGATGACGCGCCCGGCAAGGTCGTCATCGTGCCAGCGCGTGTGCATGATGACCTTCTTGGACCCGGGCTTGAGGCGGGTGGAGAAGTCGTCCGAGTACCAATCCCAGACCCGGTCCCGCATGCGCCGGCTCTCGGCATCTTCGCGGCTGCCGAACGGATCATCCACTATTGATAGGTCTGACCTAAATCCGGCTATGCCCACGCCTACGCCCACGGCGTAGTACTCGCCGCCCAGCGTGGTCGCCCAGCGGTTCGCAGCCTGACTGTCGTCGGACAGGGCGACGCCGAGGTCCTGACCATGCTCCATGATCAGGTTTCGGGTCTTGCGCCCGAACCGCTCGGCCAGTTCGCTGCTGTGCGAGGCCGTCAGCACGTTCCGGTCGGGGTGGCGGGCCACGTACCACGCCGGAAACAGGTGGTTGACGTAGATCGATTTTCCGCTGCCCGGCGGCATGAACACCAGCAGGGTGTCGGTGTCGGGGTCGCTCTCCAGCAGTTCCAGCTCGGCGATCAGCGCCTCGTGATGATGGGCGGGGGTGTAGCCGGCGGCCACCGCCCACGCGACCATTGAGTCCTTGATGTCAGTGCGTCGTTGGCGGCGCTTCGCCTCCATCGTCAGCAGCCTCACCCGCTCCCGCGCGGCCGAGACGTCGAAGCTGCTCGACGGCGGCGGCGAGTTCTGACCCAAGCTCGGCATCGGTGAGGTCTCCAACGGGATCGACGGTGAGGTGCTGGGCCGGCTTGCCCCAGGCGCGGTCGAGGATGTGGCTGGCTGCCGTGACGCGAGCGGCAGCCGGGGCTTCGTCGTTGCGCATGACGCCAGCCAGGGTTTGGAGGGCTTCACGCGTGTACCCGCGGGCGAGCTGCTTCACGTCGTCGGGCAGGCGCGGACGGCCGCCGGGGTTGCCGGACTGACCGGGCGCGAAGGGCTTGAGATTGGTGGGCTTGCTCATGGTCTTAGCTAAATTCTATCGTATGCATGTTAGTATATAGGATCAGGCTATTGTTCGCTCAGATCAACGGGAGGATCAGTGGACGAGGCTGCCCAAGCATCAGGGCTTTGGCGCTCTCCGTGACGGCATCGGGCGGCCGTGCTCTGCTAGGTGCCTGACACGTCGGATCGACCGCTTGCCGCTCGCCTCATGCTTTCTCGTGAGGCTCGATCGGCACCGGGGCTCGTTGAGAAGCTGCTCAATCGCAGCGACCGCTGCAGCGAGTATGCGTGGCATCCCAGACGCCTCGATGCCCCAGCCCCGCGGTTTCACGTGCTCCATGTCATCACGAAGATCGGTCAGTAGGGCGAGATCGGCCTGTTGGAGCTTTGTGAGGTGGATCGGCCTACGTTCCATCCAGGGGTCAGCGTCGTCTTGTGCTCTCCTCAGCAGCTCCGAAAAGCTCTCCACCCGATCGTCGCGGGGTCGCGGGCGATCTGGCCAGTCTGGGTGCTCAAAATGAAGCAGCCACTGGCGACGGATCTTCTCTGGGTAGGCGCCGATACTCTCAGAACCAGCAAGAGCGGCGACCAACGCGCAGTTTAGAGCGCGGTGCATGTCCGGCACAGCGATAAACCAGCGTTGCGGGTCGAGAATGGCTTGCTCAGCTTCATTAGTAGATTGCTCCAAGTAGAGGAGACAGAGCTGCATCGGTGTGCCGCGGGCAAAATTTCCAGTCACAGCACACGTCTCCCGATGCCGGCCCAGGCTGTCTCCAGCGCCATCGCCCGCCAGTCCGCGTGCGTCGGATCCATCTCAGCGACTTCCACGGAGAGCGCGACGAAATCCTCGCAGGGGCAGGCGGCGTGCAGTGCGTGACCGATCCGGCGCAGCTCGGCTCGGCAGGCGGTGCCGATGGGATCCGCGACGATGGCCGTTGGGTCGAGGTCGTCGGTTGCGCCGGGCTGGCCAATGCCCATGAACGGTCGGCCCCGGAACGCCGCGAGCTTCAGGGCGAACCGTTGGCGGTCGGCTTTCACGATGACGCGCAGCAGGGCGTCAGCGGCTTCCTGAATAGATGTGGCAGGAGGGGTCATCACAGCCCCTCCATTGCGGCCATCTCCTCGTCGGTCGCAGCGACAGCGCTGCACCATTGGAAGTGAACCGGGATCGGCATGGCGTAGGCCGGGATCCGATAGCTTCCGAGCGCATCGCGGCGGGTCTCGGTGCCCACGTCCACGATCAGGCCGGCGTCCAGCAGGTTGCGCAGGGTCTTCTGGGCGCAGGCCGGCGGCTCGCCGCAGCCGATGCGATCGAGGGCGCGGCGCTCGGCCGACGTGCGGCCGGGGTGGGGAGGGCGCTTGGTCTGGGCCATCAGCAGGCCTCCGGCTGGGCGGCAAGCTCGGTCTCGGTCAGTTCCGCAGTGCGCAGGACGGCCGGACCCACGAAGTCGGCGACGGCTCGGCCCTTCTCGTCGTCCGGCAGGCTGGCGATGATTTCCAGGCCGACGGCGGATCCGAGCAGCAGGACATGCAGCCAGCCGGCGGCGCCCTCGCGGCGGGCGAGGGTAACCGTCAGCGGACCGGCGTGCCCGTACACGGCGACCTCCTGATAGTGCGCCGTGTGGCCGGGCTTTTGCGGGCGCGTCGGCAGGGTGATGACGTTCGACATGGTGGCTCCTTTCAGGCCTGTGCGGTTGCGACTGCGTTGCGGATCACCTCACCGTCGATGGTGCGCTCGACGCGCTGCCACCACGCCTCCTGGTGCTCCTGATCCAGTTCGGACCAGCACTCCCACAGGATCGCTTCCGGGATGCCGGGGAACGCCTGACGGGCTGCGGCCACGCCGTCGCCGAGACCAGCAGCCTGAGCCTCCGCAAGGGTGCGGATGATTTCTGCGCGGACTTGGCGGCGGGTATTGCTCTCTGTCGGCATGACGGCTCCTCAAGCTGCGTCGTCGGGGGTGTGGTGAGTGGCAGCACGTCGGGATGACCGGGGCACGCACGGGGCGAGCAACGGCACCCTGTCCCGGCGGCTGATCCGAGTGGCGATGCGCTGGGCGTCGGCGAGCGACGGCATGCGGCTGCGGGCGATGATGTCCCCGGCCTGTAGGCGCTCGATGCACCAGCGGTCGGCAACGAAGGCGACACGGACACCGGAGGCGCTTTGCCGGGTGCGGTGCTGGGGGAAGGGTAGGACGGTTCCCATTGGTCGGCTCTCAGGCTGCGGAACGGGAAAGGGCGGCGTAGCTCGCCAGCACGTGCCGACGATCGTTCGAGGGGAGGCGGTCGAGCGCCGCCAAGGCGGGTTCGAGGGCAGCCGGGTCCGCCTCGGCCTGGGCGAGCAAGCGACACAGGTCCGCGGCACGAGGCCCGCAGTGAACGCGAGCCAGCGCCCGCATGGCGCGGAGCCGGGCGCGGCGCTCGGCCGTGTCGAGGTTGGCGGCCCACGGCCCGAACTGATCGCAGGGGCGGATCATTCGGCGGCCTCCCGGAAGACGGCAAACTCGGGCGGCCACCACCGGACGATTTCAGGAATGACGGGGACGTGCGGCTTGGGCGCGGGCGCTGGCACGTCGACCACAAGGCGGTAGGCGGCGGCCAGATCGGGGGCGAGGTCGGCGCAGCGCGGCCAGCGGGGCGCGGTGGCGGGCGCAGGCTGCGGGGCGGCTTCCTTGGGCGCCTCGGGCTCCTCGATCCTCACCCACTCGATCGCGCCAAGGCGGTCTGAGAGCCAGGATTTCAGGTCGGCGGGCGCGGTCGGGAGGAGGAGCGCGGCGGCTGGCGCGAAGCGGCCAAGACGCTTGTACGAGGCACGTCTGACGTTTGCCCCTACGTCTATAGATGACTTAATTATAGACGTTAGGGCAAACGTCGGAAGGCTCATTTCTCGCGCCGCCTTGTGCGTCGCGCCGGCCTCGGGAAAGCAGGCCATGATGTCGGTGGCGCTGGTGAGCAGCACGCCCTCGGGCGCCATCTCGGCCCAGGCGCCGGGCTTGGCCTCGTCCCACGTCTCGGTGGCGTCCACGCTGATCGGCAGCGGCACGTCGTTGACGATGTCGAGGAAGGCGGGGGCGTCAGGTCCGCGGCGCAGGGCGCGCAGGCGCCCTATGGCCTGGATCAGCCCGCCCTCGGTGATCTGCCACCTCAGGGCTTCGACCATGCTATCGGGATGCTGGCCGCGCTCGACACGGGCACCGCGGCCGTCGGCGAGGCGGATCGCTCCCCCGATCCGGGGATACCACCGGCCGCCGCCTTTCGGGTTCGGCGGGATGGCGTGGGGGACCGTGCCGGTGACGATGCCGGCCAGAGGCTCGACGGTGCCGGGTCCGGGCTGCAGGCGGCCGACGCAGATAAGGCCGGCGGCGCTCGCCCAACGATCGATGCCGGCGACCGCGCCGAAATGGGCGGTCTCGACGTTCTCCGGCAGGCCGATGTCCTTCAGGCGCTCGATCAGCCGCATCGGTGCGATGACGACGACGATGCGCGGCCAGACGAGCGCGGCACGCAGGCGGGTGAGCCGCAGCAGATCGGTGATGACCCGCTTCGGTGCCCCCGGCGCTTCGCTATCGGTTTCCTCGTCAGTCTCAATGATGCCGAGCTTCCGCGCCGTCACGGGCGCGCTGAGGATCTGGCGAACCTTCACGTGCGGGCTCCATCTGGCGGTGATGTCGGCCTTCACCTCGACGCGGTGGCCCATGACGGGCTCAAGCAGCGGGGCCTCGGGCAAGGTCGCGTCGATCAGCAGGGCCGGAGCGCTCCACGACGACCGCACCATGTCGAGGGATCGGCGATCCAGGGTGCGGGTCGCGGTCTCCTCGTCGTACCGAAGGTGATCTGCCCCCAATGAAGTGGTCCGCCCTGAGGTATGGCTTTCGGGCCAGGACGAGGACGGACAGATGGGAACGAAGCGGCACAAGCCGGAGGATGTTGTCGCCAAGCTGCGGCAGGTGGATGTGCTGGTCTCTCAAGGCCAAAGCGTCGGGGACGCGATCCGCTCGATCGGCGTGACGGAGGTGACGTATTACCGCTGGCGCAAGGAGTACGGCGGCCTGAAGAGCGACCAGGTCCGGCGCATGAAGGACCTGGAGACCGAAAACCAGCGGCTCCGGAAGGCGATTGCGGATCTCACGCTCGACAAGCTGATCCTGCAGGAGGCCGCCCGGGGAAACTGACCAGCCCCGCGCGCCGACGCGCCTGCATTGAGCATGTCCTGGACGTCCTGGACGTCTCCGAGCGCCGCGCTTGCCGTGCGCTCGGGCAGCATCGCTCGACGCAGCGCAAGCTGCCGCGGGGCAGAGATGACGAGGCGGCGCTGACGGCCGATCTCGTGGAACTGGCGCGCCGGTACGGGCGCTACGGCTATCGGAAGATCGGCGCGCTGCTGAAGGCGGCCGGCTGGTTCGTCAACGACAAGCGGGTTGAGCGCATCTGGCGACGCGAGGGGCTGAAGGTGCCGGGCCGCCAGCCGAAGAAGAGCCGGCTATGGGACGGGGATGGCTCCTGCATCCGGCTCCGACCAGAGCGGCGCGATCACGTGTGGGCCTATGACTTCGTCGAGGCGCGCACGCATGACGGACGCAAGTTCCGGATGCTCAACGTCGTCGACGAGTTCACGCGCGAATGCCTGGCGATCCGTGTCGGACGCAAGCTGAAGGGAGCTGACGTGATCGACGTGCTCGCGGACCTGTTCATCCTGCGCGGCGTGCCGGCGCACGTTCGTTCGGACAATGGCCCCGAGTTCATCGCCAAATCGGTGCAGGCCTGGATTGCAGCCGTTGGCGCGAAGACCGCCTACATCGCGCCGGGCTCACCGTGGGAGAACGGCTTTGTCGAGAGCTTCAATGCGCGCCTGCGGGACGAACTGTTGAATGGCGAGATCTTCTACACCCTGAAGGAGGCGCAGATCATCATCGAAAGCTGGCGTCGGCACTACAACACGATCCGCCCGCACGGTGCGCTCGGCTACAAACCACCAGCGCCGGAAGTGTTCGTGCCAGCCATGACCGCTTGGCCGACTGCGCTCGCCCGACCGGCTCCGTCGGCCAAGCTACCCGTAGAGCAGAGGCCGACCCTGCACTAACTTTGAACTCGGACCACCGCATGGGGGCAGGTCAGGTTGATCGGCCGGACCGTGGCTAGCGCGCCCTCGGGCTCGGCGAATTCGACAAAGAACGCCTCGCCGTCTTTCCAGACGCCGACGATGGTGCCTTCGGTGCCCGCCGGGATCGTGTCGCCATCGTCCGTCACAACCGGCGCCAACACGGCCACGTCGTCGAGATCCCGGAGCGCAGCCCCAGGATCCTCCTTCCGCAGCAGGTACGAAAAGTCGACGCTCATGCGCTAAATCTGGCGCACACCGCGCCGACCCGCAACCCAGATGATCTCGCTCCCGTGCGATTGTCCGGCGAGAGCCGCATCGGACGCCTTAAGGCTACGCTTCTTCCACCACTGCTGGCACAATGCCGCCATCATGCCGATCCGGCCCGAGCACCGCTACTTCTACCCCATCGACTGGGTGCAGCTTTCAGCCGTGATCCGGTTCGGTCGGGCGAAAGGCTCCTGCGAGGGCTGCGGGCGGCCACACGGGCGGATGGTCTACCACCTCGGCGATGGCCGCTGGTGGGATGCTGAAGCCGGTCGCTGGCGCGACGGATGGGGTAGGCGGATCCGGATAGCTGCCGAGGCTGACATCCTCAGACAGGCTCGCCGGACGCGGGTCGTGCTGGCAGCCGCCCATCGGGACCACGACACCGCGAACAATGCGGACGCCAACCTCGTGGCCTTCTGTCAGAGGTGCCACCTGATCCACGACCGGCCCGAGCATCAGCGCAGGCGATGGCGCACGCTGTTTCGGCGCAAGGCGCTCGGGGATCTGTTCGGTGGGCCCTACTCCTGACTGCCAGACCTACTGGCCCGAGGTTCCCACTTCAAGGGCCGCGGGTTCCGCCTTGAGCGTCGGGACCGCCACGGCCGCTTTGCTCGGGGGCGAAGGCTCCAACGAAGCCAGCTGCAGCGCCGTGACGGGATTTTCCGCGTCGGCCAATTCGACCGCGTTGTCTGGGCGGACGAGAAGTTCGTACTGTGCCAACAGCATTCCTGCCGAGAGCACGAGGCCGATGGCGACAAAGCCGATGGGAGGACCATCCTTGCGCATTCGACCCACTCCAGTTCAGGACGAGTCGTGAGCTTGGCGTGAAGCAGCTTAGGCGCATCCCTCAATTAAGGTACGCAGCCTCACTATACTGTATACCACGATCACATAGCCGTTATCGAACGCCCGAGACGGCTTGCGGGACGAAGAGAATATCAACTTCCTGAGATAGACTCAGTGAATAGTGCAGGTCGCTAACGCAGGTAGATCACGCTGTAGAGCGTGCGGCGCAACTCCTCCTCGTTCACCCAGATCCGCCCGAGCCGGCAACGCTCGGCGATGCCAGGGCGCATCCGCGCGCAGTACTCCCCCGTGTTGTCCTGCAGGTGGTACTGGCACGTGCCGTTCACCTTGCGCCGGCCCAGCAGGGTGCTGGAGTGGTCGGCCGCCATGTCCGGATCCTTCGGGTCCCGATCCTCCAACAGGTACCAGCTGTAGCCGATCGTCGGCGTGCGGCGGTGATCGAGGGCGTAGTCGATCATGCCCAGCAGGCGGTCACTCTCGGCTCGGGTCGGCGGATGACCGTGGTCGAGCCGGTCCATGAAGTCGAGCTGGTTGTCGGCGATCCGGTAGGAGATCGGCAGAAGCGGGGCCGGTAGCGGGAGCCGCCTGCAAGCGTGCCCGACATAGGCGAGCCAGCCGGCGTTGAACGGGTCGGTCAGGGGATTGCGCAGCTTCTCCACCGTGCCGGCGAGGCTGCGGTAGCTCCGGTCGTGCAGCGTGACGCTCGCCCGGTAGCGCAGCGTGGCCAATAGGCGGCCGTGCTGGGCGTAGCCGTCGAAGGAAGGCAGGTCCCGATCCGGGCACAGGCCGGCTACGTTGTAGAGCAGCGCGGCCGCGTCCTCCTGCCCGTCCTCCAGCTTGTCGAAGTAGGGCAGCTGCTTGGGGTTGTGGTCGCGGCTCACGTCGGTGTCGTTGCGGTCCTCCAGGATCTCGGCCAGCGTCTGGGGATGCTCGTGCAGGTAGCGCTGCAGCGGCGGACTGCGCAACGTCATGAGCCGGTTCGCGTCGGCGAAGTAGTACTGGGTAGCGACATCGAGGGCCGAGACGGTGATGCCCTCGCGCTGCGAAATCATGTCGGCGGTGGCGTAGGCGAAGCAGATCGCACTGTCGCCCTGGCTCATGGCCGACTCGGCTGGGTTGGGACTAATCTGGTTGTCGAGCGGGTGCGTATGCGGCCGCATCGTTGGCCTCACCACGTGAACCTCGCTGCACGAGGGGTCGCGTGCATAGCGCGGCTTCTCGGGCAAGAGTTTGCCGTCGACCGTAGCCGCTGAGGCAACCCAGGCGGGCATAAGTGATATCAGGGCTGCTGCCCCCCAGAGCGGCATTCGCCTCGCCCGCTGCATAATCGCATCAACCTCAAATCCGGGGTGCGCTATGTCAGTCTTGAGGCCAAGCTGCTATGGCAGCAGCGACACAGTGGGCTTGTTCCTTAGTCGAGAAGCGGACGCATCCCGTCTAGCTCAATGGCGTAGGGATCAAGCGCATTGTCCGGTTTGGCGAGGATCAACAGCATGACAGCGAGGACTGCTGTGATGAGAAGCAACAGCTTCCCGACTCGCTCTGAAGCCGACCATCTTCCACGGAATACAACACAGCCGCACGTGAACGCAGCTGCTTCGGTGAGTGGGATAATGCCAGGTAGACTCACGCCAGATCGTTGCTCGCCAGTGGACACAGGATGTCCATGGGAAGCACGGTTGAGCCGGGATCACCACCTATTTGGGCGAGACACACGCGTTTGTTATTCCGATTAGTGGCTGACCGTAACCGCATGGCTCAGCCCGCACCACCACCTACGCGAACTCGCGGTTGACCTGATTGGCTGAGGTTGCCCGCTGTCCGTCAGCAGTCTCGTCCCAGCCAGACATCGCCCAGGCGCAGCGACCAGATCACACGGCCGCTCGCATCGCTGAGGTAGATCGAGTTTGCGTCCAGGCCGAGCATGTCGACGTGGATGCCCTTGGCCTTTTCTACGGCATCGCCCCCGCTCGCAGCCATGATGATCTCCTCGCGCACGGGAGCGTCGAGTGTTCCGTCAGGGCGCCGTAGGGCCACACAGAAGCGATAAGCCTGCATGTTCCGCTGCCCGCACTTACTGCAGGATCAAGCTCTATCCTCTTAAGCGCCGCGCGCGCGAGTGGTTCGCCGACACTTTGGCAGTTTGCAGCTCGTCGAAGATCTGCCGCGGGATAAGCAGGGCGATCGTTCGTCCGTCAGCCGCAGTGAAGCGGACATCGACGGTGTCACCGCCGTCTATGGAGTTGCAGCCTGTGAGTGCACGGATAGCGATGACGGAGGGGAAAAGCGGATCGGCAGTCATGGGGCGCCCCCTAACGGGCGGTCGATGTCCTGTCGATTAAACTAAGCTTCATGTCCTACGGCGTGCGGTTCTTCTCCAAAAGGACCCTGCCGTTACGACTGCCCGTTCGGCATACCGTCCGCTCGCAGACCGTCACCGCATAGCTCGGCCCATCCTACCGCCCGCGAGAATTCTCACAGGATCGCTTCGGCCGAAGTCGACCGCTGCCCCTCGGCAGCCCTCCTTGGGTTCCGTATCCACAACCTGCCTCTGTGGATCTCCCCTATCCGTGGGGTGAACCGTTTTGCACCCTATGCTGCCGAGCAGCGCCGGAGCCGCGGACCGCCCTCCCCGCCGGAGCCACTGCAGCCATTCCCGGCTGATGATGCGGACCACGTTCGGATCCGACTTCCGGCCCTGGTGGCGCCGCTCCTGGATCGTCAGCAGGCCGTCGCCCTCGGCCAGTCGGATCGCGGCCTGAGCCAGCCGCCGGCAGACGCCCGCTCGCGCCGCGATAGCGTCGATACACAGCCCGCAGGCCCCGTTGCGGGCCATCTCGTCCCCGACGATCCGCAGGACCGCGAGCTGCCCGGTGGTGAACCTGCTGGCGAGAGCTGGCGGCATCGGGCCGGAGCAGGCCAGCCGGCGGCGGCGCTCGATGGCTACGGATCGCTCAGGGGCCCGCTGGAGGCGTTTGGCTGGAAACAGCGTCACACGGCCAAGCGGGATGCCGACGGGCGCCACAGCCTCGCGCACGGCGCTCCTGCGGGTGTGCAGCGCCTCGGCTAAGCCCTGCGCCTCGGCATCGGTGACGGTCTCGGCGGCATGAGCCTGCCAGATGGTGCGCGACAGGTCGTCGAGCTGCGCGAGCGTGCGCGCGGCATCGACCGCCTCCCGCATGGTGGCGTGAAACATCGTCCTCGGTCCCTCACGGGCCGCGGCTGTGGACTGGGCACGACTTCATCGCTCCGGGAATTGGCATTCCCGTTGACTCCCGAGGGGAGCTGTGGCTGATGAGGGATTGCAGTCGGCCTCACCAGGCCATCTCGATTTCGCGGGCTCTCTGTTTGGCGACAGGGGGCCCGTAGTCGTTTCAGGGTCTCAGATCCGCGGCGGCTTCTCTCCTGATGGTGGCTGCGACTCGCCAAGGCAGGTCCAGCCGGAACGGGCCATCTCGGCCGGGCGGCACGGTTAAGTCAACGTTGAGGCGGCGATGAGCGAGCTTGAGAAGGCCGAGCACGACATCGCCACCTTGCGGGGGCGCATTCGGCACTCGCGGCTGATGCTAGAGGATCCCAACGTCACGCCAGAAGCCGCGGAGCGCGAGTATGCGAGCCTGGAACGGTTCGAGCGGCACATGTGCGATCTTCTGACGAAGCGGGACGATCTGCGGTCGCTGTCAGAGGACTAGGACCATTGCGACCTAAGGATCAGCCTCAGCGAGGAGGGTGCGCAGATACTTAGCACATCGTCCCATCTTGTTATCTCTCCGTCCTATTTGAACCGACAAGTCGCTCAGCGGCAGCGGTGTGGCAGATAAGCTACTGCGGGCACAATCTGAAATGGGTATAGGTTGGCCCTTCTGATTTTCTGACGATCCAACAGATTTACTACCATGTTTACCGCGCAGATCAGATCACAAGACAACACTATCTGGCGTGTGCCTATAGTTTTAGAGACGTGCGTCTTCGCTGAGGCAATGCAGTTCGCTGATCGAATGGCGCAGGCTTGCCGCAAGCCTGCGACAGTTCATTGCAGCGCGACGCGATCTTAAATGGTGGAGATCGTCGGCGAGACAGGCAGCACCTTCTACCGCGCGCCGGTGGCTTGGGCATGATCGCGCCTGTCCTCATCACCCTGTCTGTACCAGCGATGACGACGGTGGCTGCGTTTTTGTGGGCAAGGTTTGTCGCGAACGGTATGGCCTACCTGCCTGAGACCGACATCACGGAGCGCAGTCGGGACATCAGAACCTGGTGAGGCCGCCGGTTGTCTCGGCCTGATCCTCAGGTTTCAGCAGCATCGCGCGGACCTGCGCGACGTGCGAGGGTTCCGGTAAACCGAGCAACGCGCCGATCCGCTGATGAACAACGAGCCAGCGATAGGCGACGTCGAGAAGCTGCGCCCCGGCAACATCGAACCCGAGGCGGTCGACCTGCCGGTATGTAGCGTGCAAGCGTCGGTCGAGCCAGCGCACCCGTGCGATGAGGCAGAAGAACCGGACGGTCTCGGGCCATGACAGCCGCCGTTCTGGCCCCGCTCGTCTCGGCAGCATCGTCGGCATCAGGCGCGCTCCAGCAGATCGACGAGGAATGAGGCGGCGGCCGCGATGACGTTGCCGCGACAGGTTAGGATCTCGGCTGCGGGCGCATTCTCGGAATTCGGCAAACACTCATAATGTCTGCCGGGCGGCATTCGAAAACGATATTGTCCGAACACACTATATCGATTATCCCATTCACTTGAGCCCGATAGGTAAGAGATCAATCATGTATCATACTGTACAATATGAAGTAATTCTAAACTAACACTGATTAAATACAAATCACATCGCAGCTAAGAGTCGCAGATGGCCGATGAAAATAGTCGATCAAAGTTCATACATCATTTTTACCATCTCAGTTCGACAATCAAATATCCCTCCCCTTTCATAGGATTTACCGGCAAACCCGGCAATCAGTACCAGCATATCCAATTCGACACTCACGGCTTCCGCAATGCTGAAGCGGCAGGTCCGCGAACGGATGTGGACGAGATCCGCGTCTTCGTTCTCGGTGGAAGCACGATGGTGGATGGCGACACGGATGCAGACACCGTATCGGGTCGCCTAGAAGGTGAGTTGCGGCGCATGGGCGTGACCCGTGCCAAGGTGTTCAACTTCGGCGTCATCTCATCGTGTTTCAGTCAGATGTCCGCGCTGATCTGGTCGCGTTTGGCCATTTGGGAGCCAGATGCGCTGGTTGTCGTCGGCGGCGGTACGGATGTGACGCATCCCTGGACGTTTGATCCACGTCCTGGCTATCCTTACAACGCCTTCGTTATCGAGAGGATTTACGACTACCTGTTCGATACGGAGCGTATCCAGTCACGCGAGCTTGGCTTGAACTATGATGAATTAACGAGCTTACTCTACGAACACCTCAACCAACTTAGGCAAGAAATTGTCTGGAAGAGCGATGCATGGGAACGTGCAATCATCCAACGCACCCAAGAAGTCCTACAGCGCCTCGCGCTTCTAGGCCCAGCTCTGCGCACGCCCATCATCTGCGTTCTTCAACCAACGATCGTGCGGAAGCGCCATCTCGACGAGACTGAACGCCGTGCGGGCTCCGCCGATTACCTCGCATACCTCGACCGCCAGTACACGCGTTTAGAGGAGGTCTTCGCCGAGCTGGAGCAGCTTAGGCAAAAAGATCGATATTTCGTGAGCCGCAATCTGAGCGGGCTTTTCGCTGATGAAAAACGGGGCATCTTCCACGATGCCGCCCACTACAATTCACTCGGCCGTCAGATCATGGCAGAGGATTTGGCGCAGTGTCTGATCCCGACGCTGAAGCGTTGTCGGTCGGCACCGGCGTCCCGGCCACCCTTACGCCATCGCCTCCGCAATCTCATGTCGCTTCGCTGAAGACGGCACATCCGATCGTTACCAAGACTCACGCGCGCTCCAGCAGGTCGAGGAGCATTGTGCCGGCTGCCGCGAGGACGTTGCCGCGCCCGCGCCAGGGCAGGATCTCTGCCACCGGCTGTGGCTCGGTCGTCACCTTTGGCAGCACGGTCTCGGGCGCCTCCTCCTCGCGGTCCTGATCGTTCCCGCGCATGTAGACCACCTGCGAGCCGGTGGCGTTCTCGGGGGCAGCTAGGGACGGCTCGTCGTCGGCGCCGTCCTCCAGGTCAGGGCAACCGTCCATCCCGTTCAGCACGGCGATGTAGTGGTCTGCGAGGTCGAGGGCGGCCTGTACGCCGGCCTCGATCTGGGTCCGTAGCTCGGAGCTGGATAGCGGCTCCGGGATCTCCGCAGCGGCCGGTTTCGGGTGCGGCTTGAACGTGAGCACGTTGCTCATGGTGGTGGTCTCGGGGTGTGATGGGGAAAGCCCGGCGGACCCGGCCGGGGCGGTACGCACGGCTACGGAAGAGGCGGGAGGGGTTAAGCCCCTCCGTTCTCCGTCTCGGGCTCGATCGCCACGGATGCCCCGGCGATAAGGTAGCGGGTGCCGGCGAGGTGCAGCAGCTTGGCCCAGCCGTCGAAGGTCGATGATGTGGCGTTGAGCGCCTTCATCATGATCTCGTCCGTCCCGTCGCCGCGCTCGGCGGCGTCACGAATGAAGGCCATCAACTCGGGCTTGGTCATCCGCAGCGTTCTGTCCGCGATGTGCATCGGGATCGCGTGCGTGCTGAACTCATCGGCCCACTGCTGGGGTGAGCGAAGCGGTGTGTCGAAGGTGTAGGCTTGGAACGACAAGGTCGCGGCGCTCTCGACCGTCAGGGCGCCGTCGTCCTCGGCCTCTTCCGTGACCGCCGCCAGTCCGTCCGCGATGAACCCGAACACGTCCTCCATCGCCGGGGCGCCGTCTTGGCCGTCGTTGCTGGGCGCCCATGCCTGGCAGTGCCGCAAGAGGGCGAGCACGCCGGGCAGCGTCGTGGGCCGTACCTCGAACAGGGCGGCCCAAGTCTGGGCCTCGGCCGCGGACGCGGCTTCGTAGGCGGCATGGGCGGGTGCCATGGCTTCGTCAGAAGTATCGCCGCCCTGCTCCCGCACCCATGCGGTGTCTTGCGGGTTCACGGTCTCCGCGAAGGCCGCCCGCGCGACGGTGTGTGCCTGGATGGCTGCGAAGATGGGATCCGGCTGGGAGGCCAGAGCGGTGCCGCCGGACAAGGCGCCAAGAGTGCCGACCTCGCGCAGAACCACGCGCGTCAGTTGCTCGTCGACGGTCAGCATAGCCTCGTCGTCCGGATCGTGCCCGATGGTGTGCTCAAGCAGGTCGTGCAGCAGCAGGCGGGCCTTGGCCTGCAGGTCCGCCACGTCGTGTGAGGGCTCGGTGATCGCCCGCTGGAGCACGGTATCGTAGGCATCCAGCGCTTCGTCGAGTTGGTCATCACCCCAGTCCTCGGCCCGGCTGGTCGGCTGGATCGCGTTCCAATCGCGCACGGCCTGATCGCAGGCTTGGGCGAGGGGCACAGCCTGCGGTTCGGCGGCCGGGGCGGGAAGCGCGAGCATAGGCGGTTCGCTGCCATCGTCCCGCGGCCGCTCCCGCGGCGCCAGGACCCCGACGACGCGACCGACGATCCGCTCGCGAAGGTGCCCCTCGGTGTACGGGCCATCGCTGGTGAACAGCATCGTGTTGAGCGTCCCGCGGCCTATCCGGCGCTCAAACGCGGCATCATCGACCGGCCGGTTCACGGGATCGACCCACCAATACGCCTCGCCCGTGCTGCCCGACTGCCGGAAGTTGGTCTCCAGCACTGCGCGAGCACCGCTCGACCATTCGAGGACGAAGGCAGCCACCTTCTCGGGATCGCGCTGGCTCGGGTCGTAGACCACGGTCTCGCCCGGCCGGATGAGCGGGTACATGCTGGCGTCGCTCACGACGTGTTCGCCCATGCCTTCGGGGCACTGCGCCATCTCCGGCAGCCGCTTCGGGAACGGGCGCCAGGCCGTCGAGCTGTCGACGGGGGTCTGCACGCCGATAATCCGGTGGACCTTCTCAATCTGGTCCGCGCGGATGCGGCAGAGCGCGCCGGTTTCAGGTGCGAACGCCTCGACCATGGGCATGACTTCAGATCCGGGCGCGTAGGGGCGCACGGTCTTGGGATCGAAGGTACGCGGCAGATCGAAGATGGCAGGGATCGGCTGGCCCTTGAGGTAGAAAACAGCGATCCCCGCCTTGGCCGGGACCGTGGGTTCGACCACGACGATGGCGCCCGGCGTGGCGTGCAGACCGAGGCTGCCATCCGCGATCCGCAGGCCGTAGGCGTCGGGATGGTATCCGCGCGACGGGGCGGCGGCCGGCAGCGTCTCGGCAGCGGGCGCGGCCTCCGGCTCGGTCACAACCTGTGCAGGTTCGGCGACGGGCTTGGCCTTCTTTGGCTTGAGCAACTTGCCCTTGCCGTTCCTAACCGCCTCCAGCCGCTCCTCAAGGAGGGCGTTGGGGCGGGTCGGCTTCTGATCGCGAGCCTTGTTGGACATGGGATGGCGTCCTCATGCGAGGGGCGCGGGCAGCCGGCCCGCTCGGTTGCGGGCGGGTCAGAGCAGGGAGGCGAGGCCGGTCAGGACGATGCCGCCGCCGATGATGGCGACAGCAGCCAGCAGCTCGCCGGCCACGTCGAGGAAGCGCAGGGACCGGCTGTGTGCGGTGTCGGGGCGGACGGGGGCGACGGCCTGCCAGGACTCGATTGCGCCGGGCTGGGTCTCGTCGGGCAGGTTGCGGTAGCGGCGATCGAGCGGGATCTGACGGCGGCCCGTGCGGGCGCTCGTGTTGCGAACCGGGACAGGCTGGCTGAAATTCGGGATGCGGGCATAGGACATCGTTCGCGCTCCAAAGGGCTCGTGTGGGTCGGCTCGGTGGTGAGGGATGCCCCGTGATGAGGTCAGTCAGCCCTGCAACGCGGAATGCAGGGACCGCGGGAAAGCGGGATGCAGGAAATCAGTGCACAGCGGCGCGGTGGGCGGCCTTGGCGACCTGCCAGGTAGCCTTGAGAGCCGAAGACATCGCCTCGGCGCGAGAAATGCCGCAGCGCTCCTGAATGCCGGTGGCAGCCTTGCAGGCGGCGGCCATGATGGCGGCGCGGTCGTAGCGACCGGCGACGACGAGGGGGCGGGTGCGGGCGCCGAGCTGGATCAGGGCGCGTGCGCCGAGCATGCCGGCCGGGATCGCGGGGCGGCTGTCGTGCAGCGAGCGGGAGATGCGGTTCCAAGAGACGGTGCGGTGGGGCATCTGTTGACTGCCATAACCATCGGATTGGTTCTGAGAATAAACCGGCGATGGTTGTCGTCAAGCCCAAAATGGTTATGATAGCAAAATCATTTGCTTCCGGGTCAAACGATGCTCACCACAGGGAACCAGCTTAAGGCTGCGCGGGCGCTTGCCGGCGTGGAGCAATTGGCCTTGGCCGAAGCCTCAGGGGTGAGCATTGGGACGATCCGCAACATGGAAGCGTGCGGCGCTGACATGCTGAAAAGCGGCCTCAAGACGATCTCAGCCGTACAGCGAGCCCTTGAGGCCGCGGGGGTCGAGTTCACCAACGGCGGGGAGCCGGGCGTGAAACTGCGCCGGAAGGATCAGGTGAGCGTAAGCGCTCCATGAGCCAAGCCGGAGAGCGCCGTCTCGCCGCCATCCTGATCACCGACATCGTCGGCTACAGCCGAATGATCTCGGCTGACGAGGATGGGACGCTGCGGCGCCTCAAGGCACTACGCCGAGAAGTGGTGGACCCTCGCATTGCTGCCGCCCGCGGCCGGATCGTAAAGTCGACGGGCGACGGCGTGCTGGTCGAGTTCCCCAGCCCAGTACGAGCCGTCACCTGCGCTGTGGCCATCCAGCGGGCCGCTGCGCTCCACAACGCCGGCCTGCCGGAAGCGCAGGCCCTACACATGCGCATCGGCATCAACGTCGGCGATGTAGTGGCCGAACCGGACGGCGACCTGTACGGCGACGGGGTCAATGTCGCTGCTCGCCTCGAACCACTCGCTGAGCCCGGCGGCTTGTGCATTTCGCGCTCGGTCCACGATCAGGTGCGCGACCGCCTACCCTACCGCTTCGAAGACAAGGGTAAGCTCGAACTGAAAAACATAGCTCGGCCGGTCGGCGTGTTCGCCCTCACGGCCACCGCGATACAGGATCTCGCGGAGCCGGCCACGGAGGACGAGCCCGCTACGCTGTCGCCTGGTCCCGCAGTAGCAACAGCGATACCGATTGCGCGCCAGCGCCGCCTCGCACGGGCGGCGATCCCAGCTATCTTCGCGGCGGTGGCTCTAGGCTGGTGGTCCTGGCCGTGGTCCGTTCGAGCACCCTCGAACCAAGTATCGGGTGACGCGACGATCGCCGTACGCGCTGGCCTGCCGGCCAAACCGGTGCCGGGACTGTCCCTCGTCGTGCTACCGTTCTCGAACCTGAGCAACGATCCCGAGCAGGAATTCTTCGCCGACGGCCTGACGGAAGACCTAACCACCGACCTGTCGCATCTCTCCGGCAGCTTCGTGATCGCACGCAACACCGCCTTCACCTACAAAAGCAAAACCGTCGACCTGCGCCAGCTCGGACGCGATCTCGGCGTGCGCTATGCGTTAGAGGGCAGCGTACGCCGCGTGGGCGAGCGCATCGTGCTGAATGCGCAGCTGATCTCCACCGAGACCGGGGCACATCTGTGGGCGGATCGCTTCGAGGGCGAGCGGTCGCGACTCGGCGAGCTGCAATTCGAGTTCTTGGCGCGGCTAGCCCGCTCGCTCGACGTCCAGCTGATCCAGGCCGAGAGTTTGCGCTCCCTGCGAGAGCGCCCGGACAACCCGGACGCTGCCGATCTGGCCATGCGCGGATGGGCGGCTCTCAATCGGCCGCGATCGCCGCAGAATACCGCGGAGGCGCGCGATTATTTCGAGCGGGCGTTGGCGATCGACCCGAGCGCCCCACACGCCAAGGTAGGCTTGGCCCGCGCATTGGCTCAGCAGGTCAACACTCGGGCCAGCCGGGATATGGAAGCAGATACCCGGCGTGCCGACGAACTCGCGAGGCAGGCGCTAGCGCTCCTATCCAATGACGGGATGGCGCATTACACGCTGGGTGAGGTTCTTCGGGCACAAAAACGCTTCGATGAGGCGCTTAACGAGAGCAAGATCGCATCGAGTACAACCCCAACCTGACAATCGCTTATGCGGTTGCGGGTCTCAACAATCTTTACGCCGGACGAGCGCTCGATTTATTTTCATTTGTTGAGAAAGCGATCCGGTTGAGCCCGCTCGACCCGGCGATGTCTATCTGGGAGTACTGGATCGGCCACGCGCATGCACATCTCGCGCATTGGGAGGAGAGCATCGCGTGGAACCGCCGCTCGGTAAGCCGCGCTCCCTACTGGGCGGCCTACATCGATCTTGCTGCCGCCTATGCGTGGACTGGCCGCATGGATGAGGCGCGCGACGCGGTCGAGAACGTTCTGAAGCTCATGCCGGGCTACACCGTGAAGAAATGGGCGAATGCCGACTGGTCACGCAATCCGACCTTTCTTGCGGAGTACCAGCGCATCGTCGACGGCCTCCGCAAGGCGGGGCTGCCGGAGGAGTAACGTAGCTGGTCGCGAGTGTCCCGGCTTGAGGTCATCCCCGAGAACGGCGGCGGGGCCGGGATCCGGTTCCAAGTGCGGAAGGAGCAGTAAGTCTTCACGTGAGCGTGCGCTCGCCCACTGTAGGGCAGTATTTCATGCCACCTTTAAGCCAATGCTAACCATGTCAACTGAGGCATAAGCTACCCTACGAGTGCGGGATCGCGTCGGGTCACTGTGTTGATCCCTTGCGGCTGGACTGATGACGCTCCTCGGCAATCTCAAGATCCTCGCCAAACTGGCGATCCCAGCCGTTGTTCTCGTCGCCGTCTCGGCCGGCATGATCCTACTGGCCCGAAGCAGCCTCTCCAACCTCGACACCAACACTCAGCAGATTGTCGACTACAGCGCTCGGCGCGCCGTTCTCGCCCTCCGGCTCACCGTCGCCGTGGATGAGGCGACCATCCGCGAGAAGAACCTCATCATCGAGAAAGGCGGACCAGAGGGCCAGGTACTCCGCGATCAGCATGAGGAAGCGGAGCGTGCTGCAACCAAGGCGGTCGATGAGCTGATCCGGCTATCCGACACACCCGAGCGCCGCGCCATCAACGAGCAGCTGAAAGAGCTGACAGGTCGCTTCTTCTCGGCCTCGCGGGCGGCGGTCGACTCCGTCCTGGAGGGCGATGTCGCTTCCGCGACGCGGCAGTCCAACGGTGACGGGCGGACCGCGCGCAAAGCCCTCGTGGAGACCGCCAACAAGCGCGTTACCGCCAACGTCAGTGCCTTGGAAGAGGAAAAGCGGCGGGCAGGGGAGGTCGCTGCGGCGGCTACGCAAACCCTCACGATCGTCGCCGGGATCGGGCTATTCGCCGCCTTCGGCCTCCTCAGTATCATCGTCATGTTCGGGATCACGCGCCCGCTGAACAGCCTCGTCAGCGTCCTTCAGCGCATGGCCACGGGCGAGGTCGACGCACAGATCCCCGAGGCGGCGCGCGGCGACGAGATCGGTGCGGTTGGGCGTGCGGTCGAAGGCATCCGAGACATGGTCGCGCAGAAGGCGGCTGAGCAAGCCGAGGTCAAGCGCATCGCCGACGAAGCGGCGGCCTTGGAGCGCAAGCGCACGATGGTCGAGCTGGCCGACGGCTTCGAGCGTGCGGTCGGAGGCGTTCTGAGCACGGTCTCCTCCTCCGCGACCGAGTTGCAGGCAACCGCCGGGACGATGAGCGGTACAGCGGCTGAGACCGCCGCGCAGTCGAGTGCGGTTGCCGCCGCGGCCGAGGAGGCTGCCTCGAACGTCAACACGGTGGCGGCGGCCGCCGAAGAGCTAGGCTCGTCGGTGCAGGAGATCGGTCGACAGGTTGCCGGCTCGGCGCAGCTGGCCCGCACGGCCGTGGAGGAGGCCAGCCATACGGCTGCACTCGTGCAGGAGCTGAATGGGGCGGTGTCGCGCATCGGCGACGTGGTGACGCTGATCTCGACGATTGCTGGCCAGACCAACCTCCTGGCCCTGAACGCGACCATTGAGGCGGCGCGGGCCGGTCCGGCGGGCAAGGGCTTTGCCGTGGTCGCTTCTGAGGTGAAAGCCCTCGCCGAGCAGACCGCCCGGGCCACGAGCGAGATCTCGGGCCAGATCGGCCGCATCCAGGGCTCGACCGGCCAGGCCGTGTCGGCGATCAGTTCGATCAGCGCGCGCATCCAGGAGATCAGCAGCGTGGCCACGAGCATCGCGGCGGCTGTGGAGCAGCAGGGTGCGGCCACCCAGGAGATCGTGCGCAACGTGGCACAGGCGGCGAGCGGCACCGGTGAGGTGACGAGCAACATCAGTGGTGTGGCGGGAGCCGCGGAGGAAACGGGCGTGGCCGCGAGCCAGGTTCTGGGCGCGGCGTCCGAGCTGTCGCGCCAGTCTGAGCATCTTAACGCTGAAGTGCTGCGCTTCCTCGCTACCGTGCGCGCCGCCTGAGAGCCTACAAGACAGTTTCGTCTTCACCCCCCGCCAGCCCGTGATCCGATCGGGTGGCGGAGTGGAGCTGAACTGCCGGGCTGCTACGCATTTCGGCTCACTCTGCACGGGCGATGTGGGCTGCTTGCAGCTCAGCTATCGGTAGCTGCCTGAAACCCCGCTCAGGGGAGCTTCGCCCATGTCTCCAGCTAAGCGCAACGACACCCGTTCGGCTCAGCGTCGCTCGAAGCCCGGGCGATCACCGGCCTCGGGCCACGGACGTGGGAAGTTGGTCGTGCGCTGGATCGGCGCCGCCAAGCGCCGTCTCGGCAAGCCGATCGCAGCTGCCGAGATCGAGGTGCCCAGCGCCCAGATCATCAAGCTGAACTGGGCGGACACTTTCGGCCAGCCGATGCGCATGGCTCCGGCAGGCGTGGTCACGCGGCTGATGACCCTCTGAGGTCGGGAGAACGGCGGCCCGTCTATGCGGTGTCGCCGACCTCTCTCAGCACCGCTCCTAAGCCGACCGGCGCGCCCCAGGCACTCCGAGACCGATCGCCTTGGCAAGAGCTGAGCGCTGAGCGGCATAGCTCGGGGCGACCATCGGGTAATCGGACGCCAGACCGAAGCGCACGCGGTAAGACTGCGGGTCGAGCCCGTTGGCTGAGAGGTGGCGCTTCAGCGTCTTGTAGGTCTTGCCGTCGATGAAGCTGACGATACCGTCATCACGGACTGATTTGCGGATCTGGGTCGCACTCGGCTTCTCGACATCGTCAGCCGCGGCGCTGGAAACGACACCGGAAGCCAATCCAGCCACTGCCCTGTGCACGCTCTGGATGAGATTAGGAAGCTCAGAAATCGGAACTGGGTTATTCGAGACATACGCCGCAACGATTTCGCCAGCGAGTTCAGTGAAATTTGGGACATGCACTACAATATCTTCTGTCATTTTATTCCTTACTGAGTCCTATCGCTCGCGTGAATGTGCGGAATGGGATGGATACATTAGATCTTTCCCACCGAAATCAAGATGTCGCAAGGCGATGAACTTGCTCAGCGATGACGCACCCTCTTGGTCGTTGATATGGGCGCTAATATGCAACGCTTGCTGGAAGTCGCTCCCCCATTCATCGCGCCGGCCCGGCGGCCCTATCATCACGGCTCGCCCGGCCTCGCGCACATCCCTATCGCCCGTGCTTGGCCAGCACCTCGTTCAGCGCCTGCGTGACCAGTGCTTCGATCGAGTTGCCTGCCCGCCCATGCTCGGCGACGAGTTCACGTGATAGCCCGCGCACTTTCGCGATGAGGTCCCGGTCGAGCCACACCGTGAACGCCTGCCTGTTCTCCCGGTGATCGCGCGGTTTAGGTGTAGGTTTAGGTGTGTCTAAACCTTGAGGTAAAGGTGGAGCTTTAGGTGGAGGTGTAGGGTCTAGGATTGGCTGCTCGCCAACTACGAACGAGGCGGACAGGCTGGGCCGCTTAGCCATTCTGCTTCTCCGTCCGCTTGCGCTTCACCTTGATGCCCACCTGCTTCGCAACCCATCGGAACAGGGCGTCAATCTCCTCGGCCCCCTTCCCTTCCGGCTCGATCTCTTGGATCGTGCTGCCGTCGATCAAACAGCTTTTGTAGCCCTTGCGGTGGCAGATGAAGGGCGCACCGTGCTCGCGGCCGGTAGGGATGCCACGGGACGTGAACCCAGCCGCAGCCTCCTTCACGTCCTTCTTCGCACCGCTCACGTCCACGTCGGTGAAGATCACGAAGTTTGGCTTGCCGAGCGCCTGAGCCATAGCGTGCGAGGTCGGCACGGCATCCATGTCGGCCAGCGAGGTCCGCGAAGGGATCAGCACGAGGTCGGACAGCTCGGCAGCGCGTTTGCCCATGATCTCGGCCTTGCCCGCCGTATCGATCAGAACAAGCTCGGCGCCCTGCCGTTCGAACTCGCGCAGCGTCGGCTCTAGGAAATCCGGCGTCGTCTCCGGTCGGACTGGTGGCCCTTCGGTCTGCCGACGCGTGGACCACATCCGAAGTGTCGCCTGCGGATCGGTGTCGACGATCGCTGTTAGGATACCCGCATGGTGAGCGGCCACGGCCAAATGCGCCGTGAGTGTGCTCTTCGTGCTCCCACCCTTCAGACCCAAGATCGAGACAACTCGCATCGACTCACCTCCGGCGCGCTACCTAAACCGTGTAGGTCTAAGGTCCAAAGATACCGTTTAGCTTGACCTAAAGGTAGGCTGTTTAGGTCGACCGTTTACGTGGACCGTTTAGCGTTAGGTTTATGTTTAGGTTTAGGTTTAGTGAGGTTGCTTCGGCGGCAGCGACGCTGTAGCTTCCGATAACGGTCCTTCTCGGAAGTTTCAGACGGAACAGGTGGGAAGGGCGGTGATGAAATGAAGCCAAGGCTATGTGCGAACGAGCAGAGCAAATGGCAGGATCCATCATCCGCCTCGCGGCGATGGGGAGCTTTACTCACATGTCAGCCGACAACGAGGGGCTGCCGTTCCTTGCAGCGGAGTGGCGGAGATCGGCCGAGGCCATCGCACATGCCCTCGGGTTTGCGCCGCCCGCCCAGGCAAGCGACACCGAATGGGCCACCATCCTGCGCAACGTCGAGGAGGCCGCCCGCCTGCGCGGCATTACCGAGCCGCCCTCTGGCTGGCAGGAGGCGTTGGCG
>JBOEFT010000001.1:0-710000 GCA_050632685.1 Methylobacterium phyllosphaerae
CCCGCACCCTCGGCTCGCGCGATCCGAACTGGCAGCTCGTCGCCACCGAGGCCGGCGCCTGAGGCCGTGACATCCGTACCGTGACAGTCTCGCCGTGCCGATGTCCCGTGCCCGGTCCGGAATTCTCCCGGCCGTTCTCCTCGCGCTCATCCTGAACCAGTCCGCCTCCGCCGCACCGGCGGCGGTGGGCGACGCGGTCCCTGACGCCCGTCGCCGTGACGGACCTGCCGGGCTTTCCCGGCTCCGATCCCGCATCCGCCCTGGAGGCGTTCCGCCGGGTCTGCGCCGCGCCGCCCCCTGCCCTGCCCCAGCCCGCCGCCGTCGCGGGCGATCCGGCGGCCCTGCGGGAGGCGTGCGCGGCCGCCGCCGATCCCGCGACGGAGGCCGCCACGTTCTTCCGCGACCGGTTCGAGGCCTTCTGGATCGAACGGCCGGGCGCGGACCGGCCCGGCTTCCTGACCGGCTATTTCGAGCCCGAACTGTCCGGCTCCCTCCAACCCGGCCCCGACTTTCCGACGCCGGTGCTCGCCCGTCCCGACGACCTCGTCTCCTTCGGGCCGGGGGAGACGCGTCCGGGACTCGACGCGGGGCTGCGCGCAGCCCGGGCCACCCCGGAGGGCTTCGCGCCCTACCCCGACCGCGCCGCGATCGACGACGGCGCCCTCGGGGCGCATGCGAAGCCGATCCTGTGGCTCCGGGACGCCGTCGATCTGCTGGTCCTGCAGGTTCAGGGTTCCGGCCGCGTCCGGCTGCCCGACGGGGGCGCGGTGCGGGTGCTCTACGACGGCCGCAACGGCCGGCCGTACACGGCGGTGGCCAAGCTCATCGTCCAGGAGGGTCATCTTCCGCTGGAGGGCCTGACGCTCGCCCGCTGGACCGGCTGGCTGCGCGCGCATCCCGAGGCCGCCAAGCGCCTGATCCGGGCCAACGCCTCGTACATTTTCTTCCGCTTGGCCGCGGTGGCGGACCCGGCCCTCGGTCCGCCGGGCGCCGCGAACGCACCGCTCAGCCCGGGTCGCAGCCTGGCGGTGGATTCGGGTTTGTGGCGCTACGGCCTGCCGTTCTGGCTGGCGGGGCGCCTGCCCGGTGAGGCTCCGGGCGTGACCCCGGACGCCGCCGGGCGCCTCGTCATCGCCGCCGACACCGGATCGGCGATCGTCGGCCCCGCCCGCGGCGACCTGTTCGTCGGCACCGGCCCGGCGGCCGGTGCGGTCGCCGGAGACTTGCGCGACGCCATCGCCTTCGTGGTCCTGCTGCCGCGCCGCACTGCCCCCGGGGCCGTGCCGTGAGGCCCCCGCGCCGCGGGCGCCGCCTCACCGCCGGGGAGACCCGCCTCTGGGACGCGATCGCCAAGCTCGTGACGCCGTTGCCGGGTCGGCCCTCTCCGGCTTCCGAAGCCGGAGAGGCTCCCACGCCCCCCGTCGCCCCCACGGCCACCATGCCGGCGCTGGCGGCGCCCATCCTGAAACCCAGCGCGGCGCCGGTCGCCAAGACGCGGCGCCCGAAGCCCCCGCCCAAGCCGCCTGCGCTCCCGGAACCGCCGCGCGCGCCGACCGCCGCGCCCTATCAGGCCCAGCCTCAGCGCCACGTCCCGCGCCCCGGACTGGAGCGGAACGCCAAGATGGGCCTGCGCCGGGGCCGGCTGGCGATCGAGGCGCGGATCGACCTGCACGGGATGATCCAGACGGAAGCCCATGCCGCCCTCACGGGGTTCCTGCTCCGCGCGCGGGCGGCCGGGCATTCCTACGTGCTGGTGGTCACCGGCAAGGGCGGCCCGGCCTACGCGGACGCCTTCTCCGAGCGGGGCGTGCTCCGCCGCAGCGTGCCACACTGGCTCCGGAGCCCGGAGCTGCACGGCATCGTTCTCGGATTCGAGGAGGCGTCGCGCCATCATGGCGGCGGCGGCGCACTCTACGTCCGCCTGCGCCGCCGCTGAGGGGCGGCAAACCGCGCGGGGGCACCGGCATTGCGGCCCGGGACGATCCCGCCGATATCCGGAGTGGGCGCACGGAGCGCCGCCCCTGCAAGCCACGAGAGAAATGCCGGAGCTTCCCGAGGTCGAGACGGTGCGGCGCGGGCTGGCGCCCGCCTTGGTCGGCGCCCGCTTCAGCCGCGTCACCCTGCGCCGGGCCAACCTGCGCTTCCCGTTCCCGGAGCGCTTCGCCGCCCGGCTGGAGGGCCGCGCCGTGACGGGCCTCGCCCGCCGGGCGAAGTACCTGACCGCCGACCTCGATCCGGGTGAGACGCTGATCATGCATCTCGGCATGAGCGGCCGGTTCGACGTGGCCCTGCCGGACGGCAGCAACCTCTCGCCGGGGGATTTCTATCTCGAGGGGGCACAGGGCACGCCCAAGCACGACCACGTCGTGATGGCGATGAGCACCGGTGCCACGGTGACCTACAACGATGCCCGCCGCTTCGGTTTCATGGATCTGGTTCCGAGCGCAGACCTCGCTACCTGCCGCCACTTCGCCAGGATGGGGATCGAGCCCCTGGACGGCCTGACCGGGGCGGTGATCGCGCAGCTGTTCCGCCACAAGCTCGCGCCGCTGAAGGCCGCGCTGCTGGATCAGCGCCTCATCGCGGGCCTGGGCAACATCTACGTGTGCGAGGCCCTGCACTGGGCACGCCTGCATCCTGAGACCCCGGCCGGGCGCCTCGCGCGGCCGGACGGACGCCCGACCGTCAAGGCCAACGCCCTGGCCAAAGCCATCGTGAGGGTGCTTGAGGAGGCCGTAGAGGCCGGAGGCTCGACCCTGCGCGACTACGCCCAGACCGACGGCAGCGCCGGCGCGTTCCAGCACGCCTTCCGGGTCTATGACCGGGTCGGCCTGCCCTGCAGCCGTCCGGGATGCACCGGCGCGGTCACGCGCATCGTTCAGGCCAACCGCTCGACATTCTTCTGCGCCGCCTGCCAGCCGGCGGGCTGACGGGCGTCCTTCGTACGCGATCGCGACGCGAAACGGCATTTTCGCCACAAACCCGGCTAGGGTCGCAGCCCTCGACGTGCGCACCCGGTTGCGGGCAGCCGATCCCGGCCCGCAGCGCGTGACGGGTCGCGCGGGCTCAGACAGGATCCCGATGTTCTTCCGCCGCTCAAAGACGCCCGCGCCCGAGGCCCCCGCGCAGGATCCGACGGACGAGCCAGCCCTGCCGCAGCGGCTCTCGCCGCGTTCGCCCGGCGAGGCGATCAAGCCGACCGCCGCACCTCCGCCGCCGGAGAAGCCCGAGCGCGCGCGCAGCGGCCTCATCGGCATCGTCAGCGGCGCCCTGACCTTCGCGGTGGTCATCGCCATCGCGGCGATGATCGGAATCACGCTGTTCCAGCGGCAGGTGCGCGAGCCGGGTCCCCTCGCGGCCGACAAGGTGGTGGTGATCCCGACCCACAGCGGCACGGCCGAGATCGCCGAGACGCTGAAGCGCGAGGGCGTGATCGACCATACCGGCCTGTTCGAGTTCGCCGCGCGCTTCGGCGGCCGGCCGGCGCTCCGGGCGGGCGAATACGTCTTCAAGGCGCATGCGAGCGTCTCCGACACCCTCGACACCATCGCCACCGGCCGGCAGGTCCAGCACGCCATCACCTTCCCGGAGGGCCTGACCTCCGAGCAGATCGTGACCCGCCTCAACGAGAACGACGTCCTCACCGGCGAGATCAACGAGATCCCGGCGGAGGGCTCGCTCCTGCCCGACACCTACAAGTTCGAGCGCGGGGCGACGCGGCAGCAGATCGTCAACCTGATGAAGGCCAAGCAGCGCGAGGTGCTGAACCAGATCTGGCTGCGGCGCAGCGCCGAGGTTCCGGTGCGCAGCCCGGCCGAGATGGTCACCCTCGCCTCGATCGTCGAGAAGGAGACCGGCCGTGCCGACGAGCGGCCCCGGGTCGCCGGCGTCTTCATCAACCGCCTCAACAAGCGGATGAAGCTGCAATCCGACCCGACCATCGTCTACGGCCTCGTGGGCGGGCGCGGCACCCTGGGACGCGGCATCCTGCGCTCCGAGATCGACCGGCCGACGCCGTACAACACCTACGTGATCGAAGGGCTGCCGCCGGGTCCGATCGCCAATCCCGGCCGGGCCGCACTGGAAGCCGTGGCCAACCCGTCGCGGACGAAGGACCTCTACTTCGTGGCCGACGGCAGCGGCGGCCACGCCTTCGCCGATTCCCTCGAGGCGCACCAGCGCAACGTCGCCCGCTGGCGGGCGGTGGAGAAGGGCCGGCAGGCGCCGCCGGACGCCGTCGACAAGGTCGAGCCGGGCCCCGATCTCGGCGACGCCGGGCCGCGCCTCGGCCTACGCGCCCGCCGGCAACGGGATCAACACGAACGCGGCCATCGCCCTCGACTCCGGCACGCCGGGATCCCGGGCCTTCGATGCCTCCGAGGGGACGCGCCTCGATCCGCTCAAGAACCGCAGCTACGACCTGGGCTCGCCGAAGTCGGTGCCGAGCCTGAGCGAGCCGGCCCCCGCGCCCCGGGGTCGCCGCTAGAGCATCGTCCGCGACCGTGGCCGCCGGCTCCGGCGCCGGGACGACCCCGTCGCCCGGGCCTCAATGCGCCCTCGGGTTCCGCAGTCGACTCGGCACGAGGTCGAGGGATCCGGGCGACAGGGAGGCCGCGATCTGCCGCCCCAGCTCGTAGAGCAGTGGCTCGATCAAGGGCTGCATGCGACGCGCCGCCTCGAGCTCGAGATCGGCCATCAGCTCCCACAGGCGCATGGCGTAATCCGCCATCTGCTCGACGGCGGTGCCGTGCGTGCTCGGCGCCTCGAGGAAGCCGGCCGGGGGCTCGAACGGGCTGTCGGCCCGGCTGTCGGTGATGTCGATCACGATGCCGCGGCCATGCATGCGCCCGTCCGAGCGCCGCTCGAACCGGCCGCGCGCCAGAACCAGGCGCACGACCCCCGGCTCCGGGATGATGCGATGCTCCCAGGCGAAGAGGCCGCCCTCATCGCGAACACGGCGGCGCTGCATCTGATCCCGGGCGAGATCCTCCGGATGGAAGATCGCAGAGAGCTGCTCCCAGGTGACGCCCTCCGCCGCCTCGGCCTCGGTCAGCCCGAAGATCCGGGCCATCGTCGCATCGCCGCGCACGCGCCCCGCATGCGGCGTGTCCTCCCAGATACCGACGCCTAGCGCCGACATCCCGAACGGTGTCAGCGCGGCCCTTTGCAATGATGATCGCGGCATGCACCGTCCGAACGCTTGCGGAAACGATGTCTTCGTTCGATCACAACTTGCCCGTGAAATGCAATGCTGGTTGTCGGATGCGAAAGTCGAATCTTGGTGATCCGGATCGGCCGCACGCACAGGGGATGCAGGCGGAGCGCACGCGCCTGATGCCCCGACCGTCTCCGGACTGCGTCATGCGCGCAGATGTCGCGCCTGAACGTGCCTGAGCGCGACGTCGCGCAGATCCGCGGGACATGTCGCAGACCGAGGTGTTTCCGAGACCGCCCGGCCCCCGACAGGGTCGGCGTTGCAAGCGGGCCACCGGGATGATGCGGAGCGGCACCGCCGCGCGCCCTGTCTCGCCGGACGCCCGCCCGCAGGGATGAACGGGCACCGCCGATCGGCCGCGATTCCGGCGCGCACGCGTCGAGCGGGCGACGTAAGCCGGGCCGGGAGGGTGCCCGACCCGAAGTGCGGCGGCCCCGTTGCGGCGACCGCCCACTTCCCAGCGGAGAGATCCGTGCTACAGGCCCCGATCTTCACGGGAATGGGGGTCGGCATGGCCCAGATCGCGAGCATGACCGGCTTCGCCCGGACGGCGGGCACCACCGGGCCGGTGCACTGGGCCTGGGAGGTCCGTTCGGTCAACGGGCGCGGCCTCGACGTGCGCACCCGGGTGCCGACGGGCTACGACGGGCTCGGCGAAACCGCCCGCACCGCCTTGCAGAAGACTCTGATCCGCGGCCAGTGTCAGCTGACCCTCACGCTCACCAAGCCGGAGGGCGCCACGCGGGTGCGGATCAACGAGGCCCTGCTGGCGAGCCTCGCCCAGGCGATCGCTCGGGTGCCGGTCCCCGAGGGCGTGGCGCCTGCCACCCTGGACGGTCTGCTCGGCGTGCGCGGCGTGATCGAGGTCGAGGACGAGGCGGCGGACACCGAATCCCTCGCCCGTGACCTCGCAGCGGGCGTGGTCCGCCTCGTGGCCGATCTGGTCGAGGCCCGCCGCGCCGAGGGGCGGCAGCTCGCGCGGGTCGTTACCGCCCAGGTCGACCGGATCGACGCCCTGACCCAGGCCGCCGAGGACAACCCGGCGCGGCAGCCGGCGGCTGTCCAGGCGCGGCTGGCAGCCGCCATCCAGGCCCTGGGCGGCAGCGGGCTGGATCTGGACCGCCTCCATCAGGAGGCGATGCTGCTCGCCGCCAAGGCTGACGTCCGCGAGGAACTCGACCGGCTCCGCGCCCACGTGGCGAGTGCTCGGGAGCTTCTGGCGGCCGGCGGCGCGATCGGCCGGCGCCTGGACTTCCTGGCCCAGGAATTCGGCCGCGAAGCCAACACCCTGGGCGCGAAGGCCAACGACATCAGCCTGTCGCGGATCGGACTCGACCTGAAGGCCGTGGTCGAGCAGTTCCGCGAGCAGGTCCAGAACATCGAATGACCAGCGATCGGGACGTGAGGATACGGATGCGACACGCCGCGGAGCCACGCGCATGACCGACCAAGCCGGGAGCGTCTCGGATTCCATCGCGCGGCGCGGATTGATCCTGATCCTGTCCTCGCCGTCCGGGGCGGGGAAGACCACCCTGACACGGGCGATCGCCCAGGATCCGAGCTGGGCGCTGGACCTGTCGATCTCCGTGACGACGCGGGGGCGCCGGCCCTCCGAGATCGACGGGCGGCACTACCACTTCATCGACCGCGAGGCGTTCGACGACCTGCGCAACCGCGACGACCTGCTCGAATGGGCGGAGGTGCACGGCAATTTCTACGGCACCCCCGGCGGCCGGTGGAGAAGGTGCTCGGCTCCGGCCGGGATATGATCTTCGACATCGACTACCAGGGCACGCGGCAGGTGCGCTCCAAGCTCGCGCAGGACGTGGTGACCGTCTTCATCCTGCCCCCCAGCATGGCCGAGTTGCGCCAGCGTCTGGAGCGCCGCGCCGAGGATCCTGCCGAAACGATCGAGAAGCGCCTCGCCAACGCCCGGACCGAGATCCAGCGTTGGGTCGAGTACGACTACGTCATCGTCAACGACGACCTTCAGAACGCCTTCAAGGCCCTCCAGGGGATCCTGGCCGCCGAGCGGCTCCGGCGCGGCCGCCGCACCGGCCTCGCCCCCTTCGTCGAGGCCCTGCTGGCGGAGACGGTCTGACCCGGCGCGCCGGTCTTCCGGAGCGGCTCCCGCTCCCGTCGGGGACCGCCGCCCGCGGGACAGGCGGCGTTTCCTGGTCGCGATCGGAACGCCTCAGCGGCGGATCAGCACGACACCGCCGACGAGGAGCACGATCCCGAGAAGGCGCGGAAGGTCGATGGACCGCTGCGTCAGGCCGAGCAGGCCGACCTGATCGAACACCACCGAGGCGAGCATCTGGCCCGTGACCAGGAGGGCGAAGAAGGTCGCGGCGCCGAGCTTCGGGACGAGCAGGATCGCGAGGCCGATGAACAGCGCGCCGAACAGGCCGCCGCTCCAGGTCCACCACGGGATCCGCCCCGCCACGCTCGCGGCCGGCGCGGGATCGCGCAGGGCGGCGGCCAGGAGCGCCATGCAGGCGAGGCCGACGGCGTAGCTGGAGAACCCGGCCCAGGACGCGGAGTCGAGCCCCGCGCGCAGGTTCGCGTTGAGGATCTGCTGCAGGACGAGGCCGGCCCCTGCCAGGACGGCCAGCAGGGCGGGGATCGCGAAGGCGAGCATCGGGGGACAGGCCTTTCGGGTCAGGACGCGGGCCGTCATTGACAGCCCGTCGAGCCCATGCCGTCAAATGCCGCGTGATCTTGTGTCCATGCACGATCGGCATGATGAACCCCGCGCATCTCGACCTGTTCCGCGCCGTGATGCGCCATGGTGGCATGACCCGCGCCGCCGAAGCCCTGGGCGTGGGGCAGCCCCACATCAGCCGCGCCATCGCGCAGCTCGAGGCGGATCTCGGCTTCGCCCTGTTCGTGCGCGGGCATGGCAGCGCGTTCCCGACGCCGGAGGGCGAGGCCTTCGCCCACGAGGTCGCACAGACCTTCGCGGGGCTCGACCATCTGCGGCAAGCCGCGGGCCGGATCCGCGAGCGTGGAACCGGCGCGCTGCGCGTCGCCTGCCAGCCGTCCCTGGCTGCCGGTCTCCTGCCACGCGCGCTCCGTCGGCTCGACGCGGAATGCCCCGGCATCCGCGTCTCCGTCCACGTGCCGAGCCCGGACACGATCTGGTCCTGGGCCGCCTCGGGCCAGTGCGATCTCGGCCTCGCCCGGCCGCGCTCCGGCCATGCGGGCGTGATCGCCGAACCGTTCCTGCGGGTCGCGGCCGCGTGCGCGCTGCCCCGCGGCCATGTCCTCGCCCGCAGGCGCACCGTCACGGCGGCGGATCTCGACGGGCTACCCCTGATCGCGGCCGGGTCCAGCCCCGTGCAGGCGGCGACCGAGGCAGCCTTCGCGAGCGCCGGCGCGACTCCGCACTTCGCCCTCATGGCCGAATACACGGCGGCCCGCTGCGGGCTCGTCGCCGAGGGCCTCGGTGCCGCCATCGTCGACCCCGTCCCGGCGCGAGCGCTCGGCGGCCTGCCGATCGTGCTGCGGCCGTTCAGACCCGAGATCCCGATCGAGACCCTGCTCCGGGGCGCCTCGTCGAGCGGCTGATGGTCCATCTGGCGGCGGAGCGGGACGCCCTCGGACGGGCCTGAGCGCCTCAGGGGCGGCCGGAATCTCCGGAACGTGGCAGAGCCACGCGCGCATCGCCGCGAAGGTCGACACCGCCGCCCCGGTGAGCACG
Organism: Methylobacterium phyllosphaerae; assembly: GCA_050632685.1. Taxonomy (GTDB): domain Bacteria; phylum Pseudomonadota; class Alphaproteobacteria; order Rhizobiales; family Beijerinckiaceae; genus Methylobacterium; species Methylobacterium phyllosphaerae_A. The sequence continues at coordinate 8,919 of JBOEFT010000001.1, forward strand.
GCCTCCGCGGCCGGGTCGTCGCCGAAAACCTCCAGGCGTTTCCGGAAGGCCGCCCACATCGCCCCGGCGGCGGCCCCGGTGCCCGGTAATAGGCGAGCCCGTCCTCCGTAAAGCCGTGCAGCCCGGCGATATGCCGGCCGATCAGCTGGCCGCCGAGCGTCGATCCCTCCAGCACGTAGAGCGCCCCCGTGGCCGCAGCTGGTCCGTCGAGCACCGGCGGGACCGGCCGCGGGAGCCCCGCGATTGCCGAGGGCGCGAGGCCGAGCTGCGCGAGATCGGCGGCGAGCCGTGCGAGGCGACGGCGGGGCGCCAGGAAGGGCTCGTCGGCGAGGCCGTCGCCGATGGCGGCCTCCCAGACCGCGTGGAACCCGTAGAGGCGCCCCAGCAGGTCGCGATAGCCGCTCAGCGTCGCGACTCGCGCCTGCCAGTCGAGGGACGCTTCCAGGGCCTTGTGGGCCGGATCGGTCGCCGCGCGCAGCCGCGCATGCAGGCCATCCCGCGCCATCACGCGGTGATCGTGAAGCAGGCGCCGGGCGTGTTCGCGACCGTGAGCGTCGCGTTGATCTGGTCGAGCATCGCCCGGATCAGCTTCATGCCCAGGCCCGACCCCTTGCCCCGTGCCCTGGCATCCGCCCAGTCGTCGGGCAGGCCGCGGCCGTCGTCGCAGACCCGCAGCTGGATCTCGCCCGGCGCGGAAGCGGAGACGCTGACCTCGACGCGGCCGCCGCCCGCCGGATTGGCCGCGTATTTGAAGGCGTTGGTGACGAGTTCGGTAGCGATCAGCGAGAGCGCCACCGCCTTGCGATAGGGCACCATCAGGCCGGGCTCCGCCGAGAGGTCGACGGCGTGCCCGTCGCCGGCGAGGCCCGCGAGGTCGTTGCACAGGCTCTCGATGGTCTGGCCGAGATCGACCTCGTCGAACCGCTCGGCCTGATACAGGCTGTCATGGACCCGCGCGACGCTCATCACCCGGGCCGAAGTGTCGGCGAAAGCCTGCCGCGCCGCGCCGTCGGCGATCTGGCGGCGCTGCATCTGCAGGAAGGCCGAGACGATCTGCAGGGAGTTCTTGACCCGGTGGTCGATCTCCCGCGTGAGCAGATCCTTCTGCTCGAGCAGGCGCTCCTTCTCGGCGAGCAGGCTGGTGAGCTCGTCGATCTTGCGCCGCTGGCGCAGCACGACGCCCTCGACCGCTTCCGCCAGGGAGCCGGCGAGCTGGACCTGCCATTCCGCGAACGGCGCGGCGAACCCGGTGCGCTCCTCGACCCAGCGCTCGAAGGAGCGGCGCGGCAGCACCGCCACGGGACCGCTGCCGGCGAGCACGGGCTTGCGCGGGTCGCCGCCCCAGGTGACCGTGCTGGGGACCTCCGGCCGGAACCAGAGCAGCAGGTTCTCGCGGGAGGCGTCGACGAAGGTAGCCAGCAGGCCGCTGGCGATCTCCCGATATGGCCCGGCCTCCGGATAGTCGACCGTGAAGCTGTCGCTGCTGAAGCCGAACTCGCCGGCCGGCACGCGCGTCCGCAGCCAGGCCGCGATCGCCGATACCTCGTCGGAAGGCGGCGTCCGACCGATCAGCGTGACCCGCGTGCCCGAGACGATCCCGGCGCCGGTGGCGTTGAACAGGTCGAGCAGCGTCGTCGTCCCGCCGGCCAGTGCGGCCACGAAGTCGTCGGAACGGGTCAGGCCGCGCACGAGGCGCCCCTCGACATCGAGATGCGCCTGCCGCTCGGCCCAGAGCCGGCGGGACTCGATCTCCTGCACCCGCATGGCGAAGGCGTCGGTGAGCACCGTCGCGGCCGCGCGCGTCTCCGGCGTGACGTAGTGGGGCCGGCGATGGTGCCCGATCATCAGGCCCCAGAGCCGCCCGTCGACCATGATCGAGATCGACATCGAGCCGTTCACGCCGAGGTTGCGCTGATACTCCAGATGGATCGGCGAGAGCGTGCGGTGCTGGGCGAAGGTCAGGTCGACCGGGCCGTTGCCAGCGCCGGGGGCCGAGACCAGCCCGACCGGCACGCTGTCGCGGTCGATAACGAAACGGCTCTTGGCCTTGGTGTAGAGGGCGCGGGCCTGGGCCGGAATATCGGAGGCCGGGAAGCGGAGGCCGAGCAGGCTGCGCGACCAGTCGGGCGCCTTGTCCTCGGCCACGGCCTCGCCGTTCCAGTCCGCATCGAACCGGTAGACCAGAACTGCTTCGAAACCGGTGAGCGCGCGGATCTCCAGGGCGGCGATCCGGGCGGCATCCGCCAAAGTCTCGGCCGCGCGCAGGCGGCCGACGGCAAGTTCGGTATCGATCTGGCTGGCGGTGGCGAAATCGTCGGCCGCGTCCGGCTCCAGCTCCAGCTCGACGATCAGGCGCCCGGCATGGGCGTGGGCGACGGCGTAATAGGGCGTGTCGCGACCCGGAAGGACCAGCCGTCGGCGGACCGAATGCCCCTCGTCCAGCGTCCCGGCCGCGAGGCGCGCCCGAACCGCCGCGACGAAATCCGCCGACAGGACATCGGCGAGCGGCCGACCGGCCAGCGGCAGCTCGACCGGATCGACGATCTCGGACACGTTGGACGAGTAGGCGACGACCAGCAGGGTCGCGGCATCGGCCGCCAGCATCACGGCATTGGGCTGGATCGAACCCGGAATGTGGATCGGCTCGCGCTCGCAGAGGCTGGCATCCACAGGCTCGGCCCGGACGCGCTGCCCGATCGCGGCCATCACGGCCTCCCGCGACGGGCCGGCCCCGAGGCTCTCGAGCGGATCGATCGTCAGCCACGTCACCGGACGACCGTCCGCGATCGTCCCGTGACGCATGTGTACCCGCGCGCGCAGGGGCTGCGGCAGGCGTCCGAAGACGTAATCGAAACTCTCGTCCAGACCGCCGCGACGGGCGCCGGCGAGAAACCGGCCCCGAAAGCCCGGGACGTTGGTGCCCGGCATCACGTCGCGGAAGTAGTTGCGCCCCAGGACGGCGTCCCGCGAGAAGCCGGAGATCGCGCTCGCGCCTTCGCTGAACGCGACGACCGCGCCCGTCTCGTCGAGACCGATCACGCCCTGATCCAGGCGATCGATCGCATCGAGGGCGAGCACGTCAAGGTCGACGCCGTTATCGGGGGCCGGGCTCGGCGGCATCAGGGGCGGAAGCGGTTCATTCGATGGATATGCCGATGGGATTGTCCAAGCGCAATGATCGCTGTCGAAACAGGATCAAGACTCGCAAATTCTGTGTCTGATGTCGGAGATGGCGCTCATAAGTCCTTCTTCAACTGTAGGATGATAAGTCGGGCGATCGGCCGGACTTCGGCACAGGCTCTGCACAGTGGCGCCCTCGGCAAGAACATAGATCAAGAGATGCGCAAGGTGTTCCACGGCGGGGCCAAGCATCTCGCCGCCGAGCAGGCGCCCCCTGCGGTCGGCCCAGATCCGTATTCCGCCTTGATTCACTCCCTCGATGCGGGCTCTGCCCTGATCGGCGAAGTCTCGCCGGCCGACGACGCGGTCGTCGGATTCCGGATCGAACGGGGCTCCGATCACGGCGGCCTGGGGATGGGTGAACACCATCGCAAGGTTGGTCAAAGGGGCGGGTGCCGTGAGGGGCCGTCCCGCCGCCAGGGCGGCGGCGTTGGCGCCGGCGATCGCACCCTGCCGGCCGGCCTCGTGCAGAACCGGTCGCCAGGCATTGGCATCGCCCGCGATCAGGATCGGCGCGCCCGCGCAGAGGAGGCTGCGGTGGTCGAAATCCGGGACGCCCCCCGGGCCGACGCGCAGTCCGGCCGCCGCGAGGTCGAGCGCATCGAGATTGGGGGATCGTCCCGCGGCGGCGAGCACCCGCGCCGCGCCCGTCACGTGCACGCGCCCCGCGCGGTCGATCCAATCGAGGCGCACGCCGTCGCCCTCCGGTCGGGCGTCCCGCACTTCCGCGCCGAGATGCAGATCCAGCTCCGCCCCGAAGATGTCGACGGCCTGGCAGATGAGATCGGGCTCCGACAGGCCCGCGACGCTGTCGCCGGAATCGATCACCGTGACGCGGACACCGAGGCGCGCCATCGCCTGGGCGATCTCGATCCCGACGGCGCCGGCCCCGAGGATGACGAGCGATTCGGGCAGGTCCGGGATCTCGAACAGGGTGTCGGTGGTCAGGAGCCGGTCGCCAAGCCCCTGCAGCGGCTTCGGGACGACCGGGCTCGACCCGGTGGCGATGACGGCGGCACGGAACCGGATCCGGGCGCGATCCCGGACCACCAGGGTCCGGCCATCGGCGAAGCGCGCGCTGCCCGCGATGCGGGCCTCCTCCGGCAGCGCGTCCACCCCTCCAAAACGCCCGCGACGAAACGGTCGCGCTCGGCGCGGACACGCGCCAGCACGGCGGTGCCATCGACGGAAATTCCGGACACGCGGATGCCGAACAGGTCAGCCCGGCGCGCCGCGTGGGCGGCGGCCGCGGCGGCGATCAGCAGCTTGGAGGGCATGCAGCCGACCCGGGCACAGGTCGTTCCGCCCGGCCCCCGCTCGATCAGGAGAGCTCGGGCGCCGGCGGCGGTCGCGGCACGGTGCGCCGCGATGCCGGCCGTCCCGGCCCCGATCACGGCCACGTCGCAGTCGAGGTCGCGCATCACTGTCCCGGGCCGTCCGCCGGAGCCAAAGCGCCGCGGCCCAGGTTCGTTCCGCCTGCGCGCTCGCGCCTCAGCCCACCCTGGAGAGGCCGGCGTCCCGCACGCACCGGGATCGGCGGTGCGGAGAGGCAGGTTCAGACATTGCGGCCCGGGGCCGTGCCGCCGAGATGGAACACCCGGTGCGGGATCAGCTCGCCGCGCTCCACGTCGCCCACGGCAACCAGGATGCCGGCGCAGGTCGCGAACGCCTTCCCGGCCACGGGAGCGTCCCGACCCCGCAGGATGACCGGCTGACCGCGCATCAGACGCAAGCCGAGATCGCGGGAGACCGCGACTTCCGGAATGGCATCGAGGGCCGTCTCCACCGGTCGCAGATGGGCGAGCGCGGCCTCCGGCGTACCGTCGGTCAGAGCCGAGACGGGGCAGGACTCGGCTTCCGAGAATGGTCCGACACGGGTGCGGCGCAGCGCCGAGACGTGACCGTAGCAGCCGAGCATACGGCCGAGGTCGCGGGCCAGGGCGCGCACGTAGGTCCCCTTGCCGCATTCGGCCTCGATCACCGTGCGCTCGCCGTCATGCTCGACCACCGCGAGCCGGTCGATCTGAACCGGGCGGGCGACCAGCTCCACGACCTCGCCTTCACGGGCCAGATCGTAGGCGCGCTCGCCCTGGATCTTGATGGCGGAGTAGCGCGGCGGCACCTGCTCGATCGCCCCAACGAAAGCCGGCAGCGCCGCCTCGACCGCCGCCCGGTCCGGACGGGCGTCGCTGGTCGCCACGGGACGCCCCTCGGCATCGTCGGTGTCGGTCTCGACGCCCCACTGCACGGTGAACCGGTAGGCCTTCCGACCGTCCATGACGAACGGGACCGTCTTGGTCGCCTCGCCGAGGGCGATCGGCAGGATGCCGGAGGCCAGCGGGTCGAGGGTGCCGGCATGGCCGGCCTTCTTGGCGTTGAAGGCGCGCTTCACCACCGCGACCGCATGGGTCGAGGTCATGCCGACGTGCTTGTCGAGGATCACCCAGCCCGAGACGTCCCGGCGCTTCGGACGATCGGGACGCGGGCCGCGCTGCGGGCGGCGGTCCTCAGCCCCGCGGCGCTCGGCGCTCGGCACCGGAGCCGCGCGCTCGGCCGGCGGGAAATCTTCCATGGAAACCGTCATGTCCGCGTGTCCCCCGGGGTCGATGCCCCGTCCCTTTCTGCTTGGTCTCGGGACTCAATGTCCCGTCCCGGTCTCCGGTTCGTCGTCCTCTTGCCCAGGCTCGAGGTCGCGCTGAACCCGCTCGTCCCGCAGCAGCCGGTCGATGCGCGCCGCCTCGTCGAAGGTCTCGTCGCGCCGGAACCGCAGCTCCGGCGCGAATTTCAGGTTCACCCGCCGGGCCACCTCCTGGCGCAGCACCTTCCGGTGGCGCTCCAGGGCGGCGATCACCGGCGCCTCGTCGAGGCCGCCGAGCGGCATCACGTAGGCGGTGGCGAGCTTCAGATCGGGCGACATCCGCACCTCCGGCACGGTCACGACATGCGTGCCGAGCACCGGATCCTGGATGTCGCCGCGCTGGAGCACCTCGGCGAGGGCGTGGCGCACGAGTTCGGCCACGCGCCGCTGGCGCTGCGAGGGGCCGGTGGAGGTCGGTTTCTGGGCCATTCTGTCTCGGGCCGGCGCGGGGACGGCCGGCTCCCGTCCTGAAAAAGAAAGACGGCCGCGGCAGGTGCCGCGGCCGCCCTGTCCGGAACTGTCCGGAATCTCAGAGGGTCCGGCGGATCTCCTCGACCCGGTAGCACTCGATGGTGTCGCCCGCGCGCATGTTCTCGAAGTTCTCGAAGGCCATGCCGCACTCCTGGCCGGAGGTGACTTCCTTCGCGTCGTCCTTGAACCGCTTGAGGGTCTTGAGCTTGCCCTCGTGGATCACGACGCTGTCGCGGATGAGGCGGACATGGGCGCCGCGCTCCACGATACCGTCGGTGACGCGGCAACCCGCGACCTTGCCGACCTTGGAGACCTCGAACACCTCCTGGATCGACGCCTCGCCCAGGCGCTCCTCGCGGAGCGTCGGCGGCAGCATCCCCGACAGCGTGGCTTTGATGTCGTCCACGAGGTCGTAGATGATGTTGTAGTACCGGATCTCGATGCCGGACCGCTCGGCGGCCTCGCGGGCCTCCTTGAGGGCGCGGACGTTGAAGCCGATCACCACCGCCTTCGAGGCCTGCGCCAGGGTGATGTCCGACTCGGTGATGCCCCCGACGCCCGACAGGAGGATTCGGGCCGCGACCTCGTCGTTGCCGAGCTTCTCCAGGGCGCCCGAGATCGCCTCGACCGAACCCTGCACGTCGCCCTTGATGACGACCGGCAGCTCCTTGCGGCCGGCGCCTTCCTTGAGGTCGCGCATCATGTCGACCAGCGAGCGGTTGGCTCCGCCGGTGCGGGCATTCTGGCGCTCGCGCTTCTGGCGGGCGCGGTACTCGGTGACCTCGCGGGCACGGGCCTCGTTCGGCACCACAGTCACGCGATCGCCAGCATCGGGCGTGCCGTTGAAGCCCAGCACCTCCACGGGCACCGACGGGCCGGCGTACTGCACGTTCTCGCCGAGATCGTCGATCAGGGCGCGCACGCGGCCCCACTCCGCGCCGGCCACGACGATGTCGCCGGTGAACAGCGTGCCACGCTGGACCAGCACGGTCGCCACCGGGCCACGGCCGCGGTCGAGCTGAGCCTCGATGACCGTGCCCTCACCGTCGCGCTTCTCGTTGGCGCGCAGGTTCATGATCTCGGCCTGGATCTGGATGCCCTCCAGCAGCTCCGGCAGACCGTCGCCGGTCTTGGCCGAAACCTCAAATTCCAGGGTCTCGCCGCCCATCGACTCGACTTGGATGTCGTGCTGCAGCAGCTCTGTGCGGACCCGCTGCGGGTTCGCGTCCGGCTTGTCGATCTTGTTGACCGCGATGATCATCGGGACACCCGCCGCCTTAGCGTGCTGGATGGCCTCGATGGTCTGCGGCATGACGCCGTCATCGGCCGCCACCACGATCACCACGATGTCGGTGACCTTGGCGCCGCGGGCGCGCATCGACGTGAACGCCGCGTGGCCCGGGGTGTCGATGAAGGTGATCATGTCGCCGGACGGCGACGCGACCTGATAGGCGCCGATGTGCTGGGTGATGCCGCCGGCCTCGCCCTCGACCACGTTCGCCTTGCGGATCGCATCGAGCAGCGACGTCTTGCCGTGATCGACGTGGCCCATGATGGTGACCACCGGCGGACGGGGATCGAGATCCTCCTCCAGATCCGGCTCGTCGGACGACAGGCCCTCCTCGACGTCGGACTCGGCGACGCGGCGAACGGTGTGACCGAGTTCCTCGGCGATGAGCTGGGCGGTGTCCGAATCGATCACATCGGTGATCTTGTGGATCTGGCCCTGCTTCATGAGCAGTCGGATCACGTCCACGGCCCGCTCCGACATGCGGTTGGCGAGTTCCTGGATGGTGATCGTCTCGGGAATCGTCACCTCGCGGGACAGCTTCTCCTTCTGCTCCACTTGGCCACGGCCGCTCATCCGCTGCTGGCGGCGGCGGAACGACGCGACCGAGCGGGTGCGCTCATCCTCGCCCGAGGTGGCGTTGGCGATGGTCAGGCGGCCGCGATTGCGATCGCCGCCCGGCGACTTCGGGGTCTTGGGCGGGGTGATGATCTTGAGCGGCATGCCGGGACGGCGGATCACCCGCTTGGTCTCGGACTCGTCGTCGTTGGTCTGGGCGCCGCGACTGGCGGGACGCGCCGCGGCGGCCGCACCGGCGGGACGCGCCGCGGTTGCGGGCGTCGCGCTCTTCTCCGGCTCGGGCGCCGGGGCCGGTCGGGCCATGAAGTTGAGGTCGCGGGGCTTACGCGTATCGGCCGTGATGGTCTTGCGCGGCTCACCCGTGGACGGCCGGGGCGTCAGCGGCGGACGCGGAGCGGCGGCCGGGGCGGATGCCGGGCGTGCCGCGGCCGGGCGTGCGCCCTCGGGCTGACGCGCCGGGGCGGATGCCGGACGGGCCGGGGCCGCGGTGGCAGCCGGGCGGGCAGCCGGGGTCGCGGCCTGGACCGGAGCCGGCGCCGGGCTCGACGGCGCAGCGGCGGCAGGCGCCTCGGCGACGGGAGCGGGTGAAGCGGCGGGCGGGGAGCCGCAGCTGCGGCCGCCTTGGCGGCCTCCGCCGCTTCGGCGGCGGCGGCAGCGGCGGCAGCCTTGCGCTCTTCCTCCTCGCGACGGCGGGCCTCGGCGGCCTCGCGCTCGCGGCGGGCCTGGGCCTCGGCCTCCCGACGGCGCGACTCGGCCTCAGCCTCGGCCTTCTGGCGGGCCTCGGCCTCGCGGCGCTGCGCATCGGCGAGGGCCGCGGCGCGGGCCGCGCTCTCCTGCTCGCTCAGCGTGCGCAGCACGACGCCCGAGGCGGCGCGCTGGGCCGGACGGGGGGAGCCGCCGTCGGCGCGGCCGGCGCCGGGCGTGGCGCGGGGGCGGGCTCACGGGCAGGAGCGGCCGGCGCCGCGCCGATGACGCGGCGCTTCACCGTCTCGACCACGACCTGCTTGGAGCGGCCATGGGAGAAGCTCTGACGCACGGTCCCCGCCTCGATCGGCCGCTTGAGGGACAGCGGCTTCGGGGAAGTCCTGTTCAGAGTCTTGTCGCCCGGGTTGTTCGTATCGCTCATTCAGCCTGAACCCTGAGGGTTTCCATCGTCCCGTGAACCGTCGCCCGGTGGCGCCGGCCAAATCCGTCCTGCGTCGTCAACGTGAGGCTTCGTCGATCCCGCCGATTCGGGCTGGATCGGGCTCCCCGGTCGCCGCGGCGGCGCCCTCGAAGGAGCGTAGCCGACGCCAACGCGACAGGCAGCCGGCAGCTCCGGCTCCTGCGACGAGCGCAGCGTGTATCACATGACCCCGACCCAAGGCCATGTCCAATTCGTCTTCGGACAGGTCATCGATGATCGGTATCCTTGACATGGCCTCGCCGTGGCGCCTGCACAAGGCTGCGGCGAGCTTGCGCCGGCCATCCGGACTCGCCTCGGCGGCGTGGATCACCGCGATGGCGGCCGGCTGTCCGCCGATCGCGGCCTCGACCTTCGAGAAACCTGCGACGAGGCAGCCCGCCTTGTTGGCCATCGCGATGGCTTGCCGCAGATCGTCCCGGAGCCCCGCCACGATCCGGTCCGGCAGGTCGGGGGCGGCCGGGGTCGGCCCCTTGAACGCCCGCGAGAACAGGTTCTTCCGCACCGCCGTGGCGACCGCCTCGCGCCGGGCGCTGACCCAGGCACCGCGGCCCGGCAGCTTGGCGCGTAAGTCGGGGACGACGCTGCCGTCCGGCCCGCGCACGAACCGGATCATCGCCTCCGGCGCCTGGGCGACGCGCGTGACGATGCAGGTCCGCTCGGGCAAGCGGCGGCCGGGGCCGGCATCGAGCCCCCGGCATCCAGCCCGTCCTCGGGCAAGGTCGTGTCGACCGCGACCATCGCGCCTCCGCCGCAGTTTCCCGACTCAGGCCTCGCTCTGAGCGGGGGCGGTCTCCTCGCCCTCGGCGGGCTCGGCGCCCTCTTCAGTCTCCTCCGGCTCGGGCAGCGCCTCGATCCAGCCGGCCTTCAGGCGGGCGGCCATGATCAGGGCCTCGGCCTCGGCACGGGACAGGTCGAACCCGTCGAGGTAGCCGGCATGGCGCACCGCCTCGGGGCCGCGGCCCTCGGTGTAGCCGACGAGGTCGTCGGTGGCGCAGCCCGCGAGATCCTCGACGTTCTTCACGTCGTTCTCGCCGAGGGCCACCATCATGGGCGTGGTGATGCCCTCGATCTCGCGCAGCTCGTCGGCGACGCCGAGTTCGGTACGCCGGGCGTCGTGCGCCTGCTCGATCCGGGCGAGGTGGTCCTGGGCGCGGGCCTGGATCTCGGTGCCGGTCTCCTCGTCGAGGCCCTGGATGCCGGACAGCTCCTGGATGTCGACGTAGGCGATCTCCTCGACGTTGCGGAAGCCTTCCGCGGCGAGCAGCTGGCCGACGGTCTCGTCGACGTCCAGCGCCTCCATGAACACCTGGGTCCGCTCGGCGAACTCCTTTTGCCGGCGCTCCGATTCCTCGGCCTCGGTGAGGATGTCGATGTCCCAGCCGGTGAGCTGGGAGGCCAGCCGCACGTTCTGGCCGCGGCGGCCGATGGCGAGCGACAGCTGGTCGTCCGGCACCACCACCTCGATGCGGTCGGCCTCCTCGTCGAGCACCACCTTCACCACCTCGGCGGGCTGGAGTGCGTTGACGATGAAGGTCGCCTCGTCCTCGGACCACGGGATGATGTCGATCTTCTCACCCTGCAGCTCGCCGACCACGGCCTGCACGCGGGATCCGCGCATACCCACGCAGGCGCCGACCGGGTCGATGCTGCCGTCGCGGGAGATCACCGCGATCTTGGCGCGGGAGCCCGGATCGCGCGCCACAGCTCTTCACCTCGACAATGCCGTCGTAGATCTCGGGCACCTCCTGGCCGAACAGCTTGGCCATGAACTGCGGGTGCGAGCGCGACAGGAAGATCTGCGGCCCGCGCACTTCCGAGCGCACGTCGAACAGGTAGGAGCGGATGCGGTCGCCCGGCCGGAAGGTCTCGCGCGGGATCATCTCGTCCCGGCGCACGATGCCCTCGCCGCGGCCGAGATCGACGATCACGTTGCCGTACTCGACGCGCTTCACGATGCCGTTGAGGATCTCGCCGATGCGGTCCTTGTACTCGTCGAACTGGCGGGCGCGCTCGGCGTCGCGCACCTTCTGGACGATGACCTGCTTGGCCGACTGCGCGGCCACGCGGCCGAAATCGAAGGGCGGCAGGGTGTCGGAGATCACGTCGCCGACCAGGGCGCCCGGGTTGTAGCGGCGGGCCTGATCCAGGGTGATCTCGCGGGCGTCGTTCTCCACCTGATCGACGACCAGGAGGTGCCGCGACAGGCGCAGCGCCCCGGTCTTGTTGTCGATCTCGGCGTGCACGTCCGTCTCGGCGCCGTAGCGGGAGCGGGCCGCCTTGGCGATCGCCTCCTCCATCGCGTCGATCACGATGGAGCGGTCGATCACCTTCTCGCGGGCGACCGCGTCGGCGATCTGGAGGAGTTCGAGCCTGTTGGCGCTGACGACGGCCATCGGTGTCGGTCCTTCTCTTCCGTCAAATCTTCGGGCCGGCCGCCGGGCGGCCGACACGGGGCTCTCAGTGCAGGGAGTCGCGGTCCTTGAGCCGGGACGCCTTGGTCACGATCGGCTTCTTGGGGCCGGTCCGGGGCTGCTTTTCGGGCTTGCCCGCGGGGCTGGCCTTCTTCGGCCCCTTCGGCCGGAAGGGGCTGCGCGTCGGCGGCGGCGGGCTCTCCGCGTCCGGGGCATCGTCCTCGGTCTCGTCGGCCTCGTCCTCGGCGGGCGGCCCGCCACGGCGGAGCGACTCGCGAATCAACTCGTCGGTGAGGACGAGATGGGCCTCGGCGAGGTCCTTGAGCGGAAGGTCGATGCGGCTCGGGAGCCCTTCCTTCACGTCGGGCAGATCGATCGGCACGGTAAGCCGCGCCGGATCCGGCGCGCCGAGGATGCCGCGGAAGCGCTTGCGCCCGTCCAGCGGCGGGCTCAACTCGACCTTCGCCTCGTAGCCAACCCAGCGGGCGAAATCCGAGATCCGCACCAGGGGTCGGTCGATCCCCGGCGATGAGACCTCCAGGTTGTAGGCACCCCCACCGGATCATCGACGTCGAGGATCGGCGAGATCGTGCGGCTCACCGCCTCGCAATCCGCGATCGTGAAGGTGCCGTCCGGACGCTCCGCCATGATCTGCACGGTGCAGCCGTTGATGTTGGACATCTTCACCCGGACCAGCCGGAAGCCCAGACCCTCGAGCGGCCCCTCGATCGCCTGCGCCACGCGCGCAGCGACCCCGCCCTCGCGGACGAGGCGCTTCTCGGACAGATCCCCTTCGATCTCGGACGACATGGAGTTCAGCGCGCAACCTTCGCGGCGTTCCGGTGGTCGGCCCGCGGCGTGCGGCCTTCGAGGCGAGAGACCCGTGCGGCGAAAAAAGAGCGGACCCGGTGGGGCCCACTCCCGAACCGCAGCCTCTCGACTGCCATCAGAACTGTTGAAGGTCAGATAGCCGCGGATCGTCGAAAGTTCAAGGCCGTTCCGTCAGCCGCCCCGCGGTACCCGCCCCTCCAGAGGGTAGGCCGGGTCGTTGTAGCCGGGCGTCGTCGGATGTCCGGCGGCCACGAACCCGTCGACCAGCGCCTCGTCCTCCGGCGTGAAGGCATAGTCGAGGGCGCCGAGATATTCCTGCCACTGCGCCTCTGTCCGCGGGCCTGCGATGACGCCGGTGACGAGCCGGTTGTTCAGCACCCAGGCGGTGGCGAACTGGCCGGCCGTGATGCTCCGCGCCTCGGCGTGCTCTTTCAGGGTCCGGGCGATGCGCAGTGATTCGGGGCGCCACTCGGTCTGCATCATCCGCGTGTCCTGGCGGCCGGCGCGGGATTCGGCCGGCGGCGGGGCGTCCGGGTCGTACTTGCCGGTGAGCACGCCGCGGGCGAGCGGCGAGTAGGGCACGACGCCGAGTCCGTAATGGGCGCAGGCCGGCAGGTGCTCGGTCTCGGGCATGCGGTTGAAGGCGTTGTAATAGGGCTGGCTCACCACCGGCCGGTCGATCCCCAGCTCGTCGCAGAGCCGGCAGATCTCGACGACCCGCCAGGAGCGGTGGTTCGAGACGCCGAAATGCCGGATCTTGCCCGCCCGCACGAGGTCGGCCATCGCCCGGACCGTCTCGGCGAGCGGCGTGTCGTGGTCCTCCTTGTGCAGGTAGTAGATGTCGATGACGTCGGTGCCGAGGCGGCGCAGGCTGTCCTCGGCGGCCCGCATCACGTGGACCCGCGACAGGCCGCGGTCGTTGACGCCGGCGCCGGTCGGGTTGGCGACCTTGGTGGCCAGGATCCAGGCGGCGCGGTCGCCCTTGATGGCCCGGCCGGTGATCTCCTCGGAGCGACCGTCCGTGTAGACGTTGGCCGTGTCGATGAAGTTGACTCCCGCCTCCCGGGCGTTGGCGACGATCCGGCCGGCGGTCGCCTCGTCGGTGGGCCCGCCGAACATCATCGTGCCGAGGCAGATCGGCGAGACCTTGAGGCCGGAGCGGCCGAGATTGCGGTACTGCATGGGATCCATCCGGTGTCCGTCGTCCCGCTATCTCGCCACAGCGCGGCCGAGGTCAACCGTGCCGGGCGACAGGGCCGTGTAACCTGCGCCCGGCCGCGGCGAACCGACCCGTGCCGGCACCGGAGCCCGAGGGCGGCCGTTCTCGCCGTGGCGCCTGCCGCAAGGCGGGTCGCCGCCGTCCTTCACCGAAGATGAGCCTGTCCGAGACCCATGATCGACCGCTCGGCCATCCTTTCCGACATCCCCCGCCCCTGGCTCGATCGGGCCGGCCGCCTCTCCTGGCTGAAGCTCGCCGTGTTCGCGGGGTGCATCGCGCCGGCCCTGTACCTCGCGGCCGCCTACCGGCTCGATGCCCTGGGCGCGAAGCCGATCACCGCGCTGATCCACGCCACCGGCGAGTGGGCGGTGCGCTTCCTGCTGTTCTCCCTGGCGGTCTCTCCGCTCCGCCGCGTCGCCGACTGGTCCAAGGTCCTCGTGGTGCGGCGGATGCTCGGCGTCACCGTGATGGCCTACGCGGTGGCCCATCTCACCCTCTACGCGGTCGACCAGAACCTGATCCTCACAAAGGTGGCCTCGGAGATCGCGCTCCGGCTCTACCTGACGATCGGCTTCGTGGCGCTGATCGGCCTGATCGCCCTCGGCCTGACCTCCACGGATGCGGCGATCCGCACCCTCGGCCCGAACTGGAACCGGCTGCACCGGCTCGTCTACACGATCGCCGTTCTGGCCCTGGTCCATTACTTCCTGCAGTCGAAGATCGATGTCACCGATCCGGTCTTCTCGGCAGGGCTGTTCCTGCTGCTCATGGGCTGGCGGGTGATACGGCGATTCAGATGGCCGGAGCGGCCCTGGTCGCTCCTGCTGCTCGCGATCCTCGCCGGCCTCGCCACCGCGGGGCTCGAGGCCGCCTGGTACGGGCTCGCCAGCGGTGTCCCGGCCAACCTCGTTCTCGCCGCCAACCTGGATTTCTCCGGCCCGATCCGGCCGGCCTGGTGGGTGCTGGCCGTCGGCCTGTCCCTGCCGCTCGTGGCGCTCCTGCGGGGCGCGAAGGCCCGCCCGGTCCGGCAGGTTGCCGGCAGACACACCGCCTCAGCAGCCCGTCCCGCCCCTGTTCGGGAACCCTTGTCGCCGCCGGCCTGATGCCGCAGAAACCGCGGCTTGGCCGCCGCCGTCGGCGGCGCAGGACCCAGCGGAGCTTCCGAGACGCCATGCGCGGCACGTTTCTCCTGATCGCGGGCTTGCTCGCGCCGACCGCCGCCTACCCGGCCCCGTCCGCGACGCCACCGAGCCCGACCAAAGCGGCGCCCACCCCGCCAACCCCGGCGGCGGCCGCACCGACCGTCGCTGCCTGCACGCCGCCCGAGCCGCCCCCGGCCTCCGCCCGGCCGATGAAGCCGGCGCTGCCGGCGAAGCCCGCCTGCCTCGACGCCAAGGAGGGCTGCCCGGGCTGGGAGGCCTACAGCTACAACGATGCGATCAAGGCCTATAACCTGCAGGCACAGGCCTTCCGGCCGATCGCCGAGGGCTACGTGCAGAAGCTCAACGCCTACGTGAAGGCGAGCGCCGAATTCGCGCAGTGCGAAGTCAACGCGATGCAGCAATAGCCGCCTGAACGGCGGCCGACCTGGCGTCACGACGGCGGTTCAGGCGCACCCGGGCATCCTCCGGCGATGGTGGCCGCGATTCCCGTGTGCCCGATTCCGCCGAGGCCCCCGTGCCCGCCCGTCATCTCCTCGCACGCACCGGATTTTGCGCTCTGCTCCTCGCCGTCGGCCCGGCCTGGGCCGCCGATTTCGACCGTCCCTATCTCCCTCCCCAAGACTACGGCGATCCGGTCCAAGAGGACGAGCCGGAGCGCCGCCCCCTCCCCCGCCGCCGCGACCCGAGGCGGAATTCCGCGGCCCGCGCTTCACCGCCGCGCCCCCCGAGGCCTATCGGGAGTTCGTCCGGCGGCGATTCGATCCGGACGGGGCGCCCGTGCTGCGCCGGGTGCGGGTCTGCGACGAGCCGGCCTTCGACCGCGGGCCGCCCCCACCGCCTCCGCCCCCGGAGGACATCCCGCCCCGCCGCTGGGACGGCCCGCGCTGGTAGGATGTGTGGCGGCTGGCTCCATAGCCCGCCACCTGACCGCGCATGGGCTGAAGCACTCCGCCGACGCGAGGTCACACGCGGTCGCGCCGCCGTGGTCCACGCGTGCGGCGCGCGGGCCGATGCAGGGCTTCAGCGACCCGGGTGTTCGATCGGGACCCGGCTCAGATCCGGGCCGGCGCCTTCTTCAGGGCGGCCGCGAAGGCCTTGAGCTGGCGGTTCAGATCCGCCAGCTCGTTCAGCGCGATGGTCTTGTGGCCGTCGCGGACCGCGCGATCGATGTCCTCGACCTGCAGGGCGACGAGGCGGCGTATGGCGGTTGCAACTTGCTGTCGGGTCATCGATTCGAGCGTCTCGTGGGTGCGTCCTGGCGGGCCTCGACGGACGGCCGGCAACGGGCCGTCGACACGATTCGGTGATAGGCCGGTAGGCTTAACCGATGGTGTCCGCGCACCCGTCCGTACACACAGGATCCCGCCTTAGCGTTGACCCCGCATCTCGGCGCGCCGCATCGGCATCGCGTCGATCGTGGCGAACAGCGCCTGCGGTGCGATGGGCGCCGCGGCGGTGAGTTTGGCGCCACCATCCTTCCCGATCAGGACCGCCCGGAAGCTGTCCGAGGGCAGGCCGAGCCGGGCGCGGAGGGCCATCGCCTCCGCGCCGGAGCCGATCGCCTCGAGCACCACGAGATCGCGCGCGGCGATGCCGGTGCGCGCCGAACCCAGCGCCGCCCGCTGGCCCCTGAGTTGGGTGTCCGCCGCATCGGGCGCCGACAGGACCAGCACCCGCGCGCGGTCGCGATAGGCATCGAGCGGCCCGGCAGAGGCCGCGCCCGCCCCGAGGACCGCCAGACCGAGACCCAGTGCCGCCGTCCGCATGTCACCGCTCCGTGTTCACGAGCCGGGACAACGCACGGATTGGCCCCGGAGATCGCGGCTGCGCCTTTGCCGCAGCCGCCCCGCGCCCCAGATCGGGGCGGCAGCCAGAATTCGGGAGACCGTCATGACCACCATGAACCGCCGCATCGTCCTGGCCTCGCGCCCGCACGGCGAGCCACGAGCCGAGAATTTCCGCCTGGAGGAGGTGCCGGTGCCGCAGCCCGGACCGGGCCAGGTCCTGCTGCGCACCCGCTGGATGTCCCTCGATCCCTACATGCGCGGCCGCATGAGCGACGCGAAATCCTACGCCGCCCCCGTGGAGATCGGCGCGCCGATCACCGCGGAGGCCGTGGGCGAGGTCGTCGCCTCGAACCATCCCGACCACGCCGTCGGCGACCTGCTGACCGCCTTCGCGGGCTGGCAGGAGTATTTCATCACGGACGGCAAGGGCTCGCGCAAGGTCGACCCCTCCGTCGCTCCGCCGTCGACGGCCCTGGGCGTGCTCGGGATGCCGGGGATGACCGCCTATACCGGCCTCCTCAACATCGGCCGGCCGAAATTCGGCGAGACTGTCGTGGTCGCCGCCGCCGCCGGCCCGGTCGGGTCGCTCGTCGGGCAGATCGCCAAGCTGCACGGCGCCCGGGCCGTCGGCATCGCGGGCGGCCCCGACAAGTGCCGCTATCTCACCGAGGAGCTGGGCTTCGATGCCGCCGTCGACCATCGCGGCGCCGACCTGCCCGGCGCGCTCGCGTCCGCCTGCCCCAAGGGCATCGACGTCTACTTCGAGAACGTCGGCGGCGCGGTCTTCGCCGCCGTGATGCCGTTGCTGAACCCGTTCGCGCGGATCCCGGTCTGCGGCCTCGTCTCGGCCTACAATACCACCGAGGTCCCGCCCGGCCCCGACCGGCTGCCCGGCCTGATGCGCGCCGTGCTGACCAACCGGCTGCACATTCAGGGCTTCATCGTCTGGGACTTCGCCGAGCAGGCGGAGACGTTCCGCAAGGAGGTCGCCGGCTGGATCCAGGAGGGCCGGGTCCGGTACCGAGAGGACGTGGTCGAGGGCTTGGAGAACGCCCCGGAGGCCTTCATCGGCCTGCTGAAGGGCCGGAATTTCGGCAAGCTGGTCGTGCACGTCTCCTGAGCGCCGCTTGCTGCCGCTCCGGAACGGATATAGAACAAACGGATCCGGTGGCGCTGCGGAAAGCGGGCACAAGCCCGCGCCGCAGGTTGCCGCTCCGGAGGCCCGGGCGCATGGTTCGCGCGCCGCCGGGCAGGTGCCCTGTGAGATCCGTACGGTCAGGAGAGAGTGATGGCGGGCAGCGTCAACAAGGTGATTCTGGTGGGCAATCTCGGGCGCGACCCGGAGATGCGCCGCCTCGGCTCGGGCGACCCGGTTTGCAACCTGCGGCTCGCCACCTCCGAGTCGTGGAAGGACAAGGCGTCCGGCGAGCGCAAGGAGAAGACCGAGTGGCACTCGGTCGTGATCTACAACGACAACCTCGCCCGAGTGGCCGAGCAGTATCTGCGCAAGGGCTCGAAGGTCTACATCGAGGGCCAGCTCCAGACCCGGAAGTGGACCGACAATTCCGGAGTCGAGAAGTACACCACCGAGGTGGTGCTTCAGCGCTTCCGCGGCGAGATGACGATCCTCGACGGGCGCGGTGGCGGCGGCGGCGACTTCGCCGGCGAGGACGATGGCGGTGGCCAGATCAGCCGTGGCGGCGACTCCGGCGGTGGCCGGGGCGGTGACCGCGGCGGCGATTTCGGCGGTGGCCGCGCCCAGGGCGGCGAGCGGCGGCCGGCCCCGGCCGCCGGTGGCGGTGGCGGTGGCAGCCGCGGCGGCTACGACCTCGACGACGACATCCCGTTCTAGGCGCCGGCCCCACGCCCGGCATCCCAGTCCACTCGGACCGCGACGGGCCGGAGCCACAGCTCCGGCCCTTTTCCGTGGCTGCCGTGTCGTGGGCTGGCGCCGCACCCGGACGCAACCGGCGCGCGCATCGACCACCCGGATGCCACGGCGCGCCAACTTCGCCGATCGGACAGGGCGCTCGCCGTGCGCCCACCCGCCGCTACCTGAGCGCGCGTGAACGCGCCGGCGGGTCCGGGTCGGGACGCCGCCCGGCTCGGCGCAGGCTTACAGGAACACCTCATGGACACGGATTCCGGCCACGGCCGCTACGCCTACAGCGCCCTCCCGACCCGGCCGGTCTTCGACTGGCCGGAGGGCAAGCGGCTCGCCGTCTATATCGGGCTGAACCTCGAGACCTTCGCGTTCGGTGAGGGACTCGGCGCCGAGCTCGCGCCGGGCGGCCCGCAGCCCGACGTGCTCAACTACGCGTGGCGCGACTGGGGCAACCGGGTCGGCGCCTGGCGGATCGCCGGGATGCTGGACGGGCTGGCCATGCCCGCGAGCGTGCTGGTCAACAGCAACCTCTACCGGGACTGCCCCGGGCTGATCGAGGCATTCCGCGCCCGCGGCGACGAGATCGTCGCCCACGGCCGGACCAACGCCGAGCGGCAGGGCGTCCTCGACGAGGCCGCGGAGCGGGCACTGATCGCCGAGACGACGGCCGTGATCGCCGCGCAGGAAGGTCGCGCGCCGGCCGGCTGGCTCGGTCCCTGGATCTCGCAGTCGCGGGTGACGCCCGATCTCCTGGCCGAGGCCGGCTACCGCTACCTGCTGGACTGGGACCATGACGACCAGCCGACCTGGTTCAAGACCCGGGGCGGCGGCCGGATCCTGGCGGTGCCCTATCCGCAGGAACTCAACGACATCCCCGCCATCGTCGCCCGCAAGGAGACCGGCCGCCAGTTCGCCGACGCCCTCGTGGACGCCTTCGACGAGATGCGGGAGCAGGCGCGGGCTGCCCCCTCGTCATGGGCATCGCGCTCCATCCCTACATCGTGGGGCGCCCGCACCGCCTGAGGCCGCTGCGTCGGGCGCTCCAGCACATCGCCGATCACCGTGCCGACATCTGGCTCACGACGGCCGGCGCGATCGCCGACCACACCGTCGCGCAGGCGGCCGTCGTGGAAGGAACCTAGCTCTTGAGCTGCTTGTTGCAGGCCGAATAGTAGCCGCCACCCTTCTCGATCCACTTCTTGCCGCCGAGCGTGCCGGCGGCCTTGGCCGCGTTGTAGCTGTCGAGGCAGGTGTGCATCCGGGCCTTGCCGGCCGATTCCTTGGCGTATTTCGGATCGATGGCCCGGGGATAGGCCGCCGAACCCGCAGCCGCCATGGGCGCGGTCCGTGAAGCCGTCCGTGCCGGCGCGGGCTGCGCGGTCGTCGGCGCGGAGGGGGCGACCGGATTGGGCGCCGTGGTGGTGGCGGTGTCGGCGGCCGCGCCGCACTCAGCCTTGCGGAAGTCGTTCCACTTCTGCCCGTTGAGCGTCCCGGCCTGCTTGGCGGCCTGGTACTTCGTCGAGCACTCCTTCGTGGTCAACGCTGCGGCCGGCGAAGCGAGTGCTGCCATGCCGACGATCATCAGGGATGCGAAAACATAGCGAGTCATGACGAAGATTCTCCGGGACACTATGCGGCGTCCCGGAAGAGATTAATACGGCTGTATGCTGTCGTGAATATGCAGCTTTGCGTTCAGGCGGGACAAGTCGACGCCCGGGCATTGACCTGGCCCCCGGCGGCTGCGGATCCGACCTTCGCCGCCCCGACGGCTGGCCGGATTGATCCGGGGCGTCGGACTCGCGCAAAGCGGCGGAGCGGCCGTTAGGGACATGCATCCAGGGCTGCCGCGCGGGTCACCAGCCGCCGTGGAAACGGCGCGGGCCGTCGTAGCCGCCGTAGCCCCGCTCATAGCCTCCGTAGCCGTAACCCGCCCGCCCGCCATAGGGGCCGCGGGGACCGCCCCAGCCCCAGCCGCGATCGTTGGGCCGGCAATGGCCCCAGAGATTGGGATGGAAGCCCGGGCCGCAGCCGCCGGCCACACGCTCGATCCAAGCCCCGCCCTCGGGCGGTCCATAGCCGAACGGCGCTGCGTTCGCCGCCGGGGCGAACGCGAGGCCTGCGGTGACCACTGCGACCATGCCGAGAATCTTGGAGCGCATCATCACACGATCTCCTCAACCTGCGATCCGGGCTCGCCGGACCGATGTCAGGAGGATGCGCCCGGCGCGGTGAACCGGATCCGGCCCGCGCATTCATCAGCCCGACGGCATCGGCCGGACAGGTGACCGGGCCGGGAAACGATCAGGCCGCCTGACGCTCGACCGGCGCCGAGGTGCCGGCCCGGGCGCGCGCGAACAGCTCGGAGCCCACCTCCGCACCCGCGGCCTTCACGAGCGTGGCCTCGTCGCAGGTCCGCGCCACCTGAAGGCCGAGCGCCGCGAGCCGCGCATGCTCCAGGCAATAGGCGGCGATCCGCGCCCGGCCATAAACTGGCATCGGCGCGAGCAGGCGTTCCCGCTCCGCATCGTCGGCGCGGAACAGCGCGGAGATCAGCTCGATCGGGACCGGGTACCGCGCCAGGGCGCTGGGGTGGGGTCGGTTTCCGTCTCGCGCCATGGATGCCTCGCCGCTTCATCGTGCGGTGGAAGCTTCGGCAACCATGGTTAACGATCGGTTGCAGCCTCGAATGTCCGGAGCGCGGCGGGGCTTCGGCTGCGCCGTCCTGCACAAGCGGTCGCGCAGAGGCCTCAGCGGCGCGGCGGGTCCACCCACGCGGCGGCGTGCCGGGGCCGGCCCGCGTCGCTCGTCATGAGCCAGGGCCGCACCTCGGCCCAATGGGTCACCGTGCCCGGTCTTGCCGGCGCGATCGAGCCGGTGGTGACCGGGTCGCCCCACGTGGGCGCGCCTTCGGCGCTCTGGGCACGCGACGCGATCGGATCCGGCAGGTTGCGCGCGTACCCGACCACGACCGCCGTGAGGGCGATCCCGACCAGGACGAACGCGAGACCGTCGACGATCATGGAGCCGAGTCTCGGCATGGCACCCGCGCCTGTTCCCCAAGTCTCGGGGCTACGGCGGCAGGGTTAACGAATCATCCCACGACGCGCCGCCGGACGCGCGCCTGCGGCTCCCCGCTCAGACGTTCCGCACGCCGCGCAGCGTCTTCAGGCCGATGCCGGTCGCCTCGAAGCCACCGTCGACGGCCAGCTGCTGGCCGGTCACGAACGAGGCGCGATCGGAACAGAGGAAGACGATCGCCTCCGCGAGCTCCGACTCGAGGCCGTAGCGTCCCAGGGGGACGGCGTCGTGGTAATCGGCCCGGATCTCGGGACTATGGACCGCCTTCGCCATGGCCGTGTCCACCGGACCTGGGGCGACGGCGTTGACGCGGATCCCGTGCTGCGCGAGTTCCACGGCCTGCTGCTTGGTGAGCTGCGCCAGCGCCGCCTTGCTGGTGCCGTAGGCCGTCCGCAGCGTCGAGGCGCGCAGCCCCGAGATCGAGGTGATGTTCACGACGGAACCGCCGCGCTCGGACAGGAGCGGGACGGCCGCCTGCGTGCACAGGAACGGCCCGGACAGGTTGACCGCGAGCACCCGCGACCAGTCCGCGAAGGTGGTCAGCATCAGCGGCTTGAAGATCGCGATACCGGCATTGTTGACCAGGGCGTCGAGGCGTCCGAACCGTTCGGAAACCTGCCGCATGGCCGCCGCCACCGCTTCGGGATCGGAGACGTCGGCGGTCACCGCCAGCACCGCCTCCGGCCGGTCGAGCCGGGCGGCCGCCGCCTCCACGCCCGGACCGTCGATGTCGAGGAGGGCGACCGTCCATCCCTCGGCGAGGAAGCGGGTCGCCGTGGCGAGCCCGATGCCGCGGGCAGCGCCCGTCACCAGGGCGGTCCGAGTCTGGGCGGTCCGAGTCTGGGCGGTCCGAGTCTGGGCGGTCCGAGTCTGGGCGTCGCTCATGGTCGTCTCCGTCGTCGCGGGCGTCGGCGGGGCCGGACGCCCGCATCGTCGCCACGCCGTTCCATCCCGGCCAGCGGTTAAGGTCCGCTTGATACGACAGCCGGCGCCGGAGACCCAGACGCGATCGGCGAGGCGCACACGACAGGCCTCCGGCGCTACGGGATGCACAGCCGCATTCCGGAGCGCGCGCGGCCGCACACCGCGTCGCGTGCCGGGGTCGCACGCCGGGCAGGCAAAGGCCGATGGAGATGCGCGGGAATGCGGGGCCGACGCGGCGCTCAGAGCATCGGCATGCCGCCGGTCACCGGTACCAGGGCGCCCGACATGTAGCTGCCCTCGCGGGAGGCGAGGAGGACATAGGCCGGGGCGAGTTCGGCGGGCTGGCCGGCACGGCCCAGCGGGGTCTGCGCGCCGAGCTGCGCGATCTGGTCCGGGCTCTTCACGATCGGCTGGATCGGCGTCCAGACCGGTCCCGGAGCGACGCAGTTCACCCGGATCCCCTGCGGGGCCAGCAGGTTCGACAGGCCGATGGTCAGGCTGGCGATGGCGCCCTTGGTGGCGGCGTAGATCAGCATGCTCGGATCGGCAACCTTGGCCTGCACGCTCGTGCTGTTCACGATCGCCCCGCCGGGCTTCATGTGCGGCACCGCCGCCTGGGTGAGGTGGTACATGGCGAAGACGTTGGCGCGGAACGAGCCCTCGATGTCGGACGCCGTCAGGTCGTCGAGTCCATCATTGACCACCTGCGCGGCGGCGTTGTTCACCAGGATGTCGAGGCGCCCGAAGGCCGCCACCGTGCGGGCGACCAGCTCCCGGCACCGGGCCTCATCGCGGATGTCACCGGGGAGCAGCAGGCAGCGGCGGCCGGCCTTCTCGACCCAGGCCTTCGTGTCCTCGGCATCCTCCTGCTCGACGTCGAGATAGGAGATCGCCACGTCGGCGCCCTCGCGGGCATACGCGATGGCGACGGCCCGGCCGATGCCGGAATCGCCGCCGGTGATCAGAGCCGCCTGGCCGGTGAGCAGGCCCTTGCCGACATAGCTGTCCTCGCCATGGTCGGGACGCGGCGTCATCCGCGTGGTCAGGCC
Organism: Methylobacterium phyllosphaerae; assembly: GCA_050632685.1. Classification (GTDB taxonomy): domain Bacteria; phylum Pseudomonadota; class Alphaproteobacteria; order Rhizobiales; family Beijerinckiaceae; genus Methylobacterium; species Methylobacterium phyllosphaerae_A. Next base: position 32,608 of record JBOEFT010000001.1, read on the forward strand.
CGGGCGGGGCTGCTGCTGGTCGCCGGGAAGGGGCGGGCGCGGTCCGGCCTCGCGTGGGTCGTCGGTCATCGGCTGGGCTCCGCGTCGAAAGCGATCCGCCCCGATCTAGGGCCGCGGACGAGGCCGCCGCCTGCGCCCGGCCGTCACAGGCCGGGCCAGGGTACTGGACCCGCTCAGAACGCGCGGGTGCGCCCGGAATGCGGCCGCCGTAGCGGCGCCGCAGGAAGGAGACGACTTTCGGAAGGAGGAAGGCGATCAGGATCTTGCGCATGGGGCGGGCTCGCGTCACGGTTTCGTGAGCGGGCAATGCTCGGGCCGCACCGCGGTTCCGCCCGGCGCGCCGGATCACAGCGCCAGCGTCAGGGTCACGGGCGCGTGGTCGGACGGGCGCTCCCAGGCCCGGGCGTCGCGCAGCACCTCGACCTTGCGGACCGTGCCGGCCAGGTCCGGCGAGACCCAGGCGTGGTCCAGGCGCCGGCCCTTGTTGGCGGCCGACCAGTCGGGGGAGCGGTAGCTCCACCACGTATAGATCTTCTCCGGCTCCGGGGTGAGGTGGCGCGCCGTATCGATCCAGCCCGCCTCACCGCGCAGGATCTCCAGCGCTTCTGTCTCAACGGGGGTGTGGCTCACCACGTCGAGGAGTTGCTTGTGCGACCAGACGTCGTGCTCCAGGGGCGCGACGTTCAGGTCACCCACCAGAATGGCCGGACCGGAGACGCGCCTCCCGCCCCAGGCACGCAGCTCGGCCAGGAAGTCGAGCTTGTGGGCGAATTTCTGATTGAGGTCGCGGTCCGGTACGTCGCCGCCGGCCGGGACGTAGAAATCGTGCAGCACGATCCCCGAGGCCGCCCCCGCCTCAGGCCCGAGCACCGCCGAGATGTGGCGGGCGTCCTGGCGCTCGCAGAAGCCCATGACTCCGCGGCTGTGCAGCGGGAAGCGCGAGAGGATCGCGACGCCGTTGTAGCCCTTCTGCCCGGCGAACATCACGTGCTCGTAGCCCGAGCCGCGCAGGGCCTTCAGCGGGAAGGCGTCGTCCGGGCACTTGGTCTCCTGGAGGCAGAGCACGTCCGGCTTGTGCTCGGCCAGGAAGCGCAGCACCAGGTCGATGCGCAGCCGCACCGAGTTGATGTTCCAGGTGGTGACGGTGAGTTGCACGGATGGGGTCTCGGATTCGTGAGGCGGTGGCCACACAGGCTGAGGCTGCGATAGCCGATTTCCCGCGATGCGACAGTCCGGCCGGTCGACCGGCGGCGAAATGCCGTGCGCCTGCGTGCGGCAGCCGCTATGCCGGCGTCTTGCCCTGCTTCGGGCCCCTCGTCGAGGCCCGCCATGGCACCTGCCCGCTCACTCCTGTTTGCCGTCTACTGGGCGGCCTGGACCGCGCTGTTCCTCGTCCCCCTGGTGATCTTCGCCCTGGCCGGTGCGCCGGAACGGCCGATCCGGAAAGCGACCCGCCTGTGGGCGCGGGGCATCCTGGCCGGGCTCAGGCGCATCGTCCGCCTGCGCTACGTCGAGGAGGGGCGCGAGCACATCCCGGCCGAGCCATGCCTGATCGTCGCCAACCACCAATCCGCCTGGGAGACCCTCGCCTTCCTGGTCCTGGTGCCGGACGTGGCGATCGTCGCCAAGCGGGAGCTGCTGGCGATCCCGGTGGTGGGCTGGTTCCTGCGGCGCTCGCCGATGATCGTGATCGACCGCGCCAACGGCACCCAGGCCCTGCGCACCATGATCGACGCGGGCCGCGAGGCGGCGGCGGCGGGCCGGTCGGTCCTGATCTTCCCTGAAGGCACCCGCGGCGCGATCGGCGATCCCCTCCGGTTCAAGCGCGGCGTCGAGCTACTCTACGGGCGGCTCGGCCTGCCGGTGGTGCCGGTGGCGCTCAATTCCGGCCTGTTCTGGCCCGGCGGCGCGGCGACCCGGTCCGGCACCGTGGTGGTGAGCTATCTGGCCGCCCTCGCCCCGGGGCTGCCGGCCGCGGAGTTCCTGCGCGGCACCGAAGGCGCGATCGATCGGGAGTTGAACCGCTGGCGGACCGGCGGCGCGGCCGGGCTCGGCGCGACCGGCGGGTAGATCCCGTTACGGTTGCGATTGCTGGATCTGCTGCTGCATCGCCTTGTCCTCGGCGCGCCCGTAATTGATGAAGAACAGGGCGCCGTCGACGCTCTTGCCCTTCTGGAGGTTCGAGAGCGTCACCGTGGTGACGTAGCCCTGCGGATCGGTGATCCGCCACTGGGACAGGGTCTTCATCTCGGCATCGAAGAACAGCTGGATCTTCGAGGTGCCGCCGAGGGTCGCCCGGTCCTCCAGGTTGATGCGCACGCCGCCTGGATCGTTGGCCACGTCGGTGACCGTCAGGTCGCGGGCGAGGTCGATCTTCTCGCGCAGCAGGAATTTCAGCGGCGTCTGGGTGATGAAATAGAGGTCCTGGGTGTTGAGCTTGCGGTCGCGCACCGCCACCGAGGTGCCGTCGGCCACCACCTCGAGGGGCGAGGGCTGGTCGTAGTCGAAGCGCAGGCGGCCGGGCTTGGCCAATGTCAGCTTGCCGCCGATCCGGCGCCCGTCGGCGCCGATCTGCATGAAGTTGCCCGTCAGGGTGGTGATGCCGTTGAAGTAGGCGTTGGCCTGCGCGAGCAGCGTGGCGGGATCGGCCGATTCGCCGGTGACGATCGCCGTCGGCGCACCCACCGCCGCGACCTTGGGCTCGGGCGCCTTGTGCTCCGCCTTGTCGCTGCCCTTGCCGGGCTTGCCGCTGCCGGGCTTCGCCTCCTTGCTCGCCTCCTTGGCCTTGGGCGCGGGCTTCTTGGCCGGCGCGGGCGCCGCCGGGGCAGCCTCAGGCTGCGGAGCGGGCTCCTCCTTGTGGCCGAACAGGCTGTCGATGAAGGCGCCTACCTGCGCCTCAGCCGGGTTGGCGGTCGCGAGCCACAGCCCGGCGGCGATCAAGGAGCCGGCTGTGCGGATGCGGCGGCCGATCATCGGCAGAGTCTCCTGAGGAACCGCGGGCAAGCTCCGGCGGCGAAACAAAGGTGGGCGGGCCGCTGCGGACGCCTCGCCGTCCCCTCGACTTTGCGAGCGGAGCGAAGCAATCCATTGGCGCCACGACACCGGATGTCGCGCTACCCTGGGTTGCTTCGCTCCGCTCGCAAAGACGGGGCGGGTTTCGCAGCCCCCTTTTAGAACCCCGCCCTGTGGCGAAGATGCGACGCCCGGGCCGCCCCCGCGGAGAGGCGGCCCGGGCAGGGTCTCACTCGTCGTCGTACATCCCAGCCGAGCTGTGCGTCGCCCCGGCGACCAGGATCTCGCGCTTGCCGGCATGGTTGGCCGGGCCGACGATGCCCTCGATCTCCATCCGCTCCATGATCGAGGCGGCACGGTTGTAGCCGATCTGCAGGCGGCGCTGGATGTAGCTGGTCGAGGCCTTCTGGTCGCGCAGCACCACCTCGATCGCCTGCTTGTAGAGGTCATCGGACTCGCCGCCGGTCGCCGCCGCGAAGGCGCCGATGTCGAAGACGGGGGCCTCCTCCTCGGACTCTTCGGACCGCTCGGCCTTGTCGGCCGCGGCGGCCTTTCCGCGGCCGGACCGGCCGCCCTCCTTGGTGGGCTCCTCGGGCGAATCGTCGGCGGTGACGGCGTCGAGGTAGCTGGGTCGGCCCTGGCGCTTGAGGTGGGCGACGACGGTCTCGACCTCGCTGTCCGAGCAGAACGGCCCGTGCACCCGGGTCGTGCGGCCGCCGCCGGCCATGAACAGCATGTCGCCCTGGCCGAGCAGCTGCTCGGCGCCCATCTCGCCCAGGATCGTGCGCGAGTCGATCTTGCTGGTCACCTGGAAGCTGATCCGGGTCGGGAAGTTCGCCTTGATCGTGCCGGTGATCACGTCCACCGACGGGCGCTGCGTCGCCATGATCAGGTGGATGCCCGCCGCCCGCGCCATCTGCGCCAGGCGCTGGATCGCTCCCTCGATGTCCTTGCCGGCCACCATCATCAGGTCGGCCATCTCGTCGACCACGATCACGATGTACGGCAGCGGCGCCAGGTCCATCGCCTCGTCCTCGTACACCGCCTCGCCCGTGTGGCGGTCGAAGCCGGTCTGGACCGTGCGCGTGATGGTCTCGCCCCTCTCGCGGGCCTCCTTCATGCGGGCGTTGTAGCCGTCGATGTTCCGGACGGCGATCTTGGACATCTTCTTGTAGCGCTCCTCCATCTCGCGCACGGCCCACTTGAGGGCGATCACCGCCTTCTTGGGGTCGATGACCACGGGGGAGAGCAGGTGCGGGATGCCGTCGTAGACCGACAGCTCCAGCATCTTCGGATCGACCATGATCAGGCGGCACTCCTCCGGCTTCAGCCGGTAGAGCAGCGACAGGATCATGGTGTTGATCGCCACCGACTTGCCCGAACCGGTGGTGCCGGCGACCAGCAGGTGCGGCATGCGCGCGAGGTCGGCGATGATCGGCTCGCCGCCGATGTTCTTGCCCAGGCACAGGGCCAGCTTGTGCTTGCTCTCCGCGAAATCGGCCGACGAAAGCAGCTCCCGCAGGTAGACGGTCTCGCGGGTGTCGTTGGGCAGCTCGATGCCGATGACATTCCGGCCGGGCACCACCGCGACGCGGGCCGAGACCGCCGACATCGACCGGGCGATGTCGTCCGACAGGCCGATGACGCGGCTGGACTTGGTGCCGGGCGCCGGCTCCAGCTCGTAGAGGGTCACGACCGGACCGGGCCGCACCGCCAGGATGTCGCCGCGCACGCCGAAATCCTGGACCGTCTGCTGCAGGTTGAGGGCGTTCTGCTCCAGCACGTCGGCATCGACCTCCTCGCTGCCGCCGGGAGCCGGCAGGGCGAGCAGTTCGAGGGAAGGCAGCTCGTAATCGGCGTTCTCGATCGACGCGATCTCAAGATGGCGGCCGGCCGGGATCAGGTGAGCGCGGGGCGCGACCATGGGGAGCGCGGCCGGCGCAGGGGCCGGCGGGGCGGCCACCGGCTCGACTGCGGCCGCAACGGGCTCGGCCTCGACCTCGGTCGGAACCGGCTCCGGCTCCGGCTGGGGCGCGAGCTTGCCCCGGAGCAGCACCGGGCGCGGAGTCATCGGGATCACCACCCGCTCGGCCTCGGCCCGGTCGGCAATCGGCGCGGCGACGGGAAGGGACGCAGGCGCAACGGGGCTCGGCTGGCCTCCCGCACGGATCGCCGCCCGCGCCGCCATGGCGCTGAGGACCGGCGCGCGACGCGGCGCCTCGGCGGCCGGAGGCGCGGCCGCGGGACTCCCGGGGCCGAAGACCAGCGGCAGGGCGGGCAACGGACTGCGTCGCGACGGGCGGCAGGAAGGCGCTCCGGATCGCGGCCGCTTCGTCGGACCGCTGGACGGTTGCGGCCGCGGTGCCGTTGTCCTGACCGTCGGCGGGACGCGGCGGCTGATCGAACCGCACGAGTCGGTCGAGGACGTAGACCGGCCGCGGCGGCAGCGAACGCAGGTGCGAGACGTCGAGGGGCATCGAAACGAAGCGCTCGTCGGAGGCGGCCTGCGGCGCGGCGCCGTCGGTCGCCGGCACGGCCGCGGCGAGCTCGGGCTCGAGCGCGGCCCAGGCCTCAACCGACGACCAGTCGCCACCGTCGAACCAGGGCTGCACCTCGGACCAGTCCGGCAGCTCGGACCAGTCGCGGGCCGGGGCCGCGACGGGGGCCACGGCCATCTCGGGCTCCGCCGCCGCGACCAGGACCGGGGCGATCACCGCCGTGGACGCGGCCAGCTCGACGGCGGGCCGGACGGGGCGGCGGTCCGGCGTCCGGAAGAAGCGCACGCCCGGCGGGGCGACGAACGGCTGACGCCACAGCGGCACGGGCTCCGCGTCCGGCCCGGCATCGGGCAGAACGGCCGCGGCGGCGGGCTCGGCGATTCCATCAGCCTCCGTCTCGGCGTGCCGCGCGCGGTCGGCCTGCACAGGCTCCATCCGCTCGCGTGCGGCCCGCTCGGTCTCCTGGGCCAAGGCCGCAGCCTGCGCCTCGGAGCGGGCGCGCTCCAGGGCGACGCGCTCCGCCTCCAGGGCGCGCTGGCGGCGCTCCTGCAGCACCGAATCGGGGGTCCGGGTCCAGCGCACCGCCGACGGCGCGGCGGACACGACCGGGGCGGCGACCGGCGCATTGGCCGGGACGCCCTCCGGCGCGATGGCGGCGGGGCGGCGCGGCTGGCGTACCAGGACCCCCGGCGAGGAGGCGCTGCGGTCGATCCGGCTCTCGAAGGCCGGCTCATCGAGCGCATCGAGGCTCGCCCGATCATCGAAGACCTGGGCCGGCCAGTGATTCTCGGGGGCCGCCGCGCGCGGGGCGCGCTCGGACGCCTCGCGGCCGACCATCGCGGCCGGCGCGGTGAGCCAGCTCGGCTCCGCCCGGCGTCCCGGGACGCCGTAGGACGGACGTGCGGGCAGTCCGGCGGGGGAGCCGGACAGGCGGCGGGTGAGGCTCGCACGGAGCGCCATCAGCCGGTGCGCCAGGGCTCCCAGGGAGAGACCCGAGCGGTCGCCGCCGCGGACCGGGCGGGCGGGATCACGGTGGGAGTACGGAGGCCGTCCCGATGCGCGCATGGGTTCTCGAACGATACTCGAAACAGGGATCCGCCGACGCGCGGCGGCTGTCCCTGAGTTAGCCATTCGTCGTTAACGGAGGCTTGTCGCGGGCCGCGATCCGGAAACCATGGGCCGCATCGCTGGAGCATCGGAGCGGCCCATATTAGGCTGCGAGCTCCCGCCGCCGGACAGGTGCCCGTGACACAGCCACCTTCCCTATCCCTTGCCCTCTCCCTTGCCGATTCCCGCGCGGCCGGACCGGCGCGCTTTCGCTCCATCTATCGCCACGGACTCGCCCGAGTGGCGGCCTGCACCGGCCGCAGCCATCCGGCGGAGCCCGCGCGCAACGCGGAGGCGATCCTCGACCTCGCCCGAACCTGCCATGAGTCGGGAGCGGCGCTCGCGGTCTTCACCGAACTCGGACTCTCGGCCTACGCGATCGAAGACCTGCTGCTCCAGCAGACCCTGCTGGACGCGGTCGAGGCGGCGGCGGCCCGGGTGATCGCCGAATCGGCCGATCTCCGGCCGCTGCTGCTCGTCGGCGCGCCGCTGCGCTGGCGCCACCGCGTCTACAACGGCGCGCTCGCCATTCAGGGCGGCCGCCTGCTCGGCGTCGTGCCGAAGACCTTCCTGCCGAATTACCGGGAGTTCTACGAGAAGCGGCACTTCGCCTCCGGAGCCGGCATCGTGGGTGAGACCATCCGGGTCGCCGATCACGAGGCGCCCTTCGGCACCGACCTCCTGTTCCCGGCGGAGGATCTGCCGGGCCTCGTGGTCGGCGTCGAGATCTGCGAGGACCTGTGGGTGCCGGAGCCGCCCGGCATGCGCGCCGCCCTGGCGGGCGCCACCGTTCTGGCGAACCTCTCGGGCAGCCCGATCACCGTCGGCCGGGCCGAATCGCGGGCGCTCCTCTCGCGGGCCGCCGCGATGCGCGGCGCCTGCGCGTATGTCTACGCCGCCGCGGGCCTCGGTGAGTCGACCACCGACCTGTCCTGGGACGGCCAGACCAGCATCGACGAGCTGGGCGTGCGCCTCGCCGAGGGCCAGCGCTTCCCGGACGGGCCGGTGGCGACGCTGGCCGACATCGACCTCGACCTGATCGCCCAGGAGCGTCTCCAAGCCGGGAGCTTCGACGACGATGCGCGGCGCCACGCCCTTGCCTATCGCCGCGTCCCGTTCCGGCTCGACCCGCCGGAGGCCGATCTCGGGCTGATCCGGCGGATCGAGCGCTTCCCCTTCGTGCCGGCCGACCCGGCGCGCCTCGCGCAGGATTGCTACGAGGCCTACAACATCCAGGTGGCGGGCCTCGCGCAGCGCCTGGAAGCCACCGGCACCCGCAAGGCGGTGATCGGCGTCTCGGGGGGCCTCGATTCGACCCACGCCCTGATCGTCATCGCCAAGGCCTTCGACCGCCTGGGCTATCCGCGCTCGGACATCCTGGCCTACACGCTGCCGGGCTTCGCCACCTCGAACGCCACCAAGGCCAACGCCCACGCCCTCATGAAGGCGCTGGGCTGCACGGCCGCCGAGATTGACATCCGCCCAGCCGCCCGACAGATGCTCGCCGACATGCACCACCCCTTCGCCAGGGGTGAGGCGGTCTACGACGTGACCTTCGAGAACGTGCAGGCGGGCCTACGCACCGACTACCTGTTCCGCCTGGCCAACCACGCGGGCGGCCTCGTGATCGGCACCGGCGATCTCTCCGAGCTGGCTCTCGGCTGGTGCACCTACGGTGTCGGCGACCAGATGAGCCACTATGCGGTCAATGCCGGCGTACCCAAGACCCTGATCCAGCACCTGATCCGCTGGGTGATCGGCACCGGCGAGGTCGGCCCCGAGGAGAGCCGCACCCTCCAGGCGGTGCTCGACACCGAGATCTCCCCCGAACTGGTGCCGGTGGACCAGGACGACAGCCCGCAGAGCACGGAAGCCACGATCGGCCCCTATGCCTTGCAGGATTTCAACCTGTTCTACACGCTGCGCTACGGGTTCCGGCCCTCGAAGATCGCCTTCCTGGCGCTCCACGCCTGGGGTGACACCGAACGTGGCTCCTGGCCGCCGGACTTCCCCGCAGCCAAGCGGGTCGCCTACGGTCTGCCGGAGATCCGGCACTGGCTCGGCGTGTTCCTGACCCGCTACTTCGGCTTCAGTCAGTTCAAGCGTTCGGCGCTGCCGAACGGGCCGAAGGTTTCGGCCGGCGGCTCCCTCTCGCCCCGGGGCGACTGGCGGGCGCCCTCGGACGGCTCGGCGCGCATCTGGATCGAGGAGCTGAACCGAAACGTCCCTGAAACTTGACCGACACAAACTCGACCGATTGTGCCATTATGAGCACGGTCAAGCCGATTCACCACAATACAGGATCTCGTATTGGGAATATTGGCTTCGAGGGCGGCCAGGCGGAGGACTTCGGATGCGAAGCTACAACCTGTTCCAGCTCAAGGGTGAGGAAGGTCTCTGCTGTGCGGTCCCGGAGGCCAGCACTGTCCCGCCCTTCATCGGTGCCGGCCGGTGGACGTTCGGCGGCAAGCTCTGCGACGGCAGCCAGCAGCCCCTGGACTTCGACGGCCGCGCCGCCGACACGGCCGTGCGCTTCAACGGCTTCTACCTGTTCCAGACCGTAGACCGGCGGTTCATCGCGTAGGCGGGATGCCCGGGCGCGTGACGCGCGATCCGGCCGGATTCGCCGGGGGCGGCACTTCACGGGCGTTCAGTGCCAGGGATTGGCGACCCGTACGGACGCGAAATCGGCGGTGAACAGACCTCTCGATATCCGGCCGCGCAATAGACCTCGATTCCGCTATTGCGACGAAGATTCCTTAAGGGCTGCCGTGCAGGATTGGCGGCATCGTCGGCGTTTCGGAACCGCGCGCATGTCGGAGCATCGCAGAGAGACGCGCCAGAGGGTCTTCCTCAAAGGGCGCATCGTCTTCAACAACGGGTCGTCGAGCTTCGACTGCCTGGTGCGCGACATGTCCTCCTCCGGGGCGCGGCTGGTCATGAGCGACGCCACGACCCTGCCGGACGCCTTCGACCTCTACATCCCGCAGAAGGACCGGACCTACCGGGCGACCCTGCGCTGGCGCCGGGAGGACGGAATCGGCGTCACCTTCGAGAAGCAGTCCCGGGCCGCCGCCCCGGCCGCGACCGCGCCTGATCCGGCCGCGACCGAGGCGTCCCTGGCGATGCTGCTGCGCCGGGTCAGCGAATTGGAAGGCGAGAACGCCGCCCTGCGCCGGCTGCTCGCCAGCATGGCGCAGCCGGGCGACTCGGCGAGTGCGGCCTGAGCGGTCGACTCCGCTCTAGCTCTGGCCTTCGAGCGCCGCGCGGATGCGCGCGGCATGCTCGGCCAGCACCGCATTGTCGGCCATTCCGCCTTCATGGCGCTTGAGGGGCACGCCCTCGCGCCGCGGAACCACGTGCACGTGGAGGTGGAAGACCGTCTGGCCGCCGGCCGGCTCGTTGAACTGGAAAACCGTCAGGCCGTCGGCAAGGAACGCCGCCTTCACGGCCCGGGCCACCTTCTGGACGCTCTCCGTCAGGGCCGCGAGCGAGGCCGGATCGGCATCGAGCAGGCCCCGCGCCGGCGCCTTCGGGATCACCAGGGTGTGGCCCTCCCCTTGGGGCATCACGTCCATGAAGGCCAGCGTCTGGTCGTCCTCGTAGACGTGGTGGCAGGGTATCTCGCCGCGCAGGATCTTGGCGAAGATGTTGTCGGGGTCGTAGGGGGCGTCGGCCATGCTGCCTCCGGCAAGACGTGAGGGGCGGCAGGTTGCACGGGGCGCCGGCCCGCGTCCACACGGGAACCTGGGGCGTGCCGCGACGCTTGCACCGCGGCGGCCGTCGAGCCGTGCCGGGTCGGGAAATCCCGGGCGAGTCACAGGGTGCGCCCGTCCGGGGGCGGGGCGCGTGGAGGGCCGGATGGCGCACGAGAGTACGGGGGCGATCTACGCGGCGGCCGGGGCGAACCTCGCCATCGCGGCGGCGAAATTCGTGGGCGGCGCGCTGACCGGCTCGACCGCGATGATCGCCGAAGGCGTGCACTCGGTGGTGGACACCGCCAACCAAGTGCTGCTGCTCGTCGGCATGAAGCGGGCCGAGCGGCCGGCCGATGCCCGTCACCCGTTCGGCTACGGTCGCGAGATCTATTTCTACGCCTTCGTCGTGGCGCTGATGATCTTCCTCGGCGGCGGTCTCTTCGCGATCTACGAGGGTGTCGAGCGCATCCGCCATCCCGAGCCGGATGTGGATGCCGAACTGTTCGGCTACCGGCTGCCGGGCATCTGGGTGAACGTGGCGATCCTCGGCTTCGCCATCGTCGCGGAGGGCACGTCCTTCTTCGTGGCGATGCGCCAGTTCTGGGCCGAGAAGGGCAAGCACTCGGCCGTGCGGGCAATCCGGCGCAGCAAGGATCCGACCCTGTTCACGGTACTCGCCGAGGACGCCGCCGCCCTGATCGGCCTGGTGATCGCGCTGGCGGGCGTCGCCCTGTCCCACATCCTCGAGATGCCGAGCCTCGATGGCTGGGCTTCCGTGGGGATCGGCCTCGTGCTGGTCGGCATGGCGGGCTTCCTGATGGTCGAGACCCACGGCCTGCTGATCGGCGAGGCGGCCGATCCCGAGGTCATCGCGGCGATCACGGAACTCGCCCGCGGGGAGCCGGGCGTGCTCCACATCAACGAGGTGCTGACCCAGCACCTTGGTCCGTCCGACGTGTTGGTCAATCTCAGCATCGACATGGCCGACGACCTCACCGCCGGGGATGTCGAGAGCTTGGTCACCCGTCTCGACCGGGCGCTGAAGGAGCGCAGCCCCGACGTGACCCGGGTGTTCATCGAGATCCAGCAGCACGGCGACCACCGGGTGCGGGCGGCGGCCTGACGGCGCCGATCCCGCATCCGCGCTCGTCCGCAGGGCTCGCGGGTGCGGTTCTTAGACGAGAGATCGCGCCGAAGGCCGTAATTTTGCGTGCGGACGCGTAGAGTCTTTCGGCGCAGCGCGGGGCTGGACTTTCTAGCGGCGCCTGGGTCGCAACGCCGCCCTGCCCCCGAATTCACGCACGTCGCACGCGATACGCCGGGCTCGCCCGTCTGGGCGTCGGCCGGCCCCGCTCCGACCGCGGTTCGGGCCACGCGACGGGTCCAGAACGGCCCGCTCGTTACCCCTCACCCGAGGTGCAGTCGCCGTCAGTCGCGCCGCCCCACCTGCGCAAGGCTCAGCGCCCAGAGCCGCTCCTGGATCGCCTCATCGCGGCTCTCGGCCGAGGACGCCTTCGGCTTCGCATGCGAGAAGTAACGGCCGGTGACGCCGTCGAGGTCGCGGTCACTCGCGACGCGGAGGGAGGTCCGAGCCCCTTTTTCGGGCGTGATCAGGAAGGGCCGCATCAGCGACCAGACGCCTCCGAGCAGGCCGCTGGTGTTCTTGGCGAAGCCGGTGTTGACGACTCCCGGATGCAGGGCGTTCACCGTGATGCCGCTGTCGCGCAGGCGCCGGGCCAGGGCGTAGGTGAACAGGACGTTGCCGAGCTTGGCCTGCGCGTAGGCCGCCATGGCCCGGTAGCGCCGGGCACCCTCGATGTCGTCGAAGTCGATATGGCCCCGGTAATGGGCCGCGGAGGCGACGATGATGATCCGCGGTCTGCCCCCGGCCGCCGCGGTCGCCTTCAGGGTGTCGAGGAGTTCCAGGGTCAGGAGCACGTAGCCCAGGTGGTCGAGCGCCCAGGTGCGCTCGATGCCGTCGACGGTGAGCGTACGGTGGTCGAAGATCGCACCGGCATTGTTCACCAGCACGTCGAGGCGCGGATAGGTCTCGCGCAGCGTTGCGGCGAGTCGGCGGATCTCGGCCTGCGCAGAGAGATCCGCTTGATGCGTATCGACGACCGCGCCGGGGACTCCGGCGCGGATCCTCCCAGCGCAGGCCTGCAGCTTTCCGGCGTCGCGCCCGATGACGGCGACCCGCGCACCCAGGCGCGCGAGGCCGAGCGCCGTCTCGTAGCCGATGCCGCCGGTCCCCCCGGTTACGAGGCAGACCGTGCCCTGCACCGGGTCGGCCTCAGAACACCGCCTGTCCGACCGCGAAGGCGATCACCACGATCACGATGGCGATGACGAGGAACAGGCCGAACAGGATGCGCGCCAGCGAGCCGGCGCCCGAGGCGATTCCGGTGAAGCCGAGACCGCCGGCGATCAGCGAGATCACGAAGCAGATGAGAGCCCATTTCAGGAGGGTCATGGCGTCGAACTCCGGCTGTGCCCCGCCGCGGGGCCTGTCGCTGCTGGCTCAACCGGCGCCAAGCGAGACCGTTCCGCAGAGTCGTGCCCGGGCCGCTTATATTCTTACGTGCGGTCAGGCGGTCTTCGTGACCGGCTGTGCCGGCGCGTCGGCGCGTTCCAGCATGATCTCCGCCAGGGTATGGTAGAGGCCGCCCCGGCAGACGGCCTTCGAGGCGGCGTCGGCCAGGAGGGCGGCCACCATCAGGGGAATCACCATCGCGTGGTTCTGGGTCATCTCGGTGACGATGACGAAGCTGGTGATCGGCGCCTGCAGAACGCCCGTGAGATAGGCCACCATCCCGATCAGCACGAGGGCGCCCACCGGCATGCCCGGCAAAAGGCCGTGGACCGTGCCGCCGAGGCCGGCTCCCACCGCCAGGGACGGCGCGAACAGGCCCCCCGGGATGCCGCTGATCGAACTCAGGACGGTCGCGGCGAACTTCAGCGGCGCGTAGCTCCAGCCGGCCGCCGCATCGCCATGGAGGATCGCCCGGGCTTCCTCGTAGCCGGTCCCGTAGGCGGTGCCCCCGGAGGCGAGGCCGCACAGGGCGACGCACAGGCCGCAGGCCGCCGCGAAGATCACCGGCCGCCCCCGGATCAGCCGCCCGACGCCTCCGGGCACGCCGCGGGCGAACAGGATCACGAGGCGGCTGAACAGCCCCCCGCGAGACCGCCGACCAGGGCGACCAGCGGCACGATCCAGCCCGACGCCAGGGGCAGGCCGGCATCGGTCGTGCCGAAATAGGTGTAGTTGCCCAGAAGCCCGAGGGACGTGAGGCCCGCCGCCACGATCCCGGCCACGATCAGGCCGGAGGAGCGCGCCTCGTAGGCGCGGCCCAGTTCCTCGATGCCGAACACAATGCCGGCCAGCGGCGTGTTGAAGGCCGCCGCGACCCCCGCGGCACCGCCCGCGAGCAGCAGCCCGGGCAGGCGCTCGGGGGTCAGACGCCCGAAGGCCGCCATGATCGCCGCGCCGACCTGCACGGTCGGCCCCTCGCGGCCCGCGGAGGCACCGCACAGCAGCCCCAGGAACAGGACCATCACCTTGCCGAACGCCACCCGCGGCGAGATCAAGGAGTAGCGGAACCGGGCGTCCCGGGCGTGCCGGGCGGCGATCACCTGCGGGATGCCCGACCCTTGCGAATTCGGGAAGACCGTGCGGGCGAGCAGTGCCGCGAGGGCGAACCCTGCCGGGGTGAGCAGCAGGGCGATCAGCGGCGACGGGGCGATGAGGCGCCGGAAGCCGTCCTGCGCGAGGTCGGCTCCCTTCGCCATCAGCACCGCGGCGAGGCCGACGCCGATGCCGCCCGCCAGGAACAGCAGCCGGCCCCGCCAGAGCGGGTAGGCTTCCATCGAGGCCGAGCGCAGGCGCATGATCGAGCGGCGATAGCGCGACCGCTGCGGGGGCGTGGCATCCCTCGTTTCCCGCACGTCGTCCCGCATCTCGACCATGAAAGAGCAACTCGTCCGCGCCGTCACTGCGGACGCTATAGCGCAACAGTCCGGGAAAGGCCCAGGTCACGGCCCGTCCTGCGCGCGACCGGATCCGGCTGCCGGGTGCGCCGCTTCGCGTCGAACGGGGCCGGCACGCGCGTGCCGGCCCCGTCGCTCAGCCAATCACCAGCCGTAGTGCCAGGCGGCCCGGCGCCAACCGCCATGATGGTGCCAGCCCCAAGGGCGGTGCCAACCGACGTGGCGCCAGGCCCAGGGACGGTGCCAGCCATAGGCCACCAGCCGCGCATCGTAGGCCGGGCGGTAGGCATAGGGGCGCCAGTTCGGCTTGCACCAGCCGGACCAGCCCCGGTGGAAACCGGGACCGCAGCCCTGCGCGGCCTCCGCCGTGCCGACCGTGGCGGTCAGGGTGCCGAGCGCGAGGAGTGCTGCGCCTGCAAGCTTCATTCGCATCGTCGTCCTCCTTTCCGTCGCAAGCAAATCCACAATCCGGCCTCTCGGCGAGCGAGATGTCACCGGATGATGTCCGACCGTTTGCGAAAAGCCGGAAGTCGGCTCGAAACAGCGCGGGCGGAAAAGCGTTTCTTCACAAAACTGTGCGTCGGAACGTCTATCGACGAGTGGAGAGAGCCGCCGCGGATTCGGATAAACGGCCACGCTCAGCGTGAAATTAGCGTGTCGCTCCTGCGACAGCGTGCGGAGAAGCGAGCCCCCGATGGCGGCGACCGGCCATCAATCCTCGGCAGCGCAGAGATCCTCCACCGCGCGCACGTAGGATTTGGCGTCGAACTTCTTCAGCGAGTTCTCGCTCTGGTAGCGAACGGTGCCGAAGATCTTGCGCTTCTGCCAGGGACGGTCGTGGAGGCCGTACACCCACGCGACGTTGGTGAAGGAGTTCGGATCGCGGCCGTCCAGGAAGTAGCGGTTGTTCAGCCGGAGCGTCCGGGCGAAGCCCTCCTCGGGCGAGGGCGACCATTCGAGGATCTTCTTGCCCCAGTACATCCGCAGCTGGTTGTGCATGTAGCCGGTCTCGCGCATCTCGCGCATTGCGGCGTTCCAGTAGCGGTCGTGGGTCTCGCCGGCCGCGAGCTGGTCTTCCGAATAGGCGTACGGACGCTTGTCCTGCGCGTGCTCGGCCAGGGTCTTGCGCGCCCAGTCGGGGATGGCCTTGTCGTAGGCGTCATAGCCCTCCGAGTAGAACACATGGTTCATGGCGAGTTCGCGCCGGACGATGAGTTCCTCCAGGTAGGCGCCGCGGTCGTCGTCGTCGCCGGCCTTGGCCTCCCGCACCGCCAGGGCGATCTCCACCGGGGAGATCTGGCCGAAGTGCAGATAGGGGCTCATGTGCGAGGCGGCGGCGGCCTCCGGCTTGTTGCGCCCGGCGCCGTAGCCCGAGAACCCGTCCTTCAGGAACGCCTTGAGGCGCCTGCGCGCCTGCGTCTCGCCGCCGACGAACCGCTTCACCGGCCCGACCGTCCGGTCCAGCGTCATCCCGGCGAGCACCTTCTCCGGATCCGAGACGTCGAGCGCGCTCTTCAGCCAGAGGGCATCGGCCGCGCGCTTGACCTTGCGCGGCGTCAACGCGGCGATGAACGGATCCCACAGTCGGTTCAGCTTCGGGCGCAGGGTCCGGGCCGCGTATTCGTGCTTCGGCGATGCGGTCTCCACCGGCACCACGACGTCGCCCTCGACCTGGACGATCCGCGCCGTCACCGCTTCGCTGATCTCCCGGTACCAGCCCTGCTGGATGGCGAGGTAGCCGCGGTCGAGCACGAGGAGCGCGGCGTCCTCGGCGAGGTCGATGGCGATCCGCGCCGGGGAACACTTGCGCATCACGAACGCGATCCCGCGCTTCTCCAGGGCCGCCTTCGCGTCCGCGAGCCCCTGGAGCAGGAAGGCGTAGTGCCGGGCATTGGCCTCGGGAAAGCCGCTGGCACCGTCGAGCAGGCCGAAGCAGGCGACGACCGGCAGATCGAGGCGGTTCGCTTCTTCGATGGCGAATTCAAGGGCCGGGTTGAATGTGGCCCGATTGGCCTGCTGCAGGAGGTACAGGACGTAGTCGCCGTCTCCGCACGGTTCCACATCGTTGAGGACCCGGATCCGCTCGCCCTGGATCGCCATGCTCACTGACCCTTGCTTCACGCGTCGCGCCAAAACCTTGGCCGGAGAGTTAGCGCGGGCGCGAAATTCGTCCCGTCGGTCGATGCAGATGAGAAGCCGCAGTCGAATCCCACGATCGGATCACGGTTCCATCCGGCAAAATCGCGATTCATCAGGGACTTGCCCGACGAACGACGGCGCTGCGCCGGAGAAATGCAGGTTTCGCCCGCATCCGTGGATCTGCGACATTTTCAACACAACCCTCGGACGATCCGTGCGCGGGCGCACAAAGGGACAGCCCTGCTGTCCTGATACCCTTGAATTTTCCAGCCAAGGGCGCAGATTGTGCAACGCGGGATGGCGATGGCGTCGT
This sequence comes from Methylobacterium phyllosphaerae, assembly GCA_050632685.1. GTDB lineage: Bacteria > Pseudomonadota > Alphaproteobacteria > Rhizobiales > Beijerinckiaceae > Methylobacterium > Methylobacterium phyllosphaerae_A. The sequence continues at coordinate 49,362 of JBOEFT010000001.1, forward strand.
CCTCCCGCAGCCCTTCTTGGGCGTTTCCTCCCTAGACTTCGGGCCGCTCCTTCGGGAGTGGCCTTTTTCTGTCCGGAGGGGCGCTGGGCGGCCTCTATCACCGGAGCGCCTTCCTGCGGCTGGACAGAGCGTCTCCAGGCAGTCGGGACTTTTGTGGAGGCGACGGCCCGGTCTCGGAGCCGATCCCCTGGCCTGACGCCGACGGGGCCCGGCAACGGCGTTCGCACCGGGCCGTCCCGGACCGCCGGCGAGGGCCGGGCAGCTACGGCCGCTCGGCGGGCCGGTTCCAGTGGATCCTAAGCCTTGCCGTCAACTTGAGGCGCGCCACCGCGGTCGACACCGGCAAGCGGGTACGGATGGTGCTGGCCCTCGGGAATGTCGCCCGGCGCATACGCACCCTGCGGGCGTACGGCGCCGCTGCCGCGACGGGTCACACCGCCAGCCGGGTCCGGTTGCCGGCGGCAGTCCCCGGCGGCATGCTCTCACCCCGCGAGGGATGAGGCGAACCGGGTCGGATCATGGGTCTTTTGGACGGATTGCTCGGCCACGGCACCGCGGTCGATGCCGCCTCCCTGGAGCGCAGACTCGAGGGGATCCTGATCGCGGGTGAAACGGCCCGCCTCGCATTCAAGATCATCCGGGACGTCTTCGTCTTCACCGAACACCGCGTCATCCTGATCAACGTTCAGGGTGTCACGGGCAGCAAGGTCGAGTTCCTGTCGATCCCCTACCGGGCGATCGTGCGCTTCTCGGTCGAGACCGCCGGGACGTTCGATCTCGACGCCGAACTCAAGATCTGGGTGTCGGGCACGCCGCAGCCGATCGAGCGCACCCTCAAGAAGGGCAGCGACGTGCGCGGCATCCAGCGCGCCCTGGCCGAGGGGGTGTTGCGCTGAAGGGCCGTCCCAAGGCGATCCCGCGCGGCGGCAGACCCGGGGGCTTGGCCGGATCCCATGATGCCAGAACTCGTAGGGTCGAGCCCGTCTCAGCGCGTCGCGCTGGCCCCAGCCCGGCTCGCCGCCAGCGCCGCGGCTTTGCCGGCCGCGGCGTAGAGGTCGAGGCGGGAATAGACGCCGAATTCCGAGCCGTCGTCGAGGAAGCCACCGCCCGGTCCCTGCGTCTCGGTGAGGATGGCGTTGGCCTCGTCCAGCGACACCGCCGGGAAGGCCGCGGTGAGCAGGTGGCCGGCCTCCGGGGCGACCTTGGCAACATCCTCCCGCCGGCCGGCCGCCTCAGGATGCACCACGGGCAGGTCGTAAGTCTGGGTCGCCGCGTAGAAGGCCGCATTGGCGGCCGGATCCTTGAACCGGCCCGTATCCCGGGCGGCGCAGGCCGCGACCGCGTCGCCGCAGCCGGCCTTGAGCGCCTCGGTCATCGCCGCGCGGGCTTCCGTCAGGAGCGCCCGGTAGTCGGTCACGCCCACCGTCCTGTCGGCCTCGGCGCTGGCCTTATCGAGCACGGCCGGGTTCTTCCGGATCTGGCCGACATAGGCCGGATCGTTGGCGAGTAGGTGGGCCAGGGCGTGCAGCGAGGTCGCGCGGCCGCCGAGCACATCCATGGCGTAATGCGCCCCGACGATGATCCGGTCGTTCCCGTACTCGGCCGCACGGGCGACCATCTGCTGGTAGCGCTCGGGGACGAGGAGCGCGAGCACCATCGACTCGGTATAGCCGTAGGTGGTGTGGCCGCTCGGATAGGACGGGCTGTCGACGAGATCCTGCGACGGGCCGCGCAGCCAGTCGAGGCTGTGGGACGGATCGCCGAAATAATCCTTGCCGCGATAGGCCTGGAGGCGCGGCAGGGTCTGGAACGGGCGCGAATTGCCATAACGGTCGGCGCCGGGGCTGCCGGCCGGCCGGTCGTAGGCCTTGCCGAACACGTCGGTCACGGCGCCGTCGCCCAGGATCGCGTCGGCCTCGGCCGAGACCGGATGCTTGCCGTTCGTAGTGGCGTTGGCGAAGAAGTACTTGCCGGAATTCGAATCCGACTTGGTCACGTTGTTGGTGTAGCCGATCAGGTTGGCGACGGCCGGGGCGATGCTCGTGAAGGTCTTGTAGTCTCTGTAGACCGCCTTGGCGTGATAGGCCTGGGCGAGCGTCGTGCCGAGCCCGTCGGCAAGGCCGGCCGCGTTGCCGTCGGTGATGAAGCAGTCCCGCAGGGCGAGCTGCTGCTGCTCGGGGAACGGCAGGAGCGTCGGCTGCTTGAGGTCGCCGGTCTGGATGTCGCCGGTGACCCGCAGGTTCGCGTCGAGCGCCGCCCGCCCCTCCGGCGAGGTCTGCAGCCGTGCGACCGGCACCAGACCGCGCAGGGCCGTCAGGTTGGCGGCCGACTGTGCGCAAACCTGGATGGGGAGCGCCGCCCCGAGCAGAGCCAGACCAATCCGCAACGTGCCGAACATGCAGGTCTCCCCTTACCGCTGCCGCGCCGGACGCTGGTGCATCGATCCCAAGGAAAGCGTCAGCGAAGCCTGAAAGATTGATGCCCGACCAAGGCCTAGGGCTCCCGCGCGTGAACGCCGTGACGGCGTCTGAGCACTAGCCCCGAGCCCGAGCCCGGATCATGAAGTTGTCGTAGGTGTATTCCGCCACCTGGAACCAGAGATATTCTTCGTTGCGGAAGCTCCGCATCGCCTCGTAGACGCGGCGGAAATCGGCGTTCTTGGCGGCGATCTCCGCGTAGACGTCGTTGGCGTTCTTGAGAGCGGCCTCCATCACGTCCTGTGGGAACGGCCGCAACTGGGCGCCGCCGGCCACCAGCCGGCGCAGGGCCTGCGGGTTGCGCGCATCGTATTTGGCCTGGACGTCGGTGCCGACCTCGGCGGCGGCGGCCCGCAGGATCGCCTGGTAGGATTTCGGCAGCGACTTCCATTTCTCGGCGTTGAACCAGAAGTGCAGCATGGCGCCGCCCTCCCAGAAGCCGGGATAGTGGTAGACGGGCGCGACCTTCTGCAGGCCGAGCCGCTCGTCGTCGTAGGGGCCGATCCACTCGGCGGCGTCGATCTTCTTGCTCTCCAGGGCCGCGTAGATCTCCGGCCCGGCCACCGCCTGCGGCTGGACGCCGAACTTGGTGAGGACCTGGCCGCCCATGCCGCCGATCCGGAACTTGAGGCCCTGGAGGTCGGCGAGGCTCTTGATCTCGCGCCGGAACCAGCCGCCCATCTGGGCGCCGGTGTTCCCACCGGGAAGGCAGACCAAGCCGGCCTTGGCGAAGACCTCGGCGAACAGCTCCGCCGCGCCCCCCGCCTGCCACCACGCGGATGCACCCCGGGCGTTGAGGCCGAACGGCACCGCGGTCGCCAGCGCGAAGGTCGGATCCTTGGCCATACCCAGGGTCGCAGGCCCGTGGCCCATCTCGATGGTGCCGGCGGCCACGGCGTCGAGGAGCCCTTCGGCCGGCACCGGCTCGCCGGGACCCTGGACCTGGATCTGGAAGCGCCCGTCGGTGGCCTCGGCGACGATCCGGCTGAGCGCCTCGGGGGCGCCGTACAGGATGTCGAGGGTCTTGGGGTAGGCGGAGGACAGGCGCCAGCGCAGCTCCGGGGCGGCCTCGGCCCGGGCCGGGGCGGCGAGCGGCCCGGCGAGCGCCGCGGCCGCGCCGAGACCCGCGGTCAGCAGGCTCCGGCGCCGCGTTCCGACCGAGGGGGATCGCGCCGAGGGGGATTGCGCGAGGTGAGGTTCGTCCAACGGCATCTCGTCCGAGCAGGTCCGATCCGGCCGGGGTGGGATCGGGGGTCGCAGGTAGCACGTCCGTGCCGCTTCTCGAAAGCCGCGGGCGCCGGCGCAGTTCCGTCGCGCCTCGAAACGGGCGCACGCCCGTGCTAGGCGCCGCGGATGCGAACCGAGCCCGCCGTCACCCTGCACACCGTCTGCGGCCTGGAGGAGCTGGCTGGCCACGGGCATCGCGGAATCAGCCATGTCCTGTCGCTGCTCGATCCCGGGACGCCGGAGCCGGAGGCGTTCTCGGCCTACGGCGCCCATGCCCGCACGACCCTCCACTTCCACGATTGCCTCGCCCCCGGCGAGGGCCTCGTGCCGCCCGAGCCCGAGCACGTGGCGGCGATCCTCGAATTCGGGCGGGGGCTCGACGGCGCCGGCCATCTCTTGGTCCACTGCCATTACGGGCTGTCGCGCTCCACCGCGGCGCTCCTGATCCTGCTCGCGCAGGCCGAGCCGGACACGTCCGCTTCAGTTCTGGTCGAGCGTCTCCACACCCTGCGCGAGCCAGCCTGGCCGAATGCCCGGATGATCGGCTTCGCCGACACGATGCTCGACCGGGAGGGGCAGCTCAGCGCCGCGGTCCGGCGGCTGCATGCCCTCCAGTTGCGGGTCCGCCCCCATCTCGCCGAGCTGCTGCGCGGGCTGGGCCGCGGCGCCGAGGTCGAGGCCGCGCAGGCGCTGTGAGCGCCGTCGCCCTCACTTCCCGGCCGGCGTGAAGCTCCCGTCCTTCCACACGTAGAGCACGTATCCCTGGGCGGTGACGTCGCCCTTGGCGTCGAACCCCACCGTCCCGAGCACGAGGTCGAACCGCTCCGTGTGCAACGCCTGGGCGATGGGTCTCGGCTCGATGGAATGGGCGAAGTTTCCGGCCGCGACCAAGGCCTGCATCGCCGCATAACCGTAGATCGTCGAACCGGTGGGATCGACGCCCTCGGCCTTGAACGCCTTCACCACGGCCGCGGCGGCGGGCTGCCGGCTCGGGTCGAGGTAGAAGGTCATCAGCACGCCGTTGCTCGCCGCCCCGGCGATCTTGGCGAAGTCCGCCGTGGCGATGGCCGACGTGCCGAACCATTGCGGGCGGTAGCCGCGTTCGGCCGCGATCTTCACCAGGCGCCCCATCTCGGTGGCATCCCCGCCGTAATAGGCGACCTCGATCCCCGCGCCCTTCAGGCGGTCGGCGAGGGCGGCGTCGTCCGCATCGCTCGGCGAGAACGACAGCGACAGCGCCTCGTTGACGCCGATGCGGTTGAGGTTGTCCTTCGTGGCGGCGGCGAGGCTGCGGGCGGCCGGAGTCTGATCCTGGATCAGCGCGATCTTCCGGTCCCGGAACCGCTCCGCCAGCACGGCGGCGGACAGGCGCGCCTGATCGTCGTCGCGCCCGCAGACGCGGAAGATGGTCGGCAGTCCCCGGTCTGTGAGCCGCGCCGCCACCGAGGCCGCGGTGATCATCACGACGCCGTTCTGGGCGTAGATGTCGGAGGCGGTGATCGAGGCGTTCGAACAGACATGGCCGACGACGAGCCGGACATTGGCGCGTACGAAGTGGTTGGCCACCGCCACCGCGGTGTTCGAATCGCAGGCATCGTCCTGAACGTCGAGAGTGACGGGCTGGCCATCGAGGCCGCCCATGGCGTTGGCATCCCGGGCCGCGGCCTCGACCCCGCGCAGCACCTGCTCGCCGACCGCCACATAGGGACCCGACCGCGGGACCGCCACGCCGATCACCACGTCGGCCGCCGCCGGGGCGGCCGAGACGAGGGCGAGACACAGGCTCAGGGAGATCAGCGCGGGCCGAAGCGGCCCGCGGGCGGGGACGACAGGTCCGATCTTCATCGGGCTCTTCTGGGCATCCTTGCGCGGCAGTCAGAAGGAAGGGCGGAATGCGGCTCTGTAGCCCCGATCCCGTCCAGCACCCAGTGCCCATACGCGAGGACGCGGAGAAACGCGATTTTTTTCCGTCGCCGCCCGAGTCCGACCAGGGGCTACTTGGCGTAGGCGTAGGCGGTCGCCGCGGAGGCGACCGGTCCGGTGACGCCGTTGAGCACGGTGAGCACCTTCTGGACCTCGGTGAACGGCGCGTTGGACACGTAGATCAGGTCGCGGTTGCGCATGCGGAACGCCTGGGACACGAACAGGCTGTTGGGGTCGCGCATGTTGATCCGGTAGACCACCGGCACCAGCGGCGTGCCGAGCAGCCGCGAGCCGGGGCTGAGGCGGCGCACCACGCTGGCCGGCTCGAACCGGAAGATGAACGTGCCGGACGGATCGGCGGCGAAGTCCGACAGGCCACGCGCCTTGGCCAGCGCCTGCGCCAGGGTGATGCCGTCGGCCTGGAACGGCAGCTCGGTGCTGTTGCCCAGCGCGCCCACCGCGATGAAGGTCTGCGGATCGCGCACCAGGGTGAGCACGTCGTTGGGCCGCAGGTAGATGTTCTCCTTGGGGTTGGACACCACCGTGGTCAGCGGCACCGTGGCGGTGAGCGGCCCGCGCGAGAGCCGCACGAAGGTCTCGTTGACCGGGGCGCGGTTGCCGCCGGCGGCGGCGATGACGTCGAGGATGCGGTCGCCGTGGCCCGAGAGCGGCAGGCGGGCGCCGGCGGCGCCCTCGCCGGTGACGGTCACGGCCTGGCTGATCGGCCGGGTGACCGAGACCAGCACCTGCGGCTGGATGGCCTTGCCGGCGAGCTCGTTCTCGATGAGCGTCTGGACGTCCTGGGTGCGGCGGCCGGCGACCTTGATGCGGCCGGCATAGGGCACCGAGATGGCGCCGTCGCGCCCGACGGGCTGCTCGGGGATGAGGGCGGATTTGGAGCCGGCGGAGAAGCGGTCGGCCACCAGCGGTCCGGAGAACAGGCCGCCGGATCCGGCTTCCCAGACGGAGACCGAGACCATGTCGCCGATGCCGATGACCGGCTCGGAGGAGGGACGGTGGTCGCCGAAGGAGGCGAGCAGGCTGTCCAGGGGCCGGCCGCGCAGGGCCTCGACCACCGCGGGGGTGACGTCGATGATCTCGTAGCGGGCGAGCAGGCCGCCATCGGCGGTGGCCACTTCAGCCCCGGCCTGGATCGCGCTCGCCGTCGGACCCGCCGCAGGCAGGTACGTGCAGCCCGACATCGCCGTGACGGCGAGCAGGACGTAGGGAAGTTTGCGCATCCAGATGTTGCCCATCGGTATTGCCGAGCCTGTGCCTAGCCCATAGCCGCCCGGGTGTCCGTAGCGGGTGAGCCACACCTCGCCCGCCACGGCCGAGAGCGCCAAGTCATCCTCGTTAAGCACAGCTTTTTCGGGGCGCTCGGGCAAAAAAGGCCGGGCACACGCCAGACGTCGGCAATATCGGGATACAAAAGCGAACTGGAGCGGGGCGTTCTCGCGCGCCACGACCCGGGTCGGGACGTGCGTTCAGTTCGACTGGGTCACGGCGGCGCTGATCGTATCGTAAACGACACTGACCCGCGACGTGTAGAACCGGAGGCTTCCGACGACGGCTAGGAAGATCAGGCCGGCGATCAGGGCATATTCGATGGCCGTGGTTCCGCGCCCGTCCCGGGAAAAGCGCACCGCCGCAGCCCGCAGTCGATCCATCGGACCGGACATCGACCGCGTTCGGACCGCGCGCCCTCCGATACTGCCGCGCCCCGGCTCGTGCATGGTCGAACGCGCCTTCACTTCCAGTCGCCTGCGTGGCCTCACGCACCGGAAGTCACGGTAGCCGCCCGGCGATTGCCGCCGGCTTAATGAAGTGCTCGAAACAGGGCGGTTGCGGAGGTTCCAGCCGGGATATGCACCGGGAAGGTCGCGGCCCATGGGCACGCGACCGGGCGCGGCTCACGCGTGGCCGGCCTTGTGGCGGAGATCGTCGATCCGCTTCGAGGCCTCGGCCTTGTCGAGATCCGGATCGAACGCCGCCGGCTCCTTGGCTTCCTCGGAGAGAGTCTTGAGATAGGACGCCTGCGCCCCGGTCATCGGCTCTCCACCGGTGGTCCACTGGTCCGGGTCCTTGATCTGATTCGACACGTCCTTCGGATCGGTCTTGGGATTGTCCTGAGAGGCTGCGGCCTTCGTGTCGGACTTCGAGGGCGCCTTCGCATTCGTCTGTGCCATGGCCAAAATGTTCCTGAAATGTTCCAGTTCGCTTCGGGGAACGCGCGGTCGACGGTGCGGTTCCTCGGCGAATGGAGGCGGTCCGGCTTGCGTGCGCGATCTTCCCTTCGTCGCCTCCTCTCCTATTGATGGGACGCCCGGCGTGCCGGGGAGCCAGGGGTGGTCCAGATGACGTCCCAATCGCAGCCGGCGCCCGATGCTGCCGGCGCCCAGGTCCTCGTGGTCATGGGCGTGTCGGGCTCCGGGAAGAGCACCGTGGCGGCGCTGGTCGCCGAGAAGCTGGGCTGGATCTTCGTGGATGGCGACAGCTTCCACACGCCGGAACACGTAGCGAAGATGCGGGCGGGTCACGCCCTCGACGACGCGGATCGCGCTCCGTGGCTGGCCCGGATCGCGACCTGGATCCGCCAGCGTCTCGCGGCCGGGGAATCGGGCGTCGTCGTCTGCTCGGCCCTGCGCCGGGCCTACCGGGACGCCCTCATCCAGGACAGCCGGCGGGTGCGCCTCGTCTATCTGGACGGCGACAAGGCCCTGATCGCGCGGCGCCTCGCCGGGCGGCAGGGCCATTTCATGGCGCCACAGCTCCTGGACAGCCAGTTCGCCGTCCTGGAGGTTCCCGGCCCCGACGAGCATCCGATCACGGTCGGGATCCTCGAACCGCCCGGGGCGATCGCCGACCGGGTCGTGGCGGAACTCGCCGCGGGGGCGCGCGGGACATCGGGAGAGGGTCTGAAGCGATGACCACGGAAACCGGCAAGGCCGCGGGGATCGCCCTGGTGATCTCGGACGTCGACGGAACCCTGGTCACCGGCGACAAGCGTCTGACCACGGCGACGGTCACGGCCGTGCGACGGCTGCGTGCGGCCGGGATCGGGTTCAGCATCGCGTCGGCGCGGCCGCCGATCGGGCTTCGGAGCCTCGTCGCCGAACTCGATCTCGACCTGCCGATGGGCGCGTTCAACGGCGCGAGCGTGGTCCGGCCGGATCTGTCGACCCTCGAGGAGAGCACCATCCCGGAGGCGGCGGCCCGGTCGGCGCTCGACCGGCTCCTGACCGAGGGGCTCGACGTCTGGGTCTTCGCCGGAGGCGCGTGGTGCCTGCGCGATCCGGCCGGCCCCTACACCGACCTCGAGCGCCGCACGATCGGGACGGAGCCGCGTGTCGTGGCCGATCTCGGTACCCTCATGGGAAGCGCCGCCAAGATTGTCGGCGTCAGCCGCGACCCCGCCCATCTCGTAGCCTGCGAGGCGCGGATCGGCGCGGCCCTGGCGGACCGGGCCACCGTCCACCGCTCGCAGCCCTACTACCTCGACGTGACGCCTCCCCATCTCGACAAGGGCCGGTTCGTCGCGTGGATGAGCGCGCATCTCGCCATCCCGCCCGAGCGGATCGCCACCTTCGGCGACGCCGGGAACGATCGTCCGATGTTCGCGCAGAGCGGCTTCTCGGTGGCCATGGGCAATGCCGAGGCGGACGTGAAGGCGGCCGCGCGCGCCGTCACGGACAGCAATGACGCGGACGGCTTCGCCCGTGGGATCGAGCGCTTCATCCTGCCCTGAGCGGCGGACCGCCTCCGCACGCACCTCCTTGAATCGCCGCGCCGAGCCCCCCACACGGCGCAGGCCTGTGGCGTGCGGATCACAGACACCCCCGACACCCCGGCCGCCCACAGGCTGCCGAACCGGGGCCGCTTTCCGGCCTCATTTGCCCGCGACCTAGCTTGACCAGAGAACAAGCAGCACCGGGTCTCGGAATGCATCGCCTTATCCTGGCCGCCGCCCTCGCGGTCGTGCCCGCGGCCGCCTTCGGGCAGGGCGCGCACGACAACATCGACGCGTTGATCGAGCAGCAGGCCAAGGCGAACGGCGTTCCGGCAAGTTTCGTCCACGCGGTGGTCAAGCGCGAGAGCAACTACAATCCGCGGGCCAAGGGCGGCAGTGCCCTGGGCCTGATGCAGATCAAGCACGCGACCGCGCGCAGCCTGGGTTACACCGGCGATGCCGCGGGCCTGTACGATCCGGCAACGAACCTGCGCTACGGCGTGGCCTACCTCGCGGGGGCCTACCGCACCGCCCAGGGCAATGTCAGCCAAGCCTATCAATACTACAACCGCGGCTACTACTACGCGGCCAAGCGCCAGGGCATCTCCACCGAGGTCGCCGCGGTGGTGGCGCCCGTGGCGGCTTCGGCCAGCGCCCTGGCGAGCCTGTTCGGCGGCGGCGCCGCCGACACGCGGACCGCTGCCGCGTCGGCCCTGGCCTACGCACCGACCCCGACCGCGGTGGCGGAGACCTCGGCCGAGACGGTCGAGGTGCCGCTGCCGCCCCGCCGCCCCGCCGCCCTGGCAGGCGCGACGATTCAGCTTGCCAGCCTGTCCATCGAGCCGGTCGCCGCAACCCCGGCCGCTCTCGCGCCGACGGCTTCGGTGACCGCGGCGCAGGCAGCCGAGGCCCCGGCCGTGGAGGTACCGCTGCCGCCGCGCCGGCCCGCGGGCCTGGGCAGCGCGGTCGCGGGAACCGGCGCCTCCCCGGCGCAGATCGCGGAACTCCGCCTCTCGCCGCAGGCCACCGCCCCGATGACACCCGCCGCCGCGGCACCCGGGACGGAAGCGGCGGCCGAAGCGGTCGAGGTGCCGCTGCCGCCGCGTCGTCCGTCGCTTCAGATGCTGGCCGCCGCCACGCCGCGGCGCGCGCCGTCCGCAGCGCCCGTGCGCGAGGCCGCGGCCCTGCCCTCCGAGTAGCATCGCCGCCCGCGAGCCCCCCGCTGGACCGGCCGCCTGCCCACACAAGGATCATGCCCAAGGCTTGACCATCGCACCGTTCCGCAACACATAGGCGCCACGCCAGCACAACGGCTGGATCGGTACGGGATGGACCGGTGCCGGCACACGGCGCCCGAACGCGCGTGGCGCACGAAAGCCCTCAGGGCAGGGAACGCCGGTCTTCGCGCGCATCTTCGGGCAGCCTCCTGCCCGGCCGGTACGGCGGGGCGCAATCGATCTCGAAGCGGCAGGCATGCAGGGCACGGACCCTGCTTTCGAGCTGGCAGGAAAGCGAACGGCGCCATGACCGGCGTGGCTGAACAGGAATCTCTCTTTCTCACGGACCTCGGGCGCCGCGTCAGGCACGCGCGCACCGTGCGCGGGCTGTCGCGCAAGGTCCTGTCGCAGACCTCGGGCCTGTCCGAGCGCTATATCGCGCAGCTGGAGGGTGGCCAGGGCAACGTCTCGATCATCCTGCTGCGGCGGGTGGCCAACGCCATGGGCGTGCGGCTGGACGACCTGATCACCGGCAACGACGCGCTGCCCGACTGGCCGGTGGTGCGCGACCTCCTCGCCCAGGCGAACCCGGCTCAGATCCTCGCCGCCAAGGAGGCCCTGTCCGGCGGCAGCCGCCCCGAATCGAGCAACCGGCCGCGGGTGGCGCTGACCGGCCTGCGCGGCGCCGGCAAGTCGACCCTGGGCAAGCTCGCGGCCGAGCGCCTTGGATGGACCTTCGTGGAGCTCAACGCCGAGATCGAGCGCGAGAACGCCCTCTCGGTGCAGGAGATCTTCGCGATCTACGGCCAGGAAGGCTATCGCCGGCTGGAACAGGCGGCCCTGCGCCGCCTCACCGAGCATCCCGGGCCGCTCATCCTGGCGACGAGCGGCGGAATCGTCGCCGAGCCGCTGACCTACGACCTACTGCTGCAGGCTTTCTACACGATCTGGCTGCGCGCCCGGCCGGAGGAGCACATGAGCCGCGTCCGCGAGCAGGGTCACTTGGCCACGACGGGCGACCATGCCTCGGCGATGCAGGAGTTGCGTGCCGTGCTGGCGAGCCGCGAGCCGCTCTATGCCCGAGCCCCCGCGACCGTGGACACGTCCAACATCCCGGTCCAGACGATGCTGGACCGGCTGACGGCGACGATCGAGGCGCGGTTCGGCCAGACCGTGCCGGCGGCGGGCTGAGCGAACCCGCTTCCGTACGCTGACAGCCATGCGGGCAACGCGGCCGCCGCGCCGCGTCACCCCTTGATCGCCGCGATGCAGCGCACCACGCTAGGACCGGACCGGCGGCCCGAGGATAGCCCGGATGGCAGGTCGGCCCGATACCGCCCGCGGCGGAGCGTCCACCCCGGTCGGGCAGGCGACGGGTCGACACCAGCCGCCGCCACGCCCGACAGCGAGTTCGGAGTCTCGGACATGAGCGCCAGCCCCGCCTTCCATCGCGAGTCGCATGATCTCGCGGTCCTGGACCCGCTCTGGTCGCGGCTGCGCGCCGAGGCGGAGGAGGTGCTGCGCACCGAGCCGCAGCTCGCCTCCTTCATCGTCGCGACGATCCTGAACCACACCACGCTGGAAGGCGCGGTGTCCCACCGGGTCGCAGCCCGGCTCGGCCACCCGTCGCTGCCGGCCGAACTGGTCGCCCACGCATTCCACGAGGCGATCACCGAGGACCCGGCCATCGGACAGGCGCTCCGCGCCGACATCGGCGCAGTGATCGACCGCGATCCGGCGACCCTCAGGGCCATCGAACCCGTCCTGTACTTCAAGGGCTTCCACGCGCTCCAGGCCTACCGCCTCGCCCACCATGTCTGGGACCGTGGCCGGCGCGACCTCGCCCTCTACCTCCAGAGCCGCATCTCGGAAGTGTTCCAGTGCGATATCCACCCGGCGGCGCGGATCGGGCGGGGCGTCTTCCTCGATCACGCCACCGGCCTCGTGGTCGGATCGACGGCCGTCATCGAGGACGACGTGTCGATCCTCCACGCGGTGACCCTGGGTGGAACGGGCAAGCAGCGCGGCGACCGCCATCCCAAGATCCGCCGCGGCGTCATGATCGGAGCCGGCGCCAAGATCCTGGGCAACATCGAGGTGGGAGCCTGTGCCCGGGTGGCGGCGGGCTCGGTGGTGCTGCGCCCGGTCCCGCCCAACACGACGGTGGTCGGCGTCCCCGCCCGGGTGGTCGGCACCGCCGGCTGCGACGATCCGGCCCGGGCGATGGACCAGCTCGTCGCCCTCGACCAGTTCATCCACCTCGGCGACGGTATCTGAACCGCTTCGCCGCCGTGCTTGCCGCTCCGGCCGAGGCGTGGCAAGCCCTCGGCCATCCGCGGCGTCAGCGCCGCCAGGGAGATCCAACAGCGTGACCAAAGCCGAGACCGCGAAGCTTCAGGATTACCTGCGCCGCAAGTTCGCGAACAACAATATCCGCCTGATGGCGATGAAGACCGGCGACTCCGCCGAGGTCTACATCGGCGAGGAGTCGATCGGTGTGATCGCCGACGACAAGGAAGACGGCGACGATTCCTTCGTTTTCCGGATGGCGATCCTCGACATCGATCTCGAAGAGGAAGCCTGAGGCACCCCGGCGGGACCGGCGGTTCCGGGTCGGGATCCGCCGCCCCGCACCTGTGCACGGATTAACGCTAACGCGGACTGGTGCTTAACAAGCGGTAAACGGCATGAGTAGACTGCGCGCAACCTGTATCAGGAGCGCGAATAATGGTTCTCACGCCAGCCACCCTCGAATCGATCCGGACGCTATGCATCGGGCTGGCGCTGTCGGGGCTCATCGCCAGCGCCTTCGAGCTGTTCGCGGCGCGTAGGGCGAGCTTCAGCCTGCTGGAGCGCGGCGGGCTGCCGGCGGTGGCGGCCCTTCCGATGCTGGCGTTCTCGGCGCCGTTCATCATCCTGCGCAACACGGTGCGCGGCCGGCGGATCGAGGGCCGGCCGATGCCGTTCGTCATGCTGGCGACCGTCATCGCCTGCGGGTGGGGCCTGCTCTCGGGCCGCGTCGCCCTCGACCTCGCGGCGATGCTGGTCGGCGCCTGACCGCCCCTCAGGGCTCGGCGGTGGCGACCTGCGCGGCTCCGTCCCGGCCCTCCAGGGACACCCAGGCCTGGGTGTCCTGTCCGGCCCGCTTGATGAAGCTGTAGCCGGTCCGCCGCCAGGAGCGGATCGCGTCGGTCTTGTTGTCGAGGATGAAGTCGCCCCGATCCGTGCGGACGGTCAGCACCGCGTGGCCCTCGTTGGTCTCGTCGATCACCACGGTCATCAGCAGGGCACGCCGGGGAAGCCCGCGCTCCGCCAGCATCCGCCGCTTGAGGAGCTGATAGTCCTCGCAGTCCCCGAACCCGTCGTCGGGGAAGTCCCAGCGGTCCACGACGCCCCAATGCGCCTGATCGGTGATCGGCCGGATCCGCGCGTTCACCCGCCGATTGACGCTCTGCAGCGTCCGCCACGTTGCCACGGTGAGCCGGATCGCCGTCGGCTCAGCGGTGTCGACGGCGCATTCCTGAGGTGTGCGGGCGCAGAAATCCGTCCAGCCGGCGATGGCATGGACCGCCCCGGTCGGCGCTGCGGCTGTCACCGGATCGGGAAGCACCAGCCGGGCATGGGCATGGGTGGTGGCGCCGCCCATCGTCAGGATGGTCCCCACCAGGGCGAAACTCGCCGCTTGGCGCAGCCGGCGCACAGCACCGGTCCAATCCCACACTTGAAGGGGCTAAACACCTGAGACGTGAACCCGCCATCCGCGTGCCGCATGGTCCAAGCCCCCGCCGCCCGATGATGACGGAAGGGTGACACGACCTCACGCAGCGCACAATGGCCAAAGGCGGCATCGACAACGCGCCAGCCAGCCTACCGGTTCCGATTTAAGACTGTGTTGCATCCGCGGAGCTGCGACGCGGTTCATGCGTCGGACGAATGGCCGCCTTGCGCGGTCACCGAAAGCCTTGATTCGCGTCAGCTTTGCCGGCTTGTCACAGGGGCTCGCAGGCGGGATTCGCAGCGGGCGCGATCGTAATGCAGGAAGCCGGCCAGTCCGCAGCGTGATTGGGCCGCCCCTTGAAAGGACCCGTGATGCAGCCCGCCATCCAACAGGTGATCAGAGCGCTCGCCGAGGATGGCCGCGCCGGTGCGATCAACATCGCGGAGCACGCGGTGGATTCCTACCTCGCCGACGCACCGAGCGCGGGTGACCGGGCGCTGTCGCGGGACATCCTGGTGCGGGATCTCGCGAGCCTCCGGGGCGTCGCCCCGCATCTCGCGGCGTTCATCGGTCGGGTGGAAACCTACGTGTCGGGCCTCGCCCTGCCGTCTCTGAGCCGGGCGGCCTGAGCCACGCTCAGCGATTGGCGGTTGTGACCGGGGAGGTGACGCCGCCGAGGGAGACCCAGGCGACCGCGTCCTGGCTCTCGCGCTTGATGAACACGTAGCCGGTCTTGTGCCAGGCCAGGATCGCGTTGGTCTTGTTGTCGAGCACGAGGTCGCCCCGGTCGGTGATCAGGGTCAGCACCGCGTGGCCCTCGCCCTTCTCGTCGATCACCACGGTCATACGCATCGCCCGCCGCGGCAGCCCGGCCTCGACCAGAAGGTGGCGCTTGAGCAGCTGGAAATCCTCGCAGTCGCCGATGCCGTCCTCGGCCAGGTCCCAGCGGTCGGCCACGTGCAGGTGGTCCTGATCGGTCATCGGCTCGACCGCCTTGTTCACCCGACGGTTCACCGCCACGATCGTCGCCCAGGTCGACGGCGTCAGGCTGATCCGCGCCGGCTCGCTCCGGTCCACCGCGCACTCGGCCGCGTAGCTCTGGCAGAACGTCACCCACGCCGCGATCGGCTTGGCATCCCCCTGAACCCGCGCCCCAACGTCGCTCGGAAGGCTCGCCAGTGTCTGCGCCTGCGCCGTCGCGGCGAGGCCGAGCAGTGCCGCAGCACCGGCCAGCACACCCCGAACCGTCCTGAGAAGCCCCGCGCCCATCGAACCCGTCCCCGTTGTTGAGGCCAGGATTGCGCCGCAGAGCCTCCGCGGCGCTGAAGCGGATGCGGGCAATTTTATCGATCTGCCGCCCGGGGCGAGCCGATGCGCGACAGCGTCGACGGCAGGCTTGGGAAGCGCGGCAAAACTGCGCTGTCGGCTTCGGGAAACGGAAACCTTGAGCGATCGTTCAAGGCGCCGGGATCTTCACGAAGGCGGCGCCGGCAGCCCGGCCGTCATGGCGGTCGGCTCGGCGACGCATCCCTGCGCCTCGTCCGTCGCGCGGATTCCAGGTGACCTGCACGGCAAGGACGCCGCGTGCGGTGCCCCTCACCCCGCCGTCTGGTCGAGCTTGCGCTCCGCTTCGCCCTTCAGCTCCGGGAAATCCGCCTGCGTGTAGGCCCGGCCGCGATGCGGATCGTCGGTGACGCCCTCGTGCTCCAGGCGGCGCAGCTGGACTCGGCGGATCTTGCCCGAGATCGTCTTGGGCAGGTCGGTGACGAACTCGAGGCCGCGCAGGCGCTTGAAGGTCGCGAGCCGCGCGTTGGTGAAGCGGAAGATGTCGAGGGCCGTCTCCGGCCCCGGCGAGGCGCCCGCCACCAGGGACACGTAGGCCTTCGGGATGGTGTGGCGCATCGGATCGGGCACCGGGACCACCGCGGCCTCGGCCACGGCGGGGTGCTCGATCAGGACGCTCTCCAGCTCGAACGGGCTGATCCGGTAGCCAGAGGACTTGAACACGTCGTCGGAGCGGCCCACGAAGGTGTAGCACCCCTCCGGATCCACGAAGGCGACGTCGCCGGTGTGGTAGAGGTCGCCGTCCGCGCCCGACAGGCGGCCCTGGCCGTCGTCGTAGCCCTGCATCAGGCCGGCGGGCCGATGGGCGCCGAGTTCGAGGCAGACCTCGCCCTCGGAGGCCGGCTGGCCGTCGAGATCGAGGACGCGGACCCGGTAGCCCGGAAGGGGCCGCCCGAGCGCCCCCGGTACCACCGGCTGGCCGGGCGTGTTGGCCATGAGCGCCGTGGTCTCGGTCTGGCCGTAGCCGTCGCGAATCGTGAGGCCCCAGGCGGACTTCACGCGCTCGATGACCTCGGGGTTGAGGGGCTCGCCCGCCGCGCAGACCTCGCGCAGGGCGAGATTCCGGCCGGTGAGATCCTCCTGGATGATCATTCGCCACACGGTCGGCGGCGCGCACAGCGTGGTGGCGCCGGTGCGCTCCAGTTGCGCCAGCAGGGCGGCGGCGTTGAACGGCGCCTGATTGATCACCAGGATGGTCGCGCCGGCGTTCCACGGGGCGAAGAACGACGACCACGCGTGCTTGGCCCAGCCCGGCGAGGAGACGTTGCAGTGCACGTCCCCGGGCTGGAGCCCGAGCCAGTACATGGTGGAGAGCGCCCCGACCGGATAGGAGCGGTGGCTGTGGCGCACCAGCTTCGGCTTCGCGGTGGTGCCGGAGGTGAAGTAGAGCAGCAGCGGGTCGTCGGCTCCGGTCGGCGCGTCCGGCGCGAAGCCGTCCGCGGCGCCGAAGGCCGCGTCGTAAGCGGCCCAGCCCTCCTGGGCGGCACCGATGACGAGGCGGATGACACCCCCGTGTCGAGACCCGCGAAGCGCGCGATCTGTTCCGGGCCGGCGACGATCGCCCGGGGACGCCCGCGGGCGAGGCGGTCGGCGAGTTCATCGGCGGTGAGCAGCGTCGTCGCCGGGATGACCACGGCCCCGAGCTTCATCGCCGCCAGCATGGTCTCCCACAGGGCCGGAACGTTGCCGAGGAGCAGGAGCAGGTGGTCGCCGCGTTTCAGGCCGAGCTGCCGCAGGTGGTTGGCCACCTGATCTCGACCGCGCCGCGAGGTGACCGAAGGTCAGGCTCTGCTCGGTGCCGCTGCCGGCCTCGACGATCCGCAGGGCGGCGCGATCGCGGCTCTCCGGGCCGGCGAGGACGGCGTCGAACCAGTCGAGCGCCCAGTTGAACGGCACCGGATCCGGCCACGCGAAGGCCGAGACGGCGGCGGCGTAATCGGTGCGGTGGGCCAGCAGAAGATCGCGGGCCTCCCGGAAGCTCGGCATGGTCGTCCCCCTCGATGTCGTGTCTGCGGTCCGGCCCTTCCCTCCGCCCGTCCCGGATGGGAAAGGCCGCGTTCAGGTGTTCTCGAACCGGGGCGGCCGCTTCTCCACGAAGGCGGCCATGCCCTCCTTCTGGTCCTTGGTGGCGAACATGGCATGGAAGACCCGCCGCTCGAAGCGGATGCCCTCGGTCAGCGTGGTCTCGTAGGAGCGGTTGACCGCCTCCTTGGTCATCATGGCGATCGGCAGCGACATCGAGGCGATCGTGTCGGCCGCCTTCAGGGCCTCGTCGAGGAGCTGGTCGGCGGCGATCACCCGGGAGACGAGGCCGGCGCGCTCCGCCTCGGCGGCGTCCATCATCCGGCCGGTCAGGCACATTTCCATGGCCTTGGCCTTGCCGACGAAGCGGGTGAGCCGCTGGCTTCCGCCGATCCCCGGCATCACGCCGAGCTTGATCTCGGGCTGGCCGAACTGCGCCGTGTCGGCCGCCAGGATGATGTCGCACATCATGGCGAGCTCGCAGCCGCCGCCCAGAGCGTAACCCGCCACGGCGGCGATGATCGGCTTGCGCAGGGCGACGAACCGGTCCCAGTCGGCGAACCGGTCGCCCGCGTACATCTCCGCGTAGGTGGCGTGCTGCATCTCCTTGATGTCGGCACCGGCCGCGAAGGCCTTGGCCGAGCCGGTGACGACGATGCAGCCGATCCCCGGATCCGCATCCGCCTCGGTGGCCGCCCGGATCACCTCCCGGGTGAGCTGCGCGTTGATGGCGTTCAGCGCCTTCGGCCGGTTGAGGGTGATCAGCAGGACGCGCCCGCGCGTCTCCGTCAGGATCGTCTCGTATGGGTCGCTCACGACTCGCCTCCCTGCCCGCGGAGCATACGGATGATCGCGGAAAAGTCCTCTCCGCCGTGGCCGGCCCCCTCGAACAGCCCGTAGATCTGCGCGGCCTCCGCGCCCAGCGGCGTCGCAGCCCCCGCGGCGATGGCGGCGGCCTGGGCGAGCCGGAGGTCCTTGAGCATCAGCGCGGCGGCGAAGCCCGGCTTGTAGCCGGTGTTGGCCGGCGAGGTCGGCACCGGCCCGGGCACCGGGCAGTAGGTGGTCAGCGACCAGCACTGGCCCGAGGAGACCGAGGCCACGTCGTAGAGCGCTTGGTGCGACAGCCCGAGCTTCTCGCCCAGCGCGAAGGCCTCGCTGACGCCGATCATCGAGATGCCGAGGATCATGTTGTTGCAGATCTTGGCCGCCTGTCCGGCGCCGGCATCGCCGCAATGGAACACGTTCTTGCCCATCGCCTTCAGCAGCGGCTCGGCCTGGGCGAAGGCCGCCGCGCCGCCGCCGGCCATGAAGGTCAGCGTCCCGGCCTTGGCACCCCCGGTCCCCCCGAGACCGGCGCGTCCACCGACAGGCAGCCGCGCGCCTCGGCGAGGC
The DNA here is from genome assembly GCA_050632685.1 of Methylobacterium phyllosphaerae. Classification (GTDB taxonomy): domain Bacteria; phylum Pseudomonadota; class Alphaproteobacteria; order Rhizobiales; family Beijerinckiaceae; genus Methylobacterium; species Methylobacterium phyllosphaerae_A. Next base: position 68,412 of record JBOEFT010000001.1, read on the forward strand.
CGTGGGCCTTGCGGGCGCTCTCGACGTCGACCGTCGACGAATCGATGAGGAGGGTGCCGGCGGGCAGGGCCGCGGCGAGTTGCGTCCAGACCTCGACCACGTGCCGCCCGGCGGGCAGCATGGTGATCACCACGTCCGCGCCCTCGGCCGCCTCCAGGGCCGAGCCCGCCACGGCTATCCCGGCTTCGCGGGCGGCCTCCAGGGAGGCCGGCGCCAGGTCGAACCCGCGCACCGCGTGCCCCGCCTTCACGAGGTTGGCCGCCATCGGGCCGCCCATGTTGCCGAGACCGATGAACCCGATGGTCTGCGCCATCCCATTCCTCCCTGACTTACCTCACGCACCCTCACCGCACCGGCAGGCCACGTCGGTCAGAACCGAGCGCGACGCGCCCCCTCCCCCGTGCGGGAGAGGGTTGGGGTGAGGGATACGCCCTCTCCGGAAAAACCTGGTCCCTCACCCTGGCCCTCTCCCGAACGGGAGAGAGGACCTGCGCGCCCATGGGGATCCGGGAGCGCCACCCCGAAGCGGGGCGGGGCGAGCGGCCTTACATCACACCGGCCCGGTGCGTGAACCGGAAAACACTGGCGCCGCCCGCGCCTCCAGCCAGCGGGCGATCCGGGCGGGATCGACCGCGTCGATGGTCGGCGGGTTCCAGCGCGGGGATTTGTCCTTGTCGATCACCGCGGCGCGAATGCCCTCTCGAAAGTCGCCCTCGTCCAGCAGCGCCAGCGAGGCGTGGAACTCCCGCTCGAGGCAGGCCTCCAGATTCGGGGCGCCGCGGCCGAGACGCAGCAGGCAAAGTGTTAGGACGAGGCTCGACGGCGCCTTGGTCAGCAGGGTCTTCCGGGCCGCGGCCGCGAAGTCCGAGCCGTCCGCGGCGAGGGCGGACAGGATCTCGTCGACCATGTCGAAGGCGAAGCAACGGTCGATCACCGCCCGGTGGGCGGCCAGCGGCGCCGAACCGGGATCCTGGGCGAAGCGCGCGATCACGTCCCGCACGCCGTCATCCCCGGCATCCGGCGCCAGCGCCGCGAGGGCGGAGGCCAGATCGGGCAGGGCCGCGGAGGGCACCAGCGCGTCGGCAAGGTCACAAAACATCGCGTCGGCGGCGCCGACCGGCTCGCCGGTCAGGCCCAGATAGGTGCCGATCTCACCCGGCGCCCGGGGCAGCAGCCACGTGCCGCCGACATCGGGCAGGTAGCCGATCCCGGTCTCCGGCATGGCGATCCGCGACCGCTCGGTGACGATCCGGTGGGCCGCGTGTCCCCCGAGCCCGACGCCGCCGCCCATGGTGATGCCGTCCATCACCGCCACGAAGGGTTTTTCGTAGGCGGCGATGCGCGCGTCGAGCCTGTACTCGTCGCGCCAGAAGGCTTCCGCGAAGGCGGAATCGGGGCTCTCGTAAAGGGAGCGCAGGTCGCCGCCGGCGCAGAGGCCGCGCTCGCCCTCTCCGGTGAGCAGCACCGCGGCGACGCCCGGATCCGCCGAGAACCCGTCGAGCGACCGTTCGATCTCGCCCACCATGCCGTGCGTCAGGGCGTTCAGCGCCTTCGGCCGGTTGAGCCTCAGGCGCCCGAGGGCGCCGACCCGCTCGACGATCACGTCGCTCATCGGCGCCCCCGGTCAGCGCGCGGGCGATGATGACCCGCATGATCTCGTTGGTCCCCTCGAGGATCTGATGCACGCGCAGGTCCCGGACGATCTTCTCCACCCCGTACTCCGCGAGGTAGCCGTAGCCGCCGTGGAGCTGGAGGGCTTGGTTGGCGACCTCGAAGGCCGCGTCGGTGACGTGGCGCTTGGCCATGGCGCAGAGCTGCGTCGCGGCCGGGTCCTTGGCGTCGAGGGCCGAGGCGGCGTGACGCAGGAAGGTCCGCGACACTTCCAGGCTGGTCGCCATGTCGGCGAGCCGGAACTGCAGCGCCTGGAAGTCGGTGAGCTTCGCCCCGAAGGCGCGGCGGTCGCCCATATAGGCGATCGCCTTGTCGAGGGCCGCCTGCGCGCCGCCCAGCGAGCAGGCGGCGATGTTGAGCCGGCCGCCGTCGAGGCCGCTCATGGCGATCTTGAAGCCCTGGCCCTCGGCGCCGAGGCGGTTTTCCACCGGTACGCGACAGCCGTCGAAGCGGACGGCGCGGGTCGGCTGGGCGTTCCAGCCCATCTTGCGCTCGTCGGCCCCGAAGGAGAGGCCGGGCGTGCCCTTCTCGACCACGATCGCCGAGATACCGGCCGGGCCGGCCTCGCCGGTGCGGACCATGCAGACGTAGAGGTCACTGGTGCCGGCGCCCGAGATGAACTGCTTCTCGCCGGTGAGCACGTAATGATCGCCGTCCCGCTCGGCGCGGGTGCGGAGCGCCGCCGCGTCGGAGCCCGAGCCCGGCTCGGTGAGGCAGTAGCTGGCGATCCGCTCCATCCCCATCAGGGAGGGGATCCAGCGCCCGCGCTGGTCGTCGTCGCCGTAGGCGTCGATCATCCAGGCGCACATGTTATGGATCGACAGGAATGCCGCCACGGTCGGGCAGCCGGTGCTCAGCGCCTCGAAGATCAGGGTCGCGTCGAGACGCGTCAGCCCCGACCCACCGACATCCTCGCGGACGTAGATGCCTGCCATGCCGAGGGCGGCGGCCTCCCGCAGGGTCTCCACTGGGAAGGTCTTGTCCCGGTCCCAGTCGAGGGCGTGCGGCGCGATGTGCTCGGCCGCGAAGCCGAGGGCCATCTCGCGGATCGCGGTCCGGTCCTCGTCGAGCCCGAAACTCATGGGCACTCCCCCATATTCGCCACCCACCGCGCGAGGTTCGCACATCGGCCGCCCGGAGGCGTGCCGTACCCCCTCTCCCGTGCGGGAGAGGGTTGGGGTGAGGGATCAGGTCTATCCGGAGAGGTCGCACCCCTCATGCGGCCTTCTGCGAGAGCAGCCCTCTCCCGAAGGGAGAGGGAACCCGCGCCCCAACCTTGAGCCGTCGCGCTCTACCGCATCGTCGGGATGGAGAACTCCGCCCCGCTCTTGATGCCGCTCGGCCAACGCTGCGTCACGGTCTTGGTCTTGGTGTAGAAGCGGATCGAGTCCGGCCCGTGCTGGTTCAGGTCGCCGAAGCCCGAGCGCTTCCAGCCGCCGAAGGTGTGGTAGGCGATCGGGACCGGGATCGGCACGTTCACGCCGACCATGCCGACGTTCACCCGGGCAGTGAAGTCGCGGGCCGCGTCGCCGTCCTGCGTGAAGATCGCGACGCCGTTGCCGTACTGGTGGGTCGAGGGCAGCGCCAAAGCCTCCTCGTAATCCTTGGCCCGCACCACCGAGAGCACCGGGCCGAAGATCTCCTCCTTGTAGATCGTCATGTCGGGCGTCACGCGGTCGAACAGCGAGCCGCCCATATAGAAGCCGTTCTCGTAGCCCTGGAGCTTGAAGCCGCGGCCGTCGACGGCGAGCTGCGCGCCCTCGGCGACGCCCTTGTCGATGTAGCTCGCGACCTTCTGCACGGCCTCCCGGGTGACGAGCGGCCCATAATCGGCCGAGCCGTCATGGGACGGGCCGATCTTGAGGGACTCGACCCGCGGGATCAGCTTCTCCATCAGCCTGTCGGCGGTCTTCTCGCCCACCGGGACCGCCACCGAGATCGCCATGCAGCGCTCGCCGGCCGAGCCGTAGCCGGCGCCGATCAGCGCGTCGACGGCCTGGCCCATGTCGGCGTCCGGCATGATGATCATGTGGTTCTTGGCGCCGCCGAAGCACTGCGCGCGCTTCCCCGTCTCGGCGGCGCGCACGTAGATGTACTCGGCGATGTGCGAGGAGCCGACGAAGCCCACCGCCTTGATGTCCTCGTCGTCGAGGATGGCGTCGACCGCTTCCTTGTCGCCGTTGACGACGTTGAGGATCCCCGGCGGCAGGCCCGCCTCCAGGAAGATCTCGGCGATGCGGATCGGCACGCTCGGGTCGCGCTCGGACGGCTTCAGGATGAAGGCGTTGCCGCAGGCGATGGCCGGGGCGCATTTCCACAGCGGGATCATGGCCGGGAAGTTGAACGGCGTGATGCCGGCGACGACGCCGAGCGGCTGGCGCAGGGAGTAGACGTCGATCCCCGGCCCGGCGCCTTCCGTGTACTCGCCCTTGAGCAGGTGCGGGATGCCGCAGGCGAACTCCACGACCTCGACGCCGCGCTGGATGTCGCCCTTGGCGTCCGGCACGGTCTTGCCGTGCTCGGAGGCGAGCAGCTCGGCCAGCGCGTCGTTCTCGCCGCGGATGAGCTCCAAGAAGCGCATCATCACGCGGGCGCGCTTCTGCGGGTTGGTGGCCGCCCAGGCCGGCTGGGCCGCCTTGGCGTTCTCGACGGCGGCGCGCATCTCGGCCTTGCTGGCGAGCGCGACCTTGGCCTGGACCTCGCCGGTCGAGGGGTGGAACACGTCGGCGAACCGCCCGCTCTCGCCGCCAACGTTCCGGCCGCCGATGTAGTGTCCGATCGTGCGCATGCGCGCCTCCCTGTCGTGTTGAGATTTTGCGGCACCCTAACAGGATCGCTTGAGCGATAAAGCCGGATGCGCTTACAGCCGTCGTGCATCGATGCACAGCGGGAGTGCGGCCATGGCCAGGACGGGACCCAACTGGGACGACCTGCGCTTCTTCCTCGCAGTGGCGCGGACCGGGACCCTGAGCGCCGCGGGCGCGCGCACCGGGACCGAGCACACCACGGTCGGCCGGCGGATCCGCGCCCTCGAGGAGGGGCTCGGCGCCCGGCTGTTCCACCGCAGCAACCTCGGCTACGCCCTCACCGAGGACGGGGCCAACCTGCTCGGCGTGGCCGAGGCCATGGAGAGCGCCTTCCTCTCGGCGAGCGCCGCCACGGAAGCCGCCCAGACGGTCTCCGGCACCGTGCGGATCGGCGCGCCGGACGGATTCGGCAGCGTCTTCCTCGCGCCCCGGATGCACCGGCTGACCGCGCGCCATCCGGGCCTGGAGGTGGAGATCATGGCGACCGCCCGGATCTTCAGCCTTTCGAAGCGCGAAGCCGACATCGTCATCAGCCTCTCCGGCCCGCAGCAGGCGCGGGTGGTGGCGCGCCGGCTGACCGATTACCGGCTGCTCGTCTACGCGGCCGACACCTACCTGGCGGGGGTGGCGCCGATCGTGGAGGTGGAGGACCTCTCGGGGCATCCCTTCGTCGGCTACATCGAGGACATGCTGTTCACGCGCGAGCTGAACTATCTCGGCGCCCTCGGCCCCGCGGTCTCGGCCCGCCTGCGCTCCACCAACCTCCTGGCCCAGGTCCACGCGACGCTCGGCGGCGCCGGCCTCTGCGTGCTGCCGGCCTTCATCGCGGCGGCCCATCCGGGGCTCGTGCCGGTGCTGCCCGGGGCGGTGTCCCTGACCCGCTCGTTCCACATGCATATCCACGAGGATCACCGGAAGGCGGCCCATATCCGTGCCGTGGCCGGGTTCATCGGCGGCGAGGTGGAATCGGCGGGGGCGCTGTTCGCCGGGCCGATGCTGTAAGCGACGGCGGTTTCGCGGGCCCGGCCAGCGCCCTAAGATCGGCCGGGTCCGGCCGGTCACGACGCGCGCCGGATCGAAGGAGCAAACGATGGTCGCCTCGATCGCCCTGCCCCGGCTGATGCGCATCGGCGCCGGCGCCTCGCGGCTTCTCCCGGAGGTGCTCGGCCAGCTCGGCCTGTCGCGGCCCTTCGTGGTCACCGACCCCTACCTCGCCGGCAGCGGCGGCATCGACACGCTGCTCGAACGGCTGACCCGGGCGGGCGCGAAGGCGACGGTCTTTTCCGACACCGTGCCGGACCCGACCGTGGCCTCCGTCGAGGCGGCGCTCGCGGCCCTCCAGGCGGGCGACTTCGACTGCGTGGTCGGCTTCGGCGGCGGCAGCCCGATGGACACCGCCAAGGCGGTGGCGGTCCTCGCCCGCCACGGCGGCCACATGCGCGACTACAAGGCGCCGCGCCAGCAGGACGAGCCCGGCCTGCCGATCGTGGCGATCCCAACCACCGCCGGCACCGGCTCGGAGGCGACCCGCTTCACCATCGTCACCGACGAGGCCTCGGACGAGAAGATGTTGTGCATCGGCCTCGCCTACCTGCCGGTGGCGGCCTTGGTCGATTACGAGCTGACCCTCACCAAGCCCAAGCGGCTCACCGCCGACACCGGCATCGACGCCCTGACCCATGCCATCGAGGCCTACGTCTCGCGCAAGTCGAACCTGTTCTCGGACGGGCTGGCGCTCCAGGCGATGAAGCTGATCGCCCCGAACCTGCGCCGGGTCTGGACCGATCCGGGCGACCGGGCGGCCCGCGAGGCGATGATGCTCGGGGCGACCCAGGCCGGGATCGCCTTCTCGAATGCGTCCGTGGCGCTGGTCCACGGCATGAGCCGGCCGATCGGCGCGCATTTCCACGTGGCGCACGGTCTGTCGAACGCGATGCTGCTGCCGGCGGTCACGGCCTTCTCGGCGCCGGCCGCCATCGACCGCTACGCCGCCTGCGCCCGCGCCATCGGGATCGCCCGCGCGGAGACCGACGACCGGTCTGCCGTCTCGGCCCTGGTGGCGGAACTCGAGGCGCTGAACGACGACCTCGACGTGCCGGGTCCGCAGGAATACGGCATCGACCCGGCCCGCTGGGAGGCGCTGCTCCCCACCATGGCGGCCCAGGCGCTGGCCTCCGGCTCCCCGGCCAACAACCCGGTGGAGCCCACCGCCGACGAGATCGTGGCGCTGTACCGGCGCGTCTGGGCCGGGTGAGGCGGGCGTCCTGTCGGCGCGCGCTGAGCGCCGCCGTCTTTGCGAGCGGAGCGAAGCAATCCAGCAGCGCTACGCTCTTCGAGGTCGCGCGGCTCTGGGTCGCTTCGCCCCGCTCGCGATGACGGGGCGACCTACTTCGCCGCCGTCAGCGGGCAGCCGCTCTCGGCCGGGGAGGCGAAGGCCTCCTTGCCGGGGATCGTGGCGAGTTGCCGGTAGAGATCCCATGGCCCCTTCGATTCGGCCGGCTTCTTGACCTCGAACAGGTACATGTCGTGGACCATGCGGCCGTTGGGCTGCACCACCCCGCCATGGGCGAACACGTCGTCCACCGGCAGTTCCTTGAGCTTGGCGTTGACCGCGTCGGTCTCGTCGGTGCCGGCGGCCTTGACGGCCTTCAGGTAGGACAGGACCGCCGAGTAGGTGCCGGCCTGGATCATGTTGGGCATCCGGCCGGTGCGCTTCATGTAGCGCTGGCCGAAGGCCCGGGTCTCGTCGTTGGTGTCCCAGTACCAGCCCTCGGTGAGCGTCAGGCCCTGGGCGACCTTGAGGCCGAGCCCGTGCACCTCCGAGAGCGTGAACAGCAGGGCCGCGAGCTTCTGGCCACCCTCGACGATGCCGTACTCCGCCGCCTGCTTGATCGCATTCGAGGTGTCGAGGCCGGCATTGGCGAGCCCGATCACCTTGGCCTTGGAACCCTGTGCCTGGAGCAGGAACGACGAGAAGTCCTGGTTCGCGAGCGGATGGCGGACGCTGCCCACCACCTTGCCGCCGTTGGCGAGCACAACCTTGCTGGTGTCGGCCTCCAGCGCCGAGCCGAAGGCGTAGTCGGCGGTGAGGAAGAACCACGTGTTGCCGCCCGCCCGGGTCAGCGCGCCGCCGGTGCCCACCGCCAGCGCCCGCGTGTCGAACGCCCAGTGGTAGCCGTAGGGCGAGCACGCCTTGCCGGTGAGGTCGCTGGTCGCGGCCCCGGTGGTGATGGTGATCTTCTTCTTCTCCTTGGACAGGCCCTGGACCGCCAGCGCCACCGAGGAGGTGGTCAGCTCCATGATCGCGTCGACATTGTCGCGGTCGTACCATTGCCGGGCGATCGCCGAGGCGATGTCGGGCTTGTTCTGATGGTCAGCCGACAGGATCTCGATCGGCACGCTGCCGATCTTGCCGCCCATGTCCTCCACCGCCATGCGGGCGGCCTCGACTGAGCCTTGGCCGCCGTACTCGGCGTAGAGGCCGGACTGGTCGTTGAGGACGCCGATCCGGATTGCGTTGTCCGAGAAGGTCCCCTGCGCGGCCGCAGGGGCAGCGCCGAGCGCGGTCCCCGCGAGGGCCGTTGCCAAGACCGCGCCGCCAAATGTCCTGATCATGTCTCCCCCCGGTGCACCCGAGCGCCCGCTTCTGAGGCGGTTCCGGCGGCACGATAGGTCACGATCCGGTGATGCGCCACGGCCACGGTGGCGGGGGGCTGAAGGATTTCGCGGATTGTGACGCGCTTTCCAGGCGCCCCGTTTCCGGACCGGCGACAACGCGAGAGGTTATAATACCTTAACCATAATTACACGAATCCCCGCGCAGGTTCCGGTGATGGACGGCAATCCGGCCGTCTCCGGCGCGTGGCGATGCGATGAATCCAGCCCGTTTCGCCGTTCTCGGCATCGCCCTCGCGGCGGGCACGGGGGCGGCCTTCCTGATGAGCGGCGGCGACCCGCCGCCTCCGCCGCCGCCGCCGAAGGCCGAGGCGCCGCCGCAGCCGATGACGGACGTGCTCGTGGCCGCCGTCGACATGCCGATGGGTCAGGTCCTCCGGGCCGCGGATCTGCGCTGGCAGGCCTGGCCGGACGGCGCCGTGACCGCGGGCTACATGACCCGCAAGATCAACCCGAAGGCCCTCGACGAGACCGTGGGCGCCTCGGTCCGGTCGGCCTTCCTGGCGGGCGAGCCGATCCGCGCGCAGAAGCTGGTGCGGCCCGAGAGCGGGTTCATGGCCGCGATCCTGCCGGCCGGCCTGCGCGCGGTCGCCATCGTCACCGACAGCCGCGGCACCAACTCGGCCGGCGGCTTCATCCTGCCCAACGACCGCGTCGACGTGATCCGGACCTTCCGCGACGAGTCCAATTCGCGGGCCAACAACAGCGAAGTGCAGCTCTCCCAGACGATCCTGACCGACATCCGCGTCCTGGCGATCGGTCAGCTGATCCAGGAGAAGAACGGCACCAACGTCGTCACCGGCGAGACCGCCACCCTCGCCGTTACGCCGGCGCAGGCCGAGACCCTGGCGCTCGCCCAGAAGGTCGGTGCCCTGTCGCTGTCGCTGCGCAGCCTCGCCGACGCCGGGCGGCCGCCCGACACCGCGCCGCAGGCCGATGCGTCCGCGGCGCAGATGCCCGAACCCGCCTTGACCGTGGTGCGCTTCGGCGTCGCGCGGCAGCAGACGCCGTGATCGCGATGGCCGCCATGACCGCTCCGACGCTCCCCGCGCGCCCGACGCGCCGCCCCGCCCGCCACGCGGCCGGCGCCCTCGCCCTGCTGGCCGCCCTGGCCGGACCGGCCTCCGCGCAGGAGCGCCAGACCTTCGGTCCTGCGCCGATCCTGACGATCGGGACTGCGGAATCCGCCTCGACCCGGAAGGTCGAGCTGACCGCCGGCCGCTCCGTGATCGTCGACCTGCCGCGGGACGCCAAGGAGGTGTTCGTGGCCAACCCCGCGGTGGCCAACGCCGTCGTCCGCTCGACCCGCAAGGTCTTCGTGATCGGCATGGCCGACGGCGCGACCTCGATCTTCATCCTGGATGCCGAAGGGCGGCAGATCGCCGCCCTCGACGTGACCGTGGCGCGAGACCTCAACCTCGGGACCCTGCGGGAGCTGCTCAACCAGAGCATCCCGGGCGGACGCTTCGACGTGCGCTCCTCGGGCGCGTCGGTGCTGCTGTCCGGATCGGTGAACTCCTCGGCGGATGCGCAGCAGGCGATCGACATCGCCAACGCGTTCGTGGGTCTGGGCGGCGCAGCCGCGGGGGCCGGCGGAGCCGCAGGGGCCACGGGGGCTCCGAGCGGCGGCGTCGCGGCCGGTGCGCGCGGCGCGGTCATCAACAACCTGACGATCCGCAACAAGGATCAGGTGATGCTCCGCGTCACCGTGGTGGAGGTGTCGCGCAACGTCCTGAAGCAGTTCGGGATCAACATGACCGGCAACTGGGCGGCGCTGAACCCGGTCGGGACCCTGGGCCAGACGCTCGTCAACGGCGGGACCGCTGCCGCGGCGCTGGTGCCGGGGGCGATCCCGAACGTGCTGACCAACAACCTGCCCTTCCCGATCAACCCGGGTATCGCCAACGGAAACCAGATCCAGGCCTCCGTGCAGGCGGGCGGCTTCTCGCTCCAGGCAACCCTGAAGGCCTTCGAGCAGGCGGGCGTCTCGCGGATCCTGGCCGAGCCGACGCTGACCGCCATCTCCGGCGAGGCCGCGAAGTTCCTGGCCGGCGGCGAATTCCCGGTGCCGTCCTCGGCCGCCTGCACGGTGGGCGGCGTCTGCACCCCCGGCATCACCTACAAGCCCTACGGCGTCGCCCTGTCGTTCACGCCGGTGGTGCTCGCCGACAACCGCATCTCGATCCGCGTCGCAACGGACGTGACCGAGATCGATCCGCAGCAGAGCTTCACCTACGTCGTCGGCAACAGTTCCGTCGTGGTCCCGGGCACCCGGGTGCGGCGCTCCGAGACCACCGTCGAGCTGCCCTCGGGCGGCGTGATGATGACCGCCGGCCTGATCCAGCAGGTGAACAAGCAGGCGATCACCGGCCTGCCCGGCCTGATCAACCTGCCGATCCTCGGCGCGCTGTTCCGCTCCCGCGACTACCAGCGCCAGGAGACCGAGCTGATGATCATGTGCACGCCCTACATCGCCCGCGCGATGGAGGCGAAGCAGGTCAGCCGGCCCGACGACAACTTCGTCGATTCCACCGACGGCCAGGCGGTGCTGCTCGGCCAGATCAACCGCCTCTACGGCAAGGTCGCCTCCCCCGGGGCCGCCGCCGCGCCGCCGCTCGGACGCACCTATCGCGGCCGCGTCGGCTTCATCGTCGAGTAGCGCCCCGCGTCCCCGCCGCGCCCCAGGATCGCACCCATGACCGGACGTCACCCGCCCGCACTGTCCCGCCGCGCCGCGAGCCCTCCTCGCGGCCTGCGCGCTGGGCGCCCTCGCGGCGGCCTGCAAGAGCGACCCCGCCACCACAGAGGGGATCGCCGTGACCGACTACCGGGCGCGCCACCCGATCGTGCTGACCGACGCGAGCCGCAGCCTCGACGTGTTCCCCACGGGGGTCGGCCATCTCGATCCGCGCCAAGCCCGGGATGTCGACGCCTTCATGCTGGAATACCGGCGCTACGGCCGCGGCGTCCTGCTGATGGAGGTGCCGCAGGGGGTGCCGCCCGACCAAGTGGTCGCCGTCGAGCGGACGGCGGCGCTGCTCGGCCGGTTCGGGACGCAGAACGGCGTCGGCGCCCGAGAGATCACGGTCGCCGGCTACGCGGTGGCGGCGCCGACCCTCGCCGCGCCGATCCGTCTGAGCTTCCAGCGCATGCAGGCCAAGGTGTCGGATGCCTGCGGTCTCTGGCCCCAAGACCTCGGGGCGCGCGGCTTCGCGAACGATTACAGCAACCAGCCGAGCTGGAACCTGGGCTGTGCCATGCAGTCGAACGTGGCGGCCCAGGTGGCGGATCCGGTGGACCTCGTGCGGGGCCGTCCCGAAGGCCGCATCGACACGGTCAAGCGGGTCCGGGATATCGGCCAGTTGCGGGACGGCAAGGATCCGTCAACCACATGGCGTCAAGATGGGCAGACCGCCGTGAAGTCCCAGGTCACCAACTAGGACAGACGGCGTTGAGGACGGGCCGCCTCGCCCCCACCCCCACGCCGTGCCCCGAACGCGAACCCGAAAGCGCCGTCATGGCAGACCTGTCCGAGACAACCGAGCGCACGATCGCCCCGGTGCCCCGGATCACCATCCAGGCATTCTGCGAGACCGGCGAGACCGCCGCGATGATCGAGGGCGCGGCCCTCGATCGGCGCATGCAGAAGGCGCAGGTCAAGGTCCGGATGGGCGGCGGCGCCGCCGCCATCGAGGCCTACCGGCACGCGCCGACCCCCAACGTCATCGTCATCGAGATGCAGGGCGCGCGCTCGAAGCCGATCGAGTGCCTCGACGCCCTGGCCGAGGTCTGCGACGAGGGCACCCGCGTCCTGGTGATCGGCCATCTGAACGACGTGACGCTCTACCGGCAGCTGATCCAGCGCGGGGTGTCCGACTACCTGATGGCCCCCGTCGAGCCCCTGACCCTGATCGCGGCGATCTCCGACCTGTTCTCGGCCCCGGGCGTCAAGCCGGTGGGACGGACGGTGGCGGTCTACGGCGTGAAGGGCGGCATCGGCGCCTCCACGGTGGCGCACAATTTTGCGTGGTCGGTGGCCCGGAACCAGGGCGTCCAGACGGTGATCGCCGACCTCGACATCGCCTTCGGGACCGCCTCCCTCAATTTCAACCAGGACCCGCCGCAGGGCATCGCCGAGGCGGTGTTCGCCCCCGAGCGCCTGGATTCGGCCCTGGTCGAGCGGCTGCTGTCCAAGTGCAGCGACAACCTGAGCCTGCTCTCGGCCCCGGCGAGCCTCGACCGGACCATCGACCTGTCCGAGCCGGCCTTCGACGCGCTGATCGAGCACATGCGGGCAAGCGTGCCCTGCGTGGTCCTCGATATCCCGCACCAATGGAGCGCCTGGTCGAAGCGCGTCCTCACGGCGGCCGACGAGATCTTGATCGTGTCCGGCCCCGACCTCGCCTGCCTGCGCAACACCAAGAACCTGCTCGGCGCGCTGAAGCACGGGCGCCCGAATGACCAGCCGCCCCGCATCCTCCTGAACGGCGTCGGCGTGCCGAAGCGGCCGGAGATCGGCACCGCCGAGTTCGCCAAGGCCCTGGAATGTCCGGTGGCCCTCTCGATCCCGTTCGAGCCGACCCTGTTCGGCACCGCCGCCAACAACGGCCAGATGATCGCCGAGATCCAGGCCGGCTCGAAGGTGGCGGAGCTGTTCAACGATCTGGCGGCCCTCACCCTCGGGCGTCCCGAGAACCGGCGCGGCCGTCCGAGCCTCCTGGAGCCGCTGCTCGCCAAGCTCGCCGGCCGCAAGGCCTCGTGATGCGGACGCGGTCCTTCGCCCGACAGGCTCCGCAGGGCAGCGCCAGGGGTCCGCTCCATGTTCGGTAGGCGACAGACCGGCGGCGCATCGGCGGCGCCCGCGCCGATCCCGCAGACCCGGGCCGCGGCGCCGACCATGCCGGTCCTGCGCGATTCGGCGGCGCCGACCGCCCGTCCGGCGCCGGTGCCCCCGGTGGTCGTCGAGACGGCGCGCTCCGAGGATTACTATCGCACCAAGAGCCTGATCTTCGGGGCGCTGATCGAGGCGATCGACCTCACGCAGCTCTCGCGCCTCGACGCCGAGACCGCCCGCGAGGAAATCCGCGACATCGTCACGGAGATCATCGGGCTCAAGAACATCGTCCTGTCTATCGCCGAGCAGGAGGAGCTGCTCGACGACATCTGTAACGACGTGCTCGGCTACGGTCCGCTCGAGCCCCTGCTCGCTCGCGACGACATCGCCGACATCATGGTCAACGGCGCCAACCGGACCTTCATCGAGGTCAACGGCAAGATCCAGCTGACCAGCGTCCGGTTCCGCGACAACCAGCAGTTGATGAACATCTGCCAGCGGATCGTCAGCCAGGTCGGCCGGCGCGTCGACGACGCCTCGCCGATCTGCGACGCGCGCCTGCCGGACGGGTCCCGCGTCAACGTGATCGCGCCGCCGCTCGCCATCGACGGCCCGGCGCTCACCATCCGCAAGTTCAAGAAGGACAAGCTCACCCTGGAGCAGCTCGTGCGCTTCGGGGCGATCTCGCCGGAGGGCGCCGAGGTCCTCAAGATCATCGGCCAGTCGCGCTGCAACGTGGTCATCTCGGGCGGCACCGGCTCGGGCAAGACCACGCTGCTGAACTGCCTGACCGCCTTCATCGAGCACGACGAGCGGGTCATCACCTGCGAGGACGCGGCGGAACTCCAGCTCCAGCAGCCCCACGTGGTTCGCCTGGAAACCCGCCCCCCAACATGGAGGGCCAGGGCCAGGTCACCATGCGCGACCTCGTCAAGAACTGCCTGCGCATGCGGCCCGAACGGATCATCGTCGGCGAGGTGCGCGGACCCGAGGCCTTCGACCTGCTCCAGGCGATGAACACCGGCCACGACGGCTCGATGGGCACGCTCCACGCCAACAGCCCGCGCGAGTGCCTGTCGCGTATCGAGTCGATGATCTCGATGGGCGGGTTCACCCTGCCGTCGCGGACCCTGCGCGAGATGATCTGCGGCTCGATCGACGTGGTGATCCAGGCCATGCGCCTGCGCGACGGCTCCCGGCGCATCACCCACATCACCGAGGTGCTCGGGATGGAGGGCGACGTCATCACCACGCAGGACATCTTCCTCTACGACATCGTCGGAGAGGACGCGAACGGCAAGCTGATCGGGCGCCACCGCTCCACGGGCGTCGGCCGGCCGAAATTCTGGGAGCGCGCCCGCTACTACGGCCTGGAACAGCGGCTCGGCGAGGCGCTCGACGCCGCCGAGGTCGTCGAGCGGAGCTGAGGGCATGCCGGACCTCCCCGCCGCCGCCGCGGGCGCCTCCAACCTGCCGCTCGCGGCGGGCCTGATCGGCATCGCCGTGGCGGCCGTCGCCTATGTGGCGATCCTCCCCCTGCTCGGCGGGGAGCGCCGGGCGACCAAGCGCCTCAAGGCGATCGGCGTGTCGGCCTCCGGGGCTGCGACCCGCGGCGTCGCGGTCAACCGGCGCGAGCAGGTCGCCAAGACGCTGAGCGAGATCGAGGCCAAGGCCAAGGGCGCCTCGAAGGCCAGCATCGAGCTGAAGCTCGCCCGCGCCGGCCTCGGCTGGACGAAGCGGACCTTCTACACGGTCTCGGCGGTCAGCGGCGGCGTCCTCGGGATGCTGATCTTCGTGATCACCGACAATCCCATCGCGGCGCTCGGGGCGGCCTTCGCGGGCGGGTTCGGCCTGCCCGCCCTGATGCTGCGCCGCCTGCGGCTGAAGCGCATCGCGAAGTTCAACAAGGAGTTGCCCAACGCCGTGGACGTGGTGGTCCGCGGCATCCGCACCGGCATCCCGGTGGGGGACTGCTTCCGCATGGTCTCGCGGGAGGCCGAGGAGCCGGTGCGCAGCGAGTTCCGGACCGTCGTGGAGACCCAGGCGATGGGCCTTTCGCTCGGCGAGGCGTGCACGCGCCTGTTCGAACGCGTACCCACCGCCGAGGTGAACTTCTTCGCCATCGTGATCAACATCCAGCAGCAGTCGGGCGGCAACCTGTCCGAGGCCCTGAACAACCTCTCCATCGTGCTGCGCGACCGTGCCAAGATGCGCGGCAAGGTCCAGGCGATGAGCATGGAGGCCAAGGCCTCGGCCTCGATCATCGCCTGCCTGCCCTTCGCGGTGGCGGGCATCACCGCCCTGACGAGCCCCGACTACATCTCGCTGCTCTGGACGACCGATACCGGCAAGATCGCGCTGGTCGGCGCGGCGATCTGGATGTCCATCGGCGTCTTCACCATCAAGAAGATGATCGCCTTCGAATTCTAGGCGCGGTGCGCCTCCTGCCGGATCCCGCCCGATGATCGACGCCATCGCCGAAAAGCTGTTCGATCCCCGCTTCATGGGCACGCTGCTGACCGCCGTCGCGGCGGCCGCGACCGCCTACGCGGTGGCGCAGCCCTTCCTGGAAACCGACAGGCTCGGCAAGCGGATGAAGCTCGTCAGCGACGAGCGCGAGCAGATCCGGCGGCGCGAGCGGACGCGCGCGGATCAGACCGTGACCCGGGCGACGCTGCGCGTGCGGCCGAAGGCCTACATGAAGTCCATCGTCGAACGCTACCAGCTGCGCCGCTGGCTCGGCACCGACACGGCCAAGCGCAAGCTGATGCAGGCGGGCTATCGCGGCCAGGGGGCGGAGACCGCGTTCCTGTTCTTCCGGCTGGTGGCACCGATGGCCACCCTGATCGCCGCCCTGTTCTACCTGTTCGTGCTGGAGGTCATCGACACCTCCTACCTGGCACGTTTCGGGATGGTGATCGCCGCGGCCTACGCGGGCATCAAGGCGCCGGAACTGTTCCTGGTGAACGCCGCCAAGAAGCGCCAGACCGAGATCCGGAAAGCGTGGCCGGACGCCCTGGACCTGACGCTGATCTGCGTGGAATCCGGCATGGCGATCGAGAACGCCTTCCGGAAGGTCAGCACCGAGATCGCCACGTCCTCGGTCGTGCTGGCCGAGGAACTCGCCCTGATGACCGCCGAGATGTCGTTCCTGCCGGACCGGCGTCAGGCCTACGAGAATCTCGTGATGCGCACCGGGCTCGAGCCCGTGAAATCCGTGGCGACCGCGCTGATCCAGGCCGAGCGCTACGGCACGCCGGTCGGCCAGGCGCTGCGGGTGCTGAGCCAGGAAAGCCGCGACCTGCGCATGAACGAGGCGGAGAAGAAGGCGGCCGGGCTTCCGCCGAAGCTCACCGTGCCGATGATCCTGTTCTTCCTGCCGGTGCTGTTCGTGGTCATCATCACCCCGGCGGTCATCCAGATCATGCGGACGCAGTGACGGCCGGGGTGCCGGGGCCGGATCTCAGCGGATGCGGCCGGGGCGGGTCGGCTCGAACACGATGCGGCGGTGATAGGCACACCAGCTCTTGCCGTCGGACACGGGGGCGCCACAGCACACGGCACGGTCGTTCGGCTCGCCGATGATGTACTTGCACACGAAGGCACCGGACTGCGCGAACGGGACGCGCAGGTCGGCCGACGGCTCCTCGACGGTCTCGGCATCGCCGATCTGGGACATGCGGACGAGTTGATTCATGGTGTTGATCGGCTCAATAAGCATCCTGCTGTGGGTCGGACGCCCCGGCAGACAGGGAAGGTTTGAACGCATCTCGTTCAGACGGCGTTCCCGGGACGCGCCCGCGCGCGGTGCGCCCGGGACGGCCAACACGGTGCCGGCCGGACGACCGACGCGACTGTCGTCATGATGTTGTCGTAACTGGGGTTACGGCTTCTTAAAACAAGACCAGCCTGCGTGGGACGCATCGGACCACGGTGCCGGATGCGTAGCTCGCGCCATTCCTGCAGCCGTTCGATTGGCATTCGCGGTACTGACGAAACCGGCCGAACGCGCCGGTCTGGCGGCGCCCCGGGCGTGCAACCGCGTTCGACCTGTGGTTCTGTGCGGGCGCAACGCGAATAGAGCCGGACCCGCCGACCATGGCCCAACCGCCCCTCGTGTCCCCCGAATGGCTGCACGACCGCCTCGCCGCCCCCGACATCGTGGTGCTGGACGCCTCCTGGTACCTTCCGGCCGCGGGCCGTGACCCGGAGGCCGAGTTTCGTGCGGCCCATATTCCCGGCGCCCGCCGTTTCGATCTCGACGCGATGAGCGATACCGAATCGAGCCTGCCGCACATGCTGCCGCGGCCCGAAGTGTTCGCCGCACGGATGCGGGCGCTCGGCGTCGGCGACGGCATGCAGATCGTGGTCTACGACGGACAGGGGCTGTTCTCGGCTCCGCGGGTCTGGTGGATGTTCAAGGCCTTCGGCGTCCGCGACGCGCTGGTGCTGGACGGCGGCCTGCCGGCCTGGGTGGCGGCGGGCTACGCCACCGAGGAGGGCGAACCACGGTCGCACGCGCGCCGCCACTTCACCGCCCGCCTCGACCACGGGGCGGTGGCGGACGCGGACGACGTGGCGCGGGCGCTGGAGACCGGCTCGGCGCAGGTGGTGGATGCCCGCTCGGCGACCCGGTTCCGCGGCGAGGAGCCGGAGCCCCGGCCCGGCGTCCGGCCGGGGCACATGCCCGGCGCCCGCAACCTGCACTACGCGGCGCTCCAGCACGACGGCCGCATGAAGAGCCCCGACGCGTTGGCGACCGTCTTCGCCGCGAGCGGCGTCGACCCGGACCGACCGATCGTGACCACCTGCGGCTCGGGCGTGACCGCCGCGATCATCGCGCTGGCGCTGGAGACCATGGGCCGCCCGGCGCGGGGGCTGTACGACGGCTCCTGGTCGGAATGGGGCGCCGATCCGGCGCGCGCGGTCGCGACCGGCGCCTGACCCGGGTTCTCGGCAGCGGACCTCGGCTCCGCGGGCAAGCCCTGCGATCGGCCCGGGCTCCGTGGGGATGTCGGGCCGGTGCGTGACGGTGCCCGACAGGGTGCGGCTACGATAGTCACACATCTCAGAACGGAGCGCGGGTTCCCCTCTCCCCGCACGCGGGGAGAGGCCCACACGGACCGCGTCGTCCGTGCGGGAAGCGAAAGGCGAAGCCGGAGCGGCGGTGAGGGGCGGCTCCGGAGGAGGCTCTTCCGGCACCGCCCCCTCACCTTCGGCTGCCGCCTCGCTCCGGCGACGACAAGGTCGCCGGAGCCCTCTCCCCGCAAGCGGGGCGAGGGGATCTCTCGGGCAGGCCCGTCGCGCTGTCTGCGGATGCCGCCCATCTCCCCTGTCCCTCGCCCGCCCTGAGGAGGCCAAGTCGGACAAGCCCGACTTGGGTGGAGAGGCAATCCGCGCCCGGGCCTGACGCCGCGTTGTCAGAGCAGATGTACAGAATCCGCCAGCTCGGCGCGGAGGGCCAACCTTGACGCGCAATCGATCGATTTCGATATATCGAATGCGCCTGCGGTTGGGCGCTCTACGGAGAAGATCATGCCGCATCACGACACCACCGCCTTGTCGGGAACCATCCGACACGTCTTCGCCCATCGCTTCACCATCGAGGACGAGGACGGCACGCACCTCGCCGATCTCGGTCCGAAGGGGGCGCAGGCCTTCGCCCTCGCGACCGGCCTGCGCGTGACCGTCGAGGGCGAACGCCGCCCCTCGGAGATCAAGGTCACGCGGATCTCGGCCGAGGGCCGCGAGCCGGTGCTGATCCATCACAAGAAGCCCCATCATGCCGCCGGCTCCGCTCGGCCCGACCTGCCCGCCGATCCCGGGCTGGCCCTGGCGGCGGCCACGGCCGCGGGCTGGACGGTTCTGGGGACGCCGCGCCGCAAGCCCAAGCACGTGGAACTGCTGGCCCGGCGCGGCGATGGCGCGGCGACGGAGCTGCACGTCGATGTCGACGGGGCGATCTACAAGGAGAAGCCGGCCGATCCGGCGAAATGGGCTCTGCCGGCCTGACGACCTGAGATCGGTCCGCCGCAGCCGGCGCGGTTGCGGCGGGCCAGAGTCGGGCCGGGGCGCGGACCGGCCCGGTCCGCGGCCGGCCTCAGGCCGTCCGCATGGCGCGGCGCTTGTCGGCGGCGCTCCACTGCATCAGGCCGACCATCACGGCGATCGTCGCGAGGTAGACGAGGCCCTGCAGCGCCGTCGGCCGGTCGGTGTAGCCGACGAGGGCGTGCAGGACGCGGCCCGGCCACGAAGTCTCGGCGATCACCCCGGAGCTGTTCCAGAGGGTGTGGCCGAGGACGTCCACGACGCCGGCATTGGCGAGGAACTGCGCCGCCTGCGCGGCGAGGCCCGCGGCGAGGAAGACGATCAGCACGCTGGTCACGGAGAACACGTACCGGCTCGGGATCGAGGCGAGGCCGAGATAGGTCACCACCGAGAGGAGCATGCCCGCGCCGATACCCGCCACCGCGCCGAACTGGATGTCGGCCCCTGAGGTGCCCGAGGCGACGAGGCCGTAGAGGAACAGCACCAGTTCGGCGCCCTCGCGCAGGATCGCGGCGCCGATCACGATCGACAGCGCCGCGGCCTCGCGCTCGCCCGAGCGTACGGCCGCGCCGGCCGCGCGCAGTTCGCCGGCCAGTTCCTTCCCGTGTTTGCTCATCCAGGTGTTGTGCCAGACGAGGAGCAGCACGGCGACGATCAGCACGGCGGCGTTCAGGATGTCCTGGCCGTTGCCCTCGAAGGCGTCGGAAATCTTTTCGGCAAACAGGGCGACGAGCCCGGCGCCCGCCAGCCCGCCGGCGACCCCGAGCAGGACCCAGCGCATCCGGCCGGGGATGCCGCGGGTCGCCGCCAGCACGATGGAGATGATGAGGCCCGCCTCGATGACTTCGCGGAAGGCGATGACGAACGCGCCGATCATGGCGGTCTCCAGGGGTTACGGTGTCGTACGAAGCGCCGCGCGCGAACCGCGCGCTACCAGATCCAGAACAGGAGCACCCAATTCACCACCGACAGGGCGGCAGCGCCGGCGATGCAGGCCGAGGCCGCGACCCGGCGGAGACCGCCGGCGCCGAGGCCCGCCACCCGCCAGGCGAGCCAGACGCTCCACAGGCTCGCGCCGGCGAGGAGGCCCGCGCGGATCTCGGCAACGTGGGGCACCACGATGCCGTCGCCCCGCAGGAACGTCACGGTGAGCGCCGACAATCCCAGGAAGACCCCGCAGCCCGCCACGGGGATCAGCGTCTGGGTAAGGTGATGGAAGCGCCGGAGCGACCAGCCACCGAGGGTCACGGTCGCCAGTGCCACGATCCCCGACAGGGCGAGGCCGAGGACGAGCGTCGCGGCGCCGATGTAGGTGAGCAGCAACGCGCCGTCGAGGAGGGTCATGACGTCGTTGCGGTCGGGGTAGTTCGTCAGGACGAACCAGGGTGCCGAATGCTCCAGGGGCCACGTCGTCCCGTGCTCGATGAGCCACGTGGCCGCCCATTGCTTCGCGTCGACGTACCAGGGGCTCGACGACCACTGGAAGGCGCCCACCGCCAGCGCCAGCATGCCGAACAGGATCAGCAGGGTCTGGTCGAGGCTGGGCTCTCCGCCCGCCACGTGGACGATCTCGTGGTTGGGCGAGCGCAGGGCGAGGCGCACCGCGCCGCGATGGCGGCTGCAGCGGCCGCACATGTGGCAGGCGCCGGCGCCGCGCATCGTCTTCACCGGGACGAGGGGCGCGCAGTTGAACGCCGCCGCGCCGCGGACGGGCTTGGGCGAGGCCGCCCAGGCCGCGCGGTCGACCTGAAAGCTCACCGGGGCGAGCTTCGAGAGGACCGCGAAGACGCCGTTGACCGGACAGAGGTAGCGGCACCACACCCGCTTGTTGCGTCCGTAGAGCAGGCCGACCGCCATCGCCGCGAGCGTCGAGCCGCCGAGGATGGCGAGGACCGGCTTCGGGTAGCCGTACACGCTGGTCATCTGCCCGTAGACGGTGGTGCCGGCGAACGCCAGGAACGGCCAGCCCGACCACGTGATCCAGCGCGGCACGGCGTAGCCGCGGCTCCAGCGGCTCGCGAACTCGCTGAGCGCGCCCTCCGGGCAGAGGACGCCGCACCAGGCCCGGCCGACCAGCACCATGCTGACCAGCACGAACGGCCACCAGATGCCCCAGAAGGCGAACTGCGCGGCGAGCGTCAGGTTCGTCCAGATGTGGGCGGCGTTGTCGGGAAGCGGCAGCAGCGCCGGGACGATCACCAGCACGGCGTAGACGGCGACGATCAGCCACTGGATGGACCGGATGATCCATCCATAACGGCGCAGGCCGTCGCCGAACCGGGCGAGCCATGCGTCGACGGCCGCCCGGCGCGCCGGCATCCCGGCGTGGGGAAGGATGACCGGCGCTGCCGTCGACGCGCTCATTTGGCCACCAGGGTCGCCTTCGCGTCCGGATGGAAATCGTCGAACACCTGGTAGGTGCCGGCATCGAGGGTGCGGAACACGATCGCCGAGGTCGAGCCCGCGGCCAGGGCCTTCTCGCGCTTGAGTTCCGCGCTCTCGAATTCCACCGGGGTCTGGCCGGTATTCGAGATCTCCAGCTTGAACCGGGTGTTGGCCGGAACCTCGATCACCGCCGGGAGGATCACGCCGTCGCGCATCTCGACCTTGATCACCGGCATGTCGTCGGCGCGGACGGGCACGGTCGCGCAGGCGATCAGCAGCGCGGCGGCGACAGGACGGAGGGGGCGGATCAGGCGGGACACGGGCAGCTCCGGCACTCTCAGTAGGCGCCCTTCTTGCCAACGCCGGCGAAGGTGAAGTCCTGGCTCACCGAGAAGGGCTCGAACCACGGGCCGACCCCCGTCTCCTTGTCGACGTGGCGGCCGAAATGGCTGTCCTTGCCCGGGGGCGCGACCGTGACGGTGAGGCGATAGCGCCCGGGACCGAACAACTTGACGTTGTCGCCGTAATGCGGGCCGTCATTGGCCACCATCGGCATCAGCATCCCCGACACGGTCTGGTCGGTGGGCTTGTCGCCGTCGAGCTTCACGGCCTCGAAGCGGACGTCGAGCGCCGGCACCCAGTCGCCCTCGGCGAAGCCGTTGCGGTTGTCCTTGCCGGCCCGGATATCCGTTTCGAGATGGATGTCCGACTTGGCGGCCTCGCGCATCATGCCGGGCGGATCCATCTCGATCGGCTGGAGGTAGACCGCTGCGACTTCCAGGCCGTTGCGCGTCACATGCGGGCCGATCGGCACTTCCTTGGCCTGCGCGGCACCCACGAACGCGAGGAGCGCGGCCACGGTGAGGCCGCGGAGAACCGGAATGACGTGCGAGGCGTGCATGCATCCGCACATAATCCACCCCGCGCGAAGTTCAAACTGGAATCGCGTTGCATCAAATAATAACAATTCTAATCTGAGATGACGCCCGGATGGCGAGACCGTATTCGCCTGTCCTTCCCGAGCATCACGGCGCGCTTCGTAGACTCTCACGAAGATGTTCGTCAGCCAACGACATTCCGGATCTTGACCGGGTCGCCGAACCCTGGATCGTCATGCGATCGCCATGCGGAGATCCGAGAATGCGACGCGGAACGGCGATGACCTGCGAGACAGCCTGTGGCGAGACGGCGCACCATGGCTTGCGCGACGCCAGACGCTGTCTTAGCACGTGCTATACTTTTCCAATGAGTCGGATGAGAACCCGTTCCGTTTCCCTGGCCCGCACGGCAGCCCTGGTACTGACCGCATCCCTGCTGGCGAGTGTCGCCGCGCAGGGCGCCGACCTCGCGACTCCGCATCTCGCCGAGCGGTCCACCTATGCCGACTGGTCGGGCGGGTATGCCGGCCTCGAGGGCAGCGCCGGCGGATCCTACGGCGCCTACAATTTCGGCCCGACGACCATCGGCGGTCGCGCGGTTCCGGCCTTCCGCAGCGGCGATTCCACGGGCCGCAGCGACCAGGGCAAGAACGCCACGACGGCGGTCGGCGGCCTGTTCGGCGGCTGGAACTGGCAGGCAGGCCCCTGGGTCTACGGGGTCGAGGCCAGCCTCGATGCGGCCAATCTGAAGCGGCCGGTCCCCTCGACCGCGGCGGGTTTCGGCTACGCGGACGTCGATCCAGGCTTCAACATCATACGCGCCAAGACCGATCTCTACGGTGCCCTGCGCGCCCGGATCGGCTACAGCTTCGACCGCTACCTGATCTACGGCACCTTCGGGCTCGCGGGGGCGAACGCGCGCTTCCTCGCCACCTATCCGGATCTCGACACGGGCGGGCAGAACACGGCGCGGCGGGACCTCGGCTATGTCGGCTTCACCCTCGGCGCGGGGGTCCAATACGCCGTCACCGACCACATCGCCCTCGGGCTCGACTACCGCTACGTCGATCTCGGCGGCAGCCGGCGCTTCCCGCTGGGCGCGGTGCCGGGCGATGCCGGCGGCCCGGTCTCGACCCGGGCGAGCTTCACGTCCAACCAGCTGTTCGCCCGGCTGATGTGGTTCCCGGGCGGCCTGACCGTGCCGCCGGACCCGGACGAGACCGCACCGCACGACCCCGACAACGGCGACACCGGCCGCTTCTCGCTGCACGGGCAGACGACCCTGATCGCGCAGGCCGTCCCGGGCTTCCGCTCGCCCTACGAGGGCGCCCAGAGCCTGCTCCCGCACCAGGCCCGGCAGACCACGACGGCCACGGTCTTCCTCGGGCTGAAGCTCACCGACAGTACCGAGATCTACTACAATCCCGAGTTCAGCCAGGGCTTCGGCCTGTCGCGGACGCTCGGGGTCGCCGGCTTCGTCAACGGCGAGGCACAGAAGGCCGGCGCCCCGTTCCCGAAGCTGCGCTCGAACCGCTATTACGTGAAGCAGACCTTCGGTCTCGGCGGCGAGACCGTGGACGTGCCGGACGGGCCGAACCAGGTCGCCACCCGCTACGATTCCGAACGGATCACGGTGATCGCCGGCAAGTTCGCGCTGGGCGACTTCTTCGACGGCAACATCTACGCGCACGATCCGCGGGTCGACTTCTTCAACTGGTCGCTCTGGGGCTCGTCGGCATGGGACTTCCCGGCGAACCTCCCGGGCTTCACGCAAGGGCTCTACGCCGAATACAACCGGCCCGAATTCGCGGTCCGCGCCGCCTACACGCAGGTGCCCAAGGAGCCGTCGAGCGACGTCCTCGACCCGCGGGTGTTCCGGCGCGCGGGGCTGAACGTCGAGTTCGAGGAGCGTCACGTCCTCCCGTGGCTGGAGCAGCCCGGCAAGATCCGCATCGGCCTGTTCTCGAATGTCGGCGTCTCGGCCAACAACCGCGACGCGGTCACCCTGACGCAGCGCGGCCTGTTCGACGACATCAACGACGCGGTGGCGGCGACCCGGCGCCCCCGCCGCAAGACCGGCGGCTACATCAACCTGGAGCAGGCGCTGACGCCCGAACTGGGGCTGTTCGCCCGCGCCAGCCTCAACGACGGACGCACGGAGAACATCTCGTTCACCGACATCGACCAGAGCTTTTCCGGCGGCCTGTCGCTCAAGGGCAAGGCCTGGGACCGGCCGGACGACACAATCGGCCTGGGCGCCGCGATGAACGGGCTCTCGCCCTCGCACCGCGCGGCCTTCGCGGCGGGCTATTACGGGCTGCTGGTCGGCGACGGCCGGCTCAACTACGGCACCGAGCGCGCGATCGAGACCTACTACGCCCTGAACCTCACCAAGTTCGTCACCCTGACCTTCGACTACCAGTTCATCGACAACCCCGGGTACAACCGCGATCGCGGGCCGGCGCACTTCTTCGCCTCCCGGCTGCACGCGGATTTCTGACGGACGGCGGTCACACCGCGGGTTCGTTCACGGTCACCCCGAAGATGGCCTCGAAGGCGGCGCGCAGCTGCATGTCGACCTCGGCCATGCTCACCGGCAGGCCGAGGTCGACGAGGCTCGTCACCCCGTGTTCCCGGACGCCGCACGGCACGATCCCGTCGAAATGGCCGAGGTCGGGCTCGACGTTCAGGCTGATCCCGTGGAAGCTGACCCAGCGGCGGACCCGGATGCCGATCGCCGCGATCTTGTCCTCGACCCCCGGCCCCTTTTCGGGGCGGCGCACCCAGACGCCGACGCGGTCCTCGCGGCGCTCGGCGCGGACGTTGAAGGCGGCCAGCGTCTCGATCAGCCACGCCTCCAGGCTCGCCACGTAGGCCCGCAGGTCGCGGCTGCGCCGGTCGAGGTCGAGCATCACGTAGGCGACCCGCTGGCCGGGGCCGTGATAGGTATACTGGCCGCCCCGCCCCGTGACGTGGACCGGAAAGCGGTCCGGCGCCACGAGATCCTCGGTCCGCGCCGACGTCCCGGCCGTGTAGAGCGGCGGATGCTCCAGCAGCCAGACGCATTCGGGGGCCGCGCCGCGGGCGATCGCCTCGGCGCGCGCCTCCATCCAGGTGAGCGCGGCCTCGTAGCCCACGGGGGCGTCGCTGACGCGCCAGCCCACCGGGCCGGCCACCGGATCGGAGCCGGGCCGCTTCGGGAAGGCGTGCGGACTGACGGTGAGGCGGGGCGCGTTTACCAAGGGTTCACCATCCTGCGTCGATGGTCGAAGCCTTCAACATCCGCGGCCGGCTGTTGCAAGGTTTCGGCCGCGAGACGGGATGGCGGGTGGTGGCGGTCTTCGAGACCCTGAAGGTCGATCTGACGGTGGTGCTGGGCCGGGCGCGGATGCCCCTGCACATGCTGCTGCGCATGGGCCGCGGCGCCGTGATCGAGCTGGAGGCCAGCGACAGCGACATGGTCGAGATCCTGGCGAACGACCATCCGATCGCCCGCGGGCAGATCGTCGTGACCGGCGACCGCATCTCCGTCGAGGTGACCGAGCTGATCCGCAAGGCGGCCTCGATCGTGGAACCCGGTGTCAGCATCGGCGACGGCGCGGCGCCTTTCCTGGAGGGCGGCTACGATTCCCTGTGAGCGGGGCGCTTGTCGGCGGCGGGACGATCTGTTATCCGCTGCGCCGCGCGACACGACGGCGGCCCCGGGTTCTCCCGCGGGGCGCACAGGTCGAGCGAACGGACGGATCTTCGCGTCCGATGCGGCCATGGCGGAATTGGTAGACGCGCTAGCTTGAGGTGCTAGTCCCGCGAGGGGTGGAGGTTCGAGTCCTCTTGGCCGCACCAACCTTTTCTCGATCGACGAGGAGAGGTGTGGTGCGAAACGACCTGACCGACGCGTCCGTCTCGTGCGGAGTGGTCGCGCAGCGGGTCTCCGGGCCTCGCTCGGTCTTCGCAACGCTCCGAGGCGTGCTTTCGCCGTTCTGGCCTCAGGTTCCCGACAGATCGCTGGCTACCACCGGTCTCGCCTGCGGCCGCCGGTGCTTGGGCGACCGTGACCGTCAGCCCCAACGCTCAGGACAGACGAGCCGCACGCGCGAGACGCGCGGCGCCTGACCTCAATCCGTCGAGCCCTCCGGCAGGCCGGCCATGCGCGCGCCTTCGACGATATGCTGGTATTCTTTCACGAACGTCGGATTTCTCGAGTAATCGGCGGTCGCCAGCGTGTGGATTGTGTAGCCGGGCATCAGCTTGAGCACATTCTCGATGGCGTCATGGGCCTGTTCCTTGTGGCCTAGCCACGCATGGGCGACGGCCAAGTCTATATAGGCGAAGAAATACGGCGTGTGACCGACCGAGCGGTTGCACCACCGGATCGCCTCTTCCCATTGTTTAAGATGGGTATGAGCATGGCAGATATAGTATTCCCAGACATTCAGCAGCGGGTCTTTCGGACTTAACCGGATCGCCCTCTCGACGTGCTCGAACGTCCTGTCGGCCTTCCCGTCCCAGAGAGTGATGATGCCGGCAAGCGCATGCGCGATCGCCATGTTGGGATCGTACTCGACGGCGATCGCGATCTCGCGCAGGCCCAGCTGGAAATCCTTGGTCGCGCGAAGGACCTCCGCCTTCACGTAATGCGCCATGGGACTTTGCGGCTTCGCCGCGAGCCCCTCGTTCGCGAGTTGCAGGGCGAGCTGGGAATCGGCGGCGAGATCCTTGCTGACCCGGGTGTTGACGGCTTGCGCGATCGCTCGCGCGAGTCCGATCTTCGCCTGGGGATTGTTCTGATCGATCCTCAGGCTCTGCTCGAACTTGCTCCGCGCCTCCAGCGTGTTCGGGGGCGTCCGCGGCCGGTTCATGGCGGCCCAGCCGAGCATATTCAGATCGGCGGCCGTCGGGCTGAAGAGCCCTCCCGGAGGATCCGCAGGCCTTCGGCCTGACTGAGCTGAACGTCCAGCGAGCGCGCGAGACGCGCGACGAACTCCGCCTGGATCTCGCCCAATCGGCTGCGGTCGCCATCGAAGCGATCGGCCCAGATATGCGCACCGGTCTCCGTCGACACGAGCTGCGCGTTCAGCACCACGTGGTCCCCGGTGCGGCGAACGCTGCCTTCCAACACGTACCGGACACCCAGATCGCGGCCGACCTGCTTCACGTCGACCGCCTTGCCCTTGTAGGTGAAGGCGGTGTTGCGCGCGATCACGAAGCTGCCGGCCAGGTGCGACAGGTCGGTGGTCAGATCCTCGGTCAGACCGTCGGCGAAGAAGTCCTGCTCGGGATCGTTGCTCATGTTGGCGAAGGGCAGAACCACGATCGAGAGCGGCGGCAGGGGCTTCGGCGCCAGGCCGTTCTGGACAGCCAGCGTCGTCTCCGCCTTCGGGGCGCTCGACCGCAGAGACCAGATCGCGCCCGCCGCCAGCAGGACGAGGATCAGCGCCCCCGCGAGGCCGGCCGATGCGGCGCCCAGGCCCCAGCGCGGGCGAGCCGCCGCGGCCGGAGGCGGGGGCGGAGCCGGCTGGCTGGCGGCGGGCGACTCGTCCGCGTCCTCCTCGTCGTCGTCGGACGGCGCCAGGCTTTGGACGGCCTCCGCCGAGAGGGCGAAGACGCCGATCGGGCGCGCGATGTTCTTCAGGTCCAGCTTGCCCCGGTCCTCGAAGCGGTAGGGGACCTTGTCCCGCACCTGTTCGTGGACCGAGCGCGACACGCACAGGCCGCCGGGCTCCGACAGGGGCTCGAGGCGCGCCGCCACGTTGACGCCGTCGCCGAACAGGTCGCCATCCGGCTGGGCGATCACGTCGCCGACGTTGATCCCGAAGCGCAGCCTGAACCGCTTCTCGTCCGGCAAGGCCGGCTCGAACCCGGCCATGGCCCGCTGGATGGTGATCGCGCAGGCGACGGCCCGCAGCGGGCTGGGAAACTCGACCAGAAGGCCGTCCCCCATCGACTTCACGATGCGGCCTTGCGCGTTCTTGATTGCCGGATCGGTGACGTCGCGACGGAGCACTCTGAGGCGCCGGATCGTACCCGCTTCATCGGTGCCCATCAGCCGGCTGTAACCGACGATATCGGCCACCAGGATAGCCGCCAGACGCCTCGCCATCGCCTTTTTCGCCTTGCGCTCCGGACCCTGAACGTGGCGCCTCGTTGCGGCAATCATAGCATGACGGCGATCCGGAAACGCAAGTCCGGAACGGGGATGTTCTGTCTCCGAGGCTGACGTGCGCAGCGACACTGAAACGAGATCAGCATTGACGCATCTTTACTTCTTCCTCAGGCAGGGAGGCGACCGATGTTCAAGCATGTGGCCGTTTCAATAAAATGTTTGTCCCGTAAATTTCTGGATCTGAGAAATCTGCACCGCTTCGATTGCAGAGATCTGGAAGACATCGGGTTGGATCCCGGAGATCTCATCGCCCGCTCGGGGCGGTCCTGCGGCAGTCTCAAGCACCATCCGTCCTGGGACGACGAGGGGAGACACCGGAAATGCGCCGGCCCCGCGTGGTTCTGCTGACCCCGGCCGCAGGCCGGCCGACCCGTGGCGGAGCGTTTCGGTCCGGGACCCGGCCCCGACGGGATCGCACACCTGCCGCGCATTGACTTCGCAGGCGCACATTGTCATATCGGCGGTGCAGCGTCAGCGGCCGTCATGGCCCGCTTGAGGGGCTGCGTGACGGATCGGACGCCTACCGGCGTGATCCGGCCCCCTCTTCATAACGTGCATGCACCCGGGCCGCCCCATCACGCGGGCTGCCCCCTGCCAACGGACCGACCCGAACACGGCACCGCTCGCGAAGCTGCGAGGGGCCCGGCCGGTCCTGCTGCATCGGATACCTCCTTGACCCAATTCACCGATTTCGGCCTCGCCCAGCCCGTCCTGCGGGCACTCAGCGAAGCCGGCTACGTCACGCCGACCCCGATCCAGGCCCAGGCGATCCCGCCGGCCATGCAGGGTCGCGACCTCTGCGGCATCGCTCAGACCGGCACCGGCAAGACCGCGGCCTTCGCGCTGCCGATCCTGCACCGCCTCGCCCTCTCGGACCGGCGCGCCCCGCGCCGCGGCTGCCGGGTGCTGGTGCTCTCGCCGACCCGCGAACTCGCCAACCAGATCGCCGAGATCCTTCTCGGATTACGGCCGCCACCTGTCCTTCACCAACACGGTGGTGTTCGGCGGCGTCACCATCAGCCGCCAGGAGCGCGCCCTGGCGCCCGGCGTCGACATCCTTGTCGCCACGCCCGGCCGGCTGATCGACCTGATCGAGCGCCGGTCCCTGACCCTCGACGGCGTCGAGATCCTCGTCCTCGACGAGGCCGACCAGATGCTCGACCTCGGCTTCATCCACGCCCTCAAGCGCATCGTGAAGATGCTGCCCGAGAAGCGCCAGAGCCTGTTCTTCTCGGCGACCATGCCGAAGAACATCGCGGGGCTGGCGGCGCAGTACCTCGCCGACCCGGTTCAGGTCGCGGTGACGCCGGTGGCCACCACGGCCGAGCGCGTCGACCAACAGGTGATCTTCGTCCATACCGGCGCCAAGCAGGCGCTGCTCGGCCATATCCTGCGTGATCCGGCCATCGAGCGCGTCCTGGTCTTCACCCGCACCAAGCACGGGGCGGACCGCGTGGTGCGCGGCCTCGACAAGGTCGGCATCGCGGCGGCGGCGATCCACGGCAACAAGAGCCAGCCCCAGCGCGAGCGGGCGCTGGCCGCCTTCAAGGACGGCGAGTGCCGGGTTCTGGTGGCCACCGACATCGCGGCCCGCGGCATCGACGTCGAGGGCGTGAGCCACGTCATCAACTTCGATCTGCCGAACGTGCCCGAGAGCTATGTCCACCGGATCGGCCGCACCGCCCGGGCGGGCGCGGACGGGCTCGCGATCTCGTTCTGCAACGACGAGGAGAAGGCCTACCTGCGCGACATCGAGCGCATCACCCGGCAGAAGGTGCCGGTGGGAGGCTTCCCCGAGGGCTTCACGCCGCCCTCGCGCCAGGAAGCCGCCGAGATCGCCCGCGAGGAAGAGCGCCGGCCCGAGCGTCAGCAGCAGCGCCCCGGCGGCGGCCGTCAGGGCCAGCGGCCCCGGCAGCAGCAGGGTCGTCCCCAGCAGGGACAGCCCGGTGGCGGCCGTGGCTTCGGCGGCCAGGGTGCGCCCCGTCAGGGGCGTCCCCAGGAGAGCCGGGTCGATGCCCGCGGTGACGGCCGCGGTCCCGGCCCGCAGGGCCGCGAGGCCCGGTCGGACCGGCCTGCCCCCGCCCGGCCCCAGGGCGAGCGCCCGAGCCAGGGCCGCCCGAACCGGGACGCTCGGCCCCAGCGGGCCGATGCGCGTCCGCGCAGCGGCGGCGGCGGTGGCGAGGGCCGCAACATCGGCTGGCTGGAGCGGGCACCCCGCTCCTGAGATCGGCGTTCAGGCCGCCCGGGACGGGTCCGTCCCGGGCGGCCTTTTTATGGGTGATGGCCGGTGCGGTCGATGGTGCCCCCGTCCCACGCCGGGCAAGCCGGCGGTGACGCCGCGCAGGTGAAACCCGAGACGCTGGGCACGCGGGTGCGCAACGCGGTGCGAAACCCCGACCGCACGCGGCTACCCGGCATGTCCGCCCGCGTCGAGGGCGCGACCGGCAGCACCGAACCGGTGGTGCCGGTTCCGGACGACGCAGTCTCGGACACGGGGACGCGCCGGGTCATGGCCATCATGGCGGGGCGCCGGCTCGGGGAAGATGCAGCGCGTCGCGCCGCACCGATGATAAGCCGAACGGTCTCCGCGACCCTCCTCACCCGGATCGTGAATCCCGCCGTTTCCGCACCGATGGAGAGCCGGGGTCTGCCCGCGACCGAGGCGAGAGCCCGGCCGGCCGGATGGTCCCGCCGGCGGCGGAGCGCCGATCCCCTCCCGGATGACCGCTTCGCCGTCCTCGCGGGCGCAGCGAAGCCATCCGGCTGGCGCCACATCCGTGGATGTGGCGCTGCCCTGGGTCACCGCGCTGCGCGCGATCACGCGGTGGATCACACCGCGCGAAACGGTCAGTTCGCCCTGGCGACCTCGACCAGGTTGTCGGAGAACGAGGGCGCGTGGCCCATGTCGGTGAAGGCGCCGGACGAGATGCTGTTGACCGTGCCCTCGTTGAGCTGACGCCAGTAGCCCAGCGTCGCCACGACGATGCCGGCCTTCACGTCATCGGTGATGCGGGCCACGCCCTTGAAGGCGCCGCGGTCGTTGGCGACCTGAACCTTGTCGCCCTCCCGGATGCCGCGAGCCTCGGCGTCGTACGGGCTGATCATCACGAACTGCTCGCCCTGGCCCTTCTGCTTGTCCTCCATGTTGGCGTAGCAGGAGTTCAGGAAGTAGTGGCTCTTGGGCGAGACGATGTTGAGCGGGTAGCGCTTGGCCAGCTCGGGATCGTTCGCGTGCGACTCGCGCGGGCCGAGGTAGTCCGGCAGCGGGTCGAGCGCCTCGCCGGGCTGGAAGCCCTCGTACATCTGCCGGAACGGCGGGGCGACGAAGTTCGTGGCGCCCTCGACCTTGAGCATGCACTTGCCGGTCGGCGTCGGGAAGTTGCCCTCCCGGTGCGGGGCGCGATCGTCCGGCGTGCCGACCTTGAGACGGGCGAAGCCGTGCTCGCGCATGTAGGCGAGGTCGATGCCCTCGCAGGCCGGCGCGGTCCAGTCGACGTAGTGCTCAAGGCACTCGCTGTCGCTCCACTTGAAGTTCTCCTCCTCGTAGCCGAGCCGCGCGGCGAGCTTCCGAAAGATCTCGTTGTTGGGGATCGCCTCGCCGGGCGCCTCGGCGCACTTGGTGTTGTAGGTCAGGTAGAGGTGGCCCCAGGAGAGGATCATGTCCTCCATCTCGGCGCCCATGGTGGCAGGCAGCAGGATGTCGGCGTAGGAGGCCGTGTCCGAGATGAAGTGCTCGGCCGAGACCATGAACAGGTCCTCGCGCATCAGACCTTCGACGATCTTGTCGGTCTCGGGCGCCTGCGTGACCGGGTTCGAGTTCCAGCACATCATCGACATGATCGGCGGGTCGAGCTGCATCTCGCCGGTGAGCGCGCGGCCGATCTGCAGGTTCGAGACGACCCGGGTGCCCTCCGGGATCAGGTCGGGCCGGCAGATGACGTCGAACTTGTACGGGTGCTCCCAGACGCCGAACTGGGTGATCCCGCCGCCGACATGGCGCCACGCGCCGGTGAGCGCCGGGATGCAGGCGACCGCCCGGATGGTCTGGCCGCCGCCGTAGTGGCGCTCAAGGGCCACGCCGATGCGGATGCCCACCGGCTGCTCGGTCGCCATTTCCCGGGCGAGCTTGCGGATGTCGTCGGCGGAGACGCCGGTGATCTCGGCGGCCCATTCCGGCGTGCGGTCCGCGGCGCGCTCCTTCAGCTCCTCGAATCCGACCGTGTGCTTGTCGACGTAGTCCTGGTCGACGAGGCCCTGCGCGATGATCGCGTTGATCAGCGCCATGGCCAGCGCCCCGTCGGTGCCGGGCTTGGGGGCGATGTGCCAGTCGGCCGCCTTGGCGGTGCGCGACGCGTAGGCGTCGATGACGACGACCTTGGCGCCCTTCTTCTGGGCGTCCTTGACGATGGCCCAGTGGTGCAGGTTCGTGCTGACCGAATTGCAGGCCCAGATCACGATGTACTTGGAGTGGATGTAGCTGTCCGGGTCGAGGCCCGCCGTCGGCCCGACCGTGAGCAGCCAGGCCGTGCACGAGCCCTCGCCGCAGAAGGTGCGCTCGGTCACGGTGGCGCCCATGCGGTTGAAGAAGGCGTCGCCGCCGTTCAGCCCGTGCACGAGGCCCTGGTTGCCCAGGTAGCTGTAGGGCGCGATGGCCTCCGGCCCGTACTGGTCGATGATCGCCTTCCAGCGCGACACGATGGTGTCCAGCGCCTCGTCCCAGGTGATGCGTTCGAACTGCTTCGAGCCCTTCGGCCCGACCCGCTTCATCGGGTAGAGCAGCCGGTCGGGATGGTAGTGGCGCTTCTCGTAATCCTTGAGCTTCACGCAGAGACCGCCGCGGGTCATCGGGTGATCCGGGTTGCCGCGCACGCCCTGGAGCTGGCCGTCCTTCACGTCGAACAGCATCGAGCAGGTGTCGGGGCAATCGTGCGGGCAGCCTCCGAAGAACGTTTCCGTCAGGCTCTCCGCCTCGGCGACGATCAGAGAGTCCGGCTTGACGATCTCGTTCATGGTTCCTCCGCAGTCGGGCGCGAGCCTCCCGCTATTGTGCAGGCTTGTCGGCGCAGCGCAGGTTCAGCCTATATCGAAAAGAAGAAAACTTCTAATCCACCACACCACGGGGAGCCTTCGTGGCTGCCGCCCGGGCTCAGTTCTCCGGCAGGCCGGCCTGGCGCAGTCCCTCGTAGAGGCGCGCACGCTGGGCGAGGAAGGTCGGATCGTCGGAGGTCAGGCTTCGGTAGCGGGCGAGGGTGTAGCCCGGCCGCAGCCTGAGGAACTCGGCGAGGGAAGCCTGTGCCTCGGCCTCCCGGCCGAGCCGCGCGAAGGCGCAGGCGAGATAGAGGTGCGGGAAGTCGAAGCGCGGGTTCACGGCCGCCGCGCGGCGCAGCGGCTCGATCGCCGCCTGATCCTGCCCGAGATGGAGCTTGGCCAAGCCGTCCCGGGCGAGCCACGCACCGAGCAGGGGATCCTTCGGGCTGAGGCGGACGGCAGCGGCGATGTCGCGCTCCGTCTCCTCGGCCCGGCCGAGGAAGATCTGAATGAGACCGCGATAGGCGTAGGCCCGGGCGAAGCTCGGATTCAGGGCGAGCACCCGGTCGAAGGCCGCGAGGGCGTCCGCGTAGCGCGCGCGGGCGCGCAGGGTCTCCCCCGCAGGTAATGCGCGAAGGGCTGCGTCGGGTCGCCCTGCAGGACCGACGCGATCGCCTGCTCGGCCGTGTCGAGATCCGCCGTCCGCTCGGTCGTCCAGCCGTTCAGCACCCCGTCGACCAGCACCTCGGCCAGCCCCAGGCGCGCATCGACATTCGCCGGATCGAGACCGAGCGCGCGCTCGAACAGCGGTCGGGCCTGGGCGTGGTTGTCGCGGGCGAAGGGCCGGTTGAGCAGCGCCTGTCCGCGCATGACCAAGTCCACCGCATCCGCCGGCTGGCCCGACCGGGAATGCGTGGCGGCCTCCAGGAGCCGCACGCCGAGGGCGCGGCCGACCTGGGCGACGAGGATGTCCTGCGCGGCGCCGACGGCGGCCCGCGGTCCGTCGTAGCGATCCGCCCAGAGGGCGGCCCCGGTCTCGACATCGGTGAGCTGCACGGAAAAGCGCACCTGCTCGCCGCTCTGCCGCAGGCTGCCCTGCACGACGTAGCGCACGCCGAGTTCGCGACCGACGGCGCGCGGCTCGACCGGCCGTCCCCGGTAGGCCTGGGCCGTGCCGTGCGCGATCACGAAGGTGCCCGGGGCGCGGGCGAGGTCGGCGGAGAGATCCTCGGCGAGCTGCTCGGCGAGGTAATCCTGGTCCGCCTCGCCGCTCTGGTTCGCGAGGGGCAGCACGACCAGCGACAGACGCGGGCGCGCCGCCTCGCCCGGCCCGTCCGCCCGTTCGGATCCGACGAGCCGGGGCCAGGTCAGTGCTAGCCCCGCGGCGGCAAGGAACGCGATGGCGCCGAGCGCGGGCCGCAGGACGGCGCGGGCGCGGCCGGCCCGGAAGCCGCGCGACGGCTGCTCGTCCGGCGGCGGCACGGCGTAGACCCGCACCGGCCGGGCGATGTTCTTCAGGCGCTGGAGCCCGAGATCGACGAACGCGATCTCCGACAGGCCGCGCACCTGCAGGTAGGCAGCCTCCGAAAGCCGCAGCGCGCCGGGCTCGGCGGCGGTCTGCAGGCGCGCGGCGATGTTCACGCCGTCGCCGAACAGATCGCCGTCATGCACCATGACGTCGCCGATATGGATGCCGATCCGGAGGCGGAACTGCGCCGCCTCCCCTCGGCCTCGGCGAGCGCCCTCTGGATCGCCACCGCACAGCACACGGCGTCCATCACCGAGGCGAACTCGGCCAGCACGCTGTCCCCGGCCGTGTTGGCGATCCGCCCGTGCCGGCCCGCGATCAGCCGGTCGACGATCCGCCGCGTGGCCTGGAGCGCCCGCATGGCGCCGCTCTCGTCGGCATGCATCGCCTTGGAATAGCCGGCGATGTCGGCGGCGAAGATCGCGGACAGCCGCCGTTCCGGAACCGCCCATTCCGACGCGCTGGACCGTGCCCTGTTCTCGCTCATCGCGATCCGTTCACGCCTCGGCGGTCCGGCCATGCCGAGCCGGCCCGCACGATTCGCCCGCCCCCTGCGACGCAGGCGAATACTGCGTAGATGGGATTATGTCGAGCAAACAACGGCATTCGCATGGTCGAAAACAATGAACAGCGTCGGATCTGAAGCCATCACGGAGTCTGCCCGGCGCGCCCCGGGTGTCGGCCCGGCGATCGGTCCGCCGTCCAAGCGACGGAGATGCATCCTTTTTTGCGCTGCCGGCCCCCCATGTTGTTGCAGTGGATGAATCGGGAGCCGGCACCATGCGGTTCGAACTCTACCGGGACGCCAAGGGCGAGTGGCGCTGGCGCCTGCGGGCGCGCAACGGCGAGGTGATCGCCGATTCGGGCGAGGGTTACGTGCGCCGCGAGGATTGCGAGCACGGCATCGCCCTGGTGCGCCAGAGCGCCGAGGCCCGCATCGAGGACATGACCACGAAGATCGCCTGATCGTCGGCCGGCTCACCGCGATCAACCCGCGATCAACCCTGTCCGAAACGTCGCAGCGGTTACGCTGCAACGGTTCCGCTCGCCTACGCGTTGCAGCGTTTCGGACCGGGCGGATGGCCCTCGCTTCCCGTGCGGTTCGTCGACCAGGACGTAACCACACGAAGGAGTCGAGACCGTGCTGAGGAAATTCCTGCTCGCGGCCCTGCTGGTGCTGGGCTTCGCGGCTGCGGCGCCGGAGGGCGCGTCCGCCGCGCCCATCGGCCCGGGGCTGGCCCTGCCCGCCGAAGCCGCGCCGGCGGTAGCCGAGAAGGCCCAGTACTACTACCGCCGCCGCTTCTACGGCCCGCGGCCCTACTGGCGCCGCCCCTACTACCGCCGCCGGTTCTACTACGGCCCGCGTCCGTTCTACCGCCGTCCCTACTGGCGCCGCCGGTTCTATTACTGATCGGTTCGTCGACTTGACCGGCCCGGCGGCTCCATCGAGCCGCCGGGCTTTTTCATGCCCTGATCCGGGGTGCGCGCGGGCGGCCCATGCTTTATCGTGCCGGCAACGGGACCGCCGACGGCAGATCGGTGCGCCCGGGAGGAGGCCCGATGAACGATATTGCGCAACGCGCCGAGCCTGCGGCGGCGACGCGGGACCTCTGGCAATCCATCCCGCTCGAATGCATCCTGAGTGCGGTCGCCGTCCTGCTGGCGGCGGGCCTCAAGCTCGCCGGCCTGTTGTCCTGACGGCGCGGGGGTCGGATGGACGGCATGCAGCACGTCGCACTCTCACCGGCCGACAGCGCGCCGCCGCCTGCCGAGGTCGATCTGCCGAAGGGCGACCTCACGGTGCGCACGATCGCCATGCCGGCCGACACCAATGCCAACGGCGACATCTTCGGCGGCTGGGTGCTCTCGCAGATGGATCAGGCCGGCGGGATCGCGGGGGTCGACCGGGCGCAGGGCCGGGTCGTCACCGTGGCGCTCGAATCCATGACCTTCATCCGGCCGGTCCGGGTCGGCGACGTGTTGTGCGTCTACACCCGGGTGTCGCATGTCGGCCGGACCTCGATGAAGATCGAGGTCGAGGCCTGGGCGCGGCGCTTCTGCACCCAGGTCCGAGAGCGGGTCACGCAGGCCACCTTCACCTTCGTGGCCATCGACGAGGACGGCCGGCCGCGGCCGATCCCGCCGGCCGTGCCGTCCCCCTCCGCGACGGCTACTTGATCACCCCGCAGGCGACGCGGTCGCCGGCGCCGCCGATCGGCTGGGTGTTGTGGTCGTCCTCGTTGGCGTGGATGATCAGCGCCGCGCCGTCGCCGTCCTTGAGGCCGCCCTCGCCGTTGAGCGGCGTCTCGCTCGAGACCTCGGCGTTGGCCGAGCCGTCCTGCGCCGCGTAGAGGTTCGGGAGGTCGCCCTCGTCCGGCCCTTCGGCGTTGAGCAGGCCGTGCTTGCTCTGGTCGTGGTTCACGTGCGCCTTCGAGTTCATGAACTTCGGGTCGGAGCAGTCGCCGACGGCGTGGAAATGCATGCCGTGCCAGCCGGGCGGCAGGCCGCCGGGCTGGATCGTGACGCGCAGGACCAGGGCGTTCGCCCCGTCGCGGATCGCCAGCGTGCCGATCGCGTCGCCCTTGGCGTTCTTGATCGGTGCCGAGTAGGTCTCTGCCGGTTTGGCCGCCTCCTTCGGAGGCTCCTGCGCCAGGGCGCCGCCGGCGGCGGCGGTCCCGAGCAATGCAAGCAGCGGCAGGGTGCGGTTCATGCGGTGGCTCTCCTCTCCGGACCGGTCTAGGTAGGGGGCACGCCGGCCTTCGACAGGGCGGCGGTCCGAAACCTCCGCCGCATACCTGCCGGGACCGCACGAAGCCCTGATGACCCGAGACCGGCCCATCCCGGATCGCGCGCCGCCTGCGGACGACCCATCCCCGTTGCGCGCCGACCTGTTCCTCGTGGCGCACGGCCATTTCGAGAGCCGGGCTCGCGCCCAGGCCGCGATCCGCGCCGGGCTGGTGCGGATCGACGGGCGGCCGCTCACGCGGCCCTCGGATCCGATCGCCCCGGGGGCACGGGTCGAGGCAGTGCCCGAGCATCCCTACGTCTCCCGCGGCGGCCTCAAGCTCGCCGCCGCCCTGGACGCGTTCGGCCTCGACCCGGCCGGCCGGGTCGCCCTCGACGTCGGCGCCTCGACCGGCGGCTTCACCGACGTGCTGATCGCCCGCGGCGCCCGCCACGTCCACGCCCTCGACGTGGGCCGGGGGCAGCTCCATCCGCGCCTCGCCGGGGACCCGCGCGTGACCAACCGGGAAGCCACCGACATCCGCAGCCTCGGCCCGGACGCCCTCGCCCCGGCGCCCGATCTCGCGACCGTGGACGTGAGCTTCATCGGCCTGCGCCTCGTTCTGCCGGCCCTGCCGCCGCTCCTGGCTCCGGGGGCGGACCTCGTCGCGCTGATCAAGCCGCAGTTCGAGGCCGGCCGCGCGCGGGTCGGCCGCGGCGGCCTCGTGCGCGATCCGGCGGTCCACGCCGAGGTCTGCGCGGCGGTTCGCGGGACCCTGGAGGGGCTCGGCGCCACGATCCTGGGCCTGATCGATTCGCCGGTCCCGGGCGGCGACGGCAATGCCGAATTCCTGATCGGTGCGAGGTTGCCGTGAGCGAGACAGCTGCAAGCGAGACGGTCACGATCCGGGACCTCGGCGCCCGCGGCGACGGCGTGGCGGAGGACGGGCTCCTCGTGCCGTTCACGCTGCCCGGCGAGCGGGCGGAGATCCGCCGCGACCAGCGCCGCGCCGAGTTGCTCGGCATCGTGCAGGCCTCGCCCGACCGGGTCGAGCCGTTCTGCCCCTACTACATGCGGTGCGGCGGCTGCCGCACCCAGCACCTCGCGCGGCCGGCGGAACTCGCCTGGAAGCGCGGCCTCGTCGCCCAGGCCCTGTCCCAGGCCCGCCTCGCCGTGGAGCCGGCCCCGGCCATCGACGCGCACGGCGCCGGACGCCGCCGCCTCACCCTGCACGTGCGGGAGATCGACGGCCGCGCCGAGGCCGGGCTGATGGCGGCGCGAAGCCACGCGCTGGTGCCGATCGACTTATGCCCGATCACCGTGCCGGCGCTGCATGCGGCCTCCGACGTGGCGCGCCGTCTGGCCGCCCCGCTGGGGCATGGGCGCAAACCCTCGACGTGGCCGTCACCGCCACCGACCAGGGCCTCGATGTCGACCTCCGCGGCCACGGACCGGTGAGCGCGGGTGTCGGCGCCGCGCTGGTGCGGATCGCCGGTGAACTCGGCCTCGCCCGGCTCTCCCTGCACGGCGAGCGCCTCATGGAGGCCGAGCCGGTCTCGGTCACCGCCGGCACGACCCGCCTCCACCCGCCCCCCGGAGGCTTCCTGCAGGCGACTGCGGCCGGGCAGGCGACGCTCTGCGACCTGACCCTGGCGGCCCTCGGACCCCGCACCCGGCGCGTCGCCGACCTGTTCGCGGGCTGCGGACCCCTGACGCTGGCGATCGCCCGGACGGCCGCGGTCCACGCCGTCGAATCCGACGCGGCCGCCCTCGCCGGCCTCGACCGTTCCGCGCGCGCGGCCTCGGGCCTGCGCGCGATCACCACCGAGCGCCGCGACCTGTTCCGCCGGCCCCTGCTCCCCCTCGAGCTCGACGCCTTCGACGTGGTGGTGTTCGACCCGCCCAGGGCCGGCGCGGAGGCGCAGGCCCGGCAACTGGCCGCCGCGCGCGTGCCGCTCGTGATCGGCATCGCCTGCGATGCCGGGACCTTCGCCCGGGACGCGGCGACGCTGGTCGCCGGCGGGTATCGGCTGGAGAGCGTCACGCCGGTCGACCAGTTCCGCCATTCAGGCCATGTCGAGATGGTCGGCGTGTTCCGGCGCGAGCCCGCGCGGCGCCGATAGGACACGCAACCCGCGGCATTGTTTCACGTTCTCTCGATGATGGGAGAGGTTCCATGACCCGAGGATTGTTTCGTCCCGCGACCCTGGCGGCGCTGAGCCTCGCCTTAGCCGCCCCGCTGGCGGCGCAGACCGTCGCCCCCGATGAGACCGGCACCGGCGGCGGTCCCGGATCGACGATCACGGCCCCCAACACCAACCGCTTCGGCGTCACCAAGCCCCCCGGCACGTCGCTCGGCCCCGGGGAGATACCCTCCCGCGAAGAGCAGCGGCGCGAGCGCGCCCTGACCGACAAGATCGACCGCAGCATCTGCGACGGCTGCAACTGAGCCCGGATCGGCCCCGATCTTGCGCGCGCGGACCGGGGTTCACCCCTTCATGGCCGTCCCGGTGGAGCACCGCGAGGGGCGGCCGTCGTCGGCAGCCCGGAGGACGGCGCCGACGCGCCGGACCGGGATGTCACGGAAGCGTCAGAAAACAGCGCCACATCCGCGGCACAGCTTGCATCGGCCAGCGTCGTGCCGGATGCGGGCTGTAACCCTGCGCTGCACCGTGGCCGATCCGCATCCGAGACCCGTTCGTGATCTTCATCCACCAGCCCGCCGTCGGCGCCGGATCCACGCTGCTTGAGCGCCGCGTCATCGATCTCCAGGACACGATTCCCGAGGACACCGTCTGGCTGGACCTGATCCGCCCGAGCCGCGAGGAGGAGCTGAAGGTCGAATCCTTCGCCGGCATCGAGGTGCCGACCCGCGAGGAGATGAAGGACATCGAACCCTCGGAGCTGCTCTACGTCGAGGACGGAGCCCGCTACATGACCGGGCGGGTGCTCTCGAAGGTCAGCGATGCCGAGGAGCCGGGGCTTGCCGGCATCACCTTCATCCTGCGCGGCAACCGGCTCGTGACCGTGCGCCACGAGGAGCCGCAGGCGTTCCGCATGTACACCCAGCGCGCCGGGCGCTCGATGGGGAACGGCAGCGCCTCGGCCACCTCCGGCGAGACCATCCTGGCGGGTCTGATCGAAGCGGTGATCGACCGGGCCGCCGACGTGCTGCAGCTTCAGGGCGAGCGCATCGACCGCCTGTCGGGCAAGATCTTCGAGGTGCAGGACGATCCGTCCGCCCGCAACACCGCGCTGCAGGACACGCTGCGCGCCCTCGGCCGTCACGGCGACCTGATCTCCAAGCAGCGGGAGAGCCTCGTCTCCATGGAGCGGATCCTGCTCTCGCTGTCGGCGACCTACCGGACCAACAAGGCCCCGCGCGACCTGCGCGAGGACGTTCGCTCGACCCTGCGGGATCTTCAATCCCTCGAGGAGCACGCCACCTTCCTGTCGACGAAGATCCAATTTTTGCTCGATGCCACGCTCGGCCTCGTCAATCTCGAGCAGAACAACATCATCAAGCTGTTCTCGGTCATGGCGGTCGTGTTCATGCCGCCGACGCTGATCGCGTCGATCTACGGCATGAACTTTAAATCCATACCGGAACTAGATCTCACGTTCGGCTACCCGATGGCGCTGATCATGATGGTGGTCGCCGCGGTATTTCCGTACTTTTTCTTCCGGTGGAAGAAGTGGTTGTAGCTGCAATGCTGGTATAGCGCCGCTGAAATTTTAAGACCTCTGCCGGAGCATGGGAGATCTGTAGGCGCGGCGCGGCCGCCGGCACGGACCTTCACGGACCCTCCCATGCGATTCTCTCTCAAGACGGTTCTGGCCGGCGCGATCGGCCTGCTGGCCCTCGCCGCCGTCGGCCAGGGGCTCGCCAGCGCGGTGGCCCTGTCGGAGATCGAGGGGAACGCCGTGGCGATCTCGCAGCAGGCTTTGCCGGCGCAGAATCAGGCCGAGGCCATCGGCACGGCCGTCCGGGACGCGCGCCTGCGGCTCTACCGGCTCGCGGTGGCATCCCCCGACGCCGCGATTCTCGACCGGAACCAGACGGCGCTCACCGACACCCTCGGCGAACTCTCCGGCCTGCGGCAGGGCTATCAGGAGCGCCTGACGAGCCCCAGGGATCGGGCGGTCTACGAGCGCTTCACCACCGCCTGGAACGCCTATCAGAACATCCAGCTGCAGGTGGTCGAACTGATGATCGCGGGGGATCAGCCGGGCGCCCTCGCGCTGGTGCTCGATCCCGCGACGGGCGCGCAGAACGACGCGGCGGTGGCCAGCCTCACCGAGGCCATCGCCGCGGCCCGGGCGCAGACCGAGGCCAACGTCGCCGAGACGGTGCAGGAGGCCACGCGCGCCAAGCTCATCGCGATGGCCGCCACCGTGGTGGGCCTCGCGGTCGCCGCCGCCGCGATGCTGTTCGCCCTGTTCGGGATCGCGCGCCCGATCCAGCGCATGACCGGCGCGATGGGCCGGCTGGCGGAGGGCGACGAGACCGTACCGGTGCCGCACACGGGACGCCGCGACGAGATCGGCGCGATGGCGGCGGCCGTGCAGGTGTTCAAGGACAACCTGATCCACACCCGCACCCTGGAGCGCGAGACGGCCGTGGCGCGGGATGGGGCCGAGGTCCAGCGCCGAC
Source organism: Methylobacterium phyllosphaerae (assembly GCA_050632685.1). GTDB lineage: Bacteria > Pseudomonadota > Alphaproteobacteria > Rhizobiales > Beijerinckiaceae > Methylobacterium > Methylobacterium phyllosphaerae_A. Next base: position 110,808 of record JBOEFT010000001.1, read on the forward strand.
GCGCCGTCCACGCGATGGCCGAGTCGTTCGAGGCCGCGGTCGGCGGCGTGCTGGCGCGGGTGGCGGAGGCCGCCCTCGGGCTGCGTGCCGAGGCCGAGGCGATGACCGGCACGGCGACGCACACCGCCGAACGTTCGGCGACCGTGGCGGGCGCCGCCCAGGAGGCCGCCCTGCATGTCGGCACGGTGGCGGCGGCTGCGGAGGAACTCGGCGCTTCGGTCCTGGAGATCGGCCGCCAGGTGGACGGCTCCGCCGATCTCGCCCGGGGCGCGGTGGTCCAGGCCGGCGAGACCGCCGGCCTCGTGCAGGAACTGAGCGTCGCGGCGGGCCGGATCGGCGATGTCGTGCGCCTCATCACCGACATCGCCGGCCAGACGAACCTGCTGGCCCTCAACGCCACGATCGAGGCCGCCCGCGCCGGGGATGCGGGCCGCGGCTTCGCGGTGGTCGCCAGCGAGGTCAAGCTGCTCGCCGCCCAGACCGCCAAGGCCACCGGGGAGATCGCCGGACAGGTCGGCCGCATCCAGGGGGCGACGGGGCAGACGGTCGCGGCGATCGACGGCATCGCGGCGCGCATCCGCGAGATCGACGGTGTGGCGAACTCGATCGCGGCCGCCGTCGAGCAGCAGGGTGCGGCCACCCGGGAGATCGCCCGGAACGTCGCCGAGGCGGCGTCCGGCACCGGCGCGGTCACCGGGACGATCGACGAGGTGGCGCGGGCGGCCGACGATACGGGCGCCGCCGCGACGCGGATGTTCGCCTCGGCGGCCAGCCTCTCGGAGCAATCCGCCGAGCTGCGCCGGGAGATCGACGCCTTCCTGGAGACGGTGCGCGCCGCCTGACGCTCAGCCCGGGCTCGACAGCTTCATCAGGACGAGCCCGGACCCGATCAGGCCGGCGGCGAGGATCCGGCTGGCGCTCGCCTGCTCGCCCAGCACGGCGAGGCCGACCAGGAAGGCGCCGACCGCGCCGATGCCGGTCCAGATCGTGTAGGCGGTTCCCAGCGGAAGCGTGCGCATCGCCAGCGCCAGGAAGCCGACGCTGCCGGTCATCGACACGGCCATGATCGCCGTCGGCCAGAGGCGCGTGAAGCCGTCGGACTGCTTCATCGCGAAAGCCCAGACGACTTCGAGAAGACCCGCGGTGACGAGATAGATCCAGGCCATGCCGGCCCTCCTGAAAGGGCCGGGCCGTCCCGGACTTGTGCCCCGCGCGCGCGGGGAGGACGTGGCCTCGCCGTCGCTCAGCTAAAGTCTGTCGATCGCGCCCGCAACCGGCGCCCTCGGGCACGGGCCGGGCGGGGCGCCACCCCAGGCGAGCCGCGGACGGATCTCCAGCCCGACGACCTCAGGGTGATGGTGCAGAGTCGGACAGGCGACCCGTCAGGCAACCGCCGCGAGATGCTTGACCTCGGCCTTGGCCGCGACCTTGCCCACCGGCGCCGCCTTGCCGCCGCTCTCGACTTCGGGGGCGAGGACCGGCGGCTGCACCCAGCGACCGGCCTCGAGCTCGGCGATCCGGCCGTTGATCTCGCGGATGACGTAGCGGGAGAACGGATACACGTGGAGGTAGATCACCATGTTGGTGACCACAGCCTCCAGGGCGGCCGGATTGCGCCGGGCGGTCTCCAGGAACACGCTCCAGAAATGCTTGGCGAGTTCCGGGCGCCGCACGGTCATCCGCCAGCACACGCGGAGCAGCGAGTAGAGATCGTGGGCGATGTGGCCCCAGTTCAGCTTCTGCGCGGCGAATTTCGGCCGCTTCACCTGTCGCGCGACCACACGCACCCGGTCGAAGAAGTTCGGCGGGTCGTAGATCTCCTCGAGGACGTCCCGGTAGTCCGCCAGCACGTCGCGCTGCGGGCGCAGGGTCACGAAGTTGATCCCCTGCGTGCACTGGTCGCCCTGGTCGGCGGTGGTCGCCGCGTAGTTCTCGTAGAGTCGCCCTTCCTTGCGCAGGCGGCGCGAGAGCTGGGTGTTGGGCAGCGCGAACAGCAGGCCGACCATGGCGATCGGGATGCCGGTCTGGCTGATGCAGAGCGACATCGCCTTGCTGATGCTGTCCTTCTCGGTGTCGAAGCCGACGATGAACCCGGCCGTGACGAACATGCCGTGCTCGTAGAGCTTGTGCACGCTGTCGGCGATCGACCGCTTGGTGTTCTGCTTCTTCTGGGTCTGGATGAGGGTCGCCTCGTCGGGCGTCTCGATCCCGGTGAACAGGGCGAAGAAGTTCGCGTCCCGCATCATCCCGAGCAGTTCGTCATCGTCCGCGAGGTTGAGCGAGGCCTCGGTGGAGAACTTGAACGGGTAGCCGTGCTTCTCCTGCCACTGGATCAGGTGCGGCAGGAAAAGCTTGATCGCCTTCTTGTTGCCGATCAGGTTGTCGTCCACGAAATCGACGTGGCCGCGGTAGCCGAGGCCGTACAGCCGGTCGAGCTCGGCCAGCATCTGCGGCGTGGTCTTGGTCCGCGGCGCGCGGCCGTAGAGTTCGATGATGTCACAGAACTCGCAGGTGAACGGGCAGCCGCGGGAGAACTGGACGCCGATGTAGAGGTAGTGGCTGAAGGTCAGCAGGTCGAACCGCGGGATCGGGCTCTTGGTGACGTCAGCCTTGAACTTCTCGGCCGTGAGCCGGCCGCGACGCTCGCCGGCCTCCCAGGCGGCCACGAACTTGTCGAGGATGCCCTCGGCCTCGCCCAGCACCAGGAAGTCGGCCTTGTCGTAGACCTCCGGCGTCGAGGTCGGGGCCGGGCCGCCGACGCAGACGGGGGTGCCCAGTGCCACGCAGCGGTCGATGACCACGAGGCAGTCCGGCTCCTGAGGCAGCATGCCGCCGGTCATCACGAGGTCGGCCGCCTGGATCTGCGCGTCCGTCAGCTCTTCGCAGTTGCGGTTGACGAGACTCACCTGCCAGGCCGGCGGCAGCATCGCGGCCAGGGTGATCAGGCCCAGCGGGGGCGCGGGCGCGCGGGCACCCTGCAGCTCCATGGCCTCTTTGAAGTTCCACATGGAGTTTTCGTAGAACTTCGGGAACACCATCAGCACGCGCGGGGCCGTGTTCGCTTCCGACATGCCAGTTTCCTTCGTTCACACGCACGGTCCCGGCCCGATTTGAGATCGGAGCGGACACGGGATCGAGACCTGACCTGCGGGGGAATTAAGGCCGTTTTTCGCTCCCGCAGCAATCGGAGCCGCCGATCCGGACAGCACGCCCGTCCGGACGCCGCGAATCAACCCCGCCGGCCGGTCGCGGGGCGCATCCGGCCCGTTTGCCGGAGCGCTGCGCCATTTCGGCGACAGGCCCGGGGGACCGTCACGGCCCGACCCGGAACCGCTCCGGCTGCGTCCCATCGGCATCGGTGAACCCGTAGATCCGGGCGAGGTCGCCGGCATGCAGGACCGCGCCGGCCCGGGCCGCGACATCGGGGTCGGCGGCCAGCGCCGCCAGCGCCCGGCCGGCATAGAGCGGGCTCTCGGTGGCGTGCTCCTCCTGGCCGAGATCCCGCGCCCGCTCGGTCGCCACGAAGCCCGGCGAGAGGCCGAGGGCGGTCACGCCATGGGGCGCGAGTTCCCGGGCGAAGGCCAGGGCCAGCCGGTTGGAGGCCGCCTTGGCGGCATCGTAGTAGACGTCGCCGAGGTAATCCTCGGTCCCGAAGGAGACGAGGGCGAGCAGGCCGGCGCGCGCCGCCACCATGGCGGGGGCGACGGCCCGGGCGAGCAGCAGGGCCGGCACCGGACCGGCTTCGAGGAGGCCGAGATACGGTTCCGCCGAGCGGCGCCAGAACGGCGTGCCCCAGCCGGCACCGTCCGGGTAGCGCTCGCCGTCGTAGCCCTCGTTGCCGCTCCAGACGCTGCAGGCCGCCACGTCGATCCGCCCGAACCGGCGCAGGACCCAGTGCACCATCGTGTCGGTGGCACGCTCGGAGCGGTGGTCGCAGAGGTAGTGGTGCCCGCGCCCGCCCGCGGCGTCGACCAGCCGGGCGGTATCCTCGATCGCCTCGGACCGCATCTCGGTGCGCGCGCCCGTCTCGCTGGACCGGGCGGTGACGATCACGGTGGCCCCCGCCTCCCCCAGCGCCCGGGCGAGCCCCCGCCCGACGCCCCGCGACGCGCCCGCCACGAGGCAGATCTTCCGGGAGAGGTCGGGCGGGCTCACGCCGAGGACGCGGGCTTCGACCGCGACAGGAAGGCGGCGAGCCGGTCCTGGGATTCGGGCGAGCGCAGTTGCGCGTCGAAGGCCTTGGCCTCCGCCTCCAGGGCCGCCTCGACCTGCGCCTGATCGCCCCGGATCAGCGCCCGGGACGCCGTCAGCGCCCCGCGCGGAAGGGCGGCCAGCCGGGTCGCCTGGGCGATGGCCTGCTCCACCAGCATGTCGGCCGGCAGCACCGCGTTGACCAGGCCGAGGGCCTGCGCCTCGTCGGCCTCGAGCGGTCGCGACAGGAGCAGCAGCTCGGTCGCCTTGAGCCGGCCAACCCGCAGGGGCAGCAGGTAGCTCGACGCCGCCTCCGGCACGAGGCCGAGTTCGACGAAGGGCATCCGCAGCCGGGCCGCCGGGCTCGCGTAGACGAGGTCGCAGTGCAGGCAGAGCGTCGCGCCGATGCCCACCGCGATCCCGTCGACAGCCGCCACCATCGGGGTTCGGGTGCGGGCCAGCTGGCGGATGAAGGCCAGGGCCGGCGAGGCGCTGAACCCGTTCCCGGCATGACCCATGAAGTCGGCGAGGTCGTTGCCGGCGCTGAACATGCCGGGCTGGCCCGCGAAGACCACGGCGCCGACCCGGTCCGACGCGTCGGCCTCCACCAGGGCTTCGCGCATGGCCTCGTACATCGCGCCGGTGAGCGCGTTCTTCTTCTCCGGGCGGTTCAGGGTGATCAGGCGGACGCCGCCCGGGAGGTCGTCGATCGCGACGGTATCGGCCATGATTGTCCCCTCAAACCGCCAGCGCCAGGGCGGCGTCGTCCGTGAAGGCGCCACCCGCCACCACGGTCTGCTCCAGGCCGCCGGCCGCGGTCAGCAGGTTCTCGGCGTAGAACCGGGCGAGGGCGATGCGGGCGGCCTGCGCCGGATCGGTCGCGCCGGCCTTCAGGGCGGCGCTCGCGGCGAGCGCGCTGCGGGCGAGGCAGGCGCCGCCGAGCGTCAGGCCGAACAGGCGCAGATACGGCGTCGCGCCCGCCAGCGCCGCCTCCGGGCGGTTCGAGGTCAGCGCGGCGAGCTGGTGGCTCGTCGCCCGGTCGAGGCTGCCGACCCCGTCGCGCAGCCGCGCCGCCATGTGGCCGAAGGCGGGATCGCCGGACTTCAGCAGCCCCTCCGCGGCCCGGCGCATCCAGGCGATCTGCGACCGGACCGTGCCGCCGCCGTTCAGCGGCAGCTTGCGGGCGGTGAGGTCGATCGCCTGGATCCCGTTGGTGCCCTCGTAGATGCCGAGGATGCGCGCATCGCGCATGAGCTGCGCCGCGCCCGTCTCCTCCACGAAGCCCATGCCGCCATGGACCTGGACGCCCAGCGAGGTCACCTCGTTGGCGAGGTCCGTCGCGAAGGCCTTCGCCACCGGGGTCAGCAGGGAGGCGCGGTCCAGGGCGGGCTGCCCCTCCGGCCCCTTCGACGCGTCGAGGGCCGCGGCGGTGAGGTAGCAGATGGCGCGGGCGGCCGCCGTGAACGCCTTCATGGTGAGCAGCATCCGCTGGACGTCCGGATGCGCCACGATCGGGCTCGTCGCCTCGGCGGCCCCGACGGCCCGGCCCTGTCGGCGCTCCTGCGCGTAGGCCAGCGCCCGCTGGGTCGCGGCCTCGGCGACCCCGACGCCCTGCAGGCCGACGCCGAGCCGCGCCGCGTTCATCATCGTGAACATGCAGGCGAGGCCCTTGTTCTCCTGGCCGATCAGCCAGCCGGTGGCGCCGCCGTTGTCGCCGAACGCCATCGAGCAGGTCGGCGAGGCGTGGATGCCGAGCTTGTGCTCGATGCCGGAGCAGCGCAGGTCGTTGCGGGTGCCGTCCGGCAGCACCTTCGGCACCAGGAACAGGGAGATGCCCCGCGTGCCGGCGGGCGCGTCGGGCAGCCGGGCCAGGACGAGGTGGACGATGTTGTCGGCGAGATCGTGCTCGCCGTAGGTGATGTAGATCTTGTTGCCGGTGATCCGGTAGGTGCCGTCCCCCGCCGGGACGGCCCGGGTCCGCAGCAGGGCGAGGTCGGAGCCCGCCTGGGGCTCGGTGAGGTTCATGGTGGCAGGCCATTCGCCCGAGACCAGCTTGGCGAGGTAGCGCGCCTTCAGGTCGTCCGAGCCGTGGGCCGCCAGCGCCTCGATGCCGCCCTGGGTGAGCAGCGGGCAGAGGCCGAAGGCGAGGTTGGCGCCGTTCCACATCTCGGTGCAGGCGGCCTCGACCAGCTTCGGCAGGCCCTGGCCGCCATGGTCGGCCTCGGCCGAGAGCCCGTTCCAGCCGCCCTCCGTGAAGGTGCGGTAGGCCTCCCGCCAGCCCGGCGGCGTCGTGACCCGCCCGTCCGCGAACGGGGTGCCGTGCCGGTCGCCGACGCGGTTGAGCGGCGCGATCACGCCGGCGGCGATCCGCCCGGCCTCGGTCAGGATCGCCTCGGCGTCGTCGGGATCGACCGCGTCGAGCCCGGCCACGTGCCGGAGGGTGAAGAGCATCTCGGGGACCGGGGCGCGGTAACTCATACGATCCTCCCGTGTTGCGGCCCGCCCGCGCGTTCGAACCGGGGCGGGTTTGACCGCGCCCGCGCACCGGCGCTAGGGCGAGGTGAGGATAGGCGCGCGCGGCTCGCGTCGCCATGACCTCGGAGACGGCTTCCCGCATGAATGATCCCGGGTCAACGGCCCCGGCGGCGACCCGGCGGCTCCACCCCGACGCGGCCGGGATCGCGGAGGCCGCCGCGCTCCTGCGGGCCGGGCGCCTCGTGGCGTTCCCCACCGAGACGGTCTACGGGCTCGGGGCGGATGCCACCGACGCCGCCGCGGTGGCGGGCATCTTCGCCGCCAAGGGGCGGCCGCGCTTCAATCCTCTGATCTCGCATCTGGCGGATGCGGAGGCGGCCCTGGCGGAGGGGTCTTCGACGCGCAGGCGCGCCGCCTCGCGGAGGCCTTCTGGCCCGGCCCCCTGACTCTCGTCGTTCCGGCGCATCCGGGCACGCGGGTCTGCGACCTCGCCCGCGCCGGCCTGCCGAGCCTCGCCCTGCGGGTGCCGGCCCATCCGCTCGCGCAGGCGCTCCTCGCGGAGGCCGGCCGGCCGGTGGCAGCGCCCTCGGCGAACCGCTCCGGGCGGGTCAGCCCGACCCGGGCCACCCACGTCCTCGACGACCTCGCCGGCCGGATCGCGGCGGTGCTCGACGGCGGCGACACGCCGGTGGGCGTCGAGTCGACGGTGGTGGCCTGCCTCGGCGGCAGGCCGCGGCTGCTGCGGCCCGGCGGCATCACGCGGGCGGCGCTCCGGGCGGTGCTCGGCCACGACCCGGCGGCTCCGGACGCGGCGGAGGCCGACCGGCCGGCGAGCCCCGGCATGCTCGCCTCCCATTACGCGCCGCGGGCGCGGGTGCGCCTGGACGCGGTGCGGGTCGAGCCCGGCGAGGCGGTGCTGCTGTTCGGGGCCGGGCGTCCGGCCGGTCACGAAATCGCGCGGGCCAGTCTCAACCTGAGCCCGGCGGGCGATCCCGCGGAGGCGGCGGCCCGGCTGTTCGGCGCCCTGCGCGATCTCGACGCGTCGGGGGCCGAGACCATCGCGGTCGCGCCGATCCCCGAGGCGGGCCTCGGCGAGGCGATCCGCGACCGCCTCGCCCGGGCCGCCGCGCCCCGCTGACGGCGCAGAATTTTTCGCCGGCAGCGGAACAGACTTCGCGCTGGTCCGTTTATTGATCACGAAGGCCTTCTCAGCCCCCAAATGGCCTTTTCCTTCCAGGCTCGGAGCAATCCGAGCCTTTTTCTTGGCTCCTCAGTCCCGCGCCAGCTTGGCGGCGATTTCCGCCACGTGACGGCCCTGGAAACGGGCACCCTCCAGCTCGACGGCGCTCGGCTGACGGGACCCGTCCCCGTCCGCGATCGTGCTGGCGCCGTAGGGCGTGTTGCCCTTGACCGCCTCGACGCCCGCCTGACCCTGGAAGCTGTAGGGCAGTCCGACCACCACCATGCCGTGGTGGAACAGCACCGTGTGGAAGCTCGTCAGCGTCGTCTCCTGGCCGCCGTGCTGCGAGGCCGTGGAGGTGAAGACCGAGCCGACCTTGCCGACCAGCGCGCCCTTCATCCAGAGGCCGCCGGTCTGGTCGATGAACTGCTTCATCTGCGAGGCCATGTTGCCGTAGCGGGTCGGCGTGCCGAAGATGATGGCGTCGTACTGCGTCAGCTCGTCGACGGTGGCGATCGGCGCCGCCTGATCGAGCTTGAAGTGGCTCTGGCGGGCGACCTCCTCGGGCACCAGCTCCGGCACGCGCTTCACGGCGACCTCGGCCCCCGTCGCGCGGGCGCCCTCGGCGACGGCATAGGCCATCTGCTCCACGTGTCCGTAGGTCGAGTAGTACAGCACCAGAACCTTGGCCATGGGACGGTCTCTCCTGTGTGTCGGACGGCCGGCCGGTTCGTCGGTCGGCGGAAAGCCCTTTCATCGCGCATCCGGCGCCTTGCAAGAATGCCTCGCCGTGCAAGAGTGCTCTTGCACAAATGCAAGGATCCGGGCGTGGCACTCGACTGGGACGCGTTCCGCTTCGTGAAGGCCGTGGCCGAACGCGGCGGCCTGACCGCCGCGGCGACGGACCTGGGGATCAACCACTCGACGGCGTTCCGGCGCCTCGCCGCCCTGGAGGCGACGCTCGACACGCGCCTGTTCGAGCGGCTGCGCACGGGCTACGTGCCGACGGCCGCCGGACAGGCGATGATCGCGGCGGCCGGGCGGATCGAGGCGGACGTGACGCGCTTCGCCCGCGTGGTGGCCGGACAGGGCGAGAGGCCGTCCGGCGAATTACGGGTGACCGCGCCGGCGGGCTTCGCCGCAGAGCTGCTGATGCCGATGCTCGCGAGCTTCACGGAGCGGTATCCCGACATCCGGATCGAGCTCATCCTCGCCGAGGCAACGCTCAACCTCTCACGCCGGGATGCCGACGTGGCGATCCGGATCAGCCGGGAGCCGAGCGAGACGCTGGTCGGGCGGCGTCTCGCCGTCACGGCGTGGGCGATCTATGGCCGCGCGGACCGCACCTATGGCGACCTCGCCCGGGAGACCTGGATCAGCCCTGGCCCCCTGGTGGCAGGCGGCTCGTTCACACGGTTCGTGGAGGCGCGGGTGACGCCCGACCGCGTCCGCCTGCGGATCAACGCGGTGCTGGGACTGGAGGCGGCGGTCGTGGCCGGGCTCGGCATCGGGCCGCTGCCCTGCTTCACCGCCGACACCAACCCGGCGCTGCGCCGCCTGTCCGGACCGCATCCGGAGCTGGGGGCGGACCTCTGGATCCTGACGCATCCCGACCTGCGCCACGCGGCACGGGTCCGGGCTTTCATGGAGCATGTCGCCGAGGCGCTCGTGCCCCTGCGGCCGCGCTTCGAGGGTCGCTGACCGCCTCAGCGGATCTCGACCACCTCGACATCGTGACCGTTCACCTCGACCACGTCGCCCACGGTCTTGCCGGTGATCGCCCGGGCCAGCGGCGCCACGTAGGAGATCGAGCCCTTGTGCGGGTCGGCCTCATCCTCGCCGACGATCCGGAACGTCTGCCGGGTCTCCTTGCCGGACTCGTCCTCGCGGACCACCGTGACGGTGGCGCCGAACTGAACGGTGTCACCGCTTTTGGGCTCGACGAGCTGCGCGGTATTCTTCCGGGCCGCCCAGTAGCGCAGGTCGCGGCCGATGCGGGAATCCTCCGCCTTGTCGGCGGGATCCAGCGAGGCGACCTCCTTCTCCAGACGCGCGACCTCGGCCTCGATCTGCGCGAGGCCTTCCGGCGTGACGAAGTTGGTGTGCGGCGAGATCGGCCGATCCGGCAGATTCTCGAATGCTTCCCCGCCTTCGGGCTCTTTGACGAATGCAACGCTCATAAAGGCATCTACAGCGAAAGCACGGCAATGGTTCCCGCGGGGTCGCGAAACAGACCCGGCCCGTGGCCACCGACCCGCGGTGCTGGTCGCAAGACCCCGTCGCCCATCCCGTCGGGCACCGGTTCGGCTCCTTGCCCGGCGCGGGACCCGCGATCGCGCAGGGCCGGGAACGGCCCGACACCGTCGGCACGAAAGCCCGCGAGATCGATACTGGCCGCAGTCCCGGACGACGCCCTGAAGGTCGCCCTACCCGACCTCCACCACGGTCCGCCCCCGGACCTTGCCGGCCAGGATGTCGTCGCCCAGCCGGCCGACCTCCTCCAGGCGGACCTTGCTGGTCATGGCGGCGAGCTTGCCGAGGTCGAGGTCCCGCGCGAGGCGCGCCCAGGCCTCGCGGCGCTTCTTCTGCGGGGTGGTGACGCTGTTGATGCCGAGCAGCGAGACGCCGCGGAGGATGAAGGGCGCCACCGAGGTCGGAAGGTCCATGCCCTGCGCCAGTCCGCAGGCGGCGACGGCGCCGTCGGCCTTGGTCATGGCCAGCACGTTGGCGAGCGTCGTTGAGCCGACCGCGTCGACCCCCGCGGCCCAGCGCTCCTTGCCAAGCGGCTTGCCGGGTTTCGACACGTCGGCCCGGTCGAGGATCTCGGCGGCGCCGAGGCCCTTCAGGTAGTCGGATTCGCCGTCCCGGCCCGTGGAGGCGATGACGTGCCAGCCCGCCCGCGCGAGGAGCGCCACGGCGACCGAGCCGACGCCGCCCGAGGCGCCGGTGACGATCACCGGGCCGTGCTCCGGCTTCACGCCGTGGGCCTCGAGAGCCATGCAGCACAGCATCGCCGTGTACCCGGCGGTGCCCACCGCCATAGCCTGCTCGGCCGTCAATCCCTGCGGCAACGGCACCAGCCAGTCGCCCTTCACCCGGGCGCGCTGGGCGTAGGCGCCGAGATGCGTCTCGCCGACACCCCAGCCCGTAAGCACGACCGTGTCGCCCGGCCTGTATTCGGGATGGTCCGACGTCTCAACGATCCCCGAGAAATCGATGCCGGGGATCATGGGAAAGCGCCGCACCACCGGCGAGGCGCCGGTGAGCGCGAGTCCGTCCTTGTAGTTCAGGGTCGAGTGCGTCACCCGCACGGTGACGTCGCCGTCCATCAGGTCGGCGTCGTCGAAATCCCGGAAGGCCAGGCTTTGGCCGCCCTCGGTCTTCTCGACCACCCAGGCCTTGAACGTCCCCATCGTCACCTCCCGTGTTGCGCGGTGAGGTGTCGCCGGGACGTCCGGAATCAAGCCTCCGGGCTCCGATCAGTAACCCTCGTACCGGCTGCCCGTGTAGAAGCCGAGCCCGACGCCGACATCCGAGGAACTGGCCCCGGTGATGCCGACCGCGTCCGGGATCGAGCCGACCAGCGGGCCGCCATAGGCGGCGGACCGGTAGCCGTAGCCGCCGCCGACCGGCACCCAGCCGGCACGGGCGGGCGCCACGAGGACCCGCCGGCTGACGCTGGCGTATTCCGGCGGGATCGTCTCGGGGATCGCCTGCGCCGGACGGACCAGCACGGTCCGGGTGCGCACGGCGAAGCGCGGCGGCGTGGTGACCCAGCACCCGATCAGCTCGCCGCCGGGACCGCGGCTCGTCTGCCAGAACCGCCCGCCCGGCGAGACCATCACGCGCTCCGACACCGTGTCGTAGACCGGCGGCGCGGTGCGGTAGACCGTGCGGGGCGGGCGCACCAGCACGTTCTCCTGCACGGTGTCGTAGACCGGCGGCGTGACGACGTGGCGGTAGCATTCGGAGCCGTAGCAGCCGCCGGCCTGGGCGGGTGCCGCGAGGAGAACGCCGCCGAGGGTGGCGGCAAGGAGAGCGGTGCGAGCGACCGGCGCGGTCATGGAGATCCTCTGATACGCATTACTACGAGAAGCGGCGCGCACGCGGCGCACGTCTCGACGTACCAGAGGCCAGACTCGTTGCCCGGCGCGCAAGCATTATCAGAATCGAAGGTAAAATTAACCCTTGGTTTCGACTGCTTAGTCGTCGCCTACCTAGGTAGAATTGTTTAGATCTTCGACAGGCCCTCTTATGAATCCCGATCCGTCCGGGGTCAGGTCTGCCCGGCGCGGAGCTGGTAGAAGATGTGGCGGCCTATCACGTCCATCTTCCGCAGGCGGCGCGCCCAGCCCGGTCGGACGTAGTCGGCGTGGTAGTGGGTCGCGGCGCCGACCTCGGCGAGGTAGGTCCGGCCCTCGATCACCGAACGGGCGATGCGGGTCGCGGATTCCCAGGCGCCGGCATCGGTGATGCGCAGGGACTTGCCCTCGCAGGCGAAGGAGAACTGGCAGCCCATGTAATGGTGCCGGTTCTGGTAGACGACGCCGCAGACGCTCGCCGGGTAGAGGCCGCTCTTCACGCGGTTGAGCACCACCTGGGCGACGGCCGCCTGGCCCGCCTCGGGCTCGCTCCGGGCCTCGAAATAGACCGCCTCGGAGAGCGCAGCGCTGCTCCTTGTCGAGGGCGTTCGGGTCGATCAGGTCGGCGTAGCGCCGGCGCGCATCCTCGGGGACCGGCTGGGCGCTGTCCGGGCGCTCGGTGCGGATCGCGAAATCGGGCAGCGCGAGGCTCGCGGCGGCGATCTCGACGGGGATCGCGTCTGCGGGCGCCGGCGTCGTGGAGGACAGGGCGATGGCGCGGGGCACCGGCGGGGTCGAGCCGTCGAAGCGCTCGGGACCGCCATCCTCCGTGAGGTCGGCCGTGCCCTCCCCCGTGGAGGCGGCGGTGCCGGCGCCGGTGGTCAGGCCGAGATCGGGCACGGGGACGAAGGCGGCCTCCGGCTCGGAATCCGGATCCCAGACCGCGGAGCCCTGCGTCAGCACGCCGGTGACGCTGCCGGTGACGTCGCCGAACACCAGGGCCCCCCCGGGCTCCCGCAGGTTGGCGGCCCGGCGGGCAAAGCTCTCGGCCGGGGGCCGTGCCGGGTTGCCCTTGCCGCCCCGCTGCACCACCGGGAAGACGTGCGCGCCGGTCTTGAACACCGCCTGGGGCGGCTCGCCGCCGAGGCGGCGCAGGGCGGATCCGATCAGCAGGGTGCCGGGCGGCAGGGGCGGAACGGTCTCGGCATCGATCACCCCGAGTCGGCTCGCACCGATCGCGTTCTCCGTGCCGGCATCGGCCGTGAACGACACCAGCAGGCCGAGCCCGACCATCCAGGGCGTCAGGGCCGCCGAGAGCCAGCGCAGGCTCGATTCCCGTCCTCGTCTCGTGCCCACGACGCCAGACCCGCACTCACGCACCCGAACAGGCCCGATCCTCCCCATTTCCAGGGTGTTTCTGCGGCCGCCCGGGATTTATCGCGCGGCATGGTTGAGCCGCCGTTAAGGCCAAGTGGTTGCGCGTGTCTCGATACGGTCTCGGGTTGAACGCTGCGGCTGACGCCTCCCGCTCCGTCATCACGAGCGGAGCGAAGTGAACCAGGGCAGCGGGACCTCAGCAAGCATGGCGCCGCCCTGGGTTGCTTCGCTGCGCTCGCAATGACGGCCGCGTTGACAGGGGCACGCCACAACAGAAAAGGGCGGCCCGAAGGCCGCCCTCTCATCACGAACCTGCCGGTCGCCCTTATTCGGCGGCGGGCGGAAGCTCCTCGACCGGCATCGCGCCGCTCTCGGTCTGCTTCTGCTGCAGGATCATCGCGTCGCGGCGGCGGGCGATGGAGCGGATATCCGCCACCATCGAGCCGGTGCCCGCCGGGATCAGCGAGCCGACGATCACGTTCTCCTTCAGGCCTTCCAGGGTGTCGACCTTGCCGTTGACCGCCGCCTCGGTGAGGACGCGGGTGGTCTCCTGGAACGAGGCCGCCGAGATGAACGACTTGGTCTGCAGCGACGCCTTGGTGATGCCGAGCAGGACCGGAACGCCCTGGATCGGCTTCTTGCCCTCGGCGAGCAGCTTCTCGTTGAAGTCGGTCAGCTCCGTCCGGTCGATCTGGTCACCCGAGAGGATGTCCGAGTCGCCGCCGTCGGTCACTTCGACCTTCTGCAGCATCTGACGGACGATCACCTCGATGTGCTTGTCGTTGATCGACACGCCCTGCAGCCGGTAGACCTCCTGGATCTCGTTGACGAGGTAGGCCGCGAGTTCCTCCACGCCCTTGATCGCCAGGATGTCGTGCGGGGCGGGGTTTCCGTCGACGATGTAATCGCCGAGCTCGACCACGTCCCCGTCCTGCAGGTGGATGTGCTTGCCCTTCGGGATCAGGTACTCGACCGCCTCCGAGCCGTCATGCGGCGTCAGCGTGAGCCGGCGCTTGTTCTTGTAGTCGCGGCCGAACGCGATGGTGCCCGACTTCTCGGCGATGATCGCCGCGTCCTTCGGGCGCCGTGCCTCGAACAGCTCCGCCACCCGCGGCAGACCGCCGGTGATGTCGCGGGTCTTGGCCGAGGTCGGTCGAGACGCGGGCCAGGATGTCGCCGGCATTGACCTTCGCGCCCGGATCGAAGCCGATGATGGCGTCGACCGGCAGGAAGTACCGGGCGTCCGAGCCGCGGGGCAGCTTGAGCGCCTTGCCCTCCCGGTCGACCACGACCATCGCGGGCTTCAGGTCCGAGGTCCGGGCCGAGCCGCGCCAGTCGACGACGACGCGCTTGGCGATGCCGGTCGACTCGTCGGTGGTCTCGGTCATGGACTGGCCGTCGACAAGATCCTCGTAGGCCACGAGGCCGTCGACCTCGGTGAGGATCGGACGGGTGTAGGGATCCCACTCGGCGATCCGCTGCCCGCGCTTGATCTTGTCACCCTCGTCGACACGGAGCTTGGCGCCGTACTGCAGACGGTGGACCGCCCGCTCGACCCCGTCCGACCCGACGACCACCACCGCCACGTTGCGGCCGGTGGCGATCAGGTCCCCGTCCGAGTTCTTGGCGATGGCCCGGTTGCGGATCTTGATCGTGCCCTCGAAGCTCGACTCGATGAACGACGAGTCGGCGATCTGGGCCGCACCACCGATGTGGAAGGTGCGCATCGTGAGCTGGGTGCCCGGCTCGCCGATCGACTGCGCCGCGATGACGCCGACGGCCTCGCCCATGTTGACGGGCGTGCCGCGAGCGAGGTCGCGCCCGTAGCAGGTGGCGCAGACGCCGCTCTTGGTGGCGCAGACCAGCACCGAGCGGATCTTTACCTCCTGGATGCCGGCGGCGTTGATCGCCGGCAGGTGCCGCTCCTCGATGGTCTCGCCGATCTTGACGATCACCGTGCCGTCCGCGGCCACCAGATCCTCGGCCGTGGCGCGGCCCAGGATGCGGGTGGCCAGCGTCGCCACGACCTGGCCGGCATCCACGATGGCGCGCATCTTGATGCCGTTGGTCGTGCCGCAATCCACCTCGCGAATCACGGCGTCCTGGGCCACGTCGACGAGGCGGCGGGTCAGGTAGCCGGAGTTGGCGGTCTTCAGGGCGGTGTCGGCCAGGCCCTTACGGGCACCGTGCGTGGAGTTGAAGTACTCCAGAACGTCCAGGCCTTCCTTGAAGTTCGAGATGATCGGGGTCTCGATGATCTCGCCCGACGGCTTGGCCATGAGGCCACGCATCGCCGCGAGCTGCTTCATCTGGGCGGGCGAACCACGGGCGCCGGAATGGCTCATCATGTAGATCGAGTTGATCTGCTTGTCGGCGCCGTGCTCGTCCTTCTGGACCGCGGAGATGCGGCCCATCATCTCAGCGGCCAGCTTGTCCGAGCACTTGGCCCAGGCATCGACCACCTTGTTGTACTTCTCGCCCTGGGTGATCAGGCCGTCGTTGTACTGCTGCTCGTAGTCCTTCACGAGCGCGCGGGTCGTGTCGACGATCGACCACTTGTTCTCCGGCACGACCATGTCGTCCTTGCCGAACGAGATGCCGGCCTTGAACGCGTGGTTGAAGCCGAGCGCCATGATCCGATCACAGAAGATCACCGACTCCTTCTGACCGCAGTGGCGGTAGACGGTGTCGATCATCGCCGAGATCTCCTTCTTGGTCATCAGCTTGTTGACGACTTCGAAGGGCACCTTGGCGTGCTTCGGCAGGGCGCCGGACAGGATCACCCGCCCCGGCGTGGTCTCGTAGGTCTTGGTCAGGGGCTGATTGTCCGGACCGATGCCCGTCCAGCGCCACTTGATCTTGGTGTGCAGCGACACGGCCTTGGCGGCCAGGGCGTGCTCCAGCTCGCCCATGTCGCCGTAGACGCCCTGCATCGGGTTCTTGGCGTTGTCCGCCTTGAACTCGCCCGGCATGCCCTCGGCCACGATCGACAGGTAGTAGAGGCCGAGCACGATGTCCTGGCTGGGCACGATGATCGGCTGACCGTTGGCCGGATGCAGGATGTTGTTCGTCGACATCATGAGGACGCGCGCTTCCAGCTGCGCCTCGAGCGATAGCGGGACGTGCACGGCCATCTGGTCGCCGTCGAAGTCGGCGTTGAACGCGGCGCAGACCAGCGGGTGCAGCTGGATCGCCTTGCCCTCGATCAGCTTCGGCTCGAAGGCCTGGATGCCCAGGCGGTGGAGCGTCGGCGCGCGGTTCAGCATCACCGGGTGCTCGCGGATCACCTCGTCGAGGATATCCCAGACCTCCGGCTTCTCCTTTTCAACCAATTTCTTGGCCTGCTTCACCGTGGCGGAGAAGCCCTTGGCGTCGAGGCGCGCGTAGATGAACGGCTTGAACAGCTCCAGCGCCATCTTCTTGGGCAGGCCGCACTGGTGCAGCTTCAGCTCCGGGCCGACCACGATGACCGAGCGGCCCGAGTAGTCGACGCGCTTGCCGAGCAGGTTCTGGCGGAACCGGCCCTGCTTGCCCTTCAGCATGTCGGCGAGCGACTTCAGCGGGCGCTTGTTGGCGCCCGTGATGACGCGGCCGCGGCGGCCGTTGTCGAACAGGGCGTCGACCGCCTCCTGCAGCATCCGCTTCTCGTTGCGGATGATGATGTCGGGGGCGCGCAGCTCGATCAGCCGCTTCAGGCGGTTGTTGCGGTTGATGACGCGGCGGTACAGGTCGTTGAGGTCGGAGGTCGCGAAGCGGCCGCCGTCCAGCGGGACCAGCGGGCGCAGGTCCGGCGGGATCACCGGCACGACCGTCAGGATCATCCATTCCGGCTTGTTGCCGGACATCTGGAAGGCCTCGATGATCTTGAGCCGCTTCAGGAGCTTCTTGGGCTTCAGCTCCGACGTCGTGACCGCGATCTCCTCGCGCAGATCGTTGGCGATCTTGTCGAGGTCGAGCTCCTGCAGGATGCGCCGGATGGCCTCGGCGCCGATCATGGCGGTGAAGCTATCCTCGCCGTACTCCTCCTGGGCGCGCAGGTACTCCTCCTCCGACAGGAGCTGACGCTCCTTCAGGGGGTGAGGCCCGGCTCGATGACGCAGTACGACTCGAAGTACAGGATCCGCTCGAGGTCCTTGAGCGCCATGTCGAGCAGCAGGCCGATGCGGCTCGGCAGCGACTTCAGGAACCAGATGTGCGCGACGGGGGCGGCCAGCTCGATGTGGCCCATGCGGTCGCGCCGGACGCGCGCGAGCGTGACCTCGACGCCGCACTTCTCGCAGATGACGCCCTTGTACTTCATGCGCTTGTACTTGCCGCACAAGCACTCGTAGTCCTTGATCGGTCCGAAGATCCGCGCGCAGAACAGGCCGTCGCGCTCGGGCTTGAACGTCCGGTAGTTGATGGTTTCGGGCTTCTTGATCTCGCCGTACGACCAAGAGAGATCTTCTCCGGGGACGAGATCGAGATCTTGATCTGGTCGAAGCTGACCGGCGTGGCCTGCTGGTTGAAAAGGTTCATGACCTCTTGGTTCATGATCCGCTCCTTGTTGACGCCGGCAACCCTGCGCCCGGGCTACCGCGTCCTGAAAGATCCGGCGCCGCGCCCCGCGCGGGCGCTGCTCACCGTCGTCGTAGCCGGGAGGCCCCTCCTCCTCGCTCGACCGTGGCGGCCCGAAGCCGCCACGGGAGGTGTGGTTCTCAGATCTACTCGGCCGCGTCGGCCGGGGGCTCGAGCTGGTCGTTGGCGGCCTTCTTGGAGGACGTCAGCTCGACGTTGAGGCCGAGCGAGCGCATCTCCTTGACGAGCACGTTGAACGATTCGGGGATGCCGGCCTCGAACGTGTCGTCGCCGCGGACGATCGCCTCGTAGACCTTGGTGCGGCCGGCCACGTCGTCCGACTTCACCGTCAGCATCTCCTGCAGCGTGTAGGCCGCGCCGTAGGCTTCCAGCGCCCAGACCTCCATCTCGCCGAAGCGCTGGCCGCCGAACTGCGCCTTGCCGCCCAGCGGCTGCTGGGTGACGAGCGAGTACGGGCCGATCGACCGCGCGTGGATCTTGTCGTCCACGAGGTGGTGGAGCTTCAGCATGTAGATGTAGCCCATCGTCACCTTGCGGTCGAAGGGCTCGCCGGTGCGCCCGTCGTAGAGCGTCGACTGCGCCGAGCGGTCGAGCCCGGCCATCTCCAGCATCTGCTCGATGTCGGCCTCCTTGGCGCCGTTGAAGACCGGCGTGGCCATCGGCACGCCGCGGCGGACGTTGTTGCCGGCCTCGGCCAGCTCCTCGTCCGTCAGGCCGTCGAGCTCGCCCGGGGAGTAGATCGCCGTCATCTCCTCCCGCAGCGGCGCGATGTCCTGCGACTTCAGATAGGCATCCACCGCCTTCGACACCTTGCGACCCAGGCCCGCAGCCGCCCAGCCGAGGTGGGTCTCCAGGATCTGACCGACGTTCATGCGCGAGGGCACGCCCAGCGGGTTGAGCACGATGTCGGCATGCGTCCCGTCCTCCAGGAACGGCATGTCCTCGATCGGCACGATCCGCGACACGACACCCTTGTTGCCGTGACGGCCGGCCATCTTGTCGCCCGGCTGGATCTTGCGCTTCACCGCCACGAAGACCTTGACCATCTTCATGACACCGGGGGCAGCTCGTCGCCGCGCTGCAGCTTCTCGACCTTGTCGAGGAAGCGCTGCTCGAGGCGCTTCTTCGACTCGTCGTACTGCTTCTGCATCGCCTCCATCTCGGTCATGAGACGGTCCTCAATGACGGCGAACTGCCACCATTGCGAGCGCGGGTAGTCGTTGATCAGCTCGCGGGTGAGCGTGGTGTCCTTCCGGAAGCCCTTCGGGCCGGCCACCGGCGCCTGGCCGATCAGCACGTCCGCCAGACGGGCGTAGGTGTTGCGGTCCAGGATCGCCTGCTCGTCGTCCCGGTCCTTGGCGAGCCGCTCGATCTCCTCGCGCTCGATCGCCTGGGCGCGCTCGTCCTTGTCGACGCCGTGGCGGTTGAACACGCGGACCTCGACGATCGTGCCGGTGACGCCCGGCGGCACCCGCAGCGAGGTGTCGCGCACGTCCGAGGCCTTCTCGCCGAAGATGGCGCGGAGGAGCTTCTCCTCCGGCGTCATCGGGCTCTCGCCCTTCGGGGTGATCTTGCCGACGAGGATGTCGCCCGCGTTCACCTCGGCACCGATGTAGACGATGCCGGCCTCGTCGAGGTTCTTGAGCGCCTCCTCGGAGACGTTCGGGATGTCGCGAGTGATCTCCTCCGGCCCGAGCTTGGTGTCGCGGGCCATCACCTCGAACTCCTCGATGTGGATCGAGGTGAACACGTCATCCTTCACGATCCGCTCGGAGAGCAGGATCGAGTCCTCGAAGTTGTAGCCGTTCCACGGCATGAACGCGACGAGCACGTTCCGGCCGAGGGCCAGCTCGCCGAACTCGGTCGAGGGACCGTCGGCGATGATCTCGCCCTTCTTCACGAACTCGCCGACGCGGACCAGAGGCTTCTGCGTGATGCAGGTCGACTGGTTGGAGCGCTGGAACTTCTGCAGGCGGTAGATGTCGACGCCCGGCTTGTTGGCGTCGGCCTCCTCGGTGGCGCGGATGACGATACGGGTGGCGTCCACTTGATCGATGATGCCGGCCCGGCGGGCCGCGATGGCGGCGCCGGAATCCCGGGCGACCACCGCCTCCATGCCGGTGCCCACGAAGGGGGCGTCGGCGCGGACCAGCGGCACTGCCTGGCGCTGCATGTTCGAACCCATGAGCGCGCGGTTGGCGTCGTCGTTCTCGAGGAACGGGATCAGCGCCGCGGCGACCGAGACGAGCTGCTTCGGCGACACGTCCATGAGGTCGACGCGCTCGGGTCCCACGACGATCACCTCGCCGGCCCGCCGGCAGACCACGAGGTCCTCCGTGAGCTTGCGGGCCTCGTCCATCTGGGCGTTCGCCTGGGCGACGTAGTACTTCGCCTCCTCCATGGCCGAGAGGTAGGCGACCTCGTCGGTGACCACGCCGTCGCGGACGCGGCGGAACGGGGTCTCGATGAAGCCGTACTTGTTCACCCGCGCGAAGGTGGCGAGGGAGTTGATCAGGCCGATGTTCGGGCCTTCCGGCGTCTCGATCGGGCAGATGCGGCCGTAATGGGTCGGGTGCACGTCGCGCACCTCGAAGCCGGCGCGCTCGCGGGTCAGGACCGCCCGGGCCGAGGGCCGAGAGGCGGCGCTTGTGCGTCACCTCGGAGAGCGGGTTGGTCTGGTCCATGAACTGCGACAGCTGCGACGAGCCGAAGAACTCGCGCACGGCGGCGGCCGCGGGCTTCGCGTTGATCAGATCCTGCGGCATGACCGTGTCGATATCGACCTGGCTCATGCGCTCGCGGATGGCGCGCTCCATGCGCAGGAGGCCCAGGCGGTACTGGTTCTCCATGAGCTCGCCCACCGAGCGGACGCGGCGGTTGCCGAGGTGGTCGATGTCGTCGACCTCGCCCTTGCCGTCGCGCAGCTCCACCAGCGCCTTGACCACCGCCAGCATGTCCTCCTTGCGGAGGGTGCGGACCGTGTCGGCGGCGTCGAGGTCGAGGCGCATGTTCATCTTCACGCGGCCGACCGCCGAGAGGTCGTAGCGCTCGGAATCGAAGAACAGCGAGTGGAACATCGCCTCGGCGGTGTCGAGGGTCGGCGGCTCGCCCGGGCGCATGACCCGGTAGATGTCGAACAGCGCCCCCTCGCGGCCGGAATTCTTGTCCACCGCCAGCGTGTTGCGGATGTAGGGGCCGACATTGACGTGGTCGATGTCGAGCACCGGCAGCTCAGTGATGCCGACATCCTCCAGGCTCTTCAGGAGCTTGTCGGTGATCTCCTCACCGGCCTCGGCCCAGATCTCGCCGGTCTGGGCGTTCACCAGATCCTCGGCGATGTACTGGCCGACGAGATCCTCGTCGGTCGCCTTGAGGAACTTGGTCCCCTTCTCGGTGATCTGGCGGGCGTTGCGGGCGTTGAGCTTCTTGCCGGCCTCGAGCACGACCTCGCCGGAATCGGCGTCGATCAGGTCGACGGTGGCCTTCATGCCCTTCATGCGCTCGGCATCGAACGGCACGCGCCAGTCGGCGCCGTCCCGGTCGTAGGCGACGCGGTTGTAGAAGGTCGACAGGATCTCCTCGCCGTCGAGGCCCAGCGCGTAGAGCAGCGACGTCGCCGGCAGCTTCCGCTTCCGGTCGATGCGGACGTGCACGATGTCCTTGGCGTCGAACTCGACGTCGAGCCAGGAGCCCCGGTACGGGATGATGCGGGCAGCGAACAGGAGCTTGCCCGACGAGTGGGTCTTGCCCTTGTCGTGGTCGAAGAACACGCCCGGCGAGCGGTGCATCTGCGAGACGATGACGCGCTCGGTGCCGTTGACGATGAAGGTGCCGTTCTCCGTCATCAGGGGCATGTCGCCCATGTAGACGTCCTGCTCCTTGATGTCCTTGACCGACTTGGCCTGGGTATCGGGATCGACATCGAACACGATGAGGCGGAGCGTGACCTTCAGCGGCGCCGCGAAGGTGATGCCACGCTGGCGGCACTCATCCACGTCGTACTTGGGCGCTTCGAAGGTATAGCGCACGAACTCGAGGAGAGCCGTGGAGGCAAAGTCGGAGATCGGGAAGACCGACTTGAACACGCTCTGCAGCCCCTCGTCGCCGCGCCCGCCTTCGGGCTCGTCGACCATCAGGAACTGGTCGTAGGACGCCTTCTGAACCTCGATGAGGTTCGGCATCTCGGCAACTTCCTTGATCTTGCCGAAGAACTTCCGAATGCGCTTGCGACCGACCAGCGTGTTGGCCATGTGACCTCGCTCCTACCCGCGTGCCTCGCGCCCGGGGAAGCGCTCCCGTGAAGGGGCCTCCCGCGCCGGGCCGTGACGCGCGCCCCGCCGAGCCGCGCCACCGAACCGAATCTCTCAATCAGCCCCGTCCGGGACCGTCCGCCGAAGCGGCCTAAAGCCCGCGGGCGCAGCACCCGCGGGCTCCAGTCACGACAGGCCCGAGACGGGCCTGCGTGGGGTGATGGGCCGGGGCCGGCCCATCGTCGACTTACTTGAGCTCGACCTTGGCGCCGGCCTTCTCGAGCTGGGCCTTGAGCTTCTCGGCCTCGTCCTTGGCGACGCCTTCCTTGACCGGCTTCGGCGCGCCCTCGACGAGGTCCTTGGCTTCCTTGAGGCCGAGGCCGGTGATCGCGCGGACCTCCTTGATGACCTCGATCTTCTTGTCGCCAGCGGCGGCGAGGACGACCGTGAACTCGGTCTGCTCCTCGACGGCGGCGGCGGCGCCACCGGCGGCCGGGCCGGCGGCGACGGCGACGGCAGCGGCGGCCGAGACGCCCCACTTCTCTTCGAGCATCTTGGCCAGGTCAGCGGCCTCGAGCACGGTCAGCGAGGACAGGTCGTCGACGAGCTTGGCAAGATCAGCCATTTTCAATTCCTCTCAGATATCGGTTCGAACAGGTGATTTTTGAAGGGCCTCAGGCGGCCTCGTCCTTGGTGGCGTAGGCCCCGAACACGCGGGCGAGCTTGGCCGCCGGCGCGTTGACGACCTGAGCGATCTTCGTCGCGGGCGCCTGCACGAGGCCCACGATCTTGGCGCGCAGTTCGTCGAGGGACGGGAGCGAGGCGAGGGCCTTCACGCCGTCCGGGTTCAGGGCGGTCTTCCTCATCGCGCCGCCGAGGATCACGAGCTTGTCGTTGACCTTGGCGAAATCGACCGCGACCTTCGCGGCTGCGACCGGATCGCCGGAATAGGCGAGCAGGGTCGGGCCTTTCAGGAGCGGCTTGATGGAGGCGACATCCGTGCCATCGAGTGCGATGCCGGCGAGGCTGTTCTTGGCGACCTTCACGGTGGCGCCAGCCTGCTTCATCTGCGAACGCAGCTTCTGCATGTCGGCGACCGTGAGGCCCTTGTAGTGGGCCACGACGACGACGGCGCTCTCATTGAACACGCCGTTGAGCGTCGAGACGAGATCAGCTTTAGCTGTCCGGTCCACTGGGCTCTCTCCGGTTGGCGGAACCCGGATTCGGGTCCGCCGGTTGCACATGCCGCCCGGACGTGGTCTCGGCCTTCTGAAGACCGGGAACGTCCGAACGACGCTTCGCGGCCCTGTCCCCGCGCGTGCCCCTGAAGGCCGCCTCGGGCGAGTTGGTTCAAACCGACACCCCTCCGCGGCCGGGGCCGAGGTGGGGCTTTTCAAATTCGGTCTTCCCCGTCTGTGCAGGTTGGTGGATTAAGCCGGCGAACCGGCACCTGCAGTCTCGGACAGGACATGGCCGGACGAGGCTCCGCGGGGCATGGTGCCCTCTGGATCCTGCCGGCCAGTGCCACCCGGTTGCCCGGGCGACATTTCGAGCGGAAACCGGCCAATCGGCCGTTTCCTTCCGTAAGGATAAATGCGTGAGGCGCGGTGTATAGAGCCTAGCAAGCCGCCTGCCAAGGGCCGAAGCGCGACTTTTCCGCCGCAGGCAAGGACTTGCGGAGGAGCCTTGCCGCGATTGCATCGCTCGACGCGCGGCCGGATCCGGGCTACGCCGCCTCGCGCTCGGGGACCAGCTTGCGGCGGGCCGCCTCCCACC
The DNA here is from genome assembly GCA_050632685.1 of Methylobacterium phyllosphaerae. Classification (GTDB taxonomy): domain Bacteria; phylum Pseudomonadota; class Alphaproteobacteria; order Rhizobiales; family Beijerinckiaceae; genus Methylobacterium; species Methylobacterium phyllosphaerae_A. The sequence goes on from JBOEFT010000001.1 coordinate 134,717, forward strand.
AGCTCCGGTCGCGGGCGGCCTTCGCCTCCGCGGCCTTGGCGGCATAGAACGAGGCGTTGTGCTCGCCGCGCAGGGCCTCGCGGGTGAAGCGGATCAGGTGGTGGGCCACGAAGCCCATGTTGAACACCGCCTCGATCTGCCCCCGCTTCAGCGCGTAGCGGGCCGCGCTCCAGAACGGCTTGCGGTAGTCGGAGAAGATCCCGACCCGAGTGATGATGTTGAAGCCGAGGATCAGCCCGCGCCGCAGATTGGTGAAGGTCAGCTTGCCAGCGGTCGGCGTGGTGATCCGGTTCGGATAGGTCACCGCGCACTGGTGCTTGAAGCGCTCGAAGATCTTGTCCGGCTCGTAGGCATGCGCGATCGCCCGGCGCCAGCTCTTCACCACCGAATCGTGCGGGCGCTTGAACAGGACGTTCGACTCCAGGCTGGCATCGTGCAGGAGTCGGCCCTCGCGCTCCAGCCGGTCCCAGAGGGGCGTCTTGGGCAGGGCCTGGAGCAGGTTGATGGTCAGCACCGGGATCGCCGACCGGTCGATGAAGTCGATCAGGTTCTGCTCGGACTTGTCGGTGTCGGAGTCGAGGCCCAGGATGATGCCCGAGGTCACCTCGAGCCCGTAGGAATTGAGGGTCTCGATCGCCTCGTACATCGGCACGGCGGCGTTGTGGGTCTTGTCGATGCCCTTGAGGGCCTCCGCCTCCGGCGTCTCGATGCCGACGAACACCGTCATGAAGTTCGCCTGCCGCATCAGCTCGAGGATCTCGGGCTGCTTGGCCATGTTCAGCGTCGCCTCGCAGGCGAACTGGAGCGGGTAGTTGTTCTTCTTCTGCCAGGTCACGAGATGCGGCAGCATCTCGCGGGTCGCCTTGCGGTTGGCGATGAAGTTGTCGTCGACGAAGTAGACCACCGCCGGATGGCCCGGCTGGCTGATGATGGCGTCGAGTTCGGCGCACATCTGCTCGGGGCTCTTCAGCCGCGGCTGGCGGCCATAGAGCTGCGGGATGTCGCAGAACTCGCAGCGATAGGGGCAGCCCGAGGAGAATTGCAGGGAGCCGATCAGGTAGCGCTTGAGCGGCGCCGCCTCGTAGGCCGGGGCCGGGAAATCCGCCAGCGCGAGGCGCTCCTTCGTCTCCAGCACCACCTGGGCGGGGGCGGGGTCAGGTCGGCGTCGAGGCGCGCGACGAGCTGGTCGGTGGCATCGCCGATCTCGCCGACATGGAGGTAGTCGAAATCGCCGTACTTCTCCGGGGCGCCGGAGACCGAGGGGCCGCCCAGCGCCGTCACCTTGCCGGCCGCGCGGGCGCGGTCGCGGATGTCGTGGATCTGCGGTTCCTGGATGTGCATCCCGGAGACGAACACCGCATCGGCCCAGGCGAAGTCGGCCGGGCTCGCACGGCGGATATTCTCATCGATGAACCGGCATTCCCACGCCTGCGGCATATAGGCCGCGATCAGCAGCAGCCCCTGGGGCGGCATGAACGCCTTCACCCCGCCCATCAGCGGGTAGGCGTGGGAGAACGTCCCGAAGGACGGGGTGTAGGCGGGGAAGACGCACAGGATGCGTCGCTTGGAGGTGACCGTCAGGGTGCATCGCATGGCGGCCTATCTAGCACAGCCGCGCGCGTTGGCGCCCCCTCCGCGGTTGAGAAAGGCGTGAGGGAGAGCGCTGCCGCTGTCGCGGCTGATCTCGTGAGCTGGATCCCGGGTCGCAGTCCGCTGGCGGTCGCTGCTCCCGGAACAAGGATGGGCGCTTCCAGAGGAACCACGTCCTGTTCCCGGACCGGTGGAGCGACGGCGGAACGGGGTCCGGGACAGGCCGCGAAGCGGCGCGCGATACCAGACCGACCATGCGGCGATTCCGCGTGCGCGGCGGCGTCGCACGGTGCGATGCGCGCGGACCCTTCGCGCCGGATCGGTCGTGGCGCCGGCTTGGGGCGTCCCGGCCCGCCGACTCGCGAGCATGCAGACGCCGGACATTCGCCCCCGCGTCCCCCCGCAACAAAAAAACGCCCGGCCGTTTCCGGCCGGGCGCTCCGCAGCGTGGGCGATTTGCCTTGCCTCAGGCGGTCAGGACCGTGTTCGGCTCGACCTTTACGCCCGGGCCCATCGTCGAGGTGACGGCGATGCGCTGGACGTAGGTGCCCTTGGCGCCCGCGGGCTTCGCCTTGGCGACGGCGTCCGCGAAGGCCTTGATGTTCTCGACGAGCTTTTCGGCGTCGAACGAGACCTTGCCGACACCGGCATGGACGATGCCGGCCTTCTCGACGCGGAACTCCACCGAGCCGCCCTTGGCGCCGGCGACGGCGCTCTTCACGTCCATGGTGACGGTGCCGACCTTCGGGTTCGGCATCAGGCCGCGCGGGCCCAGCACCTTACCGAGACGGCCGACCAGCGGCATCATGTCGGGGGTCGCGATGCAGCGATCGAAGTCGATCTTGCCGCTCTGCACGATCTCCAGGAGATCCTCGGCGCCGACGATGTCGGCACCCGCGGCCTTGGCGTCGTCCGCCTTGGCGCCGCGGGCGAAGACCGCGACCCGGACCGTCCGGCCGGAGCCGTTCGGCAGGTTGCAGACCCCGCGGACCATCTGGTCGGCGTGACGGGGGTCGACGCCGAGGTTCATCGAGACCTCGACGGTCTCGTCGAACTTCGCGGTCGCCCGCTCCTTCACCAGCTTGATCGCCTCGTCGAGGGGATAGAGCTTGGTGACCTCGATGCCCTCGCGGGCGGCGCGGATGCGCTTGCCTTCCTTAGCCATGATGTCCTCCCTCAGGCCGTGACTTCGAGGCCCATGGCCCGGGCAGAGCCGCGGATCATGGCGACGGCCGACTCGATCGAGTCGCAGTTGAGGTCGGGCATCTTCTTCTCGGCGATCTCGCGGAGCTGCGCCTCGGAGATCTTGCCGACGGTCGGGCCCTTGCCCGGGGTCTTGGAGCCGGAGGCCGGCTTCTTGCCGAGCTTCAGGCCGACGGCCTTCTTCAGGAAGAAGGTGACCGGGGCTGCTTCATCTCGAAGGTGAAGGAGCGATCCTGATACGCGGTGATGATCACCGGGATCGGGGTGCCCTTCTCCATCTGCGCGGTCTTCGCGTTGAAGGCCTTGCAGAATTCCATGATGTTGAGGCCGCGCTGACCGAGCGCGGGACCGATCGGCGGCGACGGGTTCGCCGCGCCGGCCGGGACCTGAAGCTTCACGTAGCCCGTGATCTTCTTCGCCATGGGACTGCTCCCAATGAGAATCCGCCCCCACGCGGCCTGAAGCGCGGCGGGTCGGACGGTTGCAGGTCGCGGTGCGAGCCGTGGATCCCGGAGGCGAGGCCGGGCGGATCTCCCGCGGATGATGCCGCCTCCTCACGAGGAGGTGGCAAACGCAGCGGCCGCCGCTCAGCGACGGCCGAAAGGACGGTGCGGCCTCAGGACCGCCGGATTCAGGAGGCTCAGGCCTTCTCGACCTGGGCGTATTCCAGCTCCACCGGGGTCGCGCGGCCGAAGATCGACACGGCCACCTTGAGGCGGGAGCGGGCATCGTCGATCTCCTCGACGGTGCCGTTGAAGCTGGCGAACGGGCCGTCGGCGACCCGGACGGTCTCGCCGATCTCGAAGGAGATCGAGGGCTTGGGCCGGTCGACACCCTCGGCCACCTGGCCCTTGATGCGCTCGGCCTCGGCATCGGGGATCGGCACCGGCTTCGACTTGTCCGCGCCGAGGAAGCCCGTGACCTTCGGGGTGTTCTTGATGAGGTGGTAGACCTCGTCGGTGAGGTCGCACTTCACCAGGACGTAGCCCGGAAAGAACTTGCGCTCGGCATCGACCTTCCGGCCGCGGCGCACCTCCACGACCTTCTCGGTCGGGACCATCACCTCGTCGAACAGCTCGGTCAGCCCGCGCTGGGCCGCCTGGTCCTTGATGGACTGGGCAACCTTGTTCTCGAAGTTCGAGTAGGCGTGGACGATGTACCAGCGCTTCGACACGGTTCCGTTCAACTCCGACAAGTCCGCGGGGGCTCCCCCATCGGCGGCGCGCCGCCCTCACACACCCAGAATTCAGACGCCCAGGATCAGGCCGACCAGGAAGCGCAGGGCCTGATCCACCACCGTGAAGAACAGGCTCGCGGCGACGACCATCACGAAGACCATGATCGTGGTGATGGTGGTCTCCCGGCGGCTCGGCCACGTGACCTTGCGGGCCTCGTCGCGGACCTGCGCGAAGAACTCGCCCGGCGTGGCGCGCTTCTGCGGCGCCCGGGCCGGCGTCGCCGGACGGGCCGGCGGCGGATTCGCGGGACCGCGGGCTGCGCCGCGCACCAGGTCCACCTTCTTGGTCGCTTCGTTCGATGCCATGGCGCCAGTGTCTGTGCGTGTTCGGCCCCGAGGCAGAGACCGCATCCGGGAATGCGAATGTCGGCGCCGGGGACCCGGATGGGCCCGCACCGACGGTCGCTTCAGATCTCGGATTGCGCCCGCTCTAGCGCAACTCCCCCGGCTTGTCGACCGGGCCGGCGCTCGGGATCGGGCTGAATGTCTGGCAGGAGTGGAGGGACTCGAACCCGCAACCTCCGGTTTTGGAGACCGGCGCTCTGACCAGTTGAGCTACACTCCTAGCGCACCGCCCAATGCCCCATCGCGGCCCGGCTTGCAAGGGGGCGCGTGACCGATTCGAGGCGGCGGGCGCCGGATCGAATCCCGCGGGAGCGTCGGGCGCAGGGGGACCGGGGCCGAGAGGTGGATGTTCCGGTCTGGCCGAGCCCGGCAGGCGCCGCGCAGGGACTCCGGTCGGCAACCGGCGCCGACACTACAACGCCGGCCCCCGTCGAGACGGAGACCGGCGCGGAAGAGACGGAGCCGCAGGTCGCGCCGCTCCGGACCGGATCTCAATCGTTGATGGCGGCGGCGACTGCGGCACCGCACCCCGTCCGCGCCTGTCGCGGACGGGCCGGTGGCTGCGATCAATCGTTGATGGCGGCGACGACGCCGGCACCGACGGTGCGGCCGCCCTCGCGGATGGCGAAGCGCAGCTTCTCCTCCATGGCCACCGGCACGATCAGCGCCACGTCCATGGTCACGTTGTCGCCCGGCATCACCATCTCGGTGCCTTCCGGCAGCGTGCAGATCCCGGTCACGTCGGTCGTGCGGAAGTAGAACTGCGGCCGGTAGTTGGTGAAGAACGGCGTGTGGCGCCCGCCCTCCTCCTTGGTCAGGATGTAGGCCTCGGCCTTGAACTTCGAGTGCGGCTTCACCGAACCCGGCTTGCACACCACTTGGCCGCGCTCCACGTCCTCGCGCTTCGTGCCGCGCAGCAGCACGCCGACGTTGTCGCCCGCCTGACCCTGGTCGAGCAGCTTGCGGAACATCTCCACGCCCGTCACCGTCGTGGTCTGCGTGTCGCGGATGCCGACGATCTCCACCGTCTCACCCACCTTCACGATCCCGCGCTCGACCCGGCCCGTCACCACCGTGCCGCGGCCCGAGATCGAGAACACGTCCTCGATCGGCATCAGGAACGGCAGGTCGATCGGACGCTCCGGCTGCGGGATGTAGGCGTCCACCGTCTCCATCAGCTTCAGGACGGCTTCCTTGCCGATCTTCGGCTCCTTGTCCTCCAGCGCCATCAGCGCCGAGCCCTTGGTGATCGGGATGTCGTCGCCCGGGAAGTCGTACTTCGAGAGAAGCTCGCGCACCTCAAGCTCGACCAGCTCCAGAAGCTCCTCGTCGTCGACCATGTCGACCTTGTTGAGGAATACCACCAGCGCCGGCACGCCGACCTGGCGCGCCAGAAGGATGTGCTCGCGGGTCTGCGGCATCGGGCCGTCGGCCGCCGAAACCACCAGGATCGCGCCGTCCATCTGCGCCGCGCCCGTGATCATGTTCTTCACGTAGTCGGCGTGGCCGGGGCAATCCACGTGCGCGTAGTGCCGGTTGGCCGTCTCGTACTCCACGTGCGCCGTCGAGATCGTGATCCCGCGCGCCTTCTCCTCCGGAGCCTTGTCGATCTGGTCGTAGGCCGTGAACGTCGCCCCGCCCGTCTCCGCAAGAACCTTCGTGATCGCCGCCGTCAAGGACGTCTTGCCGTGGTCAACGTGCCCAATCGTGCCGATGTTGCAGTGCGGCTTGGTGCGGGAGAACTTTTCCTTGCCCATGATTCCCGTTCCTGCGGCGGGGACCGGATCGGTGCCCCGGATTTACTCGACCGCCCCGAACTCGGAACGGGGCGAAAAGCGGGGTCCGCTTAGAGGCTCGGCCGCCAGGGATCAAGCTCCCGCCCGTCGGCGGCGCCCGACGGCAGGTCCAGCTGTCAAGCCGTGGCGGCGAATCGTGAACTTGGAAACATCAGTCTCCGAGAATATCGGGGACACTTTCGCGCCACACTGTGGCATTGCGGGCATAGCGCGATTCCCGCGGCCGAGCTTAACTGCGCCTAACAACGCAGCACCTCGGACCCCGCCATGATCAAGAAGTTCCTCCTCGCCACCGCCGCGACGGCGCTGGTCTCGACGGCCGCCTCCGCTGCCGATCTGCCGCGTCGCGCCGCGCCGCCGCCGGTCTTCACGCCGGTGCCGGTCTTCACCTGGACGGGCTTCTACGGCGGTCTCGAGACCACCTACGCCTTCACCGAGAGCCAGCGGGTCAGCACGGTCGGGATCTCGCCGATCAACGCCGCGAACGTCGCGGTCGGATCGCGCCCGGCGCGCATCACGATCAAGGATGACGGCTTCGCCAACATCGGCGGCACCGCCGGCTACAACTACCAGTTCACGCCGGGCTCCGGCATCGTCGTCGGTGTCGCCAACAGCATCGACTGGACGGACCTCGCCAAGCGCCGCGGTTACATCGGCAACGGCAACCCGAGCACCTTCCGGCAGAGCACCGACTGGCTCGGCACCCTTACCGGCCGCGTCGGCTACGCTTTCGACCGCGTCATGGTCTACGGGCTGGGCGGCCTCGCCTACGGTAACGTGTCCTACGATGCCAGCTTCTTCGCGCCGACCGGCCGCCTCGCTTTCGCGGGTCGCTACGATGACTTCCAGATCGGCTATGCCTACGGCGGCGGCATCGAGTTCGCGCTGCCCACCGAAAACTTCCTGAACACATTCGCCGTCGGTCGTTACCTCGGCATCAAGTACGACGCCCTGACCGTGAAGGCCGAGTACGTCCACTACGACCTCGGCAGCAAGAACGTGCTCGTCGGCGCCATCCCGGGCGTCGGCCTCGGCGCCGGCTACATCTCGCGCTTCCACACCGAGGGCAACCTCGTCCGCGTCGGCTTCAACTACAAGTTCGGCGGTCTCTGAGACCGACCGCGCCGCGGCTTCCTCGGCCGGGTTCAATACGGGCGGGTGCCGTTAGCGGCGCCCGCCCTTTTCGTTGATTGGCTGCCCTCGAAGCGTCGACCGGCACGATCGGTACCAGCCGCGCGGCGTGAGAATAGGATAGCGCGTCAGCAGGCGCGCAGATGAGAAACCAGCTGGGACGCGGCTTCATCCGGTGCGCCGGTATTGAGGATCGTCAGATCCGCGGCGACGCCGCCCTCTCGGGCGAGACGCGCGGACAGGTCGCCGTCCTGCGCCCGGCCGCGGGCGGCGATGCGCTGCACCAAGATCTCGGGCGGCGCCGTGACCTCGACGACACTCACCCGCAGGCAAGTCCTACGCGCCTGCGCGACGATTCGGCGCGAGACGTTGCAGATCACCACAGAGCCGTCGGCGGCGCGCCTTCCGGCGTCCGCCGGGAGAGCGTAGCCGAGGCCGTGGGCGCGCCAGCTCAGGGTGAAGCGGCCCGCCGCGCAGCCCTCGGCGAAGGCGGCCTCGTCGATCTCGTCGTTGTCCTCGTCCACCGAGGGCGGCCGGGTGACGAGGCGGCGCGGGAAGACGTAGCGCGGATCGTCGGCCAGGGCCGCCCGGGCGAGCCGGATCAACGTGTCCTTGCCGGCGCCGCTCGGGCCGACCACGAGGACGAGGCAGCCCGGCATCAGGCGACCCGCCGGCCGGCGCGCCAGACCTCGCGGACCACCGGCACCCCCTCGGCCCGCTGCACGCGCACGATGTCGGCCCGCAGCCCGGGCGCCAGGGCGCCGCGGTCGGTCAGGCCCGTGGCGCGGGCGGGGTTGGCCGTCACGGTGGCGAGCGCCTCGGGCAACGTGATCGCGGGCGCCCGCTCGGGCAGCAGGAAGGCCGCCATCAAGAGGCTCGCCGGCACGTAGTCCGACGACAGGATGTCGAGGTGCCCGGCCTCCGCCAGCGCCAACGCCGCGACGTTGCCGGAATGCGAGCCGCCGCGGATCAGGTTCGGCGCCCCCATCATCACGGTGAGCCCCTGCCCGTGCGCGGCCTCGGCCGCCTCCCGGGTGGTGGGGAACTCGGCGAGCCGCACGCCCTCGCCGACCGCGAGCTCGACATCAGCCAGGGTGGTGTCGTCGTGGCTCGCCAATGGGATGCCCATCTCGCGGGCGAACTGGACCAGAGCCGGGCGGTTCTTCGCGTTCAGCGCCCGGCCGTCGCGGATCTTGCGCTCGGTGTTGGCGCGGATCTCCTCCATGGGCCGGCCGCCGCGGGTCGCGTAGGTGTAGTACTTCTCCATGTCGCGGAATTGCCGCTGGCCCGGGGTGTGGTCCATCAGCGAGATCAGGCCGACGGGGTAGCGGGCCGTGAAGGCCGCCACCGTGTCGAGCACGTCCGTGGAGGGCAGTTCGCAGCGCAGGTGCGTGAAGTGCTCCGCCCGGAACAGGTCGCCGGCCCGCGCGGTGGCGATGGCGCCGGCGAGCTGCTCCAGTTCGGAGCCGAGGCCGCTGCCATCCGGGTCGCTGCCGGCGCGGAGCGAATCGAACACCGTGGTGATGCCGGAGGCGGTGATCTGCGCATCGTAGGCGAGCACCGCGCCCAGGGGGTGCCAGCGCACCTTGGGGCGCGGCGCGTAGTGGCTCTCGAGATGGTCGGTGTGCAGCTCGATCAGGCCGGGGATCAGGTGATCGCCGCCGCAATCGAGGCCGCGGGCGGGCGGGCGGCCCTCGCCGATCTCCGCGATCGCCCCGTCCGACACCGCGAGCCAGCCCCGCTGCACCCGGTCCGGCAGGACCAGGGTCGCGTTCTCGAGGATGAAGTCGTCCATCGTGAAATCCTTAGGCTGCCCGGGCTTGCGGCGCGAAGCGGGTGACATCGACCACCCGGGTCGCCACAGCGTCGCGCATCTCGCTGTCGTGGAAGATGCCGAGCACGCCGGCGCCGGCCTTCAGCTTCTCGCGGACCAGCTCGGCCACCACGGCGCGGTTCTCCGCGTCCAGGGAGGCAGTGGGCTCGTCGAGGAGCAGCAGCGGTCGGTCGGCGATCAGGCCCCGGGCGATATTGACCCGCTGCTGCTCGCCGCCCGAGAAGGTCGCGGGCGGCAGGCCCCAGAGCCGCTCGGGCAGGTTCAGCCGGGCGAGCAGGGTCTTGGCCCGCGCGCGCGCCACTTCTTCGGACAATCCGCCCTCGCGGCCGGCGGCCTCGACGACGTCGAGGGCCGAGACCCGCGGGATCACCCGCAGGAACTGCGACACGTAGGCGATGACCCGCGCCCTGAGGGCCAGCACCGCCCGCGGATCGGCCCGGACGACATCCACCAGGGCGTCGCCGTCGCGGACCAGGATGGCGCCGGAATCGCAGCGGTAATTGCCGTAGGCCATCTTGAGCAGCGAGGATTTTCCCGTGCCGGACGGGCCGCCGAGCACCACGCACTCGCCGGGCTCCACGGACAGGCTCACGCCGCCCACCACCGGCAGCACGATCCCGCCGCGCAGGTGCAGGGTGAAGCTCTTGGCGACGTCCTGGAAGGTGAGGAGCGCGGTCATGCGGCGAGCACCGAGGAGACGAGGAGCTGGGTGTAGGCGTGCTCGGGATCGTCGAGCACCCGGTCGGTGAGGCCGGTCTCGATGACCCGGCCGGCGCGCATGACCATGATCCGGTGCGAGAGGAGCCGCGCCACCGCGAGGTCGTGGGTGACGATGATCACCGCAAGCCCAAGCTCGGCCGAGAGCCGGCGGATCAGGTCGAGGAGCCGGGCCTGGACCGAGACGTCGAGGCCGGAGGTCGGTTCGTCCATCAGCACCAGGCGGGGGCCGGTGACGAGGTTCCGGGCGATCTGCAGGCGCTGGCGCATGCCGCCGGAGAAGCGCGTCGGCGGGTCGTCGATCCGGTCGGCGGCGATCTCGACCCGGCCGAGCCAGTCGAGGGCCTGGGCGCGGATCCGCCCGTAATGGCGCTCGCCGAGCCCCATCAGCCGCTCGCCGACATTCCCGCCGGCCGAGACCGCCATGCGCAGGCCCTGGGCCGCGTCCTGGCGGACGAAGCCCCACTCGGTGCGCATCAGCGCCCGGCGCCCGGCCTCGCTCAAGGTGCCGAGGTCGCACAGCGCGCCGCCGCGCATCCGGTAGGCGACCGTCCCGGAATCGGGCGCCAGCTCGGTGGCGATGAGGGAGAGCAGCGTCGACTTGCCGGACCCGGATTCGCCTACGATCGCCAGCACCTCGCCGGGGACGAGGTCGAACGACACGTCGGCGCAGGCGATGCGGGCGCCGTAGCGCTTGGTCAGGCCGCGGACCTGAAGCAGGGATTCGCTCATCGGGTCACCTCAGCGAGGTCCGGCACGAAGGGGGATCGAGGCGGAAGCTGTAGCCGTAGCGCTCGAAGCCGAGGCTCTCGTAGAAGGCGTGGGCCGGCTTGGCGTCGACGTTCGACGACAGGGCGAGCTTGTAGCAGCCCCGCGCCTCAGCGAGGCGGGACGCCGCCCGCATCATCGCCCGACCGAGACCGCCGCCGCGGTGCCGGGACGAGACCACGACGCTCTCGACCAGCGCCGAGGGCGTACCCCAGTGGGCGATGTTGTCGAGGATGACGAGGCAGAAGGTCCCGACGACCGCGCCGTCGCGTTCGGCCACGTAGAGCCCGTAATCGGGATAGGCCGTGTCGAGCCGGTCGAGCAGCGTCCCGGCCTGCTCCAGGGTCGCGACCCGCCCGCCGTTCAGCTCGGCGTAGAGGTCGAGGATAACCGGGAGGTCGGGCTTCCCGGCCCGGCGGACCGTGAGATCGGTCATATCGCGTCCCCCGTGCCGACATGACCGTCCGCGCGGCGTCCCTCGCAATGGTCGGTGTCCGAGCACGCGAACATCCGCCGGCCGGCATCGTCGAGCAGCATCTCGTCGAGGTAGACACCCTCGGCCCCGCACAGCGCGCAGGGCTGATCGAAGTGCTGCACCCGGAACGGGTGGTCCTCGAAATCGAGGCTGCGCACCCGCGTGTAGGGCGGCACCGCGTAGATCCGCCGCTCGCGGCCCGCGCCGAAGAGCTGGAGCGCCGGGCAATCGTCCATCTTGGGATTGTCGAATTTCGGCGTCGGCGACGGGTCCATCACGTAGCGGCCCGCCACCTCCACCGGGTACGCGTAGGTGGTAGCGATGTGGCCGTGGCGGCTGATGTCCTCGTAGAGCTTCACGTGCATGGCGCCGTACTCGGCCAGCGCGTGGAGCTGGCGCGTCTCGGTCTCGCGGGGCTCTAGGAAGCGCAGGGGCTCGGGGATCGGCACCTGGTAGACCAGGGTCTGGCCCTCGGTGAGCGGCGTCTCCGGGATGCGGTGGCGGGTCTGGATCACCGTCGCCTCCGGGGTGCGGGTGGTGGTGGCCACCCCGGAGGTCCTGGCGAAGAAGCGGCGGATCGAGACCGCGTTGGTGGTGTCGTCGGCGCCCTGGTCGATGACCTTGAGCACGTCCGAGCGGCCGAGGATCGCGGCCGTCACCTGCACGCCGCCAGTGCCCCAGCCGTAGGGCATCGGCATCTCGCGGGAGGCGAAGGGCACTTGGTAGCCCGGTACCGCGATGGCCTTGAGGATGGCCCGGCGGATCATCCGCTTCGTGCCCTCGTCGAGATAGGCGAAGTTGTAGCCGGAGTGGCGCGCGGCTCCTGCCGCGTCGCGGACGGGCGCGACGGGCTCCCTCTCCCGTCCGGGAGAGGGTTGGGGTGAGGGGTCAGGTCTGTCCGGAGAAGTCGCATCCCTCACCCTGTCCCTCTCCCGCACGGGAGAGGCGACCCGCGATCCGTTCGGCAAACGATCTGCAGGCTCAGACGCCTCGAGGCCGTCGCGCGAGCTGATCCCCATGGCGCTCATTCGGCGGCCTCCTGCATCTCGACGGACTCGGACGTCGCCTCGAACTCGGCGCGGAGCCGGCGGACCAGTTCCAGCTCCGCCTGGAAGTCGACGTAGTGGGGCAGCTTCAGGTGCTCGACGAAGCCGGTCGCCTGGAGGCTGTCGCAATGGGCCAGGACGAATTCCTGGTCCTGGGCGGGGCTCGCCACCGGCTCGCCCAGCTCTTCCGCGCGCAGCGCCCGGTCGACCAGGGCCATCGCCATGGCCTTGCGCTCGCTCTGCCCGAAGCTCAGCCCGTAGCCGCGGGTGAACTGGGGCGGGGTCGCCCCCGCGCCCTTGAACTGGTTGACCATCTGGCACTCGGTGAGCCGGACCCGGCCGAGGGGCACCGCGAAGCCCAGTTCCTCGGGCACGAACTCCACCGCCACCGCGCCGACCCGGATCTCGCCGACGAACGGGTGGGTGCGGCCGTAGCCGCGCTGGGTCGAGTAGGCGAGGCTCAGAATGAAGCCCTCGTCGCCCCGGGCCAGGGCCTGGAGCCGCAGAGCCCGGTCGGCAGGGTAGTCCACCGGCTCGCGGGTGAGGTCGCCCACGGGGGCGCCGTCTTCGGCGGGGGAGGCCTCGATCAGGCCGTCCCGGCCCAGCATGTCGGTGACCCGGGGGCAGCTCCCGGCATCGGCACGGGGCTCGGCCTCGGCGGCGGGCTCCACCGCACCCTCGGCCGCGAGGGCGAAGTCGATCAGCCGGTGGGTGTAGTCGAAGGTCGGCCCGAGCACCTGCCCGCCCGGCAGGTCCTTGAAGGTCGCCGAAATCCTGCGATCCACCGCCATGGCGCCGGTCTCCACCGGCACGGAGGCGCCGAAACGGGGCAGCGTCGTCCGGTAGGCGCGCACCAGGAACACCGCCTCGACCACGTCGCCCCGCGCCTGCTTCAGGGCGAGCGCCGCGGGGTCGGGGTCGTAGAGCGAGCCCTCGGTCATCACCCGGTCGACGAGGAGCGCCATCTGCTCGCGGATCTGGGCCACGGACAGCTCCGGCACGGCGGGGTCGCCCCGGCGCACCTCGGCAAGGAGCCTGTGGGCGTTGTCGATGGCGGCCTCACCGCCCTTGACGGCCACGTACATGGGTCAGGCCTCCGTGACCGTCGTGGAGCGCGGCAGACCGGCCACGCGGCCGGGAGCCGTGAGGATCAGGTCGACGCCGAGCGGAAAGTCGGCACGGTTCTCGGCGAGCTGCGCCGCGAAGCCGTCCGGCAGGGGCGCCGGCGCCATGCGGGCGCCCCCGGATGCCGGGGCCGGCGAGGTGCAGCCCCGTGCCCTCCAGGATCGCGTCGAGGGCGAGCACCAGGGTGGTGGACGTATCGGGATAGGCGGGCGTGCCGGGGGCGAAGCGGGCCAGTGGCGGGCAGCGGGCGGGCGCGCGGACCAGCGCGAAGGCGGCCCGGGCCGGGTCCTCGGTGAGCGGCGCGCCGGTATGGAAGCGCAGATAGGCGGCGACCTCCGGTGCCCCGGCGAGGGCGGCATCGAGCCAGACCGGCGTATCGGCATCGGTGAGCGCCAGGGCGATGGCGGCCAGCTCGGGCGTCAGCGGCGCGGGCGGCACGAGGCCCGAGTTGAGCGGCTGGACGCAGCCGGGCCGGGCGAGGGCGTCCATCACGGCACGGAACGTCCCCTGAGCGTCGTGGACGGGATCGGCGAAACCGGGTGCGAGCATGCTCAATCCTCCCCGCGGGCGAGGGTCAGGAAGTCGACCCGGGTGGCGGCGGTGCGCCGGGCCGCCTGCGCGCGGGACGCCTCGATCCGCCGGGCAGCGGCCTCCAGGGCGGCCTCGACGCCTGCGCGCCGGGCCGGATCCTGCCAGAGGGCATCGAGGATCGCGGCGAGCCGCGCCTTCGTGCGGTCGCGCCCGAGATGGTAGGCGAAGCCGGGCGGGCCGTCCGCGAGGCGGATCGCGGCCCGGGTCACGCTGACCTCGCCGAGATTGAACGGCCGCCCGTCGCCGCCGATCCGGCCGGTGGCCATCACGAGGCCTGTCTGCGGCGGCCGCAGATCCACGCCGGCGGGGCTGCCCAGGGTCGACAGCGCCGCCTCCAGGTCGGCCCGGCTCGCTTCGGCGCAGAGCGCCATCACGGCCTGGCGCGCCGCGACCTCGCCCTGGGGGCTCGGGTTCCTCGGGCTCGTCGTCATCGCGAGATCCCTCCGTCGCACGGTTGTATAGGTGTATAGACAACTGGCGTGCCGGTCACAAATGAAGTTTGGATGACAGGATGGATGCGCAGGAGCAGGCGCCCGGTCTCGTCCGGGGCGAGGGACTGACAGCGTGGCGGCAGATCGCCGACGCGCTGACCGCCGAGATCGCGGCCGGCCGCTACGCGGCGGGACAACAGCTGCCCGCCGAGGCCGCCCTGGCGGCGCGGTTCGCGGTGAACCGGCACACGGTGCGGCGCGCCCTCGCGGCGCTGGCCGAGAGCGGCCTCGTGCGCGCCAGCCAGGGCCGGGGCACCTTCGTCGAGGAAGCGCCCCTCGCCTACCCGATCGGGCCGCGCACGCGGTTCTCCGAGATCGTCGCGGGCGCCGGACGCGAGGCCTGGGGCGACCTGATCACAGCCGCCACGATCGCGGCCGGCCCCGAGCAGGCAACGGCCCTCGCCCTCCCCCAGCGCGCCGACCCTGGAGCTGCTGACGGTCCACCGGGCGGACGACGCGCCGCTCTCGACGGCGCTGACCTGGCTGCCGCTGCCGCGCTTCGCGGGCTTCGCCGAGGCCTATGCCGAACGCGGCTCGATCACCCGGGCCTTCGCGGCCTGCGGCGTCCACGACTACACCCGGCTCTCGACGCGCATCCGCGCCCGTCCGGCCGATGCCGCGGAGGCGCAGCGCCTCCAGATCGCGCCGGGGCGGGTCGTGCTCGCGGTATCGAGCGTCAACGTCGATCCCGCCGGCGTGCCGATCCAGGCGAACCGCACCCTGTTCGCCGCCGACCGGGTGGAGCTGGTGATCGGGGAGTGATGCGGCGTCCGCGCGATCGCATCGGCACAGCGTCTTTGCGAGCGGAGCGAAGCAATCCAGGGCAGCGCGACAAAGGCCGATGTCGCGCTGCCCTGGGTCATTTCGCTTCGCTCATGATGACCGAGAGGTCCGTCACCCGAGGGCGCAAGTCGGAAGCCCTCTGATATGAGGCCTCGTTCAGCGCGCCGCCGGCCCGATGATCGCCCGGCGCAGGCGGGTCGAGACCCAATCGATCGCCGCCACGGTCACGAGGATCATCAGCACCAGGAAGGCGACCTGCTGCAGTTCCAGCACGCGGATCAGCTCGGTGAGGTACTGACCGATGCCCCCGGCCCCGACGATGCCGATGATCGTCGCCGAGCGGGTGTTCGATTCGAAGAAGTAGAGCACCTGGCTCGCCAGCACCGGCAGCACCCCGGGGATCAGGCCGAAGCGGATGCGGTGGAGCGCCGAGCCGCCCGAGGCCACGACGCCCTCGCCGGGACGCTTGTCGCAGGTCTCGATCGCCTCGGAGAACAGCTTGCCGAGCGCTCCGAAATCCGAGCACGCGATGGCGAGCGCCCCCGCGAAGGGACCCAAGCCCACGACATTGATCCAGATCAGCGCCCATATCAGCACGTCCACCGAGCGCATCACGTCGAGGCCACGGCGGACGGCGAACCGCGCGAAGGGTTCGGCACGACGTTCCGGGCCGCCAGGAACGCCACCGGGAAGGCGAGGATCGCCGCCGTCAGCGTGCCCAGGAAGGCGATGCCGAGGGTCTCGCCCAGCGCGTGCAGGAAGATCCAGAACTGGCCCTCCGGCGAGGGCGGCAGCATCAGCACCGCGAAGGTGCCGAGCCGCCCGAGCCCGTGGAGGATCCGCGCCACCGAGAAGTCGAGGCGCCAAGTGCCGAACGCCGCGAGCCCGACCAGCACGACGAGCAGGGCGGCCAGCCGCGCCCGTCCCGGCCAGTCGGTGCGGAACTGCGCGGGATAGCGCGCGCGCAGGCGGGCGAGGTCGGCCCGGGCCGCCGCCCGCAGGGCCTCGGGACGCGCACTCATCGAGCGGCCTCCGGGCCGATCAGCCGGTGGCGGACCCGCTCGGTGGCGAGGTCGATGCAGAACACGGTCAGGATGATCAGCACGAGGATCGCGCTCACGTCCGCGTAGTAGAAGTTGCGGATCGCCACCAGGAATTCCTGGCCGATGCCGCCAGCGCCGACGAAGCCCATCACCCCGGCCCCGCGCACGTTGATCTCGAAGCGCAGCAGCGCGTAGGAGGCGAAGTTCGAGAGCACCTGCGGCAGCACCGCGAAGCGGACGGTCTGGACCCAGGTGGCGCCCGAGGCCGACAGGCCCTCGACGGGACGCATGTCGATGTTCTCGACCACCTCGGAGAACAGCTTGCCCAGCGCCCCCGTGGTGTGGATCGCGATGGCGAGCACGCCCACCATCGGGCCGAGGCCGAAGGCGATCACGAAGATCAGCGCGAACACCACCTCGGGGACGGTGCGGCACAGTTCCAGGAGACGCTTCGCGCCGAGCCGCAGCAGGCGCGACCGCACGAGGTTGGCGGCGGCCACGAAGCTGAGGGCGAAGCCCGCGAGCCCCCGAGCAGCGTCCCGAGATAGGCCATGAGCAGGGTCTCGCCCAGCAGGCCGAGCCACTTGGGCAACCCCCAGTACCAGGCGCGGACGTCCTCGCGGGGGTGCTCGAGGCCGATCGGCGGCAGGATCTGCCGGATGTAGGCGGTGAACTTGCCGATGTTCTCGGCGAAGACCAGCGGCCGCACCTCGGCGGCAAGCCCGGCCACGACGGCGAGCAGCGCCACGACGGCGAAGCTCGCCAGCGTGCGGCGACGGGCGGCGCCGGTCGCCGCCGCGTAGAGGCCGGAGAGGGCGGCTGCCCGCTCCGGCGACAGGGGTGTCGGACCGCGCAAGTCCGGCGGCTCCGGATCAGGACTTCCGGCGCTGCTCGTCGTTGAACCGAAGCATGTCGATGATCGGCTGGTAATCCTTGAGGGTCACCGGCGTGAGATCCTGGTCCTTGCCGTCGGAGAGCCGGTCGAAGGCGGCCTTGTCGGCCTTCGGCAGGGCCACGAAGGCGGCGCGGATCTTGGCCTTCAGGTCGTCCGGCAGGCTCTCCAGCATGGCGAAGGGTCCCTCCGGCAGGAAGTCGGACTTGAACACGACCCGGAAGTCCGACTGCTGCATCGGCGTCCCGTCGGGCTTCTTGAGCATGCCCTTGGCGGCCATGCGGGTGACCATCGTGTCGGTCTCGGAATTCCACAGGTTGGCGGCGGCGTCGGCCGTGCCCTGGGTGAGCGCCAGCACGGCGTTCTCGTGGCTGCCGGCGAAGAAGGTCCTGCCGAAGAACTTCTCGACGTCGTAGCCCGCCCGCTTCAGGAAGAAGCGCGGCGCCTGATTGCCGGATGTGGAGTTCGGATCGACCAGGGCGAGGTTCTTGCCCTTGAGGTCTTCCACCGTCTTGTAGGGGCTGGAGGCCAGCACGTAGACCACCGAATAGTAGCCCGAGGCGCCGGTCTCATGCTTCTGGTTGACGATCGGCTCGATCTTCACGCCGGTCATCACGGCCCGCGCGAAGGAGGCCGGGCCGTACCACGCGATCTGGATGTTGCCGGCCCGCTGGCCCTCGATCACGGCGGCGTAGTCGCTGGCCACCCGCAGCTTCACCGGCACGCCGAGGGTCTTGGTCAGATAGGCGGTGAGCGGCGCCCAGCGGTCGGACGTGCCCGAGGCGTTCTCGGCCGGGATCACGCCGAGCGTCAGCTCGGGATACTGGGCCTTCCAGTCCTGGGCGGCGGCCGGCAGGCCGAGGAGGGCGAGGGCCGCGGCGGCGGCGAGGGTGCGTCGGGTGATCATCGTGTCGTCCTTCATGTCGGCGTGTGTCGCGGGTTCGGCCGGCCGCGGGGCCGGCCGGGCGTTTCCCGATCCGTCGTTGGTGTTGGGGCCGGACGGCCCGGTTCCAGGCGCCGAGGGCGGCCTCGCGGACCGGCGGGGGCGGCACGTAGCCGGGCCGGCCCGGCATCGCGGCCCGCTGCTCGGCCTCGCGCTGGGCCGCGTCATCGAGCACCTCGCCGGCCTCCAGGCCGTAGAGCCGGCGGGCGACGTCCTCGGTGAGGTCGAACGGGCCGCCCTCGAACACCACGCGGCCGGCCGCGAGGCCGGTGAGGCGGTCGCAATAGGCGCGGGCGAGATCGAGGGAGTGCAGGTTGCACAGCACCGTGATGCCGTAGCGCCGGTTCACCTCGGCCAGCGCGTCCATCACCAAGCGGGTGTTGCGCGGGTCGAGGGAGGCGACGGGCTCGTCGGCGAGCAGGATCTCGGGCTCCTGCACGAGGGCGCGGGCGATGGCCACGCGCTGCTGCTGCCCGCCCGATAGGCCGTCGGCCCGCTGGCCGGCGAACTCGCCCATGTCGAAGCTCTCCAGGGCCGCGAGCGCCATGGCGCGGTCCTCCTCGGACCAGAGCCGCAACAGGGAGCGGTGGCTCGGCACGTGGCTGAGGCGGCCCATCAGCACGTTGGTCATCACGTCGAGGCGGCCGACGAGGTTGAACTGCTGGAAGATCATGGCGCAGCGGGTGCGCCACGCGCGCAGGGCGCGGCCCCGCAGGGCCGTGACGTCCCGCCCCTCGTGGAGGATGCGCCCGGACGTGGGGTCGGCCAGCCGGTTGATGAGGCGCAGCAGCGTCGACTTGCCGGCACCCGATCGGCCGATCACGCCGACGAAGCTACCCGGTTCGATCCGGAGCGACGCGCCGTCGATGGCGCGCCGGTCGCCGTACTGGCGCGTGAGACCCTCGATAACCAGCATGCCACCATCCGCCGGGGAATGGCCGCAGCTAAACTCCGGTTTCACGACGATTGGATGACGAATACAGATCGATTAAGTTTGCCGGCGCAACGACTTCATTTCGATAGCCGACTTAATCTTCGTATCGTTCCAGGAATGCTTCGATGGGCAGCCCACGGAAGTCCGGGAGCGCCCGGCGCAGGCGCTCGTGATCCCAGTCCCACCAGGCCAGACACGTCAGGCGCGCGGCGACGCCTTCGGGAAAGCGGAGCCGGACCGGCCTGGCGGGATTGCCGACGACGATCGTGTAGGGTTCGACGTCGCGGGTGACGATGGCACCCGCGCCCACCACGGCGCCGGTGCCGATGGTGCGTCCGGGCAGGACCACGACGCCGTGGCCGATCCAGACATCGTGGCCGATCGCTACCGGGCTCGACCGGCGCCGGTCGAAGAAGGCCGGCTCGTCCGCCTCGTCCGGCCAGTAGGCGTGCGCCCGGTAGGTGAAGTGCGCCTGCGACGCGCGTTCCATCGGGTGGTTGCCTGGATTGATCCGGACTCTGGCGGCGATCGAGCAGAACTTGCCGATCGTGGTGTAGATCACCTCGCAATCCTGGGCGATGTAGGAATAATCGTCGAGGACCGTCTCGGTGAGGCGGGTGCGGGCGCCGACCTCGGTGTAGCGGCCCAGGCGGCCATCAACGACCCGGGCGCTGGGATCGATCGCGGGTTCGAGTCCGAGGGGGCGGTCAGCCACGGGCCTCTCCGAAGGGCAGGCGCGCCAGGAGCCGGAACGCGCCCGACCCGTCCTGGGTCAGGAGGCAGACGGCGTCGATCACGAGGGGCTCCGGCCCCGCGGCGGCGTAGGCCTCGGACAGGCGCCGGTGCCACGCGGCGCGCTCCGCCTCCGGCAGGGCATCGGTCAGGGTCATGTGGAAACGGAAGGCCTCGAACACGTAGGGGTAGCCCCAGCGCGCCAGGAGCGCGCGGCCGCGGGGGTCGAGGCGCTCCGGGCGTCGCTTGGCGCGCTCGGCCTCGGTGAGCGGCGCGCGGAACGGGTCGAGGGCGGCGACGCACTCGGCGGCGAAGAGCCCCAGCTCCGGCGGCGGAGCCTCCGGCACCAGGGCGAGGAACGGCCCGAGGGCGGCGACCACCAGATTTCCGACCGCCACCGGCGGGTGCGCGGCCGCGAGGTCGCGGGTGGCGGCGACGAGATCCGCCTCCGTGGTGCCCGTCGCGAGGCGCAGGGGCGCCTTGAGGGTGGCGTGGAACCCGTAGACCCGGGCGCCCGCCGTGACGGCGGCGAGGTCGCTCAAGCCCTCCGGGTGCGGGACCGCTGCCGCCGCGACGGAGTCGGTGCCGAGGACGGACCGGCCGAAGGCTTCCAGCCGGGAGCCCGGGGCGGGCAGGCAATAGAGGGCGTAGCGGCGCGACACGTCTCGGCCTCCGATCGTCGAACGGTCAGGCCGTCGGCGCGTAGGGACGCGCATCGGCGGCCCGCCGGGGGCGCACATCCATGGCGTTGCCCCGCCAGACGATGGCGCTCTGCATCCAGGCGCCGAGCCAGATCGCCGGGATCAGGACGTCGCGCGCCAGGAAAGCCGCCAGCATGCGGGGCGAACGGTGCCAGCCCGCGCGGAGAGCGAGCCGGTGCTCGGCGGCATAGCACAGGGCGGCGAGGCCGGCAGCGCCGGCGAGGCCCGCGAGGCTGCCGGCCCAGAGGGCGACGAGGAGCGCCGGCAGCAGGACGCCGCTGCCGATCTCGGGGGCGAAGAACAGCGGGAAGGTCACCCGCCTCAGCCGCGCCCAGCGCAGCTGCCGCGCCCAGACCTCGCGGAAGCCGCGCGGGCCGAGGGGCTGCTCGAACGGGCTCTCCACGAGGTGGACCCGCTTGCCGGCGGCGCGGACGAGCTTGGTGGCGGCCGCGTCCTCGGCGATCTCGGCGGCGAGCGCCTGGAGGCCGCCCTGCGCCTCCAAGAAGGGCTTGTGCCAGAGCATGCTCTTGCCCTGCGCGAAACCCAGCCCGAACGCCTCGGCGGCGTATTGCCAGCGGGCCTGCAGGGTGTTGAGGAAGGCGCATTCCACCTCGGCCATGAAGCTGCCCGGGCGGGCGCCGGCCGGCGTGGAGCAGACGAGGCCGGTATCTTCCCGCCACGCCGCCTGGAGGCGCTGGATGTAATCCGGCGGCATGGCGACGTTGGAATCGGCGAGCACCACCCAGTCGTGGGCGGCGGCGCGCCAACCGCGCAGGCAGTTGTTCAGCTTCGGATTCGCGCTGACCCGCTCGTCGCCGAGGATCAGGCGGGCGGGGACGCGCGGATGGGCCTCGATCAGGCGCCGGACCATCGGGACGATCGGGTCGCCCGGATCGGCCACGCAGAAGATCAGCTCGTAGGACGGATAATCGAGCCGGAAGCTCCGGGTGAGCATTTCCTCGCTGTAGGCCTCGACCCCGTGGAGCGGGCGGACGAGGGACACGGGCGCGCCGACCGGGAACCGCGACGGTCCGGGGCTTCTGCCGGGGCTCCTGCCGAGGCGCCGGCCCGCGACCGCGATGCTGCCGATCTGCACGAGGGCCAGGAGCGCGCCGAGGGACAAGGCCGGCACCGTGGCGTCAATCATGCGGATCCCTCGAGCGAGAGGCGAACGGTCCGGTCCGCTAGCGGCCGGACCGCGTCAGGCGTGTGACAGATGCGGCGCCGCAGGCGCTCTCGGACCCGATCGCCGACCCGGCCCGGCCCATCACGGCTCGACCCTGCAGGCGGGCGTCACCGAGCCGTCACCGGTCCATTTTAATCCCGGTCCACGACCACAAAAGATTCCGCGCGAGGGTTCATGTCCGATTCCGCCATGATGCCGTCGGGAGCGGCCGGACGGCGGTCCGCGGGCGGTCCGCGCCTCGATCACGGGATGCATCTCGGCGGCGTGGTCGCCTTCCTGCTCGTTCTGGTGGCGGGTCTCGGCTACGCGGTGGTGAGCCTCATCGCCGACATGAACGCCGTCGGCGAGGCGCCCCTGGCCTACGGCGCCTTCGCGCTGCTCGGCCTCGCCCTGCTGATCGCACTGGCCTTCGAATTCGTGAACGGCTTCCACGACACCGCCAACGCTGTCGCCACGGTGATCTACACCCACTCGATGTCTCCGCTCGTCGCGGTGATCTGGTCGGGCTTCTTCAACTTCCTCGGCGTGATGCTGTCCTCGGGCGCCGTGGCCTACGCGATCGTCACGCTGCTGCCCGTCGAGCTGATCCTGAACGTCGGTTCGCATGCGGGCTACGCGATGATCTTCGCGCTGCTGCTCGCGGCGATCCTCTGGAATCTCGGGACCTGGGCCTTCGGCCTGCCCAACTCCTCGTCCCACGCGTTGATCGGCTCGGTGCTCGGCGTCGGCCTCGCCAACCAGCTGATGAACGGCGGCGACGGCACCGCGGGCGTCGACTGGAACCAGGCGCTGAACGTCTTCAAGGCGCTGCTGTTCTCGCCGGTCTGCGGCTTCGTGCTCGCCGCGCTGCTGCTGATCGCGCTGAAATTCGCGGTGCGCCGCAAGGAGTTGTACGAGGCGCCCAAGGGCGAGGCGCCCCCGCCCCCGTGGATCCGCGGCCTGCTGATCCTCACCTGCACGCTGGTCTCGTTCTTCCACGGCGGCAATGACGGACAGAAGGGCATGGGCCTGATCATGCTGATCCTGATCGGCGCTGCCCCGACCGCCTACGCGCTCAACCGCACCATGGCGGACGACACGACGCCCGCCTTCGTGCAGGCCTCGACGGCGGCGAGTCAGGTCTTCTCCGACCGCGCGCCGGGCGCACCGGTGCCGGACGCCGCGGCGGCGCGCCGGACGGTGACGGAGGCGCTCAAGACCAAGGTGCTGGACACGCCGCCCGTCTACGCGGCGCTGGCGGCCCTGTCCGACGACATCGCCGCCAGCGTGAAGAATTACGGCGCGATCCGCACGGTGCCGGCCGCCCAGACCCAGAACCTGCGCAGCGACATGTATCTCGCCGCCGACGCGGTGCGGGTGCTGCCGAGCGCCGGAGCCGGCTTCTCGGAGGCCGACCAAGCGACTCTCAAGGGCTATTCCGGCCTTCTCAACGACGGCACGCGCTACATCCCGGGCTGGGTGAAGGTCTGCGTCGCCCTGGCGCTGGGCCTCGGCACCATGGTCGGCTGGAAGCGCATCGTCGTGACGGTGGGCGAGAAGATCGGCAAGACCCACCTGACCTACGCGCAGGGCGCCTCGGCCGAAATCGTCGCCGCCGGCACGATCGGGCTGGCCGAACTCTATGGCCTGCCGGTCTCGACCACCCACATCCTGTCGTCCGGCATCGCCGGCACGATGGCGGCCAACGGTTCGGGGCTTCAGATGGCCACCGTGCGCAACATGGCGCTCGCCTGGATCCTGACCCTGCCGGCGGCGATCACCCTCGCGGCCGTGCTGTTCTTCATCCTGCGCCAGGTTTTCTGACGCCACGTGTTCTGACGCCACGTGTTCTGACGCCGAATGTTCTGACGCCCTGTGTTCTGGCGTCCGGACCGGAAGCCGAGCTCCGCGTGACGCGGAGCGGACGGTCTCCGGCCCGGCTCCCTGCGGCGCCCCCCGACGCCTCAGGAACTGGCCATGGCCCGCACGAAGGCCAGGCACGTCCGGCGCGCCGCGGGATTCTCGATCGCCACGAAGGCCGTCACGAGATCGGCGGCCTGGATGATCGCCATCTCGGACTGGTCGGCGTCCGGGTAGAAGCTCGCCACCGGTACGTCGAGGATCCCGGCGATGCGGGTCAGGGCGTCCTGCCTTCCCGGCGACGGCGCCGGCCTCCGGGCGTCGGACGAGTCCGGTGTCATCGCTCAGGCCGCCTTCTGGCCGAGCTGGATCGCCCTGGCGATCACCGACCGCCGCGCCGCGTAACCCGGGGCGACCATCGGGTAGTCGGCCGGCAGGCCGTACTTGGCCCGGTAGCGCTCGGGCGTGAGGCCGTGCGCGGTGAGGTGGCGCTTCAGGGTCTGGTAGGCCCGGCCGTCGATGAAGCTGATCAGGCCCGCGTCCTGAATCGAGGCCTCGACCTGCGCTTGGCTCAGGCCGCCGCCCGAGCCCGACGCGGTCCCGCGGAGAAGCGCGATCGCCGTGTGCACTTGGTCGATCAGCCCCGGCAGGGCCGCGACTTCGACCGCGTTGCGGGACACGTAGGCCGCAACGATCGCACCGACCTTTTCCAGCATGAACGTCGAACGGTGATCGGTAAGAGTGTCCATTTGAGGCATCACTGTTGTACGGCGCGCCACCGCTGGCGCCTCGTCCGGGCGATCGAACCGGGACAGAACGGTGGCGCTAAGTTGTTGCAGGGCCAGGGATTGGCCGGTGAGGAATCGACCCCCTCGCGCACGGATTACCCGCCGCTTCTTGAGGATGCAGATAATATACAATATGAGCGGGGCGCGGTTTGTCTGGCAGCGCGAGGTCTCTTGTCCGACCGCGCAAACGGCGGCGCCCGCGGATTGGTTACTGTGGCGTTCACTGGTTTCGGCTGACGTGATCTGCACTTGGAGCCGTCTTTGGCTTCGGCCGGCGCGCGCGGCATCGGCACCGTGCGGTGCCTTCGCCGGTCATGGTCGCGATGCAACCGCGGGACTCCCGGAGCGGCAGGGATGCAGACACTCTTCACGACCACCGGGCTTCATCCCCGGGACGGCTTCCGGCGCTGGCAGGAGACCCTGTTCGACCAGTGCGAACCCATCGAGCAGCAGCGTCTCGACGACAGCCCGTTCGCGGCACGCCTGGACGTCGCGGCCGTCGGCCCTCTCCTTATCAGCCGCATCGCACAGAGGTCCGTCCGGAGCGAAGCGACCCCCGACACGCTCCGCCGCCGGAGGGCAGAGGGGCGGGTCTGCGTCGCCTTCGCGCTGGCCGGTCGTACGACGAGCCTTCAGGACGACCGGTGCTCGGTGCAGAGGGCGGGCGACATCGTGGTGCTCGATCACCGGCCGGGCGTCGTGGCCTCGGACGCCGACAGCGCGTACCTGTTCATGGAGCTTCCCCGTGAGCGCCTGGAAGGCGAACTCGGGCCGACCCGGCTCTACACGGCGCTGACCCTCAACGGGGTTTCCGCCCCCACCCGCCTGGCGCAGACCTTCTTTCGCGACCTGATCGGCGTGAGCCACCGGCTCGACGCCGTCACGGCGACCCGTATGGCCGGAATCGGCATGGACCTGATCGTGGCGAGCCTCGCCGATCGGCTGGCGCAGGAGCCCCCCGCTCGGTCCAGGGCAACGCCACGGTCCAGCGCGCCAAGGCCTACATCGAGGCGAACCTGTGCGACCTGACCCTCGATCCACCCGCGCTCGCCGCCGCGATGGGATTGTCTTTGCGCCGCCTCCAGGAGCTGTTCCACGAGCGCGGCCGGCACATCTCCGACTACATCTGGGACCGCCGGCTTGAGGCGGCCGCCCGGCGGCTGGCCGACCCCGCCTGCGCCCACCTGTCGATCGGCATGCTGGCCTACGGGTGCGGCTTCGCCAGCCAGGCCCACTTCGCCCGCCGCTTCAGGGACCGCCACGGCGTGACGCCCCGGGAGTACCGGCAGGCCAACTTCGAACCGATTGTCATCCCGGACCGGAGCAGGCCGCGCCAGCTCTGATCCGGCAATGCCTGATCCGTCGACCGGACGTACGGCCTGCCGTGAGGCCAGGGCTGACCCGACGACGAAGCCCCTGCCCCCAGGCCAACAGCGATGCAGCAGCTCTTCTCGACAGAAGGCATCCATCCCAGGAACGCCTTCCAGCGATGGCAGGACGTCATCTGCGGACAGTTCGCACCGGTCAATCTCCGCCCCCTCGACGACGCCCCGTTCCAGGGCCGGATCGAATTCGCGGCTATCGGATCTTTGCTCATCTCGCGAAGCGCGCACAGCGCGATGCGCACGGAGGTCACGCCCGAATCGATCCGGCGGAAGAAGCGGCCAGATCAGCTCATCGCGATCTTCAACCTGTCCGGTCGCGACGTCGTCCAGCAAGGCGACAGCGAAACGGTGACCCAACCCGGCGACTTCGTGGTGTTTGATGGCCGCCCCATCGTGGCCGAAAGACAAAGGGGCGGCTCTCTGGTCCTCGAGTTGCCACGCCGGCAGATCGAATCCGTTCTGGGGCCGGCCCGGCTGTTCAGCGCCCTCCCGGTCGAGGGCAACCGCGCCCTCACGAAGCTCGCGAGCACCTACATCCGGGACCTGATTCGGGTCGGCGACCAGCTCACGCCCGAAGGCGCGGCGCGCATGGCGACAATCGCGGGCGACTTGCTCGTGGCGAGCCTGGCCGATCGGCTGGCGCAGGAGATCCCCCGCTCGGTCCAGGGCAACGCCACGGTCCAGCGCGCCAAGGCCTACATCGAGGCGAACCTGGGCGACCCGACCCTCGATCCCCCACGCTCGCCGCCGCGATGGGATTGTCTTTGCGCCGCCTCCAGGAGCTGTTCCACGAGCGCGGCCGGCACATCTCCGACTACATCTGGGACCGCCGGCTTGAGGCGGCCGCCCGGCGGCTGGCCGACCCCGCCTGCGCCCACCTGTCGATCGGCATGCTGGCCTACGGGTGCGGCTTCGCCAGCCAGGCCCACTTCGCCCGCCGCTTCAGGGACCGCCACGGCGTGACGCCCCGGGACTACCGGACCGCCGCCTGCGCGGGCGTGCCGTGATCTGCCGTTCGGGACGCACGCCGCGTTCGTCTCACACCCCGCGGTCGCTGCGGCGCAGGCTGGCCGGCATGGCGAAGAGCGCGAGCCCGGCGGCGACGAGGCACAGGACCCCGATGCCGTAGAGGGCCGGCGTGGTCGAGCCGGTCAGGTCCTTCACCCAGCCGACCATCACCGGGCTGACGATGCCGCCGAACTGGCCGAGGGTGTTGATCAGGGCGATGCCGCCCGCCGCGCCGACGCCGGTGACGAGCTTGGCCGGCAGGGTCCAGAAGGTCGGGATCGACGCGACGATGCCGGCGCCCAGCAGCGCGAGGGCGAACATGAGCGGCACGATGTGCTTGTCGAACAGGCCGGCCCCGAAGAAGCCGAGCGCCGCCGCGACGGCGAGGCCGGCGACGAATTTCGGCCGCTCGCCCGAGGCGTCGGACAGGCGCCCGATCACCACCATGCTGATCGCCCCGCAGATGTAGGGGATCGCGGTCAGGAAGCCCACCGAGGCCGCTTGGCCGCCGCTCGCGGTCTTGATCAGGTCCGGTCCCCAGAAGTTCAGCCCGTAGGAACCGATCTGCAGCAGGAAGTAGATCAGCGCGATCATCAGGAAGCCGGGCTGCTTGATCGCCCCGAGGAGCGAGTGGTCGCCGATCTCGCGGTTGTGGTGGGCGATGCGGCTCGACAGGAATGCCTTCTCGGGCTCGGAGAGCCAGCGGGCGTCGGCGATCCGGTCGTCGAGGCGAATCAGCACGAGCAGTCCGAGGACGAGGCAGGGAGGCCGCCGGCCAGGAACAGCCATTGCCAGCCCGCGAGGCCGCCGACGCCGTTGAGCCCGCCGAGGATCAGGCCCGCCACCGGCGCGCCGAAGATGCCCGAGAAGGCCGAGGCCACGAACATGAAGCTGGTGATCCGCCCGCGATGCGAGGCCGGGAACCAGATGGTCAGATAGTAGAGGATGCCCGGTGCGAAGCCCGCCTCCATAGCGCCGATCAGGAAGCGCAGGGCGTAGAAGTGCCACTCGCTGCGGATCAGGATCATGAGCGCGGTAGCGATGCCCCAGGAGATCATGATCCGGGCGATCCAGCGCCGCGCCCCGACCCGGTAGAGGAACAGGTTCGAGGGCACCTCGAAGATCACGTAGCCGATCACGAACATGCTGGCGCCGAGCCCGTAGGCGACGTTGCTGAAGCCGAGGTCGCTCTGGAGCTGGAACTTGGCGAAGCTGATGTTGATGCGGTCGAAGAACGCGAACATGTAGCAGATCATGATCAGCGGCATGAGCCGCCACGCGACCTTGCGGACGACGGCGTTCTCGGTCACCGCGCCGGCCTCGACGGCGGCCGGCGCGCCCGACAGGGCTGCGGTCATGGGGTTTCCTCCGTTTTGTCTTTTCAGTGACGTGTCTTGGGCGGGCGCCGCCTTCGGATGGGCGGCTTTTCGCAACGTCGAGCTTGGGCGAGTCCCGCGACACACGACGGCGATGCCACCTTCGCCGGACGGGGCGTGGGTCCCCTCTCCCGAGCGGGAGAGGGACAGGGTGAGGGTCGAGAATTTTCAGAACGAGGCGCATCTTGCCGGCGCGTCGACCGCACGCCTTATCCGGAGCGTTCTCCTCCCTCACCCCAACCCTATCCCGCACGGGAGAGGGGGCCTGTTACGTCCGTCAGAGATGTCGGCGCTTCACCGCGGTCTCCCGCGGAGCGGGCTCCCGTGAGCAGGTTCAGGCCGCCCTGGAGGGGGCCGGGTGCAGGTCGCAGGGTCGTCCGGCCTTGGCGACCTGGCCGGGCACGTCATGGCCGACGAGGCGGGGCAGGTCCCGCGACAGGCCGATCAGCGCTGGAAGGTCGAGGCCCGTCGGCAATCCCATCTCGTGGGCCATGCTCACGAGATCCTCGGTGCAGATGTTGCCGGTGGCGCCGGGCGCGAATGGGCAGCCACCCAGGCCGCCGAGGGCCGCGTCGAAGCGCCGGGCGCCCGCGTCGTAGGCCGCCAGCACGTTGGCGAGGCCGAGGCCGCGGGTGTTGTGGAAGTGGAGCGTCAGGCGCCCGGCACCGACGAGCGGCAGGACCCGCCCGACGAGGCGGCTCACCTGCCGGGGATTGGCCATGCCGGTGGTGTCGGCCAGCGTCACCCCGTCGACACCCAGCGACAGGTATCGCTCCACCTGCGCGACGACCCTGTCGGCCGGCTGGTCGCCCTCGAACGGACAGCCGAAGGCGGTCGCCACCGTGGCGTTGGTGCTAAGAGGCGCGCCCCGCACCGAATCCATGATCCTCGCGAAGCCGGCGATCGAGTCGGCCGGGCTCATGCCCATGTTGGCGCGGTTGTGGGTCTCGCTCACGGAGGCGACGAGGTTGATCTCGTCGACCGCGGCGGCGAGCGCCCGCTCGGCGCCCTTCGGGTTCGGCACCAGGGCGACGTAGACCGTGCCGGGCCGCCGCCGGATCCCGGCGAAGACCGCGGCCGCGTCGGCGAGCGCCGGAACGGCCTTCGGCGAGACGAAGGACGAGACCTCGATCCGGCTGAACCCGGCTTCCGCGAGGGCATCGATCAGGCGGATCTTTTCGGCGGTCTCCACGAAGACCGGTTCGATCTGGAAGCCGTCGCGGGTGGCGACCTCCTGGACGATCAGGGCGTCGCCGCTCATGCCACGGCTCCCTTCTCGCGCAGGGCGGCGATGCGGGCCGGGTCGAGACCGAGCTCGGCGAGCACGGAATCCGTGTGGGCGCCGAGGGCCGGTCCCTGCCAGCGGACCTCGCCGGGGGTCTCGGAGAGCTTCGGAACGATGCCGGGCATCTTCACGGCCGTCCCGCCGGGCAGTTCCGCCTGCAGGATCATGTCGCGGGCCTGATAGTGCGGGTCGGCCACGATGTCGGCCACCGAGTAGATCCGGCCGGCCGGCACGTCGGCGGCGTCGAGGACGGCGAGGGCCTCCGCGACGGTCTTGGTCTTGGACCAATCCGCGATCGTGCCGTCCAGCAGGGCGGATTGCTGGGACCGGCCCGCGTTGTTGCGCAGGGCCGGATCCTCGGCGAGGTCGGCCCGGCCGATCGCCGTCATCAGGCGGCGGAAGATCGGGTCGCTGTTGCCGGCGATGACCACGTAGCCGCCGTCCCGGGTGGGATAGGTGTTCGACGGCGTGATGCCCGGCAGGGCGCCGCCGGTGCGGGTGCGAACCTCGCCCAGCAGGTCGTATTCGGGGACGAGGCTCTCCATGACGTTGAAGACGCTCTCGACGAGGGAGACGTCGATGACCTGGCCCGCGCCCTGCCCGGTCTTGACCCGCAACAGGGCCATCAGGGCGCCGATGACGCCGTGGAGCGAGGCCAGGGTGTCGCCGATGCTGACGCCGACCCGGGCCGGCGGCGAATCCGGGCTGCCGGTGGTGAAGCGGATGCCGCCCATCGACTCGCCGATGGCGCCGAAGCCCGGCCGGTCGCGGTACGGGCCGGTCTGGCCGTAGCCCGAGATCCGCACCATCACGAGGTTCGGGTTGAGGGCCGAGAGCACGTCCCAGCCGAGACCGAGCTTCTCCAGGCCGCCGGGGCGGAAGTTCTCGACCACGACGTCGGCGCTCCGGGCGAGCTGCTTGACGATGTCGAGGCCCTCCGGGGACTTCAGATTGACGGCGATCGACTTCTTGTTGCGCGACTGCAGGTACCACCAGAGCGAGGTGCCCTCGTGCATCTTGCGCCACTTGCGCAACGGGTCGCCCTCGCCCGGCGGCTCGACCTTGATCACCTCGGCGCCGAACTCGGCCATCAGGCGCGTCGCGAACGGCGCCGCGATCAACTGACCAAGCTCAAGAACACGGATGCCGCTGAGCGGACCGGACATTCTCTCCTCCATATTTATTGACTGTGTGATTACTGCAATTCAGCAATTTAAGTCCAAACGTCATGCACCACCGTGCGTTCGCGTACGGAGAACGCACGTCGTCAGCGCGCAGCCGCCCTGAGATGCGCCAGCAGGAGCGTCGCGGCGGGCGTCAGGGGACCGGGGCGGACCACGAGGCGCAGGGTACGCTGCGCCCAGGGATCCGTCAGGGCGACGGCGGCGAGGCGCATCGGCGGTCCGAGCAGGGCGTAGACGTGCTCCGGCACGGTGCCGAGGCCCATCCCGACCTGCGCCATCCGGCAGATCGCGTCGAAGCTCGGCACGTGCATGCGCAGCCGGAGAGGCCGGCCGAGGCGCCGCGCCTCGTCCCGCAGCGCGGCGTAGATCGAACTCTCCGCGTGCAGGCCGACATGGTCGTAGTCGAGGGTGTCGGCCAGGGCGACGGCGTCGCGGCCGCTCAGGGGATGCCCGGCCGGCATCACCAGGACGAGGCGATCGGACCGGTACGGGTGGGCGTCGAGGGACCGCGTGTCGGTCGCCCCCGCGCAGATGCCGAGGTCGGCGAGTCCCTCCTCGACCCCTGCCACCACGCCGCCGCTCGGGCGCTCCTCGAGGTCGAGACGGATCCCGGGCTGCGCCGCCAGGAAGGCCTGCAGATCCTCGGGGAGGAATTCCACGATGGCCGAAAGGTTGGCGAGCACCCGCACGAAGCCGCGGACGCCGCGGGCGTGTTCGGCGAGTTCCAGGGCGATCTGCTCGGCGCTCGCCAGCATGCGCCGGGTGTGATGCAGCAGCGTCTCGCCCGCGGGCGTCGGGCGCATGCCGCGGGGCTCGCGGGTCAGCAGCGTGCAGCCCAGCGCGTGCTCCAGTTCGGCGAGGCGCTTGCTCACCGCCGAAGGGGCGATGGCCGCCCGCCGAGCCGCGCCATTGAGCGTCCCCTCCTCGCAGATGGCCGCGAACAGGCGGAGCGTCTTCAGGTCGAGGCGGCTCAGGGTTGCGGCCGCGGGCAGGTCGGCGGGCATCCGGCGCTCGGTTCAGGCGCGCCGTCAGTCGCGGGATCCGACCGGCTGGCCATAGGTGCCGAGACCGGCCTTGGCCCCTTCCCGGTTGACGAGGCCGAAGCGCAGCACCGCCTGTTCCAGGTAGTCGATCGCGTCGACGAGATGAGCGCGCGCCTCGGCGATGGTCTCGTCTCCCTCCTCGAGCGGCGTCTCGGCGAGCTTCACGGCGGCGATCAGGACGCGGTCGCGCTCGTCCTCGATCCGCGGATCGCGGGCGAGGTTGCCGCGGACCCGGGCGTCGAACGCCTCGATGATCGACCAGGGGAGCGCGTCCTTGCCGGACGGCGCCCGGAACGTCTGGGCGTGGCGCCGCGCGGCGGCGCTGGCGGCCCTGACATGGTCGGCGAGTGCTGCATCCATTCCCGGTCTCCGCGGCGCCGGGCCGATCGGTCCGCCCGCCGATCCGAACGTGCGCCGGCCCGGACCGTTGCCGCCCCCCTCACCGGGCGGCGCCACAAACCTTCAAGACCGCGGACGAAGGGACTTACCTTGACGGTTCCGGCCCTTATCTCTCGTGTTCGTGATCAAGCGGCCGAGTCTCGGCCGGCAGATGGGGGACGATATGGGAACGACGCTGACGGCCGGCGCGGTGCGCCGGACATCGCCCGCGGCGCGCCTTTTCGGCGTGCTCTCGGTGATCCTGGTGGCCGCGGGTCTCTCCGGCTGCGGGGCGGTCAACCGGGTGCCGACGCTGCAGGAGCAGGCGAAGTCCTCCTGGAGCGAGGTGCAGAACCAGTACCAGCGCCGGGCCGACCTGATCCCCAACCTCGTCGAGACCGTGAAGGGCTACGCCCAGCAGGAGAAGGACGTGCTGATCGGGGTCACCGAGGCGCGCGCCAAGGCCTCCAGCGTGAAGGTGGACGCCTCTACGGTCAGCGACCCGCAGAAGTTCAAGGAATATCAGGATGCCCAGAACCAGCTCTCCGGCGCGCTCGGCCGCCTGCTGGTGACGGTGGAGAAGTATCCCGACCTCAAGTCGAACCAGAACTTCCTCGCTCTGCAATCGCAGCTCGAGGGCACCGAGAACCGCATCGCGGTGGCGCGGCGCGACTACATCACGGCCGTCCAGGCCTACAACACCGAGGTGCGGACCATCCCGGGTCGCTGGATCGCGGCGATCCTGTATCCCGACGCCAAGCCGATGGAGACCTTCACGGCGACGCCCAACGCCGACCGGCCGCCGAACGTGAAGTTCTAGGGTGGCGCCCATGGGCCGGACCGAGGGTCGGGCCATGAGCCGGGCCATGAGCCGGGTCATGCCCGTCCGGGTGCGGCTCGCCCTGTCGCTGGCCGTCCTGGCAGCCTGCCTGACGGTCTATGCGATCGGAGCGCTGGCGGCCGAGCTGAGCTTCCCGGCGCTGACCGGCCGCGTGGTCGACGCGGCCGGCATCCTCACGCCGGAGCAGCGCGGCACGCTCGAGGCGAAGCTGAAGGCGCACGAGGACAAGACCTCGGACCAAGTGGTCGTCGCCACGGTGCCGAACCTCCAGGGCACGACCATCGAGGACTACGCCAACCGCCTGTTCCGGGACTGGAAGCTCGGGCAGGCCAAGACCAACAACGGCGTCCTGCTGCTGGTAGCGCCGAGCGAGCGAAAGGTGCGGATCGAGGTCGGCTACGGTCTCGAGGGCGCGCTCACCGACGCCCTCTCCCGGGTGATCATCGCCAGCGCCATCACGCCGCGCTTCAAGACCGGCGACTATTTCGGCGGCCTCGACGCAGGCGTCGACGGGATCCTGTCGATCCTGTCGGGCGACGCGCAGGAATGGCAGCGCAAGCCGCAGGTGCGCGCCGACGAGGTCGATCCCGCGCAGGTCGCGGTCTTCATCGCCCTGTTCCTGATCGTGCTGTTCGTCGCCTGGCGCATGAGCCGGGGCGGCCGGGCGGGGCGCGGCGGCGGCATCGTCATCCTGCCGGGTCCCAGCTCGGGCGGATGGGGCGGCGGCTTCTCGGACGGCGGGTCGTCGGGGGGCTTCGACGGCGGGTTTTCCGGCGGCGGCGGCTCGTCGGGCGGCGGAGGAGCCTCCGGTGACTGGTATGGGCGCAGACGTGCTGACACCCGAGGCGCGGGACCGGCTCGCCCGGGCGGTGGCGCACGCCGAGGCCGGGACATCCGGCGAGATCGTCGTGATGGTGAGCCGGCGGGCCGGCGCCTATCGCTCGTTCGTCCTGCTGACGGCCCTTGTGGCGGCGCTGGTCCTCCCCTGGCCGCTGCTCGTCCTGACGGCCTGGAGCGCCGCGTCGATCCTGCTCGCCCAGGCGGCCCTCGTAGCCGCGATCCTGGCGGCGAGCCAGAACGAGGGGCTGCGCCTCGCCCTCGTCCCGCGGACCCTGCGCAGCGCCCGCGCCCGGGAGGCGGCCCAGCGGGCCTTCTGGTCCCGGGGGCTGAGCCTGACGCGCCGGCGCACCGGCGTCCTCCTCTACCTGTCGCTCGCCGAGCGGCACGCCGAGATCGTCACCGATCTCGGCGTCCTGCGGGCGATCCCGCCGGCCACCTGGGACGGCATCCTCGCCGACCTCGTGCGGGACCTCGGGCGCGGCGCGGTCGAGCCCGGCCTGACCGCGGCGGTCGAGCGGGTGGGCGCCTGTCTGGCGGAACGCCTCCCCGCGGAGCCGGGCGATCCCGACGAGTTGCCCAACCGGGTGATCGTCACCGATTAGCGCGCGGTGACCCCGCGCCGCCGATGCGCAGGCAGCCCGCAACGCGGCCGCGGCCGACCGTCCCGTTCCGGCGAACGTCCCGGCCGCCACGCTCTGTTCGTCGGGGCCAATACCGGTATGATCGCATCAGCACGCGTTCGAATCGAACGAAGGCAAGCGATGGGCGCTGACCGGCGCGCCCGTCCGGTTTTGTGCGCCGCCACACGAGGTCGGTCCGCCCGCTGTAACCCGCGGCGTCAGCAGGCGATTGCCCACCGTAAAGCGCATGCAACACGCCCGCCCGGTTCCGGCACCGCGCTGCCGAGACCGTGACGGGCAGACCGTGACGGGGCGTGTGGCCGGTCCGTCCAGCCGCACGCGAGGAGGCCGAGATGAAGATCCTGATCGCCGCGACGCCATTGACCGGCCACGTGAACCCGCTCCTCGCCGTCGGCCGGGCCGCCGCGGCGCGGGGCGACGACGTCCTGGTTCTCACCGACCCGGCGTTCCGATCGAAGGTCGAGGCGGCGGGCCTCCGGTTCACGGCCTATGCGGATGATCATGCGGCCACGTTCCGCGAGACCGCGCTGCCCGCCGGGCCGGAACGCTACCGCCGTGAGTTCCAACGCCGGTTCGTCGATCCCATGCCGATCCAGGCCGCCGCGCTGCGCGCCCTGATCGCCGCCGAGGCGCCGGACGCGATCGTGGCCGGCAGCATGTTCCTCGGCGTGCTGCCGCTCCTCCTCGATCCCGGGCCGCGGCCGCCCATCGTGACCGTCAATGTCAGCATCCTGTTCCTCGACCGGCCCGATCACGCACCCGTGGGCCTGGGCCTGCCGCCGGCCCGCGACCGGGAGGATCGTGTCCGCTACGCGACCCTGAAGGCCGGCATGGACGCGGCCTTCGTGAACCCGGTGCGGAGCTACACGGATGCCCGGCTCGCGCAGCTCGGCCTGCCGCCGTTGCCGGCCTCCCTGCCCCACTCCGTCGTGGTCCTGCCGGATCTGTTCCTGCAGCCCACGGTGCCGGGCTTCGAGTACGATTACGGCGCCCTGCCGCCGGGTCTCCGCTTCATCGGCCTGCTTGAGCCGCCGACGCCCCCGGCGCCCCTGCCCGATTGGTGGCCCGAGCTGGAGCGCGCGAGCGCGGCCGGCAAGCCCGTCGTGCTCGTCACCCAGGGCACGCTCGCCAACGCGGATTTCGGGGAGCTGGTCGAGCCGGCCCTCGCAGCCCTGGCCGACTGGGACGACCTCCTGATCCTGACCACCACCGGCGGCCGTCCCGTGGACGCGCTGCGCGGGCCGGTGCCGGCCAACGCCCGCGTCGCCACCTTCCTGCCGTTCCGGGACCTGCTGCCGCGGGTGAGCGTGCTCGTGACCAACGGCGGCTACGGCAGCGTCTCGCAGGCACTGGCGGCCGGCGTGCCGATCGTCTCGGCGGGACTCACCGAGGACAAGGCGGAGGTGAACGCACGGATCGGCTGGTCCGGGGTCGGCCTCAATCTGGGGACCAATACCCCGACCCCCGACGCGCTGCGTACGGCGGTGTCCCGGGTGCTCGAAGAGCCCGGCTTCCGCCAGCGCGCCGGGGCGATGCGGGACGCCTTCGCGGCCCGAGACGCCATGGCCTCCATCCTGACCGCGCTGGACGACCTCGCCCGGTCCGGAGACGCGCTCCCCCTGGCGAGGTCGGCATGAGACCGGCCTCTCCAGGCGCCGCGCTCCGGGTCGTCGTGGACCTCAACCGCTGCCAGGGCTACGCGCAGTGCTGCTACGCCGCGCCGGACGCCTTCGTCCTCCGCGGCCACGAGATCCTATTCTATGATCCGACGCCGCCGGCCGAGCGGCGGGGCGCCATCGAGCGGGCGCTGCAGGCGTGCCCGGTCCGCGCCATCAGCCTCCAGGCCGGCCCGGACGACGGGGACGCGTCATGACTCCCGAATCCGCCGGCATCGTCGTGGTCGGGGCTTCCCTCGCGGGCCTGCGCGGCGCCGAGGCGCTGCGGCGGGGCGGTTACGACGGGCCGCTCACCCTTGTGGGCGCCGAGCCATACCGCCCCTACGACCGGCCGCCCCTGTCGAAGCACGTGCTCGCCGGGGAACTCGCCGCCGACGCGACCCGCCTGCCGGAACTGGCAGACCTCCGCGCCCGCTGGCGTCTCGGGAGCCCGGCCGTGGCCCTCGACCGGGCGGCCCGCACGGTCCGGCTCGCCGACGGATCGGTTCTCGCCTACGAGTCCCTCCTCGTGGCCACCGGCGCGGAGGCCCGGCCCTGGCCCGCCGAGAGCGGCGGCCGGCTCGCCGGGATCTTCACCCTGCGCGGACGCGATGACGCCGCGGGCTTACGGGAAGCCCTGCTTTCCCGCCCGCGTCAGGTGCTGATCGTGGGGGTGGCCTGATCGGCTGCGAGGCGGCGTCGTGCCTGCGCGATCTCGGACTGCCCGTCACCCTGGTCGATCCGAATGCCGCGCCCCTGGCGCGCGGACTGGGGACCTTCGTGGGCGGGGTGATCGCCGAAAGCCTGCGCGCGTCCGGCGCCGCGTTCCGCCCGGGGACCGTGGTCCGCGCCTTCGAGGGCGATGCGGCGGGACATGTGGCGCGCGCCCGGCTGGCGGATGGCAGCGTCCTCGAAACCAACCTCGTCATCGCTGCCCTCGGCGCGACCCGGGCGACCGGCTGGCTCCGGGCGGCCGGCCTCAGGGCGGATTCCGGCGGGGTGACCTGCGACGCGGCCTGCCGCGTCCTCGACGCCGAGGGTGTGCCCTGCCCGGACATCTACGCCGCCGGCGACGTGGCACGGTGGCCGATCCCCCTCTACGGCGACCGGCTGGTCGCAGTCGAGCACTGGGGCAACGCCGTCGAGCAGGCGACCCACGCCGCGCGTAACATCCTGGCCGGCCCCGGCGGCCAGCGGCCCTATACGCACCTGCCGGCCTTCTGGTCGAGCCAGTTCGGCCTCAACATCAAGCTGGTCGGCCTGCCGGAAGGCGCCGATTCCGTCGCGGTGGTCCAGGGCTCGCGGGCGTCCCGGCGCTTCCTGGCGGTCTATGGCCGGGCCGGACGCAGCATCGCGGCCGTGTCCTTCGATCAGGCCCGGTGGCTGCCCGCCTACGCGGAGGCGATCATGGCCGGCGCCCCCTTCCCGCCGATCACCGACGCCACCGACCGGCCCCGCATCGAGACGGCCGTCCCCGGCTTCCCGTTGCCGCGCCCGGGTGCTCCGGCGCGCCCACCCGCCGAGACCGTCCATGTCTGACGACGCCCTGTTCGCCGCCGTGATGGACCCGGCCAACCGGGCCGACCCCTACCCGCTCTACGCGCGGCTGCGGCAGCGGCCGGTCTCGCGCCAGCGGGACGGCAGCTACGTGGTGTCCACGCACGCGGCGATCCGGGCGCTGCTGTTCGACCCGCGCCTCAGCTCCGAGGACCTGCCGCCACCCCGGCGGCCGCGCACCGGCAATCCGCTCAAGGACCTGATCCTCAATCCGATCAAGAACCGCATCAGCGCCACGCACCGCCCGTTCATTTTCCGCGACCCCCCCGATCACGACCGGCTGCGCAGCCTGGTCATGCGGGAATTCTCGATCGCACGGGTGCAGGCGCTGCGGCCTCGGATCGCCCACGAGGTGGACGCCCTGCTCGACGGGTGTCGGGGGCGCCGGGAGGTCTGCCTCGTCGGCGATCTCTCCTATCCCCTGCCGGTGACCGTGATCTGCGAGCTGCTCGGCGTGCCCCGGGCGGACGAGCCGCGTTTCCAGGCCTGGGCGACGCAGCTCGCCACCGCCGTGGAGCCGGATGCGCGCCACGACGACGCGACCCGCCGCCAGATCGTCGGCGCCTTCGACACGATCGCCGCCTACATGCGCGACCTCATCCGCGAGAAGCGTCGCCGCCCGACCGACGACATGCTCAGCGGTCTGGCCGCACCCGGCCCGGACGGCCGGAAGCAGTTGAGCGACTTCGACCTCCTGTCCACGGCGGTCCTGCTGCTGGTCGCCGGTCACGAGACCACGGTGAACCTCATCACCAACGCCATGCTGACCCTGTTGCGGCACCCCCAGGAGCTGGAGCGCCTGCGCGCCGATCCCGAGCGCGCGCCGCGCCTGATCGAGGAGGTTCTGCGCTACGAGCCGCCGGTCCATTTCCGGACCCGCAAGGCCCTCGGCACGATCACCGTGGCCGGCGAGACGATCCCGAAGGGGGCGCCCGTCATCCTGCTCTTCGCCGCCGCGAACCGCGATCCGGCCCGGTTCGATGCCCCCGACCGGTTCGATCCCGACCGGGGCGACATCGAGCATTTCGGCTTCGGCGGCGGCCTGCACTACTGTGTCGGCGCACCGCTCGCACGGATCGAGGCCGAGATCGCTGTGGTCGCCCTCAGCCGCCGCCTCGTCGCCCCGCGCCTGATGGGCGATCCTCCGCCCTACCGCCCGGGCGCCTCCCTCCGTGGCCCCGAACAGCTTCACCTCGGCATCGACGGCATCGCCTCGGCCGAGCACGAACCATGAAGAGGGTGTGAAGACCTCTGTTTCACGTGAAACAATTGTAAACCACGGTTTTGAAAGCACCGACCTAGGACGCGCCACGGTTCCGGGCCGGCGATCGGCCGAACAAACCAGACAGCATCCGTGCTCCGGCCGCCCAGGTCGCCCGCGACCGGCAACGGCTGAGGGCGGCTGACGGAAGGCCGCGGAACTTGGCCGTTCCACCCGGGGCTTTACCGGGGGAGCGGCCGAGACGGCCGCAATCCCGAAAGCCTCCGGAGAACCGACACGATGAAGGCCCTGTGCTGGCACGGTCGAAACGACATCCGCTGCGATACGGTCCCGGATCCGGTCATCGAGGATTCCCGCGACGTGATCATCAAGGTGACGAGCTGCGCGATCTGCGGCTCGGACCTCCACCTGATGGACGGACAGATGCCCACCATGGAGCGTGGCGACGTCCTCGGCCACGAATTCATGGGCGAGGTCGTCGAGGTCGGCCAGGGCTTCACCAAGTTCAGGAAGGGCGATCGGATCGTCGTGCCCTTCAACATCAATTGCGGCGCCTGTCGGCAGTGCAAGCTCGGCAACTACTCGGTCTGCGAGCGGTCGAACCGCAACGCCGAGATGGCGGCCGCCCAGTTCGGCTACACCACCGCCGGGCTGTTCGGGTATTCGCACCTCACCGGCGGCTATGCGGGCGGCCAGGCCGAGTACGTCCGCGTGCCGATGGCGGACGTCGCCCCCATGAAGGTGCCGGACGGCCTGGACGACGAATCTGTCCTGTTCCTCACGGATATCCTGCCCACCGGCTGGCAGGGCGCAGAGCACTGCGAGATCCGGGGCGGAGAGACCATCGCAGTCTGGGGCGCGGGACCGGTCGGCCTCTTCGCCATCCAGTCGGCGAAGATCATGGGGGCGGAGCGCATCATCGCCATCGAGACCGTCCCCGAGCGGATCGCCCTCGCGCGGAAAGCCGGTGCCACCGACATCGTCGACTTCATGAACGAGGACGTGTTCGAGCGGATCAAGGAGATCACCAAAGGACAGGGCGCCGATGGGGTGATCGACTGTGTCGGCATGGAAGCGAGCGCCGGCCACGGTGGCCTCACCGGCGTGCTCTCGGCCGTGCAGGAGAAGCTGACGGCCACCGAGCGGCCCTACGCGCTGGCCGAGGCCATCAAGGCGGTCCGGCCCTGCGGGATCGTCTCGGTTCCCGGGGTGTATGGCGGTCCGATCCCGGTCAACATGGGATCGATCGTGCAGAAGGGCCTGACCCTCAAGAGCGGCCAGACCCACGTGAAGCGCTACCTCGAACCGCTGACCAAGCTGATCCAGGAGGGCAAGATCGACATGACCTCCCTCATCACCCATCGCTCGCAGGACCTCGCCGAGGGACCGGACCTCTACAAGACCTTCCGGGACAAGAAGGATGGCTGCGTGAAGGTGGTGTTCCACCTGAGCTGAGACGGCATGGTCCGTCCCACCGGAGACGGGCGGGACGGACCGGAACCGTGTAGAGGCGGCAGGGCGCCGACGGCGCGCTCCGCCAACCGCCCGGGAAGCCCATGTGCAATCTCTACAGCCTGCGGACCGGCCCGGCGGCTCTGCGCCGGGCCTTCGACGTCGCGCAGGATCGCACCGGAAACCTGCCGCCGCTGCCGGCGATCTTCCCCGACCAGCTCGCGCCGGTGGTCCTGAACGGCGCGGCCGGCCGGGACCTCGCGATGATGCGCTGGGGCATGCCCGGGCCGAAGGCGTTCGGCGAGCACCCCATCACCAACGTGCGCAACGTCGCGAGCCCGCACTGGCGCCCCTGGCTCGGGGTCGCCCATCGCTGCCTCGTCCCGGTGACGGCCTTCAGCGAATATGCCGACACCAAGCCCCGCAAGACGCCGGTCTGGTTCGCCCTGGATGACGACCGGCCGCTCTTCGCCTTCGCGGGGATCTGGCGGCCGTGGATCGGCGTGCGGGGAACGAAGCGCGAGAATCCGGACCGGGTGCCGGCGGAGCACCGGCTGTTCGCGTTCCTGACCACGGATGCCAATGGCGTGGTCGGGCCGGTTCATCCCAAGGCGATGCCGGTCCTGCTCACGCAACCGGAGGAATGGGCAACCTGGCTCGAAGCCCCCACCGCGGAAGCGCTCCGGCTGCAGCGCCCCCTGTCGGATTCGGCGATGCGCGAGGTGGCCCGGGGCGCGCGGTCGGACGGAGACGCGGTCGAGTCTGGCGACTGAGCGCCCTTACCCGCCCGCCAGTTCGGCGGCGGGATTGCCCGGGGCCGGAGCAGCCGACCAGCCACGGGCCCGCCAGCGCGCGACCACGGACGCGTTGAGCCGGGCGATCCGCGCCCGGTGCGCCTCCCAGAAGGTCAGGGGCGTCGCCGGACTTGCGGACACGGGGTTCCGATGTCCCGTGTTCCCCTCCCGGCCCGCGATACGGACCGGGGATGGGGCGTGGTCACGCGGCCGCGCGAGCCGGGCTTCGGGATCGGCGAGGATCGCCTGGGCACGGGCGCAGTAGAGCTGCGAGAGCGGCGACATCGCCTCCGACCCGTGTCCCGCCCGGTATTTCATCAGGGCGCGGCAGAGGTCGCCGTCGGCCCGGCGCCAGGCCTCGGCGAGGTACCGCACGCCGTAGCGGACATTGATTTCCGGCGCCGCCAGCTCGGCGACGGTGCCGCGGAAGCCGAGCATCGCCGCGGTGGTCGGCCGCACCTGCATCAGCCCGACCTCGCCGACACTCCCCACCACGGTGGGATCGTAGCCGCTCTCGATCCGCGCGACGGCATCGGCCACCGCGAGCGGAAGGCCGGTGCCGGCCGCCTCCCGGGCGATGAGCGGGAGGAAGCGCGCCCGCGCGTCGGAGGGCGGCGCGGCGGCCGACGGGACCGGCGGAAGGGACGCCATGCCGAGGGCATGCACGGCCAGGAAGGTCGCGGGCCGCGCCTGCGCGGGGGTCGCGCAGGACAGGAGCAGGAGGAGCAACGGAGCGCGCATCGGCCGCCACGGGGGAGGGTCGGAGACCTGTCTACCCCCGCCGCCTCAACGAAGCCTTTCCCGGCGCCGGATCCGGGCGCGGGCCGCCCCGCCTACTGGACCGGACCCCGGTCCCGCGCCTGCAGCAGCCGCAGGGCCTCGCCCAGGACCGCGTGGAGATCGGCCGCGCCCTGCGGGCCGAGGGCAGGCCGATCCGCTGGCCGTGGATCGTGTCGAGCACCAGCATGGCGAGATCCTCGCCGATCAGCAGGTCGGGCTGCGGCAGGCAGAGCGGCAGGACGAAATCGCCCTCGACCTCGCCGAGGACATCCACCGCGTCGGCGGGCCGGAAAGGCGGTCTCCGATCGGTCATCGCGCCCAATCCTCGCGTATCTCACTCAGCCCCAGCCGATGGCCCCATGCCTCAACCGCGGTCGCGGTCCGGCATCCGCAGGGCGCGGACCGTGAGCGTGTCGATCTCCAGCGACCCGACCTCCAGGGCGCCGATGCGGGCGCGGCCCACCGAGAGACGGCCGATCGCGAAGGCACCGACCGCCACCACGCCGAGGGCCGCCGCCCCGAGCGCCAGGGCACCCAGGGCCGAGGCGCCGATCGTCCCGGCGCCGACGGCGCCCGCCCCCAGGAGGGCGGTGTCGCGCGGCGGGATCGGCCCGGTGCCGACCGCGCGACGCCCCGTGTCGTCCGGAATCCTCGATCGCTGCATGCGGGATCCTCTCCTGGCCCAGCCAGTCCAAGCCACTCTATACCCGACGTTAACCGGGTTTTCACGCGGTTCGCCGACGATCCCTGCGAACCCGGCCGGCCCGGACCGCGCGTCCGCCGGCAGAGAGGACGTCGCCCGTGCAGCACCTGCTCCAGGCCTTCGCGATCTTCGCCTTCGGCTGCCTGCTGATCCATGTCGGGCATGCTTATGCCCGGGCGACGACAGTCTTCCTGTCGGCGACCGC
The DNA here is from genome assembly GCA_050632685.1 of Methylobacterium phyllosphaerae. GTDB lineage: Bacteria > Pseudomonadota > Alphaproteobacteria > Rhizobiales > Beijerinckiaceae > Methylobacterium > Methylobacterium phyllosphaerae_A. The sequence continues at coordinate 177,256 of JBOEFT010000001.1, forward strand.
CCTGATGCTGAGCGTGACCCTCGGCACCGTGCTCTGCCAGCGGATCAGCCAGCCGGCGCCCTCCGCGGTCGATGCGCCGTACGTCGTGGCGCTCGGCCGGCTCGGTCAGTAGAGCCGCGTCCGGTAGGCGTCCGCGATGGAGGCCTCCGCCTCCGCCACGTCGACGGCGGCGGTCTGGTCGGAGAGGATCCGACCCAGGCTGGGGAAGGTGCCACGCTCGACATGGGCCGCCGGATCCCAGAGGCGGGAGCGGATCAAAGCCTTGCCGCAATGGAAGAACGCCTCCCGCACCCGCACGACGAGACCCGCAGCGGGTACCTTGCCCTGCGCGCGCAACGGTTCGAGCAGCGCGGGGTCCTGCGTCATCGCGGCGGTGCCGTTCACCCGCAGGGTCTCGTCGATCCCCGGCACGAAGAAGATCAGCCCGATACCGGGGCTCTCCATCAGGTTGAGGAACGAGTCGATCCGGTTGTTGCCGCGCCTGTCCGGGATCACCAGCGTCTGGGGATCGTGCACGGCGACGAAGCCCGGCGCGTCGCCCCGGGGGCTGGCATCGACGTTGCCGCCCGCATCCGCACTCGCCAGGACGAGGAACGGCGAGAGCGCGATGAACCGGCGGCCATACGCGTCGAGATGGTCGAGCACCTTGCGGGCGGCGAGCGGCCCGACCGGGCCGAACTGCGCGCGCAGCGCCGCGGCATCGTGAATCGGTTGGGGATCGGCTTGCGCGTCCATGCGAACCTCGTCGTGGCCGAACCCTGAGTCGCGCGTCGGGCACGCCCCGGTCAAGGGCGATCAGGGCCAGACCCGGATCGCCACCGGGCGGCGCAGCAGGTCCCGGTCGGAGGTGACCGTGCAGCCCTCCGTGCGCAGGCTCGCGTAGGTGAGGAGCGCCCGGTCCCCGACATCGTCGAAATTGCGCCCCTGCGCGTCCGGGTCCAGCAGCGCCGGATAGGCGATGAGCGGCGCCGCCGCCCCGCAGGGATCGTCGTAGAGGGTGGCGCCCGCGAGGAGCAGGCGCGGGCTGTCCCAGGTGATCAGGTCGCGGGAGGTCGTCCAGTAGAAGCCGGATTGGGCGAAGCCCTCCCCGCCTTGGCCATGAACACCGCGATCCAGGCACTCGACCCGCGGTGGCGCACCACGGCGCCGACCGGCCCCGGGAACGGTCCGACGGGCCGGCAGGTGGCGGCGTTCGGGCGGGCGGCGCGGTACGGATCCGGGAAGGCGGCGGTGAAGCCGGTGCCCGTCCAGGCCCGCCAGCGGGTCGGATCGGCCGGGTCGTCGCTGCGGAACAGGCAGAGGCCCGCCTCCTGATCGCTGCCCGGCCGGGTCCAGCCCGTGGTCGAGGCGAGGAAGTACCGCCATCTCCCGTCGGCCACGATGTTCGACGGGTTGAAGAAGCCCCGGTGCCGGCCCTGGTCGACCTCCTGCCGGAACGGCGCCCCGGCGACCACCACGGGCGGGCTCTGCCGCCGGAAGCTGTGCCCGCCATCCGTCGAGGCCGCCGCCGTGATCGTGTTGTACCAGCAGGCCATGTACTGCCCGGCCGGGCAGCGGCCGGGATGCTCGTTGGCCTGGTACTCGTGATGGAGCAGGGCGGCGACCCGGGTCCCGTCCTCGGTCCAAGTGGCGGTGATCCAGGAGCGGTCGTCGTAGGCCGCCGGGTCGGACTTCTCGCCCGAGTCGAGCACGATCGTGCAGTCGAGCTTGAGGTGGCCGAGATCGGGGCCGCGCAGCGCCCGGTTGCGGTAATGCATCCCGTAGAGCGCCACCGCGCCCGTGGCGTCGCGGAAGGCGCGGGCCGGGGCATCGGGCACGTCGGCCCCGTCGCAGGCGTCGCGGCCCGCCTTGAAGACGAGCGCGGGCGGCCCGACCAGCGTCAGGGCCGAGAGCGGCGGCTCGGGGGCGGCCGCGGCGGGGAGCGGGAGGAGAAGAAGCAGGGCCGCAGAGGCCGAGCGCGCCGCCAGCCCGCGCCCCGTCGCGAGGGAGAATCCCCTGCGCAGCCGGGGAGAGGGTCGACACGCGGACGCCTCCGGCCGGTCGTCCCGAGACCGCGGGCACGGCTGCCCCGTCCCATCGCAGCGATCCCGTCCGCTGAGCCCATGGTCGCCATCCGGCTGCGTCCCGGCCGCGCCTGGACAAACGCGCGGAGATTCGCTTGAGAACCCTTACAGAGTGCTTGCCGCCGACCGGCCGCGCGCGGCCCGACTGAAAGTCATCCATGGTTCTCCTGATTCTCGGCCTCGTGCTGTTCCTCGGCACGCACGCCTTCTCGATGGCCCGCACGCGCCGCGCCGCACTCGTCGGCCGGATCGGCGAGGGCCGATTCAAGCTCGGCTACACCGCCCTGTCGCTGCTCGGGCTGGTGCTGGTCGGCGTCGGATTCCACGATTACCGGCTCGCCGGCTACATCCCGGTCTGGGATCCGCCCGTCTGGACCCGCCACCTCGCGCTTCTCCTCGTGTGGCCGGCCTTCATCTGCCTCGCCGCCGCCTACCTGCCGGGCCACATCCGCGCCCGGGCGAAGCACCCGATGCTGCTCGCCGTGAAGATCTGGGCGACGGCGCATCTCCTGGCCAACGGCGACCTCGGCTCGATGCTGCTGTTCGGCGGCTTCCTCGCCTGGGCGGTGGTGGCGCGGATCAGCGCCAAGCGCCGAGCCCTCGCCCCGGGCGCCGTCGCCGCCCAGCACGGCGGCCCGGTGGCGGCCCCGCAGGGCTGGCGCAACGACATCCTCGCGGTGGCGATCGGGACGGTCGCGTGGTTCGTCTTCGCCCGCTACCTGCACTATCCGGTGATCGGCGTGCCGGTCTGGCCCGGCGCCGCCTGAGAGACTGCCAGTCGCCAACCCCGCGCCCGTGTGTTAGGCGCGGAGCCCGATCGAGGTACGAGGTGGTCCGCTGAAATCATGCGGGCCGGGATAGAATGGCCGAGAACAACGAGTTCCTTCGCGAGGTCGACGAGGATTACCGCCGCGACCGGATCATCCAGATCTGGAAGCGCTACAGCGGCGTGATCATCGCGCTCGCCGTGCTCGCGGTGGCGGGCGTGGCGGGCTGGCGCTATTGGCAGAACCAGCAGCGCGTCGCCGCCGAGGCCGCCTCGGTGCAGTTCGACGACGCCAACCGCCTCGCCAAGGACGGCAAGGTCGCGGAGGCCGACAAGGCGTTCGAGGCCCTGGAGGCGCAGGGTCCGGCCGGCTACCGCCTCCTCTCCCGGTTCCGAGCCGCGGCCGAGACCAGCAAGCGCGATGCGGCGGCGGGGGCTGCCGAGTTCGACAAGCTCGCCGACGATACTGGCCTCGGCGACGGCCTGCGCGACCTCGCGCGCCTGCGCGCCGCGCTGCTGCGCCTCGACGGGCCCAACCCCGACCCCGCCCTGGCCAACCTCCAGGGCCTGGCCGCCGGGACGCCGTTCCGCCACACCGCCCGCGAGATGCTGGGCCTCGCCGCCCTCAAGAAGGGCGATTACGAGGATGCCGGGCGCTGGTTCGACCAGATCGTGGCCGATCCCGACACGCCGCGGAACCTGCGCGAGCGCATCGAGGTCTACGCGGCGATCGTCGCGGGCGGTCCCGTGACGGTGACCGAGGCCAAGCCCGAGCCCGCCGCCCCGCCCCCGCCGATCACACGCTGATTTCCGTTCGGACTGCTCGAGAACCACCATGGATATGCCGACCGTCGCGATCGTCGGGAGGCCGAACGTCGGCAAGTCGACCCTGTTCAACCGCCTCGTGGGCAAGAAGCTCGCGCTGGTCGACGACCGCCCGGGCGTCACCCGCGACCGGCGCGAGGGCGACGTGGCGTTCGGCGGCCTCCAGTTCCGGGTGATCGACACCGCCGGACTGGAGGAATCGGACGCCGCCACCCTCACCGGCCGGATGCGGATGCAGACCGAGGCGGCGATCCTCGCCGCCGACGTGGTGCTGTTCGTGATCGACGCCCGCGCCGGCGTGCTGCCGGCCGACCAGCCCTTCGCCGAGCTGGTGCGGCGATCCGGCTGCCCGGTGATCCTGATCGCCAACAAGGCCGAGGGCGGCGCCGGCCTCACCGGGGCCTACGAGGCCTTCACCCTCGGGCTCGGCGACCCGATCCCGTTCTCCGCCGAGCACGGCGAGGGCCTCGGCGAGCTGCACGAGGCGCTCAAGGGCGCCCTACCCCAGCAAGACGACGACGAGGAGGAGGACGAAGACGCCCCCGGCGGCCGCTCCCTCAAGGTCGCCATCGTGGGCCGCCCGAATGCCGGCAAGTCGACGCTGATCAACCGCATGCTCGGCGAGGAAAGGCTGCTCGTCGGCCCCGAGGCCGGCATCACCCGCGACTCGATCTCCCTGGACTGGGAGTGGCGCGGGCGCCGCATCAAGCTCCACGACACCGCCGGCATGCGCCGCCGCGCCCGGATCGACGACAAGCTGGAGAAGCTCGCGGTCTCGGACGGGCTGCGCGCCGTACGCTTCGCCGAGGTGGTGGTGGTGCTCCTCGACGCGACGATCCCGTTCGAGAAGCAGGATCTCACCATCGTCGACCTCGTCGAGAGCGAGGGCCGCGCCGTGGTGATCGGCCTCAACAAATGGGACCTCGTCGCCGACCAGCCCGGCCTGCTGAAGCAGCTGCGCGAGGATTGCACCCGGCTGCTGCCGCAGGTGCGTGGCGTCGCGGTGGTGCCGCTCTCCGGCCTCGCCGGCGACGGCGTCGACAAGCTGATGCAGGCGGTGGTGCAGGCCGCCGAGGTCTGGGACCGGCGCATCTCGACCTCGCGCATCAACGATTGGCTGAACGAGGCGACCTCCCGAAACCCGCCCCCGGCGGTGTCGGGCCGGCGAATCAAGATCCGCTACGCCACGCAGGTGAAGAGCCGGCCGCCGCATTTCGCGCTGTTCGGCAACCAGCTCAACGCCCTGCCGAAATCCTACACGCGCTACCTCGTGAACGGCCTGCGCGAGGCGTTCGAGCTGCCGGGCACGCCGATCCGCCTGTCCTTGCGGACCTCGCAGAACCCGTTCGACAAGGGCTGACCCGACCTCCGGGCGAGCCGCGCCGTCTTTGCGAGCGGAGCGACGCAACCGGGTGTCGCGCCCCGCCGTTCGAGGTCGCGCCACCCTGGGTCACTTCGCTCCGCTCGTGATGACGACGCGGGTTTTCCACCAGACGTTCCGCAAGCGTCGTCAGCGCGCCGCGTCGGCGATCCAGTCCACCGCCGCCGCCAATGCGGCGCGCTCGTCCTGCCCGTCCGCCAGCGCCGCCTCGTAGGCGCCGATCTGCCCGTCCGCGCTGGTCCCCTCGGTGACGATCGCCCGGGCGCGGGCCACGTCCGCCGCGCAGCCGAGGGCGTCCGCGTCCTCCTCGACGAGGGCCAGGACCGCCTCCAGCGCCGCGGAGAACGGCACCGCCTCGCCCCGCGCCTCGTCGATCAGCGCGGCCTGCACGCCGCCGTGCTGGGCGCGCCACAGGTTCTCCGAGGCCAGGGCGCGCGAGACGCCGTCGAGGCCGGCATGGAGATCGGGGCGGCGGACGCACAGGCGCACGAGGCAGCGGAACAGGGCGGCGATGCACAGGGAATCGTCGAGCCGCGTGCAGGCATCGGCGATCCGCAGCTCCAGGGTCGGGAACTTGATCGACGGCCGCAGGGACCACCACAGGAAGCTCGCGTCGGCGATGGCGCCCGAGCGGGTCATGATCGCGACGAACCGGGCATGCGCGGCGGCGTCGGAAAAGATCTCCGGCAGGCCGGTCCGCGGCAGCTCGCCGAAGACGCTGAGCCGGTAGGCGCGGAGGCCGGTCGCCTCGCCCTGCCAGAACGGCGAGGAGGCCGAGAGGGCGAGCAGCAGCGGCTGGAACGGTAGCAGCCGGTTCATCAGGTCGATGCGGGCCTCCGGGTCCGGCACCTCGACATGGACGTGCATGCCGCAGATCAGCGCTCGCCGGGCCGCGATGCCGACATCCGACAGGATGCCCTGGTAGCGTTCGCCGTCGGTGGCGGTCTGGCGCGCCCAGCGCGCCAGGGGATGGGTGCCGCAGGCCAGGAGGCGCAGGCCGTGTTCCGCGGCGATCCCGGCGAGCCGCGTCCGTTGGTCGCCGAGATCCGACCGGGCCGCCTGGGCGTCGGTGAGGGGCGGCGTGCAGACCTCGACCTGCGCGGCGACCAGCTCGCGCCCGGTCTCCGGCAATTCGGCCTCCACGCGGGCATGGAAGGCGGCGAGGTCGCCGCGCGGCGTGCCGCGGGTCTCGGCATCGGCGAGGAAATACTCCTCCTCGATGCCGAAGCGGTAGCTGTGGGCGCTCATCCTGCTCTCCGGGCACTGATCGCTACGACATAGGGACCGCGCACGGGGTTTCGACGGGTCGCGGCTGCGGCCTCACGCGCCGGTCCGAAACCGGGATCGCCCCGGAGGATCCCCCTCCGGCCTGGAATTCCGTCACGGACGCTGAAACTTCCCGGCCCGCACGCCCCGTAGAGGCCTGCGACGCCCATTCGGGCGCTCTGTACGGGAGCCAACATGTCCAGAACGCTTCGTCGTCTCGCCCTCGGCCTCGGCCTCGCCGCCGCTGCGGCGAGCCCCGCCCTCGCCAAGAACCCGATGGTGGGCGGCGCGCCGATGTACGCGAGCAAGACCATCGTCGAGAACGCGGTCAACTCGAAGGATCACACCACCCTGGTGGCCGCCGTGAAGGCCGCCGGCCTCGTCGACACCCTGTCGGGCCCCGGTCCCTTCACGGTGTTCGCGCCGACGAACGCCGCCTTCGCCAAGCTGCCGCCGGGGACGGTCGAGACGCTGGTCCAGCCGCAGAACAAGGCGCAGCTGACCGGCATCCTGACCTATCACGTGGTGCCGGGCGTCTACACGGCCAAGGACCTGATGGCGGCAGCCCGTCAGGGCGGCGGCCAGGCCGAGCTGAAGACCGTGCAGGGCGAGCCGCTCACGGTCACGACCAAGGGCAAGAAGGTCATGGTCACCGACGCCAAGGGCAACACCGCGCTGGTGACGACCGCCAACGTCATGCAGTCGAACGGCGTGATTCACGTGATCAACGGCGTGCTGCTGCCCTGACGCGATCCGGGGCGGCCCATCCGCCGCCCCATGAGGCCCACCGCCCTCTCCGGTCCAGCCGGAGGGGGCGTCTGCGTTTCTGCACCGCCGCTCAATCGCGGATCAGCCGGCCCGAATAGATGGCCGGGCCGGTCGGCTTTCCATCCGGCGCCCCGCCCTTCGGCTCGACCGTGACCGCGAAGGTCGCGGTCTCGGTGCGGGTGCGCAGGGCTGCCGGGATCGGCAGGCGCGCCGTCCCGCCCGGGACGAGGCCGAGGGATTGCGGGGCAGCCCCCGCGTCGATGTACCAGAGTTCGAGGCTCCGCTCGGGCGGCGTCTCGGCCGCAAGGCTGCGGACCTGCACGACGCCCGCCCGCAGATCGACGCGCACGATCAGGGCCGGGAGCGTCCCGCCCCGGTCGACGACCGCCAGATAGTCGCGCGGCTCCCGGAGCGCCGCGGTGCCCCCGGCGGCAATCCAGAGCGCGAGGCCCGCCGCGAGGGCCGTGGCGGCCGCGGCGGTCATCCGCCAGCGCCGGACCCCGCGCTCCAGGCGGACGACCCGGTCGCCGGCGGCCTCGGCGGCGGCCGCCCCGGCGGCAGGGCGGATCCGGGCCTCGATGGCTGTCCAGAGCGCGGGATCGGGGGCGACGGCCGGGATCGTTGCGGCGAGGGGTGCGAGCCGCGCCTCCCAGTCCGCGACCGCGCGGCGCAGGTCGGCACGCGCCTCCAGCGCAACCGCGAAGGCGGCGCGTTCGTCCGGCGGCAGCGTGCCGAGGACGTACTCGCCTGCCGCGCCGTCGGGATCGTCCTGCCAGTCGGGCGGGATGCCGGATCCGCTCATGGGGTCTCCAGGCAGGTGCGCAGGCTGAGCAGGCCCCGGCGGAGCCAAGTCTTGATCGTGTTCACGGGCCGATCGAAACGCGCGGCGAGTTCCTCGCGGGACCAACCCTCGCAATAGGCGAGGACGAGGCAATCGCGCTGGGGCATGGCGACTTGATCGAGGCACTGGGCCAGGGCATCGCGGCGGGCGAGATCGGCCTCGCTGTCGCTCGTGTCGGCCAGCCGCTCGAACCAGCCGTCCTCGGCTTGGGTCAGGCGTGCGGACCTGTCCTGCCGCAGGCGGTCGATCGCCCGGTGGCGCGCGATCGCGACGAGCCAGACGAGGGGTGGGCCGGCCAGGGGATCGTAGCTGCCGGCCCGCTGCCAGATGCGCACGAACACCTCCTGCAGCGTGTCCTCGGCGGCGGCTCGGTCCTTCAGGATACGCAGGATGATCCCGAGAAGTTTCGGGGCGGTCGCCTCGTAGAGAGCCTGGAGTGCGGCGCGCTCGCCACGGGCGACACCCGCGATCAGCCGCGCGAGATCCGCTTCGCGTTGCGCGCTCCCCAAGGCCTCGTCCCCCAGGCGGCGCCGTTCTGCCGATGCGCCGGCCGCCCGGGCAAAACCATAGCCTGATTTCGTCCTCGACCGGGAGGGGTGCGTCCCCGTTCCCGTTGACCGATCGCTCAGGCCACCCGCAGCGGACCGCCCACCAGCCACGCGGGATCGAACCAGCGGTCGGCGTCGCCGTCGTAGGGCAGGCGCGTGATGTCCCAGTTCTGGATGTACCGGGCGTAGACGTTCCACACCGCGATGCCGCCGCCCACGAAGATCCGCCGGCCCGGATAGCGCTTGAGCACCCGTTCGGGATCCTCATGGCTGCGGATCACGTCGATGGTGCGGTCCTTGAAGGCGAAGTCCGGCACGGAGGCCACGGTCTTCGGCCCGGCGATCAGCACGTGGCCCATGGTCAGCGCGAAGAAGCGCGTCACGTCCTCCACGAACAGCGGATCGGTGTTGCCCTCCCAGGGCAGGTGGCCGTTCAGGCCGAGCTGGCCCCGCAGGCCGATCGCACAGATGCAGCGGACGTCGATCATCGTGAACCCCAAACCCTGCAGGCGCCGCCCGCGACACGACGGGGCCGCAGGCCCGGACCCCTTCATTCGGGCGCGCGGAAACTCAGCACCCGGTCGGTGGGGAAATCGTAGAGCTTGCCGGTCTCGGACCAGTCCGGCGACGCGAGCCGCACGAAATGGGGCGCGAGCTCCTCGGGCGTCCGCAGCGTCTCGGGATCCTCGCCGGGCATGGCCGACCGGCGCATGCCGGTGCGCAGGGGTCCCGGGTTGAGGAGCATGGCCTTGATGGCCGTGGTCTCGTTCTCGGCCGCGTAGGTCCGCACCAGCGCCTCCAGGGCCGCCTTGGAGACCGAATAGGGACCCCAGTAGGGCCGGCATTTCGAGGCCGCCCCCGAGGAGACGAAGATCGCCCGCCCGGCATCCGACATGCGCAGCAGCGGGTCGAGGGACCGGATCAGGCGCCAGTTGGCGGTGACGTTCACGTCCATCACCTGCCCCCAGATCTTCGGGGTGATGTGGCCGATCGGCATGAGCGCGCCGAGGATACCGGCATTGGCGACGAGGATGTCGAGGCGCTTCCAGCGCGCGTTGATCGCCGCGCCGAGGCGGTCGATGGCGTCGGAATCGGTGAGGTCGAAGGGCACGAGGGTGGCGCTGGAGCCGGCTGCCCGGACGGCATCGTCCAGCTCCTCCAGCGCGCCGACCGTGCGGGCCACCGCGATCACGTGCGCGCCCGCTTCGGCGAGCGCCAGGGCGGCGGCGCGCCCGATGCCGCGGGACGCGCCGGTGACGACCGCGACGCGGCCTTCCAGGGGTTTCTGAGACTGAGCCATGGCGTGGACCTAGCGCATTTCCGCCGGCGGGGGATGCCCGTCCGCGCACGGAATCCGCAGATCCGTCAATCCGCCTCGGCCAGCATGGCGAAGCGCTTCGGGCCGGCGATGGACAGGTCGGTCAGGCCGGTCGGGTAGTCGCCCGTGAAGCAATGGTCGGTGTATTGCGGGCAAGCCGTGTCCCGCGCCTCCTCGCCCATCGCCCGGTAGAGGCCGGGGATCGACAGGAAGGCGAGCGAATCGGCGCCGATATACTTGCGCATGGCCTCGAGGTCGTGGGTCGCGGCGAGGAGCTTCTCCGCTCCGGCGTGTCGATTCCGTAGAAGTCCGGATAGGTGATCGGCGGCGAAGCGATCCGGAAATGGACCTCCGTGGCGCCGGCCTCGCGCATCATCCGGACGATCTTCACCGAGGTCGTGCCGCGCACGAGGCTATCGTCCACGAGGACGATGCTCTTGCCCTCGATGGCCGCCCGGTTGGCCGAGTGCTTCATCCGCACGCCGAGCTCGCGCACCGACTGGGTCGGCTGGATGAAGGTCCGCCCGACATAGTGGTTGCGGATGATCCCCATCTCGAACGGGATCCCGGTCTCCTGCGAGAAGCCCAAAGCCGCCGGCACGCCGGAATCCGGCACCGGCACGACGATGTCGGCCGCGACGGAGGCTTCGCGGGCCAGTTCCCGGCCGATCGCCTTGCGCACCGCGTAGACGCTCTTGCCGTTCACCACCGAATCCGGCCGGGCGAAGTAGATGTACTCGAAGATGCAGGGCCGCATCGGCACGGCGTCGGCGAAGCGGATCGACTCGACCCCCTCCTCGGAGATCACCACGATCTCGCCGTTCTCGATGTCGCGGACGAACCGGGCGCCGATGATGTCGAGGGCGCAGGTCTCCGACGCCAGCATGTAGCGGCCGTCGAGTTCGCCCAGCACCAGCGGGCGGATGCCCAGCGGGTCGCGGGCGCCGATCAGCTTCTTGTTGGTGAGCGCCACGATCGCGTAGGCGCCCTGGATCGCCTGCAGCGCGTCGATGAAGCGCTCGATGATCCGCGGCTTCCGGGAGCGGGCCGCGAGGTGCAGGATCACTTCGGTGTCGGAGGTCGACTGCGTGATCGCGCCGTCGCGCACGAGGTCGCGGCGGATCGACAGGGCGTTGGTCAGGTTGCCGTTGTGGGCGACCGCGAGGCCGCCGCTCGCGAGTTCGGCGAAGAGCGGCTGCACGTTGCGCAGGATCGTGCCGCCGGTGGTCGAGTAGCGCACGTGCCCGATGGCGGCGCGGCCCTTGAGGCGCGCGATGGTGTCGCCGTCCGAGAAGGAATCGCCCACCAGGCCGGGGCGCCGCTCGGAGTGGAACACCGACCCGTCGAAGGAGACGATGCCGGCCGCCTCCTGGCCCCGGTGCTGCAGGGCGTGCAGGCCCAGAGCCACGATGGCGGCGGCGTCCGGATGGCCGAAGATGCCGAAGACGCCGCACTCCTCCCGGAGCGTGTCGCCGTCGAGATCGAAATCGAGATCGGTGGTGGAAGCGGCGGCGTGTGACATGCGGCGGTCAATCACTCACGGGTCCCGGCGGCGACGGGCCGGCGCGCCGGTCGTCGCGGATGCAATCCGTACACCACCGGACCCGCTATCTAGGCGTTCCCCAGGGCGAGACCTACGGCGAATACCGCAGATCAGCGTCGCGTCGGGGTCGGCGCGGTCTCGGTCCGGCGCTGGGGCGCCGCGTCGGTCTCGGCCGGGGCGTCGGCAGCCTCGTTGGGCGGCGTGACGGCCTTCGGCTTCTTGAACTGCTTCAGGAAGCCCTCCGGATTCTCGGGCAGCTGCGCCGACGAGGGCGTCGCCGGACTTCTCCAGCATCGGGCGCGTGCGCGCCTGGGCGGCCCAGTCCGGCACCTTGCCCTGCACCAGCCAGGACAGGAACACCCAGCCGATCACGCAGATCAGGAAGCCGCGGGCCGCGCCGAAGAGGAAGCCGAGCGAACGATCCACCGCGCCGATGCGCGAATCGAGGACGACGTCCGAGATCTTCACCGTGATGATCGACACGACGATCAGCGTGCCGAGGAAGATCGCCGCGATGGAGGCGACCAGCGCCACCGTGTCGCTATTCACGTGCTGCTTCACGGTCGGCAGCAGCATCGGATGGAGCGTCCAGGCGACCGCGGCCGCGGCGACCCAGGCGACGATCGCCAGCACCTCGCGGGTGACGCCACGCACGGCCGCGAGCAACGCGGAGACCGCGACGATGCCGAGCACGGCGAGATCCAGGACGGTAAACGGCATCGTTGAGCTTTTGGTACCCGCGGGGATGGCGCGTCGGCCGTGCGGCTCCCCGGACCGCGGTGGATTTATACCAAGCCGGAACTCGGCCGTCACCCTGGCGCATCGGCCTGATCCGGAGCCTGTGCCGTCCATGCATCAGCCCCTGCCGCAGCGCATGCGGTGCGGGGGCGCGGACCGGCCCCCTCAGCCGAAGCGCTGCACCGCAAAAGGCGCCGGGTCCGGCCCGTCCGCCGCGCCGCAGGCGAGCGCGGCGACGATCTCGCCGGTCACCGGGCCGAGGGTGAGGCCGAGATGCTGGTGGCCGAAGGCGTAGAGCACGCGGGGGTCGCGGGTGCTGCGGCCGATGGCCGGCAGGTAGTCGGGCAGGGTCGGGCGGGAGCCGGCCCAGGTCTCCACGGGCGCGTCGAACGGCAGGCCGAGAGTGTCGACATGGGCCTTGAGGCGCTCCCATTTCCGCGGATCGGGCGGCGCGTCGGGATGGGTGAACTCGATGAAGCCCGTCGCCCGCAGGCCCGAGCGGAACCGCGTCGCCACGAGGGCGCGCTCCGCGAAGACCACCGAGGGCAGGCTCATGGGCCAGCGGCTCCGGGCGGCCTGGATGTGGTAACCCCGCTCCGCGATGAGCGGCACCCGATATCCCAGTTCGCGCATGAGCGGGGCCGAGCGCGCGCCGGCCGCGATCACGATCCGGTCGGCCCCGGTTCGGCGCGCGGCCGCCAGCGTACACGACCGCCGGTCGAGGGTACCGCCGCGGGCCAGGAAGGCCGCGCGCAGGGCGTCCAGAACCGCGCCGGGATCGGCGACGCTCGCCGTTCCCTCGCAGCACGCGGCGTCGGCCGGGCGCAGCCGGAGCAGCCCGCCGAGCGCCTGCGCCTCCTCGGCGGTCAGGTCGCGCCAGTGCGCCACCGGACTCGCATAGGTCCGCAGCGCCGCGCGGGCGCGCCGGGCTCCCGCGACGCTCTCCCAGGCCACGATGTTGCCCTGGAGGCGCAGGAGGTCGGGCGTCCCGACGTCTTGCATGAGCCGCCGCCAGGCCGGGAGCGCCTCGGCCAGCAGGGTCCGCAGCGCCTGCGTTCCCCGCTCGAAGCGGGCCGGCGCGGACGCCCGCAGCAGCCGGAGCCCGAACGGCAGCCAATGGCCGACGGCCCCGGGCGGGAAGCTCACGGGGCCGCCCAGGCTCATCAGCCGGTGCGGCAGGGACCGGAGCGTGGCCAGCGAGGCGAGCGGCGCGTGCTGCTCCACCGCGATATGGCCGGCATTGCCGGCCGATGCGGGAGCCTGCGCGCCGGGATCGTCGAACACCGCCACGGCGATCCCGCGCGCCTGAAGCGCCAGCGCGGTGCTGAGGCCCACGATGCCGCCGCCGATCACGGCGGCGCTGCGCGGCGCAGGCCCGGTCACGCCGCGCCGCCGATACCGTTCGGGAACGGGTCATCGGGGTCCCGCAGCAGCGTCGCCTCCGCGGTGACCCAGGCGCGGCCGGTGATGTGTGGGTGGATGGTCCCGTCGGGGCCATGGTCGTAGCGGGCCGCGAAGCGGGTCTCGATCACGCTTTCCTGCACCCAGGGCGTGTCCGGGGCGAGCGTGCCGCGGGCGGCCAGGCAGGCGAGCTTGGCGCTGGTCCCGGTGCCGCAGGGCGACCGGTCGTAGGCGCCCCCGGGACACAGCACGAAGCTGCGCGCATCGGCGCCCTCCGCTGCCGGACCGTAGAGTTCGATATGGTCGATCTCGGCGCCGTCGCGGCCGGTCACGCCGGCGCGGCGCAGCGCCGTCCGGATCCGCCCTGCCGCATCCGTGAGCGCCGGGATGTTGGCCGCCGCGATGGCGCAGGGGACCGCGTCGGTGAGAAAGAACCAGTTGCCGCCCCAGGCGACGTCGCCGGTCACCGTCCCGAGGCCGTCGACGGCCACGTCGACCGCGCGGCGGTGCAGGTAGCTGGAGACGTTGGCGATCGTCGCGGTGTTGCGGTCGTGCAGGTCCACGCGGACGATGCCGACCGGCGTCTCGAAGCGATGCACCCCCGGGGCGAGGCGCCCCATATGGGCGAGGGTGACGGCCGCCCCGATGGTGCCGTGGCCGCACATGCCGAGGAATCCGGCATTGTTGAAGAAGATCAGCCCCGCCGCGCAGTCGGGCGCCGACGGCGCGCACAGCAGCGCGCCCACCACGGCGTCGAACCCGCGCGGCTCGTTGAGCGCGAAGGTGCGGATGCCGTCGTGCCGGGCCGCGAAGATGCGCCGCCGCTCGGCGAGGGTCCCGGATCCGAGATCGGGGCCGCCCGACACGATGAGCCGGGTCGGCTCGCCCGCGGTATGGGAATCGATGACGCGCATGGACCGTCAGACCGGCTTGCCGCGCGGCGTTGGCGGCCTCATCAGCACCGGGATCGTCCCGGTGATGGGGTTTCCGTGCATGGGTGCCTCGCGTGTCGTGTCAGGCCTGCAGATGCGGCTTCTTGCCGGCAGGATCCCTGACGACGAACGGCCTGTCTTGGCCGAAACGCCGATGCGGGCCGCGCATTCGGCCAGCCTGCGGACGCGGGCGCGGTGAGCCCCTCGACAGCCTCGTCGCGCGCCTCGACCGGCCGCTGCTCTGCGACGATCTCTTCGACAGCATCCCCGACACGATCTTCTTCGTGAAGGATTCCGCCGGCCGCTACGTCGCGGCGAACCAGATCCTGGCCGAGCGCACCGGGTTCGGGTGCAAGGAGGCCCTGATCGGCCGCACGGCCGACGAGGTCTTCCCGGGGGAACTCGGCCGTCGCATCACCGAGCAGGACCGCGCGATCCTCCGCAGCGCCCGCCCGCTGAAGGGCGAACTGGAGTTGCACCTCTACGCCGATGGCCGGGAGGGCTGGTGCCTCACCTGGAAGGAGCCGCTGTTCGACCGCGACCGCGCGGTCGCGGGCCTGATCGGCCTGTCGCGGGACCTCCGCTCCGCCAACGCGGCGCCGGACGAGACCGCCCTGCTGTCGCGAGCCCTGCGCACCGCGCAGGACGATCCGGACACCTGCAGGACCGTGCGGGATCTGGCGGACCTGGCGGGCCTGACCCCGTTCCGGCTCGATCAGCGGCTCCGTGCGATGTTCGGGCTCTCGGCGCGGCAGTACCTCACGCGGATGCGGATCGACCGGGCGGCCGCGCGGCTTCGGCAGGGCGACGATCCGATCAGCCTGATCGCCCTGGACAGCGGCTACGGTGACCAGACGGCCTTCACACGTCAGTTCAGGAAGCGCGTGGGCCTGTCGCCGGGCGCATACCGGAGGCGCCACGGGCGGGGCGGGTCCGGCACGCCGCCTTGATCACGCCGGAACGGCCGATCATGAGGGAGCCGGGGCGCGATAGGCCGTGCAGCGGCGCGGGCGGCGTGCCCCCGTGAACCGCGCCGGCAAAGCTCAGCATGGAACCCGATCGGTGACGCAATCCGGGACGGAGACCGGGACCCACGGCGCCCGGCTGACGATCGACCTCGGGGCGATCGCGGCGAACTGGCGGCTCCTGGCCGTCCGCGGCGCCGGCACCGCCTGCGCCGCCGTGGTGAAGGCCGATGCGTATGGCTGCGGCATCGACCGGGTCGGGCCGGCCCTGTGGTTAGCCGGCTGCCGGACTTTCTTCGTCGCCCACCTGTCCGAGGGCGTCGCCGCCCGGGCGGCCCTGCCGGAGGCCGCGATCTACGTCCTGAACGGCCTCGCGCCGGGTGCCGCCGCGGCTTTCGGGGCGCATGGGCTGCGCCCCGTCCTCGGCAGCGTCGAGGAGGTGTCGGAATGGGCGGCGGTCTCGTCGGGCCGGCTGCAAGCGGCCCTCCACGTCGATACCGGCATGAACCGGCTGGGCTTGTCGGTGCCGGAGGCGCTGGCCCTGGCCGGGGATCCGCGGATCGACGCCGCCGGCATCGATCTGCTCCTCAGCCATTTCGTCAGCGCCGAGAAGGCGAGCGATCCGGTCAACGCCCGGCAGATCGCGGATTTCGGCCGGGTGCGGGCGGTCTATCCGACGCTGCGCGCCTCGCTGGCGAACTCGTCGGGCGTGTTCCTCGACGGTGCCCGGCACGACCTCCTGCGGCCGGGCTACGCCCTGTTCGGCGGCAATCCGACACCGGGGGCCGCGAATCCGATGCGCCCGGTGGTGCGGCTGGAGGCGATGATCGCGCAGGTGCGCGGCGTCGAGGCGGGCGCCACGGTCGGCTACAATGGCCGCTGGACCGCCCCCGGCCCGAGCCGGCTGGCGACGTTGTCGCTGGGCTATGCCGACGGATTGCCGCGGGCGATCAGCGGGCGCGGGCAAGCGCTGGTCGGGGGTGTCCCCTGCCCGATCCTGGGGCTCGTCTCGATGGACCTGATCATCCTCGACGTCACCGCGGCGCCCGCCGCGCGCCGCGGCGCCACCGCGGTGCTGATCGGGGACGCGCTCGACATCGACGCGGTCGGCCGCGCCGCCGGGACGATCGGATACGAAATCCTCACCGGCCTGGGTTCTCGTTATGTTCGAACCTATGTAGGCTGACGCGACTCCTCGCTGACCCGCCGGACCGACGGCGCCCGGACCCGAATGGCCAAGATTCACCAGACCTTCGTCTGCCAGTCCTGCGGGGCGGTCTACAGCCGCTGGCGCGGGCGCTGCGAGGCCTGCAACGGCTGGAACACGATCGTCGAGGAGGCGCCCTCGGCCCCCGGCCAGTCCGGCCCGGCCGCGACCCGGCCGTCGCGCAGCCGCGGCCGGGTCTTCCCGCTGGAGGGGCTCACCGGCGAGGCCAAGGAGGCGCCGCGCATCCCCTCGGGGATCGGCGAGCTCGACCGGGTGACCGGCGGCGGCTTCGTGCGCGGCTCGGTGATCCTGCTCGGCGGCGATCCCGGCATCGGCAAGTCGACCCTGCTGATGCAGGCCTCCGCGGCCATGGCCGGGACCGGTGAGCGCGTGGCCTACATCTCGGGCGAGGAGGCGGTCGGGCAGGTGCGCCTGCGGGCGGAGCGGCTGGGCTTGAGCGCGCTCCCGGTTCAGCTCGCCGCCGAGACCAATGTCGAGGACATCGTCGAGACCCTGAGCCAGGGCCGGCCGCCGGCGCTGGCGATCATCGACTCGATCCAGACCATGTGGACCGAGACGGTGGAATCCGCCCCCGGCACGGTCACGCAGGTGCGCTCCTCGGCGCAGGCCCTGATCCGCTTCGCCAAGACCACCGGGACGGCGGTGATCCTGGTGGGCCACGTCACCAAGGACGGGCAGATCGCCGGCCCCCGGGTGGTGGAGCACATGGTCGACGCGGTCGCCTCCTTCGAGGGCGACCAGGGCCACCATTTCCGGATCCTGCGCGCCGTAAAGAACCGGTTCGGGCCGACCGACGAGATCGGCGTCTTCGAGATGACCGATGCGGGCTTGAGCGAGGTGCCGAACCCCTCGGCCCTGTTCCTGGCGGGCCGCGACCATCAGGCGGCGGGCACCGCGGTCTTCGCCGGGATGGAGGGGACGCGGCCGCTCCTGGTGGAGATCCAGGCCCTGGTGGCGCCCTCCTCGCTCGGCATGCCGCGCCGCGCGGTGGTCGGCTGGGATCCGAACCGGCTGTCGATGGTGCTCGCCGTGCTGGAGGCCCATGGCGGCATCCGGCTGGGGAGCCACGACGTTTATTTGAATGTGGCCGGAGGCTTACGGATCACCGAGCCGGCGGCCGACCTCGCCGTGGCCGCCGCTTTGGTCTCGTCGCTGTCGGGGGCCGTGCTGCCGCCCGAGACCGTGTATTTCGGCGAGATTGGCCTTTCGGGGGCGATCCGGCCGGTCGCCCAGGCCGGGTCCCGGCTCAAGGAGGCTCAGAAGCTCGGCTTCGCCAAGGCGCTGATCCCGCAGGGACGCGGCGAGGGCGAGAAGACGCTGTCGGTGGAGACCCTGCGCCACATCGCCGATCTGGTGGCGGGGATCAGCGCGGGGGCGCCGCGGAAAGGCTCCGGCCAGCGCGGGCGGCAGCCGGCGCGCTACGCCGACGAGGAGATGTGAGCGCTACCCCCCGTGACGCTCATGTGCCGCGGCACGGCGGCCGGGCGCTGGCGCTCGATGACGAAGTCGTGGCCCTTGGGCTTGCGGGTGATCGCCTCGACCACCGCCTGGGCCAGCACCGCGTCGTCCTGGGAGGCGCGCAGGACCGCCCGGAGGTCGGCCGAGTCCTCCTGGCCCAGGCACAGGTAGAGCTGGCCCGTGCAGGTCAGGCGCACCCGGTTGCAGCTCTCGCAGAAATTATGTGTGAGCGGCGTGATGAAGCCGAGCTTGCCGCCCGTCTCCTCGACCCGCACGTAGCGCGCCGGTCCGCCGGTGCGGTCGGGCAGCGGCGTCAGGGTGTAGCGGGTCTCCAGGCGCTGCCGGGCCACCGACAGGGGCAGGAACTGGTCGGTGCGGTCGGCCTCGATCTCGCCCAGCGGCATCACCTCGATCAGCGTCATGTCCATGCCGAGGCCGTGCGCCCAGGCGATCATGTCGGGGATCTCGTCGGCGTTGACGTCGCGCAGGGCGACCGCGTTGATCTTGACCTTCATCCCGGCGGCCCGCGCCGCCGCGATGCCGTCGAGCACGACCTTGAGGTCGCCCCGGCGGGTGATCGCCCGGAACTTGTCCGGATCGAGGGTGTCCAGCGAGACGTTGATCCGGCGCACGCCGAGGCTCGCCAGCTCGTCGGCGTAGCGGGTGAGCTGGGTGCCGTTGGTGGTGAGCGTCAGCTCGTCCAGCGCCCCGGAATCGAGGTGCCGAGACAGCCGCCGGAACAGGTGCATGATGTCGCGGCGCACGAGCGGCTCGCCGCCTGTGATCCGGAGCTTGCGCACGCCGCGGGCGATGAACACGCCGCAGAGCCGGTCCAGCTCCTCCAGAGTCAGCAGGTCGCGCTTGGGCAGGAACTCCATGTGCTCGGACATGCAGTAGGCGCAGCGCAGGTCGCAGCGATCCGTCACCGAGATGCGCAGGTACGAGATCGCCCGCTGGAACGGGTCGATCAGCGGCGCGGGCCGGGCGGGCGTGCCGACCGCCGACGTCTGCGGTGTCAGGGAGCTGTCATCGAGCATCATCCGGCATATGATGCCCCAGACGGTTGCGGGCAAGCCGGCCATCGGCCGAAGCCCCGAATTGCGTGAGGAGTGTGACCCGTGAGCGAGGATCTGTGGCCGACCGAGATCCGCCTGTCGGCCGACCGGCGGGTGCTCAACGTCGCCTTCGAGGACGGGGCGCGCTACGCCCTGCCGGCCGAGTACCTGCGCGTGTCGAGCCCCTCGGCCGAGGTGCAGGGCCACTCGCCGCTGGAGCGGAAGGTGATCGGCGGCAAGCGGTCCGTGGCCATCCTGGCGGTGCAGCCGATCGGCAACTACGCGGTGAAGCTCGGCTTCGACGACATGCACGACACCGGCATCTACGGCTGGGGCTACCTGCACGCGCTGGGGCACGAGTACGAGACCCGCTGGAGCACCTACCTCGGCGAACTCGCCGAGCGTGGGCTCGACCGCGACACGGCGCGGCAGGCCGCGGTGAAGTCCGGCGGGGGCTGCGGCTCGGGGTCATGCGGGTGCCATTGAGGACGGCGACGCGAACGCTTCCCCCCAGTTCGGTTCTGACGCAGGATGGCGCCATGACCAAGCTTCTCGACCGTGCCATCGCGCGGGCACGCACCCTGTCTCCCGCGGCCCAGGACGAGCTCGCCGACGTATTGCTGCGCCTCGCCGGCGACGACGAAGCCGTCTATCAGCTCGGCCCGGACGAGAAGACATCGTTCGCGCACTCTCTCGCTCAAGCCGAACGGGGTGAGTTCGCATCGGATGAACAGATCAGGGCCATCTGGTCGAAGCACGGCTTTTGAAACTCCGCTTCACCGCGGCTGCCGCAGCCGAACTCGATGACCTGCTCACGGACATCGCCCGCTCCTCGCCCCATGGCACGCGGCGCATCCAGGGCAGGATCCGCGCCATCCTGGATCTTCTCCTCGATCAGCCCAGAAGCGGCCGGCTCACCGATCTGGGGGCTCTTCGGCGCATCGTGGTGCGACCATATCCCTATCTCATCTTCTACGAGATCCGGGAGGACGCCTTGATCGTCGTCGGCATCCGCCACGGCGCCCGGTCCCCGTCCTCCATGCCTGGAGCGACGTGAGGTCAGCGGGGCCGGAATTTGCATCCGATCCAGGTCGCGTCGTCATCGTCTCCGGAGCCGCCATGGCCTTCGCCTGCACCATCCCCGCAACGCCCACGATCCAGCAGGACGACGCCGCCGTGCGCATCACCCGCTGGGACTTCCCGCCCGGCGCCGTGACCGGCTGGCACGAGCACGGCTGGCCCTACTTCGTGGTCATGCTGGTGGACGGGATCCTGCGCGTCCACGACGGCGCGGCGGTGAGCGAGACGGCGCTCGCGGCCGGCCAATCCTACATGCGGCCCGCGGGCATCCGGCACGACGTGATGAACGGCTCGGACCACCCGATCGCGTTCATCGAGATCGAGGTGAAGCGTCCCGACGCGCTGGTCACTCTGCCGACCGCCTGAACGCGAAAAGGGCCGGCCTCACGGCCGGCCCTCCTCGCAGAAGTCCCAAAGATTCAGCGCTGGACGATGACCTTCGTGCCGACCTTGGCGTGGGTGTACAGGTCCATCACGTCGTCGTTGGTCATGCGGATGCAGCCCGACGACACGGCCGTGCCGATGGTCTCCGGCTCGTTGGAGCCGTGGATCCGGTAGATCGAGCCGCCCAGATACATCGCGCGGGCGCCGAGCGGGTTCTCGAGGCCGCCCTTCATGTAGCGCGGCAGGTCGGGCCGACGCTTCAGCATGGTCGACGGCGGGCGCCAATCCGGCCACTCGCGCTTCATCGTGATGGTCTGGACGCCGCCCCAGGTGAAGCCCGGGCGGCCGACGCCGACGCCGTAGCGCAGGGCCTGACCGCCGCCCAGCACGTAATAGAGCCGCCGCTCGGCCGTGGACACGACGATCGTGCCGGCGCCGTACGGGCCGTTATACGCCACGGTCTCCCGCGGGATGGCCGACATCTGCGGCACCGCCGCGTCGGCGCTCAGCGGGTCGGCCGGGTTGAGCGAGGCGTTGGCCACCGGAACCGCGACGGTCTCGACGGCCTGCGGGCGCACCCGCACCGTGAGCGCGTCGTTCAGCGGCTGGCGGGTCAGCGGGTCGATCTCGTAGGCAAGGGCCGGCGCGGCGCACGCGGCCGCGCCGAAAAGCCCGATCAGGGCGGGGAGAAAACGACGCATCAAAGCCTCTCGGGGCAGGCGCGGACTATGGCGGGAACGCGGCGAATACCGGGGCACGATGCCGTGCCGATCCTCGCCAAGGGGTAAACGCTCGCGCCCCAAAACCAAGCCTGAAACGGCCCCGCTCCGGCGGTTCCGCCCGCCCGTGACTCGATGGCAACACTGTGGCAGCTTGGCCGTAAGGCCCGGGATGATGCCTGCCGCACCCGGGCTTCAGGATCTTCTCTGGCCGGGTCCCGAGCCGCGTCTCAGGCCTCGTCGGCGGCGAGCCAGATCGCCGGCTCCCGCGGCACCGGACGGACCAGGGCCACCGCGCAGGGGGCACCGCGGAGCTGGGCGAGTTCGGCGAGTTCCGGCGCCTGCGCGGTGTCGTCGGCGTTCAGGAACAGGCCGCGCGCCCGGGCGGCACGGCCGAGGTCGGCCCGGCTCGTCCAGACGCTCTGGGCCGGGCTCGTGAGGAGCGCCAGGGCCAGGGGCGCCATCCAGAGGGCGAGCCAGGGGTTTCCGGCGAGGACCAGGGCGAAGGCCATCAGGCCGCCGACCACGACGGCGTCGGCCTGAAGCCGGAAGGCCTCGGCCCAGGACAGCTGCCGGTCGTCGCGGTCCTGCGTCTCCCAGCGCACCACCCGGCCGAAGAAGGTCGAGACCACGGCCCCGGCGGTGAACAGGGTCAGGACCGGCCACAGGAACACCCAGACGACCTGTTCCAGGGCCGCGCTCGCGAGCAGCGCCCGGATGCCGCCGAAGGCCTCGCGCCGCTGCGGCGAGGCCAGGACATGGCCGAGGCTCAGGAGCTTCGGCAGGGCGAGCACGGCGAGGCTGAGGGCGGCGAGGGCGTGGGCGGCGGCGCCCGGCCCGGTCAGCCCGTAGGCCAGGAGGCCGAGATCGCCGGTCCGGGCGGCCTGCCACGCGGCGAGGCCCAGGAAGGCGATCCAGAGCGGCAGCACCCCGTAGGAGAGGATGCCGACGAAGAGGTGCCAGCGGCTGGCGGCGTGCAGGCCTGCCCAGGGCAGCACCCGCAGGTGCTGGAGGTTGCCCTGGCACCAGCGCCGCTCGCGGCCGAGCAGGTCGACCAGATTGGTGGGCATCTCCTCCCAGGTGCCCCCCATCTCGGGCAGCAGCCGCACCTCCCACCCGGCGCGGACCATCAGCGCGCCCTCGACGATGTCGTGGCACAGGATCTCGCCGCCGAGCGGCTCCCGGCCCGGGAGCTTCGGGAGCTGAGCGTTCTCCGCGAAGGCCTCGATCCGCAGGATGGCGTTGTGGCCCCAGTAGCTGCCCTCCGGCCCCTGCCAGGTCTCCAGGCAGCGCAGGGCCAGCGGCGCGTAGAGGCGGACGGCGAATTGCTGGATGCGGGCGAAGAGCGTGTCCCGGCCCGCGGCGTACGAGACGGTCTGGATCAGGCCGGTGCGGGGGCTCTCCGCCATCAGGCGCACGAGCCGGCTCATGGCGTCGCCGGTCATCAGGCTGTCGGCGTCCAGCACGATCATGAACGCGTATTCGGAACCGTAGCGACGACAGAACTCGCCGATGTTGCCGGCCTTGCGGCCGACATTCTCCGTCCGACGCCGATAGCGGATCCGCGGCAGGGCCGGGTCGGCGGCCGCCCAGGCCTGGATGCGCGCGAATTCGTGCTCCTCCACGGCGGCGATCGCCCCGTCCCGGGTGTCGGACAGGACGAAGATGTCGATGCCCCGAGCCTCGGCGCGGGCGAGCGACCGGGCCATCACCCGCAGGCGGGCGAACACCGCCACCGCGTCCTCGGCGTGGATCGCCACCACGGCGGCGGTGCGTCCGGCCTCGGCCGGCACGGCACCCGCCTCGCCGGAATGGCGCTCCATCACCGACTTCGCCCGGTCGCCCAGGAGGGCGGCGGCGAACCCGTAGACGTACTGGCAGGCGACGAAGGCCTGCCAGCCCATCACGAGGCCGAACAGAACCAGGACCGCCCAGGCGAGCGGGCTGACGCCCGCCGGGTAGGCCAGCCCGGCGAGCCACACCAGGCCGCCGGCGGTGACGAGGCTCGGGACCGCCAGAGCCAGGCGCCGGGTCCGCAGAGCGGCGCGGCGCGCATCGGTCCAGACCTCGCGATAGGATGCCCCGTCCGACGGATCGGGTATGGCGGGACCCGCGTTCCGGTGCGACCGCTCGGCGGAGGAGATGACGCGTGAGGACATGGCGCGAGGAACTCGACCGTGGAAGGCCACCGGCTGCCCCGCCGGCGGAGGCCGGGAACCGATGACCGTGGATACCGATGTGCGGGGTGAGGACACGGAGCCGCCCCGGCCACACGGGCGGCCGGAAGCCGAACGGATCAATCCCCCTCCCGACGCCGCGTTCTTCGGACGGTCCTGGCCGCGGCTGCCGGCACGGTCCTACCTAGCGCGGCTGATCTGAATGGGTCCAGAACGTGGGCCGGGTCGGCGCTTCCGCCGCAGGAGGGCGCGATGACCTTCGAGTCCCTGTCGGCCCAGGCGGCGCGACTCGCGGCCGCGCCCTATGCCGCACCGCCCGAAGACCTGCCGCCGGCCCTCGCCGCCCTCGACTACGACGGTTACCGTGCCATCACCTTCCGGGCGGCCGAGAGCCTGCATCTCGGCGCCCATTTCAGCGCGCAGCTGTTCCATCGGGGCTTCCTGCAGCGCAAGCGCGTGGCGCTGTATCTCCAGCCGCGCGTCGGACCGGCACGCCCGATTCCCTATGAGAGCCGCCTGTTCGATCTCGGCCGGACGCTCGCCGGCCAGAGCTTTGCGCCCGATCTCGGCTTTGCGGGCTTCCGCCTACACTATGCTTTCCCGGACACGCCGGCCTGGCGCCCCAAGGGCTTCCAGGAAGAGTTCCTCGTGTTCCTCGGAGCGTCCTATTTCCGCCTGCGCGCGGCCAACCAGGAATACGGGCTCTCGGCCCGGGGTCTTGCCATCGGCACCGGCGCGCCGGAGGGCGAGGAATTTCCCGACTTCGTCGCCCACTGGATCTGCGAGCCGGAGCCGGAGGCACGCACCCTGACGGTGCTCTCCCTCCTGGACAGCCCGAGCGTGGCCGGTGCCTACCGGTTCGCGATCAGCCCCGGGGACCCGGCGCGGATCGCCGTCACGGCGGCGCTGCATCCGCGCCGGCCGATCGCGAAGCTCGGTCTGGCGCCGCTCACCAGCATGTTCCTGTTCAGCCAGAACGGACCCGGCGCCCGGGACGCCAAGCCGTTCGACGACTTCCGGCCGCAGGTGCACGATTCCGACGGGCTCTGCGTCGCGGCCGGGGCCGATCCGGCTCATGTCGACCGGATCTGGCGCCCCCTGGTGAACGGGCGCCCGCAGCCGCAGATCTCCGCCTTCGCGGCCCGGCCGCTCGCCGGCTTCGGGCTGCTGCAGCGGGAGCGGAGCTTCGCCGCCTACCTCGACGTCGAGGCGCGCCACGAGGCGCGGCCGGGCCTGTGGGTGAGCCCGGACGCCGACAGCGGCGCCTTCGCGGCGGGCGCCGTGCAGCTCTTCGAGATCCCGTCGGGCGAGGAATACATGGACAACATCGTGGCGGCCTTCGTACCGGCGGCCCCGGCGAAGCCGGGCGAGCCGCTGCGGGTCGCCTACGGGCTGACCACGGTGGGGGCCGAGCCCGTGCCGGCGATCCCGGCCTCGGCCCTCGCCCGGGTGATCTCGACGCGGTTCGGCTCGGCGGAGCGCCTGCGCCCGATGACGCCGCCGAACCCGCGGCGGCGGCTCTGCGTGATCGACTTCGCGGGACCGGGGCTGCCGAGGGGCGACGACGAGGCCGTCGGCGCGGAGGTGTCCGCCAGCGCCGGCACGATGCACGAGCCGGTGGCCAACTTCGTGCCGCAGACCGGCGGCTGGCGGATCTACGTCGAGTGGCGCCCGCCGGAACCGATGCCGTCGGGCGATGTCGTCCTGCGCGCCCGGCTGGTCCGCGGGACGACGCCCCTCAGCGAAACCTGGGACGCCGCCGTCTAGAGGTGCTTCCGATCGGGTTGGGACGATTTGGAAGGACGACGACCCCGGTCGAGACCGCCGCGCCATGGCCCCCTCTCCCGTGCGGGAGAGGGTCGGGGTGAGGGACAAGACGCGGCGCGGTCGAGCGCGCCATGACGGCTTGGCCAGCGTGCGCTTCGTCCGGATGGACCTGATCCCTCACCCTGTCCCTCTCCCGACGGATCTCGGGCCGGCCCGAGATCCGTCGGGAGAAGCCTAAGTCGGCAAGCCCGACTTGGGTGGAGAGGGGACCCGCGCCTCGTTCGGTACGGGCTCCGCGATCGTCCCCATCGCGACCCGATCGGGAACGCTTCCAGGTCGAGCCATGGCGCCGCGGCGGCGCGGGGCGCTCCGGGCCGCCTCAGGCGGTCCGGCGCTCCTGCTCCAGGCGCCGGGCCAGGCGGGTGGCGCCGTAGACCTCGCTCAGGCGGCGGCGGGCCGCGGTGACCGGCGGGGCCTGCCGTTCGACATGGGCGGCGGCGATGACGCGCAGGGCCGCGGCGACCGAACGCTCCAGGCGGCGCTCGGCCTGGGCGGCCACGTCCTGATGATTGTCCAGCATGTGATGATCCCTCGTGCCGCGCCGTATCCACCCTCTCGCGGGGCGGTATCCGGCGGCACGGGCAGGTTTCACATCTGGCTTGACCGTATCAAGGCAGCTTGGCCGTAAGCCGACGATCGTCCTCAGCGCAGTTCCTCAGCGCAGCTCTTCATGCCAGGTCCGGCCGTCGCGCTCGATCAGCGCGATGGCGGCGGTCGGCCCCCAGCTGCCGGCCGGGTAGGGACGCGGCGCCTCGGGCCGGTCGGCCCAAGCCTTGAGCACGCCATCCGCCCAGGCCCAGGCGGCCTCGACCTCGTCGCGGCGCATGAACAGGGTGGCGTTGCCGCGGACCACGTCCATCAGCAGGCGCTCGTAGGCGTCGGGATAGCGCTGCTTGAAGATCTCCTCGAAGGAGATGTCGAGGTCGGTCGGGCGCAGGCGCAGGCCGCCCGGACCCGGATCCTTGGTCATCACCTCGAGCTTCATGCCCTCCTGGGGCTGCAGGCGGATCACCAGGCGGTTCGGCTCGCGGCCGAAGGCTTCCTCGGGGAAGATCGAGAACGGCGAGGCGCGGAACTGCACCACGATCTCCGAGAGCTTCCGGGGCAGGCGCTTGCCGGTGCGCAGGTAGAACGGCACGCCGGCCCAGCGGCCGGACTGGATCTCGACCTTCATGGCCACGAAGGTCTCGGTCCGGCTCTCGTGGCCGAGTTCGGCGAGGTAGCCCTCGACGGGCTTGCCGTCGACGGCGCCCGCCACGTACTGGCCGCGCACCGTGGCGCTCTGAATGTCGTGCGCGGTGATCGGCTTGAGGGCGCGCAGCACCTTGAGCTTCTCGTCCCGGACGGAATTCGCCTCGAGATTGAGCGGGCTCTCCATGGCGGTGAGGCAGAGGAGCTGCAGGATGTGGTTCTGCAGCATGTCGCGCATCGCGCCCGACGTGTCGTAGTAGCCGGCCCGGCCCTCGACCCCCACCGTCTCGGCGACCGTGATCTGGACGTGGTCGATCACGTCCGAGGTCCAGAGCCGCTCGAAGATGGTGTTGGCGAAGCGGAGCGACAGCAGGTTCTGGACCGTCTCCTTGCCGAGATAGTGATCGATGCGGAAGATCTGCGATTCGGGGAAGACCTCGCCGACCGCGTCGTTGATCGCCTTGGCCGATTTCAGGTCCTTGCCGATCGGCTTCTCCAGCACGACGCGGGACTTCGCGCCGACGAGGCCGTGGGCCGCGAGGTTGCGGCAGATCGAGCCGTAGAGGTCGGGCGAGGTGGCGAGGTAGTAGGGCCGGACCTGGTCGGGCCGCTCGTCGAGCTTGGCCACGAGGTCGGTCCAGCCGCTGTCGCCGGCGCCGTCGACCGCGACGTAATCGACGTGGTCGAGGAAACGCTCCAGCATCGCGTCGGTCAGGTCGGCGGTGGGCACGAACCGCTTGAGCGCGTCGCGGGCGTGCTCGCGGAAGGCGTCGAGGGACAGTTCCGAGCGCGAGGCGCCGATGATCCGGCTGGTCTCGGGGATCTGGCCGTCGCGGAATCGGTAGAACAGCGCCGGCAGAAGCTTCCGCGCGGTCAGATCGCCGGTCGCGCCGAACACGACGCAGTCGAAGGAGGCGACGGGGATGATCGTGGCCACGTTTGGCTCCCGGGTGTCGTGCGCTGGTCTCGTGCGGCGGCTGCGTCGCACTGACCTAGCCCGTGTGCAAGGGCTTCGCCAGACGAGGGGTGCAGGCCAGCGCTGCCCAGTTCAGGGGGCGGCTGCGACAGGTCGGGGCAACCCGATGGCCTCACGCTCCGTCCTTGCGAGCGCAGCGAAGCAACCCAGGGCCGCGCAACGTTGAGAGGCGTGGCGCCACCGGGGTGCTTCGCTTGCCCCGCAGCGACCTCAGCCATCCATGAAGCGCTTGAACGCCTCGGCGTGGTCGGGATGCCAGCGCGACAGGGCGGGCCGGTTCTCGATGATGTCGCCCGCCGCCCAGGCGATCCGCTTCGCGTCCTGCGCCCGGGTTGTCTCGTTGTCGGGGCAGAGGATGTAGAAGTCCCCGGCCGCGAGCCGCTCCAGCAGGAAGGCCACGGTCTCGTCGGGCGTCCAGGCCCCCGCCGGCTTCTCGGCGACGCCGCGGGCCTTGGTGAGGCCCGTATAGACGAAGCCCGGGATCAGCAGGTGGGCGGTGGTCTGGCAGCCCTCGCGGTTGCGCAGCTCGTGGGCGAGCGCCTCGGTGGCCGCCTTCACCCCCGCCTTCGAGACGTTGTAGGGCGCGTTGCCCGGCGGCGTGGTGATGCCCTGCTTCGAGCCCGTGACGATGATCGCGCCGGGCTTGCCACCCTCGATCATGCCGGGCGCGAAGGCGTGGATGCCGTTGACCACGCCGCCGAGGTTGGTCCCCAGGATCCGCGCCCAGGTGTCGGCGTCGGAGAACAGCTTCCCGCCGGCCTCGACCCCGGCATTCAGCATCACCAGCGCGGGCGGGCCGGCCTTGGCGACGGCGGCCGCCAGGGCCTCCACGGCGCCCCGATCCGACACGTCGGTGGGCACCGCCCGGACCTCGACGGCGGCGAGTTCGGCCACGGCGGCGCGGGCCGCGTCCAGGGCCGGCCCCGGCAGATCCGCGAGCCAGACATTCATGCCGGCCCGCGCGAAGGCCTGCGCGGCGGCGAGCCCGATGCCGCTCGCGGCCCCGGTGACGACCGCGCTGCGGCCTGGGCTGATGGCGGGATGCTGGCTCATGACGGATCCTCGGCGGACTGGCGCCCATCAGATGGGGCGACCCGGGAGGAAGGCGAGTTCGCGTCCGGATCCCGCGCGTCCCGGCAGAACCAGCGGATCGCCGCCGCGGCGGCGTCTGCTAGGGTGGCGGCCCACGCGTCGGAGCGAAGCACCCGGATGCCCCCTGCCCCGAGCCGCCGCGCGATCCTCGCCGGTGCGGCCTCTCTCGGCCTCGCCAATGCGGCGCGTGCGGCCGGCCCGGCGGGGTTCGGTCCCCTCGGCCGTCCGTCCTGGGCGAGCGACAGCCTCCAGGCCGCCGCGGCCGCCAAGGGCCTGATGTACGGCTGCGAGGTGCCCTTCCACCGGTTCGACGCGACGCCCGCCTACCGGCAGGCGGTGGCGCGGGAATGCGGAATTCTCGTCTGCGGCACCGAGATGAAGATGGAGGAGGTCCTGCCCGCGCCGGGCCGGACCGACTTCGCCCGCGGCGACGCCATCCTGCGCTTCGCCAGGGGGAACGGCCAGCGCATGCGCGGCCACACCCTGGTCTGGCACGCCGCCCTGCCCCCTGGGTCGGCCCGCTGCTCGGCCGGGCGAGCGCCGTCCAGGCCGAGGACTTCATGCGGCGCTGGATCGAGACGGTGGCGGGCCATTACCGGGGCCAGATCGTCGCCTGGGACGTGGTCAACGAGATCCTCGGCAACGAGGCCGATCCCGATCGCGGCGGCGGCCTGCGCGACTCGCCCTGGCTCGCCTCGATCGGCCCCGGCTACATCGACCTCGCCTTCCGGATCCTGCACGAGACCGACCCCGCGGCCGCCGGCACGTGGAACGAGGACGCGGTGGAGCAGGGCGTTCCCTGGATGGAGGCCAAGCGCACCAAGGTCCTGCGCCGCCTGGAGGCGATGCGCGCCCGCGGCGTGCCGATCCGGCGCTTCGGGCTCCAGTCGCACCTCACCAGCACGATCCCGATCGATCAGGGTCAGCTGCGGCGCTTCCTGCGGGAGATCGGCCAGATGGGGCTCGGCATCGCGATCACCGAACTCGACATCGACGACCGCGCCTTCCCGTCCGACGTGGCGACCCGCGACCGGATGGTGGCCGACTACGCCCGCCGCTACCTCGACGTGGTGCTGGACGAGCCCGCCTGCCTCGACGTCCTGACCTGGGACATCTACGACCCGGACACGTGGCTGAACGACCATCCGTACCGCAAGCGCCCGGACGGCCTGCCGCAGCGGGCGCTGCCGCTCGACGCGCAGTTCCGGCGCAAGCCCCTGTGGCACGCGATGCAGGCGGCGTTCCGGGCCGCCTCCGACCACAGCGCCGCGCGGGACAGGCTCAGGCGGGCGTGACGCCGGCCCGGCGGCCGCCCTCGGCGAGGCTCGGCTCCGGCGGCCGGTCGGCGAGGAGCCGGCGGCGGAGGCGCGCGCAGGGGCGCTCGACGAGCCCGTACATCCCCCAGCACCCCAGCAGCGTCACCGGGAAGGCCGCCAGCATCAGCCCGATGCCGTGCAGCCCGGGACTCAGGTGCAGCACCAGCGCCACCACGGTCATGTGCGTCAGGTAGAAGCTGTACGACCAGAGCCCGAGCTGCCGCATCGGCCGGCTGGCGAGCGCCCGCACGATCCAGCCTTCGCCGTGGAGCAGATAGGCGAAGGGCGCGAACAGGGCGGCGCTCTGCAGCGTGTAGCGCAGGCTCTCGCGGAAGGCCGGGTCGCGGACCGCCAGGGTCCCGAGGATCACGGCGAGGCTGGCGGCGACGTGCCAGACCTTGGGGCGCCACGCCCGGTCGGCCGGGATCACCGGGTTGCTCCACAGGCCGAGGCAGCAGCCGAACAGGATCGCGTCGATCCGCGTGTGGGTCCAGCTGTAGTTCAGGCTGGAATCCGGCAGCCGCCAGACATTCAGGCATCGGATCGCCAGGACCGCCGCGCAGAGCCCAAGGCAGGCGAGCGCCGCCCGGCGCGGCCCCAGGCGCCCGAGCCACAGCACGTAGGCCAGCGGAAATACCAGATAGAAATGCTCCTCGATGGCGAGGCTCCACAGGGGCACCGGGAGGACCGCCTCGGTGCCGAACAGGCCGGGATAGTTGGTCAGGAACGTCACCTGTCCGAGAACCGCCGCCGGCTCGACGTGCATCCAGTCGAGCCACCCGGCCGCGTAGAGGGCGCCCGACGCCAGCAGGGTCAGGTACAGCGGCGGGAGGATGCGCAGGCTGCGCCGCAGGTAGAAGGCGGAGAGCGAGACCGCACCCGTCCGGGCCTGCTCGATCCGCAGCAGCGTGGTGATCAGGTAGCCGCTGAGGAAGAAGAAGACCGTAACCCCGAAGCCCCCGGGGATCACGTGGCTGTAGCCGCAATGCGCCGCGAACACTATCAGGATGGCGAGGGCGCGCACGCCGTCGAGCTGCGGCAGGTAGGGCATCGTCTTCGGGACCTGGAACCCGGCATCCGGCATGGTGGAGGTCGATCTCCCGTCGCGCTGTGGCAGCCCACCATAAGCGCGCTTTCCCTGCGGACCGATATCCGCACAGCCCGCTGAGCGACCGAACCAGTCTCCGGATGGTGAATCCGTGCCGCACAGCCCCGGTGGACGCGGAGGAGATTGGTAACCACGGACATCCATGATCCCGCCCGACCGCCCTGCCTCGGGCGCCGTCGGGAGTGTTGCGTATGGTCCCGGTCCAGCCCCGCCGTCACGGCCGCCCGCACGCCGCGCTGAGGGCGGGCCTGTCCCTGCTGGCGCTCCTCGGCGCGCCGGTCGCGGTGCTCGCGCAGGCGGCCGGCTCTGCACCGGCAGGCTCCGGTCCGGCCCCGGTGCCGCCGCTGGCCGTCCCGGTCACCGTACCGCCCGCCGGCACGACGGAGACCGCG
The DNA here is from genome assembly GCA_050632685.1 of Methylobacterium phyllosphaerae. GTDB lineage: Bacteria > Pseudomonadota > Alphaproteobacteria > Rhizobiales > Beijerinckiaceae > Methylobacterium > Methylobacterium phyllosphaerae_A. Next base: position 208,614 of record JBOEFT010000001.1, read on the forward strand.
AAGGGCCAGGAGCCCCGGACGCCGGAGGGGAAGGGCGCGGCCGGCAGGGTAGCGGACGCCAAACCCGTGGAGACCAAGCCCGCGGAGGCCAAGGCGGCCGAAGCTCCGCCGGAGCCCGTTCCGGCGCAGGCCAAATCGCAGGATGCCAAGGTACAGGACACCAAGTCCCAGCAGGCCAAGTCTCAGGAGGCCAAGTCTCAGGAGGCCAAGTCTCAGGAGGCTAAGCCTCAGGAAGCCGCGCGGAAGTCCCGCGAGCCGGCGCCTCTGGTCTACGCCAAGGTCTCGAGCGATCCGAACCCGGCGCTGACCCCGCGGACATTCCTCGATACGCTGCGGGCGGCCGAGCGGTACGCGGCCTTCGCGGAGGCCGGCGGCTGGGAGCGCCTGCCCGAGGATCTCGCGCGCCTGAAACCCGGCGAGCGCAGCCCGGCGATCCCGGCCCTGCGCCACCACCTGACGCTCACGGGCGACCTGCCGGCGGACGCTCCGCCGAGCGACCGCCTCGACCCGCCCCTGGTGGCGGCGATCGCGGCGTTCCAGGGTCGTCACGGCCTGCCCGACAGCGGCATCCTTGGCCGGCTCACGATCAACGCCCTGAACGTGCCCGCCACGGTGCGTCAGCGCCAGCTGGCCGCGTCCGCGGCCCGGCTGATGGGCTCGAAATTCCCGTTCGGCGAGCGCTACGTCGTGGTCAACGTTCCGTCGGCGGCCGTCGAGGCGGTCGAGAACGGCGTGGTGGCGCGCCGCTACGTGGCGGTGGTCGGCTCCCCGACAAGGCGACCCCGGCGGTGGAGACCCGGATCACCGACATCAACTTCAACCCGACCTGGACCGTCCCGGCCTCGGTGGTGAAGAACGAGATCATCCCGCAGATGCGCAAGAATCCGGGCTACCTCGCCCGGAACCACATCCGCATCCTCGGACCGACCGGGGAGGTCGATCCCACCCGGATCGACTGGGCCGGCGAGAAGGCGGTGAACTACACGCTGCGCCAGGATTCGGGCTTCGACAACTCGCTCGGCCAGGTGCGGATCGACATGCCGAACCGCTTTGCCGTTTACATGCATGATACGCCGGCGAAATCGTTGTTCGCCGCCAATGTCCGCTTCCACAGTCACGGCTGCGTCCGCGTCGGGCAGGTGAAGGACCTCGTCGGCTGGCTGCTCCAGGGCACGGACGGGCCGAACGGCCCCGGCACGAGCTGGGGTCCGATCGAGATCGAGACCGGCATCGCCGACGGCGAGCGTCGCGACATCAAGCTCGTCAAACCGGTCCCGGTGGCGTTCGTGTACCTCACGGGCTACGCCACCCCGGACGGGAAGGCGCATTTCCGCGACGACATCTACAACCTCGACACACCGGCTGCCGAGCCCGCCGCAACCGGCGCGCTCGCGCCCGCGGCGCCCACGCCGCCCGTCGCGAAGCCGGCAACCGCCGGCCCCGCCGCACCCCGGCCCCACGCCGCCACCGAGGCGAAGCCCGCCTCCGTGCCGGTCGCGACGGCCAAGCCCGCGTCGAAGAAGCCCGGTCCGGTCGGTCCCGCGGCCGAACATCGGGCGTTGGAAGCCGTCGAGCCGGTCCGCTAGCGCCTCGGTTCGAACGACAGCGACCGCGAAGTCACCGCGTCCGGACCCTGAGGGCCGCCCCTGAGGGCCCCCTGGGAATGCTCCGTCCGGTGCGCCCCCACCGGCCGGTCGAGGGCCGGTCCGCCCTCCCCCGCGGGCGTGAGCCGGTGCAGCCGGAACGGGTGGGCTTTCCCTGATCCTCGGCTGGAGATTTTGCCGATCGAGTCCGGAGGGGGCGCGGACCTCGCGACCGGGGCGCAGCCCTTACCAGACGGTTGCGACACGATCGGGAACGGCTCTAGGTCACGGCGAGATCGAGGCGCACCTTGACGAGGCCGGGATCGTCCGGGTCGCGCCCCTGCGCGAAGCCGAGGCGCCGGCAGACCGCCAGCATCGGCCGGTTCTCGGCCAGCACCGTCCCCTCGACCCGGCCGATCCCTTCGGAGCGCGCCCAGTCGATCATCAGGCGCATCAGGGCGAAGGCGAGGCCGGTCCCCCGGGCATCGCGACCCACCGCGATGGCGTATTCGCCGCTCTCATGGTTGGCGTCGGCGTGCAGCCGCACGGCCCCGAGCATGCGCTCGCCGCCCGCCGGATCGATCTCGGTGGCCACGAAGGCGATGGCCCGGGCGTAGTCGAGCTGAGTCAGACGGGCGAGGAAGGCGTGGCTGAACTCGCGCACCGGACCGAAGAACCGCAGCCGCAGATCCTCCGGGTCGAGACCCTTGAAGAAGGTGAGGAACAGGCCTTCGTCCTCGGGGCGCACCGGGCGTACCCGCACCGTCCGGTTCTTGAGGTTGAGCGTCCGGACCCATTCCGCCGGATAGGGCCGGATCGCGAAGCGCGGGTGGCCGCGTCCGCTCTTGCCCTGCTCGGCGCGCCCGATCCGGACCCGCGCGTCGAGCGCCAGCACGCCGGTCTCGTCGGCCAGGAGCGGGTTGATATCGAGTTCGCGCACCTGCGGCAGGTCGGCGGCGAGCTGCGACAGCTTCACCAGCGTCAGCGCGATCGCCCCGAGGTCGGCGGCGGGCACGTCGCGGTAGGCCTCGAGGCGCCGCGCGACCCGGGTGCGGGCGATGAGGTCGCGCGCCAGGGTCAGGTCCAGGGGCGGCAGTCCCAGCGCCCGGTCGTCGATGACCTCCACGGCGGTGCCGCCGCGGCCGAAGACCACCACGGGACCGAACACCGCATCCTCGGCGAGCCCTGCGATCAGTTCGCGGCGCTGGCCGCGGCGGATCATCGGCTGCACCGCGAAGCCGGTGACCCGGGCGTCGGGTCGCTCGCGCCGGGCACGGGCCAGGATGCGGCCCGCGGCCGCGCGGACATCGGCCTCGCTGGTCAGGTCGAGATGGACGCCGCCGATGTCGGATTTGTGCACCACGTCCGGTGAGACGACCTTGAGCGCCACCGTGCCGCCCGCGGCGATGATCGGCCACGCCGCGGCGGCGGCCGCGTCCTTGTCGGGGGCCAGCGTGATCGGAACGGTCGGGATCCCGTAGGCCTCCAGGAGGCCGGTCACCGCCAGCGGGTCGAGCCAGGCGGCCCCCTGCCGCAGGGCGCCGGCGATGATCGAGCGGGCGCGCGCCGTGTCGGGGAGAAGTCGCGCGGCAGCGAGTCCGGCGTCCGCATCAGGTCGTCCTGCGCCTCGCGGTAGCGCACGAGGTGCAGGAAGCCCTCGATCGCCTCGGAGTCGGTGGTGAAATGCGGAATCCCGGCCTGCGCGAAGGCCTCGCGCCCCGCTTCCGCATCCCCCAGCGAGACCGCGAAGACCGGCTTCTTGCGGGTCTGGCCGGCGCGGGCGGCCTTGACCGTCTCCGCGATGGCACCGGCCACCGCCGCCGCCTCCGAACGGACGGTGGGCACGTGGATCGCCAGCACGGCGTCGCTCGACCGGTCGGTCAGCAGCGGCGCGAGTGCGGCGGCGAAGGCCGGCCCGGCCGCGTCGATGCCCAGATCGAGGGGGTTGCCGGTGGCGCGGTCCTCCGCTTCGGCGGGCGCGGCCAGGGTACCGGACCGCTCGATCAGCCGGTCCGCGGCGAGGAGGCCGATGCCGCGGCCGTTCGACACGATCGCGAGCCGGTGGCCCGGAAACGGCCGCTGGCGCCCCAGGGTCTCCACGGCCGAGAACATCGCGTCGAGGTCCGGCACGGCCAGCAGGCCGGCCCGCCGGAACGCCGCCGCGTAGACCGCGTCCGGACGGGCCAGGGCGCCGGTATGGGTGACGGCGGCGCGCGTGTCCGGACGGTGCCGCCCGGCCCGCAGAACCACGACGGGCTTCGCCCGGGCGGCCGCACGGGCGGCCGACATGAAGCGACGGGCATCCGCGACCCGGTCGAGGCAGAGCAGGATCGCGCGGGTGCGAAAATCCGCGGCGAAGTGATCGAGGCAATCGGCCACGCCGATGTCGAGCACGCTGCCCAGCGACAGGACCGCCGAGAACCCCGTTCCGTGCCGCGCCCCCCAGGCGACGATGGCAGCCGCGACCGTGCCGGATTGCGAGACGAGGGCGAGATCGCCGGCCTCCGGCGCATCGGCGAACAGGCTGGCATTGAGCCGCGCACCCGGAACCGCGAGGCCGGCGCTGTCGGGGCCGAGCAGGCGCAGGCCATGCGCGCGGGCGATCCGGTGGGCGACCGGTCCGGGATCGTCCGGGCCGGATCCGAGCCCGGCCGTGAGGATCACGGCGGCCCCCGCACCGATCGCGGCCGCCTGCGCGACGACCTCGGGGACGCTGGGGGCGGCACCGCGATCAGGACGAGGTCGGGGGTGACGGGCAGATCCGCGACCCGCGGCACGCAGGGCAGGCCCTCGACGGTCGCGTGGTCGGGCTGGACCGGCATGATCGTGCCGGGAAAGCCCGCGCCACGCAGGCTGTCCAGCACGCTGCGCCCCAAGGAGCCGGGGCGCGCCGCCGCCCCGACCAGGGCGATCGCGCGGGGCGCGAGCAGCTTGTCGAACCGGTAGGTGCTCACGGCCGGCGGCTCACGGTACCGCCGTCACGGGATGAGGTCCCGCAGGCCGTTCGTGCCGGCACGCATCTGGTCCCCTCGCTCATATCGGGTCGAACGCGTCGGGTCGAACGCGGCGCAGGGCGCACTCACCGCCCTCCCAGATGGCGCGCTGCGCCGCGCATGCCAGATGGCGCGCTGCGCCGCGCATGCAACGCCCGGTCGTCGACCGGCACTCGGAAATCGGCCGGCCGACCAGAGGCACGGCCCGCAACGTCCATTTGTCCAATATCCAGCACCGTTTATCCATCCTAAGACGTCAGTTGTGGGCGCATGTAAATTGGTCTTGCCATTAAATTCGTATCAACATAGTAACTGCTCCTTAACTACCCTGTATCGGGTCGAGCAGAGACAGATTCCGGCTGGCCGCCCCTCCGACGGGCGGTGGCTCGCCGGGATCAAGAGGAGGTTTTGGGATGGACGCCACGGGTGAAGGGCAACCGGACTATCTCGCGCTGTCCGTCGACATCGTGTCGGCCTTCGTGAGCAACAATCCGGTACCTGCGCCGGAATTGCCCAGCCTCATCGCGGCCATTCACGCGACGCTGCACGGTCTCGGCGAACCGGCCGCCCCGCCGACCGAGGACCTGCGGCCGGCCGTGCCGATCCGGCGTTCGGTCCAGCCCGACTTCATCATTTGCCTGGAGGACGGCAAGAAGTTCAAGTCGCTCAAGCGGCATCTGCGCACGCACTACAACATGACGCCCGAGGAATACCGGGAGAAATGGGGCCTCGCCCCCGACTATCCGATGGTGGCCCCGAACTACGCCGCCGCACGGTCCAGCCTCGCCAAGAGCATGGGCCTCGGCCACCAGCGCCGGAAGGGCTGAGGACCGCGCATCCGCGTCCACAGCTTTCGGATCGGGGTTAGGTTTCGGGCAAGCCGCGCTTGCGAGGGTCACAGGCCCGTCAGCGCTCCCGAGACCCGATGCCCGGCAAGCCCAGCCCCGTCGCCCGCCTGTTCTGGACGGCCGTGATCGGCCTTCCCTTCGGGCTCTGGTACGGTCCGCCGGCCCTGGCGGCGACCGGACTCGCCCTGATCCTCGTCCTGCTCCGGCATCTCGGGCGGCGGCGCCGCTTCCGAGCCCGGGTTCGGCGCATCGCCCGGGCGCACGGCGAGACGCTGGCGCTGCGGCGGCGGCAGGAGAGCTACTGCGATCCCTACGGCAACTGGATCGAGGACGGCCGGCTGCGCGAGCGGGACTACTTCCTAGACCGGACCATCCTGCCGCAGATCGCCCCCGGCTCCGCGGACCTCGTGGTCTCGGAGCGCGCGCGGATGCTGGCGATCGTGGAGGCGGAGGCGGCGGGCCGTGGCGCTGCCCGAGGAGGACGAGGCGCCGGGGGACGGGCTCGACTACGAGCGCTACTGTGCCGACCGCCTGACCCGGGCGGGATGGCGGGCGCATCGGACGCCGGCGAGCGGCGACCAGGGCGCCGACATCGTCGCGGTGCGGGACGGCCTACGCCTCGTTGTTCAGTGCAAGCGGCTGAGCAAGCCCGTCGGCAACGCCGCCGTGCAGGAGGCCGCCGCGGCGCTTCGCTACTGGGCCGGGGATCGGGCCGCGGTGGTCTCGAATGCCGGCTTCACGCCGGCCGCCCGCCGCCTCGCAGGCGCCACCGGCGTGCTCCTCCTGCACCATGACGCCCTCGACGCGATCGACCTCGCGGAGGCGTGACGCGTCAGGCGAGCGGCCCAGGGATGGCGATCTCCGCCTCGTTGAGCAGGCGCGCCTCGTGGCGGCGCACGAACAGCCACAGGGCCAGGCCGCCGAACACCACCAGGGCCAGCAGCGTCAGGCCGACCGGACCGACGATATGTTCGATCTGGCGGCCGCAATAATACGACCCGATGCCCATGCTGCCGGCCCAGACGATGCCGCCAAGGGCGTTGAAGGCGAAGAACCGCCGGGCGTCCAGGCGGTTCACCCCGGCCAGCAGGGCCGCGTAGGCGCGCAGCATCGCGGTGAAGCGGCCGAAGAACACGATCTTGCCGCCGTGCTGGCGAAACAGGTACTGGCCGAGCTTGAGGCGCCCGTGATCCAGGGCGATGAGGTGGCCGTAGCGCAGGAGCAGGGGCATGCCCCAGCGTCGCCCCGCCCAGTAGCCGACATTGTCCCCAAGGATCGCCGCCCCCGCGGCCGCGGCGATGACCAGGCCGATGTTCAGGTTGCCGGTGCTGCCGGCATAGACGGCGGCCGAGATCAGCACCGTCTCGCCCGGGCATGGCACGCCGGCGCTCTCGAGGGTGATGATCACGAAGATCGCGATGTAGCCGTAGTTCGCGATCAGCTCGGCGATGGGTAGGTCGTTCAGGAAGGCCATGCGGTCCTCAGGGCCGGTCTCCGGGCAAAGCCCGGCGACACAAGCCGATGGAACGTGGCCTTAAGAGGGCGATCCGGGCGCGCTGCGCTCAGAGGACCTTGAGCAGGGCCTCGGCCCCCGAGGCCTCCGCCTTAGACGGCGTCTCCTCGACGTTCAGGATCCGGACGACGCCGTCCTCGACCAGCATCGAATAGCGCTTCGAGCGCATCCCGAGGCCGAAGCCCGTGCCGTCCATCTCCAGGCCGATGGCCTTGGCGAAATCGGCATTGCCGTCGGCGAGGAATTCCAGCCCCTCGGCGCCGCTCGCCTTCGACCACGCGTCGAGCACGAACACGTCGTTGACGCTCGTCACCGCGATGGCGTCGATGCCGCGCCCGAGGATCGCGTCCTTGTGGGTGACGAAGCCCGGCAGGTGGTTGCGGTGGCAGCTCGGGGTGAACGCGCCGGGCACGCCGATCAGGACCACGCGCCGGCCCTTGAACACGTCGTCCGTGGTGCGCGCGATCGGGCCTTCGGGGCCGATCACCCGGAAGGTGGCCTGGGGCAGGTGGTCGCCGACCTGGATCATCGCGGGTCCCTCGTTGGCGCGCGCTGGGATGGCGCGCGTGAGCAGCGCGCCTGACCTAGCGTGGCAGGGGGTGCCTGTCGAGGATGCGACACGCTCCGGCGTGAACCACCCTCCCGGTCCGATCAGCGGGATGAAGGCTGCCCCGGGGTGACGCGGACCGACCTCGGTCTTGTAAGGCAAGGATCGAGACGCGCAGAAGCCTGGAAGAGGCTTGCTGCGTCCCTTTTGCCCGCTGGACAACCGGAGGACGGGGCGTAGCATGTAGGGATGGCGCACCCTCCGCACCGCAGGCCCGATCCCTCATCGGCAGCGTCGTCGCTGGCCGGGAAGGCCGCGTCGCCGCGCCAGACGGAGTTGTCGGGTCCGGACTTCCTCGACGGACAGTTCCTCGTGGCCATGCCCGGGATGGCGGACGAACGTTTCGCCCGCTCGGTGATCTATGTCTGCGCCCATTCCGCCGACGGCGCGATGGGCATCATCGTCAACAAGGCGGCGACCGACATCAGCATGCCGGACCTCTTGGTCCAGCTCGACGTGGCGCCCGAGGCCGACGCGATTCGCCTACGCGAGCGGGTCGGCCACATGCCGGTCCTGATGGGTGGCCCGGTGGAGGGACGGCGCGGCTTCGTGCTCCACAGCGACGATTTCCACATCCAGCAATCGACGCTGATCATCGACGACGGCATCTGCCTGACCGCGACCGTGGAGATCCTCCGCGCCATCGCCAGCGGCGACGGGCCGGCGAGCGCCGTGCTGGCGCTGGGCTATGCCGGCTGGCAGGCGGGGCAGCTGGAGAGCGAGATCATGGCCAATGGCTGGCTCAATTGCCCGGCCGACCCGGCGCTGATCTTCGACGCCGACCTCGACGCCAAGTACGATCTCGCCCTCAGGGCCAACGGCATCGACCCCGCGATGCTGTCGATGACGGCCGGCCGAGCCTGATCCGGCGACCCGGGCCACAGGCTTAGAGGCGCCGTCTGTCCGAGCGGAGCGAAGCGCCCCGGCAGCGTTACGCAGGGCGACGTGCCGCCGCCCCGGCTTAGTGAGGGCCGGGTTACGGTGCCGCCCGGGCCGACCTGCGCGGCCGCCTATTCCGGCATCCCGTCGCCGCCGCCGACCGCATCCGGATTCAGGCCCTCGACAGCCGGCTTGGGCCGCGGCCGGCGGGGTGCCACGGCGGCGGTGGGGGCCGCCGTGTTGGCGCCGAGCCGGGTGGCCAGGGCCAGAGCCCGGTTCTCCGTCACCCGCAGGTGGCAGAACCCGTGGGTCCCCTCCCGGGCGTAGGTGCGGCAGAGCTGCTCCCGGTCCGACGAGAAGGCGGCCTGCTCGCTCACGATCGGCCGCACGTCCTCGCGCCGGGCGCGCTGGGTCATCAGCTTGTAATTGTCCCGGACGGCCTTGTCGGCGACGCCCCGGGCCGTGTCGAACTCGCCGGCCCGCGGGATCAGGGTGGCGGCGGCCGGTCCCCAGAGGCCCACCGGCGTCGTGGCGCAGTCGGCGGCCGAGAAGGAGCAGACCGGGCTCGATCCCAGGCTCGAGACGAGCACCCCGCCCTCGGTCACGTCGAAGCGCAGCGGGCATTCGGCCCCGGCGGCCTCGAACCGCGGCACGCCCTCGGGCTTGCCTTCGGCGGTGAGCGGCACCGGATTGCCGCCGGCGAGCGGCACCGCACAGGACTCCGCCGGCTGCGAGATCTTGGTGCCCGGCAGCTTGATCCGCGCCGTGACCGCGGTGCCGGACCGTTCGAGCTTCAGGGCCCCGGACAGGCCGTTGAGCTGCAGGTCCTGGCCGATCACGCTGTCCTCGGAGGGCGTCTTCAGCACCACCGGACGGGCCGGCACGGGGGCCGGCCGGGGGGCCTCGGGCGCGGCGGGCTGTCCAGGCTCGCCCGGCGCCGCCGGAACCGGCGCGGGGGCTTCGGGCAGGCCGCGGGGCGGCGCCGGCGGCCGCTCCGGCTTGATGCCGAACAGGCGCTCGAAGAAGTTCTGGGCCTGCGCGGGGGGCGCGGCGAGCATCCCGGGCGCCGCGAGGGCGGCCACCAGGATCGGGAGCAGGAGGCTGCGGGTCGGGCGCATCGGACTCTACGGAGGGGAACACGAAGTGGCGGGGCCACGTGCAACCCCTTGTCGAAACGTTAACACGCCGTCGATGGCGCCGACGTGGCAGCAGAGCAACAAAATGCAGCCACGCCGCCCGGCCGATGGCAGCCGCGTGGCGAGATCCTGCCGGAATGACAAGGAGATGGCGCGCGCCGGCGTGTGAGGCCCCGGCGCGCCGGCTTCGCCTTGCGAGCCCGGAACCGGCTTCTTATATCGCCCTCGACGCGGGATTGCGCGCTGGGTTTCAGCCGTTCACGGCCCTTGATCCGGCCCGGGTCCCATACTCACATCACCTCCGTATACCGCCATGGGCCGAGCTGCTTCGGGGCTCGGCGGTCTGCTTGAACGCGACGAAAAGAGGGATCCCGCCATGGGTAAAGTCATCGGCATCGACCTGGGCACGACCAATTCCTGCGTGGCCGTGATGGAAGGCACGCAGCCCAAGGTCATCGAGAATTCGGAAGGCGCGCGCACCACGCCGTCTATCGTCGCCTTCACGGACGACGGCGAGCGGCTCGTCGGCCAGCCGGCCAAGCGCCAGGCGGTCACGAACCCCGAGCGCACGTTCTTCGCCATCAAGCGGCTCATCGGCCGGACCTACGACGATCCGATGACCCAGAAGGACAAGGGCCTCGTGCCCTACAAGATCGCCCGCGGCGACAACGGCGACGCCTGGGTCGAGGCGGACGGTAAGAAGTATTCGCCCTCGCAGATCTCCGCCTTCACGCTGCAGAAGATGAAGGAGACCGCCGAGTCGCATCTCGGCCAGCCGGTCACGCAGGCGGTCATCACGGTCCCGGCCTACTTCAACGACGCCCAGCGTCAGGCCACCAAGGACGCCGGCAAGATCGCGGGCCTCGAGGTGCTGCGCATCATCAACGAGCCGACCGCGGCCGCGCTCGCCTACGGCCTCGACAAGAAGAAGGCCGGCACGATCGCGGTCTACGACCTCGGCGGCGGCACCTTCGACGTGTCGATCCTCGAGATCGGCGACGGCGTGTTCGAGGTGAAGTCGACGAACGGCGACACCTTCCTGGGCGGCGAGGACTTCGACAACCGCATCGTCGAGTACCTGACGGCCGAGTTCAAGAAGGAGCAGGGCATCGACCTGACCAAGGACAAGCTCGCCCTCCAGCGCCTCAAGGAGGCCGCCGAGAAGGCCAAGATCGAGCTGTCCTCGGCCACCCAGACCGAGATCAACCTGCCCTACATCACCGCCGACAACACCGGCCCGAAGCACCTCGCGCTGAAGCTCAGCCGGGCGAAGTACGAGTCGCTCGTCGACGATCTGGTGCAGCGGACGATCGAGCCCTGCCGCAAGGCGCTCAAGGATGCCGGCGTCTCGGCCTCCGAGATCGACGAGGTGGTGCTGGTCGGCGGCATGATCCGCATGCCGAAGATCCAAGAGGTCGTGAAGGCCTTCTTCGGCAAGGAGCCCCACAAGGGCGTCAACCCGGATGAGGTCGTGGCCATCGGCGCCGCCGTGCAGGCGGGCGTGCTCCAGGGCGACGTCAAGGACGTCCTGCTCCTCGACGTGACCCCGCTGTCGCTGGGCATCGAGACGCTGGGCGGCGTGTTCACCCGGCTCATCGACCGCAACACCACGATCCCGACCAAGAAGTCCCAGACCTTCTCGACGGCCGAGGACAACCAGAACGCCGTCACGATCCGGGTCTTCCAGGGCGAGCGCGAGATGGCGGCCGACAACAAGCTGCTCGGCCAGTTCGACCTCGTCGGCATCCCGCCGGCGCCCCGCGGCATGCCGCAGATCGAGGTGACCTTCGACATCGACGCCAACGGCATCGTCAACGTGACGGCCAAGGACAAGGCGACCAACAAGGAGCACCAGATCCGCATCCAGGCCTCGGGCGGCCTCTCGGACGCCGACATCGACCGGATGGTGAAGGACGCCGAGGCGAATGCCGAGGCCGACAAGAAGCGCCGCGAGCTCGTCGAGGTGAAGAACCAGGGCGAGAGCCTGATCCACGCCACCGAGAAGTCGGTGGCCGAGTACGGCGACAAGGTCCCGGCGGCCGACAAGGGCGCGATCGAGACCGCGATGGCCGCGCTCAAGACCGCGCTCGAGGGCGAGGACGTCGAGACCATCAAGGCCCGCACCACGGACCTGATGCAGGCCTCGATGAAGCTCGGCGAGGCCATGTACGCCGCCAACCAGGCGGCGGGTCCCGATGCCGGTGCCGAGGCGGCGGCCTCCGAGAAGAAGGACGACGTCATCGACGCGGACTTCCAGGAGGTCGACGAGAAGGACCAGAAGAAGCGCGCCTGAGGCGCGGCTCGCGTCAGACCGTGCGGGGCCGGAGCGATCCGGCCCCGCCTTTGCTGACACGCGCTGTTGCGCGGGTGCCGCAGGATGCGGGATATCGCCCGGGTCGGACCCTCGGGCCGCCGGCTCGTGCTAGAGCGCGCGGCGAGAACGCACGGATTGCGAACGGCACAGAGGCCCGCACGCCCTGCGCACGACCGCGTCCCCGACGGCCCGCTCCGGCGGGCTCCGGTGATGGGGTCCGGGGATCACGGCGCCGTCCGGACGCCTCCTGTGAGGCGGCCGCACCGCGCGCCGCGATGAGGGCGCGGTTGGATTGTCCGGAGACGGGGTGGGATGTCGAAGCGGGACTATTACGAGATCCTGGGGGTCACCAAGGTCGCGACGGAAAGCGAGATGAAGGTCGCCTTCCGCAAACTCGCGATGACCTATCATCCCGACCGCAATCCCGGCGACAAGGACGCCGAGATCAAGTTCAAGGAAATCAACGAGGCCTATCAGTGCCTCTCCGACGGACAGAAGCGCGCAGCCTACGACCGGTTCGGCCATGCCGCCTTCAGCCAGGGTGGGGCTGGCGGACCCGGATTCGGCAACGAGTTCGGCGACTTCATGTCGGACATCTTCGACAACTTCTTCGGTGACGGCCGTGGCGGCGGCGGCGCTGCGCGCGGGCGCGGCGGTGCGCCAGGCCGCGAGCGGGGGGCCGACCTCCGCTACAATCTCGAGATCTCCCTGGAGGAGGCCTTCACCGGCAAGGCCGAGACCATCAAGATCCCCACCTCGGTGTCCTGCGAGGCCTGCAACGGCTCCGGTGCCAAGCCGGGCTCGAAGCCCCGGACCTGCCCGACCTGCGCGGGCTACGGCCGGGTCCGGGCGGCGCAGGGTTTCTTCGCCATCGAGCGGACCTGCCCGAACTGCCATGGGCGCGGCGAGATCGTCGACGATCCCTGCACCGCCTGCCAGGGCGCGGGCCGGGTCAACCGCGAGCGCACCCTCTCGATCAACGTGCCGGCGGGCGTCGATGACGGGCTGCGGATCCGTCTCGCCGGCGAGGGCGAGAGCGGGCTGCGCGGCGGTCCTGCCGGCGATCTCTACGTCTTCCTGTCGATCAAGCAGCACGAATTCTTCCAGCGCGACGGGGCCGACCTGTTCTGCCGGGTGCCGATCTCGATGGTGACGGCCGCGCTTGCGGGCGAGATCACCGTGCCGGTGATCGATGGCTCGCAGACGCAGGTGCGCATTCCCGCCGGGACCCAGACCGCCAAGCAGTTCCGGATCAAGGGCAAGGGCATGCCGGTGCTCCGCTCGCGGGAGGTCGGCGACCTCTACATCCAGGTCTTCGTCGAGACCCCCAGAACCTGACCAAGCGCCAGCGCGAGCTGCTCCAGGAGTTCGATCAGTCGGCCTCCCCGGAGAATCATCCCGAATCCGCGGGCTTCTTCTCGAAGGTGCGCGACTTCTTCGGGAGCGCGGTCCGGCCGTGAAGGCGGATCCGAAACCCCGGCAGCCCGTTATGCCTGCGGCCGGCGTGTCTTGCGTCCTCTAGGCGCCGCGCCGCCTTGACTGTAAGACAGCCTCGTCCCCTAGCCTTTCATTCTCATTCGGCATCAAGGAATCCAGGACTTGCCGCCGCTCCGCCGTCCCAACGCGAAGGCTCCTGTCGGCAGGAGCGCGATTCTCGGGCCGCGGCGCGACCCTCTGGAGGACGAAGCCCGTTTCCTCCGCTCCTGGCTCGAGCGCCCCCTCGTCACCGGCGCGGTGACGCCGTCGGGCAAGATGCTCGCCCGGACGATGGCCGCCTACGTCGACCCGCGCCGGGACGGTCCGGTCGTCGAACTCGGCCCGGGCACCGGTCCGGTGACCGAGGCGCTGATCCGGCGTGGCGTCGCACCGGAGCGCTTGATCCTCGTCGAGTTCAACCCCGATTTCTGCCGCCTCCTGACCCACCGCTTCCCGGGCGTGCGGGTGATCCAGGGGGACGCCTACAACATGCGCGCGAGCCTCAAGGACGCGCTGACGCAGCCCGCCGCCGCAACGATCTCCAGCCTGCCGCTGTTCACCAAGCCCCTGGAGCAGCGTCTCGACCTGCTCAACACGGCTCGATGACCTCATGCAGCCGGGCGCGCCGTTCGTGCAGTTCACCTACGCGGTGGTGCCGCCGATCCCGGCGCGGTGCGAGGCGGGCAGCTACACCGCCGACCGCTCCAACCGGGTCTGGCTGGAACCTGCCGCCGGCCCGGGTCTGGGTCTATCGCCGACCCTGAGCTGAACACGGCCTGAGCGAACGAGTCACGTTCGCGTCAACTCCAGAGGGCCACACCTGAGACATGGCCGGATGCACCAGCGCCCGGCATGGAACAGGAGGACGCCGATGTTCACCAAGACCGCACGCGTGCATCTCGCGGCTGCCCTGGCCTGCGGGAGTCTCGCTCTGGCGGCCCCGGCCATGGCCGCCCCCATGGGTCGGGATGCCGGGCTCCAGCAGGCCTCGGGCGATATCGTGACCGTCCAGTACGGCTACGGCCACCGTCACGGCGGCTGGGGGCACCACGGGTTCGGCCCGCGCCGCCATTATGGTTGGGGTCACGGCCACCATTACGGCTGGGGCCGGGGACACCATGGCGGCTGGCGCCATCACGGCTTCGGCGGTCATCGCCACGGCGGCTGGGGGCACCGGCACGGCCACGGCCGCTGGTGACGACACGTCCCACGGATCGGAGCGGGACCTAACCGGCTCCGATCCGCTCGAGGACCGCTGGCCGGTCCTCGGGGGGCCCACCGATCCGGTAGGCCGCACGCAGCGCCGCCTCCGCACGGTCCGCGGAGGCTTCATCGGCCGCGTGAACGACCCCGAGGAGGCCGTCTGACTCGCCGGGCCGCGCAAGGTCCGTGAAACCGACTCTCGGATCGATGCCATCCTCCGGCCGGGTCCTGCCGCCGCCGAGTGCGATCACCGCCAAGCCGACCGCACGCGTGGCCACGCCCGCAACGGTCCCATCCCGATGCACCGGCCTCCGAACCGGGGCTTCAGGCAGATATTTTGCCGGCTGCTCCAGCAGGTCGCCCGGTCCCCCGAGCGCCGCGACCATGCGGGCGAAGCGCTCGGCCGCCTGACCCAAGGCGAGGGCTTGCTCCAGCCGCTCCGCGGCGGCGTCGCGGTCCGCAGCCAAGCCGCCGGCCACCAGCATCTCGGCCCCGAGCGCCAGTGTCACCGCGTGGAAGCGCGGCTCGCGGCGCGCGCCGGTCAGGTAGTCGATCGCGTAGGCGACCTCGACGGCGTTGCCGGCGGCGCTGGCGAGGGCGCGTCCATGTCGGTGATCAGCGCGGCGGTGTGCAGCCCCGCCCCTTCCGCAACCGTGACGATGCTCTCGGCGAGTGCCCGCGCCTCGGGCAGGCTCGCCATGAACGCGCCGGAGCCCTGCTTGACGTCCATCACCAGCCCGTCGAGCCCCGCGGCGAGCTTCTTCGACAGGATCGAGGCGGTGATCAGGTCGCGGGATTCCACCGTGCCGGTCACGTCGCGGATCGCGTATAGGCGCCGGTCCGCTGGGGCGAGATCGGCGGTCTGGCCGATGATCGCGCAGCCGACCTGCCCCACGACCCGGCGAAACGCGTCGAGCCCCGGCGTCGCGTCGTAGCCCGGGATGCTGCCGAGCTTGTCCAGCGTCCCGCCGGTATGGCCGAGGCCCCGGCCGGAGATCATCGGCACGTAGCCGCCGCAGGCCGCCACCATCGCGGCGAGCGGCAGGCTCACCGTGTCGCCGATGCCGCCGGTGGAGTGTTTGTCCAGGACCGGCCCCGGCAGGTCCCAGGCGAGGACGCGGCCCGACTCGGCCATCGCCCGGGTCAGCGCCACCCGCTCCGGCAGCGACAGCCCGCGGAAGAACACCGCCATGGCGAAGGCCGCCGCCTGCCCCTCGCCCACCGTACCGTCGGTGAGGCCGCCCACGAACGCCCGGATCTCCTCCGGGTCGAGGGGCAGGCCGTCGCGCTTGGCGCGGATCGTCTCCTGGGGCAGCCGCACGCTCAGAGGTCCCGCGCCTGCATCAGGGTCTCGAACAGGCTGCTCGCCCCGAGCCGGAAGGTCTTGGGGCTGATCCAGTCCGGCCCCATGATCCGGTCGGCCAAGGCCAGATAGGTGGCGGCATCGCCGACGCTGCGCAGGCCGCCGGAGACCTTGAGGCCGGCGGGGCGGCCGCTCGCGCGGATCTCGGCCAGCATCGCCTCGGCGGCCTCCGGGGTCGCCGAGACCGGGCTCTTGCCCGTGGAGGTCTTGAGGAAGTCGGTCCCCGCCTCCAGGGCGAGCCGGCCGGCCTCCCGGATCCGCCCGGGATCGGCGAGTTCGCCCGTCTCCAAGATCACCTTGAGGGTCGCGGACCCGCAGGTGTCGCGCACGGCCTCGACCATGTCCCGGGCCACGGCCGCATCGCCCCGCAGCAGGGCGCGGTAGGGCAGGACGAGGTCGATCTCGTCCGCGCCGTCGCGCAGGGCCTCGGCGGTGTCGTCCGTGGCGCGGGCACAATCCTCGCCGCCGGCGGGGAAGTTGATCACCGTGGCGACCCGGATGCCGGTGCCGCGAAGAGCCCGGGCGCCCTGCTCGACGAAGCGCGGCCAGACGCAGATCGCCGCGACGGTGCCGCGCTTCGCGTCCCGGCAGAGGGCATCGATCCGGGTCTCGGTGCAGGTCTCGCCGAGGTCGGTGAGGTCGAGGAGCGGCAGTGCCCGGCGGGCGACCGCGCCGGCTTCGGGGTCAGTCATCGTCGCTCTCTCCTCGGGCAGGCCGGCCACGAACGCCCCGACCAGGCGGCCGAGATCCGCCGCGGCCCGGGCCGCCACCGCCTTCGTCTCCGCGTGGTGCGGCGCGCCGCCCGCGATCCCGGCAGCCAGGTTCGTCACCACCGAGACCGCCGCCACCGGCAGGCCGAGGAAGCGCGCCAGGATGACCTCCGGCACGGTGGACATGCCCACGAGGTCGGCCCCCAGGAGGCCGGCCATCCGGACCTCCGCGGGCGTCTCGAAGCTCGGGCCGGAGAACCACGCGTAGATTCCATCGCCCAGGGGCAGGCCGCAGGCTCCGGCCGCCGCCCGGAGCCCTGCCCGCAGCTCCGGATCGTAGGCCTCGGTCATCGGCACGAAGCGGGCGTCGCTGGTCTCGCCGATCAGCGGGTTCAGGCCGGATAGGTTGATGTGGTCGGCGAGCAGCACGAGGCTGCCGGGTCCGGTCTCCGGCCGTAGCGAGCCGGAGGCGTTGGTGAGCAGCAGGCGCCGGGCGCCGAGGTGCCGGGCGCAGGCGAGCGGCACCCGCATCGCCGCCGGATCGCCGCGCTCGTAGGCATGCGCCCGCCCCTCGAAGACCAGGACCCTCCGACCCGCGAGGCGCCCGCGGTGCAGGCGGCCGCCATGGCCGCTGACACCCGGCCCGGGGAAGCCCGGGATCGCCGCGTAGTCGAGGGCGGTCGACTCGGTGAGGGCCGCCGCGACGGCGCCCAGGCCGGTCCCGGTCACCACCGCGCAGGCGTAGCCTTCCGCGAAGCCGGCGGCGCGCAGCGTCGCGAGGGCGGCGACCTCACTCACCCAGCGTCTCCGGCCCGAAGGATTCCGGCAGCAGCTCCGCCAGCGTGAAGGTGCGGGCGACGCCGGCCGGCCCCGCGGCGTGGATCGGCGTATCCGGCCCGGCGAACTCGCGGATGCGCTGGCGGCAGGCGCCGCAGGGCGTCACGAGGCCGGCACCGTCGCCGCAGACCAGGATCGCGGCGATCCGCCGCCCGCCGGAGGCTACCATGGCGGCGATCGCCCCGGCCTCCGCGCAGGTGCCCACGGGATAGGCCGCGTTCTCGACGTTGCAGCCGGCATGGATCGCGCCGCGCTCGTCGCGCAGCGCCGCGCCGACCGGGAAACGGGAATAGGGCGCGTGCGCCTGCGCCCGCACGGCCCGGGCCGCAGCGAACAGGGCGGCGAGCCCGTCATCCTCCGGTGCTGAGTCCGCGGCCTGCATGGCCGATCTTTGGCACCCGCCGGGGCACCCTGTCGAGGGCCGGGTCAGCCCGCTGTCAGCGGACGGTGGTCCCGGCGCCGAGGAGGCTCGCCGCCTGCCGGAGATCCCCGTCGTCCCGCGGGCCGCTCAAGGCGTAGGCCGTGTCGCCGGCGTTCCACGACACGACGTCGCCGTCGTCCGAGCCGGTGAGGGTCGCCGGACCACCGCGGATGCCGCGGGTGGCGAACAGCGACGCCTCGCCGAAGCGCCCGGCCTCGAGGGCGAGCTCGATCCCGGTGCCGTGCCGGGCGGGGAAGACCTGGATGTCGCGGACGCGCCAGCCCTCGGGGAGCGCCGGAAGATCGATGCCGGTGGCGGCACGAAGGCGCCCGCGGTCGTAGACGGGATCGTCGCCCTGGCCGCCGATGCTCTTGCGCAGCTGCGCGACGGCCCGGGCCTGCCGCGCATCCGCGATCAGAACCGGATCGGGCGTCGCCGCCTGGGTGTCTGGAACGCCGAACCGGCCGATCTCGTCATGGGCGAGCCAGCCCGCGCCCACCAGAACCGCGATGGCCGCGGCCCGCTTCAGGCGGGAGGCGACCCGCCGCCAGCGCAGGTTCCGGTCGAAGCGCCGTGCGAGGACGACGTTCCGGTCCGGCCCGGGACCGGGGACGCGCTCGAAGCAGGCCCGTAGGGCATCGCGATCGTGCATCTCGGCCATCACCCGGGCCGCGGCCTCGGGATGGGCTGCCAGATGCGCCTCGACGTCGAGGCGGCGCATCGGGTCGATCTGCCCGTCGACGAAGGCGATGAGATCGTCGTCTGTGATCGGATCGATCATCGTGAAGTCCTCGAGATCCAGCGTGCCCCGGAGGCGGTCCGCCGGTCGCAATCGTCAGTCAGCGCCGGCACCGGGGTGCCGGCCGGTCGTCGGTGCCGTCCTCAGTTCTCCCCGGCGGCGCGCCGGAAGGACCAAGCGGGACGGCTCCGCGGCTCGTCGGACACGACGAGTCTGAGCGTGGACGGCGGCCCGCGCCGCGGATCGGATGGCCTCTCGGACGTCCTGGCGGGCTCCGTCTCGCCGGAGGCCCGCTCGGACCGGGTCCCCTCCTCGAAGGCCCGCAGGGCCGCCCGGCCGCGGCCGAGGCGGGACATCAGCGTGCCGATCGGGATGCCGAGCACGGCCGCCGCATCGGCATAGGCCATGCCGTCCAGGGTGACGAGGTGAAGCGCGGCGCGCTGCTCCTCGGGCAGAGTGAGGAAGGCCTGCCGGATCTGGGCGAGGCGCACCTGACCCTCCTGGGCCGGCGGCGCCATGTCCTCGGACATCCGCACCAGCGTATCGGCATGTCGCGCCTCGACCTGCCGTCGGCGCTGTTCGTCGATGAAGGCGTTGTGCAGCACCGTCATCATCCAGGTGCGCAGATTGGTGTTGGGCCGGAGCGTGCCCTGCATCTCCAGAGCCCGCACCAGGGTGTCGTGCACGAGATCGTCCGCCCGCAGCGCATCGCGAGTGAGAGACCGGGCGTAGCGCCGAAGGGGCACCAGCAGGTCGATGAGGTCCGGGCGCTTGATCTTGTCCGATGCCATGGGGTGTGAACGGGGGCGGCCGGCCGTTTAATCCCGCATGGCGGTCCGGCGTCGCATTCAGGCTTGGTCGAGGGCGGCGGCGATCCCGGAGATCACCCGCGGATCGGTGGGTTCCACCTGCGTGGCGAAGGCGGCCGCGAGACTGCCGTCGCGGGCGATCAGGTACTTGTGGAAGTTCCAGCGCGGCGTCTCGGCCGGACGCTCGGCCGCCGCCCAGCGGTAAAACGGGTGGGCGCCCGGCATCTTCACCCGGGTCTTGGCGGTCAGCGGGAAGGTGACCCCGTGATTCTTCCGGGCGGCCTCCGCGATGGCCGGCCCGTCCAGGGGCTCCTGGTTGCCGAAATCGGGGGAGGGCACGCCGATCACCGTGAGGCCGCGGTCGCCGAAGCGGGTCCACAGCGTCTGCAACCCGGCGAGCTGGCCGGCAAAGCCGCAGGCCGTGGCGGTGTTGACCACGAGGACGGGTTTGCCCGCATAGGCGGAGAGCGGCATCGGCCCGCCCTCCGGCGTCTCGAAGGCGAAATCTGTCGCCCGCGATACCTCGGCGGCGCGGGCGCTGCCGGCAAGGCCGGCGCCGATGAGGACCAGGAACTCGCGACGCAAAACGGTCATGGCGGCAGCCTCGTTCCGAATTCAGGTGCGCGAACGCGCCAAGCCGCCCGGTGTTTCTCCCACCAGACCGGTCTTTTCGCCGCAGGGCCGCCCACGATCCGGGCGGGATCCGCTTTCCTTATACCCCCCGGACCGAGGCCAGGAGGCGGCGAACCTCCGTGTCGAGTTGCCGGGCCTGGGTCGAGAGACCGGAGGCCGAGCCCAGGACCTGCGCGGCGGCGGCGCCGGCACCCTCCGCGGCACGGGCGACGCCGGCGATGTTGCGCGTTACCGCGCCGGCTCCGACCGCCGCGTGCCCGACGTTCCGGACGATCTCCTGGGTGGCCGCGCCCTGCTGCTCCACCGCGGAGGCGATGCCGCCGGCCAGCACGCTGATCTCGCTGATGCGGCCGACCACAACCGTGATCGCCTCGGACGCGTCTCCGGTCCAGGACTGGAGGTCGCCGATCTGCCGCGCGACCTCCTCGGTGGCCTTGGCGGTCTGACCCGCCAGTTCCTTGACCTCGCTCGCCACCACGGCGAAGCCCCTTCCCGCCTCCCCGGCGCGAGCCGCCTCAATGGTGGCATTGAGCGCCAGCAGGTTGGTCTGCGCGGCGATCCCCGAGATGAGGCCGACCACGTCGCCGATCCGGGCGGCGCCCGCGCGCAGAGTCTCCATCAGACCGGCGGATTTCCCCGCTTCGGTCACGGCCGCGCTGGCGAAGCCCGCCGAACTCTGCACCTGCCGCCCGATCTCCGTGACCGTGGTGCCGAGTTCCTCGGCTGCCGCCGCCACCGTGTTGATGTTCGAGGCCGCCTGCTCGGCCGCCGACGCCACCGTGGTCGATTGCTGCGCGGTCACCGTGGCAGCCGCGCTCATGCTCTCGGCGGTGGATTGCAACTCGGTCGCGGCCATCGAGACGGCGCGCACGACGCCGCCGACCGCTGCTTCGAACCCGTCGGCCAGGGCGCGCATGGCGTCCTGGCGCTGGGTTTCCGAGGCCGCCCGGGCCTGGGCCGCCGCCACCTCGAGGGCCTTGGCGCGGGCCAGGCCGTCTCGGAAGACGCCCACGGATGCGGCCATCGCGCCGATCTCGTCGCGGCGCCCGGCACCGGGCACTTCGGCGGACAGGTCGTCGGCGGCGAGTCGCCCCATGGCGACCGTGATGGCGCGGATGGGCTTGGCGATCCCGAGTTGCAGAAGCGTGAGCCCGATCAGGGCGACCCCCACCATGAGCCCGAGACCGACGAGGGACGCCAGGCGCATCGCGGTGATCGCCCGCTCCTTGTCCACGGCCCGCTGCCGCATCAATGCCCGCTCGGATTCAGCGATCTCGGCCGCCTTGGCCCGAATGCCGTCCATGATCGCCTTGCCGTCGCCCGAACTGGCCATCCGGCGCGCCGCGTCACGGGTCGCGGGGTCGCGCATCAGAGCAATCGTGCGCTCGGCGAACTCCGTATCCCACCGCCCGGCCTGGGCGCGCAGCGCGTCGAGCCTGGCCACCTGAGCCGGGTTATCCACGGTCAGGCGCCCCGCCGTCTGCCAGGCCGCCCGGAACATGTCGCGGCCAGCCCGATCGGGCTCCAGGAAGCTGGGGTCGCCGGAAATCAGGTAGCCGCGCAGGCCCGTCTCCCGGTCGATCATCCCGGTGGTCATCCGACCGACCTCCGTGAGCACGGCCTGCGTGTGCTCGGTCCAAGCATCGGCGTCCTGTATCCGGCCGATATTCCGCAGGGAAATTGCGGCAACTGCGACCATGACGGCCAGCATCAAGGTCATGACGAATGCAATCTTGACGCTTATCCTGCAATCCGACGAATGAAATGTCATGTTCTACGCACCCGCCCCAAATCGCGAATGCCACTCAAGCTTTCGCAATCTCGGATCTAGGTCGTAGGCGCGCCATGTAAATGCTATGTTTCGGATCACATGATTTTCTGCGTGAAAATCAAATTACAGTTGAATTTTTGGATCATGAGAGGCACATGATCATTGATTATGGCGTGATCGATATCGGATTATTTCAAGTTAACATTAAATTAGTCACCGCAAACACCGATCATCATTGATACGTCTGCTGCAAGTCGATCGTGCAATCCCGGCCGACCCGCTCGTAATTCTCGGCGAGCCAGGCCTGCGCGGCGGCGCGGCCCTTGTCGCGCAAGCGCTTGAACACGGTCCAGCGGGCGTCGAGCTTGGACGCTGCGTTGTAGTCCTCGAGGGCATCGGTGCCGTCGATCCGGTGCACCAGAACCCTCCGGTACTCGCCCTGGCCGAGGGTGCCCTCCTCGATGAGACCGTCCAGGAAGTCGATCGCCCGCAATTCCCGCATCAGGTTGGCGTTGAAGGTGATCTCGTTGAGCCGGTCGCAGATCTCGCTCTCCGTGCGCGGGGTCTCGCGCCGCTCGACCGGGTTGATCTGCACGAGGAGGATGTCGCGGGTCTGAGCGCCGCGGTGCAGGGGATAGAGCGGCGGGTTGCCGAGATACCCGCCGTCCCAGTACGGCACGCCGTCGATCTCCACGGCCTGGAAGACGGTCGGCAGGCAGGCGGACGCCATCAGGTGGTCGACGGTGAGGCGCTCGCGCTCGAACACCGCGAGCTTGCCGGTCCAGACATTGGTGGCCGAGACGAACAGGCCCGCCGTATCCGCCTCGCGCAGGCGCGCGAAGTCCACCTGCTCGGCGAGGGCCTTGCGCAGCGGATTGATGTTGAGCGGATTCGACACGTAAGGGCTGGGCGCCAGCATCTTCGACCAGAACTCGGCCACCGGATTGCCCTTCCACAGGCTGAACAGGCCGCTGACGAAGTGGCGCTGGGTCGGCCCGAGGTCGCCGTCGAGGCTGACCTCCCGCCAGAACCGCTCCAGGCCCTCGCGGGCGCCGTCCGGACCGCCCTTCAGCCAGCCATCCACCAGGACCACGGCGTTCATGGCTCCGGCGCTCGCCCCCGTGACCGCTTCGAACCCGAGGCGTCCGTCCTCGATCAGGGCGTCGAGCACGCCCCAGGTGAAGGCCCCGTGCGCGCCGCCTCCCTGGAGCGCCAGGGCAACGGGCTTCTCGGCCTTGGGGCCGGCGAGCAGGGTCGCCTGCGTCTGCGCGGCCTGCGCGTCGATCCCGTCCGAGACGGGCGACTCGGGCACGGCAGTGGCGGGATTGCGCGGCTCGGTGCCGCCGGATTGCTCGCTCATGTCGGCCTCCTGATCACGGCGATAGATGGGATGCTGCGGTGCAACAACAACTGGGAACCAGGGTTGCAGCCCGCCCTCTGCCTCGCCTCGCCCCGAGCGATTCGGCCACAGCGACGGATGAAAACCCGGTCGCCGCCGCGGCAGACGCCCGTCGAACGTGCAGCAAACTCGACATCCGCGGCCGGATACGACATGACAGCCGCGATGCTGTCCTGCGCGGCGCCGGCTTGACGCGGCGCCGGGTGATCCGCAGCTAACCCGCGGCAGCCCCGAAGTTCCGGCGAGGCGTGTCCCCGGGACCGGCCCGGCAGCCGTGACGGCTCCGGCACCCCGCGAGGCGCGCACGCGAAGGTCCACGATGGAAATCATGGAAGCCACCCGTTCCGAAGCCACCGCCGAAATCCCCGCCGGCGAGAACCCGCTGGCCGCAGGCGACCCGGAGATCGCCGGCCCCGCCCGCGCCACCGCACGGTCGGCGTCACGGTCGGCGAGGGCGAGGGCGCGGTCATGGTCGGCGGCGGCGCGCCGATCGTCGTCCAGTCGATGACCAACACCGACACGGCCGACATCGACGCCACCGTGGCGCAGGTCGCCCAGCTCGCCCGGGTGGGCTCGGAACTCGTCCGCATCACCGTCGACCGGGACGAGGCGGCCGCCGCCGTGCCGAAGATCCGCGAGCGCCTCGACCGGATCGGCGTCCACGTGCCGCTGGTGGGCGACTTCCACTACATCGGCCACAAGCTGCTCGCCGACCATCCGGCCTGCGCCGAGGCGCTGGCCAAGTACCGGATCAATCCCGGCAACGTCGGCTTCAAGGACAAGAAGGACACCCAGTTCTCGGCAATCATCGAGCAGGCGATCAAGCACAACAAGACCGTGCGGATCGGCGCCAACTGGGGCTCGCTCGACGGCGAGCTGCTCACCCACCTGATGGACGAGAACGCCAAGGCGCCGCGCCCGATCGATGCCCGGGCGGTGATGCGCGAGGCGATGGTCCGCTCCGCGATCAGCTCCGCCGACCGCGCCGTGGAACTCGGCCTGCCGCAGAACAAGATCATCCTCTCGGCCAAGGTCTCGGCCGTGCAGGACCTGATCGCCGTCTATCGCGAGGTGGCGCGCCGCTCGGATTACGCGATCCATCTCGGCCTCACCGAAGCCGGCATGGGCTCCAAGGGCCTGGTCGCGGCCTCCGCGGCCATCGGCGTGCTCCTCCAGGAGGGTATCGGCGACACGATCCGCTACTCGCTGACCCCCGAGCCCGGCGGCGACCGCAGCGTCGAGGTCAAGGCGAGCCAGGAACTCCTGCAGACGATGGGCTTCCGCACCTTCGTGCCGATGGTGGCGGCCTGCCCGGGCTGCGGCCGCACGACCTCCACGACCTTCCAGGAGCTGGCCCGCGACATCCAGAACTGGATCGTCACCTCCATGCCGGAGTGGAAGAAGTCGTATCCGGGCGTCGAGGGGCTAAACGTCGCCGTGATGGGCTGCATCGTGAACGGCCCGGGCAGATCGAAGCATGCCGATATCGGCATCTCCCTGCCCGGGACCGGCGAGACCCCGACCGCGCCGGTCTTCATCGACGGCAAGAAGGCCATGACCCTGCGCGGCCCGACGCTCGCCAAGGATTTCGAGACGATCGTGATCGACTACATCCAGCGCCGTTTCGGCCAGCAGGGCGGCGGCAGCCGCACCGCCGCGGAGTGAGTCCGACCTTCGGGGCCGGCTGAGCCCCGAGGCCGATCGGCGACCGCGTCGTTTCCCCTTCGCACCGCGGGCGAGCGCGGCGGCGGGGCGGAAACCCAGGGCCGCAATCTTCGCAGAGGCACCCGGTTTCCGGCCGCACACGGCCGTGATAGCAAGGCCGCACGATCCCGCGAGCGGTCGGCCCGGTGGCCGGCCCGCACGGTTCGGCGGAGTCTTCGCGTTTTCTGCCCGGCCCCGACTGGCCCCTGAGCCGAACCGCGAAGCGCCGGCCACGTCCGAGCTTCCGACATCCGCATGAGCCACACCTTCGCACCCGGCGTAGCAGCCCAGCCCGCGCCCGACGCCGCGCGCGGCACCGCCGCGAGAGCCGACGGCACCGACGGCCAGGACGCCGTGCACGGACCGGCGACCTCCGGCACCCTCGATGCCCCCGAGAAGGCGGAGACGCGCCACGGCCATGCCGGCTTCTGGACGCTCCTCGTCGGTTCCGTCGGCGTCGTCTACGGCGATATCGGCACGAGCCCGCTCTACGCGTTCCGCGAGGCGCTGGTCCCGGCCCGGACCGACGGCATCCTCCTGCCCGAGGAGGTGATCGGCACCGTCTCGCTGATCCTCTGGGCTCTCTTCATGATCGTGACGGTGAAATACGTCGCGATCCTGCTGCGCATGGACAACAACGGCGAGGGCGGCATCCTCTCGCTGATGGCGCTGGCCCGGAAGGCGCTCGGCGGCTCGCGCATCGTGTTCATGCTGGGATTGATGGGCGCCTCGCTGTTCTACGGCGACGCGGTGATCACCCCGGCGATCTCGGTGCTCTCGGCGGTGGAGGGCCTGAAGCTTGTCACCCCCGCCCTCGACGACTACGTCCTGCCGATCACCGTGGTGATCATCGTCGCCCTGTTCCTCGTGCAGAACCGCGGCACCGCCAAGGTCGCGGCCTTCTTCGGACCCGCCACCATCGTGTGGTTCGTCGCGATGGCGCTCGCGGCGCTGCCGCACATCGCCCTGCACCCGGAGGTGTTCCGGGCGGTCAATCCCTGGCACGCCGTGGTCTACCTGCTGGGCCACGGCACCGGAGCGCTGGTGGCGCTGGGCGCCGTGTTCCTGGCCGTGACCGGGGCCGAGGCGCTGTTCGCCGATCTCGGCCATTTCGGCCGCAAGCCGATCCAGGTGGCCTGGATCGGCCTCGTCTTCCCGGCGCTGGCCCTCAACTATCTCGGGCAGGCGGCCTTGGTGCTGGAGAAGCCCGACACGGCCGACCCGTTCTTCCAGCTCGTGCCGGCCTGGGGCCTGCTGCCGATGGTGGTGCTCGCCACGATCGCCACCGTGGTGGCGAGCCAGGCGGTGATCACCGGCGCCTTCTCCCTGTCCCGGCAGGCGATCCAGCTCGGCCTGCTGCCGCGGCTGGAGATCCGCCACACCTCCGAGTCGCATGCCGGCCAGATCTACCTCCCGCAGATCAACGGCCTGCTGATGTTCGGCGTCGTCCTGCTGGCGATCCTGTTCAAGACCTCCTCGTCCCTGGCCTCGGCCTACGGCATCGCGGTGACCGGCACGATGCTGCTCACTGCCTCCCTGACCTTCCTGGTGATGTGGCGCATGTGGAAGTGGTCGCCGGTGGCGGCGGCCGCCGTGATGCTGCCGTTCATCGTCCTGGAGTTCCTGTTCCTGCTCTCGAACCTGATCAAGGTGGTGGAGGGAGGCTACGTGCCGCTCCTGCTGGCGGGCGGCCTGATCATCCTGATGTGGACCTGGGTGCGCGGGGTGACGATCCTGTTCAACAAGACCCGCAAGACCGACGTGCCGCTGGTGGAGCTGGTGGGCATGCTGGAGAAGAGCCCGCCCCACCACGTCCGCGGCACCGCGGTGTTCCTCACGAGCGATCCCGAGATCGCCCCGGCGGCGCTCCTGCACAACCTCAAGCACAACAAGGTGCTGCACGAGAAGAACGTGATCCTCACCGTCGAGACGGTGGACACGCCCCGCTCCAACGAGGCCGACAAGGTGCGGATCGAGCCGGTGGGACCGCACTTCTACAAGGTCGTGATGAAGTTCGGCTACATGGAGACGCCGAACATCCCGAAGACGCTGGTGCTGCTGCGCCGCCAGGGCTTCAAGTTCGACATCATGGCGACGTCGTTCTTCCTGTCCCGCCGGTCGATCCGGCCGGCGGCGCATTCCGGCATGCCGCTCTGGCAGGACCGGATCTTCATCACTCTCGCCAAGAACGCCAACGACGCCACGGACTTCTTCCAGATCCCCACGGGCCGGGTCGTGGAGGTGGGGACGCAGGTGACGGTGTAGTTGGGAAATCCCGCAAACGCGCAGTAATTCCGGTCAAATATTCGATAATTTCTGCGCCTTCGCTGCTGATATTTGTATAGTAACATGCAATAATTCGCAGAATAGCATCTTCATTGTTGCACTTGAGTCCGAACTGCACATAGTCAACATTGTGGGCAGCCAAACGCGATAGCGCGCCTTTTCGAGGTCGAGCCATGGTGATCGCGGAGCGATATCTCGCGATACAGGACGGATCCGGGCCAAAGGCGTGCAAGATTACGATGCACGAACCTGAAAACGCGGACGGGATGTGGATCTGCCGCTATACGATTGGATGGCCGAACGCTCCGGAAGAGAGCTTCGGCGCTGGCGTCGACGCCTTTCAAGCGCTCCACCTCACGCTCCAGAAAATCGGCATCGCATTGTATGCCAGCGGCTATCACAAGGCGGGCACCCTGGTGTTCGACAGGCCTGGGAGGGGCTACGGCTTCCCGATGCCGAAGAATGGGCGTGACCTTCTGATCGGAGACGACAAGATCTTCGACGGGTGAGAACCGGACCCGCGCTCCGGCTGATCAACGCCATCGTCGCGGCCCTTGAGACGACTTCTGGTGGAAGACCGCCGGAGCCTGGCGGCGCCGGCTCGCCGCGTCCTCAAAGCGGGATCCAGGCCTCTGATCGGCGGGTTGATCCAGAAGCACGCGATGGCACGGCCGGACTGGCCCCGCCGGACGAGCGGACACAATCTCGGGCTTGTTCCCACGGCCGTTCACCGCATGTGCGCCGCCGCACGCGGCATGATCTGAGCGCAACCAAGCGAGGATGACCGGCCCTGTCCGTGCGTTGCGCCTAGGGCGAGGCCTGCCTTAGAATGTTTATTATTCTGAGCTCGCGCATTCACCCGGCGGCACGACCGCATCGGCGAACGTGAGCCGACCAATCCGGCAATGGCCCCAGGCCCGGCTCGGACCCGATCGAACGCCGCTCCGGCGCCGCCAGACAGGACGCATCGATGATCAAACTCACCGTGAACGGGGCTGCGCGCAGCTTCGACGGCGACCCCGACATGCCGCTGCTGTGGTACCTGCGGGACGAACTCGGGCTCACCGGCACCAAGTTCGGCTGCGGCGTCTCCCTCTGCGGCGCCTGCACCATCCACCTCGGCGGCGCGGCGACGCGGGCCTGCATCACCCCGGTCTCGGCAGCCGCGGGCCAGGAGGTCGTCACCATCGAGGGCCTGTCGCCGGACGGCAATCACCCGGTGCAGGTGGCGTGGCGCGACCAGAACGTCGCCCAGTGCGGCTTCTGCCAGTGCGGCCAGATCATGCAGGCCGCCGCCCTCCTGAAGGACACGCCCAAGCCGACCGACCAGGACATCGACGACACGATGAGCGGCAACATCTGCCGCTGCGGCACCTACCCGCGCATCCGCACCGCGATCCATCAGGCCGCCGGACAGACGGCGCCCGCCAGCAAGGGAGAGCGCCTGTGATCCACGACGCCAAGCTGAGCGCTGAGCGCGCCGCCGGCACCAAGCCGGTCCTCGACAACGTCAGCCGCCGCGGCATCCTCGGCGGCGCCGGCGCCCTCGTGCTGGCCCTCTCGCTCCGCCCGGCCCGGGCCGACGAGACCCAGACCGAGGAGCAGAAGCAGCAGAAGTTCGGCGCCGACGGCATGCCGCACGGCTGGCGCGACGATCCGAAGGTCTTCGTCGCCATCGCGCCGGACGGCACCGTCACGGTGACCAACCACCGCTCCGACATGGGCCAGGGCATCCGCACCTCGGTGGCCTTCACGGTCGCCGACGAGCTGGAGGCCGACTGGTCGAAGGTGAAGGTGGTCCAGGCCTGGGGCGACGAGAGATCGCTTCGGCAACCAGGACACCGACGGCTCGCGCTCGACCCGCCACTTCTTCCAGCACTTCCGCCATGCCGGCGCGGCCGCGCGGCTGATGCTGATCCAGGCGGCGGCCAAGCAGTGGGGCGTGCCGGCCTCCGAGGTGACGGCCGTCAACCACACCCTGACCCACGCCAAGTCGGGCCGCACCCTCGGCTACGGCGCCGTGGCCAAGGTTGCCGCCGAGTTGCCGGTCCCCGCCGACGTGAAGCTGAAGGACCCGAAGGACTTCCGCTACATCGGCACCGGCAAGGTCGGTCTGATCGACAATGTCGACATCACCACCGGCAAGGCCGTCTACGGCCTCGACACCAAGCTCGACGGGATGCTGTACGCGGTCGTCGCGCGCCCGGCCGTCTACGGCGGTAAAGTGAAGTCCTTCGACGACGGCGAGGCCAAGAAGGTCCCGGGCGTCGTGAAGATCTTCAAGATCGACGGCGGCGAGATCCCGTCCGAGTTCATGCCGCTCGGCGGCGTCGCCGTGGTGGCCAAGAACACCTGGGCGGCCCTGAAGGCCCGGGACGCCCTCAAGATCACCTGGGACGACGGCCCGAACGCCGGCTATGACACCGACGCGTTCCGCAAGGAGCTGGAGGCCGCGGCCCGCAAGCCCGGCAAGGTCGTGCGCACGCAGGGCGACGTCGACGGCGCGATGGCCAAGGCCAAGACCAAGGTCCAGGCCGAATACTTCGTGCCCCACCTCGCCCAGGCCCCCATGGAGCCCCCGGCCGCGGTGGCCCGGGTCAAGGACGGCTTCTGCGAGGCCTGGGCCTGCACGCAGGGTCCGCAGGCGGCCAATGACCGCCTGATGAAGGCGCTCAAGCTGCCCGACGACAAGGTCAAGGTGAACGTCACGCTGCTCGGCGGCGGGTTCGGGCGCAAGTCGAAGCCCGACTACGTGGTCGAGGCGGCGCTGTGCTCGCAGGCCGTCGGCGGCGCGCCGGTGAAGCTCGCCTGGACCCGCGAGGACGACATCCACCACGGATTCTACCACACGATCTCGGTGGAGCACCTGGAGGCCGGCCTCGACGACAAGGGCATGCCGGTGGCGTGGCTGCACCGCTCGGTCGCGCCAACGATCGGCTCGATCTTCGCGCCCGACCCGAAGCACGAGCTGCCGTTCGAGCTCGGGATGGGGCTGGTCAACACGCCGCTCAACATCCCGAACATGCGGCTGGAGAACCCCGAGGCCGCCGCCCATGTCCGGATCGGCTGGTTCCGCTCGGTGTCGAACATCCCGCACGCCTTCGCGATCCAGTCCTTCGTGTCGGAGCTGGCGCACGCCGCCGGCCGCGAGCCGAAGGAATACCTGCTCGATCTCATCGGCCCGGATCGGAAGATCGACCCGACCGAGATCGGCGATGTCTGGAACTATGGCGAGGACCCGAAGCGCTACCCGATCGAGACCGGCCGGCTGCGCGGCGTGATCGAGGCGGCCGCCAAGGGCGCGGGCTGGGGGCGGCAGATGCCCAAGGGCACTGGCCTCGGCGTCGCCGGCCACTACAGCTTCGTCACCTACACGGCGGTGGCGGCCGAGGTGGAGGTCGACGACAAGGGCCAGGTGAAGGTGAAGGCGATCGACATCGCGGTCGATTGCGGGCCGCAGGTGAACCCGGAGCGCATCCGGTCGCAGATGGAGGGCGCGGTGGTCATGGGGATGGGGCTCGCCCTCACCTCCGAGATCACCTTCAAGCAGGGCCGTGCGGTGCAGAACAACTTCGACGGCTACGAGGTCCTCCGGATCGACGCAGCCCCGAAGGTGGTCCGCGTGCACCTCGTGCCGACCGGCAACTGGGACGGGCCGCTCGGCGGCGTCGGCGAGCCCGGCGTGCCGCCGGTGGCGCCGGCCATCGCCAACGCGATCTTCGCCGCCACCGGCCGGCGGGTCCGGCAATTGCCGATCCGCGATCAGCTGAGCGCCTGAACCGTCGTCCGTTGCGACGCGTTGGGGCCGCGGGGGAAACTCCGCGGCCCCTTCTTTTGAAAAGAGACCCGACACGATGATGCGTCCCGCCCTGACGGCTTGCCTGACCCTGATCCTGACGGCGGCGCCCGCCTCGCCTCGCCCTGCGGCGACCGGATCGAGGGCGTCTCCAAGCGGGTCCAGTCCGAGCTGACCCAGTCGATCTCGGCCTCGACCAGCGGCCAGGGCAATGCCGCCAAGCGCGCCGGCGAGGGGGTCACCGGCACGGAGGGCCAGCGGGCGAAGGAAGCCCCGGAGGCCCCGCCGGAGAAATCGGCTCAGGCCGGCCAGGGGGCGGATGCCGCCCAGCAGGCGAAGGTCGCCCTGGAGGAGGCCCGCACGGCGGATTCGAAGGGCGACGAGAAAGCCTGCGAAGCCTCCCTGTCGCGCGCCGAGCAGCAGTTGAAGAAGGCGCCGTGAGGCGCCTGGCGGAACAGGCCGAAGGCTCGGTGACCGCGCCTCGATATTCCCCTTGATCCAACCCGCCCCGTCATCCTGCGGTGCCGGAGAGCGCAGCGCAGGCCTCGAAGGAGCCTTCCAGCCAGCCGCGCGAGCTCTGGAGCTCGCCTTCGAGGCCCGCTGCGCGGCCACCTCAGGATGAGGGGGAGGGTTGGACAAATGTCTGTCCGGCCGCGCCCCTACCGACCCAGCACGCTGATCTCGATCACGAACTTCCGCCGCAGCGCCCGCGAAAAGTCGCCGTAGCCGGCCGCCGCCAGCAGGAACGCGCCTGGTCCGCCGATGACATGGGCGCGGTACCATTGCTCCAGGCTCGTGCGCTCCTGAGGCAGCGGCGTCGCCCGCAACCCGTAGCCGGGCGCCCGGTAGGCTCCCGCCCCGACCACGTCGTTCTCGCCCGGCACCAGGATCGGCAGGCCGTTGACCGTTGCCCCGGTGGCGAGCAGGCCTGCATGCGCCTCCGCGAGGCTGTCGGCATCGGTGCAATTGTCGATGCCGTCCCCCGAGACGTCGACCACGACGCGCTCGGCTGGGAGCGGCAGGGCCGGCAGCACGCCGGCCGTTACCGTCCGGAACATCTGGCCGAGGCAGGTGAACTCGCCCGCCCGCCGGGGCGTCGCACGGACCAGGGCTGCCGCGGCCGTCGCGTCGGCCCGGCTGACGATCCGCCGCCAGCCGACCGCGAGGTCGGCCTTGTCGGCCCAGGTCACCATGGCGAACAGGATGCCGCCGGGATTGCCGGTGATGGCACCGACGACGGCGGGATCCTCCAGGGCCTCGGCGATACCCTCCATCTGGAGCCGGAAGCGGGTGTCGTCGACGGATTGCGACACGTCCACCGAGACGAGAAGCGCGGTGGCGACGCTGTCCGGCGCGGCGGCGGCTGGCGCCAACCCGAGCAGCAGGAGGCCGGCGGATCGCAGCAGCCCGCGGCGGATCCAGACCGGCCCCGTCCGCATCATCGGCATCGGAACTCCCGGAACGCGCGGCCCTCGCAAGCCCGTTAGGGCATGTTTCGGGGCGTTGCGAAACCGGCCTTTCGGGGGGCTCGCCGCTCGGGCCGAGGCGCCTGCGGGACGATCCGACGCGGCGGCGGCCGGGTCGCGATCGGGCTCGAAGCGCGGCCCCGGTGAGGACGGTTCGTCTCCGGCGGCGGTGCCCCGCTCATCTCGGAGACGGCCCCTCCCCCGGCCCCATCCGGGTCCGTCGAGGGCGGCCTGAGCGCCGCCCGGAGGATGGCTCAGGCCGCAGCCGCGGCGCCGAGCGCGTGCGGGTTGCCGTTCAGGCCGGCGCAGAGATCGTCGATCTCGGCGAGGTCCAGCGCGTCGCCGGTCCGGCCCGCGATGGTGTCGATCAGGTGGTCCTGGCGGGGGTCGAACGGATGTCCCTGCATCCGGTAGAACTGGTAATAGCGCAGCGCCGCCAGAACGGTGTCGCGCTCGCGGTCGGTTACGGTGAAGTGCTGCATGGGTAGTTGCTTCCCCTTGTGGCTTCAACGAACGCTCGGGTGGGCCGCGACGCCGAAACCGAGCTTGGCTGTTGTAACCCGTGGGCAACTCCCCGACCAGTTCTTGACAGCTCGCGGGGACGTGATTCGCGGCATTTAAGATTTTGATCCTGGCCGGAATCTTGGTGCCACGGATCGAAAACACGAGTTCCCGCAATACCTTGCCACCTCCGTGCCCGCGAGCGGCGGCGCGTCAGGCCGTACGGCGCCGAGACGCCGACCCGGCCTGGGCTCCCCGCCCCACCTGTCGTTCCGCCCGCCTACAGCCCGCGTTCGGACAGGTAGCGGGGCAGCACCGCGCTCGCCGGCCCGTAGCGGGCGTCGTCGAAGGCGTCGGCGTTGTCCGATGGCTCCAGGTTGATCTCGCAGGTCGGGATTCCGAGGGCTCGGGCTCGCCGCACGTAGCCGGCCGCCGGGTAGACCGCCCCCGACGTGCCCACCGCCACGAACAGATCGGCTTCGCCCAGCGCCGCCTCGATGGCGTCGCCGTGCAGGGGCATCTCGCCGAACCAGACCACGTCCGGCCGCATCCGGCCCTGCGTGCCGCAGGCGGGGCAAGTCTCCGCACGGGTGAGGTCCGTTCGCCAGGGCGTGACGGCCCCGCAGGCGCAGCAGCGCGCCTTGAGCAACTCGCCATGCATGTGGATCACCGCCCGCGAGCCCGCGCGCTCGTGGAGGTCGTCGACGTTCTGCGTGCACAGGAACAGACGGCCGCCCCGTTCGGCGAGCCGTGCCTCGGCCCGGACCAGGGCGTCGTGGGCGGCATTGGGCACGGCCGCGACCACGCCGCGGCGCCGATGATCGTAGAAGTCGAGCACTGTGTCGGGATCGGCGGCGTAGGCCTCCGGGGTGGCGAGCTTCATCGGGTCGAACCGCGCCCAGAGGCCGCCGCGGTCCCGGAACGTGCCGAGGCCGCTCTCGGCCGAAACGCCGGCCCCGGTCAGGACGAAGAGGGTTTCGGGACGTCCGGTCATGGGCAGCCTCCCGAGAACCGCCCAGGCGCCTGGGCGGGATGGCCGGATATGTCCGGTCGTTGGCCACCCGGTTGCTTTCGCACGCGATCTCGGAGGCGGATGCTGTCCTCGCATTCACGTCTCGGGAGGCCGTTCATGTCCGATGTTGCGCTGCTGGTCATCGATGTCCAGGAGTCCTTCCGCCACCGACCGTTCTGGTGCGAGACCGATGTCCCGCGCTTCACCGGGCATCTGCAAGCGCTCATCGACGGCGCGGTGGCACGCGGGATCCCGGTGCTGCAGGTGTTTCACGTGACGGAGACCGGGCCTTTCTCGCCGGAATCGGGCCATGTCCGGACCCTCGAGAGCGTCGCCATCGCGCCGACGGCGGTCTTCCAGAAGCGTCGCCACAGCGCCCTGGTCGAGAGCGGCCTCGCGGGCTGGCTGACACGGCACGGCATCCGCCGCCTGATCGTATCGGGCATCCGGACCGAGCAGTGTTGCGAGACAACCACCCGCCAGGCATCCGACAGCGGCTGGGAGGTCGATTACGTGACGGACGCCACCCTGACCTTCGCGATGACCCATCCGGACGGCCGCCGCTTCAGCGCCGATGACATCAAGGCGCGCACCGAGCTGGTGCTGGCCGATCGCTTCGCCCGGATCGCCACGGTCGCGCAGGCGCTCGCCAGCCGCGACCTGCCGGTCGCCGCATGAGCGGGGCGGGGCGGCGCATCGCGGTCCTCGTGGTCCTGCCGCCCCGCGCCCTGCTGCTCGACATCGCCGGCCCGCTGGAGGTCCTGCGGATCGCGGACGCCGTCCAGAACCGGGCCGGCTTCGCGGTGACCTATGCGGCGCCGCAGCGGCTGACCCACAGCTCGATCGGGCTCGACCTGGGCGGGGCCGGACCGCTGCCCGAGGCGATCGCCGATGGGACGGTCGTGCTCCTGCCGGGCTCCGCGACGCGCAGTCTCGGGATCGAACCGGATTCCGAGGCCGACGCCGCCGCGGAGGCCGCGATCGTCGCGTGGCTGCGCCGTGCCATCCGGCCGGGCCACATCGTCGTGACGGTCTGCGAAGGCGCTCTGCTGGCGGCGCGCGCCGGGCTGCTCGACGGCTACGCCTGCACCACCCATCACGCCAGCTGTGCCAGTCTGCGTGCGGCTGCGCCCCGGGCGACGGTGCTGGAGAACCGGCTGTTCGTGCAGGATCGCGACCGCTTCAGCAGCGCCGGCGTCACCGCCGGCATCGACCTGATGCTGCATCTCGTGGCGGACTGGGCCGGCCCGGCGACGGCGGTCGCGGTGGCCCGGACCCTCGTCGTGTACATGCGGCGCGGCCCCGCCGATCCCCAGCTCTCACCCTGGCTCGAGGGGCGCAGCCACCTCCACCCGGCGGTGCACCGGGCGCAGGACGCGATCACCGCCGATCCCGCCTGCGCCTGGTCGCCCGCCCTGCTCGGCCGGATGGCGGGGGCGAGCCCGCGCAACCTCGCGCGGCTGTTCAGGGTCCACGCGGGCATGACGATCACGGACGCCGTCAACCGCGCCCGGATCGCGCTGGCCCGGGATCTGATCACCCAGACCGATCTCGACCTGGAGCGGGTCGCAGAGCGGGCCGGCTTCGGCTCCGCCCGGCACATGCGGCGGGTGTGGCGGCAGTTCCACCCGACCGCGCCGTCCGGCCTCCGATCTGCGGAGGCACGCTAGATTCGGCCCGGCGGCTGTGACCTCCTTCCGGTATCGCGAATCGGCGCGGACGATGCATGCGCCCGGCCCGAGGCGCGCCCGGCCGCGCGGAGGAATAAGCATCATGCCCGAATTCGACCTGGCGATCCGCGGCGGTACGGTGGTCACGGCGAGCGACACGGTCCGGGCCGATGTCGGCGTGCGCGGCGGCCGGATCGTGGCGGTGGCGGAGGGCATCGCCGACGCCGCCCGGGTGATCGACGCCTCCGGCCTGCTGGTCCTGCCCGGCGGCATCGACAGCCACGTCCACATCGCCCAGGAATCCGGCCCCGGCATCGTCATGGCCGACGACTTCGCCAGCGCCACCCGGGCGGCGGCGGCCGGCGGCAACACCTGCGTGATGCCCTTCGCGCTCCAGCCCCGGGGCGCCTCCCTGCGTGGCGCCGTCGACGCCTACCGGGCCAAGGCCGAGGGCCAGTGCCACGTCGACGTGGCGATCCACATGATCATCTCGGACCCGAGCGAGGCTGTGCTCGGCCAGGAGCTGCCGGCCTTGGTCGCCGACGGCTACACCTCGTTCAAGGTCTTCATGACCTACGACGACCTCGTGCTGAACGACCGCCAGCTCCTCGACGTGTTCCACGTCGCGCGGCGGCAGGGCGCCCGGGTCATGGTTCACGCCGAGGGCTACGACGCGATCCGCTACCTCAGCGAGCGACTGGAGCGGGCGGGCGAGACCCGACCCTACGGCCACGCCCTGTCGCGCCCCGAGATCGTCGAGCGGGAGGCGGCCCACCGGGCGATCAGCCACGCCGAGCTGATCGACCTGCCCATCGTGATCGTCCACGTCTCGGGCCGCGAGGCCACCGAGCAGATCGCCTGGGCGCAGGCGCGGGGCCTGAAGATCCGGGCCGAGACCTGCCCGCAATACCTGACGCTGACGGCCGAGGACATGAAGGGCCTCGGCCAGGAGGATCTCATGGCGGGGGCGAAGTACGTCTGCTCGCCGCCGACGCGGGACGTCGCGAGTCAGGAGGCGGTGTGGTCGGGGATCCGGCGCGGGATCTTCGACGTGGTCTCCTCCGACCATTGCCCGTTCCGTTACGACGACCCGCAGGGCAAGCTGAACCCGCGGGGCAAGACCTCCTTCCGCTGGATCCCGAACGGCATCCCCGGCATCGAGACGCGGCTGCCGGTGTTCTTCTCGGAGGGGGTCTCGAAGGGGCGGATCAGCCTCAACCAGTTCGCCGCGCTGACCGCCACGAACCACGCCAAGCTGTACGGGCTCTACCCGCGGAAAGGGTCGATCGCCCCGGGCTTCGACGCCGACCTCACGCTGTGGGATCCGAACAAGCGCGAGACCATCCGCCAGGCGAACCTGCACCACGGCTCCGACTACACGCCCTGGGAAGGTTTCGCGGTGACCGGCTGGCCGGTCATGACCATCGCGGGCGGGCAGGTCATCGCGGAGGACGGCCGGGTCCTGTCCGAGCCGGGCCGCGGGCGGGTCCTCGACCGAGCGGTCGATCCGGCCGAGCGGCGGGACGCCTGACGGCCGGGCTGGCCCATCGCTTGCGTGATCTCCGGGGGAGCCTCACATGGATGTCGAGCTGATCGGCCTGACCAAGCGCTACGGCGCGGCCATTGCGGTCGACGGCATCGACCTGAAGGTGCCGTCCGGCGCCTATTGCTGCCTGCTCGGCCCCTCCGGCTGCGGCAAGACCACGACGCTCCGGATGATCGGCGGCCACGAGCGCGCGAGCGCGGGCGACGTGGTGATCGGCCCGCAGGCGGTGGGCGACGCGGCCCCGGCCGAGCGCGGCACCGCGATGATGTTCCAGAGCTACGCCCTGTTCCCGCATCTCGACGCGCGCGACAACGTCGCCTTCAGCCTGAGGATGCGCGGTGTCGGCAGGGCGGAGCGCCGGGCCAAGGCGATGGCGATGCTCGACCTCGTGCAGATGGGCCACCTCGCCGGGCGCCTGCCGGCCCAGCTCTCGGGCGGCCAGCAGCAGCGCGTGGCGCTGGCCCGCGCCCTCGTCACCGGCCCGAAGGTACTGCTCCTCGACGAACCGCTCTCCGCCCTCGACCCGTTCCTGCGGGTGCGGATGCGGGTGGAGCTGAAGCGGATCCAGACTGAGCTGGGCCTCACCTTCATCCACGTCACCCACAGCCAGGAGGAGGCGATGGCGCTCTCCGACCTCGTGGTGGTGATGAATGCCGGCCGGATCGAGCAGGCCGCCGACCCGCGCACCGTGTTCGAGCGCCCGGCCACCGCCTTCGTGGCGCGGTTCATCGGCGGCCACAACGTCATCCGCCTGCCCGACGGGCTGATCGCGGTGCGCGCCGACCGGATGCGCCTCGGATCCGAGGCCGGTCCCGACGCGCTGTCGGCTCGGGTGGTCGCCGTCGAGTACCAGGGGACCAGCGTCCATGTCGGCCTCAATGCCGACGGGCTGGAGCGGACGCCGGAGAACCCGGCCGCGCTGACCGCGATCCTCAGCGACGCGGCGTTCGCCGCCCGCCCGCTGCGGCCGGGCGACTCGGTCCCGGTCGGCTGGGACGCGGCCGCCGCCCACCCCCTCGATGCGTAACCCACGGAGACGACCATGGACCTGTTCCCGAGGCCGACCCGGCGCACGCTGCTGAAGGGGGCCGCAGCGCTGGCGACCACGCCGGTGACCGGCTTCCCGGCCGTGCACGCCGCCGAGCCGGTGACCCTGCGCTACCTCGGCACCGCGGTGAACCAGTCCGCCGACATCGCCCGCAAGGTGAAGGAGGATCTGGGGCTCACCATCGAGTACATCCCCGTGGTCACCGACGAGGTGACCAAGCGGGTCGTCACCCAGCCGAACTCGTTCGACTTGGTCGACACCGAGTATTTCAGCCTCAAGAAGATCCTGCCCGCCGGCAACCTACAGGGCATGGACGCCAAGCGGATCACGCTCGCCGACAAGATCTCCACCGTGTTCACGAAGGGCGAGGTGGCCGGCAGGAAGATCGGCGACCAGGGCACGGCGCCCAGGAAGGTCTTCTATCTCGAAGGCCCGGACTCCAAGAAGTTTGCCGGCGAACAGACCGGCTGGATCTCCCTGATCCCCACCGTCTACAACGCCGACACGCTCGGCATCCGGCCGGACCTGATCAAGATCCCGGTGACGAGCTGGAAGGAACTGCTGAACCCGGCCTTCAAGGGCAAGGCCTCGATCCTCAACATCCCGTCGATCGGCATCATGGACGCCGCCATGGTGGTGGAGGCCACCGGCGACTACACCTACGGCGACAAGGGCAACATGACGAAGCCCGAGATCGACCGCACCATCAAGGTGCTGATCGAGGCCAAGCGCGCCGGTCAGTTCCGCGCCTTCTGGCAGGACTTCAACGAATCCGTGAACCTGATGGCGTCCGGCGAGACGGTGATCCAGTCGATGTGGTCGCCCGCCGTCACCAAGGTCCGCGCGCAGGGCGTGCCCTGCACCTACCAGCCGCTCAAGGAGGGCTACCGGGCCTGGGCCTCGGGCTTCGGCATCCCCAAGACCCTGAGCGGCAGGAAGCTCGATGCCGCCTACGACTTCATCAACTGGTTCCTGTCCGGCTGGGCCGGGGCCTACCTCAACCGGCAGGGCTACTACTCGGCCGTGCTGGAGACCGCCCAGGCGAACATGCAGCCCTACGAGTGGGCCTTCTGGATGGAGGGGAAGCCCGCCGAGAAGGACATCCTCGGCCCCGACGGCACCCTGATCGAGAAGGCCGGCGCCACCCGCGACGGCGGCTCCTTCGACGCGCGGATGGGCGCGGTCGCCTGCTGGAACGCCGTCATGGACGAGAACACCTACATGGTGCGCAAGTGGAACGAGTTCATCGCGGCGTGAGGGCGGAAGGCGCCTTCCCGCCCGCCCTCCTCTGCGGGCAACCGGAATTGCCCATCCTGCGCGAGCGCTCGGCCGTCGGACGGAACGCGGGTCCCCTCTCCCGTACGGGAGTGGGACAAGGTCAGGGATGCGACTTCTCCGGACAGCCCAGGCCCCTCACCCCAACCCTCTCCCGCACGGGAGAGGGGGCGCGTCGCGCCGCGCAGGAGCCGGTGTGTGACCATCGGAGCCCGCGGCGGATGAGGGATGCGTCGCCGCGCCGGGGGCGAGCCCGATGACCGAGCTCGCCCTGCCCGCCGCCACACCCGCGGCGCCGGTCGCGAACTCGGCCGCGTCGCCACGGCCCCGCCGCCGCGTCCTCGCCTACCTCCAGGCCGCCCCGCTGGCCCTCGTCTTCCTGGTCTTCCTCGTGGTGCCGCTGGTGCTCACCGGGATCGTGTCGCTCTGGGAGTACAACGAGTACGAGATCATCCCGGCGCTGACCCTGCAGAACTACGCCGACCTGTTCGACGGCTGCCTGTCGGCCGACCTCTGCACCACGGTGCGCACCTACCTGTCGACGGTGAAGTTCGTCGTCCTGACGCTGGCGATCACCCTGCCGCTCGGCTTTTCCATCGCGTACTTCCTGGCCTTCCACGTCCGATCCGGCGCGGTGCGGATGGGCCTGTTCCTGCTCTGCACGATCCCGTTCTGGACCTCGAACGTGATCCGCATGATCTCGTGGATCCCGCTACTGGGCCGCAACGGCCTCGTCAACGACACGCTCCGTGCTCTCGGGCTGATCCGGGCGCCGATCGAGGGCCTGCTCTATTCCGATTTCGCGGTGGTGCTGGCCTTCGTGCACCTCGACACGGTGTTCATGATCGTGCCCATCTTCAACAGCCTCGCCCGCATCGACCGGCGGCTGATCGAGGCGGCGCGGGATTGCGGCGCGTCCGGCGCGCAGATCCTCTGGACCGTGATCCTGCCGCTGGCCAAGCCCGGCATCGCCATCGGGTCGATCTTCGTCGTCACGCTGGTGATGGGCGACTTCGTCACCGTCGGCGTCATGGGCGGCCAGCAGATCGCCAGCGTCGGCAAGGTGATCCAGGTGCAGATGGCCTACCTGCAATTCCCGGCGGCCGCCGCCAACGCGATGGTGCTCCTGGCCGCCGTGCTGCTGATGATCCTGGGACTCACCCGGATGATCGACCTCCGGCGGGAGCTGTAGCGATGGACCGGCCCCGCGGCTTCGCCTTCTACGGGCTGGCCGGCCTCTTCGCCCTCTACGTCCTGTTCCTCTACGGGCCGACGCTGACGATCCTCGCCCTCAGCTTCCAGGGGCCGTCGGGCGGACTGACCTTCCCGATGAACGGGGTCTCGACCCACTGGTTCGCCAAGCTCTGGGCGGGAGTCGGCGTCGTCGACATCTGGGCGGCGCTGCGGCGCTCCCTGGCGCTCGGCCTCGTGGTGATGGCGCTCACCGTCACGCTCGCCTTCTATGCCGGCCTCGCCTTCCGGAAGGGGTTTTGGGGGCCGGCCTCGTCTTCGCCCTGGCGGTGTCGAGCCTGATCGTGCCCTCGATCGTGGTCTCCCTCGGGATCGGCCTGGAGTTCCGGCTCCTCGACGACGCCGTCAAGGCGCTCGCCGCCGCCACCGGCTGGGGGTTCCTGCAGGATCACGGCACGCTGATGGGCCTCTACAGCTCGGCGCTGGGCGCGCACCTCACGTGGACGCTGCCCTTCGGCCTGCTGATCATGTTCGCCGTCTTCAACCGGTTCGATCCGGCCTACGAGGAGGCCGCCCGCGACCTCGGCGCCAGCGGCCCGCAGACGCTCAGGCACGTGGTGGTGCCGATCCTCGCCCCGGCGCTGGTCGGCGTCGCGCTGTTCGGCTTCACCCTGTCGTTCGACGAGCTCGCCCGCACCAGCCAGGCGATCGGCGGCCGCAACACCCTGCCGCTGGAGCTTCAGGGCCTGACCACCACGGTGACGACACCGGAGATCTACGCCCTCGGCACGGTGACCACCGCCGTCTCGGCCCTGGTGATCGGCACGGCGCTCGGCCTGACCCTGTGGTTGCAGAAGCGCCGGGCAAGGCGGGCGCTGGCGGGATTGCGTCCGTAGCGCGACGCAAGCTGAGCGGCTCGGACGACGTCGCTCAGCTTGCGTCGCTGCCGGATTTCACCCGCGCCTCAACGCGGTCCTGCAGGTCGCCGAGGGTGACGGTGACCGGCTTGCTGGCGCGCATGGAGCCCTCTCGACTAAACAGGTCGTGTATGACGATGTCGTACACACTGATCGAGAATCCAGCGGCACCGCATGTTGCCCCGGGAGCCATTGACCAGCGCTGTCCTGAGGCGCTGCCGCATTGCCAATCCGCCCCCGTCCGTGTAAGCGCACGGCGCGCCCCCGAGACACCCTTGGAGGCAGGGGCGCGCCGGGAAGGATGTGGCCGTCCGCCAGGGGCGGCCTTTTCGTTTTCCGGCTCCAGTTATCGTAAGGATCACGCCATGAGCGCAGTGAAGACGCTTGAGGCCGTGGCACGCGACCGGGTCGGCAAGGGGGCCGCCCGGGCCGTTCGTCGCCAGGGCCAAGTTCCCGCGGTCGTCTATGGGGGCGGCCAGCCGCCGCAAGCCATCGCCATCGACCTCATCCGCACCCGCACGCTGATCTACGCGGGCGGCTTCAAGACCACGCTGTTCGAGATCAACGCCGGCGGCAAGAAGGTTCGGGCGATTCCGCGCGACTTCCAGCTCGATCCGGTCTCCGGCGTGCCGCTGCACGTCGACTTCCTCCGCGTCGTCTCGGGCCAGACCGTCACGGTCGAGGTGCCGGTGCACTTCGTCAACGAGGACGCGGCCCCCGGCATCAAGAAGCTCGGCGGCACCCTCAACATCGTGGCCCACACGCTGAGCCTCGACGTCGCTCCTGACCAGATCCCGGATGCGATCGAGGTCGACCTGACCGGCCGCGCGATCGGCGACGTGATCCACGTCTCCGACATCAAGATCCCGACCGGCACCTACACCGGCGAGCAGACCGATCCGGTGGCCAACATCGTGCCGCCGACCGTGCTGGGCGCCGAGGTGGAGGCCGAGGAGGCCGCCATCGCCGAGGCGCAGTCGGCCGAGGCCGCCGAGGAGAAGGCCGAGGCCGAAGCCGAGGACGCCGAGGACGAGAAGAAGGACGGCGAGGAGGCCTGAGCCTCGTCGCACCGCACCGCACGATCGAGAGCCCCGGCCCTGCGCCGGGGCTCTCTTCGTTTCGGCGTGCCGTCAGGGATAGAGGCGCGCGCGGCTCCAGCCGTCGCCGGTCCGGGTGAAGCGGACCCGGTCGTGCAGGCGGAAATCGCCGTTCTGCCAGAACTCGAGGGTGACCGGTTCGATGCGGAAGCCGGTCCAGTGCTCCGGCCGGGGAATCGGCCCGTCGCCGTAGCGCTCGGACAGTTCGGCCACCGCATCCATCAGGGTCGCGCGGTCGGCGAGCGGGCGCGACTGCTGGCTGGCGATGGCGCCGAGCCGGCTCTCGCGGCGGCGGCTCTGGAAATAGGCGTCCGCCTCCTCGGCACTCACCGGCGCGATCGGACCCCGGGCCCGCACCTGCCGCCGCAGGCTCTTCCAGTGCAGCACCAGGGCGGCCTGCGGGTTCTGGGCCAGTTCCTCACCCTTGGTGGACTGCGTGTTGGTGTAGAACACGAAGCCCCGGCCATCGAAGCCCTTGAGCAGCACCATCCGCACGTCCGGCAGCCCGTCCGACCCGGCGGTGGCCAGCGCCATGGCGTTCGGATCCTCGGGTTCGGCGGCCTCCGCGTCCTTCATCCAGGCGGCGAACAGCGCGACGGGGTCGTCGTTGAGGGTGAAGTCCGACGGCGTCGGGTCATCGGTCCTTAACTGATCCACGGCATGACTCCTGACTGCCGCGTCCAGGGCCTGAGGGGGCACCGACATCGGCATGTTCGGTCGAGCGAATAGCCCGTCGAGAGTCAGGTGTAATGCGGCGATGCGCGTGTAAAGGGCCAAGCCGGCGGCTGCGTATGCGCGCCTCGGTGTCGGCTCTGTCGGTGACGATGGCGCTCTGCGGCTGCAGCCAGCCGCTGCTTGTCTTCCGGGGCGATCCCCGGCGGCGCCGCGCGTGGTCGAGGAGCCGACCATCACCGGCAGCATCGAGAAGCGGCCCGTGAGTTTCGGGGATGACCTCGGCGAGGAGGATTGGCGCCGGGCGCGCGCCGCGCTGAGCGTCGCCCTCGATCCGCAGGGCAACGGCCGGCCGGTCAAGTGGGACAATCCGGAGACCGGCCTGCACGGGTCGGTCAACCCAACCGGCCTGCCTTACGTCTCGGATGACCAGATCTGCCGCAACTTCCTCGCATCGGTGGTCGGGCCGGACCGCAGCCGCTTCGTCCGCGGCACCGGCTGCAAGCTCTCGGGCGGCCCCTGGGCGCTCAAGCGCATCCGGACCGCGAGCGGAACCGGACGCTCCTGACAGACCCCTGCGTCGCCCGGACTCCCCGCACGGACACGTGCGGGGCATGAACCGCGGCGCCGTCCTCAGTAGGGGTGGCCGTAATAGGGCCGCATGCGCAGGCGCGGCTGCGCCGCCGGCGGGGCCACGTAGCGGGCCGCGGCCTCGGGATCGTAGGTGCGGATATACGGGTCGAGGGCCGGATCGCGGTAATTGCCGTTGTTGACCCCGGCCGAGCGGTCGTTGCCGCTGAGGGCCGCGTAGGGCGAGAGCCCGCTGCCGCTGTCGCCGCCGCCGCCGCCACCGCCCCAGGCGAAGGCGGCCACCGGACTGGCAATCAGGAGCATCGCCGCGAGGGGCATCGTCAGGGTCTTGCGCGTCATGTCCTGTCTCCGCATCACGTCATTGTCGGGCGAACGGTCCAGCCTAAAGTGGGGTTCCCCCGCGCGAACCACCACCCTCTCGCGATGTTGTACCACCACGGGCCAACAGGCGTTTATTAAGAGGCATGAGATTCGTTTTTTTCGGTTCATCGAATAGAAATCGTCGCTTCC
Source organism: Methylobacterium phyllosphaerae (assembly GCA_050632685.1). Classification (GTDB taxonomy): domain Bacteria; phylum Pseudomonadota; class Alphaproteobacteria; order Rhizobiales; family Beijerinckiaceae; genus Methylobacterium; species Methylobacterium phyllosphaerae_A. The sequence goes on from JBOEFT010000001.1 coordinate 253,130, forward strand.
CTAAAACTTGAAATGGTAGACAGCCGTCGGGCCTTGCTTGATCGTGGCGCGGCGCAACAGATTTCGAGCCTGCGACGACCGTATCCGTGGTCGATGCCGGGCGCATCCCGGGTCCTGGCCGCCGTGAACGTCGAGACGCAATCCGACAGGCGTGACGTGGAGCTGACCCGCTGATGGAGCGGGCGATCGGAGGCATGGACAGGCCAGCGGCCGTGGGCGGCAGGGCTCCGGCAAGAGCGGAGCCGTCGGCCCTCGGGACGGCCGCCCGCACCCGGACGGTGACCGTGCGCCTCGACCGTCGGGCGCTGCGCGGCTGGCATATCCGACTACTCGACCAGCTCGGGCAGCGGCCCGACCACCGGATCCGGGTGGTCTGGGTCGAGCATTCGGGCGGCCTGCCGCCGAACGCGGAACTGCTGTTCCGTCTGGAGGCCGCCATCCACGGCCTGCCCCGGCCGGGCCTGGCCACCGCGGCGGAACCGGTGGCCCTCGCCCCCTACGAGGCGAGCCCCGAGGGCGAGGAGCCGGACGGGAGCGGCGCCGCGGACCTCGTCCTCGACCTCTCGGGCGGCGCCGCGGAACCGGGCGCGGTGCCGGTCTGGCGGCTGGACTACGACGGGATGCCGGGCGAGGCAGGCCTCCTCACCGCGCTGTTCGCCCACGGGACCCCGGTGGCAGCCCTGCGCGGTCCGGACGGCAAGCCGGTGGCCTTGGGGCGGCTGGGCGCGGAATCGCACACGGTGATGCTCGCCGCCTTCGAGGGCTACCTGGCGCGGACCATCACGCTGATCCTCGCCGCCCTCGACGGGGCCGCCTCGACGGAACTGCCCGACGGTGCCGGGGGGCTCCTGCGGCCCGCAGCCGCCTACGATCTCGGCGGTCTCGGCGCCCGGAGGCGGGCCGCCGGGGGCTGGCCCGGCAGATCGCCCGGAGGCTCTACGCACTCTGTTTCCACGGTCCGCACTGGCGGGTGGGCTGGCGGCGGCTCGCCGGCCCCGACCTGATCGACCTGCGCCGGCATCCCGAGAGCGGCTGGCAGGTCCTCCCCGACGACGGACGGCGCTTCTACGCCGACCCCTTCGCGATCGCCCGGGGGGCGTCGTGACCCTGTTCGTGGAGGAGTTCGACTATCGCCGGGGGAAGGGCGTGATCGCGGCGGTGGAATTCGGGGAGACCGGACCCCGCGGCCGTCCGGAGCCGGTGCTCGAACTCGAGACCCACCTGTCCTACCCGTTCGTGTTCGAGGCGGACGGACAGGTCTGGATGATCCCGGAATCCCACGCCTCCGGGACGATCGACCTCTACCGGGCGACGGATTTTCCCCGGGGCTGGGTCCACGAGGCGGTGCTCCTCGACGGCGTCGTCGCCGGGGATGCGACCCTGCTGCAGCACGGCGGGCGCTGGTGGATGTTCGCCACGGTCCGGGCCGGCGGGGGCAGCTATTCCGACACCCTGCATCTCTGGCACGCGCCGCATTTTCGCGGACCCTGGACCCCCCACCGGCACAATCCGGTCCTGATCGATGTCGGCTCGGCCCGGGCCGCGGGTCCGATCGTGGCGCGCGACGGCGGCCTGATCCGGCCCGTCCAGGATTGCCGCCAGGGTTACGGCGCGGCGCTCGGCCTCGCCCGGATCCTGCGCCTCGACGAGGACGGCTACGCGCAACGGGTCGAGACCCGTCTGCGGCCCGGGGCGGCTTGGCCCGGCACGCGCCTGCACATGCTGAGCGCGGCCGGCGGCTTCGAATTCATCGACGGCTCGCACCGGGCGCGCTCACGGCTCCTGGGCTGATCCCGCTGGGCTGATCCCACCCGACGGGTCCCGCCGGGACCCGTCGGTGCCGAACGGCACCCGCGCATGGCTCGCATCCCGGCCCCGTGCGCGCTAAGCGGGTGCTCCACCCGCGCCGATCCAGCAGCACCGCCGGGACGATCACCATGGCGAGCCCCGTCGAACATGCGAGCTTCCTGCCGCCGGTCCTGACCTTCCTCACGGCCGCGGTGATCGGCGTGCCGATCTTCCGGCTGATCGGCCAGAGCGCCGTGCTCGGCTACCTCGTGGCCGGCGTGCTGATCGGGCCGTCGGGCCTGTCGCTGATCGCCGAACCCGAGACGGCGGCGCGCGTCGCCGAGATCGGCGTGGTGCTGCTGCTCTTCATCGTCGGCCTGGAACTGCACCTGTCGCAGCTCGTCTCCATGCGGCGCGACATCTTCGGCCTCGGCACCGCCCAGCTCGTCGTCTGCGCGCTGGTGCTCGGCGGCGCCGGCGTGGTGGCGGGCCTCAGCTTCGGCGCCGCCGCCGTGATCGGCCTCGCGCTGGCCCTCTCGGCCACCGCGGTGGCGCTGCAGCTCCTGGAGGAGCGCGGCGACCTCGGCAGCGCCTACGGAGGGCGCGCCTTCGCGGTGCTGCTGTTCCAGGACCTCTCGGTGGTGGGCATCCTGGCGCTGATGCCGCTGCTGGCCTCGGCGGGCGGGGCGACCGATCCCGCCTGGCTCGGGGAGGCGGCGGCCTCCACCGGCAAGGCGCTGGCGGCGATCCTGGCGGTGGTGCTGGTCGGCCGCTACGGCCTGAACCCGTTCTTCCGGCTGCTCGCCGCGAGCGGCGCCCGCGAGGTGATGACCGCGGCGGCCCTGCTGGTGGTGCTCGGCACGGCGCTGCTCATGGAGCAGGTCGGCCTGTCGATGGCGATGGGCGCCTTCCTCGCCGGGATCCTGCTGGCCGAGTCGAACTTCCGCCACCAGCTCGAGGCCGATATCGAGCCGTTCCGCGGCATGTTGCTCGGCCTGTTCTTCATGAGCGTCGGCATGTCGATCGACGGCACCCTCGTGCGGGAGGTCTGGCCGGCCCTCTTCGGCGCGACGCTGGCGGCGATCCTGGTCAAGGTCGCCCTCGTGGCCGGCCTGTTCCGGCTGTTCGGGTCGGATACGCTCGGGGCGCTGCGGGGCGCCGCCGTCCTGGCGCCGGCCGGCGAGTTCGCCTTCGTGCTGCTGCCGCAGGCGGAGGATCTCGGCCTCACCGGCGCGACGGCGACGCGCTTCGCCGTCGCGCTCGCCGCGCTCACCATGCTGATCGGGCCGATCGCCGCCAAGGGCCTCGACAAGCTGATCGAGCGGCGCGCCGCGCAGAGAACCCTCGATCTGGAGGAACCCTCGAGCGAACTCACCGACAGCGGCGACGCCCGGGTCCTGGTGATCGGCTTCGGCCGCTTCGGCCAGGTGCTGACGCAGGTGCTGATGGCCGAGGGCATCCCCGTCACGGTGATCGACAAGGACGTGGAACAGCTGCGCGCCGCGTCGCGCTTCGGCTTCCGGATCTATTACGGCGACGGCACCCGCCTCGACGTGCTCCGTGCCGCCGGCATCGGCCGCGTCGAGCTGGTCTGCATCTGCGTGGACGACCGGGAGGGCGCCCTCAAGATCGTCGACATCGTCCACGAGGAATTCGCCAGCGTGCGGACCTTCGTGCGCGCCTACGACCGCCTGCACGCGGTGGAGCTGATGAATCGCGACGTGGACTACCAGATCCGCGAGACCGCGGAATCGGCCCTCACCTTCGGGCGGGCGGCGCTGGAGGGGCTTGGCCTGTCGCCGGAGGCCGCGCTCGCCCGGGCCGACGACGTGCGCAAGCGCGACATCGCGCGCCTCGTCCTGCAGCAGGCGGGCGCCCTGCCGGACGGCTCCAGCTGGATGCGCGGAGCCGCGGCGGGGTTGAAGCCCGAGCCGCTCACCGTCCCGGTGCGGCCCGCCCGGGCGCTCAGCATCGAGACCCGCGACCTCGTGGGCAGCGACCGGCGCGAGGCGGCGGAGCGGCTCCTGGAGAAGCCGGCCCTCGCCCCGCAGGACACGGAGGCCGGGGACGGCGAGGCCGATCCCGAGGCGGAGCTGGAGGCGGAAGGCAGCGCCCGCGATGCGTGACGGCGCGGATGTCTGACGGTCCGCCCGGGGCGGAGGCCGGCCGCTTCGTCACCGGCTCGATCCTGCGGCACGTGGTGGTGATGGCCGCCACCGGCTCGGTGGGGCTGATGGCGATCTTCGTCGTCGACCTGCTGTCGCTGCTCTACGTCTCGACCCTCGGCGATCCGCACCTGACGGCGGCCGTCGGCTTCGCCGGCATCGTGCAGTTCTTCGCGACCGCGGTGAATATCGGCCTGATGATCGCCGCGGGAGCCCTGGTCGGGCGGGCCGTGGGCGCGCGCGAACCCGCCGCGGCGCGACGCCTGGCGACCTCTGCGCTGGTCCTCGGCAGCCTCGTGGCGGCGGTCATCGCGGTCCTGATCGCGCTCCTCGCCGAACCGCTCCTGACCCTGATCGGCGCCCGCGACGAGGCGCTGCGCGTGGCCGTCCTGTTCCTGCACATCACCCTGCCCTCGAATCTCCTGCTCGCCGCCGGCATGCTGTTCACCGGTCTGCTCCGGGCGGTCGGCGAGGCGCGGCAGGCGATGTCGGTCACTCTGGCCGGCGCCGTGGTCACCGCGATCCTCGATCCACTCCTGATCTTCGGCCTCGGCCTCGGCGTGCCGGGGGCGGCGATCGCGGTCTGCGTCGCGCGTGCGACCTTCGTGGCGGTGGGCGTGCACGGCGTCGCCCGCCACGGGCTCCTCGGGCGACCGCGCCTCGCCGACCTGCCTGCCGACGCGGCCGCCCTGTCGGGCGTCGCGGGACCCGCCGTGCTCACGAACCTCGCGCCCTCGGTGGCGAGCGCCTTCCTGGCGCGCCTGTTTGCCGGCTATGGCGCCGATGCGGTCGCCGCGGCTTCGGTGATCGACCGCCTGACGCCCGTCGCCTTCGGCGGCCTGTTCGCCCTGTCGGGGGCGATCGGGCCGATCCTGGCGCAGAACTGGGGCGCCGGCCGGTTCGACCGGATGCGGGGCGTGCTGCGCGCCGCGGTCCGGGTGACGCTGGCCTACGTCACCGTCGTCTGGCTCATCCTGGCCCTCGCCCGCGGCGCGCTCGCGGCGCTGTTCGGCCTGCACGGCGTCGCGGCCGATCTGTTCGGCTTCTTCTGCCTTGTGGGCGGCGCGATCTGGTTCTTCAACGGGCTCCTGTTCCTCGGCAACGCCGCGTTCAACAACCTCGGCTTTCCCCTGCGCTCGACGCTGCTGAACTGGGGGCGTGCGACCCTCGGCACGATCCCGCCGGCGATGCTGGGGGCGACGCTCTACGGCCCCCGCGGCGTGGTGGCCGGCATGGGGCTCGGATCCCTGGTCTTCGGCGCGCTCGGCCTCCTGCTCGCGCGCCGTACGGTCGATCGGCTGGAGGGGCCGGCCCCCGGGGCCGCGCCCCCCTGGGAGCCGCGGAGGCGACCCAGCCGGCGCCGCCCCTGCCGGCGGGCCACGCCCATCCCGAACCGCTGAACTGAGTCCGCGGTCGCGCCGGCCCCGATGCGGGCGGCGGACACGGGATCCTCGAGCAAGTTCCTTGGGCAAGGAACTTGGGTAAGAACTGGTATTTCCCTGCGCAAAGGATCACGATGCCCCGTCCCGGCCGGTCCGACGGGGACAGGATCGAGGCGTCATGTTCAACCCGCTCGAGATGTTTCAGGCCCAGGGCGAGGCCGGGCTCCAGACCATGGCCCAGCAATTCGGTCTGACGACCGAGCAGACGGCCCGGGCCTTCGAGGCGCTGATGCCGGCCCTGACCCTGGGGCTCCAGCGCAGTGTCGGCATGGACCCGACCGGCTTCGGCCGGATGTTCGGGCTGGAGGCGGCCCGGCCCGCGGCGCCGCAGGGATTCGATGCCCTCGGCCAGATGTTCGGCTCGGCCCAGCTGATGCAGGCGGTGCTGCGGCAGGCCTCCGCCACGAGCGGCGTCGGCGCGCAGGTGCTGCGCCAGATGCTGCCGATGATGGCGGGCGCGGTGGTGGCGAGCATCGTCCACGTCATGCTGAACCAGCCGCAGGCCGAGACCGCGCAGGCACGACCGAGCGCGCCGCCGCCACCGGTGCCCTTCCCGTTCGGCCCGGCCTGGGCCGAGATGGCCAAGGCCTTCCTGCCCGCGGCCGCGCCCCGCCCCGGCGGCGAAGTCGGCCCCCACGGCGCCGCAGGCCACAAGGCGCCGCAGGCCGCCGCGGGCGAAGCCGGCTCCGACATGTTCCAGCAGATGATGCGCACCGGGGCCGAGGTTCAGGGCAACAACATCCGGGCGATGCAGGAGCTGTTCGAGACCTTCTGGCCCACCTCCGGCACCCCGCCCGCGGGCGGCGCGCGAACGGAGGCTCCGGCGCGTCCGGATCCGGCGCCGGCCCAATCCCCGGCGGCCGAGTCCACGGCGGCAAGGAGCCGGCGCGGTCGGCCGCCCGGCGGGACCGGTTGACGCAGGGACAGGATCCGGGCGGGCGTTGACCCGGCGGACCGAAGCGGCAACCTCGCGCCGAGGAGACCTGCCGATGAGCGACCACCTGACCGCCTGGGACGACCGCGCCGAGAGCGTCGGCGCCAACGGCGTCGCCAAGCGCACGATCCCGGGTACCGGCGCCAGTCTCGTGCGCGTCGTGGTCCCGGCGGGGATCTCGGCGCCGGCCCACAGCCACGAGCACGAGCAGTTCGTGCAGGTGCTTTCGGGCTCTGGGGTCCTGGAGACCGAGCAGGGGCGCAAGCCGTTCTCGGCCGGCAGCGTGTTCCACTTCCCGGCCGGGGCGTGGCATGCGGCCGCCTTCGAGACCGAGACGGTGCTGATCGAGACGAACCTCGCGACGCAGGTTTGAGCTGGATCCGGCGGGCTTGGGCGGCGCTGCCGAGGTTCTCTGGTGTCGCCGAAGTTCTTCGGCCGGGTCTGGCCTGGCGCTGAGGATAATCCCGGATCATTCCGGTCCGGGGCCGAGCTGCCGCTCGAGTTCCTCAACGCCGGGCACCGTCTCGCGCGCGTACTGGACGGCCTGATCGGCCGTCAGCAAGCGACCGTCCTCCGGATAGAAAGCGAGCCCGCCGACCAGTTTCACGCAGGCCGCGATCGCCATCAGGGCGCCGATGGATTCCGCGATGGTGCCGAAGCAGAACGCGTACACGCACGGCCAAGAGCCGGCGAAGTCTGTCTCCGGATAAGTGTCCTTCAATTCCGAGAGCGGCATGCTCGAGCACTCGAAGCCCGAGGCCCGGCCCCGCCGCGTGGCCGGCAGATGCCCCGACGAGGCCGGCGGAATCGCCCTACCGCGCAGCTGAAGATCGAAACCGAGCGCGTCCAGGCCGGTCTGCCATTCCGATACGCTGGCAAGCGGTCGCGGGCACAGGGCGTAGGCTTCCATACTCATGCGACCAAGACTCCCGTTGTGACGGCGACAGAGACGCGGCTCTTGACGGAAATGCCGCGGAGGAGATGGATCTCGATGACGGGGACGCCGTCGTCGACACCGGCGCCGGCCCGCAAGGCACGGATACGGCGCGTCGACAGGCCCATTTCACCGGTCTTGATGTCCCAGATCGCCCGGATCGGCGCCGCGCTGGTTCGGCCATCCCGGAGGAGAACATCCGTCCGGATGCTGCCCGACAGGCCGTGGCGGACGATGTCTCCCGCGACGAAGCTCTGCTCGACGCCGTGCCGGCCGATCCCGGGGAGATTTAGCTCACGCAGGCGGGCCGCCAGCTCCGTGTGGATCTGAATTCCGTATTGAAACCCCTCACCCGGCTCGGTGCTCTCGACGACTTCCTTCAGGACATCGAGGATCTCATCGGTCTTGGCATCGATCCGAGGATCGCCCGTCCTGTCCTTTCGCGTGACGACGAACGATCCGCCTCCGCCCGACCACCGGCCGTCACTGTCTCGCGGCTGATCCTGACGAAACCCCGCTTTGATCTCGAGAAGACGCAGCGTGATGAATGCAAGACTGAGTCGAAGCCAGGCGATGCGGCAATCCAGCACCCGATCACGTTCGTCACTTTGCATGACCGTGCCTCGCCTGTGTTCATGGTTTATTCCATGACAACTTTCCTTTTGTCAAGAAGATCGGAGGTTTAATAGGAACACGAACCTAGCAACCGGCGGTCGGCGGTGCGGCGCCCATGCGGCAAATTATTCTTTGCGCGCATCCAAATTGCCTGTGCTTGGCCTGAGGGTTCGGCGCGTGTAGGAATCGACGCTCGAACGCCCGCCCGTGCACGCCGACGAAAGGCCGGGCATCGCCCCTACCAGAACAGAGGCAGACCATGAGCGCCGGTACCGCCGCCGACAAGCATTTCTCCAACAGCTTCTTCGCCGCTCCGCTGACCGAGGTCGATCCCGAGATCGCCGAGGCGGTGGCCAAGGAACTCGGCCGTCAGCAGCACGAGATCGAGCTGATCGCCTCGGAGAACATCGTCTCCCGCGCCGTGCTGGAGGCCCAGGGCTCGGTGCTGACCAACAAGTACGCGGAAGGCTATCCGGGCCGGCGCTACTACGGCGGCTGCCAGTTCGTCGACATCGCCGAGGACCTCGCCATCGAGCGCGCCAAGCGCCTGTTCGATTGCGGCTTCGCCAACGTGCAGCCGAATTCCGGCTCGCAGGCCAACCAGGGCGTGTTCCTGGCGCTGATGCAGCCCGGCGACACGTTCCTGGGCCTCGACCTCGCCGCCGGCGGCCACCTCACCCACGGCGCCCCGCCGAACGTCTCGGGCAAGTGGTTCAAGCCGGTCTCCTACACGGTGCGCCGCGAGGACCAGCGCATCGACATGGAGCAGGTCGCCGCCCTCGCGCAGGAGCACAAGCCGAAGGTGATCATCGCCGGCGGTTCGGGCTACCCGCGCCACTGGGACTTCGCCAAGTTCCGTGAGATCGCCGACTCGGTGGGCGCCTACTTCATGGTCGACATGGCCCATTTCGCGGGCCTCGTCGCGGCCGGCGTGCATCCGTCGCCGTTCCCCCACGCCCACGTCGCCACCACGACGACCCACAAGACGCTCCGCGGCCCGCGCGGCGGCATGATCCTGACGAACGACGAGGCGCTGGCCAAGAAGTTCAACTCGGCGATCTTCCCCGGCCTCCAGGGCGGCCCGCTGATGCACGTCATCGCCGGCAAGGCCGTGGCCTTCGGCGAGGCGCTGAAGCCCGAGTTCAAGATCTACGCCCGCCAGGTGGTGGAGAACGCCAAGGCGCTCGCCGACACGCTGATCTCGGGCGGCTACGACATCACGTCGGGCGGCACCGACAACCACCTGATGCTGGTCGACCTCCAGCGGAAGGGCCTCACCGGCAAGGCGGCGGAAGCCGCGCTGTCGCGGGCGCACATCACCTGCAACAAGAACGGCGTGCCCTTCGACACGCAGAAGCCGACCATCACCTCGGGCATCCGGCTCGGCACCCCGGCCGGCACCTCCCGCGGATTCGGCGTCGCCGAGTTCAAGCAGATCGGCGGCTTCATCGTCGAGGTGCTGGACGGTCTCGCCGCCAAGGGCGAGGCGGGTGACAGCGCGGTCGAGGCCGACGTCAAGCGCCGCGTCCACGCGCTGACGGACCGGTTCCCGATCTACGGCTGAGACCCGAGCGGAGCCGGCCTTCCGGGCCGGCCCCGAGTGGATTAGGACACGGCCGCGGATCCGATCGGTCCGCGGCCGTTTTCATGCCCGAGTGCCAGACCCATGCGCTGTCCCTATTGCGGCGGCTCCGAGACCCAGGTGAAGGACTCGCGGCCCTCCGAGGATGGCGCCGCGATCCGGCGCCGTCGGGTCTGCCCGGATTGCGCCGGCCGGTTCACCACCTTCGAGCGGGTGCAGCTGCGCGAGGTCGTGGTGCTCAAGCGCTCGGGCAAGCGCGTGCCCTTTGACCGCGACAAGCTCCAGCGCTCCATCGACGTGGCCCTGCGCAAGCGCACCGTCGAGCCGGAGCGGATCGAGCGGCTGGTCAGCGGCATCACCCGGCAGCTCGAGAGCGCGGGCGAGCCGGAGGTGACCTCCGAGGCGATCGGCGAGCTGGTGATGGCGGGGCTGAAGGGTCTCGACGACGTCGCCTACGTGCGCTTCGCCTCGGTCTACAAGAATTTCCGCGAGGCCAAGGATTTCGAGGCGCTGCTCGGCACGCTGGGCGACGGCACCCTGCCGCCCGGGGCCGAGCCGGAGCCCGGGGCGGCCCCGGGCCGACACCATGCCGGGCGCCCATGAGCGACGATGCCACCTTCATGCGCCTCGCCCTGGCGCTGGGGCGGCGGGGTCTCGGGACCACCTGGCCGAACCCGTCGGTGGGCGCCGTCGTCGTCGAGCCTCGGACCGGGCGCATCCTCGGGGCCGGGGCGACGGCGCCGGGCGGCCGGCCGCACGGGGAGCCCCTGGCCCTCGCCGAAGCCGGGGAGGCCGCCCGCGGTGCGACCCTCTACGTCACCCTGGAGCCGTGCTCGCATCACGGCCGCACGCCGCCCTGCACCGATGCGATCCTGGCCGCCGGCATCGCCCGGGTGGTCAGCGCCCTGGAGGATCCGGATCCCCGGGTGGCGGGCCGCGGCCACGGCCTGCTGCGCCAGGGGGGCGTGGCGGTCGAGACCGGGCTGCTGCGGGACGAGGCGGCGCGCGACCATCTCGGCCACATCACGCGGGTGACCCTCGGCCGGCCGGCCCTGCATCTCAAGCTCGCCCGCACCCTGGACGGCTTCTGCGCGGCCGCCGGCCCCGAACGCCTGCGGATCACCGGTCCGGTGGCGGACGGGACGGTCCATCTCTGGCGGGCACACGCGGACGCGATCCTGGTCGGCATCGGCACGGCCCGGGCCGACGATCCGTCGCTGACCGTCCGGCTGCCCGGGCTCGCCGGGCGCTCGCCCCTGCGGATCGTCCTCGATACGCACCTGCGGCTCAGCCCCGCCAGCGTCCTCGCCCGGACCGCCCGGGACACCCCGACCCTGGTGCTCACCTCCCGCGCGGCGCCCGCCCATGCGCGGCGCGCCCTCGAGGCGCTGGGCGTGGAGGTCGCCACCGTCCCCGCCGACGGTGTGGACGGGATCGACCTGCCGGCGGCCTTGGCACAGCTCGGTGGGCGCGGCCTGACCCGCCTGTGCAGCGAGGGCGGCCCCCGCCTTGCGGAGGCGCTCGCGCGGGCCGATCTGATCGAGGCCTGCACCCTGGTCACGGGTCCGGCGGAACTGGGATCCGGGGTGGCCTGCCGGCGCTGGGACCCGCCCTCACCGCGGCGCTCGCGGGCGACGGGTTCCGGCAGGCCGAGTCGCTGCGCCTCGGCGCCGACACGGCGGTGACCTACGAACGGGACAGGACCTAAGCGATGTTCACGGGACTCGTCAGCGACGTCGGCACGGTGACCTCGGTCGCGGGCGACGGCGACCTGCGCCGGATCGCGATCCGCACCGCCTACGATCCGGCCACCATCGCCCTCGGCGCCTCGATCGCCTGCGCGGGCCCGTGCCTCACCGCCGTCTCGGTGGAGCCGGCCGCGGACGGGGGCTGCGTGTTCGCGGTGGACGCGGCCGCCGAGACCCTGGCGCGGACCACCGTCGGATCCTGGGCATCGGGCACGCGGATCAACCTCGAACGGTCCCTGAAAATCGGCGACGAACTCGGCGGCCACCTCGTCACCGGCCATGTCGATGGCCTCGCCGAGATCGTGGAGCGCACGCGCGTCACGGCGGGAGCCTGGGGGCCGAGCGAGCGCTTCACCGTGCGGGCACCGGCCGTCCTGGCGAAGTTCATCGCCGAGAAGGGTTCGGTCTGCCTCGACGGGACCTCGTTGACCGTGAACAGCGTCGCCGGTGACCTGTTCTCGGTCCTGCTGATCCCGCACACCCTCCAGGTCACCACCTGGGGCGAGCGGCGGGCGGGGGATCGCCTCAACCTGGAGGTCGATCTGATCGCCCGCTATGCCGCCCGGCTCACGGAGGCGCGGGCCTGACCATCCTCAACGCGGCGGGATCGAGTAGGTCCCGGTGGCGTGGCAGACGAGATCGGTGTTGCCGACGGCGGTGATGAGGACCTCGCCGACGGCGAGGCGACGGCCGAGCTTGAGCAGCCGGCATTCCGCTAGAAGATCCCCCGAGGCGGGCTTGCGCAGGAAGTTGAAGGTGAGGCTCGTGGTCACGGCGAGCGCCACGGGACCGATATTGGCGAGGATCGCCGCGTAGAGGGCGTAGTCGGCAAGCGCCATCATGGCCGGCCCCGAGACCGTCGCGCCGGGGCGCAGGAAGCGTTCGTGGGCCTCCAGCCGCATCCGCGCCGCGAGTGGACCGACCTCTTCGAGATGGTAGGCGCGCCCCCCGCCTGCATCTGCGGGAATTCCCGATCGAGGAAGGCGGCGGTCTCGGCGAGGGTCAGGATCGTGGCGGTCATGCGGGTTCGCGATATGCGCGGAGGGGCGGGGCGACGGGGCTGATCCCACGCCACCCCCTCATCCTGATGTGCCGGAACGCAGCGCAGGCCTCGAGGGAGCCTTCCAGCCGGCCGCGTGGTCCCTGGAGGCCTCCTTCGAGGCCCGCCGATGCGGGCACCTTAGGATGAGGGGATCGGGCTGGAAACCCATGTCACCAAGCGGCTCAGAAGAAGATCGGCCGGGCGCTCGCGGTGATCTCTCCGAGCACCGTGCCGGTGGCCGGCTCGATCTCCTTGAGCACCACGTCGTAGCCCCAGAGGTCGGCGAGATGCTGCAGCACGCGCTTGGCGTCGTCCGTCTGCAGGGTGATCCGGTTGATCGCCTTGTGGTGCAGGATCAGGCGGCGGTCGCCCTCCAGATCGACGTCCACCACCTCGATGTCGGGGTCGAGCCACGCCACGTCGTACTGACGCGCGAAGGCCCGGCGCAGCTTGCGGTAGCCGCGCTCGTCGTGAATCGCCTCCACCCGCAGCTCCGGCTCCTCCGGATCGTCGACCACGTGGAACAGGCGCATGTCGCGCATCAGCTTGGGCGACAGGAATTGCTGGATGAAGCTCTCGTCGCGGTAGTTCTCCCAGCAATCGCGCAGGACCGCCATGGCGTCGCCGGTGCCGGCGATGTCGGGGAACCAGGCCCGGTCCTCGTCGGTCGGCTGCTCGGCGATGCGGGCGATGTCCTGCATCATCGCGAAGCCGATCGCGTACGGGTTGTGGCCGCCATAGGAACGGTCGTCGTAGTTCGGCTGCCGGATGACGTTGGTGTGGGATTGCAGGAATTCGAGGTAGGACGCCTCCGTGATCTGCCCGGATTCCGACAGGGCGTTCATGATCCGATAGTGGGAATAGGTGGCGCAGCCCTCGTTCATCACCTTGGTCTGGCGCTGCGGGTAGAAATACTGCGCCACGAGGCGGACGATGCGCAGGATTTCCCGCTGCCACGGGCGAAGCCTGGGCGCGACCTTCTCCAGGAAATAAAGAATATTCTCCTGCGGCAGTTCGAGCAGGGCCTTGCGCCGTTCCGCCGCCACGTCCGGCCGCACGGTGCCGATTTTCTGCGGCAGGGTCCGCCAGAGATCGTTGTAGATCTGCTCGCCGTGCTCGATCCGCTCGCGCTCGCGCCGCTGCTCCGAGGCGAGGTCCGGCCGCTTCTTGCGCGGGTAGCGGTGGACGCCCTGGCTCATCAGCGCGTGGGCGGCGTCGAGCACCTGCTCCACCGCCTGGTGGCCGTAGCGCTCCTCGCAGCGGGCGATGAAGCCCTTGGCGAAGTCGAGATAGTCGAGGATGCCTTCGGCATCGGTCCATTGCCGGAACAGGTAGTTGTTCTTGAAGAAGTGGTTATGGCCGAAGGCGGCGTGCGCGATGACGAGCGTCTGCATCGTCGCCGTGTTCTCCTCCATCACGTAGGAGATGCACGGGTCGGAATTGATGACGATCTCGTAGGCGAGGCCCATCAGGCCGCGGCGGTAGCCGGACTCGTGCTGGGCGAAGTGCTTGCCGAAGGACCAGTGCTTGTAGAACAGCGGCATGCCGATCGACGCGTAGGCGTCGAGCATCTGCTCGGCCGTGATGATCTCGATCTGGTTCGGGTACCAAGACAGGCCGAGCTGCGGCCCGGCGATCGCCTCGCAGGCGTCGTGGATGCGCCGGATCGTGTCGAAATCCCAGTCGTTGCCGGTGAACAGGGGTTTCTGGCTGCCGGAGATGATCTGGGGCGTGCGTGCCTTGACGAGCGTCATGCGGCCTCCCGATCGATCGGATTGTATCGCGTCTGTGCGCGGGACGAGAACGTCCGCCCCCGCGCTGCGGAGGCGGGAGACGCGGCGCGGGTCATCTCAAGCCTCCGCCTCGGCACGGCCTTCCTTGCGACCGAACAGCTCGCGGAAGACCGGGTAGATCTCCCGCCGGTGGTTGACCTTGCGCATGGCGATCGGCCCGCCCGCCTTGGCGATGGCCTCGTAGGTCCGCCACAGGGTGGTGCGGTGCTCCACGAAGCCGGCGCGGGGGCCGTTCTCGTCGCCGACCTCGAGGTAGGCGAAGTGCTGGCAGGCCGGCAGGATGTGCGCCCGCAGCAGCTCCGTCGAGGTCGGACCGTCGGAGGAGACGTTGTCCCCGTCCGAGGCCTGGGCGGCGTAGATGTTCCAGTCGTTCGGGTCGTAGCGCTCGGCGATGATGCGCTTCATCTCCACCAGCGCCGACGAGACCAGGGTGCCGCCGGTCTCGCGGGAGCCGAAGAAGGTCTCCTCGTCGACCTCGGTGGCCCGGTCGGTGTGGCGGATGAACACGATCTCGACGTGGCGGTAGCGGCGCGTCAGGAAGATGTGGAGCAGGATGTAGAACCGCTTGGCGAGGTCCTTCATGTGCTCGGTCATCGAGCCGGACACGTCCATCAGGCAGAACATGACCGCCTGGGCGATCGGCCGCGGATAGGGCTCGAAGCGGCGGAAGCGCAGGTCGATCGGGTCGACATAGGGGATCCGCTTCGACCGCTCGCGCAGCCGGAACAGCGCCTGTTCCAGATCCGCCCGCTCCGGGTCGCCCTCCGGTAGGGCGTCGAGCCGCGTCTCCAGGGCCGCGACGTCCTCGGGCTTCGGGCGCTTGAGGGCGATCCGGCGCGACATCGAGTTGCGCAGGGTGCGGGTGAGGGCGAGGTTCGCCGGCGAGCCGGTGACCGTGTAGCCGGCCCGGCGCAGCCCTTCCGTCTCCACGATGGCGAGGCGCCGCTTGGCGAGATCCGGCAGTTCCAGATCCTCCAGGAACAGCTCCAGGAACTCCTCGCGGGTGAGCACGAAGCGGAAGGCGTCCTCGCTGTTCTCGCCGCCCTCCCCGCCCTCGCCGGAGCCGCGCCCACCGCCGCCGCCGGGCGGCCGCTCGATCGTGTCGCCCTCCACGTAGGTCTTGTTGCCGGGCAGGATGTGGTCCTGCAGGCCGGTCCCGGGCTGGCGGGAGAAGCGGGGCTCGCGCACGCCGTCCGCCGGCACGGTCACCCGGCCGTCCTTGCCGAGATCCTTGATGTCCTTCTCGCGGGCGGACTCGCGCACGGCGCGCTGGGCCACGTCCTTCACGCGGCGCAGGAAGCGCTGACGGTTCGGGAGGCTCTTGCCGCCCGGGTTCAGACGTCGGTCGACGATGTGCATCCGCTGCAAAAACCCTCGTCCGCGTGTTCCGGCCGGGTCCGGACCCTGATCGTACCATGCTGCCGGCGGAGGAATGGATCCCTCTTTCGAAGCTGGCCTGAGATCTTCACCGGCCGGTCGTCCGAAACTGTGGCGGCGGAAGGTCGAACCCTGGACCGGCCGGATTGGACCCGGCCGGGCGCCCCGCGCCTCAGCCGGCCTGCTTCACCCGCATGTACCATTCCACCAGGCGGCGGACCTGCCGCTCGGTATAGCCGCGCGCCACCATGCGCTCGACGAACTCGCCGTGCTTCTTCTCGGTCTCGCCGTCCTTCTTGGAGCCGAAGGAGATCACCGGCAGCAGCTCCTCCACCTGGGAGAACATCCGCCGCTCGATCACCTCGCGCAGCTTCTCGTAGGAGGTCCAGCTCGGGTTGCGGCCGCCATGCTGGGCGCGGGAGCGCAGGGCGAACTTCACCACCTCGTTGCGGAAGTCCTTCGGGTTGGCGATCCCGGCGGGCTTCTCGATCTTGGTGAGTTCCTGATTCAGCAGTTCGCGGTTGAGGAGCTGACCGGTCTCGGCATCCTTGAAGTCCTGGTCCTCGATCCAGGCGTCGGCGTAGTCGATGTATCGGTCGAACAGGTTCTGACCGTAATCGTGGTACGATTCGAGATAGGCCTTCTGGATCTCATGGCCGATGAACTCCGCGTAGCGCAGGGCGAGCTCGGTCTTGATGAATTCCAGGTACTTCTTCTCGGTCTCGGGCGGGAGCTGCTCCCGGCGCAGGGACTGCTCCAGCACGTACATCAGGTGCACCGGATCGGCCGAGACCTCGGTGGTGTCGTGGTTGAAGGTCGCGGCCAGCACCTTGAAGGCGAAGCGGGTGGAGATCCCGTCCATGCCCTCGTCGACGCCGGCCGTGTCCTTGTACTCCTGCATCGAGCGGGCGCGGGGATCGACCTCGCGCAGGGACTCGCCGTCGTAGACCCGCATCTTCGAGAAGACGTTGGAATTGGCGTGCTCCCGCAGGCGCGACAGCACCGAGAAGCGGGCCAGCATCTCCAACGTGCCGGGCGCGCAGGACGCCTCCGACAGTTCCGAGCCGGAGATCAGCTTCTCGTAGATGTGCTGCTCCTCGGTGACGCGCAGGCAGTACGGGACCTTGATCACGTAGATCCGGTCGATGAAGGCCTCGTTGTTCTTGTTGGTCTTGAAGGTCTGCCACTCGGACTCGTTCGAGTGGGCCAGGATCACGCCGGTGAAGGGGATCGCGCCGATATTCTCGGTGCCGACGTAGTTGCCCTCCTGCGTCGCGGTGAGCAGGGGTGCAGCATCTTGATCGGCGCCTTGAACATCTCGACGAATTCGAGGATGCCCTGGTTCGCCCGGTTCAGGCCGCCCGAATACGAGTAGGCGTCGGGATCGGCCTGGGACAGGGTCTCGAGGCGGCGGATGTCGACCTTGCCGACCAGCGAGGAGATGTCCTGGTTGTTCTCGTCGCCCGGCTCGGTCTTGGCGATAGCGATCTGGCGCAGGCGCGAGGGCCGGACCTTGATCACCTTGAAGCGCGAGATGTCGCCGTTGAACTCGTCGAGGCGCTTCAGCGCCCAGGGGCTCATCAGGCCGGTGAGGCGCCGGCGCGGGACGCCGTAGCGCTTCTGGATCTCCTCGCCCATCGTCTCGGGGTCGAACAGGCCCAGCGGGCTCTCGAAGACCGGCGAGACCTCGTCCCCGGCCTTGAGGACGTAGACGGGGTGAACCTCCATCAGGAGCTTCAGCCGCTCGGCGAGGGACGACTTGCCGCCGCCCACCGGCCCGAGGAGGTAGAGGATCTGCTTGCGCTCCTCCAGGCCCTGCGCCGCGTGGCGGAAGAACGAGACGATCCGCTCGATCGTCTCCTCCATCCCGTAGAACTCGCGGAAGGCCGGGTAGGTCCGTATCGTCCGGTTCATGAAGATCCGGCCGAGGCGCGAATCCTTGGCAGTGTCCACGAATTCCGGTTCGCCGATCGCCGCGAGGATCCGCTCGGCGGCCGAGGCGTACATCAGGGGCTCGTCGCGGCAGGCTTCGAGATACTCGGAGAGCGTCATCTCCGTGTCGCGGCGGGCCTCGTACCCTCGGGCGAAGCTCTGGAAAAGGTCGTTCGTCGCATGCATCGGCATTCGATAACCCTCTCAGACCGTGACAGCTTCATCCTGTCTCGGCTTGGATGCAACCGACAGGCCCGCTTTTGTCGCAGTGCGGCGAGCGCAGCGCCCGGCATGTCGATTGCTTGCAACACTCGCGGGGGCTGACGGCGGCACGGACGAGATTCCGCACCGCTGCCGAACGGCTGTCCGGCGCCCAGAACTGGGCAGTCGTCACGGAAGCCGGCCCCGGCTCACAAATCCGTGCCCTCCTTCTTGCTGTCATCTCCGGATTTGGCGCCGACCGCCCCGACCGTGATCTTGACGGTCTGCGTCTGGACTTGGCCGTCCGAACCCTTGACCTCGAAGGTGACTTCGTCCGAACCGGTGAACCCGCTGTTGGGCTGGTAGAACAGAGCCTGGACCGCGGCCTCCTTGTTGGGGCAGCGGTAGCCTGCCGGCGTCTTCAGCTTGCCGACCTTCGTGATCACCGAGCCGTTCTTCGGCGGACCGGAGACCTTGAACTCGGGCATCGGGCCAGGAGAACAATCCTTCTTGAGATTGGGCGCGATCTCGAGCCGGACGGTCTTGCCGGGCGCCACCGTCTTGGTCCGGCTGGCGGGCGTCTGGGCGAAGGCCGGTCCGGCCAGGGCCAGGCTCCCTGCGAACAGCACGGCGAGCGGTCGAAGGGCGATCATGGCAGCGTCTCTCCAGTGCCGACCCGGACCTGTCCCGGAAACGCCTCCGGATGCCCGTTCATCGGTGGAGACCATGTGGGGACGCCCCGGACGGGCGTCGAGAGCCCGCGCCGGAGCTTATTCCTGCAGCGCCGCCGCGACGATTCCCGTGACGCGGGCGATCTGCATGGCGTCGAACTCGCCGGCCAGGGCGGTGGCGAGCCGCGCCTCGACCCGCGCGCGCTCCCCGGCATCGGCGATCGGAGCGGCGGGAATCTCGGCCTCGGGGAGACGGCAGACCCGGCGGATCGTCTCCGCGGCCGCGAGCAGCTTCGCGCGGTCCGTGGGTCCCATCTCCCAGAGCGGATTGCGCAGGCGGCTGATGACGCGCTTCGCGTCGCGGTACTCCCGGTCGACGCCGGTGGCCGCCTCGATCTGGCTGACGAGGAACATCAGTTCCAAGACTTCGGCGGCCGCTTCCGGGCAGGAACGGACGATCCGCATGATGCGGGCCATCAGCTCCTGGCTGGGTGTCAGCTTGGATTTGGGCGCGGCCATGCGGGCGACAACGCGAGTTGCCGCCGGAAAGTTCGCTTATCGCGTGTAGGATCGCCGTCGAGGATCGGCCCCGGCCTCAAGCCTCGCCGTCGGGCACCGCGCGCAGGCCGTCGAGCAGGGCTCGGCAGGTCCGCAGCTCCTCCAGGGCACCCGCCAGGGCCGCCCGGTCCGAGGCCTCCAGCGACCCCTGGGATGCGCCGACATCCGTCGCGACCTCCTGGATCAGCGGCTCGGCGGCCACCGCCTCGCCGCGGCCGACCGCCTGCACGAAGCGGACGCCGTTCTCCTTGAGGACCCGCTGGGCTCCCGCGATCGTGTAGCGCTGGACGTGCAGGAGATGGCGGATGCCGGCCACGAGCTCGATGTCCTGGGGCCGGTAGTAGCGCCGTCCGCCGGCCCGCTTGACGGGGCGGATCTGGCCGAAGCGGGTCTCCCAGAACCGCAGCACGTGCTGGGGCACGTCGAGTTCCTCGGCCACCTCGCTGATCGTGCGGAACGCGTGGGCGCTCTTCTCGCCGGGGCCGGCGTTCTGTTCGTCGGTCCGGTCGGCGGCGAGGAGGGCTGGGGGCATGACGGTCTTGCGGATCGGATCGGGGACGCACGATCTTGCCGCTCCGCGGCGTCCCACTCAAGCCTCGCCGGCCGCGACGCGCGGAATTCGCCGGCGGATCGGCGGGGATGCGTCAGTCGTCGTCGTGCGCGCCCGCGCCGTTGAGGCCGTTGATCTTGGCCTTGAGCACGTTGGAGGGCTTGAACACCATCACCTGCCGCGGTTCGATCGCCACCTCGACCCCGGTCTTGGGGTTGCGGCCGACCCGCTTGCCCTTGCTGCGCACCACGAAGGAGCCGAACGAGGACAGCTTCACCGTCTCGCCGTTCTCCAGGCAGGCACAGATTTCCGACAGCACGGTTTCGACGAGGGCGGCCGACTCGGTCCGCGACAGGCCCACCTGGTGGTAGACGGCCTCGCTCAAGTCGGCGCGCGTCACCGTCTTGCCTGCCATGCCGTGTCCCCTCGCCTGCACCGCACGCCCCATGGCGTCGGGCGCGGCGATCACGGCCGCACCGAACGCTGAAGTCGTATCTCTATGATCCGGCACGCTAATCGGCGCTCGGTCCCCGGTCAACCGCGGCGGGACAGCGAATTGTTTCGGGCGCGATGCCCGAGGCCTCACCAGCGGATCAGCGCTGCGCCCCAGCTGAACCCGCCGCCGATCGCCTCGATCATCACGAGGTCGCCCGCCCGGATGCGACCGTCCCGCCGCGCCACGTCGAGGGCCAGGGGAATCGAGGCGGCCGAGGTGTTGCCGTGGCGGTCCACCGTCAGCACGATCTTCTCCCGGGGGATCCCGAGCTTGTCGGCCGAGGCCTCGATGATCCGGCGGTTGGCCTGGTGGGGTACGAACCAGTCGAGGTCCGCCACCGTCAGCCCCGCCTGCGCGAGGGCCTCGACGATCACGTCGGTGACCTGCCCGACGGCGAACCGGAACACGTCGCGGCCCTCCATGCGCAGATGGCCGGTGGTGCCCGTGGAGCCCGGGCCGCCGTCGACGTAGAGCTTCTCCCGGTGGCGCCCGTCCGACCGCAGGCTCGCGCTGAGGATTCCGCGGGTCCCCGCCGCCTGCGCCTCAAGGACGATGGCGCCGGCCCCGTCGCCGAACAGGACGCAGGTGGTGCGGTCTTCCCAGTCGACGATCCGCGAGAAGGTCTCGGCGCCGATCACCAGCGCCCGGCGGGCCGCCCCGGTGGTCAGGAACTTGTCGGCGGTCGAGACCGCGAACACGAACCCGGCGCAGACCGCCTGCAGGTCGAAGGCCGCCCCCTGGTGGATGCCCAGCGCCGCCTGGATCTGGGTGGCCGTGGCCGGGAAGGTGTGGTCCGGCGTCGAGGTGGCGCAGATCACGAGGTCGATGTCGTCCGCGTTCAGGCCGGCATCGTCCAGGGCCGCCCGGGCCGCGCGGGTTCCGAGGACCGAGGTGGTCTCGTCCGCGGCCGCGATGTGCCGCTGGCGGATCCCGGTCCGCTGGACGATCCAGGCGTCGGAGGTGTCCACCTGCGCGGCGAGATCGGCGTTCGTCACCACCCGCCCGGGCAGGCTCGATCCGGTCCCGACCACCACCGAGCGCAGATCGGGAGCGCGCCGGTCATGCGAGGGGTCTATGGGGAGGGTTGCCATCTGTGTCCTTCCCGGACGACGCCGGCTTCACAATCGTCAGTTGTGAAACGGCAGCCCCCCGATTTCCATCCCATCCGCCGACGGATGCTGTGGCCGAGACCGGCCGTCAGGCCGGCGCCAGGGCCGCGGTCTGGTCGAGCATCTCGCGGATCGTGCGGATCATGTCGTGGCGCGCCATGTCGTGCGCCAGATCGATCGCCGCGGCGAAGCCCTGGGCGTTCTCGGAGCCGTGGCTCTTGATGACGATGCCCTCGAGGCCGAGGAACACCCCGCCGTTGGCCCGGCTCGGGTTCATCTTGTCCTTGAGCGCCTTGAAGGCCTGCCGCGCGAACAGGGCGCCGATCTTGGCGGCCAGCGTCCGGGTCATCGCGGCCCGGAGATACGTACCGATCTGCTTGGCGGTGCCCTCGGCGGTCTTGAGGGCGATGTTGCCGGTGAACCCCTCGGTCACCACCACGTCGACCGTGCCGCGGCCGAGATCCGTGCCCTCGACGAAGCCGTGATAGGCGAGGCCGGGGCTCTCCATCTCGCGCAGGATCCGGGCGGCCTCCTTGACCGCCTCGTTGCCCTTCATCTCCTCGGTGCCGACGTTGAGCAGGCCGACGGTCGGGCGCTCGAGGTCGAACACGATGCGCGCCATGGCCGAGCCCATCACGGCCATCTCGACGAGGTGCTCGGCATCCGTGCCGATGGTGGCGCCGACGTCGAGCACGACGCTCTCGCCGCGCACGGTCGGCCACAGGCAGGCGATGGCCGGGCGCTCGATGCCCGACATGGTCTTCAGGCAGATCTTCGACATCGCCATCAGCGCGCCGGTGTTCCCGGCCGACACGCAGGCATCGGCCTGCCCGTCCCGGACCGCCTGGATGGCCTGCCACATGGAGGACTTGCCCCGGCCCTGGCGCACGGCCTGGCTCGGCTTGTCATCCATGGCCACGGCCACGCTGGTGTGGCGGATCTCGACGCAGTCCTTGAGCCGGGGCTCCTTCGCGACGAGGGGCGCGATCACCGCCTCGTCGCCGAACATCAGGAAGGTGGTGCCGGGATGGCGCTCCCGGGCCAGGGCGGCGCCGGGCACGACCGTGGAAGGCCCGTGGTCGCCGCCCATGGCGTCGAGCGAGATGCACACGCGTTGGGACATGTCGGTAGCGGGTCGCGGGTCTCGGCGGGGAAAGGCGGGAATGGCCCCGCCGGGCGCGGCGGACCATAGCGATACCGGCCCGCCGGGCAAATGAAATCGGGCGGGGCGGGGTTCCGGCCGACCGTCGACGACCTCAGCCTTCGCCGTCGCGGAGCTTGCGCAGGCCCGCGAGGGGGCCGGCATCGTCACCCGCCGCCACCGGCTCGAAGGTGATGCCAGGCTTGCGCGGATAGGGATCGAGGCCCAGCGCCAGGAACTCGGCGGTGAGCGCGCCGAAATCGATGCGGCCGCCCACCAGGGGATCGGGGATGTCGGCATCCTCGGCATCGGTGCCGGCAAGCCGGTCCGTGTCGGTGAACACCACCTCGACGGGCTCGTGGACGGGGGCCTCGAAGGGCTCGAGGCTCACGGTGCAGACCTGCGTGACCTGCGCCTCCACGGTGCCGGTGACGACGAGGCGGCTGGTCGGCCCCTCGATCGCGAACCGGCCGACCAGGTCGCGGATGCCGGGGATGCCGAACTCGGCCGCGAGCGCCGCACACTCGGCCGGGCTCGCCTCCACGGTGACGGCGCCGCGCCCCTGGGGCAGGCGCTCGACATTGACCCACCGTGCGAGCGGAAAGCCGTCCTGGCTGCCGACCCGAGTCATGCGCGTCCTCCGTCTCCGGCTTTCGCCGATCCTTCGATCGTCCCTTGGGCAAACTCTGAGGCCGATTCTCGAGCCGATCGCGGCGCGAACCCGTCCGGCTCTGGGAAGGGCGGCCCGGCCCCGAGCAAGGCGTCGAGGTCGGCCCCGGCGAGGGCCGCGTCCGCGGCCTGCACGTAGGCAGCGAGACCGCCGCCGTCACCCGTGCCGCCCAGGACGTTGCGGACGAGCACGGCGCGCAGGCCGGCCCCGTCGCCGGCCTCGAGCGCCGCGTCGTAGCCCTCGGCGCGCCCGTAGAAGGCGGCCCCGAGCTTCTTCATCCGCTTGGACACGCCCATGTCGCCGACACCCAACTCGCGCAGGGAGGCGTCGAGCTGGGTGAAGACGGAATTCACGAGATCCTGGGCCACCTCGGCGGCCGGAGCCGGCAGCCGGTTCAGCCGACGCAGGACGAGGATGGCGTGCAGGCACAGGGCCTCGAACCGGCCCTCCACGGTGTCGGGCACGCCGAGGCGCGTGTAGAGGGCGGGCCGGCGCGATGCCATGCTCAGGGCCACGTGCAGCCCCTCGACGGCACGGCGCCGCGCGTTCGCGCGCCGGAACAAGCCGGCGATCATCGATGCCATCCCCCGGCCACCTGTGGCCAAGCTTGCCTTGTCAAAGCCATAACCCCGCGGTACGGCAACCCACGCCCAGGGCGCAAGCGCCGTCGGAGTCCCGAGCCGGCAGCGACGGTTGTGCCCCGTCCGTCAACACGCTCTCTGGGGGCCCGATGCGGCGCCGTCTCGTCCAGTCTTTCGCGCGCCTCGCCGTCATCGGCCTCGCGGGAGCCGGCCTGTCCGGCTGCATCGGTGAGGAGCTGCGCCACGGCTACCAAGTCGATCAGGCCGCGCTCGCCACGATCAAGCCCGGCATGAGCCCCGAGCAGGTGCTCCAGATCCTCGGCACGCCGTCGACGGTGTCCACGGTGGGCAACAAGTCCTGGTACTACATCTCGCAGAACACCCGCCGGACGATCATGTTCCTGGGCGAGCAGGTCGAGGACCAGAAGGTCACGGCGGTCTACTTCAGCTCCGGCTTCAAGGTGGAGCGCGTGGCGCTCTACGGGCTCCAGGACGGGCGGATCTTCGACTTCATCGAGCGCACCACGCCGACGAGCGGCGCCGACCGCGCCTTCCTCAGCCAGCTGTTCCGCGGCCTGACCCGCTACGAGCCGTTCGGCAGCGGAAAGGGCACCAGCGTCGTTCCGGGCGCGAACCGCGGCATGTGATCGGCCTCGCCCGCCACGAGGCGGGCGATCTCGGCCAGGTCCGAGAACAGGTGCTCGGGGCCGAGGTCGGCCAGCGCCTGCGGGTCGGTATAGCCCCAGGCCACGGCGCCGAACGGACATCCCAGAGCCTGCGCGGCCTCGAGGTCGCGGATCTCGTCGCCGATGCAGAGAGCCCGGCCCGGCGGCACGCCGGTGCGCGCGAGCAGCCGGCGCAGCCGGCGCGCCTTCCCGAAGATCGACGCCCCGCAGGCATAGCTGCCGATACGGGCGGCATTGTCCGGCCCGAGCACCCGCCGGACCGTGTCGGCGCGGTTCGACGACAGGATCGCCAGGGGGACGCCCGCGTCCGCGATCCCGGCCAGCATCGCCGGGACGCCGGGAAACAGAGCGATCTGCGCGGCGTTGCGTGCCGCCAGCGCATGCATGTGGCGGGCGATGAGCGGCAGCTTCCAGCGCGGGATGCCGAGATGGGCGACGATTGCCCGGGCGCCCTGCCGCCGCAAATCCTCGACCTCGTGGGCCTCGACCGGGCGGAAGCGATAGCGGTCGGCGACGCCGTTCAGAACCGAGCAGAACCACCCGAAGCTGTCGGCGAGTGTCCCGTCGAAATCGAGGACGACGAGACGCGGCCCGGGCACGGCCGATGGACGGGCCAAGTCGGGCCGGACCAGGTCAGGCCGGACCATGTCAGGTCCGCAGGTTCTCGAGCGGGACGCTGAGCCGCATCAGGAGACCGCCGGGCGCCCAGTCGTGCTCCAGCTCGCCGTCGAGCTGGCCGGCGACGCTGCGTTCGGCCAGCACGGTGCCGAACCCCTTCCGGGAGGGCGCGCCGGTGACCGGAGGGCCGCCGGCCTCGCGCCACGTCAGCGTGTAGCGGCCCGCCTCGCGGAGGCCGCTCAGCAGGACCTCGCCCTCCCGCGTCGAGAGACCGCCATACTTCACCGCGTTGGTTGCCTGCTCGTGCATGATCAGCGCGAGGGCGGTGGCGGTGCGCTCGCCGATCTCGGCATCGTCCCCGGTGATCAGCACGCGCGCCCGCCCGTTCTGCTCGTAGGCGGCCATGATCAGGCGCATCAGCCCGAGCACCGATTGCCCGGCGACCGGCGGGGCGCTGTCGGGGGAATGGGGACGGACATACTCGTGAGCCCGCGCCAGGGCGCCTAGCCGCTCGCGGAACGCGGCCACGAACGGCTTGGCCGTGGGATCGCTCCAGGCGGTCAGCGCGGCGAGGCCGCCGACCACCGCGAAGATGTTCTTGATCCGGTGCGACAGCTCGCGGATCAGCAGATCGCGGGCCTCTTCGGCGCGCTTGGTCTCCCGCAGGTCGCGGGTCACCGTGGCGTAGCCCACCTCCGTTCCGGTCGGGTCGCGCACCGGGAAGATGTTGTAGAGCACCGCGACCGGGTCGCCGGTGACGCAGTGCCGGAAGGCGAGCTCGCCCTCCCAGTAACCGTCCCGGCGCACCGCCGGCATGACGGTCTCGGCGAGCACCCGGCGGCTGTCCTCGGTGAAGAGGTCGGGAACCGTCCGCGCGCGGGCGGCGGCGAGATCCGGCAGCCCGACGAGGGTCATCGCCGCCTCGTTGAGATGCGTGATCTCGCCGTCGAGCGTGCAGAGCCCGATGAAGTCCTTGGAGGTCTCTACGATGGCGGCGAGCTTGCGGGCCTCGGCCTCGGCGCGCTTCAGGTCGTCGATATCCGTGCAGGTCCCGAACCAGCGCTCGATCCGCCCGTCCGCGTCCCGGATCGGCATGGCGCGGCCCAGCGTCCAGCGATAGGCACCGCTGTGGTGACGCAGGCGGTACTCGATCTCGTATGGGGCGCCGGTGGCGAGGCAGTGGCGCCAGCGCGCCCAGGCCTTCTCCTGGTCCTCGGGATGGAACACGCCGTTCCAGCCCTCGCCGTCGGTGGACCCGTACGGCACGCCGGTGAACTCGTACCAGCGATCGTTGTAATAGTCGTGGAAGCCGTCCGGCAGCGTCGTCCAGACCATCTGCGGCATCGCTTCGGTCATCACCCGGAACCGGCGCTCGCTGGCGGCGATCTCCGCCTCCCGGGCCGCGACCTGCGCGAGGGTCCGCCGGTGCTCCAGCAGGCTCGAAATCTGGCGCGCCAGGGCGAGCAGCGTGGCCGTCTGCTCCAGAATCGAGACCATCCGGCCGCGGGGCATGGTCGAGCACGCAGAGGGCACCGAGGGGGATGCCCTGGCCGCCCCGGATCACCGCGCCGGCGTAGAACCGGAACCCCTCGGGTCCGGTCACCAGCGGATTCTCGGCGGTCCGCGGATCGGCCGTGAGATCCGGGATGACGAGCATCGCGCCCGCCTCGATCGTGTGGGCGCAGACCGAGCAGTTGATCGGCAGTTCGCGCTTGCCCAGGCCGAGTTCCGACTTGAACCACTGCCGCTGGGCATCCACGAGGCTGACCAGCGCGACCGGCGCGCGGCAGACGTAGGCGGCGACCCGCACGAGGTCGTCGTAGAGCGGCTCGGGCTCCGAATCGAGGATCGCGAGGTCGCGCAGTTCCGCGATCCGATCCGCGGCGCTCCAGCGCCCGTCGGCCGGTTCGAGATCCGCGAGCGCGTGAGGTGCCGGCACATCCATGGTTCGGCTGTCACATAGGCGCGCTGGGGCGTCCTGCCTAGGGATGGCCGCGCATGGCCGCGCATGGCCGCCGCGCCCGTCGGTGGCGCGCGGCGGCCGGTGGTGACGGCCGGTCTCCAGGCGGCCCGGGACTCCGTCAGGGTCGGGTAGTCGACGTAGCCCTCGGGACCCTGGCTGTACCAGGTGGCGGCGTTGTCCTTGTTGAGGGGCGCGGCCTTGGCGATCCGCTCGACGAGGTCGGGATTGGCGATGAAGGTCCGTCCGAACGCGATGGCGTCGGCCTCGCCGGCATCCAGCACCTTCTGGCCGCTGATGCCGTCGTAATCGGCATTCAGGATCATCGGGTTGCGGAACACGCGCCGCATCGCCGGGGCGATCGGCGGGTGGTCGGCCTTGCCGAAGGTGCCGTTCGGTCCCGGCTCGCGCATCTCTAGGAAGGCGACGCCGACATCGGCGAGGGCCTGGGCGGCGGCCACGAACAGCGGCTCGGGATTCGAGTCGTTGCAGCCCTGGATCGCGCCGTTCGGCGACAGGCGCACGCCGGTTCGCTCGGGTCCGGCGACCTTCGCCACCGTCTCGGTGACCTCGCGCAGCAGCCGCACGCGGTTCTCGATGGAGCCGCCGTACTGGTCGGTGCGGTGGTTGGTGCCGTCGCGCAGGAACTCGTCGATCAGGTAGCCGTTCGCCGCGTGGATCTGCACCCCGTCGAAGCCGGCCGCCAGGGCGTTGGCGGTGGCGCGCTCGTAGTCGGCGAGCAGGCGCGGGATCTCGGCGACCTCGAGGGCGCGCGCCTCCGCGTAGGGCTTCTTGCCGGAATAGGTGTGGGCCTGGTCGGGCGCCGTGGTGGCGGAGGCCGCGACCGGCTTCGCGCCGCCGAGGAAGTCCGGATGGACCAGCTGGCCCATGTGCCAGATCTGGCAGACGATCTTGCCGCCCCTGTCGTGGACCGCCTTCACGATCGGCCGCCACGCGTCGACCTGCGCGTCGGACCAGATGCCCGGTGCGTAGGGCCAGCCGAGCCCCTCCTGAGAGATGCCGGTGGCCTCGGTGAGGATCAGGCCGGCGCCGGCGCGCTGGGCGTAATACTCGGCCATGATGGGGGTCGGCACGTGCTCGCGGGTGCCGCGGCCCCGGGTGAGCGGGGCCATGAAGATCCGGTTCTTCGCCTCGATGGCGCCGATGCGGATCGGGTCGAGCAGGGACGGCATGGATTACCTCGTGCTGGCGCGGCGGGGAGAGCCGCATCCGGTTCGTTCCGGCGCCGAGGTGGCGCTGCGACGCGGCGATGCCAAGGTGCGGCGCAGCGGACCAGACCGGCGCGTGCGGGGGCGCACACGGCGAGATCGCGAGAGGGCCGGCCTCGCCGGGAGACCGGCCCCGTCGGTCGATCTCGGTCTCCCGGATCGGTATTCGCCGATCCGATGTTCCGGACCCCGCGCGCGCCCTGCGACCCGGCGGGGCGCCCGAGCGGCTTCCATCGACCCGGGGCCTGTCGGGATGGGAGCGTGGCGGCGATCGCAGCGGTGGCGGCCGGTGCAGGGCGAGGACCGGCCCGGGTCCGATCCCCTGCCGCGATCGCGGCCCGGTTGGGATCCGGCGGCAGGCCACCCTTCCGCTGCGTGCCTGAGCCAGACTTGGCGCCTGGGCCGGACTTGGCGCCTGAGGCGGACTTGGCGCCTGAGGCGGACTTGGCGCCTGAGGCGGACTTGGCTTCAGGGGTGATCCGGGGGCACATCGCTCCCCCGTGCCGCCGACTCGCTCCAGCGAAGGGTCTCGATGAGGCTTCGAAGGGCCGGGGTGACCATCCGGTCCGGGTAGTACAGGTGGCAGCCCGGGAAGGGCGGGCACCAGGGGGCCAGCACCTGGACGAGGCGCCCGGTCGACAGGTCGTCGGCCACCGCGTCCTCCAGCATGTAGCCGAGCCCGGCCCCGGCCCGCACGGCCGCGGCGGCGAGATCCCCGTCGTTTGCGACCAGCTGCCCGCTCGCGCGGATGCGGATCTCGCGACCGTCCCGTTCGAACTCCCAGGGTAGCAGGCCGCCACCGCCGACGAGGCGGTAGTTCACGCAGCGGTGCGCCTCCAGGTCGGCCGGACTCTCCGGTCGCGGATGGCGCGCGAAGTAATCCGGCGTGCCGACCACCACCGTCCGCAGGTCCGGTCCGACCCGGACCGCGACCATGTCCCGCTCCACCGACTCGCCGAAGCGGATGCCGGCATCGAACCCCGCGGCGACGATATCGGTCAGCCGGTCGTCGACGACCACTTCCACCGAGACCGCAGGGTGGTCGATCAGGAATCGGGGCAGCCTCGGTTCGAGGACGGTGCGTGCGGCGTAGGGAAACGTCGTCAGGCGCAGGCGGCCCGAGGGTTCGCCGCGCCAATCGGCCAGGGCGTCGAGACCGCGTGCGACCGCGTCGAGCGCCGGAGCGAGGGACCGCAGCAGCCGCTCGCCGGCCGGGGTCGGGGCGACGCTGCGGGTGGTGCGCGCCAGGAGGCGCACGCCGTGCCGGTCCTCCAAGGCCCGCAGGGTGTGGCTGAGGGCGGAGGCCGACACCCCGATCTCGGCCGCCGCCCGCGTGAAGCTGCGATGGCGCGCCACCGCCGCGAAGGCCGCCAGATCGTCGAGGCTACCGCGCCGCATTCCTGAGCCACACTCACAGGCCTCTGCCGAACATAACGACTAATCACGGCCGGTGTCCCGGATTACCTCCATCGCCTCAACAGGAGGGCGCAACGATGGACATGACCGATTACCGGACCCTGGGACGCTCCGGCCTGGCCGTGAGCCCGCTTGCGCTGGGCACCATGACGTTCGGCGCCGGCCGCTGGGGCAGCGACGCGGCGACGTCGGCAGCGATCCTCGACCGCTATGTCGCGGCCGGCGGCAACTTCGTCGACACCGCCGACGTCTACTCAGGCGGCGAGAGCGAGACGATGCTCGGCGCGATGGTGGCGGAACGCGGCCTGCGCGACCGGCTGGTCATCGCGACGAAGTCCGGCTTCTCCCGCGCGCAGGGCACGCCCCTCGCCGGCGGCAACGGCGCCCGTAACATCCGCACCGGCCTTGAGGGCTCGCTGCGGCGACTGCGCACCGACTGGATCGACGTGTACTGGACCCATGTCTGGGACCGGACGACCCCGCCCGAGGAAGTGCTGCGCGCCCTGACCGATGCCGTGGCCCGCGGGGACATCCTGTACTACGGCTTCTCGAACGCCCCGGCGTGGTACGCGGCGCAGATCGCCACCCTGGCGCGCGCCCACGGCCTGCCGGAGCCGATCGGCCTGCAATACGCCTATTCCCTCGTCGACCGGGGCGTGGAACTCGACGTCGTCCCCGCCGGGCGCGCGCTCGGCATGGGCCTGGTGCCGTGGAGCCCCCTGGCGGCGGGCCTGCTGACGGGCAAGTACGGCCGCGACAAGCTCGCCGAGGCCGGAGCGGCGGGGTCGCTCCCGGACCGAGCCGGTGAGACGACCCAGGGCGGCAGCGACGGGCGGCTGAACGGCGACAACCCGTTCGGTGGCATGCTGTTCACGGAAGCCAACTTCGCGGTGGTGGACATCCTGCGGTCGGTCGCGGCCGAGGTGGGACGTCCGATGGCGCAGGTCGCCCTGGCCTGGGTCGCGCGTCGGCAAGGGGTCTCGTCGGTCCTCATCGGCGCGAGCCGTCTGGAGCAGCTGGACCAGAACATAGCCGCGCTCGACGTCGCGTTGAGCACCGATCAGCAGGGGCGGCTGGACGCGGCGGGCAAGCCGCCAAGCCTCAATCCCTATTTCATCTTCGACCTGCCGACCCCGACCATCTTCGGCGGCCGGACCGTCCGGGCTTGGTAGATCCATCGCCGTCGCAGGCCGGTCACGCCAGGGCCGGGGGCAGGACGTCGAGCCCTGCGCGGTGACGTCCCCGGCCGGCGGACGCCGTCCCCGAACCGAGACCGTCTGCCGGGGTCCGACGGACCATGGCCATTCAAGCCGGCGCATACCCGCAAGCCGGCGCATACCCGAAGGACCGGATGATCCGGGGAAGCGAATACAGACGCGGTTCCGGACAGCCCGGCGCGGACCGGGAGAAGCGGCAAAGCATGGCGGGAGCGCTGGATGCGCACCGATGTGCCCGCCCACATCGCCGCGGCCGGGAGCAGCCTGTCGGCCGGTGCGTCGGATCACGGCGGCGCGCGCCTGGAACATCCGGACCCGCATGTCGCCGGCGAGGATGACGTCGGGGCAGGCCAGACTTGCCGTGGCGCAGTGCCGGTCGGCGCCGTCCAGCAGTCTCGCCCCGGCCACCGCCTGCCGACGCCCGGCATGGACGACCGCCCCGACGGCCGTGAGCGGCCCGGAGCGGCTCGGAGCGGCGCTCCATCGCGCCACGGAGCCGGGCACCGCAGGAGCGGCGTGCGCATCACGCCGCGCGCGCCGAAGGCATCTCGACCACGACCTTGCCCTTGGACCGGCCCGCCTCAAGGTCCGTCAGGGCTTGGTCGGTCGCCGCGAACGGGACCACGCGGTCGAGGACCGGGCGGATAATCCCCGCCTCGATCAGCTTCGTGATCGCCGCCAACTGGGCGCCGTTCGCGCGCATGTAGAGGAAGGCGTAGGCGACGCCCCGTGCCTTGGCCCTGCGCCGGATCCCGAGGCTCAGCAGGCGCATCACCAGCGCGAGGACCGCGTTCAAGCCCGCCGCCCTCGCGAAGGCGGGGTCCGGCGGTCCGGAGATCGAGATCAGCGTCCCGCCCGGCTTGAGGACGTCCAGTGACTTCCGCAGCGTCGCCCCGTCCAGGCTGGCGAGGACGACGTCGTAACCGGACAGGATCGTCTCGAAGTCCTGGCGGCGGTAGTCGACGACGAGGTCGGCGCCGAGGCTGCTGACGAGGTCGGCATTGCCCGCGCTCGTCGTGGTCGCCACCGTCGCGCCGAGGTGTTTGGCGAGCTGGATCGCGAAGGTGCCGACGCCACCCGAGCCGGCGTGGATCAGCACCTTGTCGCCCCGCTTCACCTGGGTCACCTCGACGAAGGCCTGCCACGCCGTCAGGCCGACGAGGGGGATGGACGCCGCCTCGGCCATGGACAGGTTGCTGGGCTTGAGGGCGAGGTCCGCCTCGTCGACCGCGATGCGCTCGGCCAGGGTGCCGATCCGCCCGTCCCGCGGCCGGGCATAGACCGCGTCGCCGACCTTGAAGCGCCTGACGTTCCGCCCGACCCGAATGACGGTCCCGGCCAGGTCGTGGCCCAGCACGAAGGGCGGGCGGTACTTGAGCAGCGGCTTGAATTCACCGTTGCGGATCTTGGCGTCGAGGAGGTTCAGCCCGGCGGCCGCGACGGCGACGAGGACGTCCCCGTCCCCCACCGCCGGCTCGGGCCTCTCGCCGAGCCGGAGCGGCTGCCGCTTCTTGTAGCGGTCGAGGATGAACGCCTTCATGGTCGCCGGAACTCCGTGTGCCGAGGATGGCGCCGCGTCACGAGGCGGACGCGTAGCGCGGGGCCGGCTCGACGGTGCCGAAGCCCGGGATCATCGCCTGGCGCGCCGCCTGGAACGCCTCCCACTGGCCGGCGTCGTGGAGGTGCGGGATCGTCACCGGCTCGCGGCGGTCGAAGCCGGCCAGGGCGGCGTCGACGAGGGCGCCGACCTCCATCATCGGCGGGAGGCTGGCTTCGTCGGCGCCCGATCGGCTCCAGATCTCGGTGCGGGTGGCCGCCGGCAGCACGGCCTGGACGTAGACGCCCTTCGGGCCGAGCTCGTGGGCCAAGCCCTGCGAAAGGAACTGCACGAAGGCCTTGGTGGCGCCGTAGACCGTCGAGCCGAATTCCGGGACGAGCCCGACGACGGACCCGATGTTGACGATGGCGCCCTCGCCGGCCTCGGCGAAGCGGGGGCCACGGCCCGGGCGAGGCGCATCACCGACGTGGCGTTGAGGGTCACGAGGCGCGCGATGTCGTCCGGCGACTGCGCGGCGAAAGCGCCGCCGACGGTCGCGCCGGCATTGTTGATCAGGATTCCGATGCGGCCATCCTCGCTCAGGCGCGCCTCGACGGCGCGCGTCTGGGCCGCGTCGGTGAGGTCGGCCGGCACGACGTCGACCACCACGCCGGCCTCCCGGCGGAGGCGGTCGGCGAGGCCGTCCATCCGGGCCGCGTCGCGGGCGACCAGGACGAGGTCGTGGCCGCGCCGCGCGAGCCGGTCGGCATAGGTCGCGCCGATCCCGGAGGAGGCGCCGGTGACGAGAACGGTGGGCTTGGTCGACATGACGGGGTCCAATCGAAGCGGCTCGTTATTCATGATCGCTGTCATGATTGAACTTTAATATGATCGCGATCATAATAGTGTCAACGGCCGTGGTGGGGAATTTTCGGGATGCGGGTCACCCAGGATCGGATGCGGGAGAACCGGAGGCGCATCCTCGCCGAGGCGAGCCGCCTGTTCCGCGAGAAGGGGTTCGAGGCGGTCGGGGTCGCCGAGGTGATGAAGGCGGCGGGCCTCACCCACGGCGGCTTCTACGGTCACTTCGCCTCGAAGGAGGACCTGATGGCGCAGGCCATCGCGCACGCGGCGGCCGAGAAGGCGGGCGCAGGGGGCAGCCTCGCCGAATTCCTGACGGTTTACCTGTCGCCGGCCCACCGGGACGACCCCGCCGGCGGCTGCCCGATGGCCGCCCTGGCGGCGGACGTGCGGCTTCGGCCGGCGCCCACGCGCACCGCCATGACGGCCGGCATCCGCTCGCAGATCGATCGCATGGAGACGGCGCTTCCCGACACCGTCGCCCACGACCGGCGCCGCGCGGCCATCGGCACCTACGCGGCCATGCTGGGGGCGCTGATCCTGGCGCGCGCGGTCGACGACCCCGCGCTCTCCGACGAGATTCTGGGTGAGACCCGCCAATGGCTGGATCACGACGCCTGAGGCCACCTCTCCGACGTCGGGACGATGCGCCGGCGCGGCTCTCAGCCGTGGCGGACCGCGAGCGCCTCATCGGCGAGCGGGTCGGTGCCGAACGGCTTCGGCTGCAGAATCGTCCCCGGATCGATCGCGCCGTCATCGACCACCGCGTTGCGCGTGTGGCCTGCGGTGTGGCGCACCGTCAGCCGAGCGCGGCCGCACGCGCCTGATCGCGTGGACGCTCGCGTTCCGGATGGGTGGCAGGACGGACATCGCGGTTTTCGAACGCAGCGCCAGGACACGCCTGCGGGCGTCCTCGAACGTAGGATCCCTGCCGAAGTGGGGTGTCGGCATGGCTCTGTCCGAGCCTTTGCCGGTGCCGGCATGGCGCGCTAGCCTGGGGCACGACACGACCGGGGGAGGCCGCGACGCGGAACACAGTCACGACCGACCGGTCCGGGGATCCCGTCGTGCGGGTTCTCGGGGGCTACCTCGTGGCCGTGGCGGCGTCGGTGACGGCCCTGATGCTGGCCAGCGCGGTCGGCGCGCTGTTCGAGCCTCCGCCGCCGCCCGTCGCCGAGCCCGCCTTCCCCTCCGACGGGGTCTCCGTGGCCATCGTGTTCGTCATGGCGACGTTGATGGTGACGGTCTTCGCGCTGCCGGCCTTCCTGCTGTGCCTCGCCGTCTCGGTGTGGACCGGCTGGCGGCATCCGGCCATTCACGTGGTCTGCGGCGTCGGCATCGGCCTTGCCCTTTGGCGCCTGTTCGTCGGCCGGGTCGACCGGCCAGTCCTGGCCGTCTGCGCCGGAGCCGTCGGCGGGGGCGTGTACTGGTGGCTCGCCGTGCGAGCGCGGGGCCGGTCTGGGCGGGACGCGGCGACGGTCGGCAGGGGCGGCGAGGCCTGAGCGCGGGAGACGGGCGGCATGCCCGCAGCGGATCGCGCGAGCGGTAGGACAGCGTCGGGTTCCCCGGGAACTTCCGGTCCGTCAGGTTCGGGTGGTCGACGACCGGCCCGGTCGGCTCCACGAGGTCAATCCGATCGCGGCCATCCCCTGCCGCCAGCTCGGCGCCCCAGATTGCGGCGTCCAGCGTGCCGGTGAAGTACACCCAGGACAGCGGCGCGCCGTCGCCGAAATTCGAGCGGTGGCCGACGGCGATGAGGTCGCCGGGCTCCAGGTCGGCCCGGGTGCCGTGAAGGTACGGCCTGCGAAAGGCTCCGTCGCTGGGCGTCATCGGCGGCGCGTTCCCTCGTGTCCGGCGAATCGAGGGCCGTCTTATGGACCGGTACCCCGGGCTTGCCGCAAGACCCGGTCGTGGCGAGACCCTAATAGTGGCAAGAGCCCGCGTTCAGACCATCCCGTCGGGGTTCGCGGACGCCTCGGTCAGCCTGATCCCCGTCACGGAGGTTGCCGTTCACGCGCAGCTGCGTGAGGATCCGTCGCCGCCGCGATGACGGAGCGCATGTAGCCGAGCCCCTCCCGGACGGTCTCGACCTGCACGCGGGTCGTCGCGCCGCCATGGGCCGCCAGGGCCTCGCGGATGACGGGATGCCAGCGGTCGGAATGGGCCGACAGGGCGTACCGCCCCCCGCCGGACTTTGACACGACTGCGTCGGTGTCCAGGGCGCAGACGATGCGGGCGACGCCCAGCACGCCCCAGGCCAGCGCCGCCGCGCTGGCATCCTCCCCCGGCGCCTTGGCGGCACACGCCGCCTCGGCCTGGGCGATCCAGGACAGCCAGTAGCCACGCAGGTTGTCGACTTGGTAGGCGCGCAGCACCGCGTCGTCGTCGGCGATGCCGAGCTCGGCCGGCGGCGGCCCGAGCACGGTCCGTCCATGACGGGCAAGGCAGCGCCAGACCACCGGGTTGACCTCGCGGCAGACCTCGCCGTGCCGGAACCGCCCCTCCAGGCTGAACGGCACCACGGCGTAGTCCGTGGGAACCTGCCGGAGCGCCTCGGCGACCAGATAGGGGCCGTCGAGGCACGGCCCGCCCGCCTCGGCCAAGCCGGCATGGACCCGGGCCAAATCCTCGCACGCCTCGGTCGAGGGCTTCGCGTCCACGACCGCGATGACGTCGATGTCACTCGCCCCGGGCCGGAAATCGTCGAGCGCAACCGAGCCGACAAGATAGAGGCCGCGCAGCGCCGGAGCCCGCTCGGCGTCGACGCGCCGCCTGAACTCGGCGACCACGGTCTCCACGACGTGCGGAAGCAGGTCCGGTCGGCTCATGGCCTGCTCTCCGCGACGACGGCACCGCCGTTGGCGGCGCGGCGAAAGTCGGCGGCCGATCGGCGAGATGCAACCCAACGCGATGGGCGCGCACGCCAGGCGAGGTCACTTCGCCGTGAGCCCCTTCGGGCGAAGGCCGTCGAGAGGGTTGGCGCGGTCGGTGGCGCCGCGGCAGGATCCCGGTCGCGGGCTTCTGGCCGGCCGTGTCGCAAGCAATGGGGGAGATGACCCGATGATGCGGATCATCGCGCTGTTCGTCATCGTGGGCGCCGCCGCGAGTGCGGTTCTCCATTTCACATATCCGGCCGCAGCGGCCGCGGGTTGTCCGTCCTGCTACGGCTTCACCGACCTGGGCGACGGCATCTACGTCGAGGGCAACATGCCCCCGGACCGCCGTGCGGCGGCCAGGGCCACGGTCGAGGCGGCACGCGCCCGGGTGCGCGCGTTCTACGGCGACCTGCAGTCGAGCCCGCGCGTGCTGCTCTGCGCGACCGAGGACTGCTACCGGCCCCTCGGCGGCGGTTCGCGCGGCGTCACCCTGCTCGACCGGGCGCTGATCCTGTCGCCCCGCGGCGCCGACACGGTCATCGCCGCCCACGAACTCGCCCATGCCGAGCTCCACCGACGGGTCGGCCTGCCGGCAACCCTCGGACGGTCGGTGCCTCAATGGTTCGACGAGGGGCTGGCCGTGGTGGTGTCGGACGACCCGCGCTACCTCGCGCCCGGGCCGGACCGGTGCCGCGTGGAACC
Source organism: Methylobacterium phyllosphaerae (assembly GCA_050632685.1). GTDB lineage: Bacteria > Pseudomonadota > Alphaproteobacteria > Rhizobiales > Beijerinckiaceae > Methylobacterium > Methylobacterium phyllosphaerae_A. The sequence goes on from JBOEFT010000001.1 coordinate 289,561, forward strand.
CGGCGGCGACCTGCCGACCTCGCGCGCGGCCTGGATCGAGACGGCCGAGAGCGCCGGCCTCTACGCGAGGGCCGCCTGCAGGGTCAGCCGCTGGCTCGACGCTCACGGTGGCGCGGCGGGCATCCTGCGCCTCGTGGCGAGCGGGTCCTTCGCGGAGATCACCCCAGGCACTGGCTCTTAAGCAGCCGGGGGCGAGAGGCCGCCTTGGAGTCCGGATCGACCGCGGGGTAGCCTGGCGTCAGGCCGATGGGGCCTGGCGCTCGTCCCGGCTCGACGACGTTCGTGCCGGGCTGGCGTCCATGCCGACCACCGCGAACTGACCGACAGGCGCTACGGCTACGCCCGGCCCGGCATCGAGCAGGCGCCCTGGGGCGACGTGCTGGAGGTGGCGGACCCGATCGGAAACCGGTTGAGGTTCTGCGAGCGCCGCACCGGGCGACCAGACGACCGGTCGCTCCGATTCCTCGGCGGCCGAGAGGCAGAGGGCAGCGATGGGCGTCGACATCGACCGCGTGAAGGCGCTCATCGCGACGCTGGAGGCGGTGACCTCCGGCCCCCACTTCCACCGGACGGCCTTCCGGACGCCGCGCAAGACCTTCGCGACGTTGGACGAGGCCGCCCGCGACCTCAACCTGATGTTCGACCCGGACCATCGGGATTTCTTCTGCGAACAGGTCCCCGAGGCGTTCAGCCCCGTTCCGGGAGGCTGGGGGCGGATGGGCGCGACGCGGTGCGACCTCGCCGCGGTCGACGAGGCCACCCTCCTGTCGGCCCTGACGGCAGCCCATCGTCTCGCCGCTCCGAAGCCGCGGCCACGGCGTCGCCCGGGCGGGACCGCATGACCCGCCAACCGTCTCCGGCGCCGAGGTGAGGCGTCACGTCCTTGTGGAGGACACGTCCGTCCGCGTCCGTGCGCATCATGTCCGCGTCGGAGCGGGTCGTGACATCGTCGGGATCTCGGGCGGCGACCTCCAGGTCGCGGAGGGCGGCCGACGCCGAGAAGTCGGGACCGGCCGCGTGATGCCGGTCGCGGGGCGGCATCAGTGACACGGCACCGCGAGGTCTCGACCTTCCAGTCGCACGACCGGCGTTGCGCGGAATGTAGGCGCCGAGAACGGGCTCCCTCGACCGGGATCCGGCGTCACGACTCCGCGACGAGGTCCCGGATGCGCGTTCCGAGCGTGTCCATCCGGAACGGCTTCGTCAGCACCTGCATGCCCGGCCCGAGGAGCCCGTCGCCGACCGCCGCGCACTCGGCGTAGCCGGTGATGAACAGCACCTTCAGGTCGGGCCTCGATCCGCGGGCGGCATCGGCCATCTGGCGCCCCTTCATCCCGCCGGGCAGGCCGACATCGGTCACGAGCAGGTCGATGCGCACCCCGAATTGCAGGATCTTCAGCCCCGCGGCGCCATCGGCGGCCTCCACCGTCGCGTAGCCCATGTCGGTCAACACGTCGACGACCAGCATCCGGACCGAGGGCTCGTCGTCGACGACGAGGACGGTCTCGCCCCGACCGACGCGGCCGAGGCGGGCCGCCTCCCGCTCGCCGGCATTCGCCTCGGCCTCGACGTGGTGGCGCGGCAGGTAGAGGCAGACGGTCGTACCCAGCCCCACCTCGGACTGGATGCGCACGTGCCCGCCGGACTGGCGGGCGAAGCCGTAGATCATCGACAGGCCGAGGCCGGTGCCCTCGCCGAGCGGCTTGGTCGTGAAGAACGGTTCGAACACCCGGGCGACCACCTCGGGCGGCATCCCGGTGCCGGTGCCGGTGACGCCGACGGAGAGGTACTGGCCCTCAGGAATGTCGTAGCGGGCGGCGTAGGACCGATCCACCCGGCGGTTGCCCGTCTCGATGGTGATGCGCCCGCTGCCCGGCATCGCGTCGCGGGCGTTGATGCACAAGTTGAGCAGCGCGTTCTCCAGCTGCCCCGGGTCGATCAGGGTCGGCCACAGGTCGGCCGCGCCGACCACGTCCAGGGCGGCCTGCGGCCCGATGGTCCGCCGGACCAGCTCCTCCATGCCGGAGACGAGACGGTTCACGTCGGTGGGCCTGGGGTCGAGGGTCTGGCGCCGTGAGAAGGCCAGCAGGCGATGGGTCAGCGCGGCGGCGCGCTTGGCGGCGCCCTGCGCGACCGACATGTAGCGCCCGACGTCGCCGAGCCGGCCCTGGCCCATGACGTCTGCATCATCTCCAGCGAGCCGGAGATGCCCGCGAGCAGGTTGTTGAAATCGTGCGCGAGGCCACCGGTGAGTTGCCCGATGGCCTCCATCTTCTGCATCTGGCGAAGCTGGCCCTCGGCGGCCATCAGTTCGTCGGTGCGCTCTTGGACCCGCGCTTCGAGCGTCTGGTTGAGCTCGCGCAGGCGGGCCTCGGATTGACGCAGGCGCTCCTCGCTGGCGCGCAGGGCTTCCTCCGCCATGGTCCGTTCGAGCAGGTCGGCGGCCTGCCGGGCCAGGATGTCGGGCAGCCTGAGGTCCCGGTCGGTCGGCTCGTGCGGCTCGGCTCAATGCGTCGAGATCATCCCGAGCAACCTGCCGTCTCGCGACAGCAGGGGCGTGGTCTGGGCCGAGCGGATGCCGGCGCGGCGGAAGGCGAGGAGGTCCTCGGTGCCCGCGATGTCGTCCCAGGCCTCGAAATCGGGGATGACAGCCCGTCCCTGGAGCCTGAGGGCGGAGGTGCAACTGGAATGGGCCGAGGGATGAACCATACGCCAGAACGCGATGGACTCCTCCGGAACCCCCCGTGAGCAAAGGAGTTCGAGGCAGCCGGCGTGGGTCGGATGCTCCGCGGAGCAGAGCCGCTGCATCGTTCCGAACTGCGAGCCGATGGTCCGGACGGCCGCGTCGACAACCTTTCCGCAGAGCGCTCCGAGGTCGTTCTCGCCGATCAGCTCGACGCAGATCCCGTGCAGAAGGTCGAGGTCGGCCTGTCGGTCGTCCCTCGCCTCGACGGGACGGCGGGACTTCGCGGGAACGCGGTGACCACGGCGGCCATGGACAGAATCTCTCGGCGCGCGAGAATCGACGGCGCGCCGGTACGGGGATGCCCTGCCTAGGCCAGTGGTTCCAACGCACCTCACTTGAGTCGATGGTCCGGGCACGACCAGGCAGGACTGTTGCGGATAGGTCACGGCTTCGTGCCGACTCCCACAGGCCGCACCCTTGGAACGACAACACAGGAACGTTGCGCCGAACCCGATGCTTGGATCAAATGGTCCCGTCCGGACTCCGCCGCGTGGTTCCGCGTCGGTCGCCGTGGTATCCCAAGACCTCGGGAGCGATTGGCCGGCATGGCCAGCCATCGCGCTTCGGTCCGGAGCACACGATGAGCAACGCCTCGGCTGTTTCGACCCTGGCGACCCTGGCGACTGCGCAGGCCGGAACGAGGCAGCGGCGGCTCGCGGTCGCCGTCAGCCTCGCCTTCGGGGCCGTCACGGTCGGGTTGCTGCCGACGGCCGGCAGCCCCATGCCACCGATGCCGGGCTTCGTGCCCGTCTACCAATCGGCGCTCATCGTGGTCTACGGCCTGACCACCTACCTGTTCCTGACGCAGTACCGGCGCATCCGCTCGGTGCCCCTTCTCGTGCTCGGGGCCGGCAGCCTCTACGTCACGCTGATCGTCCTCCTGCAGCTGCTGTCGTTCCCGAACGTCCTCGCCCAGGGACGCCTCGTCGGCGACGGCCCGGACACCACGACCTGGCTCTGGACCTTCTGGCACCTCGGCCCCCCGCTCTTCGCGCTGCCCTACGCCATCCTGGAAGGGGACCGGCGCCCGCCGCGCGCGCCACCTGAACACGCCGGACGGATCGGCCTGCTCGCGGTGGCCGGGGCCGTCACGGCGGCCGCGGCCACCGGCGTGGTGGCGACCCGCTACGTCCACCTCCTGCCCAGCTGCGTCGACGGCGACGACTATTGGCGGCTCACGACCTCCGGCGTCGGACCCGGCGTGGTGGCCCTGACCGCGGCCGCCCTGCTGGTCCTGTGGTGGAAGACCCGCCTGCGCACGGTTCTCCAGCTCTGGCTGGCCGTGTCCCTGCTCCTCCTGGTGTTCGACAACGTGATCACCCTGCCCGGCGCCGCCCGCGGCACGGTCGGCTGGTTCGCGGGGCGGCTGGAGGCGCTGGTGGCCGGCTTCATCCTGCTCGGCGTCTACCTGCGCGAGGTCGACTTCCTGTACGCGCAGGCCTCGGCCACGGCCGAGGAGCGCGAGGCGCGGCGGGCGGAACTGCAACGCGCCCGCGACAATCTGGACTTGGCGCTCGACGCCGCCGGGATGGGCGACTGGGACCTCGACCTTCGCGACGGCACCTCGCGCCGCTCCCCCGGCACGACGCGATCTTCGGCCATCGCGAGCCGGTGCCGGCATGGGACGTCGAGACCTTCCTGGGCCATGTCGCCCCGGAGGACCGCGACGCGGTCCGGGCGGCGTTCGAGGCCGCCCCGGGGACGGGGCTCCTCGACATCGACTGCCGCATCCACCGGGCCGACGACGGTGCGGCCCGCTCGGTCACGGTGAGAGGCAAGGTCTACCGCGATGAGCACGGCAGGCCGCGGTCGATGGCGGGCGTCGTCATGGACACGACGCGCCAGCGCGAGGCCGAGGAGCGCCTGAATCAATCCCAGAAAATGGAAGCCATCGGCCAGCTCACGGGCGGCGTGGCGCATGATTTCAACAACCTGCTCACGATCATCGTCGGCAATCTCGACATGATCGTGCGCAAGCCCGACAACCCGCAGCGCGTGGAGCGCCTGGCCACGTCGGCGATGACGGCGGCGCGGCGCGGCGCCGAGGTCACCGAGAAGCTGCTGTCGTTCTCGCGGCGCCAGGTCCTGCGGCCCGAGACGGTCAACCCGAACCGGCTGCTCAAGGACTTCCAGGCCCTCCTGAAGCGCGCCGTGGGGGAGACCGTCGAGGTCCGGTTCGACCTCGACGCCGCCCTCGACCCCGTCCGGCTCGATCCGGGCCAGTTCGAGAGTGCGGTCCTGAACCTCACGGTCAACGCCCGCGACGCGATGCCGGGCGGCGGCGTCCTGACGGTGCGGACCTGCAACGCCCATCTGGACGCCCACGAGATCGTCGACCGGCCGGACCTGCGGCCGGGGCCCTACGTGCTCATCGCGGTCGCCGACACGGGCCAGGGCATGGACGCGGCCACGCGCGGACGCGCCTTCGAGCCGTTCTTCACGACCAAGGACGTCGGCAAGGGGACCGGGCTCGGCTTGAGTCAGGTCTACGGCTTCGTGCGGCAGGCCGGCGGGCACGCGCAGATCAAGAGCGCGGTCGGCGGGGGCACCACGGTCGAGCTTTACCTGCCGCGTTCCTCGGAGAAGGCCGTCGAGGAGACCCGGTCCGACCACGCCCTTCCGTTGCGCCGCGCCGCCTCCGGCGAGGTGGTGCTGGTGGTCGAGGACGAGCCGGCCGTCCTGGAGATGGCGGTCGAGAGCCTCGGCGAGCTCGGCTACCGGACACTGACCGCGACCCAGGCCTCAGAGGCCCTCGACCGCCTCGGCGGACCGGAGCGCATCGACATCCTGTTCTCGGACGTGGTCATGCCCGGCGGCATGAACGGCGTGCAGCTCTCGGTGCAGGCCCGGCGCCTGCGCCCCGGCCTGCGGGTGCTGCTGACCTCCGGCTACACCGGCACCGCGCTCGACGAGCACGCCGTTCCCGCCGACCTGCCGCTCCTGAGCAAGCCCTACCGGCGGGACGAGCTGGCGAACAAGCTCAGGGTCGTCATGGGCTGAAAGCGTGCCGGGAGATCGCCGGAGGATCGGACAGGGCGCCGGAGGCGTGTGCGCCGGCGCGTCCCCGGGTCGCCATCGACGGTCGCGCCGGCGCAGACGTTCGCCGGTCTCCTTCCGGACCGTGCTGTCGATGACCGTCCCGACCGCCCGGATGCAGCGGACGGCTTCGTCGAGCAGCGCCCGACAACAGGCGCCCCGTGCTTTGGTTTGCGGCCGAAAAGGACCCCGGCGGACGCGTCGCCATGCCCGGCCCGCATCGGTCCGGCGAAGCGGAGCCGGAGCGGTCGCGGCGGGTTTACCTCCCCACAGGGACCCAACCCCGGGGAGCGCATGGCCGACGGTCTTGAACTGACAAGCGACGGGTGGACGCTGGCGGACTTCACCGCCGCCATCCATCGGGGCGGCGTCGCCCTGTGGGCGTGGTCGCCGAGCCGGCGGGTCGCCCAACTCGACGCCCTGTGCCGGGAGTTCTGGGGGTCCCGGAGACCGTCGTCGCGATCGATGCGCTGTTCGCCCGCGTACACCCCGACGACCGCCGGGAGATGATGGAGGCGTGGGCGGCCAGCGAGCGGGACACGGATGCCTACAGCTTCGACTTCCGCATCGGCGCGGGGCCTGACGCGCGCTGGATCTCGGCGCGGGGCGTCGGCGGCGATGCCGGACGGGTCGGGGAATGGGTGCAGGCGATCTTCATGGACGTCACGGAGCGCAAGCGGGCCGAGGAGGCCGAGCGGCTCCTGACCGCCGAACTCGCCCACCGGGTCTCGAACATGTTCACGGTGGCCCGGGCGCTGACCTCCATCGTGGCGCGGGACGCCCAGTCGGCGCCGTCGTTCGCCGAGGACCTGTCGCGTCGGTTCGGCGTGCTGCACGAGGCGACCGCTCTGGCGACGCGCGCGCAGCAGGGCGACCACGGGGACGTCCCGCTGGGCACCCTCGCCGAGCGCATCCTGGCGCCGTACCGGAACGGCGCCAACATCGACGTCGACATCGAGGACGCGGTGGTCACGCCCCCGGGCAAGGTCAACGACTACGCGATGATCTTCCACGAACTCGCCACCAACTCGGCCAAGTACGGCGCCCTGTCGGGTGGCGGCACGCTCAGGGTGCGCGGACGGATGGCGGGCAATGCGACGCGCATCACCTGGGACGAGGGATCGGCCCCGTCCGCCGCGCCCAAGCCCGCGGGCACGGGGTTCGGTTCGCGGCTCCTCAAGCAGACCATCGAGCGCAGCTTGGGCGGTCGCTTCGAACGCAGCATCGACGCGCGTGGACTTCGCTTCGAGATGGTCGTCGGGCCGCGCTGACGCCGGACGGCCGGCTCAAGCCGGAAAGGCGCGCAGGAGGTCCGCCGCCTCGTACGGCTTCTTCACCACCGGCACCCGGGCGAGGTCCTCCGGGATGCGGAAGCCGTCGCCGTAGCCGGTGGCGAAGGCGTAGGGGATGCCGAGCTCGGCCAGCCTGCGCGCGACGGCGATGCTGGTCTCGGAGCCGAGGTTGACGTCGAGCAGGGCCCGGGCCGGCAGCGCCGCGTCGATCAGGCGGAGGGCCTCGCGCGTCGAAGCGGCCATGTCGACCGCCGTGGCGCCGAGCGAGGTGAGCAACTCCTCGGTCTCCAGGGCGATGATCATGTTGTCCTCGACGACCAGCACCGACCCCGTGAGCCTGCGTGGAGCTTCGGCGGGCGCTGCCCGGGCAGCCTTCGGCGCGACGCGCGGGGCATTCCGCACGAACGCCGGGGGAATGGTGAAACGCGCCTCGACGCCCGTCAGCGCGTAGTGCACCTCCGCCTCGCCCTTGAGCTCGTACGGGATCGACCGCTCGATGATGGTCGTGCCGAAGCCGCGCCGGGTGGGCGCATGCACCGCCGGCCCTCCGGTCTCCCGCCAGCGGATGACGAGGTGGTCGAGGGCGTCCTGTTCCCAGTGCACGTCGACCTGTCCGAGGCTGTCGCACAGCGCGCCGTACTTGGCGGAGTTCGTCATCATCTCGTGCACGACCAGGGCGAGGGTCGAGAACGCCTGCGGCTCCAGCAGGACGTCGGCGCCATTGAGGACGACCCGGCCGGCCTTGGCCCCGAGGTAGGCGCCGGCCTCCAGCATCACGAGGTCGCGCAGCGAGCCGGGTCCCCAGTTGCAGGAGGTGATCTGGTCGTGCGCCCGCGCCAGCGCCTGGATGCGGTCGCCGACCACGGTCGCGAAGGCGCTGTCCGTGCCGTCCGCCGGCCGGCTCTGGGTCACCACCCCGCGGATCAGGTTCAGGATGTTGCGGACCCGGTGGTTGAGCTCGGCGATGAGCAGTTCCTGGCGCTCCTGGGCGACCTTGCGTTCCTTCTCGGCGGAATCGGTGAGGCGCAGGATCACCTCCAGCAGGGTGATGCGCAGGGCCTCGGCGGTCCGCATCTCCGCGTCCGACCACGGCAGGGAGCGGCCGTGCACGGTCTCCCTCCACGCCTCGAAGCTCTTGCGCGGCGTCAGCCGGATGCCGTTCGGACCCGGGGTCGCGGGCTTCACCGGGTTGCCCGCCCAGGTCACGGTCCGGGAGACCTCGCGCCGGAAGTAGACCAGGAAGTCCCGGGGCGTGCGCGACACCGGGATGGCGAGCATGCCCGCCGCCCGCTCGGTGAAGTCGCGGCCCGGCTCGTGGACGCGCCCGATCTCGTCGGTCGCGTAGACCTTGCTGGCGGCCGTGCGGTTGAGGAAGCGCACCAGGCCGGCGAACTCCTCCGGGGTCGGTGTCGAGCCCTGGAGGGTGATCTCGCCGTTCACCCACAGGCCGATGCCGTCGCAGGGCACGATGGCCGACAGGTCGTCGAGGAAGTCGGAGAGGCTCTCCAGGTTGGTGCCGCCGGAGGCCAGGGCGCCCAGCAGCCGGTTGTGCAGCTCGCGCGAGCGGACCTCGCGCCCGGCGTCGGCCTCGCGCTCGCGGGCCTCCAGCAGCCAGGAGAACATCTGCCCGAAGAGCTCGGCGCCGGTCCGGCGCTCGAGGGAGATGTGGCGCGGCTCGGTGTGGTGGCAGGCGAACAGGCCCCACAGGCGACCGTTGCGCAGGATGGAGACGGACAGCGAGGCCGCCACCCCCATGTTGCGCAGGTATTCGAGGTGGATCGGCGAGACCGTCCGGAGGGTCGACAGCGACAGGTCGAGGGGCTGCCCGGCCGGATCGCGCGGCGGCACCACGGCGGCGCCCGTCTCGCCGACATCGGCGATGATCCGCAGCCAGTTGCGTTCGTAGAGGGCGCGGGCCTGCCTGGGGATGTCGGAGGCCGGGTAGTGCAACCCGAGGTAGGGTTCGAGGCCGGACCGCACCGCCTCGGCGACGACCTCGCCCGAATGGTCCTCGGCGAAGCGGTAGACCATCACCCGGTCGAAGCCGGTCAGCGCCCGCATCTGGCGCGCGGCCTCGCGGCAGAGGGGTCGAAACCCGCAGTCTGCTGCAGGCGGGTCACCATGCTGCGCACGAGGTTGCCCGCGCTCAGGTGCTCGGTGGCGCTCGGCTCGGCCTCGATGACGATGGTGTCCTCCGACAGGTGGAGCGCCACGTCGAACGGGTCGCCGCCGGGGAGGAGCTGGAGGCCGAACACCCGGTCGACGGCGTCCGGCCCGCGAAGGGTCTGGAGGTGCCCGCGCAGGGTGTGGATGGCCTCGCGGTCGAGGACGGCATCGAGGGGCAGGCCGAGGAGCGCGTCGGCGGTCCGGCCCAGCCAATTCGCGACGTTGGCCGAAGCGCGGGTGACGATCCAGTCCGGGGAGACCCCGATGAGGAAGCCGAACGTCTGCACCGCGCCCAGGATATGGATGGGCTCGCGATCGCAGGACGAGAGGTCGATCTCGGGCGTCGGTTGCGACGCGTTCAGCTGGTCCATGGGCTTGCGAGGCTGGTCGCAGGCGAGGGTCCGGCTGCGGATCGGATATCGTCTGGATCGGCGAACTCCGGCAAGCCGGGCGATCCTCGTCAGGTCGGCCTATGCCCGGGCTCGCGACGCCGCCGTCGATGCCGTGGCGGCGACACCGGGATGCCCCGGGGCGTGGGACCGCCCCGGGGCGACCGGATCAGGCCTTGCCGGTGACCTTGTCGGCGACGTGCTTGGCGCCGTCCTTGACGTCGCCGGTCGTCTTCTGGGCCTCGCCCTTGAGTTCCTGGACCTTGCCCTCGGCCTTCAGCTTGTCATTGTCGGTAGCGTTGCCGATGCCCTGCTTCACGTTGCCGACGGCCTCATTGGCGAGGCCCTTGATCTTGTCGGTGGTGCTGCTCATGGCGGTTCTCCTTCGCGACCGGGGGCGGCCACGGGGATCGGGAACGGCTCCGGTCCGGACCTCGTTCCCTAGGCCGGGTCACGGTCATGGCAGGCGTGGGCTACGCCTCCGTGATCGACTGCGCGCCCGGACAGGCGGTCGTCCGGTGACGGGGTGGATTATTCAGGAGACCGCGCCACTCGGAGAAAGTCCTGCTCCGGCGTCGGTTACGCGGAGAACAACGTACGTCACGGAACAGAGGCGGGGCTATGCCGTTCCATGATCCCGGCCGACGTCAACTCCGACTTCCATCCGGCAACAACCATGCGAGGACGCCCATGAGGAAGTCACTGTTCGCCGCCGCCATCCTGGCCACCCTGGGTGCCGTCTCCGTCGCCCCCGCCTCCGCCGCCCCCGGCATGGTCGGCGCGATCGACGCCCCGAACGCCGTGACCGAAGTGCGGATGGACGGCATGCACCGCCACCACGGCCACATGATGGGCCACCGCCACATGCGCGGCCATATGATGCGCCATCACCACGGGCATCGCATGATGCGTCACCACCACATGCGCGGCCACATGATGCGCCACCACGGCCACCGGATGTGAGCTGCCGTTCGCCGCGGTCGATGACCGGGTGAGGATCTGAGGAGGGGTGGGACACCGTCCGGGTGTGCCACCCCTCGTCGTTTGTCAGGGACAATCGAACCACGGCCCGGGCGCATCGCGCAGGCGAGGGCATACCCGACCTTCGGGTCGCCGAGCGCCAGTGCTTCCGAAAGGCAGGCCCCGCCCGGCCGATCCGGCAGCCAGGCACCTCCGTGGCCTCCTCGTCGATCCAGCCCTCAGCCGCCGTCATGAGCAGCGCCCTGTGTCGGGATGACGGAATGCGGTCGAGCCGGTCCCAGCGGGCGATCCAATGCGATGACGGCTTCCTGAGCCGACAGCGCGTTCGTGGTCGCCGCGAGCGCGCCGTCGGCATCCTCGACCTTCCGCGTCTTGGCCACGCAGAGCTGTCCCGAGGTGACGCATGTGCACCCAAAACCAACGGCGCTGTGCGCCGCACAAAGCGCGTGTCTTCGCGACGGAGATCTCTGTCGACGCATGCGGGAAAGAGAAAGGCCGCCCCACGAGTGGGCGGCCTCAATCATCTCAGGTTGTCCAGGCATGGAACTTTGGGGGTCCCGTGCGGATCATCGAAGCGGCGAACGATCAGCTATGCGCCAGCACCGCCAGCAGCAGCAGGGCAATGATGTTGGTGATCTTGATCGCTGGGTTCACCGCCGGACCGGCGGTGTCCTTGTAGGGGTCGCCCACCGTGTCGCCGGTCACGGCCGCCTTGTGGGCGTCCGAGCCCTTGCCGCCGTGGTGCCCGTCCTCGATGTACTTCTTGGCGTTGTCCCAGGCGCCGCCGCCCGAGGTCATCGAGATCGCCACGTAGAGGCCCGTCAGGATCACGCCGAGCAGGCTCGCGCCCACGGTGGCGAAGGCTTGGCTCTTGCCGGCGATCAGCTGGATCACGAAGAACAGCACCACCGGCGACAGGACCGGCAGGAGCGACGGGACGATCATCTCCTTGATCGCCGCGCGGGTCAGCATGTCGACCGCCCGGCCGTAATCCGGCCGGTCGGTGCCCTGCATGATACCGGGCTTCTCGCGGAACTGGCGCCGGACCTCCTCGACGACCGCACTCGCCGCGCGCCCCACCGCCGTCATGGCGATGCCGGCGAACAGGAACGGGATCAGGCCGCCGAGGAGAAGGCCGACCACCACGTAGGGGTTCGACAGGGAGAAATCGACGCTGACGCCCTGGAAGAAGCGGTACTGCGTCGGGCTCGCATTGGCGATGAAGTAGTTCAGGTCGGACGTGTAGGCGGCAAACAGCACCAGCGCGCCGAGGCCCGCCGAGCCGATCGCGTAGCCCTTGGTCACCGCCTTGGTGGTGTTGCCGACCGCGTCGAGGGCGTCGGTCGACTTGCGCACCTCGGAGGGCAGGCCCGCCATCTCGGCGATGCCGCCGGCATTGTCGGTGACGGGTCCGAAGGCGTCGAGCGCGACGATGAAGCCCGCCAGCGCCAGCATGGCGGTGACCGCGATGGCGATGCCGAACAGGCCGGCGAGCGCGTAGGTGCTGATGATGCCCGCCACGATCACGATGGCGGGCAGCGCGGTCGATCTCGAGCGAGATCGCCAGCCCCTGGATCACGTTGGTGCCGTGGCCGGTCACCGAGGCGTCGGCGATCGACTTCACCGGGCGGAAATTGGTGCCGGTGTAGTACTCGGTGATCACCACGATCAGCGCCGTGATGGCGAGCCCGATCACCGCGCAACCGAACAGGCCCCCCGACGTGAACGTGACCCCGGTAGAGGTGGTGAAGGTCGTCGAGAAGCCCCCGAGCAGGGTCATGTTGACGGCCGCGATCGCCGCGATGGACAGCACGCCGGCGGCGATCAGGCCCTTGTACAGGGCGCCCATGATCGACTGGTTGGCCCCGAGCCGCACCGCGTAGGTGCCGGCGATGGAGGTGAGGATGCAGGCCGACCCGATGGCCAGCGGGTACAGCATCATGGGCTCCAGCACGTCCCGTCCGCTCCCGGTGGGGCCGGAGAAGAAGATCGCGGCCAGCACCATCGTGGCGACGACCGTCACCGCGTAGGTCTCGAACAGGTCGGCCGCCATGCCGGCGCAGTCGCCGACATTGTCGCCGACATTGTCGGCGATGGTGGCGGGGTTGCGCGGATCGTCCTCCGGGATACCGGCCTCGACCTTGCCGACGAGGTCGCCGCCGACATCCGCGCCTTTGGTGAAGATGCCACCGCCGAGACGGGCGAAGATCGAGATCAGAGAGGCGCCGAAGCCGAGGGCCACGAGCGCGTCGATCACCTCGCGGCTCGAGGGATCGAGATGGGCGCCGCGGGTGAGGAACAGGTAGTAGAGGGCCACGCCCAGCAGGGCGAGGCCGGCTACCAGCATGCCGGTCACCGCGCCCGACTTGAAGGCGACGTCGAGGCCGCCGCCCAGCGAGGTCGAGGCGGCCTGGGCGGTGCGGACGTTGGCCCGGACCGACACGTTCATGCCGATGAAGCCCGCCGCGCCCGACAGCACGGCGCCGATCAGGAAGCCGATGGCGACCTTGAGGCCGAGGAACACGGCGAGCAGCACGAACAGGACCACGCCGACGATGCCGATGGTCGTGTATTGCCGCCGGAGGTAGGCCTGCGCGCCCTCCGCGATGGCGGCGGCGATCTCCTGCATGCGTTGCGTACCGGCGTCGCGTCGCATCACGTCGAGGATCGTGACGATGCCGTAGGCGACGGCGCAGAGCCCGCCCACGATGATCAGAACCAAGGGAATCATTCGACCGTCCTTGTTATTATCGTGCCTGGCGTGGGCTTGTGATTGTCGAGCTTGACCGCCGGACGACGGCCATGGGACGCGGCGCTCGGTTTCGGGCTTTCCTTCCCAGAACAAGACCTTGATAGCCAAACTTCGCCGGTGAGCGCAAACGGCGTGTTCGGGTTCGGGCCGGCCTTCGTTCCGGACACGGCAGCCCCCGTTCGCGGCGATCGTGCATTATGATGCATTTGACCGGACCCGGTAGCGCCGTCCCGGTCGCCGCCGACGGCTTAACCAGCCATTAACCATGAAGAATTCTAGTTTTAGTTGTATTTTGACGGAGGCTCGTCATGAGCAGCGACCAAGCCGCCAAGGTGGCGGCCACCCTTGAGGTCTTGACCGGCGCCGTGGGATTCCTGCTCGCCGAGCGCGTCGCGGCGCGGCCGGCCGCCATCCGGGACGACCTGCTCACCGGCCTGCAAGGTGCCCTCTCCCAGGTGCCCGGCGACCCGCGCGATCCGCCGCCCGGCTCGGCGCGGATGGAAGCCGACCGGAACCACTGGATCCCGATCGTCGCCGCCAAGATGATCGACGAGGTCAGGCGCCAGATCGGTCTCCTGGGCCGCCCCGCCGTGCGGTGCGGGCGGCGCCACGCCTCAGAAGTGGCTGAAGGCCCCGGCCGCGAACACGCGCTCGGCGCCATCGCGCATTTCGAAGCGCGGCGGGCCGTCGCCTGAGGTGATGGTGCCGATGGCGGCGACGGCGATCCCGGCCTTGGCCGCCTCCGTCGCGAAGGCCGCGAAGTCTTCCGGAGCGACGGTGCAGAGGATCTCGTAATCGTCGCCGCCGGTCAGGACGGTGTCGATCAGCGCGGGATCGGCCGCGCAGGCGCGCCGGGCGGCCTCCGAGAGCGGCACCGACGCCGCCGTCACCCGGGCGCCGCGGCCCGCACCCAGCATCTTGGCGAGATCGCCCGCGAGACCGTCGGAGACGTCCATCGCCGCCGAGGCGTGGCGGCGGACCGCGCCCGCCACGGCGAGGCGCGGGCGTGGATGCAGGTAGCGGTCGGCCAGCAGGGCACGCTGGGCCGGATCGAGGCCGGCGACCCAGGGGAGTCCGGCCCCAGCCGCAGCCGCAGCCCCAGCGCCGCGTCGCCGATGGTGCCGGTAACGCAGATCCGGTCGCCGACCCGGGCGGTGGTCCGCCGCACGATGGCGCCGGTCGGCACCTCGCCGATCAGGGTCACGCCGATCAGGGCCGGACCGCCGGACCGCACCGTGTCGCCGCCGAGGAGCGGACAGCCGGCGGCCGCTGCGGCCTCGCCGAGCCCCGCCGAGAAGCCGGCGAGCCAAGCCTCCGTCCAGTCGTCGGGGAGCGCGAGGGTCAGCAGGAAGCCCCGCGGGACCGCGCCCTTGGCGGCGATGTCGGAGAGGTTCACGCCGAGGGCCTTGCGGGCGATCGAGGCCGGCGGGTCGTCGGGGAAGTAGTGGATCCCGGCCACCACGGCGTCGGCGGTGAGCACGAGATCGTGGCCCGGCGCGGGCGTCAGGGTGGCGGCGTCGTCCCGGAGCCCGTCGGCGCCCGGCCCGGCGAGCGGCGCGAAGTAGCGGGCGATCAGCCCCTCCTCGGAGGCGCGGCCCGGCCCGGCCACGGCTCAGGCCTTCTTGGCAGGGGGATTCGCGGGGCCGGATTTGCCGGACAGCGGCTTCGAGGAGCCCGGCTTGCCGGAGGTCTTGGCGGTCCCGACCTCGCCCGGCCGGACCTCCCGGGCGAGCCGGTCGAGCACGGCGTTGACGAGGCCCGGCTCGTCGGCCGTGTAGAAGCTGTGGGCCACGTCGACATATTCCGAGATCGCCGCGCCGACCGGGACGTCGCGGCGGAACATCAGCTCGTAGGCGCCCGCCCGCAGGATCGCCCGCAGGACGATCTCGATGCGCCGCAGCGGCCAGCCCTGGGCCAGGGCCTGGTCGAGCTTCGGGTCGATCGCCCGCTGCTCCTCGACCGTGCCGCGCAGCAGGTCGCGGAAGAAGGCGGTCTCGGCCTGGGGATGGATGATCCCGTCGACCTCCCGGCCGATCCAGAAGGCCTCGAACTCGGCGAGGGCATCGAGGACGCCCTTGCCGGAAATGTCCATCTCGTAGAGCGCCTGCACCACGGCGAGGCGGGCACCGGTGCGCGGGCTGATCTTGGCGGTCGCGCCTGCGGGCTCGGTGGCGGCTTCGGGCTGGGGGTCGGTGGTCCCGGTCATCTGGCTATCCGTCATCGCGGGCGGGCGGACTCGGCAGCCCGCTTCAGGGCCAGCACGGCAAGCGCCGCCTCGGCCGCGCCGCCGCCCTTGTTCATCTCGGCGACCCGGGCGCGGGCGAGCGCCTGCGCCTCGGTCTCGACCGTGAGGATGCCGTTGCCCAGGGGCACGCGGCGCTGCACCGACAGGTCCATGAGCGCCCGGGCGCTCTCGCCGGCCACGATGTCGTAATGGCCGGTCTCGCCGCGGATCACGCAGCCCAGGGCCACCACGGCGTCGTAGGAGCCCGCGTCGAGCAGGATCGCCGCCGCGGCGGGGATCTCCAGGGCGCCCGGCACCGTCACCACGGTGGCCCGCGCGGAGGCCGCCTCGATCGCCGCCAGGGCGCCGGCGAGGAGTTCGTCGGCGAGGGCGTCGTAGTAGCGCGCCTCGATGACGAGGATCCGGGCGCCGGCCAGCGCCGGGTCGGTGGGCTTGGGCGCCGAATCGGCGCGGGTATGGGCGACCATGGCTCTCGTCCGGCCGGGTTTTCGGGGGTTGGCGGGCGGCGCATCGGGCGCCCGCTTCGGGGAGGACGGTTAGACCGAAGCGGCCGGCGCCACAAGCGGCGCGGGCGTGCGGTTCAAGGGGGCCGCCCCGCGTCGCGTGCCGTGCCGGGGTCCGGATCGCCGTCGGCCGGCGCCGCCCGCCTCCCGAAAGGGCGTCGTGTCACCGTCCTCCCTGTCCCGGGAGCGCCCCCCCAGGGGTGCCTGGCCGGGGGCCGGCGCGGGAGGCGGCCCGCGCGCTTCGCGAAAACCTACCGCACCAACGGCGGCAGCGGCGACGGCGTCCCCTCCGGCAGGGCCGTGCGGGCGACGTTCATGGTCATGGCGAGCAGCGCGTAGTAGCCGTTGATGCCGGCGAGATCGATGGCCCCCTGCTCCCCGAATCGCGCCACCAGGGCCGCGTAGGTCGGGTCGCTCACCGCGCGGTTGTGCGTCAGCTCGGTCGAGAACGCGTAGGCCAGCGCCTCGTCGGCGCTCATCGTGTCGGGGCGGCGCCCCTCGGCCAGCGCCTGCGCGGTCTCGGGTGCGACGCCGGCCTTCAGGGCGATCGGGTGATGGATGTGCCACTCGACCGGCTGGCTCCACGCCCGCGCGACGATGAGGATCGCGAACTCGCTGATCCGCAGCGGCAGGACGCTGCCGTAGCGCAGGTAGAGCCCCATCCGGCTCGCGCAGAGCATCAGCTCCGGGCTGCGCAGCAGCGGCACGAACGGTCCGAAGACCGGGACGCCGCGCTCGGCCTGGAAGGTCGCCGCGGCTGCGGCCTGCGCCTCGGAAAGGCTGTCGGCCGGAATTTCCGGCATGCGCTCCGCGCTGGCCTGCTCGCCGCCCATGTGTTTCCACTCCCCTGCGTCGTCCCCGGCACGCGGCGTGCTCTGGATTTCCGGTGCCCGTGCGCCTAGACCGTTGTGGCTCACCGGCACGCTCCGCGCCCGACCGGGCCGCACTTCCCAACGCCAGCGAGGCTTACGGCTTTGGCCCTCCCCGTCAACGAACGCCGGCGCATCATGCTGCTCACGGGCGCGAGCCGGGGCATCGGTCACGCCACCGTCAAGCGCTTCTCGGCCGCGGGCTGGCGGGTGATCACCTGCTCGCGCCACGCCTTCCCGGAGAACTGTCCCTGGGAGATGGGTCCCGAGGACCACCTGCAGGTCGATCTTGCGGACGCGCAGGACACGATCCGCGCCGTCGAGGAGGTCCGGGGCCGGCTCGCCGCCGAGGGCGGGGTCCTGCACGCGCTCGTCAACAATGCCGGCATCTCGCCGAAAGGACCGGACGGCGAGCGCCTCGGCGCCCTGGCCACGGAGTTCGACGCGTGGCAGCGGGTGTTCCAGGTGAACCTCTTCGCCACGATCCTGCTGGCCCGTGGGCTGCGCGACGAGCTCGCCCAAGCCAAGGGCTCGATCGTCAACGTGACCTCGATCGCGGGCTCCCGCGTCCACCCCTTCGCGGGCGCCGCCTACGGCACCTCCAAGGCCGCCCTCGCCGGCCTGACCCGCGAGATGGCCGCCGATTTCGGGCCGCTGGGCGTGCGGGTGAACGCGATCTCGCCCGGCGAGATCGACACCTCCATCCTGTCGCCGGGCACCGAGAAGCTCGTGGAGCAGATTCCGCAGCGCCGGCTCGGCACTCCGGACGAGGTCGCCAAGGCGATCTACTTCCTGTGCACCGACGCCTCGTCCTACGTGAACGGGGCCGAACTCCACATCAACGGCGGCCAGCACGTTTGACCAGACCGCGTGCCGCCTCGGTCGCGACGGCCACGGCCCGGCATCCATTGCCGGACCGCCGCCGTCTCGGGATCCTGCTGGGCCTCGTGCTGTGCGTGGCACCGGTGGCGGCCGCGCGGGCGGAGCCCGGGATCAGGGTCCTCGACCTGCCCTTTAAGGTGCGGGCGCTGCGCGGCTCCCGCAGCGAGGCCGCGGTCTCTGTTGCGACCTCCGGGCTTCTGCCGATCACCGGCGCGAAGATCGGTCGGCAGGCCGGCGACGAGGAGAGCGCGCCGATCGCCGTGGTCTGGGGCGACGAGGGCGGTGCCGTGCTCGCCCTCGCGGAGGGCCGCGTCACCGTCCGACCGATCGGCCAGGAGGCGGTGGAGGGCCTGACCGCGGCCGAGACGCCCCGCGGCGCCCTGCCGGGCTCGCGCCGAGCCCTCTCGGGCCCCATGAGCGCCTATCTCACCGGGCGCACCCGCGCCCCCGACGGCGGCGCGGCCGCGGCCGTCCTGACCATCCGCGAGCGCCAGCCGATGGCGGTCAGCACCGATCCGAAGCCCGTGCCGGTGACGACCGTGACGGTGCCGGCGGGGGGCGAGGCGGTCTTCGCGCCCCTGCGGCCGCGCCTGCTGCGCCTCGCGGGTCGTCCGGCGCTTCTGGCGGCCACGCTGTCCGGTACGGAGGCCGGCGGCCTCGTGCTGATCGACCGGCCCAAGGACGACCCCGGCACGCCCTGGTCGGTCACGGCCCGCACGCCGCCCCAGCCGGGCCCACCCCTGAAGATCGCGGGCATCGCCGATTTCTCCGGGTCCGGAGACCTCCAGGCCGCGACGATCAGCGGCCGCGGCAGGCTGCAGCTCTGGACGCTGCACCCCGACAGGATCGAGCCTGCCGGCGAGGCCGCAGGCTACGCCGCCGGCGAGGGCGACTCGGATCTCGCCGTCGCAGTCGCCTGGGGCGGCCCCGAACTCGTGCTCCCGGTGGCGGGTCGCCCCGAGATCGCCGTCGTGGCGGCCAAGGGCGGCCTGCACGAGCGGTTGCGCGTGACGCTCCCGGCCCCCGCCGAGACCGGCATCGTGGTGCTCGGGGAGGGCGCGGCGGAACGGCTCCTCGTCGGCCTCGCCGACGGGCGGGTGGCCGTGGTCACCCCCGATGGGGGCACGCCGTGACCGCGGCGGCGTCGGACGCCGACGGCCGCCTGTTCCCCGCCCGGCCCTTCGTGGGTGCATCGATCGCGGTGATCCGGGACGACTGCGTCCTGCTGGCGGCGCGGGCCAACGAGCCGATGCGCGGCGTCTGGACGCTGCCGGGCGGTCTCGTGGAGGCGGGCGAGTCCCTGGCCGCGGCGGCCCTGCGCGAATTGTCCGAGGAGGTCGGCCTGACCGCCGACGTGGTCGGCGTACTCGCACCCACCGAGATCATCGTCCGGGACGAGGCCGGCCGCGCCCGTCATCACTACGTCGTCCACCCGCATGCCGCCCTCTGGCACGGCGGCGAGCCCGTGGCCGGCCCCGAGGCCCTCGGAACCCGATGGGCCACGCTGGCGGAGGTCGCCGTCCTTCCGACCACGCCCGGACTGGTCGAAACCCTGCGCGAGGCCTTCGCGCGGGTGGAGGCGCACGGGGCGGCACGGGGAGAGGATCGCGTGCCCCTGCGGGGCGGGGAGGCGACGGCGTGAGGCGCCCGGGGACGGTCCTGTGCCTGCTGGCGATCCTGTCCGGGCCGGTCTGCGCGCCGGCCCTGGCGCAGCAGCGGTCGGGGCGCGCCGCCACGCCCGCCGCCAAGGAAACGCCGAAGGAAACCTCCAAGGAGGCGAACACCGCCGCGGACGTGCCCGCGCCCTACGATCGCGACCTGATGCGCATGTCGGAGATCATCGGAGCCCTGGCCTTCCTGCGCGGCCTGTGCGGCGCCCCCGATGCCGCGGACTGGCCGGCCCGCATGAAGGCGCTAATCGAATCCGAGGGCGTGACGCCCGTCCGCCGCGACCGTCTGGCCGGCGCCTACAACCGCGGCTATCGCGGCTACGCGCTGACCTATCGGGTCTGCACCCCGGCCGCCCACGAGGCGGCCGCCCGGTACGTCGCCGAGGGCGACCGGCTGTCGCATGCCCTGGCCGGCCGTTTCGGAGGGTGATGCAGGCGCGACACACCTGTCGGGGATGCCGGGGAAGCGTCGTATTTGAGCGCCCGCGTTAACCGATCCGAAATTCCCGGCTGGCCGAGGCGCCGGGACCCGCCTATCATCCGTTGTGTCCGCCGGGTCTTGTGCCCGGCGCAATGGAAGTATCGGGCCATGCAGCACATCTCTCACACCGCCCCCGTCGAGGTCGATGTCGAGGAGAAACGCGTCGCGCTGAGTTACGTCTCGGAAGCGTTCGCGGAAGGCTGCCTCGATGGACTTGACGGTGACTGCATGGCCCAGGCCGCCCTGTTCGCGGCTTTTCAGGAACTCGTGACCACGTACGGCGAGGAAGCGACGGCCCGTTACGCGGAAGGATTCCCGGAGCGCATCCGCGGGGGCGCCTTCACCACGACCCTCCAGCATTGAGCGCGTGAACGCGGACGGTTGAGACGCGGGCGGCCAGCGACTACGTCCCGGGCACGCGGTTCGGTCCACCGGACCGCCCGCCGCCCGAGGAACACCCGCTCATGCCCGTCGCCCTGCTGCCGGACCGCGCCCTGGTCACCGTCACCGGACCGGACGCCACGACGCTGCTCCAGGGCGTCCTGACCTGCAACGTCGAGACGCTCCAGCCCGGCGAGGCACGCCTCGGCGCCCTGCTGAGCCCCCAGGGCAAGATCCTGTTCGACTTCCTGATCTCGCGGATCCCGGACGGTTTCCGGCTCGACGTGCGCGCCGACCGGGCGGCCGATCTCGCCAAGCGCCTCACCCTCTACCGGCTGCGCGCGCAGGCGACGATCACCGCCGACCCGAGCGTGGCGGTGGCGGCCGCCTGGGCTGGCGCCGTGCCGCCCGCCGCCGAGGCCCTGGCCGATTCCCGGCAGGTCGATCTCGGCGCCCGCCTGTACGCCGCCGAGGGCGCCTTCTCGGCCGACGCCGACGCGGCCGGCTATCATGCCCATCGGATCGCCCTCGGGGTGCCGGAGGGCGGGCGCGACTATGCCTTCGGCGACGCGTTCCCGCACGAGGCGCTGATGGACCAGCTCGGCGGCGTCGATTTCCGGAAGGGCTGCTATGTCGGCCAGGAGGTGGTCTCGCGCATGCAGCATCGGGGCACCGCCCGGACCCGGATCCTGGCCGCCGCCTACGCGGATGCCGCGCCCGCGCCTGGCACCGAGATCACGGCCGGCGGCAAGGTGATCGGCACCACGGGCAGCGCGGCGGGGCCGCGCGGCCTCGCCACGGTCCGCCTCGACCGCCTCGGCGACGCGCTGGCGGCCGGCGAGACGCCGCGGGCGGGCGATCGGCCCGTGACGCTGGAACGGCCCGGCTGCGCGAGCTTCGCGATGCCGGACGCGGCGGCGGCGCGCGCGGCGGACTGAAACCGGATCGGCCCGCGTCTTTCGGCGTATCCACCCCGGCGGGCTCACTGGGTGGGGGCCACTCGGGAAGGCTCCCAACATCCGAGACCGACCGGTTCGCCCGGCACGCGTACAGTCGACCGGGCGCCCACCGACCGAAGCGAAGGCGGGTTCGGCCGCTCGTCCGAGCGCGCCGATCGTGGCCGTCCCTTCACCCCCTCGTTCCGGAGAGGAAGCATGTTCACCCACGTCATGATCGGCAGCAACGACCTGGAGCGCGCCCGGGATTTCTACGACGCCACCTTCGCCGCGTTGGGTGGCAGGCCCGGCAAGATGGATGCGAGAGGCAGGCTGATCTACACCCACGAGGGCGGTCGGCTGATGATCACGACGCCGATCGACGGCAAGCCCGCGACCGCGGCCAATGGCGGGACGATCGGGATCGCCGCCGCGAGCCGAGACCACGTCCTGGCGTGGCACGCGGCCGGGACCGCGCATGGCGGAACCGCGATCGAGAGCCCGCCCGCCGAGCGTCCCAACGGGTCTTTCGTCGCCTATCTTCGCGATCCGGACGGGAACAAGCTCACCGCACGGTCCAAGGCGACGGCGTAACGCGCGCGACACCGGCCGCCGCGGAATTCCTCGTCCGCGCCTCGGGAGGAACCCCGGCGAGCGGACGTGCCGAGCGACCGCCGGCTTGCGGGGTTGGCCGCGATGTCGGCCTTCGACCGATGGCGTTCCGCTCCTGTTCTCGTTACACCGTGCAGATGTCCGAGACTGGCCTGATCGATCATCCCGATGGCTGCCCGCGTTGCTGGTGGGCGGGCCTCGACCCGCTCTACGTCGCCTACCACGACACGGAATGGGGCGTTCCCGAGCATGACGGCCGCGCCCTCTACGAGAAGCTGATCCTCGACGGCTTCCAGGCCGGCCTGTCCTGGATCACCATCCTGCGCCGCCGCGAGGGCTTTCGCGAGGCCTTCGCGGGCTTCGACCCGGAACGGATCGCCCGCTTCACCGAGGACGACGTGGCCCGGCTGATGGGCGACGCCCGCATCATCCGGAACCGCGCCAAGATCCAGGGGACCGTTGCGGGCGCACGGGCATGGCTGCGGATCGAGGAGCGGGGTCCCGGCTTCTCGCGCTTCCTCTGGGATTTCGTCGACGGCCGTCCGATCCAGGGCACCGCCCGAACCCGCGCGGAGATCGCCACCGAGACGCCCGTCTCCCGGGCGATCGGCAAGGCCCTGAAGGCGGAGGGGTTCTCCTTCTGCGGGCCGATCATCGTGCACGCCTTCATGCAGGCGGTCGGGATGGTCAACGACCACCTCGTCGGCTGCCACCGGCACGGACCCTGCGCCGAACGCGGGCGGTCCCGGTGAGCGAGGCGCCCCGCGCCTGGCAGCGCATGCTCTCCGGCCGGCGCCTCGACCTCCTCGACCCGGCGCCCGGGGACATCGAGATCGCCGACATCGCCCACGGCCTCGCCCGGGTCGCCCGCTGGAACGGCCAGACCCACGGGCCGCACGTCTTCTCGGTCGCCCAGCACAGCCTGCTGGTCGAGGCGGTGGGCCGCCACCTCGACGCCGCCTGCACCGATCCCGAGGGACTGGAGCTGCTGCTGCACGACGCACCGGAATACGTGGTCGGCGACATCATCTCGCCGCTGAAGGTCGCCATCGGGGATGCCTATCGCGGGATCGAACTGCGCCTGCTGGCCGCGGTGCGCCGCCGCTTCGGCCTGGCCGCCCCGACGCCGGCGCTCGCCCGCCTCGTGAAGCAGGCCGACCGGATCGCCGCCCACGTGGAGGCCATCCGCCTGGCCGGGTTCGCGCAGGACGAGGCCGAGCGCTATTTCGGCTCTTCGGTCGTCCTGCCCGAACCGGTCCTGGCCCTCGCCGAGCCGTGGCCGACCGCCGAGGCCGAGATGCGGTTCGTCGCGCGGTTTCGCGCGCTGTGCCCGGACTGACGAATTCCGCCCTCGATCCGTCACGATCCCAGGTCACTGGCGCGCCCACCATGCCCAGCCTCCACGTCTGCCCGCTCTCGCGCCTGCCCGAGACCGTCGCCGCCACCGGCGCGAGCCACGTGCTCACGCTCATCAATGTCGGCACGCCGCTGGAGCGGCCGACGGCGATCGACGCCGAGAACCACGCGGTGATCGGGGTCAGCGACATCGCCAGCGCGCGGGACGGCCATGTTTTGCCAGCTGAAGAACACGTGGCCCGCATGCTCGACTTCATCCGCGCCTGGCCGCGGGAGCAGCCCCTCGTGATCCACTGCTACGCCGGGATCAGCCGGTCCACCGCGGCGGCCTACATCGCGGCCTGCGCACTGGCGCCGGAGCGGGATGAAGCAACCATCGCCGACGCGCTGCGGGCCGCCTCACCCTCGGCGACCCCCAACCCCCTCTTCGTGGCCATCGCAGACCGCATGCTCGGCCGCGACGGCCGCATGGTCGCGGCGATCGCGCGCATCGGCCGCGGCGCCGACGCGTTCGAAGGCACGCCGTTCAGCCTGGCGATCGCATGAACGGTCGCGGAGCCGACGGCGTTACGGGGATGGCCGCATTCCGCGCGCTGCGGCCGGGTGTGGCGCAAACGCCGCCGCCCGCCGGCAAAACGGTGCGGATCCGGCCGGCCGGGCAGCCTCCCGGGTTGTGGGCACCGGGTTTCGCGCCGTACAACCACCCCCAAAGGAAGTATCTGGGATGAGTGCGAGCAGACCCGAGGTGGCCCCGCCGCCGGCGACCTGCCCTTCGAGAAGGCGCTGGAACAGCTCGAGGAAATCGTTCGCCGGCTCGAGCGCGGCGACGTGCCGCTCGACGAATCGGTGGCGATCTACGAGCGCGGCGAGGTGCTGAAGAAGCATTGCGAGGCGCTTCTCAAGCGGGCCGAGGCGCGGATCCAGCGGATCACGCTGGGCTCCGACGGGCGCCCCGAGGGCGTTGCCCCACTCGACATGTCCTGAGGCTCGGCGGTCAAACCGATCCCATCCGTTAGAGGTTGATGCCGTGGCAATTACCCCCGAGCAGAGTGCGCTTCTCGACCGTGTCCCGAATCCTGCGGCGTTGCGGCGTTTGCCGGAGTCGGAGCTTGCGGCTGTTGCGGAGGCGGTGCGGGCCGAGATGATCGATGCGGTGTCGATCACCGGCGGCCATCTGGGCTCGGGTCTCGGGGTGGTCGAGCTGACGGTGGCGCTGCACCACGTGTTCGACACGCCCGACGACCGGATCGTCTGGGACGTCGGCCACCAGTGCTACCCGCACAAGATCCTCACCGAGCGGCGCGACCGGATCCGCACCCTGCGCCAGGGCGGGGGCCTGTCGGGCTTCACCAAGCGCGCCGAGAGCGTCTACGACCCGTTCGGCGCGGCCCATTCCTCGACCTCGATCTCGGCGGCGCTGGGCATGGCGGTCGCCCGCGACCTCGACAACGCCACGGCCAAGCAGAAGAACCGCCCGCTCAAGCGCCGCAACGCCATCGCGGTGATCGGCGACGGCTCGATGTCGGCCGGCATGGCCTACGAGGCGCTCAACAACGCCGGCGCCCTGCACTCGCGCCTGATCGTGATCCTCAACGACAACGACATGTCGATCGCCCCGCCGGTGGGCGCGATGTCGGCCTACCTCGCCCGGCTGGCCTCGGGGGGCGCCTACCAGTCCCTGCGCGAGACCGCCAAGCAGCTCGGCAAGCTCCTGCCCAAGGCGCTCTACCAGCGCGCGGCCGCGGCGGAAGAGTACGCCCGCTCCCTGGTGGTCGGCGGCGGCACGATGTTCGAGGAGATGGGCTTCCACTACGTCGGCCCCGTGGACGGGCACAACCTCGACCACCTGCTGCCGGTGCTCAAGAACGTCCGCGACGCCGAGCACGGCCCGATCCTGCTGCACGTGGTCACCCAGAAGGGCAAGGGCTACGCCCCGGCGGAAGCCAGCGCCGACCGCTACCACGGCGTGGTCAAGTTCGACGTGGTCTCGGGGGTGCAGGCCAAGGCCAAGCCGAACGCGCCGGCCTACACGCGGGTGTTCGGGGAGAGCCTGATCAAGGCGGCGGATGCCGACGACAAGGTCGTGGCGATCACCGCCGCCATGCCGGGGGCACTGGGATCGACCTGTTCGGCAAGGCGCATCCGGACAAGACCTTCGACGTGGGCATCGCCGAGCAGCACGCGGTGACGTTCGCGGGCGGCCTGGCGACGGAGGGCTACCGGCCGTTCGTGGCGATCTACTCGACGTTCCTGCAGCGGGCCTACGACCAGGTGGTGCACGACGTGGCGCTGCAGAACCTTCCGGTGCGGTTCTGCCTGGACCGGGCGGGTCTGGTCGGCGCCGACGGGGCGACGCACGCGGGTGCGTTCGACCTGGCGTATCTGTGCTGCCTGCCGAACATGACCGTGATGGCGGCCGCCGACGAGGCCGAGCTGGTGCACATGGTGGCGACCGCGCACGCCCACGACTCGGGTCCGATCGCGCTGCGCTACCCGCGCGGCGAGGGGTGGGGATCGAGCTTCCGGAGCGGGGCGAGGCGCTGGCGATCGGCAAGGGCCGGGTGGTGCGGCGGGACGCGGAGGCGCGGGTGGCGATCCTCAGCCTGGGCACGCGGCTCGCCGAGGCGCTGAAGGCGGCGGACACGCTGTCCGAGCAGGGCGTTGCGGTGACGGTGGCGGATGCGCGGTTCGCCAAGCCGCTGGACGCGGCGCTGATCCAGGATCTGGCGCGGGACCACGAGGTGCTGCTGACGATCGAGGAGGGCTCGCGGGGCGGGTTCGGCGCGATGGTACTGCACCTGCTGTCGGAGACGGGGGCGCTGGATGCGGGCGGGGTCCGGGTGCGGACGCTGACGCTGCCGGACGCCTACCAGGATCACGACAGCCCCGAGAAGATGTACGCCGAGGCCGGCCTCAACGCCGACACCATCGTCAAAACCGCCCTCGCAACGCTGCCGGCGGATTCTGGCAAAGCCGAGCAGGCAAGCAACGTGGTGAGCGTGCGCCGCCGCCCGCGCTGACGCCACGGAGAACGCGGTCTCCCCGCGCGCACTCCGTTCCCTGTCAATGTGTTCGGACCTCCGTCTTTGCGAGCGGAGCGAAGCAATCCAGGGCAGCGCGGCGCTCACCGGCGTCGCGCCAATCCTGGGTCACTTCGCTTCGCTCGTGATGACGGAGAGGACACTCTAACCAAAGCCTCGAGACGGAAACGGCATCCCGTCTCATCCTGATGTGCTGGAGCGTGGCACAGGCCTCGACGGATCGTTCCAGAGGTCGCGCGATCCGTGGAGGGCTCATTCGGCGCGGCTTTACCGCGCACCTCAGGATGCGGGTGCGGCGAGGCCGCCCTACCCCAGCGCCTGCGCCACCGCCGTGCCGCAGGTCTGCGTGTCGGCGTTGCCGCCGAGGTCGCGGGTGCGCAGCGTCCGCTCGGACAGCACCCGCTCGATCCCGCCGACGATCTCGGCGGCCGCCGCGTGCTCGCCGAGATGCTCCAGCATCATCGCCCCCGACCAGATCTGGCCGATCGGATTGGCGATCCCCTGGCCGGCGATGTCGGGGGCCGAGCCGTGGACCGGCTCGAACACCGACGGATGCACCCGCTCCGGGTTGATGTTGCCGGACGGCGCGATGCCGATCGTGCCCGTGCAGGCGGGGCCGAGATCCGACAGGATGTCACCGAACAGGTTGGAGGCGACCACCACGTCGAACCGGTCCGGGTTCAGGACGAAATGCGCGGTCAGGATGTCGATGTGGTACTGATCCCAGCGCACGTCCGGGTAGGCCTCGGCCACCGCCTTCACCCGCTCGTCCCAGTACGGCATGGTGATCGAGATGCCGTTCGACTTCGTGGCCGAGGTCAGGTGCTTCTTCGGGCGCTTCTGGGCGAGCTCGAAGGCGAATTTCAGGATCCGGTCAGTCCCGTGACGGGTCATGATGGTCTCCTGCAGGGCGAACTCCCGGTCGGTGCCGGCGAACATCCGCCCGCCCGCGTTCGAGTACTCGCCCTCGGTGTTCTCGCGGACCACCCAGAAGTCGATGTCGCCGGGCTTGCGGTCGGCCAGCGGGCACTTCACCCCCGGCATCAGCCGCACCGGGCGCAGGTTGGCGTACTGGTCGAATTCCCGCCGGAACAGGATCAGCGAGCCCCAGAGCGAGATGTGGTCGGGCACGCGCTCGGGCATGCCGACGGCGCCGAAATAGATCGCATCGTGGGTCTCGATCCGGGCCTTCCAGTCCTCCGGCATCATGCGGCCGTGCGCTTCGTAATAGTCGCAGCTGGCGAAATCGAACCAGTCGAGCTGGAGGCTGAAGCCATGCCGCTTGGCCGCCTGCTCCAGCACGCGGACGCCCTCGGGCACCACCTCCTTGCCGATACCGTCGCCCGGGATCACCGCGATGCGGTAGTGGCGCTGCTGGCTGTTCTCTGGGGCGGCCATGAATCCTCCACGCGTTTCGAAGAGCGGGCCTCTGCGAGCCCGGGTCGTCGGCGTCAGGTGATTGGTCCGCGCCGGGATCGGGTCAACACCCCGGCCTGACAATCAGTCGGTTTCGCCCGCCATCGCCCGGCGCTGGCGGTCGAGTTCCTCGCTGTAGCGCTTGAGCGTGTGGCTCTCGGTCAGCAGGCCGAGCACCTTCCCGGTCTCGGCACTCTCGACCACCGCGAGGGCCTCGCTCTCGGTCCGGTCGAAGGCGGCGGCGGCGTCCTTGGCGTTCATGCCCGGCGTGAGGAAATCGTCGGCGTGCAGGAGCAGGTCGGCGAGGACCGGCTGCGCGTCGGCGGCGGAATCCCGGGCGGCCGCGTGGGCCTCCGGGACGTTCACGATGCCGGCGTAGCGCCCGCCTCCGTCGACAGCGATCACCCGGGAGGGCGAGCCCAGGGGATGGGCGCGCAGGAAGGTCGCCATCGGCGTGTCGACCGCCACGGTGCCGGGATTGCGGCGCATGAGCCGGCCGACGGTGAGAGACCGGATCCAGCCGACATCGTGGGGGCTGCGGATGCTCTCGCCACGCAGGTGGAAGCGCCAGGTGGCGAAGGAGTAGCCGAAGGTCTTGCGGACGGTCAGCGAGGACGCGATCACCGCCGCCAGCACGACGCCGGTGATCGGCAGGCTGCCGGTGACCTCCAGCGCCAGGAACGTCATGGTCAGCGGGCCGCCGATGATCGCGACGGCGAGCGCGCTCATGCCGATCACCGCGTAGGCGAGTGGCGTGAGGCCGAAATCCGCCAGCGGCGGCACCAGCACGGGGCCAGGGCGGCGAACAGCTTGCCCGCGATGGCGCCGAGGAACAGGGAGGCGAAGAACAGGCCGCCCCGGAATCCCGAGCCGATGGAGATCGCCGAGGCCGTGGCCTTGGCGGCGAACAGCCCGGCCAGGGCCGCGATGCCGTGCCCCTGCCCCTCGGCGGCGAAGTGCATGTGCAGGGCGCCGTGGCCGCCCGAGAGCACCTGGGGGTCGCCAGCAGCGCCAGCGCGCCGACGCAGAGCCCCCCGAAGGCGGGCGCGGCCACCCGCGGCACGCCGGACGCCTGGACCAGGCGCTCGACCAGGGTGACGCCGCGCATGATCAGGATACCCAAGCCCGCGCAGACCAACCCGAGGGCGAGGCTTGGCAGGATCTCCAGGCTGGTGACGTGCGAGGTCGTGACCGCCTGCATGTCGCCGAGATCGACGAGCGGCTGGGCCGCGATCAGCGACCGGGAGATCAGGTTGCCGCAGAGCGCCGCCACGACCACCGGTGTCAGGGTGGCGATGGAGTAGGTGCCGATGATCAGCTCGAAGGCGTAGAAGGCCCCGGCGAGCGGCGCGCCGAAGCCGGCCGCGATGGCCCCGGCGGCGCCGCAGCCCACGAGGGTGCGCAGGTCGCTGCGCCGCACCTCGAAGGCGATGCCCAGCCGCGAGGCGAGCCCGGAGGCGATCTGCGTGTAGCCGGCTTCGAGGCCGACCGAGGCGCCGGATCCGTTCGAGAGCACGTTCTGGAGGGCGAGGTAGAGGCTGTCGCGCAGGGACATCCGGCCGCCGTGCAGGGCGTTGGCCTCGATCGGGTCGATGGCGGGCGCTTGCGCGGGCCGCGGACGTAGTTGGCGGCGACGATCAGGAGGCCGAGGACGGCGCCGCCCAGGCAGGGGCCGACGAGGAGGAGCACAGGCGACACGGCATCGACGGCGCTGAGCCGCGCGCCCACGGGCAGCTGATACAGGGCCTCGCGCAGGGTCTGGGTGATCCAGGTCATGGCCGAGACCGCCACGCCGGCGACGCATCCCACCAGGGTCGCCAGGGCGACGAGTCCTCCTTCGCTTCGGCGGACGAGGCTGCGGAGGCGTCCGGGGGCCTGGACGAGGCGCATCCCGGCCCAGTGCCGGCGGTCCCGGCCGGCCGGCCGGGCCGGACGATGGGCGAGCCCCTCGGTGGGCGCCCCGCCCCCGCCGGCGCCCCCCGCTGGCTGTCGCGCACTCACGGTCCGTCCCTTCGCCTCCGGTCCGCCCGGTCGGGCAGGTCGATGCATCGGTCTCGAGGGCGCAGTTACAGCCGGGTCCGATCCGGTTGCAAACGGGCGCACCGCCGCGTCGCTCGTCGACCGACCGGGGCCGATCCCGGCAACCGACATTCACCGACTCCGCATCCCGTGCACAGATCGCCTTGAAAACCGCCGCGGCCCACGATACACCGCCCGCCAGTGCCGCCGTAGCTCAGTTGGTTAGAGCACCAGATTGTGGATCTGGGGGTCCCCCGTTCGAGCCGGGGCGGTGGTACCATCCATTCAGAACGACTGCGCAAGGGGTTGGCGGATCGCCGGCCCTTTTGCATGTGTGGATCCGCCTGGCCCGGGCCGCGCCCGCGCAGCCGAGGGCGCCGGCACCGCGAGGACGGAGGCCAGCCGGATCCCCAGCGAGTCACGGATCTCACGCCGGCGTCTCATCGTTCGGCCGCCCGCGAGAAGCAGGCTTCGTTGGCCGGCCCACGATATTCGCTTCGACGGATGTTATATATTTGCCACATTTTGCGACACAAACTGATCATCCCACAGCCATTGACTGTCTCCATTCCCTCGAAGACCCGCATGGATCGTACGACACAGCAGGATCAGCTCGAGATCGTGAGCGCACTGGCGGCCTCGCTAGCCGATCGGATGCTGATGGAGCGCCTGACGCAGGGCACGTTGCCCCTGGCCAATGCCGGCCGCCTCTGGACCGCCTCGCGGCTGCTGGAGGCGCACGAGCGCCCCGTGCCCCGCATCGTGGCGGACGTCCTGGAGCAGGTCCGGCATGCCGAGTCGGCGGAGGATCCGGACGGGATCGACATGGCGCCAGGGCCGGAAGCGACGGAGGAGCGGCCCAAAGTCGCGCGCGCCCCGCGCAGGCGCCGGCTGACCCGCCTGCTCCGTCCGTTCCGGCAGCCGGCCGAAGCCTGACCCGACCGTCGCAAGCCGGGCTCCGGCGGCGGTGCAGGGGAGCGCCGCGCCGTCGTTTCGGATCCGGAGTTTCCCCGGCGCGCCCGGAACGCTAAGACCACCTCCGATCGCGGCGGCGGATGCCGCCGCGCGCGAACGGGCTCCGGGACACGAGAGATGAGCATCCCTGAACGGCGCGTGCGAAGCCTCTTCGACGAAGCGGCCATCGCCAAGCGCAACGACGAACTCGCCGGGGAGATCCTGGCCGCACGGCCCGAGAACCTGCTCGTCGTCGCGGTGCTCAAGGGCAGCTTCATGTTCGCCGCCGACCTCCTCCGGTCGCTGCACCGGGTCGGGCTCGCGCCGCAGGTCGAGTTCGTGCACCTGTCGAGCTACCGCACCGGGACAGTCTCAAGCGGGCAGGTCGAGATCCTGCGCGACGTGCAGAGCGAGGTGCGCGGGCGGGACGTCCTGCTCGTGGACGACATCCTGGAATCGGGCCGGACCGTCGTCTTCGCCAAGGACCTGCTCATGGCCCGCGGCGCCCGGCGCGTGCTCACCGCCGTCCTGCTGGAGAAGCCCGGCAAGCGGGCCGTGACGATCGATGCCGATTTCGTCGGCTTCACCTGCCCCGACGTGTTCGTTGTCGGCTACGGGATGGACGCCGCGCATGCCTTCCGGCAATTGCCCTTCGTCGGCGTGGTCGATTACGGGGACGGGGACCCGGATCTGTTCGACGCCTGAGGCCGTCGCGGCAGCGCGGCATTTTCGCCTCCGCGCGGGTCACGGCGGCCATTTGAGGGTGCGACGTCTTGACAGACGTCGATTCCGTCTGTGTCTGTCGACCCTTACGCGCGCGCCTCATTGCGTCGGGGCACGCGCAGCTTTCGGGGATGATTACGGAACCACATGGCGCGCATCCTCCTGGTGGATGACGAAGAGACCGTTCGGGGCTTCCTCAAGCGGGGGCTCGAGATCGACGGTCACGCGGTCGTCACCGCCAATGACGGCAGCGACGGGCTGGATCGCCTCAACGAGGCCGATGGCGGCTTCGATCTGATGCTCACCGACATCCGCATGCCGCTCATGGACGGCATCGCGCTGGCGCTGGCGGCCAAGCGCGATTTCCCGGACCTGACCATCCTTCTGATGACCGGCTTCGCCGATCAGCGCGAGCGGGCGCGCGGGCTCGACGCGATCGTCACCGACGTCCTGACCAAACCCTTCTCCCTGGCGGATCTGCGCGCCATGGTGAGGCGGGCGCTGGCGGCCTGAGGCGACCGGCCCGGCCGGAGCGCCACGAGCGCCGGTTCAGGCGACCTTAAACATTTCCCTTAGGTTGAGGTTCATGAAAGCGTGACAGGGTTCGTCTGACTGGATCAGACCGAGCACACCCTCGCCATGTATCGCCGGGACCGGGACATCGACGGAGCGCCGTACCAAGCCGGCCGCTATGCCGGGGAGCCGGACGATGCGGACTGGGATGAGGATCGGTACGAGCGTCGACGTCCGCGCAAGGGTTTCTTCGGACGCGTCGCCTCGGTGATCAAGCTCTCCGCCCTCGCGGTTCCAGCGGCGCTGTTCCTGTATGGCAGCTTCGCCGATTGCAGCGCCAGACCGGCGGCGGGCTGGCTCGGCCTCGTCGGCGCGGGAGCCTGCGCACGCACCGAGATGCTCGGCAGCCTCCTCTCGATGCAGGACAACTTCGCGCTCCTGAAGCGGCTCACCAACTGAGCCCTCGGGCCGTCGTCCCGACACGATCCGCTCCGAATCGACCCCTGCGAGCCCACCATGTCCAGCAGCCCGCTCCTCCCCGCCGCGTCCAGCCGCACGCCCGATGCCCTCGAGGAGGCGCAGTTCCGCGCCCGCATGACGCGGGTCGGCCCGGACTCTGCCAGTCGACCCGCGCGCCGGACCCGGACACTTCAACGCGGACGGGGCCTCCGGCTCGGCTGGCGGGGGTGGCTCGTCGTCGACAGTCTCGTCGTGGTCCTCGTCGTGGCCGGAGTGGTGACCTGGCCGCCGGTCCAGGCGTGCCGCAATCAGGAGCAGACAGTCGGCTTCTACGCCGGCGATTCCGTCGGCAAGTGCGTCCGTCGCGGGGTCGCCGACCGCCTCGACACCGCCGACCAGCGCCTCAAGAGCCTGATCCGCCGCTCGGGCCATTGACGCTGGCCTCAACAGATCGTCGCGCCCTTCGGGTTGAGCGACGGCACGGCGGCTGATAGCAAGCGTGACGCGAGCCGGTGTAGCACAGCGGTAGTGCAGCGGTTTTGTAAACCGAAGGTCGGGAGTTCGATCCTCTCCACCGGCACCGCTAGACCTTGATTTTGCATTGTAGGTAAAGGAGCTTAAGGGCCTCGCAGGGTGTCCCCAGGGTGTATCTTTGGGTGTACCCATGGCTCGAAAGTTCCTTGATTTGGGGTGGCTGGTGGTCACGACCCGCTACGTGCATGATTTCAAGGGCGATGGGGTCCCTTGGTACATCCGGCGGGTTCCCAAGCACGCCCAGCCCCACCATGGGGCAAGCCTCAGATCCGTAGAAGCCTCAAGACCCATGACCCGAAGGTTGCGGCCGTGGGGGCACCTGGGGCACCTCAAACGCTGACACCCCTTGAGACTCCGGGATCTGGGGAAATTCGAGACTAGCTCGGGGCCGTTCAGCGAGACCCGGGGGCACTATCAGAGCCTGACGCCCCTATAGGGACTCCAAGGGGCACCAGCAGTCCAGGAGCCGCCCCGAGACTCCTGGCGAGACCGAGGGCACCATTGAGCCTGACACCCCTTCAGAGGGCCTAGGAGGAGGAAGCGTTCCACGAGCTATAGGAACCAGTTGGGCACGCTTAGGGTTTGTGACGATACGCCCGATTCAAACACCTATTGGACAGAGTGCCCATGAGCGCGCCTGTGAAGCCACTCCTTGGCCTATTAGCCGCTTTTGCTGGGGGAGTTGCCGTAACCGTAGCCATAGTTGGTCGCCCAGACAGGACGCCCGAGCCAGCCGCAACGTCAAAGCCTGCCCAGGTGGCTTCGCTCGAAACCCCGTCGCCTTCGCCCAACAGCCCTTCTTCAGAGGGCTCTCGGCCTGCATCCGATACAGACGGATGGGTTGATCCCGTCAAACGAAGCACCCAGGCGCCTACCTCTCCATCCGCACTGCCTCCACTTGTCTTCCACCTCCACGACAAGACGAAGCCCTCAGGGAACCCAGCGTCGCAGAGTGGCACTCAGGATGGTGCAGGACACAAAGAGCACTCCATATTGGCTCAAGTTTCTCCACCCCAACGCCCTTCAGCGTCAGAGCTTCTAGCCAAGGCTGAGACGGAAGCTCGGCCAGCCCTCGTAGCGAAAGCAATTGATGAGACCTTCAGCCTCGAAGCCTTCAGATGACCAAGCAGCTCGCAAGGCACAGGCTTTCCGGCTCCCGGCCAGGCCAAACCACAAACCTGAGAGCGCACGCTTCGCCTCAAACTATGATGATGGGGCTGATGAAGGTCCTATAGCCGAACGATCTGTTCGCCCCTTCTATGTCCCGGGGCGCGGCTACACCCATCCGGCAGAACAGCCCTATGGACGCCGCTATATCGAACTCTCTGACCGTTACGAGCGCGATGTATTTGTGCAGCCCAGGCAATACCGCAGAGAAGCAACGTCTACTCAGCCTAGCGGTGTCATGCGGTGGCTTGTGGAACGTTGAGGCTCATGAACTTGCACCGTGTGAGGGCTGGCATGTCATACACTAAGACACTGCTAATTGGCGCAATCACCCTTGCATCAGTCTCGCGAGCACATGCAATCAGCCCACAGGAAATGAGGGAGCGAACGGCGTTTATTGCCAACCGCTACCTACAGATTTGGTCATCAAGCAACGCAAGTCCAGTCGCTGGCGTGCCCTACATGTATGGACGGACCGTGCAATTCTACGGCAAACCATACACACAGGCCGATCTACAAGCGGAAAAGCAGAGAGCCATCTTACAGTGGCCTGTCAGGCATTACGAGCACCGCCCTGGCACTATGCAGGTAATCTGCAACGCTTCTGCTAGAAAGTGTGCAGCGCGCTCCACTATCGATTTCCGTGTCGCCAATCCCAGCCGTGGGACGCACAAGAGCGGATCAGCGAAATTCGACCTGGGTGTCAGCTTCGCAGGGCCACATCCCGTCATCCTCTACGAGGGTGGTAGCTTGAACAAGCGGCGGTCCTACGTGAGCACAGAGGGCAACGGCTGAGGAGTCCAAGTGTAACATTTGGTGTACCCTTAGGTCCTTGAGCGCCAATCTGCATCGTTATAGAACAGCTACTTAGGACACGCCTGAGAGCTTTTTGGCTCCCTCCACCGGCACCAGACGATTTCCGAAGGAACCCTGACGGCGCCGGCCATACGGGCGACGGGGTCCCGTGATCGGGCGGCTGCAAACGCGCGGCGGGCGCGGATCGACCGCGCCGCGCCCAGCAGTGGTCAGTCGGTCCTGCGGCCCGCGTCCGTCGGTGCCCCCTCTCCGCCCTCAGCCATCCTACCGACCCCCTATTGCCTCAGTAGAGTCGGAAGTGCGTCCCGAGGGTGCGGTTCGCCGCGCCGCGCGCCGCCTCTCGCAGGCGCGTCGGGGTCGCCATCGCGTGCGGGCCGTGCCCAGGACGTCGGCCCTGAGGGGCCAGTTGAGGTCCCCGTCCGCGCGTCGGGATCCGCTCATCCTCCGTTCAGACAGGCGAGCCAATTGTCGATATAGTCAAGCTAATAACAAGTATTTCTGGATTGTTTCTGAATAAATTTCGAATAATTTTGGCCCAAGCTGGGCTATTTCAAGATTAAAATTAGATGAATGCGCAATTCAGAGCCGATTAAATCCGTCGCGCCTACCAGCGCCGCCGGAAGGCGATGAGGCGCGTCTGCCAAGCCGATGGCGCGAGCGGTCCACGGGACTGCCGGGCTCCTCGGAGCCGCATCGCGCACGGCAGGGGGGCGACCATGTCAGGAATCGAGGACGATCAGGCAAACGCGGGCGCCCCTGAGCCGGATGGCGCTTCCGCGTCCCGCCCGAAGCGACGACCGATCACACCCGGCGGACCGATCGGCGACGCGGCGCGGGACCGGATCGGGCGTGGCCTGCGCCTGCACTATGCCGGCGTCCTGGCCCAGCCGATTCCGGACCGGCTCCGGACGCTCCTCGACGACCTCGCCGCCCGCTCCGATACGGAGGCCTCGCCATGACCCTGATGCTGCAAGCCGCTCCCGCGGGGAGCGGATCCGGACCGATCCCGACAGGCGCCGATGCCGAGATGCGCGACCTCCTGCTGGGGGCGATCCCGGCGCTGCGCGCCTTCGCGTTCTCGCTGACCTACGATCTCGATCGATCCGACGACCTCGTGCAGGACACGCTGGTGCGGGCCTGGATCAATGCCGCCAGTTTCCGGCGTGGGACCAACCTGACCGCGTGGCTGTTCACGATCCTGCGGAACCTGTTCTACTCGGAGCAGCGCAAGCGCAAGCGCGAGGTCGAGGATGCCGACGGCGTGCATTCCGGTCGCCTGACCGCCCTTCCGGAACAGGAGATCCGCATGGAGATGGCGCAGTTCCAGAGCGCCCTGAACCGCCTGCCGCCCGCCCAGCGCGAAGCCCTGGTGCTGGTCGGAGCCCAGAGCTTCACCTACGAGGAGGCCGCTTCGATCTGCGGCGTCGCCGTGGGTACGATCAAGAGTCGGGTCAGCCGCGCCCGTACGCGCCTGATCGAGGTGCTGGGCATGACCGGAGCCGACGATATCGGTCCCGACGCCCAGACCCGCGCGGCCCTGAACGGCCCCTGACGCCGGCGGCGCTCACTTGATGAGTTTCACGACCTCGCGGAAGCGGGGGTGACGCGCGGTTCCGAGCCATTCAAACACCACCATCTCGGTGGTGACGATTTCGGCGCCATGCGCCGCCATGCGGGTGAGCGCGGCCTCCCGGCTCTCGGTCCGCCGCGAGCCCACGGCGTCGCAGACCACGAAGGCGCGGCGCCCCGCATCGAGGAGACCGAGGACGGTCTGCAGCACGCAGATATGCGCCTCGCAGCCGGTGACCACGAGGTCCCGGTCCGCCGGCAGCCCGTCGAGGAACCCCGGCGCCCCGGTGGCCCCGAAGTGCATCTTCGGAAAAGCCGTCGCGGGCTCGGGCGCCAGCGCCGGCACCGTCGGCCCGAGGCCGCCGGCATTCTGCTCGGTGACCAGGATCGGGACGTCGAAGAGCTTCGCGGCGGCGGCGAGGCGACCGGTGTTGGCGATGACCCCGGCCCCGTCGGCGATCGCCGGCATGAGCCGGACCTGAACGTCGATGACGAGGAGAAGCGCGCGGGCGGGATCGATCAGCGGCATCGGTCTCTGGAACCTGTGGGATGTGCCCGTCGGGGACGGTCAGCCCCATCCTCGCCTCATCCGCGCGCGTTGGAACCACGCGCGCCGGCATGACAGGTCCGCGTCCTGACCGCACGGCCCCGTACCCCGGCCCTGATGGGATCGCATCCGGCCGACCGCTCCAGCGCCGCGTCGCACCGCGCGTTCAGGCGACGACCTGTGATCCGCTCCGCCGGCTCGTGCGCGGGTGGCACGCAGCGGCGCCGGGCGTGTCCGCGCCCGCGCCGCCGTCGGCCGTCTTGGAGCCTAATAGGTCGCGAACAGCCGCGCCACCGCCTCCGGCTCCGTCGTGACGGTCAGCGCCAGGGCGAGCAGGATCCGGGCCTTCTGCGGCGTCAGGTTGTCGGCGCTGAGGATGCCGCGGGTGCGCAGCCGGGTGGTGAGGGGGACCACGCCGCTCCCGGCCCGGGTCGACATCACCACCACGAGGCCGTTTGCGGCCGCCGCCTCCAGGGCCTCGGCCTCGGCGGGCGGGGTCATGCCCGGGGCGAGGCCGGCCGAAACCAGGCCGCGCGCGCCGGCCGCCCGGAAGGCACGGACCGCGGTGCCGTCGGCATCGGCATAGCCGTAGGCGATGTCGACCCGCGGCAGGGCGGGCAGGCTGCGGATGTCGAAGGGCGTGCCCGGCGCGTGCGCCCGCTCCGAGCGGCGATAGTAGCGGACGGCCGCGCCGTCGACCTGGCCGAGCACCCCGAAATCCGGCGTCCGGAAGGTCTGGAGCCGGGCCACCGAGGTCTTGGTCACCTCGCGCGCCGCCTGGATCTCGTCGTTGAGCACCACCAGCACGCCGCGCCCGCGGGAGGCCGGATCCGCGGCCGTGCGGATCGCGGCCACGAGGTTGAGCTTGGCATCGGTGGACAGCGCGCTCATGGGTCGCTGCGACCCGACCAGCACGACCGGCAGGTCCACCGTCAGGGTCAGGCTGAGGGCGTAGGCGGTCTCCTCCAGGGTGGCGGTGCCGTGCCCGATGACGATGCCGGCGAGATCCGGATGCTCGGCCGCGAGGCGCTCGCACAGGCAGACGAGGTCGCGCCACTCGGCGAATCCGATCGCCGGGCTGGGGACCGCCCGGAACGGCACCGGCACCACCCGGGCGACCGTGTCGAGTTCGGGGACCGCCGCGAGGATGCCGTCGGCCTCGAGGCGCCGGTCGGTGGCGGTGTAGTCGAGGATATCGAGGGCATCGCGTCCGAGGGACGAGATCGTCCCGCCCGTGCCGATGAACGCGACCTTGGGTAATCCTGCCACCATGCCGTTCCTCCCGACCGCGCCCCGTCGCGCGCCTGCGATGGCGTCGTGATGCCGCGTCGCGCGGCCGGGGTCGACCCCGGCCGCGCGCAGGCGGGCGATGCGCCGGGCGAGAGGCCCATCAGGCCGCCCGGCGCGTCAGCTCCGGAAGTCGACCAGCAGGGCCGAGATCGTGCCGCCGTTGGTGATGCCGCCCGCGCCATAGCTGACGCTGCCCGACTGGCTGCCCTGGAGCTGCTGGATGAAGGTCGAGAGCAGGTCGGTCGTCGCCTGCGTCACCGACGTGGAGGACGACGTCCCGCTCCCGGTGCTGCCGGATGCGGACTCCGCCGGCGGCGGGCCGGGCGGGGGACCGGGGGGCGGCCCGTCCGGCCCCGACACAGCGCCGGTACCGTCGGCGCTCTGGAGGCTCTGTCCGTGGCTGGAGAACAGGGTCTTCAACTCCGTCGCTTGGTCGGCGGTGAGGCTGCCGCTGCTGACCTGATCGGCGATCAGGCCGTCGATCCGGTCCTTCATGGAGGACGGATCGAGCTTGGCCTGGCTCGTGGTGCTGGCCGAGGCGGACCCGGCCCCGTCGGACGACAGGCTCGAATCGATCGCGCTCAGGGCGCCCGTGAGGGCGGTCGCGTCGGTGCTGCTGATCGTGCCGGCCGACAGCGCGCTGCTGATCGTGTCGGACATCCGGGTTTTGGGCGATTCAGGCAGCGACCATCGCGGCGCGGCCCATTGCGCGGTCGTGGTGGACGAGACGGTACTCATGACGGGGCTCGGATCACGGGAGAGCCGGAATCGCCCGGCGGCGGGTCCGTGTGCAAATTACCCACGTCATTCTTAAAGCCGCGTTTCCGCGCCGGGCCGGAAGCCCCGCGCCCCGCGGCGATGCGACCAACCCCGAGCGGGTCCCGACGGGGCGCGATCGGCGGTGCCGATCGCGGTCGCCTCAGAGGCTCGCGGCCATGCGCAGCGGCGCCGTCTCGGCCGGGCGCGCCGCGGGTTCGGCGTGACAGTAGAGCCCGCGGTGTTTCGGGTTCGGCGAAAGCCGATCCGTGAGGCCGATCACCGTCTCGGCGGCGCCGAGGAGGAGCGCGCCCTCAGGCGCGAGCTGCGCGGCGAGGCGCGCCAGGACGTCGGATTTCGTCGGCGCATCGAAGTAGATCAGCACGTTGCGGCAGTAGATCACGTCGAACTGGCCGAGGGACGCGAAGCTGTGCAGCAGGTTGAGCTGCCGGTAATCCACCATGCTGCGCAGGCTCTGGGCGATCTGCCACTGCTCGCCGACCTGGGTGAAGTACTTGATCAGCCACTGCACCGGCAGGCCACGCTGGACCTCGAAGTGGCTGTAGAGCCCGAGCTTGGCCTTCTCGATCACCTCGGTGGACAGGTCGGTGGCGACGATCTCCACGTGCCAGCCGGCAAGCCGCGGCGCCGCCTCCTGGAGGAGCATGGCCAGGGAATAGGGCTCCTGCCCGGTGGAGGCCGCCGCACACCAGATCCGCAGCCGGCGGCGGCCGGCATTGCGCGCCAGCACGTCCGGCAGGAGCGTGTCGCGGAACAGGTCGAAGGGGATCCGGTCGCGGAAGAAGAAGGTCTCGTTCGTGGTCATGGCTTCGACCACGGCCCGCTCGATCGTCCCGTTCTGGGTGAGCTTGAGGGCGCCGATCAGGTCGCCGAGGCTCGCGAGCCCGAAGCGGCGGCAGACCGGGGTCAGCCGACTCTCCACGAGGTAGCGCTTCTCCGGGGTCAGGGCGAGGCCGGAACGCTGCTTCAGGAAGCTGCGCAGGAATTCGAACTCGAGTTCGGTCATGCCGGCTGCCCCGTGATCATGGCGCGCAGCGCCGTCGCGAGTTCGGGGAGTGGCAGCACGGCCTCGGCGAGCCCGGCCCGCGCGACGCTGCCCGGCATGCCCCAGACCGTGCTGGTGGCCTCGTCCTGAGCCAGGACCGGACCGCCGGCCTCGGTGAGCGCCCGGGCGCCATTGGTGCCGTCCGAGCCCATGCCGGTGAGGATCACGGTGGCGGTGGCGGCCCCGAACACGACCGCCGCATCCTTGAACAGGACGTCCACCGCCGGGCGGCAGAAGTTCACCGGCGGACCGTCGGTGAGCTTGATGGTCGGACCGTTGGGACCCGCGGCGAGCCCCATGTGTCGGCCGCCCGGTGCCACGTAGATGCGGCCCGGCTCGACCCGCTCGTCGGCCTTGCCCTCGGCCGCCGGGATCCCGGTACGGGTGGCCAGGTGCTCGGCGAAGACCGCCGTGAAGATCGGCGGCATGTGCTGGACGATCAGGACTGGCAGGCGGCGCAGGGCCGCGGAGCCGATCCCCTCCAGCATCTCGCCCACCGCCCGCGGGCCGCCGGTGGAGGAACCGATCAGGAGCGCCCGCGGCTGGGTGCGGGTGCGGACCTTCGGGCGGAGCGTGAACGGGGTCGCGGGGCGCGGCGTGGCCGGCACCGGAGGCGTGGCGGCCGCCGGTGCGGGGGCGGCGTGGTGCCCCGGGACGTAGCCGGTGGCGGGGGCGGGGCGCCGGTTCCGCGCGCGGGCGGAGCCGAACACGCGGACGCGCTCGATCAGCTCGGCCCGGAACGTGTCCGAGGTGGTGACGCCGCGGCTGCTCTCGGGCTTGGCGATGTAGTCCACCGCGCCGAGGGCGAGGCATTTCAGGGAGATGTCGGCGTTGCGCGTCGTCAGCGTCGACATCATCACGACTTGCACGCTCGGGCTCATGGCGAGCATGCGCGGCAGCGCGGTCGTGCCGTCCAGTTCCGGCATCTCGATGTCGAGCAGGACCACGTCCGGGTCCTGCTTGGCCATCAGCTCCAGGGCGATCCGGCCGTTCGAGGCCGTGCCGACGAGTTCGAACCCGGCCTCGCCGATCCAGCGGGCCACGAGGCCGCGCACGACGGCCGAGTCGTCGGCCACGAGCACCCGGATCGCGGCGGCGGATGCGGTGGTGCTCTGGGATGTTGGCGTGCGCAGCGGGGCAACCGCGGGACTCAGGGCCATGATGCTTGCCTCGGGTACAGGTCGCGGGTGCAGGGGCGTTGGAAGAGGCGTGCCGTCAGGCCGCGTCGGCGACGAGGCCGACCTGTTCGAGCTTGGCCGTCAGGATGTCGCGGTCGAAGGGTTTCATGATGTACTCGTCCGCCCCCGCCCGGAGGGCGCGGGCGATGGCCCCGACATCGTTCTCGGTGGTGCAGAACAGGACCTTCGGGACCTCGCCGCCCTCGCTCTGGCGCAGGGCCTGGAGGAAGGCGTAGCCGTCCATGTTCGGCATGTTCCAGTCGAGCAGGATCGCGTCGGGCATGCTGGCCGCGCAGGCTTCGAGGGCGGCGCTGCCATCCTCGGCCTCGCTGACGTTCATGCCGAGATCCTCGATGATCCGCCGGGCGACCTTCCGGATCACCGCGGAATCGTCCACCACCAGGCAGGTTGTCTCGTGCGGCGCCTTCATCGACGTCACCCTCAAGCCGCCTTGGCGCCGGCAGGCGTGAAGCCGAGGAGTGCGTCCACGTCGAGGATCACCAGGAGCCGCCCGTCGAGGCGGTGGACGCAGGTGGCGAGGTCGCGGAACCGGGGATCGAGGTTGATCGGCACCGCCTCGCGGCTGTCGGCCCCGAGCTTGAGCACCTCGCCCACGCCGTCGACCACCAGCGCGAAGGTCTCGCCGGCCTGCTCCAGGCCGATCGCCATCTTCGGGGTGGCCTTGGCGCCGTCCGCCTCGGCGTCGGGCAGGCCCAGGCGCCGGCGCAGGCTCATGGCCGTCACCACGCGGCCGCGCAGGTTCAGGAGGCCGACGATCTCGGCGGGAGCCAGGGGCACCGGCGTCACGCCCGACGGGACGAACACGTCGTGGACCCGCTCGATCGCCAGGCCGAACAGGGTTTCGCCCACGAAGACGGTGACGAAGTCGTCGGTGGTACCGGTCTCAGTGCCGGTGGCATTGGCGTTGGCAGCCTGCATCAGAACTCTCCGGATTCGATCGTCGTGGGGCGGGCGGCCCGGAAATCAGGCGGCTTTGGAGACCAGGGTGGCGCCGATCTCGGCCAGGGCCGCGACCAGGCCGCTGCGGTCGAACTTCGCCACGAGATCGTTGATCGCCAGGGTCCGAGCCCGCTCCACCGCGTCGGCGCCGATGGCGCCGGTCAGGCCGATCACCGGGAGGGCGGCGAGGCGCGGCTCGGCCCGGCGCATGGCCGCGACGAGGTCGAAGCCGCTGCGGCCCGGCATCTCCAGGTCGGTGACCACCACCTCGATCTGCGGGTCGGCCTGCAGGGCCGCGAGCGCGGTCTCCGCGCTCGACGCGGTGACCACCTGGTAGCCCGCCGCCTTCAACACCGGGCTCAGCATGTCGCGGAAGAAGGCCGAGTCGTCGACCAGCAGGACCGTGGAGACCTGCTCGGGCCGCTTCAGGCCGCGCGCCCAGTCGTCGTAGGCCAGCGGCAGGAAGTGGGCGATGTTGATGATGTCGGTCGCCCGGCCCCGCAGAACCGCCGAGCCGATCAGGTCGGAGCGGTCCGCCGCGATCTCGATGTCGAGGCGCTCCTCGACGATGTCGACGATCTCGTCGACCACCAGCCCCATGGCGCGCTCGCCGTCGGAGAACACCACCAGGGCCTGCGTCCCCTCCGACTTGATGGTGATCGCCGCGTCGGCCGGGACCAGGGGCATCAGGCGCCCGCGGTACTGGATCAGCGCGCGGCCGCCGAGCCACTCGACCTTGGCGCACTCGATCTCCTCGAGGCGCGTGACCAGCGACAGCGGCACCGCCTTGAAGCTGCCCTGGCCGCCCTTAAACACCAGGAGCGTGGTCTTGGTGTCGGCCATCTCCACCGCCTCGTCGGCGTCGGAGTCGATGTGGCCGCCGCTGCCCTGGACGCCCTGCGCCACCTGCCGGGCCACGCCGTTCGGATCGACGATCAGCACCACGGCGCCGTCGCCCAGGATCGTGTTGCCGGCGAACATCGGGATGTGCCGCAGCTTCACCGACATCGGCTTCACGACGATCTCCTCCGTGTGGAAGACCTCGTCGACCAGGATGCCGAAGCGCTCGCGCCCGACCTGCGCGACCACCACGAAGCCCGCCTGCTCCGCCGCCCCGCCGGGGCTCGACTGCCCGAGCAGGCCGGTGAGGGAAACGATCGGCAGGAGCCGCTCGCGCAGGCGCAGCACCGGCGCGCCATTGATGTGCTCGACTCGCTGCGCCCCGGCATCGACCCGGACCAGCTCCAGCACCGCCACCTGCGGCAGGGCGAAGCGGTGCTCGCCGGCGCGCACGATCAGGGCGGCCACGATGGCCAGCGTCAGCGGGATCTTGATGGTGAAGGTGGTGCCGCGGCCCGCCGTGGTAGCGATGTCGATCAGGCCGCCGATGGTCTCGATGTTGGTCTTGACAACGTCCATGCCGACGCCGCGGCCCGAGACCGAGGTCACCGCCGCCGCCGTGGAGAAGCCGGCGTGGAAGATGAACTTGGCGACCTGGGCGTCGGTCATCCGCTCGACGTCGGCCTGGGAGGCGAGGCCGCGCTGCACCGCCTTCTGGCGGATCGCCGCGAGGTTGAGGCCCTTGCCGTCGTCGGCGATCTCAATCGTGATCGTGCCGCCCTCGTGGTAGGCGGCGAGCCGGATCGTGCCGCGGGCAGGCTTGCCCGCCGCCACGCGCTCGGCGGTCGATTCCAGGCCGTGATCGGCCGAGTTGCGGACCATGTGGGTCAGCGGGTCCTTGATGACCTCGAGGACCTGCCGGTCGAGTTCGGTCTCGTTGCCGACCATCACGAGGTCGATCTGCTTGCCGAGTTCCGCCGAGAGGTCGCGCACGACGCGCGGCAGCTTCTGCCACGCATTGCCGATCGGCTGCATGCGCGTCTTCATCACGCCTTCCTGCAGCTCGGCCGTCACGTGGGACAGGCGCTGCAGCGGCACCTTGTAGCTCGAATCCTCGTGCCGGCGGGCGATCTCCAGGAGCTGGTTGCGCGTCAGCACCAGCTCCGAGACCATCGTCATCAGGTGCTCGAGGGTGTCGACGTTCACCCGGATCGTCTGGTTCTTGGCGGCCGCGGTCGTCTCGCCTTCGGCGGCCTCCGCCTTCTCGGCCCGGACCGGCTCGGCCCTCTCGGCCTCGACGGGCTCGTCCCGGGCCGGGGCCGGCTTCGATTCGACCACGGGCGGCCGGACCGCCGCGGGGGCCGGGACCGGAGCCGGCACAGGAGCGGGCGGCGGGAGGAAATCCGATTCGTCCGGTCCCGGGGCCGACAGGAAGGCGGCCTCCAGATCCGCCAGGGACACCTCCCCGGGCTTCAGCTCGCGGACCACGGGATCGGGCAGCACCGGCTCCGGCGGCGGGGCCGCGGCCTCCGGCTCCGCAGCGGCCATGCGCTCCAGGGCGGAAATGAGGTCGTCATCCGAGCCCGAGG
The DNA here is from genome assembly GCA_050632685.1 of Methylobacterium phyllosphaerae. GTDB lineage: Bacteria > Pseudomonadota > Alphaproteobacteria > Rhizobiales > Beijerinckiaceae > Methylobacterium > Methylobacterium phyllosphaerae_A. The sequence goes on from JBOEFT010000001.1 coordinate 334,294, forward strand.
GCTCCGTGCCGGTGGCTTCCAGATCGGCCAGGATCGCCTTCAGCCGGTCCAGCGTCAGCAGAATCAGGGTGACCAGATCCGAGGTCGCGGGCAGGCCGTCGCGGAAGCGGCCCATCAGGGTTTCCGCGGCGTGCGCCAAGGCTTCAAGCCGCGGAAGGCCGAGGAACCCGCACGTTCCCTTGATCGTATGGACGAGTCGGAAGATATTCCGAAGAATTGTCTCGTTATTCGGATCCTGCTCGAACCGAACAAGCTCTGCATCGACCGTATCGAGATGCTCCCCGCTCTCGGTCAGAAACTCGCGAAGCAGGTCGTCCATAGTCGCTACTCGTTACGCAGAGAAGGTCTCGCGCAACCTACTTACTCGCGCGAGGTTAGGGAAGCGTTTCCATCCCGACCTCGCGCCTTGGTTTTTCAGGATCTCAAGCCAGCGCCGTGTCCGAAGCCTCGCCGGCGGGGGCCTCAGGTGTGACGATCACTGCGGGCGCGGCGGTGATCGTCACCTCATCACCCTCGATGGCGAATCGCACATCCATGGCGGCGGCCCGCGCCACGAGGCCCGCGTAGAACGGCAGGATGCCGTGGGCGTCGACGGTGCCGCTCTCGGGGCTGCCGGCCATCAGCTCCTCCACGTGGGGGAATGCGGGCGTGCGAGCCCTTGGCCTTGAGCACGAGGGTGGGCGCCTCGGCGTCGCCGGAGACGACGACATCGATCACCCCGCCCCGGGGAATCGCCGAGGTCGCGACCATCACGAGGTTCAGGAGGAGCTTGACCTTGTTCTTGGGGAACAGGGCCTGCGGGGCGCTCCAGGTCAGCTTGGTCTTGTCGTCGACGAACATGCCCTTGGCCACGCTCTCGGCGTCGCCGAGGTCGATGGAGGCGCCCGCCGATCCCGCGGCACCGAAGGCGATCCGGGCGAATTTCAGCCGCGCCGAGGCCTGTCGGGCGCTCTTGCCGATCAACTCCAGGGCAAAGGTCCGCATCGATTCGTCCTGGTCGTCCTCCAGGACCTCGAGCCCGTTCACGATCGCGCCGACGGGGCTGATCACGTCGTGGCAGACGCGGGAGCAGAGCAGGGCCGCGAGGTCGAGGCCGTCGAGGTTTAGGGTGGGCGAGGTCGGGGAGGACATGGTGCGCTCCGGGCAGGCGGATCTGGAAATCGGAAGTCTGCGGGCCGGAGCCCCGATTGGGGCTGCCGGCTCCCGGACGCCCCGGTCCTCGGCCGCCCCTGCGGCGATCGGGTCGCCCGACGGGATCCTGCGCGACCTGCAGGTCGGGCCGGGGGCGACGACCGGTCCGCACGGATAGACGCCACGGTCAGCTTTGAAAAGCGTTACCGGATTGGACGGAGGGGCGGGACGACCGCCGATTCCGGGTCCGCGCCGAGGCCGGACCGTCACGGCCATGCGCGCGGAGCCGGACAGAGGCGGCCCGGATCGGCTAGGATGCCGGCGCCGGCGCGCCAGGGAGGATGCGGCATGAGAGACAGACCCGGCCTCCGGAACGGATGGCCCGCGACCCAAGCCCGGCGCCCCGCGCGTGTGGCCCGGCAGACACGCTGAGGCGCCGATGCCGTCCACCCCGACCCTGCGCGAGAGCCTGAGGCCGTGCCTCCGCCTCGCCGATCCCGACGCCGCGCGGGACCGGCTCGCCGAACTCGAGCCCGCCTTGCCGGCGGGATTCCTGACGCAGCCCTGCCGGGCGTTGCTCGTCGGGCTCGCCGACCATTCTCCCTTCCTCTGGCGGGCGGCCACCCGGTCGCCCGACCGGCTCGTCGCCCTGCTGGAGCAGCCGCCGGACGCGGCGAGCCTGGACATCATCACCCGGCAGCGCGCGGTCGGCGCCGCCTGCGGGGCGAATCCGGACCTCGCGGAGGTCGGACGTCGCCTGCGCGCCCATCGGGAGGCGCACGCCCTTCTGGTCGCCCTGGCCGATCTCGGCGGTTGCTGGGATCTCGACGCGGTGACCCACGCCCTGTCGGCCTTCGCGGATGCCTCGGTGAGCGCCGCGACCGAGGCGCTGCTCCGGCAGGGCATGGCGGCCGGGCGCTTCAGGCCGGCCGATCCGGACCGGCCGCAGGACGGGTCCGGCCTGATCTTCCTGGGGCTCGGCAAGCTCGGCGGCTGCGAGCTGAACTACTCGAGCGACATCGACCTCGTGGTCTTCTACGAGGCCGAGCCCGCCGCGGCGGCGACCGGCGGGGACCCGAAGGCGTTCTTCGTCAAGCTCGCGCAGGGGCTGGTGAAGCTCCTGGCCGACCGGACCCCGGAGGGCTACGTCCACCGCATCGACTACCGGCTGCGGCCGGACCCCGGCTCCACCGCGGTGGCGCTCTCCACCGTCTTCGCCTTCGACTATTACCAGACGCTGGGCCAGAACTGGGAGCGCGCGGCCTTCATCAAGGCCCGGCCGATCGCCGGCGACATCCCGGCCGGGGAGGCCTTCCTCGCCGAACTCGCGCCGTTCATCTGGCGGCGGCACTTCGACTTCCCGGCCATCGCCGAGATCCACGCCCTGAAGCGGCAGATCCACATGGTCCGCGGCCACGAGACCATCGCGGTGGCCGGCCACGACATCAAGATCGGCCGTGGCGGCATCCGGGAGATCGAGTTCTTCGTCCAGACCCAGCAGCTCGTCTTCGGCGGCCGCAAACCGGCCCTGCGGGGCCGGCGCACCGTCGCGATGCTCGCCGAGCTTGTCGCGGAGGGCTGGATCGACGAGCAGGCCCGGGACGAGCTGAGCGCGGCCTACACCTTCCTGCGCACCCTCGAGCACCGGGTCCAGATGATCCGGGACGAGCAGACCCAGCGCCTGCCCACCGGGACCGAGGCGCTGACCGCGCTGGCCCTGTTCTCCGGGTTTCCCGACCTGGCGGCATTCGAGGCGGCGCTGCTGCACCATGCCGGCCGGGTGCAGGCGCACTACGCCCTGCTGTTCGAGTCGGCGGAGGCCGGGGGCGACGGCCTCGTCTTCGGCGCCACCGAGCCGGAGCCCGCCACCCTGGCGCGGCTCGGGGCCTTCGGGTTCCGCGACCCGGCCCTCGCCTGGGAAACCGTGCAGGGCTGGCATCTCGGGCGCCGCCCGGCACTGCGGACCGGCCGCGCCCGCGAGATCCTCGCCGAGATGCTCCCGGCCCTGCTGCGGGCGCTCGGCGGCACTGCCGACCCGGACGGGGCGCTGCTCGCCCTCGACCGCGCCTTCGCGCGGATGCCAGCCCTGGCCGAACTCCTCGCGATCCTGCGCTCGCATGAGCGCCTGCGGGTGCTCTTCGCCGACATTCTCGGGACCGCGCCGCGCCTTGCCGACACGGTGGGCCTGAGCCCGCACGTCCTCGACACGGTGCTGGACGCGGATTTCGTCACGCCGACCACGGATCCCGACGCGGTGCGCGCCCAGTACCGGGCGCTGGTGGGCGAGCCGGCCAGCCACGAGGAGTTCCTCGACCGCTGCCGGGACGCCACGCGCCAGATGACCTTCGTCACGGGCGCGCGCCTCCTGTCGGGCATCCTCACGCCGCATCAGGCCGGCACGGCCTACACGGCGATCGCCGAGGCGACGGTGACGGTGAGCCTGGAGGCGGAGGAGCGCCGGTTCGCCCAGGACCACGGCGCCGTGCCGAGGGGGCGGTGCTGCGTCCTGGCGCTGGGGCGCCTCGGATCCCGGCAGCTCAGCGCCGAGATCCGACCTCGACCTCGTGTTCCTCTACGATTTCGACCCCGAGGACCGCACCAGCGACGGCCGGCGGCCCCTCGACGCCGTGGTGGCTTACAACCGCCTGGCGCAGCGCCTGTTCGCGGCGCTCACCACCGCGACGCGGCGGGGCCGGCTCTACGCGGTCGACCTGCGGCTGCGGCCCCACGGCAGCCACAGCCCGCCCGCCGTGCAGCACAGCGGCTTTTCCGCCTATCACCGGGGCGAGGCGGAACTCTGGGAGCACATGGCCCTCGCCCGCGCCCGGGTCGTGGCCGGCGACGCGACCCTGGGCGCCGCGGTCACGGCGGAGATCGCCGGGATCCTCGGGCGCCCCCGCGGCCCCGCCGCGGTCTGCGCCGAGGCCGGCGCGATGCGGGCGCTCGTCGCCCGCGAGCGCGGCCATGGCGGCCCCGCCGACCTGAAGCTCGCGCCGGGGGCGCTGTTCGACCTCGATTTCCTGGCCCAGGCCATCGTGCTGAGCCACGCCCATGCCTGGCCCGCCTGCATCGGCCTCGGCGCGGAGGCGGTCCTGCGCGGGGCCGGGGCGCGCGGCCTCCTGCCGGAGGCCGCCGCGGAATCCCTTGCCGAGACCTACGGGTTCCTCGACGCGGTCTACCAGTGGCAGCGGCTCGTGATGACCGATCCCGCCGCGGACCCGTCCGAGACCGCGGCCCGGCAGATCGCCAAGGCCGTGGGCCTGCCGGACGCGCGCGGCCTCGCGGCGGAGCTGCGCCGCCACCGGCGCCGGAGCCAGGCGCTGCTGGCACGGATCCGTCGGACGGTGCAGACCCCGCACCGCCCGGACCGCGGATGACGGCGCGCTGCACGCGCCGCACGGTCGACATTGCCGGCCGGCTCGGGCATTCAAGGCGGTCTTGGGAGGAGCCATGACTGGCGCGGGGACGATCTCGGGGCCTGAGCGCGAGCGGATCGCCGCGGTGCTCGCCGAGATCGCCTGCGCGGCGGGCGCCGTGCTGCGCCGCTACCACCGGGGTCCGTGCCCCCACGCCCTGAAGCCGGACGGGTCGCCGTCGAGCGCCGCCGATATCGAGGCCGAGGACCTGATCGTCGCCGCCCTCGCCGGGCGCTTCCCCGGGATCGCCGTCGTCGCCGAGGAGCGCGCACAGGGAGACGCGACGCGTCCGGGCGACCTTTTCTTCCTGGTCGACCCCCTGGACGGCACCCGCGACTTCCTGGCCGGAACCCCGGACTACTCGGTCAACATCGCGCTGGTGTCCGGCGCCCGCCCGGTGGCCGCCGCGCTCGCGGCGCCCGGGCTCGGCCGGGTCTGGTGGGCGGGTCCGGCGACCCTCGAGGCGCCGGTGGTCGCGGACCGGCCGGGGACGGGACGGCCGGTCCGGGCACGACCGGCGCCGGAGGCCGGACTCGTCGCCCTGGGCAGCCGGCGCCACGGCGATGCCGAGACCGCTACCTGCCTCGCGGCGCTGCCCGTCCTGGAGACGCGCCAGGTCGGCTCCGCCCTCAAGTTCGGCCTGATCGCCGCCGGCGAGGCCGACATCTACGTGCGCTGCGGCCCGACCATGGAATGGGACACCGCCGCGGGCGACCACATCGTGGCGGCGGCGGGGGTTGCGTGGTGGTGCCGGGCGGCGGCCCGATCCACTACGGCCAGCACGGCTCCGACCACCGCAACGGCCCCTTCGCGGCCCTGGGCGATCCGGCGTTGGCGCCGCGGCTCACCCTGCCGCGTTGCGGACCCGGCCGGCCGCCTGCGGCGCCGCTCAGCGCGGCGCATCCGTAGGCGGGACGTCCTGCAGGCCGCGCAGGCCCGGCCAGGCCGCCTCCGCCTGCGCGGCGAGACCGGGCTCCGCCAGGAACCGGCCGCGCCGCTCGGCATCCCGGAACAGATAGAGGCGCGCGCCGATCACCGCGAAGATCAGGGGATCGGCATCCACCAGCCGGCCCTCCAGGATCCCGGCGGCGTCGTAGCCCCCAAGCCGCGGGGCGTAGGCCGGCGGATCGTCCCGGAAGGCCTCGCGGTTGGCGCCGTTGGAGAAGCGCCAGACCCGGCCGCCCCAGGACAGCTCGAACCGGGCGGTGCCGGCCTGCGGCCCGCCGTCCAGGAAATAGCTCACCGGGTCGAAACCGTTGAGCGTCAGCAATTCGATCCGCGTCCGCTCCGAGACGGTCTGCGCCGGCGCGGCGACGCCGAGGCGGGTCCCCGGGAGTGCCGTCAGCACGGCCGCCAGCCCCGTACGCAGAAGGATCGCGCGGGCCGGCCCCGGAACCGCGCGGCGCGCCGGATGCGGAGTCAGGACGCGTTAACCACATCTTGCGAATTCCCCCAGAAGCTGGTCCGAACTCATCCGGCCGGGACCCGCGGGACGAAGCCCGGATGAATGACGGCGCCCCCGCCCATCCGGCGGGACGAGATCGGCACAGGTCCATCGCACGAACCGTTAATCGAACCGGGCGAGGAGACAATGATGACGGCACGAGACGAAGGCGGCACCGACCGCCGCACCCTGCTGCGCGCGGCCCTCGGCCTGGCGCTGGGAACGCCCTTCGCGGGCCTCGGCACCGCCGGGGCGGCACGCGCACGGGGCGAGGATCTCGATACCCCCGAGACCTTCCGCCCCGGCGAGATCGTGGAATCCGGCCACCGGTTCTTCGGCAGCGTGTCGCGCGGCCTCGCCCTCACCGTCGAGGAGGCGGGCCGGCGCTGGGGCGAGCCCAACGGCTACATCCTCGGCCAGGAGGGCGGCGGCGCCCTGGTGGCGGGCGTCCGCTACGGCGAGGGCACCCTCTACACCCGCAATGCCGGCCAGCGGCGCATCTACTGGCAGGGGCCGTCGCTCGGCTTCGATGTCGGCGGCGACGGCGCCCGCACCATGATGCTGGTCTACAACCTGCCCAACGTGCGCGACCTGTATCGCCGCTTCGCGGGCGTCGATGGTTCGGCCTACCTCGTGGGCGGCTTCGGCATGACCGCGGCGGTCAACGACCGGATCATCGTGGTGCCGATCCGCAGCGGCGTCGGCGCGCGCCTCGGCATCAACGTCGGCTATCTCAAGTTTACCCGAGAGCCGACCTGGAACCCGTTCTGATTGATCGGCGCCACAGGATTTCACGCAGGATTTCACCCTTGCGGCCGACCTGAGCTAGAGTGGAGGCGGGCCGGGTCTTCCGGCCGGATGCGCGGGCTGCACCCTCGTGATCGAAACGGTGATGATCTTCGCGCTGGGTTTCCTGGCGGCGAGCTTGTGCGGCCTCCTGCTGCTGCCGGCGCTCAATGCGCGCGCCGCGCGCCTGGAGCGGCGGCGTGCGGAGGCGCGCCTGCCCCTGTCGCCGACCGAGATCGCCGCGGAGCGCGATTTCCTGCGCGCGCAGTTCGCCGTCCAGCAGCGGCGCCTGGAGCGCCGGGTCGAGACCGTGGAGGCGCGGCGCCAGGCCGACCTGGCGGCGATCGGGGCCGGGACGATGCGGGTCGCCGCCCTGGCGCGCGACGTCGCGGTCCGGGACGCCGAGATCGCCCAGGCCCAGGCCAAGACGCGGGAACTCGACGCCGAACTCGCCCTCGCCCGGGAGGACGGCACCGCGAGCCTCGCGACGCTCCAGGCCCTCGAAGACGCCCATGCCGACCTGCTCGACAGCCTCCTGGCGATGCGGCAGGGCACGGCGCCGACGGCCATCCCCGACGCCGCGACGCTGGCGGCCGAGCGCGACGATCTGCGCGCGAGCCTGAAGGCGGCCGAGGAGGCCCTGGCCTTGACGCTGGCCGACCGGCAGGGCGATCGATCCGCGGACCGGCACCCGGACCGGCAGGCGGGGATCGAGCGGGAGAACGCCGATCTGCGCCAGCGAGATCGTCGAGGTCGCCGATGCCCTCGCCAGCCCGGGCCGGATGCCCCGCGCGGCCTATCCGGCACCGCAGCCCGAGCGGGTTTGACCGGATTCCGGTCCGAAGCCGGGTGTTCGCAGCCAAATCCGACCCCAAAACCTGCGACGACCGCCTTGTTTCGACCACGCAAAGGCATCATCGCAACGCGGACTGTTCCGCTCTTCCAACGTCGACAGATGGTACGGACACCCATGCCCCTGAAGCCGATCGCCCTCGCCGCCGCGGCGCCTTTGCTCTGACGCTGCCGGCAGCGGCGCAGCAGACGAAGCGCGGCAATGAGACTCTGAAGAAGTACTGCACCGGCGATTACCTGACCTACTGCGGCAATCTGGCCCCCGATGATCCGGCCACCGATGCCTGCTTCCAGAAGAACTGGAAGAAGCTCAGCGAGAACTGCCGGCGAGCGATCGACGCCTACGAGGCCGAGCATGAGCAGAACGGAGCCGGGAAGGGCCGGCAGGGCTCGCAGGGCGGCAAGGAACGCCGGGGCTGAGGCCCGGTGCATCGATCCGAACGAATGCGTCGGCGCCGTTCGGATCGATGCCCCGACAAGGACCTGGGGCTCATGCGCGTGAACCGGGTGACCGCGTCCGAGCACGGAAGACCCGGATGTGGCCGGTGCGCGCTCGCGCCGGGGCGCGGCAACGGCTAAGGTAGCGCCCCCGCCGGCCCTCGCGTGCCGGTGTCGAGCCCGCCGGACTCTCGCGCGATGTTGTCGTATCCCATCCTGAAACTCCTCGCCGTGTCCGGCCTCGTCGCCCTGGCGGCCTCCGCCTGCGGGCGGCGGGGCGGCCTGGAGCCGCCGCAGGCCACGGCCCCCGCTGCCGCGAAGCCCGTTTCGGACGTGGTGGGCGGGCGCCGGACGCTGCCGGTCTCCGTCGGGCTCGGCGGCGGCGCTCCGGAGCCGGATGCGGCCTCGGTGCGCGCCGGCGACGAACTCTCGGCGGCGGCGGTGCCGCCGGGCGGCACCGATGCGCCGGTGGAGACCAGCCGCGGCGCGCGGCGGGGCTACCGCGTGCCGAAGGAGCCTTTCATTCTGGATCCGCTGCTGTAGAGGGCTGGAGCCGGCACGCCGTCGTGGTGCCGCGCGTCCGGTGGCCGGTCGGATCCGGTCATCGGCGTGCGCCCGCTCCGGTCTGCGGCGGGGTGTTTCCCGGGACACACCCCGCGCTCCGGCGCGAACGAGACACGGCGACGAGACACGGCCGAGATGCACCATTTCCACTACCGCGACGGCCGCCTGCACGCCGAGGACGTCGACCTGACCGGCCTCGCCGCGGAGGTCGGAACGCCGTTCTACTGCTACAGCACCGCGACGTTGGAGCGGCATTACCGCGTCTTCGCGGAGGCCTTCGCGGCCGACGACGCGCTGGTCTGCTTCGCCATGAAGGCGAACTCCAATCAGGCCGTCCTGCGCACCCTCGCGGCCCGGGGCGCCGGCATGGACATCGTCTCGGGGGGCGAGCTGCAGCGGGCGCTGGCGGCCGGAGTGGATCCCGGCAAGATCGTGTTCTCGGGTGTCGGCAAGACCCGCGCCGAGATGGAGGCGGCGCTTACGGCGAAGATCTACTGCTTCAATGTCGAGAGCGAGCCGGAGCTCGCGGTCCTGTCCGAGGTGGCCGTGGGCCTCGGCGTCAAGGCGCCGGTCTCGATCCGGGTGAACCCCGACGTGGATGCCGGCACGCACGCCAAGATCTCCACCGGCAAGTACGAGAACAAGTTCGGCATCCCGATCACCCGGGCGCCGGCGGTCTACGCCGCCGCTTCAGCCCTGCCGGGAATCGCGGTGCACGGGGTCGACATGCATATCGGCAGCCAGATCACCGATCTGGCGCCCTTCGCCGACGCGGCCCGGCTGCTCGCCGGCCTCGCCCGGGCGCTGATGGCGGCGGGCCATCCCCTGCGCCACATCGATTTCGGCGGCGGCCTCGGAATCCCCTACCGCGACGACAACGCGCCGCCACCGGACCCGGCCGCGCTGGCGGCGACCCTGCGGCCGCATTTCGCTCCCCTCGGCCTGCGGCCGGTCTTCGAGATCGGCCGGATGATCGTCGGCAATGCCGGGATCCTGGTGACGCGCGTGCTCTACGTGAAGCACAGCGCGGGGCGGACCTTCGTGATCGTCGACGCGGCGATGAACGACCTGATCCGCCCGACCCTGTACGAGGCCTATCACGGCCTGCGGCCGGTCCTCGAGCCGCGACCGGAGACGCCGCGCCTCGTCGCCGACGTGGTCGGCCCGGTCTGCGAGAGCGGCGACTATCTCGCCCTCAACCGCGAGATGCCGACGGTGGCGGCCGGCGACCTGATCGCCGTGATGAGTGCCGGCGCCTACGGGGCGGTGCAGTCCTGTACCTACAACACGCGGCCGCTCGTGCCGGAGGTTCTGGTGCGGGGGATCGGGCGGCCGTGGTGCGTCCACGGCTCGACGTCGACGCGCTGATCGCCCTCGACCGAGTGCCGGACTGGCTGGCGTGAGCGGGGCTGCCGCGGGCGCGTCGGCGTTGCCATCGGCAGCGGGGGCCGAAGGCCGCCTGCCGCTGTCGGTGTTCATCATCGCCCACAACGAGGTCGACCGGATCGGTGCCACGATCCGGGCGGTGCGCGGCCTCACGGACGACCTCGTGGTGGTCGATTCGGGCTCCACGGACGGCACGCAGGCGCTGGCGGCCTCGCTCGGGGCACGGGTGGTGCACAATCCCTGGCCGGGCTACGGCCCGCAGAAGCGCTTCGCCGAGGAGCAGTGCCGACATGTCTGGCTCCTGAACCTCGACGCCGACGAGGTGGTGCCGGAACCGCTCGTCCGGGAGATCCGCGCCCTGTGGGCCGCGGGGGAGCCGCACCGGCCGGCATGGCGGATCGGCATCGCGGAGATCTTCCCCGGCGAGGGCCGCCCCCACCCGCTCGCCTACACGCTGACGCCGGTCCGGCTCTACCGGAGGGACCGGGGCCGCTACGCCGCCTCGCCGGTCCACGACCGGGTGGCGCTGGACCCGGGGGTGACGCCGGGGCGGCTCAAGGGCGTGATCCACCATTTCTCGGTGCGCTCGCTGGGCGACCAGCTCGACAAACTGAACCGCTACTCCGACCAGCAGGCGGACGATCTGGAGGCCCGGGGCGTCGTGATCCCGACCTGGCGGGTCTACGTCGAGCTGCCGGGCAACTTCCTGAAGGCCTATCTCGGCCGCCGTCACTTCGTGCGCGGCACCTACGGCTTCCTGACGGCGATGAATTACGCGATCTCGCGGCATCTGCAGGTGGCCAAACACGTGGAACGCCGCCGCGTGGCCGCCGCCCGCCAGGATCGGGTTGACCCGCCGGATCCGACCTTCTAGAGCCAGAGCGCCGGAGACGTGGCCGAGCGGCTGAAGGCACTCGTTTGCTAAATGAGCATGCCCAGAAATGGGTATCGAGGGTTCGAGATCCCTCCGTCTCCGCCATTTAGCCCTAAGTCGTTGTAAAAACAGGTTTTTTCTCGCTTCGTCCAACCAGCTTTGGTGACACAGTGTCATCGTAGCCGTACGGGATGAGGCCAAAGGTGCGGCGCGCCGACCACCTGCAATGCCGCCGTGGGCGGTGGTCCGTGCGACTCAGGGTACCCGCCCACCTCGTCGCCGTGGTCGGCCAGACCCACCTCGTTCGATCTCTCGACACGAGCAGCGAGGCTGTTGCACGAGAGCGACGGTGGATCGCGCTGGCCCTACTCTGGGAGTGGATTGGTGCGCAGACCGTTTCGGACGGTTGGCAGCCCGCCTGGGCGGCTGCCCTCACCGGTTCAGGACGGTCCCGTGACGATGCCGCTCCAGAGTGCCTGGACCCTGCTCCTCATCCTCCCCACAAGCAGCGATCCCGAAAGGGCAGCGAGGACCGTCCCCGGACATGGGCTTCGCCCGGTCAGACCACGATCCTCACGACGATGGAGCGCTGGTTGGAGGAGATCGAAGGGGTCCAGACGAAGCAGTCGAGGATGCAACACGCTCTCGCCGTCCGAGAGTTCGCCCGAACTCAGCCCCCAAACTGTAGCGTCCGCAGGGTGGATCGACGGAACGCAGGTGAGTTCGTCAGCGACCTACTCCTGCGGAGCGGAGCTTCCCAGGCCACGGTCAATCGAAAGATCGCCTCGCTCTCTTCGATGTGGCAGTGGCTCCTCAAGCGTGGCTACGTCAGCGACAATCCGTGGCAGGGCCAGGGTAGCTTCGCGAACGGATCGAAGCAGGAACCAACGAAGCGCGCCTACACCGCTGATGAGCTTATCACGTTGCTCGCGGCCGACCCTGTCGCGATCATGGGCCAACGGTACGGAACGGTTCTGTTCGATCTGATGCGGCTCGGCTTGCTAACCGGCTGCCGTATCAGCGAGCTTTGCCAGTTACGGGTTTCCGATGTGGGGGTCGAGGAGCGAGCGTTCCGCATCTCGCATGGGAAGACAGAGAATGCCCGGCGCATCGTACCCGTTCATGAACTAGCTTGGCCGATCATGCAGCGGCGATTGGCCAGCTCATCAGATGGCTGGGTGTTTTCCGGCCTCACGCCCGCTGGGCCGGACGGGAAGCGAAGCTGGATTGTGGTGAAGCGGTTCGCGACCTTCCGGCAGAAGGTGCTCGGACGCAGCAAGGAAGTCGATTTTCATAGCTTTAGGCGGTGTTTCGCGACCTACCTCGAACGAGCCTCCACTCACACCACGGCGGTCAACAGCAGCGTCATTGCCGAGCTTATGGGGCACGCCAAGCCGACGCTCGCACTGGCCGTCTACTCTTCAGGCCTCGTTCCCGCACAGCTTCGAGCGGCTATCGACGCCGTAACTCACTCGATTGAGCCCAATGTTGTTCAGCACCTGAGCCGACACCCAGAATAAACCATCTGTCAATCGATAATTTCATCTGCTTCGGCCATAGTACTCGGGCTTATCTCCAAGCCAATTTTTTCGCTGCAAAAATATTAATAATAAATTCTGTCTTGATTGGGTGTTGAACAGGAAGTGATCCAATTTTCTGTCCGTGCATCACGCGAAACACGTATTCCGCTGCTTGCGCGTATAGCGTTTCCGCAGCAAATCCATAAGAGGCCAAACCACCTTGACGTGCGTAGTAGCTGTACGGGTATATAACCGGAACACGTTCCGCAGAAAGAATTTCGATAACTATCGCACGAGCGTTTGTAAAACGCGCACCTGGAAGTACGATTGCGCCAAGGTCGTCGCTCTTCACAGTTCGGACTATGCCTTGCAGACTTTCTACTTTGTCTATCGGCTTAAGAATTGTTTCGATCCGCATAGAGTTCGATACCTCGAAGATCGACGGTAGAAATGATTTGTAAAATGGCGCAGTTTCGGCATTGTACAAAATCAGAATTTTCTTGATACTTGGGGATAATTCCGAAAGTTTCTGTACCCATTTCCCACCAAGTGAGAACTCGAACGCACCAAAACCGCTCATGTTTTCGCCCGGATGAGCAAGACTAGATACTATATTTTGCCCCACAGGATCAGCTACGTTTGTGAAGACAACCGGGGTAGACCGATTTACATCCTTCAGGATTAGCGCTGCGGGTGTCGCACCAGCAAGCAGAACCTCCGGCTCCCAAGCGAGCAGTTCTATTGCGCCAGATCGCAGCACCGTAGGTGTCAACCCCCACCGCGTTTGGAGTTTGAGTGCTGGAGCGTCATTACCGAACAGAGACTTCAATCTATCATAAAAAGCCTGAAGCCAGAGCTTCGCAATCGCATCTGTCTCTGCATACGACATCAATATGCCGACTTTTCGCGCCCCCCCGACTTGAGCACCAGCGGCGCAGTTCAGGAGTAAAGCACCCAGAGCGGATAAGCAGGTACGACTGACGAATAGCCGCCGATCCAGCGCCATGGCACGCTCCTGCGAACAGCCATCATTGTACTCAATTAGAGCCTGAATCCAATCGGCTTGCGTGTGAGGTTGTTGCTTTCGACACGACGTATCCCCTTGCGAGGCCCACCTCTCAACGCGAGACGTACTGTGCCGATCTGCCCTCGGCGTGCGCCGTCTACCTTCTCCACATGCTCCTAGGGTTCGACAACTGAGCTGATCGATCAGCCGGGCTCCAGACCCTTGGCGCGGATGACCGCTGTCGCTGGAGGAGCCTTGAGAAATGCCAAGAACGCCTCGGCCCGAGCCTTGTTCGCGGTAGCAGCCGAAATTCCCCGGTCAGCACCACGAAGGACTGTACCTCAGCCGGGAGTAGACCAACCACTTCGACCCCTGAGACCGACATTAACTCGGGCAACAGTTGCACTGCGAGGTCTGCCTCGCCGCGAGCGACGACCTCTGCGGCCAGACCATTCGGGATCGCTTTCGCTTTGGCTTTCACCTCGTCTGCAATCCCGAGCTTCAGGAGAGCGGCGGCGAAGACCGCTCCACTTGCACCGGACGTGGTGTAGGCCACTGATCCCGCACTGGTGAGTGCCCGCCTGAGTGCTTCGGCAGAACTGATGTCGGGCCGCGCTGAACCCTTCTTCACGGCGAGACCGACGCCTCCACGAGCGAGCGTGGTCGCGGTGCCGTCTACAACTTTACCTTGCTGAATTAGGGTCGTGATCAGAGGCGGCGTCAGAACCACAACGTCGAACGGCTTGCCCGCTTCAACCTGCGCCTTGAGGATGGAGGAGCTGTCGTAGGTTATGACGAGGTGGTCGCCGGTCGCCGCCTCGAACTGCGGTATGAGTTCGTCCAAGGCGGTCTTAAGTCCCTGTGAGCAAAGGACAGCGACATCGGCCGCGTACACACTGGTGGAGATGAGCGAGACGGTCGTCGCGAGAAGACCGAGCGCGCGTAACCTCCTTGCGATCTTAACCATCGTGCTCCCTCCAACACGTATTTCGCTAGATCTGCGTGCGCTGATCGCATCAATGGCATTCTGGCACATCACTTAGATGCAGGGCCAGACGGTTTCACGCTCCTACAGCCAACCACGATTGCCGCTGACTGACTGAACGTCCGGTTTCGGCACTGTTGACCGCCACCCACGCGGCCTCTCATATGATCAAGCTGATTGAATGCTGACCTTACAGATTACAAGCGTTCCGTCGATCCACCCTGCGGACGCTACAGTTTGGGGGCTGAGTTCGGGCGAACTCTCGGACGGCGAGAGCGTGTTGCATCCTCGACTGCTTCGTCTGGACCCCTTCGATCTCCTCCAACCAGCGCTCCATCGTCGTGAGGATCGTGGTCTGACCGGGCGAAGCCCATGTCCGGGGACGGTCCTCGCTGCCCTTTCGGGATCGCTGCTTGTGGGGAGGATGAGGAGCAGGGTCCAGGCACTCTGGAGCGGCATCGTCACGGGACCGTCCTGAACCGGTGAGGGCAGCCGCCCAGGCGGGCTGCCAACCGTCCGAAACGGTCTGCGCACCAATCCACTCCCAGAGTAGGGCCAGCGCGATCCACCGTCGCTCTCGTGCAACAGCCTCGCTGCTCGTGTCGAGAGATCGAACGAGGTGGGTCTGGCCGACCACGGCGACGAGGTGGGCGGGTACCCTGAGTCGCACGGACCACCGCCCACGGCGGCATTGCAGGTGGTCGGCGCGCCGCACCTTTGGCCTCATCCCGTACGGCTACGATGACACTGTGTCACCAAAGCTGGTTGGACGAAGCGAGAAAAAACCTGTTTTTACAACGACTTAGGGCTAAATGGCGGAGACGGAGGGATGAGCCGACACGGCCCTGTTCTCCTTCTCTACCAATGGTCTCGCTTCCCGCCTGTTGGCGTACCACCGTGTCACCCGCGGTCAAGCGGGCTTCTCGCTCCAGAGCGAGCGCGGAATGAACCCCGGACCGTGCTGTCCGTCGCGTGTTTGAGCGCCGCCAGCGGCGGCTATCTTCATCCTGTTTGCGTCGAGGCGAGGCGACTTGGTCCGGATCGAATCCGATCTGCCCGAGTGCCCGAGTTCAATCTGTTCTTGATGGTCGCCGCTCGGCTGCGCTCGGACGAGCGCGCTCAAGCGGGCTCGTTCAGGCCAGCCGAAGCGGCACGGTGATCGTGCCCAACGCGCTTCAGCGCGGCAGCGGCACGAGCGGCGTCACATGACTGGCTGATCTCTTGCAGTCGATCATTCGAGGCTTCGTTCTCGATCACGACAGCAAGGGTACGAGGGGCGGCCGCGCCGCCCCGTCGTGTCGCGACAAGCCTCGGGTCCTTCGCGCTTCGCTGACGCTCGCACGAACCGCCCTACGGCTTGCCTCGACACGTACCAAGAAAATAGTGACTTCCGATTGCCACCTTTGGTATTCAATAAATCTGTCCAAGATTGCTTATATAGACACGCGCCGGACAGAATTGATCCAACTTATTACAAGACATATTGAGCAACACGAATGTTATGCCGTATCTATTCTGGGCCACCCGGCTGCCAGAAGACCCGCACCATGTCGAGGCGGATGCTCGATCAGCCCGGCCGTTACCTTCTCGCCGCCCCACGAACGGCTCTCGCTGATGAGCACGCGGCATGGCTGGGGGATGAGGCCCGCGCACGCGGGATGACCATCCGTATCGAGACCGTTCACGCAGCTCAGGGCAAGCCGGATGTGCCGCGCCGCATCGCTGACGCTTGTCAGAGCCTGTCGCAGGAGGCGCACGCCATCCTGATCATCACGCACGAAGCCCTGCGCAGCATCGATCTCAGCCCGTTTACGGAAGCCGATGTCCCCTGGGATGTCCGCGTTGACGAGATCCCGGATTCGCTTGCATCGGGGACGTTCAAGGCACCGGCCTCGGCGCAGTACCTTGGGTCGGTCTACGATCTTGCCCTCAGCGATGTGAAGGGTTGGTGGCGGGCAACGCTGAAGCCCGATGCGCCTGCCCCGAACGCGCTGATGGTCGACACGCACCTGCGCGACCTTGTGGCCTTCGACAAGCGTGCGCGCTCCCATCACGGCGGGGGCGTTCTCGTGGACGTAGGCGACTGGCGCGATGCAACCCTCAAGGATCGGACGGTACACTGGTACTCGGCCTGGACACCGGCAGCACTGAGCGGCTTCGCGTCTGTCGAGATGGCAGGCGCGAACTTCGGCACGAGCCTGTGCGGGCTCGCCAGTGAGCGCCTGGACGCCGGTTGGGTCGAGTACAGCGAGGAACACTTGGGCGCAGGGCAGCGGCAGGCCCGACCCACTGTGGTCCTGCGCTACTTCACCCATGCACACACCGGCTCAACGGAGTGGTGGGCGGCCGGTCTCGGTAAGCGGCACCTCAATAAGGTACTGCGACACCTAACGAGGGCTGGCGACCTTGGCTACTACTCGGGCAACGAGTGCGTTACGAGCTACTTCGAGGGCTGGCTCGACCATGCGGAAGCGGTTCGCCCGAAGCAGGCCGGCACCAACAGCCTGATCCAGCACACCTCATGCGCCTTCATCTACAGCAACAAAGCGCAGACCGCCGACAACCCGATCCGCGTCGCGTTGGGCTTCACCGCGGATGAGATCAAGCGGGCGCGGGAGACCGAGGACATGATCCAGTTCGCCATGCGCGGCGCAGTTCGCAATCCGACGTTCACGGGGACCTACACCGTCTACCTGTATGATCGCGCCCAAGCCGATGCGCTGGGTGATTACCTCCGGGCGAATGGCGTGACAGACGACGTGCGGATCGAGGGCGTAGAGGAGGCGGGCATTCTGGATGCTCAACGACCCGCCTCACGGCATGGAAAGAAGGGTGCGCCCGAAGCTGAAGGGGGCAGCTTTGCTGAGCGAGAGCAGGCCCGCCTTGATGCCGACGCTGATCGGAAGCGACGCAAGCGAGCGCAGAAGAGAGCTGAGCAAGAGGCGAATGGCACTCTCCGCAAGCGTGGCCGCCCGAGGAAGGACGCTAGCGGAAGCGGGGTGCCGGCAACGCCGTAGTGTTCAGCGCCGCGTTCCTCGAACCTGAGGCGGCCTTAGGGCTTCTCCGGGCTGTCGCTCACGCGGCGGCAGCCTGCTCGATCTCGCCCTGCATGGCGGCCTTGATCCGCTGGACCGAGGCAGTACCAGCTCCGGTGGCTCGAGCGACCTCGCGGATGCTCTTCCCGCTCCCCAGCATCGCCCGGATCGCCTCAACCCGCTCGGTCGGCATCGGAGGGCGGCCCAGGCGCTTCGTGGTCCGCTGCAAGCCGGCTCGGACCCGCGCCACGATCATCGCTCTCTCGAACTCGCTGAACACCGCCAACATCTGGAACAGCATCCGGCCGGACGGCGTGGTGGTGTCGAGCGCCTGCTGGTGCAGGAACAGGTCCACGCCGCGGGCCTGGAGTTCACCCAGCAGGCCGACGAGATCGGGCAGCGACCTGCCAAGCCTGTCCACGGCCCATGCCGCCACCAGATCGAAATCTCTACGGACCACACCCCGCATCAGCGCGTCGAGACCGGGCCGGTGATCACGCCCCTTGGTGCCGGAGATGCCCTCGTCGGAGAACACCGCCACGACCGTCCAGCCCAGGCGCTGAGCAACCTCATCGAGGTGGCGGCGCTGGTTCTCGGTGGTCTGTCCGTCAGCGGTGGAGACCCGGAGGTAGAAGGCGACGCGTCGGCTCATGGGGGTCAGAATCTCATGAACCGGCCGCCCTCGCACCTGTCCCGAAACCACATGGTTACGGCCACAGGCGATGCGCACGGTCAGCGGCGATGGTGGGCTGAGAAATTACAAGGTGTTAGCGGAGGGTCGGGGAGAGGGTTGGGCGAAGGTTTTTGGGACAGGGTTGAGCAGCGAAGGAAGAGAGACGGTGACCGCTTGCGTTAGGTCGGCTGCCGGAACGTGACCACAAACGCGAACTGCTCGTCCGAGTTCGGCAGCTCGGCCAAGGCCATACCGTCCGGCTTACCAACGTCTTCGAGTTCCCAGAGCGCTCCCCCTCTTTCATCCAACCACGTCCGGATCTCGGGAATGAAAGGTTGCGCAGGCTGAAGCGGAAATGCGGTCACATACCGCCCGACTTCGATACCCCTACGCCTCAGCGACCGCTTCGCCGTTGCCACCTGCTGAGGCGTGTAGGCATTCAGAATTATCCGGCTACGTTGCTCATCACAGCTTTGAGGCTGTTCCTTGAATTTATCAGCCGATACGATGTCGCGTTTGTAGTCACCAGGGCCGAATAATACCGTCAGAACCTCGTCAATTAGCGCTTGTCCCCTGTTAGTGAGCAGCAACAAATTCCTATTGTTGCGCCTCGGGTCAGCAACTTGTTCTACAAGCGCCGGCCCTGCTCGCCCAGATCTATCTGTCGCACTCAGGTTCAGCAGCAGCCTTTGGGCACCGGAGACAGACATTTGCATCTCCTGCGCGAGCCAGGAGATCGGCTGCGCTGGCGTCTCAGCGATCAACAGCAACGCTTGAACAGAGCCCATCGACAGGTCAGTGGCGGGAAGAGCGCGTCTCAGAACGTCATTCGCTCTCCGAACCGTGCGGACCAACGAACGAGGTGTCCCCTTCTCCTGGCTGCCGACTTCGCCAATCTCCGAGGCAGAGCCGCTGTTTGCCACGTCTGTCACCCGAGCCCTCCTTCGGCTAATTAACTATGCCTATTGACGCAGAAACGTGGTCGTCGTAAACCCCGTGGCGTCGATGCGCCAGACCGCTCCAACCGCTGGGGCTGGGCAGCACGGCATATCTCATATGCCGTAGTTAATGCGCTGTACCTGTTGTGCTGCGCGTTGCTGCCGGCTGGCCGGAAAGATTTGTAGAATGCGCCGCCGTTCCCGCTACTCACTTATAGGCCTCGCGACCGACATCTATGCATGCAAACTTCTCCGCGTCACGGGTTACCCTTCTGGCGGGCGCAGTGCCTTTGGCCGCTGGGAAGGTGAAACCGCCCATGCTCTCGTGGGCAAAGCAGTGCCAATCGATCTATCCGCTCCTAGTCTGGATTTCGGCCACCTGTTGGATCGGCATCACAGCGATTTTATAGGCTCTGAAGCTTTCGATTGGCTGCTGGCGCACGGCTTCCGAATGCTCGATAACGCTACGCTCTCGCTGCCGCATCCGCAGTGTGCGTACCTCCACCACTGCGTTGAAGATGCCGAGGACTACTCGCGCACCTACTGTGTGGCACTGCGTCAGGATCTCGAGAAGATTTCTGGGCAGCAATATTTCCGGCAAGCCGTTCCTCCTATGAACAAGTTGGACTGTTGGATCATGGACTGCGGTTCGTTCGAGATTGGTGGCTCTCGTGCCATCGAGATCCGCTTCGATATCGCCGTACAGTCTGTTCGTCGCTCGCTTGAAGTCAGGATGCAGCAAACACAACTCACCGTAAACGACGCGATAGCCTCGACCGTCTTGCTAAACCCTTTGCTTGCGCTGGCTAGCGCGACGACGCCGCGCAGCTTCCAAGTTGGCAAATACAATCGGTCGCGGAAACCCGGGCAGGCAAAGATCGCCCCGCCGACCATCGTGCAGCTTGATCGCGCCGCTCTGCGGGCGGCGATGGACCGATGTCCTCAGGCTGCCGCGCGCTGAGGGCCGCGCCTGCGATTTGCCGTCGAGCCATCCGGCTTGAGGCGGCGTCACGCCAAGTAAGCGTATTGACACCGCCAGAGGTGGCAATCAAGTAAATCGCGACAGCATTTTACCGCTTTGCGTGCCATCCGACGCTATTGTCCGAATAATTCTGCTGAGATGAAAATGTTCAGCGAAAATAAATGGGCGCGATTGTTCAAGCGGAGTATCATCATTTTGGATCGGAGTGTTACCATATGAGCAGCCAAATCAATCTGCTTCAAAACCTGATCGCCCGCGCTAGCGATCAGGCCCCTCCACTCCGGGCGAGGTCCAGACAGCTCTCGCGGCTGCGGCGAATATAGCCGCTAAGCTTTCAAAAGCCCGTGATACGCAGGCCGACAAAAGCTACGTTTCGGAGCGTGAAGGAACGCATGCCCACCAGCCTCAATTCTCTTTAAAGACTTACCACGTCTTGCGCGAACTGGAAAACAATGTTGCTACATACAAGCTCCGTTCCGAACGTGCGGAGGCTGCTCTCAAGGACGCGGAGAGATGCATCGAGCTGCTCAACAGGGAGTTGGAGCAGTCTCGTTTATCGCTGGCCAGTGGACGCCACCCTAAAAACTTAAATATCAAAGCCACTAACGATGCCGAGCGAAGAGACCTCGCCAGGAAAGAAGAAACATTCGAGGTGGTGTACCTCCGCTTTGCAGATTTGGAGGTGCGCGCTAGATCCGTGTTTGGCCGCGCCGGGTGGCGGAGCGCGCTTGCTTACCATCTGAACATCTCAATCGGCGTTATGTCAGCATGGGGGAAGGTCGGCGTCGTTCCAGCAGCCTTTGTTGCGAAGCTGGAGCGAATGAACGAGGTCGAGCGACAGCCTGCGTCTCGGCAGCCATGGACGCCGGACGAGCATCAGGCCCTCAGGGACCTCCTCGACGCCGGCCAGACCAATCTCGAAATTGCTCGGACTCTCTCTCGCGAGTTCAATCGGCAACTTTATGAGGGCAGCGTCGTCAATCAAAGGCGGCGGCTGCGCATCCAAGAGGAGCTGGCAATGCGGCGGTCGTCTGAAAAGCCGCCCGACCTTGTTCATGGGGCGGAGGATCGCGGAGCGCAAGCTCGTCGGGAGCGGATGTCGTGAGCTGCCCTAGCTCGACTGAGGCTCGAATTAGCATCTTCAGTTGCGCTTCTGAACCACGGTCAAACAGACCCGCATGCTGGATGGCTATGCACCAGAGATATCAATTTGGTTTAGGAAAGTAAATTTATGGTAGAATATCACTGTTTTATAGTATCTGCGTACTATACGGCAGGCGATAATATAGGTCAAATCGAGGACGACGTGATGGTATTCATGGAGCATCTCGGTTTCGAATGGATGGCAAGCAGCTATGATGGAGATAACCACGGTAAGTACTGGCGGTCTATGGTTTTCCGTGTTCCAGCCGACCACTCTGTTCCACATAACAAGATCGAGTCGTTGCTGCTGGAGCGATTTGGCGCAACGGTCGCTGTCAGAACCCGCCGATACTGGTGAGTGATGATCCCTAGGCAACCCATTGAGTGCTCGGCAGTCGATATCGTGCAGCGGCCGCACTTGATCGCGTGGCCCTCTGTAAGGCTGTTGCCCATGTCCGCTGAGCCCTATCACCCGCGCAGGAACAGGAAGTTGGTCGACCTGTCTGTTAACTCGATGTAAACAGGTAAGCTTGTAAGCAAGCTGACATGCCTACACGATCCCAGCTCTCTGCCTTGACCACGTGGATCAAGCCCGCCACGCACCGGATGTTAAAGGTCGCGGCTGCGGAGCGAGGCACCCGCGTCCAGGACCTCGTTGAGCAGGCGCTGTCGCGGTACCTTTCTGACCCTTTCGTGGAACTGACGGGCCGAGGTGTAAAGAGTACGAGGGAGCCAAATATGGAGAGCCATATTCCCTCCATCGAGGCGATTGCCACAACCTTCTCAAAAGGCTTCCTGACAGATCGGTAGACTTGATCCTAACGGACCCGCCCTACGGTACCACCTCCGCGAGTTGGGATCGGGTGCTAAATTACGAACTGCTTTGGTCCGAGTTCGAGCGCGTGCTGAAGCCCGCTGGGGTGTGCCTGATCTTTAGTGCCCAGCCATTCACCTCGATGCTGATCGGATCAAATCCTAGCTACTTCCGAAACATCTGGTACTGGCAAAAGAATAGAAAAACTGGCCATCTGCGAACCGGTCAGCAGCCGATGCGCTGCATCGAGGAGATATGCGTCTTCGGTCGGACACCCGAATCCGCGACTTACAACCCCCAGATGGATCTGTATGACAAGCCGAAAACCAGGAACCGACTAAGCAAGGTCGGGAAGCTCTATAAGCCGCAGCCGTTCGCGCCATGGGAGCGCGGCGATCTTGAATTGGTGACCCATACGCATCAGCACCCGAGCCATCTACTCCGGTTCGACGCCGTGCCAAAATCGGAAGTCCTGGTACCGACGCAGAAGCCAGTCGGCCTGCTACGCTACCTGATCCGGACCTACTCGAACCTGGGCGAGTTAGTGCTCGATCCGACCATGGGTTCAGCCTCGACCGGCGTCGCCGCTTTGGAGGAGCGACGGACCTTCATTGGATTCGAGAATGATTTGAGGCACTTTGAAGTCGCAGCTCAGCGGATGGACGCAGCGCCGGCTACTGGTCTGCTGGCTGCCGAGTGATCAGTGCAGAACGCGGCAGTCGAAGCGTCGGATTAGCCGCTCCGGGTACGCAAGTTAGAACTGGCTGGCCTCTCCGTCTTGGTTGCTCTCATGATGAGGGGCAGGAGCCAACACCGCTAGGACCGCACTGAGCGTGACGATGCGGGAGTTGCCGCTTTCCAGGCGCTCTACCGCGGGAAGTTCCAATCCGGCGAGCTGAGCGAATTTCTGCCGTCTCCCACCGCGGCGCTGACGCAGGATGTAAACGCACTCGGCCAAAGTCGACCCGCGCAGCAGCCGGGCGAGCCGCGCTTCGAGGCCGGCTGGCTGCCGGGTGAGCATGGCGACGGTGCCATTACGGCGCTCGGCTTCCCAGGTTGCTCCCGGTGCGCCCTGCCACTTGGTTCTGCGTGAGGCCGCACGAAGTCCGTGCCTAGCGTAGTACAGCCGCGACATCTACCGAATCGGCAAACCGAATTGATCCAAAACGAGGTGCTCGCTGGCTTAAGGACGCTCAAGTCGCAAGCGCGGAGCCGTGCGTTGGTCTCTAGCGGCTCGTCGGCCTTCCTACCCGAGGACGACAGGTCTGAACGGACAGAGTGAGTTCTGGCCATACACAGAGGCGCGGCGCACCTTCGCAGAATAGGTCCGTGCCGATGGCGCGAAAGCTCGGCCTTTGACGGGGACAGCATCGTACAGCTCCGCCGTGAGAGCGGCTAGTGGTTCAGATGACCGATTGTGCGCTCGGGGCGTTGGCATCGGCGGGTGCGTGGTCGCGACCTGTTCGGTGGCTATGACGAAACACAGGACGTACGATCATGACAAAGCTCAAGGTCATCGCGTTCGACATTAACGAGACCGTGTTCTCGCTGGAGGCCATCCGTCCGCGGCTCACTGCCCTTGGCTTGCCGGCCACCGCGCTGGAGGTGTGGTTCGCCTCCGCGCTGCGGGACGCCTTCGCCATCGCGATCACGGATCGATTCGCGCCGTTTCGGTCGGTGTTGGAAGGTGCGCTCGCCAGCCTGCTGTCCATCCACGATCTGTCCAGCACACCGGACGAGATCGCCTCGGTGCTGGACGGCATGGCCGAGCTGAAGCCGCACCCGGATGCCGGCGAGGCATTCGCATTGCTGGCTGACGCAGGGTTCCGCCTGATCGCACTCAGCAACAGCCCGAGCGCCTCGACCGAGAAGCTGCTGCGCCGCGGCGGTCTCAGTCGCTATGTCGAGCTGGTGCTGTCGGTCGATCAGGTGCAACGGTCCAAGCCGCGCTCCGAGGTTTACCTCTATGCCGCAGAAGCCATAGGGGTCCGACCCGAAGAGATGGCCCTCGTGGCGACCCATGCGTGGGACACGCACGGTGCGAAGGCTGTGGGGTTGATTACGGGCTTCGTAGCGCGGCGGCAGACGTATCCGAGCGTGCTGCTCCAGCCCCACGTGCAGGGTGAGACGCTCCTCGACGTGGCACGCGCGCTCGTCAACCTGCCGTCAAGCTCGCAAACATAGCCCCGCCTCCTGACCTGCGAAGGGCCGCTATCGCGTCGCAGAGCAACGGTAATCGGGCCGTTTCCCCTCAACCCTGCCGGGCAGCAGGGAACGGAAGGACGGTGGCAGCCTCCAGTTCGACGTTCGCATTGATCGCGTTCTGCAAAGCCGCCTGATCAAAGGGTTTGCGCAGCCGAGGCAGCGCGACACTCGTGTCGCCTGCCAGCTCCGCGTAGCCGGATGCGAGGATGATCGGCAGGTTCGGTCGCTCTGTCCGGACAGCGGCAGCAAGCTGCACTCCGGTCATCCCCGGCATGGCATGGTCGGTCAGGAGCAGATCGATTAACGAGTTGCCCCGGAGAGCGTTAAGTGCCTGCTGGCCGGACGCTGCCTGGATCACAGCGTGACCCAGGTCCTCCAGCATCTCAGCCGTGCTCAACAGGACCAGGGGATCGTCATCGACAACGAGCACCGTCAGGGGCCTGAGCGTTGGACCGAAAGGCTCGCAGGTCTTGATCAGCGGCGCACCATCGCGAAGCTGCTCAGTTTCGTCTGTGACCGCTGGCAGCCATATCTCCGCTGTCGTTCCCCGGCCCCGCTCACTGGTCAGGCACAGTTTGCCGCCCGATTGTTCCGCGAGCCCATGCACCATCGGCAGGCCCAGGCCCGTTCCCTTCCCGACCCCCTTCGTCGTGAAGAAGGGCTCTCGCGCGCGCGAGAGAGTCGCCTCGTCCATGCCGCTACCTGTGTCGGTTACGGCGATGCCGACGTAGTCGCCCGGTGCGAGGCCATCCGCGCTCACGCCGCTCACTGATCGTCGGCGCGCTGCAACCGTGATCGAGCCACCGTCAGGCATCGCATCACGCGCGTTGACCACGAGGTTGAGCAGAGCCAGTTCGAGTTGGTTCGCGTCGACCTGCGCCTTGGGCAATTGCAGCGGTAACTGCGCGTCGATTCGCACGTCCGGTCCGACCGAACGCTGCAACAGATCGGCCATGCCATGCACCAGTGTGGCGATGCTGACGGGCTCCGGCTTGAGGTCCTGCCGCCGCGCAAAGGCCAGCAGGCGCTGGGTCAGAGCCGCGCCGCGCTTTCCACCCTGGACGGCGCTGTCGAGCAGGCGAAGGCTGCGCTCATCTTCGGGCAGCCGCTTGCGCAGAAGTTCGAGATTTCCGAGGACGACAGCCAGCAGGTTGTTGAAGTCGTGTGCGACGCCGCCGGTAAGCTGCCCGAGGGCCTCGATCTTCTGCGCCTGCCGCAGCGCATTCTCGGCCTGCCTGCGGGCCGTCACATCAACAAGTCCGCCGAGGACGCCGCTCAGAAGTCCGCACCCGTCGCGCTCCGCTCTGGAGGAGAGGAGCACCTCGCGGAAGTCGCCTGCCTTCGTGACGAACTGGTACTCGACATCCTTCAGGTATCCTTGCTCGGCCAGCTTCGGCCAGTCCTGCCGGATGCGCTGCCGTGCTGCGGCTTCCGTCATGAAGTTCGTCAACGGGCGTCCAACAACCTCGTCCCGACCGTAGCCGAGAAGATCGAGCCAAGCGTCGCTGACCTGTTGGATCGTGCCTGCGCCGTCCAAGAAGTGCAGCGGCAGCGGGGTCATCCGGTAGAGGGTGCGAAACCGCTCCTCGCTGGTGCGCAGGGCCGCAGTTTCTCGCTCCGCGAGAACGGCGAATCGCCGGTCGAACATGGCGGCGACTGAAGCTAGGAACAGGATGACGAAGGTTGCGGCAGCGACCGCCAAGGCCAGCCTGATCTGGTCAAGGCTTGCGTCCGCTCGCGCCTCTGACATTCCCGAATGAGCTTCGAACACCGACCCTTGCATGGCCGCGTAGTGCATGCCCGATATGGCCACTCCCATGACCAGGGCTGCGGCGAGCCGCGAGTACGTGCCGGCATAGCCGAAGGCGAGCCAGAGCGCAGTCGTGGCGGCACCAATCGCGATCAGGACGGAGACCGCGACCCAGACACTCTCGTAGCGCAGGTCAGCATGCATGCGCATCGCAGCCATGCCGGTGTAGTGCATCGCTGCGATGCCGAGCCCCATGAACAAGCCGCTCAGGGCGAGGGAGGTCGGACCGGACCGCTTGCGATTTGCGATCGCGAAGGCGATGCCGGTAACGCCGACAGCGATGAGCAGCGATGTTAGAGTCAGGCCGAGATCGTAGCTGACTTCCATGCCCGGCATGCTGAAGGCCAGCATGGCCACGAAGTGCATGGACCAGATGCCCCCACCCATGGCGACGGCGGCCGTGGTGAGCCACGCCCGCGATACCCACCCGCCGGCAGTTCGGACGCGGCTGGCGAGATCGAGCGCCGTGTAGGAGGCCGCCGCCGCGACGAGCACCGACAGGGCGACGAGTAGGTGGTCGTGAGATCCGAGGGAGGCCATGGCAACCGGGTGTCCGCCTTCCTCCATACGCGCCCTGGAGTGAGGACGCTGTTACACACGCGCAACGCCGATTCTCACCGTCACTTCCAGGAGATCGGCTGCCAGTCAGGCCTACCTCGATGCTCGGACAAACGACACCGGCACGCGGCCGGTGCGTGCTCTGGCTCAGCAGTCGGGCGGCAGCGACACAGGGCACGGACCACCCGGCACGGGAGTGACGCTGACTATGCCAAAGTCAATGTGCGTTGACCTACAGGAGCACACATTTTGCAGACTCCTCCTGGCACATGAAGTTGAGCTTGTGCGGTTCGATTCGTCGGAGATGTAGCGGACGCCGGAGACAGCCGTTTGGCTGATCGGGCGGAGGCGGCTCAGGGGAGATACGCGTTCTGCATTCCGAGCCCGAGGTTTGATGCCGACCAGAACGGCCAACGGTACGCTCCAATAGCCCCTTATGGAAAAGCTTGTTGCCCCGTGACATTGTGGCGGGACGAGCGGCGTGGACCTCGGCCACGCTCCTCGCGTACCGAGTTCGCCGCCATGCTGTCGCCCGTTGCCCCTCCTTCTCCTGATACCGAGACGACCCGCTTGCAGGCGGTGCTGGACGGGCTTCAGGACGGCTTCTACTCGCTCGATAACGACTGGTGCTTTGTCGAGATCAACCGCTACGCCGAACACCATCTCGGGCTCGACCGGCTGACCGCCACGGGACTGCCGATCTGGGAGGCGCTGCCCGAGCTTGTCGGCAGCGAGATCGAGGCGCGTTTTCGACAGATCCGCGCCTCCGGTGAGCCAGCGATCTTCGAGGCACCGTCAGCGGTTCATCCGAGCCACATCATCGAGTTCAACCTCTTCCCACTCGGCTCCGGTCTCGGCGTCAGCTTCCGCGACGTGACGCGGGCACGCCAAGCCGAAGCCGACCTGCGCGAGAGCCGAGCCCGCCTGGAACTCGCAACTGAGGCCGCCGATCTCGGGATCTGGGACTGGAACCTGCAAACCGGTGAGATGCTCTACTCGGAGCGCGCTAAGGTCATCCATGGCTTCGCTCCGGGTGAGCCGGTCACCTTGGGCATGATCCGGGATGCGACGCACCATGATGATCTGCCGCGAACGTCTGCGATGGCACAGAGCGCCCTTGATCCGGCCATCCGGGAGCACGCCCCTTACGAGTACCGGATCATCCGCCCCTCTGACGGGGCGGTGCGCTGGATGCTCGCGCACGGCGAGGCTGTCTACGCCTCGGTGGACGGCGAAGAGCGGGCGATCCGCTATGTCGGCACGCTGCAAGACATCACCGGCCACCACAGCCTCGTGGAGGCTCTGCGCGGAAGTGAGGTTCGGCTGCACCTTGCGCTCGAAGCGGCACACATGGCCGTGTGGGTGTACGACCTCGCCAATAACTCCTTCCTGGGCTCACCCGAACTGAACCGGCTCTACGGCTTTGCGGCCGACGCGCAGGTCGGCCTGGAGGAGTTTCAGGCCCGCTATTACCCCGGTGACCGCGAGCGCGTGGTGCGTGCGCACCAGGACTCGGCCCGCAGCGGCGAGCGCTACTTCGAGGTGGAGTACCGCTGTACTCAGCCGGACCAGTCGGTGCGTTGGCTCCTGCTGCGGGCCGAGAACGAGACCGACGCGGCGGGTCAGCCGACGCGCATCATCGGCGTGGTGCTCGACATCACGCGGCGTAAGCGGCTGGAGGAGCAGCAGGCGCTGGTCACGCGCGAGTTGCACCATCGCGTGAAGAACACGCTCGCCACTGTGCAGGCGCTGGTCTCGTCCACGGCGCGTCACGCCAGAACGATGGCCGAGTTCCAGCAGTCGGTCACGGACCGGATCGCCTCTCTGGCCAAGACGCACACGTTGCTGATCGAGGATACCTGGGGCGGTGCGGACTTACGCGCGATCCTGCTGGCCGAGTTGTCGCCCTACGACGACGGCACCGGCAGGCGTGTGCGGCTTGAGGGACCGGACGTACACCTGCCGTCCGAGATGGCGCTGGCGCTCAGCATGACCGCGCATGAACTCACCACGAACGCGGTGAAGTACGGGGCGTTCTCACTACTGACTGGCCGAGTTGAGGTGACGTGGAGCCTGGAGACGGATGAGACGGGCGAGCGGCGGCTGACGCTCACCTGGGCTGAGCACGACGGCCCGGTGGTCGAAGCGCCCGCGCGCCAGGGCTTCGGCTCGGTGCTGTTGCAGCGGGTGCTCGGGCGGCAGTTAGGTGGGGAGGTCGAGACCACCTACGCTCCAGAGGGATTGCGGGTGCGGATCTCAGCCTTGCTTCGACAGAGCTGACAAGTACCGCAGCGCAACCGCCGGTCAGGCAAGCCGCAGGATCTGGGTCCCTTCGATCACCACCTCTGTGGTCCAGTTCTGGAGGAACCTCGGCACGCGCGAGCCGGCCATCGGTTTGGCGTAGCGGTAGCCCTGAGCATAGTCGCAGCCCATCGCGCTCAGGCGCTGAGCTTGCCCTGTTGTCTCAACGCCCTCGCCCGTGACTTGCACACCCAGGCTGCGGCCGAGACCGACAACGGCTGCGACAATGGCCGTGTCGTCCTCATCCCGCTCCATATCGCGCACGAAGCTCTGGTCCACCTTGATGTGGCCGACCGGGAACTGCTTCAGGTGCGTGAGAGAGGCAAAGCCGGTCCCGAAATCATCGAGCGTGACGAGAACGCCTGCATCGTGGAGCTGTTGGAGGGTGGCCGGGACGTTCTCGGTGCCATGCCCGAGAAACACTGTCTCGGTCACCTCTACCTCAAATTGGCTCGCCGGCACGCCGTGCTCCTCCAGCACCGATAGGATGCTGCCGGCCAGATCGGGCCTCCGGAACTCCGCCGAGGAGAAGTTCACCGCAGTCCGGCCGGGGTTGAGGCCACGTTCCTGCCACGCGCGCAGATCCGCTGCGACCTGCCGGAGCATTCTGTCACCGATGGCTGTTGCAAGCTCCGGGTCGTCAAAGGCCGACCCGAAGTAGCCGGGCGTTAGCAGGCCCTTTTCCGGATGCTGCCAGCGCGCCAGCGCCTCGAAGCCGACGACCGCCCCGGTCGTGAGGCACACCTTGGGCTGGTAGTAAGGCACGATCTGCCCCGCATTGAGCGCAGCCCTGACCTCGGCCGCGATGCTCACACGCCGCTCCGTCTCCGCGCGCATCTCCGGCGCGAACACGACAGCACGGTTGCGGCCCTGAACCTTGGCGCGGTAGAGCGCGATGTCCGCGTCCTTCATCAGTTCCCGTGGCTCGCGGTGGTGGTCAGGGTAGCTTGCTACACCGATGCTGGCCTTGCAGGTCAGAGTGTGACCACGATGGCTGAACGGCTGGCCTAGCCTCTCAACGAGCCTCTGCGCGTGTCTGCGGGCGTGCTCCAGGCGCAGCGGCTCCGCGAGCAGCAGGGCGAACTCGTCGCCGCCCAGACGGGCAACAGAGTCCGTCTCGCGCAGCCCCTCGCGAAGCCGCTGAGCTGCCTCTACCAACACGGCGTCGCCCACATCGTGGCCGAGTGTGTCGTTCACGTCCCGCAGGTTATCGAAGTCAACGAGCAGCAGGCTCGCACTCGTCCCACGCTGCTCCGCGGCGGCAACGGCCTGTTCCACCCGCTGATGAAATAGCCGGCGGTTGGGCAGACCCGTCAGCGTGTCGTGATTTGCGGCTCGCCACGCCTGTTCTTCTGCAAGCTTACGCTGGGTGATGTCGAACGTGATGCCGATGATCCGATCCGCATCAGCTCGCTCCACCGAGGAGCGGAGCCATATCATCGGACCGGCCGGTGGAAAGTACCGGAACTCGCGTTCCTCCCGGGTGCCAGCCGATTGGAGGAACTTCGCCATCTCCGCCCGGTCCTCCGGATGGACACGGGTGAAGAACTCAGAATGGGATTCCGTGACAAGCCCAAGCAGTTCCGGCGCGTTCTCGGATCGGGTGCTGTGCCCGGTGCTCAAGTTGTGCTCCCAAGCAACCATCCGTCCGACGTGGAGGGCAAGCCGCAGGCGCTCCTCGCTGGCGCGCAAGGCAGCGTTCGCTTGTCGCTGTTCGCTCACATCGCGGACAGCTCCGACCATGCGCAACGCACGGCCATTCTCATCGCGCAGCAAGAACCCACAGTCGGTCACCTCCGCATACGTGCCGTCATCCCGCTCGTAGCGGTACTCCTCACACCAGCGGATCTCGCCGCTATCAATGACATCTCGGATTGAACTGGTGACCCGCTTACGGTCATCAGGATGTAGTCGGGATGTCCAGCGCGCCAGAGAGGGCCGTTCCTCGTCATTACTGTGCTGGAGCACTTCGGCCGCGGCGGGAGCCCATTCGACCTCGCCCGTGGTCAGGTCCCAATCCCAGATGCCCTCCTCACTGGCCAGTACGGCCAACCGATAGCGCTCTTCTTGGATGCGGATCGCCTCGTGAGCTTGCTTGGTGTCATGAATGTCGGCTGCGGTGCCGACCCACTCCTGGACCCGACCGGCCGCGTCTTTGAGCGGCGCGACCCTGGCCAGGGTCCAGCGGAACACCGCGTCCCGGCACAGGACCCGGAACTCGCACGAGCCGGCCGATTGTGAGGCGATGATGTCGCGCCACGTGGAGATCACACGCGGACGGTCATCGGGATGGACAGCGGTTAGCCAGCCGAAGCCCTTGTAGGCGCTCTCCGGCTGCCCCGAGTAGGTTTCCCATCCGCTGCTCTCGATGACGGAGCCGTCCGGCGCTGCCCGCCAGACCATCGTCGCGCTGGCCTCGATCAGCGTCCTGAAACGCTCGGCGCTTGTATGCAGGTTGCGCTGAAGCTCGATCTCGACCGTGACATCGCGCGAGATGGCCAGGATGAGGCCACGCGCTCCGCTCAGTCCTTTGAGTGGGCTCAGGGCAACATCCCACCATTTCGGCTGGCCTTTGGCCGTGTGGCACAAGCCCCGGAAGCGCGCGACGTTTCCGGCCCTGGCGTGTACCACCGCCCTTTGCGCCGCGGTGTGATGCTCGCCCTGCCAGAGATCAATCCAAGACTGGCCGAGCAAGGGACCGGCATCTTCGACCTCCATGGCCTGGAGCCCGCCCGCGCTCATGAAGAGCAAGCGCCCCTCCTGATCGAGCAACTTCATGCAATCGGTGCCACTCTCCAGAATGTCACGGAGCAGGTCGTCCCCAAGTAGCGGGTGTGGCGTGATCTGTTTCAGGGCCTGATCCCCCTGAAACAAGCCACCTCGGTTGGGCGTCAGACCGGGATGAGCAAACTCTTCAGTCCAGAAACGGAATGTGCTCCGCCCTGCCGCTTTGGCGCGGTAGAGGGCCTGATCGGCACGCGCGTATAGCAGATCGGCCTCAAGACCGTCGCGCGGAGCGACTGCGATCCCGATGCTGACGCCAACAACGGCCGGACAGCCGCCGAGATTGACGGGTGGCCGCATCGCGTCGATCACCCGCTCGGCAAGCCGGTTCGCGTCCTCAGTGCGCTCGCAGCCGGTCTGAATGATGA
This sequence comes from Methylobacterium phyllosphaerae, assembly GCA_050632685.1. Classification (GTDB taxonomy): domain Bacteria; phylum Pseudomonadota; class Alphaproteobacteria; order Rhizobiales; family Beijerinckiaceae; genus Methylobacterium; species Methylobacterium phyllosphaerae_A. The sequence continues at coordinate 366,307 of JBOEFT010000001.1, forward strand.
CGAACTCGTCCCCGCCAAGCCGCGCGACCGTGTCCTCAGTGCGCAGAACCAACCTGATCCGCTGCGCCACAACCTTCAGAAGCTCGTCGCCTGCTTGGTGCCCGAGCGTGTCGTTGACGAGCTTGAACCGGTCGAGATCCAGGCAGAACAGGGCAAAGGCCCCGCCGTTGCGCTTGGTGCGCGCGATCTCCTGCTCAAGCTGCTCGTGGAAGTGCAGCCGATTCGGCAAACCTGTGAGCGGATCATGGCGGGCGATGCGGGCCATCTCGCTCTCGGCGGCCTTGCGCTGCGAGATGTCGCGGATGACGGCAACGTAGCCGTTCGGCGCTCGGCTCTGTTCATCGCGCGTGAGGCTGAAGGAGACCTCGACCCAGACAAAGCTGCCGTCACGGCGGCAGTAGCGCTGCTGGGTCACTGCCTCACTAAGCTGACCTGTCTCTAATCGCTTGAGGAGACGCGCGTAGGAGCTGGCCTCATCCGGATGCACAAAAGCGAGTGGATGCGTACCGAGGAGTTCGCACGAGTCGTAACCGAGCAGGCGACCGGCGGCCGGCGAGATGTAGCGCCGCGTTCCATCCAGATCCGACCGGATGATCACGTCGGTGCAGTTCTCGGCCAGCAGTCGGTAGGCCGCCTCACTCTCGCGCAGCCGGACTGCGCATTCGCGGGAGGCTCGATCCGCTTGGCTGAGACGAAGCTGGCCGACAACGATCTGCGCGAGATCGCGGAGCTGCTCGCGCTGCTCCAGCGAGAACGTGCGCGGCACGCGGTCAATGATGCACAACGAGCCGAGCTGGATGCCCGCGCTGAGCACCAGAGGCGCACCGGCATAGAAGCGAATGTGCGGCTCGCCAGTGACTAGGGGATTGGCAGAAAACCGCTGGTCCTGCGCAGCGTCTTCAACGACCAGCACCGCGTCGGAGAGAATCGTATATGTGCAAAAGGAGATCTCGCGGGCAGTCCCGCTCGCGTCCAGGCCACACCTGCCCTTGAACCGCTGCTCGGTCTCGCCAACAAGCGACACCAGCGCGATAGGTGCGCCAAACAGTGCCCGCGCAGTCCGGCAGATCGCGTCGTACCGCGGTTCCGGGGCTGAGCCGAATGCTTCCAGACCGTGCAGCTCTTTGAGACGGTTCACCTCATCCGGATGCAACGGGTACATACTCGACCTCTTGGGGGCAGGTCCGCACAGCGCTCCCCGATCCGACCGGTCTGAAATTGAATATGATAAGTTAACAACAAGCCGCGGATTTTCACTGCGTCGCTCCTATCCGGCAAAAAACCGAAATTCGTTCATTTCGGCGGGAGCTGACGACAAAAAATTCAGATCAGGTTTTTCTTAACCTTCGATATGACGCAATAGACTGCTCAGAGCGCTTGGGGCGGCGCTTGGACCCGTTTTGTTGTCCCCCGGCGCACCGCGATGAAGCTGCTCAACAATCTCAAGCTGATCACCAAGCTCGCCATTCCAACGGTGCTGCTGATTGGCGTGACAGCGGGCCTCGTCCTGTTGGCGCGATCCAACCTGTCGATGTTGGATCAGAACACGCAGCATATCGTGGATGTCACCGCCAGCCGTTTGGTCTCGGCCCTCGAACTCGCCAATGCCATCGATGAGGCTACCATCCGCGAGAAGAACATCATCATTGAGACCGATGGCGCGCGCATGGCCGCTCAGCACGAGGGCTACAAGGAGGCACGCAAAACCGCCTACGCCGGTATAGATCGGCTGATTGCGATGGCTGACACGCCCGAGCGTCGCGCAACCAACGAGGGAATCAAGAGCCTCATCGGTGAGTTCTTCTCCGCTTCTGAGAAGGCAGTCGCGTTCGGACTGAAGAACGACAGCGAGGCTGCTACACGCATCTCCAACAATGAGGGCCGGGCAGCGCGCGGCAAGCTAGTCGAGGCGGTCTCCAAACGCTTGGAGAGCAACCAACGCGATTTGACCGCGGCGAAGGAGAATGCCGCCGCTGTCGCGGCAACGGCCACCCGGACGCTCACCATTGTTGCGGTGCTGGGCCTTATCGCAGCCGTGGGACTGCTCGCGGCCATCGCCGTGCTGGGCGTCTCCCGGCCGCTGGGCGCGATGACTGCCGCGATGAGTCGTTTAGCCTCGGGTGATCTCGATGTGGCAGTGCTCGGCACAGAGCGCAAAGACGAGGTCGGCTTGCTGGCGCGCTCACTTCAAGTGTTCAAGGACAACGCCGTGCAGGCTCGCCAACTCGCCGCGGCCCAGGAGGAGGAGAACCGAGCCAAGATGCGCCGGGCGAACCTGCTGGATGATCTCACCAAGCGCTTCGAACATAGCGTCTCCGTGCTGACGCAGGGACTGGCCGGAGCGGCGACCGAAATGGAGGCCACGGCGCGTTCCATGGCCGGCACAGCCGATGAGACGACCCAGCAGACGATGACGGTTGCCGGTGCCTCGCAGCAGACCTCGGCCAATGTGCAGACGGTTGCGGCTGCCTCGGAGGAGATGTCAGCCTCTGTGCAGGAGATCGTGCATCAGGTCAGCCAATCGGCTCAGATCGCCAACATGGCGGTCGAGAAGGCTCAGCGCACAGACGCGACCGTGCAGCGGCTGGCCGGTACGGCCGAGCGGATCAGCAGCGCCGTGTCGATCATCTCCACCATCGCGGCACAGACGAACCTGCTGGCGCTAAACGCCACCATCGAGGCCGCCCGGGCCGGAGAGGCCGGCCGGGGCTTTGCGGTGGTTGCGACCGAGGTGAAGGAGCTTGCGGGTCAGACGGCGCGGGCCACAGGCGAGATCGGGGAGCGGATCACTGAGATTCAGAGCGCGACGAGCGAGGCGGTGGCCGACATCCGCGAGATCAGCCGCGTGATCGCGGAGATGTCCACCTACGCGGCCAGCATCGCCGCCGCGATGGAGGAGCAGGGCGCGGCCACGCAGGAGATCACCCGCAACGTCCAGCAGGCCGCCAAAGGCACGGAGCAGGTGACCCGCAACATCGCGTGCGTGCGCGAAGGAGCTGGACAGACCAGCGCCGCCGCCACCCAGGTGCTAGGAGCGGCCCAGGAGTTGGCACGCCATACGGAGAACCTGACGCAGGAAGTCGGTACGTTCCTGAGCAGCGTCAAAGCCGCTTGAGACGACCGCTACAGTCCAGGGGATGAAACAAGGAAGTCGGGCGTCTCGCCCGGCTACTCTCGCCTCCGACCACACGTCAGTCCGGCGGGTGAGAATCACGTCTTCGGCCGGAACCGCAGGTAGAGACCTGCTTCACCAATAGCGCTCCACGTGAAGGTGATGCCGTTTGCCTCGAACGCGGTACGTGCGGCATTCAGGTTCGAAGAGCGGACGCTTTGCGAGCGTGCTTCGTCCTCGATCCGCGCGATGGTCGAGGGCGACAGGTCAGTCTTGGCGGAGAGATCCCCGATGCTCCAGCCGAGCATCGCCCGCGCGGCCCTGACCTGCCCGGCGGTGATCCGCTCACGCTGATGAGCGGTCGATAGCCCATCGACCTGAAAGCGTTTGCTGCCGATGATGGCGAGACACATGCCCACCCACTCGCGGATCGTGCCGTCGCGGTTAGCCGACGCACTTCCCGCGATTGAGGATGCCGGAAAGGTGGTTGCGCTCCGTTCTCGATAGGCAACTTTTTCGCGATCAGAAGCATACAAATGGCTCACGCTCGGACTGGCCTTCAAACTGCGATCTGTCTTGAGCTGCTGAGGATCATGGTGGTGCATCCGGTGCGCTCGGCTCTCGGCGGGCAAAATGAGGTCTGCGCCTCGCGCAGCACTACGCAAATTTTTGATGAGGCGGCAAAGCCGGTGATTGAATTGCGCGCAACTTTGCTTTCTGTTCGCCGCGGCGCGATTCGCGCCTCAGCTCAGCGGCCAGAAGGAAAGGTCATTGGCGGAACATCACGAGCACGAGCGAATCGCGGCGGAGATCGGCCGCCACAGCGGCGGCGCAGACCCGTTTGCCGCGGCCGTACGCGCCACGCGTATGCCGATGATCATCACCGATCCGCGCAAGCCCGATAACCCCATCGTTTTCGTCAACAACGCGTTTTCGAAGCTGACAGGCTTCGCGCGCGAGGAGATCCTCGGGCGCAACTGCCGCTTCCTGCAAGGACCTCAGACAGATCCCAAGGATGTTGCGCGCATCCGCAGCGCCATCGAGCGCAGGGTCCCTATCGAGCTTGATCTTCTGAACCACCGCAAGGACGGCGAGGTGTTCTGGAACCGGCTCCTCGTCTCGCCCGTATTCAGCGAGGACGGTGAGCTAACCTACTTCTTCGCCTCGCAGTTCGACGTGACACTGGAGCGGGATCGGCTCGTGCGCTTGCAGCGCGACCGCGACGCTCTTGAGCTTGAGGCGGAGCAGCGCGCGGCAGATCTAAGCCGCAGCGAGGAGCGCCTGCGGTTCACCCTCAAAGCGGGACGCCTGGGATCGTGGACACTGGAGCTGGACGCCATGCGGCTGATGGCCTCTGAGGAGTGCAAGCGCAACTTCGGCCGCGACCCCTCTGAGCCGTTCAGCTACGCGCAGTTGATGGACGCGATCCATCCCGATGATCGTGAGCGCAAGCAGGCGGCCACCGACACCGCAATTGCCCAGCACGCGGACTACGATATCGAGTACCGGATCGTGACACCCCGAGGTGAGATCCGCTGGCTGCATGTCCGCGGGCACCCCTTCTACAGAGCAGATAGTACGCCGCTCAGCATGGCGGGCATCACCTTTGACGTGACGGACCGCAAGCGGGCAGAGGAGCACCGGGATCTTCTCGCGCGAGAGCTTAGCCACAGGGTCAAAAACACGCTTGCAACCGTCCAGTCGATTGCTCGTCAGACCCTGCGGAATGCCGGCTCTCTGGACGATGCACAGGCGGCCCTTGAGGCGCGGATTCAGTCCCTGGCTGCGGCCAACGACGTATTGACGCGCGAGGGAGGTGATTGGGCGACGTTGACGGAGGTGGTGGCGGCAGCCCTGCGGCCGTTCGGCGTCGAACAGGAGAGGCGCTTCAGGGTGGACGGTCCAATCCTGCGCTTAGCGCCGCGCGTCGCACTGGCCTTCGCGCTGGCGCTCCATGAACTCGCGACGAACTCTGCGAAGTACGGCGCACTGTCGAACGACGCAGGTCGCGTGCTGGTGAGCTGGGATGTGGTGGACGGGTCTCTGCCCGGTCGGCTCTGGTTCCAATGGCAAGAGGTGGGTGGTCCGGCGGTGTTGCCGCCGACCCGCACCGGGTTCGGCACTCGCATGATCGAACGGGCTTTGGCTCAGGAAATCAGCGGCACGGCCGAGATCGACTACCGACCACGTGGGGTGGTGTTCACGGCCGAAGCATTGCTCGCGGAGATCAGCAGAAACTGACACATCATATTGCTTGGTTCGCAGGCTGATGGACGAGCCGCTACCCGCCTCCCGCTTCGACCGCGCAACGGCTTCTCTCCGGCCCACATGGGGCTGAGAGCCCACGCCGGCATGTCTAAATACACGTATGAGATACTATGAAATTATAGGCGAAAATGGCCCTGTTAGCGGCGGTGTTATCAAGCCCGGAAAGACTTTGACAGCCGCTCAGGCACTGAAGCGCAATGAGCGATACAGAAAAAACCAGCAAGACATCAGGGACGAGCAGACGAAATCTACGATGCGTCTCAACAAGCTACGGGCGAAAGCTCAAGGCTTATGAGTACTGGCATAAAACCGCCATTCGATTTTGCCGAGCTGAACAGCAAACTGTCAATCAGCGTCAGGAGAGGTTTCGTAGACGCAGCTCGGCGCACCGCCACCCCGCACATCGTGCAGCAGAACGGCTTGTGCGAGGATATGCTTGGTCAGCGGTGCTACTACGAGCAGCGCGAGGAGCGTCGCCACTGGATCGCGCAGCATTGCTGGCACACGCACGAGATCGAGCCGATCCGCGACGCCCGCATACGGCTGACCGGCTTCGTCTTCCGCTTCGCTGACCCGGACGAGGCGTTCGCTTTCCGGATGCGTTTTTAGCGGGCCTCCCGCAACGGCGGGTCGCGTCGGGGGTCGATTTCTCATGAAAAACTGCTCAAAGCACGACCGGCATCGGCGCGTGGTCATGTTGTCGGCGCGCACGAAGCCTTCCGAGGTGAATAGACCCCGGTCGCTGGTGGCGTCGGATCGTCAGTTTCAGGCGCTGGTAGCGGCCGTTCAAGGGCATGCAGCCGGTTACCATCTCGGGCCGTGCGATCGTCGCGATCTCAGTTCGAAGGACGGTCACGCTGATCGGCCGAAGCGAAACAAGCCAGCGGTTGAAGGCATCGATGAACCGCTCGGGCGAGTTGCCGCCCAAGCCCACGATGCCGCGCACGCGGTCGTCGGTGCAGAGCCAGACCATCAGGCCCACTCCGCGCCAGGATTGATCCTGCCGGCGGAGATAATCGAGGCGGTTCCGAACGGCTACGCACCACGTCCAGAAGCTGGAAAGACCGGTGAGTTCAGCGTCGACTTCAATGACAAACAGGTCGCTCGGATGGTCGCGAACTACTCGGTTCGCCACGCGGCCGGAATACCGGCGTGCGCACGCAGCGCATGTCAGGCGGCAGCAGCGATGTTGAGAGCAGCAGGAAACCTTCATCGAAGGATTTATTCTGCGGCACCTTCGGCATCTAAGCCCACCCTGGGGTTGCTAACGCCTGCACGCGCGCCGCTTATCCGCTTCAGCAAATGGCCGAACTCAGGCGGCAGAGGCTGTTCGACCGTTTCGGTGTAGACCTCCCGCAGCCTCTCCCCGAGGCAAGCCTTGAGCAGAGCGGAGTCTAAGTTGGTATCCAAACCTAACCCGGTGCTCCAGTCGCCGCCTGTAACAACCCGCATGCCAGCATCCCCAGATAAACTCTGAACAAGCCCTTCCGAGGCGGGCTCGCCATCAACTTTTCAAAAGTGAGCGAGCAGATCGGCTGTTTCAGCTTGGCATTATTCTTATATCGATTGCGCGGCATCTAGTCGTGCGCATCTATGAAGTTACATTTCGGCTGCGCCGGCTTTCTTGAGCTGGGTCAACCCTGCTCAAAGCGCCCGTCAACGTTCGGAACTCCTCAGCTCCAGCCCGCGTTTCAGCTCCAATTCGAACAGCCAGGGTCTCCGATATGAGCAGCAATGAGAGCGTGCGTGTGGATGGCAGCAGTCTAAGTCTGATTCAGGCAAGTTTGGGCTTCACTCTGTCCTTGGTCACGCTCCTGGGCTGCGTTGTTGGACTTGGGATGGCAGCCTAGCTGACATAGGCGGGTATTTCTCAGACGCTAAGCATATACTAACACCGCCGCGGGTCGCGGAAAGAGCCTATGCGGCGGAACGAGGTGCGGCGGAGCTTCGTTTCTCTACCACCTATGTTTTGGAGCTAAGCCATGCGCTACATTACAGTCGCTTCCGCCATCGCCGTCACAGCCATGCTTGGTATGGGACAGGCTGAGGCCAAAGGTTGTCTCAAGGGAGCCATTGTCGGCGGTCTGGGCGGACATATGGTCGGGCATGGAGTGGCTGGTGCCACAGCGGGTTGCGCCATCGGACACCATAGCGCGAGCCGGAATGTGAATACGAATGGCACGGTGCCGGCCAAGACGGGTGCGACGAGCCCCGCCACGTCGCGCTCGTACTGACTTCGTCTGCGCCCCACCGCAGCTCGCTTGGGGCACCGTAATTGCGCTAAAGGCCCCGGATTGTATCTGGGGTCTTCGTGGCTTCAGCCCTGGATGCGGCTCGAAGTTGAGGGATGCGGGTGCTCTGACAGGACAGGTGTGCTGGCCAACGGTCAAGACATGCCGATCATGCGCACCTCACGCGAGTATAGCGTGTCGAGGACATGTGGACCAAACGCGCCCGCTGAAGTGGCCCGCCATCTCGGCGGCACGTGGAGGGCAGGGTGTGCTGTCCGACGCTGCGGCAGGTAATCAGGTGCGCGCAGGTGAGATCGAGCAGTTGTGCACGTGGATCATCACGCGAGACGGCAATATCCTCAACCCGCGCAAGGTCGCGCGGCTCAAGAGCCAGCTTCTGATCAGCCCTCGCCTCTGCGCCGGCTGCCTGTGAGTGCTGCATGGCATCCATCGTGACGCTACCGCATCTCGGGTAGGAGGACGGTCACGCTGACGAGGACACTACTGGTGTCGTACCTAATCTCGACCTCTCCCCAACTGGCGTCCCAGCACCTACTGCAACAGCACTGAACCGAAGCCCTGACGTAGGGGTACCTCAATCAGAGGTTCATGATCCTCGCCTAAACCAACGTCGGTCGCTGCTCGACACTCCCAAACGTCCTCACGCTCGGCTTTACCTGCGCCCAGACGATTGCGAGCACGTGCCGTACTTGCCTGGAGATTCGAGCACTTGGTGCCCGCTGGCATACAAATGCACTTCGTAAATCGCTCGATGGTGAGTATTTTACCGATTTATCGAAGGCTCATCGTTGGTAGCGGTACGCGACATCTCTGGCGGATTGCTAATACAGATCAGTTTCCGCTTAGACGATGAGACGAGAGTTGCCCGCTGCGCCTCGAACGAGCGGGGACACGGCTATTGAACCTGCTGCTTATCTGTGCGACCACAAGCCGTCCGTACAAAGCGTGACGGGAGAGCCCAGGCTGGCGTGAGCCGGTTATGGCGTCGAGGAGCGACCGCCCCCGGAAGCTCCGAGGCACAATCTCGGGACGTGGACGATCTGGAGTGCGACGCAATCTGCGTCACCAACAAGCTGAAGCTGCCATTATAGCGGCGGGATCGGCTTGCAGGCACCCGCGACAGAGGGGGCGACCGGAATGCTTGAGCGGGCATTTCGTGGCCCGCTGGTCGAGGGAGTGTGGCGTGTTTCCAGACGACGACGAATTCGAGTTTGTCGGCCCCGACCGCGGCTGGAACTACGAGCCGGCGCGCGCCGAGCTGTTCCAGCAGTTCAGGTCGCCGGTCTACACGACAGACGCACACGGCTGGCTGACCTACTACAATGATGCCGCTGCCGAGCTGTGGGGCTACCGCCCCGAACTCGGCAAGACGCGCTGGTGCGGCTCCTGGCGCATCTTCACCACCGAAGGTGCGCCCCTGCCGCTCGACCAGTGCCCGATGGCTGTGGCGATCAAGGAAGGACGGTCCGTGCGTGGTGTGCGGGCCGTACTGGAACGGCCAGATGGCACACGCATCCCGTTCATGCCTTACCCGACGCCCCTTCGCGACGCCTCGGGCAATCTATTCGCCGCGTCTAACGTTCTTCTTGAGATCACCAGCCTGAACGGGTCTGATCCGGTCGACCCCTCCTCTGACCAATGGGCCGAGCCGATGCGCGAAGGTGGAGCTGATCTATATGACCTGACTGGCGCACTCCAGGCCACCTTGGCTGCGCTGGCTGATGTCGAGTTCGGCTACCAGATCGATTGTGAGCGCCTGGAAGGATGGTCCGGCCCCGTCGAAGAGAAAAACCGAATCCTGAATCAGCTTGAGCAGCGGCGGCAGAGTCAGCGAGACACCCTGAACCGGCGGGTGGAGCAGCTACAGCAGCGCGCCAGGGAGATCATGGCGCGAGGGCGGTCCGACGCGTTGCTACGGACCGCAGCCGCCTTGACTGACAACGGCTCGGTCCACTGACCGCACCCACGTCTCGTCTGGCCCGATCAGAGAAGCCGTTCTGAGACTTAAGCGCGCAACTCGGGAGCAGCCCCGCCGGGCGCGAGTGCTCCTTCAGCGACAAGCGCTCCCGGAATCTCTAGGTCAGCAGGCTCAACCGTCTGAGAGGCTGAACAGGCGAGCTTGACTGGTGGCGCAACCGCCGCCTTCTCGGCATGCGCTTCTATGAACGCGACGATCTTCGGTGCGATCTCGGCGCGGAAGCGCGAACCGTTGAAGACGCCGTAGTGACCCGCCCCCATCTGGAGGTGGTAGGCTTTCTTCTCTGCCGAGAGGTTCGTGGTCAGGTCGAGCGCGGCGCGGGTCTGGCCGATGCCGGTGATGTCGTCCTTCTCGCCCTCAATGGCCATCAGCGCACAGCGGCGGATCGCGGTAAGATCGACAGGCTTGTCCCGGTGGCGCATCTCGCCTTTGGGCAGGCGGTGCTCGATGAACACCGTCTCGACCGTCTGGAGGTAATACTCCGCCGTGAGGTCCATCACGGCGAGGTACTCGTCGTAGAACTCGCGGTGCTTGGCAGCCGAATCGCCGTCGCCCTGGACGAGGTGCTTGAACATGTCCCAATGCGCCGTCTGGTGGCGGTCAAGGTTCATGCTGATGAACCCGGCCAACTGGAGGAAGCCGGGGTAGACATCGCGGCCATGGCCCTGGTGCGTCCACGGAACGGGATGGATGCAGTTCTGTCTGAACCAGCCGATCCGCTTCTCCTGCGGCAGCTTGTTCACAGCAGTGGGTGAGCGGCGCGTGTCGATGGGGCCGCCGACCAGCACGGCCGACCGGGGCACCAACGGGCGCTCCTCGGCTTCCATGCGGGCGATGGCGGCGAGCACCGGCACGGAGGGCTGGCACACGGCCATGACGTGCAGATCGGGGCCGAGCGCCTCGAACATGTCAGTGCAGTAATCGATGTAGTCGTCAAGGTCGAAGCGCCCGGCGGAGAGCGGCACCTTCTTGGCATCGGCCCAATCGGTGATGAACACCTGATGCGTGTCGAGGAAGGCGGCCACTGTGCCACGCAGCAGGGTCGCGTAATGCCCGGAGAGCGGCGCGACCAGCAGCAGCTTCGGCTTGCCTGTGGTTTGCGCGGGCTCACCGAAGGCGATCACACGACAGAACGGCCGCTTCCACACCACATGCTCGGCAGCGGGAAGTCCGAAGGCGGGCTTGGCGTAGCTGCGCGTGGCGCGCTCGAACAACTCGCAGGAGGCAACGACGGCCCGGCCATTGGGCATGTAAGCGAGAGGGCTGAACGGGTTCTCACAGGCGGTTCGGGCCATCTCGGCTGCCATCCGCATGGGCGAGAGTAACTGGTCGTAGGCATCACGCATCAGGTACAGCATGCGAACAGTTCCTCCGGCGGCCTCACAGCGGCGCGCCTCTCGGATGCCCAACGCTTCGGCACTATGATGCGTTGCGTGGATCAAGAATGGGCCGTTTGCCCGTGCAGGCGGCGTTGATTGGACGCCTTTAACGCAGATTAAGCTAGGAGACTTTCGGACAAGGTGCGGCGAATAAGCGGCTATGAGGCTCGCCTGCAACATATTGCAGGAGCCCGTCGCCGCTTCCTGGAGTTCGGCCAGTCAGCGACGTAGCCGCGGATGCTCTCTGCCTGAGCTGAACCTCGCTTCGGGCAGATTGTTCAGTAGTGACGCGACTCGCGCTCAGATAGCGTAGACCATCGAGTGGATTGTGGAGGAGACGCCTGTGAACACCACCCCGAAGCTCGAAGTACCGAGCGGCCTGCGCGAGCTTGCCGAGAAGGGCATCGACCAAGCACGTCAGGCATTCGATGGCTTCATCGGCGCAGCGCGCCAAACAATCGCGACCACCGAGGGGGCCGCTCAGACCGCGGGTACGAGCACGCAGAACATGGCAACGCACAGCCTTCAGGCTGCCGAGCAGAATGTGCGGGCGACCCTGGACTTCGCGCAGAAGCTGACCCAGGCCAAGAGCTTACAGGAGGCGATGCAGCTCCAGGCTGAGTTCGCCCGCAGCCAACTTGCCGCTGTGCAGGCACAAGCAACCGAGCTGGGCGGCATGGCGCAGAGTGCAATGAAGCAAGGAACAGAGCAGGTCATGAACGCCGCACAGAGTGGTGCGGACCAGTCGCGCATGTCCATGGACGAGGGCGACGAAATCAGGCGATAGGCGACAATGTGATCCCAGAGATCCGCACTGAGGTGCTTCAGTCTGAGAGCATCATCGAGAGCGGACCTCCGTCACACGGTCACCGAGCGGACGTTCTCAAATCCTCACCCACGAGCCTCGTAGGGCCGGTTCCAATTTTATCCGCCCGGCGGATAATTCCCGCCACGTGCTCTGTCCCAAAAACCTTCGCCCAACCCTCTCCCCGACCCTCCGCTAACACCTTGTAATTTCTCAGCCCACCATCGCCGCTGACCGTGCGCATCGCCTGTGGCCGTAACCATGTGGTTCTGGGACAGGTGCGAGGACGACCGGTTCATGAGATTCTGACCCCCATGAGCCGTGTCGCCCTCTACGTCCGTGTCAGCGCCGACCAGACCCAAACGGTCGAGAACCAGCTCCGGGAGCTGCACGCCGCCGCAGCGCGCCTCGGCTGGGTGGTGGTCGCCGTCTTCACCGACGAGGGCATCAGCGGGGCCAAGGGCCGCGAGCAGCGGCCGGGCTACGACGCCCTGCTGAAAGGGGTCGCCCGGCGGGAGTTCGATCTGGTCGCCGCCTGGAGCGTGTGCCGGCTTGGTCGCTCGCTTCAAGACCTCGTCGCCTTCCTTTCGGAGGTGCAGAGCCGCCGCGTCGGGCTCTACCTCCACGTCCAAGGCCTCGACACGACCACGCCAGCAGGACGCGCGATGTTCGGGATGCTGTCGGTCTTCTCGGAGTTCGAGCGGTCGATGATCCGCGACCGGGTCGTGGCTGGGCTGAACCGGACCCGGGCCAAGGGCACCCGCCTGGGCCGGCCGCCGATGTCGGCCGAGCGGACCGAGGTCATCCGGATCATGCTGATCAGCGGCCGGAGCATTCGGGAGGTTGCCCGAGCCACCGGAGCCGGTACCGCTACAGTTCAGCGGCTCAGAGCGGCGATGCAGGCCGAGGCGGGGCAGGCCGCCGCTGCGTGAGGCCGCGCAGGACAACACAGTGAAGATGTCGAAGGGGGAAGAGGTCGAAGACAGGACAGAAGGACAGCAGGACCAGAGAAGTACGACGACTAATTTGAGTTGTGGTATTTGTATGTAAATCTTTTGTTTTTCTGTCCTAACTATCCTACTGTCCTGGAAGCCAAGACCGCAGAGCGGAAGCTCGGCGGGCTGGCCAGGACACCCCGTTGGAGGTGTCCTGGCACTGTCCTGCATTAGCCCAGGAACTCGTACTGAACGTTGCCGCTGACCTTGCCCAGGTGCCTGAAGCGGGTGTTCTGGCCAGCCTGCTCCATGCGGCGCATCTCATGCCCCCATTCGGTCAGGCTGGTCTTGTGCGGGCCTGGATAGTAGCTGTCCTCGAACTCGCGGAAGTTGTCGTAGAGCAGCTTCGCCTTGACCCGGCCGCGGCCGTCAGAACCAAAGTCAGGCGCACGCACCGGATCGAAGTCGGTCAGCCAGTGCTCGACCCGTCCCATCTCACGGCTTCCCTCCTGCACCTCAGCCAGCTCCAACTTGAATGGGGCCATAGGGCACGGTCCTTCGTGGTCTACGCTCCGCCAGAGCTGGGTCCAGTTCAGGGCATTGAGGAACTCCCAATCTGGATCGTTGTGATACTGGAGGGCAACGAACCGGCGAATCCCGGTCGGGTCCTTGATCAACTGCTCCAGGGTCTTGTTCGAGCACCCGATGAAGGTGGCGTTCTGTTCGATCTCGACCTTCGCATTCGTGTAGAGCGGCTTGCGGGTCAGGGTCTCAGCCGTGATTGCGTTCTTGATCGTGTCGATGTTGGCCTTCGACGCATAGCCCATCTCATCAATGAACAGGACGTAGCTCGCCCAAATGTCGATGTTCCGGTCGTCCTCGATCATCTTGAAGTCCACGCCGAGCATAAGTTCCTTAATCGGGTTCAGCATGGCTCGAACGAAGGTCGACTTGCCCTTGCCCTGAGTACCGAGGATCACTGGCATAAGGTGGTCGTAGACGGGGAGACTACGGAGCTTGCGCTTCACCTGATGCATGAACTTCTTCAGGACGGCGACCACGAATGGAACCGGCATGTCCTCAGAGGTCACGAAGAGCCTTTGGGCGACATCGAGCCAGAGGCGCTCGGCTTCCTCGCGCTGAGGAATGTTAGGTAGCGGCCCACCCAAGGTCATGTAGAGATCGAAGCGGCGCTCGCGGCGGGCGACCTCGACCCACTCGATCACAGCGTCGTTGATGGCGCGATCCGTAAAACCGAGGCGGTGCTTGTCGGAGATCATGCGAAGTTGGCGCATGAGTGCGTCGAGATTGACCTTGGCGGGGCAAGAGAAATGCACCTTTTCAGCGATTGTCGGAATAGCTAGGTCGGCCCTGCCGACGACTTGGCCTTCGATGATCTTGAGGCCGTCCTTGGTGATCTGCCCATTGTATAAGCACGTCATCCTGTCGCGAGCGACGGCCAACTGAACGAGTTCTTCGGCGTACTGCGGCACGCCCCCAAGGTCGGCGCGGATGCGAGCGAGGCGCAGCTCTCTCTCGTAGTCCTTGACCGTGAACTCCAGCATGTGGGCATTCTTCTTGATCCAGGCGCGGATGTCGGCATGGTCCTGGCCATCAAGCTGGGTGGCAAGGAATTGGGCGTCCGGGATGACGCCCTGGATCAGGCTGGTGGTGAGGTCAGTGATGATGGCCGCAACCATCTCCTGACGGGTATACGCACGCGTCTTCTCGAAGGCCGGCGCGGCCGGGAATGTGTGAATAGTCATTTGAAAACAATCCTTTAAGTCAAAATGAAACCCGCGAGGGGGAGCGGCCCCCCGCGGGTCAAAGGATTGCGAAACGTCAACGCCGCGCGCCCAGGCGGCAATTGCCTGGACCGGTATTTAGCGTCGCTGACGAGAGCAGTCCCCTGCTCGGGGCCGAGACACCAACGTGTCTGGGGGTAGTTATCCCCGAGGGGCCGGCCGCATGTCGATATCTTTGTGCAGGGCACTGGCGCAGGCCCGCGCCGACCTTGGAACGAGGAGCGAGCTTGACCGTGGGTGACACGGTGCTACCTCAATAGGCGGGAAGCGAGACCGTTGGTGGAGAAGGGGAACCGGCCCGTGTCGGCTCATCCCTCCGTCTCCGCCATCCACCCTGTTAAGTCCATGACTTTACAGGGAAAAATGGGCGAAAGGCTTTCCTGACCAACATCCTGCCCAACATACCACAGTGGTATAGGCTGGAACTTGCCGGCATCGTTTGTGGGTGCGGCATCGCGACACGGCGTTGCCATGGTTGGGTCCACTGACCAGCGCGGCCATCCAGCGCGGCCACGCTGATCTCCCTCATGAAGGCGGAGACCTCGAAGCGCTCCTCATCACTGACGTGCTGCGCGATGACGGGCTTGCTCCCGCGGGACGCAAAGGTCTCTGAGGAGGCCTGGCCCATTGGCAACCGCAGTCGGCCGATGGCACCCGGATCTCACGGTGAGGCGTCGGAGCTTCCAAAAAGCGATCCTATGCCAGTCACCGTGCAACGTCGGCTCGGGGTGGCGAGCCGCCATTGGGCTGCTGCCAGAAAGCAGACATTCGGCTTTGCGCCCATGCCAGTCGTTCAGGCTGTCGAGCGAACTTCTCCGAAGCGGACATGGACCACTTCGGAGGTTGCCCGTTTGAAGTGCGGCGCCAGCGGGTCAGAACGTGATGCTCTAAGGGCGTCCTCTATCCTGTCCTGATAAGGTGAAGCGGGACAGTTGTCGCCGTGGCTGCCGCTCGTAAGCTCGCGCGTGGTCCAATGCGTCCGACGTGCCCAGACCAGAACCACAGTCCCATTCTCAGGAAGAGCAGCCAGCTTCACCGCGGTTGCCGGCGGTCGATCTCCTCACTTGCGTAGCCGAGCGCCGGCGCAATACGTGCTATGAGCGGCTCCCATTTCTTGCGTTCGGCGACGTAAGCGTTGAACGCGTCGCCCTGTGTCCCGATGCCGGCGTGCGCAAGCGTGTGGGTCGCGGCGGCATAGCTTTGTCGCAGGCGCAACGCGTCCCTTGTGTCGTTTTGCGGCTTCGTTGCGGATGGGAAATTTCGATCAAGCGTCTCCAAGAGAAGCTGCGTGCCAATGCGCAGCGAAACGACCGGTACAGAACGCACGAGCGAGGCACATTGCTTCTGATCAAGCGTAGTTTCGATCAGGGTCACGAGGTCTAGAATGACGAAGCTGAAACGAGACACCGCGTACAGCGCATCCTCGAAGCGAAAATAGAACAAAAGCGGGTAGAAGTGGTGCGCCTCCTTTGTTGTCGCGAGTGATTGCGCCAAGTTGCTAAGCTCGCTGCTCGCATTGCTGAAGTCGCCATCTGGTGCGAGCCGAGCCAGCATCTCGGCCGCGTCCCCCGTGCCGCCTGTCATCAGGTGAATCGTGAGCGCGAGGGCGTTGCGCTCGCGCAGCGCTGAATAAACCTGGACGAGGTAGCTCAGCACGAGCGACAGCACCGATGCCCCGATCAGCGAATTGACCAGGAAAAGCAGTCGGGTGCCGGTCGTATGGGGGAGTAGCTGCCACCGCCGACAATCGAGAGGCTATTGCCGGCGACCAGGAGCGCCGTGACGAAGTCAGTCGGGGTGTCGCCGCTGGACGGTCGAATCGCGGTGCCGAGTTCGGGCCGGATGATGAGCGCCGCCCCAACCGTCAGGCCGAGCGCCCAGAAGCCGATCAGCGAGACCACGATGAGCGGGCCAGCGAGCGACAGGAGCGCTCCCCGTCGGCTGCCGAATAGTTTGGCAGTGCTTTGCAGCGAAGCCCAAATGGCCCGGTTCACGTAGGGCGCGAGCAGTCCTGTACCGGCCCGTGCGTATAGTACGGTCAGGAAAACATCGGCGAGGAACAGCAGGACCAGTGCGGCCCCGATCGCCTGCTCAAGCGTCATAGGGTCTCTCGTCTTGGTCTGCCTAGCTCAGGACGCAAACGCGGGACGTGCCGCCCCGGCCGCGCCCTCGACCCGATTATCCGGCCGCGTCTCGAGGCCACTGCAAGCGAGGACACGAGACGCTCGGGTCCTGCGCGGCAGACGGTTGCGCTCCGAATGATCGCACCCGCTTTGAGGTTTTGACGAATGAGGCCCAGGTCAGCCGTCCGACCTTGGACTCGATGATGCTGGCGCCGATCCGAGTGCAGAGTACGGTCAGGAAGATACGAGCAAAGTGCGCGTAAAGGACCGTCAGGAAGATATCGGCGAGGACGGGACACATGACGAGTGCGCAACGCTTGCTTTGCCTGATGAGCCATCACGGGCCTACAGCATGGGAAGCCGGCGCGGCGGGGGGCCGAGCGGGAAGGCCACGTCGATCCGGGAGAGCTCGGCTTCCGTCAGCCGCAGCGCGCCGGCGCCCGCGTTGTCGGCGGCGTGCTCGGGGCTCGACGCCTTGGGGATCGTGAAGGAGGACGACCGCCGCACCAGGAAGCGGAGCGCCACTTGGCGCGCGGTCGCACCGTGGCTCGCTGCTATGTCCTCTAACACGCGACCGCCCGGCGTGAGCGGGCCGGGGAAGCTGCCGTGGCCGAATGGGCTGTAGGCGACTACGGCGACCCCGTGCTCCTCACACCAGGGCACCACGGCGTGCTCGATCGCGCGCTCCTCGAGGTGGTAGAGGACCTGGTTGCAAGCGATGCGGCCCTCGCCGCCAGCTTTCCAAGCGGCATCGAGGTTGGGCACGTCGAAGTTGCTCACTCCCCAGGACAGGATCTTGCCCTGTTCGCGGAGCCGCTCAAATCCGGCGAAGGTCTCCTCAAGCGGGTGAGGACCGGGCCAGTGCAGGAGGTAGCAGTCCAGCCGGTCAGTACGCAGGCGCGTGAGCGAACGCTCGCAGGCCGCCACGGTCCCGGCACGCGAGGCGTTGCTGGGGAGGACCTTGGAGACGAGGAAAACCTCGTCACGCCGTTCGGTGATCGCCTCGCCAACCACGGTCTCGGCGTCGCCGTACATTTCGGCGGTGTCGATGTGGGTCATGCCAAGGTCGAGGCCCCGGCGCAGGGCTCTGACCGCGGTGGGTCGGTGCGCGTCGTCGATGTACCAAGTTCCCTGGCCGATCACCGCAACCTCGCGCGGCACGGGACCGAACGGGCGTCGCTCCACGCCCCCCGGTTTCGGAGACGAAGGCGCATGCCGCGCAGAAGGATTAGGGACGACGCTCACCGCACGCTCCGAGGTAGCGGCCCGCTCGACGAGAAAACGCGACCACCATTCGAGGACAGTGCGCTCAGGACCGGCGAGCGGCGCATGCAACAGCCGCAGCCGGCGGGATGGGCTGCCTTCGTGGGGCCTCTGCTGCTCGCATCACACTCGTTCGAGGCGAGGGCGCTGCGCCGGGCCGGGTCCATGCTAGCTATGGCGGGCGCGCTGAGGAACGTACGCAATGCTCCGACCCCGCATTCCGGACAGGCGCATGGATCACGGAACTCCGCCATCGGCCGCATCGCCGTGAACGGCCCGCACCCTTCGCACGCGTAGTCGTAGATTGGCATGACATCCTCGATGCGCGAGGGCGGTGGAGAGACGGCGGCGGAGCGGCCGAGGGAACGGCCGCCCGCCTGGATCGGTCGGTCACGCGGCTGGCTTGAGGACCACCTTGGTCCAGCCATCGTCGCGCGCGTCGAAGTGCTGGTAGGCCTTCGGTGCCTCTCCCAGCGGAAGCTCATGCGAGACGATGAAGGACGGCTTCGCGCGGCCGGTCGAGATGAGGTCGCGCAGCTGCCGGTTATAGGCTTTCACGTTGCACTGGCCGACGCCGATCGTCTGACCCTTGAACCAGAAGAGGCCGTGGTCGAAGACGATCTCACCCTGCTTATAGAGCGGGTCCTGCGGCGCCGGGTCCTGGGGCGTGTAGACGCCGACCACGCCGATCCCGCCGGTGAATTTCACCGACTTTACCAGGTTGTTCATGGTCATGTTCGGGTGCTCGTGACCCTCTGGGTCGTGCGCCTGGTAGCCGACGCATTCGCAGCCGCGGTCGGCCCCGATGCCGTTCGTCAACTCAAGCACCTGGTCCACCGGGGAGCCCTTGGAATCGTCGATGGGCAGGGCCCCGATCGAACCCGCCAGGCGCAGGCGGTCGGGATGGCGATCGACGACCATGACCATGCAGGCGCCCTTGATCATCGCCGCGTGGGCCGCCATGAGGCCGACCGGCCCGGCCCCGTAGATGACGATCGACTCGCCGGGACGCAGTCCTGCAAGCTCGGTGGCGTGCCAGCCGGTCGGGAAGATGTCGGCCAGCATCACATAGTCGGTCTGCCGCTCCTCCGCGTCCGGCGGCAGCTTCAGGCAATTGTAATCACCGTAGGGGACGCGCAGCAGGTCGGCCTGGCCGCCCCGATACGGTCCCATGTCGGCGAAGCCGTACGCGGCACCGGCCATGTTCGGCACGACGCTTCGATCGGCCGTGGTCAGGCAGAACGCGCTCAAGCCGCGCTCGCAGTTCTTGCAGAACCCGCAGCCGATGTTGAAGGGGATGGCGACCCAGTCCCCGACCTTCACCCGATCGACGGCGTCGCCCGCTTCGGCCACCTGACCGAGGTTCTCGTGCCCGAACACGCCGCCGGGCTGGAAGTCGGTCCGGCCCTCGTACATATGCAGGTCCGAGCCGCAGATGTTGGTGCTTGTGATCCGCACCAGCACGTCGGTCGGCCGCTCGATCTTCGCGTCCGGCACGTCCTGCACCGCCACGTCGCGAGGTCCGTTGTAGACAACTGCTCTCATGACACCCTCCTTGGGTTGATCGCCTGAATCGTTTTCAACCGGGGTTGCGGGCGGCCGAAGTGGGCTGGCTCTACCTCCGTCTCGCGGCCGCCGCGTCCCCGTCCCCCTCGATGCGCCACAGCTGCGTCGTGAGGCGCGGGCCGTTCTCGGGCTTGAACCAGCTCATGTCCTGGATGTGCGAGCTCGTGACGTAGATCGTGCCGTCGGGTCCCTCGGAGAAAGTGTCGGGCCAGCGCAACCGGTCGTCCTGGACGAGGGTCGTGTCGCGACCGCTGCCGCGGACCTTCACGGCGTTGTCCTCGATGGCGCTAAGGTAGAGCCGCCCCCGCTTGTCGATCCACAGGCCGTCCGTGGGCTCACTCTCGCCGACCCGCTCGATGCGGGAGTCCAGTTCCCTCGCGGACAGGCGCGGATCGTCGAGCGCCTCGGTCGCGATGCGATAGAGGGTCCGGCCGGTCAGGGCTTTCCAATAGAGCGTGCGGCCATCGGGAGAGAGCGCAACGCTGTCAGCAGCAAATTCGACTCCTCGCCCGTCGGGCCGGCGTAACTCCTGCCCATCGGTCTTCACCACCACGTCCTTTTCCGGCTGGGTGCTGCGGTGGCCGTCAAGGACGCGTCGAGCCTTGCCATTCTGTAGATCCACAACAACGAGAGCACCTTTAGCTCCAGCATCGGTCAGATAGGCATGTCGTCCATCCGGCGAAAACCGCACATCGTTCAGATAGCTGCCCTGAGGTGCGACCGTCTCGTCGAAGCGGATCACCTGCGCAACCTTGTTCTCCCCAAGATCAATTCTGACGAGCTTGGACCCACCCTGCACAACGGGTGCTGTGGCCGGTGCGGCCGGATCGACGACCCAAAGATTGCCGTGCGCATCGGCCACGACGCTCTGGACGCACACGAAATGATCTCCAGCTGAGATCTGGTTCTTCTTGGCATTGCGCCAGGAATTCCACTCGTCATCCGGGTACGGTTTGACCTGGCCGTCACGCGTCAGCTCGGCGACTGAGATCGGCGCATCCTCCGTCCAACGCGGAAAGTTGACGAAGATGCGCCCATCCGCTGCGACCGTTACCCCAGTGACCTGGTGCTCAAAGCTCGCCACGAGCTGCAGCCGCGCCGGCGCCGCCCGGCGCCGAAGCGGCCTGCTGCTGCGCGAGGGATGCGCCGCTGGAGAGGAGCGCCAACGCGAGGGCGGTGGATGCAGCGGCTGCGAAGTTGGTCATGGTCACCTCATCGGCATGGGCAGGCTTGCGACGGGCGGCGGCTCCTACGGCGCGAACACCGCGCGCACACAGCCGTCCGTCTTGTGCTTGAACATGTCGTAGCCGCGCGGTCCGTCCTCGAGCGAGAAGCGGTGGGTGGCGAGGTAGGCCGGGTTGAGTTCACCCTTCTGGGCATGCGCGAGCAGCCGGTCCATGTAGGCCTGCCCGTGCTGCTGGGCGCTGCGCACCGTCATGCCCTTGTTCATGATGACGCCCATCGGGAACTTGTCGATCAGCCCGTAGACGCCGAGCACCGACAGCGTGCCGCCTTTGCGGCAGGCCATCACAGCCTCGCGGAGCGCCTGGGCGCGGTCGGTCTCCAGGCGCAACGCCTGCTTCACGCGGTCGTAGGCGTATTGGGATCCGGTGCCGTGCGCCTCCATCCCAACGGCGTCGATGCAGGAATCTGGCCCGCGCCCGCCCGTCATCTCCTTCAACGCTTCCAGGACGCTGTGCACTTGCGTGTAGTCGATGGTTTCAGAGCCGGCGTGCTCGCGCGCCATCCGTAGCCGCTCGGGGAAGCGGTCGATAGCGATCACCCGCTCGGCGCCCATCAGCCGCGCGCTCTGCTGCGCCATCAGGCCCACGCCGCCGCACCCCCACACCGCAACCGTGTCGCCCGGCTGGATGCCGCAGAAATCGGCGCCCATGTAGCCCGTGGGTGCGGCATCGGAGAGGAACAGCGCCGTCTCGTCCGCGACGCCATCGGGCACCTTGAAGCAGTCCACGGCGGCATGAGGCACGCGGATGTACTCAGCGTGGGATCCCGCATAACCCCCAAAGGCATGCGTATAACCGTAGATGCCGGCTGTCGGATATCCGAGCAGCGGCTCCTGGAGTTCCGGCTTCGGGTGGGTGCAGTCGCACAGGGAGAAGAGCTTCTGCTGGCAATACCAGCATTGACCGCAGGCAATGAACGAGGGAACGACGACCCGGTCGCCTTTCTTCACCTGTTTCACCTCCGGCCCGACCTCGACGACCTCGCCCATGAACTCGTGGCCGATCACGTCGCCGGCTTTCATAGTCGGAATGTAGCCGTCGATGAAATGCAGGTCCGAGCCGCAGGTGGTCGACAACTTTACCTTCAAGATGGCGTCGTGAGGGTTGACGATCTCGGGGTCCTTGACGGTTCCGACGCGCAGGTCGTTGACGCCGTTCCAGTAGAGAGCGCGCATGATCAAGCTCCTCAGCGGGGGCCGCGCCGGGCCGCCGGCTGACGATCGGTGGTGGGGATCTCGCCTGTCAGGACAAGACTCTTGAAGTAGTGCAGCGCTTTCGACGCCAGTTCCTTCGGCACGACGCCATTGAAGAAGCGGGCGGCCACGTCGCCGAGCATGCCCCCGGGCGGATCGAAGCGGACGCGCAACGTGGCGATCGTGCCGCGACCGCCCGGCGCCGCGCGGAAGCGGACCTCGCACTCGGTCACAAGGGCGCCGCTGCCGTCCGAGCTTGCGCGGATCAACTCGCCAGGCCGCTCTTCGGTGATCTGCATGACCCAGGCATGGCTTTGGCCGAGCGCGCCGTCGGCGCGCCACTCGCTCCGTCCGTCTCCGGTCGGGCGGATATCAGCCAAGAACGCCATGATCCGCGGGAGGGTCGCCGGATCTCGCCAAGCGCGATAGAGTTCGTCGGCGGGGCGCTCGATGGTGATGGAATACTCGACCTCGGGCTCCTCGCTCCAGCCGTTTGCAGCTTCGGTCCCTCGTGCGCGCCCTCGACTCTGCTGAGCGAGCTGCTGGGCGCCGAGGACGGCAAGAGCAGCCACTCCCGCTGCACCGGCCAGCGCCCATCCGACTCCACCGAAGCCGGGCCCAGCGTGCTCACGCGAGCCAGCCGAAGCGCGATATCGCTCCATTTGGTCGCGCGTTCTGCCGTTGCCGTATCGATCAGCCATGGGTCACCCCCTTGGTCAGATTGCTGCGACGCGCGGACTCGCTTGATGGTCAGGCGGCGTGTTGAGATGCGGAGCGAGCGGCTCTGAACAGCCCGCCTCTCCGAACAGCCCGACCATTTCGCGGTTGGGAAACGTCGGCTGGAGCACCTCGGTTTGATGAGGGGTGTCCCTAAGGATGTTCCCGTTGTCTGCACGAGCCGGCAAGCTTCAGTGCACCGCCGACATCATCCGCTCGATCTCTCAGGCCTCGCGGGGCGATCAGTCGGGCACGTGAACCTGACGTTTCAATCCGGCGGCGGTAGCCATCGACACAACCTCGGAGCGAGCGACGCCGTCGTGGAAGACCGCCGCGAGAGGCTGTCGCTGCCGCCCGGCTACTGACCACCAGCGCCCGTGACCGCCGTGGATCTGACCTTCCAGCCACCCGTGGCCGCCACCATGCCGTAGCCTCGCAATTTGCCCGGTCCAAAATACCGGTCAGGCCGTCCCGAAGACGCTCAAGGTTGCATCAGGCGCCAGGAGGGTCCTGCGCCCGGGCAGCGTTAGAAGAGCCGACAGATTGTGCTCTCTCGGCCGATTAGAGCGCAGCCGAGCCCTCTACATTTGCTCGCCCGATTTGGCCACGCGATCAATGCCCCGATACTTCTTTCACATCGACGAAGGACGGCACCACACCGACACAGACGGGGCTGAACTCGCGGATTTTGAGGCAGCCAGGAGGGAGGCCTTGAGGATCATCGGCGAGTTGATGATCGACAACACGATGGGCGACATTTGGTCTGGCGGCGAATGGGTCATGACGGTTGCCGATGAAACCGCGCGGGAGCTGTTCAGCATCCGGCTCTCGACGTCTCAACGGAACGGTGCAGGTTCCGATTAGGCTGTCCTTGTGCGGCGCCACTCACTGGGCAGTAACCCATAGGCGGCTTTGAACCGGCGGCCGAAATGGGTCATGTCCGAGAAGCCCCACCCATAGGCGATCTCACTCACCGTCCGGTGCATCTGCGCGGGATCCTCCAGAGCCTGCCGGCAGCGCGCGAGGCGCCTTGCCTGGATGAGCTGCATGACCGAGGTGTTCTCGTCGGCCAGCACGGCATTGGCATACCGCACGCTCACACCGGCAGCGCTAGCGATCGTGCTGGGCTGGAGCGTGCGATCTGACAGGCGCGCGTCGATCTCAGTACGCAGCCTCATACGAACGAGCGACCGAGCGGAGGACGTGCGTGGCATCACCTTGTCCGCCGCTCTCCCGAAGGAGAGAGCGATCAGATCGAGCAAGTGCGCCTCGACGAGGCCTTCGGCTGAGCCCAAATCCTCGGCATGAGAGGGAGCATGGCCAGATAGGCGGACGCCAGACGGCCTTCTGCCGTGGCCAGCTTGTGCGCGAGCAGGTCTCGTGTCTGCCCGAGACGGCTTTCCAGTAAGGCGCGTTGAACCTTAACAATGAGCACTTCAGAATGGTCTGAGAACCATCCCTTGTAGGGCAAGCCCGGATCGATCAGCGTGACATCGCCCGGCTCCAGCACAACTTGCCGGCCACCCTGCTCAAGAGCGACGCGCTCTCGAAACTGACGGCAGATGAAAAGCTCATCGGCGTTCGTTCGAGAGAGGTGGCGCGTCGTATGGGTGACGACCATTTCCGAGTTCTGAAAGCTGGCGAGATTGAGCGTGCCGATTGACGCCGCCCGCAGCTCTGCCCTGAACGTTCCTCTGCATCTCGGCTTGGAGTCGTGCTCGACAACGTCCCGGCGGGCAACTTCATGCCAATAGGCGAATCGGTCACGCTGGTGGACGTGGTCCGTCGAGAAAACCGTCTCCATAGGAACCTCCTTTCGGTCCTGTCAGCCAGCCGACGATTTGTGCCCACCGGGCCGATCCTCGCCCACACAAACGTGCATCATACCCGCCGTGCAGTGAGGCCGGAGATTTTCGTATCAGTCCAGCCGAGGCGGCAAGGCGTTTACCACGGTTGTTCTTCGACACTCATGATGGTCATGCAATCAAAGACGGTCATGAAGATGATCTCCCCGACCTGAACACGGCGCCCGGCGGTGCGGCGCGTGCCCTCCGCAATGATCGTGCGCAGCTCCCTCAGTAGGAACGCGACATAGGTGCGAGTGGATGTCCGAGACAATAGAGGCGCCCGCGTTATCGCAGCCACTTTCCTGTTGGTGGCCAAGGATGCACAGATGGGCAGAGCAGGATGAAGTCATTTTCTGACGATCTCATCACCGTGATCTGCCCCCAATGAAGTGGTCCGCCCTGAGGTATGGCTTTCGGGCCAGGACGAGGACGGACAGATGGGAACGAAGCGGCACAAGCCGGAGGATGTTGTCGCCAAGCTGCGGCAGGTGGATGTGCTGGTCTCTCAAGGCCAAAGCGTCGGGGACGCGATCCGCTCGATCGGCGTGACGGAGGTGACGTATTACCGCTGGCGCAAGGAGTACGGCGGCCTGAAGAGCGACCAGGTCCGGCGCATGAAGGACCTGGAGACCGAAAACCAGCGGCTCCGGAAGGCGATTGCGGATCTCACGCTCGACAAGCTGATCCTGCAGGAGGCCGCCCGGGGAAACTGACCAGCCCCGCGCGCCGACGCGCCTGCATTGAGCATGTCCTGGACGTCCTGGACGTCTCCGAGCGCCGCGCTTGCCGTGCGCTCGGGCAGCATCGCTCGACGCAGCGCAAGCTGCCGCGGGGCAGAGATGACGAGGCGGCGCTGACGGCCGATCTCGTGGAACTGGCGCGCCGGTACGGGCGCTACGGCTATCGGAAGATCGGCGCGCTGCTGAAGGCGGCCGGCTGGTTCGTCAACGACAAGCGGGTCGAGCGCATCTGGCGACGCGAGGGGCTGAAGGTGCCGGGCCGCCAGCCGAAGAAGAGCCGGCTGTGGGACGGGGATGGTTCCTGCATCCGGCTTCGACCAGAGCGGCGCGATCACGTGTGGGCCTATGACTTCGTCGAGGCGCGCACGCATGACGGACGCAAGTTCCGGATGCTCAACGTCGTCGACGAGTTCACGCGCGAATGCCTGGCGATCCGTGTCGGACGCAAGCTGAAGGGAGCTGACGTGATCGACGTGCTCTCGGACCTGTTCATCCTGCGCGGCGTGCCGGCGCACGTTCGTTCGGACAATGGCCCCGAGTTCATCGCCAAATCGGTGCAGGCCTGGATTGCGGCCGTTGGCGCGAAGACCGCCTACATCGCGCCGGGCTCACCGTGGGAGAACGGCTTTGTCGAGAGCTTCAATGCGCGCCTGCGGGACGAACTGTTGAATGGCGAGATCTTCTACACCCTGAAGGAGGCGCAGATCATCATCGAAAGCTGGCGTCGGCACTACAACACGATCCGCCCGCACGGTGCGCTCGGCTACAAACCACCAGCGCCGGAAGTGTTCGTGCCAGCCATGACCGCTTGGCCGACTGCGCTCGCCCGACCGGCTCCGTCGGCCAAGCTACCCGTAGAGCAGAGGCCGACCCTGCACTAACTTTGAACTCGGACCACCGCATGGGGGCAGGTCAATTCAGACAGCGAACCGTCGCCGCAGTCAGAATTTTATCTTTGTGTCGTCCAAGCGGCTTCTTTCCGGCCATGGCCTTTCCCGCCCAACATTCCGCCCAACATCAAGTGCTGGAATTTACCGGTATAGGGCGGAATTCGGAAGAGCAACTTTTCGGATTAAGTCGTTATCGTTAAAGCGCGTTTCGGATCGCGCCGACCCATGCTGGAACGATGGATCGGCGGACTCCGTCTCCGCCACTTGAGTGGCATAAACATCTGCAATAGCTGGCCTTTTAAGTTTGAGCCGCTACCGCACCCCAACTTTTACCCCAACACCTGCTTCGGCTCTCTGCGAACCTAGGCAGACGCCGGCAGGTCGCATCCCACGCGGTGCTGGTCCGTGCCTTGAAGCGCCGCACATCGCTTCGGGTGTGGGTCGGTGGTGGCGAGAGGTGATGCGGGCGGCGGCTAACCGGGCGAGCCGCGAGCCTTCGCTGCCGAGGCGGTCAGCGGCAGATCCTCAAGGAAGGCCACGAGATCCGAGCGCAGGATGATCGTGGCGCCGCGCAGCTTCCGCGCGGGCAGAGCGCCTTCAGCGATCAGCTCGTAGATCAGCGCCTCGCTGACCCCGATGGCCGAAGCGGAGTCACGCGGTCGGTAGGCCAGCGGATCTGCGGGAGACGATCGGGGGGCGTCGACCTTGATGTCTGAGTTTCGGGGCATGCCTCAGCTCCTCAGTGCGCGGCGGCACGGTGAGCGGCCTTGGCAACCTGCCACGTGGCCTTGAGGGCGGAGGACATCGCCTCGGCGCGGGAGACGCCGCAGCGTTCCTGAATGCCGATCGCGGCCTTGCAGGCGGCAGCCATAATGGCAGCGCGGTCGTAGCGGCCGGCGACGACGAGGGGGCGGGTGCGGGTGCCGAGCTGCACGAGGGCGCGGACACCTAGGAAGCCGGCGGGGATCTTGGTGCGGGAGTCCTGGCCGGCGCGGTCGATGCGGGTCCAGGAGACGGTGCGGTGGGGCATTGCGGGGGGCCTAGTGGTGTAAATCTCACCACTAGAGGTCATGGATGCACCGGCTTGAAGTCAACCACTTTCGGTGATAAAACCACCATATGAAGCCGTTTCAATGCCGAATGGGCCGCGCTGCGCTCGGGTGGACCACACAGGATCTCGCGCGCGAGGCCGGTGTCGGAGGCAACACCATTAATCGGTTTGAGGCCGGCCAAGACGCGCGGGTCAGCAGTGTAGACAAGATGCGTGCGGCGCTTGAAGCCGCTGGCCTTGAGTTCATCCCCGAGAACGGCGGCGGGGCTGGGATCCGGTTTCGGGAGCGGAAGGGATAAAACCGGCGTCGAGTTTGTTAGGGCCTCGACGAATTGCTTCGGTCAGGGACCCAGAATGCACAGCCTCATCCTCGCCCTTAGCCTTATCGCTATTGCCGCCCCCGCCTCAGCGCAGGTGCCTGGACGCGGCAACGCGGACTTGCAGACCAATTGTGCAGGCGATGCCCTACAATTCTGCGCGGGCATCGATCCGAACAGCCGGCAGATGGATGCCTGCTTCGAGAAGAATATGAGCAGGATGTCCCCGAACTGCCGTCGCGCCATCGATGCCTACAAGGCCGGTGGGGGCAAATAGCCCTTGCACCACTGGACCTAGATAGGAGGTTGGATGATCACGGGGCCGCAGCTTCTCGCAGCACGGATGTCCATCCGCTGGGCGCCTAGAGATCTGGCGCAGCGAGCCAAAGTGCCCCTGAGTGTCGTGACGCGAGCTGAGAGCAGCCCCGGGAGCCGGCGATCACGATCGCGCAGCTGAACGCCCTGATGCAGGCGTTGCGCGCTGCCGGCGCCACATGGTGATACGGTCCAAGGCTTGCGGGACCAACGCTGATCTTAATGCCCCTCTTTAGGACTGAGCCCATGCGTATTCTTGTCGGCTGCGAGATGACCTACGAGTTTCCGCAACCCACCCCCGTCATCGCGACGCTCAACGTTCACGCATCGCGCTTCTCCGATCTCGAACGGCCCGACTATTTGATCACGACACCCGCAGTCCCGCTGGATGGATACCGTGACACCTTTGGAAACTGGTGCAACCGTATGGTTGCGCCAGCTGGCCGCTTTACGCTGAAGACCGATACGATCGTGCGGGATCACGGCAGCGGTGATAGGCAGGAAGCTGATGCCCAAGAGATCGCGGTCGAGAAACTGCCTTCCGACACCGTGCTGTTTCTCCTCGGCAGCCGCTATTGCGAAACCGATCGCCTGTCATCCATCGCCTGGGATTTATTTGGCCATATCCCGTCAGGATGGGGCCGAGTGCAGGCGATCTGCGACTACGTGCATGATCGCATCACCTTTGGGTATGAGCATGCTCGAGCAACCCGGACAGCTTTCGACGTCTTCGAAGAGCAGCAAGGCGTCTGCCGCGATTATGCGCATCTGGCGATCACGTTTTGCCGCTGCCTCAACATCCCGACCCGCTACTGCAACGGCTATGTCAGCGACATCGGCCTGCCTCTACCGCACGCGCCCGGTGATTTCGCGGCCTGGATGGAAGTGTATCTTGGCGGCCGCTGGCACACATTTGATCCCCGCAACAACAGCTCACGGATCGGCCGGATCCTTATCTCCTACGGTCGAGATGCCGCGGATGTACCGCTGACACTCACTTTCGGGGCAAATAACCTCATCGGATTTCATGTGACGACCGAGGAAGCACTACAGCTATCCTGAATGGCTGTCGTAGTCGGCGTTGCTTTAGAATATCTCCGAAGAAGCCTGCAAGCTGATGAAATCGACAATCCCCTCCGCCAGCCCGTGATCCAATCGGGCGGCAGAGCGGAGCCGAACTGCCGGGCTGCTACGCATTTCGGCTTACCCTGATCAGGCGATGCGGGCAGCTTGCAGCTCAGCTATCGGTAGCTGCCTGAAACCCCACTCAGGGGAACTTCGCCCATGCCTCCAGCTGAGTGCAACGACACTCGTTCGGCTCAGCGCTGGTCGAAGCCCGGGCGATCATCGGCCTCGGGCCACGATCGTGGGCAGTTGGTCGTGCGATGGATCGGAGCCGCCAAGCGCCGTCTTGCCAAGCCGATCGCAGCTGCCTAGATCGAGGTGCCCAGCGCTCAGATCATCAGGCTGAGCTGGGCGGACACCTTCGGCCGGCCGATACGCATGGCTCAGGCAGGCATGGTCGCGCGGCCGTTGCCCCTCTGAGGTCGGGAGAACGGCGGCCCGCCTATGCGGCGTCGCCGACTCTTGTCAGCACCGCTCCTAAGCCGATCGGCGCGCGCCAGGTGCTCCGAGACCGATCGCCTTGGCGAGGGCTGAGCGCTGTTCGGCGTAGCTCGGGGCGACCATCGGGTAATCTGCCGGCAAGCCGTAGCGGTCGCGATAGCTGCGCGGGTCGAGGCCGTGGCTGGTCAGGTGGCGCTTGAGCGTCTTGTAGGGCTTGCCGTCGATGAAGCTGACGATGCCGTCCTGCCGGACCGACTTGCGGATCTGGGCCGCACTCGGCTTCTCGACCTCGGCGGCTGAGGCGGTAGCGTCGGGATTGCCACCGGCGGCTGGCCCAGAGATTGCTCCGTGCACGATGTTGATAAGCGTCGGAAGCTCAGCGGCCGGGACGGGATTGTGCGAAACGTATGCCGCGACGAGCGCACCGGCCAATTCGGTGAAGTTCGCCTGACGATCTAAGGCTTCTTCGTTCATTTCGCTCGATCCTGGTGATAGCGAGGCTCACGCAATGTGAGCCTTAGGCGACGAATGCAACGCAAAATCCACAGGCCGAACAACATTACGGCCATGCTCATTACACATGTCTGGCGCGGTGCAAGAGATACTGCTCAACCGCTCTTTATATAGCTTGCCCGATCCTTCTCTGCGATCATATTGCGATGGAGATGGGCCGCCTACAGTTTCACCGCGGCCAGCTCTAGCAAGGCGCGGTCAATAGCCCGGATCAACGGTTCGGCAGCTTGAGCGGCTTCAGGGTCGCGCGCTATAGCTGCCGTCGTCGCTTCGATCTCCTCATCCGTCACCTCGGACTTCCGGCGCAGGTCGCCGACGCTGGAGATTTCTTTGGCTATTACCGGGAGGTAGCGCGAGCCGACAAGCGCGTCGAGGAGCGTTGTCAGGGCTAGGAGGGCTTCTGGCCCGAACCCCACGCGCCCGTCAGTTTGAGTGTCGCGGTGTAGAGCACCACTCCAGCCTCATCGCGGACGACGGCGGAGAAGGTTCGCTCCTCGCCGTCCGGCATCTTCTCGCGAGCCATGTCCGGCAGGGACGCTTGAGCCATCTGCCGAGCGGCTTCAGCGTCGGCCAGGATCTGACCGTCTTCGTCCTCAACGAACATGTCGTCGTCGTTGGTGTCGATGAAGTAGCGCGGCATAAGGGTATCTCAGTTGGGGCACATGCCCCGCAAACCTGGATCGCGCGCTCTAGTTGCCGTGGGTAAGTAGTAGCGGACTTCGGAAGAATGTGACGGCCGGGCGGCCATATCATCACGGCTCGACGCCCTCGTAGATCCCGAGCGCTGCCAGCAGCTTGCGCTCGGCTATTGTCTGGGATTGGCCCGGTTCGGTGGACACCGAGAACGCTTTCGCGCGGCGTGCTTCCCCATGGTCGAGACCCGTCCTCCCTAACCATAACGGCCGAGGTACCTATCGGCGATCGAATAGGGGCTGAGCGTCGGAAGAGCAGCACCGAGACCCGGATGTACGGTCTCGCGGTGCGGCCTCGCTGGCTCAGTCGCGACAAGCCCGCACCTGGAACACCAGGACGGGCTTTTCTCGTCGGGTCAGGCGGCGGGGCAGATGCAGGGCTACGTGACAGCCTGCGGGTGCAACGACGGCATGCCGGAGTACGTGTCGGGCTTCAGCGGGCAGCCACTGTGCGCCTTGCGGTGATAGAGGCCGCGGCGAACATTCGGCCCACTGTACGTCCCGTTGATCGCCACCCGCCCGTGGCAAGCCGGACAGCGCTTGACGGTCATGATGTACTGAGTCGCGGCTTCGTCCAGACTAACCGCAATCCAGGCTCCCTCGATCTTCACTTCACAGGTCTGCGGATCAGGGCTCGGCATAGCTCCGACCTGCCATGCTGAGGCGAGGGTCGCTAGAGTTTTGGCGTCACACCGCTGTTCGCCCCTCTATATGCGGGGCAACCCCGCTTCTGGCCGCATGGCCACCGAGCCGAGCCTGCCGTAGCTCGGCCGTATGGCATCCGATTTCGCTCCCACCATGCTCCCCAACGCAGCCGCCCTGTGGCGCAGCGCTATCGAGGACCTGTCTCCGCACGCCTCGCCTTGCCGGTATCTCACCCCGGCCCGCTGGGCGCCGATGCGGGAGGCCGCCCTCTACTTCTGCGACCGCCTGGGCACCGAGGCGCACGCGCTCGGCTGGACGGCGGTCGAGCTGTTCGCGCTCCACCCCGAGCATGGGACGCTACGGATCGAGGTCTGCGGAGTGATGATGATCACCGGCAATCGGGCTCGGGCCATCGAGCCGACCCGAGTGGTGTTCGAGCGCGGCTCGGCCTACCGAACCAAGCAGGGTCAGGTCTGGGGGATCCCGGTATGGGAATTCGCCAAGACGGGGGCCGGCCGATGACGAGCCGGCCTTTTTGAGCCGGCCCAAATAAGTGGTAGGCGGCAGCAGACGCATTAGGCATACGTATTCAATCGTCCGGAGCCCTTGGAACGACCGGCGCAATCTTTGCTTCCTTCTGTCCATGTCTAGACAGAGGAGCCCGCTATTCACTTCAAGATCCGCCCCGCTGACAAGCACCTGTGGACCTGGGTTCTCCTCGACGCCACCGACGCGACCGTGATGGAGTCGCCCAAGACTTTCCCCTCCCAGACCCAAGCCTCGGCCGCCGCGCTGGCATTCGCTGCGATCGTCGGTAAGGCGGCTCGGAAGATTGTCGGCTAACGCGGCATCCTCTCCGCCACATTGCTATGCATTAGAACGGCGCGCCGGCCGCCGTAGCCTCCTGGCGCGACCAAATCGCGCGCCTGTCCGAGCACGGCTCGTTCCCCTGCCCGCGAGGCAGGCTAGTGACCTCCGCCATGTTAATGACTTTAACCAAATCCGAAATTTCTCTCAGTTTCTGAGCCCATAACGCGCATAAATTCCTGATCAGTAGATGCCGTATATTGGCCACTTTGGATGATATACGGTATCACTGCATTACGGATTTAAAGGCGACAATCGAGATCGCCTATCGCGTCGGGGCGCGGTTATGAACTTAATATTTCTTGTGTTATTCGCATTTACAGGGGCTGGACTTTCAATTGTCGGCGCATGGCCCTGGCTGGGTGTGACTTCGATCCTTCTGGCTTCCGTCGGAAGCACGGTGGCATGTGCAGCGAGCGCGGCCTTCCTGTTCGCCATAAGGCGAAGGCCGCAAGCGAGCGCCTACGTTTCTCCTGCCATCACTCAGGATAACCGCAAGCCGCAGCAACAGCCGGACGCAGTTACGACAAGCGTTGCTGATATCGAGCTAAAGCGTTCAGCCTGAGTTTCCCTTGCTCGCCGACGGCAATCGGCAGGGCCAGATCTAGGGCGTGCCGGTCTGGGAGGCCGCCGCCCAAGCCTGCTCTTCCGCTCCAATCTCAACCAGCAGCTCTCGCCCGGCCCGGGTGAGAAACCACGCCGTCTGCGGGTGACCCGGCCCGCGCGCGCGGCCATATCATCACGGGACGCCCGGCCTCGCACATCCTGAAAGCGCCGCGGTGGGTGGCGCTGAGATAGGCCAGTCGGAGCCCGATTGCCACGTCCCTACATGACCACGTTACAACGTGGTAGCGCGATCCCGTTGCCAGTTCCGCGTGGTGAGCTAAGGTCCGACAAGAAGAGATTATCGGACATCAGAGCATAGCATGCCGTCGTCGCCGCCTCGCCTCCCCTTCTCGCACGCTGGGCAGGACTTCGTCGTCAAGGCGCGGCCAGTGGCGGACGGCGTTGAGGTCCGCGGCTTCTGGCATGCGCGCTCGAGGGGGCGGACACGGTTCTTCGTCGTCGTGCCGGCTGAAGCCATACAGAAGGCCCAGCGACCTGACTGGGCTGATCCGGTGCAAGCCGCGTTGAAGCTCGTGCGAAGCCAGATCGTCTCGGCGATCGACGTGGGCGATCCGTTGGCTGAGGAACCTCAGCCTTGAGCACCGAAGTCGCCCTCCCCTCGCCAACCGGCCTGCAGGCGTTTGCCGACCGGGCGCGCGAGTATGCGGATCAGTCGCTGGCAGCGAACACGCGCCGGGCCTATGCGTCTGATGTGCGGGCCTTCGCCAACTGGTGCGAAGCACGAGGCGAAGCGTCGTTGCCTGCGAGCCCGGCCGCGGTGCTGGCCTATCTCATCGACCACGCGACCACGTTGAAAGTTGTCACGTTACAACGTCGTTTGGCGGCGATCCGCGAGCAGCATGCCGCTGCTGGCTTCGATCTGGAAACCTCCTCATCAGCGTTCCGCGACACATGGCGGGGCATCAAGAGGGCGCACGGTCAACCAGCGGTGAAGAAGCGTCCCCTGATGACGGTGGACCTTCGCCGCGCCATGGCGATCCTGCCGGACACGCTCGCCGGCAAGCGCGATCGGGCGCTGATCCTGGTTGGCTTTGCCGCGGCGCTCCGAGCTTGCCGGGCTCGAGGTTTACCGCAGGGCTGGTGCAGCCTGGGTTGAAGAGCGTCCAGACGGCCTGGTCGTGCACCTCGCCCGCAGCAAAACAGATCAATCGGGGGAGGGCGCCGAGATAGGCGTGCCCTATGGCTCGAATATGGAGACGTGCCCGGTGCGCAGCTATCGCACATGGATCGATGCAGCCCACCTGACCGAGGGACCGGCCTTTCGACCGATCGACAGGCATGGGCGTATTGGCACTGAGGCGGTGACAGATCGCACCGTCGCGCGGATCGTACAGCGCACCGTCGAGGCGGCAGCCCTGGCGGAAGGGCATTCACCGGAAGAAGCTCGCCAGCTGGCGGCAGCCTATGCTGGCCACTCGCTGCGCTCTGGACTCGCCACCCCGGCTGCAGCGAACGACGCGCCCGGGCACGCAATCCAGCGACAGCTTCGGCACAAGCGCTTCGACACGACGAGCGGCTACATCCGCTCCGGACAGCTCTTCGAGCAGAACCCGGCTGGGATGGCAGGGCTGTGATGCGCGTCCTAGCATTCACAACTCAGAAGGGCGGCTCGGGCAAGAGCACCCTCGCCGCTTCACTGGCCGTTGCAGCGATGCAAGACGGGGAGACGGTCACGGCACTCGATACGGATCAGCAGGCGTCGCTTGCTGGCTGGGGGAAGCGGCGCGATGCGAACGGCTTGGACGTGGAGCGAGTCGAGCCGTCAGCGTTCGCTGGTACGCTTGGTCGGATCCGGAAGGCTGGTTCTGTCTCATTGGTGATCGTCGACACACCCGGCCGTTTCGGTCCCGACGTGGCGCTTGTGCTGCGTGAGGCGAGCCTGTGCCTCCTACCGGTGAAACCCTCAATCCTTGATGTCGAGGCGGCACGACCAACGGTCGAGCAGCTGCGGCTTCTGGGTCGGCCGTTCGCCTTCGTCCTCAACCAGTGCAACCCCACGACACAGGCCCGCGCGCTCGACGCTGCGACTGCTCTCGTGAGCACCGGCGCGCTCGCGCCCTCGATGGTGGCTACGCGCTCGGACTTTTTGGACTCGATGACGATAGTGCAGGGCGTCACGGAACTCGCTCCTAAGGGCAAAGCGGCCGTCGAGGTTCGCTCGCTCTGGCAATGGATTAAGGCGCAGCTTGGAGGCACGAAGGCATGAGCAAGAAGCCGCGACCGTCCATAAATGACCAACTAGCCCGGCTCGCCGCGCAGGCGCCCGCACCCGCAGTCGAGGCACCGCGCGACCCCGTCATCACGGGTCAACGTGACAGCGTGACCACGTTACAGCGTGACAACGTGGAAACGTTTCAGCGTGGCAGCGATGTTGATCAGGCGAACGTCAGCGAGCCTGCTGGGCCAGAAGGATACAAGCGCCGGGTCCGGTACGAGAAACCGCATGCCTCGATCTATGCGCACCCGAAGGTCTTCAAGGCGCTCCGAGAGATCGCAGCGGCCACGGACTGCAAGCCGCACGACCTATACATCGAGGGCCTGCGGATGGTGCTGCGCCAACACGGTCGCGACCTCGACGCCTTGAACAGAGGTGAGTAGCCACGTGGTCACGTGACAACGCGATCGACAATGTTCAGCACAGCGATTTTGCAGAAGGGTTCAAGGTGGGTTGCAGGCGATGCAGGGAGCGCGCAACCCAATCCTGTGCGTCCCAGGTGCGCAAGTGTCCGCGCGCCCTCGATCGCCGACCGCATGGTGGCGTGAAATATCGATCCCGATCCCTCACGGGCCGCGGCTAGGGTCCAGGCAAAGCCATCCCGTTGACGGAAGCGGGTTCCGTCTTGACTCCCGAGGGGAGATCGCGGCTTGTGGGAGATAGTCACGTCGGGCCCACCGGGCCCAGGATTTTCAGCAGCCTCTTCCTTGCCGGGAAGGGGCTGTTGGCTTTTCCGGGGTCTTTCTGGCGGCGATCGTCTCCTGAATGGCGGCCGCGACTCGCTGAGGCGAGCATGGCCGTGACCGCCCATCTCGGCTGGGTCAGAGGGGCAAGTCAACGTCGAGAGTGCGCGCCGGCAAGTTGCCCTGGCGCACTAACGCCAACCGAGCAAGCGGCTAACTGCGCTCCGCTTCCTGGGAGCTACTAGCGCGGCTTCGGCTGCGAGCGGGGGTTCCGGCAGAGGATCCGCCACCTTGAATGTGCGCGACGCCTCTGTGCCGCGTCGGATCGCAATGATCGATGGTCGCTTTGCTGGCTTGGCATCCGGCCCCTCATAATTGGGTACCGCCTCGGCCATCGTAAATTGGACGTCGAAGCCCAAATTATCGAAGATTTTCCGGTACAATCCGCGCGATAGGTGCCACCACACGTAGTAGATCTTTGGATCGTTAAGGGGGTTGATCGGATGCATGACGAGATCGTCGAGCGGGATCACGTCAGTAAATGGGATCAACACCGCCTCGCGCGCGAGTCTTGCCCAGGCGCCGATCATATAGACCGGGTCAGATAAGTGCTCGACGATAGCGCCGGCCATGACGACGTCGAATGATTGCTCCGGCCACTCATACAGGTCGGGAAGCGGGGCGTAGACGCATTTCGCCTTGCTGTTGTGTTTATGCCAGGAGTGATCTGCCCCCAATGAAGTGGTCCGCCCTGAGGTATGGCTTTCGGGCCAGGACGAGGACGGACAGATGGGAACGAAGCGGCACAAGCCGGAGGATGTTGTCGCCAAGCTGCGGCAGGTGGATGTGCTGGTCTCTCAAGGCCAAAGCGTCGGGGACGCGATCCGCTCGATCGGCGTGACGGAGGTGACGTATTACCGCTGGCGCAAGGAGTACGGCGGCCTGAAGAGCGACCAGGTCCGGCGCATGAAGGACCTGGAGACCGAAAACCAGCGGCTCCGGAAGGCGATTGCGGATCTCACGCTCGACAAGCTGATCCTGCAGGAGGCCGCCCGGGGAAACTGACCAGCCCCGCGCGCCGACGCGCCTGCATTGAGCATGTCCTGGACGTCCTGGACGTCTCCGAGCGCCGCGCTTGCCGTGCGCTCGGGCAGCATCGCTCGACGCAGCGCAAGCTGCCGCGGGGCAGAGATGACGAGGCGGCGCTGACGGCCGATCTCGTGGAACTGGCGCGCCGGTACGGGCGCTACGGCTATCGGAAGATCGGCGCGCTGCTGAAGGCGGCCGGCTGGTTCGTCAACGACAAGCGGGTTGAGCGCATCTGGCGACGCGAGGGGCTGAAGGTGCCGGGCCGCCAGCCGAAGAAGAGCCGGCTATGGGACGGGGATGGCTCCTGCATCCGGCTCCGACCAGAGCGGCGCGATCACGTGTGGGCCTATGACTTCGTCGAGGCGCGCACGCATGACGGACGCAAGTTCCGGATGCTCAACGTCGTCGACGAGTTCACGCGCGAATGCCTGGCGATCCGTGTCGGACGCAAGCTGAAGGGAGCTGACGTGATCGACGTGCTCTCGGACCTGTTCATCCTGCGCGGCGTGCCGGCGCACGTTCGTTCGGACAATGGCCCCGAGTTCATCGCCAAATCGGTGCAGGCCTGGATTGCGGCCGTTGGCGCGAAGACCGCCTACATCGCGCCGGGCTCACCGTGGGAGAACGGCTTTGTCGAGAGCTTCAATGCGCGCCTGCGGGACGAACTGTTGAATGGCGAGATCTTCTACACCCTGAAGGAGGCGCAGATCATCATCGAAAGCTGGCGTCGGCACTACAACACGATCCGCCCGCACGGTGCGCTCGGCTACAAACCACCAGCGCCGGAGGTGTTCGTGCCAGCCATGACCGCTTGGCCGACTGCGCTCGCCCGACCGGCTCCGTCGGCCAAGCTACCCGTAGAGCAGAGGCCGACCCTGCACTAACTTTGAACTCGGACCACCTCGTGGGGGCAGATCAATGGCCGCGCTGGCCGCGGGCGATCTGACCAAGCAGGTCCCCAGCGTGCGCCGCACCGACGAGATCGGTCGGATGATCGAGGCGACCCGTGTGTTCAAGGAGGGCCTGATCCGGGCTCGCGCGCTCGAGGAGCAGGCGGTCGATGCCAAGGCGGCGGCCGAGGCGGAGCGCAAGGCCTCGCTCCTCGGTATGGCCGACGGGTTCGAGCGGTCGGTCGGCGGCATCGTCGCGAGCGTCACGTCGGCGGCGACCGAGCTGCAGGCGACGGCTCAGAGCATGGCCGGGATCGCCGCCGAGACTGCGAGCCAGTCCACGACCGTGGCGGCGGCGGCCGAGCAAACCTCGACCAATATCGGGACGGTCGCCGCGGCCGCCGAGGAACTCGGCTCGTCGGTGGAGGAGATCGCCCGGCAGGTGAACGGCTCGGCCCAGCTGGCGCGAGCCGCGGACGCGGAAGCGCTCCGCACGACGGAGCTGGTGCATGCGCTTCAGACCGCGTCCGTGCGGATCGGCGAGGCGACGGGCCTGATCAGCGACATCGCGAGCCAGACGAACCTGCTGGCCCTCAACGCCACCATCGAGGCCGCGCGGGCCGGTCCGGCGGGCAAGGGCTTTGCGGTGGTCGCCGCCGAGGTGAAGGCGCTGGCCGAGCAGACGGCTCGCGCGACGCAGGAGATCGGTGGCGAGGTTACCCGCATCCAGGCGATGACCTCGCAGTCCGTCGCGGCGATCGATGGCATCACCGGCCGGATCCGGGAGATGAACGCCGTCGCGTCCACCATCGCGGCATCCGTCGAGGAGCAGGGCGCGGCCACGCAGGAAATCGTGCGCAACGTGAGCCAAGCCGCGACCGGCTC
Source organism: Methylobacterium phyllosphaerae (assembly GCA_050632685.1). Classification (GTDB taxonomy): domain Bacteria; phylum Pseudomonadota; class Alphaproteobacteria; order Rhizobiales; family Beijerinckiaceae; genus Methylobacterium; species Methylobacterium phyllosphaerae_A. The sequence goes on from JBOEFT010000001.1 coordinate 404,779, forward strand.
GGGGGAGGTCACGGCCAACGTCGCGGGCGTGGCGCAGGCATCCGAGCATACGGGGGCGGCGGCCACGCAGGTCCTGGCCTCCGCGTCCGAGCTGTCGCGGCACTCGGAACACCTGGGTACACAGGTCGCCCGCTTCCTGGCGACCGTTCGGGCCGCCTAGGGCGCGGACGCAGTCACGTCGTTCCCGCGCATGAGCGTGAGGTCGCTGTCGAGACCTCGATCCGCACGCGGCCCGAGGCACTCCAGGCCGCGGCCGGATCGCGGACGTGGTATCGTCCGACGGCCGTGACGCCCCCCGCGTCAGGCCGCGACGACGTGACAGCGAGGACCGACCCATCATCAAGGAGTCGCATGGGCAAGGCGGTCGCCCGGTGGACGCCCCACGGAACACCGCCGCTCTCGCGCAGGGCCGATCATGCGGCCCGTGCACGGTGTGTTGTCGGGTCCTGGAGATCAAGGCCCTCGACAAGCCCGCAGGGATCCTGTGCCGCCACAACACCGGCACGGCGTGCGGGATCTACCCCGAGCGTCCGGAGGCCTGCGCCCGCTGGCACTGCCTGTGGCGCAAGATCGGAGCCCTGCCGGATGCACTGAGACCGGATCGGTCGGGCGTGGTGTTCTCGCTGGAGAGCCGGCCACCGATCGCAGAGGCGCCCGATGGAGCCTGCATCGTCGGTCGCGCCGCCGACGGGGCGCAAGCCTTCGACCAAGCGGAGGTGATCGAGGCGTTCGCCATGTTCGTTCGGGAGGGGTCGTTGCCGGTGTGGCAGGCATCCGACCAGGATGCCACCCTGGTGAGCCGGGGCGGCGCGATCCCCGCGCGGTAACAGCGATGGCGCGGGGCCGGACAGGTCATCGGTCCATCGGCGCGAGCCGATACGCAACGTGGCTCGCGGCGATGAGGGTCGGCGGACTTGAGTCAGCCGATGCGGGACGACAGCACGTGCCGCGATCCCGACGAAGGAAGGCTCAGGCGCCCTTCAGGTTGGCGGCGCTCTCCTTGCCACTGCGCCGGTCGGCTTCGACGTCGTAGGAGACCTTCTGCCCCTCGATCAGGTTGCGCATCCCCGCCCGCTCGACAGCCGAGATGTGGACGAACACGTCCTTGCCGCCGTCGTCGGGCTGGATGAAGCCGTAGCCCTTGGTCTCATTGAACCACTTCACAGTGCCGGTAGCCATAGCAATAACCCTGGTCGCCGGCACGCCAACGCGGCGTGCCGTGAGCTTCGAACCGGCCGTATCGGCCGACCGTTCCATACGTTGGATCGACCCGATGACGCTAGCGGGCGATCGCACGGGCCTTGACGGCGTTGCCGGCGTCCGCTCGGGCGGCCCCGTCATCGGGGCTATCATTGCCGCTCAGGGAGGCGCAGGATGCCGGCTTCGGCGGATCGAGGGCCTCGCGTTCCAGCAGCTGGGGCCGGTCTTCGCAACGGGAGCGGGCAGGCGCGAATGGCAGACGTCGTGAGCTTCCCGAACGGCCGCTCCTCCTCCTGCGCGCTCTCGCCGTACCGGGCCTACCGGTTCGCGCCGGATGGCAGCGTCAGATCGACCATCCCGATCGAGGCCGCCACCGACGCGGACGCGACGGAACGTGCCCTCTACCTGAGCGACGGAGACCGGGTCGAACTCTGGTCGCGGGCACGCTTCATAGCCCACGTGGGACCGCCGGACGGCCCGATCGCGACCGCGATCGCGCTGCTCGAGGACGAGCCGACGCCCGATCGGTGAGCGCGGCTTCGCGCTGGAGACGCTCGTCCCGGGGCGAGATCCCGGCTCGCGAGGCAGGCCCGAGACGCGGCGACGATCCTGTCGAGCGTGCCGACAATTCATTCAGCCCTCTGGCGGCCCGGTAGCATCGGCCGCCTGGACCTGACGCGCGCCGAGCGGCTTCGGTTGCCCCTCATGATGTCGCGCGCAGTCCGCCGCTCGATTTTCTCGATTCAACGAAGACCGCGGGCTCACGCAAAGGAACGACGTGACTGCGTCTGGTCACGGGAAGGACGCCCACGACCGAGCACCGGATTCCCGTCATGAACCCGACGCCTGCGCCGAGCGAACCGGAGATCCCGGGTCGATCGCCTGACCGGGTCAGTCCAACACGGCGTCCTGCCCCGAAGCGCCCCCGACGATCCGCCTGGCGGCGTGCCGGAGAGCGCTACGGACCTGTTTCGGCCGGTTAGAAATCCATGCCGCCCATGCCACCCATGCCGCCGCCGGCGGGCATGGCCGGAGCCTCCTTGCGCGGCGCCTCGGCGATCATCGCCTCGGTGGTCACCAGCAGGCCGGCGACCGAAGCAGCACCCTGAATCGCCGCGCGCACGACCTTGGCCGGGTCCACGATGCCGGCCTGGAGCATGTCGACATACTCTTCGGTCTGGGCGTTGAAGCCGAAGGTCTCCGAGCTGTCGGCCAGGATCTTACCCACCACGATCGAGCCCTCGACGCCTGAGTTCTGGGCGATCTGGCGCAGCGGGGCCTCGAGGGCCTTGAGGACGATCTTGATGCCGGCCTGGACGTCGGGGTTGTCGTTCGACAGTGCCTGTACGGCCGCCATGGCGCGCAGCAGCGCGGTGCCGCCGCCCGGGACGATGCCTTCCTCGACCGCCGCGCGGGTGGCGTGCAGGGCGTCGTCGACGCGGTCCTTCTTCTCCTTGACCTCGACCTCGGTCGAACCGCCGACGCGGATCACCGCGACGCCGCCCGCGAGCTTGGCCAGACGCTCCTGCAGCTTCTCACGGTCGTAGTCCGAGGTGGTCTCCTCGATCTGCGCCTTGATCTGCGAGATGCGGCCCTCAATGTCGGACTTCTCGCCGGCGCCGTCGATGATCGTGGTGTTCTCCTTCTCGATCCGCACGCGCTTGGCGCGGCCGAGCATCGGGAGCGTCACGTTCTCCAGCTTGATCCCGAGATCCTCGGCGATCATCTGGCCCTTGGTCAGGATCGCGATGTCCTCGAGCATCGCCTTGCGGCGGTCACCGAAGCCCGGCGCCTTCACGGCCGCGACCTTCAGGCCGCCGCGGAGCTTGTTCACCACCAGGGTCGCCAGGGCCTCGCCCTCGATGTCCTCGGCGATGATCAGGAGCGGCTTGCCGGTCTGGACCACGGCCTCGAGCACCGGCAGCATCGCCTGGAGCGAGGAGAGCTTCTTCTCGTGGATGAGGATGTAGGGGTCCTCAAGCTCGGCGACCATCTTCTCCGCGTTCGTGATGAAGTACGGGGAGAGGTAGCCGCGGTCGAACTGCATGCCCTCGACGACGTCGAGTTCGGTCTCGGCCGTCTTGGCCTCCTCGACCGTGATCACGCCCTCGTTGCCCACCTTCTGCATGGCGTGGGCGATCATCTCGCCGATCTCGGTGTCGCCATTGGCGGAGATCGTGCCGACCTGGGCGATTTCCGCGGACGAGGCGACCTTGCGGGAGCGCGCGCCGATATCCTTCACGACCGCGGCCACGGCCAGATCGATGCCGCGCTTCAGGTCCATCGGGTTCATCCCGGCGGCGACGTACTTCACGCCTTCGCGGACGATGGAGGCGGCGAGAACGGTCGCGGTGGTGGTGCCATCACCGGCGGTGTCGCTCGACTTGGAGGCCACTTCGCGCACCATCTGGGCGCCCATGTTCTCGAACTTGTCGACGAGCTCGATCTCCTTGGCGACGGTGACGCCGTCCTTGGTGATGCGCGGGGCGCCGAAGCTCTTCTCGATCACGACGTTGCGGCCCTTCGGGCCGAGCGTCACCTTCACCGCGCTGGCGAGCAGTTCGACACCGCGCAGCATCTTCTCGCGGGCATCGACCGAAAAGCGAACGTCTTTGGCGGACATGGTGGTGCACTCATCATCTGTAGTTTGGCCCCGAGGCGCGCCACAGCGGGCGCCTCGAAGGGCAGATCGTTGTCAGGCTCCGAGCGGCCTGATCCGGGCTAGGCGATGACGCCCAGGATGTCGGATTCCTTCATGATCAGGAGGTCCTGACCGTCGATCTTGACCTCAGTGCCGGACCACTTGCCGAACAGGACGCGGTCGCCGGCCTTCACGTCGAGGGCGTTGACGCGGCCGGCCTCGTCGCGGGCGCCGGGGCCGACGGCGATGACCTCGCCCTCCTGCGGCTTCTCCTTGACCGTATCGGGAATGATGATGCCGCCCTTGGTCTTCTCCTCGCCTTCGATGCGACGGAGCACCACGCGGTCGTGCAGCGGACGGAATGTCATCGTGAGATCCTGATCGTTCCCTGGCGAGATCCAACCGACATGGTTGGCGCTGTCGCGGGAGGAGTCGCGACGAGAAAGTCGTCGCTGCCCGATCGAGGCATCTTTAGCACTCGCCGCGCGGAAGTGCTAATCCGAAGTGCTAATCCTATGAGTGCGCGGCGGGACGCGCTGTTCCCGGACTGGGGTCGCACGCTTCCGTTCGGACACTGACGCGTCTGGCCGGCTGCGTTCGTCGCACGACCGCGGCTCGGCTCGGCGTGACCTGGGCACCGCCGCGACCTTCCGCCTACGGCCACCGCGGCCACGCGGGACGGTGCCGGGGCGGTCCTTGCACGCAACCGGCAATCACGAAGCCGGCATCGATGGGCACCCGACAGCGGCAGGCTGGCCAGGCGCATGACGCCATGGCATGGGCAGGGCGGTGATCGATCATCCCGCTTCCCTCCGACCCATGTCGCTCGCAGGCCTGGGTTGGTCCGACTTCTTCGCAGGCCAGCGTGAACCCCACGAGGCCGATCTGGCCCCGATGCGGATCGCGACGCTTCATCGGTCTCGCTTGACCGCCCTGTCGGAGGTCGGGTCCGTCGAACTGACGCTCGCGATTCACGCCAGCACGAGCGATTTCACCGTGGGGGATTGGGTCCTCGTCGATCCCCAGACCTGGACTCTGCATCGCCGCCTCGACCGCAGGACGGTCATGGAGCGCCGCACCGAAGGCAGCCGAGACCTGCAGGCCGCTGCGGCCAATGTCGACACGCTGTTCATCGTCACGTCCTGCAACGCCGATTTCAATCCGGCGCGACTGGAGCGCTATCTGGCTCTGGCCAATCAAGGCGGCACAACCCCGGTGATCCTGCTCACCAAGGCCGACACGACCACCGATGTGGGAGACTACCAGCGTCAGGCGTCCCAGCTGCAACGGGGGCTCGACGTCGTAACCCTCAACCCCCGTCTGCCCGCAGCGGCCAACGCGCTCGCGCCCTGGTGTGGGATGGGGCAGACCGTGGCGCTGGTCGGCTCCTCCGGTGTCGGCAAATCGACCCTGGTGAACACGCTGGTCGGTCCCGGTCAGGCTCAGGCCCAGCAGACCGGAGGCATTCGGGAGCACGATGCCAAGGGACGCCATACGACCACGTCGCGTTCGTTGCATGCCATCGCCGACGGCGGCTGGGTCATCGACACGCCGGGGATGCGAACGCTGCACGTCAGCGGCGCCGCGGACGGCATCGAAACCCTGTTCGCCGAGATCATCGAACTCACGCCCGCGTGCCGATACCGTGACTGTACCCACACCCGCGAACCCGGTTGCGCCGTGCAGGCCGCCGTCGCGGACGGTCGGCTCGAACCCGAGCGGTTGAACCGGTGGCGCAAGCTGTTCGATGAGAACCGGAACAATACACCGCAGCCTTCGGGTCCACGCGGAGCCCGACGCCCGCGCAGGTAGGCCGCCGCCTGACCGTCCCGATGCGGCGGCTTCGGGCGCGGGCGGCGGCGCCCCGTGCCCGGAAACCGGCATGACGCTCTGACCCTTAGGCCACGCCCGTGGCAATCCAGCTTCGAAAACGGCATGCTCGTCGGGTGGGTCGGTACGGTCTCGTCGACAGCGACCGGCAGTGTCGGACCTCAATGCGTCTGGATGAGATGAGCGTGACCGGACACCCATCGAACGCGTCGCGTGCGCGACGTGTCGCCGTCCTCGGTGGCACCGGGACGATCGGGCGTGCGACCGTGCGAGCGCTGGTGTCACGCGGCCATGACGTGGTCTGTTTCGTCAGGCACCGCGCCGACCTCGACGACCCTTCGGCCCCGCCCGCGCGCACCCGCCTGCCTACAGGCGCCACCGCGAGGGTGGTGGACGTGACCGATCCATCGTCCCTCGCCGACGCGGGTTTCCGCGGCGAGCCGTTCGACGTCCTGGTCTCGTGTCTCGCCTCGCGCACGGGATTGCCCGACGACGCCTGGGCGATCGATTATCAAGCGCACGTGAGCGCGTTGCACGCCGGCAAGGCGGCCGGCGTGACACACGTCATCCTGCTCTCGGCGATCTGCGTCCAGAAGCCGAGGCTCGCGTTCCAGCACGCCAAGCTCGCGTTCGAGGGCGTGCTGGTGCAGTCGGGCCTCGATTACACGATCGTGCGGCCGACGGCGTTCTTCAAATCACTGTCGGGGCAAATCGATCGTCTGAAACGCGGGAAGTCCTTCCTGATTTTCGGCGATGGCAGGCTGACATCCTGCAAGCCGATCAGCGACGACGACCTGGGCCACTACATCGCCGATTGCCTCGACCATGCGGACCGGCGCAATCGCGTGCTCCCGATCGGCGGCCCGGGCGAAGCCGTGACCCCGAAGGCGCAGGGCGAGCAGCTCTTCGCCCTGCTGGGGCGCAAAGCGCGGTTCACGCATGTGCCCCTGGCCCTTCTGGACGCCATCATAGCCACGCTGACCGTGCTGGGACGGCTGGCCCCGGCCCTGGCAGCCAAGGCTGAGCTCGCGCGCATCGGACGGTACTACGCGACGGAGTCCATGCTCGTTCTGGATCCGGCGACGGGGCAGTACGATGCGCACGCCACACCGTCGACGGGCTCCGAAACGCTCTTCGCCTACTACGCGCGCGTGATCCGAGGCGAGGCCGCCGCCGAGCGCGGCGACCACGCCGTGTTCTGAAGGCGCGCCACTCGGACGCCCGCGCGAGCGGGCACCGTGACGGCTCGATGGTATCCGAACGGAGCGGGTTGCCGACGGCGCAATGGTTCGGTCGCGGCCGTCACATCGCCCCGAGCGCCCGGGGAAGCCACAGCGACAGGCCGGGCCAATAGGTCACCAGGACCAGGAAGGCCAGCATCGTCAGCAGCCACGGCAGCACCGCGACCGTCAGCTCGGAGATGCCCATATGGGCGATGCCGCTGGCGACGTAGAGGTTGAGCCCGACCGGCGGGTGGCACAGGCCGACCTCCATGTTGACCGCCATGATGATCCCGAAATGGATCGGGTCGATCCCGAGCTTGACCGCGATCGGGAACAGGATCGGCGCCATGATCAGCAGGATCGAGGACGGCTCCATCACGTTGCCGGCGATCAGCAGGATGATGTTGACCACGAGCAGGAAGACCAGCGGGCTGAAGTTCATGGCGATCAGCCACGCCGCCATCGTCTGCGGGATGTTCTCCGACGTCATCAGGAAGGAGAACAGCACCGCGTTCGTGATGATATAGAGCAGCATCGCGCTCATGTTCGCCGAGGCGAGGAGCACCCGGGGCACGTCCGACAGCTTGAGGTCGCGGTAGACGAAGACCGCGATGACGAAGGCGTAGACCGCGGCGGTCGCGGCCGCCTCGGTCGGCGTGAAGATCCCCGCGTAGATGCCGCCGATCACCATCACCACGAGGAACAGGCCCCAGGCGCTCTCGCGGAAGGCGCGCAGGCGCTCGGCCCAGGAGGCCTTCGGCATGCGCGGATAGCCGCGGCGCTTGGCGATGACGAAGGTGACGCTCGCCAGCATCGCCGACAGGACGATGCCGGGCATCACGCCGGCCAGGAACAGGTTGCCGATCGAGGAATTCGTCGACACCCCGTAGAGCACGAGGATGATCGAGGGCGGCACGAGGATGCCGAGCGCCCCCGAGGTGGTGATCACCCCGGCGCCGAAGCGCCGCGGGTAGCCCTCGGCCACCATGGCGGGCAGGATGATCGAGCCGATGGCCACGACGGTGGCCACGCTCGATCCCGACACGGCGGCGAACAGCGCGCAGGCGACGACGCCGGCGAGGCCGAGGCCGCCCGGCCAGTGCCCGACCAGGGAGGTCGTGAAGGCGATCATCCGCCGCGCCACGCCGCCATGGGCCAGGAAGTTGCCGGCGAGGATGAAGAACGGGATCGCCATGATCGAGAAGTTCTCGATCCCGGTGAACAGCTTGAGCGCGACGCTCTCGATCGGCACCTGCGTCAGGGTGAACAGGAAGGTCAGCACCGTCAGGCCGAGGGCGATCGAGATCGGCATCCCGGTGAGCATGAGGGCGATGAGCAGCCCGAAGATGATCAGGCCGCTCATGCGGGGCCTCCTCGCGGCCGAGCTGGACCGGGTCGACGCCCTCGACGGTCTGGACGCCGTCGACATGGGCGTGGTCACGGGCGGGCAGGTGCCCGGTCGTCCAGAAGCCCCACGCGACCTGCAGGAAGCGGAAGCACATCAGGTAGGAGCCGAGCGGGATCGCGAGGTAGACGATCCAGACCGGGATCTCCATGTCGGGCGTCGTCTGATCGGTGTGCCCGATGCGCCAGACGAAGTTCGTGCCGAGCGTGCCGACGATACCGGTGAACAGGGCGCCCGCCGCGAGGCTGAGCAGGACCATGCCCCGGCGCGCCCCCGGCGGCAGCCGGTTGACCAGCACGTCGACGCCGACATGGATCCCGGTGCGCACGCCGTAGGCCGCGCCGAACTTCGCGACCCAGATGAACATGTAGATGCACAGTTCCTGCGACCAGCCGAAGTCGATCCGGTCGGTGTAGTCCTGCAGCGCCGGGATGCCGGAGAGGAACCGGTGCACCACCGTGGCGAAGGTGATGACGGTCGCGGCCGCCATCAGCGTTCCGATCAGCACCTCTTCGAGCCGATCGAGAAGTTTCAGCAACATGGTCGGTCCGGGCGGCGCGGCGGCGGGATCAGTTGTTCGGCGCCGCCTCGGCTTCCTTGTTGAGCGCCGTGACCAGATCCTTGCCGACGCGGGAGGCCATCTCGCGCTGCACCGGCGCCAGGGCCTTGCGCCACGCGGCGTTCTCGGCCTCGGTCGGCGTGTAGACCTCGGTCTTGCCGGTGGCGCGGATGTCGGCGAGGGCCTTCTCGTTCTGCTTGTCGGCGATCTCGTGCTCGTAGGCGGTCGCGTCCTTCATCGCCCCTTCGAGCGTCGTGCGGAGGTCGGCCGGGAGGCCGTCCCAGAAGCCCTTGTTCACGATGACCGCGTAGCCGACGTAGCCGTGATAGGTCAGCGAGGCGTGCTTCTGCACCTCGTTGATCTTCTGGGTCGTCACGTTCGACGGCGGGTTCTCCTGGCCGTCGACGACGCCGGTCTGCAGCGCCTGGTAGAGTTCGGAGAAGGCCAGGACCTGCGGCAGCGCCCCGAGCTGCTTGAACTGCGCCTCCAGCACCTTCGAGGACTGGATCCGGAACTTCAGGCCCTTCACGTCCTCCGGACCGTGCATCGGCTTGTTGGCGGTGAGGATCTTGAAGCCGTTGTCCCAGTAGCCGAGGCCCTTGATGCCCTTGGATTCGAGCTTCTTGAACAGGTTCTGGCCGATCGGCCCGTCCTGGACGCGCCGCAGCACCTGCTCGTTGGGGAAGATGTAGGGCAGGTCGAAGGCCTCGAACTCCTTCACGCCGAGGGGGCCGAACTTGCTCGTGGACGGCGCCAGCATCTGCACGGCGCCGAGCTGGAGCATCTCCACCTCTTCCTTGTCCTTGTAGAGCGTGCTGTTCGGGTAGATCTCGACCTTGACCGCCCCCTTGGTGCGCTCCTCGGCGAGCTGCTTGAACCGCTCGGCCCCCTGGCCCTTGGGCGTGTCGGTGGTGACGACGTGGCTGAACTTGATGACGATCGGGGTCTGCGCCGCGGCCGGCGCGGCGAAGGCGAGCGCACAGGCGAGCGCACCGAGAATCCGAGCCGTCATCGCGTCCTCCCAGACTGACATCCGCGTCGTTGCGCGGATTGAATTTTGGATAGACTTGCAGGTGAGCGCCGCGGCGACAAGCACGAAAGTGTGATGTCCGGGGGAAGATGTCGTTTGCGCCGATGGTTCTGCCGTCGATCGGGATCGCCGCCGGACCGGATCAAGTCGCGTCAGCCCTTGTCGCGCCCGCCGATGTAGGCCTGCACCGCCTCGCGATGCTCGGGCGTCGCGGTGACGACCGCGTAATGGGACGAGATCAGGTCGAGGTTGGTGCGCAGGTCGTTGCGCATCCCCTGGTAGACCGCCCGCTTGATCAGGCTCAGCGTCAGCGGCGGCGCCTTGGCGATCTTCCGCGCGAGCGCCTGAACGGCCGGCATCAGGTCCGCGTCGGCGTGGACGCCGTTGACGAGGCCGATCCGCAGGGCCTCCTCGGCGTCGACGAAATCACCGGTGAAGAATAGCTCCAGCGCCTTCGCGGTCCCGACGAGGCGGGGCAGGAAATGGGCGCCGCCCGCACCGGGGACGAGGCCGACCCGCACGTAGGTCTCGGCGAAGCGGGCGCTCCTGGCGGCGTAGCGCAGGTCGCACATCAGCGCGAGGTCGAGGCCCGCGCCGGTGGCGACGCCGTTGAGGGCCGCGATCACCGGCTTGTCGAGATCCTCCAGCGTCAGCGGGATGCGCTGGATCCGCCCGTGGAGCTCCTCCTTGCGCCGGGCCGGCGGCTGGTCGAGGCGCTCGCCCATCTCGACGATGTCGCCGCCGCTGCAGAAGGCCGAGCCCGCGCCGGTCACGACCACGACGCGGATCGCCGCGTCGGTGCGGCAGCGCTGCAGGGCCGCCGTCCAGGCCTCGATCATCGGGAAGGTGAAGGCGTTCTTCCGCTCGGGCCGGTTCAGCGTGATCGTCGCCACCCCCTCCGCGACGGAGAACAGCAGGTCCTCGCCCGCTCCGCCTGTCTCGCCCGCGCTGCTCATTGGACGGTCTCCTCAAGGGTCAGGGCGGCGATCTCCGCCGGGTCGAGCCCGGCCTCGGCCAGGACCTCGGCGGTGTGCTCGCCGTGCCGGGGCGCGTGGCGGCGGATCGCGAAGCGGCTGCCGCTGAACGAGACCGGCCGGCGCATGGTGCGGTAGCGGCCCTCGCTCGGGTGCTCGGCGCTACCGAAGAAGCCCACCGCCTTCAGGTGCGCGTCCTCGGGCAGGTCCTCCAGGCCGAGCACCGGCATGCACGGGATGCTCACCGAGTCGCAGAACGCCACCCACTCGGCGGTGGTCCTGCGTGGCGCCTCCTCCTCGACCAGTGCGTAGAGGATCTCGATGTTCTCCACCCGCACGGCGAGCGGCGCGAAGCGGGGATCGTCCACGAATTCGAGCCGGCCGGTGTGGATGAAGAAGTCGCGCCAGTTCCGGTCGGAATAGGGCAGGATACAGGCGTGGCCGTCCCGGGTCTGGTAGGGCTTGCGCCGCGGGCTCAGGACCCGGTTGAAGCCCGGCGGCCCGAGCGGCGGCTCGAAGGCGTAGCCGACCATGTGTTCGACGAAGTTGAACTCCACCATGGTCTCGAACATCGGGACCTCGACCGCCTGCCCGCCACCGCCGGCCTGGCGCTCGTAGAGGGCGGCGAGGATCGCGCAGGCGATGGCCTGGCCGGCGATCTTGTCGCACAGCACCGTGGGCAGGTAGCCGGGCTGGCCGGTGACGGCTTTCTGCAGGGCCGCGAGGCCCGAGCCCGCCTGGATCAGGTCGTCGTAGGCCGCCTTGTGGGCGTAGGGGCCGTCCGCGCCGAACCCGTAGGCGCCGCAGAAGACGATGTCGGCCTTGAGCGCGCGCACCCGCTCGTAGCCGTAGCCCAGGCGCAGGATCGCATCCGGCCGCATCGAGTGGACGAACACGTCCGCGGTGGCGATCAGCCGGTCCAGCGCCCCGCGCGCCGAGGGGCGTTTCAGGTCGAGGCGGACGCTGCGCTTGTTGCGGTTGAGGTGCAGGAAGTTGCCGCCCATCCCGGCGCCCCGGGCGGGCCGGTAATGCCGGAAGGAATCGCCCTCCGGGGTCTCGATCTTGATCACGTCGGCGCCGAGATCGGCCAGGATGTGCGTCGCCGAGGGACCCATGATCACGCTGGTCAGGTCGACGACCCGCACGCCCGCGAGCGGCCCGGCCGTGTTCGTCTCGGTGGAGTGAGTTTTGGCGGAGTGATCCGGCACGCCTGTCTCCCCCTCAGCCGGCGCCGCCGCGCAGGCGGACCAGCATCGGCCAGAGGGCCGCGCCGCCGCCCGCGCAGACCGCGCGCCCGATCCGCTCCTGCCAGAGGGCGTCGGATCCGAACTCGTCGCGCCAGGACCACAGCCGCCGCGTCGCGCGGTGGAACGGGTGCTCCTGGGTGAAGCCCATCGCCCCGTGGATCTGGTGGCCGATCGCCGCGACGTGGCCCGCCGCCTCGCCGCAGCGCGCCTTCGCGATGGCGGTGGCGAGGACGAAGCGCGGATCGCCCCAGCAGGCGGCCGCAAGGTCGGCGGCCGCACTCGCCGCGGCGACGTGCCCCGCGGCCTCGGCCAGCATGTGCTGGATCGCCTGGAACTTGGCGAGCGGCCGTCCGAATTGCTGCCGCTCCTGCGCGTGATCGAGGGCGGAGCCGAGGCAGGTCTCCAGGGCGCCCACCATCTGCTGCGCCCGGACCCAGGCGCCAACGGATTCGACGGACGGCACACCCGCTCCGGTGGCCCAGCCCGGCGCGGCCCGGACGTCGGCGGCCGAGACGGTGCAGCCCGTCAGGTCGAGGGTGTCGCGCGGCTCGCCGGCGAGGTTATGATGCGTGTCGCGGAGCGTCCCGGGCGCGGTGATCCGCACGAGGTACGGGACGCCCTCCGCGTCCACGGCGTCGAGGAGCAGGGCCGCGACCGAACCGCCCCAGGGCACCTGCGCGACCCGGCCGTCGAGGACGAACCCGTCCGCGTGGGGCGCGATCCGCACCGGGCAGCCCCCAGGAACCAGCGACAGGGCGTCATCACTCACCGCGCCCCCGCGGCAGCCCAGAGCGCCGCGCCCGCGACGGTTTCCGGCAGCGGCAGGGGCAGGGCGGCCCGGCCACAGCGCCGGATCAGCCGGGCGGCGATCGTGGCGGCGAGGCCGATCCCGCCCTCCGCCTCGGGCACCAGCGCCAGCGGCAGGCCGTTCTCGGCGAGCGCCGCCCAGAGATCCACCGGCCAGGCGGCCGCGTCCGCTGCCCCGTCGCAGGCCGCCAGCAGCGCCGGCGTGAGGTGCTGGGCGAGCAGCCGCTCGACCTGATCGAGGACGATCCCGGCGACCTCGTCGCCGGCCTCCGCGTGCTCGGTCCGGCTCATCGCAGCCCCAGCCCCCGGGCGATGACGCCGCGCAGGACCTCGCGGGTCCCGCCGCGCAGCGTGAAGGACGGCGCCCGCAGGGTCACGCCGCCAAGCGCCTCGCGGAAGGCGTCGCCCTGCGCGGTGAGGCTCGGCTCGACCGGCACCAGCCGCCGGGCGATCTCCGGCACCGCGCGTTCGAAACCGTTGCCGACATCCTTGACGAGGGCGGCCTCGACGCCCGGCACGACGCCCTGGTCGAGGAGGCGGGCCACCGAGGCCGACATGCCCAGCAGGGCGGTGAGCTGCGCCACCATCCGTCCGGTCTCGACCGCCTGGAACCGGTCCGGCTCCGGCCCGATCCGGTCGACGAGTTCGACGAGCAGCCGGTAATCCGACAGGAAGCGGTCGGGTCCCGAGCGCTCGAAGGCGAGCTCCTCCGTGACGAGGCCCCAGCCCGCGCCCTCGGCGCCGACCCGCATCGCGTCGGCGACGCGGTAATCGGTGAAGAACACCTCGTTGAACTCGTGATGGCCCGACAGGTCGAGGATCGGCCGCACCGTCACCCCGGGGGCCGCCATGTCGACGATGAACTGGGTCAACCCGCCGTGCCGGTCCGGCCCGGGCTCGCCGGTCCGGACCAGGGCCAGCAGGTAGTCGACCTGATGGGCGTTCGTCGTCCAGATCTTGGAGCCGTTGATCACCCAGCTTTCGCCGTCGCGCACCGCGCGGGTCCGCACGGCGGCAAGGTCCGAGCCGGAATTCGGCTCACTCATGCCGATGCCGAAGGCGCACTCGCCCCGGCAGATCCGTGGCAGGATCGCCCGCTTGGCCGCCTCGGTGCCGTGCCGCAGGATCTGCGGGCCCGACTGGCGGTCGGCGATCCAGTGCGCGCCGCAGGGCGCGCCGGCCGCCAGCATCTCCTCGGTGACGACGAAGCGGACTAGGCCGGAGCGGGCATGGCCGCCATAGGCTTCCGGCAGGGTCAGGCCGATGAAGCCCGCCGCGCCGGCGCGCCGGCTGAAGGCGGCGTCGAAGGTCGTCCACGAGGTCCGGTGCGGCACGAAATGCCCGGCCGCCCGCTCCGCGTCGAGGAAGGCGCGGACGGACGCGCGCGCGGCCTCGGCCTCTGGCGGGAGCGGCTCGGCGCTGAAACGGAAACTGTGCATCGGGGCTCCTGAAGGGCGGAACGTGCGGGCGGCGTCGGGTCGCGCCGCTCAGCTCCCGTCGCGGCCCTCGAGACCCGGGAAGAAGATCTCCTGCCAGTCGCCCGGCACCTTCCGCAGGAAGCCCTGCGTCGCCATCGCCTTGGCGAGGGCGACCATGCCCTTCGGGGCCACGTCGTAGACGATGGAGCCGTCGGTCAGGATCGCCTCCACCTGCGCGCGATCGATCTGCACCTGCTCGGAGGCCAGATAGATCGAAGCCGCGCGCTTGGGGTCGCTGCGGATCAGCGCCACCGCGTCCTCCATTCCGGCGCGGATCGCCTGCGCGACCTTGGGGTTCGCGTCGACGAAGCCCTGCTTGGCGTTCAGCGTCGCGGCGGTGATGTCGCCGCTGCCGATCAGGCCGGTCGAGGTCATGACCGTCCGGATCTTGGGATCCGCCTGCAGGACCTGGGTGAAGGGCGGCGTCGCGAAGTAGCCGGCAATACCCTGTCCGGCGCGCATCGCCGCGGTGGCGTCCGGATGGGGCAGGCTCACCATCAGCGCGTCGGCCTTGGCGGCGTCGCCGAGCTGCTGGGCCGCCGCGACCCGCAGCAGGATCGCCTGGGGCGAGTTGAAGGCCGGGACCGCAATCTTGTCGCCGAAGGCGAAGTCCTTGAGCGCGGTGACGCCGGGCTTGCCGGTGAACAGCGTGTAGACGACCGAGCTCAGGGCGGTGAGGCTCTTGATCTGCTGGCGCCCGCGGGTCTTGTCCCAGGCGATCAGGGCGCCGGCGGAGCCGAGGGTGCCGAGCTCGACGCTGTCGGAGAGCAGCGCGTCGTTCATCGCCGTCGAGCCGCTGAAGCGGGTCAGCGTGACCGACAACCCGTCGAGCCCCGCCGCCTTGGCACGCTTGTCGAACAGGCCTTCGCTCTGCGCGATCATCACGGGCAGGTAGACGAGGCCGTATTGCAGGCCGATGCGGACGGATGTCGTCTCGGCGCGCGCCGCCCCGCCAACGACCGGAAGCATCAGCGCGGCGGCGAGGAGACGCGCGGCGACGGCCGCGTGGCGGATCGACATCGGCATCGACATTCCTCCCGGATAGGGCCGCGCTTGCCGCGCGGTCTCCCCGGTGCCGGTCGGTCAGCCGAAGCCGGCACCGCGGACGAGTAGGACAGAGCGCGCGCCCGGCTTCAACCGCCATCGCCTATCTGCTGAAGAATATCACATGTGTGATGGAGCGCGCCGATCGTGCAGGAGCTATACTGCCGGCGAACGGCGCGCGAGCCGCGCCGCAGCAGGGGAGACGGGCAGGCGATGCGCCGCGATCACCACGGATCCGCGCGCGGGCGACCGGGGCCGTCTCGAGCCGTGCGGCTTCCCGGGCCGCCGTTTCGTGGGTCGCGCCATGGTTGAGCGCATCGGTGAGCGGGGCGCCACGTCTACGGACCTGACGGTGGGGGCCGATCCCGCCGGCTCGGATCTGACGCTTGTGAAGTCCGCCGGACGGGTGCTTCAGATCCTGGAGCTGTTCGACGAGATCCAGCGGGAGGCCCGCGTCTCCGAGATCGCCGCGCGGCTGGGCGTCCCGCAATCCTCGACCTCGGTGCTCCTGAAGAGCCTCGTCCGCCTCGGCTACCTCGACTACGACCCGGCGCGCCGCAGCTTCCTGCCCTCGCCCCGTGTGGCGCTCCTGGGCGCGTGGCTCGACAAGGGGCCGGTGCGCGACGGCAGCCTCGTACGGATGCTCGAGCACCTGTCGGAGTGCACGGGCGGCACGGTGATCCTCGCCGCGCGCAACGCGATCTTCTCCCAATACGTTCACGTCCTGCAGGCGCGTACCGCCATGCGCTTCCACGTCCCGCCGGGGACGCGTCGCCTCGTCGTCTGGTCGGCGACCGGCACCGCGCTGCTCGCCGACAGCCCCGAGGCGGAGATCGGCCCGCTGGTCCGCCGCACCAACGCCGAGGCGCCGGCCGATCAGCCGCCGATCGCGCTCGCGGCCGTCCTGGCCAACCTGGCGCGGCTGCAGCGGGACGGGCACTTCTTCTCCCGCGGGCTCGTCACGCCGGGCGCCGGCTCGATCGCGATCCCGCTGCCCCGGCGCATCGACAGCAAGGGCCGCCCGCTGGCGGTCGCCGTGTCCGGCCTGCTCGACGCGTTCGAGCGTCGGGAAGCCGAGATCGCCGCGACGATCCACGACGCGGTGGCGCGGTTCCTGCCGGAGGATCCGTCGCGGCCCTGAGGCCGATCGCCGTCGAGCCCGCCGTCACCTCCGAACCCCGCGCACGGCTGCAGATCGAGGATTGCGGGGCTGCGGGGCTCGGTAGCGCGCTAGTGAAGCTCGAGGCCCTGCAGCCTCGAACGAGAGCAAGCGGAGACAACATCATCGTGCCCGGCGCCCCATCCGCGCGCGGCTCCGAGCCGCCCGATACGCCGCGCCCGACCATCGCCGGCAACGTCGCCCTCGGCGTGACGCAGATCATCCTGTGGGGCGGCACGTTCTTCCTCACCGCCGTCGTCTCGGACCCGATCGTCGCCGAAACCGGCTGGCCGCAGGCGATGGTGGTAGGCGCGCTCTCGCTCGCGATCTTCGTGTCGGGCCTGCCGGCGCCGTTCGTCGGCCGCATGATCCGGCGTCACGGCGGGCGGCCGGTCCTGGTCGCCGGCGCCACGATCATCGCGGCCGGCCTAGTCCTGATGGCGGTCGCGCAATCCCTGCCGGTCTTCCTGCTCGCCTGGGTGGTCGCCGGTCTCGGCATGTCGGCCGCGCTCTATGACCCGCTCTTCGCGGCAATCGGCCAAGCCTACGGCACCGCCGCGCGCGGGGCGATGACCCAGATCGCGATCTCGTCGGGCTTCGCGGTCTCGCTCTGCTGGCCGGCCACGCGGTTCCTGGTCGACCATGTC
Source organism: Methylobacterium phyllosphaerae (assembly GCA_050632685.1). Taxonomy (GTDB): domain Bacteria; phylum Pseudomonadota; class Alphaproteobacteria; order Rhizobiales; family Beijerinckiaceae; genus Methylobacterium; species Methylobacterium phyllosphaerae_A. The sequence goes on from JBOEFT010000001.1 coordinate 422,023, forward strand.
GGCTGGCGCGGGGCCTGCCTCACCTACGCGATCCTGTCCGTCGTCCTCGTGGTCCCGCTCTTCGCCTGGGCTCTGCCGGCTCGCAGGGCTCCGGTCGAGCCTGCCGCGGCGCCCCGCCCCGATGCGCCGGCCGGCCCGACCGAAGCGGCGCGCCTGCCGGCAGAGCGCCTGCTCGCCGTGACCTTCACGATGGCGGCGATGATCATGACCGCCACTTCAGTGCAACTGCTCAACCTGCTGCAGACGCTGGGCGTCGGCGCGACCGCCGCGGTGGCCCTGACCGGCCTGATCGGTCCCGCCCAGGTCGGCGTGCGCATCGTCGAACTCGCCCTCGGCCGCCGCGCCCACCCGGCCTGGTCCCTGCTCCTGTCGAGCGCCAGCGTCGGGCTGGGGCTCCTGCTGCTGGCGACGATCCCGTCCCTGGCGTGGCTCGCGATGCTGCTCTACGGCGCCGGCAACGGCATGCGCACCGTCGTGCGAGGCACGCTGCCGCTGGCGCTCTACGGACAGCGCCACTACGCGGCCGCGATGGGCCGGCTCGCCCGCCTCCCGCTCCTCGGCCAGGCTATCACACCCCTGGCCTGCGGCTACATCGCCGAAGCGTTCGGCCTCCTGCCGCTGCTGGAGGTGATGCTGGCCGTGGCGGCGATCAATCTCGGCCTGTCGCCTCTGGGTGTTCGGCTTCGCGATGCGCCGCCCGAGCGGGCCGGCCTGATCGGCGGGGTGGAACCACTTTTGCCTGATTGACAGATTGTCGGACGATATGCTCCATTCGGCTCGCGGATGAGATGCATCCGCGAGGAAGAGCCGGATCAACCGGCCGCCTGAAGGAAACGCCCGCATGGACGCAGAGATCTACGAGATCTACGCGATCAAGTACGCACATCATCACCGTATGGCCCGCGAGAACTTCATCGGCGGGGACATCCACGACGGCCCGATGCCGATCGACTACTTCGTCTGGGTCGTGGTCGGCGGCGGCAGGACGATCGTCGTCGACACGGGCTTCGACCGGTCGATGGCGACCAAGCGGGGCCGCGACATCGTGCGGCCGGTCGAGGAGGGGCTGGCCCGGATCGGAATCGACCCGCTGCAGGTCGAGGACGTCGTCCTGACCCACCTGCACTACGACCACGCCGGCAACCACGACCTGTTCCCGAACGCCCATTTCCACGTTCAGGAACGCGAGATGGCCTTCTGCACCGGCCGGTGCATGTGCCACCCGGAGGTGCGCCACCCCTTCGCCGCCGAGGACGTGAAGGCGATGGTGGACCGGCTGTTCGAGGACCGCGTCCGCTTCCGCGAGACGACCGACACGCTCTATCCGGGGATCACGCTTCACCGGGTCGGCGGCCACTCTGACGGCCTGCAGATCGTCCGGGTCCGGACCGCGCGCGGCTGGGTCGTGCTGGCCTCCGACGCCGCGCATTTCTACGCCAATATCGGCCGACGGCTCGCCTATCCGATCGTCTACAACGTCGGCGACATGTTCGAGGGTTACCGGACGGTCCGGCGCCTGGCCGAGACCGAGGATCACATCGTCCCAGGCCACGATCCGCAGGTTCTCGCGATCTACCCGCCGGCGGGCGACGACGTCGCCGGCTGGATCGCGCGCGTCGACCTGCCCCCGACCGCTTCACCGACCTATTGACCGGAGGATTCCATGATCGTCGAGATGCGCGTCTACTACTGCGCCCCGACCCGCCTGCCGGCCCTGCTGGAGCGGTTCCGCTCCACGACGCTCGGCTTCTTCCAGAAATACGGCATCGAGCAGATCGGCTTCTGGACCACGCTCGTCGGTCCCGACAACCACGCGCTCACCTACCTGCTCAAGTGGGACGACATGGCCCAGCGCGAGGCGCGCTGGAACGCCTTCCAGGCCGATCCGGACTGGATCGCCGCCCGAGCCGAGACCGAGAAGGACCGGCCGATCGTCGCCCGGATCGAGAACACCTTTCTCACCCCCACGGACTTCTCCGCCCTGCGCTGACGGGGACATGCGACGCCGGACCCGTCCGGTGGTCGCCCAGAAGGACAGTCACGGCATGGAACAGAGAACCATCGGCTTCATCGGTCTCGGCATGATGGGCGACCCCATGAGCCGGTGCCTCGCCAAGGCGGGGCACGCGCTCCGCCTGCTCGACGCCGACACGGCACGGACCGAGGCGCTCGGCCGGGACCTCGGCGCGACGGCTCTCACGCGGGAGAACGCGGCCGGGCTTGACCTGCTGATCACGATGCTGCCGAACTCGGCCATCGTCGAGGCGGTGCTGCTCGACGAGGGGTGGGCCGACGCGCTCCCGGCCGGCGCCACCGTGGTCGACATGAGCTCCTCGGAGCCGGTGCGGTCCCGCGCGCTGGGCGACACCCTCGCCGGGAAGGGGCTCGGCTATCTCGACGCGCCGGTCTCGGGCGGCGTGCGGCGGGCGGTGGACGGCACGCTCGCGATCCTCGTCGGCGGCGAGGCGGATCTCCTCGCCCGCTGGCGGCCAATTCTGGAGGCGATGGGCACGTCGGTGCTGCATATCGGCCCGGCCGGAGCAGGCCACGCCGCCAAGGCGCTGAACAACTTCGTCTCCGCCGCGGGCCTGCTCGCCACCGTCGAGGCCCTGCACGTGGCGCAGCGCTTCGGGATCGCGCCGGAGGCCGCGACGGACGTGCTCAACGCCTCGTCCGGGCGCAGCAACACCTCCGAGAACAAGGTCAAGCAGTTCATGCTCAGCGGCAGCTTCGCCTCGGGCTTCTCGCTGAAGCTGATGGACAAGGATCTCGGCATCGCCGGGGCTCTGGCCCAATCGGTCGACTACCCGCTCGGGTTCGGCCGGCACTGCATCGAGACCTGGCACGCGATCGCCGGCGGGGTCGGGCCCGCGGCCGATCACACCGAGATGTACCGCCTGCTGGCCGAGGGAGCCTGATCCGATGGCGCTCCCGGATCTGAGTCGATTCTACATCGACGGCGCCTGGGTCGAGCCGGTCGCGGCCCGGCCGTTCCCGCTGATCGATCCCGCCACCGAGACGGCGTTCGGCACCCTGGCCCTCGGCAATGCCGAGGACGTCGACCGGGCCGTCCGCGCGGCCCGCGCCGCCTTCCCGGCCTTCTCGGAGACGGCGCCCGCCGCGCGCGTCGCGCTGCTGCGCCGGATCCTCGCGCTCTTCGAGGAGCGGTTCGAGACCTTCGCGGAGACGATCCGGCAGGAGATGGGCTCGCCCATCGGTTTCGCCCGCAAGGGTCAGGCGGCGCGGGGGCCGGCGCATCTCGACGCGCTCATCGCGGTGATGGAGCGCTTCGCCTTCGAGGAGGATCGCGGCACCACCCGGATCCGGCGCGAGCCGATCGGTGTCTGCGGGCTGATCACCCCCTGGAACTGGCCGATCAACCAGATCGTCGTGAAGATCGCCCCGGCGCTCGCGGCCGGCTGCACGATGGTACTGAAGCCCAGCGAGTACTCGGCCGTCAGCGCGATGCTGTTCGCGCAGGTCCTGCACGACGCCGGCGTGCCGCCGGGCGTGTTCAACCTCGTCAACGGGGACGGCCCCGGGGTCGGCGCCGCGATCGCCGCCCATCCGGGGATCGACATGGTCTCGTTCACCGGCTCGACCCGCGCCGGGATCGAGATCGCCCGGGCGGCGGCCCCGACCATCAAGCGCGTCGCGCAGGAACTCGGCGGCAAGTCCGCCAACATCCTCCTCGAGGACGTCGATTTCGATCAGGCGGTCCGGCGCGGCGTCGCGGCCTGCTGCACCAATTCCGGCCAGTCCTGCTCCATCCCGACGCGGATGCTTGTGCCCCGGGGCCGAATGGACGAGGCGGCCGCCATCGCGGCCGAGGCGGCGGCGGGCTTCCGGCTCGGCCCGACCGCCGATCCCGAGACGGATCTCGGCCCGGTGGTCAACCGGAACCAGTACGAGCGCGTCGTCGGGCTGATCCGCACCGGCATCGCGGAGGGCGCGCGGCTCGTCGCCGGCGGCCCGGAGCGGCCGGACCACCTCGACCGCGGCTTCTACGTCCGCCCGACGGTGTTCGCCGACGTGACCCCCGACATGACCATCGCGCGGGAGGAGATCTTCGGGCCGGTCCTGTCGATCCTCGCCTACGACAGCGAGGACGACGCCGTCGCGATCGCCAACGGCTCGCGCTACGGGCTCGCCGCCTACGTGCAGGGGCGGGACCGCGACCGGGCGCGCGCCGTGGCGCGGCGGCTGGTCGGCGGGCAAGTCCACATCAACTACCCGCCCCCGGACGTCCACGCGCCGTTCGGCGGCTACCGCCAGTCCGGCAACGGCCGGGAATGGGGCGAGGCCGGCCTCCAGGAATACCTCGAGACGAAGGCGATGATCGGCTTCGGCCTCGACTGATCCATCCCGCGCGCTGCGGCCGGCGCCTGCGTGCACCGGCCCCGACCAGGAGAACCAGATGTCCGACGAGAGCGAGCTGTTCGGCCAGGGTTTCGAGAACCGTAAGACCGTCCTCGGCGCCGCCCATGTCGAGAAGTCCTGGGCCAATGCCGACGCGTTCAATCGCCCGGTCCAGCGGCTCGTGACCGAGTATTGCTGGGGCGCGGTCTGGGGCGACGACACGCTGCCGTTCAGGACCCGCAGCATGCTCAACATCGCGATGCTGACCGCGATGAACCAGCACCACGAACTCGGCGTCCACGTCAAAGGCGCCCTCAACAACGGCGTGACGAAGGACGAGATCCAGGCCGTGCTGATGCAGGCGCTCGTCTATTGCGGCGCCCCGGCGGCCCTGGCTGCCTTCCGGACCGCCTCCGCGGCGATCGCCGCGTGGGACGAGGAACACGCCGGCGGGCGCTGACCCGCGAACCGATGCGCGGGCGCGAGCCCGCGCCTCCGGAACCGACGCAGTCAAAAAATGCGCGGCACGATCACAGGGAGGGAGACGCCATGACGGTCACGTCGGCAGCCTTGGCAAAGGACGCGGCGGGCGCGCGCCCGGCCGCGTACCAGTCGATCGAGGAGAAGCGGAAGAGCGCCATCCGCGGCGCGTTCTTCTCCGAATACATCGACATGTTCGACATCTACCTGCCGGTGGTCGCGCTGGCACCGGTGATGTTCATATTCCAGCCGAAGAACCTGTCTCCCCAAGTGGAGACGGTGCTGGCATCGCTGGTCTTCATCACCACCTTGCTCGGCCGCCCGATCGGCGCCCTGATCTTCGGTCTGATCGCCGACAAGGTCGGGCGCCGGGCCGCCTCGATCTACTCGGTGGCCGGCTTCGGCGTGATCACGCTGCTGATCGGCCTGCTGCCCGGCTACGAGACGCTCGGCCTCGCCTCGTACATCCTGCTGGTGCTGCTGCGCTTCCTCGACGGGATCTTCCTCGGGGGCGGCTACACGGGAGCGATGCCGCTCGCCATCGAGTATTCCGTGAAGGACAAGCGCGGCTTCGTCGGCGGCCTGATCATCGCGGGCTTCCCGGCCGCCTATGTCAGCATCAACCTCATCACCATGCTGATGTTCTACCTGTTCCCCCTCGACGGACCCGGGTCGCCCTACACGGTCTGGGGCTGGCGCATCCCCTTCATCGTCGGCGCGGCGCTGGCCGGCCTGCTCGCCCTCTACTACGTCCACAAAGTCTCGGAATCCGAGGTCTGGAAGAAGGAGGCCGCCGCCGGGGCCGAACAGGCCGAGACGTCGCCCATGGCGGGCCTGCTCTCCGGGAAGGGCGGGCGCGACCTCCTGCAGGTCCTGCTGCTGATGACCGGCTTCTGGATGACGCAGAACATCATCACGATCTACATGCCGACCGGTCTGCTGGTGAAGACCTTGCACCTCAACGGCTTCGCGCTGACCGCGACGCTGATGATCTGCTACACGATCCTGTTCTTCAGCTACATCGCCTCCGGCCTGCTGGGGCAGGCCATCGGCCGCCGGCGCTTCTTCGTGATCGTCGGCCCGCTGATCGCGACCGTCGGCGCGTACATCCTCTACACGCTGACCGTCACGCCCGACATGACGTTCGGCACCCGCGTGCTGCTGGTCAGCCTCCTGGCGGTCATCGTGACCTCGCCCTGGGGCGTCATCGTCACCTACATCAACGAGCGCTTCGCCACCGATGTCCGCGCCACCGGCTTCGGCATCGGCTTCAGCCTCTCGGTGGTGATCCCGTCCTTCTACGCCTTCTACATGGACTGGCTGAGCGCGCTGATGCCGCTCGCGCTGACGCCCGTGGCCCTGCTGATCGTCGGCGGCCTGATCGGCACCGTGGGCGCGCTCATCGGGCCGGAGACCAAGGACGTCGATTTCGGCACCGGGCACTGAGCCGGCCGCCGCGCGGAGGACGCAGCATGAACGGGAATCGGATCGGCTTCATCGGGCTCGGCAACATGGGCGGCCGCATGACGCGCCGCCTGACCGGGGCGGGGATCGATGTCGTCGGCTTCGACACCGACCGGGAGGCCGCTTCGCGCTGGGGCGCGACGGCCGCGGCCTCGATCGTCGCGGTCGTCGGGGAAGCGAACGTGATCCTGATGTCCCTGCCCGACAGCAAGGTGGTCGAGCGCGTCGTGCTCGGCGAGGGCGGCGTCCTCGGGGGCTGCCGGGACGGGCAGATCGTTGTCGACCTCAGCACGGCCTCCGCCAGCTCGACGCGCCGCATCGCCGCGGCGCTGGCCGAGCGCGGCGTCGCCTACGTGGATGCGGGCATCTCCGGCGGCGCCGCCGCGGCCGAGAAGGGCACGCTGACCCTGATGGTCGGCGGTGATCCGGCGGTGATCGACGGGCTGAACTGGGTCTTCGCGCCGATCGCCCAAAAGGTCGTCGTGATGGGTGCTTCCGGCGCCGGCCACACGACCAAGCTGCTCAACAACTTCCTGAACGCCGTCAGCCTCGCGGCCACCGCGGAGGTCATGGTCGCGGGCCGGAAGGCCGGGCTCGACCTGCACAGGCTCTTGGAGGTTCTGAACGCCTCCAGCGGCGTCAACTTCGCGACGCTGAACCGGTTTCCGAAGATCGTGGACGGCGACTACCTGGAAGGCGGCCTGACCGGCAAGCTGATGACCAAGGACGTCGTCCTCTACACCGATCTCCTGCACGAGCTCGGCGTCGCCTCCCTCAACGCGGCGGGCCCGATGGCGAGCTTCGGCCTCGCCACGGCGCTCGGCTACGGCGACGTCATCTCCAACCGCGTCGTCGACGCCATCGGCGACGTCTCCGGCGGCGTCCGGCTCCACGGGAACTGACACGAGAACTGAGAGGATACTATGCAGATCTTCCACGGTCGCGAGAACAGTGCGAAATCCGAGAGCCGCGGGCCGACCTTCACCGGACAGGTCTGGGCCGACCCGGTGATGCCGTCGACGGGCGGCGTGATGATCAACAACGTCTTCTTCACGCCCGGCGCGCGGACCTTCTGGCACGCGCACGCGCAGGGCCAGATCCTGCAGGTGACCGCCGGCAAGGGCTGGATCTGCGTCGCGGGCCAGCAGGCGCAGCCGATCCGGGCGGGCGACACCGTCTGGATCCCCGCGGACGAGCGGCACTGGCACGGCGCGGCCGCCGACAGCTACCTCCTCCACACGGCGATCTCGCTCGGCAAGACCGACTGGCAGGACGAGGTGGTCGAGGCCGACTACGCCGGAGCCACGGCATGACCGGGGCCGCCCCGAACCCGGAGAGCCTCCGGCACACCGTGCTGGGAGAGCTCGGCTACTGGGACGCGGAACAGGCGGCCCTGGCCGAGCTGGCCCCGGGCTTCCTCGACGCCTGGGCGCGGCTGGCGACGGTCCCGGTGCGCAAGAACCATCTCGGCGCCAAGGACCGCGCCCTGATCGCGCTGTCGGCCGCGACGGCCGCGACCCATCTCTACGCGCCCGGCACCCGCCGTCAGATCCGCAACGCCCTCGACGCGGGCGCGACGGCCGACGAAATCACGGAGGTGCTCGCCCTGACGGCAACGCTCGGCATCCACGCCTGCAACATCGGCGTGCCGCTGCTGCTGGAAGTGCTGGAGGAGGCCGGGCAGCGGAGCGGCCCCGAGCCGCTGTCGCCGCGGCAGGAGCAGCTGAAGTCCGACTTCACCCGCGACCGGGGCTACTGGCACGCGTTCTGGGACGGTCTCCTCGAACTCGATCCCGACCTGTTCGAGGGGTATCTCGATTTCTCGGCCTGGCCCTGGCGCCACGGCGTCCTGACGCCGAAGATGAAGGAATTCGTCTACTGCGCCTTCGACGCGGCGGCGACGCACCTCTACGTGCCGGGCCTGAAGATGCACATGAAGAACGCCCTCGGCTACGGCGCGACCCAGGAAGAACTCATGGAGGTCCTCGAGATCGTCAGCCTGATCGGCATGCACAGCGCGGAGCTGGCCGCTCCAATCCTGCGCGACGAGTTGGCCGCGCGGCGCCGGGCCTGACTGCCGACCGGATGACCGGACGACGGGCGCGACAACAGGCCGGCCTCGCACATCTCGCGGCCTGCCTTGCCACCCGACGGCGCGCCATGCCACCCGTTCGGCTCGATATCGATCCGTGAACGCCAGGCGATGAACAAGATCAGGGCCATCCAGCCGGATACGCTCCGTCGAAAGGTCGAGGATGCGGTGCGCGAGGCGATCACCTCGGGCGTCTACGCGCCCGGCGAGCGGCTGATCGAGCGCGAATTGTGCGAGGGGCTCGGCGTCAGCCGCGCCTCCGTCCGCGAGGCTCTGCGCAGGCTGGAAGCCGAGAAGCTCGTCCACACGGTCCCGCATCGCGGCCCGGTCGTGGCCTCGATCTCGGTGGAGGAAGCGCGCCAGCTCTACGCGCTGCGCGCCGTCCTCGAGGGCTACGCCGCGCACGAATTCGCCGTCCAGGCTTCGGACGCGGCGATCCTCGCGTTCGGGCAGGCGGCTCGGCTTCTGCGCGAGGCTGCCGGCAGCGGCGATACCGATCGCGTCCTGCGCGCCAAGGGCGTCCTGTACGATGTCATGCTCAGCAATTGCGGGAACGCCCTGGTCTGCGAGATCCTTCGCGGCTTCTACTCACGGATCAACCTGCTGCGCGCGACATCGCTGATGCATGCCGAGCGGCTGCCACACAGCCTCGCCGAGATCGATGCCCTTGTCGAAGCGTTTCAGGCCCGCGACGCCGCGAAAGCGGAGGCCCTGGCCCGGCTCCACGTGACCAATGCGTGCGCGGTCGCCCTGAAGCAGCTCGCGTTTCGCACCCAGCAGCAGACGCTCGATGCGGTGAGCTGAGCCGGCGTCGGTCTGCGGCTCAACGGGTCTGCCATCGCGCAGACCCGCGGCAGGACTCGCGCCGAGACGGTGATCGGCCTGCGCACGGCAGCGGTGACCCACCGGCGCGTGCCGCGGCGCGCGTCCCGCTGGACTGGGTCGACGGCGACAGCCACGGCCGGTCGCTCGACCCCGTCGGCGACGGGCCACCCGCTCAGGGCAAGGTCCAAGCGTTGGCCGCCTGATCCAAGCCGAGCGGTCTCCGGGAAACCCGACGCGGTTCAGGTGATCACCCGCGAGGGGAGGCGGAACGCCAACGTCTCCTATTCCACCGCCAGCCGCACCGGCCGCAGGCCAGCCACCGCAAAATTTAATCCGGCCTTCGCCGGAACCAGCTCTACGTGGTTTCGGTTATTGTATTCGTCCGTAAATATAGGCCTCAGTTCCAGATCAAGACTGTTGGAGAGCTAATATGTAGAGCGATATATTCGCGCAACACGCCCATGCATTGGCCATCAAATGCTTCATGGATGATCAGGCGCGATGAAATTAATGGCACCCCTGTCGCACGCGATTCAAAACATCCAGTTTTGAAAACAATACCCTTTCGCCAAAATCGTTTTCGAAGAAATCGTCCGCGACCTGTGTCAAAATAGCGCGTTTGATCATTCTCGCGCATTGCGGTTAAGACGATCTTAAGAACATGGCCCAGCACAGACGATCACCTCGGGCCGGACGGCCGCCGATGCCCAGCGAAACCGCATCGGCGGTGTCGTAGAAATCTATAGTCCGTGCGAGTCAAATAATACGAGACGCAAGATCTGGAGGTTACGCCGGCTTCAAGTCCGAAAGGATTCTTCATGCCGTTCCAGATCAAGGATTTGCCGTCCATCAAACCTAACAAATTTTTGCCTGGGAACCGAGCCGACAGACACACCCGGGTCGTGCGCGTCTCGGCCTATTCGGTCGCCACGGTGCTGGCCATCTTGATGACCAGCGCAACATTGCCGCCGCTCATCGCGGATCAATCCGATCGCGCCGTCATCAACGCACCGATCACCTTGATGACCGCTCCGATCGCCGGCGAGGTCACGCAGGTCTCCGCTCTCACCGGCCAGGACCTCGCACCGGGTGAAAGCATTGCGTACATCCACAACGGCCGCATCGATCAGAGCACGCTGATCGGACTCAACAGCAAATCAGAAGAACTTCAGGCCGGACTGATCTCGGCGCGGCAGAAAATCTTATCCGACAGGGCCTACATCGCCTCGCTGGACACCGAAATCCGCAATCAGGTCGAGCAGAGGATTCTGACCCTCGACGGAGAGATTGCGGAGGCACGGGCTCACGTCGCTGCCGCGGATGCCGAGAGTCAGTCCACCAAAGCCATTGCGGATCGGCAGCAGGCGCTGGTTTCCCTGAACACGGCGAGCATCGACCTCCTCCGCCCGACCCAGCACAAGCTCGCCGCAGCGCGATTCGACAGGGAGGCCGAAACGGCCAAGCTGGCGCAGAAGATCAGTGAGCTGGGCGCCGTGAAGAAGGGCATCTTCGTCGGGAGCCAGTCGAGCAGCCTGGCCGCGCTGATGCAGAAGCGCCGGGACTTGACCTACGACGCCGAGCGCCTCGAGATCGAGGCGGGGCAACTGGCCGCGAGCATCAGCGCCTATCGCGCCTCGGCCGAAGCGGAGCGGAGGCGGCTGGACAGCCTGGCGGACGCGACCGTACGCGCGATGCGCGGCGGCGTGGTTCTCAACCTCGGCGTCGCGCAGGGGCGTCACGTCAACCCGGGAGATTCGATCGCGACCCTGGTCGATTGCGATCAATCCTTCGCGGTCGGGATCTTCTCCTATCGGCAGGGTCACGATCTGGTGGTCGGGACGCCGATCACCATTTCGGCTGCCGGTCTGGACGTGCCGCGACGGGGATGGGTCAGCGAGGTCCTGCCGAAGACCAGCGACAAGACGGATCAACTCTATGCCGTCCCGTTTCCTCAGACCGAGCGGCGCGAGATGTACGTCCTGGTGAGCTTCGACCGTTCGCAATCCGACCGTTTGGACCAGCGCTTCGCGCCGCGGAAGCGCACCAGCCCCTGCTCGGTCGGGGAATGGGTGACGATCACCCGCGAGAACAGCTGGATCCCGTCCGCTTCGGTCGCGTGGAGAGCCGTCGCCTCGGCCGTCGCGCGGCCGGTCTCCGTGAGCGCGAGAGCGATCTCCGACGGGGTCTCTGCGGTGGCCACCCTCGTCTCCACCGTTCCCGTCGCCGATTCTGCCGCCCGCACGGAGGTCCTCCAGCGTCGGGCGGAGAACCTGCGGTGATCGGGCGCGTCGCCGCGGGGGCGCTGGCGCTCTCGCTGGTGGCCGCCGACGCCCCGCCTGTCCCTCGGGTTCATCCGCTGGCCGCATCGCTCTGCGCGGTACTCGCCCGGGCCGTCGACGCGGAGGGGCGCGGGCCGGTGATGGTTGCGAGCTACAGGCCGGGTCCGCACGAGGCGGAGGTGCCGAGCGCCCTTCGCCATTCGGCCTTCACCTACGACAATGCGCTGGCCGCGATCGCCCTCACCGCCTGCGGACAGGTTGCCCGCGCCCGCCGGATCGGCGATGCGCTGCTCCACGCGCTCTGGAACGACCGCACGTTTCACGACGGCCGGATCCGCAACGCCTACCGCGCCGGCCCGGTGGGTGACGGGGCGCCGGCCCTGCCGGGCTGGTGGGAGGCCGAGCGGAAGCTCTGGGCCGAGGACGCCTATCAGGACGGCACCGCCACCGGGAACGTCGCCTGGGCGGCCCTGGCCCTGCTGACCCTCGATGCCGCCGCCCCCGCGGCAGGCTATCGTGCGGGCGCCGCCCGCATGCTCGGCTGGATCAGCGCCAACACCCTCGACAGCCGCAGCCCGGCAGGCTTTTCCGGCGGGGTCGACGGGTTCGATCCCGTGCAGACGCGATTGACCTGGAAATCGACCGAGCACAACCTCGACGTCCATGCCGTCGCCGCCTGGCTGCACAGGCTCGACGGCCGCCCTGACGACGCGCACCTCGCCGCCAAGGCGCGCGGCTTCCTCGACGCGGTGTTCGTCGCCGACCCAGGCGGCTTTCGTTTGGGCACGCGACCGGACGGCACGCTCCAGACCCTCGATCAGCTCGCCCTCGACACGCAGCTCTGGCCGCAGATCGGCGTGGCCGACGCGCCGGCCGCGTGGCGCCGCGCCCTCGACCTCGCCGCGCGCCGGATGGGGCTGCCGGGCGGCTACGACTTCAACGATGACCGGGACGGCGTCTGGATCGAAGGCACGGCGCAAGCCGCCCTGACGCTGCGGGCGCTGGGCCGCCGTCAGCAGGCGGATCGACTCCTCGATGGTCTCCGGCGCGAGGTCTCGCCGACGGGGTATCTCTACGCATCGAGCATCCCCCGCCTGACCACCGGCCTCGCGATCGGCCCCGCCAGCACGGGGAACGACTTCTACTACTTCCGCAGGCCGCATCTCGGCGCCACGGCCTGGGCCGTTCTCGCAGGAGCGGGCTGGAATCCCTTCACCGGCCGAAGCCTGGAGTAGCGAGACGATGTTCGAAGCGCCCCAGGACGCCGCCGCGGTCCTCATCCTCGACCTCGGCATCCTGATCAGCCTCCTGCTCATGGCCGGATTGCTGGATCGGACGAGCGCGGCCGCCCGAATCCTGTTCGGAGCGACCGCCGCCACCTTCATCCTCTGCTATGCGGCGTGGCGCTGGCACGACACCCTGCCGAGCGGCGCCGACAAGGGTCTGGTCCTGCTCTGGCCCTACGTGTTCATCGTCTTCGAGACCGTGGCGATCGTCTACACGTTGATGTCGATCGTCATCCTGTTTCGGTTCAAGGACCGCTCGCGCGAAGCCGATCGTGCGGAGGCGCATCTCCGCGCCAGCGGCGCGTGGCCGGCCGTCGACATCTTCATCTGCACCTATAACGAGCCGCTGGACGTGATCGAGAAGGCGATCGTCCCGGCGCTCGCCGTCGACTACCCGAACGCGACCGTCTGGGTCTGCGACGATACACGCCGCGCGTGGCTGAAGGCGTATTGCGCGGAGGTCGGCGCACGGTACCTGACCCGTCCCGACAATGCCGGCGCCAAGGCAGGCAATCTCAACAACGCTCTGCGGCACACGGCCGAGCGGACCAACGCACCGCTGATCCTCGTGCTCGATGCAGACTTCGCCGTGGCGCCCAACATCCTGCGCCGCACGGTCGGTCTGTTCCACGATCAAGGGGCGGCGGTCGTGCAGACGCCGCAGTTCTTCTTCAACGCCGACCCGATCCAGCACAACCTGATGGCTTCCGAAGCCTGGGTCGACGATCAGCGGATCTTCTTCGACATCTTCCAGCCGGCCAAGGATGCCTGGGGCTGCGCCTTCTGTGTCGGCACCTCGTTCCTGGTTCGCCGCGACCGGGTCACCGAAATGGGCGGCTTTCCCCAGGATGCGATCTGCGAGGACATCAACCTGACCTACGCGCTGATGCGCCACGGCTACCGCACGCACTGGCTCAACGAGCGGCTCAGCGCCGGACTATCGGCCGAGGGGCTGCCCGAATACGTCACCCAGCGCACCCGCTGGTGCCTCGGAACCATCCAAGTCGCGCTCCTGAGGAACGGGCCGTTCCGAGGGCGACACTACAGCCTGGCCGAGCGGCTGCATTACCTGCACGGCGTGTTGAACTGGTTGTGCAAGCCTTTCATCGTCCTGATGCTGGCCGCACCGTCGATCTACTGGATCTTCGACATCCCGGCCTTCGAGGCGGACTACCTCTCCTTCCTGCGCTACGGTGTCCCCGCCCTCCTGGCGCTATGGGTCTACGGTGGCTGGATCTCAGGCCGGCGTACGCTGCCCTTGTTCATGGAGGTCACCCACATCATGACCGCCCTGGCGATCACCCTCACGCTCGCCTCGGCGGCCATCCGCCCCTTCGGTCGGCCCTTTAAAGTGACCGATAAGGGCGGTGACCGCACGGTATCGATCGTACGCTGGCGCATGGCGGCGGGGTTCGGCGGGATTGCCCTCCTGTCGGCCGGCTCGATCGCGTGGTCCTTCGCCTCCCCCTACGGAGCCACGGAGATCGCGCCGATCGACTTCTTCAACCTGATCTGGGCGGGCGTGGCGATGCTGTTCAGCTTCGTCGCGTTCCTGGTGTGCTTCGAGCGTCCGCGCGGGGCGGAGCGGTTCGTGGTCGACGAGCCGACCCGGATCGAGGTCGACGGGTCCACGTACGCGGTGACGCTGGCGCGTCTGGGACTAGAGAGCGCCCTCCTGCAGGCCGTGCTGCCGGACGGCGTGGCGCCCGGGACGCCGATGACGGTATGGATCGCGGAGGCCGGCTGGGTCTCGGCCCACTTGGCAGGGTCGGTCGACGCCCTGCTCGAGATCCGCCTCGACCCCGATTCCCAGCAGCGCAGAGCCCTGATCTTGCGTCTGTTCACAACGGCCATCGATCCGATCGCCCGCAGCGCCGACCTGGGCGTCGCCTTGCGCAGCCTCGCGCATCGCTGCTTCCGGGCCGGCTGATCCGGTCCGCTGCGGTGCCGGGGGCGTGAGCCCTGTGCCGCCCGTCGCACCGGCTGGGGGCTGCCCCGCCCGTGCGGCCTGGCGACGCGCGGGCGGCCCGGAGCAGGTCGCCGGCCCCGGGGATGACCAGCCACCGGAGGGAATACGCGGCCCAGCCCAGTCCTTTTAGACTATAGGAGCCCACCACTCCGGCTGCTAACAGGCCCCCTGCACCCGCGATCGACCCGGTGAGGAGGCGGATCTCGATTTGAATTTTCAAAGCGGCGCGGCCCAGCGCCTCGACCTGACGGCCTGTGATCGCGAGCCCATTCACGTCGTCGGCAGCATCCAGCCGCACGGGTTCCTGCTCTGCCTCGATCCCCGGTCCCGCACCATCGTCCAGGCCAGCACCAACGCCCCCGCGGCGGCGGCGGTCGGGACGATCCTCGACGCGGCGATGCCCGACCTCGCCGCCGTGCTGCGGCACGACCTCGACGCGGCGGAGCCCCACGACGGGGCTCTCTACCTCCGCACCGTGACGCTGGAGTCGGGCGGCGGACGCCAGGCCTACGAGGTGGCGGCGCATCGGGTCGACGACCTCGTGGTGGTGGAACTTGAGGAGATCGACTCGGCCGCGGTCGATTTCGGCGCCGACGTGCTCACCCCGCGCCTGCGGGCCTTCGTGGAGCGCCTGCACACCGCCCGCACCGTCGAGGATCTCTGCCTGTTCGTCGCCGAGGACATCCGCCACATCACGGGCCTCGATCGCGCCCTGGTCTACCGGTTCGACCGCGACTGGCACGGCACGGTGCTGGCCGAGGCCGGCAACGGCGTCCTGCCCTCCTACCTCGACTTGCGCTTCCCCGCCTCCGACATCCCCGTCCAGGCGCGGGAACTCTACCGGCGGAACCGCCTGCGCATCATCCCGGATGCCGGCTACGGTCCAGTGCCGATCCGGCCGTCTACGACGCCCGCGGGCAAGCCCCTCGATCTCAGCCAATCGGTGCTGCGCTCGGTCTCGCCGGTCCATGTCGAGTACATGCGCAACATGGGCACGATGGCCTCCATGTCGGTGTCCATCCTGGTCGACGGCGCGCTCTGGGGCCTGATCTCCTGCCACAACCGCGCGCCCAAGCGCGTGCCGCTCCAGGCGCGCAATGCCTGTGACGTGCTCACCCAGATCTTCGCGCTGCAGCTCGCGGCCCGCGAGCGGGCCGCCCAGTCCGAGACGCGGCTGGCGCTCGGCGCCGTGCAGGCGCGCCTCCTCGGCTTCATGGCCGAGGAGGACAACTTCGTCGATGGCCTGCTCAACCATCCCGACGACGTCCTGGCCCTGGTGAACGCGTCCGGCGCCGCGGTGGTGACGGCGGACCGCTGCCGGCGCCTCGGGGCGACGCCGACGGAGTTCGAGGTGCGCGCCCTGTACCGCTGGCTGTCCGAGCGCGCGGACACGGACGAGGTCTTCGCCTCAGAAGCCCTGGCCGAGGTTTTTCCACCCGCCGCGTCCTTCGCCGAGCGGGCGAGCGGCCTGCTGGCGATCTCGGTCTCGAAGAAATACGCGAGCTATATCCTCTGGTTCAGACCCGAGGTCGTGCGCACGGTGAAGTGGGGCGGCAACCCCGTGAAGGCCGTCGAGCCCGACCCCGCCGGGGGATCGGATCGGCTGCACCCGCGCAAGTCGTTCGAGATCTGGAAGGAAACCGTGAAGGGGCGCTCCCTGCCCTGGTCCGTCCCGGAGGTCGATGCCGCCGGGGACCTGCGCGCCTCGGTGCTCGGCATCGTGCTCCGCCGGGCGGAGGAACTCGCCAGCATGAGCGAGGAGCTGCAGCGCTCGAACAAGGAACTGGAGGCCTTCTCCTATTCGGTCAGCCACGACCTGCGCGCACCCTTCCGCCACATCGTCGGCTACGCGAACCTGCTCAAGAACCGCGAGGGGGCTACCCTGTCCGACAAGGGCCGGTACTACGTGGAGACGATCATCGAGGCGGCCTTCTCGGCCGGAACCCTGGTCGACAGCCTCCTGAGCTTCTCGCAGATGGGCCGGCACGCCCTGAACAAGGTCTGGGGCGACATGAACGCCCTAGTCGAGGAGGTTCGCCGCAAGATCCTGCGCGACGTCCCGCCCGACCGGACCCTCCGCTGGGAGATCGCGCCCCTCGGCCGTGCCTATGGCGACCCGGTGATGCTGCGGCTCGTCCTCGAGAACCTGCTGTCGAACGCCGTGAAGTACACCCGCGACACCCGGGAGGCGGTGATCGCCGTGGGCAGCCTGCCGCCCCGGGACGGGGAGGCGGTCTACTACGTCCGCGACAACGGCGCCGGCTTCGACATGGCCTATGTCGACAAGCTGTTCGGCGTCTTCCAACGCCTGCACCGGGTCGAGGAATTCGAGGGCACCGGCATCGGCCTCGCCAACGTCCGCCGCATCGTCGAGCGCCACGGCGGACGGACCTGGGCGGAGGGAACGCTCGGTCGGGGCGCGACCTTCTATTTCACCCTGCCCCTGCGGGAGGAGGCACACTGAGATGGCGGGACTGAAGCCCATCCTCCTGGTCGAGGACAACCCGAACGACATCGAGCTGACGCTGGCAGCCCTCGAATCGAGCCAGCTCGCCAACCAGATCGTCATCTGCCGCGACGGCGCCGAGGCCCTCGACTTCGTCTACCGCCGGGGTGCGCACGAGAAGCGGCTGGCCCAGGATCCCGCCGTGGTCCTGCTCGATCTGAAATTGCCCAAGGTCGACGGGCTGGAGGTGCTCGCCAGGATCAAGGGCGACCCGGCCACCCGCAAGATCCCCGTGGTCATGCTGACCTCCTCCCGCGAGGAGACCGACCTGGTGCGGTCCTACGACCTCGGGGTGAACGCCTTCGTGGTGAAGCCCGTGGGCTTCGATGAGTTCTTCGCGGCGATCAAGGAGATCGGCGTGTTCTGGGCGTTGCTCAACGAGCCGCCGCCGTTCCGGGGAGGCTGGCCATCGAACGCGTGATCGGAAGCGCCGCGGGCTCGCTGCGCATCCTCCACCTGGAGGACAGCGACCTCGACGCCGAGCTGATCGAGGCCGAGTTGGAGACGCTCGGGCACCCGATCGAGATCGAGCGGGTGATGACCCGCGACGACTTCGCCCGCTCGGCGATGCCCGGCCGGCACGACCTGATCCTGGCGGACTACGTCTTGCCGTCCTTCGACGGGGTGAGCGCCCTCGGCATCGCCCGGGCGCAATGCCCGGACATCCCGTTCATCTTCTGCTCGGGCACGCTCGGCGAGGACGTGGCTGTCGAGGCCCTGAAGAACGGCGCCACCGACTACGTCGTCAAGCAGCGCCTCGACCGGATGCCGCGCACGATCGTCCGGGCGCTGGCCGAGGCGCGGGCGCGCGCCGACAAGCGCGCCGCCGAGGCCGCCCTGCAGGCGCTCAACGAGACGCTGGAGGTGCGCATCGCCGAGCGCACCCGGGAACTCGCCGAGGCGAACGCCGCCCTGCAGGCTCAGATCGTGGAGCGGGAGCGGGCGGAGGACGCCCTGCGGCTCGCCCAGCGCCTCGACGCGGTCGGGCAGCTCACGAGCGGCGTCGCGCATGACTTCAACAACCTGCTCACGGTCATCGCCGGCAACATCGAGTTCCTGGAGCGGGCCGTCTCGGACGCCCGCTCGAAGCGCCGCCTCGACATGATGCGCGGGGCCGCCGAGCGTGGTGCCCGGCTCACGGCGCAGCTTCTCGCCTTCTCCCGGCGCCAGCGCCTGGAGCCGACCCCGGTCAGCCTGAACCAGACGGTCGGCTCGATGCGCGACCTGCTGCAGAGTTCCATCGGCGGCGCGGTCCGGATCGAGACGACGCTCCAGCCCGACCTGTGGCCGGCCCTGGTCGACGCCACCCAGATCGAACTCGTGATCCTCAACCTCGCCATCAACGCCCGCGACGCGATGGCGGTCGGCGGACGGCTCGCCATCGAGACCGCCAACGTCAGCGTCACCGGGGCGCCGACGCGGCCCGAGCAGCCGTCGCCCGGCAGCTACGTCATGGTGGCGGTGAGCGACACCGGCACCGGGATGACGCCGGACGTCCTCGCCCGGGTGTTCGAGCCGTTCTTCACCACCAAGGAGGTCGGCAAAGGATCAGGTCTCGGGCTCGCCCAGGTCTACGGTTTCGTCAAGCAGTCCGGCGGCGGCATCCGCATCGACACGGTCGCCGGCGAGGGCACCTCGATCAAGGTCTATCTGCCGCGGGCCGCGGAGACGGCCGCGCCCCGCGCCCTGCTGCCGATGGCAGTGGCGCGCCCGCACCCGCCCGGGAACAAGCCCCAACTCCTGGTGGTCGACGACGACGCCGAGGTGCGCGAGGTGAGCACGACCCGCCTGGTCGAGGCCGGCTACGCCGTGCGCGAGGCGGCCTCCGGCCTCCAGGCCCTGGCCGCCCTCGAGGCGGACCCGAGCGTCGACCTCGTGGTGATGGATTTCGCCATGCCCGGCATGAACGGGGCCGAGACGGCGGTGGAGATCCGGAAGCGCTGGCCGGCGCTGCCGGTGCTGTTCGTCACCGGCTTCGCCGATACCACGGCCCTGACGGAGGCCGGCACCGTCGGGGCCGACGGGATCGTGCTGAAGCCGTTCCGGGTGGGCGAGCTCGAGGGCAAGGTCGCCGCCGCGCTGGCGGCCCGCCCGACGGCACAGCTCCGCCTGATCTCAGGCCGCGACAGGAGCGCCTGAAGCGCCCGCGCGGCGGGCCGCCAGACGGCGCGACGCTGCCGGCCCGGTTGCGCCGCACCGCGCGCTGGGGCACCGATGGGGTGCGGACGCCGCGCGGCCCGCCACGCCGGCGCGATGGCCGCCGCCTCGGCCGGTCCTGCGACCAGTCCGGTGGTGTGAGGCCAAGGGACACACACCGTGGAGCCCGTCTGGATCCGATGCCTGAGATCGTGAGGACCGCGTTCCCACCCTTCCTCGCGGATGGCGGGGAGATGGGTGCCCGGATGCGCGCCCACGACTGGTCGGATCTCGCCGCTCGGACGGCCGGAGCGCTGGGCGCCCTGTCTGCAGGCGACGGTGAGCCTGATGCTCGGATCCCGATTCCCGATGTTCGTGGCGTTCGGACCCGACCTCGTCTTCCTCTACAACGAGGCCTACGCGGAGATCCTCGGCGACAAGCATCCCGCCGCGCTCGGCGACCGCTTCTGCAACATCTGGTCGGAGATCTGGCCGGAGATCGGGCCGCTGATCGACTCGGCGCTCGCCGGCGCGGCGACGTGGTCCGAGAACATGCCGCTGGTCATGAACCGGCACGGCTACGACGAGCCGACCCGGTTCACCTTCTCCTACTCGCCGGTGCGCGACGAGGGGGCCGGGTCGCCGGCATGTTCTGCGTCTGCACGGAGACGACCGGCCGCGTCCAGGCCGAGGAGCGCCTGCGCGAGGCGGAGGCGCGGATCCGCGCGCTGACCGACCACCTCCCGGGGGCTACGTCTTCCAGCTGGCCACCCCCTCGACGGCTCGGACCGGCGCTTCCTCTACGTCTCGCAGGGCTTCGAGCGCATGACCGGCGTGGCGGCCGAGGCGGTGCTCGCCGATCCGGCCGCCGCCTACGATCTGATCCTGCCGGATTATCGGGCCGGGATCGCCGAGGCGGAGGCGACCGCCATCCGCGACCTCGCGCAGTTCGACGTCGAAGCGCCGATGCGGTGCCCGGACGGCCGCCTCGTCTGGACCCGCATCATCTCGGCGCCCGCCGCGTCGGCGACACCCTGATCTGGGACGGGCTGCATCTCGACGACACGGCGCGGCGGCGGACCGAGGAGCAGTTGCGGGAGAGCGAGCGGCGCCTGCGGCTGGCGACCGAGTCGGCCGAGATCGGCCTCTGGGACGTCGACGTCGTCGCCGGCACCCTGTTCTGGCCGGCGCGGGTCAAGGCGATGTTCGGCATCTCGGCCGACGTGCCGGTCTCGATGGCCGATTACTACGCCGGCCTGCATCCCGAGGACCGGGAGGCCACGAGCGCGGCCTACGCCTCCGCCCTCGATCCGGTGCGGCGTGCCGTCTACGACGTTGAGTACCGTACCGTCGGCCTGGAGGACGGCATCGTGCGCTGGGTCGCCGCCAAGGGGCGCGGGATCTTCGAGGACGGGCGCTGCGTGCGCGTGGTCGGCACGGCGATCGACATCACCGCCCGCAAGCAGGCCGAGGAGGCCCTGCGCGCCAGCGAGGCGCAGTTCCGCGTCCTCTCGCAGGTGCTGCCGAACTTCGTCTGGGCGACCGACGCGGCCGGAGCCGCGGACTGGTTCAACGAGCGCGTCTATGCCTATGCGGGCCGGCCGCCGGGCAGCCTCGACGGCGCCGGGTGGCGGGCGGTCATCCATCCCGACGACCAAGAACGGGTGGCCGAGGAATGGCTGGCAGCGGTCCGGTCGCGGACCGACTACCAGTCCGAGTATCGCCTGCGGCGCGCCGACGGGACCTTCCGCTGGTTCCTGGCGCGGGCTCAGCCGGTCCTGGCGGCCAACGGCACGGTCGCCCGCTGGGTCGGCACCAGCACCGACATCGACGACCAGAAGCGGCTCATGGCCGAACTCGTGCGCTTCAACGAGACCCTGGAGCAGCGCGTGGCCGAGCGTACGGCCGAGCACGACCGGGTCTGGCGCAACTCGCGCGATCTGCTCGCCGTGGTCGGAGCCGACGGCATATTCCGCGCCGTCAACCCGGCCTGGCACTCCATCCTCGGGCACGAGCCGGCCGAGGTGGTGGGCCGCAGCTTCCTGGACTTCGTCTGGCCCGAGGATGCGGATCCGACCCAGGCGGCGCTCGACGCGGCCGCCGCCGCGCACGACCTCACCGACTTCGAGAACCGCTACCGGCACAAGGACGGGACCCCCGCCTGATCTCCTGGCGCACCTCCCTCGAGGGGGACCGGGTCTACGCCTACGGCCGCGACATCACCGCCGAGAAGGTCCAGGCCGAGGCGCTGCGGCACGCCGAGGAAGCGTTGCGGCAGTCACAGAAGCTGGAGGCGGTGGGCCAGCTCACCGGCGGGGTGGCGCACGACTTCAACAACCTGCTCACGATCATCCGCTCGTCGGTGGACTTCCTGCGGCGGCCGGATCTGGCGGAGGCGCGGCGCGCCCGCTACCTCAACGCCGTCTCGGAGACGGTGGACCGCGCGGCCAAGCTGACCGGGCAGCTCCTCGCCTTCGCGCGGCGGCAGGCGCTGAAACCCGAGACGCTCGATGTCGGGGCGCGGCTGCGCGGCGTGGCCGACCTGCTCGACACGGTCACGGGCGCACGCATCACCGTCGTGACCGACCTGCCGGACCATCCCTGCTTCATCCGGGTCGACCTCAGCCAGTTCGAGACCGCCCTGGTCAACATGGCGGTGAACGCCCGGGATGCGATGGACGGCGCGGGCACGCTGACCCTGCGGCTGCGCTGCGGCGCGGCGCTGCCGCCGATCCGGGGGCATGCCGGCGCCCCCGGCCCGTTCGCGGCGGTCTCGCTCACGGATACCGGCTCGGGCATCGGGTCCGACGTGCTGGCCCGGGTGTTCGAGCCGTTCTTCACCACCAAGGAGGTCGGCAAGGGGACGGGCCTCGGCCTGTCCCAGGTGTTCGGCTTCGCCAAGCAATCCGGCGGCGACGTCGCGGTCGAGAGCGCGCCCGGCCGCTACACCACCTTCACGCTCTACCTGCCGCAAGTCGAGCCCGAGGGCTTCGGCGGCGACGCCGCGGCCGAGGCGGACGCGGTCGATCCCGGCGGCGCGGGGCAGCGGGTGCTGGTGGTGGAGGACAACGTCGAGGTCGGCCGCTTCGCCACGCAGATCCTGGAGGATCTCGGCTACGAGACCACCTGGGCGGCCAATGCCGAGGCGGCCCTGGATCAGCTCGGGACCGGCGGCGCGGACTTCGACGTCGTGTTCTCCGACGTGGTCATGCCCGGCATGGGCGGGATCGCGCTGGCCCGGCTCCTCCGGGAGCGGATGCCGCACCTGCCGGTGGTGCTGGCCTCCGGCTACAGCCACGTCCTCGCCCAGGAGGGGACCCGCGGCTTCGAGCTGCTGCACAAGCCCTACTCCGCCGATCAGGTCTCCCGCATGCTGCGCAAGGTCATCGGCGCCAAGCGGGGGCAGCCGAAGGGCGGGCGCCCCTGACGTCCGGGCGGATCGGGGATTGGGTGATGCCCGTCCGGGCTCCGACAGGCTGACGAGCGCGGCGCGGGGCCTAGATCAGGGGCATGCCCCGTCCTCCGCTCCCCATGACCCGCGCCGCCGGCCTCGAGGCCCTGGCCGCCTTCCTGTCCGGCCCCGGCCCCGCCTACGCGGCGGACCGGAACACGGATCGCGGACCCGAGGAGACCCCGACGACCTCGGTGCTGTCGCCCTACCCGCGCCGCCGGCTGCTGACCGAGGACGAGGTCGCCCGGGCGGCGGAGCGCGCCTTCGGGCCGAAGGGGGCGGAGAGCTTCGTCTCCGAGGTGTTCTGGCGGACCTACTTCAAGGGCCACCTGGAGACCCACCCCGGGGCCTGGACGGCCTATCGCGACGGGCTGGCAGCGGCGCGGGCGCGTCTCGCGGCCGAGCCCGGCCTGCGCCGGACCTACGAGGGGCCGCGGCGGGGCGCACGGGCCTCGACGGCTTCGACGCCTGGGCCGCCCAGCTCGTCGAGACCGGCTGGCTGCACAACCATGCCCGCATGTGGTTCGCCTCGATCTGGATCTTCACCCTGCGCCTGCCCTGGGAACTGGGGGCCGACCTGTTCCTGCGGCACCTCCTCGACGGCGATCCGGCCAGCAACACCCTGTCCTGGCGGTGGGTGGCGGGCCTCCACACCCCGGGCAAGTCCTACCGCGCCCGCCGCGACAACATCCGCCGCTACACGGAGGGCCGCCACGATCCCGCCGGGCTCGACGAGACGGCCGCGCCGCTGGAGGAGGCGATGCCGCCGCGGGAGGTGCCCCTGGGCCCCGCCGATGCCCCGCCGGACGGCGCGGCCGCCCTGCTCCTGCACCTCGACGACCTTCATCCGGAGAGCCTTCCGCTCGGGGCCGCACGCGTGGTCCGGATCGGCGGGCTCCTCGCCCACGCGGAGGGGGCCGCCGACCGGGTCCGCGCGGCCGACGCGGCGGCCCTGGCGGATGCCCTGGGCCGGGCGGAGGCCCATTTCGGCTGCGCGGCCGCGCCGGTGCGGGAGGGCTGGGCCGGCGACCTGCCCGTGGTGACGGCCTGGGCCCCGGTCGGCCCCTCGGCGGACGCACTGCCGCGGGGCTGCCTCCGGGTCCGCCGGGCCTGGGATTCCGCGGCCTGGCCCCGCGCGACCCGCGGCTTCTTCCGCCTCCGCAGCGCCATCCCCGACCTGATGGGGGCCTGACGCCGCAGGCGGGCGTCGCCCCGCGATCGCGACGCCATGTGTCCGGGACAGCGGGACGACGCCCGCATCCGGAGGTTCCGCCATGGATAGGGTCCTGTACGCGCTCGTCACGATCCTGGAGTCGGTGCTCGGGATCTTCGGCGTGCGGGCGCTCTACGAGCAGCCGGCCTACACGGTGGTCGAGCGCCTCGACCGCGGGGTCGAGATCCGGGCCTACGCGCCCCGCTTGGCGGTCGAGACCGACGCCCGCGGCCAAAGCGACGGCGCCGCCTTCGGGCGGCTGTTCCGCTACATCGCCGGCGCGAACCGGGCGGGCGCGCGCATCGCCATGACCGCGCCGGTGGAGAGCGGCGGGCAGCGCATCGCCATGACGGTCCCGGTGGAGCAGGACGGGACCGGCACGATGCGGTTCTTCCTGCCGCGCGCGGTGTCGGCGGCCGGCTCGCCCGCGCCGACCGAGCCCGGGATCCGGCTGGTGGAGGTCCCGGCCGAGCGGATCGCGGCGTTGCGCTTCTCGGGACGCCTCACGCCGGAGGCGCGGGCCGCGCAGACGCGCGTCCTCACCGACGTGCTGGCGGCGGCTGGCCGGAGGGCCGACGGGCCACCGTTCGTCATGGGATACGATCCGCCCTTCGCGATCCCGTTCCTGCGTCGGAACGAGGTGGCCGTCCGCCTCGCATCTCCGTGACACCAGGGGCTGGCCAGCTCCGGCGGTCGCGCCCGATCGGGCCGCGCGCGTTCGTTGCGCAATCATCCCGGGTAGTTCGTCTGAATACTCCCAATACCTGGAGATAAGCTTCTGATTTTGTGATCTTTTGGACACATCGACCGCCATTCGAGCATCCGGCCCGCCGAAGACGGGGATTAAACAAAATGTGAGTTGAGGTCCGGATCCGACCCGAGATCAGTCAGGCTCGCGCAGCCGACGAGAAGCGGCGCGCCATGAACTGAGGTTGGGGGAAGACATGCACGCCCTACGAGGCAGCCTGATCGCGTCCGTGGCCCTGCTGCCCGGGCTGGCACAGGCGCAGCAAGCGGTCACATTGGGCGAGATCAGTGTCGTCTCGACGTCGCCGGTGGGTGCGGGCGGCGGCAATTCCAGCGGCGCTCAGATCCTCGACGCCGACGCCCAGGCCGCGCCGACGCTGCCGGTACCGGCCGGCGGGGTGCGCCTGCGCGGCGCCGACCAGCCGCTCAACAAGATCCCCAGCACGGTGGAATCGGTCACGGCGCGGCAGATCGAGATCGACCGGGGCTCCGACAACGTGATCGCCACGCTGGCGCGGCAGACGCCCGGGGTGAACCTCAGCGACTCTCAGGGCAATTCGAACCGGGTCGATCTCACCTACCGCGGCTTCACCGCCTCGTCCGTGCAGGGCGTGCCGCAGGGGCTGGCGGTCTACCAGAACGGCGTGCGCATCAACGAGGCGTTCGGTGACGTCGTCAACTTCGACCTGATCCCGCCGCAGGCGATCCAGCGCATCGACGTGGTCACCGGCAACCCGGTCTTCGGCCTCAACGCCATCGGCGGCGCGGTCAATTTCCAGATGAAGAACGGCTTCACCTGGCAGGGCACCGAGATCTCGGCCTGGGGCGGCTCGGATGCCCGGACGGCCGGCTACGTCGAATACGGCAAGATCTCGGACAACTGGAGCTTCTACTTCACGGGCGACGGCCTGAACGACCGCGGCTGGCGTTACGAGAACCCGAGCACGATCGGCCGGCTCTACGCCGATCTCGGCTACCGCTCGCAGGATTCGGAGTTCCACCTGATCGGGCTGGCCGCCCGCAGCTTCTACGGCGCGGCGGCCGCGACGCCGGTGGACTTCACCCACATCGATCCGCGGGCGATCTTCACCAACCCCCAGACACAGACGACCCAGGTCGGCTCGCTCCAGCTCACCGGCCGAGTCGACCTCTCGCCGACCTGGGACATCGCCGGCAACGCCTATTACCGGCGCTTCAGCGAGCGGTATGTCGACGGCAACCAGGGCAACTTCGAGAACTGCAGCAGCCGCGGCAGCTTCCGGGGCTTCCTCTGCTACCAGGACGACGCGTTCAACGTGAACGCGCCGCCGGCCAGCCAGGCGGCCGCCCGCCGCGCCTACGCCAACCAGTTCACGATCCTGGGCCTGAACGGCCGGCCGATCCCCTTCCGCAACGTCCCGTACGGAACGATCGACACCACCTTGACCGAGGCCGAGGGCTACGGGGGCTCGCTGCAGGCCACCAACCGCGACCGGATCCTCGGCCTGCCCAACACCTTCGTGGTCGGCGGCAGCGTCGATGCAGCGACGTTTGCGTTCAAGTCGCAGAGCACCCTGGGTGTCATCAACCCGGATCTGTCGATCACCACCGATCCGAACAACCCTATTACGGGACCATCCCCGGGCTCGGGACCTCCTTCCTCCGGACGGCGGCCGCCCTCGGCATCGCCCCGACCTCGGTCACCGGATCGACGCTGTATCTCGGCCTCTACGCCACCGACACGCTCGACCTCACCGACCGCCTGTCGCTCACCGCGGGCTTCCGCCTGAACTACGCGCGGATCGAGACGCACGATCAGACCACCTTCGCGCCGGACCTCAACGCCGCGCATGAATTCACCAAGGTCAACCCGCTGGCGGGCCTGACCTACCAGTTCGACCCGGCGCTCAACCTCTATGGCAGCTACTCGGAGTCGAACCGGGCGCCCACGCCCCTGGAACTGTCCTGCGCCAACCCGAGCCAGCCCTGCCTGTTGCCGAACTCGCTGGTGTCCGACCCGCCGCTCAAGCAGGTCAGCGGCCGGACCTACGAGGTCGGCTTCCGGGGTGTGATCCCGAGCTTCCTGTCGGGCGGCGCGCTCACCTACAAGGCCGGCGTCTTCCGAACCGATCTGACCAACGACATCATCGCGATCGCGGTCGGCGGCAACGCGGCGCGGGCCTATTACACCAACGTGCCATCGACCCGGCGTCAGGGCATCGAAGTCGGCGGCGAGTACGCCGTCACCCCCGACCTGATGATCTATGCCAACTACGCCCTGATCGACGCGACCTTCCAGTTCGACCAGACCCTGTCCTCCCCGAACAACCCGCTGGCCAATGCCGACGGGTCGATCGAGGTGCGCAAGGGCAACAAGATCCCGCTCATTCCGGATCACCAGATCAAGGCCGGATTCGAGTACAGCATCACGCCGAACTGGCGACTCGGGCTGAACGTGTCGGCCTTCTCCGCCTCCTATTACCGGGGCGACGAGTCGAACCTCAACCGCAAGCTGCCGGCCTACTACGTGATGAACCTGACGACGAAGTATCAGGTCACCAAGAACCTGGAGATCTTCGGACTGATCACGAATCTGACCAACAATCGCTACGCCACGTTCGGCAACTTCGCCCAGCCGGGGGCGATTGCCGGCAGCCTGTCGATCAACGATCCGCGGACCACGACCCTGGCGCAGCCGCTGTCGCTCTATGCCGGCCTGACCTACCGGTTCGGAGCGGACCCGGTGCCGATGGCCCCGGAGCCGATCATCCGGAAATACTGATCCCGTACTCGGGACAGCGATGCGAGGCGCCGCGGTATCCGCGGCGCCTCCGCCCTGGTCACCGGCCTGCCGTCCGCGGACAACCGCCTCGTGATGCGAGCGTCGACCGCGGCGACCGTCCGGACGCGCCCCTCGGCAGCAAGGAGAGCCGCGCCGAACGCCCCCTGCACCGCGCTCAGGCCGCGTCCGGCATGCGGTCGAGGAGCTTGTCGAGGGTGATCGGATAGTCGCGCACGCGGATGCCGGTCGCGTTGTAGACCGCGTTCGCCACCGCGGCGGCGATCCCCGGAAATGCCGAGCTCGCCCACGCCCTTCGCCTTCATGGGCGAGGACATCGGATCGACCTCGTCGAGGAAGATCACCTCCTGGTGCGGGATGTCGGCATGGACCGGCACCTCGTATCCGGCCAGATCGTGGTTGGCGAAGAAGCCGCGCTTCGTATCGACCGCCAGCTCCTCCATCAGGGCTGCCCCGGCGCCCATGACCATCCCGCCGATGACCTGGCTGCGGGCCGATTTCCGGGTTGAGGATGCGTCCGGCCGCGCAGACCGCCAGCATCCGCCGGACCCGGATCTCGGCCGTGTCGGCATCAACGCCGACCTCGACGAAATGCGCCCCGAAGGTCGAGACCTGCTGCGACTTCGAGAACTTGCCGAACTCGATCGCGTCCTCGGCCACGAGCTCGCCGTCGGCGGCGGCCTGGGCCAGCGGGATGGCGCGGTTGCCGGCGCGGACCTCGCCATCCGCGAACACCGCGTCGGTGGCGTTGAAGCCGAGCTTCTGCGCGACCGCCTCCCGCAGCTTCACGCAGGCCGCGTAGACGCCCGCGGTCGACGAGTTGGCGCCGAACTGGCCGCCTGAGCCCGACGAGACCGGGAAGTCCGAGTCGCCGAGCCGCGCCACGACCCGGTCGAGGGGCACGCCCATCATCTCGGCGGCGGTCTGCGCGAGGATCGTGTAGCTGCCGGTGCCGATGTCGGTCATGTCGGTCTCGACCGTGACCGTTCCGGTGCCGTCCAGGCGCACCCGGGCGCCCGACTTCATCACCATGTTGTCGCGGAAGGCCGCCGCCATGCCGAGGCCGACGAGCCACTGCCCGTCCCGAACCTGACCCGGCTTCGGGTTGCGCTTGGCCCATCCGAACCGCTCGGCGCCGAGCGTGAGGCAGCCGACGAGGTCGCGGTGGGAGAAGCGCAGATCCGGCTGGGTCGGGACGACCTGCGTGTCGTTGCGGATGCGGAACGCCACCGGGTCGAGGCCGAGCTTCTCCGCCATCTCGTCCATGGCGACCTCGAGCACCGCCAGACCCGGGGCCTCGCCGGGGGCGCGCATGGCGTTGCCCTCGGGCAGGTCGAGACGGGCGAGCTTCATGGCGGTCAGGCGGTTCGCCCCCGCGTAGAGGTACTTGGTCTGGTTGACCGCCGTCTCGGGATCGCCGTCCGGCAGGTTGCCGGAGGTGCTCTCGTGGGCGATCGCCGTGATGGTGCCGTCCCGCATCGCGCCGATCCGGACCCGCTGGATCGTGGCCGGGCGGTGCGTGGTGTTGTTGGCGATCAGGGGACGCGTCAGCGCCACCTTCACGGGGCGGCCCGCCGCCTTGGCGGCCAGCGCCGCCAGCACCGCGTCGGCGCGCACGAACAGCTTGCCGCCGAAGCCGCCGCCGACATACGGCGCGTCGAGGCGGACCTTGTCCTTCGGCAGGCCGAGCATCTTGGCGAGGCTGCCGTGGCCCCACCCGATCATCTGGTTGGCGGTCCAGAGCGTGACGCGGTCGCCGTCCCAGGCCGCCGTCGTGGCGTGCGGCTCCATCATGGCGTGGCTCTCGTCGGCGGTCGTGTAGGCCGCGTCGAGGGTCACGGGCGCCTGCGCGAAGGCCCCTCGAAGTCGCCGACGCGCTCCTCGCCGTCGCCGCCACTGCCCTCGCCGCTCTCGGCCGGGACCGGCTCGGCGGTCTTCGCCGCCGCCGCGAGGTCGAAGGCACCCGCCTCGGGGGCGTAGTCGACCTCGACCAGGAAGGACGCCGCCCGGGCCTGCTCGAAGGTCTCGGCCACCACGACGGCGATCGCTTGGTGGTAGTGCTGGATCACGTCGCCGCCGAACAGGTAGGCGACGTTCATCACGCCGCGCTCGATCCGCGGCGTGTCGAGGGTGGTGACGACCGCGATGACGCCGGGAGCCTGCCGCGCGGCCGCGGTGTCGATGCCGCGGACGCGGCCCTTGGCGATGGCCGAGCCGAGCACGTAGCCGTAGGCGGCCTCGGGTGCCGCGTCGTGGCGCTCGTAGGCGTAGGGGGCGGTGCCGGTGGTCTTGTACTTGCCGTCGATGCGGTCAGTGGCGTGGCCCACGACCTTGAGGCGGTCGATCGGGTTCGGGCCGGCGGGGGTGTCGAACTTCATGGCTCAGGCCCTCGCTTGATTGAGCGCGGCGCCGAGGGTCCGCTCGGCGAGCTTCAGCTTGTAGGCGTTCTCGGGGGTCGGCTTGGTGCCGGCGAAGACCCGGTCGGTCACCGCCTTGGCGCCCTTCGGCAGGTCGGCCTCGGCCGCCTCGTCCCGCCAGGGCTTGGCGGCGACGCCGCCGAAGGCGACGTGCCCGGTGCCGTCCTTGGCCAGGATCGCGGCCACCGAAACCAGCGCGTAGGCGTAGGAGGCCCTGTCGCGGACCTTGCGGTAGATATGCGTGCCCTCGACCGGCCGGGGCAGCGTCACCGCGGTGATCAACTCGCCGGGCTTGAGGTTCGTGTCGCGCTCGGGCGCGTCGCCGGGCAGGCGGTGGAACTCGGCGATCGGGATTTTTCGCGCGGCGCCCTCGGCGTCGATCGTCTCGACGGTGGCGTCGAGCACGCGCATGGCCACCGCCATGTCGCCCGGATGCGTGGCGATGCAGGCCTCGCTGCCGCCGATCACCGCGAGCTGGCGGCTCACCCCGTCCAGCGCCGAGCAGCCGGAGCCCGGCTGGCGCTTGTTGCAGGCCTGGGCCGTATCGTAAAAATACGGGCAGCGAGTCCGCTGCAGCAGGTTGCCGGCGGTGGTCGCCTTGTTGCGCAGCTGGCCCGAGGCGCCCGCAAGGAGGGCGCGGGCGAGGACCCCGTAATCCTTGCGCACCCGCGGATCGGCCGCGAGGTCGGTGTTGCGCACCAGGGCGCCGATGCGCAGGCCGCCCTCCGCGGTCGCTTCCACCCTGTCGAGGCCGAGGCCGTTCACGTCCACGAGGTGGCGCGGAGTCTCGATCTGCAGCTTCATCAGGTCGAGGAGATTCGTGCCGCCTGCGATGAACTTGGCGTCGGGCGTGCGGGCCACGGCGGTGGCGGCATCGGCGGGCGTGTTCGGGCGTTCGTACGTGAAGGACTTCATGCCTGCCCCCGGGCGACTTCGGTCATCGCCGCGACGATGTTGGAATAGGCGCCGCAGCGGCAGATGTTGCCGCTCATGCGCTCGCGGATCTCGGCCTCGGTGACCCGGGGCGCGGCATCGAGGTCGACGGTGACGTGGCTCGGGATGCCGGCCTTGATCTCCTCCAGGACGGCCACGCCCGAGCAGATCTGGCCCGGGGTGCAGTAGCCGCACTGGTAGCCATCGTGCTTCACGAAGGCCGCCTGCATCGGGTGGAGCGCGTCGGGCTGCCCGAGTCCCTCGATCGTGGTGATCTCGGCGCCCTGGTGCATGATCGCGAGCGTCAGGCAGGCGTTGATGCGCCGCCCGTCGACGATCATCGTGCAGGCGCCGCACTGGCCGTGGTCGCAGCCCTTCTTGGACCCGCTCAGGTGCAGGTGCTCGCGCGCGGCGTCGAGCAGGCTGGTGCGGGTGTCGAGTTCGAGGGTGCGCCGCTCGCCGTTCACCGTGAAGGTGACCGTGGCGAGGACCGGCGCGTCGGCCCGCGCGGCGGTCCGTGTGGTCCCGGCGCCCTGGTCCTGGGGCGCGGCGGCGGTAGTTCCCACCATCAAGTCTTTCTCCGGTTCAGATCACAAGGGCAGGGACGGGGCGTCTCGGTTTCCGGGCCGGGGCCGCCGCCGACGCGCGCCGGTCCATCGAGGACGGGGGACAAGGGGACACACCGACACCCTGGATTGGCTCCAAGGTAGCGCCCACGCCCGCGATGGTCAGGGGTCGGGAGGATCGTCGACGCAAAAATCGCAGGCTCCGAAGTCTGAGGCCGCGCGGTCGCCGGCCCGACCGATGACGCGATGCATGCGCACCGATCGCGGCGGGGCGCGCCCGGCGTCGGCCGGGCGCTGGCACCAAACGAAAGGGCCGGCCCGAAGGCCGGCCCTCACGGTCCACGCCGCGGGGAGTCTTACTCGGCCGCCGTCATCTCGGCGGTGTAGTGGCCGCACCAATCCTGGGCGGCGACCACCGGCCACAGCCCCTTGGACTCGGGCGCGGGCTGGCTGACCGGCGGGTTAAAGCGGCACAGGCCGCCATCGTTCTGCGCGACGGCGCCATTGCCCTTGTGCTCGTCGAAGAAGCGGCAGGTCTCGCACGTGGCGTTCATCATCAGGCTTCCTGTGGTGCCGGCGGCCGGCAGACGGCTCCGGCGGGGAACGGAGAGGCTGGACCTTAGAAACGATCCAATCTGCCCAGCCAACGTCGCGTCCATCCGGCCGGTTCCCGACCCGTGCCTGGCGAGAACGTTCAGCCGACCGCCGACAGGATCGGTCCGGCCGGTGCGGATGCCTCCCCGGAACCGCCGACCGCCGCGGCGTAGTGGGCGATCGGGCGCGGTTTGCCGAACAGGTAGCCCTGCATCTCGCCGCAGGCCTCTTCGGTGAGGAACTTCATCTGCGCGTGGGTCTCGACGCCCTCCGCGACGACGCCCATGCCGAGGCTGCGGCCGAGGCTCAGCACGGCGCGCACGATCACGGCCGCCTGGGGTCCGGTCCCGAGCTGCGCCACGAAGGAGCGGTCGATCTTCAGCTTGTCGAACGGGAAGGCCTGGAGGGTGGCGAGGGAGGCGTAGCCGGTCCCGAAATCATCCATGCTGATCCGGATGCCGTAGCTCTTCAGGCGCCGGAGGATGCCGACGGCCCGCGCCATGTCGTTGATGATGCTCTCGGTGACTTCCAGCTCCAGGCGGTCCGGCGACAATCCGGTCTCGGCCAGGATGGCCAGGACGGTCTCGGGCAGGTCCGGTTTCTGGAACTGCCGCGGGGACAGGTTGACGGCGATCTTCAGGGGCTGCGCCCAGTGCGCCGCCTCGCGGCAGGCCTCGCGCAGCACCCAGTCGCCGAGCGCCACGATCACACCGGTCTCCTCGGCGACCGGCACGAAGACGCTCGGCGCGACATTGCCGCGGACCGGATGGCTCCAGCGCAGGAGCGCCTCGAACCCGACGAGCGCACCCGTGTAGCCGTCCACCTGCGGTTGGTAGTGCAGGCTCAGGGTACCGTCGTCCAGCGCCTGGCGCAGGTCGCGTTCGAGCACCCGGCGCTCCTCGGCCTCCTCGTCCATGGCGGGGGTGAAGATCCGGAACGTGCCGCGGCCCCCGGCCTTCGCGCGGTAGAGGGCGAGGTCGGCGCGCCGGTACAGGGACTCCGCCTCCGTCCCGTGCTCGGGCGCCAGGGCGATGCCGATGCTGAGGCCCACGCCGATCCGGTGCCCGGCCACGTTGAACGGACTTCCGAAGAGCGCGATCAGGCGCTCGGACAGGACACCGGCCTCTGCCGATCCCCCGGTGGAGAGCACCGCGAATTCGTCGCCCCCCAGTCGGGCGACCGCGCCCTCCCCCGCGATCGCCCGGAGGCCGGCCGCCACGCGCCGCAGGAGCTCGTCTCCGGCCTGATGGCCGAGGCTGTCGTTCACGCTCTTGAAGCCGTCGAGGTCGAGGTACAGGACAGCGCAGGCACCACCGCGCTGGATGATGTCGGCGAGGCTGCGCTCGAGGGTCTCGTGGAACAGCGCCCGGTTCGGCAGGCCGGTGAGCACGTCGTGGCGGGCCAGGCGGGCCACCTCGGCCTCCGCGGCCTTCCGCTTGGTGATGTCGGTGAAGGTCCGCACGAAGCCGCCATCCGCCAGAGGCACGGTGCGGATCTCAAGGATGAGGCCGTTCGGCCGCGCCCGCTCGTGGACCTGGGTCTGCCCGGCCTCGCCGCGCTCGATCCAGGCCCGGATCGAGCGATCCGGGCGCCGGCGCTCGCGGCGACGGGCCTCGTGGCGCAGCACCGCCCGGTAGCTCGGCTGCGCCTGCATCATCGGCCGGGGCAGGTCGAGGAGCGCCAGCGCCCGCTCGTTGCACACGCGCACCACGCCGCCGGCATCGACCATGATGAGACCCTGGTCCATGCTGTCGAGGGTGGCGTCGAGCAGCAGGGTCTTCTCCCGCAGCATGCGGCCCTGCCGGGCCAGGGCGATGTTGATCCGGCGCAGATGGTCCAGCATCAGGGTCAGGGCCGCGAAGGCCAGGATCACCGCCATCATCACGGCGATGCCGCCGGCCAGCACACCGCGGGCGAGGCCGAGCTGCGGGACCGCCAGGGCCGGGTCCGGCACCACCCGGGCGGCCGCCATGGCGAGGAAGTGCAGGACCGCGATGGCGAGGGTCAGGACGGTCGCGGCGGCGAGCCGGGCACGGCCGCCCGCGCTCCCGACGTGGATGGCCATCCCGACCGCCGCGAGCAGGCAGCCCGCCGCGATCGCCGTGACGGCCAGGGCCGGATCCCAGGTGAACTGGCCCGGCAACCGCACGCCGGCGATGCCGAGGAAATGCATGCCGGTGATGCCGACCCCCAGCACCAGGCCGGCACCGGCCCCCGCCCAGGGCCGCGGCACGGTCCGGGCGAACAGGAAGGCCCCGGTCGCCGCCGCGACGGCGACGACCAGGGAGAACAGGGTCGTGCGCGGCGCGTAGCCCAGCACCACGCCGGGATCGTAGCCGAGCATGCCGATGAAGTGCGTGCTCCAGATCCCGGCTCCGATCGAGAATCCCGAGGCCAGGAGCCAGATCGGCCGGTGCCCGTCCGTGCCGAGCTGGACACGCTGCTCCAGCCGGAGACCGACCGCGCAGGAGATCCAGCACACGCAGGCCGCCAGCGCGACCACCCAACCGGTGTGTTCCTCGGTCAGGCAGGCGAATGCGCGATACATCGAGGAGCCCCGGCCATCTGCGATGCACGGAAGCCTAGCGTACGGATACTAATTAGAAGTTGCATACCGCTCGATCGATCACGGGAGCGCGATCGTCGGCGGATCGCCTTCGCGAGGAACGCGACCCTATTGGGCCGTCCGGTTAGCGATCGGGACCGGATTCCGGGTTCGGCGCGGCGGCCGGTCGTCGCCCGATGTCGGGCCTGGTAGCCGCCCGGCCGCCTTCAAAGGCGGCCATCGCCCCGCCGCGCCGCGAAGCCGACCAGCAATTGCTGGAGTTCGTCCTCGTGGACGAGTCTCGCCGCCTCCTCGGGCCGGAACCATTGCAGCGTCCGCTGTTCCCGCTCCGGCCAGCGCTCGTGCTGGGCCTCGACCCGGAGCGGGTAGACGCGCACCCGGCAGGGAAGGCGCGCCCGTGATCGAACCGTTTTTGATAATGATACCGGCCGACCGGGTTCGCCGCGATCTCTCCCTCGAGCCCGGCCTCTTCGTAGGCCTCCCGCTGGGCGGCCTGATGAGGCTTGCGGCCGGTCATCGGCCAGCCCTTCGGGATGATCCAGCGCCCGGTGTCCCGCGACGTGATCAGAAGAATCTCGATCCGACCATCCGAATCGACGCGAAACGGCAGGGCCGCGACCTGCTTGAGCGGCTTGACGGGTGCCTTCTGGAGCAGCTTCTTCAGGCTCGGCCGCTTGGATGCCGTTTTCAGTGCTGACCTCGGGACTGTGAGAGGACGGGAGTTCTACGGATGTTTGTGCAGGCGATGAACACCTGACGCTTTGACATAGTTTAACACAATCGAATTGCAGCAGGCGAGGATTGCCATTGAGCCATGCCTGTAACGCGATGCTCAACCTTCGCCGCCCCGCTTGCCTTGGGGCGGGCGGTCCGCGAAAACCTCCGCATCATACGGCCACGAGGCGCGGCATGCCTGTCGAGATCGAGCGAAAGTTCATCGCGAACCCATCGGTTCTGGCGCTGTGCCAGGTAGGGACCCCCTCGTTCAAGGCTATCTCTACACCGACGCGGCCAACACGATCCGCGTCCGTCGCGCCGGGGAGCACACCTTCGTCACCTGGAAGAGCCCGCGCCGCGGCGTCAGCCGGGACGAGGTGGAGTTCCCCATCGCGCCGGAGGACGGCGCGGCGCTCCTCGCCACGGTGCCGCCGGAGCGGCGGCTGGAGAAGACCCGCTACCGGATCGCGCATGCCGGCGCCGTCTGGGACGTCGACGTGTTCGGCGGGGCGCTCTCGGGCCTGATCCTGGCGGAGATCGAGCTGGCGCACGAGGACCAGCCGGTGGATCTGCCGCCCTGGGTCGAGGGGGAGGTCACCGGCGACGCGCGCTACCGCAACTCGCGGCTCGCCGCGGGACGGGTGCCGGAGCGGCAGGCGGCCTGACCGGTGCGGCGCCCGTTCGAGCAGGAGGCCCCGGAGACTGATCACTGGGACGCAGGACGAGACCGCCGGCGTACCGCCCTTAGGCTTCGTCGGACGGGTCGGGGCGATCGTGGTCGGCCTCTGCGCCGACGACGGATCGAGCCGGTTCTGGACTCGGTGGAGCCCCCCGGCCGAGGACGTCCGGGGTCACCGCCAGAATGCAGCCGGCGTCCAGCAGGGCTGTGAGGCCTCGCTGCGCGGATGGCTCGACAACGTCAGGCTGCTCTTCGCCCGACGGCAGGATCGAACGGCAGGCCGTCCTTCCCCCGAGGATTCAGCGGAGAAACTGCGGGAGCCGGCGCTTCCAGCGTTCCCCGGGGCGCAGCTCGGCCGCCCGCCGCCCTGTCGCCGCCCGCGGCGATGGCACCTGACCGGCCGCGGCCGGCACGGGCGGCGCCTCGTCGACGGGTGGAGCCGGCGGTGCGATCGGACGCGGTCGCGAGACGGTCCGCGCGGCAACGTCCGGACTGGCCGCGGGAACGCGCGTGGAGCGCGCACGCCGCACCCGCGTCTCCGGCACGGTCGCGGGTTCGGCATCCGCCTCGGCCGGGGCCTGGAACATGGGGACGAGGCTCGGCAGGACGCGCCGAACCGGTGCCTCCGGCTCCTTCCGCTCCGGGCGCGGAGGCGGCACCGGCGCCGCCTCAGGTGCTGGCGCCGGTGCCGTCATCGCAGCCTGCGCGAGTTCCGGCCACAGGATCTTGTCCTGGTGCCGACGCGCATCGGCGGATGTCAGCGATGTGCGGGCCGAACGGGTCTGCTTGACTTCGACCATGAACGGTCGCGCGCTGCGGCGCTTCATGTAAGTTGATCCTTGGAAGCATTCGAGCCCGCACGTCGGGGGCACGAACACACCGAGATTAAGCCTGCTCTCGGCCCTTGTCCAGAAAGTCGAACACGTACTCGTTAAATTTTCTTGTAGTTGAGAGCGGTTCGCATCGTATCCGCGTGTGGCGCCGGGAAACAGAACTCGTGTTCGCGCGATCAGGCAGCCTGTGCGGAGGCGTGAACCCCGACCCGTTGCTGCGCGGCGGGATGGGCCGCCTCGAACAGAGCGCGATAGAGCGCGGCGGGCGTCCGCGCCTGTCCGCCGCCATCCGTGATCGTGACGTCGGCCATGCCGGCTGCGATCAGACTCATGCCCTGGTCGAGGGCGGTCAGCACCGAGGCGTGCTGGTAGGCGAACCGGCGCGCGGACAGGCGTGCGGTGACGGTGAAGTTCATGATGGCAATCCTGAAAGTCCGAGCCTTCGCGAGGGTCGGACGGCAACGGGGCGCCCGTCGGACGCACGCGCTCGGGCGACGCCGTCGCGGGAGCCGGCGTCCCGGCTTCGTCCCGTTCAATAAAGTTTTTGTCTTGACGAAAACTTGTCTAGATCGGCGGTCTTTCCAAAAACCCGCAATCGACGGCACGGCTGGTGTGCCTTTCGCCAGTCGGGGCGCGGCGCCGATCGGGGCAGGCCCAGGTCCGGAAGGGGTCGCCGCGACTCAGCCTCCCCAGGCCGGCCGCAGTCCTGGTGCCGCCGGCGGCGCGTCCGTCCGGGCTTTCGGCGCAGAAGATCCGCCGCGATGCGGAGGGCTCCATGGGCGGCGCGAACCACAACTTCAGGAAATTCGGCGTGCTTCCGTGCAATTTTTGCGTGCCGACCTCTACCGTGCAGGTCGCCTGTTGCATTATGAATGCTGGGGCCAGTCCGAGTGCCGGAGCCCGACCTCCGATGGGATCCAAGTCACCCCCTCCCGATCGAGCCTCCAGGGCTGCGGCCTCGGAGGACGACCCGTTCGATCGCCGCGTGCCACCACCCGGGACGGGACGGCTCCTGCAGCGGATCGCCGAGGCCCTGCAGATCCCGGCGACCGCCCTCTACACCCCGCGCGGCGGGGGGCAGAACGATGCGACCGCCGGCGAGGCGGAGACCGAGGCCCTGCTGCGGGCCTTCCGGCGCATCGACGATCCCCAGCTGCGCCGACGCCTCCTGATCCTCACGCAGGGCCTGGCGGAGCGCGGCTGATCGAGGCCGCCCGTGACAGGGCTGGCCCGCTGCGTGCTAACCTTCGGCTGATCTCAACGCGGAAGCGAGTCGGCATGCTGAACAGACGATCCTTCGTGGCTTTGTCGGGGGCCGCACTCGCCGCGCCCGCCCTCGCGCAGAGCCCGGCCTCCCGGGTCCTGAAGTTCATCCCGCAGGCCGACCTCACGGTGCTCGATCCGATCTGGACGACCGCCTACGTCACGCGGAACCACGGTCTCGCGGTGTTCGACACGCTCTACGGTACCGATGCCGCCTACGCGGCCCAGCCGCAGATGGTGGCGGGCCATACGGTCGAATCCGACGGCAAGCTCTGGCGCCTGACCCTTCGGCCGGGCCTGACCTTTCACGATGGCAGCCCGGTTCTCGGCCGCGACTGCGTGGCGAGCATCGCCCGCTGGGGCAAGCGCGACGCGATGGGCCAGACGCTCATGGCCTACACCGATGAGCTTTCGGCCCCCGACGACCGGACCATCCAGTTCCGCCTGAAGAAGCCCTTCGCGCTCCTGCCGGAGGCCCTCGGCAAGGTCGGCTCCTCGATCTGCGCGATCATGCCGGAGCGGCTCGCCAAGACCGATCCGTTTACCCAGGTGACCGAGATGGTCGGCAGCGGCCCGTTCCGCTTCAAGGCGGACGAGCGGGTGGTCGGCGCCCGGGTCGTCTACGAGCGCTTCGACAAATACGTCCCCCGCGAGGACGGCACGCCGCAATGGACCTCGGGTCCGAAGCGCGCCTTCATCGACCGGGTCGAGTGGAATGTCATCCCCGATCAGGCCACCGCTGCCTCGGCCATGCAGACCGGCGAGATGGATTGGTGGGAGCAGCCGCCGGCCGATCTCGTGCCCACGCTCGGCGGGCTGACGACGCGGATCACCGACCCGACCGGCCTCATCGGCTGCCTGCGGATGAACCAGCTCCAGCCGCCCTTCGACAACCCGGCGATCCGGCAGGTTCTGCTGAAGGTCGTCGACCAGACCGACTTCATGCAGGCGGTGACCGGCACCGATCCCAAGCTGATCCATGTGCCGACCGGGTTCTTCTGCCCGGGCCTGCCCATGGCGAGCACTGTCGGGCTGGACGCCCTGACCGGCAAGCGCGACGACGCGGCCGCCAAGGCAGCGCTGGCGGCGGCGGGCTACAAGGGCGAGAAGGTGGTGCTGATGGGCGCCTCGGACTTCCCGAGCCTGAAGGCGCTCGCCGACGTGGCGGCCGACATGCTGACGCGCGCCGGCTTCAACGTTGACTACCAGATCATGGACTGGGGCTCGGTGGTGCAGCGGCGCGCCAAGAAGGACCCGGTCGCCCAGGGCGGGTGGAGCGCCTTCTGCACCTTCTGGGCCGGGCTCGATCAGGCCAACCCGGCGGTCAGCGCCTTCCTGCGCGGCACGGGGGCGAGCGCGGCGATCGGGTGGCCGACCAGCGCGGCCATCGAAGGGCTGCGCGATCAGTGGCTGGACGCCCCCGACACCGCCGCCCGGAAGAAGCTCGCGGACGCGCTTCAGCAGCAGGCCTTCACCGACCTGCCATACCTGCCCCTCGGGCAGTATTTCAACCAGACCTCGTTCAAGCCATCCCTGACGGGCGTCCTCGACGGCGTGCCGGTGTTCTGGAACGTGAAGAAGGGCTGAGCGGGCCGGGCATCGGCAGGCGGATCGATCCCGCGCGGCGCGGACGTCTCACCCGGCCGGGGGCCGAGCGGCGGCGGGCCGCTCGAAGGCCCTCTCGGTCGTCGCGTCCGCAGGGACGCCGGGCCGCCGATGCGGCGGCGGCCCGGCCGAAGCCCGGTCCGGGGATCGTCGGCGGCAACCGGGCCTACGCTGGCCCCCCAACCGTCAAGAGATCTGGTCCTCCGTAGGCTCGGGAGCGCTTCCCAGCTGCGCCGGCTGCGGGTTAAGCAGGGGCGGCACAGGTCACCCCAGAGATGACCGGCCCGCGAGGAAGCCCGAGATGACACGCCCTGTCCGCCGCCCGCGTGGCTGCGGACGGTGCCGTCCGGCCCCGTGCGGGCTCGGCCGTGACCTGGATCGATCCGGACCCGCGCGGTCCGGCCGGAACCCACGACACGCCGCGAGGACAGGCCCCATGACAGGCTCCTTCGACGACACCGCCCTGGAACGCTCGGCGATGCGCCGGATCGGCTGGCGGCTCGTGCCGTTCCTGATCCTCGCGTACTTCGTCTCCTTCCTCGACCGCGTGAATGTCGGCTTCGCGGCGATCCAGATGAACCACGACGTCGGCCTGTCCGCGACGATGTTCGGCTGGGGCGCGGGGATCTTCTTCCTCGGCTATTTCCTGATGGAGATCCCCAGCAACCTGATGCTGGAGCGCTACGGAGCGCGGCTGTGGATCGCCCGGATCATGGCGACCTGGGGGCTGATCTCCGCCGCCATGGCCCTGGTTCAGGGACCGTGGTCGTTCATCGGCCTGCGCTTCCTGCTGGGCGTGGCCGAGGCGGGCTTTTTCCCCGGCGTGATCCTCTACCTCACCTACTGGTTCCCCTCCGCCTATCGGGCGCGGATCGTCGGGATCTTCATGATCTCGATCCCGATCTCGTCCTTCCTCGGCTCGCCGATCTCCGGGGCGCTCCTCGGCCTGAACGGCTGGGGGCTGCGCGGCTGGCAATGGCTCTTCATCCTCGAGGGCCTGCCGGCGGTGCTGATGGCCTTCGCGGTGCTGTGGCTGCTCCCGGACGGCCCGCGGGATGCGGCCTGGCTGCCCGCGGACGAGCGGGACTGGCTGAAGCGACAGCTCCAGGCCGAGGCGGCGCGCAGCACCCGGCAGGGCCAATCCGGGAAGCCGTCCCTCTGGGAGGTGCTGCGCGACCGGCGGCTCGCCCTCTTCGCAGCCATCTATTTCGGCTCGACGGCGAGCAGCTATGGGCTGTCGTTCTGGACGCCGCAGATCGTCAAGAGCTTCGGCCTCGGCAATTTCGAGACCGGGCTCCTGAACAGCATCCCGTACGGATTCGCCTCGGTGGCCATGGTCCTCTGGGGCCGGCACAGCGACCGGACGGCCGAGCGGCGCTGGCACCTCGCCGTGGCGTTCCTGGTCCTGGCACTCGGCCTCGCGGCCGGCACGGTCCTCTCGGGGCTCGGCCCGGTCGTGGCGGCCCTGACGGTCGCGGCGGTGGGCGTCTACATGCTCAAGGGTCCGTTCTGGGCGCTCGCGACCGAGGCGATGCCCCCCGCCACGGCGGCTGCGAGCATCGCGGCTATCAACGCGGTCGGCAATCTCGGCGGCTTCCTCGGTCCCTATCTGATCGGCGCGATCAAGGACGGGACCGGCAGCTTCACCCTGAGCCTCGTGCCCCTGGTGGTGTTCGCCCTGCTCTCGGCCGGCCTGTCGCTCGTGCCGGGCCGCTCCGCCGCACCGGACCGCAGCGCGCAGCGGTCTTCGGCGGTCTGACCGGGGGCAAGGCCGCGCCCGCGGCCCCGGCGGCGGCACCTCCGCCGCCGGTGCAGCCTCTGGCGGTCCCCTGAACGACACCGGGGCCGCCTCCTTTCGGAAGCGGCCCCGGCGGGCATCGTGCGATCCGGGGCGAAGATCGCGGTCCTGTCGGACCCCGATCTTCGGGCCCGTCGATCGGGTCTTAGTACGAGCCGAACTTGTAGTTCAGGCCGGCGCGGACGACGGCGAACTCGTCGGAGCGGCGGCCGACGCCGCTGTAGACGACCGGGAAGTTGTTGGCGGCGTTGACGACGAGCGCGCCCTGGTTGCGGGTGTTGCGGTCGAGGTTGACGTACAGGCCTTCGACCTTGAGCGTCACCGCCGAGGAGCGGAAGAAGTTCAGGAACGACTCGGTCGGCAGGGCGTACTCGATGCCGCCGCCGACGGCCCAGCCGGTGCGGAAGCTGTCGTTGCCGGCGTAGCCGCCGAACGAGCGGTCGGCGCTGCCCGAGCCGTAGGCGAAGCCGCCGGTGCCGTACACGAGGGTGCGGTCGAAGGCGTAGCCGAGGCGGCCGCGCACCGTGCCGAAGAAGTCGAGGCTGGAGAGGCCGCGCGGGTCGGTGACGTAGTAGCCGGGGGCGAGCGCGCCATTGATGAAGGCGCTGTTCCGGTTACGGCCGAAGTCGAGGTACTGGGCATCGGCCTCGACGCCGAACACGACGCCGTTGCCCGGGGTCAGCTGCCAGTTGTAGCCGATCTGGCCACCGCCGGAGAAGCCGTCCTGGCTGCTGTTGCGGAAGGTGGCGACGGTGCCGGGGGCGGCGTAGGGGAACGGCACGCCGAAGCTGTTGCCGGTGGAGCGGCTGCTGGCGTCGAAGGCGTAGCCGGCGTTGATACCGAAGTAGGCGCCCGTCCAGGTGAACACCGGGACCGGGGTGAACACCGGCGGCGGAGCCGCCCGGCGCGGAAGGTCGGCGGCCGAGGCGGCGCCGGTGAGGAGGGCCGTGGCGGCGCTCGCGAGAAGAAGCTTCTTGATCATCTGGTCCTCTGTCTCCCGTTGTGCGGGATGTGTGCGGGGCGGACAGGACGTCAGGATGTGCGGGAGCGATAGTGCAGCGTTGCAACAGCGCCGGCGGCCGTCCGGAGCCGACGGACCGGAAGGTGCGCTGGAGCACATCATCGCAGCGTCGTGATTCAAGGATTGGGAACTATTTCGAGATTTCTGCCGCGCCATACCGTCTCGACGACAAATAGGTGTGACGCCCGCGTGTTTGTCTCCATGCATGACCGTGTGTTCCGTTCGGCTTGACGCCGGTGCGACGGAACCTCTGATCCAGGTTGTTGCCTGCCCGCTCGACCGCGGTCAGGCTTCAGGGTTCAGGCGGCTTCCGGGCGGTGACGCTCTGAGACTATCGCGCGTGGAACGCTGCATGGACCGATCGGACCGCGTTGGCGACGCACCCCGCGGGGGTGAAGCATCCCCCGCCTCGGACTTGGGTCCGGCGCGGGCAGCCGGCCGGCTGGCGGCGGCCCGCTCCCTTGAGGACATCGTCGCGATCCTGCGCGAAACCGCGCGGGAAATCGCGGGCGCCGACGGCATCGCCGTGGTCCTGCGAGAGGGTGATACCGTTCTCTATGCCGCAGAGGATGCCATCGAGCCGCTGTGGCGCGGTCGTCGGTTTCCAGTGACGGACTGCGTGTCGGGGCGCGCGATGCTCGACGCCGAAACCATCGTCGTGCCGGACATCGAATGCGATCCCCGCGTTCCGGCCGCTCTCTACCGGCTGACCTCGATGCGCAGCCTCGTGATGGTGCCGATCGGTTCGCCCGAACCGGTCGCGGCCCTCGGCGCCTACTGGTGCGCCTCGGTCATACCCGACGACGAGACCGTCCGACGGCTCGAACGACTGGCCCGGCACGCCGCAGTGGCCCTGGCACGGATCGCTCAGGGCGGGTCGTAACCGACGAGGCCGCCTCCCGCGCCGGGTACCGGGATCGATCGGCCGCCCCAATCGTTCCACGCTCCCAGCCGCCCGCGCGGAAGTCCCAGACCATCCTCATGAAGCGCCTTGCCCTCACCGGCATCTTCATCGCCCTGTTGCTGGCGATCGCGGGCACGTGGCCGAAGATCACGCCCGTGAACCCTGTTGTCGCGCCGGACACGTCGGCCACGCCCAACCCCAGCGGCCAATGGAATTGAGGCCTCGGGTGACGCCCGGTCCGTGAACCGGCCCGGATCCGCGGGCTTACCGGGGGATATCGCCCGGACGGCCGGTCGGACCTCGGCGGACTCGCGGCGTCCGGAGATCGGACTGGTCAGCCGCGACGCGGAGGTCGGTCCGCTGCGGAACCGCATGGTCAATCCCTCGAAGGTCGGCACGGGCGCCGGCCCGTCGCCTGTCGGCGACCGCGGAAGGTGGGAAATCCGAAGCTTTTCTCTAAGTTTCCATTCGAAATTTACTTTATCTAAAGCCTTATTAGCTGCAAATGATCTGAACATAATCCATTTTCTGGAATCTCAATGATGAACGAAATGCCTGATGAGACATCCAAGACCTCGACCGTGATCACCGCCGAGCTTGTTGCCGCCTACGTGTCGAACAATCCGGTCCCGGCCGCAGAACTGCCTGCCTTGATCGCGCGGGTGCACGGCGCGGTCAGTGGGCTCGTCGCCGGGACGCTGGCGGCGGAGACCGGAACGGCGCCCCAGTTCGATGTCGCGACGCCGAGCGCGACCGAGATCCGCAAGTCGGTCCGGCAGGACGGCATCGTCAGCTTCATCGACGGCAAGACCTACAAGACGCTCAAGCGC
This sequence comes from Methylobacterium phyllosphaerae, assembly GCA_050632685.1. Classification (GTDB taxonomy): domain Bacteria; phylum Pseudomonadota; class Alphaproteobacteria; order Rhizobiales; family Beijerinckiaceae; genus Methylobacterium; species Methylobacterium phyllosphaerae_A. Next base: position 466,335 of record JBOEFT010000001.1, read on the forward strand.
CATCTGGCCAGCCACGGTCTCGACCCGCGCGGCTACCGCGACCGCTTCGGCCTCCCGGCCGATTACCCGATGGTCGCCCCGGGCTATGCCGAGCAGCGCTCCGCCCTCGCCAAGGCGATCGGCCTCGGCCAACCCGGCGCCATGGCGCGGCGCGGCGGCGCGAAACACTGATACCCCGCGGTCCGGCATCAAGAGGTTCAGGCCGCGGCGGCGCTTCGTCGACCCGGACCGCCGAGACGGACCGTTGCGCTCCCTGGACCTTCAGGCCGGCGCGGCGGCCTGCCGCCTCGGCACGGCCGCCGCGTCGGATCGACCTTCCACCGCCGGTCCGGATTGCGGCCGCGAACCGCTTGAGTGAGGCTCGTGAGTTGCGCGGGTCCCCGGCCAGCCGCGGGCATAGCCCCGGGAGATTAGCCGCCCCTGCCGGGCGAGATGCTGCTCCATCGCGTCGAGATCGACGAGGGCATCGGCGATCGCCGCCACGAGCGCAGCCCATGCGTCGCCATGGGCGTCCCGGTGATAGGCGACGGCGATCACCACCGCCTCCCTGAGACGAATCTCCGCAGGCGTCGCGTCAGGATCCGGGTGCATCGCGGCTCGAATCTCTATAGAACATTACATGAACAAAGCGCATGCGCGCTGCCGGTTCAACCGCGGATGGGCCGTAGTCTCGGATCGCGGTGGATCGCTGTGGATTGATCGAGAGAACCTCAATGCCGATGCGGCTTTACCGCTTCCACTGTACGGACGGCCATGAATTGGTGACCGACCCACAGGGCAGCCGGTGGCCGAACGCGGCGCAGATGCACGCCAAGGCCGAACGCGTCGCCCTCGCCCTGATGGAGCGGATCGTGGAGCGGTTCGACTGGTCGGGTTGGCAGGTCGAGGTCTACGACGCCAAGGGGCGGCGTGTCTGGATCCGGTCTTTCCCGGATGTGAACGTCGACAGGCGGGCCGCTTGAGGTGAGCGGACCCGCAGAAGGAGAAGCAGATGGCCTTCAAGCCGAAATCCGCCGCGGAGACCAAGGCGCGGGATCTGGGGCTCGCCCTCGCTCGGATCGCCGAAGGTGCCGGCCTGCCGGCGAGCATCGGGGTCGACCGGTTGCGGCAGGCGAGTCCCCGGCTGACGCCGCTGGCCATCGGCCAGATGGTACGGCGGGAGCGGGACACCGTCGTGGCGACCCTGGCGGAGCGCGGCTTAGCGCTCGTCGCGTATGCCGATCAGGGGCCGGGGCGCGGGATGGAATTCATCGTCGACGCGGCCGCTTGAGTAGATCCGTCAGGCCGCCGCCGGACGGCTTCGCAGGAGACGGCCCACGAGGCGGAACGGCAGGAGCGGGAGCTTGATCAGCGCCGTGACCAGCAGGACCGCCACGACGGTGAGAAGCGCCAGAACAGAGTTCATCATGCGCGTCGGACTCCGATGACCGGCTCGCCTTTCGGGCCGGCGGAGCCACGAGGCGCCCGGAACACGGCGAGACTATGGACAGGGGAACGCCATTCGGTCGCATGGGGCGGGCGAAACCGCATTCGCGTTCCGCACGCATCCTGCCAGCCGCGGACATGGACGCGCCTCGGATCTCGGCGATGGCCGGACCGCTCGCGGGCCGCGCCGGTCGGATCCGGGGCAGCGGAGCGCGGGCACCTCTATCAAGGCGCGGGACCGCTGTAGTAACCTTGGCCTCGCGTGACCGCCGGGCGGGTCTTCGGGCTCCATGCGCGCCGCGCGTCCGGGCTGGGACTTCGTGAGTCGATCACAGCATGAGCGAGGCCTGCATCTTCTCGGGCGGCTGCAGCGAACTCGCCGACCTCGTCCGGACCTACGACTGGGGGCAGACACCGCTCGGCCCCCTGGCGGGTTGGCCGCCGAGCCTGATCTTCGCCGTCAGTACCCTGCTGCAATCGCCCGTGCCGATCGTGCTGCTCTGGGGCGAGGACGGCATCATGATCTACAACGATGCCTATTCGGGCTTCGCGGGGGCGCGTCATCCCAGGCTCCTCGGCTCCAAGGTGCGCGAGGGCTGGCCCGAGGTCGCCGATTTCAACGACAACGTGATGCGCGTCGGCCTAGCGGGCGGCACGCTCTCCTACAAGGATCAGGAACTCACCCTGCACCGTTACGGCCGGCCCGAGTCGGTCTGGATGAACCTCGATTATTCGCCGGTCTTCGACGAGGAAGGCCGGCCCGCCGGGGTCATCGCCATCGTGGTGGAGAGCACCGAGCGGGTGCTGGCGGAGCGCCGCCTGCGGGCCAGTGAGGAGCTGTTCCGCACACTCGCCCAGGGGATCCCCCAGCTGGTCTGGCGCGCCGCGATCGACGGCGCCTGCATCTGGTCGAGTCCGCAATGGCACGCCTATACCGGGCAGACCGAGCGGACGAGTCGGGGCTGGGGCTGGCTCGACGCGGTCCATCCGGACGATTACGCGGTCGCCGAGGCCGCATGGCGCGCGGCCCCTACGCGCGGCCTCCTCTCCTTCGAGCACCGCCTCAACAACGCCGCCGAGCAGCGCTTCTGCTGGTTCCAGACCCGAGCCGCACCGGTCCGCGACGCTCAGGGCCGTATCGTCGAGTGGCTCGGCACCTCCACCGACATCGACGATCTGCGCCAGCTCCAGGAGCGGCAGCAGGTCATGGTCGCGGAACTGCAGCACCGGACGCGGAACCTCCTCGGCGTCGTGCGTGCCATCGCCAAGCAGACGATGGCCCAGACCGGCCCGGGCGAGACCTTCCGGGCGCGGTTCAACGATCGCTTGTCCGCCCTCTCCCGGGTCCAGGGCCTCCTGTCCCGCTCGGACCAGGAGCCGATCACCCTCCGAACCGTGATCGAGACGGAACTCGCTGCCCTCGACGCACCGGCCATGCAGGAGCGCATCCGCCTCGACGGGCCGGTGGTGCGGCTGCGCAAGGCGACGGTGCAGACCTTCGCCCTGGCCTTGCACGAGCTCGCCACCAATGCCTTGAAGTACGGGGCGCTCACCACCGCGCAGGGCCGCCTGAGCGTGACGTGGCGGACCTATGTGGCGAACGATGGCGGCAACCGGTTGCACGTCGAATGGGTGGAGGAGGGCCTCGTCCGAGGACCGGACCTGCCGGACGCGTCTCCGGGCAGTGGCTATGGGCGCGAGCTGATCGAGCGCGCCCTGCCCTACGCGCTCAAGGCGACGACCAGCTACGAACTGGGCGACACGGCGCTACATTGCTCGATCAACATCCCGCTCCCCGACGGAGAGGCCGCAGGCAGCCCCGCATGACCCCGCCCCTACCTGCACTGGCCGGCAGGCGCGTCCTGCTGGTCGAGGATGACTACTTCATCGCCATCGACCTCAAGTCCGGGTTCGAGGAGGGCGGCGCCCAGGTCCTCGGACCGGTGCCCAGCGTGAGCGAGGCGCTGGCGCTGATCGCCCGCACGGCCGAGATCGACGCGGCCGTCCTCGACATCAACCTGCAGGACGAACTGGTCTATCCCGTTGCCGACGCGCTTCAGGCGCGGGGCGTGCCGTTCCTGTTCGCCACCGGCTACGATCCGGTCGCGGTACCATCGCTCCACGGTGCCGTGGCGCTCTGCCAGAAGCCGATCGACCCGCGGATCGTGGCGCGCACGCTGTTTGGCTGAGAGGCCGGCGGGACGGCCCCGGACTGCTCGGAGACGATGTTTCACGGGAAACATCAGCCGCATGGAGATCGGCACTGCACCGCCGCCGACAGGCGCGACATCATCGAACAACTTCCGTCATGACCATCGAAAGAGTTGTGCTGAAGACATAGAATACCGATCGAACAGACCCGACCGTGGCCACCACAGGCGGACCGCGCGCAACAGTTCGGCCGGTGACCTCCACTTCCGGGACCCAGGGAACTCTTCCGTGGGTTCGCGGCTCAGGCGTCTCCGATGCGGCACAGGCGGTGACCCGGTCCGGTTGTGCCTGCGCCACATCGCACGCCGCCGCGACAAAGGGCGGTGTACAGCCACCTGGGCCGGCGGAGGAAAGAGGGACGGCCAGGGTGGACACGGCTAACGTGCGGGATGACCGGACCGCGTTGCCACGCGTCACCTTGGGCCGGCTCCTCGTTCGTCATCGGTCACGGCAACAGCGGGTGTCAGGCTCTCCTTATGTCTTCCGAGGATAGAAGCCCGGATGCGGCACCGTCCGGCAGCGATGCCCCAGACGGCGAGGTCGCCTGCCTGCGGTTCGAACCGCCCAGCGATCCGGAGGCCCTCGGCCGGGCGTGGCAGGAGCATATCGCCCCCGTCTTCGCGGTGAGCTTCCGGCCCGAGACCGATCTCACCATCCCGATCGCGATGCGCAGCTATCACCTCGGCGATCTCATCGTCGGCGACGTGATGGCGCCGGCGCACACCCTCGTGCGGTCACAGGAGATGATCAGCCAGCAGGGCCTCGACCATATCCTGCTGCAGTTCTATCGCCGGGGTCAGAGCCTCGTGGAGACCGATCACGGCGGCGGCCCGGTGAGCGAGGTGCAGTGCATCGTCTTCGATCTCGCCCAGCCCGTGCGCATCGTCGCGGGCGCGGTCGATGCCACGAACGTCGTGATCCCGCGGGCGCTGCTCGAGAAGCAGGGCTGTCACCCGGACGCCCTGCACGGCCGCCCCTCGACCATGACGGCGACCCGTTCGGCCGGCTGGTCCACAACTTCGTCGCCAACGTCGTCGCCTGCGGCGACCTCCTCGACCGGCGCGAGGCCCTGTCGGCCTCGGCGGCGATCACCCAGCTCTGCGCCAGCTGGCTGCGTGGGCAGGAGGAGGGACGCCCCTCCCAGCACCAGGACGTCCGCATCCGCATTCGCCGCCTCGTCGAGGCGGAACTCGGGAATTCGAAGCTGACGCCTGCCTTGATCGCGGCACGGCTCGGCCTGTCGCGCTCGGCCCTGTACCGCCTGTTCGCGCCGACCGGCATCGTGGCGTATATCCGCGACCGCCGCCTGATGGCGGCGATGCGGATGCTCGTGCGCAACGATGGTCTCAAGCCCCTGCGGGTCTCGCAGGTCGCCTTCACGGTCGGCTTCTCGGACGAGCGGACCTTCCGGCGGGCGTTCAAGCGCCGGTTCGGCTTCATTCCCAGCGACGCGCCCAACCGCCTGGACGCCAGCCCCGATCACGCGCCCGGCGCCGTCCTGCGCAACTGGATCGAGAGCCTCTGACGTGCCGCGTCCGTCCGCTGGTCGACGGCGCGGCGTCGGCCCCGCGGCTGCCCTGACCGTCCGCCTGTGCCTCGCCGCGCTGCCGCTCGCCGCGCACCCGGTCCGCGCCGAGACCCGGGAGACGGGTCCAGCGGCATCCGAGCGGGCGCCCCTCGCGCTCCGCACGAACGAACCCGAGACGTGGCGGGTCGCGACGCATCCGGTGCCGCCCCTGGTCATGGACGAGGACGGCCGGCTACGGGGGTTCAGCATCGATCTCTGGAACGCCATCGCGCGGGAGCTCGGCGTCCGGACGGCGTATGTGCGCGTCGACGACCTGCCGGCGCTGTTCGCGGCGATCTCGGACCGGCGCGCGGACCTCGCCATCGCGGCGGTGTCGATCACCGCGGAGCGCGAGCGGCGGTTCGACTTCTCCGTCACCATGCTGGAGACCGGCCTGCGCATCGCCGTCCCGGCCGCCCCGGACGCCACCGACTCGGCCACGGCGCGGGCGCTCCAGGCGCTCCTGCGCGACGCCGCCTTCCTGCAGATCCTCCTGGGGCTCGCCGGGCTCATCCTCGCGGTGGCGACGCTGGTCTGGTGGCTCGAGCGGCGCCATCCCTGCGGCAGGGCCGCGCGGGCGCGGCCCGCGCACGGTTTCGCGCACGTCCTCTGGTGGGCGCTGAGCAGCCTCGCCGCACAGGCGGAGGAGATGCCGCGCAGCCCCTCGCGCGGGCCATCACGGTGGTCTGGCTGTTCACCTGCATCGCCCTGGTCGCGTGGTTCACCGCGGGCCTGACCAGCACGGCGACCGTGGAGCGCCTGCGCGGCGCGATCAACGGCCCGCAGGACCTGCCGGGCAAGCGGGTGGGCACGGTCGCCAACACCACCTCGGTCGCCTACCTGGCGGACCATTTCGCCACGCCGGTGGGCTTCGCGACCCTGGAAGAAGCCTGCGCGGCCCTGGAGGCCGGCACGGTCGCCGCGGTGGTCTACGATGCCCCCGCGCTGGGCTACTACGCGACCCAGCCCGGCCACGACGCCCTGCGCCTGGTCGGGAGCGCCTTCAACCGGCAATCCTACGGCATCCTGTTCGCGGCCAACGATCCCCGGCGCAAGCGCGTCAACCAGGCCCTCCTCGGCCTGCGGGAGGACGGCCGCTACGACGAGATTTACGGCCGCTGGTTCGGCTCCGAGAGCGGCGAGGCCCAGGCTCGCTGAGATGCGCTGCGGTAGGCGTCGGCCGGGTGGCGCGCGGGCAGCCGGCCGCCCTGGCCGAACAGCTTCGCCCGCAGCGAGCCCTCGGCGTACGCGGTCTTGTAGAGGCCGCGCTCCTGCAGCTCCGGGATCACGAGGTCGATGAAGTCCGAAAAGCTCTCGGGCACGACGATCCGGCTGAGGTTGAACCCGTCGACCTCGCCCTCCGTGATCCAGGCCTGGAGTTCGTCGGCGATCATGACGGCGTCGCCGGTGAGGACCGCGTAGCGGCCGCCGAGTTGCAGTTCGGCGAGGAGGTCGCGCTTCGTCAGCCCGCGCTTGGCCGCCGCCGCCGTGGCCGACTGGATGGCGTTGCCCGGCGCATAGGGGATCGGCTCGTCGAGGCCGTAGCGGGCGAAGTCGATCCCCGTGGAGGCGGAGAAATGCGCGAGCCCCGCCTCCGGGCTGGCGTAGGAGAGGTACTCGTCCCTCTTGGCCTCGGCCTCCGCCCGGGTCCGCCCGGGGATGACCGCGAGGCCGACGAAGACCTTCACGTCGTCGGGATTCCGGCCGGCCGCCACCGCCTCGGCCCGGATGGCGCGGACGGAGTCGCGGGCGGTGGCCGGGTCGCGGGCCGAGATGAACACGCACTCGGCGTGGCGGCCCGCGAAGGCGCGACACCGCCCCGAGGCGCCCGCCTGGTAGAGGACCGGCGTGCGCTGGGGCGACGGCTCCGACAGGTGATAGCCCTCGACGGTGAGGAACTCGCCCCGGTGGCTGACCGGTGGATATGGGCGGGATCGCTGAACATCCGGGCCGCCCGGTCGCGGCGCACGGCCGCGTCGTCCCAGCTGCCCTCCCAGAGCCGATAGAGGACCTCCAGGTACTCCTCGGCATAGTCGTAGCGCCGATCATGAGCCGGCAACGTGCCGCCGCCCTGGGCGCGGTGGGCGCTGTCGAGATAGCCGGTGACGACGTTCCAGCCGATCCGGCCGCTGGTGAGGTGGTCGAGGGTCGAGAGGCGCCGGGCGAAAGTGTAGGGCGCCTCCTGGTGGACGTTGATCGTCACCCCGAAGCCGAGGTGTTCGGTCACAGCCGCCATGGCGGAGATCATCACGGTCGGATCGTTGACCGGGAGTTGCACGGCCTCCCGGGCGGTGACGTCGATGCCGCCGCCGAAGACGTCGTAGACGCCGATGATGTCGGCGATGAACAGGCCGTCGAACAGGCCGCGCTCCAGGAGCTTGGCCTGCTCGGTCCAGTAGGACAGCGTGTTGTAGTCGGCCGAGCGGTCGCGCGGGTGGGTCCAGAGGCCGTGGTTGATGTGGCCCACGCAGGTCATGTTGAAGGCGTTCAGCAGGATCTGCTTCGTCGCAGCGGCCATCAGAGCGCTCCGTGCCGGGGCGGATGCCGGCCGTCGAGGTGGTAGGCGCCGATCCAGTGGTACTTCCAGCGCACCGGATCGTGCAGGGTGTGGGTGCGGACGTTGCGCCAGTAGCGGTCCAGAGCCTCGGCCCGGTCGGTGGCGGCGGTGCCGCCGAGTTCGAGGAGTTTGTTCGACGCGAGCAGCCCGGCCCGGTGGCTCGCGGCCCGGGCCTCCGCCACCGCCACGGAGGCCGCCGCCACGGTCCCGGCGTCGGGTGTGTGCTGGGCCGCGTCCACGAAACGGCCGGCCCGCTCCAGCAGGGCGTCGGCGGCCGTGAGGCGCACCTGCACGTCGCCCAGGGCGTGGAGGGTCAAGGATCCTCGCCCGCCCGGGAGACGCCGGAATCGATCCACGGTCGGGCGCGGTCCCGCACGACGGGCAACGTCGCCGCGAAGGCGCCCGCCCCGATGCCGAGGTCGATCCCGGCGTGCAGGATCTGTGCGAAGGGGCCGATGGCGGTGGGGCGCTCCAGGGAGACCTGGAACGGCACCACCCAGTCGGGCTCCACGGCGACGCGCTCGAACAGGATCGAGCCCGAGCCGGTGACCCGCTGGCCGAACCCGTCCCAATCGTCCACCAGGGTGACGCCGGGCGCGTCCCGGGGGATGAAGACGAGGTAGGCCACCTCCCGACCATCCTCGTCGGCGTTGACCAGCGTCGGGATGCGGTGGGCGTAGAGCGAGCCGGTGCAGTAATATTTGCGGCCCTCGACGAACCAGCCGGCCGGATCGCGCACGAGCCGTGTGCGGCGGCTGTGGTCCCGCGCGCCGGTCTCGGCCAAGGCGTTGCCGAAGCGCTCGCCCGCCAGGACGCGGCCGTAGAGGACGCGCTTCTGGGCCTCGGTGCCGCCGTTGCGGAGCACCTCCAGGGCGTAGAAATGGTTCTGCGGGATCTGGCCCAGCGAGCCGTCCGCTGCGGCGATCCGGGCGATCACCTGGGCGACCGTGGCGCTGTCGAGGCCGGGGCCGCCGTATTCCTGCGGGACCGTGATCGCCCAGAGGCCGGATTCGGTGAAGCGCTCGATCTCGGCGACCGGCAGGCGCCGCGCGAGGTCGCGCGCGACGGCGGCCTCGGCGAAGTCCGCGGCCAGCCGGTCGGCGACGGCCAGCGCGGCGGCGGCGTCCGGAAGGACCGGCACCGGGCGCGGCGGTGCGGGCGCGTCGGTGAAGGCGGTTTCGTGGGGCTGGAGCGGCATGGCCCGGTCCTCAGTTCCACTGGTGCCGGGCGGGCAGCACGCCGTTCAGGGCGTGGTTGCCGAGAAGGTGGTACTTCCAGCGCACAGGGTCGTGCAGGGTGTGGACCCGGGCGTCGCGCCAGAACCGGCCGAGGTTGTACCCGTCGCGGGTCGCCGAGGCGCCGGCGAGTTCGAGCAGCCGCTCGGCGGCGTCCAGGGCGACCTCGGTGGTGAGGATCTTGGCCTGTGCCACCGCCACCGAGGCCTCGGCCGCGCTCTGGGCCGTGACGGGGGCCGCGGCGATCCGGTCCTGCGTCCGGCCGGCCCGGTCCAGGACCGCCTCGGCGGCGTGCAGGTCGACGGTGAGCCGCCCGATCTCGCCGAGGATGTGGGGATCCTCCGCGACGGTCTCGGCGGTGAAGGGATAGGGCCGGGTCCGGGTGCGCAGGAAGTCGAGGGCGGCGGCGGTCGCGCCCCGGGCGAGACCGGCATCGATCGCCGCGTGGATCAGTTGCGAGACCGGCCCGAATAGGCCCGGTCGCCCGGCCAGGGGGGCGAGGTCGATCATCAGGTCCTCATCGACCGGGGTGTCCTCGAACACCACGCTGCCGCTCGCCGTGGTGCGCTGGCCGAAGCCCTGCCAGTCGTCCACGACCCGCACCCCCGGGGCGTCCCGGCGCACGAAGACCAGCAGCGGCCCTCCGTCGGGGCCGACCGCCCGGGTCGGGATCCAGTGGGCGAAGAGGGCGCCGGTGGAATAGAAGCGGGTGCCGCTGAGGCGCGGTCCGGCCGGCCTGGACGTCAGCCGCGTCTCCACATGGGTGATCGCCTTGGCGTTGCGGGCAGGGCCGGCATTGCCGATCCGGTGACCGGCGAGGACGTCGCGGTAGATCCGCGTCTGCTGGGCGGGGCTGGCCGCGACCGCGACCAGCGCCAGGACGCCGAACTGGTTCTGGGGGATCTGCGCCGCCGAGCCGTCCGCGGCGGCGAGGATCGCGAAGACCTCCGCGAGGGTCGCGTACGAGACCCCGGCGCCCCCATGGGCGCGCGGCACCGTGATGCCGCCGAGGCCGGTCGCCGTGAACGCCGCGATCTCCGCCCAGGGCAGGCGCCGGTCGCGGTCGCGCTCGGCCGCACCCGCCGCGAAGATCCGGGCCACAGTGCGGGCAGCCGTGATCGCCTCGGCATCGGATCCGATCCGGTGCGGCGGCGACGGCGGCGGGGGCAGCGGGTCGCCGGCGGATCTCGGCGACGGGATCGTCCAGGTGCAGAGTCATGCTGGGATCGCTCCGAAGGAATCCGTCAGCGGGCGCGCAGGCGCCGCACCGCGGTGTCGCCGGCGAACTGGACCAGGCAGACGAGGACGATCAGGATCGCGATCACCACCATCATCACGGTGGTGTCGAAGCGCTGGTAGCCGTACCGGATGGCGACGTCGCCGAGACCGCCCGCGCCCACCGCCCCGGCCATCGCGGAGGCGCCGATCATCGACACCACCGTGATGGTGAAGCCGGCCACGATGCCCGGCAGCGCCTCGGGCAGGAGGACATGGGCGAGGATGTGCCGGCGTCGGCAGCCGATGGATTGGGCGGCCTCGATCAGGCCGGCATCCACCTCCCGCAGCGAGACCTCGGCGATCCGGGCGAAGAACGGGGTGGCGCTCACCGAGAGCGGCACGACCGCCGCCCAGACACCGATGGTGGTGCCGGCCACAAGCCGGGTGAACGGGATCAGCGCCACCAGCAGCACGATGAACGGGACGGCCCGGAAGCCGTTGACCACGGCGCCGACCAGCCGGTTGGCCGTCGGCGCCGGGAAGATGCCACCGGGTCCGGAGGTGACCAGGAACAGCGCCAGGGGAATGCCGGCGAGCGCGGCGATCCCGGCCGAGACGCCGACCATGAGCCCAGTGTCGAGGAAGGCCTGCACCAGGCGGTCGATCATCTGCGGGGTCATGTGGGGCTCCGGGTCGGTGGGTTCGCGGGGGAACCGCCCGCGCGGCGGATCGTCTGCCGGGTTCCGCCGTGACAGTGTCCCCTCATCGCCTCACCCCGCCTCCGCTTCGGCGCCGAGGTAGCCAAGCCTCTCGACCGCCCCCCGACTGCCCGCAGGCGCGCCTCCACGTCCGGATCCGCGCCCGGAACGGCGACCAGCATCCGGCCGACGGCGTGGCCCTGGATCCGCTCGATGCCGGCCTGGAGCAGACGCACCGGCGTGCCGGCCGCCGCCGCGAGGCCCGCGAGATCCGGTGCCTCCTGCCCGGCATAGGCGATGCGCAGGATGGCGGACCCGCCGGGCGTCGGCAGCGGCTGAAGCCGGGCCGCCAGATCCGGCGGCAGGCCACGGGTCAGGGGTTCGAGCAGCGCCCGCGTGGTCGGGTGCTCGGGCGCCCCGAAGACGCGCCAGACCGGTCCGGTCTCAACCACCCGGCCCCGTTCCAGCACCACAACGTCGCTGCAGATCTCCCGGATCACGCTCATCTCGTGGGTGATCAGGATGATCGTGATGCCGAGCCGCCGATTGATGTCCCGCAGCAGGTCGAGGATCGCCAGCGTCGTCTCCGGGTCGAGGGCAGAGGTCGCCTCGTCGCAGAGCAGGATCTCCGGATCGCTCACGAGCGCCCGGGCGATGCCGACCCGTTGCTTCTGGCCGCCGGAGAGCCGCGACCGGTAGGTGGCGGCCTTGCCGTCCAGGCCGACGAGGCGCAGCGCCTCCTCGACCCGGCGGGCGATCTCGGCCCGGGATACGCTGGCGACGTTCAGCGGCAGGGCCACGTTCTGCCGGACGGTCTTGGCCGCCAGCAGGTTGAAGTGCTGGAAGATCATGCCGATGCGCCGGCGCAGGGCGACGAGTCCGTCGGTGCCGAGGGCGTCGATGGGGGCGCCGTCGACCAGCACCCGGCCCGAGGTCGGCGTCTCCAGCCGGTTGACCGTGCGCAGGAGGCTCGACTTGCCCGCCCCCGAGCGGCCGATGATGCCGAAGATCGCTCCGGCCGGAATCGCGAGATCGACCCGGTCGAGCGCCTGCACCAGTCCGGCGGCGGACAGGTAAGTCTTCGAGACGGACTCGAACCGGACCGTTCCGGCTTCCCGGCCGGGCGCGCCGGTCGGGGCTTGGGCGGTGACCGGGGCTTGGGCGGTGGCCGGGGCTTGGGTTTGGGGGGCACCCGGCTCCCGCCGTCCCGCCGTGACCGGCCTGCCCGGATCGCGCAGGCTGTCGAAGACGAGGCCGACCATCAGTTCTGCCACGCCAGGAGATAGAGCTTGTCGCTGTTGGCGAAGGACTTGCGGATCTGCCGCTTCACGGCGTCCGAGTTCTGGAACAGCGTCACGAACTTGCGGATGGCCGGGTCGTCCCTGCGGGATGCCTTGGTGACGAAGCCGACGGCGAAGCGCCTGTCCTCGATGCCGGAATAGATCAGCCCGCTGGTCGGATCGAAGCTGCCCGCCGCCACGATGAAGTGCGGGTACCCAAGGGCGAGGTCGACGTCGCCGGTGATCCGCACGAGTTGCGGCCCCTCGACCTCGGTGAATCTCAGCGTCTTCGGGTTCTCGACGATGTCGTCGAGGGTCCCGAGGAAGCCGACGCCGTCCTTCAGCGTGATCAGGCCGGCCTTCTGGAGGAGCAGCAGACCGCGGCCCTGGTTGACCGGGTCGTTGGCGATCGCCACCGAGCCGCCCGCGGGAATCTCGGCGAAGCTCTTATGCTTCAGCGAGTACAGGCCGATATTGGACAGGATCCCCTGCCCGACGAACTCGAACGCGTAGCCCTTCTGCTTGGCCGCGTTCTCCATGAAAGGGCGGTGCTGGAAGAAGTTCACGTCGATGTCGCCGGCATCCAACGCGACGTTCGGCGTCGTCCAGTCGCTGAACTCGACGACCTGGACGTCGAGCCCTTCCGCCTTGGCTTCCCGGGCCGCCACGGTGGCGGCATCGCCGTAGGCGCCCGGAACGACGCCGATGCGGAGAGTCTCCGCCCGGGCCGGCCATGCGCCGAGGGCGAGCGCCGCGACGGCGAGGAGAGGCAGGAACTTCATCGGGCAGGACTCGGGCAGGGAGGACAAAGGCAGGCAGAATTCGGGAAGGCAACGGGCAATCCCGGCTGCCGGTCGCGATGTATTGACCCCGATCCGCACGGCATGCTGGATCTATACCTCGGATCGGAAGGGACCGTTTTTCCCGGATGATTGCCGTCGATTGAATTTAGATCGGATCGGCCCACTCCGTAATTCCAAAGATCGTCCTTTCTCGACATGAACGCTCTCCATCCGGCCGGGCAACGGAGACGCGAATGCTGCGCGCGGTCCGCGCGGCGCTTCCGGACCGGATCGGCTGCGCGGGCATCCTCGGGATCTCGCGCTCGCGGCCGGGCGGTGGATCGCCTCCGGCGGGGCGCCCCCGCCGTGGACGTGCGGTTCGAGGGCCACGACGTCCCGGACCGCCGCGCGTGCCGAACCCGGCCCGACGCGTCTCGATGGCCGCGGGGAAGCTCGGCCGCCCTGGAGCGATCTGTCGGCGGAGAAGACACCAAGTGTCTGCATTCACGACACTTCAGGCCATTCGGCCGCGCCTCGGCCGGTGATCACGCAAATGTAGGGTCCCGCCGCCGCGTGCATCGTCCCGAGGCCGGAACTCGGCCGTCTCCGAAACGTCGGGCGGGTCGCGACCACCGCGGCCGATCCCCGGCCGGGGGGCGGACCGGTCTGTCCGGAGGGGGCACGATGGCGGCAGGGAACCGCAGATTGCGCGTGGGGCGTCCGGCCGCGTCCGGCACCGACGGCGTGTGCGCGCCATGATCGGCGGGCACGGCGTGTTCGCGTTCGCGCATATCGGCGACCTTCATCTGGAGCGGGCCTCCGACCCCCATGCCGCCGATCTGCGGGCGATCCTCGCGGAGGTGGCGGGGCTGCACGGGAACGGCCTCCTCGACTTCGCCTATCTGCCCGGCGACCTCGCCGAGGACGGGCTGGCGGAGCAATACGCGATCCTGCGCGAGGCCCTGGACCGGCACCCGGACCTGCCGGTGCGCCTGATCGCCGGGGATCACGACCGCCAATACGGCACGATGACGGCGTTCGACGCCCTGTTCGCCGACATCGCCGCCAGCCCCCGCGGCGGCGGCCACGCGGCGCGCCGGCACGACCTGCCGCGCCCGCGCGACCCGGCCCCCGTGACGCAGACCTACTACGCCGAGACCATCGCGGGCGTGCACTGCCTGTTCCTCGACATGATCAGCGCCGGCTACGGCGAGAAGGGGTTCGGCCTCGATTTCCGCCTCGGTCCGCGCCAGCTCGCGTGGCTCGCCGAGGAGCTGGCCCAGGCCGACGACCGGGAACTGCCCTGCGTGGTCTTCGCCCACACCTACCCGGACGACCTGCGCGTGCCAGACGAGCGCGAGGAACTCTCCGGCCTGATCCGCCATCACGGCGTGCGCCTCGTGGAGATGGGCCACACCCACTACAACGAACTCGCGCCGGACGGCCGCACCCTCTACGCGGCGGCCCGCTCGGTCGGGCAGAACGAAGACGGCGCGGTCGGCTACGCGATCGCGGTGATCGACGGAGCCGCGACGAGCTGGCGCTTCAAGCCCCTCGACCGGGCACTGCCCTTCGTGATGGTCACGAGCCCCGCCGACCGGCGCCTCGCCACCGCCCCCTCGACGCCCCCGACGGCACGATCACGGTGCGCGCCCTCGTGCTGTCGGACCGGCCGCAGGCCGACTGGCGCTGCCACCTGCGGGTCGATTGCGGGCCGTCCCACCCGATGGTGCCCGACGGCCCCCGCACGGTCCACGCCCGGATCCCGTGGCGCGAGGGCGCGCGCCGCCTCGCCGTGACGGTCACGGACGGCACCGGCAACGCCGACACCGAGGTGATCGAGCCCGTGGGCCTGAGCTTCGCGCCGCCGCCCGCCCACGACCGCCCCGGCAGTGACGCGCACCGGCTCTCCGCGTGGCCCGAGAAGGGACTCCGGGGGGATCAGCTCGGCCCGAACCGCAACGGCCGAGACTGGTAGCCGGCCCCACCCGAACGCCGCACACCGCACCGCACGATCCACACCACCAGAGGACTACCGGAACCGATGGGCGCGCTGACGCTGACTCCCAATCTCGCCACCTGGGCGATCGCCGCCCTCGCGACTCTCGGCGTCATCCTGCGGCCGTTCTCGTGGCCGGAGGCGATCTGGGCCGTGCTCGGCGCCGGCGCCCTCGTCGCCCTCGGGCTGCTCGCCCCGGCCACTGCCTGGGAGGGGGTGCTGAAGGGGACCGACGTCTACCTGTTCCTCGTCGGCATGATGCTGATGTCGGAGGTCGCCCGGAAGGAGGGCCTGTTCGACTGGCTCGCCTCGATCGCGGTCCGGGCCGCCAAGGGCTCGGCGACGCGGCTGTTCACACTGGTCTACCTCGTCGGCACCGTGGTCACGGTGTTCCTCTCGAACGACGCCTGCGCGGTGGTGCTGACCCCCGCGGTCTACGCGGCCACCAAGGCCGCCAAGGTGAAGAACCCCCTCCCCTACCTGTTCATCTGCGCCTTCATCGCCAACGCGGCGAGCTTCGTCCTGCCGATCTCGAACCCGGCGAACCTCGTGGTCTTCGCCGCCCACATGCCGCCGCTGGTGCGCTGGCTCGGCCTGTTCGCCCTGCCCTCTCTGCTCGCCATCGCCACGACCTACGCGGTGCTGCGCCTGACCCAGGCGAAGACCCTGCGCGGGCAGGAGGTCGCCACCGATGTCGAGGCGGTCCCGCTCGCCCGCACCGGCCTCGTGGCGGGGATCGGCATCGTGGCCACCGGCGGCGTGCTCATCGGCGCCTCTGCGCTGGGGCTCGACCTCGGCCTGCCGACCTTCGTGGCGGGGCTCGCCACCACTGCCGTGGTGCTGCTGCTCAAGCGCGGCGGCCTCGTCGAGGTGGCCAAGGACGTATCGTGGAGCGTGTTGCCGCTGGTGGCCGGCCTGTTCGTGCTGGTGGAGGCCCTGGAGAAGACCGGGGTACTGGCGATGCTGGCGGACCTCCTCAAGGGCTACGCGCACGCCGCCCCGGAGGCCACCGCCTGGGGGCGGGCGGCCTGATCGCGGTGCTGTGCAACCTCGTCAACAACCTGCCGGCCGGCCTGATCGCGGGCGCCGCCGTGCAGGCCGCCGACGTGCCCGAGAAGGTGGCGGGCGCGATCCTGATCGGCGTCGACCTCGGCCCGAACCTGTCGGTGACGGGCTCGCTGGCGACCATCCTCTGGCTCACCGCCATCCGCCGCGAGGGCCAGGATGTCGGCGCCTGGACCTTCCTCAAGCTCGGCCTGCTGGTGATGCCGCCGGCCCTGGTGCTGGCGCTCGGCGGCCTGCTCCTCGTCTGATCCCTTCCCAGAAACCCAAGGTCCCCGCCCGTGACGGCTGCCCTCCTCTATCCCTTCATCCTGGTGGCGGGCGCGCTGCAGGCGACTCGGCAACGCCATGAACGCGCAGCTGCGCGGCCGGCTCGTCAACCCCTGGCTCGCCGCGACGGTGTCGTTCCTGCCGATCGTCTTCGTGTTCACGACCCTGTTCCTCACGATGCCGACGCCGCTGCCGAGCCTCGACAGCTTGAGCAAGATGCCCTGGTACGCGCCGCTCGGGGGTCTGGCCGGCGCGGTGGCGGTGTTCGGCGGCCTCGCCTTCATCGACAAGGTCGGCGCCGGCCCGTTCAACGGCCTGACGCTCACCGCCAACATCCTCACCTCCCTGGCGATGGACGCCCTCGGCCTGTTCGGCCTGCAGGCCGCGGGCTTCAAGCCGATGCCCTGGCTCGGCGGCCTGCTGATGGCGGTCGGCGTGACCTTCATCGCGCGCTCCGGGGGCAAGAGCGACGGCGGTGAGGGCCACGGCATGTCCGGCAAGCTGCTCTACCCGTTCATCCTCGTGGCCGGCGCCCTAATGGCGATCGGCGTGGTCTGGAACGCCCAGCTGCGGGGCGCCCTGGAAAATCCCTGGCTCGCCGCGACGGTGTCGTTCGTGCCCGTCGTGCTCGTGTTCGCCCTGGTGTTCCTGCTGGTGGCCGACGCCGCTGCTGACCCGGGAGGATCTCGCGGGCGTCCGCTGGTGGATGCCGCTTGCCGGGATCACCGGGGCGGTGGCGGTGTTCGCCGGGCTGCTCTTCGTCGACAAGGTCGGGGCCGGCGCCTTCAACGGCCTGCTGATCACCGCCAACCTCCTGACCTCGGTGGCGCTGGACCATTTCGGCTGGTTCGGGATGAAGCGGGTCAAGGCCGGTGCGCCGCGCCTGATCGGCGCCGCCGTGATGGTGGCCGGCATCGTCCTGATCTCGCTGTTCTGAGGCGCCGGCACGATGGGGGAGCCTGCCCGCCTGGTTGCTGCGCCGGGACCTGCTCCTCCAGGCGGGCGCCGTTCTCCTGGGCGCGGGCGGGATCGCGGCGTGGGTCCTGCTCCAGGCGACGGTCCTGACCATCGCGGTCGCCCCCCGCGACGGCACCGAGCCCGGCCTGATCAAGGCCTACGCGGACGCGCTCGATGCGGCGCACGAGAACGTCCGGCTGAAGATCCTGGCCTTCGACGACGTGCGCGAGAGCGCCGCCGCCCTTCAGGACGGCCGGGCCGACCTCGCGGTGGTCCGCCCCGACGTGCTGCTGCCGACGAACGGGCTGACCCTGGCGATCCTGCGCGACCAGGCGATGATCATCGCCTCGCCGGACCAGGCCGGGATCACGAGCTTCCCGAAGCTCGCCGGCCGGCGGCTCGGCATCGCGGCGCATCGAGACGCCGACCTCTGGCTGCTGCGGAACATCCTCGGCTATTACGGCCTCACCCTGGAGGAGGCGGCCGGTCCCGCGCGGGATTCGACGGTCCTCCTGGTCCCGGTCGACCAAGAGGCGGTGGCCGGCGCCTTCCGCGAGAAGCGGATCGACGCCTTTGTCAGCATCATCGCCCCGTCCGCGCCGAAGGCGCTGGCCCTGGTGGCGGCCGTGCAGGGCGTCGCCCGCGGCGGCAAGGTGGCGTTCGTCGCCGTGGAGGACGACGGCGCCGTGATCGAGCGCTTCCCGCGGCTCCAGGCGGTGAGCGTCCCGGGCGGCCTGTTCGGCGGCCGCCCGAAGCTGCCGGCCGACGACGTGAAGACGGTGGGCGCCTCGTACCGGCTGATGGCCCGGGCTTCCTGAGCCGGGTGGTCGCGGCCGACGTGACCCAGCAGCTGTTCGAGAAGCGCACCGCCGCCGCGCAGGCCACCGACGCCGCCGAGTACGTCCAGGCCCCGGCCTACGACACGACCGTGGCGGCCACCAGCGCCCGCATCCCGATCCATCCCGGCGCGATCGACTATTACGAGCGCGACCAGCACGGCTTCATCGAGCGCTACGGCGACACCCTCTATCTCCTGGGGGCGCTGGCGGGCGGCCTCGTCTCGATGCTCGCCTGGATCCGGCAGCGCCTCGCCGGCCTGCGCCGGGAGCGCATCGACGAGATCATGGACCGTCTCCTGGAGATCGCCGGGCAGGCCCGGGCGCTGCACGACCCGGCGGCGATCGAGGCGCTCACCGTCGAGGTCGACGCGCTGGCCATGGACGTGGTGCGCTATGCCCGGGAACGGGAGCCGGACCCGCGGACCATGTCGGCGGCCTCGGTCGCGATCGACACGGCCCGGGCGACCATCGCGGATTGCCGGAGCCGGGCCGAAGAGGGCGGGGCGCCGACCGGGCGGTCGGTGCGGCTCCACGGCGCGGGCGGGGTCTGACATGGCGGTCTCGACCGTCCCGGTGGCGGACCGGGCCGATCCCGCGCCGGAGGGCGGCCCCGTCCGGGCGCGCGTCGCGGCGCGGGTGCAGCGATCGCTGCGCTCGCGCACCGTGACCTGGATGACGGTGGGGTTCGCCACGATCCTGGTGATGACCGCCATCGCCCTCGGCGCCTTCGTCTACCAGCAGCGCGGCATCGATGCCGTGCGCCACACCGTGGCGGTGGACGGGCGCCTCGCCCGGGTGCTGTCGGCCGTGCAGGACGCCGAGACCGGCCAGCGCGGCTACCTGCTCACCGGCGACGAGGCCTTCCTGCGGCCCTTCACGGAGGGCCGCGCGAATGTCGACCGCCAGCTCGACCGGCTGCGCGAGCTGGTGCGGGACGACGCCGCGCAACGGGTGCAGCTCGACGCCCTCGCGGAGCTGATCCGCGAGAAGCTCGACGAACTCGGCGCCAGCGTCGCGCTGAGCCGCGCCGGAGACCTCACGGCCGCCCGTGCCTCCGTGGCGGACGGGCACGGCAAGCAGGTGATGGACGCGATCCGCGACCTCGTGCGGCGCATGGAGGCGCAGGAGGCGGACCGGATGGAGCGGCGGCAGGCGGCGGTCTCGCGGATCGCCCTAGCGATCTGGATCATGATCGGCGCCCTTGCCGTCCTGTTCGTGCTGTTCTCCGCCTCGGCCCTGCGCGAGGCCACGCGGCGCAACCGGCTGTCGCGGTTCCTGCCGCAGGAGCTGGTCCTGCGGCTCGCCGACGACGACGGGAGCCTGAAGGCCGGACGCCGGCAGCGGGCGGCCATCGTGTTCATCGACATGCGCGGCTCCACCACCCTGGCCGAGAGCCTGGATCCGCACCGGCTCTCCGAGTTCCTGTCGGCCTTCCGGCGGCGGGTGACCCGCCTCGCCCGGCTGCGCGGCGGCGTGGTCGACAAGTTCATCGGCGACGGCGCCCTGGTGGTATTCGGGCTGCCCGAACCCCGGCCCGACGACGCCGCCCGCGCCCTCGCCTTCGCCCGGGATCTCGTGGCCGTGATCGCCCGCTGGACCGACAGGGGCGCGTCGACGGAGCCCGTGCGCATCGGCGTCGGCGTCCATTACGGCGAGGTGTTCTGCGGCATCATCGGCGAGGCGGCGCGCTACGAGTTCACGGTCCTGGGCGATGCCGTCAACGTCGCGGCCCGGCTCGAGCAAGCCACCAAGGCCCACGGCGTCCCGATCCTGGCCTCGGAGGCGGCGCTGCGGGCCGCCGGGGCCGCCGCCGCGGCGTGGCGCGAGGTCAGCCGCGAGCCCCTGCGCGGCCGCCGGGAGCGCATGGCCTACCTCACGCCCGCCGAACCGGAGCCGCGCGCGGCGCCCCCTTCCCCGGAAGAAGATTCGCCATATCCGGGGGGCGGAACGGCCCTCTGAGAAGAACCCGTTCGCCGCGTGAGCGAATGAGAGAACAAGCGTCTCCCCGCGAGAACAAATTCGAAAGACGCGTCCATTGCGAAGGGGCGGGCCGAAGGCGAAATTCAGCATCATGCGTAGCGCCCCCGAAAACCAGTCGACGGCCTTCGATCCGTTCGGCGAGCCCGTCACCGATGGCGTGGCGCGCGCCTGCCCGGACGCCGCCGGCGACCGCACGGCCCGTCGCGTCGGAGGCGCGGTGTTCTGGACCCTGGCCCTGGTGATCCTGGCCGGCCGGGTGTACGCCTACGACCTTCCGGTCGTGCAGGCTGTCGCCGCCCACACGGCGCAGGCGCTCGCCCTGCGCTGACGCAGCGCGATCCCTCGACCGTCCCGGCCTTTAGGTCGTATCCGCCAAGCCGGTTGCCCTGAAGGTTGCGATCGCGCCGGCATCAGCCGGTTCGATGGGGCGCGCGAGGCGTTGATCATCTTAGAGACCTCAGCCTCCGAGAAGACTTTCCCACGAGCGGGCCGCTGCACGGCGATGTAATCCGCCGCGTGGCAGTCTTGGCAATGGGCCTCGTAGCCCGCGGCGCGGTTGCCGCCGGCTCCGTTTCGGGGCTCCGCAGCTGCGCCGTCGGGTTCGGAATCGTGTAGGTCCGCGGGGGGCGGCCGAGGCCGCGCCGGCCATCAGGCCCGCGACCGTCGCGCCGTACGGAAACGCGCACTTCCCGTTCGTCCCCCCATTCGCCTTCATGCCGCCTGCACCCCGGTGGTTTCGATGCCGTTGCGCAGGTAGCCCAATGGATTCCAGCGCTGCGCCATCGGGTGAGTGGTGCCGCCCGGCGCCCGCATCCGGGCCTGTCCGGCCTGTCGCCGATCCGCCGGAGCCAGGCGCTGGAGGCGGCGACCCGGATCCTGCCTTCAGCTCTGCACGACGACCCGATGATCGTCGCCCGCGCCCTCGAGGGCGGGGCGCAGGGCTTCGTCCTCGAGGACACGGCGATGACGCGGTTCCACGAGGCGATCGCCGACAGCCTGTCGATGAGCGAGCGGAGCGTGTCGGCCGTCGTCTCGGGGATACAGCGGAAGCTCGGCGCCGGCAGCCTCGCCGATCTGCTGCACATCGCCCTGTCGCGGGACGGCCGGCCGGTGTGAGGAGACCGGCCGTCCCGGCCGGTGCTAACGCGGCACGATCAGGCCCGGGATGACGGACCCGCGCGGCCCGAAGGTCTCCTCGGCCTTCCGGCAATTCGCCGCGACGTCCTTGCGATAGGTTTCGATGTACCGGGTGGCGATCAGGTGCAGGTCACCGGTCTCCAGGCTGGCGGCGTCGACGCCCAGGGCCTCGACGGTCTGCTTGAGGCGCGCGGGATCGCTGCGCAAGTCTGGGCATTCGAGATTCACGAAGCCGGCGAGCCCCGCGAGCTTCGCCGCCTGGACGCGCCTGCGCTCGTCCGGAGACGGGTTCTGGGCCTGAGCCGCCAGCAGGCTCAGAAGGAGGCCGGCCGACACCAGGCCGGACAGACGGACTGCGCGCATCGCTTCTCTCACCCTGTCCGAAGAGCAGCGCGTCCGTCGACGGTCGCGGCTGCGCAGATGTCCGCAGGTCTAAGCCGCGGAACGGGAGATTTTCAACGCCGACCCGGTTCGTCCGCGTCTCACGCGGCCTCGCCTGCTCGAGGCTGACCGGGGACGGCAGGGCCTCGCTGTGGCCGTGGGCCAGCACGACCGACAGGAGCGGCGCCACGACGGACCTTCGGCGCGCCGACGGGGTGCGGACCCGCATCGCCCACGTCCGGAACGGGGTTCGTGCCCGGCCGGCCGCGCACCGGCCTCACGCGGCACAGGCGAACGCATCGCGAAGGGACGAGATTACACGCTGCAATTGAATTCTGATCCATCGGAAAGAATCCGGAAAGCTCCGTCCTGCTAGTGTCCCGTGAGGTGGGCGCGGGCACCATCCGGCAGACTGTTCGCGCGGGCGGACGATTGGGATCCCCGGGCATGACGAGTGGGACGGTCGCGCTGCGGGAGAAGGCGAAGCGCCTCGACACCGTCCTCGACACGATGGACCAGGGCCTCATGATGATCGACGCCGCCGGCGTCGTTCAGGTGTGCAACGCCCGCGCCCTCGCGCTCCTCGACCTGCCGCCCGCGCTGATGCGGTCCCGCCCGACCTTCGAGGCCGTCCGGGAATACCAGATCGCGCAGGGCGAGTTCGGCAAGGCGAGCGAGGCCCTGCGGCGATGGGTGGCCGATCGCGGGGTGGAGCGCGGCGCCCACACCTACGAGCGCGAGCGCGCCCGAACGGCACCGTGCTGGAGATCCGGACCGTGCCGCTGCCCGACGGAGGGGCGGTGCGGACCTTCACCGACATCACCGCGCGCAAGCGGGCCGAGGAGACGCTGCAGGTGAGCGAGACGCGGCTCGCCCTGGCGCAGGATGCCGGCAGCGACGGGCTGTGGGATTGCGACCTCACGACGGGCGAGGCGTGGTCCTCCGACCGCTGGTGGGGCGTGCTCGGCTACGAGCCGGGCGAGCTTGCGAGCAACGCCCACACGTGGCGGGCTCTGCTCCATCCGGAGGATGCCGGCGCCGCCGAGCGCGCCCTGATCGAGCACCTGAGCGGACGGGCGCCGACCTTCGCGTGCGAGCATCGCATGCGGCGCAAGGACGGATCCTGGGCCTGGATGATGACCCGCGGCAAGGTCGTGGCCCGCGCCGACGACGGACGCGCGCTGCGGTTCATCGGCACGCAGATCGACATCAGCGCGCGCAAGTCGGCCGAGGGGCAGATCGCCCACATGTCCCGCCACGACGGCCTCACCGACCTGCCCAACCGCGCCCTGTTCTACGAGCGGCTGGAGATCCGGCTCGCCGACCTGCACCTCCACGGAGGCGCCTGCGCGGTGCTGTGCCTCGATCTCGACCGCTTCAAGGCCGTCAACGAAAGCCTCGGCCACGCGGCCGGCGACTTCCTGCTCCGGGCGGTGGCCCACCGCATCCGCGCGGTGCTGCGGACCGACGACACGGTGGCGCGCCTCGGCGGCGACGAGTTCGCCGTGCTGGTGGCCGATGCGGGCGATCCCTGCCACGCGGAGACGCTGGCCGCCCGCCTGATCGAGGCGGTCCAGGCGCCGATCCCGTTCGGCAAGCAATGGCTGGAGGTGGGCCTGAGCGTCGGCATCGCGCAGGCGCCCGCCCACGGCCTCGACAGCGAGACGCTGGTCAGGCGCGCCGATCTGGCACTCCACCGGGCGAAGACCGAGGGCCGGAACACCCACAGGATCTTCGAGCCCGCCATGGACGGGGCCGAGGCGGCCCGGCGCGACCTGGAGCGGGACCTGCGTCAGGCGATCGAGAGCGACGAGCTGATCCTGCACTACCAGCCCCAGGTGAGCACCGGCACCGGCCAGCTCCTCGGGTTCGAGGCGCTGGTGCGCTGGCAGCATCCGACGCGCGGCTTGATCCCGCCGAATGCCTTCATCCCCCTGGCCGAGGAGAGCGGCCTGATCCTGCTGCTGGGGAGTGGGTGCTGCGGGCCGCATGCCGGGAGGCGGCCCGCTGGGAGCGTCCCCTGAAGGTGGCGGTCAACCTGTCGCCGCGCCAGTTCCAGCAGGCGGACCTGCCCGAGCGCGTCCTGGCGATCCTGACCGAGACGGGCTTGGCGCCGACCCGGCTCGAACTCGAGATCACCGAGACGCTGATCATCAACGACATGGCCCGGGCGCTGGGCATCCTGCGCCGGCTGAAGGCCTTCGGCATCGCCATCGCCATGGACGATTTCGGGACGGGCTACTCGTCGCTGGCGACGCTGCAGGCGTTCCCTTTCGACAAGATCAAGATCGACCGATCGTTCGTGGGCCATGTCGAGGGCAGCCCGCAGGCGGCGGTGATCGTGCGCGCGGTTCTCGGGCTCGGCCGCAGCCTGGGGATGAGCGTCGTGGCAGAGGGCGTCGAGACGGATGCGCAGATGCGCTTCCTGGCCGCGGAAGCCTGCGACGAGGCCCAGGGCTACCTGATCAGCAAGCCGCAGCCGATCGAGCGGTTCGCCGACCAGATCCGCGCTCCGAAAGGGGGCATGACGACGGGCTGCCCGGATTCCGCGGTCGCGTAGACCGGCGACGCGTCCGCGGCTCCCTATCGATCCTGTGAAGATCGGGACCGCCCCTGCGCGGCGGGCGTTACGAGGAGGGCCGGGCGCCGGGGCCGAGGCCCACGCCGACGCAATCGCTTTCGGGCCGGGCCTGCCGAGTGTGGCGCGGCCGCGACACCGGGCGACGACCGCCTGTGGATGAGGCGCCCTGCCCCCGATCCGTCACGGTTGGGGTGCCAGCATGGCCGCACACAATCGATCCGGCTTCCCCACATGCTCGCCCGGCCCCACGCCCTTCTCCTCCGTCATCGCGAGCGCGCCGCCGTGCTCATCTCCTCCGCGCTGTTCCTGGCCGGCGCCCTTCCCCTCTTCTGGGCGCTTGGCTGATCCTCCGGTCGGGTCCGGCAGAGCCTGCGGCTGCCAGCCGGCGGCCGCAATTCGCTCCGGCGCGCCGCGCCCGGCGGGCGCAGGTACGGATGCGCCGACACCGCACCCTGGCCGGGGCGGTCCTCGGATCGCGCAGTCCCTGAACGGACGAAACCCCGGAAGCTTGCGCTCCCGGGGTGGTGCCGACCTCGCGGCCAGGATGATCGGGCTGGGGATGCGAAGTGCGACCCCGCGGCAATCCGGCTTCGCCGGATGACGGGGGCCTTCGGCCCCTGCCCGCCGCGTCGCCCGGCCTTTCGGCCGGGCGTGGTCCAATCGGGTCTTAGTACGAGCCGAACTTGTAGTTCAGGCCGGCGCGGACGACGGCGAACTCGTCGGAGCGGCGGCCGACGCCGCTGTAGACGACCGGGAAGTTGTTGGCGGCGTTGACGACGAGCGCGCCCTGGTTGCGGGTGTTGCGGTCGAGGTTGACGTACAGGCCTTCGACCTTGAGCGTCACCGCCGAGGAGCGGAAGAAGTTCAGGAACGACTCGGTCGGCAGGGCGTACTCGATGCCGCCGCCGACGGCCCAGCCGGTGCGGAAGCTGTCGTTGCCGGCGTAGCCGCCGAACGAGCGGTCGGCGCTGCCCGAGCCGTAGGCGAAGCCGCCGGTGCCGTACACGAGGGTGCGGTCGAAGGCGTAGCCGAGGCGGCCGCGCACCGTGCCGAAGAAGTCGAGGCTGGAGAGGCCGCGCGGGTCGGTGACGTAGTAGCCGGGGGCGAGCGCGCCATTGATGAAGGCGCTGTTCCGGTTACGGCCGAAGTCGAGGTACTGGGCATCGGCCTCGACGCCGAACACGACGCCGTTGCCCGGGGTCAGCTGCCAGTTGTAGCCGATCTGACCACCGCCGGAGAAGCCGTCCTGGCTGCTGTTGCGGAAGGTGGCGACGGTGCCGGGGGCGGCGTAGGGGAACGGCACGCCGAAGCTGTTGCCGGTGGAGCGGCTGCTGGCGTCGAAGGCGTAGCCGGCGTTGATACCGAAGTAGGCGCCCGTCCAGGTGAACACCGGGACCGGGGTGAACACCGGCGGCGGAGCCGCCCGGCGCGGAAGGTCGGCGGCCGAGGCGGCGCCGGTGAGGGCCGTGAAGGCGGCCAGCGAGGCCAGGAGCTTGGTCATGTCGGTCATCCAGAGTTGCGATCTGACAGCAAGGCTACCGGGCACTGAGGAAAATAGCTGTAGTTTTACGGACACACCGACCGATGATGAGCCGCGGCGTCATAGTAAATCGTTTATGAAGACAAGGCGGAAGCCCGGAATACATCACGCGGCACCGGAAAGAGCGCGATAACATTTTGCTCGGGCTTTGGTTGCACAGGATCGCGCGTTCGAACATCGCCTGTTGCAACAGAGCCACAGACGGGTCGTGCAGCTCACACACGCAAGGGCCGGGCGTTCGGTCGTGGTCCGGCCGCCGGCCACGCCGCCCGTCACCGCGGCGGCGGTATCCGTCGACCCTCCGGACCGTCGATACTTCCGTGATCGCGGATCCGATCAAACGCCGACACGTCCGCGTCGCCGGATTACCGACCTCGGCATGATCGGCCGGTTCGGATGATGGCGCGACTGTTGATCCGATGTCCCGATCCGAAGTTATCACTCCCGTTACCACTGGGAAAATAGACGGGATCGAGCCTCGTTGTTCCGGCTGACCGATCGATGGGGATCCGCCTGCCATGCATGTGAGAGTCCGCCTCGACGGCGCGAACCCGCTCCGCTGGCACATCGCGCTGATGAATCGGCTCGCCGCCCTGCCCGGGATCGGGACCGTGAGCGTCGATGCCCGGCCCGGCCCGGTGGCGTGGCCGGTCCAGGCCGCTCTGCTGTTCCAGCTGGAGGCCCTGATCTTCCGGCTGAACTTGAACGGATCGTCGCCCGTTCCGCCCGCGGACCTCTCCGCCTGGGCCAACCCCGCGGCCGCGGACCTCGTGCTCGACCTGTGCGGCGATGCGGTCGCCGCCGGCCCGGTCTGGCGTCCGGCCTATGACGGCGGCCTCGGTGAGACCGCCTTGCTTGCGAGCCTGCTCGCCGGCCGCGTGCCGCGACTCGACCTCCTCGAGGGCCGCACCGTCATCGCCTCCGGACGTCTCGGATCGGATTACCGGAGTTCCATAGCCCTGTCCTTCGAGGACGCGCTGGCGCGGACGATCACGATCGTCGTTGCCGCGCTGCGGGACCGATTGGCGGGCCGTCGCGGAGCCGCGATGCCCGCCGCGGCTGCGGCGGCGGTGTCCGCGCCGCCGGAGCGGATCCTGGCATCCAGACCGGCGCGGCTGCTTGCCCGCAGCCTCGTCGGCCGCCTGTACAGGCTGTGCTATCACGCGCCGCACTGGCGCACCGGATGGCGGACCCTGCGCGGACCGGACCTGATCGACCTCGGACGGCATCCCGAGGGGGGCTGGCATGTCCTGCCCGACGACGGGCGGCGCTTCTACGCCGATCCGTTCCCCCTCGCCTCCGGCGGCACGACGCACGTTTTCGTCGAAGAATTCCCCCACGCGACCGGCAAGGCGATCATCTCGGCGGTCCGCTTCGGCCCGGACGGACCCGAGGGCCCGCCGGTCCCGGTCCTGGAGGAGCCGTACCATCTCTCCTACCCGTTCGTGTTCGCGCGGGAGGGCGTCGTCTGGATGGTGCCGGAGAGTTCGGCGGCGGGCACAGTCGACCTCTATCGGGCGACGCGCTACCCCGGGGGCTGGGTGAAGGAGGCGACGCTGCTGTCCGGGGTAGTCGCGAGCGACGCGACGCTCCTTGAACACGGCGGCCGCTGGTGGATCTTCGCCACGGTCCGCGATGCCTCGCCCGGCGCCCCAGCGGGATCGGGCTGCCACCACGACGCGCTGTTCCTCTGGTCGGCACCCGACTTCCGGGGGCCGTACACGCCGCACCCGGCCAACCCCGTGCTGATCGACCCGTCGGTCGCCCGGCCCGCCGGACGGATCGTGGCGCGCAACGGAGCCCTGATCCGACCGGTCCAGGATTGTGCGGAGGGTTATGGCCGCGCCCTGTCGCTGGCGCGGATCGACCGGCTCGATCCGGACGGATCTCGCCCAGACCATCGTCGGCCGGATCGAGCCGGCCGCCGCCTGGCCCGGCCGGTGCCTCCACACGCTCAACGCCGACGGCGGCCTCGAATGCATCGACGGATCCGGCCGGGCCTCGCGCCTCGGGGCGCGGTTCGGCGCCTGAGCGGACCCGCCTGGGCCGGACCCACTTCATGCGCTCCAATCCTCGAGCGGCCAGGGGTTTCCGTCGCGGCATCGGCGGGTGCCGTTGCAGAACCCGCCCGGATCCGGCGTGCGCCGCGATGAAGGCCTGGCGGCCTGGAACCAGCCGGCGTGTTCCGTGTTCGCTCACGAACCCGGAGACACGTCGCCCCCATGGTCATGATCCTCATCTGCTTTCTCGCGCCATGGCTTGCCATGTTCCTGCGCGGAAAGGTGTTTCAAGGCATCCTCTGCATCATCCTGCATCTCACGATCATCGGCTGGATCCCGGCGACGATCTGGGCGCTGGTCGTCACCCGGCGGGAGGCGGCCTGACGGTCTCACCGGGCCGACGGCGGCCCGGAAGGCGGCCGGACCCGGGTGCCGACCGTCCGATCGATCCGGTGCGCGGCGCGAGACGGTGAACCCGGCGCATCTCGGCCAAGGCCGGCCGACGCGGCGTGCGGGCTGGCGACCCCGGTAGGGCTCGAACCTACGACCTGCCGCTTAGAAGGCGGCTGCTCTATCCAGCTGAGCTACGGAGTCGGGAGGCCAGGCGGTCCCAGAAGCCACGGGCTCGCCCGGGGGTCAAGCGCGCGGCCCGCACCGCCGCCGGAGCCGGGGGCGCACCGCATGCGCACCCCGCCGGCTGCATTCTCTTCCGATCGGGGTTGCGCCGATGGGCGGATCCGGACAAGCCGGGTCGCGGTTCATGCCCGGGCACCGCGCCCGTGTCCGGAGACCGAGGTTGCCGCCGCCGCGTCCCACAGCATCGCCGCCCGAACGCACCCGCCGGTTCGCCGCGGATCGCGGCAGCCTGAACCGGCCCGGCGCGGACCTCGGGCGCCTGCCCACCGGTCTCGACCTCCGGGGCGTGCGGCTCGTGGAGGGTGTGCGCGCCGCCTTCGCGTTCGGCGTCGTCATCCTGATCAACATCTGGGTGCAGTGGCCGCCCCTGCTCACCATGGCGCTCGCGGCGAACCTCGCCTGCTTCTGCGACAATGGCGGACCCATGCGGGCGCGCCTGCGCGTCCTCACCGCCTTCTCGTTCCTCGGCGGCCTGCTCTGGGCGGGCCTCGGCCTGATCCAGCCCCTGGGGCTCCCGGTCGTCGTGCCGGTGGCCTGCGCGCTGATCTTCGCCTGCTCCTACGCGCGGGTCTGGAGCGTGCAGGCGCAATCGGCCGGGAACGTCCTCGTCGTGGTGCTGTGCATCGCCCTCGACCGGCCGCTGAGCCCGGAGCAGGCCGGGATCACCGTCCTGATGTTCGCGGCGGGGGGCCTGTGGGCCACCTTCTTGGCCCTGGTCATCTGGCGACTGCACCCCTACCGCCCGGCACACCGGGCGGTGGCGGAGGTCTGGCACAATCTCGCGCGCCTCTGCGGTGACCTGGAACGGCTCGTCGCCCTGCCGGAACCCGACACCGCCGCCTTCGACGGCCATGCCCGGGGCCACCGGCGGGGCGTCCGGGCGAGCATCGAGACCGCGCGGACCATGATCCTCGACCTCGCCCGCTCCCGCGAGCGGGTCTCGGACCGCACCGCCCAGGCGCTGCTGCGCCTGGAGAGCGCCGAGCAGATCTTCTCCGCCCTGATCGCCGTCGGCGAGTTGATCGACAGCCGTCCCGATGCGAGCCGCCGAGCCCTCGCCAAGATCTTCCTGCGGCGCCTGCGCCCGCTCCTCGTGACCATCGCCCGGGCGATCCGCGACGACGTCAGCCTCGACCTCGCGCGCCTGGAACACTCGATCGCCCGGGCGGCCGAGGGACTCTCGGACGATCCGACCCTGGCGCGCCTCGCCGACCGGATCGTCGGCCGGGTGCGGATCGGCGCCAAGCTCTCGACCCCGGAGGGATACCGGCCCGGCGGGACCTTCCTGGACGGCGGCAGCCTCGACCGCTGGACGCGCTATGTGGGGCCGCTGCAGCAGAATTTCACGCTGGCATCGCCCAATCTGCGCCACGCCCTGCGGGCGAGCGCGGTCGCGGCGCCCGCGCTCGCCGCTACCCTGTCCTATGCGGGCGCCTTCACGCACTGGCTGGTGATGACCGTGGTTCTGACCATGCAGCCCTTCTACGCGGCGACGTGGCAGCGGGCGCTGGAGCGGATCGGCGGCACGGTGCTGGGCGGCCTCGCCGGCGCGGTGCTCGCCTATTATGCCACGACCCCGCTCGCGGAGGCCGGGCTGATCCTGGTGCTGAGCATCGTCGGCTTCGCGGCCCGCCAGATCTCCTACGGCTTCTTCGTCGCCTGCCTGACGCCCCTCGTGGTGCTGCTCGTCGAACTGCTCGAGCCCGGCCACAGCTCCTGGGAGATCGTCGCCATGCGGGCGGGCTTCACGGTCCTGGGCGGCCTGATCGCGGTGGCGAGCTGCCTCGTGCTCTGGCCGATCTGGGAGCCCGATCAGGTCCGCCAGGAACTGCGGCGGGCTCTTAAGGCCCATGCGGGCTTCGCCGAATCCGTCCTGCGGGCACCCGCCGGACCGGACCGGGAGGCCGCGATCCTGACCCGGACCCGGGCGGCCGGCCTCGCCCTCAACGATCTGGAAGCGGCCCTGTCGCGCGCCCTGCAGCAGCCGCGCGCCGGCCACCATCCTGAGGTGGAATCGGCCCTCGTGGCCGACGCGACCCTGCGCCGGATCAGCGCCCGACTCACGGTGCTGCGGCACGTCGCCGAAGCGGCTGCCCCCGAGGCGGAGCCCTGGCGGGCCTGGATCGCCGCGACCCTGGCGGCCCTGGGCGCGGACCAACCGCTGCCCGAGCGGCCCGGCCTCGACCGGGGCCAATCCCTGACCCGGCTCGTGAGCCAGGTCGATCTTCTCGTCGGAACCCTGCGACCGGGGGAGATCCGCAGGCAATCCGCCGACGGGCCGGAGGGCGAGGCCGCCGCCGCTGTTCCGGGCGTGGCGCACCCGGTCCGGACGTCCTGACCGGCGGGTCCGTCCCGGCGCCTCAGAACCGCGGCAGGGCGTTGGCCGGGCCTCCGGCATGCGGGCCGGCATAGCGGTAGGCGGGCGCCCGCTCGGCGCGGACGGTATCCTGCCGCAGGAAGGAGCCAGTGCCGACCCAGCCCGAATAGGCCGAGGCCGGGTAGGGCGAATGCCGCGAATCCAGGCCCTGGGCCAGGGCCGGGGTGGGCGACGGCCGCGACCAGCGCGGCGGCGGCGAGCATGCGAACGGTCATGGTGATCTCCAAACGTCTGCGTCTGACTTCAGCGTGACGTCAGACGGTCAATCGCGTCGCGTGAGGAAGATCGTCGGGTCGGCGGTCTTGATCACTCGGGCTTTGCTTGATCACTCGGGCTTTGCTTGGCCGAATGTGACCTCTCAACGGGGATACTCTGGCCTCGGGTTCGGCCGGGGCCGTGCGCTGGCGCACGACGGAGACGGCCCGGCCCTGGAGACCGGCACGGCCCTTCGGTCGGAGCGGACCCGGCCGGGGGTGCGTCCCGCGCGGAAGCGTGCCACAGACCGCGCCGAACGGAGTCCCCCGGAAGCCCCTGACATGAAGTTGATCGTCGGCCTCGGAAACCCGGGCGCGCGCTACGCGGGCAACCGGCACAATATCGGCTTCCTCGCCGTCGACGCCATCGCCCGCCAGCACCGGGCGAGCCCGTTCCGCCACCGCTTTCAGGGAGAGGCCGCCGAGGCGGTGCTGGGCACAGAGCGGGCGATCCTCCTGAAGCCCTCGACCTTCATGAATGAGTCCGGCCGCGCGGTCTCGGAGGCGCAGCGCTTCTACAAGATCTCGCTGGCCGACGTGATCGTGCTCCACGACGAGCTCGACCTCGCCCCCGCCAAGCTGCGGGTGAAGCTGGGCGGCGGCAATGCCGGCCATAACGGCCTGCGCTCGATCACCGCGCAGTGCGGCAACGACTATCGCCGGGTCCGCCTCGGCATCGGCCATCCCGGCGACAAGGCGCTGGTCCATGCCTACGTGCTCAACGATTTCGGCAAGGCCGAACTGCCCTGGGTGGACGACCTCTGCCGGGCCGTGGCCGACCACGCGGACCTGCTCGCCGCCGGCGAGGATGCGGGCTTCCAGAACAAGGTCCACCTCGCCATGGCCGGCCGCGGCTGGGACGCGGTGAAGACGCTGGGCGCCCGAAATTGACACGCCCCCACGGGGACGGGATATCGAGGCGGGCGAGAGGGTCCGAGGTAGGCCGTGTGCCACACGCCCGGCTGTCGGCGGTTCGATTGCCTCCCGGTAGCCGCGGCCCGGCTCACCGGTGCCGCGCGTACTCGACCGAGGACAGGGCGCACGGCGCCCTGTTCGAGGGCCTGACCCTCATCAACCCTTTCCGCGCGTCGCCCGGCGACGTGCTTCAACGGAACTGAGTCCATGGGCTTCAAATGCGGCATTGTCGGCCTGCCGAACGTCGGCAAGTCGACCCTCTTCAACGCACTGACGCAGACGGCGGCCGCCCAGGCGGCGAACTACCCGTTCTGCACCATCGAGCCGAATGTCGGCGAGGTGGCGGTGCCGGATCCGCGGCTCGATGACCTCGCCCGCATCGCCTCCTCGAAGGAGATCATCCCGACGCGGCTGACCTTCGTGGACATCGCCGGCCTCGTGCGCGGCGCCTCCAAGGGCGAGGGCCTGGGCAACCAGTTCCTGGCCAACATCCGCGAGGTCGACGCCATCGCCCACGTGGTCCGGTGCTTCACGGACGGCGACGTCACCCACGTGGAGGGCAAGGTCGACCCGGCGGCCGACATCGAGACTATCGAGACCGAGCTGATGCTCGCCGACCTCGACAGCCTGGAGCGCCGCGCCGTCGCCCTGGAAAAGAAGGCCAAGGGCGCCGACAAGGAAGCCAAGGAGAGTCTCGACCTCGTCAACCGGGCGCTGCCGCTCCTGCGGAGGGCAAGCCGGCGCGCCTCGTGGAGCGCAAGCCCGACGAGGAGAAGCTGTTCCAGTCCCTCGGCCTGATGACCGCCAAGCCCGTCCTCTACGTCTGCAATGTCGATGAGCCCGACGCCGACAAGGGCAACGCCTATTCGGAGGCGGTCTTCGCCCGCGCCAAGGCGGAGGGCGCCGTGGCGGTGGTGGTCTCGGCCAAGATCGAGAGCGAGATCGCCGTGATGCCGGAAGCCGACCAGGCGGAGTTCTTGGAGGCGGTGGGGCTCACGGAGCCCGGCCTCAACCGGGTGATCCGGGCCGGCTACGATCTCCTCGGCCTCGTCACCTATTTCACGGTCGGCCCCAAGGAGGCCCGCGCCTGGACGATCACCAAGGGCACCCGTGCCCCGGGGGCGGCCGGGGTGATCCACTCGGATTTCGAGAAGGGCTTCATCCGGGCCGAGACCATCGCGTTCAAGGATTACACCACGCTGAACGGCGAATCCGGGGCTCGGGACGCCGGCAAGCTCCGCCTGGAGGGCAAGGAGTACGTGGTGCAGGACGGCGACGTGCTGCATTTCCGCTTCGCCAACTGATCCTTCCATCTCGGATGCGCCCGCCATGCCCGACCCCGCCCTCGAGGATTTCGCTGTCGGTGACGTGATCGTCGGCGCGCCGCTCACCGTGACCCGCGACGCCATCGTGGGCTTCGCCGAGCAGTTCGACTTCCAGCCCTTCCACCTCGACGAGGCGGCCGCGGAAGGGACCTTCGCGGGCCGGCTGATCGGGTCCGGCTGGCACACGGCGGCTTTGGGCATGCGGCTGCTCCAGCAGGGACCGTTCAAGGGCGGCTCGTCGCTGGGCGCGCCGGGGATCGACGAGTTACGCTGGCTCGCGCCGGTCCTGCCGGGGGACGCCCTGACGCTGACCTTCCGGGTCGCGGGAATCCGCGATTCTGGCCTCGAAGCCCGGCCTCGGCTTCGTCACCGCCGAGGTCGCCGTCGGAAACCCGCGCGGCGAGACGGTGCTGACCCAGCGCTTCACCTTCATGCTCGCCCGCCGCGGCACCGACCCCCTGCCCCCGCGGCCCGTGGAGATCGGCGAACCGGGACCGGTCGCGGAGCCGCAGGACGCCGAGATCCTGCCGTTCCTGCGGGACGCCGAGATCGGCGCCGTGCGGGAGCTGGGCGCCTACCCGTTCACCGCCGAGGCGATCGTGGCCTTCGCCCAGGCCTACGATCCGCAGGCCTTCCATCTCGACCACGCGGCGGCCAAGCGCAGCCGTTTCGGCGGCCTGTGCGCCTCCGGCTGGCATACGGCCGCCGCCTACATGAACCGGATGCTCACGACCCGCGCCCGGGACGCCGCCTACACGGCATCCCGCGGGCCGGTCCCGGAGGCCGGCCCCTCCCCCGGGTTCAAGGCCTTGCGCTGGCTGAAGCCCGTCTACGCGGGCGACACGGTGCGGTTCAGCGCGAAGCTCACCGACAAGCGGGCCTCGGCCTCGCGGCCCGGCTGGGGGCTGGCCTTCGCCCGCAACACCGGGGTGAATCAGCGCGGCGAGCCGGTCTTCTCCTTCGACAGCGCGGTCTTCCACCAGTGGGAGCCCTGAGCGCCCCGGGCTCGCTCCCGCGCGTTCACATCCGGGACACGGACGGGATCGGGCAGGCATGTATCAGAAGAAGCTCGGCAGGACGGGGCTGTTCGTCTCGGAACTCTGCCTCGGCACCATGACCTTCGGCGGCGGGGCCGGGATGTGGCGCCAGATCGGCGCCCTCGACCAGGCGGAGGCGGGGTGCCTCGTCGGGCGGGCGCTCGAAGCCGGGATCAACTTCATCGACACGGCCGACGTCTACGCGGAGGGGCTCTCGGAGCAGATCACCGGCCAGGCCCTGCGCGACCTCAACGTCCCGCGCGACAGCGTCGTCGTCGCCACCAAGGGCTACGGGCCGATGGGGCCGGGGGCGA
The DNA here is from genome assembly GCA_050632685.1 of Methylobacterium phyllosphaerae. GTDB lineage: Bacteria > Pseudomonadota > Alphaproteobacteria > Rhizobiales > Beijerinckiaceae > Methylobacterium > Methylobacterium phyllosphaerae_A. Next base: position 500,912 of record JBOEFT010000001.1, read on the forward strand.
ACGCGAAGGGCGCCTCGCGCCTGCACCTGATCGATGCCTGCAAGGCGAGCCTGAAGCGGCTCCAGCTCGACCATATCGACCTCTACCAGATCCACGGCTTCGACCCGGCGACGCCGATCGAGGAGCAGGTGCGCGCCCTCGACATCCTCGTGCAGCACGGCCACGTCCGCTACGTCGGCGTCTCGAACTGGGCGGCGTGGCAGATCGTGAAGGCTCTGGGGATCAGCGAGCGGGCCGGGCTCGCCCGCTTCGAGACCCTGCAGGCCTACTATTCCATCGCCGGCCGCGACCTGGAGCGGGAGATCGTCCCGATGCTGCGCTCGGAGGGGCTCGGCCTCCTGGTCTGGAGCCCGCTGGCCGGAGGCCTGCTCAGCGGCAAGTATGCCGGCGGCGCGGGCGAGGGCCGGCGCGCGAGCTTCGACTTCCCGCCGGTGGACCGCCCCCGGGCCGAAGCCTGCATCGCGGCCATGCAGCAGGTGGCGGAGGCGCGCGGCGTCTCGGTGGCCCAGGTGGCGCTCGCCTGGCTGCTGCACCGCCAGGCGGTGACCAGCGTGATCGTCGGCGCCAAGCGGCTCGACCAGCTGGAGGACAACATCGCGGCGACCGAACTCAGCCTCAGCGACGCGGAACTCGACGCCCTCGACGCGGTGAGCGTCCTGCCGGCGGAGTATCCGGGCTGGATGTTCGAACGCCAGGGCGCCCGGGCGCAGCAGCTCGCGGAATCGGGCCGGCCCGGGGTGCGGTGAGGCGGCTCACGCCGCCTTTCGGCGCTCCGGGTAGAGCCCGTACAGCCCCGCGGCGCTGGCCTCGCAGATCCCGCGCTCGGTGATGATCCCGGTCACCAGCCGGGCCGGGGTCACGTCGAAGGCGGGATTGGCCACGGGGCTTCCGGGGGAGACCACCTCGATCGTGGCGAAGCCACCATCGGCGAGCCGCCCGGTCATGTGGGTGACCTCGCGCCCGTCGCGCTCCTCGATCGGGATCTCCTTCACCCCGTCGTCGAGCGTCCAGTCGATCGTCGAGAACGGCAGGGCCGCGTAGAACGGCACGCGGTTGTCGTGCGCCGCCAGGGCCTTCAGGTAGGTACCGATCTTGTTGCAGACGTCGCCGCTCGCCGTCGTGCGGTCCGAGCCGACGATGCACAGGTCGACCCCGCCATGCTGCATCAGGTGGCCGCCGGCATTGTCGGCGATGACCGTGTGCGGCACCCCGTGGCCGTTCAGCTCGAAGGCGGTGAGCGCGGCACCCTGGCTGCGCGGCCGGGTCTCGTCGACCAGGACATGCACCGGCACGCCCCGTTCGTGGGCGGCGTAGATCGGCGCCAGGGCGGTGCCCCAATCCACCGTGGCGAGCCAACCGGCGTTGCAATGGGTCAGCACGGTCACCGGCCGGTCGCCGCCCCTGGCTCTGTGCAGGTCGGCGATGACCTGGCTGCCGTGGGCGCCGATGGCGCGGCAGCTCGCCACGTCCTCCTCGGCGATGCGGCCCGCCTCCGCGAAGGCGCAGGCGAAGCGCTCGTCGGGCGCGACCTGCCGCAGGCTGGCGGAGAGCCGGTCGAGCGCCCAGCGCAGGTTGATCGCCGTCGGGCGCGTCGCCGCGAGCACCGCCACCGCCCGGTCGATCCCATCCGTGGAGGCATCCGCCCGCATGGCCAGCGCCAGCCCGTAGGCCGCCGTGACGCCGATCAGCGGGGCGCCGCGCACGATCATGGTGCGGATCGCCACCGCGGCGTCCTCCAGCGTGGCGAGGCGCCTCAGCTCGAACGCGAAGGGCAGGCGGGTCTGGTCGATCACCTGGACGCTGACGCCGTCCGGGTCCGGGAAGATCGTGCGGTAGGGCTGGCCGTCGATGTTCATGGCCGGTCCTGTGCCACAGCGGGGCGGATTTTGCACCCTGCGCACGGGGCGCGGATCGAGCCCCGGCGGCCCGGGCGTGGGCCGGTCAGCCTTCCTCAACCTTAGCGGCTCGTTAAGGGGGTCGTGCCTAGCCTCTCGGGCAAGTCCCCGTTCTGCGTCCGGTCCCGCATGCGCTCGCTTCGCCGTCCCGCATCGCCCTACGACACCTTCGTCGACAGCGTTCGCCCGTTCCTGGGCAAGCGCCTGACGGAACTCGGCGGGTTCGTGCTGTTCACCGGCGCGATCGCGCTGACCGTGGCGCTGGCCACGTGGTCGATCGACGACCCGAGCCTCAATCACGCCACCGACCATGCCGCCCACAACGTCCTCGGCCAGCCGGGCGCCGTGGTGGCCGACCTCGCCATGCAGATCCTCGGCCTCGGGTCCCTCGCCTTCGTGCTGCCCCCGGCCCTCTGGGGCGTCCGGCTGATGCGCGAGCGCAACCTGCCCGAGGGCGGCCTGCGCATCGCCCTCTGGATCATCGGCTTCTGCGCGGCGAGCGCGGTGGCGAGCGCCCTGCCGCCCACGACCCGCTGGCCGCTGCCCACCGGCCTCGGCGGGGTGGCCGGCGACGGCCTGCTGTCGATGGCGCGGGTGATCGTCGGGGCGGTCTCGTCCGCGGCAGCCCATCTCGTCGGATTCGGCTACGCCGCCGTGGCGATCCTCAGCCTGACCGGCGCCTGCCGCTTCGGGGCGGTCGAGGATGAGGCCCTGCACGACGACCCCTACCCCGTCCGCCGCGCCCCCGTGCGGGGCCGGGATCCGGCCCGCGATGAGCGGGAGGATTCCGACGAGCCGAGCCTCGGCCTCGTGGGCGTCGGCGCCCTGGCGCAGGGGCTGATGGGCCTCCGCCACGCCGCGGCCGACCGGATCGCGACGTGGCGCGCGGGCCGGGCCGAGCCGATCGACGGGGCTTCACCGGCCCTGGCGGCCCGGCGCGCCTTCACGGATGCGGACCTGCCCTGGGCCGACCACCTGCCCGAAGGCCGGGAGCCGGGCGCGAGCCGGCGCGAGCCGGTCTTCGACGCGGCGGAGGACGCAGCGCCAGGGATGCCCGCCCGCCGGGGGCCGTCGCCGCAGGCCGACGCGGACGCCATCGACACCGTGGACGCCTTCGAGCCTCCGCAGCGTCCGGTGCCGCCGCGGGCCGAGCCGACGGCCTCGCGCGTCGCCCCTCCGGCCGCAGCCCCCGTACCGGCCCGCCGCGCGCCCGCGCCGTCGGTCCGTCCGGAGGATTACGCCCTGCCGGCCCTCGACCTGCTGGCTGCCCCCGCGGTCCCTCCCAGGCGAGCCTGGTCTCGGCCGATGCCCTGGAGCAGAACGCCACACTGCTCGAGGCAACGCTCGGCGATTTCGGCGTGCGCGGCGACATCCTGGCGGTGCGGCCCGGTCCGGTCGTGACCCTCTACGAGCTGGAGCCGGCGCCCGGCACCAAGTCCAGCCGCGTCATCGCGCTGGCCGACGACATCGCCCGGTCGATGTCGGCGGTCTCGGCCCGCGTCGCGGTGGTGCCCGGCCGGAACGCCATCGGCATCGAGCTGCCCAACGCCAAGCGCGAGACCGTCTACCTGCGCGAACTCCTGGCCTCGACGGATTTCGCCGAGAGCAAGCACAAGCTGGCCCTGTGCCTGGGCAAGAACATCGGCGGCGAGCCGATCATCGCCGACCTCGCGCGCATGCCGCACCTGCTGGTCGCCGGCACCACCGGTTCGGGCAAGTCGGTGGCGATCAACACCATGATCCTGTCGCTGCTCTACCGGCTGAAGCCGGAGGAGTGCCGCCTGATCATGGTCGATCCGAAGATGCTGGAGCTGTCGGTCTACGACGGCATCCCGCACCTGCTCTCGCCCGTGGTCACCGACCCCAAGAAGGCGGTGATCGCCCTCAAGTGGGCCGTGCGCGAGATGGAGGAGCGCTACAAGAAGATGTCCAAGATCGCCGTCCGGAACATCGACGGCTACAACGCCCGGGTCGCCGAGGCGGCCGATCGCGGCGAGGTGCTGACCCGGACCGTCCAGACCGGCTTCGACCGTCACACGGGCGAGGCGGTGTACGAGGACGAGGCGATGGACCTGGCGCCGCTGCCGTACATCGTGATCGTGGTCGACGAGATGGCCGACCTGATGATGGTGGCCGGCAAGGACATCGAGGGAGCGATCCAGCGCCTGGCGCAGATGGCGCGGGCGGCGGGCATCCACCTGATCATGGCGACGCAGCGCCCGTCGGTGGACGTGATCACCGGCACGATCAAGGCGAACTTCCCGACCCGGATCAGCTTCCAGGTGACCAGCAAGATCGACTCGCGCACGATCCTGGGCGAGATGGGCGCCGAGCAGCTGCTCGGCCAGGGCGACATGCTGTTCATGGCCGGCGGCGGCCGCACGACCCGGGTGCACGGGCCGTTCTGCTCGGACAGCGAGGTCGAGACCGTCGTCGCCCACCTCAAGCGCCAGGGCCGACCCAGCTACCTCGACGCCGTCACCGCCGACGACGAGGAGGGGGCGGCCGAGAAGGGCGGCGCCAAGGGCAAGGCCGGCGCCGCGGAACTCGAACTCGACGGCGCGGTCTTCGACCAGGGCTCCTTCGGCGAGGCCGGCGGCGACCTCTACGACCAGGCCGTGCAGGTGGTGCTGCGCGACCAGAAGGCCTCGACCAGCTACATCCAGCGCCGCCTGCAGATCGGCTACAACCGCGCCGCCTCGATCATGGAGCGGATGGAGGTCGAGGGCATCGTCGGCCCGGCCAACCACGCCGGCAAGCGCGAGATCCTGGTGGACGAGGCGGTCGGCTGAGAGGGAGAGCCCGTCGCCTCCGCGGCACCCCCTCCCCGCTGCGGCCAGGGCAGGTTCGAGGCGCGGCCTGTGACGGAGCGCGACCCGCCCCCTCTCCCGAGCGGGAGAGGGCTGGGGTGAGGGAGGAGACGTCTCCCGATAGGCCACGCGCCTGATGCGCCGAGAGGGCGCGCCCGCGTCCGCCCGTTCGCGTCCCTCACCCTGTCCCTCTCCCGCACGGGAGAGGGGACCCGCGCCCTCGACCTGACGCGCGAGCCGACCGAGACCGCGAGCCGGTGCAGCCCTCGGGCTCAAGGGAGAGGCCACACGGGGCGGGTCGCCGTGTTCGACCACGCCCGACCGACCCGAAAAACGTTCACCCGGCGCGGAACCGGCCCCTCACCCGGCACGTTACGCGCGTGCGAGGCCCGGAAACGGGCTCGCGGTGAGGGCGCCGGGCACGGTGTCCGGCGTCGCTTGTAGTCACGTTGCTCGTCGGAGGATGTGGTTATGAGGACTTACGACGTTGCGCCCCTGTTCCGGTCGTCCATCGGGTTCGACCGTGTGTTCGAGCTGCTCAACCAGGCCGACCGCGTCGAGGCTTCGGCGACTTGGCCGCCCTACAACATCGAGAAGGTCGCCGAGGACCAGTATCGCATCACCATGGCGGTCGCGGGCTTCACGCCCGACGAGATCGATCTGGTCCAGCAGGACACGACGCTTCTCGTGTCGGGCCAGAAGGCCGCCCAGGAGGGCGAGAAGCACTACCTCCATCGTGGCATCGCGTCCCGCACCTTCCGCCAGACCTTCAATCTGGCCGAGCACGTGACGGTCGTGGGCGCGTCCCTGGAGAACGGCCTGCTCACCGTCGCGCTGAAGCGCGAGGTCCCTGAGGCCCTGAAGCCCCGCCGCATCGCCATCGGCGGAGCGACGACGGTGCCCAGCCAGGACAACGCGCCGGTCCAGATCGCCCGGGACACCAAGGCGGCCTGAGCGGGCGGCCTGAGCGGGCGGCCGGCACGGACCGGCAGGTCGTGCCGGCCGCCCCAGCCATTGCCTACGAGGAGGAGGGTCGCATGCAGCAGAGCGAGACCACCCCGATCGAGTCCCCCGTCGGGCGCCTCGGCCCGATGACGGCGGCCAATCTGAGGGCGCCGGCGGTCGACCCGTTCGAGGCCTTCGTGGCGCCGGGAGACGTGTTCCGGCATCCCCGCGAAGTGCTGGCCTATCCGGGCCTGTCGCGCGCCCAGAAGCGGACGATCCTGGCATCCTGGGCCTCGGACGCGCGCGCCGTGGAATCCTGCCCGACGCTGCGCTGCCTGCCGGGCTGCCGGGCCGAGCCCGTGCCGCTCGACGTGATCCTGGCCGCCCTCCAGGCGCTCGACGCAGGATCGGTGCCTCCCGCACACCCGGCAGCGCCTCGGCCACCCGACCCAGCGGCGTTCATCCCCCGCTCGCGTGGTCCGGCGGGGTGGCCGCAGGTGCCGAACTGAACCGGGGAGGCCCGCGACGGCAACCATGGACGTCAGGACCGATACCGGTCCCCGACAAGGCGGCCCGGCCGGGCCGCCGGCGGTGGGGCCGTGCCAGGCCGCTGGATCCTGTCCGCCGGCCTGTGCCGCGCCCTGACCGCACCCCGTCGGGCGACGGCCGCCAGGTCGGCAGAGAGGGCTCCCGCGGGCGCGGACGCGCCTCACACCGCCGAGAACCGAAACTCCGTGCGCGCCGCGAAGGTCTCCCCCGGACGCAGCACCGCCGAGGGGAAGGCCGGCTGGTTCGGGGCGTCCGGAAAGCCCTGGGTCTCGAAACAGACGCCGTCGCCGGAGCGGTAGAGGCGGCCGGACGACCCGACGAGCGTGCCGTCGAGGGTGTTGCCCGTGTAGAGTTGCAGCGCCGGCTGCGTGGTCCACACGTCGAGCCGTCGCCCGCTGCCCGGATGGAGGCAGGTGGCGGCCGGCCGCAGCGTCCCGGCGGGGCCACGCAGCACGAAGGTGTGGTCGTAGCCCTTGGCGATGGCGAGTTGGGGATCGCCGGTCCGGATGCGCGCGCCCAGCGGTTGCGCCGTGCGGAAGTCGAAGGGCGTGTCGGCGACCGGCCGGATCTCGCCGGTGGGGATCTGGGTCGCGTCCGTCGGCGTGAAGGCGTCGGCTTCGAGCTGCACGACGTGGTCGAGGACGCTGCCCGTCCCTCCCCGGCGAGGTTGAAGTAGCTGTGGTTGGTGAGGTTCAGGACCGTCGGCCGGTCGGTCGTGGCCCCGTAGTCGATGCGCAGCACGCCGTCCGCGGGCAGGCTGTAGCGGACGCGCACGTCGAGAGCCCCCGGAAATCCCTCCTCGCCGTCCGGGGATCGGCGGCTCAGGGCGAGGCCTGTCGTGTCGGATCGCTCCACCCGCCACAGGCATGTCCCGAAGTTCCGCGGGCCACCATGCAGGGTGTTGGGACCCTCGTTCACCGGGAGCCGATAGGTCCGCCCGTCGAGGCTGAAACGGCCGCCCGCGATGCGGTTGGCGTAGCGCCCGATCACTGCGCCGAAGCTCGGGCTCACGGTCTCGTAGCCCTCCAGATCCTGCAGGCCGAGGACGACATTGGCCAGCCGGCCGGCCCGGTCGGGCACCTCGATCGCCGTGACGACCGCGCCGAAGTCGATGACGGCGACCCGCAGGCTGCCCCGGCTCAGGACGTGCCGGGTGACCACCTCCCCGTCCGAAGTGTGGCCGAAGACCTCGCCCGGCATGCCGTCCTGCCCCTTCCCGTAGATGCCCTTCCCGTCGCGACCCGTCCCTGCCGCTTCGCTTGGCCGGGACGCGGCTAGCGTTTCCAGACGCCGAGCCGTTCGCTCCTGGCATGGTCCTCGGCCGCGACCAGTTCGGGGCTCGCCTCCGGCGAGGCGCGGCCGCCGCCGTTGAACAGCACCACTTCGGAGAGGTCGCGCCCATCCACCAGGCAGTTCATGGTCTCGCTACCCGGCGCAGGCTGACAGGTCACCGTCCGGCCACCGATGTAGCGGGTCAGCTCGTCCGCCTGCCCGCCCCGCACCCACTCCACCCCGAACAGGTGCACGACCTTCCCGCCCACCTTGAGGGTGGCGGTATCGATGACCTGGACCGTCCCCCGCACGGAATTCGGCGGGGGCGGTGTGTCGGCCTCGGCTTCGCCGGTGGTCTCGGGTGGTGGCGTGACCGTGTCGGGGGCAGCCGGCGAGGCGGCGGGCGGGGTTGCTTGTGCCGCACGGTTCGGCGCGGTCGTCCGCGACGGGGTCGGGTCGGTGGATGCGGGCGGCCCGGAATTCGGGGCGCGATCCACCAGGACGAGTCCGGCGGCCACCACCGCCACCAGGGCGGCCGCGCTCGCGCCGGCCAGCCAGAGCCGCTGCCGGCGGGCGCCGTCGTCCAGGACCTCGCCTCCGGGGCTGAGCCGGTCGCGCAGGCGCTTCAGACCGTCCTGCAGGGTTTCGCCGAACCGGCCGGAGCCGGTCGTCCAGGCCGCGGCGGGATCGACCTCCCGCATCGACCCATCGATATCGTCGCCCGCGGCGGCAGCGGGGCGGCCGAGCCGGCCGCGCAGGCTCGTCCGAAGGGTGGCGAAGCGCCCGGCCGCGTTCTGTGCCAGCGCCCGGCCCTGCACCGAAGAGCGTTCGGCCAGGGACCGGGCACGCTCGGACTGGGTCCCGACGAACCGCGCCGTGGCGGCCTTCATCTCGTAGGCGCCGCTCAGCAGCGACGAATCCTTGGCGTCCGCGTCCGCCGGCACGGGCTCGGGTTCGGGTTCCGGCGGGAGGAACAGCGCGGGATGCCGCGCCTGCAGGTCCGCGACGAGATCCGCGAGGGTCATCGGCTCGGCGGTGTCGCCCCGCATCCGGACGGCCCCGTGCCGGTCGAGCACCCGAAAGCCGGCGGCATCGGGGACGGTGGCGGCCTCGGCGAGGAGTTCGAGCGTCCGGACCGCCACCGGGCGCGGCCGCGCCTGGGCGATCTCGGACCGGATGGCCGCGCGAAGTGCGGCGCGGCCGGGATCGTCGAGGGCCGGCCGCGCCGGCTCCGACTCCTGTTTCGCCACCACCGTTGAAGACGTCATACACCCGTTCCCGGCATCACCGCGCGCCGCACACGACGGCGCCGCGGGCCTTCCACGCGAGGCTCTTACGCCTTGCCGGGCGAGGCGGCCAGGGTTCCGGCCTGGATGCTCCGCCGCAGGACCCGCCCGGTCTCGCCGAGGATGTAAGGCCGCGTTCCCGCGAAGCCCACCTCGAGGATCAGCTCCGCCTCGCCACTGGACACGGCGCCGCGGCCCGGATTGGCGGTGCGAAAATCGACGATCGCGCGGATCGTGCAGGTCTCGGCATCGCAGGCGGCGCGCATCGCGCGCGGCTCGTAGCGCCGCTCGGGCCAGCGCTGGACGAAGCTGCGCTTCTCGGCGACCAGGGCCGCGGTGGTGATCGGACGCCCATAGAAGCGCACCCGGGTGGCGTAGAACTGGGTGGCGGCGCCCACCATGGTGTCGCCGGAGCCCGAGACCGTGGCGAGATAGCTCGCGGTCAGCGCCCGGGCCGCCGCGGCGTGGGCGGTGGCGGCAGGCGCGGCCGGCGCCGCGCTGGCGGCCAGAGTCTCGGCGAGTCTGGCTCGGATGGTGGGCACGGCGGTGCAGGCCCTCCCGCCCGGAAGGCCGTTCCAGGGCGGCGGCCCGCTTGGGACCTGGCGCCCGCGTTCCGGCGGCCTTGGGCAGACCGTCCTCGGCGGGTTCAGCCTTCGCGGAGTCAGCCCTCCTGGACTCATCCTTGGCGGCCTGCCGGACGGAGTTCGCGGCGCGCCCGCCGTCGGGCTGGCCCTTTGCCGGCTGCGTGACTGGCTGACCCTGGGCCTGCCGGTCGGCGGCCGGCGGCTTCACCGCATCCGGCGCCGCCGTGCGGGCCGGCGGGTCCACCCAGCCTGCCCCGGGCGCCGCCGACGGCTGCTGGGCCGACGCGGTGCCGGCCAGGGCCAGCGGCAGAAGCAGGCCGAGCGCGAGAGCCTGGGGTCGGGCGGGATGGGTGGCGGGCATCGGTGCCTTCCTGGCGGCCGGGGCGGATCTGGGACGGATCTTGGGGAGAATGCGCCCGCCCGTCCGGGGGGTTCCCCAATCGTCTCGGGCGCACCCGCTATCCTGACGAATGGCGCGGCTTCGACCAGCCCTGGATTGCGGGGATGATGGGGTTGCGTTCGTTCGTTTCTGTACCAAGTCGGGGACAGCCTGGGCCGCTGGCCGTTTCCGGGCTCTCAGCCCACCTGTCCAGCGCCGCCGCGCATCGAGGATCCCGTGCCCCGACCTGAGACCGATGCACTGCCGCCCCCGCCATCCGTGAGGCCGCGTTGAGCACCGCGCAGCGCCGGGCGCTCCTGATCTGCAACGCCAAGGCCCGCAACGGCGGCCTCGACCTGGACGAGGTGCGGCGGATCCTGCGGGCAGGCGGCATCGTGCCCGAGGAACCGCCCCCGGACGCCGATTGCCGCGACGTGATCCGCGACCGGGCCGGAGAGGTCGATCTCGTCATCCTCGGCGGCGGCGACGGCACCATGAACTACGCCGCCCCGGCCCTGGTGGAGAGCGGCCTGCCCCTGGCGATCCTGCCGCTGGGAACGGCCAACGATCTCGCCCGCTCCCTGAACCTGCCGCTCGATCCCCTGGCGGCGGCCCGCTTCATCCCCACCGCCGAGGCGCGGCCGGTGGATCTCGGCTGGGTCAACGGCCACTATTACTTCAACGTGGCCAGCATCGGATTCTCGGCTGAGCTCGCGGGCGAACTCACCGCCGAGATCGAAGAAGACCTGGGGGCGTCCTCGGCTACGCGGTGGCGGCCGTCCGGGTCCTGCGGCGGGTGCGCCCCTTCACGGTGACGATCGAGCACGACGGCAAGGTCGAGCGGGTCACCACCATCCAGGTCTCGGTGGGCAACGGCCGGCACTACGGCGGCGGCATGACCGTCGAGGAGACCGCGGCGGTCGATGACGGCAAGCTCGACTTCTACAGCCTGGAGGTCAAGCACTGGTGGCGCCTCCTCGCGCTGCTGCCGGCCCTGCGGCGCGGCACGCACGGGCGCGCGGCGGATGTGCAGGCCTTCCACACGCAGGAGATCAAGCTCTCCACCCGGAAGCCCTGGCCGGTGAACACCGACGGCGAGTTGACCACCCACACGCCGGCGCATTTCAGGTGGTCCTGAAGGTCCTCCGCGTCCTCGCCCCGGAGCCGGTGCGCGGCCCGTCCTCGCTTCGACCTTGCCACCCTCGGCAACCGCCTGTTCCCGAACAGCGAGGCGTCCAACCCGTGACCGACCTGCTCCAACTCGCCAGTCAACCTGCCGTCTGGGCGGCGCTCGCCACCCTGGTGGTGATGGAGGTGGTGCTCGGCATCGACAACCTGATCTTCATCTCGATCCTCACCAACAAGCTGCCGGCCGACCAGCAGACCCGGGCACGGCGGATCGGGATCGGGCTGGCGCTGATCCTGCGGCTGGGCCTCCTCGGCACCGTGGCGTTCATCGTCCATCTGACCGAACCGGTCGTCTCGCTCCTCGGTCAGGACTTCTCCTGGCGCGACATGATCCTGATCGGCGGCGGCCTGTTCCTGCTCTGGAAGGCCACCAAGGAGATCCACCACAGTGTCGATCCCGAGCCCGACACGGAGACCTCCGCCGGGGGCAGCCTCGGCTTCGGGGCGGCGATCGGCCAGATCCTGCTCCTCGACCTCGTCTTCTCGATCGACTCGATCATCACCGCGGTGGGCATGACCGAGCATGTCCCGGTGATGATGGTGGCGGTGATCGTCGCCGTCGCGGTGATGCTGCTGGCCGCCGAGCCGCTCTCGGCCTTCATCGCCCGCAACCCCACCGTGGTGATGCTGGCGCTCGGCTTCCTGATCATGATCGGCATGACGCTGATCGCCGAAGGGTTCGGGGCGCATGTACCGAAGGGCTACATCTACACCGCAATGGCCTTCTCGGCCGGCGTCGAGGGCCTGAACATGCTCGCCCGGCGGCGCCGGCGGGGGCCAGGGCGACGCATCGGCGCCGGTCGGGCAGGCCCGGCGTGCCTGAGTTCGGACAGGGCGGCGCCCGGCGGATCGGCTTGGCACTCGTCCTGCTGATCCTGTCCGCGGGCGCACACGCGGAGACGAGACCCATGGCCCCTGACACGACGGTTCTGCACGATCTCGCCCCCACCGGCACGCTCCGGGCGGCGATCAATCTCGGCAACCCGGTCCTCGCGCAGGCGGGCGCGGACGGCCCGGCGGGGGTCTCGGTGGACCTCGCCCGGGCGCTGGCCGCGCGGCTCGGCGTGCCGGTGGCGTTCGTGACCTACCCGGGGGCGGGCGCGGTCTCGGGCTCGGCGGGGTCCGGGACCTGGGACATCTGTTTCCTGGCGATCGATCCGAAGCGGGCCGAGGGCATCGCCTTCACCGACCCCTACGTGCTGATCGCCGGCAGCTACCTCGTCCCGGCCGCCTCGCCCCTCCGGAGCCTGGAGGCGGTGGATCGCGACGGCGTGCGCGTCTCGGTGGGGCGCGGCAGCGCCTACGACCTGTTCCTGACCCGCGCCCTGACGCACGCGACCCTGGTGCGGGCGCCGACCTCCGCCGAGGCGGTGGCGGCCTTCGCGCGGGATGGGCTGGAGGTGGCGGCGGGCGTGCATCAGCCGCTTGCCGCCTACGCGGCGGCGCACCCGGAGGTGCGGCTGCTGCCGGGACACTTCATGGAGATCCCGCAGGCGATGGGCCTGCCGGTCGGGCGCCCGGCGGGGGCGGCCTATCTCGCGGCGTTCCTCGCGTCGGTGAAGCGGGAGGGTCTCGTCGCCCGCGGCCTGGAGGCCAGCGGGCAGGATCCGGGACTGGCCGCGCCGTGAGAGGCGCTTCGGATCGTCGAGCCTGACCCCGATCGCGGCGTCATCACCGGAGACGATGGTGCGATCCCGTTCCCGGGTGAGATCCTCCGGCCGGTGTCACGCGCTCCGTCATCATGAGCGACGCGACGTGACCCAGGGCAGCGTGACCGCCCGGTGATTGCGGCGCGACCCTGGATCGCTTCGCGCCGCGCGCAAAGACGGCCGGACCGGGGCGATCCACCGGAATTCGGATCACACCACCAGGTTCACGATCCGCCCCGGCACGACGATCACCTTCCGCGGCGCCTTGCCCTCCAGAACCTTCTGGACCGCCTCCAGCGCCAGGGTCGCGGCCTCCACCGCCTTGGCGTCGGCGTCCCGCGGCACGGTCACGTCCGCGCGCTTCTTGCCGTTGATCTGGACCGGCAGGGTGATCTCGTCCTCGACGAGGAGGCCGGCTTCCGCCTCCGGCCAGGGCGTCTGCGCCACGAGACCCGGGCGGCCCAGGGCGACCCAGCATTCCTCGGCGAGGTGCGGCATCATCGGGGCGATGAGCTGCACCAGGATGCCGGCCGCCTCCCCGGCCGCCGTGGCAGAGACCGGGCCGCGCAGGCCATCCTCCAGGGCGTTGGCCAGGGTGTAGATGTGGGCGACACAGCGGTTGAAGCGCAGCCGCTCGATATCGTCCTGCACGGAAGCCAAGGCCCGGTGGGCGGCCTTGCGCAGGGCGAGGTCGGCCGTGCCGTCGCCGGTCGCCGCGCCCGCGGCGTTCACCAGCCGCCAGACCTTCTGGACGAACCGGGCCGCCCCCTGCACGCCCTCCTCGGTCCAGATCACGTCGCGCTCCGGCGGCGAGTCGGACAGCATGAACCAGCGCGCCGTGTCGGCCCCGTAGCTCGCGATGATGTCGTCGGGGTCAACCACGTTCTTCTTCGACTTCGACATCTTCTCGATCGGGCCGATCGTGACCGGCGCCTGAGTTTTCACGTGAAACGCGCGGCGCTCGCCCTCCTCGGTAGCGAAGCGGATCTCGGCCGGCGGCACCCAGGCGCCGGCCGCGTCCTTGTAGGTCTCGTGGACCACCATGCCCTGCGTGAACAGGCCCGCGAAGGGCTCGGGCGTGCCGGCCCAGCCGGTCTCGCACATCGCCCGCATGAAGAACCGGGCGTAGAGCAGGTGCAGGATCGCGTGCTCGATGCCGCCGATATACTGGTCCACGGCGAGCCAGCGATCGACCACGGCGCGGTCCGTCGGGGCGTCGGTGAGCCAGGGCGCGGTGAAGCGGGCGTAATACCAGGACGAATCGACGAACGTGTCCATCGTGTCGGTCTCGCGCCGGGCCGGCGCGCCGCAATGCGGGCAGGGCACGTTGCGCCACGCCGCGTCGCGCTCCAGCGGGTTTCCGGGCTGATCGAAGGAGACCGCCTCGGGGAGCTTCACCGGCAGGTCGGCCACCGGCACCGATACCGGGCCGCAGGACTCGCAGTGGATGATCGGGATCGGGCAGCCCCAGTAGCGCTGGCGCGAGACGCCCCAGTCCCGCAGGCGGAACTGCACCTTGCGGGTGGCGATCCCCTCCCCTTCGAGCCGACGGGCCACCGCCTCGAAGGCCTCGTCCGTGCGCATCCCGTCGAGGAAGCGCGAATTGATCATCCGCCCGTCCTCGACATAGGCGGTGTCGGTGATCACGAAGCCGGCCGGATCCTGTCCCTCGGGGCAGACCACGGGCGTGTTGCCGAGCCCGTACTTGTTCGCGAAATCGAGGTCGCGCTGGTCGTGCGCCGGGCAGCCGAACACCGCGCCGGTGCCGTACTCCATCAGCACGAAGTTCGCCACGTAGACCGGCAGTTCCCAGGACGGATCCAGGGGATGGCGGACGGTCAGGCCGGTGTCGAAGCCGTGCTTCTCAGCCGTGTCGATCGCGGCCTGGGCGGTGCCGGTGCGGCGGCACTCCTCGATAAAGGTCTGCAGCTCGGGCCGGTCGGCGGCCAGGGCGGCCGCCAGCGGGTGGTCGGCCGCGATCGCCAGGAACTTGGCGCCGAACAGCGTGTCGGGCCGGGTCGTGTAGACGGTCACCGACTCGGAGGCCCCGGCCACCGGCCGGGCCAGGGCGAACCGGACCTCCAGCCCCTCGGAGCGGCCGATCCAGTTCTTCTGCATCAGCCGGACCTTCTCGGGCCAGCGGTCCAGCCCGTCGAGGGCGGTCAGCAGGTCCTCGGCGAAATCCGTGATCTTGAAGAACCACTGGGTCAGCTCGCGCTGCTCCACCAGGGCGCCGGAGCGCCAGCCGCGCCCGTCGATCACCTGCTCGTTGGCCAGCACCGTGTGGTCCACCGGGTCCCAGTTCACCTTGGCGGTGCGGCGGGTGACGAGGCCCTTCTCCAGGAAATCCAGGAACATGCGCTGCTGGTGCTTGTAGTAGTCGGGATCGCAGGTCGCGATCTCCCGGCTCCAGTCGAGCGACAGGCCCATGGCCTTCAGCTGGTCGCGCATCGACGCGATGTTGGCGTAGGTCCAGTCCCGCGGGTTGACCTTGCGCTCCATGGCGGCGTTCTCGGCGGGCAGCCCGAAGGCGTCCCAGCCCATGGGGTGCAGCACGTTGAAGCCGCGGGCGCGCTTGTAGCGGGCGACCACGTCGCCCATCGCGTAGTTGCGGACGTGGCCCATGTGGATCCGCCCCGACGGGTAGGGGAACATCTCCAGCACGTAGTATTTCGGGCGCGGGTCGCCGTTGTCGGTCTCGAACAGGCGCTGCGCGGCCCAGGCCTCCTGCCAGCGCGGCTCGGAATCCTTGGCGTTGTAGCGCTCGACGGGCTGGGGGGCGGTGCTGGTCATGGATCCGGCTGGGTCAGGGGCTCGGCGGCGGCCACAGGAGCCGGCGCGGCACGGTTTGCGCCGCGATAGCATATCTGCGCCGCAGCCGGTCAACGCGACGCGCGATTCGGGCTTGCGCAGGGCGCGCGAACGCATAGGTCCGCATGACGGGACACAGAACGCAACGAGGGCCTGCGCCGGGGCTCTCCCAATCTCATCCCTCATCCTGAGGTGCCCGCGTCAGCGGGCCTCGAAGGAGGGCTCCAGGGATCGTGGCGTGTTCCGGAGGGCTCCTTCGAGGCCTCCGCTGCGCTTCGGCACCTCAGGATGAGGGGGTGGGGTGGGATGATCGTCTCCTCGAGAGGCACGGCACCGGGGGCCGCGCAGACCGGCGCCCCGCAGCGACAGGACAGACACGCCATGGACGACGCCACCACTGCCCCGAATACCCCCGCGACCGATGGGATGGGCCACAGGACGGACAAGCTCCCCGTCGGGCAGGCCGATGTCGCGGCCGGGCTCGCCGAGGTGCGGGCGGCGATCGCCCGGGCGGCCGAGGATTCGGAGCGCGATCCGGCGACGGTCCAGTTGGTGGCCGTCTCCAAGACCGTGCCGGCCGAAGGCATCCTGCCGGCCCTCAAGGCCGGACACCGCGTCTTCGGCGAGAACTACGTCCAGGAATCCACCGGGAAATGGCCCGACCTGCGAGCCCGCTATCCCGATGTCGAGCTGCACCTCGTCGGGCCGCTGCAATCCAACAAGGCCCGCGAGGCGGTGGCGCTGTTCGACGTGATCCACTCCCTCGATCGCCTGTCCCTGGCGGCGGCGCTGGCCAAGGAGATCGAGCGGTCCGGCCGCACGCCGAAGCTCCTGATCCAGGTCAATACCGGCGCCGAGCCGCAGAAGGGCGGCGTCCTGCCGGACCAGCTCGCCACCCTCCTGTCCGAGCGCCAGGAGACCCACGGGCTGGCCATCCAGGGGCTGATGTGCATCCCCCCGGCGGAGGATCCGCCCTCGGCCCATTTCGCCCTGCTGGCCCGGCTGGCCAAGGACCACAACCTGCCGATCCTCTCCATGGGGATGAGCGCCGACTTCCCGGCGGCGATCCAGCTCGGCGCCACCCATGTCCGGGTCGGCACAGCCATCTTCGGCGCGCGGACCCGGAAGGCCTGAGCCTCAGCCGATCCTCAGATGCGTCCGCGGCCCGAGGCGCCGGAGCAGCCGCAGCAGGTCGGCCCGGGCCAGGGCGACGCAGCCCTCCGTGGGGCGGTAGCCGTCCCGGGCGATGTGCAGGAAGATCGCCGAGCCCCGCCCCTTCCGGATCGGGGCGCGGTTGTAGTCGAGGTCGATCACCACGTCGTAGAGCCCGTCGTCCCGCCACATCGTCTCGGCGCTAGTTCCGGGGGCCGGCAGGCGGATCGGCCGGTTGTAGCGGCGGTCGCGGCGATCGTCGCACCAGCCGTCGGCGGGCCGGGTCGCCCGCAGGGGCAGCGCCGTGCGCGGACGGATTCCGAGATGGTCGGGCCGGTAGGCGCCGCCGCGCAGGCGGAAGCGGCCGCGGGGCGAGCCGCCGTCGCCCTCGCGCTTGTCGCCGACGATCCCGCCCGATCCGAGGGCACAGGGGATCACCGCTGGGCCGACCAGCAACTGCCCGCGCCGCCGGTCCCCGACGATCGCCCGCACGCGGATGTCCCCCAGGGTCAGGCGGACGGGTTTCCTGCTCGGCCGCCGCATGTTCCGCCTCCCGAATCCACCCGGTCCGGGGCGCCTTATGCCCGAGATCCGCACTCCCAACCGATGAAAATTGCGCGCAAGGCAACTTCCGGCCACAAAGGGCGCCCTATTTCTCGGTCGAACCCGGGCCGCCGAGCCGGGATTCGGGAGCCAGCCCACCGCCTCGCCGCGTGGACCGACGCCTCGATCCCGGAACGGCGCGCCCCGATCCCGCAGCCCCTCCACCGCGGCGATGGCCGCGGCGGCGAAAGGATGCGGAAACACGAGCCTCGGTAGAGTCGCGACGCGATCCTGCCGAGATCCTGACGTCATCGCATGCTGAACCCGGCAGGCGGCAACCGCCTCTCCCGCAGCATGCTCTGGGACCCCGGACGATGCCGAATGCCTACCGCCTGCTGATCTGCGACGACGACGCGATCCTGCGCGACACCCTGACCGAGCAGCTCGATCTCTGCGACGAGTTCACGGTCCTCACCGAGGCCAACGCCACGGACGCGATCCGGCGCGTCGCCGCCGAGCGCATCGACCTCGCCGTGATGGATGTCGGCCTGCCCGATCTCGACGGGCGCGAGGCCGTGCGCCGGATGCGCGCCGGCGGCTTCCGCGGCCCGGTGATCATGCTCACCGCCCAGGATTCCGAGGCGGACCATGTCGAGGGGCTGGAGGCCGGCGCCAACGACTACGTCACCAAGCCGTTCAAGTTCGGCATCCTGCTGGCCCGGATCCGCGCCCACCTGCGCAGCCACGAGGCCTCCGAGGACGCGGTGTTCCAGATCGGACCCTACACGTTCCGGCCCGGCGCCAAGCTCCTCGTCGGCGAGCGCGGCTCCAAGCTGAAGCTCACCGAGAAGGAGACCGCGATCCTGCGCTTCCTCTACCGGGCGGGCCGGGCCGTGGTGAACCGGGACACGCTGCTGGCCGAGGTCTGGGGCTACAACGCCCAGGTGACCACGCACACGCTGGAGACGCATATCTACCGGCTGCGCCAGAAGATCGAGCCGAACCCCGCCATCGCCGCGATCCTCGTGACGGAGGGCGGCGGATACAAGTTGCTGCCCTGACGAATTGAAGCTTTACGTGTAGGCGATCCAGCAGGTTCGCGTATGCGCAGGGTGGTGAGGCGTTCTTGGGGCTCGACGACGATATCGCGATCCTCGCGGCCGCGCCGCTGTTCGGCTTCCTCGACCGGGACGCCCTGCGCCTGCTGACCTTCGCGGCGGAGCGGCGCGACCTCGCGGACGGCGACCTGCTGTTTTCCCGCGGCGATCCGGCCGAGGGCGGCTTCGTGGTGATGGCGGGGACGATCCGGCTCGCCCCCCGGATGCCGGGGGCCGAGCCGGTGCGGGCCGGGCGCTCGGCGCTGATCGGCCAGCTCACGCTGTTCGTGCGCGGCACACGGCCGACCGAGGCCCGGGCCGAGGGCAGCGCCGCGGTGATGCGGATCACGCCGATGCTGATGCGCCGGGTGCTGGAGGAATTCCCCGCCGCCGCGCAGGCCGTCCACGACACCCTGGCGGACGACCTCGCCGGGCTGGTGAGCGACCTCGATCAGGTGCGCGAACTCCTGGAGGTCATCGACGGCATCTCGTCAGGTGACAGCTCCGGTGGCCGCTTGTAAGCACGGGCTCCCGCCGCAAGAGTTCTGACCCGATCCATGTCCCAGGCCGGCCTGCCCCATTCCGATCTCGCCCAGACCATCGAAGCCGCCTGGGAAGACCGCGCCAACATCTCGACCGCCACCCGGGGCGCGGTGCGCGAGGCGGTCGAGGCGGCGCTGGACCTGCTCGATTCGGGCCAGGCCCGCGTCGCCGAGAAGTCCGGCAACCACGACTGGGTCGTGAACCAGTGGCTCAAGAAGGCGGTGCTGCTCTCCTTCCGTCTCAACGACATGGCGACGATCGCGGGCGGCCCCGGCGGCGCGCCCTGGTGGGACAAGGTCGCCTCCAAGTTCGCCGGCTGGGGCGAGGCCGAGTTCCGCGCCGCGGGCCTGCGCGCCGTGCCGGGCTGCTTCGTCCGCCGGGGCTCCTACATCGCGCCGGGCGCCGTGCTGATGCCGAGCTTCGTCAACCTCGGCGCCCATGTCGGCGAGGGCACGATGGTCGACACCTGGGTGACGATCGGCTCCTGCGCGCAGGTCGGGAAGAACTGCCACATCTCCGGCGGCGCCGGCATCGCGGGCGTGCTGGAGCCGCTCCAGGCCAACCCGGTGATCATCGAGGACGATTGCTTCATCGGCGCCCGCGCCGAGGTGGCGGAGGGGGTCATCGTCGGCCAGGGCAGCGTCCTGTCGATGGGCGTCTATATCGGCGCCTCCACCAAGATCGTGGACCGGACCACCGGCGAGGTGATGTACGGCCGCGTGCCGCCCTACTCGGTGGTCGTCTCGGGCACGATGCCCGGCAAGGCGCTGCCGGACGGCTCCCCCGGCCCGGGCCTCTACTGCGCGGTGATCGTCAAGCGCGTCGATGCCGGCACCCGGTCGAAGACCGCCATCAACGAGCTGCTCCGCACCTGATGTCCTGACAGTCGAGGGCGGCCCGATGGAGACGCAGGCGCTGAACCTCCGGGTGGCCGGCCATCCGGTGCCGACCCCTGCGACAGCATCGGACACGGACCGGAGGCGCTCCTGCTCCCGGCCCTGTCGACGATCTCGGCGCGCGCCGAGATGCGGGACCTCGCCCGCGCGCTGGCGACCGACTACCGCTGCCGCATCCCCGACTGGCCGGGCTTCGGCGCCCGGCCGCGGGCGCGGGTGCCGCTGGCCCCGGACACGTTCCACGCCTTCCTGGACGCGCTCCTCGCCGCGGCCCCCGGCCCCTACGCCCTCGGGGTCGCGGCCGGGCATGCCGCCGGCTACCTGGTCGCGGCCGCCCGGCGCCATCCGCACGCCTTCGCGCGGCTGGTCCTGGTGGCGCCGACCTGGCGGGGGCCGCTGCCCACCGCGATGCCGGGGCGGGCGCACTGGTTCCCGCGCATCCGCCGGGCCGTGGAGGCCCCGGTCCTCGGCGAGGCTCTCTACCGGGTCAACATCAGCCCGCCGATCATCGGCCGGATGATGCGCGCCCATGTCTACGCGGACCCGGCCCGCGTCACGCCGGCGGTGATCCGCGACAAGCACGCGATCACCCGGCAGCGGAACGGCCGCTTCGGCACCGCCGCCTTCGTCACCGGCGGCCTCGACCCGGTGGGCAGCCGTGCCGCGTTCCTGGCGCTGTTCGGCGACGGCCTGCCGCCGACTCTGGTGCTGCGCCCCGACGGGGCGCCGCGGCGCTCGGGGGCCGAGATGGATGCCCTCATCGCCGAGGGTCGCGTGACCGGCGCCGCGATTCCCGGCGCCCTCAGCCCGCACGAGGAGTATCCGGGCGCGGTCGCAGCCGCGATCCTGGCCGCCTGAGCCGGACGACCGCGGGGGCGGGGTGCCCCGCGGGGGCCGGGTGCCCGTGACAGGCGGCCGGGATCGGCACCGACACCCTGGACAGACCCATCGACCTGTGCAGGGACTGGACGCGCCGGCTGAACCGTTCGTCCGGCAGCGGGCGCGGCCCGCAGATTCCATCCGATAGAGCCCCGGATCCGATGCTGCGCACCCCGTCCCTCGCCCCCTTTGCCCTGGCCCCCCTCGCCCCGGCAGCCCTCGCCCTCCTCCTGGCCTTCGCCGTCCGGGCCGAGGAAGCGCCCCACCCGGCCGCCGCGCCCGCCGCCCCGTCTCTCGGCTCCGACACCCTCAAGCCCGGCAAGCCGGCCGTGAAGCCCTATCTGCCGGATGCGGCGCTCCCCGACGCGGTCCAGCTCCTGCCGTCGCCTCCGGCCCACGACGCACCCCTCGACAAGGCCGACCGGGCGGCCTTCAACATCACCCGGACCCTCAAGGGCAGCCCCCGCTGGGACCTCGCCGCCAACGACGTGGCCGAGGGCGCCGCCGCGGTGCTGGAGAACTTCGCCTGCGTGCTCGGCACCCGCATCGATCAGGCGCGGGTGCCGGCGGTGATCAACCTCCTCGAGCGCACCCGCCTCGACCTCGCCCGGGCGACGCGGGCGCCCAAGGTGCATTACCGCCGCCTGCGTCCGTTCGTGGGCAACGAGGCGCCGATCTGCGTGCAGCGCAGTCAGGCCCTGGCGGACAGCTTCAGCTACCCCTCGGGTCACGCCACCCAGGGTTGGGCCTACGCGCTGATCCTGGCGGCGCTCGTGCCCGAGAAGGCGACGCCCATCCTGGTCCGGGGCCGCGCCTTTGGCGAGAGCCGGATCGTCTGCGGCGTGCACTGGCTCAGCGACGTGGCGGCGGGACGCCTGACCGGCACCGCGGTCTTCGCCGCCCTGATGGGGGATGCGACCTTCCGGGCCGATCTGGACAAGGCCCGGGCCGAACTCCGCGGTGCCCTCGCGGGCTCCGGGACGTCCCCCGATCAGGCCGTCTGCACCCGGGAAGCGGAGGCCCTGCGGGAGCCGCCGCTCGAGTTCTAGCCTCGAACCGTTCCAGATTTGAAGACTTCTAAGTGTGTGATTTCTAACACGTTTTCGGCTTGATCAAGACCCCGTGAACGGTGGTACGGCAACCCCAGCGCCGCGTCAGGGCGCGTTTCGGGGTCTCCGAATGTCATACCGTATCGCCCAGTCCGGCCTGCTTCTCGCCACCACGGCCCTGACCACTTTCATCGTCCCCCAATCCGCGGCGGCGCAGGGCGCCGCCGTGCAGCTCAACGAGATTTCCGTGGAGGCCACCCGGCCGGCCGTCGCGGCTCCGACGGGTCTCGGCAGCGGCGGCGGCAATGTCAGCGGCGGTGACGGGGGCAGCGCGGCGACCAGCGGCGGGGGCGGCGGACCGTCCGGCATCACCGGCTACGTGGCGCGGGTGAGCCCGGCCGCCACCAAGACCAACACGCCCCTGATCGAGACCCCGCAATCGGTCTCCGTGGTCACCCGCGAGCAGCTCAACGACCGCAACGTGCAGAGCCTCAACGAGGCCGTGGCCTACACGCCCGGCGTGTCGAGCAACGTGTTCGGCTTCGATCCGCGGGCCGACGCGTTCTACATCCGCGGCTTCGCGGAGACCTATGACGGCGTGTTCCGCGACGGTCTGCGCCAGACCGGCGTCGGCTTCGCGGTTCCCCGGATCGAACCTTACGGAACGGAGGCCCTGACGATCCTGCGTGGGCCGGCCTCCGGCCTCTACGGCCTGGGCTCACCCGGCGGCATCGTCGACGTGACCAGCAAGCGGCCCGTTTTCGCTCAGTTCGGAGAGGTCTGGTTCCAGGGCGGCAACTTCGACCGCTTCCAGGGCAATTTCGATGTCGGCGGCCCGGTGGAGGGATCGGACGGCACGATGGCCTACCGGCTGACCGGCGTCGCCCGGCAATCCAATACGTTCCTGCCCGGCCCCGGTGTCCGGGACGACCGTTTCACGATCGCGCCCGCCTTCACGTGGCGCCCCACCGCCGACACGACCTTCACGCTGCTGACCGAGTTCCAGGAATCGAACGTCCCGGGCAATGCGAGCTTCTACAACTTCCCGGGTTTTCGCGTGTCGCGGATCTACTCGGGTGACGGTGCGCTCAACACCTATCGGACGGATCAGCACCGGATCGGTTACGCTTTCGAGCACCGGTTCTCGCCGGACCTTATCCTGCGGCAGAACTTCCGCTATTCCGGCGTCGACGCCAATTTCTCGTACACGCAGGTCGACGCGGTGACGGGCCTCAGCGCGCAGCGGTCCACCGGGCTGTTCAAGCAGTCACTGGCCTCCTTCGCGGTCGACACGCAGCTCGAGGGCCACCTCCGCACCGGCCCGGTCGCCCACACGCTGCTGGCCGGCATCGATTACTACCACTACGACTTTTCGAGCGTGGCCGGTTTCGGCGTGGCGCCCGACCTCAACCTGCTCACCCTGAACTACGGCCGCCAGCCGATCGCGCGCCCCGCCGTCGATCGCTCGTCGCGGCAGGCGCAGGACCAGGTCGGGGTCTATTTCCAGGAACAGGCAAAGGTGGGGAAATTCGTCCTGACGCTGACCGGGCGCCAGGACTGGGTCGCCTCCGACACGGCCAGCATGACGCGGGGCGTGGTCGCCGGTCCGCAGAGCCAGAACGACAGCGCCTTCACGTATCGGGCCGGCCTGAACTATGAACTCGCGCCCGGCCTCGTGCCCTACGCGAGCTACGCGACGACCTTCACCCCGCAGGTCGGCGTCAACACCGTCACTGGCCGCCCCTACAGGCCCGCCACCGGCGATCAGATCGAGGCGGGCGTGAAGTACCTGATCCCAGGCACGAACATCAGTGCCGGCATTGCGGGCTTCGACATCACGCAGACGAGCATCCTGCGCCAGGATCCGACGAATTTTGCCAACCAAGTAGCGACCGGCGAGGTCAATTCGCGCGGCTTCGAGATGGAAGCGACGGCAAACTTCGCGCCGGGGACCAACCTGACGCTCGCTTACACCCATCTCGACTTCCGCTTCGTCAAGCAGACCTCGGCCGTCACCGGGGCGGCAATCGACGGGAACCAGCTCTCGGGTATCCCGGGTGACACCTTCGCGTCGTTCCTGACCTACCTGTTCCCGCCCTCCTCCGCGTTGCGGGGTCTGACGATCGGCGGCGGCATCCGCTTCAATGCCAACAGCTTCGCCGATGACGAGAACACGGTGCGCAATCCGACCGTGACTCTGTTCGACGCCTTGGTCGCCTACGATTTCGCGGCGCTCGACCCGAAGTACAAGGGTTTCCGAGCCCAGATCAACGCGTTCAACATCTTCGATCGCGACTACACGAATTGCCAGGCCGGCTTCTGCTACCGCGGCGCCCCCGCCACGGTGATCGGCAGCCTGATCTACCGCTGGTAGTCCCAACCGGGGCGGGTGCCGGCATGGCAGGCCCCCGTCCCCGGCATTGGAGATCGGCACGGAAACCGTCCTAAGGCCGGAGCATCGTCCTCCGATCCGGACCCGCCATGCTCTCGACCCTTCTGGTCGTGCTGCCGATCTTCGCCCTGATCTTCGCTGGCTGGCTGGCCCGGCGGATCGGCGTGCTCGGCTCCGTCGCCACCACCGAACTCAACCGGTTCGTGGTCTTCCTGGCCCTTCCGGCCCTCCTGTTCGACGTGACCGCCCACGCCCATTGGAGCGCCATCTGGAAGCCCGGCTTCATCGGGGCCTTCGGCCTCAGCAGCCTCGCGGTCTTCGCCCTCACCGTACTGATCCGGCGCGGGGGAGGGCGGCCGCTGGCCGACGCGGCCGTGGACGGCCTCAACGCGGGCTACGCCAATACCGGGTTCATGGGGTTCCCCTGGCGCTCGTCGCCTTCGGACCGGAGGCCCTGGCGCCCACCACGGTGGCGGCGATCCTCACGGTCTGCGGCGTGTTCGCGGTGGCGATCGTGCTGATCGAGACCGCCTTGCGGCGCGACGCGGTCGCGTCGGGCGGGAGCGCTCCCTGCCGCCCCGTCTGGCAGGCGGTCGGCGGCTCGTTGGCGCGCAACCCGCTCCTCGTGGCACCCGCCCTGGGCGCCCTGGTGCCGAGCATGGGCCTCACCGTACCGGACGCCGTGGAGACGTTCCTGAAGCTCCTGGGCGGGGCCGCGGCGCCCTGCGCCCTCGTGGCCCTGGGCCTGTTCCTGGCCCAGGGCCGCCGTCCCCAGGGCCGCCAGGGGTGGGAGGCAGCCCTGCTCGTCGGCCTGAAGCTCGCCCTTCACCCGCTGCTCGCCTATGGGCTCGGCCGCTTCGTGTTCGACCTGCCCCCTCCTCCTGCACACCGCTGTGCTGATGGCCGCGCTGCCCACCGGCACCGGGCCGTTCATGCTGGCGGAGTTCTACCGGCGCGAGGCAGACCTGACCGCCACCGTTGTGCTGGTCTCGACGGTTCTGGCGGTCGTCACGGTCTCGGCCTACTTGGCGGCCATCGCCTAGGATTTTCGCGCGTTTCGTGGGTCCAGGGTCCTGCCGGAGGGCCACATTCCGAAACCCGGCGACCACGCTCTCGCCGCAGACGAACCGTAGCAGAGGAATCGTAACACATGGATCCTAGCGTCGTGGCGCGGCACGCCGTGTCCGCGCTAGAACGATCCGGCAAGCGGGGGCGGAACGGCGGCTGATGGTGGGTTCGGGAGTTTCGATCGCGGGGCGGATGATCCGCCTCGCCTGTGCGACCGGCTTGGCGCTCAGCCTCTCGGCCTGCTTCCGGCCGCTCTACGGGCCGACGGCTTCGGGTGAGACGGTCCAGGCGCTGCTCGCCTCCGTCCAAGTCGACGAGGTGGCGATGGCCCAGGGCCAGGAGCGCCTCGGCCACTACCTGCGCAGCGAGCTGGTCTTCGACCTCGACGGCTCCGGACAGCCGGCGACCAAGCGCTACCGGCTGAAGCTGTCGGGCTCCGAGATCGTGCAGACCCCGATCGTCTCCTCGACCACGGGCCGCGCCGAGGCCGGCACTCTGGTGGCCAACATCAAGTACAGCCTCGAGGACATGACCGGCGCCAAGGTCTACACCGAGGGCGTCGCCACCTCGACCGCGACCTACGACCGCTCGGTCCAGCGCTTCGCCAGCCAGCGGGCGGCGCGGGATGCCGAGATCCGTCTAGCGAGCGTGCTCTCCGATCAGATCAAGAGCCGCCTCGCCGCCGTCCTGTCGACGAAGCCGTAGCCCGGCGTGACCGCGGTCAAGGCCGGCGAGATCGAGGGGCTGATCCGGCGCGGACCCGATCCGCGCATTCCCGTCATCCTCGTCTACGGACCGGATACCGGTCTGGTGACCGAGCGCGCCCGCAAGCTCGCCGAGGATTTCGTCCCCGACCCGGCCGATCCCTTCGCCCTGGTGCGGATCGACGGCGACGCCCTGGCTGCCGATCCGGGCCGGCTCTGCGACGAGGCCGGGACGATGGGCCTGTTCGGCGGCCGCCGGTCGATCTGGGTCCGTCCGGGCACGCGCAACTACGCCCCCGCCGTCGAGGCCGTGCTGGGCGCGACGGTGGCGGATGCCCGCATCGTCGTGGAGGGCGGCGACCTCGCCAAGAACAACCCCCTGCGCACCCTGTGCGAGCGCTCGCCCCGGGCGCTGGCGATCCCGTGCTACGCCGATGACGAGCGGACGCTCTCGGATCTGATCGAGCGCACCCTCCAGGACCGCGGCCTGCGCATCGACCGGGCCGCCCGGGAGGTCCTGGCCCGCAGCCTCGGCGGCGACCGCCGGGCGAGCCTCATGGAGATCGAGAAGCTCGCTCTCTACGCCGCGGGGGAGGGCGGCGGGGACAAGACCGTGACCCTCGACCATGTCGAGGCCGTCACCAGCGACGTCGCGGCGAGCGTCCTCAACACTCTGATCGACGCCGCCTTCGACGGCCGCCGCGACGCGGTGGAGCGCGACTACCGGCGCTTCCGCCACGAGGGCCTTGACCCGGGCGTTGTGCTGGGGTCGGCGCTGCGGCACGCCCTGACGCTGCTCACCACCCGCCTCGACAATCCCGACAAGACCCCCGCCATGATGGTGGCGACGTGGCGCGGCCTGCATTTCAAGCGCAAGGCCAGCCTCGAGGGTCAGCTCGGCGCCTGGCCGCCCGGCACCCTCCGACAGGCGGTGGCGGCCCTGCAGGAGGCGGTTCTCGCCTGCCGGCGGGCCGAACCCGATCTGGCCCACGCCCTCGCCTCCGCGGCCCTGCTGCGGGTCGCGGAAGCCGGCGCGCGGCGGCGGCGGTAGCGCCCCGGTTCAGGCGTCCGGCGATGGATTGCAGGATCGCCCGCTGCTCCGCTTCGCCCGGCAGCGGGTGCAGCACGCCGGCCGGGCGCGGGGCCAGCCTGGGACTTGATCAGCCATTCGAGACCTGGAACCGGTCGAGCAGGGCCTGCAGCTCGTCCTTCGTCTCGTAGCGGATGCGGATCTCGCCCGAATCGGCGTCCTTGGGCTTGTAGGAGACCGGGACGCCGAGCGCCCGGTGCATCCGCAGCTCCAGGTCGCGCACCGGGGCGGGCCGCTCGGCGGACAGGCGGGGACGGCCGGGGCGGGGCGCCTCCGTCGGTGCGGCCTCCGCGGAGGCGATGGCCTCCACGTCCCGGACCGACAGGCCTTCGGCCACGACGCGGCGCGCCAGCGCCTCAGGATCACGCACGGCCAGCAGGGCGCGGGCATGGCCGGCGGTCAGCTCGCCGGCGGAGACCCGCTCCTGCACGGAGAGCGGCAGGTTGAGCAGCCGGAGCGTGTTGGCCAGATGGCTGCGGCTCTTGCCGAGGATCTCGGCCAGCTCCTTCTGCGTGTACGAGAAATCCTTCATCAGGCGCTCGTAGCCGGACGCTTCCTCGATGGCGTTGAGGTCGGTGCGCTGGACGTTCTCCAGGATCGCGAATTCCAGGGAGCCCCGGTCGTCGATCTCGACCACCACCACCGGCACCTCGTCGAGGCCGGCGCGCTGGGCCGCACGCCAGCGCCGCTCGCCGGCCACGATCTCGAAGGTGCCCGGCACGTCGCCGATCGGGCGCACCACGATCGGCTGGATGATGCCCCGCTGGCCGATGGAAACCGCGAGTTCCGACAGCTCCGTCTCGGCGAAGCTTCGGCGCGGGTTGCGCGGATTGGCGCGCAGGAACTCCACGGGGACCTTGCGCTGCTCCTCGGCCTTGGCCGCCGCGCGGCCCGCCTCGTTGAAATCGCCGATCAGCGCCGCGAGCCCGCGCCCCAGTCGAGGCTTCGCCCCCTCCTCCGCCATGATCGCCACCCGTGTCACGCTCCACATCCCCCTCTTCGAACCGGAGGGGGCTCAAATCAATCAGGCCGCGGCCGGAACCCGGCCCTCGCGCTGGATCACCTCCGAGGCGAGGCGCAGGTAGGCTTGGCTGCCGGCGCATTTCAGGTCGTACAGCAGAGCCGGCTTGCCGTGCGAGGGCGCCTCGGAGATCCGGACGTTGCGGGGGATCACGGTCTCGTAGACCTTGTCGCCCATGAACCCGCGCACATCCGCCACCACCTGGGCCGAAAGGTTGTTGCGCGGGTCGTACATCGTCAGCACGATGCCCTGGATCGTCAGCTTCGGGTTGAGGGCGCCGCGGACCTGCTCGACGGTGCGCAGCAGCTGGCTGAGGCCCTCCAGGGCGAAGAACTCGCATTGCAGCGGCACCAGCACCGCGTCGGCGGCCGCCAGGGCGTTGATGGTCAGCAGGTTGAGCGAGGGCGGGCAGTCGATCAGCACGTAGCTGATCCGGCTGAGGCTCGGCGCCTGGGTCAGGCTCTTCAGGACGCTGCGCAGCCGGTGCGCCCGGTCGGGCAGGGTAGCGAGTTCCAGCTCGAGACCGAGGAGATCCATGGTCGAGGGCGCCAGGGACAGCCGCGGCACCGCGGTGGGAACGACCGCCTGCGCCAGGGAGGCCTCGCCGGCCATGACCTCGTAGGTCGAGACCTTGCGCTTGGCGCGGTCGATGCCCAGCCCCGTGGAGGCGTTGCCCTGCGGATCGAGATCGATCACCAGCACGTCCTCGCCGATCGCCGCCAGGGCGGTGCCGAGGTTGATCGCCGTGGTGGTCTTGCCGACGCCGCCCTTCTGGTTGGCGAGCGCCAGAACGCGCAGAGGGCGGCGCATGGATGAATCCATGGACCGGTCGGCGGGATCGCCGAGGATCGCTTCGCTCATCGGTGGCTCGGGGCGGCGAGGGCAGTGACGCGCACGATCCGGGCATCGGAATCCGTCCGGCTCGGCACGAGGTCGTTAACGACTGTCCACTGCGCGCTGGCCTGGGTCAATTCGGCTTGTACATCCCGGCCCTTCGGAAACAGCCCGGTGGTGCCCGTTTTCAACAGAGGCTCGGTCCAGGCCAGGAGCTGCACCATCGGCGCGAGGGCGCGGGCGCAGACCACGTCGGTCCCGGCGTAGTCGCCGATCACCGCCTCGATCCGGGCGTTGCGCACCCGGCCGGCGCTCCCGTGAGCCGGGCGGTCTCGGTGAGGAAGGCGCATTTGCGCGCGTTGCTCTCTACGAGGTCCACGCGGATGCCGCGCTCCTGGCCCGCGATGGCGAGGATCAGGCCCGGGATGCCCGCCCCGGACCCGAGATCCAGCCATGTGCGGGCCTCCGGTGCCAGATCGAGGAGTTGCAGCGCGTCCTCGATGTGGCGGCTCCAGACTTCCGCCAGCGTCGCCGGGCCGACGAGGTTCTTGATCGGTTGCCAGCGCCGCAACTGCGCGACGTAGAGATCGAGCCGCTCGGCTGTTTCACGTGAAACACGGGAGGCCGCGAGGATGCGGGCGCGGTCCGGTTCGATCATGCCGAGAGCTGATCCACGGCGGCCGGTAGCGAGCGCGCACCGCGCCGCGCATGGGCGGCCAGGAGCGTGAGGGCCGCCGGCGTCACGCCCTCGATGCGTGCCGCCTGTCCCAGCGTTCCGGGCCGAACGGTCTCGAGCTTCACCCGCATCTCGTTGGAGAGTCCCGAAATGGCCGCGTAATCCAGGCCCGGAGGCAGGCGAACCGCCTCGTCCCGACGGAAGGCTGCGATGTCGGCATCCTGACGGTCGAGATAGACCGCGTAGGTGGCGTCGGTCTTCATCCGGTCGGCGATCCGCGGTGCGACCTCCGCCAGGTCAGGCCAGACCACCGCGAGGTTGGCCCAGGCGATCTCCGGATAGGCGAGCAGCTGGAAGCCCGACCGGCGGATGCCGTCGCGGTTCAGGGTGATGCCGTGGGCCGCGGCCTGGCTCGGCGTCAGACTCACGGAGTCGAGGCGGGCGCGGGTCGCGTCGAGGGCGGCCTGCCCGGCCGCGAAATGGGCGGCCCGACGTCCCCCGACACAGCCCAGCGCGATCCCCCGCGGCGTCAGGCGGGCGTCGGCGTTGTCGACCCGCAGGGACAGCCGGTATTCCGAGCGCGAGGTGAACATCCGGTAGGGCTCGCTGACCCCCTGGGTCACGAGGTCGTCGATCATCACGCCGAGATACGACTCGGCCCGGTCGAAGCCCGCGATGTCGAGGCCGCCCGCGTGGCGGGCGGCATTGAGCCCGGCCACCAGACCCTGGCCGGCCGCCTCCTCGTAGCCCGTGGTGCCGTTGATCTGACCGGCCAGGAACAGGCCCGGCAGGCGCTTCACCTGCAGGCCGACATCGAGTTCCCGGGGGTCGACGTAATCGTACTCGATGGCGTAGCCGGGCCTGAGGATCGCGGCCCGCTCCAGCCCGGGGATCAGGCGGACCAGATCGCGCTGCACCTCTTCCGGCAACGCCGTGGAGATGCCGTTCGGGTAGACCGTGGGATCGTCGAGGCCTTCGGGCTCCAGGAAGATCTGGTGGCCCTCCCGGTCGCCGAAGCGCACGACCTTGTCCTCGATCGACGGGCAGTAGCGCGGCCCCCGGCTGGCGATCCCGCCGGAATACATCGGCGAGCGGTGCAGGTTGGCGCGGATCAGGTCGTGGACGGCCTGGCTCGTCCGGGTGATGCCGCAGCGGATCTGCGGCGTGGTGATCCGCTCGGTCAGGGTCGAGAACGGCACCGGCTCGGCGTCGGCCTCCTGCATCTCCAGGCCGGACCAGTCGATAGTCCGGCCGTCGAGGCGCGGCGGCGTGCCGGTCTTCAGGCGCCCGAGGCGGAGGCCGAGGCGGTCGAGGGTCCGGGCCAGCCCGATCGCCGGTGCTTCGCCGACGCGACCTGCCGGGATCTGCCGCTCGCCGATGTGGATCAGCCCGCGCAGGAAGGTCCCGGTGGTGAGCACCACCGCGGCGCAGGCGAGGGTGCGGCCATCCGCCAGGACCAAGCCGCGGAGGCGGCCCTCCGGATCGAGAGCCAGATCCTCGCAGGCGCCCGCGACCACCGTCAGTCCCTCGGTCTCGGCCACTGCAGACTGCATGGCGGCCGCGTAGAGCTTGCGGTCGGCCTGGGTCCGCGGGCCGCGCACCGCCGGACCCTTGCGGCGATTGAGCAGGCGGAACTGGATGCCGGCCGCGTCCGCCACCCGGCCCATCAGGCCGTCGAGGGCATCGACCTCGCGCACCAGATGGCCCTTGCCGAGCCCGCCGATGGCGGGATTGCACGACATGGCCCCGATCGTCCCCGGATCGTGCGTGACCAGAACCGTGCGCGCGCCGCAGCGGGCGGCGGCGGCGGCGGCCTCGACGCCGGCATGGCCGCCGCCCACGACAGCGACGTCGAACCGGGCGGAAGAGGGGGTAAGCATCGGGGGACGCGCAGCCTCTGGCGGGATCTCATGCGGACGAAGGCCGCCACGCACCCGGCCTGCCGGCGGGGCACTGCGCCGAAGACCGCGGTTCTGCGGACGGTCTAAGCGGGTCCGGGCAGGGCGGTCAACGCGCGCCGCCCGCCGGCCAGCGGCCCCGACATTCCCGACATCGCGCCGCCGGACTGCAAAGCCCACCTGAATACAGTATTAGTGCCAAGATTTACGGCGCGTTATATCGATCCCTCAAGTTGAATTCTTGAAGGATAACGGAGGACTTGAAAAGCCTGACTTGTCAGTCGTGGCGGGCCGTGCAAATCTTGCGCCGTAACGGAATCCTGAACGGACAACGCCGTCTGGCAGGCCCACGAGAGGGCGTGTTTCGCCGCGTCGCCGAGCGACGCGCGATGAGGAGAGATCGCTATGTCGTCGCTGACGATCGGCCTCGGTGCCGTCTGCTGCGCGGCCGGGGCCGCGGCCCATTTTCTCGACAGCACCCATCGCAAGGAAGGCCTGTTCGGCCTCGCGGGCTTCGCCCTGCTGCTGACCGGGATGTTCCTGACCCGCTCCTAGGGCCTCGATCCAGACGCAAGCGTCCGCGACGCTTGGAAACGTGGATGCTGCGACAAGGACCGGGGGCTCATGCGTCGGAATGCCGTGACGGCGTCCGAGCCCGCGCGGGCGGCCGCGGAATCGGTCTCAGCCGGTCATGGCCGTGGCCGTGTAGCCGGCCTTGGTGAGGGCGTCCGCGATGGTGAGCGCCTGCGCGTCGGTTCGGATGGCGACCCGTGCAGCCGCCCGGTCGACCGCGACATCGGCCCCGGGATCGATCCGCTTCACCATGCGGGTCACCGCGGCGGCGCAGCCATCGCAGGTCATGCCCTCGACCCGCATCAGCAGGTCGGCGCGCGTCTCATCCATCCGGGCCTCTTCCAACCGTGTACCCCGGATGTCGGGAGCCGGAGCCGGCCGCGCAAGCCGTGCGCCCGACTCAGAACAGCGCCGGCATGCGGAAGGCGTAATCGATGCGCAGGCCGAACTGATACTGGTTGGGGTTGCCGAACGGGCGGCGCACCAGGGGGCTGTCGCCGGAGGCGCCCAGGATCCGGGTGTAGCCGGCATAGGCCGTGTAGGACCAAGTCTCGCTCTGCGTGTAGGTCACGCCGCCGAGCACGCCCGCCGAGTAGAAGCTGCGCGGATCGTAGGGGGTGACCCGCCCGTTCAGGGCCGCCTCGATCGGAGAGACGCCGAAATATTTCCGGGCGTAGCTGGCATCGCCGAAGTTGAAGCGCGGCCCGATGGAGAACAGGAACTTCTCCGCCGGGATCAGGTAGTCGGCCGCCAGCGACCCAACCGTGCCGTGATGGCCGTAGACGCCCTGGCGGACCTCGACGCGGGTCCGGATGAAGGAGACCGGATAGAACTCCGCGAACACGCCGGGCTCCACCGCGAAGCGCGCATCGCGGAAGCCGAACAGGTGGCGCCGGTCGTCCCCGTAATAGCGCCCCGGCACGAAGCGCGCGGTCGGCCCGATCCGGAAGGTGCCGGTGTCGAACAGGGACAGGCTGAAGCCGTCGTCCGGCGTCGAGAACCGGCGCGGCTCGCCCACCCGGCGGATGTCGATCGAGGGATAGCCGACGGCGGTGTAGTCGCTGGCGCCCGGATAGCGCGGCACGGCCTGGATCGAGCCGCTCACGGTGACGATCCAGGTATTCGGATCGACCAGCGCGAAGGTCGGCGTGGTCCGCGGAAGATCGGGGCCGAGATCCGCGGCCCGCGTCGGCGTCGTGCCGAAGGCCGCGAGGAGCGCGCCGGCGCCGAGAACGGCGCGGAAGCGTGGGTTACGCTGGGGAACGGAGGTCATGGCAACGCTTTATGGCCCCTTTTCATCCGCTCCGCATTCGCAAGCCGCACAACCCTCCCCGGAGTGCCCCGCAATCGGACGCGGCGTGATGATTCCGCAACGTTCCAGCGGGCGCCGGCGTCACACCGCACGGAATTAACAGCCTGTGGCGCGCCATCGCCGTCCCGGAGCCTTGCCGGGCCGGGTGTGCGCGGCCAATGATCCTGCGATTCGGTTCGCGCCCGGCGGGGTTCGCCCGGGATGTCCCCCGGCGACCGGCGCGCGTTCCCGGCAGGTGTTCAGACGATGGTCCCGGTCCTCGGCCGGTACGCGGGGCTGTTGACGGTCGGCCTTCTCGGGCTCGTCGTGTTCGGGCCGCTCGCGGTGTTCCTGCCGCTCTGGAGCGCCCTGGCGCTCGGCGTCGTGGCCGCTGTGGCCGGCGGTCTCGCCCTCACCCGGATCTCCGCCCTGAAGGCGCGCTGCGAGAAGCTGTCGGGCGAGGTCGATCTGCT
The DNA here is from genome assembly GCA_050632685.1 of Methylobacterium phyllosphaerae. Classification (GTDB taxonomy): domain Bacteria; phylum Pseudomonadota; class Alphaproteobacteria; order Rhizobiales; family Beijerinckiaceae; genus Methylobacterium; species Methylobacterium phyllosphaerae_A. Next base: position 534,459 of record JBOEFT010000001.1, read on the forward strand.
GTCGCGGCGCCTGCTCAAGGTCGAGACGACGGCAGCCGCCGCCGCCGCGCAGCCGCGCCCCGAATCCGCCGAAGCGACGCTGCGGGCACAGATCGAGGAGCTCACCGTCGAGTTCGGGCTTCTCAGCGGCATCGTCCGCGACCTCACCACGGTGGTGAGCACGCAGGACGCCGCGATCGCGGGCCTCGAGGCCCGGCCCGAGCTTCAGGCCGCGCAAGCGCCGCGGATCCAGACCGGGCCGGCGCCCGCCGCGGAACCGACTGTTACGGCGTCACCGCCCCGCCCCCCGGGGCCGCCCGCCATCGCCGGGCAGGTTCCGCCCGTGGCCCCGCCGGACGCGACGGACCGGCGCGCCGCTCCGGTTGCGCCGGCCGAGCCGGCACGGCCCATCCCCCCGCGACCGATCCCGCCGCGGCCGGTGGCGGCCGTCCAGGACGAGGCCGAGATCATCCGGGCCTTCGAAGGGGACGGCCTGGAGATCCACCTCCAGCCGGTCGTCACCCTGCCCCAGCGCAAGGTCGTGGCCTACGAGGCGCTGGCCCGGCTGCGCATCGGCGGCCCCGGCGCTCCGCCGGCCGAGCCCGACGCCTTCCTGCCGGTTCTGGAGCGCTACGGCCGCACCACCGAACTCGACCGTCGCATGCTCCAGCGTGCCACCATCGTGGCCCGCCACCTCGCCCGGCGCGGCAGCGAGACCCTGCTGACCTACGGCCTGTCGCCGCTGTCGCTGTTCGAGCCCGGACTCCTGCGCGAGCTGGCGCGCACCGCCGCCGACGACCCGGCCCTGGCGGGGTTGACCCTCGCCCTGCCGCAGGAGAGCTGGCGCCGTCTCGATGCGGGCCAGCGCGGCCTGCTCGCGCCCCTGCAGGGGCGGATCGGGTTCAGCCTCGACCGCCCGGATGACCTGCGCTTTGACGCGGCCGAACTCGCCGCCCTCGGAATCGGTCAGGTCAAGGTCCCGGCCGAGATGCTGCTGCGGCCGGGCTCGGCCCGGGGCAACCTGTCGGACATCGCCGTCGAGGATACCGCACCGGCCCTGGCCCGGGCCGGAATCCGCCTCGTCGCCACGGGCGTCGCCGACGAGGCCGACGTTCCGGACCTGATCGACCTCGACGTCCCGTTCGCGCAGGGAACGGCCTTCGCGGCGCCGCGGCCGGTGCGCGCGGAGGTCCTGGCGGCTTCGCCCCCCGAAGGTCCCACGCCTCCCGAGCCGGAACCCGAGCGGCGCCCGTTCCGGTCGGTCCTGCGCCGGGCGGTGTGAGGACCGCGCGGCCGACCGGGCGACGCGCCCGGCACGCGCCTCACCACGCGATCTGCAGGCGCGCGACGACCGTGTCGACCGTGAACGGGGCGGTGCCGAGGCGCTCGGACTGGGCGTCCCCCGGCCGCACCCGCCCGTGGATGAGGTTCCCGGTCAGCCTGAGATTCGGTTCGGGATACCAGCTCAGGCCGAGGGTCACGTCCTGCTCGGCGCCCCCGCGGAAACCACGGGCGTTCAGATCGATGGCGCTGTAGCGCGCGGCCAGTTCGAACACGCCGATCCCGCCCCGCGTGACCCGCTGCGCCTCCGGCACCGTCACCCCCTTGAAGGTCGCATAGGTGGTGCCGCTCTGAGGCGTCAGCGCGTAGGCGCGGCCTGCGCCGTTCAGCACCACCGCCGCCTCGACGTAGCCGCCCTGGAAGTCGAGACTGGCGGTGGGCTGGCCGGGGCCGCCGAACGGCTGGAGCGCGGCGCGGATGTACTCCGCCTGCACCAGAAACGGGCCGCGGCGATAGGCCAGCTCGACGCCGAGCCGCGACACGCTGGCTGCATCCGGGAGGTCGCCGGTATCCACCAGGGGGCGCTCGAACAGGGACGCCCCCGCCGGGCTCGAGAAGCTGAAGGCGCCGTCGGACCGCGACCGGCTGCGGGCGACCCCGGCGAGCCCGAGATGCAGGGTCTCGTCCGCGGTCATGATCGGCGCGACGGTGGCGCGGGCTGCCACCGCGACGCCGTCCCCGTCGATGCCGCTGCTGGCGGCATTGCCGAACACGCCGGCCACCGCGGTCCAGGCCTGCCCGTGATGCCCGGCCGCGAAACCGAAGCGTCGCTCCGACACGAGGGCATTGGCCACCGAGCGCTCGACGAACAGGGTGTCGTTGTTGCTCTGCAGCCATTCCAGGCTGAACGGCTCCTTCATGTTGCCGAGCGTCAGGATCGTGCCCGGCACTCCCTTCCAGGCGACGAACGCGTCGTTGATCGGCAGCATCGGGTCGGCGAAATCGTACTGGAAGGCGATCACCCAGTCCCGGCCGATGGTGAGCGTCGGCTCGATCCAGGCCCGGCGCACCGCGACGGTGTCGGGGAAGGCCTCGGGCAGGCCCGGCCGGCTGAAACCGGCCGCGCCGCCGTCGATGTGCAGCCGGCCGCCGATCTGGAGCGCCACGTCGGGCTCCGGGACGGTGAGGGTCAGCCCCTTCGCGTCGACGCGCAGGCGCTCGCCGGAGGGGCCGGCCAGGGAGCCGGCCATGCCCTCGAACGCGTCCTCCCCGGCCGCGGCGGGCGCCGCCAGGGCGAGGGAGACGGCCAGGAAGGCCGGAGCGGGGCGCGTCGCGATCACCGCACCAGCAGAGAGCAGATCGGCCCGACGGCGCCAATCATCCGGGCACCGAAATCCGAGAACCGCGGCGTCCGTGACCCGCCGGCCACGGATGCCGGCGATCACGGTGAAATCCTGTCCCATCCCCGCGATGATCCCGGACCAGCCCCCGTCCTGGCCGGATGCCGTCCTGCGGGCCGAGAACCGCGCCGTGGGGACGGGCGGCGGGGATGCGGTCCCCTACACGGCGAGATTGTCGATCAGCCGGGTCCGGCCGAGATACGCGGCGGCGATCACGCGAGCCGGTCCGTCCACCCGCTCGACCGGCGCCAGGGTCCGCGCATTGCAGATGGCGAGATACTGAACCCGGAACCCCGCCGCTTCCAGTGCCGCCCGGCCGGCCGCGATCCGGCCCGCCACGGGCGTGCCGTTGCGGGAGGCGGCGGCGATCTCGGCGAGGACGGCCTGGAGCTTCGGGGCGACGGCGCGCTCCGCGGCGGTGAGGTAGCGGTTGCGCGACGACAGCGCGAGGCCGTCGGGCTCCCGGACGGTCGGCACCCCGCGGATCTCCACCGCGAGGTCGAGGTCCGCCACCGCCTGCTGGATCACCCGGAGCTGCTGGAAATCCTTCTCCCCGAACAGCGCGACGTCCGGCCGGACCTGATTGAGGAGCTTGGTCACCACCGTGGCGACCCCGGCGAAATGGCCCGGCCGGAACGGGCCGCACAGCCCTTCGGTCAGCCCCGCCACCTCGATCCGGGTGGCGAAGCCCGGCGGGTACATGGTCGCCGCGCCGGGCGTCCAGGCGGCGTCCGCACCGGCCTTGTCGAGCAGGGCCAGATCGGCCTCCAGGTCTCGGGGATAGCGGGAGAAATCCTCATTGGGACCGAACTGGGTCGGATTGACGAAGATGCTCGCCACCGTCCGGCGGCCGATCCGCCGCGCTTCGGCCACCAGGGCGAGGTGGCCCTCGTGCAGAGCCCCCATGGTCGGGACCAGGACGATGCGCTCGCCCGCCGCGCGCCAGGCGGCCACGCACCCGCGCAGGGCGGCGAGATCACTGAAGGGCTGGAGTGTCGGATCAGGCACGGGACGGGTTCCGGGAGACGGGCGTCGCCGGTCTAGAGCATGATGCGGACCGGTGGAATCCGGCTGTCCGCAACCATCCTGGACGAAGAAGCAGCTGGCTGCATGCCGCGGGGGAGGGACCCCAGGCTCCCGTCCGCGTAGGACGACAGCGCGTGCCCGCGCGCCGGGGGGCGCCCCGCCCGGAGCCGGCCTGCCCCCTCAGGGGCAATACGGCAGGAGGGAGCGGCCGAAGGGATCGTCCACGCCGAGGGGGGCGTGAAGCCGTAATAGCTCGGATGCGACAGGCCGTACTCGGAGCCGACATAGCTCGGATCATCCGGTGCGTTGGTGGGCACCGGCGCCCGTCGGGGCGTGCAGCCCACCGGCACGGGACGGGACCGCACCGCGTAGACCGGGCGACGATCGAGCCCGTCGCTGCGCGGGAAGAAGCGCGGACTTGCGCCCAACCCCGTTTCGGCGGGGCCGCGGATGTCGAGATCCGCGGCGCGCGGGGATCCCGCGAGCAGCAGGACGGATCCGAGCGCCGCCATCGCCCCGCGCCCCGTGCCCCGCATGCCGAACCCGTCCCTGCCGAAAGCCGTCACCGTGGGCCGGCAGGGTAAATGGATGATTACCGCACGCTCACGTGAGCGGCACGACGAGGGCCTTCAGGACGGCGACGAGATCACCCTCGGTCAGGCGGATCTGCAATCCCCGCCCGCCGCCGTTGACGTGAATCTCGGCGCCGGGCTCCGTGAGGGACCCGGCATCGATCGCCGTCGGCACGGGCCGCTTCTGCCCCAGGGGGCTGATGCCGCCGACATGGTAGCCGGTCAGCCGCTCGGCGTCGGCGGGCTTCAGCATGGCCGCCGCCTTGCCCGAGAACGCGGCTGCGACCCGCTTCATCGACACTTCCCTGTCGGAGGCCACGAGCAGGCAGACCGTCCGCCCGTCCACGGCCGCCATCAGGGTCTTCAGCACGCGGCCGGGGGCGACCCCCAGCGCCTCCGCGGCCTGGAGGCCGATGCGCGGAGCGTCCGGATCGTAATCGTAGACATGAACGCTGTGGCGGATTCCGGCCTTGTCGAGGGCCTGGGTCGCGCGGGTCGTCCTGGATCGTGTTTTGGCGGGCGTCTTCATGGAGCGTCCGGGTCTCAGGCGGCATGCGCCAGAGCGGCGATGCGCCGGCCTATCTCCGCATAGGCCGCCGCGACGATGTCCGCCGAGGCCGTCGATCCGGTCAGGTTCACTGAGACCACGACCGGCGCACGTCCCGGCGGCCGCAGGATCGCCACGTCGTTGATCGTCCCGTTGTCGCCGCTACCGGTCTTGTCGCCCGCGGTCCAATCGGACGGCAGCCCCGCGCGCAGGCGCTTGCGGCCGGTCTCGCAGGCGATCATCCAGGCTTCCAGCCGGTTGCGCGATGACGGCGAAAGGACGGTGCCGAGGAGGATCCGGCCGAGGGTCGCACGCATCGCCTCGGGCGTGGTGGTGTCCCTCAGATCGCCGGGGAGTGCCGTGTTGAGAGTCGGCTCCGTCCGGTCGAGGCGGGTCACGCCGTCGCCGGTACCGCGCAGCCATGCGGTCAGCCCCTCCGGTCCACCGAGGCTCGCCAAGAGCAGGTTGGCGGCGGTGTTGTCGCTCCACACGAGGGTGGCCGCACAGAGATCCGAGACGGACATCCGCCCGGTTCCGCCCCCGCCTCCAGGGCCGACCGGCTCACCGGCGCGTAGCTCAGGAGGTCGCCGGGCTCGTAGGTCACGATCCGATCCAGGGTCTCGGCACCGTTATCGACCCGCGCCAGGACCGCGGCCACGGCCAGCACCTTGAAGGTGCTGCACATCGGAAAGCGCTCCGCCGCCCGGTAGCTCGCGAGGACGCGCCCCGCCATGTCGGTCGAGAGGATGGCGGCCGACAGGCCGAGGCGTCCGTCGAGGCGGCGCTCGATGACGGCCCAGTCCGGATCCGCCTGGGCCGCTTGCAGGGGCAGCACGAAGGGCGCGGCCAACAGGCCGAAGCTGACGGAGCGGCGGGTTCTGGCGATCATGGCGGCGTCCCGGTTCGGTGGCGCGGCGCTGCGTCCCTGCGGGAGGCGCCGTGACGCCGCAATGGTATAGGGCCGTTCACCCTTGTTTCACGTGAAACGCCGTCCCTTGGTGCCCCCGTCGGACCATGATCCAGACTGAAACGCTCTTCGCGCCCGCCAGCGGCTTCGGGCGGGCCGCCGTGGCGGTAATCCGTATCAGCGGCCCCGCGGCGCGCGACGTCCTCGTCACCCTGGGCGGACGCCTGCCGGCACCCCGGCGGCTGTCCCTGCGGACCCTGAAGGATCCGACCGACGGGACCGAACTCGACCGTGCGTTGGTCGCCTGGTTCCCGGGACCCGACACGTATAGCGGCGAGGATATGGCTGAGTTGCACCTGCACGGCGGGACGGCCGTGCGCATGGGCGTGCTCGCAGCCCTCGGGCGGATCCCCGGGTGCCGGGCGGCCGAGCCCGGTGCCTTCACCCGCAGGGCCGTCCTCAACGGTCGGATGGACCTCGCCGAGGCCGAGGCCGTCGCGGATCTGATCGAGGCCGAGACCGAGGGCCAGCGGCGGCAGGCCCTGCGCCAGCTCGATGGCGCGCTCAGCCGTCAGGTGGCCGCTTGGCGCGCGGAGGCGATCGATTGCCTGGCCGCCGCGGAGGCCGCGCTGGATTTCTCCGATGAGGGCGACGTGGACGATGCCGGGCTCGACGCCGCGCTGTTCGAGCGCGCCGCGGTCCTGCGGAACGCGATCGCGGCGATGCTCCGCGACGGGCACCGCGGCGAGCGCCTGCGCGAGGGATTCACGGTGGTGCTGGCCGGTGCTCCCAATGCCGGAAAATCGACCCTGCTGAATGCCCTGAGCCGGCGGGACGCGGCCCTGGTGTCGGACACCCCCGGCACAACCCGCGACGCCATCGAGGTCCGGCTCGACCTCGGCGGTTTGCCGGTCCTCTTGGTGGATACGGCAGGCCTGCGTGACACCCTCGAGCCGATCGAGGCCGCGGGGATCGCGCGGACGCGGGCGCGGATCGGCGGCGCCGACCTCGTCCTCGCCCTGGTTCCTCCCGGGGCGCCGGCCCCCGATCTGGGGTTGGTGACCATTCCGGTTCTGACCGTCCACACCAAAGCCGATCTTTTTGCCGGCTCATCACTGCACCCGTCCGACGCCGCGATCGCCGTTTCCGCGCGGACCGGGGCGGGCCTGAGCACGTTGCTCGACGCCGTCCAGGCCGCGGCGGAGACCGGCCTCGGCACCGGCGATGCGCTGATTACCCGAGCCCGTCACAGGGCTGCGCTCGAGGCCTGCGTCGCCCATCTCGACCGGCTTCTCGCAGGCGCGGGCGGCCTGCCGGAACTCGCCGCCGAGGATCTCCGCCTCGCGGTGCGCGCCCTCGGCTCGGTCGGCGGCCAGGTCGGCATCGAGGATGTGCTCGACCGCCTCTTCAGCGGATTCTGCATCGGAAAATAATTGAATAGCCGGCAATTTGCAGGGCGCCCGCCTATGCGGGGATGCGCAGGATCCGCGGTCGCCAGATGCCCAGCGCCACATTGGCGGTTGCGACGGCCAGCAGCACCCAGAGGGTGCCGCGCTCGCCCGGAAGTGCCACCGCCAGCGTGGCCGGGTCGACGAGACCGGCGAGCGCCCGGGCGCTCTGCTCGGCCTCCTGCTTCATCGGTCCCTGCACATAGACCAAGCCGCCCTCGAACATGAGGACGCCGGTGGCGAGCTTCACCCAGGCCCAGCCGGCCATGAGGAAGGCCCGGTTGAGCGCCATGGCCAGCAGGCCGGACATCAAGGTCACGGCCAGCGCCGGCAGGAAGATCCATGTGGCGACCGCGCCCATCGCGCCGCGCATCGCCGCGTAACCCGCGAGGGCAGCCGGTGCGGGCGCGAGGCTCACCATGACGACCAGGGACGCCATCGCCCCCAGCAACCCGGCGGACCCCATCGTGTGGAGGAACTTCAGCAGACGTCGCACGGCATCTCACCCGGGCCGCTTTCGGTGAAGCCTAGCGCGGCCGGCCCCGGCGGGATAGCGGCGCGCCGGTCGCAGGGCGTCCGGTCGAAACCCTCCACCGTCCTTGCGAGCGCAGCGAAGCAATCCAGCCGGCGCCCCGCCGACCGCGGTCGCGCTGCCCCGGGGGTCGCTTCGCTGCGCTCGCGATGACGGAGCGGCGCGGCCCCTCAGCCGCGCAGGCCCGGCGCCTCCTGCCCGGTTCGGGCCACGTACTCGGTGTAGCCGCCGCCATACTGGTGGATGCCGTCCGGCGTGACTTCGAGCACCCGGTTCGAGAGCGCGGCCAGGAAATGCCGGTCGTGGGACACGAACAGCATCGTGCCCTCGTAATGGGCGAGCGCCGTGATCAGCATCTCCTTGGTGCCCATGTCGAGGTGGTTGGTCGGCTCGTCGAGCACTAGGAAGTTCGGCGGATCGTAGAGCATCAGCGCCATGACCAGCCGGGCCTTCTCGCCCCCCGAGAGTACCCGGCAGCGCTTCTCGACGTCGTCGCCCGAGAAGCCGAAGCAGCCGGCGAGCGCCCGGAGCGACCCCTGGCCGGCCTGCGGGAACGCCTCCTCCAGGGTCTGGAACACCGTGCTGTCGCCGTCGAGCAGGTCCATGGCGTGCTGGGCGAAATAGCCGAGCTTGACGCTGCCGCCGAGGGTGACCGAGCCGTCGTCGGGCGTGGTGGTGCCGGTCACGAGCTTCAGGAGGGTCGACTTCCCGGCGCCGTTGATGCCCATGACGCACCAGCGCTCCCGGCGCCGCACCCCGAAGTCCAGCCCCTCGTAGATCGTGCGGCTGCCGTAGCGCTTGTGCACCCCTTTCAGCATCACGACGTCGTCGCCCGAGCGCGGCGCCGGCTGGAATTCGAAGGCCACGGATTGCCGCCGCCGGGGCGGCTCGACGCGCTCGATCTTGTCGAGCTTCTTCACCCGGCTCTGCACCTGGGCGGCGTGGGAGGCCCGGGCCTTGAAGCGCTCGATGAAGGCGATCTCCTTGGCGAGCATCGCCTGCTGGCGCTCGAACTGCGCCTGGGCCTGCGCCTCGTTGAGCGCCCGCTGCCCCTCGTAGAAGGCGTAGTCGCCCGAATAGGTGGTGAGCGCGCCGCCGTCGATCTCGACCACCTTGGTGACGATGCGGTTCATGAACTCGCGGTCGTGCGAGGTCATCAGCAGGGCGCCGTCATAGGTCTTCAGGAACGATTCGAGCCAGATCAGGCTCTCCAGGTCGAGGTGGTTGGACGGTTCGTCGAGGAGCATCACGTCCGGGCGCATCAGCAGGATGCGGGCCAGCGCCACGCGCATCTTCCAGCCCCCCGAGAGGGCGCCGACATCCCCGTCCATCATCTCCTGGCTGAAGCTGAGGCCGTCGAGCACCTCTCGGGCGCGGCCCTCCAGGGCGTAGCCGTCGAGTTCCTCGAAGCGCGCCTGGACCTCGCCGTAGCGCTCGATCAGGGCGTCCATCTCGTCGGCCCGGTCCGGATCGGCGAGCGCCGCGCCGAGGTCTGCGAGTTCGGCCGCCACGGTGCTCACCGGGCCGGCGCCGTCCATCACCTCGGTGACGACGCTGCGCCCGGACATCTCGCCGACATCCTGGCTGAAATACCCGATCGTGATGCCCCGGTCGGCCGCGACCTGTCCCTCGTCCGGCTGCTCCTGGCCGATGATCATCCGGAACAGGGTGGTCTTGCCGGCCCCGTTCGGGCCGACGAGCCCGACCTTCTCGCCCCGCTGGAGCGCGGCCGAGGCCTCGATGAAGACGAGCTGGCGCCCGTTCTGCTTGGTGATCTTGTCGAGGCGTATCATGGAGAGGGGGCGCGGTGTCCGGGAAAGGGTCTCCCGGGGGCGCTTACGGCATGGATCGAGACGGCGCAAAGACGGGCCGGGCGGGGGCGAGGCCTGCGCGCCACGCAATCGTGGCCGTCGCCGGGGGCCGCGCGGCTTTTCGGCCCCATTCTGCGAGCTACGTCGTTTGCCTGCGGCACCGGCGGCCGCTCCGGCCTATGGTGCCGGGCTTGGCCGTGGCGGACACCTTTGAGGACGACGATGCTTTGCGGTTGGTGGACGACGAGCCTGGACATGGCCATGCTCGGCCTGGAGGCCCAGGGGGTGATCGCCCAGCGGATGGCGATGTTCGCCTTCGGGGGTCCGGCCGCACAGGTCGAGGCGCAGCTCATGGTGACCGAGAAGATCATGGCGGCGAGCGAGGCGGCCCTGATGCTGGCCGCCGGCGCCTCGAACGGCAAGGTGATCCGCAGCTATCGCCGGAAGGTTCAGGCCAACGCGCGGCGCCTGAGCCGGGGGTGAGCGGGCGGCGGCCTCTCCTCGCCCCTACAAGGCGGAGGGAGAGGCGCGTGTCAGGACGGGATGGGTCCCCCGCCCGTCGCCCCTCAGTTGTCGGCCGTCCGGAAGGTGTCGCAGGCTTTGGTCTGGCCGCTCTTGTAGCCGGCGGTGAACCAGCGCTGGCGCTGGGCCGAGGAGCCGTGGGTGAAGGAATCCGGCACCACGTAGCCCTTCGAGCGCTGCTGGAGGGCGTCGTCGCCGATCTGGGCGGCGGCGTTCAGAGCCTCGTCGATGTCGCCCTGCTCCAGTTCGGCGTACTTGTCGTTGGAGTTCTTGGCCCAAACGCCGGCGAGGCAGTCGGCCATCAGCTCGATCCGCACCGACAGGGCGTTCGCCTCGGTCTTGCTCGAGGCCTGCTGCTGGCGGGTCTGGACCTTGCCGAGGATGCCCAGCACGTCTTGGACGTGGTGGCCGACCTCGTGGGCGATGACGTACGCGTAGGCGAAGTCACCCTTCACGCCGAACTTCGAGGCCATCTCCTTGAAGAAGCCCGTGTCGAGATAGACCTTCTTGTCGAGGGGGCAGTAGAACGGCCCCATCGCGGCCTGGGCCGAGCCGCAACCCGAGCGGGTGCCGCCAGTGTAGAGCACCAGCGTCGTCGGGGTGTACTGCTTGCCGGTCTGCTGCGGGAGGATCTGGCTCCACACATCCTCGGTGTTGCCGAGGATCTTCGAGGCGAACTTCCCGCTCTCGTCGGTGGGGGCCTGGCGCCGCTTCGCCTGGGTCTGCGGGTCGGCCGGCTGCTCCTGCTGGCTGTGGCCGCCGCCGATCCGCTCGGCGCCGCCGATCAGGATCGCCGGGTTGATGCCCGTGAAGTAGCTGATGATCAGCAGCACCACGATGGTGCCGATGCCGAGCCCGCCGGCGCCGCCGCCGGGAAAGCCCATCCCGCCGCCGCCGCCACCGCCTTCGCCCCGGCGATCCTCGACGTTGTCGGAGCTGCGTAGATCTTCCCAGCGCATGGTTGGGTCCCGCCATCGATGCTGCGCCGGCCGCCTCGGGCAGCCCACGGTTTGCTGTGCGTCGTTGTGTCCGGCCCCTGGTGCACCGGGGGTGGGAACGAAGCTCTAATGGCGGGAGGGGAGACCCGGTTCCGCCGCCGCGGTCAAGCTGTCCCGTCGAGGAGGGCGCGCAGGGCGCGGAAATCCCGCCAGGCCAGACGCTTCTGCACCGGCTGGCGCAGCAGGAAGGCCGGATGGAGCGTGGCCAGCAGCTTCACCTCGCGGTTCGGCAACGTGTAGGGGAACAGCCGGCCGCGGGTGCGCAGGATGCCGTCCTTGGTGCCGGTCAGCGTGTGGGTCGCGGGCGCGCCCAGGCAGACGAGGATGTCGGGATCGACCAGCTCGATCTGGCGCTCCACGAAGGGGCGGCACACCGCCACCTCCTGGGGGTCGGGTTGCGGTTGCCCGGGGGCCGCCAGGGCACGATGTTGCCGATATAGGCGCTCGTCCGGTCGAGCCCGATCGCCGCCATCATCTTGTCGAGGAGCTGGCCCGAGCGGCCCATGAACGGCTTGCCGATCCGGTCCTCGTCGGCGCCCGGCGCCTCCCCGAGAAACATCACCCGCGCCTCCGGGTTGCCGTCGCCGAACACGAGGTTCTTGGCGGTGAAGCGCAACGGGCAGGCATCGAAGTCGCCCAGGATCGTCTCGAGTTCGTCCAGCGTCTTGGCCTGTCGCGCGCGGGTGCGGGCGTCGCTCGCGGCCTCGTCGGGCTGGGCGCTGGCTGCGCGGCCGAAGGTCCGCGGCGCCGCGGCGGGCGGGGGGCGCCGGGGGGCGGCACGAGGCTGTTGCCGGGCGCGCCGGGAGGCTGGTCGGCGGTGCGAGGGGCGGCGGCCCGGCGCGGCGCGCGCAGGGTCGGCGCGGGCGCGTCCGCCTCGCTGAACCGGTCATGGGGTCGCTCGTCCAGAACCGCGTCGGCACCGGCCTCCATGTGGAAGTCGAGATAGGCGATCAGGTCGGCTTGCGCGTCGGGGGGCTCGGCATGTGGGTCAGCATGTGGGGCCGGCGACGCCTGTGGACAACGCCTGAAAACACGCCCGCCGGCAAAGGCTTGCGTGACCGAACGGCACGGGACGGGCCATTCTTCCGTGCCCGCGCGCCGCGTCCGTGCGGCGAAGGGAACTTTGCCACGGGGCTGGGCGTCGGCAACTTGCCTTTCTAGCTTGGAATCGCTTGAGACGGCAGCAGGGATGCCGGCCCGTCGACGCATCGGCGGCTGGAACAAGAAAAGGAGAGGCGAGGATGGCGCTGCCCGAACGCGAGAGCATGGATTTCGACGTGGTCGTGGTGGGCGCGGGCCCGGCGGGGCTCGCCACCGCGATCCGCCTGAAGCAGCGCGCCGCCGAGATCGGCGAGGAGATCTCGGTCGTCGTTGTCGAGAAGGGCTCGGAGGTCGGTGCCCACATCCTGTCGGGGGCGGTGATCGATCCCATCGGCCTCGACCGGCTCCTGCCGGACTGGCGCACCGATCCGGAGCGGCCGCTCAAGACGGAGGTCCAGCGCGACGAGTTCATGATGCTCACCAAGAACAGCGGCATCACCCTGCCGAACCTGTTCTTTCCCAAGCTCATGTCGAACCACGGCAATTTCGTCGGCTCGCTATCGAACGTGTGCAAGTATCTCGGCGCCCAGGCCGAGGCGCTGGGCGTCGAGATCTATCCGGGCTTCCCGGCCTCCGAGGTGCTGTTCGACGGGAACGGCGCCGTGGCGGGCATCGCCACGGGCGATCTCGGCATCGGCCGGTCGGGCGAACCGCGCGAGGACTACACCCGCGGCATGGAGCTGCGCGCCAAGTACACGGTGTTCGGCGAGGGCGCCCGGGGCAACCTCACCAAGGGCCTGATCCAGCGGTTCGAACTCAACCGGCACAGCGACCACTTCAAGTACGGGCTCGGCGTGAAGGAACTCTGGCAGCTCGCGCCCGGCAAGTTCGAGCCCGGCCTCGTGCAGCACACGATGGGCTGGCCGCTGCCCAACAAGGCCGGCGGCGGCTCCTGGCTCTACCATTTCGACGACAACCTGCTCTCCGTCGGCTTCGTCACGCACCTGAACTACGAGAACCCGACCCTGTCGCCGTTCGAGGAGTTCCAGCGCTTCAAGACCCACCCGATGATCGCCGAGACCTTCGAGGGCGCCAAGCGCATCGGCTACGGCGCGCGCGCCATCATGGAGGGCGGCTGGCAGTCGGTGCCCAAGCTGGTCTTCCCCGGCGGCTGCCTGGTCGGCTGCTCGGCGGGCTTCGTGAACGTGCCGCGGATCAAGGGCTCGCACAACGCGGTGCTCTCCGGGATGCAGGCGGCCGACGCCATCGCGGACGCCCTGAAGGCCGGCCGCTCGGGCGACGAACTCGCCGCCTACGAGGCCGGGTGGCGCGACAGCCCGATCGGGCAGGACCTGAAAGCCGTGCGCAACGTCAAGCCGCTCTGGTCCAAGTACGGCACGCTGGTCGGCGTCGGGCTCGGCGGGATCGACATGTGGGCGACCAGCGTCCTGGGCGCCTCGCCGTTCGGCACGCTCAAGCACGGCAAGCCGGACCACGCCTGCCTCAAGCCGCTCGCGGAGGTGACGCCGATCATCTACCCGAAGCCCGACGGCAAGCTGACCTTCGACCGGCTCTCCTCGGTCTACCTGTCGAACACCAACCACGAGGAGGACCAGCCGCCCCACCTCAAGGTCCGCGACCCCGAGCTGCAGAAGCGCTCCGAGCACGACGTCTACGGCGGGCCCTCGGGCCGCTACTGCCCGGCGGGCGTCTACGAGTGGGTGGAGGATGCGTCCGCGAGCGACGGCGTGCGCTACCAGATCAACGCGCAGAACTGCGTCCACTGCAAGACCTGCGACATCAAGGATCCGAACCAGAACATCGACTGGGTGACGCCGGAGGGTCCGGGCGGGCCGAACTACCCGAACATGTGAGGGGGAGTCCTCGGCCGAGGAGCCGAAGCATCCGTCTTTGCGAGCGCAGCGAAGCAATCCAGCGGCGCCACGCTTTTCGCGGTGGCGCCGCCCTGGGTCCCGTCGCTGTGCTCGCGATGACGGGAACGCGGGCGACGCGCTCCACTGCCCCCGCGCCATCGTTTCGCCTTGCGGCGCTGGCGGGATGGGTTCAGTGTCCCCGGCGTTTTTTCGGGGATAACCCGCCCGTCCCGCGCCCGGCCCCTTGGAGGCTCGGCGCCCAGGAGCCGCGATCGGTTCATGATGACAACACGCGCACGCCGGAGCGTCTCGGCGCTCGCCCTGCTGCTCGCTGCCGGGCTTCCGCAGACCGTTCTGGCCGCGCAGCCGAAGGAATCGACTCCGGTGCTCGACTACGAGCCCGCGGATCCGCTGGAGGGCAACTTCCTCTCCGCCTACATCGCGGGCGCGTCCCGGGACACCGCCGCGGCGGCGACCTACTACCGCGAGGCCGTGAAGGCCGATCCGCGCAACGCCGAGCTGGTTGAGCGCGCCTTCATCTCGCTGCTCGCCGACGGCGCCCTGCCGGACGCGTTCCGCACGGCCGAGAAGCTCATCGCCCGCGATCCCACCAACGGGCTGGCCAACCTCACCCTCGGGGTGCGCCAGATCAAGGCCGGCCAGCGGGCCGCCGCCCGCCAGAATTTCTCCCGCAGCGGCCGCGGGGCGGCGACGGATCTGACCGCGACCCTGCTCACCGCCTGGTCCTACGCCGGGGCGGGGGACGGCAAGAAGGCCCTCGAGACGGTCAACAAGCTCCGGGGCGAGCGCTACTACAACACTTTCCGCGACTACCATGCCGGCCTGATCGCTTCGGTGACCGGCGACAACGCCGAGGCCGAGCGGCGCCTCAAGGCCGCCTACGAGGCCGACCGCAACACCCTGCGCATCGTCGACGCCTACGCCCGGATGGAGGCGAGCCTCGGCCGCACCGACCTGGCGATCCAGGCCTATTCCGACTTCGACCAGCTCTCGCCGCGCCACCCGCTGGTGCGCGACGCCCTCGACAAGCTCAAGGACGGCAAGCCGCTCACCTGCCTCATCGGCAACGCCCAGGAGGGCGCCGCCGAGGTGCTGTACGGGCTGGGCTCCGCGGGCTCGACCCAGGGCGACGAGCTGCCCGCGGTGATCTACCTGCGGCTGGCGCTCTACCTCGCCCCCGACCACGCGCTGGCCCGGCTGACGCTCGCCGACACGCTGGACCGGATGAAGCAGCCCGAGCGCGCCAACGAGGCCTACGCGCAGATCCCCGCCACCTCGCCGCTCAAGCTCAACGCCGACATCCAGGTCGGCCTGAACCTGGAGCAGATGGGCAAGAGCGACGAGGCGCTCGCGCATCTCGACGCCGCCATGAAGGCGCACCCGGACGACATCGACGTGATCACCGCGCTCGGCAACGTCCAGCGCGCCCGCAAGAAGTACGA
Organism: Methylobacterium phyllosphaerae; assembly: GCA_050632685.1. GTDB lineage: Bacteria > Pseudomonadota > Alphaproteobacteria > Rhizobiales > Beijerinckiaceae > Methylobacterium > Methylobacterium phyllosphaerae_A. Next base: position 549,860 of record JBOEFT010000001.1, read on the forward strand.
GGAGGCCGCGGCCACCTACACCCGCGCCATCGACCTGATCGGCGACCGGCCGCAGTCCAATTACTGGACGACCTACTACTTCCGCGGCACCGCCTACGAGCGCGCCAAGCAATGGCCGAAGGCCGAGGCCGACCTCAAGAAGGCCCTGTCCCTGGTGCCGGCCAACCAGCCGGCCGCCAAGGCCCAGGTGATGAACTATCTCGGCTATTCCTGGGTCGACCAGAACACCAACATCGACGAGGCGTTCAAGCTGCTGCAGCAGGCCGCCGACGCGAGCCCCCGGGACGGCATGATCGTCGACAGCCTGGGATGGGCCTATTTCCGTCTCGGCCGCTGGGACGACGCGGTGCGCGAGCTGGAGAAGGCGGTCGAGCTGAAGCCGGGCGATCCGACCATCAACGACCACCTGGGCGACGCCTACTGGCGCTCGGGCCGGCGGCTCGAGGGCAAGTTCCAGTGGCAGCACGCCAAGGACCTGAATCCCGAGCCGGACGACCTCGCGCAGATCAACGCGAAGCTGAAGGATGGGCTGCCGGAGACCGAGAAGCCCACCGCCACGGCCGAGACCGTGCCGGCCCCGGTCGCCGCCCCCCACAATGCCGACAACCCGGAGCTGCCCAAGGGCGCGCCGCAGCCCCACGAGGCGCCGGGCGCAGCCGACAAGGCCAAGAAGTCTGGGGGCTGAGCGCGGCGTGTTGTGAGCCGATCGGGGGCTCAGCGCCCGCTCTGCCAAGGCTCACAGCCTTGAAGTCTCAGCAGGCTCACCCGCCAGCTTGAAGGGGCGCGGGTCCCCTCTCCCGTGCGGGAGAGGGACAGGGTGAGGGTCGAGAACGTTCAGAAAGAAGCGCGCCCTATCGGCGCTTCGATGGCGTGCCCTATCCGGAGACTCCTCATCCCTCACCCCAACCCTCTCCCGCACGGGAGAGGGGGCCTGTCGCGTTTCGTCATCAGCCGCATGCTTCTAACCCGTGGAGCTGAAGCCCCTCTCCGGAGGGCTGGCCCCGGAGACAAACTGCCCCCGCAGCGACAAAGGTATTTTGTCGCCCACCTCACAAAAATCGACGCGCTTTTCCCCTCCGTTTGACGCACAGTGCTCTGCCGTTCGCGGGTGGTCGCACCAGCGCGACCCGCACGGCAGGACATCCGCACGGCAAGAGCCGGCGGCGGGCAGGGTGCCCGCGAGTCAGGGAGGAACGCCCATGCCGTCAGATATCGAGATCGCCCGCGCCGCGACCCTGAAGCCGATCTCGCAGGTCGCCGAGACGCTCGGCATCCCGGATGACGCGCTCCACCATTACGGCAAGCACATCGCCAAGATCGACCACGGCTACATCGCCGGGCTGGAGAACAAGAAGCCCGGCAAGCTCGTGCTGGTCACCGCGATCTCCCCGACGCCGGCCGGCGAGGGCAAGACCACCACCACGGTGGGCCTGGGCGATGCGCTCAACCGCATCGGCGAGAAGACCATGATCTGCCTGCGCGAGCCGTCCCTCGGGCCGTGCTTCGGCATGAAGGGCGGGGCGGCCGGCGGCGGCAAGGCGCAGGTCGTGCCGATGGAGCAGATCAACCTGCACTTCACCGGCGACTTCCACGCCATCACGGCGGCCCACAGCCTCGCGGCCGCGCTGATCGACAACCACGTCTACTGGGCGAACGAGCTCAACATCGACGTGCGCCGCATCCACTGGCGCCGGGTCGTCGACATGAACGACCGGGCTTTGCGCCAGATCAACCAGTCGCTGGGCGGCGTCGCCAACGGCTTCCCCGCGAGGACGGGTTCGACATCACGGTCGCCTCCGAGGTGATGGCGGTGTTCTGCCTCGCAAAGGACCTCGCCGACCTGGAGGAACGCCTCGGCCGGATCGTCATCGCCGAGACCCGCGACCGCAAGCTCGTCACCCTCAAGGACGTGAAGGCCACCGGCGCCATGACGGTGCTGCTCAAGGACGCCCTGCAGCCGAACCTCGTGCAGACGCTCGAGGGCAACCCGGCGCTGATCCACGGCGGCCCCTTCGCCAACATCGCCCACGGCTGCAACTCGGTGATCGCCACAAGGGCCGGCCTGCGGCTCGCCGACTACACGGTGACGGAGGCCGGCTTCGGCGCCGATCTCGGCGCCGAGAAGTTCCTCGACATCAAGTGCCGGCAGGCGGGGCTGACCCTCGGCGGTGGTCGTGGTGGCGACGATCCGCGCCCTCAAGATGCACGGCGGCGTCGACAAGAAGAACCTCGGGGGCGAGAACATCGACGCCCTGGAGCAGGGGTTTGCCAACCTTGCCCGGCACGTCACCAACCTGCGCGGCTTCGGCCTGCCGGTGGTGGTCGGCGTCAACCACTTCTATGCCGACACGGACGCCGAGCATGCCAAGCTCAAGGACCTGTGCCGCGAGCGGCTCGACGTGGAGGCGATCACCTGCCGCCACTGGGCCGAGGGCGGCGCCGGCGCCGAGGAACTGGCCCGCGCGGTGGTGAAGCTCAGCCAGGCGGAGCCGGCGCCGATCCGCCACGCCTACGAGACCGAGAGCCGCCTCACCGACAAGATCCGGGCGATCGCCACCAAGCTCTACGGCGCCGCCGACATCCAGATCGAGACCAAGGCCGCCGGAAAGCTCGCCACCTTCGAGAAGGACGGCTACGGCCACCTGCCGATCTGCATGGCCAAGACCCAGTACTCGTTCTCCACCGACCTGACCCTGATGGGCGCCCCCGAGGGCCACATCGTCGGCGTGCGCGACGTCCGGCTCTCGGCCGGTGCCGGCTTCGTGGTGGCGATCTGCGGGGAGATCATGACCATGCCGGGCCTGCCCCGGGTGCCCGCCGCCGACACGATCCGCCTCGACGCCAACGGGCAGATCGACGGCCTGTTCTGAGGATCGCGCGGGGCTCCCCCATGGGCGGGCTCCGCCGTTCGTCCTTGCGAGCGGAGCGAAGCAACCCAGCGGCGCCACGCTCTCCGAGGTCGTGCCGCCCTGGGTCGCTTCGCTGACGCTCGCGATGACGGAGCGGGTCAGGGCTCGCCCGGGCGGTGACTGCCCGCCCTCTACATCGCCCCGAACAAGTCCACCGCCAGCCGGGAATGCGCCTCGCGCAGCATCCCGGTATCGACACCCAGCGGCTGCCCGTCGATCACCCGCCATCGACCCGCCACCATCACCCGGTCGGCCCGGGTGGCACCGCAGAGGACCAGCGCCGCGAGGGGATCGTGGGCGCCGGAGAAGCGCAGCTCGTCCAGGGTGAACAGGGCGAGGTCCGCCTCGCGGCCCGGCGCGATCCGCCCGATATCGGACCGGCCGAGGCAGGCGGCCGACCCCTCGGTGGCCCAGCGGAGCGCGTCGCGATGGGTCACGGCCTCCGCCCCGTAGGTGAGCCGGTTGATCATCAGGGCGTGGCGCACGCCCTCCATCAGGTTCGAGCTGTCGTTTGAAGCCGAGCCGTCGACCCCCAGGCCCACGGGCGAGCCCGCCGCCTCCAGTTCGCAGGTCCGGCAGCGGCCCGACGCCAGGGTCATGTTCGAGGTCGGGCAGTGACAGATGCCGACCCCCGCCCTGCCGAGCCGCGCCACCTCGGCATCGTTGAAGTGGATGCCGTGGGCGAGCCAGACCCGGTCGCTCAGCCAGCCGACCTCCTCGAGGTAGTCGACGGGCCGGCAACCGAACATCGCCTGGCAGTAGGCGTCCTCGTCGAGCGTCTCGCCGAGATGGGTGTGCAGCCGGCTTCCGTGCCGGGCGGCCAGCGCGGCGCTCTCGCGCATCAGGCGCTGGGTCACCGCGAAGGGCGAGCAGGGGCGAGGCCGATCTGCACCATCGCCCCGGGGCCGGGTCGTGGAAGAGGTTCAGCACCCGCTCGCAATCGGCCAGGATCGTGTCGTCGTCCTGCGTCAGGCTCTCGGGGGCAGGCCGCCCTCCCGGTCGGACAGGCTCATCGAGCCGCGGGTGACCGCCGCCCGGATGCCGAGGCTCCGCGCTTCGTCGACCTGGATGTCCACCGAATCCTCCAGCCCCCTTGGGAACAGGTAGTGGTGGTCGCCCGCCGTGGTGCAGCCCGAGAGCAGCAGCTCGGTGAAGGCCACCCGGGTGGCGAGGCGGAACGCCTCCGGGGTGATCCGCCCCCAGACCGTGTAGAGCGCCTTCAGCCAGGGAAAGAGCGGCTTGTTGATCGCCAGCGGATGGGCACGGGTCAGCGTCTGGAAGGCGTGGTGGTGGGTGTTGATCAGTCCGGGAAGGATCACGTGGCGCGCGGCGTCGAAGGTCTCGTCCACCGGAGCGGTCGGCCGGGCGCCCGCCGGCACGTGCTCGACGATCCGGGTGCCCGCGACGACGATCCCGCCGCCGGCCCCCTCGGCCAGGATGGCGCGGGGATCGCGGATCCAGAGGCGGCGCAGGTCCGGTTCGGCGGCCTCGGCCATGGTCACGTCTCCTCCCGTCGCCCGACCGGCCCTGCGTAGCGGAGGGGCAGGATCGGCGGCAACCCGGGACGAAACCGCCGCGACACCGCGCCGGACCCGCCGGCCAGGGTTGACGGGCCGGAGCCTGCTTGAGAAACGTCACGGGGACTGACCTATCACCCGTTGGGAGCGGCCGCGCCGTGACACGGACAGCCCCGCGCGAGGCGACCCTCGCGGCCAACCCCGTTCCGGGCGCCGCGCCGGCCGCCCTCGGCAGCGACGACCTGATCGAATTGCTGTTCTTCGCCTATCGGGACTTCGTGGGCGATCCCGACCGGATCCTGGCCGCCTACGGCTTCGGCCGGGCTCACCATCGGGTGCTGCACTTCGTCGACCGCTACCCGGGCCTGACCATCGCCGAACTCCTCGACATCCTGCGCATCACCAAGCAGAGCCTGAACCGGGTGCTCAAGGACCTGATCGGGCAGGGCTACGTGGCGCAGAGGCCCGGATCCAGCGACCGGCGCCAGCGCCTCCTGTCCTGCACCCCGTCGGGCGCCGAACTCGCGGCCGACCTCACCCGCGTCCAGGCCCGCCGCCTCGCCCGGGCGCTCGCGGCGCCGGACGCCCGGGGATCCCCGGAGGACTTCCTGATGGCGATGATCGAGCCGGAGGACCGCCCGGCGGTCCAGCGCCTGATGGCCCGGCGCGGCGGGGAGCCCGAGGGGCGCCTGCGGGATGGGGAGGGCGCGTGAGCACCGCCGCCCGGGCCGACCTGCCCGACGAGGCACCGCATGTCCTGGTGGTCGACGACGACCGCCGCCTGCGCGAACTGCTCGCCCGCTACCTCACCGACCAGGGGTTCCGGGTCACCGCGGCGGCGAGCGCCGCGGAGGCCCGGGCGCGCGCCCAGAGCGTGGTGTTCGACGCGATGGTGCTCGACGTGATGATGCCCGGCGAGAACGGCTTCGACTACGCCCGCAGCGTGCGCGAGACCTCGCGGGTGCCGATCCTGATGCTCACCGCCCGCTCCAATCCCAACGACCGGGTGATGGGCCTGGAGATCGGCGCGGACGATTACCTGCCGAAGCCCTTCGAGCCGCGGGAGCTGACGCTGCGGCTCAACAACATCATCAAGCGCAGCGCGCGGCCCCGCGCGGCGGCCGCCGAGGCAGTGACTTTCGGACCGTTCGCGTTCCGCATCGACCGGGGCGAGCTGCGCCGGGATGACGAGCTGATCCGCATCACCGAGCGCGAGCGCGAGATCCTGACGATCCTGGCGATGGCGGGCGGCGCCAATGTCGAGCGCGAGCAGCTCGCCGGACCCGGCGGCGCCGCGGCGGAGCGCACCGTCGACGTGCAGATCAACCGCCTGCGCCGCAAGACCGAGGTCGACCCCGCCAATCCGGTCTTCCTGCAGACCGTCCGGGGCGTCGGCTACAGGCTCGCGGTGGATTGAGCCGGAACCCGACGGCCTGCAGACCACCCGCGGCTCGTCGGGCTTCAGCTTGAGGGCCTTGGCGATCCGGGTGGACAGGCGGCCCACGACGGCAAGGCTGTCCGTCGGGCCGGCGAGCGCCTGGACCGCCGCCAGCGCCTCCTCGGCGCCGGGTTTCATGACCGCGTAGACCACGGCGCCCGATGCCGGGTCTGCGCGCTCCGTCGTGACGGAGACGAGGAAGGTCGTATAGCGTCGCCGCAGGCGTCCAGGCATGTTCCAGCATTTGCCATGTCGGCTAAGCATCACCAATGCCTGAGTCCCGAAGCCGGTTCGGGAAACCGCACGATCCCCGCACGATAACCCGCGCGGGACGTTTCAGATCAGCGCAAGGTCGATGCCGGGAAGCGGAAGCCCGTCGAGCCGCAGGCTCCAGACCTGTCCGGACGCCACGGGAAGCGCGTCCGTCAGGGTCCCGGTCGTGACGACCGCGCCCACCGTCAGCCGCGATCCGGCTGAATCGTTAGCCAACGCATCGACAAGGTGTGAGAGGGCGGCCAGCGGTCCCGCGCCGAGGACGTTCCGGCCGCCGCCCCGGTCGGCGACGGCGCCGTCGCGCAGCAGCGCCACCGAAAATTCCGCGAGGCGGCCGGATCCAGGCCTGCCGGTCCGCCGGGGGGATCCGCACCCGCTCGCCGACCACCAGCAGCCCGTGCAGCCCGAACGCCGCGACCGTGTCGGGGGCGGCGAAGCGCCAGCCGGGGAACAGGGACTGCACGATCTCGAAGCCGCACGCCGCCCAGTCGACGCAGCCGCGATCAGCGCGGTCGCGTCCATGCCGGGCTCCGGCGCGCGCCCCAGCCCGAAGACGATCTCGGGCTCGATCCGGGGCTCCACGAAGGCCGCGAGGGCGACCGGTCCCGGCAGCGTGGCCCGGTCGCGCAGGGTCGTGTCGTAGACATGGCCCCAGATCGGCGCCCGGACGCCGTACCGGTCCCACAACGTCGTGTTGGTGAAGCCGATCTTGTAGCCGACCGTCCGCTCGCCGCGCCCCGCGCGCAGGCGCCGCACCGCTTCGGCCACCCGGTAGGCCGAGGCCAGGTCGAGCCCGGGATCCCAGCCGGTCAGCGGCGCGATCTGGCGGCGATGCTCGTGCGCGGCCAGGATCGTGCGGGCGTGGGTGGCGGCGGGAATGGGCTCGCTCATCACCGAACCGTAGCATGCTGGCCCGGGCACGGGCACGGGCACGGCGATGAGGCCGCCCCTACGGCGCGGTGGTCAGGCCTGCCAGACCAGACGCTCGATCACCGCATCCGGGTGCACCGCCTGCCGGCCGAGCCAGTCCGCCACGTCGCCCAGGCGGTGATGCGCGGCGGTGACGCCGAGTTCCTCGGCGTGGATGCCCCGGGCCACCAGCAGGCTCGCGATGCCGAAGCCCCGCGCGCCTGCGATGTCGGTGCGGATCGCGTCGCCGATCGCCAGGACCCGGCCGGCATCCACCGGGGCGCCGGTGAGCGCTGCCCCCTGGGCGAGGGCTGCCTCGTAGACCGGACGGTGCGGCTTGCCGGCATAGACCACGGCGCCGCCGATCTCGGCATAGACCGCCGCGATCAGGCCCGCGCAGGGGATCAGCCGGTTGCCGCTCTCCACCACGAGGTCGGGATTGGCGCAGATCATCGTGAGCCCGCGGGCGGCGAGGCGTTCGAGTTCCGGCCGGTAATCGTCCGCGGTCTCGCTGCGGTCGTCGAACAGGCCGGTGCAGACGACGAGGTCGGCCTCGGCCTCCGGAACGAGGCTGAGATCGAGGCCCTGGAAGATGCCGAGGTCGCGCTCCGGACCGAGATGCCGGATCCGGGCGCCGGGGCGCTGGGCGATCAGGGCGTGGGTGAGATCACCGGAGGTCAGGATCGCGTCGTAGGCCTCCCGCGGCACGCCGAACCGGTCGAGGATGCGTCCGACCCCGTCGCCCGGCCGCGGGGCGTTGGAGACGAGGACGACCCGCCGCGGCCGCGCGCCCGGAAGGCCGCGGAAGCGGATCAGGGCCTCGCCGGCGGCCCCGTGGGCCGACTGGCCGTCGTGCAGCACCCCCCAGACGTCGCAGAGGATCAGGTCGTACCGGTCGGCGATCTCGGCGAGGCCGTCGAGGGTCGGGATGGCGGTCATGGTCGGTCCGTCACAGTCCTGGTTTCAAAAGGTCCGGGACCTTTGCGGGTGCAGGGCAGAGCCCTGCAAGCGGGCGAGGCCCGGTCCGGCCGGAGTTCCGCCCTGGGGCGCCCCACCGAAGGGCGAGGCCCCGGAATGCCCCTACGGCCGCCGCGAGCCCAGCCGGTGCTCGGCGAAGAAGTCGAGCATCGCCCGGGAGGCGTCGGGTCCATCGCGATCCGTGTAGCTGCCCTCGGGGTGGCCCCCGGACCAGGCGTGGCCGGCGCCGCGCACCCGCCAATCCTCGACGACGACCCGGCCGGCTTCGTCCCGGTAGCGGGTGCGGGTGAAGGGATGGCCACGACCCTCGAAGGTTTCGGACCGGGCCGTCAGACCGGTGATGTTGGCCTGGGCGAGCACTTGGTCGGCGTTGCGCACGCTCACCGTGCCGTCGTCCTCGCCGTGGACGATGATCGTCGGCACGCGCACCGCCACCGTGGGGGCGCCGAAGGGCGCCGCGGTGCCGAGGCCCGGCGCTCCGACCTGCATGGCCATCAGTGCCGAGCCGAGATCCCGGGCGCAGCCCGCAGCGAGGCCCGAATGCACGCCCACGGCGGCGAAGAGGTCCGGATAGGCGCGGGCGATGTTCAGGGCGGCGGCGCCCCGCCGACAGGCCGGCGATGTAGACCCGGGCCGGATCGACGGGGTGGGCGGCCATCACGGCGCGGGTGAGTCCTGCGATGATCGCCGGCTCGCCCGACCCACGGACCTGGTCCCGGGGCTCGTACCAGTTCCAGCAGCGCTGGGCATGGGCCTGGCGGCTCTGGGCCGGGTAGGCCACGAACACGCCCGCGCGCTCGGCCAGGGTGTTCATGCCGGTGCCGGCGGCGAAATCGTCCGGGTTCTGCGTGCAGCCGTGCAGCATGACGATCAGCGGCGCCGCGGCGTCCGGATGGCTCGGGATGTACAGCTTGTACTCGCGGGTGCCGGTGGGCTCGGCATGGGTCAGGGATACGAAACGGCCCCCGGCCGTCCCAGTCCCGGCGGCGGGCGGCGGCGGCGACTGCCGCAGCGGGTTGCCCAGGCCCTTCAGCACCGGCGCGAGGCCGCGCACGACCTGATCCACCACCGCGCGCATCCGCACCCCGGACTCCGGGACCGGGTTCCGATGCGCCTCGGGGCGCCCGTCGCGGGGGTCGGGATCCTGCGGGACGACGGGGGTCGCTTTCTGGCCGCCGAGGCTGCGCTGAATCAGGGCGGTCGCCTCGTCGAGCCGGCCCAGGCCGGTGAGCCGCGTGGCTTCGATCAGGTCGGCGAATGGCGTCGAAACGGGCTTGTCGCCGCGCTCTCCGTCGCGGCTGCCGAAATCCTCGGTCATGCGTGCGCGCCTCACTGCCTCAGCATCTCCGTCACGGCCGGGACCCACGCGCCTGTGCCACCGCAGGGGCCATCCCTCACCATCCCGCGAGATGGTGCGCCGACGGCGTATGGTGCATTGCAATAAACGCCCCTGTGCGATGCGGCAACAACCGCTGCCGGGGCAGGGCGGGGATCAGGCGGGCTCGTCCGCCCCGATGTACTCGGCCCAGATCGCGGCGGGACCGAGGCTCGCCCGGAAGCCGTCGTGGCGGGCGCGCTCGGCCTCGGTGAGGCGGCTCCGGTAGGGGCGGGGTGCCGCCGGGGTCGCGGCTTGGGCGAGCGCTCCGGGCGGCGGGGCGGCGCTCGCCGCGTCCAGGAGGCCGAGGCTGGTCTGCTTGCCGCCGAGCAGCTCGACATAGACCTCGGCCAGGATCTGCGCGTCGAGGAGCGCTCCGTGCTTGGTGCGCCGGGTGTTGTCGATGCCGTAGCGGTTGCAGAGGGCGTCGAGGTTGTTGGCCGCGCCCGGGTGCTTGCGCCGGGCCATCAGCAGGGTGTCGACCACGTCCTCCAGCCGGATCGGCGGCGGGGCGCCGGCCCCGAGCCGGGCGTATTCCATGTTGAGGAAGCCGACGTCGAAGGGCGCGTTGTGGATGACGAGGCGCCCGTCGGCCAGGAAGGCCAGCAGTTCGCCGACGATCTCGGCGAAGGGCGGCTTGTCGGACAGGAACGCGTCGGACAGGCCGTGGACGTTGAACGCGCCTTCGGACACGGCCCGCTGCGGGTTGCAGTAACGGTGGAAGGTCCGGCCGGTGGGGATGTGGTTCAGGAGTTCCACCGCGCCGATCTCGATCAGCCGGTCGCCTCCCTTCGCCTCCGTGCCGGTGGTCTCGGTGTCGAGGACGATCTCGCGCAGCATGGGTCTCGCGGCTCGCTGGTGGGGGCTGACCCTACCCCGATAGGCCGGCGTGGTTAACCGCTCCTGCGCGGCCGTTCACCGGGACGTGTTGCGGTAGACGCAGTCGCGACCCCGATCCTCGTATCCGGCCGGGCAGGCCGCGACGCAGGCGCCGGCCGCGAGCTTCCTGGGCGGCGGGCAAGCGGCGGCGTACTGCGCCTGCGCCGGGCCGGGTTCGAGCAGGGCGAGGGCGAGGCACGCGAGCCGGACGGCAGGCCGTCCGGGCGTCAATCCGGTTCGCCGCCCGGCCGCCTCCGGCCGCCGGTTCGGTCCCGTCCTCCGCATGGCGCACGGCCTCCCTCGGCGAGATGCCCGCCAACGGTGATACACGGTGTTGCCCGGACGCCCCATGGATCAGCCCCGTGGCTCGCGAAGCGTCGGCTCAGCCTCCGGGGCTTGCGGCGGAGCCGGCGAGCAACCCGCCGTCGATGCTGATCTCCGAGCCGGTCATGTAGGTCGCCTCGTCCGACGCCAGCAGGACGCACACGGCCGCGACCTCCGCCGGGGTGCCGAAGCGCCGCAGGGGCGTGTCGGCGACCAGGGCCGCCATGCGGGCGGCGCGATCGGGACCCTCGCCCAGCATGGGCTCCCACATCGGCGTCAGCACAGCCGCCGGGTGGACGGAGTTGCAGCGCACCGTCAAGCCCTGCGCGGCGCAGTAGAGCGCCACCGACTTGGTGTGGTTCCGGACCGCCGCCTTGGAGGACGCATAGGCCGCGGCCATGGGGATGCCGACGAGGCCCGAACGCGACGAGATGTTGACGATGGCGCCGGCGCCCGTGCGCCGCATCGCCCGGATCGCGTGCTGGCAGCCGAGGAAGACGCCGTCGAGGTTGGTGGCGTGGACGGCCCGCCAGTCGGCGAGGGTGGCGTTTTCCGGGTCATGGGCGACGTGCCCGTCCTCGAACCCCGTGATGCCGGCATTGTTGACCAGCGCGTCCAGACGGCCGTGCCGGGCGAGGAGGTCGGCCATCACGGATTCCCAGGTCACCGGGTCGCGGACATCGAGCTGCGCGAAACAGGCCCGGTCGCCGCCGATCGCGTCGGCCACCGCGCGGCCGGCCGGTCCGTCGCGATCGGTGACCCACACGAAGGCGCCCGCGTCGGCGAAGGCTCTGGCGACGGCCTCCCCGATCCCGCGGCCCGCGCCGGTCACGAGCGTCACCTTATCCCGAAGTCGGTCCGACATGGCGTCTCCCTAGGCCGTCTCCATCCTGCACAGGGTCTCGGGCCGCGCGCGCGTCGACGCTCAGCCGTCCTGCCCGGGCCCCGCCCGGCCCTGCGTGAGCCGGGCGACGATCCGGGCCACCTCGGCCTCGGCGGCGGGAAACCCCCGGCTCGTGTCGATGACGAAATCCGCCCGCGCCCGCTTCTCGGCATCGGGCAGTTGCTTGGCCAGGATCGCCGCGAAGGCGGCCTCGTTCATGCCGGGGCGGGCGAGCACCCGGGCACGCTGGATGGCGGGCGGGGCGCTCACCACCGCCACCGCGTCGCAGCGGCTCTCGCCGCCGGTCTCGTAGAGGAGGGGGATGTCGAGGACGACCAGGGGGCGTCCGCGTGCCGGGCCAGGAAATCCGTGCTGGCCGCGCGCACCAGCGGGTGGACGATCCCCTCCAGGGTGGCCATCCGCGCGGGCGCGTCGAGCACCGCATCGCGCAAGCGGGTCCGGTCGACGCCGCCCTGCGGATCGAGCACGCCGGGGAAGGCGTCGCCGATCGCCGCCGCGGCCGCGCCGCCGGGTCCGTAGAGGGCGTGGACGGCCGCGTCGGCGTCGTGGACCGGGACGCCCAGCCGCGCGAACATCGCCGCGGTGGCCGACTTGCCCATGCCGATCGAGCCGGTGAGCCCGAGCACGACGGGTCCGGACCCGGCCTGCGGCCTCATGGGGCCAGATCCGCCACGATCCGGTCGCGCAGGGCCGGGGTCACGGTCGGGCGCAGGCCGAACCAGGCCTCGAAGCCCGGCACCGCCTGGTGCAGCAGCATGCCGAGCCCGTCCACCGCCGCGAGACCCCGGCGGCGGGCGGCGGCCAGCAGCGCCGTCTCCAGGGGCGCGTAGACGATGTCGGCCACCGCGGCCTCCGCCGGCAGGGGCGCGAGGTCGAGGTCGAGGGGCGGCTGGCCCTTCATGCCGAGGGACGTGGTGTTGACGAGGAGCCCGGCCTCCCGCAGCGCCGCAGGCAGCGCGTCCCAGGCCAGCGCCGTGCCGATGCCCGGCGCCAGGGCGGCCACCGCCTCGGCCCGGGACAGGGTCCGGTTGGCCACCAGGATGCGCGCCATGCCGCGCTCGGCGAGCCCGACCACGATGGCGCGCGCCGCCCCGCCGGCCCCGAGCACGACGGCGGTGCCGCCGGCGCGGGCGGGCCAGGCTTCGCCCAGGCTCTGGTCGAGATGGGCGCAGAAGCCCGGCGCGTCGGTGTTGTCGCCGCGGATCCGCCCGTCGGGCTCGACCACCAGGGTGTTCACCGCGCCGATCTTTTCCGCCCGCGGCGTCAGGGTGTCGGCGAGGGCGAAGGCCGCCTCCTTGTGGGGGATCGTGACGTTGCCGCCCCGGTAGCCGGAGGCGGGCAGGCCGCGGACGAAGTCCGGAAACGCTTCCGGGGCCACGTCCAGGCGCTCGTAGGAACCCGCGAGCCCGTGCTCGGCGAGCCAGTGGCCGTGGATCAGCGGCGAGCGCGAATGGGCGATCGGGTGGCCGACTACGAAGGCGCGGGCGATCGGGGCGCGGGAGATCGGGGTGCCCATCACGCGGCGCAGGCCTTCGCGAGGCGGCAGTCGGGGCCGCCAGCCGCCTCGATCTGCAGGGTCGCGTGACCGATGCCGAAGCGCTCCCGCAGGGCGTCGGCGGTCTCGATGAGGAAGCCGTTTCCGGCCGGAAGCCGGACCGGATGGTCCTCCGCCATCACGAGGTGGACCGTGAGGGCGACGCTCGTGGTGCTCATCGGCCAGATGTGGAGGTCGTGGAGGTCGGCGACGCCGGGCCGCGCGCGCAGGAAGCCGCTCACCGCCTCGGGGGAGATCTCCGGCGGCACGGCGTCCAGCGACATCGCCACGCTGTCGCGCAGGAGCCCCCAGGTCGCCCAGACCACGAGGCCCGCGACGACAAGGCTGACCGCCGGGTCGAGCCAGACGAGCCCGGTGAGCTGGATCACGAGGCCGGCCACCACCACGCCGGCCGAGACGGCGGCATCGGCCGCCATGTGCAGGAAGGCGCCGCGGATGTTGATGTCGCCCTTGGCGCCGCTGGCGAAGAGCCACGCGGTCAGGCCGTTGACGAGGATTCCCAGGGCGGCCACCACCATCACGGTCGTGCCCGCGACCGGCTCGGGATGGACCAGCCGGACCAGCGCCTCCCAGATCACCGCCCCCATGGCGATCAGCAGGAACACGGCGTTGAACAGGGCCGCCAGGATCGAGGAGCCGCGATAGCCGTAGGTGAAGCGTGCGCTGGCGCGGCGGCGGACCAGGATCGCGGCGATCCAGGCCGCGGCGAGGCCGAGAACGTCCGAGAGGTTGTGGCCGGCATCGGCCACCAGGGACATCGAGTTGCTGAGATAGCCGTAGACCGCCTCCACGCCCACGAAGGCGGTGTTGAGCGCGATGCCGATGGCGAAGGCCGGGCCGAAATTCTTCGGGGCATGCCCGTGGCCGCCATGACCGCCATGGCCATGACCACCATGACCGCCCTGGGCAGGGCTCCCGTGCGAATGGCCCGCGTGTGCGTGGTCGTGTCCGGCCAAGGCGATGGTCCCTCAGAAATCCAGAAGCCCGGCGGCGCGCAGGCGGGCGAGGAGCGGCAGCAGCGGCAGCCCCAGCACGGTGCTGTGGTCGCCCGCGACCGCGTCGAACAGGTGGATCCCCGGCCCTTCGAGCTGGTAGCCGCCGACGCTCGACCGCACCCGGGCCTCGCCGGCGCAGTCCACATAGGCCGCGATGGCCCGGTCATCGAGGGGCCGCAGGGTCAGCCGGGCGGTCTCCACGAAGGCGTCCTCGACCGTCCCGCAGCAGGACCACCGCGGAATGCAAAGCGTGGGTCCGGCCGGCGAGGCGGGCGAGTTGCGCCCGGGCCGCCGCGGCGTCGGCCGGCTTGTGGAACACGACGCCGTCGAGGTCGAGCACCTGGTCGGCGCCGATGACCAGCCGGCCGGGGACGCGCGCCGCCACCGATCGGGCCTTGGCGCGGGCGAGGGTCAGGGCGAGGTCGGGCGGGGACAGGCCGGCGCTCTCCGCCTCCAGGGCGCGCTCGTCGACGTCGGGGGCGGCGGTCTCGACCGGCAGGGCGGCGCTCTCCAGGAGGAGGCGCCGGGTCGGGCTGGTCGAGGCGAGGAGGAGCGGGTTCGGACCGGTCCAGGGCGAGCGGGGCATCGCGCCAGTGTCACGGATCCTGGGGCGGGTGCAAGCCGGAGAAGGCCCGGAGAATGCTCCCGGCGCCGGGGCTGCGACGAGCCCCGCCGCCGGACTGAACCGGCCGGCGGGGCTGTCGCGGGGCCGATACGCAACCTGGCGCCCGAAGACGATCCTGGCAGGGAGCGGTTAGGGGAAGGTCAACGGCCCGATCGCGCCGCCGGCCGATTCCGTGCCGCGGCGGCACAGACGATGACGGGACAGGCGCGTCTCCCTCCCCCGTGGGGGAAGGGAGGGCGCGTCCGCCTCAGGTGTTCATCGAGTCGAAGAAGTCGCCGTTGCTCTTGGTCTGACGCAGCTTGTCGAGCAGGAACTCGATCGCGTCCGTGACGCCCATCGGGTTGAGGATGCGGCGCAGCACGTAGGTCTTCTTGAGGGCGTCCGGCGGGACCAGCAGCTCCTCCTTGCGGGTGCCCGAGCGGGTGATGTCGATCGCCGGGAAGATGCGCTTGTCCGAGACCTTGCGGTCCAGGATGATCTCGGAGTTGCCGGTGCCCTTGAACTCCTCGAAGATCACCTCGTCCATGCGCGAGCCGGTGTCGATGAGCGCGGTGGCGATGATCGAGAGGGAGCCGCCCTCCTCGATGTTGCGGGCGGCGCCGAAGAAGCGCTTGGGCCGCTGCAGGGCGTTGGCGTCGACGCCGCCGGTGAGCACCTTGCCGGAGGACGGCACCACCGTGTTGTAGGCGCGGCCGAGGCGGGTGATCGAGTCGAGCAGGATGACGACGTCGCGGCCGTGCTCCACGAGGCGCTTGGCCTTCTCGATCACCATCTCGGCGACCTGCACGTGGCGGGTGGCCGGCTCGTCGAAGGTCGAGGCGATGACCTCGCCCTTCACCGAGCGCTGCATGTCGGTAACCTCCTCGGGCCGCTCGTCGATGAGCAGCACGATCAGGTAGCATTCCGGGTGGTTGAGGGTGATCGACTGGGCGATGTTCTGCATCAGCACGGTCTTACCCGTGCGCGGCGGCGCCACGATCAGGGCGCGCTGGCCCTTTCCGATCGGCGCCACGATGTCGATGATCCGCGGCGAGAAATCCTTCTTGGTCGGGTTGTCCAGCTCGAGCTTGAACCGCTTCGTCGGGAACAGCGGCGTCAGGTTGTCGAAGTGGACCTTGTGCTTGATCTTCTCCGGGTTCTCGAAGTTGATCGTGTTGACCTTCAGAAGGGCAAAGTAGCGCTCGCCGTCCTTGGGGCCGCGGATCGGGCCCTCGACGGTGTCGCCGGTGCGCAGGCCGAAACGGCGGATCTGGGTCGGCGAGATGTAGATGTCGTCGGGACCCGGCAGGTAGTTCGAGTCGGAGGAGCGCAGGAAGCCGAAGCCGTCCTGCAGCACCTCGACGGTGCCCGAGCCGATGATCTCGACCTCCTTGGCAGCGAGCTGCTTCAGGATGGCGAACATCAGCTCCTGCTTGCGCATGGTCGAGGCGTTCTCGACCTCGACCTCCTCGGCGAAGGCGGTCAGGTCGGTGGGCGTCTTGGACTTGAGGTCCTGGAGCTTGACCTCGCGGACGCCTTCGAGGGCGGCGGGCATGGCGGGCACATCGGCCGGCTCCGCGGTCTCGAGATCGGCGAGGGCGTCGGGATTTGGCGTCATGGATGTCTTGCAACCGACGGAGAAGGTGGGAGGGCCGGTTCTGTGCCAGGCACCCGGGGGATGGGCACCGGAGAGCGGGCCGCGCTGCGGCGAGGGGCCCGAGATCTGAGTGGCGAAACCGATGAGGCAGGACCCTCGCGGCTCACGGGCGCGCTGCGGCGCAGACCTTGTGATGAGGGCACGACAGGGATAACGCCTTTTCTTCCGGTACTCAAGGGGTCGCTGCGGTGACCCTCGGGGGCCTCGCCGGCGCGCCGCGTCGGCGCTACACGGGCGCTGCCCGGGACCGGTTGCGGAACTGGGCCGGCGCGCGGCCGTTCCCCGTCCCGGTGCTGCGGCGCAGCAGACCGTCGAATCGAGAGTTCCCCCTGACCGCCATGCGCGACGACGCCACCGGACGCACCCTCACCACGCACGAGCCCCGCCGGATGCCCTGGCTCGACATCGTCTTCGGCTTCGGCCCGATGCTGCCGATCGCCGTCGGCGCCGCCGGGACGTGGTGGCTGAACGGCAAGCCCCTCGATTACCTGGTGGCGCTGTTCACCCTGCTCTACGCCGCCTCGATCCTGCTGTTCCTGGCCGGGGTGCGCCGGGGCGTCAGCTTCCGGACCGAGGGCGGGCCGCACGTGTCTCAGATCGTGACGATGCTGGTCCTCTACGGGCTCGGGCTGTTCAGCCTGTTCGCGGCGGTGATGGGCAAGGCGGTGCCGGCGCTGGCGATGCTGATCCTCGGCTACGCGGCCGTCGGGATCCTCGATCCGATCGCCGCGCGGGCCGGTGAGGTTCCCCTCGCCCATGCCCGCCTGCGCCCGCTCCAGATGCCGATTGCCGTGGTGAGCCTCGCGGTGCTGCTCTGGCTCAAGCTGACGGCGCCGTACTGAGAGCGCCCCAGGGGCTGCCCGCGGGTCGGGCATGCCCGGCAGAGGCTGCGAGCCGCCGACGGATGCGCCGCGCCTGTTCGGGCGCCCCTGTCCGGACGCGCGACGGACGCCGGCATCCGGAAACCGAATTCCCCTTTCGCACCGCATGCTCTAGAGCCCGACCACGGAATCTCCGCTCGCCGGAGACGACTCAGGATCCGATCCGGACCCGGGTTTCGGGTCCGCGGGAAGCGAACACGTTCACATGTCCAAGGCCGACACCGCCAGGGCCGAGAAGCCCGAAACCCTGAAGCCCCGCCTGCCGCGCGGCTTCGTCGACCGGCGCGCCGACGAGATCGCCGCGCAGGGGCGGATGCTGGAGACGATCCGGAGGAGCTTCGAACTCTACGGGTTCGAGGCGCTGGAGACGCCCTTCGTCGAGTACACCGAGGCCCTGGGCAAGTTCCTGCCCGACCTCGACCGCCCGAACGCCGGAGTGTTCTCGTTCCAGGACGACGACGAGGCGTGGCTGTCCTTGCGCTACGACCTCACGGCGCCGCTCGCCCGGTTCGTCGCCGAGAACTACGACGCCCTGCCCAAGCCCTATCGCAGCTACCGGGCGGGCATCGTCTTCCGCAACGAGAAGCCGGGGCCGGGCCGGTTCCGCCAGTTCATGCAGTTCGACGCCGACATCGTCGGCGCCGGCAGCGTCGCGGCCGATGCCGAGACCTGCATGCTGATGGCCGACACGCTGAACCGCCTCGGGCTCGGCGGCCAGTTCGTGGTCAAGGTCAACAACCGGAAGGTGCTCGACGGCGTCATGGAGGCGATCGGGCTCGCCGGTCCCGACAAGGCCGGCCAGCGCCTCACCGTGCTGCGGGCGATCGACAAGCTCGACCGGCTGGGCGTCGACGGCGTGCGCGACCTCCTGGGCGCCGGCCGCAAGGACGAGAGCGGCGACTTCACCAAGGGCGCGGGCCTCGACGCCGGAGCGGTCGGCCGGATCCTCGCCTACGTGTCGTTCCAGGCCGACGCCGCCGACGGCGCCGACAGGATGGCGTTCTGGGAAAAGTTCTTCGCGGGCTGGCACGACGCGGTCGGCGATTCGGAGACCGGCCGCGAGGGGATCGCCGAATTGCACGCGATCATGCGTCTCTGTGCCGCCGCCGGCTACGGCCACGAGGTGATCCGGGCCGATCCGAGCGTGGTGCGCGGCCTCGAATACTATACCGGCCCGGTCTACGAGGCGGAGCTGACGTTTCCCGTCACCAACGAGGACGGCCAGACCGTGCGCTTCGGCTCGGTGGCGGGCGGCGGGCGCTACGACGGCCTCGTCGGGCGGTTCCGGGCCGAGCCGGTGCCGGCCACCGGTTTCTCCATCGGCGTCTCGCGCCTGTTCTCGGCCCTGCAGCTCGTGGGCAGTCCGCTGCTCTCCGGCGTCGAGACGCCCGGTCCGGTGGTGGTGCTGGTCCTCGACCGGGAGAACATGGCCGATTACCAGCGGCTGGTGGCCCTCCTGCGGGCCGACGGCATCCGGGCGGAACTCTATCTCGGCGCCGCCGGCATGAAGGCGCAGATGAAATACGCCGACCGCCGCCGCGCCCCGGTCGCCGTCATCCAGGGCTCGAACGAGCGCCTGGCCGGCGAGGTCCAGATCAAGGACCTGATCGCGGGCGCCCAGGCGGCCGAGTCCATCGCCAGCAACGCCGAGTGGAAAGCGGCGCGGCCGGCGCAGGTGTCCTGCCCGGAGGCCGACATGGTGGCGCAGGTCCGCGCCGTGCTGGCCCGGCACTTCCCGGTCTCCGCGGACTGAGGCGGCGGACCGCCGGGTTCGGGGTCGAACGCGGCGGCTCCTCGGGCGTTGTCGTCCGTCGGCACCGTTGAGAGGTCGGGGAGAGCGGGATGCGCGCGAGGATCCTCATCCTGTCGGCCGGACTGGTCCTCGCCGGCGCGGTGCCCGCCTGGGCGGCCCGGCCGCCCCTCGATCGATTGCCGAGCGCGGCGGCCCGCGCGACGCCCGGGACCGGCAGCGCGCCGGTCCTGAGCACCGGTCTGGCGGGCGCCCCGGCCCTGACGGCGCTCGCCCGGCGCAAGCCCGCGCGGCGGCCCCGGGGCGCCAGGCTCGGGACCGCCCGGCCGCTCTGAGGATCCTCAGGCCGCCCGCAGGTCGGACAGGAACCGGGCGACCGCGGCGCCGAGCCGGTCCGACTCGCGCGACAGGGCGTTCGCCGAGGTCAGGACCTGGGCGGCAGCCGCGCCCGTCTCGTCGGCGGCCGCCGCCAGGCCCACGACGTTGTCGGTGACCGCGCTGGTGCCCGATGCGGCCTCGGAGACGTTGCGCACGATTTCCTGGGTGGCCGCGCCCTGCTCCTCCACGGCGGCCGCGATCGAGGCGGCGACCGTGCTGATCTCGCGGATGCGGCCTCCGATCCCGTCGATCGCCCCGACGGCTTGGCCTGTGGATTCCTGGATCCGGCCGATCTGCCCGGAAATCTCGCCGGTGGCCCGGGCCGTCTGCTCGGCCAGGGCCTTCACCTCGGCGGCCACCACCGCGAAGCCGCGGCCCGCCGCGCCGGCCCGGGCGGCCTCGATCGTGGCGTTGAGCGCCAGCAGGTTCGTCTGGGCCGCGATGCCCGAGATCAGCGCCACCACATCGCCGATCCGGGAGGCCGCGGTGCTGAGATCCTGGACCAGAGCCACGGTCTGGCCGGATTCCGAGACCGCCCCCTGCGCCAGCCCGGCCGAGGCCTGGACCTGCCGCCCGATCTCCTGCACCGAGGCCCCGAGCTCCTCGGCGGCCGCCGCCACCGTGCCGACATTGTTGGCGGCCTCCCCGGCCGCCCGGGCAACGCCGCCCGACCGCGCCGAGGCCTGAGCCGCGACCGCGCTCATGCTGCGGGCGGTGGCCTGGAGCTGTGCGGCCGCCGAGGCCACGGCCGCGATCACGCCGCCGACGCTGCCTTCGAACGTCTCGGCCATGACGTGCATCGCCGCCCGGCGCTGCGCCTCCGTGCCGGCCCGGGCCAGCGCGGTCTCGGCCTCGAGCGCCCGGTTGCGCTCCAGGCTCGCCCGGAAGCCCAGGGCCGCGCGGGCGATCTCGGCGATCTCGTCGCGCCGGTCGGTGCAGGGCACCGCCACGGCGGTGTTGCCGGCGGCCAGGTCCGTCATGGCGGCGGCGACCCGCAGCGCCCGTCCGGCGATGTCGCGCGCGAGCCATGCCATCAGCGCCAGCGCCAGCATCGCGCCGAGGCCGGTGCCCAGCAGGATCGTGGTCAGGGTCGCGGCACTGGCGTCGCGCACCGTGTCGGCGGCCTGCTGTGCCGCGTGGCTCGACGCGGCCTTCAGCGCGTCCAGGCTCTTCCAGGCCGTGTCGTAGAGCGCGTTGGCGGGACCGTTGAAAGCGGCCCGTCCCCCGGCGGCATCGCCCCCGGCCACGCGGGTGAAGGCTTCCGCCTGCGCCACGAGATAGGCCCGCCACTGGCCGGTGAAGGTCGCGAAGCCCGCGGTGGTCTCGGGATTCGCCGGCAGCGCGGCGAATCTGCCGATCAGGCCCTGCATCTCCGCGATGCGGGCCTCGTTGCGCTCCCGGGCCTGCGCATGGGCGCGGGGCTCCGTCTCGTCGATGACCCGCGTGGCGCCCAGGCGTACGCGGGTCATGGTCGCGCGCAGGTTGCCGAGCAGGTCGACCGTCGGCAGCAGCCGGTCGCCGATCTCCTGGGTGACCGCCGCGCTCTGCCGGACCCGCAGGGCGGCCTGGGCGCCGACTGCGACCACGATGAGGCCGACGAGGCCGGCGAGCACGAGGAATTGCGCCCGCAGGCGAAAGGGGAGGTGCACGGGACGGCCACAAAGTGTCTGAATACCATGCGAACACTTGTCGATCCGGCATTACGGTTCCGTAAATCTTGAGGGCCGCCGACGGGCCTTAGACGGCCTTCTGCGCAGTCCTGCGCACCGCGCCGGCCCCGGGCCTCCCGGCGGCGTGTCGCCAAGCCCGGCCGCGGTTGCTACAGAGCGCCCGCGAGGTGGATCCGATGACACGACCGGAGGCAGGCGAGACGGGGGCGGGGGACGCGGCGCGCGCGCGGCTGCTCGCCCATCTGGTGGCGGCGGGCTACCGGCCGGTGACGCCGCCGGTGCTGCAGCCGCTGGAGCCGTTCCTCGAACTGTCGGGGGAGGACATCCGCCGGCGGATCTTCGTCACCCAGGACGCGGGCGGGGCCGAATTGTGCCTGCGGCCCGAATTCACCATCCCCGTCTGTCGTCTGCACCGGGCGGAGGCCGACGGGCGGGCGGCCGATTACAGCTATTGCGGCCCGGTCTTCCGGCTGGCCGCCGACGAGCCCGACGAGTTCTTCCAAGCCGGCATCGAGTCGATCGGGCGCACCGACACGCCGGCTGCGGATGCCGAGGTTCTCGGCCTCGCCCTCGAGGGCCTCGCCCTGTTCGGCCGCACGGATCCGGCGGTGCGGCTCGGCGACATGGGCCTGACCGGCGCGCTCCTCGACGGCCTCGCGGTCCCGCCCGCCGCCAAGCGCCGGACGCTCCGGGCACTGGCGGCCGGGCGCTCGCTCGATGCCGTCACCAACGGCGCGGAGGGCGCCCGCCCCGAGGACCCCCATGCCGGCCTGCTGGCGGCGATCCAGGGCCAGGACCCGCGGGGCGTGCGCGCCTTCGTGGAGGACGTGCTGGCCATCGCCGGGATCTCGGCGGTGGGCGGCCGCAGCGCCGGCGAGATCGCCGAGCGCTTCCTCGCCAAGGCTTCCGCGCAGGCCCATGGCGGGGCCGGGCTCAACGCCGAGAACCGCGCGATCCTCGACCGCTACCGGGCCATCGCGGGCCATCCGGACACGGCCGCCCGCGACCTGCGGGCGCTCGTCGCCGACGCCGATATCCGTCACGACGCGCTCGCGGCCGCCCTCGACCTGTTCGAGGAGCGCACCGGCTTCATTGCGGCCCGGGGCCTGCCGATCGAGCGGTTCCGCTTCCAGGGCGGCTTCGCCCGCAACCTCGACTACTACACCGGCTTCATCTTCGAGGTGACCCAGGGGGATGCTTCGGGCGAGAGCCCGACCCTGGTCGGCGGCGGCCGCTACGACGGCCTGCTCGGCCATCTCGGCAGCCCGGCGCCGCTGCCCGCAGTGGGCTGCACCTTCTGGATCGAGCGCGTGGCGGGAGCCGGCCGATGATTTCTTCGGACTCGGGCGCGCTGATCCTCGCCGTCCCCTCCAAGGGGCGCCTTCAGGAGAACGCCAGCGCGTTCTTCGGCCGGGCCGGGCTGAAGCTCGCACAGGGCGCGGGCGCCCGCGACTATCGGGGCAAGCTCATCGGCGTGCCCGACGTCGAGGTGCGCTACCTCTCGGCCTCCGAGATCGCCGCGCAGCTCGCCTCCGGCGCCGCCCATCTCGGCGTCACCGGCGAGGATCTGATCCGCGAGACCCTGCCGGACGTGCGCGGCCAGGTGGAGCTGCTGACGCCGCTCGGCTTCGGCAACGCCACCGTGGTGGTGGCGGTGCCCCAGGCCTGGATCGACGTGCGCGACATGTCCGACCTCGACGAGGTCGCGGCCGGCATGCGCGCCCGCCACGGGCGCCGCCTGCGGGTCGCCACCAAGTACGTGAACCTGACCCGCCGGTTCTTCGCCGAGAAGGGCGTGGCCGATTACCGGATCGTCGAGAGCCTGGGCGCCACCGAGGGGGCGCCGGCGGCGAGCTCGGCCGAGATCGTGGTCGACATCACCACCACGGGCGCCACCCTCAGCGCCAACGCCCTGAAGGTGCTGGACGACGGCATCCTCCTGCGCTCCGAGGCCAACCTCGTGGCCTCGCTGAAGGCCCCCTGGGGCGAGGGCCAGCGGGCGGCGCTGCGCACCGTGCTCGGCCGGATCGCCGCCGAGGAGCGCGCCCGGACCACCCGGGAGGTGCGCGCCGCCCTGCCGGAGAGCGGCACGATCGACCTCGCCACCCTCGCGGGCCTGCACGAGGCCGAGCTGCCTTACGGCGCGCCGAAGGGCGCGGAGGGCGAGATCGTCCTGCGCTGCCCCGAGGGCGCGGTGTTCGACCTCGCCGGAGCGCTGGTCGAGGCCGGGGCGCGGGCCGTGACGGTGCGGCGGGTCGACTACGCCTTCGCGGCCGAGAACCCCCTGGCGGAGCGGCTGCTGGCGCGGCTCTGAGACGGCCGCGCCATGGAACTGAAATGGCTCGAGGACTTCCTGAGCCTCGCGCGAACCGGCAGCTTCTCGCGCTCGGCGGTGGAGCGCCACGTCACCCAGCCGGCCTTCGGCCGCCGCATCCGGGCGCTCGAGGGCTGGCTCGGCGTCGCGCTGGTCGACCGCAGCACCTACCCGACGGCCCTGACCCCGAAGGGCCGGCTGTTCCTGGAGACCGCCGAGGAGACCGTGCGGCGGCTCCACGGCAGCCGCGACGCGCTCCGCGCCCGGATCCGGCCGCCGCCGCGGACCGTGTCGGTGGCCGCGCTCCACACCCTGGCGCTGACCGTCTTCCCGCGCTGGTTCCGGGACGTCGAGGCCCGCACCGGCCCCCTCGGCAGCCGGCTGCTCCCGGACGATTTCCACGCCTGCGTGCAGGCGCTGGCCGAGGGCGGCTACGACCTGCTGCTGACCTACCACCATCCCCGGGTGCCGATCTCCCTCGACCCGGCAGCCTTCCCGCACCTCGTCATCGGCCGGGACAGCCTCGTGCCGGTGCACCGGCCGGGGCCGGCCGCGGACCGGCCCGGACTCGGCTATCCCCGGGACTCGTTCCTGGGCCGGGTTGTGGCACTGGCCGGCGACGGGGCGGCGGCCACCCACGTCAACGAAAACGCCATGGCGGAGGCCCTGAAGTTCATGGTTCTCGCGGGCCACGGCCGCGCTTGGCTGCCCGAGAGCCTCGTCGCCCGCGAACTCGCCGACGGCAGCCTCGTGGCGGCCGGGCCGGGCACGGCGCTGGAGATCCGGCTCTACCGCAAGGCCGGCCGAGGCGGTGCGGTCGAGGCGGTCTGGGCCGCGGCCGCCGCCCTGGCGGCCGAACCCTAGGCGTCGCCGCGCGCGCGGTGCCGGATCGGCATGGCCGGTGCCGACACGGCATTGGATTCCCGCCCCGTTGGGGCCCATCAGAGCAGCCGCGACGGTCGGAGGCGGCGATGCTCGGTGTACTCGGCGGGATGGGTCCGATGGCCACGGTGGACTTCCTGGCCAAGCTCGTGCGGGCGACGCCCGCCGGGCGCGACCAGGACCACATCCCGACCCTGGTCTGCTCGGCCGTCGACATCCCCGACCGCGCCGACGCGATCCTGGGCGCCGGCCCGGACCCGCTGCCGGCGATGCGCGCCGCCCTGGTGCGGCTCGAGGCCGGCGGCGCCACCCGGATCGCGATCCCCTGCAACACCGCCCATCACTGGCACGCGGCGCTACAGGCCGGGACCAGCCTGCCGATCCTCCACATCGTCGACGTTGTGGCCGAGACCCTGGCGCGGGCCGGGATTGGGCGCGGCGGCCGGATCGGCCTGATCGCCACCGACGGCACCCTGCGGACCGGGCTCTACCGGGAGCGGCTGGCGCGGCGCGGTCTCGCGTGCCTCGAACCCGGTCCGGAGGGTCAGGCCGGGGTGGCGGCGGCGATCCGCTTGGTGAAGGCGGACCGGGTGGCCGAGGCGCGGCCGCTCCTGGAGGCGCAGGTCCGGGCGCTGGCGTCGGCCGGCTGCGACCGGGTGGTGATGGCCTGCACGGAGATCCCGATCGCGCTCGCCAGGAGCGACCCGTCCGGCCTGCTGGTCGACGCCACCGAGGCGCTGGCGTGCGCCTGCGTGGCGGCGTGCCGGCCGGATTGCTGCGTCGATGCCGCGACCCTGCCGCGCGCGGCCTGAACGCGGACTCTCAGGGACCCTGCTTGGCGAATTCCGCCAGGACGCCGCGCAGGACCTTCAGCCGGGCATCGTAGGCGGCGGTCAGGCAGCCGACGTCGCCGCCGCAGGCCTGACGCTCCTTCAGCCACGCCTCTTGGTCGTCGCGCAGCTTGGCCTGACCGCCCATCGGCAGCACGCTCTTTAGGATCTCGAACCGGGTCGCCATCTCGACGTCCCGGTCGTTGAGGGAAGACGGGCGCAGATTGCCTTCTCGTCGGGGGCCTCGGCCCTGTCGCACGGGAAGCTGGCCGCCCGGGCGGGCGGCGCGGTGATCGCGCCGGCGACCGGTCCCGCGAGGGCGGCCAGCGCGAGGGCGAGGACGAGAGGCTTCGACATGGCCTCCCAACGGGCCGGCCGCGGAAAGGCTCCGGCCGGGATCACAGGATCGCGGGATCGCGGGATCAGAGGCCCGGCTTGACGATCGCCAGGATGACGATGCCGATCATCAGCAGCGTCGGCACCTCGTTGAGCACCCGGTAGAACTTGTGCCCGCGGGTGTTCCGGTCGGCGGCGAAATCCTTGACCATCCGGGCGAGCCAGCCGTGGATGCCCGACATCGCGAGCACCAGCGCGAACTTCGCCTGCAGCCAGAAGCTCGCGTAGAAGCCGCTCATCCAGGCGAGCGCCAGACCGAACACCCAGGTGGCGATGAGCGCCGGGTTCATGATCGCCTTGAGCAGGCGGCGCTCCATCACCTTGAAGGTCGCCGATTGCGCCTCCGAGCCCGGCGGCAGGCTCGCGTGGTAGACGAACAGCCGCGGCAGGTAGAGCATGCCCGCCATCCAGGCGATCAGGCTGATGACGTGCCCGGCCTTGATCCAGTCGTACAACACGCGGGCTACCGGCGGAGCCGCGCGAGCATCCGCTCGACATGGGCGACCGGCGTCTGCGGCGTGATGCCGTGGCCGAGGTTGAAGACGTGGGGCAGGCCGGCGGTCGCCGCCAGCACGGCGTCCACCGCGGCGTCGAGGGCTGCGCCCCCTTCGATCAGCGTCTCGGGATGGAGGTTGCCCTGCGTCACCGTCGTGGCGGGCACCGCCGCCCGCAGAGCCTTCAGGTCCACCCCCAGTCGACCCCGACGGCATCGGCGCCGGTCTCGGGCACGACCCGGGCATGGCCGTCGACACCCGAGCCGCGGGCGAACACGATGATCTTCGCGTGGGGCACCCGTTCGCGGACACCCGCGATCATCCGGGCGATCGGGCGCAGGGACCAGCGGGTCAACGCGTCCCCGGTCGCGCCATCCGGCAGGCCGCTCTCGGCGACGTCGCCCACGGGCTCGACGCCCCCCCGAGGCCGGGACGGCGCGCGGCAGGGTGCCAGCATGGGACTCGAAGATCTGCACGGCGTCGGCGCCGGCCTCAAGCTGGCGCACGAGATACTCGGTCTGCACCGTGACGAGGCGGTCGATCAGGGCATCCACCAGCGCGGTGTCGCCCTCGGCCAGCGCCCGCGCCGGGGCGAGATCCGGGGTGCCGCGGCCGCCGATCATGTAGCTCGCCACCGTCCAGGGGCGCCGCAGAAGCCGAGCAGCGTGGTCTCGCGGGGCAGTTCCGCCCGCAGCCGCGTCACCGTCTCGAAGACTGGGGCGAGGTGGGTCATGATCGCCGGGTCGCCGGCCTCGCGCAGCCGGCCGTAGGCCTCCCGGCCGTCGAGCGGATCGAGGCGCGGCCCCTCGCCCTCCACGAAGCGCACGTCCTGGCCCAGCGCGTGGGGGACGACCAGGATGTCCGAGAACAGGATCGCCGCGTCGAAGCCGAAGCGCCGGATCGGCTGGAGCGTCACCTCGACGGCGAAGTCCGGGCTGTAGCAGAGGTCGAGGAACGAGCCGGCCTCCGCCCGGATCGCCCGGTATTCCGGCAGGTAGCGCCCGGCCTGACGCATCATCCAGGCGGGGGGCGGTCCGATCGCCTCCCCTTCAAGGACGCGCAGCATCTTGCGTTCCACAGGCGGTGTCCCCGTCATCTGCGCTCCCACCCCGCTCTTAGCCCATCCGGCATGCCCGTCGGCGCGCCTCCTGTCGAGTCGAAGCGCGCCGATCCCCACACAGGCCCCTTCGAAAAGAAAAGAGAGATTCTAGGACTCTGTTTTTTCTCTTGGGGGGCCGAATCGCGGGGGCACAAATGCGTCCACAGGCGGTCCCCGACGCCGCGCCGTTAACGGGGCTTTAAAGAATTTCCGCCAACTTGCGAGAACCGGATGGTCCGACAGCGCCTTGGCAACGCCGAGTCGTGTACGCACCCCCGTGCGTCCCGGATTCTCCCACGCGCCCGGATTCCGCCGGCCCGGATCGACGGCCTGTGAACGGCGGAGTCGATAACCGGCCGGGCCGCTTCCCTGGACCGGCCCGGCAGGGCATCCTATCCACATCCATCGACTCCCCTGGCGGCCGACGGTGGATAACGTGGCCCCCGCGATGAAGGCGACCGGATGGGCCGCAGCTACTTCCACCTCCACCTCGTCTCGGACTCCACCGGCGAGACGCTGATCAATGTCGGGCGTGCGGCGGCCGCGCAGTACGAGGGCGTCTCGGCGATCGAGCACGTCTACCCGCTGGTGCGCTCGGCCGCGCAGCTCGACCGGGTGATCTCGGAGATCCGGGCGGCGCCGGGCCTCGTCCTCTACACCCTGGTGGGGGGCGATCTCGGCGAGCGGCTGGAGGAGGTCGCCCGCGAGACCGGCTCGCCCTGCCTCTCGGTGCTGCGGCCGGTCCACGATCTGCTGCGCGCCTATCTCGGCGCCGAGACGACCGCCCGGCCCGGCGCCCAGCACATGCTGAACGCCGAGTACTTCAAGCGCATCGACGCGATGAACTTCACGCTGGCCCACGACGACGGCAACCTGCCGGAGAACCTGGAGGAGGCCGACGTGATCCTCCTCGGGGTCAGCCGGACTTCGAAGACGCCGACCTCGATCTACCTCGCCAATCGCGGCCTCAAGACCACCAACCTGCCGCTGGTCCCCGGCCTGCCGCTGCCGCCGGCGATCGAGCGCGCCCGCAAGCCCCTGGTGGTCGGCCTGTTCGCCTCGCCGGAGCGGATCGTGCAGATCCGCCAGAACCGCCTCTCCAGCCTCAACGCCGACGAATCGTCCCTCTACGTCGACCGCTCGGCGGTGGCGGACGAGATCACGGCCTCCCGCCGGCTGTTCGTGAGGAACCGGTGGCCCACGATCGACGTCACCCGCCGCTCCATCGAGGAGACCGCGGCGGCCATCGTCGACCTCTACCGCGACCACCGGCTGAAGTTCATCGCGGATTGATCAGGGGTTCCGAAGGGCTCGGCCCTTCGGCGGGGTCGAGGGGCGGAGCCCCTGAACGACCCGGGCTCCGCCCTGGGCTCGCACGACGGCGCCGACCTCGTGAAACCGGGACTTTGGTCAGCTGCCGCTCAGGACCGTGCGCACCAGGGCGAGACCCGCCAGCAGACCGACCAGACCGGTCGCCACCGAGGCCACCACGTAGAGGGCGGCGGCCGCCGTCTCGCCGCGCTGGTACAGGCTGATCGCGTCGAGGGAGAAGGTCGAGAAGGTCGTGAAGCCGCCGAGCACCCCGGTGGTCAGGAACAGCCGGGCCGGGTGGCCCGCCGCACCGCGCAGGGCGAAGCCCTCGGCGAGCACGCCCATCAGGAACGAGCCCAGCACGTTGATGATCAGCGTGGCCAGGGGAAGCCGAGACCCGGCAGCAGCCGGGCGACCGCGACGTTGACGCCGTGGCGGAAACCGCCCCCGACTCCGGCTCCGAGAAAGACGATGAGGGTGTTGATCATGCCTGCCCTTCCTGTTCGGTCGGGCGGCTTCGTCCTGTCGCGGCTTCGGCGCACGGCCCCACCGCGGACGGCCGAGGCGCGCCCGTGCGGTAGGAGCCATCAGCCCGGCAGCGGATGCCGGGCGGTTGTCGGGGAGCTCCATCCCCATCGCGGACAGGCTTAGCGCAGGAAGCCGGGGAGGGGAATCCGGTTTTCCCGCGCCCGTGCGCGGTCATGTCGGCGGGCTGCGCGCCTCGCAGACCGGCCCTTGACGGCGCGACGCGCCCCCTCTCCCGTGCGGGAGAGGGGCGGGGTGAGGGGCAAGACGCGGCGGGATCGAGCACGCGGACGGCGGGCTGGCGCGTCGCACTTCCTGCGGATGCCGCCCATCCCTCACCCTGTCCCTCTCCCGCACGGGAGAGGGACCCGCGCCCGCTCCCGAACCCCATCCGCGCGGTCGAGCGGTGACTCAGCGGGCGTAGGCGAAGTGGCTGCGCTGCTCGATCTGGGCGGCGTAGAAGTCCTCGACCACCTCGCGGACCACCTCGGCCAGCTCGTCGCCCCGGTGCTCGTCGAGCTGGATGTCGCTGCCGACGGTCCGGCCCACGGCGCAGTTCGCCGCCCCCGGCACGAGGCGCTCGTTGTAGCGCTGGTTCAGGCCCGAGACCGAGATGTAGTTGCTGCCGCCGAGTTCGGGTCCGTACTTGATCTTGATCTTCTGCTCGGAATCGGTGCCGCGCAGCTGTGCGCAGAGGCTGATGAAGTTGTCCTGATCGATCTTGGCCTCGAGGCCGGTGATGCTGCCGTGGACGTTGTCCTCCTCGTTGAGGACCTCGGCCATGAGGTTCAGGACGCCGACGACGGGTTCCAGCGCCCGGGCGCCGTCCTCCAGAAGCTTCTTGCGGAAGTCGTTGCTGCGGGCATCGGCCGCCTGCAGCCGCGCGCGGAACCTGTCCTTGACTTCGTTGACGCGCGCCATCGCGCTCCTCCCGGGTGGTTCATCCGATGCTTTGTCGCTCGGACATTGAGAACCTACGGAGGCAGTTCAGATGATGCAAGATCGTGCAAAATATTGATGCCTGCTCAGAACTTGAGCCGTTGCACAGGAATAATACTTGCTCAGGAACTGTGCAACGGCGATCGGCGGGCCTTACTTGAGGAGCTGCAGCAGGCTCCGTCCGGCCGGCGTCTTGAGTTCCTTGGCGTCGAGCTTGCCGTCGTTGTCGGGATCGGCGGCCTTGAAGCGCTGCTCGACCAGGGCGAGGTATTCCTTGCGGTCGAGGGTCCCGTCACCGTCGGGATCGGCCGCCTTCAGATCCTTCTTGCTGAGCCGGCCCTTCAATTCCTTGGCGTCGACGGTGCCGTCCTTGTCGTGTTCGGCGCCGTCGAAGACCTTGCCGGCGGCGGCCTGTGCCTCGGCCAAGTCGATCGTGCCGTCGTTGTCGGTGTCGACCATCTTCAGCGTGCGCTCGGTGCCGGCGCTCCGGGCCAGGGCCGCGGACGGCAGCGCGGTCGGGAGGGCGAGGCCGAGGACGAGGGTCGCGGCGAGCGCGCGGGCGGGTCTGTTCAGGATCGCGGGCATGAAGCGAAATCTCCGGTGGCGATCAGCGCCGGCAGCCCAAGCCGCCATCCGGCGGTGCGTTCCCCACGACGCGTTCACAAGCGGACGATCAGCCCGCCGAACCTGCGCCGCAACGCTCAGCGGGCCGGCCCGTCGAGGGGGCGAGCGGGCTCGCGTCCCGGAGAGCGGTGGCGAGCCGTTCGGGGCGCGACAGGGATCGGGCGAGGGCGGGGAGGTCCGGGACGGGACTACCGGATGCACCGAAGACCGCCCGGTCGAGGGCGGCGAACGCAGCCGCGAGGTCGGGCCGCGCTCGCCAGATCCGCGCGAGGTCGGGGGCTTCCCGCATGGCCCCGTCGAGTGCCGCGCGGAACCCGCCCGGATCCCCCGCGCGGGCTGCCGCGCGCAGCGCCCGGCGGGTCCGGGCGGACAGGCGCAGGGTCGGCCGGCCAAGTCCGAAGCCGATCAGCGCCAGGCCCAGCCCGAAGGCGGCAAGGGCCGCGGCGGCGACCACGAGCGGCGAGGGGATCGCGGGGGCGCGGCGTCGCTCGCGCGGTCGGGCAGGCCGCCGCCGATCTGCCGGGCCGGGATCTCGGTCTCGCGCATCGTGCGGGTGCTGGTGTCGAACCACGGGATCGCGATGGCGTCGAGGGGGATGATCTCCGGCACGCCGGGCTTCACGTCCCACTGGTAGGTCGCCCGGGCCACGGGGCCTGAGGGGGTCAGCAGCGTCTCGCGGGTGACCGGCCCCGCGAAGGTGATGATGCCGCGGGTGCGCATCACCGGCCTGGGCGGCAGGCCCTCGGCGACCATGCCCTGCGCCTCCAGGGTGACGATCCGGCGAGCGGTCTCGCCGACCTTGATGGTCTCGGGGTCCGGGCTCCAGGAATCCGTGATCGCGACGTCCCTGGCGGGCAGCCACCAGGGCTCCTTGGCGTCGGGACCGCCGGTGGGGGCGGTCCATTGCGCCACCGGGAAGGGGATCGGCTGCGAGCGGACCTCGACGATCCGCCGCTCGCCGACATCGTTGACGGTGAGCTTGTGGACGAACGGCTCGATGGTGAACTGCCCTGGGTGGTGCGGGAAGACCGCCACGGTGCGGTCGAACGCGATGGCGCTCTGGCCGTCCGGCAGCTTGGCCTTGCTCCAATGGTCGCGGCCGAGCTGCGTCCAGGAGAAGTTGGCCAGCGAGGGCTGCACCACCTCCTCCAGCAGGATCGGCTGCCTGTAGACCCCATGGATCTTCAGGAGCACCATCTCGCGGGGGAAGGGGGCGCTGTTGCCGTTCAGCTCCGCGGTCACCGTCAGGGTGAGGTCGCCCGGCTCGATCTCGGCCCGGGCGGGCAGGGACGCGAGAAGGGACGCGAGGAGGCTGAGGATAAGGGCAAGCAGGACGCGCGTCCTCCCGCCCTCCCCCGCAGTGGCTTGCAGATTCACGCATCCGTTTCGGCATTGCGGATTCATGACGGGGCGCGGGTCCCCTCTCCCGTGCGGGAGAGGGACAGGGTCAGGGTCGAGACCGTTCAGAACGAGGTGCGCCCTGTCGGCGCATCGATCCGGTGCCCTATCCGGAGAGGTCTCGTCCCTCACCCCAACCCTCTCCCGCACGGGAGAGGGGGCGCGTCGCGCTCTGCCGCCAGCGTTGGTGTCCACGGGAGATGTGTGAGCATCGGAGCCCGCAGAGGGGGAGGGGGATCGCGCCTCTCGGAAACGCCAGAACAGATCACCACGGGTTGCTCCCGGCGGGAATCGCGGTGCCGGCCTCGACCCGCCGGGTCTGCTCGGCGCGCAGGCGCAGCTTGAGATAACGGCCGGGATCGTCCGGCAGGGTCTGGAGCCAGAGCCGGTCCGGGCGGATCTCGTGGGCCTCGAAGCTCTTGGTCACCCGCCGGACCTCGCGCTCGGGCGCCTCAGCCACCATCGCCGAGCCACCCCCGGTCCGGCCGCGGCCGGCGGCGTCGCCGGCCGAGCCCCGGGCCTGCCCCTTGCCGGTGTCGATCGATTGCTGCTCCGCCTTGCCGCGGCGGGCGACCTTGCTGTTGCCGGGCAGCGACGCGCTGGCGTTCGATTCCTTGTTGCCCGCCAGACCCTCGCCGCTGGAGGCGGCGTTGATGTCGTTGTTCTGGTCCTGGTTGGCGGTGTTGTTGTAGCGGGCGCCGTACTGGCCGGTCCCGTTGGCGATGCCGCCGCCGGGGCCGCGGTCGATCACCTCGGCCTGCATCCGGGCGATGAGCGAGCGGTTGGCCTGGGCGTCGGCGTCGCGGGGGTTGAAGCGCAGGGCCTCGTCGTAGGCGGCGAGCGCGCCGTCGAGGTCGCCCGACCGTGCCAGGGCATTGCCGAGATTGTAGCTCGCGCGCCGCCCGCCGGTGCGGAACAGCGCGATCGCGTCGGGATAGCGGGCGGCCTCGTAGAGCGCGGCGGCGCGCCAGGCCGGATCGACGAAGACGTCCGCGGCCAGACCCGGCAGGCCGAGTCCCAGCAGCAGGCGCCCGAAGCCGGTGCGCGGCTGCGAGACGGCGAGCAGCGCCAAGAGGCCGACACCGGCGAGCGCCAGACCGGCGATCCGGGCGAGGCGACGCCAGCGCGGCGGCAGGCCGGCGCGGAGCGGGACGGCGAAGCCCGAGTCGGGGAGGGTGAGCCGCATCACGCGCTCCTGCGGAACAGGACCAGGGCCGGCAGGGCCGCCAGCAGCAGCAGCCAGCGTCCCAGATCCGCGTAGGCCAGGACGCTGTAGCCGCCCGCCGCGAGGTGCTGGCTGAGCCCGGCGCCGACCACGTCGAGCACCGGACCCGGGGTCGCGATGTCGGCTGTGCCGCCGCCGCCGGCCCGGGCGAGGGCGTCGAGGGCGGCCCGGTCGGGCTTCGGCGCGCCCGGGGGCAGCGGCTTGTCGGCGGGGACGAACAGGGCCTGGAGCCGCCAGCCGTGCTCGGCGATGGCGCGGGCCTCGCGGTTCGCGGCCTCGCCGATGCCGTCGCCGTCGCTGATCAGCACCACGTCGGCCGCCACCACGTGGGCTTCCGCCAGGGTGCGGCGGGCCAGCGCCAGCCCGCGCTCGGGGTGGGAGCCGCGGTCCGGCACCGTGTCGGCGTCGAGGGCGAACAGGGTGGTGCCGAGGCTGTCGCGGTCCGTCGTCGGGGAGGCCGCCAGATAGGCGTCGCCCGCATAGACCACGAGGGCGACCGCCCGGGTGCCGGCGGCCTCCGCCACCGCGGCGGCGGCCTGCCGGACGCCCTGGAGGTTGCCGCCCTCGGTGACCGAACGGGACAGGTCGACGACGATCACGGTCTCGTCGAGATTGCGGAAGGTCCGCCCGTCCGCGCGCTCCACCGCGGGGCCGGTCAGCCCGAGGGCGATCAGCCCGGCCGCCAGCGCGGCGGCGAGGTTCGCCTGCCGCCGCCCGCCCAGCACCGCCCCGGCGCGCGCGAGGTGGGCCATCAGCGCCGGATCCACCGCCCGGACCCAGTCGCCCAGCGGCGCCGAGCGCCACGCGGCGCGCAGCGCGAGCAGGACGACGACCGGGATCGCCAGGAACCACCAGGGGCGCAGGAGCGCGAAGGTGCCGAGGAGGCTCATGGGGTGGATCCTCCAACCCCAACGCCCGCATCCTGCGAGGCCTGCGCTGCGCCCCGGCACCTCCGGATGAGGGGGATGGTTGGACGGGCGGGGGAACGACCCATCACGCCCCCTCCGGCTGGCCAGGAGCGCGGCGGCGGCGAGGAGCGCGAGGGCCGCCGGCCAGGGCCAGAGGTCCCGGCGCAGGGGCAGGGGCGGGGCCAGGGCGCGGCCGCCCTCCAGCCGGTCGATGGCCTCGGCGACCCGGACGAGGTCGTCCGTTGTGCGCACCCGGAACGCCTCGCCGCCACTGGCCTGCGCCATGTCGCGCAGGGTCTCGGTGTCGACCACGTCCTGCTCGCCGTCGGCATCGGCCATGTCGCGGGGGCCGAGGGCGATCGTGTAGACCTTGATGCCGAGTTCCTTGGCGAGGTCCGCCACGTCCTTGGGAGCGGTCTGGCCGGCATTGTTGGCGCCGTCCGACAGCAGGATCACGGCCTTCGCGGCCTTCGCACCGGCCTGGCTCCCGGAGGCGGTATCGCCTTCGGCATCCCGCGGGTCCAGGCGGCGGAGGGCCAGCCCGAGGCCGTCACCGATGCCGGTGGAGCGGCCGCTGATGCCGATCGTCGCCTCGTCGAGGGCGCGGGCGACCGCGGCGGTGTCGAAGCTCAGGGCCGCCGCCACGTAGGCCTGATCGGCGAAGATCACGAGGCCGATCCGGTCCCCGGCCCGGCGGCGGATGAAGTCGGTGCCGACGCGCTTGACCGCCGTGAGCCGGTTCACGGTCTCGCCGTCGAGGGCGAAGTCCCGCCGCTCCATCGAGCCCGACAGGTCCATGGCGATCATGATCTCGCGGCCGGAGGCCGGGAGGGCGGCGGCCGGCAGGACGAGGCGCGGACCCGACAGGGCCGCCACCAAGGCGATCCAGAGCGTCCAGGTCAGCATCGCCCGCCGCCGCCCGCGGGCCGCGAGGTCGGCGCCGGAGCGCGCCCCGCCCACCAGCGTGCCGGGCACGCGCAGGGCACCGCTGCCGCCCTCGGGCTCGGCGGGGATCAGGCGGGCCGCCAGCAGGGGCAGGGGAGGGCGAGGAGCGCCCAGGGCGCCGCGCAGTCGAAGGCCGACAGCAGCGCGCTGAGCCAGGCCGGCAGGAACGCGCTCATGCCCGCAGCCGTCCGATCAGGCGGCCGAGTTCGGCGTCCAGGGCGTCGAGGTCGGGATCCTGCCGCCGGTACAGACCGTCGGCCAGGACCCGGCCGGCGCCCCCGGTGAAGAACGTGGTCCCGAACAGCGCGTCCAGGCGGGCGGCCCAGTCGGCGCCCGTCGCCCGGGCTTCGGCCTCGCCGCCGAGGGTCCGGCCGAGGCGGCGCAGGAGGCGGGCCTGGGCGACGAGGCGCGCCTCCGGGTCGAGGCCGCGGCTCCGGGCGAGTTCGGCCAGCGCGGCCCGGCGAAGGCCGGCCCGCGCCCGGCCGCGCCAATAGCGCACGAGTCCCACCAGCAGGGCGGCGAGGAAGCCGAGGACGGCCGCCGCGACGACCTCGCCCTGCACGGCGCCCGCGGCACCGCCGGGCAGGTGCAGGCCCCGGAGCTGATCGAGGGACAGGGAAATCTCGGCGGGCGCGACCTTGTTCATCGGATCGGGCCGCGGGATCGGGCCTCACAGCACCGCATCGAGGCGCTCCATGAGCGGCGCGTAGGCCTCCGGGCCGGTCTCGACGTCGAGGCGCACCCCCGCGATGCCCCGGTGTGCGTAGTCGGCGAGCCGGGCCTCGGCCGATTCATCCGCCGGCCCGGCCGCCGTCGGCAGCGCGGTTCCGCGGCGGCCGTCCGCGAGGGCGAAGGGGTAGAAGCCCGGCGGCCGGGCGCGCTCGAAGGCGTCGCTCACCAGGATCAGCCGGATCGCGATCCGCTCGGCGAGCAGGGTCAGGAGTTCGTCGAAGCCCGGGCCTGGATCGTCCAGGGCGCTGGCGATGACGAGGTGGCCGCCGGCGGGCAGCAGGCTGCGGGCGAGGGCGAGCGTCGCCTCCAGCGGCGGCTCCGCGCGGGCCGGGGCGCCGGACTCGGCCGCCAGCGCGTCGGCATGAGCCTGGGCGAGGGCGCCGGTCACCGCGATCATGGCGCGCTCGCCCCCGCCGGCCGCAGCACGGTCGGCGCGCCGGATCGCGCGACCGCGAGGCCGACCCGGCCGCCATCGGCCGCGACCCGCCAGCCGAGCAGCGCCAGGGCCTCGGCGGCCGCCACCGAGCGCAGCGCCCGGCGGGTGCCGAACAGCATGGAGGGCCGGAAATCGGCGAGGAGCACCACGGCCCGGTCGCGCTCGTCGTGGTGGGTGCGGACATGGAGCTGCCCGGTGCGGGCCGTGGCGTTGCGGTCGATGAAGCGCCGGTCGTCGCCCTCGGACCACAGGCGCACGTCCTCCGGCTCGGAACCGCGCCCGCGGCGCCGGGTGACGATGCCGCCGGGCAGCCCCGCCAGCGTCCGGGTGGCGGGCGCGGAACCCTGCCGCGCGAGGTGGCGCAGGCCCATCAGGGCCTCGCCCGAGAGGTGGATGCCGGCGGCGCTTCCGATCCCTGCACCATTTGCGGGGATGGGCGGCCCGGCCGTCGGGCTGGGTCGAGCCGGGTCGAAGTCCCGGGCGAGGGGAGGGACGCTCCCGAACAGGGATGTGGCCGTCCCATCGGGCGAGACCATGTCCGGAGCGTCGCGCCCCGCTTCCCCCTGCCGCGCACGGTGCCGTCCCCCGCAGAGGCGGGCGGGAATCTGCGGCGCGCCTGCCCAAACCCGAACACCGTCAGAGCGCCCGTACCCGCTGAACCAGCTCGCCGACGAGGCCGCGCGCCGTCTTGCCCTCGGCGGCCGCCCGCCAGGTCAGGCCGATGCGGTGGGAGAGCGCGTCCCGGGCGAGTTCGGTGACGTCCTCGGGGATGACGTGGTCGCGGCCCCGCAGCCAGGCCCGGGCCTTGCCGGCCATCATCAGCGCCAGGGTGCCCCGCGGCGAGGCCGGGTGCTCGATCATGGCGCGCAGGTCCGGGGCGGCCACGTCGGTGCGGGTCGCCGCCACGAGCCGAACCAGATAATCCTTGAGCGCCGGCGACACGTAGGTGGCGAGCGCCGCCTCCCGGGCGGCCCGCACGTCCGCCAGCGACAACCGCATGGTCATGGCGTCGACGTGATGGGTGATCTCGCCCTCCACGAGGTCGAGGATCGCCCGTTCGGTCGCCTCATCGGGCATGTCGACCACGACGTGGAGCAGGAAGCGGTCGAGCTGCGCCTCCGGCAGCGGGAAGGTGCCGGCATGCTCGATCGGGTTCTGGGTCGCCACGACCATGAACGGATCGGACAGGCGATGGGTGTGGCCGGAGACCGTCACCTGCCCCTCGGCCATGGATTCGAGGAGCGCCGACTGGACCTTCGGGGGCGCGCGGTTGACCTCGTCCACCAGCACCAGGGCGTGGAACAGGGGTCCGGGCAGGAACTCGAAGGTGCCGCTGTCCTGGCGCCAGACGGTGGTGCCGGTCAGATCGGCCGGCATCAGGTCCGGGGTGCACTGGATGCGCGCGAAGGAGCCGTCGAGGCCGTCGGCCAGCCGCTTGACCGCGCGGGTCTTGGCCAGCCCCGGCGCGCCCTCGATCAGCAAATGCCCGCCGGTGAGGAGCCCGATCAGCAGGCGCTCGACGAGGCCGGCGCTGCCGATCAGGCCGCGCTCCAGCCCCTCGCGCAGCGCCATGACGCGGCCGTGCAGGCCAGCGTCGGGCGTGCTGCCGGCAACGCTGTCGGGCCGGCGTTCGGCGAGGGCGCCGCTCATGCGGAGAATGATCCTGCGCGGGTCGACTCCGCCGGGTGGTGGGCCATGTCCGGGGCCGCGTCCTTCATCCTGCACGTCTCCTCGGCCGGGTCCCGAATTCTTAAGGGATCCTCAGGCTCTTGCCGGTGTGCCTGCTGCCCGGTGCGGCCGTCAATCCCGGTTCGGATGCCCTTTCGGATCGGGGCCGGTCCATGGTGTCACGGTTTCGTCACCTCCCCGCTCCCATGAGGTCGCGGATGACCAGCTACGCCGCCCTGCCCGAAGAAGCGAAATCCGCCATCGGCCTGCTCGTGGCCTTCGTGCTCGGCACGATCATCGGGGCCGAACGCCAGTACCGGCAGCGCACCGCGGGCCTGCGCACGGCGGTGCTCGTCGCCGTGGGGGCCAGCGCCTTCGTCGATCTCGGCATGCGGCTCACCGGTCCGGACGGGGGCGTCCGCACGGTGGCCTACGTGATCTCCGGCATCGGCTTCCTCGGCGCCGGCGTGATCATGAAGGAGGGCATGAACGTCCGCGGCCTCAACACGGCCGCCACCCTGTGGTGCTCCGCCGCTGTCGGGGCCTTCTGCGGTGCGGACCTGCCCCTGGAGGCGGTGTTCGTGATGGTGACGGTGCTGGCCTGCAACACCGCCCTCCGGCCCCTGGTGAACGCCATCAACCGCGCGCCGATCCGCGAATCCGCCACGGAGGCGACCTATGAGGTCCAGGTGACCACGGCGCCCGGCGAGGCCGGGCCGGCCCAGGACATGCTGGTGGAGCGGCTCGAGGCGGCGAACTACCCGGTCGGCAGCGTCGAGATCGAGGAGCGGGGCGAGACCGCGGTCGACGTGGTGGCGACGCTCACGGCCAGCGCCGTGAAGGCGGAGGAACTCGACGCCGTGACCAACGAGCTGGCCCGCATGCCCGGCATCCGCCACGCCACGTGGTCGGTGCAGACCGCCGATTGATTGAGTTTGGGGTCAAGGCGCGGTCCGCTCGACCGTACCCGGCTGTTCCGGATTGCGTCCGGGCGTCCCGGAAACGGACGTCGGCATGCCGAAGGCTTTTTCTGGCGAAGCGGCGTCGTTCATCCGATGTGATCCCGACATCGCAGGTCGTTGTCCCCGACGTCGGCCCCCATCGGGAGAGCGGTTCACGGGCCTAGCCGCAGCGGCCGCTTCCCATCGCTGCGTCGTCGTTCATCGGCCTGCACTGTGACGAGCGATCGCGTCGAGCAGGGTCGAATGCTGTCGGTGGACGACCCGGAGAAAGGCCCCGTCCTCT
Source organism: Methylobacterium phyllosphaerae (assembly GCA_050632685.1). Classification (GTDB taxonomy): domain Bacteria; phylum Pseudomonadota; class Alphaproteobacteria; order Rhizobiales; family Beijerinckiaceae; genus Methylobacterium; species Methylobacterium phyllosphaerae_A. Next base: position 588,827 of record JBOEFT010000001.1, read on the forward strand.
CCCAAGGCTCGCGCCAAGACGATCGCGCCCTGTATCCCCGACACCGCCTCCTCGGCGAGCGGCACGGCCAGTGATTTGGGAATGCCCCCGGCTTCGAGGCAGTGGGCCAGCGCCGATATCCAGCGCGCGAAGTAACGCCCTGTCCGGAGCGCAAAAACCGCGCCTGAGGCATTCAGACCGATGCAGCCGACGAGGCAGACCCTTCGGCCGGACCGGAAGTAGGCCGTCACGTCGTCGATCATGGACGTGACGGCCGCTGCCGGATCCTGTGCCTGCTCCAGCGGCGAGAAGATCGCCGTCGCAAACCAGGAATCGATGTCGGCAAGGACCGCCTCCATCATCTCTTCCTTCCCGCCCGGGAAGAAGTTGTAGAGGCTTCCCTTGCCGAGCCCGGTCGCCTTCGACAGCACCGACAAGCTCGCGCCCTCGAACCCGTGCTCGCGGAACGCTTCCGCCAGTGCCGGCACGGCGCCGGCGCGCTCCGTCAGGACGCGCTTCGCGCTCACAGGCCGAGGTCGCTGAGCGAGGGGTGATCGTCGGGTCGGCGGCCAAGCGGCCAACGGTATTTGCGCTCCGCCTCGGTGATCGGCATCTCGTTGATGCTGGCATGGCGGTGCGCCATCAGTCCGTCGTCAGCGAATTCCCAGTTCTCATTGCCGTAGGCGCGGAACCAGTGTCCGCTGTCGTCGCGATACTCATAGGCGTAGCGCACCGCGATACGGTTGCCGGTGAAGGCCCACAGCTCCTTGATCAGCCTGTATTCGTGCTCCTTGTTCCATTTGCGAGTGAGGAAGGCCTGCGCCTCATCCCGATTGGTCACGAATTCGACGCGGTTCCGCCAGTGCGTGTCGGGCGTGTAGGCCAACGCGACCTTGGCCGCGTCGCGCGTGTTCCAGCCGTCCTCGGCAAGGCGCACCTTCTCGATCGCCGACTCTTCGGTGAACGGGGGAAGCGGGGGTCGGGACATCGGATCGCCTTCCTGAACCAAGTTGTACCGTTCGGTACAAAAGCGCGGTCGATCCGTCAATCCCCGTCAGGCCAACCTGCTTCTCGGGACCGGCCTCCGCAGGCGGCCACCGGCCTCGTCCCGCACTTCCGTTCCGAAAGCGGACGGTCTCGAAACCGATCGACGCGAATTTCAGCCCGGTCGAGCAGGTCGCCTTCGAACCCCGGGCTTAGCCCGGCCGAGACTCGACCCCGACACGAAACCTCCGGACCCGATCAGACTTTATCCGGCCGATCCCGGAGACCCATCATGACCCAATCGCAGAAGCACGCGCTGATCGTCGGAGCCTCCCGCGGCCTGGGGCTCGGCCTCGTCGAGACCTTCCTGGCCCGCGGCTGGCGGGTCACCGCCACGCAGCGCACGCCGTCCCCGGCTCTCGCCCGACTGGGCTCGGAGGCCCTGCGCGTCGAGACCGCCGACATCGACGACGATGCTGGCGTCGCCGCCCTGCGCGAGCGGCTGGCCTCCGAGCGCTTCGAATTGATCTTCGTGGTGGCCGGCGTCGCCACCCAGGCGCACGACCCGGCGCACGCGGTGCCCCGCGCGATCGCCGCGCAGGTCTACCTCACCAACGCGATCAGCCCGATCCGTTGCGCCGAGGCCTTCCGCGATCTTCTCGCCCCCGGCGGCAGCATCGCCCTGATGAGTTCGATCCTCGGCAGCGTCAGCCTGAACGAGACCGGTGGCTGGGAGACCTACCGGGCCAGCAAGGCGGCGCTGAACACCCTGGCGCGCAGCTTCGAGATCCGGCACCGAGCGGAGAACGTCTCCGTGCTGATCCTGCATCCGGGCTGGGTGCGCACCGAGATGGGCGGTGCGGAGGCCGACATCGACGTGGCGACCAGCGTCACAGGCCTCGCCGACGTGATCGGGGCGCAGCTCGGCCGGCCGGGCGCCCACTACCTCGACTACCGCGGCGAGACGCTGCCGTGGTGACCCTGCCTCTCTGACAGGCGCTCAGCGGCGCGGGTCGAGGGGGCGGCTGCGCCGCTCGATCACCACGGTCGGGCGGGTGCGGCGCTCGACCACCACGGTGCGGGGCGCCCGGCTCGGGCTCGCCTGGGTCAGAATCCGCTCGGGGACGCGCTCCGGCTTGGCCTTCTTGGCCGCCAGGACGTGCGGGCGGACCTCGTCGGCTGGCAGGCCCATCAGGCCGGCGGCGATCTCGACCTGCTGCTCGACATCGTCGGCGAGGTCCTGCGCGGCGGCGACCGCCTCGTTCACCGTCGGCGGCTCGCGGCGGACGCGGATCGGCGGCAGGTCGGCGAAGCTCTTCTGTGTCTTCTTCACGGGGCGACTCGCGGTCTTCATCCGACAGACATAGCGCCTTCCAAGACAGTTGTGCAGTGCATCAAAAACCTGTGAGCGCCGTCTCGGGCACATGCCTGGGGGCCGATGACGCGGCGTTGGGCAGCGCCGCAAGGAGCACCGCTAGGGCAGACCGAAGCACGCGACCGGTCCGGGGGCAGAATCCGTCAGGGCTCGTGCGCGGTGCGACATAGAGGCGCAGCAGGCGGCCCGCCAGGGTCGCCCTTGGTTCGGTCACCCGCCGACGTTAAGGCCCGTCGTGATACCGTAGCCCGATGACAGACACCCTCGATCCCCGGCTCACCCCGGCCCGCCCGGAGGTCGCCGCTCTCCGCCTGCGGGATCGCGTCACGGCGGCCCGTTACGTGGCCGCGACGCCGCGCCGGGTCACGGCGCCCGCCGCGCCCCTGCGCCGGGCTCCGTCCCCCCAGGCCGGGCTCGACACCGAGGCGCTCCTCGGCGACGCGGTCGATCTGTACGACGAGACCGAGGGCTTCGCCTTCGTGCAGCTCGTCCGCGACGGCTATGTCGGCTACCTGCCGGCCGCCTGCCTCGGCCCGGCCGAGCCGGAGCCGACGCACCGGGTCACGGCCCTGCGCACCTTCCTGTATCCCGAACCGGACTTGAAACGACCGGTCCGCGGCCACCTCAGCCTCGGCGCCCGCCTCGCGGCGACAGGCGCGTCAGGCGCGTATCTGGAGACCCCGGAGGGCTACGTGTTCGCCGCGCATTGTGCGCCCGTGGCGACCCACGAACCGGACTACGTGGCCACGGCCGTGCGGCTGGCCGGGACGCCCTATCTGTGGGGTGGGCGCACGAGCCTCGGGCTCGACTGCTCCGGCCTGGTGCAGCTCTGCCTGGACGCGGCGGGGCTGCCCTGCCCCCGCGACGCCGACATGCAGGAGGCGGCTCTCGGGCAGGCCTTGCCCCTCGACCTCGCATGCCTGCGCCGGGGCGACCTCGTGTTCTGGCGCGGCCATGTCGGTCTGATGCGCGATTCCGAGACGCTCATCCATGCCAACGGCCACCACATGGCAGTGGCGGCCGAGCCGCTGGCGGAGGCCGTCTCCCGGATCCGGGCCACCAGCTTCGGTGCTGTCACCAGCCTCCGGCGCCTTTAAGGCGGCGGGGTCCAAGTCCCGCGGCAATCGTGCTACAGGGCGCCTCCGCGTCCCTCTTCCTGCCCGGTTCGTGGGACACTCCTGTTGACAGGAGTGCCCCGCCCTCGCCACATCGCCCCCATGACCGCCGAAATCGCGACCCCCGAGCCCGTCCCGGGCACCGCCGGCAAGCCGCCGCTGGAGATCCTGCTCTGCGCCCCGCGCGGCTTCTGCGCCGGCGTGGTGCGGGCCATCGACGTCGTGGAGCGGGCCCTCGCCATCTACGGGCCGCCCGTCTACGTCCGCCACGAGATCGTGCACAACAAGTACGTCGTGGAGAGCCTGAAGCGGAAGGGCGCCGTGTTCGTCCGCGAACTCGACGAGGTGCCGGACGGCGGCGCCCCGGTGATCTTCTCCGCCCACGGCGTCGCCAAGACCGTGCCGGCCAACGCCGATTCGCGCGGCCTGACCACCATCGACGCCACCTGTCCGCTGGTCACCAAGGTCCACCGCGAGGCCGAGATCCACCACAAGCGCGGCCGCCACGTGCTGCTGGTCGGCCATTCCGGCCATCCGGAGGTCGTCGGCACCATGGGCCAGCTGCCCAAGGGCTCGATCACCCTGGTGGAGGACCTCGACCAGATCGCGGCCCTGACCCCCGACAACCCCGACAACCTCGCTTGGGTCACCCAGACGACCCTGTCGGTGGACGACACCCGGCACATCGTCGACGCCCTCAAGAAGAAGTTCCCGACCATCACCGGGCCGCACAAGGACGACATCTGCTACGCCACCACGAATCGCCAGGAGGCGGTGAAGCAGGTGGCGCCGCTGGTGGACGCCCTGATCGTCGTCGGGTCCTCGAACTCCTCGAACTCGCAGCGCCTGCGCGAGGTCGCCGAGCGCGTCGGCTGCCCGATCACCCGACTGGTGCTCCGCGCCGAGGAGATCGACTGGCCGGCCTTCGAGGGCATCCGCAAGCTCGGTCTGACCGCCGGCGCCTCGGCCCCCGAGGTGCTGGTCGAGGAGATCATCGACGCCTTCGCGGCCCGCTACGACGTCGTCGTCGACACGGTCTCGACGGTGATCGAGGACATGGTCTTCCCGCTGCCGCGAGAGCTGCGCAGCGAGGCCGCCGAATAGGCGGTTTCGGACCGCGCAGCCTGCGGGGCCGCTCGGCCTCGAGGCCCGGCAGGGTCTGTGCCGGGGCGCTGCGGCTCCCCTCGCCTTATCGAAGTTCCGACATTCAGAGCGCGCATACGTGGCCGTCTACACCGAGGTATCCGACGCGGCGCTCGCTGAGTTCCTGTCCGCCTACGCGATCGGCGGCCTGCTCTCCTACAAGGGCATCGCCGAAGGGGTCGAGAACTCGAACTTCTTCCTGCACACCACCGACGGCGCCTACATCCTGACCCTCTACGAGAAGCGGGTCCGGGAGCAGGACCTGCCGTTCTTCATCGGCCTGATGGAGCACCTCTCGGCCCGCGGCCTCGCCTGCCCGCAACCGGTGCGGGACCGGACCGGCCAGGCCCTCGGGCAGCTCTGCGGCCGGCCCGCCGCCATCGTGAGCTTCCTGGAGGGCGTCTCGGTCAAGGCGCCGGGCGCGGAGCATTGCCGGGAACTCGGCCGGGCGCTGGCCGAGCTGCACGCCGCCGGCCGGGATTTCCCGATGGTGCGGGACAACAGCCTCTCGGTCGCCGCCTGGCGGCCGCTGTTCGCGCAGGCCGAGGCCCAGGCCGACTCGGTCGCCCCCGGCCTCGTCGAACGGACCCGGGCCGACCTCGCCGTCCTGGAAGCGCACTGGCCCCGGAACCTGCCGGGCGGGGTGATCCACGCGGATCTCTTCACCGACAACGTGTTCTTCATCGGCGACGCCCTGTCGGGCCTGATCGACTTCTACTTCGCCTGCACGGACGCCTTCGCGTACGACCTCGCGGTCTGCCTCAACGCATGGTGCTTCGACCCCGACGGTCCCTTCCACCGGGACAGGGCGGCCGCGCTGATCGCCGGCTACGAGGCGGTGCGGCCCCTGGAGGCCGCCGAGGTCGCGGCGCTGCCGATCCTGTGCCGCGGCGCCGCTCTGCGCTTCATGCTGACCCGGCTGGTCGACTGGCTGAACGTGCCTCCCGGCGCCCTGGTCAGGCCGAAGGACCCACGGGAATTCGATCGCCGGCTCGCCTTCCACCGGCAGGTGCGCGACGCGCGGGATTACGGCCGTCAGGGTTGATGACCGGATGAGCGCGGAGACGACCGAGGCGGTCTCCGAGCCGACGCGGGTCAAGATCTACACCGACGGCGCCTGCTCGGGAAATCCGGGTCCCGGCGGCTGGGGTGCGATCCTGATCTTCGGCGACGCCCGGAAGGAACTCTCCGGGGGCGAAGCCCACACCACCAACAACCGGATGGAGATCCTGGCGGCGATCGAGGCGCTGGAGGCCCTGAAGCGCCCCTGCCGGGTCGACCTGTTCACGGACTCGCAGTACCTGCGCCAGGGCATCACCGGCTGGATCCACAACTGGAAAGCGCGGGGCTGGCGGACCGCCGACAAGAAGCCCGTCAAGAACGAGGACCTCTGGCGGCGCATCGATGCCGCCCGGGAGCGCCACGAGGTGGCATGGCACTGGGTGAAGGGCCATGCCGGCGACCCGCTGAACAACCGGGTCGACGCGCTGGCCGTGGCGGCGATGCTGCCGTTCAAGCGGCGCTGAACGGCGGTTCCGCGCCCCGGGCCGGATCGTTCAATCGGTCTCGCCGTCGAGGCCCAGCCAGTGGCGGCCGTCCCGGGCCAGGAGGTCGTCGGCCTCCGTCGGGCCTGCGCTTCCGGCCGGGTAGAACGCCACCCCCGGCTGCGGCCAGCCCTTAAGCAGGGGCTCCACCGCGCTCCAGCCGGCCTCGATGTTGTCGGCGCGCTGGAACAGCGTCGCGTCGCCGGTCATGCAATCGTAGAGCAGCGTCTCGTAGCCGACATTGGGCGTGTCGGCGAAGAAATCCTTGTAGCGGAAGGCGGTCCGCACGCGACCGATCTTCATCTGCGGCCCAGGCACCTTCACGTTGAACTCCGTGCTGACCCCATGGTCCGGATCGATCAGGATCCGCATCACGGTCGGGCCGAGATCGGCGTTGGGCGTGTCGGCGAACATCTTGAACGGCGCCGGCTTGAACAGCACCGCGATCTCGGTGCGCCGGCCGGTCATGCGCTTGCCGGTGCGGACGTAGAACGGCACCCCGGCCCAGCGCCAATTCTCGATGTGGAGCTTCAGGGCGATGTAGGTCTCGGTGACCGAGTCCTTCGCCACGTGCGGCTCGTCCCGGTAGGCGAGCACGTCGCGCCCCTCCGAGGTGCCGGCCGTGTACTGGCCGCGGACCGCGTCCTCGGGCGGGATCGGACGCACGGCCTCGGCGAGCTTGGCCTTCTCGGTGCGCACGGCCTCCGCGTCGAAGGAGTTCGGCGGCTCCATGGCGACCATGCAGAGGAGCTGGAACATGTGATTCGGCACCATGTCGCGCAGCGCCCCGGTCGGCTCGTAGAAGCCGCCGCGCTCCTCGACGCCGACCGTCTCGGCGGCGGTGATCTGGATGCTGTCGATGTATTCCCGCCGCCAGACCGGCTCCAGCAGGCCGTTGGCGAAGCGGAACGCCATGATCGACTGGACCGTCTCCTTCCCGAGGAAGTGGTCGATCCGGTAGAACTGGCTCTCGTCGCCTTGGCGGAGGATGCGCGCGTTGAGGTCCCGCGCCGAGGCGAGGTCGGAGCCGAACGGCTTCTCGATCACAACCCGGCGGAACTGGTGATCCGCCTGCTTGAGCAGGCCCGCCTGCCCGAGCCCGTCCACGATGGTGCCGAAGAAGCGGGCCGCCACCGCGCAGTAGAACACGGCGCTGCCGTTCACCCGCTGTTTGACGGCCTCGAAGGTCTCGGGCTTCTCGAAATCGCCCTTGAGGTAGTGCAGCCGCTCTCGGATGAAGCCCCAGCTCTTCGCGTCGATGTGATCGGCGTGGAACTCGGAGGTCGGATCCTTGCTGAACGCCTCCAGGGTCTGGGTGAGGGTGTCGCGCAGGGTGTCGTCGGTGCCGTCGCCGTGGTCGACGCCCAGGATCGAGAAGCCCTCCGGCAGCAATCCCGCGCCCGCGAGGTTGTAGAGCGACGGCATCAGCAGGCGCTTGGTCAGGTCTCCGCCCGCCCCGAAGATCACCAGCGTGCAGGGGGGCGGGCTGCGTACCGCAGGCCGCGTCGTCCTTGAGAGCTGTCGTCGGCCCGGCCATCCCTGACTCCCGTCTGGCTGCGCTGCAGCAAACCGGCCTGACAACCCGCCGCAGCGAAGCCCGTTCCGGCGCCGATGCGGCTGTGCCGTGCCGATCCTAGGACCGGTCACCCCGCATGCATACCCACGCGCGCGAACCCCGGACCCACGGCCCCGTCGTCCGCGGCGCACGGCATGACCGGCATGTCCCCGGGATCACGTCGCTGCGCACGCGCCGGTGCAAGGGGTGCGGCGGCGACGGCCTTCACCGGACGACCGCGTGCGCAAGGCCGCCGCTCGGACCGGCGGGAGGACCACAGCGGCCTACTCGTCGGGGCGGACCGCCTGACCGCCCCGATCGAGCGGCAGGCTCGGACCCTTCAGCTCGGAATCGCTCGGCAGGGAGCGCACGTCCCAGCCGCCGCCGAGTGCCCGGATCAACGTCACCGCCGCGGTGAAGCGGCTCAAGCGTACCTGGAGGGCGTTGATCTCGTTGGTCACGAGCAATCCCTGCGCGGTCACCACCGTGGTGAAGTTCTGCGTGCCGGCCCTGTATTCGTTGAGCGTGATCTCGACGGCCTTGCGCGACAGGTCCACGGCCGTGTCCTGCGCCCCCTGCTGCTGGCCCAGGATGCGCAGCGCCGCCATCTGGTTCTCGACCTCCGCGAAGGCGGCGAGCACCACCTGCCGGTAATTGGCTAATGCGGCGTCGTAGCCGGCTTCCGCCGAGCGCAGGGCCGCCGTGCGCGCGCCGCCGTCGAACAGGACCTCGCTGCCGGATGCGGCCACCGACCAGACCTGGTTGGCGGCCGAGAGCAGGCCGTTGCGGGTCGCCCCGGAGATGCCGCCCTGGGCCGAGATCGTCACGGTGGGGAAGAAGGCCGCCACCGCCACGCCGATGCGTTCGCTCTGCGCCTGGACGAGGCGCTCGGCCTGGGCAACGTCCGGCCGCCGCTCCAGCAGGTCGCTGGGGATCCCAACCGGCACGCCGGGCGGATTGCGCGGAATGCCGGCCACCGGGACCGACACCTCGGAGGGCGGCCGCCCGATCAGGGTGGCGATGGCGTTCACGTACTGCACCCGGGTCAGGCGCACCGCGATGGCCTGGGCCTCGATGGTCTGGACCTGAGTCTGCGCCGTGATCACGTCGGAGCGGGCCGCCACGCCGGCGGCGTACTGGTTCTCGGTGATCGCCAGCGTCTTCTTGAAGTTCGCGACGTTCTCGTCGAGCACCTTCTGGAGCGCATCGGCGTAGCGCACGGTCAGGTAATCGGCCGCCACCTCCGCCTGGATGGTCAGGCGGGTCAGCGCGAGGGTGGCGGCGTCGGATTGCGCCAGGGCCGCCTCGCTCTCGATGGTGCGGCGGGTGCCGCCGAACAGGTCGAGTTCCCAGCTCGCCTGACCGAGCAGCGACACGTTGGTGCGGGTGGTGGTGCCGCTGCCGGTCCGGGTGATGCTCGGCGCCCCGATCACCGTCGGGTACAGGGCGGCCTGGGCGGAGGCGACCAGCGCCCGCGCCTGTCGGTAATTCGCCACTGCCTGCCGGAGGGACTGGTTGTCGACGTCGACGAGGCGGATCAGCCGGTCCAGGGTCGGATCGCGGAAGACCCGCCACCAGTCGCCCCGCTCGGCGGCATCGTTGGGCCGGGCCTCGCGCCAGCCCCTCTTCCGCGCCGCGACATAGGCCGGGCTGTCCTCCCGGACGCCGCCCTGCTTGTAGGCGAGGGGCGTCTCCACCGAGGGCCGGGCATAGTCGGGTCCGACCACGCAGCCGGCGAGGAGGGGCGCGGCGAGGAGGAGGGCAGCGAGGGTGCGGGACCGCCGATCGGCAGCGGCAGGTTCGTGGCTCAACGGTCCAGTGGACGCAGGCGTCATGCCCACCCGCGCCCTCATCCTGAGGTGCCGGAGCGCAGCGGAGGCCTCGCAGGAGGCGTCCAGCCGGCCGCGCGGTCCCTGGGGACATCCTTCGAGGCTGCTGCGCAGCCCCTCTGGATGAGGGACAGGCTGGGACAAACCCGCACCCGCGACCGGAGCCGCCGCCGTTTCACGTGGAACCTTAACCATCACTCTCCGGCCGGCAGTGCCGCTTCTCCGCCCCGTCCGGCGCGCCTGCGCCGGTTGAGCACCCTGTGCCGGAGGCGATCGAGGGTGAGGTAGACGACGGGGGTGGTGTAGAGGGTCAGGATCTGGCTCACAATCAGCCCGCCGACGATGGCGATGCCCAGGGGGCGGCGCAGCTCCGCGCCCTCGCCGTTGGCCAGGATCAGCGGCACGGCGCCGAGCATGGCTGCCAGCGTCGTCATCATGATCGGCCGGAAGCGCAGGAGACAGGCCTCGCGGATCGCGTCCACGGGATTCGCGCCCCGGGTCCGCTCGGCGTCGATCGCCACGTCGATCATCATGATCGCGTTCTTCTTCACGATGCCGATGAGCAGGAACACGGCGATCAGCGCGATGATGGTGAAGTCGGTCCCGGTCACCAGCAGGGCCAGCACCGCGCCGACGCCGGCCGAGGGGAGGGTGGAGAGGATCGTGAGCGGGTGCACGAAGCTCTCGTAGAGAATGCCGAGCACCGCGTAGACCGCCAGGATCGCCGCCAGGATCAGGAGCGGCTGGCGCGAGGCCGAGGCGACGTAGTTCTTGGCCGCGCCCGCATACTCGCCGTGGATCGTGGCGGGCAGCTGCAGGGAGGCCATCGCCCGGTCGATCGCGTCGGTGGCGTCCGACAGGCTCTTGCCCGGGGCGAGGTTGAACGAGATCGTGGTCGCCACGAACAGGCCCTGGTGGCTCACCTGCACGGGGGCGCTGCCGGGCTCGATCCGCGCGAAGGCCGAGAGCGGGACCATCGTCTCCTTCGCAGCCGAGACCGGCGCGCTCGACGAGGCGCCCCCTTGCTCGCCGCGATGGCGTTGGACGAGGCGTTGCGGGCCGAGTCGGACGCGATGGCCGCGGCGTTCGAGGCGGTGTCGGCGGTGCTGGCGGCGGCCGCCGCGGCCGCGACGGCACCGGTCCCGCCCGAGGCGCTACCGACCGCGCCGGTGCCGGCGGCCGCTCCGCCGGCCGTCGCCGCGGCGGCCGACGCGCTGCCCGGGCTGCTGGTGCCGGTGGCCGCGTTGGTATTGACGCTGCCGCCCGCCGCCACCGTGCCGGCCACCGCGTTGGTGGTGGCCGAGCCCGGCGCGTTGCCGCCCGAGGTCGAGACGTAGATCTGCTTGAGCGTCTCCGGCGTCTCCAGGTAGCGCGGCGCGATCTCCATCACGACGTGGTACTGGTTCAGCGGATTGTAGATCGTCGAGACCTGGCGCTGGCCGAAGGCGTCGTAGAGGGTGTTGTCGATCTTGTTCGGCGTGATGCCGTAGCGGAACGCGGTCGCCCGGTCGATCACGATCCGGCTCTCCAGCCCGCCCTCCTGCTGGTCGGAGGTCACGTCCGCGAAGGTCGGGTCCTTCTGCAGGGCCGCCACCAGCTTCGGGGCGGCGGCGAACAGCTCCTCGGCGGTGTCTCCCTGGAGGGTGTACTGGTACTGGGCGAAGCTCTGGCGCCCGCCCATCTGCAGGTCCTGGCGGGGGAAGACGTAGAGGCGCGCGCCCGCCACCTGCGCGAGCTTCGGCCGCAGCCGCGCCATCACGGCCGAGATCGGCGCCCGCTCGTTGAGGGGCTTCAGGCCGACGAAGACGTTGGCCGAGTTGGTGCCGCGCCCGCCCGTGAAGCCAACGACGCTTTCCACCGCCGGGTCCGCACCGACGATCGCGGTCGCCTGCTTGAGCTTCCTCTCCATCGACTGGAACGAGATGCGCTGGTCGGCCTGGATGCCGCCCATCATCTGCCCGGTATCCTGCTCGGGGAAGAAGCCCTTCGGGACGATCACGTACAGGTAGACGTTGAGACCCACCGTGGCGAGCAGGCTCAGCAGGACGAGGCGGGGATGCGCGAGCGCCACCGCGAGGGTCCGCGCATAGGCGCCGAGTAGACGGGTGAAGCCGCCCTCCAGGATCCTGATCAGCCAGTTCGGCCGGCGGCCCGCCGGGGGCTCTCCGTTCGGGCCGTGCCCCTCGGCCCGGAGCAGCCGGGCACACATCATGGGGGTCGTGGTGAGCGACAACACCAGGGAGATCAGGATCGACAGGGACAGGGTGACGGAGAATTCCTGGAAGATGCGGCCGACGAGGCCGCCCATCAGCAGGATCGGCAGGAACACCGCGATGAGCGACAGGCTCATCGAGATCACCGTGAACCCCACCTCCCGGGCGCCGATCAGCGCCGCCTGGAGCCTGGGCTTGCCCTCCTCAATGTGCCGCTGGACGTTCTCCAGCACCACGATGGCGTCGTCGACCACGAAGCCGGTGCCGATGATCAGGGCGGTCAGCGACAGGATGTTGAGCGAGTAGCCGAGCAGGTACATCGCCGAGAAGGTGCCGATGATCGAGATCGGCACCGCTACCGCGGGGATCAGCGTGGCCCGCCAGGAGCGCAGGAAGCCGAACACCACCAGGATGACGAGGCCGACCGCCACCAGCAGCGTCTCCTCGGTGGCCGAGAGCGAGGCTCGGATCGTGGCGCTGCGGTCGCCGGTGAGCTTGATGTCGATGCCGCCCGGCAGCGCCGCGGTGATCTGCGGCAGGGCCTCCTTCACGGCGTTGATGGTCTCGACCACGTTGGCGCCGGGCTGCTTGTAGACGAACAGCAGCACGCCGGGCTTGCCGTTGACGATGCCGAGGTTGCGCTTGTCCTCGACACCGTCGAGCACCTGGCCGACATCGGTGAGCTTCACCGCCGCGCCGTTGCGGTAGGCCACGATGATGTCGCGGTAATCGGCGGCCTTGCGGCCCTGGTCGTTGGCGTAGAGCTGGTAGCGGCGGTCCCCGGCGTCGATCTCGCCCTTGGGCGAGTTGGCGTTGGCGGAGGCCAAAGCCGCCCGGATGCCCTCGAGGCCGATGCCGTAATTGAACAGGGCCGTCGGATCGAGCTCGACCCGCACCGCCGGCAGGGACGAGCCGCCGATATCGACGTTGCCGACCCCGGGGAGCTGCGAGAGCTTCTGCTGCACCACGGTGGCGGCGGAATCGTAGACCTGGCCGCGGGTCAGGGTCTCCGAGGTCATGCCGAGGATGATGATCGGCGTGTCGGCGGGGTTGAACTTCCGGTAGGTCGGGTTCTGCCGCAGGGCCGTCGGCAGGTCGGCGCGGGCGGCGTTGATGGCGGCTTGCACGTCGCGGGCCGCGCCGTCGATGTCGCGGTTCAGGCCGAACAGCAGCACGATCCGGGTGGAGCCCAGCGCGTTCGTGGACGTCATCTCGTTGACGTCCGCGATGGCGCCGAGCCGCCGTTCGAGGGGCGCCGCCACGGTGGTGGCCATGGTCTCGGGCGAGGCGCCGGCCATCTGCGCCTGGACGAGGATGACGGGGAAGTCGATCTGCGGCAGCGGCGCCACCGGCAGCTTCAGGAAGGCGAACAGCCCGGCGAGCAGCACGCCGATCGTGAGCAGCGTGGTCGCCACCGGCCGCCGGATGAACGGCTCGGAGATGTTCACGGCAGCGCCTCGCCGCCTGCCAGATCAGGATCACGCCGCCCGGAAATCCGCCGCTCCAGCCGGTCGAAGGCCAGATAGATCACCGGCGTCGTGAACAGGGTCAGCACCTGGCTGACGATCAGGCCGCCGGCGATGCAGATGCCCAGCGGCTGGCGCAGCTCCGAGCCGACGCCGGTGCCGAGGATCAGCGGCACCGCTGCGAAGAGCGCCGCCAGCGTCGTCATCAGGATCGGCCGGAAGCGCAGGAGGCAGGCCTGGAAGATCGCCTCCCGGGGCTCGAGCCCGTCCTCGCGCTCCGCCTGGAGCGCGAAGTCGATCATCATGATGGCGTTCTTCTTCACGATGCCGATCAGGAGCACGATGCCGATCACCGCGATGATGTCGAGCGACAGGCCGAACAGCATCAGGCCGAGGAGCGCCCCGATCCCCGCCGACGGCAGGGTGGAGAGGATCGTGATCGGGTGGATGAAGCTCTCGTAGAGCACGCCCAGCACGATGTAGACGGTGACGATCGCCGCGAGCACCAGGAACAGCTCGTTGCCGAGCGCCGACTGGAAGGCGAAGACCGAGCCCTGCGGCACCACGCGGAACGAGGGCGGCAGCCCGATCGCGGCCCTGACCCCGTCGATCGCCTCCACGGCCTGGCCCAGGGCCGCGCCCGGGGCGAGGTTGAACGACACGGTCGTGGCCGGAAACTGGCCGAGATGCGAGATCAGGAGCGGCGCCCGCCGCTCGCTGATCCGCGCCACCGCGGAGAGCGGCACCTGCCCGTTGGTCGCCGTCGACGAGGGCAGGTAGATCGCGTCGAGGCTGCGCAGGGTCGTGTGCAGCTTCGGGTCGGCCTCCAGGATCACCCGATACTGGTTGGACTGGGTGAAGATCGTCGAGATGATCCGCTGGCCGAAGGCGTCGTAGAGGGCGTTGTCGATCGTGGCCGGGGTGATGCCGTAGCGGCCGGCGGTAGGCCGGTCGATGGTCACGTAGGCGGCGAGTCCCTCGCCCTGGTGATCACTCGCCACGTCGGCCACCACGGGCGACTTCGCCAGCGCCTCGGTGAAGCGCGGCACCCAGGTCTCGAAATCGTCGATGTTGGGACTCTCGAGGATCACCTGGTACTGGGTCGCCGAGACCGCGGTGTCGATGGTCAGGTCCTGGACCGGCTGCATGTATAGCCGCATGCCGGGCTGATTGGCGGCGGCCGCCGAGATCCGCCGGATGATCGCGCTGGCGGAGGCCGTGCGCGCCGCCCGGGGTTTCAGGTTGATCAGCATCCGCCCGGAATTCAGCGTGACGTTCTGGCCGTCGACCCCGATGAACGAGGACAGGCTCGCCACGTCCGGATCCTTCAGGACGATCTCGGCCATTTGCTGCTGGCGCTCGGCCATGGCCGCGTAGGAGACCGACTGGTCGGCCTGGGTGATGCCCTGGATCACGCCGGTGTCCTGCACCGGGAAGAAGCCCTTGGGGATCACCACGAACAGGTAGACGGTGAGCCCCAGCGTGCCCAGAGCCACCAGGAGGGTCAGGCCCTGGTGGTCGAGGACCACCCGCAGGGAGCGCCCGTACGACGCGATCGTGCCGTCGATGGCGCGCCGGCCGAGGCGGGACAGGGCGCCCTCCCGGCGGCGGGGCGCGGTCTCGGGCACGTGCTTCAGGAGCCGCGCGCACAGCATCGGCACCAAAGTCAGCGACACCACCGCCGAGATGATGATGGTCGCCGCCAGGGTGATGGCGAATTCGTGGAACAGCCGCCCGACCACGTCGCCCATGAACAGGAGCGGGATCAGCACCGCGATCAGCGAGACGGTCAGCGAGATGATGGTGAAGCCGATCTCGCGGGAGCCCTTGAGCGCCGCCTCCAGGGGCGAGTCGCCGGCCTCCACGTGGCGGGCGATGTTCTCGATCACCACGATGGCGTCGTCGACCACGAAGCCGGTGGCGATGGTGAGCGCCATCAGCGACAGGTTGTCGAGGGAGAAGCCGTAGAGGTCCATCACCGACAGGGCGCCGACCAGCGACAGGGGCACCGACAGGCTCGGGATCAGGGTCGCCGACAGGCTGCGCAGGAACAGGAAGATCACCAGCACCACCAGGGCGATGGCGAGGCCGAGCTCAAACTGCACGTCCTCCACGGAGGCGCGGATCGTGGTGGTCCGGTCGGTGAGCGGCGCCACTGCCACGGCGGCCGGCAGGCTCGCCTGGAGCTGCGGCAGCAGCGACTTGATCTTGTCGACCGTGGCGATGACGTTGGCGCCCGGCTGGCGCTGGATGTTGAGGATCACGGCCGGCGTCGCGTCGGCCCAAGCGCCGAGCTTGGTGTTCTCGGGTCCCTCGACCACGTCGGCCACCTCCGAGAGCATCACCGGGGCGCCGTTGCGGTAGGCGATGATCGCGGAGTTGTAGGCCTTCGGGTCGCGGATCTGGTCGTTGGCGTTGATCGCGTAGGACTGCGTCGGCCCGTCGATCGTGCCTTTCGGCGTGTTGACGTTGAGGTTGGTGATCGTCGTGCGCAGGTCGTCGATGTTGAGGCCGTAGGCGGCGAGCGCCCGCGCGTTGAACCGCACCCGCACGGATGGGCGCTGCCCGCCCGAGATGCTCACGAGGCCGACGCCCGCCACTTGGCTGATCTTCTGGGCCAGGCGCGACTCCGCGAGGTCGCGGACCTGGGTGAGCGGCAGGGTCTTCGACGTCAGCGCCAGCGTCAGGACCGGCGCGTCGGCCGGGTTGACCTTGGCGTAGATCGGCGGCGCCGGCAGGTCCGAGGGCAGCAGGTTGCCGGCGGCGTTGATCGCCGCCTGGACCTGCTGCTCGGCGATGTCGAGGGACAGGTCCAGGCTGAACTGCAGGGTGATGACCGAGGCGCCCGCGGAGGATTGCGAGGTCATCTGGTTGAGGTTGGCGAGCTGGCCGAACTGCCGCTCCAGGGGCGCCGTCACCGAGGAGGTCATCACCTCGGGGCTGGCGCCCGGATAGAAGGTCTGGACCTGGATGGTCGGGTAATCGACGGCCGGCAGCGCCGAGACCGGCAGGTTCAGGTACGACACGCCGCCGACGATCAGGATCGCCAGCATCAGCAGCGTCGTGGCCACCGGACGGAGGATGAACAGGCGGGACGGGTTCATGGAGAGAACACCCCTCACCCCCTCTGCGGGGGAGGGTGGCGCCCGAAGGGGGTCGGGAGAGGGGCAGCGCGGCGATGTAGAATACGACGCCGGCCTTCATGAAGATCACGCTACATCCGGAAGCCGGGTTCCCCTCTCCCGACCCCTGCCGACGCAGGGGCCACCCTCTCCCGCAGAGGGGGAGGGAGACCGTCGCGCACCCGCTCTCACTGCGCCTGACGGCGCCGGTGCCGACGACCGCCCTCCGCTGCACCCTGCGCATCCGCCGCGCCGTCGGCCGGCGTACCCGGCTTCACGTCGCCCTTGATGTCACCCTTACCGTCCGGCTTCGACACCGCGGCCTTCACGTCGCCCTTGCCGTCGCCCGCGGCCGCCTGCGCGCCCTCGGTGATCCGGACCGGGGCGCCGTCCTTCAGCCGGTCGGTGCCGTCGGTGACGACGCGGTCGCCCGGATTCAGTCCGGACGCCACCACGGTGTGGGTCCCGTCGGTCTCGCCGGTCTTGATCGGCCGGACCGTGACCTTGCTGTCCCCGTCCATCAGGTAGACGTAGGTGCCAGGCGTGCCCTGGAGCAGGCTGGAATTCGGCACCAGGGTGGCGCCCCGCACCGTGTCGACGGTCAGCTTGGCGTTGACGAACTGGTTCGGGAACAGCTCCTCGTCGCCGTTGTCGAACAGCGCGCGCAGCTTCACCGTGCCGGTGGTCGTGTCGATCTGGTTGTCGACCGTGTCGAGCCGCCCGGTGGCGATCTCGTGGGCGTCGCCGCGGTCGTAGGCCCGCACGGTGAGCTTCGCGCCGGCGCGCACCTGCCGCATCACCCGGGCGACATCGTCCTCCGGCAGGGTGAAGATCACCGAGATCGGGTGGAGCTGGGTCACCACCACGATCGCCGTGGAGGCGGCCGAGATGTAGTTGCCCTGGTCGACCTGCCGCAGGCCCACCCGGCCGTCCACCGGCGACGTGATGTGGGTGTAGGCGATGTTGAGCTTCTGCTGGTCGACGAGTGCTTGGTCGGCCGCGACCGTGCCCTCGTTCTGCTTCACCAGGGCACCCTGCGTGTCGACGTTCTGCTTCGAGATCGAATCCTGCCGGTTCAGGGTCTGGTAGCGCTGCAGGTCGAGCTTGGAGTTCTGAAGCAGCGCCTGGTCGCGGGCGAGCTGGCCTTGGTACTGGGCGAGCAGCGCCTCGTAGGGCCGGGAATCGATCTGCGCGAGTTCGTCGCCCGCCTTCACGGTCTGGCCCTCGCGGAACTTCACCTGGGTGAGGTAGCCGCTGATCTGCGACTTCACCGTCACGGTGGCCAGCGGCGTCACCGTGCCGAGGCCCTGGAGGACCACCGGCATGTCGCCGGTCGTGACCGCCGCGATGCCCACCGCCTGCGGCATGTCGGCGCCGCCGTGCCGGCCGCCGCGGCCACCGGTCCGGTGAGCGGTGGCGGGCTCCGCGCCCTTGTCGGTGCGCGCCTCGTACCAGCGATGGCCGATCGCACCGGCGCCGACGAGCAGCACCAGGATCACGAGCCAGCGGATCGGCCGGAACCGCCGCCTCCGGACGTCGCGCGCGGGCGCCTCACCGGGCTGATAGGCCCGGGCCGTGTCGGTCCGGATCGGAGAACTCTCGTTCATGCCTGACTAGAGCACAGGCCGGCCGCCTGCGCGACCGTCGGCACCCTATCCCTCGCTGTCCAAGCCCCCATTCCGGCCTCCGCGGCGTCGCATCCTGCCGCACCCCAGAGAGCCGCGTTGGAGCGGCCCTCCCGTCCGGGTCGACGATTCCGATCCCGCGGGCGGGAGCGTAAGCCCATAACGTTGTCCGGGCTCCGAACGGCTCCCTGCCGCGGCGACGTGTTCACCGAACCGCGTCGCCGTGCGGGTCCAGAGGTGCCCGTTCAATGCGCCGTCACTAGGGCGACGAGGTTTCACTCGTGTTGCTGGCTTCCGCCGGATGGATCCGGCGCCGCGTAGGCCCGCAGTACCGCGTGGAAGGCGGTGTCCACGGGCGTGACCGCCACGGCGCGGCGCAGGCCGATCCCGAGGCCGCCGATCAGCAGAGCCAGGGCCAGGCAGACGAGGAGGGCGTGCGAGGGGGACCGCATCGTCGGGTTCCGGTGCCGGTCCGGCGATCGGAGCGGACGCCCCGGACATGCCGAAAGGGCCACCGACCCGCAAGTCGATGGCCCTTCGTGAGGACCGGAGCGGCACCCCGCTGACGGGGCGAGGGGGCGAAGCCCCGCCGGCGGTTGCGCCGCTCCGGCCGTGACCGCAACGTACGGTACGAGTGATGAATGTCAACATTCGTCAGTCGATCGTTGCGGCCTGGAATCCGGGTCTGTGCGAGCGCGCACATTCCGCAACGTGCGGCACCCATGGTAGAGGCCGCGGCGGAGCCGAGTTCCGTCAACAGGTCCTGCCCGCAAATCCCGCCCGCAAATCCCCCTCGGATCGAGCCCACCGATGTCCGGCATCGCGTTCCGCGCCGCATGAATCCCCTCTTCGCCGCGCTCCCGACGACGGTGTTCGAAACCATGTCGCGGCTCGCGCGCGTCCACGGCGCGATCAACCTCGGCCAGGGCTTCCCCGACGATCCGGGTCCCGAGGACGTCCGCGCGCACGGAGCCC
This sequence comes from Methylobacterium phyllosphaerae, assembly GCA_050632685.1. GTDB lineage: Bacteria > Pseudomonadota > Alphaproteobacteria > Rhizobiales > Beijerinckiaceae > Methylobacterium > Methylobacterium phyllosphaerae_A. The sequence goes on from JBOEFT010000001.1 coordinate 607,752, forward strand.
GGGCGCTCCGCGACGGCTGGAACCAGTATCCGCCGATGATGGGGCTGCCGGCCCTGCGGGAGGCGGTCGCCGCCCATTACGCCGCGCACCAGGGTCTCGACCTCGATCCCGAGACCGAGGTGATGGTGACCTCCGGGGCCACCGAGGCGCTGGCCGGCGCGCTCCTGGCGCTGATCGAGCCGGGCGACGAGGTCGTGCTGTTCGCGCCCATGTACGACGCGTACCTGCCCCTCGTCCGGCGTGCCGGCGGCGTGCCGCGGATCGTGGCCCTGCAGCCTCCGGCCTTCCGCCTCGACGAGGCGGCCCTGGCGGAGGCGTTCGGAGCGCGCACCCGGGTCGTGGTCCTGAACAATCCTCTCAATCCGAGCGCGACCCTGTTCGCGCCCGACGACCTCGACCTGCTCGCCCGCTACTGTCGGCGCTTCGACGTGACCGCCCTCTGCGACGAGGTCTGGGAACACGTGGTGTTCGACGGTGCCCGCCACCGGCCGCTGATGGCGCTGCCTGGGATGCGCGAGCGCACCGTGAAGATCGGCTCGGCGGGCAAGATCTTCTCCCTCACCGGCTGGAAGGTCGGGTTCGTCATGGCCGATGCCCGGCTGATGCGCGGGCTTGCCAAGGCGCACCAATTCCTCACCTTCACCACGCCCCCGAACCTCCAGGAGGCGGTGGCCTACGGCCTCGGGAAGCCGGCCCCGTGGTTCGAGACGATGCGGGCCGGCTACGCCCGCTCCCGCGACCGGCTGGCCGGCGGCCTGCGCGACCTCGGCTTCACCGTGCTGCCGGCCCAGGCCACGTGGTTCCTCAACATCGATATCGCGGACCTCGGCTACGCCGATGACGCGGCGTTCTGCGAGGCGCTCGTCACCCGGCACGGCGTCGCGGCGATTCCCGTGAGCGCCTTCTACCCGGACGCCGCCGTCCGCAACATCGTCCGGCTGTGCTTCGCCAAGGAGGACGCCACCCTGGATGCGGCCCTCGACCGCATGCGCGGCCTCGCCGGGGGGTGGCGTGAGCCGCGGCGGTGCCGTCCTTGCGGGGATCCGACCGGGGGCCACATCGTTGGGCACGATGGCTTCCCCACGGATCCCGATCATGGACTTCACCCAGGCTGCCCAGGCCGGGCGCTTCGCCCGTGCCGAGACCTTATCCGGCGGCGAGACCCGCTCCGGCCCCCGGTCCCCCTTCCTGTCGGCGGATCTCGGCCGCGAGGCGAGCCTCGCCCGGCTCGAGACGCTGGCTCACCTGATGGACACGGCCTTCGTCATCCCGGGCCTCAACCGGCGGGTCGGGTTCGACGCGCTGATCGGCCTCGTGCCGGTGATCGGCGACGTGGCCGGCATGGTGATCTCGTCCTTCATCGTCTACGAGGCGAAGCGCCTCGGGGCGCCGCGCTGGATGCTCGCGCGGATGGGGCTGAACGTCGCCTTCGACGGGCTGATCGGCGCTGTGCCGGTGGCGGGCGACCTGTTCGATGCCGCCTTCAAGGCCAACCGCCGCAACGTCCGCCTGCTGCGCCGCTGGATGGAGCGCAGCGGCGAGGTGCGTCCCACCGAGATCGACGGCACTGCGACCCGGCTCGACGGCTGAGCGCGTCCGGCATCCGCTCCGCAGGCGGCTCCGCGGCCGCCCGCCCGGGTCCCACGGCGGCGGGATCGCGCGCGGCGCGGCGCGGGAGGCAGCACGGATGAACGACGTCACGCGTCCCGGCGACGGCGAGGTCGTGCCGGCGCCGATGCCCGGCGCCCAGCCGCTGGTCCTGCGCCCGGACGAGGGCGCCCCGGCCCCGGTCCCGACCGAGGCCGCCGCCCGGCGGCTGCGCCTGTCGCCGCTCAACCGGCGCCGCGTCGACAATTTTCGCCGCAACCGGCTCGGCTACGGGTCGTTCCTGATCTTCACGGTCCTGTTCGTGGCGAGCCTGTTCGCGGAATTCATCGCCAACGACCGCCCGATCCTGCTGTCCTACAAGGGCGAGTGGCTCGTCCCGGTGCTGGTCGACTATCCCGAGGAGAAGTTCGGCGGGTTTCTCGCCACGACCGACTACCGCTCCTCCGAGATCCGCAAGGAGATCGCGGCGAACGGCTGGGCGTTGTGGCCGCCGATCCCGTTCTCGTACGACACCATCAACGAGGATCTGCCGACCCCCTCGCCGTCGCCGCCGACCTGGATGCTCACGGACGCGCAGTGTCGGCCCGTGGCGGAGAAACTCGGCGGGACGACCTGCGCGGACATCCCCTGGCACTGGCTCGGCACCGACAACACCACGCGGGACGTGCTCGCGCGGGTGATCTACGGCTTCCGCATCTCGGTGCTGTTCGGCCTGATCCTGGCGGCCATCTCCTCGGCGATCGGCGTGGTGGCCGGGGCCGTGCAGGGCTATTTCGGCGGCTGGGTCGATCTCGCCTTCCAACGCTTCATCGAGGTCTGGGGCGGGATCCCAACCCTCTACCTGATCATCATCATCTCGGCCTTCATCGCCCCGGGATTCTTCGTGCTGCTCGGGATCATGCTGCTGTTCTCCTGGGTGTCGCTGGTCAGCGTCGTGCGCGCCGAGTTCCTGCGGGCGCGCAACTTCGAATACGTCCGGGCCGCGCGGGCACTGGGTCTGTCGAACATCCGGATCATGACGGTCCATCTGCTGCCGAACGCCATGGTGGCGACGCTGACCTTCCTGCCGTTCATCCTCAACGGCTCGATCACCACCCTGACATCGCTGGACTTCCTGGGATTCGGGCTTCCGCCGGGCTCGCCGTCGCTCGGCGAGCTCCTGGCGCAGGGGAAGGACAATCTAACAGCCCCGTGGCTCGGATTGACCGGCTTCCTGGTCATCGCCGTGATGTTGAGCCTACTCGTCTTCGCCGGCGAGGCCGTGCGCGACGCCTTCGACCCGCGCAAGACGTTCGTCTGAGACCCCGGCCGGCGGGCGAAATTGACGCAGGCGGCCGTCACGCGTCCACGCAACGGTGCGAAGATTGAGGGTCGTTCCGGCCTGATCGGACGGCGACGGTGCGGCACCGTCCGGGATCAGACCCGAACCTGTGGGTAACGGTCTCTGCCGGCAACGAAAACCCGGTCACAGGATCCGACCAGCATTCGCAGATCCGACGGGGACAAAACGACTCAGAAGTGCGCCCCAAGTGCCGCCAATGCAACCATACCCTGTAAGCTGCGCGGCATGTTGCAGACTTAGACTTTCGATAGATCACAGATAATTGTATGGAGCGTCTTGCATTTTTCAGACGCTATCTTAATTCGCGAGAAGTGAGGGTCCCAACAGGCTTATGTGCCGAGGAAAGTGAGAATGTCAGAAGCTGCGCCGACATCGCAATTGGACTACATCGAGCGGACCGTGGACGTCGTGGCGGCCTACGTTTCCAACAACTCGCTGCCGTCGGCCGATCTGCCGGCCCTGATCGCGAGCATCCACGAGGCGCTCAACACGATCGGGTCCGGACCCGCCGCCGCGACCACCGAGAGCGTCGAGCGGCCGACGCCCGCGCAGATCCGCAAGTCGATTCGTCCCGACGGACTGGTCAGCTTCATCGACGGCAAGCCGTATAAGACGCTCAAGCGCCACCTGACCAAGCACGGGCTTGATCCGCAGAGCTACCGCGAGCGCTACGGTCTGCCGACCGATTACCCGACCACCTCGGCGAATTACTCCGCGCAGCGCTCGGCCCTCGCCAAGAGCCTGGGGCTCGGCCAGCCCGGACGCGCCCAGTCCGCCGACAAGAACGAGCCTGTCGAGGAGGCGGCATCCGGCCCCGCGCAGGGTCGCCGCAAGGGCGGAGCCGCCGCCAAGGGCCGCGGCGCGAGCCGCAAGGTCGAGGCCGCCTGATCGTGCGGGACGCCGCGGTCGGGACCGGGACCCGGTTCAGGCCAAGGCGGCCCGATCAGGCCGCGAGCCGCCCGTCCAGCGGAAAGACCTTGGCGGGGTTCAGCATCCAGTCGGGATCGAACACCGCCTTGACTCGCATCTGCTGTTCAAGATCGACCTGATCGTACTGGAAGCGCATCAGGTCGCGCTTCTCGATACCGACCCCGTGTTCGCCGGTGAGGCAGCCGCCGACCGCGACGCAGAGCTTCAAGATCTCGTCGCCGGCGGCCTCGGCCTTCTGCAGCTCGCCGGGCCGGTTGATGTCGAACAGGATCAGCGGGTGCAGGTTGCCGTCGCCCGCGTGGAACACGTTGGCGACCCGGAGCCCCTTCTCGGCGCAGATCGCGCCGATCCGCTCCAGCACCGGCCCGAGCTGGCCGGTGGGGATCGTGCCGTCCATGCAGATGTAGTCGGAGATCCGGCCGGTGGCGCCGAAGGCCGACTTGCGGCCCTTCCAGATCGCGGCGGATTCGGCCTCCGAGCGCGAGACCCGCACGCTGGTCGGGCGGAAATCCTGCGCGATGGTTTCGATCCGCGCCAGCATCGCGTCGCACTCGGTGTCCGAGCCTTCAACCTCGATGATCAGCATTGCCTCGGCGTCGCGGGGATAGCCGGCCTGGGCGAAATCCTCGGTGATGAGGATCGCCTCCCGGTCCATGTACTCGATCGCCACCGGGATGATGCCGGCCGCGATGATCGCCGCCACGCAGTCGCCGGCATCCTCGACCTTCGAGAAGCCCACGAGGACCGGCCGCGCCCCTTCCGCCGCGCGCAAGATCCGTACGGTGGCCTCGGTGACGATCCCGAGCTGCCCCTCCGAGCCGCAGACGAGGCCGAGCAGGTCGTAGCCGCCGCTGTCGAGGTGCGGGCCGCCGATCTCCACGACGGTGCCGTCGTTGAGCACCAGGGTGACGCCCAGCAGGTTGTTGGTGGTCACGCCGTATTTGAGGCAGTGGGCGCCGCCGGAATTCATCGCAATGTTGCCCGCGATGGTGCAGGCGAGCTGGCTCGACGGGTCGGGGGCGTAGAAGAAGCCCTCGTGGCTGACCGCGCCGGAGATCGCCAGGTTGGTGATACCGCTCTGCACCCGGGCGGTGCGGTTGGCGAAGTCGAGGTCGAGGACCTTTGTCATCTTGCCGACGCCCAGGATGATCGCGTCGGCCTGCGCGATGGCCCCGCCCGCCAGCGAGGTGCCGGCCCCGCGGGGCACGACCCGCACGTTGTTGGCGTGGCAATAGGCCATCACGGCGGCGACTTCTTCCGTCGTGGACGGCAGCACCACGGCCAGCGGCATCTGCCGGTAGGCGGTCAGCCCGTCGGTCTCGAAGGCCCGGCGCTCGTCCTCGCTCACCACCAGGGCCTCCGGCGCCACCAGGGGCGCGAGGCCCGCCAGGATCGCGTCGCGGCGGGCGAGGATCGCGGGGTCGGGATCGGGGAAGCGGATGGTCATGGGGCTTGTGCCCTCCTTCGGCCCGCCTGGCGGGATGGCGTTGCCGCAGCATGGACCCGCCGGCACGGGGCTTCAACCGGGCTGCGGCGCTGCGTCGTCCCCGCGTCACATTTCAACCACGACGACTGCCTAGCGTCACCGCCCACGCTTCGCACCGCCGGCCCGTCGGGCCCGCGGACCCGGCCGGACGGGTCCAGAACGGATACGATGAACGCTCCCGCCTCCAGCGCCCTGCGCGATGACCGCCGCGACGACCCCTTCGAAGCGCCGTCCGCGCACCTCGCCACCACCCGCGACCTCGGGATGCGCAGCCTCCAGCTGGGCATCGCGGCCCTGCAGGAGACGGGGGCGGCGTTCCAGGGGCGGCTCGGCGTGGCCTTCGAGGAGGCGGTGCAGACGATCCTGCAGAGCAAGGGCCGGGTCATCGTCAGCGGCATCGGCAAGAGCGGGCATATCGGGCGCAAGATCGCCGCGACGCTGGCCTCCACCGGCACCCACGCCTTCTTCGTCCACCCCACCGAGGCGAGCCATGGCGATCTCGGGATGATCGCCCGGGACGACGTGATCATCGCGTTGTCGTGGTCCGGGGAGACCGCGGAACTGTCCGATCTCGTGGGCTTCAGCCGCCGCTTCTCGATTCCGCTGGTCGCCATCACCCGCAACGGCGACAGCACGCTGGGCAAGGCCGCCGACGTGCTCCTCGAACTGCCGCGGGTGCGGGAGGCCTGCCCGCACGACCTCGCACCGACCTCCTCCAGCCTGATCCAGCTGGCGCTGGGCGACGCCCTGGCGGTTGCCCTGCTGGAGCGGCGCGGCTTCACCTCGGCGCGCTTCCACACCCTGCATCCCGGCGGCACCTTGGCGGCCCGCCTCAAGACCGTGCAGCAGGTGATGCACGGCCCCCAGGACATGCCGCTGGTGCAAGAGACCGCGCTGATGTCCGAGGTGCTGATCGAGATCGCGGCGCGGCGCTACGGCTGCGTCGGCGTCACCGACGGGGCCGGGCGGCTGGTCGGCATCGTGACGGACGGTGACCTGCGCCGTCACATGGGCCCGGCGATCCTCGACACGCCGGTCTCGACGGTCATGACCCGCGACCCGATCACCGTCGAGCCGCACAAGCTCGCCCAGGCCGCACTGGAACTGATGAACCGCCGGCTGATCACGGCGGTCTTCGCGGTCACGGACGGCCGGCCGGTCGGCATCGTGCACGTCCACGACCTGCTGCGCGCCGGCATCGCCTGACGTCCGGTCCGGTTCCCCCGGGATCGGCTGCACTGGCACGGGCAAGGGCTGCAACCGGAGGGTCATATCCCGACCGGTCAGGATCATACGCCTCAAGGCAAGACGGGAACGGGCGCCATCGCCGGCCGACCGCATGACGGCGTCGGACCCCGGCCGATGGATCACCGGACCGTCCGCTAAAGCCGCGCCAGCAGCTCCGCCTTCTTGTCCGAGAACTCCCGGTCGGTGAGCACGCCGCGTGCGTGCAGATCGGCCAGCCGTTCGAGCGTCGCCAGCACGTCGCCCGGAGACGACCGGTCCGGCGCCGCGGCGCTGGTGAAGGCCCGGATCTCCGCCGGGTCGGCTTGGCGCGGATCCACCTGCTGCGGATCCACCTGCCGCGGGGCGGCGACCTCCGCCTCGATCCGGCGCAGCCTGTCGAGGGCGACGGCGCCGGCCGGCCCGGTGAAACCGAGGTTGCCGTTCGCCTGCGACACGCCGGTGATGCGGTGATCGCCGGTATCGTAGAGGGCGATGCCCGAGCCCGACTCGACGGCGAGCCGCCGACGTTCCGGAAAATAGGCGTAGCGCATCCCGTCCTGCGCGCCGGTGCTGGCCGGAGATCCCAGACCGGCCGGCCACCACTCTCCGCCGCCGCGCCGCGCAGCGGGCGCGGCGTCCGAGAAGCCGCCCGCCGGCAGGGAACCGGCCAGCTCTGTGCAGAGCGCACCGACTCGCGCCTTCAGGGCATCGTCGAACATCCGGCCGACCATCACCATGCCACCGGCGAACCACTGGCCCATCCCCCGAGATCCGGATGGTCGAACTGCGCCATCGTGCCGTGGCCGCGCTCCAGCGCCTGCACGAGATGGCGCACGGCATCGAGGCTGACGCCATGACGCTCGGCCACGCTCTGCAGTCCCGAGACGTGGTCGAACGGTCCGTCATCGAGGTAACCGTCGCGCGGGGCGCCGTCGGACGGGTTCATGAGCCAGCTCCCGATTCGTCGCAGGGCGGACCGGATCGGCGCAGGCCCGGCGATCCGCCGCTCCCCTGCCGGGCCTGTGGCGGTGAGCCCCAGGCCGGTGACGCCGTTGCGATGCGGACACAATCCCTGGTCGAAGGCACCGGTTCCAGGCCGCCTCAGCCCGCGTCGGACGGGAACGCGCCCGCGATGGTGAAGTCCGTGATCGGCCGGCGGCCGTTCGGCGTCTCGCGGGGCCGTTGCTCCTCGGTGAGGTCCTCCTCGGGCGTCTTGCGGCCGACCGCGAAGGCGGCCTCGATCCGGTGGTTCGCGGGCAGGCGCAGGACCTCGGGGGCGCGGACATGGTCGAAACCGACCATGCCGTGGGCGTGCCAGCCCTGGTGGATCGCCTGGAGCTGGAAGGCCAGCGAGGCGGTGCCGGCGTCGAAGGAGTGGCTGTAGGACGGCTTCAGCTCGTCGCCGACCTTCATGAGCCCGTTCGAGACCAGGAACAGGATCGCGCCGGTGCCGGACACCCACTTCTGATTGCCGGGCACGAGCAGGCCCAGGAAGGTCTCCCAGTTGGCGTCGTCCCGGAGCGCGTAGAGGAACCGCCAGGGCTGCGAGTTGTAGGCGGAGGGCGACCAGCGCGCCGCCTCGATCATCCGCATCAGCTCGGATTGGGGCACGGCCTCGCCCGTGAAGGCGCGGGGCGAGTGCCGCTTCACGAAGACCGGATCGATGTCGTGGTCGGCGCGGCGGGGCGGGGGCAGGCTCAAGGGGTTCGTCTCCGAGAGGGCGCGGGGGCGCCCGGGCAAGGTCGAGCTTGCCCGAAACGCCCGCCCGGAGGCAAACCCAGGGCCTACGCCACGCTGCGCTCGATCTCCTCCTCGTCGCAGATCACGCCGGCATTGCCCTCGAACTCGGCCGCGAGGTCGACGGGGGCGTGGGTCGGCGCCGGCGAGACCCGGTCGCGCGCGAAGGTCGCCAGGAACAGGCGCATGACGTGGCGGACGCCCGCGTCGTTGATGGTGCGCTGGTCCTCGTTGTAGTAGCGCCCGGCATTCACGTTGCTCGTGACGATGTCGTAGGCGGGGAAGTAGACCGCCCGCGGGTCGCCGCGGCCCACCACCTCACCGGCCGCCACCCGCAGCACCGACTTGGAGTAGCTGTTCGACTCCATCACGTGCCGGTCCATGTAGGTGGCGATCATCGGCACCGGCGAGACCGTGAAGATCACCCGTGCCTTCGGGTTCACGCTCCAGAGCCGGTCGAGGAAGCCGTTGAGGTCGCCCAGAACCTCACCCGCGCCCGCGTTGACGCACTCGTAGAGGTCCGGATCGAAGGTGCCGCCCGCGACGCCCGGAGCCAGCGGCAGCGCCGCGCCGTCGGCCCGCCAGCGCCAGCCCTCGGTGAGGCCGAGCGTCAGCACGAACACGTCGAGCGTCTCGAACAGGCGGCGCACCTCGGCGAGGTGCGCGTCGCGCGCCGCGACCACCTCGGCCTCGCTGGCGAAGCCCGCCGGCTCGACCGTGGGACGGAACGGGTCGACGTAGCGGCCGTCGTCGCGCAGCCACGCCTTCAGCTCCGGCTCGAACGTGCCGTAGGCCCGGTCGAACAGCTGCACGAACTGGCGCGTGTAGTAGAGGTTGCCGTAGCGCGCCGAGAACGTGCCGAACTGGCGGGCATTCGCCTCCTCGGCGCTCATGCCGGGGGCCGGCGGCTCGGTCAGGTAGTAGTTGAACCCGGCGCCGCGCACCGCCTCGGCCACCCGTTGCGCGAAGCAGGAGCCGCCGGTGGCGACCTTGTCGGTCGGCCCGATGACGAACGTGTCCTTCGGGTGCGGGTTGACCGCGAAGGGCGGCACGTTGGTGACGACCTTGCGCCAGAATCGCTCGGCCGGTAGACCCGTATACGGATTCAACGCCATCTTCGAACCCTCTTCTTCACGACGGCGACAGGCCCTCGGGGGCGCTGACCCGTCCGCTGACACCGGCACGCGACGTGGCCCTGAACGACCTGCCCCGGCGCGCCCGCAGCGCGTTCACGTTTCCGACACCCAGTTGGGCGCCCACCTGGGCGACACCATGGCGGAACCGCGCCCGCGCCGCCACGACCCGTGACGGGCCGACGATCGCGGTGCTGGGCAATTGCCAGGCGCGGGGCATCGCCCGGGCCATGCGCCTGCTCGCGCCGCGGAGCCCGGTGCGCTACCTGCCCATGGGCTCGCTGAAGCGCGACCACGGCCATGTCGATGGCCTGATCCGGACCCTGCGCGCCCACGACCACGTCTTCTCGCAGGCCTTCCCGGCCGGGCTGATCCCCGGCGGCGACGTCGCCACGCTGCGCGCCGCCGATCCGCGGCTCAAGCTGTTCCCGTCGATCGTGTTCTCGGCCTACCATCCGGACATGGTCTATGTCGGCCAGGCCTCCGACCTCGCCGCCCTCAGGCTGACACCGTCGCCGATGGGGCAATACCATTCGGCGATCGCGCTGACCGCCCACCGGCTCGGCCTCGCGCCCGAGCGCACCGTCGGCCTGTTCCGTGAAGAGGTATTCGTCCGCCTGGGCTATCTCGACCACTGGGATCCGGCGGTGCGCGAACTCGTCGGCGCGGCCGCCGGCCTCGGCTTCGGGCTGGAGCGCGAGGTGACCCGCTGGGCGCGCCGCGGCGCCTTCATGCACCTGATGAACCATCCCAAGGTCCATGTCCTCGGCGACATCGCCGGGCGGTTGCTGCAGGAGAGCGGGCTGACGCCCGAGCCCGTGACGATCGAGGATTACCTCGGCGACGAACTGGCCCAGGACGTGGTCTGGCCGATCTACCCGCCGGTCGCCGAGCATTTCGGTCTGACCGGCTCGTACTTGTTCAAGGCGAAGCCCCGGGGCGACGACTTCCCGGTGCTCTACGACCTGCCGGGCTTCATCGCGGCGAGCTTTGCCATCTACGACGCGGCGGCGCCGGGCGACCTCGCCTGCCCGCGGGTGGAGGCCTGGCTCGCCGCGCCGGAGATCGTGGCGCTGTTCCGGGGCGGCTGAGGCCACGGCGGATCGCGATTCGGGTTCGCCGGATCGGTCGAGGCCTCGGGGATGCGGTCTCAGCCAGCGGCGCGGAGGGGCGCGCCCAGGCCCTCGACCATCGTCCGCACCAGCCGGTTGACCTCCTGCACCTGGAACGGCTTGCGCAGGAACAGGCTGCCGGGGACGCCGATGCGGCCGTTCGCGTCGGTGGAGGTATAGACCACCGGCCGGTCGGGATGGATCGCCCGGAAGGCGTGGGCCACCGTCCAGCCGTCGATCAGGCCGGGCAGGTGGATGTCGGTGAACAGCCAGTCGATCGCGGCGCCCCGGTCGCGCAGGATGGTCAGCGCGGCCTCGCCCGTCGAGGCCTCGATCACCCGGATGCCGTGCGTCTCGCACAGGCTCGCGATGATCTCGAGGAGCAGATAGCTGTCCTCGACGATGAGAACGCTCTGAGCGGGGCGCATGACGGGGTCCGATGTTCAGCCCCCGGATTAGCTATCGACAGGGTTGACGATCTCTTAAGGCGCCGCTGGATCCGTTACCGCCGGCCGGCGCCACGCCTGTTGCAGCGCCGCAACCGAGGCGGCGGAAATGGCCTTTCCGGCCCGTCGGCCCCGCCGCTGCCGCATTCCGGGTGCGTCCCGGGTGCGTCAGCGCACGCCACCGACCGGTGCGGAACGCCACCACGCCCCCGCCCTGCTCGGCGGAACCGTCGCTTAACCATCGACGCCTACCTAACGGCCCCAGGACTACGCGGACCCGCCTCGAAGACCCGCAGCCGGCCTTCGGCACCGCTCGAGGAGTGATACACCATGCCCCAGCGTTTCCGCGCCGCCGCCCTCGGCTTCGCGCTCGTCGCCGCCCTCGGCCTCGGCGCCTGCAGCAACGACAAGGACCTCGCCGACGCCTCCGCGTTCGGGGCGGGGGCCGCGACCCCGGGCAGTGCGCAGGACTTCGTCGTCAATATCGGCGACCGGGTCTTCTTCGAGTCGGATTCCACCGACCTGACGCCCACCGCGACCGCAACCCTCGACAAGCAGGCTGCGTGGCTGCAGCGCTACCCGCGCTACACCTTCATCATCGAGGGCCATGCCGACGAGCGCGGCACCCGCGAGTACAACTTCTCCCTGGGTGCCCGCCGAGCCCAGGCGGTGAACGACTACCTCGCCACCCGCGGCATCGGGGCGAGCCGGATGCGGACCGTCTCGTACGGCAAGGAGCGGCCGGTGGCGGTGTGCAACGACATCTCGTGCTGGTCGCAGAACCGCCGCGCGGTGATCGTCCTCGATCGCGGCGCCGGCGCGTAACGTCGCGGCCCACCGCGTCCCGGAGGCGGTGCCGACCACCGCCGCCGCACCGCGCCGCAGTTTTGCCGCGGTGCGGCGCATCTGATAGGCCCTCGCGCCGACACCGGATCGCAGCCGCCCCATGCCCGCCCGCCTTCGCACCCGCCTCGCGTTCGCCACCGCCCTCGGCGCCCTGCTCCTCGGCCACCCGGCCGTCGCGCAGGATGCCTCCGAACTGGTGGTGCGCCTCGGCCGCATCGAGAACCAGTCCCGGCTCATGGCCGGCCAGATCGAGACCCTCCAGTACGAGAACCGCCAGCTCAAGGAGCAGCTGCGCAAGTTCCAGGAGGACGTCGAGTTCCGCCTGAACGAGGGCAAGGGCGGCAAGGCCGCCCCCTCGGCCGCCCCCTCCTCGAGCCCGGCCGGCACCGTCAACGGCGGCAACCCGGGTTCCGGGCGTCCCGGCAAGCGCGGCGACGCCTTCGACCCGGGGCAAGCCCCCGGCGCCCCGGGCGCGCCGATGCAGCTCGGCAGCACGCAGCCCTCCGCACCGCTGCCGCCCCGGGAGGCCGTCGAGGCCGCCGAGGCTCCCCCTCGGGCGCAGCGCCTGCCCCAGGGTGCGATCGACGAGGAGGATGCGGATGCCGGGGCTCCCGGCTACGACGAGCCGGTGGACCTGCGCCCGCCGGCCCGGACCGGTGCGATCCCGGCGCGTCCCCCCGAGAGCGTCGCGGCGACCCGGACGGGCGATCCGGCAGCGGATTACGACGCCGCGGTCGAGCTGTACCGCGCCAAGCAGTACGAGCAGGCCGAGATGGGCCTGCGCCAGTTCATCCAGTCGCATCCGCGCGACAACCGCGTCTCCGGCGCGACCTACTGGCTCGGCGAGAGCTACCTCGCCCGCGGCCGCAACCGCGAGGCCGCCGAGCAGTTCCTGAAGGTCTCCACCGACTACGCGCGCTCCTCCCAGGCCCCCGACGCCATGCTGAAGCTCGGCGTCACGCTCAACGCGCTCGGCGCCCGGGAGCAGGCCTGCGCGACGCTGGCCGAGCTCGACCGGAAATTCCCGAATGCCGGCAGCGGCGTCCGCCAGGGCGTCGCCCGCGAGCAGAAGCGCGCCCGCTGCGGCGCCTGAGCGTCTCGGGCGATCTGAGCGACTCGGGCGACCCGGTCCTCGGCGCCCTCCGCCCCTGGCTCGACCCGGCCGCGCGCGGCGGGCGGGTCGTGCTCCTCGCCGTGTCGGGCGGTCCCGATTCGAGCGCCCTAATGCACGCCGCCGCGCGCCTGCGCGACGCGACCGGCGCGTCCCTGCGGGTCGCCACCGTGGATCATGGTCTGCGCCCGGGCTCCGCCGCGGAGGCCGAGGCCGTCGGCCGCGCCGCGCGAGCACACGGCCTCGCCCACGCGATCCTGCCCTGGGAGGGCGCGAAGCCCGGCACCGGCCTGCAGGAGGCGGCCCGCACCGCCCGTTATGCCCTGCTCGCCGCCCAAGCCGAGGCGGTCGGCTCCGGCCTCGTGCTGACGGGCCATACGCAGGATGACCAAGCCGAGACGGTGCTGATGCGGCTCGCGGCCGGCAGCGGCCCCGCGGGACTCGCCGGCATGCGCGCCGAGCGGGTGCTCGGCCCCGGCATCATGCTTGGGCGTCCGTTCCTGCACCTGCCGAAGGCGGCCCTGGTGGCGTGGGTGCGAGGCCCGCGGCCTCCCGTATGTGCGCGATCCCGCCAACGCGGATCCGCGCTTCGCCCGCGGTCGCCTGCGCGCGGCCTGGCCGGTCCTGCACCGCGAAGGCCTGACCCCGGCGCGTCTCGCCCGGCTCGCCGAGCGTGCCGCCCGCGACGAGGCCGCCCTCCGGAGCGCCGCGGAGCAGGCCCTCGACGGGATGCGGTCGGGGCCGGAGACGGAGGCGGCCCTGTGCCTCGACGGGACTGCCCTGGCGGGGCTGCCGGACGCCGTGGCCTTGCGCTGCCTCGATCTCGCCCTGACCCGGGTCGGCGCCGCGCCGCGCCGCCTCGAGCGCCTCGAAACCCTGGTCTTCGAATCGCTGCTGCCGGCCCTGCGCCGCGGCGCGCCGATCCGGCGCACCCTGGCGGGGTATCTGGTCTCCGCCGACGCCGCCGGGATCGTCCGTCTCGCCCCCGCTCCGCAGCGCCGGCAGGGGGCCGCCCCTGCTGCCCTCGCCGCAGGGGCTCCCGGAATTACTTGGCAAGGGGGAGCCCCCGCCTACATTGGCGAGGTGTGCACGGATGGACCGGAATAGCCGCGTGGCATGCCCGTCCCGGGGGCCGCACGCGCCAAGGATTGATCGATGAACCCGAATTTTCGCAACTTTGCCTTGTGGGTCGTCATCTTCCTGCTGGTGCTGGCCCTGGTCACCCTGTTCCAGAATCCGGGGCACCGGGGTGGCGGCAGCGAGATCGCCTACAGCCAGCTCACTCAACGACGCCGATTCCGGCAAGATCCAGTCGGTGGTGATCTCCGGGCAGGACGTGTCCGGCACCTATGTCGGCGGCGGCAACTTCACGAGCTACGCGCCCAACGATCCGAGCCTGGTCTCCAAGCTCCAGGGCAAGGGCGTGCAGATCACCGCCCGCCCGCCCTCCGACAACACTCCCTGGTTCATCCAGCTTCTGGTGAGCTGGCTTCCGATCCTCGTCTTCATCGGCGCCTGGATCTTCCTCTCGCGCCAGATGCAATCCGGCGCCGGCCGCGCCATGGGCTTCGGCAAGTCGAAGGCGAAGCTCCTGAACGAGGCCCACGGGCGCGTCAGCTTCGACGACGTCGCGGGCGTGGAGGAAGCGAAGGAAGATCTCCAGGAGATCGTGGAATTCCTCCGCGACCCCCAGAAGTTCCAGCGGCTCGGCGGCCGCATCCCCCGCGGCGTGCTGCTCGTCGGCCCCCCCGGCACCGGTAAGACCCTGATCGCCCGGGCGGTCGCGGGCGAGGCCAACGTGCCGTTCTTCACCATCTCGGGCTCCGACTTCGTCGAGATGTTCGTGGGCGTCGGCGCCAGCCGCGTGCGCGACATGTTCGAGCAGGCCAAGAAGAACGCGCCCTGCATCATCTTCATCGACGAGATCGACGCGGTCGGCCGCCACCGCGGCGCCGGGCTCGGCGGCGGCAACGACGAGCGCGAGCAGACCCTGAACCAGCTCCTCGTGGAGATGGACGGGTTCGAGGCCAACGAGGGCGTCATCATCATCGCGGCGACCAACCGCCCCGACGTGCTCGACCCGGCACTGCTGCGTCCGGGCCGGTTCGACCGCCAGATCATGGTGCCGAATCCGGACGTCACCGGCCGCGAGCGCATCCTGCGGGTCCATGTCCGCAAGGTGCCGCTGGCCCCCGATGTCGACCTCAAGGTGATCGCCCGCGGCACCCCCGGCTTCTCGGGCGCCGACCTGATGAACCTCGTCAACGAATCAGCACTGCTGGCGGCCCGCCGGGGCAAGCGCATCGTCACGATGCACGAGTTCGAGGACGCCAAGGACAAGGTCATGATGGGCGCCGAGCGGCGCACACTCGTGATGACCGAGGACGAGAAGCGGCTGACCGCCTATCACGAGGGCGGCCACGCCATCGTGGCGTTCAACGTCCCGGCCACCGACCCGGTGCACAAGGCGACCATCATTCCCCGCGGCCGCGCGCTCGGCATGGTCCATGCAGCTGCCCGAGCGCGACAAGCTCTCGATGAGCTTCGAGCAGATGACCTCGCGGCTGGCGATCATGATGGGTGGCCGCATCGCCGAGGAGATGACCTTCGGCCCCGACAAGGTGACCTCCGGTGCCCAGTCGGACATCGAGCAGGCGACCCGGCTCGCCAAGATGATGGTGACCCGCTGGGGCTTCTCGCCCGAGCTCGGCACCGTGGCGTACGGCGACAACAACGACGAGGTCTTCCTCGGCATGTCGATGGGCCGGCAGCAATCGGTCTCCGAGTCGACCGCACAGAAGATCGACGCCGAGGTGCGCCGCCTCGTGGAGACCGGCCTGGAGGAGGCGCGCCGCATCCTGGCCGAGCACAAGGACGACCTGGAGGCCCTGGCGCAGGGGCTGCTGGAATACGAGACGCTCTCGGGCGACGAGATCCGCAACCTCCTCCGCGGCCAGCCGCCGATCCGCGACGGCGGCGACGTGCCGCCGACCCCGGCCCGGGGCTCCTCGGTCCCCTCGGCGGGGCGGGGCCGGTCGAAGGAGAGCGACGGTGGCCTGGAGCCGCAGCCGCAGGCCTGAGGCCGCAGGGTCTGATGAGCGAAAGGGGGCGCCGCGAGGCGCCCTTTTTCGTGCCGTACGGCGAATCGAGGCCTCGCAGTCCAGTCCTTGCAGCCTCCTCCGACGCACGTGCAGCTTCGATGTCTCCGTCGGAGAGGGACAGGCCGAGGGACGCGACCTATCCGAGAGGGACTTGGTCCCTCACCCCAACCCTCTCCCGCACGGGAGAGGGGGCGCGTTGGGCTCTCTCATCAGCGGCGGTGTCCGCCCGCGACGGGTGACCCTCGGCGCATCTCCGTGACAAACCGGCCCTCCTGTCGGCGGATCGCCGCCGTCAGCTTGGCCGGAGGCTCGGCGGAATCCGCCGAATCGGGAACACAGAACCCGTTCCACAGGCCGCAACGAGATCCCGATGCCGGTCTCGACCTATCTCGTCGTCGCCCTGGGGGCCGTCGTCGCCGGCTTCGTGCAGGGCCTGTCGGGCTTCGCGTTCGGGCTCACGGCCCTGTCGTTCTGGGCCTGGGTGATCGACCCGCAGCTCGCCGCCGTGCTCGCCGTCTCCGGCGCCTTCACGGGCCAGATCATCGCGGCGGTCTCGGTCCGGCGCGGGTTCGAGCCCAGGCGCCTCGCGCCCTTCATCCTCGGCGGCCTCGCCGGCATCCCCCTCGGCGTCCTCCTGCTGCCGCGGCTCGACGCCGACTGGTTCAAGATGTTCCTCGGCCTCCTGCTCATGGTCTGGTGCCCGACCATGCTGCTCGCCCGGAACCTGCCGCGGATCACGGTCGGCGGCCGGCTCGCCGACGCCGCGGTGGGCCTCGGCGGCGGGATGATGGGGGGCTCGGCGGCTTCACGGGCGTGCTGCCGACCCTCTGGTGCACCCTGCGCCGCTACGAGCGCGACGTGCAGCGCTCGGTGATCCAGAACTTCAACCTCGCGATGCTCAGCGTGACCATGGCGACCTACCTCGCCGCGGGGCTCGTCACCCGGGCGACGCTGCCGATGCTGGCGGTGATTTTGCCGGCGATGCTGGTCCCAACCCTGCTCGGCACCCGGATCTATCTCGGCATCAGCGAGGTCGCCTTCCGCCGGCTCGTGCTCGGCCTGCTGACCGTCTCGGGCCTCGCCCTGGTCTCGGCCTCGGGGCCGCGGCTCCTGCAGCGCGCCGGGCGCCCCATTTCGACCGCCTTTGTCGGGGAGCACCCCGTTGACTCTGCGGGCCGGTGAGCCGCCCGCGGGCGCGATAATCTGCTAAGCTGCGTCCGGTCAGCGAGACCGGGCGCCGGAGACGTGATGGTGCGCAAGTATTTCGGAACCGACGGCATCCGGGGCCGGGCCAACGGGGTGATCACCCCGGAGCTCGCCCTCAAGGTCGGGCAGGCCGCCGGGCTCGTGTTCCAGCGCGGCGACCACCGGCACCGGGTGGTGATCGGCAAGGACACGCGCCTCTCCGGCTACATGATCGAGACCGCCCTGGTGGCGGGCTTCACCTCGGTGGGCATGGACGTGCTGCTGCTCGGGCCGGTGCCGACGCCGGCCGTGGCGATGCTGACCCGCTCCATGCGGGCCGATCTCGGCGTGATGATCTCGGCCTCGCACAACCCGTTCGAGGATAACGGCATCAAGCTGTTCGGCCCCGACGGCTTCAAGCTCAACGACGCGATCGAGCACGAGATCGAGGGGCTGATCGATGCCGACATGCACAAGCGCCTCTCCGGCTCGAACAACCTCGGCCGGGCCAAGCGCATCGAGAGCGTGCATGCCCGCTACATCGAGTTCGCCAAGCGGACCCTGCCGCGGCAGGTGACCCTGGACGGGCTGCGGGTGGTGGTCGACTGCGCCAACGGCGCGGCCTACCGGGTCGCCCCCGAGACCCTGTGGGAACTCGGCGCCGAGGTCATCGCCATCGGCACCGAGCCGGACGGGTTCAACATCAACCGGGATGTCGGATCGACCGCCCCGGCCGCCCTGATCGACATGGTCCGCGAGCGCCGGGCCGATATCGGCATCGCGCTGGACGGCGACGCCGACCGGGTGCTGATCGTCGACGAGAAGGGTCAGGTGGTCGACGGCGACCAGCTCATGGCCGTCGTGGCACGCTCCTGGCAGGAGGACGAGCGCCTCACGCAGCCGGGCGTGGTCGCCACGATCATGTCGAATCTCGGCCTGGAGCGCTATCTCGGCGGCCTCGGGCTGACGCTGGCCCGCACCGCCGTGGGCGACCGCTACGTCCTCGAGCACATGCGCGCGCACGGCTACAATCTCGGCGGCGAGCAGTCCGGGCACATCATCATGTCGGACTACACGACCACCGGCGACGGCCTCGTGGCGGCGCTGCAGCTCCTCAGCGTGGTGCAGCGCCAGGGCCGGCCGGTGAGCGAGGTCTGCCACTGCTTCGATCCGCTGCCGCAGATCCTCAAGAACGTCCGCTACGGCAGCGGCGAGCCCCTGCGCCAGGACAGCGTGGTCAGCGCCATCGAGCACGCCCGCGAGCGGCTCGGCAATACCGGCCGCCTGGTGATCCGTCCCTCGGGCACCGAGCCGGTGATCCGCGTCATGGCCGAGGGCGACGACCGCAGCCTCGTCACCGCGGTGGTCGACGAGGTGGTCGACGCCGTTACCCGGGCCGCGGCCTGACCGGTCAGGCCGGTTCGTAGGCGGCGCGCAGCTCCGCGGGTGCGGTCGTCCGCCACGCCGCCAGCAGCGCCGCCCGCAGGGTCTCTTCCGCGCAAGGGTCGAGGTCGAGATTGGTCCAGCCCCGGCGCCCCCAGGCGCCGTCGAGCGGCGTGAACAGGTCCGGCTCGGCCTCGCACAGGGCGGCCTGATCCGCGGGCACGAGGCGCAGCACCACCCGCGCCTCCTCGACCCACAGGGTCGCGAAGATCCGGCCGCCGACCCGAAAATCCGGGTTGCCGCTGTGGGCGCCGGCCACCGCCTCGGGCAGCATCAGCGCCAGGATGCGCACGTCCTCGGGACCCATGCCGCTCTCAGTCTGTTCGAGGCCCGGGCGCCCGGGCGGCGGTGATCGGATCGTCCATGGATTCCCTCCACGACAGATGAACCGGACCGGGTGACACGGCGATTTGGCGAGGCGATGCCATCGAGACAAGCAACGCGCGCCCGAATGACCGCTTCGACAGGTCGGCAACGGATGTGCAAGCCTAACATTTAACGTTAAGCCGGATTTAAGACGTTGCTCGCATCCTTCACGCCGT
Source organism: Methylobacterium phyllosphaerae (assembly GCA_050632685.1). Lineage (GTDB taxonomy): Bacteria > Pseudomonadota > Alphaproteobacteria > Rhizobiales > Beijerinckiaceae > Methylobacterium > Methylobacterium phyllosphaerae_A. The sequence goes on from JBOEFT010000001.1 coordinate 627,001, forward strand.
ACCCCCGAGACCGCACGCCGCGCGTCCGGCTCACGAGTCCAGTGAAGGAATCCCCATGGCCCGCTCCAAGCTGAACGCTTTGGTGCGTAGCCTGACGCTCGCGGCGAGCGTCGGCGCGCCCTGCCTCGCCGTGGCCGCGGATCTGATGCTTCCGCCGCCCCCGCCGCCCCCGCCCCCGCCGATCGAGGTCGGCGGCGGCTGGTACCTGCGCGGCGACGTCGGCGCGAGCATCTACACCCGTCCGCGCTACAGCGACGCCTACGACTACACCGGCTATGCCGAGTCCAACCGTGCCTTCGGCAACGCGGTCGGCGGCGGCGGCTTCGCGGGCGTCGGTGTCGGCTACCAGTTCACCCCGTTCCTGCGCGGCGACATCACCGGCGAGTACCGCTACTCCACCGGCCTGCGCGGTAGCGAGTATTACAAGGGTCCGGATTTCGACAACGGCCTCGGCTCGTACGGGGTGAACAAGTCGAGCGGGCACTTCGATTCCGCGGTGGTCCTGGCCAACGCCTATTTCGACCTCGGCACCTGGTACGGCATCACGCCGTTCATCGGCGGCGGCGTCGGCTACGCCTTCAACCACGTCTCGAGCTACTCGACCAACCAGCAGTTCACCAGCCCGACCTACGGCTACGATTACGGGAACCCGATCTACGGCTGCGGCTGCGGACAACCGTCCTACAACTACGCCCCGGTCTACGACGCGAACGGCAACGCGGTCTACAACACCAACAGCGGCAGCAAGTTCTACAAGGACAAGACCAGCGGCAGCTTCGCCTGGGCGCTCCATGCCGGTCTCGCCTACAACGTGACCGACGCGCTGAAGATCGAACTGGCCTACCGCTACCTGAACCTCGGCAAGGCCGAGACCGGACCGGGCTTCGTGCCGTGCTGCACCGGCAGCCTGCAGGCGATCAAGGTCAAGGACATCGAGGCGCACGATGTGAAGATCGGCCTGCGCTACTACCTCGGCGGCCTCGTCGCGGCGCCGCTGCCGCCGCTGATGCCGGAACCGGTCCCCGGCCCACTGGTGCGCAAGTACTGAGAACGGGCGGATCACGTCCCGGTCGCGCATGGCGCGCGATCGGACCGGTCAGCGATGACGGCGCGGAGGCTCTCCGCGCCGTTTCGCGTTTCCGGACCGCCGCGTGCCCCACGGGGACGGTTCGGAGTCAGGACCGCCCCGCCACGGACGGACCGGGTTGTCCAGATCGGGATGCGGATATTGGGATCGAGCAACGGAGAATTAAGGTTACCGACGTATCACCGTATCGAGGCCCGATCCGCCGACCGTCTCTTCCAGTCCCAGGGCGATCCCGATGCGTTCCGTCACCTTCCCGCTGCTGGCGGTTCTCGGTCTCTGCGGCATGAACACCGCCCGGGCCGCCGATCTGGATTACGATTACCTGCGCGGCGCCGAGTACGACCCAATTCCCGTCGTGCAGACTGAGTCCTTCGCGGCAGAGCTGTTCGTCGGGTATGTGGCCGGCCAAGCCCATGAATATGTGAATGTGGTTGGAGGCGCTGGGCGCGTGAGCCAGTTGAACTGGACCACCAACTCTCTCGCCGTCGGCGGTCGAGGTCGCCTACAGCCCGTTTGAAGACGTCACCATTCGCGCGCGCGGTTGGACGTCCGTGTTCTCTGGTGGGGCGATGGAGGATTACGATTGGCTGAAGGGCTACAATGGACCCAAAAGCTGGTCTGATTACTCCCAGAGCCCCAACGCGAAGCCTTCCACCATGTGGCAGGCCGATTTGAGCGCGGCCCTGACTTTCTACAAGGATGAAGATACAGCATTTTACGGTATTGGAGGTTATCGGTATTTTACGTTTAAATCGAACGCCCGAGGCGGATCGTACATCTACTCGTCTCCGTCTGGCTTCCGCGATTGGCAGGGTATGTTTACCGGAGGCCAGCTTGGGATCGCCTATCAGCAGGAATGGCAAACTCCCTATCTCGGTATCGGTGGCAAGATCGCCTTCGGTGATTGGACAGCCTCGGGTGAGCTGATCGGCAGCCCGGTCTCGATCGGAATGGCGAAGGACCACCATGCCCAGCGCTATCTCGTCTTCAAGGATACGATGAGTCCAACCGGCATGATCGGTTTCGACGCGGCGCTCGAATACCACGTGACGCCCTTGATCTCCGTCGTTGGGCGCGCCGAGTACCAGAACTATCTTGAGGCAGTCGGAAGCGAGAAGCTGTATTCGGGCGGCGTGCTCGCCGCAGCCTTCCCGAAGCCGTCGGTCGGCGCCTCAATGGAAACGCTCCTGCTCTCACTCGGTGTCAAAGCGAAACTTTGAACCGGGAGGCGCGCTACGAATATGGGCGCCCGTGCATCGTCGCCGCTTCACAGGCCTCAAGTCATGATCAGAGAATGCCGAACCGTGACGATAAGAGGCGTCGTAGCGCTAGTGTGTGGTGTCAGCGGACTCTCCGCCGGGATGGCGCTCTGGCTCTGCGTGGGATCCGCGCTTGCAGCCGATACCGACGTCGCATACCGCAAACCCGTTCTTCCGGGAGCAGCATTCGTGCGAGCGCCGCCCGGCCATCGAGTGGGATATCGACGCCGGCATCAATTGGAGTTCGTCAGACCACCCGTCCGGGCATCCCTCATCAGAGGCTACCTGCCGCGCAACCACAATGTCCCGATGTACAACGAGCCGCCCCGCCGCGAGCCGGCGTGGTGACGGACGCGGGCCGGCCTCAGCTCTCCAGCTCGCTGTCCCAGTACAGGTAGTCGAGCCAGGTGTGGTGGTACTGGCGGTGGTCGAACTCGGGCTGCCGGTGGTGCAGCTCGTAGCGCGTCGGCCGGCGCGGCTCGGTCATCAGCGGCATGTCGGCCTCGGCCGGCGTGCGGTTGGCCTTGCGCAGGTTGCAGGGCGAGCAGGCCGCCACGACGTTCTCCCAGCTCGACAGGCCGCCCCTCGAGCGCGGCACCACGTGGTCGAAGGTCAGGCCCCCGAGGGCAGCCGCAGGCCGCAATACTGGCAGCTGAACCCGTCGCGCAGGTAGATGTTGTAGCGGGTGAAGGCCGGGCTGCGGGCGAGCGCCACGTAGTTCTTCAGGGCCACCACGCTCGGCACGCGCAGGGACCGCGAGGGCGAGCGCGCCTCGACGTCGTAGCTCGCCACCAGGGTGACGCGATCGAGGAACAGGGCCGTGAACGCGTCCTTCCAGGACCAGAGGGAGAGCGGATTGTACGAGAGCGGCCGGTAATCCGCGTTCAGGACGAGGGTTTGGAGATCCATCATCGGCGGGACTCTTCGGACTGGCTCTGGCGCGGAGAACGCGCGGGACCACGCCTGCGCCCCGCCGGCCCGTCCGAACCGGCCGGGGGCCGATGCAGGACGAGCCGGCGCGCGGGACGACGGCTTGACGGGAGAGGCGGAGGGAACAACAGGGCTGCGGGCCGGCGCGCGGGGGCGCCGGTCGAGGCGGTAGCATCCGGAACGCGGCCGGGCCGGGCCGGTATCGCCACCAGCCGCGCCCTTTCGCGTAGCAACGAAAAGGCCCTGTCCATTAGGTGTTCATCTAATCCCAGCGTGACACCCTTGTGAAGCTTTTCCGGATGGGCCGCGGGGACGCACCCACAGCCGGCGGGCCGGCGCCGAATCCGGCCCGGGGCGGGCAGGGGCACGCTTTCGCCCTATTGCTCGCCCAGAGCGGCGGGCCGCCAGGAGGCCTGCCCGGTCCCCGATCGCCGCCGATTCGCCGTGGCCCGATCCCGACCGGCCGCCGCGCGCCCGACGAGAGGTTGCTCATGCATCGTATCCCAGCGCGGACCCGGCCGCCGGAGGGCGCCCCGCGCCCGTCCCTCGTGCTCGCCCTCCTCGCCGCGCTGGTGTTCGCAACCCCGGCGGCCCTGCCCCTGCCGGCCCGCGCCCAGGATCCGGCGGCCGCCGGCAAGCCCGCGGGTGACAAACCCGCCGATGCCAAGTCGACGGACGGCAAGTCGACGGATGCCAAGTCGACGGACGGCAAGTCGACGGACGGCAAGTCGACGGACGGCAAGTCGACGGACACCAAAGCCCAGGAGACCAAGTCGCCTGCGGCGAAGCCCGCCCCCCGCCGGCCGCCGCCCAGGCCGAGGTCCCCGAGCAGTTCAAGGTGGTCCGGGCCAAGCTCGACGCCGCCAAGGCCGAACTCGACGCCCGCGAGAAGCAACTCGGCCACACGGACCTGACGGTCGCCGACCTCACCGCCATCCGCGACAGCGCCGCCACCGTCACCGAGGAGATCCGCACCCTGGTCACCCGGCTCGACGCGCCGCTGGAGGCCGCACGGGAGCGGCTCGCCCAGCTCGGCCCGAAGCCGAAGGACACCCAGGAGAGCGCCGACGTGGCCCAGCAGCGCGTGGAGCGCGAGGCCGCGGTCACCCGCATCGACGAGACCCAGCGGCTGGCCCGATCCCTGGTGGTGCAGGGCGACCAGATCGTCGACCGGGTCTCGAACCGACGCCGCGAATCCTTCACCCGCGACCTGTTCCAGCGCTCCCAGCCCCTGGCCGGTCCGGGCCTCTGGACCAAGGTGATGAGCGACGTGCCCCGGGACACGCGCGCCCTCCAGAGCGCGGTCTCCGATATCGGGCTGCTGTTCACCCGCAACGGCAGCCTCGCCAACCTGCTGTTCCTGGGCCTCGCCTTCGGGATCTCGGTGGCGCTGTATTTCGGCCGGCGCAACATCGCCCCCCGGGGCGCCCGCCGGGACGCGGCCCGGACCGATCCGTCGCGGCGCGCCATGATGCTCGCGGCTTGGCGGGTGATCCTGCTCGGCACGGTGCCGGCGGTGGCCGGGTCCTACGCGGTCTATTACGCCCTGGACGCCACCAACCTGCTGCCGTCCCGGCTCCTGCCGGTGGCCGCCGCGATCCTCGGGGGCTGGCCTTCATCGCCTTCGTGGAGGCCCTCTGCGACGGACTGCTCAGCCCCGAGAAGCCGGCGTGGCGGCCCGCCCCAGTGAGCGACGCGGCGGCCACGCGCCTGACCCGCCTCGCCGTCGGCATCGCCACGGTGATCACCGTGGTGAAGTCCGTGGAAGCCCTGAATTCCGGGATCTCGGCGGCCCTGCCGATCTCCATCGCCACGCGGGGCCTGGGCGCCGTGGCCACGGCCCTGATCCTGGCGGTCGGCCTCCACCGGTTCGCCGACACCGAGCAGGAGGAGGAGGCCTGCTTCGGCCCCTACGTGCCGACCAAGACCACGACGGGCATCGGCGGGCCGGCGCGGCTCCTTGGCTGGGCCGCGGTGGCGCTGATCGGGCTCGGCGCGCTGGTGGGCTACGTCGCCTTCGCGGCGTTCCTGATCGACCAGCTGATCTGGGACGCGGCCGTCCTCGTGCTGCTCTATCTGCTGGTCCAGAGCGTCGACATCTTCGTCGGCCGCGCGCTCAGCGACGAGACCCGGCTCGCCACGACGCTCCAGGCCAATACCGGCCTGCGCAAGCGCTCGCTCAACCAGATCTCGGTCCTGACGACCGGCGCGACCCGGCTCATCCTGTTCCTGGCGGCCGCGGTCCTCGTGCTGGCGCCCTGGGGGCTCGACTCCACCGACATCGTCTCGTCGGTCCGGCAGGCCTTCTTCGGCTTCAAGGTCGGCGACGTCACGATCTCGCTCTCGAGCATCGCCTTCGGGATCGGCATCCTGATGGTCGGCGTGTTCATCACCCGCGGGGTGCAGCGCTGGCTGGAGAACACCTACCTGCCGGCCACCGACCTCGACGCGGGCCTGCGCAACTCCATCACCACGGTGGCGGGCTATTGCGGCTTCCTGATCGCGCTGGCGCTCGCCTTCTCGTATCTGGGCCTGAGCCTGGAGAAGCTCACCATCGTGGCCGGCGCCCTGTCGGTCGGTATCGGCTTCGGCCTGCAGTCGATCGTCAACAACTTCGTCTCCGGCCTGCTGCTCCTGTGGGAGCGCCCGATCCGGGTCGGCGACCAGGTGGTGATCGGCGACCAGGAGGGCATCGTGAAGCGGATCTCGGTGCGCTCCACCGAGATCCAGACCTTCGACCGCTCGGCCGTGATCGTGCCGAACTCCAACCTGATCTCCGGGGTCGTCAAGAACCGGGTGCGGGGCGACCGCTCGGGCCGGGTCAGCATCACGGTCAGCGTGCTGCGCAACCAGGATCCGGTAAGGGCCGCCGAGATGATCGTCGGCTGCGCGCAGGCCCATGCCGACGTGCTCAAGGATCCCGCGCCCCGGGTGGTGTTCAAGAAGATCGGCGACCCGTTCCTGGACTTCGAGCTGCTGGTCTGGATCGTCGACGTCAGCCTCGGCCAGAAGGTTCTGACCGACCTGAACTTCTCCGTCTTCGCGACCCTGTCGGAGGCGTCCTTCATCCCGCCCCTCGGCCCCGGCTCCAGCATCGTGACCGTGCAGGGCCTCGACACGATGCAGAGCGCCCTGGGCGAGATCGCCAGCCGCTTCATCCTGCCGGCGGCGGCGCCCGAGGGCGGCGATTCAGCCCGCGCCCAGCGTGACCGTGGCCTGCGCAGCGCCGGCGGCTGACCGGCCGCCGCCGGCCGCGAGCCGGACGGCGTTCCCGCCCGCAGCCTTGGCGGCATAGAGCGCCGCATCCGCCCGGCCGAACAGCCGGGTCCGGGAGCCGCTGCCCGTCGCGATCCCCACGGAGGCGCCGATCCGCAGGACGTGGCCGCGATACGGGATCGGCCGGTTCAGCGCGGCGACGATGCGCCGGCCATTCTCGGCCAGGGCGCAGGGGTCCGCGGGCGCCCGCACGAGGACGGCGAACTCGTCGCCGCCGATCCGCGCCACCAGCGCCGCATCCCCGCAGACGGCGGCGAGCCGCGCGGCGGACCGCCGGATGCATAGATCACCGGCCGCGTGGCCGTAGACGTCGTTGACCGGCTTGAACCCGTCGAGGTCGATGAGGATCAGGGCGCCGAGGGGATCCGGGCCGGAGCCGGCCGTCCCGGCGTCGAACTGCGCCTCGAAGGCGCGGCGGTTCGCCAGTCCGGTGAGGGGGTCGCGGTCGGCGCGCCGGCTCAGCTCGGACAGCCGGGCGATCTCCTCCGTGACGTCCTGCTTGGTCCCGAAGAGACGGGCGGCCCGACCGCCTTCGGTCTCGACCGACGCGCGGATCCGGATCCAGCGTGGCCGGCCCCCGGCGGTGCGGATCTCGGCATCGAGCCGGAAGCTCGCGTGCCCGGTGATCGCTCGCTGGCGGATCGTCTCCAGCAGGCGCCGCGAGGCCGGCTCGTAGAAGTCCAGGATCCGCCCCGGTGCAGCGCGCTGCCCCGGGGGATGCCGAACAGGTCGTGGACGCCCCCGGACCATTCGAGGGCGCCGTCGGCCAGCCTGCAGGACCACAGGCCCGTCCCGGTCGCCGCCAGCACGCGCTCCTGATGCGCCAGCAGGCACGCTTGATGCGCGAGAGCACACTCTTGGCGCGCCAGCAGACCGGCCTGTTGCCGGATGACCGCCTGCTGCAACGCGCGCTCCGGCCCGGCCTCGGGCTCAGGGTCGGGGGCCGACCGGAGCGGCGTCGACGCCGCGGCGCTCCCGCCGATGGCTGGATCGGGGGCCGTTTCCGCCAGGGCAGGGGAACGCTCGGTGGTCATGTCCGGACGAGTTTAGACGCAAGGCCTTTGAGGAAGCCCTAACCGGCCGTGCGCGTCGGCCGGGGCGCGCCTATATGCTGTCCGGGCGGTCGGGCCGTCGCGGAGGTGGGTGAGACGTGAAGAGACGCGATCGGAACGGTCGACAGGCGGGACCACGGCTCGGCCGGATGCTGCGCCGGGGGACGGGCGCGGTCGCGCTGGCCGCCGCGGCGCTGCTCGGCGGCTGCGCCAGCCAGGCGCCGACCGGTGCGGCGCTGCCGAGCATCTACCTGCCGCTGGCCAGCAACAGCGCGCATATCGACGTCGAGGCGGCCCGCGACATGATCTCGTCCTATCGCCGCAATCGCGGCGCGCCGCCGCTGACGGTCGATCCCGAATTGCAGCGGCTCGCCGAGGCCGAGGCGGCCGCGATGGCCCTGGCCGACCGGCCGAGCCGGGCGCAGACCGTCAAGGGCGCCGTGGAGCGGCTCGGCTACGCGGACGTGAACGCCAACCTCTCGGCGGGCTACCACACCCTGGCCGAGGCCTTCTCCGGCTGGCGCGAGAGCCCCCGCACGACGCCACCATGCTGGCGCCCCGGGCGACCAAGATGGGGATCGCCACCGCCTACGCGCCGGGCTCCAAGTACAAGGTCTACTGGGCGCTGCTCACGGCCAAGTAGGCGCGCGCGACCGGGGCGACGACGGTCCCGCTTCGGCCCGGGCGGGGCGCGACGCGCCGCCGCGCGGGAGCGGAGACCCGCGCCTCATCCGGACGGCGCGGTCGAACAACGATCGCGGTCCCGGACGCCGCCGAGATCCCTACGGCAGCCCCTTCACGTTCGGCACCGGCGGCGCCTCCTTGAGCAGGGTCACCGTCACGCGCCGGTTGGCCGGGATGTAGGGATTGTCGGGGAACATCGGCTCGGTGTCGGCCTTGCCGGCGACCGACGCGAACCGGTCGTCCGGGACGCCCGCCCCGGCCAGGATCTCCCGGACGCTGACCGCGCGGCCCGCTGACAGCGCCCAGGGGGCGCGGCCGGACGCCGGCCGGGCCGGTCCGAGGCGGTGTAGCCCGTGACGGCGATGCGGTTGGGCATCTGCCGCAGGGCCGGCCCGAGCTTCTCCAGGAGCTGGCGGGTGCGGTCGTTGGGCCGGGTCGAGCCCTCCGGAAACATCGAGCGCCCGTCCTGGTCGACGATCGACACGTCGAGCCCCTGGTCGGTCTTGGCGATCACGACGTTCTTGGACAGCTCGGCGAAGTCCGGCAGGCTCTGCAGGGCCTGCCGCAGGGAGGCGGCCGCGAGGCCGAAATTCTCGGGCTCCCCGGTGTCGGTGAGGCCGAACTCGCTGCTCTTATTGAGCCGCGAGGGGGTCGTGCGGTCGGCGGCCTGCTCGGGGGGATGTCGCGCAGGTACTTCACGTGGTCGGCCGCCGGCAGGCCGTCGGACTCGATGATGCCGGCGAACCTCGATTCCTTGTTGACGCCGAAGGCGTCGCGCATCGAGCCCGCGACCACCTGCATCTTCTTCTGGTCCTGCGTCGAGTACGCGGCGACCATCACGAAGAAGCTCATCAGCAGCGCCATCAGGTCGGCGAAGGTGACGAACCAACCGTGGCCGCCATGCGCGCCGCCGCGCTTCTTCCTGGCCATGTTACTTCCTGGCCATGTTACGCGGCCTGCTCCATCAGGGCCTCGCGATGGTTGTGGGGCAGGTAGGCGACCAGCATCTCGCGCACCAGCGTCGGGCTCTTCTGGTCGCGGATCATCAGGATGCCGTCGATGATCAGCGAGCGCGACACGTCCTCCTCCTCGAGCTTCACGTGCAGCTTGTCGGCCAGCGGCAGGGTGATCAGGTTGGCGATCACGGCGCCGTACAGGGTGGCGAGCAGCGCGGTCGCCATGGCGGGACCGAGCTTCGAGGGGTCGGACATGTTGGCGAACATCGCCACCATGCCGAGAATCGTGCCGATCATGCCCCAGGCCGGGGCGCAGTCGCCGTAGGCGCGGTAGACCTTCGAGCCCTCGTCGAGATGCATCAGGAAGTTGTCGCGGTCCCGCTCCATCGTGTCGCGGATGAACTCGCGGTCGTAGCCATCGGCGATGTAGCGCGCGCCCTGGGCCAGGAACGGGTCGGAGATCTCCATGTTCTCCAGCGCCATCGGGCCGGACTTCCGCACCACCTCGGCGATCTTGGTGATCTCCTCGATCAGCTCCTGGGGCTTCACCGAGCGCATCATGAAGGCGAAGCGCAGGCCCATGGGCAGGCCGTGCAGGATCACCGAGAAGGGAAAGCGGATCATCGTGGCCGCGGTCGCGCCGCCGAACACCACCACCACCGCGTGCTCCGACGCGTAAGCGCCGAAATGCCCGCCATCGAGCATGATCAGCCCGACCACGACGCCGAGGCCCGAGAGCAGGCCGAGTGCGGTTGCGAGATCCATGAGGCGAAGCCCGATGCCGATCTGTTCAAGAAAGTCGGATCCCGGGGGCGGAACACGGCCGGGCCGCCCACAAGGTTAGGAAATCTCGCTGAAAGAACCGTAAAGATGGCCGTTTCCAACCTGTATCAGTCCGTCATCGCTCGTTCAGGCGCGGGACGGCATACCCGTTTCCCAAGAGGGGTTTGACCGGGATACGGCACGGATGCCGGCCGGGCGGGACCCGTCGGAGACGGCGTGAGACCCGGGTCACACGGGCCGCGCCAGGGGTGGCGGAGCGGTAAGATGGTTCGTCTGTACGGGCGGGTCCTGGGATTCCTGAAGGCGGAAAGGCGACTGGCCATAGGCCTGGCCGCCACCAACGTCGTGCTGGCGATCGCGGCCTTCGCCGAACCCCTGCTGATGGGCCGGATCATCGACCAGCTGACCCACCTCAAGCGCGGCGGCGACGCCATGGGCACGATGCTGCCCCTGCTCGCCGCCTGGGTGGCGTTCGGCTTCTTTACCATCGCGGCGGGCGTGTTCATCGCCCTCCACGCCGACCGGCTCGCCCACCGCAACCGCCTGTCGTCGATGGCGAGCTACTTCGAGCACGTCCTCGACCTGCCGCTGGCCTTCCACTCGGCCAACCATTCCGGCCGTGTCCTGAAGGCGATGCTGGAGGGCACGAACGGCATGGCGTGGCTGTGGCTCGGCTTCTTCCGGGACCACCTCGTCGCCCTGGTCTCGCTCGGCGTGCTGCTGCCGATGACCCTGTTCATCAACTGGCAGCTCGGCTCGATCCTGGTGGTGCTGGTGCTCGCCTTCACGGCGCTCACCACGTTCGTGATGCGCCGGACCGAGGCGCTTCAGGGTCAGGTCGAGGAATTCAATTCGGGGCTCGCCGCCCACGCCTCGGACGCCCTCGGCAACGTCGCGGTGATCCAGTCCTTCACCCGCGCCAAGGCCGAGAAGGAGGCGATGCGCGGCATCATCACCAACCTGCTCGCCGCGCAGATCCCGGTCCTGTCCTGGTGGGCGCTCGCCAACGTGGCGACCCGCGCCTCGGCGACCATCACCATGACGGCGATCTTCGTCACCGGCATCTGGCTCTACCAGGCCGGCACCACCACGGTGGGCGAGGTCGTGGCCTTCATGAGCCTCGCCACCGCCTTCGTGGCGCGCCTCGACCACGTGGTCGGCTTCGTCAACGGCCTGTTTCAGCAGGCGCCCAAGATCGCCGAGTTCTTCGAGATCTACGACACCGTCCCGGCGGTGGCCGACCGGCCGCATGCCCGGCAGGTCGCCCGCTTCGAGGGCGCGGTCACCTTCGAGGACGTCGCCTTCTCGTACGATGGCCGCCGCAGCGCCCTCGACGGCGTCTCGTTCTCGGCGCGGCCCGGCGAGACGATCGCGCTGGTGGGCACCACCGGCTCGGGCAAGTCGACGACGCTGGGGCTCCTGCACCGCAGCTTCGACCCGTCCGCCGGCGCGATCCGCATCGACGGGATGGACATCCGCGACGTCGGCCTCGCGTCGCTCCGCCACAACATCGGCGTGGTGTTCCAGGAGCCGATGCTGTTCGCCCGCTCGATCCGCGAGAACCTGCAGGTCGGCTGCCCGGACGCCACCGACGCCGAGATGCTCGATGCCCTGGAGCGGGCGCAGGCCAGCGCCTTCATGGCGCGCCAGCCCGCCGGGCTCGACACGGTCATCGGCGAGCGTGGCCGGTCGCTGTCGGGCGGCGAGCGCCAGCGGCTCTCGATCGCCCGGGCGCTCCTGAAGAACCCGCCGATCCTGATCCTCGACGAGGCCACCTCGGCGCTGGACGCCGCCACCGAGCGGAAGCTCCAGGGCGCGCTGGAGACCGTGATGGCGGGGCGGACCACCTTCGTGATCGCCCACCGCCTCGCGACGATCCGCGACGCCGACCGGATCCTGGTGTTCCACGAGGGCCGGATCGTCGAGGCCGGGACCTTCGACGCGCTGGTGGCCGAGGGCGGCCGCTTCGCCGAACTCGCCCGGGCGCAGTTCATGGCCGCGGAGGCGGAGGACGACGACGGGCTGGCGCTCGCCGCATGAGGCCGGTCTGCCGCGGGCACGCCGTGGTCAGGGTGAGGCGTCCCCCCACCCGATCCGCCTGAAGAACCCCGCGATCGCCTCCGCCGCCCGATCGGGATCCTCCCGGTGGGGGAAGTGCCCCACCCCGGAAACAGCGCCAGATCGAGATCGGAAAAGGTCTCGCCCAGGCGGTCGGTCCAGGCGAAGGGAAAGATCGGATCGTGCTCGGCCCAGCGCACGCAGGTCGGCACGCCGATCGGGGGCAGGGGCGGGGCCTCGCCCTTGAGCATCGCGATCCGCCCGGCATGGGCGGCCCGGTAATGCGCGAAGCCGCCCGCGAGGTTTCCGGGCTTGAGGAACGTGTCCACGAAGGCGTCCAGCACCGGATCGAACGCGTCCTTCCGGTGCGACCAGTGGCGCAGGAAGTGGCCGATATAGGCGGCGCAGCTCGCCCGGCCGGCGCCCACCAGCGTCACCGCCAGCTCCATCTGATTGAAGGACTGGTACCAGATCTCGCTGAGGCGGTCCGGTGCCCCCAGGCGGGGCCGATCCCCGGATAGACGAAGTCGAACAGGAACAGGCCGGCGCAGCGCTCCGGGTTCGCCCGGGCCAGCGCCTGGATCACCGCCCCGCCGACGTCATGGCCGACGATGCCGGCGCGGTCGATCCCGAGGGCGTCGAGCAGCGCCACCATGTCGGCGGCCTGATCGGCCGGCCCGAAGGGACCCTCCGGCTTGTCGCTGTCGCCGAAGCCACGCAGATCCGGGGCGATCAGGGTGTGGCGGGCGGCGAGCCGTCGCATCACGGGCTCCCAGGTCAGCCAGTATTCCGGCCAGCCGTGGAGCAGGAGCAGGGGCGCCCCCGTGCCGCAGCGCGCGACGTGCAGAGCGGCGCCGTTCGCGCGCACCGTCAGGTGCTCGATCCGGTCCATCGTCCCTCCATCTCGGCCCGCCGGGCCAGCATCTTCGCCTGCAGGCGGCTGCGGCGGGCGGCGATCACCGTGCCGTTGATCTCGCCGCCGAACAGGAACATGGCGGCGAGCCAGTAGAGGAACACCAGGAACACCATCGCGGTGGCCAGACCCCCGTAGGTCGACGCGTAGGCGTTGGAGAACCGGTCGAGGTAGTAGCCGAAGCCGAGGCCGGCGAAGAACCACAGGATGAGCGTCACCCCGATCCCCGGCAGCACCGACAGGATCGAGCGCCGCCCGGCCGCCACGAACTTGTGGGCGATGACCAGGACGACGGCCAGCAGCAGGGCCGTGACGCCGATCCGCCCGATCGCCACCGTGAGGCTCAGGGGCTCCAGCCCGGGCGCCACCAGCACGACGTTGCGCCAGATCAGCGGCCCCAGCACCACGAGCAGCGCGAAGGCCAGCATCGCGAAGGCGCCGCAGATCACGTAGCCGATCGATTCGAGCCGGGTCAGCCACCAGGGCCGGCTCTCCCGCAGGCCGTAGGCCCGGTTCAGCCCGACCCGCAGGCTCTCGACCCCCGACGAGGAGAAGTACAGGGCGAACAGGGCACCCAGCGTCAGCACGCCGCTGCGCTGCTCGGTGAGCACCCGGTGGACCTCGCCGACGATCGGCTTGGCGATCTCCCGCGGCCACGCATCGAAGATCAGGATTCCGGCCTCGTCGGCCAGCGACTGCGTGCCGAACAGGCCGGCGAGCGCCGCCAGCAGGATCAGGAACGGGAACAGCGACGTCAGCGTCGAGAGCGCGATGTGGCTCGCGATCGCCCAGCCGTCATGGGCGACGAAGCGCTGCGCGGCGAGGCCCGCGACCTCGAATCGGCTGCGGAGAGATTTCACGGGTGTCCAACGATCCTCGGGCGGAGCGGACCGCCGATGAACGGCGCCCGAGCCCGCCCGTCAACGCCGCCAGCCCGATCCGGTCCCGATCGCCGACCGGTGAAGCGCCCGCGCCACGCCGGGGTACCGGATGCGGATCGCTGTTGCGCCTCGCCGCCGCGATGCCCCTTAAGATAACGCCATGCTGAAGCCCGCACGCCCGTCGAGTCTCGCGTCCGGCGCCCTTCCGGCGCTGTTCATCCCGATCTGGGCCACGGGCTTCATCTCTGCCCGAGCGGTGGTGCCGCACGTCGACCCGCTGGCCTTCACGGCCGTCCGCTTCACGGCCGTCGCCCTGGTGCTGGCCGGGATCGCCGCGGCCTCCCGGGTGCGCTGGCCGGGGGACCGGGCGGGCTGGCGCGACCCCGTCATCGCAGGATTCCTGATGCAGGGGGTCTACCTGTCGGGGGTGTTCTGGGCGGTGAGCCACGGGCTGCCGGCCGGGATCGCGGCGCTGGTCGGCAGCCTCCAGCCGCTGCTCACCGCCCTCCTGGCGCGTCCGCTGCTCGGCGAGCGCGTCAGCGGGCGGCGGGCGGTGGGCATCCTCCTGGGCTTTGCCGGCACGGCCCTCGTGCTCGCCCCGAAGCTCGGCGCCACGGACCCGTCCGGGATCCCGCCGCGGGCGCTCGCTGTCAGCCTCCTGGCGGTCCTGGCGCTGACGCTGGGCACCCTCTGGCAGAAGCGCACCGGCGGCCGGGTCGATCTCCTCGCCGGCGCGACGCTCCAGTTCGTCGGCGGCATGGCCTGTGCGATTCCCCTCGCGCTCGCCTTCGGCAGCGTGACTTTCGAGCCGGTGGCGCCCCTGTGGCTCGGCCTCGCCTGGGCGGTCATGGTCAACTCGGTAGCGGGGATCCTGCTGCTGCTGGTGCTGATCCGGCGGGGCGCGGTGGCGGGCGTCGCCGCGCTGTTCTTCCTGGTGCCGCCGGTGGCGGCGATCCTCGGCTACCTGCTGTTCGGCGAGGTGCTGACCCCCGTGCAGGGGGCCGGCATGGCGCTCGCCGCCCTCGGCGTGGCGGTGGCGAGCCGGGGCTGAGCCGCTGGGGCTGCGACCGAAGGCCCGGAAACCCTTCGCGGCCTCGCGGTTTGGTGCGCGCGGGCCATGACGGCCCTGCCGGCAACCGAGCGAGGCGATCATGGACCAGGAGACCATGGACCAGGACAAGCCCCGCGAGATCCGCCTCGCCCTCGACGCGATCCCGATGGGCGGCAAGGCCGAGGGCAAGGCGGGCGAGGATGCGGTGCTGTTCGTGCGCGACGCGTCCGGCGTGCGCGCCTTCCAGGCCAAGTGCCCGCATCTCGGGGCGCCGCTCGCCAAGGGCGAGATCTGCGGCGGCCGGCTCTACTGCCCCTGGCACAAGGCGGCCTTCGCCCTCGCCGACGGCAGCCTGGAGGAGCCGCCGGCCCTGGATTCGCTGACCCGGTATCCGGTCCGGATCGAGGGCGGCGAGGCGGTGGCGACGCTCACCCCAGAGCCCGCCCCGGCCAAGCGCGCGCAGACGCCCGTGTCCCACGTCCTGATCGTCGGCACCGGCGCGGCGGCGGCCGCCTGCGTGACGACCCTGCGCCGCGAGGGCTTTTCCGGTGCGATCACCCTGGTCGGCCGCGAGGCGCACCCGCCCTACGACCGCACCAAGCTGTCCAAGCAGTTCCTGGCCAAGCCCACGCCGCCGGAGAAGACCCTGCTGGAGCCCGATTTCGCTGCCGCGCATCAGGTCGCGCGCATCGAGGCCACGGCGACCCGGATCGACCCGGCCGCCCGCAGCGTCACCCTGGCCGACGGCCGTGTCCTCACCGGCGACGCGCTGCTGATCGCCACCGGCAGCCGGGCCGTGACGCCTGATTTCGAGGGGAAGGACCTCGACGGCGTCATGACCCTGCGCAGCCTCGACGATGCGGTGCGACTCAGCGCCGCGGCGGAGGACGCCAAGCGCGTGGTGGTCATCGGCGCGGGCTTCATCGGCCTGGAGGCGGCGGCCTTCCTGAACAAGCGCGGGCTCTCGGTGACGGTGCTGTCCCGCGAGGAGATACCCTTCGCCAAGCGCTTCGGCGAGGCCGTGGGCGCGGCCCTGAAGCGCTACCATGCGGGCAACGGCGTGACCTTCGTGACCGGCAGCGTCGCGCGGATCGTCGGCGACGCCCACGTCGCCGCGGTGGAGACCGAGACCGGGACGCGGCTGCCGGCCGACATCGTTCTCGTCGGTGCCGGCGCGGCGCCGGAGACCGGGATCGTCGCCGGGGTCGAGCCGGATGCGCATGGCGGTCTCCCGGTGGGCGCCGACCTGAAGCTCGCCGACGGCGTCTGGGTCGCGGGCGACATCGCGGCCTTCCCGGAACGCGGAAGCGGGCTCACGGCCCGGATCGAGCATTGGCGGCTGGCGCAGCAGCACGGCACGCATGTCGCGCGGGCGATCCTGGGGGCGACGGGCGGATTCGCCGGCGCGCCCTTCTTCTGGAGCAACCAGGGCGACAAGCGCCTGGATTACGGCGGCTACGCCCCGGATTTCGAGCGGATCATTCTGCAGGGCGATCCGGAGGCGCTCGACTTCATCGCCTACTACGTCCGGGATGGCCGTGCGGTGGCCGCCTGCAGCATCGGACGCAATCCAGCCTTCACGGCCTTCCTGCACCGGCTCGGTGAGAACCGGGTCCCGAGCCCGGAGGCGATCGAAGGCGGAGCGGATCTCGCCGCGCAGGCCTGACGGCCCTGCGCGGCGCGGCCCGGAGACGCGTCGCGTGTGACGAAGCGCCCTGCGCTGGAACCTGGACGGGGGCCCGCGCCTTGCGCTTCATTGCGCCCGCCGTCCGAGAAGCCGGGCCGATCTGGGAGGTCCCATGAACTCGATTATCGTCGTCGCCCTCATCTGCGCCGCCTCCGTCCAGGCCCCGGATTGTTCGCGCGAGACCGCCATCGACGTGGTCACCGGACCCGCCCACACGCTTCAGGAATGCCTCGTGCAGGGACCGGTGCTGGCTGCCAATTCCGGGTTCAAGGGCGAGGACGGCGCCTACGTGAAGACGCGCTGCGAGCAGCGGCGCTGAGACGGACACGTTCCGGCGGTCTCGACCAGGGATCATCAATGTCGGGACTCGTGCGCATCCTCCCGCCGCGCGCCCCTTGACTTCGGTGGGACGGCCGTCGGACCGGCGGGACCGGTATTCAACTTCAGTTCAAGACGCCACAAACGAAATCTGCTTCGGCTCCGGACCGCGACAGGTTAAAAGGCCCGATCCAAGACGACGCCACGCGAGCAAAAACCATGTCCGCATCCCCCGCCATCCAGACCGAGCCGCAGGATCTCGTGGCCCTGACCAAGGCCGCCGGCGAGAGCGCCAAGGCCCTCGTCGCGGAAGCCACACGCCGGGTCCGCACGCGGATCCTCGGGACGGACGGGCGGATCGATGCGGGCAAGCTCGAAGGGCAGCAGCACACCGCCCATGGGCTCGCCTGGCTCGCGACCTACGCGGAGGCGATCCGCGAACTCGGCGGCTATGCCGAGCGCCTCCAGGCCGAGGGCCGGTTCGGCGAGACCGAGTCGCTCCTCGTCCGGATCGGCGCCGGCGAGTATCTCGACCAGCTCTTCTCCGGCATCCCGATGAGCCAGGCGGAAATGGTCCGTCCGACCGGCTCGCTCGGCCTCACCGCCAAGGAGGTGGCGTCCTACCGCTCCGATGCGGTCGAGACCCTGATCGCCGAGGGCAACACGCCGGAGAACCGCGCCGCCCTGGTGGCGCAGATGCGCGACGGCAGCGGCTCCGCCACGGTCGGCGCCTCGGGCCTCGACGAGGACATGGAGGCGATCCGCTCCGAGATGCGCCGCTTCGGCAAGTCCGAGGTGGTGGATCAGGCGCACGAATGGCACCTGAAGAACGCCTATATCCCGATGGAGATCGTGCAGAAGATGGCCGAGCTCGGCGTCTTCGGCCTGACGATCCCCGAGGAATACGGCGGCATGGGCCTGCCCAAGACCGCCATGTGCGTGGTCTCGGAGGAACTGTCCCGGGCCTATATCGGCGTCGGCTCGCTCGGCACCCGCTCGGAGATCGCCGCCGAGCTGATCCTGTGCGGCGGGACCGAGGAGCAGAAGCAGCGCTTCCTGCCGAAGATCGCCGCGGGCGATATTTTGCCGACTGCCGTCTTCACCGAACCGAATACGGGCTCGGACCTCGCGAGCCTGCGCACCAAGGCCGTCAAGGACGGCGATACGTGGAAAATAACCGGCAACAAGACCTGGATCACCCACCCGGTCCGCGCCGACATCATGACCGTGCTGGTCCGGACCAAGCCCGAGGAGAAGGGCCACAGGGGCCTCTCCATGCTGATCGCCGAGAAGCCCCGCGGGACGGATGAGGATCCGTTCCCGGTCCAGGGCCTGTCGGGCGGCGAGATCGAGGTGCTCGGCTACCGCGGCATGAAGGAGTACGAGCTGGCCTTCGAGGGGTTCGAGGTGCCGGCCGCGAACCTCCTCGGCGAGGTCGAGGGCAAGGGCTTCGCCCAGCTGATGCAGACCTTCGAATCGGCCCGCATCCAGACCGCCGCGCGGGCCGTCGGCGTCGCCCAGTCGGCCCTCGATGTCGGCCTGCGCTACGCCGAGGAGCGCGTCCAGTTTGGCAAGCCCCTGGTCAGCTTCCCGCGGGTCGCCGACAAGCTCGCCATGATGGCGGTGGAGATCAACATCGCCCGCCAGCTCACCTACTTCTCGGCCCGCGAGAAGGATGCCGACAAGCGCTGCGATCTGGAGGCCGGGATGGCCAAGCTGCTGGGCGCCCGCGTCGCCTGGGCGGCGGCCGACAACGCCCTCCAGATCCATGGCGGCAACGGCTTCGCGCTGGAATACCCGGTCAGCCGGATCCTGTGCGACGCGCGCATCCTCTCGATCTTCGAGGGTGCGGCCGAGATCCAGGCCCAGGTGATCGCCCGCCGGCTCCTCGAAGCCGCGTAGGGGCGTCTCGAGTCCGGCCTCGTCCCCGACGCCGGACCCGCCTTCTACCGGGCGGGCTCGCGCCGCCCGGGCCGGGACCTACTTGGTGATCTTCACCGAGACGGGATCGCTCGACGGAAACGTCTCCTCCAGGGCTTCGTCGAGGCGCTCGTCCAGCTTCTCCTGCTTGTTCTCGGGATTCCTGTTCTCGGGGTTTTTGGCGTCGTCCCGCTTGGCGCTGCCCGGCTTGGTCTCGTTCGGCGTGTGGTGCTCGGCCATCTCTCTCGCTCGTCGGTGACGGGGGCACGCAGGGGTGCCGATGCGCATCAACGCGAGGGACGGCGGGTGTTTCCGATCTTTCCGGCCCGGCGCGTCGATCGCGCCGGTTCATCGACGGCCGCGCGCCTCGTCGACACGCGCGCCGCGACCTGAGGCGGCGCGCGCCATCGGGGGACGGCGGAACCGGCGACGGGATCAGGCGGTCGCGCGCGGCCGCTCGACCGGGCTCGGAGCCTGCGCACGGCCGCGGGATCCCCGCATCACGGTAGCGTAGACATCCTCCAGCCGGTCGAGATGCGCGTCGAGGCTCAGGGGCGCCGTCCAGTAGCGGCCATGTGCGGCGCGGCCCATCCGGGCCGCGAGCCCGTCGTCGGCGAGCCGCCTCAGATGGGCGGCCAGCGCCTCCGGATCGCCGGAGCGGAACCAGAAGCCGGTCTCGCCGTCGACCACCGCCTCCCGACCCGCGCAGGCATCGCTGACGATCACCGGCGTGCCGCAGGCCAGGGCCTCGTACACGGTGAGCGGCTGGCCCTCGTACCAGACGCTCGGGAAGACCAGCGCCCGGGCCTGCCGCATCAGCGCCTGCACGCCGGCGGCGTCGCGCCAGCCGAGCATCGCGGCCTCGGGATAGCCCGCGGCGAGCTCGGCCCGCTGGGGGCCGTCGCCGACGAAGACCGCCCGCACCCCCGCCCGCCGGGCGGCCTCGGCGAAGATCGGCGCGCCCTTCTCGGTGGAGATACGCCCGACGAAGAGGAAGTCGCCCGGCGGGCCGTCGTGCACGGGCGCCTGCGCCACCGCGATCGGGTTGTCGACCCGGTGGAACACGGTCCTGCGCGGCATCAGCGGCCGGACGACGCTCTCCTGGAGGTCGCTGATCGTCACGACGTGGCCGAACAGCTCCGGCAGGCGGGCCACCTGGGCGAGGCCGACGTGGCGGATCAGCCGGGCGACCTTGCGGGGGTAGCTGCGCGCGTCGCAGTTCGCGCCGATGCAGGCGGTCGACATCGGCGTGCGGTGGCAGATCCGCTGTTCCGGATAGGCATAGAAGCCGCCCGTCGGGCAGACCAGGAAGAACTCGTGCATCGTGTAGAGGCAGGGCAGACCCGACGCCCGGAGCGCTGGGCCGATCGACGGCGAGAGCGCCTTGGCGAAGGCGTGGACGTGGACCACGGTGTCGCGGGGATCGCAGGCGGCGAGTTCCGCTGCCAGGGCGCGCCGCGCCGGCCCGTTCCAGATCGCCTGCGCGGCGAAGGCCAGCTTGCTGCGCGCCGTGGTGACGTCGTCCTGCTCCAGGCAGACCACGCGGATGCCCGCGGCCTCCAGCCGGGGGTCCACCGGGCCGACCGCGGCGAACAGGCTGACGCGGATCCCGCGGGCGGCGAGGCCCAGGGCCGATTCGATCGCGACCTTGGCCTGGCCGCCGTTGATCGCGGCATGGTCTGCGACGAGGACGACGTGCACGTCAGGAATTCCGCCGCTCTGATCCGGGACCGGGATCTGTAAACGGCCGCGGTTGATCCCCCGTAAACCGGTCTTTGCCATCCTGCCGGCCTCCGAGACCGAGACGCGCCCCGAGAGGGTCACCATGCATGTCGTGATCCTGGCCGAGTTCGCGGCCGCCAGCGGCGGGGCCGAGAAGGTGGCCCTGGAATCGGCCCGCGGGCTCGCCGAGGCCGGGCTCGCGGTGACCTACATCCAGGCGATCCCGGGACCGGTCGATCCGCTCCTCGACCACGCGGGCATTCGCCGGATCGATCTCGGCCTGCCCGACATCTGGTCCCTCGGCGCCGCCCGGGCGGCGGCCGCGGGGTCTGGCACGCCGCCGCCGCCCGCAGGATCGCCGAGGCGCTCGCCGCTCTCGCCGCGCCGCCAGACTGCATCCACCTGCATCAATGGACCCGGACCCTGTCGCCCGCGGTCTTCCCGGTCCTGTCGGCGACCGGGGCGCCCCTGGTCGTCACCCTGCACGACTACGCCCTGGCCTGCCCGAACGGCGTCTACTACCGGTTCGACCGGGCCGAGCCCTGCGGTCTCGCCCCCCTGTCGGCCGCCTGCATCGCGGCGCCCTGCGACCCGCGCAGCCGGGTGCACAAGCTCGTGCGCGTCGCCCGCGCTGCGGCGCTGCGGCAGGTTATCCGGCAACGCCCGCTCCACGTCGTCCATGTGTGCGATGCCAGCCGGCGACGGCTGGGAGACCTGCTCGGCGGCTACAGGGTCACGCACCACCGGGTCGACAACCCGATCCGGCTTCCGGCGGGACCGGCCGCAGAGCCGGCCCGCGGCGACGCGATCGCCTACGTGGGGCGCCTGACCCGGGAGAAGGGCGCCGACCTCGTGGCCGATGCCGCCCGGGCCGCCGGGCTCCCCGCCCTGTTCATCGGCGCCGGCCCCCTGGAGGCGGAGCTGCGCGCCCGGGACGGGGTGGAGGTGGTCGGCTGGCAGAGGCCCGAGGCGGTCTGGGAGACGCTGCGCGCCCGCGCCCGGGCGCTGGCCGCGCCGTCGCGCTGGTACGAAACCGGGCCGCTGACCGTCTACGAGGCTCTGGCGGCCGGGATCCCCGTGGTGGCCTCCGACCGCTCCGGGGCCGCCGAGAAGGTCCGGCCCGGCCGAAGCGGCTTCGTGGTCCCTCCGGAGATCGGGCCGCTGGCCGCGGCCTTCACGGCCCTGCGGGACGACGCCCTCACCGGGGCGCTCGGGGCTGAGGCCCACCGGCTGTCCCATGCGGCGCCCCTGGGCCTCGCGGCCCACACGGGCGCGCTCCGGGCGCTCTATGCCGGGCTGGCCGGATCTGTCGCTGGTGCGATGCAGCATCCCGAATCACCGCTCGGATTGCACCAGTCCTGAGCCGGCTCGAATCCTGGCCGTGCCGGAAGCATTCACGATCCGTTCGACTCCTTCTGGACAGGAAGATAATTTTTTGCCAAGCGATGCTCCACCGGATTGAGCAATCTTGGCCGTTTGAATGAAGGGCATAGCTCGATCGCGAGCTGCCATCATGGCCAGACGGCGATCCGAGGACTTGCGAGACCATCGGATCGGCATTTTATCGACCCTGGGTCCGCCGGGCGCGGTCCCGGAATCTGCACTTGACTTCTTGTTGCAGTGCAACATATAGAGACGCGTCAACGCGGACGCATCTGGCGTCCCGCTCCAAGGTTGATGCTGGAGACATCGATGCAGACCCCGAATTTCGAGATCCCGACCGAGATGCGCGACTTCGCCGAGAAGAGCGTCGATCAGGCCCGGACCGCCGTCGGCACCATGATGGCGAACGCCGTGAAGGTCGCCGAGCAGGCGCAGACCTCCGGCCAGACCTTCCAGTCGACGCTCAGCGCCGCGGTCGCGAAGGGGTTCGACCACGCCCAGGCCAATGCCAACGCGACCTTCGACTTCGCCCAGAAGCTGGTGCGCACGAAGGACCTCCGCGAGGCGTTCGAGCTGCAGTCCGAGTTCGTCCGCAGCCAGTTCGCCGCGCTCCAGGCCCAGGCCAAGGATTACGGCGCCCTCGCCCAGAACGCCGCCCGCTAAGGCGGGCCGAACCGTCCCCGATCCGTGATCGGGGACCCGTTCCAGGATCCGGCCCGCCTTTCGGCGCCGGCCGGATCCCAAGATATCAAGATCCCAAGATCCGACGCCCAAGCGTCACGGGTCCGACGCCGACGGCGCGGATGGGCCGGCCGCGCACGACCTTCCGGCCGCCGCTCCGCCAGGATGGGCTGAAGCCGACAGGAGGAGATCGCGCGATGGGAAAGCCGCGTCGACCGAGAGGGAGCCGTTCCACCTGGGCGCCCAAGCCGCCCCAGGACGCGGACACGCCGGCCCCGGACGAGACCCAGATCGCCGAATCGCCCCT
The DNA here is from genome assembly GCA_050632685.1 of Methylobacterium phyllosphaerae. GTDB lineage: Bacteria > Pseudomonadota > Alphaproteobacteria > Rhizobiales > Beijerinckiaceae > Methylobacterium > Methylobacterium phyllosphaerae_A. The sequence continues at coordinate 649,949 of JBOEFT010000001.1, forward strand.
TCCGGCTGCGCCCGTCACGGTCGCGGCTGACGAGCCGGTCCCGGGCGTGGACGTGGCCTCGGACGCGCCGCAGCTCGAACCCGCGCCGGAGTCGATCGAGGCCGCCGCAGCGCCGGCGGCCGAGGACGCCCCCGGGACCGACCTCGTCCCGGCTCCGGTGCCGGTGGCCGCCAGCGCCGCCGTCCTGAACAACGGCGCCTTCGTCCCCGGGCGCATCGACGTCGTCGCGATCGGCTCGACCATCGCCCGCTACGTGCGTGGCGAGGGCGAGGCCGCCTTCGCGCACCTGCGGGCGCTCTCGGGGGCGCGCTCCCCGGCCGATCTGATCCGCCTGCAGGTCGGCGAGGCCCAGCGCGCCGCCGACGCCTCCCTGACCTGCTGGGTCACGGTGATCGGCCAGGCGAGCCGCAGCGTCGCGTTCCGCTAAGGCGGGCGCCCCGCAGCCCCGGTCCGCGCTTGTCGCATCCCGGCAACAACGGCGGCCGGATCGAACCGGCGACGGCAACCGCCCGTTAACCAAGTCGGTCCCATGCCTTAACGGAGGGCACGGGAAACGACACCGGACCGATGCCGAACTGCGCGCGCCTGATCCGTACCGCATGGCTTCGCCTCGCCGTGGCGCTTCTGCCGGCCCTGGCGGGGACGCCGGTTGTCGCGCAGAACGGCGAGAAGCCCGCCGTCGCGATCGGGGCCGACCTCGCGAGCCAGGCCGGCACCACGCGCCTGACCCTGACCCTGTCCCGCGCGGTCGAGGCCCGCGGCTTCGTGATGGAGCGGCCGGACCGGGCGGTGATCGACCTGCCCGAGGTCAACTTCCAGCTCGATTCAGGCACCGGCAGCCGCCGCGACGGTCTCGTGCAATCCTTCCGCTACGGCCTGTTCGCCCCCGGCCGCTCGCGCATCGTGATCGACCTCACCGCGCCCGCCACGGTCGGCCGGATCGAGTCGGTGACGCGGCCCCGCGACGGCGCGGTCCTGCTGACGATCCCCCTCCAGCGCTCCGACCGGGACGGGTTCCGCAAGGCCGCGGCGGCGGCCGATCCCGCCCCCGCCCAGGCCCGCGGCGCGCCGCCCGAGGGCACCGACCAGCGTCCGCTGATCATGGTCGATGCCGGGCATGGCGGCACCGATCCCGGCGCCATCGCGGTGGGCGGCGTGTTCGAGAAGGACATCGTGTTCGGCTTCGCGCAGTCGTTGGTCGGGAAGCTTGAAGCGGGCGGCCGCTACCGGGTCCGGATGACCCGCGACCGGGACGTGTTCGTGCCGCTCGCCGAGCGGGTGCGCCTCGCCCGCGAGGCCAAGGCCGACCTGTTCGTGTCGATCCACGCCGATTCGATCTCGGCGGCCCCCCAGGTGCGCGGCGCCACGATCTACACCAATTCCGAGCGGGCCACGGACGCCGAATCCGCCAAGCTCGCCGAGCGCGAGAACCGGGCCGACGCCGCCGCGGGCGTCGACGCCGCCGAGGCGCCGCCGGACATCGCCGACATCCTCCAGGAGCTGACCCTGCGGGAGACCCGCGGCTTCTCGTCGGGCTTCGCCCGGACCCTGATGGGTCAACTCGGCCCCGTGATGGAGATGAGCGCCAAGCCCCATCGCGAAGCGCGCTTCGTGGTGCTGCGCTCCCCCGACGTGCCGAGCGTGCTGGTGGAACTCGGCTATCTCTCCAGCAAGCGCGACCTGGAGATGCTGCAATCGCCGGAGTGGCGGGCGGGCGTCACCGGCTCCATGGCCAAGGCGATCGACCTGTTCTTCACCAACCGCGCCACGTTGAGCCGGCCGACACTGCCGCGCCGCTCGGCCGCCGCCGCAGTTTCACCATAGATAGAGTGTCGATACGGGACGTCCGAACGCCCCGTCGCACCGCCGTCGAACCGGCATTCCGAAGGGGCCTGACGGGAGCATCCGGGGGCCGACCGCACAGAGAGCGGACGCACGCGCCGGATGAGCCGATTCCGGCATTCGGCCGGGCCAGCGACGAGCGGAACACCGGATGCGTCTGATCCTTCGTTTCTTCGGGATCCTGTTCAGCGCCGCCGCGGTGCTGTTCGTGGTCGGCGCGGCGGTGGGCGGCTACTTCTACTGGAAGTACAGCCAGGACCTGCCCGACCACGCCGCGCTGTCCAATTACGAGCCGCCGGTGATGACCCGCGTCCACGCGGCCGACGGCTCGATGCTCGCCGAGTATGCCCGCGAGCGCCGGCTCTACCTGCCGATCCAGGCGATGCCGAAGATCGTGGTGGCGGCGTTCCTGTCGGCCGAGGACAAGAACTTCTACAAGCACGGCGGCATCGATCCCGAGGGGATCGTGCGCGCCTTCCTGACCAACGCCAAGTCGGGCAAGCGCCAGGGCGCCTCGACCATCACCCAGCAGGTCGCCAAGAACTTTTTGCTCTCCGCCGAGCAGACTTATGACCGCAAGATCAAGGAGGCGCTGCTCGCCCTGCGGATCGAGGCGGCCTACTCCAAGGACAAGATCCTGGAGCTGTACCTCAACGAGATCTTCCTCGGCACCATCGTCCCGGGCCGCAACCTGCACGGCGTGGCGGCCGCGGCGCTCGACTATTTCGGCAAGTCGGTCCACGAACTGACCATCAACGAGGCGGCCTACCTCGCCGCCCTGCCGAAGGGGCCGAACAACTACCACCCCTACCGCAAGACCCAGGCGGCGCTGGACCGCCGCAACGAGATCATCCGCCTGATGGCGGAGAACGGCTACATCACCAAGGAGGAGGCGGACTCCGCCAAGAAGATGCCGCTCGGGGTCAACCCGCGGGTCGCCTTCCCGAATGCCGCCAACGCCAACTACTTCACCGAGGAGGTCCGCCGCGAGATCTCCGAGCGCTACGGCGAGAAGAAGCTCTACGAGGGCGGCCTCTCGGTGCGCGCCACCCTCGACCCGAAGATGCAGGGCTGGGCGCGCAAGGCGCTGGTCGACGGCCTCGTGCGCTACGATCAGGCCCATGGCTGGCGCGGTCCGGTCACCAAGGTCGACCTGACCGGGCGCGACTGGGGCATGGCGGCGGCCGAGGTTCCGGCCCTCGGGGACGTGGCGCCCTGGCGGCTCGCCGTGGTGCTGGGCAATGGCGGCGGCGGTGTACAGATCGGCCTCCAGCCCAAGCGCGAGGCGTCCGGCCAGGTGGGCAAGGACCGCGAGACCGGCGTGATCACCCCCGAGGGCATGCGCTGGGCCGGCCGCGCCAACCTCCAGGCCGGCGACATGGTCTACGTCGAGGCGATGGATGGCGGCCGCGGCCAGTACCGGCTGCGGCAGAAGCCCGAGGTCTCCGGCGCCATCGTGGCGATGGATCCGAACACGGGCCGCGTCCACGCCATGGTCGGCGGCTTCTCGTACGACGAATCCGAATTCAACCGCGCCACCCAGGCGATGCGTCAGCCCGGCTCCTCGTTCAAGCCGATCGTCTACTCGGCGGCGCTCGACAACGGCTACACGCCCGCCTCGATCGTGCAGGATTCGCCGATCACCATCGAGGCCGGTCCCGGCCAGGAAGCCTGGACGCCTTCGAACTACGACGGCAAGTCCGGCGGCCCGCACACCCTGCGCTACGGCATCGAGCACTCGAAGAACCTGATGACCGTGCGTCTCGCCAAGGATGTCGGCATGCCGCTCATCGCCGAGTACGCCCGCCGCTTCGGTGTCTACGACGACATGCTGCCGGTGCTGCCGATGTCGCTCGGTGCCGGCGAGACCACGGTGATGCGCATGGTCACCGCCTACTCGATGCTGGCCAATGGCGGCCGGCGCATCCGCCCGACGCTGATCGACCGGATCCAGGACCGTACCGGCGAGACGATCTACCGGCACGACAACCGCAAGTGCATCGGCTGCGACGCCGAGAAGTGGTCCGGCCAGGACGAGCCGAAGCTGGTGGACGATTCCGAGCAGGTGCTCGATCCGCTCACCGCCTACCAGATGGTCTCGATCATGGAGGGCGTGGTCCAGCGCGGCACGGCCACGATCCTGAAGCAGATCGGCAAGCCGCTTGCCGGCAAGACCGGCACGACGAACGACGCCAAGGACGCGTGGTTCGTGGGCTTCTCGCCGGATCTCGCGGTCGGCATCTATCTCGGCTTCGACAAGCCGCGCTCGCTTGGTGATCGCGCCACCGGCGGCGGCCTCGCGGCGCCGATCGCCCTCGAGTTCCTCAAGACGGCCCTCAAGGACAAGCCGCCGACGCCGTTCCGCGTGCCCCCGGGGATCAAGCTGATCCGCATCAACCTCGCCAGCGGCACCCGGGCGGGCTCCGGCGAGGGCTCCGGGACGATCCTGGAGGCGTTCAAGCCCGGCACCGCGCCGCCGGATTCCTACTCGGCGCCGTCCTCCGGCGGAGGCGGCGGCCAGGCTGCCGCCCCCGCGGCGGTCCCGCCCGATCCCGACCGGGCCGCGCAGGCCGGCGGCCTGTACTGACGGCGCGACGGCGGGATGGAACGCCCGCCGTCGGCCGGTCCCGCGCCGAGCGGGCCACGGGGGCCGGGCCTGCGTGTCTCTTCCTCCCGGCTGCGATAATCGCCTGCGGGCTGCGGATGGTCAGGCGTCGTCGGGCCGACGGCTCACCTCGGGGCGATCCCGGCCTGCGCGGGTGACCGCAAGTCTCGTTGGCAAATCTCGCGGGCAAGTCTCGCGGGATCTGCGTTCGGCGATCGCAGATCCCGCGGGGACAGACGGCGCCGCAACACGCGGATCCCGCACTAGCCCCACGTCTCCGGCCCCTCGTTGACGGAATCAGGGAGCGCATCGGGGGCCTATGACGCTGCCCCGCGCCGCCACCGTTTCCGTCTCGGCACAGAAAAAAGCCGCCCCGGATGGAGCGGCTCGAGAAGTCATCAGGGAGGCATCAAAACAGAGCGGACGGGTCCGTCCAACTCGAAATCCAGATCACTGGATGACTGTTTATGCCTTGAAAACCTTAACGCACAGTTAATACTGGTCTTCGCGCGACAAGCTTATGCGGCCAGACTGTCGAACAGGCCGCGCCCGTCGGTTCCGCCGACCAGGTCTTCGACGAAATTCTCCGGATGCGGCATCATCCCGAGCACGTTGCCGGTTTCCGAGAGGACGCCCGCGATGGCGTTCAGCGAACCGTTGCGGTTGGCCTCGACGGTGACGGCGCCGGCCGCGTCGCAGTATCGGAAGGCCACCCGGCCCTCGCCCTCGATCCGCGCCAGGGTGTCCGGGTCGGCGAAATAATTGCCTTCCCCGTGGGCGACGCAGACGTCGATGACCTGACCCTGGGTGTAGGCGCTCGTGAAGCGGGTATCGGCGCGCTCGACCCGCAGCGTCTGCCGATGGCAGATGAAGCGCCGGTTGACGTTGCGCATCAGCACGCCGGGCAGCAGGCCGGACTCGCACAGGATCTGGAAGCCGTTGCAGATGCCGAGCACGAGCCCGCCGCGCGCCGCGTGGGCGCGCACCGCGTCCATGGCGGCGGCTCGCCCGGCGATGGCGCCGCAGCGGAGATAGTCACCGTACGAGAAGCCGCCCGGCAGGACGGCGAGGTCGGTCCCGGCCGGCAGGTCGTGGTCCGCGTGCCAGACCAAGCTCACCTCCGCGCCGGACTGCCGCAGCGCCCGGACGACGTCCGACTCGCGGTTGGAACCCGGGAAGACGACGACCGCGGCGCGCATCAGAGGATCTCGATCGCGTAGTTCTCGACGACGGTGTTGGCCAGCAGCTTCTCGCAGGCCGCGCGCAGGGTCGTCTCGGCGGCGGCGCCGTCGACCGCCGACACCTCGATGTCGAACACCTTGCCCTGCCGGACGCCGTCGACGCCCTCGATGCCGAGGGACCTGAGCGCGGCCTCGATCGCCTTACCCTGCGGGTCCAGCACACCGGTCTTCAGGGTGACGATGATACGGGCTTTCATGGATCTTCCGGTCTCGCACATGTCCGGGACGGAGGCGTGACCTGCACCATCGTCACACGGACCGCCGCGGGCCGCTTCTAGCAGGAAGGTCGCCGAACTGTCGAACGCATCGCGACCGTTCGGTCGTCCGATGCACCGTGGCGGACATCCGTGCGGTGGGGCGCCCGTTCAGCGACGGGCGGCGGGCGCGGGGCTGCGCAGCGGTTCGATGCTGGTCGCCCGGCGCCAGAGCTGGAGCATGATCCAGGCCGCGAACAGGCTGAAGGCCCCCATCAGGACGTGTCCCACCCGCTCGCCGAGATCGAACAGGCCCGCCAAGGCCCAACCGGCCGCGATGGCGACGGCGAACACCTCGGTGCCCACGAGGACCATCATGCTGAGGATGGTGATGGCGTTGCGCCCGTTCACGAGATCCGCCCTCGAAAAAGATCGAGCCCCGGGCCGAACAGCCCGAGGCCCGCGCAACTAGCCCGGACCGGCCAGGCGATGCAACCGATCCGGCCGTGCCCGGATCAGCGCGGCGCGCGCTTCGCCAGGATCCGCTGCAGGGTCCGCCGGTGCATGTTGAGGCGCCGGGCGGTCTCGCTGACATTGCGGCTGCACAGCTCGTAGACCCGCTGGATGTGCTCCCAGCGGACCCGGTCCGCCGACATCGGGTTCTCCGGCGGGTCGGCCCGCTCGCCGGGCTGGGCCATCAGCGTGCCGTGGATCTCGTCGGCATCGGCGGGCTTGGCGAGGTAGTCGAAGGCGCCGAGCTTCACCGCGGTCACGGCGGTGGCGATGTTGCCGTAGCCGGTCAGGATCACCCCCGGGCCTCGGGACGGCGCTCCTTGAGGCAGGCGATGACGTCGAGGCCGTTGCCGTCGCCGAGGCGCATGTCGATCACCGCGAAGGCGGGCGCGCGGGCCTCGACGGCCGAGACGCCGTCGGCGACGCTGTCGGCCACCTGCACGTGGTAGCCGCGACTCTCCATGGCGCGGGCGAGACGGGTCTGGAAGGGCTTGTCGTCGTCGACGATCAGCAGGCTCCTGTCGGAGAAGGCGGCCAGCGGATCGGCATCGTTGAGCACGGCGGGGTCGGTTACCGTCGCGGTCCCGGGCTGCGTGAGCATCCGGCACTCCTTTCGGGTTTTCGTCGTCGGGTTCTTGCTCTGTGCCTTATATAGGTACGGCATCGCGCGGGGGCAGGGGGCGGGGATACTGAGTTCCGGAGAATGTCGCGGCGCAGCGCCGCGCTCGAAGATGTGGCGCGCCCAGGAGACGCGCACGATCGCCCCGTGGGCCTCGGGGGCCGCGACGTTCATCAGTGCGAGCTGCGCGCCCGAGCGCTCGATCAGGGTCTTGGCGATGAACAGGCCGAGGCCGAGGCCGGCCCCCACGGTCTCGCCGGATTGCGGCCGGTCGTGGCCGCGGGTCGTGACGTAGGGCTCGCCCGCCCGCAGCAGCACCTCGCTGGAGAAGCCCGGCCCGTCGTCCCGGATCTCGATCCAGACCCGCTCCGGGGTCCAGCGTCCTTCCACGGAGACCCGGGCCTCGGCGAAGTCCACGGCGTTGTCGAGGATGTTGGCCAGCCCGAACATCACCCCGGGATTGCGGCGCCACGCGGGTTCCGGCCCCTCGCCGGAGCTGGAAATGTCCAGCGCGGCGCCCAGCGCCCGCTGGGGCGCCACCAGCTCCTCCACGAGGTGGCTGAACGTGACCGTCTCCAGGAAGCCGACGCCGTCCCCGTCGAGGGAGGTGAGCTTGCCGAGGATGCCGCGGCAGCGGTCGACCTGCTCGCGCAGCAGGTTGAGATCCTCGGCCACCGCCGGGGAGGCCGTCGGCCCGAGCTGGCGGACCAGCTCCTTGGTCACCACCATGATCGTGCCCAGGGGCGTGCCCAATTCGTGGGCAGCCGCGGCAGCCAGCCCGTCGAGCTGCGACAGGTGCTGCTCGCGGGCGAGCACCAGTTCGGTGGCGGCGAGCGCCTGGGCGAGGAGTCGGGTCTCCTCGGCCACCCGCCACGCGTAGACCCCCGTGAAGGCGGTGCCGAGCAGGATCGCGGTCCAGACGCCGGAGACGTACAGGAACGGCAGCTCGATCCGGCCGTCGGCGAACCAGGGCAGGGGCCGGTGCACCAGGGCGAGGAGGGTCGCGAGCCCCACCGCCAGGAGGCCCAGCGCCAGCGTCCGCTCGGGGGCAGGGCGGTGGCGGAGATCAGCACGGGGGCGAGGAACAGCAGCGAGAACGGGTTCTGGAGTCCGCCCGTGAGAAACAGGAGGGCGGCGAGCTGCACGATGTCGAAGGCGAGCAGCAGGGCCGCGGAATCGTCGCTCAGCCGGTAGCTCGCCGGGAAGCGGATCCGCAGGGCGAGGTTCAGCCAGGACGAGGTGGCGATCACCAGAAAGCACCAGCCGAAGGGCAGGGGCAGGCCGAGGCCGAACTGCGCGCCGACCACGGCGGCGCTCTGGCCGGTGATGGCGAGCCAGCGCAGGCGGACGAAGGTGTCGAGCCGCAGGTGTCGCGCGTCGCGACCGAGGCCGCTGAGATCGGTGTCGGGCATGCGTCGTTTCGGTGCGTCGCCGGACGGTCCCGCCGTCCCGGCTTCTCGCGGATCGCCACCGCATGACGCGGAGGCGGAGATCCCCGCAAGCCGGCCGGGACGAAGCGTCGCTGGCCAACGTGGTCACAGGCAAGTCGCCGCGGCTTCGGGATGTTCCACCGGCGTTCAGGGTGGAGCATTATCCTACCGATTCGGTTTGCACGGGGTCATGGGCCGCATGGCGCGATGCCGGCGGCCGGACCGAGACCGCGAGGTGACGATGCTGCTGGCCTACTCGATGTACGAGGGTGCCCGCGCCCTGATGGCGCCCGCCCGCGTTGCCGCCGACCTCACCCGGTACGGGCTGCAGATGCCGGGCAATCCCCTGGCCTACGGCCCCTATGCCCGCGCGGTGAGCGCCGGCTGCGAGATGTTCGAGCGTGTCACCCGCCAGTATGGCAAACCCGCCTTCGGCTTCACCGAGACGGTCGTGGACGGCACCCCCGTCCCCGTCACCGAGCGGGTCGTCTGGGAGCGGCCGTTCTGCCGCGTGGTCGCCTTCGACCGCGCCTTCCCGACGCCGATCGCGGAGCCGCAGCCGAAGCTGCTGATCGTCGCGCCGATGTCGGGGCACTACGCGACGCTGCTGCGCGGCACCGTCGAGGCGATGCTGCCGAACCACCGGGTGTTCATCACCGACTGGACCGATGCCCGGATGGTGCCGCTCTTCGCGGGCCGGTTCGATCTCGACGACTATATCGACTACCTGCAGGAGATCTTCGCCGTCCTGGGGCCGGACCTGCACGTCATGGCCGTGTGCCAGCCGGCGGTGCCGGTCTTCGCCGCGGTGGCGCTGATGGAGGCGGCCGACGAGCCGGCGGTGCCGACCTCGATGACCCTGATGGGCGGCCCGATCGACACCCGCCGCTCGCCCACGGCGGTGAACTGCCTCGCCCAGGAGCGGGGCCAGGCGTGGTTCGAGCAGAACACGATCAGCCTCGTGCCGCCGATCTACCCGGGGGCGTGGCGCCGGGTGTATCCGGGCTTCCTGCAGCTGTCGGGCTTCATGGCGATGAACCTCGACCGCCACGTCACCGCCCATTCGGACATGTTCGACCACCTCGTGACGGGCGATGGCGACTCGGCCGAGAAGCACCGGGATTTCTACGACGAGTACCTCGCGGTGATGGATCTCACCGCCGAGTACTACCTCCAGACCGTGCAGACCGTGTTCGTCGACCACGCCCTGCCGCAGGGCCGGATGCACCACCGGGGCATACCGGTGGATCTCGGGGCGATCCGCCGCTGCGCGATCCTCGCGGTCGAGGGCGAGAACGACGACATCTCCGGCGTCGGCCAGACCAAGGCCGCCCTCGACCTGACGCCGAACCTGCCCGACGCGCGCAAGGCCTACCATCTCCAGGCGAGCGTCGGCCATTACGGCGTGTTCAACGGCTCCCGCTATCGGGCGGTGATCGCGCCCCGGATCGCGGCCTTCATCCGCGCCATGCAGGCCGTGCCCGGCGCGCGGGGCGGGCATCTGCGGCAGGTCGGCTGAGGCGGCCCCGTCCGGATATCCGGACGCCGCCCTGCGACGACGGGCACGACGCGCGCCCTCTCCCGAGCGGGAGAGGGTCGGGGTGAGGGGCGAGACGCGTCAGGATCGAGCACGCGGTCCGACGGGCGGACCCGTCTTCCCGTCTGCGGATGCTGCACATCCCTCATCCTGTCCTTCTCCCGACGGATCTCGGGCTTGCCCGAGATCCGCACCGAGGAGCCCAAGTCAGGCAAGCCCGACTTGGGTGGAGAGGGGACCCGCGCCCGGTCCTGACGCCGCGTTGCCAAAGCAGATGCGTGAACCCGCCAGCTCGGGCGGGTGAGGGTTGGACTGTGAACGCGACGCTTCGAGATCAGGCGCGCCCGCGCGATGCGCATTCAGGTTGCGTCCTCCTCGAAGGTCGCAAGCCCTTCACTCTGTCCCTGTCCCTGAGGAGAGGGCACCAGCGCCTCCCGAAGGAGCCAAGCAGGGGCCGGGCTCGCCGCGCGCTGACCGCGAACGCCCGTCCTTCGTGGAGCCGACGGCCCGCAGACGCGGTGCAGTCCCCCTGATCCTGAATACAAAACGCAGTGACGGCCGAGCTGGCGCGGGGCTTGCGTGACGCAGCCCGTGAACCCGATCCGCGTCAACACCGCCCGTCGCCTCGCCGACGCCGCCCCGCCGCCGGCGGCCGCGCGGGCGCCGGCCCGTGCCGCGTTGTCACGCCGGGCCATTGCATCGCTGCTTAAGAACCGTTCAAACTCGCCGGCAAGGTGTGGGCCGGCGCTTCGGGCCTGAGACCCGCACCGCCAGGGAGATCACGATGGACCGCAGGACCTTCCTCAAGGGCTCGGCTGCGCTCGGGCTGGCCGCACCGCAGATCGCGATGCCGGCGATCGCCCAGGGCGCCAAGGTGCTGCGCTTCGTGCCCCAGGCGAACCTCGCCAATTTCGATCCGATCTGGGGCACCCAGTACGTGGTGCGCAACGCCGGCACCCTCGTGTGGGACATGCTGTACGGCGTCGACGACCAGTTGAAGCCGCAGCGCCAGATGGTCGAGTCCGAGGAGGTCTCGGGCGACAAGCTGACCTGGACCTTCCGGCTGCGGCCCGGCCTGAAGTGGCACGACGGCGAGCCTGTGCAGGCCAAGGACATCGTGGCGAGCCTCACCCGCTGGATGGGCCGCGACCCGATCGGCATCATGATCCGCGGCGTCCAGGACGACCTCGCGGCGACCGACGACCGGACCTTCCGGTGGCGCCTCAAGAAGCCGTTCCCGAAGCTGCTCTACGCGCTGGGCAAGACCAACGCTCCGATGGCGCTGATGATGCCGGAGCGGATCGCCAAGACCGATCCGTTCACGCAGATCACCGAGTATGTCGGCTCGGGTCCGATGAAGTTCGTCCGCAACGAGTGGGTGCCGGGCGCCCGGGCGGTTTTCGAGACCTTTGCCGACTACAAGCCCCGCGACGAGCCGAATTCCTGGCTGGCGGGTGGCAAGCGCATGCTGGTCGACCGGGTCGAATGGGTGATCATGCCGGATGCCGCCACCGCCTCGGCGGCGTTGCAGAACGGCGAGGTCGACTGGTGGGAGAACCCGATCTCCGACCTCGTCCCGCTCCTGCGCAAGAACGGCAATCTCAAGGTCGACATCGCCGACCCGCTGGGCAACATCGGCGCGTTCCGGATGAACCACCTGCACCCGCCCTTCGACAACCCGAAGATCCGCCAGGCGGTCATGACCGCGATGAGCCAGGAGGATTACATGCGGGGGATCGTCGGCGACGACGACAGCCTCTGGAAGAAGCTGCCGGGCTTCTTCACCCCGGGCACGGCGCTCTACAGCGAGGCGGGCGGGGGCAATGTCGGCAAGGGCGACATCAAGCTCGGCCAGAAGCTGCTCAAGGAGGCCGGCTACAAGGGCGAGCCCGTCACCTGCATCGTGGCGCAGGACCAGCCGATCACCAAGGCGCAGGGCGACATCACCGCCGACCTGCTGAAGCAGATGGGCTTCAACGTCGATTTCGTCGCCACCGACTGGGGCACGACCGGCACCCGCCGGGCCTCCAAGGCGCCGCCGTCGCAGGGCGGCTGGAACATGTTCCACACTTGGCACGCGGGCGCCGACACCATCAACCCGGCGGGCTACCCGGCGGTGCGGGCCAACGGCGACAAGGCGTGGTTCGGCTGGCCGGACATCCCCCCGGTTGAGACCGCCATCGCCGAGTGGTTCGACGCCGCCGATCCGGCCGCCGAGAAGGCCGCCATCGACAAGGTCAACGCCGCCGCCTGCGAGGGCGTGGTCTACGTCCCGACCGGGTTCTTCCTCGGCTACCAGGCGTGGCGCAAGAACGTCTCGGGCATCGTGAAGGGGCCGATCCCGTTCACCTGGGGCGTGTCGAAGGCGTGACGGGGCACGATCTGGCCCGCTCCGAAAGCGCGACGCGCGCCCTCTCCCGTTCGGGAGAGGGTTGGGGTGAGGATGCGACCCTTCCGGAACGTTCTCGACCCTCACCCTGTCCCTCTCCCGACCGGGAGAGGGAACCCTCGCCTCAGCCGGTGACGGTTCGGGGCTCTGTGAGCCGGCACGATAGCGAGGACCCATGCTCGGCTACATCGGCAGGCGCATCCTCGCCACCATCCCGGTCATGGCGGTGGTCGGGCTGTTCGTCTTCAGCCTCCTCTACTTCGCCCCCGGCGACCCGGCCGCGATCATCGCGGGCGACCAGGCGACGCCCGACGACGTCGCCCGCATCCGCGCCTCCCTCGGGCTCGACCGGCCCTTCGTGGTGCGGTTCGGGGAATGGTCCTGGCAGATCCTGCACGGGGATCTCGGGACCTCGATCTTCACCAACCTGCCGGTCACCACCATGATCGGCCAGCGGGTGCAGCCCACCGTCTCGCTGATGCTCGTCACCCTGATCTTCGCCATCGTGGTGGCGGTGCCGCTCGGCGTCGTCGCCGCCTGGAAGGCCGGCAGCCTGATCGACCGCCTCGTCATGGGGCTCGCCGTGATGGGCTTCTCGGTGCCGGTCTTCGTGGTCGGCTACATCCTGGCCTACGTCTTCGCCCTCGAACTCGGCTGGCTGCCCGTGCAGGGCTACACGCCGATCGAGCAGGGGCTGTGGCCCTGGCTGTCCAACCTGATCCTGCCGGCAGTGACGCTCGGCCTCGTCTACATCGCGCTGATCGCCCGGGTGACCCGGGCGACCATGCTCGACGTGCTGCAGCAGGACTACGTCCGCACCGCCCGGGCCAAGGGCCTGTCGCAGGGGCCGGTCCTGTTCGTCCACGCCCTCAAGAACGCCGCGGTGCCGATCGTCACCGTGATCGGCATCGGCATCGCCCTGCTGATCGGCGGCGCGGTGGTGACCGAGACGGTCTTCGCGATCCCCGGCCTCGGGCGCCTCACCGTCGATGCGATCCTGCGACGCGACTATCCCGTGATCCAGGGCGTCGTGCTGCTGTTCAGCTTCGTCTACGTGCTGGTGAACCTCGCCATCGACCTCTTCTATACCGTGCTCGACCCGAGGATCCGCTATTGACCGCGACCGTCGCGCCCTTCCCCGACAGCGCCCGCCCCACCGGCGTCCCGCCCGAAGGGACCGCCCCCAAGGCCCCGCCGCCGCCGGGCCTCGCCGTCGCGGCGCCACTGCCGGACGTCATCCCGGTGCGCCGGCGCCGGGGGCCGGTCTGGACCTATATGCGCCGCAACCCGACCATCGTGGTCGGCGGCGTCCTGCTCCTCGTCGTGTTCCTGATGGCGGCGCTGGCGCCGTACCTCGGGACCGTCGACCCGACCGCCCTGGCGCCGGCCAAGCGGACCCGGGTTCCGTCCGCGCAGTACTGGTTCGGCACCGACATGCTCGGCCGCGACGTCTACTCGCGGGTGGTCTACGGCGCCCGCGTCTCGCTGCTCGTCGGCTTCTCGGTGGCGTTCCTGGCCTCGGTGGCGGGGCTGGCGGTCGGCCTCGTCTCCGGCATGGTGCGCTGGCTCGACGGGATCGTCATGCGGGTCGTCGACGGCATGATGTCGATCCCGCCGATCCTGCTCGCCATCGCGCTGATGGCGCTGACCCGCGGCTCGGTCCAGAACGTCATCATCGCGATCACCATCGCGGAGATCCCGCGCGTCGCCCGCCTCGTGCGCGGCGTGGTGCTGTCCCTGCGCGAGCAGCCCTACGTGGAGGCGGCGGTGACCACGGGCACGCGGATGCCGGCGATCATCTGGCGCCACATCCTGCCCAACACCCTGGCGCCCATGACCGTACAGGCGACCTACATCTGCGCCTCCGCGATGATCACCGAGGCGATCCTGTCGTTCATCGGCGCGGGCGTGCCGCCCTCGACGCCCTCCTGGGGCAACATCATGGCCGAGGGCCGGGCGCTCTGGCAGGTGAAGTTCTACATCATCCTGTTCCCGGCCATCTTCCTCTCGATGACGGTGCTCGCCGTGAACCTCGTCGGCGACGGTCTGCGCGACGCCCTCGATCCCCGCATGGCGAAGGACGTGTGATGAGCACAGGCGTGAGCGGCGCACCCCTCCTGTCGATCGAGAACCTGCAGGTCCACTTCCGCACCCCCGACGGGGTGAACCGGGCGGTGGACGGGGTCTCCTTCGCGATCCAGTCCGGCGAGACCCTGGCGATCGTGGGCGAATCCGGCTGCGGCAAGTCCGTGACCTCGATGTCGATCCTGCGGCTCCTGCCCGAGCCGCCGGCCCGCATCGCCGGCGCGATCAAGTTCGAAGGAAAAAACCTCCTCGACCTGCCGAACAGCGCCATGCGCAAGATCCGCGGCAACGACATCAGCGTGATCTTCCAGGAGCCGATGACGAGTCTAAACCCGGTGCTGACGGTCGGCCGCCAGATCGGCGAGACCCTGCGCCTGCACCAGGGCCTCGGTCGCCGCGAGGCCGAGGAGCGGGCCGTGGAGATGCTGACCCTCGTCGGCATCCCCGAGCCCCGGCGCCGGGTGCGGGAGTACCCCCACCAGCTCTCCGGCGGCATGCGCCAGCGGGTGATGATCGCCATCGCGCTCGCCTGCTCGCCGAAGCTCCTGATCGCCGACGAGCCGACCACCGCCCTCGACGTGACCATCCAGGCCCAGATCCTCGACCTGATGCGCGACCTGAAGGCCCGGGTCGGCGCCGCCATCATGCTGATCACCCACGATCTCGGCGTGGTGGCCGAGGTCGCCGACCGGGTGGTGGTCATGTATGCCGGCCGCAAGGTCGAGGAGGCGACGGTCCGCGACCTGTTCCGGGCGCCGCGCCATCCCTACACCCGCGGCCTGATGGGGGCGGTGCCGAAGCTCGGCGCCGTCGAGCACGGGGCCGATGCGCGCCTCGCCGAGATCCCCGGCATGGTCCCGAGCCTGAAGGGCCGGATCGAGGGCTGCGTCTTCGCCGGGCGCTGCCCGGACGTCACCGACCTGTGCCGCGCCTACGCCCCGGCCCTGGAGCCGAAGGCGCCGGGCCACCTCGCCGCCTGCCACTACGCGCCGAAGGACGCCCTCGCGGCATGAGCGCCACGCCCGCACCCGCCGGCCGCACCCTGCTGGAGGTCAACGACCTCAAGAAGCACTTCTCCCTCGGCGGCGGCCTGTTCGGCCGATCCAAGCGCGTGCTCAAGGCGGTGGACGGCCTCTCCTTCACGGTGGCCCGGGGCGAGACCCTGTCGCTCGTCGGCGAATCCGGCTGCGGCAAGTCCACGGTCGCCAAGGCGCTGATGCGCCTCTACGCGCCCACCGCCGGTCAGGTGGTGCTCGACGGGAAACGCATCGACGATCTCTCCGCGGGCGCGCTCCGGCCCCTGCGGCGCCATATCCAGATGGTGTTCCAGGACCCGTTCTCGTCCCTCAACCCGCGGATGCGGGTGCGGGGGATCCTGGCCGAGCCGATCCGCAATTTCGGCCTCGCCCGGAGCGGTGCCGACCTCGAGGCGAAGCTCGCCTCGCTGATGGAGCGGGTCGGCCTGCCGCGGGAGGCGCTGGGGCGCTTCCCGCACGAGTTCTCGGGGGGCCAGCGCCAGCGCATCGGCATCGCCCGGGCGCTCGCCGCCGAGCCGGACCTGATCATCTGCGACGAGGCGGTCTCGGCGCTCGACGTCTCGGTGAAGGCCCAGATCGTCAACCTGCTGCGGGATCTCCAGCGCGAGCTCGACCTCGCGATGCTGTTCATCTCCCACGACCTCGCCATCGTCGAGCACATGACCCATCGGGTGGCGGTGATGTATCTCGGCAAGATCGTCGAGATCGGGCCGCGGCGCGACCTCTTCCTGGCGCCCAAGCACCCCTACACCCAGGCCCTGCTCTCGGCGGTGCCGATTCCCGAGCCCGGGGCGGGGCGCACCCGGATCGTCCTCAAGGGCGACGTGCCGAGCCCGATCAACCCGCCGTCGGGCTGCCGCTTCCACACCCGCTGCCCGCACGCCTTCGACCGCTGCCGGACCGAGGTGCCCGGGCTTGACGCCGTGGGCGCCGGCCATTTCGCCGCCTGCCACCTCAACGATGCGGCCGCGCCGGCGCAGGCGGCCTGACGGTGCCGTCTTTGCGAGCGGCGCGAAGCAACCCAGGGCAGCGCGCGATACCTGAGCGTGGCGCATCCCTGGGTCGCTTCGCTGCGCTCGCGATGACGGTTGCGCTTTTCGCGATAGATATCCGGAGCCTCCAGTGCAGCACGACCTCATCCTGAAGGGCGCGCGGGTCATCGACCCGTCGCAGAACCACGACGGGATCTGCGACGTCGCCTTCGCGGACGGCCGCGTCTCGGGCTTCGGCCGCGACCTCCAGGCCGGTCCCGGCACGCAGGTGCGCGACATGGCCGGCGCGATCGTCACGCCCGGCCTGATCGACCTGCACACCCACGTCTACTGGGGCGGCACCTCGCTGGGCATCGACGCCGACGAATTCTGCCGGACCTCGGGCGTGACTACCTCGGTCGACACCGGCAGCGCCGGCCCCGGGAATTTCGCGGGCTTCCGCAGCCACGTGATCGAGCGCTCGGAAGCGCGGATCCTCGCCTACCTGCACGTCTCCTTCGCCGGAATCTTCGGCTTCTCGAAGACCATCATGGTCGGCGAGAGCGAGGATCCGCGGCTCATGGCCCCTCGGGAGGCGGTCGAGGTCGCCGAGGCCAACCGGGACGTGATCGTCGGCATCAAGGTCCGGGTCGGGCGCCACGCCTCGGGCGACCAGGGCACCGCGCCGCTGGACATCGCCCTGCAGGTGGCGGAGGAGACCGGCCTGCCGCTGATGGCCCATATCGACGAGCCGCCGCCGAGCTACGAGCAGGTCCTCGCCATGCTGCGGCCCGGCGACGTGCTGACCCACGCGTTCCGGCCGTTCCCCAATTCCCCCGTGACCGCGCAGGGCGCCGTGAAGCCCGCTCTGCGCGAGGCGCGGGCGCGGGGCGTGCTGTTCGACATCGGCCACGGCAAGGGCTCGTTCGCCTTCAAGACCGCGCGGGCCATGCTGGCGGGGGGCTTCCTGCCGGACACGATCTCGTCGGACGTGCACCAGCTCTGCATCGAGGGGCCGGCCTTCGACCAAGTCACCACGATGTCGAAGATGCTCTGCCTCGGCATGAGCCTCACCGACGTCATCGCCGCCTCCACGGTGAACGCCGCCGTGGCGCTGAAGCGCATGGAGTACGGGAGCCTGAAGGTCGGGGCGCTGGGCGACGCCACCGTGCTGGCGGTGCGGGACGGCGCCTTCGACTACGTCGACACCCGGGGCGAGCACATGACGGGCGCCCAGCGGATCACCGCCGAGGGCGTGGTGCTGAAGGGCCGGTGGTGGCACCCCGCCTGACCGGTCGGGCCTGACGATCGGGACGAAGATCCTATCGCATACAAAATATCGACCTTTACAGCCTCTTCCGCTCGCCGATACACTTTCCCGTGAGGGCCGGACCATCTCCGGCCGTCAGCGACACGCGGCCGAAGCCGCGGCGCGAGGAGGATGGATGGACACGGGTCAGCCTCTTCTGGAGGTGGACGGCGTCACGCTCCGCTACAAGACGCCCGACCACCTCGTCACGGCCACCTACCGGGTGAGCTTCCGGGTCTGGCCGGGGGACCGGTTCGTGCTGCTCGGGCCGTCGGGCTGCGGGAAGTCGACGCTGCTGAAGGCGGTGGGCGGCTACATGGCGCCGACGGAGGGCGAGATCCGGCTGAAGGGGCGGCCGGTGAGCGCGCCCGGCCCCGACCGGATGATGGTGTTCCAGGAATTCGACCAGCTGCTGCCGTGGAAGACGGTGCGGCAGAACGTGGTCTTCGCGCTGGAGGCCTCGGGTCGGCTGAAGGGCCGGGCGGCCCTGGAGCGGGCCAACCTGTACATCGACAAGGTCAACCTGACGAAGTTTGCCGACAGCTATCCGCACACGCTCTCGGGGGGATGAAGCAGCGCGTGGCCATCGCCCGCGGCATGGCGATGGAGCCCGACATCCTGCTGATGGACGAGCCGTTCGCGGCGCTGGACGCGCTCACAAGGCGGCGCATGCAGGACGAGCTGCTGGCGCTGTGGGAGGGCACGCGCTTCACCGTGCTGTTCGTGACCCACTCGATCCCCGAGGCGATCAAGGTCGGCTCGCGCATCCTGCTGCTCTCGCCGCACCCGGGCGAGGTGAAGGCCGAGCTCAACAGCGCCGATTCGCCGGAGGCGGCGCTGCGGCTGGAGAGCCGGATCCAGCACATGCTGTTCTCGGAAGAGATCGAGGAGGCCGAGAATGTCTAGCGTGCAGGCCCTGACCGGCGGCGTCCTGGGCGGCGCCCCGCTGACCGGCCCGGCGCCCCGCCCGGCGCCGGTGGAGGCCGGCCGGCCCGAGATCGTGCGCGAGACCGGGCACGCCCAGGGCGCGACGGTGGTGGAGAAGCCCCTGTCGCTCGCCGAGCGGCTGTACAACCAGGCTTGGCTGCGCAAGGTCGTGATCCTGCTGGTTCTGGCCGGGATCTGGGAGGCCTACGGGCGCTACCTCGACAACGACCTGCTGTTCCCGACCTTCTCGGCCACCGTGGCGGCCTTCGTGCGGGGCGTGGCGGACGGCACGCTGCCGGCCCGCGCCTGGTCGTCGCTGAAGGTCCTGCTGATGGGCTACGCCGCCGGCGTCGCCCTGGCGAGCGTGCTGACGGGGCTGGCCATCGCGTCGCGGATCGGGACCGACCTGCTCGAGACCCTGACGTCGATGTTCAACCCGCTGCCCGCGATCGCGCTGCTGCCGCTGGCGCTGATCTGGTTCGGGCTGGGCAACGGCAGCCTGATCTTCGTGCTGGTCCACTCGGTGACCTGGGCGATCGCGCTCAACACCCATTCCGGCTTCCTGTCGGTGAGCCGGACGCTGAAGATGGTCGGGCGCAATTACGGGCTGTCGGGACCGGGGCTGATCGGCAAGATCCTGATCCCGGCGGCGTTTCCCGCGATTCTGACCGGCCTGAAGGTCGGCTGGGCCTTCGCGTGGCGCACGCTGATCGCCGCCGAGCTGGTCTTCGGGGTGTCGTCCGGGGCGGGCGGGCTGGGCTGGTTCATCTTCGAGAACAAGAACATGCTCGACATCCCGAACGTGTTCGCCGGGCTGCTGACCGTGATCCTGATCGGCCTCGTCGTCGAGAACCTGATCTTCCAGACCATCGAGCGCCGCACCGTCCAGCGCTGGGGCATGCAGGCCTGAGGACAGGCCCGTCTGCCGGCCCGCGATTAGACGCTCCAGGTCCAGCGCGGCCCGACGGGTCTGGAGACGTATATTCTCGGATGCCCTTCGAGTAGAGAACGATGTTCTCTCTTGCGCGGATGCGGCGAACGTTTTCTTCCTATACGCTCCGCAGGCGACCTCGGAGCCCGATCCCTTGAGTCCTGACGCCCCTCCCAAGACGGCCCCGGCTCTCGCCCGGCATGGCGGCCGGTCGGACACGGCCGCCTCGATCCTGCCCGGCCTCGCCCTGTGCGCGGCGATCACCGCGGTGGCGATGGCCGCGCAGGCCCTGGAGGAGCGCGTCGCGGGCCATCCCTACGTCGAGGCCCTGGTCCTGGCGATCCTGATCGGCATCGCGGTGCGCACCGCCTGGACGCCCCAGGCCCGGTTCCGCACCGGCATCGCCTTCTCGGCCAAGCAGTTGCTCGAGGTCGCCGTCGTGCTGCTCGGCGCCTCCCTGAGCCTCGGGGCGATCCTCGCCTCCGGCCCGGCCCTGTTGGCCGGCATCGTCGGCACCGTGGTCCTCGGCATCGCCGCCAGCGTGGCGATCTGCCGGGCGCTGGGCCTGCCGGCCCGGATGGCGATCCTGGTGGCCTGCGGCAACGCCATCTGCGGCAACTCGGCCATCGCCGCGGTGGGGCCGGTGATCGGAGCGGAACCGAAGGACATCGCCGCCGCCATCGCCTTCACGGCGGTGCTGGGCGTGCTGATGGTGCTCGGCCTGCCGCTGTTCGTGCCTCTGGCCGGCATGACCGACAACCAGTACGGGGTCCTGGCCGGGCTGACCGTCTACGCGGTGCCGCAGGTGCTGGCCGCCACCGTGCCGGTGAGCCTGCTGTCGACCCAGGTGGGGACCCTGGTGAAGCTCGTGCGCGTCCTGATGCTCGGCCCCGTGGTGGTGGTGTTCTCGCTGATCGCACCCCGCCTGCCGCAGGCCGCGGACGCCCCGGCCGCGCCGGCCCGCCCCGGCCTCACCAAGCTGGTGCCGTGGTTCATTCTCGGCTTCCTGGCCCTGGCGACCCTGCGCTCGCTGGGCCTCGTCCCGGACGCCGCCGTGAAGCCCCTCACGCAGCTCGCCGGCGTGCTCACGGTCCTGTCCATGGCCGCCCTCGGCCTCGGGGTCGACGTGCGGGTCCTCGCCCGGGTCGGCGGCCGGGTCACCCTCGCGGTCACCGCCTCCCTGGCCGTCCTCATCGTCCTCAGCCTCACGCTGATCCGCACCCTCGGAATCGGCTGAGGCCGCACCACCCTAGGTCCTGCCACCTGCGATCCGACGGAGGGAGCGGTATTTCCCGCCGGGGATCCGCCGAGCCACGGTAACCCGTGTGGGACCGGCACCGTCGTGCAGGTGACGGCATCATATCGAAGCCTGCATTCCGCCCATTGTCACCGAAAAGCGCTTTCAGCGATCCATCGGCTGCCAACGCCGTCTTGACACATCCACGGTTTTTGCTTTGGAACCGCAGGCAACGTGGTCGAAATCTTCGTGTGGACTCGCGCAGTGCCCGAAAAGAATCCTGAAAACAGCCTCAAGTTGGTCGCGCTGGCCGGCGAGATCGTCGCCGCCTATGTCTCCAACAATTCCGTTCCGCCGGCGGCGCTGCCTGAGCTCATGGCGAGCGTGCACGGAGCCCTGATGGCCCTGGACGGACAGCCGGTCGCCGTCGCCGAGCCCGCCGTGGAGCGGCCGACATCGGCACAGATCCGCAGGTCGGTCCAAGAGGACGGCATCGTCAGCTTCATCGATGGCCGGACCTACAAGACCCTGAAGCGCCATCTCACCGCCCACAGCCTGACGCCGGAGCGCTATCGCGAACGTTACGGCCTGCCGGACGATTACCCGATGACCGCACCCGGCTACGCCGCGCAGCGTTCGGCGCTCGCCAAGGCGATCGGCCTCGGCGTGCCCGGCGGTCGCGTCGATCAGCGCAGGACCGGGACCGGCGGCTGATCCGCGGCGCGGCGCGGGGTCGGTTGCGGTGCGCTCCGGGTCTTGCGGCTCTCGAACGGCAGCACAGCCGCGGGGATCGCACCGGATCGACCGGCGTCGACACGGCCCGGACGGCCGAACGTATCGGCCCAGCTCAGCTTGATGATGTGGGCCTTCGGGGCCTCCGGTGTCGCGGACACGCTGTCCTCCGTGCGCTTGTTGGCCTTGCGGTTTGCGGCGCCGATCCAGCGCACGATCCGATGCGCGCGCCCACGGCGAAGCACCGGCGGCAGCGCCGATCCGCTACGCTTGCGGCTCGGCCGGATGTCGTCGGTCTTGTCTGAGGTCGACACGCTCAAATAACCCCGTCCGCATTCGAGGTGCGAGCAGGGACGGATAGCGGGGGCAGCCGTGGATCCGCCGAGTGTGCTCCACCCTCGACAACGGCCGTATCCTACTGAATTTGCAGGATCCGGACAGGGCGGTCCCGTCCAAAAAACTTGTCTGTGCGTCCCAGATCGGCTCCGATCCGGCCGGGCCTGTTCAGGCTCCGTGTGCCCCCGGCACCGCCGCGAGGAGGCTGCGCGTGTAGGCATGCTCGGGTGCGGCGAACAGATCGGCCGTGCCCCGCATCTCCACGACGGCGCCCCGGTGCATCACGGCGATCCGGTCGCAGATCGCGGCGGCCACCCGCAGGTCGTGGGTGATGAACAGCATCGCCAGGGACAAGCGTTGCTTCAGATCCTCCAAGAGGTCCAGGACCTGCCGCTGGACCGACACGTCCAGGGCCGAGACCGCCTCGTCGGCCACCAGCACGTCCGGCTCCATGGCGAGCGCCCGGGCAATGCCGATGCGCTGGCGTTGGCCCCCCGAGAAGGCGTTCGGGTAGCGGGCGGCGGCCTTCGGATCGAGCCCGACGAGGTCGAGCAGATCCCGTGCCCGCGTCCGCGCCTCCGCGGCCGGGACCCCGTGGGCGATCGGTCCCGCCGTGATGATCTGCTCCACGGTGCGGCGCGGGTTCAGCGACGCGAACGGATCCTGGAAGATCATCTGGATGCGGCTGCGCCCGTCGCGCAGCGCCGCGCCTTTCAGCGCCGTGTAGTCGAGGGCGCCGAGCTGGACCGTGCCGCCGTCGGGCTCGATCAGCCGGATCGCGAGCCGCGCCGTCGTCGACTTGCCCGAGCCGGATTCGCCCACGAGCCCCAGGGTCTCGCCGCGGCAGACATCGAACGAGACATCCTTGACCGCCGCGACGACCCGCGGCTTGCCGAACAGGCCAGAGCGTCCGGAATAGGTCTTGGACAGCCGGCTCACCGAGAGCGCGACCGGGGCCGCCTTCACGGGCGCGCGCCCCGGCGGCGTCAGGCTCGGGACGGCGGCGAGGAGTGCCTTGGTGTAGGGCGCCTGCGGATCCCGCAGCACGGACTCGGCGGTGCCGGATTCCACCAGCCTCCCGCGCTGGAGCACCGCCACGTGGTCGGCGATCTCCGCCACCACGCCGAAATCGTGGGTGATGAACAGCACGGTCATGCCGCGCTTCCGCTGCAGGTCGCGGATCAGCCGGAGGATCTGGGCCTGGGTGGTGACGTCCAGCGCCGTGGTCGGCTCGTCGGCGACGAGGACGGAGGGCTCCAGGGCCAGCGCCATGGCGATCATCGCCCGCTGCCGCTGGCCACCGGAGAGCTGGTGCGGATAGGCCCGCACCGCCTCCTCCGGGTTCGGCAGGCCGACCTCCGCGGCCAGCGCCACCGCCCGCGCCCGGCGCTCGGCCCGGGTGAGCAGGTCGTGGGCCTCGAACATCTCGGCGATCTGGTCGCCGATCCGCATCACCGGGTTCAGCGCCGTCATCGGCTCCTGGAACACCATGGCGATGCGCCGGCCGCGCAGGGCGCGCCACGCGGGCTCGTCGAGGGTCAGGAGGTCCCGGCCCTCGAACAGGATCGTGCCAGCGGTGGGTTTTAGCGCCCGGGGCAGGAGGCCGGTGAGCGCGTAGGCGCTCATCGACTTGCCCGAGCCCGATTCTCCGACGACGCAGAGGATCTTGCCGGCCTGCAGATCGAGGTTCAGGCCCTCGACCGCGTGGGGACGGTCGGCGCCCTTGGGGAGCGCGATCGTCAGATCGCGGATGCAGACGACCGGCTCACCCATGGTTCAGGCCCTCGCTTGCCGGCGGCGCAGGATGTCCGGGCCGTCGGCGCCGAGATCCCAGAACAGTCCCGCCATGATCGCCATGCCCTCCCGGGTCCCCGACGCGAGCAGGTGCTCGTCCGGCCCGTGCTGGCGGCAGGCCGGGTAGGAATGCGGCACCCAGAGGGTCGGCAGGCCGAGGATCTCCGAAAAGGCGTCGTTCGGCAGCGAGCCGCCGAGATTGGGCAGCAGCGCCGGCTTTTTTCCGGAACTCGCCGCGATCGACGCGAGCGCCCATTCGACCCAGGGATCCTCGACCGGCAGCCGTGTCGCCTGGAAGACCTCCGCGGCGCGGGCGGGCCTGACCTCGATCATCGGGAAGCCGTGCGCGTCGAGATGGGCGCGGACGTTCGCGATGAGATTCTGCCAGTCGGTACCGACCACGAAGCGCAGCTGCAGGGTCGCCTTGGCGTGGGGCGGGACCGCGTTGAGCGGGCCGTCCGGATCGCCGGTCTTGAAGGCCAGCACCTCGAGGGTGTTCCAGGCGAAGACCCGCTCGGCAGGTGTCAGGCCCGGCTCGCCCCAGTCGGCATCGATCGCCGGCGCGGTCGGATCCTCGCCGACGCGAATATCGGCGAGGGCCGCGCGCACGCCCTCGGGGATCGGCGGCGGCCGCAGGGCCTCGACCCGGATGGCGCCGCGGGCATCCACCATCGACGCGATGGCCGAGGCCAGCACCGTGCCGGGGTTGCGCAACAGGCCGCCCCAATTGCCGGAATGGTGCGCGCCCTCCCGCAGGTTGAGGCTGAGTTCGAAATTATAGGCGCCGCGGGAGCCCAGGAAGAGGGTCGGACGCGCGCCGTTGAGGCGTGGCCCGTCCGAGGCGATCAGCACGTCCGCACGCAGGTCCTCGGCCTGTGCCCGGCAGAACGGCCGCAGGCCGGGAGAGCCGGATTCCTCGCCCATCTCGATCAGGAGCTTCACGTTGAAGCCCAGGCGGCCGTCGCGGGCGGCGATCACCTGCTCCAGGGCGGCGAGGTTGAGGACGTGCTGACCCTTGTTGTCGGCCGTGCCGCGCCCGTACCAGCGGTCGCCCTCGACCACGATCTCCCAAGGGCCGAGGCCCTCGCGCCACTGCTCCGGGTACCCGCGCACCGTGTCGCCGTGGCCGTAGATCAGCACGGTCGGCAGGTCCGGCCCCTCGTGGCGCTCCGCGATCAGGAACGGGCCGTGCACCCCGTCCGGGTTTGGGAAGACCCGGGGGTCTCGAAGCCGAGCCGGGTCACCAGCGGCGCGATGAAGGCGTCGAGGTAGGCGCGGAGCGCCGCCTCCTGGCCGGGGGCCTGGCTCTCGGTGGGCATCGCCACCGCCTCCCGCAGGAGCGCCAGGAACCCGCCCGAGTCGAAGGCCTCCGTGGCGCGTGCGATGGCGTCCTCTCGCGTCATGGTGTGTTTCCCGTGAAACATTTTGGTAACGTACCGGCTGTGCCCCGGCCTGGCGGAGCCGTCAGTTGCGCGCCTCGGGCGCCGTGATGTCGCGCAGGCCGTCGCCCAGGAGGTTGATCGCCAGCACGAGCAGGAGGAGCGCCACGCCCGGAATGGTGATCACCCAGGGCTGGAAGAACATGTACTGCTTGCCCTCGGCGATCATCAGGCCCCAGGAGGGCAGGGGTGGCTGCACGCCGAGCCCCAGGAACGACAGGGCGGCCTCCAGCAGGATCGCGTGGGCCATCTCCAGGGTCGCCACGACGATCAGGGCGTTCAGGATGTTCGGCAGGATCTCCTGGCGGATGATCCGCAGGTCCGTGAGCTCCGCCGCGCGGGCGGCCGAGACGAAATCCTGGTTCCGGATCTGCTGGGTCGCGGCCCGGGTCACCACGGCGAAGCGGTCCCAGAGCAGGAAGCCCAGCACCAGCACCACCACCTTGAGTGACCCGCCGACCAGCGCCGCCATGGCCAGCGCCACCAGCACCACCGGCATGGCAAGCCGCGTGGTGACGACGTAGCTCACCACCGAATCGACCCAGCCGCCGAAATAGCCGGCACACAGGCCCAGCGTCGTGCCGATCAGCCCGGAGATCAGCGCCGCCGAGATCCCGATGAGGAGGGAGATCTGGCCGCCGTAGAGCAGGCGGCTCAGATAGTCGCGCCCGAGCTTGTCGGTGCCGAGGACGTGGTCCCACGTGCCCTTGGCCTGCCAGATCGGCGGGATCAGGCGGCGGGACACGTCCTGCGCGTAGGGGTCGTGCGGCGCGATGAGCGGCGCGGCGAGCGCCGCCAGCACGATCACCCCGAGGATCCCGGCGCCGATCAGGAAGCCCGTGTGGCGCAGGCCCCGCCGTAGGACCAGGCCGAGGGGGAGGGGATCGCCGCGGCGACCGGGACCCCGGCCTCCGGCGGCAGGGACGGGGCGGCCAAGGCTGCCGAATCGGGGGGCAGGCTCATGGGCGGCTTCTCCACACGGCGGACGCCTGACGGTGCGCGCTCATGCCTGGCGCAGACGCGGATCGAGGAAGGCGTTCAGCAGGTCGGCGGCCAGGGTCAGGCCGATGTAGATCATGGCCAGCACCAGCACGATCGCCTGGACGACGGGGAAGTCGTTGCGGGCGATCGACTCCCAGGCGAGCTGCCCGAGACCCTGGAGCGAGAACACCGCCTCGATGACGATCGAGCCGCCGAGCATGAAGCCGAACTGCACCGCCGCCAGGGCGATCACCGGGATGACGGCGTTGCGCAGCGCGTGGCGCACCAGCACCTTTCTGGGGGGCAGACCCTTAGCGCGGGCGGTGCGGACGTAGTCGGAAGCCAGCACCTCCAGCATGCCGTTGCGGGTCAGCCGCATCACGGCGGGCATCGCGTAATAGCCGAGCGCGATTGCCGGCAGGACGAAGTTCTTCCACGTGGCGTTGCCAGAAACCGGCAGCCAGCGGAGGTTGACGGAGAAGATCAGGATCAGCGTCAGGCCGAACCAGAAGCTCGGCATCGCCTGGCCGAGCACCGAAACGGCCAGTGCCGTCCGGTCGATCCAGGTGTCCCGCTTCACGGCGGCGACGACGCCCAGCGGGATCGCCACGAACAGGGCCACGGCGAGGGCGATGAACCCGAGATAGAGGGTGATCGGCAGGCGGGCGGCGAGCAGGTCGATCACGCTCTCCCGGAAATAGAAAGAGTTGCCGAAGTCGAGATGCAAAGCCCGCCAGCCCCAGGTCAGGAACTGCGTCAGCAGCGGCTGGTCCAGGCCGTAATCCTGGCGGATCTGCGCGATCTGCGGCCCGGTGGCCTCCGGGCCGGCGATCGCCGTGGCGAGATCGCCCGAGAGGTGGAGGAGCAGGAAGCTCGCCACCGAGACCGTGAAGGCCACCGCCAGGGCGACCAGCACGCGCCGGAGGGTGAAGGCCATCATGGGGCTCAGGCTCCTTCGGGCCGGCGCGCGGCGGCCACCATCATCACTTCCACGACGCCGCGTAGAACCGCGCCACCTCGTCGGGCTGGGCGGTGAAGTTCAGGTCCGACGTGAAGGCGTAGTTGGTCGAGTAGGAGAACATCGGCAGGGCGTAGGCCTCCGCGGCGATCCGCTGGAGCGCCTTGGCATAGGCGGCCTTGCGGGTCTCCGGATCGGTGGAGCCGTCGCCCTTCTGGAGGTCGGCGATCACCTGCGGATCCTTGGTCAGGTCCTCCTCGCCGCCGCGGAAGTACACCCCGTCGAAGGCCGAGACGTCGAGCACCGAGAACGACCCCCAGGTCTGGTAGCCGATCGAGGTCTTGCCGGCCCGCAGCGAATCCCGGAACGCCGCGTAGCGCAGGTAGTTGAGCCGCGCCTTGATGCCGACGGCGCCGAGATAGCCGATCACCGCCTCGGCGTAGTCGCGCTCGCGATAAGCGCCGAGGTCGATCTCGAAGCCGTTCGGGTAGCCGGCTTCCTTGAGCAGCGCCTTGGCCTTGGCGGGGTCGTAGGCGTAGCGCGGCACGCCCTGGTCGGTGCAGCCGAACTGGTCGACGAAGCACAGGGCGTTCATCACCCGCGAGGCGCCGCGCACGAGGTTGTCGACCATCGCCTTGCGGTCGATGGCGTAGGAGATCGCCTGCCGGACGCGCACGTCCTTGAGGGGCGAGTTCTCCTTCGCCCGGCCCAGCGTGTCGAACTGCAGGAACCCGACCCGCATCGTCTCGGAGTTGAGCACCGTGATGTTGGGGGCGGCGCGCAGCTGCTCGGCCTGGTCGCTCGGCACACGCCAGATCCAGTCGACGCCGCCGGTCATCAGCTCGGCCATCCGGCTCTCGCCGTCCGGGATGACGCGGAACTGCAGCTTGCCGATCTTCGGTTTCCCGAGGGGGCTCTCGGCCCAGTACTTGTCGAACCGCTCCATGGAGACGCCGCGGCCGCTGTCGACCTTGGTGATCTTGTAGGGGCCGCTACCGACCGGCGCCTTGGCGAAGCCGTCGAGGCCGACCTTCTTGAAGTAGGTGGCCGGAAAGATCGGGGTCGGGCCGGCGAGGTATTCCAGCGCCGCCGGGAAGGGGGCCTTCAGGTGGATGCGGACCGTGTGCGGGCCGGTCACCTCCACCGACTTCATCCAGTCGACGTTCTGGCGGGTGACCGTGCGCGCCTCGGGCGTCAGCACGTAGTTGAACGTGAAGGCGACGTCCTCCGGTCCGAGCGGATCGCCGTTGTGGAAGACCACGCCCTCGCGGATCGTCAGGTCGAGGGTCGTGTCGTCCTTCCAGGTCCACGCGGTCGCCAGAAATGGCTTGTAGGTGCCGTCTTTGGGATCCCGGTACAGCAGCGTGTCCCAGCAGTTCCGGGCCAAGATCACGCCCTCGCGGGCGCTGTTGTGATAGGGGCTGACGTTCTCCGGCTCGCTGTCCGACGCGTAGACCAGGGTGTCGTCCGCCTTGCCGGCGAGCGCCGGGTGGGCGGCGATCAGGGTCGCGAACGAGGCGGCCAGGGTGGCGGCTCGGGTGAGAGTCCGTAGCGGCATGCAGGCTCCGACGGCGCAGCGGACAGGCCCGGCGGAAGGTTCCGCGGCTGCCGCGTTTTTCACCCTGCCATGGTGTTGTGCATCTGGGATCGCAACAAGTAGAATTTAGCGAGTGCTGCGTTGCCGTATCGGCAATGTGCATGGCACCATACAGCGTATCGAGCACGATAATGCAGAGTACGGGCCTGCGCTACTTCCTGGCCGTGGCCCGCACCGGTTCGATCGCGGCCGCCTCGTCCCAGCTCAACGTAGCGGCCTCGGCGATCAGCCGGCAGATCGCCAACCTTGAAGCCGAGCTCGACTGCGTCCTGTTCGAGCGGCGCCCGCGTGGCATGGTGCCGAGCCCGGCCGGGGAGCTGCTGGCGCAGCACGCCCATCAGGTGCTGATCCGCTCCGAGCAGGTGGTCACCGAGATCCGGGAGCTGGAAGGGCTCGCCCGCGGGCTGATCCGCATCGCCTGCTCCGAGGGCTTCTCCCTCGACATCGTGCCGAACGCGATCGCGGCCTTCCACGCGGCCCATCCCGGCATCCGCTTCGAGGTCACGGTCCAGCCCCGGCCCAGGTCACCCAGACGGTGGCGGTGGGGATGCCGATCTCGGGATCACCTTCGCGCTGACACCCACCGCTCAGGTCGAGGTGCTCTACGACGGGCAGGTCGACATGCTGGCGCTGGCCGCGCCCGATCATCCCCTCGCGCGGGCGCCGGCCCTGCGCCTCGTCGACCTGCTGGACTATCCCGTCGCCCTGCCGACCCGGGACACGACCCTGCGGCAGGTCTTCGACGCCGCCTGCGCGCACGAGGGCATCGCGGTGGAGCCGATACTGACCTCCAACAATCTCTCGGCGCTGCTGCCCTTCGTGCGGCGCTCCCGCGGCATCGCCCTGATGTCGGCGCTGTCGGTGCAGACGCCCCTGCGGCTCAACGAGCTGGTCAGCCTGCCGATCCAGTCCCGGACGAGCCTCGCCCGGGGCGTGAAGATCCAGGCGATGCGCGACCGGCGGCTGCCGAAGGCGGTGCGGGCATTCCTGCGCCAGCTGCTCGACGCGCTGCCGCCGCCGCGATCGGGGTGACGGCGGGCGGGACGACGCCGTGACCCTCCACGCGCTCGGCCCGCGGCTCTACATCCTCGGCCTGCCGGACAGCGGCGCATCCACCCTGGCCGGCGTCGGCCGCACGGAGGGGTTGGCTCGGTGACAGGAACCGCGGTCGCTCAGGCGCCGCCCCGGGCGGCCGCGACGGCGCATGTGTGGTCCATCACGTCCTCGGCGCTGGCGCTGGGCGCCCGGTAGGCCAGAAGGATGTAGCCCGGCTCGGGATCGCCCGTGGGCGTCGCGAGCGCGGCGAAGCTCGTCCGGTGCAGGTCCGGCCGGGCGCCCGGCAGGGTGTGCAGGGCCGCGAACGGATTGAACTGCCCGGCGTCCGCCTCCGGCACGCGCAGGGCGTAGTAGCGGTCGCCGGCGAGCGGCACCGGGAAGCGGGTCCAGGTCCGGTGGATCTGGTGCCCATGCGCCCGGATCGCCTTGAGCACGCTCGGCTTCAGGCAGTCGAGATGGATGTGGAGCTGGTCCTGGCTGCGGCCCCGGGCCGAGTTGACCGCCAGCCCGACCTCCGCGGGGGTGAGCCGTTCCCGCAGAACGTCCGACACGAACGGCCGCGCTGCCAGGGCGGCGCGCCAATAGGCGATCCCGCGCGCGCCCCGCAGGACCGGGGCCTCCAGGCCCGCGACGGTGTCGGTGGGCATGACGACGGTGTGGGTCGGCTCGCCGGGCGCGCGCAGGACCGCCGAGCCCGGACGCGCCCCGTCCCCGAGATCGACCGCGAGGCACGGGAAGGTCCGGTTGGCGAGACGCTTGGCGAGCACGCAGGTCTTCAGGGCGGCCCACAGGACGTCGCGGCTCGGATCGGGCGCGGCGGTGGCCGGCCGCGCGGCGGTGAGCGGGAGCGCGACGAGGAGGGCTGCGAGCGGCACGCGGCGCATGGGAGCTTCCGATGGGGCCGGCGCGGCAGTCCGGCTTCGCCGTCCCGCGATAGCCGATCCGGGGCTGCGCCGGCAAAGCCTCTCCGGGGCCTGACCGCGCGCCGGAAAGCCGCTATGCCAGCCGCCCCGGAGCCGGAGCCCCGCGATGACCACCGCGACGACCCGTGCGCTCACCCCCGACATCGCCGCGCGCTTCGCCGCGGTCGCGCTGGGCCACGTCGCCCGCGAGTACCCGAACAAGCCGGGCCACGTTCTGGCCGGTCCGGAGGATGCGCGCACCCCCGCGGCGCTGCACCCGGCCTTCTACGGCAGCTACGACTGGCATTCCTGCGTCCACGGAACGTGGCCTGCTGGCACGCGTGCTGCGGCGGTTCCCGGACGGTCCCCAGGCCCCGGCGATCCGCGCCCGGTTCGATGCGCAGCTGACCCCGCGACGGTGGCGGGGAATGCGCCTACCTCGCCGCCCCGACTGCCCGGGGTTTCGAGCGGCCCTACGGCTGGGGCTGGCTCCTGAAGCTCGCCGACGAACTCTCCGCGCTGCCCGAGCGCCGCTGGTCCGAGGCCCTGGCGCCCCTGGCCGGACTCATCGCCCGGCGCTTTCTGGAGTTCCTGCCCGTGGCCCCCTATCCGGTGCGGGTCGGAACGCATTTCAACACCGCCTTCGCCCTCCGCCTGGCGGCCGACTACGCGGAGGGCGCGCGGGATGCCGGGCTGGCCGCCCTGCTGCACGACACCGCCGGGCGCTGGTACGGGGCGGACGCGGCTTGCCCGGCCTGGGGCGAGCCCGGCGGCGACGATTTCCTCTCCTCGGCGCTGATCGAGGCCGAATGCATGCGTCGGCTGCTGCCGCCCGGGCGGTTCGCACCCTGGTTCGACCGGTTCCTGCCCGATCTCGCTGTCGGCCGGCCCGAGACCCTGTTCCGCCCGGCCACCGTGACCGACCGCTCGGACGGCAAGATCGCCCATCTCGACGGGCTGAACCTCAGCCGCGCGTGGTGCTTGCGCAGCCTCGCCGCGGCCCTCGCTCCGGAGGATCCCCGCCGGCCGCCGCTCCACGCGGCCGCGGAGGACCACCTCGCGGCGGGCCTCCCGCACGTCACCGGCGACTACATGGGCGAGCACTGGCTCGCGACCTTCGCGCTGCTGGCCCTCGAAGCCGGCTCGGACCGAGCGCACCGCGGCGGCACGGACGAGGATCGAAGACGGGCGTCAGACGTGTCCGCCGCGGTTCGCGCCGACATCCGCGGGGCCGAAACAAAAAGGACCGCCCCCAGGGGAACGGTCCGAAAGTCTAGGGAGGAAACCCCACGAGGGGCCGCATGGCGGCGACCGCATCGCTGGATTGCGCTCCGTCAACCCGACAGGGGTGGCCTTGTTCCTGGAGCCGATGCGCCGCGGCCCAGCGCCAATCCGCCCGGCAGGGGGGCCAGGCCGGCGGGGCGGCGCGCCTCGGCGGGCCCGAACTCGGCGCGGTAGGTCCGCTCCAGCGTCATGAGCCCCCGAAGGGGCGCCTCGGCGAGGTCGAGGAGCCGGGCGTCGCGCCAGCGCACCTTGGAGCCGAGGCGGCGGCGGAACCAGCGCCCGCGCTCCTCCTCGACGAGCAGAATCAGCTTGCCGGTCCAGGTCCGGCGGAACCAGAAGCGTCCGGTCAGCGGCATGGTGATCTCAAGCCTCGATGATCGAAGGGATATACTACATCCGGGTCGTCAAGACAAAATATTTCCGATCAGAGTGCGGACACTTTCGCGCGAAGACTGTTAACTTAAAGTAACGTTACGCGTCGCCAGCCTCGGTGGCCGGCTGGCCGCCGCGTTTCGCCGTCTCGTAGAGAACCTGGGCGAGCTGCTCGGCCGAGTAAGGCTTGCGCACGAGGGCGAAGCCGTGGGCGTCGTCGGTGGCCAGCACGTGGCTGTAGCCGGAGGTCAGCACCACCGGCAGGTCGGGACGGTCGCCCTGAAGCTGCCGGGCGAGGGCGACGCCCCCATCCCCGGCATGACCACGTCCGAGAAGACCACGTCGAAGCGGTCTGGCGTCCGGTCGAGTTCGGCCAGCGCCTCCTCGGCGGACTTCGCCCAGACTGGCGCATGGCCGAGGTCCTCCAGGATCTGGGTGCAGAACCGCCCGACCCCGAGGTTGTCCTCCACGACGAGGATGCACAGGCCCCGCCGCGGCTCTGCCGCCCGGCGGCGATCCCGGTCGGCCCCGGCCGTCTGAGCGGGCGCCGCGACCTGCGGCAGGTAGAGCGAGAAGGTCGTGCCCTGGCCCACCGTGCTCGCGACGTCGATGTCGCCGCCGGACTGCTTGGCGAAGCCGATGACCTGGCTGAGGCCGAGGCCGGTGCCCTTGCCGATCTCCTTGGTGGTGAAGAACGGTTCGAAGATCCGGCCCAGATCCGCGTCCGGGATGCCGCCGCCGGTATCGGTGACCCGCACGGCCACGAACGGCCCCGGTGCGCCGGCATGCCCGCGGATCGACGGCATCGGGCCGTCGCCGGCGAGGCGCAGGGTCAGGCTGCCTTCCCGTCCATGGCGTCCCGGGCGTTAACCGCCATGTTGATCAGCGCGGTCTCGAACTGGCTCTCGTCCGCGCGCACGTAGCGGGGCGCCTCGGGCAGGTCGATGACGACGCGGATGCGGGCGCCGGTGACCGAGTCGAGCATGTCGGCGATGCTGCGCAGGCGCGCGCCGATGTCGAAGACCTGGGGCTTTAGCGCCTGCCGCCGGGCGAAGGCGAGGAGCTGGCCGGTGAGCTTGGCCGCGCGGTCGACGGTGTCGGAGACCGCGTCGAGGTAGCGGCGGCGGCGCACCTCGGCGAGGTCCGGCCGGCGCAGGAACTCCACGGAGGACCGGATGATGGTGAGCAGGTTGTTGAAGTCGTGCGCCACCCCGCCGGTGAGCTGGCCGATGGCTTCGAGCTTCTGCGACTGGCGCAGGGCCTCCTCGGCCTGGCGCTGCTCGGTGATGTCGCGCCCGAAGCCGTAGAACAGGCCGTCCTCCGGCACGACGGTCCAGAGCACCCGGCGCCGGTCGCCGGCGCGGGTCAGGCAGGACAGTTCGACATCCTCGACCCGGTTCTCCGCGCAGAGCGGCCGCAGGGCCGTGCGGGCGGCTTCGCGCTCCGCGGCCGCCACGAAGTCCAGGGCGGACCGGCCCAGGGTCTCGGTCTCGGACCACCCGAGCGCCCGGCCCCAGGACGGGTTCACCGACTGGACCAGCCCGTCCCGGTCCGCGACGAGCTTCAGAACCGGCGACAGCGTCCAGACCCGGTCACGGTCGCGGGTCTGGGCGGCGACCTGGGCCTCCAGACGCTCTGTCCGGGACTGGAGCAGCGCCTCGATCCGCTTCCGCTCGGAGATGTCATGGGCGAAGACGTAGAACCCGTCGACCTGCCCGTCCTCTCCCCGGCGCGGGAGGTAGCGGGTGTCGGCGATCCGGGTCTCGCGGTGCGGAAACGTCCAGGCCCATTCCTGGCGGATCTCCTGGCCGGCGAGCGCCCGCTCGATCGCGGGCCGTCGTTCCGCAAACGCCTCCGGGCCGATCAGGTCCGGGACGGTCCTGACCGACGACGGCGTCGGGCATCCGGCCGGTCCAGGCCTCATAGGCGGCATTGGCGAACCGGTAGGTGAGGGTGCGGTCGATGAAGGCGATCAGGACCGGCATCGCGTCCGCGACCAGCCGAAGCTCCCCTCCCGGGCCTGGAGCGCGATCTCGCTGCGGCGGCGTTCGGTGATGTCGTTGAACAGGATCGCGACGTGGTTCCGTCCCGGCCCGTCGACCCGGTAGGCGTGGACATCGTACCAGCGGCCGAGGGCCTCAGCCGCCTGCTCGAACCGGACCGGCTCCCCGGTGAGGGCGACCTGGCCGAACAGATCGAACCAGCGCTGCTCGTGGCCGGGCGCGAGGTCCCGCATCCACCGGCCGACCGCGTCGGTCAGGCCGGTCTGCCGCTCGAAGGCGGGATTGACCTCCAGGAAGCGGTAATCTACCGGCCGGTCGCCGTCCGCGAACTTCATCTCGATGAGGCAGAAGCCGGCATCGATGAACGCGAACAGGGAGCGGTAGCGCTCCTCGTTCAGGCGCAGGGCGGCCTCGGCGTTGCGGGAATCCAGCTGCGTCATCACCGCCCGGGCGAGGGCCTTCAGGACGAAGAGCTGCTGGTCGGTGAGCGTGCGCGGCACGCGGTCGAGGACGCAGAGCGTCCCGATGGCCCAGCCGTCCGGCGTCACCAGGGGCACGCCCGCATAGAAGCGCAGGTGCGGCTCGCCCGTCACCAGGGCGTTGGCGGCGTGCTCCGGCACCGTCGCCAGATCGGGCAGCACGAGGACGCCGTCGGCGCGCATGGCCTCGGTGCAGAACCCGAACGCGAGGGGCATCGATCGCGTCGGATGGCCGAAAGCGGCCTTGATCCACTGCCGGTCGGCATCGACGAAATTGATGTGCGCCATCGGCGTGCCGCAGGCCTGGGCGGCCATCTCGGCGATCTCGTCGAAAGCGCGCTCCGGGGGCGTGTCGAGGATCGCGTAGGCGCGCAACGCGGCAAGCCGCTGCGGATGCTGGGGCTCGAAACCCGACAGGCGGGGTATTGTTACGGTCCGCGACACGGGATCGTCATAGCCTAAGCTTCCGCTTCCCCCTAGAGCGCATTCTGACGCCGCGTGTGCCGGTTCCTCGAAAGAATGTGCGCTGTCACAAGGATCTGGGGCCGCCGGACTGATGCAATCAGGTCGGATACCGCTCGTCTCAATCGCCGGATCACGCTTCGGAAGACATGATCGGCCGAATATTTCTGTGATTGTCAGTTACTAGACATTCACGCCGACCCCGGATGCGGCGGGATCTGTCCCGATCATCATCGGCGTCCTGTAGGCGACTCCGATCCCGTTCGGATGCCGGCCGCGGTGTCGTCGTGAGGGCGCAACGCGATGGCAGGCCCCGCCGCACCGGCGTCGCGGCGGCCTGTGGATCGGATCGCCGCGGCCGGGAGCCCGCGGGCCGGATGCGGCGTTGCCGGCTCAAAGGGGACGGGTTCGGATCAGGCATGGCCAAGCGCAGGACGAAGGCGGGCGCCCAGCAGAAACTGGACGACGCGCCGCTGATGCCCACCGGTGCCCTGGCGGTGGCGCTCCTGGCCTATGCCGAGGAGCCCGGACCCGTGGTGCACGTCGCCCGGGATACGCGCCGCCTGGAGGAGCTGTCCGCCGCCCTCCGGGCGCTGGATCCCGATGCGCAGGTCGCTGTCTACCCGGAATGGGATTGCCTGCCCTTCGATCACGCCTCGCCGTCGCGGGCGACGATGGGCGCCCGGGCCGCCGTGCTGCGCTGGCTGACCGACCGGTCCGCCCTGCCGGACTTCGTGCTGACGACCGCTCCGGCACTCGTCCAGCGCGTGCCCCCGCCGGAGACCTGGGCCTCGGCTCGGGTGACCCTGCGGGTGGGCGACCCTCGACGTCGCCGCCGCGACCGCCGACCTGAAGCGCCTCGGCTACATCCTCGACGAGCGGGTCGACGAGCCCGGCGAGATCGCCGTCCGCGGCCGGACCGTCGAGGTCTTCCCCGCCGCGGCGCCGCGGCCCTGCCGGATCGCGCACGCGGAGGGCCGCGTCACGGCGATCCGTTCCTACGACCCGATCTCGCAGCGCTCCGTGGCGGAGACGGACGAACTCGTCATCGACCCGGCTACCGAGATCGTCCTGGAGCCCGGCTCCGGCCAGAGCTTCACACCGTTCACCGGCCAGGAGCACCGCCTCGACCGCTACTATCCGCGCCTCGTCACCCTCCTGGACTACGTGCCCGAGGCCCGTCTCGTGGTCGAGGACGGGACGAAGGCCCGCATCGACGCCTTCTTCGAGCAGATGGACGAGGCCCGCGGACGGCTCAAGGCCCGCGACGAGCGCGCGCAACCCGGCGCCGGCCTTTACCTGACCCCCGAGGCCTGGCACGCCATCGTGGCGGCGCACGGCCGGATCGCCGCCACCGCGGCGGCCGGGGAACCCCGCGCCATGCCGGTCTTCGCCGGGGATCGCAGGCCGGGCACGGCCTTCGCCAAGGTTCTGCGCGAGCGGCTGAAGGCCGGCGACGTGGTCGTGCTCGCCGGCACGGTCCGGCCGCTGCGGCGCCTCGTGCGCCAGGCCGGCAAGAGCGCCGAGCGCCCGATCCGCTTGATCGACGCCTGGGCCGACGTGGCCGCGGCGGCGCCGGGCGACGTCCTCGCCTTGGAGGCCCCCTGGCAGCCGGGTTCCGGGTTCCCGAGCAGGGCGCGACCGTGATCGCCGCCGCCGACCTGTTCGGCCCGGAGGCCGCCGTGACGGGGAGCGCCCAGGCGATCCTGCCGATGGGCGAGGTCGACCTGCGCCCCGGTGACGTCGCCGTGGACCGGGACCACGGCCTGTGCGTGTTCGAGGGGCTGGAGCCGGTGGCGACGCAGGGTGAGGCGCCCTCCGAGGCCCTGCGCCTGCGCTTTGCCGGCGACGCGATCCTGATGGTGCCGGTGACCCAGGCGGACCGGATCTGGCGCTACGGGCCGGAGCCCGACGCCGTCACCCTCGACAAGCTCGACGGCGGCACCTGGCCCCGGCGCCGCCTGGAGGCGGAGGCCACCATGGCGCGGACCGCCCGCCTGATGCTGGAGGCCGCCCGCGCCCGCCGGGAGACCGAAGCCCCGGTCCTGGCACCCCCGGCACGGGAGATGGAGCGGTTCGCCGCCGGCTTCGGCTTCGCGCCGACGCCCGACCAGGCCGCCGCCGTCGACGCCCTGATGGCCGACCTCGCTTCCGGCCGGCCGATGGACCGTCTGGTCTGCGGCGATGTCGGGTTTGGCAAGACCGAGGTGGCGCTGCGCGCATTGGCGGCCGCGATCTTCTCGGGCAAGCAGGCGGCGCTGATCGCCCCCACCACCGTGCTGGCGCGCCAGCACGCCGAGATCCTGCGCCGCCGCTTCGGCCGGTTCGGCGTGGAGGTTGCGCAGCTCTCGCGCCTCGTGGCGCCGGCCGAGGCCAGGCGCGTCAGGGCGGGTCTCGCCGACGGGTCGATCCGGCTGGTGGTCGGCACCCACGCCCTCGCCGGAAGCAGCGTCTCCTTCGCCGACCTCGGCCTGACGGTGATCGACGAGGAGCAGCGCTTCGGCGCGAAGATGAAGGCCGATCTGCGCCGCCTCGCCGCTGGCGGTCACGTCCTGACACTTACCGCGACGCCGATCCCCCGCACCCTCCAGGCGGCCCTCGTCGGTCTCCAGAGCCTCAGCGTGCTGGCCACGCCCCCGGCGCTCCGCCAGCCGGTCCGGACCGTGGTGGCGCCTTTCGACGCCGAGGCGGTGCGGGAGGCGCTCGTCCGCGAGCACCGACGGGGCGGCCAGAGCTTCGTGGTCTGCCCGCGGATCGAGGAGATCGCCCCCATGGCCGAGCGCCTGCGCACCCTGGTGCCGGGCCTCACGATCCTCGTGGCGCACGGGGACCTGAAGCCCTCGGCCATGGACGAGGTCATGGTCCGCTTCGCCGACGGTGACGGCGACGTGCTGCTCGCCACCGCCATCGTGGAGAGCGGGCTGGACGTGCCCCGGGCCAACACCATGCTGGTCTGGGACGCCGCCCGGTTCGGGCTGGCGCAGCTCCACCAGCTCCGCGGGCGCGTCGGCCGCGGGCAGCGGCGCGGCACCGTCCACCTGCTGAGCGATCCGGCCGCGCCCCCGCCGGCGGCGGCGCTCCAGCGCCTGCGCGCCCTAGAGGCCCTCGACCGGCTCGGCGCCGGTTTCGCGGTGAGCGCCCGGGACCTCGACCTGCGCGGCGCCGGCGACCTCGTCGGCGAGGATCAGGCGGGCCACGCCAAGCTCGTGGGGCTCGGCCTCTACCAGCACCTGCTGCAGCTGGCGCTGACCGCCGCCAAGGGCGAGCGCGCCGAGGACTGGAGTCCGGAGATCGACCTCGGCCTGCCGAGCCGGATCCCGGCGGATTACGTGCCCGAGCCCGAGATCCGCCTCAGCCTCTACACGCGGCTGCTGCGCCTGCGCGACGCGGAGGCGATCGAGGCGCTGGCCGGCGAGGTGGAGGACCGGTTCGGGGCCGCACCGGATCCGGTCCGCGCCCTGTTCGACCTCGCCCGGCTGCGGGCGGACTGCTGCGACCTAGGCGTCGCCCGGCTGCGTGGCGGCCCGCAGGGCGTGGCGGCCGATCTGCGGCCCGACCGGCCGCTGCCCGCGATGGCGGCGGCCCAGGAGATCGTCCTGCGCGAGGGGCGGATGGTGTGGAAGCGTCCCTGTCCCGGGGCCGCGGATTGCGTGACCCTGGCGAGCGAACTCCTGGATCGCGTCCGCGCCGCCCGGGAACGCGCCGGCTGACCTTACGGTTGATCTTGCGTCAGACGCGCCAAACCGTCACAGGCAGTCGCGCCAACAACGCGAACGGGAGTGTCCCATGCACGTGACGATCGAGCAGGCCGAGAAGGCCATCGCGGCCGCCCGCGCGAAGGCCGTGGAACTCGGCACCCAGATGTGCATCGCGGTGGTGGATTCCGGGGGCAACCTCAAGGCGTTCCACCGCATGGACGATGCCTGGGTCGGATCCATCGACATCGCCCACAAGAAGGCCAAGACCTCGGTGTTCTTCGGCATGATGACCGGGCAGATCGGTCAGCTGTCCCAGCCGGGCGGCCCGCTCTACGGGATCGAGCACTCGAACGACGGCCTGATCACCTTCCCGGGTGGGATCCCGATCGTCGACGCCGACGGCGTGATGTCGGGGGCCATCGGGGTCAGCGGCTCGACGGTGGAGAACGACCACACCGTCGCGGAGGCCGGCGCCAAGGCCATCGGCCGCACCGAGCTGCCGGCCCATCCCTGGCGGACCTGAAACCCCGGGTCTCTCAGGGATCGCGGCGCGCCAGCGCGCGGCCGATGCCGAGGAGGAGCATCTCCGAGATCGTCCGCAGATAGGGGTCGCCGTGGCGCTCCAGCGCCGCATGGATCTGGATGCCGTGGTCGGCCGCGGCGTCCAGATCGGCGCCGCTGCCATCCGGGATCGGCGTCGCCTGGAGGTGGAGGTCGGTGACATCGATATAGGCGCCGCGCCCGCGCAGCGTGCCGGCTGCGTCAGGCATCAGGCAGCCGCGGTTGAGGATCCAGCGGATCTCCCCCGCCCCGGTCACGACGCGGAATTCGAGGGAGACCGGGCCGCCAGTCCGGCGGACATGGCGGATCCGGCCGAAGACCCAGTCCCGGTCCGCCGGGTGGATGCGGACGAGCGCGGCATCCAGCGGCAACGGGATCCCGGCGAGCCGCGGATTCCCCGCCAGCAGGGTGGCCGCGCCCGCGTCCAGCACCGAACGGCCGGCCGGGACGTCCGTATCCCAGGTTCCGACGAATCCCGCGGCCTGCAGGGCAGAGGCTGCCGTGGAAGCCAGAACCATTGAAATTCCCCCTGCCGGCTGAAAGCGATGATCGTCCGGCCGCGGACGGGTTGATCCGCCACGCGGGCCGTCCGCAATCCCAATATCCAGTATCGACCAAAAGGCTCCGGTGCACGACAGCTTGGGACACCGTGTCACGCAAGCCGTCCGGTCGGTCGCACTGCCGATGATCACGATCCTGGGCTCGGGGCAATTCGGGTCTCGACAATCCTCGGTCGTCCCGATTCGACCGAAGGACCGAATTCACATCGCGCTGACGGGGATCAATCGATCACAAATGATCGGTCGCCGCCCCGATCACGCCGGAATCTGCATTCCCACCGCCGGAATGGCCGCCGAGCCTGCCCTGGCGCGGGGGCGGAGCGCGCCGTACCCTGGACCTTCCGGTAGGCATTCGGCAGAGGCCCGATGGATCGCACGGTGGACCGCATCAACCTCCCGCTCTCGCGGGACCGGCTCTGGGACAGCCTGATGGACCTCGCCCGGATCGGGGCGCTCCCCAACGGCGGCAACGACCGCCAGGCCCTGACCGACCGCGATGCCGAGGGCCGCGCCCTGTTCCGGCGCTGGGGCGAGGCGGTTGGGCTGACCCTCACCGTCGACCGGGTCGGCACCATGGTCTTCCACCGGCCCGGGCGGGATCCGAGCCGGAAGCCGGTCGCCATCGGCAGCCATCTCGACACCCAGCCCACGGGGGGCAAGTTCGACGGACCCCTCGGCGTGCTCGCGGGGCTCGAGATCATGCGCGCCCTGCACGAGGCCGGGATCGAGACCGAGGCCCCGATCCTGCTGATCAACTGGTGCAACGAGGAGGGCGCGCGTTTCGCCCCGCCGATGAGCGGCAGCGGGGTCGCCATGGGCATCGTCCCCGAGGCCGACATCCTGGCCACCCGGGACCTCGCCGGGCACGCGTTCGGCGACGAGTTGCGACGCATCGGCTGGCAGGGCGCGGCGGATCCGGCGGCGCTGCGCGAAATCGGCGCCTATTTCGAGCTGCATATCGAGCAGGGCAAGCGCCTGGAGGATGCCGGCCTGACCATCGGGGTGGTCGACCGGGCGCTCGCGCAGATCTGGTACGAGATCACCGTGCTGGGCGAGGAGGCCCATGCCGGGAGCCCGATGGCCGGCCGGCGCGACGCGATGATGGCCGCGGCGGCGCTGATCGCCTCCCTGGAGGACATCGCCTGCGACGCGGTCGGCGAAGGCGGCGAGCGCGGCCGCGCCACCGTGGGCGTGCTGACCGCCGAGCCTGCGAGCCGCAACATCACCCCCGGCCGGGTCTGGTTCAGCCTGGACACCCGCCACGGCGATACCGGGCAGCTGGAGGCGATGCGGACGCGGATCCGTGCCCGGGCCGACGCCCTGGCGGCGGAGCGCGGCGTCATGATCCGGGTGGAGGATTTCTGGCGGGCGCCCCCGACCGCGTTCGATCCGGTCCTTGTGGACCGCGTCCAGGCGGCCGCCGAGGCGCGGGGCCATGCCTGGACGCGCATGCCCACGGCGATCTACCACGATGCGGTCTACTGCGCCCGCGCGGTGCCGGCGGCCCTGCTGTTCTGCCCCTGCCACGGCGGGATCAGCCACAACGAGGCCGAGAGCATCACGCCGGACTGGGCGGGGGCCGGCCTGGAGGTCCTGGCCGACGCGGTTCTGGCGACCGCCGGCTTGTCCGCGGCCCGGACCGCGCAGGCCTGAGCGCCGCCCCCGCAGGCGCCCGCCGACCAACGGAGACTGGGTTCCGCATGTCCGACGACAACGTCATCCGCCCCGCCTTCGGCGTGCCCCGCACCCCCGCGCCGGCCCCCGAGCCCGACCCCGTCCAGGCGCCCCTGAGCGTCGTCGGCACGGGGGCCGGCCACCGGGTCGGCCTGATCCGGGATCCGTCGGCGGCCGAGGGCGACGTCATCCGGATCGTGGTCGGACCCGAGGGCCAGCCGGGTGTCGAGACCGTGGCGCTGCTCCCCGCCGAGGCTGAAGCCGAGGCCGAGCGGATCGGCTTCGCCATCCTGCGGGCGCTGGAGGTGGTCGAAGGCGCGGTCTGAACCGCCGGGCGGCCGATGCGCGTTCTCGAAGGCGGGGGCACGACGGGCGCGAACGGGCGCCGGATCGCCGGGAGGGATGCATGACGGGCGGCAGGATCTGCAGCGCGGAGATCGCGATCCCCGCGCGGGCCGGGATGGTCTGGTCCGTGCTGACGGATCTGGAATCCTACCCCGCGTGGAACCCCTATATCCGCACGGCGACGGGGCGCCGGCGCGAGGGTGCGCGCTGGCGCCTGGAGCGGACCCTGAACGGCCGCGCCTACCGCGCTGTGCCCGTGACGGTGACCTGCTGGGAGCCCGGCCGGCGGCTGACGTGGCGCGGCGGCGTCGCGATGCCGCCCCTGCTCATCGCCGACCACGATGTCCGGATCATCGAGACCGCCGAGGGCGTCCGCCTCGTCCAGGCGCAGACCCTCGCGGGCCTGCTCGCGCCCGGCCTGTTCCCGTGGCTGAGAACGCGCCTGCAGGCCCGGTTGACCGCGATGAACGAGGCGCTGCGCGACGAGGTGGCGCGCCGGCTGGCCGAGAGCGCGTGACCCCTCAGGTCAGACGACCGGCTTCGGCTTGATGACGGGCGAGCGCGTCAGGCTCTCGATCGCCCGGCCGGGCCGTCCGGCCTTCTGGGCGATCTCCTCTTCCTGCTCGGCGATCAGCTGCCGGGCGGGCTCGTCGCCGTCCAGGCCGCCGAGGATCTCGGCC
The DNA here is from genome assembly GCA_050632685.1 of Methylobacterium phyllosphaerae. Classification (GTDB taxonomy): domain Bacteria; phylum Pseudomonadota; class Alphaproteobacteria; order Rhizobiales; family Beijerinckiaceae; genus Methylobacterium; species Methylobacterium phyllosphaerae_A. Next base: position 692,729 of record JBOEFT010000001.1, read on the forward strand.
GGCACGCGCCGGTTCGAGGCCCGTGAGCCGTCCGTGAAGACGATATCGAACAGAACGGAGCCCCGCTCCTGCGGTCTCGACTTGATGCGCTTGGCCATAGGTGCTGATACGCCGCCGGAATCGGTCGCGGCAAGGTGCGGCGCCGGGCGGGGGTTGCGCGGGGCGCACTGCCGAGCCCGCGCGCCGCCTCGCTCCCGCCGCGATCCCTCCGCGCGCCCGTCCGGGACGGGCGCCGGCAAACGAGGACGTGCGCGTGATACCCTGGGTTCATCTCGATACCGGCTCCGTGCCGGGCGGCGGTACTGACCTGCGCCTGATGCGGCGCGGCGACGAGTTCGCGATCCTCGCCGACACGATCGAGCTGATGAACAACCGGCGCAGCGGCTCGGAGGTGGCGCTCGCGGCGATGACCTGCGCGCGGCTCCAGGACCGGCCTCGCGCCCGGGTCCTGATCGGCGGCCTCGGCATGGGCTTCACCCTGCGGGCGGCGCTCGACAATCTGGGTCCCGAGGCGCGGGTGGTGGTGGCCGAGCTGGTGCCGGCGGTGGTCGCCTGGGCGCGCGGGCCGCTGGCCCACGTCTTCGCCGGCTGCCTGGACGATCCGCGGGTCGACCTCCAAGAGGCCGACGTCAACCGCCTGATCCAGGCCGGCCCGGAGCGCTACGACGCGATCCTGCTCGACGTCGACAACGGCCCGGAGGGGCTCATGCGCAAGTCGAATGACCGCCTCTACGACAATTGGGGCCTCAAGCGCGCCCGGTGGGCGCTGCGGCCGGGGGGCATCCTGGGCGTCTGGTCGGGCGCGCCGGACCGGAAGTTCAAGAGCCGGCTGCAGCGCTCCGGCTTCGCGGTCGACGAGCTGCGCATCCACGCGAGCGGCCGAGGCAGCGGCCCGAAGCACGTGGTCTGGCTCGGGACCCGGACCGAGGCACGGATCGAGGAATTGGCCGAGGGCCGGGCCGAGCGCCCGATTCGGGGCCGGGGCGCCGACCAGGCGGCGGGCGGCTCCGGACCGCGCGGACGGACCCCGGGCCGGAGGCGGCCGGCGCGCTAGGGCCGGTCCCGCGCGGGTGGCGACCGGGTTCCAAGATTTGCGACCGCGGGGTGAGGGTCGACGTTGCGGCCGCCGCTGCGTTCCAACCAACCCCCTCATCCTGAGGTGCCGGCGTCCGCGGGCCTCGAAGGACGGCTCCCGGGATCGCGCGGCCGTCTGGAGGCTCCTTCGAGACCTCCGCGGCGCTCTGGCATCTCACGATGAGGGGGCGGGGTCGGAGGGCCTGCCCCGGTCCAGAGCCCCGGCGCAGCAACGCGAGGGAACGGCTCCGGCAGCCGGGGCTGCCGCGCACCGTCGCACCCCTGTCCCGACGCGAGAGGCTTCCGCACATTCCCGACATGGGTGCGACGGGCGGGCATCTCTACACGGTCGAGGTTAGGCCGAGCCGGCACGATCCCGGCCGCTTCACCTGGGCGATCCGCGACCGCGGCAAGCTGGTCCGTGGGTCGTACCGCCCACACAGCTCCGAGCACGCGGCGCGTACCGTCGCGGAGGCCGAGATCGAGCGGCTGATCGGCCAGGACGGCCGCTCCGGGGGACCTGAAGACGCTCCCGCCGGCGTTGGGACCGCGGCTTCCCGACCGAAGCCATGGAACCCTCCCATGCCTGGAATGGCCCGGCCTGGGCAGGGATTCTGCCGGCTTTCACGTCCGCATGACGGGATGCTGCGTGTTCCGGCGGCGTCACGCTCACGGCAAACGCAGACGATCATGTCGTTTGCGCATGGCTCGGCGGCCCGACCGGGTCACTTATGCATGGCTTCCGGGCGTCCAGTCCGTTGCCTGCCGCACTGCGGTATCCTATCTGTGCATTGCGGGATAGCGATGGCGTCGCGATCCCGCTGCCCTTCTTGGGCGTTTCCTCCCTAGACTTCGGGCCGCTCCTTCGGGAGTGGCCTTTTTCGTTTGCGCCGGGCCGACGTCGATGAACGTCGCGATCAAGCGGAACCGGGAGCTTGGCGGTACGTTTTTCCGCCATGGAACACTATCGCTCCACCCTCGGTACCACTGCCGTTGCCGTATTCGGGCTGGTGGTGGCTGCGCATATTCTGCATCCAGGCAATTACGAGGTGCGGACTCGCCCCGCGCGGCCAGTGATGGCTGCCGCCGAGCCGGCTGCCTGGACCGATCCGCCGGTCCGGCGCGCCCTCCCGGAGACCACCGGGGCGCTGGCCGCGCTCCCCGCCACGCGGATCGCGGCCGTGGTTCCCCCGGTCGCGGCGCCGACCCCGGCGCTTCCCGCCGAAATGGCGCGCCCGGTCGACCCGTCCCGAAAGGCCGCGGCGTTCCATCGCGCGAGGGCTACGGATCGCGGGATGCATCGGGTCGCCCGGCTCCGTCACGCCACGATCGTCCGCACCGCGCAGTCCGATCGAGTCCCCGTCGCTGCCTCGGCTCCGCCGCCGGCGCCCGCCTCGGATCCGGGAAGATCGATCCGATCGGCGATATCATCCGCGGTCTCGGTTTCGGTCGCGACGGCTGATTCCGGCTCCTGGATTCCATTCGACGGAGAGGGTGAGCTTCATCGTCGTGTGAAGGCCGCACTGGAGGACAGATTCGCCCGGCTCGGCGAGGGTCATGCGGGTGTCGGCGCCCGGCTCCTAAGATCCGGCATCGAACGAGAATCGGTCCGCTTCGAAGGCGTGATAAGTCAGCCGTGCGTCGCCGCGGTGCAGATACAGGCCCGTAATCATGGACTGGCGACCCTGCTACAGGACGATCCCAGTCGCGTCGGGCAGCGAGGCCCGAGCCCTCTCCAGGGCGACGCTCGCGCCGGGCCAGGGCCAGTCCCGGCGGCGAGAAGGGGACGCAGGCGCCCGCTGCGAGGGGGCATGACAGGCGTCCAGAACCAAACCGATGCGTCCCCACCGGTGTAGAGCGATGACCGGGCGGCCGCTGGAGCGCAACCCGTGCAGAACCGCTGAATGGACCCGTATTTCCAGGATAAAAATTTATCAAATCTGATTTTAATATTTCAGATTCAACAATCAATACTAAATTATAATTGTATTATCCTTCAGGATCCGAGTTTATTTGCTGGCCTTCGCCTGATGCCAGGGCGGTGCGGACGTGTTCCCGGAAAACCTGGACCCGGGCCGGCAACTCGCGCCCGGCCAGGGTGACGGCACGCAGGTGCGCGCCGCGGGTCGCCCAGGGGCTGAGCACCCGCACGATGTCGCCGGCCTTCACGGCGCGGGCGGCGACGAGGCTCGGGAGATGGCCGATCCCGGCCCCCGCCAGGGTCAGGCGATGCGCGGTGGCGAAGTCGCTGACTCGGATCGCCGGGCTCAGGACGAGGGATTCGGTGCGGCCCTGTCCGTCGGTCAGCGGCAGACCCGCCGTGCCGAACCGCTCCCGGGCGAGGATCAGATCGTGGTCCTGCAGGTCGGCGAGGTCGCTCGGGGCCGGCCGACGCAGCAGGTAGGCGGGGGCGGCGTAGAGACCGACCGCCAGGGTCGCCAGGACCAGCGCCCGGTAGCCGGTCTCCTCCGCGCCGCCGAGCCGCAGGGCGAGGTCGATCCGGTTGGCGGCGAGGTCCAGGCGCGCGTCGGTGTTCAGCATATCCACGGTGATCTGCGGGTAGGCAGCGCGGAAGCTCGCGACGATCTCGGGCATCACCTCGACCCCGAAATCGATCGAGGTCGTGATCCGAAGGTGCCCGGCCGGCACCGTGCGGGCGTCGCGGGCGGTCTCGGCCGCCTCGTCGAGGAGCGTCCAGGCTTTCCTGGGCCTTGGCGTAGAAGGCGAGGCCCTCGGCGGTCGGCGAAACCGCCCGCGAGGTCCGCGCCATCAGCCGGGCGCCCAGCGCCTGCTCCAGGCGGGAGATCCGCCGGCTGACGCTGCCCTTGGTCTCCCGCAGGCTCGCGGCGGCGGCCGTCACCGTGCCGAGATCGACCACGGTGCAGAAGGCGCGCACGTCGTCGAGTCCGCCCCGGAAGGTTTCCGTTCTCGCAACCATGGGGTTCCGGATAGCAGGCTCAACCGGCGCCGTGAACGGGTCTACAGGACTGCTGCGGCGCAGCGAATCGCGCTCGGCCGCCTGCCCTGCAGGAGACACCCTTGAAGTCGATTCTCGCCTCCGGCCTGCTGGCCCTGCTGGTCGCCACCCCCGTCCTGGCCCAGACCCCGCCGACCCGCGATCCGGCCCAGATCCAGGCCGGCACCTACGCGGTCGATCCCGGCCACACCCAGGTCGGCTGGCGGGTCTCCCACATGGGCTTCTCCAACTATGCCGGCGGTTTCTCGGACGTGTCCGGCACGCTGGAGCTGCAGCCGAAGACCCCGGCTTCCGCCAAGCTCTCGGTGAAGATCCCGGTCGCCTCGGTGACGACCACCAGCGCCAAGCTCACCGACGAGCTCAAGGGCGACCAGTGGCTCGACGCTGCCAAGTTCCCCGACATGACCTTCGTGTCCACCAAGGTCGCACCGGAGGGCAAGGACCACGCGAAGGTGACCGGCAACCTGACGCTCCACGGCGTGACCAAGCCGGTGACCCTCGACGTCACCCTGGTCGGCGCCGGCGTGAACCCGCTGAGCAAGAAGGTCACGGTCGGCTTCGAGGCCACCGGCACGCTCAAGCGTTCCGAGTTCGGGGTGAAGACCTACGTGCCGCTGATCGGCGACGAGCTGCACCTCACCATCGCGGGCGCCTTCGAGAAGCAGGACTGACCCGGGAGGATCCGCCATGGCGAACGGGGTCTCCGCGCGGCGGTACTCCGCCGTGGCGGTCCTGCTGCACTGGGCGAGCGCGCTGGCCGTGCTCGTCCTGATCGGCATCGGGCTGACCATGACGCACGCGGCCCTGGCGCCCCTGCGCCAGTTCCAGCTCTACCAGTGGCACAAGTCCGTCGGCGTCACCGTGCTGGCGCTGACGGCCCTGCGCGTCCTCTGGCGCCTGACCCACCGGCCGCCGCCGCACCCGGCCGGGATGCCGGCCCGGGAGCGCCGGGCGGCCGCGGCGGCGCACCACATGCTCTACGTGCTCCTCGTCGGGCTGCCCCTGACCGGCTGGGCCGTGGTGTCGCTGTCGCCGTTCAATATCCCGACGGTGCTGTACGGGATCGTGCCCTGGCCGCACCTGCCGCTGGCGGGCCTCGTCCCCGACCCCGCCGCCGCCGAGGGGATCCTCAAGCGGGTCCACGCCCTGGGGGCGTGGTTTCTGGCGGCTCTGCTCGCCGTCCACGTGGCGGCGGCCCTGCGCCACCACCTCCTCCTGCGCGACGACGTGCTGCGCCGCATGCTGCCGGGGCGCCCGGCGTCGACTACCCCAATCGTGGAGCCGACCCGATGAACTTGCGTCACCTTGGCCTGCTCGCGGCACTGCAGGGCGTGCTCTTCGGGCTGGCCCTGCCGGCCGCCGCCGCCGAGTGGGCGGTGGATCCGGCCAGGAGCGCGATCCGGTTCTCCGGCGTGCAGGTCGGCGTGCCGTTCACCGGGCGGTTCGAGCGGTTCAAGGCCGACATCGATTTCGATCCCGCCAAGCCCGAGGCGGGGCACGCGCTCGTGCTGGTGGACCTCGCCAGCGCGCGGACCGGGGACGTCCAGCGCGACGAGGCCCTGCCGCAGAAGGACTGGTTCGAGGTAAAGGCGGCGAGCGAGGCGCGCTTCGAGGCGACCCGCTTCGTCGACAAGGGGCAGGGCGACTACGCGGCGGTCGGCACGCTGACGATCCGCGGCACGAGCCGGCCGGTGACGCTGCCGTTCCACCTGACCGTCGAGGGCGGCGCGGCGCATGCCGTGGGTCGCGTCGGCCTCGTCCGCACCGAGTTCGGCGTCGGCCAGGGGGCCTGGGCCTCGGGCCAGTGGGTGGCGCTCGATGTCGGCGTCGAGGTCGACCTCGTCGCGGCGGCGCGGCCGGCGGCCGGCCACTGATACCGGTTCCGGACGAGTCCTTCGACCGGCGTCACCCGCTCCGTCATCGCGAGCGCAGCGAAGCGACCCAGGGCAGCGCGCCCTCCGTAAGTGTGGCGCTACGGGATTGCTTCGCTGCGCTCGCAACGACGGCGGCCCGTCCCGGTCCGCTACCCCGGCCGGTCCTCCGACCCGGTTCCCAGCGCCCGCTGGACCATGACGCTGTCCGACCAGTGGCCGTACTTGAAGCCCACCGCCCGCAGGTAGCCGACCCGCTCGAACCCGCAGGCCTCGTGGAGACGCAGCGAGGCCGCGTTCTCGGCGTCGATGTAGCCGATCATCTGGCGGTAGCCGCCCGCCGCGCAGGCCTCGATCAGGGCCGGCAGCAGCCGCCGGCCGATCCCGGCATGGAGATGGTCGGGATGCACGTAGATCGAGTGCTTGAGGGTGTAGCGGTAGGCCGGGCGCTTCCGGAACGGCACCGCGTAGGCGTAGCCCGCCACCGCGCCGTCCCGGTCGGCCACGAGGTGCGGCAGGCGCTTCTTGCGCATGGTCTTGCGCCGCCGCTTCAGGTCGTCGGGGAGGAGCCGGTCCTCCTCGGCGACGCTGACATCGGTCACGCCCTTGCCGATATGGTGCTCGTAGATTGCCACCATCGCCTCGACGTCGGCGTCCGAGGAGGCGCGGATGACGATGTCGGGGCAGGCGGGGGCCGGGAGCAGGCCGGGCGCCTCGACCTCGATCTCCATCAGGCCCTCTCGCGCCACGTAGGTGTGGAAGCGGATCCGCCCGTCCGGGTCGACCTCGCGGTAGACGCCCTGGATCTCGGCCTCGAAGCCCGGGAACAGGTTGGCCGACGCCTCGAACATCTTGAAATAGTCGAGCATGGGCTTGGCCCGCTCGTCGAGGCGCTCCCCCGGCAGCACCGTGCCGATGCCCGGCGGATAGACCAGCATCAGCGTGGTGGCGATCCGTCCCTCGGCCTCGGCGATCGGCACGTAGTCGACCTTGTTGCGGGTCAGCAGCTGGGCGGCGCGCTTGGGCGGCATCACCATCTCGGGCAGGTGCTCGGGGGCGAATTGCCGCCGCTGCAGCGCCGAGGTGCCGGCCTCCCGGTGGAAGGCGTGGAGTTCGCCGCAGAGGTCGCGCAGGCGCACGCCCCGGTAGCGGTTCGGCCGGCGGTTGACGAATTCCGCGCATGGCCTCCTCCAGCGGGACGTTGTCGTCGTGGAGCCGCTTGAAGGCGACGAGGCCCGAGATCAGCGTGCCGGCCTTGGAGGATTCGACCCCCGGGGTCAGCAGGAAGAGCAGCGAGTTGAGGTCGTTCTTCTCGGCGACGATCCGGTTCTCACGCAGGTATTGCGCCACGATCGGCGCCGGCACGCCGTGCTGGGCGTAGGCCCTCGTGTGCCGGTCGAAGCCGGGGGTCAGCACCGTCAGCTTGTTCGGGTCGGTGATGGCGTAGCCTGGGGCCACGTGGGTGAAGCCGTGCCAGCGCGCCCCCGGTTTCAGCTCCCAGTGGCGCGGCGCGGTGGCCAGTTCGTCGGTGGGCACGCTCTCCCAGGGCACCTCGGCCCCGTCGGCGTTCACCGTCACGTCCGGCACGAAGGGGTCGAAGAACCAGCGGCGGGCCGGATCGCCCTCGCGCTCCTCGAACTCCCTCCGGATCGCCCGGACCTTCTTGCGCCATTCGATCCCGAGCCGGATCGTGTCGTCCCACAGGATCATGCCCGAGCGCCCCTTCATCATCTGGGCGCCGACGTCGAGGGAGGCGAAGAGCGGGTAGAACGGCGAGGTCGAGGCGTGAACGAGGAAGCTCTCGTTGAGCCGCTTGTGCTCGACCCGCCGGGTCTGGCCGCGGATATGCCCGTCCCGGGTGTGGATCTGCGAGGCCTGGGAGAAGCTCGCCAGCTGCTTGTGGGTCGATTGCGTGGCGACGATGCCCGGCGAGGTCTCGTCGAGGCCGGTCAGCCCCATGGCGAAGCGGCGGGCGTAGAGCGGGTGGAACTTCATGAAGCCCGCCCAGGCCTCGTCGAACAGGATGTAGTCGCAGAGGTGGCCGATCTTCTCCAGGATCTCCTGGGCGTCGTAGATCGTGCCGTCGTAGGTGCACTGCTCGATCACCGCGACGCGGAACGGCCGCTCCCGGCGCCACGCCTCCGGATCGGTCACCAGCGGGTTGCGGCGGATCTTCTCCCGGATCCGGGTCTCGTCCAGGGCCTCGTGGTACATCGGCCCGATCAGCCCGTAGGCGTTGCGGTCGGTCTCCAGGAAGATCGGGATGCCGCCGCCCAGGAACAGGGCGCCGTGATGGGCCGCCTTGTGGTTGTTGCGGTCGAACAGGACGAGGTCGTCCTCGGCCACCAGGGAGGACAGGACGATCTTGTTGGAGGCCGAGGTGCCGTTGAGGACGAAGTAGGTCTTCTCCGCCCCGAAGATCTTGGCGGCCTCCTTCTGGGCCTTTCAGCGCCGGACCCTCGTGGGTCAGCAGGTCGCCGAGGTCGAGGACCGAGTTGTCGAGGTCGTCCCGGAAGATGGCTTCGCCTAGGTGCTCGACGAAGATCCGGCCGATCGGCGACCGGTTGTAGAAGATCCCGCCGTTGTGGCCCGGGCAGGTCCAGAGCTGGTTGCCCTTCTCGGCGTAGTCGACGAGCGCGCCGAAGAACGGGGTCTTGAGGGTCTCGGCGTACTGCGTGACCCGGCTGACGAGGCCGCGGGCGATGAATTCCGGCGTCTCCTCGGCGAGGAAGATGTAGCCGTCGATGAAGTCGAGGAGCTCGACCGGGATGTCCTCCAGCCGCTTGCGGCGGACCATGATGACGATCGGCATCTCCAGGCCGCGCCGGCGCATCATGTCGATGAGGGCGGCGGCCTTGCCGTCGAGGCCGCGCTTGCCCCAGTCGACGACGAGGCAGCCGACCGCCGCGTCGGTCTGGACGGCGATGGCCGCGTCCTCGACACGCCGGGCGCGCACCACCTCGAAGCCGCGCTGCTCCACGGCTGCCACGATCTGGTTGACGCGCGCGCCCTCGAGATCGTCCGGGTCGAAGGCCGGGGCGCACATCAGGACCGTGAAGCGACGGTGGAAGTCCATGGAGCCCTCTCTGGCCTCGGATGCAGCGGGTGGCTTTCCGGCCCGTCTGCGACGATTGCATGACACGGCGCGCGGCGAGCGGTCTCGGTCCGGACGAAACACCGTGATCCGGGCGGGAGCGCGGGAGCGCGGCGTCCCACGCTCACGATTTCCGGTTGAACGCTCCGGTCGATCCAGCCCTCTCGGTCATCGCGAGCGGAGCGAAGCGACCCAGGGCAGCGCGACCTCGGTCAGCGCGGCGCGACACTGGATTGCTTCGCTCCGCTCGCAACGACGGAGGCACCGAAGCGATCGACCTGACACGGTTTCACACCTCAGGGTGCGGGGCGGGGCTGGAGGCCCGCCGCGGGCAACGCGCGACCGGCCTCACACCCCGCGCCGCCGCTCCCAGACGGCCGGGTTGACCAGCCCGCCCGGCCGCCGGCCGGCGAGGACATCGACCACGCGGGTCGCGGCGGTCTCGGCGGTGCGGATCAGGGCCGCCCCGGTGGAGCCGCCGACATGGGGCGTCAGGATCACCCGGGACTGGCGGGCGAGGGGGTGGTCGACCGGCAGCGGCTCCTGGGCGAAGACGTCGAGCCCGGCGCCCGCGATCGTGCCGGCTTCCAGCGCCTCCACCAGGGCCGCCTCGTCGATCAGGCCGCCGCGGCTGGTGTTGATCAGGAAGGCCTCCCGCTTCATCCGCGTGAGCTGGTCCCGGCCGATCAGGCCACGGGTGCCCGGGGTCAGCGGCACGTGCAGGGAGACGATGTCGGCTTCGCCCAGAAGCGCGTCGACCGAGGCGGCCCGCAGGGCGCCGGCATTGGCGAAGTCGGCGTCCGGGCGGCTCGGGCCGTAGGCCACCACCCGCAGGCCCAGGGCGGTGCCGAGCCGGGCGGTCGCCTGCCCGATCGCCCCGAAGCCGACGAGGCCCAGCGTCAGGCCGGCGAGCTCGACCAGGCGGGCGGTGAACTTGAAGCTGTCGTCGCCGGCCCGAACCGAGCGGTCGGCCTCCGGCAGGGCCTTGGCCAGGGCGAAGATCAGCGCCAGCGTCTGCTCGGCCACCGAGACGGCGTTGGCGCCGGGCGTGTTGACCACCACGATCCCGGCCTCGGTCGCCGCGGCGGTGGCGACATGGTCGGTGCCGGTGCCGTGCACCCCGATTACCCGCAGGGCCGGCGCCGCCGCGATGGCGCGGGCCGGGAAGCCGGTGTTGCGGGTGATGACGGCGACGCAGTCGGCGACCTCGCGCGCCAGCGTCTCGGGGTCGGTCCCGCTCGCCGGGCGCGGCCCCAGCCCGGCCGCACGCAATCTTTCGAGGCCCGCCGCGTGAATCGGCTGGACGATGAGGCACGGACCGGTGATCACGGCGGAAGCTGCCTCTGCAAACGGGGACGGGTGACGGGGAGACGTGCGCCGCGCTCGTCTAAGGCGGGGCGTGCGACCCTGGCAACAGGGGGCTTCGATGTCCGCCTCCTCGACGGCGCGGTCGTGACGACCGGGCGGCCGTGCGTCGATCCCGCCAACGTGCAGGCCCTGCCGGACTGGGCGCACCTCGACCTCGGCCCGCGCCCGACAGACCCGGTCGCCAGTGCGCCCCGGTGCCTCGGGGTTGGTGAGGCACGGTGACCTGCAGCCCGCTCCGGATGTGTCGGCAACACCGCGCCCGGGCGTCCGGACGGGCCGATGTTTCACGGGAAACATTGCCTTAACCATGCGCGGAGCGCGGATTATCGCGATCCAGTCGCGGGCGTGGGAGGCGCGGAAGCCCGACGGATTGCGATCAAATCGCGCGACCGAGTCCGGGATCGGCCCTCTGTTGCAGCGGCGCTGTCGCCGCGCGCCGCGCCGCGGGTTACCACCGGCCCGACATGACGACATCGAGCTGGCGCACCCTCCGAAACGTGCAGGCCCGGGCGCGGCTGGAGCGCGCCCTGCCGCCGGTCTTCCCGGCACCCGTCCTCCGCCACGCCCTGGCCCGCCCCCTGATCCCGCCGACGCCGCGACTCGCCGTCGAGAGCTACTGGCGCAGCCACATCCTCCGCGCCGACCAGCTGGCCCGCGCCCTGGCGGCCCGCTCGGGGACCCCGGAGGGCTGGACCTGGCAGCTCGGCGCGGAGGGGCGCGCCGGAAGCTTCCGGATGCCGCCGGCCCCCTACCGCGATCCGGCCTTCGCCCGGGGGCGGGGGACCTGCTGCATCTGTGGCCAGCCGGTCTACCGGTTCGGCTGGCACCGGGATCTCTGGGAGCGGGGCGTGCCCAACGCCAGGGCCGGCTGGCACGCCGCCTGTGTCGCAGCCTGGAAGTTCTGGATCGCGCCGCACGCCCAAGTCCGGGCGCTGAAGCTCCGCCAGCGGCATCGCTGCGCCACCTCCGGCAAGCGCCTGCTGCGGACGGCCGAGGTCGACCATGCCCTGCCGCTCTACCGGGTCTGGCGGGAGCATCGCGAGGCGCCCTGGCCGGACCTGCTCGGCTACTGGGGCGCGCCGAACCTCCAGGTGGTCAACCGCGCCGTCCATGTCGACAAGTGTCGCGACGAGGCGGCCGAGCGCTCCCGGACCCACCAGCTCGCCCGCTTCCGCGTGGTCGAGGACGAGTCCGGGTTCAGCGTGGTCGAGGAGGCGTGAGCCGCCGGCTCAGCCGTCCAGCGCCCCGAGCGCCCGCGACAGGTCGGCGATCAGGTCGGCCTCGGCCTCCAGTCCCACCGACAGGCGCAGCAGCCCGTCGGTGATGCCCGCGATCGCCCGTGCCTCCGGATCCATCGCGGCGTGCGTCATGGTCGGCGGATGGGCCACCAGGCTCTCGACGCCCCCCAGCGACTCGGCCAGCGTGAACACCCGAAGGCCTTCCACGAAGGTCTTCACCGCCGCCCGCCCGCCGGCCAGCTCGAAGCTCAGCATGGCGCCGAATCCCGCCTGCTGGGACTTGGCCAGGGCGTGTCCCGGATGCGTGGTCAGGCCCGGATAGTGCACGCGGGCCACGGCCGGATGCGCATCCAGGAAGGCGGCCAGGGTGGCGGCGTTCCGCTGCTGCTGCTCCACCCGCACGAACAGGGTGCGCAGGCCCCGGAGCGTCAGGTAGGCGTCCAGCGGCGAGCCGGTGACGCCGATCGTGTTCGCCCAGGCGGCGAGGTCCTCCCCACGGCCGCGTCGGCGGCGATCACGGCCCCGCCGATCACGTCGGAATGGCCGTTGAGGAACTTGGTGGTGGAGTGGACGACGAGATCGGCCCCGAGGGTGATCGGCCGCTGAAGGGCGGGCGACAGGAAGGTGTTGTCGACCACGGCCAGCGCCCCCGCGGCCTTCGCATCCGCGGTGATCCGCCGGACGTCCACCACGCGCATCAGCGGATTGCTCGGCGTCTCGATCAACACCACTTTCGGCCGCTCGGCCAGCGCCGCCGCCAGGGCGTCCGGGTCCGTCTGATCGACGAAGGCCACGCGGTAATGGCCGCGGGCGCTGCGGAAGCTCAGCAGACGGTGGGTGCCGCCGTAGCAATCGTGCGGGGCGACCAGCAGGTCGCCCGGCCGGAGGCTCGACAGGGCGAGGTCGATGGCCGCCATGCCGCTCGCCACCATGACGGCCCGGGCGCCGCCCTCGAGCTTGGCGATCGTGTCGGCCAGGGCGTCGCGCGTCGGGTTGCCGAGGCGGGAATAGTCGTAGGGGCCGGCTTGCTCGAAGGCCGGAAATTTGAAGGTCGTGGACAGGTGGATCGGCGCGATAACCGCCCCGAAGGCGGCGTCCTGGGCCACGCCGTTGGCCGCCGCCACCGTACGGGCCGCAAATCCCTCTGACATCGACTCTTCCTCCACGCAGGGACCGCCCGGTCGGCCAAATCCAGACCCGGCGAGCGTTCTTTATGGAGAACGTATCAGACTTTCAAGAGAACGATCGGTCTTCACCAACCTGCGGACGGCCGCGGCCTTGGCGTCGGCGCGCCGAAGGTTCTTGCGCCCGCTCATGCTGCGATCGGACCGGCGCGCTGCGCCGGTTCGAAGAGGCCGACGCGTCGCGCAGGATTCAGGCGGCGCGGGACCTCGCGTTTCGCCGACGGGGACGGGCCGTCCGCCTCGGCCTCGATGGAGTCCCGCACGCCGTCGGCTTCCCTGAGCCATGGCGCGGGCGAGCAGGCCCCGCCCGCCCGGCCCAGAGGTCCCGAGCGTCGCGCAGGGCCTCGATCCGATCCTCGGAGGCGGCCAGGGTGACGCGCAGGGCGTCGATCTCCGCCCGCAGCTCGGCTGTACGCTGCCGCTCGCTCGCCAGCGCCGCCTTGAGCACGCTGAGGGCCGCCTCGGTCGCGCCCCGTGCCCCGGCGGGCCGGTGCGGGCTCGCGGCGGCCTGCGGGGCCGTCTCGGGTCGCAGCTGCGCGATCTCCGCCCGCACCTGCGCGACGTCGAGCCCGGCAACCGCGCGCGTTCCACTTGCGGTCTCCGGGGAGACGGACGCCAGGGGGGCGGCCTCCGGGGGCATGGCTTCCTGCGGGTGCGGGACGGCGCCCGGGGGGACGGTCTGCGGAGCCGAGACACCCTCCTCCTCGAGAACGAGTCCGTGCAGCATGGCGAAGACCCGGTCGCCATCGAGGCGCGCGAGGTCGAACCCGCTCTCTCGCGCGAGGCCGCTGAAGCGGGCCTTTCCCGCCGTCCGACTGGCCGACGAACGCCATCGACCAGTTCGCGAAGCCACGGCTCTCCGCGGGGCCGCATTGCAGGACGGTGACGTCGCTGTGCCGCAGGTCGCGCTGGATCCGCTCGAAGGTCGCCTCGACCCCCCGCCGCGGACCCTCGAGCACCTGCGCGAAGGCGCCCCCGTTGAACATCAGGGCGCCGGTCACCCCGACCGCCGTGTTGTTCCGCTGAGACGCTTCCAGGATCTGCCGAATCGCGGCCATCACGTCCGGCTCCGGCCCCTGGAGCAGGTTCTTGCTGGCATAGACGAGACGGTACAGGTCGCTCATGGCAATGCGTCCAGGTGGGTAGAGGGTCGGGCCTGCGGGAAGCCGGCGAAGACCTGGCGCAGGTCATCGGCGGGGACGGGTTTGCTGATCAGGTAGCCCTGGACGTCGGTGCAGCCCTCCAGGCGGATGCGCTGCAGCTGCTCGGCCGTCTCGACACCTTCGGCCACCGTGGTCATGCCCAGGCTCTTGCCGAGGCCCGCGATGGCCCGGATGATCGCTTCGCCGTCGGGCTTGCTGGTCAGGTCCTTCACGAAGGAGCGGTCGATCTTGATCTTGTCGAACGGGAACGAGCGCAGGTAGCTGAGCGACGAGTAGCCGGTCCCGAAATCGTCCATCGAGACGCGCACCCCGAGTTCCCGGAGCCTGTGCAGGGTCTGGAGCGTCTTGTCGTTCTCCTGCAGCAGCACGCCCTCGGTGATCTCCACCTCCAGCCGCCGCGCCGACAGGCCGGAGCCCGCCAGCGCCGAGATGATCGTCTCCACGAGGCGGTCGCTCTTGAACTGCGCCGGGGAGACGTTCACCGCCACCGACATCGGGTCCGGCCAGGTCATGGCGTCGCGGCAGGCCTGCCGGATGACCCATTCGCCGATCGGCACGATCAGGCCGATCTCCTCGGCCAGCGGGATGAAGTCGAGGGGCGAGACCAGGCCGTGCTCGGGATGCCGCCACCGGATCAGGGCCTCGCAGCCGATCAACCGGCCGGTCGCGAGCTGCAGCTGCGGCTGGTAGTGCAGCTGGAATTCCCGGCGGGCCAGCGCTTGGCGCATGTCGAGTTCGAGTTTCCGGCGCGCCTGCATGCGCGCATCCATTTCGGGCTCGAAGAACCGATAGGTGCCGCGGCCGTCGAGCTTGGCCCGGTAGAGGGCGAGGTCGGCGTTCTTCAGGAGCCTGTCGGCGTCGGCCCCGTCCTCCGGTGCCAGCGCCACGCCGACGCTGGCGCCGATCGTCAGGAGATGGCCTTCCACCATGTAGGTCCGGCCGATCAGATCGACGACGCGGCGGGCGAGCGCCTGCGTGCCCGCCGCGTCGCGGATCCCCGCCTGCAGGATGACGAACTCGTCGCCGCCGATCCGCGCCACCGTGTCGGTCGGGCGCACGGTGGAGCGCAGGCGGTCGGCCACGGTCTCCAGCAATGCGTCCCCGATCGGGTGGCCGAGCGTGTCGTTGACCGGCTTGAACCGGTCGAGATCGATCAGCAGCAGGGCGCAGGCCTCGCCGGTGCGCGCGAGGCGGGCCAGGGCCTCGGCGAGGCGCTCCCGCAGGAGCAGCCGGTTGGGCAGGCCGGTGAGGGGATCCAGCCGCGCCATCGCGTCGGCCCGGGCCTCGGTGGCCTTGCGGGTGCTGACGTCCTCGAGGGTCACGACCCAGCCCCCATCCGCGAGGGGATGGAGTTCCGCCTGGACCGTATGGTCCCGGTGCCGCAGCTCGAACATCGCCGGCTGCCGCCGCGCCAGGGACCGACGCAGGGTGCGCAGGAGCGCGCGCCGCGATGGCGCGGTGTCGCTCCGCAGGGCGCGCAGCAGGGGCACCGCGGCCGCGTTCGCCCGCAGCGAGACCGCCACGTCGGCCAGGAGCTGCCGTGCCGGGGCGTTCGCGGCGATCACCGTCCCAGCGCGGTCGATCATCAGAAGTCCCTGCCGGACCGCATCGAGATAGGGCAGCAGGGGATCGCGCGTGACGCCCTGCATCGCCGGAACCGCGTGCGCCGCCGCGCGGTGCGACAGGGCGGCTGGCTGGAGATCCGGGCGCATGCCAGGTGGCCTTGGAATGGGCTGCCGTGCGAGGCGCAGCAGGAACACGAAGTCTCAATACGCCGAGAGATGCTAATCCAGCGTTTAACTGTCCTGAAAATACGATCTTGATCTGAGTTAAGCGCCCGATTGCGCGGTGTTGACCCGGACGGACGGGCCATCGGCAGCGACCGTCCCGGGTGGCGGGAGCGGAAAGGCGCGGTCAGGCGGTGGTCAGGGCGCTCTTCGGCAGGGCGCTCTTTGGCAGGGCGCTCTTCGGCAGCAGCATGTGAACGCCCTTGTTGCCGTCCACGGTCTGGGTGATCCGCAGGTTCCCGGCCAGGGAGCACAGCATATAGGCTTGGTTGCGGGTGAGGCGCGTGCGGGCGCAGATGAGGCGGATCATCTCGCGGACCGCCTGCCGCATGGCCTCGTCCAGGCTCTCGTGGAGGCCGAGGCTCATCAGGTCGGTGGCGGTCTCGGCGTAGGGCCAGGTGCCCTGGAGATCCGGACGTGCGGTCAGCCGGAAGGTGCCGCTCAGGCCCGTTTCCAGGGCGGTGATGCAGACCTCGCCGTCGCCCTGCACGCCGTGGCCGTCGCCCGCATAGAAGCCGCCGCCGGGGTTGAAGACCGGCAGGTACAGGGTGGTGCCGACCTTCAGCTCCTTGTTGTCCATGTTGCCGCCGAAGGCCCGCGGGATCGACGTGCCGACGCGGCCCCAGGCGGCCGGCGGGGCGGTGCCCAGGATGCCGAAGAACGGGTCGAGGGGCAGCTCCGTCCCCCAGGGCAGGCGGCAGACGCCGCGCGCGGTGTCGATGTCGGCGTGGACGGTCTCGTAGTCGGTGAACTCGTCCGGCAGGGTGCCGAGCAGCGGCAGGATCGACACGAAGCCCCAGTCGAGGCGGAGAGTCAGGTCGAGGATGTCGACCTGCAGCATGTCGCCGGGCCGGGCGCCCTGCACGTGGACAGGCCCGGTGACGAAATGCGGTCCCAGGCCGCGCTCCAGCGTGTCGAGGGCCTGCAGCAGGTCAGCCGGCACCCGGGCCGGATCGGGGTGCAGCGACTCGCGCCCGCCCGCCGGATGCGCGTGCAGGGTGACGGTGTCGCCGGACGCGATCGTCAGCACGGGCGGTCGCGCGGCGTCGAAGGTGCCGAGCACCATGGTGTCCGGGATGGCGGGGATCTCGTGGTGACGCGGCATCGTCGGTCCCTCCTGCGACGCTGAGATGGAGCGGCGGGTTCGCAAGTCGCGCGCCCGACGCAGGCCGGCCGCCGGATGACCCAGGACTGTCACCCTGCGCCATGATCCTTCGCCACCCTGAGCCCGCAACCACGAGCGGGCGTACAGGACGGCGCCCGGCCTCTTGCGCAACGCGGCGGGGCCGACTACATCATGCCCATCGGAAGTGACGGCCACGCCGTCCTCCGAAACTTCCATCATGACCGCCGGCAAGCATCGACCTTCGGGTCGTCGGGACGCTGACGGGCTTGGGCACAGGCTCAAACCCGACGCTCGGCACAGGATGGAGCGTCCATCGTCCAGCACCGCAGAGGGATGGCCCCCGGGCCGCCCAACGCTGTGCTTTTTCGGCGGATGGCACCGGATGCCGGC
>JBOEFT010000001.1:717500-2955000 GCA_050632685.1 Methylobacterium phyllosphaerae
GCATCCCTATACCGCCGAGACCGAGCGCGGCGTGCTGGACGTTCCAGCCGGTGCAATCAGCTTCAACGACCTGTCGCAGCCCTACCGGCGCAGCCGGGTGCCGGAGACGCACTCTCTGATCATCGCGCTTCCGCGTTCGTCCGTCGCCGCCCTGCTGCCCGACGAGGACGCGTTGCATGGACTGCTCCTGCACGGCGGCGCAGGTCGCTTGTTCGCGGATCACATGCGGAGCTTGGCTGCGAACCGACACGCGATCGCGACGCTGGACGCCGCCCATCTCGCCCAGGCGACACTCCATATGCTCGCGGCCTGCGCGCGCCCAAGCCTGGAAGGTTTCGCGCGTGCGGGCGCGCCGCTCGATGCGGCCCGGCTCAGGATCGCGAAGCAGTACCTCCGCACCCGTCTCGCGACGCCGCTCCGCATCGACGCAATGGCGAAGGCGCTCGGCATGTCCCGCTCGCAACTCTATCGTTTGTTTGAGCCGGAGGGTGGGGTTGCGCGCTACCTCGCACGTCAGCGCCTCGCCGCCGTACAAGCAGCGCTTGACGATCCCCTTGAGCGGCGGTCCATCGGCGAGGTCGGAGAGGCTTACGGCTTCGGCAGCAGCGCCATCCTCAGTCGTGCGTTCCGGCAGGCATACGGCCTGAGTCCGCGCGACTACCGGGCGACCGTCGGTGGCGCCTGAAGCAATTGGAAATACTGTCGACGACGATTTACTCCGCGCGATTCCGCAACTGAAATAACTGCCGACCGTGAGCGAAATCCGGCCCAGCGAGATCCACAGCCAGTCCTCACCCTGGCGCGGATCGCGGTTGCGTCGCTGGATTGTGCCGGCGCCCGCATATCTCATAGGTGGTCAGCCGACCGGGTCGGCTGCCGCCCCGAAACGCTCGGATGTCGGTGGCGCGGACGGCGAACAGGGTGCCGACGACGATGTGGCCGAACCCAAGGCGTTCCGAAAAGCCGACCCTCGTCCGGATCGTGGCGTCATCCGTCTCCGCGTTGGCGGTCGACGGGGTGATCATGATCCAGGCCACGGATAGGCCAGCCTGGAAGCCGCCGATATTACGCTCCCACCGATAGCGGTAGGCGACACCGGGCGAAATGACAGCGTTCATACCACCGCTGTAAGATCAGTCGATTTCTATTGCTTAATAATTTTAACATAAATGGGTACTGGTCGCCTCATTTCGCGATTGATAGATATCCCGCCTGTATGGAGACTCTGAATGGGCGACGAGCGCAGAGTTTTTTCACGCGGCACCGCTTTGAAGACGGGCCACATCCTGTTCGGCTCTGACCAAGATTTTTGCGACTGTCTCGTGTGGGATCTCACTAGATCTGGCGCCATGATCGAGATCGGACCTGAGACTGATCTTCCCGCTGAGTTTCGGTTGGTCTCAGAAGGGCTGTATCTCAACCAGCCCTGCCGCGTGATTTGGCGCGATGGCAGGAAGCTGGGCCTTAAGTTCGCTGGCTGATCCATGCACCCGCCCATGACACGCCTGCGCGGCAGGAGCGTCCGATGTCCGTCATTGTCGTCGTTCCGATCGCGCTGATCGCTGTTGGTGCTGTCGCTCTCCGACAAGCCGAGGAACTTGCGTCCGATCTGCGAGAAGCCGGCTCCGGTTGCTGAACCTTGTCGTGTCGGCCGGCGTGGGTTTGGTCGCGTTCCGACCAAGCGGCGCCTCGGGCGAAATCACGCACGCGGTGCCAGGCCGCGTTTCGGCTTGAATCTGCCGAAGCGTCAAGTTGAACGTATCGGCGAAATCGTTCGATCACCAGGTGTGTGCTCAGCTCCTCAGCAGGGAGATCCGAGCCATGACGATCACCACCTCGATCAATGCCGTTGGACCCGTGAAGGCGACGGAGATGATCCAATCGGCGAGAGCAGAAGCTGCAATCGAACACCGAGCGGGGCTGTATACCGTCACGATACCGGTGCCCGCGTCCGACGACGCTGCCGTCCAAGCGCCAGTGGGCGATCGGGAGCTCCGCGCGTTGCAAGATCGCGTGGTCGACATCAGCGTTTGAGCCGTACGCCGCTCGGAGCCTCCGTTCCTGAGCGAGCCGATTCGTCTCGAAGCAGGAGACGACAGCCACTCATCGGTCCCGCCAAGCTTTGCTGATCTGATCCATCAGCGGCTTCGTCAGATAAGACAGCACCGTGCGGTCGCCGGTCTTGAGAAAGGCGTCGACCGGCATGCCCGGCACGAGACGTATCTCACCCAAGCGCGCGCGCTCGGCATCGGAGACCCGGATACGCGCCTTGTAAAAGCTCAGGCCCGACTTCGGGTCCTGCGTCACGTCCGCCGCTACGCGATCCACAAGCCCGTTGATCTCCGGTGTCGTGCGCTGATTGAGCGCCGAGAAGCGCAGAGTCGCGAGCTGATCGATCTGCACGTGGTCAATATCCTTCGGCTCCACCCGAACTTCGACCGCCAGCTCGTCTGACTCGGGGACAATCAGCATGGCGGGTTCGTTCGGAGTCACGAGGCCGCCCACCGTGTGCACCGTCATCTGATGAACGACACCATCCTGTGGCGCCCGAAGATCGGTTCGTCTCAGCTGATCGAGGGCGGCCGTCCGCTTCTCCTCGTATTCCGACCATTTGCTGCGAATCTCCGTCAGGTCCCTGCTCACCTCGTTCCGCATGTCCTCGTCGATCTGCATGATCTGCAGCTCGACCTCGTTGATCTTGCCCTTGGTCTGCGCGATCGAGGCAGCGAGTCGGCCGCGGTCCCCTTCGAGTCTCGCGGCTTCGCGCTCGAGGGAGGTCAGGCGCGGGAGCTGGACCAGGCTCTTCAGCCAAAGCTCGCGGATGCCCTTCAGCTCCTGATCCACAGCGGAGACTTCACGCGTCTTCGCGGCCATCTGATCGTTGATCCCGGCGATCTCTTGACTGAGCTGGGCGATGCGTTCGCGCAGCTGGGCCTTGCGACCCTGCCGTGCCTTACTGCGCGCAAGGAACAGGCGGGTCTCGCTGTCGATGAGGCGGGCGACCGCCTCGTCCGAGGAAGCTCGGGCCTGGAGATCGGAGGGGAAGTTGAGGGCGATGTCGCCATCGCGTTCCGACTCCTCGCGCGTCCGCTTGGCGGCGAGGGCATCCATCGCGCGGAGAACGGTGTCGAGGATCGCCCTTGGCTGCGTCTCGTCCAGCCGGACCAAGATGTCGCCGGCCCTGACGTGCTCGCCTTCGCGCACGCGCAACTCGCCGACGATCCCGCCGATTGGATGCTGGACCTTCTTCACGTCGCTCTCGACCACGAGCCTTCCGGACGCGATGACCGCGCCGCCGATCTGCGTGAAGCTCGCCCACCCGCCGACACCGCCGACGAGCGTCGCAACCAACAGGGCCGTGAAGCGGACCTGTCGCCGGATCGCCGCCCGGGACGCATGACCCAGGGGCGGCGATGCATGCTCTGCGGTGACGCGCATCGGAATGGCGGTGGGCATCCTGTCCCCTCCCGGGATTTGACGTGGGCACGACATCCCGACGTGACGAAGGGGTGCGCGGCGGACCGGCGCTGCGGTTGCAGAGCGGTCTCGACTGGAAGAGATGTTGTCGCATGGCCGTGCCGCGGGTCCGTGAGGCAGGTCACGCAGCGGATCGGGGTCGCTTCCGGCAAGGCGCTAGGGCAGCGTCCCGACGAAGCGGTGCCCGATGACCACCTGGCCGTCGCGGACGACCTCGAAGGTTGCCTCGTAGGTTCCCGCGCGAAAGCCGTCGGCCGGACGCCGCCGGCCTGTGAAGATCAGGGATTGCGCACGCGGGTTGGCGAGGGGCGGCAACTGGTTCTGAGCGAGGATCTGTCCGTCCGGAGTCCGGACGACGAGACGCTGCACGTCTCCGGCCTCCAGGCTGATCGCCCGGACCCAGGCGACCAGGGTCTCAGGGCGAGCGCGGAGGGGACCGGCAGCCTCGGCCTCGACGGCGGCCATCGTCACGGGTCCGTCCGAGAAGCCGGAATTGAGGACCGTCCCGGCCCGGTAATGAAGGCTCGCGCGGGCCGCTTCATCCCAAAGGCTCGCAGCGCGGCCCGGATGCGCTGAACCGTCAATTGCGAAGGGGTCAACGGGCCGACCGGCGAGGCGAACGGTGAAATGGAGATGTGGAAACTCGGTCGCGCCGGAGAGGCCGACTTGACCGATGACTTGGCCGGCCGCCACGGCTTCGCCGGGCCGCACCGTCACGCTGCCCTGCGCCAGATGGCAATACTGGGTCTCGTACGCGTTCGCATGTGCGATGACGAGACCGTTCCCGCATTCGGCGCCCGCTACCTTCGCCATCCCAGTCTCGCGAACCGAGACGTCGGGGGCGTCGGTGCGGATGCGGAGTACAGTGCCGGCGGCTGCCGCCCGAACAGCTCCGAGCGGTCCGGCCGCGGCGACGGATGAAGGAAGGCGGAAGTCTGTGCCGTCATGCCGATCGTAGGTCTGTGAACCGCCAGTGAAGTCGCGAGCCTCGGGACCGGAGTCGCGATCAACATAGTACTGGACGAAGCAGGTTCGGCCCGGATCGCAGGCGAGCGGAAGCTGCAGTTGGAGAGAATTGGCACCTGCGCGCGTCGACCCGAGAGTCGTCGCAAGGATGCAGGCGAAGACGCGTATCGCTAGCATGTTCGGCTCGCTTTCCAAGATTCCCAGCTCGATGGTCTCAGGCGCATCCGAGACGGATTTCTCGGCATTGCCCGGGCGAAGCGCCGAAACTTTCGGCGACATCGCCCCGCGCCGCGCCGCGGGCGTCGCGGCTGCCAGGGCCGGCCGGAACGGCCCGCTTGAGGCTCCCGCGGATCCAGTTCGGGGGCAGCAGGTCGCCATCTGCAGTGACGATCCAGGGGTGCCGATCGGGATGACTCAGGACGGCAGCCGCCGCGGCGATCGCTTCGCGCAGGCTGTCGAACCGCTTGGGATGCCTTGAGAGGAAGCGTGCCGCTCCTTCGTGCCAGACCTTGAGGGACGCGGGACGTTCGAGGGTTTCGACTTCCATCGCTCGGGTTCCCTGTGCGGTAGCGGCACGCGGCCTCTCGAGGGGATCCGGCGGCCTCAGGGGCAGTTCGCCTGCTCCTGTTCTGGGCCTGAATGTTCCACCCTTTCGGATCGGCGACTGTGAGCGAGATCACCGAAACCGGTGCGCCGGACAGGCGCCCTGCCGACCGGATCGCGCAGCCGTCTGCCTTTGCTGGCGGCCGGACTCGAGGCCCCCTCGTCCGCACAGCCCGGCAGAGCCGGGACCCACCGGTCGCGGGAGACCGGCGGAGCCGACGTGATCCCGATCACAGTCCACCGCGGGACTGACGGTTCATACCGGTCTTACGACACGCGGCAGACGCAAACTCGTCCCCGCGATGCGGTTGCCGAAGCCTTCTCGAGGAGACTGGTCATGTTCGAATTCCTGAAGAAGAAACTCCGGGCGCAGTCGTCCAAACGTGTC
Source organism: Methylobacterium phyllosphaerae (assembly GCA_050632685.1). Lineage (GTDB taxonomy): Bacteria > Pseudomonadota > Alphaproteobacteria > Rhizobiales > Beijerinckiaceae > Methylobacterium > Methylobacterium phyllosphaerae_A. The sequence goes on from JBOEFT010000001.1 coordinate 722,935, forward strand.
ACCGAGGTAGGCTGGACCATCACCGATACCAAGGCGGCCCTCATCTGGGACGATCCGGAGCCGTTCCGGCGAGACCTCGGCCGGGCAGCGTCAGCCAAATCGGTCCAAGGCTGCCCGGCAGCGGTTGATTTCGACGCCCGCCACATCGTGATCCGTTGCCCCATCGACCTCCATCTGCGCATCAACTTGGCGGAGGGCCGCGACCCGGTCCTGGAGAATGTGGACGGCGCTCGCAGCACGATCCGTCCCAAGCACATCGGTCAGATGGTCAGCATCGTGAACCCGGCCGAGTGGCGCCACCCCAAGCGGCCGATCCTTCAGATCATCACGCCCTACCTCTTCCTCTCGGACGAGGTCGCCTACATCAACCAACTGCCACCGTTTCTCGACTACCAATCCGACCCACTTCCAGGAACGCTGATCAGCGGGCGCTTCCCGGTCCACATCTGGCCGCGCCCTTTGATGTGGGCCTTCGAGTGGCACGATACGTCCAAGAACCTGATCCTGCGCCGCGGCCAGCCCTGGTTCTATGTCCGCTTCGACACGCTTGATCCCTCAAAGGCGACGCGTCTCGTGGAGGCGGAGATCACGCCACAGGTGCAGCGCTACATCGACGATATCAGCGGCGTCACGAACTACGTGAATCGCACCTACGCGCTGTTCGAGAGGGCCAAGAAACGCCGGCCCGAACAATTGCTCGTTCCGCGCACGGACCGGAAGGCGACGCGTTCAGCCGCCAAGTGCCCGATGGCCGCTTGAGCGCAACTCGATGAGGCTGGTCAGGCGCGCACGTGGTCCGGCTCGACACGAGTCACATTCTGCCTGTGTGAGGCTGCTCACGGATTCTCGGCCCCGTCGATTGCAGATTGAGGCATGCGGGCCGGGCTGGCCGCTCGATTTCGGAAGTCTACAGCCCGGGGCTTTCAGGCACCTTCAGCCAGACCATTCAATAGAGGGGCGATGCGCGATGAAACCGGCTTCCGTCGAACTCGGCGCGGCGCTGTCGAGCTGCCGCTCGGCGCTGGCCAGCCTCATCGTCACCAGCGGACTACTCAACATCCTTTACCTGACAGCCTCGTTCTTCATGTTGCTGATCTCCGACCGTGTCCTCCCGAGCCGGTCGGTGCCGTCCCTCGTCGGTCTCGTCCTCCTGGCTTTGATGCTCTACGCGTTCCAGAGCGCCCTCGAGGCGCTCAGGGGCCGCATCCTGAGCCGGGTCGGCGCCGTCCTCGATGAATGCCTCAGCCCCCGCGTCTTCGAGGCGCTGGTGCGCGGTCCTCTGGAGACCGGGGCGGCCACCAACAGCCAGATGCCCCTGCGGGATCTCGATCAGGTGCGCGGCTTCCTCGGAGGCTCGGCGCCGACGGCACTCTGCGACCTGCCCTGGATGCCGCTCTACTTCATCATCTGCTTCCTGTTTCATCCCCTGATCGGCTTCGCAACCGTGTTGGGAGCGGTCCTCCTCGTCGTGATCACCCTCGTCGCAGACCGCCTCACGCGCGGCCCGTCGAAAGTCGCGACCGAGCACAGTCAGCGCCGGAGCAGCGTGACGGAGGCCAGCTGCCGCAACGCCGACGTCCTGATCGCCATGGGCATGCAGGGCCACTTTGCGGCCCGGTGGCACGATGCTCACACCCAGTACCTCCTGGCGCAGCAGCGCATGAGCGACGTCGCGGGCGCTTCGAGCGCTGTCTCGAAGGCAGCCCGCATGGCGCTGCAGTCGGGCGTCTTGGCGCTCGGCGCCTTTCTGGTGATCCGCGGCCAGAGTTCGCCTGGCATCATCATCGCCTCGTCGATCCTGCTCGGCCGCGCCCTGGCGCCGCTCGATGCGACGATCGCGAACTGGAAAGGTGTCATCGCCGCGCAGCAGAGCTGGAGCCGGCTCGCCGACGCGATCACCAAGGCGTCAGCCGTGCGGCCCACCTCTGCCCTGCCGGCGCCCGTGCAGGTGCTCAAGGTGGAGGGCGTGAGTGTGGCTCCCCCGGAAGCACGCGCCTCACGGTGAAGGAGGTGCGGTTCAGCCTGAAGGCGGGGCAAGCGCTCGCCGTCACCGGCCCGAGCGGATCCGGCAAGTCGACCCTGGTCCGGGCGCTTGTCGGCATCCTGCCTCTGGCCCGAGGAACGGTCTGGCTCGATAGTGTGCCGATCTCCCAGTGGCAGGCCGCGGATTTCGGACGCCACGTCGGATACCTTCCGCAGGAGGTCTCGCTCTTCGCCGGCACGGTGGCGGAGAACATCGCCCGCTTCGCGCCCCACGCGGACCGTGCCGAAATCGAAGAGGCCGCGCGACAGGCGGGGGTCAACCAGCTGATCGAAAGCCTGCCGGAGGGCTATGATACGGTGTTGGGCGACGGTGGCACGGGCCTGTCGGGTGGCCAACGGCAGCGCATCGGCCTCGCCCGCGCCCTGTTCGGCTCGCCTTTCCTCCTCGTCCTCGATGAACCGAACGCCAACCTCGACGGCGAGGGAGACGCGGCCTTGACCCGCGCGATTCTCAGCGTCCGGGCTCGCGGCGGCATCGTCATCATCGTGGCCCACCGGATGAGCGCACTGACTGCCGTCGACCTGATGCTGACGATCGAGGCCGGACAGGTCGCGGCCTTCGGGACCAAAGACGAAGTGCTCCGCAAGATTCGAGGCCAGTCAGGCGGCGAGGTGAAGAGCGCGCGGCCCGATGCCGGTCCTGGCCGCACGGCGGCGCACCATCCGCCGATGCACATCGTGAAGGAGAGCGCCTGACATCGTCCGGCTTCCGGTGGCGAGGCGGGGATGCGACGAGGCCGCCGTGGAAGGTTCTCTGAGCGGGTGGTCCGGTGATCCGGGCTGCCCGCGCCTTTTTGGCGAGGGCACGGTCGGGAGGGCGGCCGTGATGTCCGGCGCGGCGGCGCGAAGTCCGAAGGCCGCGCCCCGCTGTCGAGGGGCGGTGTCGGCTGAGCCACGCGGCGGCCGCGGCATCGGTCTATGGTGACGGCGACCGGCGTCGAACCAGCGATCGCGCGCCTGTCCCCGCGGTGCCGACATCTCTCGACACACCGGGTTGCCTCCGCGCCGATCGAGACCTGTCCAGAACGGAAAACGGGACGGCGGGTCGGGCTACGGAACGGGAAGACGGCTTGAGGGTCCGGAGCGATTGCAATGCCCGCCGCCCCGCCTGGAGGCTTCCGAGGCGAGGGCCAGTGAATCAGTACGGGTCGACGGCAGAGCGGTCGATTGAGAGACTGCTGCATCGGCCGAGCGGCGGGCACAACGGGAAACACGCGCCTGACCGGATCTTTATCGCTATAATTACTGATTATTTCGCCATAATTGCCGCAGAATTAAATCGAGTTAAAATGCATTCGCAGTAGAATGCAAATTTAGCGATGCAGAAATTCACATCTGGTAAAGGCGGGACGCAGACGGGATGCGGCGTCGACGTCGACGTCGATGCCTGGACGCTCCTTGCGGGGATCGTGCGGCTCGACATGCATCATCTGGGCGTCCGTCGACCGGACCCTTGAGAAGAACTCCTTTGAGCGGCGCTGAAGGCGGGGCAGCCGGATGGTACCGGGCTCAAGAGGCCGAGGCTCGATCCGGCGACACGCATGGAGGCTGGGAATGATCCTCCACTCAGTCGCCGAGCGGTCCATTGTGATCTTCATCACGGTATCCGCCCCGACGTCATCGTAAAACGAATTCGACTTCGACGGGGAAACCTCCGGATCAAGTCTCGCATAGCGCAGAAAAAACTGCGCGATCCATAGAGAAACCATTGGGCGGCGAGGCATCGCCCCACAAAAGACGGAGTAACGGACATGGCTAAGATCTACGGCACCCCTGGCAACGACACCATCTACGGCGGCGAAGGCAACGACACCATCTACGGTGGCGGTGGCAACGACACCATCTACGGCGGCGGTGGCAACGACACCGTCTACGGTGGCAAGGGTAACGACACCATCTACGGCGGGGCCGGCAACGACCACCTCTACGGCGGCAAGGGTGACGACACCGTCTACGGCGGCAAGGGCAACGACACCATCCAGGGCGGGGCGGGCAACGACCACCTCTACGGCGGCAAGGGTGACGACACCGTCTACGGTGGCAAGGGCAACGACACCATCCAGGGCGGGGCCGGCAACGACCACCTCTACGGCGGCAAGGGTGACGACACCATCTCCGGTGGCAAGGGCAACGACACCATCCACGGCGGGGCGGGCAACGACCACCTCTACGGCGGCAAGGGTGACGACACCATCTCCGGTGGCAAAGGCAACGACACCATCCACGGCGGGGCGGGCAACGACCACCTCTACGGCGGCAAGGGTGACGACACCGTCTACGGTGGCAAGGGCAACGACACCATCCAGGGCGGGGCCGGCAACGACCACCTCTACGGCGGCAAGGGTGACGACACCATCTCCGGTGGCAAGGGCAACGACACCATCCACGGCGGGGCCGGCAACGACCACCTCTACGGCGGCAAGGGCGACGACACCGTCTACGGTGGCAAGGGCAACGACACCATCCACGGCGGGGCCGGCAACGACCACCTCTACGGCGGCAAGGGTGACGACACCATCTCCGGTGGCAAGGGTAACGACACCATCCACGGCGGGGCCGGCAACGACCACCTCTACGGCGGCAAGGGTGACGACACCGTCTACGGTGGCAAGGGTAACGACACCATCCACGGCGGGGCCGGCAACGACCACCTCTACGGCGGCAAGGGTGACGACACCGTCTACGGTGGCAAGGGCAACGACACCATCCACGGCGGGGCCGGCAACGACCACCTCTACGGCGGCAAGGGTGACGACACCATCTCCGGCGGCAAGGGCAACGACACCATCCACGGCGGGGCCGGCAACGACCACCTCTACGGCGGCAAGGGTGACGACACCATCTCCGGCGGCAAGGGCAACGACGCCATCCACGGCGGGGCCGGCAACGACCACCTCTACGGCGGAAGCGGACCTGCGGACCATGGCCATGAGCAGATGCCGGCTCACCACGACATGGGTGGACACGTCGATGCTCACGTTCCCGATATGGGCATGTTCCACTGAAGTCAGCGATCGGCCAAACTCAACGGCCATAACCCCATGACTGCGTGCCTCGCCGGGTTCACCTGGCGGGGCACGACTTCGTTTGACGGCCGCGCGACCGGGCTTGATGGGATGTTGCAAGTCCGACCGATTCGGCAGTCGCCGGTGTGCATCCCGGTCAGTTCACGGCGCCACTCGCCGCGTGAAGCCTGCCTCCGTGATCTTCGTCACAGCCGGTCGCCGTGCGTGCGGCGATACTCGCCCTCAGAAGTCGAACTGACGGGAGGCAGCCATGAGACGCTCCACCGAACTACGCGTCAAATGCCAGATCTGGCGCGACTTGGATCTTCTCCTCGCACAGCGCGCTGCTCTTGACGCCCTGCCCAAGCGCGGAGCGTCCATCACGAAATCCACTGCCAACCACTAGGCCGGTTGCGCGATCCGATGAAGCATCGCGCATGCCGAACTGACCGCTTGACGCGGATCGCACGATCGACCGCGCTCAGACCGCGTGGTCCGGCGAGCGGTCATCTACCGGCTATGGTGGCGCCGTGGCCGCGGCTTGCGCCCGGTTCGCGTCACGGTCACCCGAATCACGTTGGACATGACGGGTGGCTTGTGAGGGACGTGGTCTGCATCGGCGAGAACGAGTTGCAGACTGTGCGTGCCGAGCGGCAGCGTGACCAACGCCTCCGTCTGTCCGAGGCCGAAATGCAGGTGCTCGAAATCATTCGGGATCCGGTCATCGAGCGCGTGCAGGGAGGTATCGATCAGCAGATGGTGGTGACCTGTATTGGCCTTGTCGAAACCGGCCGGTGCCACACCCATTCCGGTCAGGCCGAAGCGGATGAGCGTCTTGCGTCCTACGACGTCGCCGTTGCGCGGCTGAACGAAGTACACGCGCGCTCCCGGCGGTGACGGGCGCTGTTGAATGGCACCTCCCCCGTCGCGGCAGCGGGCTCTGCGGCCTGGGACGCGACCCGGATCTTGATGACCTCGGACGCGACAGGAGGATTATGCGGAATATGGTCCTTATCGGCGAGCAATAATTGGAGCGTGTGCTCGCCTGGCGTCAGCTCGATCTCAGCCTCGGTCTGCCCGGCGCCGAAATGCATGTGGTTGAAGTCATTCGGGATCGGTCGGTCCGCAGCCGGCATCGGCGTGTCGATCAGAAGATGATGGTGTCCGGAGTTCGGGCGATCCAGGCCCGCCGGCGCCACACCCATGTTCCGCAGGCCGAAATGGATCGTCGCCTTGGGCGGAAGGGTGCTGCCGTTCTTGACATCGACGAAGTAGACCGCTGCGCCTGACGGCGATGGCGTTGGGCCGCCTTTGCGCTCCTGCGCCGTTCCGGCGGACGCGGTCAGCAGCAGAACAAGGGCCGCTCGAGGCAGGCCTGCCGCAATTGATTTCGCCGCATCAATCACATTGCCTCCTGCGCAACGCGCTGATCAGAGCTCACATTTCGATGGAGCGCGATGTCTTTTCGATTCGAGCGGGACGACGCTTGATCCATACAACGGCGTCGCTGGAATGGCAATTGAAACCTATTGATATCTTGTTTTGGGACGATGGCTGAGGAATGAGCGAAACTTCGGGATCGGCGATGATTGCGCTTCGGCCATTTCTACCTAAACTGCAGTTCTCGTTCGTCCGCTCATTGCGTGCAGGTCATCGTTCATGCCGGGACGGATCTATGTTGAGAGCCCTCCGGAGCTGACGCCTCGGGCAGGGTTACGCAGCCGCATCGGTGGAAGCGGCGTGCTGATCTTTCTGGTATTCTTCGCGCTGAGCGAACTGCTTCTGGCTGTGCGGCCAGGGCTGGCCCAGAACCCGATCGGAGCCGGGCGGCGGTTTGCTCTGCTCATCGCCAACAGCCGCTACCCCGATGCCCAGGGTTCCTTGCCGACGATCATGAAGGACGGGCGCCTTCTCGCAGAAGAATTGCGGCGAAGTGATTTCGACGTCGACCTGCGCGAGAACCTGAGGCGAGAGGACGTTCAGGCGGCCTTGGAGGCGTTTTATGCCAAGCTCAACGCCGGTGCGGCCGCCTTCGTGTACTTCGGTGGATACGGCATCCAGGTCGAGCGCCAGAGCTACCTGATCCCCGTCAACGCGCAGATCTGGTCCGAGACAGAAGTCCGCCGTGATGGCATCAGCCTCGATGCGATCCTGAGCGAGTTGAACCGTCGCGGCGTGCGCGTGAAGATCGCGGTGGTTGACGCGGCTCGGCAAAATCCCTTCGAGCGCCGATTCCGAGCCTCGTCCGCGGGTTTGGCGCCGGTCGACGCTCCGGAAGGGAGCTTGATCCTTTTCTCGGCCCCGCCGGGAAAGGTGGTGCGCGAGGATGACGGTGATGTCAGCCTGTTCGTGAGTGAACTCGGGAAGGAATTGCGCGCGCCGAACCTCACCGCGGAAGAGGCGTTCACCCATACCCGGATCGGGGTCTCGCGCGCGTCGAAGGCGGAGCGCGTTCCCTGGATCTCCTCGTCCTTGATCGAAGAGTTTCGTTTCGCCATCGGGCCGGCCAACGCGCCACCGGTGATTGCGCCGGACCGCACCAGCAAGGCCGAGGCGCCTCCAGTCGTGCGTCGTCCGCCGTCCGATCCTGTCGCGCCCCCTGTCGGCGCCTTCCACGAAACCGCCCCCGCCGGCCGTCCCGCAGACTGCGGCGGCCTTGCCTGTTCCAGGCCTGCCAGCCCCACCGCCGTCTCAGGCGCCGATGCAGGAGAGCGGTCAGACGGCGGGACAGAGCCTGCGGGATTGCGAGATGTGCCCCGAACTCGTCATCCTGCGGGCGGGGACGTTCGAGATGGGCGCCGGCGCTCAGCCGTTCGACCGTCCCGTCCATCGGGTGACGATCCCGCGCCCATTCGCGATCGCACGCCGGGAGACGACCATCAACGAGTGGCGCAGCTGTGTCGAGGCGGGGGCCTGCAAGTACCGGCCGAAGGTCGTGGACGGGCAGGCCGGCACGCAGCCGATCACGAACGTGAGCTGGTTCGACGCGCAGGAATATGTCGCTTGGCTCAGCGCGCTGACGCGGCGGACCTACCGCCTGCCGAGCGAGGCGGAATGGGAGTACGCCGCGCACGGTGGCACCAGCACGGCCTTCTCCTGGGGGGCTCAGGTCGGCGACAGCAAGGCCAATTGCCGCGAGTGCAGCCGGACTGGCGGCCACGAACTGTCCAGCGTCGCGAGCTTCGCACCGAATGGGTTCGGCCTCTTCGACATGGCGGGCAACGCGGCCGAATGGGTTGAGGATTGCTGGAACGATTCTTACCGAGGCGCTCCGCAGGATGGTACGGCTTGGCTCACCGGAACCTGCAGCCAGCGGGTGCTTCGGGGCGGTTCCTTCGATAGTTCGGCCAGCTATGTGAAGCCTTCGGCGCGTTTCCGGTACGATGCCGATGTCCGGTACTATGCCAACGGGTTCCGGGTGGCGCGCGCTCTGCCGTGACGGCGCGCGCGGGCCCGCTCACCGTCGGGACGCGGTCCGGCCCGTCATCGGATCACGCGCACGAAGGCTCCTGTGCCATGCGGGTCAGCGCCTTGGCATCCAGGAGCACGATACAGCCCCGGCGCAGGTCGATGTACCCAGCGCGGCGCCAGACCTGCAATTGACGGTTCACGCTCTCGCGCGTGCCGCCCACGAAAGCGCCCAGTTGTTCCTGGGAGATCTGGATCTCGTTGCCGAAATCCTCGGCCAGCACCGCCAGGCGGCGGGCGAGCCGGACTCCCAGCGACAGCGTGGCCAGTTCATTCATCTGGCCGGCGATGTATCGGATCCGGCTGCAAAGGAGACCGATCAACCGGATGGCGACGTCGGGCTCGCGGGTGAGGTAGGCGAGAAGATCGGAACGGCGCAGGACGAAAACCTCGCTCGCCTCGACGGCCACGGCATCGGCCGTGCGCTCGTTTCCGTCGAGAAGGGCAATCTCACCGAACAGGTCGCCGGCCCCAAGGCTGTTGAGCACGATACGTCGCCCGGCCTCGGTCCCGATTTCGATTCGGATTTCCCCGCGCCTGATTCCGTAGAGCGTGTCACCAGGATCGCCGACCTGGAATAAGATTTCGCCCGCGCGCAGCATGCGCGCCGTCGCCATCTCGGCAAGACAGTCAATCACCTCCGGGCCGAGGTCCGCGAACAGCGGGTTCACGCGCAGAAGCGGACCGAAACCGGAGCCTTTCGACATCACCGCCACCCCAAGAACGAATGAGCGTCAGATTCTCACGCGAACGCAGGTGATCGCGCAACGGCTTGTTTTCAGTTGCCCAATTTTCCTTGTTCGACCATGCTGGCTATAGAGCATTCGATGGCGATTCATGTCACCTATTGTGGGGACAAGCCGTCCCTGCCAGCGCGGTATTGCGGAGTCTGCCGATGCGGACGGAGGGCGCACTCTCGTCGGCGCCGAGCTTGACTTGGCGAGGCAGCCTGTTCCGCAAATACGTCCTGACGCTCGTGAGTCTCGTCGCCCTGGTTCTGACCATCAACGCGACCGTGGAGACCTGGTTTTTATATCGGGAAACCGTCGAGCGCGTCGCCCGCGTCCAGGCAGCCTTCGCGGTCAGCGCGACGGCGGCCGTCGAAGACACGCTGGCGGAGATCGAGCGACAGGTGGGTTGGGTGACACGGGCAAGCGCGCAGAGCCTCGCCCAACACCGCGAGGATTACGCTGCGCTTCTCGACCAGACACCGATCGTCCTGACGCTCGCCTTTTTCGATGACGAAGGCCGCGAGCGTGTGCGAGCCAACCGGCCGGACAGCCCGAATCCCATGCCATCAGGTGATCTTGGGCCAGTCCCGCAGCACAAGGGATTTCAGAGCCTCCAGATCGTCGGGGGCGAGATCTACGCAAACCTTCTCCTGCCGCATCCGGGCGCGGGGACGGGCGCCACTCTGGCCCGTGTCCGGCTGACCGCCTTGACGGGAAGCCTCCCGTCCGCGACCGCCGGTGTCGGAAGCTACGTCGACCTCGTCACGCCGGACGGGATCAGCGTGGCCCGCTCCGACAAGAGCCCGCATGCGACGGGCGATCGCCTGACCCTGCCGACACCCGGTTCGGTCGCCTATGTCTCCGACGGCGCGGGACAGCCGATCCTGGCCACGCAATACGCCCTCGCTGCCCTACCGGCCTCGCTCATCGTCGCGCAGCCCCTGAGCGAAGCGCTGGCGCCTGTGCGCGACCTGCTCATCCGGCTCGTCTGGCTGCTCGCGTTCGGCCTCGTCGTTGCGATCTGCGCCAGTCTCCTGTTGGCCCGCCGCATGCTGGTGCCGATCCGTGCGCTGCATGCCGGGGCCGAGCACTTCGCGGCCAACCGCTTCGAGCACCGCATCGCCGTGCGTACGGGCGACGAGTTCGAGGCGCTGGCGACGCGCTTCAACACCATGGCCGACGCACTCTCGACGTCGTATGCGCGGCTTGAGAGCGAGATCCAGCGACAGACCCGGGATCTCGCCCGCTCCGTCAGCGAATTGCGGGCTCTCGAGGAAACCGGGCGCGCGATCGTCGCCTCCCTTCAGATCGAGGACGTCGTGCGGGCGATTGCTGCGCGGGCCGCGACGCTCGCGGGTTCCGACGCCAGCGCCGTCTACTTGGTCGAGGCACCCGGCGAGTCGTTCCGCCGCGCTGGTGACCACGGTCTGCCGCCCAGCGCGGTCAGCGACATACTGCCCGCCAATGCCCTGGACAAAGCCGGCGACGCTGCCGCTGAGGTCATCCAGGTCCGCGACCTGTCCATGATCGGCGGACTTCTCACAGGCGTTGCGGAAGGGTTTCAAGCCGCCACGCTCATCAATCTCGCCGACAGCGACGGCCGCCTCGGCTTCCTCCTCCTGCTCGCCCGAGACGCCGCCGCGCCCTTGGGCAGTTCCGAGCATGTCCTGCACACCTTCGCGCATCAGGCTGCTCTCGCGATCCGCAACGCGCGTCTCTTCCAAGAGGTCGACGAGAAAGGCCGACAGCTCGCCGCCGCAGATCTCCACAAGACGCAGTTCTTCGCCAACATGAGCCATGAGCTCCGCACACCCTTGAACGCCGTGCTGGGCTATTCGGAGCTCCTGGCCGACGGGCTTTACGGTCCGCTCAGCGAGAGGGCCAGCGAGGCCCTGGAGCGTATTCAGATCAACGGCCGACACCTGCTGAGCCTGATCAACGACGTTCTCGACTTCACGAAGATCGAGGCTGGCTTGCTCACGCTTGATGTCCAGGATTACGCGCTGGGTGCCTTGATCGAATCCGTAACGGTGGCGGCGTCCTCGCTGGCCCAGGCAAAGGGCATCGCCCTGAAGACCGATGTCCCGCAGACTTTGCCGACCGGACAGGGCGATGAGCGGCGGCTCACGCAAGTGCTCATGAATCTCGTGGGCAACGCCATCAAGTTCACGCAATCCGGCTTCGTGGAGGTGTCTGCGCAAGCCGTCGACGATACCTTCGTCATCAAGGTTTCCGATACCGGCCCCGGTATCGCACCGGTCGATCAGGCCCGGATATTCGATGAATTCCAGCAGGTGGACAGCTCGAGCACGCGCCAGCAGGGCGGTACGGGACTGGGTCTCTCGATCACCCGCCAACTCGTCCTCCTGCATGGCGGCCGGATCGAGGTGCGATCGGAGTTGGGGCAGGGGGCGGTGTTTCAGGTGACCCTTCCGATCCGGACGGCTGTCGAGAGGAAGAAGGCCTCATGAAGCGGATACTGATCGTCGAGGATACGGAGGACAATCGGCGCATCCTGCGCGACCTTCTCTCCGCTGCCGGCTATGGCATCGTCGAGGCTCCGGATGGGCAGCGAGGCGTCGAGGTGGCACAAGCCGAGCAGCCCGACCTCATCCTGATGGATATCCAGCTTCCCGTGATGGATGGGTACGAGGCCGCGCGGCGCCTGAAGGCTGATCCGTCGACGCGTCACATCCCGGTCGTTGCCGTGACCTCCTACGCGCTTTCGGGCGACGAGGACCGAGCCCTCGCCGCGGGCTGCGACGGCTATGTCGCCAAGCCGTTCAGCCCGCGCAAGGTCCTGAGCCTCGTTCGCCAGATGCTCGTTGACGTCTGAGGCAGAGCGGAGGCCGTGCCGGCGCATATTCTCGTCGTTGACGACAATCCAGAGAACTTGGAGATCCTGCGCGTCCGCCTGGAGGCGCAGGGTTACGAGGTTGGGCTCGCACCGGACGGCGAAACGGCCCTGGCGCGGGCCGCTGCCCAACCGCCGGACCTTATCCTTCTCGACGTGATGATGCCGCGCCTCAGCGGACTGGATGTTCTGCGTCATCTCAAGACGGATGAGGTTCTGCGCTACGTCCCCGTCGTGTTGCTCACCGCGCGTGTTGAGACGCGCGACGTCGTCGAGGGGCTCGATGCCGGCGCGGATGAGTATCTGACGAAACCTTATGAGCATGCGGCTCTGATGGCGCGGGTCCGCTCGATGCTGCGCCTCAAGGCGCTGACCGACACAGTGCGCGCGCAGGCGCGCGAGCTTGCGGATCAGAAAACGGCGCTCGCCGAGGCGAACCGCGATCTCGAGAGCCAAGTCGCCGTCAAGGCCGCCGAACTTCAGCGGATCGGCCGATTGCGGCGGTTCCTCTCCCCCCAGATCGCCAACCTCGTCGCCGCAGATCGCGACGACCACGCGCTTTTGCAGCCGCACAGGCGCGAGATCACGGTGGTGTTCTGTGACCTGCGCGGCTTCACGGCCTTCACGGATACGGCCGCGCCGGAAGAGGTGGTCGCCGTCCTTCGCGAGTATCATGCGACTGTCGGCAAAGCCGTATTCGAATACGAAGGAACCTTGGAGCACTTCGCCGGCGACGGCATCATGACCTACTTCAATGATCCGTACCCGTGCCCAGAGCACACCGAACGCGCGGTGCGCATGGCCTTTGCTCTCCGCGAACGCGTCGGCAGCCTGTCCCGGCAATGGGAATCGCGCGGCCATTCGATCGGTTTCGGGCTGGGTCTCGCCCGGGGCTACGCGACGCTCGGTCAGTTCGGTTTCGAGGGACGCTTCGAATACGGGGCTCTCGGAAGTGTCACCAATCTGGCTTCTCGCCTCTGCGACGTGGCCCAGGCCGGGCAGATCGTGGTGAGCCGCTCCGTGTTCAGCGCTGTCCAGGCCATCGCGCAAGCGCGTCCACTGGGCAATCTGCCTCTCAAGGGCTTCCTGCGTGAGGTTGCGGCCTTCGAGCTCCTGGCCTTGTCGGAGGATCGGCCCGGCCCCTGACCCAGTCTCAGCAGCGGGTTCTGTTGCTCATCCGGCCCACAGATAGCTTGCGAGCCTCGGCCAGGTGCTCCGGCTGCCGCCGAGTCACCGCGCGGCTGCAGGCTGCGGGCCGGCCGGTGGGCAAGGACCGGGTCCATCCTTCGAGACCCTCAGGATGAGGGCATCTGGCGGCACGAGGGGCTGAAGGTCTCCAGCCGGCATCGACCGCGCAGCCGGCTTTGGCTGAACGACGGTTCCTGCTTGCGTCCGCTCCACCACAATCACGTCTGGAGCTTCGACTTCGTGCAGGCTCAGACGCACGACGGCCGGAGCCCGGGTATCCCCCGCGACGAGACCGTCACTTCCTCAGCGGGATGCCCTTCGTGGTGAAACGCTGGCCGCCGCCCCCGTGGCGCCCGGGGCGCGGCCGGTCCCCCGCCTTGCCCGCGCCTGAGCCTGTTCCCGGCGGCTGCGAGAACGGCACCAGCTGGTCCGGCCGCGGCCCGATGAGGTCGGCCCGGCCCATCTCCCGCAGCGCCTCGCGCAGCAGCGGCCAGTTCTCGGGATCGTGGTAGCGCAGGAACGCCTTGTGCAGCCGCCGCTGCCGCAGGCCCTTGATCGCCTCGACCGGCTCGCTGCCGCCGCGGCGCACGCCCCGCAGGGGGTTGACCTCGGTGTGATACATCGCCGTGGCGGTCGCCATCGGCGAGGGCAGGAACGTCTGGACCTGGTCTGCGCGGTAGTTGTTCTTCTTCAGCCAGAGCGCGAGGTGCATCATGTCCGCGTCGGTCGTGCCCGGATGCGCCGCGATGAAGTACGGGATCAGGTAGTACTTCTTGCCCGCCTCCTTGGCGGCGGCGTCGAACATCTCCTTGAAGCGGTCGTAGGTGCCGATCCCCGGCTTCATCATCTTGTCGAGGGGGCCGCGCTCCGTGTGCTCGGGCGCGATCTTCAGGCGGCCGCCGACGTGATGGGTGACGAGCTCCTTGACGTATTCCGGGCTCCGGACCGCGAGGTCGTAGCGGACGCCGGAGGCGACCATGACCTTCTTGACGCCCTTCACCTCGCGGACCTTGCGGTAGAGCCGGATCAGGTCGTCGTGCGACGTGTTCAGGTTCGGGCAGATGTCCGGGAAGACGCAGGAGGGCAGCCGGCATGCCGCCTCGATCTTCGGGTCCTTGCAGGCCATCCGGTACATGTTCGCCGTCGGGCCGCCGACATCCGAGATCACGCCCGTGAAGCCCGGGGTCTTGTCGCGGATCCGCTCGATCTCGCGCAGGATCGAGCCCTCCGAGCGGTTCTGGATGACGCGGCCCTCGTGCTCGGTGATGGAGCAGAAGGTGCAGCCGCCGAAGCAGCCGCGCATGATCGTCACCGAGAACTTGATCATGTCCCAGGCGGGGATCTTCGCGTCGCCGTAGGACGGGTGGGGGCGCGGGCGTAGGGCAGGTCGTAGACCGCGTCCATCTCGTCGCTGGTCAGCGGGATCGGTGGCGGGTTGAGCCACAGGTCGCGGTCGCCGTGACGCTGGACGAGGGGCGCGCGTTGCCGGGATTGGCCTCCCGGTGCAGCACGCGCGAGGCGCGGGCATAGGCCTCCTTGTCGTCCTTGACCTGCTCGTAGGCGGGCAGCCGGATGACGGTGTCGCCGGGCCGGCGGGTGGCGGCCTCGTCCGCCGAGTCGAGGTCGTCGGCGGGCAGCTCGGTGTAATGGCCGGGCACGCGGCGGAACAGGGCGACGCCCCGGATCGCGTCGAGCTCGTGCGGCGCCGCGCCGGCCGCGAGGCGGTTCGCCACCTCGATCACGGCGCGCTCGGCGTTGCCGTAGAGGAGCAGATCGGCCTTGGCGTCCGCCAGGATCGAGCGGCGCACCTTGTCGGACCAGTAATCGTAGTGCGCGATGCGGCGCAGCGACGCCTCGATGCCGCCGAGCACGATCGGCACGTCCTTGTAGGCCTCGCGGCAGCGCTGCGTGTACACGATGGTGCAGCGGTCCGGGCGCCGGCCGCCTTCGCCGCCCGCCGTGTAGGCGTCGTCGTGGCGCAGCCGCCGGTCCGCGGTGTAGCGGTTCACCATCGAATCGAGGTTGCCGCCGGTGACGCCGAAGAACAGCCGCGGCTTGCCCAGCGCCTTGAACGGCTCCGCCGACTGCCAGTCGGGCTGGGCGATGATGCCGACCCGGAAGCCCTGCGATTCCAGCAGCCTCCCGATGATGGCCATGCCGAAGCTCGGATGATCCACGTAGGCGTCACCCGTCACGAGAACGATGTCGCACGCGTCCCACCCGAGCGCCGTCATCTCGGCGCGGCTCATGGGCAGGAACGGCGCCGCCGCTGCGGCCGGCGGCTTGCGGACGGGAGACGCGCAGGCGAGTGGGGCGGAGGCTTGGAGGTCCATGGGGTCCATGCATAGGCCGCCAGGACCGCGAGCTCAACGAAGGGCTCGGCGCGGTCACGAATCCGCGGCCCGGCACGGGATCTTTCTGACGCGACAGGCGGTCGCGGGCGACCGCCGCGCCTCGGCCGCCCCGGACGCCGCCTCTCACCGGGCGGATACGGCCCGCCGGCGACGCGCATCCCCGCCGCCCTGAGGGGCCGTCCAGCCCGGTCCGTAACGGTTTCCGGGCGTGGTCCCGTCCCGCCTCACCGCGCCCCGCCCGTCCGCCGCGTCCGGCGCTCGGCCTTGCGGGTCGCGGTCTCGCGCAGGTGCTGCTCGATGGCGTCGTTGGCGCGGCCGCGCATGTGGCGGATGGCGTCCACGTCGTCGAAGGTCTCGGGGAAGCGCCGCGACAGCCACAGATAGGCACTGGCGAGCTTCACGGTCCGCTCCTGGTAGTCGAGCGCGCCCGCGAGGTTGCCGCGCAGAGCCGGGACCGTGAGGCCGGCGGCCCGGGCCTGGCACCAGCGCTCCAGCAGGCCCATGGCGATCTCGTCGCGCCGGTCGATCGGGCAGACCGAGAAGGCGAACTTCTCCTCGATCGGCAGCCGCGCCCGGTCGACGATCCGGGCCACCTCCAGCACCTCCTCCAGGGCCGAGGGCTGGAACGGCGAGCCGGCGTAGAAGGTCGCCCGGGCGAAGTGGGTGAGCACCTCGTGGAGGCTGTGCGTGCGCATCTCCTCGGCCACCGAGCGGATCGCCCCGAGATCCGGGCGGACGAAGAAGCGCGTGTCGGCCGCGGGCGCCGTCGGAGCCCCCGAGAGGGCGGTGCGGATCGGCTCGGCGGCGTACGGGTCGGTCGCCGCCACGTAGCCGACATCCTGGTGGCCGTAGCGGCCGGCCCGGCCGGCGATCTGCCGGATCTCGGAGTGGGTCAGCGCCCGCTCGGCGGTCCCGTCCCACTTGCGCACCGCCGAGAACACGATCCGCTTGAGCGGCCCGAGGTTCAGCCCCATGCCGATCACGTCGGTGGTCACCAGCACGTTGGCCTCGCCGGAGCGGAAGCGCGCGGCCTCGGCGCGGCGGACCTCCGGCGACAGGGCGCCGTAGATCGTCGCCACCCGGTGGCCGCGGGCGACGAGGATCTCGCGGTTCTCGTGCACGGCCCGGCGGGAGAAGGCCACGACCGCGTCGCCCGCCTCGACCTTCTCCAGGGGCACCGGCTCCTCCAGGAGCAAGAGCGGCGACTTGCGGGTGAAGGGGATCACCTCCAGGGACTCGTTGGCGGCCTCGGCGGCGCGGCGGACATACGACAGGGCGTCGTCGGAGCCGCAGACGATCACGGTCTTGGCGGCGACGCCGAACAGCGCATTGGTCCAGGCCCAGCCGCGGTCGGGGTCCGACAGCATCTGGATCTCGTCGATCACCGCCACGTCGATCGGCCGCGTCAGGTCGGCGGTCTCGATCGTCCGGGCGGTGTGGGTGGGGTTCGCCTCGCCCAGCACCTCCTCGCCGGTGATCATGCCGGCGCGCAGGCCCCGCTCGCGCAGGGTCTCGTAGTTCTCCAGCGCCAGGAGCCGGAGAGGCGCGAGATAGGCCCCGGTCTCCGCCGCCGTCAGGTGCTGGAGCGCCGCGTAGGTCTTGCCGGAATTGGTCGGCCCCATGTGGAACAGGATCGTCCGGTTGAGGCGCCGGGCGGCGGTGAAGCGCTCGATATAGGCGCCGAAGCCGACCTGATCGCGCAGGCGCCGCAGGCGCGAGCCCTCGCGGGCCACCGCCTTGGCGTGGCGGCGCACGGGGGTCAGCGTGTCGTTGAGGCCGCGGGCGAGCTTCGGGCCGTAGGTGAAGACCCGGGACCGGAGGGAGCGGTCCATGTGGGCGATGTAGGCGGCGGCGTCCGCTCCGACCTCGCGCAGGTCGACGAGGAGCTGCGCCCGCAGCCGGTCGACGGGCTTGTGCAGGGCGCGGGTGGCCTGGAGGGCGGTGCGCGCCACGGCGTCGCGCAGGGCCTCCAGGCGGTGGGCGGGGTCGTTCCGGGCGGCCATGCGGGCGAGGATCTCGGCCGCCTCCGGCTCGGGGGCGATGTCGAGCCGCAGGTCCAGGCGGCCGTTGTCGAGGAGCGGGATCTCGGTCCGGATCAGCCAGGTGATGCGGTGGTCCTTGGTGACCACGGCCCGGAGATTGGGGATCGCCTTCCGGATCGCGGGGATACCGGTCTCCGCGAAGGCCCGGGCCGCCTGCATCGCGCGGAGCGCCCCGGCGACGCGGTCGTCCTCCACCTCGGCGCCGTAATCGGGCAGGTCGAGCTGGGCGAGCAGCCGGTCGAGGTCGATCGCCTCCGGGGAGAGGCCGAGGCGCCCGAGGGATTCGATCAGGCTCTCGATGGTCGGGCGGAGACGCTTGCGCGCCATGCGGTCACCTTCGGCAGAAGCGTCTGACGCCAACCCTGACGCGGTCGGGGGCGTTCCGGATCCGATCCATGCGCCGAACTGCGCCCGCGCGCCAAGCCGAGATCGTCTTCGCGCGCGCGATACCGGAGGGTCACGGCCGCCGGGCCGCGTCGGCGAGCCAGGCGCAGAAGGCCCGCACCGCCGGGTCCTCGGCTCGCGGTTCCGGGACGTAGGTGTAGTAGCTCCGCGCCGGCAGGGCAGGACCCGTGAAGGGCAGGGTCAGGCGGCCGGCCGCCACGTCGTCGGCGATCAGCCGCTCCGGCCCCATGGCGATCCCGAGCCCGTCGAGGGCCGCCTGGAGGGTCAGGTAGAAATGTTCCAGCGTCACCGAGGCCTGCGGCTCCAGATCAGGCACGCCCGCCGCCCGCAGCCAGTCCGGCCAGACGCGCGGGAGCGTCGCGGCGTGCAGCAGGGTGTGCTGGCGAAGCTGCGCGGGCGCGTCGAGGGGAGGCGCTGCAGCAGGGCCGGGCTGCAGACGGGGATGCGGCGTTCGGACAGGAACGGCTCCGCGCGATGGCCCGGGCGCGTCTCCGGACCGCCGCGGATCGCGACATCGAACGGCTCCGCGAGGTGCGCCAGCGGCACGTTGGAGGTTGTGAGCCGGACCTCGATCGCGGGGTTGGCCACCTGGAAGCCGGACAGGCGGGGGATCAGCCAGCGCAACGTGAAGGTGGCGAGCGCATTCACGTGCAGCAGGCGGGGCCGCCCGCGCTCGACCTGGCGGGCCGTGGCCAGGGCGATCCGGTCGAGGGCGGCGCCGATCTCGGTGGCGTAGGCCCTGCCGGCCTCGGTGAGGACCACGCGCCGGTTGTGGCGCTCGAACAGCGGCAGCCCGAGCCAGCCCTCCAGCATCTGGACGTGCCGGCTGACCGCGCCGTGGGTCACCCGCAACTCGTCCGCGGCCCGGGTGAAGCTTGCGTGCCGCGCGGCCGCCTCGAAGGCCTTCAGGGCGTTCAGCGGCGGCAGGCGGCGGTGCATGGGTCAGGTTTCCTCACGCGAGCGTCAGCTTAAGTCGTTTGTCAGCTCCGGGCCAGGGCGCCATCCTGGCTCGGAACCACGAAGGATGGCTGGATGTCCGTCGCGTCCGACCTGACCGCGTCTTCTGAACCCGCGTCCCTGCCGGAGGCCGGCGGACCCTGGTGGCCACCGGATTCAATCATGCCCTGCACGACGGCTACACGGATCTGATCTACGTGCTGCTGCCGGTCTGGCAGGCGGAGTTCGGGCTCGACTACGTGGCCCTGGCCCTCCTGCGCTCCCTCTACAACGGCGCCCTGGCGGCGCTGCAGATGCCGGCGAGCCGCCTTGCCCAGTCCTGGGGCGCCCGCACCGTGCTGGTGCTCGGCACGCTCCTCAGCGCGGCCGGCTACGCGATCGCCGGTGCCTCGGGCGGCCTCGTCGGGCTCGGCATCGGGCTCCTGCTCGGCGGCGCCGGCAGCAGCACCCAGCATCCCCTGGCCTCGGCGGTGATCGCCCGGGCCTACGGCCCCGGGGCGCGGGGACCCCTCGGCACCTACAATTTCACCGGCGATCTCGGGAAGGCGGCGGTCCCGCCCGTGGTCGGCCTGCTGCTGACGCTGACGGGCTGGCGGCACGCGCTCTGGGTGATCGCCGGCGCGGGGATCGTGGTCGCGCTGGCCGTCGGGTGGCTGCTGCCGCGTGAGCCGGCCTCACGCGGCGAGCGGACGCCCCCCGGACGGACGGCCACCCGGCCCGCGGCCGGCTCGGGGCGCGGCTTCCGGCTGCTCGTCGCCATCGGCATGCTCGACAACGCCGCGCGGCCGGCCTTCCTGCTGTACCTGCCGTTCCTTCTGCAGGACAAGGGTGCGGCGCTGACCACGGTGGGCCTCGCGCTGTCGCTGGTCTTCGTCGGCGGCGCCCTCGGCAAGGCGGTCTGCGGGCGCCTCGGGGAACGCCTCGGCGTGACCCGGACCGTGATCCTCACCGAGACCGGCACGGCGCTCGCGATCCTGGCGGTGATCGTCCTCCCGCTGGCGCCCGGGCTGATCCTGCTGCCGCTGCTCGGCGTGATGCTGAACGGCACCTCGTCGGTCCTCTACGGGACGGTGCCGGAGCTGGCCCCGGGCGGCCGGGTCGAGCGGGCCTTCGCGGTGTTCTACACCTGGACGCTCGGCGGCAGCGCGCTGGCGGCGCCGCTGCTCTACGGACGGCTCGGCGACGCGGCCGGCCCGCGCTGGGCGGCCGTGGCGGCGGCCGGGACCGCGCTCGCCGTGGTGCCGCTGATGCTGGTCCTGGCGCCGCGCCTCCGATCGGCGCGGCAGCGGGCCTGAGGGGGCAGGTCATGCGGTCGCCTTGCGGATCACCCGTCATCGCGAGCGCAGCGAAGCGACCCAGGGCAGCGGGACGTCTGCAGGGTCGGCGGCGCCCTGGATTGCTTCGCTGCGCTCGCAAGGACGGAAGCCTCAGAGGCTGCCCAGGGTGCTGACCCGCACGGCCTCGGACCTCCCGTCCACCGCCGCGTCCCGGATCCGCGCCGGCGCCACGCGGGCCGCCTGATAGACCGCCTCCGACACCACGGCGACGCAGCCGAGGGTCTTGGTCAGGCCCTGGAGGCGGGCGGCGACGTTGACGGTGTCGCCGAGCGCCGTGAAGCGGGCATCGGTGGCATCGCCCATCTCGCCGACGATGGCGGGACCCGCATGCACGCCGATCCCGTACCGGAGCGTGTGCTCCAGATCGGCTGCCAGCAGCCGGTTCAGGGTGTCGACGGCCTCGGCGATGAGGTCGATCGCCCGCAGGGCGTCCCGGGCGGCCTGTTCGGGCTCCGTCTCCAGGCCGAACAGCGCGAGCAGACCGTCGCCGAGGAACTGGTTGGTCGAGCCGCCGGCCTCCCGCACGGCGTCGCCGACCGCGCTGAGGAAGCGGTTGATGATGAACACCGTGTCGTAGGGCAGGCGCTCCTCGGCGAGCCGCGTCGAGCCGCGCAGGTCGACGAACATCGCCACGATGAAGCGCTCCTCGCCGGACTGCGCCCGGTCGAGCAGGTCGGCCTGGCGCACGCGCGGCTGCGGCGGCAGCAGCGGCACCACGGCCATGTCGGTCTCGGGCCGGAACTGGCAGGCGAGGCGCACCCCGGGCCGGCGGCGATGCGCTCCAGCACCGCCCGCTCGGTGCGGCCGGGCGTGGGCGCGCCGTCGCTGCCGTCCGTCACCCGGATCCGGCAGGTCGAGCACCGCCCGCGGCCGCCGCAGACGCTGGCATGGGGGATCCGGTTGCGCCGGCTCGCCTCCAGCACACTGGTGCCCCGGGGCACCCGCACCACCCGGCCGTCCGGATAGCTGAGCCGGATCGTGCCGCGCTTGACCTCGGCCAGCGTCCGCGCGCCGCGGGCCACGAGGACCGCCGCCACGAGGCCCGCATAGGTCCCGAGCAGCCCGTTCCGGATGGCGGCGAGCCTCGCCACCTGATCGGGCAGCCCGACATGGACCGGCTGGAGGGCCACCGCCCGCCAAGCCGGATCCTGCGCCAGGGTGAGGATCATCCGGCCGCCCTGCGCGAAGCCCAGCAGCGCCAGGACCGGGACCAGCACCGCCAGCGCCAGCAGCCAGGGCGCCATGCGTCCGAAGGCGGGCTTCAGCCGCAGCCAGAAATACAGGCCCATGCAGCCGTGGATCCAGGCCAGGACCAGGACCGTCACCTGCAGGAGGCCCTGCGTCGGCGAGGCGATCCAGAAGGCGTAGAGTTCCTGCGCGTAGCCCTTGTCGAGCCCCTCGGTGACGAAGGAGATCCGGGTCGCCGTGATGTGGCTGATGAGGAGCGTCGGGATCAGCAGGCCGGAGACCAGCTGCAGGGCCTCGGAGGCCCGCCAGTGGAAGAAGCGGGCCGCGTAGAGCGCCTGGAGCCCGAGCAGCAGATGGGTCACCAGCGCGCCGTAGAGCAGCGTCAGGCCGACGGGGTTCAGCCAGACGGCGGTGACGAGGTCGAGGCCGTCCTCCATGGCGTCGAGGGAGACGTTGCCGAGGGCGTGGTTGAGCAGGTGGGTCAGCACGTAGCCGAACAGGACCAGGCCGCTGGCCAGCCGGAGGCGCCGCAGGTTCAGGCGGATCCGCGCGGCCTGCGCGGCGGATCGGGGCTGCGCGCCCGCATCGGCGGACCGGAGCGTCGCGGTCGAGGCTGTGCGCACCATGCTGGGAGGTTCGAAGGGATCGGTTCTGAGACCGCCATTCACGGCCCCTCGTACCAGCAAGACTTCTGCCCCGCCCGATTTATTTCTCCGCGACCGCCATTCACGCGTTCTTCGGCGCGCCCGCCGGAACGCCGCCCCGGGAGTCCCGATGCTGGAGCCCTTCTTCGCCCGAAGCGCCGCCGCGGTGGCCCGCGACCTGATCGGCGCCCGTCTGTTCGTCGGCGCGGCGGGCGGGATCATCGTCGAGACCGAGGCCTACGACCGCACCGATCCGGCCTCCCACAGCTTCCGCGGCCCGACGCGGCGCAACGCCAGCATGTTCGGGCCGCCGGCCCACGCCTACGTGTACCGCTCCTACGGGATGCATTGGTGCCTGAACCTCGTCTGCGAGCCCGGCAGCGCCGTGCTGCTCCGCGCCCTCGCGCCCACCGAGGGGCTCGCCGCCATGGCGGCCCGCCGGGGCACGGAGGCGCCGCGCCTCCTTTGTGCCGGCCCCGGCCGCCTCTGCCAGGCCCTCGGCGTCACCGACGCGCTGGACGGCGCGCCCCTCGCGCGGGCGCCGTTCCGGTTCGAGCCCCGCGCCCCGGGGGACCCCGAGGCCGTCGACGTGGTCAGCGACCGGCGCATCGGGATCAGCCGCGGCGCCGAGACGCCCTGGCGCTTCCTGCTCGCCGGCTCCCGGTTCGTCAGCCGGCCGGCGCGGACGGCGGGTCCGGCCGCCGGGTGAGGGCGGCTGGACCCGCGGGAGGCCGCGTTGCCCCCGTCCTCCCCGGGGCCGCCCCCGGCGCCCCGGACCGGTGGCGCGGGGAACGGCTTTCGCGGCGGGTCCTCCCTCGGGTAGGACAGCGGGGCGCGCAGCCCTCCGGGCGCCTGCGGCGAGCCCGGGGGAACCATGGCGGCCAAGGATGAAGCGACGTGGCGGGTCGGCGTCCTGTTCTCCCGCAGCGGGGTGAGCGGCATCACCGAGACCGAGCACTTCCTCGGCACCGCCCTCGCGATCGAGGAGATCAACCGGGCCGGCGGCGTGCTGGGCCGCCCGATCGAGCCGGTCTGCTACGACCCCGCCGGCGAGATCGACGCCTACCGCACCCTGGCCCGGCGGATGCTCGCCGAGGACGGGGTCGAGGTGGTGTTCGGCTGCTCGCTCTCGGCGAGCCGGAAGTCGGTGCTCTCCACCATGGAGCGGCACAACGGCCTGCTCTGGTACCCGTCGATCTACGAGGGCTTCGAGTACTCGGAGAACATCATCTACACCGGCGCGACCCTCAACCAGAACGTCTTCGCCCTGGCCGACTACCTCCTGCAGGAGCACGGCGCCCGGATCTTCCTGATCGGGTCCGACTACATCTACCCGCGGGAATCGAACCGGGTCATGCGCGACCTGATCGAGGCGAAGGGCGGGACCATCGTGGGCGAGCTGTACGCCGCCCTCGACGCGGATGACGCGGCCCACGCCGCCATGATCGCGGCGATCCGCGACGCCGCGCCGGACGCGGTCTTCTCCACGGTGGTGGGGCGCGGCGCCGAGCGGCTCTACCGCGCCTACGCCGCATCCGGCATCGACCGCGCCCGCTGCCCGATCGCCAGCCTCACCCTGGCGGAGGGCCAGATCCACGCGATCGGCCCGGAGCACTGCACCGGCCACGTCCTGGCGGCCCCGTATTTCGGGGCGCTGCCCGGCGAGGAGAACCGGCGCTTCGTCGCCGCCTTCCAGGCCCGGTTCGGACCCGAGCGCCCCACCAGCATGTGGTCGGAGACCGCCTACGCGCAGGTCCACCTCTTTGCCCGGGCCCTCGCGGAGGCCGGCACCCTCGACGCCGAGCGCCTCGGCGCGGCGGCCCTGCGGCAGCGCATCGTCGCGCCGGAGGGCGACCTCGCCTTCGACGGCGAGACCCGCCACATCTGGCTCACCCCCGGCATCGGCGTCGCCCGCGCGGACGGTCAGTTCGACGTGGTCTGGCGGGCGCGGCGGCCTGTGCGGCCCGACCCGTACCTCGCGTGGTCCCGGTTCGAGACGAACTGGCTGGAGGAGGGGCTCGCCGCGTGACCGCCCCCGCCCGCAAGATCCTGGACGACCTGCGGCGCGCCCGCGCCCTCGTCATCCACCCCAAGGACGAGGAGGGGGCCGCGCTGCTGGAACAGCTCCGCCGCCTCGGCTGCGCGGTGTCCCTGGCGTGGCCGCCGCCCGCCGCCCTGCCGGCCGACATCGACACGCTGTTCATCCAGCTCGACGACGCCCAGGTGATGCACCTGCTGCCGTCGATCGAGGCGCTGGAGCCCGCCGTGATCGCCATCGTGGCCTACGAGAGCCCGACCTCCCTGAAGGCGATCGCCGACGTCAACGCCCACGGCGTGCTCAACAAGCCGCTCCATCCACGGGGCGTGCTGACCCAGTTCGCCCTGGCCCGCTACCGGCGCGGCTACGAGGGCCGGCTCACCAGCAAGATCAACCGGCTGGAGGAGACCATGAAGGGCCGCCGCACCGTCGAGAAGGCGGTCCGGCTGCTCGTGGACCTGAACCGGATCGACGAGGACGCCGCCTACAAGCTGCTCCGCGACCGGGCCACCGCCGCCCGCGTGCCGATGGCGAGCGTCGCCGAGAGCGTGGTCTCGGCCCACGAGGCGATGAGCGGTCTCGGCCTGCGCATCGCGTTTGCGGAAAAGACCTGATCGCAGCAGCCTGCCGCATTTATGGTCTTGCGGTCCGTACCAGGGCGCGTATCGTAGTCTAACTGGGCAAGGTTGCCCCGCAGCAGGATTGCTGCACTACATCACGGCTTTGAAGCCTCTGGTTCGCGGATGATCTATCTCCGCGCCCAGGGGCTTTTGCGTTTTGGAGCTCTCATGATCCAAGCGAACGGTCCTGCACGTCCACCGATACGGGTGTCCTGCATCCAGTTCGCGCCGGAATTCGGCGCGGTCGCGGCGAACATGGCGCGGGCGTCGGACCTCGTCCGCGCCGCCGCCGCCGCGGGCAGCCGGCTGATCGTGCTGCCGGAACTCGCCAGCACCGGCTACGTGTTCGAAACCGCCGCGGAGGCCGCCGCCCTCGCCGAGCCGGTGCCGGACGGCCCGACCACCCGCGCCTGGGCGGCGCTCGCCGCGGAACTCGGCGTGCACATCGTGGCGGGGATCGCCGAGATCGGCCGGTGACGTCCTCTACAACGCCGCCGTGATCGTCGGGCCGGAGGGCTATATCGGCACCTACCGCAAGGCGCATCTCTGGGACCGGGAGAACGTGTTCTTCGCTCAAGGCGATCTCGGCTTCCCGGTCTTCGACACCGCGCTCGGCCAGGTCGGCGTCGCGATCTGCTACGACGGCTGGTTCCCCGAGACCTTCCGGCAGCTGGCGCTCGGCGGCGCCGAGATCGTCTGCATTCCGACCAACTGGGTGCCGATGCCCGACCAGCCCGCGGGCGAGGCCGCCATGGCCAACACCCTGCACCGGGCCGCCGCCCACGTGAACGGGATCTTCATCGCCTGCGCCGACCGGGTCGGCACCGAACGCGGCCAGCCCTTCGAGGGCCAGAGCCTGATCGTCGGCCCCAAGGGCTGGCCGCTCGCCGGCCCGGCGAGCCGGGACCGCGCCGAGACCGTCTCGGCGCTGGTCGACCTCGCGGAAGCCGGCCGCAAGGACCTGAACACGCACAATTCTCTTCTGCGCGACCGCCGCACCGACATCTACGGCTGAGCCGAGATCCGTAACCCGCCCCGTCCATCCCAAGGAGTTCGTTCATGGTGAAATGGTCCCTCGCCGGCGCCGCGGCGCTCGCCCTCGCCGCCACGGCCGCGCAGGCCGCCGACGGCAAGCCGATCGTCATCGGCGTGCCCGTCGGCCTGTCGGGCGCCAACAGCGTCGTCGCGCCCTCGGTGGTGCAGGCGGCGGAACTCGCCGTGGAGGAGATCAACGCCAAGGGCGGCGTCCTCGGCCGCAAGCTCGCCCTGGAGGTGGCCGACGACGCCTCGGGGGCGGCGGGCGCCCAGAAGGCCTTCGACAGCCTGATCTACCAGAAGAAGGTCGACGTCCTGATCTCCATGGAGACGAGCGCAGCCCGCAACGCCGGCCTGCCCGCCGTCACCAAGGGGAAGGTGCCGTACATCTACACCTCGTTCTACGAGGGCCATTCCTGCAACAAGAACCTGTTCGTGGACGCCTGGGTGCCGGAGCAGCAGGTGCCGCCGGTGGTGGACGCCTTCACGGCGAAGGGCGCCAAGACCTACTTCCTGATCGGCAGCGACTACGCCTTCGGCCGCGGCATGCTGGGCTTCGCCAAGAGCTACGTCGAGAAGACCGGCGGCAAGGTGGTCGGCGAGGAATACCTGCCGATGGACGGCAGCGACTGGACCGCGATCGTCTCCAAGCTGAAGGAGGCCAAGCCCGACGCGCTGATCACCTCGACGGCGGGCGGCGCGCCGAACGTGACGCTGACCAAGCAGCTGCGCGGCGCGGGCGTTACGCTGCCCTTCGCCAACCTCGCCCTGGACGAGGGCACCGCCAAGAGCATGGGCGCGGATGCCGAGGGCGTCTACCTCTCGGCCTCCTACGTCACCGGGATCGACAGCGCCGAGAACAAGGCCTTCCTGGCGGCGATGCAGAAGAAGTTCGGCGCGGAACTCCGCACCCCGAACGACCTCTCGGTGCCGGAATACGAGGCGATCTACCTCTACAAGGCCGCCGTCGAGAAGGCGGGCGGGACCGAGACCGCCAAGGTGCTGGAGGCGCTGCCGACCGTGAGCTTCACGGGGCCGCGCGGCACGATCACCATGAGCAAGCAGCACCACGCGCCGCTGACCATGTATCTCGGCCAGATCCAGAAGGACGGCACCGTGAAGGTCGCCGGGAGCTTCAAGGACGTCGATCCCGGCGCGCAGTGCCCGAAGCTGCAATGAGGGGAGGGGCACGAGGCCTTGCCCTCGCGCGCGCGACGATATCCACCCGTCTCGCGCCGACGTCGATGACGGAGCGCCACGTGCCCCCTCTCCCGTGCGGGAGAGGGTTGGGGTGAGGGATTAGACGCTCCAGGATCGAGCGCGCCGTCGTCGCGCTGTCTTGGACGAGACTTCTCCGGAGAGGTCACACCCCTCACCCTGTCCCTCTCCCGCACGGGAGAGGGGACCCGCGCCCGGTCCGGAAGCCGCGGTGCCGTGGTCGATACGTGACTCGGCAAGCCCGCAGAGGAGGAGGGGATCGTCGTCACCCGCCACATGCCTCCCTCAGCCCGCGACGACACGCGCACCCGGAATCCCCGATGCTGCTCACCCTCGACATCCTGACCACGGCGGCGATCCTGTTCATCGTCGCGATCGGCCTCCTGGCGATCTTCGGCGTGCTCAAGATCATCAACTTCGCCCACGGGGCGTGGCTGACGGTCGGCGCCTACTGCGCGGTGGTGACCGCCAGGCTAGGGCTCAACCCCTGGCTGGCGCTGCCGCTCGCCTTCGCGGTCGGCGCGGCGTTGGGCGGCCTCGCCGAGCACTTCATCATCCGCCCGCTCTACCGCAGGCCGCTGGACGCGATCCTCGCCACCTGGGGGCTCGGCATCGTGGTCGGGCAGCTCATCACCCTGGCCTTCGGCCGGGACGTCCAGCTCACCCCGAACCTCTACGCCGGCACCGTCGAGATCCTCGGCGTCGACTACTCCGCCTACCGGCTCGTCGCGCTCGGCATCGCCCTGGCGATCGGCACGCTGTTCGCGCTCACCATCGAGCGGACCCGGCTCGGCCTCTCGGCCCGGGCGGTGATCATGAACGAGACCCTGGCGCGCAGCCTCGGCATCGACACGGGTCGCGTGCGCCTCGTCGTGTTCATGCTCGGCGCCGGCTTCGCGGGCCTCGCCGGTGTCCTGCTGACGCCGCTCACCAGCGTCGATCCGAACATGGGCGTCTCCTGGCTGATCGGCGCCTTCATGCTGGTGATGGTCGCCGACGCCTCGTACCTGGCGCTCGCGGCGGCCTGCCTCGTCTTCGGGGCCGCGCAGGTCCTGATCAGCACCTTCGTGAGCCCGATCCTGGGCAGCATCGCGGTCGCGGTGCTGGCCGCCCTCGTGCTGCGGATCAGCCCGAAGGTTTCTCCCGTGCTTGAGACCCTGCCCGTCGCCGAGCGCGCCGCCGCGGCGCCCCGCGGACGCCGCCTGTCCCGCGCCGCGCCCTTCGTGGTTGCGGCCCTGGCGGCGCTGGCCCTCTGGATCGCGCCGCTGTTCCTCGACACCTTCGCGGTCAACGTCCTGACCCGCTCGATGATCTACGCGGTGCTGGCCGTCACGGTGGACCTGCTCTGGGGCTTCGCGGGGATCCTGACCTTCGGGCAGGCGGCGTTCTTCGGCATCGGCGCCTACGCCACCGCGATGATCCTCGCCGCCTACGGGGCGACGCCGCTGGGGATCGCCGCGGCGGTCGCGGCGGCGCTCATCGTGCCGGCCCTGCTCGGCCTCGCGGTCGGCTGGCTGTCCTTCTACCACCGCTCGACCCCGCTCTACGCCTCGGTGATCTCGCTGGTCGTCCCGATCGTCGTGGTGCAGCTCATCTACTCGGGCGGGGAATGGACCGGCTCCAGCAGCGGCCTCGTCGGCTTCGACGTACTGCCCTTCGAGATCGAGGGCTATTTCCGCCTCGCGGCGCTGTTCCTGATCGCCGTCACGCTGGCGGCCTGGATCCTGGTCCGGGCCGATGCCGGCCGCGCCCTCGTGGCGCTCCGGGACAACGAGGCGCGCTGCGCCTATCTCGGCCTCAACCCGCGGCGCCTGCAGATCCGGCTGACCGCGGCGCTCGCCGCCGTGGCGGGGCTCGCGGGCTTCCTGTTCGCCAACGCCTCGGGCGTCGTCGCGCCCGAGAATGCCGGCTTCCTGTTCGGCACCGAGCTGGTGATCTGGGTGGCGCTCGGCGGCCGCGGCACGCTGCTCGGCCCGGTGCTGGGCACCATCGCGATCGACTACCTCGCGGCGAACCTCTCGGGCGACCTGCCGTTCCTCTGGCAGCTCCTCCTGGGGACGGCCTTCGTGGCCATCATCATCCTGCTGCCGGGCGGCCTCGCCGACCTCGTCGGCCGCCTGTGGCGCGCGCTGCCGGTGGGCCGGCGGGAGGCCGCGCCGCCGCGCCTCGTCGCGCGGGCGGCCGGCACGGAGCCGGCCGGGACAGGCCTCCCGATCCTCAAGGTCGAGAACCTCGCCAAGGCCTACGGCGCCCTGACGGTGCTGGAGGGCATCGACCTGGAGATCCGCGCGGGCGAGCTCGTCAGCCTCGTCGGCCCCAACGGCGCCGGCAAGACCACCCTGATGCGCTGCCTCAGCGACGGCACCGAGCCGTTCAAGGGTGCCATCGCGGTCGGCGGCACGCCGATCACCGGGCTGACGCCGAACCGGATCGTCGGCCTCGGCGTCGGGCGTAAGTTCCAGGTGGCGAGCGTGTTCGAGAGCCTGTCGGTGGCCGACTGCCTGCGGCTCGCCCGGGCGTCCCGCGACGGCCTGAGCCCGGTCGGGCAGGCGGAGACGCTGGGCCTGCCGCAGCCGGCCCTCGACGTCCTGCGCATGACCGGCCTCGACCGCCTGCTGACCCGGCCGACGCGCCTCCTGTCGCACGGCCAGAAGCAGGCGCTGGAACTCGCCATGGTGGTGGCGCTGGAGCCCCGGCTGATCCTGCTCGACGAGCCCACCGCCGGCCTGACCAAGGCCGAGCGCACCACCATCGGGACCGTCCTCAAGGCGCTCACCGCCGAGGGCCGGATCGCCGCCGTGCTGGTCGAGCACGACCTCGACTTCGTGCGCGAGATCTCGTCCCGGATCGTGGTGCTGCACCAGGGCCGGCTGGTCCTGGACGGCACGGTCGAGGACGTCGTCGGCTCGGAACTGGTCCGGACCATCTACTCGGGAGGCGGCCATGGGTGAGGCAGCACGGCGGGCAGAACGTCGGATTGCGCCGGCGGGGGCCGCCCTCGCCCTCGACGGGGTGTCGAGCGGCTACGGCGCCGTCGCCATCGTCAAGGACGTGTCCCTGTCGGTCGGGCCGGGGAGATCGTGGCGCTGCTCGGCAAGAACGGCATGGGCAAGACCACGCTGCTCAAGACCGTCCTGGGGATGGTGGCCCTGCGCGGCGGCGCCATTACGGTCGGGGGCCAAGCGCTCGCCGGCCTCACGCCGGCCAAGCTCAACGCGCTCGGCGTCGGCTACGCGCCGCAGGAGCAGCCCCTGTTCCAGGACCTGTCGATCCGCGACAACCTGCGCCTCGCGGTGCCCTCCGACCGGATGCTGCCGGAGGCGCTGGAGCGGCTGTTCGGCCATTTCCCGTTCCTGAAGGACCGGCTGTCCCAGCGGGCCGGTACCCTCTCGGGGGGCGAGCAGAAGATGCTGATCCTCGGGCGCGCCCTGATGCTGCGCCCGCGCCTCCTGCTGATCGACGAGATCTCCGAGGGCGTGCAGCCCTCCATGGTCGAGCGCCTGCGCGGCGTGCTCCAGGCCGAGCGCGCGGCGGGCGTGTCCATGCTGGTGGTGGAGCAGCACGTCGCCTTCGCGCTGGCGCTCGCCGACCGCTACGCCGTCCTCAAGCTCGGCGAGATCGTCGACAGCGGCCCCGCCCGGGCGCCGGACGCGCAGGCGCGGGTCATCGATCACCTGGCGGTGTGAGGCGGTTTCGGTGCCGATCCCCACGCCGTCATCGCGCGCGCAGCGAAGTGACCCAGGGGTGCGCCACGCTCCCGGACGGGGCGCTGCTGGATTGCTTCGCGGCGCTCGCAAAGACGGTGGTGGATCGGGCGCAGGGAGGAGGCCGTAAGCGCATGAGAGAACTCAACACCTTCTCGATCGCCGCCCGCTGTCCGCGGACCGGCCAGCTCGGCGTCGCGGTGGCGAGCGCCGTCCCGGCGGTGGGCGGGCTGTGCCCGTTCCTCAGGGCCGGGATCGGGGCCGTCACCACCCAGTCCTGGGTGAACCCCTACCTCGCCGCCCGCATCCTCGACGGGCTCGCCGGCGGGCACGATCCCGACGCGGCGCTGGCGGCGGCCCTCGCCACCGACGACCGGCCGGACCTGCGCCAGCTCGGCCTGGTCGACGGGCAGGGGCGGGCCGCGGCCTGGACCGGCGCCGGCTGCACGCCGGTGGCCGGCCACCGCACCGGAGCGGGCTATGCCGTCCAGGGCAACATGCTCGCCGGGCCGGGCGTGGTCGACGCCATGGCGGCGGCCTTCGAGGACGCCGCCGCAAGCGACCTCGACGAGCGGCTGATGCGCGCCCTGGAGGCCGGCGACGCGGCCGGCGGCGACCGGCGCGGCAAGCAGTCGGCGGCGCTCAAGATCGTCGCCGGCGAGGATTACCCGCTCCTCGACCTGCGGGTCGACGAGCACGCCGAGCCCGTCGCCGAGCTGCGCCGCGTCCTCGCGGTCGCCCGCCGTCAGCTCGTGCCGTTCGTGGCCGGCATGCCCCGGAAGGACGGCCCGGCCGGCGCCCTGCCGGACGACGTCGTGGCGATGCTGCTCAAGCCCCCCGCCGAGCGGCCGGGCGCTGCGGGGGATGCGGCCCCCGACCTCCTGCGCGATGTCGTCGGCCTGCGCCAGGAGCCTGCGCGGGTCGCGCACCTGCTGGCCCAGTTCGCGCCGGTGCTCGCCGAGATCGCGCGGCTCCGCGACCTCGACCTCGCGGACATCCATCCGCCGGTCGTCTTCGATCCGACCTTGCCGTACCGCCGGGTGCCCCATGACGACCGCCGCGACTGACGCCCTCTGCCAAGCGCCGATCACCGAGCTCGCACGGCGGATCGCGGCGCGGGAGCTGTCGAGCGCCGAGCTCGTCGGCGCCAGCCTCGACCGGATCGCGCGCCTCGACGGCGCCCTGAACAGCTTCGTCCACCTCTCGCCCGCGGCCCTCGACGCCGCGCGCGCCGCCGATGCCGAGATCGCCCGGACGGGTCCGCGCGGGCCGCTGCACGGCATCCCGATCGCCATCAAGGACAACTACACCACGGCCGACATGCCGACCCGGGCCGGCACGGCGGTGGAGGCCCTGACCTTCCCGGCGGCCGACAGCCACGCCGTCGCGAGATTGCGGGCGGCCGGCGCGGTGATCCTCGGCAAGCTCGCCATGCACGAATTCGCCTGGGGCATGGTCACGCCGCCGACCCGCAATCCCTGGGACCTCGGCCGGGTGCCCGGCGGCTCCAGCGGCGGCTCCGGCGCCGCGGTCGCGGCCCGCCTCTGCCCGGCCGCCCTCGGCTCGGACACGGGCGGCTCGATCCGGATCCCGGCCGCCCTGTGCGGGGTCGTCGGCCTGAAGCCGACCTACGGCCGGGTCGGCCGGTCGGGGATCGTGCCGCATACCTGGTCCCTCGACCATGCCGGGCCGCTGACCCGCACGGTCGCCGATGCCGCCCTGATGCTGCAGGCCCTCGCCGGCCCGGATTCCGGCGATCCCGCGGCCAGCGCGGCGCCGGTGCCCGACTACACGGCCGGGCTGGACCGGCCGATCCGGGGCCTGCGGGTCGCGGTGATCCGCAACCACTTCTTCGACGCGGTCGACGACGACGTCGCCGCCGCGATCGAGGGGCGCTCCGCTTCCTCGCCGACCGGGGCTGCACCGTCCGCGACGTCGCGGTGCCGTCCCTGCGCCACGGCCTCGGCGCGATCTACGCCATCGAACTCGCCTCCTCGACCGCCTACCACGACCGCAGCCTCGCCCAGGGCCACGTGGCGGGCTTCGCCGCCGACGTCCGCGACCTCGTGGAGATGGGCCGGCTCGTGACCGGGCCGGACTACCTGCGCGCCGAGCAGGTGCGGGTCCTGATCATGGACGAGATGGCCGCCATCCTGGCCGAGGCCGACGTGATCGTCGGCCCGGCCTCGCCGCTGACCGCGTGGCGGACGGACGAGTCCGTGGTGTCGCTCGGCGGGCGCGCGGAGAGAGTGCTGGCGGCCTCCTGGCGCCTGACCTACCCGTTCAACCTCGCGGGCCTGCCCGCCATCGCGCTGCCCTGCGGCTTCGACCGGCGCGGCCTGCCGATCAGCCTCCAGATCGCCGCCCGGCCCTTCGCCGAGGCCGAGATCCTGCGCGTCGCCCACCAGTACGAGCGGGCGCACGACTGGTGGTCCCGGCTGCCGCCCCTGGCCGGCTGACGCGCTGCGCCTGTCCCGCACAGCTGAACCGGCCCGTCGTAATCGGTTGTACGCAATCAATACCGCCTCTCATCCCGATCGTGTGCGCGATTTACGGGGCGATGTGCGTGGAACCCTTTCTCCGCGGTTGCCGTTGCTGGGTTCGATTGAAGTCAGGAGGCTACCAATGCGCAATATCATTCTCTCGGGTGCCCTGTTCGCGGCCCTGTGCGGCGCGGCGAGCGCCGAGGAGACCACCGTCGTGCGCCGCGACGGACCCGCCGTCGTCGACCACCACGATACCGTCGTCGAGAAGCGTGCGGTCACCACCGGCACCGTCGATTGCGGTTCCAAGACCGTCCACAAGGAGGACGGCATGGGCAACTCCAAGACCGTCCACAAGGAAGGCTGCAACTGAGCCTCCGCGGCCCGCAGCGCTCTGACGACCTTGGAGACATCAGCATGACGAACAAGCTCCTTCTCTCGCTGGCGACGGCCGGCCTCTTCGCCCTTCCGCTGGCCGCTCAGGCGCAGGGTACCCTGCGGGGCGCGGCCGAGGGCGCGGCGGTCGGCGCCGATGCGGCCGGCCCGGTGGGCGGCATCGTCGGCGGCGCGGTCGGCGCGGCCACCGGCACGGTGGGCGGCATCCTCGGCGTCGACGACCGTCCCCGGTTCCGCAGCTACGTCCGCGAGCGCGGCACGCGCTCCTACAGCTGGGGCGGCCCGGTCCGGGTCGGCACCGTGCTGCCGGAGGACAGCGTGTCCTACTACGACGTGCCCACCGAGTACCGGGTGCGTCCGGGCTACCGCTACACCATCGTGAACGACCAGCCGGTGCTGGTCGATCGCGGCCACCGCATCGTCGAAGTCATCGACTGATCGGGCGGGCGCCGGGTTCCCGGCGCTCCGTCAGGCAGAGACGGCCCGTCCGGCATCGCCGCGGCGGGCCGTCGCGCGTGTGCCGTGCGCATCGCGGGACGAATGGACGACGCGCGACGGCTCCCTCTCCCGTGCGGGAGAGGGGACCCGCGCCCGGTCCTGAAGCCGCGTTGCCGATACGGATGGGTGGATCCGACGGCCCGCACGGGACAGGTGGCTCGGACCCCCGGATCGGACGGACAGGCCGGCCGCGAGCGTGCGGCCGGTCGCGGCATGCGGATCGGCCTTACCCCCGGGTGAGCGCCGACCCCGGCAGGTTCAGGGTGATCCGGTACGTGGAGGCGTCGTGGCTGCGCGTCACGGTCGCTTCGAGCTGCCGCAGGGACATCTCCACCAGCAGCGTGCCGAAACCGCGGCCCGGTCGCGGCTCGGCCACGCGGGCCATGCGCTCGCACCACGCCAGCACCAGTCCGTCCTCCTGCCGCTTCCATGTGACGGACAGCGATCCGTCGTCGGCGCCGAGCGCGCCGTACTTCACCGAGTTCGTGGCCCATTCGTGCAGGATCATGGCCAGCGACGACACGTGCCGCCAGTCGATGGCCACCAGGGGCCCCTCGATCACCGTGGGGACGTGGTCGCGGTACGGACGCAGGGTCGCGCCGATGAGACCCGCGAGATCGCTCATGCCCTGGCCGTCGATGGGATCGGCCAGGGAATGTGCCCGGCCCAGGGCCGAGATGCGGTCGCGCATGTCCGAGGCGAAGACGCCGATCTCCCGATGCGTGCGGGCGCCCGCCGAGATCATGCCGCCGATGATCGCGAACAGGTTCTTCACCCGGTGGTTCATCTCCCGCAGCATCAGATCGCGGGTCTCGGCCAGGGCGTATTCGGGCGAGACGTCGATGCAGACGCCGACGATCCGGGTCCGGTCGCCGCTCCGGGGCGGGCGCCCGTAGCTCCGGATGTGCCGGAGCGTGTGATCGGCAGCGCGGACGCGGATGCGCGCCTCGAACTCGTTCAGCCCATGCGCGACCTCGGCGAGCGCCGCCTCCAGGGCAGGGCGATCCTCGGGCACCACGCCGGCCGCCAGGGCCGCGGTGGCGTGCGGCGTGTCGGGGGCGAGCCCGAACATCGTGCCGGCCGTGCTGTCGACCACGATGGTCCCGGCCGTGGGGTTGTACTCCCAGACCCCGATGCCCCCCGCCTTGACGGCGAGCCCCAGCCGCTCCCGCTCCGCAGCGAGCTGTCGCTCCAGCCGCAGCGCCTCGGTGATGTCGGTCAGCACGAGGGTGGCGCCATCGACGCTGCCGTTCTGCAAGCGGTAGGGCAGCACCCGCAGGGACAGGGTCCGGTCCCCGTCCCGGGTGGCGACGCGCCGCTGGATCACGCTGCCGCCGGCGCAGATCTCCTGGGCGTCGTGGAGGTATTCGTCGCCGGCCAGCTGGCTGGCGACGTCGGCGAGGGGGCGCCCGCGATCCCCCGGCTTCAGCGGGAAGATCGCCGTGGCCGCCGCGGTGAAGCTGC
Source organism: Methylobacterium phyllosphaerae (assembly GCA_050632685.1). Classification (GTDB taxonomy): domain Bacteria; phylum Pseudomonadota; class Alphaproteobacteria; order Rhizobiales; family Beijerinckiaceae; genus Methylobacterium; species Methylobacterium phyllosphaerae_A. The sequence continues at coordinate 758,607 of JBOEFT010000001.1, forward strand.
GTACCTTCAGCGCCCGGTCCAGCACCACGACGGCGAGATCGGTGGATTCGAAGAAGTTGCGCAGATCGGCATTGGCGATGGTGAGCTGCTCGATCTTGGACTTCAACTCATCGTTGACCGTGGACAGCTCCTCGTTGGTCGACTGGAGCTCCTCGTTCATCGACATCATTTCTTCGTTGGAACTCTTCAATTCCTCGTTCGTCGTCTCCAACTCCTCGACGGTGGAGCGGAGCTTGTAGCGCGTGCGCAGCAGTTCCTCCTCCAGCGCCTCGACAGGGTCGCCGCTCGCGTCGAGTTCGACGAGGTCGAGGTCGCCCGCCGGCTGGAAGGCGCCGGTGTCGCGCAGGACGAGGAGCATCGAGCCGTCGGGCAGGGGGTCACAGACGAGTTCGACCCGCTGCACGCCGTATTCCGAGCGGATCTCCACGTCGCGGACGACCACGCGCTGGCGCGCGTCCCAGGTCTGGCGCAGCAGCGGGCCGAGCACGTCGCGCAGGCCCGGGCGGGCCAGGGTGATCGCGCTGCTGCCCCCGGTCCGCGTGACCGGGAAATCGAAGTAGCGGCTCAAACGCCCGTAGGCGGCGATGATGCCGCCGTCCTCGTTGAGCACCATGCTGGGTGGGGCGTAGCGGTCCATGACGCGGCGCACCGCGACGGTCTCGTCGGCGATCGACGGCTGGCCCCGGTGCTCCTCGCGGCTGCCGTGCCGTGCCTCGCCGCGCCGGGCGCTCCCGGGCAGGTCGATCGGGTAGTGCGGCGCGCCCGGCGGCCGCTCGAACAGGCGGGCGTGCTGGTCGATGACCGGGAAGAGGTGCTCGAACCGGCTGACGCTCTCCGAGGGGCCGAGGAACAGGTACCCGCCCGGTCGGACCGCGTAGTGGAACAGCGGCACGACCGATTGCTGGAGGCGCTCGTCGAAGTAGATGAGCAGGTTCCGGCAGGACAGGAGATCGACCCGCGAGAACGGCGGATCCTTGACCAGGCTGTGGCTGGAGAAGCGGATCAGGTCGCGGATCGGGGCCGCGATCGTGAAGCGCTCCGCGTGGGGGACGACGTAGCGCTCCCGCAGATGGGCCGGGATGTCGGCGAGCGCGGCGGCCGGGTAGGTCGCCTCCCGGGCGATCTGCAGCATGCGCTCGTCGATGTCGGTGGCGAAGATCTGGACCGCGAGGGGCAGGCCGAGGCGGTGGGCGGCGTCGGCGAACAGCATGGCGATGCTGTAGGCCTCCTCGCCGCTGGAGCAGCCCGGGATCCAGACCCGGATGTCCTCGTCGGGATTGCGGGTGCGGAGCAGGGGCTCGACGGCCCGCTCGCGGAGGACCTCGAACAGCTCGGCGTCGCGGAAGAAGCGGGTGACGTTGATCAGCAGGTCGCGGAACAGCGCCTCGCACTCGGCCTTGTCGGCCCGGACGCGGCCGAGATAGGCCCGGCCGGATTCGAGCCCGAGGACGTGCATGCGCCGCTCGACCCGCCGGACCAGGGTGGTCCGCTTGTAGCCGGAAAAGTCGTGGCCGACCGCCGCGCGGATCACCCGGCAAAGGTCGTCGACATGGTCGGCGACCAAGCCGGCCTCTTCGTTCCCGGGGTCGCTGCCGCGGCGGCGGAAGAAGGCCGTGAGGCAGTCCACGATCTCCCCGGGTGGTTGCACGAAATCGACGAGGCCGGTCCCGACGGCGGAGAGCGGCATGCCGTCGTAACGCGCCGTGTCCGGCTGCTGCGCCACGCAGACGCCGCCATGCTCCTTGATAGCCCGCAGGCCCGTCGTCCCGTCGGCGCCCGTCCCCGAGAGGATCACGCAGGCGGCGTTGACCTGCTGGTCGACGGCGAGCGACAGGAAAAAATCGTCGATGGGCCGGCGCAGACCTCGGGGCTGCACGAACTGCGTGAGTTCGAGGACGCCGTTCTGGATCGCCAGGCCCCGCCCGGGCGGGATGATGTAGACGGTGTCGCCCGCGATCCGCTCGCCGCCCTCGCACTGGAGCACCGCAAGCCCGGTGTGCCGGTCGAGGAGCTGCGCCAGCATGCTCTCGTGGTTGGGGTCGAGGTGCTGGACGATGACGAAGGCCATGCCGGTGGGTGGCCGGGCGCGCGCCAGCATCTCGCGCAGGGCCTCGAGCCCGCCCGCCGATGCGCCGATGCCCACCACGGGACCCGCAAAGGGGGCGGCCGTCACCGGCCCGGCGCCGTCCCGGATCTCGGCCGCGGCAGCGGCGCTGGCCGCGTCAAGGAAATCCTGGTGCATCGAGATCCGCGAGCGTGAGCTTGGCCTGCGCGACGGTGGCGACCGTGTTGGCGATCGTCATCAGGGACCCCTCGATGACGAGCCCACTCTCCGCGAGCGTCGGGGTCAGACGAGACAAGGTCCGGCCCAGTTCCGCATCGTAGGCGGAAAGCAATGCGGGTTGCGAGCGGCTGACGTCGAATTGCGATGCGAAAAGAAAGCGCACCTCACCCGTCAACGCTTTCAGTTTGGACATGTACAGCAGATTGACGAAGGGCGTCCCGTCCTTGCGGAAGTTCACGATCGGCGTGCGCACCGTGTCCCGCCGCTCGCTCTCGAGGAAGGCGCGGATCTTGGCCCGAGCCTCCCGGTTGTCGGCGTCGCGCTGGAGGAGCCGGCAATTGCGTCCGATCACCTCGGCCCCCGCATAGCCGGTGAGCTGGTGGAACCGCTCGTTCACCAGCAGCAGGTCGTTGTCGTCCGTCGCGGCGGCGAGCGCCAGGGCGATGTGCGAGCCCTCGAAGAAGGCCCTGAGTTCGGCCGGGATGGTCTGCGTGTCCACGGTCGCTTCCCCTCGTCGGCCTCCGCGCGGCGACGCCCAGCGTGACGCCGCCGCCGTCATGGTCGCCCCGGATCCGAATGGCAATCGCGTGGCCACCCGTACCTGGCCACCCGTATCTGGCCACCCGTCGCCCGCCGGCGTGACCCGGGCCTCAGCCCTCGTCGCCGATAATGCCGCGGATGCGCGTGGCCAGCGCCTCCAGGGCGAAGGGCTTGGTCATCACCTGCATGCCGGGGCCGAGATGGCCGTGGTTGAGCGCGGCGTTCTCCGCGTAGCCGGTGATGAACAGCACCTTCAGGTCCGGGCGGTGTTCGCGGCCCGCATCGGCCATCTGGCGGCCGTTCATGCCGCCGGGCAGGCCGACATCGGTGATGAGCATGTCGATGCGCACGTCCGATTGGAGGACCTTCAGGCCCGAGGCGGCGTCCGCGGCCTCGATGGCGGCGTAGCCGAGGTCTTCGAGCACCTCGGTCACCAGCATCCGCACGGTGGGCTCGTCGTCCACCACCAGGACCGTCTCGCCCTGCTCGGCGCGCGGGGCGTGGGCGAGGTCCGGCAGGTTCACCTCCGACTCCGCCTCGCCGAGATGGCGGGGCAGGTAGAGGCAGACCATCGTGCCCTGGCCGACTTCCGAATAGATCCGCACCTGCCCGCCGGACTGCTTGGCGAAGCCGTAGATCATCGAGAGCCCGAGTCCCGTGCCCTCGCCGATCGGCTTGGTGGTGAAGAACGGGTCGAAGGCCTTGGCGACCACGTCGGGGGTCATGCCGGTGCCGTTGTCCGAGACGCAGAGCGTCACGTACTGTCCCGGCTCCAGCTCGCGGTCCTGCGCGGCCCTGTGGTCGAGCCAGCGGTTGGCCGTCTCGATGACGATGCGGCCGCCCTCCGGCATGGCGTCGCGGGCGTTGATGCACAGGTTGAGCAGGGCGTTCTCGAGCTGGCTCGGATCGACGAGCGTCGGCCACAGGCCGCCGGCCCCCACCGATTCGATCGCCACGGCGGGGCCGACCGTGCGGCGCACGAGGTCCATCATGCCTTCGACCAGGCGGTTCGCGTCCGTCGGCTTCGGATCGAGGGTCTGTCGGCGCGAGAAGGCCAGCAGGCGGTGGGTCAGGGCGGCGGCGCGCCTGGCCGCCCCCTGTGCCGCACCGATGTAGCGGTCGAGGTCCCCGACCCGGCCCTGCAGCATCCGGGTCTGCATCAGCTCCAGCGAGCCGACGATGCCGGCCAGCATGTTGTTGAAGTCGTGGGCGAGACCGCCCGTCAGCTGCCCGACCGCCTCCATCTTCTGAGACTGGCGCAGGGCCGCCTCGGCCCGCATCAGCTCGGCCGTCCGCGCGGCGACCCGCTGCTCCAGGGTCTCGTTGAGGCTGCGCAGCGCCGCGGTGACACGGTCCCGCTCCGCCTCGACGGCCCTGCGCTCGTCCACGTCGATCAGGACCCCGGGGAAGCTCAGGGGCGTGCCGTCCGGCGCCTGGTCGACGCGGCCGTTCGCCTCCAGCCAGTAATAGTTCCCATCGGCGCGGCGGACCCGGTACTGGTGGGCGTAGGCGCCGCCCCGGTCGATGGCGGCCGTGATGGCCTCGGCCAGGCCCGTGCGATCGTCCGGATGAACGGTCTCCACCACCTGGGCGAGGCTCAGGCCCTCGCGCCCGAGGGCGGGATCGAGGCCGAAACTGCGGGCGAAGGCCTCGTCCACGGTGAAGCGGTCGCTCGGCAGGTCCCAGTGCCATGTGCCGATGATCGCGCCGGCCGCCAGGGCGAGCTGCACGCGCTGGACGTTGGTCCGGGCCAGGGCCTCGCTGGCGCGCAGCGCATCCTCCGCCTGCCGACGCGCCGTGATGTCCCGGAACAGCACGGAGACCTGGCGCCGGCTCGCCGGCTCGATCCGGGCCGCGGAGACGTCGATGAAGCGGTTCGCCTGGGCGAAGAAGCGCTCGAACCGGATCGGGATACCGGTGCGGAGCACGCCGCCATACAGCTCGAGCCAGCCCGCCGCGTCCTCGGCCGGGACGAGGTCGCGCAGGGTCCGTCCGACGATATCCGGGATGCCGGTGTGGCGCTCGTAGCCCGGATTGGCCTCGATGTGGACGTAGTCGCTCAGCGGCCCGTGAGGCCCGTCGAAGAACTCGATGACGCAGAAGCCGTCGTCGATGGCGTCGAACAACGTCCGGTAGCGCGCCTCGCCGGCACGCAGGGCGTCGCGGGCCTCCTTCTGCTCGGTGACGTCGCGTGCCACCCCGGAGAACCGCACCGGTCGCCCATGGGCGTCGCGCTCCACCTCGCCCTGCCGCGCGATCCAGCGGATCTCGCCGGTATCCGGCCGTCGGATCCGGTAGGTGACATCGCGTGGGGGGACGCCGCGGCGGCGGCTCGCCGCCGTCGAGACCAGGGCCTGGTCCTCCGGCAGGATCAGCGCCTCGACGATCTCGGACGGGTAGGTCTCGCGCGCCGGCAGGCCGTAGAGCCGGCAGAATTGCGGGGTCGGGTGCAGGAGGCCGTCCTCGACCCCCACGGTGAACAGGCCGATCCCGCCCGCCTCCTGCGCCCGCAGCAGGCGCGCCTCGGCCGCCCGGAGCGCCAGCCCGGCCGCGTGCAGGTCCGAGCGGTCCCGGAGGATCTTGACGTACCCGACATGGACACCGGCCCCGTCGCGCAGCGGCATCAACGCGCCGGACAGGCGCAGGCGGGTCCCGTCGGCCCGCAGGTGCCAGTCCTCGTCCTCGACGCTGCCCTGATCCAGAGCCTTGCGCAACGCAGCTTCCGGACGGCCCGCCGCCTGGTCCTCGGGGGTGAACAGCGCCGCGAAGGGCCGGCCGCCCATCGCCTGCGCCGTCCAGCCGAGGATGTGCTCGGCGCCGGCGTTCCACGCGGTGATGCGTCCGTCGCGGTCGGTGGTGATGGCGGCGAACCGGGCGCTGCCGTCGTGGACCGGCTGCCCGTGCCCGTCTCCGGCCGGGTCGCCGCCCGAGGCCGCCCGCGCGCGGAGGCTGGCGGCTTCCTCCTCGAGCGCACGGGCGCGCCGCAGGAGCACGTCGGTCCCGACCTCGTCCACGCTCAGGTCCCGGGTGTCGCGAACGGATCCGCCGCCCGTCGCGCGGGCGTGGCCGGGTGGCTCCGGCTGGTCGCGATCGGGACGGCGGCGAGGGCGAATGAATCGGGCACGAGACTGGCGCTTCGACGGCGGCGGCGGGGAGGGCGCCTTCTGCCGGAAACGGGCATGGGGCGCCACGGGGGCGCACCATAACGCGTGGAAACCGCTAAGGCTGCGTCGCGGGTGCGCAGGAGGCGAGTCCGGCGCCGATCGTGCCTCCCGCCGATCCGCCGCGGCCTAGCGGGTCTGCCGCCACTTCAGGTAGGCCTGATAGACCTCCTCCTTCCCGGCCGGGCGGTCGGGCTGCATCTGGAGGAACCGGTCCAGATCCGGCCGGGCGGCGACCTCCGGCTCGCGATGGCGGTCGAGCCAGTCCTGGGCGGGCCGGAAGCGCGTCCAGCCGCTCACGGCCGCGGCGAGATTGACCTCGCGCCATTTCGGGTGCCGCTGCGGGGCGAGGAATTTGTCGAACTGGCCGAAGAACGCGTCGACGAAGCGGACGAGCTTCTCGTAGCGCGGGGATCCCTTCGCGCTGTTGTAGACGCCCAGCACGGTGCCGACCGCCAGGGTCTCGACCGCCTCGCCGCGCACCAGCTTCGGGTAGTCGGCCTGGCTGAGGCTGGCGGGGACGTAGGCCTCGCTGATCGTCTCCGGATAGGGCACCGGGACGAGGTGGAAGCGATCCTCCGGATCGAAGCCCGCGATGACGGAGACCGGCTTGGCCGCCACCGAGACGACGGCCTGGATCTCGCCCTTGCGGAGCATCGCCAGCGCGGTCGGCTGGTCGACGTTGATCGCCTCCACGCCGATGCCGAGCCCCCGGAACATCGCCCGGCCGCTATAATCGGTGCCGCTGCCCCTGACGTCGAAGCTGACCCGCTTGCCGGCGAGATCGCCGACCGACTTGATCGCATTCGGCGCCAGGATGTGCAGCTCGTCGTCGAACAGCTTGGCGATGAACTGGATGTGCCGCTCGATCGCCTTGAGACGCTTGTCCTGCCGCAGCTGCTCCAGCGTGTCGGTGCGGACGAACCCCATGTCGACGCCCTTGAGGAAGCGGATGTCGTAGGCGTTCTCCCCCGCGCCCTTGCCGAGGATCGGCAGGATCCGCAGTGCGTCGCCGTCATCCAGCACGAAGGCGAGATCGGCGCCGACGCGGAAATAGGTCCCGCCGGGGGTGCCCGTCACCACCGTGACCGTGCTGGCGTTCATCCGCTCGCCGAGGGCGGCCTCCGTCGCGGAATCGGGGTGCGCGACGGCCGCGTCGGTCGCCCGTGCGGCCGGCCCGGCGGCCAGCGTGGCGAGCCCGAGAAGGGCGACGAAACTGGCAAGCCTCGGCATCTGCGCGTCCCTCGATGATCGCCCGGGCTCAGTGCCCCTTCGCGGCGAGCCGCCGCTCCTCCGCCCGATCCTGGCCGGCGGCCTTCGCGTACAGGCTGCGGGCGCGATCCGGGTCCGGGCGCAGGCCGCGCACCTTCCAGGCGCGCAGCATCGCGGGGTCCCAGGTCTGCGCCAGCAGGAAGGTGGCGTTCGGCGCGCCGCGCGCCTGAGCGCGCTCCAGCAACAGCCGTGCGCCGCTGATGTCCCCCAGGCGGATCAGGCCCCTGGCGCGTTCCACCAGCGGGTCCGGAGCCGTCGCGCCCTCGCGTGCATGCGCCTGCGTGGGGACATGTGCCTGCGCGGGGACTTGCGCGGCGACGGCTGGCGATGCCGGGCGGTCGGCCGTCGCCGGGCTCGCGGGTGCAGTACCGGCGGCCGTCTCGCGCGCGACGACCTCGGCGGCCGGCGCGTCCTGCCCGGCCGCGACCGCAGCGGCGAGCATCCGCGGGGCCAGATTGGCTTCGTCGCTCGGGTCGGCGCGCCGTTCGTCCGGGCCGGGCTTCCCGCCGGCGGGGTCGGGTCTGTCCGGGGCGAATCTCACGGTGAGGCGGCTCGACGTCACGTCGAGGTGCCCGCCGCTCTCCGGCGTCCAGATCGCCGCCACGGCGATCGAGAAGCTGCCCGCGCGCGGGTCGCTCTGCATGATCCGGATCTTCGAGAGATCCCAGTCGCTGACATCGACGTCGGCGTGGTCGATCGATGCCGCGAAGATGTTGGTGGTATCGCTGATCGTTACGCCGTGGGGCAGACCCAGCAGCTTGATCGCCTCGATGGAGACATTGGGCGCGCGGACGAGCGTGATCTCCAGCGGCAGGTCGGCACCCGGCGGTCCCGCGGCGTCGCGCGTGGCGATCAGGAGACCGGACGCCGTGGCCCGGGTCGGATCGGATTCGGTCGAGGCCGTCAGATCGGAGGCGGGGATGCCGTCGGCCGCCCGTGCAGGCGTGGCCGCCGTGATCGCGACGGACAGAGTGAGCGCCAGCATCGCCGCGCGTCCGGCGCTGTCTCGGCAAATATCGTCCATCGGATGCACTCCAATCCGGGCGCATTCTCGCTTAGATGCCGGCCACGATTACAGTAAAGTAAAATTTGCGTCAATAAATGCGGTCTATTGTCAGTCTTCACGCCGGCCGGGATCAGGGTCTGGTCAGCGCCGGGGCGTGCGCCCCCGCCGTTGCCGCGCCCGTTCCCGGTGCCGAAATTCCCGTTGTCGTTCGTCTGATTCCCATTGCCGTTGTTCGAGCCGACATTGCCGTTGCCATTCTCGTCGCTCGCGCCGGCCGGCCCGGTGCCGACGATGCCGGGGGCCTCGGTGGCGGGCAGAGCGGTCATGCCGAGGGCGAGGGCCAAGAGGGCGACGAGGGCGTACCGCATGGGGAGGCTCCGTCCGACGGAATCGGCGGCGCCGCGCGACCGTCCTGCCGGCGGCTGCCTAGCGGCGGAAAAGGGCGCACGATGCTCGGGCAATACCCCTCGGGCGAAGAGCAGTACCGCCCACCCCGGATCGGCGCCATCGTTCGAGAGCTTGGCCGTCTGGTCAATATTCGAGACGATCCGGAATATTTCTTATCACTATAATACTTGACGATGACTCGTGAAATCTGGAGCGTGCGGCAAAAATGGCGCTTCGCGACAGGCGGCGCCCGGATGCCCGGAGCGCGGCTCAGCGCGGCTCGGCGATCCGGCAGGTGGCGCCGCTCGCCCGGGGCCAGCCATAGTAGATCGTCTCGGCCTGCACGTCGGCGAGGCCCACGACCTCCGCCACGGAGGCCTGCTGCGTATCGAGCACCGTCCCGCCGGCGCCCGTGAAGGTGCACAGGACGGTCACGTTCGTGGCCAGGTCCGGGCCGGTGTTGCGCAGGTTGATCATCGCCCTCTGCGGCTCGTGGGAGTCCGGGGGCGTGTGGAGGCGGGTTTCCTGGAGGACGAGGGCGGCGTCGGCCCGTGCCGGCGCGGCCAACCCGGCGGTCAGGCCGGCCGCCAAGAGAGCACTTGGCAGGAGAGCACTTGGCAGAAAGCACTTGGCAGGAGAGCGATTGGCAGAAGGGCGCCGACCCGCCCCGGCGATGGCATCCTGCGCATGGACACGTCCTCCCGTCGTCGCGCGGGGGGCGAGGCCCCCGATTCGCCCAACTTCGAAACCCGGTCCCGGGTTCTCGAACCCGCGCATCGGGCGTCGCATACCGGGTTCAGTTGCGCAGCGGCTTGGCGTCGATCTGCATCCGGTAGATCGTCGTCGGAAACTTCACGGCCGAGGCCTCGCCGCCGTTCATCGCCGGCGTGCGGTTCATCTGCGCCGCCGGGATCCACAGGCCGCCCTGCTCGTCGATCCACATCGCGTCGACCCAGACCAGCCGCGGATCCTGCACCAGCGTGCTCATCGTGCCGTCCGGCGCGATCTTGAGGATCCGCAGCCCGTCCGTGTCGCTGGCGTAGATCGTCCCCGTGGCGTCGATCGCGGTACCGCCCGTCGCCACGGTGGCCGCGTGGAGCTTCACGTGCGCGGCGCGCACGGCGTCGGTCACGGTCGGATCGTCGAGATACTGCGTCTCGATGCTGTAGAGCGGTCCGGTGCAGGCCTGATAGTAGAAGGTCTTGCCGTCCGGCGAGACTTCCAGCTGATCGGCATGGATGAAGAGCAGCTTGTCCTTGTCGTCCCGGAGCACCCGGCCCTGGCCGGTGAGGGGCGCTGCGCGATCGTCGACCAGTGGCCGTCGAGCACCCGCCGCAGGCCGCCTGTCTCGAGGTCGAGGACGATCAGACCGGGCTGACCGGCGTCGGTCAGATAGGCATGGCGGCCGTTAAAGCGGAAATCGTCGATGAAGCTCTTCTCGGTGGTGGCCGCCTGGAGTGGGTAGACCTTGCGCACGACGTTCGTGGCGAGATCGATCTGGACGAGCTTGGGGCCGCCGGGCAGGGCGCGGCGCCCATGCCGGGCGCACCCTTGTCGACCACCCAGAGATCTCCGTCCGGACCGATCCGGATGGCGTTGACCGCCACGAAGGCCCGGGCCGGGTCGTCGCCCTCTGTCCAGGCGTTCCAGGCCGCATCGGGAAACGGCACGGCCTTGCCGTCGCGCCACTCGCCGAGTTCGATACCCTGTTCCGGGACTGGCGCTGGAACGGCGAGAACAGCCGGCCGTCCCGGGACCGGGTGATGCCGTTGAAGACGAGGCTGTCCGACTGCACCATCGGAGTGAGCGCGTCGGACCCGGCCGGCGCCTCGGCGGCGTGGCCGGGTGTGCACAGACAGGCCGCCAGCAGGAGGGCAGGAAGCGTGGCGCGCATCGTGAGATCCCTGGCCGGCGAATGGTCGTCTGCGCGGCTAAGCGCGCGGAGCACGCGGTGTTCCCTGCCGGCCCGATCGGCCGCACGTGGCCGGAACGACGGCCCGGCCTGGAGGAGACCGTATCTTGGAACCGGCACCCGCGATCCTCTGGCAGGGCTGGATCCCGGCAGGATTAGAACATATAATGAACAAACGATGTTGGCGGCCGGGAGGCCGCCGAAAGGAGCGAGGGATGGCGCGGTATCGGTTCCACTGCACCAACGGTCTCGAATGCGTGTTCGACGCGCGCGGCACGGAGGTTCGCGCCACCGGCCGCCTGATCGATCGCGCCCGGACGGTCGCGACCGTCGTGCGGCAGTCGCTGGCGAACCGGACCGACTGGTCCGAATGGCGGGTGAGCGTGCACGACCTGTCCGGTCGGCGCGTCCTGGTCCAGCCGTTCGAGCCCCTACCGGGACGCACCAACGCGGCGGCCTGACCGGCGCCGGCGATTCGCTTCCGGGCTTCGAAGCGGAACACCGGCCCGACCGCGCCCTGCCGGCCCGCGGGGTGAGCATCGACGGTCGCGATCGAGACCGCGCCGGACCTGCCGCGGGACCGGAATTGCCGCGGCGGGCGACCCTCTCTACCGTTGCGCGGATCGAGCCGAGGCCCCCGATGATCGACCTCTACGCCTGGAACACGCCCAACGGCCGGAAGATCAGCGTGGCGCTGGAGGAGATGGCGCTACCCTACCGGGTCAAGCCGGTGGACATCACCCAGGGGCGCAGCACGCACCCGACTTCCTGGAGATCAGCCCGAACAACCGGATCCCGGCCCTGGTCGATCCCGACGGGCCGGACGGATCCCCGATCTCGGTGTTCGAGTCCGGAGCGATCCTGCTGTACCTTGCCGAGAAGACCGGCCGGTTCCTGCCCGAGGACCGGCGACAGCGCGTGGCCGCGCTGGAATGGCTGATGTGGCAGATGGGTGGCTTCGGACCCATGCCCGGCCAGGTCCATCACTTCCTGACCGTCGACGGAGCCGACCGCGCCTACGGACTCGCGCGCTACCTCAAGGAGACGCGGCGCCTCTACGGCGTGCTGGACCGCCGCCTCGCGCAGGTCGAATACGTGGCGGGACCGCTCTCGGTGGCGGATTTCGCCATCCTCGGCTGGGCGTGGCGCCACGAGCGCCATCAGGTCGACCTCGCCGATTACCCGCAGGTCCGGCGCTGGTACGACCGCCTGATGGCCCGGCCCGCCGTGCTGCGCGGCTTCGAGGTCGCTCTGAGCTGAGGTGGAGACGGGACGGACCGCCGAGCCCGGATCCGATCCCTCAGGCCCGCAGGCGCACCGCGCTGGTGTCGTGCCGGAGCCGCGGGAGGAGATCGTCGAGGGGCATCGGCCGGCCGATGTGGTAGCCCTGGACGTAGCGGCAGCCATGCCGCCGCGCCACGTCGAGCTGGGCCTGGGTCTCGATCCCTTCGGCGATCCCGTCGAGGTTCAGGTTGCGGCACAGGTCGAGGATCGTGGAGACCAGGCTGCAGCCCCGGTCCGTGTCGATGTCGGCCATGAAGCTGCGGTCGATCTTGATCTTGTCCAGGGGCAGACGGTGGACGTAGCCCAGACTTGAGTAGCCCGTCCCGAAATCGTCGAGCGCGATCTGGATGCCGAGGCTGCGCAGCGTCGTGATGGCCGCCTTCGCGTGCTCGAAATCGCGCATCAGGGCGGTCTCGGTGAGTTCGAGCGTTAGGCGGCGCGGGTCGAGGCCGCTGCCCCGCACCGCCGCCAGGATCGCCAGGACGGTCTCGGGCGAGGCGAGGTCGTGGGCGGAGAGGTTGAAGGACAGGCCGATCCCGGGCGGAAGCCGCGCGCAGTCGGCGAGGGCCTTGCGCAGGAGCAGCAGCGTCACCGTGTGGATCATGCCGCAGCGCTCGGCCGCCGCGATGAACCGGTCCGGTGCGACCCGGCCCAGGGAGGGGCTCGTCCACCGCGCCAGACCTTCGACGAAGGCGATCCGGCCCGTCCCGGTGTCGAGGATCGGCTGATAATGCAGCGCCATCTCGGCGGCGAGATCGGCCGTCCGCAGACCCGTCTCCACCGCGTGCTCGGCGTGGATCGCGTCCTTGTGCTCCTGTGAGAACAGGGTCGTCGCGCCGCGGCGCTGCTCCTTCGAATGGTAGAGCGCGTAGTCGGCGCGGTCGAACAGGGCATCCGCGTCGTGCCCGGCCCGACAGGGCAGGGCAAGCCCGCCGGAGCATCCCGTGACGACCCGGATGTCGCCGATCCGGATCGGCTGCTGCAACGCCGTGCAGATGCCGTCGCAGAGGGCGAGCGCCGCGGCGGCCGGTCCGGGCGCGCGCAGCAGCACGCCGAACTCGTCGCCCCCCAGCCGGGCCACCACCACGTCGGCGCTCGCGAAGGCCGCGAGGCGCCGGCCCGCTTCCGCCAGGACACGATCGCCGACATTGTGCCCGTAGGTGTCGTTGATCGGCTTGAAGCTGTCGAGGTCGAAGATGGCCAGGGCGAAGGGCACGTCCGCATCCGACGGCGCCTGGATCGCCTCGTCGAGCTTCTGAAAGAAGTAGCGCCTGTTGGGCAGGCCGGTCAGGCTGTCGGTCTGGGCGAGGCGCGCGTTCTCCTCGGAGAGCCGGCTCGCCACCGCCTGGGACGCGACGAGGTCGACGAAGGCCCGATAGTTGGTGTTGAGGATCCGGACCATCACGGCCGTCACGAAGGCCGTGTTGGCGGCAATGGCCAGGAAGACGTTGTTCCCGCTCGTCACGCAGCAGAACAGGAACACGCTCATGACGATGCCGGTGACTAGGAAGGCCGCCACCGGCAGATGGGTCAGGCAGAAGATGCAGGCGATCACCGTGACGGCCACGAAGATCGCGACGTGGCCCTGCTCATAGGGGCCGCCAAACGCGTTCAGGACCATCGCCCAGATCACGAAGGCGACCGAAAAGAAGACCGTGAGCGCCGTCGTCCGCCGCAGCTGACGGGCGGCCTGCGCCTCGCTGAACGTTTCCGGGCGCAGCCGCACCCAGTGAACCGCGCGGATCAGGCACAACGCGATGACGGCCGCCGGGAGGCCGACCGTCAGAGAAAAGGGCGCCAGGGCGTAGTGCGTCACAGCCAGGGCGCCGGCATTGACCGAGAGCAGGCCGTAGAGGGCGGGAATCTGCTTCTTCAGTTCCCCGAGCTGGCGGACGGCGGTCAGACCACGGCTCGACCCGGTGAGCGTCGCGATCAGTTTCGAAAGCGGGAATGTCGGGCGGGTCATCGGATCTGCGTCTGCACGATGCAGAGATTACTATTTTCTTTTCATTAAGGAGAGATTTATGGAGTGATCGTGTCGGGATGCTGGTCATCCGTGATGCGGGCTCACATGTTCGGCGCTCGCGTCGCGTGGGTCGGCAGACTCCCGTCCACCGATCGGCGCGATCCTCATTCGAATGCATCGCGACGCGCCTGGACGGTCATCAGGGTTGCCTGATTGCACACGATGCGTGGTCGTTGCACTATCAGAATCGCGATTATAAGTATTGTCTCGGCAGGGTCGACCTAGACGCGGACTTGCCGGCCTGCGGCCGCAGGATCCATCGACCCGCCCGGCTCAGGCGGCCGCGATCGCCTTCTCGACGAAGGCGGTGACGCCGTCGATGTAGCGCTGGATCGGGATGCCGCGCTTTCGATGCTTGGCCCGCTTCACGTACCAGTCCTGCAGGAGCGGCTTGATCAGCGCGGCGGTGAGATCGACGTCCGCGACCGTGAAGACGCCCGCCGCCACGCCGCGGGCGAGGACCTCGGCGAAGATGCGCTCGGTGGCGGCCTCGCTTGCCGTCGCCATCGTCCGGGCGGGGGCCGGGAACCCCTTCGCCTCCATGAAGGCGAAGACGAACCAGGGCTGCATCGCCTCGGTCAGGCGGATGTGGGTTGCGATCAGCCAGCGCAGATGCGCGGCCGGATCCGCAGTGATCCCCGCCGGGGCCTGCCGCAGGGTGGCCTCGGCCGTCTCGGCCACCTCGGTGAGGATCATCACCAGCAGCGTATTCTTGTTGTCGAAGTACGAGTAGAGGCCGCCCATGCTGAGGCCCGAGGCCTGGGCGAGGTCGCGCAGGCTCGTCTCGTGGAAGCCCTGACGGCTCGACAGCGTGAGCACCGCGTCGATGATCCGCGCGAGGTTGGCGGTGGCGACGTGGTCCTTCCGGACGCTGATCCGGTCCCGGTGGCGCGCGAGGATCCGCGCGCAGATCGCCTCGGTCGCGTAGGCCTGCTTCGCCGGAAGGGGGGCGGGGGAGCGTCTGCGGGTCCCATCGATCCCTCGTCGCGCGGGCCTGCCGGATGAAGGCCGGGGACGGCCCCTGCGCCGGATCCCATCGCCAGTTATCCCGTTGCCAGGGTCGGATCCAAGCGATAAAAAGCGAGCGCTCGCTCGATTTTTATCGCCGGGAGCGGCACGGGAGATGGACTCATGGATTTCACCATCACCCCGCGCGTCGCGGATTACCGCGACCGGATCGCGGCCTTCGTGGACACGCACGTCCTGCCGCTGGAAGCCGATCCGGCGGCCTATGACGGCCACGGCAACATCAGCCTCACCGAACTGGCCCGTCTGCGCGGCCTCGCCCGCGACCAGGGCCTGTGGTGCCTCCAGCTGAAGCCCGAGACCGGCGGCGCCGGGCTCGACACGGTCGGCATGGCGGTCTGCTACGAGGCCATGAACCGCTCGATCTTCGGGCCGGTCGTGTTCAACGCGGCCGCGCCCGACGACGGCAACATGATGGTGCTGGAGAAGGTGGCGAGCCCGGCCCAGAAGGCGCGCTGGCTCGCGCCGATCGTGCGCGGCGAGGTGCGCTCCGCCTTCGCCATGACCGAGCCGCATCCCGGCGGCGGCTCCGATCCCGGGATGATCCAGACCCGGGCCGAGCGGCGGGGCGACGCCTACGTGGTCACCGGCCGCAAATGGTACATCACCGGCGCCGAGGAGGCCGCGCACTTCATCCTGATGGCGCGGACCTCCGACGACGCGCGCAAAGGGCTGACCGCCTTCCTGTTCCACAGGGACCAGCCCGGCTGGCGGATCCTGCGCCGCATCCCGATCATGGGACCGGAGGAGCATGGCGGCCATTGCGAGCTGCTGTTCGAGGGCCTGGAGATCCCGGCCGAGAACGTGCTCATGAGCGAGGGCGACGGGCTGAAGCTGACCCAGATCCGCCTCGGCCCGGCGCGGCTGACCCACTGCATGCGCTGGCTCGGCCTGTCGAAGCGCTGCGTCGCGATCGCCCGGGCCTACGCGGCCGAGCGGCACGGCTTCGGGATCCGCCTCGCGGACCGGGAGAGCATCCAGCTGATGCTCGGCGACCTCGCCATGCGGATCGAGATCGGGCGCCTCCTGGTGATGAAGGCCGCCTGGGCTCTCGACCAGGGCAGCTTCGCCCGCAAGGAGGTCTCGATGGCCAAGGTGCACGTGGCCAACCTCCTGCACGCGGCCGCCGACACGGCGATCCAGATCAACGGTGCCCGGGGCTACTCCACCGACACGCCGCTGGAGTGGATCTACCGCTACGCCCGGCAGGCCCGCCTCGTGGACGGGGCCGACGAGGTCCACAAGATGGTGCTCAACCGCAACCTCGAAGCCGAGGGCGACGGCTTCTGGTCGTGGGATGTCGGAGCGTGAGCGGGGCGGTGCATCCCGACAGGCTGATCGAGGCAGGGAGTCCGAGAATATGACCGAGGTCGTCATCACAGGCGCGGTGCGCACCGCGATCGGCACGTTCGGCGGCGGCCTCGCCGGCACGCCGCCTTCGGAATTGGCAGCCCTGTGCGTCACGGAGGCCCTGCGGCGGGCCGGGACGGCGCCTGAGGCGGTCGGCCACGTGGTCTTCGGCAACGTCATCCCCACCGAGCCGCGGGACGCCTACATCGCCCGCGTCGCCGCCCTGGAGGGCGGCCTCCCCAAGGAGGTGCCGGCGATGACGGTCAACCGCCTCTGCGGCAGCGGCCTGCAGGCGATCGTCTCGGCCGCACAGTCGATCCTGCTCGGCGATGCCGAGACGGCCCTGGCCGGCGGCGTCGAGAGCATGAGCCGCGCGCCCCACCTCCTGACCTCCGGGCGAACCGGGCAGCGCATGGGCGACGCCGTGCTCGTCGATTACATGCTCGGCGCGCTGAGCGACCCGTTCGGCAACGGCCATATGGGCGTCACCGCCGAGAACGTGGCCGAGCGCTACGCCGTTTCCCGCGACGTGCAGGACGCCTTCGCGGCCGAGAGCCAGGCGCGTGCGGCCCTGGCGATCCGGGAGGGCCGGTTCCGCGACCAGATCCTGCCGATCGCGGTCCAGCGCAGGCGCGAGACGGTGGCCTTCGACACCGACGAGCACCCGAAGGCCACGAGCGCTTCAGATCTCGCCAAGCTCCGCCCGGCCTTCTCTAAGACCGGCAGCGTCACGGCCGGTAACGCCTCGGGCCTCAACGACGGCGCCGCCGCCCTGGTCCTGACCAGCGCGGCCCGAGCCGAGCGGGACGGCGCGACGCCGCTCGCCCGGATCGTCGGCTACGCCCATGCCGGCGTGGACCCGTCCGAGATGGGCATGGGTCCGGTGCCGGCGGTGCGGCGTCTGCTCGAGCGGACGGGGATGCGGGCTGGCGATTTCGATGTCATCGAGTCGAACGAGGCCTTCGCGGCCCAGGCCTGCGCGGTCTCCCGCGCCCTCGACCTCGATCCCGCGAAGGTGAACCCGAACGGCGGCGCCATCGCGCTGGGCCACCCGATCGGCGCCACGGGGGCGATCATCACCGTGAAGGCGCTCTACGAGCTGGCCCGGACCGGCGGCCGCTACGGGCTCGTGACCATGTGCATCGGCGGCGGCCAGGGCATCGCCATGGCGGTCGAGCGCGTCCAGTGACGCGGCCCTGAGCCCGATGCTGGACGCTGATCAGAAGACGGCGCTCTGCGCCTGGATCCGCCGGACCCTGGAGGCCGGGACGGTCACCCTCGACGACGTCCGGCCGTTGAGCGGCGGATCCATCCAGGAGAACTGGATGCTGCGCTGCCGGGTCGACGGGACCGAGCGGAGCTTCGTCCTGCGCAAGGACGCGGCCGCCACCATCGCGTCGAGCCGTCCGCGGGCGGAGGAGTTCCGGATCCTGCGTGCGGCCTTCGCCGCCGGCGTGCGCGTGCCGGAGCCGGTCGGATTCTGCGCCGATCCGGGCGTGGTCGGAGCGCCCTTCGCCCTGATGGGTCTCGTCTCCGGCATCGGGTTGGGGCCGCGGGTGGTGAAGGACACGAGCCTCGGCGGTGACCGCGCGGCCCTGGCCGAGCAGCTCGGGCGGGAGCTGGCCCGGATCCACGGCATCCTGCGCACTGACGGCCCCAGCCGCGCCGCCCTGACGGGGGACCTCGCCTTCCTGGGGACACCCGAGGCGAGCCCGGCGCTGGCCGAGATCCGTACCCTGCGGTCGAACCTCGACGGGATCGGTGCCGTGCGCCCGGCCCTGGAATGGGGCCTGCGCTGGGCGGAACGCCATGCGCCCGCCTGCGCGGAGCCGATCCTGGTGCACCGCGACTTCCGCACCGGCAACTACATGATCGACGCCGCAGGCCTGACGGCGATCCTCGACTGGGAATTCGCCGGTTGGGGCGATCCGGTCCAGGATATCGGCTGGTTCTGCGCCGCCTGCTGGCGGTTCGGGCGGCCCGATCTCGAGGCCGGGGGGATCGCCCCGCGGGCGGACTTCTATCGCGGCTACGAGGCCGAGAGCGGGCGCGGGATCGACCCGCAGGCGGTGCGCTACTGGGAGATCATGGCGCATCTGCGCTGGGCGGTGATCGCCCTGGAGCAGGGACATCGCCACGTCTCGGGTCAGGAGACGTCCCTGGAACTGGCGCTCACCGGACGGATGGCGCCCGAACTCGAGGCCGTGGTCCTGCGCGAGACCGCGCCCGAACGATGGGGCACCCGATGAGTTCAGCCTTCCCGGACGCACCCTCCGGCGCCGCGCTCCTCGCCGTCGCCCGGCAGAGCCTCCTCGACGAGGTCGCCCCGGCCCTGTCGGGACGGCAGCGCTACGTCCTCCTGATGGCCGCAAACGCGATGGGCATCGCCATGCGGGAGATCGAGCAGGCCGAGGCCGCCGCCGGGGCTTGGGAGCGGGCACTGGGGGCCGCCGACTCACCGACGGACCTGGTCGCGGCGATCCGCGCCGGCCGGTTCGACGGGGACGCGGCGCTCCACGACGCCCTCGCCGAGACGACACGGATCGCCGCCGGCATCCGGAAGGCGCCCGGGTAGCGGCTCCGGCGACGGCGTGGCTGCCGCCGGCCGACGGCCCCGGTTCGTCCGGGCCTCGGCCCGCCCGATCCCAGGCCGCCCCGGCCGCCATCCCGCGCGGGCCGCGGATGCGGGCACGCTCAGGGCCGCAGCCCCGCGTCAGCGAATGCCGCCGCTGGCGGTGATCACCTCGCCGGTCAGCCAGCGGGCCTCCTCGGAGGCGAGGAACGCGACGACGCCGGCGATGTCGTCGGGTTGGCCGGCCCGGCCGAGCGGCGTCTGTGCGACGAGGCCGGCCTCCATGTCTGAGCCGACGATGCCGGCCGAATGCGTGCCTTCGGTCACGACGAAGCCCGGGCTCACCACGTTGACCCGGATCCGGCGCGGAGCCAGTTCGTTGGCCAGAACACCCGAGATCGCGTTCAGGGCGCCCTTGGTTCCGGCATAGGCTGCCGCGGTCGGCGTATGCACATGGGTGATGGCCGACGAGATGTTGATGATGCTGCCGCCCTCGCCGAGATGACGTGCCGCCGCCTGGGTCGTGAGCAGGACGCCCAGGACGTTGACGTCGAAGAGGCGGCGGTAATGCGCCTCGGTGATCTCGTCGAGAGCCGCAAATTCGTAGAGGCCGGAGTTGTTGACCAGCACGTCGAGCCGGCCGAACCGATGCACCGCCGCCTCGATCAGGCGGTGCGCCTGCTCGGCCTTCGAGACGTCGGCCTGGACCGCGATGGCCGTCCCACCGGTCGCGGTGATGGCCTCGACCACCGCATCTGCGCCGGCTCTGCTGGAGACATAATTGACCACGACGGCGGCGCCTTCCTGCGCGAGCGAGCGAGCGATCGCGGCACCGATACCCTTGGATGCGCCGGTCACCACGGCGACTTTGCCGGCAAGCTTCGACATGTGTGCTATCCTCCGAGCGGGACCGCCTCCACGCTGGCGATCGCGATCCCATAGTTCGGAATTTCGGAACTATGGGATCGCGGATCAAGCCCCTATGGACGATTCATGAGACCCCTGTTCCATCCCGCCATCGAGGATGTTCGACCGGAAGCGATCCTGCATGCGCTGTCCGATCCCAGCCGCGCGGCCATTTTCGCCAAGATCATGCAGGCTGGCTGCGTCGAGGCCTGCTCGGCCGTCGCCGCTGTCGGGGATCGGGTGATTCCGAAGTCGTCCTTGTCCAACCACTTCAAGGTGCTGCGCGAGGCGGGATTGATCCGCAGCGAGCGTCACGGGGTCGAACTTCGCAACCATTCGCGTTGGGTCGAGGTGGATGCGCGCTTTCCCGGTCTGCTGGCCGGGATCATCAACGCCTACGCTTCGGATGCCGGCTCTGACCCGGTGAGTGTCGTCACCGGCGATTGATGCGGTCCGCCTGTCGTCGCGGGGCGGTCGGTCGTTTCCTGCCGGCATGACGCGAAACTCCCCTCCGGCATGCAACGGTTTCCGGCCATGCGGGCTTTCTCACCGTCTTATCGAAGCGCAGGGAGAGATCGACATGTCGGTACGCTTGGTCACGGCCGTTTTGCTTCTGTCCGGTGCGGCCTCCTCGGTCCTGGCGGCACCGATGTCGGCCGACGACAAGGCGGCGCTCCAGCAGCAATGCATGGGCGATTTCACGACCTATTGCGGGAACATGCCGCCCGAGGACGGCCCCGAGACTCAGGCGTGCTTCGAGAAGAACATGGCGAAGCTGTCACCGGGCTGCCAGAACGCCATCCAGAGCTTCAAGCAGGGCAAGAAGGGCTGACGACGCCGGCCCCGTCCTGCTGTAGGATGCTCGACGGGGCCGGGAGTCCCGCGCGCAACGCGGGGCCGGCGATCCGCCGGCCCGCGGCCGCATCCGGGACGATCCGGGGATCCGACGCTCATGATCCGCACCACACTCGCGATGCTCGCCACGGTGGCCGGACTGTCCGCGGCTCACGCCCAGCGCTCGGTCCGCTCGCCTGACGC
Source organism: Methylobacterium phyllosphaerae (assembly GCA_050632685.1). Classification (GTDB taxonomy): domain Bacteria; phylum Pseudomonadota; class Alphaproteobacteria; order Rhizobiales; family Beijerinckiaceae; genus Methylobacterium; species Methylobacterium phyllosphaerae_A. Next base: position 779,371 of record JBOEFT010000001.1, read on the forward strand.
GGACCCGACCTTCATCGAGCCGACGGACGCTGCCCACCGGCACTGTTCGGGCTCGTGCATGAAGACGGGCGCCCTGCAATGGTTCTGCCGGCCCGACCAGACCTGTTCCCTCGATTGCGCCACCGCGCCGCCGAAGATGCATTGCCACGATCCGAAGCGGTAGCCGTCAGACGGCTTTTCCGACGAGGCTTCCGATCCCGGCGGTGACGGCCATGGCGAGTACGCCCCAGAAGGTCACCCGCGCCGTCGCCCGCGCGATGGGAGCACCGCCGGCCTTCGCGCCCAGGGCTCCGAGAACCGCCAGGAAGACCAGTGATGCGGCCGACACCGTGTAGACGGCGAGGCTCGCCGGCGAGAGCGCCGCCACCGCCAGCGGCAGCGCCGCGCCGGCCGAGAAGGTCGCGGCCGAGGTCAGGGCCGCCTGGACCGGGCGCGCCGTCGTGATCTCGGAGATGCCGAGTTCGTCCCGGGCATGGGCGCCGAGCGGGTCCTTGGCCATGAGCTGGTCGGCCACCTGAAGAGCCAGCGCGTAGTCGAGGCCGCGCCCGACATAGATCCGCGCGAGTTCTTCCCGCTCGGCCGCCGGGTCGTTGGCCAGTTCGCGCCGTTCGCGGGCGAGGTCGGCCTGCTCGGTGTCCGCCTGGGAACTGACCGAGACGTATTCGCCCGCCGCCATCGACATCGCGCCGGCGACGAGGCCGGCGCAGCCCGCCACGAGGATCTCCCCCGGAGCGGCGGCGGAGGCCGCGACCCCCACGATCAGGCTGGCGGTCGAGACTAGGCCGTCATTGGCCCCGAGCACGGCGGCCCGCAGCCAGCCGATCCGGTCGATCAGGTGTCTCTCGGAATGGACGGGGCGCATGGATGTCACGGTCTCCAGGGCAGCATGCGGCGCAGGACGGCGTCATGCCAGAGGTAGTGGTGAACGAGCGCGGCCGCGGCGTGGAACAGGGCGACCGCCATCAGGACGTTGGCGGCGAGGCCGTGCCAGTGCGTGAGGGGACGCCGCCATGCCGGGTCGCCGATCGGCGGCAGGCTCAGCGGGCCGATGAGCGTCACGCCGCGCACGAAGGCGTTGGCGATGCCGAGACCGACGATGACGAAGAGCAGCCCGTACAGGGCCGTGTGAGTAATCTTCGCCAGTCGATGCAGGGGGCCGGCATCCTCGACCGGCAGGCTGCGGCCCCGCGTCCGACGCCAGGCCAGCTGGGCGACGAGCAGGGCGGCGAGGACGAAGCCGACGTCGAAATGCGCCGACCAGAGGCCGGAGCGTAGGGTGCCCTTCGGGACGAGGTCTTCGAGGAAGGTCCCCACCAGCCAGAGACCGAGGACGAGCCCTGCGGTCAACCAGTGCAGGGCGATGGTGACGCTGTCGTATCCCGGGACCGTCCGCATCGTTTCGACAGTCTGCTTCATGCTCGCTTTCCTAGATAGACCCGCGATGCTGCCGGACGATGACGGGAATCGGCGCACCCGATCCACGTCACGGCTCGGATCGCCCGGACGCCGACGCCGCCCCCGCCCGGGCGAGGGCGCGCACGCCCTTGGCGCTGATGAACCAGAGGCCGGCGGCGTCCCGGCCGGACAGCCGTGGCCGGACGAGGCCGCGCTCCCGCAGGGAGCGGATCGTCCGCATCTCCCAGGGCCTGGGCGCCAGGAGCGCCCCCTCCCGCACCAGACGGAGCAGCATTGCCCGTTGGCCGGGGGTGAGGACGCCGCGGGGCGTCGGTCGGTCGTGCGAATCCATCGCAGATTTGGAATTACTCTAATCTAGGGGGCGCCTCAAGCTCGGGCTCCGCGTCGATGGCCCCGGAGCCGCGCCCGGCCAGGGCTTGGCGGGCATCGGGACGGGCGCCTGCGCCAGGGATTTCGCCCCTTCGGCTCCGCCGGCATGTCGTCGTTGCGGTCCCGGCCGGTGTTCGGCCCGGCGCCGGTCCTCTGAAACTGGGCGCACGCCGTCGAGGCCGGCAGTGGCGTGGCCGCAGCGGCGGTGATCGAACGGATCATCGAGAACCTTGGATGCCCTGCATGGCGGCGAGGCGGGCGTCGCCGGAAACGGCGGGACGGCCGCCACGGGTCAGGGACGGATTCGGCACCCCCGGCGTTCCGGAATGAAACCGAATTTACGGTTCTGGGTCTCGGCCGTGCCCGCCGCCGGAGTCGGCGACGCATAGGCCGGCGCCGGGCGGTGGGTGCGGCCTCGACGCGGGCCGCGGTGCCGCTGGTCGAGGCCCAGGGCGCGCAGCATCCCGTTGATGTCCCGCAGGACCGTGGAGGGGCAGTGCTCACGCGCTCGGTCGGGGGGCGGCGAGCCGTTTTGGGCCGATCCTGAGCATCCGCCTCGGTCAGCCCGGACCGCACAGGGGCAACCATCCGTCTGAGGCAAAACCCGTGCGACCTGCCTGCCGGCGCGGAACTCGCGCAGTGCCGGCATCCGGGGGACAGGCGGGCGCCGGCCCCGCACCGAACCGGCGCGCTTCAGCGACCGCGCCGTCCCGGTGGCGATGGCCCGGTCAAGGTCGTGGAGTCCCGAAGCCGGGCGCGCCCCGCTCCGCGGTGCCGAACCCGCTCGCGGGTCCTGTCAGGCCGGGGTCCGTGCCGGCAGGACCCAGCCCGGCCTGACGAAGTGGCAGGTGTATCCGCCGGGACGCCGTTCCAGATAATCCTGGTGTTCCGGCTCGGCCTCCCAGAACGGCCCGGCCGGCGCCACCTCGGTCACGACCTTCCCCGGCCATAGCCCGGAGGCGTCGACGTCGGCGATGGTATCCTCCGCCACACGGCGCTGGTCGTCGTCCTGATAGAAAATGGCCGAGCGGTAGCTGAGGCCCCTGTCGTTGCCCTGGCGGTTCGGGGTCGTCGGGTCGTGGATCTGGAAGAAGAACTCCAGCATGCGCTGGAAGCTCGTCCGGGTCGGATCGTAGATGATCTCGATCGCCTCGGCATGGGTGCCGTGGTCGCGATAGGTGGCGTTCGGCACGTCGCCGCCGGTGTACCCGACCCGGGTCGACACCACGCCCGCCTGGCGCCGGATCAGATCCTGCATGCCCCAGAAGCACCCGCCCGCCAGCACCGCCTTCTCGGTTGTCATCGTCATGTCCCGTCACTCGCCGCGTCTGTCGCGCCTATATGGGGCGCGCGACAACGCTTTGCCGCTGTCGCGCGTGCGCGGCCAGATCCATCGGTGACGCTCGCGGCGCGACCCCTCGATCGCGCCCTTCGCCGGCGGTGTTTCCGAGCGCATCCGGGTCCGGCAAGCATGACGATCTGTCCCGGATGGATCCGGCCCGGATCGCGGACCCGACTCTGAGCGGCATTGTCGATCACGGCGAAGCGGTCACCCGCGCCTCGGCTGCTCCGTTCAGAAGGTCTGGCCGGTTGTGGCCCCCGCCGCGCGGCGGGGGCCGGGGACGGGGTTCAGACGCGCCGCGCGTCGTAGGCGGAGAGGAGCGTCGCCGGCTTCGGGGCGCCGAGGCGACCGCCCAGGAAGGCCGCCAGCGCACCGAGGACCAGCGCGAGGGCCGCGTAGAACGCACCCTGGGTGGCGGCGGACTTCGCCGTCACGGCCGCGGCCTCGGCCTTCTGCTTGGCGGTGGCCACCGCCTGCTCGTACTGCGTCTGGTAGTCGTCGATCTGCGCCTTGGCCTGATCCGGCGAAATGCCCTGGGCCTTGGCCAGCGCGTCGGCGGCGCGGCTCTTGGCCTGCTCCTTCTGGGCCGGATCACCGGTCAGCACGGCGCGCACCGCCGCCACCGCCGCATCCTTGGCGGCCTGCGGGTCCTGGCCGGCGGCCTGCTGGCGGACCGTCTGCTCGATGCCATCGAGCGGGTTCGAGATCTTCGACAGCGACGGCGCCGCGGCCTGCGCGGCGGTCTGCACGGTGCCGCCGACGAGGTTGCCCGCGCCCCCGAGCGCGCTGGAGACCGTGCCAAGGGTCCCTCCGACGAGGCCGGTGGCGGCCGAGGTCAGCAGGTACAGGACAACCAGCGTCGTCACCGCCCAGGAGACCAGGCCGTGCAGGGCGGCGGCGCCCGGCAGGGTCTTGCCCGAGAGCCGGCCGGCGATCAGGCCGCCGGCCAGAGAGGCGACGATGCCCGAGGCCACGAACCAGACGCCCGCGCCCATCGAGACCGCGGAGGCCGACGGGTTGTCGGCGGCGGTGGTGCCGACCGAGGCCAGGCCCACCCCGACGCCGACGAGGTTGACGATGACCTGGGTCACCAGGGCGGTGACGGCGCCGGCGAAGATGGCACCCCACGAGACCTCGTTGAGCAGGACGGCGCGCGTGTCCGCAGCGGCGAGGTGGGAGGCGGGGGTGGCAAGGGGGATGCGGTGGTCTGGATTGTCACGCTGTCACTCCGGATGGTGATTCGTCGAACGTCGAGGGTGGCTCAGTCGCGGCGGGCGCTGGCCAGCAGCGCGAGGCCGAAACCGGCGAGGCCGGCGATGAGCAGGGAGGCGAGCGGGTATTCCGCGACCTGATGACCGACCGCCCGGCCGCCCCGCCGCAGGGACTGGCCGCCCCGCTCGTACGCTTCCTCGGCGTAGTCGTAGGCTTCGTCGGCGGCGTGGCGCACGGTGCGTTCCGCCCGGGCGTAGTGGTCTTCCGCGGCACCCTGGGCGCGGCGGGCACGGGTCTCGATGTCGTCGGATCCAGCGATGCCGCCGACAGCGTCCCGGATCTGGCCGCCGACGTCGCGGGCCGTGTCGGCGACGTGGTCGGCCGCGTCGCGGACGGTGTCCTTGGCTTGCCCGTACAGGTTCTCGGCCTGTCCGGCCGCCTCGCGGATGCGGCCTTCCGCCGAGTCCCGCTTCGAGCCGGTGAGATCGCCGAACGCGCCCTGTATCTTGCCGCCGACGTCCTTGGCGGCCCCCGTGATCCGATCCGTATCGACCATGTCGTTCTCCCTCGTGATCTCGCTCGTCGTGGGCGGCCCCTCACCGTGAGGAGCCGGGTCACATCCGTCAGCGCCGTCCCGGTCCCGTGGGCTCGGCTGCGCCGGCCTTCGATGCGGATGCGTCGCGCGTCTGGCGTCGGCTTTCGGTCTCCGTCCGGGCCTTGCCGGTAAGCGGGCCGATGGCCTCTTTCACCGAGCCCTTGAGATGCCCGGCGGAAGTGGTTGTCCTGTTCTCGTCACGGGCGCCTCGTGGTGTTTGAGGAAACCCTGGCCGGCCTGGAGATGTGCACCGATCCTGCGCCATCAATGGTTTTTCTATACCGGTAGAGCGGTATTCATCCGTCAGATGGGCTGAGCGGAAATCCGTTTTCGCGTCCCCAGACGACGGCCTCGCTGCACCTGTGGATGCCGATCTTGCGGTAGAGGGCGGGAGCGTTGGCATACGCGATGGTCTGATCGGGCTCGGCCAGGATCATGCCCTCGCTCAGGCCGGCGATGATCCGCCGGAGTTCATGCCTGTCGACCTCCGCCGTCACAGCTCGCTCTACCCCTCGTGCGGTCACTGCCCGATCGGCAGCGGGGCACAAACGGGTTGCGCACAAGGCGGTTCCCTCATCTGCGTTATTTTCCTGGTATACACGCATCATGGACGCGGCCGATTTGCGCCAAACGTTAATCCTCAACCGATCGGAATGCCCAGCTGCGCGATCTCGCTGGAACCTCGGAACGGATTCGAGGTGGCCTCGCGGGCCGCACATCGGTGAACCACTGCCTGGCCCTACGGGACTGGCAGCCGTGATCTATGGGCCAGGCGCAGGCTAGCGGACAAACCTTCGACAACACTTCCCAGAAGTTGTGGGCATCGAATTGGTTTCTCGTCCAGGCGGCGTGCCGGCACGCCGCTCGGAGGCCCTGTCCGCTGCCGTGCCGCATCTGCGAAGCTTCACGCTGGCGCTGGCCCGCATGCGTCTCTCGACCGGGATCTTCAGGCGATGCTGAACAGATTCGCTCCGGTCCGGAGGAAGGACACGGTCGCCCTTCCCCGTCGACGTCCTGTCAGGCCGCCGCGTTAAAAAAATTCCGCGTACCGGTAAATATCTCTCATTCACAGGAAGGGCTTAGTGCTCATATCGAGCCTTGGAACGCGGGGTTGCCCCATCGGTGCACCCGCAGTTCCAGACCTTTTTGCGAGGTTGTGCTGGGCGGATGGCCCTCTTGTCCGGCACGGCCGCGAGGCCGGGCGCTCGCGCCACTCCGGGCGCGCGTCCGGCCCGTTGCCCTTTCCCTGTCCCGGCGAGGGGCGCTCGACGAGCAGGTTCGGTCTCCCAGGTCCGGAGCCTGCCGGCCCCGTCGACGGTACACCCGGCGCTTCAGCCCCGGCGTCGGTCCGCGGACAGCCCCTGGCCCGCAAGCCGGGTCGGACATCCGCGCCGCGGCCTTCGACGGGGCCGCCCCGACGCGATGTCCCGTATCCGAGTTCGAGACCTTCGCAGAGGAGACCATGACCCGACTTCGTGCTGCCATATTCGCGCCTGCCCTGTTCCTCACCCTCTCCGGCGCTCCGACAGACGCCTCCGCGGCCAACCGGTTCGATGGGGCTTGGTCGGTCGTCGCCACCGCGGAGAGTGGGAGCTGCACCGGACCTTACCGCTACCCGATCGTCATCCGAGACGGGACCGTGGACGATGGCGGCGGCAACGGCATCGACGCGTCCGGCCGGGCCGGCGAGGACGGCCGGATCACCAGCACGATCCGCAAGGGGCTCGCCAGCGTCTCGGTCTCGGGCCGCCTGCGCGGATCCGGCGGGATCGGCCGCTGGACGCTGTCCGGCCTGGGCGCGTGTTCGGGTCGCTGGACGGCGCGCCGCACGGGGTGAGGTGCGGGAGGCGGCGGCCCCTACCGGCCGCCGCGGGCCGGGTGTGTCTGCCACAACCGGGCGAAGGGGGCCTCAGGCCGCCGCCCGCGGGCGCACCACCATTGGCGGGATGGTCCGTCGATTCGCCCTCGGCGGGGCACCCGCTCGCGCCTGCGGCTGGCGATCGACGCGTCGCGGCGGCGAAGCGGCGTTTCCAATCGCGTTCTGAGGCGTTGTCCCTCCCGAACCGCAGGAGGCGTCAATGCCCGTCATTCGTTGGCTGATCGCCAAAATCCACGCCTTGCTTGTCGGGCAGACGCAGGCGCGCCGGGCGCGTGCAATGGCGAAGGACCGGGAGGCCGGCACCTTCGAAGGCGAGCATTCCGGCAGAGCCAGGAATTTCGAGGACGACTACAACGCTGCCACGCGCATGCTGAAACTGCGGATCGATAAAAGATTTCCGGACAGCTACTATGCGAGGCTGAGTTCCGGCAACAACAGCTCTTACGATTACGGTCAGGATCGTGCCCTCGCCATCGACACCATGTCGACGGCCATCGCCATGGCCCTGCGCGGGGGCGCCTCCGTGGAGCAGGCCGCTGCGGCCGGGGCGGCCAGCGTGGGACTCTGAATCGCGGAGGGCCGCTGTCTCCGGGTATCGCCGGCCTCTGGATCGGCCGATCCCGGAAGGGCAGGAGCAGGCCGGGCCTCACGCACACCGTAGCGGCTGGCGCAATTTCCCGTTCCTCCGGGAGCCGTCGCTCGACCAAGGGAGCGGGCAGAACGATCAGGCGGTCAGGACGGCCCAGCCATGGGCGGGAAGGCGCACGCGGGCATCGCGGCCGCCGGCTTGCGCCAGATCACCGCCGCCCGCCTCGATCGCCCGCGCATCGGGCACGGGCAGCGACACGGCCGTGTCGGCGAGGTTCAGGGCCAGCATCACCTGCGCCGCCCCGTCACACATCGCGAGCACCAGCTGTTCGTTCGCGAGATGCAGGGTCCGGGTCTGGGTCCGGTGAAGGCCGGCATGCCGCCGCCGGAGCGCGATGAGCTGCTGGTGCAGCCGGTAGATCGGCCAGCCATACGGCGCGAGATCCGCCGGGGTCGCCGGGAAGGCCGGCCGGATGGCGTCGTCACCGCCGACGCGCTCCTCCTTCACGCCCCGGAAGGCCTGCTCGTCGCCGGCGTAGATCGAGGGGGTCCCGCCGCAGGTCAGGAGGATCGCGAGGGCGTGCGGCAGGTGCCGTTCGTCCGTGAGCCGGCTCGCGATGCGCGTCACGTCGTGATTGCCCACGAAGGTCAGCGGCACGAACGTGTCGAGGCAGGCATTGTGCCGGTCCAGGGCGTGGGCCAGTTCGAACAGGTTGCGGTCGTTGAGGGCGCTCCAGATCGCCTTCCAGAGTTCGTACTGGGTCACCGCGTCCAGGCCGGCATCCTGCACGAAGCGGGCGTAGTCGCCGTGGATCACCTCGCCGACGATGTAGGCCTCGGGATGCGCGAGGCGGAGCCGGCGCAGCACACGCGCCCAGAAGCGCGGCGCAACCGCGTAGGCCGCGTCGAGGCGCCAGCCGTCGGCACCGCGGGCGATCCAATGGTCCATGACGGCGGCGACGTGATCGGCGACCTGCGGGTTCTCATGATTGAGCGTGACGAGCTGCCGATGGCCCTCGAAGCAGGCGTAGTCCGGCTCGAGGCCCGGGCCGGAGCCCCGCGGCCACGACAGTCGGAACCAGCCGGCCTGTCCGGATTCGGGGCCGTGTCGCAGGACGTCCTGAAAGGCGGGATGGGCGCGCCCGACATGGTTGAACACCCCGTCGAGCAGGATGCGCAGACCGCGGGCGTGGGCCGCATCGATCAGCGCATCGAAGTCGGCCTCGTCGCCCAAGCGCGGATCGATCCGGAAGTGGTCGATGGTGTCGTAGCCATGCGTGGAGGCCGCGAAGATCGGCCCGAGCGCCAGCCCGGACGCGCCGAGGTCGACCGCATAGTCCAGCCAGCCCAGCAGATGGGAGAGACGGTGCGCGACCGGCGCGTCCGGGTCGGCCTCGGGCGCGGCGCCGACGAAGCCGAGGGGAAGATCTGCCACCAGACAGCCTGTTCGATCCAAGATCCCACCTGACCTCCGCCTCCGGATTTCCACCGGTCGTCGACCGCGATCGAACTCACGGTCCGCCGCAATCGTTGCGCCCGCGCGCCATTCCGCGTCTCCGGCCCTCCTTGGGCCGCCGGCGCTCCGATCCCCCATCGCAGGATTAGGAGGCGGCCGATCGGGACTTCGCGGCGCGTGCGACATACGCCAATGCGCCGCCGCGCTGAAAAGCCGATTTCTTCGACGCGCCGGACCGAGATGTCCGCATCCGTGCAGTGTGGTTGTTATTATCTCGCGGATGGACTATGTGTGTTGGATCGACTTTTGGCCAGATATTCGGCCGCATCGCCTGAACAGGGCGAGCGCTCTGCATCTCTCCCATTTTCGACGACCAGCGACCGAGCGCGTGTGATGCATGCGCTCGACCTCTTTGTTTGCCTATAATGATATGGAATACCTATGAGCATCGGCACCGTTAAGTGGTTCAACGACACTAAGGGCTTCGGCTTCATTCAGCCGGATGACGGCGGCAAGGACGTCTTCGTGCACATCTCCGCCGTCGAGCGCGCCGGCATGCAGGGCCTGACCGAAGGCCAGAAGGTTTCCTACGAGATGGAAACCGACCGCCGCAGCGGCAAGCAGTCGGCCGGCAGCCTCCAGGCCGTCTGAGCCTCACGCGTCTTCCGAGACCGTCTTGCGAAGCCGTTCCCCCGGGAACGGCTTCATTTATTTTTCGCCGCCGGAGCCGGACTCCAGCGCGCATGAGGAGTGTTCGTGGGCCAATTCAGAACCAGCCAGCTCGTCGATCGTCTCGAGGCGAATGCCAAGGCACGACAAGACACCCTCGCGCGATTCCGGGCTCGCCCCGCAGCCGACGATCCGGTCGTCCTCGCTCGACAGGCTGCCCGGCACGCGGTGGTTCAGGCACGCGACGTGCGCAATTCCGAGCGCGAGACCGTGCGGCGTGCGGAGGCGGCCCAGCGCGAGGCCGACATCCTCGCTGCAAGCGAGCGTGAAGCGGCCGAGCAGGTTCGACTGGCGGCCGAGGCGACCGAGCGGCAGGCGGCCCAGGCCGCCGAGCAGAAGGCGGCGCGCGACGCCCGCTTTGCGGCCCGCAAGGCCCGAGCCCGCCGGTAGGCCGGCCACCGCTCCCACAGCACTCTTCCGGAGGACGATACATGTCTCACAAGTTCAAGGTCGGTCAGCATGTCCGGCAGTTGGGGATCAGCTACGCCGGCAACAAAAGCATTGTCGACGGCCTGTTCGAGGTGATTCGGCTCCTGCCGGACGACCGCTCGGGCGAGCCGACCTATCGGATCCGGTCCGAGGTGGGCGAGCGGGCTGCACGGGAAGGCGAACTCACGCCGGCCTCCTGATCGCGTCAGGCCGGTCCCGGCAGGGCGTCGGGATCGCGGCGCGTCCGGCAAGCCCTACAGGCCTGCGGCGCTCCGCCGGCGATGGGCGACCGGCGCGCGAGCCCACCGCAGGAGAGACCGTCCGGCCATGGCGAGCACGCGGCACGATAACCGGCACGCCGCGGAGATCTGCCGCGAGCACGGCTGGACCGTCGGGACATGCCTCGTCGGAGATGCCGGCTACGGCCCGACGGTCATCCAGATCACGGCTCTCGGCGACAGGGTCATGCTGGCCCGGATCGTCCGCCACGGCTGTCTGTCGGTCGGATACCACGATGCCCAGGCGTGGACTCTCTCGCTTCGAGATTGGCTACCCGTCGGCTGAGCGCGGCGCTCCGGCGCGACTGCGCCTCACGGATAGGAAACGACCGGTCCACGGACGTCCGCAGTGGACCGAAGCGGCCGGCGACGACTTGGCGGAGGTCTCGCGGCATACGCGTCGACCAACACCGGGACCGGACGCCCGTTTCACTGAAGCAAACCGGGCAGGCGCAGCTGCCCTGCGTTTGCAGGTCGGATCATTCCGCGGTTCATCCGCGTTTGAGCTTTGCCGTAACTGCAGCGGCGCGGAGTCTGCCGTGTACAATCTCTTTCTGTCCTCCCTGATGCTCGCGATCGAGTCGCAGAGCGTCATCGCCCTGCGCTTGGTCCGTCTCGCCGGCGGCGGCAGCGAAGGATTGGCCGAGGCGCAGTCGATGGTGGTCGAGAAGGTCGACGCGGCGGCGGAAGCCATGACAACGCTCATGGGCGGCGGCTCCCCCGAGGCCGTCGTCGCGCGCTACCGCGAGCACGTCGCCGCGAACACGAAGCGTTTGAGCGTGTAGGACCCAGCCATGTCGAAGGCCGATTCCCACTCCCCCGCTGCGGCGATGATCGAGCCCAATCAGACGGCTTACATCCTCAAGGTCTCGCGCCCCGACGAGGCCGAGCCATTCGGTTGCCTGGTGATGTTCTACGCTGCGATCACGACCTCCGAGGCCGATGCGCTCGCCATCGTGCGCCGGGCCGTGAAGGCGGATGCGGAGGTCGAGCCAACGGGGTGCGACTCTCCCAGCAGACGGCCAGCGCCCTCGATCTGGAGGCGGGTCTCGCGCGGGCGCTCTGACGCGTCCGCGGACGCCCCTGCGCGTCCGCGGACGCGCCTGCGAACGCGGGAGGTCACGGCGGATCCCGGTCGGCGATCCGGCGCGGGGGATCGGAAGGGGACCTCTGCCGCGCGCCGCGCGTTGGGGCAACGGGCGGCAGGCTGAGGACGGTCCCGGATGGACATCGAACGCTTGGCCGAAACAGAGAGCATGCTCGCCGTCACGGACCGACTGTGGCGCGCCGAGATGCAGCGGGCCTTCGGACCGGATGCGGTGCTGCACCATGGCTACGGTGCGGAGCGCCAGGGCGCGCCGGGCACGCGCCTGCGTGCGACCTTCGAGGATCGTCGCACGGCCATCGCGGCCTGGCGGCTGGTCCGGCGCCCGGCGGCCTGATGCGGGGCAGGGACAGGCCGGTGGGCCGCACGCGTCGTGCCGGGGCGGTGGCGCTTCGGCGTCAGAAGGCGCATAGGCAGCGCATCCCTCCGCGCAATCCCGTGCCCTGGGCTACGAAGCGGAGGCCATGATGGCACGCGAATTCACGACCGGCAAAGCGCAGGCGGTTACGCCCGAGGAATTCAACGAACGTGTGAAGCGCCTGCTCGCCGACAAGCCCGAATTCCGCAAGCCCGAGCCCAAGACCAAGAACTTCAAGACCAACAAGCCGCCCGTGGCGACCTGACGGCGCGGTCACGGGGCTCTCGGGATCGGGCTCGCCCCGGTTCGGACACCGCAATCCCGCGCCCGGGATTCGTGTCCGCCGCCCGAGAGCCTCGATCTCCAGGCCGGGATGTCCTGGCCGGGACGTCGTGGCCGGACCGCGATCCGAGGGCTGTCGGATCCGGGCAGACCGTACGCAGGCGCTGGCTCGCGCCCGTTTCGATCACACCGGTTCGAGAAGCCCGAGGCCGTGCCCTGCGCCGTCGGCAGGGGCAGCAGGATGCCCAATAACTGCTTGCTGCAGCAGCATAAGACGCTGCCGTGATGAAGTTGGTGGTGCGGGCACTCGGATGCGAACCGGTCTCGGCGCGTCGTGTCCCTGTCCGAGCCGAAAATACAGGGGACCCCGGGACATCCACGGCTGAGCATCTGTGGGCTGAGTTTATCGACATGTCTCCGCGTCTTGGCGGCCCGTTCCCTGCGCATGCGAGCCGGGAAGCGGCGGCCGTAGGCAGGTGAGCGTGTGCCCGGCGAGGATAAGTCCTCGGATCGTGGATTGCTCAAGCCGCCATTCCGCTTCGCGCCCTTCGCGGCCACGCATCGCGCTCCGCAGCTTCTCCGAAGCGGAGGTTGGAGCGCAGCGTCGCGGACGAGCGACTGCCCGCCCTTCGGATGTCACTGCGCCAGTGTGCGAAGCTCTCCGCGAGCGAGGCCGATCAGAGTCCGACCGAACAGCCAGGCGATGACCAGCGTCGCGAGCGTGAGCAGGCAGAGGGCGAGAATATCGGTCGCACGCCCCGTCATCGCTGTCGCAACCCGAAGAGCCGCAACCGCCGCTGCGGCGAGGGGGAAGCTCACGCCCCACCACGACACGCGGAACGGGCAGCTCCGACCGAACCGGGCGAGCTCCGGCAGCAGCACGGCGAGCAGGAACAGCGTGATCGCGAAGAGTGCCTCTGCGAACAGATCGACCGTGCCCGTCGTCGCCACATAGGCCGAGAACCCCACCGCGAAGGGCGCGACGAGGATGAGGAGCGACGGCTGGAGTGCCGCGGGCAGGGGCGGCTCGAACAGGAGGCGGGACAGGATCAGCGTGAACAAGGGTACGGCGAAGAACAGCCCCACGGCCAGCCCGAAGACCATCACGCCCTGCATCGGCGGCAGGCCGAGTCCGGGAAGGGCGAGCGGCACGTCGAGGAGGCCGACCACAGGCACGATCCAGGCCGGCGTCGCATGCGCGACCTGCTGCCGGTCGCTCAGCCAACGGGTCACGATCAGCCACGCGAACAGGGTCATGCCGACGGCGCCGACAATCCAGGATGCGCGCGCCAGGGCGAGGCTCAGGGGCGCCAGCGGGAACGGCAAGAGAAGCAGGCTGATCAACGGCGTGCCGAACAGGTTGCCGGCGATGGGATGGCGGAACTCGGCCCGCACCGCCGGGGCGGCGATGACGGCCTTGACGGCATAACCCGCCGCGATGGCGACGAAGGCCGCGCAGGCGACGAGCCCGATGGCCTCAGCGACCCAGAGGGGGAACCCGTACCGGGCATGTGCCAACCTCCAGGCGACGCTGAGGCCGGTCAGCCCCATCACCGCCGCGAACACCCCGACGGGCAACGCCACGACCTGCCGCCAGCCTCCCGGAAGCATCGGTTGCTCCGGAGGGCGATGGGCGGTCAGTGCGACCTCGGAGGCGGTTGCGCCCTCCGCGTTCTCGACGACCTGCGGCATCGACCGACTCCCACCCAGGCAGGCATCCGAACGCCTGTCGCATCAGCCGATAGTGTAGCGGGCAGCCGGCCCTTGGTGGGATGGCAGGGACCCTGTCGGAGCCGGCCGGCCTCGCCCGCATCGAGGCCGGCGAGCGACGCTGCCACGAGCTCGCGGGCCTCCATGATCATCTCCGCAGGGATCCGCCCGATATCCGCGCCCGCCCGATCGAAGAATCCGGTGCGGGCGAACCGGGCAGCACCGCCTGGAGGCGAGCACCCTTGCCGCCGACCTCGGCTGCGAGCCCCTGCGTCAGGGTGAGGACGACGGCCTTGTGCGCTGCATAAGCCGCACCGATCCCCGAGGAGGCGCCCGCCACGAGCGCCGTGCCGGTGTGCTGTGTCATCGCGGATCCCGCGTCAGGCGGCGGAAAGCTTGGTGTTGGCGATCGGAAGCGCTCGGATCCGCTGGCCGGTGAGCGCCGCGATGGCGTTGAGGACAGCGGGCGGCACACCTGGCAGGCCCGGCTCGCCGACCCCGCCCATCGGCGCGCCGCTCTCGACGATGCGCACATGGACCTTCGGCATGTGCTCGCGGCGCAGGACCGGATAGGTGTCGTAGTTCTGCGATTGCCGCACGCCGTCGCGGTAGACGATCTGCTCGAACAGGACCGAGGACAGGCCCAGCGCCGCCGCCGACTCGACCTGCGCCTTCACGATGGCCGGGTTGACGATGCTGCCGGGGTCGAACGCGATCCAGAGGTTGTGGACTCGGGCCTCGCCGCCCTCCACCGAAACCTCCGCGATCGTCGCCGTCTCCGACCCGAAGGGCGAGGCCATGGCGATGCCGCGGGCGCGCATCCCACCCTCGGCGGGATATGGCCCGCGCTGCCAGCCGCCGGACATCTCTGCCACCGTCGACAGTAGGGTCCGGTGCCGGGCGCTGCCCTGGAGAAGCGCCCGGCGGAGCGCAAACGGATCCTGGCCGCCGGCCTGGGCGATCTCATCCAGGAAGCTCTCGTAGAACGCATCGTTCATCGAGTGCCCGACCGAGCGCCAGAACGCGATGTTCACGGGGTGGGCGACCTTCGTGAAGGTCATGCGCCGGTTAGGCACCGCGTAGGGCTTCTCGACGATGCCCTCGACCGCGGAAGGGTCGACGGGGGTCTGCATCATCATGCTGAAGTAGCGGCCGATCGGACCTTCACCGACGGTGCGGACCTCGATCGCCGCCGGCTGCCCCGCCGCGTCGAGGGCCGCGCGGAAGCGGCTGAAGCTCAAGGGACGCACGGCATCGCGGGCGAATTCCTCCTCGCGCGACCACAGCACCTTCACGGGCCGCCCGGTCGCCTTGGCGAGCAGGATCGCCTGCGGGAACGGGTTGCCGGCCTCATAGGTGAAGTGGCGGCCGAAGAAGCCACCGAGCATGGGCGAATGGATGCGGACCTGGGCCGGCTGAAGCCCGGCCACCTTCGCCGAGACGGCCTGGAACACCTCCGGCATCTGGTTCGGAAGCCAGACGTCGAGGGTCCCGTCGCCGTCGAAGCGGGCGATGGCCGAGGGCGGCTCGAGCTGCGCGTGGGCGAGGTAGGGGGCCTCGTAATCGGCCTCTATCACCTTGGCGGCCTTGGCGAAGGCGGCGGCGACGTCGCCCTGCTCCTCCGCGACATGGCCCGGATCGGGGTGGCCTTGAGGGCGGCGAGCATGCCCTCGGACGAGAAGTCGGCCGCGACGGTGCCGATGCCGCTGGCCTCGGCGGCCGTCCATTCGACCTTCAGGGCCTCGACCGCCCTGCGTGCCCGCCACCAGCTATCGGCGGCGACCGCCACGGCGCCGGGCAGTCGGTGCACCGAGTGCACGCCCGGCATGGCCTTGACCTCGGCCTCGTTTGCCAGGGCCTTCGGCTCCGTGCCCAGGCGCGGCGCGTGCTGTACGGCGGCGTAGAGCATGCCCTCGACCGTCTGGTCGATGGCGTAGATCGCCCGGCCCGTGGACTTGTCCCGCACGTCGAGGCGGGGAATGGGCTGGCGGATGTAGCGGAATGTCGCCGGGTCGCGCAGCGGGACGGATTCGTTCGGCTTCAGCTTCAGGGCTTCGGCGGCGAGGTCGCCGTAGGAGAGCGCCCGGTTGGTGGCCGCGTGCAGCACGACCCCGTCGCGGGTGGTGAGTTCACCGTCCTGTACCTTGAGTTTGGCCGCCGCCGCGCGGATCATCAAGTCGCGGGCGGTCGCGCCGAGGCGGCGCATGGTTTCGTAGCTCGACCGGGTCGAGAAGCTGCCGCCGGTCATGCGGATACCGTTGACGACGGCGTAGTCCGGGCCGGGCGGCGCGCATTCCACGACGAAGCGGGACGGCGGTACGTCGAATTCCTCCCCGACGATCTGCGCCAAGCCGGTGGCGACGCCCTGACCCCCTCCACGAAGGGGCTGAGCAGCCTGATGGTGCCGTCCGGGTGAATCTCCAGGAAGGCGGCCACCCGCGTCCCCGGCTTCGGCGCAAGGGCACCGGCGCCCTCCGCGGGACCCTGCGCCTCGGCGCGGGCGAGGCGCACCGGCAGGAGGGCACTGAGGACGAGGGCACCGCCGGCACCCGCGAGGACGCGGCGGCGGGACGGGGCTGCGGGGCGGGGGAGCGGCTGCATGGCTGGCTCCTCAGGCGGCGGCCTGCCGCACGGCGGCGGCGATGGCGTTGTAGGTTCCGCACCGGCAGAGGTTCGTCATCGCGTCGGCGATGTCGCCGTCCGTCGGGTGCGGCGTCTGTTTGAGCAGGGCGGTGGCGGCCATGACCTGACCGGACTGACAGTAGCCGCATTGCGGCACCTGCAGCGCGACCCAGGCGTCGACGACCTTCCGGCCGACCGTGTCCTGCTCGATCGCCTCGATGGTGGTGACGGCTTGGTTGCCGACACTCTCCAGCGGCACCTGGCACGACCGCGTCGCCTGCCCGTCCAAGTGGATGGTGCAGGCTCCGCACTGGGCAATGCCGCAGCCGTATTTCGTGCCGGTCAGGCCGAGCGTGTCGCGCAGGACGAACAGCAGCGGCGTATCCGGCTCGGCATCGACTGCATATTGGCGACCGTTGATCGTCAGACTCACCATGGCTGCGAAGCCCCGACAGGAAGCAGCCCCCCGGCCATGCTTAAGCAGAGGTCTCGGCACCCACCACGTCATAATTGCCACGTTTTCGGCCATGCCGAAGCGTCAGACGACGGCGAGCGGCCCCGCTGCCCGTCGGATCGCCCGGGGGACTTCCCCATGGGCGCGGAGAAAGGCCCGGCGCATCCGCTCGCGGTTGCCGAAGCCGGCGGCATCGGCGATCTCCTCGATGGGCAGGCGGCTCTGCTCCAGCATGTGCTTGGCAGCCTCGACGCGCATCACCTCGACCGCCTTGGCCGGCGAGACGCCGGTCTCGGCCCGGAAAGCCCGCGTGAACTGGCGCGGGCTCAGGCAGGCGACCGCTGCGAGATCGTCTGTGGTCAGTGGACGCCGCAGGTTCTGCCGCGCATAGGCGAGGACGCTCTGGATCCGGTCGCTCGGCGCGTCGAAGTCGAGCAGGGCCGAGTGCTGGGCTTGGCCCCCGGCCCGGCGGCGCTCCATGACGAGGCCCCGCGCCACGGTACGGGCCACTTGCCGGCCATGGTCGCGCTCGACCATGCCGACCGCGAGATCGATTCCCGCCGACATGCCAGCGGACGTCCAGATGTTGCCCTCGGCGACGTAGATCTTGTCGATGTCGAGGTGGCAGTCGGGATAGCGCGCGCGGAATTGGGGCGCGTAGCGCCAGTGGGTCGTCGCACGGTGCCCGCTCAACAGGCCGGCATCGGCCAGGGCGAAGGCACCGAGGCACAGACCCGCCAAACGGCGCGTCGAACGGGCCGCCTCTTGCAGGTAGGCGACAAGATCCGGGCTCGGCTCAGGCGGGCTGATCCCCGCGGCGACGATAATCGTGTCGAAGGCGGACGGATCGCTCAGCCGCTCGGTACCGACGACGGGACCGCACCCCGAGCGGACGAGGCCGCCCGCCTCTGACAGCACTCGGATGTCATAGGTCGTGTCAGCGACGTACCGGTTGGCGACGGCAAAGGGCGAGGTCACGGCCAAGCCCATGAAATCGAAGTCCGGACACAGCACGAGTCCAACGCGCCGGACGTCAGCCATCGCGGTCTCCTCTCACCAACCCGTCCGAGCCTGTGTACATCAGGCCGCAGACGAACCACGACAAGCGGGACGGCTGAAAACGAGGCCTCTTCCTCCGGCTCCTCTCCCCCGAGGCGAACCGGCAACGGCTTCTCGACGCCGCATAGGCCGTGGTGAGCGGCAAAGTTCGGCCGGAGGGGAGCCTGTGTCCGCAGGCGCGGCAGCCGTTCCGCCGACGGCCACGACTGGCCATGTCAGCGGGCGTCCTTGAACGGCTGGGCCGGGTGGAAAGCCGCCGGTCCGCTCCTGGACGTCGGATGCATCAAAGTGGGTATCGCCGCGGGTGCCGCTTACGACCCGTCTCTGAAGTTCAGACGGTGCGCTGGCGGACAATTTGACCCAGCTTTGTGGCTGATCCTGGTCGAAACGAGTATGTCTGCTTTAAAGAAGTGGATTCACCGAAGCTGAATTTGCTTCTGGAACCTATATTCACGGATATTTATCAAACCATCGGCCTACTTGGGCTTCCGGCCCTGACCCGGCACGCGGTGTATGCGCAGACAAAAATATCAAATTCGAAGTCTTGCTATCTAATAAACAGACATACCTTGCAGAAGGAGCGAGTCTCGATCTCCAAGCGTCTGAACCAGGGAGTATAGATTGACCGAGCGCCCCCGCGTCAAAACGCTCAGGCAGAGCACGGCCGAGGTCGAGTCGAAGCGCGCGTTCGAGTTCTGGCGCGACACGGCGCTGGCCATGTCCGGCGTCTCCAGTGCCGGGGCCGAGGAACGGCGGTCGTTCGCAGCCAGTCGCCTCGTCGCTGTCACGGCCCACAGCACCTTGCTCCACACCGAGGGCCCGCGGGTCGATGTCGAGCGCTCGGCGCGCCACGTCCGCCAGGACGGGCGCGACACCATCACAATCGCCCTGGTCCTGCGCGGTACGCAGTACTTCGAACAGGGGACCCGCGGCGGGCGGATGGCGCCCGGCGACATCAGCGTCACCGACTCCGGACGCCCGTTCCTGATCGGGGCTTACGAGGATTACGAGGAGATCCGGCTTAGCGCGACGCGCGCAGCCTTCAGGGCTCATGTCGGCGAGCCGGAAGCCTACGCCGGGCGCCTGATCGGCCACGGTCCCCTCAATGCGCTGTTCGCGGCCTACCTGCGGTCCTACGCGGCCTTGGTGCCGGGCATGACGGAGGCCGAGGCCGCCATCGCGGTCGAAGGCACCCTCCACCTGTTCCGGGGTTTGGTGGGCGCTCCCACGGGCGACGTCACAGCGGACGCGCTACGGTCACTGGCCGCGGTGCACATCGAACGGAGCCTACACGATCCTGGGTTCGGTCCCGACGCCCTGTACCGGGCGTTGTGCGTCTCCCGCAGCCGTCTCTACGCCGCCTTCGCCGACGGCGAGGGCGTGGCGGCGGCGATCCGCGACGCGCGCCTCGACCGAGCGCATCGCCAGTTGTCGGCGCCTGCAACTGCCAGCGACAGCATCGCGACCATCATGTACCGGTGCGGCTTCACCAACGCGTCGGGCTTCAGCACCGCCTTCCGTCGGCGCTTCGGAATCGCGCCGCGCGACCTCAAAGCCTCGAACATCTGAGGGCGCAGGGCGCTCGAAGAGGCAGCGCCAATAGCCGAGCCGCCGTCCGACACTTCAGACGTATCAGCGTGGACCAACGCTCGGTCTCACCGTGTGGTCGGCACTTCGGAACCGACGCGGATCAATGATCCAGGGTCTTGCGAGCGAAGCTCTCGATGTAGTCGACGAGCTTGTCCGAGGCGGCACCGGCGGCCTCGACGTCGCGTCGGGCGACCGCTTCGCAGACGTCGGCGTGGAGATTGGCGGTCAGCGGCAGATCGGCCGCCTGCTTGTAGTGCTGGTACCAGAAACGCCGTGACAGGCCCGCCATGCTCTCCAATGAGCGTACTGCGAACTCATTGCGCGATGCCGTTGCGATCAGGTCATTGAACTGACGGTCCAGGCGCATGAACGCCAAGTCGTCCAACGCCGAGGATGCCTCGCGCATATCCTGCGCAAGACCGGCGAAAACGTCCCGCTCCTCCTTCGTGGAACGCTCCGCGGCGAGGCGGGCGATCAAGCGCTCCAGCACACGTCGGGTCTCCAGCAGGCGCAGCTGCGTGCGCACGTTGATTTCTGAGACGAGGATGCCGCGGCGCGGCATGACCACGACCAGGCCGTCGCGGGCGAGACGCTGCAGAGCCTCGCGAATGGGGGTGCGACCGATCCCGAGACGTTGAACAAGGTTCTGCTCGCCCAGCACCATGCCGGGCGGGAGCACAAGCGTCGTGATCATCTCCTCCAGCTGCTGGTAGGCTCTGTCGGTGAGCGTCAGGTCGGGCAGGTCATTGCCTCCGGCAGCCCCGTTGGCCCCGTCGATCGCCCCCTTCACGGCTTTCCTGGCCCGCTTCTCGCCACGCTGCGCGGCGCGGACCGACGTCGTCTTCCCGGTCACGAAATTCATCGACGACGCCCCTTTACCGTTCCCAGCCCGCTCGCCGCTGCCCGCCTTCCTGCATGGTGCCGTGCGCTTCCCTACGCAAGGGGCATATCGCTGATATATCTTGCGCGGATTAGCAGTATCCTGCAATAACACCATGCGCATACTAAAACGCTGGGAGGCAAGGAATGGCAGGGCAAATCGCGATACCCACGGGCGGCCTGCTGCCGGAACAAGCTACAGCGGAAACCCCCGCCCGCGCTGCAGCTGGGTCGAGCGCGGTGATCGCGGCACGGCTGGAACGCCTGCCGATGACCCGGTTCCAGCGCAATATTTTCCTCATCATCGCGACGGCTTGGTTCTTCGACTCGATCGACCTCGGCTCGCTCACCTTCTTGCTCGGCTCGATCAAGACTGAGTTCGGCCTCTCGACGGCCCAGGTCGGCCTTCTGTCGAGCATGAGCTTCATCGGCATGTTCGCCGGCGCGGCGATTTCCGGGATGCTCGCCGACCGTTTCGGCCGGAAGCTCGTCTTCCAAATCAGCATGGTGTTCTGGGGGCTCGGCAGCGCGTGGTGCGCCTACGCGTCGGATGCGACCATGCTCGGCTACGGCCGCCTACTCCTCGGGTTCGGCATGGGTATGGAGTTCCCCGTGGCCCTGGCCATCGTCTCCGAGTTCCTGCCAACGGCCAAGCGTGGCCGATACCTCGCCATCATGGAAGGCTTCTGGCCCCTGGGCTTCATTGCGGCGGGCTGCCTCAGCTACGTCCTGTTGAGCTACTTCGACTGGCGAGCGGTGTTCCTGGCCCAAGCGCTGCCGGCCCTGTTCCTGTTCGTGATCCGCTTCCTGGTGCCAGAGTCTCCTCGCTGGCTTGCAGACCGCGGCCGGTACGCTGAGGCCGATCGCGTGATGACGACCATCGAGACGAAGGTGGCCGCGCGTCTTGACGGCCGCTCACTGTCCGAGCCGGAGGTCCGGCCTGAACTGGCGCAGGGCGAGCGTCGCTTCTCCTTCCTCGAGCTCTGGAGCCCGGGCTACGCGAGCCGCACGGTCATGATCTGGCTGACGTGGTTCTTCGCGCTACTGGGCTTCTACGGGCTCACCACGTGGCTCGGAGTCCTGCTGCAGGATGCGGGCTACAGCGTCGCCAAATCCGTGACCTACACGATCCTGATCTCGCTCGCCGGTGTGCCGGGCTTTATTACCTCAGCCATCCTCGTCGAGCGCTGGGGCCGCAAGCCGACCGCCGTGCTCATGCTACTCGGCAGCGCCGTCGCGGCCTACCTCTACGGCCACTCCCCGAGCTTCGCCTGGCTGATCGGGTTCGGGCTGATGATGCAGTTCTTCCTGTTCGGGATGTGGTCGGTCCTCTACGCCTACACCCCCGAGCTCTATCCCACCCGCGCGCGCGCGACGGGAGCCGGCTGCGCTTCGGCCGTCGGCCGCGTGGGCTCGCTCATCGGCCCCTACGTGATCGGAATCATCCTGCCGACGCTCGGCCACGGCGGCGTGTTCGCCCTGGGGGCCGGATCGTTTGTCATCGCAGCGGCCAGCGTCGGGATCCTCGGCATCGAGACCAAGGGCAAGTCGCTCGAAGCGATTTCACACTGAGCGGCCCAGCGGGGATGCGATCGGCCCGCAGCCCCGCATCGCCGGAATACCGTGTGGCGGTTGACGATTGATATATCACTGATATCCTGTCAGCCGCACATCAGGGAGAGCGTCATGTCCCCACGGCTCGCGGCGCGGATGACATTCGGCGGCGCACAGGTCTGTCGGGGAGGCGGCGGAGGCACGGCCAGCCAATCCGCGGCCCGCGCTCGTCCCGCGGCCAAGCTGCGGTCGCGTCCCGAGCAGTGGTCGCCGAGACGGCTCGGCAGGCCGTAGCGGCGATAGCGTTCCAGTAAACATCTTCGTTTGAGTGACTGCGGCGGCCGCCTCAAGAGATATCGAACAAGGAGACTCCCGATGGAACTCGCAGTCACCAGGATGAGCGAGCGGCAACGACACTACCGAGCCAACTATCGGCAGCGCGTCGCGGGCTGGTACAACGGTTTCCTGCACATCGCGATCATCTACACGATTGGCCTGACGGCGCTGTACATCTACATCTCGAACATCAAGGCGCCGACCTGGGCGGAACTCACCACGGTGCCGGTCGTGTTCCTGTTCTGCAATTTTTTCGAGTGGTGGCTGCATCGTTACGTGATGCATCGACCGCAGAGCAATCCGATCGGCCGCGCCGTCTACAATCGGCACACCCTCCAGCACCATCAGTTCTTCACCGACCACGAGATGCGTTTCGCCGATCATCGTGATTACCGGGTGACGTTCTTCCCACCCTACGCGCTGGCGACCTTCACGCTGATGTCGATCCCGGGCGCCATCGTGTTCGGCAATGTGTTCACGCCGAACGTCGGCTGGCTGTTCATCACAACGACGACCAGCATCTACATGGTCTACGAGTTCATGCACTTCTGCTGCCACGTCGAGGACAACTGGTTCGTCCGCAACATGCCGTTCATCAATACGAACCGCCGGCATCACGCGGCCCATCACGACCAATCGATCATGATGGAGCGCAACATGAACCTGACCTTCCCGATCATGGACTGGCTGTTCGGCACGTCGGACCTGAACCGCGGCCTGCTCGGGACGCTCTTCAACGGCTACGACACCCGCCACGTGAGGACGGACATGCGCAGGACCTCACGCACGCCCGGGGCTTCGCAGTCCAGCGCCATGCAGGCGGCCGAGTAAGCCTCCGCCACACGCGACGAGCGGCGCCCACGGGACGCCGACCCCGGCCCCTGGGAGGTGTCCATGAGCATGATCGAACCGAACGTCGCCGCCCTCGCGTGGTTCGCCCTCTTTGCCGGCGTCGCCAGCGTCGGTTTCTATGTCCTCACGGGCATGTTTCCGCTGGAAACCCGTCCCGACTTGAAGAGGCGACCGCTCGGCCTGTTGCTGCTGGGGGCCAACGTCGTGCTTCTGCTGGCCTTGATCTGCGGTTGTCTGGCCTACGGTGCCGCCAACCTGCGCTGGACGAGCCTGGTCATCGTGGGCGGAATGGCCATCCTGTTCGCCCCGGGCCTGTTCAATGTCTGGCCCCAGCGGTGGCGTGACGGCTTGGCCGGCCTCGCCATCGTGCTGGCCGGGCTCGGCGGCGCACTCGGCCTGCTGCTGCAGGTCGGTTCCGTCCTCACCGTGTAAGAACGACCACAGATCCGGGAAGAATCCGATGCCGTTTCCGATCAAGCTCGGCTTGTCCGTCGCCGTCGCCTTGGCCGCGCTCGCCGGGTGGTTCTACATGGGCCACCTCGGTCAATCCGGCCCACGATGGGCCGTGGCGTTCCTCGGCCCCTTCATGGTCGTCAGCCTCTGGATCTTCCCCGAGGTGATGCGCTCCCGCTCCGATGGCCGCACCCCGCGCCACCAGATGAGGGAGGCACGGTCATGAACAAGGTCTACGTGGGCGACCGTACCATCGACGGGATCGTCGTTACGGTCGACGGCAAGCCGCTTCCCGACAGGACGGACTCCAAGCGCTACTCGCGCAACGGCTACGAGTGGAGTTACGAGGGATCTGAACCTTCGCAACTGGCGTACGCGATGCTGGTCGATCACCTCGGTGACACGGCCGAGGCGGAACGCCTCCAACCGCAGTTCATGCGCAGCGTCGTGGCCAACTTCCAAAACGAGTGGGAGATGACGACGGCTGACATCGACCGCGTTCTGCAGCGCCTGCGCTAGGCGAGCACCGCGAGCGCGAACCGGAGTCGACGGCCGGGCTCAGCGGCCTCGACCCATGTCGTATCCTGAAGGAGCGGACATGCGTGCGGCAACGGCAACATCGCCGATTAAGAAGACCGGCAAGCGGACGATCCTCGATATTCGCGACGCCTAGAATACGGAACGGTTCAGACCCTGATCGAGAGGCGAAAGCATATTTGAATCCGCGTCAGGCGTGGCCGCAGGACGTGACGGTGCGCGCTGGCGTTCGTCGAGATCCTGCGCGCTTGGAGCGGCGAGATGCTCCAAGGCCCATCGCTCATCCGCGCGCCCGTGTGCGTCTCCCGCGGCACCTGGATCGGTCCGGCTAGTGATGCCGACACACGCTGACTATGTGATGCTCTCAGCGGGCTGTTCGACCGGAGTAACCTCAGGATCGTGCGCCGGACGCACCTGATGCACCGTGAAGCCCGGCGTGGCTTGCTCAGGCAGGCGTCTGCCGCCTTTCTGTGCCAGGGCACGGCAGCCTAGAAAGCCCCGCTCCAACAGGAGAAGCCATGTTCTCGGTCATCTTCGAGGTCCATCCCGGCGAGGGCTGCACGGATGCGTACCTTGAGCACGGGAAGTTGCTGAAGCCTGAGTTGGAGAACATCGACGGCTTCATCGACAACGAGCGCTTCACGAGCCGGACCCGGCCGGGTTGGATGCTGTCGCACTCGACGTGGCGGGACGAGAAGTCGGTGATTCGCTGGCGAACCCATGCGGGCCACCACGTGGTCCAGGAGAAGGGCAGGGGCGAGGTCTTTTCCGACTACCACCTTCGGGTCGGCGAGGTGACGGCAGATACCCACGCGCCTCACGGACATGCCGTGCGCGAGCAGCGGTTCGATGCCACCGAGATCGGTGGCGCCAAGGTATGCCAATTGTGCGAGACGGAGCCGCGTGCCGGCCAGTCCCTGCCCGACGGTCTTGTCGGTGCACTCGGGCTCGCATCTGCAGCCGATGGCCTCGTAGCATCGGACGTGTTCGACTCGATCTACAATCCAGGCAAGGTCATGCTGTTGTTGTCGTGGGTCGACCCCGACGTGGCCTCGGCGTTCGAGCCTGTCGCGCCGGCCGAGGCCGAAAGCATGCGCATCCGGACCGTGCGGGTGATCCGCGACTACGGCCTGTTCGACCGCCGCGAGAGCCCGCAATATTACCCGCCGGTCGATCGACGGGAGAAACGGTGAACCTGGCGCTTGCTCCGCCTGACCGAGGCCGCAGGCCGCCGAGGTTGCATGGCAACCGAGACACGCAAAACCATGTCCGGGATGCCGTTGCGGGCAGCCGCACAACCGGGCGGGCCGCGGAGTACCCTCGCGAGACCGATCAGAGCGCGAGCGGTCGCCGGCGAGAGGAATCGCGCCGCGTCAGTGGTCTGAGCCGACTGCGCCGGAACACAGCCGGCGACAGCCCCCGTGGTCGCTCAGATGTCGGCGCGACGGTCGGCGGTGCACCGGCTGCAGGCCGCCCGGCGCCAGCACGGCGCCCAGGCCCGGCCCGAATGCGAGGCCGTCGAGGTTCGGATCGAGATGGACCGCCAGCCGCTTCTACTCGGTTTGTCCGGGCAGGGCGCTGTACCCGGCGCAGCCGGCTCACAGACGCTTTTCCACGCCGTGTCCCCGTTACGCCGCACCGAGATAGGCCGCTTCCAGCCCCTTGTCCGCCGACAGCTCCGCGGCGGTTCCGCGCCCGACGACCCGGCCCTGCTCCAGCACGTAGCCGCGATCGGCGACCGTGAGGGCCAAAGCCGCCATCTGGTCGACAATCAGGATGGTGACGCCCTCGTCGCGCAGCTCGGCCACGGTGGCATAGAGGGCGTTGATCATCGCCGGGGCGAGGCCCAGCGACGGCTCGTCGAGGAGCAGGATGCGCGGATGCGCCATCAGCCCGCGGGCGATGGCCAGCATCTGCTGCTCGCCGCCGGAGAGCAGGCCCGCCCGGCTCGTCGCTCGGTCGCGCAGCCGCGGGAACCGGTCGAGCAGGCGCTCCACCTCGGCCGGGTCGATCGGCGTCCCGCGCCCGAAGGCACCGAGGCGGATGTTCTCGACGACGGTGAGCTCCGGGAAGACCTGCCGGCCCTCCGGCACCAGGACGAGGCCGCTCCGCGCGATCCGGTGGGCGGGCAACGCGTCCACGCGCCGGTCGTCGAACACGATCGCGCCCGCGACCGGGCGCAGCAGCCCCGCGAGAGCCCGCATCGCCGTGGACTTGCCAGCGCCGTTCGCGCCCAGCAGGGCGACGGTCTCGCCCGGCCGCACGTCGAGATGGACGCCGTCGAGGACCGGTGCGGCGCCGTAGCCGGCGGTCAGGTCGAGGACCGAGAGGACGGCGTCTGCCGGTCCCTGCCACGGCGCGCTCCGCGGCCGGGCCGGCGTGTCGGCGCCGCCGAGATAGGCGCGCAGCACCGCCGGATCGCGCCGGATCTCGGCAGGCGTGCCCCGCGCGATCGGGCGCCCGGCATCCATGACGAGGATGTGGTCGGAGATGCCCATCACCAGCGGCATGTCGTGCTCGACCAGCACCACCGCGACGCCGCTGTCGGCGATCCGGCGGATCAGCCCGGCCAGCCGGTCGGTGTCGGCCCGCGACAGGCCGGCGGCCGGCTCGTCGAGGAGCAGCACCGCGGGGCCGCTGGCGAGCGCCCGGGCGATCTCCACGAGACGCCGGTCGACATGGGGCAGCTCGGCGGCCTGGCGGTCGAGGGCGCCGCGGTAGCCGACGAAGGCGAGGAGCGCGGCCGCCGTCGCCCGGTCCCGCGCCCGTGCGCGGCGCCAGAGCCGGCCCGGCGCGAGCCCGAGGGCGACGTTGTCGACCACCGGCAGCGAGCCGAACAGGCGCGTGGTCTGGTAGGTGCGCGCGATGCCGGCCCGGGCGACGACGTGGGCCGGCCGACCGGCAAGGTCGCGTCCACCCAGCCGGATCGCCCCGGCGCTCGGGCGGTAGAAGCCCGAGACCATGTTGAGCACGGTGGTCTTGCCGGCCCCGTTCGGGCCGATCACGCTCGTGATGGCCGCCGGCCGGGCCGTGAGGTCGACGCCCTCCGCCGCCGTGATGCCGCCGAAGCGGATGCCGATCCCTTCGAGCACGAGGGCTTCGCGCGCCGCCGTGCCGGGCAGCGGCGCCTCTCCGCTCTCCGCGGCGGCCGGCGCGCCGCGACCGCGGGGCAGCAGGCGGGCGAGGCTGCCGACCAGCCCCGAGGGCACCAGCCACAGCACCGCCAGGGTCGCGAGCCCGAAGAACAGCAGCCGGTACTCGGCGAGCCCCGACAGCGCCTCCGGCAGCAGCACGGTGACGAGGGCGCCGAGGAGCGGGCCGAGCACCGTGCCGGCGCCGCCGACGATCACCGACAGGACGAACAGGATCGACTGCGAGAACGGAAACGAGCTCGGCGCGATGAACAGCATCAGCGGCGGCAGGACCGCGCCGGCGAGGCCGGTCAGGGCCGCGGAGATGGCGAAGGCCAGGGCCTTCACCCGGACCGGATCGAAGCCCAGAGCCGCCGCGGCGACGTCGGCGTCGCGCACGGCGCGCATCGCCCGGCCGAGGCGGCTGCGGGCGAGGATGTCGAACCCGGCGAGGCTCGCCCCGGCCGCGAGCACCGCCAGCACTGCGAGGCCGGCCGGCAAGAGCGGCTCGCCGAGGAGCGTGGGCGCGTCGGTGACGACGAGTCCGTTCTGGCCGCCGGTCAGCGCGCCGCCCTCGATCAGGCCATGCTCGACGATGAAGCCGAAGGCAATCGTCAGCATGGCGAGGTAGGGACCCTTCACCCGCATCGCCGGCACCGCCACGAGGCCGCCGACGAGCGCCGCGATCAGCGCCGCCGCCGGGAGCGCCAGCCAGAAGCTGACGCCGTGGAGCGTCAGGATCGCGCTCGCGTAGGCACCGATCGCGTAGAAGCCGGCCTGGCCGAAGGAGATCAGCCCGGTCAGGCCGAGGAGCACGTTGAGGCCGACCCCCGCCACCGTGGTCAACGCCACGAGGGCGATCACGAAGTGGCTGTAGCCGGCGGTCAGCGCGACGAGGCCGAGCGCGCCGGCGGTTAGGCCGGCGATGCCGAGCCGCATCGCCGGGGCCGAGCGCAGGAACGGCATCGCGTCAGACCTTGTTGACCGCGGCGCGGCCGAGCAGACCGTCGGGGCGCAGGGTAAGGGCCAGGATGATCACCGAGAACACCACGAGCTGCGTGTAGGTCGAGCCGAGGGTCGCGGTGACGCCGGCCTCGACGAGCCCGTAGAGCAGCCCCGCCACGATCACCCCGGTTGCGGAGCCGATTCCGCCGAGGATCGCCACCGCGAAGGCCTTGATGCCGAACAGCGTGCCGAGCTCGGCCGAGACCGAGAACAGCGGCGCGATCAGCAGGCCCGCGACGCCGGCGAGCACCGCCGAGAGCGCGAAGGCGCAGGCCACGGTGTGGCGCACGTCGATCCCCATCAGGCGAGCGGCGTCGGCGTTCTGCGCCACGGCGAGCAGGACGCGGCCGAGATCGGTCTTCCGGAACACCGTGCGGATCGCGAAGGCCAGGGCGATCCCGACCACCGGGATCACCAGCTGCAGCGGGTAGATGCCGGTCCCGAGGATCTCCACCGGCTTCGTGGCCAGCGGCGAGGGCAGGCTGCGCGGCTCCTTGCCGAAGGTGAATAGCATGGTGTTGTCGAGGACGATGCCGCCCGCCACCGTCGCCAGGAGCCACGCGTCCGAGCCGCGCGCCACGAACGGGCGGACCAGCGCCCGCTCGACCACGAGGCCGAACAGGGCGCAGCCGGCGAGCGCCAGGACGATCGCCGCGGGCATCGGCCAGCCGAGGGTGACGCCGAGCGCGTAGGCCAGGACCGCCCCCAGGGTGACGACGCTGCCCTGCGCGAAGTTCACGGTCCCCGACACCGCGTAGGTCACGTGGAAGCCCAGGGCCACGAGGCCGTACATGCTGCCGAGGCCGAGGCCGCTGACGAGGATGGAGGTCAGCATCGCCGGGCTCAGTTGGTCACCGCAACGATCTCACCGTCCTTGAAGCGCGTGAACACGTAGTCCTTGGGGCCGAGCGCGTCGTGCTGGCCGGGGGCGAAGGGCGTCTCGTAGGTTTTGATCAGGCCCGGATAGGTGCCGATCTTGTAGAAGCCGTCGCGGACCTTCGGGCCCTCGGTGGAGCCGGCGGCCTGGATGGCGAGCGCCAGCAGGTGCGTCGCGTCGTAGGCGTTGGCGATGCCGACGGCGGGGGTGACGTCGGCCATCGACTTGATCGCCGGGTACTTGGCCTTGAGCGCGTCGAGCACCGCGCTCGCCTTCGGCGAGGTGTTGCCCGCGAAGGTGAAGGTCTGGATGAAGTGGACCTTGCCGGCGCTCGGGCCGGCGAGCTCGTCGAAGCGGCCGCCCGCCGGGCCCCAGTGCGAGACGACCGGCACCGACCAGCCCATCCGGTCCAGCGACTTCACCACCTGGGCCGACGGTCCGACATTGCCGACGAGGAACAGCGCGTCGGCCCCGGCCTCCTTCAGCCGGGACAGCTGGGGGACCATGTCGACGTCGTTGGCCTCGTACTTCTCGATGCCCGCTGCCGGAAGGTTCGCCGCCTGGAGGGCATCCTTGAGGCCCTTCTGGTTCGACTCGCCCCAGGCGTTGTTGACGAGGATCATACCGGGCTTCTTCGCCCCGTAGGTCTTCACCGCGTAGGCGACAAGCGCCTCGTCTACGAGGGCGTCGACCGCCGAGACCCGGAAGGCGTAATTGTCGGCGGCGCCGTTGCGGGTGATGCCGGTGCCGGCCGCCCAGGGGCCGATGAACGGCACCTTCATCTGGTTGGCGATCGGCACGATCGCCATCGAGACCGGCGTGTCGAGGCCGCCGACCACCGCCACGACGCCGACCCGCTGGATCAGCTCGCGGGTCGCCAGCACGCCCTTGGACAGGTTGGCCTCGTCGTCGCGGGCCACGAGCTCGAGGGGTGACCGAGGACGCCGCCCTTGGCGTTGATCTCGTCGATGGCGAGCCCGATCCCGCGGGAGATCGCCTCGCCGGATTTCGCGGACTGGCCGCTCAGAGCGGTCACGAGGCCGATCTTGACGGTGTCGGCCGCCTGCGCGGCCGAGACGGCGAGGCCGAGCAGCGCGCTCGTAGTCACCGCGAAGCGGCGCAGGGTCGGGGGCAGGAAGGAGGCCATGGCGTGTCTCCGAGGGCGGGGCGCAGCCTGCCGAGCGCAACCTCCATGCCACCAGGAATTGGCAGATTCGGCAGCCGCGCGGACCGCTGACTGTATGCCCGTAGGCATCCTGTGCTCAATTCAGCGTCAAAGTGCATACACTTCCTGCATGCACGGGCCGGGCTTTTGCGGCACGGTAGGGCCGACAGGAGGCATGCCATGACCGACGTGACCCACAGCGCGGCGACCGCGCGCGACGCCGCCAACGTGACCGCCTATCTCGAGGCCTCGATGGTGCCCGATCCCGAGACGGCCGCCCGCTACATGGCGCCGGGCACCCGGATCGTGTTCACCGGCGCGCGGGTCTTCAACCACCCGTCCGAGGTCACGGCCTTCAATGCCGGCCGCTACGCCTGGGTGAAGAAGCGGATGGAGCGGCTGGACGTGGTGCCGGGCGACGGCGTCACCACGGTCTACAGCCTCGGGACTCTCTACGGCGCGTGGCCGGACGGCACGCCCTTCGAGGGCAACCGCTACGTCGACCGCTTCACCGTGCGCGACGGGCTGATCGTCGGCATGGAGGTCTGGAACGACAGTGCCGAGCGCCTGCTGACCAAGCACGGCCTCACGGCCTGACGCCGCGTCAGGCCCCGCCGCCCGCGACGTAGGGCGCCAGCAGGCGTCCGAGGTCGCGCTCGCGCGGGACCGGGGGCACGATCCGCGCCCGCTCGGCGACCGCGTCGAGGTGGTGGTCCATGAGCGCGGCGGCGCGCTCGGCATCGCCCGCGACCAGGGCGGCGACGATGTCGCGGTGCTCGCTCACGGCACAGTCCGAGGAATGCGGGCGGCTGTAGAGCGACAGGATCAGGGCGCAGCGATAGCCGAGCTCCGCGACGTAGCGGGTCAGCACGGCGCTGCCGGTCATCTCGGCGAGCATCAGGTGGAATTCCGTGGCGAGCCGGATCGACAGCGCCTCGGGGCCGCCCCGGGCGGTTTCCTCGCGCGCGATCTGGTCCAGCAGAACCTGACGCTGTGCCGGGCTGAGCTGCCCGGCGAGGCGGCGCACCACCAGCCGCTCCAGGCCGACGCGCACGTCGAAGGTGTCGCGCGCCTCCTCCCAGCTCGGGGTCGCCACGACGGCGATGCGGTTGCGGCGCAGATCGACCAGACCCTCGCCGGCCAGCCGCAGCAGGGCCTGCCGGGCGATGGTGCGGCTGACCCCGAACCGCTCGCCGAGGGCGTCCTCCGGCAGGCGGTCGCCGGGGGCGAGTGCCCGTTCCACGATGGCCCGTCTCAGAGCCTGGCAGATCGCCCCGACGCGATCGCCCTCGTCTCCAGCCTTCATCGACGTCGCGGACCTTGTGCCACCGCCCCTGCGGACTGGTCCGTCATGATCCTCTCCGGGGTCGCGATCCGCTCCGGCGTCCCGGACGGATGTCCGGTGCGCTGTCTGCCGAAGCGGACATGCCGTTGCAACGGTCACGCCACCGGTTTCAGACCAGCGCGAAGCCTGTCCGCCGTTCAGGTAGACGGATTCGAAGCGGATGGGCCGCGCTCGGCCGTGACGCGACCGACGGAATGGCCGTGGCGCGAGCGTCCCGGCTCAGGGGGCGTCGAGCGCGGCGTAGACCATGGCGCGGGTCAGCGTGCGGTAGTGCTGGCGCTGCGCGGCCGAGGAGGTCTGCATCATCAGGAGCGCGAAGAAGCCCGCCGCCGGATCGACCCAGAAATACGTGCCGCCGACCCCGCTCCAGAACCAGTCGCCGACGCTGCCGGGAAACGGCGCCTCGCCCGCAACGAGCCGCACCGCGACCCCGAGCCCGAAGCCGTAGCCCAGACCAGGCGGGTAGTAGGCCCCCTTCGCGATCGTCGTCCCGAGATGATCGGCGGTCATGAGCCGCACGCTCGCCGGCGCCAGGACGCGCACGCCGCCGAGGCTGCCGCCATTCAGCATCATGCGCAGGAACGCGGCATAGTCCGCCACGGTCGAGACGAGGCCGCCGTTGCCCCGCTGGCCACGCCGGGACAGGCTCGGATCGTGGAAGGCCGGCCGCTGCCCGGGCGCCTGCGGCAGCGGCTGCGCCACGCGACCCGCCCTCTCAACAGGGATCCGGAAGCGGGTGTCGGCCATGCCGAGCGGCCCGAGGAGCGTCTCGTCGAGCACACCCTGCAGATCCGCGCCACCGGCCACTTCCAGCACCCGGCCGAGCACGTCGGTGGCGTGGGAGTAGTGCCAGACCGTGCCGGGCTCGTGTTCCAGCGGCAGGCGCGCGATCCGCTGGGCAAAGGCGGCGTTGTCGAGGTCCTCGCTGAGCAGCCCGTCTGCGTCGTAGGCCCGGCGCGTCGGTCCGTCGCCGAGATAGCCATAGGCGATCCCGGTCGTGTGCCGCAGCAGGTCCTGAAGCGTCGGCGCGGTGGCGACCGGGACGCGTGTGCCGTCGGAGTTCAACCGGGAGAGGTGCGTGAAGGCGGGGATGAAGTCGGCGACGGGCTGGTCGAGGCGCAGGTTGCCCCGCTCGGCGAGGACGAGGGCGGACACCGACACGATGACCTTGGTCATGGAGTAGATGCGCCAGACCGCGTCAGGGGCGAGGCGGTCACCGGCGACGCTGTCGCGGAAGCCGACGGTGCGCCGCCAGAACTCCCCGTCCGCGCCGCCGACGAGCAGGTCGGCCCCCGCGATGGCGCCCGCCGCGACATCGGCTTGCAGTCTGTCGCCGAGGCGATCGAGGAGCGGGAGCGAGAAGGTCGGGCCGTTACGCATGAGAACGGTATAGGGCGCCCAGCAGCGACGCCGAACAGACCGGTCGCGGTGCCGATCATCGCCGACGTCGCCGCCCGCCGCACACGCCCTCGAAGGCCGCCGGGATCGAGGACGCTCGCACGACCTTGTCGCCCTGCGGCAGGCGACCGGATATCGCCGGGTCCCCGGTCGCGTGCGTCGGCGCGCCGAACCGCGCCGGCCCGACAACGATGCCGCCATAGGTGAACAGCAGGGCGCCGCTCGTGGTCGCGCCCGCCGCCGCCGCCGCGACCGCGCTCAAGATCTCCGCCAGGAAGACGCCGTTCCAGCCCGTGGCC
The DNA here is from genome assembly GCA_050632685.1 of Methylobacterium phyllosphaerae. Taxonomy (GTDB): domain Bacteria; phylum Pseudomonadota; class Alphaproteobacteria; order Rhizobiales; family Beijerinckiaceae; genus Methylobacterium; species Methylobacterium phyllosphaerae_A. The sequence continues at coordinate 812,675 of JBOEFT010000001.1, forward strand.
GTCGCTCGTCACACAGGGCATCTCTGCGCATACGATCCGTGGAGCAGCGCTCCCAGCAAGAGGCGATTTCTGTCGCCCGTTCACTCCGGCGCGGGCGCGGGTCTTCTGCTGTGCATGGAGAGCTTCTTCTCGTCGCTGAAGACCGAGCAGACGACCCGGCGGCCTACCGCACGTGGGACGAGGGACGGGCGGACGTGTTCGACGACACCGAACGCTTCTACAACGCGGCGCGGCGTCACTCGACGCTCGGCTACCTTAGCCCTGTCGCGTTCGAGAACCGAGCCGAACTCGCTTAGGCTGGTGTCAACCAAACCGGCAGCAGGCCTTTGGCCGCGTATCTCGACGAGCTTCCTGCGTTCCCGACGGCGCAGCACGACCAAGTCGATGCGACAAGTTGCGCCCTGCTCGACCTGAACGAGCGGAGCGCTCGGGCGCAGCCACCAGCCCGCCGCAGCTGGGCGAGCATCCTTCCGAAAGTGAGCCGTCGCCGTACCCTGGAGGCGCTCTCACTGCGGGAGCAAGATGACATTCCGACCACGGAGCCACGCCTGTATCAGGCGCCGGCTTCGTGGCAACCAGGCGATCCGCGACCGCGGTGATCTCTACAAGCTTCGAAAGGCTACGCGCTGGTTGCTGGTCGCGACAGATTGCGCGGGATCAGGTGTTTCGGAGACCAAATCCATCGAACTTGTCCCGTCTAGGTTGTCGCCGACCGCACAGTGACAGCGGGCGCTGTGCTCGGCAGCAGTCGTTCTGCAAGGCGCCCGTGTCTGTCATTTGAGGACTCTCGCCGATTTCTACGAAGCGGACGTGGACGAAGGCCGGGTTGCAAGTCCACGCAAGTTCCTTCAGGCCACCAGCTTCGATCAATCAATCGCCCCCGCCAAGGGTCTTGCCTGTAGTGGCCGAGCCATCGATGCTGCGCCGCAGCGGATGGCTTGCGACTGGAGCGACCCATGGAAACGATCGGCCGTGACCTGCGCGAGATGCAGCGCATCCCCTCGCTGCATCGCATGTCGCTGCATTGCGGGCGATCGGAACCGAGAAGCGTTACCCCGCCGGCGACTTTCTCGTCCGTGCCGGCGATCCTGCCGATCGCTTCGTGTATGTCGACGCCGGCGAGATCGAAGTCGTGAATCCCTTCACGGACGAGCGCCATCTCCCATACACCCTTGGTCCGACCCAATTCATGGGCGAAATCTCGTTCCTGAACGGCGGCGTCTGGTCGATGCCCATGCGGGCGAGCGTGGATACGGTCGTCACCGAGGTGCCGCGTCCCGAGATGCTGCGATTGATGTCCGAGATCCCGGAGATGTCGGACATCATCATCACAGTCCTCGCCGCACGGCGGCGGCGGCAGCTCGACTCGCACGACGGCACGCTCGTACTCATCGGCGAGGACGACGACCGGAGCGTACGGCGGATCGCCGAGTTCGCGAGCCGCAACCGGATTCCCTACAGGACCTATTCGCTGGGCAGCCCGGAGGCGGCGAGCGTCGCCACGGCCTGCGCGATCTCGGCTAACCGACCGGCGGTCATCTTCGGCCGGGACGTGGTCGTGACCGAGCCGACGCCCGCCAAGGTCGCGCGGCTGCTCGGCCTCGACTACAACCTCGTCGACGACGAGGCCTTCGACGTCCTCATCGTGGGCGGCGGTCCGGCCGGGGTGGCAGCGGGCGTCTATGCGGGTGCGGAGGGGCTGCGCGCGTTAGTCATCGAGGATGTGGCGATCGGCGGCCAGGCCGGCACATCGAGCCGGATCGAGAACTACATGGGCTTTCCGACCGGGATCTCGGGCGCCGACCTCGTCTGGCGCGGCGAGATCCAGGCGATGAAGTTCGGCACGCGCTTCGCGATGCCGCGGCGCGTGGCGGAGTTGGAACGGCTTGCCGACGGATCGTTCTGTGCGACGTTCGACAACGGCCGGCGCGTTCGGGGACAGGCCGTCGTCGTCGCGACCGGCGTCCAGTACCGGAGATTGCCGATCGACCGCCTCGAAGCGTTCGAGGGCGCAGGTATCTACTACGCTGCGACGGAGATCGAGGCGCGCTATTGCCGGAATACCGAGACGATCGTCATCGGCGGCGGCAACTCGGCGGGCCAGGCGGCGATGTATCTCAGCCGCTCAGCGCGACACGTTCGCCTCTTGGTGCGGGGCCATTCGCTTGCGACCTCCATGTCGAGGTACCTGTCGAGCCGGCTGGAGGCAGACCCGGCGATCACGATCGAGTACGGGGCCGAAGTTACCGCCCTGCACGGCGACGACCGTCTCGACGCGGTTTCGATCCGCACCGTCGCTGACGGAACGACGCGCAGGATCTCGACCTGTGCCGTGTTCGTCATGGTGGGCGCCGCGCCCAATACCGGCTGGCTCTCGGGGCTCGTCGAGCTCGATGGCCACGGTTTTGTCCTGACCGGGGACGCGATCGGCGCGCGTTCGCCTTATGCGACGTCGCATCCGGGAATCTTCGCGGTCGGCGACGTGCGCGCCAACTCCGTCAAGCGGGTCGCAGCCTCGGTCGGCGAGGGATCGGTCGTCATCTCCAAGGTGTGGGAGCACGTTCGGACGTAGATCTCGCCGCCCGGCACGCATCCAACCGGAGCGCCGGATCCCCCGTCGACTGGGCTCTCACTCATGCGCTTGCGGCCCAGCCGATCATAACGTTCGGAGGAGATCCTCGAACCATCGACGTCGAGGCCGGCGGCGACGTCATGCGTCCACTGTCGCGTAGGCGGAGAGGAAATCGACGAAGGCGCGGATTCGCGGTGAGAGACGCGCGTGGCTGACCTACACCGCGTGGCATCCTCGGCCGCACCTGGATCATACGCTTCAAGCACCGGAACGAGCCGTGCCGTCGCAAGGTCGGGCGCGATGTGAAACCGGGCCAGACGCGCGATCCTGAAGGTGGTACGCGGCCGCCATATCGAGCGTCTGGAGCTGGAAGTCGATGGCGGCATCTATGCTAGCCAGGACCCCATCCGTGGCAACACGGCGGCCCCGGCGCATCGGGCCGGTTCGCGCGGCGAGTGGGCCTTGGCCATTGGCCACGGACCAGATGTTCGGCCTTGCGCCCATTCCGGTCATCCAAGGAACCGCGAACGCTTCTGGATAGCGGACACTAACGGTGTCAGCTGCGGGGCATTCGAATACAGTAGGCCTATGGAGCCTAATCCCTCCTGACCTGCCCTTAACGTCTGGCTTTGCCGATTTCGGCTTGCAACTCCGGCACGACCTGGAAGAGGTCACCGACCAGCCCGTAATCGGCGACTTGGAAGATCGGTGCGTCCTCATCCTTGTTGATGGCGACGATGACCTTCGAATCCTTCATGCCGGCGAGATGCTGGATCGCGCCCGAGATGCCCACCGCCACGTAGAGGTCCGGCGCGACGACCTTTCCGGTCTGTCCGACCTGCCAGTCGTTCGGCGCGTATCCGGCATCCACGGCGGCCCGGGACGCGCCGACGGCGGCGCCCAGGGCATCGGCGAGGGGCTCGATCAGCTCGTGGAACTTGTCCGACGAGCCGAGGGACCGGCCGCCGGATACGATGATCCGCGCCGAGGCCAGTTCGGGCCGGTCGGACTTGGCGATCTCCTCGCCCTTGAAGCTCGAGCCGCCCGCCTCCGGCGCCGCTGCGGACACGCCCTCCACCGGAGCGGCCGCGCCGCCGTCGCCCGCCGCCTTGAAGGCCGCCGTCCGCACCGTGATCACCGTCTTGCCCGCGGGCGCCTGCACGGTCTGAATGGCGTTGCCCGCGTAGATCGGCCGCTCGAACGTGTCGGGCGCGACCACCTTGATGATGTCGGAGATCTGGGCGACGTCGAGCAGCGCGGCCACCCGCGGCAGCACGTTCTTGCCCGTCGTCGAGGCCGACGCGATGATCGTGTCGTAGGGCTCGGCGATCGCCGCGATCAGGGCCGAGACCGGCTCGGCGAGATCGTGATCGTAGAGGCCGTCCTCGGCGTTCAGAACCTTCTCGACGCCGTCGAGCTTCGCGGCGGCCTCGGCCACGGACCGGGAGCCGGCGCCCAGGACCAGGGCGTGGACCGGGGCGCCGATGTCCCGGGCGGCGGACAGCGCCTTGAGGGTCCCGTCCTTGATCCGGCCGTTGCCGTGCTCGACGAAGAGGAGTGTCGTCATGGTCTGCTGATGCCCTTGAGGGTGATGGCGCGGGGCTCGACCGGGTCTCGGGAGCCCCGCATGCGGATCAGATGACGCCGGCTTCGACCTTGAGCTTCTGGACCAGCTCGGCCGCGGACCCGACCTTGACGCCGGCCGAGCGCCCCGGCGGCTCGGCCGTCTTGAGCACCGTGAGCCGGGGGTGACATCGACGCCCAGCGCGTCCGGCGCCAGCTCCTCCAGCGGCTTCTTCTTCGCCTTCATGATGTTGGGCAGGCTGGCGTAGCGCGGCTCGTTGAGCCGCAGATCGGTCGTCACGATCGCCGGCAGCGTCAGGCCCACCGTCTGCAGGCCGCCATCGACCTCGCGGGTGACGTCGAGGGTGCCGTCCGCCAGCGCGATCTTGTAGGCGAAGGTGCCCTGCGGCCAGCCGAGCAGCGCGCCGAGCATCTGCCCGGTCTGGTTCGAGTCGTCGTCGATCGCCTGCTTGCCCAGGATGACGAGCTGCGGGCTCTCCTTCTCGACGACGGCCTTGAGCAGCTTGGCGACGGCCAGCGGCTCGCAGGTCACGTCGGTCTTGACCAAGATGGCGCGGTCGGCCCCCATGGCGAGCGCCGTGCGCAGGGTCTCCTGCGCCTGCTGCGGCCCGATCGAGACCGCCACGATCTCGCTGACCTGACCCTTCTCCTTCAGACGGATCGCCTCCTCGACAGCGATCTCGTCGAAGGGGTTCATCGACATCTTCACGTTGGCGAGTTCGACCCCGGAGCCGTCGGCCTTCACGCGAATCTTGACGTTGTAGTCCACAACCCGCTTGACGGGCACCAGCACCTTCATGGTCCGATTCCTCTTGGTCACCCATGGCTGTCGCGGAGTCCCGCGACGGCACCATCCGACCGATGTCCGCTATTGATCGAGCAATCCGGCGAGCTTCATCGCTACGCCCTGCGAGCCCTGAACCTTCAGCCGGCCGGTGGAGAAGGCCATCATGGGGCTCAGCTTGCCGTTCACCAGCTTGAGAAGGTTGTCGGAGCTCAGCTTCATCACCGTATCGGCTTCGCCACCCTCGGTGGTCGAGATGTCGACCTTGCCGCCGGTCGCATCCACGAGGATGCTGCCGCCGTCGGTGAGGTCGAACCGCACCCGGTAGCCGAGGGTGCTCAACGCCTCCGACCGCTCCTCGATGGAATCGAGCAAAAGCCCAAGATCCGCCATCACGCGCTCCTTCCTCAGAACATCGCCTCGTCGAGGGCCATCATCGCGCCCTTGCCCGATTTCACCGCCGCCAGCAGGCCCGCGACCTGCGGCAGGATGCGCTCCATGTAGAAGCGGGCCGTAGCGATCTTGCCCTCGTAGAAGTCGCGCTCGTCGGTGCCGGCCTTGAGCGCCGTGTGGGCAACCTGGGCCGAGCGCAGCCAGGTGTAGCCGAGCGCCACCAACCCGAAGAGCCGTAGGTACTCGGTGGCGGCGGCGCCTGCCTCCTCCGGGTCCTTCATCCCCTTTTGCGCAATATGGGCTGTGGCGAGTTGCAGCGCGCCGAAGGACTTGGCGAGGGGCTGGGCGAGGGCCGAGAGTTCGTCGTCCTCGATCGCCTCGTCCAGGAAGGCGAGGACGGGATGGAAGAAGCTGCGCAGGTAGCGCCCGGCATGGGCCGGGAGCTTGCGACCCACGAGGTCGAGGGCCTGCACGCCGTTGGTGCCCTCGTAGATCATCGAGATCCGGGCATCGCGGACGTATTGCTCCATGCCGTGGTCGCGGATGAATCCGTGGCCGCCATAGACCTGCATGCCGAGGCTCGCCGACTCGAAGCCGAGATCGGTGAACAGCGCCTTCACCACCGGGGTCATCAGCGCGGAGAAATCCTCCGCGCGGCGCCGCTCGGCCGGGTCGGGGTGGTGCTCCATCACGTCCAGGCTGCGGGCGACCCAGGCGCCGAGCGCCCGGCAGCCCTCGTTGTAGGCGCGGATCGTCATTAGCATCCGCCGCACGTCCGGGTGGACGATGATCGGGTCGGCAGGAAGGTCCGGCCGCTTGGTGCCCACGAGGGACCGGCCCTGGAGCCGCTCCTTCGCGTAGGCAACGGCACCCTGGTATGCGGCCTCGCCCGCTCCCAACCCCTGGATGCCCACCGACAGGCGCTCGCTGTTCATCATCGTGAACATCGCGCGCATGCCTTTGTGCGGCTCGCCCACGAGCCAGCCCTTGGCGTCGTCGAAGGACATCTGGCAGGTGGCCGAGGCCTTGATGCCCATCTTGTGCTCCAGGGCGGAGCAGGTGACGCCGTTGCGCTCACCCGGCGTTCCGTCCGCGCGGGGCAGGTACTTCGGTACGAGGAAGAGGCTGATGCCCTTCACGCCCTTGGGCGCGTCCGGAAGCTTGGCCAGGACCAAGTGGATGATGTTCTCGGTGAGGTCATGGTCGCCCGCCGAGATGAAGATCTTCGAGCCGGTGATCGCGTAGCTGTCGTCGCCCTGCGGCACGGCCTTCGTTCGCAGGAGGCCCAGATCGGTGCCGCAATGGGCTTCCGTCAGGCACATCGTGCCCGACCACGTCCCGTCCGCGAGCTTCGGCAGGTAGGCCGCCTTCAGCTCCTCCGAGGCATGGCCCGCGATCGCCTGGTAGGCGCCGTGGCTGAGGCCGGGATAGAGTCCGAAGGACAGGTTGGCCGAGCAGATCATCTCCTCGACCAGCTTGTTGATGGCCGCCGGAAGGCCCTGGCCGCCATAGGCCGGGTCCGCGCCCATAGCGGTCCAGCCGCCCTCCCGGAAGGCCCTGTAGGCCTCCGGAAAGCCCTTCGGCGTGCGCACCACGCCGTTCTCGAGGCGGCAGCCCTCCTCGTCGCCGGAGGCGTTGAGGGGCAGGAGCCGCTCCGTGCAGAACTTCGCCGCCTCTTCGAGGATGGCGTCGGCGACGTCGGGGGTGAAGTCCTCCAGGCCCGGCAGGGGCTGGGCATGGGCGTCGGTGTGCAGCTCGTGCAGCACGAAGCGCATGTCGCGCAGGGGAGCCTTGTAGGTCTGCATCGCGTCAGTTCCTTACCGGCCGGCCGGTTTCGATCACGCTCTCGAACCGGTCGAGGGTCGCCTCCGTCCGCACGAGGCGCATGAAACTGTCGCGCTCGAGTTCGAGGATGGCCTCCTCGTCGAGGGGCTCGAGGGTGTCCGCCTCACCGCCGGAGAGCACCTTGGCGAGTTCCTCCGCCACGACGAGGTCGTGCTTCGTCGCGATGCCCCGCCGGGCAAAGCCTTCGGCCGCCATGCGCATGGCGAGGCCGCCGGCCGGGCCGGGGAGCGTCACAGTGACGGGCTTCGGCGGCGCGTAGCCCTCAACCAAGGACAGAGCCTTGGCCTTGGCGTCGGCAAGCAGCCGGTCGCGGTTCATGGTGATCCCGTCTGTGGACTGCAGGAACAGCAGGTCGCGGGCCTGTTCCGCCGACTTGGCGACGGTGGCGGTGGAGATCGTCTCGAACACCTTGGCGGCGGCCGGCATCGGCCCCTTCGGCATCTTCGGCGCCGATTGCCAGCGGGCCAGCATCTCCTTGCAGCCGCCCCAGGCCGGCACGAGGCCGACGCCGGCCTCCACGAGGCCGATATAGGTCTCGGCATGGGCCTGCACCGCATCGGAGTGCAGCAGGATCTCGCAGCCGCCGCCAAGCGCCATTCCCGCCGGGGCGCTGACCACGGGGAAGGGTGCGTATTTCAGCTGCCCGTAGGTCTGCTGCCCGACGGACACCAGCTTCTCGATCTCGCCCTCAGGCGGCGATGTTCGCGGCGAACAGGGCAAGGCCGAGATTCGCGCCGACCGAGAAATTCGAGCCTTCGTTGTAGACCACGAGCGCCTTGTACGTGTCCTTCACAAGCTTGATGGTCTTGCCGAGCAGAACCATGATCTGCTCGTCGAGGGCGTTCGCCTGCGAGGTGAACTCGAAGCACACCACGCCGTCGCCGATATCCCACAGGGCAGCCGAGCCGTTCTTGAGCAGCGGCTTGGCGGAGAGCTTGATGTCCTCCAGCCGCAGCACACCCTCGGCGCGGACGACGTCCTTGTAGCCGCCCTCCGCCTGAAGCACCTGCCGGCGGCCGTTCTCGACCCGGTAGAAGGTTCGACCGTTCAGCCCGGCGAGGATCGGCGGAACGGCGTAGCCCTCCTTCGCGAGCCGCTCGGCCAGGTAGGTGCCGCCGATCCTGTCGATCAGCTCGAACGGACCCCACTTCCAATTGTAGCCAAGCCGCATGGCCTCATCGATGGCGGCGATCTCGTCGCTCGCCTCGCCGACGAGGCCGGCGGCATAGGCCAGCGTCGGCCCGACGACCGTCCAGGCATAGGCGCCGACGCGGCCCGGCAGGTCGAGCACGGCCTTCGCGCCCCTGGCCTCCTTGAGCTCGGGCAGGTCCGCCTTGCGCGACGGGCGGTATTCTCCGGTCCTGAGGTCGATGGCCTCCTTCAGCTTCTGCCCCTCCTTCCGGTTGAGGCGGTAGAAGCCGCCCTTGCCCTTGCGGCCCGTGAAGCCCTCCGCGATCAGCTTCGTGATCAGCGGCATCTCGCGATAGGTCGCGTGGAAGGCGTCCCCGGCAGGCAGGGCCGCGCGCAGGCTCCTGGTGGTGTGCGGGATCAGGTCGAGGCCGACCAGGTCCACGAGGCCGAACACGCCGGTCTTGGGGATGCCGAAGGGGCGCCCCATCACCGCATCCGCCTCTTCCACCGGCACGCCGAGGTCGTCGGCTGCCGCGATGGCGTTCTGGATCCACACGATGCCGAGCCGGTTGGCGATGAAGCCCGGACGGTCCTTGCAGCGCACGACGCTCTTGCCGAGCTTGCGGTCGGCGAAATCCGTCACCGTCGCGGCGAGCGCCGCATCGGTCTGCGGACCCGTCACGATCTCCAAGAGCCGCATGTAGCGCGGCGGGTTGAAGAAGTGGGTGATGAGGAAGTCCCTCGCGAACGCCTCCGGCATCCCCTCGATCAGCGCGTCGAGCGGGATGGTCGAGGTGTTGGAGGAGATGGCAGTGCCGGGCTTCCGCACCGCGTCGATGCGCCTGTATAGGGCCTGCTTCGCGTCCAGGCGCTCGATCACAACCTCAATGATCCAATCGACTTCGCTCAAGCGGTCGAGATGATCCTCGATGTTGCACGCCTCCACGAGCTTGGCGGCGCGCGGCGACATGAAGGCGGCGGGCTCGGTTCTCAGCATCTTGGCGATGGCGCCCGAGGCGAGGGCGTTGCGGTCGGCCGCACCCTCCGGGACGATGTCCATGAGCAGCACCGGCACGCCGGCATTGGCGACATGGGCGGCGATGCCGGAGCCCATGACCCCGGCGCCGATGACGGCGACTTTGCGGATCCCGGTCATCACACGCGCTCCAGAAGGGTGGCGATGCCCTGGCCGCCGCCGATGCACTGGGTGGCCAGTGCGAAGCGGCCGCCCTCGCGGGCGAGCAGCGAGGCCGCCTTGCCGACGATGCGGGCGCCGGTGGCGCCGAGCGGGTGGCCGAGCGCGATGGCGCCGCCATCGATGTTCACGGTCTTCTCGTCGAGGCCGAGGTCACGGATGCAGGCGATCGCCTGGGACGCGAAGGCCTCGTTCAGCTCGACGACGCTCAGGGCATCGGCGGTGATGCCGGCCCGGGCCATGGCCTTCTTCGAGGCGGCAACGGGGCCGATGCCCATGATCTCCGGCTCGCAGCCCGAGATCGCCACGGCGGCGACCCGCGCCAGCGGCTTCAGGCCATGACGGCTGGCGAAGGCTTCGCTGCAGACCAGCACCGCCGAGGCGCCGTCGGTGAGTGGCGAGGAGGTGCCGGCGGTGACCGAGCCGTCCTGCTGGAATGCCGGCTTCAGGCCGGCGAGCCCTTCCGCGCTGGCATCCGCCCGGATGCAGCCGTCGGTCTCGACGGTGCCGCCCTTTGCAGTGATCGGCACGATCTCGGCGGCGAGCCGTCCCTCGGCTTGCGCGGCGGCGGCCTTGCGGTGGCTCGCCACGGCGAAGGCTTCCTGCTCGGCGCGGGAGATCTCCCAGCGGCGGGCGACGTTCTCGGCGGTGTCGCCCATGCCCATGTAGGCGGCGGGGTACTTCTCATGGAGCGCCGGGTTCGGCATCGGATTGAAGCCCATCATCGGCACCCGGCTCATGCTCTCCACACCCGCGCAGATGAAGGCCTCCCCGGCCCCGAGCATGATCTGCCCAGCGGCCATGTGGACCGACTGCATCGACGAGCCGCAGAAGCGGTTCACGGTCACGCCGCCGACCCTGAGGTCGAGGTTGGCCATCAGCCCGATCAGACGGGCGACATTGAAGCCCTGCTCGCCCTCCGGGAAGGCGCAGCCGACGATCAGGTCCTCGATCTCCTTCGAGGGGATCGCCGCCTCGGCCACGAGCCGGCGCACGACCTGGGCAGCGAGGTCATCGGGGCGGACCCGTGCCAGAGCCCCCTTCTTGGCTGGGGTGAAGGGCGAGCGTGCGTAGCCCACGATAACCACGTCGGTCATTCTGTCCTCTCGGAAGCATCGCGTAGGGAAGGGCGCCCGTGACGGTCGTGCTGTGCCGACTGTCGTCTCGGGCCGGTGGGCGTCGACGCGGCGGTGCCCGCGGCGCGGTCTGGATCTGCCGGATCACCGGCGCTACAGAACTGACCGGCTTCGGCGACGCGTATCCGTGCGCCCGGCCGCCCGCTGCGGCTGCCGCGTGGTGGCTCGCCAACGGGCGTCGGATCAGCGGAACCTTGCTGGAGTTGAAACTCAGCGTGTGCGGCGCGAACGCCCCTCCGCGCGGTCGGGCTTGCCGACGCCGGAGACAGGCTCAGCGCGCGCGGCGCACCTTGGCCGGCTCGGTGCCGTCGAGGGCGGCCACCGCGTAGTGCTTGAGCTTGTCCAACTCGTCCAACGTCTCCACGAGCGCCTTCTGCTGATCCAGGAGCTGATCGATCCGTCCCTGAACCTTCTTCAGAAGGTCGCGCCACTGCTCCTTCTGCGTCGGATCGGCGTCGTAGAGGTTGAGATATTCCTTGATCTCGCGCAGCGAGAAGCCCAGCCGCTTGCCGCGCAGGATCAGGATCAGTCTCACCTTGTCCCGATGCGCGTAGATACGCGTATTCCCCGCGCGTTGCGGGTTCAGCAGCCCCTTGTCCTCGTAGAAGCGAACCGTCCTCGCCGTGACTCCCAATTCTTTGGCGAGTCGGGTAACGGTGTACAATGTGTCGGACACAGAGGGCCTTCTCGGGTGGGAAGGCACCGTATTCCCGGCGTATGTGAAGCGTCAACGTCATGCCGACGCCCGCCTGTTCACAGCCGCCCGATCGGCCCGGGCGCGCTCTTCCGCGACGAGTTCCTTCTTCGACAGCTTGCCGACCATGGTCTTCGGCAGGCTCGTTCGGATCTCGATCTCCCTGGGCATCTCGATCTTCGAGATCCGCTGGGCCAGAAACGCACCCAGGGCCTCCGGCGTCGTGGAAGAGCCCGCCCGTAACGTCACGAAGGCCTTGGGGCTCTCGCCCCGATAGGGGTCGGGAATGCCGACGGCGACGGCCTCTTCAACGGCCTCGTGCTCATACAGCGCGTCCTCGATCTGGCGCGGATAGACATTGTATCCACCGCACAGGATGAGGTCCTTGATTCTGTCGGCCAGGTACAGAAACCCGTCCTCGTCGCAGTAGCCTATATCTCCTGTCCGCAGGGCGCCGCAGAGAAGCGCCTCGGCCGTGTCGGCCGGGCGGCGCCAGTAGCCGGCCATGACCTGCGGACCCCGGATATAGACCTCCCCCTTCATGCCGGCGGGCAGGACCCGGTCGGGATTCTGCGGATCGCGGATCTCGATCACCGTGTCCCTCAGCGGCAGGCCCACAGACCCGGCGCGGCGTCGTGCATCGAACGGGTTGACGCAGACGACGGGCGAGCTCTCGGTCAGCCCGTAGCCCTCCGACAGCCGGCAGCCCGTCAGCGCCTCGAACCGGGCGCCGATCTCGGCCGGCAGGGGCGCGCCCCCGAGATGCACAGTCGAATCGAACGCAGGTTAAGTTCGGCGGCTTCAGCCGCCTTGTTGATGGCCCCGAAGACGGTCGGCACCGCGGGGAAGAAGGTCGGCTTGGTCCGCGCGATGGTTGCGAGAAGCTCGTCGATCTTGAATTGCGGGACGAGGATGATCCGCGCCCCGATCTCAAGCGCGAGATTCATCGCGACCGTCATGGCGAAGACGTGGAACAGGGGGATCACGGCGAGCACCCGTTCCTGCCCCTCGCGCAGCCCCCTGTTGGACCAGCGGAGCGAGCTGCCGGACATTGGCGGCGAGATTGGCATGGGTCAGCATCGCCCCTTTGGGCGTGCCAGTCGTACCGCCGGTGTATTGCAGAAGCGCAACGTCGTCAGGGCGGACGGCGGCGGGCTTGCCGGATCCGCCGGTCCGCGCCAGCAGTCGCGACAGAGGGACGTGCCGCGCGTCCGCCGGGGGCCGTGCGATCTCCGCGCGCTTGAACAGGCGGTAGAGAACGCGGCGGCTCAGGGGCAGCACCTCCGCGAGCGGACAGAGGATCAGATGGCGGAGACCGGCTTCCTCCGCGACCGAGGCGACGGGTGCGTAGATCCGATCGAGGTCGGGGACGACCATGATCGTCGTCTCCGAATCACGGATCTGTGCCGCGCACTCGCGGGATGTATAGAGGGGATTGTAGTTGACGACGGTACCGCCGGCTTTGAGTATCGCGAAGTAGAACAGGACGAAATGCGGGGAGTTGGGTAGGCAGAGGCCAACCCGGACACCCCGCTCGACCCCGAGCCGGACGAGGCCCGCCGCCAGCCGATCCGTCAGCAGACCGACCTCGCGATAGGTCCAAGTCCGCCCGAAGAAGTCCAGCGCCGGCTTGCCCGCGAAGCGAGCGACCGCCCCATCGAGCAGGTTCGGCAGCGTTTCGGCTCCGTCGCTCGACGGAGCCGATAGAGAGGACGCGGCTGTCTCGGCGCGTCCGCTCTCATTAGGAATGGCCGACATGGTTCCCCCTTTCCTGCATCGCTCTCTCGGGAGCGCTCCGTTCGGATGTGCAGGGTTGACGTATACGTCAGAAAATAAACCATTAGGTCAGGTTCGCGCAAGCCCGCCGGCGCTCGGAAGCCGGGTTTCGTCGCCTTCCTGAGCGAGACCTCAGGGGCGGCGCCCGCTCGGCGACGGGTCGTCGCCGCAAAAACCGATCGCGGAAGACCCGGACGAGGGGCGATGGACGCCCATACGCCGTTCAGCGCGGGCAATGATGCTGAAATGGCACACTCGTCGCGCCGCGGTTGAGCGTGGTCGGTTGCGGCCGAGAAACCCGCAGCCGCGAGCTTGCATTTTTCTTCCGCTTTCGACAGCTTCTTGACGTATAGGGCACGCTGCCGACGCCGCTCGAAAGGTCGCGCCGCCCGACCGCGATGTCTGTCGAAATCCTGCTGGACTTTCGAAACCAACGCGCATCGGTCGATAAAAACATAACATCTGCAGACCTGCGGCGCCGGGATCTGCATTTCGGTCGGAGGAAACCGCATGACATCCAGCCGTCGCCTTCGCGTCAGCATCGCCGCACTGCTCGCCTCCAGCTGCGGCGTGACCGAAGCGGCCGCCGGCGCGTTCGGGCTGCGTGAGCAGAGCACCGAGGCTCAGGGTCTGGCGTTTGCGGGCGCGGCGTCGGGGTCGGGCGGCGTGTCGTCGATGTTCTGGAACCCCGCGACCATCACGATGAACCCGGGCTTCGTCGCGGAGCAGAACTTCACCTATATCGGGCTGTCGTCCGAGATCCGCCCCGCGCCGGGCACCAATCCGGGCTTCGCGCGGCTGGGCGGCTCGGGCGAACTCGGCCAGGGGGCGGTCGTGCCGGCGGGCGCGACCTCGTACCAGCTCAACGACCGGCTGTGGCTCGGCCTGTCCACCGGCGCGCCCTTCGGGCTCGTCACCAAGCCGAACCAGGTCTGGTCCGGCGAGGTCTACGGGCGCTCGTCGCGGATCTTCTCGCTGGCGATCAACCCGGTCATCGGGTTCAAGGTCAACGAGTGGCTCTCGATCGCGGCCGGCCCGAACATCGAGTACTTCCGCCTGACCCTGCGCCAGGCGCTGCCGATCCCCGGCATCCTGCCGACCTCCTATCCGAGCTCGTTCCTCAAGGGTGAGTCCTGGGGGCGGGCTTCACCGCGGGCGCCACGCTGACGCCCCGCGCCGGGACCGTGCTGGGCATCGGCTACCGCTCCTCGGTCCACCACGAGATCGACGGCTCGATCGGCGTGCCGCTGCTCGCCCTGGCGCCGCTGGCCGGTCAGGTCCGCGCGAAGCTGAACACCCCCGACAAGCTGAGCGTCGGCCTCACGCAGGCGGTCTCGCCGGTGGCGCGGGTGAATCTGGGCTTCGAGTGGGACAACTGGTCGAGGCTCGGCACGATCGGCATCGTGTCGAAGACGATCGGGCTGCCGGTGAACACCCTGCCGCTCAACTACAAGGACGGGTTCACCTATTCGATCGGCGCCGAGTACGACGCGTCGCCGAACCTGACCCTGCGCACCGGCTTCGGCTACGAGACGTCGCCGATCGACTTCCGGAACCGCTCGGTGCGCCTGCCGGACGGCGATCGCTACAATCTGTCGGTCGGCGCCAGCTACCGCTGGAACGAGCGCCTGACGCTCAACCTCGCCTACTCGCACCTGTTCCTGGACCGGTCGCGGATCCTGGCGGGCCTCGGCCGCGACTACAACGTCGGCAACATCGCCTTCGCCGGCGTCGTCGATTCCAGCGCCGACATCGTCTCCGTGGGCTTCCGCTACGTGTTCGGCGCCCCGGCCGCACCGGCCCTCGCGCCCCTCGTCCGGAAATACTGAGCGGATTTCTGCTCAGCAGGATCGGCGTCTGACCTGATGGCCGACGAGTGGGCTTGCGAGTGGGCTCGGATGCCGCTTGCGGTCGCGGCGAACTGGATGTCGGAGCGTGCCCGCGCAGGGGACGCAGGTCCCCCGGCGCCACTCCGAGGATGCCTCGCGGCGAGGACGCCAGGAGCCGGCTTTCGTACCTCTCCGGCTCGATGCCTGCTCTCGGACCCCGAGGAGCCATCCGCGACGCCATCGACAACGGTGGCTGAGGGCGGCAAGGCATGCCGAGGTGAAGGAGCTGCAATGCCCTCGAACGCCCATCGCATCGGCGAAAGTGAGTCAGAGCCAAGACTGCACGAAGAAACGCAAATCTGGATGGCGCCTCCGCGGCGCGCGGCGGTCAAAGTCCAAGCGCCACGCCGTCGCTCCGCGGATCATGCGCGCCCGTGATGTCCCCGTCGTCATCGATCACGATGGCCCCAGCCTGACCCGCCAGGGGGCTCAGTGCCGCGACCAAACTGATCTGGTGCCCACGTTCACGCAAAGATGCGATCACGTGCGGATTGACGCGACTTTCGAGTTTCAAGCTGTGTCGATCGTCCGAGAACGTGCGTCCCAGTAGAAAGCGTGGCCGCGACAAGGCTTCGGCCGGATCGAGCCCGTAATCGATCAGGCGCGTCAGCAGGACCGACAGGGTCTGGGGCTGCCCGTCCGCACCCTGCGTTCCGTACAGGATATGCGGACGTCCGCCCTTCAGGGCCATTCCCGGGTTGAGCGTGTAGAACGGCCGCTTGCCGGGCGCGAGCCTGTTTGGGCTGCCTGGGTCGAGGCTGAAGGCGGCACCGCGATTCTGCCAAAGCACGCCAGTATCGCCGACAACGACGCCGCTGCCCCAATCGAAATAGGTGCTCTGGAGGACACTGACGCTGTGTCCCTGCGGATCGGTCGCGCCGAAAAAGACAGTGTCGCCGGTCCGAAACGTCTGCGGCCAGTCGAGCGCCCTGTCGAGGTCGACCATAGCGGCCTTGGCAGCGAGGCGATCCGCGCCGATCCAGAGGTCGGCTGCCGGGGCGGCGAATGCCGGGTCCCCGATCGTGTCGCGGTCGAGGAAGGCCTGCTTCACCGATTCGACGCAGCGGTGGAAATAATCGGCGCTGCCCTCCTCCACGCCTCCGAGGCCGAGGCGTTCCAGGACGCCCATGATGGCGAGCGTCGTCACACCCTGCGTCGGCGGCGGCGGCGCGAGCAGCGTCAATCCGCGATACTCGAGCGCGACCGGCGCCTCCTCCCGCGCGACTGTGCGGCGCAGATCTTCGGCTGTCAGGGGTGAGCCGACCTCGGCGAGCCCCTTCGCGAGGGAGGCGGCCAACTCGCCCTCGTAGAAGTCGCGGGGGCCGTTCGAGGCGATCAGCCGGAGGCTGCGCGCGAGCGCCTTCTGCAGGAAGGGCTCGCCGCATTGCGGGACGCGGCCCTCGTGCAGGAACGTGCGGACGAAGCCCGGCCATCCGGGAAGATCAGCGAGACGGAACTGGGTCCAGAAGGACTGGGATTCCGTCAGGGGGAAGCCGTCCTCGGCGTAGCCGATCGCGGGGTCGAGGAGGCTGGCGAGACTGTTACGACCTCCCCAATGTTGGCGCGAGAAGTCGTGCGCGAGGCGCCACGTATCGACGACGCAGGCCGACGCCAACGTCGAGAGCGCGCCCCGCGTCGGGATCGTACCCCGGCAGGCGGGCGGAGCCGCCGCGGCCTGCCCGATCCCGGTGAGCGTGGTCGCTCGGCCCTCGCGGTCGGCGATGATCCAGATGGCGTCGCCGCCAATGCCGCAGAAGTGCGGATAGGTCACCGCGATGACGCCGCCCATCGCGATCGCGGCCTCGATGGCGTTGCCGCCCTCGCGCAGCACCTTGAGGCCGGCCTCGCTGGCCAGAGTGTGCGGGCTCGTGACCATGCCGCGCGTCGAACTCGCCAGCACGGTGCCGGGTGCGCCCTCGACCGGGAGGTCAGCGGCGGGAGCAGGACCAATCATGACGGTCATCCAGTTCGGGAAGGGCTCGGCATCACACGGCGCCGAGCCCGGTTCCTGTGCGCTAGTGTTGCGTCGCAGGCTGCGACAGGCTGGTCTCCGGGCGACCGGGGTGGTGCGCGCCAAGCGTCGCGGTGAGCCAAGCGTAGACGGGTCCGAGGGCGTTCATCGCCAGTACCGAGATCAGGGCCACCAGCGGGTCCTTCGGAACCGGGCCGAAGCCGCCGAAATAGGTGGCGAAATAGCACGCGAAGCCGAAGAACATGCCGGGCACGAAGCTCAGAGGCTCGAACCGGCCGAGAGCCATCATCGACCCGTTGAGGCTGAACAGGATCGCACATTGCGCCAGAGTCAGCGCCAAGCCGGAGAGTTGCTGCGCGGCGAAGCCGAAGCCCAGAACGATGAGGCAGGCGACGCAATTACCCAGCGCCATGGTCGGCCAAATCCGCTTCAGAACCGCGGGCTTCGGCCCGCCGGCCGCGAAGGTGCCGGCCCAGCCGATGAAGATGGCCCATGGCGGGAGATGATGGGGCAGAAACAGGGTCGTGACGGCCAGCGCGGAGGCGACGATTTCGGCGGGTGGCTTTCTCATGGCGTAGTCTCCCAGGGTTCGGGCCCGTTTGCCGGGCCTCGTCGGTTCAAGATGAATGGGCTTGGCTCCCCGGCGCGTGGGAGCGTCCGCAGCCGCGGCAGATGCGGCTCTCGACCTGAGTCACCACGGTGACGCGGCCGTTCTTGAGCACCCAGGACCGCGCCGGCAGGTCGAGCAGGGCGTCGGCCACGCTGAGCGTGTCGAGGATCACGATGTCGGCGCGCTTGCCGACGGCGAGGCCGTAGGTCTCCGAAATGCCGACGGCGCGCGCGGCATTGACCGTGCCCATCTTGAGGATCTCGGCCTGATGCTCGGGCGTGCCGAACTGGACGAGATGCGCGAGCAGGTTGCCGATCTGGAGAGGGTCCGCCTTTCCGAACGGCGTGAAGGCGTTGCGGACGTTGTTCGAGGAATAGGCGACGTTGACGCCCGCCGCATGCAGCGCCCGGACCGGCGTCAGCCCGCGCCGCGGCCGCGCCTCGTCCCTGCGCCCTCCGAGATAGACGTCGGTCGCCGGCAGGGTGACGATATGGATATCGGCCTCGCGAAGGGCGTCGATCACGGGCTTGGCCTCCTCCGGCTCCAGCGCGCCCATGCTCGTGACGTGGCCGAGGGCGACGCGGCCCTGGTAGCCCGTGGCGACCGTCTTCTCGGCGACGTAGCGGGCGGTGGCGAACCGGGCATCGCGGGTGTCGTCGGCGAAGTCGACATGCATGTCGATGGGAAGGTCGCGCTTCATCGCCATGTCGAAGACGCGGTCGATATGGCTGCGCGTATCCTCGGGGGTGAGCTCGTTGTAGGGGCAGCCCCCGACGACGTCGGCGCCGGCCTCGAGCGCCCGTTCCATCAAGTCAGCCACGCCCGCCGTCTTGAGGATGCCCTCCTGCGGGAAGGCGACGATCTGCAGGTCGATCAGGTCGCGGTACTCGTCGCGCAGTTCCAGGGCGGTCTCGACGCCGATCAGGCCTTGGATCGGATCCACGTCGGGATGCGCCCGGATCAGGGTCGTGCCGTTGCGGACCGCCATGTCGAGCACGCGGCGCGACCGTTCCAAGACGTCGGCGCGCTCCTGTTTCGCTTTCAGGATGCCCGTGACGCGGATCGCCTCCTCGAGGGTGCCGGTGCGGGCCGGCAGGCGCCGGTGCAGGAAGGCCTTGTCGAGATGCAGATGGGGCTCGACGAAGCCGGGCAGGGCGGCGCGGCCGGCGGCGTCGATCTCCTCCTCGGCCGTATCGGGGATGGCCTCCGCGATCTCGACGATACGACCGGCCTCGATGCCGATGTCGACCAGAGGCTGTTCGTCGTCGATGCGGACCCGGCGGATGACGATATCCATGGCGCGCCCCGGCCTCCATCGCTTGCCCGGCCCGATGGCCGACGCGGATCGTTCCCGGACTGCACCATGACAGCCGCGGAGACCTGCAAACAATCGGCCGCGTCCGGGGCCGGGCTCGGATTAGTCCGAGCTGCGGTGCAGCATCAGGCGAGGTCGTGGGCGAGGGCGTAGCGCACGAGATCGGCGGCCGATCCCGCATCGAGCTTGATCAATACGTTGCTCTTGTGCGTGCTCACGGTCTTGATGCTTAGGTCGAGCTGGCGCGCGATGGCCGAAACGGAGAGGCCGGCGACCAGCCGATCGAAGATCTGGCGCTCGCGCGGCGTCAGGGCCATGTGCGGCAACTCCGGTTCGAGCATCTGGCGGATCAGCGCCTGAGACGCGCTGGGGCTGACGACGCGTTCGCCGGCCGCCGCCTTCCGGATCGTTTCGATCAGCTGGTCGGACGCGCTGGCCTTGGTGACGTAGCCGGCGGCTCCCGCCTTCAGGGCCTCGATGACGTATTGGCGCTCGTCGTGCATGCTGAGCACGACGACGCGCACGGATCCGGCCGCCGCAACGTCGCGCACGAGGGCGATGCCGCTGCGGCCGGGCATCGAGAGATCGAGCAGAACCACCTCGCAGCCCAGGGTGCCGAGCCTTTCGACGAGACCATCGCCCGTCGTGGCTTCGCCGACGATCTCAAAATCGGCCTGCTCGGCGAGGATCTGCTTCAGTCCCTCGCGAAAGATCGCGTGATCGTCGACGATGAACAGGCGGATCATCGCGCGGCCTTCCGTCGAGCCCGACGCTCCAGTGGCAGGTAGACCCGGACCGTGGTACCCGCGCCGGCCTCGCCGTCGATGGCGACGCTGCCGCCTAGGAGGCGTGCTCGTTCGCGCATCCCGGCCAGACCGAGACGCCCGCTGGTGGTCGCGGAGCGGTCGATCCCGCGTCCGTTATCCGAGACCTCGATATGCAGGGCGTCCCCGGCGTTGCGCGCACGCACCTCAACCGCCGTCGCCGCCCCGTGGCGCAGGACGTTGGTCAGGGCCTCCTGCACGATCCGGAACGCGGCGGTACTGACGTCCGGTTCGTAGGTCCCCACCTCGTCGAAGACGAGCGTGATCGGCAAGCCGCTGCGTTCCGCCATGCTCTGGGTCAGCCATTCGATGGCTGCGCGCAGCCCGAGCTCGTCGAGGATCAGCGGCCGCAGCTCAGTCGCGATACGGCGCAGATCGACCACGGACCGATCGGCAAGCGCGATGAGGCGCGCGATCCGGGCCGAGACCAGCGCCGGTTCGTCGAGCCTGTCCCTCATCCAGACAAGGTCCATCTTGATCGCGGTCAGCGTCTGGCCGAGTTCGTCGTGCAGTTCGCGGGCGATGCGGGCGCGCTCCTGCTCACGGGCCTGCTGCTCGAACTCCGCGAGCTTGCGGAGCTGCTCGCGCGACGCGATCAGTTCGGCTTCCCCGGCCTTGCGCTTCGTGATGTCGCGCGAGATCCCGACCGTGCCGACGATGTGGTTGCCGTCGTTCCGGATCGGCGACTTGATGGTGTCGTACCAGCGCAGAGTCCCGTCGGGGCCAAGCCGCGCTTCCTCGTAGCGCCGGCGCTTGCCGCTGCGCAGGACCGCGTGGTCGGTCTTCAGATAGATCTCGGCGATATCCGCGGGCCAGATCTCGTCGGGACGCTTCCCGATCACATCGGCCTCGCTCATCCCGAGAACATTGAGATAGGTAGCGCTGACCGCAAGGTAACGCGACTCGCGATCTTTCAGCCATGCCATGTCCGGGATGTTGTCGAGAAGCGCGTGCTCCAGCTGTCGAGCGCGGCCTAATGGGATGGTCATGGTCGAGAACTCGTCGGCTCGCGCCTACTGTATCCATACGACCATGAGCAGGCCAGCAAAGTGGTCTCCTCATGGTCTCGACAGGCCGAGCTGAGAGGTCCCAGCGCCACCGGCCATCATTGGCTAGACCACAGGGGCACCGTGGCAAACGCGCTCGCTGGACCCCCTCGCGAGGATACGCCTCAGGTCGTCGATGTGCGCGCAGCCGCTCATTTCGTGCCCGCCGGGACCAGGTCCCCTGGGTTCTTCTGAGCGGACATCCCACCGGGCGAGGTGGAGGGTCTGGAGGGAATCAATATGGGCCCGGCGCCCGAGCCGTGCTGAACGTCCGCGTGTCCCCTTCCCAGTCCGCGAAGCCGACGGGCTGCAAACGGCCAGGATCGGCCGCCGCAGACCGCCTGCGTGAGCGTCTGAGATGGATGGAACCAAGTCGGTCTGCTTCCGAGTGGTGAGCGCATGAAAACCAGACGTTGCTGGCCGGCTCGCCCATACTGCGATTTGTCGAAAGCAAGTTATCAGTAAAGCATTCTGGGAGGGAATTACGCGCACTCTGTCCGAATGCGATGGAGGTAGACCATGCGGACGGCGGTGGCGGTAGGCGTGGCATTTCTGGCCTTGATGGGGTGCATCAACGTAGCCGAGGCGCGCGCACGGCTACGCCTGTCTCTCGGGCGTATGACGGCGCCTCAACGGCTCGTAACGCCGACCCCGACCCCGACCCCGGCCCCGGCCGCTGCCTCAGCTCCAGCTGGATTCTCTGGACGGATCGGCTATCGGCCTGCGATCGCTATCACGTCGGGTCAGGTCGCCGTCGCAGCCGCCGCGCCCACGGTGCCGCTCGCAACCTCCGGCGACTCGACCGCCGGGGCCGATCGACCGGCGACGATGGCGCCTTCCGTGGTGACCCCGGCTCCCACGCCGCCGCATATCCGTGAGGTCCGCGCGATCGCCCGCCCTGCGAGTCTGGCAAGCGGGTCGGGGGTGTGGAGCGCGAGGACGACGGCTTCTGCCTCGTCAACTGACCGACTGCGCAGTCAGCCAAAGATTGTAATCGAGGAGCTAGACTGCCTTCGTGTCAGGTTTTTGGATCATCCTTGGCGCTTGAAATGTCCGCATCCATAATCTTCAGCAGAGAGGCTGAAGATTAATTTTCTTAACAGATACAGATGAAAGAGCCTGGAAAGGCGATCACGAGTTTCTCGGGTCCGCTTCGACGATTGAAGGCGAATTTTACCAGAGGCGAGCTGTCTTGGCGAAGGCTTTGCCCGCCACGGTGATCCCGTCGATCACCGCTGTTCCGTCCGACGCCACGCGCACCTCGACAAGAATGTCCTTGCGTGCGGTCCGATCGAGTTTCCCTGGAACTCCTTGCGCCCCGTACCAACGCTCGATGCCGTAGTTCACGATGCCCGTCAGACAGAACGGATGCTGGCAGGTGGCAGGCTCCGACGGCTCACCGCCCGTCCTGGCCCGGATACGAAGAGGAGCACCCCGGCGCACGAGCGTAGCGGATCCCAGGCTTCCCTTAATGAGGAGGCCGTCTCCTGTCGGAGCCTCGAAGAACACCTCATCCGCCCTGTGCACGCCATCGGCATCGGCGGAGAGCCGGACGTAGACGTCACGTCTGACCTCAAGCCTGCAGTTGTCGCGAGCCTCGAGATCACAGCCCGTCGGCGCGGTACCGGCGCCGATTCCCTGTAAGCGCCCGATCTCATAGGTGAGCACGCTGTACTCACCCCGCAGCAGGTCTCGAGGGTCTCGTGTTTCCACCGCCAAGCGCACGAGGTTCCCGTCATTCAGCCGTTGCGTCTGCCGCCAAGCTAGGATCGCGGCAGGGGATACCTGGATTGCCAGCAGGCCAGCAAAGGCGAGACCGAGAAGCCATCCTCTCATGCGACTCTCCCTGTGATGCGGCGGGCAGCCCAGCGGCAGGCCACCAGCGCGAGGCTCAGGAGAACGGCGCAGAGCAGCAAGTTTCCCGAGAATGCGATCAGATTGTGGGAGGCAGCGAGCATACCGATCGTGAAGCCGGCAACCAGTGCGATGCCCCAGCCGTACAGCTCACGCCTGCTCTCGAGGTCGCCTGCCACGACGAGCATGAGTGCAGGGACGATGCCGCCCCACACGGTCCAGAAGGTCGATGGTTCACGGCCTGTACCGGCGATGACCCAGACCAGTAGCGCCAATGCGGCCGCAGCAAGAACCAGTAGGTCGCTCGTGGGCGGGATCGCCCGTGCGGGCAAACGAAAGCGTGCAACGACGAACGCGCTGGTCGCGATCGTAGCGAGGGTGAGGGCCGCCGCGAAGGTCGGCCGCGCACCGCCAAAACCGAGCGTACGCACCGATACCATGACGATGCCGAGAAGGCAGAGGCCCACTGCCGCGCGAGTGAGGGCACGCGCACCCTCGCGAATGCGCGAGGCCCACTCGCCCTGAGGCGCTAGGCGAGGCAGTGCATGGCCAACCGCCAAGGCAACCGCGGCCACGATTAGCATGCGATCTGGCGGCAGAAGAAACGTCAGCCCTGCAGGTGCACCTCCGAGATGATTGGCGAACACGATCAGGAGAAGGAGGAGTGTGGACTCCCGCGCGGGCAGCCAGCCTGACAGGCTCGCGAGGAACAGGACCGGACCCACCGTCCAGAACCAGATCCCCGCACCAGCGGCCGTATCACCTCGCAGCGTTGCGAACTCAAGCCCTCCGAACCCGATGTCGGCTGCGATCAGGGCGACGCAGGCGACGACGGCTGCGCCGCCGGAACGCGCGACCAGTGCTGTCGCCAAGCCGAGAACCGCAATGGTTCCGGCAAAGCCCTGTGGATCCGCGGCCACGTGGAAGGTCTGTCCGACGAGAGCCAGCGTGGCGACGGCGATAGCCAGAGACAGCGTCGCCAGTCCATCTACGAGCCTCCGCGCCGAACCTGCCTGATCTCGGGCGCGTCGGCGCGCGGCGAGATAAGTGACGAACACTCGCCACGGCGTTGGTGAGGAACAGGACGACCAGCCGGGACGCGGGCGACATGGCAGACCAATTCGCCGCGACGAACGCGATGATCGAAGGAGCCACAAGCAGGAGGATGCACAGGGCGATGGCGGCCTGCAGGTGTTTGAAACCGCGTGGTGCGAAGGCGTGTGCGGCGATGCGTTCCGCCTGCTCCGGCAGGATCAGGCCGCGTTCCTGCCAATCGCGGAGATCGCGCCGCAAGCGTGCGGAATAGGACAGCGGCATGGGCAGCCTTCATGCAATGCTGTTCGTCGTAGGGGATGAAACCTTAAAGCTCGGCTGCCGATATCGGATGTGTTTATCCTCACATCGAATAATGCTTATCATTGGTTGAATGGATTGGACCACGTCGACGGTTTGGGTCGCACACCGTGGCCGGCGTTCATCGTCGCTCCCTCGTCCGGAAACTGGGAACCGCAGATCGGCGCCGGTACGGCCCTGGAACAGAAGACAGACGAACGGCCGCTTTGGAGAAGCGCCGACGGTGATCCGGGCGACTGGGTTGGGTCGAAACCGGCTGGTCCGGTTCGGAGCAGATCCGCCGGAAAAGCGGACGGCCTCTGACCTGACCGGTATTCTGGACTGAGCCGAGTGAGAGGCTACCGCCTGGTAGCAGCCCTGGACAGCCGGAAGGCGAGATCGGGGAAGCTGACAGGCGCGGGCGGCCGGTAGCCCAGCGACGCGTGCGGCCGGACGCGGTTGTAGGTGGTCTGCCAGAGGGTGATCACGGCCTGGGCTTCCCTGAGCGAGTAGAAGATCTCCTGGCGTAGACACTCGTCGCGCAGCTTGCCGTTGAAGCGCTCACAGTAGCCGCTCTCCCACGTCGAGCCCGGCGCGATGTACTGGATCTGCGGCCCCGTCTTGGCGACCCATTTGCGCAGTGCCTTTGAGATCATCTCCGGGCCATTGTCGCAGCGGATGTGCTCCGGGAGGCCGTGCAGGCACAGGGCGTCGGCCAGCGCCTCGATCACGCCGATGCTGTTGATGCGCCGCGCCACCTTCAGCGCGAGGCAGGCCCGGGTGGGCTCGTCGATCAGCGTCAGGATGCGCAAGCTCCGCCCGTCGTGCGTCTGGCCCTGAACGAAGTCGAAGCTTCAGACGTGGTTGCCATGGAGCGGACGCGGCCGCACGCAGGAACCGTCGAGGCAGACTTCCAGCGGCGACCGCCCGCCCGTCCTTGAGTCGTGCCCAGAACCGTTCGACGCGTGCGGCATCAAGCGCGCTCCGCGGTCGAGGCGGGAGCTTCGTTCCGTACAGGCTGCCGCCCCCGCGTGCGGCGTTCCTCGATGCGCTGCAGGATGACGTAGAAGGAGGGCACGAACAGCACCGCCAGGCAGGTCGAGGCCAACATCCCGCTGAACACCGCGATGCCGATCGACTTGCGCGCCGCGGCACCGGCCCCCGAGGCGGTGACGAGGGGCAGAACCCCCAGGATGAAGGCGAACGAAGTCATCAGGATCGGGCGGAAGCGCAGCCGCGCCGCTTCCACGGCTGCCGCCGTGATGTCGAGGCCGGCCTGCCGCTTCTCGCGGGCGACCTCGACGATCAGGATCGCGTTCTTGCTCGCCAGTGCGATCAGCAGGATCAGGCCAATCTGCGTGTAGAGGTTGTTGGCGACCCCGAGCAGCAGCAGCGCCCCGACCGTGCCCAGGAGCGCCAGCGGCACGCCGAGCAGGACCGCCAGCGGCAGGATCCAGCTCTCGTACTGACCGGCCAGGACCAGGTAGACGAGGAGAATGGCGAGCCCGAACACGAGGTAGATCTGCGATCCGACCGCCTTCTCCTGGTACGACATCGCCGTCCAGTCGTAGCCCGCACCTGGCGGCAGCACCTTGGCGGCGAGCTGTTGCATCAGGTCGAGGGCCTGCCCGGAACTGAAGCCCGGCGCCGCCCCGCCCACGATCGTCGCCGTCGGGTAGAGATTATAGAGGCTGATCAGGGACGGACCCTGCACGGGTTTGACCTCGACGACGGTGCCGAGCGGCACCATCATGCCGTTTCCGGCGCGGACCTTCAGGTTCTGGATGTCCTCCGGCCGCAGCCGGTAATCGGGCTCGGCCTGCAGGTAGACCTGGAAGGTCCGGCCGAACTTGTTGAACTGCGTCACGTAGGACGATCCGACATAGCTCGACAGCGTCGAGAACACCTGCCCGACCGTCACGCCCAGCGCCTCGGCCTTGATCCGGTCCACAGCGATCGCGACCTGCGGCACGCCGGCCCGGAACGACGTGTTGAGCTTCTGCAGGCCGGATTGCGCGTTGCCGTCGGCCACGATCGTTCGGGCGAGGCCCTCCAGCAGCGGATAGTCGAAGTCGCCGTTGCGCAGCTCGACCTGCATGGTGAAACCGCTGGCATTGCCGATACCCTGGATCGGCGGCGGGATGAGCACGAAGGTCGAGGCGTCCTCGACGCCCGCCAGCATCGCGTTGAAGCGCTCGTAGAGGCTGCGCAGATCCTGGCCCTTCTCCTTGGCCCGCGCGTCCCAGTCCTTGAGGACGACGTAGGCGACGCCGGCATTGGGCAAGGTGGCGTTGGAATCGAGGACCGAGATGCCGCTGATGGTGAGCACGTTGTCGACGCCCGGCGTCGCCTTCGCCTGTGCGCTGAGGCGCTGCATCACCGCGTCGGTGCGCTCCTTCGAGGCCCCGTCCGGCAGCTGCGCGCCGATGAGGACGTAGCCCTGATCCTCGGTGGGCAGGAACGCAGTCGGCAGGCGGGTCAGGCCCCATCCGGCGAGGCCGATCAGCAGCAGCGCGACGGCGACCATGAGGCCGCTGCTCCGGACCATGTGGGCGATCAGCCGGGCATACCAGCCCTCGACAACGCCGTAGACGGAGTTGAAGCCGCGGTAGAACGGGTTGCGCTGCTCCGGTGGCACCGGTTTGCGCAGCCACAGGGCGCACTGGGTCGGCTTCAGCGTGGCGGCGTTGATCGCGCTGATCAGCGCGGTGGCGGCGATGACCAGGGCGAATTGCTTGTAGAGCTGCCCGGTCAGGCCGGGCAGGAACGCCGCCGGCACGAAGACCGACATCAGCACCAGGGTGATGCCGATGATCGGGCCGAACAACTCGTCCATCGCCTTCTCGGCCGCCGCCCGGGGCGTGAGACCCGCGTCGATATGGTGGGCCACGCCCTCGACGATCACGATGGCGTCGTCCACCACGATGCCGATGGCCAGCACGATGGCGAACAGCGTCGAGAGGTTCACGCTGAAGCCCATCGCCGCCATGGCGGCGAAGGCGCCGATGATCGTCACCGGCACCGTGGTTGCCGGCACCAGCATGGCGCGCCAATCCTGCACGAAGACCAGGATGACGATCAGGACCAAGATGGCGGCCTCGAACAGCGTCCGGTAGACCTCGTGGATCGAGGCCTGCACGAAGCCGGTCGTGTCGAACGGGATGGCGTAGGCGAGGCCCCCGGGAAGGTCTTCGCAAGCTCGGCCATCCGGGTCCGGACGGCGTTCGCCACCGTGAGCGCGTTCGCCTCGGGCAGCTGGTAGATGCCGATGCCGGCGGCGGCCTGTCCGTTCAGCGTGAAGGACTGGCTGTAGGTCTGCGCGCCGAGTTCGACCCGGCCGACATCGCGCAGGCGGGTGATGCGGCCGCCATCCTGCGCATCGGCCTTGATGACAATGGCCTCGAAATCCGCGGCGGCGTTCAGCCGCCCGTTGACGTTGATGGTGTACTGGAAATCCTGGCCGGCGGGCACCGGCGGCATCCCCACGGCCCCGGCCGTGACCTCTTGACTCTGCTGCTGGACGATGCTGATGATGGCCTCGGGGGTGAGGCCCCGGGCCTGGACCAGATCGGGATCGAGCCAGATCCGCATCGCGTACTGGCCGGCGCCGAACACCGTGACATTGCCGACGCCGGGCAGCCGGGCCAGCTCGTTCTGCACGTTGATGACGCCGTAATTCGACAGGAACAGGCTGTCGAACTTGCCGTCGGTGGCCGACAGCGTCACGAATTGCAGGATTGCGGTGGACTTCTTCTGGGTCGTGACCCCCTGGACCTGAACCGCCTGCGGCAGCGACGACATCGCGATGGCGACGCGGTTCTGCACCAGAACCTGGGCCTGATCGCCGTCCGTCCCGATCGCGAAGGTGACCGTCAGGGTATAGGTGCCGTCGCTCGCGCTGGTCGACTGCATGTACAGCATGCCCTCGACGCCATTGACCTGCTGCTCGATCGGCAGCGCCACCGTGTCGATCACCGTGCGGGCGCTCGCGCCCGGATAGCGCGTGGTGACCTGGACCGTCGGCGGGACCACGTTGGGGTATTGCGACACCGGCAGATTGAACAGCGACACCGCCCCGACCAGCACCATCACCAGGGCCAGCACGTTGGCCAGGACGGGCCGCTCGATGAAGAAGCGCGAGATCATGCCGTGGGTCCTCGATGCCGGCGTCTCAGGGGCGTCCCATCGCATCGGGTGGGACGCGGTTTGGCGGATGCCGACCCCTGCGCGTGGGAAGGACCTGCGCCTCGGACCCCGGGCGGCGTCGGTGCTGCCGGGTCCTGCGGCCCATGTCTCACCGCTGGGGCTGCGCCGGTTCGGATGCGGCCTCCGCCACCGCGGCCTTCTGGGGGGCGACCCTGGCCCCGGGGATCGCCCGCTGGATGCCGTCGGTGACGATCCAGTCGCCGGGCGCGAGCCCCGTCTCGATCACCCGGTAGCGCCCGTCCCGCGGACCGAGCGTCACCACCCGCTGCGCGACCGTGTCGTCGGCTCCGACCGTGAGCACGTAGCTGCCCTGCTGGTTCGTCCCGATGGCGTCGTCGCGGACCAGCAGGGCCTTGTCCTGGCGCCCGACCGGGATCCGGACCCGCACGAACAGGCCCGGGAGGAGCGCGTGATCGCCGTTCTCGATGAGCGCCCGGGCCAGCAGCGTCCCGGTGGACGGGTCGACCTGCGGCGCGAGGTAGTCGAGCTTGCCGGTATGCGGATAGCCGGTCTCGGTCTGCAGGCCGATCTCCACCGGAATCTTGGACAGATCGCCCAGCGTCCGCTGCGTCGCGATCAGGTGCTGCTTCACCAGCAGCACCTGCTGCTCGCTGACGTTGAAGTAGACGTAGAGCGGATCGATGCGCACGAGCTGCGCCAGCTTGGTCGGCCCGCTGATGCCGACGAGCGCCCCGACATCCGCCAAGTGGTTGGTGACCACGCCGTCGAAGGGCGCTGAGACCTGCGTGTAGCCGAGGTTGATGGTGGCGATGTCGAGGTTGGCCTGCGCCTCCATCACGGCGGCGCTGGCCTGGTCCATCTTGGTCTTTGCGTCCTCCACCCGGGCCTGCGAGGCGAATTCCTGCCGACCCAGAGTCGACTGGCGCTGATACTCGGACTGGGTGTTCGACAGGGCGGCCTGCTGCGCCGCCAGGGCGCCCTGCGCCTGCTTGAGCTGTGCCTCGTAGGTGTTGCGCTGGATGGAGAAGAGCGGCGCGCCCTTCTTCACCACGGCCCCATCCTTGTAGGTGATCGCCTCCAGGAAGCCCTGGACCCGCGCCTCGAGCTCGACGGCCGCGAACGCCTTGGTGTTGCCGGTGAGCTCGAAGTAGCGCGTCACCGTGCGCACGACCGGCTGCGCCACCGAAACGCTGGGCGGCGGCGGCGGGACGTACTGGTTCGCATCGCGGCAACCGGCGGCCAGTCCCGCGATGGCCGCCAGGGCGAGAACACGGAGGGATCCGGGAAATTGCAACACGATCGGCACGGTCGACCCTCAACCCGAGAGCGTTACGGGACGGCCTTCGGCCGCGGTCCTGCCGCGGCTACTGACCGTCTTCGGCCTTCGCTTCCCGGGCTAGGGTCAGGCATTCGAGCAGGTCGACATAGCTGGGCAGGCCGTCGAGTTGCGCTTCCGCCGCGCAGCGGGTCCGATCACCGGCAGGATAGCTGGACCATTTTTTTGCGACCTCGGCACGTGCCGACCCCTCGTCCGCGAGGCACAGCTTCTGCCTCTTGGCGTCGAGGGTCATCTGCTTCGTTGCCGCCCGGCAACTGCCTCGAACGTCGAATGTCGGTACCTTGTCGGAGACCGGCGTCACCAACGCCAGTTCCATCAGTAGGGCGGGGACAGCAAACATCATGATCGACACACTCGCGCATCATGCTGAACGGAAAAACCGATCGATCCTTGCTTCGACCGCCCTGAGCAGATTCCAGCTCCCGCGAAAACCCTGGCCCGTCACGCGAGACCGATCTGATTCGACGGTCTATATTTTAGCGATAGCATATCATGCAGTCATAGGGAGCATTAAAATTATCAACCCGCGAGGTCGCACTACGCAAAATTTGTCTATTGTATAAGTATGGTATTAAATATAGTAAAAGGTTTCTATTTTTTTCAAAAAGACACATATTTTATGTGCAATTGTTTATATGTAACTAAAAGCGATGATTATTTTTCGTCAATTTTTATGATATTGCTTCGATATAATATGAAAATTGCGAGCAATGGCGACGATTCTCCAATCGAAGTTCGAGTGGGTTGATTGACCGCCCAAGCCACGGGATGAAAGCCCTTTCGAAGCGTGCCCTTCTGCGGAGGCCGATCTCGGGGCACTGCTTTTGTCCCACGGCAATCTGAACGTATTGCGCCATAGCAAAATCCCTCTCAATCGGCCGAGGCGCCAATAAGCTTTAATAAAGCTTGCCGAATGACGGATCTAGACTCCGGAATATTTGGTCAGATCGGGTTTCAGCGGCAAATTTCATCGTAATAATACGAAATTTAAGTTTATAAAGCAATCTAAATCAAACAATTGTTATTTTTAGTGTCAATATTGATAGTTGGCCCGAGAGGCATTTTTATTTTGCGTCTGATCTGCTTCCTCGAATTCATCACCGAGGTAGTCGCTTGATTCTTTGATCGTTTCGAAGGTCGGCTGTTTTATGGCAGGCACCGCGCCTGCTCACGCCCCGCATGGACGTCCGAAGCATCCGCTTCCAACCACCTTCTTCCGATGCGCGCCTCGCGCTTCACGATGCGGATCGAGAAGCGCGCAATGGTGCAGGCGGAAATGAAAGCCGCACCGAAGTATCCGATGAGTCGACCGACGCGCGTAGACTGGCTCAGATGGCATCTCTCGACACTGCGGATCGAGCATCTTCGCGCTGTCCATCCCTCCGAGCGACATGCCGCGTTTGAACGATGGCCCAGGCGCCATCCGGATGCGACCGGTGTCGCTGAAGTACTCGAGCCGCTGATTCAGACCCCACGATCCATCGGAGTTGCGCTTTGACCCCACCCCTGGAATGCCCCCGCTTTGTAGCTAGGGTCCGTCCACGAGGAGACCGACGATGAAGGAGAGCCGGTTTAGCGAGGAGCAGATCATCGGCATCAAGGAGCGGCAGGCCGGGCTGCCGGTCGCCGAGGTCTGCCGCCACGGCTTTAGCGAGGCGACCTTCTACACGTGGCGTTCGCGCTACGGCGGCCTGGAGGTCTCGGACGCGCGCCGCCTCAAGGCCCTCGACGAGAAGAGTCACAAGCTCAAGACGCTGCTGGCCGAGGCCATGCTCGACGTGGCCACTCTGCGCGAGGCGCTGGGAAAAACCTCTGACGCCTGGAGCACGGAGCACCGCCGTGACCTTGGCGATGCACGAGAAGGGCTACTCGCAGCGCCGCGCCTGTGGGCTGATCGGCCTGGCGCCGAAAACGTACCGCTACGCCTCGATCCGGCCCGACGACGCCGGCACGCGGGTGCGCCTGCGCAGCTTGGCGGGCGAGCGACGCCGGTTCGTCTATCCGTGGTGCATCGTTTTGCACCCGATGCTGCCGAGCAGCGCCGGGGCCGCGGATCGCCCTCCCGCCTGAAGGATCATCACCCGAACGATGCAAGCCGAAATAGGAAAGCGTGCGGATACCTACGTCCACCAAGGCCGAGCGTCAGCGAGCATTGCCGGAGCCTGCGCCGGCCTCCGAAAACCCGGTGAGTACACCCGGTTTCGGTCTTGGTGTCTAATAGGGGTTCGCCAAGTGGGCTCACGGGGGGCAGAGCAGGGGAAATCCGAAGCGGCAGTGAAAGGCAGAAAGCCTCGCCTCTTGGAGGATAGGCATGGACTTTGAGGATCGTGAGTTCGAGCACATCGCGGATGTCAGGATCGTTCACGCTAGACGGCGAGACCGTCGTTGATAGCGAGATCTACCGACACGCCGGAACGCAGGATCGCTGGCGTTTGGAGGTTGTCCATCCAGCCGGCGAATACACGACATGGCAGGAGACCTTTGCGACGGCGGCGGACGCGTATGCCAACTTCAT
The DNA here is from genome assembly GCA_050632685.1 of Methylobacterium phyllosphaerae. GTDB lineage: Bacteria > Pseudomonadota > Alphaproteobacteria > Rhizobiales > Beijerinckiaceae > Methylobacterium > Methylobacterium phyllosphaerae_A. The sequence continues at coordinate 844,648 of JBOEFT010000001.1, forward strand.
GAACAGGGCAGAGTCCATCGGGACCGCAGCTATTGGCAGCACGCCGCCGAAAACGTGGCGCTGATCCGCGACGTCCGCGCGCCCTCACCTCGGTTGGACGACCACCTCGGCTGCGAGCTCTACCGCCGCCTTTGGCAGAGCGGCCGCGGGCAGCTTGTCATCACAGCCCCGATCGTTTCCGCGCAGCGATTTGGCTTGACTGTCGTGGTGGCTCTCAAACAAAGCAGCGCCAGTTTACTGCCAATTTTTCATTTCTATCTACATGTGTGAGGCTGATCACAGAAGAATTTGTGTAGATCCCTATGTCTTCAATCACGCAAGCGGACGCGCCGCTCGGCGATACATTGGAGAGCGTGATGATCAGTAAGACACTCAAGTCCGTGCTCGTTGCCGCTGCCATCGCGGCTCCGGTCGGCATGTTGGCGGCGACCGACGCGTTCGCTTTCGGCGGACACTTCGGTGGTGGAGGCGGTCACTTCGGCGGAGGTGGCTTCGGCGGTGGACATCCCGGTGGCGGGGGCGGCCTCGGCGGGCATCCCGGCGGTGGAGGGCACCCCGGGGGAGGCGGGCTCGGCGGACATCCTGGTGGCGGCGGGGGCTTCGGCAGAGGCTTCGGCGGCCGGGGCTTCGGCGGCTGGGGCTTCGGCGGCCGTCGGTTTGGCGGATACGGCTACGGCCCCGGCGTCGTCTACGTGGGCAGTGGTTGTGACTACGGCTTCCACTACAGCAACTCCTGGGGCCGCTGCATCCCGAACGATTGAGCGCAGACCTGCCAGTCGTGCGACATGATCCAGTCGAGCGCCATCATGAAACGCTCGACTGGATCACACAGGCTGCCTGATAGGAACCGCCCCAGAAAGGATAGATTTGGCCTGCTGCCGGTTTCGCGGACATCAGGTTGCGACCGATCCGCAGCACGCCTTCCCCGGCCAGGGCAGATGCGACCCCAGCACGCCGAGATCGACCGACTGCGCAAGGAGGGCGTGCGGGCTGCGTCGGCCGCCAACCTCTTGGAGCGGCAGTTCGCGGCCGATGGGCCGAACCGGAAGTGGATCGCCGACTTCACCTACATCTGGCTCAGCCCTGTCGAGTTCGAGAACCGAGCCAAGCTAGCTTAGACTGGTGTCAACCAAACCGGCAGCAGGCCAGTGTCGGCGTCCGCTTCGCTCTGAAGGCGGAGGCGACGACGCCCATCCGCTCGCCCCCGCTCGTCTCGAACGCGATGACGAAGGGAGCCTTGCTGGCATCCGACTTGAACAGGATGGTGCAGCCAGCTCGTTCAAGCGCCGTCAGCATGAAGGCGATGAGGGGCTGGCGCGCTGCTGCACTCGCCCCGTACTCGCGGAAGCCGCCGATCATCCGGCTCTCCCCAGTCCCAACGTGAGGCGACCATCACGTGGCCCGCAACACGGTGCTAGGGCGCGGCAAACCTAACCAGTGATTTCTTGGGGTACGCAGGGGGTGCTCTGCCAGGTACGCAGATCTACCTAGATGCCCACTAACCCCCTGACAGAAAAGCAAGACCTGCTTCTGCGAGGAAGTTGGTGGTGCACGCAGTCAGGCTCGAACCCGTCTCCGGCTGACGCAGATCCCTGCACCAGGGAAAAATACAGCGATTTTTATCGATTTCGATGGATCCCGATATCTGGCTCGACCAGCTCGAATTGCGTATAGTCTGGAATACAGAATAAGGTATTTCTTTGGATGCCCCCAAAATTGGAAAATTTGTGGTTCAGCTGAGCCGCCCAGCAATCCGGAACTGTCGAGACGCCTCCCTCGTCCTCAGTTTTTTGAGGGCCTGTCGAGAAGACCAGCATAGGGGAGGCGGCACTGCAATCCGCGAAGACCTATCTGTTCCGCGCCGGGCAACAGGATCGGGTTGCGTTTCCTGAGGCGATCCGGCATTCAAATAGCTGCCGCGGCCGGGTCCCGTTCCCGATTATCGCGGTCCCGGGGACTGATCGCCACGAGGTGGTGGTCGTCTGCCCGCGGACATCTCGAACTTGAAGCAGCGCGGGGCGCATCAGCCCTAGGCAGCATCGGTTTGGCACGGACGACCTACGTCGGTCGTTCGCCAACTGATGACTGCGCGCTGACGACCATCCCTCCGTGCGTCGGTCTCCAACCTTGTAACGGGCTTGGAGGCTTCGATGCCACGTAGAGAAAAGCTTTGCCCTGCCGCCGTGAAAGCGGACCTCTCATCCAGTGTTGTGAACGCCAACACGATCGCCCTCGACGAGGCGCCGCGCGTGGCCATCGGTCCTGGGCTGGAGGGTCGCTACGGGCTTGCTCCTTTGAGCGCCCTCCTCGAGAACCCACACCGCGTGCAGGTCCACTCGCCGCGGCAACTGAGTAAGCTGAGCCGCGCGATCGAGGTCACAGGGCAGCTGGCTCCCGCGATCATCGACGAGCGCTACATGGTCCTCGCGGGGCATGCCCGCCTCGCCGCAGCCAAGGCGCTGGGTCACGCCAGCATGCCGGTGGTTCAGGTTTTCCACCTCTCGGAGGTACAGAAGCGCGCCTTCCTGCTCAGTGACAATCGCGTCGGCCTCGACGCCCGCCTCGACCGAAAGACACTAGCCGGCCAAATCCCCGGGCTGACCTTGTTGTTCGAGGATGCCGGTCTCGACTTCAGCGACACCGGCTTCGAGGTCGCTGAGATCGACACGCTGGTGATCGACTTCGAGGATGGCGGCCTCGAGCCGGAAGATGCCATTGATCCGGCGCTCACCGCCGGTGCGATCGTACTTCGGCAAGGCGACGTCTTCGGTCTGGGCGAACATCGCCTCGCGGTCGGCGATGCCCGCGACGCCGGCCTGCTCGATCAACTCATGTCCGGTGAGAAGGCCGAGGTCGCCTTTCTCGACCCGCCGTACAACGTGCCGGTCCGCTCGATCGGCGGGCGCGGTCGCAGCCGGCATCCCGAGTTCGCTTTTGCCTCGGGTGAGATGAGTCGGGCGGAGTTCGTCGCTTTCCTGGAGGCGGCTCTCGGCAACGCCGCCCGGGTCTCGGTGCCTGGCGCCGTGCACTTCGTGTGTATCGACTGGAAACATTGCCGCGACCTCATCGAGGCCGGTGAGAGTGTTTATGGGACTTATCTCAACCTCGTCACCTGGGTGAAGACCAACGCGGGCCAAGGCGGTCTGTATCGCAACCAGCACGAATTGATCGGCGTATTCCGGGTCGGAGAAGCGCCACATCGCGACAACGTCCAGATGGGCCGGTTCGGGCGCAACCGCTCGAATGTATGGACCTATGCCGGCGCCAACTCCTTCTGTGCCGGGCGCATGGATGACCTCAACGACCATCCGACGGTCAAGCCGATCCAGTTGGTGATCGACGCGCTGAAGGACGTCAGCCGACGCGACGCTGTGGTCCTCGACACCTTTGTGGGCTCGGGCACCACGATCCTCGCCGGCGAGCGGGTCGGTCGCCGTGTGCGGGCGGTGGAGTATGAGCCACGCTACGCCCAGATCGCGATCCGGCGTTTCGAGGCGATCACCGGCCAGATCGCCCGGCACATCGAGACCGGTTTGACGCTCGCCCAGCTGACTGAGCACCGCCTCACGCAGCAGCAGTCGAGTGCCACGGTCGATCAATCGCCTGAGCCGACGCCACCGCTCGCGGCCGCGGCGACCAGACTGCGGGTGCGGGAACAGCTGAACCGACCCAGCTCGTAGCTGCTCGACGCGCGCCGCGCCCGATTCGACCGTCGCCGTTTGCACGCTATGGCCCAGAGTAGATCGCTCCGGGCCATAGCACATTCGTTTCTTGTCGATCGCAATTTCAAATATCAAGTCTCTGAATAGGTGATTATTTTCTGATCCGTCATCTCTATGATTGACAAGATGTGATCCAGCGGCAATGTTTGCCTTATCGCAGTAATCCATTGCGATTTTGTATTTGAGACGTACCCGGGAAGACGAGCCGCCATCCTGGCGGATCCATCGTCATCGTTCTCCAGCGGAGCGGCATTCCGGCGCAGTCACGTCCTTTCTCAATGGAAAGCCGTGACGCGTCGCTGGAGGTTGCCATGCCGCACCACGATGACGACGACATCCGGCCCGTGGATCCCGCACATATCGGCCCGCAATCCGATATCACCGACGAGGACGAGCGCGTCGGCTACGGCCGCCCTCCCAAGCGGTCTCAATTTGCCAAGGGCCAGAGCGGCAATCCGGCGGGACGGCCGAAGGGGAGCCTCAACCGCGCCACCCTCCGAGCGATGGTGGCGACGCTGTGGCTCGACGAGACGATGAAGATCGGCGAGGGCGGACGCGAGCGGCATATCCCCTGCCTTGAAGCCCTCCTGAAGAAACAGGCCGAGCTCGCGTTCAAGGGCGATCGCAAGGCGATCAAGGATTGCCTCGATGTCGTCTTTCGTATGGTCGGCGATGTCCGTGAAGCGCACAGGGACGAGGAAACGACCGCCGAGGACCTCGCGATTCTGCGCACGCATGACCTCGACATATGTGACAGCGCCGAGCCCGGCACGGATGTCCCCTGCGACGACGAGAGAGGCGATCGTGAGTGATCCTCGCCGTCGCCTGCGGGCATTGTTGCGTCAGAACCTCGCCGCCTTCGCCCAGAAGACCTTTCAGTCCCTCGATCCCGGAACGCCGTACTGTCACAGCTGGCACCTCGAGCATCTCGCCTGGCAACTTGGACGGGTGGCTCGGGGCGAGGTCCGCCGCCTGATTATCAACGTGCCGCCACGCTCGATGAAGTCGATCACGGTCTCGGTCGCCTTCACCGCCTGGCTCCTGGGTCACGATCCGACCAAGCGCATCCTGTGCGCCTCGTACGCCGCCGATCTCGCGCGCAAGCATTCGATCGACACCCGTCACATCATGGAGAGCGACTGGTACCGCGAGCTGTTTCCACGCTGCGAGCTGGTCGCGCGCCGCCAGCGCGATACCGAGCTCGTGACCTCGCAAAAGGGTGGACGTCTGGCTTTCGGGCTCGGGGGTGCGCTCACCGGGCGCGGTGCAGACGTCATTATCCTCGACGATCCGATGAAGGCCGCGAGCGCCACCTCGGAAGCCGACCGTCGCCGAGCCATCGAGTATTACGAGGGGACGCTGGTCTCGCGGCTGAACGACAAGCAGCGCGGTGCTATCGTCCTCGTGATGCAGCGCCTGCACGAGGACGACCTCTGCGGCCATCTACTCGAGCGGTCTCGCGAGGACTGGGAAGTTGTTCACCTCCCGGCCATCGCCATAGAGGACGGCGTGTTCCAGCTCAGCGACCGTCCCGGACATGTGCATCGGCGCATCTGCGACGACGCCCTTCAACCCGACCGTGAGCCCCGCGAGATCCTCGAAAGCCTCAAGCGTGAACTCGGCTCGCGGACCTTCGAGGCCCAGTATCAGCAGGCACCGACGCCGGCCGGCGGCAACCTGATCAAAAAGGAATGGCTGCAGTACTATCGCGACCAACCAAGGAGCTTCAAACGCATCGTCGTCTCCTGGGACACGGCTTCGACCCAGGGAGACACTCAGCGACTGGTCGGCCGGCCTCGTCTGGGGCGTGCATGATCAAAAATTCTATCTACTCGATGTGGTCCGTAAGCGTCTCGAGTTCCATCAATTGAAGGAAGCTGTGCTCAAGCTGCACGCGGACTGGAAGGCCGACGCCACGCTGATCGAGAAGACCGGGCTCGGGATCGCCTTGAAGCAGGATATCTGTCGCACGACCAGACTGAGGCCACTCTTGCTGCCGCCGAAGTTCGACAAGATCACGCGTTGCGAGGCGCAATCGGATCGCTTTGCGGAGGGGCGCATCTTCCTCCCTGAAGAGGCATCCTGGCTCGCCGTCTATGAGAAGGAGCTCCTGGCCTTCCCGAATGGCCGCCACGACGATCAGGTCGATGCGACGAGCTATGCCCTGCACCACCTCACGGACTGGCTGAATCGCGCCAGACCACTCGAACGGAGAAGTCGCGACAGCATCGCGCCCAGGAACCCGCGCGAGAGCGGGCTTGAAAGCACGGTCGTATCGATCGAACCCGACACACCCGTCATCAAGCCCGTCCTGACCACCATCCAAAATGGGCGCGTCACACACCACGTCGGTGCCCGCACGCCGGTCCCAGTGCATGAGGAGCCGGATCGGCCGCAAGGAAGGCCGACGCGGCGCCGGTGATGCGAAAGCCGACATCCTGTTTTGCACCCATTACTGCCCTTCAGAGGAACCTGGCAGCATCTCGGAAGCGGACGCTGCCGCAGCATAGCTCTTGGGCTTAAACCGCGTCGTGCCAACTTCGGAGAGAAGTCAGAGAACCGGTGCCTATTGCCAACCCGAGGCGTTGACGGCAACCACACCCTACGCGGAGGAAAGCCATGGACGAGGACCGCTTCAACATCGAGCTACGCAAATTCCTAAAAGAGGTTGGCGTCACCTCCCAACGCGAGATCGAGCGCGTGGCTCGCGATGGACAGGTAAAAGGCGACACGCTGTGACCTGACCGGTATTTTGGACCGAGCCGAGTGAGAGGCTACTGCATGGTAGCGGCCATGGGTAGCCGGAAGGCCAGATCTGTGAAGCTGACAGGCGCGGGTGGCCGATAGCCAAGCGACGAATGCGGTCGGACGCGGTTGTAGGTGGATTGCCATAGACTGATCACGATTTGCGCCTCCTTCAGCGAGTAGAAGATCTCTTGGCGTAGGCACTCGTCGCGCAGCTTGCCGTTGAAGCGCTCACAGTAGCCGCTCTCCCACGTCGAGCCCGGCGCGATGTACTGGATCTACGGCTCCGTCTTGGCGACCCATTTGCGCAGTGCCTTTGAGATCATCTCCGGGCCATTGTCGCAGCGGATGTGCTCCGGGAGGCCGTGCAGGCACAGGGCGTCGGCCAGCGCCTCGATCACGCCGATGCTGTTGATGCGCCGCGCCACCTTCAGCGCGAGGCAGGCCCGGGTGGGCTCGTCGATCAGCGTCAGGATGCGCAAGCTCCGCCCGTCGTGCGTCTGGCCCTGAACGAAGTCGAAGCTTCAGACGTGATTGCGGCGGAGCGGCCGCAGCCGCACGCACGAGCCGTCGTTCAGCCACAGGCGGCTGCGTGGTCGATGCCTTTGTGGGACCTTGAGCCCCTCGCGACGCCAGATGCGCTGAACCCGATCCTTGCCCACCTGCCAGCCCGCTGCCTGCAGCAGAGCCGTGACGCGGCGATAGCCATAGCGCCCGTACTCGGACGCCAGGGCGATGATGGCCTGGGTCAGTGCATCCTCGTCGGCCAGCACTGTCGGCACGTAGCGCTGCGTGCCGCGGTGCTGACCGACGATGCGGCAGGCGTGACGTTCCGAGAGACCGTACTTCTCCTGGATGCCGTCCACTGCCTGCCGGCGTCTCTCGGTGGCTATAAGTTTCCCGAGGCGACGTCCGCCAACACCTGCTTCTCCAAGGACAGGTCCGCCACGAGCCGGCGCAGCCGCGCGTTCTCGCGCTCCAGGTCCTTCATCTTCCTGGCCTGATCGACCTGGAGGCCGCCGTACTCCTTGCGCCAGCGGTAATAGCTCTGCTCGGAGATCTCCGCCTCCTTGCACGCCAGGGCCAAACACTTGCCCTGGGCCGTCTGCACCTCGATCTAGCGCAGCTTCAGCACCAACTGCTCCGCGCTCGTCTTCTGACCCCGCCGCATGTCCGACTCCTCTGGTCCTGGCTGATCCTCTCAATCAGCTCGGTCCAAAATACCGGTCAGGTCAGGTGCGGTCGTCCGCGTGCTGTTTGCCATCGACGCATGCGACCGTGAAATCATGGCGTGGTCGGCGACCACGACGGGCGTCTCAGCCGAGATGGTCTACAACCTGATGATCGCCTGCTGCGAGCGCCGGTTCGGCGCGACGAAGACCCCGCACCCAGTTGAGTGGCTGGCCGACAACGGCTCTGCCTACATCACCAAGGAGACAGAGCAGACGGCCGCCGCGCTCGGCCTACGGCTGCTGTTCACCCCGGTGCGCTCGCCGCAGAGCAACGGCATCGCGGAGGCGTTCGTGAAAACGCTCAAGTGGGACTACGCCCGCCTCGCCATCTTGGCCGACGCCGAGACAGCGATGCGACTTCTGCCGGCTTGGTTAGAGGACTACAACACCATCCACCCGCACTCCGGCCTGCGCATGCTCTCGCCCCGAGAGTTCCTCAGCCGGAGTGCCTAAACCCAACCCGCTGCCTGTCCGGTCAAACAGGTTGCACTCCACAACCCAGCCGGACACGGCTCTAGCGTGAGCGGAGCGCAACCACCTTTCCGGCATCCTCAATCGCGGGAAGTGCGTCGGTTACAGCCTGAGCGAGTGTGTCCTGATCAAAGGGCTTGCTGAGCCGGGGCAGGATTCGATGCGTCTCCGCCGACACCTCGCCGTAACCAGATGCCAGGATGACCGGCAACCCGGGACGCTCGACCCCGATTCGCTCCGCCACTTGCGTGCCGGTCATGCCCGGCATGGCTTGGTCTGTGATGACGACATCCAACTCCGGCGTCCGACGCAGAAGGTCCAACGCCTCCTGGCCTGAATGAGCCTTGATCACGCGATGACCCAAGTCCTCCAGCATCGCCGCCGTGTTCTCCAGCACCAGTAGGTCATCATCGATTGCCAGCACGGTCAGGGCTCGCGTCGGCGCACGTGGTGGAAGTACGACGCTTGGAGCCCCTTCTGCTGTGGCCGAGGCTTCGGCCATCGGGAGCCACATCTCCGCCGTTGTACCCGCGCCCGGGCGGCTCCTGAGCAAGAAACGCCCATGCGACTGCGCAGCTAGACCCTGCACCATCGGAAGGCCAAGCCCCGTTCCCTTGCCCGCCCCCTTGGTGGTGAAGAACGGCTCTTGCGCGCGAGCCAGGGTCTCCGCGTCCATGCCGGTGCCAGTGTCCGACACCGAAAGGCAGACGTAACGGCCGTCCGACAGACCGACAGAGTCCTCCTCGGTCGCCTCGCGGCCCGCAATCGTGATCGTGCCGCCCTCCGGCATCGCATCGCGCGCGTTCACGGTGAGATTGAGGAGCGCCAGCTCACACTGATGCGCGTCCACCATCACGCGCGGTAGGCCGAGCGGGAAGCGGGCCTCGATGCGCACAAGCGGACCAATCGAGCGCTGGAGCAGGTCGGTCATGCCCCGAACCAGATCGGATAGGTCCACGATCTCGGGCTTAAGCTCCTGTCGCCGCGCGAAGGCCAGCATGCGCTGCGTCAGGACCGCACCGCGCTGCGCGCCCTGCACCGCGTTGTCGAGCAGGCGCGTGAGCTTCGGGTCGTCCGGCAGCCGCTTTTTCAGCAATTCGAGGCTGCCGAGAATCGCCATGAGCAGGTTGTTGAAGTCGTGCGCGACGCCCCCTGTGAGGTGGCCCACGGCCTCCATCTTCTGGGCTTGGACGAGCGCCTCGCGGGCTTGTTCCAGGGCCTCCTGGGCCTGCTTGCGCTCGGTGATGTCGCGCGTGACTTTTGCGAAGCCCACAAGTTGACCCTGCTCGTCGCGGATCGCGTCGATCACCACGTTGGCCCAGAAGCGGCTGCCGTCCTTGCGCAGCCGCCAGCCCTCCGCCTCGAAGCGTCCCTGGCGGGCTGCGGTCTCAAGCGCGGTTGCTGGAACGCCAACCTGAAGCTCCTCCGGCGTGTAGAAGCGAGAAAAATGGCTGCCGACAACCTCCTCGGCCGTGTAGCCCTTGATGCGCTCAGCACCCGCGTTCCAGTTGGCGATCCGGCCCTCGGTGTCGAGCATGAAGATGGCGTAGTCGGTCACACCCTGGAGAAGCAGCCGGAAGCGCTCCTCACTCGCGCGGAGGGCCGCGGCCTCGTGCTCGGATGCTTGCGAGAGGTGCCGGTCGAACATGGCTGCGGCAAGCGCCAGTACGAGGATCAGGAAGGTCGTGCCGGTGACCCAGAGCGCGAGATAGGTCTGGTTAACGCTTGCGGTGCCGTGGGCGTGGTCAACGGGAGCATGAGCGCTGAACACGGAGCCTTGCATCGCGGCATAGTGCATGCCGGAGACGGCGAAGCCCATGATCGCGGCGGCCAGGAGCCGAAACCTGACGCTGGTCTGCTGGAAGGCGAGCCAGAGCGCGGCGACGGCCGCGCCGATGGCGATGAGAATCGAGATGGCGACCCAGAGGTGGTCGTAGCGTAGGTCGGCAGGCATGCGCATCGCCGCCATGCCGGTGTAGTGCATGCCCGCGATGCCGAGCCCCATGACGACGCCGCTCAAGCAGAGGGCGATAGGACCTGCGCCGGGCCGGTTGACGACGAAAAAGCCCAGCCCGGTGACCGCGATAGGCAGCATGAGAGAGAGCAGGGTCAGGCGGAGGTCGTAGCCAACCTCCACGCCGGGGAGACTGAAGGCCAGCATGGCGACGAAGTGCATCGCCCAGATGCCTCCGCCCATGGCGAGAGCGGCGGCGGCGAGCCACGCGCGGCAGGGCCAGCCGGAGGTGGCGCGCATGCGCGCGGCGAGGTCGAGCGCGGTGTAGGAAGCGGCAGCCGCGATCAGGATGGAGAGTGCAACGAGCACGAAGTCGTGGGTTCCAGCGTGCGGCATCCTGGCAAATTACCTTGTGGGCTCGGTCAATCGGCTGGCCCACCGCTTACGGTCCACCAGGGTCACAGGGCACGCCCGTGCATCAAAAGGTGCAGACGCCCTAAATCTTTGGGTGTCAAACACTCGGCATCTGGTCCAAAGCCAGCCGGTCAATTCAGGCAGCCGGTCGGTTTGTAGGAATTAAATCTTATTCAACGATGATAAAGCTGCTCGCACTTCAGAGTACGATGCATGGATTGATCCGCTTGCTACGGGGGCCGATCCGAACAGAGGTGGATGGATTCCATTTGAAGACTGATCGCAGACTAAGATGGCCCGATAGCGGCCCGCTCCGTTCCGTGTGAGCCGGCCGCGACGACGCACGACCTCGCCTCGAATGCCACGAACGCCTGTAGGGCACCGTTCGGACCGTGGATCGGGCGCACATCGATCTCGCAAAGATACGCCTGGCCCGACTTTCGGTAGTTCTGCAGGACGCCGTGAAAGCGCCCCTCCGCACGCAAGCTGCGGGCGATGGATCGCGTAGCTTCCGGGTTCGTCCCGACACCCTGCAGGAGACGTGGGGAACCTCCCAGGATCTCGGCGGCCGCATACCCACTCATCCGAGTGAGCGCAGGATTGGCATACAGGATCGTTGGACCCGGACGATCCAAGTTGGAGTCGGTCACGACAACGGCCACATCAAGCGACTCGGCAAACAGTCTGATAAGCTCGGTAATCGTCACGCTCGCCCCTTGCCTCTTACAAGAAGCATAAATCAGAAATTCTTAACCGATCTTTCCCTCGATAGGTCGAAACCTTATGGCCTCCTCGGGCGAATTAAGACGCCCTTAGGAGAAGGACCCTAGGATCGCCCGGCCAGAAGCCAAGGCCTTTCCGCCCACGCGGAGGAGCCTGAGCAATGATCAAAAACAGCTATCCAAAAATCACAGGGCGGACGCTCATGATCCATCAGCTCGTCTATTACAGCCGCAACACCGTTCCGGGTGGCGACCGCGCGATGCTGACCAATATGCGTGAGATTCTCTCTGCGTCTCAGCGTAACAACGCCCGTGACGGGATTACCGGCTTCCTGATATTTGACAAGACTTGGTTTGTGCAGGTCCTCGAGGGCGAGCGCGCGAAAGTGACGGAAACTTATAAGCGCATCGGCCGCGACACCCGCCATTCGGGTACATCCATTATCAACGTCCGCGATGTGCCGGCTCGCCTGTTTCCGAATTGGACCATGGGTGGCGCGATGCGTACGCCGGAGGTGATGGAGATCTACCTGCAGCACGGATTTGGGGCAACATTGGAGCCTGCTCGCCTAAAGTCCGACCAAGTCATCCGCCTGGCCCTTGATCTTCAAGAGTTCGAGGTAACCCGACGTGAAGGTCAGCGGATCGCCAGCTGAGTTACCGCTCACTTGTAATGATCCGCATATCCTATCGCATCGAGTGTTGACTATCGCAGGGATAGGTTCGCGCTCGCGTGGAGTACCTTTGTTCGCCGGCCGTATCTCGTTGACGATGAAGCCAGAAACCGAATTTTAGCAGCTACGCCTGTCTATTCTGCCATGGCGCCCGTGCCGACCTAGCGGCATGGGCGCTCCTTCTTTGAGGCGCATCCATGCGACGCGCCGGGCCACGCGCTTCGAGGCGCTGGAGCCGATCCGCCAAGGGGTGCGGCAGCGCTTCGGCGGCTTCGCGGCCGAGATCGCCTCCGGCCTGAGCGTCCGGCACGATCACGGAAGCCAGTACATGGCGGACGCCTTCCAGGCGGAGCTCGCGTTCCTGGGCATCGCGAGCTCGCCCGCCTTCGTGCGCGCCCCGGAGGGGAATGGCTGCGCCGAGCGCTTCATCCGCACCCTCAAGGAGAACCTGTTGTGGGTCGAGCACTTCGATACGGTCGAGGATCTGCGCCACGCCCTGCTGGCGTTCCGGGATCTCTACAATGAGACGTGGCTGATCGAGCGACACGGGTTCCGGCCACCGGCCGAAATCCGCGCCGCGCAGCTTTTCCCCGCGGCCATCGCCGCGTAGGCTTCAGATCGGTGTCTCACAATCCGCAGGCGGTGCAGTGTCGAGCAGCCACTATCGACCCTCGCTGTGTACTAAATCGCCACACGACAGTGGACGCAGCATGATCCTGCTTGCCCCTGAGGCTGGGTCCGGCTACGAACCGGGTCCCCAGACAAAGAAAAGGCCGCCCTCAAGGAGCGGCCCGAAGTCTAGGGAGGAAACGCCCTCAAGAGGGCTGCGGGACGGCGACGCTATCGCTGTCCCGCGGTGCCCACCTAGGCCCCGGCATCGCAGCGCGCAACCATTCAGGACCGCAGTAGCTGCATGGGCAGGTTGACGGAACCGCTCGGGCGCTCTTCCACACCATGGCCCCGTTAGAGTGAGCCGCAGATCGCTACGGGCGACCGCAACCATCTACCGCAAGGTGTCGCCTGAGCTTGGCTTGTAGCTCGTCCAGCTCGCGCACGGCCTTCCACGCAGACTGCCATGCTTGATGTGCGGATAGGCTCCTGTGCTCTTTCAGATCGTGCTTGGTGCAGCGTTCCGCGTCCGTGGCATGCTTCAACGCCCGCTCTACGGCGCTGAGCGTGTCTTGGATCTCAGCCTCGGTCATCACAAGACCCCGTTCGGCATACCGTCCGACCGCATGGTGCCATGATCTCGCCCGGGACGGTGCCGCCGCGCTTAGATTGTCGAGCCAATCCCCTTGCGGCTAAAGCCGCCCGATACCCGACAAGTTCAACACCCTCCTCGAACGCCTCAAGGCGCATCAACGCACGCTCATCCTGTCCACGGTCGAAGTGACGGTCATCTCGCCGAACTCCAAGCTTAAGCATATGCGTATATTGCATAGGCGGCACTTTTTCGCCCCAATTTCCAAACAGTTAATGCGCCATTAACCCTTTCCGGCGCTCATTGAATTGGTTCAACGGAGCCTGTTCCATGCTCTCAACCGGTCTCTTGCTCGTGATTAGTGCAGCGCTCAGCGCGGCTGTGGCAGGCGCTGTGAGCGACCCGAACGCCCGCGACGGATAGCGCCGCCCCAAGCGGTTTGGCGGAGTGTGACGGCCCCGCGACAGGCTCGATTTCTTGTTCTCATGGCCGTTGTCAGCCCTCGAACCGGCACAGTTCAGCTGCCACACTGATCGGACCGAACGCCGTTTCTGGTCCTCGCGATGCTCGCCACAGCCCGCGCTTTTTTCCTTCAGAACCGCGAGGGTGGCGCGGTGCTTGGGTCGTCCGCCTTGTTCATGACCGGAGCTATGACGCTGATCTGGCTGCTCGGCTGAGCTTACAGGTCTCGCCGCCGCCTTAGCCGCAGTGCCAGGATCAGCACTCCGGGCCAAAACACGAGGCTGAGCAGCGCAACCCGCACAAGGGCGCGGCCCTTCCACCACATGATCGCAACGGGCAGGAACAACCCTGGCATCGCGGTGACGTTCTGCGGCGTTCCGCTTCGGAACTGAAAACGCCGGGGCGCCATTTAGGTCGGGCTAAACGGTGCCTCCGCCGAGACTTCCTGCCCAATCATGTTCATATTCGCTATAGTTTTCGCCGCGGTTGCAGTGCTTGGTGCCGCAATTGGCCTCGGCCATGTTGGGCATCCCATCGGCGGTCAATCTGTCGAGAGCTATGGGTGGGGCTTGTTCATCAACGGCTCAGCTATTGCTGCCTTCTTCGCTCTGCGCGCGGCTCTTGCTCCGTCGAGCCGTTGGGTCAAACGGAAAGCCCAGCCCGCGCATTTGATCAGACATGCCCAGCCGGAGTGTGTGCAGGCTGAGAGTAGGGAGGTTGCCGCTTCTCAGACCACCATGGGCCGCGAGCCGCGGCGGGTGGCAAGCCCTGCTCCCGAGACGTCTCAGGCAACTGTCGTGTTGCCGGATAACCCTGAGGCGATTTTGGACGCACTGGTCGAGCGCGTTGGCACCGCAGGCGTAGATCTGATGCTGCGCAATCGCGCCAAGTTCGCCCACGCTGCAGAGTGATCTGAGCCCGACGAACGATCGGGTTGGTCTTCACGGGTCCGAGCGCCACGTCGCGGTTGCGATCGCCCTATCGACATTCCGAGGCCCGGACCGGCGGGCATACGCTCATGATGGCGAGCGCCGAGACGGCTGTCGAGGTGTTAGGCCCTGCGCATCGCATGCGCCCGCAGCCGCTCGGCCTCTTCCCGCCACGCGTCACGCTCGGTCCTCATGGCCTCGACCAGGGCGTGCATGTTGCCGGCGTCGATGGCTGTCTCGACGAGCATGTCCTGAGCCGAGGCCAATTGCTCGCGCAGCTCGGCGTTCTCGGCCGCCAGAGCCACCAGGAGAGCGGCCACGACATCGCTCATCCGGACCCATGCCCTCAATCCAAGCTGGGGCGTGTAGCGGTGCGGGCATCGAGCGACAACAGTTCACGACGCTCCCTACAGGATGACGGGCTCACATCGTCCCAATCCTCCCATCCAGTGCCCTCGTCGGGGCCACTCAGGGCGTCGAAGGCGGTATCCAGCTTGCGCAGATCCCAGATGAGCCGGCGGCCGATCCGGTACGGCTTCGGCATCTGCCCATTGCTCACGAGCAGGTCGAACGTCGGCATGCTGACCCCGACGTAGCGGGCGACCTCGGATCGGCTGAGCCCGCGACGTGGCACGACCTCCATCCGGGGCGCGGGTACGGCGTCAGGGTCCTCGGGGCGACGCTTCGGCACGGGGTCAGCCTCTCTTGGCTGGAACTAGCGACGCCTTCCCAATCATGATCCGCTCCGCCTCGTCCATGGCAACCCGCCGCCTCAGCCTGAGTGCAAGGATCAGCGCGCCAAGCCAGAACACTAGGTTGAGCAGGGCGATTGGGACTATGGGTCGGCCCTTCCACCAGACGATGATGACCGGCAAGAATAGGCATGGGATTGCCAACGCGAGGAAGGCCCAGAACTCAAGGTCGGACAGTTCCATGTGTCCATGCACCCGGGCGCCACTTAACCTTCTGTTAACCGCACCGCGGTCCCCTGGTGCTCACATTCGCAGAGGGGTGAGCCTATGTCTGACCTCGATCTTCGCGCCGAATTCGCCAAGCTCTGTGCTGACATGCCTGCGGGCGAGGCCGATGGAGCTACATACGAGGAAACACTCGGCCTGGCTGTCCGCCGCGTGATGTCAGGTGCGCATGGTCGTTGCGCAGAAGCCTTAGCGCCCGCATCGTGTGAAGCGGACCTACTGGCGATGGACTGCCCGTTCATGGTGTCGGTGATGGCTCTGTCCCCTCAGAGCTTGGTATTGAGCCTGTAATTTTCCTGCGACTAGCGGCACCATGGGGCGGCGCCACGCCACCGCATCGGGGCGTGATCGATGGCACCTGTTGTCGTAGGATCTGCTGAGGGAAGGTGAGCTATCGCTCGCTTGGCAGGACGATTGGCTTCCACCAGCATCGCGGCCAAGTAGCAACATAGAGCGAGGGCAGCGATCCAGAGGGCGCCTCTCAGGGTTCGGACTGTTCGCTTCGACATACCTCGACGGTGCGACGGGCCGGTTAGCAAACCATTGCCGTGCGCCTGACGGCTTTTGCTTGAACCCGTCGGCGAACGAGCTATCCGACCGCTACGCTTTCTTCACGCCTGGTGACACAGTGCGCCTCCATGCCGATCCGGCCCGAGCACCGCTTCTTCTACCCCATCGACTGGCCGCAGCTCTCGGCCGTGATCCGGTTCGGCCGGGCGAAAGGCTGCTGCGAGGGCTGCGGGTGGCCGCATGGGAGTATGGTCTACCACCTCGGCGATGGCCGCTGGTGGGACGCTGAAGCCGGCCGGTGGCGCGACGGGTGGGGCAGGCGGATCCGCATGGGATCGAGGGCCGACATCCTCGGCCGCGTCCGTCGAACCTGGGTTGTCCTAGCCGCTGCCCATCGGGACCACGACACCTCGAACAACGCGGACGCCAACCTCGCGGCTTTCTGCCAACGGTGCCACATGATCCACGACCGGCCGGAGCATCAGAGGCGGCGCTGGCGCACGCTGTTCCGGCGGAAGGCGCTCGGCGATCTGTTCGGCGGTCCCTACGCATGAACGCGCAGCGGCAGAGAAAGAGTGCGCCCTAGCAACGCTAGATGGCAATCTAGGCTGGTAGGCGGTCGGGTTTGGGGGCTCTGCCCGCACCAACATGGCAGCCTGGTATCAGGACTGGTCTATCGAGCCGCTTGCCGACGATGCTGAGAGACGCGGTGAACACCACACGCGCGGCCTCGTCCCGCACCAGCGCCAGCAGCTGGCTGCAGCCGTTCTGGTTAGGATCATGTAGTGCGATCTCCGATAGGATCTGCGCCGCGCGCCGGCCAGCCTCATCCGGGTTGGCGCACACCTCGCCCTCGGTGTCGCTCACGGACGACACGTCGTCACGGATATCGAAGAAATAGCGCGGCATCTTGAGCTATCCTGTTGGTGGGCAACACCGCCGGTCCGGCCAGACACGCCGGATATGCAGCGGTCTGACGATTGCCGGGCTGTGAGGCGCTTCTGCGCCGTGCAGGCCGGCTCGGCTTCGGATCCGCGGCGCGGTCCCAACTCGGGGCTGCTATGGCCTGGGCCGGCCTGACCTGGGCCGAACCGTGCAGGACGGCGCGCAGCAGCACGAGCTCGTGCCGGTCGCCGTCGAGTGCTGCGGATGTGAAGACCGGCATCGTCCTGACGTCAATGTTAGGCGGAAAGGTGAGAGGCGGCGGGCACAACAGCCGAGCGCAGGCTCCTCAGCTCTTGTCCGCCTCGGACGGGGCAGCGGCGATATCTCCGCCCAGTGCTCCGCCCACTGGCGTTTGCATAACCGCGCCGGTCGGCACCACCGGAGCGCCCGAATGAGCCCCGTCGCCGTGCTCGTGAAGCAGGTTCTCAACTTCCTCGATCAGGGCCGAAGGGCGGTATGGCTTCGAGAGGAACCGTGCGCCAGCCGGCAGATCACCGGGGGCAGGCCGCATCTTACCGGAGGTCAGGATGATACCGACAGTTGGCCAACGATGACGGACAAGACGAGCGAGGCCGAGCCCGTCTATGTCGCCCGGCATGTTCCAGTCAGTGAATAGCACCCGTACGTCACCACGTGCTTCTAGGAGCGTCATAGCCTCCCGAGCATCACGTGCCTCAAGGGTACGAAAGCCGGCGTCCGAGAGAATGTCAGCAGCAATCATACGAACCAGCACGTCATCCTCAACCACGAGGACCGCAACAGGTCTGATGTCTAACTTAGATGTCACGGTCTCACCCTGCCACAAGCTTGATCATTGTCAGATCGAGAGCGTCTGTGGGGTTCAGACACAGCGATATTGTTTACCGTGACGGGCTGCTCCTCTTGAGCGAGGAAGTGCTGGCCCGCGTGTCCTTAAGCTGATGCTTAGAGCACGGACGACCGGCGGGGCAGCTGCCAGAGGTCGTCCCTGTTCGGGAACGGCTCCAGGCGCTCGCCAACCGCAAAGGTCAGGGCGGTCAGGAGAACCGGCATGAGGAGGAGCACTGCGGCTGTGATCATCACCGCCATTTCAGCGCTGGGCGTACGGACCCGGGTAGACCACCCGCACCACGCGCCCGGAGCGGTCCTGCGCGAGCGTCCACTGCGCATCACGTTGACTGACAGCCGGCAGGGCAGGAGCGCGGTCCTGCAGAGCGACCATGGCCGGGAGCGGCTTGTTGGCCAGCGTCTCAGCATGACCCGCACCACCGAAGGCCAGAACCCCGAAGATGGTCAGGCCGACGCCGGTGCCAGCGGCGGAAGCGAGCGTGAGCGGTGAAGCGGTGCGTGCCATGATTCGTTCCCCCTGCGTTTGTTATCCAGTCATTAGAAGGCCAATCGTTGGATGTCAAATCATTAGATGACCGATCATGAACCAGCTACCGCTTGGGGTTCTCACCGTGTTATAACGGCTCCATGACAAAGCC
Source organism: Methylobacterium phyllosphaerae (assembly GCA_050632685.1). Lineage (GTDB taxonomy): Bacteria > Pseudomonadota > Alphaproteobacteria > Rhizobiales > Beijerinckiaceae > Methylobacterium > Methylobacterium phyllosphaerae_A. Next base: position 863,072 of record JBOEFT010000001.1, read on the forward strand.
CGCCCCAACGCCTCGGACCCAGACCCCAGCTGAGCAACCTGATGAGGCCGTACCTGGCCCGGATGTCCTGCCGCTGGATCGGCAGCTGTGCTTCTCGGTTTATGCCGCAGCCCACGCGTTCACGGCCGCTTACAAGCCACTGCTTGAGCCGCTGGGCCTCACCTATCCGCAGTACCTCGCCATGCTGGCGTTGTGGGAGGAGGACGGGCAGAGCGTGAAGCAGATCGCCACGCGGCTACACCTCGACTCCGGGACGGTGACGCCGCTGCTCAAGCGCTTGGAGCGCGATGGTCTGCTGCGCCGTGGGCGCGATCCGGCCGACGAGCGGCTGCTGCGGGTGGAACTGACCGACGCCGGACGCGCTCTGCGCCGGAAGGCGGGTGCTGTCCGGGAGCGGATTGTCTGCGCACTCGGCGGAAGTGAGGAGCCCATCCAGGCGCTCAAGCGCGAGATCGATCGGGTCACCGCTCTGTTGGAGCAGTCCGAAAGTGCTTGAAGGGCCGCATCACACTGAGGCCAGACTGAAGTATGCCGACGTGCCGCTCACGAGTCCGTTGCATCGGGTCTAGCGAGTACACGCGTGATCTAATTAATGGGGCGAAAGGCTAGCAGTGAACTCCGCAAATCGGTGCGCCACATATATGGCATGCACCGGGGCATACCAGCTATGCACCGGCGTAACGCAGTCTGGCCATAATTGATCTTCTTTAGCAGGCCCGCTTTCAACAACAGCGGGAATGCAAGGTGATATTCAAAGCCCGACCGTATTTTCTGACCGCAATCGCAGCCGCTTGCATTTTCACCGCCGGTACTGAGGTTAAAGCAGCATCCAGTCAGCAGGCGGGCGTCGCGTCCTGGTACGGCCCTGGCTTTCACGGGCGCAAGACGGCCAACGGCGAGCGCTTCGACATGAATGCACTGACGGCCGCGCATCGTACCTTGCCGCTGGGGACGCAGGTGCGAGTGACTAACAAGAGCAACGGCCGCTCCGTGGTGGTGCGCATCAACGACCGCGGCCCTTACGTCGGCCGGCGCGTGATCGACCTGTCCAAAGCCTCAGCGCACGCCATCGGCGTCTCAGGTCTCGGAAGGGTTTCCATCGCTCGCCTGTAACGATACCCGCGCCACCAGGTGACGCGAGTGCAATGCGCGGGCGGTGATCACGGCCGGAACCGCGCGGACCGGCCTCCGTTTTCGCTGCAGCAGCTCGCTCTTGTCACCAGGGCTGCCCGGGGGAACCAATGCCACTGCTGCAAGACCGCTTTAGCCGCTGGGCGCTGTTGAGCCTTGCGGCCGGCGGACTGATCCTCGGGTCCGTCGCTCACGTGCAGGCTGCCGATGAGGGTGGCCTGGGTGGCCTGCTGCAGCAGCTGTTCTCACCCCACCCCGCGCCGCTCAGCCAACCGGCCCCTGCACCGGCCGTGCAATCACCTGTCGGTGGTCGCGCATACCGAACCTATGACAGCGACCGCCGGCATGCGTGGTGGCCCTCGGCTCGCCGTCGTCGGCTAGAGGAGGTGCATGCGCGGGTCCGACCCAAGGTGCGCTACGCAGCCCTTCCCAAGGCCGAGAAGGTTCGTTCCGTGGTGGAGAAGCCGAAGCCCGCCGCCGCGCAATCCGCCGTGTGGTCGTACGCGCGGGATCCGGATGGCGCGCTGATGCACGATGCCACGCTGCGCAGAGGCGATATCGTCATCACCACGGAGGGTGCGAAGGTGTTCACCGGCAAGGCTCAGGAGCAGCACGCCGGTGGTGAGTTCGAGCCTGTAAGCCGGTCGAAAGCTGTGAGCCGCAAGACGCGGGTACTCCTGGCCGCGATGGTTGCGCCTCGCGGCGCACTGCCGGCGAACGAGGCTGCCAAAGCTATGGCCAAGCTGCGCGCCTCGCCTTCCGCAGATACCGTGGCCGTACAGGCGCACGCCTCAGCCCTGCGGGTCGTGTACCCCGGCCTCAGACAACAGGGTAGCGTGAAGGTCAGCCTGCAGGATCAATGATCCTTGGTGCTCAGAATGCTGAGCATGAACTCAGGGACTGACCTTGTCCCTGGATTGGCGTTCGGGCTGATAGCGCGGGCTTGGCTGGCGCGGGTTCGTTGAGGAAGCGTTAACGAGCACCCGGCGATCGCTACGGATGGTGGCTGCCATCGGCTTGGCGATATTCCGCGGTGTCGCTACGGCTTCGGGTTTTGCAGCCGAACGGCAGGCGGGCCGAGCGCATCCCCCAGCTCGGCCATCCGCTGCGGGCTTGTCGCAAGCGCGGATGGGAGCTGCAGAAGGGCATCTGCCGTCCCGCTTTCACGCTTTGTTCGGTTGGGAAAGTCCAAAGCAGCAAGCGAGCAACTGGTTCTGCTCGCGCACGGTCCATGCTCCTGAGAACCCGAAGCCCTTGCGCAGCCACAGCATCGCCTCGAACCCAAAGATCGTGCGCCGCGCCGTGTGGAAGGAGCGGAAGCCACCTACCCGCGGCACCGCTCGCTTGACCCGGAAGTGGTCGCTCTCGATGCCTTGCTGCAGGTGCTTGGTCACGTAGTGGATCGGTGCCTGAGGTAGCCGACCCGGTTTGCGGCTATCGACGATGGCTGGTGGGTACGGTCCAGCGTCATCCGTGCCGATCCGGTCTGGGGCGAGAAGCGGCTGATCCTGGAGCATCTTGCGGAAGAAGCGCTTGGCGGCGTCGAGGCCGCGGTTAGCGGTCAGCAGGAAGTCGACCGCCTCACCGTGCTTGTCGATGGCCCGGTACAGGTAGCGCCACTCGCCACGGACCTTGATATACGTTTCGTCGATCCGGACCGATCCGCAGTGTGGCTGACGGAACTGCCGCAGTCGCTTCTCGATCAGGGGCGCGTAGGCCACGACCCAGCGGTTCAACCCCGTCAGAAGGGGGAGCAGGGCCTGTGACGCGCCATCGAAGATGATTTTTCGGGCGGTGAACGTTTGCGACACGCCCGAGAAGATCGCCCCCACCGCCATCGCCCTCGCTGCCACAACCGATCTCGGTCGCGGCGGCTACCTCACGAACAGGTTATCGGCGGATCCCCCATTTGGGCGATGCTGCTCTGCACCATACGGTCAAGCTTGAGACCCTCTGCGGGGTGCTCTCATGTCTGATCTCGGCCTCTCACCTACAGTACCTCCCTCCCGCCAGCGCAGCCTTATGCAGCTCGGCATGGCCCTGCTCTACGTCTGCGCGATCTTGGTCCTCATCACAGTAGTCCCGCACCGGCCTTTGACTGAGCAGCAACTCACGCAGGCCACGACCATGGTCATCGCTCAACCGCTGAGTGACTGAACGCACCCTAACCGCGTCCTGACCCATTCGGATCAACTAGTTGTGATCGGATATCACGAAATTGTCATGTCAGATTCTGTGATGTTAATAAAACATCCGGTTGATTGAATCACTATTTATATAGCATTTACTAGATTGCCGTCTAATACCACGGTTAGACTACATATGAGGAACGATTCCGATGTCCGATGAGGGGTCGCCACTTGAATTTGTTACGCTATGGGGGATATTTGCTCTCCTAATGCTACTAGGACAGACGCATCTAATAAATCATGGCGCCTATGTCTCTATCTCGTATCAGGTAGACGAGTTGAATGGTCCTTTCGTAATGGCCTCGCTCCACTGATAAGATCTTTCATATGCATGAGACAAGAGAGCCCGCCGCGGCGAACCGGGCGGGCGAGTGCGGGAGGACATCGGACCCAAGTTTACTCTAGGTTACCTCTCTTGATTCCAACGAAGCTCAGCCTATTCCTGAACGGGTCCGAACCATTTCGTGAGGTTGTGATGTCGTCCAAAGCACGCATGCGTCCGTCCTGGCGCAAGAACCGCGAGCGGTCGAAACTACCCACGCCGCCCGGCTGCAAATTTATGACGATCGCGCAGCGCCGCGCGTCCGAGCGTTCGATCGTGGGCGAGACGGTGACCGCGGTGAAGGGGGTGGCCAAGCGCGCCGCCAAGGCTGTCACCGGGACCGCTTCCGCGGCAGGGTCCGCTTTGAAGTCGGCGGTGACCCGGAGCCCGAAAGAGACGGTGAAAGCCTAAGCCTGCGCGATCCGCTCCCAGCACCGCTTGACCGATCGGCTGCGCGATTATTTCCTGGCGTCGGCCGCGTTGGGTTCGGAACTCCTGGGCGCGGTCAGGTTGCCCGGCCCGGAATCCGGCTGAACCTCCCCAAGGCTGGCGAGGGTGCTGCTATTCGCTCCACCTATCCAGGCCGGGCGGCCGTTTGCTTCTAGAGCGCCATGAGCGTCAGCACCGTCGTAGCGACGGCCATTGAGGTGACGGTCGAGAATGCTGAAATCACGAGCCATTCCATCGTCGTTTCTCCTGGCAGCATTGTTTTCGCTGCCTAGAGGTAAGCTCCCATGAACTATGAGTCCTGACGGTGCTCTAGAACACCTGCTCAAATGCTGGTTAAGCAGCGGGCGTGATGAAGCCTGCCGCGGCGAACCGGGCGGGCTGAAGGTAGCCCCTCTCGGGAAGGGGCGTGTCGCAAAGATTTTGGCCGTGGAAATTTATGCTCCCGGCGCGGGCGCAGCCCGGTCCGATGGGGCAATATCGAACTTGTTGAACCGCCCAAACCATCTCGTTGGAGGGGGTGCGCAAGCACCGCGGCGCGCTGTTCGGAGACGATTTTTTCGGGCGCTGAGCGTTTGCGACAGGCCCAGTTTTTTTGCTGCTGGCTTCGAGATCTGGCTCTCTGCCTCCCAGCCGCCTCCGCAGCCATTCAGGCCCAGTGCCGGGAGACCCCTCTCGCCTGCTACCGATAGCTATCATCCCCTAGCGGGAGTGTCTGAGCCCGGAGCATAGGCGCGAGGCCCGCAGACAAGGAGACCGGAGCAGCCCCTTCCCGCTACGCCCAGTTCGGCCCAGCCTCGTGCGGATGGGATTAACCCTTCGCTAACCGACCCGCCGCATACCCTGTCCGCCTCTACGTTGCGGCAGGAGACCGGCGGCATGCCTGTCATATCTATTGCAAACCCAAAGGGCGGGGCAGGGAAGTCGACCACGGCCCTGGTACTGGGCTCGACACTAGGGTGTGAACCGAACCAAGCCGCTGCATGGTTTAGCAGTTTGTGATTCCAGGCGGCCGTTTGCGGCCTGGAGGTGACGATGGCGAACCTGTTCTGGCTCTCGGACGAGCAGTGGGCGATGATTGAGCCGTGCATGCCCAAGGACCAGCCCGGACCCGAGCGGAAGGACGACCGGCACATCATCTCAGGCATCCTGCACGTTCTCACGTCGGGATGTCGCTGGCGCGACTGCCCGGCCGCGTATGGCCCGCGCACCACGGTCTACAACCGCTTCAATCGCTGGTCGCGGCGCGGCTTCTGGAAGGCGATGCTGGCTGCCCTGGCCAAGGCCGGGTGGGCCGGCGATGCGGCGGCTCTCGACAGCAGCTATGTCCGGGCTCACCGGTCTGCCCATGGCGGGAAAGGGGGCGAGGGCGCAGGCCATCGGCCCGTCGCGCGCTGGTCAAACGACCAAGATCCACGCACTCACCGATGTCCTCGGCCGGCCCGGCGTCCTCCTGCTGACGCCCGGCAACGCCAGCGACGTGACGACGGCCCCAGCGGTGCTGGCCGAGGCGCCCGGCCGGATCCGCCGCCTGAGTGCCGACAAGGGCTACGACGCCGATTGGCTGCGCACCGACCTGCGCAGGAACGGCATCACGCCCGTCATCCCGGGCAAACGCGGCCGCAAACGCCGGATCCGCCATGACAGGTCCCGCTATCGGGAGCGCTGGCGCATCGAGGCGATGTTCAACCGCCTCAAAGACTTCCGTCGCATCGCCACGCGCTACGACAAGCTCGCCCGCAACTACGCCTCAGCCCTCGCTCTGGCCGCCGTCCTCGCCTGCTGGTGCTGATCGAGTCCAGACCCTAGCGGCCCACGGCGCCACTGTGACGATGCTCGACTGCGACCCGAACCGCCCAATTGCGACGTGGGCCAAGGGCGGCAGCAGCACTGCCATGAAGGTGCTGGGCGACGTCGGTGAGAGCGGCATCGTCTCGGCGATCGACGCCGAGCGTGCCGCTCGCCAGTTTGTCCTGGTAGATCTCGAAGGCACGGCCAGCCGCATGGTATCCCGGGCAATCATGCGCTCAGACCTAGTGCTGATCCCGATGCAGGCCTCCGCCGTGGATGCCGCCCAGGCCGCCCGGGCCGTGAGCCTCGTGCAGGAGGAAGAGCAGGTTGTCGGCCGGGCGATCCCCTTCGGCGTCTTGTTCACCCGGACCTCGCCGGCGATCCCGACGCGGAACGAGAAGATGATCATCGACGAGCTGCGCGGCGCCGGCATCCCGGTCCTGACCACGCATCTGAACGAGCGGGCCGCTTACAAGTCGATGTTCACATACGGCCGGACGCTTGCGGAGCTCGATCCCACTCTCGTGAATGGCCTTCCAGCAGCTCAGGAGAACGCCGAGCGCCTATCCGGCGAAATCATCGAGCTCGTCAGCAGCCTGAACGTGAAGGCCGCAGCATGACCACCAAACCCTCGTTCGGCTTTGGCAACCTTGCCGAGATCCAGCCGACCGTACCGGACCAACAGACGGTGGCCCGCGAGATCGATCGTGTAGCCGAGAAGCTCGGGTTCCCGAGCCATGAGGTGCCGACCCGGCGCAAGCGGCGCATCGCTGTGGACGAGCCCACGGATCAGTTGAACCTGCGGGCAGCCATCGCCGACATCAACGTGTTCGTGGAGTGGTGCGAGCGTGAGCGTATGTCCTACTGTGAGGGCTTCGGCCGGCTCGTCGCCAAGATCGGGGTTTGAACGATGATCGAGGCAGCCCTCGTTGCGGTCATCGCGGCGGCACTGAGCGCCGCTGCAGCCGGCGCCGTCAGCGGGCAGGGAGCCGAATGATCACCGCCGGCTTCCTCGTGATGCTGGCCCGCACGCTTGGCGCCATCGGAATCGTCGTCCTGGCACTTGAGCAGGCGCCGCAACGTCGTCGATGAAGCGGCCACCAGACGCCGACCGCCTCGCCCTTGAGCTTGAGGTAGCTGAACATCGCCAGCGGCTGGCGGGAGCCCAAGAAATGCTGGTGGAGACCGCGATCGACGCCGGCCAGCTGCACGCCCAGATCGGTAGCCTGCAGGACGAGTTGGCCCGCGTACGTGCTGACCGGGATGCTTGGCGTGCTGCCGCCCGGGCAGCCGGCAGGGCAGTGGCATGAGCGTGTCACCCGCCCGCAACTTCCCGGCCCCATGGCAGGCCGTAGAGTTAGAGGACGCGTTCCAGATCGCGGATGCCAACGGCTTCCCTGTGGCCTACATCTACTTCGCCGACGCGACACATCAACGTGCCGGTTCCGATCGCATGTCGCGTGCTGAGGCGCGGCGCATGGCAGTTCGGATCGCAGCCCTACCTGAGCTGCGGCAGGCGCTACGTGATCCGGGCGAGTAGGCCTTCGTGAACTGTTCGGCCGCAAGCGGGTCTGCCTATCGATGAAGGTACGCCGACCCATCGCACTCAGCCCGCTCGGCTCGCCGCGGCGGGCTAACTTTTGTCGGCTTGGCGGTAATCAGTTTTCAAGCGCGTGCGCGGGAGCACAGCCGATGCCTATAATTCGTGAGATCTTGGCCTCCAGACAGAGAAATCATTATTCCTGACGGAGGGTCAAATGGCCTACGTTTCAGCGACCCGACAGACGATAAGGCTCGATGAAGGCGACGTGACTATCTTGCTTCCGGCCGACCTGTCCCAGAAGAGCATCAGCATACTCCGGATTCAGCTCGAAATGCTGGCCGCAGGGCTGGGCTCAAAAAGCAATGACGATGACCAATCTTACTTGCGTGGGTTGGCCGGGTTGGCGGCCTACATCGCCAATTGACAGGTAGCGGCAGCTACTCGCCGATGCGCCATTCCACGGGCTGCAGATCCACTTGAGCTAGATCAACATCGAGCTGAATTGAGGTGGCATGCTGGAATGCCAGTTGGATCGGGGAAGGCGCTTGTTATCCTCCCTCACGGTGCGCACTGGGCCGATCCACGTAAGTCGCCGCGCCCGCGAAGTCTCGTGGCAGGCTGGTTTGGACGAAGCTACGCAACCGTGCGCCACCTCACGGGCGGCAGAGCCGGCCCCGGCGTTCGCGGGCTCACCTGATAGAACCGCCTGCGGTCGCCGGTCACGACCTCGGCCAGCCCGTCGATCGCATCCACGATGTCTTCGGCCGCCGTATACACCCGCCCCTGCGGCTTGGCCCTGGTCAGTACGTCAATGCACGTCCGGCGCCGCTAGGCGGCCTCTTCAAGCAGCGCTACTTCCGCGGTCCTGACAAACACTCCACGCCTTGCCATCCTGTAGCCCCGCCCGCTCCGCGCCCGGAAGGTAGAACAAGAGCGGAACACGGCGAGGCGGGGCGCCGAGATTGGTGGCACTTCCCATTCGCCGTCATGGGGATCCATGAACAGACCAGCATCATAGTAAATGTCTGTTAACCATGCCATGCGAGCATTGACGTAGCGTTCGGCCTACCGCCCAGCGCCGGAGGAGCCGCACCGGGCTGTTAGACGGTCGGTACCGGTGCGGCCTCGCCGTCGCCTTCCAGGTGCGCTCGCTAAACCTTGTCGCCGGGCTCGGTGGGCTCCACGCTAGTGCCCAGCGCCCCGCCTTGGGGTGCATCGGTCGGACCATGCCGGTCGCGGATCGATGAGCCGCTGCTATCCGATGTGCGCGTATCATGCGGGTGCGTCTCGCGCCGGTGTGCTTGAGCAAGTTCTCGATGTGTCGGGAGAGCGCGCCATGGGGCCGGGGCGGCGCCCAGGCGGAGAACCGTCGGAGCGCGAGTGAGAAACACCGCGAGCAGCACCCACGGGACAACGAACACGACGAAGGCGGTCAGACCCATGGCGATCCTCCTGTCGGGAGCCGGGGATCCGTAGAGAACGCCGGGTGAGCAGCCTTTGATCCTTGTGGTTGCACCCGTGATGATGGCGATGGACCCGGCGTGCGGTTACGGCCTCCAGCGGGCGCCCGATCCGCGCCGGCCCTTGCCATCCCTGGCGGACGCTCCTAGCCTGAAGTCCTCGGCGCGCATCACATGAGGCGCCGATACCGGAGAGGAGGTCAGCCCTGAGACATCACGGCACCAACCCCCGAACGTCGCGCACCGCGGATGCCGATCAGGACGGTCCACCCAACCACGACCAGCAGGGATAGTGGCTCTTCGGGCGGTAATCCCGGCCGGATCGAAAAGCGTGGACCCTGCAACAACCCGCCGCCTTAGGACGGCGGGTTTTTCATGGGCCGTGTTCGCTTTTCGTACCGCTGTGTCGCCGGCGCAGCAGCCGGCGCCTTACGGCTCAGTTACGGTGCGGGCGTCCTTAAGGCGCCCTCCATGCTCAACCGTTCGATCCTGGTCCGTGGCGCCTTCATCGGGCTGCTGCTTGTTGGCCTCGTGGCGCTGGCGGACGCTGTAGTCAGGCAAGAACTCCGGCAGGCCACGAGCGACATGACCATGGCATCCGCCACGGTGCTCGCGGAGCCGGCCGACGCCTCCGATGAATAGGCGGGTGCCGCACATCCAGGCCATAGCCTTCCTCGTGGCCCTCGCGGGGGTCGGACCGGTCTCGGCCCTGGTGGCCGAGCCGGCCAACCTGCCGGCCCTGGAAAAGGCGTGGCACAGCTGTGCGCGCGACGCGTACGATCGGCAACCGGAGCGCGGCAGCCGACCCGGCCGTGAACGCAACGCCCTGGACGAATGCAAGCCGCACGAGGACGCCTGTGTGGCGGCGCTGATGGCAGCTTGCCCAGCCGACGACTTGCCCCTGAATGGCTGGGCTCGCACCTGGGCGGCTTACGTGTCGTTCGTGGTCGATCTAGTGAAGGCCTGGATCGAGGCGCTGCGGCGCTGATCAAAGCCATCCTCAGCTTTCGTGCTGATGCCAAGCATCGCTTTCACGTCCTCGTGCGTTCATGCCGACAACTGTCCAGCGTTGGGCGGAGTAGGCAAAAAACGGAGGCTGTCATGATGAAAGGTGGATTGCTTTGGCTGCTGGGGATCCCGCTGCCGATCATCCTGCTGCTGTGGTTCTTCGGCGTTTTCCACTGAGCGTAGGTGGGAGGGTGCCATGCCCTACACGGTCGAAATCACAACGCCGCCGGTGCAGATCGGCGGCGAGGAGCAGGCAGCTAGGATGTACCAGCTGCCCGATCCGTTCAGCACGCTGGCCGAGGCCAAGGAGGCAGCGGTCACACACATAGCGGGGCTCGGGCTCGATCCGGCCGGTGTTCTCTACACCGTGTTCGACCGCGAGGGCTTCACAGTCGCATCAAATGCCGAACTGCCGGCCGAGGCTGGGTAACAGGCCTTGGGCCAGCGCTCCGCGGTCTCCAGTCCCGCCGCGCTGCACCGACCCTCACGCAACAGCCCGGCCTAGGCTTCACGGGCAAGGTACGAGGAACTGGCCCGCACCCGCCTGTCACCGCGTGTCCACCTGCAACAGCACCGTGGTGTCGCGAACACCTCGGGCGCATCAGCAGGGGGAAGAGGCTGCTGTAGCAGGTGCGGGCGGTGCCGTCGCCTCATCGGTCACCACCTTATGGGCAGTGCCAACCAGTACAAGCAGACCTTCCACCAGCACGTTGGCGTCGACTGGAACGGCATCACCCCTACATGGGTTCATGACGCAAATCAGGAGGAACCGTCATGAAGAAGCTGGTTACTGTAGCCCTGTGTCTGCTTTTCGCCGGCCCAGCACTCGCCGAAACCGTGTCAGAGAAAACTGGTCTGAATTCACTGGTGGGTGCTAGCCCAAATACACAGGACTTTGTCACTGAGGCTGTTATCAGCGACATGTTCGAAATTCAGTCAAGCAAGCTTGCTCAGGAGAAGAAAGACACAAAGGCAAACGATTTTGCGAACAAGATGATTGCCGATCACACCACATCGAGCGATGCCATCAAAAGTATGGTTCAAAGTGGTAAGGTGAAAGCGGACATTCCAGGATCGCTCGACAGCAAGCACCAGAGCATGCTGGATAAACTTAAGGGTCTGAACGGCGACGATTTCGAGAAGCAGTACCGCTCTGATCAGATTTCCGGCCACAAGGACACCGTCGATCTGTACAAGCGCTATGCCAAAGGCGGGGATAACGCGGACCTGAAGGCGTTTGCGGAGAAGACGCTGCCGATCGTTGAGCACCACCAGAAGATGGCCGAGGATCTCGCAAAGTAAGACCAACAGGCCTGGACGTACACTTGTCGGGTAGTACGTCAGCTCGGATCTCACTGGCGGAAACGCCAGTGAGCCCACCACGCGGGCGTACCGGGATTGGCACGGCAACGTCACCGAGATGGAGACTGCGCGGATCGGCGGGGCTGTCGCAAACGCGTTTGGTTTACCCCGCGTTGACCATCCGGCCCGCATGGCGCCTTCCGTTTCGGAGGCCGCCCATGATCCTGTCCGCGGGGCTGTCGCAAACGCGAATGTGACGAGGTTCACGGGTCGTTAGCTATAGCCGCCCAGCTTGCCGCCTTCGCCTTGGAGCCGGCCCATGATCCTGTCCGCCATCGCCGCCAAGCTCAAGCAGCACGCCAAGGCCGACTTCAGGGGCCGGCACTTCGATGCGACCCTGATCGTGCAGGCGGTATCTTGGTACCTGCGCTATCCGCTCAGCTACCGCGACATCGAGGAGTTGTTCCTGGAACGCGGTCTGGAGGTCGATCACTCCACCCTGAACCGCTGGGTTCTCGCCTATGCGCCGCTGATCGAGAAGCGGCTCCGCCAGTTCCGTCGGCCGCACTGCGGCTCGGTCCGGATCGACGAAACCTACATCAAGGTCCGTGGCGAGTGGCGCTACCTCTACCGCGCCATCGACAAGCACGGCACATCGGTGGACTTCCTCCTGACCGCCCACCGCGACCTCGATGCGGCCAAGCGGTTCTTCCGCAAGATACTCCAGGATCAGCCGCTGCTCGTGCCCGACCGCATCGGCACCGATAGCGCTGGTCCGTACCCGCCGGCCATCGCCGAGAGCCGGAAGGCGGGCCTAATACCCCACCGCCGGTCCACTACGTGACCAAGCATCTGCAGCAAGGGATCGAGAGCGAACACTTCCGGGTGAAGCGGCCTATGCCCCGGATCGGCGGCTTCCGGTCGTTCCCACGGCGCGGCGCACGATCTGCGGCTTCGAGGCCATGCTGTGGCTGCGCAAGGGCTTCGGCTTTGCCGGCGTGTGGACTGTGCGCGAGCAGAACCGGCTGCTCGGGGTCTGCTTCGGACTTCAAAAGGTTAACGAAGTTTGAAACCGAGGCGGTTCTCACCTTTCCTGCGGTCTACAGCACGGCTTGCGACAGGCCCCTTTCGTGCGCGCCCGTCATGCCGGGGTCGCTTCGGTTGCCGCATCCACCGCGTGTAGGAGATCGGCAGGGTCGCGAGCTACCCCGGCACCGCGGCGCTCCATCTCGATCGTGAGAGCCCGCGCAACCAGCCGGGCGATCTCCAGTCCCTGTTCCGGCCGCACGCTGTTGCGTGACCGCCGGCGCGTGTCGTCGATGTCGACGTAGACGTAGTGGGCGCGCGTACCGGTCGCGTCCTCGACCATGATGCACTCGTGGTTCAAGTGCCGGACGCGCGACGGGAGTTGCAGGCCGAGCTTGGACATGCCCGAGAGCTATAGGCTGACGCGCGGGCCAGGAAGGACATCGCGCCCTAACGGGAACCGTTCGGCAGCGGGCAGGTCTACGGAGCGTCAGTCTCTAATCATGGGTCCTTCAGCCCGTCCGGTTCGCCGGGCGGGTCTTTCTTCATGGCTTCCCAGATGCCACGCGCCGCCGGCAGACTGAGCGACCCTCGGTGGCACGGGGCCGCACCGCCTATTTACAGGATCCCGCTGCCTATCTTATGTTAAGCGCCATGGTGGCGCATCAACTCGACCTCTGTTTGCACAACTCAGCCCGCCCGGCTCGCCGCGGCGGGCTTCTTCGTGCGCATCATTCAGCCACGGGGTAGCTCAGCGTGGACACCGATGCGTTTGCTCGAAGGCCTGTATCTCAGAGATTGCGGCGCGCTGCTGCTTCGATAGCGGCACTTCAACTACGCTGTCGTATCGACACCCTGCATTTCCAAACATCTGGATAGCACGGGGTGTCTTGAAGCAGTACCCAGCATTTTTGTAGAGAATATTGCGCTGATAATATGCCTCTTCGCAACTTTGCGCAGATAAGTACGGCACACTCGCTAGCATCAATGCAGAACTTAATAACGAAAGCTTTAGCATAGCCCTGCATCCTCAGTGTCGAGCGCACCTTCCGAAATTGATCGAAATTCTCGCTAGACGTCAATCCGGTGGGGCTGGCAGGAGGTTCAGCATCCCCGGTTCGGCAGTCGTCGGCAGTCGAAGGATGGCTCAACGCGGCATCGCGCTGTCTATGTCGGGAACCGTTCGGTCGACCACGGGTCTACGGGGTATTCATGGGACTACTCCACCTTCAGCTCGCCCGGCCTCGCCGCGGCGGGCTCTTCGTGTAACCCAGGCTGCGCGGCCGTGTGTCGCCTCGATCCAGAGCTGTTCGAATGTACACTGAATTAGTCCGTCAATCCCGACGGCTATCGTTTCTGACTGTTTGCTACTTGGCCCGCCCGGTTCGCTGCGGCGGGCCTTTTCGTGCGCTACCATCACGCTGCGGTCGCTGAATCCATTATTAACAGTTCGCGTCTACAGTCGTCGACATGATGAACGTGATGCGAGGACTGGGTTCGTTAGCATGCAGGTTGCTGAATACAATCGGTTCTCAGTCCTGCGCCTCATCCGACAGTGTGACAGCAGTCGGCATCGTTACGCTGGGCGTACTCGCAATGGCTGGCGTGCTGGTCATTACACGGCAGACGAGTGCTTGAGGCACAAGCCAGGACGGGCGAGGGCGGTCGGCGGGCATATCAAACCCATCCGACCCAGCGACGGGCGCCAGCGGGGCACTCTGGCGATCCTATAGGCCGTCGGCCATGGGTCCCCTTCAAACAGGGGCAGGCATGCGGGGCCGCCCGAGTTCGAAACCCGTCTAGGTGCGGACCCTCAAACCCTGTCCGCACTGTCCGCACGGACGAACCGGGCGGTCTCTCGGCGCAGCTCTGGCTAGGCGGACGGCTGGAGAAGATGCCAGACGTCCGGCCCGTACCGGATGACGAGATCGAGCGCGATCAGGGCGAACATGCTCGCCTGGAACACGCCGTCCTTTCGGTCGTCTGGATCAAGGGCGGCTGGGTTCGGCCGCGTACCCCTTCTCTTCTGTCTCGGTGGCAGGAACGGGCCAACCCTCCCCACGGGCATTCTCCAGCGACGCAACGCGGGTGCCGAGAAACGCCGCTGGGCTCTTTCCGTTTCAGCAACCGTCCGGCCGTACGCAGCCGGCAGGTCCGACCTCCCGCCTGCCGTCGCCTCCTGGCGCGACCAGATCGAACGCCTGTCCGAGCACGCCTCGCCCGGATCTCGCGGGCGCTAGCTCCCGTTGCGGCAGATCAAATTCCTGCTGCGAACGAGCTGCCACGATAGAACGCCAGTTGAATTGGGGAAGGCGCCGCTCATCCCCCCACGATGCGCGTTGGGCCAATCCACGTGAGCCGCCGCGCCCGCCAAGTCCCGCGGCGGACTGGCCGATGAAACGTTCGGCGCCCTGATAGTCAACGACAGCCGACGGTCGGCATAGAGCCCGGCCTGATCGTGTTCGACCGCTTCTCCGGCTACCGGACGAAGCCGGGGCAGACGTGGGGTCCCCCGGTCTAAGAGTTCGCAGCGCGGGACAATTGATGCGCTCCAGCCGGAGCGCACACCACGTCCAGGAATTACCCCACCATGCGCACCGCCCTCATCGCCCTGATCATGCTGGTCCGTTTCGGCCCCGACGTCGTCTACGCGGCGAAGGCGTCGCTCCCGCGGCCGGACCTTTCACGCCGAACAACCGCTCCGCAGTGGATCGGAAGCCCGCCCGCGGTCGCGGTAATCCGGCACCCGGCGCCATAAGACAGCTCCGTCAATCGCGCTCATATCGCCGATCCAGTTAAGTGCCAGCCGCTCAGCCCCGAAGGGTGTACTAAAGTCTAATACCCCCCCCCCCCCCCCCCCCCCCCTCCGATGACCGCACAGCTTATATTGTGCAAAATCAATCTCCTCTCTCACAACGTGGAGAGGCTGTGGTCGTCCGCCCCGGCTGACCTGTATAGAGGGAGGGGTTGCATGGTTAGGCAGATCGCCCAGGGCCGCGTCACCTTCCGCGGCCGAGGGCTGGCGTTCGTCTACGGCACGCGGGTGGTGTTGAAGGTCTGCCCGGACTGCTCACAGTGGAATGCTCGGGCGGCGGCGGATCAAGGGCTGTGCGGGTGGTGCGCCTACGTGCCGTCTCACGATGACGTCGAGCCCCTAGGTCATGACGGGGGCACGCGCTCGACGAGTAGGTTCGGGATTGCATCCGCCGGACCTGCGTCGCCGTCCACGCCCCGCCTCGCGCCGCGGGGATGCCGCGAGCGTTGAGCGCCGCCTATGCCGCGAGGCGCTGGCGAAGGCGTCGGGCGGCGACAGCCGTCCAGGCGCCGTTTCCGGAGACGGTCGGCACCTCCTCGGCGTTCAGCGCCCGGGCGAGCCCGTGAAGCGATAGGGCGCTGTCTGGGTCGAGCCGGGCGACGATACGCGCGATAGCTTGAGCGCGGGCTTGAGCCTTGCGGGTCTTCTCCGCGCGGGCCTGAGCCGCCCCCTCTGCCGTTCCGGCTCGGCCCCGAAAGCCGCCGAGAACGACACCGCGGGCCTTCGCGGCTTGAAGCGCCGCCTTCGTCCGGGCACTGATCATCTCCCGCTCGTGCTCGGCGACGGCGGCGAGGATGTGGATCGTCAGCCTATTGGCCTGCGGGAAATCGACCGCGACGAACTCGACACCGGAGTCCATGAGCGCCGAGATGAACGCGACGTTCCGGGCCAGCCGGTCGAGTTTGGCGATGATGAGCGTCGCCCGGTGAGCCCGACAGAGGGCCAGCGCCTCGGCGAGCTGCGGCCGGTCGTTCCGCCGGCCGCTCTCGACCTCGACCAGCTCCGCGACGAGCCGGCCCGAACCGATGAAGCCGGCGACGGCAGTGCGCTGGGCTTCGAGCCCGAGCCCGGACCGACCCTGCCGGTCGGTCGAGACGCGCAGGTATGAGACGAAGCGGACCACGGGCGCGCCCCTGACCGGGTGCCCGTCTGGGCATCCTTTGTTGCTTAGTCCGATACAGCCCGACTGTAATCAGCGAGTTACCGGCAGCACTTCTCAAAAATAGTGCGGTACCCGGGGAATCAGACCTAAGCGTCCGCGTTACGCGCGTGTGAGGCCTATCTGGGATCACAAGTTGGGCGCCGGACGCGGGTGTCCGGCCGCTCTCGTCATCACGTTGCTCGCAAGGAGGATGTGGTTATGAGGACCTACGACTTCGCCCCTCTCTATCGCTCGACCGTCGGCTTCGACCGCCTGTTCTCGCTGCTTGATCAGGCCGAAGCATCGGCCGCTTGGCCGCCCTACAACATCGAGAAGGTTGCCGAGGACGAGTACCGCATCACCATGGCGGTCGCCGGCTTCACACCGGAAGAGGTTGACCTCACGCAGCACGACACCACGCTCCTCGTCTCGGGTCAGAAGAAGGGTCAGGAGGGCGAGCGTCAGTACCTGCACCGGGGCATTGCCGGTCGCACGTTCCGCCAGACCTTCAATTTGGCCCAGCACGTCAAGGTCACGGGTGCTGCCATGGAGAACGGCCTGCTCACCGTGAGCCTCAAGCGCGAGGTGCCAGAGGCGCTTAAGCCCCGCCGAATCGCAATTGGCAGCATGCAGGGCGTTGCCGAGCAAGACAACGCGCCCACTCAGATCGAGGGCGAGGCTCAGGCCGCCTGAACCCACACCCAAACAGCTGCTGAACAGACCCCCTCGCGGGCCTTAGAGGCCACGAGGGTGTCAACCCGTTTTGAGCCCTGTCCTGCAAACTTCAGGGAGAGTGATCCGTGTCGACGATGGAGCCGCACCCCTCGGACATCGGCCCCACAAACTTGGCACCCGCTCGCCGCCGGCCGAACCGGACTTGGAACCTGCGCTGGCACGTCCGACCCGGTCGCCGGGGCGATGATGACGATCCGCCGCCCTGTCCGGCAGTGGCGATGCCGCGCCCACAAACGCCACCGAGCACCACCGCGCTCGCCGTCTGCGCCTGATCCGCCTCGGACTTGGTTCGCGAGACAAGCGGTCCGCTTTGCCCCCTTGGCCTCGGGCACGATCTTGAGCGTCTTCGACCCCGACGCGCAGGATCAGTGCGCTCGCGAGCCGCTCCGGCGTGTCGTGCAGCGTGACCGTTTTCTTGCGTGCGCCGATCTCGACGAGGGCGCGGTTGACGGAGATCTCGCCGGCCAAGACCTCAGACATGAGGTGCTTCGCGGTCGCGTTGGCGGCCTCGACCTCTTTCCGGAGTCGGCGAAGCCCGGCTTGCGCAGAAGTACCTGTCGGACGACTGGCTGGGGTGTTTATATTATCAACACCGTCGCTGTGGTGGTTCGTGCCGATCGGCATCTGCACTGCCCAATCGAACGCATCGAGCATCTCCGGCTCGCACCGGCAGAGTTCCTTAACCATCGCGACAGTCGCGCCGAGCTCACGAAGATAGGGGCTCTCAACGAAGCGGAACCGCGAACTTGACCGCCGGTTCAGCAGTTATGGGACACCACAGGTCCATCTTGGCGGCTCTGCTCGTCGCATTCGGGCTCATGACCGCCGCGTACATCGCGCGCTCCGGCACCTCCGAAGCAGGGCCGCAGCGCGCGCAGGCGCATGTCGTCAGCAGCAAAGCCCCGGTCAAGGCAATGGCCTGGATCGATCCTCCAGCCCGCGCGAGCGGGCTCAGCGCCTTGTCCGCGGCCATCGTCCCCGCTGCTCAGGCAGCCGAGGCGGTCGCGCCCAATGAGGCGGGCTCCGACGAGCCCAGGGCCACCCAGGACCTGGGGCCGAGAGCAACGGTAAGAAAAGCCGCGATCTTCCGTCGGAAAGCGCATCGGGACCACGCATTGGCGGAGCGACTGCCGAAGACCGAAGCACCCCGGCAGCACAGGCTAGCGCAGCGCCGAACGCGGGTGTTTCAGGTGTCCCTGACGCACCGGATGCGAGGAGTTTCTGTCGCGGACACGCAAGCGCCACTCGTACCAACTCCGAAGGCCGCCGACCAATCCGACCCGATCCGCATACTGATCCACGGCCTCGGCCTGGACGGCTAATGCCGCGACAAAGATCGATCCCGGAGCGACCAGATCCGCCTTGACATGCTCGGCCTGTTTCTCGCGAGGGACCTTCTTAAGCGCATTGAGGTAGCCTCCGCGGTCGAAGTCGGTCCTGGCGACAAGTTCGCGGACAGGCGCGTCGATCTTCTCACAGCGCTCGGCGTCGCGCTGAACCGCGCGCTCCGACCGGCCGATGACAGCTGCGGTGCCCGCGGTAAATGCCGGCGCCAACTTGGCGTCGGCATTTCAACGGGTATTGGCTTGGCGCGCCCGGGCTTTTGCCTCTGGGTGAAGCTCCTCGGCGGATCTCTTTCCGCCGCGCAGTCTGCGCCGCCCGCCCTGCCGCGCCGAGTTCGGCGCGGCAGAGGCTCTCGTCGACTGCCCGTACGTCATCAGGCCGACACAGCCGCCATTACGGCACCCGCCGCGCTTCAGGCGCGCCAGCGCGGGGGCTCCTCGTAGGCCAGGGACTGGACGATCTGGCGGTAGGCCGCTTCTGGGAAAGCTTTGAGGGTTTGTGCCCGGAGGTTGCCGAGCATCCCAAGCTGCAAGCTGAAGCGGGCCGCGACAGCGTCGTCCGGGGCCTCGTAGACCGCCACGATGTCGTGGCTTCCCAGCGTCAGGAAGAACTCCTTAAAGCTCCCGCCCATCTCCGCGAGCAGCCGCTTGGCCGCATCGAGTCGAGCGGGTGAGTCGGACGCCGCGCGTGCGCCCTGATCAGTCCAGTTCGCGAGCATGATGTAAGTGGTCATCGCATACCTCCGATTTTGAGCGTGACCGGAGCGTAATCCTACAACAACTTGTGCTCGCGGGGACACAAAAGGTCCCGGACAGGTACTCCTGACATGTCCTGGTAACGGGCCAAGGGTCTGTCGCAAACTCGGGTGCGGGCCGTTTGCCGGTACGCTCGGTGATCTGGGTCGTCGGCATCGCGACGGGGCCGCACCACGAGCGATGTCACGTCCCATGTCCCGCTTCTGAACGAACCGGCTTTCCCCGAAAAATCAGATTGGGCACGCGTGGCCGGGAAGCCGATCCCGGCACCGCCTCCGCCATCCCAGGCCGAGGTGGCGATCCGCTGGGGCAAAGAGATCCGGGCCGCATCCCCACGACGCGCCCCGAACGAGGCCGCAGAGCGGAGGCGCGGAGCAGCCGCCGCGCGACGCGTCCTGAAGTCCGGGATCATCCCCAGCGGCCTCCGATGATCACAGTTCGCCTCGGCAGGCCTTCATTGTTTCAGGTCCGACCTGATTGCTCACGCTTGAATGCCAGCATCGCGAGAGCGCCAGCTGCGGACAGGCCACCACGCCCGCTTTGCAGGAGGAGGCTGATCGGCGGCGTAGGGACGCGCCTCAAACGCCGCGCGCGCCTTGCCGCGCTCGATCATCTGTTCAAGGCGCCTCATGGCCACCAGTCCCTGCGCTGCCATCAAACGATGACCTTCGCACGCGCCGTTCTCGGTCAGGAGCTGTACGATGCCTTCAGCCCGAAGAACGAGTCTCCTAGCCTCATCACGAAGCAGGTCCAGTTCGCCAAGATCCGACATTCGCCCCTCCGTGGCGACCGACGGTACTGGGTTCTATCAGCCCATAAACCGCCGCTGCGTTGGTTTATTCCCGGCCGAACCAGGAAAGCGGGAGGCATGATAGGGCGCATCCCTCAAATGAGCGATGTCTCTGGCTGAGCACGGCTATCAGCGAGGGCTTTAAGGCACGCTGCTCTAGCGAGCCTGAGGGGTACCCCCGGGGGCAAGGTACTTCGCAGGCGGGGGTTAGAGGCGAGGGTAAGCCCGAGCGCAGCTTCCCGCTAGAGCCAAAATTTTTTTGGGTTTCGCTTCGCTTTGAGGAATTTGGTTTGACGTCATCCCGGCCCCTATCCTCCGTTGGTGCGCCCGCGAGCAGGCTGAGATGCGACCGATCCGTTCTGGCGGTTGCGCTCTCCGAAGTGCCGCCGGACGGCCAGCGTTTGGGGCAGCCTATGCAGTTCGGTGAAGATCAGGGTCTTTGGCCGCTTTCCACTTCGAGGCCAGCGGGTTGTAAAGCCAGGGCCGCGTGAACGCTGAGTTCGTCGAGGCGATCCTCTGGGTTAGGCGCGAAAACGATCGCTGCCTCGATCAGTACGAGCGCGGCGGCGATCACCGCTGCAGCAATGAGCAGATGCGTTATCGCAGCCGCTTGAGCGCGAGCGGCGTGGATCAACGCGCAACCCAGCGCGAAGGCGCAGACCTGAGCGGCTGGAGCAATCAGGTCCGCACTCATTGAGGAGCCCTCATAGGCAGGACCGCCGCCAATTGGCTCAGAAGCCACGCGGGCCTCGGTCTCTGCGGCACATCCCCAGTGGGAGCAGCTTGCCCAATCTGGTCCGCAACGTGGCGGCTCCAGAGCCGTGCCGGCACTTCGATCCGGCGGTGCGTCCAAGACGACACGCCTAGCGCCAGCCCGACATAGGCCAGCACCAGCGCGTCCGCTGCGAGCGCCGAGCCCAGGGGTGAGACCATTACCGGGATCGCCGCGCTGGCATCCGGCAACAGCCAAGTTGCACCGGCCGCAACTCCCAGCCGCAGGGCGCCCTCAACGGCGAACCAGACCGGCACATGCACGAGGTAGATCGAGAACGAGAGATCCCCGAGCCGGCCCAAGGCACGTGCAGAGAGGACTTGCGCCAAGCCTCCCTCATCGAAGGCGAGGCATAGGACCATGCCGGCGAACGCGAACGGGATGACGAGGGAGGCCGCACTCGCGGACGAGATCGACGCGACCGTCAGCGCCAAAGCCGTCGCCGTGATCTGCACGTTTGTGCCGAGGCTCATCCCGGATGCTCGTAGGCGCAGGTAGGCCGCGTGCACGAGCGTGCCGAGGAAGAACGACAGCAGGCAGCGGAAGATCGCCGGACCCGACGTGGCCGCAAGACCCTCAGAGCTGAGCGCGACGGCGGCAAGCCCGAGGCCCGACAAGGCGGTCCAGAGCACGGGGCGACCGCGGCGCAGCGCCAGCACGGTCGACCCGAACAGAATGTAGGTCCAGAACTCGACTGCAATGGACCAGCAGGGGTGGTTCCAGAGCCAGTCGAGGCCGGGGATCAGCCCGAACGTCATCGTTGCTTGCGCAAGGAGCGGGGCCACTCCGGTGAAGCCCGCGAAAACTGGCCGTCCTAGCGGCAGGCCAGCGCGGACAGCCAGAGCAAAGGACAGTTCCAGAGCAACGAAGGCCGCGAGCGCGGCGAAGTGGAGAGGCAGTAGCCGGCCGGCGCGCTTGATGACGAACCGGACGAAGTCCCCGGACGTGTGCATGCCGCCATACGTGGCAGCCATGACGAAGCCGGAGAGAGCGAAGAAGAAGTCGACGGCGTAGAAGCCATGGCGGACCGGCACGAGGCCGTAACCGTGCCAGTTCCATCGCAGGTGGTAGAGGACGACGAGCAGGGCGGCGAGGCCGCGCATCGCGTCGAGCGCGACCCAGCGGCCCGTAGGGGCAAATCCCGGAGGCATGAGTGATCACCTGAGCTGTGGGCGTCCCCCAACCCACGGTCGAGATGCAGGGCCTCTACCGGGCACGATACCGGGAGCCGGTGGCTCTCTGGTGCGGCCAATCGATCAGTGAGGGCTGGTTACGGCCCGACGAGCACGAGCGGGGTCGATGCCGTCGCAGTAATGTTCGTGACGGCCGCGGCCTCCGAGGTGGGCGGCGCGGTGAGCATGGTGGTCACGAACATGGCTGCGGCCAGCAGAAAGTCGGCGGTGAACAGTTGAAGCATCCGCATTGGGCCACTCCATTGTAGTCTATGCAGCCGGCCGTAACTGGCGGCGCATTAGCGGCGTCGCCGTTGACGCTGATGCAGGAAATAACATCAGTATCCAGCTGTCTTCAATGTCAAAATTTCATCACATTTGCGACATTTTTGTGCGTATAATTTTTTTATATCATTCAAATAGAGTATTTGTTGATCGTCTGGCGTGAAAATGGTCAGTGTCATCGCGAGATCATTAAAATATGCAGTTATGGAGCGTGTAAAAACAGCGCACAGACTCTGACCCTATCTCCACGCACTGGCTAAGACGAGAATACACTGTCGGCCGGCCTCGGGATCAGCGTCACGAAGGCGAAGGGCCACGTTCAGGTCAATGTCAACGCCCCGTCGGGGTGGACCACGCGGACCGCGAACAACGGCTCGCTGTTCCGCGAGGTGAAGCTGAACCGCGGCAACGCGATGCAGCTCGCGTCACAGGAAACGTAGCAGCCGATCGAACGCCGGGTGCCGGTCCGGAAGACCGCGCTCAGCAGATCAGCCGGACCCCGGTGACTGATAGCGTCGGCCTTTGGGCTGGTGTCTGTGGGCCTTTTGCGTTCTGGCTCACAGCCCTGTCATCGAACCGCTTAGCTCGCCGCCCGTTCATGTGCAGGCATGCCCTTCCAGGACAGCCCTGCGGAGGTCCGATGCGCACACTTCTCTCTGCCGCTACCCTGCTCGTCCTAGCCACGGCTGGTGCCGTGGCGCAGCCCCTCGAAGAGCGTCGCTCGACGCCAGCCGGAGGTCTCGACCGGCCCCTAACGCGGAACCCCCCTATGGCGGCGCCGGATGATGATGACGACGATGATGTCGGGACACCGCTGCGCCGTCTCGATCCTCCGCCACCGAACGACGATGATGCGGATGCACCACCGCTCCCGAAGTCGGATCGGCTCTGATCCTTACGGTCGGAGCAAATCAGTGTCGCACGAGGCCCGCTCCCCAATCCGCCCGGGGAGCGGGCTTTGTCGTGTCTGAGCTCCTATCGGACGGATTGGGCTTGGGATCGCCTAGGAGAGTCACCAGCGGCCGGTAGAGCTTAGCCGGTAGCGAGTACCCGGGTCGGCCTGACTGCCTACGGCCACGCTATGCCACCGCTGTCGACTCTCTGCTTCGACCAGCTGACGATGAAGGATTATGCCGATCCCCCCTGGGAGCGCTCCGGGATCAGGACAGACCCGGTCGCCATTCCGTCTAGCCGACCATTTCGCCCGGGCTAACTTGAGCTGCATCATCGCGTTCGGCTGCGGCCACCGCCGTGTGGAGGTGGCGGCACATCCGATTGCCGGGGGTCGTATTCTTGTACGGGCACTTCGCCCGCCAGAGTGCTTGGTCCGCTTGGACGACGATGCACGCGTCATGGGTGATGACGGCGGCAGACATGGCGCACTGGGCGCAATGGACGGCGAAGAAGCGCATGTTAGCCGGACCTATTACATGGCTTACCCGGTCCTACGACTCGCGCTGCTTCTGACGGGCCTGTCGCAAGTGCGGAGGGTTCCGCGTTCACGGGTCGTTAGTCATAGCCGCTGAGGTTGCCGCCTCCGCCTCGGAGCCGGCCCATGATCCTGTCCGCCATCGCCGCCAAGCTCAAGCAGCGCGCCAAGGCTGACTTCCGGGGCCGCCACTTCGAGGCCACCCTCATCGTCCAGGCGGTCTCCTGGTACCTGCGCTACCCGCTGAGCTACCGCGACATCGAGGAGCTGTTCCTGGAACGCGGTCTGGAGGTGGACCACTCGACCCTGAACCGCTGGGTGGTCGCCTACGCGCCATTGATCGAGAAGCGGCTGCGCGCATTCCGCCGGCCACACTGCGGCTTGGTGCGGATCGACGAAACCTACATCAAGGTCCGCGGCCAGTGGCGTTACCTGTACCGGGCCATCGACAAGCACGGCGAGGCTGTCGACTTCCTGCTCACCGCCCACCGCGACCTCGACGCGGCCAAGCGGTTCTTCCGCAAGATACTCCAGGATCAGCCGCTTCTCGCCCCGGACCGGATCGGCACGGATGGCGCCGGAACCTATCCGCCGGCCATCGCCGAGAGCCGGAAGGCGGGCCTACTACCCCACACGCCGGTCCACTCGTCACCAAGCACCATGAACTCCTCGCCGTCCGACACATCGAAGAAGAAGCGTTTGGACACTAACCAAGCTCCCTGGCGCTCGGTCATTGCGCGAGGACGGCGCCACCGCCTACGTAGTTTGACCTCAAGACAGTGCAAAATCAAATCGTCATCGATTTATTCAAGTGGGTCTTGTAGCGTATTATTGCTTGCCAAGCCTAAAATTGTAGGCTGTATTCAATGTCAATACGAGTTGGCTCTCCCTGTCGCACAAGCCATCCCTGCTGCATCCCTTTTACCGCTAAAGACGTAGGTGGAAGCTATGCTCGCAATATATGAACAGCTGCCGCAAATAACAGACATTCAAGTAAATATCGAAAAAGATAAGTTATACTCCCACATTGCTGCTATGATAGCTAAAATTCCCGCTGGTAAGCGACGCCAGATCGCGGATGATAAGCGGGATAGCGGGACTGGACAGCAATAGCTGACTGTCGGTCGCGCCGCATAGAAGTTTGGCAGCCTGGTCGTTCCGGCTTGGTGCCGCTATCCGGCTTCCCCTAAGATCCTGAGGTACTGCTCGGCGCCTGCCTCAGCGCGTAGCCGGAGTGCCAGGATACGATTGTGACGCGCCTGTCCGAGTAGCGCCTCAGCAGTTGCGGCATGCCCCTGGTCAGCAAGATGGTGGGCTGCGCGCGCCAGCTCGGTCGCGATCGTCTCCGCAAAAGCGGCGGTTCGAACCCGATTGGTAGACGTTGCGGCCATTGCTGCCTCCGTTCACCGGAAGCCCGGATCGTCTGCGCGATCTCTTAACGACTCGTTAACTGTTCTTACCCCGTCGGCCTGGCGGACAACCAGCGCGAGCAAGGGCTCTCTGCTCCGCGAGGTGCAGACGAACTGTGGTAGCGCCATGCGTCGCGAGCGAGCCACGCGAGACGTGCCAGTTCTTAACGATCTATGCGCAATTCTGCTCAGGCTTTCGATCTGGTCGTGATCCGTTAGAGGTCAGTCAGTCCTGCGTAGGCGTACCGCTGTGCTCATCCTCAATCCGCTCACCGGCCAAATCGTCGAGCTTCCGCGACCAAAGCCGAAGCCGAGAGCGGACTGAAGCCTTCAGCTCCATGCCTTCCGCCCCCAAGTACCAGCTACGGATTGCTCGCCACCGCACCCAAGGCGGAGTGGACGTCGAGACCGCGACCGTCGACGCGACCTCCATTCAGATCGCCGTCGCCCAAGCCATGGAGCTGACGGGTCGATTTCTGAGAGACCAGCCGGGTGTGGCGACGCTGACGAGCACGGCGTGGGGTCTCGTCTGGTCGTATCGCCACAACATGCCGGAACCGCCCGGACTCTAGCCGTCATAGCTGCTGGCCTTCTCAGGCCGTTCGCGGCGCGGCCTGTTTCTGCCGCATCGCCTCCGCTCGCCACGCGTCGCGGTTGGCTCTCACCTCGGCGAGTTCAGCCTGGAGTGCTCCGATCCGCGCGTGCAGGTGCCCGGCGTCGATCGCGGTCTCGATGAGCATCTCCTGCGCCTGGGCGAGTTGCTGGCGAAGCTCGGTATTCTCGGTCGCGAGCGTGAGGAGTAGCGCGGCGTCGTCCTCATCCATCGCGTCATCGTGCCGTCACCGATCTTGACCCTTTGTAACTGAGTGTATGGTCAAGCTTATAGAGCGGAGGCGTCACAGCGCCTGGCATTCGTCACTTCCGCCATCCCCAACTTCGGCTCGCTATTTCGGAAGAAAACCTGAACCGCAGCGAAGCGATGCAGGTCACCAGCCAAGACTCGTAAGGCTCAGCCGAACGATGCTACATCCATGTGATGAGCGACCAGCATCTCATCTGGTGCTAAAATGGGCTTGGACGACACGAGAAGGCAGCCGATTGCCAACTGGCAGCTGTCAGCCATCCGCGGCTGACGAGAGCAACTCGCCGTAGCGGAACGTCGAGATGCGGCCGGACTGCTCGGTGAACGTGCCCTCGCCGCGATCGGACAGCGCCGTGGTCGCGGTCCCGTGCAGGAGCCGCTCCCGGTGCAGTCAAGGCTCACCGGCACCGACGTCTGCTCACGATTGAGCGCGACGCTACCGCTGCACACGACGAGCTTCTTCGCGTCGCGGGTGTAGAAGTTGATCTGCAGAAGGCGGACCGAGGTATGGCCCGTCAGGATGGTGCCGTCTGCGCGCTGGATCACGAAAGGCAAGGTGTCGAGACCGTAGCGGCTGCTACCTTCATCGGACCCGAAGTGGAGGCCGGGCGCCGATCCTCACCGCAACCGGACCGCACCGTGAGCAGTATGCTGACAGGGGCGAAGAGTGCACGCTGCCGCATAGGCTCCCCCTTGGTTACAACTTCTTGGTCGCGTTGACCGCTCAAGGTCGCCCGCTGCCCTCAGCAATCTCGCTCCAGCCAGACTTCCGCCAGGCGCAGCGACCAGATCACGTGGCCGTTTGGGCCGGTCAGGTAGATCGCATTGGTACCAGTGGCGATCATGTCGACGTGGATGCCCTTGGCCGCCAACACGGCCTCTGATGCGGTCTCCGCCATGATGCTCTCCTCGCGCACAGGCGTGTCGAGCGTCCCATCAGACCGCCCTAGGGCCACGCAGAATCGATAGTGATGCATCGGATCAACAGACTGTTCGTCCGCTGATACATCCCGCCCCGGACGTCAGTGCTCACCTTAGTTAAGGTCACCCGCCTACCAGGGGAGCGTACGGCAACGGCGCGGTAAACGCACGGCAGAGGCAGAGGCGTCACAGGTACTGCCGGCGCGTCAATGCTCGTCCGGCTCGTCCCGCTCGGACAGCGCAGCCACCCGTTCCGCCAAGTGACGGTAGCCCTGGACGGCGGCCTCGACGCGGCCGGCCGCGCACTGCCACTGAGCGGACTGGTAGTCGAGCAGCATCACCTTGAAGCCGCCGCGCTCGAACGCCGCGTTGCCGAGGCTGGCCCGGCGTCGGATCTCGCGCTCGAACCAGGGGGCGACCTCACCGCCCGCCGTCAAACACAGGGCGAGGCGCCCCGGCGTGTTGTGAGCCTCAGTCAGAGGCGGAGAGAGGAGCATCACGCCCCAGAACGCCGCGGTGGCGATGCCAAAGGAGAGCCCGAACAGACGCAGCCGCCCGCCCCAGCTCCGCCTGGGCTCCGCAACGCCGACGCGGGACCACGCGTCGAGGGCCGCGTCATACTCGCCATGGCAGTAGGTATAGTGGACGGATCCGTCCGCGTGGTGATGGGGGACAGGATTTTGCGGCATGCGCGTGCTCCGGGACCAGGGTGGGAGACAGACGCGAGGCATCGTGTCAATGTGCGGCAGAACCACCCGTCCAGATAGCGGGGTTATTCGACATTCCGCAGTGATCGGGGCTCATTCTAGAATTATTACTAGGTCCGTCAAGTAAATTTTTCTGAACGGGAAATTTGAATACTTGATACGAGCAGCTGAGCAATAGTTCTTACCCAAAGTTCGGGTATCCGGCCCGGGTCCAGGCGTTACAGCGCGCAACTGCCGATGCAACAAGATAAGCATCGGGTTTCAGATTTATCATCGTGAGATTTTCTAATTATTGAGGGGCTGTACTCTCGTCAATTTGAGTCAGCATGGCATTGGTAAGTACCAAGCGGACCGCATCGGTCTGGCGACGGACGCCCATCTTGTCGAAGACACTCTTCAGTTGCGCGCGTGCAGTCTGCACACTGATGCCAGACGCGTAGGCACACTCGGAAAGCGTGCGACCCTCAACAAGGCCGTGAAGCAGCCGAGCCTCCGCTCTCGTTAAGCCAAACAGGTGCATCAATTCCTGTTGGGGCGTGGTTCTCCGTGTGCCATTGTTTGCGAGAAGAACCAATGCGCCCGGCTGCACCCCGAAGGCGACAGGTAGGCTGGAGGCGTGTATGGGGCTGACAAGCACCGACAGCGGTGAACCTGACGGGCCAGGGATGGGCAACAGCCCTCCCGCAGACAGGCCTTTGCCGGCGCTTGTCTGAGCGGCCTCTCGGATCATTTGCTGAAGAGTGCTCGTTGCACTCAGCGTGCCGGCAGTAAGGCGGTTACCCCGGATCTGCAGTCCGCAGCTCGCATTCAGCATGCGCTCTGCGAGCTCACTACAGTACAGAACTTCCGCATTGGGTCCGACGACAATAGCGCCTACGGACAGCCTGTTCAGCGCCTCGGTACAGCTCGCGCGCATCAGCTGGGCGGAGTAGAGCTGCCTATGGACTTGGACGGCTCTCCGCAGATGTGGCACGAGCGTCAACCAAGTCTCGACTTCCCGAGGCTGGAAGGGCTCCACTCCTCGCAGGACCGTAACACCGGTTAGAATAGTCTGATCACGGAGTATGTTTGTCGTAGCGAACTCCAAGCAACCCTGCGGCTTGACCCAGTCGTTGTAGAACTCGCTTGCCTCGTAGAAATGCCGCGACGCCAGGTGTTCCGTAGAGACAAAAACACCCTCTTTGAGATGGCTAATTTTTTCGACAAAAAAGTTTGTCTCAGAGTAGTAATCTACGTACGATTTAATGAAACTGTCATCGACATGAGCGCAGGCATGAAAACTTGCACGCAGATTTTTCAGATCGTGCGAGAAGAATGTCGACTGCTGGCCATGAAATGCGTCGGTAAAATTTTCCAGAAATACTGGCCAAAGCGCTGGATCGACAGCGGCGGCATAAATTTGATCTATGAGCGTGAGCAGTAAGAGCTTATCTGCGTTCATGCGTAATCTAGTTTTATAAACAAATGCGACACTGATTACAATCTATTTGCCTCTGCGTTAGGCATCCTGCGCGATTACGGAAACTTTGTGTCATCATATTTCCGTGATCCAACCGGATCGCATGCAGTCGCCATAACGCCGTCGTCCAGACGACGGCCGCCTATAATCGGATAAACATAGGTTAATTTTCGCAGGAAGTGCTGGCTTTTACCCCATATTGGGGATGCGGCCTTTCAGAACCCGAGAATGTATTCGTATCACGTAACCTGCAAACGGAGTCGTGGTGCAGGGATACATGGGAGTGGATCGACCATGCTGGTGGGCATGCCCCTGCTGCGGGTGTTCGACCGTATGGGCTGCGGCGGCATCATCCTTTCCACAGTCGGTCATGTGCTCGCGATAAACACCAGCGCTCGACTCATCCTGCAGGAAATGTTCGAGCTGGACGACACTGCCGTCGCCGCCCTGAACGGCTCCGGACGCGAGATCATCAAGCAATTGCTCGGGCGCGGCCGCACCCGCATCCACCTCGACAGCGAGAACTGGATTCTGATCGAGCGCATCGGTCGGCGGCCGCTGATCATGAACTGCGTGCCGGTGCCCGTGCTCAGCGATGACGGCCCGCACTCTGTCCTGCTTCTGATCGATCTCGACGCGACGCCGCTGCCAAGCGCGGGCTGCCTGGAGCAGATCTTCAGCCTCACACCGGCCGAGGCGCGGCTGACGTTGCTGCTGGTCGGCGGTAAGACCCTAGCCGAGGTGGCAGAGATGCTGCACCTGAGCATCGCGACGGTGCGGACCCAGCTCAAGGCGGTGTTCGAGAAGACCCACACACCGTCAAGCCGAGCTGGTGGTGCTGGTCTCACGCTTGGCCGCATTGCCCTAAGCGCCAGCGCGAGGACTTGCGACATTTCGCGCTCCTGAGCCGATGGCCGAGGCTGCTGCCGCGAAGCACTCCCGCACCCACTCGGCCGCGGACTGGAGGTTGTCGAAGAACATAGCCTCATGATCGCAGGGGCCGAAGCCGGCTTGCATGAACCAGCCCCGCTCGGTTGGCATGAGGACCGCAGCCAGGCGCCGATCGGCGAAGACCAGGCGGCCGTCCTCGGAAGCCTGCCGTGTTGCGGCACAGACCACCGTGAAGCTTACCTCGACGGGTTTCCGAACATCCAAGCGACGCTCCCGATCACCGGGGAAGTCCGGCGTCTGTGCCTCAAAGCCGATCCTTGCACAATCTGCGCTCCAACGGAACGAGCTGTCATCCATCATTCGCGGTAGGGTTTGTTTCTGGCGCGTCAACCGCCTGTGAAATTGAGCCTCGTTGCACACGTTTCAGTCTTGGCCCCGCGGCTCTCAGAAGCGGCTGCCACGGCGCATTTGCAGGGAAGATGCGCGAATATGCATCTAGTATGCTCAAATGATTAAATACCAATGTGGCACCGAAAGACTTTATTATATATGTCGTAAGATATGCTGTTAATATTTGAGATATAAAATCTTCGATATGATCGATACGATGCAGGGATTGGGTTCGCTTACATGTAGGTTGCTAAATACGGCCGGTACACACGCGTGCGATTCGTCCGATGCGGTCACAGCGGTCGGGATCGTGACGCTTGGCGTCCTCGCAATGACGGGCGTACTGTTCGTGACAAGACAGGCAGGTACTTGAGACACGAAGCAGGTCGCCACTATGCTCTGAAAAATGATCATGAGATCTGTGTGCACGATTGTGTGATCACAACCTACCCCATATAGGGCTACCATCACGCGGCTGGTATTTTGTATTAAAGGCTGTCCGTCGTTCTGGCTCAGCCTCATGCCCCTCGCTCCTTTGATCCCCGCCGTCGAGGCCGCTGTCTTCACGCTCGGTTGCGCTCTCATCCACGCCCAGCGTGACCTGCCCCCATGCGGTGGTCCGAGTTCAAAGTTAGTGCAGGGTCGGCCTCTGCTCTACGGGTAGCTTGGCCGACGGAGCCGGTCGGGCGAGCGCAGTCGGCCAAGCGGTCATGGCTGGCACGAACACTTCCGGCGCTGGTGGTTTGTAGCCGAGCGCACCGTGCGGGCGGATCGTGTTGTAGTGCCGACGCCAGCTTTCGATGATGATCTGCGCCTCCTTCAGGGTGTAGAAGATCTCGCCATTCAACAGTTCGTCCCGCAGGCGCGCATTGAAGCTCTCGACAAAGCCGTTCTCCCACGGTGAGCCCGGCGCGATGTAGGCGGTCTTCGCGCCAACGGCTGCAATCCAGGCCTGCACCGATTTGGCGATGAACTCGGGGCCATTGTCCGAACGAACGTGCGCCGGCACGCCGCGCAGGATGAACAGGTCCGCGAGCACGTCGATCACGTCAGCTCCCTTCAGCTTGCGTCCGACACGGATCGCCAGGCATTCGCGCGTGAACTCGTCGACGACGTTGAGCATCGCCGAGCCGGTCTTCGGGCAGGTAATCGAGCCGCTGCTCTACGGTCATTCCACCGGGCTTTCGCCGTTCGCGGTGATTGTCTCGACGCTGTTCGGGGGCTTCCTGTGGGGGGCCATCGGCCTGATCCTGGCCACGCCGTTCACCGTGTGCCTCGTCGTGCTCGGGCGCCACGTCGACAGCCTGGAATTCCTCGACGTACTGCTGGGCGACCGGCCGCCGCTGACGCCGGTAGAAAACTTCTACCAGCGCATGTTGGCCGGCGATCCGGACGAAGCGCGCGACCTCGGCGAGGCCATGCTGAAGGAGCGCTCACTGTCCTCGTACTACCGTCCGGACTCATAATCAGTAGCTGACGGTGGCGGCGAGATAGTTGGTCGCCAGACGGTCGTAGCGGGTGGCGATGCGGCGGAAGTCCTTGAGGCGGCCGAACATGCGTTCGATGGCGTTGCGCCCTCGATAGAGCACGGGTGAGAAGCACGGCTTCCAGCGGCGGTTGACTTTTGGCGGGATGTTGGGCGCGACACCGGCTGTCACAATCTGCCGCCGTATGGCGTCGCTGTCGTAGCCCTTGTCGGCCAGCACGATGCCGCAGGCGGGCAGGCGTTCGAGCAGGAGCGCGCCGGCCGTGCAGTCGGCGGCCTGCCCGCCGGTCAGCAGGAAGGCGAGCGGGCGGCAAAAGCGGTCGGTGAGGGCGTGGATCTTCGTCGTGCGCCCGCCCCGCGAGCGACCAATGGCTTGGCTCTGCTCCCGCCTTTGCCTCCCGCGGCGCAGCGATGGGCCTTCACGGCGGTGGAGCCGATCAACACCTGAGAGGGCGGCCCGCCGGCTCGGGCCAGGGTCTCAAACACCTCGACCCAGACCCCCTTGGCCGCCCAGCGCACAAAACGGTTGTAGAGGGCCTTCTTCGGCCCGTAGAGGTCACGCGGCGCGTCCGTCCAGCGCCCTCCGGATTTGAGCACGTGGACGATGCCGCTGATGACGCGCCGGTCGTCCACGCGCTCATTGCCCCGTGTGTCGTTTGGCAGAAGCGGTGCGCTCTTCGTGAACTGCTCGTCCGTCAGCCAGACATGGTCCATCGGCCCCTCCCGTAGAAGCCGTGAATCACACCCCAGCCGCCCGCGCCACCGTTAGGGGTCCGGACGCTAAGACGAGGTAGCGCTCAAGGGTCTGCAACTCGCCGTCAACGACTTCGCCCGAGGCGTGGTCACCCCGGGCCAGCTGGAGAATATCCGGACTTCGGCGCGGTCATTGGTCGAGGACTTTGAGGACCACGAAGATGTCGAGCCGAACGGCGACGACAAGGCGGTCAACCCGAACGCCACGCCGACCCTGGCCGAGCGGGTCCATCCGAAGAACGAAGCGGTGCCTGGTCAAGCGCCCCCGGCCGACGCGCTTCCGGAACCCTGGCGCAGCGAGGCACCCGTCCTGTGCGTGGCCGGACGCGGGCCTCTCGACGAGGCCTCTTCGGCGATGCTGGCCCAGCTGCTGCGCAAGCACGGGCTCGGCGCCCGGGTGGTGGGCTATCAGGCCGTCTCGCGCGACCGCATCCGCGACCTAGACCTCACCGGCGTGGCGATGGTGTGCATCTCCTACCTCGACATCACCGGCAACCCGGCGCACCTGCGCTATCTACTGGAGCGGCTCAAGCGGCGCGCCCCGGGCATGCCGATCCTCGTCGGGCTGTGGCCGGTGGGCGAGAAGGTGCTCACCGACGCGGCCACTGGACGGCAGCTCGGTGCGGATGTCTACGTGTCCTCGCTGCGGGACGCCGTGGAAGCCTGCCTGAAGGCGGCTTCGGCACAGGCGCCCCGGTCTCAGGCCGCTGCATGAATATCAGCGGACTAAACTCGCTTATCCGAGAACCAGGCTGATCGAAGGGTTCGACTTCGGATTTAGGATCTTAGGTCCCTTGTTCTGAACAGCCGATCTGCGTCGACGAGATCCTGTCCGTTTCTACGGCGGATCTTCTTCGAAGCGAACCAGCGGCTTTCGGAGCGATCCGGACAGCAGGAGCATAAAGCGAACTGGGCCGGACCAACGCAAGGCGTGTGCACGGGCGTTCCTGCTTGACGGAGCCGTGTGTTGGCCCTGTCAGACGGAGGCATCCGCCCAGTTTGACCCGAAGGCCCGGACCGGATGGCGTCCTATTCACGCGGCTTGCGTTTTCAGGTCGAGCCAGCGAAACAGCAGCCATAGTCGGCTCGGAGCCGTTCGTGAGCAGCGGCGAGGAGACCACATTGGCAAAATCCAAAAAATCCAGGCCCGTCCCCACCGGGATCGAGGGACTGGACGAGATCCTGCGCGGCGGACTGCCGCCGTCCAATCTGTACATGCTGCAGGGTGCCCCTGGCGCTGGCAAGACAACGGCGGCGCTTCAGTTTCTGCTGGCTGGCGTCGCTGTGGGCGAGCGTTGCATCTATGTCAGCCTCTCGCAGACAGCGGCGGAGCTTAAATCGATCGCCGTGTCGCACGGCTGGGACTTGGACGGCATACGAGTCGAGGAACTGTCCGCTTCGGACGCGGTCAATGGTGCCTCAGACCAGACGATCTTCCAGACCGCGGAGTTGCGCCTGGACGAAACGCGACAGGCAATTGAAGAAGCGATCGAGGAGCACAAACCCAGCCGCCTCGTCTACGACTCGCTGCTGGAGATCAGACTGCTCACAGGCGACACGCCGCGGTTCCGTAGGGAGCTGATCGGCTTCAAGGCTTTTCTGGCCAAGCGTAACGTGGTCGCCCTGCTCCTCGACACGCAGAACGGGGAAGGGATGAATGGCGAGGAGGTCGAAGGCATCGCGCATGGCGTAATCCGGTTCGACAAGTCACTCGAGGAATACGGCGCCGTGCGTCGGCGGATCGAAGTCAGCAAGATGCGCGGCGTACCGATCGCGGACGGGTACCATGACATGGCGATCCGCGAGGGTCAGGGAGTTGTCGTGTTCCCCCGCATCGTACCGGGAGCGGCCACCGAAGCCTGTGCCCCGGAACTGATCAAATCGGGCGTCGACACCCTCGACGAGATGTTCGGCGGCGGCCAGGAGTCGGGAACGACAACCCTGGTGATCGGACAGTCCGGGACCGGCAAGTCCACGATGGCCTCACTGTACTCGACAGCCGCGTTGAAGCGCGGCGAGAGCGTGGCTCTGTTCCTGTTCGAGGAGCGATTAGAAACCTTCTTCCGGCGCTCCGAAGGGCTCGGCATGAACCTGCGCGAGTTCTACGATTCTGGCCAACTGATCATCCGCGATTTCAATCCCAATGAGATCTCGCCGGGCGAATTCGCACAGATCGTCCAGAACATCGTCACCGAAGACAACAGCCGGGTTGTGGTGATCGACAGCTTTACCGGCTATCTCAACTCCCTGCCGCACCGGGAAAAAGCTGTTCGAGACATCCAGGCGCTGCTCAAATATCTCGCACGAGCCGGTGTTCTCACTATGTTGATCGTGGCACAGCATGGCCTCCTGGGCCAGAACGTCGGGATCGATGTTGACGTCAGCTTTCTCGGCGATACCGTCCTGCTGCTTCGCATCACCGAGCATGACGGCCGGCTGCGGCGCAACATCACGGTGGTTAAGAAGCGGCATGGCCCGCACGACCTCGACGTCCATGAGCTTTTCATCAAGAGCTCTGGAGTCACAGTCGTGCCCTACAATCCGCTACCGGAAGCGTGAGCGCTCCAGATTTGGACGACCTCTCCACGCTGGATCATGCGCTCGTCCTGGCACCCTACCGCAAGGACGCGACTTTTCTCGGTCGTCTACTGGAAGAGCACGATATCCGCGTCGCGATCTCCACCGGCATCGACGACCTCGCTGACCGGCTGGCGACGCTGCCAGGAGTCTTGGTGGCGACCCATGAGGCACTGACGCCACCCATTCTGGACGCCGTCGCGAACCATGTCCGTTCACAGCCGGCCTGGTCCGAAATACCTATCATCGTGCTTCTCGATCGGGCTTCGCCCAACATGCGCGTGCGCGCCGAACTGAGCCGGATCTGGCCGCGGGCGCGCCATCTCTTCTACCAACGGCCCGTTACCCCCGTGGAGTTGGTCAGCGGCGTTCAGTCCGCCCTGCTGGCCCGCCTTCGGCAACGCGACGTCAGGGATTACATTGCACGCGAAATCGAGTTGCGTCGCGAGTTGAACCACCGCGTCAAGAACATCCTCGCCAGCGTCGCCTCGATCTTTGAGATGACCCATCGCGGCGCAACCTCGCTCGAGGGATTTGCAGACGATTTCAGAGGACGGCTCGGCGCTCTAGCCAACGTGCATTCCGCCGTCTTCCATGCCGTCGGGGAAAGCGTGGCGGTCCAAGAAATCGCCGACCTCACCTTCGGCCCCTATCGACTGACAGGGGAGGACCGGATCTCGTCGGCCGGCCCTGCGGTCATGCTTCACCGCGAGGCCGGCACGACGCTCGCGCTCTGTCTCCACGAACTGACAACCAACGCGATCAAGTATGGCGCACTGTCGAAACCCGAAGGGCGTGTGCGGTTCGAATGGCAGGTTTCGGATCAGGAACCTCGAGCATTTTCGATCAGTTGGCGTGAGCGCGACGGACCGCCTGTCAACGCCCCTGTGCGCGTCGGCTATGGAACCCGCTACTTGCGAGCGGCTTTGATGGGAATATTTGGCCAGAAGCCGACGATCAGGTTCAATTCCGGGGGCCTCGAGTGTGACGCTTTGGGACCTCTGGCCCGTGTCTCCAGCGCCTCGTAGGCCTATCAAGGATCAGCTGCGAGCCATCCCCTGAAAACTTCACAGCCAAACACATGCGGATAATATGTTTAGAGGATAACCCTCTCGTGGTGTTCTATTTAGAACAGCTCCTCGAGGATATGGGACATGTTTTTGTAGGGGGACTTGAAAGCTTCTCCGATCTGAAGCAGGAATTTGCGCGTCTGGACCCTGACGCAGCCTTGGTAGACATCGATCTTGCCGATGGGCGTACCGGCCCCTCCGCCGCTGCTTGGCTGCTCGTGCGCGGCATTCCGACGATCTTTGTCACAGGCCAGGAACAGATTGCCGATCAGCATCGCGAGGTCGCGATCGCAACAATCAAGAAGCCTATTTCACAGGACGATTTTAAAGATAAAATACAGTTGTTTGAATCATATAAGAAATAAAATATTATAAATTATCGATCTTTGACGGGTTGAGCCGGGCATCTCTGTCGAGGCCGCGATCACTTTCCCGACGACGCTCTTGTGCCAGCCGATTGATGCCTGCGATGGCTTCACGTCCGTCGGGAAAACAGGTCCGCCATTCGAATTTCGGTAGATTGCTGCGGCGAATGGCAACGTCTGGTTTGAGCCATGGCCCCAGCAAGCGGACGTGCCGCTTCCGGCCAGGACCGGCCGCCGCAGATCACCTGCGTGAGCGTGTCAGATGGGTGAGAAACCGAAGTTAGCTCGGCGCTTACAAGCAGACATTTCGTTCCGCGGCCGATCCAGTGTTCAGTATCGAGTTCCGGCTAACCGCTCAGACGACTGCGGCGGATCTGAATGACATCGACCATCGAACGACGAGCCCGACGGCAGCTATGACGATGACTGTCGTCGCATAGACGTCGGCCGTGGAAGCGTAGCCGATCTGGCGCACGAGATATCCCGCCAGAAGCGCGGGCAGGCTGAACGCCAGATAGCTCTGTAGATAGTACGCCGCCAGGAGTTCCGCGCGCTCGTCAGGCCGCGCGAGCGGTATGATCGATCCCAGCGCGCCCAGAAAGCCGGTGCCGAAGCCCGCACCACTCACGAGCGTACCTCCAATCAGAACCGGCACGCTCCCGCCATGCATCCCCGCGAGGACGATCGCGAGACCCGTCGTCATGGCGATCGTGCCGACGGTGAGATTGGAGCTGGCGGCCAACGTCCGCCGCAGCGTGATGGCCAGGGCACCCGACAGCATGAGGGCCGTGACCATCGCCCCGCCGATCAACGGCGTCCGCGTCCCGGTCGCCACCGCGACAAGGGAGGGCACGAGGGACAGGTAGAAGCCGCCGAGCATCCACATCGCCACGTTGCTCGGCGTCACCGCGATCAGGGTTCTCCTGACCTGCGGCGGCACGACGACCCGAGGCCAGAGCGAATGCAACGCTCCGATCCGACGGGTGCCCGTCTCAACCGTCAGCCAGAGTATGACCGCCTGAATCGCGAATATCGCACCCAGGATCGCGTAGACGAGATGCAGCGGGTGCGGGGCAAACTGCACTAGGATGCTCGTGCCGAGTGCCCCCACGGCCATGCCGAGGAGGGGAGCAAGCGAGTTGACGAGTTGTCCACGGGCACGATCGACGTCGACGAGAGCCGCCCCCAGCGAACTCGCCGCGATGCCGGTCGCGACGCCTTGTACGATCCGAGCCGCGATGAGGTGTCCGGCTCCGTCGGACACCACGAACAGCAGCATCGCCGCGAGCTCTAGAAGGATAGCGCCGAAGATCACTGGTCGTCGACCGAGGTGGTCCGATAGGGATCCGGCGACGAGGAGCGCCGCCAGAAGGGCCAATGCGTAGACCGCGAACACTGCGGTCGTAACGATCGGGGAAAGCGCGTAGGTCTCCTGATAGAACCGGTACAGGGGCGTCGGCGCGGACGAGGCAGCGAGGAACGTGCCGAGTATGAACGCGTGGATTGGCAGCGCGTATCGGTTTGCGACATGTGCATCCGTGGTTGGAACGGCTATGGCTATATCCGCCTCTTAACGCTAAATCGTTGCGTTAGTTATGTGCGGCGCAAACGTCACAAAAGCAAATCGTTTGCGTTTGTGACGAGGCACAGAGCGCGGGGTTTGCGATGAACGCCAAGCATGGACCCCGACCGGGCGGACGGAGCGCCAGGGTCCAGGCGTCGGTGCAGACGGCCGTGCGCGAACTCCTGGCGACTATGGACCGATCGGAGATCACCGTGCCGCTCATCGCGACGGCCGCAGGCGTGACGCCCTCCACCATCTATCGACGCTGGGTTACCCTTGGGGAGCTTTTCGCCGACGTGGCGGTCGAGCGGCTTCGGCCCGACTCCGATCCGATCGACACGGGGAACGGTTGGACCGACCTCGAGACGTGGGCAGAGCAGTATGCGGAGGAGATGTCGTCGGCACCCGGGCGCGAACTCATCCGGGACGTCCTGGCGGCAGCGGACGCGAACTGCTCGCAGCGATGCTGCTCCTACTCTCGCGAACAGATCGCGATCATCGCCGAACGGGCGGCGGTACGCGGCGAGAGCTTTCCGGACCCGGAGGCCGTATTAGACGGCGTTGTTTCGCCGATCGTCTATCGGATCCTCTTCGGCGATGCTCCAACCCGTGATCGGATCCGGGACCTCGTAGGCCGTACGATGGCAACAGCCGGATCGGGCTCAGACGAGCGTCACTGAACTCCGCTCAGCCAATGGGCTCAACGAGCGCGATGTCCGCTTGTGACAGGTTGCTCGACAGCCCGTAATGTGTCGAACAGGTCGGAAGCTGCGCGTCCGCTTTTACTGGCCGCCTGCTCCGAAGCAGCCATTCCGCTAACGGCCAGACTACGTCTCGCCGGGACCTCAGCGCGCGCAGAACCGGACATTCGGCTTGGCGCCCATCACGGCCGTTCAGCCCACTCCGGCGCGTTCTCCGAAGCGGACACTCCAGCTGCTCAGCCTATAAGTCCACGGCGCACCCTTCCGCCTCGAACGACGCCGCTCCATGCGAGCCTCAGTGCTTGTCGCACCGAATGGTCGGCCTCACTTACAGCCACATGGCAAGCGAGTTTGACATCATCATCGTAGGAGGCGGCGCCGCCGGCATTGGCGCGGCACGGCGGCTGGCAGCACACGGCACATCGGTCTTGCTGCTGGAGTCGTCGCAGCGTCTCGGAGGCCGCGCGCACACCCAGGAGCTCGGAGGCCACCCGCTCGACCTCGGCTGCGAATGGCTGCACTCGGGCGACCGCAACGCATGGGTCGGCATCGCCGAGGCATCGGGCTTTCCAGTCGACCGCAGTGCTCCTCCTTGGACCAAGGCGCATCCCAGCATCATTCAGGACGAGGACGGCCAGGAGGCGGCGTGGCGTGCATACGGCTCATGGGAGGAGCGGCTCCGCAAGGTCGCGGAGGCGAGCGACCGGGCCAGCGACGCCCTTGAGCCAGGGGGTAAATGGAACGCCTACGTGTCCGCCATCGCCGGCTTCATGAGCGGTATGGCACCCGAGCAGATCTCCGCCGCCGATTACCTGGCCTACGACGATGCGTCGACGGGCCGGAACTGGAACCTGCCGCTCGGCTACGGCACGCTGGTCGCCGCCAGCCTGCCGTCCTCGACGGCCCTGCGCCTGGCCACCCCCGCCGAGCGGATCGACCTGACGGCGGACGGCGTCGCCGTCTCGACGCGCGCCGGAACCATCCGCGCCCGGGCCGCCATCCTCACGGTCTCGACCGCGGTCCTGGCCGGCGACGCCATCCGCCTACCTTCCGGGACCCAACCCTGGCGCGAGGCGGCCGCCGCCCTGCCGCTCGGGCGCAACGAGAAAGTCTTCCTGGAGATCGGGCGCGACACCGCGTTCGGGCCGGACACGCATGCCTACGGCGACCTACGCGACCCAAGGTCTGCCTCTACTCGATCCGGCCCAACGGCTGGCCGGTCATCGAGGCGTTCCTCGGGGGCGACGGCGCCCGCATCCTGGAGGAGGAGGGCTCAGTCGCCGGCTTCGCGTACGTGTCCGCTCAGTTGGTTGAGCTGTTCGGGAGCGAGGTGGCCACGGCCATCCGTCCGCTCGCCGCGACGTCATGGAGCCGGATGGCGTCCATCGGCGGCGCGTATAGCTGCTCCCTACCGGGCCGGTCCCGAGCGCGGGCTCGGCTGGCCCAGCCATTCGAGGACCGGCTGTTCTTCGCGGGCGAGGCCACTCATCCCCTCGACTTCACCACCGCGCACGGTGCCCATGACAGTGGGCAGCGGGCCGCCGACGAGGCCCTGGCCGCGCTTCGGGACAGGCACCGCGTTGGGGAACGAGACCCGCTTGCCGCCGCGTGAGAGCGAGCAAGCCGGTAATCGCGACATGCATTCCTCCTGGAAGCTCGAAAGCGATAGACCGGCTAGAAGTCGGTTGCGGTGCCTCCCATGCGTCCTGCATCCCGTGACCGCCGCGTCGCTTGTGCGCGCTCCAGGGAAGCTGCCCTGAGACCCCGTTTCATAACGCTCTGGCGAGCCGCCTGACGAGGATCATGGCCGCAGCGAGCACGAAGAAGGCGGGCGCGGAGGACGGGGTCGCTTCGTGGTCGCGCGCGAGCCTGCGACAGCGGCTGATCCAACTGAATGTTCGCTCGATCACCCATCGCCTGGGTTGAACGGCAAAGCCCTTCTGCCCGGCTTGCGCCTCGACGATCTCGACCACGATGGCCGCGGCCATGCCGACGCGCTCACCTCTGTAGGCGCGGTCAGCGAAGCAGTGGGTCAGGAAAGGGAAGAGGCCGCGCGAAGCCCGCAACAGGGCGATGCCGCCGTGACTGTCGTGCAGGTCAGCGGTGGGGACGCCAGCCACGAGCAGGCGGGGCGTGTCGCAAATTCGGCTGAGGGCCGCAGAAGGGGTCTACCGTCCCGCTTTCACGTTTTGTTCGTGACGGGAAATCCGAAGCAGACTCCGAGCAGTCGGTTCTGTTCGTGAACGGTCCACGCACCGGCAAAGCCGAAGCCCTTGCGCAGCCAGAGCATGGCCTCGAAGCCGCAGATCGTGCGCCGGGCCGTGTGGAACGAGCGGAAGCCGCCGACCCGCGGCATCGCCCGCTTGACTCGGAAGTGGTCGCTCTCGATCCCTTGCTGCAGGTGCTTGGTCACGTAGTGGACCGGCGGGCGGGGAGCATGCCCTCCTTGCGGCTCTCGGCGATGGCGGGTGGATAGGGACCTGCTCCGTCTGTGCCGATGCGATCCGGGGCGAGAAGCGGCTGATCCTGGAGCATCTTGCGGAAGAACCGCTTGGCCGCGCTCAGATCCCGGTTGGCCGTGAGCAGGAAGTCGACCGCCTCGCCATACTTGTCGACGGCGCGGTAGAGGTAGCGCCACTGGCCACGAACCTTGATGTAGGTCTCGTCAATCCGGACCGAGCCGCAGTGCGGCTTGCGGAACTGCCGCAGCCGCCTCTCGATCAGTGGCGCGTAGGCGAGCACCCAGCGGTTCAGGGTGGAATGGTCGACCTCCAGACCCCGCTCCAGGAACAGCTCCTCGATGTCGCGGTAGCTCAGCGGGTAACGCAGGTACCAGGAGACTGCTTGGACGATCAGGGCCGCCTCAAAGTGCCGGCCCCGGAAGTCAGCCTTGGCGCGCTGCTTGAGCTTGGCGGCGATGGCGGACAGGATCATGGGCCGGCTCCGAGGACGGAGCGGCACGCTGGCCGGCTATGGCTAACGAGCCATGAACCTTAGCCCTTTCACGTTTGCGACAGACCCGTCAGCGCTACGATCTCATAAATCGACTTTGCGGCCCTTTCGCCCACGCTTGGCTATCGTACTCGGCTGGCCCAGCCCGATCGCCTTGGCGATGGCGGAGCGCTGCTCGGCGTAGCTCGGCGCCACCATCGGGTAGTCGGCTGGCAGGCCGTAGCGCTCTCGGTAGCTGTGCACGTCGAGCCCGTGCGCGGAAAGATGACGCTTGAGGGTCTTATAGGTCTTGCCGTCGATGAAGCTAGCGATCCCGTTGTGCCGAACTGACTTGCGGATCTGAGCGATTGTCGGCTTATCGATATTCACTGCCCCAGCAACGGCCGGGGCGGCTGAAGTGTGCGCGATAGACAAATCTGAAACAATCGAATGCACTTTCGTGATCAGCGTGGGAAGCTCAGCGGGCGGCACGGGATTGTGTGAGACGTAAGCAGCAACAATCTCGCCGGCCAGCTCGGTGATTCTTAGAACATTTCCAAGGGGTGATTCTGTCACTTTATTCCTGCATTAATCCTATCGCTCGCGAAACTGTGCCAAGCATTGCTCGTAAATTATAATCCGCCCGACAAAAACAAGCTGGCTGCGACAGATAATCTCGCCACCCGGTTGCAATGTTTCCAGTCGGAAAGTATGCGCCCGCATACAGCGCCCGTTAAGCTGATGCCCGTTGGCCTATGGAATGGCCTACAGTTGATCGGCGGGAGCTCGATTGATCAGGTTCTGCGGCTATCGGCCGGTGTGGATCAGCTCACGGGGTCCGGCATCCGGCTGCCTTACGTTTGAGGATTTGCCATCAATTTCCGACGACGCCGACTGATCTGGCTTCAAACGCCAACCAATAATATTCGAAATTAATCTATATTGCTGTCGCAGAGCAGCGCATCCCTTAATATTCAGGGTAGATGCTACATTAAAAGCGTCAGTTCGCAGGAATCGATTGTAATGACAGCCAGATCATCTATCTCACAAAAGGAACAAATTGAATTTGTGAAACTGACAGTTAATATAGTTTCTGCATATGTTTCGAACAACTCTGTTCCCACAGCCGACCTAATTACGCTTCTATCTATCGTTTATATTACAGTCTCTGGCCTGAACCACATTGGTAGTTCTGCTGAACCAGAGTTACCCAAGCGGACACCCGCGCAGATCCGCAAGTCGATCACACCGGACGCGCTAATCAGCTTTATCGATGGCAAGCCCTACAAGACCCTCAAGCGGCACCTTACCAAGCATGGCATGACGATCGAGGAGTATCGCGAGCGCTATGGCCTGCCGGGAGATTACCCGTCCTTGGCCGCCAGCTACTCTGAGCAGCGTGCCGCCCTTGCAAAGAAATACGGGCTCGGCCTTCGGCGTCTGCAGACCACTCCGAAGCTCTCTCTAGTGTCAGAGACTCCAGCGGCATCTGTCAAAGCGAGAAGGACGAAAAAGAATCTTACGACGTCCGCCGCTGAGTAAAATCGCTCAGCGCTACGAAGGGGCGGCAGATCGGCCATCAGCGCCGCGACCGGTCCGGCCCTGCGCTAGCGACGGTCGTCCTTCTCTTTACAGCAGCCGCTCCCCGCCTGCGCGCTTGAGGTGTTCGCGACCCCAACAGCGCTGCGGTGGCGGACACGCGGTGATAGGCGAGTACCGGCCAGTTCCCTGTACCTTGCCCGTGAGGCCTTGGCCGGGCGGTCGCGTGAGGGTCGGCGCGGCGGGGTGAACATTTTAAGGCGCGGGCCGAGCCCTCTCGGGGCCGGCCCGCTAGCCTTTTGGCTACTTCCCCAAGGCAGAGCCGCAGGGACGCCACCAGACCACCACCAGTTGGTTGATGAATCATTAGACACCCGGCCCATCCCTGCCCTGACATTGGCGTCAACCAAGGCGGCCCAGGCGGCCGCCAAGGCCCGCGGGACCGTGCTGGAGCGCCACCGGCCGATCACACCGAGGGCATCGAGTGCGTGCTGGAACGCGTCAGGAAATGTTTAACTGCTGAAAGGCTTGATCCTTGGCACAGAGCAGCATCCGCATTCAATCTCGAATTACCATGAGTAATCGAACGATGGATGCAACCTGAGGGATAATGATTAAGAAACACAACTGTTGCGTGTTTAACACCACTTGTACGGGTAACTCAAATTATGTATGCACGCAGAGGCGAGTCTTAAGCCTGAGAAGAGGACCATCCGGTGGGATCGAAAACGCCTGTCGCCAGGTTGCCACTACCCGATGAGCAGTCAACGAGTAAAGACTTCGATCGCCCCAGTTCTCGGGATAGTTCGGCTACGAACGTGCTTCTAACGCGCATCGCAGACGCGCTGCAAGTCCCGACGTCCGCGCTCTACAGTTCTCAAGCCGAAATAAATCTGGCGGGTCAGTCTGAGGCATCGATAGCAGCCGATCAAAATGCGGAATGCTCGGCACTACTGCACGCCTACCAGCGCGTCACTGATCCCAAAGCGCGACGTCGCATACTCGCTCTGGTCCAAGAGGCGGCCGAGCGGGCTTGAGCTGCGGAATCAAGGCCTTCGAGGGAAAAAGCTAT
The DNA here is from genome assembly GCA_050632685.1 of Methylobacterium phyllosphaerae. Lineage (GTDB taxonomy): Bacteria > Pseudomonadota > Alphaproteobacteria > Rhizobiales > Beijerinckiaceae > Methylobacterium > Methylobacterium phyllosphaerae_A. Next base: position 907,226 of record JBOEFT010000001.1, read on the forward strand.
CCCGATCTATGCGGAGCAACCCCGCTTCTGGCCGCATGGCCACCGAGCCGACCCTGCCGTAGCTCGGCCGTATGGCCTCCGATTTCGCTTCCACCATGCTATCACCACGTCGGGGAACATGATGTCGAAGCCGGCGCCGTCCGATCCGAGCTTCTCCAGCCCCTCATCGGCGTTGGCAGCCCGGGTCGACTTGTAGCCGAGATCTTCCAGGATCTAGGTCGCGAACCGGCCGACCTCGACGTTGTCCTCGACGACCAGCACGGACTAGCCGTCGCCGGTCGGGAAGGTCGCTCCGCCGAGGGCGAACGCCGGGCGCTCGGGGGCGACCGCCACGATCATCGGCAAGTAGAGCGTGAAGGTGGTGCCCCGTCCCGGCACACTCTCGACCTACATGTCGCCGCCGGACTGCTTTGCGAACCCGAAGACTTGGCTGAGGCCGAGCCCGGTGCCCTATCGCTCTTGATCCTGCCGTGCAGTTCGCTTTCGAGGTCAGGAAAGGCATGGCTCCGATGTAGATCTCCTGCGCGGACGCTCAGACTGAGGTCGACATGCTTTACATGTTTGATCTCAAAGGGGCGGACCCATTACAACGGCGTGCGGATGAATTTTTATTAACCATTTTTCAATCACTTGACGTCGAATGAGTACAGAGCCGTCTGTGATGATTGGTCTGTAGTCCTATGCGCCTCTCTGTCAAATCTGCTCTTGCTAGTCTGTTCGGGCTGGCAGCTGTGATCTCCGCGGGCCAGGGGATGCTCAGCATCCGCGATCTGGCCGAGATCCGGCAGAACGTCAGCGATGTCGGCGCGATACGCCTGCCCGCGGTCAACACCGTCAACCGCATCAACACCGCCATGCGCGACTACCGGGTCAAGCTCTACCGCTTCGTTGTCGCCTCCAACTCGCCCGCCGACCTTGCCGCCAACACAAAGACGCTTGGGGTTGCTGCGGATGCTCTCGCGCAGCTCCGGCGTGAGTACGAGCCGATGATCAGCTCCGCCGAGGAGAAGAGCGCCTATGGCCGCTTCTCGACGTCTTGGGCGCAGTACCTGAAGGAGCAGCAGCCCGTGCTTGACGCCATGGCTGCCGATCATAAGGCAGAGGCTTTGGCCGTGCTGACCAAGCCCGAACTCGCGCAGCTGAACAAGGAAGCCGCCGATGCCCTCCAGCAGGGTGTCGGGTTCAACAAGCAGGCCGCAGAAGCGGCGGTGAGCGCCAGCATCGCGAGCGCTGATGCAGCCACCCGCACTGCCCACATCGCCATGGCGGTCGCTTTGCTGGCCTCGCTCGGTGCGGCTCTCTTCAGCCTCTTCGGCATCTCGCGGCCCATTCAGCGCATGACGTCGGTTATGGGCGTGCTGGCGTCTGGTGATGCGACCGTCGCCGTTCCCAGCGTCGGGCGGCAGGACGAGATCGGCGCGATGGCCTCTGCCGTTCAGGTGTTCAAGGACAACCTGATCCGCACACGCAAGCTGGAGGAGGAGACGGCGCTTGCCCGTGCTTCAGCCGAGGAGCAGCGCAAGGCTGGCATGCGCCAGATGGCCGACAGCTTCGAGCAGGCAGTCGGCGGCATCGTCGGCATGGTCTCTTCATCAGCGACGGAGCTGCAGGCCACCGCGCAGCAGATGACCTCGACGGCTACCGAGACCGCCAGCCAGTCCACGAGCGTGGCCGCTGCCGCCGAGGAGGCTGCCTCGAACGTCAACACCGTCGCGGCCGCTGCCGAGGAACTTGGCTCGTCGGTGCAGGAGATCGGCCGGCAGGTCTCGGGCTCGGCCGATCTGGCCCGGCGCGCCGTGCACGAGGCTGACCAGACCGCCGCGCTCGTGCAGGAGCTGAACGGCGCGGTGTCACGCATCGGAGACGTGGTCACGATGATCTCCACGATTGCGGGCCAGACCAACCTCCTGGCCCTGAACGCCACCATCGAGGCGGCGCGCGCGGGTGCGGCCGGCAAGGGCTTTGCGGTGGTCGCCTCCGAGGTGAAGGCACTGGCCGAGCAGACGGCCAAGGCTACGAGCGAGATCTCCGGCCAGATCGGCCGGATCCAGGGCTCGACCGGTCAGGCAGTCGAAGCCATCGGCTCGATCAGCGCGCGCATCCAGGAGATCAGCGCGGTGGCCACCAGCATCGCCGCGGCAGTCGAGGAACAGGGGGCGGCCACGCAGGAGATCGTGCGCAACGTCGCCCAAGCGGCGCAGGGCACGGGTGAGGTGACCAGCAACATCGCCGGCGTGGCGGGTGCGGCCGAAGAGACGGGCGCGGCTGCCTCTCAGGTGCTGGGTGCCGCCTCCGAGCTGTCGCGCCAGTCCGAGCAGCTCGCGTCCGAGATGAGCCAGTTCCTCGCCACTGTGCGCGCCGCCTGAAGAAAGCGAGGGGCGTCACAGATGAGGACCTACCTGGAACACTTCACCTCTCTCCGACCACTCGCGATGGTCCTGATCGTCGCAACGGTTCTCGCTTGTCCCGCACATAGCTCGCCCAGTGGAGAGGCGGCCGAGGACATCATCGATGGGTGCAATCAGTTCATCAAGTTCGCACGCAAGGGCCGCTCGCGGCAGGATGTGGATACAATGCGGCGGCTCGGCGAGTGTTTCGGCGCGGTTCGCACGATGCTCGCGACCGAGATCGCAGCTGATAAAATTTGTCCAACCGAAAACGTCAAGCTGATCGATGCAGTAACCGCATTTTCTATATACCTGATACAGAACCCAGCGGCTCTGAAGACCGTTTATGTTGTTCCGCTGCGGCAGGCACTTTATGCGGCCTATCCCTGTTCTGCCATCCGTCAATAATAGGAACTGGTGCGGAAGCTTGAGCATTAAGCATTTTATCGAAACTTATACTAGGTTTTAGATGCAGAGACTTAGATTAACGGTCTCGCCATTCCTATCTGCGCAGGCTTGGAGCACCGATTTGTACTCTGGGGTATGAGCGCGATGCCTACGGCTGAACGGGTGGGGCAGGCTCGCCGGAATGGGATGGCCAGCAAGGTCGTCAGGCGCGCTCAGGCATTCGGCGTAGATCGCCACGCGGGTGTCGCTGTGATCTTCGCGCTCAGTTCGAGCGTACTCCTCGGTTTGGCCGGCGGCGGCATCGACTTAGCGCGTCTCGCCTCACGTCGTTCGCAGCTTCAAAACGCCGTCGACGAGGGTACCCTCGCCGGTGGGAACACCCTGAAGCTCGCTGCCTCCACCATCGCTTCAGTCAAGGGTGTGACCGAACAGGCGATCCGTAACAGCGTAAATCCCTCGGTCGATCAGCCACTCACGGTTACTGTGGATGTCGCGGCCGACAAGACCAGCGTGTCTGCCCGGGTTGAGCAGACGGTGAAGCTCGCCTTCGGCGGCTTCGTGGGCATCAAGACGCAAACCGTGTCGGCACAGGCCAAGGTTAGCGTCGTGGGCAAGATGCGGCTGTGCATGCTCGCTCTCGATCCTGGGGCGCCTGGAGCGTTCAGCCTGCAGAAGCTGGCTCAGGTCACCGCTAACAACTGCTCGCTCTACTCGAACTCGATGAACGCGGCCGGCATGGTGGGCGGCGACAGCGCGATCGCGCGGGCTGATACGATCTGTTCGGCGGGCGGCTACGTCGGCGTTCGAGCGAACTTCGCCCCGGTGCCGCAGGCTGGATGCCCGGCGATCCAGGATCCGCTGAAGGGACGCGCCAATCCGCCCGTGGGCGCTTGCGCGAGCCCGCCCTACCCGTTCGTCTCAAAGCCCGACGGGAACATGCCGGTCATCGACAAGAGCGTCACGCTTGAACCCGGCACGTACTGTGGAGGGCTGCAGATCAAGAAAAACTCCGTCGTGACGCTCAAGCCCGGCATCTACGTGATGAAGGACGGGCCACTAATCGTGAAGGACAAGGCCACGTTCACGGGGACGGACGTCGGCCTCTACTTCACCGGCGACAGGGGCGGATTGGTCTTCGACAAGGACACGACCATCAGCCTCACGGCTCCATCCACCGGCGAGATGGCAGGCCTGCTGATGGCCGAGCAGACGACCGTCTCCGATCCGGTTGATCCCACGGTCCTCGCCAACCTCCTCGACCCGGGTCTGGGCTTCAACATCCCGCCGACGCCTGCGCCGCTCGGGCAGACGAAGCCGATGCGAACCTACCGCATCATCAGCAACAACGCCCGCACCATGCTCGGCACGATCAATCTGCCGTCAGGCCGGCTCGTCATCGATGCGGATCGACCGGTGGCCGACCAGTCGGCTTACACCGTCGTGGTGGCGCAGCAAGTGAACCTCTACCAGGGACCCAATCTGTACCTGAACGCGAACTACGACGCGACGAGCGTACCGGTACCTAAGGGGGTCGGCCCGCTCTCGGGTAAGCTGGTGATCACGAAATGAGCGGCTATCCCGTGAGGGAGAGGGTTGTGAGAATTCCGCGCCAATGGTCATGCAAGTAGGGGATGGGCGGACCTGTCTGTAGGGGTATCCCTCAACAGGCAAATGCGACTACCGCACAGCATCCATTACGTAAGCCCGCACCTTGCCGTCGGCTTCCTGAGAACCAAAGCGGGAGGCCAAGGCACGCTCAGCCGTTGCGGTCGCCTCCTCAAGCAGGCTCGCACTGCGCGCCTCGATCTCACTTCGCAGCGGGGTGCCTTGGCAGAAACCGATGGCAGGCTCCCACGAGGAGGCAGACCGGCTGCGCAATTCCACGCTCTCAATAGCAACCCTCGAGAAGCCGGCCTGCCGCAGGTCTGTGCTGATCGTATCCGTGTCGTGAAAGCCGTAGGGTATGCGGGCGAGGAAGGTCGGCGGGTCATTGGGAAAGAGAGCAGCGACTGCCGCGCTCACCGTATGCGCGAACTCGTTCTCCTCAATCCGCTCCCACACGCTGAACACGAAGCGTCCGCCGGACTTTAGCACCCGATGCGCCTCCCGGTAGCCGGTCTGCTTGTCAGGCAAGAACATGAGACCGAACTGGCAGACGACGGCATCGAACGTCTGATCGGCGCACGAGAGGCGAAGAGCATCGGCCTGTTGCCACGTGACGTTGCTCGCGCGCTGCTGTGCTGTGGCAAAGTCGACCATAGATTGGTTGAGGTCGGTGGCGACGATCTCGACGTCCGCAGGCAGCGTGCTCGCAAGCGCCCGCGTAACGATGCCGGTTCCTGCCGCAGTCTCCAGCAACCGGCCTGACTGCATGTCGGCGAAACGCGAGATGAGATCGCGCGCGTATGGCTCGAACAGCAAGGGGCCGAGATAGCGCTCATAGAGAGCGGGGATCGAGCCTGTGAACGCACTGTCTGCAACCGGCACGGCTGGAACTCCAACTGCAGGCGACCCGCCGAGAGTGTCGCCCTGCTCATCGGTGGCTTCAATAGCCCGACACGGGACACCGACGTCGGAAAGGCGGTCGTGGTTCGTCGCGAACGCAAGGCGCGGGTTGAGATCGAGATGATGGCGGTGTTCCCGCGACTTTGAAGGCGCAGTTGTGCTGCCGGCGGCGCGCACTTCGAAGCCCATTCGCGAAGTGCATTTTAAGTGGACGCGCGGTTCACTCAAGACGAGGCAGTCGCCCCGGGTCGCTCGGCGGTCTCGTCACAGCGGCTCAGAGTGGAAAGGTTGAGGCAGCGATCACCAGCGCCGGTAGCGCCGCACGCCAACCGCGCGCGGCCCATAATAGCCGCGCCGGACGACCCCCACCGCACGCGGCCCGTAGATCCCGCGTCGAACGCCGACCGCCCCACGCGGGCCGACGCATCCGGCCCGATAGATGCCCCGGGCACAGACGACGGCGTTCGCCTCCGTCGGGAGATAGGCAAGCACGCCCGCGAACAGACCGACGATGACCACGACGTATCTCATGGCGATTCCTCCGCGTGCCGCCGGCCCGATTGCATCAGGGACGCCGAACAGGAGCATAACGGATGACGCTTATCCGCAAGTCTGCTTGATCGATGAGGACATTCGCTTGGCTTCTTGGAACAGGATGGAGAGGATGCTCGAATGAGGACGTGCGCGCACGACTTTCCCAAAGCGCGCCATGGCCGATGCTCCGCGCGCCAGGCGGTGGGGTGGCACTCGGCCGAGGAGGTCGCGATGCTAAGCGATACTGTCCGGTACGCTTGTCGCGATCCGCGAGGCGCTGGGACATGCATCAGACATAGCGCCCGCTCGTGCTGGCGGCATCCTCAAGGACGTCGCTCCAGAGCATCAGCATTCCAATAGCGCCTGCCCATGTGGACCGTCTCTTGAGCCCGGCGCGGCGGTTGCAAAAGGTGGCTTGCGAAGTTGGCACGCCGAAACGACGGATGTCTGTGATTTGTGTGGAACGCAACAGTACGGTGCGTCCGCTTTCCGCATCGGTTGGTTGAAAGCAGCTGAGCCGCTTTCGGCCAGACTACGTCACGCCGGATCGTCGTCGCACCCAAGACCGGACGTTCGACTTGGCGCCCATTTCGGCCGCTCAGCCGATTTTGGCGGCTTCTCCGAAGCGGACCTTGCAGCAGCTCAGCTTATCGGCCTGAGTAGCGCTACTTCCGGACGGAGGTGCGCTGGTCCTATGGGTCTGCCGGATGCGTGCCGCGGCGTGCCCAATGGCGGTGATGGTGTTCTTCAGCCCGACCCGGGCCTCGTCGGAAAACCAGGCCGTTACCGGCATGCCGTCCGTGGCCTGCGCGATCGCTACCAGGCGGGCGGGAAGACTTCTTACAAGCCGGGATGGGGTCCAGAACCTGGGCGCGATGGCGCAGACGAGCCGAGAGACGCCGCCTCGGAGCGCAAGCCGCCTGCATCAATCGCTGACAGCGCCAGCAGGCGGCGGGTCTGATCCGGATCGCGCGAGCTCTTGGCCAGAGTTTGCAAGGCCTCGGCACTGAAGTCTGGCCGCGGCGGCACACGAGCGGCCAACCGATCCTCCTCAGCTTCTAAACCCCAGAACAGGATCACAACCTGTTCTACACCGCCAACCCGGCGCGCGGCCCACTCAACGATGCTTTGTATAAGAAAGCCGGATTAAGCATAATATCCAATACGCGGCGCTTTCAAGCTTACCTCGAGTAGATAGTAAATGCTTCACCTCATAAGATGTCCGGCTCATATCTGAAAAATGTGCGACAACCCGGCAGGTGGTACGTCAAATCCTAAGGGCGCATTTTAAGTTTTTGTAAACCCGCCTCTGTAGGCTGCGTCACGCATCTGCGTCGTTTGCGGCTCGCGTCGGCTGAGGGGACTTGGAGCGGGGACACAGCTCGTCAAGCCTATTCGTTCTTACCTCTTCCCTTTGCCCGGGTCCCTGAAAATCCATGCGCGTGATCAAACCCTTACTCGGCACCCTTCTGCTCCTCGCAGGGCTGTACATTCTATTAGGCGAGCACTTCGCTGGCACCTCTGCGGATGCCACCGTGAACGCCCGCATGGCAGTGGTACGCGCACCGGTCGAGGGTGAGGTCTCACTGTCCCTGCGCAGCATCGGAGCTCGTGTCGGGGCAGGTGAGACCGTTGCCAGCATCCTAGACGACCGCTTCGATACAGCTCGCCTGATTGACCTTCAGCGCGGCCTTGAGGTGCAGGGGCTGGACCTCAAGCGGATCAAGACCCAGCGGGCCAATCTTAGGTCGGCGCGCAAGAGCTATGAGGTACAGGTCGCCGACTACCAGCAAGGGCGTGTGCGCCAGATCGAGGCGCGCATCGCCGAAGCTGAGGCCACACAGGAGGCCGCCAACGCCCGGTTGAAAGAGGCGGACGCCTCTTGGCGGCGGACGAACGAGCTGAGTGAGCGCGGCGTCCAGAGTGCCGCCAACCTGGACAAGGCTCGCTCGACATCGGAGGTCGCCAAGCAAGATCTAGAAAGCGCCCGCCAACGCGGCAATTACCTTCGCACCGAGCTGGCCTCGGCGCGCAACGGCGTTTTCATCGGCGATTCCTACAACGATGCCCCCTCGTCGTCGCAGCGGATCCGAGAGCTCGACCTGCGTATCTCCGAGCTGGGCGCTGAGGAAGACCAGCTCATCGCCCGTATGGCCCAGGCGGAGACGCAGATCTCGGCCGAGCGGGTCCGGATCAACAAGCTTACCTCGGCAGTGCTCAAGGCGCGCGCGCCGGGCGTACTCTGGGACTTCTTAGTCGACGACGGCGAGTATGTCCGGCGCGGCCAGGACCTGATGCGCCTCGTCGATTGCTCGAGCTTGATAGTCACCGCGAGCGTCACCGAATCGCTCTACGATGGCCTCCGCCTCGGCGCGCCAGCCCAGTTCCGCTTCTACGGCGACGACCGGGTTTTCGACGGGACGATCACCCGTCTCGGTGGGTCGGGCGCCGCCGGGCTCTACGCAAACCTCGCCGTTGGTCCAAGTGCAGAGCACCTGAAGCGCTTCGACGTGACCCTGAACGTTCCGGCACTTGCCGCACAATCTGAGGCAGGCTGCGCGGTTGGCCGCACCGGCCGAGTGATCTTCACGCAAGGGCCGCTTGGGGCGTTTCGGGCCTTCGCAACGCGCTTTGGGCTGTAAGACGATGTCGAGCGAATCCGACACGGCTCGCGCGACGAAATCGCGAGCCAGAAGGGGTATCGAGCCGTGCTGACGGTCTCGCCCCTTCTATCGGCCTTCGCGGCTGCGGCTGTGGTTCTTGGGGCTGGACTCCTCGTTCTGCCGCTCCTCGACCGCACCCGCACGTTCTGGCGCACAGCGCTACTCGGGATCGCTACGCTCCTGGCCTGGCGCTATATGGCCTGGCGCTTCACCGACACAGTGCCGCCCTTCGCCGTTGCGCCCGAGCCCCTGATAGCCTGGGCTTTTGCCGGCCTGGAAGGCTTAACCGTTGTCTCCTCCACGTTGGCGTTTCTGATCCTGACGCGAGTGCGGGAGCGCAGCGAGGAGGCGACCCGCCATGCTCAATGGTGGGCACCGGGCCTGCCGCCCCTAGTCGACGTCTACGTGGCAACCTACAATGAGGAGTTGGAGGTCCTAGAGCGCACCATCGTCGGCTGTAAAGCCCTTGACCACCCTGCAATCCGGATCTTCGTGCTAGATGACGGCCGCCGCGACTGGCTGCGGGAGGTCTGCGCGCGTCACGGGGTCGGCTACCGCGTTCGTCCCGACAACGCCCATGCTAAGGCGGGCAACATCAACTACACACTTACCCAGCGCCTGGCCGAGCCCGACCCGCCGGATTTCATCGCCGTTCTCGACGCCGATTTCGTGCCGCACCACGACTTTGTCAGCCGGGCACTCGCCCTGTTCCACGACCCAGGCGTGGGCCTGGTGCAGACGCCGCAGCACTTCTTCAACGCTGACCCAGTCCAGCACAATCTCGGTATAAGTGGCGCCTACCCGGACGAGCAGCGCCACTTCTTCGACAACGTCGAAGCGTCGCGAGATGCCTGGGGCATTGCGGTCTGTTGCGGGACCTCCTCGATGGTGCGCGCCGCTGCCGTGCAGGCTATCGGCGGCCTACCGATCGAGAGTGTCACCGAGGACTTTCTCCTTACCCTGCGGCTCGCCGAGAAGGGCTGGCAGACAGTCTACCTCAACGAGGCACTTACTGAGGGCCTCGCACCCGAAGGCCTGCAGGAATACATCGTCCAGCGGGGCCGCTGGTGCCTCGGGATGATGCAGATCATCCGTAATGTCTATCCCCCTCTCGGCAGACACCGCCTCCCGCTGCGTCATCGGCTCAGCGTTCTCGACTCGCTCCTTTACTGGAGCACGACGTTCCCGTTTCGCCTCGCCAGCCTCCTCTGCCCGTTGCTCTACTGGTATCTCGGTATCACGGTGGTGAACGCGACTGTCGAAGACATCGTGTCCTATTACCTGCCCTACTATATCGCCACGATCATGACGCTGAACTGGCTTTCAAACGGCCTGTTCATGCCGATCCTGATCGACGTCTCCCAGCTGCTTGCTGCCTGGCCGATCACCCGAGCCGTGACGACTGGGTTGCTGACGCCAGGCCCTCACAAATTTCGCGTTACCGCAAAAGGTGGCGACCGCACCCGCACAGTTGTGCAGTGGCCGCTGATGCGGCCATTCCTCGTCCTTCTAGTGCTATCCCTGGCAGGCCTCGTCCTCTCGCTTACCTCGGACTTCGTGTTCAATTTCAGTCAGGTGGCGGGTGAGGGTCGGGTTATCATCCTGTTCTGGACGCTCTACAACTTGGCCGTGCTCGCCATCACCATCGCGGCGTGCATTGAGCGGCCGCGGCCTAACCGGCCGATGCGGCAGCAGGTCGAGCGGGTGGAGTTGGTCGTCGGGACACGCCGTCTCCAGGCTTGGCTCATCAACCTCGGCACCGGCGGTGCCCGCCTGAGCGGCCTCGTGGGCCTCGCGCCAGGGACCGAGGGGGACTTGGTTCTCCCCAGGATTGGGGCCGTGCCGGCCCGCGTGCTCGCCGGGACCCAGGATGGCTGCCGGGTCGCTCTGGCACCCGACCCCAGGCAGCGCGAACAAATCATCCGTCAACTCCACACTGCAGTCGGTAATCCGGGCACCGGCCGAGGCGACGTCGCGCTGATGGTGCGCAATCTCGCTCGCAATCTCAGCCGCTGACATCACGAGGACGTGCAAGATGGCAAAGGCCTGGATCAGCCTGAAGGGGGTTGTCTTTTTCGGAGGCGCTTTCCTGACGATAATACCGGCGCTTGTGGCCGGCTCAATCTACGCTGGAGGCCTGCAGCAGCAGACCGAAACGCTGCTCGCCGAGAAGCTGCAGACCCGCGGCGAGATTGGTGCCGACCAGCTCGGTCGACGTCTTCACCAGCTCTGGCAAGATGTCGACGGCCTCTCCCATTCTATCGAGCTGGAGCGCCCCGACGAGTTGCGCCAGGACATTACGCTCCTGAGCAACCTCGATAAGCGCTACTCCTGGATCGGCGTCGCCGACGTCGAGGGCAAGGTGCTGGTCGCAAGCCGCGGCCTTCTCGAGGGGCAGAGCGTGGCCCGGCGCCCTTGGTTCCGGCTTGGCCTTTCGGCCCCTGTCGCGGGGGACGTCCACGAGGCGCAACTCCTCGCTAAGCTGCTCGGCAATGGTCGCGATCCCATGCGCTTTATCGATCTTTCGGCGCCAATTCGCCGGAAGGATGGCAGCATCGCAGGTGTCATTGGCGCCCATGTCGACTGGAGCTGGGTTGTCGACACCCTCGGGAGCCTCAGTGCCCCCGGCATTGACGTCATCCTGCTAGCCCGGGATCAGCGCGTCCTGTTTGGGCCTCCCGATCTCGTCGAGAAGCCACTCACGGTCGGCGCGGCAACCGCTGCAGGGCGCGCAACTGGGACCACCGTGCACCGTGAGCGCTGGCCTGACGGACGCGACTACATGACCGTGACGGTACCCACGGTCGGACATGGTGACCTGCCGAGCTTTGGCTGGAGCATGTTGGTACGGGAGGATGTTGACAGCGCACTGGCCCCGACGCGGGAGCTGGTGCGATCCTTCTGGTTCCAACTGGGCTTAGGCGCCCTTGTCGCCACGGCGCTCCTGTTACTCATCGCGAACTGGGTGACCGTTCCCTTACGCCGGCTGGTTGCCACGGCCCACGAGCTGGAGAGCCGGGCCGCGATCAAGCCCCCGCATGCGGAGACGCGTTACGAGGAGGTCCGACGGCTAAGCATCTCACTGGTACGGCTTCAGAGCCATCTAAGTGATAGGGCCGAGGCCTCGTCATGAAGGCCCACATGAACTGACCTGACCTGACCTGACCTGACCGGCTGGCTCTGGACCGGGCTGATTGAGAGGATTAGCCAGGATCAAAGGAGTCGGACATGCGGCGAGGTCAGTAGACGAGCGCGGAGCAGGTCGTGCTGAAGCTGCGCCAGATCGAGGTCCAGACAGCCCAGGGCAAGAGCTTGGCGGTGGCTTGAAAGGAGGCGGGAATCTCCGAACAGAGCTTCGCGACGAGTGCCTGGGGCGGGAGGTGTTCTATTCGCTCAAGGAAGTCCAGACCGACATTTCTCTTTGGCAAACCACCTACAACTGCGTGCGTCCGCACTCGTTCCTGGACTATCGGCCGCCCGCGCTCGTCAGCTTCCGGGATCTGGCCTTCCGGCTACCCATGGCCGCTACCATGCAGTAGCCTCGCAACTGGCCCGGTCCAAATTAACGCTCAGGGCGAGCGCCCTTTCCGAATAGAGCGGTGCGCCCTCGGTGTCTGGCCTATAGGGGCAGTAGCTCAGGACGGCGATGTCGTTGCCGATGGCCAAGTCGACCACCGCACCCCAGTTCTGCGTGCAGGCATGCATTTCAAGGGCTCGCAGGGCGTCGCCAACCGTATCCGAGTGTCGCATCAGCAGGCCGAGCGGTCCGAGCGAGGCCAGCGTCGAGCGCCGCCCGACGAGTATCACGAGATGCGGTCAGCCTCGAGGGCAATCAATCTGCCCAGCGAGGCGTACGGGACGCGAGCCCCGCGGTCGTAGAGCCCGGCTTCGAGACCCAGCTCGGAGGCGAGCTGGTCCGGATCAGCACCGAGATCGACGACGGCGGTGTACACGGCCGGCGCGTCGCCGGGACAGACCGAGCCAACTGCTGGCAGCTTCTCAGGGGCGTCAGGGTTTGTGGCCGCCACTGATAGGGTTCGAGGCAGGCGTATGCGCAACGCAGCAGAAGAGGACATCAAAGCCTCCGCTACTCAGTTCTACGTTTCCGATTAGAATTGAAACAATTGACTCGCACAATCAGAAATCGTCGATATCAGACGGAAACGGCGTTAGTCACGATTAGTCGATACGTAGGAGGATTTAAATTGCTCGATTGCCGTGCGCGTGTCGAACAGCAGCCGGTCGGACCCGAGTTCCTGATCCAAGCCTGCACGCCGCACCACGTCGAGCACGCCCGGGTTGAGGTCCACCAGCCAGAACGTAACGCTCGAACGCCGTGCCGCTTCCTGGAGCATCTGCAGCGCCGAATACTCGATGTCGGGCACACGACTGAAATCGAGTACGACGACGCGTGGCTTGTGCTCGGCCGTGAGGGTGCGGATCTGGTCTGCCACGTTTTGCGCGTTGGCGAAGTACAGTCGCCCCTCGGGCCGAAGGATCAGGAGGCCTTCGAACGTCTCATCGTCCGGATGTTCGGAGGTGAGGGGACGCAGGACATCGGCGCCGCGTTTGTGAGCGATAACGGAGACACGAGGGTGCGCGGTCTGGAGGGCAAGGCCGAGGAGCGAGAGGACGATGGCGACGACGATACCCTGGACCGTCCCGAACACCAGAACGCCGACGGCCGCCACGACCGCCCAACGGAACTCCATCCGCCGTACCGTGTAGATGGCCCGGAACTCCGCCGGCTGGATGAGGCCCACGGAGTAGACGATGACCAAGGCCGCGAGGGTCGCCTGCGGGAGGAGGCCCAGCACAGGAGCTAGGAGCAACATCGTGGCAAGGGCAGCCGCGGCCGTCACGAGAGAGGCCATCTGCGTGCGGCCTCCGGCGGATCGCACGACGCCGGTCTGCGAGGTGCCGCCGCCAGCTGGCATGGATCCGAGCAAGGCTCCCCCTAGGTTTGCCGCGCCCGTGGCGACCAGTTCGCGATTGGCATCGATGGGCGGATCTCCCGGGGTCGCGAACGCCCGGCCTGCAGCGATGCTCTCCGTGAAGCTCATCAGGGCAATGCCTATCGAACTCGGCAGCAGCGCTTGGATGAGCGTTGGATCGGGCAGGATCAGGGACGGAAGACCCTGGGGGATCGCCCCCACCGTCGAGACGCCCCACGTGTTCAGGCTCAACAGCCACGACGCTGCGATGGCAGCTGCGACCGTGACCAGCGGGGCCGGCGAGTGGGGCTTGAGACGCTCCATGCCAATAAGTAAGGCCAGCGTCGCTCCGGCAACGGTCAGGGTCGGCAGGGGGGTGTCGGGGAGATGTCGAACGAGGCTCGCCAAATCAGCGAAGAACGATTGCTTGGCGATGTGGAGCCCGAGAAGCTTGGGCGCCTGATCCAGCAGGATCACGAGGCCGATCCCAGCCTTGAACCCTGTCAGGACCGGCACGGAGATGAAGCTAGCGACGAAGCCGAGCTTCAGCAGGCGTGCGGTCAGGAGCAACGCGCCGACAAGGGCGGTCAGCGTTGCCGTCGCGACGAGAAGCGTCACCGGATTGCCATCGGGCACCACGCTGCCGAGCTCGGCTCCGGTCAGGATGGCCAGCGTCGTCGTCGAGCTGACGCTCAGCACACGCGATGAGCCCAGAAGGCCGTAGATGATCGAGGGAACGAGAGCGGTGTAGAGGCCGACGGCCACCGGCAGCCCGGCCACCGTGGCGTAGGCCATAGCCTTTGGTAGGACGACAGCCGCGGCCGTGAGCCCTGCCACGAGGTCGAAGCGAAATGTGGCCGGCGCGACTTTCAAGGGAGCCCACGTCGTCGATACTGCGCCCTTCATGTGTGGTCCTCCGGGTTCGGAGCGGACACGTGCGAAGGTCCCGCCAGTCGTACGGACTGGCGCGCCACCTCAGATGCCTTCAGTGCGCGATCCCGTCCATCCGGATGAGAATACGCCGAAGGACCTCGAAGATGACGGCCGTCGACCAGCCGAACAGCAGGATGCCGTTCATGGCGGCGGCAGGACCAAGGAGACGCCAACGAGCGACCGGCATGATGTCGCCGTAGCCGAGTGTCGTGTAGTTCACGAAGGCGAAGTATAGGAGATCAGATCCGGCCGGCGCAACGCCTACTAATTTGTACAACAGGGTCCAGATCATGACTTCCAGGGCGTGCGCTGCCATCAACACGCACACCACAGACGACATGACCCAGGAGAGGGAAACGCTGCTATACCCGCGAATACGGGCATGTGAACGGGCTACCCTGAGGACCACGGCCATCATGAGCGAATGGACCGTGATGCAGCAGATGCTGGCACCTGCACCGACCGACAGTTGAGCCAACATCGTGGGCCTCCGCCACTCGATCCTGCCGGACCACCAGCGTAGGGACCGGTTACCGGTTCGCAGTACAGGCGACGAGGCATGAGCTGAGAGACACGGTCGAATTTGTGCTCGGCCTCCGTACTCATAACGCCGGCATCGCCCGGATCGTCTGGCGTGTGCCGTCGACGGTCAGGTCATTGTCGACCTGGCGCAGGTGCGGGACCGGAACACCGATCTCCCCGCCGCCGAGCCAGCGTCGACGGGCCACGACCGCAATCAGCGTATGGCCGTCCGTCGACACACGGACATCCTGCACACGGCCCACGACGAGGCGGTGATCCGCGTAGAGCCAGCGCCCGCGGAGCGTCGGAACGAGCGAGGCGGCGTTGATCTGCATGCGTGAGGCCGCCGCGTCCATGACGGGAGAGCGGGCTTCCTGCGCAGCCGCCGTGCCGACGAGCGTGATGGCGGGGGCGATCCAAAGCATGTGGCGTAGATGCCTCGGCATCGCCCGCTCCCATGTCGCTGCCCCGTCGTCCCGCGGGTGCGAGCCCGAATTCAGTACCGTTCCGGGACGAAGCGCCTGTCCCGAAGCGTGTCATCGTACGCCTTGTCCTTGCTTCGCTTCGGCAAGGTCACCGTCTGGCGCTTCTGCTCCTTGTAGGGGACGAGGCGAAGGAGATGGGCGATGCAGTTGAGGCGAGCCCGCCGCTTGTCGTCCGAGCGGACGATCTGCCATGGCGCGTCGTCCGTGTCGGTCGCCGCCAACATCGCGTCGCGCGCCTTCGAGAACTCGTACCAACGCCCGTAGGATTCGAGATCCATGGGGCTCAGCTTCCACTGCCGGAGGGGATCCTCGATCCGCGCCAGGAAGCGCCGCTTCTGCTCCTGCTTCCCGACCTCCAGCCAGAACTTGATCAGTTGCGTGCCGCCATCGACGATGAAGCGCTCGATCCGCGGGCATAGATCGAGGAACCGGCGGTACTCCTCATCACTGCAGAAGCCCATGACGCGCTCGACACCGGCGCGGTTGTACCAAGAGCGGTCGAAGATCACGAGTTCGCCGGCCGCCGGGAAATGCTCGATGTAGCGCTGTATGAAGATCTGGGCCTTCTGCCGGTCCGAAGGTGCTGGCAGCGCCACGACACGGAACACGCGCGGGCTGACCCGCTCGGTGAGGGCCTTGATCGTGCCGCCCTTGCCGGCGGCGTCCCGTCCCTCGAACACGACGATGATGCGAGCACCGGTCCGCTTGACCCAGTCCTGTAAGTGGCAGAGCTGCACCTGAAGCTTGTGCAGCTCCCGCTCATATGCCTTGCGCTTGAGCTTGGCGCTTGCCTGTCCATCGCCGACGGCTTCGTCGTCCGGCTCGGGCTCCCGGACCCGCGTGGCATCATCCATCACCGCTCGGCTTCCCCATCCTGCCCGGCACGACCGCATGCAGTCACTCGGCCGGCATGTGATCCTACGTTCCGGCCAGCTCCGCCGCGGGCGCGGCTGACTGACCTTGGGTGGGAAGTTCAATCGGGCAAACCACTTACGAGGTGCACCAAGATGGGAGAATGCGTGTCATGAGCGTCTCCTGTCGCGCCGCGCTCTTGGTTCGCTGGCGCTCCATCCTTACAGCTCCTGCGTGCCCCGCTTGATCGAACAGGACTCTTCTGTCTGAAGAGCCGCGTCCTGTCCTCAGCTCGCTTGGGCAGGGTTGGGCTGGCGCAGCCGGCATGGCTCCGAATGCGTGTCGGTCAGCTGGCAAAAAAACTGCGAGACGACGCCGGTTCACTGATAAAACTGATAACCCACGGCATAGCCGCGAGGCTTAGAGCCTCTAACAAAACCTGGTTTGGCGCGTTGAGAGGAGATGGCGAGACCGCTCCTTCCCGATGGCCTATGGGCCGAGATCGCACCGCTGCTTCCGCCCGAACGGGCCAAACCGAAGGGCGGTCGGCCTCGAACATCCGACCGCGCGGCGTTGACGGGGATCCTGTTCGTGCTGCGCTCAGGCACGCCGTGGGAGTTGCTGGCCCAGGAGATGGGCTGTGGCTCGGGCATGACCTGCTGGCGGCGTCTGCGGGATTGGCAGAGGGCCGGAGTGTGGGACCGCCTGCAACACGCGCTCCTCGACCGGCTCGGCCGTCAGAACGGGATCGACTTCAGTCGAGCTTCCCTCGACAGCGCCTCGATCGCCGCAAAAAAGGGGCGCGGCGACAGGCCCGAACCCGACCGACCGGGGCAAGCCGGGCACGAAGCGCCATGTCCTCACCGACGCGAAGGGCATCCCCCTCGCGCTGAAGCTGACGGGTGCCAACGTGCATGACAGCCGGATGCTGGAGGCAGTCGTGGATGCCGTCCCGCCGATCCGTTCATGCTGGGGACCGCCGCGCAAGCGGCCCTCGAAGCTGCATGCTGATAAGGCCTACGACCACCGTCGCTGCCGTCAGGCGCTGACCCGCCGTCACATCCAGCCTCGCATCGCCCGCCGTGGGATCGAGAGCAGCCAGCGGCTGGGACGGCACAGGTGGGTCGTCGAGCGGACCCTGGCTTGGTTCGCCCAATTCCGTCGCCTCGCCATCCGCTACGAGCGCCGCAGCGATATCCATCTCGCCTTTTCAACGCTGGCCGCAGCCCTCATCGTCTGGCGGTTCATCGAACGATGGTTTTGTTAGGCGTTCTTAGCAACGGGCGCAAACGCGGAATCCCGTCTTCTGCCCAGTTGTCCCGTAGGATCAAGCGAGGGTGCCGCTTTGGGCTTATAGTGCCTACGCGCGTGGGCTGACGCTGAGCAGGCCTAGTAATTAAGCCGACAGCTGGGTCCAGTACTTTTAAGGTTGGCTATGCTGTCCTCAAGCGAGGAGATCTCCTCAATGAAATTTCTCCTGATTGCGTCTGCGGCGTTCGGGGCCTTGATTGTGACGAGCGTGGCGGCCGACGCTCGCGGCTTCGGTGGCGGCGGCTTCCGCGGCGGTGGCGGCTTCGGAGGTGGTGGTTTTGGTGGCGGCGGCTTCCGGGGGGGTGGCTTCGGCGGGGGCGGCTGGCGGGGAGGGGTTGGTGGTTATCGTGGCGTGGCTGGTGGCTACCGCGGCGGTTTCTACGGTGGCCGAGGATACGGCTACCGCGGCGGTTTCTATGGTGCCCGCGGTTACGGCTACCGTGGGTACGGATATCGCGGTTACGGCTACGGCGTCGGCGCAGGTCTAGCCGGTCTCACGGTCGGCACCGCGGTCGGGGCTGCGGCCAGCAACTATTACGGCGGCTACGGCTACGGCGGTCCCTACTATGGCGGCTACGCCCCCGCCGCCTACGGCTACAGCTACCCCTCGCAAGGATACAGTGGCTGCACCTGCGGCTACTGACATGACAGCACTGCATGAACACCGGGTCCGCTGCCTACGGGCATATCGCAAACGCGAACCCGGTGACGTTCACTGTCGGTTACGCCTACCGACCGAGCTTGCGGCCTGTGTGTTGGAGCCGGCCCATAAGCCTCGCGACGAACGGCTTCTACGGAGCGCAATGCACGCCGCGGGGTCTCGCAAGACGACGGCGCTTTCGAGGAGGGTGGACGTGATGGATGATCTGTCACGCTACTCGGTCATCGAGCGTCTGCGGGACGGCCGGGCACTGGAAATCCGCGCACTGCGGCCTGATGATCGGGATGGGATGTTGAGCGCCGTGGAGCACGCGAGCCCGCAGTCGCTCTACCGCCGCTTCTTCGGCGCCAAGCACCACTTCACCGATAAGGAGATCGCGTTTTTCCTCAACGTCGACTTCAAGAGCCATGTAGCTTTAGTCGCCGTTGCGAAAGAGGCCGGTGAGCACGTGATCGTTGGCGGCGCTCGTTATGTGGTGACACAGCCCGGCCAAGCCGAAGTGGCCTTCACCGTGGTCGACCGGTATCAGGGCAAGGGCATCGGCGCCGCGCTGATGCGGCACCTCATCGGCATCGCCCAAAAGAGCGGATTAACCGGACTGATTGCAGAGGTCCTGCCGGACAACACGCCCATGCTGACGCTGTTCGAGCGGTGCGGACTGCCCTTGAACATCAGGCGCGGATCAGACGCCGTCCACATAGCTTTTCAGCTCGCTTGAACGCACGTTCCGGCTATGCGCCGCCCCATGTTCGCATAGAGCGGGCGACAGCGGCATCTCCATCATCGTTCAATCGCGCAACTTCGATCAGGACATCGTCGAGGTAAGCCTTAAGCCGGCAGATACCGGCAGCGCTTGGTCCCGCGATGCTGAAACCAATCAACTCGCCACGCGCATGGACCCTACGGATCAGAGTTTCCGCCTTCGCAGCAATCGCGCGCTCGGTCGGCGCGCGCAGGATGCTCCCAGCCTCGCTGGTTGTGATCCGGATTTCGAAGGCAGGTATCTCAGTTATCATGATGCCAACAGACAACCTCTCTGAGGCGAAATATTGTTCAAATAAAATGAATACTCGGATGCGCGATCATATTGCGCAGTAGATAATTTGGGATGAAGTTCTGCTATCCGGCTTATATTCAAAAGACAGGGATCTGCCTGACGGCTGGACGAGCATCCTGCACGTTCTTCCCCCATCTTCAGCTTCACAAGATTATCTGCGCAGGTGATCCTCGCTGCATGGCCACTCTCGTCGCCATAAAGCTAGAGCACCACGGCAACTGGCTGCCGGCGTGCACCGGCTCGGCGAGTTAACTTGGTTGAGTGTTGAGCGGCGTCAATGACTTAATCGATACTTACCGCCAGCCTTCGGAGCCTTGTACCACCTGGGCCTTCACCTTCGAGGTATCCGATAAAAATCGGCAGCTCGACGAAGTGTGCGACTGGTGACCGCTGGCGGGGCGCCCTGTCCGGTCAAGCAAGGCACGCAGGAACTGTTACGACAAGCGGGCCTTTGTCCCTTGGCCGGACAATCGTTGATCCGCTTCTGGTTGGCAAACCTGAGCTTCAAGCGTTTCCACTAGGCTAGTTCATCATGAGCGACGTCGACGACCCCTTCACCAACGAGCAGCTCACCGAACTGGCTCTGATGCAGGCGGAGAATGCGGCGCAGATCAAAACGGCTCTGATGGCGACGGCACATCAGGCTATCGCCGGATTGGTGATGAACTCGCTTCTGCTGCACGAACTGGAGCGTCTCGGCCTCGTGGACCACGACGCCCTAAAGAAAGACGCCGTTGCGCGGGCGCGGTCGGTCCAACCGCCGGAGGTGGGCGCCAGCGTGGCCCGGGTGATCAAGACCATCTTCGACGGAGAGCCGCCTGCCGCTTCGGGCGCAGATCGCATCGTCGACGACGGCCAGACGGACGCGAAGCACTGACACCGCAGCCTGGGTGTATCAGGTGGAAGCGAGGAGCATTCGCGCTCTCGCTGCGAGCCGTCACGCCCAGTCGCCGCAAGCGGATCGAGGGCAGGTCATCGCACGGATTGAACTCTCCTGTCCCGTTTGATCAAGCACGAATACTCACATACGTTGACCTACGGGAGGAGGAAACGGCCATGCTCTTCTCTGACGGACCTTATGCCAATATTGGCTCGGACGAAGCGACCATGGACGAGAGTTCCAACGGGGCTGAGAAGGCCCAGTCCGTCGGCTTCATCCACCCCGATGTCGTGCGGGCGATCCACGCCGTCCTGGTGGAACTCGACGCGGACCTCGACGGCCTCATCGCTGAAGCGGGCCTGGATCCCCGCCTCTTCGAAGACAGCGGGCCTGTCCCATACACCGCCATCGGCCGCCTGCTCGCTCGAGCGGCCGCCCACACGCGCTTCTGCCATCTCGGGCTACTGGTCGGGCAGCGAACCACCCTGACCTCGCTTGGCCTCCTCGGTCGGCTGCTCCGCAACTCTGCCTCGGTGGGTGACGCCCTGCGGGCGCTGGAAGCGTATGCGTGCATGCGAGACCGCGGCGCGGTGGTTGGCCTTGGTGTCTACGGCGACACCGCCCTTCTCAGCTACGCCCCGCACGAACCCGCGGCCGAGGGAACTGCTCTGCATCTGGAGCGAGCGCTCGCCACAGTGACCAACATTCTGCGCGGCCTGTGCGGGGCTGAGTGGGCGCCGTTAGAGGTGCTGCTGCCACGATCTGCGCCGCGCGATGTAGCGCCATACGCCTGCTTCTTCAGGGCACCCGTCCGCTTCGATCAAGAAGTGGCCGCGCTGGTGTTTCCGGCCGAACTCCTGAAGCAGCCGATCACGGGTGAAGATCCGGTCGTGCGCCAGAGGATAGAGGCTCGCCTCCACCGCCTTGAGGCCGATCAGCCCGCGTCGTTGACGGACAAGCTTCGCGAGTACCTCCAGACCGCTGTGACCCGGGAGCGCTGTAAGGCAGAACGCGTGGCGCGTATGCGGCTGGTGAACCGCCGCACCCTGAGCCGGCGCCTGAGGGCCGAGGGCACAACGTTCAAGAAGCTTGCCAACGAGGCTCACTTTGCGGTGGCCAAGCAGCTCTTGGTCGATACGAGCATGAGCCTGACGGAGATCTCAGGCGCGCTGAACTTCTCTGAGCCTGCCGCCTTCACGCACGCCTTCCGGCGCTGGTCAGGCACGACGCCGAGCGCATGGCGGAGGGCGAACCGACCGGAGCCAATGCGGCACTGATTCCAAACAGATCTTGGCCCCTTCGAAAGGAGGACTAGCCGATGCAAGAGCAGTATGTCGGCTGGAGCATACTCAGCAAACAGAAGGACAACCCCTGACAACAAGATTGCCACCATCAAGTAGAAAAGAATTTCAGGCCCGCCCCGGTTTCGCTTTGTATTCGCGGCCACACCCCGGCCATCTCCAAGGCTGGGAACCCGCTCTTGCGCAAGGCGATGTTCGAACTGGCTTGGCTGTGGCTGCGCTATCAGCCGGGCACCGGGCTCGCCCGCTGGTTCGTCGAGCGGGTCGGCACGGGACGCGGTCGCATCCGCAAGATCACGGCGGTCGCGTTGGCGCGCAAGCTGTTGGTCGCCCTGTGGCCGTATCTCGCCACCCGTCTGGTTCCGGAGGGCGCGCACGTGAAGGCAGCCTGAGGGTCGAGGTTCGTCCGCCGGGTTGATCGACGGCAGGTCGGGCGAGCGGGGCAGGCGTGTGACTGTAGCTCGACGGGGTTTGCTGCCGTCGCCAAAGGTGGGTCCCACCGCCTTCAGCCGGTTCGCCTCGCATGAGGCATCTTAGTCAGGAACGCATTGTTCCGCCGGATACGAGTGGATCCGCGAGCCCAGATCTCGCACGACATCCCGGCTCCCCGCACCCCCAATGCCTTGATCACCACCCCTTGCGGAAACGCCTCATACGAGTCGAGCTAAGCCGAGGCGAACGTCCGCTTACGCAAGACCCGAGCCTTGAAGCGGACGGACGGCTTTCGGCCAAACTGCGTCTCGCGAAATAGCCCTCGCGCGCAGAACCAGACGTTCTGCTTCGCGCCCATTGCAGCCTTGCCGCCGCCCCAGGAAAGTCGATCGCTAAAACGGTTGCCGCAACGCAACGTAGCATTGCCACGGAGATATGCCTGCCCTAGATGAAGTTACGGCAGATGCTGAGCTACCGGGCTTGTCGGCACGAACAAGCCGGCCGCGGCGCCTGCCCGGCGAGCTCTTATGACGCGATACAGGATCCCGCCTGCCTTCAGGGGGGCGGTCCCTGAGCGGTGGCTCCCGTAACATCGGCGTGGTTGGTCTTGATGGCCCACAACTCCGTCGGCAAGCTGATGGGGGCACCGGGCTTGTAGTCTGCCGAATCCTGGATGTGCGACGTCGTCACGTAGATCGTGCCGTCGGGTCCTTCGCTGAACGTGTCCGGCCACCGGAGCCTGTCGTCCTGTACGAGTGTGGTCAGGCTGCCGTTTGGCTTGGTCAGGTCGCGGACCTTGACCGCGTTGTCCTGCGGTGAGGTGACATACATCTGCCCGTCCTTGCGAGAGATCAGTAGTCCGTCGGCCGGGCCGTTTTCGCCGACCGTGGCGATCTTCCCGCTCAGGGTTCTGTCGCTCAATGACTCGGGCACAAATGATGCCGTAGCCCAACCAGTCAGCGCATCGGTTGGGAGGCTGTAGAGGATCTTACCCTTGATGGCCTGCCAGTAGAGCGTCTTGCCATCAGGCGAGAGCGCAATGCCGTCGGCGGAGAACTCGACGCCGCGACCGTCGGGACGACGGAGTGGCTTGCCGTCGTACTGTATGGTCACGCTCTTGTCCGGCATGGTCGAGGGATGGCCCGATAACACGCGCTTGGCTGAACCGCTGTCGAGGTCAACCACGATCAGCGCCCCCTCCGCTCCGGAGTCCGTCAGGTAGGCGGTCTTACCGTCGGGCGAGATGCGCACGTCGTTGATGTAGGAGGCTTGCATCACCGTGTTGGTATCGAACGGGATCGTCTTCACAACTTGATTAGTCTTCAGGTCAATACCGACGAGCTTGGCTCCATCCTTGACCACGTGCGCCATGGCCGGTGCGGCGGCGTCGACCACCCAGAGGCGATCCTGCGCGTCGGCGACGACGCTCTGAACACAAACGAAGTGGGATTTGGGATCGACCTCATCCTTCCTGGCATTGCGCCAGCTATTCCAGTCGTCGTTCGGATAGGCGACTGGCTTGCCGTCCTTCAGTTCGGCAACCGAAACCGGCGCATCCTCGCTCCAACGAGGGAAGTTGACGAACATGCGCCCGTCTCGGCTCACGGTGATCCCTGTGACCTGATGCGCGAAGCTCGCGATCTGGGTGAGATTGCCCCCATTTAGGGATTGGCTTTGCGCTACGGCGGGGAGCGCTAGCGCGGTGGTGCTCGCTATCAGGCCTAAAGCCAGCCCGAAATGGGCGCTCGCTGGAAGCTTCATAGTGGGCATACTCCGAGAGGTATGCCGACCAACTCCTTAGCGAGTTCCAAGCTCCCTGCCACCCACCACCGGCCCCGAAATAGTCCGCTTTCCGGCCACATGGCGGCGGCAAACTATGACTGCATCGGGTGGATTTCTGCCTGTCCGCTTCCGGGCAGCAGAGGCATCAGAGCGGACCCTCAAGCGTCAGACTGTGCTTCGATGTGCCTCAGATGTAGGTAGTTCGGGGTGAACAGCGCCGCTCGCTCCAGAGCCTCCAGATCTGGTATGGTCAACCTGCGCCCCCTCAGATCAACCAGCTTCTGCCTGCGCAGCGTCTGCAGCACGCGGTTGACGTGAACCGGCGTCATGCCGATCACGTCGGCCAGATCGGTTTGCGTCAGCGGCATCTCGCAGCTGTCCTCCTGCGTCAGCCCGATAGCGCGCAGGCGGTAGAACACCTCGCAGAACAGATGGGTCAGCCGCTCGACCGCAATGCGCCGGCCGAGGTTCAGCACCCATTCTCGCTGGATCGCCGCGTTCACCAGCGACGCCCACGCCAGCGCCCTCGCCACGCGCGGGTGCGCGGTCGTCATCCCCTCGAACGCCGCTGGCAGGATCTCAACCAGCGTCACGTCGTTGAGCGCACCGATCGAGTGATCCATCTCGGACGGCACGAACACGTTGTGGTCGCACAAGTCGCCGGGCAGGAGCAGCGCCACCACCTGGCGGCGTCCGTCCGGCAGATGCTTGTAGCGGTAGGCCCAACCCGAGAGCACGAGGCGCACACTTTGCGGGGCGTCACCCTCACGCACGATGTCCGTGCCCGGCTCGCAGCGGCGCACGGGCTGGCTCGTCAGCGTCTGCAGCACCCGTCGGTCCTCGTCCGAGAGATGCGTGAACTGCTCAAGCTTGGTGACGAGGGGGTTCGGCATCGGGATCCTCCGCATCACGAGCAGAAATCCACTGAGTGACGCAGTATTTGCTGGATCTAACGCATGTGAGGTGGGATCGTCGCAACAAGTGTTAACGCTGACGTTTGCCGCCTAGTCGGCGCAGCTGGCGTGAGGCCCTGGTGCCCCTGTTCTACTTCCACCTGCGCACGCCCAATGGCCTCGATCCCGACGAGGACGGCTTGGTCATGGCAGACCTGGAGACTGCCTATCTGCAAGCCTACGCCTCGATCCCCGACATGGCGGCCGAACTCATGCAGCAGGGCCTGAACCCGATGCCCTACAGCTTCGTCATCGCCGACGCCGCTGGCGAGGCGCTGATGGAAGTGCCCTTCGCCGAGCGGTGGCGCGACCCGCGGCGGCAGCCCCGGCCCAACCAGTGCGCCCGTGCTCACCGGCTGTCGCAGGAGGTCGCGGACGCGATCAACGTGGCGCGAGCGTCGGTGCAGCGCTCCCGCGAGATCCTCGCCCGCGCCGGCAAGCTAGCGTGACCCCAGCTTGACCGCAGGATGCACGTGCGGCACCCCTGCGACCGGTGAGGCCCCGTCTCTGCCGGCTTGGATCGGGCTGACGCCAGTCGCCACTTCGACGGGCTCCTTCTACCGTCATCCTGGATCCCGCTGATGGCTGACGCTACGCCGCGCTTCCCTATCGTCGGCATCGGCGCCTCAGCCGGCGGCATCGAGGCGCTCGACACTCTGTTCTCCGGCCTCGGGTCCGACGGCGGCCTCGCCCACGTCGTCGTCACCCACGTCAGCCCAGATCGCGAGAGCCTGCTGCACGAAGTGCTCGGCCGCTTCACTAAGCTGTCGGTCGTGGTGGCCGCCGGCGGGATGCAGGTCGAGCCTGGGCACGTCTACGTGCTGCCCGCCGGTGCCATCCTGGGCATCAAGGATGGCCACCTCACGCTCCGCGAGCAGGACCCGATCCGGCGCGAGCGCAACCCGATCGACCTGTTCTTCAGCGACTTGGCCAAGGAGTGCGGCGAGTACGCGATCGGCATCGTGCTGTCGGGCGGCGGCTCGGACGGCACGCTCGGCATCAAGGCGATTAAAGAGCGCGGCGGCCTGACCTTCGCCCAGGTCGCCGACGGCACGAAGCCGCGCCATCCGGACATGCCGGCCAGCGCCATAGCCACCGGGCTGATCGACTTCGCGCTGCCCGCCAACGAGATCGGCGCCAAGCTCGCTGAGTACGCCCGAAGCTTTGGGGTGATCGAGGATCTCGAAGGTGCCGCTGTCAAAGCGGCCACCGCCGAGATCTACGCGCTGCTGCGCGACCAGCTCGGCCACGACTTCTCGGGCTACAAGTCCAGGACCGTCCTGCGGCGGGTGCAGCGGCGCATGCAGGTCGCCGGGGTCACGCGGATCGAGGACTACGTCGAGCGCCTGCGCCAGGCCGGCGATGAGGTCACGGCGCTGTTCCGCGACCTCCTGATCAGCGTGACCAACTTCTTCCGCGACGCCGGTGCCTTCGAGGTGCTCAAGACGCAGATCCTGCCACGCCTGTTCGAGGGCCGCGGGGCGGGCAGCACGGTCCGGGTGTGGGTGCCCGGCTGCGCCACGGGCGAGGAGGTGTACTCGCTGGCCATACTGATGCGCGAGCACATGGACGGCCTGCGCACCGTGCCGCGGGTGCAGATCTTCGCCACCGACATCGACGATCCGGCGCTGAGCGTGGCCCGCGCCGGCCGCTACCCGGAAGCGCTGCTCGACACCGTCTCGCCGGAGCGACGGGCGCGCTTCTTCATGGCCGACGGCGGCTCCTACGTGGTCACCAAGGAGGTGCGGGAACTGTGCGTGTTCTCGCCCCACAGTGTGATCCGCGACCCGCCATTCTCGCGCATCGACCTCGTCTCGTGCCGCAACCTGCTGATCTACTTCGGCCCGGATGTGCAGGCGCGGGTCATCCCGATCTTCCACTACGCCCTACGTCCGCGCGGGTACCTGTTCCTCGGCACGGCCGAGAACATCAGCCAGTTCACCGACCTTTTCACGACACTCGACAAGAAGCACCGCATCTTCCAAGCCCGAGAGGCCGACCGGCTCGCCGCACCGCTGCCACTGGTCGTCACCGGCACGCAGCCCGCCCCGTTCGGCCGCGCCTCGTCCTTCAGCCGCGGCCTGCGGCCAGCCGCTCCAGGCCACGAGGCCGGTCCGCCGCTGCGCCAACTCGTCGAGAGCCACGTCGTCGAGAGCTTCGCGCCGCCGCACGTTGTAGTCGACCGGGACGGCGACGTGGTTCACTACTCGTCCCGGACGGGCAAGTATCTGGAAGCGCCGGTTGGCCTGCCGAGCCGGCAGCTGCTTACGCTGGCGCGTCGTGGTCTGCGCCTCGACTTGCGCTCAGCGCTGCGCGAGGCGATCGAGACGCGAAGGTCAACCAAGCGCGAGAACCTCGCCGTTGAGGGCGAGGAGGGGCGGATACAGGTCGTGTCGGTCACGGTCGAGCCGCTGCCGCAAGGGGACGGCGCTGAGCCACTGCTCCTGGTTCTATTCCACGATCAGGGCCTGTCGCTGAGCCGGAGTGAGGCTGAGCAGCGCGACGCGCGGCTGCACCCGGATGCGGACGCGCTGCAGCTGGAGCGGGAACTGCGCGACACGCGTGAGCGGCTGCAATCGATGATCGAGGAGTACGAGACCGCGCTGGAGGAGCTGAAGTCGTCCAATGAGGAGCTGATCTCGGTCAATGAGGAGCTGCAATCGACCAACGAGGAGCTGGAGGCGTCCAAGGAGGAGCTGCACTCGCTCAACGAGGAGCTGCAGACGGTCAACTACGAGCTGAGCGGCAAAATCGACGATCTCGACCGGGCAAACGGCGACCTGCGCAACCTGTTCACCGCCAGTGGCTTGGCCATGGTGTTCCTCGACCACAACCTAGTGATCCGCACGTTCACGCCGGCGGTGGCGCGGTTCGTGCCGATCCAGGAAGGCGACCGCGGCCGGCTGCTGACCGACTTTGCGCTGCGGCCGGCGTATCCGAGCCTCGCGGAGGATCTGCAGAGCGTGCTGACCAGCGGACAGGAGGTCGAGCGCCGGATCGAGGAAGCCGGGGAGGAGCCACGCCAACACCACCTCGTGCGGATCGTGCCCTACCGCATTCAGAAGGACGCAATTGAGGGTGTGGTCGTCACCTTTGTGGCGGTATCGTCGGTCGGGCGAAGGAGTCCGTAAGTCGCCACTGCGCGACGGGGCCTCAGGAGGGGCCGCTTCAAGGAGCTTGCCGACGATCGAGAGCTTAGGCGCGAAGGTCGGCATTCCACCCCGAGTGGAAGACGCCGGAGGGCTGACGAACGGCTGCTTTGGAGAAGCGCCAACGGCGCTCCGAACGACCGGGTTGGGTCCAGGCTGTCGTCTAATCGCTTGGCATAAAGCAAGTCCTTTTCGGATCGTCGGGCTGTCGTTTGCCGGGAGCACGGTCGTCTTCGCGGTCGGCATGAGCCGCCGCATGATGGGGCTTCGCAGGATGAACCTTCCGATGTGTGAAGCGCACTCGTTGGACCGGTGAGGATCTCAGGGTGCAACAGCCAGGACGGAATGGTTCGCCCACGTCCCGGCAGGGACGCCTCGACGCGCTTTGACGCGCGGCAAGCTCGGGGGTTCTGGGATCAGGCCATGGCAGCCTTTGCCAGGTAGGGTTGGCCCGACCGCAACATGGCATGCATGACGACAGCCAGCTTGCGCGCGACGGCCACGGCGGCGCGCTTGAAGCCTAGCCGCTCGCGCAGCTTCAGCCCCCAGGCGCGCAAGTCGCTGTCCACCCGGCTACGCGTCAGCAGAACGGTCGCGGCCTCGTAGAGGAGCCCCCGCATGTGCGCGTCTCCTCTCCGGGAGATGTGGCCGTCATAGTCGACCTCGCCCGACTGATAGCGGCGCGTCGTCAGCCCGAACCAGGCGGCGACGGAGCGCGACGATCTGAAGTTCGCAGGATCCTCGATCGCGGTGACAAAGGCGGTCGCGGTGATCGCCCCGATCCCGGGGATCGCCATCAGACGCTGGCAGGCTTGGCTTTGCCGGGCACCGGCCAGGAGCTGGCGTCCGAGTTCCGCCGCCCGCCGGCGAACTGCACCCCAGGCCTCCAGCAGCGGAAGGATGACGCGAGCCAGACCGTCCTCGTCCAAGAGGAGACGTCGTACCTCCGCCTCGAACGATCCGCCTTTTGCGGCCGGCACGATCAAGCCAAACGTCTTCATCAGGCCGCGGATCTGATTGGAGAGCTCGATCGTCATCCGCACGAGCTTGTTGCGCGCGGCGACGAGCGTCCGCACGAGCATGCTGTCGTACCCCTTCACGCGCACCTCGCGGAAGAAGCCGACCTCGGCCAGATGAGCTAGTCCCTCAGCGTCGTTGGCGTCGGTCTTGTTGGCGGCCATGTCGAGGGCGGCCTTGGCGTGGCGAGCGTCGATACAGATCGCCGGGAGCCCCTCAGCCGTCAGCGCATGGAAGAACCAGATCGACAAGGGCCCCGTCTCGAACACGATCCGTTGGGCATCGGGCGCGTGCTTGCGCAGAACCCCGGCAATGACGGCGGGATCGGATGCGCACTTACCCCGCCAAACTCGCTTGCCGTCCCGCCGCACACAGATCGAGGTGTCTTTCAACGACACATCGAGACCGATATACTCGCCCATGGTTGTTCTCCGCTCGATGTAAGGGCCCGGCGTCCAGTCGTGAGCCCGCAACTTCATCCTGCCGGGGAACAACCACCTCTTCCATTTAAAGCCGGCTCAATCCGGCTCCGAGGGGAACGCTCCCGCGATTACCCCATGTGTGAAAACGCGCTGATCTGGTAGAGTAAATCCCGATCTTGGAGGTCGGGATGAAGCGTTTCATAGCAGGCGAGGATCGTTCTCAGATCATGCTCCTTCCCGACTGCCTGGACGACTACATCACCGCAGACAATCCGGTTCGTCTCGTCGAAGTGTTCGTCGATGAGCTCGATCTGGCCGCACTCGGCTTCGCGGGGGCGGTACCAGAGGCAACGGGCCGTCCTGCCTACCATCCGGCGACACTGCTCAAGATCTACCTCTACGGCTATCTCAACCGCGTTCCGTCGAGCCGGCGCCTCGAACGCGAGAGCCACCGCAACGTCGAACTGATCTGGCTCACCGGCCGGCTGATGCCCGACTTCAAGACGTTGGCCGACTTCCGCAAGGACAACGGTCCGGCAATCCAGGCCGCCTGCGCGCAGTTCGTGGTGTTGTGTCGTCGATTGAAGCTGTTCAGCAAAGCGGTCGTCGCCATAGATGGCAGCAAGTTCAAGGCGGTCAACAACCGCGACAGGAACTTCACCGCCGCGAAGGTCGAGGCGCGCTTGGCGCAGGTCGAGACGAGCATCGGCCGTTATCTTGCTGCGCTGGATCGGGCTGACCGCGAGCCGAGCGACATCGCCGAGGCGCGCACGACACGGCTCCATGAGGAAGATCGCGGGCCTGCGCGCGCAGATGCAGGTTCTCCAGGCGAGAGGGCAGCAGGTTGAGGCTGCACCCGACGGCCAGGTCTCGCTGACCGATCCCGACGCGCGCTCCATGG
Source organism: Methylobacterium phyllosphaerae (assembly GCA_050632685.1). GTDB lineage: Bacteria > Pseudomonadota > Alphaproteobacteria > Rhizobiales > Beijerinckiaceae > Methylobacterium > Methylobacterium phyllosphaerae_A. The sequence goes on from JBOEFT010000001.1 coordinate 937,315, forward strand.
CGACCAGCGGCAAGGGTACGGGCATGGTCGGCTACAACGTCCAGGCCGCGGTCGATGCCGAGCACCATCTGATCGTGGCCCACGCCGGACCAACGTCGGCAGCGACCGGGCGCAACTCGCGCCGATGGGGCTTCTGGCGCAGGAGGCGACGGGATGCGCCACGCTAACGGTGCTGGCCGACCGAGGCTACCTCAACGGGGAACAGGTTCTGGCCTGCGAGGGCACCGGCGTACTGCCGTGCGTGCCCAAGACCCTGACCTCTGGCCATGCCAAGCGCGGCCTCTTCACGGGACAGGACTTCGTCTACGACGCCGGACGTGACCATTACATCTGTCCCGCCGGCCAGCACCTGACCAAGGGCGTTACCCGGTCCGATCGCCGGGCCGATGGCGACGAGATGGATCACTACCGCAACCTGACGGCCTGTCTCGATTGCGCTCTCAAGCCCCGTTGCACGCCAGCGGAGACGCGGCGGGTCAAACGCTGGGTGCACGAGGGTGTGCTCGATGCGATGCAGGAGCGGCTCGACCGGATGCCGGACGCGATGAAGATCCGTCGCCAAACCGTGGAGCACCCGTTTGGCACGCTGAAGGCCTGGATGGGCGCCACTCACTTCCTGACCCGGACCTTGGCCAAGGTCAGAACCGAGATCAGCCTGCAGGTTCTGGCCTACAACATGAAGCGGATGATCCAGATCTTCGGGGTCGGTCCGCTGATGAGGGCCATCCGGGCCTGAAGCCCGCGACCTCCATCCACCGCGCTACTCTCCCTCGGCCCCTCCACCCCTGAAGATCAGCGTTCTCACACGACCTCGGTCGAGAGAAGCACGTCCGCTTTTCACACCGGCCCTCTCGGAGGGGACCAGCCGCTTACGGCGGATTTCGTTGAAAAACTCGCTGTCGGCCTGGATCGAGGTTTGATGGGGGCTTGGCTGAGGGCCTCCCCAGCCGATCAGGCTAGGCTCGGCTGCCCCAGCGGGATCAGCTTGGCTAGCTTCCGTAGGTTCTGGGGGCGGCCGCGAGGTGGAATTCGTCCCGGGCTCCATCCGGCCCCCGCAACCGAAGCCGATCCAGCTTCAGGATTCGCTTGAGGTGGGCAAACAGCATCTCGACCTTCTTGCGCTCCCGCCGCGAGGTACGGCCCGCCTCCGAGGCGCAGATGTCGCGCGCCATCTGCCGGGCGCCCTCGTGGATCGAGCGTGGGATCTTGCGGGCGGATGCGTTGGGGCAGCATCGTGGCTTCAGCGCGCAGGCATCGCAGTCGTGCTTGCTCGCGCGGTAGCGCAGCATCCCGTCTGCGTCGACGAGCGGGGGCGGTGACCTGTAGACCTTCTGACGTTGCCGCAGAAGCTTGCCGGCCGGGCAGGTGTAGGCGTCAGCGCCAGGGTCGTAGGTGAAGGCTGATCGGCTGAAGGTGCCGTCGCGGCGCTCAGACTTGTCGAAGACGGGGATGTGCGGCTCGATGCCCTGCTCGTGGACGAGCCAGCCCAGCATCGCGGCCGATCCATAACCACTGTCGCCGGCGAGCCGTGCCGGGTAGAGGTCGAAGCGCTCGCGCGAGCGCACGATCATGCGCTTGGCGGCTGTGACCTCGGCCTGCCGGATCGCGGTGGTCGGCTCGACGTCCACGATGACCGCGTGGTCGAGGTCGATCAGGTAGTTGGCCGCGTAGGCGAAGTAGGCCAGCCCACCGTCCGCCCCCGTCCAGCGCGCAGCCGGGTCGGCGGGGGAGACGAGCTTGGGCACGACCGGCGTCGCAGCCCCGAACGCGGCGTCGTCGAGCACAGCCAGGTACTCCCGGGCGGCGCGGCTGACGCTCTCGGGTGGCAGGCCGTTCGTACCCTCGACACCCTTCTGCCGGTTGGCATCGGCCTTGATCAGGCTGGCGTCGACCGCGAAGCCCTCGCCGCCCACGAGCCCCTCGGCGATGCAGCGGGCGAGCACGGTCTCGAACAGGCGCCGCAGCAGGTCGCTGTCGCGGAAGCGGCCATGGCGGTTCTTGGAGAAGGTCGAATGGTCCGGCACCCGGCCGTCGAGCCCGAGCCGGCAGAACCAGCGATAAGCGAGGTTGAGGTGGACCTCGTCGCACAGGCGGCGCTCGGAGCGGATGCCGAAGCAGTAGCCGATGAGCAGCATGCGGATCATCAACTCAGGGTCGACCGAGGGCCGGCCCGTCGAGCTGTAGAACGGCTGCAGGTGCGTGCGCAGGCCCGACAGGTCAACGAAGCGGTCGATGGCGCGCAGCAGATGGTCGGCGGGGACGTGGGTATCGAGCGAGAACTCGTAGAACAGGGCGCCCTGCTCGACTTGCCGAGGTCCCATCATCTGCTTCGGTCTCCGCCTCTCGACAGGGGTGAATCACCTCACGACTACCGCTGCAACACCGAGTTTTTCAACAGAATCGGCCAGACTCGGACACTCGAGGCCGGTTGAACCGCCAGCAAACGGACGTTCCGGAAGTCGGAAAGGGTCAATTTTTCGCGTTGCTGGAGGCCTTCCCGGGCTAGGTCGCGAATATCGGCCCGATCCTGTACTTCCGACTGGACTGTCGCCGCCAATAGAGCGTGTGTGCTGACCGGCCCGAGGCAGCCGCGGGCCGAGGCAGCCAAGGGAACGGGGTGACGATATGAGCGAGACGATCACGGGCCGGGCGAATACGAGCGAGCCCAGCCTGAAGGTGACCGCGGGTCTGGCCGCCATCTGCGCCCCATGCCCGAGGCTGCCGCCCCCGCCAAGGCCGCCCTGGTGTGCGCCCGCGCCGGATTCGAGCGCGAAGCCCTGCGCATCGTCCTCGAAATCGACTACCCCCTCAGCGAGGCCCAAACCCTGCACGGCGCCATCTGCCTCATAGGCCGCATCAATCGAAGCGCCGACGAGGCCACCGCTCCCGGCGACTGACAGTCCGTTCGCACGCGGTTGACCCCATGCGATCGCCACACGCGGTCGTCTTCTCCTTACCCCGCCGGCCCGTCGCGGAGCCGATCGCGGGGTCGGGCCGGTGGCGGGACCCGCCCGCCGCTACGGAGACGATCACCATGACCGCTACGAACGCCAGCGTCATCGCTGCCGCCCCGACGACTGCCCCCTTGAACCGGACCGAGGCCGGCTTGCTGCAGACCGCAGTTGCGGACCAAGGCTATCTGAAGCCCTCCGCCGCGATGAAGCCCGCCACACGCGCGCGGCTTCTCGGCCGCTTCCTGCGCGATGGCCTCGTGATGGTACCCGCCGAGGGGGACGGCCTGCACCGCCTCACCCCCGCGGGATACCGGGCCGTCGGCCTCGCCCCGCCCAAGGCGCCGCGCGCAGCCAAGTTGAGTGCCGGTGCCCCAGCCGTCGCATCGGCGGTCATCGATGGTGCCGCGGTCCCGAGCAAGAAGGCGCAGGTGCTGGCGCTGCTGGGGCGCGAGCAGGGGCGACGCTCGCAGAGCTTATCGCGGCCACCGGCTGGCTGCCACACACCACCCGCGCCGCCCTCTCGCGCATCCGCACCGGCGGTCAGGCGCTGCTCAAGGCCGCCCGCCCGGACGCCGCCATCGCCTACCGCATCCCCGCGCCGGTGGCCCCGGTCGCTGCCCCGTCCAGGGCGCGCAAACCCCGGCGCACGCCCACGGCCGAGGCTACCGTCGCGGCCGCGGCGGCAGCCTGATGGGCGGGCAGCGCACGCCGGCCGCGGCGCTGACGGTGAGGGCCGGGGCGGGGACGGGGGCCGCCCCCGCCGCCGACCGGCTCGCCGCCGCACTTGATGAATTGGCCGGCCTCGACGCCCCCAGCCTCGCCCGGCGATGGCGGCGGGAGTTCGGCTCCGCCACCCCGCCCGGTATCTCGCCCGCCCTGCGCGCCCGCATCCTCGCCCACCGCCTCCAGATCCGCACGTTGGGCGATCTCGACCGCGATACCGCGCAGGTGCTCGGTCGGTTCGCAGTCAGGCGAGGGACCGGGATCGTCCGAGGTAGGTCCGAGCCCGACGCGGGCGCCACGCCGACCGCCATCGCGCTTCCGATGCCGGACCGGCGCGGGCACACCCCCGGCGTGCAGCTGTCGCGCGAGTGGGACGGCCGGATGCACACCGTCACCGTGCTCGACGCCGGCTACGCCTGGGACGGGGCGACCTACCCCAGCCTGTCCCGCGTCGCTCACGCTATCACCGGCACCAAGTGGAACGGCCCCCGCTTCTTCGGCCTGCGCGAGCGGGCCGAGGCGGCGGGGGCCGGGCGGAAGAGGGTTGAGCGGAGGGCTCCAGCGTGAGCGCCAAACCGCGCCGTTCTGCGAACGCCGCACGGCATCCCCCTTGAGCGCCCGTCCGGCGCTGCGCTGCGCGATCTACACCCGGGTGTCGACCGAGCACGGCCTAGAGCAGGAATTCAACTCGCTGGACAACCAGCGCGAGGCGGCGGAAGCCTATGCAAGGAGCCAGGCCCATGAGGGCTGGCGGCTCCTGCCCGAACGCTACGACGACGGCGGATACTCCGGCGGCACCCTCGAGCGTCCCGCCCTCCAGCGCCTACTCGACGCCGTGCGCGAGGGCGGGGTCGATGTCATCGTCGTGTACAAGGTCGACCGCCTCACCCGCGCGCTGGCCGACTTCTCCAAGCTCGTCGAGCTGTTCGATGCGCACGGTACCTCGTTCGTTTCGGTGACCCAGGCGTTCAACACCACGACCAGCATGGGGCGCCTCACCCTCAACGTCCTCCTCTCGTTCGCCCAGTTCGAGCGCGAGGTCACCGGCGAGCGCATTCGCGACAAGATCGCCGCGTCCAAGCGCAAGGGCATCTGGATGGGTGGCGTCGTGCCGCTGGGCTACCGTGTCGAGGCGCGCGCGCTGCACGTTGTCGAGGAGCAGGCCGAGGTCGTGCGCGCGATCTTCGCCCGCTACCGCGCGCTCGGCTCGGTCGGCGCGCTGCAGGCCGAGCTGGAGGCCACCGGCATCCGCGTGCCCGAGCGCCGCGACGGCAAGGGCAAGGCGGTTGGGGGCGGGGCGTTCGCCCGCGGGCACCTGTACAAGATCCTGGGCAACCCGATCTACGTCGGCCGGCTCAGTCACCGGGGCCGCGTGCACGAGGGCCAGCATGTCGGCCTCGTCGACCCGGCGGTGTTCGACGCGGTGCAGGCGCAGCTGGCGGCCAACCATCATGCCCACACCGCCCGGCGGCGGGAGGGCGCGCATCTGCTCACCGGGCGCATCCGGGACGAGCATGGCCAAGTGATGACCCCGAGCCACACGGCCAAGGGCGCGCAGCGCTATCGGTACTACGTCAGCCGTGCGGCGGTGCTGGGACGGTCAGCTAGTGCGGTTCGGCGCATCGCCGCCCACGCGGTCGAGGCCAGCGTGGTTCAGGCGCTGCGTGCGACGCTTCTCCCGACTGCCGCAGCCGCCTCGCCATCGTCGCCGGTGCCTGAGATCCTCAGCGACGCCGAGGTGGTCGCGACCTACCTCGCGCGGGTCACGGTCCATCCCGACGCGCTGCTGATCGAGCTGGTCGGCGGGCGCGAGCGTGCTCCGATCCGCATCCCCTGGGCGCCTGTGGGGCATCGGCGGCGCCGGGAGATCGTCATGCCTCCGGGGGTAGAGCGCGATGGTTTGCGGCCGATGAAGGTCGAGGACCGCGCGCGCATCCTCGCGGCTATCGCGCGGAGTTGCGCCTGGGTCGACGACCTCGTCGCGGCGCGGGCGGCCGGCATCGCGGCCATCGCGGTTCGCGAGGGCTGCAGCGAACGCGCGGTGCGGATGGTGTTGCCGCTGGCCCATCTCGCCCCGCGGATCGTGCGCGCCATCGTCGACGGGCGCCTGCCGCGCGGCATCGGCGTCCGGCACTTGGCCGAGCTTCCGGCATCCTGGGCGGAGCAAGAGCGCGCCCTCGGGGTGTGAGCGCATCGCCGCGCTATCGCGTCGGCGCACTGCGGATCCTCGCCCGGCGATCCAATCCTCTGCCATCGGCGCCGATCCTCATGGCCACCATACTCGCATCGTCGGCGACCGCTCGCGTTCGCAGCGCCGGGCGCCCGCGGTGAACGACGCGCGCATCGGCCATCGAAGCCTGTGCGCGGAAACGGGTTTGGCAGCAGCGGAGACGGCGGCCTCGTTCGGCTACCCATCCAAGGTCTGACAGGGTGGAGACTGGCATATCGTCACGGAGAGGCGACTAAATCGCGGACACCGCGGCGTTTTCCATATCGACCACCAGGCACGCAGTTTTGAAAGACTGCCTGGTGGAGCTGAGGGGATTCGAACCCCTGACCTCCGCAGTGCGATTGCGGCGCTCTCCCATCTGAGCTACAGCCCCGTCGAGGCGCCGGCCTTGTAGGCGCGGGCGGCTCAGCCTGTCAATTCCCTGTTTCAACGTCGCCCGCCGCGCGCCGCTCCGGCGCTGGGGTGCGGGCGCCCCGAGGATAGCGCGCGAACCCGCATGAATGCCCTGATCTGGCTCTTCGACACGGTCGTCCAGCTTTTCATCTACGTCCTCATCGCAAGCGCGGTTCTCAGCTGGCTCGTGGCGTTCAACGTGGTGAACGTGCGCAATCCCATCGTCGCGCAGATCGGCGAGGTGCTCTACCGGCTCACCGAGCCGGTGCTGCGGCCGATCCGCAACCTGCTGCCCAATCTCGGCGGCGTCGACATCTCGCCGATCATCCTCATCCTGCTGCTGCTGTTCATCAGCCGTCTGCTGCATGAATACGCTGTGCCCGCAGCCTATGTTTACACGCAGTAGGGTCGAACGCCCGTGAAGACGAATCCCGGCCGCTTCTTCGAGGATTTCCGCCTCGGCGAGACCATCCGCCACGCCACCCCGCGCACCGTGACGGCGGGCGATGTGGCGCTCTATACGGGCCTCTACGGTCCCCGCTTCGCCGTGCAGTCCTCGGACGCATTCGCCCGCGCCTTCGGCTATCCGAAGAGCCCGCTGGACGACCTGCTCACCTTCCACATGGTGTTCGGCAAGACCGTGCCGGACGTCTCCCTCAACGCGCTCGCCAATCTCGGCTACGCCGAGGGCGGGTTCCGCCGGCCGGTCTATCCGGGCGAGACGCTCTCGACCGTGTCGGAGGTGATCGGCCTCAAGGAGAGTTCGAACCGCCAGACCGGCGTGGTCTACGTCCGCTCGGTGGGCTCCGACGAGCAGGGCGAGACCGTCCTGAGCTATTGCCGCTGGGTCCTCGTGCGCAAGCGCGATCCGGAGGCGACGGTGGCCGAGGAGCATGTGCCGAACCTCGCCAAGGTGGTCGATCCCAAGGACCTCGCGGGCGCCCTGCCGACGCTCTCGGCCGCCGCCTACGACACGGAGCTGGCCGGCAGCCCGCACCGCTTCGCGGATTACGCCGTGGGCGAGAAGATCGACCACGTCGACGGCATGACCGTCGAGGAGGCCGAGCACCAGATCGCCACGCGCCTGTTCCAGAACACCGCCAAGGTCCATTTCGACGGGCTGGCGGCCAAGGACACCCGCTTCGGCCGGCGCCTGATCTACGGCGGCCACGTGATCTCGCTGGCGCGCGCGCTGAGCTTCAACGGTCTGGCCAACGTGTTCGCGATCGCCGGGATCAATGCCGGCCGGCACGTGGCGCCGCTGTTTGCCGGCGATACGGTCTATGCCTGGAGCGAGGTGCTGGCGACCGCCGATATCGGCCGCGCCGATGTCGGCCTCCTGCGCCTGCGCACGGTCGCCACCAAGAACCAGCCCTGCGGCGCCTTCCCGGACCGTGCCGGCGAGGGCTACGACCCGGCGGTGATCCTCGATCTGGACTACTGGGCGTTCGTGCCGAAGTAGCCCGCAGGCTCCGGCGCGCGCCGCCGCACGCCATGGCGGCGACCCGCATCCCGAAGGCGCGCCCCGTGACGGTGCGGCGGGCGCGCCCGGAGGACGCCCCCGCCGTGGCCGCGATCCACGTCGCCGCGTGGCACGAGACCTATACCGGGCTCCTGCCGCCCGAGATGATCACGGCCGTCACCTACGAGGCCCGGCTCGCCTGGTGGGCGCAGATCCTCAGCTCTCCGCCCGCCACCCCCGGCGGGGCGGCCTTCCTGGCCGAACGCGGGGGCGAGGCCGTCGGCTTCGGCACCTGCAACGCCCAGCGCTCCGACCTGCTGGCAGCCGCCGGCTACGACGGCGAGATCAGCGGCCTCTACGTCCTGCGCGCCGCCCAGGGGCAGGGGGTCGGGAGCGCCCTGACGACAGCCCTGGCGACGACGCTGCAGAAGGCCGGGTATGCCGCCGCCGGATCGTGGGTGCTCCAGGCGAACGCCCTGGGCCGGCGGTACTGCGAAGGCCTCGGCGGGACGCGGGTCGACGCCGCGGTCCGGGGACAGGGCCGCCTCGCGGAGATCGCCTATGGCTGGCGCGATCTCGCTCCGCTCGCGGCGGCGGGGGATCGAGGCCGCCGACGGGGGCGCGGCGGCCCGAGCGCGAAGACGCGGACGCGCGACGACGGGTGACCGGCAGGGCGGACACGGGCCGCCCGCGCCTCAGCGGATACCGCGTCCCACCACCCCCGCCTCGACCGCCAGGGACAGGCGGTCGGTGACCGCCCACTCGACGCCGACGCCCGCCACCGGCCGCACCGCGATGTCCTGGCGGGTGATCGGCAGGGTCGACGGCGTCGGCCCGATGCGCAGCGTCTCGTGCGCGGCCACGACACCCCCTTGGCGTAGAGCAGGACGTCCGGCGCGACGAGGGTCCCCACCTTCACCTCCAGGGCGCCGGCGAAATCGCGGGTGTAGGCGAGGCGCCCGAAGCCCGGGGTCAGGGTCCCGTCGAGGCCGGCCAGATAGTCGAAGCCGCCGCTGATGCCGTAGAGGATCGGACCCTCCTGCCACATCCGGCCGGCCTCGAGGCCGAGGGTGGGACCCGAAAAGCCGCCGCCATGCCGGGATGAACTGACCGCGTAGCCGGTCGAGAGACGCGCGTAGGACCCGGTCCAGCGGCCGTACGCATCCTCGGGCATCTGCGGCCACGCAAAGGATGGCAGCGGCGCGAAGCCCACGGACGGCCAGAACAGCGCCTGGGCGGCGGCGGGACCCGGCGGGAGGCCGCAGGCGCCGAGCACGAGACCGGCCGCGAGGCGGCGGAACGAGCGGGAATCAGCGCGTCTGATCATGCCGCCATGCTAACCGAAGCGCCCGGGTCGCGACAGGCGGAACCGACCCGCCCGCGGGATCGTGCGCGGGACGCGCCGGGGCCGTCGCGCTCAGCAGGCGGCGACGTTGACCGCGAGGCCGCCGAGGGAGGTTTCCTTGTACTTGTCCTGCATGTCGTGGCCGGTCTGGCGCATGGTCTCGATGACCTGATCGAGGCTGACGAAGTGCACCCCGTCGCCGTGCAGCGCCAGGGAGGCGGCGGCCACCGCCTTGTTGGCGCCGAAGGCGTTGCGCTCGATGCAGGGGATCTGGACGAGGCCGCCGATCGGGTCGCAGGTCATGCCGAGATGGTGCTCCATGGCGATCTCGGCGGCGTTGGCGACCTGCCGGGCGTCGCCACCCAGAACAGCGGCGAGCCCCGCCGCCGCCATGGCCGCCGCGGAGCCGACCTCCCCTGGCATCCGACCTCGGCCCCCGAGATCGAGGCCCGGCGCTTGATCAGGCCGCCGATCGCGGCGGCGGCGAGGAGGTAGTCGCGCCCGCGCGCCTCGCTCCAGCCGGGGCAGAAATCGATGCCGTAGCGCAGCACCGCCGGCACGATGCCGGCCGCGCCGTTGGTCGGTGCCGTGACGACACGCCCGCCCGCGGCGTTCTCCTCGTTCACCGCCAGGGCGAACAGGCTGATCCAGTCCATGATCTCGTGGGCCGGACGGCTGTTGGAGAGCCGGTTCGCCTCGAGCGTCGCGTGCAGCCGCTTGGCACGGCGCCGGACCTTCAGGCCGCCCGGCAGTTCGCCGTCCATCCGAAGGCCCCGGGCGATGCAGGCGAGCATGGCGTCGCGGATGGCATCGAGGCCGGCCGCGATCGCGGCCTCGGGGCGCAGGGTCCGCTCGTTGGCCATCTGCACCTGCGGGATCGTCAGGCCGGTCTCGGCGCAGATTCGCAGCAGATCGGCCCCGCTCTCGAAGGGATAGGGAAGTGCCGCGGCGTCCAGGTCGGCCGGCGTCGCCGCGCCCTCCTCTTCCACGAAGCCGCCCCCGACCGAGTAGCAGACCATCTCGTCCAGACGGGCGCCCGCCGCGTCGTAGGCACGGAAGCGCATGCCGTTGGTGTGGCGCGGCAGCACCTCGGCGAAGTTGAACAGGAGATCCCGGGTGCAGTCGAAGGCGAGGCCGGGGAGACCGAGGGCGCCGGTCTCGGCCAGGGCCTGGGTATAGCCGGCCACGGCGTCGGGATCGACGGTGGCGGGCGCGTGACCAAGCAGCCCCAGGAAGATCGCCACGTCGGTGCCGTGGCCACGCCCGGTCCAGGCGAGGAGCCGAAGAGTTCCGCGCTCACCCGCGCGATGCCGGGACGGCCGGCGACGCGGTCGCGGAAGCGGCGCGCGGCGACCATCGGGCCGATCGTGTGCGAACTCGACGGGCCGATCCCGATCTTGAACAGATCGAACGCACTGATCATCGCGTGGCGTCTCTCCACCGGCACGGCCTGGGACGCGACCCTGCAGGAAGCCGGCCAGACGGGTCACGCAGACACGTCCGCCGGACAGGCGCCGTGGCCGCCGGCTGAGCGCGGTCGGGCGCCTCAGATCTTTCCGTCGAGGCCCATCTGGTAATACTTGTGAACGATCTTGTCCTGGTTCTCCAGCAGCCAGTCGATCGACGGCTCGTTGGTCATGGCCTTGCGGATCGCCTCGGTCATGCCCTTGCGCTGGATGTCGAACAGCGCCTTGTGGTCGACGTTCTGCGCCTCGATCACCCCGGGGCTCAGCCAGACCGAGCAGATGATGCCGAGGTCGTTGGCCTTCTCCTTCGGGATGTAGCCCGCCCGCACGGCGTCGAGGACGCCGTTGGCGATGGCGAACTGCACGGTGCCCATCAGGATCGAGGTGTACTTGCTCTCGGTCACGCTGACCTTGGAGACGCACAGCGTCACCGGGCGGACCATGATGTCGGTGTTGAGCAGCGCGAAGACGCGGCTGTGGCCGACGACCTGGTCGCCGGTCAGCGTCGCGAGGGCGGTGCCGACGGGTCCGTCGAGTTCGCCGATGATGACCTCGGGCTCGGAGGCGGTGTTGGGCGGGCCGCCCGCCACGAGTGCCTCGCCGGCGCGCAGGATGATGCGTTCGTTCATGCTGTACCTCGTGGGGATCGGGCGCTCCGGCCTTGGCCGACGGGGCGCGTCCTATCATCGGGTCGCCGCGCCTGTCGACGCGCGGCCGTCATCGGCCCCGCCCGGGTGGGCGGGCCGGCCGAACGCCGATCTTTCCGGGATGGCCCCCGGGGAGCCCGGCTCCGCGGGGGGTCGATGCCCCGCGGGGCCGACGCCCGCCCCGGAGCCGCGTCGCCCGTCGCCGCGATCAGTCGCGCACGACGACCTTGGTGCCGACCCGAGCCCGGTCGTAGAGGTCGGCCACGTCCTTGTTGGTCATGCGGATGCAGCCCGACGAGACCGCCGCGCCCATCGTCTCCGGCTCGTTGGAGCCGTGGATCCGGTAGAGCGAGGAGCCGAGATAGAGGGCGCGGGCGCCCAGCGGATTGTCCTGGCCGCCGGCCATGTAGCGCGGCAGGTCCGGGCGGCGGGCCAGCATCTGCTGCGGCGGACGCCAATCCGGCCACTCCTTCTTCATGGTGACGGTCTTGGTGCCGGACCACGAGAAGCCCTGACGGCCCACGCCGACGCCGTAGCGGATCGCCGCGCCGCCGCCGAGGACGTAGTACAGCCGGCGCTGCCGCGTGGAGACCACGATCGTGCCCGGCTTCTCCTTGCCGGTCCAGGCGACGGTCTCGCGGGGAATCGCCTGACTGCGGAAGACGTTGAGGAAGTCGGCGATCGGGCCCCGGTCCAGCGGGTTGGCCATCGCGGGGGCGCTTCCGAGCAGCAGCCCCGCGAGCCCGAGCATCGCGATCCGTCTCGACATGGTCTCCATCCTTCGTTCGCCGTGGCGTGGCCGATGCGGCGGCCGCGCGCTCCTCCCGCGAGCCGGCCCGGATTTCGCGGCAAGGTTGAGGCCGACCCGAGGGCGCGTGAACGTCCGGGCGTGACTGTGTGCTGCGCGCAACACCCCGCGGGTGGCGCGGCACCGGTGGCGCGGCACAAGGGGTGATTGCGCCGGGCGACGGCCATGCTTATCTCGGGTTCGTGATCCGATCCGTCGCCCTTCAAGCCCGCCGCGTCGCGGGCCTGCCGGCCCGCTTTGCCCGGGGGCTCGCCGTGTTGGCGCTGCTCGTCCTCGCGGCGACGGCGCTGTTCGCCGCGCCGGCGCAGGCCGAGCGGGCGGCGGGGCCGGCCTGCGCGGTCGCGAGCCCACGCATGGCGGTTCTGTCGGGGGCGCCCGATACGCAGCCCGAGGCCGAGCGCTCGGCCTTCAGCCGCACCGATCTCTGTGCCGCCGACAGCGAGATCCTGACCGAGTTGGGGCTGCCGCGCCCGCCGGTCGAGGCGCCGCGGCCCCGTCATACTGCCACCGCATCGTTCGGGTATGCGGCCGACATCGTGCCGCCGTCCGCGCCGGATGGCGCACCGCACCGGCCTCCAAGGCTGGCCTGACGCGCGCGCCGGCTCCGACGGCCGGCAGAGTTGCGCGCCTGTCCCGATCTCCGACCGACCGGCCGCGTGGCCGGTCCCGGGATCCGCTTCGATGATGCGCGGCCCCTTGCGCCGCGCCGGCCCCAGCAGACGCATGCTTTCAGGAGCGTCGGTACCCGTGACCCGCACTGTATCCGCCAGAACCCCGTCTTCGTTCCGCGCCTCGGCCCGCGTGGCCGCCCTCCTGCCCGCAGCCCTGCTCCTGCTCGGTGTCGCGGCCTGCAACCCGAAGCCGGTCGCCACGCCGACGCCGCCCGTGCCCGAGGTCGGCTTCGTCAAGGTGGAGCCCCAGGCGATCCCCTATCTCCGCGACCTGCCGGGCCGCGTCGCCCCGATGCGCATCGCCGAGGTCCGCTCCCGGGTCTCCGGGCTCGTGGTGAAGCGCCTGTTCGAGCAGGGCAGCCAGGTCAAGGAGGGCGACATCCTCTACAAGATCGACCCGGCGCCCTTCGAGGTCGAACTCGCCAGCGCCGAGGCCGCGCTCGCCCGCCAGGAGGCCGCCCAGGTGCTGGCCCGCCAGCAGGCCGACCGCCTTGAGCAACTCCTGTCCCGCGCCACCGCCAGCCAGGCCCAGTACGACGCCGCCTTCGCGGCCAAGAAGCAGGCGGAGGCCGAGGTGGCCGGCGCCAAGGCGGCCCGCGACCGGGCGCAGCTCAACCTCGGCTGGACCGACGTGCGGGCGCCGATCACCGGCCGGATCGGCCGGGCGCTGCTCACGGAGGGCACCCTGATCGAGCCCGGCTCCACGGGGGCGCTCGCCACGATCCAGCAGCTCGACCCGATCTACGTCGACATCACCCAGTCGGTCGGTGAGCTGAACCGCCTGCGCCGGGACCTCGCCAGCGGCGAGCTGGCGCGGCTGGAGGAGAACACCGCCAACGTCCACCTGATCATGGACGACGGCTCGCTCTACCCGCTGGCGGGCCGGCTGCTGTTCTCGGACGTCACCGCCGATCCGAGCACCGGGCAGGTGACCCTGCGGGTGCAGTTCCCCAACCCGCACGACGAGCTGTTCCCCGGCATGTACGTGCGGGCGCGTATCAAGCAGGGCATCGACTCGGATGCCATCGCGGTGCCGCAGCAGGCGATCCAGCGCACCGACGATGGCCGCGCCGAGGTCTGGGTGGTGCGCGCCGACGAGACCGTGATGCGCCAGCCCGTCGAGGTCGGGCCCGTGGTCGGTCAGAACTGGCTGATCCGCTCCGGGCTCAAGGCCGGCGAGCGGGTTGTGGTCGACGGCTTCCAGAAGATCACCGTGGGCGCCAAGGTGAAGCCCCTCGACCAGACCCCGGTCCACGGCGAGGCCGGCCCGAAGCACGATGCCGACGAGGCCCCCGACGTGCCCGGCGACAAGGCGGAGGCCGCCCCGCGCGCCGCCGCCGTCCAGCAGCGCCACTGAGCCCGGGAGAGCCCGACCATGGCACGCTTCTTCATCGACCGCCCGGTCTTCGCCTGGGTGGTGGCCCTGTTCATCTGCCTCGGCGGGGCGCTCGCGATCCCGAACCTGCCGGTGGCGCAGTACCCGGTGATCGCGCCGCCCTCCATCGCGTTGTCCACGGCCTATCCGGGGGCCTCGGTGGAGAGCCTCTACATCGGCACGACCCGGCTCATCGAGGACGAGCTGAACGGCGCGGCCAACATCATGAACTTCGAGTCGACAACCGACTCGTTCGGCTCGGTCAACATCACCGCCACCTTCCAGCCCGGCACCGATCCGGCGCTGGCCTCCGTGGAGGTGCAGAACCGGCTGAAGCGCGTCGAGGCGCGCCTGCCCGCAGAGGTGCGCCAGCAGGGCATCCTGGTGGAGGAGGCCTCGGCCGCGACCCTCAACATCATCACCCTCGTCTCCAAGGACGGGTCGATGGACGAGGTCGGCTTGGGCGACTTCCTGATCCGCAACGTCATCAACGAGATCCGGCGCATCCCCGGCGTCGGCCGCGCGACGCTCTACTCGACGGAGCGGTCGCTGCGCGTCTGGGTCGATCCCGACAAGCTGCGCGGCCTTTCGCTCAGCGCCTCCGACGTGACCGACGCGATCCGCAACCAGAACGTCCAGGTCGCGTCCGGCTCGGTCGGCGCTCAGCCGAGCCCGACCCGGCAGGCGCTCACCGTGCCGATCATCGTGAAGGGCCAGCTCGGCACCATCGAGGAGTTCGGCGCCATCGTGCTGCGGGCCAATTCCGACGGCTCAAACGTGCGCCTGCGCGACGTCGCCCGGATCGAGCTCGGCGGCGACGCCTACCAGTTCTCCACCCGGCTGAACGGCGGCCCGGCCGCCGGCATCTCGGTGACGCTGGCCCCCGACGGCAACGCGCTCGAGACGGCCCGGGCGATCCGCGCCAAGATGGTCGAGCTGTCCCAGTTCTTCCCGCCGGACCTGAAGTGGGACATCCCGTACGACATCACCCCGGCGGTGGAGGCCTCCATCGAGAAGGTGCTGCACACCCTCGTCGAGGCGGTGGTGCTGGTCTTCCTCGTGATGTTCCTGTTCCTGCAGAACATCCGCTACACCCTGATCCCCACCATCGTGGTGCCGATCGCCCTCATGGGCACGGTCACGGTGATGTGGATCTCGGGCTTCTCGGTGAACGTGCTCACCATGTTCGGCATGGTGCTGGCCATCGGCATCCTGGTCGACGACGCCATCGTGGTGGTGGAGAACGTCGAGCGGATCATGAATGAGGAGGGGCTGCCCCCAAGGAGGCCACCAAGAAGGCCATGGGGCAAATCACCGGCGCGATCATCGGCATCACTCTTGTGCTGATGGCCGTGTTCATCCCGATGGCGTTCTTCCCCGGCTCGGTGGGCATCATCTACCGGCAGTTCTCGATCGCGATGGTGACCTCCATCGCGTTCTCGGCGCTGCTCGCCCTGTCGCTGACGCCGGCCCTCTGCGCGACCTTCCTGAAGCCGGTGGCCAAGGGACACGGCCACGCCAAGGGCGGCGTGTTCGGGTTGTTCAACCGGTTCGTCGACCGGGAGACCGCCCGCTACGGACGCGGCACCCAGTGGTTCATCCGGAAATCCGGCCGGGTGATGCTGGTCTATCTCGCCCTCGTGGCGGGCACCGCCTACGCGTTCGTCAACCTGCCGGAGGGCTTCCTGCCGGTGGAGGACCAGGGCTTCTTCACGGTCGACATCCAGACGCCGCCCGGCGCCTCCTACAACCGCACCCAGGAGGCGGTGCGCAAGGTCGAGGAGCACCTGCTGGCGCAGCCGGGCGTCGCCACCGTGACGATGCTCAACGGCTTCTCGTTCTCCGGGCAGGCCCCGAGCACGAGCCAGGCCTTCGTGACCCTCAAGCCCTGGTCCGAGCGCGACGCCAAGAACTCGGCCGCCGCCCTCGTCGCCGGCACCAACGCGGCGCTCGCCAGCTACCGCGACGCCACGGTGGACGCGCAGGAACCTCCGCCCGTGGACAACCTCGGCAACGCGGCGGGCTTCTCGTTCCGCCTGCAGGACCGGGCCAACCGCGGCTACGCGGCGCTGCTCTCCGCCCAGGAGCAGCTCCTGAAGCTGGCCTCGCAGAGCCCGATCCTCCAGAAGGTGAAGATCGAGGGCCTGCCGCCGACCCCGCAGGCGGAGCTGATCATCGACCGCGAGAAGGCGGCAGCGCTCGGCGTGAAGTTCGAGGACATCAACAACACGATCCAGCTCAACCTCGGCTCGGTCTACCCGAACGACTTCCCCAACCGCGGCAAGATGCAGCGCGTCTATGTGCAGGCCGAGCAGCTCCAGCGCATGAACGCGTCGGACATCCTCAACTACGCGGTGAAGAACGCCACCAACACGATGGTGCCGATGTCGTCCTTCGCGGAACTGAAATGGGGCATGGGGCCGAGCCAGATCGTCGGCTTCAACGGTTACCAGTCGGTGCGCTTCACCGGCGAGCCGAACCCCGGCTACACGTCGGGCGATGCGATCGCCGAGATGGAGCGGCTGATGCTCCAGCTGCCCAAGGGCTTCGGCTACGCCTGGACGGGTCAGTCCTATCAGGAGAAGCAGGCGGGCAGCCAGGCGAGCCTGCTGCTGGCCCTCTCCGTGCTGATCGTGTTCCTGTGCCTCGCCGCGCTCTACGAGAGCTGGGCGATCCCGGTCTCGGTGATGCTGGTGATCCCGCTGGGCGTCATCGGCGCCGTGGCGGCGGTGCACCTGCGCGGCATGCCCAACGACGTCTACTTCAAGATCGGGCTGATCACGATCATCGGGCTCTCGGCCAAGAACGCGATCCTGATCGTCGAGTTCGCCAAGGACCTCTGGAAGCCCGGGACCTCGGTGGTGCAGTCCGCGGTGGAGGCGGCGACCCTCCGGTTCCGGCCGATCGTGATGACCTCGCTGGCCTTCATCTTCGGCGTGGTGCCGCTGGCCATCGCCACCGGCGCCGCCTCGAAGAGCCAGCAGGCGATCGGCACCGGCGTGATGGGCGGCATGATCACCGCGACCGTGCTGGCGGTGTTCTT
This sequence comes from Methylobacterium phyllosphaerae, assembly GCA_050632685.1. GTDB lineage: Bacteria > Pseudomonadota > Alphaproteobacteria > Rhizobiales > Beijerinckiaceae > Methylobacterium > Methylobacterium phyllosphaerae_A. Next base: position 954,432 of record JBOEFT010000001.1, read on the forward strand.
CGTGCCGGTCTTCTTCGTCGTCGTGATGCGCCTGTTCCGGCGCAAGGCGGTGGCGGAGGGCGAGCGGGCCAACGGCGCGGCGCGGCAGGAGCGGGCGCGGGTGGCGGCCGAGTAGGCGGGCGCCGGCCGCGCGTTGCGGCATCCGGTCGACGTCTTCGCTGGATGCCGCCCGCTCCGTCATCACGAGCGGAGCGACGGGACCCAGGGCAGCGCCACGTCGCCAGGCGTGGCGCCGCCTGGATTACTCCGCTCGCAAGGACGGGGCGCGACCAAGCCATCGATCCGGAACGGGGATGAGGCGGGGAAAACGCGCTTTGGAACACGCGTAATGTCACTCCCCCGCGACAGCCTCGGCCTTCGTCTTGTATACAGATGGTCCGATGCTTGCTGGCGCCGCGGTGGACACCGCCGGGGCTGCCGGCCGGTGGCGCATTCACGGTTCCGGAGATCCGCTTGTCCCGTTCAGCCCTGAAGACCCTCGCCCGCGGCGTGTCCGCGGTCGCGGTCGCGACGTTCGCCTTCGCGTTGCCCGCACAGGCCGCCAACGTCTTCCGCTTTGCCTTCCAGGGCGATCTGAAGTCCCTCGATCCGTACTCCCTCAAGGAGAGCTTCACCGAGGGCATGCAGCAGGCGGCCTACGAGCCCCTCGTCACCCTCGACAAGAACCTGAAATTCGCCCCCGGCCTCGCCGAGTCCTGGGAGACGCCCGAGCCGACCCGCTGGCGCTTCCACCTGCGCAAGAACGTCAAGTTCCACGACGGCTCGCCGTTCACGGCCGACGACGTGATCTTCTCCGCCCAGCGCGTCCGGGCCTCCGGCTCGAACTTCACCACCAACGTCCCGGCCGACGCCGAGTTCGTGAAGGTCGACGACTACACCGTCGACATGGTGCTGAAGAAGCCGAACCCGATCGCCATCGCCCAGTTCCCGACCTGGGTGATCATGTCGAAGGCGTGGTCCGAGAAGAACGGCGTCGTCCAGCCGACGCCCCCAGCGCCACCAGCCCGAGCTACGCCACGCTCCACGAGAACGGCACCGGCCCGTTCGTGATCGCCGAGCACCAGCCCGGCGTGAAGACGGTGTTCAAGAAATTCGACGGTTACTGGGGCAAGGTCGAGTCGAACCTCGACGAGGCGGTGCTGACCACCATCGCCAACCCGGCGACCCGCGTCGCCGCGCTGCTCTCCGGCGAGGTCGACTGGATCGATCCCGTGCCGCTGCAGGACCAGCAGCGGGTCAACGCCAGCGGCACCGCCACCGTGATGGCCGGCCCCGAGCTGCGCACGATCTTCCTCGGCATGGACCAGGATCGGGACGAGCTCAAGGATTCGAGCGTCAAGGGCAAGAACCCGTTCAAGGACATCAAGGTCCGCGAGGCCTTCTACCTCGCCATCGACGAGGACACGATCGCCAAGCGAGTCATGCGCGGGCAGGCGGTGCCCTCCGCGTTGATGATCGCCCCGGCCCTCTACGACCGGGGGGCGAGTTCAAGCGTCCGGCCACCGACCTCAAGAAGGCCAAGGAGCTGATGGTTCAGGCGGGCTATCCGGACGGGTTCTCGCTCACCATGGATTGCCCCAATGACCGCTACGTCAACGACGAGGCGATCTGTCAGGCGGTGGTCTCAATGCTGGCTCGCATCAACGTCAAGGTGAACCTCAACGCGCAGCCGAAGGCCAAGTACTTCGCCAAGGTGCTGGCGCCGGCCTACGACACCTCGTTCTACCTGCTGGGCTGGACCCCGTCCTCGCTGGACAGCCACAACATCCTCTACGAGATCGTCGGCTGCCGGAAGCCGGGCGACAAGTCCGGTCGCGGCGGCTGGAACCTCGCGGGCTACTGCGACCCGAAGATCGACGAAATCGCCGACAAGGTGGAATCCGAGACCGACAAGACCAAGCGCGACGCCCTGATCAAGGAGGGCTTCGACGTCCTCAACACCGACTGGGGCTACATCCCGCTGCACCAGCAGGCGCTGGCCTGGGGCGTGTCCAAGAAGGTCCACCTGACCCAGCGGGCCGACAACCTGCTGCTGCTCTACTGGGTGTCGAAGGATCCGCAGTAGGGGCTGAGGCGTGCTCGCCTTCCTGCTGCGGCGGGTGATCCAGGCGGCCGCGGTCCTCGCGGTCGTCGGGCTCATCGCCTTCGCGATGTTCCGGTTCGCGGGCGATCCCGTGAACCAGATCGTCGGCCCCGACACCACGGTGTCCGAGCGGGCCGAGATCCGCAAGGCTCTCGGCCTCGACGACCCGGTGCTGGTCCAGTTCGCCCGCTACGCCGGCAACGTGGTACGGGGGCAATTCGGCATCTCGTACCAGTTCCGGCAGCCGGTCTCGCAGCTCCTCACCGAGCGCATGCCGGCGACGCTGGAACTCGCCTTCTGCGCCACGGTCTTCGCCCTGGTGGTGGGGATCCTGATGGGCGTGTATTGCGCGCTCCGCCGGGATTCCTGGCTTGCGGGGCTGTTCCAGGCGGTCTCGCTGATCGGCATCAGCCTGCCGACCTTCCTGATCGGCATCCTGCTGATCTACCTGTTCTCGGTGACGCTCGGCTGGCTGCCCTCCTACGGGCGGGGCGACACGGTGCGGCTGGGCTGGTGGACCACCGGTTTCCTGACCGCCTCCGGGCTGAAGGCGCTGATCCTGCCCTCCATCACCCTCGGCCTGTTCCAGATGACGCTGATCATGCGGCTGGTGCGCGCCGAGATGCTGGAGGTGCTGCGCACCGACTACATCCGCTTCGCCCGGGCGCGGGGGCTCACCACCCGCGCCGTCCATTTGCGCCACGCGCTCAAGAACACCCTCGTGCCGGTCATCACCATCGCGGGGCTCCAGCTCGGTTCGGTCATCGCCTTCTCGATCATCACCGAGACGGTGTTCCAGTGGCCCGGCATGGGCCTGCTCTTCGTCCAGGCCGTGCAGAACGTCGATATCCCGATCATGTCCGCCTACCTGCTGCTCGTGGCGCTGATCTTCGTGACCATCAACCTCGTGGTCGACATCCTCTACACGGTGGTGGACCCGCGCCTGCGGCTCTCGACCGGGCGGGCGACGTGAGACCGGGCATGAAGAGCTTCGACCGGCCGCCCCTCGTCATCGCAAGGGACACGACAGTGAAATCGCTGTCGCCGAGTGAGGCGCGGGTCCCCTCTCCCGTGCGGGAGAGGGACAGGGTGAGGGATCAGGTCTTTCAGGAACGGTCTCGCCCTACCGGCGCGTCGGTGGCGTGCGCGATCCTGCGAGGTCTCATCCCTCACCCCAACCCTCTCCCGCACGGGAGAGGGGGCAGGGTGCGCTTGCCAGGCTCGCTCGCGAGGACGGTGGCATCTGCCCCGAAAACGTCAACCGGACACGGCGTGAGGGTCGGCCGATGAGCGGATACGACCTCGACGCGGGCGACGCCCCGCCGGTCCCGCTGCCGGAGGCGGCGCCCTCCCGCCTCGCGCGCTGGCGCGACTCCGACCTGCTGGCGAACTTCCTGCGCTCGAAGACCGCGGTGGCGGCATTGGTTGCGACCGTGCTGATGGTCGGGCTCGCCTTCGCGGCGCCCCTGGTCGCCCCGCAGAACCCCTACGACCCGGCCCAGCTCGACCTGATCAATTCGAACCTGCCGCCGATCTGGCAGGCCGACGGTCAGGCGCCCTACTATCTCGGCACCGACGACCAGGGCCGGGACGTGCTCTCGGCGGTGCTCTACGGCCTGCGCCTGTCGCTGATCGTCGGCGTGCTCGGGGTGCTGACCTCCGGGATCCTCGGCATCGCGCTCGGCCTGATCGCCGGCTACGCGGGCGGGGTCCTCGACACGCTGATCATGCGGGTCGCCGACGTGCAGCTCACCTTCCCGGCCATCCTGATCGCCCTGGTGGTGGACGGCGTCGCCAAGGCGACCTTCGGCAGCGCCCTCGACGTCGGGCCGCTGATCGGGCTGATCGTGGTCTCGATCGGCCTGTCCTTCTGGGTGCAGTACGCCCGGACCGTGCGCTCCTCCGTGATGGTCGAGAAGGGCAAGGACTACGTCCAGGCGGCGCGGCTGATCGGCCTGTCCTCCCCGGTGATCCTCGTCCGCCACGTCCTGCCGAACGTCACCGGGCCGGTCTTCGTCATCGCGACGATCAACCTCGCGCTGGCCATCATCACCGAGGCGACCCTCTCGTTCCTCGGCACCGGCCTGCCCGAGACCATGCCGTCGCTGGGCACGCTGATCCGCACCGGCAACCGCTTCCTGTTCTCCGGCGAATGGTGGATCGTCGCCTTCCCGGGGCTGGCGCTGGCCGGTCTCGTCATCGCCATCAACCTCCTGGGGGATTGGCTGCGCGACGCGCTCAATCCGAAGCTGCAATGATGGGACATCGTCATCGCGAGCGCAGCGAAGCGACCCAGGGCAGCGCGACCTTGGTGAGCGGGGCGCCGCTGGATTGCTTCGCTCCGCTCGCAAGGACGGGGGCGCCCATCCGACGCCGGGTTGCCACCGGAGCCGCCACGCCATGACCGAGACCATCCTCTCCGTGCGCGACCTCACGGTCGCCTTCGACACCCGCCGCGGGCCGCTCACCGCCATCGACCGGGTCTCGTTCGACATCGGCCGCGGCGAGATCCTGGGCGTCGTCGGTGAGTCCGGGGCCGGCAAGTCGGTGACCGGCTCGGCGGTGATCGGGCTGATCGACCGGCCCGGCCGGATCGCGGGCGGGGAGATCCGTCTGCGCGGCGAGCGCATCGACAACCTCTCCCCGGAGGCGATGCGGCGGGTGCGGGGCAAGCGCATCGGCATGATCTTCCAGGATCCGCTGACCTCCCTCGATCCGCTGTTCCGGGTGGGCGACCAGATCGTCGAGACCCTGCGGACCCACACCGACCTGTCGGGCCGGGCCGCCCGCACCCGCGCCATCGATCTGCTGGCCGAGGTCGGCATCCCGGCGCCGGAGCGGCGGATCGACGGCTACCCGCACGAATTCTCCGGCGGCATGCGCCAGCGGGTGGTGATCGCCCTCGCGCTCGCCGCCGAGCCGGAGCTGATCATCGCCGACGAGCCGACCACGGCGCTGGACGTCTCGGTCCAGGCCCAGATCATCACGCTGCTGAAGCGCCTGTGCCGCGAGCACGGCACCGCGGTGATGCTGGTGACCCACGACATGGGCGTGATCGCCGAGGCCGCCGACCGGGTGGCGGTGATGTATGCCGGGCGGGTGGCCGAGATCGGCCCGGTCGCCTCGGTGATCGCCAAGCCGCACCACCCCTACGCGGTCGGCCTGATGGGGGCGATCCCGACCCTGTCCCAGGAGGCCGACCGGCTGAGCCAGATCCCCGGCTCGATGCCGCGCCTCACCGCCATTCCCAAGGGCTGCGCCTTCAACCCGCGCTGCCCGAAGGTCTTCGCCCGGTGCCGCGTCGAGCGGCCCGAGCCGATCCCGGTCGATGCCAGCCGGGTCGCCTGTCACCTGTACGATGCAGCGGAGCGCGCGGCGTGAGTGCCTACGTCGAAGTCACCGATCTGCGCCGCCGGTTCGACGTCTCGAAGCCCTGGCTCAACCGGGTGCTCGAGGGCGAGCCCCGGAAATTCCTCACGGCGGTGGACCGGGTCGGGTTCACGATCGAGAAGGGCGAGACCTTCGCGATCGTGGGCGAATCCGGCTCCGGCAAGTCGACGGTGGCGCGAATGGTGGTCGGCCTGCTGCCGCCCTCGGCCGGCGAGGTGACGATCACCGGGGTCTCGATGACCGACCCGCGCCAGGCCGCGGCCCGGCGGCGGCTGCGCGCCCGCATCCAGATGATCTTCCAGGACCCATACGCGTCCATGAACCCGCGCTGGCGGGTGGGCCGGATCATCGCGGAGCCGATCCGGGCCTTCGGCCTGATCCAGGGGAGGGGGCGATCCGCGCGCGGGTGGCCGAACTCCTGGGCCTCGTCGGGCTCCACGCGGACGACGCCAAGAAATATCCGCACGAATTCTCCGGCGGGCAGCGCCAGCGGGTGGCGATCGCCCGGGCGCTCGCGAGCCAGGCCGAGTTCCTTGTGGGCGACGAGCCGACCTCGGCGCTGGACGTCTCGGTCCAGGCGCAAATCCTGAACCTGATGCGCGACCTGCAGGACCGGCTGGGACTGACCTACCTGTTCATCTCCCACAACCTCGCCGTGGTCCGCCACATGGCGACCCGGGTCGGCGTGATGTATCTGGGCCGGCTCGTGGAGGTCGCCGCCGCCAAGGACCTGTTCGCGACGCCGCGCCACCCCTACACCCGGATGCTGCTCGACGCGGTCCCCGACCTCGCCCATGTCGGCCGCGCCCGGGTACCGGTCTCCGGCGAGATTCCGAACCCCATCGATCCGCCGCCCGGCTGCACCTTCAACCCGCGCTGCCCGCTGGCGAACGACCGCTGCCGCGCCGAGGTGCCGGCGCTCCTCGACGGCGTCGCCTGCCACGCGGTGCAGGAGGGGCGGGCCTGACCGTGGCGGCCGGCACGGCGGGTTCCAGGGCGCAGGCCGCCCCATGCATTCAGGCCGCCGGCGCTCCGATCTCGACGTTCGAGCCCGGGCGACCGAGCCGCGCCGTGGCGCGGGACATCGACGATCCTACCGAGTGCCGACCTGCGCGATGAAGACGTCGCTGCGGCGGGCGGAGGCGCGATCCCGCCTGCCGAGGCCCAGGCTCGACACCTGCGTGATGTGAACACCGCCGGGGTCCAGGCCGGCCGAAGCAGGGATATAGGGTTGCTGCGGGAACGTCGCGCTGTCCGCCCATCCGAGGTGGACCCTGACCTTGGGTCGCCCGAGCGGCGACAAGGCGACCGGAGCGGGCCGTCGATAGCCTCCGAGCCTGTCGTCTGCCCCGATCGACGACAGGCCGTCGCCGGTCGCCAGGATCGTGACCGGCGGTGCCGGTCGGCCTCCCTGCTCGAAGAACAGGCAGTATCGCAGGTCCGTCGGATCCGTCAGAAACGTGCAGTCGTTGATCCGAGACGGTAAGGCCTGAGCCCAGCCATACGTGGGCACGACCCATAGGACGGCCGCGAGAATCGTTCGTCCGAAGGGCATCGACACGGCCAGCCTGCGACAGGGAATGTGCGGCGATCCTAGCAAATGTCCTGCCGGATCAGGACGGCAAGCGGCGGCCATCCATATCGTTCCATCGCCAGGTTCATGCTTCGGGACGCGGGCGCCCCGTGGACCAGGGCCTCTGCCGGCCGGAGCGGCGATGCATGCATGCGCGCCGGGCCGTCGCTCTTGTGCCAGAGAGGGCCCCGATCCGGAACGCGCGCGCCTGCCGTCCCGGGCGACCGCGCCCGCGGGTCGCCGCCGCTCAGGCGTCGAGCCACTCCGAGAACGTCGCGGCCTGCCCCACCGTCACGCCGTCGCGGTCGAGCTGCCAGACCACCGCCCGCTCGATCCAGAAGCGCCGCCCGTCCTTGGCGATCCGCAGCCCGCGGTAGCCGCGGCTGAAGCCGTCCCTTGTGACCGCGTCGAGGAGCCGCTGCCGCTCGGCCCGTTCCGGCGCCTCGGCCGAGAGCCGCGAGGGCAGGCCGACGAGATCCTCCCACCCGTAACCGAAGCAGGCCTGCGCGGCCCGGTTGGCATAGACGAAGCGCGGATCCGCGCCGCCGTCATGGGCGAGGACCGCGAAGGGGGCCTCCGCGTAGAGCCAGTCCGCATCCGCGCCGGCCGGCGCCAGGGATTCGCCGAGCCGCCGCGCGTAGCTGCCGGTGAGCAGGGCGAAGAAGTCCGGGTCGTGCGAAAGGTCCGTCATGACACGCTACAGGACGGGATCGGCGTCGATGCGCATGCGCAGGATCGCGTAGGGCGGCTGCTGCAGGTCCCGGCCGCGGTTGAATTCCGGCCGCCGGTTGACCTGGGCCGCCGAGATATAGAGCCACCGGTCCGGGGTGATCCAGAAGGTATCGGCCCAGACCAGCCGGTCATCGGCGGCCAGCACTTCCACGGTGCCGTCCGGCAGGCGCCGGCCGACCGCGTTGTGCTCCTGCAGGCTGAGATAGACCCGGTCCTCGGAATCGGTGGTCAGCCCGCCGGTCATGCCCTTCTCGCCGAGATCCCGGACGGCGGCAGCCACGGCCGCCTCCGGGACGTCCGGGTCGCGCAGGGCCGCGGTCTCGACTGCGTAGAGGCGCCGGCTCATCAGCGGCGCGTAGTACAGGCGGCGGCCGTCCGGGCTGATCGCAATGCCGTTGGCGCCGCCCTTCGGGCTCTTCTCGGGCGCGTCGCCCTTCCGCTCCATCACGGGCCGCCGCTCCACGAACTTGACCAGGCCCTCCTCGGAGCGCGTGCTGGGATGGTCCGCGAGGCGCCGGATCACCCGCCCGCTGTCGAGGTCGACCGCCAGGATCGCGCCCGCCCCGGCCTGGCCCTGGTCGGTGACGTAGGCCAGCGCCCGCCCGTCGCGCACGTCGACCCGCAGGTCGTTCAGGGAGGAGTCCGGCCCTACGCCTGTGTCGAGGGGGATCGTCCGGCGGATGCTGTTCCGGGCGATGTCGATCGCCAGGATCTTGGCGCCCCCCGGCACCGGGCGGCCCTTGCCCTCGGGCAGGCCGGCATCCAGAACCCAGAGGGTGTCATCGCGGTCGAAGACGCCGTTGGGGACGTGGAACAGCGACGCCTGCGGCGCCTGTCGATCCGGCCGGTTGGTGGCCGCGTCCGGGTAGGGCTTCACCGATCCGTCGGGCAGCACCTCGCCGAGGGTGACCGGCTCGGCTCCGGTGAAGCGGGGCATCATCACGAACATGCGCCCACCCCGGGCGATCGCCAGCCCGGTGGGGGTGGAGGGGGCATCCGCGGCGATCGCCAGTTCCAGCGGCCCGACAGGCCGGCTCACTGGCGGCTCACGCCCTGAGGGCGTCCCGGCCCGGACGGGTCCCGCCGCGAGGGCTACGAGGCCGGATCCGATCAGGCGGCGGCGGTCGATTGGCATGCGCGTCCCGTCCTGTCCTGGCAACGGCTGGACCCGTCGGCCTCCGATTCGGCCTCCATGGTCGTAAGCCGCCGCTCCAACGCGCGGGCGTCCGCAGGCGATCCCGCAACGGGCCGGCGGCGCGCGGGCGCAGGTCCCGCAGGGCCGGTTTCGCCGGGCGGACGCACGATGCGGGATGCCGCGTCCGTTCGCGCGATGAGGCCTGGCGGGATCTGGATTGAAACGATCGGTTCGGAACGATCTTGATGGAATGAATTCCAATGCAATGAATGGAATATTCTATTGTATTCGGAAGACATATTTATAGATAAAGCTTATATCGACAAATTCTCGAATAGGTGCGCGAAACACGTTTGGCTTGACGGGAATGCAGCCCGCAGGCTAACAGGCACGCAGTATAAATAATCAATTGTCCCGTCAGAATTTGCCCCTGCGTCATGCCGGCGGTGATGCCGGTGGACCCGGTCCGCGCCGACATCCCGTCTGGGCTGAAGAGATCTTGGCACGGCGCCCGATTAGCCTGCGTCGATGCCGGCACATGCGTGTGCCGACGTCGGGTGTTCATGATCTCACCGTCATGATGTCCGACCTACGATCGACCTGCGGGCGCGCGGAGGTAAGCCACCGGTGGTACCGGGACCGCCATGGTCCGCGCCGCGCCGATCGCGATGGCCCGGGCACGACATCGGAGAGGTGGTACGCGCATGGATCCTGAAGGATCCGGACCGAAGCCGGACATCGCATCGCGACGGCCCGACGGCACGCTGCGGGTCCTGGCGGTGGCGGTGCAGAAGGGCGGCACGGGCAAGACCACCCTGGCGGCGTCACTGGCGGTCGCCGCCGCGGAGGCGGGCGAGCGCGTGACCGCGCTGGACCTCGACCCGCAGGGCTCGCTCGCCGGCTGGGGCGCCCTGCGGACGGGCGAGTCCGTCGCGGTCGACCGGGTCCAGCCCTGGGAGATGGGTCAGCTCTCGGAGATCCTCGGCATCCTCGCCGAGCAGGGCACGACGCTCGCCGTCCTCGACACGGCCGGCAGTGCCGCCGGGCTCGCACCCGCCCTGAAGGATGCCGATTTCGTCCTGATGCCGGTCCGGCCCTCCCGGCTCGACATCGTGGCCGCCCGGCCGACGCTGCAGGCCCTCGTCGGCCTCGGTCTGCGGGAGCGGCTGGCCCTGGTGCTGAACCAGTGTCCTCCGCCGCCCTCGCCGCGCACCAGCGCCTACGCGGCGCAGCTGCGGGCGCTGGGGGTCCTGGCCGAGCCCGGGATCATCCACCGGGTCGACCACCAGGACGCCCTGGCGACCGGGCTCGGCGTCACGGAATTCGCCCCGGCAGCCCGGCCGCCGAGGAGGTCCGGGCGCTCTGGACCTGGATCGACGGCAAGATGCGGGCGGCTCCCGCCCGCTGAGATCGGGCCGCCGCCGGGATCAGCCCTGGCCGAGGGCCGCGAGGATCCGCGCCCAGGAGCGCGTCCCCTTGTGGAAGCTCGTCAGGTCGTACTTCTCGTTCGGCGAGTGGATCCGGTCATCGTCGAGCCCGAAGCCGATCAGCAGGGTGTCGCGCCCCAGAATCCGCTTGAAGTCGCCGACGATCGGGATCGAGCCGCCGGCCCCGACGGTCACCGCCGGCACGCCCCACTCGTCCTGCAGCGCCGCCTTGGCGGCGCCGAGCTGCGGCATGTCGAAGGGCAGGCTGATCGCCCGCGAGCCCTTGTAGGTGATGACCTCGACCGTGCAGTCCGCCGGCACCCGCGCGCGCACGAAGGCCTCGAACGCCTCGGCGAGCCGCTTCGGGTTCTGGTCGTCCACGAGACGGAACGAGACCTTGGCGGAGGCCGTGGAGGCGATCACCGTCTTGGTGCCCTCGCCGGTATAGCCGCCGATGATGCCGTTGGCGTCGCAGGAGGGGCGCGACTGCACCAGTTCGATCGGCATCCGGCCGCGCTCGCCCGCGGGCTCCTTGAGGCCGATCGGCCCGAGCAGCGTCTCCGGCGTCAGCCCGAGGCCGCGCCACTGCTCGAGAACCTCCGGCGGGCGCTCGTGCACCCCCTCGTAGAAGCCCGGGATCGTCACCCGCCCGTCGGCATTGTGCAGGTCGGCGATGATCTTGGCGAGCACGTGGATCGGGTTGCGGGCGGCGCCGCCGAAGAAGCCCGAATGCAGGTCGCGGTCGGCGCAGGTGACCTTGACCTCGAAATAGGCGAGCCCCCGCAGCGACGAAGTGATGGCCGGGGTCTTCCGGTCCCACATGCCCGTGTCGCAGACCAGCACCACGTCGCAGCCGAGCCGGTCGCGGTTCGCCGCGACCCATTCCGGCAGGCCCTGCGAGCCGCTCTCCTCGGCGCCCTCGATCAGGATCGTGACGCCGCAGGGCAATTCGCCGTGCATGGCGATGGTGGCCCGGCAGGCCTCCACGAAGGTCATCACCTGACCCTTGTCGTCGGAGGCGCCGCGCCCGACGATCTCGTTTGCCACCCTGCCCGTCGTCGGCGAGGTGCGGCTCGAAGGGCGGCGTCGTCCAGAGATCGAGCGGGTCGACGGGCTGCACATCGTAATGGCCGTAGAACAGGACGTGCGGCGCCCCGGGCTTCGGCTTGTGGGCCAGCACGACCGGATGGAGAGAGGTCTCCTCGACGGAGGTCTCGAAGCCCAGCGCGGTCAGGTCCTGGGCGAGCCAGGCGGCGGCCTCGCGGCAATGGCCGGCATAGGCGGGATCGGTGGAGATCGACGGGATCCGCAGGAAGGCGAACAGCCGCTCCAGGGCGTTCTCGAGATCCGTGTCGATGTCGTTGAGGATCGCGTCGAGCGCGGCCATCGGGGGCTCCGGGGTGCGGCGTGAACTCTGCGGGAACGAGGGTTAGCCGAGGCGGGGCGGCGCGGGCAACGTCGGAGGACGAGATGATGGATCCCGAGCCCCTTCGCGGCGGCGCCGCCGATCCGTGGTCCGGACGGAGTGCTCCGGAACAGGCGCAGATTGGAATGGTTATCGACCCAAGCCCTCGGGCTGGCGCCCGCACGTCCCTCCCGGTCGTCGCTTGGGCCGATCCGTTCCCGCCCGGCCCCGGCCGGCCCAGATTTTGGACGACATCATGCGCCTCGAGACCCAGCCGCCGGTGTCGGCGGATACGCCGATCGGCATCACGCTGACGATCAACGGGCAGCGGCGCGCGCTGCAGGTCGCGCCGTGGACCACGCTCCTCGACCTCCTGCGCGAGCGGCTCGACCTCACCGGCACCAAGAAGGGCTGCGACCACGGCCAGTGCGGGGCCTGCACGGTGCTGGTGAACGGCACCCGGGTGAATTCCTGCCTGACGCTGGCGGTGATGAAGGACGGGGCCGAGATCACTACTGTCGAGGGGCTGGCCGCCCTCGGCGACCGGGCGGGCAGCAACGCCCTCCACCCGATCCAGGAGGCGTTCATCGAGCACGACGCCTTCCAGTGCGGCTACTGCACGCCGGGCCAGCTCTGCTCGTCGGTCGGCCTGATGAACGAGGGCCACGCCCACACCCGGGACGAGATCCGCGAGGCGATGAGCGGCAATCTCTGCCGCTGCGGCGCCTACACCAACATCGTCGACGCCATCGAGGACGTGATGCAGGGAGCCGCCCGATGAACCGCTTCGACTATGTCCGCGCCGGCACGGTGGCTGAGGCGGTGCAGGCCTTCGGGGCCGGGTCGCGCTTCATCGCCGGCGGCACCAACCTGATCGACCTGATGAAGTACGAGGTCGAGAAGCCCGGCCGGCTGATCGACATCACCCGACTGCCGCTGGACCGGATCGAGGATCACGGGGGCGGCCTGCGGATCGGGGCGCTAGCCACCAACGCCAAGGTGGCGTACGACGACCGGGTCGCGGCGCGCTACCCGCTCCTGCGCAACGCCATCCTGGCCGGCGCCTCGGCGCAGCTGCGCAACGCCGCCTCGACGGGCGGCAACCTGCTCCAGCGGACCCGCTGCTACTACTTTTACGATACGGCCACGCCCTGCAACAAGCGCGCGCCGGGCTCCGGCTGCCCGGCGATCGGCGGGATGAACCGCATCCACGCGATCTTCGGGACGAGCGCGCACTGCATCGCCACCCACCCCTCCGACATGTGCATCGCCCTGGCCGCCCTGGAGGCCACCGTGCAGGTGAGCGGGCCGCAGGGCGACCGGTCGATCCCGTTCTCGGAGTTCCATCGCCTGCCGGGCGACGCGCCGGAGCAGGACACCACCCTGTCTCCCGGCGAGATCATCGTGGCGGTGGATCTGCCGGAGAGCCGGTACCCGCAGCACTACACCTACCTGAAGCTCCGTGACCGCCTGTCCTACGCCTTCGCGCTGGTCTCGGTGGCGGCGGCCCTGGAATTCGACGGCGACACGGTGAAGACCGCCCGGCTGGCGCTGGGCGGCGTCGCCCACAAGCCCTGGCGCAACCGCGAGGCCGAGGCCCTGCTCGAAGGCAAGCCCGCAAGCCGGGAGAGCTTCCAGGCGGCGGCCGACCGCGTCGTCGCGGAGGCCAAGCCGCAATCGGAGAACGGCTTCAAGATCGATCTCGCCCGGCGGGCCATCGTCCGCGGCCTCGAACAGGCCGCCGCCGGCACGCCCCAGTCGCTCAGCGACAAGCGCATCCAGTAGGCCCGCCATGACCCAGACTTTCAGCTCGACCGGCCGCGACACCTTCGTGGGCAGCCCGCGCAGCCGCATCGACGGACCCGCCAAGGTCACCGGCCTCGCCAAGTACGCGGGCGAGTTCGCCGCGCCCGGTCTCGCCTACGGCTACGTGGTGTCCAGCGCCATCGCCAAGGGCCGGATCACCGCCATCGAGTCCGCCGAGGCCGAGGCGGTGCCGGGGGTTCTCAAGGTCATCACCCACGAGAACCGGCCGCGCACCGCGTGGCGCGACAAGAACTTCCAGGACGCGGTCGCGCCCCCGGCTCGCCGTTCCGCGCCCTCTACGACGACCTGATCGTGTTCAGCGGCCAGCCGGTCGCCCTGGTGGTGGCCGAGGATTTCGAGACCGCGCGCTACGCCGCCTCCCTCGTCCGCGTCGGCTACGCCATGCAGGAGCCCGTCACCGACCTCAAGGCCGTGCGCGGCGACGCCTATGATCCGCCCACCAAGCGCGAGGGCATCAAGCCGCCGCCGGCGCCGTGGGGCGACGCCGACCGGGCGTTCGGCAGCGCGCCGATCCGCGTGCAGGGCGGCTACAGCTTGGCCAACGAGCACCACAACCCGATGGAGCCGCACGCCACCACGGTGGTGGTGGAGGCGGACGGGACCTACACGGTCTACGACAAGATTCAGGGCGTCTCGAACAGCCAGCAGTACCTCGCCAACGTGTTCGGCCTGAAGCCTGACCAGGTCCGGGTGCTCAATCCCTATCTCGGCGGCGGCTTCGGCTCCGGCCTGCGCCCGCAATACCAGGCGTTCCTGGCGATGCTGGCCGCCCAGGAGCTGAAGCGCTCGGTCCGGGTCACCCTGACCCGCGACCAGATGTGGTCCTTCACCTACCGGGGCGAGGCGCTGCAGACGATCGCGCTCGGCGCCGAGGCGGACGGCACGCTGACGGCCCTGCGGCACGACGCCGTGCAGGGCACCTCGACCTTCGAGGATTACCAAGAGGTGATCGTCAACTGGTCGGGGGTGCTCTACCGCTGCGACAACGTCGCCCTGACCTACCGGCTCGCCAAGCTCGACACCGCCACCCCGGGCGACATGCGCGCCCCCGGCGCGGTGACCGGCGTCTTCGGCATCGAGACCGCCATGGACGAGCTCGCCTACGCGACCGGGATGGACCCGATCGCCCTGCGGCTGAAGAACTACGCCGAGTCCGACGCCACCGCGAAGGGCAAGCCCTTCGGCTCGAAGGAGCTCAAGAGCTGCTTCACGCAGGGCGCCGAACGCTTCGGCTGGGCTAGGCGCAATCCGGAGCCGCGCTCCATGCGGGACGGCCGGGAACTCGTCGGCTGGGGCGTGGCCACCGGCATCTGGGAATCGATGATGATGCAGTCGAGCGCCATCGCGACCCTGACGCCCGACGGGCGCCTCACGGTGGGCAACTCCACCGGCGACATCGGCACCGGCACCTACACGATCCTCACCCAGATCGCCGCCGACACCCTCGGCCTGCCGATGGATGCGGTGACCACCAAGCTCGGCGACACCCGCCTGCCCGAGGCGCCGGTCGCCGGCGGCTCCTGGACGGCGGCCTCCTCCGGCACCGCCGTGATGAAGGCCTGCCGCAACGTCGGCGAGCAGGTGTTCAAGCTTGCCCGCGCGATGGAGAACTCGCCGCTGGCCAACGTCGACTTCGACCGCGCCGTGTTCGCGGACGGCCACATCTCAGTCGCGGGCGATCCGGGCCGCAGCGTGTCGCTCGTCGCCGTGCTGCAGGCGGCCGGAATCGACAAGGTCGAGGCGGTCGAACAGGCCGGCCCCGACAAGGACTTCAACCAGAAATACGAGGCCTATACCCACTCGGCGATCTTCGCCGAGGTGAAGGTGGACGCGGAGCTGGGTCAGGTCCGGGTCACCCGCATCGTCTCGGCGATCGCGGCCGGCAAGGTGCTGAACCCGAAGACCGCACGCAGCCAGATCCTCGGCGGCGTCGTGATGGGGATCGGCTCGGCGCTCGAGGAGGAGTCGATGCTCGACCACCGGGTCGGCCGGTTCATGAACCACAATCTCGGCGAGTACCACGTGCCGGTGAACGCCGACATCTACGACATCGACGTGATCTTCGTGGACGAGGAGGACAAGGCGAACCCGCTGGGCGTGAAGGGCCTCGGCGAGATCGGGATCGTCGGCACGGCGGCGGCCATCGCCAACGCGGTGTTCCACGCCACCGGGAAGCGGGTGCGCGACCTGCCGATCACCATCGACAAGCTGCTCTGAACGGCGAGCGTTTCACAGACAACATTGACGGTTCGGAAGGAGTCGAGCGCGGGATCCGCGCGGATCGCGCTGGACCGCTCCGTCATCGCGAGCGCAGCGAAGCGACCCAGGGCGGCGCGACATCCTTGAGCGTGGCGCGACCCTGGATTGCTTCGCTCCGCTCGCAAGGACGATGATGCGACCGCCCGTTGCCCTGAGAACCGACACGGAATCCCGGTGAGCCACCTGCTGCAATCCTGGCGCTTCTGGGCGCTCGCCGCGGCGGCCTTCGCGGCCCTGACCGCGATCCTCGCCAAGGTCGGCGTCTCGGGCGTCCCGTCGGATGTCGCGACCTTCGTGCGGACCGCCGTGATCTTGGTCTTCGCCGGGGCCATCGTCGTCGGCTCCGGTCAGGCCGGCGGCCTCGCCCAGATCTCCGGCCGCAGCCTCGTCTTCCTCGTCCTGTCGGGACTCGCCACCGGGGCGTCCTGGCTCTGCTACTTCCGCGCCCTGTCGCTGGGCGATGCCGCCCGGGTCGCGCCGATCGACAAGCTGAGCGTCGTGCTGGTGGCGATCCTCGGCACCAGCCTGCTCGGCGAAACCCTCAGCCTCGCGGCCTGGACCGGCGTCGGCCTCATCGCCGCCGGCGCCGCCCTCGTCGCCTCGGGCTGGTGAGGGCATGCGCGCCGGCGTGCCGATCCGTTAACCCGGCGGGCGCATCCTGACGTCTCCTCACGCAAGGGGACCGCCATGGATTGGGTCTACCGCGGCTTCGAGACCTCGCTTCTCGGTCTCGCCCTCGGTCTCGGCTTCGCCGCCTGCCTGACGCTCGGCACCGAGCGGGTGCCTACCCGCACGCTCTCCGTCACCCTGCCGATGCTCACGGTGACCGCCCCCGCGCCCTGAGGCGGAGGGCGGCGGACGCGGCTCAGGCGGCGCCCTGCGTGGCGCGGAACATGAACCCCCGGGCCTCGTCGTCCATCTCGGCCTTGAAGGCGTGGCGCCCCTTCAGCGGCCTCGGCGGCCTGGGCGGCCGGCCGGGCGTTGAGCGTGTCGAGGAGGCGCTTGACGTTGGGCAGATCGGCGAAGGCGTTCTCGCCGAGCACGAACGGCACCATGCGCGCCCAGCCCCAGACCGCCATGTCGACGATCGTGTAGGTGTCGCCCAGCATGTAGGCGCGGCCGTCGAGGCGCTGGTCGAGGACGCCCCAGTGGCGGCGCGCCTCGAAGACGTAGCGCTCGGTGGCGTAGGCGCCGCCGTCCTTCGCGAAGTGGCGGAAATGGACGCACTGGCCGGAGAACGGGCCGATGCCGGTGGCCACGAACATCAGCCAGGACAGCATCTCGCCCCGCACCGGCTCGCCCTCGGGCAGGAACCGGCCGGTCTTGCCCGCAAGGTAGAGCAGGATGGCGTTCGAATCGAACACCGTCACGTCGCCGTCCACGATCGCCGGGACCTTCCCGTTCGGGTTGACCGCCGTGTAGGCGGGATCGAACTGCTGCCCCCTGCGGGTGTCCACCGGCACCGGCTCGTAGGGCAGGCCCATCTCCTCAAGGCAGAGGGCGACCTTCATCGGGTTGGGGCTGAGATTGTAGAAGAATCGAATCACGGCGCTCTCCCTGAACGAGGTCGGAAGGATGTCCGGGTCGGGCATCCGCACAAGCCGCAGCCGCGCAGGGCGGCTATTCCGCCACGATCTTGTAGCTGCGGCCCGGCACCAGCGCGGCGCCCCGTTCCAGCCCGTTGAGAACCAGGAACCGGTCGAGCGCCCGGTCCGGCACCGCCATGCGGCGGGCGAGGTCCTCGGCGCTGGTCGAGGTCGCCTGAACCACCTGCAGCCGCAGGGGGCGCAGGACCGTCTCGTCGGGCGAGACGGCGACGAGGGTTGCGGCCCAGCGGCGGAAGGCGGGATCGGGATCGGCAGCCCCCTTGGCCGCCATGATCATCCGGTAGGTCGAGTCGCCGATCCGGATCGCCGCCAAGCGGAAGGTCCAGTCCTTGCCGCGCGACAGCGCGAAGGCCGCCGGATGGCCGGCGACCTCACGGGTCTCGAAGCCGGCGGGGTCGAAGGCGTCGTTCCAGCTCGCCTTCAGCACCGCGTCGAGGGGCTGGCCGTCCTTGGCCTCGATCTGGTCGAACAGCAGGCGCCGGCTGCCGTCCTGGGTCGTTCCGAGAACCGCCGCGCGGGTGTTCTCCAGGGTGAAGCCCTCCGGCACCTCGAAGGCGATGCCCAGGCCAGGATGGATGAAGCGGTGGCCCCGCACGGCGCCGTCGCGTGGATTGTCGTCGTAGGCGAGCCCGTCCACCGCCGCGAGGTACGAGGCGCGGTCGTCGGTGCCGATGCCCGGCGCGCCGATGCGCCGCGCCGCCCGGGTGACCTGCGTGATCCGCTCAACCGTGCCCGGATGGGTCGCCAGCATGTCGGGCTCGCCGGTACTGCCGGCCTTCAATCCCGTCGAGCGGTTGAGGGCGGTGAGGAAGCGGCCGGCCGCGAACGGATCGTAGCCGGCCTTCGCGAGGGTGCGCACGCCGGTGGCGTCCGCCTCCAGCTCCTGCTCGCGGGAGAAGCGGGCGAGGGCGAAGCGCGACTGGTGCTGCAACTGTGCGCCGGTATCGGGATCGTTCAGCACGTCGGCCACGACGCGGCTGACCAGGGCCGAGCGCAGCTCCAGTTCGCTGCGGGCCGTGGCGTGGTTGAGGGTCACGTGGGCCATCTCGTGCGCCAGCACGGCCGCCACCTCGGAGGTGTCGCTCGCCAGGGCCACGAGGCCGCGGGTGACGTAGAGCCGCCCGTTCGGCAGCGCGAAGGCGTTGACCGCGGGCGAGTCGAGCAGCGTTACCGTGTAGGTCTGGTCGGGCCGGTCGCTCGCCTTCACGAGGCGGTCGGTCACCTCCGTGAGCATCCGCGTCACGTTGGGCGCCCGCGCCTCGCCCCCGAAGGAGGCCACCAGCTTGAGGTGGTCGGCATCCGCGGCGCGCTCGCGGCCGGTGGTGCGCGGCGCCTCAGCGGGCACCCGCACCACGGCCGGCCGCACGGTCGCGTCGGTCTGGTCGGCGACGCAGGCGCCGAGCAGCAGGGCCAGCCCGCCGAGCGCCGCCAGTCCGCACGGACGGTGCCACGCCCCGTGGACGCGCCCTCCGATGATTCGCCCCGTGATCCCGCCCATCGCGATCAGCGCCGCAATCCCCGTTCCCCGTCCGGATCGGCCTCCGGCCGGTCCGCCTCCTCCAGCATCTCGATCGCGTCGGCGGCGGCCTCCAGGGTCGGGCCGCGCCAGACCTCCAGGAGGCCGCGCACCCGCACGCGCCGGCCTTCGAGTGAGGCCGCACTCAAACCACGGGCGCGCATCATTCGCCAAGTGCGTTTCGATACCGTCACCGTCAGGCCGTCCGTGCCGCGGGCGGCGAAATCGAGATAGGTGCGTGCGCCCCGCTCGCCGACGTGGCGGACGCGGCCCTCCACGACCACGAAATGTCCGGCCCGCGCACGGAGCGCCGCCCCGTCCTGCGCCGCCGGGAGCGGCTCCTGCCAGAAGCCGAGCCCGCGCCGCCGGGCGGCGGCCTCCGCGAGGCGCAGGGCGGGCCGGCAGAGCGCATCGGCCTCGTTCGCGTCCGCGAAGGCGAGCCCCGCCGCGATGAGGGCGCCCGCCAGATCCCCGTCCTCCGCGTCGGTCAGGATATCGGCCCGCTCCCGATCCCAGCGGTCGGCCTGCCCGCGGGGAACCACCGTGACCCTGGCGCCCCGCCGGGCCTCGAGCCACGCCTGCGCCGCGGCGGCAGCCTCCGGCGCGTCCGGCCAGCGCAGGGAATCCAGCACCGCCCGGGCGCCCGATTCCAGGCGGATCTCCCCCCGGGGTCCGATTCCCGCCACGACCTCGACCCGCGCGGGTCCAGCCGCGCACGCGGCGCCGCCGGTCCGCTGCGCGGCCCAGGCCGACGGCGTCG
Source organism: Methylobacterium phyllosphaerae (assembly GCA_050632685.1). Lineage (GTDB taxonomy): Bacteria > Pseudomonadota > Alphaproteobacteria > Rhizobiales > Beijerinckiaceae > Methylobacterium > Methylobacterium phyllosphaerae_A. The sequence goes on from JBOEFT010000001.1 coordinate 974,146, forward strand.
ACGCCGCGGCGAGGGCCGCCGTGACCAGCGCCGTGCGCGCCGCACCGCGCTGACCGCCCGAGCCCATTGACCCGCTCATTGACCCGCCCATCGCACGCCTCCGGACCACAGGCCCCGGCACCCGCCCCCGCCGTCGGGCGCGGTTGGCCTCGGATGGGGAGAATGCTAAGGGGACCGCGGTTGTCTCCGTAGCTCAGCTGGACAGAGCACAGGTTTCCTAGATCAGGTTCAATTGGGCGTCGCGTCGGGAAACCTCGCGGCGGATCCGCTCAAAGTCGGGGAACGCTTCGGGCATCGGCGCTTGGCCGTGCGATGCTCTGCCAATCCCGAGCCAAGCCCGCGCGGCGCCCCGGCGTCCCGCGGGAAGGTGTAGAGACTAGACGGGCGGCACCTAACGGCCGGATGCAATCCGGTCCACGGTGAAGGGATAGTCCAGGCCACGAACGCGGACCTCCGGGACGCGGCGGCGAAAGCCGAAGTGGTATGAAACCTGGGGTCGCAGGTTCGAGCCCTGCCGGGGACGCCACCTTTCTTGTCCTGGAGCTCGCGCCGGCCGCGGTTCCGGGCGCAAAACGTCCGCGACATTGGCCGCCTGCCGGTGACAAGAACCGAGGGCCGCGCTAAGCTTTGCCGCCAGGATCCATGGCGGGGGGTGGACGAGCACTTCATGGCGGGCCAGAAGACCGATCAGCGCGACGTTTACGTCGGGCAACGCATCGCCGAGCAGCGCCGGAAGGCGTCTCTCACACAGCGCCGCGTCGCGCAGAGCTTCGGTATGTCTGCAGCCCAGCTCCAGAAGTACGAGAAGGGCACCAACCGGATCAGCGCGGTGCATCTCGACATCTTCTCCCGGATGACCGGCGTGCCGATGGATTACTTCTTCAAGGGCATGCCCCGGAACGACGACTTCGTGGCACCGGGTTTCAGCGAGCGGGAGCAGTCGGCCCTGTCCGACGGCGGGCTGAAGGGGCTGGCCGAAGTGGTGGGCCGCCACATCACCGAGAACTTCTCCGAGGAGGCGCGTCGCGACGTCGCCGACGCCATCCGCGCCCTCGAGACCAAGCTCGGCGGCTGAGCCGCAACGAGTCGTCCCGGGGCGGCCGTTTTTTCGGTCGCATCGTCCGTTATAGCGGATCCGTTCGTTCATCCGCCTTGACCGGGCTCCGGACGGGTGCGAGAACCCCGGCCCCATAAAGGGTCAAACGCCGCGATCGCGACGGCGTACCTCTGCCATCGAGGCCGTCCGATGCCGCGTTCCAACTACCTGTTCACCAGCAGATCGGTGTCCGAGGGGCACCCGGACAAGGTGTGCGACCGGATTTCCGATACCGTCGTCGACGCCTATCTCACGGCGATGCCGGAGGCCCGGCTCGGTGTCGAGACGCTCGCAACCACCAACCGGATCGTCATCGCCGGCGAGGTCCGTGGCCCCGATTCTGGTCACCTTCAAGGACCTCGAGGCCCTGACCCGCGAGGCGGTGAAGGATATCGGCTACGAGCAGTCGGGCTTCCACTGGAAGAACAACGACGTCGCCATCCACCTCCATGCCCAGTCGGCCGATATCGCCCAGGGCGTGGATGCGGCCGGCAACAAGGACGAGGGCGCGGGCGACCAGGGCATCATGTTCGGCTACGCCGCCGACGAGACGCCCGAGCTGATGCCGGCGCCGATCTTCTACGCCCACCGAATTCTCAAGGACCTCGCCGACGCCCGCCGGGCCAAGCAGGGCGACGCGGCCAAGCTCGGCCCCGACGCCAAGAGCCAGGTCACGGTCCGCTACGAGAACGGGCGCCCGGTCGAGGTCACCCAGATCGTGCTGTCGACGCAGCACCTCGACGAGTCCCTCGACTCGGCCGACGTCCGCGCCATCGTGGAGCCCTACATCCTCAAGGCCCTGCCGGAGGGGTGGGTCAACGAGGGCACGGTCTGGCACGTGAACCCGACCGGCAAGTTCGTGATCGGCGGCCCGGACGGCGATGCCGGCCTCACCGGTCGCAAGATCATCGTCGACACCTACGGCGGCGCGGCCCCCACGGCGGCGGCGCCTTCTCGGGCAAGGACCCGACGAAGGTCGACCGCTCGGCGGCTTACGCGGCGCGCTACCTCGCCAAGAACGTCGTGGCCGCCGGCCTCGCCCGCCGCGCCACGATCCAGCTCGCCTACGCGATCGGCGTCTCGAAGCCGCTCTCGATCTACGTGGACCTGCACGGGACCGGCACCGTGGACGAGGCCAAGCTCGAGGGCGTGCTGATGGACGCCCTGGACCTCTCGCCCCGCGGCATCCGCACGGCGCTCGGCCTCAACAAGCCGATCTACGCGCGCACCGCAGCCTACGGCCATTTCGGCCGCGCCCCCGAGGCCGACGGCGGCTTCTCCTGGGAGCGCACCGACCTCGCTGACAAGTTGAAGTCTGCCCTCGCCTGAGGGCGGCGTCCGCGCCTCATCCCGGACCCGCGTGACGGGTCCGGGCGTTCAAAACCAGATCGTCCACCTGCCCGCGGCACCTTCAGGCCGGTGGCCGACGTCGTGCCGTGGTCATGTCTGACACCCCTGGACGCCCCGTGCAGACGGCCGAGGAGCCGGAGCGCGCCTTCTTCGGACGCCGCAAGGGCAAGCGCCTGCGCGGCCAGCAGGAGCGCCGGCTGGCCGACCTGCTGCCGTCCCTCCGCATCGCCCTGCCGCCCGACGACGCGCCGCTCGATCCGCGCACGCTCTTCCCGGCGATGCCCGCACCGCCCGACGCGCTCTGGCTGGAGATCGGCTTCGGCGGCGGCGAGCACCTCGCGGCCCAGGCCGCGGCACAGCCCGACATCGGCTTCATCGGTGCGGAACCGTTCGTCAACGGCGTGGTGAAGCTGCTCGCCGCCATCGAGGCGGGGGCTGCGCAACATCCGCATCCGCGACGAGGACGTGACCGCCCTCCTGGCACGTCTGCCGGAGGCCTGCCTCGACCGGGTCTACCTCCTCTATCCCGATCCCTGGCCCAAGCGGCGGCAGCGCAAGCGCCGGTTCGTCTCCGACGCCTCCCTGGCCGAGATCGGGCGGGTGCTGAAGGATGGCGGCCTGTTCCGCTTCGCCAGCGACATCGACGATTATGCCGGCTGGACGCTGGTCCGGGCCGCGCGCTGCCCGGTCCTGGCCTGGACGGCGCGGAGCGCCTGGGACTGGACCGAGCCCTTCCCGGGCTGGCCCGGCACGCGCTACGAGGCCAAGGCCCTGGAAGCGGGCCGGCGGCCCACCTACCTGGAATTCGCCCGCCGCCCGCGCTGAGCCCGAGCTTGCGCGCGCCCCCTCGGGCGCCCGGTCGCCGCAGGCCGAGCGGAACGCCTTGCCACAGTCACGCTCGGGCGCCATCCTGAGCGCCCGCCGTGGTCCCGGACCGCGCGCGGGAGGGACCATCTCCGGCAGGAGCGTCCCACGGCTCGTTCGAGGATCTTTCCGCGTGAATGCGAGGGTGGGGCAGGATCCGACGGCGGAAGACCCGTTCCGCATCGGCTTCGACGAGGCCGCGATCGGCCTCGTGGTGCTGTCGGCGGACGAAGGGACGATCGTCGCCGCCAACCGGGCTCTGCACGATCTCCTCGGCTGGCCGCCGGGCGTCCTGCCCGGGCGCCCGGTCGCCGATCTCCTGAACGAAGGGCCGGAGGGCCTCCGGGACGGCCTCCAGTTCTGGCGCGGGGCGGATGGGACCGCCCTCGACATGCGGATCCGGCGCACCGGCCGAACCCTGGTGGTCGAGGCGGTCGACGTGGACATGGCGGCCCATTCCGAGGCCAACCGCGAGGCGCTGGCCGCCGCCGGGCTCGGGGAATGGCGCTGGGACCGGGCGACGGATCTCCTCACCCTGTCGCGCCGGGCCGCCCGCATCCTCGGCCGCCCGCCGGGCCGCTCCGTCTCGAGTGAGGAGCTGAAGACCGGTCTGTCGCAGGCGGAACTCGCCCGCCTGCGCACGATCATCGCCGACGCCTCCGGAACCGACGAGCCCTACCAGTTCGACACGGCCGCCACGGTGGCCGGGCGCTCGGTGATCCTGCGAGTACGGGGACAGGCCGTGCCGTGCACCGAGGGCACATCCGCCGGCATGGTCGGCGTCATCCAGGACATCACCACCCGGGTCGAGGCCCGGGACGAAATCCTGTCCCGCGACCAGCGCCTTCGGGTCGCCACCACCGTTGCCAAGCTCGGCATCTTCGAATGGCACATGCTCGAGGATCAGGCGATCTGGGAGAACGAGCACATGTACGAGATCTTCGGGCACGCGCCCGAGGATGGCACGATCGGCAAGACCGAGTTTCTCAACGACATCCTCCACCCGGACGACCGCCCCGCGGTCCGGCGGGCGATCTCCAAGGCGCTGCGGGAGGACGGGGACCTGCACATCAGCGGCCGGATCCGGCGCAAGTCCGACGGGGTCTGGCGCACGATCGACATGGCCGGCCGGTTCGAGCGCGATGCCCCCGGCCGGCTGCCGCGTCGGCTGATCGGTGTGGTGGCCGACGTGACCGACCGGCGGGTCGCGGAGGAGCGCCAGAGCCTGCTGATCCGCGAACTCCATCACCGGGTGAAGAACACCCTGGCCACCGTGCAGGCGATCGTGGGGTCGACCGCCCGGACGGCGTCGAGCATCGAGAGCTTCTACGAGGCGTTCGTCGGGCGCATCAAATCCCTGGCGCACACCCACTCGGTCCTCACCGAGGACACGTGGCAGACCGCCTCCCTGGCCGACCTCCTGCGCAACGAGCTGAAGCCCTACGCGGAGGTGGCGCCCGACGGCGCCGCCGAGGGCCGAATCAGCCTCGACGGGCCGGCGATCGACCTGCCGTCCGAGATCGCGGTGCCGATCGGCATGGCGATCCACGAACTCACCACCAACGCCGCCAAGTACGGGGCGCTGTCGAACCGCACCGGGCGGGTTGCGGTGGAATGGTCGCTGGAGCCCGGCGGGCCGGCCGGCATCCTGCGGTTCTCCTGGCGCGAGAGCGGCGGGCCGCCGGTCGCACCGCCGAGCCGCCAGGGCTTCGGCTCGCGCCTGCTGCAGCGCGTCCTGATCACCCAGGTCCAGGCCGAGGTGGCGACCGACTATGCCCCCGACGGGTTCTCCCTGACCATGCGGGCGCCGATCCCGCCACGCAACGACAGCCTGAACCCGCTGGTGTGACCGCCGGGCCGCCGGCCGTCAGGCCGCGCCGCGGGCCCCGGTCTCGCCGCCGCCATCCACGAAGGCCTTCAATTCGTCGAGCGACGCGAAGGTGAACCGGCCCTGCGGCGTCTCCGCCTCGATCGCGCCGTCCTCGAACATCACGTAGGTGTTGCCGCCCGAGGCATAGCGTCCGACCACGGTGCGGGTTGCAGGTGGCGGCGCCGGCTCGGGCTCGGGCTCGGGCGCCGCATCGAGGCCCGGACGCAGGGACGGCGGCGGCTCCAGGTGGTCCGAAGGCGCCTCGCGGTGGACTGAAGGCGGCTCGGGTGCGGCGAACAGGTCGTCCTCGGGCGCGATCACACCCTCCGCCTTCGGGGCTTCCGGCTCGGGGCGGAGGCGGAGCTCCGGCACGACGGGGGGCACCACGGGCGGCTCGGGCTCGGCCGGAACGGGCGCCTCCGCGACGGCGGACGGTTCCGAGAGGGAGGCACGTGTCTCGTCGGCCCGGAGCTGCAGGCTCGGCTCGATCCGGGGGCGCTCGGGATCGAAGGCCGGCTCGATCACCGACGGGACGATGAAGGCGGGCGCGGCCGGCAGGACCGGCGGCAGTCGCGGCCGATCCTCGCCTGCTGATGCCGCCGGGGCGTCTGCGGACGCCTCCTCCCGCGCTCCGCGCAGAGGCGCCTGCCCGATCGCCCGCTCGACCCGCCGGAAACCGAGGGCGACGACGCCGAGGCCGAGGAGGATCGCGCCGGACGAGGCCGCGACCGAACCCGCGATCACCATCGCGAGCCCGCTCTCCAGACGCACGTACGGGAAGCCCTGGATCACGGCGGCGCAGCCCCCGATGATCATGGCGGCGGCGAGCGCGAACAGCGCAGCGATCATGATACTCTCTGGCACGGGCCGGCTGACCGCCGGCGCTCTAGGCGTGGCGCACGGTAAGGCCTAGCCGGCATATTGCAAAACTCGGGACTGAGATTGTCCGGGACAGCGGAATAGTCCGGTTGTCTGGCGGCTATGCCCGAGCCGGCCGCCGCGCGCCCCGGATCCCGGAACTTCCGGCGCCGTCGCCACGCAACGGCGTTGCCGTCCCGCTGCCACCGACTTACCTAGCGGGCTCTCGACTCGGAAGCCCCCGCCGGGGACGACGCCGTTCCCTGCCAAGCGGAGACAGATGCGATGACCTTCACCCTGCCGGAACTGCCCTACGCCTACGACGCGCTGGGGCCGTACATGTCGAAGGAAACCCTCGAGTTCCACCACGACAAGCACCACAAGGCCTATGTCGACACGGGCAACAAGCTGCTTGAGGGCACGGATCTCCAGGGCAAGAGCGTCGAGGAGATCGTCAAGGCCGCCTACAACACGAATCAGCCGCTCTTCAACAACGCCGGCCAGCACTACAACCACATCCACTTCTGGCAGTGGATGAAGCCGAACGGCGGCGGCGCGATCCCGGGTGCGCTCGCCAAGAAGATCGACGAGGATCTCGGCGGCGCCGAGAAGTTCAAGGCGGACTTCATCCAGGCGGGCATCGGCCAGTTCGGCTCGGGCTGGGCGTGGCTGGCCGTCAAGGACGGCAAGCTCGCCATCATGAAGACCCCGAACGGCGAGAACCCGCTGGTCCACGGCGCCAAGCCGATCCTGGGCGTCGACGTGTGGGAGCACTCCTACTACATCGATTACCGCAACCGCCGTCCCGACTACCTCAAGGCGTTCATCGAGAACCTCGTGAACTGGGAGCACGTGGAGAAGATGTACGCCGAGGCGACCCGCTGAGGCTTTAGCGCCAGTGCCGCGGGTCCTGTGTCCGCGGCACCCTTGAGGTGACGCACGAAACCGGCTCTTGATGCGCCCGACGCCGGATGAACCGGTGCAAAAGGGTCCGGCCATTCTCCCTCACTCGACACCCGCGACGTCTCCACGGCGCACCCTCACCCCTCTGCGGGGCGGGTGGCCGCCGCGTCGGCGGGGGTTGGAAGAGGGGAGGGAAGGGTCGGGCGGCCCACATCATGATCCGCTCCATCCTGTCCGTCGGCGGCTGGACCCTGGTCTCCCGCGTCACCGGCTTCGCCCGCGACGTGGTGATGGCCGCCGTGATGGGCGCCGGGCCGGTGGCCGACGCCTTCGTGGTCGCCTTCCGGCTGCCGAACCATTTCCGGGCGATCTTCGGCGAGGGGGCGTTCAACACCGCCTTCGTGCCGACCTATGCGGGGCTCGCGGAAGCCGGCACGCCGGGGGAGGCGCACCGCTTCGCCGACCGCGTCTTCACCCTGATGCTGATCGTGCAGCTGGTTCTGCTGAACCTCGCCCTGCCGGCGATGCCCTGGGTCGTGCACGCCCTGGCGCCGGGCTTCGCCGAGGACGGCGAGCGCTTCCAGCTCGCCGTGGCGCTGACCCGCATCACCTTCCCGTACCTGCTGTTCATGACGCTGGTGACGCTGCTGTCGGGCATCCTCAACGCCCATCGGCACTTCGCCGTGGCGGCTGGCGCCCCGGTCCTGCTCAACCTCGCCATGCTGGCGGCGCTGACCTTCAGCTTCCTGTTCCCGAACGCCGCCTACGCGGCGGCCTGGGGGTCGCCGTCTCCGGCGTCCTCCAGTTCGGCCTGCTGTGGTGGGGCTGCCGGCGCGCCCGGGTGATGCCCGACCTCGCCGTGCCGCGCCTCGATCCGGCGCTGACGCGGTTCTTCGCGGTGCTCGGCCCGGCGGTGATCGGCTCCGCGGGTTTCCAGATCGCGGCCTTTGCCGACACGATCATCGCGAGCTGGCTGCCCACCGGGGCGGTCTCGGCGCTCTATTACGCCGACCGGCTCTACCAGCTCCCCTTCGGGGTCATCGCCATCGCGGCCGGCACCGTGCTGCTGCCGGAGATGAGCCGGCGCATCGCCGCCGGGGACGTCGCCGGCGCCCACGCGGCGCAGAACCGGGCGGCGGGCTTCTCCCTGGCGCTCTCGGCACCGTTCACCGTGGCCTTCCTGACCATCCCCGGGCTGATCATGGCGGCCCTGTTCGAGCGCGGCGCCTTCAGCGCCGAGGATGCCGCGCGCGCGGCCGCCGTGCTGGCCGCCTACGGTTTCGCCCTGCCCGCCGTCGTGCTGGTGCGCAGCGCCGTGGCGAGCTTCTACGCCCGGCAGGACACCAAGACCCCCCTCTGGGCCTCGCTGACCGCAATCCTGGTGAACGTCGTGCTGAAGCTCTGGCTCACCGGTCCCTACGGCGTGACCGGGCTCGCCCTCGCCACCGCGGTGAGCCAGTGGGTGAACCTGCTGCTGCTCCTGGTCCTGGCCAAGCGCCGGAACTGGACGGCGCCGGGACGAACCCTCGGTGTCACCGTCGCGGGCGTCGCGATCGCCTGCCTGGGGCTCGCGGCGGTGGCCGTCTACGGGCAGGGGCTCGTCCAGGCCCTGGTGCCGCCCCTTCCGCACGGCCGCGACCTCGTCGTCCTGGCCGTGCTCGGGCTCGCCGGAGCCCTGGTCTACGGTGGGCTCCTGGCGGGCCTGTTGCATCTGTTCGGCCTGCGCCTGCGCCGGGCCTGAGTGACCCGGCCGGGCTCGCCGCCGCGCGGTCCCGGCCCCAGATCGGGCGAGAGCACCCAGTGAGGAACGCCATGACCGACGCATCGGGACCCTCGCGGGCGTGAAGGCCGCGGTGTTCGACGCCTACGGAACGCTGTTCGACGTGAACGCCGCGGTGCAGCGCTACGCCGAGGCGGTGGGGCCGGACGCGGCCCACCTCTCCGAGGTCTGGCGCAACAAGCAGCTCGAATACAGCTGGACCCTGTCGCTGATGGGCCGCTACGCGGCCTTCTGGGACCTCACCGTGCGCGCCCTCGACTACGCCCTGGCGGTCCACCCGAACGTCGATCCCGGTCTGCGGGAGCGGCTCCTCGACGCCTACCGTGACCTCGACGCCTATCCGGAGGTGCCGGGCGTGCTGGCGGCCCTGCGCAAGCGCGGGATCCGCACCGCGGTGCTCACCAACGGCAACGCCGCCATGGTCGACCGGGCCGTGGCCTCGGCGGCCCTCGCCGACCACCTCGACGCGGTCCTCTCGGTGGACGACGCGCAGGTGTTCAAGACCCATCCCGACGCCTACCGGATCGCCCTGACGCGGCTGGCGGTGGGGCAGGGCGAGGTGCTGTTCTGCTCCTCGAACCGCTGGGACATCGCGGGGGCGGGGGCCTTCGGGTTCCGGACGGCCTGGATCAACCGCAGGGGGCTGCCGGACGAGTACGCGGACCCCGCCCCGACGGTCGTCATCGGGTCCCTCGACGGGCTGCTCTGACCTCGGAGCCGGCGCCGGATTCGCTGCACCGGACGGAGGACGGGCCGGCCTGCGTATTTTTTACCGGGCCTCGGACTAAAGTCGACCTTGCAACGTACGCGTTTCGCCCTCGGTTTGGGCTTGCCTCGGGCGCCATCGAAGCGAGCGCCGAGCTCAAGGGAGCGACTGATGAAGCGTGTTTTGTTGGCGGCTGCGGCGATCTGCGTCGGGGTCGCGGGACCGGCCTGGGCTCTCGAAGTCACCAAGTCGGTCGACGTGGCCGCATCCCCCGAGACCGTGTGGAAGACCATCGGCGGGTTCTGCGGGATCGGCGACTGGCATCCGGTGATCGAGAAATGCGCCCTGTCGAAGAAGGGCAGCAAGGCGGTGCGGACCCTCAGCCTGAAGGGCGGCGGGACGATCGTCGAGGAGGAAGAGTCCCGCAACGACAACAAGATGGACTACACCTACACGATCCTGGAAGGCCCGCTGCCCGTCGCGGACTATCACTCCACGATCATGGTCACGAAGGCCGGCAGCGGCTCGAAGGTGACGTGGAAGGGCACCTTCAAGGCCAAGGGCGCCCCCGACGCGAAGGCCGAGGAGGCCATCGCCGGGGTGTATGATGCCGGCCTGAAGGGCATCGCCGACAAGGCGAAGTAGCCGAGCCGCGGAGGCGGGTCCTGCGCGCCTCCGCTCAGGCCACCTCGGACGTGCCGAGGCTATATCCGGCACGCCTTCGCGGCGCGCCGCTTCGGGGATTCTTAATCCTCCCGGTGTTGGATCGTCCTCAACACGAACGGGAGATGTTTCGCGTGTCCTTGAACGGTTCCTTCACGATGATCCGCGCCGGGGCCGCAGCCCTCGCGGCAACCCTGGTGCTCGGGGCCGTCGCCCCGGCCACCGCCCGCGACCAGACCGGCGCCATCGTCGGCGGCCTCGCGGCCGGCGTGGTCGGCGGCGTGGTGGGCAGCGCCCTCGTCAACGGCGCGAACCCGCCGCCCCCGCCGCCGGAGTACCGCCCGCGCCGCGTCGTGGTCGAGGAGCCCGAGACCGTCGTGGTGCGCGAGCGCCGCGGCCCGATCTGCCACTACGAGCGCCGCAAGGAATGGCTCGGCGACGGCGAGTTCACCTACCGCCGCGTCGAGGTCTGCGAGTAATCCTTCTCGGGTCGCCTGATCGACGCCGCGTCCCCCGGGGCGCGGCGTTTGTCATTTCACCACCAGCCAGTCCTCCACCACGAGGGCGTCGAGGCCGGTGGTGTAGAACATCAGGATCGCGTCCTCCGCGCCGTGGAGGATCGGCTTGCCCATCACGTTGAAGCTCGTGTTGAGCAGGATCGGCACGCCGGTGATGTCCGCGAAGGCGCCGATCAGGGCCGCGTAGGCCGGGTTCCGCTCCGCCGTGACGCTCTGGAGCCGGCCGGTCCCGTCCGCGTGGACCACGGCCGGCACGCGGGCACGGACCGCCTCCCGCCAGACCAGGGTGCGCTCCATGTAGGGGCTGTCGGCGTAATCCTCGAACCAGTCCGGCCCGGCCTCGGCCAGGATCGAGGGCGCGAAGGGCCGGAACGCCTCCCGGTATTTCACCTTGGCGTTCAGGGCGTCCTTGGCACCCTCCGGCCGCGGATCGGCCAGGATCGAGCGGTTGCCCAGCGCCCGGGGTCCGAACTCCGCCCGGCCCTGCACCCAGCCGACGAGGCCGCCCTCCGCCAGGATCCGCGCCGCCGCGCGGGTCGCCGCCCCGTGGCCGACGCGTTGGGCGCGGGGTTCCTGCTCGGCGAGCCGCTCCATCGGGCCGGTGGAGACCCGCGAACCCAGATAGGGCGTGAGCGGGCGCTGCGCGTGCGGCGGCCCGGCCCAGTCCGGATGGTCCTCCGCGTAGGCGAGCCACGCGGCGCCCACAGCGTTGCCGTCATCCGCAGGGGCCGAGGGGACGTGCAGCCGGGTGAAGCCGGACCGGCCGAGCACCCGGCCGTTGTAGGAGGAATTCAGTCCGCAGCCGCCGGCGATCACGAGGTTTTCGGAGGGCGCCAGGGCGAAAGCTTCGGCCACCAGCGCGTCCATGAGGGTCGCGAAAAGATCCTGGCCGCAGCGGGCGAGGTCGGCCCAGCCGGTCTCCATCGCGTCCGCCGGGCGGCGCGCCCGGATCTCGGCGGCTACGGAGCGGATCGTCTCCGCGCCGGCATAGCGCAGGCGGTGTCCCTCGACCGTGCAGAGCCGGCCGAGCAGCGCGGCGAGGTCCGGATCGGGGCGGCCGTAGGGGGCGAGCCCCATGATCTTCCACTCCTCGCCCTTCACCTGGTCGAAGCCGGCGAGGTCGGTGATCAGCCCGTACAGGAAGCCCAGCGACCCGCGCCCGCGGTGGCGGCGGACCTCGCTGATCCGGCCGCCCTCCAGGCGGTGGATCGCCGCCGCGCCGGTCTCGCCCATGCCGTCGACCACCAGGGCGGTGGCCATGTCGAAGGGGCTGCCCCAGAGGCCGTAGGCGGCGTGGCAGAGGTGGTGCGGATAGCGCCGCTGTCCGGCGATCGTCGCCCGGGGTCCCGCGCCGGTGATCCGCGCCTCCTGGTTGAGGGCGAGCAGCGTTCCGTGGCCGGCCCGCGCCTGGGCGCCGTGGAGATCGGCGATGAACACCCGCTCGGCCTGCTCGGGCACGAAGGAGCGGTTGAGCGCAGTGGTGTGGGCGGCGAGCGCCATCAGGTCGAAGGCCCCAGTTCCCGCCTGCCCGCGCAGGAAATCGCTGAACTGTGGCCCCCAGGTCGAGGCGACGACGAGTTCGGAGCCCGGCGGAACCCACGCCTTCAGCAGGCCGGCCATCCGGGCCGGGGCGTCCGGCTCGCAGTTCGGCGCGCGCTTGTACTGGAGGTCGCGCTCGGCGGCCTCGGCGAAGAGCAGGGTGCCGTCGGGTCCGACCAGGGCGAGGGCCGGATCGTGGAAGGTGGTGGCGAGGCCGAGATAGAAGCGCATGCCGCCACGGGGTAGCGCATTTTTCGGCGCTGCGGATCCCGCGATCGTCGACGATGGCGACCGCGCCGCGGGCCATCGTCATCGGGTTCCGCGTCGATGACCCGGTGGTCCCGATCGCGCCACGACGCCGCCGATGTCGGTTCAGGTCCCCCCGCCGTCACACGGCTGTCGGTCGCGTCGGCGCGTCAGGAGGTCCGCCCCAGAGCCGCGCGGATCAGCGCCAGCCCGTCCGCGCTCGACCACGCGGCCGGCCCCTTCATCACGCCGAGGGTGCAGCCCCGCGCGTCGATCAGCATCGTGGTCGGCAGGCCCGGGGATTGGGTGTCGCGCTGGACGGCCGGAAGCACCCGGCCGCCGGGATCCGCGTAGAAGGCGAGGTCGCGGATGCCGGCCTGCTTCAGCCATTCCGGCGGCTTCTCCAGGTTGCGGGTGTCGACGTTGATGGCGACGACCTGGAAATCCGGACCGCCGAGCTGCGCCTGAAGGTGATCGAGGGCCGGCATCTCGGCCTTGCAGGGCGCGCACCACGTCGCCCAGAGATTCACGAGGAGCAGACGGCCCTTGAGATCGGCGAGCCCGGTCTCGGCGCCGTCCGGACCCTTGAAGCGGATGTCGGGCGCCGGCCGGGCCTGGGGCAGCGCCTGCATGGCGGCGACCTCGCCCTTCGCGGCGGCCTCGACCCGCGCCAGTGCCGGCTTGGCGTCGGCGCAGGGCTGGAGGGCGCCGCCCATGTTGCCGGGCAGGAGACCGCTCCCGTATAGGGCGAGGCCGAGGACGGCGAGCGCGGCGACGCCCGCGCCGGCCAGGATGGGTGTGCGGCCGGGCATCAGGCTTGCCTGCCGGGACGTTCAGGGCGCGGAAGGATCGACATGAGCAACCGGATGTGGGGCGGCCGCTTCGCGAGCGGCCCGGCGGAGATCATGGAGGAGATCAACGCCTCCATCGGATTCGACAAGCGCCTCGCGCCCCAGGATATCCGCGGCTCGCTGGCGCATGTGGCGATGCTCGGCAAAGCCGGCATCCTGCCGGCGCAGGATGTGGCCGCAATCGAGGCCGGGCTCAAGGCCGTGCGCGACGAGATCGAGGGCGGCACTTTCGCGTTCAGGCGAGAGCTCGAGGACATTCACATGTCGGTGGAGAGCCGGCTGACCGAGATCGTCGGCCCGGCGGCCGGGCGCCTGCACACGGCGCGCTCGCGCAACGACCAGGTCGCCACCGACATGAAGCTGTGGGTACGCGACACCCTCGAGTCCCTCGACCAGCAGGCGGCCGACCTGCAGCGCGCCCTGGCCGACAAGGCGCTCCAGCACGCCGGCACCGTGATGCCGGGCTTCACCCATCTGCAATCCGCCCAGCCCGTGACCTTCGGCCACCATTGCCTCGCCTACGTGGAGATGCTGGCCCGCGACCGGGGCCGGTTCCGCGACGCGCGGGCACGGCTCAACGAGTGCCCGCTGGGCGCGGCGGCGCTCGCCGGCACGTCCTTCCCGATCGACCGGCACGCCACCGCGGCGGCCCTCGGCTTCGATCGGCCCACCGCCAATTCCTCGACTCGGTCGCCGACCGCGACTTCGCCCTGGAGGCGCTCGCGGCGGCCTCGATCTGCGCCGTGCACCTGTCGCGCTTCGCCGAGGAGCTGGTGGTCTGGACCTCGGCCCAGTTCAACTTCGTGCGGCTGTCGGACGGGTTCACCACCGGCTCGTCGATCATGCCGCAGAAGCGCAACCCCGACGCCGCCGAGCTGGTGCGGGCCAAGAGCGGCCGGATCGTCGGCGCGCTCACCGGCCTGCTCATCGTCATGAAGGGCCTGCCGCTCGCCTATTCGAAGGACATGCAGGAGGACAAGGAGGGCACGTTCGACGCCCTCCAGGCGCTGTCCCTGTGCCTCGCCGCGATGACCGGCATGGTGAAGGATCTGGAGCCCAACGCCGAGGTGCTCGCCCGGGCCGCCGGCTCCGGCTACGCCACCGCCACCGACCTCGCCGACTGGCTGGTGCGGGAACTCGGCCTGCCGTTCCGGCAGGCGCACCACGTCACCGGCCGCCTCGTCGGCGCGGCCTCCGCCAAGGGCGTCGGGCTGGAGGCGCTGTCGCTGCCCGAGATGCAGGAGGCGGAGCCGCGCATCACCGAGGCGGTCTACGCGGTGCTGGGCGTCGAGAACTCGGTGGCGAGCCGCACCAGCCATGGCGGCACGGCGCCCGACAACGTCCGGCGCCAAGCGCAGGCCTGGATCGAGCGGCTGGCCTGACCGGATCCCGGCCACGATCGACGCCGTCCTTCCGCCGGAGCGATCGGGGAGCCCGGGGGAAGCCGAGGGGGCGCGGCCTCGGCCGCCCTTGGGGCCGCGCCTCGCGGCGCTGCCATGTCGCGTGCGCCGCGTCCGTTATCCACAGGTCTCCACCGGAATTGTGCGTTGCAACCATCTTCCGGCCCGTGCGTTCAGCCCCTGGCTAAGTCCGCTCAGCTACAAGCTTCGCCGTTGGGATCGGAGTTCGCAGGATGCCTGTCGAGAGTTGGCTGGACCCGGAGGATGTGACCGCCTTCGCGGCGCACGCCACGGCCATGATCGATGCCGCTTTGACCGGTTCGGGACTAACGCGCGACTGCTACTGGTCGGCCGTCCGCAAGGGCTACAACACCCCCTACAACGACCCGCCCCGCAGGGAGCCGGCCCACGCGCGTGCCGCGTCGGCCCAGCCCAACGCGATCGCTGCGCCCGCCGCCCCGGCGGTCGAGCCCATCGCGGTGCCGGCCGCCGTCATCGCGGCCCGGGCTTCGGAAGCCCGCGCGCTCTAAAGAACAGAGTAACGCGCGCCGCCATCTTGCCGACGTTTTACGCAAGCTTCACTAATCCGGAACCCCGGTGCGGCGCCTGACGGCGCCGCCCGTCGTCAGGAAGTGAAGATGGTTTGCGTCAGCCGCCTGCTCCCGGCCGGAGCCCTTGCCCTGCTCGCATCCGGGCTCACAACAGGTCTCCTCGGAGGGCTGGGCGGCGCGTGCCTGTCCGCCACGGCCGCCGCCGCGCAGGAGGCCGCGCCGGCGGCGGGCGCGGACGACGCGGCCCCGTCCCGGCGCGGGCGCCGGCACGGGCGCGCGAAGCATGCCGAGAAGAAGTCGGCCACGCCGCCCGGGATGCAGCAGGCCACTCCGGTGGCGATCTTCGGCGACTGGAACGTGTTCGTGAACGGCGATGGCCGCAGCAAGCTCTGCTACGCCATCGCCCAGCCGCAGACGCGCTCGCCCAAGACCCTGAAGCGCGACACCGCCTACCTGTTCGTGAGCGTCCGGAAGGGCGAGAACGTGCAGAACGAGGTGGCGGTGATGCTGGGCTTCCCGTCGAAGCCAGCGGCCTCCCAGATCAAGCCCGGCGCGGCGGCCGCCCCTCCGATCCGAGCCTCAATCTCGGCGCCAGCCGCTACGGCCTCGTGGTGAAGGACGGCAATGCGTGGCTGCAGAACCCCGCCGAGGAGGCGCGGGTCGTCACCGAGATGAGCGCCCGCAACCCCAAGCTCGTGATCAAGACCACGTCGCTCCGCGGGAGTCCGACGAGCGACGAGTACGCCCTCGGCGGGTTCGCGGAGGCGATGAAGCGGACCCGCGACGAGTGCAGCAAGTAGCGCGCGGCTCAGGCGCGGCGCAGGGCCGGCCGACCCGCGCGCGCGGCCGGCCGGGTCTGGGCGGTCATGCGTGCCCGGGCGGCGCGGGCGGCCTGCTCGGCGGTGCGGAACACGACGCCGTCGAGGCCGTCGAAATCCCGCGCCGATGAGAAGAACCGGACGCCGCGCCCCTCGGGTACGGCGATTCCGGCGGTGATCTCACCGATCTCGATCACCCGGGCCGGTGCGGTGCGCAGGGCCATCGGGTCGGCGGGATCGGGGCGGTCTTCGGGCGTGAACTCTGCGAGACTGTGCATCGGATGGGGAACTCCCTCGGCCGCGGCGCAAGGCCGTGCCGGATCGCGTCGGCTGCTACGGAGGATCGGCGGGCTATCGTCGACAGCGCCGACGATCGGCACGGGAGCAGGGCGCGTTCGGGAGCGGGAATCGAAAGGACTGCGTTCGACTGATCATCGGACGTCCTCCAGACTGAAGGACCGCGCGGCGCGGGGCCGTCGCAGTGCTTTAGCGTTTGATCACGCGGCGCAAGCGACGCTTCTCAAATCACCGCGGCCGGAGCGTTCGGCGCCTGGGGCGCGGCTGTTCCGACACCCTGAAGATGGAGGCGGTGCCGCCGACCGTCAACGGAACGGACTTGCGAATTTCGCGGCCCTTCTGGCAGGAATCCGGTCCCGGCCGCGCTCCGGAGAGACCGGATCGTTCAGGCCGCGGCGATGACCGCGGCGAGGGTGGAGAAGTCCGAGAAGATCCGGCTGGCGCCCGCCCGCAGGAGGTCGGCCCCCGCCGGGTCGTGCCCCCAGTGGCCACCCCCGGTGAAGCCCGCCACCCGCATGCCGGCGCTCCGGGCGGCCGTGACCCCGGGCACGCTGTCCTCGATCACGAGGCAGGTGGCCGGATCGACGCCCATGCGCGCGGCGGCGAACAGGAACAGGTCCGGGAAGGGCTTGCCCCGGGACACCTGCGCCGAGGAGAAGACGCGCTCGCCGAACAGGGGCAGCAGCCCGGTCAGGGTCAGGAGTGGCGCAGCCGAACGGGATCGCTGCTCGAGGCCACGCAGACCGGCAGGTCCAGGGCGGCCACGGCCTCGGCGACGCCGCGCATCGCATTCAGCTCCGCGTCGAACCGCGCCAGGGTCTCGGCCTTCACCGCCTCGACGAAGCCCGGGGGGCGGTGATCCCGTAATCGCGGGCGATATGCGCCATGATCGAGGGCATCGCCGTGCCGGTGAAGCGCGCGCCCACGGTGGCGCGATCGATATCGACGCCGATCCGGTTGAGCCCCGCGGTGAGGCAGGCGAGGCTCAAGGGTTCGCTGTCGACCAGAACGCCATCGCAATCGAAGATCACGAGGCCGAGGTTCTCCGCATACGCGTCCAAGGTTCACCGTTCCCGCACACGGCCCGCCGCCGCCGGGCGAGGCTGTGGCACGCGTCCGGGGACCGGGCAACAGGCCGTGCCGGCGTTCGCACCGGCCGCTTGCACCGGGCGTCGCGGACCCATACTCCCGTGTCGGGCGCGCCCGCGCACCCGCCACAGCCCACAGGGCAAGGTCGACACGGCACGGCTCAGAAGGCCCCGCGATGTTCCGCTTCCTGGCCCGGGTCCTGGGCTTCCTGCTGATGGCCGGCGGCTTCGTCGCGCTGGTCTATGACGGCGCCCGATCCATCGCCAACAACGGCCTGCGGGTGACGCCGCTCTCCGACCTGATCGCCACCCTGTTCAAGGACAAGGCGGGAGCCCTGCAGGGCAGCGTGGAGGGGGCGGCGCCCTGGCTCTGGCACATCCTGGGCCTGCCGCTCACGCTGGCGCCGGTCTCCCTGATCGGCCTCGGCCTCGGCGCGGCGCTGCTCTGGCTCGGCCAGCCGGGCCGCGAGCCGATCGGCTTCCTGACGAAGCCCTGAGCGTCGCACGGGCTCCGGGCGGGATCCTAGCGGGCCGCGAGCTTGGCCTCGGCCTCGGCGAGGGCGCGTTTCAGCCGCGCGATCTCGACTTTCAGCGCATAATGCTCGCTCACGTCGAACTGCGACGCGAAGAAGTAGACGACCCGGCCCTCCGCATCCCGCACCGGCCCGACATAGAGGGCGTTCTGGAAGGTCGAGCCGTCCTTGCGGTAGTTGAGGAGGTCGACCCGGACGTCGTCCTCCTGCCGGATGCCGTCCCGGAGTCGGTCGACGGCCACCGGATCGGTGTCGGGACCCTGCAGGAAGCGGCAATTGCGCCCGATCACCTCAAGCCGGGTGTAGCCGGTCAGCTTCAGGAACGCGTCGTTCACGAAGACGATCGGGTTATCGTACTGGGCCGGATCCGTGATGATCATCGGCATTCGGGTCGCGCGCACGGCCGCGGCGAAGTGGTCGCCCCGCTGCGCCTCCGCCTTCAGGTTGGCCGGCACATGGCTCGTCGCGGTCCCGCCCGTCTCCATCCAGATCCGTTCCCTTCGCGCCCCGCACGACGGCCCTTCGCGCGCGTCCCTCGGGTTACAAGCCGGAATTCGCCACCGGGGTCCAGTCTCGTGTCGGCGTTTCCCGATGTCGCGGACGCGAAGGCTGTCTCGGTCTCCGCGCTCCCCTGTCTCGGCGGCATCGGCGTCAGCGGTCCGGCGGGGCCGCAGATCGCCGCCTGAGCGTCACGGGCTGCTGCCGGGCCGCGTCGGCGCGCCCGGCGCCGCGGGCGCGGAGCGGTCGCCCCCCGCCAGGGGGGCGTGCTGTTCGGGCTGCGCAGCACGATCAGCACGCTGCCCAGGACCGAGAGGGCGACGGCGGTGGCGAAGAGGAGGAAGAGCCAGCGGGGCATCCGGTGGCGTTAGCACATCGGGGCGGCGGGTCGAACCGGACGCAGCGCTGCACCACCCCATCTACGGCGCCTTCAGCACCACCCGGCAGGCCGCCGGCAGTGCCGCCATGGTCATGGCCGGCTTGGGCTTCGGCGGCACCTTCGGGGGCTTGGGGTGGAGCACCTTGTCCGAGAACCAGTAGCCGAGGTCGTCGCAGCCGTCGCCCGGAGGCGGCGCGCCCTGCGGCTGGCACTCCTCCTGGCCGGCCGGGCAGGCGAGGCGGATATGGTAGTGGTAGTTGTGCCCGTACATCGGGCGCACCTTGGACATCCAGCGGCTGCCCGCGGCGTCGCGGCAGAGCGCCTTCTTGATCGCCGCGTTGACGAAGATGCGCTCCACCTCCGGCTGCTCGGCGGTCATCTTGATCAGCTGCAGATGCGTCGGCGTCCACACCTGCGGATCGATATCGAGGCGGTCGGGCCGGACCATGTCGGTCGCCGAGGTCTCCTCGCGCTCCGCGCGGCTCATGCGATGGTCGGCCATCGGCGTCAGCCAGACATCGGCGTCGATGCCGATCTGGTGGGAGGCGTGGCCGGTGATCATCGGGCCGCCGCGGGGCTGGGCCATGTCGCCCACGAGCAGCCCCGGCCAGCCGACCCGGGCGGCCTTCTGCGACAGGCGCTCGATGAAGTCGACGAGGTAGGGGGTGCCCCACATCCGGTTGCGCGACGGACGCATGACCTGCCAGTTCTGCCCGTCGAGCGGCAGCGCCTCACCCCCGGAGAAGCAGCCCTTGGCGTAGAAGCCGTAGATATGGGCCGGACCGGAGGACGCCCGGGTGACGCGGCCGAACAGGGCCTTGGCGGGGGTCGAGGGCGCGTCGGGATGCTCCAGGGGCGGCAGCGGCTTCGGGGTGAGGCTGCCGCGATCCTGGGCCTGGGCAACGGCGGGCAGAAGCAGGGCGGTGAGCGCGAGGCTCTGGGCGAAACGCGGCATCGGCATGCGGGGTTGTTCGTCCGGCTGGAGAGGGCGGGCGCGGGTGCCCGCGGGACCGTCGCTCAGCGCCGGGGCGATTTTCGGGCAGGCAGCCTCCATCCCCGCGGGCACCGAGCCTGCCGATCGGAGCGTCCCTCGGGCCGGTCTCGCGATCCTTCCGACCGCGCGATGCGGACACGCGGTCGCGCCGCGGCCCTCAATGCTGACGGCGGGTCACCGGGCCGGACCAGCCGGGGAGGTAGTCGGCATCCTTGGACTTGGCGAGCGACATCGCCTTCTCCAGGGCGGAGGAGAAATCGCCCTCGATGCGCTTTTCCTTGACGTTGCGCCGCAGGAAGTCGGCCCACAGGAACTCGCTGAACGGGGTCGTGTCCTTGGCGAAGCCACCGGCCCGGCGCAGCTCGCCGGCGAGGCTGCGGTACGGATCGTCCGCCAGGGCATCGACCGACTTCGGGATCTCCTTGAAGGCCTGGCGCACGCCCTCGGCATCGTAGGGATGCACCCAGGACTTGTGGTCGCACACCGTCCAGAACGCGTCCTTGTCGAGGTAGTGCAGGTCGGCCACAACGGTGACGAGCACGCTCTCCACCCCTCCTCGTGGAGGGCGCGGGCGAGGTGGTGGTGATCGATGATGTAGTGGTGCTTCTTCGGCCCCAGCAGCGTCGGGATCATGTGGGCGCCGAGGAAGGCCTTCTTCTTCTCGCCGTCGTATTCCCGCCAGCGCCGCCGCTTCTCCGCCACCTCCCGATAGCCCACCGTCATCTGCGTGGGGCGCAGCTCCGCGATCGGCACGGGTTTCAGCAGCGGCTCTCGGTTGGTCATGGGCGATGCTTCCTGCGTGGATTTGTCACGCAAATGTCACAACGTGGCCGCGATCAGAAGAGCGAAGGGGCGGCACCCCTCTCACGTTTCCGGGATGAGGCCCGCGCGGACGGTCTCCAGGACGAAAACCCGGATCGCCGACGACAGGTTCTGGCCGCCGCGTCCGGCATCGATCGTGCCGACGAGCGCCTGGACCGACTGGCCGCGGGCTTCGGCGATCTCCCGGAGCGCGCCCCAGAATGGATCCTCCAGGGACACGCTGGTGCGGTGGCCGGCGATCATCACGGAGCGCTTGGTGATGCCCGCGCTCATGCCGAAGCGGCCGCCCTTCCCGTCTTTGCGAGCGGAGCGAAGCAATCCAGGGCAGCGCGATCCTGGTCGGCGTGGCGCAACTGGATTGCTTCGCTCCGCTCGCAAAGACGGTGGGGCTGCCGCATCCGGATCCGCTTTCAGTCAGCTGCGTCAGGATCCGGCGCGCTCCGCTCCAGGCGATGGCCCTCGTGGCGCTCGGTCTCCAGGGCCTTGCGGCGCTGCTGGAGCGTCTTGGCCTTCTTCGGCTGCCCGAAGGCGATCCGGTTGGATTCGGCCTTCGTGTCGGCGTCGGCACGGGCCTTTGCCTTGCGGACCTGACGCAGGTTGATGATCTCGGCCATGGATCGCCTCCCGTGACCGGCGCAGGAGACCCCGCGCCGGCAAGTCCCCAACCTTAGTCGGCGCTCGGCGCCAGCATGGTCTCCGGCCGGACCACGCGCTCGAACTCCGCCTCGGTCACGTAGCCGAGGCGCAGGGCCTCCTGCTTGAGGGTGGTGCCGTTCTTGTGCGCGGTCTTGGCGATCTCGGCGGCCCTGTCGTAGCCGATCGAGGGGGCGAGCGCGGTCACCAGCATGAGCGAGCGGCTCATCAGGTCGGCGATCTTGTCCTCGTTGGCCTTGATGCCGACCACGCAATTGTCGGTGAAGCTCACCGCCGCGTCGGCGAGCAGGCGCACCGATTGCAGCACCGCGTTGGCGATCACCGGCTTGAACACGTTGAGCTCGAAATTGCCCTGGCTGCCGGCGAAGCTCACCGTGGTGCCGTTGCCGATCACCTGGGCGCAGACCATGGTCAGGGCCTCGCACTGGGTCGGGTTGACCTTGCCGGGCATGATCGAGGAGCCCGGCTCGTTCTCGGGCAGGGACAGCTCGCCGAGGCCCGAGCGCGGACCCGAGCCGAGGAAGCGGATGTCCTGGGCGATCTTGAACAGGCCGGCGGCGAGCGCCGCGAGGGCGCCCTGGGTGAACACGAGGGCATCGTGGGTGGCGAGCGCCTCGAACTTGTTGTCGGCGGAGGTGAAGGGCAGCCCGGTCAGCTCGGCGACCTTGGCGGCGAAGCGCTCCGCGAATTCCGGATGGGCGTTGAGGCCCGTGCCGACCGCGGTGCCGCCCTGGGCGAGCGCCAGGACCCCGGGCAGGGTCGCGGCGACCCGCGATCCGCCCAGCGCCACCTGTGCGGCGTAGCCGGAGAATTCCTGGCCCAGCGAGACCGGCGTGGCATCCTGCAGGTGGGTGCGGCCGATCTTGACGATCGACTCGAACGCCTTGGCCTTGGCGTCCAGGGCGCCGTGCAGGTGGGAGAGCGCCGGCAGCAGGCGCGCCTGGATCTCCCGCGCCACCGCGATGTGCATGGCGGTGGGGAAGGTGTCGTTGGAGGACTGGCCACGGTTGCAATGGTCGTTCGGGTGGACCGGCGACTTGCCGCCGCGCTGACCCCCGAGGCGCTCGTTGGCGAGGCTGGCGATCACCTCGTTGGCGTTCATGTTCGACTGTGTGCCCGAGCCGGTCTGGTAGACGACGAGGGGGAACTCGTCGTCGTAGCGGCCCTCGACGACCTCGGCGGCCGAGGCCGCGATCGCGTCGGCGAGCGCCGGCTCGAGGGCGCCCAGATCCTTGTTCACCAGGGCGGCGGCCTGCTTCACGACACCCAGGGCGTGCACCAGCGGCGCCGGCATCCGGTCGGTCCCGATCTTGAAGTTCTGGATCGAGCGCTGGGTCTGCGCACCCCAGTAGCGATGCGCCGGGACCTCGATCGGACCGAAGGTATCGGACTCGGTGCGGGTGGCGGTCTCGGTGGGCGACATCGTGGCCTCTACGTCTGGTGCAGCGCGGTGCCTACTTAAATGAGGCGCGGGTGAATCGCGATGCCGGTTTTTCCGGCACCCCGACAAGAGCGGACCTCTGTTCCCGCCGGACATGAAGCCGAATTGGGAGCCGATGAGCGCGACGATCGACCTGCCCGAGCCCGCCACCCGGTTCCGCCCCGCCGTGCCGCCGCGCCTGCGCGAGCCGCTGGGGCTGTTCGCATTCCTGCGGGCGGCCCGGAAGAACCCCATCACCACCTGGATGGACGCGCATTTCAAGCTGCCGGTGGTGGCGGCCGAAGGCGCGATGGGCCGGATCACCCTGGTGAGCGACCCGGCGCTGATCCGCTACCTGCTCATCGAGAATGCGGACGGCTACCGCAAGGACGACCTCCAGCGCCGGGTCCTGGCCCCCGGGCTCGGCAACGGCCTGCTCAGCGCCGAGGGCGACGAGTGGCGGCTCCAGCGCCGGACGCTGGCGCCGATCTTCAACGCCCGCACGGTCCAGGGATTCTCCGAGGCGATGAACGCGGCCGGCGCCCGCCTCGGCCGCCGCCTCGCCCGCCGGGCCGGCAAGCCAGTCGACGTGGCCCTCGAGATGACCCGCGTCACCCTCGACGTGCTTGAGCGGACGATCTTCACCCAGGGGCTGCCGAGCGATCCGGATGCCCTGGGCCGTGCCATCACGCGCTTCCTGGAGGCGGTGGGGCCGATCGACCCCCTCGACGTGTTCGGCGTGCCCGATTTCGTCCCCCGGATCGGCCGCCTGCGGGCGCGG
Source organism: Methylobacterium phyllosphaerae (assembly GCA_050632685.1). Classification (GTDB taxonomy): domain Bacteria; phylum Pseudomonadota; class Alphaproteobacteria; order Rhizobiales; family Beijerinckiaceae; genus Methylobacterium; species Methylobacterium phyllosphaerae_A. The sequence continues at coordinate 997,625 of JBOEFT010000001.1, forward strand.
CCGGCGGGGCGCTTCTTCGCCGAGGTGGTCGACGAACTCATCGCCCGGCGTAAGGCGCTGATGGCGCGGGGCGAGGCGCCCCGGGACCTCCTCACCCTGCTCCTCGCGGCGCAGGATCCCGAGACCGGCAACGGCCTCTCCGATCTCGCCGTGAAGGCCAACATCGTCACCTTCATCGCGGCCGGGCACGAGACCACGGCCAATTCCCTGACCTGGGCTCTGTATTGCCTCTCGCAGGATCCCGTCGCGCAGGCGCGGATCGAGGCCGAGGTCGATGCGGCCGGGCCGGGGACTTCGCCGTCGAGGCGCTGCCCTTCACCCGGGCGGTGATCGAGGAGGCGATGCGGCTGTTCCCGCCGGTGCCGTTCCTCAGCCGGCAGGCGGTCCGCGACGACCGGCTCGGCCGGATCAAGGTGCCGCGGGGCTCGCTGGTGATGGTGGCGCCCTGGGTGCTCCACCGCCACCACCTGCTGTGGGAGGATCCGGAGGCCTTCGTGCCGGAGCGGTTCCTGCCCGAGAACAGGGACGCGATCCCGCGCTTCGCCTACCTGCCGTTCGGGGCCGGCCCGCGGGTCTGCATCGGCCAGAGCTTCTCGATCCAGGAGGCGGTGGTCGTGCTGGCCCACGTGGTCCGGGCGGTGCGGTTCCGGCTGCCGGCGGATCACCCGCCAGTCACGCCGCTCCACCGGGTGACGCTCCGGCCCGAGCACGGCCTGCGCATGGAGGCGACGGCGCGGGGCTAGTCACCCCGCCGCGCTTCGAACCTGCGCGTGTTGCGGTCGTAGATTCGCGCGGCGACGAACAGTCCTCCGAGGCCCAGCGCCGACATGGCGACCGCGAGGGCCAGGATCTGGAGAGCATAGGTCTGTGGCATGTCGCTATTCCTCCGCCCGCAGGAACAAACGAAGTGCGATCTGGCCGATCAGATGTAGGAGGAGGGCTGCCAGCAGGAAAGTCCATCCGCTGCTCGTCAGGACATCCGTCGGGTGCTGAACCAGCTGCGCTATGAAGACCGTCCCGAGTGTCAGAATCGCTGTGGCGTTGAAGAACGTCGCGGTAAGCTTCACGCCCTCGTTGAAGCGCTTGGCGCGATGCTTCAGCTCACGCGCCGACGTTATCGGCTGCGCGACCGCGTCGTCCACCGCATGAACCCCCGGGCCGTCGATTCGGCCCGGGACACGTTCAGCTCTTCTTGCGGAACGCGTCCAGGCTCACGACCTCGGCGCTGCCCTCCTCGCCCTCCTTCTTGACGGCAGGGCGGGGCGCCTTCTCGTCGGCCTTGCCGGCGGATTTCTCGCCCGGCGCGGCCGGCGCCGGCAGCCCTTTCGGGGCGCTCGCTCCGATCGTGGCGAGTTCGGCGGCCTTGGGGCGGACCTCGCCGGGTTCGGAGCCTGCCCCCCGCGGTCCCGGCTTGGCCGGTGCGGCGTTCGCCTCCTCGGGTGTCTCTCCGGCCTCGCTGAGGTCGAACTTCAGGCCGAACTGGACGGAGGGGTCGAAGAAGCCCGACAGGGCGTCGAACGGCACCAGCAGCCGCTCCGGCACGCCCGAGAAGGACAGCCCGACTTCGAAGGCGTGCTCGGTGACGTTGAGGTCCCAGAACTGGTGCTGCAGGACGATTGTCATGTCCTGCGGGTACTTCTCGCGCAGGGCCTGCGACATCCGGACCCCGGGCGCCTCGGTCCGGAACGAGACGTAGAAATGGTGCTCGCCCATCAGCCCTTCGCGGGCCGCGTCGGTCAGCACCTTGCGCACGACGCCGCGGAGGGCGTCCTGTACCAGGAGGTCGTAGCGGATCAGGTCGTCTGCCATCTGCGGTCGCGCTCTAGCCCGGTCTGCGCCCGGCGCCCCGCCGCGGATGGCCGGACCGAGGAATGAAGTGGCGGCTTCTGGTGCCAGGTGCCTCCGGACCCCGCCTAGGCGGTGCTACCCGCTAGGACTTCAGATCGATCTTGGGGACCGCTTACGCGGCCACCGCCACCGGAGCAAAGTTGTCGTTGGCAACTCTTGCGAAGGCCCGATAACGGCGGAACCATGCCGAGCGAAAGTCCAACCTTTACGCCCTCGTCGATCCTAACTTCGCCCCCGCCGGAGCCCAGGCTCGTGACACGCCCCTTGCGGCAGCATGTCCTGGGTTCGGGTGGAGGCGCCGGGTACCGCCCCCGGGTCCGATAGGTTTATTGCGAAGAACGTTTATCGCCATAGCCGGCCTCGCGACCGGCACCCAAGATATAGAGGGGATCGGTCCGGTTTTGAAGCCCGATCGTGTCGCGCCGCTGTCTCAGGGCGAGTCTCTCGGCGAGGCTGTTGCCGGAAGCGCGCAGTCGCGTCCCGGCGCGTCGCCCGATGTCCCGCGTCCCGGCGTCGGACGGGCGATCTGGAGCCTCATCGCCCTGGTCGCGCTTGTCGTCTTCTACCTCGGTGCCGCGAGCCTGCTCGCGCTGGGAAGTGTCCGCGTCGGGTTCGATCTGTGGAGCGGGATCGACCCGTTCCTGCCGCCGGAGCGGCGCCCGTTCCTGGGCGCGGTGGAACTGGCCCATCGTGCCTTCGCCACCGATGCCCTCCGGCAGGTGTTCCTTGCCGGTCTGGTGGTGGGCGCCGCGTGGTGGCGGGACCGGACCGGCTGGCGGCGGCGCCTCGCCCTCGATCGCGAGCGCCCGAACGGGATGCGGCCCGTGGCGCTGCTGGGTGTCCTCCTCGTCTGGCCGGTGCTGCACATCGTCTGGGTGACCGGCACGGCGGAGCTGTTCGGCGCGAGCTTCGGCCAGCACGTGCGGCTGTCGCCCTTCATGAGCCAGGCTGCGGTCGCGGCGTGGCTCGCCTATCTCGCGATCCTCGCCCCGGTGGCCGAGGAGCTGCTCCTGCGCGGCGAGGCCTATGCCCGGACCGAGGCGGTTCTCGGACCCAGGGCCGCCATCCTGGTCACCGCGATCATCTTCGCCGCCGCCCACATCTCGTCCTGGGGGCTCGCCCGGCCGGTCTCGCTGCTGCCCCTCGCCCTGGCGCTCGGCTGGCTGCGCTGGCGCACCGGCCGCCTCTGGCCCGGCATCGCCCTGCATGGCTGGTCGAACCTCGCCCTCGTCACCTACCTGCTCTGGCCGCCCTGACCGCCGGGCCGCGTGACGACGGTGGACAGATGCCGCCGTCGAACTTGCCGGGCGCTCCGCCCGCGCGCAGGAATGCACGATGGACGCTTACCAGGACCTGCTGCGGCGCATCCTCGACGAGGGCGCCGCCAAGGACGACCGCACCGGCACCGGGACGCTCTCGGTGTTCGGCCACCAGATGCGCTTCGACCTCGCGGCGGGCTTCCCGCTGGTCACCACGAAGCGCCTGCACCTGCGCTCGATCATCCACGAACTGCTCTGGTTCCTGGCCGGCGACACCAACGTGGCGGCGCTCCGGGCGAACGGCGTGACGATATGGGACGAGTGGGCGGACGCGGACGGCGATCTCGGCCCGGTCTACGGCAAGCAGTGGCGCTCCTGGGAGAAACCGGGCGGCGGCACCGTCGACCAGATCGCCTGGGTGCTCGACGAGATCCGGCGCAACCCCGACTCCCGCCGTCTGATCGTCTCGGCCTGGAACCCGGCCGACCTCGACCGCATGGCGCTCGCCCCCTGCCATTGCCTGTTCCAGTTCTACGTGAGCGAGGGGCGGCTCTCCTGCCAGCTCTACCAGCGCTCGGCGGACGTGTTTCTCGGCGTGCCGTTCAACATCGCGAGCTACGCGCTCCTCACCCACATGATCGCCCAGGTGACCGGCCTCGGGGTCGGCGATTTCGTCCACACCTTCGGCGACGCCCATCTCTACCGGAACCACCTGGAGCAGACCCGCACCCTGCTGGCCCGCGCCCCGCGCCCGCTGCCGCAGCTGCGGATCAACCCGGAGGTCCGCGACCTCTTCGCCTTCCGATACGAGGACTTTTCCGTCGAGGGCTACGACCCGCATCCGGCCATCGCGGCCCCGGTGGCGGTATGAGCCCGATCGTCTCCCTCGTCGCAGCCGTCGCCCGCAACGGCGTGATCGGCCGCGACAACGGCCTCGCCTGGCATCTCTCCAGCGACCTGAAGCGGTTCAAGGCGCTGACCATGGGCAAGCCGATGCTGATGGGCCGGCGGACCTGGGACTCGATCGGGCGGCCGCTGCCCGGCCGCCGCACCCTGGTGCTCACCCGGGACCGCGGTCTCCGCGCCGCGGGGGCCGAGATCGTCCACGACTGGGAGGCGGCGCTGGCCGCCGCCGCCGGGACGGAGCTGATGGTGGTGGGCGGGGCCGAGATCTACGCACTCGCCCTCCCGTTTGCCGACCGGCTCCACCTCACCGAGGTCGCCGCCGAGCCCGAGGGCGACGTGCGATTCCCGGCCTTCGACCACAGCCGCTTCCGGGAGACGCGCCGCGAGGCGCATCCGGCGGGACCCCGGGACGAGCACGCCTTCGCCTTCGTCGATTGGGAGCGCGTCCGCTGAGGCGCGCCGCCGCATTTGCGTTCCACGCCGCGCATGCCCACCTGCCTGCCTTGACAGCACGGGGCGTGCGCCCGCAGGTGCCTGTGGGGTGCGCGCGCTCACGCCGGGTCTGCACATCCTCTGGGACGTTGCGCGCGGGCAGGTTCTTGGAGACCCCGATCGGCCGCGGTCGCATCGCGACCGGGCCGGGTGGTCGGGACTAGGCGGGCGAGCGTGGCCGTTCAGGCAGGGGGCGCGGGCCGGGATGCGGGCCGGGCGCGGGCAGGCAGGAGACGACGGCTAGAATGCCTTGGAGCAATCAGAGCGGTGGCGGGGGCCCCTGGGGTCGGCCCGGCGGCAACGGCGGCGGTCCCTGGGGTGGCGGCGGTGGCGGCGGCAAGACGCCGCCGAGCCTCGAGGACCTGTTGCGGCGCGGGCAGGATCGCCTGCGCGGTCTGATCCCGGGCGGCGGCGGCACGGGGGGCGGCTACGGCGGCGGCGGCGGATCGACGGGCGTCGGCGGCGGCCGCAGCGCGGCGGTGATCGCCGTCCTGGCCGTGGCGATCTGGCTCGCCACCGGCTTCTACACCGTCTATCCCCGTCAGGTCGGCATCGAGACGATCTTCGGCCGCTACGTCGGCACCAAGGGTGAGGGCCTGCGCTACAACTTCCCCTATCCGATCGGTGGCGTGGTCAAGCCCGACGTCGGTTCCCAGAACTCGATCCAGATCGGCTTCCGCGCCGGTCCCGGTGGCCAGGGCCGCACCCGCGACGTGCCGGACGAGAGCCTGATGCTCACCGGCGACGAGAACATCGTCGATCTCGACTTCGAGGTGCAGTGGCGGGTCAACCCGCTGAAGGCCTCCGACTTCGTGTTCAACCTCCAGAACCCGGAGGGCACCATCAAGGCGATCTCCGAGAGCGCGATGCGCGAGGTGATCGGCCGCCGCAACATCCAGGCGATCCTCACCAACGAGCAGTCGAGCATCGCCCAGGAAGTCAAGGAAATGGTCCAGAAGGCCCTCGACGAGTACGGGGCCGGCGTCCGCATCGAGGTGGTGCAGCTCGTCTCGGTCAACCCGCCGCCGGAGGTGCGTCCCGCCTTCATCGACGTGAACGCGGCCCAGCAGGACGCCGACACGGCGCAGAACGAGGCCAAGACCTACGCCAGCCGCGAGGTGCCGCAGGCCCGCGGCAAGGCGTCCCAGATCGTCCAGCAGGCCGAGGCCTACCGGACCAAGGCGACCGCCGACGCCACCGGCCAGGCCGCGCGCTTCAGCGAGGTCTACGCCTCCTACAAGGCCGCCCCGGCGATCAGCCGCGAGCGGATCTTCCTGGAGACGATGGAGAAGGTCCTGGGCTCCGTGAACAAGGTGATCATCGACCAGAACGGGACGCAGCCCGGCGCGGCGACCGCCGCCGGAGTGCTGCCGGTGCTGCCGCTCGCGGAGTTCGGCGCCCGCGCCCAGACCCAGACGGGAGCCGCCCGATGAAGCAGGCCCTCCGCACCGGCCTGATCGCCATCGCCGCGATCGTCGCGATCGGCCTCTACGCGTCGATCTTCACCGTCGGCCAGATGCAGCAGGCCCTCGTCCTGCAGTTCGGCCGCGTCCGCGCCGTCCTCAACGCCACCGGCGAGGAGAAGCCCGGCCTGTACTTCAAGATCCCGTTCATGGAGAACGTGGTCATCTTCGACAAGCGCGTGCTCGACCTCGACCTGCCGGTGCAGACGGTGCTCACCGCCGACCGGCAGAACCTGGAGGTGGACGCCTTCGCCCGCTACCGGATCCTCGATCCGCTGCGCTTCTATCAGGCGGTGGGCAATATCGGGCTGGCCAACCAGAGACTCGCGAGCTTCACGAATTCCAGCCTGCGCAACGTCCTCGCCCGTTCGACCCGCGATGCCATCGTGAAGACCGATCGCGGCCAGCTGATGCATCAGATCCAGGAAGACGTGAACCGGCAGGCCAAGGCGCTGGGCATCGAGATCGTCGATCTGCGCATGACCCGCGTCGACCTGCCCGCGCAGAACTCCGCTGCCGTCTACCGGCGGATGAAGACCGAGCGCGAACGCGAGGCCGCCGACATCCGGGCCAACGGCGACCAGATCGCCGCCACGATCCGCGCCAAGGCCGAACGCGAGGTCACGGTGATCCTGGCCGAGGCCACCCAGAAATCCGAGCAGCTGCGCGGACAGGGTGACGCGGACAAGAACCGCATCCTCGCGGACGCGTTCGGCAAGGACCCGGACTTCTTCAGCTTCTATCGTTCGATGCAGGCCTACGAGACCGGGTTGAAGGGCTCCGACACGCGGCTGGTGATCAGCCCCAGCTCGGACTTCTTCCGCTACTTCAGCGACCCGCAGGGCAAGGCGGCCGCCTCGACGCCGCGTGGTCCGCGCGGGCCGGTCGATCCGAGCGCGACCACCGGGTCGACGACCGGGGCCGCGGCCGGGACGACGCGCTGAGCGGGGCGCGAGTTGGCGCCCCGGCGCCCGGAGACTACCTTACAGGAAAACCCGCGGGCGGCCGAACATCGGTCCAGTCCCGCGGGGCCGGAAACGCGTTCTTGAAGAGGTCGACCATGCACCCCGTCGCGAGCGCCCCCGAGGCGTCGTTCGACCGCGCGCAAGCGCAGCCCCGCTCCCGTGCCCGCGCGCTGATGGCCTCGATCCTGATCGGCGCCTCGGTGGCCACGGCGGCCCTGCCGATCCCGGCCTTCGCCAAGGGGCCGGCCTCGCTAGCCGACCTCGCCGAGCAGGTCACGGACGCGGTGGTGAACATCTCCGCCTCCACGACGGTCGAGGCCCGCGGCAGCCGCACCATGCCGCAGGTGCCGCCGGGCACCCCGTTCGAAGACCTGTTCGAGGAGTTCTTCAACCGGCGCGGCGGCCGCGGCGGCGGTGGTGGTGGCGGCGAGGCAGAGGGTCCCCGTCAGCAGCGCAAGTCGAACTCCCTGGGCTCCGGCTTCATCATTGACGCCGCCGGCCTCGTGGTGACCAACAACCACGTCATCGGCGACGCCAACGACATCCAGGTCATCCTGCACGACGGCACCAAGCTCAAGGCCGAGATCGTCGGCAAGGATTCGAAGATCGACCTCGCGGTCCTGCGGGTGAAGCCCACCGCCGATCGCCCCCTGAAGGCAGTTCCGTTCGGCGATTCCGACAAGATGCGGCCGGGCGACTGGGTCATCGCCATCGGCAACCCGTTCGGCCTCGGCGGCTCGGTCTCGGCCGGCATCGTCTCGGCCCGGGGCCGGAACATCGAGTCCGGACCCTACGACAACTACATCCAGACCGACGCGGCCATCAACAAGGGCAACTCGGGCGGTCCGCTGTTCAACATGGACGGCGAGGTGATCGGCATCAACACGGCGATCCTGTCGCCGACCGGCGGCTCGGTGGGCATCGGCTTCGCGGTCCCGTCGGGCACGGCCAAGCCCGTGATCGACCAGCTGCGCGACTTCGGCGAGGTCCGCCGCGGCTGGCTCGGCGTGCGCATCCAGAACGTCGACGACGCCACCGCGGAGGCGCTCAATCTCAAGGGTGGGGCGCGGGGTGCCCTGGTGGCCGGCGTGGACGAGAAGGGGCCTGCCAAGACCGCGGGCATCGATGTCGGTGACGTGATCCTGAAGTTCAACGGCGCCCCCGTGAAGGCGTCGGGCGACCTGCCGCGCATCGTCGCCTCGACCCCCGTGGGCCAGAAGGTCGACGTGGTCGTGATGCGCAAGGGCGAGGAGGTGACCAAGCCCGTCACCCTCGGCCGCCTGGAGGACAGCGACAAGCCGCAGCTCGCCAACATGCGCCAGCCGGAGCCCGAGAGCGCCACCCGTCAGGCGCTCGGCCTCAACCTCTCCGGAATGACCGACGAGCTGCGCAAGAAGTTCTCCATCAAGGACACCGTGAAGGGCGTGGTCGTCACCCGCGTCGACCCGAACTCGACCGCCGCCGACAAGCGGATCCAGCCCGGCGAGGTGATCGTCGAGGTCGGGCAGGAGGCGGTGAGCACGCCGGCCGAGGTGACCAAGCGCATCGACGGCCTCAAGAAGGACGGACGCAAGTCGGTCCTGCTCCTGGTGGCCAGCGCCACCGGCGACGTCCGCTTCGTGGCCGTCGGACTCGACTGAGCGGCCTCATCCGCACCGCCGAGGGCCGTCGCTCCACGCGGAGCGGCGGCCTTCGCGCGTTCGGGGGATCCGCATTGACGCGCCGCCGCGGAACGGCACACTGGCTGTGCGAGTCGGGAAGCGTGTGCTTGCAAACCCCTTGCAAACCCCATGACGGCCGTCGCCTTCGATACCCTGAAATTCGCCCGCGCCCTGCGGGACAAAGCGAAGTTGTCGCCCGAGCAGGCGGAGGGCTTCGCTGACGCGCTGGTCGATGTGCTCGATGGCAATCTCGCGGCCAAGGGTGACATCCGCGACGTGCGGACCGGACTTCAGGGCGTTCGAAGCGATGTCGAGGCTCTGCGCATTCAGACGCGCGGCGACATCGAGGCCCTGAAGGCAGAGATGATCAAGTGGATGTTCGGTACGGTCGGTCTCCAAACTATCGTGATCCTGGGTGCGGTCATCACCCTGGTCCGAAGTCTGCACTGACCGCTGAAGCGTCCTGTCTGGCCAAGGCCGACATCGAGGCCGTAAAAGGCGCGATCGCCTCCGCGAAGGTCGAGACGGTGCGCTGGCTGGTCGGTGCGATCGGCGTTCAGACCCTTGCGGGTCTCGGCGCGGTCATCGCCCTGACCCGCACCTGCACTGAGCCTCACCCCACGAATTCCGCCGCCGCGTAGCCCTGCAGGTACAGGAGCGCGGTGAGGTCGCCGTGCTCGACCCGGACCCGCGCGGCAGCCGCGACCGCGGGCTTGGCCCGGAACGCCACGCCGAGACCGGCCTCGCCCAACATGTCGAGATCGTTGGCGCCGTCACCCACCGCGAGCGTGTCCGCAGGGCCGAGGCCCAGCGCGTCCCGCAATTCGATGAGCGTCGCGCGCTTCTCGGCCTTGCCGACGATCGGATCGGCCACCGTGCCGGTGAGCCGCCCCGCGGCGACGTCCAGCAGGTTGGACCGGTGCTCGTGGAAGCCGATCATCGCCGCGATGGGGCCGGTGAACAGGGTGAAGCCCCCCGAGACGAGACAGGTCCGAACGCCGTGCGCCCGCATCGTCCGCACCAGGGTGCGGCCGCCCGGGGTCAGGGTCAGGCGCTCGGCGATCAATTCGTCGACCGCCTCGACCGGGATGTCCTTCAGGAGCGCCACGCGCTCGCGCAGCGCCGGCTCGAAGGCGATCTCGCCGCGCATCGCCCGCTCGGTGATCGCCGCGACGTGGTCCTTGAGGCCGAGCGTCCCGGCGAGTTCGTCGATGCATTCCTGCTCGATCATGGTCGAATCCATGTCGGCCAGGAACAGGCGCTTGCGGCGGTGGGCGTCGGCGGGCAGCACGGAGGGTCGATCGGCTCGCCCGCGAGCGCCGCGCGGAGCCGCTCCGTGAGGGATGCGGCGGCCGAGGGCTCGCCCGGCACCAGAACCTCGGCTGCGACCTCCCCGTGCAGGATCCGGGGCTGGTGCTCCGTCTGCAGCACGGCGCGCATCTCGGCCAGCACCGCGTCGGTGATGGACGGCCGATCCGGGTTTGCTATCAGGACCGCGACCAGCATCGTGGAGTTTCGCCTTGCCGCCAGACCGGGAGGAAGCCGGGGCTCGCCCGGCGGCGATCCTCATCGCAGGGCCCACCGCGTCGGGCAAGTCGGCGCTGGCCGCCCGGCTGGCGGAGCGCCACAGCGGCGTGGTGATCAACACCGATTCCATGCAGGTCTACGCCGACCTGCGACGCCTGACCGCCCGGCCCGACCCGGACGAGGAGGCCCGGGTGCCGCACCGGCTCTACGGCCATGTCGACGGCGCCGTGAACTACTCGGCCGGACACTTCTCCCGCGACGCGGCGGCGCTGCTGGCGTCGCTCGACGGGCGGTTGCCGGTCTTCGTCGGCGGCACCGGCCTGTATTTCCGGGCGCTGGAACAGGGGTTTTCGGAATTGCCGCCGGTGCCGGATGTCGTGCGGCAGCAGGTGCGGGACGCGGCCGAGGGCCGCCCGACCGAGGCGCTGCATGCCGATCTCGCCCGGCACGACGCCGCGGGCGCTGCCCGCCTGCGGCCGAGCGACCGGATGCGGGTGATGCGCGCCCTGGAGATCTTTCTCGCCACGGGCCGCCCGATCGCCAGCTTCTACGGCGATCCGGTCCCCGGCCCGCTGGCGGGACGGACCCTCGAAAAGATCTTCCTGGCGCCGGACCGCGCCGTGCTGCGCGCCCGGATCGATGCCCGGTTCCGGACCATGATCGCCGAGGGCGCGCTGGACGAGGTCGCCGGCCTGCGGGAGCGCCGGCTCGACCCGATGCTGCCGGTCATGCGCGCCCACGGGGTGCCGGGCCTGATCGCCCATCTCGATGGGACCCTCGGCCTCGAGGCGGCGATCGCGCGCGGTCAGGCGGATACGCGGGCCTACGCCAAGCGCCAGTTCACATGGTTCCGCCACCAGATGGGGGAGGACTGGCGCTGGGTCGATCCGGAGGCCGCGGAGGTCGAAGACCGGCTCCGATCAGACCGTTCGACCCGCTGAGCGAAGCCGGCCCGCTCGTTGTCGCGAGCGGCGCGGGTCCCCTCTCCCGTGAAGGAGAGGGAGCCTGTCGCGTCTCAAGCTGTCATCAGGTCCCGGGAGAGGGCCGACGGTGTCAGCGCTCCAGCCGCGCCACGAGGCTCGACGTGTCCCAGCGGTTGCCGCCCATGGCCTGGACCTCGGCGTAGAACTGGTCGACAAGGGCCGAGACCGGGAGCTTGGCGCCGTTGCGGCGGGCTTCGTCCAGCAGGATGCCCAGGTCCTTGCGCATCCAGTCGACCGCGAAGCCGAAGTCGAACTTGCCCTGGTTCATGGTCTTGCCGCGGTTCTCCATCTGCCAGGAGCCGGCGGCCCCCTTGGAGATCACGTCGAGCACCGCCTCGACGTCGAGGCCGGCGCGCTTGGCGAAGTGGACGCCCTCGGACAAGCCCTGGACCAGCCCGGCGATGCAGATCTGGTTGACCATCTTGGTGAGCTGGCCGGAGCCCGCCGGACCCATGAGGCGGCAGGCGCGGGCGAACGACCCGATCGCGCCCTCGACCTTGGCGTAGGTCGCCGCGTCGCCGCCGCACATCACGGTGAGCACGCCGTTCTCGGCACCGGCCTGGCCGCCGGAGACCGGGGCGTCGATGAAGCCGACGCCCTTGGCCTCGGCCGCCGCGGCGAGTTCCCGGGCGACCTCGGCCGAGGCCGTGGTGTGATCCACGAAGATCGCGCCGGGCCTCATGCCGGCGAGCGCGCCCTCGTCACCCAGCACGACGCTGCGCAGGTCGTCGTCGTTGCCCACGCAGGCGAACACGATCTTGGCGCCCTCGGCGGCCTGCCGGGGCGTGGGGGCAGAGGCGCCGCCGTAGGTCTTCACCCAGGCTTCCGCCTTCGGGGTGGTGCGGTTGTAGACGGTGACGTTGTGGCCACCCTTCTTGGCAAGGTGGCCGGCCATCGGGCCGCCCATCACGCCGAGACCCAGGAATGCGACCTTCGCCATTGTCGTGCGCTCCTCGCAGGCCCGGACCGCGCCGGCACCCTTCCTTCTCCGACGGCGGGCGGCGACGGAACGCGGCAGCCGGGCCGTGAAGCGGGTCGGGGCCGTGCCGGGGACCCGATGTGACAGATTGGGCGTCGTGCCGCCGCCGACGCTGCATCACAGCTCGGATCGCTTGCGTCAACGGCGGACCAATAGGATAACCCGCCCGTGTAGCCCGGGACCTCGACGTCCCAGCCGGAGCCCGCGCGCGTGGCGCCGCGCGCGAGGCGGTCGGTGAGGGAGCGGATCATGGGTACGGCGATCGGCAGGCACGGGCCCTGGGCCCTCGTGGGGGCACTCGGCGCCGCGGCGCTGGCGATCGTGGCCACCGAGCGCGGCGAGACGGTCAACGCCCTCTGGATCGTGGTCGCGGCCGTCTGCGTCTACCTGATCGCCTACCGCTACTATTCCAAATTCATCGCCGAGAAGGTGATGCGCCTCGACCCGAAGCGCCAGACGCCGGCGGTGCGCCACAATGACGGGCTCGATTACGTGCCCACCAACCGCGGCGTCCTGTTCGGCCACCACTTCGCGGCGATCGCGGGCGCAGGCCCGCTGGTCGGCCCGGTGCTCGCCGCCCAGATGGGCTACCTGCCCGGCATGCTCTGGATCCTGGCCGGCGTCGTGCTCGCCGGCGCCGTGCAGGACTTCATGGTCCTGTTCGTGTCGATGCGCCGGGACGGCCGGTCCCTCGGCGAGCTGATCCGGGCCGAACTCGGCACCGTGCCGGGCATCATCGCGCTGTTCGGCACCTTCCTGATCATGGTGATCCTGCTCGCCGTGCTGGCGCTGATCGTCGTCAAGGCGCTGGCCGAGAGCCCGTGGGGCACCTTCACGGTGATGTCGACGATCCCGATCGCCATGCTGATGGGCGTCTATTCCCGCTACATCCGCCCGGGCAAGATCGGCGAGGTCTCGATCCTCGGCTTCGTCCTCCTGATGCTGGCGATCATGGCCGGCGGCTCGGTGGCGGCGAGCCCGGTCTGGGGCCCGGCCTTCACCTTCACCGGCCCGCAGCTCTGCTGGATGCTGATCGGCTACGGCTTCGTCGCCTCGATCCTGCCGGTCTGGCTGCTGCTGGCCCCGCGGGACTACCTGTCGACCTTCCTGAAGATCGGCACCATCGTCGGCCTCGCGCTGGGCATCGCGGTCGTCGCCCCGCACCTGCAGATGCCGGCGGTCACCAAGTTCGTCGACGGCACCGGCCCGGTCTGGGCCGGCAGCCTGTTCCCGTTCCTGTTCATCACCATCGCGTGCGGCTCCGTCTCGGGCTTCCACGCGCTGATCTCGTCGGGCACCACGCCGAAGCTGATCGCCAGCGAGGCCGATGCCCGCTTCATCGGCTACGGCGGCATGCTGATGGAATCCTTCGTGGCGATCATGGCGCTGGTCTCGGCCTGCGTGATCGACCCGGGCGTGTACTTCACCATGAACTCGCCGGCCGCGCTGGTCGGCACGACCCCCGAGACCGCCGCCGCCGCGGTGACCAAGCTCGGTTTCGCGACCACCCCGGAGGTGATCACCCAGACCGCCGCGGATGTCGGCGAGCACACGATCATCTCGCGGGCCGGCGGCGCGCCGACCCTCGCGGTCGGCATGGCCCACATCATCTCCTCGGCCATCGGCGGCAAGACGATGATGGCCTTCTGGTACCACTTCGCGATCCTGTTCGAGGCGCTGTTCATCCTGACGGCCGTGGATGCGGGCACCCGCGCCTGCCGGTTCATGGTGCAGGACCTCGTCGCGCTCGCGGTGCCGTCGTTCAAGAACACCACGTCGTGGGGGCCGAGCATCGCGGCGACCGCCATCTCGGTGGGGGCCTGGGGCTACTTCCTGTATCAGGGCGTGACCGACCCGCTCGGCGGCATCAACACCCTGTGGCCGCTCTTCGGCATCTCGAACCAGATGCTGGCCGCGGTGGCGCTGACGCTGTGCACGGTGGTGATCTTCAAGATGAAGCGCGAGCGCTACGCGTTCGTGACCATCATCCCGACCGCGTGGCTGTGCATCTGCACCCTCACGGCCGGCTGGCAGAAGATCTTCTCGGCCGATCCGAAGATCGGCTTCCTGGCCCATGCCGAGCGCTACGCGGCCGCCGCCGCGGAGGGCAAGGTCCTCGCCCCGGCCAAGAACGTCGATCAGATGAGCCAGATCATCCTCAACGACCGGATCGACGCGGTCCTGGCGGCCCTGTTCATCGGCCTCGTCGTCGCCATCGCGGGCTTCGGCATCGCCGCCTGCCTGAAGGCGTGGCGCGCCGATCGCTGGACCGCCCTGGAGACCGAGCCGCGCATGGTCGCGGCGGAGTAGGCGCGCCATGCCGCAGCAATCGAACCTGCGGGATCGCCTCCGGACGCTGTCCAAATGCGCCTGCGACGGCGCCCGGCTGATGGTGGGGCAGGGGGACTATGCGGCCTATGCCGAGCATATCCGCCGCACGCACCCCGACCAGGCGCCGATGACCGAGGTGGAGTTCTTCCGCAACCGGGAGAACGCCCGCTTCGGGGTCGGGAATACGTCCGGATTCCGCTGCTGCTGAGGGACCCGGTCCGAGGCGGGTGTCTCGGGCGGCCCCATCCGCCATCGCGCGCAGCCGAGCGGCCCTGGTCCGGCGACCTCGACCAGCGAGGCGCTGCCTGGATGACTTCCCGCCGTTCGCAAGGACGGGTCCGCCGCGTGACGGACGCGTCGGTGGATGCCAGCCACACGCCGGCCAAGACATGCGCGGCCCCATTCCGAGCCCGGACCCGATCGGGGCCGGCCGGCGTTCCCCACGCGGTAAGGGCCGCCCGGCCCTCGCGCGATGTTGGAGAGCCGATGACCGACGACAACGTGCAGGACCCGATCGAACCCCGGGCCGTCAACATCGCCCATGCCTGGGAGCGGGCCTACTGGGCGCGCCGGTTCATGGTCCCGGTGGAGCAGGTCGAGGCCGCCGTGGCAGCGGTCGGCGACGATCCGGCGCGCGTGGCGGCCCATCTCGGGCGGGATTGGCCCGGCCACGAGCCCGCGACCTGAGCCCTGGACTGCCGGCATCCCGCGCTTAAGCTCGGCCGCATCTTGACTCGGCGCCCACAATATCCGCCATCTCAGGCCCGACGGGAGGTCGGCATGAGCATTTTCCAGGACGCCATCCTTCGGTTCGGCCGCACGATCATGTCGTACGCGGGCGACGCGGTCTTCCTGCAGGCGGCGGTCTCGTCCGCCGCCAACGTCATCGTGGCCGACGGCGACGTGGCCGAGGAGGAGATCGAGTCGGCGATCAGCGGCATCCGCGCCAACCCGATCCTTGAGAAATCCTACGACACCCTGCGCGTCGAGCAGGAACTCTACGAGGCGATCGCCCGGGCCAAGACCCGGGCCGGGCGTCTGGAGAACCTGCGCCTGGTGGGCGCCATCGCGGAGCGGCCGGTCGAGCAGCGCCAGGACGTCTTCCTGATCGGCGCGGACGTCGCTGATTTCGGCGGCATCAGCGAGGTCGAGCACAAGGCGCTCGACGAGATCGCGGCGGCGCTGTTGGTCGACAAGTCCGCCCTGCTGCGCTGATCCGTCAGGCGCAGGGACGCTGCGCTTAGACCGCTCTCCAGCCCGGCCCTCTTCCTGAGGTGACGGAGCGCGGCGGAAGCCGCGAAGGAGCGCTCGAGGAGGCGCCACGATCCCTGAAGCCCTCCCGCGAGATCCGCCGACGCCGGCACCACTCGATGAGGGCGCGTGTGGGAGGCGGGGCATGACGGGGCCGCCACCGCAACCCTGCGGCGACGCGGCCCGTCCCTTGCCTGACCGGACGTGATAGCGAAACAGTCCGGGTTTAGCCGGTGAGCCGGTACACAACGCGGAGTTGCCGGCCCGGGGCCGGCCGGCGGAGACCGCATGGGCCTCGTCCTCTACGCGCTCAAGTTCCGGATCACGACCTACGTGCTCGCGGTGCTGATGATGCTCGGCGGCGTCGGCGCGATCGTCGTGATGCCCAAGGACGTGCTGCCGGTCGTCGACATCCCGGTCGTCGTGGTGGTCTGGACCTATACCGGCCTGTCCGCGCCGGAGATGGAACAGCGCATCACGACCTACGCCGAGTACGGAATCTCCAACAACGTCAACAACATCCGCCGCATGGAGTCGACGACGCTCCAGGGCACGGCGGTCCAGCGGATCTACTTCGACCCCTCGGTGAGCCTCGATCTCGCCATCGCCCAGGTGGTCTCCTCGACCAACTCGATCCGCGCCGTGATGCCCACCGGCACGCAGCCGCCGGTGATCGTGCGCTACTCCGCCTCCTCGGTGCCGGTGATCCAGCTGGCCCTGACCTCGGCCAAGCAGAGCCTCAACGAGGTCTACGACTACGCCCAGTACCGGATCCGCCAGACCCTGGCGCAGGTCCCGGGCTCGACCCTGCCGTCGCCCTTCGGCGGCGCGCCCCGGCAGATCATGGTCGACCTCGACCTCAACGCCCTCCAGGCGCTCGGCCTCACTCCGCTCGACGTCACCAACGCCATGACGGCCCAGAACCTGACGGTGCCGTCCGGCCTCGCCAAGATCGGCGAGCAGCAATATCCGGTCCAGCTCAACGGCACCCCGCCCTCGATCGAGACCCTCAACCTCGCGCCGATCAAGGTGGTGGCCGGCCAGCCGGTGCTGGTGCGCGACGTCGCCTATGTCCGCGACGGCGGCCCGCCGCAGGTCAACGTGGTCAGCGCCGACGGCCAGCAAGCCGTGCTGATGCAGATCATCAAGAACGGCACTGCCTCGACGCTCAACGTCGTCAACAACGTCAAGGGGGCGATGCCGACGATCCGCGCGGCGGCGCCCGACGGCCTGTCGATCAAGCCGCTGTTCGACCAGTCGGTCTTCGTCTCGAACGCCATCGAGGGGGTGCTGCACGAGGCGCTGACGGCGGCGGCCCTGACGGGACTCGCCATCCTGCTGTTCCTCGGCTCCTGGCGGTCGACGGTCATCGTCCTGATCTCGATCCCGCTCTGCGTGATGACGTCGCTCGCCGTGCTGGCGGCGCTCGGCGAGACCATCAACGTGATGACGCTGGGCGGCCTCGCCCTCGCGGTCGGCATCCTCGTGGACGACGCCACGGTGGCGATCGAGAACACCTACCGGCTGTTCGAGGAGGGCGAGGAGTTCCGCGAGAGCGTGGTCCACGGCGCCGCCGGCATCGCCAAGCCCGCGCTGATCTCGACGCTCGCGATCTGCGCGGCCTTCACGGCGGTGTTCGCGCTCACCGACACGCCGAAGTACCTGTTCACCCCGCAGGCGCTCGCGGTCGTGTTCGCGATGCTGACCTCCTACCTGCTGTCGCGGACCCTGGTGCCGCTCATGATCGACGTGATCGTGGCGCCGGAATACCGGCAGAAGCACGCCAAGGAGCGGGACCAGCATGAGGCTCCGCGGCGGGGCCGGATCGCCCGCGCAGTCGGCCTCGTCGGGGCGCCGGTCATGCGGCTCGCCGGCCGGATCCACGGTGCCTTCGAGCGCGGTTTCTCGCGGTTCCACCGGGGCTATATCGGCCTGCTGCACGCGGTGCTGCGCCACCGGATCGTCACGCTCGGCGTCGTCGGCGGCGTGCTCGGCATGACCGGATTGCTGTTCGTCTTCGTCGGCCAGGACTATTTCCCGCAGATCGAGGCGAGCCAGATGACCATGCATCTGCGCACCCGCACCGGCATGCGCATCGAGACCGCCCGGCAGGTCTTCGCCGAAGTCGAGGGCACCGTCCGCGAGGTCATCCCACCGGACGAGGTCGACCAGATCCTCCAGAACATCGGCCTGCCGTCGAACAACTACAACTTCGCGTTCTCGGACGGCTCCTTCGTCTCCTACAACGACGGCCAGATGCTCATCAGCCTGAAGGAGGGTCACGGCCCGGTGGCGGGCTACACGAAGCGCCTGCGCGACGTGCTGATGAAGCGTTTCCCCGACGTGACTGTCTACTTCCAGCCCGCCGACATGATCACCCAGATCCTGAATTTCGGCGTCCTCACGCCGATCGACGTGCAGGTCTCCGGCCGGCACAAGGAGAAGGACCTGGAGGTCGCCCAGCGCATCGTGCAGCGGCTGAAGCACACCAAGGGCCTCGTCGACGTCCACCTGCAGCAGATCGTCAACGAGCCGCAATTCTACGTCGACGTCGACCGGCGCCTCGCCTCGGAACTCGGGCTCACCGAGCAGCAGGTGGCGCAGAACATGAACATCTCGCTGTCCGGCAGCTACCAAGTGACGCCGAACTTCTGGCCCGATCCGAAGACCGGCATCCCCTACCAGCTCTGGGTGCAGACGCCCGAGTACCGCAACAGCTCGCTCACCGACCTGCGCAACACGCCGATGTTCGTGCGCGCCGCCGCGACCTCCGGCTCCGGCCCCGGTGTGCTGACCCTGCTGTCGAGCCTCGCCGACATCCGCCGGACGCCGACGCAGACCATGATCAGCCACGTCAACATCCAGCCGACCTTCGACATCTTCGCCTCGGTCCAGGACCGGGACCTCGGCGCGGTGGCGCGGGACATCGACGCCATCGTGCAGGACGAGCAGAAGAACCTGGAAGCGCCCGACAAGATCGCGGTGCGCGGGCAGATCGAGAACATGCGGGGGCCTTCTTCCGCCTGGAGATCGGCCTCGGCATCGCGCTGATCGCCGTCTACCTGCTGATGGCGGTGAACTACCAGAGCTGGGGAGACCCGTTCGTGGTGATCGCCGCCCTGCCGATGGCCTTCTGCGGCATCACCTTCGCGCTGTTCGTGACCGGCACGACCTTCTCGATCCCGTCGATCTTCGGGGCGATCATGTCGGTGGGCATCGCCTCGGCGAACTCGATCCTGCTCGTCACCTTCGCCAAGGAGCATCGGGAGGCGACGGGCTGCAGCGCCCTGGAGGCGGCGATCACCGCGGGCGAGACCCGCCTGCGGCCGGTGCTGATGACCGCCTCGGCGATGTTCCTCGGGCTGATCCCGATGGCGCTCGGCACCGGCGAGGGCGGCGAGCAGAACGCGGCCCTCGCCCGGGCCGTGATGGGCGGCATCGCCTTCGCGACGCCCGCGACCCTGCTCCTGGTCCCGTTCCTCTACGTGCTGATGCGCGGTGGCCCGGCGCAGCCGGTGCAGGATTACCTGGAGCCGGAGGGCCGGCCGGCGGCGGGGTAAGGCAGCCTGGCCCCCACCGCGCTCCCTCCCCGCAGAGGCTGCGGTGTTCACACATCCCCAGGGAACATCGACCATCCCCAGGGAACATCGACGCTGGCGGCACAGCGCGACAGGCCCCCTCTCCCGAGCGGGAGAGGGGGCCCGCGCTCCACCGGGCATCGATGTTGCCAAACCGAATGGGTGAATCCGCAAGCCCGCGGAGGGGGAGGGGAGGCTCCTTCGGACCGCTCAGCCCTCCTTGAACCCGTATTCCGGCGTGTCGTCGTCGTTGCCGTAATACTTGTAGGGCAGGAACTTGCCCGACATGGTGAGCTTCACGCGGTCGCCCTTGTTGTTGGCCTCGCGGGCCATGTCCATGTTGAAGTCGATCGCCGACATGATGCCGTCGCCGAACTCCTCCTGGATGAGCTCCTTGAAGGTCGTGCCGTAGACCATCACCAACTCGTAGAACCGGTAGATCAGCGGGTCGGTGGGCGGCATCGACGGGATCGAGCCGCGATAGGGCGGCTCGTTGAGCATCCGTTCCTCGGCCTCGGTGAGCCCGAACAGCGCCGCTGCGCGCTTCGCCTGAGCCTTGGGCAGCTTCATCTGGCCCATGCAGGCGGCGGTGATCAGGAACGGGGACAGGCCGCCGATGGCCTCGTGGATATGTTTCCAGGTCCAGCCCTTCTCGCGCTTGATGTCGAGAAGCTTCTCGGTGAGGTCTTCGCGCTTCATCGTCGGTTCCCGGGTTCAGAATCTGCGAGGGTCGGGTGAGGCCGCGTGGTCCGCGGCCTCACCCACCCCGATGCGGGGTGCACGTCCGGATCGCGACCGTTGAGGGGATGCGGTCGCGACCGGACGCAGACATCCGCCGGGCATCGAGGCAGCGTGCCTTCGGGGCGGCGCTGGTCGACGGGCGGACAGGAACCGGGTGGCAAGCGGTATGCCAGACGCCGCGAACGTCAGAATCGTCAGTCCCGGCAAGAGGTTGATCGGGCCGATCGCGCGCACGACATTTCGTCGGCGACGAGATATCGTGATCCGATGACGAAATTTCGTGAGACAGGCGGAGCCGGGACGTTCGGGCCGGTTTTCGAGGCAAGCCCGGATCCGATGCTGGTGCTGGCGCCCGAGGAGGACCGGATCGCCGACGCCAACCCCGCCGCGGCGCGCCTGCTGGGCCACGGGCGGCCGGCGCTGCGGGGCGTGCGGGCGAGCGCGCTGTTTCCGGGCCAGCTCGCGGCCCTGACGGTCTTCACACAGGCCACCCTGGCGAAGGGGCATTGGTGGACGCGGACCCTGTCGCCCCGCGACGCCGCCGGTCGCGACCTGCGGGTCGAGACCGTGGCCTTCCCGCTCCCTGAGGCGCCGACCCGCCTCCTCGTGACCCTCGCGAACCCGGACGCCCTCCACCGCAGACAGGTCGACGGCGAGGCCGAGGCCCACATGCGCGCGGGACTCTCCGAATGGCAGCGCATGGAGCGGATCTTCCGCGACATCGAGCGCAGCAACCAGCTGATCCTGCGCGCGGCCGGGGAGGGGATCTACGGGGTCAACGCGGAGGGCGTCACCACCTTCGTCAACCCGGCCGCCGCGCGCGCATGCTCGGCTGCGAGGCCGTCGACCTCGTCGGTCGGGACATGCACGCCGCCGTGCACCACACCCGCCCGGACGGCAGCCACTATCCCCATCGCGACTGCCCGATCTACGCGGCCTTCCGCGACGGCGCCGTGCATCAGGTCGATCACGAGGTGTTCTGGCGTGCCGACGGGACGTCCTTCCCGGTCGAGTACACCTCGACGCCGATCCGTGACCGGGGGCGCCTGCTCGGCGCCGTCATCGTGTTCCGCGACATCAGCCAGCGCCGCGAGGCCGAATCCCGTCTGACGAGCGCGCTCGCCGAGGTCGATTCGCTGCGGGAGCGGCTCGAACTCGAGAACGCGTATCTCAAGGAGGAAATCCGGGCCGAGCGCCACCACCAGGGCATCATCGGCCGCTCGCCGGCCATCGCGGCGACGCTTCGCCAGATCGACCGCGTCGCCGGAACCGACGCCACGGTGCTGATCACCGGCGAGTCCGGAACCGGCAAGGAACTGATCGCCCAGGCGATCCACGAGGCGAGCCGCCGCAGCGCCCGCCCGATGATCCGCGTGAACTGCGCGGCGATCCCCCGCGATCTGTTCGAGAGCGAGTTCTTCGGCCACGCCAAGGGCAGCTTCACCGGGGCGCTGCGCGACCGGGTCGGGCGGTTCGAGCTCGCCGACGGCGGCACGCTGTTCCTCGACGAGGTCGGGGAGATCCCCCTCGACCTCCAGGGCAAGCTGCTGCGCGTCCTGCAGGAGCGCTCGTTCGAGCGGGTCGGCGAGGCCCGCACCCGGGCGGTGGACGTGCGCGTGGTCGCGGCCACCAACCGGGATCTGCGCGCCGAGGTCCGGGCCGGCCGCTTCCGGGAGGACCTCTTTTTCCGCCTCAACGTCTTCCCGATCCTGGCGCGGCCCCTGCGCGAGCGGCCCGAGGACATCCCGCCGATCGCCCAGCATCTGCTCGGGGCCGCCGCGCGCCGCCTCGCCATGCCGGAGCCGCGCCTCTCGGAGGGCGATGTCCGCCGCCTCTGCCGCCATTCCTGGCCGGGAAACGTCCGCGAGCTGGAGAACGTGATCGAGCGGGCGGTGATCCTGTCCGCCCGGGGCCGGCTCCGCCTCGATCTGCCCGCCGGCGAAGGAGCCGGGCACGCCGCGGCCGCCGCACCGGCCGCCGCGCCCGACGGGCGGCCTGCCACCGAAGCCGAACGTCGTGCCCGCGACCGCGCCGAGATCGTCGCGGCCCTGGCGCTGGCGGGCGGCCGCATCTCCGGACCGGGGGGCGCGGCCGCGCGCCTCGGCCTGCGACCGACGACGCTGGCTTCGCGCATCAAGGCCCACGGGATTCCGCGTGCCTGATCCCGCGTGACCGGCGCCCGCCCCCGCGAAACGCTGTTGACGAAGGCCATGCGGCCGCGTCCGCGCGGCGATCCTTCGGATGCCCTTAAGATCGCCGTGTCACCGTGGCGCCGGGCGTTTCCATCGCAGTCGCAGCACCACCGGCCAATGCAGGACCTATCCGACCCCGTCACCCTCCCGGCCGGTGCCATCCTGTTCGAGGAGGGGAGATCGGGCGCTGCGCCTACCTGATCCTGAGCGGGCGCATCGCGATCGTCCGGCGGTGCGACGGCGGCGAGATGGTGCTCGCCCGGCGCGGCGTCGGGGAAGTGTTCGGCGAGATGGCGATCCTCGATGCTCTCCCGCGCTCCGCCAGCGTTCGGGCCGAGCAGGATTGCGTGCTCGTGCCGGTCAGCGCGGAGCAGATCCGCCGGCAGCTCGCCGGCGCCGATCCGATCCTGCGCCTCTGTCTCGAAGGGCTCATCGCCCGGCTCCGCGAGACCCTGCCGCGCGTCGGGCCGGTCGAGGCGGGGAGCCGGCCCGTGCCGCCGTCGCCGGCCGCCCGGGCCGATTTCGACGCGGCGGTCGCCGCGCTCGCGCAGGAGCGCGCCCTGCGGCGGGCTCTGGCGCGGGACGAGTTCGTGCTGTTCCTGCAGCCGATCGTGCGGCTCGCCACGGGACGTCTCGCCGGGTTCGAGGCGCTGATCCGGTGGCAGGATCCCGAGCGCGGCCTCGTGCCGCCCGCGGCCTTCATTCCGGCCGCCGAGGCGAACGGCCTGATCGTCGGGATCACCGCCTGGGTGATCGGCGAGATCGGCCGGATCGTGCCCGGGATCCTCCAGGCCGCCCGGCACGCGCCCGCCGCCGTCGAGCCGTCCCTGTTCGTGAGCTTCAACGTCTCGGCCCAGGATCTCGCCCGGTCGGACATCCCGGCCCTGATCGACGCGATGCTGCGCCGGACCGGCCTCGCCCCCGGCGCCCTGAAGATCGAGATCACCGAGAGCACGCTGATGCAGGACCCGGCCGCCGCCGCCGCCGCCCTCGCGCGCTGCCGCGCCGCCGGCCTCGGCATCGCCGTGGACGATTTCGGCACCGGCTATTCCTCCCTCAGCCACCTCAGCACCCTGCCGATCACGACGCTGAAGGTCGACCGGGCCTTCGTCCGGGCGATGCTGGCGGAGCCGCGCGACCGCCGGATCGTCCAGACCATCCT
Source organism: Methylobacterium phyllosphaerae (assembly GCA_050632685.1). Lineage (GTDB taxonomy): Bacteria > Pseudomonadota > Alphaproteobacteria > Rhizobiales > Beijerinckiaceae > Methylobacterium > Methylobacterium phyllosphaerae_A. The sequence goes on from JBOEFT010000001.1 coordinate 1,020,963, forward strand.
GCGGCTCGCCGAGGAGATCGGGGTGGCGGCGGTCGCGGAGGGCATCGAGGGCTTCGCCGAGGCGGAGGCGCTGGCCGCGATGGGCTGCGCCCTCGGCCAGGGCTACCATTTCGGCCGCCCGATGCCCCAGCCGGACGCCCTCGCGACGGTCGCCGCCTGGGATGCCGGGCGCTGGCGCTGCTCCCCGGCCGATACCGCGGACCGCGGCCGGCGAACGGGCCGGGCACCGGCGCGCGCCCGCGTCGCGTCGCCCTGAGCGGCGCCGAGCCTCCGCGTCGACGGTCTTCGCGCCCGGGAGCGTGGTTTCGATGCACCGGGCGAGCGGTAAGCGTGCGGTTCCGGGCGGAAACACTTGCATCCGGTGCGTGTTTTCGGACCATGCGTCTTCGGGTCTCGGAGGCGGGCATTGGGCGGAGACGATCGAGACGGGCAGAGGGCCGACGGAGCGGCGGGTGAATCCGCGCGCCCGGCCCCCTGGGAATTCGTGCTGCCGGAGGAGACGGCCACCGAGGATCTCGGCCTGTTCCTGTCGGAATTCCTGATGCCGGGGGACGTGGTGGCGCTCTCCGGGGGATTGGGGGGCGGCAAGACGACCCTCGCCCGCGCGGTCATCCGCGAACTCGCCGGCGACCCGCGCCTGGAGGTGCCGAGCCCGACCTTCACGCTGATCCAGCCCTATGCGGCCCGCGACGGCCGGCCGATCATCCATGCCGATCTCTACCGGCTGCGCGACTCCGACGAGCTGGTGGAACTCGGCTTCGACGAGATGGCCGAGGAGGCCATCACCCTGGTGGAGTGGCCCGACCGGATGCCGCCCCGCGACGGCCCGGTCCTCACCGTGGACCTGTCCCTGCGCGCCGAGTTCGGCCCCGAGGCGCGGCTGGCCCGGATCGACGGCACCGGCGGCATGCGCGCCCGCCTCGACCGGGCGCGGGCGGTGCGCCGGCTCCTCGACCGCAGCGGCTGGGACATTGCCGAGCGCGTTCTGATGCAGGGCGACGCCTCGTCCCGGGCCTACGAGCGCCTGACCAAGCCCGACGGGACCAGCGCCGTGCTGATGATCGCCCCGCCGCGCCCCGACGGGCCGCCGGTGCGGGACGGCAAGCCCTACAGCGCGATCGTCCATCTGGCCGAGAGCGTCCACGCCTTCGTGGCCCTCGACCGGGGCCTGCGGGCGCTCGGCTTCTCGGCGCCCAGGATCTACGGCGAGGACCTCGCCGAGGGCCTGCTGATCCTGGAGGATCTCGGCAGCGAGCCGGTGATCGAGGGCGGCGCCCCGCGGCCCGAGCGCTACGCCGAGGCCGTGCGGCTGCTCGCCAAGCTCCACGCCAACCCGCTCCCCGCGGTCCTGCCGGTGGCGGACGGGATCGAGCACGTGCTGCCGCCCTACGACATGGAGGCGCTCCTCTTCGAGACGGAGCTGATGCCCGACTGGTACGCCCCGGCGATCCGGAACGTCAGCCTGTCGGCGGCGGCGCGGGCGGCGTTCGTCGACCTGTGGCGGGAGGCGCTCCAGGCCGCGATCCCGGACCGGCCGACCTGGACGCTGCGCGACTACCATTCCCCCAACCTGATCTGGCTGCCGGAGCGCGACGGGCTGGAGCGGGTCGGGCTGATCGACTTCCAGGACGCCGTGATGGGCCACCCGGCCTACGACGTCGCCTCGCTGCTGCAGGATGCCCGGGTCGATACCAGCGCCGAGTTCGAGCTGCGGCTGCTCGGCCTCTACGCCCGCGAGCGCCGGGGCCGGGATCCGGCCTTCGATGTCGGCGCCTTCGCCACCGCCTACGCGCTGCTGGCGGCGCAGCGCGCCACCAAGATCCTGGGCATCTTCGCGCGCCTCGACCGGCGCGACGGCAAGCCCGGCTACCTCGCCCATCTGCCGCGGATCGAGGGCTATCTCGCCCGCAACCTCGCCCACCCGGCGCTGGCCGGGCTGCGGGCCTGGCACGCGGACCACCTGCCGGGCCTCATCGCGCCCGCTCCCGAACCCTGACCACCGGATCCGTCACCGCATGAGCGAGCCCAGTCCCGCCGTCAGCCGCGCCTTCGTCCTGGCCGCGGGGCTCGGCAAACGCATGCGGCCGGTGACCGCCACGGTGCCGAAACCCCTGGTGGAGGTCGCCGGCAAGGCGCTGCTCGACCACGCCCTCGACCGGGTCGCGGAGGCGGGGATCGGGACCGCGGTCGTCAACGTCCACTACCTCGCCGACCTGATCGAGGGGCATCTCGCCCACCGGTCCGAGGGGCCGGCCACGATCGTGTCGGACGAGCGCGCGGCGCTGCTGGAGACGGGCGGCGGCATCCGCAAGGCTCTGCCGCTCCTGGGCGAAGCGCCGTTCGTCGTGCTGAACTCGGATTCGTTCTGGCTCGAGGGGCCGGCCTCCAACCTGCGCCGCCTGATCGACCGCTGGGACGGGGCATGCATGGACGGCCTCCTGCTGGTGGCCTCCACCGCCACCAGCCTCGGCTACGAGGGGGCCGGGGATTTCGTGATGGATCCGGACGGCCGCCTGGCGCGGCGCGGGGAGCGTACGGTGGCGCCGTTCATCTACGCGGGGGTGGCGGTCCTGCGCCCGAGCCTGTTCGCCGACACGCCGGAGGGCGCGTTCTCGCTCAATCTCCTGTTCGACCGGGCGATCGCGGCGGGGCGGCTGTTCGGGATGCGGCTCGACGGCCAGTGGCTGCATGTCGGTACGCCCGAGGCGATCCGGGCCGCGGAAGAGCGGGTGCGGGGAAGCGCCCCGGCTCCGTGATCGTTCGACGGCATGGCGCGACGCAGGGGCCGAGGCGGTCGTTGTCCGAAGTCTCTTGCCAAGCCGGATTCGAGCCTCTAGAAGCCCCTTCACACCGGCGGGCCAAGACCTCGCCGCCGTGTCAGGCGCCCGTAGCTCAGCTGGATAGAGCACCAGACTACGAATCTGGGGGTCAGAGGTTCGAATCCTTTCGGGCGCGCCAATCACATCAAGCACTTAGTGGACTACAACCTCATCTGTGCTTCCCAGGAAGCGCGATTGGGAAGCGCATGGGAAACTGCTTCGCACAAGCGAAGCGCTGGGGTGTTTGGGTGATCCGCCTCATGGTGCCCATGCGTCGATGAAAAGCGGGTTCCCGCGTTCGGCATTCGCCGGCTGTTTTCGACACTTGGCACGGCCTGCTGCCCAGTAGCGCGTACCTGTACGTCAGACCGACACCTACGAGCGCATCCTGGCCGCCCGCTCCAACCTCTCAGCATTGGCTTGACCACCCTGTCCAGCCGACACGCCATACTTTGCTGGCGCCGCCATGGTTTCGCGATCCGCTCATGACAGCAGCGCCTTTGCGCCCTCCCAGCAGCGCCGAACGACTTGCTCGGCTGGCTCAGCAGAGGCGAGACGAGCTGACTGGCCTGCCCAAGCTTGCATGCGCTGCACGTCGTCCGTCTTCTGAGCCGCAGCACGCATCGCGGCCGTTAGGGCTCGCTGGACCGGATAAGGCGCGGGCGCTGGTGCATCCGCCGCGGCAGCAGCTCTCACATAGCCGTTCGCGAGGCTCCGCCCCGCCCGGCCGCTGAAGGCGCGGGTGACAGAGGTATCCTCCGGAGCGGCAAGCGCCAGAGCGTCGGCCCAAGCTGGATGGATGCCAGCCTCCGGGCAGCGCAGAAAACCGGTGCCGATCTGCACCGCGCTCGCGCCCAGGATCAGGGCTGCTGCGACGCCGCGTGCGTCGGCGATGCCGCCCGCAGCGATCACCGGGATCGAGACGGCATCCGCGACTGCGGGCAGCAGCGCGAACAATCCGACCTGCTGACGCTCGGCCTCACCCGCGTCGAAGCTACCGCGATGGCCGCCTGCCTCTGAACCCTGCGCGACGACTACGTCCGCCCCCGCACGTTCGGCCGCCCGCGCTTCGGCAACCGTCGTCACCGTCGCAAACCACGCGATGCCGCGCTCTTTCAACTTGGCGACGAACGGTGCTGGATAGAGCCCCATGATCGAGGAGACGATGGGCGGTCCCGCCTCTAAGAACGCCTGACACTGCGCGTCGAAGGCAGGCGGTACGGCATTCGCAGCCTCGGGCGGGACCTCAGGCCCCCAGCGCCCCAGGAACTCTCGCACCTGCGCTTCATGCGCTGGATTGCGGGCTGGCGCAGGATCAGGGATCCACGTGTTGATCTGGAAAGCGCCGTTCGCGCCGGCACGAACCGCTGCCGCCCACGCCAGGATCTCGTCTGGCCGCATCAGGAGAGCACCGCAGGCACCGAGCCCGCCGGCCTTCGCCACAGCGATTGACAGAGCTGGGGGACAGGCGCCCGCCATCGGGGCTAATAGGATCGGCGCCTGCAGGCCGAACCGAGCGCAGAAGGATTCTGCTCGATGGAAGGCAGCGCTCATGTCTCGACCCGGGTGACGTGCGTCTGGGAAGCTTACGCCGACTGCGCCGGTGGTGTCAGGTCATATCGGGAAGGGCTGAGCTAGAGCCTGGCTATCCGGGCGATCTTCCGGAGCAGCCGCAGATCCGCCTTCGTCCGCTTGGTCGCCGCCCGCATCTCCCGATTCTGAGCCGCCAGCGCCCGCCACTCGGCAACGTAGGCGGCGGAGCGCCGGCCGTGGATCAAGGTCGCCGTCCGGACCCGCCGCAGGCCCTCTGCTGTCCGCGCTCCGGTGCTCCCGCCGCCATGCATACGACATCGCCCGTTCGGCATGGCTGGGGACCTGCACGCCAAGCCACCGCGGGTGCAGGCGCCGCAGCGCGGGGAAGCCCACGCCTTCGCCAACGCGTCCCGCCAGCCGTGTGCATGGGGTAGGTCGTCGGTTTCCATCTAATCCCCGCTACTCACCCTTCCGGGTCTTGCGGGAGACCCCCGTCTGCCCGCCGATGACAGCTTGGCCACCGGACTGCACCACGTTGTGCTGAACCACGACGACCTGTCGTCCGCCGGACCGGACCTTCTGCAGGGTCTGTAGGCCGGCTTGAAAGGATCCGTTCAGCCGAGCCATGGCGCCAGCCAGCCGCACAGCTTCGACGTTCGCGGCCTGATTGGTTGCTCCTAGGGTCCGGTCCGCGATGTCGAGCTGCTGCCCCATGAGGGCTGCCGTCTTCATCGTCGCGACATGTGTTGCCGCGAGTTGATGAGCCAGCATCCGTTCGAGGCCGTCAGCGGCCTGGATCGTGTCCGCGGTGTCGAGTGCCAGCTCCAGCGCCCCGGCGTTCTTGGCGAGGTCGAGCCGGTCCCGGCTGGCATCAGCCGCGACGAAGTCGGGGTTGGCCAATGTGTCCAGGATTGCGGGCAAGGTGCCAGTCGCAAAGTCCTCCGCAGGCATCAGCTCGCCGCCGGCAGCGCGGGTGGGTACCTCGACCGGCGCTCGCGCGAATGCCTCCTGCCGGTCCGCAAAGGTCGACGGAGTGTCTCGCTCCTCCGCTCGCACCCGCGCGGCGGCGAGCATCCTGTCTCCCGTCCTGGGTCGCGTCATGGTTAGCTCACCTCGTCCATCCCGCCTGCACCGGCTCAGGCGGCCTCTACCGCGTCACCGCAATCAACAGGTCAGAGCCGCGGCCCGGCACAGTTAGCTGATTAAGGCTCCTGCGTGGTAGACTAGCTCCTAAATCTGTCTGTTTTCAGGACGAGTACCCCGACAATAGCTGAAACAGCGCCCATCAGGAAAAGGATGCAGGCTCTCACCCCCATTGATCAGCATGAGTTCTGGGCGCGCACCCATCGCAGCGCCATCCGCAGGCGTGCGCAGTTAATAGCCTGGAAGTGCACCAGAAGCGTCGTCCTCGCGGGTTCGGTGCTCCTGGGAGCCGGGCTGATGGTTCTCCCTCTGCAACCTGACCGCGCAGAGATCGCGCCAGTCGCCGCCATTCCGGTACCGCCACCGCGACCAGCCAGCTTCGTCGCCATCATGTCGGCTGAGGGCGTCACAGCCGGTTTCGTGCGGGCCAGCCTAAAGGCTGCAAACGGAGAGGCTGCGCTCCCGCAGTTCATTGGCACGCTTGAAGACACTTGGCTGAACGCCTTCTACGGTGACAAACAGCGCCTGCGGCAGTTCATCGAGCACACAGCCAATTCCAATGGCTTGCCAGTCGACTTCTTCCTGCGGCTCCTGCAGCAGGAGAGCGGGCTCAATCACCGCGCCGTCAGTCGGGCCGGGGCTCAAGGCGTTGCGCAGTTCATGCCCGCGACGGCAGCCGAGCGAGGCTTGGTTGATCCGTTTGACCCATTCGAAGCGATCCCCAAAGCAGCCGAGTTTCTGCGCGAGCAGCGTGCGGCCTTCGGCAGCCTCGGCTTGGCAGCGGCGGCCTACAACGCGGGTCCGCAGCGGGTGAGGAACTGGCTCGCGGGGCGCTCTTTGCTGCCGCAGGAGACCAGAGCCTACGTCGCCAAGATTACGGGTCGGTCCGCGGAGGACTGGCGGCAAGGCGGTGACATGCTCACGATCGCTGAGCCTGCAGCCCGGAACGGCTGGTGATTGAGATCACAGGGTCACCACCGGAGGCAGATGGTGAATGCGGAGTAAGTCGCTGCTCCTCTACGGTGGCGGCGAACTATGTGCAGGCGCAGAACGACTCATTCGCCCATCCACGGCGCTGCTTTGTGCCGACGTCCGGGCCATCTCAGCCTCCAGCTCCGCGAGCGACACCTCCACACCGTTGGCAGCCAGATCGGCCTGAACGCGCTCCAGCAGCGCAGCGGGCTTCGATCCCTCAATCCTTGCGGCGATCAATGCTTGCGCATAGGCTTTTGACGTCATTCCATCCAGACCCAGCATACGTACGGCTAAGTCAGCGACCGCTCGGATGCCGGCAATGTGGTTCGTAAACCTCATCTCTTCGCCATGTATATAGATAAGCTCGGCTGCACGCTCGCGTTCTTCAAATGACCTCAGCATCGCTAGGTCCTCTTTGAGCTACAGCCGGCAGCTTACGCCTGTTTTCTAATCCAGCAAGCATCTCTGCGCCTACGCGATGGCGGCCAACGGCGGGCAGGCGTGATGATGACGGAATTGAACTCAGCCGGGCCGTCGGCACACTGCTACTCGTCCGGCAGTTTTCGCCTCTTCACGATGACCTCCGGCCAGCGATCAAGTCCGGTGGGCATCAGGACGGTAATCTGCTTCGGCACCTCGGCGTCGCCCAGCAGGCTCCTAAGCGAGGTACGGTAGGCTTCTTCTAACTCGGGTCGGGTGCGCGCACCTGATGTCTTCAGATCGGCAATCAAGAGCGCCGCGATCTCACGAGCAAATGCATCTTGGTCTATCATGTCGCTCTCCGGAGCTGACTGAGGCAAATATATCCGCCACCGAAGACCCTGAACATCAGTACGAAATTACGTATCCACATACCCAGCGCGAATTTTCCGTGTGAGGGTTAAGCGCATCTCGGCAGGATAGCCGCCAAGGCGCGGGTGTCGAGCCTAGGTATCCAGATGGCATGCTCCGCGGCCGCAAAGAGCCGGGGCCGCGGATAGGAAGTTAGCTGCACATGCTGAGAAGCGCCTAAAGTAGCTTCAGGCGATCAAAGATATGACATGCATAGCAAAGGGAATGCTATTTCAGTGAAAAAAGCAATTGCTATCGCAAATAAGAACGCTCGGTCAGCCGCTGTATGCGCGTCTATATTGACGGCTGGCAGTGATGCTCCTGACGGCAACTCCAGACGCAAACACTGATTGATGCATATAACTTTATTCACGCGATCACGCATAGCAGTCCCTCGGTTAGCAAGAGGGTAGGACCAGAGTGATTCGGGTCCAGCCACGTTTAGGAGTACAGCTTCCAAATATTCCTGTCTATCGTGCGGTGCACCCGACCCAAAGAAGCAATCTAGTTGCGGGATTATAACGGAGGCCTCTTTCGGGAGGCGGAGGATGGGTCAGTGCAGCCGCCAGACGCGGGCGTTCGTCAGTACGACGGCCAGGACGTAGAACGCTAAGCCGAGGGGCGTGCCGTAAGCGATCACGAGGACGCCGATCCCGATCCAGGCAGCGAGCAGCCCGGCCATCATGGCCAGTACAATGGGGTTCACGGTCGCCTCCCTACGGTTTCTGCCCTTATAGCCCCAAGGGTAGCGCGCATCGTCGCGGCAGGTGCGGCACGATTACCTAAGCCGGCGCGAAAATCGTCACGTTGTTATTGATTTGATAAGCGGCAGTGGACGGCGTGTTGACGAAGCGTAGGTAGATCGGGCTCTCGCCGAGGATCGCGCCGAACGCTGGTGTCACCTTAAGGGGAAAGCATCGCGACAATGCCGCCGATGCCGCCTCCTCATAGCGCTGCTGCGCGTCATGGTCGCCAACTAGGCGGCGTGCGGTGGTGAGTGGCTTGCCACGGATTGCACCGGTCTTGTCGAGGCCGAATCGGTAGGCGATCAAAGAGCCCTCAGTTCCCGGCGGTACCGTCCAGCACGCGGCCACTGCGCTGTGGAACTCCGTCCAGTTGTTCACGGGCGCAGGCTGAGATTGTGCCGATAGCGCCGCTATGCTGATTGCCGCTGAGAGAAGCAGCCTTGCAAACCTGCTTGCCATTAGCGCCTCTACGAGGACTGCTTTGCCTTCAAAGTCTCCTCTACGAGGCAGCGGATGTCTACTGTCTCTTAGCGCTGAACGCGGCGACAGCGAATGCGGTAACGAGAGCGGTGCGAGAACGAGCGGCGGCGCATTCTGGCAACCGGCGGCTTGGAGCACGCTCACGGACACAATGCTAGACCGGGCCCTAAGGGTGTTGGATCAAGACGGGCTCGCTCTCTGGAGAGGGATCGGGGTCTCCCGCTCCGGCGCGCCAGGATGATCAGGGTCTACGTGTAAGCGATTGGCAGCTCGCTGACCTGGGTCGTGTAGCGCGGCGTGCGCATTGACCTGACCGGCTGGCTTTGGACCGGGCTGATTGAGAGGATCAGTCAGGACCAGAGGAGTCGGCCATGCGGCGAGGTCAGAAGACGAGCGCGGCGCAGGTGGTGATGAAGCTGCGCCAGATCGAGGTGCAGACAGCCCAGGGCAAGAACTTGGCGCTGGCCTGCAAGGAGGCGGAGATCTCCGAGCAGAGCTATTACCGCTGGCACAAGGAGTACGGCGGCCTCTCAACAGCGTCGGCGTGATCGAGGCGCTGGCCGACGCCATGTGCCTGCACGGCATCCCGGAGCACATCCGCTGCGACAACGGCCCTGAGATGATCGCGAAGGCGCTGCGCAAGTGGGTCGCCAAAGCTGGCTCGCAGATCCAGTACATCGCACCCGGCTCGCCGTGGGAGAACGGGTACTGTGAGAGCTTCAACGGCAAGCTGCGCGACGAGTGCTTACGCCAAGAGATCTTCTACTCGCTGAAGGAGGCGCAGATCGTGATCAGTCTATGGCAATCCACCTACAACCGCGTCCGACCGCATTCGTCGCTTGGCTATCGGCCACCCGCGCCTGTCAGCTTCACAGATCTGGCCTTCCGGCTACCCATGGCCGCTACCATGCAGTAGCCTCCCACTCGGCTCGGTCCAAAAACCGGTCAGGTCAGACGAGCGAAGCGGAAAGCTGATCAAAAGGGAAGCGGATGGCAGCGATACCGAACCGGTGGGCCGCAGCTTTGGCTGCCGTCCTCGCACTTTGGGCAGCGACGGCCACGGCGGAGACCAGCACGATCCGCGTCGCCCAACAGTTCGGGCTCGGCTATCTGCCGCTGATGATCATGGAGGATCAGAAACTCGTCGAGAAAGCAGTAGAGGCGGCTGGGCTGCCGGCTGTTACAGTCACGTGGGCGAAGGTGGGCGGGCCCTCCTCCGTAAACGACGCCCTCCTATCCGGATCCGTCGACTTCTCGGCCGGCGGTCTGCCTGCCCTGCTCACGCTCTGGTCGCGCACCAAGGACGCTCGCAACGCGGTCAAAGGGGTCTCGGCCTTAAGCGAGATGCCGTTTGACTTCCTGGTGAACAAGCCGAGCATCAAATCCCTTGATGATTTCACCCCGCAGGACAAGATCGCGGTGACGTCGATCAAGGTCTCGAACCAAGCCTTGGTGCTGGAGATGGCGGCGGCACAGCGATACGGATCAAGCCAGTTCGACAAGCTTGACACCTCGGCCGTCTCTCTTTCGCATCCTGACTCTGTGCTTGCGCTAAAAGGCGGCTCCATGGGCATCGTCGCCCATATCTCTGCGCCCCCGTTTCAACAGGAAGAGCGCAAGATCCCCGGCGTGCGCGTGCTGTTCACCAGCTACGACGTGCTGGGTGGGCCAGCGACGTTCATCACGCTCTGGACCACCGCCCGCTTCCACGACGAGAACCCGAAGACTTACGCGGCGTTCTACCGCGCCATCCAACAGGCGATGGCGTACATCAACGGCGACAGGCCTGGGGCGGCCGCAACCTACAAGCGGATGACAGGGGACAAGATGGACGTCACCGAGATCGTGGCGATCCTCGAAGACCCGAAGATCGCCTACACAACGGCCCCGCACGGGGTCATGCGATTTGCAAAGTTCATGCATGATATCGGGCGCAACAAAAGCGAGCCGGGTGATTGGAAAGAGGTGTACTTCCCAGAAGCGGGAGCCTTGGCCGGGAATTAAAATGGACAGGCCGCGCGTAAGCGCGCGTGCAAAACCGCGTTTTCGATGAATGGACGGCGAGCTGAGCCCGACGGAGCTCCACCTGTCCCAGTCCAGTTTGCTGTCCAGGTAATGCCAGCCACCGCTCTAATCCGTCGTTGGGGCAGGCGAGAGGCAAGGAGCCACCATGACCCCGACCCGTCGCGTACTTCTGGCCAGCACGCTCGCGCTCGCAGCCCCAACGGTCCGCCGGGCACATGCCGAGACCGCCGAGGTGCTGATCGCGAAGCAGTTCGGCCTTCTGTACCTTCAGCAGGACGTGATGGAGCGGCTGAAATTGATTGAGAAGCATGCTGCCCAGCTCGGCTTGCCGAACCTCAAGGCGCGGTTCTTGCGCCTTGCCGGGACGGGCCCGGTTACTGACGCACTCCTATCTGGCAAGCTTCACTTCGCAAGCGGTGGCGCACCAGGAGCCATGCTGCTCTGGGACCGCTCGCGCGGGGCTATCAAGTCGTGCTTTGCCATGAATGCGACGGACCAGAAGCTGCTCACCGTGCGGCCGGACCTGCAACGGATCGAGGACCTCAAGCCCACAGACCGGATCGCGCTTCCCGCGGCCAAGACGGCTCCGCAGGCGATCTGGTTACAGATGGCGGCAGCCTCCGCCTTTGGCCCCTCCGAATGGGCCCGTTTCGACGCTCTCACTTTGAGCCGCGCCCATACCGACAGCATGGCCGCGATGCTCGGGCGGACGGAGATCAACTGTCACTGGTCGACGAGCCCGTTTCAGGAGCGAGAGCTTGCCGATCCCGGCGTTCACGAGGTGACGAGCAGCTTCAAGATTATGGGCCTGCCCTCCGTGACCCCGAACTCGATCTACGGCAACGCTAGCTTCCGTGAGGCGAACCCGATCACCTGGAAAGCGTGCCTCGCCGCCTTCCAGGAGGCGACAGACTTCATCAACAAGGAGCCCCGCCAAGCGGTCGAGCTTTACCTGCAGAACTCGGGCGACAAGGACAGCGTGGAGAACGTGTTCGCGGCCCTGAAAACCTCCGGCAACGATTTCACGCTGCAGCCGCGCGGGTACACCAAAGTCGCGAACTTTATGGCCGACACAGGTCTGCTGAAGCGTCGGCCAGCAAACCTGAGCGACTTATTCTTCCCCGAAGCTCAGGACCTCGGCGGCAGCTGAGGAGCGAGGATGGACACAGCAGCCGAAATCGACGAGCCGATCCCATACATGGCGCGAACGCGCGCGTATTACCGCGCTCTCGGCTATCCGCCCTATCGCTGGGCGCGCTTCGATGACGTGCCCTTCGCCCCACTAGCGAAGCCCTCGACAAGACCCGCGTCGCGCTCATCACAACAGCCGCGCCCTATCAGCCGGACAAAGGCGATCAGGGACCCGGTGCGCCCTACAATGGCGCTGCCAAGTTCTTCACCGTGTACTCCGCTCCGACGAACCAAAGCCCGGACCTGTGCATCGCCCACGTCGCGTATGATCGCGACCACACGCGCGCCGATGACCTTGGTACTTATTTCCCGCTCTCTGCTCTGAGGGAGGCGGACGAGGAGGGCTGTATTGGGGGTGTCGCACTGCGCTTTCATGGCCTACCGACGAACCGCAGCCAACGCATTACGACCGAGATCGACGCACCGGAGATTGTGAGTCGCATCCGCGCCGACCAAGCCGAAGCTGCAATCCTCGTGGCGAACTGCCCGGTATGCCACCAGTCGCTCGCGCTCGCTGCTCGCGCGCTGGAAGCTGTCGGGGTCGCGACGGTGCTGATGGGCTGCGCCAAAGACATCATCGAGCATTGCGGAGTGCCGCGCTTCCTGTTCAGCGACTTCCCGCTCGGCAACGCCGCTGGCCGGCCGCATGACCAAGCCTCGCAGCTGGAGACGCTTCGTCTGGCCCTAGATCTCCTCCAATCCGCAACGGCGCCTCGTACGACCGTACAATCAGCCCAGCGCTGGAGTGCCGATCCGTCCTGGAAGGCCGACTATGCAAGTCTCCACCATCTCTCGGCCCAAGAGATCGCACGCCGCCGCGAGAGCTTCGACGCCGAGAAGCGCAAGGCGCGGGGCGATTATGTGGCAGACTGAGCATTCTGCCAGCGGGTAGAGCGTGCCGGGAGTGAAAAGCGACAGGGCTGTCGCCTTTGCCCCGTCGGTATTGGGCACGGTGCCCGACTTGTACCGTCGCTAGGACGAATGTCTACACAAGATGCAGGCTTCGGGAGGAGCGCCGTCGGTATCGGCCACAATGGCCGGTTTGCCCCGCAGGACGGGTGGGCGCCCCCAAAGTCACGCACTGTGCGACCCTCGTCAGCGCCGAGTCTCCCTTGTGACGGCCAGCTGTTCGGGGCCGCCCGCGTCGTGGCGGCCTGCGAGTGTCCTCACTCGGCCGGAGCCATATCGGCCTCGTCTGCGGCCTCTAGGCGCCGGTTGACCTTGAGCATCATCGCGACAACACCCCCGACCAGGGTGGTTCCGGCCAAGACGAGCAGGCCGGCCGAGAAGTTGCCCGTAGCGTCCTTGAGGTAGCCCATGACGTAGGGTCCTGCGAACCCAGACAAATTCCCGATCGCGTTGATCGCAGCGATCCCCGCCGCGGCAGAGGTCCCCGTCAGAAAGGCACTCGGGATAGGCCATAAGAGCGGCGGCGTGGCTGAGACTCCAATCTGGCTCAAGCAAAGCAGACCGAGCACCAAGACCGGCTCAGAGACCAGTGCCGCTCCGGCTACGCCGACGGCAGCAAGGATCATGGCGAAGAAGACGTGCTCTCGGCGCTTCAGAGTGCGATCAGAGCTTCGGCCCAGCAGGACCATGCCGACAGCGCCAAACACGAACGGCAGCGCGGATAGAAGTCCAGTCTGGAAGTTGCTGACACCGAACCCCTTCACGATCGTAGGCAGGAAGAACGCTACACCGTAGCTTGCGGCGTTCAGGCAGAAGTAGACGAACGAACAGGCGAGCACGCGCGGGTCAGACATAGCCTTGGTGATGCTGACGTGCCCGGCATGCGCCTTCTGTTCGTGCTCCGTCGCGAGACGAGCCTCAAGCCAGGATTTTTCGTCATGCGTGAGCCACGTCGCCATGGCTGGACGGTCAGTGAGATAGAAGATGACGCCGAGAGCCATGAGGATCGACGGCACTGCTTCAAGAATGAAGAGCCACTGCCAGCCGTCGAGACCGGCACCGGTTAGGTTCAGGAGCGCCCCAGAGACTGGCGCACCGACGATCGACGAGAAGGGGATCGCCAGCATGAACAGGGCGACGACCCGGGCGCGATAAACCGAGGGGAACCACAGCGTCAGGTAGAAGATGATGCCGGGAAAGAAGCCTGCTTCCGCGATACCGAGCAAGAAACGGAGGCTGAAGAAGGTCCATTCCGTCGAAATGCCGGTCATCGAAGAGATCGGACGTATGAAGGCGAAGAGACCGGAGATCACACCCCAACTGACCATGATGCGGGCTATCCAAAGTCGCGCGCCAAAGCGATCCAGAGCAAGGTTGGAGGGCACTTCAAGAAGAAAGTAGGAAAGGAAGAACAACCCAGCACCGAAGCCGTAGGCGGCCTCGGACAAGCCGAGTGCCGAGTTCATCTGCAACTTTGCGAAGCCGACATTCACTCGGTCGAGATATGCGACGAAGTAGCAGACGAAGAGGAACGGCATCAGCCGCCACATCACCTTGCGGATAGTGACACTCTCGATTTCAGCCATGACGCCTCCGCTCCCTGCCAAAATTAAAGATTATTGTTATAGTTTATCGGGCCTGCCACTGTGACCCAAAACCATCAGATTAGGCCGGATAGCAAGCATCCTAAGATGGCCAAGATCACTCCGCTCGCGATGAGTGTTCCCTTGGCGTCCTCAGAAAGAGGATCACGGACTCGGGTTTTGGAGCTCATGGTGGCCTCCCATTCTACCGCGGACAGTGCGCTGCTTGCCGGCCGATGTCACTGAGTTGGGGAAGGGCTTCGTGACAGCTGGGCTCCCCACGTCTACTTTCAACGGTTAAAAGATCACTGCGAAGCTTCCACGATAGCGGGGCGCTGTATTCGGGGTGCCTAAGATTTGGCTGGGTGCATCAGGACGCGAGCAAGATATTTCTATCGGCGACGCAGACGCATGCCGATGCCAAGAACTTCAACCCTAAAGCTGACCTGTCCGCGCAAGCTTCCAGAGCATTCGCAGGTCAGCCTTCGCCTGCTTGATGGTCGCCCGCATCTCGCGGTTCTGGGCCGCCACTGCCCGCCGATCAGCAACGTAGGCGGCAGAGCGCCGCCCGTGCGCCGTTCTGGCCCGCGCGATGCGCTCCAAGCCCTCTGCCGTCTTGGCTCCGGTGCTCGCTCCCCCGTGCTTGTGGCAGCGCCCGTTCGTCATCGCGGGGCACTGGCCGACTCCTCCAGCCCGGGTCTTCGCTCCGCATCTGGCGGCTTCGCGGGCTTTGTGCAGAGCCGCCCGCCAGTCGGGTTCATGGGGTAGGTCGTCTGTTTCCATCTAAACCCCACTACCCACTCTTCCGATTACGGCGGGAGACCCCCGTCTGCGCGCCGATGACAGCTTGGCCGCCGGGCTGCACCACGTTGTGCTGGACGACGACGACCTGTCGTCCACCGGACCGGACCTCCTGCAGCGTCTGCAGGCCAGCCTGGAAGGATCCATTCAGCCGAGCCATGGCGCCGGCCAGCCGCACGGCTTCGACGTTGGCCGCCTGATTGGCAGCCCCGTAGGTCCGGTCCGCGATGTCGAGCTGCTTGCCCACGAGGGCGGCCGTCTTCATCGCAGCAACGTGTGTTGCCGCGAGCTGATGGGCCAGCATCCGTTCAAGGCCGTCAGCGGCCTGGATCGTGTCCGCGGTGTCGAGTGCCAGCTCCAGCGCCCCGGCGTTCTTGGCGAGATCGAGCCGGTCTCGGCTAGCATCGGCCGCCACAGCGTTGGGGCTTGCCAATGTGTCGAGGAGCGCCGGAAGGGTTCTGGTGGCGAAGTCCTCCGCGGGCACCAACTCACCGCCTACAGTGCGGGCGGGCGCCACGACGGGCTCTCGTGCGGCAGCCTCGATGCGGTCCGAGGTCGCGGACGGCCCGCGCTCCTCCGCCCGGACCCGCGCGGCGCCGAGCATCCTGTCTCCGGTCCTGGATCGCATCATGGTTGGCTTGCCGCCGCTCATCCCACCTGCGTCGCCATTGAACTGTAGTCAGGGCCGGGAGCCTCGGCCTCACCGTCCAGCAACTGCTCGACAGCCAGCGTGCTCCGGTTGCGAGCGCCTTTTGGGCGGCCAGGATTGCCGGGAGCGAAGGGCCTGCCGCACACCTGCTGGTTCAGCGTAGATGCCGCGTTCTTACCTGATGAGACCACGATGGCTGCCTCCACGCACGCCCGCCTAGTTGCGGTATCTCAATACCACATAGGGCGAAGGCACGCGCGATTGTGTCGCCTCTGCCACCGAGGGAGAGGTGGGGACGTCCGCTTTTTGCAGTTCGGTTTATCGCCTGAATGACTGGGTTTGGCCGAAAGCTGCCTGTCCGGTTTCTGGCAAGCCGTGGCTTGAAGCAGACATGCACGACTATCCGAGCGTTTTGCCGGCGTTTGAAAGCCCGACACATTTTCCCGACATAGTCTGAGCCGTTCTAGTGAAGCTTCTAACGGTTGGGACGACTTTTCGGGAAAACGGTCGTTTTTCGTACATAACGATCGAGACAGCTGGATGACCGCTCTGGGTGGTTTTCCGCCGGTCTGCTTTTGGGCAGTAAGCGATGGAAGCGGACATCGCCCCTGTGCCCGCTCACGACCCAAATCAGATCCCCGGTCTGAATTTCCGCAACGACCGGCGGTGAGGGGAGAGCGGACCTACTTGAAACGCATGAGGCGTTTCGCGTGGTCGATCTTCTAGTGCGTGCCTGAGCGGCATGCCGTGTTTAGGCCGTTACATGTAGTTGTCGGCAGATTAGAAGCAATATATAGTCTATCTAGTCAATTATCTCGTCTGCCGCACTGAGCAATGTTGCCGGTATATCAAGGCCGAGAGATCGAGCAGTTCTTAGATTGATCGTTAGCCGGTAAGTCGTAGGTTGCTGAAACGGCAAGTCGCCTGCTTTTTGACCTCGGAGAATGCGATCCACATAACGAGCAGACTCCCGATACATTGCTGAGGTATCAGCTCCATACACCGCGAGTCCCCTCCATCTAAGAATAATGGACTCATGTAAATTCCTGGCACATGATGATTTGCCGCCCGCTCTAATATTTTATTTCGATAAATTATAGCGGTTATGTCCGGTGGCACCAGAATACCGCCTTTCGCTCCTTCAGATATGCTTGCGATTGCGTGTTCGATGGTGGTAGCATCATTGATAGGTAAACTGATCGGCTGTAATTCGAACTGGTGAGCACTCGACTCGAACCAGCGCCAATACGTCTTCGCTACCGGATTGTCCGAATTGCACATCATACCGACACGGGTAATTTCCGGCGAAATGCGCTTCAATATATCGAGCATCTTTCGAAATATCGAAAATTCTACTAGTGAAAATCCGGTCACATTCCGGCCGGGTCGTGCAAGGCTTTCCGCTGCACCAGAGGCGATCGGATCGCTAGTTGCTGCAACTACGACCGGTATCGAACTCGTCAATCTCATTACAATTGGAATAACACGGTCGCCAGCAGTTAGAATTATGTCTGGTGCTAACCCGACAAGGCTCGCCGCGTCGCTCCTAACAACATTCATGTCATCAGTGGACCACCGCTCATCGAATTGAACATTGGAACCATCTAACCAGCCAAGTTTCGACAGTTCATCGCGAAATATTCTGATGCGCGCTTCCAATGCCGCGTCATTCTTCGAAAAGGGCATCAATATCCCTATTCGGCGCATGCGCTCCTGCTGTTGTGCCTGTGTCGCTACAGGCCGCGCGAACGCCGCGCCACCAACTAAAGTGAGGAAAGCTCGTCGCCTCATAGTCGGCATTTCGCTCCGGATTGAAGCCGCAACATAGCACATTCTGATTCCAGTGTGCGGCTTCCATCTAGAGCATGGTGTGGAGGCGGCAGAAGCTTGAGCGAGACAGGCGGGAAAGCCACATCAAGTTCTTAAATGTGCAAGGTTTGTTGAGTTGTCGGCTCGTCTGCTCCAGCCCTTAATCCGGACGTTCGAAAACACGATTGGCGAACTGCTCTTATCCACCTCGAACCGAAGTTGCCGGCTGGTCGACGAGGGTCCGCTTATAGAAAGTGCCGATGTTCATCCGCGTGGCTGACATGGGTCGGAAGCTGGCGCAAGCACCGGTCTGAAAGAGGTGCACCCATAGCGAACCGGCGGTGCCGGTCTTCATCCGCATACACGAAACAGACCGGCTTGCGAGGCGGAGGCAGGAGTACCGCGACGTAGGCGGTCGTCACCCCAAGGGTTGCAACTGGTTAACAAATGGTTAAGCTTACCGCTTAAGTACTAACGAGGGAGCGTGCCATGAAACCAGTCGAGGCAGCCCGCGAAAGCAATGAAGTAGACCCGTCGCCGCTTGCGATGACGATCCACCCGATCCGACAGGATGAGGCATATCAGGAGCAGATGCGGCGGCTCCGCAACGCACGCGCGAGCCAGCGAGCCGCGAGGCACCACCGGATCAGCCGAGTGTCCTCATGACGTTGCTCGATCCGATCACTGGCCGTTTCGTCACGGTCCAAATCCCACCGCGACCACGGCCGCAGCCACCGCCGCTAACCACCCTCGCAAAAAAGGCCACTCCCGAAGGAGCGGCCCGAGTGGGAGAAGCAATGGTGCTTCACGCGTAGGATACACGTGTGGCGCCGTCGGTTTAGACTGCGGGAACGCGTGCGAGATCAATTCCGCGCGAGCTGCCGACAATCATCATTCGTCGAGCGCGCCGTCCAATAGGTCGACGGGAACTGCGGATTTCGGCGGGCGACCGCGACCACGCTTCACAGGCTCCTCGGCGAGGATGATGGGGGCGGTCTCGGCTGCAACAGGCCGGACAACAGGCGCCGGCTGCACCGGAACCCCTCGATCGGGTGTGTCGCGAAAATTTTGGCTGGAGAAAAATGTGCTTCCGGGAGAGGCGCACCTCGATCCGATGGAGGCATCTCAGGCCCGTCAGTCCGCCTCATCGACGCCAGCGAAGCGGCTGAGCAGGCAGCGAGCAAGCATCGCAACGTCCGGTTCGGAGAAGATTATTTCGACCGTTGAGCGTTTGCGACACGCCCCTTTGGGACACCTTAGTCGAGCGCGCCAGTGCGTTCCGGTTCTTGAGGAACGCCGCTCCGCTGGGCGATGGGGGCTGGCTGCTGATCGGCAGGCACAAGCTGTGGTGTCGTCATCAGCTCGGACTGCGGCCGGACTGTAGCGGTGTTTCGTGCCAGTTCACCGTAGAGGGGCGGGAAGACCGTGATGCTCTGCTCTTGAGAGTGAACAGAGCTAATGGTGGTGAGAGAAATCACGGCCACGCCAATGGGAAGAGAGAAACGCATGAGAAGGCCCCGACTGCATTGATTTGCCGCGACCTAGAATGCGGATCATGCCGCAATGCAGCATACCCCGTTTAGATGATTTTTTCTCCTAGAAACGAAATCACCGAAAGAGTTCGAACACCGTTGCGTGGAGGCAACAATTTATTTGACGAGTTAGATGGCAATATATATGGTTCTCATCTGGACGATATGCACCATCATGCCTGCTCGTCATTAGCGCTAAAATCATTAGTGCATTAATCCAAGCCTATGACCTATGTTCGTCAGCCTTCTGGCTTTTTGTGCGGGTGGGCAGTACGTGTAGCTTGTCGCGTAGCGTGCGGCCCTTTGCGACGGGCAGGGCAGGCGGATCCAGCTCAAGGCCGGCGCTGTCGACGTGCTCCAGATCGTGCGGAGGACGCGCGTGGTGCTGGCCGCCGCGCATCGGGATCACGACAGCCAACAACGCGGACGCCAACCTCGCGGCCTTCTACCAGCGATGCCGCCCAATCCACGACCGGCCCGGGCACCGGGGACGGCGGCTGGTGACGCTATTCCCACGGAAGGCGCTCGGTGACCTGTTCGGCGGCCCCTATGCCTAGGACGGGACGGCCGTTCGCCTCTCCAGCAAGGATCAGGGGCAAGGTCTTTCACCGCTCGTTGCCGTCGTTGGCCGCGGGCTGCAGCGATAGCGCCGCGTGAACGCTGAGTTCGTCGAAGCGCTCCTGTGGGTCGGGCGCGAAAACTATCCCTGCCTCGATCAGCACGAGCGCGGCCGCGACGACCGCTGCCCCAATGAGCAAATGCGTTATGCCAGCTGCATGAGCGCGAGCGGCGTGGATCAGCGCGCAACCCAGCGCGAAGGCGCAGACCTGAGTGGCTGGAGCGATCAGGTCCGCGCTCATTGAGACGCCCTCATGGGCAGGACCGCTGCCAATTGGCTCAGGAGCCCTGCGGGCCTCAGTCTCTGCGGCAGATCCCCGGTGGGAGCAGCTTGCCCAATCAGGTCCGCGACGTGGCGGCTCCAGAGCCGTGCCGGTACCTCGATCCGGCGGTGCGTCCAGGACGACACGCTCAACACCAGCCCGACATAGGCCAGCACCAGCGCATCCGAAGCGAGCGCCGAACCCAGGGGCGACACCATCACTGGGATCGCCGCGCCGGCATCCGGCAGCAGCCACGTCGCGCCAGCCGCAACTCCCAGCCGCAGGGCACCCTCAACGGCGAACCAGACCGGCACGTGCACGAGGTAGATCGAGAACGATAGATCCCCGAGCCGGACCAGGGGACCTGCTGCAAGGACTTGTGCCAAGCCCCCTCGTCGAAGGCGAGGCTCAGGACCATGCCGGCGAATGCGAACGGGATCACAAGGGAGGCCGCACTCGTGGATGGAGACGATGCTACCGTCAGCGCCAGAGCCGTGGCCGCGATCTGTATGTTCGTGCCGGGGCTCACCCCGGAAGCCCGCAGGCGCACATACGCGGCGTGAACGAGCGTGCCGAGAAAGAACGACAGCAGGCAGCGGAAGATCGCCGGGCCCGACGTGGCCGCGAGACCCTCGGGTGTGAGCGCGACGGCGACAAGCCCGAGACCAGACAAAGCGGCCCAGAGCATGAGGCGCCCGCGGCGCGGCGCCAGCACGGTCAGCCCGAACAGGATATAGGTCCAGAACTCGACCGCGATGGACCAGCAGGGGTGGTTCCACAGCCAGTCGAGGCCGGGGATCAGCCCGAAGGTCATCGTTGCTTGCGCAAGGAGCGGGGCCACCCCGGTGAAGCCCGTGAACACTGGCCGCCCCGACGGAAGGCCAGCGCGGTCAGCCAGAGCGAAGGACAGTTCCAGGGCAACGAAGGCGGCGAGCGCAGCAAAGTGGAGGGGCAGCAGCCGGCCGGCGCGTTTGATGACGAACCGGACGAGGTCCCCCGACGTGCGCATGCCGCCATACGTGGCGGCCATGACGAAGCCCGAGAGCACGAAGAAGAAGTCGACGGCGTAGAAGCCGTGGCGGACCGGCACAAGGCCGTAGCCGTGCCAGTTCCAGCGCAGGTGGTAGAGCACGACGAGCAGGGCGGCGAGGCCGCGCATCGCGTCGAGCGCGACCCAGCGGCCCGCCGGGGCTGATCCCGGAGGCATGACTGATCACCTAAGCTGTGGGCATCCCCCAACCCACGGTCGAGGTGCAGGGCCTCTACACGGCACATGACCGGGAGCGGACGGCTTTCCGGTGCGAACCATTCCTCAGTGAAGGTCGGTTATGGCCCGACGAGCACGAGTGGGGTCGATGCCGCTGCGCCGCCGTCCTTGACGGCGGCCTCCGAGGTAGGCGGCGAGGTGAGCATCGTGGTCACGAACATGGCTGTAGCCAGCATGAAACCAGCGATGAACAATTGAAGCATCCGCATGGGTCCGCTCCTTTGCAGCCTATCGCGCAACTTATGATAATAATTGCGGCTCTGACGTCGTCGTCGAGCTGCGAACCCAGGAAATATCAGTATTCATCGTCATTCAACGTCAATTTTCCGTCACAGCTGCACAAATTATGGGCGTTCTCCTCGCGCATCTAATATGGATAGAGTACTCGGCTGATACTGCGACGGCAAACAACACGTCTCCACGGAGGATCCCGGCGCCCAGGCTCTCAGAACATGAAATTAGTGTTTCGATCCTCGTTCGGGCCTGAACGGAGACTAGAGCTGCGTGGGGCAACATGATCTCGGGGTCAACTCTCGGCCGAAGCCGTCCGCTGCTCCTCGGCAGCTCTCTGACGGTGCCGCGCCTGCACTTCCAGCCTTTCGGCATCAGCAGAAATCATGGCTGCGCTTCCGCTTCAACTCGGACGGCCACGGGATGCAGCGCGAGGTCAGCAAGCACCATCATCTCGTCAAACGGCGGATCGTGATCCGGAGCGACGGTGAGGGAGACGACAAGCGAAAGGGCGGTCGCTGCAATAGCCGCGACGGCAACGAGCAGGTATGTCACGGCAGCGGCATAGGCGCGGGCGGCGTGGATCACGGCGCAGCCCAGCGCGAAGGCGCAGACCTGCACGGTCAGCGCATTCAAGCTGATCATCATCGCAATGTCCCCTAAGACAACGTCGAGGTTGTCAGGCGTGGAAGTGCTGAAGGCAGCGCAGCCGCAAACCGCGTCCTGCCTTCAGGAGCGCGGCGCCCGGTCAGCCCCCGCTTAGCTCAGGTGCCACAGCGCGGCTGGTTTCGTCAGCCGGGCAGCCGAGTTCGTAGCGTTCGTAGTCCGAGTTGGCGTCCGCACAGGCGGCCACATTTGCGCCGACGAGGGCGAGCGAACCGGCATACTTGGCGGCCTCCGGAGCTTTTGCTGGATCGCTGGCAGCGGATTGTGGAAGGGCCGACACGATCAGGAGCGCGCACACGCACACAGGGGTTATCAAGCGGCGCAAGATTGTAATCTCCAGATGGATCTTTGCTTCAGGCAGCCAGATCAGCATAGGCAGCCTACCGCCGATGAGATCACCTAAATGAGGGACGCATCACGAACTGGTGAACACATGCTTCATTATAACCACATTGTGTTGCCTTGTTGCTACACCACTGAACTGAAGACAGATAAAAATTAAAAACTCACGGCTTTGTGTCATGATAAGCGATCTAAGGTATGTCCTAGTTTCATTACATGCAGACGCTGGTTTCGCGCGCGGCCTAAGTTGCAATCTATTGTCTCAATGGGGTATGGCCAGCTAAATTCACAAGCCGTATTCAATTTATATCGCTCTCACAGAGATCAGGTGGGCGAGGTAACTGGGAGGCGATCAACCATGCTGGTGGGCATGCCCCTGCTGCGCGTGTTCGACCGTATGGGATGCGGCGGCATCATCCTGTCCACCACCGGTCACATCCTGGCGATAAACACCAGCGCCCGGTTCATCCTGCAGCAGATGTTCGAGCTGGACGAAGCTGAAGTCGCCGCCCTGAGCGGCTCCGGACGTGAAGTCATCAAGCAGCTGCTCGGTCGCGGCCGATCTCGCGTCAGCCTCGATAACGAGAACTGGATCCTGATCAAGCGCAGCGGTCAGCGGCCGCTGATCATGAACTGCGTGCCGGTACCCGTGCTGAGCGACGACGGCCCGCACTCGGTTCTGCTGCTGATCGATCTCGACGCGACACCGCTGCCCAGCACAGCCTGCCTGGAGCAGATCTTCGGCCTCACGCGCGCCGAGGCGCGGCTGACGCTCCTCTTGGTCGGCGGTGAGACGCTGAACGAGGTGGCGGAGCGGCTGCACCTGAGTGTCGCGACGGTGCGGACCCAGCTCAGGGCCGTGTTCGAGAAGACGCACACGCACCGTCAAGCCGAGCTGGTGGTGCTCGTCTCACGTCTGGCGGCGCTGCCCTAAGCCCTGGCTGGCGAACCGACCGTGCTCGGCGGCCCGGAACCGATGGCAGAAGCTACTTCTGTGAAGCGCTCCTGCACCCACGCGGCAGCGGACGCGAGTGTAGCGAATATCATGACCTCGTGATCACATGGGCCAAAGCCGGCCTGCAGGAACCAGCCCCGCTCGGCCGGCAGAAGGACCGCGGCAAGGCGCTGATCGGCGAAGACGAGGCGCGCGTCCTCAGAAGCACGGCGCGTTGCGGCGCAGACCTGGGTGAAGCTCACCTCAACAGGCTTTTGGGTATCCAAGCGGCGACCCCGCTCACCGGGTTAGATCGGGTGTCTCTGTATCAGAGCCGAGCTTCGCACAAGCTATAATCCAGCGGACTATAATCCAGCGGAGCGAGCTGTCATGCGCCATTTGCGGTAGAATTTGTTTCTGAATTTTGTATTCAAATCGCATAAGTTCAAAAGGACCCACGCTTTGCAAAAGTGAATTGCAATGACTGGATGGTGAGATCCTAGCAGCTTGCTGCGCGGCGCCTTTCTAATGGGCCCGACCCGTAGCCGCCTGGTGGCCGCCCTGGAATGCGGGCACGACTGCGTCCTGTTCAGCGCGGCCCAGCTCGCCGAGGAGTTCGGGACCGATCGGCCGATCCAATACCTGTTGCGAGCGCTGGGCGGCTGGAGTGCACGGCCAGACGATCGGGGCTTGTCGCAAACACGGCTTCGGGCCGCGAAAGGGCGTCTACTGCCTCGCTTTCACGCTTTGTTCGTCTGGGGAAGTCCGAAGCAGTGCGCGAGTAGCCGGTTCTGCTCGCGCACGGTCCAAGCACCGGCAAAGCCGAAGCCCTTGCGCAGCCACAGCATGGCTTCCAAGCCGCAGATCGTGCGCCGCGCCGTGTGGAACGTGCGGAAGCCGCCTACCCGCGGCATTGCCCGTTTCACCCGGAAGTGGTCGCTCTCGATCCTCTGTTGCAGGTGCTTGGTGACGTAATGAGTGGGTGCCTGGGGTAGCAGACCCTCCTTGCAGCTGTCGGCGATGGCGGCCGGGTATGGGCCAGCACCGTCCGTGCCGATGCGGTTGGGCGCCAAGAGCGGCTCGGCCGAGAGCATCTTGCGGAAGAACCGTTTGGCTGCATCGAGATCGCGGTTGGCAGTGAGCAGGAAGTCGACGGCCTCGCCGTGCTTGTCGACGGCTCGGTAGAGGTAGCGCCACTGACCGCGCGCCCGGATGTAGGTCTCATCCACGCGCACCGAGCCGCAGTGTGGCTTGCGGAACTGGCGCAGGCGGCGCTCCATCGCGGGCGCGTAGGCCAGTACCCACCGATTGACGGTCGAGTGATCCACCTCCAGACCGCGCTCCAGGAGCATCTCTTCGATGTCACGGTAGCTCAGGGCGTAGCGCAGGTACCAGGAGACAGCCTGGACGATGAGGGCGGCCTCGAAATGCCGGCCCCGGAAGTCGCCACGAGCCTCTCTCTTCAGCTTGAGGGCAAGCACGTTGAGGATCATAGGCCGGCTCCGAGGACGGAGCGGTAAGCTGGCCGGCTATGGCTAACGACCCGTGAACCTCAGCGCAGTCGCGTTTGCGACAGGCCCAACACGATCCGATCGGCCAAATACCGTGCTGATGACTTGGACCAATGTTTGGTATAAAATGATACGCCTACTGCGAAGCTGACTTCTTTGGGAGATCAGCCATGTCGAACCCATTCTCAGAATTTCAGCATGTCATAGCTACACCCTGCCCGACCGAGGATCCGAGCGACGCACTCGCTGGAGCTTGGGCGTACGGAGTCTGTGGCGACGATTGGATCTGGAACTGGTGCGATACCGAAAGGATCCGGATTGCGTTCCGCCGCGAGAGCGACTGCGTTTCCTTCCTCGACCACGCCGGATCGGCGTACGCAATGCCGCCAACAGGACTGTACGATACCTCGCAGATGAGTCTGTGAGACCGGATCGGGGTCTTCCTAGAGAGCACGCCCCTCGGTTGGGAGGCGATGTTTAGGGTACCACTGAGGCATCAACCTCCAACGTCGCCTGATCTTGATCGGCTGAGCCTGAGCATTGGGCGCGACCTTGACGGAAACGGCCCTTTGGTGGCGTTCAATCATCTGGCTCAGGCGCTTGAGCGCCAATATATATTGGGCAGCCATTAGTTTGTGCCCTTCGCACGCGCGTTTCTGTCCCATTTTTTGAACAATTTCCTCTGTACGGGCGATGATGTTCCTAGCCTCTTCGCGATAGAGGTCGATGCAAACTTGATCAGACATTTGCGCCTCCATGCTGATCAGGCGCGGAAAGCTATAATCCCGTTGCTGGAGCGTCATCATCCATTTGGGGGACATGAAAAAACCCGCCGCGGCGAACCGGGCGGGCTGAAGGTGGAGCAATCCCGTGAATGCCCTGTAGACCGTCGGGCGGCCGAACGGTTCCCTGCCGGGCTTCCGTTTGCTCCTAGAGCGCCATGAGCGTCAGCACCGCCGTGGCGACTGCCATTGAAGCGACGGTCGAGAGTACAAAAATCACGAGCCGTTCCATGATGGCTCCTCCTAGCAGCGTTCGAATATCCAGTGCTTTGAAGATTTCATCAGGCTGCGGATCTGACTGTGATCCGGATCACATTCACCAATACGGCTCAGCTGACAGGCAAGCTATATTCGGTATTGAGAAGCGGCACAGTTCCGCGATATCTTCTGTACGAAGATGGTCGGGAACAGGGCGAGTTCAGCCGGGTTTGACTTATCACCTGGCTAGAAGGAGGAGTGCACCACATTTCCTACTGTAACGCGGGGCTGCCCTCATGTTGCCCATGGGGGTAGCCCGTTCGCGTGCCTAGGACTTGTCCTACGAACGGAGGCTGCCATGTCGGTCCACGTCTACAAGGTCGTTGAGCTGGTCGGCTCATCCACGGCGTCGATCGAGGATGCGATCCAGGGTGCTATCGCACGCGCCGGCCAGACCGTGCGCAACCTGCGCTGGTTCGAGGTGCTGGAGACCCGCGGCCAGATCGAGGACGGCAAAGTGCAGTGCTACCAGGTCACTCTGAAGGCCGGGTTCACGATGGAGGGGGCCGCACCCGGGCCTGTCGCAAACGTGAAAGGGCTAAGGTTCATGGGTCGTTAGCCATACCCGCCCAGCTTGCCGCTCCGTCCTCGGAGCCGGCCCATGATCCTGTCCGCCATCGTCGCCAAGCTCAAGCGGCGCGCCAAGGCTGACTTCCGAGGTAGGCATTTCGAGGCGGCCCTGATCGTCCAAGCAGTCTCCTGGTACCTGCGTTACCCGCTGAGCTACCGCGACATCGAGGAGCTGTTCCTGGAGCGGGGTCTGGAGGTCGACCATTCCACCCTGAACCGCTGGGTGCTCGCCTACGCGCCACTGATCGAGAGGCGGCTGCGGCAGTTCCGCAAGCCGCACTGCGGCTCGGTCCGGATTGACGAGACCTACATCAAGGTTCGTGGCCAGTGGCGCTACCTCTACCGTGCCGTCGACAAGTATGGCGAGGCGGTCGACTTCCTGCTCACGGCCAACCGGGATCTGAGCGCGGCCAAGCGGTTCTTCCGCAAGATGCTCCAGGATCAGCCACTGCTCGCCCCGGATCGCATCGGCACAGATGGCGCTGGTCCGTACCCGCCAGCCATTGCCGAGAGCCGAGAAGCTGGCCTGCTACCCCGGGTACCAACCCACTACGTCACTAAACACCTGCAGCAAGGCATCGAGAGCGACCACTTCCGGGTGAAGCGGGCGATGCCGCGGAGTGGGGGCTTCCGCTTGTTCCACACGGCCCGGCGCACGATCTGCGGCTTCGAGGCCATGCTGTGGCTGCGCAAGGGCTTCGGCTTTGCCGGCGCATGGACCGTGCGCGAGCAAAACCAGATGCTCGCGTACTGCTTCGGACTTCCCGTCACGAACAAAACGTGAAAGCGGGACGGTAGACCCCCTTCTGCGGCCCTCAGCCGAGTTTGCGACACGCCCACCGCGCTCGCCAGCCGGTTCACGCAGGGACAGCTCGCGGTCTTGCGGATCGTCGGGGACGAGATGGCCCGCAACGGCGCCTGCGGGCCGTGCATCGACGCCATCGCAGCACGGGCAGGCGTCTGCCGGCGGCTGGCTCAGGCCGCGATCCGACTGGCCGAGGGCGACGGACTGCTGACCATCCAGGAGCGCCGCCACCAGGGCCGGAAGTCCGATCCGAATGTGGTGCGGATCATCAGCCGGGAGTGGCTGCAGTGGCTCAGACGGGGAGGGCGCTCCGCAGCTCCGGCTCTGCTCGGCGGCATAGGGTGCAAAACGCTGCGCCCCACGGATCGGGGAGATCCACAAAGGCAGGTTGTGGACACGGAGCCGAAGAAGGGCTGCCGAGAGGCAGCGGGCGACCTCAACCGATCAGCCCAAACGAGAATTCGCGCGGGAGGTAGGGCGGGTCGAGCTATGCGGTGACACCATGAGCCCGGACGGTATGACGAACGCAGCCGTACGACGGGCAGATATTGTTTCTGTATGGCCCTGCGCTGGTCCGACGGCCCAGCACGCTCACGAATAGTTTAGCTCGAGATACCCCATTCGGCTGATGCTGCGCTGTGCCATACGGTCAAGCTTGAACACTCCAAAGGGGGCTCACGTCCGACTTCGACCGCTCATTGACAGTGCCACCGACGCGCCAACGTAGCCTCATGCAGTTTGGTTTGGCTGTGCTCTACATCGGAGCGATAGCAACTCTCGTGATGATAGTTCCCCGCCGCGCCCCGACCGAGCAGCAGCTGACCCAAGACACGACGTTGGTCATTTCCCAACGACTAAGCGACTGAACATCGAACCCAGGCTGTCGTTCGCGTCTGATCAGCATCCATAAGGGGCCAACCCACTCCCTTTTAGATCAAGCCCTGAGTGTAATTTCGTCTTCGTCGGTGCGTCGACGCCGGATTAGATCGCCAGACCGTTTTCGCGCCAGTCTCGATTGCAGATATGCCGGAACTCTGTGAGGACGCTTGAATTTGGCGTGCGAAGTAATCAGCGAATATCCTATTCAGATGAGATGCACAAAAGACACGCCTAAAATTTGCACATACGTGGTGAGATTTCGGTATTGAAATCAAGCCAAGACTGATGTCGCCTCTCGCACCGGCGTCATTGTCGACGCAGTTCATGCGCGACCGGTGACGGTCGGCTGCATAGACTACAATGGGGTGGACCAATGCGGACGTTTAAACTGTTCACCGCCGGCTTTGTGCTGGCCGCAGCCATGTTCGTGACGAGCATGCTTACCACGCCGCCGACCTCAGAGGCCGCCGCTGTCACGAACGGCACCGCGACGGCATCGACCCCGCTCGTGCTCGTCGGGCCGTAGCCAGCCCTCGCTGATCAATCGGCCGCATCGGAGAGCCAACGGCTCCCGGTGTCGTACCCTGTCGAGCCCCCCGCACCGCGACCATGGGCTCGTCTCCCCCAACAACTCAGGTAAGCTCTGATGCCTCCGGG
Organism: Methylobacterium phyllosphaerae; assembly: GCA_050632685.1. Taxonomy (GTDB): domain Bacteria; phylum Pseudomonadota; class Alphaproteobacteria; order Rhizobiales; family Beijerinckiaceae; genus Methylobacterium; species Methylobacterium phyllosphaerae_A. The sequence continues at coordinate 1,049,772 of JBOEFT010000001.1, forward strand.
ACCTGTTCCGGCGGGCCGCTGGATCGCGCTCGACGCGATGCGCGGCCTCGCCGCCCTGCTCGTCGTTCTCTACCACCTGCGCTGGAACTGGCACGGCTACGACCTCCTGCCGGTCCGCCACGGCTTCTACGCCGTCGACTTCTTCTTCGTCCTCTCCGGCTTCGTCATGGCCGCCACCTACGGCGGCATGCGCACGTCCGGGGATTTCATCCGGTTCGCCGTCAAGCGCGCCGGGCGCCTGTTGCCGCTCCACTTCGCCGCGCTCGCCGCCTTCGTCCTCTTGGAACTGGCCTTCGCTCTGGCCGACCGCGCCGGCTTTCCGTCGGGCCGGCCGGTCTTTGAGGGCTTCACTGGGGTAACACCGCTGCTTGCCCAGGCGACCATGACCTTCGGGCTGATCCCTGGCCTTGACTGGTTGTGGAACCACCCCTGTTGGTCCATCGCGGTCGAGTTCTGGACCTACATGCTGTTCGGGCTGACCGTGCTGGCGCTGCGGCGCGGCCGCCTCGCGCTCTGGGCCGCCGTGTCGGGCCTCGGGCTCGTCGCCGTGGCGCTCAGCTCTGAGGGTCTGGCGGCCACCTCCGGCCCGGCGATCTTCCGCTGCCTGCTGTCGTTCTTCCTCGGCACGCTCGTGCTCGCCGCGTACGTACGCCTGCGGGCCTCCGGGGTGACCGTCGGTACGAAGACACAGATCGCGGCTACGGCTCTGGCGCTAACAGTCACGGCCGTGCCAGCAGCCAACGCAGCGTCACTTGTAATCCCGTTCGCATTTGCCGGCATTGTCCTGTGCCTCGCCTTCGATGAGGGCGGCATGGCACACGTCCTCTCAGGCCGCTCCCTCGGTCGGCTCGGCGAGCTGTCGTTCTCAATCTACCTCGTACACGTCCCTGTCTGGTTTGCGGTCGAAGGCATGCTGCGGCTGGGCGTTGGCGCTGGTGCGACTTGGCTGCTGCCGGACGCGGATGCGGCGATCCCGGTGAGGGTTTCGCCCCTGGGCTCGGCACTCGCGGCGGACGCGCTGGCGGTGGCTTATGTCGGGCTGGTGCTCGCCGTGGCGGCTTGGACGCACCGCCGGGTCGAGGAGCCCGCGCGGGACTGGAGCCGACGTGTCGCACAGAGGATCGGCCGGACGGTCTCCGGTGAGGCCGCGCCTCAAGGGCTGAGGCCCGGATGGCTCCTGAACCAATTGACCGCCGTGCTGCCGCCGAGGGCTTCTCGATGAGCGCCAGCCTGATCGCACCTGCGGCTCAGGTCTGTGCCTTCGCGCTGGGCTGCGCGGTGATCCACGCCGCTCGCGCCCACGCTGCGGCCGTGACACAGCTGCTCACCATGGTGGTGGTAATCGCCGCCGCGCTCCTGCTGATCGAGGCGACGGTGACGTTCGCGCCGAACCCAGAGGAGCGCTTCGACGAGCTCAGCGTTTACGCGGCGCTGTCGCTGCAGCCCGCGGCCATCGAACACAACGAGCGGTGAAAGCCCTCGCTCCTGATCCTTGCGGAGAGGCGAACGGCGGCCCCTCCTAGGTTAGGGCCCACCGAACAGGTCACCGAGCGCCTTGCGCCGGAACAGCGTGCGCCACCGCCGCCGTTTGTGCTCCGGCCGGTCGTGGATCATGTGGCATCGCTGGCAGAAGGCCGCGAGGTTCGCGTTTGTGTTGTTGACGGTGTCGTGATCCCGGTGGGCCGCAGCTAGCACCACCCGCGTCCTCCGTACGTTCCAAAGCGGGTCGATGGCGCCGGCCTTAAGCCGGAGCCGTTTGCCGCGTCCGTCGCGCCAGGAAGACGTCTCGGTGTCCCACCAGCGGCTGTCGCCAAGGTGGTAGACCATGCGCCCGTGCGGCCGCCCGCAGCCCTCGCAGCAACCCTGGGCTCGGCCAAACCGGATCACAGCCGAGAGCTGTGGCCAGTCGATGGGATAGAAGAAGCGGTGCTCGCGCCGGATCGGCATGACGAGCACTGTGCCACCGGCCGTGAAGAAAGCGTAGCCTTAAACGCCGTGCCTGCAGCCACACCGGAACCTCAGCTTTTGCCTCCCGCCGCTTCGGCACGCCGCCCGGTCCAAACACGGTCGATCAGGTCAGTTGCACATCGCTCACGCACCCAACTCCCTTGCACCGGCCGACGACTTGCTCCTGCTTAGTGCGGGCCGCACTTAGCGCCGGTCACAAGATGCATCTTCTCAGGCAACGCTCCTACTCAGGAGCCACGCTATCCTCAGTTTGGACCAGCACAGGGTTGGTGAGCACCGCCCGGACGGCATCTGTCTGGCGGTGAACGCCCATCTTGTCGAAAACCCCTTTCAGCTGAGCGCGTGCGGTCTGAACACTGGTGCTCGACGCCTCGGCGCACTCCGAAAGCGAGCGACCCTCGACAAGGCCGTGAAGCAGCCGCGCTTCTGCTCGCGTCAAGCCAAACAGGCGGATCAAGTCCTGTTGGCGAGTGGTTTTCCGTAAGCCGCTGTCTGCGAGGAGGACCAGAGCGCCCGGCTGTGCCCCGAAGGCGTCAGGCAAGCTGGATGCATGCATAGGGCTGACGAGGACCGATAGCGTTGAACCTGACGGTCCAGCGATAGCCAGCAGCTCTCCCGCGTGCAGACCTTTTCCGGCGCTCGTCCCAGCCGCCTGCCGGATCGCCTGTTGAAGTGCGCTCGTTGCACTCAGCGTGCCGGCACTGAGGCGGTTTCCTCGAATATGCAATCCGCAGCTCGCATTCATTAGGCGCTCGGCCTGCTGGTTACAGAACAAAACTTCCGCGTTCGGTCCAACGAGAATGGCGCCTACGGACAGTCTATTCAGCGCCTCGAAACAGCCTACCTGGATCAGCTGTGCAGAGTAGAGCTGCCTATGGACTTGGACGGCTCTCTGCAGATGCGGCACCAGCGTCATCCAAATGTCGACCTCCCGGGCTTGGAAGGGCTGCGACCCTCGGAGTACTGTGATGCCCGTCAAGATCGTTTGATCACGAAGTATGTTCGTGGTGGCGAACTCCAAGCAGCCCTGTGGCTTGACCCAATCGTTGTAGAACTCGCTTTGCTCGTAGAACTGGCGCGAGGCAAGGTGGTCCGTGGTCACGAACACACCTTCCTTAACGCGACTGATCTTCTCGACAAAGAAGTTCGTCTCGGAGTAATAATCGACATACGAATTGACGAAGCTGTCGCCGACGCGGGCACATGCGTGAAAACTCGCTCGCAGGTTCTTTAAATCGTGTGAGAAGAAGGTCGATTGCTCACCACCGAACGCTTCGGTGAAACTGTCGAGAAAGATTGGCCAAAGCGCCGGATCGACCGCTGCCGCGTAGATCTGGTCTATGAGCGCGAGGATCAAACGGTTATCAGTTTTCATGCGTTATCGGGCGGGAAAAAGGACCTTACGATTGATTACATGGCGAATGGCACCACGCTACACACCCGATGCGCCCACGAGGCTCCTCAGTCATCATATTTCTGTGATATTTCAGACTGAGTGTGGCCTCTTCAGCGTCCTTAACCCCCAGAGCACGCGTTCAGTCTTAGAGCGAAACATAGGTTAATTATCGCAAAAACCGCTGGCGTTTACCCCATATGGGGTATGCGAACACACGAGCCTCGGTACTGTATCCGCTTCACTGTACCCCACAGCGGGACCTACGTTGGAGATGTGTACAGGAGGCCATCGACCATGCTGGTGGGTATGCCCCTGCTGCGCGTGTTCGACCGCATGGGCTGCGGCGGCATCATCCTGTCCACCACCGGCCACGTCCTCGCGATCAACAGCAGCGCTCGCATCATCCTGCAGGACATGTTCGATCTGGACGAGGCGGCCGTCGCCGACCTGAACGGCTCCGGGCGTGAGATCATCAAGCAACTGCTCAACCATGGCAGAACCCGCATCCACCTCGAAAGCGAGAACTGGATCCTGATCGAGCGTAGCGGTCAGCGGCCGCTGATCATGAACTGCGTGCCGGTGCCCGTGCTCAGTGAGGACGGGCCACACTCGGTCCTGCTTCTGATCGACCTCGACGCGACGCCGCTGCCGAACACGAACTGCCTGGAGCAGATCTTCGGTCTGACGCCGGCTGAGGCGCGGCTGACGCTGCTGTTAGTTGACGGCAAGACGCTCGACGAGATAGCGCACATGCGGCACCTCAGCATTGCCACGGTGCGTACCCAGCTCAAAGCAGTGTTCGAGAAGACCCACACGCATCGTCAGGCCGAGCTGGTGGTGCTGGTCTCACGCTTGGCCGCACTGCCCTGAGCGGTCACCCGGACCTACTCTGCGAAGCGGTCCTGCACCCAATCCGCTGCGGCCGAAAGCGTGTCGAAGAAGATAGCCTCGTGATCGCAAGGACCGAAGCCGGCCTGCATGAACCAGCCCTGTTCGGCCGGCAGGAGGACGGCTGCGAGACACTGATCGGCGAAGACGAGGTGTCCGTCTTCGGAAGCCTGCCGTGTCGCGGCGCAGACCTCCGTAAAGCTCACCTCAACGGGCCTATGCTCGTCCAATTGACGACCCCGTTCATCAAGCAGGTCCGGCATACCTGCGGCAGAGCTGAGCTTATGCAAGCTGCCTCAGGCGGAGCAAGTTGCCATCCATCATTTGGGGCAAAATGTGTTTCCGATTTATGTTCGGAGCGGCGAATGAGATGAGCGCACGCCGAGTGATGGGCATCCATTTGGTCGCGCTCCTGGACCTGTCCGACCTGGAGTTCTAGGCGCTCCTCGCGGGCGCAGTGCCAGCGTTGTTATTGCCGGTCGCGATCACTTGGGGGAAGGGCCGCACCATCCTGCCGGTCGCCCTGATCAGCCTCATGTTCTGGCCGGGGGCTCTCGTCTTGGGCCTGTCGCAAGCTGTGCCGTAGGCAACAGGAGAGGCTGGTTCGGCCGTGGCTTCAGATTTCGTTAAACTTTTGAAGTCCGAAGCAGACCCCGAGCAGCCGGTTCTGTTCGCGCACGGTCCACGCGCCGGCGAACCCGAAGCCCTTGCGCAGCCACAGCATGGCCTCCAAGCCGCAGATCGTGCGCCGGGCCGTGTTGAACGAGCGAAAGCCGCCGACCCGTGGCATGGGGCGTTTCACCCGGAAGTGGTCGCTCTCGATGCCTTGCTGCAGGTGTTTGGTGACGTAGTGGATCGGCGGGCGGGGGAGCATGCCCTCCTTGCGGCTCTCGGCGATGGCGGGTGGATAGGGACCTGCTCCGTCTGTGCCGATCCGGTCCGGCGCGAGCAGCGGCTGATCGGCCAGCATCTTGCGGAAAAACCGCTTAGCCGCATCGAGGTCGCGCCGAGCGGTCAGCAGGAAGTCCACCGACGTGCCGTGCTTGTCGATGGCCCGGTAGAGGTAGCGCCACTCGCCGCGGACCTTGATGTACGTTTCGTCGATGCGCAGCGAGCCGCAGTGTGGCTGGCGGAATTGGCGTAGCCGCTTCTCGATCAGCGGCGCGTAGGCGAGCACCCAGCGGTTCAGGGTGGAATGGTCCACCTCCAGGCCGCGTTCCAGGAACAGCTACTCGATGTCGCGGTAGCTCAGCGGGTAGCGCAGGTACCAGGAGACCGCCTGGACGATCAGCGCCGCCTCAAAGTGCCGACCCCGGAAGTCAGCCTTGGCGCGCTGCTTGAGCTTGGCGGCGATGGCGGACAGGATCATGGGCCGGCTCCAAGGCGGAGGCGGCAAGCTGGCCGGCTATGGCTAACGACCCGTGAACCTCAGCCCATTCGCGTTTGCGACAGGCCCGTTCCGGCTATCGTCATCGTCCACGCATGCCACGCAACTGTGAGTTGCCGCTTCAGTCCCGTCACAGGCGCGCAATAGAGACCTTTGCCAGACCAGAGACGCCGATGGCCTGCGCCGAGGCTTTGGACAGGTCGATCAAGCGCCGGCCGACGTAAGGACCGCGGTCGTTGATGCGCACCACCACGGAGCGACCCGTGTGCGTGTTGGTCACCCGCACCTGCGTCCCAAGCGGCAAGGTACGATGCGCGGCCGTCAGCGCGTTCATGTCGAAGCGCTCGCCATTGGCCGTCTTCCGGCCGTGAAAGCCAGGGCCGTACCAGGACGCAACACCCGCCTGCTGACCGGATGCTGCTTTGGCCTCGGTGCCGGCAGTGGTTATGCACACAGCTGCGAGAGCGACCAGAAGAGACGGTCGAGCTTTGAAGAACATTCTGCATTCCCGCTGTTGTTGAAAGCGGGGATGCTAAAGAAGATCAATTATGACCAGACTGAGTTGCACCAGTGCATGGCTGGCATGCACCGGTACGTGCCGCATTTATGGCGAAATGAAGCGACAGGCGCGCTGATGACCTTCGATGCCCTTGAGTAGAGAGCCGCGATGACCGTGATCGGAGCTGACGCTCACCTTGTTGCGCCATCTCCTTCGCTCTCGGAGTGCTCCAGCAGGGCGGTGACCCGGTCGATCTCGCGCTTGAGCGCCTGGATCGGCTCCTCCGTCCCACCCAGCGCGCACACGATCTGCCCCCGAGCAGCGCCTGCCTTCCAGCGCAGAGCATGACCTGCTTCGGTCAGCTCCACGCGTAAGTGACGCTCGTTGGCCGGATCCCGGCCACGGCGCAGCAAACCATCGCGCTCCAGGCGCTTGAGCAGCGGTGTCACCGTGCCGGGGTCGAGCCGGAGCCGGGCCGCGATCCTTTTCACGTCCAGCCCGTCCTCCTCCCAGAGCACCAGCATGACGAGGTACTGCGGATAGCTGAGACCCAGCGGCTCAAGCAGCGGCTTGTAGGCGGCCGTGAACGCGTGGGCTGCGGCGTAGACCGAAAAGCACAGCTGCCGGTCCAGCGGCAGCACGTCAGGGCCGAGAGCAGCCTCATCGGGCTGGTCAGCTGGGGTCTGGGTCAGAGGTTGAGAGGCGTGCTGTGTCATAGCCAACGGGTAGCACGATGAGGACGGAAAGGGATAGGGAGCTTAGGCGTTGACGTCTCACGATTAGAGTTCTAATCGTTAGTCAACAAACGCAAGGGAGGACTAAATCATGCCGCGCGCCGCCACACCGCTCACGCTCGCTGCCGCCGCTGGGACCGGCGTCGGTCTGACCATCTTCGGGGTTCTGGCCCTCGGCAGCTCAGGTCATGCTGAGACGCTGATCACCAAGCCGCTTCCGGCCATGGTCGCCCTGCAGAGCCGCGCCCCCGCCCTGCCGGTTGTTGGTGCACGCGACGCGCAGTGGACCATGGCGCAGGATCGCGCCGGCCGCGTGGTGCGGGTGGTCTACCCTGGCCCTTACGCCCAGCGCTGAGGAGGCGACGATGATCACAGCCGCTGTGCTCCTCCTCATGCCGGTGCTCCTGACCGCGCTCACGCTGATGGTTGGCGAGCGCTTGGAGCCGTTCCCGAACAAGGACGACCTCTGGCAGCTGCCCCGCCGCTCGTCCGTGCTTTAGGCACCTGGGCTGAGACGGCCCTTGGTAAGGTGAGAACGATGCCGATCTTCACATCTGCAGCTCTCGACAGCGACCCGGACGGCCTCGCCCTGCTGCACGCCGTCCTGCACGGCACCGAGCGGACTGGATCGGCCCAGACTAGACCGGCCCCGAGTTGGGGCTGCGCGGCGGATCTGAAGCCGAGCCGGCCTGTTGGACGGAGGGCTGGGGCGCAGGCCGGCAAACGTCAGGCTGCTGCGCGCCCGGTGTGTTTCGCCTGAAAGGTCTTGCAGCTCTGAGCCCCTGTTCCCCTAACGGTGCTACCTAACGCGCACCGCGAGACCTGTATAAGTCTCGGTGTTGCCAATCGGTCATCGCTCCCGCCCCGGTAAACAGTTCAATCCTGCGGGTAGCCAGGGAAAGACCGTTTTATGCCTCGACGTGCCGTCATCATTCTGCTGGCCACGATTGCTCTGTCAGCCTGCCAATCCGGTACACCTGCCGTCCAGCAGGCCGTGCTATCGCCGGACGACATCGGCCGCCTCCGAGCTGATCGTGACGCTGGGCGCATCTCGTACACAGAATGGGCGCAACGCACTGGCGCAGTTGCACGAGCGCGCATGCAGCTAAGCCCGGCGGAAGAGGAAGCCATCCAGCACCGTCTGGAACTCGCCCACCGTGTCGATGCAGGCTTGCTGACACCCGAGCAGTTCGAGGCCGAGAGCGCCCTTGCTCTGCAGCGGGCAAAGGCCGGCAAGACAAGCAGCTGAAGCGCTGCGACCCGCGATCCGCGCCGCTTAAGCGTAGGACTCACCGAACAGGTCACCGAGCGCCTTGCGCCGGAACAGCGTGCGCCAGCGCCGCCGCTGATGCTCCGGCCGGTCGTGGAGCATGTGGCAGCGCTGGCAGAAGGCCGCGAGGTTGGCGTCCGCGTTGTTGGCGGTGTCGTGGTCCCGATGGGCGGTGGCTAGAACGACCCGTGTCCGACGGGCGCGGCCGAGAATGTCCGTCGCCGACGCGACCCGGATCCGCCGGCCCCAGCCGTCACGCCACCGACCGTCCTCCGCATCCCACCAGCGGCCGTCGCCGAGGTGGTAGACCTTCCGCCCATGTGGCCGCCCGCAGCCCTCACAGCGGCTCCTGGCGCGGCCGAAGCGGATCACCGCCGACAGCTGTGGCCAGTCGATGGGGTAGAAGAAGCGGTGCTCGGGCCGGATCGGCATGGGACGGCACTGTGCCACCGGCCGTGAAGAAAGCGTAGCGGTTGAACGCCCCTACGTATCAGCCCATGGATCTGTCCGACCTGGAGTTCTGGGTCATCCTTGCCGTCGCGCTACAGGGCTGTTCCTGCCCGTTGCGATCAGGTGATGGAAGAGCCGCGCCTTCCTGCCGGTTGCGATACTCAGCCTCGTGTTCTGGCCCGGCGCGCTGATCCTGGCGCTGCGGCTAGGACGCCGACCCTAACGCACGACAAGAGGACCCAAGGCGTCGTAAGATTGAGTTCTTCACTCGAATGGGGTATTAACAACCTCCTAACGCTGCTCCAGAGTGCCTGAAGATTGTAATTTTCTGAGTGATCCACATCAAGGATCGCACGCATGTCAGTGCTTGCAGCGAACAAACCAGCGTTCATTGGCGGCTACGCGGCTCGTCGTGCAACTGCTGTTGCTAATGCCAAATGGTTCCATGCGATGGCGTGGCGTGCCCTGCACGACGGTGCCCCAAAGGGAGAGCTACGTGCAGCGAATGCGCGAGCAGCAGCCCGCATCGTCATTCGGCAGGCCAAACGCGAAGCCTTGATCAGCCGCATGGCTCACGAAGCACTCGCGGTAGACCTGTAGCTACGTACCGCGTCCATTGCGTCTGCGTCCCGCCCCGGTCCCGGAGTACGCACATGCTGCAGAACCCCGTTCCCCATCGCCACGCGGACGGATCCGTCCACTACACCCACTGCCATGGCGAGTACGACGCGACCTGCGACGCACAGGCCCGCGTCTGCATCGCGGAGCCGAGGCGGCGCCAGCTCGGGCGGCTGCGTCTGTTCGGGCTCTCCTTTGGCGCCGCCACCGCGGCGTTCTGGGGCGTGATGCTCCTCTCGCCGCCCCTGACGCAGGCCCACAACACGCCGGCGCGGCTCGCCCCCTGCCTAGCGGCGGCAGGCGAGGTCGCCCCCTGGTTTGAGCGCGAGATCCGGCGCCGGGCCAGCCTTGGCAACGCGGCGTTCGAGCGCGGCGGCTTCAAGCTGATGCTGCTCGACTACCACTCCGCCCAGGGCCAGTGCGCGGCCGGCCGCGTCGAGGCCGCCGTCCAGAGCTACCATCAGCTGGTGGAACGAGTGGCTGCCCTGTCTGAGCGGGACGAGCCGGACGAGCGTTGAAGCGCCGGCAGTCCTCGGACCCGCGGTACGGTCCCGGGCTCAAGCCTGCCCCGCGGGAAGGTGGCACGGGAGCGGACGGCAAGACGCTGCAGAGTCTCGGCAGCATCACGGTAAGCTGTACGGTAGAGAGAGGGGTACCACACCTCAGGCGCTGAAGCGCCGGGAGCCTCGCTTTTACGCCCAAGCTTCGTATCTTGGTGTGTCGACGAAGCGCTGCGCGTGAGGGGCCATGAACATCAAGATGAGAGCCGCCTGCCTGGGGCTATCCCTTTCTGCCCTGGCCTCTCCAGCACTGTCACAGGGCACGCCCGAGCAGCAACAAGCCTGCACACCCGACGCCATGAGCCTCTGTCAGGCTTACATTCCCGACGCCGGGCGGGTTAGGGCCTGTCTGCTGGGTCAAAGGGCACGCTTGAGCCCCGCCTGCAGAGCAGCGATAGCGGCCGGTGAGCCTAGGTCGGCTGCGCCACGAAAGCGGCGGCGCAGACATTCATAGGTCGGACGGGCGCTGTCACAGCTTGAGAAGCCGCGCAGAGATCCCGGTGCTGGGCCAGCTCACTCACCGGGCCAGAGCACCGATCAAGGAAAGGGCGCTGATTAGCGCGATGCAGGCGCCGATCTGCACGGTGCGGAAGGTGCTGAAAGATAGGCGGTGATTGTCGTTGGCAGCACGAGGGCGTGAGCGCAACAAGTAGCGGTCAAGAGCAGGCTCGGGCGGTACGATCCAATGCTCTGCGGCCTCGCGAGCCTTGGCGGTTCCCATGCAGCGTTCCTCGTTTTGTTCGCGAGGACAGCCGATGCTTACAGGTCAAGCTTAGCTGAGCTGACCCCGAGCAGTGCTGCCGCGGACTATGAAGCAGGTCATTGAACGTTTGTCCATGCAGGATAACGCGCAACAAGCAGGTTGATTGGAACCATACTGCCAGTGCGGGGCTCGGCCCGGTATCATTCGAGCGATGCGTTCAGTGTATGGCTGTCATATGGCATCTGGTATGCCAGAAAGTGCCTTGCGGTGTCATAAATGCTGCAACGCAAACGCCACGCGGAAAGCCCGTCATGACCGCCCTGCTCCTCTCCGCTCTCGTCGCTGCTGTCGCTGCTAACGTCGCGCTGGTTCCGTTCGTCGCTGACCGCCTGAGCCCGAGGAGCAATGCTCCGGCGGGCGGTGCTGGGCTCCTCGTCGGCAACGAGAACCTCCAGGCTGTGGCGAAGATCGCCGCCTAATCACCTCGCCGCGGTTGCTGCACTGCGAAGAAGTTAGCCCCGCCCGGCCCTGTGCTCGGCGGGGCTTTTCGCATCTGCAGCAAGCGTTCGCTAACCCGCGGCCGCCAGCGTTGAGATCCTGTCCGCTGAGGGTTGCTTCGTTCAGCGGACAGGCGTGTCTGCGGACACGGTCTCAACGGGCGGTTTCGACCTGCCCTCCAGAGTGCTTGGCGAGTTCAGCTCGGAGGCGCGCCGCCTCGGCTTCGTGTCTCGCGGCAGATGCTTCGATCCGCGAACACAGATGGTCGTAGAACGTGCGAAGCGACTGCGTCAGGCGCACCATCGGTTCCTCCATCGTGACAGCCGTTCACCCCCACACGATGGCCGGCGACCCGATCAAGCGGCGGGTGAACCTCGAACCATGCCCTCAAGATTGGTTGCCTCTGGCGTGCTGCCAAGACCGGCTCGCGACACGACGTAGCTCGGCGATCTATGCGCGTGCGTCGGTCTAGTTCGGGTATGGGATGCGCGACCGGACCTGCCGCCAGCTACTTGGTCTCAGCCTTGCTCCGCTCCAAGCGCTCACCGGCGAGGCACTCGCGCATATAACTGTCGCGTATCGCCTCCGTGATCTTCAGTTCGTCAGCCCGAGCCTGACAAGCCCGCTCCTTGCTCTCCTGTGTCGCGTCCTGGGCAAGAGCCCCGACTGTAGCTCCCAAGATCAGGGCGCCGGCTATCACAAGCGGTCGCATCGTCACTCCTTCGGCCGGATGTCAGGCCAACAATGCGAACCGCGCCGCGTTCCGAGGTCTGGTTTGGGTATGGTCCAGGCGAACCTTGGCCAGCGGTCTGTTTTGGATGCCCTATGAGGCCATCCAAAACGAACTTTCTTAACCGGACCAATCATAACGGACCAGCCCGCCGTAATGCCGCATAGTGGAGCTCGCGTGGGTCCGTGCTGAGTCGGAAGCGGGCAGAGCTGCCACGCCCGCTTTACTGTCATGTCGCTTGGAAGCAGACCGGCGGAAATCCACCCAGCGGAGACGTTCCCGCGGTCGCTGCGCGACGACTGACGCTGGCCGAAAGCCGCTGGTCTGCTGCGGAGCAAGGCTGCCGGAAAAGCAGACAGAGCCCTTCAAGGTGCCGTCGGCTCGAGCAGCCGGTGCAGGTGGACGACGAAGTAGCGCATTTGGGCGCTGTCCACGGTAGCCTGGGCCTTCGCCTTCCAGGCGGCCTGCGCCGTGGCATAGTCCGGGAAGATGCCGACGATGTCGAGGTTCTTCACATCGCGGAAGGTGACGTGGTCAAGATCCTTCAGCTCACCCCCGAACACGAGGTGAAGCTTCTGGTCGCTGTCGATCGTGGTCGTCATGGGGCGGCTCCCAATTTGTAGATCAATCGCTTCGTGTGATCATGGCTGCCTCTGTGTTGCAGGCGCTTGATGGCCGGGCCGCTGATCCGTCCCACTATGGCGTAGCTTGGACAGACACTGAGCGTTCGAGCTATTCGGCCGGGGCCGTACCGCCCACTTGTGGGGTACTCTCGCGCGATTGATATCCGAGCCAATAGACGACGATTGTCGCCACCAAACCCATCAAACCAGCAAAGGCCAACCACCAACCGGGCGCCGCGTTATTTCCTGTCTGATCGATGAGCCAAGTCGAGACGAGCGGAGTGAAACCGCCAAACAGCGCGGTGGCCAACGAGTAGGCGAGCGAGAAGCCAGTCGTCCTGACATCACGAGGCACGATCTCGGTCAGCGCCACCACCATCGCTCCGTTGTAGCTGCCGTAGAGAAAGGACAGCCACAACAGCGTGATCAACATGTTGCCGAAACTCACATTGGCGACGAGCCAAGCGAGAACAGGATAGCCTGTTAGCAAGGTCAGTCCTGAGAAAATGGCCAGGATGCCGCGCCGCCCAAACCGATCCGACAGGGCGCCCATCACCGGCAACCAGAACAGGTTGGACAGCGCCACACAGAACGTGACGATCAGGCTATCTGTCGCCGATAGCTTCAGAACCGAACTGCCGAACGTCGGAGTGTAGACGGTGATGAGGTAGAATGACCCTGTCGTCATGATGACCAGCATCATGCCGAGTATAACAATACCAATGTTTGCGCCGATGGTGCGGAATACCTCACCCGTAGTCGGGCGATGCTTCTTTTCCAGGAACTCCTTTGTCTCTTCGAGCGACGATCGGATATAGAACAGGAAGGGCACGATGGCGCAGCCGATGAAGAACGGCACGCGCCAACCCCAATCACTCATCTGCGCAGGCGTCAGCGCTTGGTTCAGCACGTAGCCGATGATCGCCGCAAACATGACGGCGACTTGCTGGCTGCCGGACTGCCAGGAGACGTAGAAGCCCTTGTTGCCGGGCGTGGCCATCTCGGCGAGGTAGACCGAGACGCCGCCGAGTTCGACGCCCGCTGAGAAGCCCTGGAGGAGGCGTCCGATCAGGACCAGAAGGGGGGCTGCAAGCCCGATCGTGGCGTAGGACGGGACGAAGGCGATCAGGATGGTGCCGGTCGCCATGATGCCGAGCGTCGTGATCAGCCCCTGACGGCGCCCGATCCGATCGACATAGGCCCCTAGAAAGATCGCCCCGAGCGGACGCATCAGGAACCCAGCCCCGAAGGTCACGAAGGTCAGCATTAAACCGGCGACTTCGTTGCCGACCGGGAAGAAAGCTTTTGAGATATAGTTCGCGTAGAAACCGAACAGAAAGAAGTCGAACATCTCTAAGAAATTGCCGCTCGTTACCCGCAGCACGGTCGCTATCTTCGAGCCACCCGTAGGGACGTATGCTCCCGCCATGGTCGACCTCCCAATATTGTGAAGCACAGTATAGTGCGGCGGTCCCAGACCGAACAGGGTCGATCGCGTCGGGCAAGCCGCTTCGTGGATCACATCATAAGCACTGTCAGACGGATGCGCGCGAGCACCCTCGGGCTCCTTTTCGCATGCATGACCTCCGGCTTGGTCGGGGCCGCCGAGATCCACGTGATGAGTTCCGGAGGCCTGACCGCAGCTTTCAAAGCCCTCATCCCCGAATTCGAGGCGAGGAGCGGCCACAAGGTTGACCTCGTCCTTGGCCCATCGATAGGCACCGCGAAGGACGCGATCCCGGTCCGCCTCAAGCGTGGCGAACCGGCGGACGGTCCGCTTCGGAGTAGCCGCCATCATCGGCTGAGCGGCTGAAATGGGCGCAAAGCCGACTGTCCGGTTTGAGGAAGTGACGGCCGAAGCTGTATCGACGAGGGTGCCACTTGCTTGGCGTATGCAGGAAGGTGGCGCGTGATCTTGGCGCATTCGATGCTATCGCCCGAGGACCTCGCCACACCGGGCGCTTGACCTTCAGTGCTCACACGGGGCGCTGCTCTCCCGCGTTGCCTTGACCGGCACCTTGGTCACGGCAGACAACTCATGAGCGTAGGATGAGCGACAGCGTTCGAGCCGGATCGTGTGCAGGTCGCCACCGACCACCTGACGCCCCGGGAGTGACCGCCCGGTTTGCGCCTGCGCATCGCGGTCCTGACCGACTTCCATGCTCATCCACGCTGCATGACTGAGTTTGAGATCGCGGCGGTTGCCCGAACCGACGCGCTCGCCCCCGATCTCGCGGTGGTCTTGGGGGCCACGGCTCGCAAGGCATAGGCCCGGTGCCGCTCGGGACGAATGCCAGCATCCTGCATGATCTTACGGCGCCCAAGGTCGTCTATGCTATCCAGGGCAACAATGACTGGTGCGATGACCGAGAAGCGCGCCGCCGCGGTCATGGCCTCACGCGCGCTGAACGAGCGCTGCGGGCGACTGGCATCCCGTTCATCGAGAACACGGCGACGCGGCTCGGCCTGCCGTGCCGCTCTGGCTGGCTGGGCTGGAGAGTGAGGATACGCCGCATGTCCCGCGCGTGCAGGAGCAATTCGATCGGCGCCCCCATAGAACCTTGCCCTTCAAGACCTGCCTCCCGCCCTAACGAGGTCGTCTCTCTGCCGTAATACGCGGGTTAATGCGCTAGCAACGACGACCGTGCTGCCGGATGGCGTCCCACGCCCGGCGGCCTCTTCTTCAACGGGATCCCGCGATGCGCCTCCACAACGCCGTTAATAGGCTTCTTGCCGTAATAACCCTCACGGCGGCCTGGCTGGCCACCCCCGCCTGGGCCGCGGAGAAGCGCATCGCGCTCGTCGTCGGCAATGCCGCCTATACAGCCCGCCCGCTCGCCACCGCCGCCAACGACGCCGGCCTCGTCGCTCAGACGCTGCAGGCGGCGGGCTTTGACGTGATCGGCGCCCGGGATCTCGACGAGGACGGGCTGCGGAAGTCGCTGCGCGACTTCGTCGACAAGGCCGCGGCCGCCGGGCCAGATACGGTGACATTCGTCTATCTCGCCGGCTACGGCCTGCAGCTGGAAGGTGAGAACTACTACGCGCCGATTGACCTGCGCGTGACCAGCACCGCCGATGTAGGCCTGCGGGCGCTGCGGGTCTCGGACTACACCAAGAGCCTCGCCGCCCTACCGCTGAAGGCACGTTTCCTCGTCCTCGATGGGGCGCGGCGCACGCCCTTCACCGTGCCGGAAAAACCGCTCGCAGGCGGTCTCGCCCTCACCGAAGCCGAGCCCGGCAGCCTTATCGCCTTCAACGCCGCGCCCGGGACCGTCGGACCGGACGAGAAGGGGCCTTACGGCGCCTATGCCCAGGCGCTCGTCGAGATGATCCGCGAGGGCGGCCTCCAGCCGGGCCCGCTGTTCGACCGCGTGCGCCTGCGCGTCGATGCCACCACAAGGGGCGCCGAGGTGCCGTGGAATGCCGACCGCATGGCTTCCGCGTTCGTCTTCTTCGACCGGGCTGCCAACGCGCCCGCCCTGGGGCGGGAGCGGGTCGCCGCGCTCCGCGACCGTCGGCTGCGCGACCTCGGCGTTCAGGACGCTTACGCGGTCTGCCTGGAACGCGACGACCTCGCCCGCTACCAGGAGTTCGTGACCGACTATCCCGGCGAGGCCCTGGCGCGTCGGGTGCGCGCGCTCATCGCCGCCAGACGCGAGGCGCTGGTCTGGAGAAGCACGTGGATCGTCGGAACGCCGGACGCGTACTGGTCCTATCTCGCCCGGTACCCGCGTGGGCCGCACGCCTGGGATGCGCGCCGTCGCCTCGCCTCGCTCGCCGCAGCTTTGGAGCCGCCGCCGCGCTACGCGGTGCTCGACTACGACGTGCTGCCACCCCCGCCCGAGGAGATCGTGTACGTCGACCGGCCGGTGCTCTTCCTCGACGACCCGGTCTTCGCACTGCCGCCGCCACCCCGCCCGGCCCTCATCTTCCTTCCGCCACCGCCGGCCTATCTCGTGGCTCTGGCGCCCCCGCCGCCCGTTCCGGGCGTCTACGCCCTGCCGACACCGCCGGTCATGGCGGTGCCGGCCTACGTGTCCGCACCGGAGTACGTGATGCCGCCACCGAACAACGTGCTGTTCCAAAACATCCACAACACGGCCGTCATCGAGCAGATCAACCATCAGAACACAGGGGTTCCAGCGCCGGTGGCGGCAGGTGCTGGGGCCGCCCTCGGCGTTGCGGCAACGCGGGTCACACTGCCCGCGGCCCTGCAGCAGCGTGCAGCCGTGGCGCCCTTCGCCGGCATCGCCGCGGCGGGGTCGAGGCCGGATGGCCCGCGGCCGGGTCCTCCTCCATCATCCGGTCCGCAGGCGGCGCTTCCCACCCTGTCGGCACAGCCGGGAGCTGCACATGCGTTGCCCGGCACGAATGGCCAGCCCCTCCCGACCCCCGCGTCTCGAACTGCAAGTCAGCCTGTAGTCCCGATGTCTGCCACTGCGCCGCGGGCCGCCGCTCGACCGGCTGAGGTTCAGCCGCCGACACCGGCCAGCGCAGCGCGCCCTCGAATCCTCCGCTCCGGTTCAGGCGCGCCGGTCCAACGATTACGCGGGTCAGTCGCGGAAGGAGTCGCGACAGCGAGGCCGGCCGTCGATTCACGCGCCGCGTTGATGGCGCAGCAGCGACAGGATGCGTTTGCGCGGCGCGCCGCCGCTCGGGCCATGGCGTCCCAGCGCCAGCAGCAGGCACAACAGGCCTTCCTGCGGCATCAGGCCTTGCAGGCGCAGTTCGCGCAACAGGCGGCCCAACGGCAGCAGCAAGCCGCCATGCGCCAGCAACAGGCCGCTCAGCGACAGCAGATGATGGCGCGTCCGCAACCGGCTCCTCCTCCGATCGCACGACCAGGGCCGCCGCCGTCACACGGCAACCCGCATCCGCCATGTCCTCCCGGTCGGCCCTGTCGATAGAGCGCTTGGCGAAGCCTGCGCGGTCGGGGGGACTCACGGTTCGATCAGGCTGAGCCTGGCCGAGGCGGTGGTGGCCTGCATTTGGGTCGCCACCCGCAGCTTGCGCTTCACCCGGTCGACGTGAAGTTCACCGTCTGCTCGCTGATCGCAGCCTGGAAGGTAGAGTCACCCCAGCCCGTCCGCACTTACCTCACTACCCTCGGCTGGGGCGGCAGGTGCGCCTCGGCACGCGCGAGCGCTTCCAGCAAGATCGCCGAGAGACGGCCCAGTGCCATCCTCTGGACCTCTTGCGGAAAGACTTCGTGGTTGAGAACGGTGCGAGCCATGGCGCGGGCGGCCATCTCGATCAGCATCACGCGCGGGTCCAGTGGCCCGTCGGATCCTTCGTCGAGGGCTGCCTCAGCCATGAGGTGGTCCAGTATGTTCTCGACCAAACCTTCCGTCTCGTTCAGCGGCTTGTTGCCGTTGGCTACTCGCATGGCGTGCTCTGCTCCTCTGATTGCTCGACAAGATGAGAATGCTCCTACCGGCCCACGCTCAGGACGGAGCGGTCGAAGCGATTGTCATAGGCCGCGTCACGGGCGCAGCCTTCCGGCCCAGCCGGGCCATCGGTTTCCGTGCGGCCCATCTTTGCTCGTTACGGGTGCTGGGCTGCGGACTGAACCCAGTCACTCCGCCGCCTCCCGCTTCAGCCAATCCAACGCACCGTCAGCCTGTGCTTCCTCGCGCCAGTCACCAATGACCGTCATGCCGTTGGTCGCCGTGTAATCCCGGAACCAAGCGCCGAAGGATTCCGGATCGGTTGGATAGCCGCAGCGGCTATGGTTTCCTTCGACAACCGCGATCCAGCAGGGCCAGTCACCCCCGTGGCCCACCACGGTGCGCGGCTCGCGTCCCAGCAGATCGGCTGTGATGAAGCGCTTGTGCGGGGGCGTGATGTCGAGCTTGTCCTCCAAGCTCACCAGCGGTCCCGCGCTAGCCTTCACGCCGGGCGGGAGGGCGGAGATCGTGAACACCGTCACCACGTGCTTGTTGGTGCGCTTCAACAAGCGCTTCGGCTCTGACGCCACGATGGTGCCGCGGACCTTCGCCCGATCTGCCACCTCCAGCATGTGATCGAGCATCGGCGTGATGATCTGCTCGAAGGTCACGTCCTGCGCAGCGCGCTCGCCAGCCCGATCTCCCACCCCCGTAAGATCGGTAAGAAGATAAGAAGCGACCAACTTCGCGCTCTGATCGGAGGGCTCAGACGCGCCTTCGTTTCTTACCGGCACCCCCTCGTTTCTTACTGGCTCAGGATCCTCGGTAAGATCCGCGTCGCCGTCTTGGTCACCATCCCACTCTGCAACCGTCGGGTTTCTTATCTTCTTATCGTTCTTACGGGGAGTAGAAGCGGCAGTCCGGATAAGATCGGACCGGCTCGGGTGAACGTACCGGCCGCGGCCAGCCTTCAGCACCTCGCCGGCCTTGCTCATCTTGAAGAGCAGCTGGTCGACTGCGTTCCGACGATGGCCCGTGGCGACCGCAACCTCGCCGGGGCTCATCGGCTCGTCAGCATCCTCCAAGGCCGCAAGCACGCCGCCGCGCTCGTCCGTGCGCCGCACCTCGGCCGCCTCGCCCTGAACGTGCCAGCGGCAACCGAGCTTGTCGAAGACGACGGCGCTCTCGATCTCCTCGATGTCGCGGCCACGGCCATAGAGCGTCGCACCGTTGCCGTCGCGATCGAGGATCAGCGTCGTGTCGGCGGCACCGGACAGTCCCAGCGTGCCGGACACCTTCTCGAAGGGGTCGCTCTCCGCACCTGACTTCCGGGTGTGGTGGACGATCACCACCGCGACGCTATGCTCCCCGGCGAGTGCCTGCAGTCCCTTGATGGCCGCGTAGTCCGCCTCGTACAGGGACTCGCTCGATCCCCGCACCGGCTTGAACATGGCCAGCACGTCGACGATGACGAGGCGCGGGTTAGCCCTCGCCAGGATCCAAGTCCTGATCCTATCGACTCCGCCTTCGTTGGCGCGAGGCCATTCCGTCGCGTACTCGAGGGCGGCCGGCCACTCTGGATCGAACGGACCAAGCAGCTTGTCGATGCGGCGCTGCAGCCGGCGGCGGTTGTCCTCAAGGGCAAGGTACAGCACGTCGCCCTGCTCACAGGCGATGCTGCCGAGACAAGTGCCGCCGCGGGCCACAGCCAGCGCGCTCTCCAGCACCATCCACGATTTGCCGAGCTTGGGCCGACCCGCGAGCAAGGTGCAGCCTTCGGCGATGTAGCCGGGCACGACGTACCGGATCGGCGGGAACGTCAGCCTGCGCAGTTCCGCGGCGTTGCCGATCACAACCTCGACGGGCGGTGTCGCTGTACGGCGGAAGGCTCTGTGGGCGCCGGCATGGTCCCGATTGTGCGCCTCCCCCTCATCCGCGGGGTCGCCGGGGAACCCGTGCTCGATGGAGTAGCCGGATAGGTCAGCCATCGAGCGCCTCCGTCAGCAGGTCATTGCAATCGGTCCCGGGCGCGTCGGGTGTGATGAGGAAGGTTTCTTTGCCCGCGAAACGCCAGCGGCCGGCGCACGCGCGAGCGGCCTTCTCGCCGCCGGGGTCGTGGTCGACGGCGAGCCACAAGGATTCGATGGCCGACAGCGGCATGAAGCCGGCGACGCCCGCCGTGTTCAGCAAGGCCCAGACCGGCGAGTTGCCGAACTCGGGCAGGTGCCGGAGCGAGAGCGTGCTCTCAATGCCCTCACCGATCCCGAGGCAGTAGGTGACCTCAGCGTCGGCGGTCAGCTTCACGGCACCGCCGCGCAGGCCGCCGAGGGCGAGGCGGTCGCGGCCATTCACGACAGCCTTCCGGCCGTCGCGGGTAAGAGCGGTCCGGTGGATCGCTTGAGGCGTGTCTGTGCTGACGCTCCGGACGAGCGCGACCATGGCTGGGGTGCGGGTGCCCGCGAAGGGGCAAGCCGACGCGTACCGGATCACCTCGTGCGCAACGTTGGGCAGACTGAGCCCGCGGCGGGCGAGGTACGCCTCGACGGGTGAACCAGCTGCCGGCTCAGCCTCACGCCAGATCCTCAGGGCGCAGGCGGTCCCGTCAGGAGAGGGATCCTGCTCTCCCGGGGCGTCCTGCTCGCGGCGGGCCGGCGCTAGTTGCGCCGGCTTCAGGGTCATTCCCGGCGCGATGCCGAGCCGTGCGCGGACGTAGT
Source organism: Methylobacterium phyllosphaerae (assembly GCA_050632685.1). Lineage (GTDB taxonomy): Bacteria > Pseudomonadota > Alphaproteobacteria > Rhizobiales > Beijerinckiaceae > Methylobacterium > Methylobacterium phyllosphaerae_A. The sequence continues at coordinate 1,070,200 of JBOEFT010000001.1, forward strand.
CCTTCGCGGCAAGGTCGTTGTCGCCGGCGTGCGAGGTGACGACGAAGCCACCCGGCGCTGACGGGCTGAACAGCACGCTGAGCGAGCGGTCTCAAGCGCTGTGGCCGGGACCAGGGCAGACGATGCCCCGGCCAACAACTTCGCCCCCGAGCGCGCGGGCGGCCATGCGGAGGTCCATCATCGCGATGCCTCCTCTTCCGACTGCAGGGCCGCGATAAGGGTCGGGAGCAGCCCGATACTGAGGCAGATGCCCTTCTTCGTCGGCTGACGGTCGCCGCGAGCGCCGGCATAGTCGGCGAGGATCCGGACATCGCAGAGTTGATGCCCGCCGTACTCGACCAGGGCCACGCGGATCGTCTCGGTGTTGTTCTTGACGAACTCGGTGACGGTGAGAGGCCCAGTCATCGGCGACCTCCCACGGGGTCCTGCCGCGCCTCGGGTCCGATGCCGTTGTGGGCGGCTATCACAGCGGCGTGGTGCATAGAGACGCCGAGACGGCGTGCGAGGCGGCGGTTGTTAATCGCCTGTAAAGCGCTAGCATCAATAGCAGGTTCGCTGATGCTGAGCGCAGTCGTGTGGAGTGATTTGTGCTTCATGGCGGTACCTCGAATGAGATACCGGCCGAGAATTCGGTTGTGTGAACGCGCGAGCTAGGCTAATACAGCCTTGTTGACGTGCTGTATTGAGACCCGCCGCCGGTTCCCGAATCCCCGGAGCCGGCGGTTGTTCTATTGGTGAAGGGCTTTAGTGGCCTGCTCGGCGAGCCAGTCGAGCAGATCGCCCTGGCGCCAGCCGACTTTGCGCTCACCGATTTTCAGTGGTTTCGGAACCCGGCCAGCGCGATAAAGACGTCGCCAGTGATCCAGGCTCATGTTGGCGAGGCGGGCAGCCTCTCCGGCGCCGATCACCTGATGGCGTGAAAGGTCCACCAACGAAGGAAGCAGGATATCCATTTACTTGTGCCCCGAGCCGACGCGGGGTGCGGCGGCTTAACGGGGCTCAGGCTGCGCTTAGGCACGTCCCAGATCACGCAGCAAACACGGCAATGCTGAAAATGCTTGCTTTGCTGAAAATGCTTAGCGTCTTCGGCCTGCGGCGCGCAAAATCGTATCCTGCCGGACGTCTGGCTGCCCGGTGCGCTTCAGCTCGTCGCTGACTGCCTTAAACAGCTCCTTGTTGGAGAGTTCGTCTACGGGAGTACCGTTCGACCGTAAGTTCGCAATGGCCTTTTCGGCTCTCAACCTCAGCGGCCGGCTGTTTGTCGGCTTGCGTGAGCGGGCCGCACCATTTGTGCTGCTCGGGACAGACATCTCTGGAACCGAGTTTGGAATTTTTGAAAGACAAGTCTGCAGCTCTTGGGGGTTGTTTGTCGCCGATGCAGCAAGGGTGTCGGATGCTTGGCTCGGAGCTGGAAACTCCTTCCTCACTACGTACGCATCGACGAGGGGGGCGAGCCACTCTCGGGGGCCAGCCTGATGACGAGATTCTCGAAGGGGACAAGCAAGACCCATGATCGGGATTTTGCCCGTTTCTTGTCCCTCACCGCCGCCGGGCTCCCAATAAGCGCTCTTGAACCACACCGAGGAGACGGCCACCTCCGAACGGTCGTCGATGGCGGGTATTTTGCCTGATCTAAGCGCCTCAAGAAGGCGCGCTTCCGCCTCGCGCATTTGCCTTTCTGTTGGGCGCCTGCTTCTACCGTCCAGCACGTTCCCAAGGGTATGGGCATACCATTTGCCGTCGCGAAGGAATCCGTTGCTCGGATCACCGTCGGCTGCTCTCACCCGCTTCTCGTCATGAGTGGCAATCCAGAACAGGGCTTGGTCGAGATTCCACCACTCCACGCTCACCGGCTGCCCCTCATCACAACGAACTCAATGTGCTTGGCCCAGCGGTCGAGAGCCTCGCGCTTCTCGGTCCGGTAGCTCGCCCGATTGTAGATGCCGGCCACCCCGGCCCTATGACCGCTCACATGGTTGAGCACCGCCTCGATCACGTGCGGCAAGACGCCGAGATCGGCCATCCGCGTCGCCGCCGTTCGGCGCAGATCATGCAGCCGCCACGGCGCCATCGCGAATCCGCTTTGCGCGATCCGCCGGTCCAGCGCCGCCTTAGCTCTCGACCAACCAGAGAAACTCTCAGCACCCGCGCCGAACGCCGTCGCGCCTTTCCGTTCCAGCCATAGCGGCCCGAGCAGGGCGAGCGCCGGTCGCGAGAGCGGCACCTCGTGTGCACGGCGGTTCTTCGCCCGGTCCGCGGGGATGATCCAGAGTGCGCCGAGTAGGTCGAGTTCAGCTAGCGTGAGCGCCCCCACTTCCTCGCGGCGCTGGGCCGTCAGGATGAGCAGGCGTACGATTCGGCCGTAGTCGTCGTCGCGGCAGGCCCTCCATACCGCGGCGAGTTCCGGGTCCGTAAGCACCCGGTCGCGCGAGACCTCGTCGGTAGCCTTGTTGGTGCCGATCACCGGGTTGGTTTCAGCCAAGCCCTCGCCCATCGCCCAGGCGAACAGGGCTGAGAGCGATGCCCTCGCCCGATTTGCGGCAAAGCGGCCGTTCTCGCTCGCGATGATGCTCAGCCTTATCGCGACAACGGCGCGCTGCACCTTGTGGATGGGCATGTCGCGCAACGGGCGCCAGTGCTGTCGTAGGTGTCGCTGTACCTCCTCGAAGCTGCGCGGGCGCAGACGCCTTTCCGCGGAGGCGAGGTAGCGATCAGCTACTGCGCCGAGAGTGACGGCGGCACGGGTGAGTGCTTCCGCGCGCTCCAGCTGCGGGTCAGCGCCCAGCCGGACTTTGGCCAGCGTTTCGCGGGCTTGGCGACGCGCTTCATCAAGGTCAAGGAGTTCGCACGAGCCGAGCGTGACGCGGCGCTGCTTTGTGCCGACGCGGTACTGCGCGATCCAGACCCGCTTGCCACCCGCGCGAAGACGGAGGCCAAAGCCGGGCAGCGCGTCGTCGAAGACGATCAACTCGCTCTTATCCGGAGGTAGGGTGAGGCGCGCGAGGTTGGGCTTTGTCAGTCTCACGGCGATCCCCAGCTGGGAAGCAGCTGGGAAACAACCTCTCGCTTCCCAGCGGCTCGTTCTGCCTGCATCCGACTGAGAGTATCTGCCCTAAACTGCAGAGCAGCAACATCTATTACCGCTTCCCGCCGCGTTAAGCCGCCTCATCGCCTCGGACTACGAATCTGGGGGTCAGAGGTTCGAATCCTTTCGGGCGCGCCATTCGACTTAGCCTTGACTAGCTGAACGGCGAAGCTTCCGCTTCTCGGAAAACTGCACTCTGAAGTGCTGCGCTTCGCTGGTACCATTGGGTCTGACCGTCCCATGGCCGGTTTCAGTCCGAGACAGATCCAGGCTGAAGCATCATCAAGCCGCCATGCCGACGTCGGGTCGCTGCCGCTGCCTTGCGCGTGAGTCTCTCGGGTCGTTGGCTAAAAGACCCCTTTGATGTGTCGGCGGGTGGGTGTCGGCTGCAAGGGCTGGGAAGAATTCGAGGCCGTCACGGATCTGCGCGTGCGCCTGTAGTGCGGAGATGCAGTCCCGCCGTACCGACCGTCCGATCTCGGAACCCTCCGCCGTCAGCCAAGGAACGCTCCACCATTGGGGAGCCAATCCAGTCCATGCCGACATAGTCGCCGGGCGCGAGCCCGCGCGCGACATGGGCCTGGAAGATCGCGCGGTCGATCGGTCCATCCAGCGCGAACAGGACACGCGCCGACCCAATCGGACAGGTCCGTCATGCGCTCTGGAGGGCTGCGCCTTGCTAGGCGGTCTCCGGCCGTCGGAGACCCAGTTGCTCCTCGACCTGCCGACGCATCACGTATTTCTGAACCTTGCCCGAAACCGTCATCGGAAATGCGTCCACGAACTGGATGTATCTCGGGATTTTGTGATGCGCGATCTGTCCCACGCAGAAGGTGCGCACCTCATGCTCCGAGAGGTTCTCCCCCACGCGCGGCTTGATCCAGGCGCAGAGTTCCTCGCCGTGAGTCCGGTCGGCCACCCCGAAGATCTGAACATCCTGGATCTTCGGATGACGAAAGAGAAACTCCTCGACTTCGCGCGGATAGATGTTCTCGCCGCCACGGATCACCATGTCCTTGATGCGGCCTACGATGTTGCAATACCCCTCGCCGTCCAGCGTCGCGAGGTCGCCGGTGTGCATCCATCCGGCGGCGTCGAGCACCTCCGCAGTCCTCTCGGCGTCGCCCCAATATCCGAGCATGACCGAGTAGCCGCGGGTGCAGAGTTCGCCGCGCTCGCCCCGCGGGACCACGCGCCCCTCCGGATCCACGATCTTGACTTCGAGATGCGGGTGGATCCGCCCGACGGTGGTGACGCGCCGCTCCAGCGGGTCGTCGCTGGCGCTCTGAAAGCTTACCGGGCTGGTCTCGGTCATGCCGTACGCGATGGTGACGTCCTGCATGCTCATGTGCTCGACGACCCGTCGCATCACCGCGATCGGGCACGGCGCGCCCGCCATGATCCCCGTCCGCAGCGATTGCAGGTCGAACTGCGCGAAGTCGGGATGGTCGAGTTCGGCGATGAACATGGTCGGTACGCCGTAGAGCGCCGTGCAGCGCTCCGCCTGCACGGTCTCCAGCGTGGCGCGGGGATCGAAGCCCTCGCCTGGGTAGACCATGGCGCAGCCATGGGTCAGCGCCGCGAGGTTGCCCATCACCATGCCGAAGCAATGGTAGAGCGGCACCGGGAGGCAGATCCGGTCCTCGGCGCTCAGCCGCATCGCACGGCCGACGAAGTAGCCGTTGTTGAGGATGTTGTGGTGGGTCAGCGTCACACCCTTCGGGGAGCCGGTGGTACCGCTGGTGAACTGGATGTTGGCCGCATCGTCGAACTGGATCACCCCGGCAAGGTCGCGCAACGCGGCGTGCTCGGCCGCGCCGGCATGGTGGGCGACAGCGTCGAAGGGGATCGTTCCCGGAGCCGGCGGTCCGCCGATCTGGATCACCGTGCGCAGGTGCGGCAGGCGGGCCGCGGAGAGCCGGCCGGGCTCCGCGGTGGCGAGCTCGGGGGCCAGGGTGTCGAGCATCCCGAGATAGTCGCTGGTCTTGAACGCGGTCGCCGTCACGAGGGCGGTGCAGCCGACCGTGTTGAGCGCGAATTCCAGCTCCGTCAGCCGGTAGGCCGGATTGACCGTCACCAGGATCAGCCCTGCCCGGGCGGCGGCGAACTGGGTCAACACCCACTCGGCGCGGTTGAGCGACCAGATGCCGACCCGGTCGCCGCGCCGGAGGCCCAGGGCGAGCAGTCCGGCCGCGAAGGAGTCGACATGCGCCTGCAGCGCGCGCCAGGTCCATCGCGTGCCCTGAGCGTGCGCGACCAGGGCGGTCCGGTCCGGCCAGGTCGCGGCGGCGCGGTCCAGGGCCTGGCCGATGGTCAGGCCGAGCAGGGGCTCGCCGATCGCCCCATGGACATAACTCAGCCCCCGGTCGCTCATGTCGTCCTCCCCTGTGCCTTCGAACACGCGCCACGCTCGGTCACCGGCCGGAGCCGGCCGCTAGGTCAGGGTGTCGGCTGTGCGGCGGCCAGAGCGCGCGCGACCTTCGAGGCCGGCGCAATGCCCAGGTGGCGCGCGATCGACCGGCCGGCCTCGGCGAGGGCATCGAGATCGATGCCGGTCGCGATGCCCATGCCGTGCAGCATGTAGACGACGTCCTCGGTGGCGACGTTGCCGGCGGCGCCCGGCGCGTAGGGGCAGCCCCCGAGCCCCGCCACCGCGCTGTCCACCACCGACACGCCGAGTTCCAGGCAGGCGAGGATGTTGGCCAGGGCCTGCCCGTAGGTGTCGTGGAAATGCAGGGCGATCGCCTGCACCGGCACGTCGGCGGCCACCCGCTCGATCAGCCGCCGGGCCTTGAGCGGCGTGCCGGTCCCGATCGTGTCGCCCAGCGCGATCTCGTGACAGCCCATCGCGTGCAGGGACGCGGCGACGCGGGCGACCGCCTCCGGGGCGACATCGCCCGCGTAGGGGCAGCCCAGGACGCAGGACACGTAGCCCCGCACCCGCAGGTTCTTCGCACGCGCCGCCTCCAGCACCGGAGCGAAGCGGTCGAGGCTCTCGGCGATCGAGCCATTGATATTGCGCCGGGAAAAGCTCTCCGAGGCGGCGGCGAACACCGCGACCTCGCGCACCCCGCAGGCGAGAGCCCGCTCCAGGCCCTGCAGGTTCGGGACGAGCACGGAGTAGACGACCTCGGGCCGGGGGCGCAGCCGCGCCAGGACCTCGGCAGTGTCGGCCATCTGCGGCACCCATCGGGGCGACACGAAGCTGCCGGCCTCGATGTGGGTCAGCCCGGCCTCGGCCAGGGCCTCGATCAGCGCCGCCTTGACCGCGATCGGCACCGTCGCGGGCTCGTTCTGGAGCCCGTCCCGCGGCCCGACCTCGACTACGCGCACCCGGCCCGGATAGCTCATGCGGGCCGCTCCTCAGTCGCGAAGGTGACGATCTCGGTGCCCTCCTCGACCCTGTCGTCGACGGCGTGGCGGACCTCGGCGACGGTGCCGTCCTGCGGGGCGCGGAGGGTGATCTCCATCTTCATCGCCTCGATCACGAGGAGCGGCGCGTTCCTCTCCACCACGTCGCCGGGCCGCACCCAGACCTGGGTCACGCGGCCCGGCACGGGGGCCGTCACCCGGTCGCTGCCGGCCGCCTCGGTCCGGGGCGGGGCGAGGGGATCGATGTGGATGAGCGTCGCGTTCCGCCCGCCGACGACCACCGTCAGCGCCGCGTCCTGTCGGACCACGCAGAGTCGCCGCCAGATGCCGTCCAGCATCAGCCGCGCCCCCTCGGCGTCCTCGGCGAGCGCGGCCCGGACGCTGCCGCCCGGCAGGTCGAGGCGGGCGCCGCCGTCGGGCAGCGGATACGCCCGCACGGCGACGGGCGGATCGTCGCTCCGGCGGAACAGCAGGTCCTGGTAGGCCTCCCCGTTCATCCGCCAGGCATCCGTTTCGGCCCAGGGCGACCAGGGATCGCCGCCCGCCCGCGCCTGCGCGGCGACCGCCGCGCGCTGGTCGCGCAGCACGGTCAGGGCGGCGGCGGCCCAGACGGCGGACTCGATCCCGTCGGCCGGGCGCGTCGCCATCAGGTCGGCCGCGTGGCGGGCGATGAAGCCGGTATCGAGCTCGGCCGCCCCGTAGGCGGGATGGGCCGCGATGGCGCGCAGCAGGCCGAGATTGGTCGTCACGCCGACCACCTCATACGCGGCGAGCGCGGCGGCGAGCTGCCGGACGGCGGCGGGGCGGTCCTCGCCCCAGACGACCAGCTTGGCGATCATCGGGTCGTAGTCGGGCGTGATCCGGTCGCCCTGCGCGATCCCGGAGTCGACGCGCACCCGGCCCGGCATCTCATGCGGCTGGCGCAGGTGGACGAGCGTGCCGACCGCGGGCAGAAAATCCCGTTCCGGATCCTCGGCATAGACCCGTGCCTCGATGGCGTGGCCCTGGAGGTGCAATCCCTCGGCGCCGAGGGGCAGCCGCTCGCCTGCGGCCACGCGCAACTGCCACTCCACCAGATCGAGGCCGGTGACCATCTCGGTCACCGGATGCTCGACCTGCAGGCGGGTGTTCATCTCCATGAAGTGGAAGGCTTCGCCCTCGGCGATGAACTCCACCGTGCCGGCGCCGACATAGCCGACCGCCCGGGCCGCCGCGACGGCGGCCTCCCCATCCGCGCGCGCCGGGCCGGATCCATCCCGGGGGCCGGTGCCTCCTCGAGGACCTTCTGGTGACGCCGCTGGATCGAGCAGTCGCGCTCGAACAGCGAGACGATGGTGCCGTGGCTGTCGGCGAAGACCTGGATCTCGATGTGCCGGGGTCGGGTCAGGTATTTCTCGATCAGCACCCGGTCGTCGCCGAAGGAGGCCTGCGCCTCGCGCTGGGCACCGGCGAGCGCGGCCTCGAACGCCGCGGCCGACCCGACGACGCGCATGCCCTTGCCGCCGCCGCCCGCCGACGCCTTGATCAGCACCGGGTAGCCGATGCGGGCGGCGGCCTCCCGCAGAATCGGGGGATCCTGTGCCGCGCCGTGATAGCCCGGCACCAGGGGCACCCCGGCGCGCTCCATCAGCGCCTTGGATTCCGCCTTCGAGCCCATGGCGCGGATCGCGGCCGGGGGCGGGCCGATGAACACGAGGCCGGCTTCGGCGCAGGCGGCGGCGAAGTCCGCGTTCTCCGACAGGAACCCGTAGCCGGGGTGGATCGCCTCCGCCCCGGCGCGGCGGGCGACGTCGAGGATCCGCGCGCCCACGAGGTAGCTCTCGCGCGCCGGGGCGGCGCCGATCGGCCAGGCCTCGTCGGCCATCCGGGTATGGCGGGCCCCGGCATCCGCCTCCGAATAGACCGCGACCGTGCCGATGCCGAGGCGCCGGGCTGTGGCGATCACCCGGCAGGCGATCTCCCCGCGGTTGGCGATCAGGATCTTGCCGAACATGGCCGCCCCCTCAATCCCGCCGCCACGGGGGCGGGCGCTTGTCGAGGAAGGCGGCCATGCCCGCCTGCCCCTCGTCGGAGGCCCGGCGCTGCGCGATGCGCCGTCCCGTCTCGCGCCCCAGGTCGGGGTCCACCGGCAGCCCCTCGCACAGGAAGACGAGGTCCTTGGCCTCGGCCTGCGCGCCCGGGGCGCCCTGGAGGATATTGCGCAGCACCGCCGCGCCGGCCTCCCCCAACCGGTCGTCCGGCACCACCTCATGCACGAGGCCGATCGCCCGGGCGCGCTCGGCGGAGAAGACCTCCGCGGTCTGGAACAGGCGCCGCGCCCAGCGGGGGCCGATCGCGTTGACCACGTAGGGGCCGATCGTCGCCGGGATCAGGCCGAGCCGCACCTCGCTCAGGCAGAAGCGCGCCCCCTCGGCGGCGATGGCGACGTCGCAGCAGGCCACGAGCCCGATGCCGCCGCCATAGGCCGCCCCCTGCACGAGGGCCAGGGTCGGCTTCGGCAGCCGGTCCAGGCGGTGCATCAGACCGGCAAGGCCCGCGGCGTCCGCGCGGTTGCTGTCCAAGGACTGGCCGGCGATCCGGCGCATCCACGCGAGGTCCGCCCCCGCCGAGAAGCTGCGGCCGGCACCCGCCAGGACCACCGCCCGGATCCCGGGATCGGCGCCCAGCCGGTGCAGGGCTGCGGTCAACGCGGCGATCAAGGCATCGTCGAAGGCGTTGTGCTGGTCCGGACGGTTGAGCGTCAGGGTGGCGACCCCGTCGTCGTCGACCGCCTCCAGCAAGGTGCTGCTCATCCCGCGCCTCCTACATCCGGAACAGACCGAAGCGGGTCTCAGGGATCGGCGCGTTGAGGCTCGCCGAGAGCCCGAGCGCCAGGACGCGGCGCGTGTCGGCGGGGTCGATCACCCCGTCGTCCCAGAGCCGGGCGCTCGAGTAGTAGGGGTGGCCCTGCTGCTCGTACTGCTCCCGGATCGGCGCTTTGAAGGCCTCCTCCTCCGCCGCCGGCCACGTGCCGCCGCGGCCCTCGATGCCGTCGCGCCGGACCGTGGCCAGGACCGAGGCGGCCTGCTCGCCGCCCATCACGCCGATCCGGGCGTTCGGCCACATCCAGAGGAAGCGCGGCCCGTAGGCCCGGCCGCACATGCCGTAATTGCCGGCCCCGAAGCTGCCGCCGATCAGGACGGTGAATTTCGGCACCGCCGCGGTGGCGACGGCGGTGACCATCTTGGCCCCGTCCTTGGCGATGCCGCCGGCCTCGTAGCGCCGGCCGACCATGAAGCCGGTGATGTTCTGGAGGAACACAAGGGGCACGCCGCGCTGGGCGCAGAGTTCGATGAAGTGCGCGCCCTTCTGCGCGCTCTCCGCGAACAGGATGCCGTTGTTGGCCACGATCCCGACCGGATAGCCCCAGACATGGGCGAAGCCGCAGACCAGGGTCTGCCCGTAGAGCCGCTTGAACTCGTCGAAGTCGCTGCCGTCCACGAGCCGGGCGATGACCTCGCGCACATCGTACGGGGTCCGGCGGTCGGCCGGCACCGCCGCGTAGATCTCCTCGGCGGCGTAGCGCGGCGGCTCGGGGCGCCGCAGCGCGAGGGCGGGCCGCTTCACCGCGTTCAGGCCGGCCACGATCCGGCGGGCGATGCCGAGGGCGTGGGCGTCGTTCTCCGCGATGTGATCGGTCACGCCCGAGGTCCGGCTGTGCACGTCGGCACCCCCAAGTTCCTCGGCGCTGACCACCTCGCCGGTGGCGGCCTTCACCAGCGGCGGCCCGCCGAGGAAGATCGTCCCCTGGCCACGGACGATGATCGACTCGTCGCACATCGCCGGCACGTAGGCGCCGCCGGCCGTGCAGGAGCCCATCACCACGGCGATCTGGGCGATCCCCTGCGCCGATAGGTTCGCTTGGTTGTAGAAGATGCGCCCGAAATGGTCGCGGCCCGGGAAGACCTCGTCCTGGTTGGGCAGGTAGGCGCCGCCGCTGTCGACCAGGTAGAGGCAGGGCAGCCGGTTCTGCTGCGCGATCTCCTGCGCCCGCAGGTGCTTCTGCACCGTCATCGGGAAGTAGGTGCCGCCCTTCACGGTCGCGTCGTTGGCGACGATCATGCACTCGCGCCCCGCGACGCGCCCGATGCCGGCGACGATCCCGGCCGAGGGGACCTCGCCGCCGTAGAGGCCGTGCGCGGCGAGCTGGCCCACTTCCAGGAAGGGCGAGAACGGGTCGATCAGCGCGCGGATCCGGTCGCGGGGCAGGAGCTTGCCGCGGGCGCGATGCCGCTCCCGCGCGGCCTCGCCGCCGCCGAGGCGGACGCGGTCGGCGGTCTCGCGCAGGTCCGCCACCAGGGCGCGCATGGCCTCGGCATTGGCGCGGGCCTCGGGGGTACGCGGATCGAGCGCGGATTCGATCACCGGCATGGCGCCCGTCCCCCGTTCCGACCGGATTCACGCATCGCCCGCTGCACCGACGATGGCCGCAGAGAACCCATCGCCCCTCGTGCGGGGGGAGGGGGGCGTCGTGGGCTCAAGGGCGCGACGTGCGAACATCGTAGCCTCCCCTCAGGCCGTCTCGGCGAACAGCTCGCGGCCGATCAGCATGCGCCGGATCTCGCTCGTCCCGGCGCCGATCTCGTAGAGCTTGGCGTCGCGCAGCAGCCGGCCGGTCGGATAGTCGTTGATGTAGCCGTTGCCGCCGAGCGCCTGGATCGCCTCGAGCGCCACGGCGGTCGCCCGCTCGGCCGCGAACAGGATCGCGCCGGCGGCATCCTTCCGCGTCGCCTGCCCGCGGTCGCAGGCCCGCGCCACGGCGTAGACATAGGCCCGGGCGGCGTTCGTCGCCGTGTACATGTCGGCGATCTTGCCCTGCATCAGCTGGAACGCGCCGATCGGCTCTCCGAACTGCCGGCGCTCGTGGACATAGGGCAGGACGACGTCGAGGCAGGCGCGCATGATGCCGAGCGGCCCCGCCGCCAGCACGGCGCGCTCGTAGTCGAGGCCCGACATCAGCACGTTGACGCCGCGCCCGACCGTGCCCAGCACGTTCTCCTCCGGCACTTCGCAATCCCGGAAGACCAATTCGCAGGTGTTGGAGCCGCGCATCCCGAGCTTGTCGAGCTTCTGCGCGGTGGAGAATCCGGCAAACCCCTTCTCGATCAGGAACGCCGTGATGCCCCGCGGGCCGGCCCCGGGGTCGGTCTTGGCGTAGACCACCAGCACGTCGGCATCGGGGCCGTTGGTGATCCACATCTTGGTGCCGTTCAGGACGTAGCGGTCGCCGCGCCGCTCGGCCCGCAGGCGCATGGAGACGACGTCGCTGCCGGAGCCCGGCTCGGACATGGCGAGCGCGCCGACATGCTCCCCCGTGATCAGTCGCGGCAGGTAGCGCCTTTTCTGCGCGTCGCTGCCGTTGCGGCGGATCTGGTTCACGCACAGGTTGGAATGCGCGCCGTAGGAGAGCCCGACCGAGGCCGAGGCGCGGCTGATCTCCTCCATCGCCACCGCGTGCTCGAGGTAGCCTAGGCCGGCACCGCCATAGGCCTCCTCGACCGTGATGCCGAGCACGCCGAGCGCGCCGAACTTGCGCCAGAGATCGGCGGGAAAGGTATTGGTCGCGTCGATCGCAGCCGCGCGGGGGCGATTTCGCCGCGGGCGAAGCGCTCGACCGCGGCCCGCAGGGCGTCGGCGGTCTCACCCAGACCGAAGTCGAAATCCCCGAGGCCGCTGGGCATGGTTCGTTTCCTCACCTGCATATCGGCCGCGCGCCTCGTTATAAACGAACGTACGTTCGGTTCGGCGGGCTGGCAAGACGATTTACGAACGGGCGTTCGTTAACTTATAGCCGATGCCGGAGTGCACATTCTGTCGCGTTTGGCGTGCGCTGTACCGTCTTCGGAGTGTCTCCGTGGGTCGAACCGCCGGATCGAATGGACCTCGCACGGCTGCGGCCATCCGCCAGGCCGGGCTTCGGCTCATTTATCGCCATGGGTATGAGGCTATGACCCTGCGCGCGCTGGCGGCCGAGGTCGGGATCCAGGCCGCCTCGCTCTACAACCACATCCGCAGCAAGCAGGATCTGCTGTTCGACATCATCCGCGACCACATGGAGACCCTGCTGGTGCAGACCGATGCGGCGCTGGCGACCGCCGCCGACGAACCGGCGAGCCGGCTTCGCGCCTTCGTGGCCCACCATGTCACCTACCATCTGGAGAAGAAGCAGGACGTCTTCATCGCGAACTTCGAACTGCGATCCCTCGATGCCAAGCATTACACGGCGATCGTCGCGATGCGCAGGGCCTACGAAGACAGATTGGTCACGCTGCTCGACCTCGGCGTCGCTGCGGGAGACTTCGAGATCCGCGACACGCGGGTTGCCGGCTACGCGATCCTCGGCATGCTCACCAGCGCCTGCACGTGGTACAGGCTCGAAGGTCGGATGACCAAGACGGAGGTCGTGGATCTCCATACCGATCTGGCGCTCCATGGGTGCCTTCGGCGCCAGCGATAACGGCTCGAACGCGAACCCTCAGGGTCCACCGCATCCCAAGCCGGTCATCGGGGCTCTGACATGGGCGCCAATCGGGCGGCCGATCAGGCCTGAGGCCCTGCGCGTACAACGTCTGCGGAGCAACCGTTCCGCGTCTGGAGCCCGCACGGCTCTCATCACCGCACGCGACGGCTCGGAAGCTGACGATGCGGAGAGTCCGTCCCGAGCCGGCACCGGCCCGTCCGGGGAGCGGGTTTGCCCCCCGGGTTGAGGGGCGAGAGCGGAGCGGAGGCTGCCCCTGGCGGGCTCAGTGGCCGACCTGCGTCGGCGCCCGACGAGTGTGGGCCGTGTCGATCAACGCCCACGCCGCACGGACGTGATCGAGACCTCGCATCGGCCACCGTCGACAGCGCCCGGCCCGCTGCGTCCACCAGGACCTCGGCTCGACGACCGGCTGCCCGCGGCGACAGATTCCAGCGCGCGTGACCTTCGGGCAGGCGGCCAGCGGGCAGTCCGCCCGAGGCGACGTCGCAGGCCGCTACGATCCGCCAGACGCGGCCTTCGCGGCGTCGCGGGCGCAAAGGGATCGCGCATCCCGACGGCGCGCGATCCGGCGATTGCCGGTCCCCGACGGCTCGGCGGATGACCGCCCGGATCTCGGAGCCCGTCGCGGCACCGGAAGACAGGCCGGACCGATCAGGCGGCGGGGACCTTGATGCTCGCCTGGTCGGAATCCTCGCGGAGGAAGTATTTGTTTGTCAGATACGCGACCTCAGTCCGGTTCTTAGCGCGCAGCTTTTTCATGATATTGCGGACGTGAACCTTGACGGTGCTCTCGCACATGTTGAGTTCGTACGCGATGATCTTGTTGGGCGTGCCCTTCCGGAGCGCGCGGGCGACGCAGAGCTGGCGCGGCGAGAAGATCTCGTCGTTGGCGGTCTCGACCGGCTCGTCGACCTTGATATTGGCCAGGAGCGGCAAGAGGCACTCGGCCGGGATGTAGACGCCGCCGGCCTGGACGAGCTGCAGAGCCTGAAGGGCGATATCGACCGAGGTCGTCGTCGGAATGTAGCCTTTGATTCCGAGCTTGATGATGCGCACGATCTGATCGAGGTTCTCGCCGTCGGAGATCATCGCGACGGGGGGCACGCTGCCGTCGCCCTGGAGAGACGCCAGCTCGCGCGTCGTCTCATTCCATTCGTCCTCGGTGAGGTTCCCATCGGGCCGACAAAGAACGACCACGCTGGCGGTGGCGTGGGGCATCTGCCGCTTCCAGGCTTTGATGTCCGGGAAGACCTCGAACGAGCCGTGCTTGTCGGCCGCGCTGAGCGAGGAGGCGAGGCACCGACCGACAAGCTGCCGCCGATCAATGATCACGGTAAGGTTGGCATGTGTCCGGGACTGGTCCCGCGGCTCGACGGCGGTCGGATCTCCACCCGCACCCGCGAAGCCACGGTGGCTTTCGGCCGTGCCCTGCTCACCGTTGATGAGCTCGCGCCGAGTACCAAGACTGGCCATTAGTGATTCCCTCCTCTTGAAGGAAGCCCAGCGTCAGCGTGGACCTGTCTAATCTATGGACGCGCTGACGACCTTGCGGCGGAAAAATGCGGCCACATCCGCCGCCTTGAAACGCCTGCTGTTGATCGCGGATACAATGCTAACTTCGCTAAAATCGTCTGTAAATACCCTATCTGCCATTAACAGGCTGGAAATTGGCGCCAATACAATTTTCATCGACTACGTACGTATAGCGTAGTGAGGTGAATATTTTCAACTGCGTTCGCCTTTGGGGCGCGTTGGGAAACTAATAGACTCACGCAGCAGATTTAAAGTAAATATTTCGAAGTGTTCGTTGTCTTATCGGGCAAAATGAGGCTCTCCGAAAAGGCCGGGTTTCCGATAGACTTCCCACGGGATGGTCTTTCCGGCGGGAGGGGCCGTATTCGGCAGCGCCATCCGTGATATAAATATTTGATATCAGAGTATTTCTTTTTCTAGGAGATGCAGGGGCGGCATTGGGGCGAAATGGCAACGGACGCATCGCGCGGCGCACGGCTACTGGACCTGAGTACTGACTTCGTACGTAAACTTCCGTGCCGACCGCGATTGCGGCGCCGGATTTCTGCCGCGACCCTGCGCCGCTTCCGGCGTGCCACAATCGTCGGAGCGATCGCCCCGACCCGAATCGCTCAGGCGCCGAACGGACGATGGTGGACGACATCGGTTTCGGTGCGACGATCCCCGAGAGCGCGCGCACCTCGGGAGGCACGGGCAGGGTCGATCGGGCCGCTGGGGCGACCGCCGTCGCCAGCCCCGAGCCCGCCTCCGGCCGCGTCGGGCGGCGGGCCGTGTGACTGCGGGGCTGGGACCTGCGGTGTCCCATGCGGCGATCGGCATCTGCGCCCCACCTCCGGGCGACCCGTCCCTGCGGCTTCGCGCGCCCGTTCGGTCAGGGATTCTGGGCCGTGACACTGGTCGGCAGGCGGAACGACGTGCCCGTCTCGCTCCGCGCGGCGCCCGCACCGGTCGACGAGGTGTGGACGTCCCCGGCCGGCGAGAGGGTGAGGCTCGGCATCTCGACCTTCACGGTATCGCCGGGCTCGACCAGCATGTCCTCGGCGGCCGGCATCACGGTGGACTTGCCGTCGATCACCCGGATGATCGTGTAGACCGGACTCGACGCGGCGGCCCGGGCACGTTCGGCGAGAAACCGCGGGGCGGTCACTTCAGCCTCGCGGATCAGGCGCTGCGTCGTCTCGAGGCGGCGATTCAGTTCCTCCAGGCGCGCCGCGGTCTTCCGCCCGTCGGTCACGATCTCATCGATGCGCTTGTTGCGCAGCTCCAGGATCGAGATGCTGGCGCGGCCGATCTCCTGCTGCGCCTTCAGGCGCGTCGCGTCGAGACGGAGCCGGTCGCCTTCGAGTTGCGCGACGTTCCGCTCCAGCGCCAACTGGCGTGGTGCCGCCGTGAGGCCCTTCTCGACCAGGATGGCGACGCTCTGAAGCTCCTTCTGGAACAGCTTCGTCTGGGTATCCTGCGTGACGAGCTGGCCTTCGATGGACTCGATTTCCTTCGCGAAGAAGACCTTCAGCTGCTCGAGGGCGCGCGTCTGCTCCTTGAAGGACTCCCAGCGGACGCGAAAGATCTGCGTCTCCTGGGTCACGATCAGGCCGATGCCGGGCTTGCTCTCCTGTCCCTTGAGGAAGGGCGGCACCTCGAAGGTCTCGAGCCCCTTGCGCTCGGCTTCGAGCCGCGCCTGGCGCACGAGCAGCCCGTCGCGCTCGTTCATGAGAACGGACATCTCGCCCTGCGCGGTGATGGCATCGCGTTCGAGGCGCAGCAGCCCGGCATCCGCGACGCGCATGAGGCCGCCACCGATCGTGAGCGCTTGCAGGACCGTCAGATCCGGCCGGAACGGGTATTCGCCAGGCTTGTCGACCTGCCCGACGATGTAGAACGGCCTGAACTGCGTCACGTTGAGCGAGGTATCGGGCTTCTCCGCGAGGCCGAGCCGGCGTTGAAGCCGGTCGGCGATCACGTCGGCCAGTTCCGCCGGCGTCCGCCCGGCGGCGACGACGGAGCCCGCCACGGGCAGCAGCATGGCGCCGTCAGCTCCGACGGTGAATTCCTCGCCCAGGGCTTCCCACTCGAACAACTGGTCCTGCGTGGCGCGCCATTCGTAGACACGCAGCCGCACCTTGTCCTGAGGTCCAAGCCGATACTCCGCGGCATCGGCCGGGACGCCCACGCAGGCGAGGCCGAGAAGCCAGACGGGCATCAGGCGGCGGAGCCGGCCGCGCAATGTCGAACGCGGGCGTGCCGAGACCGGGGCCATGCCGGCCAGGATCCCTCCGAGGGTCGTGGTGCGCTCCAGGTCCGTCGGACCTGGCCCATGTCGATCCCGCCGGGCCATGCTCGATCTCCAGATGGTCTCAAAGCTCAAGGATGGCCTCCGGCCTCAGCCGGCCAAGCAGCAGGTGGGCGGTACCGAGGACGTTGCCACGCAGGCGTCCACGCCGGTCGATATAGGCTTCGGGCCACAGGCTCCGGATGACGTTGGCCGTCACGTTGCGGGCGACGAGCCGGAGCGCGTAGGGCAGCGGCATTGTTCCCTTGCGGACGAGGTAGAAGGGGTTGGCCACCTGCGAGTAGCCGAGGCGGTAGCCGCTCACGCGGCCTGCCTTCACGCCCAAATGAACACCGAGGATCGTCGTGACGGAGACGACGCGCCCGTAGCGGCGAAGCTGGCTCGTGAAATCGGTGTCTTCCTGCCAGCCATAGAGCGGCAGCCGTTCGTCGAACCGCAAGTTTCCGATCAGCGCGGCCCGTATGGTCATGTTGCAGCCGTAGGCGCCGATGTGGTCCTTCACCTTCGCCGGCCCCGCAACGCGCCAGGCCCGAAGCTCCGCCAGTCCTTCATCGAAGCTGAATCCGGCGCTGCACGCGCCATCCTTGACGACGTTGCCCATGGCGACGGCGAAATCGGCGTTTTCCTCGAACTGTTCTTCGACGCGCTCCAGATAGTCGTCGGCGGGAATGAAATCATCGTCGAAGAAAGTGATGAGGTCGAAATTCCCCTGACACTGATCGAGCGCCTGATTGCGCTGCGCGCATAGGCCGCGTTTTCCGTAGACGCTCGTGACCGGAAAGGATCGCGCCGCGAGCGTGCCGATATGGCTCGCATCCGGACTCGAGATCACGACCGCGTCGGGCAGGCGGCTCTGCGACTCGAGGTGCGCGAGCAGCCTCTCGACCGCGCCGATGCGCCCGACCGTCGGTATCACCACTACGAGTCGCATGTGCGCCCAGGGCCTCCGGAAATCCCGCGGCGACACTACCGGCGGCGGATAGGGGCCGGCCCGCCTCCTTTCGGATGATGCTCCGCCCCTCCGGTACGTCCTGCGAGCACGCCGGCGGCCGGCCCGGCCTCCGGGGCGCACAATGGGCGGATGCCGAAAATCCAGTGTTACCGCCTGTGTGCGGCGGACAACGTCGTTCAAACAGCTATTCAGACGCTGCTTTCATCGTGCACGGTCAGATGTGGTCTGCGGATACACGGTCGAAATCGGTGAGAACCGGAGAATTCAGCTGTTAAACGCTCTCACGCCGCCCATGGCCCGCCAGCCCCTGATCGCGGAGCCGCCCGTCGCCGAGCCGCCCGTCGCGGCGGTGCGCGGCGTCCCGCTGCCGATCGACGAAGCGGGCTCCGCGAAGGTCGCCCTCGTGCACGATTGGTGTCCGGCCTTCCGCGGCGGCGAGCGCGTCGCCGCCCGGCTCGCCGGACTCCTGAATGTCAGGAACGTCTACACGCTGTTCGATTTCCTGCCGGATGCCGTGAAGAACGAGCATTTCCCCGATCTGACGTTCCACACGTCGGTCGCGAACGGGCTGCCGGGGATCGAGCGCTACTACCGCGCCCTGTTCTTCGCCTGCCCGTTCCTGATCGAGCAGTTCGACGTCACGGCCTACGACGTCGTCGTCAGTTCGTCGGCGGCTTTCGCCCGCGGTGTCCTGACGCGGCCGGAGCAGCCGCATCTCTGCTACGTCCACAGCCCGGCCCGGTATGCCTGGGACGAGCAGTTCTCCTATCTGGGACAGGCGAAGCTCGGCTACGGTCCGCTCGGACTTCCGATCCGCTACATGCTCCACGGTTTGCGGACCTGGGATACGCGCACCGCGCACGGCCCGGACCTGATGCTCGCCAACTCGCGCTACGTGCAATCCCGCATCCGCCGGATCTACGGCCGCGATGCGCGGGTCGTGCATCCGCCGGTCCCGACCGACGACATCCCGTTCGTCGACGCGAAGGATGACTACTTCGTCACGGCCTCCTTCCTGGTGCCCTACAAGCGCGTCGACCTGGTCGTGCGGGCCTTCAACGCGATGCCGTCGCGCCGCCTGGTCGTGGTGGGCGAGGGGCCGGACTTGGCGGCGCTGCGTGCCCTCGCCGGCCCCAATGTCACGTTCGCGGGACATCTGCCCCGGAAGCAGTTCGTTCGGGTCATGGCCGAAGCGCAGGCGATGGTCTTCGCAGGGTGCGAGGATTTCGGGATCACGATGGCCGAGGCGCAGGCCTGCGGCACGCCCCTCATCGCCTTCGAGCGCGGGGGCGCGAACGACATCGTCCGCACGCTCGGAAGCAGCGAGCGGCCGACCGGCCTCCTGTTCCGGGAGCAATCCGAGGCTGCGATCATCGCGGCGGTGGAGCACTTCGACGAGTGCCGCGGGCGGATCCTGCCGGAGTTCTGTGCGACCAGTGCCGCGCGCTTCTCGGTGGAGCGCTTCGATCAGGCGATCCTACAGGCGTTCGAGGATGTGAGAGCCCTCAACCGCGAGCGGCTCAGCGCCCCTCCGGACCTGGACTGAGCCGGGCCGTCGAGGTCGGCCGCGCCTCCGGGGCGGCCACGTGGGCCGGCATCCGGTCCACGACGGCCATGAGGTCGAGGTAGCGGATTGCCGAGTCGGACCACCGGAAGGCCTTGACGCGCTCCTGACCGGCCCCGGAGAGGTGTCGGCGCAGGGCCGCATCGGCGCGCAGCCGCCGGAATGCGGCGAGCCATTCCTGAGGGTCGTTCGGGTCGGCGTAGAGGGCGGCCGGCCCGCAGATCTCAGGAAGGCTGCCGGTGTTGGCGACGACCACCGGACACCCGAGCACCATCGCTTCGAGCGGCGGCAGCCCGAACCCTTCAGTCAGCGAAGGGAACGCCAGACAGAGCGCGTCCTTGAGGAGCGCGGCGAGCGCGGCGTCGTCGATCCTGCCGAGCCAGCGTACATTGCCGTGTTGCCGGCCATCGACCGCACCGAAGATGCCGGGCACGGCCTGTCCGACCACGGCGATCGACAGTCCGTCCTCGGCGAGCGCGTCGGCGAGGCCCAGGATGAGCGCCGTGTTCTTGTGGCGCGCCTGAGAGCCCAGAAGCACGATCGTGTTCCGTTCGGCGCCGTCGCGCGCCGCCGAGGCCTGCGGCCCGGTCCAGGCTTCGACGTGCTCGTGCCCGTCGGGGACGACCTCGATCCGCGCGGCGGACCGCATCCCGTAATGACCGATCATCTGCGCGGAGAAATGAGAGACCGTCGTCAGCGCGGCGACGCGCCGGCACAGGGCCGGCACAAGCGTCCGGTACAGCAGGCGGAAGGCCGGCGCGTAGCTCTCGGGCACGATGCGCGTGTTGACGTCGTGGAGGCACAGGATCTGCCGCCGGATCGCCAGGGGGCCGGTATTCCCGAGGCTGAGCAGGCCGTGCGGTACGTGGCGCGGCAGATCGATCTGCTCCCAGAGATGGCCGGTCCGGCGGCCCACCGTCCGGGTGGGGATGGCGCGCAGGTCGAGGGTGTCTCGGGCATCCGGCGGGATCAGCAGCTCGAGACGAAGCCTCTCCGTCCCGGGTTGTCCCTCCGCCAGCATCCGATCGAGGGTGCACACGATCTCGCGCGCGTAGCGCTGCACGCCCGTGAGCGGTTGAGAGAGGAAGCGGCCGTTGATCACCCAGTGATGCATCGTGGACCAACCGCGCCCATCGCGATCCGAGCTGCGACCGCCTCCTCTGCTCGCACGCGGATCTGAACCTGTCGAGGTTCGCCGAAAGTTGTAAGGCCGTGCGATCGGATGATCCGTTCAGCCGAGCCGGCGCGGCCCCTCTCGTTTCAGCGGCACAGGCGACGACCCCAGTTCGGGCACAGCACTGTTGCCGCCCCCGCGCCGGGGTCGGCACCCGGAATCCGGTCCAGCGCCGTGCAAGCCCGGGCGGAGGCTGCCGGAACTGGGCCGCCCGACCCGCACCCTCCTCCGATCAGAGTGGCGCCCCTGGGGCCTCTCCGAATGGCTTACGTCAGGTCGTCGGGACGGATCTGTCCGGGCATCGTTCAAGCAAACTACCACAATTGCCAACTGACATTTCTATTTCGTCATCGATAAACATTTGTATCGCGGGCTCCGGACAACAGCACCGAACCAGCATCGACCTCTTACCGAGGAGAGAGCCTTGGCGGCTCGTTTTTACTTTGAGATCGCAAGCGCCGAGGAGACGATCCGCGACTGGGAAGGCGTCGAGGCCTCGGGACTCGAGGAAGCCCTGATCGAGGCGCGCAGCGTCATCGCCGAGATGGTCGAGGAGATCACTGCGGGCCGCCGGGGGCCGCCCTGGACCCTACTCGTCCGAAACGAGGCCGGATGGCTGGTCGGCCGGCTGCCCATCCGGAAATGATGGAGGGCGGGCAAGACGATGGCGGGCGGCGCTCTGAAGCTCTTAAGATGTCGTTAACCTGTCACCCGGAGGATCGCGTGAGCCCTCGCATCGTGACAGCCATGGCCGGAATGCTTCTCTCCTCGTACGAACAGCGCGCTGCCGCGTGGGCGGATACCGTGGCGACCCAGATGGCGTCGGCGGCCCATGCGCTTCGCGCCCGTGGCGATGCCAGAACGGCCGAATCCCTCCTCGAGATGGCCCGGCACAACCGGATCGTGGGACTCAAGCTGCGCGCAGATCTGGGAGCAGCGCGGGTTTCGAACCCGTGACCTGACCGGTCGGCTTTGGACCACGGCGTGCGATGATGGGTCCCGGGCGGCACGGATCCGCCCGGTATCGGCCCCCATTGAGGCCCCGATCGCACTGCCGGACGACCGATCGTGCATCTCGGAGCGCGACCGGAGCGCGGCAAGACCCGCGGTCGCCCGTCGGGGAAACGGGGGCTCGGCGTCAGGATCGAAGCCGGCCGTTGATCGAGGCTCAGGCGCCGTCGACCGCACCGTCGACGGCCACCCCAGTGCGCCGCCTCGATGATCGGCTGCCATCGGTTTGCAAAGGGATGCCGGCCGTCGGAACTGCGACCGGAGGATACCGCTGACGGGGAGGCCGGCCTGACTGCGGATCGAGGTACCTTGCCCACCCTCTGCGGAACCGGCGCGAAGCACGCGGCCGGAGGCGGTCGCCGGATGCCTGGCCATAGGCGCGTCCGACGGGGCCGTGACGATCCTCGCCGGCTGCCTCGACGACGCTCAGGTGTTGAGTGACCGGCCCTTCGCCAGCGCCATCGGCCACCTGACCCGGGGGAGACGACCCGAAGCGCGAGCGTCTCGATGCCGTCGGTGCGACCGGCCGCAAACCAGGTCAGAAAGAGTATAGAGACGTATACGGCGCCGCCGATCAAAACGACTGACGCCAATTCCAGGCTCAAGTACAATTTCGATGGTGCATTCATCAAGTGAGCTGACAGAGGCCAAACGACCATGGCCATCACGGATGCGGCGATCGCTGGGCGGATGACAGCGTAGATCTGTCGGAAGATGCTTATTTCAATCAGTTTTCTGATGCAGATGACCGCTACGCCGCAGAGCAGGATGCTCACGATGACCCGGGTCCAGGCAGCGCCCTCGGCACCATGGGTCGAGACCATGTACCAGGTCAGAGGCAATCGCACCGCTAGTTCCGCGAGTGCGGCCGCGGTCAACCAGTGGGATTTTTCGCGCGCAAGCGCCACGGCTCGCCACGGCCCCGCCGGCAGTCCCGGCAGGAATGCCAGAGCCAGGACAGCGGCGATGTGGTCGGCGCCATCCCAATTCTGCCCCAGCATTACCTGAATCGCTGGCCCTGCCAGGAAAACAAGCCGACGTAGATTGGTGCGATGAATGTCGCGATGACCGATGACGCAAGGAGATACGACGCCTGAAGACCCCGCAGATCCCCCGATTTCGTATAGATGACCGTTGCCAGCGGCCGCGTGATCGGCAAAATCAGGGCTTGATGCGGCAGATTGAGTCATGTCGTTGCAAATCGTATAGCGCCCAAGGTCGGCAGCGGCAACATATCGGCCGAGAAGTATTCGGTCGCACTGCCAGCTCAATGCTATAAATAATTGTGTAAAGAAGCTCCAGCTCACGAAGTGCGAAAAGACATTCCATTTGGCGAGTGTCAAGCGCGGCCGATGGGGCGCAATAAGGTAAGATGTAACCGTCATCGCGGCAGGACTTGCTAGTGTCGCCGCCGCCAGCGCCCAGTATGTCCTGAAGGTAAAGGCGATCGCGACCGCGAGCATGCCGCCGACGAATTTTCCCGTCACCTCAGCGGCGAAGTCGCGCCGAAAATCGAGATCCTTGATGTAAACAATCAGCCTCGGGCTCGCGACGCCCCGGATGGCCGGCGCGAAGGCGAGGATGATCAAGAAGATTGGTCAGCCGCGGCTCGCCGGTGAAATGCGCCAGGGGATACGAGAGGATCGCGATTGTTACGACGATAATCATGGCTCTGATGAAGCCAAGCGTAAACGCAGTATTTAAATGGTCCTCTGTCAGGTCCGGGACAATCAGGAGCGCTTGGCTGACCGGGATTTCCAAGATCGCTTCGGAAATGACGACAAAGCTCATCGCCAGAGCGACCAAGCCGAAATCGGTCGGGCCGAGCAGTCTCGCGAGAACGACCAGGACAAGGGCGTCCATGATTTTCGCTGAGAACTTGCCTGCAATGAGCCAGCTCGCGCCCTTCGCCGCCCGTATCTGAGCCGAGCCGTCAATGGAGGGAGACGATTGATTCGCGCGCATGGAGCAGCCACCGGGTTGTCAGATGAAACAGCGGTTCAACGGCGCATCAGCGTCATCCATTCGGGTTGGCCGCATTCAAAACGGACGGACACGTCTCGGGCCGATCGAACGTTCATGGATGTTCGCGGTATTCGAATGCCGATGCGGCGCATCGATCGGTCTGCAGACATTTGGCCGTCCGGGTATGGCGAGAGGGTGCGATTCGATGACCGGCTCCGGACACGGCGGAGCGCGCTCATCGGTGGATGTGGGTTGGGTTCAGGGCGATCCTTGATCAGCGCATCACCGGACCGCCCCGATCTGTGATCTCATGGTGCGGTACACCGCCGCTCAATGACGTTCCGGACCCACTGATTGGTTGGGGCGGATCGACCGGTATGGCTGTCGCTGCGGATCGCCCCTGTGCTGCAGACCCAGGGTCGGCCGGCTCCCGACGGATTCGGGCCGGCCTGACCGGAGCACGGAATCTTAGGATCTCCGCGCTAGCACCCCTGTGATCTGTGGCTGGGGTGACACGATGCATTGGTCGAGTGTGGTCATCGCCCTGTACGCCGCCGGGTTCTTGGAATTCTGGCGCCTCTGTGCAGACGCGCCCATCGCCGAGGATGAGCCGGGCTGACACGCCGAGCGTGTGGCTGCTGTCCAGATCATCGGTGGTCGGTCAGGGGCCGCAGCAGCGCGCCGAGCAGAAAGGCGAGTTGGCCGCAGATCAGCAGGGCCGTGCCGCGCCGCAGGCAGGCGCTGGCGCTGAGATGATGGACGCAGAGCCCATAGGTGACTTCGGCCATCACGACCGGGACGAAGACCAGCAGGCGCCAGACCGAACCGAAACGTCCCAGCGCCAGGCCTAGCAGAGCATTGAGCATCATGCCCTTCATCGGTGCGGTCCGCGGCGGGTGCGGGGATCACGGCGCGGTCGCACCGGCATGGCGCTAGCGACTGCCGCGCTGACTCAACACGGCCGGCACCGTCTTGAGCAGGATGCCGAGGTCGCGGGTGAGGGTCCACTGACTGACATAGGCGCAATCCAGGGCGACGCGCTCGGCGTAGCCCGTGTCGCTGCGTCCCGAGACCTGCCACAGGCCGGTCAGCCCCGGGGGACGGAGAAGCAGGTCGTAAAATCCGCGCCGTACCGGACGACTTCCGCCTGGACGATCGGCCGGGGTCCGACGAGGCTCATCTCCCCGCACAGGACGTTCCAGAGCTGCGGCAACTCGTCGAGGGAGGTCTTCCGCAGGACCTGACCCAGCGCGGTCACGCGCGGATCGTGGGTGAGCTTGTGCGACGCCTCCCACTCGGCCCGAGCCTCGGGGTTTTCGTCGAGGTGCCGTGCCAGCACCGCGTCACCGTTCGGCACCATGGACCGGAACTTCAGGCAGCCGAAGGGGCGCCCGTGCCGGCCGAGCCGCTTGTGGCGGAAGATCGGCGATCGGCCATCGCTCCCCCAGATCAGGAGG
The DNA here is from genome assembly GCA_050632685.1 of Methylobacterium phyllosphaerae. Classification (GTDB taxonomy): domain Bacteria; phylum Pseudomonadota; class Alphaproteobacteria; order Rhizobiales; family Beijerinckiaceae; genus Methylobacterium; species Methylobacterium phyllosphaerae_A. The sequence continues at coordinate 1,095,123 of JBOEFT010000001.1, forward strand.
GCGATGAACAGCAGCAGCAGGAGCAGCAGGAACAGGGCCGTCAGGGCCGTGACGGCGTCGAGGGCGCGCTTCGTCGCCCAGCTTGCCTTCAGGCCCGGGCCGGCATGTGCCGTGGCCGGCAAGGTCTTGACCAACGCCTCGTTGATCGTCTCGACCATGTCCTGTGGCGTCGACGGCTCGATCGGTGTCGGGGTCCCAGCCGGGCGCAACATGTCGGCTCCTTGACTCGGGGCGAGACGGGGTCGGAACCTGCGGGGCGGAGTGTGCGCCCGGCCGGCCCGGCTGGCGTCGACGCAGCCGGCTTCGGCGGCGGTCAGCCGGTCCGAAGGGGCGTCGATCGCAAGCGGAACCCTTGCGACGACACTGAGCGCGCCACAGGTTCGGCAACAAGACGGCCGCCGATCCATCAATGGAGGTAAGTCGTTGCTGATCGTGCTGGTCTTCGCCGCACTAATAGGGGGAACAATCGGGTTCGCGGTGGCCCTTCCGCAGGGCATTCTGGTCGCGTTACTGGCGGCGCAGGCCGGCGCCGCCGTCTGCGCCGGCCTGGTTGCCCTCCTCGCCGGCCGCCGCTGAACGGCCCGGCTGCTTTCGGCAAGACCGGCTCCGCCGTTGGAGGTAGGCGTCCCGATCTGCAAGACCGGGCTTCGGGTGACAGGCCCCGATCCTGCGGATCACAGGCATTCCCGTGAGCGCGGTGAAGTCGTCCCGCGCTGATCGCGGCGTCCCATGCGGCCGCGGATCGGGGCAGTGGCGGCACCCATCGGGCAGGCTCGGGTGGTCGCCATCGTTCGAGGCGATTCGACAGGTCCGCGCGATCAGCCGGCCGCGTCGATTCCCTCGACGGCCAGAACTGTCACCACGCCGTCCTGTCCGCGGCCGCGATGCGCGAGCCTCTCACGAACGTGATTGGCCTGTCCGATGCTCAAAGGGCGTAGGGGCCGCCGCGGCCACGTGCGATCGCAGGGGGCGCATCCGACGGCTTGGCGGCGGACAACGCTCAACGTGTCTCGGTCTTCGTGTCCTGGCTGGGGGACGGACCTTGAGCGGTGCTGCACCGGGCCAGGATCGATCGGACGTGCAGGCGCAATTTCTGTTTCCTGTCCGCCTCGGGGACAGATTTATTGCCGCGTTCCGAATCGCCGGAGGCTGTCATCTCGAACCCCCTGAGGCCAGTTACCGCGCGCCGCCATCGCCGCGGGGTCGGAAGGGGTGATCGGCGATACCTATAATGGATTATTTGGCCGAAATCTCGACATTATTGCAACGCGACGTGCGAAAGCAGTTTTGAGTTTTGTTAAGGTTTATGTCTCCTACTGAGCATTGTCGGACATAGGCGAACTACGTAGGCGGTATGCAAGGGCCCTCCCGAGGGCAGCAATCAGGGAGGAGATGCGTGCCCATCCGCTTCTATTTCGATGTCGAGAACGGCAAGGAGACGATCCGCGACGAGCAGGGCGTGGAGGCCGAGGATGCGTCCGAGGCTCTGGAGGAGAGCCCGCAGCGTGATCGACGAGATGGCGGATGGTCTGGGCATCTCCGATCGGGACAGCCCGTGGACGCTCGTCGTGCGTGATTCGACCGGGGCCGTGGTCGGCCGGCTGCCGATCTCGCGTTAGGAACGGAGCGCGGCGCCCGCGGGCCGGCTTCGGTTCCGCGCCGCCGCCACGCTGCTGACGGCGCCGGGCGTGACGCCCGGGAACCACAATCTCCACAACGATTGAAGGCTGGCGGGGCGGCCTGATGCCGACGCTGCCGCCCCGTCCGAGCCTGTGCCGCCGCCTGTCCCGCGGCCGCTCAGCCGAGACTGCCGAATCCGGCGGTCTCGCGCGTCCAGGCGAAGCGCCTGCTCGCTCAGTGAGAGACCGAGGCCCGGCCGGGTTGGCACCCGCATGCGGCCGTCCTCCAGCTCCAGCCGCTCGTTGAACAGCGGCTCCAGCCACTCGAAATGCTCGACCCAGGGCTCCCGCTGCAGCGCGGCGGCGAGGTGGATGTGCAGTTCCATCGAGAAATGCGGCGCGATCGTCAGCCCGGCGAACTCGGCGAGCGCCGCCACCTTGAGGAACGGCGTGATGCCGCCGACCCGCGGCGCGTCGGGCATCAGGAAGTCGGCGCTGCCCTGGCGGATGAAGTCCCAGTGCTCGGCGACGCTCGTCAGCATCTCGCCGGTGGCGATCGGCGTGTCGAGGGCGGCGGCCAGGGCCGCGTGCCCGGCGGCGTCCAGGCAGTCGAGGGGCTCCTCGATCCAGATCAGGTTGAAGCGCTCGAAGGTCCGGCCCATCCGCGTGGCGGTCGGCCGGTCCCATTGCTGGTTGGCGTCGACCATGAGCGGGAAGGCATCGCCCAGGTGCTCGCGCACCCGCGAGACCCGGCGGATGTCCTCGGCCCAGTCCGGCTGGCCGACCTTGAGCTTGATGCCGCCGATGCCCTTCGCCCGGGAGCGGTCGGTGTTGACCAGCAACTCCTCCAGCGGCGTGTGCAGGAAGCCGCCCGAGGTGTTGTAGCAGCGCACCGAGTCGCGCTGCGCCCCGAGGAGCTTGGCGAGCGACAGGCCCGCCCGCCGCGCCTTGAGGTCCCACAGGGCCACGTCGAAGGCGCCAATCGCCTGGACGGCGAGGCCGCTGCGGCCGGCGGAGGCGCCGGCCCAGGCGAGCGTGTCCCAGGCCTTGGCGATGTCGCTCGGATCCGCCCCGAGGAGCGCCGGGGCGATCTCGCGGGCATGGGCGAACTGGCCCGCGCCGCCGGCGCGCTTGGAATAGCTGATTCCGAGGCCGCGATGGCCCTCCCGGCTCTCGACCTCGCAGAACAGGATCGCGATCTCGGTCATCGGCTTCTGCCGGCCGGTGAGCACCTTGGCGTCGCTGATCGGGGTCTTCAGGGAAGGGAAACGGACCGCAGGCGGATCCCGGTGACGGCGTCCTGAGCCAAGGCTTCCTCCAGGGTTCCTTCCGCGCAGGAGTGCGGATCTTGAGCGCGGATCGGAGGCGGCGGGCACGATTCTGAGCGGCGGCGACGGAGCCGTGCCGACCGCGACAGCTGTCCCGGAGCCGGTCCCGCATGCTCGGACGCAGCCACCCGTGCCTGCGCGTGAGCCTGGTCTCTGTCGAGACGTCGATGTTTCCAAACTTCACTGACGCGTTCGTCTGGATCGCTGGACCAGCGTGGCGCAGGGCGAAGGCCCTGTCCAACATCATTTCTGGATCGATTGATGCGCGGCCGGCATCGGACGCGTGGCGCCGGGGTGAGGGAGGGGTCAGACCGCGGGCATCGCCGCCGTGTCCGGTGGAAACCGGAACGCCACCAGGGTCATGTCGTCCCGCCGGGCCTCGGCGCCGCGATAGGCATCGAGATCGGCCTCAAGGGCGGCGGCCTGGGCGGCGAGCGGTTGATCCGCGTGGCGCAGGAGGCTGTCGGCCACGCCGCGCGGGCCGAGGAGCCGCGGGCTCCGGTCGGGCGCCACCCGGCCCATCTGGTCTGTGATGCCGTCCGTCATCAGGTAGAACGTCGCGCCGGCAACGGGCACGACGACGTCCTCCGGGGTCGTCTCGCGGCCGGTGCGCGGGTAGCCGAGGCCCCGCCGGTGGCCGCGGACGCGCTCGGCCACGCCGTCCCGGATCACCGTGAGGGACAGGCCGGCGCCGGCGAAGCGCAGGGCGCCGGTCGCCCGATCCCAGACGCAGATGCCGCAATCGAGACCGTCATCCGATTCGGCGCCGCGCCCGTCCTGGCGGAGCTGCGTGCGCACCATGGTGTCGAGGGCCGCCAGGATCGCCGCCGGCGAGCGCAGGCCGCGCTCGTGCAGGAGCCGGTCGAGGGCCGTGGCGACGATCAGCGTCAGGAAGGCGCCGGGCACCCCGTGGCCGGTGCAGTCCGCCACCGCGACGACGCTGAGACCGTCGATCTCCTCCAGCCAGAAATAATCGCCGCCGACCACGTGGAGCGGTTCCCAGATCACCGCGACCTCGATCCCGGCCCCTGCGAGGGCGTTCCGGTCCGGCAGCACCAGAATCCTGGATGCGCCGCGCGTAGCCGATGCTCTCGATCACCTGCTGGTTGGCGCGCTCCAGCTTGTCGTGGGCGAGTTCCAGCTCGACGAGGAACTGCTTGGCTGCGTCGCCGCTCCGCAACCCGTCGACCATGCGGTTGAAGGCCTGGCTGATGACGTCGATCTCGTTGCTGGGCCGGTAGGCGCCGCCAAGGTCCACCGTCGTCCAGCGCTTGTGCTCGATCTCGCGCATGGCCAGCAGCAGCCGCATCAGCGGCGCCATGACGTGGCGGCGCACGGTGACATGCAGCGTGATCACGAAGGCGATCATCAGCCCGATGCTGGCGCCGAGGGCGAGCATCACCTGCCACGCGGCATTGTCCCGCAAGTCCTGGGTTGAGAACGTCACCGTCAGGCTCCCCGCCGGGCGGGGAAGGCCCGGCACCGACAGGTCGGCCGTGGCCGAGAGGTTGGACCAGCCCCGGCCCGACGGCGGCGTCCCGGCTGTCGCCACGCTGTGGCCCTCGGCGTCGCGCAGGATGGCATGGCGGAAGGCGGGCTCGGCGCCCAGGGCCTTGAGCGGCCCGCCATAGGCCTCCGCGCTGCGAGCCCAGTCCGGCCGCGCGATCGCGGCGGCGGTCATCCGGGCGAGGAGTTGCGCCCGGCCGTCGTAGAGGCGGAGCTGGTCGGTGTAGTTCACCCACGCGATCCCGAGCTGCGTCAGCAGCAGGAGTGCGCCGATCACCGGGTAGATGCGCAGGAACAAGGTATGGGGCAGGCTGTCGAGGTCGCGGCCCCGGGCCGCCCCCCGCAGGGCGCCGGGCTTCATCAGCTCGGCCGTCGATGTGCCCGCCGCCAGAACGTTGGCGAACCCGCGCTTCGACAGGGGATCGCCCCTGCGGATCGGACCGGCACCGCGCAGCCCGCCCGCGCGCCCGGCCGCACCGGCCGCCGGGACGGGGTCGATGTCGGCAAAGCCGAGCTTCGTCAGGGCGTCACCGGTCCGGAGGGGCCGTGCGCCCCGGAGGCCTGCGGCGCGCTGCGGTGGGTCGATCGCGGTGTCAGATCCACTCACGCGACATCACTCCGTGTCAGGACGATTCCGGTCGGCGGCGCGAGGCCGCGCCCGGGAGGACCCGATGGGCGCGGGCCGTCCGCGGCGGGTCAGCTCAGGATCGAGCCAGTCTCGGACGGATCCGCGTGGTCGCCGTCCTCCGCCGCACAGCGGACGCAGTCGCGGCCGGCATGCTTGGCCGCGTAGAGCGCCGCATCGGCCCGACGCAGCGTCGCCGGCATCGACTCGCTCGCCCCGAACGCCGCGAGGCCGATGCTCACCGAGATCGGAAGCAGCCCGTGGTCCAGCCGGACCGGCCGCTGCGCCACCGCCCGGCGGAGCTGCTCGGCGACGGCCTGCGCCTCCGGCAGCGCGGTCTCGGCGATGAGGATGGCGAATTCCTCGCCGCCCATGCGGCCGATCACGTCGTCCGGGCGCAGACAGTCGCGGCAGGTCTCGACGAAGGCCTTGAGGACGAGGTCGCCCGCGCTGTGACCGTAGCGGTCGTTGATCCGCTTGAAGCGGTCGAGGTCGAGCATCAGCACGCTGGACGTCGTCGCGACGGACTGGATTCGCGCCCAGGCGTCCTCGCAAACCTGCAGGAAGCGGCGGCGCGAGAGCGCGTCGGTCAGGTGGTCGGTATCGGCGAGGCGACGCAATTCGGCCTCGAGGCGCGCCCGGTGCTCGATCTCCGCCGAAAGGGCGTCGTTGAGGTGGCGCAGGGTGCGCTGCTGCTCGGCCAGGCGCTGGTTGGCGCGGTGCAGGTCGAGCTGCATGCGGTCGCTCAAGCGCACTAGCCGGCGCTGCTCGTGGTAGCTGCGCCGATACGCGCCGGCGAGTTCGCGCACCCCGTCGCCGACCTCGGCGAGCCGGGCCAGCATCACCTCGGAGCGGCCGAGGACGGCCTCCTCGGTGTCGAACAGGCTGAACGCATCCGCCGGCTCGGACAGGAGATCGGGGGCGGGCGCCTGCTTCGCGCTCACGCGGGGACGCCCGGGATCATCTCGAACCGCGCATGCGCGAAATCGGCCGCGAAGTCCTCGCCGGCCTCCTGGATCACGTCGTCCTCGGCGCTGAACATCCAGCGGATCGTCACCGGGCGGCCCTCCGCGGCGGCATCCTCCAGGGGCATGAACAGGTTCATCAGCGCCTTGGCGCTGGACGAGTTGAAGTAGGCGAGCGCGACGTCGAATGTGATCGGGCTCGCCTCGGTCTCGGCGAGATGGCCGCGCAGGGCCTGCAGCAGCGGGCCGAAGAACGCGGCCGCATCCTCCGGGTAGGATTCGCCGCGCAGGACGAGACGCCCCGACGCGAAATCGAAATCGACCTCGGGCGATCGCTCGGTCCTGGTCAGCGTGATGCGGTCCATGTCCGTGCGGTCCTCAGATAAAGGCCTTGAGGCAGAACAGGCTGCGCTCCGCGCTCAGATCCTGGAAGTCGTACTCGACAGGCGCGCTCGACCGGCGGGCGATCTCGATCAGTCCGATGCTACCGCCGAGGCTGCCCTCGTCCGGCGGCTGGCGGAGCTTCTCGCGGTAGACCTTCCTGAGTTCGTCGCTCGACAGTCCGGAGATCTCGTCGAGGCGCTCGCGCAGCCGCGGGACCTCGGTCTTGCCGACCTCGTTGCCGCAGACCACGAAGAAGCGTCCGCCCTCGGTGCCGACCGCGATCATGCCGGCGCTGGCCCGGCCCGGACCCGGCGCCTCGGCGGGCGCCACCTTGTCGGCGGAGTAGCGGATCACGTTCTGCGCCTGCTCGACGAAGATCGAGAACACGCGCTTGGCCACCGCGGCATCGGTGTCCTCGTGACGCATGCGCATCTTGAGGACCTCACCCAGCGAGAACATCATGTTCTCGGACAGATCTCCGTCGAACGACAGGATCACGCCACTGCGCTTCGACGCCTCGTGGAAAGATCTGAAATCGCTTGCGCGCACGGAAGCCTCTCGCCCGCTTCGTCGCGGCAGCACACCGCGTGTGTAGCGCCTCCATTAATAGCGTAACAATCAAATATTTCTTACCGTCACTGACCGCTTTCTGAGCAAGACTGCCTGTATATCGGGCAGGATCGCAAGCATTACGTTCGGTGCGGCGAGTTGGGGACGGTGCCGAGCCGAGGCCGATCAGGCCGCCGCACCCGCGGCGCATCCGCGTCCCGGTCGGAGTCCCAGACCTGCACGACGTGACCGGGCGCGACCTCCCGGTAGAGCCGGTCCGGCGCCACGTAGTCGGGCGCCCGGATCGGGCTGCGGACCTCGTCGTCCGGCAGGGCGTGCCGCGCGCCCCGTCGGGCCGGGTCCAGGACCGGCACGGCGGCCAGCAGCTTCCTCGTGTAGGGGTGCTGCGGATTGCCGAAGACCGCAGCCCGGGGGCCGATCTCCACGATCTCGCCGAGATACATCACGGCGACCCGGTGGCTCACCCGCTCCACCACCGCCATGTCGTGGGAGATGAACAGATAGGCGAGGCCGAATTCCGCCTGGAGGTCGAGCATCAGGTTCACGACCTGCGCCTTGACCGAGACGTCCAGCGCCGAGACCGCTTCGTCGGCCACGATCAGGCGGGGGTTCAGGGCGAGCGCCCGGGCGATGCAGATGCGCTGCCGCTGGCCGCCGGAGAACTCGTGCGGGAAGCGCCCGGCCGTCTCGGAGCTCAGGCCGACCCTGGCCAGCGAAGTCCTCGGCCCGCCGCCGGGCCTCCCGGGGGTGGCGAGGCGGTTGATCAGCAAGGGTTCCGCCACCGCCGCGCCGACGCTCATGCGCGGATCGAGGCTGGCGAACGGGTCCTGGAAGATCATCTGCATCTTCTGCCGGCGGACGCGCAGGGACTTGGGGTCGAGTCCGGCGACGTCCTCGCCGTCGAGCAGGACCGAGCCCGACAGCGGCTCGACGAGGCGCAGGATCGAGCGCCCGGTGGTGGACTTGCCGCAGCCGGATTCGCCGACCAGCGCCAGAGTCTCCCCGGCGGCGAGGCTGAACGAGACCCGTTCCACCGCGTGAACCCGGCCGGACACGCGGCCGAGGAGTCCTGAGCGGATCTCGAACCGCGTGGTCAGGTCGCGCACCTCCAGCACCGGGCGCGCGGCGACCTGGACGGTGTCGGGGGTCTCCACCGTCGGCGCCGTCGCGCCGGTGGCGCGGTCGACCACGGGGAACCGCAACGGCCGCGAGAACCCGGCCATGGCACCCAGGCGCGGGACTGCGGCGAGGAGCGCCCGGGTGTAGGGCTCGGCAGGATCGGAGAAGATCCGCGCGGTCGGCCCGGTCTCCACGGCCCGGCCCCGATACATCACCACGGTGCGGTCGGCGATCTCGGCGACCACGCCCATGTCGTGGGTGATGAACAGGACCGACATGCCGTCCTCATCCTGAAGGCTCTTGATCAGGTCGAGGATCTGGGCCTGGATCGTGACATCAAGCGCCGTGGTGGGCTCGTCGGCGATCAGGAGCTTCGGCCGGCAGGCCAGCGCCATGGCGATCATCACCCGCTGGCGCATGCCGCCGGAGAAGCGGTGCGGGTACTCGTGCAGGCGCGACCGGGCCGCCGGGATCCGGACTTTGTCGAGGAGCCGGATCGCCTCCGCCTCGGCGGCGGACCGCGACAGGCCCCGGTGCCGGATCAGCGCCTCGGCGATCTGGAAGCCGATGGTCAGCACCGGGTTCAGGGAGGTCATCGGCTCCTGGAAGATCATGGCGATGGGATCGCCACGCACCCGCCGCATCTCGGCCTCGGGGGCGGCGAGCAGCTCGCGGCCCGCGAAGCGCACGCGGCCGCCGATGCGGCTCGCGTCCCGCGGCAGGAGGCGCAGGATCGACAGGGCGCTGACGCTCTTGCCCGAGCCGGATTCGCCGACGAGCGCCACGGTCTCGCGGGGCCCGACATCGAACGAGACGCCGTGCACGACCTCGCGCCAGCGCCCGTCCGAGCGGAAGGACACGGTGAGGTCGGAGACCGAGAGGATCGGATCGGGCATGGGCTTCACTCCTGATCCAGCGGGGTTCGGCGGAGCCACGCCAAGCCTCCCCTCGTCCTCCGACGCGACGATGGTCCCGCCTCTCCGTCGCGCACCGACGCCGATGACGGAGCGCGACGCGCCCCTCTCCCGTGCGGGAGAGGGTTGGGGTGAGGGGCGAGACGCTTCAGGCTCGGGCAGGCCATCGCTGCGGTTGGATGGCGCGCCTTCTCCGGACAGACCTGATCCCTCACCCTGTCCCTCTCCCGCACGGGAGAGGGGACCCACGCGTGATCCTGAAGTCGCAGTGCCGGAACGGCCGTTGACGTCGTTATGTCCCGCCGCGGGAGCCGGCGCGTTCGCGGCAAGCCGGCAGTCATCGGAGCCCGGCCGCATGCCCTAAAGCACCCGGCGCGGGTCGAGGGCGTCCCGGAGGCCGTCGCCGATGAAGTTGATCGACAGCACCGTCAGGAAGATCGCGCCCCCGGGAACAGCGCCCAGTGCGGCGCGACGTCGAGATGGTCCTTGGCGTCGAACAGCAGCCGCCCCCAGGTCGGGATGTCGGGCGGAAATCCGAGCCCCAGGAAGGACAGCGTCGATTCCGCGATGATCGCCGCCGAGACCTCGATGGAGGCCGCCACGATCACCGGCCCCAGCGCGTTCGGCAGGATGTGGCGGCGCACGAGGTGCCCGGTCGTGGCCCCCTGCGAGCGGGCCGCCTCCACGAATTCCTTCTCGCGCAGCGTCAGGAACTGCGCGCGCACCAGCCGGGCCACCGGCATCCAGCGGAGGCCGCCGATCACCGCGACGATCATCAGGAACACGCCGCCCTGGCTGCCGAACACGGCCTTCAGGCTGTCGCGAAACAGGTAGATCACGAGGAGCAGCAGCGGCAGCGCGGCAGCGACAAGAACAGGTCGGTCAGCCACATCAGCACCGGGTCGAGGAACCGGCGCGACATGCCGGCGAGGGCGCCCACCAGCACGCCGATCAGGCTCGCCACCGCCATGGCGGCGAAACCCACCGCCAGGGAGATCCGGCCGCCGTAGATCATCCGGGCGAGGAGATCCTGGCCGAGATCGTCGGTGCCGAACGGGTGGCTCCAGGACGGACCCTGGAGCTGGGCCGCGAAGTCGATGTCGTCGATGGCGACCGGCCAGAGCAGGCCGCCGAACACCACGCCGGCGACGAGGAGCGCCAGCACGCCGACGCTAGCGAGCGCCAGCCGGTGGCGCCGGAACCGCCGCCACGTCTCCCGCCCCGGCGAGGCGGGCGCGCGGGCGAGGGCGGGCGCCTCATCGGAGGGCGATGCGAGGGTCGAGCCAGCCATAGAGCAGGTCCGCGACGAGGTTGAACAGGATGACGAGGCCGGCGAACACGAAGGTCACGGCCATCACCACCGGCGTGTCGTTGGCCAGCATCGCGTCGATCAGCAGCGAGCCGATGCCGGGGATCCGGAAGATCTGCTCGGTGACGATGGCGCCGCCGAACACCGCGGGGATCTGGAGGGCGACCAGCGTCACCACCGGGATCAGCGCGTTGCGGGCGATGTGCCGGCGGGTGACCGTGCCCTCGGTCAGGCCCTTGGCGCGGGCGGTGGTGACGTAGTCGAGGCGGGCGACGTCCAGCGCCGAAGCGCGCACGTACCGGGTGTAGGAGGCGGCCTGGAAGAAGCCCAGCACCGCGACCGGCATGATCGCCTGCCGGACATTCGCCCAGATCCAGGGCAGGCCGGAGCCCGGCAGGTCGGCCTGGTAGACGAAGGGCAGCCAGCCGAGCTTGATCGAGAACAGCAGGATGAACAGCAGGCCGGTGAAGAAGGTCGGCAGGGAGAAGCCCACGAAGGCCAGCGTGTTGGCGACCTGATCGGCCAGCGAGTAGGGGCGCCGCGCCGCATAGAGGCCCACCGGCACGGCGATCAGCAGCGCCAGGATCTGTGAGGAGCCGACCACGAACAGGGTCGTCGGCAGCCGCTGCAGAATCAGGGCGTCGACGTTCACCCGGCTGGCGAAGGAGAACCCCCAGTCCCCGTGCAGCATGGCGACGAGCCAGTGCAGGTAGCGGGTCAGGATGGGGTCATCGAGACCGAACTTGGCGCGGAGCGCCGCCCGGACCTCGGGCGGCACGTTCGGGTTGGTGGCGAGTTCGCCGAACGGATCGCCCGGCGCGAGCGCCAGGACGGTGAACAGGATCAGGCTGATGCCGAGCAGGCTCGGGATCGCGATCAGGAGGCGTCGCAGGATGTAGGCGCCCATGGCGCGGCGCTCCCGCTCAGGCCTCCCGGTACCATTCGGGCAGGAACGACAGGTCGTTGTCCCAGCCGCTGCGGGGGGCCTTCAGCGTGGCGCCGACCGCCGAGACCTCGGCGCGGTGGATCAGCGGCAGCACGTTCTCGGACACCGCGAGGTCGTTGCACTTGATGAGGAGCGCCGCCCGCTTGACCGGGTCGAGCTCGCTCTGGGCGGCGTTGTAGGCCGCGTCGTAGGCGTCGTTGCGCCAGCGCGCGACGTTGCGGCCCTGCCACTTGTTGGCCTTCTGGGCCACCTCCCAGGACGCGTACATGAGCAGCCAGATCGCCGGATCGGCCTGCGTCATGCTGTAGGCGTACATCTCCATGTCAGCGTAGAAATGCGTGCAGGTGTCGGGATTGGCCGGGTCGGAGGAGAAGAACACCGAGCCGGTCACCGATTTCAGCTCGATCTCGATGCCGGCCTTGGCGGCGGCCTGCTTGATGATCGCCTGGGTTTTCTGCCGCGGGGCGTTGATCGAGGTCTGGAACAGCAGCTTGAGCTTCTTGCCGTCCTTGGCGCGGATGCCGTCGGAGCCCTTCTTCCAGCCGGCCTCGTCGAGGAGCGCGTTGGCGCGTGCCGGGTCGAAGGCGAACTGCATGGCCTTCGAGACGAAGCGCTCCGGGCCGTTGACCGAGTTGGCGGTCGCCTTGCCGGTGCGGCCGTAGATGTAGGTCTCGATCGACTTGCGGTCGACGAGGAGGTTGATCGCCTGGCACACCTTCGGGTCGGAGAAGGCGGGGTGCTTCGTGCTGATCGCGGAGCGCTCGCCGTCGACCTCGACGTTCGGGTCGGTGGCGTTCAGCAGCAGGAACTCGAGCTTGCCGCCGTAGACCACGTCGACCCGGCCCTTGCCGCCGGTCTCCAGGCGCTTCAGGACCTCGTCCTCGATCAGCATGTTCCAGGCATAGTCGTACTCGCCGGTCTGGAGCACCGCGCGGGCGGCCGAGACCGCATCGCCGCCGCCCTTCATCTCGACGGTGTCGAAGTACGGGCGGTTCGGCAGGTGGTAGTTCGGGTTGCGCTCCCCGCGGACGATGTCGCCGGGCCGGAACTCCACGAACCGGTACGGCCCGGTGCCCACGGGGGCGAGGTTCTGCGGCGCATCCCGGGACTTGGCGCCGCTGTAGGGGCCGAACAGGTGCTTGGGCAGCACCATGCCGACGATGCCCACGAAGGCGTCGCACCAGTAAGGCGTGGGCTTGTCGAACAGCACCCGGACGCTCAGGTCGTCGATCTTCTCGACCTTGCAATCCTTGTAGGAGCCGGCCGTCACAGCCGCGGTGGCGGGGTCCCGGGCGTACTCCCAGGTGAAGACGAGGTCGTCGGCGGTCAGCGGCTTGCCGTCGTGCCACGTCACGCCGGGCTTGAGCGTCCAGACCACCGAGCGGCCGTCGGCGGCGAGCGCCCCGTTCTCCTTGGACGGGATCGTGGCGGCCAGCACCGGCGCGAGGTTGCCGTCCGCGTCCCAGGCGGCGAGGGGCTCGTAGAAGATCCGCGAGGCGTCCTGGTCCTTGGTGCCGACCGCGAAATGCGGGTTGATCAGCGTCGGCGCCTGCCACCAGAGCAGCTTGAGCGCGCCGCCGCCGCCGGCCTTGGTCGGCTTGTAGCCGGCCCGCAGGTCGGCCGCCATTGCGACCCCGTTCCCGGCCAGCATCAGCCCCGCCATGGGCGCGGTGAGGCCGACAGCCAGCATCCGCTGCACGAAGGCGCGCCGCGACAGGCGGCCGTCCTTCACCCGACCGATGAGGCCGCGCAGATCCTGCTCGTCCATGTACGCATTCCCGTTGACCGCCGCGAGCGGCACAGCATCATTGCGGGAGCCGCATTGGCAAGGGGCGGGCCAGTGACGGTTCAACCGAAACGTGTTGACCGAGATCCGATTCGGACGACCCCGTGGCCTCGCCCCTGCATGCTGAGGCGCTCGACACGGCGTTCTGCCGGAGAGCTTGCGACGATCCGTCTTTGCGAGCGGAGCGAAGCAATCCAGCGGCGCCACGCTTCCCGAGGGTGCGCAGCCCTGGGTCACTTCGCTGCGCTCGCGATGACGGCGCGGAGCCCGCTATGATGGCGCGAACGCGACACGCGACCTTCTTGGAGACGACACGATGGACAACCGCAACGCCGTGTGGCGCCAAGTCGACGCACAGTCAGAGCGGCTGATCGCCCTGTCCGAGCGCGTCTGGGGCATGCCGGAGGTCTGCTACACGGAAGCCCGCTCCTGCGCCGAGCACGTCGCCGAGCTGCGCCACCAGGGCTTCCGGGTCACGGAGGCGGTCGCCGGCATCCCCACCGCGGTGATGGGCGAGGCGGGGGAGGGCGGTCCGGTCATCGCCTTCCTCGGCGAGTACGACGCCCTGCCGGGCCTGTCGCAGGAGGCAGGCGTCGCCGCGCACCGGCCGGTGGAGGCGGGCGGCCACGGCCACGGCTGCGGCCACAACCTCCTCGGCTCGGCGGCGCTGCTGGCCGCCACCGCCCTGAAGGACTGGCTCGCCGAGACCGGCACCCCCGGCCGGGTGCGCTACTACGGCTGCCCCGCCGAGGAGGGCGGCGCCGCCAAGGCGTTCATGGTCCGCGCCGGCGCCTTCGCGGATGCCGACATCGCGATCACCTGGCATCCGGGCAGCTTCTGGGAGGTGGCGCCGCCGGTGGCCCTCGCCAACACCCGGGCCGACTTCGTCTTCACCGGGCGCACCGCCCACGCGGCGGCCGCGCCCCATCTCGGGCGTTCGGCGCTCGATGCCGTCGAGCTGATGAGCGTCGGCGTGAACTACATGCGCGAGCACATGCCGTCCGACGCGCGGGTCCACTACGCCTATCTCGACGCCGGCGGCATCGCCTCGAACGTCGTCCAGGCCGGCGCGACGGTGCGCTACTCGATCCGCGCCGGGGACCTCCCGGGCATGCTGGCACTGGTCGAGCGGGTGAAGAAGATCGCGCAGGGCGCCGCACTGATGACTGAGACCGCGGTCGAGGTGCGGATCGTCAGCGCGGTGTCGAACCTCGTGGGCAACGAGCCCCTGGAGCGGGCGCTGCACGCGGTGATGGAGGAACTTGGGCCGCCGCCTTTCGACGACGCCGACCGGGACTTCGCCAGCCAGATCCGGGCGACGCTCACCGACGGCGACATCGACGCCGTGTTCCGCGCCGTCGGGATGCCCCGCGCGGAGGCGCCCTCGCCGATTTCCTCGTGCCCCTCGACGCGCCGCGAAACCCGGCGGTCGGCTCCACGGATGTCGGCGACGTGAGCTGGGTGGTGCCGACCGTCCAGGCCCACGCGCCTACGGTGGCGATCGGCACGCCGTTCCACACCTGGCAGGTGGTGGCGCAGGGCAAGACCCCGGCGGCCCACAAGGCGATGGTGCAGGTCGCGAAGGCGATGGCCGCCACCGGCGCCCGGGCGGTGACCGACGCGGCCCTGCGCGACGCCGCGAAAGCGGACCTCGCCCGGCGGGTCGGAGCGTCCGGCTACGTCTCGCCGCTGCCGCCGGAGGTCGAGCCGCCGCTGGGCATGTCGTTGGGGCGCTGACGGAGCGGCGCCTCAGAGCGTCCGGACGCGGAGCCCCGTCACGACCATCTCGGTCAGGATGAGGACGCCGAAGATCGCGGCGAGCACCACGGCGACCTGGTCCTGGCCGGGACGGCGGCGAGCTCCTTCCTGGCGTGGCAACGCCGTCAGGCCCCTTCCCGGTTGAGCCGGGCGACGAGTTGGTCGGCGAACTTGGCGGCTGCCACCGACAGGGAGCGTCCGCGCAGCTGCGCCAGCACGAGCGTCATCGGGGTGAGGTCGCGGGCATCGATCGGTCGGCTGTGCAGGCGCGGATCCTCGGGGATGCCGCTGGGAATCTGCAGGCTGACCACGTCCTCCCGCAAGGTGAGGTTGCGCAGGAATTCCAGCGAGCCGGACTCGACCGCCGGCCGCAACTCGACGCCGCGCCGGGCCAGCGCGTGCTCGATGTGATGGCGGATGGCCAGCGAGTGGTCGGGCAGGGCCAGGGGATGGGCGAGGCAATCGCGCAGCCGCACCGGTCCGCTCTCCGCCGCCAGCGCGTGGCGCCTGCGCATCAGCGCGCACAGGGTCTGATGGCCGGAATAGAGTGGATGTAGTTCCGCCGAGGCCGGCGGCTGCAGGATCAGGGCGAGGTCCGCCTCGAAGGCCGCGAGCGCGGTCACCGCCTGCGCGTGGTCCCGGACCCGCACGGTGAAGCCTACCTGGGGAAACCGGGCGCGGTAGGCCTCGACCTCTTCGGGCACCACCTGCGTGACGAAGGCCTGACTGCAGGCCAGGGCCACATGCCCGCGCCGCACCCCCGACAGGTCGGCGATCTGCGAGCGCACCCGGTCGAGGTCGGCGACCTGATCGCGGATGTGCCGGGCGAAGAGCTCGCCGGCCGCATTGAGGCGCATGCCCTGCGGCAGGCGTTCGAAGATCGGGGTGCCGAGTTCGTATTCGAGATCCTGAATCTGCCGGGTCAGGGCCGACGGCGTCAGGTTCAGCCGCTCCGCCGCCCGCCGGATCGAGCCGGCCCGGGCAATCTCGGCGACGTAGGTGACGGTGCGCAGGTGCTTCACGCCCGTATCGTGTTCGACTGTTGCCTAGAATGCAACGGCACGCTCAAGAATTAGCACTTCCTCGCAACGGGGGCCGCGCCTAGCCTCGCGCCAATCGGGACTCTGCTGGAGCCGTTCGATGATCCGCCGCCGCACCCTCCTGGCCGGCCTCGGGGCCGGCCTCATCGCCCCCTGGCCGGCGCCCGCGCCCAGGGCGCCCCGGTCACGATCCGGATGGGCTCGCTCAAGCTGATCCACTCGATCGCGCCGAGCTTCTACGAGCGATTCACCCCCGCCGGCGTAACCGTGGAGGTGGTGCCCTTCGAGAGCCCCACCGAGTGCAAGAACGCCGTCGTGACCAAGTCGGTCGATTTCGGGACCTTCGGCATCGCCGCCGCGACGCTGGGGGCCGCTGCCGGCGAGCCGGTTGTGGTCATCGCCTCGACCTGCAACCGCGGGATGGCGGTGATCGCCAAGAAGGATTCGGACATCCACGCCATCAAGGACCTGCGCGGCAAGCGGGTGGCAATCTGGCCCGGCAGCACCCAGGAGGTCTTCGTCCTGGAGCGGATGCGGATGGAGGGGCTGTCGGTGAAGGACATCACCCCCGTGCGGGTGTCCTTCTCGGAGATGCACATCGCGCTGGCCCGCGGCGACATCGACGCCTACGTGGGCGCCGAGCCGGGGCCTGGGGTGAGCCTCGCCTCGGGCGTGGGGCAGCTCGTCGAGTACCCCTACGGCACCGAGATGGGTGCCCTGAACATGGTGTTCGGCGCCCATCGCGACACCCTCGCCGAGCGGCCCGACCTCGTCCGCACCATGCTGGAGATCCACCGCAAGGCCACGGAGTTCGCGGCCGGCGACCGCGACGCGATGATCGCCATGGCGGTGGCCAAGCTCGGACAGAAGCGGGAGGCGCTGGAACGCTCGGCCCCGAACGTCGAGCTGACCTGGCGCCTCGGGCCGGACGAGGTCCGGCAGGCCGGGGCCTACGCGCAGCACATGCTCGCCCTCAAGCAGATCAAGCGTCTGCCCGAACCCGGCTTCATCGACACCCGCTTCGTCGACGCGATGGGGCGGGCGTGAGCACCGTGGTCGAGGCCGGCGCCCTGCCGGTGCCGAGGCTCGGGCCGGCCTCCCCGCCCGCCAACAGGGCCGGCCTCGCGCTCGCCCGCCTGCGCCGGCTGGCGCTGGCCTGCATCGTGCCGGTTGTGCTGCTCGCCCTCTGGCAGGTCACCACCGCGGGCCAGCCCTACAGCCTGATCCCGCCCCCGCCGAGGTCTGGGCGGAACTGCGGGACCTCGCGGTCGGCGGCGTCAACGACGACGCCTTCAGCGGCACGCTCTGGACCCATCTCGCGGCATCGTTGAGCCGGGTCTATGGCGGCTTCGCGCTGGCCGCCGCCGCCGCCCTGCCGCTCGGCCTGCTGATCGGCCGTGTCCCGCTGATCCGGGCGCTCCTCGATCCCGTCCTGCAGGTCCTGCGCCCCGTTCCGGTCACCGCGTGGCTGCCGCTGGCGATGATCCTGTTCGGCCTCGGGCCGCGCTCGGCCTTCTTCCTCGTGTTCCTCGGAGCATTCTACCCGATCCTGGTCAACACGGTGTTCGGGGTGCGCTCGGTGGAGCCCCGCCTGTTCGAGGCGGCGGCGATGCTGGGCTGCACCGGGCCGACGCAGTTCGTGCGGGTCGTTCTGCCGGCGGCCCTGCCGTCGATCTTCACCGGCCTGCGGCTCGGCCTCGGCTTCGCCTGGGTGGTGATCGTGGTCGGCGAGATGACCGGCGTCCAGACCGGCCTCGGCGCGATCATCATGGAGGCGCGTCAGCTCTCGCGCACCGAGATCGTGATCTGCGGCATGGCGGTGATCGGGGTCGCGGGCTTCGTCTCCGACTGGCTGGTCATGCAGCTCGGCCGCCGGCTGCTCGCCTGGAGCCCCACGCATGGCTGATCCCACCGTCCCGATCCTCGACATGCGCTCGGTCTCCAAGACCTACACGGCGGGCGGGCGCCGCACGGAGGCCCTGCGCGAGGCGAACCTCACCGTGTCGCGGGGCGAATTCGTCTGCCTGCTCGGCGCCTCGGGCTGCGGGAAGTCGACGTTGCTGCGGGTCGCCGCCGGCTTCGAGGCGCCGAGTTCGGGTCAAGCGCTGATGTGGGGCAAGCCGATCGCCGGCCCGGGTCCGAGCCGGGGCATGGTGTTCCAGGATTACGGCCTGTTCCCCTGGCTCACCGTGCGGGACAATATCGGTTTCGGCCCGAAGGCGCGGGGGCGCCCGGCCGCCGAGATTCGCGATATCGCCGAGCGCTACATCGCGTTGGTCGGACTCCAAAGCTTCGCCGACGCCTATCCGCACCAGCTCTCGGGCGGGATGAAGCAGCGGGTCGCCATCGCGCGGGTGCTCGCCAACGAGGCCGAGGTGGTCCTGATGGACGAGCCCTTCGGGGCGCTCGACGCCATGACCCGCGAGCGCCTGCAGGACGAGCTGCTCGACCTCTGGTCGCGCACCGGGCTGACGATCCTGTTCGTGACCCACGCCATCGAGGAGGCGATCTTCCTGGCCGACCGCATCGTGATGATGTCGCCCGGTCCCGGCCGGATCGAGGCCGTGCACCCCGTCGACCTGACGCGGCGGCGCGACGTGTCGAGCCCGGCCTTCAACGACCTGCGCCGGATGCTGGCCGCGCAGCTCCACAGCCACCACGCCCCGCGGGCGGCCGCCTGATGGAGGCCGCTTCCGACGATCCCCGCCGGCCCGAGAACCGCCTCGCCTACCGCGCTGCCGTCGATCGGCCGCGCCTAGCGCTGCCCGGGGGCCGGAACGTCGCCGTCTGGCCGGTGGTCAACGTCGAGCACTGGCTGATCGACCACCCCATGCCGCGCCAGATCCTGGTGCCGCCGACAGCGGCGAGCCTGCTTCCGGACCTGCCCAACTGGGCGTGGCACGAGTACGGCATGCGGGTGGGCTTCTGGCGCTTCCTCGAAGCGTTCGAAAGCCGCGGCATCCGCCCGACCCTGTCGATCAACGGCTCGGTCTGCACCGCCTATCCCCGCATCGCCCAGGCCGCGCACGCGGCCGGCTGGGAGTTCATGGCCCACGGATACCAGCAGGTCCCGACCCATCGGATCGCGGACCAGCCGGCGATGATCGCCCGCACGGTCGCGGCGATCGCCGACGTCACCGGGCGTCCGCCGCGGGGCTGGCTCGGACCCGGCTTGACCGAAACCCTCGACACCCCCGACCACCTGCACGAGGCCGGCGTCGAATACGTCGGCGACTTCGTGGTCGACGACCGCCCGTGCCGGGTGGCGACGCGTACCGGCACCCTCGTGGCTCTGCCCTATTCCGTGGAGCTGAACGACATCCCGATGCTCGCCATCCAGCACCACCGGGCCGACGAGTTCGTGGAGCGGGCACTCGCCAACCTCGACCGCCTCGCCGCCGAGGCGGCGGGCTCCGGGCCGCTCGGGGGCGCCAAGGTGATGGGCTTCGCGATCCATCCCTACATCACCGGCGTCCCGCATCGGATCGGCCTGCTGGAACGGCTGCTCGACGCCATCCTGGCGCGCCGCGACGCGGTTTTCATGCAGGGCGCCGAGATTCTCGACTGGTACCGCACCACCGGCGACGAATCCTGAGCCCGGACACGAGGAGCCGCCGTGCCTCCCTTTCCCACCCTCCCGCTCCTGCACGCGGCCTATGCCGCGGGCCTCGATCCGCGCGCCGTCGTGGCCGAGGCCTATCGCCGCCTCGCCGCGGTCGACGATCCCGGCATCTTCCTCGCGCTCGTGCCGGAGATCGAGGCTCGGGAGGCCGCAGCGGCGCTGCCGCCCTTCGATCCCGCGGCGATGCCGCTCTGGGGCGTGCCCTTCGCGGTCAAGGACAACATCGACGTGGCCGGCCTGCCGACCACCGCCGCCTGCCCGGACTTCGCCTACACCCCCGCCGAGACCGCCCCGGCGGTGGCGCGGCTGCTGGCGGCCGGGGCGATCCTGATCGGCAAGACCAATCTCGACCAGTTCGCCACCGGGCTCGTGGGCCTGCGCACCCCCTATCCCGCCCCGCGCAACGCGATCGATCCGACCTACGTGCCCGGCGGGTCCAGCAGCGGCTCGGCGGTGGCGGTCGCCCACGGGATCGTGTGCTTCGCCCTCGGGACCGACACGGCCGGCTCGGGCCGGGTGCCGGCGGCGCTCAACAACGTCGTCGGGCTGAAGCCGTCCCTCGGCGCGATCTCCAGCCGCGGCATGCTGCCGGCCTGCCGCACCCTCGACACGCTCTCGGTCTTCGCCGGCACGGTCGCCGATGCCGACGCGGCGTTCCGCGTCATGGTCGGCTTCGACGGCGCCGATCCCTGGTCGCGGGCGCTGCCCGTGCCGCCCGCCCCCGCCGGTCTTCCCCCCGGTCTGCGCCTGGGGCTTCCGGATCCCGCGAGCCTCCGGTTCGGTGGCGACGGGCTCTCGGAAGCGGCCTTCGCGGCGACCGTGGCCGATCTCGCAGCCCTCACCGGACCCGCGGCGCCGGTGGGCCTGAGCCCGATGTTCGCGGTGGCGGCGCTGCTCTACGACGGGCCGTGGGTCGCCGAGCGCTACGCGGCGATCCGCCCGGTGATGGAGACCCGCCCTGGGATCCTGCACCCGACGACCCGGGCGGTAATCGGCGCCGCCGGGCGCTACAGCGCCGCGGATGCCTTCGCGGGCCTCTACAGCCTCGCGGCGCTGCGCCGGGCCGCGGACGCGGTCTGGGAGCGCGTCGACGTGCTCGCCGTGCCGACCTATCCGCGCCCGCAGACCCGGGCGGCGGTGGCGGCCGACCCGGTCGGGCCGAACAGCGAACTCGGGACCTACACGAACTTCGTCAACCTGCTGGACTGGTGCGCCCTCGCGGTGCCGGGGCGGGCGCGGGCCGACGGCTTTCCCGCCGGGATCACCCTGCTCGCCCCCCGCGGGTCGGACGGGCTGCTCGCGGCCCTCGGCGCGCGCCTGCATGCGGCCTGCGCCGCCCGGATCGGCGCGAGCCCGATGCCGGTGCCGGCGGCGGAGCCGGGTCCGGTCCGGGCGGCGTCCGGCGAGATCGAGCTGGCGGTCGTCGGCGCCCATCTGTCGGGCCTGTCCCTGAACCGAGAACTGACCGTGCACGGCGCGCGGTACCTGCGCACGGTGCCGACCGGGCCGGACTATCGCCTCTACGCCCTGCCCGGCGGCCCGCCGCAGCGCCCGGGCCTGCTCCGGGTGGCCGCGGGCGCGGGGGGCGCGATCGAGACCGAGGTCTGGGCGTTCCCACCCGCCGCCTTCGGGGCCTTCGTGGCCGGCATCCCGGCGCCCCTCGGCATCGGGACCCTGCGGCTCGCCGACGGCACCGCACCGAAGGGCTTCCTGGTCGAGGCCGCCGGCCTCGAAGGCGCCGCCGACATCACGCGATACGGCGGCTGGCGCGCCTACCTCGCCGGCCGCGCGGCCGCGTAGGGCCGAGCCCGCGACGATCCCCGAGCCTGACACCGAGCCCCCGTGGAAAACGGCTGCGCCCCGTCCCGTGGCGACAGGACGCGGGGACCACTGCTACGCTGGCCGTTTCGGTGGAGGGTTCCGATGCGGCGATCGATCCTGTTGCTGGTGGCGGGTCTCCTGGCCTGCGGCCCGCTCGCGGCGGCCGCCGATCCGGGGCAGGATGGCGTCGCCGATCTCGGCAGCTACGCCGCCCGGGTGGAGGTGCACCCTTCGAGAGCCTGACGCTGACCGACCGTCAGTTCCTGACCGGCACGTCCGAGGGTGCCTCGCCGGTCACGGTCGCCGGGATCCTGCGCATCGCCAAGGCGGGGACGGAGCGCCTGCCGACCGTGATCCTGATGCACGGCTCCGGGGGCCTGGGCGGCAACATCGAGTTCTGGCAGCGGGCGCTGGCGGCACGGGGGATCTCGACCTTCGCCATCGACGGCTTCACCGGCCGTGGCCTGACCAGCGTCAACACCGACCAGAGCCTCCTGGCGCGCACCAACCTGATCCTCGACATCTACCGGGCGCTCGGGGTGCTGGCTAAGCATCCGCGGGTCGATCCGGCGCGCATCGCCGTGATGGGCTTCTCGCGCGGCGGGCAGGCCGCGCTCTATGCGAGCCTCAAGCGCTTCGACGCGGCCTGGAACCGCTCCGGGATCACGCCGGCCCTCTACCTGCCGGTCTATCCGGACTGCGCGATCCGATTCCGGGACGACACCGCCCTGGTCGACCGGCCGGTCCGCATGTTCGGCGGCGGCGGCGACGACTACAATCCGGCCGCGACCTGCGCCACCTACGCCGAGCGGCTGAAGGCAGCCGGAGCCGATGTGGACTTGACCGTCTATCCGGGGGCGCAGCACGTCTTCGACAACCCGGCCGGGCCGCCCCGGCCGGTGGCCGTCAAGGGCGCGCAGACCGTGCGCGGCTGCGCGGTCCACGAGGCCGCGGACGGCGTGCTCGTCACCGGCGCGAACGCCACGCCGTTCACCTATGCCGATCCCTGCGTGCAGCGCGACCCGCATATCGGCTCGGACGCCACGGCAAGAGCCGCGACGCTATCCAGCGTTTCCGACGCGCTTGATGCGGCCTTCCGGACGCGCTGAGGGCCGAACCGCCGCGCCGTTTGCGCTGCGGCCGCTTCAGACGGATTCGGTGACATGAAGGTACGGTGAGGTGGCTGCTCCTCGCGAATGCCCGGCGCGTGCTGCGGGCGTTCGTCGGCGGCTCCCTCGCCGGTCTTGCGATGGACGTGCCTCAACCGATTGGTGCCGCGAATTCGGGTCGGTCGATCGCCGCCGACCGCGACGCCGGCGCGGCGGCCGAGCGAGGACCTGCTCTGCATCCCCGTCCAGGGCGTCGCGCAGGTGCCCTAGCTTAGCGACAGTGTGCTGTCGTTGACGGAGAGCGCGTTGAGCCGAGCGATCGGCTGCGCCCGTCACGGACACCAGTCGCTGCCACATGTCCCAGAGCTGCAGCACCAGGCTTGGAATGGGTTCGTTCTGCCAAAACGCCGCGCATGCGCAAGGCGGCTTGCAGCCGACACAAGCCGATGCTCGCGATCATATCCTGGTAGTGCATCAGCCGGTCGCGAGCAGGGTGAGGTACTTAAATACGATCAGGACTGCAGTCACGGCTTCTTCAAGATTTCGAGGGGCGCCTTCGTGCGTCCTTGCCCGCGGTGTGAAAATCTCGCTCCGCGAGCGACAGTCACGCCAGTTCTCAACGGGTCGCGCGGATCATGCGACCTTTGGGCCCCGCATGGACCTGCGGGAATCACGCCACTTGATATAACGCGCGGCAGGCCATCCGGCACCGGATCGGACAGTACGATCAACCTCGTTCACCTGCCTACCCGCGGATTGGTGATTCGCTCGCCTCTTCCAATCAACCAGACCGGACCTCCCGGAGTCGCACTCCGGGACCGCCGCCGTTTGCTGGGATGAACTCAACGCCGGCTGCTTCGAGTGTGGAGCACAAGTCATCCCT
Organism: Methylobacterium phyllosphaerae; assembly: GCA_050632685.1. Lineage (GTDB taxonomy): Bacteria > Pseudomonadota > Alphaproteobacteria > Rhizobiales > Beijerinckiaceae > Methylobacterium > Methylobacterium phyllosphaerae_A. Next base: position 1,118,427 of record JBOEFT010000001.1, read on the forward strand.
TGTCCTTTCTCGCACCGTTCGCTTGTCGGTTTCGAAATCGGCGATGGCAGCGCGGGACACCTTGCTCGCCGTGGCCAGCTCCTCCCGACTCCAATTCAAAAGCGCTCGCGCCGCACAGCATTGGCTCGCCGAAATGGATTTTTTATCTGAATTCATACTTTTTAGCTTGCTTTGTACGAATAATCAGTCTATATGACTGAAATCAGGACGCTTTAGAACGAGAAGCTTATGTCGACGCAGCGCCGCATCTCATGGAACACCGCCCTGCGCGACATCCACAGCGATCGCACCCGCGTCACCCCGGGCGTCGCCTTGGCCCGATGCCTAATCCAGGGCCTCAGTCGCATCCGTCGCACCTGCCTTGTCACTCTGACGGGCGAATTCGATCGCGCGGCAATCATGGTGGCAGCTGTCGAGGCAGCGAAAGCCCACCAGATCCGCACGGGCGAAACTTGGCCTGTTAGTATGTCGGTTGGCCTCACCGCCGCCTGGCAGGCCGCCAAGGCTAGCCGCCAAACGGCGACGACACTAGCGAAGGCGTCGATCGAGGATAATCCAGAAGCGTCGCGCTGTGGCAGTCCTCAATCCCGGAGAACAGGCGGGGAAGAAAGTTCCCTAGCACATGGTGACGAAACAACAGCGGCCTCTCTGACCCGCTCGCCGCGTATCCTCTTAGCCAAAGGCTTCCGAGGCGCAGCCGGTAGTCCGCTTCCGACGATAGGCTGAACTGGCAGGCGGGGGATCTTACCTCAAGGCGCCCCCAAAAAGCTTCTCATCAGCCGAGCAAAGCAAGGAGGCACACGATGCCCGAGAAAAAACCGCGCGGGCACGCGGCCGATCCCGCACGCCTGACTGTGGCCTCACTGACCCTCCCAGTGAAGCTCGTTGCGCTGGAGGACGACGCGGAGCTCAGAGCTCTGATCGAGCGCTACGAGCAATTGCTGTGTGATTGGGAGGATCTGACTCACCGGGCGCTCAAGGCGCTTGCCGGACGTTCGTCTTCTCGAGGTGAGCGCCGCGATGCCGTACGTCGCTTTTGAGGATGTCGGCACGACGCGGCGCCGGCCCTTATCAGGACGCCGCCGGCTTCAGACCTAGGAACGGACTGGCGGCACCTGTGTGGTCTGTGGCCGACGCATCGACGGTGTGCGGGAGCGCTGGATCGTCGAGCACATCCGCGCCCTGGAACTCGGCGGAGCTGACGACCTCGAGAATATGGGGCCAGCGCACGAAGCGTGCGGCCGCGAGAAAACGCGAGACGATCACGCCCGTACGGCGTGGGCGAAGCGGCAGAAGATCCGGCACCTTGGCGCTGCGGTCATCGCGCGACCGCTGCCGGGCTCGCGTGCCTGTGCGCTCAAGCGCAAGATCAACGGCGCCGTCGTCGCTCGCGACAGTTCCGACAGCGGTCGCGTCGATCGCGAATCGAACTCAGAGCCGCGCGAGGCTCCGGCGGGCGAGCCAAGCACACGATCAGTGGAAATCCGGATTGACCCGGTCAATCCACTTTGCACCCATCCTGCGCGTTCCGCTAAGAAGAACCAGGCAAGAACGGAAGCCCCGATGACGAACCAAGCACCACCGTTGAGAACGCGTGAGAGAGTCCGTCCTCGCCAAGATACTTCCTCCTCTGGGGATGTTCGGCCGGCTATCCCGGCGCATCTCGATTTTCTGTTCGACGATCGCCCTCTCCTGCCGGGTGAGTGCGCGGAGCAGTACGATGCACTTCGAGACAGCATCGTGCAGCAGGTCAAGCCCACTGATGTCATCGAGGCGATCTGGGTGAAGGACACTATCGATCTCATCTGGGAAGCCAAACGGCTGCGCCGCTGGCGTGGGCAGATCCTCGTTCAAGCTCGGCTGAAAGCTGCCGCGGACTTAATCCGTCCAGCTTTTGATTATGCGAACCCCGTGCAGATCGAAGGTGTAACAGGGCCTTCCGTCGACGCTCTTGCGGCAGGCTGGACCAGCGGTAAAAAGAGCTCGCAGGATCAAGTCGACAAATATCTTCAGGAACGTGATCTCACGACTGAGGATGTGACGGCGCACGCTTTCCTGCTGAACCTGCCGGCCATTGAGCGCATCGATCGACTGGCGTCACTAGCAGATCAGCGCAGGGACTCGCTGTTGCGCGAGATTGAGCGCAAGCGGGCAAGCTTCGCCCAGCAATTGCACATTGCCGCTGCCGACGTCCTTGACGTCGAGCACACAAAGACATGGTGAGCTGTCGTTTGGACGCTTGAAGCTGCAATGACCTCCGAGCGCGCCAGTCGTGCGAATCGCCGCAACGCTCAGGCCAGCACCGGCCCACGGAGTGCCGCGGGCAAAGCGCGCTCGGGACGAAATGCGCGCAAGCACGGTTTGTCAGCGGTGGACCCGAATCCTGGGGTGGAGGCGGAGATCGAGGCGCTCGCCGTGCTTATCGCGGGTGAGCACGTCAGGGATGGGTTCGTGCTCGAGGCTGCTCGGGCTGTGGCAGAGGCGCAGGTGCAGCTCCAACGAGTGAAGGCTTTCAAGATCGCACTGCTACGGAGCGGGACGCCGGCTCAATGGCGGGAAGCGGAACTGGATAACCAACCCCTTACCGAAATCCCTGTGGCGGTCTTCCAGCAGCTCGAGGGCCTCGAACGGTACGAACGTCGAGCCTTGTCGCGCCGGAAATTTGCAGTGCGACGATTTAATGAGATTGTCTCACGAGCGCCGCGGGCGACACCCACTCGCTCACAGTCGTAGCAGCGGTTCGTTCAACTCACGGGCGGTTTCACCCTCATGCTGGCGCCCTGCCGGCGATAGAACTCGGGCGCTCGTCAGCTGCCGCGGACTGGCCCCGGCCTTCTGAATATCCCAGTGACAGATGATCCCGACAATCAGTCGTTACCGTTGGGTGGCCTTCATCAGCGTAGCCACGGTCAGCTCAGTCCACATATGGTCGTGCATGGACCAATCGACGTTCCTGCGCATGGCGGAATCGAGGACGGCCGCCAGGTAGAGCCAGCCTTCAGCTGTCGGCAGACACATGATGTGCGCCAGCTAGACCGTGTCGGGCATCGGGGCCAAAAAGCTCCCGCCTCAGGAATTAGGCGCGATCAGGAGACGTGATGGCTGTTGGTTGTGCAGGGCCGGAATCGACGGCCTTTCGGAGTTTGGATGCAGTGACGGCGCATCAGAAGCTCCAACCGCCGCGGCGAGCTGATCGACCCAGCGCCCACAGGGCGGCATGCACGCGCGGCGCGCCACAGCGTCGATGGTGGGCAGCACAGTTTCGCACCAAGATCGCGAGTCGTGGGGGTGGGTTGCCGACGGCGCCAGTAGGCGGCGAGTCTGAGCAGGATCACCCGAGCCCTTCCTCATCACTCTTAACCCCCGAATATCGGATCTCAGCTCCCAGACTTATAATGATGAACCTTCGTTCATATGACTGATGACCTCAGACCGTGCAGACTGGTATGCGGAGGTAACTGCTTGTTGCACATGTGGGCATGCCCTTAAGGCGCATAAGTGTGGAAACGTCCCAAAAATTCGCGTACGAGAAAATCGCAGCAGCGACCGTATGTGGTCAGGAAGAGGCTATCTTGGCTTGGCGCAATGGCCGGCTGATAGCAATTTTGTCAATTCGGATGATGGTTGGTTTCTGCAGTATGGCTTCGGCGAGAGCGATATAGAAGGCATCATATTCCGGGACATGAAAGATTTCGAGGTTTGGGTGGGAGAGCGCACCAAGGACAGCAAATAAGCTGCCGTCTAAGCAGGTGCATGCGCCTATCACTTTTTTGCCGCCCGAGGTGATGAATGTGAATGCATTATAGAATCGCAATAGAGCGAAATTATGGAAAATCTTGGCTTCCAATACTACGCAAGAATACTAAGACGTGACGCCAGCGCAATAAACTCAGATTGACGCGTCGTATGGGTTTTGAAGAATATAGAACTTAGGTGAGATCTAACAGTAGACACGCTTAGACCCTGTAATTCTGCTGCCTCCACCGGAGTAGCTCCAGCAACGATGAGAGCCGCAAGTCGCGCCTCCGCTGGTGTAAGCTCAAAAATCTGCTCCAACTTACGCAGACTTATCTTTGGGGTTACCGCGAGATCGAGAAGAATCAATGCAGTTTGTGCATCAGACGGCACAGATTCTGGAATAAGCATAGCTTGAAGAACAAGCGGCAATTCGTCATGTCGACGAATAACTGCCCAATCCTCGCTATCAAGTCGGAAACGAGTTGCGGTTCGACCCAGTAGAAGCTTTAGCAAACCCCTACCTTCGGACTTGAAATCGCCAATTTGCTCGATAATGATTCCGAGCTCATTAGCAATAATACTCACAGCTGACTCATTATACGCCTTCACGTCGCCAGAGTTGGATAGGATAACCCCACCGCCGCCCACGCGGTTAAGAGCTTCTAGGAGCGGATATCCTGCGCGCAAGTTTTTCTCTCAGCTGGTCGGAGTCCCGTTCGCCATGTAATAGCGCATGCCCTCTAGCACGGATAACACTTCTCATCGCCCGTACAAGGGGGAATAACCCGAGCGCGTATTATAAACCCGAGATATCTGGGGGCGCATTCCGGGTCGGACACGCACTCCAGTGGCGCCGCTGCGACTTGGCGAATTCGCCTTCCGGTCCACACGAGCATCAATGGCCACTGACCTGGCCGGCTGGCGTCGCACCGGGCCAATAGAGAAATTCAATCAGCTCTGGAGGAGCGGAGCAGGCGGCGAGGGCTGATGCCGCCCGCAAAGCGGGTTGTGCCGACGCTGCACCAGACCGCGACGCTGGCAACGCCGAGCAGAGCCCCACACTATTCGCAGGGCGGTAACTTAGCCCTGCCATTCCTGACTGCGCTGGTGCCGTCCGAGCGCGCCTGCCGGGAGCGGAGCCGTCGCCACAAATCCTAGCTCGACATCGGACGCCAACTTATTCTTCAGACCCGTCGCTGGCTGCCGAGCCGCGACCTCATCCTCGTCGGCGACAGCGGCTTCTCAGCTCTGCTGTTCCTCGACGCGATGCCGCCGCGGCGGCATCATGGCGATCACGCGCTTGCGGCTGGATGCGGCGCTCTACGAGCCGGCTCCGCCACGGCCGCTCGGCGGGATCGAACGCCCGCGTACCATGGGCGCCCGGCGGCCAAACCTGTCCGCTGTGCTCGCGGATGCAAGCACGGACTGACAGGCGAGCGTCGTGCCCGGCTGGTATGGAGCAGGTGAGCGCACCATCGAGATCGCCTCCGCGACCGCAGCGTGGCGGCACGGCGGCTTACCGGTCGTGCTGGTCCCGGTGGGTGCTGGTGCGCGATCCCGAAAGCCGCTTCGCACCGCAGGCCCTGCTCTGCACCAACATCGGCCGCGAGCCGGTACAGATCGTGTCCGGGTTCGTGCGCCGCTGGAGTGTCGAGGTCACTTGTCCTGCGAGGCTCGCGCTCACCTCGGCGTGGAGACGAGAGCGGCAACGGTCGGACGAGGCCATCGCCCGCACCACACCCCGTCCGATCGCGCTGTTCTCGATCGTGACACTGCTCGCCAGACGTCTGCCGATCCGCGAACGCGCCCGGATCACGACGGACGCATGGTACGCCAAACCGAGGCCCACCTTCATCGACGCCCTCGCGGAGGTTCGCCACGCGCTCTGGCGTGAACAGACTTCTGTGATTTCTTGTCGCCAGAGCTACCGACCGAACGACGCTTCGTCCTGGCTCGCCCCTGGGCCTACAACCTCTGCCACGCCGCATGATCCGCCAAAGTCGAACTTAGGCGTGCGAAACCTTTCTCAGACACAATGTCTTAACGCCGATAGGTCCATTCATGCACTCTGCGCGGCAACTCGCCGCTTGGTACTAGCTGCCCCATGGGGAAGAGCCATGCTTCTGGGTTTCGGCGTCCTGACACTCGGATGTCTTGGCTACTTCTTCACAGAGGTGCTGCATGCTCCCGTGATTGAGGACGATGAAGATCTCTGCCTGGCAGCTAGTGCAGCGCCAGATCTGGGCGGCTTAGAACATCAGGTAGAGTTGCGCTGATCCGGTACACTGATGTCGCGAGGCGGTGTGGCGTTCCTGCTGGGTCAGTAAGCGTTGGATCGGCTGGGCAGGATGTGCAGCGCGGTGGCGATCAGGATCCGGAGATCCAGCGCAAGGCTTTGGTTCTCCACGTACCAGAGGTCCAGCTCGATCCGGCGCTGCATGTCAGAAAGCTCCGGCGTCTCACCCCGTGAGCCGTTGATCTGAGCCCAGCCGGTGATGCCGGGACGTGCCGCAAACCGGCGCTGATACGCTGGGATCAGGCCGCCATAGTAGGTATCGTGCGCCGTCGCGTGCGGGCGCGGGCCGACCAAGCTCATCTCACCCCGGATCACGTTGAGCAGTTGCGGCAGCTCGTCCAGGCTGGTCTTGCGCAGCAGCGCTCCGAGCCGGGTCACGCGCGCATCGCCGCGCCGGGCCTGGCGGATCACGCCGCCGTCTTCCTGCACGCGCATGGTGCGGAATTTGTAAATCCGGAACGTGCGCCCGTTCAGGCCGGTGCGGGTCTGGCGAAACAGCGCCGGGCCGGGGCTGTCCAGCCGCACGAGCAAGGCGAGGAGGGTCAGCAAGGGCGCGAGCAGAACCAGGAGAAGAGCCGCAATCAGCCCATCGAGGCTGACCCGCAGCGCTGCGCGCCTGTCGTTCAGGCCGAAGTCCAATTGACCCGCCAGCTCGGCGGTCGCGTTCATTTCATGCGCAGCTACGTTCATGGGGTCGCCACCCAGACCTCGACATTCGGCGCCGCGACCTACTGGAGCCCGTTCCTGTCTCGGATTGGGGTTTGTGCGCCGCAGCAGCATTCATTATGCGGAAACCATCGGGTTGGTCCATCGTCCAAATAGTCTAAGCCGGGCGGCCGATACTGCGGTCTACTGATGAGCTGTGTTGACGCCCTGGGTAGCCAGCAGCCCCTTGATCCGATTGACGTGCTGCACCCGCTCGCTGAACAGGCGCTGGCGCTCGCGATGTGTGCGCCGTGCATCCTCGCACTCGAGCGAGGGCACCTGCACCATGCGGTAAGCGGCGTGATCACCGCGGCAATAGGCAGTCAGGGCCCGCAGCAGCATGGCGGCATTGAGCCGGTCAGTCTTGGCCCGTTGCGCGCGGCGGTCGACTTGGAGCCTGCCGGGATCCATGACGAAACAGGTGATCGCCTCAGCCGCGAGCCGACGCTGAAGCCAGAAGCCGCCATAACCGAACTCGTAGCCGAGGATCCTCGCGGTCTCCCGGCCAGAGCTGCGCTGTTCTCGGGTGTTGAGGCGGCGCAGCAGGGCGAGCAGCCCTTCCACGTCGCCACCCCTCAGCCTGTGTGCGGAAGTCTTCCCACTTGGAACAGCGTTCAGCCAAGAGCCAGGCTGACTCGATGAACCCCAGCGTAATTAACATAGCAACATCACTCATGTTTATCTAGGTATGTTGGTGGTCAGACATTACGAGCTTCGGATCAGCTCCTGCTCGGGCTGGAAGGGGCCGAGCAGGTCTCGCTGAGCCGCATTCGCAGGAGGATCAACTCCGTCCCAGCCCGGCACCCCACCTCAATTGCGCGGCACGGGGTTTCATGATCGCTGAAGCCACACGCGAAAACGGGTTCTGACTTCCTCCTCGATGCATGAGGATCGGTTGATTTAGCGCTCGCATCGCGGTAGGCGCTCGCCGCCACACAGAAGGTGTGGGGAGCAGGGCAGATCGCGCTTTGAAATCGGTTTTTAGGATCGCCCGCCTCGCCGCGTGCCTCATCTGTACAATGGTGACGGCATTCCCAAGGCTCGCGCAGGCCGATGAGGACAACATCAAGATCGCCAGCATCGCAGCTGGCAGGCTATATGTCGTTGGCTACACCGAGCGTCCTCATATGTCTGTCGTGCTGGAAGACCGCTTTCGGACGACGTCGGATGACAAAAGCAAGTTCGAGTTCGAGGTGGTCTACCACCCAGCGCGTTGTATCGTGAGCACTGTCGTCGAAGGCAAAACCTCTGAGGCAGTCGTCAGCAATTGTGGGCAGCAAGGGCCGCCCGGTGAACCTACGGTAGCGAAGATGACAGGTGCAGTAGCACCGCAATCGGCGCAAGTTGGGCCGCCCGGCCCTGCCGGACCTGCAGGTCCCGCGGGGCCCCCGGTCCTCCTGGCCCACCCGGCCCTCGAGGACCTGCAGGATCGCCCGGAGTTGCAGGAGTTGGTAAAAAGCTCGAACATATGCCTGCGGCCGCGAACGGCGAGAAGACGCTACTTCCGCCCGCAGCCCATACGCAGGTTAAGCGATCGCCGGCACGTCCCAAGCCTCAGAGGAAGCCGCAGCCAGCGCAAGATGAGGCTCCTGATACGTTAGAGGCGCCGCTGGCGGACTGAGCTCGACTCGCATGAGGCGTTTCCGAAACGCGGCCGTGATCAAGGTTTTGAGCGGGCGGGAAGCCGAATGTCGTGCGAACTCTGTGCTCGCGGATCCGCTTGTATCCGGCGGAACAACGCGTTCCTGATCGAGATGCTTCATGCGAGGCGAACCGGCTGACCGCGGCCGGAATTGTACTCGGTAACGGTAGCAAACCCGGTCGAGCTTCGTTCACACGCCTGCCACGCCCGCCCGACGTGCCCAAGCCGACCGTCCTACACACCACAACCTCCGCGAACGAGCGGAGCAGGTTTATCCCAATCACACGTCATTTGGTTGCTCTCTTCGTCGGGTCAGGAGAGAGCGGCGGGCGGCAGAGTGCCGACCCAAAGTACTACACCGCTTATCGCGGCTCGTTTCCCGCCAAATGTAAGATTTCTATGAATTTCTCTGCAGCAACATCGAGGCTATATTCCTTTATTAAGGTATCGCCTTTCCGCCGGATCTCCGCAATCTCGACGTCGTTCATATTCGAAAGTGACATCATACAAGCCGATATTCCATCGACGGTCGGAACAAACACGAGACGCCGATCGATACGACTTAGTATCTCAGCGCTACCGCAGCACTCGCTGACGGCGCATATACAGCCGCGGTGCAATGCTTCATTGACTACCAGGCCCCAAGGTTCGCCGATAGACGGTAAAATCAATAGGTCAATGGTTTCGAAAAATCTTTCCCTTTCCGCACCTTCAACGTAGCCCCAGCATTTGACTCCCTGCGAGGAGGTTGTGATGTCGTCAGCAACGATCCCAGCCAGGTGAAGCTTAAGCGTTGGATTATTCGTCTCCTGGAAGGCTCGAATTAGGGTACTCACATTTTTTCTCGGGGCCGCGGAGCCAAGAAACCCTATTGAGTATATTTTTCGGATGCGCTTGGGTGTCCAGCATCTCTCAAATGCTACCGCTTGGATCATACGGAAGCATCTGGCTCTCGCCCCTATGGACGAGATATAATTTTCAGTCTTCTCCGAAAAAGCCATTATCGCGTCTGCCATTTTTGCAAGCGTCCATGAACAACCTTTCTGATAGGCAATTTTAAGGATTGATTTTGCGGCATCAGGTATATGTTCGACCCAAACAAGAACCCGCCTGCCTAAGATCTTTAGCAGAACCGTCCAAGCGATCATGCATATATTCGAAGGATTGTCATCCAAGACAACAAAAGTATTGGAATTCATAAGTCTTATGTCGAGCACTGGCGGCCAAAACAGAACGACAGGTCCTATTGATAGACTCTTACATAAGATTGCCTCGTGATGCAGCGCTTCTGTTGGACGCCATTTCCTCCCTTCTCTACTGGGGCACGCAAGATAGACGACGGTAGAATGCACCCCCTTTTTGCCCATCTCTTCAAACAATGCATGCCGGTATGGAGTAAAATAGTTCTGAAAGACAACAACTCTCGACATTCGGTGCTTCTGATCTAAAATCTCGCGAGCGTTGTTGATCATCGGGTTCTAAATTCCTAGCTTGCCGGTAGCTGAAAACGCATTAAATCAGATCAGCCCGTTATCAAGGGCTCCAACCTCGACACACATTCTTTCCAGCTATAATCACCACGGATTGCCTTTGAGGACCTAGATGACTCTTCGCGAATGCAGGACAAATTCACAGATGTAATAAAATCCAGCGTTTTTGCTACCGGATCAGATCCGCTCACAACGATGCCGCAATATCTGTCGACAATGGCTCTGGCACCAAGAAGATCTTGACAAATGGGATAAGTACCACAGCCGATAGCCTCAAGCACTATTAAAGGAAATGAATCAATACTTGAGAGATGGACTAGAATATCTGCATTTCGCAGAGCATCCGCTAGCACAGCTTGTCCGACCTGGCCGAAGTATCTAATGCTTTTCGCTAAAGCATTGTCCGCAATAAAAGCAGAAATCCTCGCGCCATCATTTTCCGAACACGCGCCATACATACTGGCTTCGAAGGGGAAATTAGCGTCCTTTAGTCTATTGCAGACCTCTAGAAATTTAAAAGTCCCTTTCTCTTCTGATAGCCTACCTGCATGGACCAATCTGGTGAGTTGCGGAGCCGCACTCACGCGCGAATTTTGTTCGGTTTCGATAATCTCGCGGGCGAGAAAAGACCTGATCTCCGAGATTGGAACGGAATTAGGAAGAATGAGCTCCGATTGCTGTGTATCTGACAATATAGCAATATGATCTGCAAGCGCCAGGATTGACATGCAAAAATGTCGAAATAGAATATATCGCTGAGATCTCCAGTTTATGCCTAAATGCGGGGTGACGACAATCTTGTGCCCGAAAATTTTAGCGACAGGCAAGTAAATCAGGTCAAGAGCGTTGCCATATTGTAACCAAACTACCTTTGATCTATCTAATTTTACGGCGATGTATGCTAGACTTTTTAATAGAAGAAAAAAATCCTTCGATCTAAAGAACGCGGTATTCGTATGAAACTGCTCTAGCGTTTCATGCCGATGCTCCGAAAAAGCCTGAATTGCTCTTTCACAGAATATCTCTACCCCTCCATGGAAGCGCTGACTACCTCCGACTATCACCGCGTTCATAGACCCTCCTATTTTTAAAACCGACGATAATGTCCCGTGAGATTAGAATCAAGGCACTGCGCCCGTACGGCCTTCTGAGTCGATTGGCGAAACAAGATTGATATGGTGCAATCAAAGAATGATAATCACCATTAGATTACGGAGCCGATATGATTTTGGATGATGTACGTTGCCTCGATGTACCGAAAACGTATTGAGCGCGGCATTCTGACGGGCGGGTTCTGTCATCTCTCTGAGAGTCCGTCCGAGAAGTCAGGCTGATCGGGCGATGCGTCTGACGAGGATCATGACGGCTGCGGCGTGGAGGAAGGCTTTTGCGGAGGCGAGGGTCGCTTCCGGATCCTTCCAGAGGCGTCGGTTGCGGCTGATCCAGGCGAAGAAGCGTTCGACGACCCACCGGCGTGGATGAACAGCAAAGCCAACCTGATCCGGCGGCTTGCGCACGATCTCGACGGCGATGATCGTCGCGCTCGCTGGCTTGTCGCCGGCATAGCCGGCGTCGGAGAAGGCCTTGGTGATGAACGGGAAGCTTCGGCGCGACAGGTGCAGGACCGTAACAGCTCCGTCCCGGTCCTGCACGTCGGCAGGCTGCGGATCGAGGACGAGTGCACGCCCGTCCGTGTCGACCAGCGCTTGGCGCTTGCGGCCTTTGACCTTCTTACCGGCGTCGTAGCCGCGCGGCCCGCCGCTCTCCATTGTTTTGACAGTCTGGCTGTCGAGCACTGCGGCGGATGGCGAGGCTTCCCGTCCGACACGCTCGCGATCAACCATGACGAGGTGGTGGTTGATCTGGCCGAACAGCCCTGTATCGCGCCAGCGGGCTAACACCGTAGCGCTTGGCCGCCGCTCTCACGCTCTCTTGAGGTAGCTGTATTGCGCGACGGATCGCCTTGTATCTTGAAGTTGCCCGCTGGCGCGAAGCCAGCGAGGCTACATGGTGAGGGTCAGCCCGCGTTCGCCTTGGGCTTGTAAGCCCGTGACAGAGCAAGGTGCGGCCCTCACCCCGACAGTCCCAAACCCGGACAGCCGCTCGGGTCCGAGCCCGCATTTGCAAGGTAGGGTCATGAGGGTCATGAGGGTCATGGACGAACAACGCACCATCTTCGTCGGCATCGACGTGTCCAAGGACCGTCCCGACGTTCACCTCAGACCCTCGGGCGAGGCCTTCCATGTCGCTCGGGACACCAAGGGGCTGGAGGTTCTCGCGCGCCGCTTTGGTAGCCTTCCAGTTGCCCTTGTCGTCCTGGAAGCCACAGGCGGCTTCGAGGCGAGCGTCGCTGCAGCGCTTGCAGCGGCCGGACTGCCGCTCTGCATCGTGAACCCACGCCAGATCCGCGACTTCGCCAGAGCCATGGGCCGGCTGGCGAAGACCGACACGCTCGACGCTGAGGTGATAGCCCTCTTCGCCGAACGAATCAGACCACCTGCTAGGCCCCTGCCGGAACCGGAGAGAAGCCACTTCGCCGAGCTCGTGAGCCGGCGCCCCCAGATCATCGGGATGATCAACATGGAGACCAACCGCCGCGATCAAGCCGTGGACAAGCAGCTGATCCGGAGGCTCAATCGGCACATCACCTTCCTGGAGAGAGAGCTCTCGGAACTCGACGGTGACATCGGTCAAGCCATCAAGGCCTCTCCGGTCTGGTGCGAGACCGAGGCGCTGCTCAAGTCCGTTCCGGGCATCGGCGACGTCACCGCGCGCACGCTTCTGGCTCAGCTTCCTGAGCTCGGCACCATCGGCCGCCACCAACTCGCGGCTCTTGTCGGCATCGCTCCGATCAACCGCGACTCTGGCGTGATGCGCGGCCGGCGATCCATCGCGGGTGGGCGAACATCTGTACGGGGCGTGCTGTACATGGCAGCGCTGACCACCATCCGCCGAGGCTCTCCGTTCCGGCCCTTCTACGAGCGGCTCACGCTGCGTGGCCGACCGAGGAAGGTTGCTCTCGTAGCAATGATGCGAAAACTCCTCGTCACGCTCAACGCCATCGTTCGCAACCACACGCCATGGCGATCGGTCATGGCTTGACCTTCAACACAGCCGCTCCGTCGTGCGGGCGCTGCCGTGGAGAATTTGGCCCATAGCGCATCCCTCGCCGCATGGTGGTCAACCGTACCACCACATCGCGGGATCAAACATCTAGCTAGCGTAATCGATCCCTGATTTAAGATCTTTCATGCGCAGAAAACAACATAATTGTACGGGAACTTCGGCTACATCGGATTCCTGCTTAATAGGAAGCTCGTGATCAAGGCACCGCATCCTGGCAGCGCTCGGACAGCTTGCATCACGCGATCTGACTTATCGCTTCCCCATCTTGAGACCAAGATAGCTCTCTCCGGGATGCCAAATAGAAGAATCATATCGGCAGCCGTCTTTAGATCAGGGAGATCGAGCAAGATATACTCATAACTCTCCCGCGACTCGGCAATAACGCGCTTAATGTAGTCAGCATAGCGGGCAGCACCAGGTAGTTCCTCATTCGTCACAAGAGACAAAAACGAAAATTCAGCACCATTATCACGTCCCGTGCATCTCGGATTACCAGGTGGCGCTTCCAAGTTACTCGTGTCCTGACAAATTAATCCACCCATCTGCCGGCTGAGATCCGGTTCGTTTGGATTGGCGTCAATCAACAGAACCCTACGCCCAAATCGGGCAAGCGCACTGGAAATATTTGCAGCAATCACCGACGATCCAACGTCTTTTGCTGTTCCGATAAGCCCAATTGTAAGGCAATCGCCGGTCCTACTCTCAAGGATCAAACTTGAGGCAACGACTCTGAAGGAGTTTGCGAAATCCGATTTCGGGTGCGCCGACGAATAGTCCAACATCCTCGACAGATTCATCTCGCCAGATACGACATCTCTAACCTCCGGTATCGAAGCTATACAACGAAGTCCGAGCGCTCTCTCCAAATCTTCCGCAGAACGTACTTTGCCACTCAAAAACTCCCGAAGCATTGCGATACAAAATCCGGCGCTCAGCCCAAATACACCGGATAGACCGATCAGAACTGACCCCTTCGAACCACTTCGCGTGTGAGGTACTTCAGCTGGCGCAATCATGCGAGCGAGAGCGGGAGAATTAGCGCGCTCTGTCAATTTGATCCGCATCCCGGCTTGCTTCTCGATATAAACGGTCGCCACGGTATTCGCTAGGCGTGCAGCCTTCTCTGGATCTCGCGATCCCACTTCGATTTCAGCAACATATGATCGACCAACCCGGCGCACCCTAAGCCTTCGCTTGAGTTCGGCTATGGCAGCTGAACGACGAATTTGTTGACTAATCGCTGAAGCGGTGTCTTCCGCCGGAGTCAGCTGCAAATTTATCAAAAACTCCGAATCATCTTTGAGTTGCAGTTGGTCAGCAACCTCACCGACGATCTCGTCCGATTCCATAATAAGAATCTGTGTATCGATATAGCCAAAATCGACGGCGTCGGAAGCCGTGCCCTGCGTGGCAAGCGTGGGCGCCTTATAGTCTATAATGATTGTGCTGGCGGCCAGGAAATAGGGTGACACAACCCGGAGGTAAAGGAGTGCCGCACAAAGCGCGCCGACCGTAAAAATGAGTAAGGTACCACGATGGTAGATGCCTGCATTCTGGATCAACCTAAAGGAGAGCGCTGGACTGCTCGTGGCGCTAACAAATTTACTTTCGTCGGGTGTCGGCAACACAGCAATTATCCTTTGGTCACAAATTGCAGCGGGTGAACAGTTGCGTCAGCTAAGAAGTTTTGCACCCAAGTTGGAAGGATAGAACTCCTCAATCCGGGTGTATGGCGCCACTTTAAAGAATGATTTCTCTAGTGGCGCATGCAAGTCCCTGATGGTAAGAGATTGGCTGAATCTTTCCCGGGCGGCGCAACCGGAACCTAACGGCGAGTTCCATTTATAGCACAATCCAACAGAGATCGCGTGTGGAAAGCTGAATAAAGTTCGGCAAATTTGGCTCCCAACACTCTGGAGAACAGATCGGCTGACCATAGAATGATTAACTTCAGCTACGCTAAGACCGGAGACTCCGATTCGCTTCTTTTGAAGCAAGCCGGAAAGTGGCCGACATTATGCTAGAGGGCCGCTTTGAGCAATCACCTTCCAGTGCTCGGCGGTGTATTTTGGAGTCAGCCTTGGAACTTGCTGGAAAATCAATCACGATCGGCGACCAGGAAGTTGGAGGTCGCCAGAGGATTCTTGTTCGCGTTAACTACGTTCAGTGCTGGCGTAGGATCTCGCAATGAGCGTGGGTCTGTAAGAACGAGAGATTAATCCGTCCATAAAGTGGATTTTTACGTTAGATTGGAACGCCTGTAGGCCAAGCTGTTTGTGTGGTGGAAGTGTAATAGTGATGTTCTCGATCAGTGCCAAAGCTGGCCCAATTATGTCCTTGACCTGACCGGTCGGAATGGATCCGCACCGCACCGCACCGCACCGCACCGCACCGTCCCGTCGCCGGGGTCGTGGCGTGGGAGGACGGCCGGGTCGATCTCACCAAAGCGGCCTTGAGAGCTTTGCGCCCACGTTGCGCGCCGACGATCAGGTGGTAGCCGAGGCGGGCGGCAACGCGATGGCCGTCTCGCACCTGCTGAGGCCGCGGGTGGCCCGCGCCGTGATCGCCAACCCGCTGCAGGTAAAAGCGACTGCCCGTGCGCATTTGAAGAGTGACAAGATCGACGCCGGCGTGCTCGCCAGCTCCTGCGCGAGCGGCTGAAGGCGACATCGCGCTGCCTAATCCCGCTTTTCGACCACCTAAGCCCCCGCTCTTCCTGAAAGCTCCGCGCGTCGTCATGAACGTCAGAGAGGTCTCGAATGCAGGCAGTTTGTAAGCGCTTGGCGAGCCTTCCTATTACCCACATCGGGGCCGAGGCAGGGAGCGTTGCGCGACCTGCTCCTGCGTGATTCGCTGATGCGCACCTAATCTCCGGGAGGACGAGGTGCGCCATGGAGCCTGTCGCACGGTGTTGGTGGAGGACGAACTCGCCGGCTGCACATTCAACGATGGCCGCCTGGGACAGCGGCTGCACCGCCTTGTGGCGCGGATGGACCGCAGCCTCGGCGCCAGCCTGCCGTTCGCCTGCCAGGACTGGGCCAACACCAAGGCGGCGTACCGGTTCTTCGCCAACCAGCGCGTCAGCGAGGCTCAGATCCTGTCGGGCCACTTCGCGGCGACGCGTGAGCGTGTCCGGGCTAGCGACGGCACCGTGTTGGTCCTGCAGGATACGACCGAGTTCACCTTCCAGCGCGAGAGCCGTGAGGCCGTCGGGATCACCCGCCGCGTGAACAGCGGTCGGGACAAGGCAGGCCAAGTCCGCCTGCACACGCTGTGCGGCCTGCTCATGCATGGTTCGCTCGCGGTGACCACCGACGGTCTGGACTTGCCTCGAGAAAGTGGAGAGCTCTTTTCCTGAAGGAGGAGGGTTCCGATGGCAGACCGGAGGCAAACCTTTACCCCTGAGTTTCGTGCTGAGGCGGTGCAAATGGCGCAGACGAGCGGGCGGTCCCGCCGCGAGGTCGCCGCCGATCTCGGCGTCGGGCTCTCGACGCTGCGCGACTGGATCGACTGTTGACGTGAGCGGGAGATGGACAACCCGCCGGCCGATCGAGAGGAGGACATGGCCGCCGAGCTCAAGCGCCTGCGCCGCGAGAACGAGGTTCTGCGCCAGGAGCGAGAGATCCTGAAGCGGGCCACAGCTTTTTCGCCAAGGAGGGAAGTCGATGAGGTTCCGCCTCATCGACGCGGCGAAGAAGGACTTCCCGGTCGCGCGCCTGTGCAAGGTCCTCGACGTCAGTCCGAGCGGCTATTTCGCCTGGAAGAACCGCCCGGCCTCGACGCGCCAGCGCGAGGATCTCGTGCTGCTTGCCCACGTCCGCTCCGCCTTCACGCTCTCGCACGAGACGTATGGCAGCCCGCGCAGGACCCACGAGCTGCGCGAGCAGGGTTTGGCGGCAGGCCGGCGACGCGTGGCCCGGCTGATGCGGGAGAACAGCCTCAAGGCCCGCCAGCCGCGCTGCCTCCGGCGAACCACGGACAGCGGTCACGCCTTTCCAGTGGCGCCCAACCACCTCGACCAGGACTTCACGGCGGCGGGGCCGGATCGGAAGTGGGGGAGCGACATCTCCTACGTCTGGACGCGGGAGGGCTGATTGTACCTGGCGGTGGTCCTCGACCTGTACTCTAGGCGGGTCGTGGGCTGGGCAGTGAGTAACCGTCTTCACAAGGAACTCGCGCTGACAGCGCTGCGACGAGCCCTCGTCGTCCGGCAGCCCGGATCAGGGTTATTGCATCATTCCGACCGCGGCAGTCAGTACTGTTCGAATGAGTATCACGCAGAACTGCGAGGACATGGTATCGTAATTTCGATGTCCGGCAAGGGGAATTGTTATGATAACGCGATGGTCGAGACGTTCTTCAAGACGCTGAAGAGCGAGTTGGTCTGGCGCACCGCGATCCAGACGCGAGCCGAGGCTATCGCCGCGCTGGCCCGTTACATTGATGGCTTCTATAATCCCCGACGCCGTCACTCGGCACTCGGCTTCACAAGCCCCACCCAGTTCGAGAGGGGCATCGCCCACCAAACCGCTCTCCACTGAACTGAAGCAACCCCACTGTATCCAGGTCTAGGATCTTACCCCGCAAGGCGCCTGCCAGCGAGCGCTTACGGCAGTTGGCCTGATGAAAAGAAATCTTATGAGGCCAATCAGTGGAGAACTTGGCCCATCGCGCATCCCTCGCAGCGTGGTGGTCAACCGTACCACCAAACCGCGGGATCAAACACCCGATGCGCCCACTTACCGGCAGTCGCGAAGCAAGGAAGCCCGGCGAAAAGCGCCGGAACAGCCCGCTCCGATGATAAGCCCGAGCAAGGAGGCGGTTTTAATCGAAAGGAAGGCTCCTCCGAATGCGGCGGTCACAGTCATATAAACTAGTACAGCATTCGAAATGTAAGGGGATTTGTTACGCAAAAATATAGCTCCAGATGATACATACAGAACCAGAAAAAATCCAAAAATTCCAGCGCTATTCAATATACCGATTATTGCCGAGTCGTTTGAGTGTTCAGTATCGATGCCACCGAATAGTAGTTGTGCGAGATCCAAGGCCCTGGATGACATCGAATGTCCATGATAAACGAAGAAGCAGATCACCATCGCTCCGACCATGGATGGCAAATCGATAGGCTATTATTGAAAACGTGATTAGTAAAACCGGAATTCCGAAGGAAAATGGAGTTGAAATCCGTCTTAGTGCGGGCGCTACTATGTACAATACCGCAACTAAGGCAAATGCTACTCTTGTGTCAGCCAGGAACGCTACCAGTTCGCAAAAGAAAAACGACGCA
Organism: Methylobacterium phyllosphaerae; assembly: GCA_050632685.1. Lineage (GTDB taxonomy): Bacteria > Pseudomonadota > Alphaproteobacteria > Rhizobiales > Beijerinckiaceae > Methylobacterium > Methylobacterium phyllosphaerae_A. The sequence goes on from JBOEFT010000001.1 coordinate 1,136,714, forward strand.
ACTTTTGCTTTTGTTGAGTGTCGATAATAATGCATGTAGGCTATAAAAATTACACACGAGAAATAACCCAAAGAAAGTGGCTCAAGGAATATGCTGCCTGAGCGGTAACCTAGTTCAGACTCTCCTATGGCAGAACCGCCTGGGCGGTAGGTTCCAACATAAGCGCCGGGGGCCTCGACACCTCCTGCACCGACATATTCTGCTACCCATGAGCGTGTGTTAAAGAAAAAAGACGCGGGATTGACGCTGTTAATATAAACGTCGCGGAGCAGATTCTCGAATGCGGCAACCGCCAAAACGATTGCAAGAGAAAGATGTATAAATCGTATGTCAAGGCGGTCTAAAGTTAAGCCGAGAGATATAAATATCGGAACAATCATCACGTCATATAAAAGTTTTACCTCAAATTCGCCGCGTACAGCATAAGAAATAAATAAGTTAAGCAACACTAGATAGACGGCATAGACGAAAATTAGATCAACCGAGGGACGGCGGATTATCGTTAGACAGATAGGGCATACTGTCAACACTAGTTGCACCAATGTCACAATATTTGGACTTAGAGCTTTGAGGTTGTTATTTATAAGCGCGAGAACGAAACTCGAAGACATGCAACATAAGACGACCGCGTAAGCCGCGATGTCCAACGTGAACATCTTGCGAAATCTACCCTTCGTTCTGTAAAGATTTACCTCCATTAGCCAACCTATCTATCTCAAGCGACTGCTACAGGCCGAATTGACCGGAGTTGAATCTGCGAATTAGCCAGCTTAGCGGCTTGCTCTGATTCTTAGGATGAACCTTGCGGGATAGTCTAGCGCATTGACGAGGATCGAGGATCTGGCATCAAGGGACACCGCTTCGAACCGATCAGCGCGTTCCGAGGAGATCAACGCCTCGCAGTTCCCTGTTCGAGGACGCGGCGTTGAGCAAGCTGTAGACCGGCGACTCCGGCTGGCAGCACGCCGAAGTCGCCTGCGCGAGCTTAGCTGATCAGCGGCTCGGGCGCCGCCCGCGCAAGTTGCTAGATGAGTTGTCGTTCGCGCCGGGTCAGCCAGTGCCGGCTGCTTGCGGCGACTGGGCCGTGACCAAGGCGGCCTACCGCTTCTTCGACAATCCGCGCGTGACCGAGCCGGGGCGTGCTCGTTGGGCACTTACCCGCGACCGCAGCACGCTGCACGGCGAATAATGGTTCTATCCTCATCTTATATGACATGACCGGACGAGAACGCACCGCTTCGTCACATACTGAATAACAGCCAAGCTGCGCCAATGTACCTCGCTAGCGAGAAAGCTGCGTCAAGCGCACCCGGTACGAGTTCCACACGCAGCTTCGGGCCCAACTTCAGCTTTTCACGCGTGCCTGCAACCATGCTCGTCGGTTTAATACCCTGCCTGGGCTCACGCCCAACAACCGTATCCCCACGCTCGGACGAAAGAGCCCGAATGCTTCCGTTTTGACCAGTCACACCATTGCCCATGAGCATACACCAGCTCGGGCCAATTCTCTCAATTAACACGATCCGGAGACACCTGACCAAATCAAACCCAGCTGCAAAGATGTCAACGCAAGCGCCTTCATGCGAGGCCGCCGCCTGAAACAAAGCGCGGCACTCAGCCTCATGCATTGGTTGACCTACACATCCATGTACGCGGCACCAGTGATCAATCACATTTAGAACTTGTGAACCATTGCACCTACTGAGCGAAAATTTTACGGAGATGAAAATTCCTTCAATATCTTCATCTGTTTTCTCTCTTTTCTTGCATCCAAGTCGATAGGATCAATCTGGTATGGGTCACCCGGAGGCCAATGCCCACCGCCGGCCCAATACGTCCAGCCAAGCCAGACATCTTTATTTACTGATAAAAACTTAAGAAGATCTCGTAGTTCCGATAAGCACTCATCATTGTCAGCGGTGCCGAATTCGCCCAGAAAAGCGCGCTTTCCATGCTCCCGAAGCCAGACGGTAGCAGCAGCCAGCCTCGTTGATCCTGATGATTTTGCGCAAATGACGCCGGAACCCCCGCCGTCTTTGTCTAAATATTGGTGCATATCGTACGCGGTGTTCCGGATCGGGTCAGAAATTCCTAACATCTTAGTTCCATTGTCGGACCAATTCCATGACCAAGCACCACTCCAGTAGTTAGGCGAGGCCAAAACGAGATTCCGCGCCCCTGTATCCCTGATCCTAGTTATTGCTTCGTTCTGATTCGCCACGTTTAGATTGGATTCGATGCCATAGGGCTCATTCATAAGGCCAAATATAACTAAATTGTTGTCTTTATATTTCCGCGACAATATACCCCAAAAATCTCCAAAATCTTTGGCGGATGTTTTTGACGTATTTTCGCCTATAACCTCTCCATCGCGGCGCATGTAATTATGCATATCCAGCACAATGTAGATGCCTCGTCTTGTCACCTGATCGACAACGCGATCCAGTGCCGCCACTTCGTTAACTGATAGATCTGCACCCAGTTTTGGCTGAAGCCTTTCCCATAAAAATGGCAGCCTAAAGACCGTCATTCCCGTTTTAATGTAATAATCAATCAATCCCGGGGCGGGATACGCGGCTGACCCTTTCCATTCTGGTCCGGAAAGGTTGACGCCCACCAACCACTTGGGCGTTGTTCCAGATGTTACATTCGAAGAAATTTGCCGTGCAGGCAATACGAGCCGAGATGCGTTGGGGTGTTCAACTGGCCTGCTTAACGATGCGGAAAATTCTAGCGATTGCATGGCACGGTCAGGTGAGTATTGATCGTGATTGAGAGGCGTTTTATAGCTGCAATTATCAGGACACCACGATAGTATCGTTCGGTTATTTGCAGTGAGTCTTGATCGATTTAGTTGAGTTCCCGCTTTGTGCGGATATTCTCCCTCGAAACTGGCGAATTCAAAGAAACATAAGGTTAAACTTAGGTTATTTTGTCGCAAGTTTGCGTTGTCGACGGTGCCAGGATTAATTTCGGAGCGCAGCGACGGCGCGAGGGCTATTCGTGGCCGGGCAAGCGACGGAAATTGAAAGCATTAGGAGGGCCAATACGTAGACAATCATCGTCATATAAGGTCCTCATTGCAGCGGAAGAGTGACGTAGCCGCTGATTATCGGCCTCTGGATTTTAAAGCGGCTGCCGCTCGGGAACGTACGATGTAGATCTCCTACCGCGTGCGGCTTCAATCAGCAATGAGGAGCACCTCTAGCTGTTTGGTCGCGGCCTGAACCGCACTCCGTTTTGACCTGACAGGCGGCATAGCTCACGAAGGCATAGGCGTAGGCCTATGGGTGAGGCTATGTCATCTGAGCCGACCGCCCCGCCGGTGCACGGCGAAATCCTGACCGGCGTTCAGCGCGACGTCGCTGGTCCACGGCCGAGAAGATCCGCTTCGTCGAGGAGAGCCCGCAGTCCGGCTCGTCCGTGTCGTTCGTGGCCCGCCGCCACGGCATTTCGCCGAGTCTGCTGTTCTCGTGGAAGCGACGCATGCTGGAGGGCGGCCGTCAGGCCGTGCAAGCCGACGAGGAGGTTGTCGGCACGAGCCGGGTGCGCGCGTTGGAGCGGCGCGTGCGCGACCTCGAACGGTTGCTCGGGCGCAAGACCATGGAGGTGGAGATCCTCAAGGAGGCGCTCGACCTCGCACGCGCAAAAGACCGACCTCGCCGCTCACCTCCTGGAGGGTTTCGACGGGCGGTTCGCGGTGAAGGCCGTCGCCGACACGCTCGGCGTTGCCCGCTCCCACCTGCCCGGCCGCGCGGCCCCTACGGCAAGCCCAAGGATACGCGGCTGTTGCCGACCATCCGCGCGATCGTCGATGCGCGGCCGAGCTACGGCCATCGCCGCGTCACCGCGCTGGTGAACCGGGTGCTGCGCTCGCGCGCCGAGGCGAGCGTCCATGCCAAGTGTCAACGGGCACCGAAGTCTCCGCAATTATGGGCATCGGAAATTCCCTGATCGGCGGGTTTGGTGGTCGACTGTGATTAGCCGGCGCTGTGATCGATGGTCGCCCTCTTTGGTGGCCGGCCACGGCGGCGTGGAGGGGGCGGTGGGGTGATGAGTGCATTCGAGCGGACGTGCTCGGGCACAAGTTCGCCATGCTGGCGCAGCCGGTAGCTCGCTCCTTCGATCTGAACGATGACGGCGTGATGAAGCAGGCGGTCAAGCAGAGCCGTGGCCACCACGGGATCGCCAAATACTTCTCCCCATTCGGCAAAGCCGCGGTTCGAGGTCAGGATCACTGCTCCCTTCTCGTAGCGCACGTTGACGAGCTGGAAGAACAGGTTGCCCCCACCCGGAACGACGGGAAGGTACCCGATCTCGTCCACGACCAAGAGGGAGGCCCGACTGAGGAAGCGGATCCGCTCGCGCAACGCGCCGTCGCGCTCAGCTTTGGCCAGCGAGGCGATCAGATCAGCCAGCGTCGAGAACACGATGCTGCGCCCGGCCTTCACCGCCTCGACGGCAAGCGCCGTGGTGAGATGGCTCTTGCCGGTGCCCGGCGGGCCGAGGAGATGGACGACCTCGGCCCGATCGATGAAGGTCAGTTCTGCCAGCGCCATGATCCGCTCCCGGTCGAGGGAGGGCTGGAATGCGAAGTCGAAGCCCGACAGCGTCTTGATCGTGGTCAGGCGTGCCACGAGCAGGGCGGTCTTCACCCGGCGATTCTCGCGCAACGTCAGTTCTTCGGCCAGGATCTCGTCGAGAGCAGAGATGCCGTCGATCTCACCCTGTTCGATGCGCCGGATCGCGGCGTGAGGGACTTCCAGGGCGCGCGGCATGCGCAGGTCGACCAAGCTGCGCTTGATGCTGTCCAGGGTCGTGGCGGCATGGGAGGGGGCGGCGCGGGTCATGACCGGCCATCGATCCCGGCGGCGAGCCGCTCGCCGACGGCCTGGTAGACAGCCAGCGAGCGCCGGGCGACATGGTCGCCACGGCAACCGATCGTCAGGCTGTCGGGATTGCCGTGCCGCATGGCCCGGGCGGCCGCGCCTTGTCGATGGTCGGGATCGACGCGGTACTGTCGCCGGCCCTCCAGGATCGGGTGGCTCGCCACGATCCGGCCGCTGTCCAGGATACGGATCGTGTCGGGCAGCTGCTGCACCTCGACGACCCGCCGCGTCCGGTCCGGCACGCTGTAGTAGTTGCCGCCGATCGAGACGAGGCCGTCATGGCTGACGCGCCGTTCCAGCTTGAGCAGGGCATCGAAGGGCACGGTCGGCAGCAGCTGCAACTCGGGCTTCTCGGCGGCGAAGGCTCCGAGACGATCCGCTGCGTGGTTCCGTGCAGGCGAACGTTGGCGACGGTGTCGAGCCAGACCTTGAGCTGGACGTTCAGTTCGTCAAGGTTGCGGAACGAGCGGACTAGGAAGAAGTCCTGGCGTATGTAGGAGAACGGTCGCTCGCCCATACCCTTGGTTTCGGCTCCGTAGGGCCGGCAAGCGCGAGGCAGGAAGCCGTACGGCGGTGTAGTCGCCCGTATTGCCGCGCTCCTGCAACTCGCGGGTCAGGCGCACGGCGCTGAGATCGGGGAAGGCAGCGACGCGCTCGCGCAGGTAGACGAGATAGGGGGCGAGCTTGCTCGGGCGTCCGGCTTGGCGTGGACCGAATCCGGTCAAACAGCGTGCAATCCAGATGGCGGGTCCGCCCGCCGTTGCAAGCCTTCGACCAGGCTCGTAATTCTCGCAATTTCGCAATCAGGCCACAAGCGAACCATCATATCAGGCAGGCACCAGCCCACTAGAAAATACGCCCGTCAACAAGCGAAGACAGCTACTCGGGCGGCCCCTACTGATTGACAAAAAAAGGATTATAGCAAACTGCTGCCCGACAATCTGCCGATGGGATACTAACATGAATAAGCTCCTAAATTTCGTTGCGGTTGCGATGTTGTTCGTTGGTGTCAGTCTTGTGCCTGCGAAGGCTATTCCGGGCAACGGTAATGGTGTTGGGCCTACGAATTGCGGCAACTGTCAAGGCAACAGTGGGAACGGATTGGGTAACACCGGAAAATCCGGAGGGGCTCCCTCACCAGAAGTGAATGCTACCGTCGGCATTCTGCTCGCTGGAGGCCTCGTTTACTTTCTCCGCCGCAGGCGTGGGCTAAAGAACGAGCTGTAAGTCTGACGATCACGGCGTGAGCGAAACTCCCACGAAAGATCGCGTAGGTGTCCTTGGGAATTTGACGAGTTTTGTTGCGCCTCGTCTGCCTAATGACGCGGCGAACTGGTTCTTGTTGCTTTTCTCTGGCGGTACCGTCTTGTCTGCCGTCATGCAGAGACATTTTCTTGAGGAGGCCCAGACCGCCCAGCATCTCATCGAGTTCAACGTCGGTGAGGCGTTCGGGCTCGCCGCGATCATATCGGCGGTGCTCGCCCGCTCCCACAGGTGCGTGACGCTCGCCAGAACCGACATCACCGTTCTGCTGCTCTCTGCGCTCGCCTGGTTTGTGCCAGAGCAGCACTGCGTTTATCTCGCAACGACTTTCGCTGGAGGTTGGGTTCTCCTCAGAAGGAAGTGCGCTTGGAGACTGGCCGACGTCGGTCAAGTCTGGATTGTACTATCAATCCATGAGCTCTGGGGCAAACTCCTGTTCAAACTGACCTATCAGTTGATCGAAGTTATAGAGGTTGGGCTGATTTATAAGATCGGGCTTCTAATATACAGCCACATTGAGATAGATGGCACAAGCCTCAGCATTCGTGACGACTGGTCGATCGTGGTTGTTGAAGGCTGTTCCTCTTTTCACAATTTGTCGCTTGCTGTACTAATCTGGCTCTCAATCTTAAAGATCGCGGAGCAGTCGGCAGGTCGTGCGGCGTTCCGCGCGCTCGCAGTGAGCGCTTGCCTAGTGATTGCGATCAACGTCGCTCGCATCCTGGCGATGTTACCGTCGCGCGAGGCCTACTCTTTCTGGCACGACGGTAACGGGTCGTCTCTAGTAGCCTTGGGCTCAGTCCTGGCCGCCGTCATCCCTGTCCTGATTTGCGTCGAGGATCGCGCATGCCGGCCGAGCACGCAATCCTAACGGCTTGGTCTCGCGGCGGCCTGGCGCTCTTGTGCCTCCTCATAGTCGCCTCATTCACAATACGGATCTATGCCTACCAGCATCAGTCAGAGGCCGACGGCATCGCAAAGCGGGAAGTTTTGGGCGGTCCTGTGGATCTAGGCGAGGGCATTTTCCTGTCACGCGCATACGTTCGGCATCGCGCTGTGCTAGTCGGATCCTGCTCAGCACCGGCTAACATCTACTTCGTGCAGGTTGGTTTCTATGCATCAGACCCGTCGCTCGTGGGTATGCCTCAGCATGGAGAAAGCGTCTACTACGTCTATCGCGGCTGGAGATTTGCGGGCCGGTTCGTCGCGGTCCGCCTTAACACAATCTATTTAGTGCACCGAATATACGCCCGGCTGGGTATGCACAAAATACCGGCGGCCGATGAGATGGCCGTGAAGATAATGGTACCCGCTGGATGCGACGCAACTTCCGAAAGTGTGATGGCCGCCCTACGGCAGGACGTGAGGTTTTGATATTGGTCGAGATGCCACACACTATTCGAATTATACTGCAAATTCAGTTAATCGGATGTCAAAATTGATTTCAGTTTACTGTAGAATGCGCACGCGAGCTGACGAATAGTGGCGTTTCTATAGGTGATCATCGGGCCATACCGTTCACGCACTTTTATTTTTTCAGGATAGCCGCACCGCATTGCCAATCGCCGGAGGGAGACATATTTCAACATACGGAGAGTTGTGAATCCAAGAGCTTGTTGATGCAGCCGACTCGCTTGTGTGGACGGATGTGCTATGGGCCAAGTTTTTCACGGCAACGCCCGCACGACGGAGGCTCACCGCAAGAGCGGGGCTCGTCCGATCGGAAGCTGCGCTGGGCGGCTGGGGGCTGATGGCGCAGGGAGGCGGTCATGCCCGCAACCTTGTCCGTTGGTCTGCGCCGACCAAGACCGGCCAGCTCTCTCGCGTATGCGTGCGACGACCGACCCTGGGGCGGGACTGATCCGCCCGGCGTCGCCTACGTCTACGCCCCGGATCGCACGGTCGGACGACCGATCGCGCATCTGATCGGGTTTGCAGGCGAGCTCCAAGTCGAACGACACGCGGCCTACAAGAGCTTGGCCAAAGCCGGCGCAGTGCGGGTGGCCTTGGCCATGCTGCGCCGGCTCCACCGGCTGGCCCCCTGCGGCCGCTCGCAGAGCGTGCGGTCGATCAGTTCAGCGACCTATTCGTCGCCGATCCGGAGCGGTGCTCCTGAGCGAGGCTCTACGAGGAGCCCGTCCGTGCGTAGACGGGCGAACCGCTCGCGCCCCTTGCCGACCGTGTGCTTGCCGGTGCTCAGCTCTACTGCGATGGTGGTGCTGCCCGCTCCATCAGCGGCCAGCAGCACGATCCTGGCGCGCAGGGCGAGCCCCTGGGCTGTCTTGCGGCGAGCACAGCTCTCCAGCTCGGCTCCTCCTCAGCATTCAGATCGAGGGACGTGGGCACACGGTAGACCATTGCCACCTCCCAGCACGCCCGCACTTCTGAACAAAGCTGAAAGTACCAGCGCCAATCTACGGTTTAATCGCGACTATTTTCACCTGCGACAAGCGGGGCCTTAAAAATCCGTTTAGTCTACTGAGTATATCGAAGCCTTTCCACCCAAACGCTCTCTGAACTAGGTAAGGCCTGGGCGTCCAACGATGGACAATTCGTTCCGAAAATTCGACTCTGTAACCGGCTTCATTAAATAAATTCCCAATATTGACCGGACTCCAAGTATAAAGATGATTGTCCACGTTTCCGCGCCTATACCTAGTTCGATAACTTTCGCAAGGAACAACAAATATTATCTTCCCGCCCGATTTAAGCTTCTTTGAAGCAAGCTTTATTGCGCCAAACGGATCATGAACATGTTCGAGTGCATGGTGAGATATAATAACATCGGCCCAATCGTCTTCTATCTCCTCAAGGGACGGAACGGCCTTAATCCCGAGCAATCCGCATTGTTCTCTTGCAACTGGGTTAACTTCGACCCCGATTTTTTCCGCACATGTAAGCGATGCCAGCATGTATCCTCCTCCGCACCCAAAGTCTATAACTCTATCAGCGGCACAAATTTCGCCGACAAACTTGAATTTATCAGCGAGAGCAGAAAATTCTCCGATCTGTTTCTGCCATTCGAAATATTCTTCGCCGTAGTATTGGGTGCTATTCGCGCTGTTGTTCATTCCCCGCTCCGTTCATCGAATCTCAACATAAATGGGTCTTCTGGGCAGCCAAAGCGAGCCTGTTTGCACGGAGCTTTTGCATGCTTTTTCGGGTTTGCGTTGCCGAGGCTCTGTCCTTTGTGTAATCTTCTCCGAGGGAGCGCACCTTGAGTCCTACCGGATCCTCGACCCTTCAAATTTTCCAAAACGGTCGCTTTTCGGTGTACCGTCAGGGCCACGATAGCGGGTCTATCAGTTTCTCACGTCTACGACACCAAACGAAGATCTGCACCTACCGGCTGGACTACCGTAATTTCTCCCATCGCCTACCAAGGCTTTGCCTGCGGATTCTGTTCCGCCCTCCGGAACCTCTGAGTAGACGTTTGCTTGCTATTGGAGCTTACTTCACTTGAAGTAAGAACCTTAATGAGATCTCCGGGTCTAATCAGGGTCTCCTCAAAGGCGGGAATCTTCTGCAGCACCGACCCGTCGCGGCGAAAAATTAAATATTGAAGACTGCCCTCACTATACAGTTGCTCATCGGCTTCGAGTGCATCGACCTGCGAATCGAGCGCGCGGAGCAAGCTCTTAGATGTCGAAATCCGGCTCTCCACCGCCTTTAGTTCAGCCATCGACTTATTCAATTCCTCCGAGATCGATTTGCGCCACTCAGCCTTGTAAGTTAGCGCTCCAGCATCGGCTTCGATCACGCTCTGTTTAGCCCGAAGCAATGCAGTCCTCAAATCCTTCGTTTTCGCCTCAGCATCGGAAGCTAGTCTCTCGGTGCTGCTTTGCCGGGTCAGCGGCGCGAGTCCTTTGACAGCCAATGATCTAACCTCCTCGAGTTCTTTGTTTATGACGCTTTGATAAGACTCATTTCCTTTGATTTGCGAGTCCAAAGACACAACTTGTTCTTGTCCTACCGCCTTCAGGCGGTTATATTTTTCAATTTCCGCTGCATAAAGCTGATGCCTTTGCTTGAAGACGCCCTGTTCGGACTCAACCAACTGCGAAATAAACCGCTCGCCAATTCTATCCGTGATCGTAATGGGGTAATGAATCTCCTCCGAATTCCCAAGTTCCGCTTCAAGTCTAGCGTACCGCACTAGAAGTCGGTCCCTTAGCGCCGTATTCGCCTGGACATCTCCATGTGCAGTGATCGCATCCTGGCGTGATTTGCTAACTCCCAAATCTTTGCGGCGGACAATACCTCCGGCCAAGCTTATTGCATGCATTATCGCTGAACCTGGCCTAAAATTGTATTCGCCGGGCTTATCGACGGCACCCAGAATATAAAATGGAGCATATTGAACTACTTCGACGGACGTAACCGGCTCTGTGACTAAATTCGAGCGGTTCTTGAATTCACTAGAGATTACCGAAGCTAGTTGCTCTGGCCGGAGCCCGGCTGCCCTTACGCTCCCCACAAGGGGAAAGGCCATGTTGCCGTCGTAGCCTATTGTAATATCTGAGTTGAATCGAGTGCGGAACTCCCCACTGTTGGTAGACCATTCCGAGACGTTTACATGAACCTTATCCATAACACTGAGCGTGTAGGCTTCTCTCGGAGCGTCAGCAGCCCTACATAAGTCGATCGGAGTCGGCATGAGCACCGAAGCCCATAAAATGGCAATAACGCGATCTGTGGCGGATGGCATAGTTTGCACCTCCTTGGTTTCGTTGGTGGAAATAGTATTAGGTAGAAATATTCATATACTCACCGCCGTGCTCCGTCAATTGAAGGTGGCGCGCCTCAGAAAGGCATTCTCATGGATCATCCATGCTCTCTATTCAGGGAGTTTGACATTTCGGTGAGATGCTCAAGTCTGCTGCTCTACTTACAATGAAGCGGCGACCGTCCATTCATATCCTCTTCGAATTCTGGCGCGAGTTTAACTATATTATAGACCACGTGGCAGCGCGAAATGCTGCTGGCGCGAGGAACACCGTAGGTTCATGAGGCGCCTTGCATTTTTTCTTACGATTACGTTTATGGGCGCGAAAGGTTATAATCGGGTTGGCTTTGGCTTTCCACAGTGGCTTTGATCCCGACCGGTCGTAAGCACGTGACCTGACCGGTCTTTTGGACCGAGCCGAGTGAGAGGCTACTGCATGGCCGCTGCCCTGGGTAGCCGGAAGGCCAGATCCGGATAGCTGACAGGCGCGGGCGGTCGATAGCCAAGCGATGAATGCGGCCGGACGCGGTTGTAGGTGTTCTGCCAGAGCCCGATCACGATTTGTGCTTCCTTCAGCAAGTAGTAGATCTCTTGGCGTAAGCACTCGTCGCGAAGCTTGCCGTTGAAGCTCTCACAGTACCCGTTCTCCCACGGTGATCCTAGCGCGATGTACTGGATCTGCGGGCCGGTCTTAGCGACCCACTTGCGCAGTGTCTTCGCGATCATCTCCGGGCCGTTGTCGCAGCGGATGTGCTCCGGGATGCCGTGCAGGCACATGGCATCGGCCAGCGCCTCGATTACGCCGACGCTGTTGATGCGTCGCGCCACCTTCAACGCCAAGCAGGCCCGGCTGTGCTCGTCGATCAGCGTTAGGATACGGAGGCTCCGCCCGTCGTGGGTCTGTGCCTGGACGAAGTCGAAGCTCCAGGCGTGGTTGCGATGGAGCGGACGCAACCGCACGCACGAACCGTCGTTCAGCCAGAGACGGCTGCGTGGTCGGTGCCTTTGTGGGACCTTGAGCCCCGCGCGACGCCAGATGCGCTGAACCCGGTCCTTGCCCACCCGCCAGCCGTCTGTCTGCAGCAGCGCGGTGACGCGGCGGTAGCCATAGCGCCCGTACTCGGACGCCAGGGCGATGATGGCCTGGGTCAGTGCTTCCTCGTCGGTCAGTGCTCTCGGCACGAAGCGTTGCGTGCCGCGGTGCTGACCGACGATGCGGCAGGCGTGACGTTTCGAGAGGCCGTACTTCTCCCGGATACCATCGACCGCCTGCCGGCGTCGCTCGGGGGCTACACGCTTCCCGAGGCGACGTCCCACAGCACCTGCTTTTCCAACGACAGGTCAGCTACGAGCCGGCGCAGCCGCGCGTTCTCGCGCTCTAGATCCTTCATCTTCCTGGCCTGGTCGACTTGGAGGCCGCCGTACTCCTTGCGCCAGCGGTAATAGCTCTGCTCGGAGATCTCTGCGTCCTTGCACGCCAGCGCCAAGCTCTTGCCCTGGGCCGTCCGAACCTCGATCTGGCGCAGCTTCAGGACAACCTGCTCCGCGCTCGTCTTCTGACCTCGCCGCATGTCCAACTCCTTCGGTCCTGGCTGATCCTCTCAATCAGCCCGGTCCAAAGCCAGCCGGTCAGGTCATCGGCGTCGAGACGCAGCGGCAGTGGTCCGACACGGCGATTGCCCGCACCACGCCCTGCTTGCTCGCCCTGTTCTCGATCGTCACTCTGCTGGCTGCACGGCTCCCGGCCCGCCAACGGCGACGGATCGCGGCCGCCGCGTGGTACCCCAAACCGCGCCCGACCTTCGCCGATGCCCTGGCCGCCGTGCGCAGTGCGAGCTGGCGCGAGCGGACTTTGGCAACATCACCGCGCCGATCCGCCCGAATAAAACCCCGCTTCTGCTTGCCAGCGTCCTGGGCCTATGCCCTCTGCCACGCCGCATGAATGGCCAAAGTCGAGCTAAGGCAGTCGAACATCGGCGAGCCGTCTCTTGAGGCTAATCTATTGGGCGAGCAGGACCGACGCGTGATGGAGTGGCTGGACGAAGAGGCGCACTCGCTCTGGTCGACCGCGTTGAGGAGCGTCGGACCTGCCACCTACCATGCAATTTGCACACTGCTCGGCGCCCGGAAGGCGCTTCTGTCGAGGAAGCAGTCGCGGTGGAGGGCCAGGCTCTCGCCATCGAGGATGCGTTCAGGACCGCTAAGACGGGATTAGGGCAGGCGCACAACGCGAGCAATTTGTGGTGTGGTTGACCGTGAAGGGTCCTCACATATCTTAGCGATAACGGCAGGCTCTGGTGAACGCACCAGGCGCGCGTTTATTAAGGGTTTGTTGGAGGTTAAAAAACGCTGCACGACGTTTGATTTATCAGCGTTGGTGTATCGCAGGTCAGTAAGCGTTGGATCGGCTGGGCAGGATGTGCAGCGCGGTGGCGATCAGGATCCGGAGATCCAGCGCAAGGCTTTGGTTCTCCACGTACCAGAGGTCCAGCTCGATCCGGCGCTGCATGTCAGAAAGCTCCGGCGTCTCACCCCGTGAGCCGTTGATCTGAGCCCAGCCGGTGATGCCGGGACGTGCCGCAAACCGGCGCTGATACGCTGGGATCAGGCCGCCATAGTAGGTATCGTGCGCCGTCGCGTGCGGGCGCGGGCCGACCAAGCTCATCTCACCCCGGATCACGTTGAGCAGTTGCGGCAGCTCGTCCAGGCTGGTCTTGCGCAGCAGCGCTCCGAGCCGGGTCACGCGCGCATCGCCGCGCCGGGCCTGGCGGATCACGCCGCCGTCTTCCTGCACGCGCATGGTGCGGAATTTGTAAATCCGGAACGTGCGCCCGTTCAGGCCGGTGCGGGTCTGGCGAAACAGCGCCGGGCCGGGGCTGTCCAGCCGCACGAGCAAGGCGAGGAGGGTCAGCAAGGGCGCGAGCAGAACCAGGAGAAGAGCCGCAATCAGCCCATCGAGGCTGACCCGCAGCGCTGCGCGCCTGTCGTTCAGGCCGAAGTCCAATTGACCCGCCAGCTCGGCGGTCGCGTTCATTTCATGCGCAGCTACGTTCATGGGGTCGCCACCCAGACCTCGACATTCGGCGCCGCGACCTACTGGAGCCCGTTCCTGTCTCGGATTGGGGTTTGTGCGCCGCAGCAGCATTCATTATGCGGAAACCATCGGGTTGGTCCATCGTCCAAATGGTCTAAGCCGGGCGGCCGATACTGCGGTCTACTGATGAGCTCGTCGACCAGCTGCGGTCGTCAGATGCAACTCGGCTCACATATACGTGATCATTTAGAATTATGATATCTAGCTAGGGATTGTAAACGCAAAATGTTAGAATGTAACTTAAATAAGGTTCGAATTTTTGATTTGCGGCTGGGCCTGACTTGAATTATTTATGTGCACAAAGTGTTATTTATTGAGTAGTTTGTTGTCGACGTAAAAATAAAGCACGGCGAATATGCTGAATAACTATTGCGGGTGCTTGGCGACGGCGTTCGTGAGGCTGCCGGATCGTGCGTAGGGGATGGTCGGGCCGGACCCGAGCCTCCAAGTCCACATAGGAGAACAACGTCCCCGAACGCTGGTCCGAGCCCCGCATCCACCTTCCCCAATCCCTTCCAGGAAGGAGTGAATCATGCCCGGCTCGGCCACGCCACAGACTTCTTCAACAGCCTGCTAGGAGCTTGATCACGCCGCCTCATGGCCACGCCTGAACCCGCGTGGCTTACCTTCCGCGCTCACGTCAGCTTCGTCTACAGTGTCCTATTCCATCGTGCCGATCTGCGGGTGCTGTTGTAACATGGGAGTTGCGAGGCGCTCAGATCACGAAATTTCCAGCTAAAGGTACTCGGTCCGGTCATTGAAGGACCAGCGGCAAAGAGCGGCGCCCTTCCGGCCAGCCGCAGTTACTGCGGTGCGCGCGCTTACGCGTTTGTGCCCGAGTGGGACATTGTCGAACGAATTCATAGTCGATAATCTCAGTCCTCGGTTCCTATTAAATTGCCGCGCCACACGCTCATAAAGCACTTTGGCGTACTTTTTCATAGGAAAGGAGTTAAAGCAATTTCTGTCTCGTCTTCTGGACTGAATTTAACCTTACGACCGCAGCTGGTCGACGAGCTCATCAGTAGACCGCAGTATCGGCCGCCCGGCTTAGACCATTTGGACGATGGACCAACCCGATGGTTTCCGCATAATGAATGCTGCTGCGGCGCACAAACCCCAATCCGAGACAGGAACGGGCTCCAGTAGGTCGCGGCGCCGAATGTCGAGGTCTGGGTGGCGACCCCATGAACGTAGCTGCGCATGAAATGAACGCGACCGCCGAGCTGGCGGGTCAATTGGACTTCGGCCTGAACGATAGGCGCGCAGCGCTGCGGGTCAGCCTCGATGGGCTGATTGCGGCTCTTCTCCTGGTTCTGCTCGCGCCCTTGCTGACCCTCCTCGCCTTGCTCGTGCGGCTGGACAGCCCCGGCCCGGCGCTGTTTCGCCAGACCCGCACCGGCCTGAACGGGCGCACGTTCCGGATTTACAAATTCCGCACCATGCGCGTGCAGGAAGACGGCGGCGTGATCCGCCAGGCCCGGCGCGGCGACGCCCTGTGATCTTGAATTATCGTCGTCATTGAAAATCTGCGGGCGGTCGGGCCCTGAACCAGACCGACGGAACTTAGGCGCAGTCTCCGCAACCGGCGCAGATTGCTGACATCTGACAGGGTCTATTGGTCTGAATGGCTTTCGCAATAGTATTCACAGCGGGGTATTCGCATAAATCGAGAACGGCGGCTTTAACGCCGTTTCCGTCCGTTTCTGGAGCAAAATGGAAGAGGATTGTAGATGTCCCGCGCTGAGCTTTCATTCTATAAACGCGGAAATCCGACCATCAACGACGGAATTTTACGATCAATGAAGCCGATATTTGGATTCAGAGTCTGTACAATGGACGCCAGTACGATAGCGTTGAAAATCGCATCAAGCCGACGAATTCAAAGCCAAGGTGTAGGTCTCGTTGTAACACCAAACATCGACCATGTTGTTCAGCTTCGGCGCAACCAGGCTCTCGCGCGTGCGTATCAGCACGCGGAGATAATTGTCTGCGACGGCTTCCCGGTTCGCTACTATGCCCAGATGCGAGGGCTGCAAGTGAAGCGAGTCGCTGGAACAGATATCGCAGCAGAGTTAATGCGGAAAGCGCCTCCTGATCAGTCGGCCCGTTTATTTTTCGTTGTAGACAGCGAAGCCACACAAGACGCGGTATACAATTGGGCAAAAACGCGAGGTTTGCATGGTAGTGTTCTAACATCGGTTCCGAAGTATGGATTCGAGCGAGATGCAGAGTTTTGTTCAGATTTAGCGCGCCAAATCACCGGCCACGGCACGACAATTCTTATGATGGGAGTGGGAGCCCCTAGAAGCGAAATTTTTGTAAATACTTATAGAAGGTCTCTTCCGCCCTGCTGGGCCCTCTGTGTCGGTCAAGCTATAAAGATCGAGGTTGGATTGGTACGCCGGGCGCCTCTCCTAGTCCAAAGAATGCACGCGGAGTGGCTCTGGCGAATTATGCAGGAGCCGCGCCGCCTGACGGGAAGGTATCTCAAAGGAGGCGGATTATACTTAGTTGCGGTTCTCGAGGACTTGCTAGGCCGCGGCTCGAGGTGATCCGAACCACATACGCCGTATCACAGACTTTCGGCGTAATCACCCGAGCCTGTTCAGAGTGATGGCTCAGGCACTGACGACCCCAATGACAGTGCCAAATGTGTTCGCACAGTAAGTTGTTCCGCGTCGGCGTCGTTGTCGGCCAAGCCGCTTTTGACCGACGTAACCACCGGTTTCGTCCGCTGAAGCGAACAAGACGTATTGTGGGTAGCGATTTTAGGAGCCCTATCTGGATCTCAGCGGATGGACAAAGAGTGCATTCGTCTCCAGCTGAGAAATATGGATATTGTCTGCCGCTCAGCCATCCTGGCCTAGTTAAATGGGCGACAAGCGCTAGGGATTTTTGTGGGCCTTGGTAGATCACTGCTTCCAATCCCGAGATGCATCGCGCGGGCAGTTCTGATTTCTGCCTCAAATTCATGGGCAGCGCCCGGCGAAAGCTTCGGAGATGGAACATCTGGTGGATCACTGGCGCGTTCAAGGCTCGGGCCAGCAAAATCAATAACTCAGTAGCCCCGAGGCTCACAATAGCCCCTAGTCAGCACCAAATGATTCTGTTAACCATGTGCCGACCCGCCGAGATTGGGATCACGAGGATGAACAAAATACCTCCCGATTCCCTTCTTTCTATTCAATGGCCGACACCTGGTTCGCAGATCAGTATCTTTCGTTTTTTTGATTATTTAGTAGGTGGAATATTTCTCATCGTGGCAGCAATCCTGCTAAATGCTGCACTGGCTTGCGTATTTATTTCAAAAACCGCGCTGATGTTAGTCTATAAAGCGAAATTCTGCATATCAGCAGCAGTTACCAATCAGCGGAACTGTAAAGATTACCGCGATATGATGGACTAGGCCTGACGATCTTCATCTGAACGGTGAGGAAGCTGGCGACAGCCGCACCACACACCGCCGCGAGACCTTAACTCCCGCGACGGGCAGGCGACGTTCGACCCGCAGCTGATCGCCCATGATCCACGCCGGTTTCCGGGTTTCGACGATAAGATCGGGCCGATGTACGCCCGCGGCAGGAGCACTCGAGAAATCGTCGGGCATGTGCGCGAGCTGTACGGGATCGAGGTCTTGCCCAACCTGATCAGCGCGATGATCAACGCGGTGCTGGAGGAGGTCGCCCCTTGGCAGGCCTGGCCGCCGGAGCCGGTCTGCCCGATCGTGTTCTTCGACACCCTGCGGATCAAGGTGCGCGACGAAGGCCTGGTCCGGAACAAAGCCGTCCACCTCACGCTCGGCGTGCGCGCCGACGGATCCAAGGAGATCCTCGGCCTTTGGCTGGAGCAGAATGAGGGCGCCAAGTTCTGGTTGCGGGTCATGAACGAGCTCAGGAACCGCGGCGTCGAGGACGTGCTGGTTGCCGGGGTCGATGGGCTGAAGGGCCCCTACACGGAATGCCTAACGGTTCCCGCCCGCCTCGCCGCACGCGTGAGACCACCGGCCCGCCCTCTGCCGGAGCCAGCGAGCAGGCAGTGTGCCGAGCGCGTGAGGCGGCGGCCGATCACCGGGATGATCGGCTTGGGACCGACCGCCGCCAGCAAACCGTGGACAGGCAACTGATCCGAAGGCTCGATCGGCACATCACCTTCTTGCCTAGGCGATTCTGGTCGAGGCCGCCTGGGCCGCAGCCAAAGCGCCGGGGTAGCATCCCGAGGTTCATCTGCGCGGTTACAGCGGAATCCTGCAGGCGGATGCCTACAGCGATTACAACCGCCTCTACGATCCCACGCGCCCGCAAGGAATGATCCGCCCGGCACTCTGCTGGGCGCATGCCCGCCGCGGGTTCTTCGTGCTCGCTGACGTCGCGGCCAAGGGGCGGCGGGGCAAGACAGCTGCGGTGATCTCACCGATCGCGCTGGAGGCGGTCCGGCGGATCGACGAGGTGTTTGCGATCGAGCGCGGGATCAACGGCCGCTCGGCCGACGAACGTCTGCGGGTGCGTCGTGCCCAGAGCGCGCCACGCGTGGCCGAACTGGAGACGTGGTTGCGCGAGCAGCGCTCGCGCCTGTCGCGATCCTCGGCTGTGGCCGAGCCGATCGACTACCTGCTGCGGCGCTGGCCCGGCTTCACCCACTTCCGAGAGGACGGCCGGATCTGCCTGACGAACAACGCCGACGAGCGTTCGCTGAGAGGCTTTGCGCTTGGACGCAAGGCGTGGCTGTTTGCCGGCTCGCGGCGGGGCGCAGATCGGGCAGCCGCCATGGCGACGCTGATCGTGCAGGCCAAGCTCAACGGCATCGATCCGCAGGCTTGGCTTGCCGACGTGCTCACCCGCATCGCTGAACACCCGGCGCAGCGCCTGCACGAGCTTCTTCCCTGGCATTGGCGCTCGGTCACCGGCCCGTTTGCCAAGGCCGCCTGAGCGTTATCGCCAGCCAGCCTTAGCCCTGACGAGACAATCATGCGGCGGCGGACTTGAACCGATGCAGCGCAACAAGGTGAGCGCCGTCTTCACGCTGGCCCGGGTCGCCGCTGACCTCGGAGCAGACGAAGACGCCCTGTTCGACATCATCGTCTACATGGACCCTGAGGACGGCCTGATCTGGGTCCACGGCTTGGGCGAGGAGGCGTGCCCCGCATTCACCCGCGACGGCATCGACGAGATCAAGGCGCGGATCGCCGCCCACAGATCGGAAAGAGACCTGCTGCCGCCTAAACCGTAGCCCTCGCGTCCTTCACCGGACGAATACTCCTTGTCAGCAGATGCCAGCAGAGCACCGCGAGCTTGCGCCCCGTGGCCACCTCCGCGATCTGGTGACCGCGCCGAGCACGCACCCGCACGAAGAACGCGTGCTGCTCTCCGGCCCGGTCGCGCGAGGCGTAGAACAACGCCACCGGCGGATCCAGGCCGCCGAAGGGGCGGTCGTCACGGACATAGGTCCAGATCCGGCCGGTGACCGTCCGGCCCTTGGCCAGGATCGGCACCGTGGTGCCATCTCCGTGGAGCCGTCCGGCCGCCAGAACATGCGCCGCGATCAGCGCGTGCAGGGGCGCGAGCGCCGCCGTGCAGGCGCCGACCTGGTCGGCCAGCGTCGAGACCGACAGCACGATCCCTTCGCGAGCGAAGCGCTCGCTCTGGCGGTTCAGCGGCTGATGCTGGCCGAACTTCTCGAACAGGAGCGTCGCCAGGAGGTGAGGCCCGGCAAAGCCGCGCGGCGTGACGTGGAAGGGCGCGGGCGGCTGCGTGATCGTCTCGCAGGCCCGGCACTAGAAGCGCTCGCGTACGGTCTGGATCACCTTCCAGGTCCGCGGGATCATCTCCGGCGTCTCGGTGATACCCTCGCCGAGCTTGGACAGCTTGGCCGATCCGCAGCACGGGCAGAGCTCCGGCGCCGGGATGAGGATCCGCTCGCGCGGGAGATGGGCCGGGAACGGTTTGCGCGCCGGCGGCCTGCGGGGCGGCAGGCCGGCCCCCAGCGTGCGCGCCAGGGCAGCCTCGGCGGCGGCCGCCTGTTCCGTGGCGGTCGCCTCCAGCTCTTCCAGTTCGAGCTCCATCTGGTCGATGAGCCGCGCCGCGCGCTCCGAGCGCGTGCCGTAGAGCTCGCGCCGCAGCTTCTCGATCTGCAGCTTGAGATGCGCGATCAGCGCCGCACCGCTCGATCGGTCCGCCTCGGCGGTCAGCCGTGCGGCCCGTTCAGCCAGGATCATGGCGTGCGCGGCGGCAAGGTCGGAGCGCAGCGACTCTGGCGACATGGTCACCGGAGGAGGGAATCACGCCCGCTCGGTCCTGCAAAGGGCCGACCTCACCCGACCGAGCTGGGCCGCCACGTCTCCTGGGGATGACGCCAGTCGATGCCCGAGAGCAGGTAGCCCATCTGCGCCGATGAGATCGTCACCACGCCGTCGGCTGGGCTCGGCCATAGGAAGCGCCCCCGTTCCAACCTCTTCGTGAACAGGCACGAGCCCTGGCCGTCGTGCCAGATGACCTTGAGCAGATCGCCGCGACGGCCGCGGAAGCAGAACAGATGCCCGTTCTGCGGATCGCGCCGGAGCACCTCCTGCACCTGCAGCGCGAGGCCGGGGAAGCCCTTGCGCATGTCGGTGTGGCCGGTCGCGAGCCAGACCCGCACGCCGGTGGGGACGGGGATCATCGCACCTCCAGAACCGACAGCACCCGGCGCAGCGCCTCGGCGTCGACGTCCCGATCGACCCTGAGACGTCGGCCACCGCCCAGATCGATCTCGATCACACCGGCCCGGCGGCGGCGACGCGGATGCTGCTCTGCAGCGGCCGATGCCGGCAGGGCTGGCCCGCAGGGGCCAGGGTCCGGCTCAGGCTTTGTCACCACGGGAACGGACACCGGAGCCTGCTCGGCGCCGCCGAGCCGGCCCTCGCGGGCTTGCCGGCGCGACGCGAACAGCAATCCCAGCGCGATCTCATAACAGCGCGCGAGCGCACTCACCGACGTGTTGGCCGCGTAAGACGCCGCGACGATCCGCGCCTTCTCCTCGAAACTCCAGCGCCGCCGGCGCTCGACCCCGGCAAGAACCTCGACCCGCATCGCCCTGATCCGATGACCTTAACGCCAGCATTAAGGTCACACCTCAGGCACAAAACCAGATCTCACAAGGCGGCCATCACCGGGAGCTTACGACAAGGAGGCCGACTATCTCTGGCAACGCCCCGAATTTATGGCCAAGAAGATGCGCGGGCTCGAAATGTAGGCGGGGCAACCGCAAAAGAAGGGCATCCAGCGGGGTCCGGTCTACGCCTACAACGTCAAGGCGTTGCGCGATCAGGAGATGGAGATCGCCTGGCGGGCGGAGACAGCCTACGAGCGCGTCGTGGCACACTGGAAGCCGCGTCCACCGAAGGCGGTGCGCGGACGCTTCAAACCGGCAAGGCTCGAGTGAGGCGGCCCGGCGGAGCTTGCAGCCGAGGCTCCGCGCTTAGGCACGAGGTCGTATGCGCGGCAAGAAAACTACCATGCAAGGCGCGGCGGACCTTGTCCATCTCATCTATCGTATAGAGACCGCAGCTGGTCGGCGAGCTCATCAGTAGACCGCAGTATCGGCCGCCCGGCTTAGACTATTTGGACGATGGACCAACCCGATGGTTTCCGCATAATGAATGCTGCTGCGGCGCACAAACCCCAATCCGAGACAGGAACGGGCTCCAGTAGGTCGCGGCGCCGAATGTCGAGGTCTGGGTGGCGACCCCATGAACGTAGCTGCGCATGAAATGAACGCGACCGCCGAGCTGGCGGGTCAATTGGACTTCGGCCTGAACGACAGGCGCGCAGCGCTGCGGGTCAGCCTCGATGGGCTGATTGCGGCTCTTCTCCTGGTTCTGCTCGCGCCCTTGCTGACCCTCCTCGCCTTGCTCGTGCGGCTGGACAGCCCCGGCCCGGCGCTGTTTCGCCAGACCCGCACCGGCCTGAACGGGCGCACGTTCCGGATTTACAAATTCCGCACCATGCGCGTGCAGGAAGACGGCGGCGTGATCCGCCAGGCCCGGCGCGGCGATGCGCGCGTGACCCGGCTCGGAGCGCTGCTGCGCAAGACCAGCCTGGACGAGCTGCCGCAACTGCTCAACGTGATCCGGGGTGAGATGAGCTTGGTCGGCCCGCGCCCGCACGCGACGGCGCACGATACCTACTATGGCGGCCTGATCCCAGCGTATCAGCGCCGGTTTGCGGCACGTCCCGGCATCACCGGCTGGGCTCAGATCAACGGCTCACGGGGTGAGACGCCGGAGCTTTCTGACATGCAGCGCCGGATCGAGCTGGACCTCTGGTACGTGGAGAACCAAAGCCTTGCGCTGGATCTCCGGATCCTGATCGCCACCGCGCTGCACATCCTGCCCAGCCGATCCAACGCTTACTGACCCAGCAGGAACGCCACACCGCCTCGCGACATCAGTGTACCGGATCAGCGCAACTCTACCTGATGTTCTAAGCCGCCCAGATCTGGCGCTGCACTAGATCGTATTATGAACCTTCCACGACCGCTCTTCTGAGCGTCCGCTGAAACGACTTCCAAAGGGCGCTGATTGTGAAGGATTGATCGCCTCTGCGGGTGTCGGGCAGCCCCGGGCCGGGTTTGCGGCCTTGCACTGCCAACTTACCGGTTGATCGAGGCTGGTAAAAGTTCACCCGCTTCAATCAGGGATGGCAGCGCCGCAATGGGTCGAAAAAACGTATGGCCCGCCCCGTCTGCAAGGTGGTCGGTGAAGGTGCCCGTGTTCGGTCTGCACAAACGTATCCGGCATGTCGGCGCAGTGGCCGCCGCCAAGATGGAGAGCTGCACGCCCCGAGCCTCATAAGCACGTCGGTCTCGAAGAGCCGCTTTTTTTGCCAGGCTTCCGGAACGCCGCTCGACCGTCAGGCCATCTTCACTGTCCTCCCGCAGACCTCATGGACCCGGGCCGGCCGCTCGTAGTCCGGTTAGGGTCGACGTTTGCGATGTCTCAGGCGTGAGCCGGCTCCGGCTGCCGCTCGAAGCTCACGCCCTTCCGCAGCGTTGCCCAGGCGATCCGAGCGAGCTTGGCGGCGAGCGCGACGACCACGGCGATGTAGTGCGCCCGCGCCAGCAGACCTCGCAGCCATTGGCCGGTCGCGTCCTCAGCTTTAGCCATCGAGGGCAGCGCCGCTCTCGCCCCGTGGATGAAGAGCCCGCGCAGGTAGGAGTTCCCCCGCTTGCTGATGCCGAGCAGCTTCGGCTTGCCGCCCGTCGTGTGCTGGCGTGGTACGAGGCCGAGCCAAGCCGCGAGATCGCGGGCACGCGTGAAGGTGCTCCTGTCATCGACGGCAGCACGCAGAGCCGTGGCCGTCATCGTTCCGATGCCCGGGATCGACACCAGGCGGCGCGCCGCCTCGTCGGCACGAGCATGCTCGACGAACTCGTGATCGAGCGCCGCTATGCGGCGATCGAGGTCCGTCCACTCGTCGCGGACCTCTTCGATGAGGGATCGGATGCGGGGTCCGATCTGCGCCTCAGGGTCCTGCATCAGAGCCCCGATTGCCATCTCGAACTTGCGCCGGCCCTGCGGGAAGGTGAGACCACGCTCCAGCAGGATCGCGCGGAGCTGGTTCATGAGCATGGTGCGCATGCTGACCAGCCGCGACCGAACCCGATGCAAGCTCTGCATATCGAGCTGTTCCTGTTCCTTCAGGGGCACGAAGCGCATGGTCGGGCGTGTGGCTGCCTCTGCGATCGCCTCGGCATCACGATCGTCGTTCTTCTGCGCTTTGACGTAGGGCCGAACATACTCCGGCGACATCAGACGGACGGTGTGCCCCTGCGCTACGAGCAACTGGCCGAGATGATGGGCGCCGCAGCAGGCCTCCATCGCGACCACACAAGCCGGTAGCTTGGCCGTCAGTCCGACGACCGTCTCACGCCGCGCGCGGCGGCGCAGGACGACAACTCCAGCCGCATCGAAACCGACGAGGCTGCAGCTGTTCTTGCCGAGGTCGATACCCAGCACGGCGATCGAGCTCTTTGTCATTCCAGATCCCTCCACGTGTCCGTGGCAGGAGAATGCCACGATGGTTCAGTGAGGGGCGGGCCATCCCATAAGCTCTCAATAACACGCTCTAGCTACCAGGCAGAGATCTTCATCGTCCTCAATCACGGGAGCATGCAGCAGCTTTGTGAAGAAGTAGCCAAGACATCCGAGTGTCAGGATGCCGAAACCCAGAAACATGGCTCTTCCCCATGGGGCAGCTAGTACCAAGCGGCGCGTTGCCGGCCAGAGTGTCTGAATGGACCTATCCACGTTAAGGCATTGTGTCTGAAAAAGGGTCCGCGCGCCTAAATCGAGCTCAACTCGTGAGCCGAATGCCGGCGAGGCCAAGTTACCACCCTGCAGATGGCATGGGACCCTGCTCAGGGTCGCCAGCATTGCAGTCTGGTGCAACGTCGGTACAGCGTAACCGATCGGCTGGCACCAAGCCGGGTCTGAGCGCGGCGTGCTAATCTGCTCAGATGTCGTCGACGAGAAGCGCATCGACGAGGTGGTGCTCGCCCTTTTGTGGCTGACGCTCCACGACGGGCGTCGGGCCTGGAAGGGCTTCGACCGGGCTGTGCTTGGCCGTCTCCACGCCAAGGGGCTCATCGCCGATCCGGTCGGACGCGCCAAGTCCGTGGTGCTGACCGACGAGGGATTGCGCCAATCCGAGGCGCTGTTTCGGACCCTGTTCAAGCGGCCCGACTGACGCGCCAGAGCCGGACCGTTCTCAGGTCACGGCTTGGAGATTGCCCGAAATCCCTGAAGGTTGCCGCGGACGCCAAGGAGGTCTCGCATCCAGATAGCTAATAGCGAGGTGATGTCCCGACGTTGCTCCCCGCAACTTTCCATAACCAGAAACCTCGTATAAAAACCCGAACACCCGACAGCGCACATCGATTTTCATCACGTGCTCCGAGAACCCCACTTAGTTGACGGAACTCGTAGTCACTCAGAGGATCTTGATTTTTCATCTTAGAACGAGCGACACGCCGTCAACACTAAGGGTTCGTTAGATGCTCGCGCAGCGCGAACAAATCAAAGGGGCATTTCTTTGGTCGTTACTCCAGGTATTCTCCGAACGTGTGGTTCAAGCGATTTTGTTTTTTGTTATCGCTAAGTTACTCGGACCCGAGGATCTTGGAGTTGCCTCGATAGCAGTGACAATCTCCGCGATTGCAACTTACATCATGCAGGGAGTTGTACAATATGTAGTCCAAATTCGGGACGATAGCGAGAGGCATCTATCTGCCCTATTCGCTATTGCCATTGCTGTGAGCCTTTGTATGTCCGCCTCAGCCGCGGTCGGCGGGCACTTACTCGCCCGAGCCTTGGATGCAGAGCAACTAATCGGACTGAGTTATGTATGCGCGTTGTCTCCACTTGCGGCGGCCCTCGGTGCTATTCCGGAAGGACTTCTAATTCGCCGATTCGAGTTCAGGATTCTAGCCCTCAGAAAGCCTATTGGGGTCACGCTCGCCGGCATCTGTTGCGTGCTACTCGCACTCGCCGGCTATGGAGCCTGGAGCGTCGTAATTCAAAGTGTTTTTACCACATTTATAACCTCATTTATTTGCGTTATCGGCAGCAAGTGGAGGCCGAGCGCGAGATTTACCTTATCCGACTCGCTTAAGTGCGCGTCCGGATCACTAAAGCTGATGTTAAATCTTGCCGCTGACGTGCTCTCGCATCGAGCGCCTGAATTGATAATTGGAATCGCCATCGGAGCATCGGCAGTCGGATATTTCCGAGTCGCGAAATCTTTATACGACCTAGTGATCAGTATATCCCTGTTTCCGTTATCGTCGGTTTTGCTTCCTATTTATTCTAGAGGATCAGAAGAAGGATCAGCAAAAAAGTTTTGAACACAGCCGGCGTTGCTGCAGCGCTCATGGGCTTCGCCCTAATAGCGATAGTCTCCTTGTCAGATCCGCTCATAGGATTCTTTCTCGGGTCGGATTGGGCGCAAACGTCGCAAGTTTTCACAATTCTTGCCTTCGGTTTTCCGGCGCAGGCTCTCGTAACGACTTTTATCCCCTTCCTGATCGCCCAGGGACGCTCAACAATTCTGCTAACGATCGCGGCACTTCAAATGTTTGTTGCTTCAATAATAGTTTTACTGGGTTCGCTTGTGAGTTTGATCGGCGCCTCCGCGGGATTTACATTTTCGTGCTTTTTCTATGCTTTCTTGATTACGTATTTTGGGTTGACAAAAGTAGAACGTCTCAGGTTACGTGAGATACGCGAGTTCTGCGCGGTATGTTGTTTGTTATTATTCTGCGCTTTAATTACTTTCTCTCTAAGATATTTGTCGTATCATGCGAGTTTTAGTGTGTCCATCGGCACTTGCGCCATTAGTTTTATTTTCTACGTCTTGGCGCTTTGCGCGTTTTGTAGGAATACGTCTAGGAATATCATGGCAATGGTGAAAACCTATCTGTAATGCTGCGAGATAGATCTGCGCTCACCCCTTCCAAGAGAATCACCCGCATTCGCGGCGGTGGGGTTGTGGGGCGAAAAAGCTACGAGAAGCGGGCTGCCAACAACCTCGCCACGGTCACGCACGACATGAACATGCTCTGGCTCACACGAGTCTGCAGAGACGTCCTAGGCGGTGATCAAACCGTCCAGGTGAGCGTCGGCTTTGTGCCTATGCGGACTCGCCGTGTTTGTTCGAGCTTAGAACCTATCCCGGTAGGCGCAGAGATGAGCGGCCTTATCTGTCTTGCAGGATGGAGGGCGGTCAGATGGCCAAGCGGGCAGCGATCACGGACGACGTCTTTCGTCTGTCCGACGAGCTTTGGGGGCAGATGGAGCCGCTTCTGCCGGCTCGGTCAGTGCATCCTCTGGGCTGCCATCGACCGCGCACACCGGACCGGATGGCGATGGATGCGATCTGCTTCGTGCTGCGCGCCGGCTGCCAGTGGAATGCCCTGAACGCCACCGGGATCTGCTGGCCCTGCTCCGCCCATCGCCGTTTTCAAGAATGGACCGAGACCGGTGTGTTCGAAGCATTCTGGCAGGCAGGGCTTCTGGCCTACGATGGGGTGGAGGGGATCGACTGGGCGTGGCTGGCGCTGGACGGGGCGATGGGCAAGGCGCCCCTCGGTGGGGGAAAAACCGGTCCCAACCCGACGGACCGGGCCAAGTGCGGGGCCAAGCGCAGCCTGCTCACCGACGCGCGCGGCACGCCGCTCTCCGTCGTCGTGGCCGGCGCCAACCGCAACGACCACACCGTGATGGGCGAGACGCTGGAGGCGCTTCCCGTGGCCCGGCCCCAGCCCAGTGACGCGGATCCCCAGCATCTCTGTCTGGACAAGGGCTATGACGATCAGGAGCCCCGCGACCTAGCCCAGGCTTTCGGGTTCACCCTGCATCTGCGCACCCGCGGCGAGGAGATCGCGGGTAAGCGCGAGGCCGGCAAGACGGCACGCCGCTGGGTCGTGGAGCGAGCCCATTCCTGGCTCAACCGCTTCCGCCGCATCCTGATCCGCTGGGACAAGAAGCCCGGAAACTACCTCGCCATGCTCCACTTCGCCTGCGCCATCATCACAGGGCGACAGACCCTACCGGGATAGGGTCTAAGCTGATCGGCCGTGAGCGGAGCATGCCCTAGCGTCAGATCTGGCCGCGCGCTTCCTGGCTATGGACAGCCACCAGGTTAGACCCACTCGCTGCCGGCGCGGTCACGCCGGCAGCCACGATCCCAGGACCGGCGAGATCTCGCCCTATTTGAGCTCCTTCATCTTGAAGCTCACTCCGCTATCCGTGACTTGATCTTACTTTGCTTTGACCACCCGTAGTCAGCACATGCTTTTCACTGGCACGCGAAAATTTGCGCAGGCGCTGATTGACTTGCTAAAACGAACAGTATCGACTAAGTTCGCCGGCGTATTTTGGAGAACATGTTTGTCCGATGCCGAATGCAGAATCGAAGCAGACCCGCGGCACGCAGATCCTCGGTCTCGACCTACTCCGTTTTTTTGCCGCTATGTGGGTTTTGCTGCATCACCTGACTTTTAGCTCGTGGGCAGACCCAAATGTACGCGGCACGCCTGCCGCCAAGATATTCGAGGTATTCATGCCAATTGCTCAGATATCTGCAATTGGCTGGGTCGGCGTTGAGATTTTTTTCGTCATCAGCGGTTATGTTATAGCGCTTAGCGCCAATGGTAAAAGCCCATTTGATTTTCTTAGGGGACGTTTTTTGCGTCTGGTCCCTGCTGTTTGGATCTGTGCGACAGCCTCTGTGCCCATGCTAATGTTAAATCATGTTAGCCCGGAGACAATATTGCGATCTTACATCAATTCGATTATATTTTGGCCGATTAAGCCTTGGATGTCAGCGGCTTACTGGACTTTATCGATTGAAATTATATTCTATGCATTAATTTTTTTTCTGCTATGCGTTGATCAGTTCCGAAAAATAGAAGGCGTTGCAATACTGCTGGGAGTGTTAAGTACGGCAGGGTGGATATTGTACTGGACACAACCCCTATTTGACTTAGGACACTTTGTATGGCTGGCCCGCTTCACCGGGGACGAGCGTATCGCATCCTTTCTTCTACTCAGACACGGCTGTTTTTTTGCGCTTGGGGTTACCCTATGGCTTATCTCTTCAAAAGGCGCCGCTTGGTATCGCCTACTAACAATGGGGGAGTTTCGATCGGTTGCATTCTGCAGGTTGCGACAGAGGCAGCGAAGGCGAGCGAATGGACCGGTTACAACCAAAATCCAGCGCTCACCGCAGCGTTGTGGTGTGTAGCAGCCTTTTTCGTCGCGGCATCCATCACCTGCAACCGGTATGTCAGTGCTGCGATTGGTCGATATAGCAGCTGCATCCGGGCAGTCGGGCTGTCGACATATCCAATCTATCTTGTTCATGAGCCCCTCGGTAAGCCGATTGTGCTGTACCTGCTGCGTCAAGGTTGGTCGCCCTATTTTGCGTTTAGTACGGCGACGGTGGTCATCGTCAGCGCCGGGATCTTGGTCGCGCTATGGCTGGAACCGCGACTCCGGGCCGCGATGGGAACTAAGTTCACCGCGCTCTCGAAGCGGTTTTCGCCGCATGGGCGAATGCTGCGACGGACCACGGAATTACAGTGCCACAATCAACTTGCTATCGCGTCTGAAATCCCGGCTCAGTGACTGACATAGGCGCCGTGTTTGTTCGAGCTTAGAACCTATCCCGGTAGGCGCAGAGATGAGCGGCCTTATCTGTCTTGCAGGATGGAGGGCGGTCAGATGGCCAAGCGGGCAGCGATCACGGACGACGTCTTTCGTCTGTCCGACGAGCTTTGGGGGCAGATGGAGCCGCTTCTGCCGGCTCGGTCAGTGCATCCTCTGGGCTGCCATCGACCGCGCACACCGGACCGGATGGCGATGGATGCGATCTGCTTCGTGCTGCGCGCCGGCTGCCAGTGGAATGCCCTGAACGCCACCGGGATCTGCTGGCCCTGCTCCGCCCATCGCCGTTTTCAAGAATGGACCGAGACCGGTGTGTTCGAAGCATTCTGGCAGGCAGGGCTTCTGGCCTACGATGGGGTGGAGGGGATCGACTGGGCGTGGCTGGCGCTGGACGGGGCGATGGGCAAGGCGCCCCTCGGTGGGGGAAAAACCGGTCCCAACCCGACGGACCGGGCCAAGTGCGGGGCCAAGCGCAGCCTGCTCACCGACGCGCGCGGCACGCCGCTCTCCGTCGTCGTGGCCGGCGCCAACCGCAACGACCACACCGTGATGGGCGAGACGCTGGAGGCGCTTCCCGTGGCCCGGCCCCAGCCCAGTGACGCGGATCCCCAGCATCTCTGTCTGGACAAGGGCTATGACGATCAGGAGCCCCGCGACCTAGCCCAGGCTTTCGGGTTCACCCTGCATCTGCGCACCCGCGGCGAGGAGATCGCGGGTAAGCGCGAGGCCGGCAAGACGGCACGCCGCTGGGTCGTGGAGCGAGCCCATTCCTGGCTCAACCGCTTCCGCCGCATCCTGATCCGCTGGGACAAGAAGCCCGGAAACTACCTCGCCATGCTCCACTTCGCCTGCGCCATCATCACAGGGCGACAGACCCTACCGGGATAGGGTCTAAGCTGGAACCGATGGTCCGCGGTGCGCTCACTGGACACTGAAGAATTGCCGGTCGCGCGTGGACGGCTATGCGCAGCACGCTCACCACTGTGCGTTGACTCGGGATCCGGATCGCGCGGGTCAGCAGACCGGGATAGCGCCGAGAGCGCTGAACGAACAGCGGCGCGAACGCCAGGATGAGCCCAACGAAGCGAATACCTGCTCAGCTTACTATCGCACCCATATCATTGCCTCATCCGCTCGTTTGCCGGTTGGGATGATCAAGGTAGAGCCGAGAGTTCCCAGAGTTCAAGATGTCCCGGCGCACCGCAGCCAGCTCAGCTGCGACCCGCTCCAGACGTATGGATTTACCGGGCACCGCAGCCCGGGCGGGAACTGCCAAAAAGTCG
Source organism: Methylobacterium phyllosphaerae (assembly GCA_050632685.1). Lineage (GTDB taxonomy): Bacteria > Pseudomonadota > Alphaproteobacteria > Rhizobiales > Beijerinckiaceae > Methylobacterium > Methylobacterium phyllosphaerae_A. Next base: position 1,167,171 of record JBOEFT010000001.1, read on the forward strand.
TGAAATCGACTCCAGTCCTGGAGGTTGAAAATCCGACACAGCCTCGGACTGATCAATGTTCTCCGCAAACCAAAAACCGCAAAATCACGTTTTGTAAGTATATCAAACAATAAGTCAATATTTTTATCGCCTTCCAATACTACGAATAGCAGATTCGAACATTCTAAGAGTGCCCGCAATATGTCGGGCTCAGCGCCTTCAACATCGACTTTCGCCCCGAAGGGGCCGCCCTTCGTGCAGTCCTGAACCGCCTTTCTTGCTTCCACGCACTTGACAGTAATCTGACTCCATCCGTCTTTGACTTTCGGGAATACTTCGCGGCGATCGAGTAGAGTAGCGATCCCGGAGTGAGCCCGGTTAACGGACATCTCGAAGTGACCGTTTTGGCTACTGAGCGCATATTGATGAAGCTGCACATTGTGAAGCCGATGCTGCCGAATGACTCCAGAGATTTGAGCTGCAAGGCTAGGCTGCGGCTCAAAAAGATGGAGCTGACCGCCAGTCCCAATGTGACTGAGACTAGCAAGGCCAATAGTGGCATAATTCGCACCGATGTCTAGAAGTATGTCATTCCTATCGAGCATCCCGTTTACCACGCGGGAAGTTTTTAAATCATTGCTGCCAAAAATCCATAGAATGCGACCATGGTATTCTTGAGGGTCGACAAAAAATAGAAATCCTTCTCTGGTAGTAGCTTCCATAGGGGCAATGACATCTTCAAATAACCAGTTTACAAGAGGATTAAAGCTCAGGACTGTCAGGCCACTGTTTGGCTCGAGCGCACGCATCAGAAGGCGGTATGCTAAAAGCACTCTACGCTTTATGTTACTCTTGATAGCCACGTAATTGGTAATCCTTGCCCGTGAAGAGAGCATGAACTCTCCGAGATCCTCTTTGCACTTGCGCGAAACAATCTCTATGTAAGCCGCCCCACTAATGGGCTGAGAAAAAGATACGTTGTCCCGCTCCGAATACAAATATATTTGTGCCTAATAAACAGCCGACTTCTGCGTGCTCGACATTGGATCGATCCAATTTACACATTTCGTGGCGTGTTTTCAAGTTCGCGGGCAGCACGAGGCAGGGATCTTCTGCTAAAGTGCGTTTTGATACAAAGCAAGGCATGCCTCCTCGGGGCACGGAACCCCTAACAGCACAGCCATCTGAAGGGTCGAATTATGCTCGGCTGGGTCATCCTGACGCTGGCATGCATCGGCTACTTCCTGCACGAGGCCTTGCGCGCGCCTGTCATTGAGGACGAGGAGCCCAACAGCGCTGCGGCAGTGTCGCCCGATCATTCAGATCCGGTTGAACCCGAAGCGCAATCATCCCAGCACCATGAGCCCGCCCGCAGGGACCCGGATCAATAAGCATTCGACCGGCCGGGCAGGATGTGAAAAGCCGTGGCGATCAGGATCCTGAGATCCAGAGCAAAGCTGCGGTTTTCAATGTACCACAAGTCAAACTCAATCCGGCGCTCCATGTCAGACAGCCGCGGCGTTTCATCCCGTGAACCGTTGATCTGAGCCCAGCCGGTCATCCCGGGCCGCACTGCAAACCGGTGATGATAGGCGCTCAGCAGCGCACCATAGTGGCTGTCGTGAGCCAACGCGTGCGGGCGCGGGCCGACCAGGCTCATCTCACCCCGGATCACGTTGAGCAGTTGCGGCAGCTCGTCCAGGCTCGTGCGGCGCAGGAGTGCACCCAACCGGGTCAAGCGTGCATCGCCGCGGCGCGCTTGAGATACGACGGCATCGTCCTCCTGCACATGCATAGTGCGGAACTTGTAGATCAGGAACGTGCGCCCGTTCAGGCCCGTACGGGTCTGACGGAATAGGGCGGGTCCTGGGCTGTTCAGACGCACGAGTAGGGCGAGGAGTGCCAGGAGTGGCGCGAGTAAAACCAGGAGCAAGGCCGCGACGAAGACGTCAAAGCTTGTGCGGAGAAGCGCACGTGCATGCCGACGATTGGCACACGCAGCCAGGCGCCAACCCTCGTCGTCGCCCCGGATAACCTCAAGCGCATCCATGGTGCCTCGCCCCCCATTGATCTACCGTCCGGCCCGGCCGTAGGCCAATAAAGTACTCGAAACCATGTCCCATTTTGGGCGACGTGGCAATTTCAGTCATTGGCGTAACATTAACTGCCCTTCAGGCGCGGAAATCCCTATAGTTACTCGGACGTCAGAGAATGATACTGCTTATATCAATAAAGAAATCGGCTGCGCAGCTCGTGTAGTGCACATTTATCCGGTCAAATTTGTCGTGTAGAACCTAAGATCCGCCGCTGCCGGCCGGTCCGAAGTCGATAATTATATTTTTGATCTGATCGCAAAACGAGGGATTTCTTCCTCGAGGCGCGACCGTATCGACCGTTTTGCTTCCGTGCAGGTACCGTTGGTGATACGACTTGCTTGGCTGCACCGCAATCTGCATGGCTGGATGGCGTAACTCGGAAGCTCTCCTTGCGCCGAGGTCCTACAGACTGTTAAGCAAGACTCAATTGCCTATTTCCCGACTAGCACTACTTTGGCAGGCTGATGTCAGGGCGGGTGGCGGAGAACAGCATTACAATGCGGACAGCGCCGCGGCTGAGACCCGCTGATGTGGTCGAGGATGGCTTGTCGGTCTGGACTTGCCTCGAGAAAGTGGAGAGCTCTTTTCCTGAAGGAGGAGGGTTCCGATGGCAGACCGGAGGCAAACCTTTACCCCTGAGTTTCGTGCTGAGGCGGTGCAAATGGCGCAGACGAGCGGGCGGTCCCGCCGCGAGGTCGCCGCCGATCTCGGCGTCGGGCTCTCGACGCTGCGCGACTGGATCGACTGTTGACGTGAGCGGGAGATGGACAACCCGCCGGCCGATCGAGAGGAGGACATGGCCGCCGAGCTCAAGCGCCTGCGCCGCGAGAACGAGGTTCTGCGCCAGGAGCGAGAGATCCTGAAGCGGGCCACAGCTTTTTTCGCCAAGGAGGGAAGTCGATGAGGTTCCGCCTCATCGACGCGGCGAAGAAGGACTTCCCGGTCGCGCGCCTGTGCAAGGTCCTCGACGTCAGTCCGAGCGGCTATTTCGCCTGGAAGAACCGCCCGGCCTCGACGCGCCAGCGCGAGGATCTCGTGCTGCTTGCCCACGTCCGCTCCGCCTTCACGCTCTCGCACGAGACGTATGGCAGCCCGCGCAGGACCCACGAGCTGCGCGAGCAGGGTTTGGCGGCAGGCCGGCGACGCGTGGCCCGGCTGATGCGGGAGAACAGCCTCAAGGCCCGCCAGCCGCGCTGCCTCCGGCGAACCACGGACAGCGGTCACGCCTTTCCAGTGGCGCCCAACCACCTCGACCAGGACTTCACGGCGGCGGGGCCGGATCGGAAGTGGGGGAGCGACATCTCCTACGTCTGGACGCGGGAGGGCTGATTGTACCTGGCGGTGGTCCTCGACCTGTACTCTAGGCGGGTCGTGGGCTGGGCAGTGAGTAACCGTCTTCACAAGGAACTCGCGCTGACAGCGCTGCGACGAGCCCTCGTCGTCCGGCAGCCCGGATCAGGGTTATTGCATCATTCCGACAGTCAGAAGATCGGCGCCAGTTCCCGGGTGGTCTGACCCGCACAGCGATGGACCATCGGTTAAGCTGGGGCCGCAGGGCGTCCCGGTGCGGCCTGACTCGCACTCTGATCGACCGGTCGTGTCTTTCCCCGGACCTGTCGGCCGCCCGGGAACACCCTGCGGTGAGGTTTTGCCCGCCGATGCCTGTGACCCGAGAAGGGCCTGACCGTCTGGTCTCGTGACTGTCCTGTCCGCGCATCCAGTCGTGGTGAAGCCATCAGGCTCGATCGCCAGGAGGATGGGATGAGTGCCGAGGAATCTCACGAGCGTCACGTCATCGGCGGTGTCGACACCCACAAGGATCTGCACGTCGCTGCGGTCGTCGATGACCGGGATCGGGTTCTGGCGACCGCCAGCTTCGCCGCGACCTGCCAGGGCTATCGGCAGATGCTGACCTGGATGCGTTCGTTCGGCTCGCTGCGCCGCGTCGGGGTCGAACCGACCGGCAGCTATGGTGCCGGCCTGCTCTGCTTCCTCCAGCGGTCCGGGATTGAGGTACTGAAGGTGACCGCCCCCGACACCAAGGACGGTCGCCGGCGGGGCAAGAACGACAACTTCGACGCACAGAGCGCGGCGCAGGCGGCCTTCGCCGGCACCCGTACCGTCACGCCGCGCACCCGCGACGGCATGGTCGAGTCGCTGCGCGTCCTGAGCGCGTGCCGGAAGACGGCGGTCGCGGCCCGGCGCATCGCCCTGCAGATGATCCACAACACCATCGTGTGCGCCCCCGACGCCCTGCGCGAGACGCTGCGCCGGATGACCCGGATGCAGCTCGTGCGGACCCTGGCGGCGTGGCGGCCTGATCTGAGCGCCTACCGCTACGTCGAGGCCGCATACCGGATCGGCCTGAAGTCCCTGGCGCGGCGCTATCTGGAACTGCACGACGAGATCGCCGATCTCGATGCCATGATCGGCGCCATCGTCGACGAACTTGCACCGGACCTCGTGGCCCGCAACTCCATCGGCAGCAATGGCGCCGCTCAGCTCCTCCTGAAGGCCGGCGACAATCCCGAGCGCCTGCGCTCAGAGACGAGGCTTCGCGGCGCTTTGTGGCGTGAGCCCCGTGCCGGCCTCATCGGGCAAGACGGTGCGCCATCGCCTCAACCGAGGCGGTGATCGCGCGGCCAACAGCGCGCTGCACATCATCGCCATCGGGCGACTGCGAACCGATGAGCGGACCGAGGCGTATGTGGGCCGCCGCATCGCAGAAGGCCACTCCAAGCTGGAAGCGATCCGCTGCCTGAAGCGCTACATCGCCCGTGTGGTGTTCACGCTCATCACCCGGAGGCGGCAGGCGATCAACCAGACCCGCGTCGCGGCTTGACACACAGAAGGGCGTCCGCGGCAGTCAGTACTGTTCGAACGAGTATCAGGCGGAGCTACGAGGACATGGCATCGTGATCTCGATGTCCGGAAGGAAAATTGCTTCGACAACGCGATGGTCGAGACGTTCTTCAAGACCCTTAAGAGCGAGTTGGTCTGGCGCACCGCGTTCCAGACGCGAGCCGAGGCTACCGTCGCGCTGGCCCGTTACATCGATGGCTTCTACAATCCCCGCCGCCGTCACTCGGCTCTCGGCTTCACCAGCCCTATCCAGTTCGAGAGGGGCTTCACCCACCAAACCGCTCTCCATTAAACCGGAGCAAGTCCAATGCCGGGCTGCGCCTCGTAGAGGAGAGGATCAGGTCGGCCCGCACCTCGATCTGGTGCGGGCGCTGATCACCGCCCATCGGCTTGGGCGCGACGTGGCCCTCACGGGCGAAGTGAGCACACCACCTACTGGCGCTCGCCAAGCTGACCCCAAAGCGTTCGGCAGCTTTGTGCCGGGAGGCGCCGGCCGCGACGGCATGGACCACGCGCTGACGCAGATCGACAGACAGGACTGAGGACATCGGCGCTCTCCTTCGCCGATCAACCCTTCACCTCGCCAGCCGTTTCATCACGCTCGGATGGTGCTCTAAGCGGCCGCCGTCGAGGCGCGGGAGTCGACAAAGGGCGCTGAACGTGCGTAGTTAATACGCGATAAAAATTGGAAGGCTTTCTCGTGAAAGCAATTCAGATCGTACGTCAGCGTCCGGGTGGTCTGCGGACGACGCGAGACCGCGCCATTCAGATGCGCGATGCATTGATCTTAGCCGGATTATTCATGGTCGCAATACTCCTTCTTTGTGCCGCTATGGCTTACCTAGCCGTAAATAGGGCGTGTCCAGCCCTCGCTCCCGTACGCTTTTGGGAGCGGATGCGCGTTTGGTCGCGCTTCGGTCTCCTCGCCGCTGAGGAAGTTCGCTCTTGGCGTTGATTCGCAGAAGCCGCCGAGATTTTCCAAATAAATTGCGCCGGTAATGAAATTGTCGTCCGGCGACAAAGATCTTATATAGATTGCAAAACGAATTATTTTCCTATTATACGTTCGTATTCGTTCGATCGATTTTCAATGAAGTTAGATGGAGGGGGGTGAACAACTCTCTGGCTTCTTGCAAGCCGCCGCGCAGAAATCTGATTGAACGGGCAGAAAGCGCACTCCGGGCGGCGCGGATGGCCGCGGTATTCTACGTCTTGACCTAGGCTGCTTGGCAGGTCTGTTGGTAAGTGCTTGGTCAAAGCTGGCGAGGTATCTTGGTAGATCCAGTAGGTGCGCTTGAAGTTCACCTCCCAGCCTGCCCGTTGCAACAGGATGTGCAGCCGCCGGTAGCCGCAGCGCACCCATGCAGCGGCGAGTTCCTTCAGCCGCATGCGCAGAGCTACATGCGGATTGGCGCGCATGCGGTAGCACTGAGCCGAGCGGCCGAAGTTGGTGGCCTGACTGGCCCGACGCTCGCTGATATTGTAGGCTACCTGCAGGTGACCGATTACCTCACGGCGAGCGGCGGCCCTCACAACTTTTGCTTGAGCATGTCTTGGCACGCATGAAGGGTCCAGCGTCAGGTCGGCGACCAGTCGCATAAGCTTGCCGTTCTCATCCTCCGGCGGCTTCAGCCGCCGGATCTCCAGCACGCCCATGCCGACGAACTGTTTCTTCCAGCGGTAGAACGTCGGCTCGGACACACCCATCTTCCGGCCGACCTCGTCTACCGTCGCACCGCTCTCCGCCTGCCGCAGGGTAAAGGCGATCTGCTCGTTCGTGAAGCGTTTGCGAGGCATGGCATCCACCCTTCTTCAGAATTCAGGGTGCCCGGAAAACTTGCGCTCGACGCGGTTCAATTTGTTGAGTCAGGATCAGCGCCTAGATTCGCTGAGCTCCGCGACAAACCACTTACATGGGGCAGATCAATCGCGGTAAAGCAAAGCTTCGCGCAATGGGTGCGCCGCGAACAGGCATAGACCCGGGTGAAAATACGTACGTATTTGTGATCGTCCCACCGAGACGGCGTTAAGGCTGTATTAATCGCCCGATTGCGGTATAGCCCGATTTAGGACACTCTTCTGGTTATTGAGATCGGTCCGACTCAGACCTCCCAGGAGGCGGGATGTGCTGCAAACAAGCGGGCGAAATATAATGAACGCGATCGGAGACGAGCCGATCAGCCACGATGAATTGAATGTGTCAGCGCAACAGATTTTTCAAGATACGCATTCGATAGCAGATGCCAGCATTGACGTGCTGGTCGCAGCAATAGTCTTGGTCATCTTGTCGCCCTTGCTAGCATTGGTTGCGTTACTGGTTCGTTTGGATAGCAGCGGCCCGGCACTGTTCCGCCAGACGCGCACCGGTCTGAACGGCCGCACGTTCCTGATCTACAAGTTCCGTACCATGCACGTGCAGGAGGACGGTGCTATTGTGCACCAGGCTCAGCGTGGCGATGTGCGTATGACCCGTCTGGGTGCAATTCTGCGCAGGACCAGCTTCGACGAGCTGCCGCAACTGCTTAACGTGCTGCTCGGCGACATGGCGCTGGTCGGCCCGCGTCCTCATGCGCTGGCCCACGACATCCAATATGGCTCGCTAATTTCCGCCTACCGGCACAGATTTACCGTGCGGCCTGGCATCACGGGCTGGGCTCAGATTAACGGTTCGCGGGGTCCGACACCTAAGCTGGTCGACATGCAGCGCCGGGTCGAGTTGGACCTTTGGTACGTGCAGAACCGCAGTTTCGTTCTGGATCTCAGGATCCTGATTGCAACAGCGCTGCACATCCTGCCCAGTCGCTCCAACGCCTACTGATCCAACGGCCTGCGCACGTTCTGAGTCTGCTGGACAGCTTGACCTCCGGAGTCAGGTACGTTCGATTGGCCGGGCAGCGCTTCCTCTATGTCGTCACTCTTGTCATTCTCGATGATAGGCGCGCGTCGAGCCTCGTATAAGAAATAGGCGATGCAGATCAGCGTTGGGATTATCCAGCCGAGCATGATCTTTCTCACAAGGCCGCTCTGCCTCGAATAACGCTGCGACCGCGAGCATCGGCCGGAATTGTCAGAATTTCATTAACGAAAGCTGAAGACAGGCTCGGCAATGCATCCTAGGGTTGGGGTCGGAAAGTCTCGATAGCGCATTTCTGATACCCGGGTTTGAAGGAACCGAGATCTTCATTGTGGCCGCCATCCAATTTGCTACCATTGCATAGGCCGCGGGCTTGGCGATCTTCCTGCAGATGGTCCACTTTGCTCCAAAGACGCCCTGGCAAGATTGATCAAGGTCAATCCGACGGGAAACGAAAAAGCTCAGGGTGGCAGTGCTGGCGGCCTGAATACTGATAGTAAAAAGAGCGGATCTTTGAAATTACAAGAGCAGGATGCTGCATGCGAGTGCCAAACCGCTTGACTTATCTTAATTTTGGCTAATAGAACGGGTCGATGCGGGTATGATGTGACGAAGCGGCCGTGAGGGATAAGTTGGTGGCGTTTCTGCCAAAAGACACCGCCATGCTTACGGTTCCCGCCCGCTTCGCTGGGATCAGCCTGGCATTCGCACGGCTGTTCGTCTACCACTCATGACGACAGGCCCAGATCCTACTGGTTGGCACGATCCTGACGCCAGGACGGCGCACAGTGACGCGTCTCTTAAGCATCATGGACCTCGCGCAAGAGCGACGGTTTGTGAACGTCCATCCAATCCTCAAGCGGGCGGCGTGGTGCCCGCGCTCCGGCAGCCGTATTCTGGTCGGGTTCCTCGTCGACGCGTTCGCGCAGCGCGGCCCCTGATCCTGGGGCTGGACGATACAATCGAGCGCCGCCCCGGCAAGCGAACCGCGACCTAGGGCACCTATAGTAATCGGGTGCGCTTCTCTGACAGCCATTTAGAGTCGTTCCCGCGGGCGTTGCGACGGGTTAGCGATTGCGGCGTTGAGTGGAGAAGGAGCCGGCGATGCCTTCACCGTTGTCTGTCGATCTGCGCGAGCGCGTCGTGGCGGCCGTGGCCGAGGGCGCCTCTTTCCATCGGGCGGCAGCCCGGTTCGGTGTGAGCGTGTCGAGTGCCAGCCCGTGGTCGGCGCGGTTCGCGCAGGACGGCCACGTCGCGCCCAAGCCGACGCGGGGCGACAACCGTCTCTCGGCCCTTGAGGCGCAGGCCGATCGGATCCTCTCCACCTACGAAGCCCGGCCCGAGTTCTTCCTGCGCGAGTTGCGTGACGCCCTGGCCGCCCAGGGTGTGCAGACCAGCACGAGCGGGCTGTCGCGGTTCTTCGCCCGGCACGGCATCACCCGTAAAAAGGGGCTGTCTACGCGGCTGAGCAGGAACGGCCGGACGTGAAGGCGGCCCGCCAAGCCTGGCTCGAGGCCATGCCCGACCTCGATCCTGACACCCTCGTCTTCCTCGACGAGACCGCAGCCGCCACCAACATGGCCCGCCGCTACGGTCGCGCCCGCGCGCGGGTCCCGATGCCGGCTCCTCGTGCCGCAGGGCCAGTACAAGACCACCACCGCCACCGCCGCCCTGCGCACAATCGGCCTGTGCGTACTCAGCCTCATCGACGGCGCCACCAACGGCGCGCGCTTCCGCACCTACGTCGCCGACCACCTCGTCCCAGTTCTGCGACCCGGCGACACCGTGATCCTCGACAACCTGCAAGCCCACAAGGTCGCCGGCGTGCGCGAGGCCATCGCGGCAGTGGGCGCGCGGGTGCTGTACCTGCCGGCCTACAGTCCCGAGTTCAATCCCATCGAGCAGATCTTCGCCAAGCTGAAGCACCTGCTGCGCAGCGCAACCGCTCGCACCGTGCCCGACCTCTGGGAAGCCATCCGCGAAGCCTTCACACGCTTCACCCCAGACGAGTGCCGCAACTGCCTCACCGCAGCCGGATACGAAGACGACTTGGCCGTCGCAACATAGGTGGGAACGGCTCTAATCGAGGCGAGCGGGCTACGCTGGATGAGTGGGCAATCTCACCCCTGCCGACGTCCACTTCGGCTGCGGCGAGGCCATCCTGCAAGAGCGGGCGCGGATCAAGCGTCAGACCCTCATCGATCGTCCCTTACTTCACCACGCGCAGGCTACTTAATAACTTCTCACCCCAGGTCAGCAAGAGCCTCCGCTTCTGAGCATCCCAAAACGTCTCAAATCATCTGACAACTGACATGCGGCTAAGGAAGGCGGGAGAGTGACTAAACAACCTATACAGCAGGAGGTACTGTGGCTCCCGAACCACTCGAATTGTGAAACCGCGTTCCGCTCGCCTTTAGAGCTAGCGCTTAAAGTCATTTTACGGGCATCACGAATATATGCTTCACAGGTTTACGATGATGCCGAACTACCTTTACGACCGTTTCCATCGGTAAATTTCATCGCCTTGGTCAGCAGCGGCGCCACGATGATGACAGCGTCTGAAATTTTGAACGCCATGTGATGAATTGTCTCACCGGCCAGGGTTACGCGTGGTAATAGGAGGATTAGAGAGGCAAACTAATCCTCCTGATCGAGCACTGGAAGACTAGGGCGATCTACAGTGAGCGCTGAAGACGAGCAGATTGAGAAGATGGCTGAAATAGCCGGGCTAGCGACAGCCATAGCTGATCGAATTTTTGAACAGCAGGAGATAGGTGCGCCGATCCATCCCGAGCATTTCAGGATGTTCATTCGCGCCGCTCAGATACTCCTAGACAAAGAATTGCCGTGGCCGCCGGCAGTTGAGCGCTTAATACTCGAGTTTGCCAAGCGGGTCGAGGACATTAAGCCCACATCGTGCGGCGACAACGTCGTACAGCTTACGCGGCCCCAAGGTGTTCCTTGACGGACGAGGACTGCGAGTTCATGCACCTGCTGTTGTCTGGCGTCTCCAGCCTCTATGGCGAGGCGGTCGAAGTCAAAATCTATCGCCGAGCGGGTTCATTGGAACTCTAGCGGATAGATATTGTGACTCTCGCCGGCGGCTGCACGAGTTGGCCTATGCGGTTACTCACCGACGAGGATGCGTTTAGCGTCCGGACCCATAACGGTAGCGCGGTTCGGTGGGATGTGTTCACGGCTCCTGCTGGACGAGCCGATGGATCATTTCTGGCTGACGGACGAGTAGTTTGCGAAGATTGCCCCGCATCTGCCCACCGATACGCGGGGCAAGGCGCGGGTGGACGACCGGCGCGTGATCAGCGGCATCGTTCAGGCGCTGAAGTCCGGCGGCCGTTGGACAGACGCACCGCGCGAGATTTACGGCCCGAAAAGACCCTCTACAATCGCTTCGTGCGCTGGGCGGCGACGGGTGTCTGGGTCGGGCTGTTCGAGGCGCTCGCTCAGACTGGCGGACCCCCGCTCAGGTTCTGATCGATTTATCTGTGGTGAAGGCGCACCGCTGCGCCTCGGGCGGGAAAGGGCGGAGCAGAACCAAGCTATCGGTCGCTCGCGAGGCGGACGCACGACCAAGATCCACGCGCTCACCGACCATGCCTGCCGCCCGCTCGCTTTCCAGCTGACCGGCGGGCAGGTCGCCGACTGCAAGGCCGGGGCGCTGCTCTTGGAGCGTCTTCCCACCGCCGCATCGTTCTGGCCGACAAAGGCTACGACAGCGACGCCATCCGCCGGCAGATCGAGGCGAAGGGAGCCGCGCCCAACATCCCGCCAAAGGTCAACCGCCGCTGGAAGCCGTGCTTCTCGCCCGTACTCTACCGCGACCGTAACGCCATCGAGCGGTTGTCCGAACGGCTCAAGGATTTTCGTCGCATCGCAACCCGCTATGACCGGCTCGCCCGAAACGACCTCGCTGCCGTCTGCCTCGCGGCAACCGTGTCCTACTGGTTGTGAGTCCGGACGGTAGGTAGGGGACTCATTCAGGTCCATGTGATGACACAGGAAACGAGCGCGACGGCGGCGAGGCCATCGATCTCGCGGTCTACGCGACGATCATCGAGGGGACCCGCAAGAAGCTCTGGCGCTTCCGGGATCCGGTGCTCGGGACGCGGCTGGTCGACGAGTATCTCGCCCGCGACAAGCCGACGCCGCTCGAGGTTACGGGCCCGGGCGTGCCGGTGGGTCCGCTGGTGGTCAAATCCTGAACGGCCGTGCGCGAGCCGGTCGCCCATCCGCTGCGGTTCGGACGTCAACGCGTGCACGCGCACGGGCCGATCGCCCTCTGTCTCCTGATCTCCGCCGCCCTGACCCCGATCGTCGCGCCGCGGGCATCGAGCCCCGCCCAGGCCCCCGCGGCCCTGGAGCCGCTCGGTCTGACGCCCTTCGCGCGGATCGCCCCGCCGGCACGGATCGAGCCGGCCGCCGGGCCGGGCAACGGACCGGAGATGGCCGACCTGCTGGTCCTGGGCGGTGGCGCGTTCCAGCCGATCGAGGCTGTGTCCCGGTTGTTTCCGCAGGCCGACGGCAGCATGCACGCGCTGATCGCCTCCGCGGGCGCCGCCAACGACCTCCCGCCCGACTTCTTCCTGCGTCTCCTGCGCCAGGAGAGCGGCCTCAACCCCTACGCCGTGAGCCCGGTCGGCGCGCAGGGGATCGCCCAGTTCATGCCCGGGACCGCCGCGGAACGAGGCCTGCGGAATCCGTTCGACCCCGGGGAGGCGATCCCGAAATCCGCGGAACTCCTGCGGGAGCACCGCGCCCGCTTCGGTAATCTCGGTCTGGCCGCCGCCGCGTACAATGCCGGCCCGCAGCGGGTGCGCGGATGGCTCGAGGGCCGTTCGGCCATGCCCGCCGAGACGCGCGACTACGTGGTCCGGATCACGGGCCGGCCCCTGGAGGAGTGGGCCACGCAGGCCGGCCGCGCCCTGCCGGATTCGACGCGGTCGTTCCTCGCCCCGCACGGCCTCGCCTTCGCCGGGGGCGGCCCCGTCGATGCGCTCCTGCGCCCGGGGGCCCTGTTCGAGACGGCGGCGCGCGGAAGGCCGGTGCCCCCGACAACGCACGCCGCCACGGGCAAGCTGCGGCGTCCAGCGGCCCGGGTCCAGCAGCCGCGCTCCGAGCTGGCCCTCTGCGCCGTGCTGAACGGCGAGGGCCGGACTTGCCTGGTCCAGGCGGTCTACTGACGCGGCGCGATCTGCTCGACCTGGACTGCCTGGGCGGGCGTCGACGTCCGGCGGCTCTGGCGAAGGCGCCGCTTAGGCCGACTGAGACCGTGAGGGTGTCGCGCCCTCCTGGTCACGGAGACGCCGCTAGAGGTCAGACGAGCACGTCAGAATCGATCTTCTTTCAGCCGTGCAGCAGGATCAACGGATCGACTTCACCGTCGGGTCCGAGATGCAAAGGCCTCTACCAAGTCGCATCGATTTCTCTCTGTTTCTAGTGCCCGTTGACCTGAAGCGCGAGGAAGTCTGCGACTTCGTTCAATGTGTGCCCTTGATACCAGTGCCAAAGATTGCGCCGACTCGTTTCAACAGCTTGAGAGGAACATTCATCGAGCTGAACGAAATGTTTTTCACTCAGACCGTCGGAGAAGTTGGACATCCGGCCAAGATTTAATGCCGCATTCCCATGGGCCGCGTAAGCCGCGAAAATTCCGGATTTTGCCAGCTCTAAGCTGTCGTAGGACAGTATGCCGATTTTTGCTTCACTTAGTATCCCATCCACCTCAGCAAGTGGCAGTAGCCCCTTCACTTCGACTTGATCGCGCAGGGAGCGAGGGATTGTAGCTATGCCGGGTCCAATGTCGAGGATCTTGGTCACCGGTAGCTTTAATATTTCCGCCTGAGCCTCAGACAGGGCCGCCCAGCAAAGCATGCGTTGTCTAATGGAGCCAAAAACGACAGCTACGTCGTGTTTGTTTTCCGGAAGGAAAGTAGATTCGCCAACATTTGAAAATACAGGGAAACTATAGCCCGGAACATCAGTCGCGATACTCTTGATTTTGCGGCACCGTTCGGCCGTGTTTGTTACGAAGAAATCGGCACATTTAGCAATTTTTGAAAGAAGATGGCGCTGTAGAATTGATTTGTAGATCCGCCTACTGAAGAGAGCAGGGCTTTGCCATATTTCATGGAATACTATTCCAATACGCAGACGGTTGAATGAACGCAACTGTTTTAGGTAGATGAGAAGCCAATGCGGATACGCATCCGGATGATATCCGAATGGTGATAGGTGTAACAAGATGGTATCGGGTTTCATTAGTCTACTAACGCGCAAGACCTCGAACGGTTCATTTGTTGTGAGAAGGGCAGTATCCGGCAGATCAGGAGATTCACGATGAGTGGCAAAATGTTCGTGGCCAACGCCGAGAAAAACTGAACGAATGCCAAAGCGGCTTATCGCGCCGGCCAAACGAACAGCATAGTCGCCGACACCACATCGGCCCGGTAAAGTCGTCGGCACAACGTGAAGAACATTCTTCATGGCCTGATCAGAGTGCATAGACGGGAATTTTATCTGCTGTTGAAATAGTCGTAGACAGAAGCGCAGATTTTTGGAAATCGTCGATACATTCAGCGAGACGCAGGAAAATAAAGAATTGTCTGGACGTGAATCGGCCGGAATTGTCGATCGGGCCGAGCGACACGCTACTCCATTGCTGCTGCCATGTGTAGCTGGCCGTCAGATCTGGGATGATGATCGGCGCAGGCGACAAGTAGTTCAAGGACGAATGCGGCCGGACGCTATTGTAGCTGTTCTGCAAGAGCGTTTTCGGTTTTGGCTGACACGGATGGATGGGGTTCACGCAAGGGGGCGGGTTGATCCATCGATCGCTCCAGCGGAGGAGCGAGGCATGGGCGCCCCTACAGCCAGGATCTGTGTGAGCGCGTGGTGGACGCGGCCAGCGCGACGCCGCGCCGGTAAGCGGCCAAGCGCTTCGGGGGCGGTGCCGCGACGGCGATCCGTTGGATGACGGCGCTGACCACGATCGGGAAGGGGGAGCGTGTCCGCAGGGGCGGGCACGCCGCTCCAAGCTCGATCCGCATGATGCGTTTCTGCGTCGCTTGATCGCCGACCGGGCGGCCATATCCTCCTGCCGTTCGGCTGGCGGGTGGTCCAAATCCCGCTCGCGACGCCCGTCGTCTTAGTTGCGCAGTGTCGAGGGTCCGACGCCGAGATCGGCGGCAACTTCGCGGCGAGACCGCCTGATCCACTGCTCCGGTCGTGCCACCTCAGCGCGAAGCTCAGAGGTAAAGATTTGCTTCCAGTCTGCAATCGCAACTCCCCTCGTTCAGGAAAAGGGCTGCCCACTTTTACGTCGCATTCCATCGGGCATTCAGGTCCGAAGGACGCCGGCGTGAATTGGGTCCAATGCGAGGGCGGGGATCGAACCGCTTGGAAGGCGAGCGGGCTCGGCTGGCGTCGGTGCAGGTGAGGAGAGGATATGGCGGCACGAGATCGTGGTCGCGATACAGATGAAGAACAAGATGCCCGGGTCGGCGCTGCCCGCACCGAGGAGACCGCCGGCCAGGATCGCCAGCGCGGTGGCGCGTGCGGAATCGTAGAGGATGACCATCTCCCGTTCGGGGCGTGCGCGGGCGTCACGTCCGAGGTCGCGTAGGCCGGAGATGAGTAGGAAGATCAGGAGGAGCGCACCGATGATGCCAAGCTGGGAGAGCACGGCCGTCGGCCAGTTCGACGCCCGCGAGCTTCCCATCCCGAGTCCAAGGCCGTTCGTTTCCACGACGTTCTGAAGGCTGTGCTCATTCCAGTAGCTGCGCTCCTGGCCTGAAGCGGAGTTCGCCTTCTCGAATAGCGTCACCTCACTCAACCGAACGATCGGATCGAGGATGCTTGGCTTGACCAGCGTGATCCCGACCACACTGATCAGGATGGCACTGAGGATGACCCCGACGATGAGATCCTGCCGCAGAAGACCGGCGCGCAGCACCGTCCGCACGCTGGCGGCCATCAACAGGACAAGCAGGATGCCGAGCCCCACATACGCCGTGCTCGAGGTCGAGAGAAGAAGCAACCCGGCGAGGACCACCCACAGGATCAGGGCCGGCCGCGATCCGGTCGCCCGCCAATGCGTGAAGGCGAAGGCTAGCGATGAGAGGCCGGCGGCCCCGAACGCCGAGGCCTCCGAGTAACCGCCGACGATGCGAGCGAAGCCCGCCTGCTCCGTGTCGGTCAGGAATGCATAGGTTGCGGTCCGGATCGGTAGGAGGACATCACCGGCGCCGGCCAGTTTGGCGACGAGATCGACAATACCCAGCAGGGCGTTGAAGCCGGCCATCGCAAAAAGCTCCGCCGCATCGCCCGCAGGCCCGAGCGCCGCCGCAGGCGAATCCGGAGGACGAGGAACGTGAGAAGCCCCAAGGTGAGGTAGCCCGCCTGCGTGAGATTGCTCGACGTCGGCACGAGCACCGTCTCGAACACGCTCCCTGTCTCGTGCGAGACGGCGAAGACGGTGACCTCGCCGGCGAACAGGCGCGGCAGGATGTAGGCCCCGAGCACCGCGTAGAGGATCAGGGCGAGGGCCGACCAAGCGGAGGCGGAGTGTCGAAACAGTGTCGCAATGTGCCGCTTCGCATTCTTATGAAGAAGCAGAGAGGTAATCAGTAGAAACGTGAAAACGGTATAGATGAGCGGCGAGGCGCCGCCGAGGGCGGGCAAGACTGCGATTGCCGTCGAGCCGAAGGCAAGGGAGGCCATCAGGCCGACGGTGAGCGAGGCGCGCATCAGCGCGCCGATCAGGAGCAGGACGATGCATACAGCGAGGCCTTCCAGAGAGGGCTGC
Source organism: Methylobacterium phyllosphaerae (assembly GCA_050632685.1). Lineage (GTDB taxonomy): Bacteria > Pseudomonadota > Alphaproteobacteria > Rhizobiales > Beijerinckiaceae > Methylobacterium > Methylobacterium phyllosphaerae_A. The sequence continues at coordinate 1,183,783 of JBOEFT010000001.1, forward strand.
ATCCCGAAAGCCTCAGTTGAAGGATTCGACCCAGGAATGTGACCAGTAGGTCACGAGATGCGAGCGCGGAAACAGCCGCCGCACCTGTTCATGGGTCAATGTGGCCCGATGCTCCATGATGTCGGCCCTCAGCAGTCGATGCAGGGGTTCGTCCAGTCGAGCGGGTACCAGATCTCGGAGTCGAGAAGTTTCAGCGTCCCGGCTTCGACGGCGTCCGATGTCACGCCGTCCAGCTTCGCGAGGATCTGCTGTGCCCGCTGCATCACGGCAGCGGTTGGGTTGCGTAGATAGAAGAGCGCTGCCTCGCGGACCAGAACCGGACCCGTGACGGCCTCCGGACCCAGCTTGAGCAGGGCATCGGGTGTACCGGCCTGCTCGATCGCGGTGATCATCAGGGCGATGGCGAGCAGCCAGAACAGTTGACGGGGTCGCGACGCCATCGCGGCATTGGGAACCGCGTGCGCGAAGCCGGGATCTTCTCCCATCCGCCCGAGCAGTACGTCGCCCTTGTCGCGCAGGGTGTCGAGACTTTTCAGGCATTCCGTATCGAGGTCGCAATAAAAACCCCCGTGATGAAACAGGAACAGCAAGCGAACCGCATCGACACGGAAAATTTCCTTCGGAAATGCGTCGTATATCGGGAGGAACCAGGAGAAGTGCTTTGCCACGAAGGCGCGATTATCCGCGTCGTCCCAGATCAGGCATTGGTATCCGGGGTTGTGGGATAGAAAAGTGCTTCTCCACAGCGCGTAGTTCGAGGGCAGGGCGGTGCGGGATTTCCAAGTCTGAAACAAGATCCGCGGTATCTGGTTGTCCGTCGCCGACACGCAGATCGTTTGGTCAGCAAGGGCGATCTCGGGTGCGGCGAGGGCCTTGCTCTGCTTCCTGACGAGGCGTCGGAATTTCCGTTCCGCGAGGACCGTAAGGGTTGGCAGCGCGGATGCGTGTGTTGCCGCGCGCCAGAGACGCTTCGGTCGAGTATCAAGTGTATCGAGCATCAAGCGATCTCTGCGATGTTCAAGGTTTCGAGGTGTCGATGAGGGCCTTGACCGTCCCGAAGGCAGCCTTCCGCCTCCCGAGCTGCCATCCGCCCGTTGCGGTCTTATCCAGCTTTACGACGCCCATGTACGCCTCGTAGCTTGGATGCCAATACGACTCGTCAGCGAGTTCGTAGATATATGCTGCTTCGATATTGTATTTTTGTCTTAAATCTTGCAGAGTCTTCATCGTCTTTGCGATGCCCTGTGCCTGTCCGTCCTCGCCATCCCGTTGGCTGCCCAGGGCGTTGTTGAATTCCGTCACCCAGATCGGCTTTCCGATCTGGGAAATGATCTTGAAGGCCCATTCGGGATTTTGATCGTACATGTGCCAGACGGTGATATCCCAATCGAGACCGGCCTCGCGGTAGCGGCCGTAGACGGCGGTGTGCCCCCAACCGGCCGAGCCGATCGCATGCTTCGCCGCGGGATCGGCGGACCGTGTGCCGTCCGACAAGCCCTTGAGGACTGCGATGACCTTCGCGAGCCGCGGCCCGTAATAGTCGAGCGGAATGGTCCCGCCGGCGGGTCCCCACTCGCAGGGGTAGGTCGTGCCGTCGTCCTTGGTCTCGCATGACTTGATGATGGCGTAGTTCTCCATCTCGTTGCCGAGTTCCCAGACCGGGATCTGTCCGGCCAGGGCGGTGACGACCGAACGGGAGAAGCTGAGAGACTTCTTGTAGAGGAGGTCCTCGTTGTCGCCAGCGAGATCGACCGGGGGATCAGGATCGGCAGCACCGTCAGGCCGAGGGACCGTGCCTCGCGCGTCAGCTCCGCGAGGCGCGCGATCTGGTCGGTCCTTGAGACGTCGACCCGATACGAGCGTGTTCCGAGATCGCGAACGAGCTCCAGTTGTTGCCGCGTCGTGATACCTGGGTAAGACGTGAGCGGATGTCCGTTGATGCCCCACATCAGATCTGCTGCAGCGGGACTTGAGGCGAGGAGGGCGCTTGTCAGCGCAGCCGCCAGGAGACAGGCCGACTTGTAGTTAACGCGCTCGCGCGATCGTCTGTACGACATCGGCTCCGTCCTCGGCAGCCATGCTCCAGATCGACCGGCCGAGCGCTGCTTTATGAGACTGGCCCGGGCTCATGACGCTCACTACGCCTTCGAAAGGCTTAGCGACGGGCATCAATTGTTGCAGGCGCCGTAGTCTTTCCGGCTGCGTCCGGTCTCCAGGAGAGCACGCGCGCACCGATCGATCCGATACGCGTGGCTTGCCTCGGACATGGGCCGCCGGCCGAAGCGTGGCGGCCACGCCGGCTGGTTGGATTGCCCTTGCGGCCGGCCGTAGCCCCGACGGATAGTGCCCTTTACCTCTTTTGGCTCAGTACGACTGCCTGGCCGCGCTCCGGTACAGTATCGGCATGGCACAAGCCGGATGATCTCGATTTCCAGCGTGCTGCGCGATCCGGCGGGAGGGGAGCAAAGCTCGACCTGTCGCACCTTCTCCCGTTGCCACACCCACGAAGGCGGTGCAATTTCATGCTTCAGCGCACCGGATGGAACGCCGCGCGGCTCGCGCGCTACGAGGCCGAACACAGGCCGGAATCAGACATCGTATCGGCCGCAGTTGCCTGGTCGTTCCTACGGCGCAATTTGGCGATCCTGCTACTCTGCACGCTGATCGGCACGCTCGTCGCGGCGGCCTTCGCCCTGACTGCACGTCCGCATTACACCGCCGAGACCCGGCTCGTGATCGATCCGAACCGGCAGCAGGGCATGCGTGACCGGAACATCGAGGGTGCGTTCACGCTGGATAATGCGCAGGTTGAAAGCCAAGTGGCGGTTCTCAAGGCTGAGAAGATCGCCACGATGGTGATCGAGCAGCTTAAGCTCGAACACGACCCAGATTTCCAGCCCCGGCCCGGGCGGATCAGCGCATTGATGACGTGGCTCGGATGGTCGAGCCCGCCGCGGGAGCCGACCGCCTACGAGCGAACACGGTTCACGATGGGGAGTTTCAGAACAATCTTCAGGTCCGGCGCGTGAGCCTGTCCTACGCGATCGACGTCGCGTTCCGGTCGTCGGATGCCGAACGCGCCGCCGCGATCGCGAATGCGACCGTCCAGGCCTACATGCGTGAGCAGCTGGATTCGAAGGCGCAGGCCATCCAGCTCGGCAGCACGTGGCTCGATCAGCGGCTGGTTCAGCTGCGGGTGCAGATGATTGCCGCGGCGCGGGAGGTCCAGGAGTTCAAGGGCCGCCACGACTACCGTATCCCCCTCGGTCAGCGGACGACGGGACCGACCGATCCGGACTCGGTTGACCGGTCGAAGGCGCCGGCTGTGTCCATCGAGGACCTTGAGACCCAGGCCCAGACGTATCGACGGATGTACGAGACCTATCTCCAGAACTTCACGGAGCAGGTCCAGCGTCAGACCTTTCCGGTCTCGGATGCCCGCGTCGTCACGGAAGCGACGCCGCCCCTCGAGCCGAGCGACCCGCGCACCAAGCTGATGCTCTCCCTCGGGGCGGCCATCGGCGCGCTCGCAGGCTTCGGGGTCGCGCTCACGCGCCACAACCTCGACCAACGCATCCGCTCGTCGCGCCAGATCCGCGAGGATGTGGGCATCGAGTATCTGGGCGACCTCCCGCGCATCAAGGCGTCCGAACCCTACGGGTCGGGTCCGATCGCCCTCACCGCCGGCGCGCCGTCGATGCGGGCGGGGCGGCGCCGCGAGCGCTATTTCAACCACATCGACGTCACGCCGTCGGCCCCTTCAACGCGGCGCTCATGGGCCTGCGCACCCGCATCAGCCTCGGCGTCGGGCGGCTCCAAATCAAGAGCATCGGCATCGTCTCCTCGAATGCGCGCGAAGGGAAGAGCACGATCGCCAGCAATCTGGCCGTGCTCTGCGCCCAGTCGGGCTCGCGGACCCTGCTGGTCGACGCGGATCTGGGGCGCGGCCAGCTCAGTCAGGTCGTCGCCCCGGCGGATGCGTCCGGACTTCTGCAGGTCCTTCAGGGTTCGGTGAGGCTCGACAGTGCCCTCGTCCGCGATATCACGCCGAACCTCGATTTCCTCGCGAGCGGCGGCCCTCCCATTCCTCTGTCCAACGAGCGGCTTCTCGGATCTGAGGTCATGTCGACTCTCATCCAGGAGATCGCCCATGCGTACGATGTGGTGATCTTCGATCTCCCGGCCCTCCAGTCTTCCACGAGTGCCCTCGCGGTCGGCCCGTATCTCGAGGCGATGCTCCTCGTCACGGAATGGGGGAAGACGTCCATCACCGCGACGGTCGAAGGCGCTTACTGGCTTCAGGCCGTCCAGGCGCGACTGGTCGGCGCCGTCATCGCCAAGGCCGATGCGTGACGGTGCCGCTTCCAGGCGCGCGCGACGGGGCGCGGTTCACCGCGCCTGTCCACGATCCCGAGCCGGAGATCGCCCTGTTCACTTGGACGCTCGAGTCCTGTGCTGCAGTCGCCCGACGCTTCGAGCCTCTGCTATCCCCGGATGAACGAGCCCGGCGGGATCGCTTCCACGATCCCCGGAACGGCGCACGTTTCGCGTGCGGTCGCGCCGAGCTTCGCCGCATCCTCGCTGCAGAACTCGGCACCGAGCCGGAGGCTCTGCGGTTCCGCTACAACCCGCACGGCAAACCCGAACTGGACGGGCCGGGACGAGTCCAGTTCAACCTCAGCCATTCACAGGATCGCGTCGTACTGGCTTTGTCGCGGACCCATGTCGTCGGCGTCGACATCGAGGTCCCACGCCCGTTCGGCGAGGACGTCGCGCGTGTGGCCTTTACGGTGGCGGAGCGCGCGGCGCTCGCCCGGTTGCCGGACGACGAGCGGCGGGTCGCATTCTATCGGTATTGGACGTGCAAGGAAGCGGTCGTGAAGGCGCTCGGCTGCGGCCTCTCGTTACCGCCCACCCGTCTCTCGATCGCGTTCGATCGTTCCGGGGAGGCACGCCTGACCGCTCCTCGATCCCGCGTTCGGGCACGCGTATCGGTGGCGCATCCATCAACTCGACTGCGTGCCGGGCTGTGTCGCCGCCTTGGCGGTGCAACCGCTCCCCGGGCCGGGCCATCCCCGGCCGTTGGAAGGTACCTTCCGTCGCGGAGCCGAGGCGGCGGCCCAATCGAGCGCAGGGTGGCGCGGGGCGGAGCACCACCACTCCCGGATCCGGATGAGGACGATCGCCTGGTCGCCGCTGGAATCCTCTCCGTAACGATCGTGCCCCCCATTTCCTCTTCCACGGCAGCGTGCACGCGTCCAGGCTCTCCCGCCCCCGGGCGCATCGCCGCGCCGCAGCCACCCGGGGTCGCGTTAGACCCTCGTACGCGCACCCTGACGTTACGGATGATTTCTGAATCCGCCTATGCAGGCGATCGATGCGCAGCATGGAAACTTCATAAGTCGGTCTCGTCGGAGCATCCGCGTGCTCATGTGCGCCGGGATTGATCGGTTGTGCCGTAACGATACGTCGCGAATGCGCGATATATATGTTTGAATATTTCAAAACTAAGATGAATTGTGTCTATTGTGACATATCGCGTGTAATTGTCGCCGAACATACTCAAAAGAGGTAGTTCGTATCGGTAAAGGGTTATTGAGCCCGCTTCCCGATTGCAGCCAGTATGTCGCGTCGTCGCCGAACCGAACGACGGGCTTCTCCAGGCCGAAGGGATGCCTCTTTTGACTTCGAATGCCGCCACCGCTGTCCTCGACGGGACCGACCGGACGAGCGTAACAGCCCTTTTCGCCGGATACGCCCAAGCCAGCCCGGACGCGATCGCCCTCCGCGGGCGTGCCCAGCACTGGACATACGCGCAGCTCGACCGGCAGTCGGACAGGCTCGCGCGGATTCTCGTCGCCAGGGGGTGCGACCCGGCGATCGTGTCGCCCTGCTGGTGGAGCGATCCCCCGCGGCGGTCTGCGCCCTGCTCGCCGTGTTGAAGGCCGGGGCCGCCTACGTGCCCCTCGACCTCGATTATCCCTGCGCGCAACGCGCAGCGATGATCGAGGATTGCGCGCCCGCCGCGGTCATTCGGGGTTCGGGCGTCCCGATCGCCGACGCCCTCGCGGGGCGCTGCCCCACGATCGTCATGCACCCCGACGGCAGCGCGCCCGGCGAGAGCGAGGCCGGCGCGCCTCTTCCCGGCGCCGGCCCGGGGGACGTCGCCTACGTGATGTACACGTCGGGCTCGACCGGGCGCCCCAAGGGCGTCGTGGTCCCCCATCGTGCGGTGGTCCGGCTCGTCCGGGGGGCCGATTACGCGCGCTTCGATGCCGACGAGGTCATCCTCCAGCTGGCGCCGCTGGCCTTCGATGCGGCCACGCTCGAGATCTGGGCGCCGCTGCTCAATGGCGGTCAGGTCGCCTTCGCGGACGTCCAGCGGCCGTCGCTCGGGGAGATCGGTGCGCTGATCCGCGAATACGGCGTGACCACGCTCTGGCTCACGGCCGGGTTGTTCAACCTGATGGTCGATGCGGCGCTCGACGACCTGGCGGGACTGCGGCAACTGCTTTCCGGCGGCGACGTCCTGTCCCCGGCCCATGTCTGCAAGGCGCTCGCTGCGCTGCCCGATTGCCGCCTGATCAACGGCTACGGGCCGACAGAGAATACGACGTTCACCTGCTGCTACACGATCCCGCGGGATCAGCTCGCGGACGCGATTCCGATCGGCCATCCGATCCACGGCACGCAGGTCTACATCCTCGACGAGGCGCTGAGGCCGGTGCCCGAGGGGATGCCGGGCCAGCTCTGTGCGGGAGGCGACGGCGTCGCCCTCGGCTACCTCAACCGACCGGACCTGACGGCCGAGCGGTTCCGCCCGGATCCCTTCTCCGCGGATCCGGAGGCACGCCTCTACCTGACCGGCGATCTCGCGCGTCGCCGTCCGGACGGGGCGCTCGAATTTCTCGGCCGGCTCGACACGCAGGTGAAGATCGACGGCAAGCGCGTCGAACTCGGTGAGATCGAAACGGCCCTGCGCGCCGTTCCGGGGATCAGGGATGCGGCCGTCACCGTCGAGCAGACGGGTCCGCAGGCCAAGTGCCTCCACGCCTTCGTCGTCGGGGCTGATGGCGCATCGCCGGACGCGGCGGTCCTGCGGGCCGAGCTCGCCGGGGGCCTGCCCGCGCATATGCGCCCCTCCACGATCACGGTGCTGCCGAGCCTGCCGCTGAATCCGAACGGCAAGGTCGACAGGGCCGCCCTCACCGCGACGGCGACCGCAGCGCGCGACGCCGAGCGCCGCCGCGCCTCCGGCCCCGCCCCGCGGAGCGAGACCGAGCTGCGCATCGCGGCGGTCTGGAAGGATGTTCTCGGCATCGATTCCATCGCGGTCGACGACAACTTCTTCGATCTGGGCGGGACGTCCCTCAGGCTCCTTGCCGTCCACCAGCGCCTCGCGACGCTGGACCTGGGCACGATCTCGGTCGTCGACCTGTTCGCCCGGCCGACCATTCGGGCGCTGGCCGAGGTTCTCGGCGGCGCGCCGAGGCAGAACGTGTTGCTCGGCGGCGCCAGCAGCAGCCGAGCGGCGCTCCAGGCGGCCGCTCTCAAGCGGCTCAGCATTTCGGGAAGGTCTACGCGATGACGGACGGTCCTGACTCGGCTCCGGACGCGGGCGATCCGCCCGTCGCCGCGATCGCCATCGTCGGCATGGCCGGCCGCTTCCCGGGCGCCGCGAATCCCGCGGCGCTGTGGCAGCGGCTGTGCCGGGGCGACTGCATGATCACGCCCATACCGGTCGAGGAAATCGAAGATTCCTACACCGCCGACGAGCGCGCGCAGCCGGAATACGTCGCCGTGCGCCCGATCATCGCCGACGTGGAGCGTTTCGACGCCGCCCTGTTCGGCATGCGGCCGCGCGAGGCGACGCTGATGGATCCGCAGCACCGGGTCTTCCTGGAGGTGGCCTGGGAGGCCTTCGAGGATGCCGGCTACGCGCCGATGGCGTCGGGCCGCCCGGTGGGCGTCTTCGCGGGCTGCAGCCTCAACACCTACCTCCTGCGCCATGTCTGCGGTGAGCCCGGAGCGGCCGAGCGCTTCGCGAGCGAGTTCCAGGTCGGCAACTACGAAGCCCTGACCGGCGCCATCGCCGACACGCTCGCGACCCGGGTCTCGTACAAGCTCGACCTGCGCGGCCCGAGCATGTCGATCGCGACGGCCTGCTCGACCTCGCTGACGGCGGTCGCCCAGGCGGTGCAGTCGCTGCTCCTCCACCAGTGCGACATGGCCCTCGCGGGCGGCGTATCGATCAGCTTCCCGCAGCAGCGCGGCTACATCAGCCAGGAAGGCGGCATCGTCTCGACCGACGGGGTCTGCCGCCCGTTCGACGCCGACGCCAACGGCACGGTGTTCGGCTCGGGCGCGGCCGCGGTGCTCCTGAAGCGCCTCGAGGACGCCATCGCGGACGACGACCACATCTACGCGGTCATCCGTGGCGCGGGCGTCAACAACGACGGGGCGTCGAAGGTCGGTTTCGCGGCGCCGAGCGTGGATGCCCAGGCCGAGGTCATCGCCACCGCGCACGCCATCGCGGGGATCGATCCGGCGACGATCGGCTATGTCGAGTGTCACGGCACCGCGACGCCCCTCGGCGACCCGATCGAGATCGCCGCCCTGGCCAAGGCCTTTGGACCGGTCGAGGCGCAGGAGCGCTGCCTGATCGGCTCGGTCAAGGGCAATGTCGGCCATCTCGACGCCGCCGCCGGCGTCACCGGCCTGATCAAGGCCGCCCTCGCGGTCGAGAGCGGGACGATCCCGGCGACCGCCAATTTCTCCGCCCCGAACCCGCTCCTGTCGCTCGAGACGACGCCCTTCGCGGTCGCCGCGCGGCACGAACCCTGGCCGTCGCGGCCGGGGCCGCGCCGTGCCGGTGTCTCAGCCCTCGGCGTCGGCGGCACCAACGTCCACGTCGTGCTGGAGCAGGCTCCCGTCGCGCCCCGGCCGCGGACGCCGGCGGCGGCCGACACGGTCCAGGTGCTGCCGCTCTCGGCCCGCACCCGCGACTCGGTCGGCGCGGCCGCGCAGGCGCTCGCCGACCATCTCGAGGCGACGCCCGGGCTCGACCTCGCCGACGTGGCGCGAACGCTGCAGACCGGCCGCTCGGTTTTCCGGCACCGCCTCGCGGTCGCCTGCCGGGATCTGCCGGGCGCCGTCGCGGCGCTGCGCGCGGCGAACGCGCCGCGCGGCGAGGCGGCCGGGCCGGCCCCGGTGGTGTTCATGTTCCCAGGCCAGGGCAGCCAGCATCCCGGCATGGGGCGGGACCTCTATCGCGGTGAGCCCGTCTACCGCGCCGCCATCGACCGCGGGCTCGATCTGCTCGACCCGGGCGAGCGGGCCGAGGTGAAGGCCTTCCTCGACGGCGACCGCCCCGACGAGGCGACCGGCGGCCCGGCGCCGACCCGGATCGCGCAGCCGGCGATCTTCCTGGTGCAGAACGCCCTCGCCGCCCTCTGGATGAGCCGCGGGATCACCCCGGAGGCGATGGTCGGGCACAGCGTCGGCGAGCTGACGGCGGCGTGCCTGGCGGGCGTGCTCTCCTTCGACGACGCCCTGGCCTTCGTGGTCGAGCGGGGCCGCCTGATGCAGGCCGCGCCGGGCGGCGCCATGCTCGCGGTGCGGCTGCCGGAGGCCGAGTTGCGGCCGCTCCTGCCCGCCGGTCTCGATATCGGGGCGATCAACGCGCCGAACCTCTGCGTCGCCGCGGGACCCTTCGAGGCCGTGGCGGAGCTCGAGGCCAAGCTCGCCCAGGCCGATATTGGGATGCGCCGCCTGCACACCTCGCACGCCTTCCACTCCCGGATGATGGAGCCGGTGGTCGATGGGCTGACCGCGCTCGCGGAGCGGATCACCTTCCGCGCCCCCGCGCTGCCCTACGCCTCGGGCGTCACCGGCGACTGGATCACGCCGGAGCAGGCGACGAGCCCGACCTACTGGGCACGGCACTGCCGCGAGACGGTGCGCTTCGCGGACGCGCTGCGGACGGTGGCGCGGGAGGGCACGGTCCTCCTCGAGGTCGGACCGGGTCGAACCCTCTCCACCTTCGCGCTGAACGCCCTGCCGCGCGGCGCGGTCGGCGCGGTGATCGGCTCCATGCCCGACCCGGCCCAGGTGACGGACGGACAGGCCTTCGCCGCCGAGGCGCTCGCCCGGCTCTGGACCGTCGGCGTCGCGCCCGACTGGGCGACGGTGACGGGCCCGGGCCGGCGCGTGCCGCTCCCGACCTACCGGTTCGACCGGCAGCGGCACTGGATCGACGCGCCGGCGCGCGCGGCGGATCCCGGCGCCTCGATCCCCGTCCGCACGCAGGCGGACGATCACCACACCCTGGCCGGGAATGATCCGGCCGACATCCATCCAGCACGCATCAACGACAACGGGGCACAGACGGTCATGGGGCAGACGGCAGATCTCAGCGTTGCTGCGGCACGTTCCGAACTCGGCTCGGAACTCGCCGGCATGGTCGAGGAACTCTCGGGGGTCGTGATCGGCGCCGACGGGCTCGACAGCACCTTCCTGGAGCACGGGCTGGATTCCCTGTTCCTCGCCCAGTTCGTGACGCAGATCCGCAAGCAGTACGGCGTGAAGCTGACCTTCCGCCAGCTGATGAGCGATCTGCCCTCGATTAAAGCGCTCGCCACCCACGTCGCCGCCGCGCGGCCGCAGCCCGCGAAGGCGGCGCCCGCCGAGCCGGCCCCGGCCGCGGCCGCGCCCATCCCGCCGGCCCCCGTCGCGGCCGTGGCGGCGGCCCCGGTTCCGGTCGGCCTCCCGCTCGCCTTCGTCGGCTCCGCCGCCGCGCCCGGCGACAGCGGCCTCCACGGGCTCCTGCACGCGCAGCTCTCGGCGATGCAGACGCTCCTCGCGCAGCAGTGCAGCCTGCTTGGCGCCGCTCCGGCTGCTGCCGCCCCCGCGCCTCAGAGCGTCGTTGCCGCCGCGCCGACCGCCGCTGTTGCGGCTCCTGCTACGGCCTTTGCTGTGGCCCCTGCGGCCGCGCCGGCCGCGGCGCCTGAGCCGGCCTCCCGAGCCTCCATCCCGGTCTCCGACGAGGGGTCCTCCCGCCACCGCCTCTACCGGCCCGGCGCCAGCGCGGTCGGCGAGATCACGCCGCGCCAGCGCAGCTTCATCGACGATCTGGTGGCCCGCTACAACGCGCGGACGCCGCTCTCCAAGGAGCGCGCGCAGGCCTTCCGGTCGGTTCTCGCGGATCCGCGCAGCGCCGCGGGCTTCCGCCAGGAGTGGAAGGAACTCGTCTACCCGGTGATCTGCGAGCGCTCGAAGGGGTCGCGGATCTGGGACGTCGACGGCAACGAGTACGTCGACCTCGTCAACGGGTTCGGGCAGACGGCCTTCGGCCACGCGCCGGACTTCGTGATCGACGCCGTGAAGGCGCAGCTCGATCGCGGCTTCGCCATCGGCCCGCAGAGCCCGCTCGCCGGCGAGACGGCGGCCCTGTTCGCCGAACTCACCGGCAACGAGCGCGTGACGTTCTGCAACACCGGGTCCGAGGCGGTGATGGCGGCCATGCGCATCGCCCGCACGGTGACGGGCCGCGACAAGGTCGTGATCTTCTCCGGCGACTATCACGGACAGTTCGACGAGGTGCTCGTGAAGGCGTCCGGCCGCAGCGGCACGATCGGGGCGGTCCCGGTCGCGCCCGGCATCCCGCGGGAGGGTGTCAGCAACATGGTGGTGCTGCCCTACCTCGCGCCCGAGAGCCTCACCTGGATCCGGGACAACGCGGAGGACATCGCGGCGGTCATCGTTGAGCCCGTCCAGAGCCGCCACCCCGACGTGGCGCCGGAGCCGTTCCTGCGCGAACTGCGCGCGATCACGGAGGCGAGCGGCACCGCCTTCGTCTTCGACGAGGTGATCACGGGCTTCCGGGTCCACCCCGGCGGCATGCAGGCCGTGCTCGGCATCCGGGCCGACCTTGCCACTTACGGCAAGGTGGTGGGCGGCGGCATGCCGGTGGGGATCCTGGCCGGCAGCGCCCGGTTCATGGACGCCCTCGACGGCGGGCAGTGGTCCTACGGCGACGCATCGTTCCCTGAGGTCGCCCCGACCTTCTTCGCGGGCACCTTCGTGCGCCATCCCCTGGTCCTGGCCGCGGTTCACGCGGTCCTGCTCCACCTCAAGGAGCACGGGCCGGCGCTGCAGGAGACCCTCTCGGAGCGCATGCGGCTCCTCGTGGAGCGCCTGAACGACGACCTCGCCCGGCGTGGGCTCGGTTCTCGGATCGAGCGCTGCAGCAGCTGGTTCTACTTCGACACCACGCGGGAGGGCCGGCTCGGGAGCCTGATCTTCCCGTACATGCGGCTCCACGGGATCCACATCCTCGAGGGCTTCCCGTGCTTCATCACCACGGCGCATTCGGACGCGGACCTGGAGCGGATCGCGCGGGTGTTCACCCGCGCCCTCGACGACCTGCAGGAGGCCGGCGTCCTGACGCCGGTGGCGCCCGCGCTGCCGGCCGCCGATGAGGCGGTGGTGCGCGTCCTCCCGAGCGAGACGCCCCTGACGCAGGCGCAGAAGGAAGTCTGGCTCGCAGCCCAGCTGGGCGACAGCGCCTCCTGTGCCTTCAACGAGTCGGTGTCGCTCCACCTCACCGGCAGCCTCGACCGGGCGGCCCTCGAGGGGGCGCTCGACGACCTCGTCGCCCGGCACGATGCCATGCGGGCGCGGATCGGGCGAAGCGGCGCGACCATGCAGGTCGCCGACAGCTTCAAGCTGGACCTGCCCTGCGTCGATCTCACCGGCGCCCCCGACCCGGAGGCCGCGTTCGCCGAACTCCTCGCCGCGGACGCCCGGACGCCCTTCGCGATGGCGACCGGCCCGCTCGTGCGGTGCAGGCTCGTCACCCGCGCGGCGGATCGGCACGTGCTCGTGCTGACCGCGCACCACATCGTCTGCGACGGCTGGTCGATCAACATCCTGATGGGCGAACTCGCGGCCCTCTACACCGCCCGCCGCGCGGGCCGGACCGCCGACCTGCCGGCGCCCCTGCCGTTCCGGCAATACGCCCTCGACACAGCCGCCCAGGACACCGGCGCGGTCTCCGACTTCTGGCGCCGGGAGTTCGAGGTGCTGCCCCGGCCGGTGGACCTGCCGACCGACCGTGCCCCGGTCCAGCCGAAATCCTTCCGCGGCGCGACGCTGACGACCTGGATCGAGGGCGACCTGACCCGGGCGGTGAAGACGGCCGCGGCGCGCGAGGGCTGCACGCTCTTCGCGGCCCTGTTCGCGGCCTCGCAGGTGCTGTTCGGCCGCCTCGCCGGCTCGCAGGACGTGGTGATGGCCGTGCCGAGCGCCGCGCAGAACGGGCTCGACGAGGCGATTCTCGTCGGCCACTGCGTGAACTTCCTGCCGCTGCGCGCGCCATTCGCGGGCGACGAGGCCTTCGCGGCGCACCTCCGGACGGTGAGGGACAAAGTCCTCGCCGCCTTCGATGAGCCGGACACGACCCTCGGCACGCTGGTCCAGCGCCTCGAGATCCCGCGCGAACTCAACCGGCTGCCCCTGACCAGCATCCAGTTCAACCTCGAGCGGCTGAACGACAAGCTCGACTTCGCGGGGCTCGACGCGCATTTCACGTCGAACCCGAAGGCCTTCGTCAACTTCGACTTGTTCCTCAACATCGCCGAGACGAATGACGGCCTGAAGATCGACTGCGACTACAGCACGGACCTGTTCGACGCGGCGACGATCGACCGCTGGATCGGGCACCTGCGGACCATCCTGGCCGCGGTCGCCGCGGATCCGGCCTGCCGGATCGAGGCCCTGCCCATCCTGTCCGGGGACGAGGTGCGCTGGCTGGTGGAGGATCTCAACCGGTCCCCCGCTGTCGCGCAGGACGAGGCCACGGTCGACAGCCTCGTCACCGCCCAGGCCGCGCGGACGCCGGACGCGATCGCGATCGCCTGCGGCAGTGCGAGCTGGAGCTACTGTCAGCTCGCGGAGCGGGCCACCGCGATCGCCCGCTGCGTCCGGGCGCAGGCGGGTCCCACGCCCTCCCGCGTCGGCCTCGCCGTCGAGCGTTCCCCCGACATGGTCGCGGCGATGCTCGGCATCATGATGGCCGGCCACGCCTACGTGCCCCTCGACTCGGCGCATCCGCTCGCGCGGTCGCGCCAGGTCCTCGCCGCCGCCGAGCCGGCCCTCCTGCTCTGCGACGGACCGACGACCGCCGCCATCGCGGAGGGCGGCCTGCCGCTCCTGCGGATCGATCGGCCGCTGCCCGAGGCCGCCCCGCTCCCGGCCGATGCGGCGACGACGCCCGATCGGGCCGCGTACGTCATATTCACCTCGGGCTCGACCGGCACGCCCAAGGGTGTCGAGGTCGGTCACGCCTCGGTGGTCAACCTCCTGCGCTCCATGGCGGTCGAGCCCGGCTTCGGCGCGGACGATACGCTGCTCGCCGTGACCACGACCACCTTCGACATCTCGGTCCTCGAGCTGTTCCTGCCGCTGATCCTCGGCGGCCGCACGGTGATCGCGGACCGGGACGAGGTGCGGGGCGGCTTCGGCCTGCTCGGTCGGATCAAGACCTCGGGTGCCACCGTGATGCAGGCCACGCCGTCGCTCTGGCGGATCCTGCTGGAGGCCGGGTTCGAGCCGGGACCGGGCCTCAAGATGCTCTGCGGCGGCGAACCGCTGCCGCGCGACCTCGCGGACGCGCTCCTGGCGAAGGGCGGTGAACTCTGGAACCTCTACGGGCCGACCGAGACCACGATCTGGTCGAGCGTCGCCCGGGTCGGTGCCGGTCCGATCACCATCGGCGGTCCCGTCGCCCGGACCCAGCTCTACGTCCTCGACCGGGACGCGGCGCTCGCCCCCGTCGGGGTCCTCGGCGACCTCTACATCGGTGGCGCGGGCCTCGCGCACGGCTACTTCCAGCGCGAGGACCTGACGGCCGACGCCTTCCGCGAGATCGAGGTCCCGGGCCGGGGCATCGAGCGCCTCTATCGGACGGGCGATCTCGCCCGCCGCGGGCCGGACGGCGCCATCCACCTGAGCGGGCGGGCCGACCAGCAGATCAAGCTGCGCGGCTTCCGGATCGACCTGGAGGAGATCGAGACGGTCGTGCGCGCCTATCCGGGCGTCGCGGCGAGCGCCGTCGGCCTCATCAAGCGCGGCGACGCCGCGAGCCTCGTCGGTTACTACGTCGCGGCGAGCGAGAGCGTGACGCCGGCCGGCCTCGCAGCCCACGTGGCGGCCAAGCTGCCCGACTACATGGTCCCGGCCCTCTGGCAGAGCCTCGACGCGCTGCCGATGACGGCCAACGGCAAGCTCGACCGCAAGAGCCTGCCCGAGCCGGACGCGGCCGCGCGGCGGGATGACCGCCCGATCGTGCTGCCGCGCAATCCCCGCGAGGCGCAGATCGCAGCGATCTGGAAGAGCGTCCTGAAGGTCGACGACATCGGTGTCGACGACAACATCTTCGCCCTCGGCGCCGACTCGATCCACGTCTTCCGGATCGCGGCCCGGCTGATGGACGAGAAGATCGAGCTCGAGGCGAAGCACGTGCTCGAACACCCGACGATCGCGGCGCTCGCCGCCATCGCGGATCAGGCCACGACGGGCGCATCCGTCATGGCGCTGCCCTCGCTCCGCGCCTTCCGGCGCGACGCCACGACCCTGAACGGGAGCGCCCGATGACCGGCCGTCCGATCCAGATCGCAAGCCATCCGGTACCCGAGGCGCTGATCTTTCCCTGCTCTTCGTCGCAGCGGCGCTGCTGGTTCATCGACCTGCTACGGCCTGGCTCGACGATCCTCAACATCGCCCTTCGGTGGGAGCTCGAGGGACAGTTCTCGCCGGCCATCGTCGAACGGGCCTTCCAGGCCCTGGTCGACCGGCACGAGATCCTGCGGACCCGCTTCTACGAGCTCGACGGCGAGCCGGTGCAGGAGGTGATGCCCCACCTCCGCTTCAAGCTCTCGCAGGTCGACCTCACCATCGTGCCGGAGGCCGCGCGGGCCGAGGAAGCCCTCGACCTCGCCAAGCGCGAGGCGATGGTGCCGTTCCAGCTGGACCGGCTGCCGCTGCTGCGCGTCACCCTCATCCGGCTCAGCGCGGAGAACGCCGTCCTCCTCGTCACGGTTCACCAGATCGCGTTCGACGGCTTCTCGATCAGCCTGCTCGCCCGCGAATTCGGCATGGTCGCCGCCGCCTTGCAGGGCGGCACCGACCCGGCCCTGCCCGAACTCCCGATGCAGTACGGCGACTACGCCCGTTGGCAGAAGGCGATGTTCAGCAGCCGCGGCTTCCAGGCCGAGGCCGAATACTGGCGCCGGCACCTCACCGACGCACCCTATTTCGAGGTCGGCGCGGACTTCCCGCGCCCCGAGACGCCGACCTCGAACGGCGAGATCATCGCGCAGATGCTCCCGCACGATTTCGGCGACGCCCTCGACGCCGCCGCCAAGGCCGAGCAGGTGACGCTCTTCGGCCTCGGCTACGCGGCGGTGGCGGCGGCCCTGCACCGCTTCACCGGCGAGACCGATGTGGTCATCGGGACCCAGCTCGCCTCGCGACACCACCCCGATCTGGAAGTGCTGATCGGCGTCTTTCTCAACAACCTGGTCCTGCGCATCGACGCTGCGGGCGACCCCAGCCTGCGCGACTTCATGCGGCGCGCCAACCGCACCGTGCAGGACGCGCTGATCAATCAGCAGATGCCCTTCGACCATCTGGTCGAACTCCTGAACCCGCCGCGCGACCCGTCTCGGACGCCGCTGATCTCGATCAACTTCGCGGTGCTCCACGAGGTCATCCGAGAGGACACGTACGGCCAGTTCAATCTGAAGGCTAAGCCGTCGTTGTCGCCCGGCTCGCTCTACGAGCTGAACTTCTTCCTGGTGCGCTGGCCGAGCGGCTGGCGCCTCGCCCTCGAATACAACACCGACCTCTTCACGCGCGCGACCGCCGACGCCCTGCTCGCGGCCTGGCGGGCGGCCCTGGACCAGGTCCTCGAGGACGCCGAGGCGCCGCTCTCGGCGCTGCCGATCGCCACGCAGCTGCCGGCCGGCCCGGCGAATGCCGAGGACCTCGCCGCCGTCGAGGAGGCCCTGCTCCGCGACGCCCTGGTGGCGGAGGCCGTCGCGGTCCCGGCCGCCGGCCGTGGGGAGGCCGACGCTGCGCCCTACGCTTTCGTCGTCCCGGCCGACCATGTCCGCCAGCCGCTCGAGACGCTTCCGGCGACGCTCATGGGCCATCTCGCGCGGGATGCCGGGCTGCGCCGGCCGCCCGCGGGCGTCAGCGTCCTGCTCGCCCTACCGCGGACGGCGAGCGGGGCGGTCGACCGCCGTGCCCTGCCGCCGGCGCCACGCATCGTCCCTCCAGCTCCGTCCGCCGACGCGCCGTCCGCCGATCTCGAAGCGATGATCCGGTCGGTCTGGGAGGAGATCCTCGGCGTCGCCCCCGTGCACGCGGACTCGAACTTCTTCGATCTCGGCGGACACTCGCTCCTGGCGGTGCGGATCTGCGTCCAGGTGGGACGAAAGCTGGGACGCCCGGTCGAGGTCGTCTCCCTGTTCCGCTCACCCACCCTGAAGGCTTTCGCCCAGTACGTCGCCTCCCTCCAGCCGGCGGCGGATGACGGGCAGATCGTCGTCGTGCAGCCCCATGGCGACGGGACGCCGGTCATCGCCATCAATCACCTGCTGTCCTACCGGGACCTCGCCCAGGCCGTCGGGCAGGACCGGCCCTTCTACAGCATCCAGACGATGGATTCGGCCGGCGCCCCGGAGGAGGACGGTCGATCGCTCGAGGAGATCGCCAGCGATTACGTTCGCCTCATCCGCCGGGTCCAGCCCCGCGGACCCTACATCCTGTTCGGGCTCTGCGTCCACGGGGTCATCGGTTATGAGATCGCGCAGCAGCTGGAGGCCGACGGCGAGGAGGTGGAGCTGCTGGCCTTCGTGAACGGCTGGCATCCGACCTATTACGAGCGCCTGCCGTTCCGGAGGCGGGCTCAGATCCGGCTCCGGCACGTGCGCGAGAGCCTCGGCCTCGTGATGAAGGGCAAGAAGACCGTCGCTGAATTCCTCGGGAATTACTCGATCACCCACCGGCTCGGCATCCTGAAGGCCCTGCTGTTCCTCAAGCTGATCAAGGAAATGCCGCCGCGGACCGGCTCCAAGACGGCCGACAGCTGGCTCCTGTATCTCATGAACGCGCGTAATTTGTACCGGCCACAGCCTTATGCGGGTCGCGTCCTCCAGCTCCTGGGTGATGAATCGCCCCACGGCCCCGGCTTCGATGACACGCTGGGCTGGACCGGCACGATCAAGGGTCCCCTGACCGTTCAGATGATCAGCGACCCGAACGTCAAGGCGCTCGACGACCCGGCGCTGACCGTTCTCGCGCAGCGCCTGCACGCCGGGCTCGCCAGCTTGGCGAGAACGGAGCGTGCGCTCAAATGACTGCGTCGGGGCGCGGGCGGGGCCGGCGTCTGGCGATCGCCCTGACGGCCTGCCTCCTGGCGTCCGTCGCGGCGATCGCGGTCCTCGCCCGGGAGCACCTGCGCGCGCTCGCCTTCCTGGACTTGCCGCGGCCCGTGTCGACCGGGGCTTTCCCGGTCGGCAGAAGCACCGTCACGGTCGGCGATCATCGGCCCATCGACCTGTGGTACCCGGCCGCGACCGACGGCATCGGCCTCACAGCTCGGATCAAGGCCCTCGTGCGGGGTCTGATGACACCGACGCAGGCGGCCGCGCCGTGGGATGTCCCGCCCGCCAAGGGCGCGCTGCACCCCTCGTGCTCCTGCTGCCGTCATGGTTCTCGGAGCGGCACGAGAACACCATCCTGGCCGCCGATCTCGCGAGCCACGGCTTCGTGGTCGCCGCCGTGGATGATGTCATCCACGGCGCACCGCTGGCCGGCGAGGACCGTGCCGCGCAGATTTCCGCCCTCGATTTCGAATCCGAGGATCGCTTCACGTCCTCCCGCACGCTGTCCAGGCGGCGGGTGCTCCTGGCCGCCCGGACGGCCGACGCGACGCTCGACGCGCTCATTCGCGATCCCGCCGTCGCACCGATGGTCGATCCCGCCCGCATCGGGGTCCTGGGCTTCTCCTTCGGCGGCAGCGTGGCGGCCGCGATGGCCCGGGATACGGCCCGCGTGCGCGCCGCGATCAACCTCGACGGCGACGTGATCGCGACCGAGATCTGGCCGCCGGCGGTGCCGTATCTCTTCCTGACGAGCGATCTCCCCTATCCATCGGCGGCCGATCTCGCCTCGGGCGACCTTCCGTTCCGGTTCGAGAGCGTCACGACCCGCGACACGTACGATCTCCATGACCGGCCCGACATGCCGCGCGACAGCGTGGCGTTCAGCGTCAGGGACGCGACCCACACGGATTTCTCGGATCGCCTGTCCATTCCGCCGTTCCGCGCGCTGTTCGACGCGCGGCCCCTCGACCGGCGCCGCCTCAGGTCCGATCTCGACACCCTGATCGTCGCGTTCCTCGCCAGACATCTCCAGGGCGGAGCCGACATCGCGGAGAGCGATGCGCCGCGGGCGCGGTTCAGGCCCCTGCCGCGTCCGCCACCGACCGGCGGCTTGGCCGCGAGGACGCCGGCCGGCCCGTAGCGCGCGGGCCGTCGGCACCTGCCGCGGCCGGGGTCGGCTCACGCATCGGTGTTCAGGGGGCGTGCGTTTTGCAGCTTCTAAGTAATTGCGCGTTATTTCAATTTTTGCCTACGATGCGATGTAGATATCCGTCGGTTTTCGGCAATTTCTTGAGAGTTAATATTGATGTCGAGCAGCGCTGCGGTGAAGCCCGTGATCCTGTGCGGCGGGACGGGGACGCGTCTGTGGCCTGCGTCTCGGGAGAGCATGCCCAAGCAGTTCGCCCGGCTGGTGGACGCGACGAGTTCGACCTTCCAGGCGACGCTGGCGCGGGTGTCGGACGCGTCCGTGTTCGCGAAGGCGACCGTGATCGCCTCGGCCGAGGCCCAGTTCATCGTCGCCGAGCAGCGCGACCAGCTCGGTCTGTCGGCCGACATCCTGCTCGAGCCGCAGGGCCGGGACTCGGCCGCGGCCGTGGCGGTGGCAGCCCTCCACGCCGCGGCCAGTGACCCGCAGGCGGTGGTGCTGATCCTGGCGGCCGACCACGTCGTGCCCGACACCGACGCCTTCGTGGACGCCGTGCGGCGGGCCGCCGCCGGGGCGCGGGCCGGCTACACCATGACGCTCGGCATCGAGCCCGACCGCCCGGCCACCGATTACGGCTACATCCGCCGCGGCGAGCCGATCGCCGAGGCCGAGGGCGCGGCCCGGGTCGCCCGCTTCGTCGAGAAGCCCGACCGGTCCGGCGCCGAGGCGCTGATCACGGACGGCGCCCTGTGGAACTCGGGCTACTTCCTGTTCCGCGCCGACCTGATGCTGGCCGAGCTGGAGGCGTTCGTCCCCGAGGTGCTGGCGGCCGCGCGCGCGGCGCTGGAGGCGGCGGTGACCGACCTCGACTTCGTGCGCCTGGACGCGGCGGCCTTCGCCCAGGCGCCCAAGATCTCGATCGACTACGCGGTGATGGAGCGGACCGCCCGGGCCGGGGTGCTGCCGGTGTCGTTTGCGTGGTCGGATGTCGGCACCTGGGACGCGGTCTGGCAGGTGCTGGACCACGACGCGGCCGGCAACGCCGTGCGCGGCCGGGTGTCGCTGATCGACACCAAGAACAGCCTCGTGCACAGCCAGGGCGAGGGCCTGACCGCGGTGGTCGGCCTGGAGGACGTGGTGGTGGTCTCGACCCCGGACGCGGTGCTGGTGGCGTCCAAGGCGCATTCGGGCCAGGTCAAGGAGCTGGTCACCGCCCTGCGGGCCGAGGGCGCGCCGGAGGCGGACGCACATCTGCGGATGTACCGGCCGTGGGGCTGGTACCAGCGGATCGACCTCGGCGAGCGGTTCCAGGTGAAGCGGATCCAGGTGGTGCCGGGCGGGCGCCTGTCGCTGCAGAAGCACTACCACCGGGCCGAGCACTGGGTGGTGGTGCGCGGCACCGCCGAGGTGACGATCGACGACCGGATCGTGCTGGTCCACGAGAACGAGGCGGTCTACCTGCCGATCGGCTCGATGCATCGCCTGGCCAATCCGGGCAAGATCCCCCTGGAGCTGATCGAGGTCCAAGTCGGATCCTACACCGGCGAGGACGACATCATCCGCGTCGAGGATATCTACGGACGCTGAGGGCCCAGGCCCTGGCCGGGCGTCGGTAAACCCGGTCTGGCGGCCGGTCCGGGGATGCCCGCTACCCCCATCGGAGATCGAGGCGGGCGCCCGTCGCCGCCGGCTCCACGAGGGGGCCATTCCCACGCCCCCATCCGGGGCGCGTCCAGGGCATGCCGGCCCCCGAACGCTCGCGCGCATCCGTAGCCCCTTCCCCGCCCGGGGCGGTGGTCTCGCGCCGCCAAGGCGATTATCGACACGCGCACGGATTCCGCCGCGCCCGGCGCGCGGCAGCCCAGGAGAGTTGTGACCGTGCCCGACAGCACCCCGCGTCCCGTGATGCTCGTGATCCTCGACGGCTGGGGCCTGCGGGACGCGGTGGCCGACAACGCCGTCCACCAGGCCAAGACGCCGGTCTTCGATGCCTTGATGCGCGAGCGCCCCCGGGCACGGCTGACGACCTTCGGCGCCGATGTCGGCCTGCCCGAGGGGCAGATGGGCAATTCCGAGGTCGGACATCTCAACATCGGGGCGGGTCGCGTGGTCCTGCAGGATCTGCCGCGCATCGACTCCGCCGTCGCCGACGGTTCGCTCGCCGGGAATCCGGCCCTGACCCGGTTCATCGAGACCCTGCGCGCATCGGGGGGCACCTGCCACCTTCTCGGCCTGCTGTCGCCGGGCGGGGTCCATGCCCATCAGGACCATGCCGTGGCGCTGGCGCGCGTCCTGGTCGGGGCGGGGATCCCGGTCCGCCTCCACGGCTTCACCGACGGGCGCGACATGCCGCCCCGCTCGGCGGCCACCTGCATCGCCGATGTGGAGGCCACCCTTCCCCGGAGCGCGCGCATCGCCACCCTGTGCGGCCGCTATTTCGGAATGGACCGCGACCGGCGCTGGGAGCGGGTTCAGACGGCCTACGACGCCCTCACCGAGGCGCGCGGAACCCGGTTCGCCCGGGCCGGGCAGGCGATCGCCGCGTCCTACGCCCAGGACGTGTCGGACGAGTTCATGCGGCCGGCCATCATCGGCGACTATGCCGGCATGCGGGATGGCGACGGCCTGCTGTGCTTCAACTTTCGCGCCGACCGGACCCGGCAGATCCTGGAGGCGCTCCTCGACCCGGCCTTCGCGGGTTTCCCCGCACGCGGACGGTCCGGTTCGCCGCGGCCCTGGGGATCGTCCAGTACAGCGTCGAGATCGACGCCTTCGCCGAGACCCTGTTCGGAGCCCTCGACCTGCCCAACGGGCTCGGCGAGACCGTGGCCCGGGCCGGGCGCACGCAGCTGCGCATGGCCGAGACCGAGAAGTACCCGCACGTCACCTACTTCATGAACGGCGGCCGCGAGGCGCCCTTCGAGGGGCAGGACGCGGTCCTCGTACCCTCACCGAAGGTCGCCACCTACGACCTCCAGCCGGAGATGTCGGCGCCCGAACTCACCGACCGCGCCGTGGAGGCGATCGGCGCCGGGCGCTACGACCTGATCATCCTGAATTTCGCCAACCCCGACATGGTCGGCCATACCGGCAGCCTCGCGGCCGCCGTGACGGCGGTGGAGACCGTCGATGCCTGCCTCGGCCGCGTCGTCGAGGCGGTGACGGCGCAGGGCGGGGCGCTGCTGGTGACCGCCGACCACGGCAATTGCGAGATGATGCGCGATCCCGAGACCGGCGAGCCTCACACCGCCCACACCCTCAACCCGGTGCCGGCCATGCTGATCGGCGTCGACGGCGTGTCCCTGGCCGACGGGCGGCTGGCCGACGTGGCGCCGACGCTCCTCGACCTGATGGGGCTCGACCGGCCGGCCGAGATGACCGGCGCCTCCTTGATCCGGAAGCGGGGCCAGGGCTGAGGGCCGGGGTCGGCGGCACGCCGCCTGCACGGCCCGGGCTGTCATGCACGCCGTCCCTGCGTTACGTCCCGCCACGAAGCCGGTCTGTCCCAACGTGGTGCGAGGTCGTGGTGCGTCTGACCGGTTCTAGGACATGATCGCCCGGCATAGCCTGATCTACGTCGGCTCCCGGGGCTTCGCGGCGGCCCTGAACATGGCCTCCGTGGCGGTGTTCACGCGGCTGGCGCCCGTGGAGAGCTACGGTACCTACCTGTACGTCCTGTCCTGGGCGCTGGTGCTCTACGGGGCGACCTGCCAGTGGCCGAAATTCGCGTTCTTCGCCCTCTACGACGAGGCGCGCGAGCCCGCGCAGGTCGGCACCGTGGTGCGGATCCTGGGCGGCACGCTCCTGCTCGCCGGGCTCGGCAGCGCGCTGGCCGTCGCCCTCGGGCTGATGCCGGCGCGGATGGCGGCCGCGATCCTGGCGCTCGCCTTCGGCACCACCCTGTTCGAGGGCTCCACCGAGATCGCCCGGACCCGCCTGCGGGCCGGGGCGGTGGCGGCCTCGGTGATGAGCCGGGCCGTCCTGATCCTCGCCCTCGGCAGTGCGGCGCTGCATCTCTCGCAGGATCCGCTGCATCTCGCCTTCGCGGTGGCGGCCGCGAACGCGCTCGCCTCGCTCCCGGCCGCCGCCACGATCGCCCCGATGATGCCCGGCCGCGGCAGCCGGGCCGAGGCCCTGCGGCTGTTCGCCTATGGCTGGCCGCTGGTCCTGTCCTTCGGGACGGCGGCGCTCGCCCAGAGCCTCGACCGGCTGATCATCGCCAAGACGGTGGGGCCGGCGGGGCTCGGCGCCTACGGGGCACTGGCCGACTTCCTGAAGCAGAGCTTCATCGTGTTCGGCGAGGCGATCGCCCTGTCGCTGATCTCGATCGCCAAGCGCGAGGCGCGGGTCGGCGGGATGGCGGCGGCCTCCGGGGTTCTGGGCGACGCCGCCCGGGCCATGACGCTGATCGCGGCCTTCGGGGCGGTGTTCTTCCTGTGCTTCGACGATCTGGTCGTCGCGGTGCTGCTCGGGCCCGCCTACCGGGCGGAGGCGCGGGCACTCGCCCCGGTGCTGATCCTGGCCTCCATCCTGATGATGTTCCGCGCCTATTATTTCGGGCAGGTGATCTACTTCACCCGATCCAGCGGCCTGGAGGCGGCCGCCGCCTTCGCGACTCTCGCCGCCGTCGCCGCGCTGTCGCTCCTGCTGATCCCGCGATTCGGCGCCGCCGGGGCGGCCCTCGCTTTCGCGGGCGGTCAGAGCGCGGCCTGCCTCGTGCTGGTGCTGGGCGCCCGCCGCGCCGGCACGGCGATGCCGCTGCCCCTCGCCGATATAGCAGGCATCGCCGGGATCGCGCTGGCCTGCGGCGCGGTGAATGCCGGGATCGCCCTGGTTCCCGGCGGGCTGATGCCGCCGGGTCAGGCCCTGCGCCTGGTCCTGCTCGCGGTCGCCGCCGGGGTGACCGCATGGCGCTACGACGTGCTCGGCTTCGCCGGCGCGATCCGCCACCGGCTCGCGGCCTGACGGCCCCGCCATGACCGACACCGCCGTGCTCCCGGGAGGCCTCGTGGCGGCTATCCGGCCCCTCGATCCCGGCGCGCCCTGGATCCCGGCCTGGCGCGCCCTCGGCGCGGCCGCCCTGATCCGGAACCCGTTCTACGAGGCGGGCTACGCCCTGGCTGCCCGCGACGCTTTCGGGGCGGGCGTCCGGCTCCTCCTTGTCGCCGACCGGGCGCCGGAGGCACCGGGAGTCCAGCTCGTCGCCGCCTGGCCGTTCCGGCTGTCGTGGCGGCGCTGGGGCCTGCCGCTGCCGCTGCTCATGGGCTGGACCCACGGCTATGCCCCTTCGGCGCGCCGCTCCTCGACGGCGCCGCGCCGGAGGCTGCCCTGGCGGGGCTCCTCGACGCCCCGGGCGCCCTCGGCCTGCCGCCGCGCCTCCTCCTGCCGAACGCCCCCGCCGACGGCCCCCTGCCGGATCTCCTGACGGCGCGGGGCGGACGCCGGGCCGCCTACTGGCCCCACGACCGCGGCCTGCTCGATCTGACCGGGCGCGGACCGGAGGCGCGGGCCTTCTATCTCGCACACCTCTCCGGCCAGCGCCGCCGCAAGCTGCGGCGCGCTCGCGCGCGCCTGGAGGCGGCGGGTCCCGTGACGTTCGAGATCCTTGCCGCACCCGGGTCCCTCGGCCTCGCCCTCGACGCCCACGTCGCCCTCGAGGCCGCCGGCTGGAAGGGCCAGGCGGGCACGAGCCTGGCGCAGCGGCCGGCGGAGATCGCCTTCCTGCGCGCCGCCCTGGCCGATCTCGGCGCCGCGGACGGCGTGCGCATCGCCCGCTTGTGCCGAGGCGGGCGCCTCCTGGCCTCCCTGATCCTGCCGGTCACCGGCCGGGAGGCCTGGGTTCTGAAGATCGCCAACGACGAGACCCGGCCCGAGACCGCGCCGGGCGTCCAGCTCGTCCACCGGCTGACCGAGGCCCTGGCCGCGGGCGACGCGCCGATCGACCGGATCGATTCCTGCGCACCGCCGGGCTTCGCCCTCGGCACCACATTCTGGACGGAGCGCCGGCCGATCGCCCATCTGCTGGTCGAGGCGGGGCGCGATCCCCTGTTCCCGGTGGCCCGGACCCTGGAGCGCGCCCGGGAGCGGGTCGCCCGGGCGCGTCTCACCATCCGAAGCGGGCGATCTGTTCCAGCCGGGCCCGCGTCGCCGCCGCGTCGCGGCCCATGACGGCGATCCGCCCGGACAGGGCGTAGCAGGTCGCGCAGAACGGCAGCTGCAGCAGCGTATACCCGTCGTCGCGCGCCCGGGCGACGGAGGCGATCAGGCAGGGCAGGACCGGCCCGTCCGGCGGCCCGTCGAGGCAGTCGGCCCGGGGGCTGCCGAAGGCGGGCCGGTTCGGCCAGGTCAGCAGCAGCGTGGTGCCGCCCCGGCGGTCGGGGGCCGGCGGCAGCGTGTAGCTGCGCAGGAACAGCGCGCAGATCGCGACGAGCAGGACCGGCAGGATCAGGGCAGTGCGCATCGGCGGTGTCCGCGTGCCTCAATCCCCCGCGTCGAAGCGCGTGCGATAGAACACCTCGCGGCCGGCGCCGTCGATCACCCGGACGGCCTCGGCCGGCTCGCCCGAGCGCTGCGGCACCCGGGCGCGGGCGAACAGGCGCAGAGCCCGCTCCTGCGCACTCTCCAGGCTGCCGACCCGCACGGAGATCCGCGTCTGGATCTCGTCCGGCTCCGGTCCGAGGACTTCGATGTGGAAGGTCTCGCGCAAGGGCATCCGCCTGATCGAGGGGCATCCGGGTTCCGGATCGCGTGGTCCGGCCGCGGGCGCCATAGCACGATCCGACTTCCGGCGCCGCGCTCGCCGGCCGCCCTCGATCAACACGGTCTGCGGACGTTTCGGAAGGCGACCGAGGGACGCGCCGGCACCCTTGCGGTCAACCCGGCCCCTGAATGGGCGCCGGTCGCCCCCTGGGCCGCGCATCGGGCGTGTTCTGCCGGGACGCCAGCCGGAACTCCGTTGGCGTCAGGCCGTGGCGCTCCTTGAAGCGGCGGGCGAAGTGGGCCTGGCTGGCGAAGCCGCTTCCGTAGGCCAGCATGCCGATCGATAGGTGGGCGCAGGCGGGATCGGTCAGGCGCTTGGCCGCGACCTCCAGTCGGCGCTCCCAGATGTAGTCGGAGATGTGCCGGCCGTGCTCGTGGAACAGTTCCTGAAGGCGGCGCAGCGACACGCCGACTGCGGCGGCGAGCCGTGGCGGGTCGAGGGTCTGATCACTCAGGTTTGCCTCGATGTAAGCTTTGGCGCGTTGAACCGTGACGGCGGCGTGGGTGGAGCGCGGCACCTCCTGCGCGAGCCGCTCCGCGAGGCTCGCCACGATCAGGTCGATCCCGATCGACGCCATGCGCGCGGTCGCGTCGGGGGCGAGCTGGTCCTCCACCCGGACAAGCTCTCGGAAATAGGTCCTTGTCAGGGTCGTGGAGGCGAGATCCGCGCTGACTGTGAGAGCGCTGAACAGCCTGGACGGACCCAGGACGTTTTCCAGGCGCTCACGCGGCAGATCGAGCAACAGCGAACTGTTCGTGTCCATCATGCAGACGGTCGGACGCGCATTGAGGACGACGAGATCGTCGGGTCGGGTCTTCGCCTCCTGGTGGCCCTGCTGATAGGTGGCGTTCCCGGAAAGCCTCAGGATGGCATAGACTTTATTGTCCCGACGGCTCCGCCGGACCATGTCGGCTGTCGCCTCCGTCCGCAGATCTGTGTAGGCGAGGTGCGAGATCGGCACGGCGCCGATACTGGTGACCTCAAGCTTACCCCGGAAGTGGCCGGCGTCATCGGTCTGCAACGTGGCGGGTGCCAAGCGTTCGCAAACCATTTCCCGCCAACGCCGGAACGCGTTCTTGGGATGGACTTCGTCGGTCGAAAAGAACGGTTGCATTCGTGTTTCAGAGCGGGATCCGAAGAATCGGTACATTTTCTGAAGGATAATTTTCCATGCTATTTAATTTTTGTGCAGTCAATGGTTTCAAAATTGATTTGGGTAGCAATTGTACTTTTAGTGTATAGCGATATATCCCGGATAACCACTCAATCAAAGATATATTGTATTGTATCGAAAAATATTTACTGCGGTCAAAGCAATTTCGAGCCGTATCTCAGATCGCCTCTAGCCTGAATACAAGAAAGCGTTCTTGTCCCAGTCTGAACGTGCACTGTGGTCGGCTAGAGTGGTTGTGAAGGGGTACACGATCCAGATCCGCGAAACTCGCCGGACGGAACTCTGCGCTGGCGGACCTCCAACCCTGACACGAAAGAGATCCCGGTATGCCGGTCGGCCTCTGGGACGGTGCGGCTTCGGAGAAAGCCGATCAGCCCCTGGCTTCGAGGGCAGTCCGGATGTCTGTCTTGGAGATGAGTCCGATTGCCTCACAGGCGTCCGCGGCCCTATGAGGCCTCACGCATCAGGAGACATCACCGGAGAAACCCGTGGATCCGCTCAAGGCCGCCGCCGCGACGCTTCTCTGCCTCGCCCTGTTCTGGCTGGCCTTCCGGCTGACCCGGCGTCTGGTCGACCTCGCCATCGCGGGGGGCTACGCTGCGGAGCGTCGGCGGCTCGCCGAGGAAGAGGCCGCTCAGGCCGAGGCCGGCGACGTCCCGCAGGTCTCGGCCATCCGGGCGACCCCTGGGAGCTTGGCCTCGAACAGGGACCCGTCATCCGCCGCCGCGGTTGGCGCCCACAACGCCTCCACCGCGTCGATCAGGAGGGTGCAGGGCGCCTCCGCGAAGTAGGGACGGGTCGAGCCGCGCGCCGGGGGGCAGGCGCGACGGGCTCCGGCGCGGCCCTCGTATCCGTCGAAGAAGAACCGTCCGAAGGGTGCCCGCGTCTCGGCGAGGAACCGCCAGACCGCTGAGACCAGCCGGTCGGTCTCCGGCCGCGGCGCCACGGCGAGTCTGAGCCGGCGGGACAGGGCCTGGGAGAACGCCGCTTGCAAGGCCGGGCCGAAGCCCGAGAGGGCGGATTCGAGGCGCGCCTGAGGCGCCAGCGTCAGCAGGTCTTCGGCGAGCCGGGCGAGGTCGCAGAACAGGACCTCCGGCTGGCGGCCGAAGCTGTAGAGCCCGGTCTCGTCGAACTAAGCCGCCGTGAAGTCCTGGTCGACATGCGTCAGGAAACGCCAGGGACCGTAATCGAAGCGCTCGCCGGTGACATTGTTGTCGCGGTCGAGCGCGCCGTGGACGAAGCCGGCCGCCGCGCAGTGCGCGCCGATTCGGGCGACCGGGTCCTCCAGGGATGCCGAGTCGAGGAGGCGCCCGTTCAGGCGGTCGTGAAGCTGCGCGAACAGGAAGCCGCGGCCGTCGCCGAGTTCCGGGTTGTAGGAGCGTAACGGGTGGCCGTGGAAGCGCAGGGGCAGGGGCGTCTCGAAGCTGCCTGGCAGCGGCTCGAACCGGCCGAAATGGGCGATCCACGCCGCCTCCGAAATGCCGCCGAGGCCGACCCGCTCCACTCAGGTTTGATTGCGGTAGCGCAGGATCGTCTGCGGGAAACAGGCCGGCGGACCGGATCGAAGAAGGCAGGCCCGAGATTGGCGTGGCGCTGAGAGGAGCTGAAGGCGGTGTCCTCCATGCGGCGCCGCTTTTGGGTCGGATCGGGCGCGTCGGACCCGCTTCTTATGCGCAATTTATATTTATCTTCTTGCGCAGGCAAAAATGGGTCAGATGGTGAAATCAACAGTGCTTCCCGGCGAAGGCGACGCTTGTTTGATTTCGTCGTTTGCTGACGCCTTGATTTGAGCCAGCTGAGCCTGGGCCTTGTCGACCAGCTTCTGATCGCAAGCGACACAACCGGGACTGTGATTGCGTTTGTCCTGGTCCACGATGCTGTTGGCGTTGGCGAGCGTCTCCTGCGCCGCCGCGACCTTAGCCTGCGTCTTCACAGCTTGATGCGCCGCCTGAGCCGGGTCCACGGAGTGCGTCGGCCCCGGCGCTTTGACTGGAAGCGCGTAGGTCCCGAACGAGGCAGCTGCACCGATGCCGATCGACATAAGTCCGTATCCAAACCAGATACCTCGCCTAAGTGTTATGGATGAAGTGTTGAGAGGGCATTAACCTGCTGCCTGGCGACATGGGGGCGGCCACGTATCGCTGTCATAATTTGTGGTCAACCTTGAGATGACAGCTCGACCGAGGGAGAATTTGGCTGCCTTTCGGTGAAGACCCGCAGTTCGGAGCTGACGTGGTTGGATCGAAAGCGGGATAACGGTTGAGAGAGAGATTTTCCAACGATCTGGCTTTGGCGACACTGTCCGGCAGCGGGCGTGCGAAATTCGACCGCTTTCGACACAATACTTCCCCTCCAATCGACGTTTGCGTGGCCGCGAGCGGCTGCCTTGCCAGCTCAGCGCCGCAAACGAATCCCGACAGCCCTCATACCGGGGCGCAACAGACGTTCCTCGGTATCAGGCGGAGGCGTTCAGCGACGGCGGAGCAGCTCCTCGGGTCAAGGAGGCCGAACATCGCGCGCTGACATCCGAAACGTCGACGAAAAGCTCTGCTGAACAACGACGGGTCGGTGAAGCCGCACCAAGTCAGGAGGGTTGCAATACTTTCAGGTGCCTGCGCCGGATTGGACAGGGGTCCATGCGCGCGATCCAGTCGCGCGTTGCGGATCGTCGCCGCAACACCGTCGCTGCTTGCGAAACCCGCGCATGGCCGCGTTCGTGATTTGCCAATCGCCGTCCGTGGGACCGAGATGAGGCGAACCCTGCCGTTCCAGCGGCCACGCTGGCGGCGTTCGGAAGCTAAACGCCCGGCCGCGACGGCCCGCCCAGCTGCCGCAGGGCCTCGCCGGCGATCATCGCGGCCGCCACCGCGACATTCAGCGAGCGCAGGCCCGGACGGATCGGCACCACGACCCGGGCGTCGGCCGCCGCGTGCACCGCCTCCGGCACGCCGGCGCTTTCGCGACCGACCATCAGGCAATCGCCCGGGCGGAAGGCGAAGTCCGTGTAGGGCAGGGCGCCGGCCGTCGTCGCGAGGACCAGTCGGATCCCGGCCTCCGCCCGCCACGCCTCGAAGGCCGCGAAGGCGCGATGCCGGGTGATCGCCACGTGGTCGAGATAATCGAGGCCCGAGCGGCGCAGGTGCCGGTCCGAGACATCGAAGCCCGCCGGCTCCACGATCTCCACGGCGAGACCCAGGCAGGCCGCCATGCGCAGCATCGTGCCGGTATTCTGGGGGATGTCGGGCTGGTAGAGGGCGAGACGGAGCATGGCCCGGGCCTTGTGAGGGCCGGGCGCCGCGCCGTCAAAGGCCTCGGGGCCGGCGCTCAGCCGGCAAACCGCCGCGCCGCCGCCACCGCCCGGAGAGAGGGCACGGAACTTAAGCGCCGCCGGAACCTTAAGGCGGCGCCACCCTCGTTCGCGGCCTCGTCCGAAAGACCTGCTCCGATGCGCCTCCCGCTCCTCGCCTCGGCCCTCCTGCTGGCCGGCCTCGCCACCGCCTCGGCGCAGACGGACGGCACCAAGCCGGACGGCGGCGGCGCCGCGACCCCGGTCCCCGCCGCGCCCGCCCCCATGGCCGACAGCCTGCGGCCGACCTTCGTGGCCCAGGCCCCGGACGACATGGTGGCCAGCAAGCTGATCGGCTCGAGCGTCGTCAACGGCGCCAACGAGACGATCGGGCAGATCGCCGACTTCGTCCTCGACCAGAAGGGGGCCGTGAAGGCCTGGATCATCGGGGTCGGCGGCTTCCCTGGGGATCGGCTCGAAATACGTCGCGGTCGACCCCTCCGTGCTCAAGCTCGACCGCACCGACGACAAGACCCTTCGAGCGCGCGTATCGACACGACCAAGGACCAGCTCCGCGCCGCGCCGGAATACGTCTACCTCGGCAAGGAGCCGCCCAAGGGCGCCGCTCCGGCCAGCCCCGCCGGGGAGCCGGCGCAGAAGCCGTAGCGGCCCGCGCCGGCGCGGCGCCGGTTCGCCGGCGGCACCGCGCCGGCTTGCCTCCGCGCGCCGTTGTGTGCTGTGCCGGCCCCTCCGGAGGTCGGAACCCCGTCCATGCGCCGCGCCCTGATCCCGCTTCTCGCCTTCTGCCTCGGCCTCATCGGCCTCACCGGGGCGGCGGTGTTCGCGTTCTTGCCCGAGAAGGCGCCAGTGGGCGTGCCCGGAGTCGGCGGGCCGTTCACCCTGGTGGATCAGGACGGGCGCACCGTGACCGAGCGGGACTTCGCCGGCGCGACGCACCTCGTATTCTTCGGCTTCACCCACTGCCCGGACGTGTGCCCGACCACCCTGCAGCAGATCTCCGACGTGCTGGCCGCCCTCGGGCCGAAGGGCAAGGCGATGCGGGTCGCCTTCATCACCGTCGATCCCGAGCGCGACGATCCGGCGAGTCTGAAGACCTATCTGTCGAGCTTCGACCCGCGCATCACCGGCCTCACCGGCAGCCCCGAACAGGTCGCCGCCGCCGAGAAGGCGTACCGCGCCTTCGCCCGCAAGGTTCCCGGCAAGGGCGACGACTATACGATGGAGCACACCGCGCTGGTCTACCTCATGGACGCCCAGAACCGCTTTCTCGGCGCCCTCGACCTGAACCGGCCGGTGCAGGACGTCGCCGCGCAGCTCGCCAAGAAGGTCTGATCGACAGGAGGTCTGATCGACCAAGGGTCGCGTGGACGAGGCCTTACAGCGTCATCCCGGCATGGAAGCGGTCCGGGGAGAGCGGCAGCAGGAACTGCACGCCGAAGCCGCCCTCGAAGTAGCGCACCAGGCGCCCCGGCGTGCTGCCCACCGTGACGGCGGCACCGAGCGGCACCGGCACCAGGCAGGAGATCGCCACGCCCGACATCGAGATGTCGATGAGGCGCGCCTTGATCTCGCGGCCGCTCTCGAGCCGCAGGGTCACTGCCGTATTGGTCGGCACGAGGCGCTCGTGCGAGCGGCCCTCCGGCAGGCCCAGCATCTCGCGGTTGGCGAGCCAGGTGAGCTGGGACGAGAGCTTGTCGCGCTTGCGCGGCGTGGCGTTGAGCTGGACCGCGAAACCGTCCGCGCAGGTACGGGCGATCACGCCCTCGATCCGACCGATATGCTCGAGGTAGAGCACCACGCGCTCGCCGATCTCGCCCTGCACCGCGCAGGTCAGCCGCACGCCGCCCGGCGACATGTCCACCGTCTGACAGGGAAATTCCCGCCGGTCGGCCAGCATGAATCGGCCGAGCACGGCGACCCGCACGCGCTGGTGACGCCGCTGGTCGGCCGCACCGCGTGCCGGTTCGAGCGCCCCACGTCGATCCATTCCGGCGGTTGCCTCGACCGCGATCATTCCGAGATTAGTCCTACGCCAGGATGAGGGCCGGTGCAGACTAGCCTGGGACTGTTACGAAACCCTTTTTTCCTGCTCCAGCCTGTATCGACCCTGTAGAAGCATCCATTATCGGGTTCAGCGGCGCCGGGCGTGATTGACTTGCGCACCGAAGACTTTTTCGGGCACCGGCGGCGCTTTCGATCGGTGGGATCGTCATGATCCCATACGAATACAGTGTTCAGACGCGCCCGCCGGCATGGACGAGGAGGTGGCCGTGGCGCACCGGCCCGGGATAGCCGGCGCTCGTGCGCACGGCGGCGCGGGCGGGCGGCGCCGCCTCCGGCCGGCGGCTGGGGAGGATCCGCAGGGAGGCGGTCTCGGCCTGGACGAGGGGGCGCAGGCCGAGCCAGGGTGGCGCGCCGTCGAGGCTCAGGGTCCCGAGGGCGCGGACCTGCGTGCGGCCGCGGTGGCGCAGGGGCAGGAGCAGGAGTTCGAGGTCCGCCGCCTCGCCGGCGGCGTTGAGGCCGCGCAGGCCCGCCACGACCCCCAGGGTGTCGCTGGCGACGATCTCCACGATCCGCCAGGGATCCGGTGCCTGAGAGCCCCACAGCCGGGCGAAGGGCTCGCCCTTCAGTTCCCGGCCGTACAGGGCGCAGACCCGCGTGCCCGCGAGCCGGATGGTCGCGGAGCGCGCGGGCATGTCGAGTTCCAGGATCAGGCTGTCGGCGAGAAGGTGCCGGATCTCCCCCGGCTCGATCTCGGCGCGCTCCGGCGCGGCCCGTTCTCCGCGCAGGCGCTCCCAGTAGGCATGGAGCATGCGGCTGGTGGGATGCTTCATCGGTGTCCCGATTCTCAACGCCTGTGGTTCATCCCCGGATCATTCCGGCACATCCACGCGGGTGTGGCCGGCCGATCCGGGCGCTCACCGCGTCTGAGCGCACGGGCCGTGCCGGCCGCGAGCGCCCCGCGCATCGCCGCTCCGGGAGGCGATTCGCCGCCGGGGCGTACCGCGTCGCTGCCGGCGAGACAATCGCCGGGCCGCCCGCAGCACGCCGGCGGTGTTCGCGAAAGAGCGGTCACGGCGGTGTATTCAGGCCTTCGGAAGATCGGCCGAAAGACCCGCGACACCTTCGGACCTTCGCGAGCTTCAATACGTCGCCGGGGCTTGCCCCGCCGCCCCGCGCCCCGACATGGTGGCGCGATGGATGCCTCCCCGAATTCCCGCGGCAGAGCCGCGTGCCCGTCTTCAACATGCCGGGGGTCGTCACCCTCGTGATCGGGTTGCTGCTGGCGATCCAGGCGGTCCGCGAGTTCCTGCTGCCGGATACCTGGGACATCCGCCTCGTCCTCGATCTCGCCCTGGTCCCGGCGCGCTGGACCGTCTGGTTCGATCCCGGCCGGGCCTCCGAGGTGGTCCGCGCGGCTGCCGACACGGGCGATCCGAGCCTGGAGGCGGCCCGCGAGGCCTTCGCCCGCTACATCGTGGGCGAGCACGCGCTCCAGCCCTGGACGCTCGTCACCTACGCGCTGCTGCACGGCTCGTGGATGCACGTGATCTTCAACAGCGTCTGGCTCGCGGCCTTCGGGGCGCCGGTGGCGCGCCGCTGCGGCGCCCTGCGCTGGACCCTGCTCGCCCTTGCCGGCACGGCGGCCGGCGGCCTGCTCCACATCCTGATCGATCCCCTGAGCGCGGGGCCATTGGTCGGCGCCTCGGCGGGGATCTCGGCCCTGATGGCGGCGGCCGCGCGCTTCGTGTTTCAGCCGCCGGTCTCCGGTTACGGCGCTCCGGCCTGGCAGGTGCCGCAGTACCGGCCCGCCGAGACGATCCCCGAATTGCTGCGCAACCGGACGGCGGTCTCGTTCCTGGTGATCTGGCTCCTGACCAACCTGCTCTTCGGCCTCGTCAGCATGCCGCTGGTCGGCGAGAATGCCGCCATCGCCTGGGACGCGCATCTGGGCGGCTTCATCGTGGGCTTCCTGCTGTTTCCCCTCGTCGATCCGCGGGAGCCGCGCCGGCACTGAGCACCTTGCCAACGGGCCGGATAGGTCACACACTCGCCACAATGTGAACGAGCCGGGGCCTACCCGGACGACAGCGCAGCACGGGCGCCGCGGGCTGGCGGCGCATCGGACGCGTCACAAGGGAGAGAGCCATGACCGTCGCACGCATCCTCGCCGAAAAGGGCAGCTCCGTCGTCACCGTGAGCCCCGACCGGAGCCTCGACGAAGTGATCCAGATCCTCGCCGACAAGCGGATCGGCGCCCTGGTGGTTGCCCGCCCCGATGGGGCGGTGGCCGGCATCATCTCGGAGCGCGACATCATGCGGGCGCTGGCGCGGCACGGGGGCTCGGCCTTCGACGCACCGGTCTCGGCCCACATGACCGCAACGGTCACCACCTGCGGCCGGAGCACCACGATCGAAGAGGTGATGTCGCTGATGACCGACGGACGCTTCCGCCACGTGCCGGTCTGCGAGGACGGACGGCTGATCGGTCTCGTCTCGATCGGCGACGTGGTGGCGCGCAAGATCGCCACCGTCGAGGCCGAGCACCAAGCCCTGCGCGATTACATCACGATGGCGTAGGGGCGGGTAGCGGCTCTCTCACCCCACGAGGGCTACGAGCTGGGCTATGCAGGTCTGAGGTCTCAGCAGGCCCATCCGCCAGCCTGAACTGGCGCGCGTCCCCTCTCCCGTGCGGGAGAGGGACAGGGTGAGGGACGAGAACTTTCAGAACGAGGCGCGCCTTGTCGGCGCATCAGCCGCGTGCTCCATCTGGAGACTTCTCCTCCCTCACCCCAACCCTCTCCCGCTCGGGAGAGAGGGGCCTGTTGCGCCCCTACATCAACGGTGCGCCCCAAGCCTGCATAGCGCGCAGCCACCAGGGGAGAGGAGGGAGGTTTGTCCGCCCTCAGGCCTTCACGGGGTCGAGCGTGACGTGCCAGAGGTCGGCGTCGGCCGCGTCCTTGAGAGTCACGGTCATCTGCTCGGTCCGACCGTCCACGGCCACGTGGCCGAAGAACTGGTAGCCTGCCGCCGGCGACAGGTTCACCTGGCCCTTGTCGGGCGCCTTCACGTAGCGCAGCTGCGGCCCGAACGTGTTGTCGAGGGCGTTCGGCCCGAAGGTGCCCGCGTGGAGCGGACCGGAGACGAACTCCCAGAACGGGTCGAAATCCTGGAACTGCGCCTTGTCGGGGTCGTAGTAGTGGGCGGCCGTGTAGTGCACGTCGGCCGTCAGCCAGACCGTGTTGCGGATCCCCGCGCTCTTGATGAAGCGCAGGAGGTCGGCGATCTCCAGCTCGCGCCCCAGCGGCGGCCCATCGCCCTGCGCCACCGCCTCCGAACCGAAGTTGCGGTCGACGTCGTAGGTCACCACCAGGCCGAGGGGCATGTCGGCGGCGATCACCTTCCAGGTGGCACGGGACTCGAGGAGCGCCCGCTTCAGCCACGCGATCTGCTGCGGCCCGAGGAAGTGGGCGTCGGGTCCGTACGCCGTCTGCCGGTTGTCGCCGTTCGGACCCCGGTAGGAGCGCATGTCGAGCATGAACACGTCGACAAGCGGGCCGTAGCCGATCCTGCGGTAGACCCGGCCGGGCTCGGCCGGCTCGAAGCGCATCGGCATGTATTCGTGGAACGCCTTCGCCGCCCGCAGCTGCAGGGCCAGGACGTTCGGGTCGGTGTACTTCTTCTTGAGGTGCTCGGCCCGGGTGAGGGGCTCGCCCGGCCACCAGTTGTTGGTGACCTCGTGGTCGTCCCACTGCGCCAGGATCGGCACGGCGGCGTTCATCGCCAGCACGTTCCGGTCGGTGAGGTTGTACTTGTGGCGGCCCCGGAACTCCGCGAGCGTCTCGGCGGGCTTGGCCACCTCCTCGGTGACCCGGTTGCGCCACAAGCTGCCGTCGGGGAGCGTCACCTCGGACTGGATCGGCCCGTCGGCGTAGATCGTGTCGCCGGAATGGATGAAGAAGTCCGGCCGGTTCTTCAGGATGGCGGAATAGATCGTCATGCCGCCGCGGGCCTCGTCGATGCCCCAGCCCTGGCCCGCCGTGTCACCCGACCAACAGAACGACACCGAGCGCCGGTTCGCCGGCGCGGTGCGGAACCGCCCGACCTGAGCCGGCCCGACGATGGTCGGCGCGGCGACGTCCGCGAGGCGGACACGGTAGAACACGTCCTGCCCGGCCGGAAGCCCGGTCAGCGCCACCTTCACGGTGCCATCGGTCTCCGGCAGGGCGTCGGCGAAGACGCCGCCGCGGATGTCGGAAAAGCTCTCGGTGGTCGCCCACTCGATGATCGCCCGGGCGGGCCGGTCGGAGCGCGCCCAGACCACCGCCGAGTCGGTGCCGACATCGCCCGACTGGAGGCCGTGGGTCAGGACCGGCCGGTCGGCGGCGCGGCTCAGGCCGGGCCGTCCGAGGCCGGAGGCGAGCCCGACGAGGCCCGCGCCTCCGGACAGCAGGATCTGACGGCGACTCGTAGACATTGGAAGCCCTCCAGCGTGCCGGGGGCCATGGCAGGTGGGCGCGACAGCCGGATGACGGGCGGGCCGCAGGCGGGCCGGATCCCGTCCCGGCCGCGTCACGCCCGCGCCGCGGCCCCTTCCAGCACGGCGCGGATCCGGGGCAGGGCGGCCCGCGCGGCCCGGTGCCCGAGGGCGATGCCTTCCGCGGCGCGGTGGAAATCGAACAGCCCGAAGGCGCCGAGATCCGGGCCGATGGCCACGTCCGGCGGGTCGCGCTCCAGGCGCGCCCGCGAGATCCGGTCCTGGGTGGTGTTGAAGGCGTCGAGCACCACCCGGGCGATGCCCGGCACAGCGATCTCGGGCTCCGCGCGCTCGAAACCCGGCAGGCGCCCGCGCACCCCCTGCAGGAAGCTCCGGCGCGGGGGCGGATGCGGCGCCTCGCGCACGACCGGGCCGCTGGTGTCGCCGTTGAGGTTCACGCAGATGACCAGGTCGGCGCCGAGCGCCCGGGCGAGCGCCACCGGCACCGGGTTGACCAGGGTCCCGTCCATCAGCACGCGGCCCGCGTGGGCGACGGGCGGGAACAGGCCGGGGATCGCGTAAGAGGCGCGCACCGCGTCCACCGCCGGCCCTTCGGTGAGGCTGACCTCGTCGCCCGTGCCGTACTCGGTGGCGACGCAGCCGAAGCGGATCGGCAGGGTCTCGATGCGGCGCGCGCCGAGATCCGCGGCGAGCCGCTGGCGCAGGCGGTTGCCGGCGATCAGGCCGGAGCCCGGCAGCCGCGGGTCGATGAGCCCGACCACCCGGCGCCGGGTCAGCGCCCGGGCGAAGGCTTCGAGCCGGTCGAGGCGCCCCGCCGCGTAGCAGGCGCCGACCACCGCGCCGATGGAGCAGCCCGCCACCACGGTGGGATGGATGCCGCCTTCCTCCAGGGCACGGATGACCCCGATATGCGCCCAGCCCCGGGCCGAGCCGCCGCCGAGGGCGAGGCCGACCCGCGGGCCGGCGCTGGGCGGCGGCCGGACCGGCTCCACGGTGCCGGGCAGGAAATGGGAGACGGCGGGACACTCTTGCCAGCGCGTGGCAAGGGTCGGGCTCATGTCCCGGCGGCCTTCAGGGCGACCTGGCCGTCCGCCTCCCGGACGACGCTGCGATAGAAGCAGTCCCGCCGGCCGGTGTGGCAGCAGCCACCGTCGCCGCCGACATCGACGCGGATCAGCAGCGCGTCCTGATCGCAATCGACCCGCATCTCGACGATGCGCTGGATCTGGCCGCTGGTCGCGCCCTTGTGCCAGAGTTCCTGGCGCGAGCGCGACCAGTACCAGGCCTCGCCGGTCTCGAGGGTGCGCGCCAGCGACTCGGCGTTCATGTGGGCAAGCATCAGCACCTGCCCGTCCCGCGCATCCACGGCGATGCAGGCGACGAGTCCGTCGCGGTCGAAGCGGGGCGTGAAGGCCGCGCCCTCCTCGACCTCGGCGCGGGGGCCGGGGGGATCGAAAGCGATGTCGCGCGCGGTCATGGCGTGGCGGAGCGGTCCCCGACTCTGGGCGTGCAGTAGACTACTTGGCGCCGCCGCGCACCAGTGTCAGGAAGCGGACCTGCTCGTTGGCATTGTCCTTGAAGACACCGCGGAACTGGCTGGTGATGGTCGAGACGCCAGCCTTCTGGACACCGCGCATCGCCATGCAGAGATGCTCGGCCTCCACCATCACGGCGACGCCGCGGGGCTTGAGGATGCTCTCGATCACGTCGGCGATCTGGGCGGTCATCGTTTCCTGCGTCTGCAGGCGGCGAGCGAAGGTGTCGACCACCCGGGCGAGCTTCGACAGGCCGACCACGCCCCGGGTCGGGTAATAGGCGATGTGGGCGAGGCCCATGAACGGCACCATGTGGTGCTCGCAATGCGAGTGGAACGGGATGTCGCGCACCAGCACGATGTCCGAGTACCCCTCGACCTCCTCGAAGACGCGCTCCAACAGCTTCTCGGCATCGATCCCGTAGCCGCCGAACAGCTGCTCGTAGGCCTTGGTGACCCGGGCCGGGGTGTCGAGCAGGCCCTCGCGGGTCGGATCGTCGCCGGCCCAGCGTAGGAGCGTGCGCACGGCGGCCTCGGCCTCGGCGCGGCTCGGGCGGCCGGTCTCGATCCCGTCCGGAACACGGGTGGCGGAGGACGGCTCCGGCGCGATCTCCACGGGACGGCCGTCATCCACGGGCCGATTGTCATTGCGCATTCCGTTCAGCCCTTGCCCGTCGAGCGCCTTCCGGTCGAAACCCTGGCCGTCGCTCTGGTAGGACAGGGATTTGAGCGCGGCATCCATGGCATCTCCGGCCCGCGCGATGCGGGACTTCATCGGGGTGCTGTCGGGCTTGGCATACATCGTCGGATCGCGTCGGGCGTTCGAGGGAAGATCCCGGGCTCGAAAAGGTTTCAAGCCGGCGCCCCGGGATGGACTGCAGCCGTGGGAACCACCGTGGCCGTGGGC
This sequence comes from Methylobacterium phyllosphaerae, assembly GCA_050632685.1. Lineage (GTDB taxonomy): Bacteria > Pseudomonadota > Alphaproteobacteria > Rhizobiales > Beijerinckiaceae > Methylobacterium > Methylobacterium phyllosphaerae_A. Next base: position 1,223,560 of record JBOEFT010000001.1, read on the forward strand.
GCGACCCTGGTCGACGGCCCGCCTCCTCGCGAAGTGGCCGCAGGGGGCCTATATCATCGTTCGCGGGGCAACGCGCAATGCGCGATGCGTCCCGATGGGATTTGTGCCTCCGTCCCGAGGACCCGATGCTCGACGACATCTACAACCGCCGTATCCTGGAACTCGCCGCCGACATCCCCCGGCTCGGCCGGCTGGAGAAGCCGGATGCCAGCGCCACCGCCCATTCCCGCCTGTGCGGCTCCACCGTGACGGTCGACCTCGTGCTGGGCGATGACGGCCGGGTCGCGGACTTCGCGCAGGAGGTCCGGGCCTGCGCCCTGGGTCAGGCCTCGTCGTCCCTGATGGGCCGGCACGTCGTCGGTGCCAGCGCGGAGGAGCTGCGCGGCGTCCGCGAGACCATGCGGGCGATGCTCAAGGAGAACGGCCCGGCGCCCGACGGGACCTGGGCCGACCTCGCGGTGCTGGAGCCGGTGCGGGACTTCAAGGCGCGCCACGCCTCGACGCTCCTGACATTCGACGCGGTGGTGGACGCCCTCGACCAGATCGCCGCCAAGCGGGAGGCCGCCTGAGGGCATGGTCCGGCGTGCCGCCCATGGGGCGATCCGCCTTTACCAGCTGACCCTGTCGGGCCTGATCGGCCGCCAGTGCCGCCACTGGCCGAGCTGCTCCGAATACACCGATACGGCCATCGCCCGGCACGGGCTCTGGCCCGGAGGCTGGATGGGCTTCGCCCGGATCTGCCGCTGCGGCCCCCTCGGCACCCACGGCATCGACCTCGTCCCGGAGTGCCTTCCCGCGGGGGCGGCGTGGTACCGCCCCTGGGCTTACGCGCGCTGGCGCGGCGTCGAGGCGCCACCCTCGCCGTTCGCCTGCGAGGCGACAGGCGACGATTCGCGGACCGATGCACGCGGATGACCCGGTGGTCCTGATCGGCTTCCTGTGAAACCGGCGCGCTCCGAGATCGAGGCGAAGCGCTCGGCCTGCTTTCGAAGACGCCATCCGCCGCGCCGTCTCCGACCCGCATCCTCGGTTGAGGACGTGGGTCGGAGAAGTCTCTGCCCCTCTGTCGGGCCTGGACACGGGAGGTCCGGGGGCGCCGCTGCGGATGCCGCCCTACGACGCCCGCGTCCCGCCGTTCGGAGGCGTCGGTACCGCGACCGACTTTCGGCGATCCCGTTCCTTGCGCAATTCCCGCTCGGCCAGAAGCCAGAACTCGATCTCGAATCCCTCCGGTCGGTGGTTGCGTTCCCACAGCTCGTAGGCGCGTTCCCGGATCTCCTCGAACGTGAGGGCATCCGGCGATCGGGCCGGAGGCTGGGGGACGGCATCGCCGGACCCGCAGGCGGGCTCGGAGGCGTGCGACTGTGGCGCCGTCGCCGGAGATTCCGGGGACGGTCGGAAATCGGGGGGTACGTCCACGACGACGCCCTCAGGAGGCCGGCTTGTCGAGATAGGCGGCCACGCTGGTGATCCGGCTCCCCACCATGGTCACCGCCTTGCGCAGCCGCGCCTCGCTGACGCCGAAGCGCTGCGCCCACTCCTCGCGGATGGCGCGATCGTAGATATCGATATGCGTCTTGCCTCTGGCCTCGGTGGACATGCTGCGCCCGCTCCAGTTCGCTGTGAGCCTCGGCCGTGCCGGGCTGTATGCGAAGACAACCGGGGTCGACGCCTTCGGTTGCCGCCGGTCGCGCGCCGGGATGCGGGCCGCTCAAGGGGAGGGCGATGCGCGGCGGGACATGCATGAGGCACGCTCCGATCGCCGTCACGAGTCCCGGTCCAATCCCCGGCCTGGCCTTGCGCCGCCGCGCGTCGTGGGGGACCTTCGGGCGGAGAGATCGCGCCTGCCGCGCGCGGCGCGCAGCCCCCTGCGACAGGAGCCAGCCGTTGAAGCCCACTGCCCCTCTGCCCCACGCCCCGTCGGCCGCGTTGAACCGGCGCCCGCCGTCGGCGGCCTTCCGCCGGTCCTGGGGCTGCGCCTGCCGCCGGATCGGTTGAGTCCGTGACCGATCTCGCCGCTCTCAATCGCATGGATGCGCCGGCCTTCGAGGCGCTCCTCGGATCCGTCTTCGAGCACGCGCCCTGGGTGGCGCGGGCCGCGTGGCCCCGGCGGCCCTTCGCCGGGGTCGCGGAGCTGCACGCGGCGATGATGGCGGCCCTGCGCGCCGCCCCCGTCGAGACCCGCCATGCGTTTCTCAACGGCCATCCGGACCTCGCCGGGCCGGAAGCACGCGCCCGCAGCCTCACGGCGGATTCGGCGAGCGAGCAGGGCAGCGCCGGCCTCGACCGCATGACCGAGGCCGATGCGGAGACCTTCGACCGCCTGAACGCCGCCTATCGGGCGCGTTTCGGCTTCCCCTTCATCATCGCGGTGCGCGGCCGGGGGCGGGCCGAGATCCTATCGATCTTCGAGACCCGGCTCGGCCGGGATCCGGCGGTCGAGGAGGCGACCGCGCTGGACGAGGTCGCCCGGATCACCCGCATGCGCCTGGACCGCCTCGTCACGCCGTGAGGCGGCCCCGCGACGTGCCGGTCCGGGGACCGGACGCTCAGGCTTCGATCGCCGCCCGGGCATCCTTGACGGCCGCCTCGAAAGCCACGAACGCCGTGGTGGCTTGGTCCCAGGCTTGGCTGCGCACGTGGCGGACCAGGGCGGTGGCCTGCTCACGGGCCTGGGCCAGCGGCACCTCGATGGCGGCCGGTCGTGTCGCGTCGGCGGGGACCCCTCGGGCGGCGTGTCGGTCGAGCGCATGCCGACCAGGGTCGCCGCGATGGCGCGGCGCCAGGCCGCACAATCGGCCGAGAGGCGGATCACGCGCTGTTCCGCTGTGGCGGCGGTCTGACGGTCGAGCAGCGTACGCCCGAGATCCTCGATGCGTCCGAGCTGCGCCAGCGCGTCACCGATTTCCCGGCGCGCCTTGTCGGTGCCTTCCGCGATGCGGCTGACATTCTGGGCGATGTCGCCGGTGGCCTGCATCTGCTGGCCGAGGATCTCGGAGGCCTCCCGCATCTGCGCGGCGACATTCGCCACGGCCCCGCTCTCCGCCTCGACGCGGGCATTGGCTCGCACCATCGCGGCGGCGCCGGCCTCGACGGCGGCGCGGCTGCGGGTCACCGCGGCCTGCATCGCCGCCATCTCCTCGCGCAGGCCGCTGACCCGCGCCCGGATCTCGTCGGTCGCCTTCGCGGTCTGCGCCGACAGGGTCTTCACCTCGGCGGCGACCACCGCGAAGCCGCGGCCGGCCTCGCCGGCCCGGGCCGCCTCGATGGTGGCATTGAGCGCCAGCAGGTTGGTCTGGGCCGAGATCGCCGCGATGGTGCCGGCCATCTCCTCGATCCGCAGGGCTGCGGTCGAGAAGCTGTCGAGCCGGCTGCCGATCTCCTCGGTGCCTTCCTCGATCCCGCGCATGCCGTCGGTGGCCCGATGCAGGTCACCCACGCAGGTCACGATGCCCGACCGGGCCGTCTCGGCGGTCTCGGCCGCCGAGGAGGAGCGGGCGGCGATCTCGCCCGTCGTCGCGGCCAGTTCCTCGCTGGCGGCCGCGATGAGGCGGGCCTGCTCGGCGGTTCCGGAGGCGTCGTGGGTCATCCACCCGATCGAGGTGCCGGCATCGGAGGCCGAGGCGGACAGGCGCGCCAGAAGGGACAGCCACTCGCGATCGAAGACCGCCTCAGGTGCGGAATGCCCGGTCGTGTCGGCCGGCGCGCCCACTGACGCGTCGACTGGGGCCGTCGTCGTCACGGGGGTTGCTGGCGCGACAGGAATCTGACGCTGCCGGCGCAAACTGAACATGCGGGCCTCTCCGACATTCTAATCGGAGGGCAGGTTCACACACAATCTTCAACCAATGGTGAAGGATACTGTAGTCTCTTCGCAAGCGTTACACCGCATCGCCGCGGCGCAGGGCGTCTTCGGTGAGAGTTGCGCCCCCTGATAGAGTTCTATCAGGGGGCGCAATGCTTCATTCGCCGGTGAGAGCCGCCTTGGTGCGGGACCACCAGCCGGCGCGCTTGGGCCGATCCGGATCGGCAGGCGGCGTGAGCACGACCGCCACGGGCTCGGGTTTCGGCTCGGCGGGGGCGGGTGCCTCCTCCGGCGATGCGGTCATATCCGGCGCGGCTGCGCGCTCCTCGACCGGCGCGGCAGTCTCGGCCGGGGCTACCGGCAGGTCCACCGCCGTCTCGGCGCCGCCCGTTGCCGGGGCCGCCTCCACCGCCTCGGCGATCGCCTGCGCGCTCACCGGCTCCTCGGCCGACAGCGCCACCACGTCGCCCGCCGCTTCCGGCGCGTCGTCCCTGTCGGCGGAGTCGCGGCTGCGGCCCTCGCTGCGCCCGCGCCCGCCCCGGCGTCCGCGGCGACGGCGGCGTCCGCCCTCGTCCTCCGCATGGGACGCCTCATCGGCTCCCACTACGGTCGCGTCGGCCTCGCCGGACTCCGCCGCGACGGCCTCCACCGGGGCTTCGGCCCCGGCCGGCTCCTCGCCGTCCCACGCCTCGTCCCGGGCATCCTCCTCGGAACGTGCGCCGTCCTGGGGCTCGTCCTCGCCGCGCTCCTCGTCGGTACGGCCCTCCTGGCGACCCCCGCGCCGCCGGCGGCGCCGCCGCCGCCGCCGGCCATCGCCCTCGTCGCGTGCTCCGTCCTCGCGGGTCTCGGCGCGGCCCTCCTCTGCCTCACCCTCGGCATCCGCCTCCGCCTCGGCCTCGGCCTCGGCCTCGTCGGCTTCCTCGTCCTCGTCCTCGAACTCCGTGGTGGGCGAGATCGCCTGGGCGCGCACGCCCGTCACCGGACCCTCGGCGCGCTGGGCCGGCTCGCCGCGGTCGAGCTGGAACGCAGCGGTGGCGGCCAGCCGCTCGTCGGCCGCGATCGTGATGGTCACCCCGAACCGCACCTCCAGCTCGCGCAGGTGCCCGCGCTTCTGGTTGAGGATGTAGAGGGCGACCTCGGTGCGGGTGCGCAGGACGAGGTTGTGGGAAGCCGACTTGAGCAGCGCCTCCTCGATGGAGCGCAGGATGTGCAGGGCCACCGACGCGGTGGCGCGCACGAAGCCCGAGCCGCCGCAATGGGCACAGGGGATCGAGGAGGATTCGAGCACGCCCGTGCGGATGCGCTGGCGGCTCATCTCCATCAGCCCGAAGGGCGAGATCCGGCCCACCTGGATGCGGGCGCGGTCGTTCTTCAGGCACTCGTTGAGCTTCTTCTCGACGGCGCGGTTGTTGCGCTTCTCCTCCATGTCGATGAAGTCGATGACGATCAGGCCGGCGAGGTCGCGCAGGCGCAGCTGGCGGGCGACTTCCTCGGCCGCCTCCAGGTTCGTCTTGAGGGCGGTGTCCTCGATGTCGTGCTCGCGGGTGGCTCTCCCTGAGTTCACGTCGATCGAGACCAGGGCCTCGGTCGGGTTGATCACGAGGTAGCCGCCGGACTTTAGGGAGACGTGGCTGGAGAACATCGCATCGAGCTGCTGCTCGACCCCGAAGCGGGCGAAGATCGGCGTCGGGTCGCGGTACGGCTTCACGACCTTGGACTGGCCGGGCATCAGCATCCGCATGAAGTCCTTGGCCTCGCGGTAGGCGTCATCGCCGGCGACCAGAACCTCGTCCAGATCCTTGTTGTAGAGGTCGCGGATCGCCCGCTTGATCAGCGATCCCTCCTCGTAGACCAGCGCGGGCGCCATCGAGGTCAGGGTCAGCTCGCGGACCGACTCCCACAGGCGCATCAGGTACTCGAAGTCGCGGGCGATCTCCGGCTTGGAGCGCGACGCGCCGGCGGTGCGCAGGATCACGCCCATCCCCTCGGGCACCTCCAGGTCCTGAACGACCTCCTTGAGGCGCTTGCGGTCGGCCGCCGAGGTGATCTTCCGGGAGATGCCGCCGCCGCGGCCGGTGTTGGGCATCAGCACCGAGTAGCGGCCGGCGAGCGACAGGTAGGTGGTCAGCGCCGCGCCCTTCGTGCCGCGCTCCTCCTTGACCACCTGCACCAGGATGATCTGGCGGCGCTTGATCACCTCCTGGATCTTGTACTGGCGGCGGTAGTGACGAGGGCGCTCCGGGATCTCGGCAAGCGCGTCGCCGTTGCCGCCGACCTGGGCGATCCGAGGCTCGGCGTCGGGATCGTCGGAATCCTCGTCGGAATCGTCATCCTCGTCGGACTCGTCCTCGTCGTCCTCCGACTCGTCCTCATCCTCCTCGTCGTCGGATTCCTCGTCTTCCGCATCCTCGTCGGCATCGTCGTCGTCGACCGCCGGCTCGGCGTCGTCCTCGGTGTCGGCCACGCTCTCCGCCGGCGCTTCGGCGACGGTCAGAGCCTCCGCCACGGCGATCCGAACCTCGGGCTCGGTGGCGGGCTCGGGCTCGGGCCGCGCCTCGGCCGAGGGAAGGCTGCCGGCCTCCTCGGCGGCATCGGCGGCCGGCACCAGCTCGGTCTGCGCAGCGGCGATGTCACCGGCCTCGGTCTCGGAGGCGAGGGCCTCCTCCACGGCCTCGGCGTTGTCGGCCAGGGCGTCGGGCATGCCGGCAGGGGCGATCCCGGATTCGGCGGGGATCTCGGACCGATCGCCCGCCAGGGCGGCCTCGTGCGCGTCCTCGACGCTCACCGTCTCGTCGGTGCCGCGGGTGCGGGCCTCAGCCCGGCGGCCGCGGGAGCGGCGGGGCGAGCGGCGACGGCGCTCCTCGCGCTCGCGGTGCTCCTCGGCGTCGCGGGCCTCCTCCTCGAGGAGCGCCTGCCGGTCGGCCAGGGGGATCTGGTAGTAGTCGGGGTGGATCTCGTTGAAGGCCAGGAAGCCGTGGCGGTTGCCGCCATACTCGACGAAGGCCGCCTGGAGCGACGGCTCCACCCGGGTGACCTTGGCGAGATAGATATTGCCGCGCAGCTGGCGCCGGTTGGCGGCCTCGAAGTCGAACTCCTCGACCCTAGACCCCTGGACCGTGACGACCCGGGTCTCCTCCGGGTGCATCGCGTCGATCAGCATTTTGTTGGCCATGTCGGACTCTCGGCATGGCGGCCGACGTCGTTCTCCGTGCCCGTGGTCCCGGCGGCGCCTCGCCCGACGTCAAACCTGTCGGGCGGGGAGCCGGCCTCGTCGCCGAGGCGGATGGGTTCGAGGGGAAATTGCCGTCAACCGCCGTTCGGCGCCGGGGGCGCCTGGGGTTGAATCTGGCCGGGAGGAGGGACGGACCGGCGTGACGCACCTCCTGCGCCTCCGGGGCACGCGCAGCGCTCTGCTGGGCCGTGCGTCCGTCCATCGTGGTCCCGACCTCGCGAAACAATCTCGGCCGGCAGGGAACCGGCCGTGAATTCTGGGGTGCGGCGGAGAAGCTCCGCCGCGTCGTGCGACACCTGCCCGATCACGGGCGACACCCGTCGCCGCCAGGCGGACCGAAACGGCCCGCCGCGACACCGCGACCGTTTTCGCTAGGAATTCGGCCACGTCCGCGGGCCGTTGCGGCGACCGGCGGGACCGGAGAGGGGTCGACATCATTACAGACCGCCGCGCGGATTTGGCAAGGGTCAAGCGTGAAGAGATGTCACGGGGTTGTCACGGGGTGCGATGGCGGAACCGCCGTTCCTCGACGCGGCCTGAAGCCCTTCCGTGCGGGACGCGATGACGGGTCCGCGGCCCGGTCGAGAGAACCCTATTCCGCGGCTTCGAGCCGCGGACCCACGCCTTCGAGCGCCGCCGGCTTCGGGCCGCCTGTCGCCCAGTCGAGCAACTCGACCGTATGGACGATCGGGATGCCCGTTCCTTTCCCGATCTCGCGTGGCGCAGCCGATGTTGCCCGTGGCGATGACGTCGGGCCGCACGCGCTCGATGTTGGCGACCTTGCGGGCGCGCAGCTTCAGGGCCAGCTCCGGCTGAAGGATGTTGTAGGTCCCCGCCGAGCCGCAGCAGATGTGGCCCTCGGGCACGTCCTTGACGGTGAAGCCGGCGCGCTTGAGCAGGGTCTTGGGCTCCAGACGGATGCCCTGGCCGTGCTGCATCGAGCAGGCCGAGTGGTAGGCCACCACGAGGTCGTTCTCGGCGACCGGCGCGAGGTCCAGCAGGGCCACATACTCGGTGATGTCCTTCGCAAGGCTCGAGACCCGCTGCGCCTTCTCGGCATAGGCCGGGTCGTCGCGGAACATGAAGCCGTAATCCTTGATGGTCGTGCCGCAGCCCGACGCCGTCACCAGGATCGCATCGAGGCCCTTGGCGATCTCGGCGTCCCAGGCGTCGATCGTCTGCTTGGCATGAGCGTGGGCCGAATGCTCCTTGCCCATGTGGTGGGTCAGCGCCCCGCAGCAGCCCTCGTTGGCATGGACCACCTCGATGCCGTGCCGGTTAAGCAGCCGGATCGCCGCCGCGTTGAAGTCAGGCCGCAGGACGCTCTGGGCACAGCCGCGCAGCAGGGCGACGCGCCGGGTGGCCTGCATCGCCTGCGGCGGGAACCGGCCGGGCCGGTTCGTCGGCTCCCGGGGCGGCATCCCGGCCGGGGCGAGGTCGAGCATCGCGGCGAGGCGGTTCCCGATCCGCGGAAGCCGGGCCACCAGGCTCCGGAACGGGGCGCCGAGCTTCGCCGCCGCCAGGGCGAGGCGGAAGCGGTTCGGGTAGGGCAGGACCTGGGCGAGCACCGCGCGCAGGAACCGGTCTCCGGCCGGCCGCGCGTAGGTCTTCTCGATATGCGCCCGGGCGTGGTCGACGAGGTGCATGTAGTGCACCCCGGACGGGCAGGTGGTCATGCAGGACAGGCAGGAGAGGCAGCGGTCGACGTGCTTGACCACCTCCTGCGAGGCCGGCTTGCCGCCTTCCAGCATGTCCTTGATGAGGTAGATCCGGCCGCGCGGGGAATCGAGTTCGTCGCCGAGCAGCAGGTAGGTCGGGCAGGTCGCCGTGCAGAAGCCGCAATGCACGCAGGTCCGCAGGATTTTTTCCGAGGCCGCCATGGCGGGATCGGCGAGCTGGGCGGGGGCGAAGTTGGTCTGCACGGTCTCTTCCTGCCTGCTCTCCTCGCCCCTCGCGGGGAGACGTTCGAGGATCCGGGATCCCCGGCGGGGACGGTGCAGGCGGCATCGCGGCGCGCGATCCTGAACCAACTCCACCCCTGACCCCGCCCCGCAAGGGGGCGGGGAACTCAAAGCCCCGCGTACATCCGGCCCGGATTTAGAAGCCCGGCGGGGTCGTGCGCCGTCTTGATGCCCGCGGTGAGCCGCATCAGCGGCTCGGCCAGCGGCTGGAACACCGGCACGGCGGCGCGCACGGCGTCGGGGGCGCGCACCAGCGTGGCGTGGCCGCCCTGGGCCTGCACGACCCGGCGCACCGTCGCGGCGCCGGCATCGCCCTCCGAGCCGGTGGCGAGCCAGATCAGGCCGCCGCCCCAGTCGAAGAACCAGCGCGCGTCACGCTCGGCCGCGATGGCCGCGGCCAGGGCCGGCCCGTGGGTCGGCGCCGTGGAGATCCGCCAGAGGGCGGCCTCCCGGGGCTCGGCCAGGGGTACGGCGTCGCGCACGGACCGCCAGAGGGCGGTGCCGGCCTCGCCGTCCACGATCGCGGGCTGGCCGTAGCGCTTCAGCAGGCGGCGCAGCTCGCCGGTGCGGTAGTCGATGGAATCCGAGAAGCCTTCGAGGCGCATCAGGGTCCGCGCCTCGGGGGCGCCGATCCCCGCCGGCAGATGCGCCGCCCCCGTGAGTTCGAAGGGCGAGCCCAGGGCCTCCGATAGGGCCGTCACCGCCCGGGCATCGTCCAGCCCGGAGAAGACCAGGGTCGCCACGCGCTCGCAGGCGGGCAGAACCTTGAAGGTGACCTCGGTGAGCAGGCCCAGCGTGCCGTGGGCGCCGGCCATCAGCTTCACGAGATCGAGCCCGGTGACGTTCTTCATCACCCGGCCGCCCGACTTGATCGCCTCGCCCCGCCCGTTGACGAAGCGGACGCCGATCAGGCTGTCCCGGGCCGCCCCGGCATTGATCCGCCGCGGGCCGGCATTGTTGATCGCCGCGACGGCCCCGAGGGTCGGTTCGCCGGTGCTGCCATAGAGGCCGCGCAGGTCCATCGGCTCGAAGGGCAGCATCTGGCCCCGGGTCGCGAGGAGCGCCTCGACCTCGGCGAGCGGGGTGCCGGCCCGGGCCGCCACCACCATCTCGGCGGGCTCATAGAGCGTGACGCCGGTCAGCGCCTGCGCGGAGAGCGTCGCGCTGTCCTGCGCGGGCCGGCCGAGGCCCGCGGCGGTGCCGCCGCCGGAAAGCCGCAGCCGCTCGCCGCGTCCGGCGGCGGCCCGCACGATCTCCCCGGCCTCCGCCTCGGTGGCGGGCTCGTAGGCGCCCATCGTTTCCGTCCCGGTTCTTTGGACCTGTTCCAGGGCCGGTTTCGCCGGAACCGCCGACGGTTTCAAGCGGAGGTGGCGTCGCGGGGTTTCAACGGCCGGATTTCGCCGGGAAAGCGACCCTGCCGTGAGCCCTATTCCGCCGCGGCCGTCCGGGCTGGACGCAGGCGGGCCAGGACCTCACGGCGCAGGCCGGCGATGTCGAAGATCCAGACCAGCGCCCCGTAGAGCGCCATCCCGGCCGGAACCAGGATTGCCAGGGCGGCGGCGGGCGGCAGGTGCCGGAAAGGCGCGAGGGCCAGACCCATCGCCGCGCAGGCGAGGGCCGCGACGCCGATCTCACCCCAGGGCAGCGCGATGCGCGCCGGGCCGGTGAGGGCGCGCCAGCCGAGCCACGCTCCGGCGGCGGCAAGACCCGCACTCTGCGCCAGCGCCACGCCGAGGCCGCCCATCCGATCCGGCAGGACCAGCAGGCCGGCGCCGTTCACCGCGAGGCCCACCAGGGCGGCGGCGACCACCGGCAGGGTCCGGCGGCGGATCTGGAAGACCGGATTGAGGGCGTAGAACATCATGGACAGGCAGAACAGGCCCGGCATCAGCACGGTGCTGTAGGTCTCGAACGGCCCGCGATAGGGGTCGGGCACCACCAGACCCTGGAGCGCCGGCAGCACCGCCCAGAAGCCGACCGCACAGGGTGCCAGCAGGGCGAACACGGTGCCGGCATTGGCGGCGACCTGTGCCTCGGCGGCGGCGCGGCCGCTCTGCTCCTCGGCCTGCACGGCGAGCTGGAACAGCAGCAGGTCCAGGGCGGTGCCCAGCGTCATCAGCGCGCGCGAGGTGACGTCGGCGGCCAGGGCGAAGTAGCCGGCCTCGGCGAAGCCGGCATGGCCCGCGATGGCGCCCCGATTGACGAAGGCGAGGCACTGGTAGGCGGTGTTGGCGGCGATCAGCGGCAGGCCGTAGCGCGCAAAGACCCGCCAGGTCGCCGACAGGCGCGGCCGCTCGAAGGGCGTGCGCGGGTCGCGCAGGGGGTGGCGCAGCAGCAGCACCGCGAGGAGCTGGCTGAGCCCGGCCGCCGCCAGCACCCAGGCCGGCTGGGGTAGCCACCACGCCGCCGCCGCCATCAGGGCGAAGGACAGGACGTTCTTCACCGCCACGAGGCCGAGATAGAGCTTTCCGTCGAACCGCGCCCGGGCGAGGGCCGCGTGGTAGTCGAACACGCCGATGCCCAGGGCCGCGAGGCCGGTTCCGCACAACACTGCCTCGCGCCCGTCCGCCCCGCCGGCGAAGCCGAAGGCGCCGCACAGGGCGGCGGCGGCCAGGAGCACCAGGCCGATGCGCAGATACGCCCGGTCGAGCCCGTGGCGGATCCACGGCTCGTCGACGCGCACGCGGCCCGAGTAGAACCGTGTCGCCGACAGGCGCAGCCACTCGAACAGCACCGTGTTGAGGACGATCGCCCCCGTGGTCGCCAGGGCGAACCGGCCGAAATCGGCGGGTCCCAGGAGCTTCGCGATCAGCAGCCCGAGGGCGAAGTTGAGCCCCGCATTGATGACGAAGGCGGCGATCACGGCCATGGACGGCGTCTCATGAGCGGCGGAAACGGCCCGCCCGTTCCACGCGCTGTAGCGCAGGAGCCGTAAGACTCCCTAACCGGGCAAGATCGGGGCGGGGAGGCGCCCGAGGCCCCAAGCCCTCCGGTCAGGCGGCGCGGACGGTGTCGAGGAAGCGCGTGACTTCGGCCGTGAGATGCTCGGACTGGCGCGACAGCGCGGACGCCGCCGCGAGCACCGCGTCAGCCGCCCGGCCCGTCTCCCCGGCGGCCCCGGCCACCCCGAGAATGGTGCTGGTCACCGCGCCGGTGCCGACGGCCGCCTGCCCGATGTTGCGGACGATTTCCCGGGTGGCCGATCCCTGCTCCTCGACCGCCGCGGCGATCGAGGTCGCCACCCCGCTGATCTCTCGGATCCGCTCCGTGATCGTGCCGATCGCCGAAACGGCCTCGCCGGTCACCCCCTGGATGTCGGCGATCTGGCCGGCGATCTCTTCGGTGGCCTTCGCGGTCTGCGCGGCGAGGTCCTTCACCTCGGTGGCGACGACCGCGAAGCCCCGGCCCGCCTCGCCGGCGCGGGCCGCCTCGATCGTGGCGTTGAGCGCCAGCAGGTTGGTCTGGCCGGCGATCGCGGTGATCAGCCCGATCACGTCGCCGATCCGCGCCACCGCGCCGCTCAGCTCCCGGACCAGGGCGCCCGTCTGCCCCGCCTCCGAGACCGCCCCCTGGGCGAGCCTGGTGGATCCCTCGACCTGCCTGCCGATCTCCTCCACGGAGGTGCCGAGTTCCTCGGCCGCGGCCGCGACGGTGTTGACGTTGGCGGCGGCCTGCTCGGCGGCGGCCGCCACCGCGCTGGACTGGTCGGCCGTCTGGGTCGCGGTCGCCGTCATGGTCTGGGCCGTGCCCTGCAGGGCGGTGGCCGAATCGGTGACCTGACCGATGAAGCCGCCGACCGTGCGCTCGAAACGCTCGGCCATCTCCCGCAAGCCGGCCCTGCGCTGCTCCTCGGCCGCCCTCCGGCCCTCGGCGGCTTCGGCTTCGATCCGGCGGCTGCGGATGAGGTTGTCCTTGAACACCTGGACGGCCCGCGCCATCGCGCCGATCTCGTTGCGGTAGGTGCGCGCGGGAACCGTCACGAAGGCCTCCCCTCCGCCAGCGCCTGCATCGCCGCCGTCAGCGCCCGGAGCGGGTGCAGCACGCCGCCGAACAGGGTCCACAGACCGAGGGACACCAGCAGGATCACCGCCAGCAACGCCGCGACGCTGCGTTCGACGTCGCTCCGCGCCGCGTCGGCGAGGGTCTCGGCGCGCGCCACCATCGCGTCGAGGGCCGCATCGCTCAGGGCGACGAGGAAGCGCTGGTTCTCGGTGTTGCGTTGCCGCAGCTCGTCGAACGAATGGTTCGGGGCCGTATACGTGCTGAGCGCGACGAAGACCGACTGCGCGACGGCCTTCGAATCGCCCTCAAAATTGCTGGCCTTCGCCCTCTCGAACGCGGCCCGCACCGTCTCCGAGACGTCGGTCGCGGCCTCGGTCGTGCGCCGCCAGGCGATCATCAACTCGGCCCGCTCTTCCGCCGCAGCGACCGTCTCGGGCAGTGACCACGATGTCCCGGCAACCAGGGACGCCTGCACCCGCACCGCGACGTTGCCGCTGGCGACGCGCGTCTCCCAGGCCGCCTGCTTGAGGGCGAGATAGCGCTGCAGGACGGGATCGGACCGGGGAATGGCCGCGTCGACCGTCTTCAGCGTGGCCGTCAGCGCATCCACCAGACCCTGGAAGGCGGACATCGCGGCGGGCGGAAGCGCCGGGTCACGCTCAGCCTTCGGCTGCCTGAGAGCCTCGTCGACGCGGGGGCGGAGGGCCGCCATCGCGTCCTGGGCTTCCCTGAGGCGGCCGAGCGTCGCCCCTATCACCGGCTCGGCCAGAGCGTTCAGGCTGACCTGCGCGCGCCGGTAATTCTCGATCGTCGCCTCCCGGCTCGCCGCGATGGTCGATAGGGATTTTGCATCCGCCGGCGCTGCGCCCCCGAGGGCGAGCGTCGATCCGCGCTCGATCCGCAGCGGCAGGATCGCCCTGAGGAGACCCTGGCTCGCCTGCGTCAGGGTGACGGCTCGCGCTGCACCCGACGCCCGCGCCCGCGCGTCGAACAGTGTCCGGACCGCATCGCCGAGCGCCATGCAGGCCATGATCACGATCACCAGGCACAGCAACGTCCGGATCGAGAAGCGTCCCAGCCAGCGAATCATGGGATGAATGTCCAGACTTTCGATATTTTCTTTTATGGCATAAGTTTTTTCCAGGCAATGAATGGCAATTATTCGAATTATTATTCAGAGTAATACACATTTTCCTGCGATACGTCGGAATTTATATTTTATAATTTTTGAAGAATAAATTATGTACTGAGTAATGGGATGATGAATTCGACGCGGTATTGTGCGCGGCGGCGTGGCACATCCGGCTCACGACCGCTGAACGGTGCAATGCGGGCTGGTCCGAGCCTGGATCCGGTCGTCCGGTCGGCAAGCCCGTCGCTGCGAGCGGAGCGATGACGGAGGGGGCGGCGACACCGGATGCGTTCGGCAGGACCCCGGCTGGCACGATAGAGCCTCGCCCCAGGGCTGCCCGCCGGAGCACACGGGTGGCATCCCGCGCGCGCTACAGCCTTCGCTCGTAGCGCCACGCCTCCATCCCGTCCTCGTAATAGTCGGCCCGCACGGCGAAGCGGCTGTAGCCCCGGCGCTGATAGAGGCGGATGCCGGCGCCGTTGTCGGCTCGCACCTCCAGCCGAAGGCGGTCGCAGCCGTGGGTGCGGGCTTGCGCCTCGGCGGCGTCGAGAAGCTTGCCGCCGAGCCCGAGGCCGCCGCGATTCGGCGCCACCGCGATCGAGGCGAGCCGGGCGATCCGGCTGCCGCGCCGCCGCTCCAGCACCGCCGCACCGACGAGCAGCGGACCCGGCTCGTCGTCGAGCGCCTCGATCAGCGCAGCCAGCACGTCCATGGTGGGCGACAGAATGGCGTGGCGGATCGCCCGGCGCTCGGCCCGGTCGGTGGCGAAGGCGGCGTGCTCCAGGGCGACCAGGGCGTCGAGATCGGCGAGCGTGGCGGTGCGGATCGTCGGCTCGGGGAGCCCATCGCCGATCGGGTTGCGCAGAGGGGCGCTCACGCCCGCGCCGTCGCGGTGGATCTGGTCGGCCCGGCCATCGTTCGCTCGCCTGAGTGCGTCGCCCACCGGTCAGATGCCTGCTTCCGCAACGCTTGGGAAGCCCGCAGGACAAAGCTGGCGCGCCTGGAATGCGTCGTTTTTGCAACGGCGCCAGCGCGGTGTGGAATTCGGGGGAAAAAGGGTGCGTTCCGGGGGCGATTCCCCTTGTCGCGCCGGGTCCGTATCCGTATATCGCCACTGCCCAATTTCGCACGTGCCTGTGGCCGCGTGTCGGTTGGTGGGCATCCGGTCAACTGCCGGACAGCCGCCAGGGGTCTTAAAGGATCGATGGTCGCAAGGGTGGATCCCTACGGCCGGCATCCAGGTGGCAACACCGGACCCCGACAACAACCGGCAGCCGGAGGCGAAACCGGCGAACCCCGCTCTCCACGGGGGACGCAGCTTAAAGCAACGACGAACGGGCTTTTTGGTCTCGTCGGCCCTCCACAGGCCGGCACCGAAGAGGCTTGTTTCTCTTTGCCCGGCGTGCGGTGGGGGTCCTCCCTTCCAATCCACGGCAGCTTCCGGGTGCTCTGCGCCCGCTCTGATGCATGCGTCTCCAAAGCGCGTGGGTCGGCGCGACGCATCGCCCCCTGACGCCGGCGGCCAGTCCTGGCCGTCACCTTCGACAGCGCGCCCCGCGCAGGGCGCACGCGAACCCGTGCCGGGAGACGACCATGACCGACCGCATCCGTGACTACCTGCGCGTTCGCCGCGACCTCGGTCAGGACGAGGGCCCCGTGATGGTCCTCGACCTCGACGTCGTGCGCGACAACTACACCGCCTTCGCGCGCTCCCTGCCGGACACCCGCGTGTTCTACGCCGTGAAGGCGAACCCGGCCCCCGAGGTGCTGCGGCTCCTCGCCGAGATGGGCTCCTGCTTCGACACCGCCTCGGTTGCCGAGATGGAGATGGTGCTGGCCGCCGGCGCCACAGCTGACCGGATCTCCTATGGCAACACCATCAAGAAGGAGCGCTGCATCGGCCGCGCCCTGAAGCTCGGCATCCGTCTGTTCGCGGTCGATTGCCAGGCCGAGGTCGAGAAGATCGCCCGGGCCGCCGACGCGACGGGCGTGCCGTCGGGCGAGGTGCGGGTGTTCTGCCGCATCCTGTGCGACGGGGCCGGCGCCGACTGGCCGCTGTCCCGCAAGTTCGGCTGCGTGCCCGAGATGGCCGCGGACGTGCTGGAGCACGTCCATCGCCAGGGGCTGGAGGCTTACGGCATCTCGTTCCATGTCGGCTCGCAGCAGGGCAACACCGAGGCCTGGGACGGGGCGCTCGGCTCCGCGGCGGCGATCTTCCGCGAGTGCGCGGAGCGCGGCATCGGCCTGTCGATGGTCAACCTCGGCGGCGGCTTCCCGACCCAGTACCTCAAGGCGGTGCCGGGCGTGGAGAGCTACGGCGAGGCGATCTTCCGGGGCCTGACCAAGCATTTCGGCAACCAGATCCCCGAGACGATCATCGAGCCGGGCCGCGGCATGGTCGGCAATGCCGGCCTGATCGAGGCCGAGGTGGTGCTGGTGTCGAAGAAGTCCGCCGAGGCCGACGAGGTCCGATGGGTCTACCTCGACATCGGCAAGTTCGGCGGCCTGGCCGAGACCATGGACGAGGCGATCCGCTACCCGATCCGCACCGCGCGGGACGGGGACGCGACCGAGCCTTGCGTCATCGCCGGCCCGACCTGCGACTCGGTGGACGTGCTCTACGAGCGGCAGCTCTACCCTCTGCCGATCTCGCTCTCGATCGGCGACAAGGTGCTGATCGAGGGCGCGGGCGCCTACACCACCACCTACGCGGCGGTGGCCTTCAACGGCTTCCCGCCCCTTCAGCAGATCGTCATCTGATTCTTAGGACTTCCCGGCGGCCCTCGGCTGCCGGGAGCCATCTTCCGCTGCCGCATCGACGGATCGCGTTCGGCCGTCCGTCGGAATCCACCGCTTCTCCCGCTTGCCGGCCCGGGGAGGGCACAGCCATGATCGAGATCCGCGCGGAGCATTGCCACGACGTCCCGGCGCGCGAGCGCCTGCTCGACGCGTGCTTTCCCGGCAATCGACGCGCCAAGACCTCGGAGCGCCTGCGTGAGGGCCGTCTGCCGGCCCGCGGCCTCGCCTTCGCGGCGACCCGGGCGGGGCGCCTCGTCGGCACCCTGCGGCTGTGGCACGTCGAGGCCGGTCTCGCCCGCCCGGCGCTGCTGCTGGGTCCGCTCGCGGTCGATCCGGCGATCCAGGGCCAGGGCCTCGGTTCGGTGATGATGCAGGCGGCCCTCGGCCGGGCGGAATCCCCTCGGCCACGGCGCCGTGCTGCTGGTCGGCGACGCGCCCTACTATGCCCGCTTCGGCTTCGACCGGGCGCTCGCGGAGGGCCTGACTCTGCCGGGACCGTTCGAGCGCGACCGATTCCTCGGTCTCGAGCTGCGCTCGGGCGCGCTGGCGGGCGCCGAGGGGATGGTCCGGGCGACCGGCGTGTCGTCGCCGGTGGACGCGGTGGCCGACGAGGCCGGGGTTGCGCGACGACGCGCCGCCTGAGCGGGGACGTCACGCGCCGCCGGGGTGAGGCAGCGAAGCGTCTTTGCGAGCGGAGCGAAGCCATCCAGGGCCGCGCGCGATCTCCGGCCCGGGCGGATCCCCGGGTCGCTTCGCTGCGCCCGCGATGACGGCGTGCCGTTCGTCGTTGCCGGTATGCATGTCACGGAGGCTGTGGCCGGCCTCGTGCATTGCGCACGCCGCCCGCGATCCCGCATAGACGATCCGCCGGCCTCCCGGAGAAGGTTGCTCGACCGATGCAGATCGCCACGCCTTACCTGATGTTCCTGGGCGACGTGCCCGACACGCTGGCGGCCAAGACCGCCTACGGGATCAAGGACTGGCGCCCCGAATGGTGCGTCGGCCAGATGCGCCTGCCCGGCTGCGCCGCCGATCTCGGCATCCCCGACATGACCCTGCCGGAGGCCCTGGCGAAGGGTTGCCGGACCCTGGTGATCGGCGTCGTCAACGCCGGCGGCGTGCTGCCGGACCATTGGGTGAAGGAGATCGTCGCGGCGATCGAGGCCGGGCTCGACGTGGCCAGCGGCCTGCACGTCAAGCTCGGCACGGTCCCGGCCATCGCGGAGGCCGCCGCGCGGCGCAACCGCCAGCTCCACGACGTGCGCCACACCGACGAGCGCTTTCCCACCGGCAAGGGCACCAAGCGGTCGGGCCGGCGGCTGCTGACCGTGGGCACGGACTGCTCCGTCGGCAAGAAGTACACCGTGCTCGCCCTGGAGCGCGGCATGCGCGAGCGCGGCCTCGACGCGGATTTCTGCGCCACCGGCCAGACCGGCGTGTTCATCTCCGGCCGGGGCGTCGCGATCGACGCCGTGGTGGCCGACTTCATCTCCGGCGCCGTCGAGACGATCTCGCCGGACGCCGCCTCCAACCACTGGGACCTGATCGAGGGTCAGGGCTCGCTCTATCACCCGTCCTTCGCCGGCGTGAGCCTCGGCCTGCTGCACGGCGCCCAGGCCGACGCCTTCGTGGTCTGCCACGAGCCGACCCGCACCACGATGCGCGGCGTGAAGCATCCGCTGCCGACGATCCGGCAGGTCATCGACCTCACCGTGCAGCTCGGCAGCCTGACCAACCCGGGGATCAAGCCGGTGGGCATCGCGGTCAACACCCAGGCCCTCGCGGAGGGCGAGGCCCGGGCGCTTCTCGAGACGTTGGCGGCCGAGCACGACCTGCCCGCCACCGACCCGGTGCGCTTCGGCGTCGACGGGCTGGTCGACCGGATCGTCGCCGACTTTCCGGAGATCTGACATGGCGCGCCGCCTGACCCTCGCCGTCGAGCGCTTCCCCATCGCCGGTGCCTTCACGATCTCCCGTGGCAGCCGCACCGAGATCGCCGTCGTGGTGGCGACCATCACGGACGAGAACGGCGTCGGGCGGGGCGAGTGCGTGCCCTATCCACGCTACGGCGAGAGCGTCGAGAGCGTCGGCGCGCTGATCGCGGAGCAGGCGGAGGCGATCGCCGCCGGAATCGGCCGCGCGGACCTGATGGAGCGCATGAATGCGGGCGCGGCACGCAACGCCCTCGACTGCGCGCTGTTCGACCTTGACGCGAAGCTCCAGGGCCACCCCGCCTGGGCCATCGCCGGGCTGCCGGCGCCGCGTCCGGTCATCACTGCCTACACGCTGAGCCTCGGCACCCCCGAAAGCATGGGCGAGGCCGCCCGCAACGCGGCCCACCGGCCGCTGCTCAAGGTCAAGCTCGGCGGGGACGGCGATCCGGAGCGCATCGCCGCCGTCCGGGCCGCCGCGCCCGAGTCCCGGCTGATCGTCGATGCCAACGAGGCGTGGCGGCCGGCGAATGTGGAGGCCAACCTCGCGGCCTGCCTGACGGCCGGCGTAGCGCTGATCGAGCAGCCGCTGCCGGCCGACGCCGATCCGCTGCTCGCCGAGATCGCGCATCCTGTGCCGGTCTGCGCCGACGAGAGCCTGCACGACCGCGCCGGCCTCGACGCGCTCGCCGGGCGCTACGACGCGATCAACATCAAGCTCGACAAGACCGGCGGCCTGACCGAGGCGGTGCTCCTCGCCCGCGAGGCGAAGGCGCGGGGGTTGTCGATCATGGTCGGCTGCATGCTCGGCACCTCGCTCGGAATGGCGCCGGCGGCGCTCCTCGCCGAGGGGGCCGATTTCGTCGATCTCGACGGGCCGCTGCTGCTCGCCCGCGATCGCGAGCCGCCGCTCCGCTACGAAGGCAGCCTGATGCACCCGCCCACGCCGGAGCTGTGGGGATAGGATCTCGCCCCGCCTGTCACCTGGGGGACGTCACAAGCGGTTTGGGATTAGGTATACCAGAAGGCTTGCGTTCCTCCCGCCCGGCTGCCATCCATCGGCGGTGCGATGGGGGCTGTGGCGTGCACGCGCCGTTCCCACCAGCCAGACAACACAACAGCAATCTTCAATGCTGGGGAGGAACGACGTGGCTAGAAACATCCTGATCCTGGGGGCTTCCTACGGCTCGCTCCTGGGGACCAAGCTCCTGATGGCCGGTCACAACGTGACCCTGGTCTGCCGCAGGAAGACCGCCGACCTGATCAACCGCGAAGGGACCGAGGTCCGGATCAAGCTCCGCGACGAGAAGGAGCACCGGGCGATCCACTCGCGCGACCTACCCGGCAAGGTCGACGCCATGCCGCCGGAAGACGTCGACGTGTCGCGCTACGACCTCGTTGGCCTCGCCATGCAGGAGCCTCAGTACAACAACCACACGATCCGCGTGCTGATGATCAAGATCGCGGCGGCCAAGCTGCCGTGCCTGTCGATCATGAACATGCCGCCGCTGCCCTACCTCAAGCGGATCTCGGCGCTCGCCGCCATGGACCTTGAGGACGCCTACACCAATGCCGGCGTCTGGGACCGGTTCGAGCCGGGGCTGGTGTCGCTCTGCTCCCCCGATCCGCAGGCCTTCCGGCCGCCGGAGGAGGAGGCGAACGTCCTCCATGTCGGACTTCCGACGAACTTCAAGGCCGCGACCTTCGACGACGAGGCCCACAACCGGCTGCTCCGGGAGCTGGAGGCCGACATCGACGCCGTGCGCCTCGACGGGCAGGACGTCCCGGTGAAGCTCAAGGTGTTCGACTCGCTGTTCGTGCCGCTCGCCAAGTGGTCGATGCTGCTCACCGGTAACTACCGCTGCATCACCCCGGGCCAGCCGCAATCGATCCACGATGCCGTCCACGGCGACCTGGCGCGCTCGCGGGCGATCTACGACCACGTCGACGGGATCGCCCGGAAGCTCGGCGCCGACCCGGCCGACCAGGTGCCGTTCGAGAAATACGCCAAGGCCGCCGAGAGCCTGCTCAAGCCGTCCTCGGCGGCGCGCGCGGTGGCGAACGGTGCGCCCTACATCGAGCGCGTCGACCTGCTGGTGAAGCTGATCTCGCACCAGCTCGGCGATCCGAACGCAGAGATCGACCGCACCGTCGAGACCGTCGACCGGAAGCTCGACGAACGCATCATCGAGGGCTGACGGTCGCTGCCTTCGCTTCGCTCCGTCATCACGAGCGGAGCGAAGTGACCCAGGGCAGCGCGACATCGGTCGGCTTGGCGCCGCTGGATTGCTTCGCTGCGCTCGCAAAGGCGGTGGCGAAGTCTTCGATCGGAGACAGTATCACTCCGCCAAATCCAAAAATGCCGCCCCTGGCGGTCGTCGATCTCGATGATCCAGAGATCGGAATCGAACCGGATCTCCTTGGTCAGCCGCTCCTCGACGTCGAGGGGCTCCCGCCGGTGACGATGGCGGCGAAGCGGCGGTCGCCGCTCTCCTCGGCCTCGAACAGGGCCTGCGGCGCCGGCCCGTAGAGGTCGGCGCTGCCGTCGAGGCGATCGACCTTCACGAAGATCGCGCCCGCTTCCGCGGACCCGCGCCGGCGCAGGACGGCCGGGATGCCCTCGACATCCAGCCGCCGCAGATGGGCCGAAACCCAGAAATCGGAGCGCAGGCGCATGCGTCTGTGGCCCTCGGCTCACCGCGGAATGGGCAGTCCGACGCGGCGGTCGGACCGTGAACCCCGCGGGTTCGGAGCGGCGCGGCTTCCGCCATGCGCGAAAGCGCCCGCGCGAGCAACCTCGGGCGCACGACTTCGCCTCGTGAAGAGGCAACGGTCCAGTGCACGGAATATTCCGTCAAAAAATCCAGTATTTTTCGGGATTAAAAAAGAATTGATTGATGTGTTTTATCGCACATCTATAGTATTGTTTGCTGATTAACTGAGCAAAGGGCGCCCGAATTCGCATATCACGCTGATTTAAGGAGCACTCCGATGTGGAGAATGACCTCGCTTGCGACGCTGATCGTCGCCGGCCTGTGCGGTGTTGCGCCCTCGGCCCACGCCCGTTCGGAGACGCTCATGGATCTGCTGGGCAACCGCGACTCGGCGTCCTGCCCGCGCTACCAGAGGACGCCGAGCGATCGCTGCAACATCGTCGTGCATCGGCCCGGCGGTAATCCCACGCAGGACATGACCGGATCGATCGGCCACGCGAAGTCGTGGCAGGGCAATGGCGGCCCGCGCTGCAAGACGATCTGCCGGTTCACCGGCACGCAATACTGAGGGCTGCGCCGCCGAGCGCCCCGATGGCCCGCACCCGCGCCGTGTCCGGCGCGGGTGTCGCGCCGGACGCGACGCGCACCCCCCAACGGCGCCAGAGCCGTTCCCGGTCGCATTGCAATGGTTTTGAAGGACGGCGATTCCGGTCGAGACAGCCGCGCCATGCCCCCTCTCCCGTGCAGGAGAGGGTTAGGGACAGGACGCGTCCCAATCGAGCGTGCCATCGCCGCTGGGTCCGGGCGAGCCTCGTCTGGACGGACCTGATCCCTCACCCAGTCCCTCTCCCGACGGATCTCTGGCTTGCCCGAGATCCGCACCGAGGAGCACAAGTCGGGCAAGCCCGACTTGGGTGGCGAGGAGCCCGCGACTTGTACGACACGGGCTCGAGTGTCGCCCCCTCCCAACCCGGTCGGGACCGGCGCTAGCCGTGGCCCGCCCGGGCGATCAGCGCGCGCAGGGTCCGGCCCGTCGCCTCGCCGGTGACCGGCAGCTTGGCGCTGCGCTCGAACTTCTCGATCGCCGCGCGGGTACCCGGACCCATCGCGCCGTCGGGCTTCACCGCGTAGCCGAGCTTCGACAGCGCCTTCTGCACCTGCAGCACCGGATCGCCGTCGGTTTCGGGCTTGGCCGCCTTCGCGGGCTCCTTCGGAGCGGGCTTGGCAGCCGCCCGGGCGGGGGACGCCTTCGGGGTGACCGAGGCGGTGGTCTCCTCGGACCGGATCAGCTCGCCGATCGCATCCTGGGCCGCCGGCTTGGCGGGCGTCGGCGCGGCGGCGCGGTCGGCCTCGATGACGCGAACAGGATCCCGGGCTGCCTCTTTCACGGGCTCCTTAGCGGGCGCCGTCGCCGCGCGGGGGGCGGGGGCCTTCTGGGCGAGCTTGGGCAGGATCGGCGCCGGGTGGCGCCCGGCCTGATAGCTGAGGGCGTTGACGCAGACGAAGCCCGCGGCGCCCAGGGCGACGAGGCTGCCCAGGACGGTGCCCGGGCTGGTCCGGCAGGTGGCGCCCGTCGCCTTCAGCGCACCGACGAGGACGCCGCGCCAGTCGCCCGGGGCGGCGGCGCGACGCGGCGCGGGTCGGCGCGCTCGGCCGACTTCGCCCGGTACGGTGATCTCGCGGTAGCCTGACATCATGTCTCCTTCCGGGGGATCTGGGGCTCAGCCGGTGCGGCGCAGGACCCGGTCGGCCTGGCTCGCGGCGCTCGGCTCGGCGTCGAACAGGCCGAGCGGCAGGCGCACCACCCGGCGGGGGACCGGGGCGCTCCGCACGGCCGTCCGGATCGGGGCGGGGCCTTGGGCCCCCGCCGGGATCCGCCCGGCGACGGGCAGGGTCACGGTCACGACGGTCCCGGCCTGCGGCGCGCTCTCGATCAGCATGGCGCCGCCATGCAGGCCGACCAAGCCCTGAACCACCGAGAGCCCCAGGCCGGTCCCCTCGTGGGGGCGCTTGTAGCCGCCGCCGCCGGCCTGGAAGAACGGCGTGCCGAGCTTGGGCAGATCCTCCGCGCCGATGCCGACGCCGGTATCGGCGACGACGATGTCCAGGCTGTCCGCGCCTCGGCGCAGGGACAGGTCGACCCGTCCCCCGCGGGGTGAACTTCACGGCATTCGAGATGAGGTTGATCAGTACCTGCCGGCAGGCGGCGGGATCGGCGGTCAGCTCGACCGGCCCCGACGGGGCGGCGGTGAGGACGATGCCGGCCTCCTCGGCCTTCAGGTGCATCAGGTCGCAGCAGGCCTGAAGCAGGCCCGCGATGTCGAAGGTCTCGGGCGCGCAGTCGAAGTTGCCGCTCTGGATCCGGCTCATGTCGAGCAGCGTGTTGACGACACCGAGCAGGTGATGGCCGGAGGCGCCGATGATGCCGGCATATTCCCGCGCCTGGTCCCGGCCGAGGCTGGCGACGCCTTCACCCGTCAGGACCTCCGAGAACCCGATGATCGCGTTGAGCGGCGTGCGCAGCTCGTGGGTGACATTGGCCAGGAACCGGCCCTTGATCGCGTCGGCCCGCTCTGCCTCGGCGCGGGCGCGCTCCAGCTCCTCGGCGTGCCGGTGATGCTCGGTCATGTCGCGGGTGACCGCCACCACCGCCATGGCGGCCTCGTGCGGCCCGTGCTCGATCCGGTGGGCGCGCATCTCGGCATGGATCAGGCTCGCACCGTCGGCCCGGCCGGCCTCGGGCTCGACATGCAGGCGCAGCGGCAGGGTCGCGGGCCGCCCGGTCTCGGCGACGTCGCTCACGGCCTTGAGGAAGGCCGGCCGGTCGGCCACGTGGACGCGCTCCAGGAGGCCGTGGCCGCGGAGCCGCGTCGGCTCGCTGCCGAGCAGCCGCACCGGCGGAGACGGAGGCCTCCAGCACGCGGCCGTTGCGATCGTGCCAGGTCACGAGGTCGTCGATCGCCGAGAGCAGGAGCCGGTCGCGGGCCTCGTTGTCGCGCAGCCGTTCCCGCCAGATGCCCTCGTTGCGCATGTGCTCCAGCGCCTGGGCGGCGACATGGCCGATCGCCGTGATCGCGAAGGCCGGAAGGGCGAGCCCGGCCGATATGTCCATGACCGGTAGGGCGCCGGCCCAGGCGCCGAGGGCGACCACGGCCAGCACGCCCAGGACCGCCATGACGGAGGCTGCGATGGTCGCCCGGAGCGAGCCGGAGACCAGCGCTTCGAGAGGAATTGCCACCAGCCAGACGGCGGCGGGCGAGGTGGCGCCACCGGTGACGCTCGCCAGGGCGATGACGAGGCCAGTGAGGCCCGCCGACGAGACTGCGTGGGCGACCCAGAGGGAGCCAGTGCGGGCCAGCAGAACCGCGGCGAGAACCGGCAGCAGCAGGCTGGCGATGGCCAGGACCTCGAAGCCCGACGGGACCCCGCGCCAGAGCAGGTAGGGCGGGAGCCCGACCATCATCACGGCGCCGGTCGCCAGCCGCGACACCAGGAAACGCTGGTGGCGCGACCGGGCAGCGGCATTGTCGGCCACGGATTCGTGGACGAGACCCGCGAGCCGGTCGTCGATCAGGGACGTCAGGACATTCTTGATGGGCAAGGCTGGCACACGCCGCGACGGATGCGTTCCCGCATCGATCGCGCCTCCGGTTCGACTTCGAACGACTTCCGGACGGTCGCAGAGCCGGCTTAAACGAGTGTTGCGGGACTTCTTCGAATGATCGGGATGCTTTCCGCGAGGTAACCAGCCGACTGCGAACAAGTTTCATTCACCATCGTGCGGGAAAGCCCGGTCCGGTTGAGGCCCGGTTCACGAAATCGGTCGAATGCTTTTGCTCGACATCGAGCGGAGGAACCGTCTGATGACCGTCCTGCTGCGCGCCGCGCTGGTGATCGGCGTGCTCTCCTATTTCGCGTTGATCCGCACCGGTGCGGATCCCGCTGCCGAGGCCCGCAGGCTCGCGGGGACGGTGCCGAGCCCTCAGGCGGCCCTCGAGGTGGTTCCGGCCGAGACCCGCGAGCGGGCCGTGCGCGCGGTCCTGGCCCGCGGCCTGATGGCGGAACTCAGTCGCCGCGCCGCGGAGGCGCCGGCCTCGAACGATACCCTGCAGGAGACCGATCGGCAGCCCGCTTGGCGGGGCGCCGATCCGCAGTTCGATCCTCGCTGATCGCCGGCGGGTCAGCCCGGCTCCCCGCCGCCCGCCGCGCGGGCTCGCACCGGTTGTGGCACCCGCTGTCCGGCGACGCGCTCGGCGCCCTGGCGCAGCTTCGCCTCCGGACCGTGCAGCGGCTGGTGGCCGTCGCTGCGCCCGCGCTCGGCGAGCGGCCGGTCGAGGATCGCGGCGATCAGGTCCCGGGAGGCGGGCCGGCTCACGGTGCGGAACAGCCGCACGAGGTCGGCCACGCGTTCGGCCGAGCGCGCCACACCCTGGTTGAGGGTCAGGAAGATGTAGACTGCCTCCTCCTCGTGCAGGCCGGCGGCCCGCAGCCCGAGGGTCAGCAGATCGTATCGGGCGCTCGCGTCGGCGACCACGGTGAGGAAATCCCGGGGCAGGCCGAGGCCGTCGGCCAGCGCCGCCATGAAGGCCGGCACGTCGCGGGCGGCGGACAGGCCGGTCAGGGTCTCGCCGAGGCCGCGGGGCGCCGGCGGGCAGGGGCGTAGGGCGGCGGTCGCCTCCACGGTCCGGCCGATCACCGTCCGGCGCATCGGGTCGGCGTGCAGGTAGAGCGGCACGAGGTCGGCGGCCGACACATCGGGCCTGACCAGGAGAAGCCGGGCGAGATCAGGGGCGCGGCGGCCGCGGTCGACGAGCCGGGCCAGCGCCGCACCCCGCAGGGTGTGGCCGAGATTGGCGGCGAGGGCGCGGTCGATCTCGGGGCGGCCCTCGCGGGACAGTTCGTCCACCGCCTCACGGCTCAGCCCGGCGCGGGCGGCGATGCGGGCCGCGATATCGGACCCTTCGGCCAGAGCCGCCTCGATCAGGCGGTGATTCAGGGTTGGGGCGAGTTCCACCACCGCGTCGCGGGCGCCGCCGCCGCGCAAGGCGAGCGCCTCCAGCACCGCCGGCGGCGTCTCGGGGCAGGGAGCCAGCTTGCTGGCGACCACCCGGGCCGTCTCCCCATCCACCGTGGGGATCAGGCCGCAGGCGAGCGATTCGAAGATCTCGATCTCGGTCCGGTCGCGGGCTGCTGCCCGGACGAACAGGTCCGTCTGAACCCGGAGGATCACCGGCTTAAGGTCGAGATTCTCGATGCGTGACAGTTCGAGGAGCCCGGACAGGTCCGGCGGAGCATCGACGGATGGGGGCATGGGGATCGGTTACGCAGGACTGCAGTAAGGCCACGCTAACCGCATCGACGTGAATCGACCTTTAAACCGCGTACGCCGGTACCGTGCCGTCCTGCATCATGAGGCGCTGCATCCGCCTCCGATCCGGCTTCAGCGCGTCAACCACAGCACGAGGCCGAGCCCCACCGCCGCCGCGATGATGATGCCGACATAGAGCGGCAGGACCCAGGGCTGCCGCTGGTGGACGTAGCCTTTCGCCGCCTGCTCCGAGGGCGCCCGCTCGTTCTGCCGGGCAAGCCGGACCTCCTGCGGTGTCGGCGGCGTTCCCCCGGCCTCCTCGCAAGTCCCGAGGGGAGCCGCCCCGACATCCATGTGCGGGGCCTTGTCGCCGGTGCGGCCGCTGTCGATGTCGGCCTTGAGCTGCGCGGCGGTCGGCGAATCGGAATCCGGCGGCGGATCGCAGGGCAGGCTCGCGGGCGGCGGCGGGGTCTCGGATCGCAGCGTCATCGACAGGGCTCCAGAATCCGGAATCAACGCCCGATGCGCGCTGTCGGCTGCGGCCAGGATGTCGCGGGCCTCAACCCTCCGCTGCGCTCCGTTTCATCAGGGGCCGCGCCAGCATCTCTCCATCCGCGGTGAAGCCGGCTGCCGTACAGAACGCGCGCAGCGCCGCTTGGTCCGGCGCTGCGGCCAGGATCAACCGGTCGCAGCCCGCCTGCCGCGCCGCCCGGCCGGCCGCCTTCAGCAGCACCCGGCCGATGCCCCGGCGGCGGGATTCGGCGGCGACCACGAGGGTCGTGACCAGGCCGAACGGCCGCGGCGCATCGACGGTCAGGACGGGGGATACGGTAATGAGGCCGCTCGGCGGTCCCCATTCCACGGCGACGAGGGCGGTCCCGCCGTCGCGCTGAAGGGCGTCGAGCCGGGCCGCGAGGTCCGCAGGGCCGACCGCGATCGCCGCCTCGCCGAGCAGGGTCGCAAGACCCGTGGCGTCGGGACCCGCGGCGGCGCGGATCTCCAGCCCGTAGCGATTGCCCAAATCCCACTCCCGATCGGTGTCACCGGGCGTCAACGCGGGTCGCCGCGATCGGTCGCCCGAAGGCCCCGTACAGCGACCCGGCCGCGCTGCGGGGCGGAACGCGCGCGGGACTCGCGGCTTTGCTTCCCCATCGAACGATCGGGGAGGGCGCAGCATGCCGGACGGGATGACGGATCGATCCCCGGATCCAGAGGCCGGGACGGCCTCCCCGGAGGCGCAGCGTCCGGGCCTGCGGCCCAAGGCCAAGCACGCGGCCGATCAGGCCGAGCGGGAGAGGGTCGAGCGAGAGAAGACGGAGACCGAGATCGCCGCGGGCGACGTGGCCGACGACCTCGCCGATTTCGCCTGATCCAGCCGGCACGCCGTCTGCGCACCGGCCGGGATCCGTGAGCCGCGGCCGGAGGCCGGGCTCAGGCTGGTGTCAGGCCGTTTCCTTGGCCTTGCGGGGGCGGCTCGCACGCTTCGGCTTCTCGGCCACCTCCTCGACGGGCTCGGGCGCCGGGGCCGGGGCGGCGGACTTGCGGCGCTGCTGGCCGAGGCCGAGGCTCCGGGCAAGTTCAGAGCGCTGGGCGGAGTAGCTCGCCGCCGTCGACGGATAGTCGCGCGGGAGCCCGAAGCGCTCGCGATACTGCTCGATCGTCAGTCCGTTGCGCGAAAGATGGCGCTTCAGCGTTTTGTACGGCTTGCCGTCGATGAACGAGATCAGCGCATCCGGGGTCACCGACTTGCGGATCTGGGCCGGCGTCGGCTTGTCGGCCGTCTCGGTGACGGTCGCCGCCGGCGCGGAGAGCTTCGTCAGCGCGGCGTGAACGCCGGCGAGCAGACCGGGCAATTCGCTGATGGGCACGGAGTTGTTCGAGACATACGCCGAGACGATGTCCGAGGCCTGCTCGATAAAGGTCTGCTGCTGCTCAGTCGCGTTGTCGTCCATCGATGATTCCCTCTATCCGACGGTGGTGAGACGGTTCTAACGTCTGTGCAGCAAAATCAAGTCGTCGTCGAGCATTTCCCTACACAATGTGCCGGTCATGAACACGCATATTATTCAAGCCGTCGGTCGAGCTGAAATCGTCCATCGAGGCAACCGACACGCCGGCGGCGATGTTGGATGAGACCGCGGCGTCCGGGGGCGCGCCGGTTATGCCTTCGGCCGCGATCTAGCCCTCGGCTTCCTCTGAGAAGATCCGTCTCCGGTCTGATGACTGGCCCAGAACTTCAGGCTGCAGCACGCCGTGAAGTCCCGCCAGCCCATCGGCGCAGGACGAACGTTTCGGCCAGACTGTCCCTTGGTCTGCCGCGGTTGGGTCATGGGCTTGGACGGGCGCCTGGGCCATAAGGATCCGGACGGGGCGCAATCCGGGACGATCGACGTGGACGAGCAATCGGAACCGGGCACTGTTTTCGGCGCCTACATCCCGTTCGTGGATCATTGCGGGATCGAGGCGCTCGACGTCCGCGCCGGGCGGACGCGCCTGCGCCTCGCCCTTCGGCCGGAGCACGCCAACAACCTCGGCATCGCGCATGGCGGTGCGCTATGCACGCTGCTCGACGTCGCCCTCGGGACGGCGGCCCGACTGCGGGCGGGGCGCCCGGTGGTGACCCTCGACATGCAGACCCGGTTCCTCGCCCCCGGCCGCGGAATCCTGATCGCGGAAGGGTGCGTCACCCGGGCCGGGCGCTCGGTGATCTTCTGCGAGGCCGAGATCCGCGACGCCGCCGGAGAACTCGTGGCGACCGCAACGGGCCTGCTCAAACCCGTCGGAGAGCGCCCGGCTGCGGCCTGAGGCGATCTGGCGACACGGGCCAGCGGTTCGGCGACGCGAGCCTGCGATCGAGGGAGTGACCCGGCGCATGCCGCGCCGGCTTGCCGACGCGGGTCCGCGTGGACCGCGGCACGGTCACGCCGGGGCTTAGACCGAATTGACGTCTGCCCGGCGGGGTGGGAAAGCCACTGTCATGACGATGCCGGACGACGCGCGCGCAGCCCTGGCTGCGCCTCCCTCAGAGGCCGACGTGACGGCCATGAAGTCCGAGGCCGCGGCGTGGTTCGAGACGCTGCGCGATCGCATCCTGGCGGCCTTCGAGGCCCTCGAGGCGGAGGCTGCGGCTCCCTTTCATCCCGACGCACCCGAGGGACCCGGACGCTTCGAGAAGACTCCGTGGACCCGGACCGACCACACCGGCCGGCCCGGCGGCGGTGGCGTCATGGCGATGCTGAAGGGCCGGGTCTTCGAGAAGGCGGGGGTCCACATCTCGACGGTGCACGGCGAGTTCGCGCCGGAATTCCGCGCGCAGATGCCCGGGGCGGCCGAGGACCCACGCTTCTTCGCCACCGGAATCTCGCTGATCGCCCATCCGTGGAACCCGCACGTGCCCACGGTCCATATGAACACCCGGTTCGTCGCGACGACGCGGGCGTGGTTCGGGGGCGGCGCCGACCTGACCCCGGTTCTGGAGCGGCGCCGCAACCAGGACGATCCCGACAGCCGGCATTTCCACGCCTGCCTGGAGCGGGCGTGCTCGGCGCACGGCATCGACCACGCCCGCTACAAGGCGTGGTGTGACGAATATTTCCACCTCAAGCACCGGAACGAGCCGCGCGGGATCGGCGGGATCTTCTACGACTATCTGTGGAGCGGCGATCCGCAGGCCGACCTCGCCTATACCCGCGATGTCGGCCAAGCCTTCCTAGAGGCCTATCCGAAGATCGTGCGCGACAATCTCGACACGCCGTGGACAGAGGCGGACCGCCACGAGCAGCAGGTGCGGCGCGGGCGCTACGTCGAGTTCAACCTGCTCTATGACCGCGGCACGATCTTCGGCCTGAAGACCGGCGGCAACGTCGCCTCGATCCTGTCCTCTCTGCCGCCGACCGTGCGCTGGCCGTGAGCGGTGGGCTGCCGGCCGCCTACGCGCCGCAGCAGGACGCGGCGCTGAAGGCGATCGCCGCATGGCGGCGCGACGGCGGATCGCAGGTGTTCCGGCTGTTCGGCTATGCCGGCACCGGCAAGACCACCCTCGCCCGGCGTATCGCCGAGGACGTCGACGGCACGGTGGTGTACGGGGCCTTCACCGGCAAGGCGGCCTCGGTGATGCGTCAGAAGGGCTGCTACGACGCCGCCACGATCCATTCGCTGATCTACCGCACCAAAGAGGCGGAGGAGGGGGGACCGACCTTCACGCTGAACCGGTCCGGACCGGCCGCCAAGGCGGACCTGATCATCATCGACGAATGCTCGATGGTCGATTCCGACCTCGGCAACGATCTCCTGTCCTTCGAGCGGCCGGTCCTCGTTCTGGGCGATCCGGCGCAGTTGCCGCCGGTGCGCGGCGGCGGCTTCTTCACCGAGGCCGAGCCCGATGTGATGCTCACCGAGGTGCATCGGCAGGCCAAGGACGACCCGATCGTCCGCATGGCGATGACCATCCGGGAGGGGGGCGGCTGGAACAGGGGATCTACGGGCAGAGCCGGGTGGTGTCGCGCCGCACCCTCGACCCGGCCGAGGTGCTCGAATGCGATCAGGTGCTGGTCGGCCTCAACAAGACGCGCCGCCTCTACAACGCCCGTCTGCGTGAACTGGCCGGCCATACGGATCCGATGCCGGCGATCGGCGAGAAGCTGGTCTGCCTGCGCAACGACCGTGTGAAGGGGCTGCTCAACGGCTCGACCTGGACTGTGCAGGCCCTGCGCCCGCCGCCGCGGCCGGACCTGGTGCGGCTCGACGTGGTGCCCGAGGACGACCCGGCGCTGCGCCGTCGCCCCACCGACATCAAGGTGCTCCGCGCGATGATCAGCGGGACGGACGAAGAGATTCCGCTGTTCCTGCGCCGCGAGACCGACGAGTTCACCTACGGCTACGCGCTCACGGTGCACAAGGCGCAGGGCTCGCAATGGGATCGGGTGACGCTGTTCGACGAATCCTACGCGTTCCGCGAGCACCGGGCGCGCTGGCTGTACACCGGCCTCACCCGGGCTGCGCAGGCGATCACCGTGGTGGTCTGATCTGCGGCTGCGCGCCTCGCAATCGCTTGTGAAGCCCGATCGCGCGTGCTAGGCACCGCCCGTCTCATCGAGGCGCCTTGCGGAGAGGTGGCAGAGCGGTTGAATGCACCGCACTCGAAATGCGGCATGCCTGCAAGGGCATCGGGGGTTCGAATCCCCCTCTCCGCCAGTCATTTTTATTGATTTTTTGCAAAGGCTTAGCGCGCCACCTGGGTCGCGCTTCGTAGTTCGTTTGTGGCTGTGATTTTGTAGCTGGCCGTACGTGCATAGGCTGCTTCACGCCAGTGATTGCGTCGCCGCTTCGTGCCCGCAGCATCCTGTTGAGCTGATCGAGGCCGGACAGCTCATCGCCTAGGCACCGGATTGGTGTCGCGATAGAACTGCATGGCAACGAGAAACATTCCCTTGGAGGTCATCCGGCGCTTAGCGGCTTCAAGGACGAACTCGTCGCGCTCCGCTGGGGTCACTTTGAACGACCGGTCCCTCCAGCGCTTCCCGTTGGATCTGCCCCTTTTCTGGGGCGGCGCCCTTTCCGTTGACGGGTGGAAGGCGAGGTAATGTCGCACGGCAGAAAGAAACAGCTCCTTGCGTGTCATCTTGCGGAGCCCGGCTTCGAGCGTGAAGCTATCGTACTGCTCCTCTGTCAGCTTGAATGACAGATGCGCCCAGCGCTGCCGGTTGGACGCGATCATGGTTTGAAAAGACGCCTTCAAAGCTTGCACATCGATTTGAAGGCTTTTGGCTACGGGGACGAGGCCGCAGCGTTCGTTACTCGCTCTTTGATCTCCGCAATCTCGGTAGAGCGGCCGACCATCATCACGCGCCATTCCATCGGGTCCAAATATGGCGCGCCTGTCGACGACAAGCTGCTCCCATCGCTCGTCCTGGGCATTTCGGGACATCATCGTATGCGCATCCGTAATCAAATTCTCGTTAGCCTGCGGGCTTGCCTGAGATCTCGAGCAGCTAGCCTATCTGATTAGAAGTCATTGTCACATAAAATTAGATAAATCAAATCAGCAAGTGTTGACTTACTAATTTATATGCGCAAAAAGTATGCAAAACATGTTATCGCGATAGAGGAGATGAGCTTCGCGAATATGGCGGTTGCCTCGTTGACGCCCAGCGTATGGAGTAGGTTGAGCAACTGCATTGAGGCCGCGGTCATGATCATCGCTTCCATGGTTAACATTATGGCGAGGGGACGTTCGGTCGGCAGGAGTGCGGACTCGGTTGACCTAGTCGGGCCAATCCGTCGGTTCGGCCGCGCACCGGCGCAGGGCCGGGAGGGCTCAGGCGAAGAGCGGTGCCGTCAGCGCAGCGCACGGGACCGCGTAGGTGAGGAAGGCCCCGCGCTAGCAGACGTGATCGACTTGGAGGTGCGTGGCCGACCAGCAGAGCGAGACCGCGAAGCTCGACGGGATCGCCATCTGCGTCATCTCCGCGCGCGGTACTGCCGTAGGCTTGGCCAATCGCACCGAAGAGCGGAGCTTAGAGGCTCGCCGACATGCCGAGGCCGGCTGTCACCCAGCGAGCACGAAGACCGGCAGGCTCTGCGCGGCCGCCATCAGCACGAGGCT
This sequence comes from Methylobacterium phyllosphaerae, assembly GCA_050632685.1. GTDB lineage: Bacteria > Pseudomonadota > Alphaproteobacteria > Rhizobiales > Beijerinckiaceae > Methylobacterium > Methylobacterium phyllosphaerae_A. Next base: position 1,257,048 of record JBOEFT010000001.1, read on the forward strand.
GGCCGCGATGATCGTGGCGACGGCGACCAGGAGCGGCTGCCGGCTAGCGGTGACGCCGGATCATGCGCACCATGAAGAGTGCCGGCAGGCCCGACACGAAAATCGCCAGCGAGAGCGCGCCTGCCACCATCGTCTGCGGGCAAACGGTGGATGCGATTATCGGGCCGGAAACGACGGCAGTGAGCTAGAACCTGTCGCCCCATAGGATGATCTGGGTCACGCCGAGGGTCGTGTTGCCGGGAGGGCGGGGGATGGCGGCTTCGCGAGCCGAGAGGCTCAAGCGCAGATTAGGCGCCAAGCGCCGTGAGGAGGCCCCGCCTGCTAAGTATTGACGGCCGCCTGGATCTGATCGCGGGCTGGAGTATGATCGAACGGGCATCCCACTACCGTCCCCTCTGATCAGGGCCAGTACGGGCCTTCGCGGCTCCAGGCTGAGCTGATGACTGGAACTGGCCGAAAGCGGCTGGTCCGCTTCGGAGAAGGGCACCTGCAAAAGCAGACGGGCGCCTACACATTTGATGCTGATGCGGGCCGCTTGTCGACGAGACGTTTTCTAAGCCGCTCCAAGTCAACCACCATCCGCTCGTGCGTCCCGGCTCCGATCTGCTCTGCCTCATCCCAGGCTGCAACGCGGAAGTGGATCTGACGCCCCATCACACCTACCACCTCGGCCTCCGCTTTCACCCGGTGCCCGACTGGGGTCGCCGCCATATGGCTCACGTCGACCTTCGTACCGACGGCGCTCTCGCCGGGGTCGAGGAATTGCCGGATGGCGTTCAGAGCTGCGTTTTCCATCATCAGGATCATCATCGGTGTCGCAAAGACGGGCGGCAGGATGGTGTCCTTGAACTGGTTCGCCAGATGCGGGGGACGGACCAGCATGGCGAAGCTGCCCTTTGCGCCCAATGGGATGTCCCGCATCTGCTCGCTCCTGATCCGCACTACTCTACCGGTCCGAACTGCTAAGCACCTTGAGGGTTGCGCAGACCTGCCGGCCGGATCTGGCCGAAGGCTGAACGGCCGCTTTCGGGCGAGCAATGGGGCAATGCGGATGTACACTCACATGCATTAGCAGCGCTGACTGAAACGGAACGCTTGATCCACGTCAGAGCTCAGCCGCGTTGCGTTGCCAATTGGATGACGTCAGTTTTTTCAACGCTGATGCTTGTCCACAGATGCCTTATAGATCTCGTCGATCGCCTCGGCGAGTGTGGCATCGAATGCGTCATCGCTCATGCCGGCCGTGAGACCCTCCGTGAGAGCGCGCGAGAAACTCGCGATCACGCCGTGGTTGCCGGCCAGCTTGGTGCAGGCTTCCTCCCGCGAGTAGCCGCCCGACAGCGCAACCACTTGGGCCACCCGCGGATGACGGGTCAACGGCGCGTAGAGGTCCGTTACGTCAGGCAGGGTGAGCTTCAGCATCACCTGCCGCCCTTCAGGAAGATCGTCGAGCCGCTGTGCTAGCTCCGCAAGAAGAAGCGCCTCGGCGCCGCGCTTGTCGGCGCTCTTTATAGATACTTCCGGCTCGATGATCGGCATGAGCCCGCGCGAGGCAATTTGGTCCGCAATCGCAAACTGCTGCTCCACCACGGCGGCGATGCCCCGCTCGGAAGGCATGGTGATGACCGAACGCATCTTCGTGCCGTAGACGCCGAGCCGGATGGCTCGATCGAGAAGCGCATCGAGATCCGGCATCGGCTTCATTAGGCTCACGCCGTCGTTCTCAGGAGCAAGCCCCTTGTCGACCTTGAGGAACGGCACGATCCCGCGTTCCTCCCAGAGAAAGGCCGGTACGGGCTTACCGGTGGCGCTGCCGTCCATCGTGCCCTCGAACAGAATTGCGCCCAGCACCTTGGCACCCGTGAACGCGGGCGAGGTCATTATGCGCACGCGCATCGCATGAATGAGCGCGAACATCTCGGCGTCGACGGTGTAGGCGTCGTCCGGGATGCCGTAGAGGCGCAGCGCACCAGGGGTTGACCCGCCGCTCTGATCGAGCGCGGCTATAAAGCCGTCCGCCGCGACTCGCTCCGCCATTTTGTCTCGGAACATGGCTCTCACCCCACGATCGAACGCGCTACCACCTGTCTCCACGCGAGGGTCTTGATCACCAGCCCTGACCGAACTCGTCAAGGTCAGCAACTGGGCCACGGAGCCCAACCCGTGATGATAGCTTGCTCGTACCCGCTGCCGAGGGAGACTTCTTCGAGCCGCAGCCGCCGAGAGACGGCTCGTAGGACATCACCGTATCGAACGAGGCCGCGGGCGAGGATACTCATCAACGCTGCTTAGAGCTCCGCAAGCCGACCTTGAGCGGGTGACGAGATCAGATCCTGGAATGTCAGCTAACAGTCTGTCGTCCCGGCTAGCTGAACGACCGAAATGGGCGCGAAGCCGAAGGTCCGGTTTTGCGCCCACTGGCGAGCGACCATGGCGCAATCTGGCTGTAAGCAGAACGGCCGCTTCAGAATAGGCCGGCGGGAAAAGCAGACGGTCTCCTACTCAGCCTAACCCAGCACTTGGACCGATTTCGACACTTCTCCAAAGCAGCCGTGCGTCAATCGTCCGGCAACTTCAGCTGGGGGTGGAGGCTGTGTTAGAACGCGTTTCTGTGTGCCGGTTCGGAGCGGTGATGGCGCGCGCTGTGCCGCGTGCTGTCGCGCCCGGAGCGCGCTTAGAGCCGTTCCCACCTATGTTGCGACGGCCAAGTCGTCTTCGTATCCGGCTGCGGTGAGGCAGTTGCGGCACTCGTCTGGGGTGAAGCGTGTGAAGGCTTTGCGGATGGCGAACCAGAGGTCGGGCGCGGTGCGAGCGGTTGCGCTGCGCAGCAGGTGCTTCAGCTTGGCGAAGATCTGCTCGATGAGATTGAACTCGGGACTGTAGGCCGGCAGGTACAGCACCCGCGCGCCCACTGCCGCGATGGCCTCGCGCACGCCGGCGACCTTATGGGCTTGCAGGTTGTCGAGGATCACGGTGTCGCCGGGTCGCAGAACTGGGACGAGGTGGTCGGCGACGTAGGTGCGGAAGCGCGCGCCGTTGGTGGCGCCGTCGATGAGGCTGAGTACGCACAGGCCGATTGTGCGCAGGGCGGCGGTGGCGGTGGTGATCTTGTACTGGCCCTGCGGCACGAGGAGCCGGCATCGGGACCCGCGCGGGGCGCGACCGTAGCGGCGGGCCATGTTGGTGGCGGCTGCGGTCTCGTCGAGGAAGACGAGGGTGCCAGGATCGAGGTCGGGCATGGCCTCGAGCCAGGCTTGGCGGGCCGCCTTCACGTCCGGCCGTTCCTGCTCAGCCGCGTAGACAGCCCCTTTTACGGGTGATGCCGTGCCGGGCGAAGAACCGCGACAGCCCGCTCGTGCTGGTCTGCACACCCTGGGCGGCCAGGGCGTCACGCAACTCGCGCAGGAAGAACTCGGGCCGGGCTTCGTAGGTGGAGAGGATCCGATCGGCCTGCGCCTCAAGGGCCGAGAGACGGTTGTCGCCCCGCGTCGGCTTGGGCGCGACGTGGCCGTCCTGCGCGAACCGCGCCGACCACGGGCTGGCACTCGACACGCTCACACCGAACCGGGCTGCCGCCCGATGGAAAGAGGCGCCCTCGGCCACGGCCGCCACGACGCGCTCGCGCAGATCGACAGACAACGGTGAAGGCATCGCCGGCTCCTTCTCCACTCAACGCCGCAATCGCTAACCCGTCGCAACGCCCGCGGGAACGGCTCTAAACAGCAGCGGAACGACATCATCCGTAGCGTCTGGGCGAAGCACTACGCCCACCTGACCGACGCGGACTGGAAGGACGCCGGGCGGCGCGCGGCCGAGATGATGGTTGAGAAGATCCCGCGGGCGAAGCTTCTCGAACTCCTGCCGAGGCTCAAGAACGTGCCGGCGGTCGACAACGCTATCGCGCTCTGAGACTTGCAGGAAGAACGGTAGCGCAAGGCGACCGTGGTTCTGCGTTGATCGTGATAAAGGCGGATCGCGGCTACTTCGACTGGCTGTCGCTATTGCGTTGCTTACAGCGCCAGCCCGCCAGACAATTCGCATCATCGGACGTGGGTTCGAACGCCGGAGCGCCGGTCTCGTCGGACGCACAAGCCATCACATCTCGGTGCACCATCTCATAGGCGTTCGCGCTCGTGGACAGGACCACGTTCTTCTCGCGCGCGACGATCTCCTTGACTGCGGAGCACGTCAGCGCCTGCGTGTAAGGGCGCTGCTGCGCCTCAGCAGCCACACCGCTCGCCAGCAGCGTCATGATGCTCAGCCCAGCCCCGATGCGTCCCATGACGATAGCCTCCCCGAATGCGAGCCTCGGCTGTAGCGGAGGCCGTTTGCGCGCGTGTTTCCGGCTATGTTTTAGAGCGACATAACCAGAGCCTGGAACCAAGCGACCATCCCGTTCCTCGGCTCACATTGGTCTGGTCGCCCGCACTCGATCAGGGTTTCAGATCATCGGTTACCGACACGGCGAAGAATTTGAACGGGTCCTCGACGACTCCGTGCTGCGCATCCATGGCGTCCGCGCAGTGCTAACTCTCTATTGGTGTTGAGAGCCTGTGTGTGAAGGTCGCCGTCGGTGCCTGCGCCTTCGCGGACTCAATCTGCTTTTCAATCTCGCCCTCATGGGTCGAATGGCAGAGCATCCAAGGCTCGCCATCCTTCTCGATCGTCACGTAGGCCATGAGGCTCCTCCTGCGGTTCGAAGGAGACAACGCAGCAGGATGCAATCGGGCAGCGGGCCATCAGCGCTGTGCTGATCAGACGCCTACGCTGGCCGCGCCTGCATCAGCTGCCTGCTTGACGGTTGCCCCTCTGCGCAGCGCCTCGGCTATCGCGGCCGAAGCTGTGTCGATCGCCTCAGCCCGCTCGTCACCGAAGTCACGCGTGCTGTTCATGTCGGAACCTACGCGTGCATAATAATTATCCGGGAAGCGGTTGCTCAGTCGCATCTTCAGGATATTCGTGGCAGCGCGATAATCGTCATCGAAGTTCCTAATCTTGGTCGCGGTCTGGCCCTCGTGGGCTCCTGCCTCATTCTCTTTGCCTGTCGAGGCGCTTCTTCTCTGCCCCCCGCCGAAGAGAAACCGGACGATCCTGGAGAGCAGCCACATGGGGGAGTTCATCGGAGCGTCCTGAACGTGCAGCAGCGGCGGTGCCGTTTAGGAGTCAACGCATTCGGGCCAGCTTCGGGCTCAGCGGTGCCGTCATGGTGCCCGCCAGCAGGAGAGCCGACCGGCAGCCCCACCAGGCGGGGCAGCGAGCCAGGCAGACTGAGTGCGCCTGGTCACAATGCTTTCAAACCGACCAACTTTCGTCCTATGTTATACAACCGCTTCTCGTCTTCATGTGCGCACCTTGAAAGATTTGAAATCTTATGATTGTCGCGCTGCCCATATTTATAAGATTGTATTACATCATGTATATGCTTTGAACTATCTTTTCCGAAGGCGGCTTTCAGATCGTCGCGACCTTGAACATGGCCCTCCGAATTCAAACTCCAATCCAGGTCCTCTTTGACCGCCTTCCAATTTGCAGACATTTCTTCCTCCCGTGCCCTCTTATGGGGCTCGCATGAGGATACGCCGGTTTTAGGTTCCGTCGAGTCGATGACTGCCCGGCTCCTACGCGCCTCGCCTCGTGTCGTCGCTCTCGGCCCGTGCAACGGCTTCCAGATGGTCGACCGCAACTGGCTGCAATGCGTGGCCGAGGATGCTTACCGTCCAGCCCTGCCGGACCAAACGGTCACGCTGCTCATAAGCCACCCAGGCCGAGGCGCAGCGTAGGGTCTTCCGTCCCCGGCCTTTCAGTGCCGCTTCGATTTTGTAGGTCTGCCGCACGTGCGCCTACTACTCAATTCTGAGCCAACCCTAGCACCAGGCCTTGCTCCGGGTATCGGACCCGGTTTTTCGGACGTGCAGATGCACATTCCTCTAGGTCGGTTAATGCACGATTAACCATAGGGGCCACTTGTATTAATCAGGGTTCGGCAATTGCATTCGAGCGTCTCGAAGCCCTCAAATTCCAAGGTATATTCCGATGTCGGACGAGTTCGCCCCCTTTTGGACATTGCTTGCGGCTGCCGAAAACCAACTTCAATGGGGCACGGACCCTGACGTGATGGAAGCGACGGCACATGCCCTCGCCAAGCGGCGGCCGGGCAGCATCGTCGCCGAAAGCCTGACCGAGCGGGCTGATTACCTCAGGATGATGCGTTGCCAGTCCTCCAAGGCAAGAGCCGAGTTCCTGGGCATCAACATCCCCCGCACTGGTCCCATACAAGCCGCGGTCTTCTTCAGCAATTGAATATGGAGCAGAACAACGCAGCCGCAAAATAACAAAACACAACAGCGAACAACTAGGAATAACGGCAAACGAGGGCGGACGACTGAACGTCAAAAGTCGTGTGCTTGCTTATATGGACCGCTTTGTACCGCATCTTAGGGCATCACTTGCACACGGAGTGCGCCCGAGATGTCCGCCGACCGTATCGAGTTCTCCGAGCCCGTCCGCTTCAGGGCTGAGCCCGGCCTGAACCATGCCGTTGCCCGTGCTGCGCGTCAGGCCCGCACCTCGTCCGCTGAGTGGATGCGGCGTGCGCTTCGTGAGCGCCTAGCTGCTGACGGCGTGGCGCTGCCTGCCTTGGATGGGGGTGACGGTCCGCGTACCCCGCCGGCCGCTCCTGCCCTCGCTCGTGCGGCTTGAGAGGATCGGCATGAACATGCTCCCCACTGCCAACGTCCGCCTCAACCGCCACGACGGCACCGTTGCGTCGTTCGTCAGCCTTGGCCGCTCCCGCCCCGACCTGAGGCAGGTGGCGCTGGATACGCCGCGGACCTCGACGCAGATCAGCGCCGAGCGCGATGCTGCCCAGGCCGAACGCGAGGCCTTTGAAGCCGACCGCCCCGACGTGCTGTTGAACGGCACTGCCGATGACGTGGCCACCCACGACCACCGCATCGCTCTCACCAAGATCCGGCTCGATCAGCTGGAGGTGCAGCACGCCGCCGCGGTGCTCGCCGAAGCCGAGTCTCAGGCCGCGCACCAGGCCGAGCAGAAGCGACGCAAGGAACTGCATCGGAAGGCCATGAAGGCCAGTGCCGAGGTCGCGGCCTTGGCTGACCAGTATGTCGTCGAGGCGAAGCGCCTGGTGCCGCTACTAGAGAAAATCCGCGAGCGGGCCGCGCTGATCGAGGCCGCCAGCTTCGCCTTGCCCGACGGCGCCGATCCGGTCCCGCCTGGCGAGCCCCGCTGCAGTTGGAACGGCAAGGCTGACCAGCCGCACAGCTCGATCGCCAACCGCGTGAAGCTGCCCAACCCGGGCAACGACACCGGTTTCATCTGGGGCCAAGCCGCCGCCCCGCTTTCCTACGGGATTGTCCATGACCCGCGCTGAGATCGAGGAAGGCGCCGCCTGGGCGCGTTGTCTGTTCCGCAAGCCCAAACCTGCCGCTGCCGAGCATAAGCCACGCAGGCCGAGCGCTTCGCCGCGTGGTCGGCTCGCAACCGCGAGGACGAGGGCAAGGCCACTCAGACCCGCTCGGCCGTCGAGATGACCCGACGCGATCTGCACACGCCCGGCTCTGCCTTCACGGTCGGGGCTGAGCGCTATGCGGCTGACGGCTCACGCTGGCAGCGCGTGGCCTGAACGAGATTGCGTGGGTCCAAGCCTACGGGCCTTCTCCCCGCGCCATTGAGGGCGATGCAGTCAGCCCAACACCGGAAAGCCAGCCTGTCCCTCGAACCCATGGCCATGGAGAGGGATCCAAAGGCCGGTACGGCTGCACTCCCTGACCAAGCAGGGACACCATGGGGCCGCGGTGGATGGGGGCACCTCCCCTGCGGCTCCGACACCTGACAGTCCGGAGAACCGTCATGGCAGCCACCAAGCCCGACACCACCGTCCCAATCGACGTGCCGGTCATTGAGACCACGCGCGTCGACCATGGTGATGCTCACGGCATCGGCAACGTGGAGCAGGCGCCGATCCGGCCTGACCTCCTGCACGAGACTGCCGCTGAGGCTGAGGCCCGCTGGCTGGCCTGGCGATCGGCAGGTGTTCGGTGAGGAATGTAATTGAACGCCGCCGACAGACCCACCGAGCGATCAGGTCATTGGACTGCAACCGCGGCGCTCTGGACCATCAGCACAGCGGTCAGGAGCACGCCGAGAGCGACAGGCGTGGCGATGGTGAGCGGGCAGACATGCTGATCATGGTTCACCCCTTTCCCGCCTAATGTGGCGAGATCATCGATGCAGCGCCGTGCGGCACGTCACTCCATCTGCTGACGGTCTTCGTGGTCGTCGCCGTATTGCTGGTCCATCGCACATGTCCTCCGCTGAGAACTGCAACTTCCGCGCCGACGCGAACCCGCAGGGCCGTCTCGCCCAATCAGTGGAAGCCGTTGTGGTTAAAGAAACCTTGCCGCGAGACCAGACCGACATCTGTGATGTGCTTCACACTCGCCGTCCTGGAGTGCGGCTGTACCGCTCATGGAAGGCGGGACCCAACGGAGATTTCCGCACGGACGGTGTCCGGTCATGCGAGTTCCTGGGTCGTTCCTAGGGAGGGGGAAGCCGAGGGTCCGCCCGAGCAAAGCTTCGACCTAGGTGAGTTTTCCCAAAACCCCGCGACGCGCAACGTCACGTGCAACAGGCACACGCACCATGGCAACGACTGAAACCAGAGCAACCTTCGCTCGCCGTCACGGTGTGAACCGTTCGACGGTTGGCCGCTGGGAAGCCAAGGGCAGCATCGTACTCACGGTCGATGGTCTCGTGAACGTCGAGGCGTCTGAGCAGTTGCTGGGCGGCCGGGCGGAAACTCACCGCGGCGGCAAGGCCAAGGGTCCGAGCGCACAGAAGGTCTCGGCGAAGGTCGATCCAGTTCTGGATGCGCTGCCTGCTCAGGATCCGCTCGCGCTCGCGCACGCCGGCCTCGCCGAGGTGATCCGCGCGATCGGCCCCTATGCCGCCCGCATGGCGCTGGAGTTCGGCGCGCCGCTGGAGGTTGCCTACGGGCTCGATCAGGCCGTTGCCGTCAAGGCGGATGTCATCGCTGCCCGGTTCAGACCCGCGCCGCGATTGATGAGATCCGGTCCAACCCTCGGTTCCGACGTACCGCCTGTGCGCTGGAGGGCGACGATCCGAACGCCGTGCTCGGCGCGCTGGTGGATAATTTTGAGGCGCCCCAGGAAACTCGGCGAGCCTTGATGGAGCGGCAGCGGTTCTATCGGGGCTTTACCCCGAAGGAAACCGTGGCCGGAGTTGAGGGCCGCCGCGTCGCGACGATGCAGCGGCCGCGAGGATTGGCAGCCGATGGCGAGGGCTGGGCGTCCCGGGAGAAGGCCCGGTGAGCTTTCGAGGCGATGCAGCAGGGCGAGGGCCGCCTTGACGCCTCCGCCGCCCGCGCCGGTGTCGTGGCTGGACCCAAGATCGAGAACAACGGCAGCGTCAGCGTCGTCGTGCAGCGGCCGGGGCCGGACACGAACGTCCGCACCTCAGCCTCCGGCAACCTCTTCAAGGACGTGGTGCTGTGTCGGGGAAGGACGATGGCTCCAGCTGGAAGCAGCTAGCGCGATATCGAGGCGCTAGCGCCTCGATCCTCAGCCCGCCCGGCGACCGCAACGAACGTAGGTCGAGGTGCCCATCTCACTCGTCCAAGTTAGACGGTCGCCGCTCACGGCGAGGCGGACTTGTGAGGACCAACGATGTTCTCGATCGCCGCATTCAGCTGCCATAGCCCATCCGTTGCCGACGCGATGGGTGCCGCGGAAGCTACATATGGTTTCGCCAGCCTTGGCACGCTCGGAAGTGATAGTCGCTGGAACGTAGCCGTTACGTCGCGAGGGAGTGCTACAGGCGTCAGCGGTAGGCCCCCACATGCCAACATAAGCGAGGCCGACTGACAAAGGGTGAGGCGTAGCAGGAAGCAATACGGGCGGCGCTACGGCCGCTGGTGGTTCGGACGACGGCGCATTGAAGGGTGTCGCGGCGGGCGTGGGACGCTCAGGTGAAGCAACCATTATCACAGAGCGGGATAGATCCTCCGATTGATCGATAAGAGGCTCACCAATGGCTTGAATAGATGCGGTTCGAAACGGCAAATCCTCATAAAGATAGGCTGCGCAGTAAGAAAACAGGGCGCCCCAGCCGAACACAAGGAGGATCTGGAGCGCAATGCTATACCGTCCTTTTTGCTTCGGCCCAATCGATGCTACGGCCACCACTATTGCACCCATCTCTCCCTCCTGCGGTGCTCGTCCTTAAATGCCTGTAATTTGACCAAAACAGATTTGCTCAAGAGATGAACGCGACGCAGCTGCATCAGCAGCCGAGATACTTAAAAAAATCAGTCCTTCGATTAACATCAGGTTAATGGTTAAAATTCTGTTAACTTTGCGGCATCCAATTAAGCACGCAGCAAAAAAATTTCGTGACATCGTCCAGAACCACGGGCGGCAGATGGCGAAGGCGGATGGGATGTGAGCACACTTTCGCAGAGCGGCTGATCGGTGGCTTAGCGATTGCAGATGGTGCATTTCCGACCCGTCACCTGTGCCAAACCGAGCCATGCAGAAATCCGCACGCCTACTTGGTTGGCTTTTGCTCGCGGCCTTTAACTTTGTAACGCTGTGCCCGATCGGCCTCCGTCCGGTTTCAGGAGAGCCTGTCTGGCTTGAGCGCTCAGCGGCATACGCTGCGTTCGCACTCGTGTTCTCAATCGGTTACCCGCGCCAACGTCTATTGGTGCTTGTCCTCACCGTCGCAGTCGCGGGGGCACTGGAAGCTGCTCAGGCGCTTCAATCGAGCCGGCATGGACGTCTGCCCGACTTCTACGTCAAGGCCGCCGGCTGCGGGGTTGGCTGGTTGATGGCCTATGTGGCTATCGGTCTAGAACGCGCCTGGCAGCGCCGAGCGGCTTCTTAGCATCGAAGTCACTATGCGATGGCGGGTGATCTGCCCCCAATGAAGTGGTCCGCCCTGAGGTATGGCTTTCGGGCCAGGACGAGGACGGACAGATGGGAACGAAGCGGCACAAGCCGGAGGATGTTGTCGCCAAGCTGCGGCAGGTGGATGTGCTGGTCTCTCAAGGCCAAAGCGTCGGGGACGCGATCCGCTCGATCGGCGTGACGGAGGTGACGTATTACCGCTGGCGCAAGGAGTACGGCGGCCTGAAGAGCGACCAGGTCCGGCGCATGAAGGACCTGGAGACCGAAAACCAGCGGCTCCGGAAGGCGATTGCGGATCTCACGCTCGACAAGCTGATCCTGCAGGAGGCCGCCCGGGGAAACTGACCAGCCCCGCGCGCCGACGCGCCTGCATTGAGCATGTCATGGACGTCCTGGACGTCTCCGAGCGCCGCGCTTGCCGTGCGCTCGGGCAGCATCGCTCGACGCAGCGCAAGCTGCCGCGGGGCAGAGATGACGAGGCGGCGCTGACGGCCGATCTCGTGGAACTGGCGCGCCGGTACGGGCGCTACGGCTATCGGAAGATCGGCGCGCTGCTGAAGGCGGCCGGCTGGTTCGTCAACGACAAGCGGGTTGAGCGCATCTGGCGACGCGAGGGGCTGAAGGTGCCGGGCCGCCAGCCGAAGAAGAGCCGGCTATGGGACGGGGATGGCTCCTGCATCCGGCTCCGACCAGAGCGGCGCGATCACGGTGGGCCTATGACTTCGTCGAGGCGCGCACGCATGACGGACGCAAGTTCCGGATGCTCAACGTCGTCGACGAGTTCACGCGCGAATGCCTGGCGATCCGTGTCGGACGCAAGCTGAAGGGAGCTGACGTGATCGACGTGCTCTCGGACCTGTTCATCCTGCGCGGCGTGCCGGCGCACGTTCGTTCGGACAATGGCCCCGAGTTCATCGCCAAATCGGTGCAGGCCTGGATTGCGGCCGTTGGCGCGAAGACCGCCTACATCGCGCCGGGCTCACCGTGGGAGAACGGCTTTGTCGAGAGCTTCAATGCGCGCCTGCGGGACGAACTGTTGAATGGCGAGATCTTCTACACCCTGAAGGAGGCGCAGATCATCATCGAAAGCTGGCGTCGGCACTACAACACGATCCGCCCGCACGGTGCGCTCGGCTACAAACCACCAGCGCCGGAGGTGTTCGTGCCAGCCATGACCGCTTGGCCGACTGCGCTCGCCCGACCGGCTCCGTCGGCCAAGCTACCCGTAGAGCAGAGGCCGACCCTGCACTAACTTTGAACTCGGACCACCTCGTGGGGGCAGATCACGGGCAACACCGGGCAGGCGTGAGGGTGAGCGGATGGATTAAAGGCGGTATCCGGTTGGTCGGGGCTTGACTCCTACTTCTTCGACCCGGCGGTAGGCTTGGCTATTACTATGGCTTTGGTCGAGGGCGCCGAGGCATTCGTCTTCACCTTCGGGGCCTTGGGCTTCTTCGCCTCGCGATTGCCGCGCTTGTTCTCCGAAGCCATGGAACTCTCCTGGTAAGGAGAAGCGATCTAGGCCGCCGCGTCCGGCCAACCAACAGCGCGCATTCAATTCACCTTGGCCGTCGCGTATCCCTGTAGGATAGCCCTCGGGACGGCGGTGTCGAGCCTACATCCCGCGGGGTGAGGATGGTTACTGTTAGGTCCGGCAGGACTCGAACCTGGAACCAGACCGTCATGAGCGGTCGGCTCTAACCATTGAGCTACAGACCCTCGATGCTGCGTCGGTAGCGTGCCATACCCTTCTCATCAGGCATACGACCTTCGTGCTCGCACTCCTGCTTGTGGTGCTCGAAGACGCATCGTGTCGTAGGCGGCGATCCGCACACCCTGTCGAGCTGCTTGTAGCTCACGCACTTATGGTTCGGACCGCGAAAGCCTGGGCCGCCCTTGCAACCGCACCCGGTGCGCCGGCAAGCTGCCTCGGCGGTGGCGCAGGAAAGCAGCAGGAAGCCCAGCGCTAGAACGTGGGAGCGCATCGATTACGAGGCGTCACTCTCTCGCGCCAGCCGCATCGCCCGCAGCTTCGCTGTCCGCTCGTCGACGGCTCGACGTTCCGCCTCGACTTCCGCCCACGCCTCGTTGGCTTGATCGTACCTCTCGGCAGCCTTTGCTGCCTTGGTCTCACGGTAGCCTTGAACGTGGCTGGGGCTTTCGGACATCCGCGCTCCTTTCAACCTGGGAGTGATGGACCTAGGGCACCAATCAACCGAGTGGTAGCCCGAGCTTCTTAAGCTCAGCCTTGGCGTAGCCCTTGGCCAACTCGACTATGAAGCCAAAGCCAGCCCCAGCAGCCTTCGATGCGCCAGACTTGGTTTTCCGCCAGACATCGTCATCCCGGATGGTGTCGAGGAAATCGCAGCCGCGCCAAGTGAGATCGGTTGGCACATCCCCAAACGAGACGTCTCTAATACAAGTCACAAAGCCGGAACCTGCTACAAGTCTGGAATGATAGCGAAGCTTATCGAGTTCTTTTCCGCTCTCTTCATCTTCCAGATTTATCAATGATTCGAAGCGTCCATCCATCCTCTCGGTCTCGACGTCGAGAAGGATGCTTCGGATGTAATCCATATCGCGCTTCATGGTCGGCCCTTACGCCTTCCTCAGCCGCACTCCTGGCCCCCCGCGCCGTTCTCCTCGATGAAGATGACGCCGGCGGTCTCGTTCGAGCAGGGCGCCTTGATCCGAATGTGCGATGCCTCACTGTAGTGCTTCAAGCCACAGAGTACTCCGAAGCGTGCGTTAGGCGGAAAGCGTAGGTCGTCCGCCGCGGATCTGACGGATGTCTACTCTCGTCACCAACGCCTCGGTCAACGTAGGAGGCGCCCTACATCGGCGCGCGGTCGCCCTGGCCAATATCCGATGGTTCCGTGCTTTGGCACAGCGAGCTGTTCGCGACGGCGGCCCGCAGGCGCAACTGCGCGCGGCCAACGCCCGTGCTGCAGCCCGCATCATCCTGCGTCAGGCAAAGCGTGAAGCAGTGGTCGGTCGGATCGCTCGCGATGCCCTCGCGGCGGATCTGTAGCTTACCCGCGGCCGCTCCGCCTTCAGCGCCTCTTCCACGAGGCGGGGGATGGGGTCACCAGAAGTGTAGCAGGTAGCCGCCCGCCAACACGATGATGGCGAGGGTCACGGCCGACACGGCCATCTTCTGCGCTGACCCGGAAAAGCGATAGGGGTCGCGCCGACTGGTTCGCGGCCTGAAAGCTACGACCTTCGGATCCGACAGGTGCTGGGTCAGGCTGTCGGGCAGCTTTGGCTTCGTGCGCCTCACTTCAGATAGCCCTTCGCCTTCAGGTGCTCGGTAAGAAGCTTCTCCATGAAGCTGGACACCGACCTCGTGTCGTCCTTCGCGGCCTTCACAGCCGCAGCTTTCACCTCAGGCGGCAGGCGGAACGAAACCGGCAGAGATTTCTGGGTTTCGACAGGCGGGCGACCCATGACGTCCATTAAATGTAGTTGAAAGGCTATCCAACTACATTTAATCACAATGGCGGGCCGAGCGGAAGCGGTAACTTCCTCCCGGCCCTAGCCCTCAACGTCTGGGATCTACGTCAATGGCTACCCACGCCCATAGCACACGCACGCCCTTATCACGCCCGTCCGGCAGCCCGCAGCGCTTATTAGCGACAGGGCTCGGCCGGCAGCTGGGTCCCGTCACCGTCGCCCTCGCGGACATGCGAGCGGCGGATCCAGATCTGGATCGGCAGCGCCTCCACGAGCTGCGCCGCCGGATCGCCGACCGGATCGAGGCGGACATCGCCTTATTAGATGCGCTCGACGGCGACACGGACCGCGAAGAAACAGCCTTGGAGCGGGCTGGCCGAGGCTTCGCTTGGTCTGGCCCCGATGATGCCGAGGATGGTCACGACGCCGAGGGCAACACCGACGACAACGGCATCGCCGACTACGACGCGATCGGCGAGCAGGGCTTCCGTGGCTACAGGGGCTGCCTATGAGCGCTCCAGCATCTCGCCGAGATGATCTCGCCAGCCTTCTCTTCGATATGGAGGACAGGGTGCGGGCACTGGTCGCCTGGGGTCAAGCCGTCAGGGCTATGGGCGTAGGCTCCTCGGTCATCGAACCCAATGCAGTGTCCGTGATGGGCAGCGCCATCGTGGAATGCGCCGTTGCCGTCGGAGCCGACTGGGAGCGGTGCTTCGACCTGTCCCGCCCGTCGCAAGGGGGACGCTGATGGCTACCCCCTCAACGCGTCGCGCCGCGCTCGGCGCCATCCTCGCGGCTCCGCTGGCGTCTATGGCTGCGGCTGCCACTCCCCGGTCAGACCTCGCCGAAGCCTGTCTCTGGGCTATGAGGCACGTCGACTACATCAACCCCGCTGCCATCGCCGAGCATTGGGATGACGACCGGATCAGTTCTGAAGGCGACCTCTCTGACGCGGTGATAGAGCGGGCTATCGCGGAGCCGTCGCGCTCCCTCTTGGACTTGCAGGCGAAAGCACAGCTTTGCCTCAAGGACTTCAGGGATCACGCGTTGCCGTTCCACGATCAGACGGAAGAAAGCGGGCTCGACGAGGGCGAACGGCTTGTGCTGACGGTGCTGCGGGAGGCCATCTCGCTATGCGCGTGATCTACGCCTTCCTCGCGGTCCGGATGCTCCGACTGGCCAGGTTCGATCTGTTCCGGCACGAGCTGCTGATGGCCGACGCGGACGCGGCTCTCGCCCAGTCCCGGCAGCGGATGCGCCTAGCCGAAACTCTGGCTGCGCGGGCGGACTTTCCTACACGAGCGTCGCTGCAGTGATGACCAGTGACCCGGCCGAGCAACCGGCCGGGTGTCACGCTTCTACCGGTAGACCGTGCAGCTGTTGACGTCGCCGGTCGGCAGGAACTCGCAATTGGTGACCGGCGGGATGACGCCGTCATCCGTCAGTGTTGAGACCGCCGCTTCACTGATCGGCGGAGAGGTCAGCATGATGGTACCGAACGCCAAGGTGGCAACGGCAAACGCCAGAACGAACGGCACGAAGTTGCGCTGGAGCGCGGGGAGCAGGGCAGTAGCCATGGATGGCCTCCTATTCGACGCAGAGGCGCGCCCGAGGGAAGGCTAGGTGTGCTGCTTGGTCGCCGCATCCCCTGAATGGAGTAGTGCCCTCACGAACGCCAATCGCGCACCCGAGCGGTCGGCAGCGATCTGTTGGCATCCACGCCCGTCCGGCGAGTTCCAGTGAACACATAGGACGGGCGTGGAATGTCAGCCACTCGGGACTGACCTGACCGGATGACACCTGGAACCACAAAGGCTCCCTTTGCACCTGCTGGCATCGGGTGCGGATCAGTGTGGATAGTCGCGGAGGTGCCTTCTCAGGCACCACGGCTAGCCGTCGACGCTGACCTCCACGGCCATGTCCAGGAAGGCGTCCACGGGGCCGACGAAGCTTCCGACCAATGGCATCGCCTGCCTGATGTCTCGTGCGACCGCGACTGGGATCAGGTTCGCGCCGCCAACTTTGCGGTTCGTTGGATCGAAGGTGATCCATCCCGCACCGGGCAGGAAGACTTCTGCCCATGCATGTGTCGACCCGGCATCGGCGGAACCGAGCAACGTTCGTGTCGGGTCGTGAAGATAGCCGGAAACGACCCGGCCTCCGAAGCCAAGACTTCGCACCGCCTCGACGAGCAGGGTTGCCAGGTCCCGGCACGAGCCCATTCCCAAGGCAAGAGTCTCGCTCGGGGCCTGCGTGCCCTCGTCTTCCCGAACTTGATAGGCGATGGCGCTGCCGACTCCGGCGTTCAGGTCTTTGAGCAGGGATAGGGTGTCGGTCGGGTAGGACGCCACGAACCTCTGTGCCCAAGTGCGTACGCTTGGCGTTCCCTCGGGATACTGCAGAACCGTCAAGCTGCCGAGGTCGGTCCATTCGTCGTCGGTGTACCGGAACGGGAACGTGATGGCGGAAGCCGCGATCGCAAAAACTGGATACGCCGCGGCCGATAGTTCGACCCGAGATATGCTCTCAACGACGAGACGCTCAGTCGGGGACCCGAACGTAGCTGTCGCCACGGCATTCCCGGCGACGTCGTAGGCCCAAGTGACGGTGGCGTCCGGCGACAGGGTAACCTCGCTCGCCAGCAATCGAAGGTCGCGGCTCTCCCGCGGTCGCATCATTAGCCGGTGCGGTCCGAGATTGACCGGCTTGCGATAACGATATGTCGTCCGGTGGTGAATACGCAGGTCGACCAGGGAACCAGCCTCTCGATCCATCACAGCCGCGCGGGTGCGCAAGCTATCGCGCTGCAACCTAGCATGTATTTGGCCATGTGATCGGTGCGCTGGACGATCTGCTGAGACCGTGGCCTCGTTAGGGGCAACCTTACTGTGCAAGGTGTTTGGCTAGCTGCGGATGCGGGATCGAGTTCGACGTCCGCTTCCGTAGGTTTCTGCATCGAAGCGGACAGTCATGAAACCACCCTGAGTTATCATTCCGGCACCGATCCGACCACGTCATAGAGTCTTCGTTCGTCCACATCCAGGAATCGGACGCTCGATAGTGAGCGTTCGGTTCTTCGTTACTGATCTGAGACCGGTCTTTTCAATTCAGGCGAACGCGCATTCTCGATCATCGAGCGGATGCGCTCGGCTATCGTGTCGACGGAGAATGGTTTGGTCACGACGGCCATGCCGGGAGCCAAGTGGCCGTTGCCCAGTAAGGCGTTCTCGGCGTAGCCCGTGATGAACAGCACCTTCAGATCGGTTCGGCGCACGCGGGCTGCATCTGCCATCTGCCGCCCGTTCATGCCACCCGGTAACCCGACATCCGTCACCAGCAGATCGATGCGCACGTCCGACTGCAGGACCTTGAGGCCGGCGGCGCTGTCGCCCGCCTCGATGGCGGTGTAACCGAGATCTTCCAGGATGTCGGCCAGCAGCATCCGGACGGTGGGCTCGTCGTCGACCACCAGCACCGTCTCGCCCTGACGGGACCGCGGTGCGATCGCTGCATCCGTCGAGGGGGCCTCGATGTCGGCCTCGCCGTAGTGGCGCGGAAGGTAGAGGCAGACCGTCGTGCCGTCGCCGACCTCGGAGTAGATCCGTACCTGACCACTCGACTGCTTGGCGAAGCCATAGATCATCGAGAGCCCGAGGCCGGTGCCCTCACCAAGGGGCTTGGTCGTGAAGAACGGCTCGAACACGCGCGCGATGACCTCGGGTGGCATGCCGGTGCCGGTATCGGTCACGCAGAGCGATAGGTACTGGCCTTCGATCATGTCATGCTGACGGGCGGCCCGTTCGTCCAACCATCTGTTCGCGGTCTCGACTGTGATCCGCCCGCCGTCCGGCATCGCGTCGCGGGCGTTGATGCAAAGATTCAGAAGGGCGTTCTCAAGTTGCGAGGCATCCACCAGGGCGGTCCACAGGCCCGAGGCGCCGACGACTTCGACCGGGATGCCCGGTCCGACCGTTCGCTGGATCATCTCCTGCATGCCCGCCACAAGACGGTTCACGTCAGTGGGCCGTGGGTCGAGGGTCTGGCGGCGCGAGAAGGCCAGGAGCCTGTGCGTCAGGGCAGCAGCGCGTCGCGAGGCGCCCTGCGCGGCCGCCATATAGCGTTCGACGTCGTTGAACCGGCCCTGCCGCATGCGGTTCTGCATCATTTCAAGGAGCCGGCGATGCCCGCTAACAGGTTGTTGAAGTCGTGCGCGAGACCTCCGGTCAGTTGGCCCACCGCCTCCATCTTCTGCGACTGGCGCAGAGCGTCGGCCTGTTCCCGTTCGAGCGTGATGTCCCGACCTGAGGCATAGATGCGACTATCCTCGAACGCTGCCGTCCAGGCGAACCAGCGGTACGAGCCATCCTTGTGCCGGAAGCGGGACTCGTGTGGGACCGTCAGGGGCCTCGTCAAGACCTCCATCAACGCGGCCTGCGCCGTCTCAAGGTCGTCCGGGTGGGTTCGCTCCACGAATGAGGCACCGACGAGTTCCTCGTCCCGCCAGCCGAGAAGCTCGCTCCAGGTTGGGTTCACACTCTCGAAAGTCCCATCCGGGAGCGCCACCACCAGCAGTTCCTGCGACAGTCGCCAGGCCCGGTCGCGCTGCGCCGTCCTCTCGGCGACCCGAGCCTCAAGCGACAGGTTGAGGTCCTGCAGCGCAGCCGAGGCCTTATCTGCCATGCGCCGGGCGTCGAGGAGATCGCGCTCGTAGCGCCTACGATCGGTGGCGTTGAAGACCGTGATCCGGATGAACCGGAGCTCGCCCGCTTCGTCCCGGCGGGCCACCGCGTTGACCAGGACCGGGAGCGCCGTCCCATCCGCGCGCACGAGGTCGAGGGCAACCTCGTTGAAAAACCCCTGCATCCGCAGCAGCGGCGCAAAGTGGGTCTCGTAGTAGATCTTGCCGGCGATGTTCAGGAGATCGAGGAAGCGACGCCCGACCAGCTGCTCGGCCGTGTAGCCTGTCCAAGTCGCGAGCGTCTGATTGATCTTCGACAGACGTCCGTTCGGTCGCGCCGAGGCATAGCCGCAGGGTGCGTTCTCGAACAGGTCTTCAAGATCGTCGGCGTCCTCGACCGGAAGGATGGACGTCACCTCATCCACGTCATCGACCTCGAAGGAAGGCTTCGATGGCCGCAATCGTCGCTGCCGGCGCGCTCAGGTTCGGGCAGTGCCCGGTCGCGTCGAGCAGGACGAAATCGCTGCCCGGCAGATGGCTGTGGACGTACTCGCCGACCTCCCGAGGCGCGATCACGTCCTCCGAACACTGGATGATGAGGCAGCGCGCCGTGACGCCCTGCAGGTCGGTCCGGTTGTCGGCCAGGAAGGTCGTCCGAGCGAATTGCTTGGCGATGTCCGGGTCGGTGCGGCAGAAGCTGTTGGTGAGTTCCACGCCAAGCTCCGGGCGGTCCGCGTTGCCCATGATCGTGGGGGCCATCGCCTGCGACCAACCCATGTGGTTGCTGTCGAGGAACTCGAGGAGCTCTTCGACTTGTGGTCGGGTGAAGCCGCCAACGTAGTCGCCGTCGTCGACGTAGCGGGGAGAGGGGCAGACGAGGACGAGGCTCTCATAGAGCTCCGGCGCCTTCTTGGAGGCGAGGATCCCGACCATCGCGCTCACCGAGTGGCCGACGAAGATGCCGCGTTCCACGCCGAGGGCACGGGAGAGTTCAACCACGTCGTCGGCATAACCGTCGAGTGAAGCGTACTTGGCTGAGTCGTAGGTCGATAGATCGGAGCCGCCGGCGCCGACATGGTCGAACAGGATCGTGCGGTAGCGATCCTCGAAGGCGGGTGCCACGAAGCGCCACATGTTCTGGTCGCATCCGAAGCCGTGCGCGAAAACCATCGCGGTGTTGCCGGATCCCGCCTGTTTCGTGTTGTGGCGCTTGATGACCGACAAATCCCGCTCCTTGCGCTCCTGCCATTTAGCATCTTTGCACCGGGCGTCGACGACCTCGGTTGACGCTGCATGACATTGTGAAGGGCTGCTCGATGTCCGGTTTTGGCAATGATGCGACCGAAAGCAGCCAGACCGTTCACCACCCGCTGCAGTCATAACCCGCCGTCGGTCATGCGGCCGGAAAGCGGACCTTTCCGCGGACGGCAGAGAGTTGAGAGCGGACTTGACTCGAATACGAAACGCCGTCCATCCAACCAGATAGGAGCCGAAATGGGCATGCCGTTCAGTGACGGCGTTGCTGCTTGCATGACGTCATTACGCCCGTTGGCAGAGAAGCCTTCGGCCTCAAGCGTTCTGGAGCGGGCCGCTCTCACAGGTGAGACCCATCAGCCATAGGCACACGGAAACCTCGAGCGATGGGCCTATTGGCCCATTGAGGGAAGGTGGCTAAGCTCGACATAGAGCCCGCTTTCGCACTGTGAGCCGTCTCATGAACCGAGAAGAGGCAGGCGGTGATGATTGGCGTTCGGTAAGCACGCGTGTTCCCGATGAGGAAACAATCAGGATAGCGAAAGAGCGGGCTCGTGAGTCTGGCCATGGCCGCTCTGCGGCCCAGCCGTCCGAAATACCTCCCGCTGGATGGGGGGACATTCTTAAGAGGGTCTTCTGGGCAATCCCGCGCGATCGTGTTCTCTCAACGGCTGGTGGCGTTGCCTTCTTCGCCCTTCTGTCCACGTTCCCAGGCATCGCGACGATCGTATCACTCTACAGCTTGTTCGCAGATCCTGCTGTCATTGGCCAGCACTTAAGCGTGCTCAAGGGGTCCTACCCGACGGCGTTCTCGATCTGATTTCGGCCCAGCTTCAGCACGTTGCCCAACAGGGCACAGGGACCCTCAGCACGGCCTCACTGCTCAGCTTCTTCATCGCCTTTTGGAGCGCCAACTCAGGGGTTGTCGCCCTCTTCGACGCACTGAACGTCATCTATCGGGAGCGCGAGAATCGAACCCTGGTGCGTGTTTACGCGACCACCTTCCTGTTCACGACGACTGGAGCCATTGTCACAGTGGCCGCTATCGGCATCGTGGTGGGAGTTCCCATTCTTCTGAACGAGATTGGCTTTGGTGCACGAACGGAGACAGTGATCCGGATCATGCGTTGGCCAGCCCTGATCTTCCTCGTTAGCCTCGGCCTTTCGCTTGTCTATCGATATGGCCCAAGCCGTCGTGAGGCAAAGTGGAGATGGGTCAGTTGGGGTAGTGCCGTTGCGGCGAGCGGATGGGTAGGCGCGTCGGCCGCATTCTCTTGGTATGTCGTAACCTTCGACAGCTATAATCGAATTTATGGCTCTCTCGGAGCTGGCATTGGCTTCATGTCCTGGATCTGGATCTCGATAGTCATCGTCCTTCTTGGAGCTGAACTGAACTCCGAGATGGAACGGCAGACGGCGCGGGATAGCACCGTTGGCCAACCGAGGCCGTTGGGATCTCGAAAGGCATTTGCCGCCGACACGGTCGGGCCACCTTAGGGACTGAACTCACCAGCTTGGCCATTCTACGGGCGGCTACCGATCCAAAAATGACGTTGGTGGTAGCTCGCCATATGCTCCAAAGCAGTCGTGCGTAGCGCTGCGGCTGACTGCGCGTGCTTCCATAGCAGGCCGCTCGAAGCGCAAGTTAAGCTGAAACAGACGAGGGAGGTCTTCCGTGAACGATCAGGAGATCAAACACGTTCTCGACCGACACTGGGCCGCCTCGGACGCTGACAATTTTGAGGAAGAGCACCAGATCTATCGCGACGACGCCGTGCTTGAATATCCTCAATCCGGCGAGCGCTTCCGCGGGCGGCGCAACATCCAGGCATCTCGTACGGCGCAACCCAACAAGAAACGGTTTGCTGTGCGCCGGATTGTCGGCTCTGGCGATCTGTGGGTGACGGAGTACGTGCTAACGTACGACGACAAGCCGTCCTATACGGTGAGCATCATGGAATTTCGGGACGGGAAAGTCGTTCGGGAAACGCAATATTTCGGCGATCCATTCGCCCCGGGGGATTCACGTTCGCAATGGGTTGAAAAAATTGTCTGACTTCAAGCTTCGGACGGGCAGCAGGAGCCGCCGAGAAGCGAAGGTCCGCTTTCTAGATTCGGCGGCTTATAGCAGACCAGCAGATATCCGCCTATCCCGACAGCAGGCGACGGTCAGCCGAGTTGCCCGACAGCGGACGCTCCTTGGTTCCGAGGAGGACGCTAAGCCGAATGTCCGGTCCTGCGCGCACCGTCGATCCGACGTGACGTAATCTGGCCGTAAGCGGAAAGGCTGCTTCTGAGTAGGGTCGTCAAAGAAGCGGACCAATCACCACCGATCCATGTCCGCCGTACCGACAGCCCTAAATAGCCAGTGCAGCCCGTCAGCTCTGCAGGGAAGGAAGGCTACACTCAGAAGTGACGTCGAATAGCCAAGGACCCGCGGTTGGCGCGGCCTCGACGCTGCGGCGTGTCGAGCCAGCCGGGCGCTATCAAGGTAGGCCTTCGCGAGTGGTCAGCACGTCGAGCCGGTACTTGTCCGTGCAGGTCTGATGATGGACGCGCAGAAACGCACTCGCGTCTTCGATGAAGCGCTCGGCTGCCTCGTCGCCGGCCAGCGGATAGTGAGTTTCGCCCGTCCAGTGAACCAGCATGACGTCACCACCGGGCCGCAGGCAGCCCTGCACCCGCTCGGCCAGACGCCGCACGTCATGCGCATCGAGGTAGTAGACGACCTCCGACAGCAGGATCAGGTCGAACGAACCCTCTGGCCATTGACCTGGCACCTGCGCGAGCTCGAAACGGACGTGGGGCAAGTCCCTGCATCGCCCGCGCGCCCGCGCCAGGGCACGCTCGGCCAAGTCGAGGCTCACGAGGGCATCGCACCGCTTGGCCAGCGTTTCGCTCAGCACGCCGATAGAGCAGCCGACTTCAAGGGCGGAGGCGTACCGGGTCCGCGGCAGGGCGTCGAGAGTGGCCTCGTACTTCGCTCGCTCGTAGTCGCTCGTCTCGAAATCCCAGGGATCCGGGTTTTTGGTGTACCGCTCGTCGAAGTAGCTCGGCGGCAGGGAACGGGCGTACCGGGTCATCGCGCGGCGCCCGCCTCGAAGAGTTCGCCCGCGGCGCCGCGGGCTTCCAGGATCTCCGCGGCCGCCGTCGTGAGCGCCCGGTCAGGCGCCGGCTGCCGCAGGTAGGTGGCCAGGTCGCGCGAGAGCCGCTCCAGAGGGTGCCCGCACAGGAAGCCCTGCAGACCGACTGACCGCTGCGCGAGTTGCAGCACGTCTAGGCCGGCCCTCTCAACCGCGAGCCGCGCGAGGTTGACGAAGGCGACGACGCGGTCAGGTGCGAGTTCGTCCTCGGTGACGACCCGGGCGGCGCGCTCGACCCACCCACGCGCGCTCTCGACCGCGATGGCACCCTCACCAAGGCGGGCGAGCTGGTGCGGGTCGCCGCCCCGGCCGGTCGCGGCCAAGTGCCCTCGCCACGCGTCGAACACCGCCTCGATGCCCCCGAGTTGCACCGCCGCGAAGCGCCACGCGCCGCCCGAGAATGTCGGCTGGCGGTGGTAGTCGTTCCAAGCGCCCAGGATTTCCTCGTCGGTGACCGCGATGTCCTCGAAGTCGACGGTGCCGGTCGCGGATGCGCGCATCCCGTGGGCTCGCCATCCGGTCAGGTCGGCGCGCGTGCCCGGCTCAAGCGGCACGACTAGCATCAGCGGCGGCGCGCCCGGCTCCCGCTTGACCGTCACGAGGGCTCGGGTGACGAAGCCGGCGCCTGACGCGAACGTCTTCACGCCGCGAAGCCGGCGGTCCTCCCCCAGCCGCAGGCAGTCGCCGGGCGCATCGGTGTTCCAGACGCCGAACAGGTGCCCAGCGCGCGCATCCGAGAACAGGCCCGTCGCCTGCGCGAGAGTGCCGTAGCGCGCGACGAGCTGGAGCGCGTTTACGTGGCCCTCATAGAGGCGGCCGAGCGCGAGGCTGCCATAGCCCATGAGCCGCAGCACCGCCGCGAGGCCGCGCGCGTCCGGCTCCTCGCCGAGGCCCACGCCACCTTCGTCGGAAGGAATCGGTGCCGCGAGCAGTCCTACGCGGGCCAAGTCGGCGACATCCTCGGCCGGGAAGCCGTCGTCGCGGTCTTGGTCGTCTGCGCGGGCAGCGGCGGCAATGGCCACCTGCCGGGCAGCCGCAACAGCATCGTATGCCAGGTCCGGCAGGGTTCTCTGCTCCATGCTCCTCCCTTCCGTCAGGCCGCGGCGGCGGCAATGTCCTCTACCGTGCGGCCGGTCGCGACCGAGAGCGGGTTCTCTTCCAGGATGTCCGGCTCGCCAGGTTGGCGCGCCGCTTCGTCGTGGGACTTGATGAGTAGCCAGGAGACATGCCGCTCGCGGGGCCGAGGTTTCATCCGCGTGAGACGCCACCGTCCCGAAAGCTTCTCGCCGTGCAGCGTGAAGGCGAGCGAGCCCGCCCCCAGCGCCGCCTCTGGATCGCCGTCCGGCGCCCAGGTGCCGCGGTCCCAGAGCAGCACGACACCGGCGCCGTAGTTGCCCGGCGCGATCACGCCCTCGTAGTCGGCGTAATCCAAGCCATGGTCCTCGACCTCGACGGCCAACCGGCGTTCGCCAGCGACGAGGCTCGGGCCGCGCGTGACCGCCCAGCTCTTCAGGACGCCGCCGAGTTCCAGCCGAAAGTCGTAGTGCAGCCGGCGGGCGGCATGCTTCTGCACGCGGTATATCACGGTGCCTGCCTCACGCATCGCCGGTTCGTTCGATGGACCCAGGGGCTCGTCCTTGCGTAAGGGGGGCCTGCCTTCCACGGCGCGGACCGCCCGCGCGAGTCGTCCCGCGCCGCGCATCAGGAGGAGGACCGTGCTCGCCAAGCGGGTTTGCCCTGGCAGCTCGCGCGGGCGAAGCGGGCGGTAGGTAAGGCAAGGGCTCTTGGCCTCAACCGCGGCGAGGATGGCGCCGAGCGTCGGCAACCGTGCGATGGTCCGCGCTTCGTCGGCTCGGATGCCGATCCATGGCGCCCAGGAATGGACGCGGTCTAGCCGCCCGGATGCATAGAGCCGCCGCAGCCGGCGCCGCCAGGCATACCGGAACAGGGCTTGGGGCAATGGCTCCAGACGTGGGTCGCACGGGCTCTCCGGCACTTCGCAGCGCAGCTTCATCGTGTCGGCCGCCCCGCCCGGCGCCCGACCGTCGAGCCGACCCGACGTGACCACGAGGATGCCGGGGTCGTGCCGAACCCTCGCGTCGCTCGATAGCAGCGAGGAGACGAAAGCCTTGTCCTCGCCGACCGCAAGTGGCGGCATGCCCCCGACCCGCCGGTAGGTGCCAAGCCTGACTGCCAGTGTCGCCCCGGAGGTGGTCCAATGACGCGGCCAGGGATCGTGTGGGACCGGGTCGATCAAAGCCTCAAGCTCGATCAGTCGTGCCTCGTAGCCGCCTTCGCGACTCCCCGCTCGTGCAGCGCGGCAGGCAGGCGCGCCGCATCGGCGTCGTCGAGAGCGATCCGGCCGGCCACCGCGTCGACCCCGTCCGCGACTGCCGCAAGGTTGCGGGCGACCCAATCGGCCGGCACCCGGCTGTCCGCGTCGGTGGTCAGGATGAGGCCATCGAAGAGTTCACCCTCGTCCAGCCAGTCGGCGGCCGCCTCCATCGCCTCGCGCCGAGCCCAACCGGCGTTCGCGCCTACGAACGTGCGCTCTATCACCCGGACGGGGATGCACAGCGAAGGCCGCAGGGCTGCGACCACGTGCGCTGTCTCGTCGGTGCAGTTGTTGAGGAACAGCACCACGCCCAGCCCGCTTGCCCCCATGTCTCGCTGAGCGGCCAGCGCCTCCAGGCAGGCGCCGATCCGCTCGGCCTCGTTCCGGACCGGAATGGCGACCACGCATCGCAGCGCGGGCGCCAAGTTCGAGCTCCCGCAAGCGTTCCCAGTCTCCATGTCGCGACGGTCTCCGGCGGCCGCTTCAGGCTTGTCGGCGACCTGAAAAGCTAACCTGGGACAAACGAATGCTTTCCTGGGGTTCAGTGCGACCAATACGACCGCGACCCAGGGCAGCCGATGCAGCCAGCCACGAGCCTCCTAGCCCTTAACTTCGCCCTGGCCGGAGCGCGCGAGGGCTTCGGCCCTTTCCTGGGGGTGTACCTTCAGAAGCAGGGGTTCGACCCGGCCGCAACCGGGTTCGCCATGGGTCTGGCCGGCCTTGCCGGCCTCCTGGCTACGACGCCCGTCGGCGCTCTGATCGACCGCACGGCGTACAAGCGCGCCGCGCTCGCTATGGCGGTCTTGGGCATCGCCGCGGGGTCGGTGGCCCTGGTCTCAACGGATAGCCTGTGGCTGATCGGCCTGTCGCAACTGGTCATCGGCGTCGCCGACACCAGCATCGCCCCGCTGGTCGCCGCCGTGACGCTCGGCATTGTCGGGCAGAGCGCCTACGGCCATCAGGTCTCGCGCAACGAGGCGTTTAACCACGCCGGCAACGCCGCCAACGCCGCGCTGTCCGGCGTGCTCGGTTACACCCTCGGTCTCGGCTACGTGTCCATAGCCATCGTGGTCATGGCGGTCGCCTCGTGCGGCGTCCTGCTCGGTATCGACAAGGGCACCATCGACCACGACACGGCGCGCGGCGGCGAGCAAGACGAACGCTCGACGCTGCGCGTTCTGTTCGGGACTAAGCCACTCCTGCTTTTGGCGGCCGCCGTGTTCGCCTACCAGACCGCAAACGGGGCCATGCTGCCGTTCTTGGCGCAGGCGCGCACGGCCGCGGGCGCCGACCCGAGCCTCACCACCGGCGTGATGACTGTAGTCTCGCAGGCGACGATGGTAGGCGCGGCGCTGCTGGCCGCGCGGGCTGCGCAGGGGCGTGGGCACGCCGGCGTGCTTTCCCTCGCCCTCGGGCTGGTCGTGGTCCGAGGTCTGCTCGCCGCGTTCGCGACATCCTGGTGGCTGGTCGTCCCGGTCCAGGTGCTCGAAGGCCTGGCGATGGGACTGGGCGGCGTCGCCATCCCGGCGCTCGTGGCCGAGATCATGGACGGCACCGGCCACGCCAATGCCGGCCTCGGCGGCGTCATGACCGCCTACGGCGCGGGCGCGACGGTGAGCCCGTTGCTCGCCGGCGGCGTCGCGCAGTATCTCGGCTTTGCAGCATCGTTCGTCGTCCTGGCCGCCGTCGCCGCCACCGGTCTGGCGGTGTGGATGGTCGGTTGCCGCGCGCTGGGCATGCACGGTCCGGCAGGTCAGACTGGCCGAGCGTCCGCCGAGCCGGCGTGACGGCTGGGATCTGGCAGTATGGATGCGCGGACTGGAGCGACGAGGCCCTGGGCTCGCGTCCTGACGGGCTCCTTCCCGGCCTTCGTGCTGCTGCAGGGCTCGCTCTACGCGGCCTACGGCACGGAGTCCCCGTTCCTGCCGAGCCTCCTCGCCGAGCGCGGCCTGACCCCCGGCGAGATCGGGATCGCACTTGCGGCGGGCACGCTGATGCGCCTCGCCGCGGGTCCGGTCGCCGGGCACTGCGCGGACCGCTACGACGCCACGCGGGCCGTGCTCAGCATCGCGGCCACCGCGTCAGGGCTGATCTCCTTCGCCTACCTCGCGGGGTACGGTTTCTGGCCGCTGCTGACGGTGAGCGTCCTGCACGCTAGCGCCATTGCCGCCCTGGCGCCGCTCGCCGACGCGCTTGCGCTCGCCGTTGCGGAGCGGGAGGGCACCTTCCCCTACGGCTGGGTCCGGGGCGCGGGATCGGCAGCCTTCGTGCTCGGGATCCTGGCCTCGGGCCTGCTTGTCGCCCGGGCCGGCCTAGCGAGCATCATCGTGTCGAGCGGCCTCCTGTTCCTCGTCATGGCGGTCGCGACGGCTCGCGTACCTTCCGCCCCGGCGCGGGACGCGCTGCCGAGCCTCGGCCTCGGCGGCCTCCGCGAACTCCTGGCCCTCGCGCCGTTCCGGCGGATGCTTGTGGTGGCGGCACTCGTCATCGGCAGCCATGCGCTGAACGACGGCTTCGCGGTGATCCGCTGGCGCGAGGCCGGCATTGGCGCGGGCGCGATCAGCCTGCTCTGGTCGGAGGCGGTCGCGTCCGAGGTCCTCGTCTTCGTCCTCCTAGGACCCTGGCTGCTGGCGCGCCTGGGGACGGCCCGGGCCGCGATGCTGGCCGCCAGTCTCGGTGTGGTGCGCTGGTCGGCCATGGCCTCGACGGCCGCGGTGCCGGTGCTCGCGGCCATCCAGCCGCTGCACGGGTTCACCTTTGCGCTGCTGCACCTCGCCGCCATGCAACTGATCGCCAGGGTCGTGCCCGAGCGCCTCTCCGCCAGCGCGCAGACGCTCTACGGCACGTTGGGCCTGGGCGTGGCCTCGGCGGTACTGACCGCAACGGGTGGACTTCTCTTCGCCGCCCTCGGCGCCGGCGCATTTTGGGTGATGGCCGGACTGTGCGCAGCGGCCCTGCCGCTCACGGTCGGCTTACGTCGCAAGCCTTCGGCGGGAACTCGCTAACCCTCCCGGGGGATAGCCAAGGCGCACCCTCGTGCGGCCGGAGACCCGTGCCATGTTCATGAAGATCGACAAGCTCCTGACGGAGTTGCCGGAGCCGAAGAAGCCCGAGCCGAACGCCGCCGCCGCCCTGCAGGAACTGCTCGGCGGCAAGTACGGCGAGATGTCGACGCTCGGGAACTACATGTTCCAGAGCTTCAACTTCCGCAACAAGGAGAAGCTCCGACCGTTCTACAGCCTGGTATCGAGCATCTTCGCCGAGGAGATCGGCCACGTTGAGCTGGTCTCGACAGGCATCGCGCTGCTCAACAACGGGCCTGGTAATCCGAAGAAGAACGTCGACATCTCGAAGGCGCCGTTCAAGGACATGCAGGACGTGCGGCTCGCCGGCAGCTTCCTGTCGAACGGCGGCGGTGCCATGCCGATGAACTCGAACGCCGCGTCCTGGAACATGGACATGGTCACGACGACCGGGAACCTGATCATCGACCTGCTGCACAACTTCCACCTGGAGTGCGGCGCGCGCATCCACAAGCTGCGGGTTTACGAGACCATGACCGAGCCGACCGGCCGCGAGGTCTGCGGCTACCTCCTCGTGCGCGGGTCGTTGCACGCCCACGCCTACGCGCTGGCCCTGAAGAAGCTCACCGGGGTGGCCATCGAGCAGATGCTGCCGACGCCGAACATCGACCTGTCGCGCATCCCCGAGTGCCAGAAGTACCTCGACGAGGGCAAGCACCGGCGCCTCTACACGTTCAGCGAGGCTGACTACAAGGAATCAGCCGGCGTGTGGTCGAACGACGAGGTGGCGCTGCCGGGCGACCCGCCGGGCAACCTAGAGGTCGTCGACGGCGCGCCCGAGGGCGGCAAGATCCCCGAGCTCGACGGCAACTACGGGGCCTTCGCTCCGGACTACGCGCCGGAGGAGATCTTCGAGATCGCGAGCAAGCTCTACAAGAAGGGTCGCTGACCCTTGCCTACGGCTGGCGCCGATTCCTGGCGCCGGTCGTGGGGAGCGCCTCCATCTAAGTGCGGCCGCGGAACGGCGTTCCCCGCGGCTCACCTTCGAGGAGGATGCCGCCGCCAGCGGCTTGCCAGCAGCTGCACCGGCCGGACGTGAGGCCTCGGAAGCCGTCGGCGTGGTCGTCCAAAGTCGAGAGGTTAAATCGACGTCAGCGTTCTCCCGCCGGCCGCCGCCAACAAGGTGCCGAACATATTCATCAGCGTTGCTGCGGCTCGATATTAGCCCCGTATACACCGGTATGTCGCATGCTGCGGTCTCAGACTTTCCAGGGCCGCTTCAGCTCTCCGTCGTCGGTTGCCTCGTCGAAAACCATGACCTGCGGCTCGTTGCCCTGGCGGCCGCCATCTGCGCCTTGTCCGCACTGACGACGGTCTGCCTCTCTTGATCAGATCGAGTGCGTGCCCCACGCTCGGCAACGGCCCAAGCAACTCGACGCCGGCTGCCCGGAGCCAACGCGCCACCTGGCTGGCGATCAGGTATTCATCCTCGATGACAAGGACGCGGCGGCCGGACAGAGAAGTGGCAGGTGCAGACATCGGGCTCCGGAACTGACGAACCATGGCCTGACCCATGGGGCGGATTGCGCCGGCCCGCATTCAATCATGTCAGAATTTCGGCTTTGCCTCGCAGTGTGGTCTAAGACGCGCGCAATAATGCCGGTACTTCGCCGGAGAGCTCGCGGGCCAGGAAGCCGACGGGGCCGACGGACGCGGCGAGACGCTTGCCGGCCTCGCCGTGGAGGAACACGCCCCACAGGGCCGCGGGCATCGGCGCCAGCCCGCGCGCGAGCAGGCCGACGACGAGGCCGGCCAGGACGTCGCCCGAGCCCGAGGTCGCCAAGCCGACACCGCCTCCCTCGTAGAACCAGCGGGAGCCTCCCGGATCCACGATCCAGGTTTGGGCGCCCTTCATCACCACTACCGCCCCGAGCAGGTCGACAGCCGCGAGCGCCGCTTCGAGCGGGTCCGCCTCCACCGCCTCCCGGCTCCGGTCCAGGAGCTGGGCCATCTCGCCGGCATGAGGCGTGATCACCACCCGGCCCCCGTGCCGGCGGACGTCGGCGGCATGTCGGGCGAGCCCGCAGACCGCGGCCGCGTCGAGGATGAAGGACGCGTCGGGCAGCGCCTCCAGCAACTGCACCGCCAACGCGGTGGTCGGGCCGTCCTCGACCATACCGGGTCCGACCAATAGCGCGTCGCACCCTTTCGTTACCTTGAGAAGGCATTCCTCGGCGCGCTCGGCATCCACGCCGCCCTCCGGCGTCTCGGGCAAGCCAACGACCATGGCCTCTGGCACCGCCAGACCCATCCCGCCGGCCGCGCCCGCGACCGTCGCGATCTTTAGCTTGCCCGCGCCTGCCCGTAGGGCGGCGACGCCGGCCAGCAGGGCGGCGCCCGCGACCGAGGCCGAGCCCCCGAGCACCAGCGCGCTGCCGCGCTCGTCCTTGCTGCCCTCGTGCGGGACGGGGAGCGGGAACGCCTTGAGGCTGTCCGCGGTGAGGATCTCGTGCGTCATCTGGCGGCCTCTTCCGCGTCGGGTTCGGCGGTCACCGGAGCCCCGGCCTCGGCCACGGGCGCGACGAAGTTGTAGCGCTCCAGCGCGAGCTTGCCTGTGGTGCCCTCTACGGGCCGGAAGGCGTACTCGGTGACGGAGCAATTGGCGACGTCGCCCGCGGCGTCGACGGCCAGGATCTCCGCCTCGGTCATCTCCTCGATCAGGTAGCGCAGGCACAGCACCACGACTTGGTGCGCGACGATGAGGACCCGCTTCTCGCCATGATGCAGCGAGACCGTGTCCAGGGCGCTCCTCAGACGCAAGATCACGTCGCACCAGCTCTCGCCGGACGCCGGGCGGTGGTAAAACTTGCCCAGGCGGCGGCGCATCTGGGCCTGCTCGGGATGCAGCTCCTCGACGCCGGTCCGTGTCAGGCGGTCGAGGATGCCGAGCTCCTTCTCGCGCAGTCGCTCGTCGACGAGCGGATCCGGCGCGTCCGGCGCCAAGCCACCGGCCGCGCGGATGCGGTCGGCGGTCTGCCTGGCCCGAAGGTAGGGCGAGGTCAGCACCGTGTCCGGGCGCTCGGCCGCCGGGAGGTCGGCGAACCAGCGCCCGACGGCATCCGCCTGACGCTCGCCGCGCGCGCTGAGCTGCACGTCGACATCGCGCTCGTCGATGTCGATCCGCGCTAACCTCGCGCCGTGGGCGGCGTCGGCCGCGACGTTGCCGGCGCTCTCGCCGTGCCGCACGATCCACAACCGGCTCGGCCAGCGCTGCTGCATGGGTCATTCGTCCTTCCGTCGCGTGCGCTAACGCCCGTTGCGGCTGCCAGTTCGTGTCTGGCGGCAAGAGGCCGAAACCTCGATGGGAAGTCGCCCGGAGGACACAACGCGGTCGGTTCGGGAGAGAGGGCACCTAAGTCGCTATCGCCCGCCCCACGTATCAGGAGTTTCGGTCTTCCTCAGCGGAGGCAATAGGCCGCGCGACCGATGACGTCCCCACGGGTTGTCGGTCGGCCAGGGCGTGATGCACCTGGGGCGGGCGGTTACCGACGAAGATGCGTGGATGCGTGGCGACCAAGCGAACGGATCCAAGGAACGTGCGGCGGTCCTGGAGCGGCAACGCACCCTGAAGATGGCGAAGTCCGCCCACGCCTACGTCCGCGGCAACACCCTGAAATTCCACGAATGGCTTGATGGCCTGGTACGCGGCGCCCTACCGAAGGGACCATCGGTCTGGATCTGCGGTGATTGCCATCTCGGCAATCTAGGTCCGCTCGCAGACGCCGACGGGCGCGTTAACATCCAGGTGCGCGACCTCGACCAGACCGTCATCGGCAACCCGACGCACGACCTCGTCCGGCTCGGCCTGTGGCTGGCGAGCGCCGCCCGCGGCTCCGACCTTCCGGGCGTCGTCACGGCTCGGATGCTTGAGGAGATGATCCGGGGCTACGCGCTGCGTCTGGACGGCCCAGCCGGCGACAAGGCTCCGCCCGAGCCGGACGCGGTGTGCACCGTGCGCCGTCGGGCGCTAGGCCGGCAGTGGAAACACCGCGCCCGCGAGCGCCTGTAGGACGTCGAGCCGTCCATCCCGCTCGGTCGCAAGTTCTGGGCGCTCGACGACGCGGAGCGGGCCGGCCTAGGCGACCTGTTCGAGGAGGAGCGGCTCCGCGGCCTAGTGCTGTCGCTTAACGGGCGCGGAGAGGAGGCCGAGGTCCGCCAGATCGACGCGGCTTATTGGATAAAGGAGTGCTCCTCGCTGGGCTTTCTGCGATCCCTACGAACCGACCGCAACTGAAACCCGGTCTGGGCTCAACGGTTCTTTGTCGTGTGCCCGCACGCGTTGCCCCCAGGATCAAGGGCATCGCTGGCCCGGTCGCTTGCCTCCGCGACCTTGCGGAGCGGCTCCTCCTAGGCGCCGCATGCCCGTCACGCCGCCTCTTGGCCGTCCTCGTCCTGAATGATGCTGGGACCGTTCGGTGCAACAAGCACTGTTGCTCGCGGAGAGCGGCGTCGTTCAAGGCGGATGGGTGCATCTTGGACTTACAGGCTGAACAGCTGGAGTGTCCGCTTTGGAGAGCGCGCCGGAGTTGGCTGAACGGCCGAGATGGGCGCAAAGCGGTAGGTCCGCTTTGCGGCTGCGGCCGGGTGTTCACTTTCTATGCTACTCGGAAACTGTGCAGCTTGCATCCCTATCCGCTGGTGATGATTGCGATCCTTCGATTTCCCGGACAGCCCGCTGGCCCGTGACCTCCTCGTAGCGGTCAATGATCAAATCAACATAGCGCGGCTCGTATTCGACCCCGTAGCAGCGCCTACCAGTCTGCTCGGCCGCGATCAGCGTCGAGCCAGAGCCGAGGAACGGGTCGAGGACGATCTCATCCCGCTCTGTGAGATCGAGCAGTGCGTCGGCCAGCAGCGCGACTGGCTTGACCGTCGGATGATGCTGCAGCCCTTTGCGCGCCTCTGAACCGAGTGAGGAGGCGCCGGGATAGGTCCACAGGTTCGAGCGCCAACGACCTCCTCGGCCGAGACCCACGTTGTTGACGTGCGCCGTCGCGCCCTTCTTGAACAGCGGCAACAGCTCATGCTGCGAGCGGTACAGGCTGCCCATTCCGGCGTTCGTCTTCGCCCACACGATCAGGTTCAGGGCCGTAAGCTCCAGCTCGGCGGCGGCCCTCTGGATCACGTGCACGCCGCGCCAGTCGATGAAGGTGCCGAACACCGCGCCGTCGACGAGGTAGGGCAGGCCCGCGGCCATCCACGACCGGTTGAAGGCTAGGGTCTGGACTCGATCAGCACCAGCAGGCGAGGACGGCGGCCAGAGCGAGGGCTGAGGCGTAGTTGCGGGCGAGCTTGTCGCAGCGCGTGGCGATGCGACGGAAGTCTTTGAGGCGGTTGAACATCGCCTCGATGCGCCAGCGCTCGCGATAGCGGGACCTGTCATGGCGGATCCGGCGTTTGCGGCCGCGTTTGCCCGGGATGACGGGCGTGATGCCGTTCCTGCGCAGGTCGGTGCGCAGCCAATCGGCGTCGTAGCCCTTGTCGGCACTCAGGCGGTGGATCGGGCCGGGCGCCTCGGCCAGCACCGCTGGGGCCGTCGTCACGTCGCTGGCGTTGCCGGGCGTCAGCAGGAGGACGCCGGGCCGGCCGAGGACATCGGTGAGTGCGTGGATCTTGGTCGTTTGACCAGCGCGCGACGGGCCGATGGCCTGCGCCCTCGCCCCTTTCCCGCCATGGGCAGACCGGTGAGCCCGGACATAGCTGCTGTCGAGAGCCGCCGCATCGCCGGCCCACCCGGCCTTGGCCAGGGCAGCCAGCATCGCCTTCCAGAAGCCGCGCCGCGACCAGCGATTGAAGCGGTTGTAGACCGTGGTGCGCGGGCCATACGCGGCCGGGCAGTCGCGCCAGCGACATCCCGACGTGAGAACGTGCAGGATGCCTGAGATGATGTGCCGGTCGTCCTTCCGCTCGGGGCCGGGCTGGTCCTTGGGCATGCACGGCTCAATCAACGCCCACTGCTCGTCCGAGAGCCAGAACAGGTTCGCCATCGTCACCTCCAGGCCGCAAACGGCCGCCTGGAATCACAACCTGCTAAACCATGCAATGGCTTGGTTCGGTTCACACCCTAGGAAGTCCGCCTCGCTCATCTCGCCGCTGGCCATGGCGAACTCGCGGTGGTCGTCCCCCGTCACGTGCCCGCTAATTCGCAAATTGTAGGGTTCGTCCGTGAGCAGCAGACGAGCTTGCTCGGTGGCCATGAGCTTGGCCAGCACAGCGGGATCTCGAGCATCACCACAGATGATCCGGTGCCGACCGAGCACGAACACGTCGCCGGGCTGCGCCACCGGCGCATCGGACGACGGCGTCAGTGGACCGGGCTCGATGACGTCGGGCTCCTCGTCCAGCAACACTTGATCGATCTCGCACTCCGTGAAGCCAGTGATCTCCAGCGCACCGTCTTCCAGCGCGAGCTCCTCGAACTCGAGCTTGAGCTCATCTAGAGCATTTTCGGTTTGGGCTGGGTCGCGGGTTTGGGGTTCACGGGGAGTTGGGGGGCTGATTCACTCGGCTTGTCGAGAGCGGGAGTGATGCATGGGCCGCCCCTATAGCCTGGACCTGCGCGAGCGGGTGGTAGACGCCGCAGCGGCGACCTCACGCCGTCAGGCCGCCGCCCGCTTCGGGGTCGGCAAGGCGACCGCGATCCGCTGGATGGCGGCCCTCGCCACGACGGGCACTGTGGCCGCCCGCCCCCAGGGACGGGCGCGCCGCCCGAAGCTCGACCCGCATGAAGGGTTCCTGCGCGGCCTGATCGACGAGAACGACGACGTCACCCTGGAGGAGATGCGGGCTCGCCTCTTGGCAGAGCACGGTCTCACGGTCGGGATCGGCACACTGTGGAGTTTCTTCGACGCGCGCGACCTGACGTACAAAAGACGGCTCACGCTGCCGAGCAGGAGCGGCCGGACGTGAGGGCGGCGCGTGAGGCGTGGTTCGAGGCCCAGCCCGACCTCGACCCGGCCCGCCTCGTGTTCGTCGACGAGACTTGGACGGCCACCAACATGGCTCGTACCCGCGGTCGCTGCCCGCGCGGCGAGCGGCTGCGCTCCCCTGTGCCATACGGCCACTGGAAAACCACGACGCTCGTGGCGGGCTTGCGCCTGTCGGGCATCGCCGCGCCGTTCGTGCTCGACGGGCCGATCAACCGCGACGCCTTCCAAGCCTACGTCGATCAAGTCCTGGTGCCTGAACTCGCACCCGGCGACGTCGTGGTGATGGACAACCTCGGCAGCCATAAGGGTCCGGCGGTACGCGCAGCGGTCGAGGCGGCGGGGGCGCGGTTGCTATACCTGCCGCCCTACTCACCCGACTTCAACCCGATCGAGATGGCGTTCGCCAAGCTCAAGGCGCTGCTGCGCAAGGCCGCCGAGCGCACCGTCGACGGGCTCTGGACCACGATCGGGCGGCTCGTCGACGCCGTCGCACCCAACGAATGCGCCAACTTCTTCGCCGCCGCAGGATACCACCCCGATTAAACCGAAAATGCTCTAGGGCTTCGGCGCTCCGCACCCGCTCCCGCGAACGCTCAAAAGCCTCATCACTGCGCTGGCACCGCATGTCGGACCGGGCGAGATCGAACCGAGCGCGCCTGAGCATCCGGACCGCGAGGAAGGCGTAGATCAGGTGCACAGGCTCCCCTCCTGTCTGGGCAGCGGGTTGATATCGCCCCCTTCTCGGCTAGCTGACGCAACTCCAAAAGGAGGAGATTGCCTGTGTTCAGCCACATGATGGTCGGGACCAACGACATGGCCCGGTCGAAAGCCTTTTACGATGCTCTGTTTGCCGCGATTGGCGGCCGACCGGGCAAGGAGGATCCGCTGGGTCGAACGGTCTACATGCACCAGGGCGCGGTCTTCCTCGTAAGCAAGCCGATCGACGGACAGGCCGCGACCACAGGGAACGGCAGCACGATCGGCTTCACAATGGCGTCGCCGGAAGAGGCTGACGCTTGGCACAAGGCCGGGAGAGAGAATGGCGGGACTGCCATCGAAGACCCGCCCGGTGAGCGCGACGGACCGGCCGGACGCTTGTACCTCGCGTACCTGCGCGATCCGGACGGCAACAAGCTGTGCGCCCTCCATCGGCTTGGGTGATGGATTGGGGAGGGTCACGCGCACAGCGTGCCCTCCCGAGCTCACGCCGCGAGATCGTAGCCGGCCTGCTCCTCCCAGCAGTTCAGCAGGTCCGCCACACGGCCTGCCAGCCTATGGCCAGCAGCATAGTCATGCGCTCCGTCATGAAATCCGAGACCCGCACGTCGACCGCGTCGGTGTGCTTCGACCAGGCCTCCCAGGCTTCATGGTAGCCGTTGCGGTCACGGGCGGCTTCGGCACACAACCGCCAAGCCTTCGCGGCCAGTGGATCATCCCAACCGGGATACTCTCCGGTACTGCGAACGCCGTCAGCGTAGGAAACTGCGGCGAACGCCTTTGCGCGTTCGACGGGCAGAACCAGCTTTCGAAGCTGCGGGATGAGTGCGAGGTACCGGATCTCGTGGCCCGGCACCGGGGATTTCCCCAGTAAGGGGGAAGGCCGGACCAAGATCCGGGGCGACCCTCATGAAAGGGCTCGATCCATCAGCGAATGCCGCCGTCGCTCAGACGGTACCAAGCGATGATCGCAGAGACGTAGAGGCGGTGCAGCGCGTGAAGGGGCAACGGCGCGATCGGCGTGGTCGGGAGGGGCAAGCTATCGGCATCGCCGGACGCAATATACGTCGCGATAGCCCGGCCCATCGCAGACTGAAGGCCAACGCCCCGGCCTTGGCAGCCGATGTCGATGAGCAGGCCGGGCGCCGGCTCGTGGAGATGAGGCAGGTAATCCCGGGTGATGGCCACCCGACCGCACCAGCGGTGGTCGAAGGCGATGCCGTCGAGCTGCGGAAAGAGCTTGCCGACGATCCGTTCGAGATGAGCCCAGTCCTGTGGGCTGCGCGGCTCCCGGAACGGGCCGCGGCCGCCCATCAGCAACCGGCCGGTATGGTCGAGACGGAAGTAGAGCAGCAACTTGCGCGTGTCCGAGGAGACCTGTCCCTCGGGCAGAATCGAGCGCCGCAGGTTGTCGGAAAGCGGCACTGTCGCAACCTGGAAGGAGTTGGCCGCGATCACCGTCTGGGCGAGGCCGGGCCAGAGCCCGCCGGTGTAGCCGTTGGTGCAGAGAACGACGCGCTCGGTGGCGAGGCGGGCTCCCTGCGCCGTGGTGACGGTCCAGCCCGATCCCGTCCGATCGAGGGCGGTCACGGGCGATCCGCCGTGGATCGCGGCTCCGGCCTTGAGGGCGGCCCGAGCAAGACCCCGGGCGTAGCTCAACGGCTGGACTGCACCGCCGCGGCCATCGAGCCAGCCGCCGAGGTACCGTTCCGTGCCGAGCAGCCGGTCGGTCTCGGCCTTGTCGAGGACGCGGGCCGGGGCGCCGAGATCCGCCCACTGATCCGCCCGCCGCGCGACCTCGTCCAATCCGGCCTCGGTGTGAGCGCCCTGGATCCAGCCCGCGCGCCGATGCGGCACATCCATCTCGTGCCGGGCAATGAGATCGAAGACCGTATCGGCGGTGCCCCCGGCGAAGCGGGCGAGCCGTTCGCCGCGCTCACGTCCGAACCGGGCGACGAGGTCGGCGGGATCGTATTTCAGCCCCGGGATGACCTGCCCGCCGTTGCGCCCGGAGCCGCCGAAGCCGACCTCGCGCGCCTCCAACACCACCGGCCGGATGCCCCGCTCAGCGAGATGCAGCGCGGTGGACAGGCCGCAGAAGCCGCCGCCGACGATCACCACGTCGGCCCGCCCGGATTGGGCCAGCGGCGGCGTCTCCGGCGCGGGGGCCGCGGTGGTAGCCCAGAGCGACGGGGCAAGCGGGAAGGGTTCGGCCACGGCCTCTCCTAGAGCGGATGCAGCACGCGCTGCAGGAAGTCCTGCGTGCGCGGATTCTGCGGGCGGTTGAGGACCTCGGCGGCGGCGCCCTGCTCGACGAGGAGGCCCCCGTCGAGGAACAGCACGCGGTCGGCCACCTCCCGGGCGAAGCCGATTTCGTGCGTCACGACGATCATCGTCATGCCCTCGTCGGCGAGTCCCCGCATCACCTGCAGCACGTCGCCGACGAGTTCGGGATCGAGCGCCGAGGTCGGCTCGTCGAACAGGATCGCGTCAGGCCGCATAGCGAGCGCCCGCGCGATCGCGACGCGCTGCTGCTGGCCGCCGGAGAGCTGGTCCGGCCGGGCGTGCTCCCGGCCCGAGAGCCCCACCCGTGCGAGCAGAGCGCCGGCCCGCTCTTCGGCCTCCCGACGGGGCTCGCCCTTCACGTGGATCGGCCCCTCAATGACGTTCTCCAGTGCGGTGCGGTTGGCGAACAGGTTGAAGCGCTGGAACACCATGGAGACGCGGGTGCGGATCCCCTTGATGCTTCGCGCATCCCGATCGACCCGCTGGCCGCCGACGCGGATCTCGCCGCCGTCATAGGCTTCGAGCCCGTTGATGCAGCGAAGAAGGGTCGACTTTCCGGAGCCCGACGGCCCGATGATGCAGACCACTTCGCCCTTGGCGACTTCGGCGGAGACCCCCTTGATCACCTCCAGCGCGCCGTAATGCTTGCGGACATTCTCCAGGACGATCATCTGTGCCGGCCCTTGGCCTCGAAATGGCGGACCAACAAAATCAGCGGCAGGCTGAGCGCCAGGTACATGAGCGCCACCATCGTGTAGACGCTGGTATTCTTGAAGGTGGACGACGCGATAAGCTTGCCCTGGAGGGCGAGTTCCGCCACCGTGATGGTCGAGGCCTGGGACAGATCCTTGAGCATCATGATCATGATGTTGCCGTAGGGCGGCAGCGCGATCCGGATCGCCTGCGGAAGAATCACCCGCCGCATGGTCATGCCCCAGCCCATGCCGATCGAGAGTGCGGCCTCGACTTGCCCGCGATCCACCGCCTCGATGCCGGCACGGAAATTCTCGGCCTGGTAGGCAGAGTAGGCGATGCCGAGCCCGATGATCGCGGCCTGGATGGCCGTGAGCGATAAGCCGAAATCCGGCAGCACGAAGTAGATGTAGAATAGCTGCACGATGATCGGAATGCCGCGCAGGATGTTGATCATCACTGCGCTGAAACCTGCCAATACAGCGTTGCCGGAGACCCGCAGGACCGCCCAGACCAAGCCGAGCAGCGTCGAGACCACCAGCGAGGCGAGGGTGATCAGGACTGTCAGCTGAACGCCCTGCAGCAGGATCGGCAGATATTCCTGCGCGTCCGCGAGGAAGTCGCGCACGGCGCTCAGGACCGATCAGCCGACGGCGGCAGGCCCCACTTGGTCAGAATCCCCTGCAGCGTCCCGTCAGCCTTGAGTTTGGTCAGCGCCGCGTCGATCTTGGCGAGAAGCTCCGTGTCGGTCTTGCGCACGCTGAGGCCCACCGAGGCAACGACCGTCGGCTTGAAGGTCTCGACCAAGCGCACGCCGGGGAACACGCCCTGCTTGACGTAGTAGGCGAGGATCGGCGCGTCGGCGAAGCCTGCCTTCAGCCGTCCGGAATTCACGTCCCGGATGATGTCGGGGATCGTGTCGTAGATCTTCACCTCGCTGAAGAGACCCGTCTTCTTCAGCGGCTCTACGAAGGCGGTGCCGATCTGGGCACCCACGATCTCGCCCTTCAAGTCGGCGAAGGAAGTGTAATCCTTGGTGTCGCTCTTCGGAACGATCAGGCCTTCGCCGTAGCTGTAGACCGGCGCCGAGAAGGCCACGATCTCCTTGCGCTGAGGCGTGATGAACATGGCCGCCGAGATGATGTCGATCTTCGAGGCGGTGAGCGCCGGGATCAGGGTCGAGAACTGCAGCGGCTCGACCGCGACCGTGAAGCCCGCCTCCTTGCCGACCGCGTTGACGAGGTCGACCATCACGCCCTGGATGGTGTTGGTCTTGGTGTCGAGGAACGTGAACGGCAATCCGGTCGGCGTCGCGCCGACCTTCAGTGGCTGGGCACGACTCGGATGTCCCAGCAGCCCGAAGAGCAGCGCCGACGACAGACACAGGCTGGCCAACCGTCTTCTCATGATGCCGCTCCCGTCACGTGGTCGGACCGCGAGGCGATCGTCGCGGCCGCTTTCACTTTAGTGAAGAATACCGCATGATTTGCTTGTCGACGCAAGCGAATTTCACGTGCATGAAGGCGGGGATGGAAGGCAGGCTGGTGTGGCGGTGAGCATTTCGCGAGGCGACGCGATGGGCCTGGAACCGGTGGACAGGGCAGTCGGGCAGCGCCTGCGCAGCCTGCGGCGCGCACGGGGGCTCTCGCTGGAAACGATGGCCTCCAGCACGGGCCTGTCGATTGGCTTCATAAGCCAGGTCGAGCGCGGCCTGTCCTCGCCGTCGCTCCGCGTGCTGGCGCTCCTCGCGGACACGCTTCAAATTGGGCTCGGCGGGCTGTTCGAGCCCGCCCTCGACCAGCCCGATCCAGATCCGATTGTCGTGTTCCAGAAGGATCGACCAGAGCTGCAGCTCTGGCGTGCCGGCATCACCAAGCAGTTGCTGACGCCGCCCGGCGGAACACAGGGCATGAGCCTATTCCATATGGTCCTGAAACCCGGTGCCAGCACGGGCGACGAGTTGTTCAGTCATGAAGGCGAAGAGGCCGGACTTGTCCTCGGGGGACGCCTGACCTTAGTCGTCGAGGCCCGGACGCTCCAACTGGCGGAAGGCGACAGCTTCCGCTTCGAGAGCAGGAGGCCGCATCGCTTCAGTAATCCGGACCCGCGCAGCCCGACCGTCGTGTTGTGGGTCAACGTCCTCGGGTCTGCTTAACGCAGGACGCCCTAACAACCCAGACGCGACATCACCCGATGCGCCCAGTCCGGCCGTCCTGCTGGGCGCGCATCGCGCGCTCCTCCGGAAAGGCGATGGCCCCCGGCTCGGTGATGAAAAGGTCGATTGGGCATGCAGAACGCTGTGGCAACGACTGCGCGCGGTCGAGGCCGGGCCTACGGGGTGTGGGCCTCGTCGAGCGAGGCCCGACCGCGGGCGTCCGGGGTTGAGGCGGCCCTTGATCCAGCTGCCGCAGGCAGGGCGGGCGGGACCTCGCTGGCTTGCGTCCGATGCGGCGGGGCATCGCGGCGCACGAAGGTTGCGCAGAGCGGGTTCGCGCTCAGGCCATGGGCGAGAATACTGAGGATCACGGTGACCGCGACCGCCGCGGTCACTGTCTCCTTGCCGGGAAGACCGGCGTCCAGCACGATGACGGCGAACACGACGCTCGCCAGTCCTCGGGGACCGAACCAGCCCACGAAGAGCTTGCCGTCGAGCCCCACACCCGTGCCGGCCAGGGCCAGACCGACCGGAACCATGCGAATGGCCGTGAGGCTCAGCACGACGTACGCGATGATCCCCCAGGTCAGACGCTGCGGAACCTGGCCGATCACCACCGCTCCGAAGAGCGACCAGGTCAGCAGCGCGAAAACATTGCCCGCCCCCTCCGCGGCGAGGAGCAGGTCGTGCTTGGCCGACTGCTGGCGCGCCATCCCGCCAGCGACGAGGCCGCCGACGAACGAGGCTATGAAGCCGCTGCCGCCCAGTGCCTGCGCGGCAGCGAACGCCGTGAGGGCGAGCGCTATCGCGGGAAGCTGGCGCCAGGAGGCGGCCAGCCAGCCGCGGCTGCCGGCAAACCGCAATGCGCAGACGCCCAGGACGGCGAGCCCGACGCCCGCGAGGAGCCCGATTCCGATTTCCGTCGCGAAGTGGTGGAGCGTCAATTGCAGCGCCCCCTGCGCATGGCCCTGTTCTCCGGCAAGGGCCAGGAGGATCAGGAGGACCGGAACGCATATTCCGTCGTTCAATCCGCTCTCCACATTGAGCCCCTCTCGGATCGGCGGGGGAGGGCGCTGTTGGTCACGACTGCCTTGCCGAGCGCGGCGTCGGTGGGCGCCAGCATCGTCGCGAGAAGCGTGCATTCGAGAAGCCCGAGGTTCGGGAACAGCAGCGTGGCACCAGCGATGCCGAAC
This sequence comes from Methylobacterium phyllosphaerae, assembly GCA_050632685.1. Lineage (GTDB taxonomy): Bacteria > Pseudomonadota > Alphaproteobacteria > Rhizobiales > Beijerinckiaceae > Methylobacterium > Methylobacterium phyllosphaerae_A. Next base: position 1,299,913 of record JBOEFT010000001.1, read on the forward strand.
AGGATGGTGAGTGGAAGTCCGATCAGGAGGAGGCGCCCGGGGATCGCGTAGGACCGCCGCAGGACCGCGAGGTCGGCGTTGGCGGCATCCGTGAACAGGACGAGCGCCAAGGTCAGTTCTGCCAGGATTCGAAGGGCCTGGGCATGCGCATCCAGCGTGACGAGGTTCAGGACGGCCGGGCCAGCCACAAGTCCGAACAGCGTGAAGACGAGGGCACCTGCGACCGGAGTACGCTCCAGCGGCACCGCGACGAGGCTGTAAGCGAACGCGAAAGCGAAGAGGACGGCGATGTTCTGGTACATTCCAGGCCGGCCCCCGGTCTGTCACCCTCTGGATCTGGAACGCAAGACGATGCGCGTGACCGGATCTCCAGTCCGCTCGGCGTCAGTCCGTTCGTGAGGCTCCTCGGTAAGGCTGCTCTGGACGCGTTGCTTGATGCGCAGGGGCAGACACGGCAGTGATCTCGTCGCCGCCAAGTCGCTCGGCCGTTCCTCTCGATGTCGACACGGGTGAGGTCATTCGCGTCGAGGGAGCGGAGGCCGACGACGGATCCGGCAAGCACGAAGACTTCGCCCAGCTACGGATCGGCAGCCGGATGCCGCTCGCCCATCTGCTGCGGGAGACGCGTGGGCGAAGCGGAGAACAGAAGCAAGGATGCGGGCGCCAGGAACAGCGTATTGTGCACCTTCGACTGACAAGCCGCAGACTACGCCGGTGTCAGTACCAGTAAGCGCGTTGGTAATAGACCAGAGGATAGCCCCAACCGTAGGGGCGCGAGAAAGCGCGACGGTAGCGACTGTCGTAGGTGGGGTAGGCGTAGTAGCCCCGCCAACCATAGGGTGACCAGTAGGCGCGCCGGTAGCGGCGGTAGTAGACAGGATACGGATCGTAGGCTGGCACATAGGCCGGGTACCCGTACCAGTAAGGATTGATCGGTGCCGTTGCAGCTGCTGCAAGACCCAGGGCGCCCCCGACGATGGCTCCTGTCGCCAGGGCTGCGCCCCAGCCTGGTCCCCAACCATACCAGTACACCTGTTCCCTGAGCTTTCCGCCCGCTACCTGCTCGACCGACGCGACGGGAATCGGAGCCGCGCGCGCCGGAATGATGGTGCCAGCCGTGAGACCAAATGCAACGGCGGCCGCGGCGGCAACCCTCTGAAGGCTTGAAGCCATGGCCAACCTCCATTTTCTGAATTCAAGACTGTGAAAATACAACAATACCTATGATAATATACAGCATCATGTTCCGCTTTGATCTATATCAAAATGTCTTCTCAGGATCGGTGCTGATATTTTCCCGGATTTCCAGAGGAGATCGCCATGTCTGCGCGACATCTAGTGGCAGCGGAAATCGCGTTTGGGCTTCTGGGTTCACTGCCGGTACTCGGACAGGACGGAATCCGCTCGGATCCGGCGCAGGCAGTAACCGACAGGACGGAGTACATCGCGAAGAGCGGCAAGACCCTGCCGAAGCCGGACAAGCTCGATCCCAACGAGAGCAGCATGATTCAGCGGCGGACGCCCGATCAGGTGCGCGATGATGCGATCATGCGGGGCATCTGTGTTGGCTGTTCACGCTGATCCGGCTTCTCCGGCACTCAGACCGAAGGGTCGGGTTTCCGGGGTCGGACAGCCGTTACGATCAAGTCATCGAGGGCGACCCCTGCCGCGATCCTGATCAGTCCGAAGCCGACCGGACGCGCCGCGATGGGACCGCACTGAAAGTCCGCCGGCCCATGGCGAGAGCCCCCGTGGCAGACGCGCCACTCGCGGCCAGCATCAGCCGCCACGCGGGGGCAGCGCGGATGTCTCACAGGGGTGAAAGGGCGATCCTTCGCTTCCGCGTTGACGGTCGAGGAACAGACCGTCGAACCGCAGTCGGAACGGCCCACGTCATGTAGCCGCATCGGGTCGTACATGCGGTCCGGGCACCGTCAATCGTGAGGCCGACAGGGGCTGGGCCGGCGAAGATCCGTTTTGGTGCGCTTACGCGGCGGCCCATGGCAGCGGTCATGTTGTCGCCGTTTTACACGGCAGGTCACTTGAGTGCTTTCGAAGTTTGAATGGGTCTACGATCTCACCTACCGCATCGAGTCGTCAGATCCATCTCTCTGACGGGATGTCATTACGGTCAGCCGAGTGTCCGGATTCTGCGCGAGACGGCAGAGCGACGATGGCCGGAAGCCGCCGATCCGTTTCAGCGCGGCTACGGCGACGGGCGGGCGGGGTGCGTTCAGCCAAGCGTGGAACGGAGATCAGCCTGACCCATGGCGGCCGTCGAGACCGCCGCGGAGCCGTGGACAAAGCAGGTGCTCCGAGCGGCTCCGAACCATTCATTCAATGCCAGCGCCTGGGACCTGAGGCTCATCCTCGATCAAGAAGCCGCGTCCGATCGAAGCGCGACGTTTCCCAACGGCTCAGCGGCTCCCGAGCCGGGGCCGCGATGCCGCCGCGGTTTCGTCTTCAGGCCGTGCGGGACGTGTCGCTCCGACGCCGATTTCCGATCGGAGCAACCTCCTCCCATTCGCGATCCTGCTGTGCGAGCAGGGCCGCACGGCGGGCCGCAACCGCCTCCGTTTCCGACTTTAGCGCGTCGGTGGTCACCTCCACAGACAGGGGGGCGATCGGTCTGCCTTCGTTCAGGATGCCGGCGAGCTTCGTGATGATGCGATCCACATCGCTGGACATCAGGAATCCGGTGTCGAGAAGTTCGAGGCGCGAACGGTTGGCCACATCCGCGCAAGACCTTCCAGCGAGGCCGAGGGCCGCACTTGCGCCGACGGGACATGGCAGATGTTCGACCGGTATGTCCCGCATCCGCTCGAGCCTCCGCTCTCTGGTCGCCTCGACTGTGTGCACCTCGCGTGCGCCCGGCAGCCAACGTGCGAGCTCCTCGAGGATGGAGGCTCGAATGCGTTCGACCCGGACGGGGCCGAACTTTCTGATCCTGGCGATCGCCTCCGGTGACGTCTGGGCCAGATGCCCGAAGTCTCGGTACCCGGCCTTGCGCAGCCGAGCTCGCAGGGAGACGGTCAGGAAACCACGGCCGAAACCCATCGCCGTGAGACGCTGAAGCGCGTCGGGAGGCAGGTCCTCGAAGAGCGGCAGTCGTGCGCTGACCTCGCCAATGAGGCTGTCGGACTTGGTTGTACGAACTGATTGGCCGGGCATTGCTGCCGATAGGGCGATTTCCTGATGCCCGCAACGGTTGGTGGTCGAGGGTATCTCGGAGGTCTGCTGGCCCGCCGTCGGATCGGCTTCGAGTGAGCGGGACTGGCCGATTTCATAGAAAACTCCGAGGCAGCGCTTCAAGTGTCATCGAAGTTCGTGATCGGGAGAAGGTTTGTCACTCGCGAGACGTGCGACTCCATTTCTGCAATGTGTTTTGGGCAATCCGATAGTCGGATCTCCTCCAGGCCGCGCCCTTTACGGCGCTGCTTCGACCCGATCCCGAGTTTTTCGACAAAATCGGCCGACAACGGCTGATCCGCTTCGGGGAATGAGTCGTGACAAACCGGCGCTCGGTTTGTCAGCCCCGGCCGATCCGTTCCATCGGCCAAATTCGGCACTGAGGGGTCGGCTCGAAGTCCGGCCAGACTGTCTCCAGCCGCCATCGAACCCGTGTCTTCCGTCGAAACGAGCCCGCAGGCGGAGCGTCGTGGGAGCCATTGACGACGTCGCCGCACCATAATAGATGATGATCATAATTTTAATGGTGCTCGGACGGCGACGGGGATCCGCAATGGACGCGAGATGGATGATCGGGCTCGCCGGTTTGGCCCTGGCGGCATGCTCCCCGGCCGAGACCGCCGTGACGCCGGAGCCGCCACTGGTCCAGACCATCGCGGTCGCGCCTGCCGCGGGCAGCGTCGCGCGCTACACCGGCGTGATCCGCGCCCGCACCGAGAGCAATCTCGGCTTCCGGGTCGGCGGCAAGATCTTCGAGCGCCTCGTCGATCCGGGCGACCACGTGCGCCTCGGGCAGCCCCTGATGCGGCTCGATCGCACCGACTTCACCCTCGCGCTCAACGCGGCCCGCGCTTCGGTCGAGGCAGCCCGCGCGCAGATGATCAAGGCCAAGGCCGACGAGGAGCGCAGCCGCAAGCTCGTCGGCGACGGCTGGACGTCCAAGCAGACCTACGATCAGAACAAGGCCGCGGCGGACGCGGCCATCGCCCAGTTCGCCAACGCCGAGGCACAGGCGAGCCAGATCGGCAACCAAGCCGGCTATTCCGAGCTTCAAGCCGATGCCGACGGCGTCGTGATGGAGGTGCCCAGCGAGCCCGGGCAGGTCGTCGCCGCCGGCCAGACGGTGGTGAAGCTCGCCCGCGACGGCGCCCGCGAGGCGGAGGTGTTCCTCCCCGAGGGGAGCCGGCAGCTGGCGAAGGGAACGGCGTCGGCGATCCTCTACGCCGAGGGGGAGACCACCTATCCGGCCCGGCTCCGGGAGCTGTCGGCCACGGCCGACCCGGCGACCCGAACCTACCGCGCCCGCTACATCCTCGCCGGCGGCGGCGAGACCGCGCCGCTCGGGGCGACGGTCACCCTCCGCCTGAGCCCCGTCCAGCCACAGGCGACGGCTGCGGTGTCCGTTCCGCTCGGAGCCCTGTTCGACCACGGCGGCGGCTCGGCGGTCTGGCGCTACGATGCCCGGACTCAGACCGTCACGGCGCAGCCCGTCACCGTCACGCGCCTGTCCGAGGAGAGCGTGGACGTCGCCGCCGGCCTGAACCCGGGCGACCGGATCGTCTCCCTCGGCGCCCATCTGCTCAAGGCCGATGAGAAGGTCCGGCTGGCCGGCTCGAGCGTGGCGGAGGCCCGCCGATGACCGCCTCCCGCTTCAATCTCTCGGCCCTGGCGGTACGCGAGCGCGCCGTCACGCTGTTCCTCCTGCTCGCGGTCACCGCCGCCGGCATCTTCGCCTTCGAAAAGCTCGGCCGGGCCGAGGATCCGACCTTCACGGTCAAGACGATGGCGGTCTCCGCCGCGTGGCCCGGCGCGACCACCGACGAGGTCCAGCGGCAGGTCGCCGACCCGCTTGAGAAGCGTTTGCAGGAACTCGTCTACTACGACCGGGTCGAGACGACGGTCCGTCCCGGCCTCATGCTGATGAAGGTGTTCTTCAAGGACTCGATGCCGCCGGCCAAGCTCCCGTCGGAGTTCTACCAGGCGCGCAAGAAGCTCTCGGACCAAGCCTCCGCCCTCCCGCGCGGCGTGCTCGGCCCCCTGTTCAACGACGAGTTCTCGGACGTATACTTCGCCCTCTACGCCCTCCAGGCGCAGGGTCTGCCGCACCGGCACCTCGTTCTGCGCGCCGAGGACCTGCGCCAGCGGCTGCTGCGCGTGCCCGGCGTCGAGAAGATCAACATCCTAGGCGAGCAGGCGCAGAAGATCTTCGTCGAGGTCTCCTACCAGCGCCTCGCGACGCTCGGCATCACCGGCCAGCAGCTCCTGGCCGCTTTGGCCAACCAGAACGACGTGACGCCGGCGGGCTTCGTCGAGGCCGACGGTCCGCGCGTCTACCTGCGGCTCGACGGAGCCATCGACAGCCTCGACGCGATCCGCAACCTGCCGGTGGCGGCCGGCGACCGCAGCCTCAAGCTCGGCGACATCGCCGCGGTGAAGCGCGGCTACGAAGATCCGAAGGCCTTCGCGATCCGCAACGACGGCGAGCCGGCGCTGGTGCTCGGCCTCGTGATGAAGCCGGGCTTCAACGGCCTCAGCCTGGGCGAGGCACTGAACGCCGAGGAGGTGGCGATCCACCACGCGCTGCCGACCGGCGTGACCTTCACCAAGATCACCGATCAGGCGAAGGTCATCGACGACGCCATCCACGAATTCATGGTGAAGTTCTTCACCGCGCTGTCGGTGGTGATCTTCGTGAGCCTGGTGGCGCTGGGTTTCCGTGTCGGCATCGTGGTGGCGCTGGCCGTGCCGCTGACCCTCTCGGCGGTGTTCGTGGTGATGATGGTCACCGGCCGCGACTTCGACCGCATCACGCTCGGCGCCCTGATCATCTCCCTCGGCCTGCTCGTCGACGACGCGATCATCGCCATCGAGATGATGGTGGTGCGCATGGAGGAAGGGTCCGACCGGATCTCGGCGGCGACCTACGCGTGGAGTGCCACCGCCGCGCCGATGCTCACCGGCACCATCGTCACTATCGCGGGCTTCCTGCCCGTGGGCTTCGCTGCCTCCACGGCGGGCGAGTATGCCGGCAACATCTTCTGGGTGGTGGCGTTCTCGCTGATCGTCTCGTGGATCGTGGCCGTGACCTTCACGCCTTATCTCGGCGTCAAGCTCCTGCCCGACATCAAGACGGTCGAGGGCGGCCACGCGGCGATCTACGCCACCCAGAACTACCAGCGCCTTCGCCGCGTGGTGCGGACCTCTGTCGACCACAAGTGGATGGCGGCCGGAATCACCGTGGCTTTGTTCGCGGCGGCCGTGGTCGGCATGGGTCAGGTCGAGAAGCAGTTCTTCCCGAACTCGGAGCGCTCGGAACTCATCGTCGAGGTGACGCTGCCGACCGGCTCCGCCTTCGCGACCACCGAGGCCAGCGTGAGAAAGGTCGAGGCGGCCGTGCGGGCGCTCCCCGAGGCGCACGCGATCACGAGCTACATCGGTCAGGGCATGCCGCGCTTCGTGCTGTCCTTCGACCCCGAGCTGCCGGACCCCGCCTTCGCGCAGATCGTCGTCCAGACCGCAGATTCCCATGCCCGCGACGTGTTGCGCGGCAAGGTGCGCCAGCTCGTCGACGAGGGCCTCTTCCCCGAGGCGCGAGTGCGCGTGCTGCAGATCGTGTTCGGGCCGCCGGTGCGCTTCCCCGTCGCCTTTCGTGTGGTTGGGCCGGACCTGAACGTCATCCGCGGCATCGCCGCGGAGGTGCGCGACGTCATGATGGCCAATCCCAACATGCGTCTCGTCCATCTCGACTGGGGCGACAGGACGCCGACCCTGCACCTCGCCCTCGATCAGGAGCGCCTGCGCCTGATCGGCCTGACGCCGAAGGAGGCCGGCCAGCAGCTGCAGAGCTACCTCAACGGCACCCCCGCGACCCAGGTGCGCGAGAACCTGCGCTCGGTGGACGTGCTCCTGCGCAGCCCCGGCCCGGAGCGTCGCTCGCTCGGCGACGTCGGCGACCTGACGCTCGCCACCAGGGACGGGCGTCAGGTCCCGCTCTCCCAAGTCGCGCACCTGGAGAGCCGCGCCGAGGACGCGGTGCTCAAGCGCTACAACCGCGAGACCTACATCCGCGTGCAGGGCGACGTGATCGACGGCAAGCAGCCGCCGGACATCCATGCCCAGATCGTCCCTGAACTCGCGGCGATCACGGCGAAGCTGCCGCCCGGCTACCGCATCGACACGGCCGGATCGGTGGAGGAGAGCGAGAAGGCCATGAAGGCGCTGGTGACGGTCTTCCCGCTGATGCTGATCGTGACGCTGACGGTCATCATGCTGCAGGTGCGCTCGTTCACCACCATGTTCATGGTGTTCGCGACCGCGCCGCTCGGCCTCGTCGGCGCCGTCCCGACACTGCTCGTCTTCCACCAGCCCTTCGGCTTCAACGCGATCCTCGGCCTGATCGCGCTGTCGGGCATCCTGATGCGCAACACGCTGATCCTGGTGGACCAGATCCACCACGACCGCGCGGCGGGGCTGTCGGACTACGAGGCCATCGTCGAGTCGACGGTGCGCCGGGCCCGCCCGGTGATCCTCACGGCGGCCGCCGCGATGCTCGCCTTCATCCCGCTGACCCACTCGGTGTTCTGGGGGGCGCTGGCCTACGTGCTGATCGGCGGCGTCGGGGTCGGGACGCTCCTGACGCTGCTGTTCCTGCCGGCCCTCTACGCCCTCTGGTTCGGGTCGCACGCGCGCCGCGTGGGACGGACGTTCCGGCCGGTCCGGGCGCGGTGCCCCACCACGCCCGAGCGTGACGCCACGGTCTCGAGGCCTTGCAGGATCGGGCGCTCACCCGGTGGGCGCCCGGTACGGCGACCGGCTTGCGCTTCGCCCCCTCGCGCAGGCCGGTCGACTGCCCTCACGGATCGCGACCGGGCGCGACGGGGGGCGACCTTCTTTAGATGACGGCGCGCATCTATATTGGTGTCGGGCGCAGGGAGGGATCGGGCCATGCCGAGGGTTTCGCAGGAACAGGCCAGGATCAACCGGCAACGCGTGGTCGAGGTCGCCGCGGCCCTGTTCCGCGAGCGGGGACTCCACGGGGTCGGGGTGGTCGACATCATGGCGGCCGCCGGCCTGACCCATGGCGGCTTCTACGGGCAGTTCGCCAACAAGGATGCGCTGGCGGCCGAGGCGTTCGACGCGGCGCTCGCGGAGGAGCACCGGGGAACCACCGACACCGTGGTCGCGAACTACCTGTCCCTGGGCCATGTCCGGACGCCCGGGAAGGGCTGTCCCCTGGCGGCCCTGGCGAACGACGTCTCCCGCGAACTGTCGGGCAGCCTGGTTCGGGCGCGGTTCACGCAGGGCGTGGAGCGACTGGCGTCCCTGTTCGCCGGCCTGACACCCACGGCCTCGAAGGAGCGCCGTCGGCAGCGAGCCCTGGCGACGATGGCCACGCTCGTCGGAGCGGTCGTCCTGGCGCGCGCCGTCGATGATGAGGCCCTGGCGGAGGAGCTCCTCCAGGCGGCACAGGATTCCGTCGCCCGCTGACGGTCCTTCGCCCGACCGGCCTTCCGCGCCGGACGACGGCAAGGGGCGGCGGGGGGCCTGACGGAGGCCATCGGCGGGACAGCACCTTTTCATCCTGCCGTCTGCCCTTCACGGCTCGGTGGGGCAGGCCGCGTCGTTGGCTGGCCGCTCACCCCGAGCCTCCTTCGGATGGGCGTGGCACCCGGTGGCGCCGCGATCGCGGCGGCGCCCGGCCTCGCGGGGATGTTCGCTGCCCTTCCGGCCGAGTTCCCCAGAATGCCCCTCGTAAACGCGACGGCTTTTGCCGCGGGATGACTTTTCCGGGCCGAGCCTGCCCCTGAGCGGGCTGGTGCGCCGGGATGCCCCTTGGCACGTCTCGGGGCCACAGGGCGATGAGGACCGGGTGCCGGCCGCCGCGCCCTGGTGTCGGTAGCCGGGATGATGCTCTGCGCCTGCGCGGCCGGGAGATCCTCGGATTCCGTGGGTGTCCGTGATCCGTTGAGGGGCCTTGGATCGGCGGCTGCGCTCTCCGGTGCTCCGGCGCACCGGACAAGCCCCACGGCGTGATCCGCGCCTTGCCATTATATATTACGATTGTAATTTATAAGTGGGGATCGGCCGCAGGCTGGCCCCTCGGAAGGAGACCATCGTGAACCAGACCTCCAGCAAGACCGCCATCGTGACCGGGGCGGCCTCCGGTATCGGCCTCGAAACCGCCAAGGCCCTTCTGGCTGCCGGATACCGCGTGTTCGGGACGAGCCGGAAGCCCGCAGGCGCCGCGGTCGCCGACATCAGGATGCTCACCTGCGACGTCACCGACGACGCGTCCGTCGCCCACATGATCGAGACGGTCTCTGGCGAGACGGGCCGGATCGACCTCCTGGTCAACAATGCCGGCTTCGGCATCAGCGGGGCTGCGGAGGAATCCTCGATCGCGCAGGCCCACGCCATGTTCGACGTCAACGTGTTCGGCATCATCCGCACGACCCGAGCCGCCTTACCCATCATGCGGGCTCAGAAGGCGGGCCGCATCGTCAACATCAGCTCGGTCATGGGGCTGATCCCGGCGCCCTACATGGCGCTTTACGGCGCGAGCAAGCATGCGGTCGAAGGCTACTCCGAGTCCCTGGACCACGAGGTTCGCGGCCAGGGCGTTCGTGTGGTGCTCGTCGAGCCCGCCTTCACGCGCACGGCGTTCGACCGGAACCTTGTCCGGTCCGATGCGCCGCTTGACGTCTACGATGTTGAACGCGCTGGGCGGGATCGCTTCCTGAGCGAGGCCATGGAGAGCGCGGATGCGCCCGACGTCGTTGCGAAGGTCGTCGTCAAGGCTGCCACGGCGTCAACGCCCAAGCCCCGTTACACGGCCGGATCCAAGGCGCGTCAGGTCAGCTTCCTGCGCAGGTTCGTTCCGGCGGGCGCTTTCGACAGGAGTTTCCGCAAGGAGATGGGTCTTCCTCAGCTGCCGTGATGCGCCGAGCGCCCATCACAGATCGAATCTCTGGGCAAAGACGCCACGTTCGTTGAAGCGCAGACCGTCAGGCAGCCGCAGGCGCTCCGAGAACCGGCGATAGCCTGCGGTCGGTAGACAGGATCGGCCCTGTCGAGAAAGCAGCCCGAGGCGCAGGGCACCGGACGGATGCCCGGTTGCGGCAATCTTGCGAATGTCGTTCGATGACCGGGCTCGGCGCGAAGCGGCCGTTCAGCTTATCGGCGTCGAACGCGATTCACGGCTCTCGCCGCCATGAACCGACAGCTTCGCAATTCGGTAGCACTGTCCGATCATGAGCCGGTTTCCGAGGGCTCGTGGGGGGCGTGATCGAGCATCGTCGAATGCGGTCTCAACGTTTGACGCGTGCCCCGAAACGTTGCCACTGACGCGGCGGGATCGGCCGTGCTCGAGGCCTGCGCGCGCCCGAGCAGCCGGCGCACCTCGTCGTCGCTCGTCTGCGCGAAATCCCGGTAGGCGGCGCCCACCGCCCAGAACGGTTCGGGCAGATCGGCGCGGACGACCGCATCCGCCTCGTGTTTCAGCCGCTCGACCGTGCCGCGGGAGGCGGTGGGCACGGCCACGACCACCGCCTTCGGCCGGCGCTGCCGGATCGCCCGGATGGCGGCCTGCATCGAGGCGCCGGTGGCCAAGCCGTCATCCACGAGGATGACGGTCCGCCCGCGAACCTCGGCGGGGGGGCGACCGCCGCGATAGACATGTTCGCGCCGCAGAAGCTCCTCGCGCTCCTGTGCGATGACCGTCTCGATCAGGTGCGGGGGTACCTTCAGCGAGGCGACGATGTCCTGATTGAGCACTCGGACGCCGCCGCTGGCGATCGCCCCCATGGCGAGTTCCTCGTAGCCCGGCACGCCGAGCTTGCGCACCACGAACACGTCGAACGGCGCGTGCAGCGCATCCGCCACCGCGGCCGCCACGGGAACCCCGCCGCGCGGCAAAGCCAGGATCACGACGTCGGAGCGGTCGGCGAAGGCGGCAAGGTCCTTGGCGAGTTCGCCCCCGCCTCGGCGCGGTCGCGAAAGATGCGCTCGGCCATCGCCACCCTCCCGCTGCGCGGTTCCTGGACAGGGATCTTCGTTCGCCGGGGCGGGCGACCCGATGCGTCGCGCCCACCCCGGCCGCGCCTTCGGAAGCCGGCTAGGCGGCCTGGACGGCGATCGTCTTCTCGGCCTTCGCCTCGGCGGTCTTCGGCAGCGTCACCGTCAGCACGCCGTTCTTGAGGACCGCTTCGATCTTGCTCGCGTCGACGCCCGGCGGCATGCGGAAGGCCCGCTCGATGGCGCCGAACCGACGCTCGGACAGGTAGAGGCCCTCGCCCTTGCGTTCCTGCTCCTGCCGCTTCTCCCCCTTGATCGTCAGCATGCCGTCGGTGACTTTCACCTCGACATGGTTCTCATCGATACCGGGAAGCTCGGCCGTGACTTCATAGCAAGTCGGCTTGTTCTGTATGTCGGCCACGGGAGACAGTTGCCACATGGCGCCACCGCTGGTGAACGGCGTCGTGGCCGCCCCGAGGAAATCGAACGGCACACGTTTCAGGCTGCGCGCCAGATCATCGATGAGATGATCGATGTCTCGGCGCACGTTCTCGAACGGCCGCCACTCGGCCGGCGCGGACGGGCGCTCGCCCCCTCAGTGCTGACCGCCACTCTTGTACCGGATTCGGCCATGGTGAATGCCTCCTCTCAAAAAGACGAAGCGCCTCGGTAGGGCGCGCGCCCTGGAAGGGCATTGATCCATCTCAAGATCATCGGCGCCAGGATGCCGAGAATTCAGTAATGTTCGAAGAATGGCGCATGGGGCGCGAAGACGTCGTCCGCAAGCATCGAGATGATCGCTAGATTTTCCGAGCCGGCTTTCACCCGCGCGGCCTGCGCGCGACGGACGGCCGCGTCGCCCTGGCAGGACCCCGCCGTCGCGACCAGCGCAGCGTACGCGGCGATCCTGCTTCAGTGATGATGCGCGGAGACGGCGCGCAGGACCTCGCCCGAGAGCCCGGCACCGACCTTGTGCGAGATGTCGCCGAGGCTCACCATGCCGACAAGCTCTTGGTCGGCGTCGATGACCGGAAGGCGGCGTATCCGCCTGTTCTCCATGATCTTGATCGCCTGAGCGAGATCGTCGTCCGGGGCACAGCAGACGACCCGGGTTGTCATCACGTCGTTCGCCCTCATCGTCCGCGGGTTTCCGCCGTCCGCGAGGGCGCGACACGTGATGTCCCGGTCGGTGACGATGCCGACCAAGTGGCCGTCCGACTTGACGGGCAGTGCCCCCACATCGGCATCCCGCATCTGCCGCGCAATCACGTCGACTTTCGTCTCGGCCGCAACGAAAGTCGCACCTCTGTGCATGACGTCACTGACTTTCATGGGCGTGGCCTCGTGCTGATGGTTTCAGATCGGTCCGGAATCGCATCCGCGTGGAGTCTGTCTGAAACCCTCCGCCTTTTGGCAGGACCGGCATTGAGGCAGGTCAACGGACGGTTCGATACGCTCAAGTCTTCATCCGAGGTTTCGGCCCGGAGCCAAGGCGGTGCGCAGGATCCCGCGGCCGGTGCGCCAGCGCCGCCTGGGCTCAGTGCGCCATCAGGGTTGGCGCCGACATCGTGCGGAGGAGTTCACGGCTCGCCCCGCCGAGGAAGGCTTCCCGCAGGCGGGAATGGCCGTAGGCGCCCATCACGAGCAGGTCCGCGCCGCCCTGGGCGACTTCGGCCAGCAGGGTCTCGGTGACGGTGGTGTCGCTGATGATCGCCCGGTAATCGGCCGTGATGCCGTGGCGCCCCAGATGCTTGACCACGCGGGCGCCGCCCTCGCTGACGCCGGACACCGCGTCCGTCTGCACCGTGAGGACATGCACGCGCTCGGCGCGGCTCAGGAGCGGCAGCGCGTCGGCCAGCGCCCGTGCGGCCGAGGCGCTGCCATCCCAGGCCACTGTGACCGCGCTGAATCGCGCCGGCCGAGTCCAACGCGCCGGCACCACGAGGATTGGCCGGCCCGCCCCGAGGAGGAGGTCCTCGATATAGGCATCCGCCGGCTTGTCGCGGCCCGGATCGGCCTGCTCGACCACGATGAGATCGGCGATGCGGGCGCGATCCAGGAGGCGGCTTCGGATGTCGCCCGTGCGCCCGCCCAGGGCTTCGATCTCCATCGGCACGTCGGCGCTTCTGGCGGCCTCGGACAGGTCGTCGGCGGCGTCGCGCACCACCGCCAGGGCGGCCTCACGGGCCGAGACGGCGAAACCGTAGGGCAGCTCCGCCAGGAACGTCTCGTCGCCGCCCGCCGGCTGGAGGCACAGGCATCCGGCGGCCGCCCCGACCTCCCGGGCCAGGGACAGCGCGTAAGGCCCGGCGGCCTCTCCGACCGCGTCCGCGACGATGAGCAGATCCTTGATCATGGTGCGCATCCCGTGAGCGTCGACCGGGGGGGCGATCCGCGGTCCGGTCCAGGCCGGCAGGGTGCGCCGACGGGCGCAGCGCACCTTGATTCATCGCAAAGCGACCGCACGACCGGACCTTGATGTCCCTCAATGTCGCGCCCGGCCCGAAGCCGATCCTGGCCGCTCACTCGGGCGCGCGGAGGCGGGCGATGCGTGACGTTCTGATCGTCGTCTATTCGCGCTCGGGCACGACCGAGGTGGTGGCCCGGGCGCTCGCGACCGCCCTCGGCGCCGACCTCGATCGGATCACCCCTGCGGTCTCCTATGCGGGGGCGGCCGGATACCTGCGAGGCCTCTGGCAGGCGCTCCGTCGGAGCGGGCCGTCGATCCGGACGCGCTTCGATCCGGCACAATTCAGGACGGTCGTCCTGTGCGCACCCGTATGGGCCGGCCGACTTCCCGGTCCGGTGCGGACCTACCTCCAGGAGGCCGGGGCGCCGCCTCTCCTGCTCGGCGTCGCCGTGTCGGGCTCGGGCGGCGCGCAGGCCGCCTTCTTCCGGGAGATGGAGCAGATCAGCGGCTGCGCCGGCATGCCCGCCCTCTCGCTGACCCAACGCGAGGTCCTGACCGGGGCGTATCGCGCCTCCCTCGACGCGTTTGCGCAGACGGCGCGTCGCGCCCGGAGCGAAGCGGCCCCGGCCCGGCCCCGCGCGAACGGACTTCCGGGCGGCGGGCTCATCGCCTGACGGCGTGCACCAGCGGGAGGAACGTGATCGCGATCTCGAGGGCGATCAACAGAACGACCACGACCTCCAGGCGCAACGAGCGGTTCGTATGGATCAGGTCGGTGAGCACGGTCGCCGTCTCGCCGATCGCGGTGAGCTTGCGATGCAGCGTCGCCGTCCGCTCCCGCAGCTCGTACTCGTCCTCGAGGCGCGCGTAGAGCCGTTCCAGACCCGGCCGATCCCACAGCACCTCGGGCTTCTCCTCGACCGCCACGCGCCCGGACACCCTGTGCTGGACGAGCAGCGTGCTGCCGATGAGCTTCAGGACGGCCCGACGGCCGCCCGATGCGCGGCCCGTCTCGGCCAGGCGCCGCGCCAGTGGCTCGATCACGTCGAAGACGGCCGCGACCTCGATCTCGTTCTGCGCCAGCGCCGTGCTCTTGGCGAGGATGTCGGCGATGACGATCAGACGTTCGGGCGTCAGCTGGCGCAGGGCGATGCGGCCGCCGGGCACGACCTGATCGTCGTGATCCGGCCCGATCTCGACCGTGGCGGTCTCCTCTTCCGGCCGCGTTACGGGACTGCGGACGCGCGGCCGCAGGCCCGCGGCCATCGCCTCCTCCTCAATGGGAGACAGCCCGACGGACACCACGACCCCGTAGCGGAAGACCACCGCGAACCCGCATCCCACCTTGAAGGCCAGCGGATTGATCGCGAGCGTGTCGCTGCGCTCGAGACCCGCCGTGTCGATGCGGTCACCGAGAATGCGGGCGCGGGCGACCAGGCGTTGCGGTTCGACCGGCAGGGTGTCCTGGCTCAGCGGTCCCGCCTCCCGCGTTGATCCGGCGCCCGGCTCCGGGGCGCGACCCGGACCCCGGGCCAGTCCCCGTGCGGCGCCCGCTTTGATCCATCGCAAGGTCGCCCGTAACCCCGCACCATACGGTTCCGGGCGCGGCGGCGACACGCGTGCTGCACCTGTTGAGAGGGCGGACGATGCGCACCATCGACAATCAATCGCAGGACATCCTTCTGAACGGATTGAGTCTCCTGCTGGGCATCGGCCTGATCGCGGCGCCCTGGTATTTCGGCTTCGCGTCCGAGCCCGCCGCGGCCTGGAACGCCTGGATCTTCGGCACCACGGCCGCGATCCTCGCCGTGCTGGCGCTGATGCAGACCTACGACTGGGAGGTCTACGCCATCGCGGCGGCGGGAACCTGGATCTGCCTGGCCCCTTGGGCGCTCGGCTTCCAGGACGCCACGGTGGCGACCTGGGGGCATGTGAGCTTCGGCGTCGCACTGATCATGTCGGCGAGCTCCGAACTCCGGCGCCTGCGCGAATCCCCTTCGGCCTACAAGGTCTGAGCAGGCGCCTCGTTCCTGACCTGCGCGCGCACCGTCCTGCGACCTGCCGCGTCCTCCGGCGGGTCGCCGTCCCGGTCCTCGCCGGATCCCTTCCCCCACCGGTAGTGCCCTCGCCAATGAGGTGGCGCATCCGTCCGGGATTGGCCGCTCCCCATCGGTCCATTGAGGGTTGTGAAGCCATCGGGGCCGGGAGCAGACGCAACCGGGGTCCGGGCGACGCTGCGACCGTGTCTCTCACCTCCGCGTCGAGCATGCACGGTCTCCTGCGACGCCGCGCAGGTTACGGCGTGCGCGACCCCAGGCCGGTGATCCAGATCAAGGCACGGCGAGCGGCAGGTAGATCAGGTGGTAGAGCAGGCCAAGCTGCGGCATCGAGCGCGCGAGGGTGCCCAGGAACAGGCCGATCGCCGTCGCGAAGAACAGGTACGCCGCCGTTATGAGCAGGAACGGAGGGATGGAACCGATGATCGGCTCGACCAGACCTTCGCCAGGGCAATCTCGGAGGGCGTGACCGGCATCACCAGCAGGTGTTCCAGCGTCCCACGCTCGCGCAGCACCCCGCACCGACCAGGATGATGGCCAGCATCGTCGTGCTGTTGGAGGATTCCCATCATGCTCGTGAGCCACGCCGTCTCGGCGTTGGGGTAGATGGTGGCGTGCCCGCGGCAGCAGCCTTCGCGTCCTCCGGGGATTGCAGCACCATGCCCGTGATCGGCTCGACCCAGGTCAGATGGTCCCGTATCGCGACCACCCCGGGAACACCTTCGATGGCGGCGCGGACCGCACCCTCTCGCGCTCGTCGATGAGCCAGCCGTTGAGTTCCACCGTACCCTGCCGGACGGCGACATCGATCGTGGCTTTCGGGATGCAGACGGCACGGTCGAACGCGGACAGGATGTCTTGGTGGATCTCGGCATCGCTGCGGGCTTCGGGGCGGCAGCCCGCCTCCAGTGCGGTGCCGAGCGCCCGGACGACATCAGCGCGGCTCATCATCCCGACGACGGAATTCCCGCGCAGGACCGGCACCCGCTTGATACGGCCCCGCGTCATGGTCTCGACGATCGCCTGAACGGACGTGTCTTCCGTCACGGTGATCACGGGGCCGGACATCACCGTCTCGACCGTCCGGCCGTGCGCATGGGCATACTCCTCCGCGAGCCTGCCGGGACTGCGGAGATACTCGACCCAGCGCGGCACGCTGCGTTCGGTGCCGAGTTCGACCCGGCGGAGCAGATCGCCCTCCGTCACGATCCCGACGAGCGCGCCCTGCACGTCGATGACCGGCAGGCCGCTGACACCCGCCTCCAGCATGAGATCGATCGCGCGCCGGAGGGGCGTATCGGGGCAGACACTGATCACGGGGGCGGACATGATCTGGCCTGCGCAGATCCGCTGCGCCCCGAGCGGCGCCCGATCGCGCGCGGACGGCGTCGCCGCCGGATCTGGTTCACGGGTGAATCCTGGCATTCGCGACCTCCCGGATCAGGATCGGGACAAGGACCGGCCGGGCTTCCGCAGGCGCCGCCGATGCCGCCTCAGGGTGCGCATCCCGGCCGTTCACGCGCCTTGCGCTGGATCAAGCCGGGTGGACCGGGCCAGCCTTCCGTCACGACTGGATGGCCGCACCGAGCTTGTCCGCCTGCGGCCGCAGCACGGGTCCGGCATGGGACTGCCGCTCCATCGCCGACCGTTCGATGTCACGCGCGGCGTTCGCGTAGATCTCGAACCGTCGCTGAAGAACGGCACTCTTGATGTCATCCTTGCTTTTGACCATGGCGGCCTTGGCCTTGTCGGCCCGCCGCCTCAGCTTCGCGGCGAGTTTGTCGTAGAACCTGTCGATGCGGGCGCCGGCCCGTTTGGCCTCCTCGCTCAGGCTCGTGGGTAGATTGCGCTTCATGACGTCGCCTCCTGCAATCTTGCCATTCATCCCCCTCGGCACGGCCCGAGCCTTGATCCAGCGCAATGCCGCGATGTCGCGACCGACGTTGAGTGGGCCGGGGTCACGGTCGTCAGCATCTGGTCCCCTGGTCGGGTGTTTCCTCGAAAACCGAGGCCGCGGTGCCGAACTTCCTCGTCGTGAAGCTGCAGCATTTCACGGCGCTTTCGGAGGCCGATTGCGCGGCTCTGAACAAGGTCACGGCGCGGCGCTCGCAGGTCGCCCCGCGCGAGGACATCGTCCACGAGGGAGAGCCGCACGGACCGATCCGGGTCATCCTCGACGGCTGGGCCTGCCGCTACAGACACCTCACGGATGGCCGCCGGCAGGTGACCGCCCTCCTGCTGCCGGGCGACCTCTGCGACACCCATGTCGCCGTGCTGCGCGCGATGGACCACTCCATCGGCGCCCTCACGCCGGTGACCCTGGCCGAGATCCCCCGCGCCCGCCTGGACATGCTGGTCGGCTACCATCCCCAGGTCGGTCAGGCGCTCTGGTCTGAGATGCTGGCCGCCGCCGCGATCCAGCGCGAGTGGACACTCAGCGTCGCCCGGCTGGGGGCCGTGGAGCGACTCGGCCAACTCCTTTGCCAGCTGTTTCATCGGCTGCGGGCCGTCGGGCTGACGCGGAACCACGGCTACGGGTTGATGCTGCGCCGGTCGGATCTGGCCGACGCCCTGGGCTTGACGGACCTAGATGTCAGTCGCGGCCTGCGAACGCTGCACACGCAGGCCCTGATCGTGTTGGAACGCGGCTGGCTGACCATCCTCGACCTTTCCAGGCTGCAGCGCGCCTCGCTGTTCAGCCCCGGCTACCTCCATCTCGGCGATCGGGATTCGTTCCCGCACCGCCGACCCATCCTCGCCGCTGGAGACCGGTCGTCATGAAGCGAGCCACCGCCATCCTGTTGGGTAGTGTACTGCTCTGCGGCGTCGCCGAGGGCCAGCCATCCCCGTTCGCGCAGCCACCCGCCCCATCGTCGCCCAACGGGTCCCCGTCGAGTCTTGGAAACATCATGCTGCTGATCCAGGCGCGGCACGCCAAGATCTGGTACGCGGGGCGCGCGGAGGACTGGGAGTTGCTCGATTACGAGTTGAATCACGTCGCGGATGACCTGACCGCCGCGGCGATGCTCTACCGGGAAATCCCGATCGCGCTCGTGACGGGCGCAGGCCGCGAAATCGCCCGCATGAGGGATGCGGCCAAGCGGAAGGACGAGTCGGGGTTCCAGTCCGCCTACTCTGGCCTGACGGCGTCCTGCAACGCGTGCCACACGGCCGGCGGTGTCCCGTTCATCCATATCCAGACGCCGACCACCATGCCGTTCTCGAACCAAAGGATTCCGTCCAAGGCTCGATGAGACCGCGGCCCTAGGGCACGATCTCCGGCGGCATCCCGCCCGGGATGCCGAGCGGCTCGTTCGCCGGCGGCACGTCGTCGGGTTCCGATGCCGGCACGCCCAGGGGCTCCGGCAGCGGATCCTGCACCGGCTCCGGCGGGTGGGCGGGAGACGGTGGCGGAAAGCAGGGGTCAGGGGCACCTGGGTTGCCTGGATTGGCCATCGCAATGTCCTCCGGTCCGTGGTTCAGCAGGCAGCAGACGGATGCCCCGGTCCGCAGGCCTCGCGTGCCCCCACCGAAGAACCGATGCGTTTCATCAGCCCGCCACTGGCACACCCGTTGTCGCCTGATCGGCTGAAGAGGGACAGGCGACGGCCGGGTCATGCGGCCGCCTGCTGTCCGACGGAGTCGGGACCACCGAGCACCCGCATGGCGTTCAGGATGACGGCGACATCGATGACCTCCTGAAGCAGCGCACCCTGTAGGGGCGCGAGGTAGCCGAACGCCGCGGCCACCATGCCGGCGAGCGAGAGACCGAGGCCGGCCAGCACGCTCTGGAGAGCGATGGCGCGGGCACGCTCGGCGATCCCGATGGCCCGCGGCAGCGGCTCGAGGCTGTCGACGAGGAGCACGACGTCGGCGGCCTCGGCCGCGGCCGCCGCCCCGCGGGCGCCGAGCGCCACGCCGAGATCGGCGGCCGCCAGGGCGGGCGCGTCATTGACGCCGTCGCCCACCATCATCACCGGCCCGTTCATCCGCTCTTTCGCGACGATCTGCGTCTTGCCCGACGGGTCCAGGTCGGCCGCCACGGCATCGACCGGCAAGCCGACGACCAGCGCTTCGGCGATCGCGCGGCGGTCCCCCGTGGCGAGCACGATCCGCCCGATGCCGCGGCCCCGCAGATCGTTCAGCGTCCGCGCCCCGTCCGTGCGCAGCGGATCCGCGAGGAACAGGACGGCCGCCGGCTTCCCATCCACGGCGACCAGGACCGTCGCCGTGGTCGCGCCCGCATCCGGATCGACCTCCGTCTGCGGAAATCGGATGCCGCGCGCCCGCATCAGGCGTGGACCGCCGACCTCGACCTGGCGTCCCTCCACGATGCCCGCGATGCCCTCTCCGGGAACCTCCGTCACGCCCGTGGGCTGAACGAGCGTCGATCCGCGCGCCTGCGCCTCGTCGACCAGGGCTCTGGCCGTCGGATGGCCGGATGCCTGGTCCAGGGAGGCCGCAAGCCTCAGGACGTCGGCCTCCCCGAAGTCCGGCAACACATGGGCCGACCGAAGGCGCGCGCGGCCGTGGGTCAGGGTGCCGGTCTTGTCGACCACGAGGACGCGCACCTTGGCCAGCGTTTCCAGGGCGCCTCCGCCCTTGACGATAACGCCGATACCCGCGGCCCGCGAGAGGCCCGAGACCAGGGCGACGGGAACCGCCAGGATCAGCGGACACGGCGTAGCCACGACCAGGACGGCGAGGCCCCGGAGAGGGTCGGCGGCTGCCAGCCATGCGCCGCCGGCGAGCAGAAGCGTGAGCGCGAGGAAGACGAGCCCGTAGCGGTCGGCCATGCGCGCCATCGGCGCCTTCTGCGCGCGCGCCGCCTCGACCAGCCGGACGATGCCGGCATACGTGCTCTCGGCCGCGCAGCGCTCGACGACGAGGGTGAACGGAACCCCGACGTTCAGTGGGCCGCTCATCACGGTCGCGCCGGCCTCGAAGGTCACCGGCATCGCCTCGCCGGTCAGGCTCGCCTGGTCGAGGACCGCGTGACCGGAGGCGACGCGGCCGTCGACCGGAAGAACGTCGCCCACGCGCACGAGGATGCGGTCGCCCGGGACAAGCCGCTCGACCGGAACCTCGTGCACCGCGCCACCCGCCTCACGCAGGGCCGTCCGCGGCTGCCGGCCGATCAGCGCGGTCATCGCCCGCCCGGCCCGCCCTGCCGCGTAGGCTTCGAGGGACTGGCCGCCGGCGTACATCAGCGCGATGACGACGCCGGTCAGGGGCTGGGACAGGGCGAGGGCGCCCGCCATCGAGAGCACCGCGACCACGTCCAACCCCACGTCGCCCCGCGCGAGGCTGGTCGCGACCTGGATCAGGAGGACGACGAGGATCGCCAGCGTGGGAAGCGTCCAGGCCCAGGCCGCGAGGCCGGGATGCTCCATCGCCTGCGCCGCCAGACCCAGGCACAGGCCCGCCAGGGGCAGGATCGCGAGCCACCCCCTGACCAAGGTGGGCAGTTCGGCGACGGTCGGCCGTCTGGAACCCGCGGCGTCCAGGGCTTCCGCTTCCGCCGCCATGCCCATGATCGCTCCCGCCCGTCACCGCGCCTGGACGCTCGCACGCTGTCGGGACCTGCGCGTTGTGCTGGATCAAGGCGATCGTTCTGGCGGCGGTCGAGGCCGCGGGACCGTCGACCCGCGCCGCGGGGCGCGCCTCACACCGATCCGAATTTAGCGGGCGCCTCGATCCGACCCGCCGGCCAGGCCGTCGAAGTAATCGAAGAACACCCGGTCCGGATCATACCTGTCGCGCAAGTCGCACAACCGCTGCCATTTCTCGGGCGTGAACGCCTGGGCGACGATGTCGGGCTGTTCGACCGTGTTCGTTTCGCCGATGTAGT
Source organism: Methylobacterium phyllosphaerae (assembly GCA_050632685.1). Taxonomy (GTDB): domain Bacteria; phylum Pseudomonadota; class Alphaproteobacteria; order Rhizobiales; family Beijerinckiaceae; genus Methylobacterium; species Methylobacterium phyllosphaerae_A. The sequence continues at coordinate 1,321,433 of JBOEFT010000001.1, forward strand.
AGCCGATGTTGAACGGCTTCAGGACGGCGATCAGCTCGCGGTGCCATGCGGAATTGGCCTGGTCGGTGTGCGGATCCCGCCACATCGTCCAGGGGCCGCCGTAGATCCGGGAGGAGATGGACCGGGCCATGTCTCTCTGCGGGCGCGGAACGTTGGGACCGCAGAAGATCGTCAGCAGGAACACCGAGGTCTCCGAAGGCGCCGACCGCCAGAGGGACTGGATGGCCGCCATCACCGCGCCGGGACTGTGATTGGAATAGGTCGCCTCGACCCTGGCTCGGACCTCCTCCGGGAACAGGGCTCCGGAGGCATCGAAGAGCTGCTCGAAATCGAGGGGCGTCGGCCCCGAGCGCGACAGCGGCTTGACCGGGGCGTCATCCAGCGGCTGCAGGGCGGTTCGTGCCGCGTCCGCATCCTCCTCGAACGCGGTTGCCGTGACCATGCAGACCCAACCGTTCTGGGCGGCCGCGTCGGCCGCGAGCGCGGGGGCGCTTTGACGAGGAACTGGCTCAGCTCGACGCTGGGGGCGATGCGCGCTGCCGCCTCGCCGAGCCACGTGCCGATGGCCGGCGCATCCTCGAGGCGATAGAAATATTCACTGCCCTGTATCGCTTTGGGCAGCGCATGAAGCTTGAGATGATATTTGGTGACGACACCGAAGAATCCCGAGCCTGCGCCCCGGGCGGCCCAGAAGAAATCCGCGTTCTCGGTTTCGCTCGCCCTGATTAGGGTGCCCTGGGCGGTGACCAGTTCGATCGCCTCCAGGCTCTCGGCACCATATCCCCAGACCGTCGGGTTCCAGGCCATGCCGCCGCCCAGGAAATAGCCGCTGGCCTTGACCTGCGGGCAGTGTCCGGTGGGGAAGGCGAGCCCGTGGGCATTGAGAGCCTTCTGGATCGCGCGATTGCTCACGATGGGCTGGATGACGGCCCGGCGATTCTCCACGTCGATCGAGATGATCCTGTCGAGGCTCCCGAGGTCGATCAGGATGCCGCCGTTGCGCAGGGTCGGCTGACACCAGTTGTGGCCGCCGCCACGGACGACAACCTTCAGCCCGTTCGCGCGGGCGAAGGTGATGGCGGCGATGATGTCATCCTCGTCGGCCGCCTTCACGATCAGCTGCGGCGCCCGATCGGGGATCAGCCTGTTCCACAGGTTTCCGTGGAGGGCCTCGGGAAATTCGGCCTCGCCCGAAGCAATCACCGGACCTTTGCAGGCCGTCCTCAGCGTCTCAGCAATCATGATCCGGCACGTCACATTTTTGGCCCGCCCGGGCGGGATTGCCAGAGCGGGCGTAAAAAGCGATCGATTCCCTGGGCCGGTCCTCAATAGGGGACGCGGTCCTTCTTCTGGGAATACTTCTTCCACACCTCGACGGCCTCTTCCCGCATGATCTGCTGGGTCGGGATCGAACGTTCGGCGACATCCTTCTTGAGTTCGGCATAGATCATGCTGTCATCGAAGCCGCCATATTCCAGCGCGTCCTCGACCTGTGCGGCGTAGTAGACGTTCTTGATGCCGGCCCAGTAGGCGGCCGCCATGCACATCGGGCAGGGCTCTGCGCTCGTATAGAGCGTCGCGTCCCGGAGCTTGAAGCTGCCCTGCGACTTGCAGGCCTTGCGAATGGCCTCGATCTCCCCGTGCCACGTCGGATCGTTCTCGGCGACGACGCGATTGGCGCCCTCCGCGATGATCTCACCGTCTTGAACGATCACGCAGCCGAACACGCCGCCGGCACTGTCGACCAGCGAGGTCTTCTCCGACAGCGCGATCGCCCGGGCCATGAAGGTTTCGTGTTTGTCAGTCATCGGATCCTCTGTTTCAACGGAAACGTATGTTTGGACGGATTATGAGCGGCGGATGTCGAGCGAGCTTAGACTTCGCGGATCACGATCAGCGCTCTTGGTTTCGGCAGGGTGGCGTATCTGACGTTCGGCGCCGGCCGTCGCGCGCCTCACGCAGAGCGCATGGGTTCCGAAGGATGCCGGGCCGCCGGCGGCTCGTGCGTCCGCTCATCGAGGTGGTGCGTGCAGATCGGATCGTCACGCTGTGAAACCTCGCTTTCCCCGACGCGCGTCCGTCTCGGCCAGTAAAGAGCGGCCGTGTCCGGACTACTGATTGAAGAAACCTCGCTTTCGATGTCGCGTCAACGTCACCAGGCAATCGGCGGTGATACGATTGTAAATGTTCCTGGACTTAGTAAATCGGCGAAAAACAGCCACATAACTTCGTCGGAATGCCGGGTCTTGCAATAGATCCGCCGCCTCTTGAGAGCGGCACGCGCGAACGGTACGTCCTATCGCGGTTGGTCGGAGACGCAGGGACAAGAAATATTTTCTGTGCCGATCGCATCCTCCGCCACCGGCGATACTGCTGCGCCGACGGTGCCACGCATGCGCCGCCGCAGGGCGCCGACACTCAGGCCGTGCGTGCATCCGGGCAGGCCTCCCGCTTCGGTGCTAGAGCCGTTACCGAAGGTATTGCAACGGTTTGGACCGACGGCGACGCCGGTCGAGACGGCCGCGCCATGCCTCCTATCCCAACGCGATCGGGAACGGCGCTCTGTGAACGAGGCACCGGTTTTTGTTGTCGTTCCGTCCCAGGCCGGCGGAGTCCAGACCAGCCGAGGACAGAAAGATCCGGGAGTTCTACCGCCCGATCGCCAACGTTGAATGGGCTGCGCGGGACAAACATGAAAGAACGAGCGTCGAGTGATACGTATTGTAGTTACAATCGAAATATTTCCGTTCGGTCGGGGCGTCTTGACTTCGAACGAGCCGGTCGCGTTGATATGGGCCGGTCACATGGCGCCGCCGGTTGAACGGCGGGTGCACGATACAAGATCAATCTTCGGCTGTTGCGCCTGGCGGAATCCGGAGCGGCAGGCCCGTGAAAGTCTGCCTCCGACCCGATACCGGGCTTCCCGAACCGATCGCACGGCTTGCAGAAGGCCGCGTCGGTTCGGGTGCTCAAGCGGGGCGGCGTGACGGCATCGTCCCTGCGCGACGCGGTGCGTGCGGGGGACGACGGCACGGTGCAGGACGTGCGGGCCTCCGTCGCTCCATAAGAAGGCGCGCGCAGTCGGCCGGGCAACGGAAGCGCGTCAGGTCATGAGCGGTGCCACAACGTCCGTCAGCATCGTGACGCAGACGACCATCCGGCCCGAGAGCGCGGATGCCTTCGCCCGATGGCAGACCGAGACCGGCTCGGTCGTCGCGGCCTTTCCGGGCTTCATCGAGCAGCAGGTGATCCCGCCGCGGCCGCCGCTTCAGGTGGATTGGGTGATCCTCCAGCGGTTCCACAGTCTCGATCAGGCGAAGGCGTGGCTGGCTTCCCCGGAGCGTCAGGCCCGCATCCAGGGCGCCACCCCGATGCTTGTCGGCCGCGACGACGTCCATATCGTCAAGGACGACGGCGACGCGTCGCGGACGTCGCCGGTCAGCGCGGTGATCAGCACCCGCGTGAAGCCCGGAATGGAGGCGGCCTACCTCAGGTGGGAGCAGAAGATCGCCGTGGCGCAGGCGAAGGCGCTCGGGATGCAGGGCTACCGGTTCGAGCCGGCCGTGCCGGGGGTGCAGGAGGATCACGTCGCGATCCTGCGCTTCGACAGCGAGGCGAATCTGCGGATCTGGATGGACTCGCCGGAGCGGCAGGCCCTGGTCGCGGAAGCGGCCCCGTTGACCGCGGAGTTCCACACCCGGACGGTCCAGAGCGGCTTCGAACAATGGTTCCGCAACGTCGCCCCGGCGGGGGAGGGGCGCCCGCGGCGTGGAAGATGAACATGATCGTGGTGCTGACCCTGTACCCGACCGTGTTCCTGTGGGGCGTCCTGGTCGGCACGCCGATCCTCGCCGGGATCCTGAAGGTGGATTTCCCGGTGGCACTGTTCATCGGCAACGTGTTCAGCGTGCTGCTCACCTCGCAGATGGTGCCCTGGACGGCCAAGCGGCTGGGCTGGTGGCTGACGCCGGATCCGGCGCGCCGGACGCAGGTCAATCTGCAGGGCGCCGCGCTGCTGATCGCCGCCTACGCGATCATGATCCTCGTGTTCTGGAAGCTGCTTTGACCGGCCTCATGCAGGGACCGGCGCGACAGCCCCGGTCCGCACGTCACCGCGTCGTCCGCCCGGCAGGACGCGGAGCTTCGGAATGGGGCGGGACGCTCCTGTCGATGACGCGTCTGCGGCTGCTGATCCTTGCGGGTCTCATGAGCGCGCTGTGCGGGGCGTCCGGGCTGACCGGAGCCGCTCGGGCCGCACCGGCGACGGAGCCGGACACCGCCCGGACGCCCGACACGACCCGGCCGACGGCGCCGGCGACCTCGGATCGCCGGGCGGCCGATGTCCCCTTCGCGGCCGCGACGGCGATGGCGGCGCCACCGCCTTCGTCCTTCAGCTTCTCCGACACGGTGGTGAGCTATCGGTTTCAGGGGCCGTCGGCGGAGCCCGGTCTCTTCGTACGGCGTCCCGACGGCACGGCGCAGGGCTCATCCGCGCCGCGCGCGGTGCCCAAGACCGTCGTCAACCTGTTCCACGCCAATGCGTGGGCCTACGGGACCAACCTCATCTCCCTCGATATCCTCAAATCCGGGTCCCAGGATCCGGCGGGCGACAAGCAGCGTCCGTTCAAGGATTACGGCGCCACCGAGGTCTATCTGATCTACCGAGGTGTCCTGAGCTTCAACAAGATCTTCGCGACCGAGGCCTTCGCGATCCCCGGCTTCGTCAAGGACGTCGGCCTGTCCTTCGGGGCCGACATCAACACCAAGGACACGTATTTCGATGCCGAGAAGCGGGCCGGCACCTTCGGTCTGAGCTTCGCCTTCGACGTGCCCGCCGGGTTCGTGAACCTGAAGGTCCAAGGCTACAAGGACTTCTCGCGCAATGGTTTCGCGGGAAACGGGCCGTCCCCCGGCATTCCCGGGAACGGCGCCGTGCCGGGCTTCGACTACGCGCACTTCCGCAGCGTCGAATTCAAGATGACCCCGGAATTCGAGATCACCTACACGATCCCGCTGCCGTTTACGGGGCTGCCGCTCTCCCTCTCCGGCTTCAACACCATCGTGCTGCCCAAGGGCCGTTACGGCACGATCAACCAGAACGACACGCAGCTGGAATTCGTCTCGCAGACGAACCTCGTCCTGGATGTTGGGCAACTGCTTGCCGAAACACCCAACCGGGTCGAGATCTTCGCCGGGTTTCAGTATTGGCGCAACAAGTTCGGCGCCGATCCGCGGCGCACCATCAACACCGAGGAGAAGGCCCTCATCGCCGGCATCGCCTATCACCTGAAGTAGGGCCGGTCCGCCCGCGGTTGCCTGCGGACGTCACCCGGCGCGCCTCACGCGGCGTAGCGCTCGAGCGCCAGATCGTCGCTCGCGATCTCCGGAGCCGGGCCGGACACGAGGTCGGCCAAGAGGCGACCCGAGCCGCAGGCCATGGTCCAGCCGAGCGTGCCGTGGCCGGTGTTGGTGAACAGGTTCGCGATCCGCGTCCCGCCGACGATCGGCGTGCCGTCCGGCGTCATCGGCCGCAGGCCGGTCCAGAACGCGGCGCGGTCGAGGTCGCCGCCCGCGGGGAACAGGTCCTGCACCGAGCGCGCGAGGGTCTCGCGGCGCGGCCCGCGCAGGGCGCTGCTGAAGCCGGCGAGTTCGGCCGTGCCGCCGACGCGGATGCGGTCGCCGAGCCGGGTGATCGCGACCTTGTAGGTCTCGTCCATGACCGTCGAGACCGGCGCGGCGGCCGCATCGGTGACGGGCAGGGTCAGGGAATAGCCCTTCACCGGGTAGACCGGCAGGGCGATCCCGAGGGGGCGCAGCAGGGCGGGCGTGTAGCTGCCCAGCGCCGCCACGTAGGCCTCCGCCCGCAGCAACTGACCGTCGGCGGTCTCGACCGCCGTCATCCGGTCGCCGTCATGGTGGAGGCGCGCGATCGACGTCCCGTAGCGGAAGGTCACGCCGAGCCCCTCGCAGAGCGCGGCGAGGCGCTGGGTGAACAGGTGCGCGTCGCCGGTCTCGTCGCCCGGCAGCTGCAGGCCGCCGACAAAGACGCCGCTTACGGCGTCGAGCGCCGGCTCGGCGGCGATGCAGCCGGCCGGATCCAGGACCGTGTAGGGCACGCCGTAGGCATCGAGGACGCGGGTGTCGTCGCCGACATGGTCGAGCTGCTTCTGCGTCCGGAAGAGCTGGAGCGTGCCCTTCTCCCGGTGGTCGTAGGCGATGCCCGTCTCGGTGCGCAGGTCGCGCAGCACGTCGCGGCTGTATTCGGCGAGGCGGACCATGCGGCCCTTGTTCCGCCGGTAGGCCTCCTCGGTGCAGTTGGCGAGCATCCGCGTGAGCCAGCCGTAGAGGCGGGGCTCCAGCCGCGGCCACAGCACCAGGGGCCGGTGCCGCATCATCAGCCACTTGAGCGCCTTCACGGGGATGCCGGGGGCCGCCCAGGGCGCCGCGTAGCCCGGTGAAACCTGGCCGGCATTGGCGAAGCTGGTCTCCAGGCCGGCGCCGGGCTGGCGCTCCAGCACCGTGACCTGATGGCCGGCCCGCGCGAGGTAGTAGGCCGAGGTGACGCCGACGACGCCGCCGCCGAGGATAATGACGTGCATGGCGGACCTCAGGCTCCGAGATAGATGCGGTGGAAGCGGTGGCCGAGGTTGGTCAGGACCTCGTAGCCGATCGTGCCGGCCGCCGCCGCGACGGCGTCGACGTCGCGCTCCGGGCCGATGATGTCGACGAGCGCCCCGGACCCGAGGGTACCGGGCGCGACGTCGGTGACGTCGAGGACGAGGCTGTCCATCGAGACGCGCCCGACCACGGGCAGGCGCATGCCGCCGAACCACGCCGCGCCGCCCGCCGTGCTGCGGAAGAACCCGTCCGCGTAGCCGATCGCCACCGTCGCGAGGCGGCTGTCCCGGCCGACGGTGGCGGCGTGCCCGTACCCCACGGGTGTTCCCGCCGGGACGCTGCGCGTCTGCATCACCCGCGCCCGCAGACCGATCACCGGCCGCATCGGGTTGGGCGTGCCCGTCTGCGGAGCGATCCCGTAGAGGGCGGCACCGGGGCGCACCAGGTCGAAATGGAAATCCGGTCCGAGGAAGATCCCGGACGAGGCCGCGAGGCTCGCCGGCACGCCCGGCAGGCGCCCCCGGACGGCCTGGAAGACGGCGCGCTGCGCCGCGTTGACGGGGCTGTCCGGCTCGCCCGCGCAGGCGAGGTGGCTCATCACCATCTGAAGGTCGAGACCGGTGAAGGCATCCGGCCGGTCGACGAGCGCGCAGGCCTCGTCGGGCGCGAAGCCGAAACGGGCCATGCCGGTGTCGATCTGGAGGATCGCGGGCAGGCGCCGATCGAGACGCCGCGCCAGCCCCTGCCATCGGTCGAGCTGGGACCGGTCGTTGAGAACCGGTACGAGGTCGTGGTCCGCGCAGGCCGCTTCGCTGCCCGGTGCGGCGCCGTTGAGGACGGCGATCACAGCGCCGGGTCCGAGGATGGACCGGAGGGCCACGCCCTCGCCGACCTGGGCGACGAAGAAGTGCCGGCACCCGGCGGCGGCCAGGACCGGCGCGACCCGGTCGGCACCGAGCCCGTAGGCGTCCGCCTTGACGACGGCCGCGCAGGTCGCCGTCCCGGCTCGCGCGGCGAGGCGGCGGTAATTCTCGGCGACGGCCGCGAGATCGATGATGAGGTGTGCGGAGGCCGTCCCGGCCGGGCTCGCATCGGGTCGGAGATCGCGATCGATCATGCTCATGGCGACCCTCGGGACGGCACTCGGATCCAGCGCCAGGAGGCTACACGAAGGATCGTCGAACGAGCGTGCGTGCCGTCGAAGCGGTTTGAGTTTTGAGCCTACCCATGCAAGTTTCTGCGGCTATTTCGAATGTTCTGCGAGTCGCGCGTGGACGAGATCGACCGCCGCATCATTCAGGCCCTGCGCGGCGACGGCCGGATCACCAACGCCGACCTCGCCGCCGCGGTGGGCCTGTCGGCCTCGGCCTGCCATCGCCGGGTGCGACTGCTGGAGGAAACCGGGATCATCCGGGGCTACACCGCGCTGATCGGCGGCGGCGTCGACGGGCCGGGCCTCGTGGTCCTCACCCAATTCACCCTGGACCGCCAGACCGAGGATTACCTCAACCGGTTCGAGGCTGCCGTCCGGCGCTGTCCCGAGGTCCAGGATTGCTATCTGATGACCGGGACGGCCGATTACTTGGTGAAGCTCAAGGTCATCGACGCGGCCGATTACGAGCGGCTGCACAAGGATGTCCTGTCGCGCCTGCCGGGGGTGGCCCGGCTGCAATCGAGCTTCGCCATCCGGACTGTCGTGGCGTCGGGCCGGCCGCTCTGATGGCCGGCGCGCACGCGGATGCGAAAGGAGCCCCGGCATGACGTCGACCCCCGAAGCGAACGCGGGCGCTCCGTGCGACCTGCGCCTCAGCGACGCCATGCTCGCCGAGGGCCGCCGGACGAGCATCGACATCCGGGACGGCCGCGTGGCCGCCCTGCGGGATCCCGGTGCGCCGCTGTCCCCCGCCGCCCGTACGATCGATCTCGGCGGCGCCCTGGTGCTGCCGGGTCTGTCCGATGGCCACGTCCACCTCGACAAGTGCCTGCTCGGTCTCCCGTGGCGCCCGCACGCGGCGGCAGGCTCGGTCCGCGCGATCATCGCGGACGAGAAGGCGTTCCGCCGGGCCACGGGGATCCCGCTCGCCGAGCAGGGCGCCGAGGCGCTGCTCGAACGCCTGCTCCGCGGCGGCACGACGAGCCTGCGAACCCATGTCGACATCGACGACGTCACGCGGCTCGACCATCTCGCCCAGATCCTCGACCTGCGGGCGCGCTGGTCCGACCGCCTGCAGATCCAGATCGTCGCCTTCCCGCAGAGCGGGATCCTGGGCTGCCCGCCGGTCGCGGGCGACCTGGACGCGGCCCTGCGGATGGGCGCGGATCTCGTCGGCGGGCTCGATCCCGTCGGGATCGATGGTGACCGCGACGGTCACCTGGATGTCGTCTTCGCCCTCGCCGAGCGTCACGGCCGCGGCATCGACATCCATCTCCACGACGGCGGCGCGGCCGGCCTCGACACGATCACGGCGATCGCGGCCCGCACGGCGGCGGTGGGGCTCGGCGGGCGGGTCACGATCAGCCACGCCTTCGCGCTGGCGGAGGCCGACGACCTGCAGCTCGGCCGGATCGCCGAGGCCCTGCACCGGGCGGGCGTCGCGATCCTCAGCAGCGTGCCGGGCGGGCGGCGCTGCCCGCCGATCCCGCGGCTGCGGGAACTTGGCGTCCCGGTCTGCTTCGGCACCGACAACGTCCGCGATTGCTGGAATCCCGCCACGGTGACCGGCATGATCCACCGCGCCCAGCTTGCCGCCTACCGGTTCGATCACCGCACAGACGCGGATCTCGCGGCGCTCCTCGAGCCCATCACCACCGTCCCGGCGCGGGTGCTCGGCCTGGGGCCGGGCATGGTGGCGCCGGGCGCCCGGGCCGACCTGATCGCCTTCGACGCCGAGCGCGTGCCGCAGGTGATCGTGGAGCGCCAGGAACCGGTGTTCGTCGTGGCGCGGGGCGCCGTCGCGGTCGATCGGCGCGCCGCGGATACGGTGCCTCTGCCGTGAACGACCGCGCCCTCCGCTACCTCCTCGCCGTGGTGCGCGCCGGCTCGGTCCGGGCCGCCGCGGAGGTCCTGAACGTCGCCGCCTCGGCGGTGAGCCGGCAGATCATCGAGCTGGAGGCGCAGGTCGGCGAGACCCTGCTCGAGCGCCTGCCCCGGGGCGTGGTCCCCACCGAGGCCGGCCGTCTGGTCGCCGAGCACGCGCAGCGCCAGGCCGACGAGGCGGCGGTGCTGGAGGACCAGCTCAAGCGCCTGCGCGGGGTGCAACGGGGTACGATCAGCCTGCGCTGCGGCGCCGGCTTCCTGATCGACCTCCTCGACAACGCCCTGGCGGCCTTCGCGCAGGCGCATCCGGGCATCGCCTATCAGGTCGAGATCGGCACCACCGACGGGATCCTCGCGGCGATCGCCCGGGGCGAGGCCGATCTCGGCCTCGTCTACAACCCACCCGCACATCCGGATGTCCGCGGTGTCGTCTCCGCACGGCAGCCCCTGCTCGCCGTCCTGCCGAAGAGGCACCCCCTGGCCGGCGGGGGGCGCCGGTCCCGCTGCGCAGCTTCGCCACCGAGCCGGCCGTCCTGCTGCCCCCCGACCACGGGGTCCGTCAGCTGATCGGCCGCGTCGAGGCGGATGGTGGCTTCCGGCTGGTGCCGCGGCTGGAGACCGCGTCCTTCGAGATGCATCGCCGCTTCGTTATGGCGGCCATGGGCGTCGCCTTCCTGCCCCGCTTCGTGGTCGCGGCCGAGCTGCGCGACGGGGTGCTCGACGCGGTGCCCCTGCGCGACACCATCCTGTCGGAGGCGAGCGCCCATCTCGTCATCCGGGCCGGACGGCGGCTGCCGGAGGGCGCGGCGCGGCTGCTCGGCTGGCTGGCCGACCACATGGTGGCATTCCGTCCGCCAGCCGCCTGACGCGAGCGTGCTGAATTTCCGCACGGATCGTGCAGAAATCGGTTATTGTCGCAACGCTCGTTTGCCGGAACTATCGTGCCGCTTCGTGAGGACGGATCGGCATGATCATCACAACGGTAGGCGTGGTCGGGCTCGGCAACATGGGTCTGAGCATGGCCGCGACCCTGGCCCGCAAGGGCTTCACGGTCCTGGGCTACGACCTCGACCCGGTCCGGCGCCCCGCCGCCGAGGCGGCCGGCGTGACCACGCTCGACGTCCTCACCGATGTGCTCCGCCGGGCCGACGCCCTCGTCTTCTCGCTGCCGCTGGCGCGGGACGTGGAGGCGGTGGTCACCGCGGAGGGTGGCCTCCTGTCCCGGACCGACCGGAAGGTGGTCGTGGTCGACACCTCGACCTCGGATCCCGGCACGACGCGGCGCCTCGCCGAGCGTCTCGCCGCCGCGGGGCACGCCCTCCTCGACGCGCCGGTGAGCGGCGGCCCGTCCGGCGCTGCCGAGGGCACCCTGACCATGATGATCGGCGGCGCCGAGGCGGATTACGAGCTGGCCCGGCCGGTCCTGGAGGCCATGTCGGCCCGCGCGCCGCATGTCGGGCCGTCGGGCGCCGGCAACATCGTCAAGCTCGTCAACAACCTGCTGGTGGCGGCGCATCTCGTCACCACCGGCGAGGCCCTGCGTCTGTCCGAGGCGGCGGGCCTCTCGGCCGATGAGGCCGTCAAGGTCGTCAACACCGCCACCGGCCGCAGCGCGATCAGCGAGGTCATGGTGCCGCGCTGGGTCCAGTCCGGCACCTTCGACAGCGGCTTCTCGGCCGGCCTGATGCGCAAGGATGTGCGCCTCGCCCTCGAACTCGCCGCCGAATGCGGGATCGACCTGCCGCTCTCCGCCGAGGTGAGGCGGATCTGGCAGGCCACGCAGGCCGCCATCCCCGACACGGCCGACTTCACCCGCATGGCCGACTACCGCAATCCCAAGGGAGCCCACTGATGTCCGGCACGCCGCATTCGCCCGCCGCCGATCGGGTTGCCGCCCTCCTGTCCGACTTCCTGCCGGGCGGCCGCATCGGCAGCGTCGTGGCCGGCGAGATCCTGGAGGGGACGGGTGCTAGCCTCGACCTGATCAACCCCGCCGACGGCGGCGTGCTCGCGACCTTCGCCGATGCCGGGCCGTCGGTCGTCGCGGCCGCCATGGCGGCGGCCCGCGACGCCCAGCGCGCGTGGTGGAGCATGAGCGCTGCCAACCGCGGCCGGGCGATGTGGGCGGTCGCCGCCCTGGTCCGGCAGCACGCCGGGGCGCTGGCCGAGCTGGAGACCCTCTCGGCCGGCAAGCCGATCCGCGACACGCGGGGCGAGGTCGCCAAGGTCGCCGAGATGTTCGAGTACTACGCCGGCTGGTGCGACAAGCTGCACGGCGACGTCATCCCAGTCCCGACCTCGCACCTGAACTACACCCGCCACGAGCCCTTCGGCACCGTGGTGCAGATCACCCCTGGAACGCCCCGATCTTCACCGCGGGCTGGCAGATCGCGCCGGCGATCTGCGCGGGCAACGCCGTGGTGCTGAAGCCCTCCGAGCTGACGCCCTTGACCTCGCTGGCGCTGGGCCTGCTCTGCGACCGGGCCGAGGGGATGCCGCGCGGCCTCGTTTCGATGCTGGCGGGCGCCGGCCCGACCACCGGCGCCGCCGCCGTGGCCCATCCCGAGACCCGGCTGGTCGTGTTCGTCGGCTCCGCCGAGGCGGGCGCGCAGATCGCCGCCGCGGCGGCCCGCGCCATCGTGCCGAGCGTGCTCGAACTCGGCGGCAAGTCGGCCAACATCGTGTTCGCCGACGCCGACCTCGACCGGGCGCTGATCGGCGCGCAGGCCGCGATCTTCGGCGGTGCCGGCCAGAGCTGCGTGGCGGGCTCCCGGCTCCTCGTGCACCGCTCGATCCACGCCTCCTTCGTCGAGCGCCTGTCCCACGCGGCGGCCCGCATCCCGGTCGGGGCACCGACCGATCCGGCGACGCAGATCGGGCCGATCAACAACCGGCGCCAGCGGGACAAGATCGCCGCCATGGTCGAGGCCGCCGCCGGGGCAGGCGCCACCATCGCGACCGGCGGAGCCTGCCCCGCTGACCTGCGCGACACGGGCGGCTTCTATTTCGGCCCGACCATCGTGGACGGCGTCGCGCCGGACGCGGCGATCGCCCGGGAAGAGGTGTTCGGCCCGGTCCTCACGGTCCTGCCGTTCGACGGCGAGGACGAGGCGGTCGCGCTGGCCAACGGCACGCCCTACGGCCTCGCGGGTGCGGTCTGGACCGGCGACGGCGGGCGTGGCCACCGGGTCGCGGCGGCCCTGCGGGCCGGGACCGTCTGGGTCAACGGCTACAAGACCATCAACGTGGCCTCGCCCTTCGGCGGCTTCGGCCGCTCGGGCTTCGGCCGCTCCTCAGGCCGCGAGGCGCTGATGGCCTACACGCAGACCAAGAGCGTCTGGGTCGAGACCGCCGCCGCGCCGGCGGTGACCTTCGGGTACGTGGGCTAGAGCTGTGCCCGACCGCGGACCGACAGACTGACGGGCGAGCGCCGCGGGCTCGAAGAGCGCGACGGACCCCCTCTCCCGTTCGGGAGAGGGTTGGGGTCAGGGACGAGGAACGTCAGGATGAAGCACGCCCTCGAAGCACCGGCAGGTCGCGCCTTTTTCGGACGGACCTGATCCCTCACCCTGCCCCTCTCCCGCACGGGAGAGGGGACCCGCGCTCCATTCGGCTCGGGCACGGCCGACGAATTCGCCGCGACACCGCCGGGCAAGCCCCTCGGCGTCGTGATCAACGACAAGACCGGCGATCAAGACCGGCGAAGCAATGGGCAGCCCCGAGGGGGCCGAGGAGGCGGACGATGGCGAGCGAACTGTTTGCGACAACCACGCGGCCGGACGCGCCGCCCGTCTCCGGCGGCGGTAAGCTCACGCTGTTCCTGCTGGCCCTGGTGATCGTGGTCATCGCGGAGGCGATCGGCAACGTCAGCATCCCGGTGGGCGCCGGCAAGATCGTGCTGCTGCCGCTGCTCTGGGCTCTGCTGCTTGGCGGCGCGCTGGGGCTGATGAGCCCGCGCCTCCCGGCGCCCCTGCGGCTGACGGGCGCCCTGCAGAACGCGGCCGGGGCCTATCTCCAGCCGGCGCTGCTGATCTTCATCGCCAAGCTCGGCCTGCTGGTCGGCGGGTCTCTGCCGAAGATCCTGGCCTCGGGCTGGGCGCTCGCCTTCCAGGAATTCGGCCATTTCTTCGGGACGATGGTGTTCGGCCTGCCGGTGGCGCTCCTGCTCGGCATCAAGCGCGAGGCCATCGGCGCGACCTTCTCGGTCGGTCGGGAGCCGAGCCTCGCCATCATCGGCGAGCGGTACGGCATGGATTCGCCCGAGGGCCGCGGCGTGCTGGCCGAATATCTGACCGGCACGGTCTTCGGCGCGGTGTTCATCGCCCTGCTGGCCGGCCTGATCGCCAGCTTGGGCATCTTCAACCCGCTGGCCCTGGCGATGGGGGCCGGGGTCGGGTCCGGCAGCATGATGGCGGCCGCCTCGGGGGCGATCGCCGCCCAGCAGACGCCCGAGGTCGCCAAGGACGTCGCAACCTTCGCGGCGGCCAGCAACCTCGTCACCACGACGATCGGCACGTACTTCACCCTGTTCCTGTCGCTGCCCTTCACGATCTGGGCCTACGGCAAGCTGGAACCGATCCTCGGCCGCAACCGGCCGGACGCCGCCCGCCCGGCGGCCGATCCGCAGGCCGCCGCACCGGCCCATCAGGAGGTGCGGATCGGCCATGCCGAGACCATCCTGGCCTGGCTCCTGATCGGCGCCTACGGGCTCATTGGCAACTGGCTGACCTACGGGGTCGTCCCCGACGCGCAGGTGGTCGGCGGGATGGCGATCATCATCGGCGTCGTGCTGGCCGGCTGGATCGTCTACCTGCTGCTCGGACGGCGCCTGCCCGCGGTCCTGTGGGTCTCGATCCTCGGCATGGCGCTGACCTATCCCGGCACGCCCTATGCCGCCGAGTTCGCCGCCCTCACCGGCAAGATCAACTTCCTGGCTTTGGCCACCCCGATCCTGACCTTCGCGGGCCTCTCCGTCGCCAAGGACGTGCCCGCCTTCCGCCGCCTGGGCTGGCGGATCGTCGTGGTCTCGTTCATGGCCAATGCCGGGACGTTCCTCGGCGCGGCCCTGATCGCGCAGTTCTTCATGCACCCGCCCCTGGGGTGAACCGCCGCACCGTCCGGCGTAGGGTCGGGCGTGGGAACGAGGCGCTCCGGCAGCCTCTGGCATGGAAGAGAGACCGTATGGGCATCGAAGCGGAGACCGTGGAGCGGATGGTCGCGTGGCGGCGCGACCTGCACGCGCATCCCGAACTGGCCTTCCAGGAGGTTCGCACGGCGGATCTCGTCGCCCGGGAGCTCGCCGCCTGCGGCCTGTCCGTGAAGACCGGGCTCGGGCGCACCGGCGTGGTCGGGACGCTGAGCCGGGGCGACGGCCCGACCATCGGCCTGCGCGCCGACATGGACGCCCTGCCGATCCAGGAGGCGACGGGCGCCAGTTACGCGTCCCGGACGCCCGGCGTGATGCACGCCTGCGGCCATGACGGCCACGTGGCGATGCTGCTCGGCGCGGCCCGGCATCTCGCGGCCCGCACCGACCTCTCCGGAACGGTGCACGTCATTTTCCAGCCGGCCGAGGAATGCGAAGGCGGTGGGCGCGCCATGGTGGAGGACGGCCTGTTCCGGCTGTTCCCATGCGACTCCGTCTACGGCCTGCACAACTGGCCGGGGCTGCCGCTGGGGACCTTCGCGACCCGGGTGGGCGCCATCATGGCCTCCCTCGACACGTTCGAGATCACCGTCACCGGGTTCGGCACCCATGCGGCCATGCCGGAGCGGGGCACCGACACGCTGGTGGTCGTCTCCGAGATCGTCCTCGCCCTGCAGACCATCGTCAGCCGCCGCATCGCCCCCACGGAGCCGGCGGTACTCAGCGTCACGCAGATCCATGGCGGCGACGCCTTCAACGTCATCCCCGACCGTGCGGTGATCCGCGGCACGGTCCGGTGCCTGAACGAGGCCGTGCGCGCGCGCGTCGCGGAACTCATCGAGGCCATCGCCGGCGGGACCGCCGGCACGCACGGCGCTCGCGCGGAGGTGGCGTACCGGTTCGGATACCCGGCCACGGTCAACACCGCCGATGCCGTCGGCGTCGCCCTTGAGGCGGCCGGGACCGTCTCGGCCATCACCGCGCGCCGTGGCGATGTCGGTCCCTCCATGGCGTCGGAGGATTTCGCCTACATGCTCGAAGCCTGCCCGGGCGCCTATGCCTGGATCGGGACCGACGGAACGCAGAAGAGCCTGCCGCTCCACAATCCGGGCTACGACTTCAACGACGAGGCGCTGCCGGTCGGCGCCGCTTACTGGGCCGCCCTGGCCAGGCACAGCCTTAGGACCTGAGGCGGCGGATCAAGAACGGCGCGGACGCGGACATCCTTGATCGGCTTGCGGCGGGCGCCTTGAAGGTCCGCCCGCGCGGGAGGCGCGGGCGGTCTCGTATGCGGGTCTCAGGCGGCCATGGGCGCGTACCGCTTGTGACCCTTCACGTCGAAGCGGTCGAGCATCATCACCTTGTCCCACGCCTTGACGAAGTCGAGCACGAAGCGCCGCTGGCCGTCGCTGCCCGCGTAGGCGTCGACGATGGAGCGCAACTGCGCGTTCGACCCGAAGACGAGGTCGCTGCGGCTGGCCTCGAACCGTGTCTGACCGCTCTCGCGGTCCTTGAGGGTGAAGGTCATCCCGTCCGCGTCGGCCTTCTCCCACACGAGGTCGGTGTCGGTCAGGTTGCGGAAGAAGTCGTTCGTCAGCACACCGACCCGATCGGTGAAGACGCCCCGGTTCGACCCGTCGTGGTTGACGTTGAGGGCGCGCAAACCGCCGGTCAGCACCGTCCATTCCGGGGCCGTCAGCGTCATCAGGTTGGCCTTGTCGAGGAACAGTTCCTCCGGCGAGAGGCTCTGCGCCATGGACCCGAAGCCATCATCGACGTAGTTGCGGAAGCCGTCCACGACGGGCTTCAGCCACTCGAACATCTCGATGTCGGTCAGCGCCTGGGTGGTGTCGACCCGGCCGGGCGTGAACGGCACGATCGTCTCGACCCCCGCGTCCTTGGCGGCCTTCTCGACGGCGACGCAGCCGCCGAGCACGATGAGGTCGGCGAGGGAGACCCGCTTCCCGTCGCTGCGCCCGTCGTTGAACGTGGCCATCACGCCGCGCAGGGCCTCGACCACCGGCGCGGCGCGGCGGTTCACGGTCCAGTCCTTCTGCGGAGCGAGGGCGAGGCGACCGCCATTGGCGCCGCCGCGCTTGTCACTGTCGCGGTAGGTCGAGGCCGCCGAGAACGCCGTGAAAGCGAGATCGGAGACCGAGAGGCCCGTCGCCGCGATCGCCTGCTTCAGCGCGGCGATCTCGGCATCGCCGACCGGCGCATAGGCGGCGTCGGGGAGCGGATCCTGCCACAGGAGCCCGTCCTCGATCGTGGCCTCCGGGCCGAGATAGCGGTGCTTGGGCCCCATGTCGCGGTGCGTGAGCTTGTACCACGCCTTGGAGAAGGCCTGGGTGAACGCGTCGAAGTCGTTGAGGAACTTCTCGCAGACCTTGCGGTAGTCCGGATCGACCTTGAGGGCGATATCGGAGGTCATCATCATCAGCGGGTGCATCTGGCCTGCGACATGGGCGTCCGGGGTCTTCGGCGCGTCGGGATCCTTCGGCTGCCATTGCAGCGCGCCCGCCGGGCTCTTGGTCTGCTCCCACTCGAACTTGAAGAGGTTCTCCAGGTAGGCGTTGTCCCACTTCGTCGGGTCGGGGGTCCAGCTGCCCTCGATGCCGTTGGTCATCGTGTCCTTGCCGGCGCCCTTCGGGTTGTGCCAGCCGAGTCCCATCGCCTCCATCGGCGCCATCTCGGGCGGCGGCCCGATCTCCTTGGCCGGCACCATGCCGTGGCTCTTGCCGAAGGCGTGGCCGCCAGCGATCAGCGCCACCGTCTCCTCGTCGTTCATCGCCATCCGGGTGAAGGTGATCCGGATGTCCCGCGCCGAGGCCAGGGGATCGCCGCTGGCGTAGGGACCTTCGGGGTTTACGTAGATGAGCGCCTGATGCGAGGCGGCGAGCGGGTTCTCCAGGTCGTAGTCGGCGTCGCCGTTCTTGCCGCGCCAGCGCTTGTCGCGGTTCACCATGCCGTCGAAACTCGACACCGTGTCCATGTCCACGACCTCGGGACCCCAGTAGGTGGCGTTGTCCGCCTCCCAGGCGTCCAGCCGGCCGCCGCCGAAGCCGTAGGTCGGCAGGCCCATGATCTCGAGGGCGCAATTGCCGGTCAGGACCATGAGGTCGGCCCAGGACAGGGCGTTGCCGTACTTGTGCTTGATCGGCTGCAGGAGACGCCGCGACTTGTCGGTGTTGCCGTTGTCCCACCAGCTCGAGATCGGCGCGAAGCGCTGCATGCCGGTGCCGGCCCCGCCGCGCCCGTCCGCGATCCGGTAGGTCCCGGCCGCGTGCCAGGACATGCGGATCATTTGCGGACCGTAATTGCTGTAATCGGACGGCCACCAAGCCACCGACGAGGTCAGAAACTGTTTGATGTCGCGCTTGAGCGCCTCAAGATCGATCTTGTTGAACTCGGCCGCATAGTCGAAGTCCGGCCCGAGGGGATCGGCGGCCAAGCCGTTCTGGTGCAGCAGCTCGACCCGCAGGCGATGGGGGTACCAGTTCTCCAGCGTCGGACGGGTCCCCTGGGCGCCGCCGATGCGGTCGCCGCCGAAGGGACACTTGCCCGCCATGTGGAACGTGGTGGTGTCCGTCTTGTCGATCGTTTCGCTCATCTCAGGGTCCCCTTGGCGTTGAGCCGTTGGCTTTGGTCGCCCGACGCTCGGAGAGCGACGGCGGCGGAGCAGTGCGGGTGGTCCGAACCTTCAGGGGCTTCCCGTCGCGCTCGAAGCTGCTGACGAAATGAGGCGGTGTCCCTCGGGATCAAGTTCATGGCACCGAAGTCTCGCCCGGAACGGTGGGCGCCGGCCTCGCAATAAAGACGATGACGTGGTTGTGATCCGAGGGATCCGGCAAGACAGCGCGTGCGCCGGGGGAGAAGGGATTGACGTGGGGCTGCACCCGATGATCGGCGGCCGATCGAAGCCGATGCTTCGGCGGTCGTGAGAAAGTCTTCTCCCGGGTCCGGGAACTGACACTCTCCTGCCCGCTGAGGGCGTGCCTCGCGACGACCCCCTGGCACGGCGACGGCCCGCGGGGCCGAACCTGGCTGCGTCGCGAGCGGTACGATGGTCCACCGTCCGCCCCTCGCTGCGCCTTCTTCAAGCGACCCCGGCGGAAACCCCGCGGTCCGGAAATGGCTCCCGCCCTGCGACCTTGTGGATCGCCGTCTCGACGGGGATCGTCGGCGCCGAACGGTTCGGGGACGGGAGGCGTGCCGCCGACGGCGGCCCGGAGCGGCGCCCGGCGCCGGGTTCACGTCCGTTGGATCGGGCGACTCCCCCACCCTGAAAGCGCCGAGCCCCATTGGCCGCAGACGGGGTTAGTCATACAGTCATGCACATGACTGTCACGACCCTGCCGCAGCCCGACCTCCGCCTGCCCCTCTATCAGCGCCTGCGCGACGAGATCGCCCTTCAGATCGCCCGCAACGTCTGGCGGTCGGGCGAGCCGATCCCCACCGAGGCGGAACTGGCGGCGACCCATCGCGTCGCCATCGGCACCGTGCGCAAGGCCATTGACGCCCTGGTCGCGGACGGTTTGGTCGAGCGTCAGCAGGGGCGCGGGACCTTCGTACGACGCCCCCGCTTCGACCGATCGCTGTTCCGGTTCTTCCGGCACCTGGGACCGGACGGCACCCAGGCGGTCCCCGAGGGGCGGATCCACGAGCGTGAGGCCCGGCCGGCACCCGAGGCCGTTCGCAACGCCCTCGGTCTGGATGGGCGCGGTGAGGCGATCCGCCTGCTCCGGACGCGCCTCCTCGGCGGACGGCCGATCCTGTCCGAGGCGATCTGGCTTCCGGCGGGGCGGTTCGCCCCCTCCTCGAAGCGCCCCTGACGGAGATCGGCGATCTCCTTTACCCCGCCTACGAGCGCCTCTGCGGCGAGATCGTCGCCCGCGCCGAGGAGACGCTGACGATCGGGATTGCCGACCCGGCCGACGCCGCGTGCCTCGGGATCGTGGAAGGCGGACCGGTCATCGTCATCGAACGCCTCGCCTTCGGCTTCGACGCGCGCCCGATCGAGTGGCGCGTGACACGCGGGGCCGCCGCTGATTTCCGGTACCGCATCGATATCCGGTGAGTGGCGCGCCTTGACGCCCCGCCGGGACCGTGCTCAATAATTCATATAAATGACTAGCTCTCTCGCGAGGGCGGAGGAAAGCCCGTGTTCCGCTGGTACCGTGACGTCGGTCCGGCCGAGCGTCGCACCGTCTGGGCCTGTCTGGGCGGATGGTCACTCGACGCCCTGGACGTCCAGATGTTCAGCCTTGCCATGCCCGCCCTGATCGCGACCTTCGGGCTCAGCGCTCCGCAGGCCGGCCTGCTCGGCGCGGTGACCCTGGTCGCGGCGGCGATGGGCGGATGGCTCGGCGGTCTCGGGGCGGACCGGATCGGCCGCGTCCGCACCCTTCAGATCACGGTGCTGTGGTTCGCGGTCGCGACGTTCCTGGCGGCCTTCGCGCAGAGCTTCGACCAACTCCTGATCCTGAAGGCGCTGCAGGGGATCGGCTTCGGTGCCGAGTGGTCGGCCGGCGCCGCGTTGATCGCGGAGGCGATCCGGCCCGAACATCGCGGCAAGGCCCTGGGGGCGGTCCAGGGCGGCTGGGCGCTCGGCTGGGGCGCGGCCGTCCTCCTCGCCACCGCCGCATTCTCGCTCCTCGATCAGGAGAGCGCCTGGCGTGCCCTGTTCGCCTGCGGCCTCGCGCCCGCGTTCCTCATCCTCTATCTCCGCCGCGCGGTCCCGGAGCCGGATCGGTCCCGTGGCCCGGCCGGTCGCCGGCATGCGCCGGCCGGACCGCTCGCGATCTTCTCGCCCGGCCTCCTCCGGGTGACGGTGATCGCAACGCTCGTCGGTCTGGGGGCACATGGGGGCTTCCATGCCCTGTTCACGTGGCTGCCCACCTACCTGAGGGCCGAGCGCGGCGCCTCCGTCCTGGGGACGGGGCTCTATCTTGCGGTCATCATCGTAGCCTTCGGCCTGGGCTGCCTCGTCGCGGGCGGCCTCGTGGACCGGCTCGGCCGCAGGCGGACCGTGGCTCTTTATGCCGCCGGCTGCATGATCCTCGTCGTGCTCTACCTGCTGGTGCCGGTCGATGGCACCGGGCTGCTCCTGCTCGGCGCGCCCCTCGGCTTCTGCACCGCAGGGATTCCCGCGAGCCTCGCGGCCCTGTTCAGCGAACTCTTCCCCGACGGCCTGCGGGGGACTGGGATGGGCTTCTGCTACAGTGCCGGCCGCCTCGCCTCCGCGCTGATGCCCCTCGGCGTCGGCCTGCTCAGCGAGGTCTGCGGCCTCGGCCCGGCGATCGGCCTGTCGGCCATCGGCGCCTATGGGCTCGTCCTCCTCTCCGTCTTGCTCCTGCCGGATCGGCAGTCGGGCGGGGCGCTGATCCCCCAGACCGCGAGGTGATCCGATGAACCGGCGCATGGTCTGCCGCAGCCTGCTCGCGGGCGGCATCACGCTCGCATGGCCTACCGGTGGCTGGGCGGCAGGCGCGCCCGACGTCACCGCGGCCGTGGATACCCACGCACACGTCTTCACCCGCGCCCTCGCCCTGACGGGCGACCGGCGCTACGCCCCCGACTACGACGCGACCATCCCGGCCTACCTCGCGATGCTGGACGGGAACAGCATGGGCCGCGGCGTGCTGATCCAGCCGAGCTTCCTCGGCACCGACAACAGCTACCTGGTCTCGGCCCTGCGTGCCGCCCCGGAGCGGCTCCGCGGCATCGCCGTGCTGGCCCCGGAGGCCGAGACCGCGACCCTGCGCGACCTCGACGGTGCGGGTGTGGTCGGGCTGCGCCTCAACCTGATCGGCCGGCCGGATCCGGATTTCGACAGTCCCGCTTGGCGGACCCATCTGGCGCGCGTGGCGGAACTCGGCTGGCAGATCGAGGTCCAGGCCGAGGCGCGGCGCCTCGGGCACCTCCTGCCGCCGCTGATCGCCGCGGGCGTCCCGGTGGTGGTCGATCATTTCGGCCGGATCGACCCGGCCCTCGGCATCGCCGATCCGGGTTTCGGCGATCTTCTCGGCTTCGGCCGCGGCGGCCGCGTCTGGGTCAAGCTCTCGGGGGCCTACCGCATCGGCAGCGACGCGGCGGGCCGGCAGACGGCCCTCGCGGCGGCCGAGCGCCTGCGCGGCGCCTTCGGTGCGCAGCGCCTGCTCTGGGGCAGCGACTGGCCGCACACGCAGTTCGAGACCCGGGCCAGCCCCGCCGAGGCCCGGCGCGACCTCGACGCCTGGGTGCCGGACGCGGCCGAGCGCCGGACCATCCTGTGCGCGACGCCGGCCGCCCTTTTCCGCTTCGACCGATAGGCCAGCCGGGGCGAGCCCCTCCGCGCTCCAACAAGGACAGGACCATGGCAACACCGACCCTGCCTCAGGCGACGGATTCCGCCGCCTTCGAGAGTCGAACCATGCGGAAGGTCGGCCTGCGCCTGATCCCCTTCCTCGTGCTCTGCTACTTCATCGCCTACGTCGACCGGGTGAATGTCGGCTTCGCGGCGCTGACCATGAACCGCGACCTCGGGCTGTCCACCGCGGCGTTCGGCCTGGGCGGCGGGTTGTTCTTCGTGGCCTACGTCCTGTTCGAGGTCCCGAGCAACCTCGCCATGGAACGCGTTGGCGCGCGGATCTGGATCGCGCGGATCATGATCACCTGGGGGCTGGTCGGGATCGGCTCGGCCTTCGTCACCGGCCCGGTGAGCTTCGCGGCCGCCCGCTTCCTGCTGGGCGCGGCCGAGGCCGGGTTCTTCCCCGGCGTGATCCTGTACCTGACCTACTGGTTCCCCAAGGCCTACCGGGCGCGGATCGTGGCGATGTTCATGGTCGCGATCCCGCTCTCCAGCTTCTTCGGCTCGCCGCTCTCTGCGGCGCTGCTCACCCTCGACGGGACCGCGGGCCTGCGGGGCTGGCAGTGGCTGCTGATCGCCGAGGCCGTCCCGGCCGTCCTCCTGGGTCTCGCCGCCCTCGCGCTGCTGCCGGGCCGGCCGGCCGAGGCGGCCTTCCTGAGCGCGCCCGAGCGCAGCTGGCTGGTGGATCGGCTGGACGCCGAGCGCCAGGACGCGGAAGCCGGCGCGTCCAGCCGCGCCCACGGCCTGGGGGCGGTGTGGGCGGTGCTCGCGAGTCGTCAGGTCTGGATCCTGGCGGTGATCTATGCGGGCAGCTCGGCCACCAGCAACACCTTGTCCCTGTGGATGCCGCAGATCCTCAAGGGGTTCGGGCTCAGCAACCTCGAGACCGGGCTGCTGAACATGATCCCGTTCGGCATCGCATCGGTGTTCATGATCGTCTGGGGGTTGCGGGCGGACCGCAGCGGCGAGCGCATCTGGAGCACGGCCCTGCCGCTGGCGCTGACCTCGGCGAGCTTCGCCCTGACGCTGCTGACGGGCTCGCTCTGGGTCACGCTGATCCTGCTGTCGCTGGTCCTTCTGGGCAACTACGCCATCAAGGGGCCGTTCTTCGCGCTGGCGACCGAGACGCTGCCGCCGGCCCAGACGGCGGCCGGCATCGCCGCGATCAACACGCTGGCGCATCTCGGTACCGGTGCGATCACCTCGCTGATCGGGCTGCTGCGCGAGCAGACCGGGAGCTTCCCGGTCGCGCTGCTCCCCTTTGCGCCCTCACCGGCGTCGGCTGCGCCCTGGTCTTCTGGATCGGCCGGGATCAGCCGCGACCGCAGGCCGTCGGACCCGCGCCTCTGGCGCGCGGCTGAGGCGGGGGAGGAACGGCCGGTCGCATCCCGACGCGACCGGCCGGCTCGGCGATCCCGCCCCGCCGTGCCATGGTGGCGCCGGAGGATTCGACATGCACGACGGCGACGACGATCACGCGCACGCGCACGACCCGGCTCCCGGGCCGGGCGCCCCGGAGCGCTGGAAGCACGACGGCGTGCGGGTGATCCCGGGCGACCGGCTCGACGCCAACACCGCGCAGACGCCCGGGATGTTCCGGCAGGCGGCGATCAACGCCGCCCGGGTCGGCGCCCAGAAGATCTGGGCCGGCACGGTGGCGATCCAGCCCGACGCGAAGACCGGCGTCCACCATCACGGTGACCTGGAGAGCGTGATCTACGTGGTCTCCGGCCGCGCCCGGATGCGCTGGGGCGAGCGGCTGGAATACGTCGCGGAAGCCGGCCCGGGCGACTTCATCTTCGTGCCGCCCTACGTGCCGCATCAGGAGATCAATGCCTCGACCGACGAGCCCCTGCACTGCGTGCTGGTGCGCTCCGACAACGAGGCCGTGGTGGTCAACCTGCCCGACGTCGCGGCCGCCGAGGCACCCGAGACGGTCTACTGGGTCGATCCGATCCACAAGCATCCGTAAGCGTCCGGCCGCGGCGGCGAGGGCGTCCGCCGGTGTCGCGTCGCCTCAGCCCGGCCCTGCGCCGGGATGCGGTCCCATGCGCCGGCGGTCGTGTTCGATGGCGAAGACATGGGCGTAGAGGTTGGCGACCCAGCCGCGCCCCTCCACCGTGAGATCCAGAAATCGGATCGCCTCCCCGATCACCGGCTCGATCTTCCCCCAGAAGAAGGCCGGGTATCGCTCCGCAAGGTCGGCCGGGCTGTCGTAGCCGAGCTGGGCGTTGAGGCCGATCTCGGCGAATTCGTGGAACAGGGCATTCAATTTGCGCGGGTAGAGCGGGTCGCCGAGCTGCCCGATCAGGTCGGCCGCCCGTAGCAGGCCGGCCTCGGTACCGGTCTCGCGATGGGAATCGTCCTCCGGCACCGGGAAGCGGGTCAGCTCGATCGCCCGGATCACCCGGGCCGCGTCGACCAGATCGTGCCCGCCGAAGCGCTCCTGCACCGCCAGCTTCGAGCGCTCGACGTGGTAGGGCGCCAGCGCCGCGTCCGACGCCCCGCGGGGCAGGCTGACGGTCGTGCCCTGCGCGTCGATGACGAAGGCCCGCGCCCGATCCCCCGCGCAGACGCCGCGCACGTAGCCGATGTCATGGTAGAGGGCGGCCAGGATCATGTGCAGCCAGTCCTCCGGCGTGATGCCCTGCTGCAGGAACCGGCCGCGCAGGATGTCCTGGGCGACGAGCGCGACGAGGGCGGTGTGGTCGCCGTCGTGGTAGAGGGCGTCGCTCCCGACGATGCGCTCGATCGTCAGGCGCGCCGCGGCCTCGATCACCTCGGCGTAGCGCGGCTCCCGGCTGCCGAAGGTGCGCTGGTAGGTGAGGGCGAGATGCTCGCCGAGGGCGTCGGCGAGCATCTTGGTCGCGTCGAACATGGTTGGCCCTCGCCGTCAGTTGCGGCGGGCGGCGGCGCGCCCGTCCGGATCGATGGCCATCACGGGGCTCACTCCCCGCGGTGGACAAGCCGCTCTTCGAGATAGGATGCCGCGTCCGCATAGAGTTCGTAGCGCCGCAGCAGGATCGCGCGCTTGTCGGCGCGCGTCGCCGCGTCGAGCTTGCCGCGGGCCTTCTCGGCCCGGGCTCGCAGCTTCCTGGACAGCTTCTCGATGGCCGAATCGATCCGGGCGCCGACCTTCTCGCCTTCGGCCCGCGCCGGGTCCGGATTGTCCCGCAGGCGCCGCGTCGGGGGCTTCGTCGCTTCTCCGGGCATGGCGCGTCTCCGGTCACCGTGATGGGGACGAAACGGTATGACGGAACGCGCACAGGCGCGACACCGGATCGTCCGGCCGCCGGCCGGTTGTTTCTCAGGGCTGTCACGGAAGGCTGCTCTAGCTCGGCCGATCGACGCGCGAGAGGACCGGCGATGTGGCCCGACGACAGCTCTGCCCTGGATGACGCCCTCGAGGCGATCCGGCGTGACCTCGCCGACAGCTACGAGGAGGAGATGGAACTCGGTCTCGAGGAGGCGCGCCTTGATCGGCTCGCGACCGACGCGGCGGGCGCGCCACCGGACCAGCTGGACCGCAAGGTCTATTTCCGCGAGTTGCTGCGCCTGCAGCACGAGCTGGTCCGCCTCCAGGATTGGGTGCAAGACCGGAAGCTGCGCGTCGTCGTCGTGTTCGAGGGCCGCGACTCGGCCGGCAAGGGCGGTGTGATCAAGCGGATCACCCAACGCCTCAACCCCCGCGTCTGCCGCGTGGCCGCGCTGCCTGCTCCGAGCGAGCGCGAGCGGACGCAATGGTACTTCCAGCGCTACGTCGCCCACCTGCCGGCCGGCGGCGAAATCGTGCTGTTCGACCGCTCCTGGTACAATCGCGCCGGCGTCGAGCGGGTCATGGGCTTCTGCACCGAAGTGGACGTGGAGGAATTCTTCCGCTCCGTTCCCGAGTTCGAGCGCATGCTGGTGCGCTCCGGCATCGTGCTGTTGAAATACTGGTTCTCGATCACCGATGCGGAGCAGGAATTCCGCTTCCAGATGCGGATCCGCGATCCGCTCAAGCAGTGGAAGCTGTCGCCGATGGATGTCGAGTCGCGTCGGCGCTGGGAGGATTACACGCGGGCCAAGGAGGACATGCTGGCGCGCACCCATATCGCCGAGGCACCATGGTGGGTGGTCGAGGCCGTGGACAAGCGGCGCGCCCGCCTGAACTGCATCAGCCATCTGCTGGCCCAGATCCCGTATGGCAGCGTGGAGCACCCCTCGGTCCACCTGCCCGACCGCCTCCGGCACGCGGATTACGTGCGGGGGCCGGTTCCCTCCGAGATGTACGTCCCGGCCGCTTACTGACGGGAGTCGTGAACCTGTCGCCGAGAAGCCGCTATAGCGGCGTCATGGCGAAGCGCCCGATGACCCTCGATCTGTTTTCGACCCTCCACATCGTCGACGACGACGTCTCGGCCGTCGTCGACGCCTACCTGGCGGATCCGACGCCCGGATCGATCGCCTTCGGCGATGGCTTCCGCATCGATCCCGCTGCGGCGGTGGCCTCGCATCCCTTCGCCCGGACGCTGATCGATCAACCGTGGGCCGATGCCGGCCTGCGCCGGGCCGCGATCCGCGCCGCCATCCTGCTGGCGGAGCCGGAGCCGGCCTGAACGGAACCGGGCCGTCTCGGCGCCCCGTAGAGCCTGTGCCGAACCGGCGAAGACCGGCCGGATCCGTCGGCCCCCGCAGGCCCCTCTCGGCCTGGCCCGCCTTTGGCTCGCGATCCGTGGTCCGGCGCTCAAGGAAGGCAGTACGGCCGCCGGATCCTACGCCTAAAACGGTAGGCGCGGAGATCTCCGCCGGCACGACGAGGCCGGCCTATGCTCGGGCGGTCGCCGGACGGAGGAATGGCGCGCCGTTGCGGTGAACGATTGGTTTACCGAACCCGCGCATTTGCGCCGATCACCGCGATCCTGATGCGACCGACCGACGTTCTACGGGCAGATCAACCGGAGACGTGCCGCCATGCTCATCATGAACCCGCTGACCGGACAGACGGTCGAGGTCGGAGTTCCTCGACCGAAGCCGAAGGCCGCCTGAACGGGCGCGTCGTGCGCGCAGACCGCATCCCCGGCGCATCCGCGGCACTGGCGGCGCGCCCTGCCATGGCCGAAGGCCCCATGCTCCAATCCGACCTCGACAGACCCGCCGAACTGACCCTCTGGCCTGGCTCCGCGCCCGCTCGCGTCGCCGCGACACGGCGTTTCCCGACGCTGCGGGCGGCCCTGGCCGCCGCGGTTGCGGCGATCGACGCCGAGGATGCCAATCCCTGGATCATCACCGAGGGTGGCGACATCCTCGCCCCGGGGTGGATCCGGGCGAACTCGGCGGGCACCCGCGTCCAGTAGCGGGGTGTCAGCAGGCCTTCTCGGCCGCGCCCAGGCTGCGCCACCGATATTCGCTGGGTGAGGATCCGTAGCGATCCCTGAAACGGCGGCTGAAGTGGCTCTGCGTGCTGAAACCGCAGCAATAGGCCAGCTCGCCGACGGACAGATGGGCGAAGCCGGGATCCGCGAGACGCTGCGCGGCCGTCTCCAGACGCCGCCGCCAGATCCAGTCGGCGATGTTGCGGTCCTGTTCGCGGAACAGGTCCTGCAGGTGGCGCAGCGACACGCCGACCGCCGCCGCGAGACGGGCGGAATCGAGCGTCGCGTCGCCCAGGTTGGCCTCGATATGGGCCACCGCGCGCTGGAAGATGAGGATGCCCTGGATGTTCTTCGGAGTCTCCTGCGCGAGCCGTTCCGCGATGCTCGCGACGATGAGGTCGATGCCGATCGCGGCCATGCGATTGGACATGTCCGGCGTCAGGCGCTCGGACATGTGAACCAGTTCCCGGAAGAAGTTCGTGGCCATCGCCGTGCCGGCCTGATCTCGCGCCGATCGTCAGGGCTGTGTAGCGCCGCGTCGACCCGAGGGCGCGTTCCAGGCATTCGCGCGGCAACTCGACGAACAGCGTCTGCGTGTCGCCTTCGGCCGCCATCGCGCCCGGCCGCCGATCCAGAATGACGATGTCGCCGGGATGTTGGATCGCGGTGCGATCATCCTGGGCGCTGTGCACGCAGCCTTTCAGCGTGATCGCCACATTCAACGTCTCGTATTTACCGTGCCGACGGATCGTATCTGGGGTTGCAACGGTCTTCACCGCACCTTGCGTCACCCGGGTCATCAGCAGCGGGCCGACCTCGGCGGCCTCCATGATGCCGGTGAACGCGTGAGGGGCGTTTGCCGTCAGTTCCACAGGCACGATCCGCTCGAAGATCGTTTCGCGCCACAGCCGGAAACTGTCTTTTGGCTTGTAATCCGCCGTCGAGAACAAAGTCCTCATCGCAACTTCTTGTATTGAGGCTTGTCTGTGCGCGTTCGGAGAAACGGTAGCACGCTCTCAGGCAAGCGCAACGGGATACAGCGACCTATGAAGGGTTTCGTCCCGCTCAGGAGCCCCACACGTGTCCGCACCGACCCCCGTCAGCCCCCTTTCCGATGTCACGCTGACCACCGGGCTCGTCGTCGCCTACGTGTCGACCAATCGGGTTGCCGCCAGCGAGCTGCCAATGCTGATCGCGCGGTGTCACGAGGCGATCACGGCCCTCGCCTCCGGCCGAGGCGTCGCGCCGGAGGCTCAGACGGAACTGCAGGCGCAGCCCGACATGCCGAGCGCGGCGCAGATCCGCAAGTCCGTTCGACCCGACGCGATCATGAGCTTCATCGATGGGCGGCACTACAAGACGCTCAAGCGGCACCTGACGGCCCACGGGCTGCATCCGCAGAGCTATCGCGCCCGCTACGGCCTACCGGCCGACTACCCGATGGTCGCGCAGGACTATGCGGCGCGTCGTTCCGCGCTGGCGCGCTCGATCGGCCTCGGCGTGTCGAGCGGGCGGGCCGCCTGAGCGGCTTCCGTTGGACCCGACAGGCCGCGACGCCGACGGGGACCGTCCACACTGATCTGATGTTCGGGGGCGGGCGCTGTGCTCCGAACCGGATCGCTGCCGAGGATTGCAGATCCTGCGCGTCAGGCGGCCGCGTGCCGGCCGGGCGGCAGCAGATCCCGGCTCGCCTGCTCGATGCGCGCCAGCCAGCCCTCGGCCGCTTCAGCCCGCTCATGCGCGGCGCGCGCGCTCTTCCGCATCGTGGACGCGCGAATCCGCCAGCAGCTGGATCGCGCGCAGCCGGGTTTCCGCCTCGCTCTGAACGTCCTCTAAGCGCGTCCGCAGGGTCCGGATCTCCTGCCGCGCCGATTGCAGATCTGCAGACAGTTTCTCGCAGGCGTCGGATTGCCGACTCAGGCGCTGATCCCGCTCCTCGACCGCGACGGTCGCCGCCGACAGCGTGTCCAGAACCCGGCTCCAGTCCGCCGCAGGCGCCGCAGAAGACCCAGCCGGTGCCTCCGGATGCGCCGCCGGGCTCGGCGCAGACATCGGCCGGTTGCCGTCGGTGGGGCTCAGGACCGCCTGCTCGCGCGCGATGCGCGCGTCGAGGTCCGCCCAGAACGCCGCGTTCATCGCCGCCGCGATCCCGTCGGCCCGGCGCCGGTCACGACGCCGCCCGTGCGGCCCGGGTCCGGGCGTCCTGGGTCTGGCCGCCGGGCTGCATCACGAACTCGGCATCGATCGTCTCGGCGATGCGCTGGAGCATCTGTTCCGCGGCCGCGGCCCGCTCCTCGGCGGCCGCGGCCCGATCCTCGGCCGCCTGAATCAGCTTGATGGCCTGCGCATGGACCTCGTGGGTTTCCCGCTCGGCGGCCTGCACCTGCGCCCGGGCCGTATCCATGTCGGCCCGAACCTGCCGCAGAAGATCCTGAACGTGCGCTTCCTGCTCCTGCGCGCGGTCCTCGACGTCGCGGAGGTGCCGCGCCGCGCCCTGGACCCGCTCCACGAGATCGGGCCAGCGCTCGACCGGGGACGGGCTTCCGCTCCGGCCCTGCGGGGACGCGCGCTCCTCCGAGGCCAGCAGGACGAGGTTGCCGGCACGGATCCGGGTCGTCGGCTCGCGCGCGACCGCCTCGATCTGGTCCGGCGCCTCGGCCTTGGGATGGTTCGTCAGTTCCATGTCGCGTCCTGCCGAGCGGGTGCTGCGCGAGCCTTCGGTGAGGCATCAGGGGGCCATGCCACACCGACGCAAAATGGTTAACGACTCCTTAACATTCGCGCTAGGGTTGCGTCCGTTCCTGCGATGCATCTGCTGGAACGCGTGCGTTCACGGGTAGCGCACGGGCTGCGGGTCTTCCGGCAGGGGAATGAATTCGGCGTCGTTCGGCACGGTGTCGAACCGACCCTGGCGCCAATCCTCCTTGGCCTGCGCGATCCGCTCGGGCCGCGACGAGACGAAATTCCACCAGAGGTGACGTGGGCCGTCCATCGGCTCGCCACCCAGCACCATGAAGCGCGCCGCATCCAGGGCGCGCACGCTGATGCGGTCGCCCGGTCGGAACACCAGCAGCTGGCCGGGGCCGAATCCGTCGCCGGCGATCTCGATCCCGCCCGCGACCGTGTAGATGGCGCGCTCGTCGTAGGTCGGGTCGAGGGGCATCACGGCGCCGGCCTCGAGCGCCACGTCGGCGTAGACCATCGGGCTTGATGTCCGCACCGGCGAGCGCGCCCCGAAGGCCTCGCCGGCGATCAGCCGGACGGTCTTGCCCTCGCCGGTCAGGACCGGCAGCGCGGCGGCGTCGTAATGCTCGAAGGCCGGCGCGTTCTCCTCGTCGCGATCCGTCAAGGCGACCCAGCTCTGGATGCCGAACAGCCTGGAGCCGGTCTGCCGCAGGGTCGGGGCGGTGCGCTCCGAATGGGTGATGCCGCGACCCGCCGTCATCCAGTTCAGCTCGCCCGGCCGGATCGGCAGTTCGGTGCCGAGGCTGTCGCGGTGCATGATCTCGCCGTCGAACAAGTAGGTGACGGTGGACAGGCCGATATGCGGATGGGGCCGCACGTCCATGCCCTGTCCGAGCAGGAACTCGGAAGGCCCCATCTGGTCGAAGAAGATAAACGGCCCGACCATCCGGCACTCGGTGGAGGGGAGTGCCCGCCGGACCGCGAAGGAGCCGAGATCGCGCGAGCGGGGCACGATCAGGGTCCGGATCGCATCGCAGCTGAAATGGTCGCCCGGGATCGGGTCCTCGGCACTGTGCCAGCTCATGGCGTTTTGCTCCTTCGCGGGGAATGGCGGGCACCGCGATCGGCCGTCGCGGATGGTGGCCCCTGCTGGGCCGCCCCGGAACCGTTCGGGGTCGGCTTGGCGTCCCGGTCATCCTGGACCGCTCCCTTCCAGGTTGAAATAGAAACGATCGAAACGCATCGTTTCCAAATCTAACGGCATCGACGCGGTCGCGCGTCGATCCGCGGAGCAGGGCGCGCCGCCATCGCCGGTTCGGATGCGACCGCCGCGCAGCCCCGTGCCGGATCAGGCCTGGATCGGCGGCTCAGCGCCAGAGGTTGGTCTTGGCGAGGTCGACGATCTCGGTCCCGCGCCCGTCGATCACCGCCTTGGCGAGCCACATCCCGAAACCCGTCACCTGTTCGAGGCCGACCTTCGGCGGCATCGACAGTTCCTGACGGGCCGAGACGACGTCGAGGAGGGCCGGGCCGTCATGGTCCAGCATCGCGCGCATCGCCTCCGGCAGCGCGGCCGGATCCTCGACGCGCCGGGCGAAGATTCCGGCCCCGCTCGCCATCGCGGCGAAGTCCGGGTTCACCAGCGCGACGCCGGTCTCGAGGAAGCCCGCGGCCTTCATCTCCATCTCGACGAAGCCCAGGGTGCCGTTGTTGAGCACCACGATCTTCACCGGCAGCTTATGCTGGTTGAGGGTCAGAAGGTCGCCCATCAGCATGGCGAAGCCGCCATCGCCGGAGAACGAGATGACCTGTCGCCCGGGATAGGCCGCCTGCGCGCCGATCGCCTGCGGCAGGGCATTGGCCATGGAGCCGTGATTGAGCGAGCCGATCAGCCGGCGCTGGCCGTTCATGGCGAGGTAGCGCGCCGCCCAGATCGTCGGCGTGCCGACGTCGAAGGTGAACACCGCATCTTCGGAGGCCGCCTCGCTCAGGGTTCGGGCGACGTATTGCGGATGGATCTTGCCGCCGGGCTTGCCCACCGCCAGGGCGTCGAGGCCCGCGCGAGCCTTGCGGTAATGGGCGAGGCTGTCGTCGAGATGCGCCCGGTCGGTCTTCGCCTGCAGCTTCGGCAGCAGCGCCGTGATCGTCTCGCCGACGTCGCCGATCAGGCCGAGGTCGATCCGGCAATGGCGCCCGAGGCTCTCGGCCCGCAGGTCGACCTGCGCCACCTTGGCCGTCTCGGGATAGAACTGGCGATAGGGGAAGCCGGTGCCGAGCAGGAGCAGGGTGTCGCAATCGAGCATCGCCCGGTAGCCCGAGGAGAAGCCGATCAGGCCGGTCATGCCGACGTCGTAGGGATTGTCCCACTCGACGTGCTCCTTGCCGCCCAGAGCATGGACCACCGGCGCCTTCAGCGCCTCGGCGAGCTGCAGCAGCTCCGCGTGGGCGCCGGCGCAGCCCCGGCCGCAGAACAGCGTGACGCGCCCGGCCACGTTGAGCATCCCGGCCAGCGCGTCGAGGTCGGCATCGCGCGGGCGCACCACGGGCGGGGGCGGCACCAGGGCGGCCGAGAGTTCGGGCGCCCCGCCCGGCATGGCCATGAGCCCGACATCGCCGGGGATCACCACCACGGCGACCCCGCGCTCGGCGATGGCGACGCGGATCGCAGTCTCGATCACGCCCGGCAGCTGGGCCGGCGAGGACACCAGCTCGCAGTAGTGGCTGCATTCCTGGAACAGGTTCTGCGGATGGGTCTCCTGGAAGTAGCCCCGTCCGATCTCCGCCGATGGGATCTGGGCCGCGATGGCCAGAACGGGCACGCGGGAGCGGTGGGCGTCGAACAGGCCGTTGATCAGGTGCAGGTTGCCCGGCCCGCAGGAGCCGGCGCAGACGGCGAGGTCGCCGGTCAGGTGCGCCTCGGCGCCGGCCGCGAAGGCGGCGCTCTCCTCGTGGCGCGTGTGGATCCAGGCGATCGAGCCGTCCTGCCGCAGGGCCTCGGTCAGGCCGTTGAGGCTGTCACCGACGACGCCGTAGATGCGCTGCACGCCGGCCTGCACCAGCGCCCGGACGAACAGTTCGGCGACCTTCATGCTCATGGGCGTTCGCTCGGCTGTGAGGGGATGCGTGACGGGCTCGTTGGGTCAGGCACCGGCCGGCCCGAGGCCGACCCGGTCTTCGGGGCGCGGTCCGCCGGGAGCCCGATACCGCCCGACGAACCCGTCGGGGATAGGCCCCCCGGGGTCTTGCGCGGGACGGAATGGGCCGGACCACGCGCCGTCATCGCGAAGGGGCTCGGTGTCGAGCCGGGCGCAACAGGTTCGCGTTCGATCAAGGTCCGGTTCCCGTGCTGCCGGCAAGGCGGCCGGGCGCGGAGGACCGCGCGAAGGTCTCGACCTGCGTCGCTTCCGTCGAGCCGAGGGCGCAGGCCGGACGCTCCCATCGCAGCGGAAGGCCGTCGAATCGCACGGGTGAACGCAACCGCAGGGCAGCGCCCCAAGCCGTATGCTCGATGTCCGGCGCGTAGTCCCGATCCTGGTGTTCGCCGAAGGCGGTCCCGGGCGCGCCGCCGGCATGGTCCGTCAGCAGCAGCGCCGTCCGCGCCAGGGAGAGCCGGGCGGTGACGCTCCGCGCCTCCCGCAGCCGCGTGATCAGACCCCGTATGGCCGCTGCCGCCATCAGATAGCCGGTGGCGTGATCGAGGGCCTGGACGGGCAACGGAACCGGCCGGTCGGCCTGTTTCCAGCGCATGCCGGCCGCCGCGATGCCCGTCGTCATCTGGACGAGGCTGTCGAAGCCGCGACGGCCCGCCCACGGCCCGGTCCAGCCATAGGCGCACAGCGCGACGTCGATCAGGTCTGGCTTCAGCGCCCGGCGCCGGGCCTCACCGTAGCCGAGCCCCTCCAGGGCGCCCGGGCGGTATCCGTGCACGAGGATGTCCCCCTCCGAGAGCAGCGTCTCGAACTGCGTCCGGTCGGCCACCTGACGGAGGTCGAGTCGCGCGCAGACCTTGCCCAGGGTGACGTCGGGCTCCAGGGACGGTTCGGTCCAGCCCGGCGGATCGATCCGCAGGACCTCGGCGCCCAGCCCGGCCAGGAAGCGCGTGGCGACCGGTCCCGCCAGGACGCGGGTCAAGTCGAGAACCCGGATCCCCGCGAGGGGGCGGTTCGGGTCCGGGCGCCACGGCGACCGGCGCAGGCCGGGCGTTTCCGTGATCGACACGATGGGTTCGGCCCGGACGGCCCGGCCCTGGTCCAGGCTCTGCCACGCTTCCGGACTGCGCATGGCCGCGGCGCAGCCGCCGCGCGCTCAATGGCGGATTCCAGGACCTCGGCCGCCTCGGACGAGACAGCGGCCGCGACGGCGTCCCGCTCACCCGCGCAGCCGAGGACCGCGAGGGCGGCAGCGCGGTGGCGCGGCGCGTTGGTGTGCAGCCGGATCCAGCCATCCGCCGCCCGGTAATCGCCGGCGATCGGATCCCAGGCGGCCGGCATCGACCATCCGCGCGGTCGCACCGACACGCCGAACCACGCCGAGGCCAGCCGTCGATCCACCGTCACGGCGGGCGGTGGCCCAACCGAACCCAGGAGCTCGGATACGGCCAGGCCAGCGGCACCGATCGCCGCCGCCGCCAGTTCGGTGACCGGAAAGCACGACGGCAGGCTCTCCGCACCGGTGACCGTGAGCCGGTTTGTCGCGTGGGACGGCAGCGCCAGGGCGTCCAGCACCTCCGAGAGGATCGCCGGCAGGGCGTCGGCGGCGGCGTGTCCCTTCGGCATGGTCGCGGCCCTCGTATCGCCCGCGCATGCTGGCCGTCATCGAGGGATGAATCAATCGCGATCCCGCCGATCGCTATGACGGACGCGCTGGACCGCCTCGGCCACGGGGTAGGGCTCGCAGGTCATCCCTCCGGCCCCGCGTCCGGGTCGCGGGTGGCTCCGCGGCCCTGCTTCCGGCCTGCCGGGATGCTCTCACAGCCGAAGGGCCGGCCTTTCGGCCGGCCCTCGTGTCCGTCGCGGTGCCGTCCGCGCAGGGCGGCGCCGGCCGGCCTCAGGCGAACATGTCGGGCTGGGTCTCGGCGATGTGGCTGTACAGGGTCTGGAAGTGCAGCCAGCCGATGTAGTCGCTGCCGACGTGCTCGCGGCTGTAGCGGGCGGTCTTCTCCGAGAGGAGCTGCGGCTTGATGCCGGAGGCCTCGACCAGGAGCTGCTGCTGGCAGGCCCGCTCCAGGGCGATGAACCAGAAGGCCGCGTCGTCGATGCTGTGCTGCGAGCAGGTCAGCAGGCCGTGATTTTGGTGCAGCACGCCGCGGTTGCGGCCGATCTGCTGGGCGACCGAGAGCCCGCTCTCCTTCTCCACCGCCACGGCGCCGGCCGAGGCGCCGATCACCGCGTGGCTGTTGTAGAAGGCCGCCGCGTCCTGGCTGATCATCTCCAGCGGCCGGCCGGTGGCGCACCACGCGGTGCCGTAGGTGGTGTGCGCGTGGCACATCGCCATGACCTCCGGGTACTCCTCGTGCACGGCGCCGTGGAGGACGAAGCCCGCGCGGTTGATGGCGTGGCGCCCCTCGACCACCCGGCCCTTGTGGTCGGCCAGGATGAGGTTCGACATCCGCACCTGCGAGAAGTGCACGCACATCGGGTTGGTCCAGTACAGCTCCGGACGCTCCGGGTCGCGGATCGTCAGGTGCCCGGCGAAGCCGTAGTCGAAGCCGTGCATCGCGAAGGCGCGGCAGGCGGCGACGAGGTGCTTCTTGCGGTAGTCCCGCTCCTCGGCGTGGTTGGCGAATGCCGGGATCTCCGGGAAGATCAGGCCGGCCTGCTCGGGCTGGTAGATCGAGGTCCGCTTGCGGCCGGCATCGTCGTTCGGCAGGTCGACGGCGACGGCCGCGTCGTGGGCGTGATCGTCGAGCATGGCGTGTCCTCTCGTCGGGCCGCCGGCCGGGCGGCCGACCGCGCAGGGACCGGCACTATCCTGCGACCCCGGAGCGTTGACAAACGACGATTTTTCACGCTTTTCGTGAATTCAATTCACGGATCGTCTCATGCGCAGGATCCCGAGCTTCCCCGCCCTTCGGGCCTTTGAAGCCGCCGCGCGCCTCGGCAGCTTCGCGCGGGCGAGCGAGGAGCTGCACCTTACCCCTCGGCGGTCAGCCACCAGATCCGCGCGCTGGAGCGCTGGTTCGGGCGCGCCCTGTTCCGGCGGGCGAATCGGCAGGCGACGCTCACCGCCGGCGGCCAGCGCCTGCTCGCGGGCCTCTCGAGCGCCTTCGACGCGATCGAGGCGGTCTGCGCGGAGCTCAGCCCGCCGCCGCCTTCGTCGCTGGCCGTGCACTGCACGCCGAGCTTCGCGGCGAAGTGGCTGGGACCCCGACTGCCCGCCTTCGTGGAGACCCATCCTGGCATCGCCATCCGGCTCTCCACCAGCGCTGATTCGGTGGATCTCGGCCGGCACGAGGAGATCGACATCCTGATCGCCTACGGCCGCCCGCCGCGCGGGTCCGGCCTGACCGTCGAGTCCCTGGGGCCGGAGGAGATCGCCGCCCTGTGCACGCCCGAGGTCGCCCGGGCCGCCGAGGCAGCCACGCCCGGCGAATTCGCGCACTTCACCCGGCTCGACTCGTCGTTCAGCCCCGTCCGCTGGCCTGACTGGTTCGCCCAGAACGGCCTTCCGGTCCCGGGCGGGGCGGCGGGCGCGGCCTTCGACCGGGGCTCGCTGGTGATCTCGGCGGCCGTTCAGGGGCTCGGCGTGGCGCTGGAGACCCTGCGGTTCGCCGGTGACGAACTCGCCGCCGGGCAGCTGGTGCGCCTCGGCGGCGGCCGGGCCGCGAGCCTGACCCGCGATCTCCACTTCATCTGCTACCGCGAGCGCGACGGGACCCAGGAGAAGATCCGGGCCTTCCGGCGATGGCTCCTCGACGTGGAGGCGGAGAGCCGGGCGGGGGCGGCCTGAGGCCGTCCAGGTCACCTACGCGCACGCCCCGAGAGCTCCGAGCCCCACAGGTGGAGAGGCAAGCAGCCGATGGCGGAGCGCGACCGACCCCTCTCCCGCACGGGCGAGGGGACCCGCGCCTCTTCAAGCTGGCGGATGAGCCCTCCGAGACCTCGAAACCTGCGCAGCCTTAGCCCGTAGAGGAGAGAGGCATGCGGCGCCGTTGGTCTGACCGGTCGATGCCGATCTTGTCATGCGACAGGTCTCAACGGGACCGGGAACCGCGCTAGGTGCAGGCCCTGGCAACGAGGCGATACAGTCGCCCAGGGAGAGAACGCTCCATGTCCCTATCCGCCAAGCTGCAGCGGCGCGCCGACGAGGGTCGGCCTGTCCGGGTCGGCCTGATCGGGGCCGGCAAGTTCGGCTCGATGTACCTGTCGCAGGCGCCGCGCACGCCCGGCATCCACCTCGTCGCCGTGGCCGACCTGTCGCCGGACCGGGCGCGCGAGTCGCTGCGGCGGGTCGGCTGGGACGATTCCCGGTTCGCCGCGCGCGGGCTGGAGGAGGCCGCGCGCGGCGGCACGACCCTCGTGACCGAGGATGCCGACGCGATGATCGCGAGCCCGTTCGTGGACATCGTCATCGACGCCACCGGCAGCCCGGCCGCCGGCATCCGCCACGCGCTCCTTGCCTTCGCGGCGGGCAAACACATCGTGATGGTCAACGTCGAGGCCGACGTGCTGGCCGGGCCGCTGCTGGCGCGCAAGGCGGCCGAGGCCGGGGTGATCTACTCCATGGCCTCCGGCGACCAGCCGGCCCTGATCGCCGAGCTGGTCGACTGGGCGCGCACCATCGGGCTGGAGGTGATCTGCGCCGGCAAGGGCACCAAGTACCTCCCGGCCTACCACGCCTCCACGCCCGACACGGTCTGGGGCCATTACGGCTTCAGCGAGAGTCAGGTTGCTGGCGGCGACTTCAACCCGCAGATGTTCAATTCCTTCCTCGACGGCACCAAGTCGGCGCTGGAGATGGCGGCCGTGGCCAATGCCTGCGGGCTCACCCCGCCGCGCGACGGCCTCGCCTTCCCGCCCTGCGGCGTCGACGACCTGCCGGGCATCCTGAAGCCCGTGGCGGATGGCGGCCTCCTCACCGAGCGCGGCACCGTCGAGGTGGTCTCGTCGGTGGAGCGGGACGGGCGGCCGGTGTTCCGGGACCTGCGCTGGGGCGTCTACGCGGTGTTCGAGGCGCCGAGCCCCTACGTGCGCGACTGCTTCGCCCAGTACGGGCTCAAGACCGATGCCAGCGGCCGGTTCGCCGCCACCTACAAGCCGTATCACCTGATCGGCCTGGAACTCGGAATCTCGGTCGCCTCCATCGCGGTCCGCGGCGAGGCGACGGGGGCGACGGGCGACTGGCGCGGCGACGTCGCCGCCACGGCCAAGCGGGCGCTGCGGGCCGGCGAGCGGCTCGACGGCGAGGGTGGGTTCACCGTCTACGGCAAGCTGATGCCGGCGGCCGACTCGCTGGCGCAGGACGCCCTGCCGATCGGGCTCGCCCACAACATGGTCCTCCGGAACGACGTGCCCGCGGGCCGGGCCGTGCGCTGGAGCGACGTGGTGTTCGACGCCGGTCAGGAGGCGATCCGCGTCCGGCGCGAGATGGAGGACCTGTTCCGCCGGGAAGCGGGGTTCGCGCGGACCGCCGGTTAGACCGTGGCGCGCCGCCGCCCGCGATCCGGCCGCGGTGGCCCGATCAGGGAGGCGTCCCCCGCAGGTCGCCCGGCGCCAGTCCGAAGCGTTTGCGGAAGCCGCGGTTGAAGGTCGGAACGTCGGTGAACCCGCACGCATAGGCGATCGAGGCGATACGCACCTTGTCGTCGCCGGCGGCGTTGAGGCGCCGGCGGGCGAGGTCGAGGCGGGCGTCGCGGATCGCCGCCGCGATGCCGCCGGCCTCCGCGAAGGCGCGGTACAGGCTGGTCCGGGACAGGCCCAGCGCCTTCTGGATATCCTGAGGGTTCAGGCTGGGATCGTGCATCCGGCGCGCGATGTGGGCGCGGGCGAGCGAGACCACGGCCGCCTGCGAGACCTCCTCCGGCTTCGTGCGCCGGGCCGTGCCGTCGACGAGGCGGCCGAGGAGATGGAGCACACCCTCGATCGCGGTCTGCCCCTCGCTCTCGGACATCCAGGCGATCGAGCCGGCCAGGCTGCGCAGGCGCGCCCGGACCTCCGCGCCTGCCGGGTGCGGGTTGAGGCTGCGGCCCGCGAACGCGTCGGCGTCGCCGACCCAGGCCTCGAACAATTCGCGCGGCACGGCGAGCCGGATCTCGTCGTAGGCGCTCTGGGTGCCGGCCACGAAGGGGCGGTTCCGCGACAGGAAGCTGAGGTCGCCTGGGTTCAGCTGGGCGCCGCGGCCGTTCTGCTCCTGATAGCCGATGCCGTCGATCCCGAGGCCGATCACTACCATTCCGCGGGCATTCCGATCGACATGCCGCGAGCGGAACTCCACCTCGACCGGGCTGCTGACCGTGTGGGTCAGCGACCAGCCGGCCGAGGCCACGGACAGGCGCTTGGCCGAGAACCGCTCCCGGGGATGCTGCCGGCCGATGTCGCCGAAGGCCGCCAGGGCCGTGCAGCGCCAGAACTCGAAGGCCCGCTTGGGCTCGATATGGCTCGTCGTCTCGACGAGACTCGGGACAAGGGCCGGGCTCGACACGTCTGACACTCCCGTCGCGCCCGGCGATTCCCTCGCAGCAACGGCGCAACTCTATCGTGAGAATCTTGCCGGATTTGCAACCGAGGCCGTCTCGTCCGGCTCCGGGACCCGTAGTCTGCCGCTAACCTATGCGACGGCGCTGCCGGATAATCCGCGCGGTCCGGTGAGCAGCAGGGCCGCGCTCGCCCCGAGAACGAACGTGATCACGGCGAACATCGCGTGCGGCCCATAGGTCGAGAGGATTGGCAGGAGGATGATCGGCGCCAGGGCCGCGGCGACCCGGCCGCCGGCCCAGGCGCAGGTCATGGCTGAGGCCCGCAGCGGCGTCGGGAGCAGTTCCGTCGCGTAGACGGCGAGGATGCTGCCATAGGTCGCCGCCGCGGTGTTGAAGGCGATGCCGATCAGGACCAGTGTCAGGAACGTGCCGCTCGCCGCGAAGGCCGTGCCCAGGACCGCCATCGCCGCCGCCAGGGCCGTCAGGCAGGCGCGCCGCTCGAGCCGGTCGATCGCCACCGCGGTCAGCAGGGTGCCCAGCGGCGGCCCCAGCATCGACAGCGCGGCGAAGGCGAGGGATTGATCGACCTTGAAGCCCTTCTCCACCATCACGACGGCACTGAGCAGGGGGAAGGCGATCGTCGCCAGGGGTGCGAGCGTGTAGAGCCCGACGAACAGGGCCGTCCGTCGCAAAGCGCGCGTCTCGGCGAACAGGGCGCGGAAGCCCGCAGCCGCGAGTGCTGTCGGCGCGGGGTCGAGGTCGCGCGCGTCGACGACGGCCGCTCGGCCGGCCGCGCGCTCGAACCGGCGGCAGGCGCCGTCGGCCTCGATGGAGCGCCCGACCGAGGCGAGCCACCGCGGCGAGTCCGGCAACTGCGTGAACAGGAGGCCGCCGAGCGCGGCCAGGACGCCGCCGAGGATCAGCGCCCAGCGCCACGGTTCGATTCCGAGCGGCGCACCCGGCGCGAGAGCCCGGACCAGGAGGATGACCGCCAGGCCGCCGAGAAGTCCGATGCCGGCACAGATCAGCAGCGTCGCGCCGCGGCGGCGCGCCGGCATCACCTCGGCGAGGTAGGTGGCGACCAGGGGCGGGAACCCGCCGATCGCGAAACCCGAGACCGTGCGGGCGACGGTCAGCGCCGTGAGCCCCTCGCTCGCGGCGGCGGCCAGCGATCCGGCGGCCATCAGCGCCAGGGAGGCCTGCAGCGCGCGCCTGCGGCCGAAGTGATCACCCAGCATCCCGAAGACGGGGGCACCCACGGCCCCGCCGGCGAAGACGGAGGCGAGGAGCAGCGAGAGGCTGCCCCGCGCCATGTTGTGGGGCGGCGCGAGGAAGATCGCCGCCAGGGCATTGCTCAGGGCGACTTCGGCGATGTCGGTGAACAGGCCCAGCGTGCAGACCGCGAGCACCACCGCGTGGAGCCGCGTGATCGGCAGAGAATCGAGCCGTCGCGTGACGGACGCGATCGACCCGTTCGCGCACGCGCCGGTATCGAGTGACGTCGCGGCCTTGAGGCTGGCGTCGATCAAGAGCGTGGTCCTTCCCGGACCGGAGCGCGCGCGCAGCCGGTGAGCCATTGCCATAGCGGCGCGCGGTGCAGCGGGAAACGCGACGGCGTTCACAAATGCACCATGCGCACGCCGCAGGCGCGATCCGGACGTCATCGTCCGCCGCGCAGGATCGGCTCAGACCCTTGATCGCCCCGATGCTGAGGCGCGCGCCGACCGTGTCGGCCGGAGCGTCGCACGGGGCGCGGCCGGACGCGGTCTAGAAGCGCGGCGCCCTGGGGCGTGACCTGTCTCGCTGCATTCCGAGGTTCACCGGGCGGGACGGATGGCCGACCACGTCGCCGTTGCGGAAGGCTTCCTGGATGTTGCGTCGCGCGGAGCGCCCTTCCGTACCGCCGGGCTGCGTCACGGCCGAGTCGCCGGACGGGGCCAGGACGGTCTGCCCGGAGGCCGGCGCCGCACCCAGGAGGAGCAGGATCGCGACCCAACCCGATTGGTCCCGCATGGGCGAATTCCTCCCCTCGATCGTGGCATCCCGGATGCGGGTACCCGGTCCGGGAACCGCGAGCGGGCCAAGGGCAGCGGATCCCCGAAACCCTGTCGTCTGCGCGGGTGACCCGCGACCGGTATCTACGCCTGCGAACGCGATCGGTTCACGGTGCCGCGCGCCGAGCGTTCCGCCGACAGGAGCGTGCCACGGCTCAGCTGGGGAGGGGTGGAGCCACGGTCGGGGCCTTCCGCTCGTCGCGTGATGCGGAAGGGCAGGTCGGGAGCGCCTCTTCGCCGGTCAGGCGGCCTTGCGTCCGAGCCGGATCGCCTTGGCGATTTCCGAGCGTCGCTCGGCGTAGTCGGGTGCGGTCATCGGGTAATCCTCCGGCAGCCCGTAGCGTGCACGGTACAGCTCGGGTGAGAGCCCATGTGCCGTCAGATGGCGCTTCAGGGTCTTGTAGGATCGGCCGTCGATGAAGCTGACGAGGCCGTCCTGGCGGACTGATCTGTGGATCTGGGCCGGCGTGGGCTGCTCGTGGATCGTCTCGACGACCGGCGGCCGATCCGTCAGCGCGAAGAGCGCCTCGTGCACGGTCGCCAGCAGCGGCGGCAGGCTGGTGTGCGGGATCGTGTTGTTCGACAGATAGGCCGCCACGACGCGCACCGCGATCTCGCGCATCGCGGGTTCAAGATCATCCTGATCCTTGCGCAAATCGACCGACGTCATTTTTGATCTCCACCAACCCTCAGACTATGAATACTCGGACATTAGAGCGTGTCAATGCAGGATGACACAATAGATAAGTAACTATTTTTGAATACAAAATTCCTTTTTGGCCGATGCCAACGCGCGCTGGTCGCATGCCGGCCGGATTCCTGTCTGAGGTATTGCGCCTCGTCTGTTAGGCTACCTGCCGCCGTGCGCCGGACGGCCGCCCACAAGGCGCAGGCGCTTCCGCTCCACGAAACATCCTGGTCCAAGACGATCCGACCGCATCGCGAAGTCTTCGTTTGGCCGTCTCGGAGTGACCACGTCTGCGCGATAGGGACGGCGCTGGTTCCCACCCGCGGCGCCGCCGCGACGGCATGTCCATTAGGGCGAGGGGCGCGCCTCCGTCGTCGAGGGCGGCACGGGAGGCACCGTCGCCGCCGAGGAGCCTAGCTGTCGGATCTAGCCGGGACGCTGCGCGATCTCATGCGTGGCGGAAATGTGGCAGAAGCTTGACTATTGCCGCAAAATCGGTTTATGACTTGACCGTTGCGTTGCAGTGACACCCACCGAGTCCTCTGGAGGTTCGGATGTGCGCGCGGAAGACGTTCTACATTTTCGTCAATGCCTCCGACGGACAGAGCTTCTGCGCCGTCCGTCAGGATCAGCCGATCCCGCCGATGATCGACGGTGTTCACTGGACGTATGTGAGTTGCATCGACACGTCGCGGGACAAGCCCTACGGGTTCGACGCGGACGCGGCACACGCGGCGATGCGGCGGCGCGGCGTCTACTTCTATCGGCGTGAGCTGATGTTCCGCAACGCCAACTTCCTGCTGGAAGCCGCCTGAGGGCGATCCGGCAGGGGCGGTCGTG
This sequence comes from Methylobacterium phyllosphaerae, assembly GCA_050632685.1. Taxonomy (GTDB): domain Bacteria; phylum Pseudomonadota; class Alphaproteobacteria; order Rhizobiales; family Beijerinckiaceae; genus Methylobacterium; species Methylobacterium phyllosphaerae_A. The sequence continues at coordinate 1,364,837 of JBOEFT010000001.1, forward strand.
GTCGGCGCGGCCCTGGCCGGTGGGCCACTGGGTTTCCGCCGTCGCTGCCGAGGCCCGCGGTGCTGGGGCTTGTGAGGACGTGCGTCGCCACGACGACCGCGCGGATCGGCATGCGGTTCAGCGGCAGGTCGGCGAGGCCGCGGGGCTGCCCCAGGGGCGACCATCGCGGCCGGATGTCCGCCACGATCGACCCGCGCACGCTGGATCCCCGGATCTCGCTTGTGTCCGAGCTTGTGCGGCGATGCCTGATCCCGCCGACGCGGAGCCGTCGCCGGGACGACCGCGTTTCCCCGCTGCGGGTCGGGATTTGAGCCCGGATTGCACGGAGGATGGACCTTGTCGTTCAGGAACGGTCTTGCCGTCTTCGTGCTGGCGGCGGCGAGTGCGGTGCCGGTTCCCGCATGGGCTTGGGGTGTGCCCGGCTGCACCAATCTTCCCGAGTACAATCGGGCGCTGGGCGCCCTGCAGGGGATGACGAGCGCCTGCGACATGAGCGTCGAGGAGGCACGCCGGATCGTCGCGGCCCATGACGGGGTCGCGGCCGGCGCCCCCGCTGTCGCGGAACCGCAGGCATCACCGCCGGCACGGGTCGGTCCCCGCCGCCGCGGCGCGCGTCATCACCGGCGGGCGAGACCCCTTCGCCACCGCTGAGCGCCCGCCGGTCGGCTGACGGGCGCTCAGGGCTCGTCCGAAGCCGGCCGGTCCGCCGCGTGGGCGTGCGCCCAGGCTTTGTCGCGCTCCGCTTGGCGGGCACGCTGCTCGGCCCTGTAGGCCTCCTGATCCGCGTTCTCCCGCTTCCGGCGGCGGTCGGCGGCCTTCGCCGCCCGCCTGCGCCATGCCTCCGTCTCGCTCTTCTGACGCAGCAGTTCCTCGACGGTGACGGGCGTCACCGCGGCCTTGGGCTGCGCCCAGGCATAAGGACGCCGTGGCGGCGGCGGACGCGTCACCCGGGGTTCCGAGGTCTGTCCCGCCCGCGCGACCGCGTCGGCCGCCTCCGCGAGGGTGAGGCCTGCGCCCCGGGCGATGCGCGCGGCGGCCGCGCGCGCGGCCGCGCGCTCGCCCGCCGTGGCGCCCTGCGCGGCGAGCGCGAGGCATTTTTCGAACCGGTCGCGGTCGGCGGGCGTCATGGGCGGCCTCATACCGCCAAGTCGGCCCGCCTGTCGCGTCGCGACGCGCGCGTCAGTTCGGTTTCGCGCTGGCCACCGTGTTGGCGAGGCTGTAGCTGCCGAGCTTCTCGCCGACGACCTGGATGGCCCCTCGGTCGGGGAGTTCAGCCGGCGGGAGCGGATCTTCATGGTTCCGGACAGGCCCGCGAACTTGCCGGTGCCGCCGAGCCACTCGCCCGTCCCCTCGTTCGCCGCCCCCAGCGGCTGGACCGGATAGTCCCACTTCTCGAAGACGTGGTCTCCATCCGCGTCGACGTAGTCGCAGTACCCGTGGTTCTCCAGAGTCTTGGCGCCGCTGTCGATGATCGGCGCCGAGGTGCAGCGCCCCGCCATGTTGTGCAGGAGTCGGCCCCCTGATTCGTTCACGGCGGTCATCATGTAGATCGTCGCCGAAGCCGTTCGATTTCCGCCGATCGAGACAGGTTTCGGTGCGGAAACACTGGTCGACGTGTAGGTGATCCGGAAGTCACCCTCCCGCGGCATGTCTTCGGCACGGGCCGTGATCGTGCCGAGAAGAAGCAGGCAGAGTGTCGCGGCGGGGATACCCGCGTGGGATGCTGCGTGAATGGCCCTTCGTGTCATGGCGACCTCCCAGTCCGACGCGTTCGAGACCGATCGGTATCGATCGCACTGCCGAACGACGGACGACCGAATCGGACGCGTCGTATGAATACTGATAAAAATTTGATCATTATTCAATGTATTTCGGTGATCACGGATTTTTGATCAAAATATGCCGGACGTTACGGACCGAGCGCCGGCGCAGTGGGGCAATGGCGCGGCGTCTCCGCGTCCTGGATCCGGTTCGCGGGACGGGTCCAGCCCCTGGACCGGCGCACGACCCGTCATGTGCCACGTCCCGCGACGCTACGGCTGGGCGCGCGTCTTGCCGTCCGGTCCGTTCGACGTCACGCCCGCCCCGTCCTGCAGGCCGCCCAGCACAACGAGGATTCGTCCCAGGAGCGCCCGCGAGTGGTGCGCGGTGTTGCAGGGGGCGTCGGGACGCGGGCGGCCTGGGCGGGCCTCGTAAGCCGCGCGCAGGCGGGCGAGCTGAATTGCGCGCGTATCGGGATCGCGGGAACCCATGGTCCACCCTCCCGGCGGCCCTCGATCCGCGGTCCGCCCCCGCGAACGAGCCTTCGACCAACCCGAGTCGGGGAGTTGGAAAACCGTGTCTGAACGGTCCCTACGACCTTTAGCGCCGGAACGCCTGGACATGCGTCGCAGGCTCCCCGACCGTGTGGCCAGGAGCGGGTGCCGTTGTGGTCGGCACCAACCATCAGACAGGGGATTCCAAGCCCCAGGACCGCGCGTACGGCCCCGCCGGCTTTCTAGTCGCCTCTAGGAACGAAATCCAGCCCGGCGCGCGGCAGCGCGCTCCAGGCGACGGAAGCCGGCATCGATCAGGAGCGCCAGCGCCGACACGACGAGGCCGCCCTGGAGCACGTAGGCGGTGTTGCCCGAGAGGAGGCCGGACACGATCACTTCGCCGAGGGTGCTGGCGGCCACCGTCGAGCCGATCGTGGCCGTGGCGAGCCCGATCACGGCCGCGAGGCGAATGCCCGACAGGATCATCGGTAAGGCCAGGGGCAGCTCGACCTGGACGAGGCGCTGGCGGTCGGTCATGCCCATCCCGCGTGCGGCTTCCATCAGGGCCGGATCGAGGCCGTCGAGCCCGGTCAGGGCGGTCTCGAAGATCGGCAGCAGGCCGTAGAGCACGAGGGCGATGAGGGTCGGGACGGCGCCGAAGCCGAAGATCGGCACGGCCAGGGCCAGGACTGCCACGGGCGGGAAGGTCTGGCCGATCCGGGTCACCGAACGGGCGAAGGGCAGCATCTCGCGCCCGGCCGGACGGGTGGCCGCGATGGCGAGGCCGAGGGCGATCCCGGTCGACGCCAGGGTGGCGGCGGCGACCAGCAGGAGGTGGTCGACGGCCAGCGTCCACAGGGGCGTCTGCGCGTAGATCGGCGGGGTGTCGCCGGGGGCGAAGGGACGGAACAGGGGCGCGAAGCTCTCCGGCGTGAGCAGGAACGCGCCCAGCAGGGCGAGGAGCGCCGCCCAGGTCAGCTGTGCGCCCCGGCTCATGGCCGCCCGCCCTGCGCCTCGAGGGCCGCCCGCGTCACCCGTCCCAGGACCACGCCGTCGCGGCTGACCGGCAGCGCCGGGCGCCGCGACCACAGGCTCTCCGCCAGGGCGGCGCGCACGGAGGTTCCGGTCGGGATGGGCGGCCCCGGCGCAGGACCGGGCTCGACGAGGGCGTCCACGACGCGCAGGGCCATGAGCTGGAAGGCCCGGTCGCCGCTGCCGAGGAGGTCGCCGACGAAGGCGGTCGCGGGCGCGCCGATCAGGTCGGCCGGGGCGGCCTCCTGAACCAGACGCCCCCCGTCCATCACGGCGATGCGGTGACCGAGGTGCAGGGCCTCGTCCATGTCGTGGGTCACGAGCACGATCGTGGTGCCGTAGCGCTTCTGGATGGCCCGCAGATCCGCCTGGGCGCGGCCACGGATGATCGGGTCGAGGGCGCCGAAGGGCTCGTCCATCAGCAGGATCGGCGGCTCGGCCGCGAGAGCCCGGGCGACGCCGATCCGCTGCTGCTCGCCGCCGGACAAGGCCGCCGGCAAGCGGCTCCGGTAGGCCGCCGGATCGAGGTTGAACAGCCCGAGGAGCTCGTCGACCCGGGTGGCGATCCGCCCGCTCTCCCAGCCGAGCAGATTCGGCACCACCGCGATGTTCTCCGCCACGGTGCGGTGGGGGAACAGGCCGTGTCCCTGGATGGCATAGCCGATCCCGCGCCGCAGGCGATGGGGCGGTATCTCCCGGATGTCCCGCCCGGCGATCCGGATCGTCCCGGCGCTGGGCTCGATCAGGCGGTTGATCATCCGCAGCAGGGTCGTCTTGCCCGATCCCGAGGTGCCGACCACCGTCAGGATCGTCCCGGCTTCGATCCGGAGGGTGACGTCGGCCACGACCGTCCGCTCCCCGAAGACACGGCTGACCCCTGCGAGTTCGATCATGGCAGCCGCTCCGCCGCGCGGCCGCGGCTCAGGTCGATGACCGCGTCGAGCAGCACGGCGGCGGCGCTCGCCATGGCGACGGTCGGCAGCGCCCCGAGCAGGACGAGGTCGCCCGCGGTCTGGCTGATGCCCTGGAAGACGAACACGCCGAGGCCGCCGCCGCCCACGAGCCCCGCGATCACCGCGAGCCCGATGTTCTGGACCAGGACGATGCGGATCCCCGTCAGGATCGCCGGGAGGGCCAGCGGTATCTCCACCTGGAGCAGGCGCTGCCGCGCGGTCATGCCGACGCCCCGGGCGGCGTCACGCACCGGCCACGGCACCGCGTCCAGGCCCGCGACGGTCGCGGCAGCCAGGGGCAGGAGCGCGTAGGCGAACAGCGCCAGGAAGGCCGGCGCGGCTCCGATCCCCGCGATGCCCAACGCGGCTGCGCCCGGGACCTCCCGGCCGACCCAGGCCAGCGGCGCGATCAGCATGCCGAACAGCGCCATGGACGGGATGGTCTTGCACGACGTTGAGGACGATGAGCATCCCCGCGCGCAGCGCCGGGACCGGGCGCGCCAGCATAGCCGCCGGGATCCCGACCGCGCCGGCCGCCGCCACGGAGGCGAGGGCGAGCCCGGCATGGGTCCGCAATTCCCGGCCGAAGGTGTCGGACCGGCTGGTATATTCCCGCAGGATCGAGAGGTTGTTCCAGAACCCGGATCGCAGGGCGAGGCCGGTCAGGGCGACCGTACCCGCCAGCAGCGCGATCCGCAGGATCGGTCCCGGACGCAGCCGTGCCAGCCCGTCGCCGACCGCGAGGGCCGCCGTCACGAAGGCCAGCCACCAGCCCGCATCCGGTGCGACCCGGCTGTACCGGTCGCCGGGCGGCGTCAGGTGATCGGCCGCCCAGCCGGCCACGAGGCCGAGAATCAGGAGGGCCGCGACGGCGGCCGCCAGGCGCCGGGGCGGTGTTCCCCGCAAGACCAGCAGCGGCAGGGCAAGGGCGACGACACATCCGAGGATCAGCGCCTGGCCGGACGGGAGGGCCGACCAGGCCATCAGCGCGGTGCCCGACGCGATCCGGTTCGGCCGTTCGGTCATCAGTGGCAGGGCCGACAGGCTCAGCGCCAGCACCACGGCGAAGGCCGACCCCAGGGGATCGATGGTCGGGCGGTCGAGTCGGGTCGGGGCGGATCCGTCCATCCTCAGGCGCCGAAAGCCGCAGCGGGCGGGGATCGGCGTGCGACCCGTCGTTGAGCGGGGCCAGCAAAGGTGGGCGTCGTGCCCGCAGCCAGGGGCCGCGGTCTGACACGGACGGGAGCGAACGGTGCGTCGGCTAGTCCACGGGGCACGACAGCGATCCTGCCTTGGCACGGAGAGGAGGGGACGACGCGTCCGCCGAAAGGGCCGGCGCCCTGCCCGCGTGTACCGTGCGGCTTGCCGATGCAAGTCCGCTCACGGCACGAAGCCGTTCCGGCTGAGGAAATCCGCTGCGACGGCGGAGGCCGGTTCGCCGCCGATCTGAACGCGGCCGTTGAGGTCTCGGAGCGTGGCCAGATCGAGCCTGCGGAAGATCGGGTCCAGCACGGTGGCGATCTCGGGATGGGCCTTGAGGACGGCCCCGCGGACGACCGGCGCCGGCTGATAGACGGGTTGGACGCCCTTGTCGTCCGCCATCACCGTGAGGCGCGCGACGGCGAGACCACCGTCGGTACCGAACACCATGGCCGCGTTGGTTCCGGAGGTGCCGCGCGCCGCCGCGGCGATCGTGGCGGCGGTATCCCCACCCGCCAGGATGATGAGCTGCTCCGGCCTGAGGGCGAAGCCGTAGGTCCTGCCGAAGGCCGGGAGCGCGGCCGGGGCGGTCACGAATTCCGACGAGGCGGCGAGCTTGATCGCGCCGCCGCCGGCCACGTAGCGGCCAAAATCGCTCATCGTCTTCAGGCCGGCAGCCTGCGCGACGTCCTGGCGCACCGCGATCGCCCAGGTGTTGTTGGCCGAGGCCGGTGTCAGCCAGATGAGGTCGTTGGCCGCGCGGTCCAGGCTCCGGGCCGTCTGGTAGGCGGCGTCCGGGTCCTTCCAGACCGGCAGATCCGCTTTCCCGAAGAAGAACGCCGCGTTGCCGGTATATTCCGGGTAGATGTCGACCTGACCCTCAATCAGGGCTTGGCGCACGATCGACGTGGCGCCGAGCTGGATCCTGTCGACCGTAGCGAGGCCCTTGGCCTTCAACGCCTGCAGGATGATGTTCCCGAGGACCCCGCCCTCCGTGTCGAGCTTGGAGGCTACGACGATCCCGGCCGCCCATGCGTCGGGCAGAGCGACGAGCAGAAGGAGGGCCGTGGCCGCGAGCCGCGCGAGGTTCCGCTTCACCATAGTCTTCGGGTCCCTCGTCCGCCCCGCCGGGCGCCGGCGCGCCATCATCCAGGATCGGCGTCGGCGACGACCTGGGATGGTCCCACCGGAACATCGCGGACAATGATCAATCAAATCAATGCCATTCGATTAATATTGCTTAACCTTTACACAAGGCTTCCGTGAACATTCCTGGAGTTGAAGATATAAATTTGCGTAGACTGTTTTGGTCGAAAGGAGAGGAGATATGTCGTATTCGATTCTCGTCCGCGATCTTGCCCGCGCGGATGGTGGAGCCCCGCAGCTTCTCGCCTACGACATCCATGATCGCTCGGCAGCGGAGACCCTCGTCTCCGTGATCGCCCACTCCTACCGGAATCACGGGTTCAATCCCGAAACCCGTGTCCATTGGTTTCTGCACCACGGAAACGTGCACGAAATCTTCACGTGGCCGAAGCATTGACCGGCCGCACCGCGGCTCAGGTGCCGCAGAACGTGCGATAGCCGACGCCCCCGCCCTCCGGCGCTTCCGCGAAGGCGGCATCGCCCGGCTGCTCCGTGTAGGGACGGGACAAGACGGCCAGGAGTGCCTCGAACGGCGCGAAATCGCCCCGTTCCACGGCCGCCTCGATCATCGCCTCGACCCGGTGGTTGCGCGGGATGAAGGCCGGGTTGACCGCCCGCATCGCGGCGGCGGTCTCGGCCGGCTCACGCGCCTCCTGCGCCAACCGCGCGCGCCAGCCCACCGCCCAGGCATCGTACGCGGTGGGATCGACGAACAGGTCGCGCACCGCCGCGTCGGCTTCCGGCTGTTCCGCGGCGGCACAGAGGGTGCGGAACGTCAGGGTGAAGTCGGCCTGGTTCGCGGCCATCCGCTCGAGCAGGTCGCTCGCGAGGGCGGAGTCGCCGTCCCGGATCTCGGCGAGGCCGAGCTTGCGGCCGAGGCCACTGCGATAGGTTGCCTCGAAGCGCGGCGCATAGCCACCGAGGGCCGCCTCCGCCTCGGCGACCGCCTGCGCCTCGTCCGCGGCGAGCAGAGGCAGCAGGGTCTCGGCGAGCCGCGTCAGGTTCCAGAGCGCGATGCGCGGCTGCTGGCCGTAGGCGTATCGCCCGTTCCGATCGATGGAGCTGTAGACCGTCCGGGGATCGTAGGCATCGAGGAACGCGCAGGGGCCGTAATCGATCGTCTCCCCGGTGATCGACATGTTGTCGGTGTTCATCACCCCGTGGACGAAGCCGACGTGCAGCCACCGGGCGACGAGGTCGGCCTGACGGCCGATGACACCCTCCAAGAGCGCCCGATAGGGATTCGTGGCCGCAGCGGCCTCTGGATAGTGCCGGGCGACTACGTGGTCGGCGAGTATTCGAACGCCTTCGGCGTCGCCCCGCGTCGCGACGAACTGGAACGTGCCGACCCGGATGTGGCTGGCGGCCACGCGAGTGAGCACCGCGCCGGGCAGGAGCGTCTCGCGCACCACGGGCTCCCCAGTCGCCACGGCGGCGAGCGCACGGGTGGTCGGGATGCCGAGCGCCGCCATGGCCTCGCTGACGAGATACTCCCGCAGGACCGGGCCGAGGGCCGCTCGCCCGTCGCCCCGGCGGGAAAACGGCGTCGGGCCGGCGCCCTTGAGCTGGATGTCGCGGCGTTGCCCGTCCCGATCGACTACCTCGCCGAGAAGGATCGCGCGCCCGTCGCCGAGCTGAGGCACGAACTGGCCGAACTGATGCCCGGCATAGGCGGTGGCGATCGGCTCGGCGCCTGCCGGCACGGCGTTGCCGGCGAGGGCCGCGAGGCCTTCGGGCTCGGCGAGCCGATCCGGATCGAGGCCGAGCGTCTCGGCGAGCCTCCGGTTCAGGTGGATCAGGCGCGGGGCCGCCACCGGCGTCGGCGGTTGGGGTGCAAAGAAGCGCGCCGGCAGGCGGGCATAGCTGTTGTCGAAAGGGAAGACCGTCATCGTCGGGATCTATGAGGGGCCAGGCCGCCGGACAAGCGCTGAACGTCACAACGGCGCGGGCGAGGCCGGGAAGCGTCTCGGGCCTCCGGCATGCCGCCGCGATCCGCCGTCGGCCGCACACGTCGCGATGGACGGCCGGCTGGGCGGGATCGCGGTCCGCCGTGGGGTCAGCGGCCCGTCGTCGGAGGCGTCCCGGTGGCCGGTGGCTTGCCGGTGCCGACCTCGCCCTCCGTCGGGGGCACGGCGGAGGGATGGGTGACGGCCTCCGTGGCGGTCTTGCCCGGGTCCTTCGTATCGGCTGCCGGCTTCGGCGCCGTCTCGGCCCGGGGTGTCGGTCCGGTTCCGTTCTGCTCCTGCGCGCCGGCCGCGGCCGGGAGGCCGGTCACGGTCGCCAGGGCGAGGAGAAGGGCGGGGATCGATCGGGTCAAGCGTGGCTCCATCACGGGCGGTGAGGCGTTCCAGGGGCCAACGGTTCGCCGTACGCGGCGTTCCGAAGCCCTTGGGCAGTGCCCGCCCGTCCCCGGCGGTCCGGGCCTGGCCGGCGCTTGCGCCCGGACGGGCCCCCCAGGTCCCGCATTTCTGCGGGCCGAGGATCGGGCGCAACAGCGCCCGGCCGGTGCGCTCACGCCTCCGCGTTGGACTTCCTGGACTTCCGGGCCTTAGCCGCCTTCGCGCCGCTGCCCCCGTCCGGCGCCGCGACGGAGTCCGCGGGCTCGCTGCGCTTCGCGGCCGCGCCGCGGCGCTTGTGGCCCAGCCCGGCATTGCGGGCGAACTCGGCGCGCATCGCCGAATAGTTGGATGCCGTCGTCGGATAGTCCGGCGGCAGCCCGAAGCGCTGGCGGTACTGCTCGATCGTCATGCCGTTGCCGGTGAGATGCCGCTTCAACGTCTTGTACGGCTTGCCGTCGATGAAGCTGATCAGGGCGTCCGGGGTAATCGACTTCTTGATCTGCGCGGGCGTCGCCTTCTTAAGTTCCGGCTCGGCTGAGGCCGTCGCCTGACCTAGGCCAGCCAGCGCGGCATGAACGCCGGACAGAAGCAACGGGAGGTCGGGGACCGGAACCGAGTTGTTAGCCACGTAAGCCGAGACGATATCGGCGGTCAGCTCAACGAAATCGATTGGGTCCTGATGCGATACAGGAGTGCTGTCTTCCATAGGCGCCTCTCACGTAGGAGTGTCCCATGAACGTGGATTCGCTTCTCGACAGTCAAGTCCTTATTCGCATGAACATAACTCATAATGCCTGTTATCTACCGAATGAACAAACCAATACCAACATAGATCAGTGACGCTTCTGGCGTCCGGTCTGCGCATTGCACGCGTTCCCGGCGGTCGCTCTTGGCCCGGAGGCGGGGCCATCGAAGGAGCCCTGGCGGACCTGCGGCTTTAGAAAGCGTTAACCCCGGCATGGTTTCTGGTGGGGTCGCTCCGGCTTTGGGGGTAAGAAGCCGAACGACAGGCGGGCCGAGCCCTGCCCCTTCAATGCTCGGCCCGCGCCTTCGCGCTCCGTCGGCGCTCAGGCGTTTGCGGCGGATCCGACCGGCGTCGTTATCGCGCCGCGAGTCCCGGGCGGGACGACCGCCTGCAACACCCGAGCCGGACCGGTCGCGTAATCCGCGCGATAGCTTCGCTCGAGGGTCATCAGCGTCCGCATCGGCGTCTCGGCCAGGTCGAGGAGGCGGGCGTCGCGCCAGCGCAGCTTGGTGAGGCCGCCGCGGCCGAACCACCGCGGCTTCTCTTCTTCGACGAGCAGGATCAGCTTGCCCGTCCATGTCTTGCGGAACCAGAACCGTCCCGTGAGCTTGGCCGTGCCGAACATGCAGCACCTCGCGTGAGAGCCCCTTGTGCCAACGCGGGTCAAGCTCGGCGGTTTCCGCCGCAGCCCCCGCGCAGCGCCGGGCAGGCGCCGCAGACATGCACCGTTTACATGCGCGTGGTGTTCGTCCCCGTCCCGAACCCCGCGCGCCTATCCGGGCAGCGCCCGCCCCTCTCAGGCCTGACGGTTATCCCGTGCCCGCGATCCGGCCCCATGCGGGCTCATCCGTTCATCCGGTCGATCAGGCGCCGGCCGACCAGGGACGCGAGCACGCGGCCCGCCACCGCGCCGGCCAAGGCGGCGGCGGCCTTCACGAGAAAGTCGTCGAACCGGCCGTGGCGGGTTCCGGTCAGGGTCTGCCCCGCCTCCAGGCCGCCCGCCATGATGACGCTGCCGACCAAGATCCAGAGCCAGTGCCGGGGATACGCCGCGGTCATCAGAAGCCCGGCTGCCGCATAGGCGGCGATCCGTTCGAGGCTGGGATCGGCCGTGACGACGGGGCGCAGACCGATTGGCACGAGAGTTACGGCGACGATCAGGGCCACCAGGATCCAGGCCGCGATCTGGATCGGGCCGGGCCACTGCGTGTTCGATTTCAGCATCGCGGACTCGTAACCTCACGTCGACGGCCTTCGTCTACAGCGATGGCGGGCCGTCGCCTGTAGCATAACAATGACCGGGGACCGGGAATCCTGATCATGCGTCGTAGTTTGGTCGTCGCGACACTGCTCGCCTTCACGGCGATGCCGCCCGCTATCGCGGCCAACCCGGTGCGGGACGTGCTCTGGGTGGCGCTGCAGGGCTGCGTGCTTGCCAAGAAGGCCGCGGGCCGGAGCTTTCCCTGCCTGGCCGTCGACCTCGGCGACGGTGCGCGCCCCGGCACGGCCGTGCTGCGCGCCCCGGGCCATCTCACCCACACGGTCGTGATGCCCACCGACAGCGTCTCGGGCATCGAGGCGCAGGTGCTCCAAGGGCCGCGCGGCGCCGCCTACTGGCGCGCGGCGCTCGCGGCGCGGCACTACGTGTCGGACGCGCTGCAGGGCCGTCTTCCGGTTTCGGCCGTGGGCCTGGAGGTGAACTCGGTGGACGGCCGCAGCCAGGATCAGCTGCACATCCACCTCGACTGCATGCACCGGAGCGTGATGGCCGCTCTCAAGGTCCACGGCGGTGGCATCGGAGAGACCTGGGCGCCGTTCCCCGTGCCGCTGGAGGAGGAGCACTACCTCGCCCGGCGGGTTCCGGCGGACGCGGTGGCGGACTTCAACCCGTTCGCGGCGCTGTCCGACGTGCCCGGCTGGCGAGGACGCCTGCACGACGCGACCTTCGCGGCCGTGGAGGCCGATCCCGCGGATCCGCGCGGCGGCATGATCCTCTTGGCCTATCGAGAACCGGAGGCCAGTGCCGAGTACCTGATGGATCACAGCTGCCGGATCGCCAGCCCGCGCAGGGCCGGTTGACCGGCCGACGCGCTGCGATCCGGGAGGTGTTGCCGCTACGTTCTATCCTGTGGGTGTACGAATCGGGCATAGGACGGTCATGCGCCCGCCGCTGCTCAGCTTGTCCGCAATGCTCGCCCTTTCCGTCTGCCCTGGAGTCGCGGCGCCGGCTGCCCGTGCAGCCGATCCGGCGGCGCTGGAGCTGGCTTGGCACCGCTGCCTGCGTGAGGCTTCCGGACATCAGCCGACAGGTCAAAGTCGCGCCGGCGACGAGCGCAACGCCCTCGACGAATGCAAGTCGCGAGAGGATGCCCTGGTGGCGGCGCTGATGACCGCTCCGCGCCCGGACGATGGCCGTACCGCCACCGTGTGGTCGCGGACCTGGGCCGCGTTCGTGGATCCGCTGACCGCTTGGTTCGGGGCCTTGCGGCGCTGACGCCAACCTCATCGACGGGTGAGGCAGGCCCGGTTTCCGCGGTGTCGCACCGCGCCCGCCGGGCCGAACCGTCGCATCCGCGGATCGTTGGCCTTCCATGAGCGAGCAGACCGCGAAATCCCATCCAGACCCCGTCACCGAGGCGCGCCGGCGCGAGATCGCGACGGAGCACCTGTTGTTCGGGACGATCCGATTCCTGGCGCACCGTCACCCGGAACTGCTGGATGATCTGGAGGCCAGCCTTCCCCATTTGTGGGATTCGGTCGAGGGCGCGGCGCGGGACGACGAGGCCGTGCGCACGGTCACGCGTCGCATCCTCAAAAGCCTCCGGGCCGCGCGGTAAGCCGGCCCGTTTCGAGCCTACCGCTGGGCGACGTCGTTGAGCTTGATGGTGGGGATCATCGCGACGGCCTGCGCGGTCACGCGGTCGAAGGCCTCACCGGCGAGGCCGCGTTCCGACGCGAGCTTCCGGATCCGTTCCGCATGCTGCGAGAGGCTGAGGCCGTAATAGGTCTTCTCTGCCGTCTGTTCGACAGACTCGTTAGCCACGCTTGGACTCCTGTTCATGGTTGGGGTGGACGGCGTTGATCTGGGACAAGCCGCCGAATGCTTCAAGTTCGCCCTGCAACCGGAGCGCCCCGGCCATGAATGTCTTTCATGCCTCTCGCGAATAGCCGCCCGGCTCGGAAGAGTCCGGTTCGGGCGGGTGACGGTATCCTAGCGATTGCAGCCGATGCAGATGCCGCGGGTGATCGCGTCGTTGTGCTCTTCCACGGCATCCCGCCGCTCGATGCTGCCGGTCTCGTTAGGGCCGAGGGCGCTTGGGTTCGGCACCGTCTGGCCGGTCGCGGTGGTATGGGGGGCCTTGGCGGCCGTGCCGGGACCACCGCCTGTCCCCGTCTGGCTCACGGGCTCGGCCCAGGCCGGGACGGAAGCCAGGATCAGGGCGGCCGCCAGGGTGAAAGTCGCGGATCTGCGCATGTGGAACTCCCATCACTGCGTGTCGGTCTGCGTGAAACCGACGCATGCGCGGGCGAGAAGTTCCCGCTGGCGGGTCGCGTCGGTCGCCGAGCCCGGCATTCCGTGGCGGATGCAGACGCAGAGACCTCGAACTCTGGCCGTTCACCCTCAGGCGTAACGGCTAAGCCATTTTGACAACTGTCTTCGAGCGCCGGTCTGCAGATCGTGGTGATGTAACCTTCGGAGACTTGCGTCATGAACCCGACCGTCAAAGCTGTGCTGCTGAACGAGCGGGACGCCGTGCTGTCGGCCATCGCGGCGCGGAGGGGCACCGTCTCTGACCTTCTGGTTCAGATCAACGGCGTCGAGAACGACATCGGGCGATTGCGCCACCGACTCATCGACTTGGAGGCCTATCTGTTCGGACATCGCATCGCTCTGTCGAGCGACGACGACGGCGACGGCGACGGCCAGGGAGCGAGCGCCACCGCCGAAGCTCCTTGCGCGCCGGCGCTGCAGGTCGGCCCGCCGCCGGGTGAGGCGATCGGTCTCCCGCGCTGCAAGCCGCTCGCAGACTTCGTCCGCCCGAAGACCGGGGTCACGGCGGGCGCTGGCGGCTGCCGCTGCCCGACAGATCGAAACCGCCTGAGGTTGCGGAGAAATCATGCCCAGGCAGCGCAAGCCGACGCGCACGGAGCACGTCCCGCACGCGCCAATTCTTCCGGAGAGCCTGACACGTCTCACCACCGAGCCGGTCCCGGAACCGGCGTGGATCGTCGCTCCGCTGCGCGACATCGCCGCGGCGTTGCTGGCCGGCGTCATCGTCGCGCTGATCGGCGGCCAGATCCTCCAGGCCTGGTAGCCGGTCCTGACGCCATCCCGCCCATGGCCTATGAGGATCGGTGAGGCTCCGGCGGGGAGGTACGGATGGGCGACGGCAGCGGCGCGCCGAGCGCGAAGATCGCGGAGGTCCAGCGCCTCGCCACGGCGCTCGCCGCCCGGATGCGCTACGCGCAACTCGTCGGTCGGCCGGTCTACGAGGCGCAGATCGCCGCCCTGGTCGGTGCCGCGCGCCTCATGGACGAGGAGAAGGTGCCGTGGCCACCGATGGTGGAGGAGGTGCTGACCGAACTCGCTCGTGCAATCGAGGGTGGCGACCCGGCCGCGGGGGACGTGTCGGAGGCGTTCTGAGGGCGAGGCTCCTCGTCGCGATCGGGTCCGGAGCCGCTGGTGGAACGCCTCGGTCTCACCCTCGGCAACGCCGTCGTTATACAATCGGGCTGGTTTTCCGGAGCGCTCCCGGCCGAGCCCAACGGTCCGACTCGGCCGCATTCCAGGCCGGAACTTCGACGCGGAGGGCCGATTGATCAGATTGACCGGCCCCGCGGCACGCATCCGTCGCACAACGGTCTTTTCCGGCTGAAGTGTTCCGGTCATGAAGTCGATGGTCGCATGATCCTGAGCCTGCAGTCCGCGCAGGTCGCGACCAGCAGCGACGATGTCGAAAGTCAGCTTGTCTTCGCCGACGGCTTCCTGGTCGCGATCCTGGTACGACTCTCGGCGCAGCACGACGACGATGCGGGGAAGTGGTTCCTGGAGGCGGGCTTCGGTCCGATCGAGCCGGTCGCGCCACCGCTCTTCGCGGATCTTGCCGCCGCGCGGGTCTGGATCATGCGGCAACTCGCGGCTTGAGGCTCAGGCGATCAGGGATACGGCTCGAGCCAGCGCAGGGCGTGCCGCAGCCGTGCCGCGCCATCCCCCGCGAACCAGAGACCGTGCGCGAAGACGACGCGCTCGGGAGCCAGGGCGATCAGTTCCGCCGCGGCGCGCGCCGCGTCGCTCCGGCGCAGCTTGATCGCGAGCCGGAGATAGGGCGGCGGCTGCCCGTGCGGCGGCGTCATGCGCGCGAGGCGCAGGAACGGGCGCAGGAGCGGCGGCATCTTCGCCGGCTCTAGATTGAGGACGAGATCGGTCAGTATCAGGGTTCGGGTCGCGCCGTGAAAGAACGCGACCTCCCGAAATCCCAAGCCACCCGGGACGACGACTTGGCGCAGGTCGGCCCGCCAAGCGGCCGGCGCCGTCTCACCCAACTCACGGTCGATGCGCACGCCGGCGCGGCGGACTTGGCCGCGTCGGCGCAGGTTCGGCGCTGCCCAGGTTAGCGCGTGGGCAGTGGCTCTGCCAATCCTTCAGAAACAGCCAATGTGCGATGTTCGGAGCGACCAGATGCCGAATCGGTCCCAGCGTCGCGATGTCCCGGTGAAGGCGCGCATCGTAGCGGGTCGGCGCATGCAGCCAGATCGTTCCGTCCGAGAGCCGGACGACGGTCATCCGGACGGGCAGGGGGATGCCGAAGGCGTGCAGCGGGCCGCTGTCGACGATCCAGAAACCGTCGGCGACGGGCTTGAGCACGTCGAGCGGAGGGTAGGTGGCCTCAGGCAAAACCGATCGCTCCCTGGAAGACGTGGCATGACACCGGCGCGCTCCCTGGAACGCTGCGGGCGGCACGTGCAATCCCGGCCACTCCTACCCGAGGGCGGAGCCGCTCCGTGCCGCCCGCCTGAACCTACACGACCTCGATCGGCGCGTGCTTGCCGTCACGCGCCGTGGCCGATCCCATGCTGTGCGTCTCGGGCGCGCGCTGCTGATCCCGCGACGGCGGCGGATTGTCCGTCAGCGCACGCCAGGGCGCGGCCGGCACGCCGAGGCGGGCACCGGACGGCCGCATTGAGAGCCAGATCGCGACGGCCATCCAGGGGACGACGAAAAAGACGAAGGCTGCAAGTCCCATGGCGATTCTCCACCACACGATCCTGACGAGGGAACGTCGGAACGGCTTCTGTGGATCCGCCGCCGCGTGGCGATGGCCGGATGGGCACGATACCCGTCCCTCACCTGCGCAGCGTGCGGTGGGCGATCGATCATGCCGGCGACGGCGCCGCGATAGCGACCGGGCCGGGCTTGGAACACGACCCGGTCGGCACCTACAACGGCTGGCCGCTCGGCCCGAGGCCCCGGACCTGATCGGCGGCCCCGCCGGGCGCGGCAGGCATGTCCGCTTTGAAGCCGCGCACCGACACACAGCCTGCGAGGAGCGAGGAATGGCAGATCTCTCCGGGAAGACGGTCCTGATCACGGCAGCGGCGCAGGGGATCGGGCGCGCCAGCGCGCTCGCCTTCGCGCGGGCCGGGGCGCGGGTTTACGCCACCGACGTGAACGCCAGCGCCCTGGCCGAGCTAGAGGATGACGCCCTCAGCACCGCCGTCCTCGACGTGCTGGACTCGGGCGCGGTCACCGCCCTGGTGGAGCGCATCGGCCCCGTCGACGTGCTGTTCAACTGCGCCGGGGTGGTCCATGGCGGGACCATCCTCGAGATGGACGATGCCGACCTCGATTTCGCCCTCGACCTCAACGTCAAGTCCATGATCCGCACGATCCGGGCGGTGCTGCCCGGCATGCTGGAGCGCCGCGACGGCGCCATCGTCAACATGGCCTCCGTCGCCTCCTCGGTGAAAGGGGTACCTAATCGCTTCGCCTACGGCGTCACCAAGGCGGCGGTGATCGGCTTGACCAAGGCGGTGGCCGCCGACTATGTCGGCCACAACATCCGCTGCAACGCGATCTGCCCGGGCACGGTGGAGAGCCCGTCGCTGCAGGATCGGATCCGCGCGCAGGGCGATTACGAGCAGACCCGGGCCGCCTTCATCGCGAGGCAGCCGATCGGGCGGCTGGGCCGCCCGGAGGAGATCGCTGACCTCGCCGTCTACCTGGCGGGCGCGACCTACACCACCGGCCAGGCCGTGACGATCGACGGCGGATGGACGATCTGACCGGGCTGCCGGCCCGGCCGCCTTTACGCGCGGCGACGCTGTCTCAGGTACCCTCCGCCGCCTCGCCGAGCAGCGTCCGGACGAAGCGGCAGGTGCGCGGATCGGCCGGCCGGCCGAACAGTGCGGCGGCCGGTCCCTGCTCGACGATCGTGCCGCCCTCCAGGAACACCACCGGTCCGCGACGCGCCGCGCGAGCCGCAGGTCGTGCGTGGCCATCAGCATGGTCATGCCCTCGCCTGCGAGGCCGGCGAGCACGTCCACCACCTCGGCGGCGAGTTCCGGGTCCAGGGCCGAGGTCGGCTCGTCGCACAGGAGCAGGCGCGGGGAGGGGGCGAGCGCGCGGGCGATGGCGACACGCTGCTGCTGGCCGCCCGACAGGCTGGCGGGCCAGGCTGCGGCCTTGTGGGCGAGGCCGACGCGTTCCAGCAGTTCCAGGGCGCGCGCCGCGGCCTTGGCCTGAGGCCAACCGGCGACCGTGACGAGGCCCTCCGTGACGTTCTCGATCACGGTGCGGTGGGGGAAGAGCTGGAAGTTCTGGAACACCATACCGGTCTGGCGGCGCACCGCGAGGACCTCCCGCCGGCCGGGCGGCTTTCCCGGCCGGAAGGTGAGGTGGAGGTCGCCCAGGGTGAGCGTGCCGGCCTGCGGGATCTCCAGGAGATTCACGCAGCGCAGGAGCGTCGACTTGCCCGAGCCCGACGGGCCGATCAGCGCCGTGACCTGTCCCTCCGGGATGTCGAGGTCGACGCCGCGGAGGACCGGGTTGCCGCCGAAGCTCTTCTCGATGGCCGACAGGGCGATCACGCGCGCGCCTCCAGATAGCCGCCGTAGCGTCCGAGGCGCCGCTCCAGGAGCGATTGCAGCCAGGACAGGAGCGTGCACAGGACGAGGTAGATCAGCGCCACCTCGATGTAGAGGATCAGCGGCTCGTAGGTGACGGCGACGATGCGCTGGGCCGCCTGGAACAGCTCCGGCACCGTGATCGCAGCGGCGAGCGAGGTGTCCTTGACCAGCGCGATGAAGGAATTGGCCAGCGACGGCACCGCCACGCGCGCGGCCTGAGGCAGGATCGTGCGGCGCAGGGCCTGGACCGGATTCATCCCGGTGGCGTAGGCCGCCTCCCACTGCCCCTTCGGGATCGACGCGATGGCGGCGCGGACGATCTCCGACGTGTAGGCCCCGACGTTGAGGGTGAACCCGATCACGGCGGCCGGGAAGGCGTCGATCAGGATCCCGGTGCTCGGCAGGCCGTAGAAGATCACGAACAGCTGCACGAGGAGCGGCGTGCCCCGGCAGATCCACACGTAGAACCAAGCCAGGGCCGCCAGGGGCCGGGGCGCGAACAGGCGCACGAGGGCGGTCCCGAGCCCCAGCCCGAGTCCCAGGGCGAAGGTGATGAGCGTCAGCGGCACCGTGAAGCGCAGGCCGGCCGCGAGCAGCGGCCCCAGCGACTGGAGCATGAGGTCGAGCCAGTGCGGCACGGGGCGGCGTCTCCTACCGGGCGATCGAGGCGAAGGGCTGTACGGGAGCGGCGCCCGGGCGGGACTCGTCCGGGCGGCCCCTCTGCGGACGGGTTACTTGGAGACGTCGGCCCCGAAGTACTTCTGGGCGATCGCCGCGTAGCTGCCGTCGGCCCTGGTCGCCTCCAGCGCCTTGTCGATCGCGGCCTTCAGCGACGGGTTGTTCTTGCGCATGATGATCCCGGAGGCGTCCGCGTCGGCCTGCTCGGCGGCGATCTTCACGGGGGCGTTCGGCTTCTGCTTGTGGAAGTCCAGGAACGACAAGCTGTCGTTGACGGTGGCGTCGGCGCGGCCGGTGAGGACGAGCTGGATCGACTGGTCGAAGCCGTCCGTCCCAACGAGCTCGGCGCCGGACTGCTCGGCGAGGCGCGCGAAATTGCTGGAGAGGCTCTGAGCGGACTTCTTGCCCTTGAGGTCGGCGAAGGACTTGATGTCGGACCGGTCCGCCCGGGTGATCAGCACGGCCCGGGCGCGGATGTAGGGCTCGGAGAAGTCGAATTTCGCCTGCCGCTCCTTGGTGATGCCGACCTGGTTGATGACCACGTCGTAGCGCTTGCCGTCGAGACCGGCGATCAGCCCGTCCCACTTGCCCTCGAGGAATTGGGGCGTGACGCCCAGCTGCTCGGCGATCTTGCGGCCGATCTCCACGTCGAAGCCGACGAGCTGCCCGGACGCGTCGTGGAACGTGAAGGGCGCGTAGGTGCCCTCGGTGCCGATGCGCAGGGTCTTGGCGGCGCGAATCGCGTCGAGATCGTCGGCCTTCGCGGACGAGGCGAGGGCTGCGCCGAGGAGCGTCGCGACGACGAGCGCCGCGACGCGGCTTGCAGAGAAAAATCGCATTACAGTAGCTCCGAAAAGAAAACGCTGTTCTCGTGCGGCCGCCGCGCGTGATCTCGGCTGTCGATGGACAAAGCAAAGAAGAGCTCGGCCGTACAGGAAAGCCGGTGCGCTTGTCGACTGCGCGGTGCGCGCGCGCCGGACCGCGCCAGCACAGCGCCCGCGTGTTAAGAGGCGCCCGGATCCCGCCCGCGGACACGGTCGTCCGCCGGGATGCGCGATCCCGGCAGAAGGACCGCGCATGACCTCGTCCGTCCCCGCCTATCGCGGCGTCTTCCCGGTCGCCCCCACGGTCTTCGACGCCGCGGGCGCCCTCGACCTCGACGGGCAGCGCCGGGCCGTCGACTTCATGATCGACGCCGGCAGCCAGGGCCTGTGCATCCTGGCCAACTTCTCCGAGCAGTTCGTCCTCACCGACGACGAGCGCGAGCGGGTGATGGACGCCGTGCTGGACCACGTGGCCGGCCGCGTGCCGGTGATCGTGACGACGACGCACTTCGCCACGCAGGTCTGCGCCGAGCGCTCGCGCCGCGCCCAGGAGGCCGGTGCCGCGATGGTCATGGTCATGCCGCCCTATCACGGCGCCACGATCCGCGTGCCGGAACTCGGCGTCGTCGATTTCTTTCGCGCGGTCTCGGACGCGATCGCGATCCCGATCATGATCCAGGACGCGCCGGTGGCCGGCACGCCGCTGTCGGCGCCGCTCCTGGCGCGCATGGCGCGGGAGATCGCGAACGTCGCCTACTTCAAGATCGAGACCGCCGGCGCCGCGTCCAAGCTCCGCGAGCTGATCGCGCTGGGCGGCGACGCCGTCGTGGGTCCCTGGGACGGCGAGGAGGCGATCACCCTGATGGCGGACCTCGACGCCGGCGCCACCGGGGCGATGACCGGCGGCGGCTACCCGGACGGCATCCGCCAGATCACCGACGCCTACGCGGCCGGCCGCCGGGAGGCGGCGATGGACGCCTACGCGCGTTGGCTGCCGCTGATCAACTACGAGAACCGGCAGTGCGGCCTGCTCGCCTGCAAGGCGCTGATGGCCGAGGGCGGGGTGATCGCGAGCGAGACCGCGCGGCTGCCGATCCAGCCCCTGCACCCGGCGACGCGGGCCGGCCTGATCGAGCTCGCCCGGCGGAACGACGCGCTGGTCCTGCGCTGGGGCCGCTGAGGCGAGGGGACACGGGTCCCGGTCGCTCGGCCCGCGCCGGATCTCAGTGCGCGACCGGCGCCCGGGTCCCGAGCACGCCCGCGAGCCGGCGCACCGCCTCCCGGGCCAGGTCCGGGCTGATGGCGAAACACATCCGCACGAGGCCCTCGCCCTCCGGCCCGAAGGCGGTGCCCGGCGCCACGCCGACCTTGGCCTCCCGCAGCAGGCGCAGCGCCAGGTCGAGGCTCGGCTCGTCGCCGCCCATCCGGGCCATGAGGTAGAAGGCCCCGTCCGGCGGCGCGACCGTGACGCCCGGCAGGCGCGACAGCCCCTCCACCAGGATCGCCCGGGCCTCGGCGCAGCGATCCACCATCGTGCGGATGAAGCCGTCGCCCTCCTCGAGGGCCGCGATGCAGGCGTGCTGGACGAAGGTCGGGATCGAGGTGGTGCTGTACTGCCCGAGCTTGGAGAAGGTGGGCGCGAGGCCGCGGGGATAGATCACCCAGCCGGCCCGCCAGCCGGTCATCGCCCAGTTCTTCGAGAAGGTGTTCGTCACGATCAGCCGGTCGTCCTCCGTGCAGATCTGCAGGAAGGACGGCGCGATCCGGTTGCCGTAGGTGAAATGCGCGTAGACCTCGTCCGAGAGGATCCAGAGGCCGCGGTCCCGGGCGAGGTCGCGCAGGGCCTTCATCTCCGGAAGCGGCATGGTCCAGCCCGTCGGGTTCGAGGGCGAGTTCACCATGATCACCCGGGTGCGCGGCGTGATCGCCGCCGCGATGTCGGCGAGCGGCAGCGCGAAGCGGCCGTCCGGCAGGCGGCGGTAAGGCACCGTCACGGGCACGCCGCCGGCGATGCGCACCGCCTCGGCGAGATTGGGCCAGGCCGGGGAGGGGATGATCATCTCGTCGCCCGGCTCCAGCAGCACCTGGGCCGCCTGCATGATCGCGTTCATGCCGCCCGCCGTGACGCCGAACCGGTCCGGCGGGATCTCAACGCCCCAGTGGCGGGCGTGGTAGGCGCCGAGCGCCGCGCGCAGCGCCGGCAGCCCCAGCGAGGTGGTGTAGCGGGTGTGCCCGGCCAGCATCGCCCGGTGCGCGGCCTCGACGATGAAGGGCGGCGTCGGCAGGTCGCCCTCGCCGATCCACAGCTTCACCACCTCCGGGTCGTCCCGCCCGCGATCCGCCACGAGGCCGATCTGGCTCGTGCCGATGCCGCGGATGCGCGCCGACAGCGCGGCGGAGAGATCGACGGGGGCGGCGGAGACGAGGGTGTCGGCCATGGCGGCGCGTGCTCTCCTTGCGTCGGGACGCGGCGTGCCGTCGCGCGGCGCGCGTCCAGGGGCCTGCGTGGTCCCGACCTGTAGGGAATGCCGCGACCCTGACGCGTTCGGGCGCCGACGTCCAGACCCCCGATGCCGGATCGACCTCGGACGCCGCTGTCCGCGCCGGTGCGCACCGCCGCTCGCGGCACGGGCGGTCGTGTCTTTCGACTTTTCAGACATTTCTGAAATTGCTATACCCCGAGTCGCGCCCAGAGCCGGAGGCATGACGTGCTCGCCAACCTCGATCCCCTCATCCTCGCCCGCATGCAGTTCGGGTTCACGGTGGCCTTCCACATCGTGTTCCCGGCCTTCTCGATCGGCCTCGCGAGCTTTCTCGCCGTCCTGGAGGGACTCTGGCTCACCACCGGGCGCCAGGTCTTCCTGGACCTGTTCAAGTACTGGATTAAGATCTTCGCCATCGCCTTCGCGATGGGCGTCGTGTCCGGGCTGGTGATGTCCTACCAGTTCGGCACCAACTGGTCGGTCTTCTCCGACAAGACCGGTCCCGTCCTGGGGCCGATGATGGCCTACGAGGTGCTCTCGGCCTTCTTCCTGGAGGCGGGCTTCCTGGGCGTGATGCTGTTCGGCATGCGCAAGGTCGGGCCGCGGCTGCACTTCGCGGCGACGCTGATGGTGGCGTTCGGGACCTTCTTCTCGGCGTTCTGGATCCTGGCGGTGAACTCGTGGATGCAGACGCCGGCGGGCTACGGCACGAACGCCGAGGGCCAGTTCGTGCCGCTGGACTGGTGGGCGATCGTGTTCAACCCGTCCTTCCCGTTCCGCCTCGTGCACATGGTCCTCGCCGCCTACCTGACGACGGCCCTTGTGGTGGGTGCGGTCGGCGCGTGGCACCTGCTGCGCGACCGGGCCAACCCGGCCGCCCGGACGATGTTCTCGATGGCGATGTGGATGGCCGCCCTGGTCGCGCCGGTCCAGATCCTCGCGGGCGACGCGCACGGCCTCAACACCCTGGAGCACCAGCCCGCCAAGGTCATGGCCATGGAGGGGCACTTCCAGAGCCACCCGGACGGCGCGCCGCTGGTGCTGTTCGGCCTGCCCGATCAGGAGGCCGGCACGGTGCGCTACGCGGTCGAGATCCGAAGCTGTCGTCGCTGGTCTTGAAGCACGCCCTCGACGCGCCCCTGAAGGGGCTCGACAGCCTGCCGCGGTCGGAGTGGCCGCCGGTGCCGATCGTGTTCTGGTCGTTCCGCATCATGGTCGGCCTCGGGATGCTGATGCTGCTGCTCGGCGCCCTCAGCCTCCTCGCCCGCTGGCGCGGCACCCTCTACGCGTGGCGCCCGCTGTACCGCTTCGCGGTGGCCATGGGTCCGGCGGGCTTCGTGGCGGTGCTGGCCGGCTGGATCACCACCGAGGTCGGGCGCCAGCCCTACACGGTCTACGGTCTGCTGCGCACGGCGCAGTCCGCCTCGCCGCTGTACGCGCCGGCGGTGGCGGCCTCGCTCACCGCCTTCGTGGTGGTCTACTTCGCGGTCTTCGCCATGGGCACCGGCTACATGCTGCGCCTGATGGGCCAGCCCCCGCATGCCGGCGAGAGCGGGATCGAGCCCGGCGCGCCGATCCGGACGGCGGGCATCACGCCCGCCCCGGCGATCGATCCCGACCGCCACCTCCAGCCGGCCGAGTGAGGGACCCATGGCCTACAGCTTCGACCTCACGGTGATCTGGGCGTTCGTGATCGCCTTCGCGGTCTTCGCCTACATCATCATGGACGGCTTCGATCTCGGGATCGGCCTCCTGTTCCCGGTCCTCCGGCCGGGCGCGGAGCGCGACACCGCCATGAACTCGGTCGCCCCGGTCTGGGACGGCAACGAGACCTGGCTGGTGCTGGGCGGCGGCGGCCTGTTCGCCGTCTTCCCCTGGCCTACGCGGTAATCCTGCCGGCGCTCTACGCGCCGATCATCGCGATGCTGCTCGGGCTGATCTTCCGCGGCGTCGCCTTCGAGTTCCGCTGGCGCGATCCCCGCCACCGCGCCGCCTGGGACGTGGCCTTCGCGGGCGGCTCGCTGGTGGCGGCCCTCGCCCAGGGCATCACCCTGGGCGCGCTCTTGCAGGGCATCACGGTCGAGGGGCGGGCCTACGCCGGCGGCTGGTGGGACTGGCTCACGCCCTTCAGCCTCCTCGTCGGCGCGAGCCTGGTCGTGGCCTACGCGCTGCTCGGAGCGACCTGGCTGGTGATGCGCACCGAGGGCCTGCTCCAGCTGCAGGCCCGGCGCCTCGCCCGGCGCCTCACCGTGGCGACGGTGGCGGCTATCGCCCTCGTCAGCGCGGTGACGCCGTTCCTCCAGGGCCGCTACTACGAGCGTTGGCTGGCGATGCCGAACGTGCTCGTCACCGCCCAGGTGCCGCTGCTCGTGGCGCTCGCGGCCTACGCCCTGTGGCGCAGCCTGCGGGGCGGCGGCAGAGCGGGCGCCCTTCCTGATCGCGCTGGGGCTGTTCGCCCTGACCTTCGTGGGGCTCGGCATCAGCATCTTCCCCGACATCGTGCCGGGCCGGATCACGATCTGGCAGGCGGCCGCCCCCGAGGCGAGCCAGATCTTCCTGCTGGCCGGCGCGTCGGTTTTGATCCCGATCATACTGTCCTACACCGCGTACTCGTACTGGGTCTTCCGCGGCAAGGTCGACGCGCACGGATATCACTGATGGCACCCGCAGCAGCACGGCCCCTCTGGAAGCGCCTCGCGTGGTTCGCGGGGCTCTGGGCCTCGAGCATCGTCGGCCTCGGCTTCGTGGCGACAGTCCTCCGGTATTGGCTGAAGAGCTGATAGACCGGGGGGCGCCCGCCTGACACTTCTCCGCGTCGGATCCTTTCTGTGCAGCTGCCTCCGCTCGTTCAGACCTTCGTGCTGCATTTCGGCGAGATGGGCTCCCGCTGGGGCATCAACCGGACCGTGGGGCAGATCTACGCCTTGCTGTTCGTGGCCGAGCGGCCGCTCAACGCCGACGAGATCGTCGAGCGGCTCGGCGTGTCGCGCTCCAACGTCAGCATGGGCCTGAAGGAATTGCAGGCCTGGAACCTCGTCCGCCTCCAGCACAGGCCCGGCGACCGGCGCGACTACTTCACGACGCCCGAGGACATCTGGCAGATCGTCCGGACCCTGGTCGAAGAGCGCAAGAAGCGGGAGGTCGATCCGACGCTGACTCTCCTGCGCGAGCTCCTCATGCAGGAGCCCGGCACCGAGGAGGAGCGGCATGCCCAGGCGCGCCTCACGGAGATGCACGACCTCTTCGAACTGTTCGCTGGCTGGTACGCCGACGTGCGCCGCCTCGATACCGAGCGCCTCGTCCAGCTCCTCAGCCTCGGCGCGAAGGTTCAGAAGGTCTTGGAGATGAAGGACCGCCTCGACCCGCCTGCCGGCGCGGGATCGGCGGTCGGGCGCCCAAGCCGGACCGACGAGGCCTCCGGCTCTGCGCCGCCGAGCGGCGCGCGCGGACGGCGATCAGGCGTTGGCCAGCGCCCCACGGTAGAGTGTGGTCAGGGTGTCGGCGATATGTTCGATGTGGTGGCGCAGGGACGCTGCGGCCTCCTCGCCCTTGCGCGCTGCGCACAGAGCCAGGATCTCCGCGTGCTCCCGGACGGCGCGGGTCGCGTCATCGGAGGTGCCGATCTGCAGGCGCGTCGGGCGCTCGCAATCCTGCAGCAATCCGGAGACGATGCTCAGCGAGCGCGGGCGATCGGCGTGGCGCAGCAGGTCGAGGTGGAAACGACGGTTCAGGTCGCCCCACCGAAGGACCTGTCCGGTTTCCAGCGCCGTGCCGTACTCCTTCGAGACGACGTCGAGGTTCCGGATGTCGTCGGGCGTCAGGTGGGGGGCCGAGAGCAACAGCAATTGCGGCTCGAGCTGGACGCGCAGCTGGAAGATGTCCACGACTTCCTGGAGCGACAATCCCGTCACCACCGCGCCGCGGTGCGGCATGATCCTCACGAGGTTGGTGGCTTCCAGCTGCAGCAGGGCCTCGCGGACCGGGATCCGGCTGATCCCGAACGCTTCCGCCAGGGCATCCTGGCGGAGCTGCGCCCCGGCCGGCAGGTCCCCGTTCAGAATTTGCTGACGCAGCGAGTCCGCGACAGCCGCAGCCACGGTCTTATGCCGCAGCCGGTCTGGCGCGGGCCGTTCAGGGACCCCAGGGGACATCAACGCCTCAGCGGGAAAGTATACATTCAGACGCAGCGTTGGCATGCCCTGGAATTGCGCGCGTGTCCAATACTAGATTGCCCTTAACAACCTGAGGTTCAGTTGCGCCGCGGCCATTCTGTCACGCGTCGCGCCATGCTCGATGCCCGACCGCTTGGCAGGCGGCACGACGTCGAATCACGCCGGGGGGCGATAGTACACGTATTCGTGGACGACACTGTCATAGGCTGGAAAACTAGTCCGATCTGTAGAGTCGGCACTGCCGTGGCCGTCTCTGACTAGCACTCTATCCTGTTGGCAGATTCTGCCGATCGTGCGGATCGGCCCAGGGCGCGCGGGCGAGTGTCTGCCCGAGATACGCGATCAGGGCCGTCACCCGTGCCGGCCGTGGATCGCCCGGTGGCATGACGAGATGCAGCGCGATGGGCGGCAGCGACCAAGCCGGCAGGACCCTCTCCAGCCGCCCGGCTTCGAGGTCGTCCCAGATCATGAAATCGGGTTGCAGGGCGAGGCCCAGGCCCGCCCGCAGGGCCGGCGCCAGCGCTTCCGCGTTGTTCGCCCGGAGCGGCCCCGCCGGCACCACGACGGCGTCTGCGCCGTCGCCATCCGTGAATCGCCAGCGATCGGGTGTCGGGAGGTAGGCATAGCCGAGGCAGGCATGGCGGGCGAGGTCGTCCGGATGCTCGGGGCGGCCATGCCGATCGAGGTAGGCGGGCGTGGCCACCAGTGAGCGGCGGATCCCGCAGAGCCGCCGCGCCCGCAGCGACGAATCGGGCAGCGCCGCGATGCGAAGCCCGATATCGAATCCGCCGCCGACGAGGTCGACGACTGCGTCGGACAGATGCAGGTCCACCGACACGGACGGATAAAGCCGCAGGAACGCCGGGAGGATCGGTGCTACGTGCATCACGCCGAAGGTCATCGGCGCGGCGAGCCGGACCAGACCGCGGGGCTCCGCTGCGCCCGCCGTGGCGAGCGCCTCGGCGGCCTCGCCCTCCGCGAGGATGCGCGCCGCGCTCGCCTTGGCGGCTTGACCGGCCTCGGTGAGCGCGAGCTTCCGGGACGTGCGGTTGAATAGCCGCGCGCCGATCCGGACTTCCAGCCGGCTGACAGCCTTCGACACCGTGGCCTTCGACAGGCCGAGTTCCTCGGCGGCCCGGCCGAAGGAGCCGGTCTCCACCACCTTGGCGAACACCGCCCAGGCCTCGAAATCGGGTAGCCGCATCGATCAAATCCGGAAACGATAGGTTTCCATCGTTTCTATTTTCGCGAGCCTTGGCAAGGCGCACATTCCCGGCATCGGATACGCGCTGCCCGTCGCAGCGGTCTCCAGGGAGACATCGCCATGGTTCAGACCGGCCTCCACCACGTCACGGCCTTCTCCGGCCCGGCTCTGCGCAACCTCGACTTCCACACCCGCGTCCTCGGATTGCGGCTGGTCAAGAAGACGGTCAATTTCGACGATCCGGGCACCTATCATCTGTATTACGGTGACGCCGCCGGTCAGCCCGGCACGATCCTGACCTTCTTCCCCATCGAGCACGCCGCGCCCGGTCGCGTCGGGATCGGCGAGGCCCAGGAGACCGCCTTCCGGGTGCCCCGCGCCTCGATCGGCTGGTGGACCCACCGCCTGATCGAGAAGGGTGTCACCCACGAGCCCCTGGTCCAGGTCTTCGGCGAGCCGACCCTGCGTTTCCGCGATCCGGACGGCATGATGCTCGCCCTGGTGGGCGTCGATGTCGGCGACGCGGAGGGCTGGGCCTCGAGCGAGGTCCCGGCCGAGCACGCGATCCGCGGCCTGCACGGGGTGACGCTGCTCCTCGAAAGGGCCGAGCCTACGGCCGCGATCCTGACGGAGGTGCTGGGGCTGCAGGAGGTCGGCCGCGAGGGCAGCCTGATCCGCTTCGCCGGCAGCGCCGCGCTCGGCGGCCTCGTCACTCTGCGGGCCGTCGGCGGGTTCCTGCCCGGTCGGCCGGGGGCGGGCTCGGTCCACCATATCGCGTTCCGGGCGGCGGACGATGCCGCGCAGGCCGCGATGGGCCGGGCTCTGGCGGCGCGGGGCCTCCACGTCACCGAGCAGCGTGACCGGCAGTATTTCCGCTCGATCTACTTCCGCGAGCCCGGAGGGGTGCTGTTCGAGATCGCGACGGACGCGCCCGGCTTCGCGGTCGACGAGCCGATCGAGGAACTCGGGCAGGCCCTGAAACTCCCTGCCGGGCTTGAGCCGCACCGGGCCGAGATCGAGGCCGTACTCCCCGAGGTCGCCTGACCCGGACGATCATCACGCCCGCCCCGCGCAGAGCGGGGCGGGATCCGCACCGATCACCAGCGAGGTCGCCATGACCCAGGACACCCTCGGCTTCATCCACCGCTTCGAGCCCGGAGCGGACACCGTGCACCCGCTTCTGCTGCTCCATGGGACCGGCGGCGACGAGTCCGATCTCCTGCCCCTCGGCCGGTCGGTCGCGCCGGAGGCTGCGCTGCTGTCCCCGCGCGGCGCGGTGAGCGAGAACGGGATGCCGCGGTTCTTCCGCCGGCTGGCGGAAGGCGTCTTCGATGAGGCGGATCTGCGTCGGCGCACCGGCGACCTCGCCGCCTTCGTGATGGCCTCCCGGGCGCGGTACGGCCTCCGGGCACCTCTCGCGCTAGGCTTCTCGAACGGTGCCAACATCGCCGCGTCGCTGCTGATGCTCCGGCCGGAGAGCTTGGCGGGCGCCGTGCTGATCCGCCCGATGGTCCCGTTCGCCGAGCCCCCGGCGGCGGATCTCGCCGGAAAGCCGGTCCTGATCCTGTCCGGGGCCATGGATCCGATCGTCCCGGCGGAGAATGCCGCCCGTCTCGCGCAGCAGCTCGCCGCCTCCGGGGCGCGGGTCGAGCACCGGATCCTGCCCAGCGGCCACGGCCTGTCGCAGGCCGATGTCAGTCTGGCGCGCGGCTGGCTCCACAGCCTCGCTCTCCCCGAAGCGGCCTGATTCTCAGACAGAAGCCAGAACGGATGACCACCATGACTTCCTCGACCCTGTCCGGCCCGACGGCCCTGCTGCCGGTCACCGGCCGGATCCTGATGAGCGCGATCTTCCTCGTGAGCGGCGCCGGCAAGCTCGCCGCGCCCGCCGCGACGCTCGCGACCATCGAGGCCGCCCACCTGCCGCTGCCGCCGGTCGCCTGCGCGGCAGCGACCACCGTGGAAGTCGTCGGGGGCCTGCTGCTCGTCGCCGGCTATCGCACCCGGCTCGTCGCCCTGGCCCTCGCCCTCTTCGCGGTGGCCACCGCGGTGACCTTCCACGCGGCCCTCGGCGACCAGAACCAGATGTTCCACTTCCTCAAGAACCTGGCCATGGCGGGCGGCCTGCTCCAGGTCGCGGCCTTCGGGGCTGGCCCGATCAGCTTCGACGCCCGCCGGGGCCGGGCCTGACCGGTGCCCGACCCTCGGCAGACCACCCTGCCGATCCTCACGGTGCAGGCTCGCCTTCATCAAGGGTTGAAGGGCCGGGTGGCCTTTCCCGCGTCGGTCCGTGCCCCTAAAGCCTCCGAGGGGCCACCGGCGCGGCCCGCCAGACGCAAACCTTCACGGATCCCTGCATGCCTGCCTCCGACGTACCCCTCGCCCTCGGGATCATCGGCGCGGGGATCATGGGCGAGCGCCTGCTCGGCGCCATCCACGATGCGGCGGACTCCCCGTTCGCGTCGCGGCGATCTGGGATCCGGCGCCCGACGCCCTGGCCCGGATCGGCGCCGCCTTCCCGGCGGTACCCCGCGTCGCCGATGCCGCCGCCGTCGTCGCGGCGAGCGAGTGCGTCTACGTCGCCTCACCGCCCGCTTCGCATCTGGGCTACGCACGCGCCGCCCTGGCCGCCGGCCGGAGCGTGTTCTGCGAGAAGCCGCTGGCCATCGACCGCGCCGATGCCCGCGCCTTCGTGGCGGAAGCCGGAGGCGCGGGCGCCGTCAACTTCCCCTTCGCCTCCTCGCCGGGCGTGGCGACGATCGAGCGCTGGATTGCCGCGGGGGCTGTCGGCACGCCCCGGACGCTCACCATCACGGTAGCCTTCGCGCGGTGGCCCCGACCCTGGCAGGCCGACGCCGCGCGTTGGCTCGATGCCCGGGCTGAAGGCGGCTTCACCCGTGAGGTGGTCTCGCATTTCCTGTTCCTGGCCCGCCGGCAACTCGGTCCGCTCCAGGGGCTGGCCGGCCGGATCGACTTCCCGGAGCCGGGCCGGTCCGAGCGGGCGGTCGACGTGACGCTCACGGCCGGCGGGATCCCCGTGACCCTGACCGGCCGGGTCGGGGGCGTCGCGGCCGACGATCACAACACCTGGACGCTGGAGGGCGATGCGGGGGCCGTCCGGTTGCGCGACTGGTCCATCGCCGAGCGCCGGACAGACGATGGGCGCTTCGAGCCGGAACCCGGCGCGCTTCCCAACGAACGACTCCGGCCGATCACCCTCCGGCGCCAGCTGGAAGGCGTCGTCCGGATGGCACGCGGCGAGCCGCATCACCTCGCCACGTTCGCGGAGGCGCTCGACGTGCAGGAAGTGGTGGAGGGCATCCTGGTCCTGTGACCGGGATCAGACCTCCAGCAGGTCGATCAGGAACGGGATCAGCGGCGCGTCGGCGGGCGGCATCGCGAGGTCGCGCAGCGCCCTGGGCCGGACCCATCTGAGCGCCTGCCCCTCCATCGACCGCGGCGTCCCCGTCCAACGCCGGCAGACATAGAGCGGCATCAGCAGGTGGAAATCCGGATAGGCGTGGCTGGCGAAGGTCAGCGGCGCGAGGCAGGGCTCCTCGACCGCGATGCCGAGTTCCTCCGCGAGTTCCCGGATCAGGGTCTGCTCCGGGCGCTCGCCGGGCTCGACCTTGCCGCCGGGAAACTCCCAAAGGCCGGCGAGCTGCTTGCCTGCCGGGCGCTCGCTCACCAGCACGCGGCCGTCGACGTCGACGAGGGCCACCGCGACCACCAGGAGGAGGCGCAGGGGAGCGGTTCCGGGCGCGCTCATTGCGCCACCGCGAAGGTGGCCGAGACCTCGGCGGACATCGGAATCGTGCCCGCCTCGATCGGGACCCGGCGGCCCTTGGCCACCATCGGGGCCGCGCGGGCCATGTCCAGCGCCGGGCGGTACGTGGCGGCGCCCGTGGTGCTCAGGGTGCAGAGCGGGCCGAGCTTGGCCCCGAGCGCCTCTGCGAGGGCCTCGGCCCGCGCGCGCGCGTCCCGGGTCGCAGCGACCTGGAGGGCGGACTCGACCTTGTCCGGATCGCGCATCCCGAAGCTCACACCGTCGATCCGGTTCGCCCCGGCGTCGAGAGCCTGCCGGAGCAGGTCGCCCAGCCGGTCCATGTCGGCGAGCCGGACGCTGACTAGGTTGCTGGCGCGGTAGCCGTCCGGCTCCTCGGTGACGGCGCCGCCCGGCCGGGTGACGGAACGCGTGGCGGTCTGCAAGGTGACGGCGGCCGTGCCGATATCGGCCGGCGGGACCCCGAGGGTGCGCGCCTGTGCCGAGACCCCAGTCACCGCCTTCGAAGCCGCGTCGAGGGCGGCGGCCGCGGTCGCGCCGCGCGCCTCGATGCCCAGGGTCACCTCGGCGAAGTCCGGCGTCCGGGCCTCCGCGGCCCGCCCGACGACGCTGATATGGCGCTTGCACGCCGCGTCATCGGCCTGCGCCGGGGCCGCCAGGGCCGTGGCGAGGAGAGCGCCGGCGAAGGCGCCCCTCACGAGCGGTAATCCCCGTTGATCTCGATGTAGGCCTTGGTCAGGTCGCAGGTCCAGACGCGCGCCGAGCCCTCGCCGAGCCCGAGATCGACCCGGATCCCGATCTCGGCCTCGCCCATCACGGCGCTCGCCGCCGCTTCGCTGTAAGCCGGATCGCGGGCACCCTGGACGGCGACGCGCACGTCGCCGAACCAGATCGCCAGCCGGTCCCGGTCGGCGGGCTCGCCGGCCTTGCCCACGGCCATCACGACCCGGCCCCAATTGGCGTCCTCGCCCGCCACCGCGGTCTTCACCAGCGGCGAGTTGGCGATGGACATCGCGATGCGGTGGGCGGAGGCGTCGCTCTCGGCGCCCGTGACCCGCACGGTGACGAACTTGCGCGCGCCCTCGCCATCCTTGGCGACGAGCTGTGCCAGCTCGACCAGCAGGCCCTCCAGCGCCTCCCGGAAGCCGGCGAGGCGCGGGTCGGCGGGATCGCTGATCGCCGGATGTCCGGCCCTGGCGGTGGCGAACAGCATGAGCGTGTCGGAGGTGGAGGTGTCGCCGTCCACGGTCACGCAGTTGAAGCTCGTCTTCGTTCCCGCCGACAGGAGCGCCTGGAGCACGTCCTGGGGCAGCGCCGCGTCGGTGAAGACGAAGGACAGCATCGTCGCCATGTCGGGGGCGATCATGCCGGCGCCCTTGGCGATGCCGTTGATCGTCACGCGCACGCCGTCGATCTCGGCGGAGCGCGTGGCGAGCTTCGGAAAGGTGTCGGTGGTCATGATGGCGCGGGCCGCCGCGGCCCAGGCGGCCGGGCCGTCCTCGGCGCGGGCCGCACACTCCGCCAGCACGCCCTCGAATCGCTCCGCCGGAAGCGGCTCGCCGATCACCCCGGTCGAGGCCACGTAGACCTCGCCCGTGGCGCATCCCGCCGCCTGTGCGGCGATCTCGACGGTACGCGCCACCGCATCGCGGCCGAGGCGGCCCGTGAAGGCGTTGGCGTTGCCGGAATTGACCACGAGGGCTCGCGCGGACCCATCCGCCAGGGCTTCCGGCACCAATCCACCGGCGCCGAGGGGCATTTCGAGCGGGTGAACACCCCCGCCGCCCGGGTCCCTGGCTCCAGGGCGACGTAGAGCACGTCGGTGCGGCCGCTGTAGCGGATCCCCGCCTGGGCCGTGGCGATTCGCACCCCCGGCAGGAGGCAGCTCAGGCATCGCGGCGGGCGCCAGCGGGGAGACGGGAGGGGCTTTCGCGGACGACATCGGCTCGGGCTCCGGCAGCGCGCGGCTCAGGTTCCGCGGCGTGCCGGTGTTGCCCGCGCGAACCCAGGGGCGTCGACTCCGTGCCCAGCCTATGGTCAGGCTGCGCGGGTGCATCGGCGTTGTGCAACGGCGGCGCGGAATGCGGCGCCATCACGGCGGCAGGCTTGCGCGTCGACCTTGCTTCCCGGCTTGCGCGTGCTGCATCGCAATGCCAGCGCGAAGTCGAGTGCGGAATGCCCCCAGCCGACGTCGAGACTGCCTCCAGCACGCGTCCCAAGGGCGGCTGCTACCGGATCCAGGTTCTGGTGGTCGGCCGGAACAGGCGCTGGCGCGACGAGGTCTCGGCGCAGGTCCGGATGCTGGGGTATCAGGTCACGGCCTGCGACCGGGGCGTGGACGCGATGACGGTGCTCGCCCTCGGCCTGCCCGTGGACGTGATCGTGGTGGATACGGCGCTGCAGGGCGGCTTGTGCTGCGCGCAACTCGCCATCGAGGCCCGTGCGTTGCGGCCGGCGTTGCGCATCATCCTCGCCAGCGATCCGGTCGAGGCCGTGGGGCCGGAGGCTTCGGCGCGGGTTCCGGACGCGCTGTTCGTTCCGCGTGACCAGCTCCAGAACGGGATGGTCGCCACGATGATGCGCGAGGCGCTCGCGAACCGCGCCGCCTGAGGCGCGCCCTCTCGGTCCTGAAGCCGCCGCTCCGCCTGCCAGCAGGACGACCGGCCAGACGTGCGGTGCGCACGCGACCTATCGAGAGAATCGACAGCGGCTCGGCGCGATGCGCAGTTGCGCTCAGCGCTTCGAACGCCGCTCGGGCCGGACTGCGTCACCCGATGTTTCGGGAGCGATTCCGAAAGCACGATTGGATGAAAGGCGTTCCGGTCCTGCGAGAAAACGTCTTCGCGCAAGGACACCGCCAGTCATTGCTGCCGCTTCGCTGGTCGAACCCCTTGGCACCTTGAGATTGAAACGCTGCGGGACAGGCGTTTGCCCGATCATGATCTCTTGGTCGCCGACCGGATGTGTTCGAGCGGCGACACCAATCGTTCGGCGCCTGTGGCGCGGCGATCACTGGATTGTTCGTAAAAATAGATCTTCTTTTGATTGGCTCTAGAACAAGACCTGAAATTGCTTTGCCTGCAACGACATATCAATGTCACAATAATATTGGCTTTGATGAATTTGACGGTGCGTCGGCGTGCTCTTTGGGAGCATACAAAATGTACATTGGAATACGATCGCGATTGTACGCTGGCTTCGTTCTGCTGGTCCTGACGGCGGCTCTCATCGGTGCGTATGCGATCTATCAGCAGGATCGGCTGGACGACAGCTACGAGGTTCGCAGCCGCCTTTACCGGAGCGCGCAGACGATCCTTGCGGTCGATGGTCTCGCCGCGCGACTCAGGGGCTTCGCCGAGATGTATCGGCTCAAGCCGCAGCCGGAGCGGATTCCCGCTCTGGAACAGGCGCGCCGTACGATCGAAGAGAGTTCCGAGAAGGGCGCGGCCGGCGCCATAACGGATCTCGGGCGCAAGCTCTTCGCCAGGATCGGCGACGATGCCCGAGCCCTGAAGCCCGAACTGGAGCGCCTCACGGCCACGGGTGCGGCGCTCGTCGCGGCCAGGACGCGCATGTTCGAGTCCGGCAACAGCCTCGCCCACCTCACGAAGACGCTCGTCGCGGATGTCCGTGCACGCAACGAGGACAGGACGCTCAGTCGGGCGGCAGGCGTCGAGACCGTCGTTCTCGAAGCGCGTCTGGCCGCCGCGCGCTACGCCATCAAATCCGATCCGCGTGACTTCGATGCCTACATCCGCTTCATGGACGAAGCACGCGCCGCCGTCGACGCGTTCAAGGCGACTCCGGGGGGCGCACCGTTCAGCCCACAGGCAACGGCACTGCGGGCCGCGCTCGACGTCGCCTTCAACAGCTTTCAAAGCTTCGATCAGGCGGCCAACGCCGCCCGCGCGGCATTCGAAACCGGGATCAAGCCGCATGTCGAGGCCATCGACGAGGTCGGCACCGATCTGCGCGGCAGGATCCTGGCCGGCATCAACCGGATGGACGCGGAAGCCAGCGAGGCCGCCAGGACCGTCAGGCGGGTGGAGATCGGCCTGATCGGCCTGGCGCTGGTCCTCGGCGGGGTCCTGGCCTTCCTGCTCGCCCGCAGCGTCGGCCGGCCGATCGCCCGGATGACCGGGGCGATGACCCGCTTGGCCGACGGCGACATGCAGGCCACGGTGCCCTACCGGAGTGCCACCGACGAGATGGGAGCCATGGCCCGGGCGATCGACATCTTCCGCCAGAACGCCGTGGCCCGGGTCGAGCTGGAGGCGGCGCAGGCCGCCGAGCAGGAGGCCCGCCAGCACCGGGTCGAACGGGTGGACGAACTGGTCCATGCCTTCCAGCGCAAGATCGCGGGCTCGCTCGACATCGTCACGGCGGCCACGAGCGAACTCGACGCCACCGCGCGGGCCATGACCCGGGTGGCCGACGACACCAACAGCCAGGCCGTGACATCGAGTTCGGCCGCCGAACAGACCTCGGCCAACGTCCAGACCGTGGCGGCGGCCGCCGAGGAGATGGTTTCCTCCCTCCAGGAGATCGAGCGGCAGGTGCTGCGCTCCAACGAGGTCGCCGGTCATGCGGCTCACGAGGCGGAGGCGACCAACGCCGCCATGATGAGCCTGCGCGCCGCCGCCGAGCAGATCGGCGCGGCCGTGAGCATGATCTCGGGGATCGCGAGCCAGACCAACCTGCTGGCGCTCAACGCCACCATCGAGGCGGCTCGCGCTGGTGAGTCGGGGCGCGGCTTTGCCGTCGTCGCGTCAGAGGTGAAGGAATTGGCGGGTCAGACGGCGCGGGCCACCGAGGAAATCGGCGGGCAGATCGCCGCGATCCAGATGGCCTCGGGGCAGGCCGCGGAGGCGATGCAGCAGATTGCCCGGACGATCGCCACCGTCAACGAGATCAGCGGCGCCATCGCCGCGACCGTGGTGCAGCAGACGGCGGCCACGGCCGAGATCTCGCGCAATGCCGGCGAGGCGGCACGGGGCACAGAGGACGTCTCGGCCAACGTTTCGCGGGTGCTGGCCGCGGCCCGGGAGACCGGCAATGCCGCCGGGCAGGTCCAGAGCGTGGCCTCCGAGCTGGCCACGCAATCTCAGGCGGTCAAGCGAGAGGTCGACAGCTTCCTCAACGATATCCAGGCCGCTTGACGCGGGGATGTACACGCTTTCATCGCCGCGGCCCCGGCCGGTCTGAGAACCCCGTTCGTGAAACCGGCTCAGATCGCGGCCGCGGGATCGGTCTCGTCGCCGTCGTCGCCCCGGCGCGTGCGTGGGCGACGATCCAGGAAGGAGCGCCCGAGCGCGCGCAGCGGCGCCGTCAACCGACGGACATCCTCGGCCCGCTCCATGATGCGCTCGCCGTTACGGATCTCCTTGTCGAGCCGCGCCATCGTCCGGGCCAGGGCCGGATCGTCGTCGTCGAGCCAGACCTGGGTCACGCGGGCGAAGGCGATGACCACGCCCTGGAGCTTGAGCTGGCCGAGCGGACCTTCGGTATCGATCCCGGCCGCCGCCAGCATGTAACGGTGGGAGTTCAGCATGACGCCGTTCAGCGCCAGCATCGAGAGCGGCTCGCCGCGCAGGGCGTAGGCGATGCGGCGCAGGGCCGGCTTGTAGGGCTCCATCGCGTCGAGGCGGCGCATCAGCACGTCGAACAGGCGCTCGCGGGTCGGCTCCTCTTCGAGGCCCGCCAAGTCACCGTCCAGGACCTTGCGGTCGATGATGCGGGTCAGGCCGCCGAGGACGGCGCCCTTCGACGGGAAGAGGTCGCGCAGCTCGGCAAGCGTCAGGCCTGCCTCGCGGGCGATATCGCTGACTTCGATGTCGTTCCAGGGCTGCTCGGCGGCGAGGCGCATGAGGGCTTCGACGGCGGCCTCACGGGGAGGCAGCTTCGATACGCGGTCGCCCGGCGCTGTGCTGTCCGGAGCGGAGGCAGCCTGTGCAACGCTCTCCTGCCCGACATGCGCGTGGGTGCCGGTTCCCTTGGACGGGGTCGCGGCCTTGCGGGGGCGCTTTTCGGAGACTTTGCTTTCGGTCATGGATCGATCGCCCGGATCTGTCGGTCGTGTCGCCTCATGTAGGCGGCCGTTCGGCGAAGGGCAGGGCCGTCGCGCGGCCATGCCGCACGGACGTCGCCGCCGCGTCAGCCGGACAGCTCACCCGCCCGGCGACGCGCTGCCGCCACCGCGTCGCGCATCAGAGCCCCGAGCCCGTCCGGGCGCATCAGCACGTCCAGCGCCGCCGCCGTAGTGCCGCCGGGTGACGTGACGTTGCGGCGCAGCTCCGCCGCCTCGGTCGGGCTCGCATCGAGGAGCGCGCCGGATCCCGCCACCGTCGCCCGGGCGAGGCGGTGGGCGACGGCGGGCTCCAGACCGGCCGCGATGCCCGCCTCGGCCAGGGTCTCGGCGAGCAGAAAGACGTAGGCTGGACCGGACCCCGAGACCGCCGTCACCGCGTCGATCTGCGACTCGTCGGCGAGCCACTCGACCGTGCCGTTCGCCGCGAACAGCGCCTCGGCGGTAACGCGCTGATCGGCCGAGACCTCGGCATTCGCGCAGGCCCCGGTGGCGCCCCGGCCGATGCTCGCCGGCAGATTGGGCATCGCCCGAACCACGGCGCGTGCCCGCGGCAGCCGGGCGCGCAGGTCGGCCACGGACTTGCCCGCCAGGATCGAGACGAGGAGCGTTTCACGTCCGATCAGCCGATCGAGACTGGGCGCGGCGGCGTCCAGGCCCTGCGGCTTGATCCCGAGGACCAGCACCGCGCCAGGTGCAGCGACCGGCGGGTTCAGGGTGAGACCCCGCGCCGCGCAGAGTTCCGCGATCTCGCGCGTCGGCACGGGGTCGATGATCGTCGTGGTGCGGGTCGAGGCCCGCATCCAGCCAGCCCACCAGCATCGCGCCGCCCATCTTGCCGGCCCCGGCCAGGACCAGGGAGGCAGGCATCCGCATGGGGCCGGTCACGCCTCGCCTTCGGTCTCGAACAGCACGGCGTCCAGCGCCTCGCGGGCACTCTTGCCGGCCCAGAGCACGAACTGGAACGCCTGAAAGTAGCGCTCGCAGGCGGTCACCGCCGTCTTCATCATGGTGGCGCATTGCGGATGGGTCGGAACCGCGCCGCCGGTCAGCAGGAGCGCATGGCGGAACATCACCACGCTATCGGTGGTCCAGAGGTCGAAATGGCCGACCCAGAGCTGCTCGTTGATCAGCGCGATCAGGCGCATCACCTCGGTGCGTTGCCGCTCCGGAACCTTGAGGTCGAAGGCGCAGGCCACGTGGAGGGCTTCGACGTCCTCGATCCACGTGAAGGCCACGTTGTAGTCGGTCCATCGGCCGGGGCTCGTGACCGACATCTCGTCGGTCTCCGCCCG
The DNA here is from genome assembly GCA_050632685.1 of Methylobacterium phyllosphaerae. Taxonomy (GTDB): domain Bacteria; phylum Pseudomonadota; class Alphaproteobacteria; order Rhizobiales; family Beijerinckiaceae; genus Methylobacterium; species Methylobacterium phyllosphaerae_A. The sequence continues at coordinate 1,403,159 of JBOEFT010000001.1, forward strand.
GTCGAAGATCCAGTCGCGCAAGGACGCCAAACGCTCGACGACGTCGAGCGGATGCTCGTTCCGGTCCGGGTCGTGAAAGTCGACGTTGAGAAGCGGCATGACGATCCAAAAGGACGGCCCGGATGAGACCCGGCCTGACGTGACGGTGACGCGAATCCGGAGCGCGAGAACACTCCGAGAACTGGAACGGCCGGCCGATCTGCGCCGGAGGTGAAACGATCGACTGTCAAAGCGCTGCTGACATCGCCCCGCAGCCCCCGAATCACCCTATGCCTGACTATAGACCGGCCGTGACTCGCGACACAAAGTGCAGGTCACATTCAGTGAACAGGAAACGGGATCGTCGGCACCGCTTCCTGTGTAAAAGCCCCCGGCGTTGCCGCGGGGACTCAAACGGCCTCACTCAGGCCCGCCGCCCCGGCTGCCGCGGCACCGGATTTGGCCTCCAGGGCCGTCACGCGGGCCGTCAGCGCCTCGTTCTGAGACTGAAGATGGGTGACCAGATCACGCAGGACGTCGAGTTCCTCGCGGGAGGCGACGTCGAGATCGCGGATCACACGTTCGAGCTGCGCCTTGACCACGGTCTCGGCCTCGCGGCGCACACCCTGCGCGGCGCCGGCGGCGTCCGTCATCAGCCGGGCAAGATCGTCGAACAGTCGATTGGAGGGGGCATCCTGGTCTCCCGGATCGGCCGGCTGCCGCGACGGCCGCCTGACTGCACGATGCGAGCCGAGGAGATAGGAATCTTCGAGCCGGGGAGCAACGCCCGGGCGGGCGGAACGGGGCCGGACCGGCCCCGCCCCGCCGTAGAACGTCACATACGGTGATGCATGCGGCGATGCATCATCCGGCGGTGCATCCGATGATGCATCATCCGGCGCTCCATCCGGCGGTGCATCATCCGGTGTTCCCTGGGCGTCATCCGAACGTGCGTCACGGCGTCGGCGGTCGTCACGGCGCCCGGCATGGCGGGGGCGGCCGAAGCCGGCTGGACGAGGGCGGCGCCGCCCAGGGAGGCCAGAACGGCGAAGGCGAAGGTCAGTTTCCTCACGAGGAGACTCCAGTTCTCTGATGGCCGGGTATGGTGCCCGGTTCATCCTCCCGGACGGGAGGAGCGGAGAGTCGTCTCGTGCCGGGGGACGGCACGGCGGGTCGTCGAGGACCCGCCGCCATCAACTTCTGGATTAGAGATTTGTTTCCTCGAACGCCTTGACCCACTCGGCGCAGATGCCCGAGCGCACGATATCGTTGCGGGTGAACTCCACGACGGGGATCGGCATCATCCGGCTCTTGACCATGTGCATCACCGTGCGCAGGCCCGAGGTCTCGCGCAGGTCGGTCTGCGAGACGTCGCCGTTGATGATCACTTGGCAATCGTCGCCGATGCGGGTCAGGAACATCTTGATTTCGTTGATCGTGGTGTTCTGGGCCTCGTCGAGGATCACGAGGCAGTTCTTGAAGGTCCGCCCACGCATCACTTCGAAGGGGACGATCTCGATGTCGCCGGTCTTGAGGGCGATCTCGAAGGCGGCGGCGCCCATGCGCTCCTTCATGGCCTCGGTCAGCGGGGCGACCCAGGGGGCGATCTTCTCTTCGAGGGTGCCGGGGAAGTAGCCGAGGGACCGGCCCGACGGGACGTTCGGGCGGGTGATCACCACCTTGGCGATCCGGCGTTGGCGGAGCTGGTCGGCCGCGCGGGTGCCGGCGATGAAGGTCTTGCCGGTGCCGGCCGGCCCCAGGACGATGACCTGCGGGGAGCGGGCAAGGGCGTCGAGATACTCGGCTTGGCGTTCGGTGAGCGGTTGGATCGGGGCGAGGTTGCGTTCTTCGTCGAAGCGCGTGCGGTGAATGCGGGACGTGCGGTCTTCAACCAGTTCAAGTCGTGCGCGGCGTCTCTTCATGGATGTACACTCCAACGGGACTTGCCAACCTGGATCTGTCGCTGAACTGCCGTTTACCTGCTTGCTCCCGGATCTACTCGTTTGCGGACCTAATACCGGCCCCGTGCCGAAGGTTCCGCGCCGCGTGCGTCCGCCTGTGGAGAGCGTCACGACGTGCCGCGCACGGCCGAATACGCGATGCAACTGCCGCACCACCGCGATTCGCCCCCGACGATTGCGCGCCGGGTGGACTAAGGGGTGACGTTCAGGGCGCTCGCCGGGAATAAGCCGCCCGGCTGGCACGGATGCATCAGATCCAGGATGGGGGAGACGCGATGACGCGGCATCCGGCACGACCTCGATCCTCCCCGCCCGCCCGGGCGAAGCCGGCGGATCCTGCTGCCCTGGAAAGTCCGGGCTTGATCGTCGGGACGCGCCTCATCCCGCCTGGATGAAGCTGTCGAGAACCATCTTCCGGCCGGCTTTATCGAAGTCAACGGTCAGTTTGTTGCCGTCGACACCCGCGACTGTTCCAGGGCCGAACTTGGTGTGGAAGACCCGTTGTCCTTCCTGGAACGCCGAGGGCGCGCCGGTCGACTTGGCGATCAGCTCGCCCTCGATCTGACGCGGTCCGCCGGCGCGCCCGCCGGGCGCCGACCCGAAGCTGCGACCGGCCCGGTCGCCGCCCCGCGAGCCGGTCTGGGCGGTGTTGGCCTGCGCCCGCTGCCAGCCCGGCGTGCCGTAGCTCGATCCGAACGGGGCCGGGTTGCGGTCGAACCGCGAAGCCCCGGCCGAGAAGTGGGCGGGCGCCTCGACCACGTCGACGGCCGATTCCGGCAACTCGTCGATGAACCGGGACGGGATGGTCGATGACCACAGGCCATGGATCCGCCGGTTCACTGCGAAAGAGAGCTTCGCCCGCTTGCGCGCCCGGGTCAGGCCGACATGGGCGAGGCGCCGTTCCTCCTCGAGACCCGCCCGCCCGCTCTCGTCCAGCGCGCGCTGGCTGGGGAACAGGCCGTCCTCCCAACCGGGCAGGAACACGGTGTCGAATTCGAGTCCCTTGGCGGCGTGGAGCGTCATCAGCGAGACCCGGTCGGCGCCCTCGGTCTCGGAGGCCTCCATCACCAGGGAGACGTGCTCCAGGAAGGCCGCCATGTCGGGAAATTCCTCCATGGAGCGGACGAATTCCTTCAGGTTCTCGAGGCGCCCGGCGGCATCCGCCGAGCGGTCCTTCTGCCACATCTCGGTGTACCCGGACTCCTCCAGGACGATCTGGGCGACCTCGCTGTGCGGCTGGGATTCCACCAGCCGCGCCCACCGCGAGAAGCTCTGGGTGAGCGCCCGCAGGGTGGAGCGGACCCGGGGCTTCAGCTCGTCGGTCTCGCACAGGCGCTCGGCGGCGATCCGCAGGGGCAGCCGGTTGGCCCGGCCGTAGGTGTGGAGCTGCTGGAGCGTCGCGTCGCCGAGGCCGCGCTTGGGCGTGTTGACGATCCGCTCGAAGGCGAGGTCGTCGCTCACGTTCACGGTGGCGCGGAGATAGGCCAGCGCGTCGCGGATCTCGGCGCGCTCGTAGAAGCGCGGGCCGCCGATCACCCGATAGGGGAGCCCGAGCTGGACGAACCGGTCCTCGATCTCGCGCATCTGCGCGGAGATCCGCACCAGCACGGCAATCTCCGAGAGGGGATGCTGCTTCGCCTGGAGGGATTCGATCGACTCGGCGAGCATCCGCGCCTCTTCCTCGGAATCCCAGGCGCCCGTCACGGTGACGCGCTCGCCCGGCTCGTCGTCGGTGCGCAGGGTCTTGCCGAGGCGGCTCTCGTTCCTCGCGATCAGCCCCGAGGCGGCGGCCAGGATGTGTCCCGTGGAGCGGTAGTTGCGCTCCAGGCGCACCACCACGGCGCCGGGGAAGTCGTGCTCGAAGCGCAGGATGTTGTCGACCTCGGCACCGCGCCAGCCGTAGATCGACTGGTCGTCGTCGCCCACGCAGGCGATGTTCTTGCGGTTCTGGGCGAGGAGGCGCAGCCACAGGTACTGGGCGACGTTGGTGTCCTGGTACTCGTCGACCAGGATGTAGCGGAACCGGTCCTGGTAATTGGCCAGGACGTCGGGGTTCTCGCGCCAGAGCTTGAGGCAGAGCAGCAGGAGATCGCCGAAGTCGACGGCGTTCAGCGTCGCCAGCCGGGCCTGGTAGGCGCTGTAGAGCGTGCCACCCTTGCCGAACGCGAACGAGGCGGCCTCGCCGGGCGGCACCTGCTCGGGCGCGAGGCCGCGGTTCTTCCAGCCGTCGATGGCATGGGACAGGGCGCGGGCCGGCCAGCGCTTCTCGTCGACGTTCTGGTCGGCGATGACCTGCTTCATCAGCCGGAGCTGGTCATCGGTGCCGAGGATGGTGAAGTCGGATTTCAGGCCGACCAGTTCGGCGTGGCGGCGCAGGATCTTGGTGCCGATGGCGTGGAACGTGCCGAGCCAGGGCATGCCCTCGCCGGCCGGGCCGATCAGCGCGCCGATCCGGAGCTTCATCTCCCGGGCGGCCTTGTTGGTGAAGGTCACCGCCAGGATGTCGAAGGGGCGCGCCCGGTTCGTGGCGATCAGGTGGGCGATGCGGGTGGTGAGCACCCGGGTCTTGCCGGTGCCGGCGCCGGCCAGCACAAGCACCGGCCCCTCCGTGGTCTCGACGGCGCGGCGCTGCTCTGGGTTGAGCCCCTCGAGGTAGGCGGCGGCGTCGCGGCGGAGCGCGCCCATGGCGCGGGCGGCGATGGATGAGGCGGGAGCGCCGTCCCCGGCGGGCTGCGCGTGCGGGCGGTTCTGCATCCCGCTTCCCTGGACCAAATCGCGAACGGCGTCGAGGTGGTTCGGACAGGATGCGGCGGGAGCGTGCGTTACGGGACGATACGCCTCGCCTGTCCGCAACCGCTCGTCGGCGCGACCTGTGCCGGGAGCCGGACTCTGCAATGCATCTCTTCGCGCGGCCGCCTGCGCCTCTGCTCGGTCACGCCCTCAGCGATCGGCATTTCCCGAAAGCGGGCGTTCCTGGGCCGTCGAGCGATCCAGATTTGGGGTGGAGGCCTGACGTTGGATCGATGCGCCGATTGCCGAACGTCGACCCCATGCCTGTGAGGGTCCGAGAGCCGGCCTCCTCCTCTTCGCCGGAACTGAGGGTGCCCCGGTGCGGGACGCTCGTCCGAGACGCATCGCGTCACGCTTCAATTGCGACCTACCGCGGCTTTGATTTCCAGAAGAGCGGCCAGACCGGCATCGGTAATGCCCCACTCGATGACGGAATGGCCACCCAGGCGGTGGAAGCGGACGTCTCCGATGCGCTCGATGAGGCCCAGACGCTCCAGCAGGAGGTTTCTGGCGTCGTCAACCGCCATGGAACGGTTGCGCATGCCAATCAGGCTGAGGCGTTCGCCCTGCGTCTTCTTCAAGATCGCGCTCACGGGCTGGCCCGTGCGTCTGCGGGAGCACCCCGGTTCTGGGCGGTGATCAAGGCCGGCACATGATCGCCGCACCGCCCGAGACTTCGAACTCTCCAATCGCCCCTCGACGGCTTGCGCCGCACGGCGCGTGATCCTTTCCCCGCGGTCGACGGTCGCGATGGGCGGAGTCGCTGATCTGGATGTCACGGGGCTGAAGCCCTTTTTTCAGTGTGAAGCATCGAGCCGCCCTGTCGCGAAAGGGCTGCGGCCGCTCCCGTCTCGGCAGCGACCACGACCAATTCCTCGCTCTTCAATTCTTGATCCTGGCCGTACGCACCGCTTGCGTGCCGTACGGCAGCCCTTGCCGACGCTTCGACGGGGCACCAACCGGGCAACGTCCGTCAGAGCATCCGGGAGCCCGTCGGCGCGTCGTCCGACGGGTCCGTCCGACACGCCGTCAGCCGGCCTTGAGGTACCTGTCCATGCTGGCACCGAGCCCGGCGGAATGCGCCTCGAGCCTGTCGGAGATCTGCCGGACCATCTCGGCGAGTTGCCCGGTCTCGCTTGCCGCCGTCGAGACACCGGCGATGTTGGATGACATCTCCTGGGTCGAGGCGGCCTGCTCCTCGACCGCGCTGGCCATGGCCAGCGTCAGCTTCGAGAGCTCGGCGACTTCGTCCGTGATCAGGCGGATCGCCGTGACGGCTTCGCCGGTCGCCTTCTGGATGTCATGCACCTTGTGGGTGATCTCGCCGGTCGCCTTCGCCGTCTGGCCGGCGAGCTCCTTCACCTCCGTGGCCACGACCGCGAAGCCGCGGCCGGCCGCCCCGGCGCGCGCCGCCTCGATCGTGGCGTTGAGGGCGAGCAGGTTGGTCTTGTCGGCGATGGACTTGATCATGCCCACCACCGCGTCGACCTCGCCCGCGTTGGTGGCGAGATTCCGCACGGTCGCATCCGTCGCCGTCGCTTGATTGGCGATCTGCTGGGTGCGCTCGGAAACCCGCCCGACCTGTCCCGAGATCTCATGGATCGAACTCGTCATCTCCTCTGACCCGGCCGCGACGGAATTGGCGCGCTCGCTCGCGGCGTCGGCCGAGCGGTTCAGGCCTTGCGCCGAGTCTTTCATCTCGCCGATGGCGGTCCCAAGCGCCTCGACCACGCCGGCGACCTCCTCGGCCATGGCGAGCTGCGCGGTGATGACCGACCAGGTCAGCATCGGACCGACGTAGGCGCCGTCCGCATCGGTGATCGCCGAGACCTGCAGGTCCAGCGTCTCGGGACCGACCTTGATCTTGGTCCGGTGCGGCAGCCGGCTCGCATCGGCCAGCATGTTGCGCTGGTGGTGCGGGTTCTTGTGGAAGACGTCGAACGATCGACCCATCATCTCCGACGCCTTGATCGGTAGATACCTCTCGATCGCCTCGAGGGTCTTGCGCGACGTGTTGTTGAGGTAGTTGATCTTGAAGTCGTTCTTCGGATCGGCCGTCATGACGGCGACCGGCATCTCGTCGATCATCCGAAGCAGGCGGCTGGTCTCGTTCTTCTTGGCCGTGATTTCGCTGGCGAACTTGACGACCTTGAACGGCCTGCCGTCGGCGCCGAGGATCGGATTGTAGGTCGCCTCGAGCCAGACTTTCGCGCCCGATCTCGCTCTCCGAAGAAATTCACCGGATACGAACTCGCCAGCCCGCAGCTTTGCCCAAAACTCCTCATACTCCGAGGTGTTGGCAACATCGTTGCCGACGAAGACGCGGTGATGCTTCCCCTGCAAAGAGGCCAAGTCGTAGTCCACGACCGACAGGAAGTTCGGATTGGCGCGCAGGATTGTTCCATCCATGCCGAACTCGATGATGGCCAGCGATCGCGTGAGGGCGTCGAGCGTAGCCTGGGTCTCGTTGAAAGCGGGCTTGCGGAACATTGGACAACTCTCTGAAGACGCAGCATCGTCTCACCCGAGCATCTAATTGTCCGTTTTTTTGAGCGCAGAAGCGTGCGGGTCCAGTGACAGGTTGCGCTTCATTTCAAATATTTTTTATTCAACAATAGAAATTTCCGATATCGATGAAATGAAAGATGTCAGTTCGACCGATGTGCAATTGTGGTGAGCGCGATCCAATGACGCAATCTGATTGCATTTTGCCGAAATAGCTCTAATCGCCGTCATATCGACCGTATGGGCTCCCCAGATTCTTCCAATTCTCGCTCCGCAGCAGGCAGGCTCAGAACCACGTGAAGCGGCCCTCCGCAGGCGCGAGCGTATCGGATTCCGCCTCTTGATCCTGGGTTGCATACCGCCTCGGCGCATACACCCGGACGCGGAGGCCATTGCAGACGCGATCCTGTACGGGACAGGTGGCGTGAAGCGCGACTGACCTGAACTCGCCACAGAACGTGGCGTCTCGCCCGGAGGCGTAACGCTGGCGCCCTCGGCCCCTTATCGTGCTATGGCCCTGGCAACTGAATCGCGGGGGCACGCGGGGCACGGCGATGTCGCGTCCTCGCGGAGAGATGGTGCGGAACGGGACCATTGCGTGATCTTCTGACCGCGCTTGCGGGCGCCGTCATCCTGGTTCTCGTGGCGGCGCTCGCCGTCCCACCCTTCGTCGACTGGCAGGCTCAGCGCGCCCTCGTCGACCGGGCGCTCGCCCGGTCCCTCGGCGTCCCGGTCCGGACCGACGGACGGATCGAGGTGCGCCTTCTGCCGTCGCCCCGTCTGCGCGTGGACCGCCTGCATCTCGGCAGCGATCCGGACCGTCCGAGTCTCGATGCCCGGTTCGTCAAGGCCGAGATCGCCCTCGCGCCCCTCCTGAAGGGCGAGGTCCACTTCACCGAGACCCGGATCGGCCGGGCCGAGATCAAGCTGCCCGTCGCCGGCCCGGACGCCTTGAAGCTGCCGCCGGATTTCGGCGGCGCCCTGCGCGACCGCGACCTCGCGATCGAGAACCTCCAGATCCAGCAGTTCCTGGTCACCACCCAGGTGCCGGCCACCGGGCGCACCGACCAGCTCTACGTCCAGGACCTGCACCTGCAGGCCCCGACCCTGGTCGGACCCTGGCGGCTCGAGGGGACCACGGGCGGCGTTCCATTCCGGGCGGTCAGCGGAACGCCGGGTCCCGACGGGCGGCTCGCGGCCAAGATCTCGGGGGGCGGCGACGCGCATCCGCGCTTCGAGGCGGATGCGCGCTTCGGACTCGTGCCGGCCGAGTCCGGCGGGTCGCAGGTGGAGGCCGAGGGCTCGGCGCGTCTCGTCGTCGGGCCGCCGACCCAGGCGGCCGGCGCCTACCTGCCGTTCTCCCTCGCCGGAACCTTCAAGGCCCGCGGCACGCAGGTCCGGTTCGAGGGCGTGGAGGTGGCCATCGATCCCGGCGGCCGCGCATTGCGGCTCGGCGGCACCGGCCGGCTCGACCTGCGCCAGTGGCGCGCCGGCCTGACCCTGGAGGCGCGCCGCCTCGATCTCGACGCCTTCCTCGCCTCGCCGGAAGGCCAGAACCTGATCGGCCGCGGCATGCCGCGCTCGGCCGGCGGCCTACCCGCCATGCTCGACCTCGACCTCGCGGTGGGCAGCACCGTGCTCGGCGGCGAGGACTGGTCGAACCTCGCCCTGACCGGCACCCTGGAGCGCGCCGGCGGCCTGCTCCTGCGCCGTTTCTCGGTGGTGGGTCCGGCCGACTCGACCTTGAGCGCGAGTGGGCAGGTCGAGACGGCGCCCCTGCGCTTCACCGGGCCGGTAGCCCTCGCCGCGCCGGATTCGGAGGCGCTCGGCCGCTACCTGCGCCGCCTCGGCGCCGAGGGCCCCTCGTCGCGCTTCTCGACGGGCGCCGGGTCGAAGCCGCCGCCGACCTGTCGGCCGCCACAACTGGCCTGTCCCTGCGCAACCTGCGCGTCGCCCTCGGGACGGCGCGGATCACCGGCAATGCCCGCTACATGGCGGCCGAGGGCCAGGAGCGCGGACGGTTCGACGCACAGATCCGCGCGAGCGGCCTCGATATCGCCGGGTTGCCGCCCGTGGGGACGGCGCTCGGCGGCCTGCGGGACACCGACCTCGCCCTGACCTTGGAGGCCAGGGACGTCCGCTTCGGCGCGACGGGCACCGGCACCGGCACGATCGCGGCGCGGATCCAGTCGGACGGCGCCGGTCTCAAGGTCGAAAGCCTCGAGGTCACCGACCTCGCCGGCGCCAGCGCCCGGTTGTCCGGCCAGATCGGCGCGGACGGGACCGGCCGCGTTTCCGGCCGATTGAAGGCGCCGTCGGCGGCGCCGTTGCTGGGCCTTCTGGAGCGGGTCTGGGTGGGGGAGATCCGCCTGCTGCCGACCTTCCTGCGGGACGAGCCCCTCGACCTCGCCGTGACCCTGGACCGGGAGGGCGGCTTGGCCGCGGCCCTGCGGACCCAGGCCCGGGGCAGCGCCGGCGGCGGCACCCTCGACCTGACCCTGGCGAGCCGCGGGACGCAAATCGAAGGCGGCACCGCCACGCTCACTGCGCCCCGAGCGGGGGCATGGTTCGGCCGCGCCGACATCGCCGGCCTCCAGCAGCCCGGCACCTTGAATCTGACCGCCGAACGGCCGGATGCGCAGGCCCTCTCTCTGACGGTCAACGGCACGGTCGCGGGCCTGCGGCTGGCCACGGGCCGCCCGATCCTGGTCGGACCCGACCTCGTCCCCACCGGTGGCGAGATCCGCGCCGACTCGGGCGATCTGGCGCCCTTCCTGACGCTGGCCGGCGCCGCGGTCCTGGCTCCCGGCGCGTGGCCGGCCGACCTGACCGTCACGCTCACCCGGCAACAGGGCGAGGCCGCTGCCGCTCTTGCCGGCACAATCGCGGGAGCGGAGGTGAATGGGACGGTGCTGCGGGCGGCGGGGGGCGCCCTGCACGGTCGCCTCGCCCTCGACCGTCTGTCGGTCCCGCAGCTGGCGGCCGCCCTGGTGATCCCGCCGGGGGCGAACGGCAGCTTCGGGCCGGCGAGCGCCCATCCGCCCCTCTCCTTCGAAGTGCGGGTCGCCGGCCTGGATCTCGGCCGCGGTCTCGTTGCCACGGATGCGACCACCGCCCTCGGGCTTGCCGACGCCACCATGACCCTGCGTGACCTGACCGCCAAGCTCGCTGGCGGGCGGCTCGCGGGATCGGTCACGATCGCCCGGCTCGTAGGCGGCGCCTCGGTCTCCGGCGCGGGCAGCCTCGACGGCGCGGCGCTTCCGATGCTGGCCGGCGGCCCGCTCGGTGGCCGCCTGAGTGCTGATTTGCGCTTCGCGGCAACGGCCGAGACCCTGCCGGGCCTCGCCGAAAGCCTCTCGGGCAGCGGCGCGCTCGCACTGACGGATCTGAGCCTGCCCGAGGCCGATCCGGCGGCCCTGGGCCGAGCCCTCACCCGGGCGGTGGAGATCGACGACCCGCTGCGGGACGGCCGCCTCCAGGCCCTGGTCACCGAGGAACTCGCCCGAGGCGGCGCCCAGGCGCGGGGACCGCCCGGGCCGCCGCCACCCTCGTGGCCGGCGTGGTGCGGGCCGGGCCGGTCGACCTCGATCTCGGGCCTGCGCGCTGGACCGGCATGATCGGCTACGACCTGCGGGTCGGGCGCCTCGACGCCCGCGGGACGCTGGTCGGCGGCCCGATCCCCCGGGGCTGGAATGCCGGGCCGCCGGCGGTGCAGTTCGGCCTGACCGGACCCCTCGCCGCGCCCGAACGAGTCCTCGACGTCGCCACCCTGTCGAACGGTCTGGCCACCTTCGTGCTCCAGCGCGAGCTGGAGACGATCGAGCTGACCGAGGCGGATCAGGTCGAGCGGCAGCGCCGCCGGGCCCGGATCGAGATGGACAGGGTCCGCGCTGTGGCATCGAAGGCCGCTGCCGACAAAGCCAGCGCCGACAAGGCCGCGGCGGAGGAGGCGGCCCGCCGGGCGCGGGCGCAGGAAGGGGCGGCCCAGCCGCCCGCGCCCGCCGAGGTCCGCCCGTGATCGGGCGCCCCTAAGGCTGCGATCCCGACGAACGCGTCAGCGACGTTCGAAACATCGATGTCCCAATAAGGACCTCGGGCTCATGCGCGTGACCGCGGTGGCTGCGTCTGAGCCCTAGGCCTTCCCCACCGCCATCAGCGCGAAGGCGTAGATCAGCGCGACCTCCTCCAGCCGGTCGAACCGGCCGGCGGCACCGCCGTGGCCGGCCTCCATGTTGATCCGCAGCAGCACCGGCCCGCCCCCGTCATGGTGGCGCGCAGCCGCGCCACCCATTTCGCCGGCTCCCAGTAGGTCACCCGCGGGTCGGTCAGGCCCCCGAGGGCCAGGATCGCCGGGTAGTCCTTGGCGGCGACGTTGTCGTAGGGCGAGTACGACAGGATCGTCCGGAAAGCGGCCTCGCTCTCGGCCGGATTGCCCCATTCCGGCCATTCCGGCGGGGTCAGCGGCAGCTCCGCGTCGAGCATGGTGTTGAGCACGTCCACGAAGGGCACGTCGGCCACGATCCCGGCGAACAGCTCCGGCGCGAGGTTCGCCACCGCCCCCATCAACATCCCGCCCGCCGACCCGCCATGGGCGACGATCCGTCTCTCGGCCGTGTAGCCGGCCGCGATCAGCGCGCGGGCGCAGGCAATGAAGTCCGTGAAGGTATTGGGCTTCTTCTCGCGCTTGCCGTCGAGATACCAGCGCCAGCCCTTCTCGGTGCCGCCGCGGATATGCGCGATGGCGTAGACGAAGCCGCGGTCGACGAGGCTGAGCAGGTTGGTGCGGAACGCTGCCGGCATCAGCGTTCCGTAGGAGCCGTAGCCGTAGAGCAGCAGCGGCGCGCTGCCGTCGAGGGGCAGCTCCCGCCGGTGCAGCAGCGAGATCGGCACCTGCTCGCCGTCGGGCGCGGTGGCGAAGAGCCGCCGGGTCACGTAGGCGGCCGGATCGTGCCCGCTCGGCACCGCCTGCCGCTTGCGCAGGGCGCGGGTGCGGCTGCCGCACGCGTAGTCCCAGGTCTCGGACGGCGTCGTCATCGACGAGTAGACGAAGCGGATCGTATCCGTGTCGAAGGCGAGCCCGGCGCGCAGGCCGAGGGAATAGGCCTCCTCCTCGAAGGCGACCGTGTGCTCGGTGCCGTCGGCGAGGTCGCGCACGACGATCCGCGGCCGCGCGTTCTCGATCTCGAGCCGGACGAGGTGGCCGGTGAGCAGGTGCAGGTGGCGGATCATCACCCCGGTCCGATGGGGCACGAGGTCGGTCCAGCTGGCGCGGCCCGGGTCGTCGACCGGGGCGGTGACGATCTTGAAGTCCTCGGCCCCGTCCGCGTTGGTGCGGATGAACAGCCGGTCGCCGCGGTGTTCCACCCCGTAGATCAGCAGCGGGGTGCGCGGCTCGACGAGGCGCAGTTTCGCCGACTCCGCGTGTCGGTCGAGCAGCCGGACCTCGGACGTCTCGTGGTCGCTCGCCGTGATGTCGAGGAACGCGCCGGACTGCGTCTTGCCGATATGGACGAAGTAGCCGGCATCGGCTTCCGTGTAGATCGTCTCGTCCGCGCTCTGCTGGGTGCCGAGGCGGTGGCGCATGACCTTGGCGGGCCGGTGGTTGGCGTCGACCGCCACGTACCAGAAGCTCTCGCCGTCCGCCGCCCAGACCGCCTCGCCGGAGGTCGCCTCGATCCGGTCGTCGCGGTCGAGGCCGGTGGCGATGTCGCGCACGCGGATCGTGTAGAGTTCCGATCCCTTGGTGTCGGCGCTCCAGGCGAGACGCGTGTGGTCGTCCGAATGCACCGCGGCCGCGATCTCGAAGAACGGCAGGCCCTCGCCCTCCCGATCGCCGTCGATGAGGATCGTCTCGTCGGCGTCCGGGCCGGCCTCGGGCACGTCCGGCACGGTCGACGGGCGCCGGCAGATCAGCGGGTGCTGCCCGCCCTCGCGGTGGCGGGTGTAGTAGGCGAAGGGACCGTCCGGCTCGGGGACGCCGCTCTCGTCCTCCTGGATCCGCCCGCGCATCTCGGCGACCAGACGCTGGCGCAGGTCCGCGGTCCCCGCCAGGGCCGTCTCCGCGTAGGCGTTCTCGGCCTTGAGATAGGCGGCGATGTCGTCCGGCAGCGCGGCGGGATCCTTCAGGACCGTCTGCCAGTTCTCGGCCTTCAGCCACGCGTAGGGATCGGCGATCTCGTGCCCGTGGACGCTGAAGCGTCGCGGCCGGGCGTCCGCGACCGGCGCAGCGTCAGCGAGCAATCCGTGGCCGATCTCGGTCATCGTGTCTCCCGTCGAGTCCCGTCACGTCCGGGTGAGGGGATGTGTCCCGCCGGGCGCCGCGATGCAAGCGGTTGGGGCAGAGGAGGCTGCGGGGCGCCGCGGCCTTCGCGCCGCGAGCGACGTCGGTGGTCCCGGGCGCGGGAGCCCGATTCCGGATCGCGCGTTGAAAAGCTGGCCGTGGCGTCGCTCACGGTCTCTGCATCGACGCCGAGGTGCCGACATGGCCGCGATTCCCGATCCGCAGGACAAGCAGAACGAGCCGGACCTCGCGCGGATGAACGATGTGCTCGCGGACTGGGCGGCGCGGTCCGCGGCCTCCAGCGCGACGCTGATCGATCGTTTCGAGGCGATGGGCTACGAGGTGCGCGGAAAGTCCGAGACCGAGATCGCCGACATCCTCCATCGGCCGCCGACTCGGGCGGCACGGTAGGCCACCACGGGCTAGCTGTGGGTTGTAGGCAAAAAAACCTTGATTATCTGAAATTTCCTGACATTATGGGGGTTCGGCGCATGCGGTTCGGATCTGATGGAACAAAACATGAACAAATCTGCCGCGGGCAGGCGAAGCTGCGCTTCCGGGGCGAAGCGCGACCGTGCGGCGTCGAGCGACCTGCCGGCGGAGGCGGTCCGCCTCTTGGCGCGGCTCGGCGAGGCGGGCGCGTACGCGCGGCCCGATCCCCTCGCCGAGGATGCATTGGTGACCCGGCGGGGCGGCGACGGGATCTCGGTGGGGGGCGGACGCTTCGCGGCCGCCTCCGGCCGCGCCCTCACCGCGGCCGATCTGGCGGAGTGGGACGCCGCCGGGACGCGGCTGACGATCAGCGCGGCCGGTCGGGCGCGCCTGCGGCGGAAGGCTGCGTCCGGCGACATGCCCTTCGCCGCGCAACACCGGGAGCTGACGGTCGTGGCGGGGGATGCGGGTGCGGGGCCGACGCTGCGCAACGCCGCCGAGAATCCCCTCGCCTGGATGGTGCGCCGGCGTGACCGGGACGGCGCGCCGCTGATCGACGCGGCCTCGTTCGAGGCGGGGAGCGTCTGCGCCGGGATATGAACGCCGCCGCCCTGCTGCCGCGGATGGGCTCGGATTTCGGCGCCCCCCGGGTCGATGGCGGCGGTCCCCGGGATCCGGCCTCCGCCGCCGACCACGTGATCGCGGCCCGGCAGCGGGTACGCGGCGCCCTCGACGCGGTCGGGAGCGACCTGTCGGGGCTGCTGATCGACCTCTGCGGGTTCCTCAAGGGTCTGGAGCGGATCGAGGCCGAGCGCCGCTGGCCGGCCCGGTCGGCGAAGGTGGTGGCGCGCATCGCCCTCGGCCGGCTCGCCGAGCATTACGGGCTGGAGCGGGAGGCCATCGGGCCGGAACGCGGGCGCCTGCGCTTGTGGCGGGGCTGAGGGGAGCCTCGATTCCGGCCGGTCTCGCCGCCGCGCATCGGATCGAGCCGATGGACGGGCACGGCACAATGTTGATGCCCGCGCAGGCCACCGGATTCTCGGCGCAGGAGGCGCGGGCGCCGGCCTCGTTCCTCAGGCCTCCGCCGCGAGCCGGACCGCGTCATGGTGGATCCGCTCGGCCATCGCCCGCACGCCGTTGGAGCGCTTCGAAGTCACATGGGAGCCGAAGCGCAGCTGCCGGAACAGCTCCAGGCCGTCGGTCCCGGCAGCCTCCTGCGGGGTCTTGCCGGTGTAGAGCGCCACCATCAGCGCCACGAAGCCGCGGACGATGAACGAGTCGCTGAAGCCATGCAGGACGAGGCGCGGCTCCCCGCCCGACCGGTCCAAGCCCGTGTCGATCCAGACCTGGCTCTCGCAGCCATGGACGCGGTTCGCCTCGGTCCGCTCCGCGTCGGGCATCGACGGCAGGGCACGGCCGAGTTCGATCAGGTACTCAAGCCGCATGTCGTCGTCTTCGACGATCTCGAAATTGTCGATGATGGTGTCGATCGGAGGAAGCATGCTCAGCCGGGTCCGGGATACACTGCGCTCGGTCGGGTTGCGGCAAGGTCGGGGTCCGAAAGCCGGCGGCCACCTTTCGGAACGCTGCTGTATAGGCCGGCCGAGCCGCCATGGCGACGGGGCTCGGCGCCGCGGGCGCTTTCACTGGGCGGTCGGGTGCGACGGCGGCAGGGTCAGACACAGGGGGGCCCCCGGGCTGGCATCGCCGGTGACGGCGATCTCCGCCTGGGCCGCGTAAGCCGCGATCAGGCGTGGGCCGAGGTTCGGGACGTTCGGGCGGCCGGAGGCGGCCATCTCGCTTACGCCGGACACGATCGACAGGCGCGGCGGCTGACCGGCTCGGGCCTCCATGTCGATGGCGATCGAGCAGGCGACGTGCTCGGCCGTGGCGTCGAGACATTCCGCCACGATCTCCGCCACGATCATGCCGAGCGCGTTGGCGATGCGTGGCTCCACGAGGCCGTTCCCGGTGCCGCCGACCTGGACGCTGATCCGGCCCGCCCGCCGGAGCTGGCCGAGGCCCGAGGCGAGGCGGTGCAGGTAGTCCTTGAGGTCGATCGACGCGATGTGGGGCGCCTCATGGAGGTGCTGCTGCACCAGCGCGATCGCCCGCACCCGCTGGCCCAGGGCCTCGAAACTGCCGCGGCAGGCGTCGGGCGCCGCCCGGCCGTAGAGGCCGATCAGGCTGACCATCACCTGCAGATTGTTGCGGACGCGGTGGTAGACCTCGGCGAGTAGCGCCTCCTTCTCGGCGAGCGCGTGCTCGATGTGCTCCTCGGCATGCTTGCGGTCGGTGATGTCGAAGCAGGACCCGAGATAACCCTGGAACCGGCCGTCCTCCATGAGGGGCCGCGCGGTGTCGAGCAACCAGCGGTAGACGCCATCGTGCCGCCGCAGCCGGAACTCGACGGTGAACGGCGCCCGCGCCGCGAAGGCCTCCGCGACGATCTTGGCGTGGCGGTCGAAATCCTCGGGATGCAGGCCGCTGCGCCAGCCGAGCCCGAGTTCCGCCTCCAGGGGGCGCCCGGTGAATTCCAGCCAGCACACGTTGTGGTGGACCGCGTGCCCGGCCTCGTCCGACCGCCACATCATGAGCGGCACGACGTCGGCGAAGCGCCTGAAACTGTCGCTCAGCGCAGCGGCCTCCGTTGTCCCCTGCGCCGGGCTCGCACCAGGATCCCGCACGGGGCCTTCGTCCAGCGGCTGGGCCGCTCCGGACTCTGGTGGGTCACCGACCATTCTGTACCCGATTCACTCTGACGAACTGCGTGAAAGGCTTTGCCTGCGTGTGGATGGCGCCGGTCAACGTGTCGATGTGACGGCCGTTCCGGTCCTGGACCGCCTTCAGGACTGCCGTTCACAGCGGAAATAGCCGCGACACCTTTCGAGGCCGTCCCGCGCCCGGGTGCGGGCACGCCCGCCCGACCCCGACGGTGGGCGCCCGGGAGGCGTATTCACAACCTGAAACTGTTTTATGGATAACCGTAGATAGTCAGTGACGCCCTTCATCGGTTGTGTCTGATGGCGTCAGACACAACCTTGAGGAGGCGCCCTGGTGCCCGTCCCGATCCCGAGCCATCGCGTCCTCCAGGCAGAGGCCCGCACGCTCGTGCCGCCGGTGCGGCCGCCGTGGCGCTGGTCGGGCACCGCTCATGGGCTTGGGCGCCGGCTCGGGCTCGCCGTCCTCGCCGTCCTGCTCGTCATCCCTTTCGGCGTGTCCGGGAGCGCCTCCGCCCGGCCTTTCCCCGAGCCGGACGACCGGATTCTGGACCGGCACGGCCATTATCGCAGCCGGGACGGATCGAAGGTCCATCAGCCGGCCAAAAGTCTCGACGGCACCAAGCCCACCGGCGCCACGGCCAGATGCCGGGACGGGACATGGAGCTTCAGCCACACGCCTCGCGGAACGTGCTCGCGCCATGGCGGGGTCGCGCAGTGGGCCGGGTGAGATCCATCCCGGGCTTTGGCCAAAAATCCTATAAAGTGCGAAAATAGGAATTTGTGCTTGACACCGTCGCGCTGCCGGGCTATCACTCCAGCACGGTCGAGACGTGTGCGGAGAGCCCCCGATGTGGCCACCCCAGGCTCACGCGGCGGAGCGGCGCGCCGAGGCCCTCCGTCTCCTGCGGGACACCCGCCTCACCATCGACGAGATCGGCGCCCGCCTCGACATCCAGCCGAAGACGATCCGGAACTGGAATGCCCGGGCCGGATGGGTGCGGCCGCGGCAGCACGCGCCACGGCTCGCGATGGCCCGCTGGACGGCGGGCCGTCGGGCGTCCGTCGCCCGCCTCCTCGCCACGCCCGGCAACGACCCCGGTGACGTCAGCGAGGCCCTGGGCTTCGGGCGGCCCACCGCGGCGCTGCTGTCGCTGACCCTGGGCGTGGACCTGCCCAACGCGCCCCTCCGGCGCACCGGACGTGGAACGGCGACCGATCCGGCGATCGATCCGGCGATCCTGCGGGGGCACCTGAGCGCCCACGTCGTCCGGCAGATCGCCGCCTTCGACGCGGCCCTGGGCGGCGGCGACCCGCCCCTGCGCGACTCCGCCCGGGTCCTGCGCGATCTCGGCGGTCTCAAGCGGCTGCTCGACACGCTCGCCGCGGACACGCCGCGCGGCACGACGGGGGAGGGGGCGATGGCGGCACCGGACCCGACCTGCCCGCCCTGCGCGCGGAGATCGCGCGACGCTATGCTGGCTTTGTCGGCGGCCGGCCGACTGCCTGACTTCCTCGCGACCCTGCCGCCGAACCTGATCCGGATGCTCGCCGGCGACTGGTTGCATCAGGCCCGGCCGGATCAACTGCCACCCGCCGACGCCGGGTCCTGGACGACCTGGGCGGTGATCGGCGGACGCGGCAGCGGCAAGACCCGCACCGGGGCCGAGTGGGTCGACGCCCTCGCCCGGGGGACCCGGCCTTCACGGACGCGCCGGTCGCGCGGATCGCGCTGGTGGGGAGACCCATCTCGATGTCCGCGACGTGATGGTCGAGGGGCCTTCGGGCCTGCTCGGCCTGCCACCGCGGGGGCGCCCCCGGCCGGTCTGGTCGCCCAGCCGCCGGCGCGTCGAATGGAGCAACGGCGCGGTCGCGTTCGCCTTCTCGGCGGAGGAGCCCGACGCCCTGCGCGGCCCGCAATTCGGCGCCGCGTGGTGCGACGAGGCCGCGAAGTGGCGCCGGCCCGAGGCGGCGTTCGACATGCTGCAATTCGGGCTGCGCCTCGGCGCCCGGCCGCGCAACCTCGTGACCACGACGCCCCGGCCGGTGCCGCTGATCCGGCGGCTGCTCGCCGATCCGCGCACGGTGGTGAGCCGTGCCCGGACAGGCGACAACGCGGCCCACCTCGCGCCGGACTTCCTGGAGCAGGTGGTCGGCCGCTACGCCGGCACCCGGCTGGGCCGGCAGGAACTCGACGGCGAACTCATCGCCGACCGGGACGATGCCCTGTGGACCCGGGGCGCCCTGGAGGCGGCCCGGGTCGCGGGGGCGCCCGAACTGGGCCGGATCGTCGTCGCGGTGGATCCTCCCGCGGCCTCGGGGGCGCGCTCGGATGCCTGTGGGATCGTGGCGGCCGGCCGCGCCGGCGGCCACGCCTACGTGCTGGCCGATGCCAGCCTCGCCCGGGCCACGCCGCAGGCCTGGGCGCAGGCGGCGCTGGCGCTCTACCACCGGCTCCGGGCCGATGCCCTGGTGGTCGAGGTCAACCAGGGTGGCGAGATGGCCGCCGCCGTGCTCGCCCAGTGCGATCCGGCCGTGCCGGTGACGTCGGTCCATGCGACGCGGGGCAAATACCTGCGCGCCGAGCCGGTCTCGCTGCTCTATGCCCGCGGGCTGGTCCACCATGTCGGGGCGTTCCCGGCGCTGGAGGACGAGCTGTGCGATTTCGGTCCGGACGGCCTGTCCGGCGGCGGATCGCCCGACCGGCTGGATGCCTTGGTCTGGGCGCTCACGCATCTCATGCTGGAGGCCCGGCCCGAGCCGCGGATCCGGCGGCTGTGAGCCAGGCGGTGGTCCGAAAACAATACGGCGCGCCTCTGCGAGAAGCGCGCCGGAGTCGGTTCGTGGTCTCTTGAACGAACTGCATCCTGTATACACAATGTCGTGCGCCAAAGCTGTGGCGATCCGGCAACGGCGCCGCGCCGCGGGTGCTTTTTCCCATCTGAAACGGGTTCCTGGGACGGCGACTCCACGCCGGAGCCCAGCGGGCGCAGCCCGGGCGGCATGAGGCCACGGAGGCGGGACGCGGTCGCGGCCGGGATGATGACGGCCGAAAGAACGTGCTGTCCGTCCCTCGGGACTTCGCTCGGCTCGACGGTCCGGACGGCCGACGCCCGTTTCGCCTCGGATGGCGACGGGATCGGCGGCGTCGCTTCCCGTCCATGCGCCTCCCCGCCGGGATCGGACGGTGGGCGCACGGGCGGCCCGGCGCCCGTCAGGGCGGCGCGGTGAGGCTCCGCAGGGCGGCGCGGACGTCGGAGAGGGCGCCGACCAGGGCGTAGCAGGCGAAGTCGTGCGATCCGGCGGCGGCGTTCGCCACGCGGAAGCGGCAGCTCAGGCGGTTGGCCCCGGCCTCGGGCCGCACCGCGAAGCCCGGGCGCGGGGCGTCGGCCTCCTGTGCCGGCGGTCCGGGCGCCCAGATGGCCAGGGCATGCGAGCCCTCGGGGGTCGCCAGGATCACCGGATCCGCCTGAACGCCGGACGCGGGGTCAAGGGGCGCGATCCCGCCGGTGGCCGGGTCGAACCGCCAAGCCTCGGAGAATTCCGCCGGCACGGCGGCGGCCAGGGTTCGAGCCGGAGCCCTTTGGCGGGCTCGGACAGGACGAAGCCGGCCTGCACCTCCACGGCGTTGCCCAGGCCCGGAAGGCCGAGGGCGATCCGCTTGTGCAGGATCACGGCCGGAACCGCGCCCGCCGAAGGGTCCGCCGGACAATCCGGGTCGGGATCGTCGCCCGGGTCCGCGGGCGGCGCCCAGGCCATGCGGGTCTCGGTCTCCGCCCAGCTCCGTCCGGCGCGCAGGGTGCGCAGCCGGCGTGCGGCGGGCGCGCCGCTCCCGTCCTGCGGGTCGCCGGCCTCGCTCGCCCGGCGGCATCCGGTGCCGGTCTCGACCTCCGCCCGCGCCTGCAGGGCGTCGCCGGGTTCCGTGTCGGCGAGGAAGGTGACGCCGTCCCAGGTCACGGTGTCCACGGCCCCGGCGACCCGCCGGGACAGGCGCAGGCTGATCTCCGACCGGCCGAAGGGGCGGGCGAGGATCAGGGTCCCGTCCGGCTCTGGCCAGGCGGGAGCGGGCGCATCCCCGGCCCGGGCGGAGGCCGCGAGGGCCAAGGCGGCGAGAGCCAAGGCGACGAGGCCACCCGGACGGGCGGCGCGGGACCGCATGTGGGACCGAGGCTGCATCGCGTGACCATAGCTCAGGATCGGACCGGCATGTCGACCCTCCTCGAACGGCTGGCGCGGATGGCGCGCCGCACCGCCGGCGGCCCGGCGCTCGCCGCCAAGGCCGCCGCGGCCCCGGCCTTCGCCCTCTACGCCGAGGGCCGGGCCAGCTGGACGCCCCGCGATCCGGCGGCCCTCGCCCGGGCGGGCTATCAGGCCAACCCGGTGGTTCATCGGGCGGTGCGCCTCGTCGCCGAGAGCACCGCGAGCCTGCCGCTGATCGCCACCGGTCCCGGCGCCGGGCGGGCGGCCGACCTGCTGGCGCTGCTGGCGCGACCCAACCCCCGGGAGAGCGGCACGCATCTTCTGGAGACCGTCTACGCCGACCTCCTGCTCACCGGGACGGCCTACCTGGAAGCGGTGGAGCTCGACGGTGGACGGATCGCCGCGCTCCAGGCCCTGCGGCCCGGCCGCATGCGGATGCTGCCGGGTCCGGACGGCTGGCCGGCGGCCTACCTCTACACTGCGGGCGGCCGCAGCCGCCGGTTCGACCTGCCGGAGCCCGGCGCCGCGGTGGCGCCGATCCTGCCGCTGGCGCTGTTCCATCCGGAGGACGAGACCGGCGGCCTCGCGCCGATCGCGGCGGCCGCCACGGCGCTGGACATCCACAACGCCGCCAGCGCCTGGAACAAGGCGCTGCTCGACAACGCCGCCCGGCCCTCCGGGGCGCTGATCTTCGCCGGGGCCTCGCTCTCCGAGCCGCAATTCGACCGGCTGAAGGCGGAGCTGGAGGCCAACTACCAGGGCGCCGCCAATGCCGGCCGGCCGCTGCTGCTGGAGGGCGGCCTCGACTGGAAGCCCCTCGCGCTCTCGCCGCGGGACATGGATTTCGTGGAGGCCAAGAACGCCGCCGCCCGGGAGATCGCCCTGGCCTTCGGGGTGCCGCCCCTGCTGCTGGGCCTCGCCGGCGACAACACCCACGCCAACTACGCCGAGGCGAACCGCGCCCTCTACCGCCAGACCCTGATCCCCCTCGCGACCCGCACCGCCCAGGCGCTGGCCGGCTGGCTGGAGCCCGCCTTCGGCCCGGTCGACCTGGAGCCGGACCTCGACCGGATCGAGGCCCTCGCCGGCGAGCGGGAATCCCTTTGGCGCCGGGTCCAGGCCGCCGAGTTCCTGTCGGTGGCCGAGAAGCGCGAGGCGGTGGGCTACCCGCCCGAAAGGCCGCGGGAGCCAGCGCCCTGACGCGGCGCGGGCCTCGCCCCCTCTGCCGGGGGCCATCGATACGGACCGTCCCTCTAGCCCGCGTCGCACCCGAGGATCCCGCCATGGACGGCCACTTCTCCGGCTATGCCAGCGTCTTCGGCGTTCCCGACCTCGGCCGCGACGTGGTGGTGCCGGGGGCCTTCGCGGCGAGCCTCGCCCGGCGGGGCGCGGCCGGCGTGCGGCTCCTGTTCCAGCACGATCCCGCCGAGCCGATCGGCCGCTGGCTCGCCCTGCGGGAGGATGCCCGCGGCCTGTTCGCCCACGGTCAGCTCAACCTCGCGGTGCAGCGCGCCCGGGAGATCGACGCGCTGATGCGCGGCGGCGGCCTCGACGGGCTGTCGATCGGCTTCCGCACGCTGCTGGCGCGGAAGGGCGCGGGCGGCGAGCGCCGCCTCCAGCAGGTCGACCTGTGGGAGATCTCCCTCGTGACCTTCCCGCTGCAGCCCTCGGCCCGGGCGAGCCCGGATCCCCCGAACCGCCCCTGGTCGAGGCGATCCGCGGCCTCGCCCGGCGGATCGCCCCGTCCCAACCGCCGACATGATCCGCCGGGCTGCCGCCGGGCGTCCGGCCCTGACGTCCAACCCCCCGCCGATGAGGCCCGCCTATGGATGCCGACACCCTGATGGCCATGACCGCCCTGGAGACCAAGAACGGCCAGCCCGCGCTGGAGAACAAGGACGCCACGCCCGAGGCCGGCCCGGTCCGCTCGGCCCTCGACGATCTCGCCGCCGCCTTCGCGGCGTTCCGGGAGACGAACGATGCCCGGATCGGTCAGATCGAGGGCCGCCTCCGCCCCGACGTGCTCTCCGAGGAGAAGCTCGCCCGGATCGACGCCGCCCTCGATGCCGCCCGCACCCGCCTCGACCGGATCGCCCTGGAACGGGCGCGGCCGCCGCGCGGTGAGCCGGCCGTCCGCGAGGACGGGCCGGCGCACGCCCACAAGGCCGCCTTCGACCTCTACGTCCGGGCGGGCGAGAGCGGGGGGCTGAAGCGCCTGGAGGCCAAGGCCCTGTCGGCCGGCTCCGGACCGGATGGCGGCTACCTCGTGCCCGACACGATCGAGCGGACCGTCCTGACCCGCCTCGGCCAGGTCTCGCCGATCCGGTCGATCGCCAGCGTGCAGCAGATCTCGGGGGCGCAGTACAAGCGGGCGGTCTCGGTGGGCGCGCCGGTCACCGGCTGGGTCGCCGAGACGGCGCCGCGGCCCGAGACCGCCGCGCCGGCCCTGTCGGAGATCGCGTTCCCCGCCATGGAACTCTACGCGATGCCCGCCGCCACCCAGACCCTCCTCGACGATGCCGTGGTGGATCTCGACGCGTGGCTCTCGGCCGAGGTGGAGACCGCCTTCGCCGAGCAGGAGGGGGTCGCCTTCGTGTCCGGCAACGGCGCGAGCCGCCCGCGCGGCTTCCTGAGCTACGATACCGTCGCCAACGCCGCCTGGGTCCCCGGCAAGCTCGGCTTCGTCGCCACCGGGGCGGCCGGCGCCTTCCCGTCGAGCAACCCGGCGGACGTGCTCTTCGACGTGGTCTACGGGCTGCGGGCGAGCTACCGGCAGAACGCCGGCTTCGTGATGAACCGGCGCACCCAGAGCGCGATCCGGAAGTTCAAGGATGCGGAGGGCAACTACCTCTGGCAGCCGCCGCTGGCCGCCGGCCGCGCCGCCACGCTGATCGGCTTCCCCGTCACCGAGGCCGAGGCGATGCCGGATCTCGGGAAGGACAGCCTGTCGGTGGCCTTCGGCGACTTCCGCCGCGGGTACCTCGTGGTCGATCGCACCGGGATGCGCGTGCTGCGGGATCCGTACTCGGCCAAGCCCTACGTGCTGTTCTACACGACCAAGCGCGTCGGCGGCGGGGTGCAGGATTTCGACGCGATCAAGCTCGTGAAGTTCGGCTGAGGCTCAGCCCGCCCCCTGCAGAGCGGGGGCGGGCGTCGGCCGGGGACGCTTTCATCCCCGGCTATCGTCAGGACGCCGAGAGGGCCTCAGCGGCCCGCATTGCCGTCGCGCAGGGTGCCGGTGGGCTCCTGCACGTGGGCCTCGAGGAACCACAGGTGCTTGTCCACCGCACGGGAGATCTCGGTGAACAGGTCGGCCGTGCCGGGATCGCCCGCCTCGTCGGTCTCGTCGATGTTCTCGCGCACCGCGTTGGCGTAGCCGGCATAGCTGTCGATCAGCGCGGCGATGTGGTCGGCGATGGCGTAGATGCCGGTCGGGTAGGGCGGCAGCTTCGTCCGCTCGGCCACCGCCTGGGTCGAGCCCAGAGCCGTGGCGCCGAGCTGCGTCGCCCGCTCCGCGACCTTGTCGTTCAGGTCGTCGAGCTCGGTGCGGAACCCGTCGAGCATCTCGTGGACGCCGATGAATTGCGGACCCTTGAGGTTCCAGTGGGCCTGCTTGATCGCCAGGGCGAGGTCGATGCCGTCCGCAAGCCGGGCGTTCAGGGCCTCGACCGCGACCTTCTTGGCGTTCGAATCGGTGTCGTTGCGGGTCTTGTGCGCCCGGGGGGTATTGTTGGTGCCGGTGTCGGCCATGGTCTCGCTCCGTGATCCGGGAAGGTTCGGATGCGAAAGCACCATTCCGGCCTCAAGTTCCCGCCGGCCCGCGGGATGCCGGGGGTGGTATGCGCCCCGCGCGGCGGCGACGCGGGTTCGTCGGGCGCGGGGTGTTTGTGGCTCGCCGCGCCTGCGACGACACGGCCGAGACGGCGGCGGCCGGCCGCCTCCCGCTAGCGGCGGCGGCCGGGACGCGCCATCCAGTCGGACCGATTGCCGCGGGGCATCGCCTCGCCGACCTGGATCCGCGACAGTTCGGCCGAGCGCGACGCGATCCAGCCGGCATGCTCGGCCACCGGGGTGACGGCCGTGAAGCCGCCGCAGGCCGTCCGGCGTGCGCCCTGCTGCAGGGCGCCGCTCGACCAGCTGACCACGCCGACGATCCGGTAGCCACCGGGGCCGCCGGTGAGGATCGGGCCGCCGGAATCGCCGAGGCAGGCGCCGGCCCCCGAGGTCTCGGCCATCCGCCGACGGTCGGTCACGACGGTCACCCGGTTGGCGACCTGCAGGGAGCCGATCGACACGAGGTGGGCGAGCCGCAGGATCCGGGCGGAGTTCCGCCGGTTTTCGGCCACCACGCCGAAGCCCGCGATGTCCACCGGCTCGCCGTTGCTGATCGAGGCGGCGCCCCGCGGGTCGAGGGGCACATAGTCGGTGCCGAGCGGCTGTTCGAGCTTGAGCAGCGCGAGGTCGACGCCGGGCTGGTCCTCGGGCGTCGTGCCGGGCACAAAGTCCGGATGCATGGTGGCGGCGATCACCTGGGTCCGCTGCTGGCGGAAGCCGCGGTCGACGCTGATCACCGTGTAGCCGGCGGGGCGCATCACGCAATGGGCCGCGCTCAGCACGAGGTCCGGGGCGATGAGCGTCCCCGAGCAGATCTCGCCCTCGGTGCTCTCGATCCGCACCGCGAAGCTGCGGGCGCCGTCCGGATCCCGGGTCGTCGTGCCGTTGATCACCGCCGCCGCCGGCGTCGGGAGCAGGGCGACGCCGCCGAGCAGCGCCGCGCCCAGCAATCCGGCACCCACGGATCCGCGCCACAGGCCGCCGCGCAGGTTGCGCTCGCGAAGGCCGGCCTTTCGGATCGGGCGAGGAGACATCGGGAACTCCGGGCGCTGTCGGCGCGGGTGGGTGACGCCGAGGGCGGAGGCGCGGCGTCACGGTGAGCCTAGAGCAAGGCAATAGCGCGGCCAAGCTGAGGTTCCCTGCGGACGTAGGCGCCGGCCCCGATCGGGTCGGGAGGGGAGCGACAGGCGAGCCCGTGCCGAACGAGGCGCGGGTCCCCTCTCCCGTGCGGGAGAGGTCTGCTTTCGCAGAAAGCCGGGTGAGGGATGCGACCTGTCCGATAAGACCTCGACCTCGACTGCGCGGCGACGGGGCGCTCGATCCTGGTCCTTCTCGTCCCTCACCCCAACCCTCTCCCGCCCGGGAGAGGGGGCATGGCGCGGCTGTCTCGGCCGGGGTCGCCGTCCTTCCAGACCGTTGCGACACGCTCGGGAACGGCGCTACTCCGTCCAGCGCGCGCGCCGGTCCCAGCCTCCGAGGACGCGGTCGATCCAGCCGCGCTGCGGGCCGACCAGGACGCCCTGGGTGAGGCCGCCGCAGGCCCCGCCGATCCAGGCCGACAGCGCCAGCACGGCCCCGTCCGGCCCCGCGATCGGGCCGCCGGAATCCCCTGGCAGGCGCCGCCGCCGGCGCCCTTCAGCCAGACCAGGATGCGGCTCGGGCCGTAGGGCTCGATCACCGGCAGGGCGACGCTGCGGAAGGTGCCGGTGGAGCGCGGGTCGCCGGGCTTGGCGGCGCCGTAGCCCGACAGGGTCAGGTCTCGCCCGCCCGGGCCGGGGCGGCGCTCAGGGTCACCGGTGCGAAGCGCTCCGGCAGGGGCGTCGCGGTGCGCAGCAGCGCGAGGTCGATGGAGCGTCGCCGGGCCACGGCCGCGCCGGCATCGTAGCCCGGATGCAGCGCCTGCGCGGCGACCTCGACGAGGACCGGGGCGCCCGTCGCGTCGCGGAAATGGACGCGGTGCTCCCGCGCGCCGGCCAGGCAATGGCCGGCGGTCAGGACCGTGTCGGGGGCGAGCACCACGCCGGTGCACACGCCGCCCTTCGACGACAGGACCATCACGGCCCCGCCGGCCGGCGCCTCCGTGCCGCCGACGATCGCCCGCGCCGGGACGGATGCCAGCGCCAGGGCCGCGGTGACGGCCGCCGTCAGCGCCATTGCCAGGGCCGTGCGGCACGCCGGGCGGCGCTTCGAGATCGACATCGGACCACCTGCTGAGGGACGCGCGATGATCCCGTTACGCATCGAGGCCGCCCTCGTCGAGCCGGTGGCCGTGGCGGACCTGCGCGCCTACCTGCGCTTCGCGTCCGACGCAGACGCCGACGAAGACGTCCCGCTCCAGGCCCTGATCGCGGCGGCCCGCGCCAGCCTGGAGATCGAGACCCGCCGGATCCTGGTGCCGGGCCGCTACCGGATCGCCCTGGCCGCTTGGCCGACGGACGGGCAGGTGCGGCTGCCGCTCTCGCCTCTGGTCGCGCTCCTCCGCGCCGGTTTCGCGGAGCCCGGGGGCGTCACCGACCTCGACGCGGGGCTGGTGCGCCTCGGCCCCGACCCGAGCGAGGCACCGGCGCTGCTGGTCGACCCCGCGGCGCCGGATCCCGGCGGCCGCACGATCCTGATCGAGGTCGCGGCGGGCTACGGCGGCGACGGGCCGCCGCTGCCGCCGCCCCTGCGCCTCGCGATCCTGCGGCTCGCCGCCGCCCGCTACGAGCACCGCGGCGATGAGCCCGACGCGGCCCGCACCGACGCCGCCGACCTCGCCGCTCCCTTCCGGCGCAGGCGGCTGTGACCTCGCGTTCCGGAGCCTCCCCGATGGCGCCCCCGTCCCAACATCCGCCCCTCGGCGCGCGGCGCCGCCGCTTCGTGCTCGAACGGCCCCTGGAGGAGCCCGACGGGTTCGGGGGCGTGCTGCGCCGCTACGTGGCCGGTCCCGTCCTCTGGGGCGCCATGGTCCCGGCCGGCCTGGTCGACCGCCCGGCCGGCGGCCGCTGCGATACCCTCGGCGCCTACCGGGTGACCCTGCGGGGCCGGGCGGACCTCGACCCGACCATGCGGCTCGCCGCCGGCCCCCGGCGCTTCGCGATCCGGGCCGTCACCGAGCCGGATGCGCGGGACCGCGACCGGATCTGCCAGGTCGAGGAATTGCCGCGGGAGGGCCGGTCGTGAGCGATCCGAGCCCGCTGCTGGCGCTCCGCGCCGGCCTGATCGCCCGCTTCGGCGCCGATCCCGCCCTCGCGGCGCTGCTGGGCGGCCGCGTCCGGCTCTACGACGAGCCGCCCCGGGGCGCGCTCCCGGTGTACGCCCTGTTCGGGGATGCCGAGATCCAGGACGATTCCGTCGACGGCGCCGAACGCCACCGGCACCGCCACGCGATCGTGGTGATCGCCCGGCCCGGCTCGGTGCGCACCGCCCTCGACGCCGCCGAGCGGATGGCGGCGCTGCTCCAGGACGTCGCGATGCCGCTCACCGGCTGCCGCCTCGTCACCCTGCGGGTGCGCGCCATCGCGGCCCACCGCGACGCCCGGACCGGCGAGGCCCGCGCGACCCTGACGGTCGAGGCGGTCACCGAGAACCTGTGAGGAGCAGCCGATGGGCGCGCAGAAGGGCAAGGACCTGCTGATCCGGGCGGGCGACGGCGCGGGGGGCTTCGTGGCGGTGGCAGGCCTGCGCAGCCGCCAGATCACCCTCAACGCCGAGACCGTCGACGTCACCAACGCCGATTCCGTCGGGCGCTGGCGCGAGCTGCTCGCGGGGGCGGGGGTGCGCCGGGCCGCGATCGCGGGCTCCGGCGTGTTCCGCGACCAGGCCTCGGACGCCCGCCTGCGGCTGATCTTCTTCGAGGGGGCGATCGACACCTTCCAGATCGTGGTCCCTGCCTTCGGCATCCTGGAGGGGCCGTTCCAGATCGCGAGCCTGGAATACCGGGGCGACCATGCCGGCGAGGTGACCTTCGACATGAGCCTCGAATCCGGCGGCGCGCTCGCCTTCACGGCGGCTTGAGGGCCATGGCCAACCGGATCCGCGGCGAGGTGCCGCTCACCCTCGGCGGGCAGAGCTACACGCTCTGCCTCACCCTCGGGGCGCTCGCCGAGCTGGAGGGGGCGCTCCAGGCCGGCGACCTCGCGGGGCTGGCCGCGCGCTTCGCAGGCGGGCGCGTCTCGGCCCGCGACCTGATCGCCCTCCTGGGCGTCGCCCTGCGAGGCGGCGGCCACGATCTCGACGACGCGGCGGTGGCGCGGCTGCCGCTGGCGGGCGGGCTCGATGCCGTCTCGACGGCCCTGGGCGCGGTGCTGGCGGCGGCCTTCGGGGAGGCGGCGGGCGGGGAGGCGCCGGGCTCGGCAAACCCTCCCTAGGGCCGGACGCGGGCGTGCCGTCGCCGCGTCCGGCTCCGGGCACCTTCCCCTGGGACGACGCCCTGGCCCTCGGCCTCGGCGCGCTGGGTTGGCGCCCGCGCGACTTCTGGTCGGCGACGCCGCGGGAGTTCGCCGCGGCGCTCGGCCGACGCTCCGGTCCGGAGCCGATGACCCGCGCCGCCTTCGAGCGCCTGCTCGCCGCCCATCCCGACCCGACCGGAGACACCTGATGGCCGACATCGAACCCGACGTGCAGGGCGACGCGCGGATCAAGCAGCTCGAGACCCTCGACCGGCTGGCGCAGAGTTTCGGCCGCAGCCTCGACACGGCCCTGACCCGGGGGCCGCGTCCGGCCGCAGCCTCGACGGCGTGCTCGGCACCCTCGGGGCGCGCCTCGCCGGCGCGGCGGCGCGGGCGGCGGCCGGGCCGATCCAGGCAGGGGTGGCCGGGCTCATCAACGGGATGCTGGGCGCGGGGTCGGAGGCCGGCTTCGCCCGGGGCGGCGTGTTCCGGGGCGGCCGCGTCCAGCCCTTCGCCGCCGGCGGCGTCGTGGCCGCGCCGACCTACTTTCCCATGGCGGGCGGCACCGGCCTCATGGGCGAGGCCGGCCCGGAGGCGATCCTACCCCTCGGCCGCGGGCCGGACGGCCGCCTCGGGGTCGCCGCCGGCGGCGCCTCGGCGCGGCCGGTCTCCGTGACGGTCAACATCGCGACCGCCGATCCGGCAGCCTTCCGCCGCTCCGAGGCGCAGGTGACCGCGAGCCTCGCCCGGGCGGTGGCGCGCGGCCAGCGGGCGACGTGAGGGTCCCCCGGGGCGGCGGCGCGCATCCTCATCCGGGCGGCGCGCACGGCACCAGGGTGACGAGCTTGTAGTCGGGCCGCTCGGCCGGGCTGAAGGTGTGCTGCGTGTAGGTGAGAGGGCCGTCCTCCGGGTGCCGGAAGGCCCGCGAGCCGCCCTCCCGCGCCATCACGGATTGCGCTTCCCACTCGGACGCGAACAACTCCGACTCGGTCTTCAGCGTCGCGATCAGGCCGTTCAGGCCGGGATCGTCGATCAGGCGGGCGTAATCCGCGCGGAACTCGGCCAGGACGCGCCGCGCCCGCTCGCGCCAATCCGGCAGCAGGTCCCGCGCCGACGGTGCGAGGAACGTGTAGCGAAGGAGGTTCTTCGGCCGTCCGTGCCCCAGCCAGTCGGCGAACAGGCGTTCCGCCGCCGCGTTCCAGCAGCAGGCGTTCCACTGCCGGTCCAGACCGTAGGCGGGACACGCCAAAGCGTCGACCAGCGCGGTGATTGCCTCGGGCGCCGGGGAGGCCGCCACGGACGGCGGCGCGTCGGGATCGCGGCGGCCGGCCAACTCGAACAGGTAGGCGCGCTCGGCCGGGGTCAGCGCCAGGGCGATCGCCAGGCGGGACAGCGTCCCCGGCGAGACGCTCACGTCGCGACCCTGCTCGATCCAGGCGCACCACGTCACCCCGATGCCGGCCCGGGCCGCCAGTTCCTCGCGCCGCAGTCCAGGCGTCCGTCGCCGCCGCCCCGGCAGGTCGGGGGCGACGCGCTCCCTGTGCGAGCGGACGAACCGTCCCAGCAAGCGGCGCTGCGCGTCGGTGATCATGGTGGCGCTTATAACAGGATAAGATTGTCCCTTGTAACAGGTTATGCGGTCGGGTCTGTCGAGGGCAGAGGAGAATGATCCATGTCCCGACCCCACGAGACCGTCGTCGCCGACCAGTTCGGCAGTCGCGCCCGAGCCTACGTGACGAGCGCGGTTCATGCCGCCGGTGAGGATCTCGACGCCCTGGAGGCGGCCGCCGCCCGCGCGCAGCCCGATCGCGCCCTCGATCTCGGCACCGGTGGCGGGCACGTCGCCTACCGGCTGGCGCCCCATGCCCAGTCCGTGACCGCCGTCGATCTCGCGCAGGCGATGACCGAGGCCGTCGCGAGCACGGCGCGGGAGCGCGGCCTGTCGAACATCGGCACGCAGGTCGCGGCGGTCGAGCGCCTGCCGTTCGACGACGCGGCCTTCGACTTCCTCGGCTGCCGGTTCTCGGCCCATCACTGGCGCGATTTCGAGGGCGGCCTAAAGCAGGCGCGGCGGGTCCTGAGAGAGGGGGCCACCGCGATCTTCATCGACGTCGTGTCCCCGGGGCATGCCGCACTCGACACGCATCTCCAGGCCGTCGAGGTCCTGCGCGATCCCTCGCACGCCCGCAACTACACGGGGGCCGAGTGGCAGGCGGCGCTGACCCGTGCCGGCTTCCGCGTGCGGGCCACGCGGTCGCGCCGGCTGCGCATGCACTACCCGGTCTGGGTGGAGCGTATGCAGACGCCCGAGCCCCATCGCGCGGCGATCCGATCGCTGCAACGGAGCGCCGCCAGCGAGACGGCGACGTATTTCGCGATCGAGTCGGACGGCTCGTTCACACTCGACGTGCTCTCCGTCGAAGCATCGGCGTGCCGGGCGCGGGCGGCCTCCTGAGCCTGGCGGGGAGCCGGGATCCGGCTCCCGCCTTCGCTCACGCCGCCTTCCGCGCCTCCGTCTCCCGCGCCCGGCTGGTGCGGCCGTCGACGCTGACCGGCGCGACGCCCTGGATCGTCACGCGGCGCACCACGCGGGGGGCCTCGCCGTAATCGTCCACCGCCCGGTGGACCGTGGCGCGGTTGTCCCAGATCGCCACGTCGCCCGTCCGCCACGACCAGCGCACGGTGTTCTCGGGCCGGGTCGCGTGGTCGTGGAAGATCGCCAGCAGATGCTGCGAATCCGCCGTGGTGAGCCCCAGGATCCGCTGGATGAAGTGCCCGACGATCAGCGCGCGCTCGCCGGTCTCCGGGTGGACGTGGACCAGCGGGTGCTCGGTCTCGAACACGGTTTTGGTGAACACCTCGTCGTAGCGCCGCCGCCCGGCCTCCGAGACGTTCACCCGGCCGCCGACATAGTCGTAGACGTTGGAGTGCAGCGCCCAGAGCCGGTCGGCGAGGTCGCGCAGGGGCTCGGGCAGGTCCGCGTAGGCCGCGGCCGTGTTGGCCCAGAGCGTGTCGCCGCCGTAGGGCGGCAGCGTCACGGCCCGCAGGATCGAGAGCGCCGGGTAGGCCGGCACGAAGGTCACGTCGGTGTGCCAGGAACTCGCCCGCTCGCCCCGGCTGCCGTCGATGTCGAGGACCCCCGCCGTGCCGGCGAGGGAGGGCACGGTCGGATGCGGGACGAGGTCGCCGAGCCGCCGGCCGAAGGCCTCCTGCCCGGCCTCGTCGAGGTCCTGGTCGCGGAAGAACACGACCTTGTGGGTGTTCAGCGCCTGCCGGATCGCCGCGACGGTGCCGTCGTCGAGGTCCCCCGAAAGGGCGACGCCGCGGATCTCGGCGCCGATGCGGCCGGCGACGCGGCGGATGTCGAGGGCGGCGGCTGGCGGGTGGAGGGGCTGCGGGATGACGGTCATCGGAAGATGTCCCTGGCAGGGTGGCGAAGCGGCGTGCAGAGCGCACGATGAACCGAGATGTTCTGAACGGATGGACTTCAGAAAGTGTCCGTTTCGGTATGAAGATCTTCGATCAACCGCCGCCTTTTGTCGATGAACGGAATTTTCTATTTTAACGATCTTCCAGAAAGACTCTTTTCAGCGGCCTGCATCCGGCAGCGACGACATTCCCCGACGTCACGCGGGGTCCCGTCGAGGCCGGGCACCGCGATCGTCTTTGCGAGCGGAGCGGAGCCATCCAGCGGCACCCCGTGCACCGATGTCGCGCTGCCCTGGGTCGCTGCGCTGCGCGCGCGCTGACGGCGGTGGTGCGGATGACCGGCGCGGCCCTGTCGCGACTCGAACCGGAAAGGACCGCCATGGCTTCGGACTTCCACGAGGTGCTGTTCCCCCTCGACGTCTCCCTGCGCGCCGGCGGCGGCCCGCAGCGGCTCACCGAGATCGTGACCCTGGCCTCGGGCCGGGAGCACCGGAACGGCCGCTGGGCCGATTCCCGCCGCCGCTACGAGGCCGGGTTCGGGATGCGCGGCCTCGACGCCCTCCACGCCGTGCTCGCCTTCTTCGAGGAGCGGCGCGGGCGGCTCTACGGCTTCCGCTTCCGCGACCGGGTCGACTGCCGCTCCGGGCCGCCCGGCCGGCCGATCGGCCCCCTCGACCAGCTCCTCGGGACGGGAGACGGCACCACGGCGTCGTTCCCGCTGGTCAAGGCCTACGGCGCCGGCTTCGCCCCCTACCGCCGCCGGATCGCCAAGCCGGTGGCCGGCAGCGTCCGGGTGGCGGTGGCGGGCCGGGAGATCGAGGCCGGCGCCTTCGCGTGCGACCCGACGACCGGCCTCGTCGCCTTCGCGGCCGGGCACGTGCCCCCCGCGGGGGCCGCCGTGACGGCGGGCTTCGCGTTCGACGTGCCGGTCCGCTTCGACACCGACGAGCTGACCCTCGACCTCGCGGCCTTCACCGCCGGGGAGATCCCGAAGGTGCCCCTCGTCGAGATCGTGCCCTGAGGAGGAGCCATGCGCGACATCCCGGAGGCCTTCGCGGCCCATCTCGCGGGCGGCGTCACCACCCTGTGCCGCTGCTGGTCCCTGCGGCGGCGCGACGGGCTCGCCCTCGGCTTCACCGACCACGACCGCGACCTCACCGTCGCGGGCCTCGTCCACGCCGCCCGCACCGGGCTGGAGGCGGCCGAGGCCAGCGCCGAACTCGGCTTCGCGGTCTCGGGCGGCGACGTGGCCGGGGCGCTCAGCAGCCTCGGCCTCACCGAGGCGGACATCGCCGGCGGCCTCTACGATGGGGCCGCCGTGGAGACCTGGCTGGTCGACTGGTCCGATCCCGGGACGCGGCTCCTCATCGACGTCGCCACGATCGGCGAGGTGCGCCGGGAGGGCGACGCGTTCGTGGCGGAGCTGCGCGGCCTGACGCACCGGCTCGGCGCCGAGCGCGGCCGCACCTACCGGGCCACCTGCGGCGCCGATCTCGGCGATGCGCGCTGCCGGGTGGATCGCGCCCCATGGACGACCACCGGCCGGGTGACGGGCCTGCCCGAGCCGGCGACGCTGTCCGTCTCGCTCGCGGGCGCCTTCGCGGACGGCCTGTTCACGGGCAGGCGGCTCACCTGGACCGAGGGGTCCAATGCCGGGCACGCGGCGGATGTGCGCCTGCAGCTCGGCCCCCTGGTCGAACTCTGGACCGCGCCGCCCCGGCCCGTCGCGACCGGCGACGGCTTCGACCTCTCAGCCGGCTGCGACAAGCGCCTCGCCACGTGCCGCGACCGCTTCGCCAACGTGCGCAACTTCCAGGGCTTTCCGCACATGCCGGGCAACGACGCGGTGATGCGGGCCGTGCCGGGCTCCCACCCCCTCCTCGACGGCGGGAGCCTGTTCCGATGAGCGCGATGCGGCGGGCGATGTGCCAGGATATCGGTGCTGCGGCGCTCGGCGAGGCGCGCCTGTGGCTGGGCACGCCCTACCGGCACCAGGCCTCGCTGCGGGGCGTGGGCTGCGACTGCCTCGGGCTGCTGCGCGGGGTCTGGCGCGGCCTCTACGGCGCCGAGCCGGAGGTGCCGCCGCCCTATTCGGGCACCTGGGCCGAGTCGGCCGCGCCCGGGACCGATCCGCTGGCCGAGGCGGCGGCCCGCCATCTGGTACCGGCGCCCGGAGCGCTGCCCGGAGCGCTCGCGGTCCCGGCGCCGCAGGCGGGCGACGTGCTGCTCTTCGCCTTCCGCCGCCACCTCCCGGCCCGCCACTGCGCCATCGCCACCGGCGACGGCGCGATGATTCACGCCCACGACGGCGCGGCCGTCACGGAGGTGGCGCTCGCCCACTGGTGGCGGCGGCACGTGACGGGGGTGCTCCGGTTTCCGGAGGTCGGCGGCGCCTACGAGGAATTCGTCGATACGGTGAGCTTGACGCCGAGCACGTCCATGACCTTGCGGACAGTCTCGTAGCGGACCTTCGAGCCCGGTGTCAGCGCCTTGTACAGGCTTTCCCGACCGACACCCGCCTCCCGGGCGATCTGCGCCATGCCGCGAGCCTTGGCGACATCGCCCAGGGCCGCGATGAACAGCTCGGTGTCGGGATCGTTGAGAGCGGCCGCAAGGTATTCGGCAATCGCCTCTTCGCTGTTGAGGAATTCCGAGGCATCGAACGGTGTGAAACGCATCAGGCGATTCCATCGAGTGACGCGGCCATGCGCTTGGCCTTCTGAATGTCCCGGGTCTGGCTGGACTTATCTCCGCCGCACAGGAGCAGATACGTTATCTCGCCACGTCGGACATAAAAGACGCGAAAACCGGGGCCGTACGGGATCCGCATCTCGAACACGCTCGCCCCGAGCGGTTTGACATCCCCGAAATTGCCGAGCCCCGCGCTGCGGATCCGTGCCGCGATGCGCGCTCTGGCCCGGTGATCCGTCAGGCCCATGAGCCAGGTCCGGAAGGTGTCGGACAGCAGGATCGTCGTCACAGGATAGCCGTATCCGATCGGATACGGACTGGCAACTCGCGCGCGCGGCATCGCCGTCAGATCCGGAGCCCCCCATGGCGACGCTGATCCTGTCCTCGGCCGGCGCGGCGGCGGGCACCGCGCTGGGCGGCCCGATCGGTGGCCTGGTCGGCCGGGCGCTTGGCTCGGTCGCGGGCTCGGCGCTCGGGGGCGCCCTGTCGGGCTCCGGGCCGCACACGCGCTTCGTCGAGGGGCCGCGGCTCGCCGACGTCGCCGGGCTCACCTCCACCGAGGGCGACCCGATCCCCCGGGTCTACGGCCGGGCGCGGATCGGCGGCAGCCTGATCTGGGCGACGCGTCCGCTGGAGGTCGCCAACACCACGGTGCAGCGGGCCGCGACCCCCGCCAAGGGCCTGGGCGGTCAGAAGACCGTCACGACCCGCTACGCCTATTTCGCGAACCTCGCGGTCGGCCTGTGCGAGGGCGAGATCGCCTGCGTCCGCCGGATCTGGGCCGACGGCAGGGAGATCGACCAGGTCGGCCTGACCCTGCGGGTCCATACCGGCGGCCCCGACCAGCCGCCCGACCCGCTCATCGTCGCCAAGGAGGGGGCCGAGACCGCGCCCGCCTACCGCGGCCTCGCCTACGTGGTGTTCGAGCGCCTGCCGCTCGCCGATTTCGGCAACCGCGTCCCGCAATTCGCCTTCGAGGTGATCCGCCCGGTCAACGGCCTGTTCGGCCGCGTGCGCGCCGTCGACCTGATCCCCGGCGCCAGCGAGTTCGGCCTCGATCCGGACCGCGTCACCGTGGATCTCGGGCTCGGCCGGACCGAGGCCGCCAACCGCCACCAGCTCCAGCGCGACACCGACGTGATCGCCTCCCTCGACGCCCTCCAGGCGCTCTGCCCGAACCTGCGCCGGGTCGCCGTGGTGGCGACGTGGTTCGGCACCGACCTGCGCGCCGGCGCCTGCCGGGTGGTGCCGAAGGTCGAGGGCGCCCAGAAGCGCGCCCTCCCGGAGGATTGGCGCGTCGCCGGGATCACCCGCGACGAAGCCGAGACGGTTTCGACCCTGCCGGACGGCAGCCCAGCCTACGGCGGGACCCCGCGGATGCGGGCCTGACCCGGCTGGTGGCCGAGCTGGCGCGCCGGGGCCTCGCGGTGTCGCTCTACCCGTTCGTCATGATGGACGTGCCGGCCGGCACGACGCTGCCCGATCCGCATGCCCTAGGTGCGGCCCAGCCCGCCTATCCCTGGCGCGGGCGCATCACCTGCGATCCGGCGCCGGGCCTCCCGGGAAGTCCGGACGGGACCGGCGCGGCCGACGTCCAGGTCGCGGCGTTCTTCGCCGGCGGATACCGCGCCGCGGTGCTCCACTACGCCGACCTCGCGGCCGGTTGGGCGGGCGCGGGCGTCCGGATCGCCGGCTTCGTGATCGGCAGCGAGCTGGTCGGCCTGACCCGGGTGCGGGGGCTGCCGGCTACCCGGCCGTCCAGGCCCTGCGCGGCCTCGCCGCCGCCGTGCGCGCCCGCCTCGGCCCGGAGGTGACGCTGGTCTACGCCGCGGACTGGACCGAATACGGCGCGCACGTCGCCCAGGGGGCGCCACGGTCCGCTTCCCCTCGACGACCTCTTCGCGGATCCCAACATCGGCGCCGTCGGGATCGACTGGTACCCGCCCGTCTCCGACTGGCGCGACGGCCCGGACCACGCCGATCTCGCGGTGACGGGCGACATCGCCGACCGGGCCTACCTCAGGGCGCGGGGCGCGTCCGGCGAGGCCTTCGACTGGTACTATTCCGACGCGGCCGACCGCGCCGCCCAGGCACGCCGGCCGATCACCGACGGGGCCGCCGGAAAGCCGTGGATCTTCCGGGCCAAGGACCTCGTCGCGTGGTGGTCGAGCCCGCATGTCGAGCGGGACGGCGGCGTCGAGACCCGCGCCACCGCCTGGGTGCCCGGAGGCAAGCCGATCTGGCTCACCGAGGTCGGCGTCCCGGCGGCGGACAAGGGCACCAACGGCCCCAACGTCTTCCCGGACCCCAAATCCTCCGAGAGCGCCTTCCCGCCGGAATCCCGCGGCCTGCGGGACGAGCTGATCCAGTTGCGCGGGGTCGAGGCCGTCCTCGCCCGGTTCGACCCGGCCGGACCGGGCTTTCGGGACGCCGACAACCCCATCTCGCCGGTCTATGGCGGACGCATGGTCGATCCCGACGGGATCTTCGTCTGGGCCTGGGACGCGCGGCCCTTCCCGGCCTTCCCGGCGGTGCGGGGTGTCTGGGCCGACGCGGCCAACTGGCGCGTCGGCCACTGGATCACCGGCCGGATCGAGGGCTGCGACCTCGACCTGCTGGTCCTGCGGATCCTCGCGGATTTCGGCTTCGACGCGCCGGTCTCCGTGGAGGCCGCCGCCTATCTCGACGGCTACGTGATCGACCGGCCGCTCACCGCGCGCGGCGCCCTCGAGACCCTGGCGCAGGTCTACGGCCTCGATGTCTCGGCGGTGGCCGGGACCCTGCATCTGCGCGGTCCCCGCCGCGACCGGCCCGTGGTCCTGGCCGAGGCCGACCTCGTCCGGCTGTCGGAGGATCGGCCGGTCCTGCGCCAGGTCCGGGCCGAGGAGAGCGCCCTGCCGCGCTCCGTGGAACTGGGGATCACCGAGTCCGAGAGCCCGGATTACCGCCGCGCCGCGGCGGCGGCCGTGCGGCCCGCCGGCGCGCGGCGGCGCGAGATTCGGGTCGAGGCGGCGATCGTCACCCGCCGCGAGACCGGCGACGGACTGGCCGAGGCGCTGCTCGACCGCCTGATCGCGGCCCGCGACACCGCGCTGTTCACCGTGAGCCCGCGCCGGGTCGAGTTGGAGCCCGGCGACCTCCTGGCCGTGCCGGCCGACGTGCCGGGCGGCACGGTGCTGCGCAGGATCGACCGGATCGACGATGCGCCCACGGGCCGCCGGATCGAGGCGAGCGGGGTGCCGCCCCGGGCCGGACCCGGACGCGGGCTGGCCCGCAGCGAAGCCCAGGCCGCGGTGCCGCCGCCGGCCTTCCCCGGGCCGCCGCTGGCCCTCGCCCTGGACCTGCCGGTGGATCGCGGCAGTCCCTCGATCCTGCAGTACCTCGCGGTCGCGGCCGAGCCGTGGCCCGGCGCGGCGGCGGTGTGGCGCGCCGAGGGGGCAGGTCCCCTCGCCCTCCACGGCCTCATCGATTACCCGGCCTGCCTCGGACGGACCCTCTCGGCGCTGCCCGCCGGGCCGCTCTGGCGGATCCAGCGGGGCGCGAGCCTCGACGTCACGCTGCGCCGCGGCGGCGCCCTCGCGTCGATCGGCGAGGCGGCGCTGCTCGCCGGGGGCAACCTGTTCGCGCTTCTCGGCGCCGACGGCGTCGTGGAACTGCTCGGCGCCGCGCAGGCGGTGCTCACCGGACCCGACACCTACCGGCTGTCGGGCCTCCTGCGCGGGCTCGCGGGCAGCGAGGCGGCGGCGGGACGGGCGAGACCGGCGGGCAGCCTGATCGTGCGCCTGGACGACGGCGCGGTGGTGCCGCTGGTGGAGCGCCTGGACGAGGTCGGCCGCACCCTCCGCTACCGGATCGGTCCGGCCGGAAGCGACCCGGGCGACCCGGCCTTCACGGACCTCACGGCCACGGCCGGCCTCGCCGCGCTCACGCCTCTGCGGCCCGTCCATCTCCGGGCGCGGCGGACCGGCGAGGGCGTGCGGCTCTCCTGGATCCGCCGGGCGCGCCGCGACGGGGACGCCTGGGAGCCCGCCGAGATCCCCCTCGACGCGCCGGAGGCCTACGCGGTGACGGTGTTCTCGGCGGCCGGCACGGCCCGCCGCACGCTCCGGTCCGAGGCCCAGCACTGCCTCTACGCCGACGAGGCGGCCGATTTCGGCGCGGCCCAGACGCATCTCGACGTCGCCGTGGCGCAGCTCGACCCGGTCGCCGGGCCGGGGCTCCCCTGCCGCGCCCGCATCCCCGTCCGCTCGGCCTGACTGCCCGGGAGCCGCCTCATGTCCGACGCCACGCCCCATCTCGGCCTGCCGCTGATCGCCGCGAGCCAGGCCCAGAAGCACGTCACCCACAACGAGGCGCTCGACCGCCTCGACGCCCTCGTCCAGCTCGCCTGCCTGGACAAGGACCTCGCCGCCCCGCCGCCGAGCCCCGCGGAGGGCGACCGCTACCTCGTGGTCGCGTCCGAGCCCGGGGGCGCCTGGGTGGGGCTCGCCGGTCAGGTGGTGCGCTACGCCGACGGCGTCTGGACCGGCGCGGTCCCGCGGGCCGGGTGGCTCGCCTACCTGATCGACGAGGCCGACCTCTACGTCTTCGATGGCGCGGCCTGGACGAGCTTCCGCCGGACGCTGACGGCGATCCAGAGCGTCGACCGCCTCGGGATCAACACCGGCGCCGACGCCACGAACCGCCTCGCCCTCAAGGCGGATGCCGCCCTGCTGACCTGGGACGACGCGACGCCGGGGTCCGGCGACATGCGGGTCTTCGTCAACCGGAAGGCGGCCGCCTGCGACGCCGCCCTGGTCTTCGAGACCGGCTATACGGCCCGGGCGCTGCTCGGGACCCTCGGGAGCGACGACTTCACCCTGAAGGTGTCGGCGGACGGGTCCGCCTTCGCCACCGCGCTCACCGCTTCCGCGAAGACGGGGGGCATCGATTTCGCGTCCGCCGAGGCCGTTCTCGACGCCGCGCCCACCACCGACCTCGGCGCCACCGGGACCCGGCGGGTCCTCGTCACCGGCGCGGCGCGGATCAC
This sequence comes from Methylobacterium phyllosphaerae, assembly GCA_050632685.1. GTDB lineage: Bacteria > Pseudomonadota > Alphaproteobacteria > Rhizobiales > Beijerinckiaceae > Methylobacterium > Methylobacterium phyllosphaerae_A. Next base: position 1,443,379 of record JBOEFT010000001.1, read on the forward strand.
GAGCTTCGGCCGCGCGGCCGACCGGGAGCGGTTCGTGCGCTTCGCCGGGGCCGCGACCCTGGTCCACGCGGCCGGAACGCTGGCGCTGCCGACCCGGGCCGACCTCGTCACGGCCCCCGACGACACCTGCATCGCGACCTCGGACGCGGCGGGCCGCTGGCGCGTGCGCCACTACCAGCGCGCCGACGGGACGCCGCTCGCGATCGGTGCGCAGACGCTCGGCGCCAACGGGTCGGTGCAGCTCCCGGGCGGCCTGACCCTGCAATGGGGGCTCGTCATCGGCGCCGATGCGGAAGTCGCGGTGACGTTCGATCGCGCGTTTCCGAGTGCCTGCCTGGGCGTCTGGACCCAGCCGGCCACCGCTGCGGGCGACGCGCTCCACGCCGCGCAGGTGAGCGACGTCGCGGCGACCGGCTTCACGCTCCGCAGCCGCCGCGCGGCGGCCGGCACGGTGACGGGCGCCGGATCCGTTCCGACCTACTGGCTGGCCCTGGGCATGTGAGGCCCCGCCGCGCCCGCCTCCGGGACATCCCGAAGGAGCGCGTGCCCCGTCAGGCGGGGACGAGGGCCGCGAGCATCGCGGGTTCGACCGCCGCATAGCCCGCCGCGTTGAGGTGGATGCCGTCATCGGTGAAGGCCCGTCGCAGCGCCCCCGTCTCGGTGGCGAGGGGCGCGTCGTAGTCGACGAGGCCGGCGGCGCCGGCCGCGCAATAGGCGCGCAGCCAGCCGTTCAGCGCACGGATCCGCGCCACCGGGCGCAGCTCGGGACGCCAGCCCCAGAAGTCGCTCGGCATGACCGTGCCGATGGTCAGCGGCAGGCCGGCCTCGAACGCCATCCGCCCCATGGCCATGAGGTTCTCGCGGATCGCGCCGTCGGAGACCGGGCCGCCGATCTCCGCGATGTCGTTGATCCCGCACAGGAGATGGACGCCGCGCGCGCCCGCCGTGTCCCGGAGGAACCGGGCACGGATCTCCCCGCTCGTCTGGCCCGGCACGCCCCGGGCCACGAAGCCCTGCCGCGCGAAGGTCTCCGCCCGGACGATGCCCCAGGCGGCGGTGATCGAGTCGCCGATGAACACGAGCGGCCGGTCCTGTCCGCGTCCCACGCTGCCCCCTTCCGCGCCGCGCCCCGGGGCGCGCGCGGTCGCCTTGGCCCGGCGGTGCCGGGCGCGCCACCGAGCGGAGCCCCCATGCCCAGTCCTGCCGCCGGGGATGCCTTCGCGGCCGCGTGCCGCCGCCTCGGCCCCCGACTGATGCGCGATCTCGGCCTGAGCGACGTCCAGGCCGCCGGCCTCCTGGGCAATCTCGGCCACGAGACCGGCGGGTTCGGCTGGCTCCAGGAGATCCGCCCCGCGGTGCCCGGTTCCCGCGGCGGGTGGGGGCTCGCCCAGTGGACCGGACCCCGGCGCGTCGCCATGGAGGCCTGGTGCCGGGCGCGCGGCCTGGACCCGGCCTCGCCGGAGGCCGGCTACGGCTATCTCTGCGTCGAGCTGCGCACCACCGAGGCGCCGGCCCTGGCGGCCCTGCGGGCGGCCCCGACCCTCGAAGCCGCCACCGAGACGGTGTGCCGGCGCTTCGAGCGCCCGGGCGTCGCCGCGGCCGCGAGCCGCCTCGCCTGGGCGCACCGGGCGCTCGCCGCCCTCCGCGCCGGTCCCGACCCGGCGGCGCCGGACGGGCGACCGGGACGCGCCTGACCGGCGCCCCCGAACCAGATCCCGAGCCGGCCGAGTCCGCCGCGCGATCAGCCACGGAGATCGACCATGACGCACCGTATCCGCGCGGGGCTCGTCCTCGCCTGTGCCGCCCTGCCGCTCGTCGCACATCCGGATTTGGGCCTCGCCGCCGGGGTCTTGCCCGCCGCCGGCGTGACGCTGCCCTGGGGCGACTGGCTGGTCGGCCTGCTCCAGCCGGTCACGGCCGTCCTCGTGCCGCTCGCCGCCGCCGCCGTGACTGCCGGCATCGCCCGGGTCGCGCCCTGGGCGGCCTCGCTGCTCACCCGCGACCGCGTCGAGGCCGCGATCCGCGCCGGTGCCGAGTTCGGCCAGAACGCCGTGGCCGGCGCGGCCCGGGGCCGGACCGTGAACGTCGATCTCGGGGCGGCGGTGGTCGCGGCGGGCACCCGGCACGTGCTCGCCACCGCCCCCGCCCACGTCGTCCGGAAGGCCGGCGGCGCCGAGGGTGTCGCCGCGCGGATCTTCCGGGCGCTGCCCCTCGACCCGCAGGCGAGCGCCGCGAGCGTCCTCGCCCCGGCCCTCGTCCAGCTGCATGGCGCGGGCGCCGCGCCCCGGGGCTGAGGCCGGGCGAAGCCGCGACGGGCGGCCGGGGGGCGCGTGCGACAGGGAGGGAAGGCCATGACCGTCACCCGCACCCCCCGCAGGCCGCCGGGCCGGGCGGCCACGCCGCCCGACTCGGAGGCCGGAGCGGGCGTCGCCCTCGGCGGGCGGCCGCGGAGCATCCGCTTCCCGCCGTACTGGCACGCGTGGTTCGCGCGCCAGACCGAGCCGCGCCTCGCCGCCCTCGACGAGCTGGTCGACGAGCACGTCGAGCGCCGCGCCCTGCGGCGCTACCTGCGCCGCCTCAAGCACGCGACGGTGTTCGCCTTCGTCGCCGCGGCGGCGGCCGCGCACTGGTTCTCGGACCAGATCGCGTGGCTCGCCGGGCATATCCCGGCCCTGCGGGCCGCCTGGAACCTCGTGGTGGGAGGGTGAGATGCACCTGCGCTGGGACCGGTTCCTCGACCGCGCGTGGCTGGCCCTGGCCGGAGCCGCCGCGGTGACGGTGGCGCTCCACGAAGGGTCGCAGCTCGGCCATGGGATCCGCCTCCCCGGGGCGGCCGGCGCCGTGCTGGCCGCACAGGCGGCGGGTCCGCGATTGCGCCGGGGCGGCGAGCCGACGCGCATTGCCGGTGCGAACCCGGCCGGTCGTCGGAACCGGCCGGCCCCTCAGCCGTAATGCCGGCACGATGCCGCCCGCCTCGAAGTCGATCACACCAGGATTTGCCGGCCGGCCTCCGGCGCCCCGACCGCGCGGCCCACGGCCCCGTATTCAGGACGCATTCAGTGCCCTCGGCGCACACCTCCCGCCAATGCGCTACGCCATCGCCCTTGTTGCCATCAGCCTGACCGCCGCGGCCCTCGCCGCGGGCGGCCTCGGCACCATGGCGGATGACGGGCCGGCCCCCAGACGGGCACCGTCTCCAGCCCGGCGCCCCTGCGGATCGAGAACTGCCTGTCCCCCGCCGACATGCGCGAGGAGGTCGGCGAACGCCGCGTGATCCCGCCGGTGGCGGCGATCCGCGCGGCCCGCACGGTGATCCCCCGTGCGGAGATCCAGAGGGCGAGCCTCTGCCGTTACGAGGACACGCTCGTGTACATGCTCACCGCCTTGCGTCGGGACGGTCACTTCGTGCACGTCATCGTCGATGCGCGCACCGGCACCGTCGCGGGACAGTATTGAGCGGGCGCCGAGACCGTTTCGGAGGGGAGTGAGCCGTGCGTCTGCTGGTCGTGGAAGATGACAAGGACATCAACCGGCAAGTCGTGGCCGCGCTGGAGGAGGCCGGCTACGTCGCCGACAAGGCCTATGACGGCGAGGAGGGCGGCTATCTCGGCGAGAGCGAGCCCTACGACGCCATCATCCTCGACATGGGCCTGCCCAAGGCCGACGGCGTCACGGTCCTGCAGAAGTGGCGCCGGGCCGGCGTGAAGACGCCGGTGATCATCCTCACCGCCCGCGACCGCTGGTCCGACAAGGTCGACGGCTTCGACGCCGGGGCCGACGACTACGTCACCAAGCCCTTCCACATGGAGGAACTGATGGCCCGGGTCCGCGCGCTCCTGCGCCGGGCCGCCGGCCACGCCACCAGCCAGATCGCCTGCGGACCCGTCACCCTCGACACGCGCTCCGGCAAGGTCTTCGTCGACGGCGCCCAGGTGAAGCTGACGAGCCACGAGTACCGGCTGCTCTCCTACCTGATGCACCATACCGGCCGGGTCGTGTCCCGGGCCGAACTCACCGAGCACCTCTACGACCAGGATTTCGACCGCGACTCGAACACGATCGAGGTGTTCGTCGGTCGCCTGCGCAAGAAGCTCGCCGTGGACCTGATCCAGACCGTGCGCGGCCTCGGCTACCTGGTGGACCCGAACCAGCCGCCGGCGCGGATGTGAGCGTGCCCGCCCGTCCCGGCACGCTGCCCGCCGTGTTCATGCGCGGCGGCACCAGCAAGGCGCTGATGCTGCACCGCCGGGACGTGCCGGGGGACCTCGCCGCCTGGGAGCCGGTCTTCCTCTCCGCCATGGACAGCCCGGACCCGTTCGGGCGGCAGCTCAACGGCATGGGCGGGGGCGTGTCGTCGGTCTCGAAGATCTGCGTGGTGGAGCGCTCCGCGCGGCCGGACGCCGATCTCGAGTACACCTTCGTGCAGGTGGTGGTCCGCGACGGCCGCATCGACCTGTCGGGCAATTGCGGCAACATGCTCGCGGCGGTCGGCCCGTTCGCGGTCGACGAGGGGCTCATCGCCGTCCCGGACGGCCCGGTGTCCCTGCGGATCTTCAACACCAACACGCGCAAGCTGATCGCGGCCAGCTTCGCCGTGGAGGGCGGCCGCAGCGTCTATCGCGGCGACCTCGCGATCCCCGGCGTCGCCGGCACGGGCGCGCCGATCCAGCTCGACTTCCTGGATCCCGGCGGTGCCACGACGGGCCGGCTCCTGCCCACCGGCGCCGTCCGCCAGATTCTCGACGTGCCGGGCCTCGGCCCGATCGAGGCCTCGCTGGTCGACGCCGCCAATGCCTGCGTGTTCGTCCGCGCCGCCGATCTCGGGCTCGCCGGCACGGAACTGCCCGCCGCCTTGGAGGCGGTGCCCGGCCTCCTCGACCGCCTGGCGCAGATCCGCCGGGCCGGGTCCGTGGCGATGGGCATCGCGCCCGACCTCGCGGCGGCGGCGGGCATCGTCCACGTGCCCTTCGTCGGCCTCGTCGCGCCGCCGCGGGATGCCGGCAGCCTCTCCGGCGCCACGGTCCGCGCCGCCGACATCGACCTGATCGCCCGGGTGATCTCCAACGGCGTGCCGCACCAGGCGCTGCCGCTCACCGCCACCCTGTGCCTCGCGGTCGCCGCCCGGCTCGACGGCAGCCTCGTCCACGAGGCCGCGCGCCCCACCGGCGCGGCCCTGCGGGTCGGCATGCCGTCGGGAATCCTCACCGCCGACGCCGCCGTGGTGCGCGAGGGCGACGGCTGGCGGGCCGCGCGCGGCGCGTTCTTCCGCACGGCGCGCCCGCTGATGCGCGGCGCGGTGTTCTACGATGCGGCGCCGCCCGTCTGAGCGACCGACGCACCTATGATCGACCTCATCGGCCTCTTCTCCCTGCGCCGCCGCTCCATCGCGGTGCGGCTCGCCGTGTCGGCGTTCCTCGCGAGTTCCGCGATCCTGCTGATCGCGGCCTGGATCCTCACGACCCTCTACCGCGAGAACACCGAGCGCTCCTTCGACAGCCGACTGCTGGTCTTCGCCAACAACCTCGCCACCGATCTGGTCTCGCCGAACGACCCCGAGAGCCGGACCTTCTCGCTGGGCGATCCCCGCTTCGACCTGCCCCTGTCGGGCTGGTACTGGCAGGTCGGCAAGCCGGATGCGAAGCCGCGGGACGTGCGCACCTCCCGCTCGCTGGTCGGCGTGCCGCTTCCGCCCGCCACGGTTTCGGAGGGCAAGGCTGGCGTCGGACAGATCCGGCAGGGCTACGGCAAGGGGCAGGACGGGCGCCTACTGCGGATCATGGAGCGCGACGTCGATCTCGGCGAGGAGGGCCGCTACACGGTCCGCGTCGCCGGCCCGGCCGACGAGATCGTCAACGACGTCGACCGGTTCCGCAACTCGCTGACTATCACCTTCGGCCTGCTCGGCCTCTCGCTGGCGATCACCACCCTGCTGCAGATCCGGTTCGGCCTCGCGCCGCTCAAGAAGATGCGGGCCGCGCTCGGCGCCGTCCGCCGGGGCGAGGCCGACCGCATCACCGGCACCTATCCCCGGGACATCGCCCCGCTCACCGGCGAAGTGAACCTGCTGATCGAGACCAATCGCGAGATCCTGGAGCGCGCCCGCACGCAGGTCGGCAACCTCGCCCATGCCCTGAAGACGCCGCTCTCGATCATCGTCAACGAGGTCGGCGCCTCGGACGCGCCGGAGGAACTGGCGCAGAAGATCCGCGAGCAGGCCGCCGTGATGCGCGATCAGGTGAACTACCACCTCGACCGGGCGCGCGCCGCGGCGCTCGCCGGCACCCTGGGGACCTCGACGGAGGTCGAGCCGGCGCTGGCCGGCCTCGTGCGGACGTTCGGAAAGATCTACCGGGACAAGGACATCGCCTACGATGTCCACGTCCCGCCGGGTCTGCGCTTCCGCGGCGAACGCCAGGATTTCGAGGAGATGGTCGGCAACCTCGTCGACAACGCCTCGAAATGGGCGCACGGCCGGGTGGCGATCCGGGCCGAGGCCGTGGACCAGCACGATTATCCCCACCTCGTCGTCGCCATCGAGGACGACGGTCCCGGTCTGCCCCCGGAGGCCCGCCAGGCGGTGCTCGGCCGCGGGCGGCGGCTCGACGAATCGAAGCCCGGCTCCGGCCTGGGCCTCTCGATCGTGGCCGATCTCGCCGCCCTGTACCGGGGCCGCTTCACCCTCGAGCAGGCGACGCTCGGCGGCCTGCGGGCGGTGCTGGAAGTGCCGGGCGACGCGCCCGTGGGGACGGCGACGCACTGAGGCCGCTCGCCCCGCCGGCCGATCCCCGGGGTGGGACGCGGCCACATGGCCCGGGGCCTGCCCCTTGTCTTCACGGGAGACTTGCGTGACACCGTGCCGCCGTCGGGAGACGTCGTGGCCTCACGCTGCCGGCTCCACAGGGCGTGGGGAGGGGCGGGCCGTTCCGGCTCGTGGGCGATAAGGTTCATGACGGCGATCTGGTTCATCCTGGCGGCCATGACCGCGGCGGCCGTCCTCGGCCTGCTCTGGCCGATGTCGCGGCGCGCCGCCGTGCCCACCGGCGAGGCCGGCGGGACCGGGCTCGCCACCGAGACCGCCTTCTACGAGGATCAGATCGCCGAGATCGACCGCGACCTAGGCCGCGGCCTGATCGCCCGGGACGAGGCCGAGACCGCCAAGGCGGAGGCCGCCCGCCGGCTGCTCCGCGCGAGCCGCGAGGCGCAGCGCGAGGCCGAGGACGACGGCCTCGCGGAGGCCGCGCGCCCGGCCGAGCCGCGCCTCCGCCGGCGCCGGGCCGCCTCAGCCTTCGCACTTTCGACCATCCCCCTCGTGGCGCTGATCGCCTACGGCCTCTACGGCTCGCCCGAATTGCCCGCGCAGACCGAGGCCGACCGGCAGGCCGCCCGTGGCGGCGCCGACGAGCTGATGAAGGCGGTCGGGCAGATCGAGGCACGGCTCGCCCGCGACCCCAACGATGTCCGCGGCTGGGCGGTCCTCGCCCCGGTCTACATGCGCACCGGCCGCTTCGACGATGCCGCCCGCGCCTACGCCAACATCGCGCGCCTGAAGGGCGAGAGTGCCGACACCCTCGCCGATCAGGGGGAGGCCCTGACGGCGGCGGCCGACGGCACCGTCTCGCCCGAGGCCAAGGCGCTGTTCGAGAAGGCGCAGGCGAAGGAGCCCAACGCGCCGAAGCCCCGCTTCTACCTCGCGCGGGCGGCCGAGCAGGCCGGCGACACCGGCGAGGCGATCCGCCAGCTCACCGAACTCGAGGCCGCGAGCCCGCCGAACGCCCCGTGGCTCGGCGTGGTCCGGCAGACGCTGGCGCGCCTCAAGGGCGAGCCGCCGCCGCCCGCGACGCCCCAGGCCGGGCCGAAAATGCCCGCGGAGCAGCAGGCCGCGATCCGCGGCATGGTCGACGGGCTCGACGCCCGGCTCAAGGCCGGCGGCGGGACACCCGACGAGTGGCTGCGGCTCGTCCGGTCCCGCGCGGTGCTGGGCGAGCGCGATCAGGCGGCGGCCGCCCTGACCCGCGCCCGCGCCGCCCTCGCGAACGATCCGCAGGGGCTCGCCCAGGTGGAGCAGGGCGCCCGGGCCGTGGGCCTCGGCGCCGACGGCGAGGCGGCCGCGCCGGCCGAATCAGGCGAGGCGGGGCCGACCGCCCAGGCCGAGAAGGAGTCCGCGATGGCGGCCGTGCGCGCCATGCCGCAGGCGGAGCAGCAGGCGGCGATTCGCGGCATGGTCGAGGGGCTCGACCGGCGCCTCGGCGCCCGCGGCGGCACCCCGGACGAATGGATGCGCCTCGTGCGCTCCTACAGCGCGCTGGGCGAGCGCGATCAGGCGGTGAAGGCTCTCGATCGCGCCCGGATGGCGCTGGCCGCCAACGCCGAGGCGGTGGCGCGGCTCGACGGCCTCGCCCGGGAACTCGACCTCCCGGCCAAGCCCAACCCCTGAAAAGCCGACCCCCTGAACAGCCGACCCCCTGACACCACGAAATCGCGAGGCCGCTGCCGCGAAACGGCCCGTACGACAATCGGTCCCGACGGCCGCCCTTGACCCGCGGGCGCCCGGAGCCGACACCCTCAAGACTAGAATGAGAACGGTTCCTGTCGTTGCGGGTCTCCGCGCGCCGGACCGCGGGGTGGAAGTATCGTGACGCGTAAGAAACGCCGCCTGATCCTGATCGCCGCCTGCGGCAGCGTGCTGGCCCTCGCCGTGGGGCTGATGCTCTACGCCATGAGCGGCTCGATCGTGTTCTTCCGCTCGCCCACCGACATCGCCAAGCAGGCCATCGCCCCGGGCACGCGCCTGCGCCTCGGCGGCCTGGTGAAGGACGGCTCGCTCAAGCGCGGCCCCGACCAGACGGTCGACTTCGCCGTCACCGACACGAACGAGACCGTCGCGGTCCACTACAAGGGGATGCTTCCGGACCTGTTCCGGGAAGGGCAGGGCGTGGTCGCCGAGGGCGTGCTGGAGCCGGGCGGACAGTTCCGCGCCGACACGGTGCTGGCCAAGCACGACGAATCGTACATGCCCCGCGAGGTCGCCGACGCCCTGAAGGCGCAGGGGCGCTGGCAGGAGGGCGGTCCGAAGAAGGGCGCGCCCGCGCAGAAGCCCGCCACCGCGGCGGCCGACCAGACCCTCGGCCAGCGCAGCGAGCGGTGAGGGGATCCGCATGATCGTCGAGACCGGTCACTTCGCGCTCGCGCTCGCGCTCGCGATCTCCCTCGTCCAGGTGGTGATGCCGATCTGGGCCGCGCGCTCGGGCGACCCGGCGCTCCGCCAGACCGCCTCGCAGGCGGCGCTCGGCGCCTTCGCCTGCGTGCTGTTCGCGTTCGCGGCGCTGACCTGGGCGCATGTCACGTCCGATTTCTCGGTCCAGAACGTCGTCGAGAACTCGCACACGCAGAAGCCGCTGATCTACAAGATCTCCGGCGTCTGGGGGAACCACGAGGGCTCGATGCTCCTCTGGGTCCTGATCCTCACCCTGTTCGGCGCCTGCGTCGCGGCGGCGAAGAACTCGGTGCCGCCGCGGCTGCGCGCCAGCACGCTGGGCGTGCAGGGGCTGATCACCTTCGTGTTCGTGCTGTTCATCATCACGACCTCGAACCCGTTCACCCGCGTGATCCCGGCGCCCCTGGAGGGCAACGACCTCAACCCGCTGCTGCAGGATCCTGGGCTGGCGATCCACCCGCCGCTCCTCTACCTCGGCTATGTCGGCTTCTCGATCAGCTTCGCCTTCGCGGTCGCCGCACTGATCGACGGCCGGATCGACGCCGTCTGGGCGCGGGCGGTGCGGCCCTGGACGCTCACCGCGTGGTGCTTCCTGACCCTCGGGATCGCGATGGGCTCCTACTGGGCCTATTACGAACTCGGCTGGGGCGGCTGGTGGTTCTGGGATCCCGTCGAGAACGCCTCCCTGATGCCGTGGATCGCCGGGACGGCGCTTCTGCACTCCACCGTGGTCATGGAGAAGCGCGACGCCCTGAAGGTCTGGACGGTCCTGCTCGCGATCCTGACCTTCTCGCTGTCGCTGATCGGCACCTTCCTGGTCCGCTCGGGCGTGATCACCTCGGTGCATTCCTTCGCCACCGACCCGACCCGCGGCGTGTTCATCCTGGGGATCCTGATCCTGTTCATCGGCGGCTCGCTGACGCTGTTCGCGTGGCGGGCGCCGCTGCTGCGGCAGGGGGCTGTTCGCCCCGATCTCCCGCGAGGGCTCCCTCGTCCTCAACAATCTCTTCCTCGTAGCCGGCTGCGCCACCGTGCTGGTGGGCACCCTCTACCCGCTGCTCCTGGAGATGCTGACGGGCGAGAAGATCACGGTCGGTCCGCCCTTCTTCAACTCGACCTTCGTGCCGCTGGCGATCCCGCTCCTGCTGATCGTGCCCCTCGGCCAGGCGCTGGCCTGGAAGCGCGGCGACGTGCTCGCCGCCGCGCAGCGCCTCTTCGCCGCGCTGGCGGTCGCCCTGGTCATCGGCTTCGCAGTCCTGGCGCTGACCTGGGGCGGCCCGGTCATGGCGCCGGTGGGGATCGGCCTCGGCGCCTACCTGCTGATCGGCTCCGCCCTCGAGATCGTCACCCGTGCCCGGGGCTACGGGGCGAGCCGGGCGCGCTCGCTCGGTCAGATCGGGCGGCGCGCCGTCGGCCTGCCGCGCTCGGCCTGGGGGACCGCCTTCGCCCATGCCGGCGTCGGCGTCGTGGTGCTGGGCATCGCCGCCCAGGGCTGGGCCACCGAGGGGCTCGCGACCCTCAAGCCCGGCCAGACCCTGGCGACGGGACCCTACGTGGCGACCCTGGACCGCGTCGGCCCCCGCCAGGGGCCGAACTACGAGGAGGCCGCGGCCTCCCTGACGATCCGGACCCGCTCCGGCGACGAGGTCGGCCATGTGGAGACCGGCAAACGCTTCTACCCGAGCCGCAAGATGGCGGTGACCGAGTCGGGTCTGCTGACCATCGGCTTCAGCCAAGTCTATGCCAGCCTCGGCGAGATGGGCCAGGACGGCGGCGTCGGCCTGCGCCTCTACTACAAGCCCCTGGTGCTCCTGATCTGGCTCGGGGCCGTGGTGATGGCGCTGGGCGGCGGCCTCTCGCTCACCGATCGCCGGATGCGCGTCGGCGCCCCCGCCAAGGCGAAGGCGCGGCCCCTCCCGGCCGCGGTGCCGGCGGAATGAGAGCGGTGATGACGGCCACCGCGAAGGCGGGCGTGCGCGCGCGTGCCGGTCGGCTCGGCTTCGCGCTCGCCGCCGCACTCCTCCTCGTCGCCCCGGCCCACGCCGTCCAGCCCGACGAAGTCCTGAAGAACCCGGCCCTGGAGCACCGCGCCCGGGAGATCTCGGCGGAACTGCGCTGCCTCGTCTGCCAGAACCAGTCGATCGACGATTCCGACGCGCCGCTCGCCAAGGATCTGCGCCTGATCGTGCGCGAGCGCCTGGAGAGGGGCGACAGCGACAAGGCGGTGCTCGACTATGTCGTGGCCCGTTACGGCGAGTTCGTGCTGCTGCGCCCGGTCTTCGCCCTGCACACCCTGCTCCTGTGGCTGACCCCGGTCCTCGCGATTCTGCTCGGCGGGCTCGGCATCTGGCGCCTTGCGCGCCGCAGGCCGGCAGCTCCGGTCCGAAACCTGTCGGCCGCCGAGGAGGCGGAGGTCGCGGCGCTCCTGCGGCGGGAGTAGAATTCGGCGGAATCGTGATTCGCCGGCGCCACGCGGCACGAGTCTTGGATCAGGCCTTGGATCAGGCGCCGCAGACCGCAGGACGGGTCACGCGCCGGGGGCAGGACGATGACGGCTGCAACGCTCACCATCTCGAGCCGCAACTACTCCTCATGGTCCCTGCGGGGCTGGCTGATCTGCCGGATGGCGGGTCTCGACTTCGAGACCGAGGTCCTGTCCGGTGCGGATGCCGGAAGCCGGGCGGAGTTGCTGCATCTGTCGCCCTCCTTCCTCGTGCCGCGCCTGCGCCACGGCGACGTGGTCGTCTGGGACACCCTCGCCATCGCCGAATACCTCGCGGAGACGTTCCCGCAGGCCGGGTTCCTGCCAGGCAACGTGGCGGAGCGCGCCCATTGCCGCTCCATCTCCGGCGAGATGCATTCCGGTTTCGTCAACCTGCGCTCGGCCCTGCCGATGAACCTGCGGGCCTTCCATCCCGCCTTCCGGGTCTTCAACGGCGCGAAGGCCGACATCGAGCGCATCGTCACGATCTTCGACGATTGCCTCGACCGTTACGAGGGGCCGTTCCTGTTCGGCGACCGCCCCTGCCTGGCGGATGCCATGTACGCCCCGGTGTGCACCCGCTTCCGCACCTACGACGTCGCGCTGCCGCCCCGGGCCGCCGCCTACCGCGATACGATCCTGCACTGGCCGCTGATGATCGAGTGGGCGGAAGCCGCCGCGGACGAGCCGGACGAGATCGAAGAACTCGAGATGGAGTTCTGACTCTCCGCGTCCGCCTTTGCGAGCGAAGCGAAGCAATCCAGGAATCGCGACTTCGACAAGCGTGGCGCTGCTGGTTTGCTTCGCTCCACTCGCGAAGACCGTCGGCTGACTCGCGGGCGGAGGCGCTGGACGCCCGGGGGATGCAATTTCTTGCAGGGCAGCAAAGACATGTTGCACTGCACGCAAGACCAACCACGCTCCCCGTCGCGTCGCAGAAAGCAAGTCTCGACAACCGGTTAACGGTTCTTGCCCACCTCGCCAGACGGCGCGTTACAGTTCGACAAACGTCCTTTGTCGAGCGACCGGACTGCGCGATTGATGCCTATCGGCATTTCTGTTCCTCTTCGCCTTAGAACAGGAACAGACTGGGCTGGAAACCATGGCGCGTCACGAGCCCTGGAGCGCGGACCGCGCATCCGGGATCATCGCCGAGCACACCCATCTCGAAGGGGCCACGCTGCCGATCCTGCACGCGCTGCAGGAGACGTTCGGCTATGTGGATCAGGGCGCCGTGCCGCTGATCGCGGACGCGCTGAACCTGTCGCGCGCCGAGGTTCACGGCTGCATCACGTTCTATCACGACTTCCGCGCGCATCCGGCGGGCCGCCACGAGGTGAAGCTGTGCCGGGCCGAGGCCTGCCAGGCGATGGGTTCGGACAAGCTCCACCGGGAGATCCTCGGCCGTCTCGGCTGCGGCTGGCACGAGACCACCGCCGACGGCAGCGCCACGGTCGAGCCGGTCTACTGCCTCGGCCTTTGCGCCAACGGCCCCGCCGCGCTGGTCGACGGTGAGCCCGTCGCGCACCTCACCGCCGACGCCCTCGAAGCTGCCCTGACGGAGGTGCGCCAGTGAGCGTCACGCTCTACGTTCCGCGCGACGCCGTCGCCCTCGGCCTCGGCGCCAACAAGGTCGCCCGCGCGCTGTTCGCGGGCGCCGAGCGCCGCGGCCTCGACGTCACCATCGTCCGGACCGGCTCCCGCGGCCTGTTCTGGCTGGAGCCGATGGTCGAGGTCGGCACGCCCGAGGGGCGCGTCGCCTACGGGCCGGTGACGGTCAAGGATGTCGATGCCCTGCTGGATGCCGGCCTCACCACGGGCGGCGACCACGCCCTGCGCCTCGGTGACCCGGAGACGATCCCCTACCTCGCCCGGCAGCAGCGCCTGACCTTCCACCGCTGCGGCGTGGTCGACCCGGTCTCCGTCGACGACTACCGGGCGCATGGCGGCTATCGCGGTCTTGAGGCCGCCCTGAAGCTCGATGCCGAGGGCGTCGTCGCGGCGGTGCGCGATTCCGGCCTGCGCGGCCGGGGTGGCGCCGGCTTCCCGGCCGGCATCAAGTGGAACACGGTGATGCTCGCCAAGGCGGACCAGAAATACGTGGTCTGCAACGCCGACGAGGGTGATTCCGGCACCTTCGCCGACCGGATGATGATGGAGGGCGACCCCTTCAACCTCATCGAGGGCATGACCATCGCGGCCGTCGCGACCGGCGCCACCCGCGGATACATCTACCTGCGCTCCGAGTACCCGCAGGCCTTCGCCACCCTCAAGGAGGCGATCGCCAACGGCGTGACGGCCGGCGTGCTGGGCGAGAACATCCTGGGCTCGGGCAAGACCTTCCACCTGGAAGTACGCCTCGGCGCCGGCGCCTACATCTGCGGCGAGGAGACCTCGCTGCTGGAGAGCCTCGAGGGCAAGCGCGGCATCGTGCGGGCGAAGCCGCCGATCCCGGCGCTCAAGGGCTTCCTGGGCAAGCCGACGCTGGTCAACAACGTCATGACCTTCACGGCCGTGCCGTGGATCCTAGAGAACGGCGCCAGGGCCTACGCCGATTACGGCATGGGCCGCTCGCTCGGCACCCTGCCGATCCAGCTCGCCGGCAACGTCAAGCACGGCGGCCTGATCGAGATGGCCTTCGGCATCACCCTCCGGCAGGTGATCGAGGAGTTCGGCGGCGGCACCCGCTCCGGGCGGCCGGTCCGGGCCGTGCAGGTCGGCGGACCCCTCGGGGCCTACTTCCCCGACCATCTCCTCGACACGCCCCTCGATTACGAGGCGATGGCGGCCAAGAAGGGCCTCGTCGGCCACGGCGGTATCGTGGTGTTCGACGACACCGTCGACATGGCCGCCCAGGCCCGCTTCGCCTTCGAGTTCTGCGCCACCGAGTCGTGCGGCAAGTGCACACCCTGCCGCATCGGCGCGACGCGCGGGGTCGAGACCATGGACAAGGTGATCGCCGGCATCCGGCCGGACGCGAACCTGAAGCTGGTCGAGGATCTCTGCGAGGTCATGACCGACGGGTCGCTCTGCGCCATGGGCGGGCTCACGCCGATGCCCGTCATGAGCGCGATCACGCACTTCCCCGAGGATTTCCAGGCGCGCCGGCGATCTGCCGGCCGCGGCCGAGTGAGGAGACGTCGATGGGCCTGATCAAGGAGATCGACTACGGCACGCCGATCCGCGTCAGCGAGCAGACGGTGACGCTGACGATCGACGGCATGTCGGTGACGGTGCCGGCCGGCACCTCGGTGATGGCGGCGGCGATGCACGCCGGCACGCAGATCCCGAAGCTCTGCGCCACCGACTCGCTGGAGCCGTTCGGCTCCTGCCGCCTCTGCCTCGTGGAGATCGAGGGCCGGCGCGGCACCCCGGCCTCCTGCACGACCCCGGCCGAGAACGGCATGGTGGTGCACACGCAGAACGAGAAGCTCGCCAAGCTCCGCAAGGGCGTGATGGAGCTCTATATCTCCGATCACCCGCTCGACTGCCTGACCTGCGCGGCGAACGGCGACTGCGAGCTGCAGACCCAGGCCGGCGTCGTCGGCCTGCGCGACGTCCGCTACGGCTACGAGGGCGACAACCACGTTCGGCCGAGCTCGGAAAAGTACCTGCCGAAGGACGAGTCGAACCCGTACTTCACCTACGACCCGTCGAAGTGCATCGTCTGCAACCGCTGCGTCCGCGCCTGTGAGGAAGTGCAGGGCACCTTCGCGCTGACCATCGCGGGCCGCGGCTTCGACAGCCGCGTGGCGGCCGGCCCGACCAATTTTTTCGAATCTGAGTGTGTCTCGTGTGGAGCCTGCGTTCAGGCGTGTCCCACGGCCACGTTGCAAGAGAAATCGATCCACGCGTACGGCCAGCCCGAGCACGCGGAGGTGACGACCTGCGCGTATTGCGGCGTCGGCTGCTCGTTCAAGGCCGAGATGCAGGGCGAGCGCGTCGTCCGCATGGTCCCGTACAAGGGCGGCAAGGCCAACGAGGGCCATAGCTGCGTCAAGGGCCGCTTCGCCTACGGCTACGCCACCCACAAGGACCGCATCACCAAGCCGATGATCCGCGAGAAGATCACGGATCCGTGGCGCGAGGTCTCCTGGGAGGAGGCGATCGACCGGGCCGCGAGCGAGTTCAAGCGGATCCAGGCGAAGTACGGCAAGGATTCGGTCGGCGGCATCACCTCGTCGCGCTGCACCAACGAGGAGGCCTACCTCGTCCAGAAGCTCGTGCGCGCCGCCTTCGGCAACAACAACGTCGATACCTGCGCCCGCGTCTGCCACTCGCCGACCGGCTACGGCCTGATGTCGACGCTCGGCACCTCGGCCGGCACTCAGGACTTCAAGTCGGTCGAGAAGTCCGACGTGATCCTGGTGATCGGCGCGAACCCGACCGACGGCCACCCGGTCTTCGGCTCGCGGATGAAGAAGCGCCTGCGCGAGGGCGCCAAGCTGATCGTCGCGGACCCGCGCAAGATCGACCTCGTAAAGTCGCCCCACATCAAGGCCGACTTCCACCTGCCGCTGAAGCCCGGCTCCAACGTCGCCTTCATCAACTCGCTGGCGCACGTGATCGTCACCGAGGGGCTGGTCGACGAGGCCTATGTCCGCGAGCGCTGCGACCTCGCCGAGTTCGAGTCCTGGGCGCGGTTCATCGCCGACGAGCGGCACTCCCCGGAGAGCCAGCAGCAGTTCACCGGCCTCGACCCGGCGGAGGTCCGCGGCGCGGCCCGGCTCTACGCCAAGGGCGGCGCGGCCGGCATCTACTACGGGCTCGGCGTCACCGAGCACAGCCAGGGCTCGACCATGGTCATGGGCATGGCCAACATCGCCATGGCCACCGGCAACATCGGCAAGCTCGGCGCCGGCGTGAACCCGCTGCGCGGGCAGAACAACGTCCAGGGCTCCTGCGACATGGGCTCGTTCCCGCACGAGCTCACCGGCTACCGCCACGTCTCGGACGATGCCACCCGCGAGAGCTTCGAGGCCCTCTGGGGCGCCAAGCTCGACAACGCGCCGGGCCTGCGCATCACCAACATGCTGGACGAGGCCGTCGAGGGCTCGTTCAAGGGCATGTACATCCAGGGCGAGGACATCGCGCAGTCGGATCCCGACACGCACCACGTGACCTCGGGCCTGATGGCGATGGAGTGCATCGTCATCCAGGACCTGTTCCTGAACGAGACCGCCAAGTACGCCCACGTCTTCCTGCCGGGCGCCTCGTTCCTGGAGAAGGACGGGACCTTCACCAACGCCGAGCGCCGCATCTCGCGGGTCCGCAAGGTCATGGCCCCGATGGGCGGCTACGGCGACTGGGAGGGCACGGTGCTGCTCTCCAACGCGCTGGGCTACAAGATGGAGTACAGCCACCCGTCCGAGATCATGGACGAGATCGCCTCGCTCACCCCGAGCTTCACCGGCGTGTCCTACGCCAAGCTCGACGAGCTCGGCTCGGTGCAGTGGCCCTGCAACGAGAAGGCGCCGCTCGGCACGCCGATGATGCACGTGGACCGGTTCGTCCGCGGCAAGGGCCGGTTCATGATCACCGAGTTCGTGGCCACCGAGGAGCGGACGGGGGCGAAGTTCCCGCTGATCCTCACCACGGGCCGGATCCTGTCCCAGTACAATGTCGGCGCGCAGACCCGGCGCACCGAGAACTCGCGCTGGCACGAGGAGGACGTGCTGGAGATCCACCCGTTCGACGCGGAGCTGCGCGGCATCGTGGACGGCGACCTCGTCGCCCTGGAGAGCCGCTCCGGCGACATCGCCCTGAAGGCCAAGGTCTCCGAGCGGATGCAGCCGGGCGTGGTCTACACGACCTTCCACCACGCCAAGACCGGCGCCAACGTCATCACCACCGACTACTCGGACTGGGCGACCAACTGCCCCGAGTACAAGGTGACGGCGGTGCAGGTCCGGCGGACCAACCGGCCCTCCGACTGGCAGGCGAAGTTCTACGAGGAGGACTTCTCCCTCACCCGGATCGCCCAGACCCTGGACGCGGCAGAGTAAGAGTATCCGATGAGTGCCGTGACACAGGCGGATAAGCTGGTCCGCATGGCGAACCAGATCGCTTCCTTCTTCCGGTCCTATCCGGAGGAGGAGGCGGTCGCCGGTATCCAGAAGCACATCAAGGCGTTCTGGACGCCGAAGATGATCGCGTATCTGGAGGCCGCGCTGCCTCAGCAGGGTGAACGCGTCGACAGCTACGTGCGGCAGGCGCTGCACGGCGGTGAGCCGCAGGCCGAGAGCCCGGTGCGCCCGGCGACCCGGGATCCGCAGCTCGCGGGTGCGGGCGCCAGCGACGCGGGCTGAGCGGGTCGTTGCGGGGACGGGCCCCGGGGTCGGAACCGGCCACAGCAGACCGGCAGAGAACGACGAAGCCCCCTCTCCGGCCGGGAGAGGGGGCTTCGCGTCCGATACCGTTTCCGGATCATCGATCGGTTTCGCCGTCTTTGCGAGCGGAGCGAAGCAATCCAGCAGCGCCACGCTCTACACGATCGCGCTACCCTGGGTCACTTCGCTGCGCTCGTGATGACGCAGCGAGACGTCTGAACCGGAAACCGTCTGAGTCGATGTGGAAAGGCGTTGGGCGGTGACACCGCTAGACGATCGGTGACCCGGCCGTCCCACCACGGTTGGCCCGGCGACGTCCGCCGCCGAGCCCCGGGACGTCAGGTCTTCAGGGCGACCGTGAAATCGGCCTCGGTCTTCTTGCGGATCTCGTCCTCGGTGACGCCGTCGGCGAGCTCGATGAGCTTCATGCCGCCGTCGCCCTTCTTGTCGATGGCGAACACGCCGAGATCGGTGATCACCAGGTCGACCACCTGCGTGCCGGTGAGCGGCAGGTCGCAGGCCTTGAGCAGCTTCGGGCTCTCGGTGCCGTCCTTGTTCTTGGCGACGTGCTCCATCACCACGACCACGCGCTTCACACCCGCCACGAGGTCCATGGCGCCGCCCATCCCCTTCACCATCTTGCCGGGGATCATCCAGTTGGCGAGGTCGCCGTTCCCGGCCACCTGCATGGCGCCGAGGATCGACAGGTTGATGTGCCCGCCGCGGATCATCCCGAAGGAATCCGCCGAGGAGAAGTAGCTCGTCGTCGGCAGCGCGGTGATCGTCTGCTTGCCGGCGTTGATCAGGTCCGGGTCCTCCTCGCCCTCGTAGGGGAAGGGACCCATGCCCAGCATGCCGTTCTCCGACTGGAGCTGCACCGACATGCCCTCGGGGATGTAGTTCGACACCAGCGTCGGGATACCGATGCCGAGGTTCACGTAGAAGCCGTCCTCCAGCTCCTTGGCGGCGCGCGCCGCCATCTGCTCGCGGGTCCAGGCCATGTTTCTTGCTCCCTTCCCGTCCGATCAGTGCGTGCCGCCGCCGGCCGCCGCGGCCGGGGTCGCGTCGTTGCGCTTGCGCGTCGTGCGCTGCTCGATGCGCTTGTCGCGCTGCCCCACGTCGATGATGCGCTTCACGAAGATGCCGGGCGTGTGGATCGTGTCCGGATCGATCTCGCCCGGCTTCACGAGGTGCTCGACCTGCGCCACCGTCATCTTGGCGGCCGTGGCCATCATCGGGTTGAAGTTGCGCGCGGTCATCCGGTAGCGCAGGTTTCCCTCGGTGTCGCCCGTGTGGGCGTGGACGAGGGCGAGGTCGGCGAACAGGCCGCGTTCCATGACGTAGTGCTCGCCGTCGAACTCGCGGACCTCCTTGCCCTCGGCGACCTTGGTGCCGACGCCGGTCTTGGTGAAGAAGGCCGGGATCCCGGCGCCGCCGGCGCGGATCCGCTCGGCGAGCGTACCCTGCGGGTTGAACTCGATCTCCAGCTCGCCCCCGAGGTACTGCCGGGCGAACTCCTTGTTCTCGCCCACGTAGGACGAGATCATCTTGGCGACCTGGCGGGTATCTAGGAGCTTGCCGAGCCCGACCCCGTCGATGCCGGCGTTGTTCGAGACGACCGTGAGGCCCTTGACGCCCGAGAGGCGCACCGCCTCGATCAGTTCGTCGGGAATGCCGCAGAGGCCGAAGCCGCCGCACATCACCATCATGTCATCGTGCAGGAGGCCGGCCAGGGCAGCGGCGGCATCCGTGTAGACCTTCTTCATCGAACCGTCCTTTTCCCGCCGGACCCGACCGGCCGAAACCTTGGGAAGCGCGTGTCCTCGCGCCTGCTCTCCCCGATTCCGCGCGTGAAATCCAGTGGCGCTGCACGCCCGGTGGCGCGGTCCCGGGCGATCCGTAACCGGCACTGTGCTGGGGAGCGCGGGGTGGCCCGGCACCGTCGCGGCAGACAAATCCGGCTAAGGGGTCTAAAACGCATCCGCGACGTGCAGACCCTGCCGGGCTGTGACAGCCCGAGGGGCCGGCCTCCGGCCATCGCCGCCGCCCCCTCGGAGGATGAAGTCTCTGCGCCGCCCGATCCTCGTCCTCGCTCTCGGGAGCCTGATCGTCGCCGGTCTCGGCCTGCGCGACTGGCCGCTCGATGACGGCCGGGCCACGGCGTTCGCCCACCGCGCCCTCGGCGGGTACGGGATCGACCTGACCCTGCGCGGGCCGGCGAGTCTGACCCTGCTGCCCTGGCCGCGCCTGACCCTCGGCCAGGTCCGCCTCGCTGCCGGATCCACCGGGCCGGTTCTCGCTGACGACGGGCGCCTGATCGTCGACCTTGACCCGCTGAGCCTGCTGGGCGGCCATGCCGCCGTGGGCGGCCTGCGCCTGGAGGGCGCGCGCCTGTCGGAGGATGCCGTCGGCTGGGATGCGCCGCTGGCCCGCCTCGCCGAGCAGGCCCGGTCCGGCGTGACGGCGCGGCCGCGCCGGGTCGTCGTGCGCGGCGCGCGCCTCGCCGACGGCGTCGCGGCGCGGGACATCGACCTCGACATCGCATGGCCACTCTGGAGCGCGACCGCCGAGGCGCGCGCCAGCCTGATGTGGCGGGGCGTGCCGACCCGGATCACCCTCACGCACCTGCGCCCGGCCGAGATCGCCCTGCACCGCCCCAGTCCGTTCACCGCCGACGTCACGTGGCCCGGCGGCAGCCTCTCGGCGGACGGGACGATGGGGCTGTCGGCCGAGGGCGGTGCGGTGCCGGCCGTCTCCGGAGCGCTGCGCTTCGCGACCCGCTCGCTGCCGGAAAGCCTGGCTTGGCTCGGCCGGGAGGCACCGCTGGCGCCCCTCGCCGGGGCCTTCACCCTTGACGGAAGGTTCGAGACCGCGGAGCGGTCCGTCTCCTGGCCGCGCCTGCGCATCGGCCTCGGCCAGAACGTTCTTGAAGGGGCCGGCGCCGTGACGCTCGGGTCTGGCCAGGCGCCGCGCCTCGCGGTGCAGGCGACCCTGGCGGCCGAGACCCTCGACCTCACGCCCCTCGCCGTGGATCTGGCGCGCTTGGTCGATGCCGCTCCCGTGCCGATCGCCCTGGCGCCGGTCACCCAGGGCGACCTCGACCTGCGCCTCTCGGCCGTCGAGGGGCGCGCCGGGGCGGTCCGGGTGCAGGATCTGGCTGCGAGCGTGCTGGTGCGGGACGGCGCCCTGGAAGTCGCAGTGAACCGGGCGCGGATCCAGGACGGTACGGTCAAGGGGCGCGCGATCCTGGCGAGCGGGACGGATCCGGCCGAGACCGAATTCCGCACGCAGGGCAGTCTCGACCGCGTCGACCTCGGCGCGTTGCTGGGCGAGATCGGCGCGGCGCGCTGGCTGGTCGGGCTCGTGCAGGGCCACTTCGCCCTGGAGGCCAAGGCCCGCGACACGGTCGGCCTTCTGGCGCATCTCGGCGGCCGGGCGACCCTCGGCGCGGATAACGGCGCCATCACGGGCCTGGATCTCGCCGATGTCGTTCATCGCAACGGTGTGGTGGCATCCGGCGCCCTCGCGCGCCGCAACGGCCGGACCGCCTTCGATCGCGCCGTGGTCACGCTGCGCTTCGCCGATGGGGTGGGTGAGATCGCCGAGTCCGGGCTCCTGGGTCCGAGCGTCGGGGCGACGCTGCGCGGACAGGTGTCGCTGCCCGAGCGGCGGCTCGACGCCAGGGGCGAATTGGTCCTGCGGCCCCCGGCAGACCCGTCCCGCGGCCTGCTGTTCGAGGTGTCCGGCCCGTGGAGCGCCCTGACCGCCCAGACGTCCGTCCATGGCGAGACGACCGAACCCGCCGGCCGCTACGGCGAGGCGATGCTGCCCGATCCCCTCAAGCTGCCCACCACGCTCG
The DNA here is from genome assembly GCA_050632685.1 of Methylobacterium phyllosphaerae. Lineage (GTDB taxonomy): Bacteria > Pseudomonadota > Alphaproteobacteria > Rhizobiales > Beijerinckiaceae > Methylobacterium > Methylobacterium phyllosphaerae_A. Next base: position 1,465,263 of record JBOEFT010000001.1, read on the forward strand.
GCCTGCCCGGCACAGCCCGCGCGTACGCGCCGTGACGGCGGCGCAATGGCGTCGGCCACGGCCAAGCCTTAAGATCGGGCTCCGACCGTCTCTGTGATCCCCATGCGCCGCCTGCTCATCGAGGAACCCGTCACCCGCGCGGGGCCGCTGGCCCGGCGGCTCGCCGTGTTCTCCCTCGTCGCCACCGGAATCGCCCTCGTCCTCGTCCGGGATCCGCGTGCCGATACCGACGCGGCGCTCGTTGCGCTGGTGGCGGGTCTCGGCATCGCGCTCCTGGCGATGGCGGCGGCGGTCTACGCCTTCGTGCGGGTCTGGCGCGAGGGCGCCCGCGGGCTCGGCGCCGCCCTCGCCGGGCTGATCCTGGCGCTGGTGGTCCTGGGCTATCCCGCGTTCCTGGGCCTGCGCGGCCTGCGCCTGCCCGCGCTCTCCGACGTCACCACCGACATCGACAACCCGCCCGCATTCTCGCGCTCGCGCGTTGCCTTCGCGGCCCGGGGCGGTCGCTATCCGGCGGATCCCGGCTCGGCCATCCGCGAGCGCCAGCGCGGGGCCTATCCCCAGATCGCGCCGCTGACCCTCGACATCGGCGCCGACGAGGCGTTCGAGCTCGCCCGGCAGGCGGCGCTGAAGCGGCACTGGCAGATCGTCGAGGCGATCCGGCCGGGTGGCCGCACCGGGAACGGCCGGATCGAGGCGGTGGCCCGCGGCCTGATCCTCAACCTGCCGGACGATGTCACCGTGCGCATCCGCCCCCGAGCGGACGGGGCGCGGATCGACGTCCGCTCAGCCTCGCGGCTCGGCGGCCGCGATTTCGGCAGCAACGCCGACCGGATCCGGGCCTATCTCGACGACGTCGCCAATCTCGCCGTGAGGGTGAAGTGAGGCGACGCGCCGTTCAGGCGGGCGCGTAGGTCCCGTCCAGCCGGGGTGGGCCGTCGCAGGTCGCGCGTCCACCCTCCACCAGATCCTCCAGGTGGGCGAAGACCGACAATGCGGCCGCCCCGCGCAGCCGCGGATCGAGCCCTTGGTAGATCGCCGCGACGATCTCGGCGATGCGTGCATCTCCGGCCGCCAGCCGCGCACGGATCGCCGCCTCCCGCTGGCGGCGATGGCCGGCCAGCCCGCGGAGAAATCGGGCCGGTTCGCGCACCGGTCCGCCGTGGCCGGGCCAGTAGACCGTCTCGTCGCGCCGGCGCAGCTTGTCGAGGGACGCCATGTAGGCACGCATCGCGCCGTCCGGTGGGGCTACGATCGTGGTGGACCACGCCATGACATGGTCGCCCGAGAACAGCGCCTGCGTCTCCGGCAGTGCGAAAGCGAGGTGGTTGATCGTGTGGCCGGGCGTCTCCACGGCCTCGAGGGTCCAGCCCGGACCGGCCACCGTGTCGCCCTCCACCATCACCCGGTCGGGGGCGTAGGCCCGGTCGGCGCTGGCGTCGAGCATCGGAATCTCGGCCGCCGACAGGGCACGCGCCGTCCGGTGCGGGCCGCACCCGATCACCGGCGCGCCCGTGCGGGCAGCGAGGAGCCGTGCCCCCGGCGAATGGTCGCGATGCGTATGGGTGACCACGATGGCCTCGATCCGCTCGCCGTCGAGATCGGCGAGCAGTGCGTCGATATGGGCCGGATCGTCGGGGCCTGGATCGAGGATCGCCACCCGGCCCCGGCCGATCACGTAAGTGCAGGTGCCGGTGGCCGTGAACGGGCCGCCATTCGTCGCGACCCGGCGCCGGATCAGGGGCGACGTCGTCGAGCCGCCCCGCCGACGGCATCACAGGGTCCAAGGTGAGACGATTGTCGTCGGCATCCGCCATCGCGCTTCCCTGCGTCCGATGCGGCGTGTCCTTGGCGGGTTCGCGCGCATCTGGCAATCGCCGGGGCGGCCGAAGCTCTGTTTCCGCCCGCGTCACGTCCGGGGAAACCCGATCGGCGCGGCTTGCCTTACAGGATTATCACAGGTGTGCACCGTGCGGCGCGGGCATCAACCCCGCGCCAGGAAAGCTGAGTGGCGCCTCAGCACCCTCGTAATCGACGGACGGCACCGCCGTCGTGCGTGCTGCCGCCGTGACCCGCCGCCTCCGTTGCCGAGCCTGCCCGGACGCGGGCCGGCGTCGGTCAGTTCGGGCGGTGGGGCTGCCGGGCGCGCACGCGGATCGGCACCGGTACCGGGGCCGGAACGAGACCGAGCGCCGCCGCGCGCAGAGTTTCGCCGATCCGATCCACGGCATCGGCGAGGCGCACCGCCACCGCGGTGGCCTTCGATCGAACGGCACTCTTGGCAGATTGCAGCATCGCAAATCCCGGATCGAGCCTGAAGACCTAAGTCCGAACGCTAGCGCCCCTGTCTCGTTCCGTCACCCCTTGTCGCGGGCGGCGCGCGCGGCTCCTGCGCACAGGACTTTGCCAAGGCGGCGGAACCGGAGCGAAACCTTGGCGTTTTCGTGTTCAGAACGACGCGGCCAGCCCGCGTTGGTATTTTCGAAGGATACGAACAATGCTCGGTTGGGCCGTAACTTTTCTCGTCGTCGCCCTCGTGGCCGCGCTGCTGGGCTTCGGCGGTATCGCCGGAACGGCAATGGAAGCTGCCAAGCTGGTGTTCTTCGTGGCGATTGTCCTGTTCGCGATCTCGGCGGTCGTCGGCCTGATGCGCGGCCGCTCGCCCACGCTCTGAACATCTGGCGGGGTGCCGGCCCGCTCCCTGGGTCGGTATTCCGCCGAGATCTATAAGAAGCCGTCGCGCCGCGCGACGCGCTTTTTCATGCCGTCTCTACTGCAGGCGCGCGATTTTACGCTTCGTGGTTTGCGGAATCTGCGATTGAACGCGCGGGCTTGGGCTCAGGCCTTGCGATCGCTGCTGTCGAGTTTCGCGATCAGCTCGGCGAAACGATCGGGCACCGGTTGCTGCGTGACCGTGTCGTACATCGCACGCAACTGAGCAGCGATGCGGTTACGGGTCTGATCGCTCAGGCCGCTGCGTGACCGGACGCGGTCGGACTCGTCCCGGACGTCCGAAGTTGCGTCGTCGGCGCTGCCAGGGCGGTTGTCGGATCGGCGATCGGACGCGGTAGCGGCATGCATGCCGCGCGCGCGGAACCCTGCCTCCTCGCCCTGATCCGTCATCAACACGCCCCTTGTTGCCGAAGTCGGCGTGGCCGCATTGTGCTGCGGCTCGACATACGCCATGGCTGCGGCGGCAACGCCTGCCCGCCGGGATCGGTTCCGCCGGGGGGTGGAACGGAGTGCGGGCCTCCGCGTTGGGCGGTAGGCTGCGCAGGACACAAGCCGGCCCCGGCAGGCCCTCGGTCCAGGACCGAGGCGCTCGCGGCCGGGCAACACGGCGAGGCACAGGGGATCGAATGTCGACATCGCAACTCGTGGTACAGCACCTGCCGTACCTGCGCCGCTACGCGCGCGCGCTCACGGGGAGCCAAGTGGCGGGTGACGCGTACGTCGCCGCCACCCTGGAGACCCTTGTCAATGAGCCCGACACGCTCGGCCGGAGCACCAACATCAAGGCCGATCTGTTCCGGGTCTTCACGCGGATCTGGAACTCTCTCTCGGTGAATGGCCGCAGTGAGCAGGTCCAGCACGATCTCCCGGCGGAGGTGCGTCTGGGCCAGATCACGCCGCTGCCGCGGCAGGCCTTCCTGCTCTCCTGCCTCGAAGGCTTCTCCGAGGAAGACGCCGCGATCATTCTGGGTGTCGACGTGTCCGAGGTCCGCGACCTCGTGGACGAGGCGGGCCGTGAACTCGCCGCCGACATGGCGACCGAAATCCTGATCATCGAGGACGAGCCTCTGATCGCCATGGATCTCGAGGCGCTGGTCGAGGGGCTCGGCCACAACGTCATCGGCGTCGCCCGCACCCGCACCGAGGCGATCAAGATCGCCGGCGAGGGCAAGCGTCCCGGCCTGATCCTGGCGGACATCCAGCTCGCCGACGGCTCGTCCGGACTCGACGCCGTGAACGATCTGTTGAAGACCTTCGAGGTGCCGGTCATCTTCATCACCGCCTATCCGGAGCGCTTCCTCACCGGCGAGCGCCCCGAGCCGGCCTTCCTTATCGCCAAGCCCTTCCAGCCCGCGAACGTCTCGGCGGTGATCAGCCAGGCTCTGTTCTTCCAGCAGACGGCCCGGCGCCGGGAAGCCAAGTCGGCCTGAGGTCGCCCCTGACGGGTCCGACGCGGCGGGATCCGCCGCGTCGGACCTGATCCTGACGACAACAAAAAACCCCGGCGCGAGCCGGGGTTTTTTGTTGTCGGCCGTCGCGCCGGCGGCGGTGTCCGCCAGACATCAGCGCAGAAAAAACGGGCCGGAGAAGGCTCCAGCCCGTCGAGAAGGTTCCGGCCGATGCACAAGGGGAATGCGGGGAGGACCAGGTGGCCGGGTGCTGAGAGAACGGATGCCGGCCCCTGAGGTTCCGTCGGGTGCTCTTTTTCGAAGGCCGTGATTTTTTGCTACACGGTATGGCTGTGGATGGCAGGCGTGTGCCCGCGCACCAACGGCCGAGCTGCGATCGAATACTCAGTCTGCATAAGCCCGAAACAGTCTAGGAACCTGCGTTTGCAGGGCGCGTTGTATGAACATCCTGTCAAGCTCTCGCGACGAGGTCGGGGCAATGCTGCGGTCTGGTTTCATTCTGGGCGTGAGTGCTCCCGCCGCGCTTCTCACCATCCTCGTCCAGCCGGTCGTGCGCGAGACGGCGGATCGTTGGACACCGCCGGCTCCCACGGCGCAGATCATTCAGGCGCCTCTTCCGGGTATGCGCCCGGCGTCTCTCGTGATCAGCCCGACGCGCGTAGCGGGCGTTCAGCGCTCCGAGAGCCATACTGCCCCGGTCGCCGGCGAGGCGCAGGGGCTGGACATCAAGCCGATCCTGCGACAGCCGCCGCGTCGCCTGGTGCGCGAAGGCTGCGAAACGGCGCTCAGTTCCCTGGTCGGCCCTGAGGCGCGCCGCATGACCCCCGGCCGCTGCATCTCCTGATCTCCTGTCGCTGGAGACGCTACGACAAAAGGCCCCGCCGATCCGGCGGGGCCTTTTGTCATTCGGGACGAGCCCGACATGAAAACGGCGCCGGTCCCGGGGGACGCGGCGCCGCTACGCGACATAAGTCAGCCGTCGTCTCACTCGGCGCGGCCGGTCCCCGTGGACTGGCCGCCCTTGCGACCGGCGGACGAGGCGAGTTCACGGTCCTGGGAGAACGAGCGCTTCTCGGCCGGCACGCTGCGGCCACCCTTGCTGGCGATCTCGCGCTGCCGCTCCAGGTTCATCGAGGCAAAGCCCCGCTTCGAGGTCGAATTTCCGGATGCCATCAGTTCCTCCTCAGGCTTCGCTTCACCCCGCAACAACCTTCAGCAATAACCAAGGTTCCTGTCCCGAGACCTGCTCAAGCTTCTGACAGCTAAGCTTGGCGGCAACCTGGGCCTCGTCTGCGGCGTTGGTCGACATTGGACCGCGGTGAACGTCCGCATCAGCATCCGGCGCGCCTCCGGGAAGGCCCGGCGACTTGCCGGGGCCGGCCGGCGGGGCCGTCCAGAACGAGAGAAGGGTTTCGGCGCATGACGAACCGCAACATGGTCAAGGACGCCGCCGATGGCGCGCCGACGGTGCGTCCGAATACGCCGCCGCTGCCGCCGATGCCGGCGCCGGAGGATGCCGCGACCCCCACCACGCGCGAGGACCCGATCGACTCGCCGCATCTGAATGCGAGCCTGAAGCGTGCGGCACCCATCCCCGGCAGGGAGGGTCTCTCGACCAAGCGGTGAGACACGGTCTGGCTCAGGGAGCCGGCCTGCGCGCGAGGCGGGTCAGGGCGGCGATCAGGAGGGCGATCGCCAGCACGGTCACGAGCCCGGCCGCCATCAGGATCCGCTGGATGAGCGGCGTATAGACGCCGCGCGCGGCGTCGTAGCCGTAGCAGAGCAGAGTGAGGCGGTCGGCCAGTCCGCCGATCCGACCCTCGCCGGCCTCGGTCAGGGCGAGACGGAGGTCGTGCCCCGTGAGGGCCAGCGGCGAGAGCACGCGGGCGACCCGGCCGTCGGCGCCGAGGAGGATTGCGGCCGCCGGATGGGCGAAGCTGTCGGTGCCGGCATCGAAGACGGCGGTGTAACCGAGGGCGCCCGTGAGGCGGGCGAGGGCGCGATCGGAGGCGATCAACGCCCGGGGGCCTGCCGACACAGCCCGTTCTCCGAGGGTGTCCGCCAGCATGCGGCGCGCCGCCGCAGCATCGTCGCGCGGGTCGATCCCGACGAGGACGAAGGCGTAGTCCTTCGCCGGGAGGCCGGTCGACGCCAGCGCGTCCGCCGACATCGAGACCATCGGATCGCACACGTTTCCGCAGGTGTAATCCACCGGCAGCAGCAGCGCCGGCCGGCCGCCGAGCGCCTGCCCGAGGGTCGTGGCCCCGCCCGTGCGCGCATCGGTGACGGCCAGGTCCAGCGGGGCGCGGGCGCCGGCGGGCGGCGCGATGGCGACGCGGGCGAGATCGGCCTGGACCAGGCGAGCGACAGCGGGCTCCGACCCGAGGACCACACCGAGAGCCAAGAGGGCGCCGAGAGCGCATCCCCGGCCGGCCTTAGGCGCGGGGCTGGACAAGTGCCTGACGAACCGCATGGATATATCCGCCCGTCCGGCCCCGCCGTCCTGGGCACGAGACCCGTCGCGGAGCCCCCGAATGACCCTCGACACCGAGGTTTCCTCCCTGAAGCAGGTCCCGCTGTTCCGCGAGGTGGAACCGGCGCGCCTGAAGCTGTTGGCCTTCACCAGCGAGCGGGTGCATTTCGAGCCCGGGCAGCGCTTCTTCGCCCGGGGTGACGTCGCGGATGCGGCCTACGTGATCCTGTCGGGGACCGCGGAAGTCAGCATCGACGGCGCCGCCGGCCCGGTACGGCTGGCGCTGCTGGGACAGGATGCCCTCGTCGGCGAGATGGGCATCCTGGCGGAGCAGCCCCGGTCCGCCACCGTGACGGCGGAGTCCGCTGTGACCGCCCTGCGGATCGACCGCGGCGTGTTCTTGGAACTGCTGGCACAGTTTCCACAGATCAGTATCGCCCTGATGCGCGTCCTGGCGCTGCGGCTGGAGCAGACCAATCAGGCGCTGGCCGAGAGCCGGGGCTGATCACGCCGTCGCGTAGGTGATGAACTCCAGCAGGGACCCGTCCGGATCCCTAAAATACACGCTCAGGCCGGGACCCGCGGCGCCGTGCCGCTCCACGGGGCCGAGCTCCACGGGGATGCCGGCGGCTTCGAGATGGGCGATCGCCGCCTCGATCGCGCCAGACCAGCGGAAGCAGAGGTCGCTGTTGCCAGGCTGGACCGGTTTCGCAGCCACCGGCTCCGCCACGACGCCCGGACCATGGCAGTTGAGCTGGACGCCGCCGAACCGGTAGGCGAAGCCCGAGCCCCGCTCGATGATCTCGGCCCCGACCACGTCCCGATAGAAGGCGTTGGAGCGCGCCCAGTCGCTGACGTGGATCACGCAATGATCGATGTGGATTGCCGGACTGAGCGGCACATCGGCCACGACGGTCGCATCCTCGGGAAGAGTGTCGGTCTCGGGCATCGTTCACCTCCGCGGAGGCCGCAATAGAGCCTCGCACCGATTCAGAATTAGGGCGCAACCGTGGCCGAGGGAGCGGGCCGCGCACGGACTGCTGCGGCGGAAAAGCTACATCGTCACCGGCGGGGAGACGGTAGGCAGGGTGGGACGACCGTATCCCGCACGACAGGACCTATGATCGCCTCGTTTCCCTCGGCCTGGAGCCGCATGCACCGCACCGTTCTCTCGCGGATCCTGCTCGCCGTGATGGCCATCGCGCCCCTGGCCGCCTGTCAGACCCGCCCGGTTCAGCTCGCGCAAGACGACGATTCGGCTTGGTACGTCGGCACCAAGCCCGACAAGCCCTTCGACATTCCGCTCGTCGACACCCAGCGGCTCGATCCGAAATACCGGCGGCAGCAGGTCAGCTACGCCGGCCCCGAGCAGCCCGGCACCATCGTGGTCGACATCGACAAGCGCCAGCTCGTCCTCGTCGAGGCCGACGGGACGGCGATGCAGTACGGGGTCGGCGTCGGCAAGGCGGGCTTTTCGTGGAAGGGCGAGGCCCGAGTCGGACGCAAGGGCGTCTGGCCCGACTGGAGCCCGACGACCACCATGGTCTCGCTCAACCCCGATCTGCCGCGGACCCGCAAGGGCGGCCTCGACAATCCCCTGGGCGCCCGGGCGCTCTATCTCTACCAGGGCAACCGCGACATCCTGTTCCGTATCCACGGCACCAACGAGCCCTGGAGCATCGGCGAGCAGCTGTCATCCGGCTGCGTCCGGATGCTGAACGAGGACATTGCCGACCTCTACGAGCGCGTACCGGTGGGAACCCGCGTCCTCGTCAAGCGCAACGGCAAGTATCGAACCTGATCGGCCTCCACCTGATGTTGAGACGGCTGGCATCGGCGCGGATGGACGATCCAGCCCTCGTCCCGGCCACGAACAGGGTACCCATGTGAGGCTCTGCGCTTCGCGCAGGGCCACCGAGCGGACGATCAGAACGCCTCAGCCGGCGGGTGCCGCGGCCGCTTCCTTGCCATCGTCGGAGACGGCCCCGGCGAGGCGGCCGAGCGCTGCGCGATCCAGGGCGGCCTCGCCCGTCCTTCCGTCCGCGGTCATCCCGTCACTCGCAAGGATCGCCGCGGTGGTGAGGCCCGTGGCGGCTCGGCCGGCCGGTCGTTCCGGCCCGATGGCGAAGTCGGCCCAGACGAGGAGCGCCGCGCACAGGGCCATGCCGGCCAGCAGGGTCTTAAGAAGGCTCATCGAGGCTTAACGACGACCCGTGAGCCGGTGTTCCGCTGCGCAGCTTGGCCCGCCATTCAAAACACATTCGCAACCACCGCGCGCGATGGTCGGGGCCGGGCGGTCCAGCCCGTCCGGCCGGCAAAACCGCCACATTGGCGGCGCACCGGGGCGCCCTCGACGGACCGCCTATCAGACGCCCCGCCCACGCTCGGACACCCCGTAATGATCAGATCGATGCTCGCCGTGCTTCTCCTCTGCGGCCCTGCCGCGGCGGCCGGGACGATCAGCGGGCCGGCGACCGTGATCGATGGCGACACGATCGAGGTGCAGGACACGCGCATCCACCTCTACGGCATCGACGCCCCCGAGTCGGCGCAGCGCTGCGAGACCGACAAGGGTCTGGAATATCGCTGCGGCCGCAAGGCCGCACGGGCGCTGCGCGCGCGGATCGGTGGCGGCCTCGTCACCTGCGAGCGTCGGGAGGGCGCCGTCACCGGCCGCGTCTCCGGAACCTGCCATGTGAACGGCGAGGATCTCTCCGCCTGGATGGTCGGTGAGGGGTTGGCGCTGGCCAGCCGCCAAGTGACGCCGGCCTATACCCGCCAGGAAGGCCATGCCTGGGCGACCCGCCGCGGCATCTGGGCCGGCACCTTCGAGAAGCCGGCCGACTGGCGCCAGGACCGCAGCCGGGTCGAGGCCTCGGCCGGAACGAGCGCGGCCGATTGATCGCGGCAGCGGCGGCTCAAGCCGCCGCGTCCTGACCCTCGGTGAAGTCCCGCCACAGCAGGACCAGGGCGGCCATCACCGCCGGCCCGACGAACAGGCCGAGCAGCCCGAACGTCTCGACGCCGCCGAGGATGCCGAGAAGCACCCACAGGAAGGGCAGCTTCGTCGTGCCGCCGATCAGCGCCGGCCGGATGAAGTGGTCGGCCACGAAGGTCACGACCAGGCCTGCGGCCGCCACAACCAGCGCTGCCTTCGCCGAGCCGGCCGCAACCAGGAGGAGCGCCGCGATGGCGATGGCCACGGCCGCCCCGAACGGGATCATCGCCGCCACGGCCGTGAACGCGCCGAGCAGCACAGGATGCGGTACCCCCGCGAAGTAGTAGACGACGCCGAGTATGAAGCCCTCGCCGAGGCCGACCAGCACGAGCCCGTCGACGGTGCCGTGCACGGAGGCGACCATCTGACGGGCGACGCGCTCGCCGCGCGGGCCGAACAGGCGGTGGCAGGCGATGAGCGACTCGTCCCGCACCGTTCGCCAGTCGCGGAACAGGAAGAACAGGGCCACCAGGCTGAAGCCGAACAGCACGATCCGGTGCACCACCTCACGCCCGACGTTGCGCGAGGCACCCAGGATCGAGTTGTTCTCGAACCGGTGCAGCAGGTCGGTGCCCGCCTGCGCGTGGCCGAGATTGTCGTTCCACCACGCGGTGGCCTGCGCGGCGCCGTAAGGCAGGTGCTGCAGGAATTCGGGCGCCGGGATGCCGCTCGCCTCGGCGTTGCGGACGAACTCGGCCACGTCGTGGGCCTCGCGGGCGGCCTGGACGCCGAGGATCGCCAGCGGCGCCAGGAAGATCAGCGCGACGGCCGTCGTCATGAGCGTGGGCAGGAGGATGTTGTGCTTGCCCGGCGGGAAGCGATGCTCGAGCCGGGCGTAGAGCGGCCACAGGGCAATGGCGAGCACGACCGCCCAGGCCAAAGCCGGCAGGAAGCCGTGCAGGATCCAGAGGCCCAGGGCGGACAGCGTCAGGACCATGAGGACGCGGGCGGCCCCCTGCGAGCGCGCCCGCTCCTGCGGCGGCGGGGGCGCCGTCTCGATTCGCGCCGGTGCGGCGGCGGGCTTGGTGATCGGTGGCATCCGTCTGGTCTCCTGAGGACGCGGGGTCCTCTCGCCGTCAAGCTAGGGCCGGCGCGTCGGCGGGGTACGCGCATCCGCACACATCATCGCGTGCGTGGGGACCGGCGCTGAAACGCCGCGGGGACGGCCGCGGTTGCCGCCCCTGACCCCCTCGTGTAGAGGTCGCCGCCATTCGATGGGGCCGCGTATCAGGGTCTCTGTAGGCCTAGGGTGGCCGCGCGGGGCGTCTGCGCCGGGCCGCCTGGCGGCGAGGGGGCTCCCGCACCACCGACCCGGAATTCGAACAGCCCGCGAGAAGACATGTCCGACGAGCCCGCCCACGGCAGCGCCACCTTCGAGCGCGTGGCCGACATCATAGCCGAGACCGCCGACATCCCCCGGGACAAGATCACCCCCGAGAGCCACGCCATCGACGACCTCGGCATCGACAGTCTCGCCTTCCTCGATATCGCCTTCGCGGTGGACAAGGCCTTCGGGATCAAGCTGCCCCTCGAGCGCTGGACCCAGGAAGTCAACGAGGGCAAGGTCCCGGCCGAGGAGTATTTCGTCCTCAAGAACCTCTGCGCGCGCATCGACGGCCTCGTGGCCGAGAAGGCCGCCAAGGTCTGAACCGAGGCCGATCGGACTCGTCATGCGCCTCGAATATTTCGAGATGATCGACTCCGTGCGGCTCCTCGACCGGGCCGCCGGCCGAGATCGAGGCGCTCGCCCGGGTGCCGATGGCCAGTCCGGTGTTCGAGGGTCACTTCCCCGGCCATCCCCTGGTGCCGGGGGTCCTTCTCACGGAGACGATGGCGCAGGCCTCCGGCTATCTCGTGCTGGCCCATCTCGACTTCACCCGGATGCCGTTCCTCACCGGAGTCGACAAGGCCCGCTTCCGATCCTTCGTGGGACCCGGAGCCGAGCTCCTCGTCACGGCGAACCTGGAGCACGACGGCTCGGGTTACGCGGTGACGCGGGCTGCGATCAGCCACGCCGGCAAGGCGCTGTGCGACGCGGAGCTGCGCTTCCGCACCATGCCGTTCCCGGATGGCCTCGACACGCCGATGCGCGCGCGGGCGCGGGCGATCGGCCTCTTTCCCGATCCGGCGCAGCCCGAACGCGAGCCCTGAGTCGCCATGAGCCGCCCCGTCGTCGTCACCGGCCTCGGCCTCGTCTCCTGTGCGGGCGAGGGTGTCGCGGCGCACTTGGCTGCCCTCGACGGGGAGGCCGCGCCGCGCACGGACAGCGCGACCTTTGCGCCCTACCCGGTGCATCCCGCCCCGGCGATCGCTTGGGACGGCCAGATCCCCAAGCGCAGCGACCAGCGTCAGATGGAGGCGTGGCAGCGGCTCGGCGTCTATGCCGCCGGCCTCGCCCTCGACGCAGCGGGCGTGAAGGACGATGCCGCTTTCAAGCAGGCGCTGCACCTCGTGGTGGCGGCGGGCGGCGGCGAGCGTGACTATGCGGCGGACGGAGCGATCCTGACCGGCCTGCGCGACGCCGTGGATCCCGGTGCCTACCTGAACGAACGCCTGCAGAACGACCTCCGCCCGACGCTGTTCCTGGCCCAGCTCTCGAACCTGCTCGCCGGCAACATCGCCATCGTGCATGGGGTGACGGGCGCATCACGCACCTTCATGGGCGAGGAATCCGCCGGGGTCGACGCCCTGCGGATCGCCCAGGCACGGATCGCGTCGGGCCAGATCGACGCGATCCTGGTCGGCGGCTCCTACAGCGCCGAGCGGCCGGACGTGCTGGTGATCCATGAAATGGGCGGCTACCTCGTCCGCGACGCCTACCGTCCGGTCTTCGCGCGCGGCGATACCGGTGGCTTCATCCTCGGCAGCTGCGCGGCCTTCCTGATGCTCGAATCCGACGCGCATGCCGCCGCCCGCGGCGCCCGCGCGCTCGCCCGGCTGGAACCGGTGGCCAGCGATCGGACCCGGCGCGCGCCCGGCAGCGTCGCGGGCAGCCTCGAGACGCTCTGGCGGCAGGCCGGCCTCTCGGCCCCCGATCATGTCCTCTCCGGCGCCACCGGGGTCGCGCCGGTCACCGCGGACGAGCGCGCTGCGCTGGCGCGACTTGCGCCGGAGGCGCGCCTGCGCGCCCTCGGGGACGTGATCGGGCACGGGCTCGAAGTGGCGGCCCCCTTCGGCGCGGCCCTCGCCGCGGCCCTGCTCGCCGGTGGCGGTGCCCGCGAGGTCGCCGTGACGGCCGTCGGCCACCGGCGCGGCGAGGGCGTCCTGCGCCTCGTCCCGGCTTGAGCGGTTCCGTTCGTCGCGGGCGCGCCGGTTGCGGCAAATCGTGAGCCCAGACCACAGATCTCGTGCGCCGGCGTTCCGTTGTACGGGGCTATCCCATTGTTCAAGCGGCCGTTCTGATGCTGCCGAACCGAAATTTCCGGACAGAATTTCCCGGATCGCCGGCCCGGTTGCCGACAGAAATATTTCCCTGCGCTTGCCAAAAACCGAGCGGGGTTTATTTCAGCCGCATCGGCACGTGTCCGGATATCTTGGACCGTTACGCCTTCGCAGGGCGGTTCTGACTTTCCTATCGCTATCGGTCGATACCGGCACCCTCTCGCATGGGTTGGTGCCATCTCTCACTATGCCTGCGAAGATCAAGGACTTCCATGAGCACCGGAACCGTCAAGTGGTTCAACGAGACCAAGGGCTACGGCTTCATCCAGCCGGATGACGGCGGCAAGGACGTGTTCGTCCACATCTCGGCCGTCGAGCGCGCCGGCCTGCGCAGCCTGAACGAAGGCCAGAAGGTCTCCTACGAGCTGGAAACCGATCGTCGCAGCGGCAAGCAGTCCGCCGGTCAGCTCCAGACGGCCTGATCGCCGTCCGAAGCGTGTTCCGCGAAGCCGCTCCCCTCGGAGCGGCTTCTTCGTATCCACTGTCCCATCTCTACCTTCCCCTCTGTGGGCGACGGTCTTCGCCGCGCCCGATCCAGGAGTGTCTGTGAGCTTTCTGAACAAGCAAGGTGTCGTCGATCGCCTCGAGACCGCCGCCAAGGCGCGCTCCGAGATGCTGGCCCGGTTCCGAGCCCGCCCGTCCGCTGACGACCCGGCCGTCCTGGCCCGCCAATCCGCCCGCCGCGCCGTGGTGGATGCCCGTGAGGCCCGTGCCGCCGAACGCGCCGCCCAGCGCCAGGCCGAGATCGAGCGCGCTGCCGCGATGGCCGAGGCCGAGCGGCTCGCCGAGATCGAGCGCAAGCACGCCGAGCAGCTGGAGGCCCAGGAGCGCGCCAAGGCCCTGCAGGCCGAGCAGAAGGCCCAGCGCGATGCGCGCTATCTCGCCCGAAAGGCGAAGGCCCAGAAGCGGCGCTGAGCCGCCGCTGCATCGAGTCCTGTTCCGCGAGGCCGGCATGTCCCACAAGTTCAAGATCGGCCAACGCGTCTGCCGACCCCGGCTCGGCCTCCCCGGCGACAAGGGGGAGGGCGAGATCTTCGAGATCCTGCGGCTCATGCCGGAGGACCAGACCGGGGAGCCGAGCTACCGGATCCGGACGCAGTCCGGCGAGGCGGGCGATCCGCGAGAGCGACCTCGTCGCGGCGCCGCAGCCCTGATCGGGTCGCTTCACAGCGCCCTGAACATCACTAGCGCATCGACCGTGCCGAGCTTCGGGTGCCGGAAGGCGTCCGGGAGCCGCCCGACGACGGCGAAGCCGAAGTTCTCCCAGAGCCGTACGGCGCGGACGTTCGAACTCACCACGAAGTTGAACTGCATCGCCGAGAAGCCGCGTGCCCGAGCCCGGTCGAGGGCGTGCGTGCACATGGCCCGGGCGACCCCGCGGCCCGAGGCGGCTGTGTCGGTCATGAAGCCGCAATTGGCGACGTGGGCGCCCCCGCCCGCCTGATTGGCCCGCAGGTAATAGGTGCCGCGCACCGTTCCCTCCGCTTCGGCCACGAAGGTCTCGCGGTCCGCACCGGTCCAGTAGGCCAGGGCTTCGCCCTGGCTCAGGTCGGGGTCGAGGGCGTAGGTCTCTCCCGCCCGGATGGTCGGCATGATGATGCGGAGGATCGCCGCATGGTCGGTCGCGTCGGCGGCCCGGATCGTCAGGCTCAACCGAATTGCTCCCGCAGGATGCGCTCGTCGAGACTGTGGCCGGGATCGTGCAGCAGCACGAGTTCGGTGGCGCGGTCGAGAGACGTCTCAACGGTGCAGACCCGACGAAACTCGGTGTGGTCGGCGACGGCCGCCACCGGGCGGTGTGGTGCGTCGAGCACGTCGATGCGGATCCTGGCGTAATCGGGCAGGAGCGCACCGCGCCAGCGCCGCGGACGGAAGGCCGAGATCGGCGTCAGCGCCAGCAGCTTCGCGTCGAGGGGCAGGATCGGACCGCCCACCGACAGATTGTAGGCGGTGGAGCCCGCCGCGGTGGCGACCAGCACGCCATCGGCGATCAGCAGGTCGAGCCGGACGTTGCCGTCGACGGCGATCTTCAGCTTGGCGGTCTGGTGCGTCTGGCGCAGCAGGTAAACCTCGTTGATTGCCCGCGCCCGATGGGAGCGTCCTTCGGTGTCGAGCACGTCCATGACCAGCGGATGGATGACGCTGCGATGGGCCGCCTCCAGATGCTCCAGGAGGTCGTCGTCACGGAATTCGTTCATCAGGAAGCCGACCGTCCCGCGGTTCATCCCGTAGATCGGCTTCGGATTGTCCATGAAGCGGTGCAGCACCTGCAGCATCAGGCCGTCACCGCCGAGCGCCACCACCACATCCGCTTCCTCGGGCGGGACGTGGTCGTAGCGCCGCATCAGCGCGGCGGCGGCCTCGCGGGCATAGCCGGTCGGGCTCGCCACGAAGGCGATCTTGTTGAAGCGTTGCATCGATCAGGTGCAGCCACGCGGGCGCGTCGGGGTCCGGTCTGGCTTCACGTCACGGCTCCAATCTGCTGAGCGAACCGCCCGGTTGACGTCCCTGGCCCGCATGCGCCTCACTTCCGCGGGCACACGCGCAACCGGAGGCATAGCATGGAGCGTCCGCTCCTCGTCTACACCACCTTTCCCGACCTCGCGTCGGCGCTCAACATCGGCGAGGCGCTGGTCCGCGAGCGTCTCATCGCCTGCATCAACGTGCTTCCGGGCATGCAGTCCGTCTACAGCTGGAACGGCGCGGTGGAGCGCGGCACGGAGGTCGCCGCCCTCCTCAAGAGCCGCGAGGGCCTGGCGGATGCGCTGGCAGCGGCCCTCAAGGCGCGCCATCCCTACGACACGCCGATCATCCTGCACCTGCCGGTCGCCGGCGCGGATGCCGACACGGCGGCCTGGATCCAGGCGGAGACGCAGCCCGGCGGACTGGCCGAGAGCCCGCCCCACATCGCCTGATCGACGAGGCCGAACGCTGGTCTGCGATCCGAGCCGGGCGGCGCACCGCGACCGTCCGAGCGACCCCGTCGGGCCGCCGATTTCGGGGTTCGCACCCGGACCGGCCGCCCTGCGACCGGTCCGGCATCCTCGGTCTGAACGGTGTCGCGCGTTCCTTCTCCCGCGTGCACCCAAGGACACGCGCCGAGCACGACGCCGGAGGCACCGCCTTCGACATGGCCGGGCACAGCGCCGAACCCCTGTGGATAGGATCGCTTCACCGGCGGCACTGGCTGATCCGGCAAGCCTCGTGAAAATCGATCCGCTTCAATGCCCAACGATTGAGTAAAATCACAAATTCGGTTCCGAGATTTTGATATTTATCTTCGCTAATTCAAGACATGTGAATGCATTGGTTTGATTTTTGCGCCAAAGCGCAGGTAAAACATTATGGATGATTTATTGAATCATTCGAGCGGGGGTGCTGACGTCATGGGGCTGTCCAGACGTACCGGTTGTGTGGCCTTGGTTCTGTTGGCTTCGGGTGTGCGCGAGCCGAGTGCCCTGGCGGCCGGCAGGCCGGCGAGAGAGCCGCTGATGACCATCGAGCCGGCGCCCGCCGGTCCTGCCGGTCTCGCCGCTACCAATCCACCTGTCCTGCGGTACGGTGTTCTGTACGCCGCCGGTACGGGGCACAGTCATGTCCAATATTGTGACCTCAAGAATTTCGTC
Source organism: Methylobacterium phyllosphaerae (assembly GCA_050632685.1). Classification (GTDB taxonomy): domain Bacteria; phylum Pseudomonadota; class Alphaproteobacteria; order Rhizobiales; family Beijerinckiaceae; genus Methylobacterium; species Methylobacterium phyllosphaerae_A. The sequence goes on from JBOEFT010000001.1 coordinate 1,481,940, forward strand.
TTCAAGAGTTATGCGCCCCCGCAGCGCCGCAATACGTCGGCTTTCCCCCGGGCGCTGTGAAATCGATCAAGTACGCGGTCCTTCCGGTCGGTTATGTCGGCACGTGGCACACGGCTCCGGGACCGCAATGGGTGATCACCCTGTCGGGCCGTTGGTCGGTGGAGGCGACGGACGGCGCGGTGTTGGAACAAGGCCCGGGCGAGGTGGAGTTCAACGCCGACATGGGTTCGACGCCCCAGGGTCCGGATGGCCATGTCGGGCACCTGACCCGGCAGGTCGGCGACGTGCCGAACGTGCAGCTGATCGTGTCGCTGAAGGAGCGCACGGGGAAGGCGCGCTCGACCGATCCGTGTCAGCCAAACCCGCGGTGATCGGCACGCCGAACTGACGAAAGGCCAGCGGAGCCTGGACACCGACCCCGCCCCGCCTTGGCCTGTCAGGCGCCGCTCACCGGATAGCTGCGGCCCTTCCAGGTGGCCGCCCCAGCACGCTCGCGGCGCAGGAGCACGTTCCACTGGATCGCCAGGGCGACTGCGACCGCGGCCGGATGGAGCGGGATGGTCGCCCACGGCGCTCGGACAGCCGCGGTGATGGCGGTCCGGGTCGCCAGCGACAGGCCGAAGGCCACGATGGCTAGGATCAGTGCGGCCGTTGGCATCAGGCTGAACAGACCAGCCAGGACGAGGAGGGGTGGCAGGCACTGGCCGCACCCGAGCAGGACGGTCCAGACCGGGAGGGCGCGGGGCGTGGCCATGCCCTCGTGGGCATTCTTGGAGAAGCCGGCCCAGGACTGTGCGAAGCCGTCGTACATGCGGCAGGTCGCCAGTGCGGCGGCCGCCACGAGATCCGTCCGGTAACCCGCGGCACGGAACAGCCGCGACAGGCGCACGCCGTCGTGCAGGCAGGCGCGGATCGCGCCGTGGCCGCCGGTGGCGGTGTAGGCGGCCCGTTCGACCAAGATCAACTGCCCGCAGGCGGCGCCGAGCGACGGATCGGGCAGCCGGCGCATGAGCGGCACCGGCAGGTAGCCCAGCAGCGTGAAGTCGATCATCGGCACCGTCAGCATCTCGCCGAGCGTGTCCGTGCGCTGACGGGGCACCCCGCTGACGAGGGCCGCGCCGGTGCGGCGGGCCTCGGTCGCCAGGGCGGCGGCGGCCCCGGCCTCCAGGCGTACGTCGGCGTCGATGAACAGCAGGCGCTCGCCGCGCGCTTGGCCGACCATGTGGCTGCAGGCGTGGTTCTTGCCCGTCCAGCCGTCGGGCAGGGGCGGGACCGGGACGAGGCGGAGACGCGGGTCGCCGATGGCGCGCACGATTTCGGGCGTCGCGTCCGTGGAATGGTCGTCGCCGACGATCACCTCCACTGGAACCCCCGTACTGGCGAGGGCCGCGCGGACGGTGGCGTCGATGTTGCCGGCTTCATTGCGCGCCGGGATCAGGATCGAGACCAGCCCGGTCTCCGACCCGGGCTTCGGCCGGCGCAGGACCGCAAGGTTCACCGCCGTCAGCCCGGCTGGCAGGAGGGCGGCGAGCAGGCAGAGCAGGGCCAGGCCGGTGAGGAGGGAGTCGGTCATGGTCCGCGCCGCGGTGCTGTCGCGCCAGAGTCCGGGATCGCAGGGCGCGGGACGAGAGCGGAGGGTTTCATCCGGTGCGATCCTGCCCGCCCGCCGCGCGGTGTGCCGGATCGAAGCGCCGTCCGGAGAGCCTGGCCGCGAGCCGCCGCCACAGATCGTAGACGCCGCCGACGCCCTTCCGGCCGGAGACGAGGGCGCGGAAGCGCCCGAGTTCCCGGCTGATGACGTCGGCACTGAGTCGGTCGAGGGTCGCGATGAGGTCGGCTTCCAGCCGTGCCAGTCGCCTGTCGCGCGGGAGCGCCGCGAGTTCGGATCCGCCGATCGCCGGGCCGAAGGCCGCGAAGGCCACGGCGCCCCGCTCGTCCCAGAACGCGTACTCCACGGCGAGCGGGACGAAGAGCGCGTCGGGGGCGATCTCGGCGAGCCGTGCCACGCCGGGCCGGAGGGCCAGCGGCCGTGCGCGGGCATCGGCGAAGCGGCCCTGCGCGGTGATCCAGAGCATGCCGTCGGGCGCCCCCAGGATCGTCCGGGCGGCCGCCAGGAACTGCGCAGCCCCCGGGGCTGTCGAGATCGACGCCGAAGGCGCCGATCCGCTCGAAGATCCGGTAACGGGCCAGCATCGCGGCGTCGAAGGGCGCGCGGCTTATGCGGTCCGGATAGAGGCGGCCTGCCAGCACGATGATCAGGGCGGCGTCCCACCAGGCCGGATGGTTGCAGTAGACCACGATCGGGCCGGAATGGCTCGCGGCAGGCGGCGAACTCCAGAGCGGCAGGCGGAGCGCGTCGAGATGGCGGTGAAGGTAGCGCTCGAACCAGGCCACCATGAACCGGCGGATCCGGGGCGAGACATGGGGCAGGGGCGCGCCGCGTGTGCCTCGCCCGCCCCCCGCCATGGGGGAGGGGATGGCGGCGCCGGTGTCACGCCGAGGCGCGCAGAGCGCCGCGCGCGTCCTGGTCGTGCGCGTCGGCGGCGATCCAGCCGGACATCATCACCATCGGCATGCCCGGACCCGGATGGGCGGCGCCGCCCGCGAGGTAGAGGCCGCGCACCTGCCGCGAGCGGTTGCCGGGCTTGAACGCACCCATCACCCGCCCGTGCGAGGCGAGACCGTAGATCGCCCCGTTCAGCACCTTGTAGCGCTCGTGGATATCCTGCGGGGTCAGGTGACGCTCGACGACGATGCGCTCCTCCAGGTCCGGCATGCCGCCGGTGCGCTTGAGCTTGTCGAGGATCGTCCGGCGGTAATTCTGGAACAGCGGACCGTCCGGGCGCCAGTCGTGGTGCGGGCGCAGATACGGCGTGTGCACGAGGACGTAGAGGGCCTCGCCGCCCTCCGGCGCCACGCTCGGATCGGTGGAGGAGGGGGCCGCGAGGTAGGCGGTCGGGTCGGGGGCGGGCTCGCCCTTGTTGTAGATGTAGTCGAACTCCTCCTCGGGGTCCCGGGAGAAGACGAAGTCGTGGTGGTTGAGGTGCTCGTAGCGCCTGTTCAGGCCGAGATAGAGCACCACGCCGGAGCAGGCCGGCTCGGGGTTCTTCTTGGCGTAGGTCTTGGCCGCCTCGCCACCGACAAGTTCCCGGTAGGTGCGGACCGAATCCATGTTGGAGATCACCGCGTCGAAGGGCGTCATCCCCGCGGCCGTGCGCACGCCCCGGACGGCGCCGTTGGCGATCTCGATGCCGGTCACCTCGGTGTCGGTCCTGCAGGTCGCCCCGAGTTCCTGGGCGAGCTTGGCCAGCCCCTCCGCCACTGCGCGGGTGCCGCCCATCGGGTACCACACCCCGTCGGCGGTCTGCATGTGGGCGATGGCGCAGAGCACGGCCGGTGCGCCGTAGGGCGAGGACCCGACATACTGCACGAAGTGGTCGAGCATCTGCGCGAGCCGGGCGTCCTTGACCTTGCCGCGGATCGTCGAGGCCACGGAGGCGTGCATGCGCAGGGACAGCACATCGCGCAGCGTGCCGGGATTCATGTTGGCCCGGATGTTGATCGTGTCGAACAGGTCCTCCACCGGCTTCCAGAAGAAGAACTTCTCGGAGACCCCGTGCAGATGCTCGGAGATGGCGAGGAACTTCTTGTAGCCTTCGCCGGTGCCGGGGGCGAAGCGCTCCATGTCGCCCGCCATCCGCTCGACGTCCTGCATCAGGTCGATTTGGGTGCCGTCGTCGAAGAAGCAGCGCCATTGCGGATCGAGGCGGCGCAGATCCATGTAGTCGTGGACCGAGCGGCCGGCCTCCGCGAAGATCCGCTCCAGCACCCGGGGCACCGTCAGGATGGTCGGACCCATGTCGAAGCGGAAGCCGCCCTCGTGGAGCACCGCCGCCTTGCCGCCGAGCCAGCCGTTCTTGTCGTAGACCGTCACGCGGTGGCCCCGCGCGGCGGCGACGCACGCGGCCGCGAGTCCGCCGAGCCCGCTGCCGATGACGGCGACCGTGGAATCCTGGCTCATCCTGCTGGGTCGCTCCCCGGGCCGCCGATGGTGTGGCCCACGACAGCGAAGCTAGACTTGCGACCGGTCGGGTCAACGCGCCACCCGGTCGCGGTGGGTCGTGATCAGGCCGCGCCTGTGGACAGGCGTGCCAGGAAGTTGCCGATTTCCCGGCGGCGCAGCGTGGCCTCCAGCACTTCCGGGCCGAGTCCGTGGCGCCACGCCAAGCGGGCCGCCGCCGCGTCGGCACGATGCTCCAGCGCGGCGACCTCGTCGGCATAGGCGGCCACAGCGGCGCGATCCGCCGCGAGCCCCGCCTCGACGATCGCCGTGTCGCAGAGGCGCAGCATCGCGGCGAGTTCGTCGAGATCCAGCTCGGGGTGATATTGCGTGCCCCAGAACCAGCCGGCGCCGTGGCGGATCTCCAGCACCTGGATGCCGAGGATCCGGTTGCCGTCCAGCACGCGGGCGCCCGGCGGCGGCTCCAGCACGGCATCGGAATGGATCGCCGGGGCCTCCCAGGCGGCCGGGCGTCCCGCGAGCAACGGGTGGTTGCGGCCCTCTTCGGTCGGGGTGATCGCCCGGGCGAAGCCGTATTCCGGCCCCGCGGATTGTCCGCGACCCTGCCGCCGGTCACGACGGCGGCAACCTGCACGCCCCAGCACGATCCGAATACCGGCAGGCCGGCCGCCAGGGCGGCGCGCATGAGGTCGAGCTGTCGGGCCACCGCGGGCGCGGCGTCGGACACCTTGAGGGTCGAGCCGGTGAAGATCAGCCCGTCGACCTCCGAGAATGGCAGTGGCAGGGCCGCGTCGGCATCGGCCGGGCTCATCAGGATGCAGGCTGCGTCCGGAGCGAGGGCGCGCACCACCGCGGCGTAGGACTGGGCCGAGGTGCGCCCCGTGGCGGCCACGTGCCGGTCGCGGGCCGCACGATCGTTGCCGTCGGCGATGAGCAGGCGGAGCATGGAGGTCCTTCGTTGCGCGAGGGGGCGGACACTGCCCGATCGGTGCCCCCGCTGTCCGCGCGCGGCTGGTCGCACGACCGGCGCGGATCGTCGCGGCCACGAACCGCGGCGCAGGTCAGACCGTGCGCCGCTCCGCCAGGGCGAGGGCCACGCCCAGCCCGAAGAGGGTCAGCGCCCCCAGCACGCCCAGGGCCGGCACGGCCGCGCCGAAACCCTCGCCCAGCGCGCTCTGATAGGCCTCGATTGCCCAGGCGTTGGGGGTGAGCCAGCCGGCCTGCTGCAGCCAGGGCGGCATCAGGAACCGCGGCACCATCGAGCCGCCCACCGCCGAGAGCAGCAGCACCCCGAAGGTCGAGGCGAGGTGTGCCTGCTGGCGGGACGCCGAGAGGGCACAGGCGGCCAGGGCCAGTCCCGCCGCCATCGCGGAGACCAAGACGCAGGTGGCAAGGAAGGCCGGCCAGTGCGGCCCGATCTCGACCCCGTACAGGAGGGCGGCGGCCAAGAAGATCAGCCCGGCCTGGACGAGGCCCTGCAGCGTCAGGAAGCCGAACTTGCCGAGCACCACCACCGGTAAGCCGCCGGGGCCGGCCATCAGCCTTTCGGCGAGGCCCGTCTCGCGCTCCTCCACCAGGGACATCGCCCCCTGCATGGCCGCGAAGAGCAGGAACACGGCTGTGATCGCGCCGGCGTAGTAGCTCACCCTGGCATTCGCCGTCCCGGACGCGGTGCTGCGGCGCTCCACCAGCGAGGCGAAACTGAACGGCTCCTTCTTGGCCCGCTGCTCGGCGAAGGCCTCGTCGAGGAAGCGGCGCTCGTCGGGACCGATCTTTCCGGTGCGCTCCACGTCGGCGACGACCCGCGACAGGATGACGTCAGGCAGCGCCTCGTTCAGCACCCGCTGGAGCTGCCCGAGGGCGATCGGGGTCGCGAGCGCCTTGGCGGGGTTCTCCACCAGCACCACCGGCTGGTCGGCGGGGCCGGGCGCGCCGTCCGAGGGCGCGGCGATCAGGTCGCCGCGCAGGACCAGCGCCACGTCGACCTCGCCCGCCCGCACCGCCCGCGCCACGGCCGCGATGTCGGTCGCGGGGAGGCGCGTGACCCGCAGGGAGGCGTCGGCCGCGAGGGCATCGGCGAGCCGCTCCGTGGCCGCGGTGCGGGCGAGGTCCGCCAAGCCGAGATGAATGCGGATCCGGTCGCCGATCGCGCCGGAGAAGATCGCCGCGAAGATCGAGAAGATTACGGTCGGCAGCACGAAGGCCATCACCAGTGCGGCCCGGTCGCGCAGGAGCGTGAGGAGCATCACGCGGAACGCGGCGCCGATCATCCGGCCGCTCCGGCCCGGAGCGGTGGGGGCTCGGGATCCGCCACGCCACGCGGGCGGAGCGCATCGAGGTAGAGCGTCTCGAGCCGCGGCGCCCGAACCCGGACCTCGGCCACCGGCACACCCTGGGCACGCAGGGCACCGAGCAGGGCCGCGCCGTCGAGCCCCGATCGCTCCACCGAGCGCCAGACGAGACCGCCCGGCTCGGCCGGCGCGAAGCCGGCCCGGCGCAGCACATTCTCGGCCTGACCCGCCGCCGGAACGGCGAGGCTGAGTTCCCGTTCGGGGGCGCCGGTGCGCAACTGCGCCAGCAGATCGGCGAGATGGCCGGCCCGCACGATGTGGCCCTGTGCCAGGAACGCCACCTGGGTGGCCAGACGCTCCGCCTCGGCAAAATCGTGGGTGGCGATCAGGATCGCGGTCCCGGCCGATTTCAGGCGATCGAGGACACCGTGGATCGCCGCCCGGGCGGCGAGGTCGACGCCGCTGGTCGGCTCGTCGAGGAGCACCAGCCTGGGCTGGTTCATCAGGCTCGCCGCGATGTTGACCCGGCGGCGGTACCCCCCGACAGGACCCCGACCGGGCGCCGGGCCACGTCGGTGATGTCGGCCATCGCCAGGGCCGCGTCGACAGCGGCCCTCCGCTCGCGCCGGGACACGCCGGCCAGCTGGCCGAACACGCCGAGATTCTCCGAAACCGTCAGCCGTGGGTAGAGGGCAATCTCCTGCGGCACCCAGCCGATGGCGCGGCGGACGCGTCCCTCGCGGTAGGGATCCGCTCCGGCCACGCGTACCGATCCCGCGCTCGGGTTGAGCCGCCCGGCCACGAGGCGCATCAGCGAGGACTTGCCGGCTCCGTTAGGCCCGAGCAGCGCCAGGGTCTCGCCGGCCGCGAGGTCGAGGTCGACCCGATCCAAGACCCGCCGTCCGCGGAGGTCGAGGCCGACATCCGCGATCCGGACGAGGGGATCGTCCATCGCCTCACCGCCTCGGAAGCGCGCGGGCGAGGCGCACCCGCACGGCGGCGCCTGGTTCCCGCAGAACGAAGGCGGCCGCGGCGAAGTCGGGCCGTTCCCGACGCCCGGCGGCGCCCGAGAAGCCGTAGGGCTCCAGCGGCAGGCCGAGGCCGGTGCGGTCCAGGCGGCCGTTGCCGTTGGCATCCTGGTAGGCCGCCACCGCGTAGGTTCCCGGGCTCACGCCCGGGAAGGTGAACAGCCCCCGATCGGCGGAGGCCGGGGCATCGTCGCCCCGGACGCACGACCCCTCGGAGAGCCCCCCTGGCACAGGGCGACGCGCACTTGACCGCCCCCGGCTCGATCCCGTCGACTTCGACCTGCACGGTTGCGGCCGAGGCGGGCAGGGCGGTGAGGCAGAGCCAGGTCGCCAGCGCGACCGGACCGCCGCCGGTGTGGCGGCGGCCGCGTCGCCGGTCCGGCGCCCCGGTCACGAGGCCTCGCCGGAGGTGGCCAGGGGGGCCGTCTCGGGGATCCCCGCCGACGCGGCGGCGCGGGCGCCGGCCAACTCCTCGATCAGCAGCCGGGCGGAGATGCGGGCGCCCTCGTAGATCACCGGCAGGCCCGAGCCCGGATGGGTGCCGCCGCCGACGATGTAGAGGCCGGGACCGAACCGGTTGTGCGGCCGGAAGTACAGCATCTGCATCAGGTCGTGGGATAGGTTGAAGGTGGCGCCTTCGTGGACGGCGAAATCCTCCTCCCACTGGGTGGGATCGATGATCCGCTCGTAACGGATCCGGGATCTCGATATCGCCGAGCCCGAGGAGCTTCAGCCGTTCCAGGATCAGGGCGCGGTAGGTCGCCCGCGTGGACGGCCAGTCGATGCCGGCCTTCAGGTTCGGCACCGGTACCAGCACGTAGAGGGCCGTCTGGCCGGGCGGCGCCATGCCGCCATCCGTGTAGCCGGCATGCTGCACGTACAGGGATGGCTGCATCGGCAGCGTCCCCTCGGTGATCTCCTGGATGTTCTTCTCGTAGCCGTCCGCCAGCAGGATGGTGTGGTGCCCGAGGCTGTCGGGCATTTTTCCGTCGATGCCGAGATAGAGCATGAAGGTCGAGCATGAGAGCCGCGCCTTGGCGATCTTGGCATCGCGCCAGCGCGGCCTCTGGCGTTCCGGCACGAGGGCGCGCACGACCTTGGCGAAGTCGCCGTTGATCAGCACCGCGTCGGCGTTGAACGTCTCGCCGTTGGCCACCACCCCGCTCGCGCGCTTGCCCTCGAACAGCACCCGCTCGACGTTGGTGTTGAGCCGGAGATCCACGCCCATTCGGCCGGCGAGCCCGGCCATGGCGTCCGACACTGCGCCGCAGCCGCCGACCGGGTGGTAGACCCCGTGCTCGTATTCGAGGAACGACAGGATCGTGAACAGGCTCGGGCACCGGAACGGCGACATGCCCAGGTACTTGGTCTGAAACGAGAAGGCGAGGCGCACCCGCGGGTCGGCGAAGTGGCGCTTGAGGTCGCGGTCCACGCTCCGGCCGGGATGCAGGTAGGGCAGGGCCGTCAGCATCGCGGGGCTCACCATGCTGCGCAAAGTATGGAAGGCCTGTTCGAGGACCGGCTTGAAGTGCCGCAGCTTCGTCCGGTTCTCGGCGAAGAAGGCTTTGACGTTCTTGGCGTCGTCCGGTGCGACGCTGGCGATCTCGCGTTCCAGGCGCTCGACGTCGCCGGTGGCGCGGATCGTCCCCGAAATGCCGTTCTTCCCCTCGAAGACGAGGTGGTATTGCGGATCGAGGCGTTCGAGCGTGACGTGGTCTTCGAGGCGCTCGCCGCAGCTCGCGAAAATATCGGCGAGAATCTGTGGATACAGGAAGAAGGTGGGGCCGATATCGAACCGGTACCCGCCCGGTGCCTCCACGGTCTTGGTCCGTCCGCCGACCTGCGCGTCCTTCTCGAAGACGGTGACGTGGATGCCGGCCCGCGCCAGAAGAAGTGCGGCCGCGAGTCCACCTGGACCGGCCCCGACCACGGCCACCCGGCGTCCGGTCAGCGCCCGCAACCCATCCCCTGACTGAAGCAACGTCCTCGACTCCTCACAGAATCCCAATACCCCATGCGGCCAAGCTAGCCTGGCATCCGCACGAGGCAATTGCAGCCGTTTGTCGCGCGCAGAACACCATACCCGATCCTGCTTCCGAAACGTGATCGCAAGGTCCGTGCGCGCCCGGCGGGTGGTAGTCGGTCGCGCCGCCCGCCACGCATCCGGATCGGCGGCCTGCGCGTGGCTGCAGAGACCGTGGGCACGTTATCGCTGACCGAGCCGCTCGTACCAAGCGTGGGCTTGGGCCGGCGATGGTTCGAACCGCCGGGCAGCGGGCGATGCATGGATCCGGCGCCACTCCCGCGGCGGCACGCCGAACCGGGCTCGGAACGCGTGGCTCAGATGCGCCGGCGTCCTGAAGCCGTGTTCGCTCGCCAAGCGCGTCAGCGGCCGGGTCTCGAGGGGATCCTGGAGGGCGAGCCGCGTCGCCTCCAGCCGCCTTTCCCAGACGCGATGCATCACGCCGCCCGTGTCACGGAACGCCCGGTACAGCACCGTGCGCGAGACGCCTGTGCCGTCGGCGAGCCATTGCGGCGAAAGGTCGGGGGCGCCGAGATGGAGGTCCATGACGCGTTCGGCCAGGGCGATGAGGCCGACATCGAGTTCCGGACCGTGCAGCACGTCCGAAGCGGAGGAGGGGTCGAACAGGCGTCGGACGAAGGCCGTCAGCTCCCGCGCAAGCGCTTGCTCCTCGTCGGCCCCCGTCGTCGGAAGCCGGCGATAGAGGGCGTGCAGCCGGGCCATCAGCAGCCGGTTCCTCTCCCGGTCCAGGAAGGTCGGGATGCGCTCGATCACGAGGTCGGCCAGCAAGCGACGCGGGATCGTCAACCCGATCGCGCTCGACCGGACGCCATGGGCATCGAGTTCGCGCCCCATGTTGGCCGCCATGATCCGGTTTCTCTGCTGCACCACCGTGCAGCCCGCGATTTCCCCGGACAGCCCCCCGGAGACGTACAGCATGAAGGTGAAGTGATCCGGGGTCGCCGCGGCATGGCGGCGGTCACGAATCATGCGCTGGGGAGAGAAGACCATCCGGCTGGCGAGGACGTCGCCCAGCATCGTGCAGGACAGGTTTCCCCGCGGCGTGGGGCCATCCGGGACCTGCTCGACGCGGATGATCGGCGCCATCAGATCGCGCCATGCCGCGAAGGCCTGTGCCGGATCGAGCGCATCCGTGTTGAAGTGGAGGGTCGGAATGATCGACATGCGGTGCGGCGCAGTGTCCGTCCTGCGGATCCTCGATCCTACTTGAAAGGCGCGTGTGCGAAACGTCGATCGGTCGCCGTTATGCATGCGGAACAGTGCGGAGGACGCCTATTCCCCGGCGCGAGCACCGTGATGATCGATGTCCCGCGCCTTGCCGGCCGCGCCGGGGGCGGCCGGTATCGCGTGCAAGACGCAGGTGGCAGGACGCGCCCGGAAGCCGTACGACCGGTTCCGGCCGCACGGCCCAGCATCCGTCACGCCGGGCCGAGTCGTCCCTGACCGCGGGCGATGGCGTGCAGGGCGATGCCCGCGGCCGTGGCGACGTTCAGCGAGTCGAAGCCGGGGGCCATCGCGATGCGGATCGGCCGTGCCCGGGTCAGGATCGCCGCGTCGAGCCCGGGTCCCTCGGTGCCGAGGATCAGGAGCGCCCGCTTCGGGACGGCGCTTGCGTCCAGGGTCTCGCTCGCCCCCGGGCTGAAGGCCAACGGTTGAAGGTCGAGGGCCTCCGCGCATTGCAGCCAATCCTGCGCCGCCGGGAGCCGGGCGAAGGGCTGGATCAGGGCGGCCCCCGCCGAGACCCGGATGCTCTTGCGGTAGAGCGGATCGCAGCTCGCCCCGTCCAGCAGCACCGCATCGGACCCGAAGGCGGCGGCGTTGCGGAACGCGGCGCCGACATTGTCGTGGTTGGTCAGGCCCGCGAGCCCGAGCACCAGGGCCGGCGCGGGCGAGGGCGGGACGAGCCCGGCGGGATCGGGCTCCGCGCCGCGCAGGCCGACCGCGAGGACGCCGCGATGGATCGGAAAGCCGGCAACCGCGCTCATCACGGCCTTGCCGGCGCGAAACACCGGGGGCGGTTCCGGACAGGCGGCGACGGCGGGGGCCAGACCCGGCCAGCGCTCCGGCGCGATCAGGATCGATGTGGCGCGGAACCGGCTGCGGCAGCCGAGGAGCAGCCGCAGGGTCACCTCCCCTCGACGATGAAGCACCCGGCGCGACCGACGAGGTCGCGCTCGCGCATCCGGGTGTAGGGTTCGAGGCGGGGGTCGTCCGGGTCGGTGAGGGTTTCCGGTTCCGGGATCACCTCAGCCCTGGGACCGCTCGGTGCGGCTGACGAGCGGGTCGGCCTCGGCCTTGGTCGGGACCTTCACCAGCGCCTCGCCGTCGAGGACGGTCTCGCCGCCCACGGAGCACCGGCAGGCGAGGCGCGCCCGCCGCCGCTCGGGCATCAGTTCGGCCACCGTCACGGTGACGTCGACGACGTCGCCGATCCGCACCGGGGCACGGAAGTTCAGGGTCTGCGAGATGTAGACGGCGCCCGGCCCGGGCAGGCGGGTGCCGAGCACCGCGGAGATCAGCCCGGCGGTGTACAGGCCGTGGGCGATGCGGGTGCCGAACGGCGTGCGCGCCGCGAAGTGCTCGGAGAGATGGATCGGGTTGCGGTCGCCGGTGATCTCGGCAAAGCCCACCACGTCGGAGGAGGCGATGGTCTTCGACAGGGTCTCCGACAGTCCGACGTCGAGATCCTCGAAATAGAGCACGCGCAATTCGGGCAGCATGACGCGGCAGACCTCCGGTTCCGGCCGGTCTCTCGTCTGGTGCGGCCGGCTCCGACAAGGGCGTCGCACGATCACGGCGCCGAATCCACCCGGACAAAGGCGTAAGGCCGTCGAACTTTCTTGAGCCGCGGCCATGGATTTCTCAACAGCCGCTCGACAGCGACCCGCAGGTCGGCGATGAGGCGTCCCGTGATCGCCGACGAAACGCCCAGGCCCGCGCCGCCCGCCCTCCGTTCGGTCGTCGTCCGCGTGGCGGCGCTGAACCTCGGCTATTTCGGCATCGAGATCGCGGTGGCGCTCGCCATCGGCTCGGTGGCGCTGATCGCCGACAGCCTCGATTTCCTGGAGGATGCGGCGATCAACCTGCTGATCTTCGCGGGCCTCGGCTGGAGCGCGCGCAACCGCGCCCGCCTAGGGACCGCCATGGCCGGCATCCTGCTCCTGCCGGCGCTCGCAGGGGCCTGGGCGGCCTACGGCAAGATCGCCGACTTCACCGCCCCCGCCGCGCTGCCGCTGGCCCTCGCGGGCCTCGGGGCGCTCGCCGTCAACCTGACCTGCGCGCTCATGCTCGCCAAGCATCGCTCCGGGTCCGGCAGCCTGACCCGGGCCGCCTATCTCTCGGCGCGCAACGATGCCGTCGCCAATCTGGCGATCATCGCCGCCGGCCTCGTGACCGCGCTCGATCCATCGCCCTGGCCGGACCTCGTCGTGGCGGCGGGAATCGCGATCCTCAACGCCGACTCGGCCGCCGACATCCTCCGGGCCGCGGCGGCCGAGCGCAGAGCCGCGCGATAGCGGCCCTCCGAGCAGCGACAGTCATGCGCATCTTCCCGGTCTCGGACCTGCACCTGGAGCGGCGTCGGCTCGACCTGATCGCGCCGCCCGCGGCACCGTTCGACCTGCTCGTCTGCCCCGGAGACCTCCACGAGGGGCATCCCGAGCGGGGGCTCGCGGCCCTGCTGCACCTCGCACAGGCCCGGCCCGTCGTGCTGGTGCCCGGCAACCACGAGCGCTACGCTCCGACCGGAGACGGCCGGACCGCCACGGAACTCCTGGCCGCCCTGGAAGCCGAGGTCGCGCGGCTGAACGCGCTCGGCGCCCGGATCCACCTGCTCCAGCGGTCGCAGAGCCGCGTCATCGACGGCGTGCGCTTCGTCGGCACGACCCTGTGGAGCGACTGGACCCTCGCCGGGCGCTGGCTCGCGCCAGACGCACCGGACCGTCCCGCCGATCCGGTGGCCTATGCGGCCGCCCGCATGACCGATCCGGTGACGGGTTCGCGGGAGTATCTCGGCGCGATCCGCAAGGCCGACGGCAGCCCCTGGCAGCCCGCGGACGCGATGGCGGAGCACCGGATCGAGCGGGCGGCCCTCCACGCGGCACTCCGGATCCCGCACGACGGCCCGACCGTCGTGGTGACCCATCACCCGGCGAGCCCGCTGGCGGCGGACCGGTTCCGGGACGCGCCCGGCGTCCCCTGGTGGGTGCCGGCCTTCTACGCCAGCACCGCCCTCGACGATCTCGCCGATCCCGAGCGGCCGGAGCTGTGGATCTCGGGCCATTTCCACGCGGGCCACGACATGGCGGTCGGGCGTTGCCGCTGGGTCTCGAACCCCGTGGAAGGGACGACCTATCGCAGCGATCTGGTCGTGGACGTCACCGACCCCTGATTCAATCCCGGCGCGCAGGCCCCGAACCATCGGCTCCGTGCTGTTGCGCACGACTTGGCCCCGAGGGCGGGATGCCGTCCGCGCGAACACCCGTCCCATCTCGATCGGCCCCGGATCCCGGGGCCTCGGTTCGAGGTTCCCATGGTCGGATTCAGCCTGACGTCACGCGGGCTCACGGCGGCGGCTCTCGCCGTCACCATTCCCATCGCTTCCACCTCGGCGGCGACGACCGCGCGGGCGGCGTCCGCGGCCCAGCCCGGCCAGACGGTCGGTCTGCCGGTCGGCGCGCAGCTGCCTGTCGGATTGTACTTCGTGAACCTGTCGAGCTTCGGCGTCCGCGGGACGCGACCCCGCGACTCGGCGACGAACGTCAACCTGCCGACGTTTGCCTGGGCGACACCCTGGGACGTCGCGGGCGGGCGCCTCCAGTTCTTCTTCACCCAGCCGATCGTGGCGGCGAGCAGCCAGGGAGCGCCCTATCAGAGCGGCGTCGGTCAGCAATTGCTGGCCGCCCAGCTCGCCTGGGATCTCGGACATGACGTGGGCGTCAGCTACCTTTTCGGCGGCTACCTGCCGATCCAGACCCGCTTCCTGACCCAGTCCGCCTCGCTGACGCACCGCTTCGCGGTGAGCTACACGGGCCAGGAATGGAACCTCACGGCGAACCTGCTCCACGGCATCTTCCTCGACACGCGCTCGCCGTCCGGTGTCCTGTATCCGGATTACCTGAACCTCGACCTGACCATGACGAAGAAGTTCGGCAGGTGGCAGGTCGGCGCGGTGGCGTACGGGTCGAGCGACCTGCCGACAGGGGTGGCGAGTGGCCGGCCCCAGGGCCAGATCGCGGTGGGCGGCCTCGTCGGGTACAATTTCGGTCCCGTGAACCTGCAGGCCTATGTCACGCGCGACGTGGTCGAGCGCAATTACGGCGGCCGCGAAGTCCGCGGCTGGCTGCGCGCCATCGTCCCGCTGTACCAGGACAAGGGCGAGGTCGAGCCGAACCGCACCCTCGTGACGCGGCGGCAGGCCGAGTAGCCCATCGCCGGGGGGCCGCGCGCATCGGCGCTGCTCGCCGCCCCGATAAGGCGCAGCGCCCGCGACCGCGGCCCGGCGAGCTTGGCAAGCCGGGCCGCGCCGGGGCCTCAGCCGTGCACCAGCACGTTGCGGAACTGCCAGGGATCGCTGGTGTCGATGTCCTCCGGGAACAGGCCCGGGCGGTCGGTCAGCGGCGTCCAGTCGGTGTAGACCCCCACGACCGGGCCGAGATACGGGGTCTGCACCTCCAGGCAGCGGCGGAAATCCATCTCGTCGGCCTCGACGATGCCCGCCTCCGGGTTCTCCAGCGCCCAGACCATGCCGGCGAGGACCGCCGAGGTCACCTGCAGGCCGGTGGCGTTCTGGTAGGGGGCGATCCGCCGGGTCTCCTCGATGGAGAGCTGCGAGCCGTACCAGTAGGCGTTCTTCGCGTGGCCGTAGACCAGCACGCCGAGCTCGTCGATGCCGTCGACGATCTCGGTCTCGTCGAGGATGTGCTGCTGCTCCTGGACCTTGGCGGCGTTGCCGAACATCTCGTGGAGCGACAGGACCGCGTCGTCGGCCGGGTGGTAGGCGTAGTGGCAGGTCGGCCGGAAGACCGGCTCGTCGCCTTCGCGCACCGTGTAGTAGTCGGCGATCGAGACCGCCTCGTTGTGGGTCACGAGGAAGCCGAACTGCGCGCCGGCGGTCGGCACCCAGGTGCGCACCCGGGTATCGGCCCCCGGCTGCAGCAGGTAGATCGCGCAGCGCGAGCCCTTCTCCTGCGCGCGGGCATTGGCGGGCATCCAGGTCTCGTGCGTGCCCCAGCCGAGTTCGGCCGGCTGGTTGCCCTCGGAGACGAAGCCCTCCACCGACCAGGTGTTGACGAAGACGCCGCGCGGCTTCGGGGTCTTGGCGCGCTGGGTGTCCAGCTCGGCGATGTGGACACCCTTCACGCCCAGATCCTTCATCAGGGCGGCCCACTCGGCCTTGGTCTTGGGCTCCGGCCCCTGGAGGCCGGTATCCTGGGCGATGTTCAGGAGCGCCTGCTTGACGAACCACGAGACCATGCCGGGATTGGCGCCGCAGCAGGAGACCGCCGTGGTGCCGCCGGGCTTCTGTGCGCGTGCGTCGAGGATGTCCTGGCGGAGGGCGTAGTTGGTGCGGTCGCCCTGGCTCTTGCTCTTGTCGAAGTAGAAGCCCGGCCAGGGCTCTGCCACCGTGTCGATGTAGAGGGCGCCCAGTTCGCGGCAGAGTTCCAGGATGGCACGCGAGGAGGTGTCGACCGAGAGGTTGACGCAGAAGCCTTGTCCGCCGCCCTCGGTGAGGAGCGGGGTCAGCACGTCGCGATAGTTCTCCTGGGTCAGCGCGACCTTCTCGAAGCGCAGGCCGTGCTTCTCGGCGAGCGCCCGATGGGTGTCGACCGGGTCGATCACGGTGAAGCGGGCGCGGTCGTACTCGAAGTGACGCTCGATGAGGGGCAGGGTGCCCCGGCCGATCGAGCCGAAGCCGATCATCACGATGGGACCGGTGATGCGGCCATGGATCGGGTGACGGGTCGGCTGATCGGTCATGCGGGAGATCCTCATAGGGCGGATGCCGGGGGCGTCCGCGCATCTGGCTCGCGGGCGGGTTATGGCGCGTGGTGACAGTGCGGCGACAGGCCCGCGCCGCGGGGGCGGTGCCGGTGCGGTCCAGGGTCCGAGTCGCCGGAAACGCGCTCAATGGCGGCTCGACCGTCGCCGGTCAACCGCGCCCGATGCATCCTTCCTTAACATCCCCATGTGCGAAAACACGCCCGTGCATGATCTCGGCGCATGCGGCCCCTGCCTTGATACGAGTGGTAGGCTTTCGGCGCAGAGCTCATAGTGCGTTGCAGCAACGCCGCGGAGACGGCCGTGAAATCTGGGGAGCGTCGGAACGCCCGGGATCTCGCTCTCGGAGTCCATCATGCTCGCGCTCATCACCTCCCGGATCCCCGGCCCGGTCGTCGAGACCGCCGATCGCGATCCCGGCTTCCTCACCCTCGTCTTCGCCGTCAGCCGCGCCCTGCGGAGCGGTGCCGAGACCGCCTTCGCGCGCCGCTGCGCGCTCGCCCGCGCCGTCGGCGGCCCGAATCCGTTCTGAGGGCAGCCTCGTCGCACGGCGGCGGCGTGCCGGGCGATTGCGTCGCCCCGGCTAGGGCTTTAGGCGGCATTCCCGTCTGATGGCCCCGGGGACTCGTGATTCCATGCCGACACTTCGCGCGCTCCTGCGACTCAGCCTGATCGCGACGGCGCTCCTGGCGGTCCCGATCCCGGAATTGCGCGCCCAGGATGCGGAGCCCGAGGCCGCTCCGGCCACCGAGGTGCCCGCCAAGGCCAAGCCGAAGCCTCGGCCGAAGCCGGCCGCGCCCAAGGCTGCCAAGCCCGCGGAGGCAGCAAAGTCCGCGGACACCGGCGCGCACCCGGCGGCGCCGGCCCACGCCGTCTGGCCTGCCGGCGCCAGCACCGTCAGCGAGAGCTACGGCGACTGGACGATGACCTGCACCCGTCCGAACGACAAGGTCAGCTGCATCGTGGCCCAGGCGCAGGGTGATTCTGCAGACAGGTCGGCGCAAGTTCGGCTTCGAGCTGCAGACGCCCGCGAACGGTCGCTCCGAGGGGGTCGTGCTGATGCCCTTCGGCCTCGCCATCGAGCCGGGCGTGTCCTTCAAGCTCGACGAGCAGACCCTCGGCAAGGGTGCGCCCTACATGACCTGCAGCGCCGAGGGCTGCATCGTACCGATCAGCTTCCCGACGCTCGCCCTCGACGGGATGCGCAACGCCAAGACGCTGACCGTGACCGGCCAGAAGACCGGCGGTACGGATCCGGCCACGATCACGGTGCCGCTGACGGGCTTCCCGCAGGCCTTCGACCGGGCCGTCGCCCTGAGCGGCTGAGGCCTGCGGCGGTCGGCGGCCTTTTCCGGTTACGGTTAAGCCAGCGTTAGCCGCGCTGCCCCAGGATCCCGCCGAGATGTGGCGCCGCGCGCCGCGGCCCCGTCCGGGCCGCGCGCCGGGTTCGGATCGGCGAGGCGATGGGATCGGTGGGCGGGCGACCCCGGGTCGGTCGAGGGCGTTGTGCGCGGCTGCTGGCCGCGCCGCTGGCGCTGCTCGCCTTTCTGGCGGCGATCGATCCGGCCCTGGCCGCCCGGCTGATCGGCGCGAAGGGCAACGAGATCGGCGGCGGCGCCGGCGGCTACGGCCGGATCGTGCTCACCTTCGACAAGCCGGTCGCGGTCAAGGCCAAGCTCGCCGGCGGCGTGCTCCTCGTCGGTTACGGCGAGAGGATCGCGCCCGGACCCGAGCGCTTGGCCGACGAGATGCCGGCCTTCGTCGCCAGCGTGCGCCGCGATCCCGACGGCACCGGCCTTCGGCTTGCGCTGCAGCGGCCCTATCGGATCAACGTCCAGTCGGCCGGGGAGCGCG
Source organism: Methylobacterium phyllosphaerae (assembly GCA_050632685.1). GTDB lineage: Bacteria > Pseudomonadota > Alphaproteobacteria > Rhizobiales > Beijerinckiaceae > Methylobacterium > Methylobacterium phyllosphaerae_A. Next base: position 1,500,177 of record JBOEFT010000001.1, read on the forward strand.
TGTTCGTGGACCTGCTGCCGGAAGGCTGGTCCGGCCTGCCGCCGCCGCTTCCGGCCGAGGTGGTCGCCGACCTCGCTCGCCGAGCCCGGGCCGCCGAGGACGCACTGAAGGCGCGCATGCCGGTCCCGGTCCGCCGGCCCCTCTCGCTCGAACTGGCGCGGCTTCCGACGCTCACGCGGCTGTCGCTGCGCCTGCCCGCGGAGGCCGTCACCACCGTGACCGCAGAGGGACCCGCGACCCGGGTGCGGGTGGTCGGCGCCTGGACGATCGACGCGGGCGAAACCCGCGGCCGGCCGCGGCCCGGCATCGCCAAGCTGGCGACGGAGGTCGACGCCACCTCGGCGAGCCTCCTCGTCACGCCCGAGGACGGCTTCGCCATCGGCACCGAGCGCGAGGACGGAGCCCTCCTCGTCGACGTGGTCCGGCGCAAGCCGCCGGAGCCGGCGACGGCCGCCGTCGACGTGCCGGGACCTGCCGTCGCCCAGTCGCCGCCGTCGCTGCCGGTGTCGCCGCGCCCTGCCGAGGCGCCGGCCGCCCAGACGCGCCTCGACCGAGGCGCCGCCGCGGCGCCACGCCGGCTCCGGCTTGGTCTTTCCGTTCCAGTCCTTGCCGCCGGCGGTCCTGTTCGAGCGCGGCGGTGTCGCCACGCTGGCCTTCGAGACCGCAGAGCCGGTGGCCGTACCGTCGGAGCGCCAGGGGCTCGCGCCTATGGGACGGCCGGCCCGCTCGGGACCGCTCACGGTGCTGCGCTTTCCGATCCCGCCCGGCCGCCTCGTCGATCTCAACGCCGTCACCACCGACGCCGGTCCGGCCTGGGAGCTCTCGGCGGGCGACCCCCTGAGTCCGAGCGACATCCTGGATCCGATCCGCAAGCCCGATCCGTCCGGTCGCATCGCCGTGGCGCTGGCCCTGCCGCATCCCGGTTCGACGACGTGGCTGACCCTCGATGACGAGCGGATCGCGGTGGTTACCTCGACCGCGCAGCGCCCGGTCGGCAATCCGAAGAGCCGGCGCTTCGTCGATTTCGAGATCCTGCCGAGCCGGCACGGCCTCGCGGTGCTCGCCGGCGCCGACGACCTGGCGGTGCGCCCCGAACTGGAGGCCGTCTCGATCGGCCGCGAGGGCGGTCTCGCGGCCTCGGTGGCGGCCCGCAAGCCGGACGCGGTGCTCGCCGAGGCGGGCGCCCTCGCGATCGCGAAGGAAGCCTGGGAGCGCGCCCGGATGGGGAACGTGCGCGACACCCTGCGCGGCCTCTTCGCCGCGGTGGTCGCCGCGACGCCCTCCGAGCGCGGGCCGGCACGGCTGGCCCTGGCCCGCGCGGATCTCGCCAACGGCCTGGATTACGAGGGTCTGACGGCGCTCGAGACCGCGGCCACCGACGATCCGCTGCTCGCCGCGCAGCGCGACACCGCCCTTCTCCGGGGCATGACCCTGGTGCGGATCGGCCGGAGCGCCGAGGCGCTGAAGGCCCTCAGCGTGCCGATCCTCACCGACGACCCCGAGGCCGCCCTGTGGCGGGCGATGGCGGCGGCCGGGTCGGGCGACTGGAAGGCGGCGGAAGCCGGCTTTCTCAAGGTCCTGCCGTTGGCCAAGGGCTATCCCGCGGATCTGGCGCAGACGATCCGCGCCAGCGCGGCGGAATCGGCGATGGAGAACGGCGATTCAGAGACCGCCGCCGCACGGGCGGAGGCCGAGCGCGATCTGCAGCCCTGGATCCGCGACCGGCTGGCCCTGGTCCGTGCCCGGGTGGCCGAGGCGACCGGCCAGATCGAGGCGGCCCTGGACGCCTATGCCCGCCTGGACCAGTCGGCCGTGCGGCCGGTCTCGACCGAGGCCGCCCTCAGGGGCGCTCTCCTGGCCCGGGCCGCCGGCAAGATGACCGCCGACGCCGCCGTAGAGCAGCTCGAGCGGCTCGCGCTGACCTGGCACGGCGGCCCGGTCGAGGACGGCATCACGGTCGGACTCGCGCGCCTCTACCTCGGAGCGGGCCGGTGGCGCGATGCCTTCACGGCGGTGCGCCGGGCCAACGCCTTCGCGCCCAACGCTCCCGCGACGGCGGCTCTGGCCCGGGACGCGCAAGCCGCCTTCGAGAATCTCTACCTTACCGATAAGGGGGATGCGCTGTCCGGGGTCGAGGCCGTCGCCCTCTTCTTCGATTTCCGCGAGTTGAGCCCGATCGGGCGGCGCGGCGACGAGGTGGTGCGCCGGCTGGCCGACCGCCTCGTGGGTCTCGACCTCCTCGATTCCGCAGCCGACCTCCTGCAGTACCAGATCGACAACCGCCTCACCGGCCCGGCACGCTCGGCTGTGGCGGCGCGCCTCGCCACCGTGCGGCTGATGGACGACAAGCCGATGCAGGCGCTGAAGGTCCTCGACGCCACCGATCTCCCCGAACTCCCGGGCGAACTCAAGCGCGCCCGGGGCCTCATCCGAGCCCGTGCCCTGTCGGACCTGACGCGCACCGACCTCGCCCTGGAGACGATCGAGGGCGAGAGCGGCCCGGATATCGAGCGCCTGCGGGCCGACATCTACTGGGGTGCCCGCCGCTGGCGCGAGGCCGGCGAGGCCCACGAGGGCCTGCTCGGCGAAGCGTGGCGATCCGGCCAGCCCCTGGACGATCAGGCGCGCGCCGACGTCGTGCGCGCGGCGATCGCCTACGACCTCGCCCGTGAGGCGATCGGCCTCGAGCGGCTGAAGGCGAAGTTCTCCGAGGCGATGGCGGCGAGCCCGGACGCCCGGACCTTCGCCCTCCTCACGGGCACGGACCCGACCCGGACGCCCGGTTTCCGGGACATCGCCGCCCGCGCCACGAAGGCCCAGACCCTGTCGGCCTTCCTGGCCGAGTATCGCAAGCGGTACCCGGACGCCGCCGCACCTGATCGTGGCCGGCCGGTCGCGCCGGGCACGAACGGCGAGGCTCCGCAGGGCGGTCAGCAGCAGAGCAGTGCCGAAGCCCCCGGCACGCCACCGGGGTGAGCGGGCGGGTTGTCATCGATCCGGACGCCTTCCTCGAGACCGAGAGGGGCCGCGTCTGGACGCCCGAACGGAATGCCGAGGCGTGGCGCCTGGCCTGCGCGGCGCTGCGCGCTGCGCTCACCGCGCCATCGGCCGAGCGGCTCGTGCTCGTGTGCGGCCTGCAGGGCGGCGGCAAGTCCACCTGGATCGCCCGGCAGCGGCCGCAGGCCGGCCACGTCTACGTCGATGCCGCTTTGCCCGGCCAGCGGCACCGCGCACCGATCCTCGCCATCGCGCGATCCTGCGGCGTCCCCGCGGAAGCCGTCTGGATCCGCGCGCCGATCGCGGTTGCCCTCGAACGGAATCGGCGCCGCCCCGCCGACCGGCAGGTTCCCGAGGCCAGCATTCGATCCGCCGAGCACCTGTTCGAGCCGCCGTCGTGCGCGGAAGGCTTCGCGGCGGTCCGGATCGTCGATGCGACGTCAGAGGCCGGCCCGTAGCGGGGCCGCGATCATCCGCCGTAGCTCTGGACCAGGGAGCCGGCGACCAGGGTCCAGCCATCGACCAGCACGAAGAAGATCAGCTTGAACGGCAGCGCCACCGTCGCCGGCGGGACCATCATCATGCCGACGGCCATCAGCACTGAGGCGACCACGAGGTCGATGATCAAAAACGGGATGAACAGGAGGAAGCCGATCTCGAAGGCCCTGCGCAGTTCCGAGATCATGAAGGCCGGGGTCACGATCTCGAGGCCGACATCCTCCGGCCCCTTCGGCGCCGGTACCTTGGCGAGGTCGAGGAACAGCTTCAGATCCTTCTCGCGCACATTGCGCAGCATGAAGGTCTTGAACGGTGCCGAGGCACGCTCGAACGCCTGCGCCTGCGTGATCCGGCCGGCGATCAGCGGCTCGATCCCGGCGCTGTAGGCGGCGCGACCCGTCGGGGCCATCACGAAGGCGGTCAGGAACAGGGCGAGGCTGACGAGCACCGCGGTCGGCGGGGCCGTCTGGGTTCCCAGGGCCGAACGCAGGATCGACAGCACCACCACGATGCGGGTGAAGGCCGTGGCCATGACCAGAACGGACGGGGCCACCGCCAGGACGGTGATCAGCGCGACGAGCTGCAGGGCGCGCTCGGTGGTGCCCCCGGCCCCGAGATCGAGGGTGACGCTCTGGGCGAGTGCCGGACCGGCGGCGAGGAATGCGCCGGCGAGCCCGGAGAGGGCGAGCCGCCGCAGACGCGGCTTCGGGACGAGGCCCGTCGGGCGGGTCGGCGCGGGATGCGTTCGAGTCACGGGCGGTCGCAGCTGGGAGTGGCCGGGCTGACGCCGGCGCGGCGCGCCTCGAGATTCTGCCAGACAAGGAGGGCCGGCAGGCCGAGCACCACGTCGGGCACGCGGCGGGCCAGCGAGAGGGCGAGCGCGGTGCCGGCGTCGATGCCGAACAGGCCGCAGACCAGGACGAGGCCGCCTTCTTGGACGCCGAGCCCGCTCGGGACCAGGAAGGCGGCGGCCTTGATTGCCTGACTAAGCGCCTCGATCACTAGGATGTCCGCCAGGCCGACATGGTCCACGCCGATGCAGGCGAGGACGACGGCGACCTCGGCCGTGCCAAGCAGCCAGGCCAGCGCGTGCAGGGCGAGGGATTGGCCGAGGCGTCCCCGGCGGCTCGGCGCCCAGACCGTGTCGAGGGCGCCCTGGATCCGCGGGGCCGGCTCGGGGCGTGCCTCGGTCTCGCGCACGAAGCGCCGGCCGAGGGCGGCGAGCCGCGCCTCGATCAGCCGCACGATGCCGGTGCGCTGGAGGGCGAAGAACGCCGCCACCGCCAGTCCGGCGACTGCGAGCGTCCGCAGCGTCCAGCTGGCCAGGGCCGCCGCCTCGGCGCCGTCGACCCGGCTCAGGAGACCGGCACCGAGGCCGGCGAAGAGGGCGAGCGTTCCGACCTGGAACAGCATGTCGGCCAGGACGGAGGCCGCCGCCAGCGAGCCGGCCACGCCCCAGAAGGTCAGGAGGCGCGCCCCGAGGACGTCCCCGCCCACCGACGCCACGGGCAGCAGCACGTTGATGCCTTCGCGTACGAAGCGCAGGATCAGGCAGGCCGCGGCCGTCCCCGGCATCAGCCCGTCGAGGATGCGCGCCCAGGCGATGCCGCAGATCAGGATCACCAGGATCCGTACCAGGGTCACGCCGGCGAAGCCCGCGACGCCGATCCGCCCGAATGCCGTGGCCACGGCGGCGAGATCGTTGGTCGCCACGAGCCAGACCGCGAGGCCCAGGCCGATCAGGGTGCCGAGCAGGGGCAGGCGACGCAGCACGGCGTGGGCCGCACGCCGCTTCCGGGAAACGCGGTCGCCGGTCACGGTGTGCGGGCCTCGCGTCGAGAGGCGGGCAAGAGCGCGCTCCAGGTTGGGCCGGTCGGCGTGCCGGCGGCGATTCGTCGGGTCGATCCGCGGCTAGAGTGCTATTGGGGCCGAATTCGGGGTGCGACGGCGCGACCGGACCGGATCGAGGACGGCGGCGAGAGCCTCTGCCGGTCCGGCCGCGGGATCGAGCAGGACGACGCGGCCCGCTTCCAGGCTCGCGCCGGTTGCGATCGCCACCGCGCGCTTCGGGCAGGGGCCGAGGCAGCCCGATTCGACGATGCAGAGCTTCCGCCGTCGGCCCGATCCGGCATCCCGCGCGATCTGCTTGGCACCCTTCTTCAGCAGGCCGCGCAGATCACGCCCGCGCAGCCCCTGCCGCTTGGCGCATTTGGAGCACACCACCACGATGTCGGTCAGCTTGGTCTTGGCCGAACCCACCTTGGCCGAACGGCCGGTCGGGCGGTCGTCGCCGCCCGTAACACGCGCATCTGTCATCATTCAGAGACTGTAGGGCGCGATACCCGCTCGGCGCCACGCCGCCCGTCGTCGCGGTGCAGCAACCGACGGGTGTCCGGGCGGGGCGCCATAAAAAGGGCCTAAAAGAACGGGATTCCCGAAGCCGCGCACGGGCCGCCCCTCGGCCGGCGCCGCGGCAGCGGAACCGGCGCAGACCCAGGAACAATGAGCGGATGAGCTTCGACGAGGTCAAGGACGACACGCGCGAAGGCGAGATCGTGACGTTCGCCGCACCCACGATGACCGAGCTGCGGCGGAGCGCCGAGACCATTCGGCCCGTCCCGGAGAAGCGCACGGGCCGGGCGCTGGTCGCCTCGGTCCGCGAACGCCTGGACTGGACCCGGCTGCCGGGCCTGCGCCCGCGCGAGGAGGACACGTCGAGCTACGGCGGTCGCGTCATCCGCCGCGTCGGCCTCTTCGTGCTGCTGCCGACCCTCGTGGTCGGTCTCTACCTGTTCGCGTTCGCGTCCAACCAATACGTCGCCGAGGCCCAGTTCGCGGTCCGCGGCAACGTCGAGCCGATGGAGAACATCTCCCTCGGCCAGTACACGAACTTGATTCAGAAGCACAACAGCCAGGACAGCTTCATCGTCCGCGACTACATCGGCAGCCAGCCTCTGGTCGAGGCCCTCGAGAAGAGCATCGGCATCTCCAAGATGTTCTCTCGGACCGAGGCGGATTTCTGGGCGCGCTTCGATCCCTCCGACCCGATCGAGGACCTGACCAAATACTGGCGCAAGCACGTCGAGGCGCATATCGATTCGATCTCGGGCGTGATCCGACTGTCCGTGCGCGCCTTCACGCCGCAGGACGCCCTGACCATCGCCAACGAGGTGGTCAAGCGCTCGGAGGCCTTGATCAACGACATCTCTAAGCGCGCCCAGTCCGACATGGTCGCCCAGGCCGAGACCGACGCCAAGGTCGCGCAGGACCGTCTGCGCAAGGCGCATCTCGGCCTGCAATCCTTCCGCAATCAGTGGGGGGTGATCGATCCCATCAAGACCGCCGAGGGGACGCTGACAACCCTGACGCTCCTGCGGAAGGACAAGCTCAAGGCCGAGAACGACCTGCAGGTCCTGCGCAGCTCCAACCTGGACGAGCGCTCGCGCTCGATCCAGACGCTGGTGGCCAACATCGCGGCCATCGACCAGCAGATGAAGACGCTCCAGGACGAACTGACGAGCGCCACGGCCGGTTCGGGCGGCCAGAATCTCACCGAGGCGCTGCTCCAGTACGAGGGTCTGCTCGTGGAGCGGACCATCGCCGAGAAGCTGGAGGAATCCGCCCACACCCTGCTGGACCGCGCCCGGGTCTCGGCTAGCAAGCAGCACATCTTCCTGGCCACCTTCGTACCGCCGGTGCTGCCCACGGACAGCCTCTATCCCGAGCGGGGCCACAGCCTGCTGGTGGCGTTCTTCTGCTTCCTGGTGATCTGGAGTTCGTCCGCGCTGCTGATCGCGGGCATCCGCGACCAGAGGATGTAGCCGCAGCCCTCGAGATCTGGATCCCGCGCGGCGCGGTCTGTAGAGGAGGCGGCCCGGCGAACCGGGCGCCCCGGAATGAGCGAAGTCTAACGATCCATGTCGGATTTTTCCGATCTCGTCGCGAAGGCGATCCAGCCGTCGATGACCCGCGAGGAGCGCGAAGCGGTCTACACGGTGGTGCGGCAGGCCGTGCTCCGGCTGCAGGAGCGGGAGGCGTTTCCGCCGGACGATCCGCGCGTCGCCCTCCAGCGCCACCTCGTCGAGGAGACTATCCGCGACGTCGAAGGCGACGTCGCGCGCTTCGAGTCGCTGCGCAAGCTGGACGCCGCCTTCGCGGCCCAGACCGAGGCCCACAAGGCGGCTCAGAGCGGGCGGCGCTGAGCAGCGTCCGCAGGGCGCCGCCCTCGCGGGTGCCCGGCGGATGACGTTCCGAGATGACGGTCTGCCTCGCCCAGGCGGGGCCACTCGACGGGGCGGTGGCGCGAGCGCCTGTGAGGGGCGCCCGACTGATCGCGTCAGCCGCAGGCGACATTCGCCCGGACGCCGCCGGGCTCGGCCACGTCGAGGCCCGCCGACACGTACTCGTTGAGCTTGTTGCGCAGGGTCCGGATCGAGATGCCGAGGATCTTGGCGGCGTGCGTGCGGTTGCCGAGGCAATGATCGAGGGTGTCGAGGATCAGGTCGCACTCGACCTGCGCCACGGTCCGTCCCACCAAGCCGCGGGTGGCGGCCTCCGCGACCTGCGCGGCGCGCGCCGCCGGCCCCTCGGCCGCGAAGGTCTCTCCGTCCGGCGAGAGGATTGCCTCCGGGCCGATCGTGTCGCCCGAAGCGAGCAGCACCGCCCGGTGCAGGGTGTTCTCCAGTTCGCGGACGTTGCCGCGCCACGGGTTCTTCACCACCAGCGCCTGGGCTTCCGCGGAGAGGGGCGCACCGGCACACCGTTCACCGCCGCGTATTTCCGGGCGAAATGGGCCGCGAGTTCCAGGATGTCGGCCGGGCGCTCGCGCAGGGGCGGGAGCCGCAGGGCGACGACGTTAAGACGGTAGAGCAGGTCCTCGCGGAACGTGCCCTTGCGAACCTCCTCGGCGAGGTTGCGATTCGAGGTGGCGAGCACGCGGATGTCGACCCGCACCGGGGCGGTGCCGCCGACCCGGTCGATCACGCGCTCCTGGAGGGCGCGCAGCAGCTTCGCCTGCAGGCGCACATCCATCTCGGAGATCTCGTCGAGGAGCAGCGTGCCGCCGTTGGCCTCCTCGAACCGGCCGATCCGCCGGGCGACCGCGCCCGTGAACGCACCCTTCTCGTGGCCGAACAGCTCGGATTCGAGCAGGGCCTCGGGAATCGCCGCACAGTTGACCGACACGAACGGCTTGCCCGCCCGGTTGGACTTCTGGTGGACGTGGCGGGCCAGGACCTCCTTGCCGGTGCCGCTCTCGCCGGTGATCAGCACCGAGGCCTCGGACCGGGCGACCTGTTCGGCGAGCTTGACCACCCGCTCCATGGACGGATCGCGCCAGACGAAGGCGGCGCGGTCGGTGGCGACCGCCTCCAGCACCGCCGCGATCATCTCGGGATCGGGCGGGAGCGGGATGTATTCCTTGGCACCGGCCCGGATCGCCGCCACGGCGGTCTGCGCGTCCGCCGAGACCCCGCAGGCGACCACTGGCGTGCGGATCCGCTCCACCTCGAGGGCCGAGACGAGGTCGCGGATCGGCAGGCCGACATCGATCATGATCAGGTCGGCGCCCCGGGCGCGCAGGACATTGAGGCCCTGCGGCACGGCATCGGCCTGCGTCACGGACGCGCCGCGCTGCATGGCGATCTTCGAGGCGGTGATCAGCTCTCCGTTGAGCCGCCCGATCATCAGGAGCCGCATGGTTCGTCCCTTTCAAGCATCCCGGCGCGGGCCGCCGTCACCGGCGCCTCCGCGAAAATCTCACGCGTCGGGGTCATGCGCCCCGGTCACTCGCCCTTGACGATCTCGGTCATCGTCACGCCGAGCCGATCCTCGACGAGGACCACCTCGCCGCGGGCGACGAGCCGGTTGTTGACGAAGACGTCGATCGCCTCGCCGACCTTCCGGTCGAGTTCGAGGACGGCGCCCGGCGCCAGCCGGAGCAGGTCGCCGATCGGCATCCGAGCGGAGCCGAGCACCGCCGAGACCATCACGGGCACGTCGAACAGCTGCTCGAGGTCCGCGGCGGTCTTCGGCGTCGTGGGCGCGTCGCGGATCGAGTTCGCCGCGTAGTCGGTGTCGTTCTCGCCGAGCTGGGGCAGGCTGAAATCGTCGGACATCCGGGTTCCTCTACGGGCGCGTGTGCAGGCCGAGGGCGTCCAGGACCGCCGCCTCGATGCGGGCGCGCTCCCGCACGATGCCGCCGTCGGCCCATTCGATGCGGGCGTCGCCCGCCGGCATCTCGGGATCGCCGAGCACCACGAGGCGGCCCTCGTAGCCGCGCTCGCGCGCGAGGCGCTTCACCAGGGTTTCGGCCTCCTCGACGAGGCTATCGTGCACCCGCACCACCAAGTGGGGCACGCCCCGCAGGTGCTGGAGCGCCGCCCGGGCCGCCTCGCCGATGCCGGCGAGCGGGGCGGCATCCAGGGCGTCGCCCGCCACCTTCCGGGCGATGAGCATCGCCACCTCGACGGCCTGCGCCTCACGCTCGGCGTCGCGGGCATCGGCCTGCGCGAGGAGGCCGGCTGCGGCGAGGGCGAGGCGGGTCATGGCGTCGGCGAGCCGGCCCTGGACCTGCGCCTCGGCCTGGGCGCGGCCCTCCTGCAGGCCGCGGCCATGCGCCTCCATCTCGGCCCGGGCGGCGGCGTCGGCGGCGCGCTGCGCCTCCGCGCTCGGGCGGGCGCTGCGGAAGTCGGTCTCGAACAGGAACGGCTTGGCGCTCCGGGCGGCCTGGGCGCTCAATAGACCAGCTCCTCCTCGGCGCTATTCTTGGCGATCATGATCTCGCCCTTCTCGGCGAGGTCCTTGGCGATCTCGGTCATCTTCGCCTGCGCCTCGTCCACCTCCTTCAGGCGGACCGGCCCGAGCGAGGCCATCTCGTCCGTGAGGTTCTTGGCGGCGCGGGTCGACATCTGCTTCATGAAGAAGCCGCGGGTCGGCTCGTTGGCGCCCTTCAAGGCTCGGCACAATGTCTCGCCGTCGATCTTGCGCATCAGGGTCTGGACGCTGCCCGGATCGAGCTTCAGCAGGTCCTCGAAGGTGAACATCAGCTCGCGGATGCGCTTGGCCGAGCCGCGGTTCGCCTGATCGAGGGCGGCGAGGAAGCGGCCTTCGGTCTGCCGGTCGAAGGCGTTGAACACGTCGGCCATCATCTCGTGGGCGTCACGGCGCTGCGTCTGCGCGATGGTGGAGACGAACTCGACCCGCAGGGTCTCCTCGATGTGGCGCAGGGCCTCCTTTTGGACCGTCTCCATGCGCAGCATCCGGTTGAGGCAGTCGATGGCGAAGTCCTCGGGCAGGATGGTCAGCACCTTGGCGGCGTAGTCGGCCCGCACCCGCGAGAGCACCACCGCCACCGTCTGCGGGTACTCGTTGCGCAGGAACGACGCGAGGATCTCCGGGTCGACCTGGGCGATCGAGGCCCAGACGCGCTTGCCCGACGCACCCTTGATCTCCGCCATGATCAGCGAGACCTGGTCGCTCGGGAAGATCTTCAGGAGCAGCGCCTCGGTGCGCTCGAAGTTCGACGAGATGCCGCCGCTGTTGCCGAGCTTCGTCACGAACTCGATGATCAGCCTCTCGACGGTCTGCGCCTCCAGCGTGCCGAGCTGGACCATCGCGTGGCTGACCTTCTTGATCTCCTCCTCTTCGAGCATCTGCCAGATCGGCGCGCCTTCCTCCTCGCCGAGCATCAGGAGGAGCGCGGCGGCGCGCTGCGGCCCGGGCATCGACGCGAAGGATTCGCCGCCCGCACCCGCCAGGGTGTTCGCCAGTCCTGCCGCCATACCTGCTGCCATCGACCGATCCTCGACGCCCTACGCTTCACTCTTCCTGGATCCAGGTGCGCAGCACCTCGACCGTCTCGGCCGGGCTCGCCCGGACCATGTCGACCACCCGCTGGACCGTCTCGGCCTGGACCTGGCCGTTGATCTTGGCGAACTCCATCAGCCGCGTGGTCGGGTTGTCGCGGTCGATGACCGAAACCGTCGCGCCCGGTCCGGCAAGGACGGCGGCGTCACCGGGCAGGCCCATCCCGGGGCCGGCCAGGGACGGTGCGTCCCCGACCGGGGCGAGTACCTGCCGCACGAGCGGGCGCACGACCGTCAGCAGGACGATGAGGGTGAGCAGCGCCAGGACGGCGAGTTCGGCCATGCGCAGGACATCGTCCTTGGTGGGCGCGAGCAGCGACTGGAGCAGCGTGGGCTCGGTGAATTGCGGCACGCTCGGCGCTTCGGCGAAACGCAGGTTCACCACCTCGATCTGGTCGCCGCGGGCCTTGTCGAAGCCGACCGCCCCGCGGACCAGGGCCGTGATCCGCTCGATCTCGGCGGGCGTACGCGGGCTGTAGGCCTGCTTGCCGTCGGGCGCTGTGGCGTACACCCCGTCGAGCACCACGGCGACCGACAGGCGCTTGATCCGGCCGCTCTCGGCGATCTCGGTCTTGGTCACACGGGAGATCTCGTAGTTCGTGGTCTCCTCGTTCTTGTTCGTCGCGTCCTTCGGGGCCGGCGCCTTGTCGGCGCCGCTGGCGCCCGGCAGCTCGTTGCCGACGCTGACCTGGCCGTCGGCATTGCCGGTGAGTGCCGATTCGGTACGGGTCTGGGCGGAGCGCACCACGCGGCTCTCGGGGTCGAAGGTCTCGGAGCGGCTCTCGACCCGGTTGAGGTCGAGTTCCGCGTTGACCTGGACGCGCGCCCGGCCGGGACCCACGATACCGGCGACCACGTCCTCGATCTGGCCGCGCAGGCGCCGCTCCAGGGTGACTTGCCGGTCCTCGAAACCGGTGGCGACATCGGCGCTGGCGTCGCGGGCGCCGTCCGCCAGCAGCCGGCCGCGCTCGTCGACGATCGAGACGCGCTCGGGCTTGAGGCCTTCCACGGCCGAGGCCGCCAGATGGCGGATCGCCCGGACCTGCCCGGCATCGAGGTCGCCCATCAGCTTCAGCACGATTGCCGCGCTTGGCTCTCGCGGTCGCGCTCGAACAGGCGGCGCTCGGGCAGGACGAGGTGGACCCGCGCCGCCTGGACGCGGCCGATCGCCCGGATCGAGCGGGCGAGTTCGCCCTCCAGGGCGCGCAGGTGGTTCACGTTCTGGACGAAATTGGTGGACGAGAACGCATCGCCCTTGTCGAAGATCTCGTAGCCGACGCCGCCCTGGGTCGGCAGGCCCTTGCCGGCGAGGTCCATGCGCAGCTTGGCGAGGTCGGCCGCGGCGCCAGGATCGTCTGCCCGGCGTCGCCCCGGGTCTCGTAGCGGATGCCGCGGCTGTCGAGTTCCCGGACCACGGCCGCCGAATCCTGCATCGACATGTCGGAGAACAGCACGCCCATGTCGGGGCGCGAGACGCGCAGGATGATGAAGGCGAAGAAGCCGATGAGCGTCAGCGTCACCGCCGCCATGGCGGCGATTCGGGCCGGTCCGAACTTCGTGACGAGATCGAGGACCGGCTTCACGGGCGGATTCGCTGCACTCTAACGCTGGCGGACCCCGGCGGCCCGCTCGGCAGAAATTGCCCAGGTCGTGGTTAGCGGGGCGTTAATGCCCGGCCGCGTCGCGGACCGTGAGCGGGTTCGAACATCGAAAGCCGCGCCCGGGCGAGTCCGGACGCGGCTTCGGCAGGTTTCGGGATCGGCCGGCGGGGACGGGGAGAGCCCATGCCCGGGGCCGCAGTCTCAGTGCCGGTAGTGCTGGATCCGCGTCGTCCGCAGGCCGGCGAGGCCGTGCTGGTCGATGGAGAACTGCCAGCTCAGGAATTCCTCGGTGGTCAGCGTATACCGCTTGCACGCCTCCTCAAGGCTGAGGAGGCCGCCACGCACCGCGGCCACGACCTCGGCCTTGCGCCGGATCACCCAGCGACGGGTGCTCGGGGGCGGCAGGTCCGCGATCGTCAGGGGCTGCCGTCGGGCCCGATCACGTACTTCACTCTCGGGCGGCTCGGTTCGGTCATGATACGCTCTACACTCGACTGACCTGTCGAGCATTGAAGGTACTTGCGCCCGCTTAAGAGATGTTGAAGCGAGTCACTCGGATGTGATTCGTTAAGTGCCACTTGTGGACAACCCGATGGTCTGCACGCTGGAAAGCGGCACTTTCTGCGAGCCGATCATGAGCACCGGCGTCGTTCCGCTGAGATCGACCTCGTCGACGGTGCCGGTCAGGCTCGTATCGACCGAGACGTTGGCGCCGGTGGCGTCGGTCGCCGAGACCTTGATCGTGTAGTTGCCGTTGGCCGCGCTGAGGCCCGCCGAGGTCTTGCCGTTCCACGTGTAGGTCTGGTTGCCGGCTGTCAGCGCGGTGGTCTGCGTCGCGACGACGTTGTTCTTCGAATCCAGGATGGTGATCACCGCCTTCGACGCGGCCCGAGCCGGCGTGAGCGACCAGGAGGCCGCGCCGTTGGACAGCTGCGAGGCGCTGCCGTCCGCCGTCACGGTCTTGCCGATGTAGCTCGTGGCCGATGCCGAACTCGCCGATTGGGCCGCGCTCAGGATGCTGTCGAGACGGTCGTTGGATTTGAGCTGCTGCTCGACGCCCGCGAACTGGACCAGCTGCTGCGTGAACTGGTTGGTGTCCATCGGGTCGAGGGGGTTCTGGTTCTTGAGCTGCGTGGTCAGCAGCGTCAGGAACTGGGTGAAGTTGCCCGCGATCTCGGTCGCGTTGCCGCTGCTGCCCGATGCGCCCGTCGTGGACGTCGTGCTGGTCAGGCTGGATATGCCGCTCGTCATATGGGTCTCTCCCGTGCCGCGTCGGGGCTCAGGGCCTGGACGGGTGATGCTTCGGTATCGGTCCGCGCCGCTCGTGCCGCGCGCCGCCTAGATTCTCATGTCGACGCCGCCGTAGCCGCGCAGGAAGCGGGTCGGGGCGATCTCCTGCGGGGCTTCCGCCTGATCCCGGGTCCAGCTCGACCCGCCGCGGGGGGCATCGCCCTGCTGGCCGTCGCCGCCGCCACTCCGGGCGTCTCCGTCGCCGCGCAGCGACAGGTCGAGGCCGCCGCCCGAGGTATCCAGGCCGGCCTGGGACAGGGCTTGCTGCAGCTGGCCGGCGTCGCGCTGGAGCAGCGCGAGGGTCTCGGGGCGGTCGACCACGAGGTGGGTCATCACCCGGCCATGCGCCTTGTCGATCTCCAGTTTGACGTCGATGCGCCCGAGTTCGGCCGGATCGAGCCGGATCTGGAATTCGTTGGATCCCCGCAGGGATCGCAGCCCGATGGTCATCGGGACCTGACCGAGGGGAATGGGCGGATCGGCCTGGACGGAGGAGGTGGGCTGGGCCGGGGCGGCCGTGCCCTGCGTGGCGCTCGTGGCGCCGGCTGCCGGGCTGGCGGCAGGGGTCGGCGCCGGACCGCCCTGGGCCGCCGGGGGCGTCCCCTGCGGCGGGTTCGCGCCCTGGCCCGCATCGGCCAGGGCGGCGAGGAAGTCCGCTCCGATGGTTCCGGGCGCCGCGGCCGCGAGGTCGCCGATGCCGGCCGTCGGGCCGTCCGCGGGGGCACTGCCCTTGATGGCGCTGCCCTTGCCGGTTCCGGCCGGTGTGTCCGCGGCCGGGGACGCCGTCGCCCCCGAGGCGATCCCGGCGATGCCCGATACGGTTCCGCCCGAACCGGGACCGGCGGGAGCCACCGTGCCCGGCAGGGCTGTTGCCCCCGCGGCTCCAGGGATGGCGCCGGGAGGGGTCGCGGCACCGTCCTTCGCCGTCGCAGCGCCGGCGTCCGCCTCGGCCTTCGGGGCCTCCGCCACAGCGCCGCCCTGGGTCAACGCGGCGATGAGGGCCAGGAGCGAGGCGGCGGGGCCGGCACTCGTGGCCTGCGAGGCGGCCTCGGTGGTCCCGGCGGCCTGCGGGGGCGCCGGCGCGTCGGCGGGCGCCGCGTCGGGGCCATTGGCCGTGGAGACCGCGGCTTCGGAATCCTGAGCGGTCGGGGTCCGCTCGGAGCCCTGCCGCGCGTGGGGGAGCGTCCGATCGGTCTCGGAGGCGTTCGCCGTGCCCGATGTCGCGACCTGTGCGTGCGGAGCTGCCGCGGGGCGGGGGGCGTCCCTCTGCAATGCCGGCGCCGCGGGGGCCGGTGCGCGCGTCCGGTCGGCGAGGCCGGCCTTCCGGTCGGCGGCCCGGGCGTCGGCTTGCAATGCCGAGTCCCGTGCGCGGTCGTCGGCCGCCCGCGCGGTGTCGGCCTGCTCGCGCTGGGACGCCTGACGGGTGCGGACCGAGTCGGCGAGGTCGCGCTGGCTGGCCGTGCGGGCGCTCGCCGTCGCCGCGTCCTCCCGGGACTGCGCGGCATTCAGGGCGGCGCCGAAGCGGTCCTGCGTGGAGTTGCCGGCTCGGGCGGCCACTCCGGCGGCCTCCCAGCCCGAACGCGGGGCAGCCGCGCTCCGCGTGGAGGGAATCCACGTGGTGACATCCAATCGATCCGCCGCACCGCTCGCCATACCGGGCTCCTCTTGGCCGCTCCGCAGCAAGCCGCGCGCCATCCCGGCATTTGAATAAAGTTATGAAATATCGAGAGATTTCCCCGAAGCCCTGGCGCCGGATCCGGCCGAAGCTGCCGTGCACCCGGCAGGTTCTGCCGGGTGGGCGGCCCCCGTCAGGCCGGCTGCTCTGGAAAGCCGGGCGAAGTCCCGCTATAGACGGGCCGTGCAGCCAGGGAGCTTCCGGGCCGTCGGCTGCGGACCCTCGCGATGAACGCCCTCGATCTTCCCAAAGCCCCCCACGAGACGCGCGTCGTCGTCGCCATGTCGGGCGGCGTCGATTCCTCCGTGGTCGCGGGCCTCCTGAAGCGGCAGGGCTTCGACGTGGTCGGCGTCACGCTGCAGCTCTACGACCACGGCGCGGCGAGCCATCGCAAAGGCGCCTGCTGCGCCGGGCAGGACATCAACGACGCGCGGGCGGCGGCCGAGCATCTCGGCATCCCGCATTACGTCCTCGACTACGAGGACCGGTTCCGCGACGCGGTCATCGAGAAGTTCGCCGAGAGCTACCTCGCCGGCGAGACGCCGATACCCTGCGTCGAGTGCAACCGCACCGTGAAGTTCCGCGACCTCCTCGGTCTCGCCCGGGACCTGAACGCCGACGCGCTGGCCACCGGCCATTACGTTGCGAGCCGGGCGCTGCCGGGCGGCGGACGGGCACTCCACCGCGCCCTCGATCCGGCGCGGGACCAAAGCTACTTCCTCTACGCCACCACGGCCGAGCAGCTCGACTTCCTGCGCTTCCCCTCGGCGAGATGGCGAAGACCGAGACCCGGGCGCTAGCGAAGGATCTCGGCCTGTCGCTGGCCGAGAAGCCCGACAGCCAGGACATCTGCTTCGTGCCGCAGGGCCGCTACAGCGACGTGATCGCCCGCCTGCGCCCCGATGCGGCGCGGCCCGGCGAGATCGTTGACCTCGCCGGCCGCGTGCTGGGCCGGCACGAGGGGATCGTCCACTACACGGTGGGCCAGCGGAAGGGCCTCGGCCTGTCCGGGCCGGAGCCGCTCTACGTCGTGCGGCTGGAGCCGGATTCCGCCCGGGTGGTGGTCGGACCGCGCACGGCGCTGGCCACGACCCGGATCCGCCTCTCGGACCTGAACTGGCTCGGCGAAGGACCCGTCGAGGCCCTTCGCGATCTGCCCGTTGCGGTCCGCGTGCGCTCGACCCGGCCGCCGCGCCCGGCGACGCTCACGGTCGGGGCCGACGGCGCCGCCGAGATCGTGCTCGCCGAGCCCGAGGACGGGGTTTCCCCGGGGCAGGCCTGCGCGATCTACGCGGATGACGGTCCCCGGGCGCGGGTGCTCGGCGGCGGCACCATCCGGCGCGTCGACGCGTTGTCGGCCCGGCCTCTCGAGGCCGCCTGATCTCAACCTCTGGATACGACGAACGATGCTGAGCGAGCCGCAGATGGCCGGGCCGAGCACGGCCCTGATGCGCAAGGCCTATGCCCGCTGGGCGCCCGTCTACGACGTGGTCTACGACAAGCTCACCGAGCCCGCGGCCCGTGCGGCCGTCGAGGCCGCGGCCGAGCACGGGCCGCGGATCCTGGAGGCCGGCGTCGGCACCGGGCTGGCGCTGGGCTATTACCCGAAGGCCAGCTTCGTCTGCGGCGTCGACCTGTCCGAGGACATGCTCAAGCGCGCCCGCGCCAAGGTAGGGCGCCGGAACCTGTCCCACGTGAAGGGCCTCCAGGTCATGGATGTCTGCCACCTGGGCTACGCCGATGCGAGCTTCGATGCCGTGGTGGCGCAGTTCCTGATCACCCTGGTGCCCGATCCCGAGGCCGCGATGTCGGAGTTCCTGCGGGTGGTGCGCCCGGGCGGCGGCATCGTCCTGGCCAACCATTTCGGCCAGAGCGAGGGGCCGGTCGCCCGGGTCGAGGAGATCGTGGCGCCCCTCTGCACCAAGATCGGCTGGTCGTCGGACTTCAAGGCGACGCGGATCGAGGCCTGGGCGCGGCGCAACGGCGTCGAGGTGCTTGGGTTGAAGCCGACCTTCCCGGGAGGGTTCTTCAAGATCCTGCGGATGCGCAAGCCCGGGTGAGTGCGGCCGCGCCCGTCGCCGAGGGACGCTGGAAGCGGCTGCGGCGCTGGCTGCCGCTGGTGCTGCTGCTCTCCGTCTCCGCCTTCGTCCTCGTCTCCGGCGCCGCCCAGCTCCTGAGCCTCGATCGGCTGCTCGCCTCCCGGATCTGGCTGCGCGGCTTCGTCGAGGTCGGCTACGTCCGCGCGCTGGTGGCGGCCTACTGCCTGTATGTCGGGGCCGTGGTCGTGTCGGTGCCGGCCACCCTGATCCTGACCATGATCTGCGGCTTCCTGTTCGGGATCGTGCCGGGGGCGCTGACTGCGGTCTGCGCCGCCACCACGGGGGCCGCGATCGTGTTCGCCATCGGCCGGGGACCCGGGGCCGACCTGCTCCGGCGGATCGGCGGCACGCGCCTGTCCGGGCTCGCCGAGGGCTTCCGGCGGGACGCCTTCGGCTACATCGCGGTCCTGCGGCTCCTGCCGCTGTTCCCCTTCTGGGTGACCAACCTCGCCCCCGCGGCCTTCGGAGTGAAGATGCGGGTCTTCGTGCTCGCCACCTTCCTCGGGCTCCTTCCGGGGGCCGTCGTGTACGCGACCACGGGAGCGGGGATCGAGGACGTGGTCGCCGCCCACGAGGCCGCCAGAACCGCCTGCCTGACCGCAGGCATGGGCGGCTGCGACGACACCCTGACCCTGCGCGCCCTCGTGACGCCCAAGATGATGGCGGGCCTCGCGATGCTGGCCGTCTTCGCCCTGGCCAGCATGCTGCTGAGCCGGCGCGCCAGGCGGAGCGGCGGCTGAGATCCGCGGCCCGACGCCGGCCGTGTTTTCCGTGTTTCAGGGCACATGCAACCGCATGCGGGTGGATATCGTATAGTGCGCACGGCCGGGAGCCTGTATTCCCGCCTGAGAATCTGTGGCTTGTGAACATGTCTCCCGCGAAGGCCGGATCCGGCTCGAGCACGCTCCATCCTCCCTCCGCCGATCCGCATCCGCGATGCCCGCGCGGAGCGTGACCGGCGTGTCCGTCGAGTCCGACGCGACCGCGGCGACGGAGGTGCCGACGGCTGCCCCGAGCCGCGACCTGCCGGATCGGCGCCCGGCACGCCTCGGCCTGTCCGGCCGGTTGTTCCTCGTCACCGTCGCCTTCGTGGTGGTGGCCGAGGTGCTGACCTACGTGCCGGCGGTGGCCAATTACCGGATCGAGTGGATGTCCGACCGCCTCGCGGCCGCGCAGGTCGCCGCCCTCGTGCTCGACGGGCGGAGCGGGGAACCGGTCTCCGAGGGGCTGGAGAGCCGGCTGCTGGCGGGGGTGAACGCCCGGGCGATCGCGGTCCGTGGCGGCGGCGCCCAGCGCCTCCTCGCCATCGAGCCGATGCCCGAGCGGGTCGCCGACACCGTCGACCTGCGCGACGTCACCGCGGTGTCGGCGATCCGGGGGCATGGCGCACCCTGGTGGCTCCGGTCCGCGAGCCGATCCGCGTAGTCGGGGAGGGGGCGTCGGCTTCGACCGGGTCGAGATCCTGCTCGACGAGGCGCCGCTGCGCACCGCCATGATCGACTACGCGTTGCGGCTGCTGGTCTCCTCGCTGATCATCGCGGCGGCCGCGGCGGGTCTCGTCTTCGTGGTGCTGCAGGTTCTGATCGTGCGGCCGGTGCGGCGGCTCGCCACCAGCATCACGGCCTTCGCGGACGATCCGGAGGATGCCGGACGGATCATCGCGCCGTCCCGCCGCAACGACGAGATCGGCCAGGCCGAGCGGGCACTGGGACGGATGCAGCGCAGCCTCGCCGATCAGCTCCGCCAGAAGCGGCGGCTCGCCGAGCTGGGCCTCGCGGTGAGCAAGATCAGCCATGAGCTGCGCAACCTGCTCACCGGCGCGCAGCTCCTGGGCGACCGCTTGGAGGGCACCGCGGATCCGACGGTGCAGCGCGTGGCCCCGCGCCTCGTGGGGACGCTGGCCCGGGCGATCCGATTCTGCGAGGCGACCCTCGCCTACGGGCGCGTCGCCGAGCGGGCGCCGCGGCTCGCCAGCACGCCGCTCGCCCCGATCTTCGCCGAACTTCCCGATCTCGCCGCGCTGGCGGCCCATCCCGTGGCGGTGGAGGTCGCGGCGGGCGACCTGAGCGTGCAGGCCGATCCCGAGCAGCTCGGCCGGGCGCTCGCCAACCTCGTCCGCAACGCCGTGCAGGCGCTGGACGGGGCCAAGGTCGCGGACGCCACCGTGCGGGTCGCGGCCGGCCGCGACCCGCACGGCCGGGTGACCATCCTGGTGACCGACAACGGTCCCGGCCTGCCGGACCGCGCCCGGGAGAACCTGTTCGCACCGTTCCAGGGCTCCACGCGGTCCGGCGGCACGGGCCTCGGCCTGCCGATCGCTGCCGAGTTGATCGGCATCAACGGCGGCACCCTCGCCCTCGACGCGTGCGAGTCCGGCGCGCGCTTCCGGATGGTGCTGCCCGAGGGCTGAAGCCCTATTCCGCGGCGGCCAGCACGGGTTCGGCCACCCGGATGCCGAGATCGGCCAGCAGGGCCGCATCCGCATCGGCCTCGTTGTTGGCGGTGGTGAGGAGGCGCTCGCCGTAGAAGATCGAATTCGCTCCGGCGAGGAAGCACAGCGCCTGGGCCTCCCGGCTGAGCGATCGGCGGCCCGCGCTAAGCCGGACCCGGGCTCGAGGCATCACGATCCGGGCGGTCGCGCACATGCGGACCAGGTCGAAAGGATCCACCGCCTCCGCGGCGTCGCCCAGCGGCGTGCCGGCGACCGCCGCCAGCGCGTTGATCGGGACGCTCTCCGGATGCGGCGCGTGGTTGGCCAGCACCTGCAGCATCGCCACGCGGTCGCTCGCCGCCTCGCCCAGGCCGACGATGCCGCCGCAGCAGACGCCGATGCCGGCCGCGCGGACGCGCTCCAGCGTGGTCAGCCGGTCCTCATAGGTCCGGGTCGACACGATCTTGTCGTAGTAATCGGGGCCGGTATCGAGATTGTGGTTGTAGGCCGTGAGGCCGGCCTCCGCGAGGCGCTCGGCTTGGTGGGCCGTCAGCATGCCCAGCGTGACGCAGGCCTCCATGCCGAGGCCGCGCACGCCGCGGACCATGGCGAGGACCGCGTCGAAGTCCGGTCCATCCTTCGGGCTGCGCCACGCCGCGCCCATGCAGAACCGGGTGGCGCCCGATGCCTTGGCGGCGGCAGCCTCGGCCAGCACGGTCTCCACCGGCATCAGGCGCTGGCGCGGGAGGCCGGTCTCCTTATGATGGGCCGATTGCGAGCAGTAGCCGCAATCCTCCGGGCAGCCCCCCGTCTTGATCGACAGCAGGCTCGCCCGCTGAACATCCGCCGGGTCGTTGTGCGCCCGGTGCACGAGCGCGGCCCGATGCACGAGATCGAGCAACGGCAGGTCGTGAATCGCCTGGATCTCGGCCACGCTCCAGTCGTGGCGGAAATCGGTCGCGTGCGGGTCGGCAGCTTGGCTCATGGTGCCCTTGAGTGGGATCGGCGACGAAAAATCAAGCGCCTCCGTGCGGCACAGGCCGCGCGGAGACCGCATCCCTTCAGCCCGTCGGCTCCCTGGCCGAGGCCTTGGCGGTCCAGTCGTCGAAGGCGATGACCTTCTGTCGCTGCTCGCCGAGCCGCTCGATCCGCAGGACCATCTCGTCACCGGCCTTTAGGTAGCGTGGCGGCTTCATGCCGAGGCCCACGCCCGGCGGGGTGCCGGTGGTGATCACGTCGCCCGGCTCGAGCAGCATGAAGTGCGACGCGTAGGCGACGAGCTGGGGCACGTCGAAGATCATCGTCGCCGTGGAGCCGGTCTGGCGGCGCTCGCCGTTCACGTCGAGGCTCATGGCGAGGTTCTTGAGGTCGGGGATCTCGTCGAGGGTGACGAGCCACGGACCCAGCGGCCCGAAGGTCGGTGCGCTCTTGCCCTTGGTCCAGGTCGGCCCGCGGTTCATCTGCCACTCGCGCTCCGAGACGTCGTTGCAGATGCAGGCGCCCGCCACGTAGCTCAGCGCCTCGTTGGCGTGGACGTAGCTGGCGCGCCGGCCGATCACCACGGCCAGTTCCACCTCCCAGTCCGTGCTGGACGAACCCTTGGGGATGATCACCGTGTCGTTCGGCCCGCACAGGCTGGACGGGGCCTTGTTGAAAATGATCGGCTCCGCGGGGATCGGCGAGCCGGTCTCGGCGGCGTGGTCGGCGAAGTTGAGGCCGATCGCCACCACGTTGCGGGTGCCGCCGACGCAGGGGCCGAGGCGTACGTCCGGCGGCAGCTTTGGCAGGGTCTCGGGATCGAGGGCGCGCAGCCGTGCCAGCGAATCAGGGGCGAGCGCGGGCCCGGCGATGTCGCGCACGAGGCCCGAGAGATCGCGCAGCCCCCCGTTCGCATCCACGAGGCCGGGCTTCTCGTCGCCGCTCGGGCCGTGCCGGAAGAGCTTCATCGCCGCACTCCACATCCTTCCCTGAACCGGTCTGCGCCGGACGCCGGGACCATGGCCGCGCGTCGACGCGGGTGCAAGGCCGGCCGCAGGCCGCCGTGCTCCGTCGGGTGTCGCCGCCGGGCCACAGCATGGCGGAAAAATGCAGCGTTAAGGATATCCGGATTTATTGTTCAGGTCGACGCTTCGGTGAGGCAGCTCAAGTTTCAACTGTTGAAAAGGGTATTCTGCGCGGGTTCAGTTGTCGCCGAGGCTTTCGTGCGGATTGATCGACTGATCTTCCTCTCGACATCGAAAACGACGAGCAGCATTGCGACTCCGCCCTAAAAACCGGCACCATGCAGGACAGGTCGCCGCATAACGAATCTCGAACAAACGTCGGCGGCCGGCAGGATCCAGAGGGCTTGGGGGAAGAGATGGGCGGGACTGTGCGCGCTGCGATGCTGGCGGCCACGGCGGTGATCCTCGGCGCAGGTCAGGCGCAGGCCGGCGCGTTCGGGCTGCGTGAGCAGAGCACCGAGGCTCAGGGTCTGGCGTTTGCGGGCGCGGCGTCGGGGTCGGGCGGCGTGTCGTCGATGTTCTGGAACCCCGCGACCATCACGATGAACCCGGGCTTCGTCGCGGAGCAGAACTTCACCTATATCGGGCTGTCGTCCGAGATCCGCCCCGCGCCGGGCACCAATCCGGGCTTCGCGCGGCTGGGCGGCTCGGGCGAACTCGGCCAGGGGGCGGTCGTGCCGGCGGGCGCGACCTCGTACCAGCTCAACGACCGGCTGTGGCTCGGCCTGTCCACCGGCGCGCCCTTCGGGCTCGTCACCAAGCCGAACCAGGTCTGGTCCGGCGAGGTCTACGGGCGCTCGTCGCGGATCTTCTCGCTGGCGATCAACCCGGTCATCGGGTTCAAGGTCAACGAGTGGCTCTCGATCGCGGCCGGCCCGAACATCGAGTACTTCCGCCTGACCCTGCGCCAGGCGCTGCCGATCCCCGGCATCCTGCCGACCTCCTATCCGAGCTCGTTCCTCAAGGGTGAGTCCTGGGGGGCGGGCTTCACCGCGGGCGCCACGCTGACGCCCCGCGCCGGGACCGTGCTGGGCATCGGCTACCGCTCCTCGGTCCACCACGAGATCGACGGCTCGATCGGCGTGCCGCTGCTCGCCCTGGCGCCGCTGGCCGGTCAGGTCCGCGCGAAGCTGAACACCCCCGACAAGCTGAGCGTCGGCCTCACGCAGGCGGTCTCGCCGGTGGCGCGGGTGAATCTGGGCTTCGAGTGGGACAACTGGTCGAGGCTCGGCACGATCGGCATCGTGTCGAAGACGATCGGGCTGCCGGTGAACACCCTGCCGCTCAACTACAAGGACGGGTTCACCTATTCGATCGGCGCCGAGTACGACGCGTCGCCGAACCTGACCCTGCGCACCGGCTTCGGCTACGAGACGTCGCCGATCGACTTCCGGAACCGCTCGGTGCGCCTGCCGGACGGCGATCGCTACAATCTGTCGGTCGGCGCCAGCTACCGCTGGAACGAGCGCCTGACGCTCAACCTCGCCTACTCGCACCTGTTCCTGGACCGGTCGCGGATCCTGGCGGGCCTCGGCCGCGACTACAACGTCGGCAACATCGCCTTCGCCGGCGTCGTCGATTCCAGCGCCGACATCGTCTCCGTGGGCTTCCGCTACGTGTTCGGCGCCCCGGCCGCACCGGCCCTCGCGCCCCTCGTCCGGAAATACTGAACGCCCTGCGCGGGATGCCCGGCCTCCGGGTGTCCCGAACCGAATGCCGGCGTCCCGGGTGACCGGGAGGCCCCGGCGCGCCTTCGGCGGGCTTCGGGCGTCAGGCGCGCATCCGCACATAGGTCCCGGGGGCCGGTCCCAGGGACGGGAGCGCGTCGCCGCCCGGCTTCCGGGCCGGGACCCGGTCCGGGGCCTGCGCCTCGATCCACTGGAACCAGTACGGCCACCACGAGCCCTTGGTCTCGACAGCGGCGGCGATCCACCCCTCGAGGGTCCCCTTCACCGGGCCGCCGGTCCAGTAGCCGTATTTCGGCTTGGCGGGTGGATTGATCACGCCGGCGATGTGGCCCGAGCCCGCCAGGACGAAGTCGACCTTGCCGCCGAACGCCTTTGAGCCCTCGAACACCGACAGTGCGGGCGCGATGTGGTCCTCCCGGGTGGCGAGGTTGAAGATCGGAACCTGCACCTTCTTGAGGTCGAGGCGGACGTTGCCCAGCACCATCCGGCCCTGCGCCAGGGTGTTCTGGAGGTAGCAGTTGCGCAGATAGAAGGAATGGTTCGCCGCCGGCATGCGGGTGGCGTCGGAATTCCAGTACAGCAGGTCGAACGCCGAGGGTGTCTTTCCCTTGATGTAGTTGTTCACGATGTACGGCCAGATCAGGTCGTTCGGCCGGAGCATGTTGAAGGCATTCGCCATGCGGGCGCCTTCCAGATAGCCCTGTTCGGCCATGCGCGCCTCGACCTGTCGGATCTGGTCCTCATCGGCGAAGACCTTCAGATCCCCCGCATGGGTGAAATCGACCTGGGTGGTGAGCAGCGTCGCGCTCTTGATCCGCCGGTTGCCGGTGGCGGCCTGCATGGCGAGCGTCACGGCGAGGAGCGTGCCGCCGACGCAGTAGCCCGCCGCCGTCACCTCGCTCTCGCCGGTGGCGACGCCGATCGCGTCGATGGCCGCCTCGATCCCCTCGCGCATGTAGGACTCGAAGTCCTTGTCGGCGTGGCGCGAGATCCGGGTTCACCCAGGAGATGCAGAAGACCGTCAGCCCCTGGTCGACCATCCACTTGAAGAAGCTCTTCTGGGGATTGAGGTCGAGGATGTAGAACTTGTTGATCCAGGGCGGCACCATCAGGAACGGGCGCCGCAGCACGGTCTCGGTGGTCGGGGCGTACTGGATCAGCTCGATCAGGTCGTTGCGGAACACCACCTCGCCGGGGGTGACCGCCATGTTGCGGCCGACCTCGAAGCCGCTCGGGTCGGTCTGGCGCACGCGCAGCTGGCCGCCGCCGGCCTGCAGATCCTCCTCGTACATCTTCAGGCCGCGGACGAGGTTGGCGCCGTTCTCCTGCAGGGTATGGCGGATCAACTCCGGGTTGGTCGGCAGGAAGTTCGAGGGCGAGAGCATGCTGGTGAACTGGCGCAGGTAGAACTGCGCCTTGTGGCGCGTCTGCGCGTCGAGCCCCTCGGCCTCGTCCACCAACCCCTCGGCCCAGCGGGTCGCCAGCAAGTAGGCCTGCTTGATGAAGTCGAAATACGGGTTGGTCGACCACTCCGCATGGGCGAAGCGCGCGTCCCGGGGTTCCGGGAGCGCCACCGGGTCGGCCGGCTGGCCCTGCAGCCGCAGATAGGTGGAGCCCCAGAGGGACAGGAACCCCTGCGACAGGCGGGCCTGGGCCTCGGCACTGCGGTTCGGATCGGCGAGCCACGCCTCGGCCACCTGTCCGAAGACCTTCGCGGCCTCGTTCATCTCGCTGCCGGGCTTGGCCGCCTGGCCCTCCGGCCCGAGAAGGCGGGCGACGTTGCGGCCCATCGCTTCCACGAAGTGTCCGGCGTTGCGGGACAGCGCCTCGAAGTCCGGCAACGGCGGGGTCACCCCGTCCGGCCCCGCGCCGTGTGAGACCGACTTCGGAGTGGCGGTGCGATCCGGCGCCTGCGGGCTCGTCAAGCGTGCCTCCCTGTTGATTGGTCTGTCGACCCGGTCGCCCGAGCCTCGTTTCCGACAAAATAAGGAGCGAGCCAAAGGTTTCGCCAGCCCGGCTCCGGACGTCGTCGAAACATCCGGCCGATCTTCTCATGTGCCTGTGACGATGGACCGCGCCTTTTTGAACCCTGTCGTCCTGTCACACCGTGTCGATCCGCTCCTGCGCGCCGTCCGCGCGGGTGGCTTGGGACTGCTCGTCGGGTCGCTCGCGGCCTGTTCTGGCGACGTGGTACGTTCGATGGCCTCCGATGCAGGCTACGGGCCACGGGCCGTGGCAGCGCCCGATTTCGTCGCCGAATCGCGCGGCAAGGAGAGGCCCGACTTCATGGCGGTGGGCGTCGACGCGCCGAAGCGGCCGGTACGGGCCAAATCCGTCACTGGACAGAAGGCGCTGGAGGCGGAGCTGGAAAGCGCCCGCGGACGCAACGAAGCCCGCGGACGGGCCGCCGCGAGCGCCGGGCAGGGCGCCGCCGCCGCCATCAAGCCGGCCCCGGCGGCCCCCGATAGCCCGACCGTTTTGAGGGTCGGCGACGGCTCGCAACTCTGCTAGAGCATGGGGTTCGCGCGACCGGCACAGACGAAAGACGCCAGATTCGGGACGCGCCGATGGACACGCCCATGACCGACTTCCACCGCATCAAGCGACTGCCGCCCTACGTCTTCGAGCAGGTCAACCGGATCAAGGCCGCCGCCCGAGCGCAGGGCGCCGACATCATCGATCTCGGCATGGGCAACCCCGATCTGGACGCCCCGAAGCACGTCATCGCCAAGCTGTGCGAGACCGCCGGGCGTCCGCGCACCGACCGCTATTCGGCCTCCAAGGGCATCGCCGGCCTGCGCAGAGCCCAGGCCGGGTACTACCAGCGCCGCTTCGGCGTGACCCTCAATCCCGATACGCAGGTGGTGGCGACCCTCGGGTCGAAGGAGGGCTTCGCCAACATGGCGCAGGCGATCACCGCGCCTGGCGACGTCGTGCTGGTGCCGAACCCGAGCTACCCGATCCACGCCTTCGGCTTCCTGATGGCCGGCGGCGTGATCCGCTCCGTCCCGGCCGAGCCGACGCCCGCGATGTTTCCGGCCCTGGAACGGGCCATGCGGCATTCGATCCCGAAGCCCGTGGCCCTGGTGGTGTGCTACCCGTCGAACCCGACCGCCTACGTGGCAAGCCTCGATTTCTACCGGGACCTCGTGGCCTTCGCGAAGCAGCACGAGCTGATCCTCCTGTCGGATCTCGCCTATGCCGAGGTCTATTTCGACGACAACCCGCCGCCCTCGGTCCTGCAGGTGCCCGGCGCCATCGACTGCACGGTGGAGTTCACCTCCCTGTCGAAGACTTACTCGATGGCCGGCTGGCGCATGGGCTTCGCGGTGGGCAACGAGCGCCTCCTCGCCGCCCTGACGCGGGTGAAGTCCTACCTCGATTACGGCGCCTTCACGCCAATCCAGGTCGCCGCGACCGCGGCCCTCAACGGGCCGGACGACTGCATCAACGAGATGCGCGGCATCTACCGGAAGCGGCGTGACGCCCTGGTGGAATCCTTCGGCAAGGCCGGATGGACCATCCCGTCGCCGGTGGCCTCGATGTTCGCCTGGGTCCCGATCCCGGAGCGCTACCGGGAGATGGGCAGCCTGGAATTCTCCAAGCTGCTCCTCGAAAAATCCGACGTGGCGGTGGCGCCCGGCATCGGCTTCGGCGAGTTCGGTGACGAGTACGTCCGCATCGCGCTGGTGGAGAACGAGCAGCGCATCCGGCAGGCGGCGCGCAACATCCGCCGGTTCTTCGACAGCACCGACAAGACCCTGCACAACGTCGTGCCGATGGCCCGGACCGGCTAGAGCGCGCGCGTCAGATCGAGCACCGGCGGCCGGTTCCGGCTGCGACGCGACCGGGAACGCCTCCGGCGCGCCGCCGGACCGGATTGTTGCCGCGGGGCGACAGGCGCCGCCAAAGGCGCCGACGGCCCGCGCAGGCGCTTGTCACGGCGGACTGCGATGGCCAGGGTCTGGTGCGGGGGTCCTCCCGCGTCCCGAGTCTCGCATGCGCCGCCTGAACCTGATCGCCGCCCTGCTGCTCGCCGCCGCGGCCTCCGCCTGCGCGCCAAACCCGATCATCGCCCGGGATCCGATCCCGGCGCCGGGTCCGACGGACGTCTACGCCTGCGACTCGAAGCCGTTGCCGGTCAACGCCTTCATGACGGATTGCCGCCCCGTTCCGGCAAGCCCGCAGGTGGTCCTGCGCGCCCGCGGCTGATCCACGACGGCATTTCGCTAACCGGTCGATTCGGATGGGCCGGACAAAGCGCCCGCGATCAGCTAGACTGTAGGCCAGCTGCCGGCCTGGCCGGCCCCTCCTGACGGAGCATCGCGTGAGCACCAAGACCCTGATCGCCGCCGGACTCCTCGCCCTTCTGGCGGGGCAGGGCGCCTCGGCCTCCGACGCCGCCTATCCGCCCACGTCGTACCAGCCGCGCGCCTTCGTGTTCACCGCTCCGAACGGTCCGACCGTCCTGCAGGTCGAGGGCTGCTGCCAGCCCGTCGTCCCGCCGGGCCGCCCCGATCTCGCCGTGCCGCCGGTGCCGGTGGCCGAGGTCATGAACGGCGGCGGCTTCGGCTATACCGGGTTCGACTACTACAACGATCAGATCACCGAGGGCCGCTTCGGCGCGCGCCGGCGGCCGAGGAGTACGTGATCGCCCCGTCCTACATCGTGCCGCCGCGCTACTGAGCCGTCCGGACGCGCCGTGGCCTCAGTCCTTCTGCGGATCGTGGCCCCAGTTCATCAGTGACATCCGCCACGGCGAGTCGGGGTCCTTCCGGGCCTCTCCGCCCTGCTTGAGATGGCGGTGAACGTAGCCCACGACCTTGTGCATGGCCGCGTAGTCGTCGTCGGTCAGGTCGGGCTTCTTCTTGTCCTTGATCGCCAGGATGCGCCGGCCCATCGCGTGGCCGGTCGACTCGCCGCCGTCCTTTTTCTGGCCGACCTCCCGGCTCGCATCGCTGTCGAGATGCTTCTTCAGAGCCGCCGACGTCATGTTGACGGCCTCGTTGAAATCCTTCCACGTCGCCGCGTGATCGTCGTCCGCCATCCGCGGGCCTCCTCTGCCATATCGCTCGTGCGCGACAACGCGCCTGGCGCGTGCCGGCTCGCCCGTGCTGCTGCGGTAGGGCGCCGCATGGCCGGCAGCCGACAGGGCGCCGAAGCGTTTACAGGCCGGCCCCCGGCGGGTATCACCCCGACCCGACACGCCCCTATCGTCCCCACACCCCGTTCCCGAAAAACCAGATGCGCGCCGAGATCGATCAAGCCTCGGATGCCGCCAAGCAGTCTATAGGGCTGCTGAGGAGGCATCTTTGACTGGGATACAGTCGATAAACGCCTCGCGGAGCTGAACGCGGCTTCCGAGGATCCCGACCTCTGGAACGACGCCGAGGCCGCCCAGAGGGTCATGCGCGAGCGCCAGCAGCTCGACGAGGCCGTCACCGCGATCAAGAAGCTTGAGCGCGACCTTGAGGACGGCGCCACGCTGATCGAGCTCGGCGAGATGGAGGGTGACGAATCCTCGATCCGCGAGGGCGAGGCCGCGATCCTGGCCGTCGAGAAGGAGGCCGCGAGCCGTCAGGTCGAGACCCTGCTGTCCGGCGAGGCCGACGGGTTCGACACCTATCTCGAGGTCCATGCCGGCGCCGGCGGCACCGAGAGCCAGGACTGGGCCAACATGCTCCAGCGCATGTATGCCCGCTGGGCCGAGCGCCGGAAGTACAAGGTCGAGGTCGTCGAGATGACCGACGGCGAAGAGGCCGGGATCAAGGGCGCCACGCTCCTGATCAAGGGCCACAACGCCTATGGCTGGCTCAAGACCGAGTCCGGCGTGCACCGTCTGGTGCGGATCTCCCCCTACGATTCCAGTGCCCGGCGGCACACCAGCTTCGCCAGCGTCTGGGTCTATCCGGTGATCGACGACCGGATCGAGATAGAGATCAAGGAATCCGACTGCCGGATCGACACCTACCGCTCGTCCGGCGCCGGCGGCCAGCACGTCAACACCACCGACTCGGCGGTGCGCATCACCCACAATCCCACCGGGATCGTGGTGGCGTGTCAGCAGGAGCGCTCACAGCACAAGAACCGGGCCACCGCCTGGAACATGCTGCGTGCCCGCCTCTACGAGGCCGAGCTGAAGAAGCGCGAGGAGAAGGCCAACGCCGAGGCCGCGTCCAAGACCGATATCGGCTGGGGTCACCAGATCCGGTCCTACGTGCTCCAGCCCTATCAGCTGGTGAAGGACCTGCGCACCGGCACCCAGTCCACGGATCCCGACGAGGTGCTCGACGGCGATCTCGACCCGTTCATGGAGGCCTCGCTGGCCCAGCGGGTCTACGGCGGGGACGAGGCGATCGAGGATATCGATTGAGCCGGCGGTGCTGCCCGCCGTCATCGCGCGCAGCGAAGTGACCCGGGACAGCGCGCCATCGATCAGCGTAGCGCCGTCTGGATCGCTCCGCTCGCGAAGACGGCGGCTCTGATCAAGGCTCGCGGGGGCGGGCAGCGCCCACCCCCGTCGCCCTCGCCTCAGTACCCCAGCGCCGCGCCGTCCTTGCGCGGGTCGGAGCCGGCGGCCAGCGTGCCGGCCTTGCGGTCGATCCAGATGACCTGGCCGCCGCCGAGCGGCAGCGGCGCGCGGATCGCCGGGTGGCCGCGCTCCGTCAGCCCCGCCATCACGCTGTCCGGGACGCCGCCCTCCACCTCCAGGCTGCCGCCATAGGCGAAGCTCCGGGGGGCATCGAGGGCCTCCTGCACGTCGAGGCCCCGGTCGAGGAGGCCGGAGAGCAGCTCGACATGCCCCATGGCCTGATAATGGCCGCCCATGACGCCGAAGGGCGCGACCGCCTGTCCGTCCTTCATCAGCATCCCGGGGATGATGGTGTGCATCGGCCGCTTGCCCGGTCCGACGCTGTTCGGGTGGCCGCCCTCCGTGCGGAAGGACAGGCCGCGGTTGTGCAGCAGCACGCCGCTCTCGGGCGCCAGGATGCCCGAGCCGAAGCCCTGGAAGATCGAGTTGATCAGCGACAGCGCGTTGCCGTCCCGGTCGACCACGCAGAGGTAGACCGTGTCCTTGTGGGCGCGGCCCTCGGCCATTTCGCGGGCGATCTCGGGATAGACCTCGGGCTCGCGGGCCCGGCCCATGTCGATTGCCCCGTGGGCGGCGGCCTTCCAGGCGTCGGACAGCAGGTGTTCGATCGGAACGTTGGCGAGGGCGGAGTCGCCGAACAGCACGTCGCGGTGATGGTAGCCCTGCTTGCACACCTCGGCGAAGAGGTGGAGCCGGTCGAGCTCCGACAGCGCGCCCACGTCGTAGTGCGACAGCACGTTGAGCATCATCAGCGCCGCCAGCCCCTGGCCGGCGGGCGGGCACTCGTAGACGTCGTAGCCGCGGTAGCGGGTCGAGACCGGCACGACCACGTCGGGCCGGGCCGCGGCGAAATCGTCGAGGGTGTGGAGGCCGCCGAGGGCCTTGAGCCGGTTCACCATGTCCTCCGCGACCGGCCCGGCGTAGAAGCCGCGCGCGCCCTCCTGGGCGATGCGCCGGAGCGTCGCGGCGAGCTTCGGCAGGCGCAGGACGCTGCCGATGGCCGGCACCTGCCCGTCGGGCAGGTAGGTCTCGGCGGCGTGGGGATCGCCGGCGACGCGCTCCGCACCCCGCTGCCAGTCCCAGCCGACCCGCTGCTGGATCACGAACCCATCCTCGGCATAGCGGATCGCCGGCTGGAGCAGCTCGCCCAGGGAGCGGGTGCCGTGCTCGCGGACCAGCAGGTCCCAGGCCCCGACGGCGCCCGGCACCGTGACGGCGTGCGGCGAGGCCGGGGTGATGGCGACGCCGTGCTCGGCATACCAGTCGGGTGTCGCGGCGGCGGGCGCGCGGCCCGAACCGTCGAGGGCGATGGGCTTGGTCGCGCCGGCGGGGGCATAGAGGGCGAAGCAGTCGCCGCCGATGCCGGTCATCAGCGGATCGACCACGCATTGGACCGCCACGGCCGCGATGCCGGCATCGACGGCGTTGCCGCCGGCGCGCAGCACCTCGATGGCGGCAAGCGTCGAGAGCGGGTGCGAGGTCGCGACGGCGGCGTTGGCGGCGTAGACCGGGGAGCGGCCGGGGGCGGAGAAGTCTCTCACGGGATTTCCTGCTGTACGAGTCGTCTCAACGAGACGAGGAGGTGGCGGGAATGCCGGTTTGGTGCCGTCCGCGGTGGATGGTGTGCCTGAGGCCGTCTTTGCGGGCGCAGCGAAGCAACCCAGCTGGCGCTGCGCCTCCCGACGTCGCGCTGCCCTGGGTCACGTCGCTTCGCTCGTGATGACGGACAGGCCGGTATGAATCGCAGGTTCCGACCCGAGCTCGTACCAAGCGGTCACGCATGCTGCCCCCTCGGCAGCGCTACCCAATGCCCCGGCGCCACCTCGGTGAGCGGCCCGTCCGGCGGCTGGTCGTGGCCGGCGACGTCCCGTTCGGCGAGGCGGGCGCGCTCCTCGGCCGGATGCGGCACCGGCACGGCGGCGAGCAGGCGGCGGGTATAGGGGTGGCGCGGATCCTCGTAGAGGGCGTCGGCCTCGGCCATCTCGACGATCCGCCCGCGCCAGAGCACCGCGACCCGGTGGCAGAGGTAGCGCACCATCCGCAGGTCGTGGGAGATGAACAGGTAGGACAAGCCCATCTCGTCCTGCAGGTCCTGGAGCAGGTTGACGACCTGCGCCTGGATCGAGACGTCCAGCGCCGCGATCGGCTCGTCGGCCACGATGAAGCTGGGCTTGAGCGCGATCGCCCGGGCGATGCAGATCCGCTGGCGCTGGCCGCCCGAGAACTGGTGCGGGTAGCGTCCCATGAACCGCGGATCGAGCCCGACCCGCTCGAACAGGGCCGCCACGGCCTCCCGCCGCTCCGGGCCGCGCATGTCCCGGCGGTGCAGCTTGAACGCCTCCGCGACATAGTCCCCGGCGCTCATCCGCGGGTTGAGGGCGGCATAGGGGTCCTGGAACACGGTCTGCATCCGGGCGCGCATCCTCCGCATCGCGCCCGCCGAGAGCTTGGCGAGGTCGGTGCCCTCGAACGCGATGGTGCCCGAGGTCGGCGGGTTGAGCATGGTCACGGCCCGGCCGATGGTCGATTTGCCGGAGCCGGATTCGCCGACGAGGCCCAGGGTCTCGCCGGGGCGGATGTCGAAGCTCACCCCCTCCACCGCGCGGAACACCGAGGCCTTGCCGCCCCACCACGAGCGCAGGGGATAGTGCTTGGACAGGTCGCGCACCGAGACGACCGGCTGCTCCGATCCGGTCATCGCGCGGCCTCCCGGCTCAGGAGCTTCGGCAGGTCGTACCACGCGGCGACGAGATGGCCGGGGGCTGCACCCGGCGCCTGAACTAGGGGCGGCATCTCGGTCCGGCAGCAGGGCGTCGCGTAGGCGTTGCGCGGCGCGAAGGGATCGCCTGGCGGGAGGTGGCGCATGTCCGGGGGCGCCCCCTCGATCTGGTGCAGGCGACGCCGGCCCGCCCTTCCGCCGGAGAGGTCCGGCAGGGAGCGCAGCAGCCCGAGGGTGTAGGCGTTGCGGGGATCGGCGAAGATGTCGTCGACCGGTCCGCGCTCCAGGATCCGGCCGGCATACATCACCTGCACGGTGTCGCTGATGCCCGCCACCACGCCGAGGTCGTGGGTGATCCAGATGATCGCCATGCCGAGCTCGCGCTTCAGCTCCTGCACCAGGGCGACGATCTCGGCCTGGACGGTCACGTCCAGCGCGGTGGTCGCCTCGTCGGCGATCAGCAGCTTCGGCCGGCAGCTCAGGCCGATGGCGATCATCACCCGCTGGCGCTGGCCGCCGGAGAATTCGTGCGGGTACTGATCGAGGCGCGCCGCCGCGTTCGGGATGCGCACGAGGTCGAGCAGTTCCTTGGCCCGGGCGCGGGCGGCGCGGGCGTCCAGGCCCAGATGGATGCGCAGCGGCTCGACGATCTGCGCCGCCACGGTCATGCCGGGGTTGAGCGAGCTCATCGGGTCCTGGAACACGAAGCCGATCGCGCCGCCGCGGACTTTTCGGAGTTCGCGCTCCTTCAGGGCGAGGAGATCGCGCCCCTCGAACAGCACCTGCCCGCCTGTGATGCGGCCGGGCGGGCGTGGGATCAGGCCCAGCATGGCCAGCACGTGGACGCTCTTGCCGGAACCCGACTCGCCGACGATCCCCAGCGTCTCGCCCTCGTGCAGGGTGTAGGACACGCCGTTGACCGCGTGGACCGCGCCGCCGTCGGTGTCGAAGGCGACCGCGAGGTCGCGGATTTCGAGGAGGGGCTTCGTCATGTCCGCTGCCTCGGATCGAGGGCGTCCCGCAGGCCGTCGCCGAACAGGTTGAAGGCGAGCACGGCGAGGAAGATCGACAGGCCCGGCCAGATCGCCATCCACGGCGCCTCGTCCATGAAGTTCTTGGCGGTGTTGAGCATCGCCCCCCAGGACGGCTCCGGCGGCTGCTGGCCGAGGCCGAGGAACGACAGGCTCGCCTCCGCGATGATCGCGGCCGCGATGGTCAGCGTCGCCTGGACGAGGATCGCCGGGACGATGTTGGGCAGGATGTGGACCCGGGCGATCCGCCAGGGCGGGTTGCCCATGGCGCGAGCCGCCTCGATGAACTCCTCCGCCGCCACCGCGCGCACCTGCGCCCGGGTCAGCCGGATGAAGGTCGAGGTCGCCGACAGGCCGATGGCGATCATCGCGTTGACGAGGCTCGGACCGAGGAAGGCGGCGAGCGCGATCGCCAGGATCAGGAACGGGATCGCCAGGAGCGCGTCGGTGAGGCGCGAGATCGCCCCGTCGATCCAGCCGCCCGCGTAGCCGGCCAGCAGCCCGAGCGGCAGGCCGAGGGAGACGGCCAGCGCCACCGAGACGAGGCCGGCGCCGAGTGACGCGCGGGCGCCGAAGATAATCCGTGAGAGCACGTCGCGCCCGACCTCGTCGCCGCCGAACGGGTGCGCGAGGCTCGGCGCGCCGCGCACGTTCCCCCAGTCGGTGGCGGTGGGGTCGTAAGGGGCGATCCAGGGGGCGAAGACCGCCATCAGCACCAGGAGGCCGACGATGATGAGGCCGGCGACGGCGCTCTTCCGCGCGCGCAGGCGCCGCCAGAAGGCCGCGAGGGTGCCGGGTTCCTGGATGAGGGCGGGCGTTCCCGCGGGGGCGGCGAGGCCGGTGGCTTCGGCGATGGGAGTGCCGGTGCTCATGCCCGCCTCAGCTTCGGGTTCACGGCTGCCGAGAGCAGATCGGCGGCGAGGTTGAGGGCGATGTAGGTGGCGGCGGTGCAGATCACGACGCCTTGCACGGTGGCGAAGTCCCGGTTGAACACGGCATCGACCATGAGCTTCCCGAAGCCCGGCACGGAGAAGACCTGCTCGGTGAGCACCGCCCCCGACAGGAGTTGCCCGAACTCGAGCGCCCCCAGGGTGATGATCGGGATCGCCGCATTGGGGAGCGCGTGCCGCAGGGTGACCCGCAGGGGCGAGACGCCCTTGGCGCGGGCCGTGCGCACGTAGTCCGATCCGAGCACGCCCAGCATCGCCGCGCGGGTGTGGCGCATCATCACCGCCGCGATCGCGTTGCCGAGCACGAAGGCCGGCATCACCATGGCGGCGAGGTTTTCGGAGAGGCTCTCGAAGGGCGAGACGTAGCCGGAGGCCGGCAGCCAGCCGAGTTCCACCGAGAACAGCAGGATCAAGAGGATCCCGAGCCAGAAATTCGGCACCGACAAGCCCCAGAGGGCGATTCCGTTGGCGATCGTGTCGGCGGCCTGGCCGCGCTTGACCGCCGAGAGCACGCCCATCGGTACGCCGATGGCCAGCGCCACCAGCATGGCGAGGCAGGCGAGTTCCAGCGTCACCGGCAGCTTCTCGACGATCAGCTCGGAGACCGGCTTCTGCAGCCGGATCGACTCGCCGAGATCGCCTCGGAGCACGCCGCCGGCCCAGTAGGCGTAGCGCACCGGCAGGGGCTCATCGAGGTGGTACTTCTCGCGGATGAAGGCGATCACCTGCGGGTCGCGCTCCTCGCCGGTCAGCGCCGTGGCGACGTCCCCCGGCAGCAATTGCTGCAGGGCGAAGATGATCATCGAGGCGAGGATCAGGGTCGGGACCGCCAGGGCGAGGCGTCGGGCCAGAAAACGAAGCATCAGGCGCGCAGCATCAGTTGAGCTTCAAGCCGGTGAAGCGCACGAGCCCGTCCGGATAGGGCACGAAACCCGTGATCTTCTGGCTGTAGGCCCAGAGCAACTTGCGGTGCAGGATGTAGATCCCGGGCCGATCCTTCAGGACCTGATCGGCGAGGGCCTTCCAGGCGGCCTTGCGCTTGGCCGGGTCGACGGTGCCCCGCTCGGCCTGGAGGGCCGCGTCGGCCTCCGGGCTGCAATATTTGGGATAGTTCAGCGCCGCCTTGCAGGCGAGAAAGCTGAAGGTGTTGCCGTCGGGATCGGAGCGGCCGCTCCAGGAATAGAGCTGCGCCTCGTAATTGCCCTTGTCGGCGGCATCCAGCGCGGTGGTGAAGTCCACGGCCTGGATCTTCACGTCGAACCCGGCCTCCTTGGCCATGGCCTGGATCACCTGCCCGGTCCGGGGCGAGTCGCTGTCGGCGTAGACGGTGAGCGTGATCTGCGGGTTCGGCTTGCCGGCCTCGGCCAGCAGCGCCTTGGCTTTGGCCACATCCCGCTTCGGGATCGGGTACTCGGCGACGTAGTTCGGGTTCTTCGGGTTGACCCACTGGTTTCCGGCCAGGAACTCGCCGTTGTAGACGACTTGGTTGATGGCGTTGCGGTCGATGGCCGCCTCCAGGGCTGCCCGCACCTTCGGATCCGCCACAGGCGAGCCGGCCTTGTTCGGGTTGAGAAGAATTTCCAGGAAGCCGAGTTCGTAGGTCGATTCGATCTTCAGCTTGGCGTCGCGCTTCACCTGCGCCACGTCGGTGGGGGCGAGCCGCTCGAGCAGGTCGAGTTGCCCGGCGCGCAGGTTGGTGAGCCGCACGGTCGCGTCCGGGATCGGTCGGAATTCGATCCGCTGGATGTGGATCGCGTCCTTGTTCCAGTAGTCGGGGAAGCGCTCCACCACGATCCGGTCCTGCGGCACCCGCTCCACGAACTTGTAGGGGCCTGCGCAGACCGGCGCGCTGGCGAACTTGTCGCCGAGCCGCTCGGCGGCCTTCGGCGAGATCATCATGCCGGCCCGGTCGGTGAACTGCGCGAGCAGCGGCGCGAACGGCTGCTTCAGGTTGATCCGGAAGGTGAGGTCGTCGACCACATCCACCGAGTCGATCGGTGCGATCTCCGAGCGGCGCTGCGAGCCCGGCAGCTTCATGTGCCGCTCGATCGAGAACTTGGCCGCCGCGGCGTCGAGCTTCTCGCCGTCGTGGAACAGCACGCCCGGGCGCAGGTGCATGGTCAGCGCCTTCTCGTCGGGGGAGAGTTCCCAGGAGGTGGCGAGCTGCGGCACAGGCTTCAGGTCCGGCCCGATATCGACGAGCTTGTCGCACAGGGCTGCGAAGACCATCCGGCTCGCGAAGGTGCGGGCGAGCGTCGGATCCAGGGCGTCCGGATCCTCCATCATTCCGTAGCGCAGGGTCTGCGCGGCGGCAGGCCCGGCGAAGGCGAGTCCGGCAAGGAGGCAGGCGGCGAAACGCAACATGGGACCGGTCCGGTGGCGGGCGAAGGTGGCAAGAGGGATCGGCCACGCCGATCCATCGGGCGGTCGACACTGTCGCGTACCGCCGTGGCATGCACAATCCCAGGCAGCATCCATGCCAGCCGATAAACATGCATCTTGTATACAGCTGCCCGCGCCGGGCCGGCGCGGGCCGTGCCGCTACGCCGCGACCGCGGCGCGGACACGATTTAATCGGGCCGGGATAAGTTGAATTGTACGGATTTCTGGAACAGGCCGGCAAATTGTTCGACCGCACAAGGTCGGATATCTATTCCTAATGATGACACAGGTATGATGGCCCGACGGCACATCGTCATGTTGCCGGCATTGTGCTGGAATCAGCGGCGCCGCGACTTCTACGCCGTGACGGCGGACGTCTCGACGGAGGAATCCGGTTCCGCTCCTCCTCCCGCCTCGCGGCCGGCGAGGATCTGACCTGCAGCATCCGCCATGTCGGGACGCTGGAAGCGCGCATCGCCCGCGTGGCCGGCCAGGAATTCATCGTGTGCGTCCGGGGAGGGCGCGCGATCGTCACGGACCTCGTCCGCCAGTTCGTGACGCTGTCTCGGGCTCAGGATCTGCAGCGGGAGCCGATCCGAGCCGATCGGCGCATCGTGCCGAAGCAGAAGATCGTTCAGGTGACGACCGCGTCCGGCGAAGCCTTCAGCAGGCCATGTTCTGAACGTCTCGGCCTCCGGTGTCGCGTTGCTCGTGGACCACGCGTTGGAGATCGGGGCGACGATCCAAGTGGGACGGAAATCCGCAACGGTGATGCGCCACTTCACGCACGGCGTCGGTGCCGCCTTCTTGGAGCCTTTCGCGCCGGCCGCGGTCCACGAAGCGATGTCGCTCTGAACCGCCGCCCCTCGCAGAGGTGGCGCGACGGCGCTACATCTGGTCGGGTCCAGCGAAGGATCCCCGATGAAGCGTCTGCTCTCCACCCGAACCGCCGCGCCCCTGACGCTCCTGCCGGCCGCACTCCTGTTTCTGCCCCAGGCGGCGCTCGCCCATCCGGGACACGGTGCAGCGACGGGCGCCGGGGCGGGCTTTCTCCATCCGCTGATGGGCGCCGATCACGTTCTGGCGATGGTGGCGGTCGGCCTCCTCGCGAGCCTGCGCGGCGGACGCGCGCTCTGGGCGCTGCCGCTGTCCTTCCTGGCGCTGATGTGTGCGGGTGCGGGTCTCGGGATGTCCGGCGTCGCGTTGCCCCATGTCGAGGCCGGGATCGCGCTCTCCATCGTGGCGTTCGGTCTCGCCGCCATCGTCGGTCTCCGCGCGCCGGTCGCCCTGCTCGCCGCCCTCGTCGGTGCCTTTGCGGTTTTCCACGGCTACGCCCACGGGACCGAGATGCCGGAGACCGCCTCCGGCGTGGCCTTCGGTTTCGGGTTCCTTGCGGCCACCGCGCTCCTGCACGCGGCCGGGATCGGACTCGGGGTCGCGGCGACGCGGGTCGGAGCCATGCGGGCGGCGCCGGTGCTCGGTGCCGGCCTCGCCGCGGCCGGCATCGCCCTCTTGGCGCTGCCGGCCTGAGCGCCGCAGATGACCCGCCCTCCGGGCGCCCGTCCTGCGTCGGCGAGGCGCCGCGCCCAAGCATCCGCATCGATTTCGGACCAGGGCACCGCCTCGGTCCCGGGAAGGTGCGGCTGCTGGAGATGATCGCCGAGCACGGCTCCATTTCGGGCGCCGGACGCGCGCTGGGGATGTCGTACCGGCGGGCGTGGCTGCTGGTCGAGGCGATGAACAGCGGTTTCGACCGGCCGGTGGTCCAGGCGCAGACCGGCGGCCGGGCCGGGGGCGGCGCCCGCCCTCGCCCTTCGGAGCCGAGGTCGTGCGCCGGTACCGGGCTGTAGAGACGGCCGCCGAGGCCGCGGCCGCTCCCTTCCTGTGCGCCCTCGTGCAGGCCGGGGACGCGTAACCGCTCCGGGCGTGGGGACGAACCCGGCTGCGATGTCACAGGCCCCTCGGGGCTGACCTTGCCGCTTCCCGCCCCACGTCCCGCCGGTCGCAGCAATCCCGGCGGCAGGAAAAGGACCACCCATGACAAAGTTTGCGACGCTCGCCCTGATGGGCCTGCTCACTGCGGCCACCGGCGCGCAGGCGGCCCCGAAGGTCGAACGCCTGCGCGGGACGATCGAGGCGGTCGCGGGCGGCGGCTTCACCCTGAAGACCCTCGACGGCGCGTCGGAGCCGGTCACGCTCGCTCCGGACGCCAAGGTCTCCTGGGTGGTCCCGTCGAGCCTCGATGCCATCAAGGACGGCGTGTTCATCGGCACCGCCACCAAGGGCGAACCGCCGGTGGCGCTGGAGGTGGTGCTGTTCCCCGAAGCGATGCGCGGCACCGGCGAGGGTCATTACGACTGGGACATGATCCCCGATCACACGGCCGGCGGCGCGGCGGTGAAGAGCGCCATGACCAACGGCACCGTGAAGGCCGACATCCGGTCCACCGCCTCGGACGCGCCCCGTGTGAAGAGCGCCATGACCAATGGCACCGTGAAGGCGACCGGCGGCGGGGCGGAGCGGACGCTCACGGTGGATTACGGCCAGGGTCAGTCCCTGCAGGTTCTGGTGCCGCCACAGGCGCCGGTCGTCAGCTTCGAGCCGGCCAGCGCCGCGGCGCTCGCTCCCGGTGCCAAGGTCTTCGTGATCGCGGCGCGGGGTGACGACGGCCGCTTCACGGCCCGGCGCGTCGCGGTCGGCAAGGACGGCCTGACGCCGCCCATGTGAGGGGCGTCGAGCCGCGATCGTCCCGGCGGCCACCCGACGCCCGGGCGCGGGCGAGATCGCCCGACGCGATACGAGCGGCCCGGACCCCGGACGGGGCCGGGCCGCCGGATGCACCGACAGGCGGCATATCCGCTGCTCAGGACAGCATTCGTGCACATTCGGCAGACCGTTGCCGACTAAATCACCCTGAAAATGTTGCCACGCCGCAACATCGCGCTGGAACTGCCAAGGCGGCCGCGAATCCTCGTTGCTCGTCGAAACCCGTTCGCACATGGTGATCGTGCACGGGGGCATCGCCAAGCGAGAGCCCGCAGGAGCCTGCCACCTAAGACGCAGGCCTAACCTACAAAACGTGCGGCTAGACCCGGACAACCGGGCACGTCCGCATCATTGGGTCTCGAAGCTTTGGAGATGTCTATGAAGCTCTTGAAGAGCTCGTTGCTCGGGTCTGCTGCCGCGTTCGCGGCGGTGGGTGCTGCGCATGCCGCCGACCTGCCGGTCAAGAAGGCGGTTCCGATCGAGTACGTCCGTGTCTGTGGCGCCTACGGCGCCGGGTTCTTCTACATTCCCGGCACCGACACCTGCCTGCGCATCTCGGGCCGCGCCCGGTTCGAGGGCGGCTACATGACCAGCTACTCGCGCCAGTTCAACAACCCCGGCGACACGTCCGGCTACCAGGGCCGCCTGCGCATCAACATGGATGCCCGCACGCAGACCGCCTACGGCACCCTGCGCGCCTTCGTCCGCCTCGATGCCGGCGCCCGCACCGGCTACTCTGGCGTCGGCACCTCCGGCACCCAGCAGCGTATCGGCCAGGCCTATCCGGGCATCGGCATCGACAGCTTCAGCCGTGACCAGCAGTTCATGAACGTCGACAAGGCGTTCATCCAGTTCGCCGGCATGACCGCCGGTCGCGCCTCCTCGTTCTTCGACTTCTACGCTCACGACTTCGAGTTCGCCGGCGCCACCGCCGGTTCGGACATCGCCTCCACCAACCTGCTCGCCTACACGGCGACCCTCGGCAACGGCCTGTCCGCCACGATTTCGGCCGAAGACCCGGTCTTCCGCCGCAGCCCGATCTACTCGCCGTCCAACAACCCGGCGGGTATCACGACCAACGGCGCGATCGCCGTCTTCGGTCAGAGCAACTCGCCGGCTCCGGTCTTCATCGGCTACACCAACGGCCTGCCGACCCGGTACAGCCAGGTCGACGTGATCCAGCGCTCGCGGATGCCCGACGTCGTCGGCGCCCTGCGCCTCGATCAGGCCTGGGGCTCGGCCCAGCTCACCGCCGCCGTGCATGAGCTGAACGTCGGCAATGTTCAGAACGGCGCCGGCACCGGCACGGGTTCGAACATCAGCATCCCGCACACCAGCAACTCGTACGGCTGGGCGGTTCAGGGCGGCCTGAAGATCAACACGCCGTTCATCGCCCCGGGCGATGCCCTGTACCTGCAGGGTGCCTACGGCTCCGGCGCGCAGCTCTACACCGGCTACTCCGCCTTCAGCGGCTCCTACTCGCAGAACGCCGCGACGATCCAGGGTCAGAAGTTCAGCCAGTTCTTCAACGACGCGACGGTCAACCCGTTCACCGGGCAGATGGAGCAGTCGACGAGCTTCACGGTCGTCGCCTCGTACCTGCACTACTGGACGCCGGAATGGCGCTCGGCCTTCTTTGGCTCCTACGGCGAGATGGACTTCCGCAGCGGCGCTCGTGCCGCTCAGGGTGCCATCTTCAGCCTCGCCAATCCCGGCGGCACGAACTCCTTCGGCGCCAACGCCGTCGGTACGCCGGGCACGACCTTCTACAACCTCAGCGAGGCGCTCCGCGACACCTATCAGTTCGTGGCGGGCGGCAGCATCATCTGGTCGCCGGTCAAGGA
Source organism: Methylobacterium phyllosphaerae (assembly GCA_050632685.1). Classification (GTDB taxonomy): domain Bacteria; phylum Pseudomonadota; class Alphaproteobacteria; order Rhizobiales; family Beijerinckiaceae; genus Methylobacterium; species Methylobacterium phyllosphaerae_A. The sequence goes on from JBOEFT010000001.1 coordinate 1,542,608, forward strand.
CCTCGATATCGGTGTCGAGGGCTACTACACCCAGATCGGCGTGAAGAACGGCCGCGTCATCGACAAGGACAAGAGCCCGACCGCCTACGCCAACGTCGCCGGCATCAACAACGGCACGTTCGTGCCGCGGACCACGACGTCGGACGGCGTGTCCTCGTTCCGGTTCCGCGTTCAGCGCGACTTCTAAGCCGCTTTACCGGCGCCGAGGCCTCGGCCTCAGCGCCGGTCCCCGTGCTTCAGGGACCTTAGGGCTCGGCTTCGGCCGGGCCTTTTTCGTTGTGCGCAGACGTCCCGACCGTACTGCCTGAACAAGCCGCTGCCTTGAGCCATTCGGCGCGCGGCCCGGCGCCGGATGGACCCGCTCCCGACACGGGAGACGGCGCGTTCCGTTGAAACGCGACCGCGCCGCGGCGTCGCCCCATCCAGCCCTGCACATCCCGTTGCAGCATCGCGCCGGCCGGCACGTGCGCGATCCGGCTCCGCGAACACGGGCATCGCAGCCGAGGGACCACTCCCGCGAGACGCGACCCTGCCCATCCGTGAGCGCGCGGCCATTGCCGCCATGCCGCGCCGCGAGCGTCCCGGATCCGGGACGCAGGGCCTTGGTCGGGCCGCGACGACTGCGCGCCGGCTGGACCATCGATCCCCGCCTGCCGACCTCTGAATCGGCCCCGGATTCCGCGATCGCTTCCCCGCAGACCGAATCGCCAAACCGTCCAATGGCCAGCGTGGCTCCGAATCGCCCGCCGGAGGCGGAAAGCGGGCGTTGCAGGCCGGTGAGGCGGACCCGGTCGCGATCCGATCTCGGCTCGCGGCAACGGACGCAGCCGATCGTTCTCGCATCACTCAACAGCCTTTCTAGCTTGCCATTCGAAGGCTGTTTCCGAAAGATATCAATTGCCATTCCGAAGTATTTATTGAAATAAAACGAATATTAAATTTCCATAGACGACCGTCTTTGTGACTTATACGCAACGATACGTGGCCAGATCCGGGCAGAACATGAATCTATGTTGCTTACGAACGGAGCACTGCACAGTGTAAAAGTGAAGATGGGCATCGAGATCGCCGCATCGCGGCAAATTATGCTGAGAAAGCAGAACTAATTTGTCTCGATGTGAATGTAAATGACTGAATTGATCCGGCCTATTGCGAATTTAAACGTCAGAATTCCGGAGACATCGATGACATTAGTGAAATCATCGTTGCTCGGGTCTGCCGCCGCGTTCGCGGTGGTGGGCGCTGCGCATGCCGCCGACCTGCCGGTCAAGAAGGCGGTTCCAATTGAGTACGTCCGTGTCTGTGGCGCCTACGGCGCCGGGTTCTTCTACATCCCCGGCACCGACACCTGCCTGCGCATTTCGGGCCGCGCCCGGTTCGAAGGCGGCTACAGGACCGTCTACTCGCGGCAAGCCGGGACGAATAACGGCGACGATTCCGGCTACCAGGCCCGGATGCGCATCAACCTGGATGCCCGCACGCAGACGGCCTACGGCACGCTACGCGCCTTCGTCCGCCTCGATGCGGGGTCGCGGACCGGCTACGACCGGTCGGGCACCCAGGCGCGGATCGGGCAGGCCTATGACGGCACCGGCGTCGACCAGAACGGCCACGCGCAGCAATACATGAACGTCGACAAGGCGTTCATCCAGTTCGCCGGGCTCACCGCCGGTCGCGCCGCGTCGTTCTTCGACTTCTACGCCCACGACTTCGAGATCGCCGGCGCCACGTTGGGCTCGGACATCGCGTCGACCAACCTCCTCGCCTACACGGTCGCCGTCGGCGACAGGCCTGTCGGCGACGCTCTCGATCGAGGACCCGGTGTTCCGCCGCAGCCCAATCTTCTCGCCGTCGGCGGGGGCCTCCCCAGTCAGCCCCGTCTTCGTGGGCTACGCCAACGCCCTCCCGTCCAGCTACAGCGCCATCGACACGATCCAGCGCGAGCGCCTGCCCGATCTTGTCGGCGTCCTGCGCGTCGATCAGGCCTGGGGCTCCGCCCAGATCTCGGCCGCGGCCCATGAGCTGAACGCCGGCAACCTGACCACGGCCGCGGCGGTGCCGGCGGGAGCCCGCGGCGTCATCACCGGCGTCCCCCACACCAAGAGCGTGGAGGGCTGGGCGGTACAGGGCGGCCTGAAGATCAACACGCCGTTCATCGCCCCGGGTGATGCCCTGTATCTCCAGGGCGCCTACGCGGAGGGCGCCCAGATGTACACCGGCTACTGCGCGTTCATCGGCTGCTACCTCCAGGTCAACACGCTCATCCAGGGGCAGAAGATCGGCCAGACCTTCGCGGACGCGACCGTCAACCCGTTCACCGGCCAGCTGCAGAGGTCGACCAGCCTCTCGGCGGTCGCCTCCTACCTCCATTACTGGTCGCCGGACTGGCGCTCGGTCATCTTCGGCGGCTACGGCGAGCAGGATTTCGGCCGTGGCGCCCGCCTAGCCCAAGGGGCGGCGTTCAACATCGTGAACTCGAATGGCGCCAACAGCTTCGGAACCAACGGCGTCGGCGCCCCCGGCACCCGGTTCTACCAGCTCAGCCAGGCGTTGCGCGACACCTACCAGTTCGTGGCCGGCGGCAGCGCTCATCTGGTCGCCCGTGCGCGACCTCGATATCGGCGTGGAGGCGCTGTACATGCAGGTCGGCGTGAAGGGCGGTCGCGCGATCGACCTCGACAAGAGCCCCACCGCCTACGCCAACGTCGCCGGCATCAACAACGGCACGTTCGTCCCGCGCACCATGACGCAGGACTCGGTCTCGCAGGTCCGCCTCCGCGTCCAGCGCGATTTCTGATCGGCGAGACCGGCGGCGGGGCGCCGCGCGCGCCGCCAGCCCCCCTGCACCACGCCGTCGAGGCCCGGCCCCGCGCCGGGCCTCTTTGCGTGCGCGCCCGAGCGACCACGCCGAGCCGGCTTTAATCCCCGCTCGCGGAACAGGTCGCGCCCTTTGTCCCCCGGAGCGCGTTGCCGCCCTTCGTCGGCGCTGTTACGCGGAATGTCACTTTATCTCCGCCGATCCCGCGGGACTCGACGGGCCGGGATTCCCCGTGCGGTCGCGGCGCCCGGGGAACGGTGAAACGGCCCGCAAGCGGTCAGATATCCGGGGGGACGCCATGACCAGCACAGCTTCGACGAGCCCGATCCCAGCCCCCACGGACGATCGGGCGACCGAGCGGCGCGCGGACCGGATCTGGCCCGATCGCTGGTGGCGCCTCGTCGACACCAAGATCGGCATCATACCGCTGCCGGTCTACCTGATCCTGGCGATCCTCATCGCCGTCCTGGTCCAGGAAGGCGAGATCAAGCCCGACGGGCCGACCATGATCGCCGTGCTGGTGATGGGCGGCTTCACCTGCGCGGAGATCGGGAAGCGGATCCCGATCCTGAAGAACATCGGCGCCGGGGCCATCTTCGCGACATTCATCCCCTCGGCGCTCGTGTACTACGCGTTGGTGCCGCCGCAGATGGTAAAGGCGATCACCGACTTCACCAAGTTCACCAACTTCCTCTACATCTACATCGCCACGATCATCGTCGGCTCGATCCTCGGCATGGACCGCGAGGTCCTGATCAAGGGCTTCCTCAAGATCTTCGCGCCGCTCGCGATCGGCTCGGTGGCGGCCGCCCTCGTCGGCACGCTGGTCGGCACGCTCCTCGGCCTCGGGCCGTACAAGACGTTCTTCTTCATCGTGGTGCCGATCATGGCGGGCGGCGTCGGCGAGGGCGCGATCCCGCTCTCCATCGGCTACGCGGCGATCCTGGGCCTGCAGCAGGGCGTCGTCTTCGCCCAAGTCCTGCCGCCGGTGATGCTGGGCTCGCTCACGGCCATCATCTTCTCCGGCACGCTCAACGCCGTCGGAAAGCGATACCCCCACCTCACCGGCGAGGGACGGCTCCAGCCCGATTCGGACGAGATGAAATCGAGCGATGCGCAGGCCAAGTCGGAGGCCGCACGCGGGCAGATCGACGCCGCCACGATCGGCGCCGCGGGGCTCACCGCCATCACCCTCTATCTGCTCGGCGTCATCGCCCATCACCTGATCGGTCTGCCGGCGCCGGTCGCCATGCTGTTCCTGGCGGTCTTCGCCAAGCTCGCCAGCGCGGTGTCGCCGCACCTCCAGGCGGGCGGCTTCGTGGTCTACAAGTTCGTGCAGGTCTCCATGACCTATCCGCTGCTCTTCGCCATCGGCGTGGCGCTGACGCCCTGGCACGAACTCATGGCGGCCTTCACCCTGGTGAACCTGATCACCATCGTGTCGACCGTGACGACGCTGATGACCGTGGGCTTCTTCGTCGGCCGGTGGCTCGGGATGTATCCGATCGAGACCGCCATCGTGAATGCCTGCCACAGCGGTCAGGGCGGCACCGGCGACGTGGCGATCCTCACGGCAGCCAACCGCATGGCGCTGATGCCCTTCGCGCAGATCGCCACCCGCATCGGTGGCGCGCTAACCGTCACGGGCACGATCATCGCCATGAAGTGGATCGGTGCCTGACCGGCACCTGGAAAGGACGTCATCATGGCCGGTGATCCCGGGGCCGTCGGGGCCACGCTCCAGTCCAGGATCGGTGCGATCCTCCGCTCGACGAGCGGCAACTTCCTAGAAATGTTCGACTTCTTCCTGTTCGGGTTCTACGCCACGTATATCGCGCGGGCGTTCTTCCCCTCGGGCAACGAGACGACCGAGCTGCTCCTGACCTTCGGCACGTTCTGGCTCGGGGCGCTGATGCGGCCCCTCGGGGCGATCGTGCTCGGCGCCTATATCGACCGGATCGGGCGCCGGAAGGGCTTGATCATCACCCTGGCGATCATGGCCAGCGGGACTGTGCTCATCGCCTTCTGCCCGAGCTACGACACGATCGGCGTCGCGGCCCCGCTGATCGTGCTCGCCGGCCGGCTGCTGCAGGGCTTCTCGGCAGGCGTCGAGATCGGCGGCGTCTCGATCTACCTGTTCGAGATCGCCACCCCCGGGCGGCGCGGCCTCTACACCTCGTTCCAGTCGGCGAGCCAGCAGGTCGCGATCATGTTCGCCGCCCTGATCGGCTACGGGCTGAACGCCTTCCTCACCAAGCAGCAGATCGGCGATTTCGGATGGCGCATCCCGTTCCTGATCGGCTGCCTGATCGTGCCGTTCATCTTCTTCATCCGCCGCTCGCTGCAGGAGACGCAGGAATTCGCCAAGCGGACCCGCCATCCCAGCACCCGCGAGATCCTGACCACGGTCGCCGCCAACTGGCGGATCGTGCTGCTCGGCATGATGCTGACCACGATGACGACGGTGACCTTCTACATGATCACCGTCTACACCCCGACCTTCGGCAAGAACGTCCTCAAGCTCACCGAGACCGACAGCCTCATCGTCACGCTCTGCGTCGCCATCACCAACTTCATCTGGCTGCCGGTGGGCGGGGCTCTGTCGGACGCGATCGGGCGCAAGCCGGTGCTGCTGACGATCTCGACCCTGTCGCTGCTGACGACCTACCCGGCGTTGCACTGGCTCGTGGCAGACCCGACTTTCGGCAAGATGCTCGCCGTGGAGCTGTGGTTCTCTTTCTTCTTCGGCGTCTACAACGGCGCCATGGTGGTCTCGCTCTCCGAGGTCGTCCCCGCCCATGTTCGAGCGAGTGGCTTCTCGCTGGCCTACAGTCTCGCTACCGCCCTGTTCGGCACGGCCACGCCGATGGTCTCGACCTACCTGATCGAGAAGACCGGCGACCGGGCGGCACCGAGCTACTGGCTGATGGCAGCGGCGGCCTGCGGCATCGTCGCGACGCTCGCCCTGTTCCGAGGGCGCCCCGGGCTGGAACGGGTTCCGGCACACGCCTGAGGCCGCTCAGCTCTCCTGCCAGATCCGGATCCGGGCCTTGAAGGCGGCCCGGATATGCGCGCGGGCCGCGGCCTCGGCGGCATCGCCGTCATGGGCGCGGATCGCGGCCACGATGGCGGCGTGCTCGGCGAGCGAGTCGGCCGCGCGTTCGGGGGCCGCAAGGGTGGTGGCGCCCGGCAGCAGCACCAGCGACAGGCGCATCGTCTCCAATGTGCCCTGCAGGAATCGATTGCGCGCGGCGCCGTGGATCTGGCGGTGGAACAGCCGATTGGTCCGCGCCAGCGCCGCCGCGTCGCCCGTGAGCGTCCGGTCCCGGGCGACCATCTCTTCCAGGATCTCGGTCTCCACCGCGCTGGCATGGATCGCCGCGAGGCGCGCCGCCGTCCCCTCGAGCACCTCGCGCAGGTCGTAGAGCTCGCTCACCTGCCCGTAATCTAGCTGCGCCACGCTCGCGCCCCGGTGCGGCTCATGGGCGACGAGGCCCTGCGCCTCCAGCCGCCCGAGCGCCTCGCGCACCGGCGTGCGGCTGATCTGGAACCGCTCGGCGAGGTCTGCCTCGCGCAGCCGGCTGCCGGGCGCGAGCTCGCCCTCCTCGATCGCCCGCAGCAGGCGTTCGTAGGCGCCGGCGCCGCTCGGGCGCTCCGCGTCGCTGGCCTTCATCCCCGGCTCTCCTCGCCTCGGCCATAGCCTGAAACCGGGAGCTCAGGAACGCTTGTGCTGAATTGCATGCAGACGTATACAATGCCGCGAGAGCAAACGGTGGAGAGGAGGCGGGCATGCAGCGACCGGGCGATGCGCGGTGGGATGTGGTGGTGGTCGGGTCCGGCAACGCCGCCATGAGCGCCGGCCTCGCCGCCCTGGAGCGCGGCGCCTCGGTGCTGATGATCGAGAAGGCCGAACGGGATCTCGCCGGCGGCAACACCGCCTACACGGCCGGCGCCATGCGCTTCGTCTACGCCGGCAACGACGACCTGATCCCGCTCCTGGTCGATCCCGCGGACCCACGCCTGCCCCGCACCGATTTCGGGGCCTATACGGCCGAGACGTTCGAGGCGGACCTCCTCGGGTTCAACGACGGCCGGCCGCTCTCGCGGGAGCAGCGCATCCTGATCGACGAGAGCGGCGCGGCTCTGCGCTGGCTCGCGACCCAGGGTGTGAAGTTCGAGCCGATCTATTCCCGGCAATCCTTCGAGAAGGAGGGGCGCTTCGTGTTCTGGGGCGGCCTGACCCTCGCCACCCACGACGAGGGCTTCGGCCTCGCCCGGGCCGAGCTGGAGGCTTTCACCGAGGCCGGCGGCGAGATCCGCTACGGGTGTCCGGCCACCGGGCTGATCGTCGATGACGGGCGCGTCGCCGGCGTGGACACGCCGCAGGGCGGGTTCCGCGCCCGGGCCGTGGTGCTCGCCTGCGGCGGATTCGAGTCGAACGCCGCCCTGCGGACGCGTTACATCGGCGAAGGCTGGGACAAGGCGCGGGTCCGCGGCACGCCGCACAACCAGGGGGACGGGCTGCGGATGGCGCTGGACCTCGGCGCGAAGGCCCACGGCTTCTACGGCGGATGCCATGCGACGCCGATGGACCTGCACACCCCCGATTACGGCAACCTCGACCTGCCCCACGGCGAGCGCAAGCACTACCGGAAGATCTGCTACTTCCTGGGGCTCATGCTCAATGCGGACGGCGCGCGGTTCGTCGACGAGGGCAAGGATTTCCGCAACTATACCTACGCGCAGTTCGGCCGCGCGATCATGGAGCAGCCCGGCCACGTGGCGTGGCAGATCTTCGACGCCAAGGTCGATCACCTGCTCTACAGCGAGTACCGGTTCCACGACGCGCATTTCGTCGAGGCCGAGACCCTGGACGGCCTCCTCGACAAGCTCGACGGCATCGACCGGGTCGCGGCGCGGCGCACGATCGCGGCGTTCAACGGAGCCGTGGACGAGTCCGTGCCGTTCGACCCGACCGTCAAGGACGGGCGCGGCACCCGGGGGCTCGCCCTGCCGAAGTCGAACTGGGCGCAGGCGATCGAGACCGGACCGTTCAAGGCATATCCGGTCACGGGGGGATCACCTTCACGTATGGCGGCGTCGAGGTCGGCGACGACGGCGGGGTGAAGCGGGAGGACGGCAGCGCCATCCCCGGCCTTTATGCCTGCGGCGAGATGGTGGGCGGCGTGTTCTTCAACGGCTATCCGGGCGGCTCGGGCCTGACCTCCGGCGTCGTGTTCGGCCGCCGCGCCGGCTACGGCGCCGCGGCGGGGGCGCGGGGCTGAGAACCCACGACCGGGCGCGACGGGTCCCCCTCCCGTGCGGGAGAGGGTATGCGCGTCCCATCCTGTGCCTCTCCGGCCAGACCGGGGTGTGGATCCGGTACCCGCAATGGGCCCAGGGCGCGTAGGAGACCCGGATGATCCTCGCAGCGCCCCCTGTCCGGGCCGCCGCGGCGGGCGTAGAAGCTCGTCATGCCCCCCCGACAGGCCGTCTTCACCATCACCCGCGGTGTCCCGTTCCTGCCGACGCTCGCCGAGGCGCTGCTCTCGGGCCGGCTCGTCGGGCCGGTGGCGGACGACCCGTTGGCCCTCGCCGCCGTCACCCTCTACCTGCCGACACGCCGCGCGGCCCGGGCTCTCTCGGCGATCCTCGCCGACAGGCTCGGCCGGCGACGCCCCGGGTCAGGCGACCCTGCTGCCCCGGATGATCCCCCTGGGGGAGGCCGACGAGGCCGAACTCGACCTCGCTGCCGAGCCGCTGCTGGAGGAGAACGCCGATCCGCTCAGCGTTCCGATGCCGCCCCTGGAGCGGCGGTTGATCCTCGCCCGCCTCGTCCAGGCCTGGGCCAGGACCGTGGACCGGACCCTTCTGCCCCTCGACGCCGAGGTGCCGTTCCTCGTGCCGTCCTCCCCCGCCGACGCGATCGGTCTCGCCGGCGACCTGGAACGGCTGATGGATGCGCTCACCGTCGAAGGCTTGCCCTGGTCGGAGATCGGCGCCGCCGTCGAGGCGGAGTATTCCCGCTATTTCGGCCTGACCCTCGACTTCGTGAAGATCGCCGCCGAGAACTGGCCGAAGCTCCTGGCCGAGCGGGGCCTGGCCGATCCCGTCGCCCGCGCCCGCGGCCTCGTGCTCGCCGAGGAGCGGCGCCTGTCGCGGAGCCCGACCCCCGATCCCGTGATCGTCGCCGGCTCCCTCGGCTCGGTTCCCGCCACCGCCCGGCTCATCGCCGCCGTGGCGAAGCTGCCCCGAGGTGCCGTGGTTCTGCCCGGCCTCGACCTCGACCTCGATGCGTCCGGCTGGGACGGCATCGACACCGGCGAGGGCTTCTCCCGCGTGATCGCCCATGGCCACCCGCAGGCGGTGCTGCACCGGCTGCTCGGTGCGGAGAACCTCGACCTCGACCGCGCGGAGGTCGTCGCCCTGGGCGAGCCCGAGGGCGGCCAGAGCGCCCGGGCCGCGCTCCTGTCGCAGGCCCTCCGACCGGCCGACACCACGGATGCCTGGGCCGACCTCGATCCGGAGGCCCGCGACACCGTCGCGCGCCATGGCCTCGACGGGCTCGCGCTCGCCGAGGCAGCCGATGAGCGCGAGGAGGCGCTGGTCGTCGCCGTGGCCCTCCGCGAGGCGCTCGAGAGGCCCGGCGCCACCGCGGCCCTCATCACCCCCGACCGGGGGCTCGCCGGCCGGGTCGCCGTCGAGTTGCTGCGCTGGGGGATCGTGGCGGAGGATTCGGCGGGGCTGGCGCTGGCCGGCAGCCCGGCCGGCCGGCTCGCCCGCCTCACGGCCGAGTTCGCGGCGGATCTCGCCCGCGCTCAGGCGGACGCGATCCCGGCCCGGCTGATCGCGCTGCTCTCCCACCCGATGGTCCGCCTCGGCCTGCCGCGCGCCGACGTGGTGCGCGGCGCGGCGGCCCTGGAGATCGGCCTGCTGCGCGGTCCGGTCCCGGCGCCGGGCTTCGCCGGCCTGCGCAACGCTCTCGCGGCCGAGCGCGCCGGGCCGCCGGAGCACAGGCCCCGGGCGAAGCGGCGGCTGACGGATCTCGACTGGGACCTTGCGGCGGACCTCCTCGACCGGCTCGATCTGGTTTTCAGAGCGTTTCCGGGGCCGGACGGAGCCGGGGCATGCGACCTCGTCGAAACGGCCACGCGCCACCGGGAGGCCTGCGACCGGCTGATCGTTGGGCCGGAGGATGAGCCCGAGCTGGAGGCTGACGGCTCCCTGTCCTGCCTCGACGCCCTGTTCGACGATTTGGAGATGGCCGAGCCCGGCCTGATGCCGGGGCGGTTCGACGATTACGCCACCTTCTTCACCGCTCTGGCCCGCGAGCGCACTGTCGCCTGCACCGGCGAGGCGCCGCATCCGCGGCTGCGCATCCTCGGTCTGCTGGAGTCGCGCCTGCTGTCCGTGGACCGGGTCGTGCTCGGCGGCCTCGACGAGGGCGTCTGGCCGGTGCGCACGCTGACGGATTCCTTCCTCAACCGGCCGATGCGCGAGCGTGTCGGCCTCAACCCGCCCGAGCGGCGGATCGGCCAGATGGCCCACGACTTCGTGCAGGCGCTCGGCTGCCGCGACGCGGTGATCACCCGGGCGCTGAAGCGCGAGGGTGCGCCGACCGTCCCGTCGCGGCTGATCCAGCGCCTGCGCGCCCTGTCGGGGGATGCGCGCTGGGATGCCGTCTTGGAGGCGGGCCGCCGCTTCACCGACCTTGCGGCGCGGCTGGACACCGCACCGCCGGAGCCCCGGCTGAAGCGTCCGGCGCCGAAGCCGGACCTGGCCCTGTTCCCGCGCTCGCTCAGCGTCACCGAGATCGAGACGCTGGTGCGCGATCCCTACAGCATCTTCGCCCGTCACGTGCTCGGGCTCGATCCCCTCGACCCGCTGGCGGCGGCCCCGGGCGTCGCCACCCGCGGCTCGCTGGTGCACGACGTCTTCGCGGCGTTCGCGAGCCGCCATCCGCAGGATCCGCCCCCGGATGCGGCGGAGCGGCTGCTCAACCTCGCGGTGAACGCCTTCGCCGACATCGAGGCGGAGTACCCGAACCTCTACGCCGAGTGGTGGCCGCGCTACGAACGCATGGCCTCGGCCTATCTCGCGTGGGAGGCGCAGCGCCGGCCGGACCTGACCCGGGTCCACCCGGAGGTCTCGGACGCTGGGTGATCCCGATGGGGCGCGAGACCTTCACGCTGCGCGCCCGGGCCGACCGGATCGAGCTGCGCCCGGACGGGACCGCCTGCATCGTCGACTACAAGACCGGCGCGCCGCCCTCAGCCAAGCAGATCTTCTCCGGGTTCTCGCCGCAGCTCACCCTGGAGGCCGCGATGCTCATGCACGGCGCCTCGCGGATCTGCCGGCCGTGAAGCTGACGCCGGACCTGCTCTATGTCCACGCCTCGGGCGGGCGTAAGCCCTTCGTGCCGGTGCCGGTGAAGCCGCCGAGAGGCGAGGAGCGCGCCGTCGCGGCGATCGTGGCCGAGCACGCCGAGCGGCTGCGGGGGCTGGTCGCCCGGTTCATGACCGGCGAGGCCGCCTACACGGCCCGGCCCTATCCGCAATACGCCAGCAAGTACGGCGCCTACGACCACCTCGCCCGCGTCCTGGAATGGTCGCTGGCCGGGGATGAGGGCGGGGAGTGAAACACAGCTGAACCGCGAATCGCGGTCGGATCGCACGAGTTCAGGTACGGCTTGCGCAGGCGCTGGCCGGGCGCCGATCCGAGCCACGCGATGCGGCAGATCCGGAGCGGTTCGATGTCCGAGGTGAAGCCCCTGACCGATCCCGCCGCCCGGGCGCGCTCCCGCGGCTCCGGCGGTGCGCCACGGGATGGCATCGGGGCACTCGTCCCGGAACTGTGCGTGGCGGATCTCGATGCGAGCCTAAACTTCTGGTGCGGATTGCTCGGCTTCGTGATCGCCTACGATCGACCGGCCGCGCGCTTCGCCTTCCTGACGCGCGGCGCAGCGCAGATCATGCTGTGCCAACGCAACGGGAGCTGGGAAACCGCCGCGCTGGAATACCCGTTCGGCCGGGGTATCAACCTCCAGACGATGATCGAGCCCCTGGATCCGGTCCTGACCGCTCTGGAGGCGGCAGGCTGGCCGCTCTTCGAGGCGCCCAGCGAGGCTTGGTATCGGGTCGGAGAGGAGGAACGCGGCCAGCGGGAATGTCTCGTGCAGGATCCGGACGGCTATCTCGTCCGTCTCGCCGAGACCCTGGGGATCCGGGCGCCCGTTCGCGGTTGAGACCAGGCCCACGCATCGCCGCCCCGGAAGGCTGGACCGACGATCGTGAAATCTCACGCTGGGAGCGTGCGCGGATGGGCGTCTTTCCCGACCCGCCCCAGGGCCAATGCGGTTGCCGGCCGTCTGTTGCGACGCACGGCGCCGGCTCCTCCCCCTCTGTGGAGAGCATTGACGGTGGGGTGACGCGGGACGCTCCGTCACGCTCGATCCGGCATCACCCCTACCCCTGACGCCTCTTGGCAAGGGGGAGGGGACATCGCGCTTGTGCTGACGCGCCGGCGTCCGGCGAGGCATGGATCGGCAAGCCCGCCGTGGCAGAGCGCGGGGGCTCGTGCGAACCCAGATCCGCTCAAACCGATGCAGGAGCCGAGGTCAGGTCTCTGGCCATCAGCCTCGCATCGGTAAGGAAACGCAGCCCCTCAGAAGAACGCCTGCAGCCCCGTCTGCGCCCGGCCCAAAATCAGCGCGTGGACGTCGTGGGTGCCCTCGTAGGTGTTCACCGTCTCGAGGTTCTGGGCGTGGCGCATCACGTGGTACTCGCCCATGATGCCGTTGCCGCCGTGCATGTCCCGGGCCGTGCGGGCGATGTCCAGCGCCTTGCCGCAATTGTTGCGCTTGACCAGCGAGATCATCTCGGGCGCCATCTTGCCCTCGTCCATCAGCCGCCCGACCCGCAGCGAGGCCTGGAGGCCGAGGGCGATCTCGGTCTGCATGTCGGCGAGCTTCTTCTGGACGAGCTGCGTCTGCGCCAGCGGGCGGCCGAACTGCTTGCGTTCCAGGGTGTAGTTGCGGGCGCGGTGCCAGCAATCCTCGGCGGCGCCCAACGCCCCCAGGAGATGCCGTAGCGCGCCCGGTTGAGGCAGCCGAACGGTCCCTTCAGCCCGGAGACGTTCGGCAGCAGCGCGTCCTCGCCGACCTCGACCCCTCCATGACGATCTCCCCGGTGGTGGAGGCGCGCAGGGAGAGCTTGCCCTTGAGGGTCGGCGCCGAGAGGCCCTTCATGCCCTTCTCGAGGACGAACCCGCGGATCGCGCCCTCGTGGGCCTCGGACTTCGCCCAGACCACGAACACGTCCGCGAAGGGCGCGTTCGAGATCCACATCTTGGCGCCGGTGATCCGGTAGCCGCCGTCGATCTTCTCGGCCTTGGTCTTCATGCCGGCCGGGTCCGGACCGGCATCCGGCTCAGTGAGGCCGAAGCAGCCGATCCATTCGCCCGAGGCGAGCTTCGGCAGGAATTTCCGGCGCTGTTCCTCCGAGCCGTAGGCGTGGATCGGGTACATCACGAGGGAGGATTGCACGCTCATCATCGAGCGGTAGCCGGAATCCACCGCCTCGACGGCGCGGGCCACGAGCCCGTAGGCGACGTAGGAGGCGCCCGCGCAGCCGTATTCCTCAGGGAGCGTGACGCCGAGGAGGCCGAGGGCGCCCATTTTCTGGAACAGGCCGGGATCGGACTTCTCGGTGGCGTAGGCCTCGACGATGCCCGGCAGCAGCTGCTCCTGCGCGAAGCTCTGGGCGACGTCGCGGATCGCCCGCTCGTCCTCGGTCAGCTGATCCTCCAGCAGGAACGGATCCTCCCAGACGAAGCGGGCGGAGGCGGGGGCCGACGGGGAGGCGCTGCCCGGAGGGCGCATCGGAGCGTTCATGGGACTTCCTCGCGTGGGGTTGCGCCCGGCCTCCGGGGCCGGCGCTTGTCGCCACCCTAGACCCGCCGAAGCCGCCGTCCAACGCGCCCGGTGACGCCTGGGCTCCGCCGTCACGCCCGGCCGAGCAGCATGAGCCACGCCACCGTCGTGAGCGGGGCCAGCAGGGTCGACACCAGCACCGAGGCGGCCACCATCCCGGTCTCGGTCTTGTAGCGCGCCGCCAGAAGGTAGGCGTTGATCCCCACCGGCATGGCGGCGAACAGGGTCGCCACCCCGGCATAGGCCGGCGGCATCGCGAAGACGTGGAAGGCCAGGATCCAGACCGCCAGCGGGTGCAGGATGTTCTTCAGGCCGGCGATCACCAGGGCGCCCCTGAGGTCGAACAGCACCCGGTAGCGCTTCAGGCCGGCGCCCAGAGCCACCAGCGCGCAGGTCGAGGCGGTGCCCGCGAAGGCGTCGATCACGGACCGGGCGATCCCGGCCGGCGCAAGCCCGAGGCCCTTCATCGCCATGCCGATCAGGAGCGCCACGAAGATCGGGTTGCGCAGCAGCACCAGGACCAGCCCCGGATCCGCGCCAAGATCGGGAGGCCGGAATCGGATTCGATCAGGAAAGTCGCGCTGCCCATCATCAGCGGCAGGTGGACGGCGAGCAGCATGAACAGCGGGAAGGCCCCTCCTCGCCGTAGGCCTGGAGGATCATCGGGACGCCGACGAACACCGTGTTCGACTGGCTCGCCGCGAAGCCATGGAGGATCGCGCCCCGCCGCTCGATCCCGGCGCGCCGCCGGGCGATCAGCGTGCCCGCGAACCACGAGATGCCGGCGCCGCCGAAATACGCCACCCAGTAGGACCACGCCACCGTGCCGCTCATGCCGGGCTTCGTCAGCGTGGCGATGATCAGGGCCGGGACGGCCACCGCGAACACGTATTCCGACAGGCCGTCGCTGACCTTGTCGGAGAGCAGACCCGCGAGCGCCGCCGCCCAGCCGATCAGGACGATCCCGAAGATCGGGGCGATGATGGCAAGGGCGTTCACGGGTCCGGGTGGCGGGCTCGGAGAGGGTATCGGCCGCCCATAGCACGCCGCCGCCGTCTCAAGCGCCGGCGCCGGGTGAATGGGGCGCCGGCGCGTGCCGCGGGCCGAGGATCCGAGGCGCCCGGCCTACTTGTTCTCCAGCACCTTGATCGGGTCCGTGCGCTGGCTCGCGGGCGGCTCCCGGGTGAGCTTGGCGCCGCCCTCCTGCTGCACCTTGACGTCCCGCGGCGAGCCGGGACCGCCCACAGCACGACCGCCGTCGGGGCTCTGCGTCGGCACGGTGCCGGACGCCAGTTCGAGGCACGTCACCATCTCGACGTAGGAGGGATAGCCCCCCGCCTTGAACTGGTCCTCGCACTGCCGCTTCGCGGCTGGGGTGTAGTCGCCCCAACGCCGCTCGGCCTCCGACTTGGCGTCGCGCTCGGAGCGGAGGCAGCCGTCGTAGTTGGCCTTGTCGCTGATCGACGTGTTGGCCACCTGCGCCGACCGGCAGGTCTTCTCGACGTCGAGGTTCGGCACCACGTCGGCCCAGGCCGGGCCGGCGAGACCGCCGAGCAGGATCGCCGCGACGGCGGTTGAGATCGGTTTCATGACGTTCAAGTCTCACGGTTGACTGTGCCCGCAGGAGGCTTCGCCGTCAGAACGCGCCAGCGCCCGTTTGGTACCGGGCCGCCCGTGCCATCCAGAGCCTTTTCGTCTCGCGCCATGGCGGATCCCCGGAGCGCCGGCCGGTTCCGGATCGCGGCGGGTGGTCCAGTCGAATACCGGGTGACGCTGCGCCCGTGATCTTAGATTTTGTATAAAAATCGATATAGTTCAGTGAAATCGGAGTTATTCGCTTCTATTTGGGCCGAAATCTGAGTTTTTCCCCGATCGATCACATCGGTGCGCCAAAAAATAGATCGTTGAAACTCTCAATCAACGATAGACTGATATGTCTCTTCGGCGCTGGCGCTCGCCAAGGACATGGAATTCGCGCATCGGGTGGTTTTGATCATGATCAATACAATTAGGGGTCGGCTCTTCGTTCTGCTTGGCCTGCTGGGCGCCCTTCTGCTGGCCTCTGCCCTCGTCGGCCAGTTCGCGCTCTCGCGGAGCAACGACCATCTCCGGACCGCCTATGAGAATCGGGTCGTTCCGCTGAGCCAGTTCATCGCCATACGCGAGGCCTACGATCGGATCGTCGACGCCTCGCGGGAGGTGCGGGAGAACGTGGCGGATCCCCTCGACGCGGCGACACGGATCGAGGCGGGCCTCGCCACGGTCGGCCGGCACTGGGCCGCCTATCGCGCCACCGCCCGCACGCCCGAGGAGATGCTGCTGGTGGCCGACATGCAGACGCAGGTCGATCGCAACGCTTCGGTCACGCAGGGTGTGCTGGAGCGACTGCGCGGGCGCCAACGCGACGGCTACAGCGCCGCCCATCTCGCGCTCAACCAGATGATGATACCGACCGTCTCCAGTCCTGTCGAAGCTGACGGCGCTGCAACTCCGGGAGACCCGCGCCGAGTTCGCGAGCGCCCAGGCGACCGCGGCCTATTCCAGGCTCCTGCTGATCGGCCTCCTGGCGGCGGCGTCCGTGGCGATCCTCTTCGGCCTCCGCACGGTGCTGGCCCGGGTGACGCGCCCGCTCGATCAGGCGACGCGCCTCATGGGCCGGCTGGCCTCCGGCGACCTGGACGCGCCCGTCAGGGGCGCCGAGCGGCGGGACGAGATCGGGGCGATGATCCGGGCCGTGCAGGTCTTCAAGGATGCGATGATCGCCAAGCGGACGGCCGACGCGGCGGCCGCGATCGAGGCCGAGGCCAAGGCGCGTCGGGCCACGGTGCTCGGTGACCTCACCGCGCGTTTCGAAGCGGATATCTCGGCGCTGACCGGGAGTCTGGCCGGTGCCGCCTCCGAGATGGAGGCCACGGCCCAGGCCATGACGCGCGTGGCGAGCAACGCCACGCAGCAGGCCGCGACGGTGGCCGGGGCCGCCGCGGAGACGTCCGGGAACGTCCAGACCGTGGCGGCTGCGACCGAGGAGATGGCCGCATCCGTGGACGAGATCGTGGAGCAGGTGACGCGATCCGCGCAGATCGCCGATCGCGCGGTGGAGAGTGCCACCCGCAGCGGAGCCACGGTCCGGCATCTGGCCGCCACGGCCGAGCGCATCGCCGCCTTCGTGGACGTGATCGCCCGTATCGCGCGCCAGACCAACCTGCTGGCGCTGAACGCCACGATCGAAGCCGCGCGTGCGGGCGAGGCGGGGCGCGGCTTCGCAGTGGTCGCCGGTGAGGTGAAGGAACTGGCGGAGCAGACCGCGAAGGCCACCGGCGAGATCGGCGAGCGGATCGGCGAGATCCAGTCCGCCACCGGCGAGGCTGTCGGTGACATCGAGGCGATCGGCCGGATCATCGGCGAGATGTCGGGCGCCGCGACGGCGATCGCCGCCGCGATGGACCAGCAGGGCGCCGCGAGCCGGGAGATCGCCCGTAACGTGCAGCAGGCGGCCCGCGGGACCGAGCAGGTGACGCAGACCATCGCCGGCGTCCGCGACGGGGCGAGCCAGACGGGGGCCGCAGCCGCGCAGGTCCTGCACGCCGCCGGGACCTTGTCCCGGCGCTCCGAGAGCCTGACGCGGGAGGTCGGCGCGTTCCTCGGCAGCGTCAAGGCCGCCTGAGCGACCGGGCGGATCGCTCGCTCAGGCGGCCCCGTGCGCCGAACGCAGGGCTCGGTCCAGATCGCCGTAAAGGTCGTCGGTGTCCTCGATGCCCGTGGACAGGCGCAGCAGGTCCGGCGGACAGGGGCTGCCCGGACCCTCCACCGAGGCCCGGTGCTCGATCAGGCTCTCGACGCCGCCGAGGGAGGTCGCCCGTTTCCACAGGCGCACCCGCGCCGCCGTGGCAATGGCGCCGGCCTCGCCGCCGGCCACCCGGATCGACAGCATGAAGCCGAAGCCGTCGCGCATCTGCCGGCGGGCGATCGCGTGTCCGGGATCGCCGGGCAGGCCCGGATACAGCACGTGGGATACCTGCGGGTGCCTGACGAGGCGCTCGGCGAGGCGCTGGGCGCCCGCCGCCTGCGCCGCCGCCCGCAGGTGCAGGGTGCGGAGCGAGCGCATCAGCAGATAGGCCTCGAAGGGTCCGAGGATGCCGCCGCTTCCGGCGCGGATGGCCTGGATCCGCTCCCAGAAGGCATCGGCCCGGGCGGCGGCCAGCACGCCCGCCACCACGTCGGAATGGCCGTTCAGGATCTTCGTCGCCGAATGCATCACGAGGTCGGCGCCGAGCTCCAGGGGCGCGTGTGCACCGGGGAGGCGGCGGTGGAATCGACGGCGAGGCGAGCCCCCGCCGCGTGGGCGATCCCGGCCGCGGCGGCGATGTCGGTGACGGTCCACAGGGGATTGCCGGGGGTCTCGATCCAGACGAGCTTGGTCCGGCCCGGCTCGACCGCGGCGCGGAGGGCGTCCAGGTCGTCGGTCTCCACGAAGGTCAACGTGAGACCGCGTCGGGGCGCTTCCGCACGCAGCCAGCGCTTCAGCGCCCAGTACATCACGGTGCCGGCGACCACGTGGTCGCCGGGCTCCAGGGCGCCGAACACCGCGGTCGCCGCCGCCATCCCTGAGCCGAACAGCAGGGCACCGGCGCCGGCCCCCTCCAGCATCGCCAGGACGGATTCCGCCTCGCGCACCGTGGCGTTGTCTGGGCGGGCGTAGCTGTAGCCCGAGCTGTAACCGTTGTCGGGATCGCGGATGAACGTCGTCGAGACGTGCAGCGGCATCACCACGGCCCGGGTCTCGGGTTCGATCCGGCCCATCGCCTGGGCCGCGAGGCTCCGGTGCGTGAACTCCGGACCTGCGTCGGCGCGGGTATCCGCCGGCCCCTGCGGCGCGTTAGGCTGTGGCATCTGACGATTTCTCGGCGGGTGGAGACGGGCGCGTGCCACGGCGCGCAGGCCCCGGCAAGCCGCGCCGCGTGGAGACCAACGCCCATGACCGCCGCGACACATGTGCCCGACGGGTCCGCCCTGCCGCGCTGGCTCCGGCTGGCCGCCGCGATCCTGCCGATCGCGGCGACCGCGGCGATCGGCTCGGCGGCGACGCAGGCCGAGATCCCGGGCTGGTACGCCGGTCTGAACAAGCCGGTCTTCAACCCGCCGAACTGGGTCTTTCCGGTCGCCTGGACGATCCTCTACGCGATGATCGCCGTCTCGCTCTGGCGGCTGCTCGGCGCCCTGCCGCGCGTCGGCCCGAGCCGCGACGGCTGGTGGCTCGCCCTGGCGGCCTTCCTGGTGCAGATCGCGCTCAACGCCGCCTGGACGCCGGTCTTCTTTTCCGCCCACGCGATCAGGGCGGGGCTCATCGTCGTCGCGATGCTGCTGGTCATGGTTCTCTGGACGATCCGGCTGACCTGGCGGTTCGACAAGAGCGCGGCGTGGCTCCTCGTGCCCTACGCCGCCTGGGTGGCCTTCGCGACGCTGCTCAACGC
Organism: Methylobacterium phyllosphaerae; assembly: GCA_050632685.1. GTDB lineage: Bacteria > Pseudomonadota > Alphaproteobacteria > Rhizobiales > Beijerinckiaceae > Methylobacterium > Methylobacterium phyllosphaerae_A. The sequence goes on from JBOEFT010000001.1 coordinate 1,561,827, forward strand.
GGCGATCCTGCGGCTGAACTGAGCGCCCGTTCGGTCGGCTGGGACGCGCTCCGGCCTCGCGAACGCAACGCGGCGATCCCGTGTCGCGGGAATTCGGCCGGTGCTGCGCACCGGGACCGCGCCGCGCGCCGACGGCCACGGTCTCCGGATCGTCAGGACTCGCCGGCCGGCTTCTCCTCGCCCGCGGGTTTCCCGTCGTCGCGGGCGCGGTGGAGCAGAAAGATCGCGAAGACCATCGTGAGGATCAGACCCGCCAGCACCCCGAGTTCGATCATCGACGCCTGGAACAGCGCCTGCTTCTCGGGCGACCAATCCTTGGCGTGCATGATCTCCGAGGATTGCAGCGTGATCACCAGCACCCGCCGGATCGAGGCGATCAGCCCGACGATCAGGAACGGCTCGCAGGTCAGCGTGCCGGACCGCATCGAGACCCGCACCGTGTGCAAAATCTCGATCAGCATGAGCAGGAACAGCAGCCGGTCGATGACCTCCAGGATCTGCTGGGCGCCCCCGAGGGCCCGCATGGCCTCCCAGGTCAGCCCGGCGGCATCGACCAGCGCGACGAGCGCGGTGAGGGCGAGGAGCAGGCCGAGCGCCGCGTAGATCGCGTGCTCGGTGTGCAGGAAGATTGCGCTGGCGAGCCGCGTCAGGCGACCCTGTTCGTCAGAGTGTTCCGGCATCATTCCCCCTGGAATGGGCCGAGAAGACAAGCTTCCTGTGCGCGCGTCCAGCCCGGCGGCACGCCCCTTCGATGCCAAAGCGGGCGACAGTGGCGTTACGCCGCCCCCGCCGGATGCCGCTCAGTGGAAGAACGGCAGCGCGTGCGGTGCCAGATAGCCGAAGCCCAGAAGCGCCGCCCCGGCGAGGCCGAGGAAGCCGCCGGCGAACACCAGTATCGTGATGCCGGTGATCACCTCGGCCGACGCCAGCACGATGCCGATCTGGAAGGCCGCCGAGGCCAACTCGTAATGGTGGTAGCGCAGCAGCGACAGGTCGCGCCGCTCCTCGGAGGCCCGCGCCTTCGCGGTCAGCTCCTTGCGGCCCTCGCCGGTGGCGGGCTCGGATTCCCAGCGCGCCAGGGTCTTGGCCCACTCGGCGCGCTTGGCCGCGATCGCGTCTTGGTTGGCGCCTGGGGGGACCAGGGCCAGGGCCTCGTCGGCGGTCTTGAGCACCGTCGAGCGGATGGTGCGGGCCTGGAAATAGGCCCACTGGTTCGCGGCCTCGACGTTGGCGCCGATCGACTCCGTCTGGGCCGCCTTGCCCAGGGTCTCGCTGAAAGCGAGGAACAGCGCCAGCACCGAGATCAACAGCGCCACGCGCTTGTTGGACCCCTCGATCGCCCCGTGACCACCCGACATCGCTTCGCCCGTCTCCGTTGATTCGACGGCCGGGTCACAGCCCATCCCGAGGCGCGGCGCAATGCATGCAGCCGATCCGCGTCTACTCGGCGGCGATCCGTGGCGGCGCCGGATGCCCGTCATTGGCCGGATGCGCCGGTGCTCCGTAGCCAGGCTCGTCCTCCGGGTCGTCGCGCTCGCCCACGAAGCGGCCGAACAGCCGTTTCAGCAGGCGCGACAGGTCGTCCATCAGCACGAAGATCGCCGGCACGAACACCAGCGACAGCACGGTCGAGACGATCAGGCCGCCGATCACCGCCACCGCCATGGGGGCGCGGAACTCGCCGCCGATCCCGTAGGCCATCGCGGAGGGCACCATGCCGGCCGCCATGGCGATCGTGGTCATCACGATCGGCCGCGCCCGCTTGCGGCCGGCGTCGACGATGGCGACGTTCCGGTCGACGCCCGCGTGGATCTGCTCGACGGCGAAATCCACCAGCATGATCGCGTTCTTGGTGACCACGCCCATCAGCATCAGGATGCCGATCACCACCGGCATCGAGATCGGCATGTGGCAGATCAGGAGCGCCAGGATCGCGCCGCCGATGGAGAGCGGCAGCGAGAACAGGATGGTCAGCGGCTGCAGGAAGTTGCCGAACAGCAGGATCAGCACGCCAAACACCATCATCAGGCCGGCGCCCATGGCCAGCGCGAAGCCCTCGAAGACCTCGCCCATCACCTCGGCATCGCCGGTCTGGCTGATCGTAACCCCAGGCGGCAGGTTCTTCGCGGTCGGCAGGTTCATGACCTGGGAGATCAGCTCGGCGAGCGCGTCGGTGCCCTGCATGTCGCCTTCGAGGGCGACGCGCACGGATCGGTCGTAGCGGTCGATGCCGGTCGGACCCTGGCCGAGGCTGATGTCGGCCACCGTGGCCAGCGGCACGGCGGCCCCGCCCTTCACCGGCACCTTCAGGGTCTCGAGATCGGAGAGCCGGCCGCGCAGGCTCTCAGGCAGCTGCACCCGGATCGGCACCTGCCGGTCGGTGGCGTTGAACTTGGCGAGGTTCATGCCGATGTCGCCGATCGTGCCGACCCGCACGGTCTCGGCGATGGTGTCCGTGGTGACGCCGAGATCGGCCGCCACGCCAGGCTTCGGCCGGATGCGGACCTCGGTCCGGTCCAGCGGCGCGGTCGACATCACGTTGACGAGGTGCGGGACCTGCTGGGCCTCGCGCTGGAGCTTGGCGGCGACCTCCGCCACCACCGCCTTGTCGGGGCCGGCGATGATCAGCGCGAGGTCGCGCTGGCCGCCCTCGCGCAGCGCCCAGAAGCGCAGGTCCGGTTCGTCCCGCAGGATCGTCGCCACCTCCGCGTCGACCTGCTTCTGCGTCTTGTGGCGGGTGTTCTTCGGGGTGAGGTTGATGGTGAGGCTCGCGAGCCGGACCTCCTTCTTGGCCGGGAGCTGGCGCCCGCCGTCCACGAAGACACTCTTCACCTCGGGCAGCGCCCGGATCTTGTCCACGATCCGGTCCGCCACGCGGACGGTGTCGGGCAGGCGTGCGCCCGGCGGCAGCTCGACCACGAACAGCGTGCGGGCCTGGTCCTCGGCGGGGAGGAAGCCCGCCGGCAGGAGGCCTGTGGAGGCGATCGAGGCGGCGAAGCACGCGATGCCGAGCACCAGCGTGATGAACTTGTGCCGCACCGACCACGCCACGAGGCGGGTGTAGCCGCGCATCACGAACCCGTCGCGCTCGTGGTCCGGACCATGGTCGCGCAGGAAGTAGGCGGCGAGCAGCGGCGTGATCAGCCGCGCCACGAGCAGCGACATGAACACAGCCGCCGCGATGGTCAGGCCGAACTGCTTGAAATACTGGCCGGCGATGCCGCCCATGAACGACACGGGGGAGAAGATCGCCATGATCGTCGCCGTGATGGCGATGACCGCGAGCCCGATCTCGTCCGCCGCCTCGAGGGCGGCGCGGTAGGGCGACTTCCCCATCCGCATGTGGCGGACGATATTTTCGATCTCCACGATCGCGTCGTCCACCAGGATGCCGGTGACCAGCGTGATCGCCAGCAGGCTCACGGCGTTGAGCGAGAAGCCCAGGGCGCTCATCACCCAGAACGTGGGCAGCACTGATAGCGGCAGCGCCACGGCGGCGATCAGGGTCGCCCGCCAGTCGCGCAGGAACAGCAGCACCACCACGACCGCGAGGGCCGCGCCCTCGATCAGCCCCATCATGGCCGAATGGTAGTTGCCGATCGTGTTGACGACGCTGGTGTCGATCAGGTCGAAGCGCACGTCGGGGTTGGCCGCGTGGAGCGCCGCGATCTTCTTGGCCACCCCGACCGAGACGTCGGCGTCGCTGGCGCCGCTGGCGCGGGAGATCGCGAAGGCGACCACCGGCTCGCCGTTGAAGCGCGCGAAGGTGCGGGGCTCCTCGGCGGTGTCCGAGAGCGTCGCCAACTCGTCGAGGCGGACCTTGCGGTTGCCCGGCACGACGATGGAGGTCTTGGCCAGCGTCTCCAGGCTCGCCGAGGCGGCGAGCGCCCGGATCGACTGCTCCTGGCCGCCGACCTCGGCGCGGCCGCCGGCCATGTCGGCGGAGGTCAGGCGCAACTGCCGGTTCACGTCCGCGGCGGTGATGCCCAGCGCCAGAAGGCGGTCGGGCTTGAGGGTGACGCGGATCTCGCGGGCGACGCCGCCGAGGCGCTCGACGCCGCCGACGCCCTTCACGCTCTGCAGGCCGCGGGCCACCACGTCGTCCACGAACCACGACAGGTCCTCGGGCGTCATGGCCGGCGCCGAGGCGCCGTAGATCATGATCGGCAGGCCGGCGATCTCCACGCGGGAGACGATCGGCTCGTCGATGGTCCGCGGCAGGTTCTGCCGGATCTTGGCGATGGCGTCCTTGACGTCGTTGGTCGCCCGGTCCTGGTTCACCTCCAGGCGGAACTCGATCGTCGTCGTCGAGGTGCCCTCGGTGATCGTCGAGAGGATGTGCTTGACGCCCTTCACGCCGGCGACCGAATCCTCGACCCATTTGGTGACTTGGGTCTGAAGCTCCGCGGGCGCGGCGCCCGACTGGGTGATCGTCACCGAGACGATCGGAATGTCGATGTTGGGAAACCGCGTGATCGGCAGGGCGCGGAAGCTCACCAGGCCCAGGATCATCAGGACCAGGAACAGCACCACCGAGGGCAGGGGCTTGCGGATCGCCCAGGCGGAGACGTTGAGACGCATGGCTCGGTCCTACCGCGGGGCCGCGTCGGCCATGGGGGTGCTCGCGGGCGAGGGCACCGCCCGCACCCGGTCGCCGTCGCGCAGGAAGCTGCCGGCGCGGGCCACGACGCTCTCGCCGGCGGCGACGCCGGAGCGCAGTTCCGTGACGCCCTCCGCGGAGAGGCCCGTCGTCACGGGCCGGGCCTCGACGCGCCCGTCCTTCACCACGAGGACGCTGGCGCGGCCGTCGGCCGCGTAGAGCAGGCTGGAGACCGGCACCGCAATGCCCGTGCGGCGCGCGACCTCGACGTTGCCGCGGGCGAAGGCGCCGATCCGCAGGGCCGGATCGTCGCCGAGCCGGATGCGGACCTTGCCGAGCCGTGTCGCCCGGTCCACCTCCGGATAGACCCGGCGGACCTTCCCTCCGATACGCCGTCCGTCATCGAGGTCGAGGCTCGCCGGGTTGCCGACCTGGATGCGCGCGAGGGACGTCTCGGGCACCTCGCCCTCCAGTTCGATCTCACCCCGGGCGATCAGCCGGAACAGCGGCTCGCCCGCCGCGGTGGCGGTGGCGCCGATCCGGGCGGTCCGCCGGTTGACGATGCCGGCTTCGGGCGCCCGGATGTCGGTACGGGCGCGTCGGAGGGCGATCTCGGAGCCCGCGGCGCGCGCCGTGGCGAGGTCGGCCTGGGCGGATTGCAGGCCGCCCCTGGCCGCGGCGAGCCGACCTTCCGCGCCCTGCGCCGCAGAGACCCGCTGCTCCAGCACGGCCGCGGTGGCGTTGCCGGTCTTGGCCAGCGCCTGGGCGCGTTCCAGGGACTGCTTGGCCTCGACGTTGGCGGCTTCCGCCTGGACGATCTGGCTCCGGGCCTGGACGATCGCGGCCTCGGCGCGGGCGACCGCCGCGGCGTTCGACGCCTCCTGCGTGGCGATCATCTCCAGCGACAGCTTCGCCAGCACCTGACCCTTGGCGACGCGGTCACCCTCCTCGACGAACAGGTCGGTGATGCGCAGGCCCTCGACCTCGGGGGAGACCAGGATCTCGTCCCGCGGGACCAGCGTGCCGGTGACGACGGCCCGCTCGACGATCTCGCGGCTCTCGGCGGGCACGACGGTGACCGTCGGCGCGATGGTCGCGACGTCGGGAACGGCTGCGGTCTCGACGGCCCGGGCCGGCGCCGCGGCGAGGATCGCGAGCCCGCACAGGACAGTGAGGCGGGACGCGCGCCAACGGACGGAGTTCACGGGAGAGGCCTCGCAGTCGGCGCTGGATTGGTATCGCTTCTCCCTGACTGGGCAGGTCGGCGTTTTCATGGCGGGCGATCCTGGACGCCCATCAGCATAGCGCCATCCGGCGAGGCCGTCGCCGGCTCCCGCGCCGCAGGTTCGAAGCAAAGAGCGGGGCGCGGCTGTCCAGTTCTTTCGAGCTGCAACCAGGCGAGAATAGCGACGTTATTGGATCGAAGGTCTTCGCGCGACCGGGAAGGAATCGATGAGCATCTTTCAGATCAAGCAGAAGAAGAGCGGCGCCGTGCTCTGGACCGGTGCGGCCGATGACGAGCAGACCGCCCTCGACGCGATGGCGCGCGAGGCCGGGTACCGCGACTACTCCGCCCTGCCGGATGCGCTCCGGGCCGACGGGATCGAGGCGGCGAAGCTCGACCTGATTTCCTGAGGCACCACGCCGCCCCCTGCAGAGACGACCGGGCGCCCGTTCCCGACGGGCGCCTTTTTCAGGTCGGCCCGAAGCCCCGGACAAGAGCCTCGATCGCGGCCGCGCAGCCGCGCACCGCGTCCGGATCGTTAAGGGCTGCGATCGCCGACGGATCGAGGGCGAGGCCGTCTCGGATCAGGCCCGGCCAGGCTGCGGCCGCGGGCCAGCCCGGATGCACGATCGCGGCCCCGAGCCGCGCCAGGGCTGCGGCCTTCTCGCTCTGCTCCCCGTAGGCCCGCTCCTCGGGCAGGCAGAGGAAGCGTTTTCCCTGCGCGGCGGCGAGGGCGACCACGCCGTCGCCGCCGCCGCCGACCAGCAGGGCCGCCCGCGCGACTCGCGCCTCGACGTCCGGGACCCAGCCGTGCAGGTGCAGGTTGTCGGGCGTCTCTCCAAAGCCCGAGACCGGACCGAGGACGTGCCAGGGCCGGTCGGGCACGGCCCGCGCCGCCGCGGCGAGGTCCGTGAGATCGCCTCCCGCGCCGCCGCGGCCGAACACCACCACGATGTCCCGGCGCGCCTCGGTCGCCGCCTGGGCCGGCCCGCCGAGGAAGCCGGCGTAGAACGTCTTGGCCCGGACCCAGTCCGGCACGCCCGCGCCGTCGAGGGCCGCGGGGAAGGGCGCGAGCAGCCGCGTCGCGCTGCGGAAGGCTTCGAGATGGGGCCGGTCGGTCCGGGTGCCGGCGAGCCGCACCACCAGCGTCGGGACCGACAGCAGGCGCGCCAGGAAGGCCACCTCCACCGAGACGTCGACCACGAGCAGGGCCGGGTCCGTTCGCTCCGCCCAGGCGGCGATGCGCGCCATCCGGGCGCGGAGGCCGGGATGGTTCAGGGGGCGTAGTGCAGCGCCTCCGGCCGCTCGGCCTCGCCGTCGCGGCCGTCGAAGGTCGCGCCGCCGCCGAGGGGGCGGTCAAGGGGTGGTCGTCGGGCAGGTCGACGACGTCGAGGCCGGCGGTGTCGAAACCCGCGAGCGTGCCGAGGATCGTGCAGGGGCGGGGCAGGGCCGCCGCCACGGCTCCGGCGCGCTGGAGATGGCCGGCGCCCTGGTGGTGGACATACCAGCCGATCCCGCGGGTCACGCCGCGTCCCGCACGGAGAGGGCGAGGGCGTCGAGATCGGCGATCGCCCGGTCGAGGGGGCATTCCCGCGCCGGCGCGGCACGCGCCTCAAGGATCCGGTCCGCCCGCTCCACGAAGGCGATGTCGTTGGGGCAGGCGCCGAAGGATGCGAGATCCTCTGCGTCGAGTCCGAGCCGTGCGCAGGCCGCGGCGCGGGCCTCCGGTTCCAGGTGGAAGGCCCGGCGCAACGCGGCCCGGCGCAGGATCAGCGACTGCCAGTGGGCGGCCTCTGGCAGCAGGTAGGCCTCGCCGTCGAGGACGCGGGCGCGGCGCACCATCTCGGTGGCCATTCCCCCCGAGACCCGGCCCTGATGGCGGGACGAGACCAGCACCTGCACGTCCGGGCAGTGGCGCAGGCGCGCGCCGTTCGACCGCAGAAGCCCGACCAGGGCGTTGTCCTCGCCGCAGGGCAGCGCCGGGAGCCCGCCGACCGCCCGGTACAGGGCGGCCGGCACGGCCAGGCTCGCGCCGGTATGGTCGCCGTGGCGGGGCGCGGGGTCGTACGGCGGCGGGTCGAGGAGGTCCTCCAGGCGCCGGACGCCGGACCAGTAGCGTTCGATGCGCGCGTGCAGGGCCGTGAGGTCTGGATCCCCGGACCCGTCGTCGTCGTCGATCACGAGCCGGCCGCCGACCACGTCGGCGCACTCCAGCGCGCGCAGGTTCGCCGCCACCCAATCGGCCGGCAGGCGGGCATCCGCGTCGGTGGTCAGGAGAAACCCGTCGGCCTGTCCGTCGGCGTCGAGCCAGTCGGCACCGGCCTCGAGCGCCATGCGCCGGGCGGTCCCGACATGGGCGTCCGATCCGCCGAGGGCGACGTCGATCACCCGGAGCGCGAGCGTCGCCAGGATCCCCGAGGCTTCGACATCCCGGACCGCCGGGACGGTCCCGTCCGTGCAGTTGTTGGCGAGCACCACGACCCGCAGGGGCGCGCGCGCCGAGACGCCGTTCTGGGCAGCCAGGGACGCCAGCAGGCGGGGCAGGCGCTCGGCCTCGTTCCGGGCGGGGATGCAGACGACGCAGGGCAGCGGGACCGGATGGTCGGCGTCTGGTGTCATGTCAGGTCTCCCGTGGCACCGTCACGGGCCGCGGAGGTGCGGCGCGTCGCTCGCCGCGCTCCGGGCTCGGGTGCTTGCATGGCGAGTGGCGCGGGCTCCGCGCCGCTCAGCCCCGTCCTCCCGCGACGCGCAGCGCGGGCTGTGCCCGCTCGGCACAGCGCGCGATCACCGCATCGTAGGCTTCGAGGTAGCGACCGGTCATGGCGGTGGCGTCGTAGAGCGCCTCGGCCCGGTCCCGGCAGGCCCGGCGCGAGAGACTGGCGGCCTCCCGGATCGCCACGGACAGGTCCTGGGGATCATCCGGGCGCGCGAGGCGGCCGCAGGACGCGTCGAGGATGTCGGGCATGGCGCCCCGCCGGAAGGCGGCCACCGGTGTGCCGCAGGCCAGCGCCTCCGCCACGACGAGGCCGAAGGGCTCCTCCCAGCGCGGCGAGACGATCGCCACCCGAGCCCGGCCGAGATGATGGGCGAGGTCCCGATGCGAGAGGTGGCCGAGATGCGTGAGGTCCGGCCCGAGCCGCGGGGCGATCTCGGCGGCCCAGTAGCCCGGGTTGAGCTTCGGCCCGGCGAAGGTCAGCGGCAGCCCGGCGGCGCGGGCGGCGTCGATGGCGAGGTGCAGCCCCTTCTCGGGCACGATCCGGCCTGACCAGAAGGCGAAGGGCGGCGCGTCGGCAGCCTCCGAAAACGCGAATGTGGAGAGATCGACCCCGTTGTCGACCACCTGTGCGCCGGGCACCAGATGCGCCCATTCCTGGGCCAGGGACGGCGAGACCGCGAGGAACGCCATGTCGGGATCGGCCTGCACGATCCCGCCGACGAGCGATTCGAAGGGCGGCGTGTGCAGCACCGTGATCCAGGGCAGGCCGAGCCGGGCGCTCTCGCGCAGCGGCAGCGCGTGCAAGGAATTGTTGTGGACGAGGTCGAAGCCGCCGGCCGCGACCATCTCCATCATGCGCCGGTAGGCGTCGTGTTCCGCCCGGTCGATCGCGTCCTCGCGTTCCGGATCGAGGAGCGCGTCCCCGGTGGGATCGCAGAGCATCACCGGATCGAGCGCGGGGTCCGATCCGCGGCTGGCGAACAGCGTGACATCGTGCCCGTGCCGCCGGAGCGCGACGGTGAGGAGGTGCGTGTGCATCTCCAAGCCGCCGGCATAGGGCTGGCCGATCGGGTACTTCAGATGTGCGAGGACTGCGATCTTCACGCGCGCACCGAATCCGGTTGGATGGGGATTTCTGCCGCCCGCAGCGACGCGAAAGGACTTATTTCCGCAGCGAGGGTGGCGGCGATCATGCCGATTGTTTCTTCAACAAGCGTTGCGTTCACGGGGCTGATGCGACGACAAACGCGGCGCTTGCCGGCTGTTTAGGCGCGGCGGCCTGAACCAATGATGATCGAGACCGGTGGGGGGCCGTTCACCCTCCGGAGGGTGCGGAGCGGGATTCCGCCCGTGTCGCGGAGCCTGCATCGACCTGCTAGGCTGCCCGCGCCTCGCCCGCGGGACGCGATGCGGCGAGCGCAGGGGGAACAGCGCGATGGGGCTTCCGCTCGGGCTCAGCGTGTTCGCGGTGGGGGTCGCCGCGCTGGCGATCGTCACCCTGGCGGCAGGCGTGAAGATCGTCCCGCAGGGCTACGTCTATACGGTGGAGCGTTTCGGACGCTACGCACGCAGCCTGGACGCCGGTCTCGGGCTGATCACGCCGTTCATCGAGCGCGTCGGCCGGCGGGTCAACGTGATGGAGCAGGTGATCGACGTTCCGAGCCAGCAGGCGTTCACCCGCGACAATGCCGGCGTCACCATCGATGCGGTGGTGTTCTATCAAGTGCTCGACGCGGCGCGGGCCTCCTACGAGGTCACGAACCTCGACCTCGCCGCCACGACCCTGACCATGACGAATATTCGCACCGTGGTCGGCTCGATGGACCTCGACCAGCTGCTGGCCCATCGCGACGAGATCAACGAGCGCCTTCTGCGGGTGATGGACGCGGCGGCTTCGCCCTGGGGCGTGAAGATCAACCGCATCGAGATCAAGGACATCGTTCTCCCGGCCGACCTTGCCGGGGCCATGGCCCGCCAGATGAAGGCCGAGCGCGAGAAGCGTGCCTCGATCCTGGAGGCCGAGGGTCAGCGCGCCGCCGAGATCCTGCGGGCCGAAGGGCGCAAGCAGTCGGCCATCCTGGAAGCCGAGGGTCGGCGCGAGGCCGCGTTCCGCGACGCGGAGGCGCGGGAGCGCTCCGCCGAGGCGGAGGCCGCCGCGACCGGCATGGTCAGCCGGGCGATCGCCGAGGGCGACATCGCGGCCGCGAATTTCCTGGTCGCGGAGAAGTACGTCGACGCCGTGCGGGCGATCGCCACCGCGCCCAACCAGCGGGTCGTCGTGGTGCCGATCGAGGCGGCAGCGCTGGCGGGGACGCTCGGCGGCATCGGAGAACTGACCCGCTCGGTGTTCGGCGATGGCGCCCCGGCGCGCCGGCGCACCGGGACCCCGCCCAACGTCGCCCCGCCGCGGGCCTGACGCGGGCCATGCTCACATCCGTCGCCGACGCGGTCGCGTCTCTCGGCCCCGCCTGGAGTTGGATCGTCGCCGGGCTCGTGCTGGCAGGGACCGAGATCCTCGTGCCGGGCGTGTTCCTGATCTGGCTCGGCCTCGCGGCACTCGCGACCGGGCTCGCCGCCGCAGCGCTGCCTATGCCCTGGCAGGCTCAGACCCTGTTTTTCGCGGCGCTGGCCGTCGTCCTGGTCGGGGTCGCGACCCGCCTGCAGCGGCGCGGCGCGGGGGGAACGGGGTCCGGCCTGAATCGCGCCGACCGCGGCCTGATCGGGCGCGAGGGCGTCCTCGAGGAGCCGATCGTGCAGGGTGCGGGCCGGATCCACTTCGACGACACGCTCTGGCGGGTCGCCGGGCCGGATCTTCCGGCGGGCTGCCGGGTGCGGGTGACGGGCATGACCGGAACGATCCTGCGGGTCGAGGCGGCACGCGATCGTCCCTGATCGCGACCGGGCGGTGCGCGGGCCGGCCGCCCGATACCCGACGAGGTTCGCAATCCCGGGCCGCCTCGAACCAGGCCGCGTTCCCCTCGGAGATCGGGATCAGGTCCGCACCCGCGGCTGGTCGAACCGCTGGACCAGCCGCTGCAGCCACGGTCTGACGCGGAGGAACAGGCCGTAGAGCCGCTCGAGCAGGCTCAGCGCCATGCCGGACCGCGCGAGGAGACCGAGCGGGCGCAGGATCGGGATCGCACGCCACATCGCCGCGAAGGCCGCGGCACCGGTCAGCACGCGCCCGCCCTCCCGCGCATGGAAACGCGCCAGCATGTCCGCCCGCGAGGCGGGACAGGCGCCCGCATCCTCCGCCACGTCGATGAAGGTGATCGCGCCACGCCGATCCAGCCGGCGCATGAGCGCGATCTCCCGCCGGCAGAGCGGGCAACCCCCATCGAACCACACGACGACCTGTTCCATGACGGGCGATATAGGCCGGCGCCCGCGCGCCCGACAGGAGGCCGCGGGCCGCTACCCCCGGTACCGAGCCGGCCTTGCGAGCGCCGCCGAGGGCAAAGGCCCCGTCAGCCGAACGCCCCGACCTCGTGCTGGATCATACCGGAGATTTCGCGGACCTGATCGAACATCCGGCGGATCGGCTGGAACAGGTTGGCGTGCTCCGCCTCGTAGGTGCCGACATCCCGCGGCCCCGCGGGCTCGCCGAAGTTGAGGCCGAGCGTCGGATCCGGCGTGATCGGGAAGATCGCGTCGAGGAGCGTCAGGCAGCCGTCGATGTCGAGGCGCAGGACGCGCTCCAGCAGCTGCTCGCGGGAGATGCCCGCCTGCGGACGGAATCCCGGGATGTGCACCGCCAGGAACCAGATCCGGTGAATCAGGGCCAGCCGCAGGGCGTGGAGCAGGGTCAGCCGCGCCGACATGGCCGGGAGGTCGGGGGCGGCCGCTCGCAGGGCGAGCCAGTCGCGGGTCAGCCGTCCGAACAGGTTGCGGAGGGCGGGAGCGAGATCGAGGCGCTCGAGGGCACCGGAGATCACCACCAGCTCGTCCCGCCGGAAATCCTTCTGCGTGCGCCGCGCCCGCTCCAGCCACACGGCCGGATCGAGGGTGTCGATGTAGGCGCGCAGGACATCGAGGTCGCCCACGGAGGCCGCGTGCTGCACCAGCCGGAAGGCCCGGGAGAACCGCACCGAATCGCGGCGCATGTCCCGGAACAGGTCCGGGCCGCGCTGGGCGGCCCGGCCGATCCCGTGGAGCGAATTCGCCAGGAAGCCGAGCTGGTGCAGGATCGCGTTGTTGGGGATCGCCCGCATCTGGCGCGGATGGGTGATCCGGGCCGGGCCGCCATTGTCGGACTGGCGCGCCACGGGACGGGAACCGGTGCGGTCGATCAGGCTCGGGCCGAAGGTCCCGAGGAGGGCGGCGTAACCCGGATCGTCGACCAGCGCCTCCATGTCCTGGCGAGCCGCGGTGAAGAATTCGAGGGCGAAATCCGGCTCGGAATAGATCGGATCAACCTTAGGTGCCGCTCCCTTCGGATGGTCGTTGAGGGCGTAGTCCGAGAAGGTATCGTCCTCGGTGACGTCCAGCGCGTAGACGTGCTCGGCGATCCGGGCGACGCTCGCCGCAGCCAGCGCCTCGGTGCCGTAGAGCAGGTAGCCGTCGGTGCCCTGGAAGCTCGATTCGAGCCGGACGCGGATGCCGGCCTTCCGGGCGCGGTCCCGCGCATCCTCGGGGGCGAGGTAGGCGAGGCGGTCGCGCAGGGAGGTCGGATGCGCGCCGCGCCCGATCGACTCGCCGTGGGTGTCGAAGATCGCCAGCTCGACGTCGGAGAGGCCGTTCTGGACCAGCATCTCGGTGATGCGCAGCCGCAGCCGCTCGATCCAGAAGGTCGCCGCCAGCTGGCCGACGTAGCGACCGGAATCCGAGTAGCCGAACTGCACGGTGAGCCGGCCGATGCGCTTGAGGTATTGGCGCCAGTGCGGGTTGCGAAGGGCGTCGTCGAGCACCCGGATGCCCTGCTCGAGTGCGCTCGCCGTCTCGAACAGCGGCGTGATCTCCAGCTTGTCGGCGATGCCGTAGTGGCGGGCCAGCCAGAGGGCGGCGAGCAGCGTGTAGCCGGTCTCGGTCTCGGCGATCAGGAAGCGCACCGGATGGGTGCCGTCCACGTGCTTGAGGATCTGGGCGATCGTCATCATCAGGCGGGCGGCGGAGGCCCGCTCGGCCGCCAGCGCCCCGAAATCGACGGCGACCGGGCGGACGTCGTTGAGCAGGGCGTGGATGGTCGCGAGATGCGAGCGGCGCCGGGCCGCGTCGGCGGGCTCGCCCTCCAGGTCGATCACCCGGCGGACCGCGTTGTGGATCTGGCTGGCGTTCAGCCGGAAATGCGGCAGGGCGTTCGACAGGCCGTGGGTCGCGACGCCCGCGCGCAGGACGGCGATCCGCCGCTTGTCCGCCGCGTCGTCGGCGGAGTCCAGGGCGCTCGTCAGACCGGCCACGAGGGCGCCCGCATCGGTCTGGGCACGCTCGCGCTCGATGATGAGCGCCAGGGCGAAGCGGTGGACCGCTTCGAGGGACGGCTTGTCGCCGAGGCGCGGCGCCACGGCGAGCTGGCGGTTCACCGCCGCCAGGGCGTTCTCGGCCAGGGCTCGGACCTCGCGGCAGGCGGCAATCTCGGGCAGGTTGCGCATCACCCGGTCGAATTGCATGCGCTTCGAGATCAGCCGGTAGCGCAGGGTGTCCCACCAGCCGATATCGGTGCGCCCGTCCGTGTCGCAGCCGACCCAGCTGGCGATGGCGAACGGGCGGGGCGTCAGCGCCGTCCAGCCGTCCGGCCAGCGCGCGCGGGCGGCGTCGAGAAGGGCGCCGTTGAAGGCGTCCAGGGCGAGACGGCCGTTATTGGCCGCCGCGCAGGCCTGCTCGAACTCGACATCCAGGGTGATCGGCGCGTCCGGTCGCGTGGACAGGGTCGCCGCGCGGGCGATCAAGCCGGCGCGGGTGCCGGGATCCGGCAGGCTCGCGGCCTCGGCGAGGAGGGCGGCGACGGCCCTCGGCATGCCGAAGGTCGGATGGGCGGTGAACACCACCGCGAAGGCGGTGCGGTGGATCAGGGCCGCGAAGGCCTCGAGGCTGTCGGGACGGTCCGGGACGGCGGCCACGAGGCGGGCGGGGATCGCCGCCTGGGGATCCTCCGAGCCGCCGTCGAGTCCCACATAGGCCCGCAGCCGCTCCGCCCGGGCAGCCAGGGCGGCGGCGCGCAGGCGCACGAACAGGGCCTCCAGGTCGCCCGTCGCGATCTCGTTCCGGTCGAACCGCCGGGTGATCGCGAGGGTCACCGCCAGGACGGGGTTGCGGAACGGGTCCTCCCGGGCCTGATCCCGGGCGGCCTCGATCAGTCCGAGGAGGTGCGCCTCCAGTTCCTCGGGCTCGCGGCTCGGCTCGTGCTGCATCGGTCGGTCCCGGCTCCGGTCTGCCCGCATCTACCCGGTCGGGCGCGCCACGCAAGGAGCGTTCCGCGCGCGATCGAGGACGCGATGGGGTGGCGGCGGCCCCACGCGCGGGTTAGAGCTTGCCTCTTCATGGAGCGCCTGTTGATCATCCTGGCTATCCTGGTCTTCGCCGTCGCCCTCGTCGCCGTCGCCGCGATGGCGGCCCGCGGCCGGCGCGAGCCTCTGCGCATGGGCGCCGAACTCGACCATGAGGATGAGGATCTGCTCATCGGATCCATCGGACCCCGCAGGAGTCCGATCGACCGCAACGCCCAGGTTCTCGATCCACGCGTTCTCGATCTGGAAGCGATTGAATTGGAACCGATCCGGGCGCTCGACCGAACTGAGCGCGGCGAGCCCCACCGTCGAGACCTGCCGGGAGCCGGCCAATGAGGCCTTTCGCATGCGGAGCAGGCCGGCTGCTGCTGGCCGCCCCCCTGTGCCTGTCGATGGGGCAGGCCGTTCCGGCGGCTCCCGCCGGCAATCCGCCTGCGCCGGCCGCTCCCGCCCAGGCCGCTCCCGCCCAGGCCACACCGGCTCCGGCGCCCGCCTCGGAGCCGCCCGCCGCTCAGGCGCCAACGCCCACGCCGGCAGCCGGCCCGCCCCTCGCACAGCCCTGCGGGACATCGGCGGCCCGCTTCGAGAACGGCAAAGGGTTCAAGATGGTGATCACCCGGGCCGGGCAGGTCCGGACGACGAACCCGCTCAGGCCGCTGACGCCCGAGGTGAACGAGGTTCTCCAGGTCGTCATCGCCGGCAAGGTCGCGACCGCCTACGGACCGGACTTCACCACGCTGCGGCGCGGCAGCGCGGCGTCGGCCATCGAGGCGATGCTGGGTGGACCGATTCGTTGGCAGCCGGCGCTGCCGACCTTCCCCGATCCGATCGCGATCGTCACGGAGGAGGGGACGCCCCTGGCGCAGCTCTCCTTCCGCGCCTGCGAAAGCCCGCCTGCCGTCAAAGCTCCCAAGGCCGAGGCTCGCAAGAAGGCGCCCCCCGGCACGCGGCCCCGAAGGCCGCGGCCCAGAAGACGCCTTCGGGCTTCTCCATGCCGCAGGGGGCGATCGCCGAATAGGCGCGCCTATTTCTGCGCCTATTTCTGCTTGGCGATGACCTTGTCCTTGATGCCGTCGTAGACGCTCTTCGAGAGGATCTTCTTGGAGACCAGGTCGTCCTTGCCGTGGTAGGGGCGGCCCTTGATGATCGCGGCGGCGCGGGCCGCACCGATGCCGGGCAGGGCGTCGAGTTCCTCGGCGCTGGCGCTGTTGAGGTCGACGAGCACGCCCTTGGCGGCGTTCGGGGAGCCGGCGACCGGTGCGCTCGGGGCCGCAGGCTTCATGGGCGCCGTCGGCGCTGCGGTGGTCGGCGCCTGGGGCGACTGCGCCAGGGCCGGTGCCCCGACGAGGCTCGACAGGAGGGCGAGGAGGGCGAGTGTCTTGGTGGAGGAGGCCATGGCGTTCTCCCGAGGGGCACGGCCCGCTCTGCGGTACCGTCGCGTCAGATCTGCGCCGTGCCGCTTGAACCCACGCTTAACGGTTGTGGCCCGGAACCCCTAGCCAGGCGCCGGCGCCGAGGCTATAAGCCCGCCCTCATCCGTATCCCGCGGTGTGCGAGGCGATCCTCGATCGAGGAGCCGCCCGCGCGCCGCTTTGTCCGCGGCGTCACGAAGGATCCAGCCATGGCCGTTCCGAAGCGAAAGACTTCCCCCTCCCGCCGCGGCATGCGCCGCTCGGCCGACGCCCTCAAGGCGCCGACCTACGTCGAGGACAAGGATTCGGGCGAGCTGCGCCGTCCGCACCATATCGACCTCAAGACCGGCATGTACCGCGGCCGTCAGGTCCTGAAGGTGAAGTCCGCAGAGGCCTGAGCCTCGCGAGGGCGGCGCCTCAGGCGAGGCGCCGCGCGGCCTCCGCGTAGCGCGCGGCGGCCATCCGGGTCCGCTCCAGGCGCGACGGCTGCAAGGTCGGATCGTCGGCCGTCAGCAGCTGCGCGACGAAGCCGGCCCGGGGCCTCCCGGCCGCCGCACGTTCCGCCCGCAGAGCCTCCTGCCGCCCGTCGGGCTGACCACCATCGATGATGGTGAGGGCGCGAGCCGGCGGCTGACCCGGCTCCGCATCTGTCCCTGACATCACATCCGGCGCGCGTCGGCCGGGCCGGGGCTGTACCGGATCGAGACGGCCGACTGTTCCGATCCGCACCATGGCCACACCCTCCGCACGTTTCCGTGCCGGTGTCGCAAAGGTGGGGCCGGCGTTTACTAATCGTCAACCCTTTATTCGGTCGCGCCGACTGCCGATTATTTTTTCGCGAGCGCCTCGAGCCGCTGCTGCATCTCCAGCATCTGGCGCTTGAGGTCGTCCAGCTCGCCGCCGGCATAGGCCGCCGGCTGTGCCGCCGTGGTCGGCTGCGCCCCGGTTGCGGGCGGCGCGAAGCCCGTGAACATCTTCATGGCGTCGCCGAAGAAGTTCATGTTGGTGCGCACCTGCTGCTCGATCGCGTTCTGGAACGCGGCCGGACCGAAGCTGTGGGCGAACTTCTCGCGCAACCCGTCCTGGTCCTTGGCGAAATTCGCCATGGAGAATTCGAGGAAACTCGGCACCATCGTGCGCATGCTGTCGCCGTAGAACCGGATCAGCTGGCGGAGGAACGCCACGGGAAGCAGGTTCTCGGCCCCGGCCTTGTTCTCCTGCTCGAAGATGATCTGCGTGAGCACCGAGCGGGTGATGTCGTCGCCGGTGCGCGCATCGTAGACGACGAAGTCCTCGCCGTTCTGGACCATCGTGGCGAGGTCCTCCAGCGTCACGTAGGTCGAGGTACCGGTGTGATAGAGGCGCCGATTGGCGTACTTCTTGATGACGGTCTGGGTGGCCTTGACGGTATCCGCCATCGGGAACGGCCTTTCTGGACTCGGGACCGGGGGGCGTTGCAGGCGCGCGGTGCGGCCTGACGGGGCTGTCTTCGCGCCCGCAACACGATCCTTAAAGCCTTCGCCGAGCGCAGAAAACAGCAAACTGCACGTCTTCAACGCAGAATAATGCAGGCTGCTCCGATGCACGAACCGTCTCAATCCCGCGCAGGCGTCGGCGTCGCGATTTAGCGCTTTGACGGGCAACCTTGACTTCGCCGATCCCACGCCCTTCATCCCAAGACCGGCATAGAGCGCGCCCAGCACGACAATGGCGCGCCGGCTCGCGAGAGGAGAACGTTCAAATGGCAGGCAGCGAAGAGATCGTCATCGTCGGGGCCGCGCGCACGGCGGTCGGCTCGTTCGGCGGCGCCTTCGGGGCGGTGCCGGCCCACGACCTCGGCGCCACGGCCATCAAGGCCGCCCTGGAGCGGGCCAAGGTCTCCCCGGACGACGTGGACGAAGTGATCTTCGGTCAGGTGCTCACCGCGGGCGCCGGCCAGAATCCGGCCCGGCAGGCCGCCATCAAGGCCGGCATCCCCGAGAAGGCCACCGCCTGGGGCCTCAACCAGGTCTGCGGCTCGGGCCTGCGCACGGTCGCCATCGGCATGCAGCAGATCGCCAACGGCGACGCCAAGGTCATCGTGGCCGGCGGACAGGAATCGATGTCGCTCTCGCCCCACGCGCAGTACCTGCGCGCCGGTCAGAAGATGGGCGACGTCAAGCTGGTCGATACCATGATCAAGGACGGCCTGTGGGACGCCTTCAACGGCTACCACATGGGCCAGACCGCCGAGAACGTCGCTCAGGCCTTCCAGCTCACCCGAGAGCAGCAGGACCAGTTCGCCACGCGGTCGCAGAACAAGGCCGAGGCCGCCCGCAAGGAGGGCCGCTTCAAGGACGAGATCGTCCCCGTGACCGTCCCGGGCCGGAAGGGCGACACGATCGTCGACACCGACGAGTACATCCGTGACGGCGCCACCATGGAGGCGATGGCCAAGCTGAAGCCGGCCTTCACCAAGGACGGCACCGTGACGGCCGCCAACGCCTCGGGCCTCAACGATGGCGCGGCCGCCCTCGTGCTGATGTCGGCCTCGGAGGCCGAGCGCCGCGGCCTCACCCCGCTCGCCAAGATCAAGTCTTGGGCGACCGCTGGCGTCGATCCGAAGGTGATGGGCACCGGCCCGATTCCCGCCTCCCGCAAGGCCCTGGAGAAGGCCGGCTGGAAGCCGTCCGACCTCGACCTGATCGAGGCCAACGAGGCCTTCGCCGCTCAGGCGCTGGCGGTGAACAAGGACATGGGCTGGGACGACGCGAAGGTGAACGTCAACGGCGGCGCCATCGCCATCGGCCACCCGATCGGCGCGTCCGGCGCCCGCGTCCTCGTCACGCTGCTGCACGAGATGAAGCGCCGCGACGCCAAGAAGGGCCTCGCCACCCTCTGCATCGGCGGCGGCATGGGCGTCGCGATGTGCATCGAGCGGACCTGATCGCAGCGGGGCGTGAGCCCCGCTGGACAACTTAGACTTAAGGCCGAGATCACAAAAATTCGCGTGCGGACGCCATCCGCACGCGGCATCACGGGATGCGAACAGGAGGAAACAATGGCTCAAGGACGCGTCGCCCTGGTCACGGGCGGCACTCGCGGCATCGGCGCGGCGATCTCGAAGCGGCTCAAGGACAAGGGCTATCGGGTCGCGGCCAATTACGGCGGCAACGACGAGGCGGCCAACGCCTTCAAGGCCGAGACCGGCATCCCGGTCTTCAAATTCGACGTGGGCGATCTCGCGAGCTGCGAGGCCGGCATCAAGGCCGTCGAGGCCGAACTGGGGCCGATCGAGGTGCTGGTGAACAACGCCGGCATCACCCGGGACGGCGCCTTCCACAAGATGACCTTCGACAAGTGGCAGGCGGTCATCAAGACCAACCTCGATTCGATGTTCACCTGCACGCGTCCGCTGATCGAGGGCATGCGCAGCCGCAACTTCGGGCGCATCATCATCATCTCGTCGATCAACGGCCAGAAGGGCCAGGCCGGCCAGACCAACTACTCGGCCGCCAAGGCCGGCGTGATCGGCTTCGCCAAGGCCCTGGCCCAGGAAAGCGCGTCCAAGGGCATCACGGTGAACGTGATCGCGCCCGGCTACATCGCCACCGAGATGGTGATGGCGGTGCCGGAGGAGATCCGCAACAAGATCATCTCCACCATACCCACGGGCCGCCTGGGCGAAGCCAACGAGATCGCCCACGCGGTCGAGTATCTGGCGAGCGACGAGGCCGGCTTCGTGAACGGCTCGACACTGACCATCAACGGCGGCCAGCACTTCGTCTGATCGCCAGCGGGCGCGCGCGGTTCAGGCCGGCGCGCCCGCATCCGGTTTGGCAGCGGTTCCCGGCCTTCGACGGGGACGCGCCTGCCGGGCCGGTTGCCCGCCTTGCGGAGCGCGATCCCATCCCGGCAAGGTCGCATGATCCCGGCCCGGACCCGCCTCTCGATGGCCGGCTGACGGCCACGCCGCTCGTCCCCCGGCACGGATGACGCCACCGCCTGTGCGGACCGGCACGACGTCCGACACCGCGGCGCGCGGGCACCCCGGCGCAGGCCCAGCGATCCATCCCAGCGATCCACCCCTGAAAGCGTGACGAAAGTCCTCCTCGGCGCGCGGTCTCCGGCGCCGGGCGGGATAACGGGCATTGCGGGCAGCGCTCGGCGCCATCGCCCGCGTGTTCTGAGACACGAACAATTCGACCGGCCTCGTATAGCTCTCGTTCCATCGGGTCGCGGAAGTTCGCGCCGACAGTTTACGAGGCCCTTGTCATTATGAACGACTGGTTTAACGGTAAATTCGACGTTCATTTTGCCGATGGAAGACTGGATTGTTCTTCGCGCGGCGCATCCGCGCGCGCCGATCGTCCGGCCGGCCGCCGGGGCCGCGCCCTTCCCTCGATCGCGAAGCTCGGTCTCGCCGGGGCCTGTGTCCTCGGCCTGGCCGCATGCGTCACGCCGCAGGAGCGCCACGCGATGGATCAGAACCAGTGCGCCGCCTTCGGCTTCGAGCCCGGCACCGACGCCTTTGCCGAGTGCATGATGGGACTCCACCAGGAGCGCGCCGTCGCGCAGGCCAACAGCAGCCTGTACGCGCAGGCGCAGCTCGCGGAGCGGAACCGCCGCCAGGAGGCCCGGCAAGACCTCTACAAGATCGTCAGCCTGCAGCGGAGCGGCGACCCGCGCTTTCCGGTCTGCGGAGCGTCGTCCGAGGGCGGCATGGATCGCCGGACCATGACTTGGTACGGCCCGAACTGCCGCGCCCGCTGATCGCTGTCAGGGAGATCGACGATGTCGGACGTTACCGCCCAGGAGCCGGGGAACGCGAGCAAGTTCATCTTCGCCACCACGGCGATGTTCGCGGCCACGATCGGAATGGTCACGCAGGACTGGGGATGGTTCTTCCTGGCGATGCTCGGCAGCGCCGTGGTGCAATGCGTGATCTACAGGCCGCTTCAGCGCTCGTTCGGATGGAGGCCCCTCGATTTCGGTCATCTGGGCCATCTCGTCCTGCTGCTGTTCCCGCACTGAGACGCCCATCCCCGGCGACACCCCGAGAGGCCGCCGCCGGTCCCTTTGCTCCCGCACGCCGAGACAACGCTCATGACGCTCGCCCTGATCATCACCGGCTTCCTCATCGTCAACGTCGCGTTGGCCGGCGCCTTCTCCCTCGTAGCCCTGTGGGCCGACTGAGCCGCGCCCCGAGGGCGCGCCGACGCAGTTGGCGTAGAAGGTCGTGGTCGCAGGCCAATCGGAGAACGAGCCCGGGGCTCGCCAGCAGGAACAGACTCAGCCCGACCATGACCGCGCCTCGCGAACCTCCCGGTTCAGGTCGCCGGTCGAGCACAGCGGTGACGACGGCGTGACCCCAGTCTCGCCGACTCGCGAACCGCGTGATAGCCGCGGGCCATGAGCGCGTCCGCATCGAGTCCCTCCGCCCGCACGCCGGCCGCGACCCTCGCGGGTTTCGGTGCGATCCTGCTGTGGTCGCTGCTCGCCCTCTTCACGGCGGCTTCCGGGACGGTTCCGCCGTTCCAGCTCGCCGCCATGACCTTCCTGATCGGCGGCCTGTGCGGCTGCGCGACCTGGATCGCCCGGCCGAGCCGCGCCCGCGCACTGATCCAGCCCTGGACGGTCTGGCTTCTCGGGGTCGGCGGCCTGTTCGGCTACCATGCCCTGTATTTCAGCGCTTTGCGTCTCGCGCCGCCGGCCGAGGCCGGGTTGATCAACTACCTCTGGCCGCTTCTCATCGTCCTGTTCTCCGCTCGCCTCCCCGGCTCGGCCGGTCTGCGTCCGGGTCACCTCGCCGGAGCTGTCCTGGGCCTCGCGGGCGTCGCGGCCCTGTTCGCCGGCAGAGGCGATCTCGGCTTCGCCCCGGGCGCGGTGCCGGGCTACGCGGCGTCCCTGGCGGCGGCGTTCGTCTGGGCCGGCTACTCGGTGCTTTCGGCCCGGGTCGGAGCGGTGCCGACCGACGCGGTCGCGGGCTTCTGCCTCGCCACGGCCGCGCTCAGCCTCGCCTGTCACAGCGCCTTCGAGGCGACGGTTTGGCCCGTCGATGCCGCGCAGTGGGGCGCGGTGATCCTGCTCGGCCTCGGACCGGTGGGCGCCGCCTTCTACCTCTGGGACATCGGCTGCAAGCGCGGCGACGTCCGCCTGCTCGGCGTCACGGCCTATGCGGCGCCCGTGCTCTCGACGCTGATCCTGGTGGCGGCGGGCTATGCCAGCCCGAGCCCGGCGCTGGCGTTCGCCTGCCTGCTGATCGTGGCGGGAGCGCTCGCAGCGGTACGCGCGTCGCGGGCCGTGCGGCAGGCGTGAGGCGGACCGCCAATCAACTGGACCGTGCGGTGAGTGCTGACGACCCGTGTCGGCCGTGCGCACCGCCGTCGATGCGCATCGGGACCAGACAGGCGTCGGACATTCGCCGATTGCGGCCGAAAGTGTAAATCCGAGTTGGATGGGCTGCTTTGCCGACCTTGATAGTGCGAACTTGAGGTCCACCTAATTGCGGCCAGGACCAACAGAGCACGAGCGCCGATATCCCAGGAGCGCCCATCGGCACACTGCGGCGTGGCCGCAACTCGGCCTTTCTGCTCGTGCATCGATTCAAGCGAAAGCGTCAGCGAAGTTCGGAAACGTGATGCCCCCCAAAGACCGAGGGCTCATGCGTGCGAACGCAGTGACTGCGTCCGTGCACGAGGAACTTGTCGCGTTCAACACCTCAACTGACAGAAATATGATAAATTCTCGAATTCAGCGGACGATCGACCCGAATCAGACGTATCTGAGCAGGGCTTCGACAGAGAGCTTCGGCCTTTATCACGATATGATCCAGTCGAGTGGGGCGACAACCTCTCTCCTGGGCGACACATTTGAAGCCACCATCGCCGCACATCATTTCGGTCGCCTGACCCTGTTCGATCGCCAGATCATCGGCGCCAACCATAGGCGAGACCCCACCCAGATCCGGCGTGACGGTTTCGAGCACTATTATCTGCAAGTCCTGCGATCCGGTCGCATGGTGAGCGGTCTGAGCGGCGAGGAACGCCGTCTTGTCCCGGGGGACGCTGTTCTCTTCGATGCGACCCAGCCGATGAGATCGATCGTCGAAGACGCCGATTATGTCACGGTGATCCTAGCCCGCGATTTGGTCGAGGTCGCGGCACCGGACGCGCGCCACCTGCACGGACGCATCCTTCCGAAGGGCGAAGCAGGGTCGCTCGGTGAAACCGTCCTTTCTCTGATCCGCGGCGCAACGCGTTTCCCGCAGGACTTAACCGTCGGTAGCAGTCACGTCATCGCAGGCATGCTGGGTCAAATTCAGGGGTACTCTGAAACGGCCTTCAGAGACGCGGTTGGTGAAAGCAACGTCGAATTGTCTCGGCGCCTGAAGGCGGAAATATTTATCGAAAATAATCTTGGGAGAGATCTGAGTGTCGACTTCGTTGCCCGTAGCATCGGCGTTTCACGGGCCTCATTGTATCGTGCGATGTCTGACGTCGGCGGCATCGAAACGGTGGTCACGCGACGACGCGCCGCGCGCCTGCGATCGCTGATACTTCGACCCGGGCAGAAGACATCGATCACCCGCTTTGCAGAAAGGGTTGGTTTCGCCAGTCTGAGTCACGGCTCCCGTGTCTTCAAGCAAATGTACGGACAATCGCCGGATCAGCTTCGCGCGATGTTGCGAGCGGACGCCCGCTCGGCGGCTCAAGCCTTGCAGCCCGGACGAATGCGGGACTGGTACGGGGCTATGAACGGTTGAGTGATCAGGATGAGGGTAGAGCCGCATCCGTCCTGATCATATCGGGCCGGCGGCCCTAAGCCGCTAGCCAGACATGTCGTCTCCCGACCGCTCGGTATTCCTTTGGTCGGAACCGCTCTGCGGATGAGTATTCCGTAGTTGCTCCCCATCTCGAACAACCGGGTCGGATTGGAGAGCGGGCGGAAGAGCGATGTCCGCTTTCATGCCTTGCCGCCCGACAGCAGACCGACCGAAATCCACCCCTCTCGGACATCCACGCTTTCACCGTACGTGGTGCAGGTCCTAGGCCCGCGGCGTCGGCCGCCAGTCCGGCGGCGCCATCTCGAAACCCGAGAATTCGAAGCCCGGCGACACCGTGCAGCCCACGAGCGTCCAGGCGCCGAGGCTGGTGGCGGTCTGCCAGTGGCCGGCCGGGACGACGCAGTGCGGGCGCTGGCCGGCGGCGAGATCCGGTCCGAGATGCCGGGCCTCGGCATCGTGCCCGTTCGGGCTCGTCGTGATCACGAGCGGCGCGCCGGCATGCCAGTGCCAGATCTCGGTGGCGTCGACCCGGTGCCACGCGGAGACCTCACCGAGATCGAGCAGGAAGTAGATCGCCGTGCCGACCGAGCGGCCGTCCACCGTCCGGGGATCGCGGAAGGTCTCGCGGTAATGGCCGCCCTCGGGATGGGGTTTCAGCCCCAGCGTCGCGATCACTTCGGCTGCCGTCATGGTCCGCCTCTCCTTCCGCCGCGTCGGCCGCTTGCCGGCCCTTGGCGCCGATGGTACCGGCCGAAAACCCCGCAAGGTCCGAAAACGATGCCGAGCCCGACCGTACGCCTCCACCGCGGCGACCTGCCCGCCGATTACGACGCGGGCCGGGCGGTGGCCATCGATACCGAGACGCTCGGCCTCAACCCGCACCGGGACCGGCTTTGCGTGGTGCAACTCTCCACGGGCGATGGTACGGCCGACGTTGTCCAGATCCCGCAAGATGGTCCGGAGCCGGTCGTGCTCAAGGGCATCCTGGCCGATCCGGCGGTCCTCAAGATCTTCCACTTCGCCCGGTTCGACGTCGCGGTCCTGTTCAAGGCGTTCGGGGTGATGCCGGCGCCGGTCTACTGCACCAAGATCGCCTCGAAGCTCGCTCGGACCTACACGGACCGCCACGGCCTGAAGGACGTGGTCCGCGAACTCGTCGGCGTCGACCTGTCGAAGCAGCAGCAATCCTCGGATTGGGGGGCCGACAGCCTATCGCAGGCGCAGCTCGACTACGCGGCCTCGGACGTGCTCCACCTTCACGCGGCCCGCGACCGACTCGATGGGATGCTGGCCCGGGAGGGGCGCAGCGGCCTCGCGGCGGCCTGTTTCGCTTTCCTCCCGACCCGTGCCCGGCTCGACCTCGACGGCTGGCCCGAGACCGACATCTTCGCGCATACCTGAGGATGGGGGACACGCGCACGTCCTGCGTCGCGTGAGACTTTCCTGTCACCGCGCCGCGCTGCGTCGCTGGTATGTTGCGGCTGTCGGCGCCTGCGGGTGCCGGCCAGGCCCTCCTCGCCGGTCACCCACCCGATCAGGCCGACGAGGAGGGCTCGTCCCGGTCAGGTCAGCGTCCGCGTGCCCGACGGCGTAGTTATCCGGGCCGTGAAGCGGGGGAGGGCGCCCCGAGCGAGGTGCGGCGGGTTGCCGAGGCCCAGCCGACCGTGCAGAGCGGCCACGCCGTCCGGATCGGGATGGGCCAGCTCCACCGCATCGAGATGCGCCCCCAGATCCGGCATGCCCCGGGCGGGGTTGCCCCGCGGTCCCCACGCCATCACGCACGGCGCGGCGCCGTCGGCCGGCCACGCCCCGTCCGGGCGCAGGCCGAAGCGCCACGACAGGTCCCCGCGGGTCATGGTGGCGGCTTGCCCGAGCAGGGTGCCGTGGGCGGCGAGAACGCCGTCGAGATCGTCCGTCCGCGCGACAAGGCCGCGCAGCCGCCGGCCCTCCTCCCAGTCCGCCCGCACCTGTGCGGCGTCATCGAGGCCGAACCAGCGGGCGCGGGACGGCGGTGGCGCCTCTTGATCGACGGCGATCACCTCCAGGAACAGGGCTTCGCCGAGGCGCAGAAGGTGGTTGCGGGTACCCAGCTCGCGATGGCGTCCGCCCTCCGGCATGATGAGGCCGAGGCAGTCGCGGACATGGGTCACGCCCTCCGCGAGGTCCGGCGCGACGACGACGAGGTGGTCGAGGGTGAGCATCGGGCAGGCTCCGTGCGAGCGCTCGAGCTTACCCGTTCAGCCGGCAGTCATGCCAGGGGCGACGGCGGTCTCAGACGCGCCCCCATCTTGGCCTGCATGCCTCAGGATGCGCGGATGGATCGGTTGCCTCCCGGACGTCCATGAAAAAGGCCGGAGCCCCGTGAGAGGCCCCGGCCCGGGAGAGGATGGCGGGCCGGGCTTCGCGCCCGGCCCCTCTCACCTCACAGCGAGTAGTACTGCACGAACTCGATCGGGTGCGGGGTCATCTCGTAGCGCAGCACCTCGGTCATCTTGAGCTCGATGAACGAGTCGATCTGGTCGTCCGAGAATACTCCGCCCTCCTTGAGGAAGGCCCGGTCCTTGTCGAGGCTGGCGAGCGCTTCACGGAGCGAACCGCACACGGTCGGGATCTTCTTCAGCTCCCGCGGCGGCAGCTCGTAGAGATCCTTGTCCATGGCCGGACCCGGGTCGATCTTGTTCCGGATGCCGTCCAGGCCGGCCATCAGCAGCGCCGAGAAGGCGAGGTAGGGGTTCGCCATCGGATCGGGGAAGCGGACCTCGACGCGCTTGGCCTTCGGGCTCTTGGTCCACGGGATGCGGCAGGAGGCCGAGCGGTTGCGGGCCGAGTAGGCCAGCAGCACCGGCGCCTCGTAGCCCGGCACCAAGCGCTTGTACGAGTTGGTCGAGGGGTTGGTGAAGGCGTTGAGCGCCTTGGCGTGCTTGATGATGCCGCCGATGTACCAGAGGCATTCCTGGGAGAGGCCGGCATACTTGTCGCCGGCGAAGACCGGCTTGCCGTCTTTCCAGATCGACTGGTGGACGTGCATGCCCGAGCCGTTGTCGCCGTAGACGGGCTTCGGCATGAACGTCGCCGACTTGCCGTAGCTCTGCGCGACGTTGTGGATGCAGTACTTGTAGATCTGCATGTGGTCGGCGAGCAGGGTCAGCGTGTCGAACTTCATGCCGAGCTCGTGCTGGGCCGAGGCCACCTCGTGGTGGTGCTTCTCGACCTTCACGCCCATGGACTGCATGGCGGCCAGCATCTCGCCGCGCATGTCCTGGGCCGAATCCTGCGGGGGCACAGGGAAGTAGCCGCCCTTGGTCTGCACCCGGTGGCCGAGGTTGCCGCCCTCGTAGTCGGTGAAGCCGTTGGTCGGCAGCTCGGTGGAATCGAGCTCGAAGCCGGTGCGGTAGGGGTCGGCGCCGAACTTCACGTCGTCGAACACGAAGAACTCGGCCTCGGGGCCGACATAGATCGTGTCGCCGATGCCGGTCTGCTGCAGGTAGGCCTCGGCGCGCTTGGCGGTGCCGCGGGGGTCGCGGCCGTAGGGCTCGCCCGTGGCCGGCTCCAGCACGTCGCAGACGATCGACATCGTTGCGGCGGAGAAGAACGGGTCGAGGGTGGCGGTCACGGGGTCGGGCATCAGCAGCATGTCGGACTCGTTGATCGCCTTCCAGCCGGCGATCGAGGAGCCGTCGAACATGGTGCCCTCGTCGAAGATCTCCTCGTCGATGAGCGACACGTCGAACGTGACGTGCTGCCACTTGCCGCGCGGGTCGGTGAACCGGAAGTCCACGTAGCGCACGTCGTTGTCCCGGATCGTCTTCAGCACCTCGGCCGCTGTGGTCATCGTGGGCATCCTCCAGGGATCTCTGAAACGTCTGTCGTGCGCACCCGCATCCAGTCGGCTACGCCGGCAAGCGGCGCTTGATATCCGTCGCGGGCGTCTGTTGCCACCCGCGTAGCGTCGGAATCGGTCGACCGGAGAAACGTTTGCTCCGCGATCGCGCCCGATCTCGAAAGCGTGAACGCGTCCATCCCCGTCTAGGGCGTCGTCCTCTCGCTGCAAAGGCGTTTCTGGCACGCTCCGTGCAAAGGCGGCATCGGCCGTCGTGGAGGCGGCAAGCCGTTCGCGTCTTCCCGGGTTGCCCCGGGTCGCGCATCGATACGGACGAGAGAACCGGAATGACCAAATATAAGCTCGAGTACATATGGCTCGACGGGTATACGCCGACCCCGAACTTGCGCGGTAAGACGCAGATCAAGGAATTCGACAGCTTCCCGACCCTTGAGCAGCTCCCGATGTGGGGCTTCGACGGCTCGTCCACCAAGCAGGCCGAGGGCGGCAGCTCCGACTGCATGCTCAAGCCCGTGCGCCACTTCCCCGACCCGGCCCGCAAGAACGGCGTGCTGGTGATGTGCGAAGTGATGATGCCGGACGGCGTGACCCCGCACGAGTCCAACAAGCGCGCCACGATCCTGGACGATGCCGGCGCCTGGTTCGGCTTCGAGCAGGAGTACTTCCTCTACAAGGACGGCCGCCCGCTCGGTTTCCCGGCCTCCGGCTACCCGGCGCCGCAGGGTCCGTACTACACCGGCGTCGGCTATTCGAACGTCGGCGACGTCGCCCGCAAGATCGTCGAGGAGCACCTCGACCTCTGCCTCGAGGCCGGCATCAACCACGAGGGCATCAACGCCGAGGTGGCCAAGGGCCAGTGGGAGTTCCAGATCTTCGGCAAGGGCTCCAAGAAGGCCGCCGACGAGATGTGGATGGCCCGCTACCTCCTGCAGCGCCTCTGCGAGACCTACGGCATCGACGTCGAGTACCATTGCAAGCCGCTCGGCGACACCGACTGGAACGGCTCGGGCATGCACTGCAACTTCTCGACCGCGTTCATGCGCGAGCACGGCGGCAAGGCCTATTTCGAGAAGCTCATGGACGCGTTCAAGAACGCCCGCGAGGAGCACATCGCCGTCTACGGTCCGGACAACCACATGCGCCTGACCGGCAAGCACGAGACCGCCTCGATCCACGAGTTCTCGTACGGCGTGGCCGACCGCGGCGCCTCGATCCGCGTGCCGCACTCCTTCGTGAACAACGGCTACAAGGGCTACCTTGAGGACCGCCGTCCGAACTCCCAGGGCGACCCCTACCAGATCGCCTCGCAGGTGCTGAAGACGATCGCTTCCGTACCAACCGAGGCCGCCGCAGCCGCGTAAGACGCGCTGGGAGCATTCCGCTCCTCAAGTCAAGTCAACGAAGCCGGGCTCTCGGGTCCGGCTTCGTCGTATTCAGGTTCCGGGATGCTGCCATGGCCACCCTGTCGGCACGGGCCGCGTCGCCTCAGGAGCGGCGTGGCCGATCGTCTTCGCGGATGGCTGCCTCGTGATACCACGCGCCGCCGAGGCTCGGGCTCGGCGCCGGCTTCGCGTCCGGACTCGTCCGGGGCGCCACGCGCACGCGCCGGAACGCGGACAGATCGTAGATCTTGGCAGTCTCGCGCGGGTCCATGACGGCCATCGCACATCCTCCTGCATCGGGTTCAGGCGGCCGATGATCCCGGCCGTTCCAGATGATGTGGGGTGCGGAGAGCGGCGCTCCATAGCCAGGAACGCCAATGCCGGACATTCGCGCAGTGCGAAATCTTAGGCAGTACGCGAGGATGACGGTTCCGGGGGGCGGAACCGTGGGACGACGCGCGTCAGATCGCGTCCGTGCCCGTCTCACCGGTTCGGATGCGGATCGCCTCCTCGATGGTCGAGACGAAGATCTTGCCGTCGCCGATGCGGCCGGTCTGGGCCGACTTGCGGATCGCCTCGACGGCGCCCTCCACCAGCGCGTCGGACAGCACGATCTCCAGCTTCACCTTCGGCAGGAAGTCGACCACGTATTCGGCACCCCGATAGAGTTCCGTGTGGCCCTTCTGGCGGCCGAAGCCCTTCGCCTCGATCACGGTGATGCCCTGGAGGCCGACCTCCTGGAGCGCCTCCTTCACCTCGTCGAGCTTGAAAGGCTTGATGATCGCTTCGATCTTCTTCATGCCGCTCGGGCCTGCGCTGCGGTGTCCAACATTTCTAACATCCTCGTGACGCCTCCGCCATGCCGTTTTCTTGGCGTGTCCGATGATAGTGCCCATTTCCTGTGCGATCTACGCACATCCTTCGAGCGCTTCGCGGGTTTTTGGCCAAATTTTAGTCAGGACTGATCGGTGCACGGGCAGAGGCGGAGACGGACATGCGGTTGTTGACGGTCGCGGCGATGCGGCGGGTCGATGCCGCGGCGATCGCGGGTGGTGTGCCCGGCATCCGCCTGATGGAGGCGGCCGGGGCGGCGGTCGCGGCGCGCGCCCGGGCGCGACTACCGGAAGGCGGCCGAGCGCTGGTCCTGTGCGGACCGGGCAACAACGGCGGTGACGGCTTCGTGGCCGCCCGGCTGCTGGCCGAGGCCGGCTACGCGGTCGACCTTGTTCTTCTCGGAGACCGGGCGGCGCTGACGGGTGATGCCGCGCTGGCGGCCCAGGCCTGGACGGGAGCGGTCCAACGGGCCGCCCCCGGCGCGCTGCCGTCCTGCGACTTCGTGATCGACGCCTTGTTCGGGGCGGGGCTGTCGCGCGACCTCGACGGGGAGGCCCGTGCGCTCGTCGAAGCGGTGAATGCCGCCGGGATCCCGGTGCTGGCGATCGACGTGCCGAGCGGGGTCGACGGCGATACCGGCGCGGTTCGCGGCACGGCGATCCGGGCCGTGGAGACCGTGACTTTCGTGGCGTTCAAGCCCGGGCACGTCCTGCAACCCGGGCGCGGCCTCTGCGGCCGGCTCGGCCTCGCCGAGATCGGGACGGGACCGGAAGCGCTCGAGGCCGGCCTCGCCACCGGCGCACCGCTTCACCGGAACGGACCGGACTTGTGGGCCGCGGCCTTCCCGCGCCTCGATGGGGCCAGCCACAAATATACCCGCGGCCACGCCCTCGTGCTGTCGGGGCCGGCGACCAAGACCGGTGCCGCCCGGCTCGCCGCCCGCGGCGCCCTGCGGGTCGGCGCCGGGCTCGTGACCGTCGCCTCGCCGACCGCGGCCCTCGCCGAGAACGCCGCGCACCTCACGGCGATCATGCTGCGGCCCTGCGAGAGCGCCGACGACCTCGACGACCTGCTCACCGACGAGCGCCTCAATGTGATCCTGGCCGGCCCAGGTCTCGGCACCGGCGCGCCGACCCGGGAGCGCGTCGCCGTGGCGGCAGCGGCCGGGCGCAACCTCGTCCTCGATGCTGACGCGCTGACGAGCTTTTCCGGACAGGCACCGCTCCTGGCCGCGCATCTCGCCGACGGCGATGCGCGCGCCGTGCTGACCCCCCATGCCGGGGAATTCGCGCGCCTGTTCGACGGCACGGACGCCATGGCGGAGACGGCCGACAAAGTTGCCCGGACCCGTGCGGCGGCCGAACTCGCCGGCGCGGTGGTGGTCCTGAAAGGGGCCGACACCGTCATCGCCAGTCCCGACGGGCGCGCGGCGATCAACGACCACGGCAGCCCCTATCTCGGCACGGCCGGCTCGGGCGACGTGCTGGCTGGCCTGGTCGCCGGTCTGCTGGCGCAGGGCATAGAGCCCTTCGAGGCGGCCGCCGCCGCCGTCTGGCTCCACGGGGATGCCGGCCTGCGTCACGGCCCCGGGCTGATCGCCGAGGACATTCCCGAGTTGATGCCGGCGGTGCTGCGCGACCTCGCGGAGGCCGGCCTCAGGTGACCTCGAACAGCGTCCACAGGCCGGTGTCGAACCGCTCCAGCACCGTGGCGCTGATCAGCCAGCGGCCGGGATTGTCGGCCAGGAAGCCGATCCGGGCGGTCCGGCCCTCCAGCAGTTGGAACGTGTCCAGCCAGTAGGGCTCCCAGCCGTCGTCCAGGGGATGGAGCAGGCGGAAGCAGTGCCCGTGGAGGTGCAACGCCTGGGGGAAGGCGGTCTCGTTGCGCAGGGCCAAGACCACAACCTGGCCCCGCTTCACCGAGAAGATCGGCTGGAGGCCCGCGACCCCGGCCGCCCCGTTCACCGACCAGATCTTCTGCGGGTCGCCGGTATAGACCGGATCGGGCGTGGCTGGCTCTTTGGCAGCATCCTTGGTCCTCGCCTTGTCCTTGGGCACGACAGCGCCGCCGGAAATCACGACATCCCGGCGCAGGGCGTTCTGGAGCTTGATCTCGGCCGGGAGGCGCTTGTTCTCGCCGATCGGGCCGATCGGCGGCCGCTTCTCGGTGATCCGGGCGCCCTTCGTGGTCACGCTCGCCAGCGTCAGGCCCTTCCCGACCAGCGCCTCGATCGTGCATCGGGCGCCCTCTTCCTCGGGGAGGTCGACCAGGAGGTCGTAGCGGGTGCCCGGCGGGAAGGGGAGGGTGGCGCGCAGGGGCTCGAACGTGTCGGTCGGCTGCCCGTCGACCGCCGCCACGTAGACCTTCACGCCCTCGAACCGCAGCCGCGTCGCACGGGCGTTGCAGGCGTTGCCGAGGCGCAGGCGGACCCGCGCCCCCGGGCGCGCCTCGATGATCCCCGGCACGGGCTGACCGTTGACCGTGACGAGGTTGCCGAGCCGGCCGTGGGCGGCGGCGAGGGCCGTCTGCCCGAACGGCATCAGGCTGCCGTCGTCCTGAAGGCGCCAGTCTTGCAGCACGACGCTGACATCGGCGTCGACGGAGGGCGGGTTCGTCTCCTCGACGACCAGCATGCCCGCGAGCCCGCGGCCCGACGGTTCGCTCGCTCCACCGACGACCAGGGGGCGGATCAGGTAGGAGCCGGCATCGGGCGGGGTGAATGCGTAGAGGAAGTCGCCCCCCGGCAGGATCGGCGCCTGGGTGACCCCGCCGACGCCGTCCATGGCGTTGACGATGCGCACGCCGTGCCAGTGCAGCGACAGGGGCTTGTCGGTCCGGTTCTCCACCTTCAGCCGCACTGGCTGGCCGAGCCTCACCCGGATGACGGGGGGCAGGGCCTTGCCGTCGAAGCACCAGACCGCCGTGTCCGGCGCCGGCTCCGGCCTGAACCGCGCCCGGCCGGGGGCCGCCGCCAAGGAGGCGGGTTCCGGCTGCGCCGGCGCGGGCGGTGGCGTCCCGGATGCGGAACCCGGCGGGGTTCCCGGCCCCTGAGCCAGCGCCGCGCCCGGCGCGAGTCCGAAGCCCGGCACGAGCCCGAAGGCGGCCGCGGCGGTGAGCAGGGTCCGGCGCGAGGGCGCGCCGTCGTGCGATTCGGTCGGCGGCACGGGGCGGGATAGCGGCATGGTCTCTCGGCTGCGGCTCGCGACGGGTCCGCTCCTTAGCGGCGCGTGGGCTCCCGCGCCACAGGGGCAAGTTTTTTGCTGCGGGCCGTCCGGCCCATGCTATAGGGCGCGCTTCCGGCGGCCGGCGATGCGCCGGATGTCGGCGCGCGCGGGCGTGGCGGAACTGGTAGACGCGCTGGATTTAGGTTCCAGTGTCGCAAGACGTGGGGGTTCGAGCCCCTCCGCCCGCACCAGGAATTCTGCTGCGGTTGCGGTCCCCCCGGGACCCTCCGTCCCGTACCCGACATCTCGGCATCCCGGTCCGCGCGAGCACGACGCCGGTCCGGCCGGCGACCACAGGTTCTTTGAAGAGCGACGACGACGATGCAGGTGACCGAGATCAACGCCCAAGGGACTGCCACCCCTGGGCTGAAGCGCGAGTTTCAGGTTCTGCTGGCCGCCCAGGAACTTGAGGAGCGCCTGACCAACGAGCTGTCCGGCATGAAGGACAAGGTGCAGCTCAAGGGCTTCCGCCCCGGCAAGGTGCCGGTGGCGCACCTGCGCAAGGTCTACGGCCGCTCCGTGATGGCCGAGGTGGTGCAGAACGCCGTCAACGAGGCCAACCGTCAGATCGTGACCGACAACGGCCTCAAGCTGGCCCTCGAGCCGCAGGTCGAGTTCCCGAGCGACCAGGCCGAGGTCGAGAAGGCACTCGACGCCAAGGGCGACCTCGCCTTCAAGGTCGCCCTTGAGGTGATGCCGAGCTTCGAGCTGGCCGACCTCTCCGACGTCAGCCTGACCAAGCGCGTCGCCAAGCCCTCCGACGCGGAGGTCAACGAAGCCCTCGAGCGCATGGCAGGCCAGAGCCGCCCCTTCGCCGAGCGCGAGGAGGGCGCCGAGGCCCAGAGCGGCGATCGCGTCACCATCGACTTCGTCGGCCGCATCGACGGCGAGGAGTTCCAGGGCGGCAAGGGCGACGGCATCGATCTGGAGCTCGGGTCCGGCTCGTTCATCCCGGGGTTCGAGGAGCAGCTCGTCGGCGCCAAGGTCGGCGACAAGCGCCTCGTGAAGGTCACCTTCCCGGACTCCTACGGAGCCGAGCACCTCGCCGGCAAGGACGCCGAGTTCGACGTCACGGTCACGAAGATCCAGGCCGCCGGCGAGGCCAAGGTCGACGACGAACTCGCCAAGTCCATGGGCATGGAGTCTCTGGAGAAGCTCCGCGAGGCCGTGTCGGAGGCGATCGGCCGGGACTTCGAGACCGCCTCGCGCCGGCTCCTCAAGAAGGACCTCCTCGACGCCCTCGACGGCAAGTACGCCTTCGAGCTGCCCCCGTCCCTGGTGGCGCAGGAATTCGCCGCCGTGTGGGCGCAGGTGGAGCAGGACCTCAAGACCCGCGGCAAGACCTTCGCCGACGAGGACACCACCGAAGAGAAGGCCCAGGCCGAGTACAAGAAGATCGCCGAACGGCGCGTCCGTCTCGGTCTCGTGCTTGCGCAGGTCGGCGAGAGCGCCGATATCAAGGTCTCGGACGAGGAGGTGAACCAGGCCCTCATCGCCCGGGTCCGGCAGTTCCCGGGCCAGGAGCAGCAGGTCTGGGACTTCTACCGGAAGAATGCGCAGGCGCTCGCGGAACTCCGCGCGCCCCTGTTCGAGGAGAAGGTCGTTGACCACGTCCTCGGGCAGATCAAACTCGTCGAGGAGCCCGTCTCGAAAGAGGCGCTTTTCGCAGACGAGGATGACGATGACACGACCGGCGCAAAGCCGGCAGACAAGGCCGAGGCCAAGGACGAGTCCAAGACCGAAGCCAAGGCCGACTGAGTCCCGCCCTGTCCGAGCGACGGCGGGCAAGGGTTAGGCGGTGGTTAAGCATCGCCGGTGTTCGCTGACATGCCCGGGGCTGCCCTGATTCGCGGCAGCCCCAGGCCTCACTCCTGGGCAGGACGAGATGAGAGATCCGATCGACGTCTACAACAACGCGCTCGTGCCGATGGTTGTCGAGCAGTCGAGCCGCGGCGAGCGCGCCTTCGACATCTACTCCCGCCTGCTCCGCGAGCGCATCATCTTCCTCACCGGCCCCGTGGAGGATTACGGCGCGTCGCTGATCGTGGCGCAGCTGCTGTTCCTCGAGGCGGAGAACCCGAAGAAGGAAATTTCCTTCTACATCAACTCCCCCGGCGGCGTGGTCACCTCCGGCCTGTCGATCTACGACACGATGCAGTTCATCCGCTGCCCGGTGACGACCCTCTGCGTCGGCCAGGCCGCCTCCATGGGCTCGCTCCTGCTCACCGCCGGCGAGCCCGGCCACCGCTTCGCCCTGCCGAACGCCCGGATCATGGTCCACCAGCCGTCGGGTGGCTTCCAGGGCCAGGCGACCGACATTCTGATCCACGCCCGCGAGATCGAGGCGCTGAAGCGGCGCCTGAACGAGATCTACGTGAAGCACACGGGCCGCGACTACGACACGATCCATACGGCGCTCGAGCGCGACAACTTCATGACCGCGGACGCGGCCAAGGAGTTCGGGCTCATCGACGAGGTGATCGAGAAGCGTCCCGAGCCGGCGGCCGCCTGATCGGATCCGCGACGCCTGACCGCCGCGGCGCGGCCTTGATCCCGCCGCGGCAGCGTGTTTGCATCCGGGATCGGGTCCGTCGGTCAAAGGCGCGCAGCACACTGTTTCTTTAAACGGACCCCCTACATTCAAACGATGCGCGTTCGCTCCCTTGCCGGCTGCGGACGCGAGGAATCGGAGACCGATATGAGCAAGACTGGCGGCAACGACTCCAAGAGCACGCTGTATTGCTCGTTCTGCGGCAAGAGCCAGCACGAGGTCCGCAAGCTGATCGCCGGCCCGACGGTGTTC
Source organism: Methylobacterium phyllosphaerae (assembly GCA_050632685.1). Taxonomy (GTDB): domain Bacteria; phylum Pseudomonadota; class Alphaproteobacteria; order Rhizobiales; family Beijerinckiaceae; genus Methylobacterium; species Methylobacterium phyllosphaerae_A. Next base: position 1,598,072 of record JBOEFT010000001.1, read on the forward strand.
ATCTGCGACGAGTGCGTCGAGCTGTGCATGGACATCATCCGCGAGGAGTCAAAATCCTCGCTCGTGAAAAGCCGCGACGGGGTGCCGACCCCGAAGGAAATCCGCCGCGTCCTCGACGACTACGTCATCGGTCAGGACTTCGCCAAGAAGGTCCTCTCGGTCGCGGTCCACAACCACTATAAGCGACTGGCCCACGCGACGAAGCACAACGACGTCGAGCTGGCCAAGTCCAACATCATGCTGATCGGGCCGACAGGCTCGGGCAAGACGCTGCTCGCGCAGACCCTGGCCCGCATCCTCGACGTGCCGTTCACCATGGCGGATGCCACGACGCTCACCGAGGCCGGCTATGTCGGTGAGGACGTCGAGAATATCATTCTCAAGCTGCTCCAGGCCTCGGACTACAACGTCGAGCGGGCGCAGCGCGGAATCGTCTACATCGACGAGATCGACAAGATCTCCCGCAAGTCCGACAACCCGTCGATCACCCGCGACGTGTCGGGCGAGGGCGTGCAGCAGGCCCTCCTCAAGATCATGGAGGGCACGGTCGCCTCCGTCCCGCCGCAGGGCGGCCGGAAGCACCCGCAGCAGGAATTCCTGCAGGTCGACACCACCAACATCCTTTTCATCTGCGGCGGCGCCTTCGCGGGGCTGGAGCGGATCATCTCCCAGCGCGGCAAGGGCACCTCGATCGGCTTCGGCGCGACCGTGCAGGCCCCGGACGACCGCCGCACCGGCGAGATCTTCCGCTCGGTCGAGCCCGAGGATCTGCTGAAGTTCGGCCTCATCCCCGAGTTCGTCGGTCGTCTGCCGGTCCTGGCGACGCTGGAGGATCTCGACGAGGCGGCCCTCAAGAAGATCCTGCAGGAGCCGAAGAACGCCCTGGTCAAGCAGTACCAGCGGTTGTTCGAGATGGAGAACGTCGACCTGACGTTCCAGGACGACGCGCTGTCCCTCGTCGCCCGCAAGGCGATCGAGCGGAAGACCGGCGCCCGGGGCCTGCGCTCGATCCTGGAGACGATCCTGCTCGACACGATGTACGACCTGCCGGGCCTGGAATCCGTCGAGCAGGTTGTCATCGGCCCGGAGGTGGTCGAGGGCAAGTCGCGCCCCCTTTACATCCACGGCGACCGCAACAAGGAAGCGCCCGCCAGCGTCAGCGCGTAAGCGCTTGGTAGGGTTGCATTAAGCGCCCGGCTCAGGCCGGGCGCGCTGCGGGGAACATCTTGAAAACGCTGCCCCCCGCAGCCACCTCAGGCTCAGCGCGGAGGCCGCACGCTCCTTCGAGGTTTGGTCCGCGTCGCCAGCCGCACAGTTAGCGAAATTCCGACCCTCGCGGCCCGGTCGGCCCCTGGCTGTAGGCGCGCTCCGTGCATGGAGGTGCCGAAACTGGGCGTCCCTGAGAGGAAGTCAGCATGTCACAGTCGAAATCGCGCCAGCCGGTGGTCCCGGGATCGACGGGCTCATACGCCGTCCTCCCCCTGCGCGACATCGTGGTCTTCCCGCATATGATCGTGCCCCTGTTCGTGGGCCGCGAGAAGTCGATCCGCGCCCTTGAGGAGGCCGTTCGCACCGATCGCCACATCCTGCTCGCCACCCAGATCAACGCGGGCGACGACGATCCGGCGACCGACGCGATCTACAAGATCGGCACCCTCGCCTCGGTGCTCCAGCTGCTGAAGCTTCCCGACGGCACCGTGAAGGTGCTGGTCGAGGGCGTCGGCCGCGCGAAGGTCACGGGCTTCACCCGCTCGGACGAGTACTACGAAGCTACGGCGGAAGCCCTCCATGACGAACTCGGCGATCGCGTCGAGGCCGAGGCCCTCGCGCGTTCGGTGCTCTCGGAGTTCGAGAACTACGTCAAGCTGAACAAGAAGATCTCGCCCGAGGTCGTCTCCGCCGTGACCCAGATCGACGAGCCCTCCAAGCTCGCCGACACGATCGGCTCGCACCTGCTCGTCAAGATCTCCGACAAGCAGGGCATCCTGGAGACGCCCACGGTGGCGCAGCGCCTCGAGCGCGTGCTGTCGCTGATGGAGAGCGAGATCTCCGTGCTCCAGGTGGAGAAGCGCATCCGGACCCGCGTCAAGCGGCAGATGGAGAAGACCCAGCGCGAGTACTACCTGAACGAGCAGATGAAGGCGATCCAGAAGGAGCTGGGCGATTCCGAGGATGGCCGCGACGAGCTGGCCGAGCTGGAAGAGAAGATCGAGAAGACCAAGCTCTCCAAGGAGGCTCGCGACAAGGCGACGGCCGAGCTGAAGAAGCTGCGCCAGATGTCGCCGATGTCGGCCGAGGCGACCGTCGTGCGCAACTACCTCGACTGGATGCTCGGCATCCCGTGGGGCAAGCGCTCGAAGATCAAGAAGGATCTGCTCGGCGCCCAGGCGTTGCTCGACGACGATCATTTCGGCCTCGACAAGGTTAAGGAGCGGATCGTCGAGTACCTCGCCGTGCAGCAGCGCGCGAACAAGCTCACCGGCCCGATCCTGTGCCTCGTCGGCCCCCCGGCGTCGGCAAGACCTCGCTCGGCAAGTCCATCGCCAAGGCGACGGGTCGCGAATTCGTCCGGATGTCGCTCGGCGGCGTGCGCGACGAGGCCGAGATCCGCGGTCACCGCCGGACCTATATTGGCTCGATGCCCGGCAAGATCGTGCAGTCGATGCGCAAGGCCAAGACCTCGAACCCGCTCATCCTGCTCGACGAGATCGACAAGATGGGCATGGACTTCCGCGGCGACCCGTCGGCGGCGCTCCTCGAGGTGCTCGACCCCGAGCAGAACAGCACCTTCAACGACCACTATTTGGAGGTGGATTACGACCTCTCGAACGTGATGTTCGTGACCACGGCCAACACCCTCAACATCCCGGGTCCGCTCATGGACCGGATGGAGGTGATCCGCATCGCTGGATACACCGAGGAGGAGAAGGTCGAGATCGCGCGCAAGCACCTGATCCCGAACGCCCTGAAGAAGCACGGCCTCGGGACGCACGAGTGGTCGATCGACGACGATGGCTTGATGATGCTGGTCCGCCGCTACACGCGGGAAGCCGGCGTCCGCAACCTGGAGCGCGAGCTCTCCAACCTGATCCGCAAGGCGGTGAAGGAGATCCTGATCACCAAGACCAAGTCGGTCGCGGTGACGCCGGATAACCTGCCCGTCTTCCTCGGCCCGCCGAAATTCCGCTACGGCGAGATCGACGCGGACGATCAGGTCGGCGTGGTGACGGGTCTGGCCTGGACCGAAGTCGGCGGCGAATTGCTGACGATCGAGGGCGTCATGATGCCCGGCAAGGGCAAGATGACGGTCACCGGCAACCTCAAGGACGTGATGAAGGAGTCGATCTCGGCGGCCGCATCCTACGTGCGCTCCCGGGCCATCGACTTCGGCATCGAGCCGCCGCTGTTCGAGCGTCGCGATATCCACGTCCACGTTCCGGAGGGGCGACCCCGAAGGACGGTCCGTCGGCCGGCATCGCCATGGCCACTGCGATCATCTCGACGCTGACCGGGATCCCGGTCCGCCGCGACGTCGCGATGACCGGCGAGGTGACGCTCCGCGGTCGGGTGCTGCCGATCGGCGGCCTCAAGGAGAAGCTGCTCGCCGCGCTCCGCGGCGGCATCAAGACGGTGCTGATCCCCGAGGAGAACGCCAAGGATATCGCCGAGGTGCCCGACAGCGTGAAGAACGGTCTGGAGATCGTGCCCGTCTCCCGGATGGATCAGGTGCTGGAGAAGGCGCTGGTCCGCCAGCCGGTCGCGATCGAGTGGGAGGAGCCCCTGCCGGTGGCCAAGCCTGCCCGGACCGAGGAGGATGGGGCCGCCTTCGTGGCGCACTGATCAGATGCGCGAATGACCCGAGCCCCCGGAGCGAGAGCCCCGGGGGCTTTTTCATGCGCGGAGGGCCGGATGCGCATCCTTCTGATCAATCCCAACACCAGCGCGGCCGTGACCGACCTCGTCGCGGGCCATGTTCGGGCTCAGCTCGCGGGCCGGGCTGCGTTGCGCGCGGTCACGGGCCGTTTCGGCGCCCGCTACATCGCGAGCCGCTCGGCTGCCGCCATCGCGGGCCATGCCGCCCTCGACGCCCTCGCGGAGCATGGTTCGGATTGCGACGCGGTCTATCTGGCCTGTTTCGGCGATCCGGGCCTGCTGGCCCTGCGGGAGCTGTCGCGGGTACCGGTGGTCGGAATGGCGGAGGCCGCCTGCCGCGAGGCCGCCGCGCACGGCCGCTTCGGCATCGTGACCGGCGGTGCGGCCTGGGAACCGATGCTACGCGAGTTCGTCGGCACGCTCGGTCTGTCGGGGCCTCTTGCGGCGATCCGCGCGGTGGCGCCGAGCGGCGGTGCGATCGCCGAGAACCCCGATGCCGCACTCCCGGTCCTGGCCGAAGCCTGCATCGCCTGCGCCGAAAGCGGCGCTGACTCCGTGATCCTCGGTGGTGCCGGGCTGGCGGGGCTTACCGCGCGCATCGCGGGCCGGGTACCGTGTCGGCTGATCTGTTCCGTCGAGGCCGGTACCCGAGCCGTCCTGGCGGCTGCAAACGGATCCGGTTTGCCCCGCAGCGGGCCGGAAGCGATCGACAGCATCGGCCTCGGCCCCGCCCTCACGGCCCGGCTCGCCGGGTCTTGACATCGGCGCGCGCCGGACGCCTTTGCACTGGACCGGCGCCATGCCGTAACGGTCGACGGCCGGGCGGTTAGCTCAGTTGGTAGAGCGTCTCCTTTACACGGAGAGGGTCGGGGGTTCGAGTCCCTCACCGCCCACCATTTAGGTCATCTAGCTAGCTGATTTTTCGGCCAGCGTTGCACCCCGACGAGGTATCTTGGGGTGCATACGGGGCGCAATGGATAGCAGCTCTTTGCTTTTGGATCCGCCAATAAGTCGGCGAACCTCCCGGCTTCGTTTCTGTAGAATGCGATGAACGCTGGCGGCCCTCAACGGGTCGAGGGCGGCAACTGTAGCGGTCCGCTGCTCACGCCGCTCCTGGGCCTTCCCAGGTGATTTGCGCTCTCAGAGCGCCCCGGCGTCCAGCTCCTGTTGCCGGCGGGCTCGCGATGCCGCTTCGCGCAGGGCGAGCTTCTCGCCCAGAATCCGAGCCTTCAGCTCGGGCTTGGTTTCGGCTGCCAGGGGCAGGGGAACGATCTCGACGTAGAGGCCAGTGCGGGGGTCCACGACGATCATTGTATGTCGGTATCCTCGGTCAAGCCGCTTATTAAACCGGCGGCCACGAGCTGCTTCTCGATTTCGGTGGCGATGCCGCCTTCTCGCGCGGCCCCGGCGGCGGGGCGGATCTGTGTGGCGGCCCCAGCGACCTCGTGGTCGAAACCGGCTTTCCGCTCCCGCTCCAGCCGGCTGAGCGCGGACACCATCTTCACCGCGGTCATCCGCGCCGTTAACGCCACGAGGGCGCTCCATTGGTCCCCGAGGGCAGCATAAATCATCTTCGCCGCCTGTAGGTTCGGATCGTCCGCGTCCCGACGCTCTCGATCGGCCTTCAACGCGGCGGCAATACGTTCCTCGCGTTCTTCGAGGAAACGGTCCAACTGGGCGCGCTTCTCGGCGTGTGTTGCTCGCTCGGCCTTGGCGCGCTCCGCGTTGAGGTATTGTTCGAGCTTGTCGAGGTCGACTGTCGGTGTCTGGTCCATATCAGGCTCCAGACTCTACTTTGAACTTGGCGGCGAGTGCCGGGTTCTTATTGATGATTATCTATTGCCGGAGTGCGGTTGAGCCTGCCCAACAGCCATGGATCGTCCCCGGTCTCGGATTAGCGGATCGCGGCGGCGTCGTGCATCGCCTCCAGCGCCCTGCCGATCTCGGAGACCGCGCCGCCGGGCTGGGGCGGGCCGGCGTGGCGATCGACGCTGCCGACGTCGAGGTCGGCGCAGTGATGGGGCTGCCGAGTGCGCGGACGACAGCCACGATGTGCTCAACCAAGCCGACGTCGACTACCTGACCGGCTTCGATCCGAAACGGTGCCGCGCCATCGAAGGCGAGCTGTCCGGAATGGTGGGTGAGGTCAGAGGCGAGGCGGGCGGCGGCGGTCAGTGCCTCATGTGTGAGGGCGATCCCGTTCGTGTCAGCGGCCGATTGGGCCAGGGTCGAGGCGTTGTCGAGCCTGATCATGCTGCGGCCTCCAGGCAGCGCTTGCTGCGGTGGCGGCGCGGGGCGGCTTCAAGGTAGCCGGCTCCAGGGCGGAGGCGGCAAGCTCGTCAGGGATGGCCAACGATCCGTGAACAAAGGCACGTTCGCGTTTGCGACAGGCCCGTCTGAAGCGGCGAGGCGCCTTGTCGTCAGCGAAAAAGGTTCGAGGGCACCGGCGGCCTCGCATTGAGCAGAGTGATCGTCACTCGTCGGTTCGGCGCGATGTAGGGGTTGTCAGGGAAAACCGGCTCGGTGTCGGCGCGTCCCGTCACGGAAGCGAAGTTGTCGTTGGGAACCCCGGCACTCGACAGGATCTCGCGCACGGCGAGCGCACGCCCGGCGGTGAGGTTCCAGGCTTCACCGGCCCGCGCCGAACCCGGACGCGTGACGGACGTATGGCCGGTTATGGACAGGCGGTTTGGCAGCCGGCGCAGGGTGGGCGCGAGCGCCTCCAGCACGCGACGGGTGCGCTCGTAGGGATCGACAGAGCCGTCGCGGAACATGGCGCGGCCGTCCTGGTCCACAAGAGAAACGTTCACGCCCTCCTTGGTCTGCTCGATCACGATGTTCTTCGACAACTCGGCGATGTCGGGCATCGTCTGGAGCGCCTGCCGGAGGCTGGCTATAGCGCTGTAGTCGGCCTGCACGCTTTCAGCCGGGCCGCTCACATCGAGGTCGTTGGTGCGGCCCGAATTGGTCGAGCGCGCTTTGTCCTCCTGGTCGGCAGAGCCCTTCTGCTCCACAGAGCCTCTGGCTATGTCGCGGGGCGTGGACACCTTGTTCCCTGACGTGTCTAGGGAGGTGCCATACATCACTCCGCCAGCGCCGCTGTTTGTAGGGCTCAAAGCCGCCGGCGCGAAATATTCCGCCAAACCGATCTTCTGCTCCTGCGTCGTCATACTGATCAGCCACATCAGCAGAAAGAACGCCATCATGGCGGTTACGAAGTCCGCATAGGCGATCTTCCAAGCCCCACCATGATGTACATGAGCGGCCTTCTTGACCTTCTTGATAATGATTGTGGCCATCGGGTCTCTGCTGGAGATTGCGTCAGATCTGGGCAGGCAGAGCGGCAGTTGCCGCTTCCACTTCGCTGAAGGTGGGACGGACTTCGCTCATCAGAGACTTTCGAGCGAATTCTATCGACATCACCGGCTGCTGACCGCTGATGTGCGCGAGGAGACCTGTTTTAAGCGAAAGGTAGTATTTGGACTCGGCCTCGAAGAGGCTTTTGAGCGACTGCGCCATAGGGCCGAAGAAGCCATAGGCGATGAAGACGCCAAAGAAGGTGCCTACGAGAGCGCCGCCGATCAGATGTCCCAGCACCTCCGGCGGTTCTTTGATCGCCCCCATCGTCTTGATCACGCCGAGCACGGCAGCGACGATGCCGAGCGCCGGTGTTCCGTCGGCGAGCGCCTGCATGGCCGAAACGAGACGCTCCCGCTCCTGGTGATGTGTCTGCAGTTCCTCATCCATGAGGGCGTCTATCTCGTGGACGTTGTTGGCGCCCAGCGTGACCATGCGCATGTAATCGCAGACGAACTCGACCGCGTGATGGTTCGCAGCAAAGGTCGGGAAGGCGTTGAAAAGCGCCGACTCGCTCGGATTTTCAATGTGCGGTTCGAGCGCCATCGAACCCTTCTGCTTCGCAAGTTTGAACAATGAGAACTGCATCCCCAGCAGTTCGACAAAGCTTTCCTGCGTGTATTTGGGACCCCTCACGAGCGTGCCCAGCATATCGGGCACGGCCTTGAGAACCGGCCCGGTGTTGCCGATGATGAAGGCACCGATTGCTGCACCGAGGATGATGACGAACTCGAAGGGCTGCCAAAGGACTTGCAGGTGGCCGCCCATTTGCGCGTAGCTTCCGAAGACGCAGGCGAAGACGACCAGTGTGCCGACGATCAGCCGCATAATTTGCCATCCTCTGCGGCGGCAGGTACAGCCCGCGCGAAGCCACTATTGATCTGGCAAATCGCGGATTTTGGTTAACGGCGAGTTTAAAGCCGCGGCTGGGCTCGCCGCAGCTCGCACGGTCGAGTGCGCGGCGCTCGGCCGAGGTCCGTTGAAAGGCAGGGCGCAAATTTACGAATGCGGGACACGCCCGTAGCTATGAAGCCGCACGAGTACTTTGGCATTGCCGCCGCGGCGACGGCCTCCACCCTGGGTGCAGTCGGCCTCTGGCTGATCGTCGCCGCAGTCTTGAGATTGCCGGCTTACCCGGGCGGCCTGCTCACACAGAACATCGCGACGGTGCTGCACCCTGGCGTCTGGTATGGGCTTGCCACGCTCCTCGCACAGTGGGTCGGACAGATCGACTCCAAGTGACTGGCGCACTCGGCCGGTTTGATGCCGGGTGCCCAAGGCCTGAACTGGTCGGCCGCCTACTGAGCGGCCCGCTGCTCTCGCGCGGCCTTGATCCGGACTGACATGTCCACCACCACCCTATCTGCTTCTCCGGGCGCTGGAGGCGGCGGGGCTGACGAAGCAAGAGCCACAGGCGCACTTGCCGCGGCCCGCTGCGATGGCATGACAACCCACCGCAGCACGAATGCGGCGGGTACGAGCGCGAGGCCGCCGGCGATGATTGAAGGACTGTCAGCGCGGTGGCCGTACCAAGCGAGGGTGAGCTCGAGCAAAGCGACGAGGCGTAGGACGTTCATATCGGCCGGTATTGGAGTTAAACTGCTTTACCTTGGGTGAAGATGAATCCTGACAAAAACGCCGCTTCGCTAACGCAAAACGCTGCCTTCCGGCAGCCTTCTTCAGTTCCGTTAGCTGTATTAGCTGCAGATTCTCACACCTATTCCCGAAGTGTAGGCCGGCTACTGGCCGTTCACGCGAGCGAGGCGGCCGGTCTACGCAGATGCCGTTCGCGACGTCGGTCGCGATGGCGAATTCGCACCTGTAGATCGCTCTCCCCCTGTTCCGTTGTTCCCGATTCTGACAGGATGAGAACCTCAGTAGGCGTGCTGTGTACGCTTTTGACCCCACCCCTCGCGAAGGGGTGGGCCAATCGGTATCCCCCTCCGGCCTAGGCAGATCCAAGCCTGCCACGGAGCCGAGATGACCCGGATCACGTTCGTGTCGTTGCGGAAACCGCTGATCTGACGCGCCTCGACCGTCAGGAGTCCAAGCCAGCGCGCCTCACGGTCGGCGTTCTTCACCGTCGAACGGCACACCCCAGCCACTGCGGCCATGTTCTCGATCGACCGCCGGCATTCCTTCCGCCGCACGGTCTCGGCCGCCACGAGGGCCAGGACCGCCTGCTCGGCCAGAGTGGACTTGGCTTCGAGCCCCGGCGGTAGGCGTCCAGAGGCGGCCCATCGGCGACGGCGTTTCTTTGAGCCGTTCGTGCGCGGGGGGCTGCCCACGGCTCTCCGAGCGGCCTGTACCAATTTCCGGGGATCGGCTGTCCTTTCCCCACTGCCGGTTCCTGTTGGGTTCGGGCACTGTCCGGATTTAGGTCGGGCTAGTTGCAAATTCGGATCTGAGGCGCGGAATGACCTCTGCCGCCTCGCTTTCACGCTTTGTTCGACTGGGGAAGCCCAAAGCAGAGCGCGAGCAGCTGGTTTTGCTCGCGCACCGTCCAACCGCATCGTCGGCGAGCAGCACTGCGTGGCCGGTCCCTCGCCGCCGTCTGCCTCGCCGAGAACGTCCGCGACTGGCTATGAATCCGGACGGTAATGGTTCCGAAGGCCCCGTATCGCTGACAAGGCCTCGAATGCTACGCACTTCGACAAGTCGATCAATTTGCTGCGCCCCGGCGCGGAGGGTGGAGACCTCTGGAACGCAGGAAGTTATTGAAATCGTGGACGCTGAGCGCGCGATCACTGACAGATTGAAAGTTGACGCTGACTGCAATCGAAACGTCGGTTCCATTCTGAGCCCAGTGTGGAAAAAGGAACGGCACGTGGACGCCGATGCCTGGCGCAAGCGAATGGAGTGTCGCTTTGGTCTGCTTCGCTTCTGTTAGTTGCGCCGCGCTGGCGTCGCCGTTCCAGAACGCCTCTCGCTCTTCCGCCGTGACGATCTCCGGATCCGTACCGTCGAAGACATAAAAATCTTTGCGCCCCCGCACTTGCATGAGAAGGTTATGCGAGTCGTCTACATGATACGGCGTTACCCGTCGGGGGGACGCGATGATGATCGTGCAAATCGGACGGCGGTATTCTTTCCTCATATCAATATGGCGAATATCGCCGATTTCTTCCAAAAATCTTTGGAGAAACATCTTATAATCTGGATGACTCTGTACACTTTTAAGCATTATCAGAATATTTCCCGCCTTCAGCTTCCCGAAGCCTTCGACGAGCGTGAGTTTTTCGGGAGCGACGCCCCAACCGCTCCTTTGTTTTGAGTCGTTTCTGATGAGATGCGGCAAGTTCTTTTCTTGAATAAACCTAGCTAGATCATAGAGAGCATTTATGTCCATCAGCGGATATTTTTGCAGAGTGTGGGAAAAATCGAACGGCTGCTGCTCAAGGGCCGAGAAAGACTGATAATCGGCGTCTGAGACGAAGCTTATTTCTTGACGCTGGGTCATGGCAGGCCTCGATGGGTTGCCCCCCTCGAATTGATAAAATTTTTAGGGATTAAAATCGAATTCTCACTTTAGAAGTATGAGAGTATACAAAATCAATAGAGTCCTATTGAATTTTGCGCGCGCAGCCTATCAAGATTGATTACAGATTTCTTTTAAAAATCATATTGATCATTTATCTACATAGATTGGTACGGCGGAATAGGTATCCGAGACGAAATTTTTCCGTTCGCATGAGGCTGGATTGTTTCTGTGAAATTTCTGATCCAATACAGTAATCGCGATTTCTTGATTGAATGGAGAAATCCACGGCAGTCCGCTCGCCCGGTGGTTGGACACGCACATTTCGAACGGACCGGACTGAGCCAATTAGTTTAGGGCGAAAGATTTGGGACGAAGCAGGTTCAGAGCTCGAAGCGCGGAGCAGGTCATACCGATGCTGCATCAGATTGAAATACAGACGGAGCTAAGTAAAGGCGACTGTCTCTCATGGAAAGGGGTAAAGCTCTCTGAACGGAACCGCCAAGTCGAGTGCCTGGAAGAGGACAGTTTTTACACGCTGAAGTCGGTGCAGAGTCTGACCGCAGCGTGTGAGCCGAGCGCTACTGATCCGTGATGTCGATGCTGGCTCGCGCCTGCATCACGAGTTTGCCTTCTTCGTCGTAAGCTCCGACGCTGTACTCCGTTGCACCATCGACCGCGTTTTCGTCGCGAAAGATCGCCGTCAGCGCCTCTCGACGCATCGCGCGCCGAGCCCCGCGATTGGATAGCTCGACGCCCTCGTTGTCATAGACCTCGATGCCGTTGGCTGTGCGTATGAAGGAGCCTGCGCCCCCGCCTCCTTGGTCAGGTAGCCCCCTGAGCTGCAAACCCAAGGCGGTGACAAGGGCTCTACGAGCCGAGCCGATACGCAACGCGTCCCGGGTGCAGGATGGCCGGCGGCGGCTGCCGGGCGGTGGCGGCAGCCCATTCGCGTGCGCTTCGAGCGCCCGGGAACCCGTCTTCGGCGCCCTAACTTATCTCGTATTGAATTTACGGGAGATTCAAGATGCTGCGACTTCTCGAAATTCCTAACGGAACGTATGCTATCTATTTCGGCGAACTGGAATTGATTGCCGGACTCAATTACCGCCAAGCGATCCGCTTCGCCCTCAGGTCACACCTTCTGCCGCAACGGTAAGAGTCGTCTGAGGCGTCGGCGCGGACGAAAAAGACCGCGCCGACGGACCGGGCGGCCTTTCCCAGATCTGTGGCCGATGGGGTCGGCGGCCGAATTTGGGTCCGATGTACCGCGGCAGCGTGAGCGGAAAAGGCCCCGCACGGCGCTGCCGGCGGGCTGGAGGTGTTCTCTGGCTGAGAATTTGGTCGACGCACGAGGACCTTGACGGTTCCTGATCTGAAACGACGATGGGCGCCCTGGCCGAGGCCAGAGCGCCCAGACTGGTGTTGACTTGGGTGTGAAGCGGCGCGACCGCCGGGCCGGTCATGGCATCCTCAGTTCCGCGCGACGGGCTCGACGCGGGTGAACTGCAGCGTGTTGGCGTCGAGCACCTTGCCGAACTTCTGGAAGGTCCGGCCGGTCGCAGCCACCGCGCTCGGGCGTGGTGTTCGAGAGGATCGCGTTACCCGGGGTGAGGCCGGTAAAGCCCGGAGGTCAATGATGGCGGGCAGTCGCCTGCTCACAGGCGACACGAGACCGGCGGGCACCCCCGTACCGTGCGCTCGAAGCGGGATCAGGACGAGCCGTTCGTAAACCCGGGTCTCGATCCGGATGCGGCTACCAGTTGCCGGTCACAGTCTTGTGCGAGCCGATGCCTCGATCATCGACACTGCCGCCACCCAGCGCATCGATGCCGGTGATCGTGTAGTAGCCCGAGGCGCCGGGGAGCACGCGCACGGCATAGGCCTGGAACGGCTTGCTGCCAAAAAGCGCACGGAACTCGCCGCCGGTCACGGTGAAGTGGGACAGGCCGGATCCGAACACGATCCCGGAGTTGCGCCCGGCGACGCCGCCGCCGTTCGGGTTGCTGTTGTCGACGACGGTGGGCGCGATGATGCGGATGCCGTCGCCGCAGGTGAACGTCATGCCGTCGAGCGTGTTCGCGATGGCGCGGTGCGCGTTCAGCGTCACCGCCTGGATCGCCCCACCCTTGTCGCACTGGCTGCCGACGCCGGCCTGCTTGTTGGCCGAGGTCCATGAGTTCGCTGCGGAGAAGCCGTAGATGACGCCGCTCCCCGTCGGATTGAGGAAGAGCCCGAAGCCCGTACCGGTATCGCCCAGCGCGGTGTTCGAGACGAAGGTCCTCTTCACCGACTGGCCGTCGCCGGGCTGCACACAGGTGCCGTGACCGGAGGCGGTGATGTCGCTGTCCGAGATCCAAGTCCCGCCGGACTGGGTCAGCCGCACGCCGCACCGCGCCTGCGGACCGCCGCCGGACGTGGTGAGGAGCCCCCGCATGAAGGTGTCGGCGACCCCCGCTACAGCGAAGTGGTAGAGTGAAGCCCCGTCCGATCGTCCCCGCTCCAGCGCGACGTTGAGCGTATTCGTGCCGCCGACCTCGACCCCGACGTAGGCGCCGGAGAACAGAAAATCGGACACCCGGCAGTTCTGGCAGTTCTCGAACAGGACGAAGTGACCGCCCGTCCGGCGCGCGCCGCCGGCGCCGTAGATCGACAGCCGCTCGATCGTCACGTTGGCGACGATGCTCGGATCGGCTGCCTGGAACACCTCGACGGTTGGTCCCGAGGCGTAAACCGTCGTCGCGTTGGCGCCAGAGCCCGACACGCCGATGTTGTTCGGGATTCTCACGCCGCCGAGGCGGATCGAGCCGCCGGAGATCTCGTCACGCTGACGCCGGCGGATCGGATCGACACACTGTTTCGTCAAGCGCTGGGCGTCGATGCCTCCGAGCCCGCCGACAGGGCATGCTGGAGACCCGAGGCTTGTGGAAGCTGGCGAAGACGGATCGGCATTGGACGGTGGTGCGCTCGCGCCCAATGCTGAAGGACGGGTGGAGGATCGGGGCCGCGCGCTGCTGGTCCAGCGCCGCGTCGCCCGGCTCTTCATGGCCGGCCTCTACACGGAGAGGGTCGAGGGTTCGAGCCCCTCACCGCCCACCAGAGCAGTCCGGGCGTGCCGCGCCACTCATCGTCTGCACCGCCGCGACGGGCGGGTTACGGGCTCGCCTGCACTGCGAGGGCCGCGCGCACCACCGCGTCGGGTCGCACGTGATGCAGCATATGTCCGACGCTGGCCAAACGCTCGAACCGCGCGCCGGGGATCATGCTGGCCGCGCGGTGCCCGTGCAGGGCTGTATTCACCACCAGATCGGCGCTGCCGCCCAGAATGTGGACAGGCCGGCGCAGCGACGGATAGCCGAGGACGCTGCGCGTGAGGGCAGGCCAGAGCCAGCCGGCATCCTCGCCGTCCGCCGTGATCTGCGCGGCCCGGCCGGCGAGGGCGAAGGGGAATTGCCGGGCGAAGTGTGGGGGCATCGGCTCGGGAAGGAACATGGCGTTCCACAACACGGGCAGGAGCACCCGGTCGCTGCTCCCGCCCAGCAGGGCGGACAAAACATCGCCGCCGAATGGCAGCGCCCGCGGCCCGAACAGCACCTGCTCGAGGCGGAGTTCGGGGAAGCAGATCGGCGCCAGGGCGACGATACCGGCGATCTCGTCCGGATGAAGCATCCCGTAGGCGAGGGCGACGGCCGCGCCGAACGAGTGACCGAGGATCACCGGTCGCTCCAGACCGAGGCGGCGCACCGCTTCGCGGATTTGCGCAGCCTGATCCCAGATGTCGGCGGCGCGCCCGCGGGGCCGGCGGCTGAAGCCGTGGCCGGGACGGTCGACGGCGACGACGCGGAAATGCTCTGCCAGCGCCGGCACCGGGCCGAGCCAGACATCCTCCAGGCACATCAGCGTGCCGTGAATCGCCACGAGATCCGGGCCGGTGCCGGTCTCCGCGTAGGCAATCGTCTGATCCCCGGCCAAGGACAGGATCCGGCGCGGCACGATCCGGGGATCGCTCCCGGCTTCCTGTGCGGGCCGGTCGGGGCCGGCCAGGGCTAGCGACGCGTTGGACACTTACAGGCGCCGCCGGCGGCCGGTCGAGGTGCCGATCACGGCGAGGGCGGTGGCGGCACCGACCCCGAGGAGGCCGGCTGCCGCGGCCAAGGGATGCAGGGTCGCGCGGGTGTAGGCGCTGGTCCGCATGACCGGCACGGGCGGATCGCCCCGCGTCTCGCCGGCCGCCACCGGCGCGTGCAGGGCGCCGTCGGGGTGGCGCGGCGGGCTTGCGCGCTTCTGGAGGGCGATGATCGCCGGCGCGAGGTGATCGTAGGCACCCGGCGCCAGTTCCTTGCCGGCCACGAAGGCCTTGCCGGCGCCGCCGACGAAGATGTCGCGCTGCGGGCGCACGGCCGCGTGCAGGATAGCGTTCGCGACCTCCTCGGGCGGGTAGATCGGCGGCGGCAGGCTCGGCTCGCGGTCTATGTAGTTGCGCGCCCGCTGAGGAAGGGGCGTGTCGATCGAGGCCGGCTTGATCAGCGTCACCGAGACCGGAGCGTTCTCGTCCATCAGCTCCATGCGCAGGGCGTCGGTGAAGCCCTTCACGGCGTGTTTCGAGGCCGCGTACATGCCCTCGTACGGGAAGGCGAGATCCGAGGCGATGCTGCCGACATTGACGAGGGCGCCACCGTGCCGGCGCAGGTGCTCCGCCGCCACCAGGGACCCGTACACCGTGCCCCAGAAGTTGGTCTGGATCAGGCGCTCGTGGTCGGCGTCGCTGATCTCGCGCAGCCGGCCGTAGATCGTGCCGCCCGCGACGTTCACCCAGGTGTCGAAGCCGCCGAAGGTGGCTGCGGCCCGATCGGCGACCGCCTGCAGGTCGGCCCGCCGGCCGACATCGGCGACGACGTCGATCGCCTTGCCGCCGACGCCCTCGATGTCGGTCCGGATGCGCGCCAGGGCGTCGCCGCTGCGCGCCACAAGCACGACTCGGGCGCCGCGCCCGGCAGCCATCCGGGCGGTGGCGAGGCCGATGCCGGACGATGCGCCGGTGATCACGATGACCTGCTCGCGCAGCGCGCTTGTGCTTCATGCTCAGTCCCGGGGTCTCGATGTGCGGCGGGCTGCGGTGCCCCTACGTCCCGCTATCCATCGGGCGGACGGCATTGTTCCTGGGATTGAGCCGGTCTTCGAGTCGCAGGCGCGCTCCGGCCGGGATCGGTCCGAAAGGCTGAACGCGAACGGCCGGCTGGTGAAGATGACCGAGGCGGGTTGCCGGTAGACCTTGGTCGGTGATCCGGGCGTGGACGCTCCGGCTTCAACCCGACCTCGCCTCGGAGGCCGATACGGGCCGTTCCAGAACGAGGTGCAGGCGGCTTTCTGGGAGGACCAGCAGGCGATCGAATTTTACATCTATAAGGTGCAGTTCAGGTTGCATCAAATACAATCGAAATTGCTATCGGCCTGTACTATCGGGCCATGCATCCTGCTGTCATCGGACGGAAGGTGGCTTCGTCGGCGATCGACATCTGCCACGTATCCCTGGACCAGGAAGCTCACAGCATGCTCACGCGCATCGGCGGTTCGCTCTATCTTCGGACTGCGCGTTCGCCGGCCTGCGGCTGGCTGGTGCGCACAGCCATCGTCCTGGTGTCACGTGGCGCATCATCGCCCTGCGGCGCAGCCGGGACGATGGTCCCGATCCGATAACCGGAGCCTTTGCGGGGGAGCGGCTCAGGCCGCCCGAGCGAGATCGCCCTCGATCGCGGCGAGCGCCCGCTCCAGCGCCGCGAAGCAAGTGGGATCGAACGCCGTGCCGAGATCCGCGCGCATGATGCCGAGTGCCTTCTCCAGCGGCATGGCCGCCCGGTAGGGCCGGTCGGCGGTCAGCGCGTCGAACACGTCGGCGACCGAGACGATGCGGATCTCGGGTGCGATCGCATCGCCTTTCAGCCCACGGGGATAGCCCTTGCCGTCCAGCCGCTCGTGGTGACTGCCTCCGATGCAGGCCATCTCGTGAAACACCGCCGCGCGGGACAGGATGGTCTCTGACAGGGCGGCGTGATTGCGCATGTCCCGCCACTCCGCATCGTCCAGCTTGCCGTTCTTGTCGAGGATCGCGTTCGAGACCCCGAGCTTGCCGACGTCGTGCAGGAGCGCGGCCCGTTTGAGCCAGCGGCGGCGGTCCGCGGAAAACCCGAGTTCGGCCGCGATCATATCGGCATAGACCGCGACCCGCTCCGAGTGACCGGACGTGAACGGGCTCTTGGCATCGATGATCTGGGCGAAGGCGCGGGCGACGTCGTCGAGGTAGTCCTCGTCCACGACGATCGGGCTGGCCGGTGCCAGTGCGAAGACCGCCGCCTCGACCGTGTCCGATCCCAGCGTCTCCCAGAAGCCGGGCTCGATCGCGACCGCCTCGAAGCAGGCGACGACCTGAGGATCGAACCACGTGCCCGAGCGCGCCCGCACTTCGGCGATCGCAGCCGCAGAACCGGCTGCGGTGTGGAAGACGTCGACCACCTGCGCGAGCAGCGCCACGCGTGCGTAGAGCGGTATCGCGGGGCCGGCGAGACGGTCCGGCCGGCCGCTGCCGTTCCAGTGTTCGTCCAGCGCGTGGATGGCGTCGCAGACGCTCGGCGGAAAGCGGAGCTGTCGGGCGATCTGTGCCCCGCGCTGACAGCGGGTCTGGATGAGATCGTCGGCAATCGCTCCGCCGTTCTGCAAGATGTTGAGCACCGCGCGGAACCGTTCGGCCAAGCCTGCCTTGAGGCCCGTGTGCGAGAAAACGAAGCCCAGGACCTTCGGCAGACTGTCGCTCACGGTCTTGAAATCACGCTTGAAGCTGAGATCGTCGGACAGATAGAGTTCGCAGATGCGCGCGGCGTTGCTGGAGCATCCGAGATCCTTCAGCATGACGGTGTGATAGAGTTCCCAGAGCTGCAACTCGGGGAGGCCCATGGCCCGACCTATGTGGACGCCGATCCAGGTCGCGCGCACGCAATGGCCCACCGGCTGACCCTCCGTTAGGTCGAGGGCATGGCTCATCGCTCCAAGGACTTCCGATAGCTGAACCGTCCTGGCTTTCTCTTCGCCGTCTGACACGATCCGCATCGTTCTCGTCCAATCTCTTGCCTTATAGGCGCCGAGACTGCCTGGAGAACCTGATCAAAACGTTGCGTTGCAGTCGTGTTCAAGCCGGACGGAAACCGAGCCGACGGCACGGCAGGACCATCCGCAGCGCGGCTCGAACCGAGACGACGGCGATGCCCGGTTCGACGCCATGCCTGCCCGGCAACGGACTGGCGCGGATCCAGCCGCTGCGGCTTTCGGTCTCGCCCTCACCGGACCGCCCGCGAGTGGGCGTGCCCGATTTCTGTCAAGAGATCCGAGATGGGCGCGTCGCCTCGATCGCTCAGTCGTCCAGGCCTCAGCGTCCGTAGATATCCTCGACGCGGATGATGTCGTCCTCGCCGGTGTAGGATCCGACCTGGACCTCGATCAGCTCCAGGGGGATCTTGCCCGGATTGGCCAGGCGATGCATCGAGCCGATCGGCAGGTAGACCGCCTCGTTCTCGTGGACCAGCACGATCCGGTCGTCGATCGTCACCTCGGCGGTGCCGCGCACCACCACCCAGTGCTCGGCCCGGTGGTAGTGCTTCTGCAGCGACAGGCGCCCACCCGGCACCACCTGGATCCGCTTCACCTGGAACCGCTCGCCGAGGTCGATCCGCTGGTACCAGCCCCACGGCCGGTACATCCGCAGATGCGCGTCCGCCTCCGGCGCGCCCTCGGCCCGCAGGGCGGTGACCAGCTCCTTGACCTGGCCCGAATGCGCCTTGGACGCCACCAGCACCGCGTCCGGGGTCGAGACCACCACCACGTCCTCCAGGCCGACCACCGCGGTCAGGCCCTCGCCCTGGCTGTGCACGAGGCTGTTCTTGGTGTCGATCAGCGACACCCGGCCGCGCACGGCGTTGCCGGCCGCGTCGTGGTCCAGCACCTGCCAGACCGCGTCCCAGGTGCCGACATCCGACCACGCGAACGACACCGGCAGCACCCCGGCCCGGGCGGTCCGCTCCATCACCGCGTAGTCGATCGAGATCTTGGGCGCCCGGGCGAAGGCCGCCGCGTCCAGGCGCACGAAGTCGAGGTCGGTCACCGCCGCCTCCAGCGCCGCGCGCGCGGCCGCCAGCACCTCGGGGACGAACGCCTCCAGCTCGGCCAGCATCAGGTCGGCGCGGAACAGGAAGTAGCCCGAGTTCCACAGGGCGCCGTCCGTGATCAGCGCCTCGGCGCCGGACCGGTCGGGCTTCTCGACGAAGCGGGCGACCCGGGCCGCGCCCTCGGCCTCGGCGATCGGCTCGCCGCGGCGGATGTAGCCGTAATCGGTGGCCGGGCGGTCGGGCTCGATGCCGAGCGTCATGGTGTAGCCGGCCCGCGCCCCGGCGGCGGCCCGCCGCACCGCGTCCACGAAGGCGTCGGTGTCGGGCACGACGTGGTCGGCCGCCAGGATCAGCACCACCGCCTGCGGGTCACTGGCCGCGGCGTGGAGGGCTGCCACCGCCACGGCCGCGGCCGAGTCCCGGCCCTGCGGTTCGAGCAGGATGTCGGCCGACAGACCGAGCTGGTCGCGCTGCTCGGCGACGATGAACCGGGCCTCGGCCGAGGCGATCACGGTCGCCTTCGCGAACACGGACGCGTCCGACACCCGCGCCAGCGTCGCCTGGAAGGTCGAGCTCGTCGCGTCCACCAGCCGGGCGAACTGCTTGGGCATGCTCTCCCGAGACGCAGGCCACAGACGCGTCCCCGTCCCGCCGCACAGGATCATCGGGTGGATCTGGATCGAAGGTCGGGGCATGGCGGCGTCTCCCGAGAGGTCTGGGCGGTGTGGCGGCCAAGCCCGCCCCGCGCGCTTGCGGATGGACTGTCGGCCGGTTTTCGGCTCTGCCCTTACCGTCGGGCCGGGGGCGGAACAACCTGCGCGGATTATCCGCGCGTGGACGGACTGGCCCCATCGCGGGGGATGGTTATGTCTGGCCTGTCATGAATGCGCCCGTTCCCACCCGCCCGGCCGACGATCCGGCGCCGTCCCAGCGCCGGATCCCCGCGGTGGAGCGCCTCGTCGGAGCCGCGCCGCCGGAGGTTCTCGACGCCTACGGGCGGACGGCGTTCACCGGGGCGATCCGGGATGTCCTCTCGGAGATCCGGGCTGGCGGCGGTCCCGTGCCGGACGCGGCGGCGATCCGGGCCGACGCGGCCGCACGGCTTGCCGCCGCGCGCCGCCCGTCGCTGCGGCCGGTCTTCAACCTGACCGGAACGGTGCTGCACACCAATCTCGGCCGCGCCCTGCTGCCCCGCTCGGCCGCCGAGGCGGTGGCTGCCGTGATGGTGCAGGCGAGCAACCTCGAATTCGACCTCAAGACCGGCGCCCGCGGCGAGCGGGACGACCACGTCGAGGGCCTGATCTGCCGCCTGACCGGGGCCGAGGCCGCGGTGGTCGTCAACAACAATGCGGCTGCGGTCCTGCTGGTGCTGAACGCCCTGGCCATGCGCAAGGAGGTGGTGGTCTCCCGGGGCGAGCTCGTGGAGATCGGCGGCTCGTTCCGCGTGCCGGATGTGATGATGCGGGCGGGCTGCCGGCTCCGCGAGGTCGGCACCACCAACCGCACGCATCTGCGCGACTACGCGGAGGCGATCGGCCTCCGCACCGGCCTCGTGATGAAGGTGCATCCGAGCAACTACGCCATCGCGGGTTTCACGGCCGCGGCGGATCCGGCCGCCCTGCATGCCCTCTGCCGCGAGCGGGGCGTGCCCCTTGCGGACGATCTCGGCAGCGGCAGCCTCGTCGACCTCGCCGCCTACGGGCTGCCTCCCGAACCGACGATCCGGGCGGCCCTGGAACGGGCGGACATCGTCACCTTCAGCGGCGACAAGCTCCTCGGCGCGGTCCAGTGCGGCATCGTCGCCGGCCGGAAGGACCTGATCGCCCGAGTACGCAAGAACCCGCTGAAGCGGGCGCTGCGCGTCGACAAGATGACCTACGCGGCGCTCGAAGCGGTGCTGCGGCTCTACCTCCATCCTGAGCGGCTGCGGGAGGAGTTGCCGACCCTGCGGCTGCTGACCCGCGAGCGCGGAGCGATCGCCGCGCAGGCCGCCCGTCTCGCCCCCGCGGTGGCGGAGCGGCTCGCCGGCCGGGCCGTGGTCTCGGTCGCCGACTGCATCAGCCAGATCGGATCGGGCGCTCTGCCGGTGGAGACGCTGCCGAGCGCGGCCCTGGTCCTGGCTCCGGAACCCGCGGGCGGCCGGGTCGCCGGGGGGCGCTGCCAGCGCCTCGCCGGGGATCTGCGCCGGCTGCCAACGCCGGTCATCGGCCGGATCGGCGACGATGCCGTCCGCCTCGATCTCCGGACGCTCGAGGACGATGCGGCCTTCCTCGAAACCCTGTCGGCACTCGGCCAAACACCGGACCGGTGACGAAACCCTTAGGGTTGTTGAGAGTATGGACCGTGCGGCCTGACCTTGCGCGCTGGCTTCCCATGTTATGGTATGATGACGAACCCGCGGTCGCGGTTGAGAATGGCGGCGTCTGGACCGCGATGGGCGAACGAAATGGCGTACACGGCCGATCCGGTGGAGGCAGAGCGGGAGACCGATCCCCTGCTCCTCGATAACCAGCTCTGCTACGCGCTCTATGCTGCCGCGCATCGGATGACCAAGTCCTACCGGCCGCTGCTCGAGCGGCTCGGACTGACATACCCGCAATATCTCGTCCTGCTGGTGCTGTGGGAACAGGACGGCGTGACCGTCTCGGAGATCGGTCGTCGCCTGCGTCTCGATTCCGGCACGCTGACGCCGGTGCTGAAGCGCCTGGAGGGCGCGGGCTTCCTGCTCCGGACGCGCCGCCAGTCCGACGAGCGTGAGGTCGAGATCGCCCTGACGCCCGCGGGCGCCGCCCTGCGTGCAGAGGCGGTTTCGGTCCGCGAGAGCGTGATGTGCCAGCTCGAGCTCAGCGAGCCGGAGATCCGAGCCTTGCGCAAGGATCTGAGTCTCGTCATCGAGCGGCTGAGCGTCAACGACTGAGGATCGCGCGGCGCGCGGGGCTCACCGCCGCAGACGATTGCCCAGGACGAAGCCGTAGAGTCCCATCAGGATGATGCCGACGGCGCCTTCGAGGCCGACCAGCAGGTTGGTGACGCGGCCGGTGGGCTTGAGGCCGATCTCCGGCGGGTTCGCGGTCATCATGTTGAGCGCGCTGTAGCTCAGGAGATCGAGGGGATTGTAGGTCGGCCCCGCCTCCGGACCCTCCAGAATGTACAGCCCGCCGGTGAGCCCGAAGAGGCCCGCGAACACCACGATCAGCAGGGCGAAGGCCCGGGCGATGCGCGACAGGCTCTCGCCGTAATCGCAGAGCCATTCGACGAAGCGGTCCGCGGTCCAGCGATAGCCGTGCCCCAGGAGACCGGCCCAGTCCCGCGCGCCCCAGGCGGTGCGGGCCTGCCGCCCTGCATGGAAACGGCCCATCCGGCGTCCGCGCTTGTAGGCCCAGCTCGCCGCGTCGTGGCTGCCGATGCTCTTCCAGTTCTGCTCCAGGGCGAGGTAGCTCGCCTGCGCCAGCTCGTAGGCGCCGGCGACCTCCTCGCCCACGGCACCGCCGAGCTGCTCGACGCTCATCCGGGTGCCGTTGAGCCACGCGCCGGCGAAGCGGGCATGTCGCAGGCGGCAGGTCGCGAGGTTCAGCCGCACGAGATCGGTGTCCGAGAGATCGGCACCCGAGAGATCGGCCCCGTCGAGCTTCGCGCCGGCGAAGTTCGCGCCCCGCAGCCGCGAGCCGGCCAGACTCGCCTTGGTCAGGCTGGCATCGGCGAAATCCGCGTGGGTCAGGTTGGCGTCGGCGAGCTTGGCTTCATCGAGCCGGGCCGCGCGGAACACGGTGTCGTCGGCGTCAGCCCCGGAGAAGTCGGCCCCCCACAGATCGGCGCCGGCGAAGTCCGTCCCGTCCAGGAGGGCACCGGACAGGTCGGCGAAGCGCATCGCGGCCCGCCCGAAGCGGGCATCCTCCAGCATGGCGCCCGCGAACTTCACCTGGCCGGCCACGACGCCGGTGAAGTCCGCCCCGAGAGGTCGGCCTCCGAGAGGTCGGCCTCCTCGAGGATCGCGCCCGTGAAGCGGGCCGAGCGCCCGAGCGCGCCCGCGAGGTTCGCCCGGCGCAGATTGGCACCGGACAGGTCGGCCTCCTCCATCCGCGCGCGGGACAGGTCGGCGCCGGCGAGCGCGAGGCCGCCGGACTCGGCATCGGCGCCGGCGCCGCCGCCCAGTGTATCCGGCCCGGCGCTCAACTGCGACAGGTCCGAACCCGGCTCCTGCACGGGCACCCCGGTGGCGATGCGATCAAGCAGCCCGCGCAGCCGCGGCTCGGTCTGAGCGTCCCGTCGCGCGTCGGGTGAGGTCACTTGGTCCATGGTCGTTCCTTGCCGGAACGCGCGACCGGACGCCAGACGCGCCGCTCAGGCCGCGCGCGGCTCGGCCTTGACCCGCACGGCGATCGCCTTGGCGGCGGGCGTCTTGGACTGCTCGTCGTGATGCCAGAGTGGCAGCAGGACGTTCAGCTCGGGATAATAGCCGGCGCAATTGCCCTCGGGGATATCGTAGGCCACCACCCGCAGGCCGCCGATGCGCCTCGGCACCTGATCGTGGGCCTCGGTCGCGACCTCGACGCTGCCGCCGTCCTTCAGGCCCAGGCGGGCGATGTCCCGGCGGTTCATGAAAAGCACATCGCGGGTGCCCTTCACACCGCGGAAGCGGTCGTCGTAGCCGTAGACCGTGGTGTTGAACTGATCATTCGAGCGCAGGGTGATCAGGTCGAGCACGTCCGGACCGCGAGCCGGGAGGTCCGGATCGGCCTCCAGGCCCTCGGGCACGGCGAAGTTCGCCTTGCCGGTCTCCGTCTCCCACTTCCGGTCGCGGGCGCCCAGGGGCTTGAGGATCCCGCCCGGCTGGAACATCCGACCGTTGAGGTCGTGGAACACGTTCGGGTAGGTCGCCTCGATC
The DNA here is from genome assembly GCA_050632685.1 of Methylobacterium phyllosphaerae. GTDB lineage: Bacteria > Pseudomonadota > Alphaproteobacteria > Rhizobiales > Beijerinckiaceae > Methylobacterium > Methylobacterium phyllosphaerae_A. The sequence goes on from JBOEFT010000001.1 coordinate 1,621,818, forward strand.
GCGGTGCGCACGCGGCCGTAATCGGCGACCCAGGCATCCCAGTCGATCCGCGGGTTCTGGGGCAGCGTCGCCTTGGCGATCTCCGCCACGATCCACGGCTCGGAGCGGACGTGCGGCCCGACCGGGTCGGCCACGCCCCGCGAACCGTGGAACTGCGCGGTGGAACTCTCGATCGAGACCGCCTGTGGCCCGCTCGCCTGCCGGTCGATCTCGATCCGGCCCAGGCAGGGCAGGATGTAGGCGACGGCGCCGGTCACCAAGTGGGAGCGGTTGAGCTTGGTCGAGATCTGCACGGTGAGGCGCTGGCGGCGCCAGGCGGGCTCCATCCGGCCGGTATCGGGGATCGCCCGCAGGAAGTTGCCACCGAGCCCGATGAAGGCCTTCACGCGACCGTCGAGGAGGCCCTCGCAGGTTTCCACCGTGTTGAGGCCCTTCTCCCGCGGCGGCTCGAAGTCGTAGAGCTCCCGAAGCTTGTCGAGCGGTGCCAGCTCCGGCTTCTCGGTGATGCCGACGGTGCGCTGGCCCTGCACGTTCGAGTGGCCCCGCACCGGGCAGATCCCGGCGCCCGGCTTCCCGATATTGCCGCGCAGGAGCAGCAGGTTGACGAGCATCCGGACGGTCTCGGTGCCCTTGCGGTGCTGGGTCAGGCCCATCCCGTAGATGCCGATCACCGCCTTCGCGCGGGCGTAGACCGCGGCGGCGGCCTCCAGCGCTGTCCGAGTCAGGCCCGAGCGGCGCTCCAGCGCGGCCCAGTCCTGCCCGTCGCAGAACGCGACGAACGACTCGAAGCCGTGGGTGTGCTCGGCGATGAAGGCGTGGTCGAGCACCCGCGGCTGGCCTGCGGCCTCCGCGGCCCGGTCGAGGGCGATGAGGGCCTTGCATAGGCCCGTGAGCGCCGCGAGGTCGCCGCCGGCCTTCACCTGATGGTACTGCGTCGAGATCTTCGTGGATGAGCGGGTGAGCATCTCCACCGGCGATTGCGGGTCGGTGAAGCGCTCCAGCCCGCGCTCGCGCAGCGGATTGAAGGTGATGATCTGCGCGCCCCGGCGACGCGCCTCCTGGAGCGGGTGCAGCATGCGCGGTGAGTTCGACCCGACGTTCTGGCCGAAGAAGAAGATCAGGTCGGTGGTCTCGAAATCCTCCAGCAGCACAGTGCCGACCGGGGCGCCGATCGACTGCGGCAGCGCGACCGAGGTCGGCTCGTGGCACATGTTCGAGAGTCCGGCAGGTTGTTGTTGCCGTAGAGGCGCGCGAGCAGCGCCCACATGTAGCTCGTCTCCAGCGACGCCCGGCCGGAGGCGTAGAACACCACTGACCGCGGGTCCTGCGCGTGCAGGTCCTTCAGTTCCCGGCCGATCTCGGCGACGGCCTCCGCCCAGGCGACGGGCCGGTAGCGATCCGTCGCCGGGTCGTAGCGCATCGGATGGGTCAGGCGGCCCTGCTCCTCGAGGGCGTAGTCGCTCCAGCCGAGGAGTTCGGTGACCGTATGCTCGGCGAAGAAATCCGGCGTCGCGCGGCGCCGCGTCTGCTCCCAGGCGGTCGCCTTGGCGCCGTTCTCGCAATACTCGAAAGCCAGCGGCTTGGCGGGCTTCGCCCAGGCGCAGGAGGTACACATGTAGCCGTCCGGCTTGTTCTGCTTGAGCAGCATCGCCGAGCCAGTGACCGGTACGCCCTCGCGGGTCAGGATCTCGACGAGGGAGCGGGCCGAGCCCCAGCCGCCCGCCGGCCCGTCATAGGGCTCGATCCGGACGTCGTCGGTGTTCTGATCGGCCATGGTGCCCTCCACCCGGCGCAGTGAGCACCGGACCGGGGGAACGCGCGAGCAGGCGAATGGGATCACGGGCGCGTCACCGCGCCCCCGGATCGGTTCCCTTGCCGAGGCCCCGGTTCTATCGTCGACCCGCGGACCAAGCGCCGGAGGAGGACATCATGGCCAGCGTCGACGTCGAGATGGTGAAGTGCGCCTGCCAGGACTGCGTCTGCGTGATCCCGGTCGCCAAGGCCGTGTCGCGGGACGGCAAGGCCTATTGCTGCGACGACTGCGCGGACGGCCACAAGGATCACGCCGGCTGCGAGCACGCCGGCTGCGCCTGCCACGGCTAGGGCCGTTCCCGATCGCGTCGCGACGGTCCGGAGGACGCGTTTCCGGTCGAGACAGCCGCGACGCGTCCCCTCTCCCGCACGGGAGAGGGGACCCTCGCCTCGCTCGGGACAGGTTCCGCTTTAGTCACCGTCCCGGCCTTTAGGATCCGGCCTCGCGGGGGTTTGGCGACCGTCGTTCCTGGGCACCGAAGGCAGGCACGGAATCCCGACGCTCTGTCCGTGTGAGACCTACCGCCAAGGCGGCGGTGCATTACCGGCGCCGCAGCGCGGCCCCGGGATTGGCGGGCGGTGCCGTCGCGGTCAGGAGACCGCGGCGAGCTTGTCGGCCATCGACTGGTCCTTGTCGCGGCGCGTCGAGAAGATCAGCGTGAAGAAGGTCCGCTGGACGCCGAGTTCGGCGAGCTTCGCCTCGCACCGCTCCGCCAGCGCGCAGATCTCCGACAACTCGCCCTCGATGTTCGTGCCGTTGGGATGCATCGTGGCGCTGAGGCCGCTCGACTCGATGATGTCCTTGATCGCCCGCACGTAGGGCGAGACCGACAGGCCGACGCCCATCGGCACGATGCAGAGGTCGGCCGAAACTTTCATGGTGCCTGCCTGATCCGGGAGGGGCGGCCCCGGCCGGCAGCGCGACCGGAAGCGGGGCGTGCCGGCAGCCTATCGCCGGTCGCACAGACTTTCCAGGCCGGCGCCGGGCGTCACGCCTCGCCGGTCTCCAGCGCCGCGGCCCGCACCGAGGGCAGGCATGGATTGGCGTTGTCGCTGCGCCACGCGAGCCACAGCTCCGGCCCGGTCGTGGCCGGCAGGGCGATCGGCCGGAGCCGGATGTCGGCCATGCTGTTGCCCCGGGCGCTGCCCGGCACCAGCGCGACGCCGATGCCGGCGCCGACGAGGGCCAGCATCGCGTGGACCTGGTTCACCCGCTGCACGATCCGCGGCTGCACGCCCCCGGCCTCGAACAGCCGGTCGAGCAGGTCGATGAAGTAGCGCCCACCCCGGGGCGACCACGTCACGAAGGCCTCGCCGTCGAGGTCCCGCAGGGTCGGCGTACGGACTGTCGCGAGGCGATGCCCGCGCGGGACCGCGAGCAGGAACCGCTCCCGGGCGAGGGGAGCGGTCGCGATCGCGGTCTTCGGATCCTGGAGGACCGGGGCCGGTCGCAGGATCGCGAGATCGACCCGGTTGTCGCCCAGCGCCTGGATCTGCTCGTCCGAGACCATCTCCTCCAGCACGAGATCGACCTCCGGCAGCGTCCGGCGGACATGGGCCACGACCTGCGGCAGCGTCCGGTAGGCCGAGGCGGCGGTGAAGCTGAGGCGCAGCACCCCGCTCTCGCCCCGGGCGGCCCGCCGGGTGATTCGCGCGGCGTTCTCGGCCGCCGCCAGCACCCGGTAGGCCTCGGCCAGGAAGGTGCGGCCCGCCGGGGTCAGGCGCACCGCGCGCGTGGTCCGCTCCAGCAACATCACGCCCAGCGTCTGCTCCAGCATCTGGATCTGCCGCGACAGGGGCGACTGGGTCAGGTTCAGCCGCGCCGCGGCCCGGCCGAAATGCATCTCCTCGGCGACGGCGACGAAGCTGCGGGCATGGCCGAGATCGAACATTGATGCAGGATCTGGGATAATCCAGCCAAAATCAACGTTGGACGCATTTAACGCCCGCGCCTACCCCGGACGCGACACCGAACGGTGCGTTCCAGGGAGAGAATCGATGGCGAGGATGACCCCGGCCGAGATGGCGTGCGTGTTGGGCTCCGGCCTGCTGTCGTTCCCGGTCACGCATTTCCGCGACGATCTCGGCTTCGACGAGACCGCCTACCGGGACAACCTCGGTCGCCTCGCCGACTACAAGGTCTCGGGCCTGTTCGCCGCCGGCGGCACCGGCGAGTTCTTCTCCCTGACGCCCGCCGAGATCGACCGGGTCCTGCGCGCCTGCGTCGAGGAGACCCGCGGACGGACCCCGGTCATCGCCCCCGCCGGCCAGGGTACCGCCCTGGCAGTCGAGATGGCCCGCGCCGCCGAGGCCGCCGGCGCGGACGGGATCCTGCTGCTGCCGCCCTATCTGGTAGGCTCCGAGCAGGCCGGTCTCGCCGCTCATATCGAGGCGGTGTGCCGGGCGACCTCCCTCGGGATCATCGTCTACAATCGTGCCAACGCCCAGCTCAACGAGCAGACGCTCGCCGGCCTGTGCGAGCGCTGCCCGAACCTCGTCGGCTTCAAGGACGGCGTCGGCGACGTCGAGCTGATGACCCGGGTCTACGCCGCTCTGGGCGACCGCCTGACCTATGTCGGCGGCCTGCCCACCGCCGAGACCTTCGCGCTGCCGTACCTGGAGATGGGCGTCACCACCTACTCCTCGGCGATCTTCAACTTCCTGCCCGAATGGGCGCTGTCCTTCTACGACAGCGTCCGCCGCCGGGACCGCGACGCGGTCTACCGGGAGCTGCGCGCCTTCGTCCTCCCCTACATCGCCATCCGCAACCGCAAGCGCGGCTACGCGGTCTCGATCGTCAAGGCCGGGATGACCGCCGTCGGCCGCCACGCCGGCCCGGTCCGGCCGCCTCTGACCGAGCTCGACGCGGCCGAGCGCGCCGAGCTGACGGCCCTGATCGGCGACCGCCGCTGAGTTCCCGCGACACGCACAAACACGGACCCGCCGAGCCAACGGCGGCCACGACCCGCGGCCCAGATCAACCGGGCGGCAGAGAGCCAGGGAGAACGTCCATGAGTGCCAGTTCGACCGGCGCGCCGAGCACCCTGCTCGCCGCCGCCGATGCGGGTCGCCGCACCCGCGTCCGCCTGCTGATCGTGGCGATGCTGTTCGCCGCCACGACGATCAACTACGCCGACCGCGCGACCATCTCGATCGCCGGACCCGACATGGCCAAGGAACTCGGCCTCTCGCCGGTCCAGATGGGCTACGTCTTCTCAGCCTTCGCGTGGTCCTACGTCCTCGCCCAGATCCCGGGCGGCTGGCTCCTCGACCGCTACAGCGTCAAGTGGGTCTACGCCGCCGCCGTCGCCCTCTGGTCCGGCTTCACGCTGATCCAGGGCGCCGTCGGCTTCTTCACCGGCCTCACAGCGGTGATCCTGCTCTTTGCCCTGCGGCTCGCAGTCGGCCTCACCGAGGCGCCGGTCTTCCCCGCCAATGCCCGGATCGTCGCCGCGTGGTTCCCGACCCGGGAGCGCGGCATGGCCTCGGCGTTCTTCAACTCGGCGCAGTACTTCGCCACGGTGCTGTTCACGCCGCTGATGGCGTGGATCGTCCACAATTTCGGCTGGCACCACGTCTTCACCAGCATGGGCCTGCTCGGCATCGTCTTCGCGGTGGTGTGGCTGCGCGTCGTCGACAGCCCGAAGAACCACCCGTCGATGAACCAGGCGGAGCGGGACTACATCGAGGCCGGCGGCGCCCTGCTCGACATGGACGGCCAGAGCCGGACCAAGCAGGGCGATGCCGGCCGGACGCTGCGCCAGCTGCTCGCCAACCGCATGCTGCTCGGCATCTATATCGGCCAGTACTGCATCACGGTGCTGACCTACTTCTTCCTCACGTGGTTCCCGGTCTACCTCGTCAAGGAGCGCGGCCTGTCGATCCTGCAGGCCGGCTTCGCGGCGGTGCTGCCGGCGCTGTGCGGCTTCATCGGCGGCATCCTCGGGGGCGTGATCTCCGACCTGCTCCTGCGCCGCGGCTTCTCGCTGACGGCGGCCCGCAAGATCCCGATCGTCGGCGGCATGCTGCTGTCGATGAGCATCATCGGCTGCAACTACGTCCAGACGGACTCGGTGGTGGTCGGGCTGATGGCGCTCGCCTTCTTCGGCAAGGGCATCGGGGCGCTCGGCTGGGCGGTCGTCGCCGACACCTCCCCGCGGGAGAGCGGCGGCCTCTCGGGTGGCCTCTTCAACACCTTCGGCAACACCGCCGGCATCACCACGCCGATCGCCATCGGCTACATCGTCCAGAGCACGGGCTCGTTCAACGGCGCCCTGGTCTTCGTCGGCCTGAACGCCCTCGTCGCCTGCTTCTGCTACCTCGTGGTGGTCGGCGAGATCCGCCGCGTCGAGCTGAAGGCCCACTGATCCGCCCGCCCGTCGGACCGGCCTCGGGCCGGTCCGGCCCCGCATCGATCCCGCCTCGTGCCCGGCGCAGACCGGCCGGGGGCTCCCGAGGAGGATTCCATGCCGAACGACAGCCACCACGCCGCCCGCCACACGCCGACCGTGACCGCCATGACGGTCGTGCCGGTGGCCGGCCACGACAGCATGCTCCTCAACCTCTCGGGGGCGCACGGGCCGTACTTCACCCGCAACCTCGTGATCCTCACCGACTCCACCGGCGCCACCGGCCTCGGCGAGGTTCCCGGTGGCGAGGGCATCCGCAAGACCCTGGAGGATGCCCGGGACCTCGTGGTCGGGCAGCCGCTCGGCGCCTGGAACGCGGTGCTTAATGCCATGCGGGCGCGCTTCGCCGATCGCGACGTCGGCGGGCGCGGCCTGCAGACCTTCGACCTGCGCGTCACCATCCACGCTGTGACGGCCGTCGAATCCGCCTTCCTCGACCTGCTCGGCCAGTACCTCGACGTGCCGGTCGCGGCGCTCCTGGGCGAGGGCCAGCAGCGCGACGCCGTCGAGATGCTGGGCTACCTGTTCTACGTCGGCGACCGCACCCGCACGGATCTCGATTACCGCGCGCCGACCGCCCGCGACGGCTGGTTCCGCCTGCGCGACGAGGAGGCGCTGACCCCGGAGGCCGTCGCCCGGCTCGCCGAGGCCGCCTACGACCGGTACGGCTTCAACGACTTCAAGCTGAAGGGCGGCGTGCTGCGCGGCGAGGAGGAGATCGCCGCCGTCACCGCGATCCACGAGCGGTTCCCCAAGGCGCGGGTCACGCTCGACCCGAACGGCGCGTGGTCCCTCGACGAGGCGATCCGCCTCTGCAAGGGCCAGGGCCACGTCCTGGCCTACGCGGAGGATCCCTGCGGCGCCGAAGGCGGGTTCTCAGGCCGCGAGATCATGGCCGAGTTCCGCCGCGCCACCGGCCTGCCCACCGCGACCAACATGATCGCCACCGACTGGCGGCAGATGAACCACGCGATCCAGCTCGGCGCCGTCGACATCCCGCTGGCCGACCCGCATTTCTGGACGCTCGCGGGCTCGGTCCGGGTGGCCCAGCTGTGCCGCGACCACGGCCTGACCTGGGGCTCGCACTCGAACAACCACTTCGACGTGTCGCTCGCGATGTTCACCCACGTGGCCGCGGCCGCGCCCGGCAACGTCACGGCGATTGACACCCACTGGATCTGGCAGGACGGCGAGCGCCTGACCAGGAGCCGCTGGCGATCCGCGGCGGCCTCGTGCGGGTGCCGGAGCGGCCGGGCCTCGGCATCGAACTCGACATGTCGGCGGTCGAGGAGGCGCATGCCCTCTACCGCGACCACGGCCTCGGCGCCCGCGACGACGCGGCCGCCATGCAGTTCCTGATCCCCGGCTGGACCTTCGACAACAAGAAGCCCTGCCTGGTCCGCTGAAGCCCGGCCCGGGCGCGCGCCTCAGACGCGCGAGCTCGGGCGGTAGAACGGCTCGTGCCGCGACGGGTCGATGTAATCGGCGTAGAACCGGCGGGCGTGGGGCAGCAAGGCTTTGGAGAGCTGGCGCCGCTCGACCTCGTCGTCGGACAGCGCCCGCGACAGGTCGTCGTGCAGCGCCTTCAGGGCGGCGTCGCGGTCGACCCGGGTGAAGCGCCCGTCCGCGTAGAGCACCTCGCCCTCGCACAGCACCGCGGTGACGCCGCCGGTCTTGGCCCGCTGGATCACCGCGTCGAGGAGCGGCGTCTCCGGGTCGAGATACGGGTAGGCGATCTGGTCCCAGTCGATCAGGACGAGGTCGGCGCCCTTGCCGACTTCGATCGTGCCGAGGCTGTCGCCGTAGGGGGTGGTGCGGGCGCCGCCGACGGTCGCCATGCGCAGCACCTGCGCCATGCTCGGCACGTCGGCCTCGTCCATGCCGGGCACCCGGTGGGCGCGCAGCACGAGGCGCATCTCCTGCAGCATGTCGCGGTCGTCGTTAATGCCGGCCTCGTCGAGGCCGATCGCCGTGTTGATCCCCTTGGCCTCGAAGCGGTTGAGGGCCGCCACGCCGGAGCGCAGCCGGAAGTTCGACGAGCAATTGTGGCAGATGCAGGTGCCGGTCGCCGCCACCCGCTCGATGTCCGATCTCGTTGAGCCAGACCCCGTGGCCGAGCGTCAGGCGCGGACCGAGCATGCCGAACCGGTCGAGATATTCGACGGCGGTGCCGCCGCCGCGCTTCTCCGCATAGGCCTTCTGGTAGGCGGTCTCGACGAGGTGCATGTGCATCGGCACGTCGTAGGACTCGGACAAACCGGCGAGGCCTTCGAGGGCTGCGTCCGAGCACCAGTGCAGGTTGGCGGGCGCGAGCTGGATCTTGGACCGCGAGGCCCCGGCCTGGCCGGCATGCAAGCTGCGGAACAGGGAGAAATTGTCCTCCAGAGACATCTGGAAGCGCTCGAACCACCGCTTCATCGGGTCCTGCAGCGGCGCCGGAAGGCTCGCCACGAAGTCCATGTCGGCCTGGTAGACGAGGCGGTTCTGGTCGCGGACCGCGAAGCAGTACGAGACCCGCATGCCGATGTCGCGATAGGCGCGCAGCACCTCGTTGGAGCGCGCCTCGACCTCCTCCAGGCTGCCGGGCATCCAGCCATGGATGTGCTGGACCGTGGTGATCCCGGAGCCGACCATCTCGAAGGCCGAGTACAGGGTATCGAGGTAGAGGTTCAGGTTGCGCGCCACCATGCGGGTGACGAACCACAGCTCCAGGGGCATGTCGGGCGACCCGAGCTGCACCGGCGTCAGGCCGACATGGTGGTGGCCGTTGACGAAGCCCGGCAGCAGGATTTCGCGGCCGGAGCCGATCACCGGGGCGTCGGGGTAGCGGGCGTGCAGGTCCACGTAGGTGCCGACAGCCGCGATGATCCCGTCCTTCTGCAGGACCGCGCCGTCGGCGATCTCCTCCCAGCGATCGTGGTCGAGGGTGCGGGTGATCATCCGCCGGCTGCGGATCAGCGATGTGGCCATGGTCGTGTCCGTGTTGGGGGAGGGGTTCAGACGAGCGCTTCCTGCTCGGCGAAGGCCCGGTCGACCTCGTCGCGCAAGAGCTCGGTGAGTTGCCGCCGCATCGCCTCGGCCTCAGCCGAGAACGGGTCGCGCGGGCGGGCGAGGTCGTTGCGGACGATCGTCTTGATCCGCCCGGGGCGGGCGGTGAACACCACCACCCGGTCGGCGAGCGCCACCGCCTCGTCGATGTGGTGGGTCACGAACAGCACCGAGGCGCCGCTGTCGCGCCAGACGTCGAGCAGGAAGTCCTGCATCTTCTGGCGGGTCTGGACGTCGAGCGCCGCGAAGGGCTCGTCCATCAGGAGCACCTTCGGGCGCATGGCGAGGGCGCGTGCCACCGCCACCCGCTGGCGCATGCCGCCGGACAGCTCGTCCGGCCGCTTTTCGAAGGCCTCGGCGAGGCCGACACGCTGGAGCGCGGCCCGCGCAATCCTCCGGCGCTCGGCCTCCGGCACGCCCTTCAGCGAGAGGCCGAAGCTGACGTTCTGCCAGACGCTGAGCCAGGGCAGCAGCGAGGTCTCCTGGAAGATCAGGCTGCGCTCCGGCGAGGGGCCGGTGACCGGCGCGTCGAAGGCCAGGAGCTCACCGCCGGAGGCGGGTTCGAGCCCGGCGATCAGGTAGAGGAGCGTGCTCTTCCCGCAGCCCGAGGGCCCGAGGAACACCACGAACTCGCCGGGCCGCACGGTGAGGTCGATGTCGCGCAGGGCCTCGTGGGCGCGGGCGGTGCCGGCCGCCCAGACCTTGGCGACGCCGCGGCACGAGACGGCGTCGACGGGATCCGATTCAGAGGCCAAGGGACGACCCCGCGTCGCGCGGCAGCCAGTACAGCATCCGCCGCTGGACCAGCCGGAACAGCAGGTCGAAAGCGAAGCCCAGGAGGCCGATCAGCGTGATGGTGAAGAACACGAGCGACGGGTTGAAGGTGTTGCGCGCCAGCATGATCACCTGCCCGAGCCCGTAGCCGACGCCGGTCGCCTCGGCGACGAGCACGACCATCCAGGCGCCGAACAGGTTGAGGCGCAGCACCGCGAGCAGCCCCGGCAGGATCGCCGGTACGATCACCCGCGCGTAGATCTGGCGCTTCGATGCCCCCATGGTCCGGGCGACGTTGATGTAGTTGCGGTTGACCCCGTCGATCTGGTGGATGGTCGAGAGGACCATCGTGAAGAACAGGGCGATGAACACCATGAAGATCGCCGGGGCATTGCCGATCCCGAACATGAAGATCGCCACCGGCAGCCACGCGATGGGGGAGACCGGGGCGAGCAGCGTGATGGTCGGCAGGGTCAGCCGCTCGAACAGCACGACGTAGCGGATCGCCACCCCGACGAGGATCGACAGGGTCGCGGCCAGGGCGAGGCCCGCCAGCACCCGGCCCGTGGAGGCGAGCACCGTGATCAGCACCGCCATGGCGGGGCTCGGGCCGGCACTCATCCCGGTACCGATCTGCCAGCGCTGAGCGGTGTTGAAGAACCGCGCCTGCTCGGCGAGGTTGCCGAGGAAGATGTGCGGCGGCGGTAGCAGCTTGGCATCGGCGATGCCGAACGCCCAGAGCAGCTCCCACAGGCCGGCGAAGCAGCCGACCGAGACCAGCATCCAGCCGGTCCGGCGCAGCAGGGGGACGAGCCCGTCGGGCAGCGCGACGCGCCGGCCGAACGGGGGCGCGGCCGGACGTGCGGGACGGCGGCGGCGCGGGCGAGATCTATGGCCATCCGCTCAGGCCGACTTCAGCTTGAGCTTGCCGTAGAGATCCGGGTTCTCGGCGATGACCTGTTCCAGCAGGGTCCAGTCGATCGCGTCGCGGCCGGGCTTCTTCTTGATGTAGCCCATCTCGGCGACGGAATCGGTCCGGTCGAGGATGAACTGCGTCTGGTTGCGAGCGTCCACCACCGAGGGCTGACGGCCCATGGCGAGCTGGGCGTTGCTCATCGAGGTCTTGTAGTAGGAGCCGACGAGCTTGTTCAGGGCGGCCTGGGGGTCGCCCTCCGCCAGGGCCTGGGCCTTCATCATGCCCTTGATCAGGGCCTTCACGGCGGCCGGGTTCTTGGCGATCAGCTCGTTGCGGACCGCCAGCACGCAGTCGGTGTAGCCCTTGCCGTAGATGTCGGTGCCGTCGGAGAGCTTCACGGCGCCCTTCACGTCGGTGAGGAGCGCCGTGCCGTAGGGCTCGATCGTCGAGATGATGTCGAGGGCGCCGGCGCGGAACGCCTCCACGGCCTCCGGGGTCGAGCCCATGTAGCGGACGGTGATGTCCTTGAACGCGACGCCGTTCTTCTTCAGCCAGTCGTAGGGCAGGACCTCGAGCGTATCGAGCTGGAAGGTGCCGAGGGTCTTGCCCTTGAGCTTCTCCGGGCTGTCGAGGCCGGGCTGGGCGACCAGCACGCAGCCCTCGATGCCGCCGCCGGCCACGATCTTCACCGGGGCGCCCGCGTCGTAGAGGGCCATGAAGCTCGTGTAGGGCATCACGCCGGCATCGACCTGACCCATGCCGAGGAAGGTGACCTGATCCGAGAAGGTCGGCGTGTTGACGAAGTCGATGGTCAGCCCGTCATCCTTGGCGAGCTGCATCGCCTCGGCCAGGAAGAAGTTCAGGTTGCAGAAGCCGGTGCCGTGGGTCGCCCGGATGCCGGTAGCCGCCGCGGCCGGGCTGGTCAGGCCCGGACCCACCGCCAGGGTCAGCGCGGCGGCGGTCCCGCCAAGGAAGCGCCTGCGGCTGGGCTTGAACCGCGTGAAATCCGGGACGCGATAATCGCCGTGACGGTCGCACATATCGACTCTCCTCAGAGGGCGGATCGCGCGATCCGCCGGACGGCGCGTGCCGGTGCTGAAACGGAGGGATCGGAGCTCGGGACAGGCTCAAGGCAGTCGCGGAGATCCGGTCGCCCGGCACCTCACCACATCGACGGCACGCCAACCTCTAGCCGCCGCCGGAGCGACGCTGCGCTGGTTAATACGAACCAAGAAGCGTGCCAGACGCGGGGATCGGTCGTATCGGCGGCGCGCCTTGCCCGTTGGCGCTGTCGAAGAACTGCACCGCCGCGTCCTTGCGAGCGGAGCGATCCAGCAGCGCTCTGCCTCCGGACGTCGCGATGGGCTGGGTCGCTTCGCTGCGCTCGCGAGGACAGATATCGTCTTCGCGCCGGGTCTCGACCGGTCCGACGCCCGCGAAAGCGGCTGAATGCCGCCGGCCTGTTCAGCCGGGCTCTTCGGACAATGCCGGTTCCGGGAGGGCGAAGAACGCGCGTAGCAGGCCCTCGGGGGTCATCCCCGGTCTCTCGCTCAGGCGGTACGAGGCGGCGTCGTCCGGCCTGACGCGCCGCAGGATCGGGCGATCATCGAGCTCCCAGATGCGGCCGCGCTACGCGGCCACGAGGTTGAAGGTGCGGTCGGCCGGCGCGAGGCTTACCCGTCGCCCCCAGTCGAAGGCGACGAAATCCTGCTCGATCCCGTCCGAGAACACCACGCCGCCCTCGTTCATCCGCGACACCACCGTGAGGGGCGTACCGGCGAACTTGCCGCCGCGCAGGTCGGTGCCGGTGGCAACGCTCGGGAACGGCTCGCGCACCCAGTAGCCGAAGGCCGACTCCTCGATGCCCACCTCCACGGTGAGGTGCGTCGCCTCGCTGATCGAGCGCGCCCAACCGGTCAGGCCGGTGCCCGAGGCCACGATCAGCCCGCTCGACGCGTGGTCCTCTGCCCGCGCCCCGTCGTCGATGCGGTAGCGCGCCGACTGGTGGCTGCGGTGGCCGACGAAGATCTCGTTCAGGGCGAGCAGCCGCTCGCCGCCATCGAAGGTCGCCTGCACCATGGTGCGCCGCTGGAGGGGGACGGCGCCGGCTGCGCTGGCCGGCAGCAGGGCGCGCAGGGCCTGCACCCGCGCCCGGGCCAGCACGCCGTCGTAGAGGTCGGGTGCCGGGTTGACGCCGACCACCGGCTGCCCGTCGAGGTACTTGGCGACGTTGGCCACGAGCCCGTCCTGCCCCACGGCCACGACCACGTCCTCGGGGGCGAAGAGGAAGCGGTCGAGGTCGGGGCGCCGCACCAGGGCCTGCCGCCAGTCCAGGGGCACGGCGGACCGGGCCTCGGCGAGCACGGCCTGGAACTGGGCGTGGCGCGCCTCGACCTCGGCGAGCGTCTGGCCCCGGCTCTCCAGGAAGAACCGGACCTGGCCGCGGGTCGCGTGCCGGGCGATGAGCAGCTCGTAATCCGTGTCGCGGATCACGAAGACCACGCGGGGGATGACGGCCGGCATGGCGAGCCTCCTTAGCGGGGCGCGAGCCGCGGGGAAACCGCGCCCCGGAACTCGCCGAGGACAGCCGCCAGCAGGTCGGGCGTGACGTTGACGTGCTCGATGGTCTCCAGCTTGCCGGCGAGTTCCCGGGCCGCCAGCCCGAGCAGGACGGCGGGCGGCATGTCCCGGTAAACGGCGGCGCGGCGCTGCTCCGCGTCGGCGCGCGCGCCCTCGACGAGCCGGATCCGCTCGGCCTCCGCGGCCGCCTCCAGGCCGCGGGCCTCCGCGACGCCGGCGGCGCGGTCGCGGGCGTTCTCGGCCTCCTGGGCGATCAGCACGGTCTCGCGCCGGGCCAGCTCGGTCTTCGTCGCGAGCTCGTTCTCCGCGATGGCGCGCTCCTTCTCGACCGCCAGGGCGCGCCGCGAGAAGGTCGCCTCGTCGGCCTTCTGCTGCAGGGCCTCGAAGGTCGGCGTCTGCAGGGCGCGCTCCAGCTCGCTGGTCGGCGCGAGGTTGGTGAGCCGCACCGACACCGCCGCGACGCCGATCTCGGCCAGCGCCGAGGCGTCGGACAGCACCCGTTCCAGCACGGCGCGCAGCGGCTCCGGCCCGGCGTCGAGGAGGGCGCCGATCGGGCTCGCCCCGAGATACTGGAGCGCCGCCTGGCTGGCGATGCTGCCGAGGCGGGCCTCGATCCGCTCGATCGGCTCGCCCTGCAGGCGCCCGGTGCGGAGGTCGATCGAGAAGTCGACCCGGCTCGCCAGCAGCTCCGGATCGACGACGTGCCAGCCGATCGTCCCCTGGACCACGACGGTCTGGAAGTCCCGGCTGCGGCCGCGGACGAAGAGCGTCATCTCGCGGTCGTCCACCGGCACCTCGCTGATGCTGGCGGTCTCAGGCCGGAACCAGAAGACCAGACCCCGCCCGCTCTGCCGGACGCGGCCGTTGCGGAAGCGGATGACGTGGCTGCTCGCCTCGCTCCGGAGCTGGGCGATCACACCGATGTTGCGGACCGTGGCCATGATGGTCTCCTCGAAGCGCTCTCCGCCGAAGTGGATGCCGGTTCGGCTCAAGAGGGCGCGGTGAAACAAAGGCTTAGAACTGGCCTGACCTGTCGAAGCGGAAGAGTTCGGCGGGGCGGAACGCCGTCCCGGCCTCGCGGGCGCCCATTGGCGCGATCCAGCCCCGGTCGCGCATGCGGCGGCGGAAGGCGGATTTGTTGAGGGGCGCGCCGCGGATGGCCGCGTGCACGTCTTGGAGCTGTCGGAGAGTGAAGTGCTCCGGGAGCAGCGCGAAGCCGACATCCGTGTAGTCGAGCTTGCCGCGCAGCCGCTTCACAGCCAGCGCGAGGATGTCGGCGTGGTCGAAGGCGAGGGCGAGGGGGTACCGTCCTCCGCGACGGCCGAGACGGGGCCGCCGGCCTCGCCCGCCCAGGGCACGACCAGCATCGCCGCCGCGAGCCCGGCGCCGCCCGCCAGGGCCTCGGCAAAGGCCGCCTCCGGCAGCAGCGCCAGATAGGCGACCGAGACGATCTGCATCCGCGGATCCCGGTCCACGGCGCCGAAGGTGTAGAGCTGCTCGAGCCGCGCCCGCCCGATCCCGGCCTTGTCGCACAGGACGCGCTCCGCGGCGGCGTCGAGGGTTTCGGCGATGCCCACGAACCCGCCCGGCAGCGCCCAGAGGCCGGCCTGCGTCTGCTGGCTGCGCCGCAGCAGGAGAGCGGCGAGCCGGCCCGCCTGGATTCCCAGCAGGACGAGATCCACCGCCAGGGCGGGCCGCTCGTAGGCCGCAGCATCGTAGGAAGCCAGGAACTCGGATTCGGTCATCGGTCTCTTCTGCTCATGTTGAGCATAACTAAGACGCAGATTGCGCATATGTCAAGGTGAGAACGGGTTCCGTCACGCGCCGCCGCCGGGCGCACAGCTCCGCACCGGCTCTGCACAGATCCGCCCGGGCGCGGCCGCCGGGTGCGGTCCGAGCCTGGAAAAGGGCGAAGCTTCTCGTGGCGGCGCAGCGGTGGGCGCGGGAGCTTCAGCGGCGAGCCGGCCCCGATCCGCCGGCGCAGGAGGTTTCCCCGATGCCGTTCCTCGCTCCACGATCCGCGTTCGAGCCGCCCTGCAACGCCGCGCTGTCGCCGCTCTTCCTCGCGCTGCTCGCGCTCCTCGTCATGTTCGCCTCGGCCCACGCGGCGCCGGGCCGAGACCGGGGCGGCCTCACGCTGCGCGGGCCGGCCGGCACCGCGCCGGTCGAGGCCGTCCAGCTCGCCACCGACATCAGCGTGGATGTCAGCGGCCCGACCGCCCGGGCCACCGTCACCCAGGCCTTCCGCAACGTGACGGCGGACTGGGTCGAGGGCACCTACGTGTACCCCCTGCCGGAGGACGCGGCCGTCGACGGGATGAAGCTCGTCGTCGGCGACCGCGTGATCGTTGCCGACATCCGCGAGCGGGCCGCGGCCAAGCGCGCCTACGAGACCGCGAAGGCGGCCGGGCAGTCGGCGGCGCTGACCGCGCAGGAGCGGCCCAACGTCTTCACCAACGCGGTCGCCAATATCGGCCCCGGCGAGACGGTGGTGGTCCAGATCACCTATCAGCAGACGATCCCCGTCTCCGGCGAGACGCGGACGCTGCGCCTGCCCCTCGTGGTCGCGCCCCGCTACAATCCCGCCCCCGCCTCCGTGGACGCGGTCTCCCTCGACGGCGTGGCCGAGGCGGCCCGCGACCCGGTTCCGGATCGCGCCCGGATCAGCCCGCCGGTGCTCGACCCGGCCCTGTCCCCGCCGACCAACCCGGTCGCCGTCACCGTGCGGCTCCAGGCGGGTTTCGCGGTCGGCGCCGTTCAGAGCGCCACCCACGCGATCCGCGTGACCGAGACCGGCTCGGAGGCGCGGACCGTCACGCTCGCCGAGGGCGTCGTCCCGGCCGATCGCGACCTCGAGCTGACCTGGGCGCCGATCCCCAGCCGGGTGCCCGGCCTCGGCCTGTTCCGCGAGACCGTGGCGGGCCGGACCTACCTGCTGGCCACCGTGAACCCGCCGGCGATCGAGGCCGACGCGGCCGCCCGGCCGGCGCGCGACGTCACCTTCGTCATCGACAATTCCGGCTCGATGTCGGGCGCCTCGATGCGGCAGGCCAAGGCCGGGCTGCTGGCCGGCCTCGGCCGCCTGACCACGCGGGACCGCTTCAACGTCATCCGCTTCGACGATACCTGGGACGCGCTGCATCCCGAGCCGGTCCCGGCGACGCCGGCGGCCCTGGCGGAGGCTGAAGCCTTCGTCGCCGCCCTGGAGGCCCGCGGCGGCACCGAGATGCTGGCGCCCCTCAAGGCGGCGCTCGCCGATCCCCACCCGGAGGACGGGCGCGTCCGCCAGGTCGTGTTCCTCACCGACGGCGCCGTCGGCGACGAGGAGCGGATCTTCGCGGCGATCCACGCCGGTCTCGGGCGCACGCGCCTGTTCATGGTCGGCATAGGCTCGGCGCCCAACGGCCACCTGATGCGCCACGCCGCCGAGATCGGCCGCGGCAGCTTCACGGAGATCCGCGACCTCGCGCAGGTCGGCGAGCGGACCCGCGCGCTCTACGAGAAGCTGGAATCCCCCGCCGTCACCGACCTGACCGCGACCTTCTCGGTCCCGGGCGTCACGGTCACGCCGGGCGCGCTGCCCGACCTGTATCGCGGCGATCCGCTGGTCTTCGCCGCGCTTCTGCCGGGGGCGTCGGAAGGAACCGTGACCGTCTCGGGCCGGGTGGGCGGCCGGACTTGGACCCGGACGCTCCCCCTCACCGAGGCGGGCGCCGGCGACGGCATCTCCAAGGTCTGGGCGCGCTCCCGGATCGGCGAGACCGAGACGGCGCGCATCACCGGGCGCCTCGGCGCGGACGCGGCCGACGCCACCATCCTGGTGCTGGCCCTGGAGCACGGCCTGACGACGCGGCTGACGAGCCTCGTGGCCGTCGACGCCACCCCGCGCCGCGCGCCGGGCACGCCCCTCGTCGCCGCCGACCTGCCGCTGAACCTGCCGGCGGGCTGGGACTTCGCCAAGGT
Source organism: Methylobacterium phyllosphaerae (assembly GCA_050632685.1). Classification (GTDB taxonomy): domain Bacteria; phylum Pseudomonadota; class Alphaproteobacteria; order Rhizobiales; family Beijerinckiaceae; genus Methylobacterium; species Methylobacterium phyllosphaerae_A. The sequence goes on from JBOEFT010000001.1 coordinate 1,639,320, forward strand.
GTTCGGTACGGACCGTCCCGGCGCCGCGCCCGCCAGCGACGGGGCAGCGCGGATCGTCCCGATCCGGGCCGAGGGCGCAGCGGTCGACCTGCCGCGGACCGGGGCCGGGATTGTGGCCCAGCTCGGCCAGGGCCTGCTCCTCGCCCTGCTGGGTCTCGTGCTGGGCACCTGCCTGACGATCGGCGGCCGGCGGACCGGGGACGCGAGATGAGCCGCCGTCCGGCAATCAAACTGGGGAGGGCCCTCGCGGCCCTCCTCACCCTCGCGGGGCTCGGGCTGGCGGCGCAGGCCGCCTGGATCCCCGCCAAGGCCGCCCTGGCGCAGGTCCTGCTGGAGCGCGCCTTCGCCCGCACCCTGGCCGAGGGCCGGCCCGCCCAGCCCTGGCCCTGGGCCGATACCGAGCCGGTCGCCCGGCTCACCCTCGCGGGCCGCAGCTACGTGGTGCTGCGGGGCGGGAGCGGGCAGGCCCTGGCCTTCGGCCCCGGCCACCTGGATGGCACCCCGGAGGCCGGCGCGCCCGGAACCGCGGTCATCGCCGCCCACCGCGACACGCAGTTCGCGGTGCTGGGGCAGCTCGGCCCCGGCGATCCCGTCGCGGTCACCGGCCGCGACGGCCGGACCCTCCGCTTCCGCGTCACCGGCACGCGGGTCGCCCGCTGGGACGCCTCGGGCATCGACCCGCAGGCCCCCGGGCGGCACCTGGACCTCGTCACCTGCTGGCCCCTGGAGGCGCTGCAGGCCGGTCCGCTCCGGCTGATCGTCGAGACCGAGCTGGCCCTGGAGCCGGGGCGTTCCTGACGGCTCGGCGTTGACAGTCAGCTTGGCCGCGCTTGCGCAAATGTGCGGTTTCGTGCGGATCTGTGCGGGTCCAGCCCGCGCGAGCCGTGCCTGTGAGCGAGATCGAATTGTCCGAGGCGCAGAGCCGCGCCATTGCCCAGACCGTGCGCGAGGCGCTGGCTCGCCGGCGCATCTCCCGGCAGACGCTGGCCGAGGAGGCTCGGATCAGCATCTCGACCCTGGAGAAGGCGCTGGCCGGCCGCCGGCCCTTCACCCTGGCGACGACGATCCGTTTGGAGGAGGCCCTGGGCCAGTCCCTCCGCCAGGAGACGGGGCGACCGGCCCCGGAGGCAACCCGCCACGCGCCCGACGAGCTCGGTTCCTACTCGCGGGAGAGCGTGGCCTGGATCGAGGGGCGCTACCTCACCCTGCGACCCTCGTTCGGCTCGGCGGGCGCGATCTTCGCCTACCGCACCGAGATCGCCTGGGACGCGGACGCGGCCCGCCTCGTGTTCCGCGAGGCCGAGCGGCTCGACGCGCCCTTCGCGCAGTCCGGCAGTGTCGCGGTACCGAGCCAGTCGGGCATGATCTACCTGGTGACCAACTGGCACGGGCAGCACCGCCTCGCGGTGCTGTGCCGCCCCAACATCCAGGGCGAGATGTACGGGGTCCTGACGACGCTCCACGCCGGACGCGGCACGCAACTGACCCCGGCCGCGGCGCCCCTGGCGCTGCTGCCCGAGCAGGCGGGCGCGCACGGATACGGGCGGATCGAGCCGGGCGCGCCGGGCTACGCCCCATACCGGGCCTATCTCGCCCGGGTGCACGACGACGGCTACGCCACCTTCTTCACGGGCGTCGCCTGACGGGATCTGACGGTGGGCGCGGAGCGCGGCGGGCTTGGAGCGGGTACCGGGAATCGAGCCCGAGTATTCAGCTCGGGAGGGCGGACGCATTTACTGCACGGTTTTCCAATCTATCATCTGTTTCTGACCACAATCGTCATGACAGCGCGTTTTTTCCGATAGGGCGACACCCCCGGTTACGCGAGGATTTGAGGGTGCCGGTTGTACGGCCGTTCTACGGGGATGGAGATGACGAACGCCGAGACCGTGGCCGAGTATGTCCGGAAAACGACGGTTTCCCCGACATGCCTAAGCGGCAGATTTCGACCCGTATCGGACGGAAATGACGCGAGATGCGCCGCTTGAGAGCAAGACGGATCGGCCTCACCGGCGAGCTTCAGTCGCCATCCTGACGGCTAGCGCGGCCAGCACTGTCCCCATCACCCAACGCTGTACGACAGCAAACGACGGGCGTTGGGTGAGGAACAGCGCGATCGAGCCTGCTGAGATGGCAATAGCCGCGTTGACCAGAACGCTGATGAGGATCTGCATCGTACCGAGGGCTAGGGCTTGGCCCAGAACGGTACCCCGCGTGGGATCGATAAACTGCGGCAGCAGCGACAGGTACATGACCGCGATCTTCGGGTTTAGCAAGTTGGTCAGGAAGCCCATCAGGAACAGCTTGGCTGGCCCGTCCTTCGGCAGATCCTTGACCTGGAACGGCGAACGACCACCGGGCCGGACGGCCTGCCACGCGAGCCAAAGCAGGTAGGCTGCGCCGGCGATGCGGATCGCATCGTAGGCGTAGGGCACCGCCAGCACGAGTGCGGTGATGCCAAAAGCTGCGCAGAGCATATAGAAGACGAAGCCCAGTGCCACGCCGCCGAGCGAAATCAAACCGGCCGTCCTGCCTTGGCAGATCGAGCGCGAGATTAGGTAGATCATATTAGGCCCCGGCGTCAGGACCATGCCCAACGCGACGGCTGCAAACGCCAAGAGATTGCTTAAATCAGGCATCATGATCCCTTTTCAGGAGGATGCCCCGACGCGCGGCGCTATGCTGAGGGTCCCTCGGATTTCGGTCTGGCCGGAAGGTGAGCCTCCGGATCTCATTGAAGTTGACCCGGTTTGTGGTCCACGGCCTATGCAAGTTCTCGGGCTGTGACAGCTTGGTTGGCGAAGGCTCGGGGCGTCAAGCCGCCCAGGGCCGTATGGGGTCGATCGTTGTTATAGTGGCACCTCCAGTCCTCGATGCGCTCGCGGGCATCGGCCAGCGACAGGAACCACCAAGCGTTCAAGCACTCTGCCCGTAGGCGGCCGTTGAACGACTCGATGTAGGCGTTGTCGGTCGGCTTGCCCGGTCGTGAGAAGTCGATCTCGACCCCGTTCAGGTAGGCCCACTGGTCGAGCATGCGCCCGGCAAACTCCGGTCCATTGTCGACCCGCAGGCTCTTTGGACGACCGCGGAGCTTCACCAGTGCGTCCAGGGCCTCGGTCACTTGGAAGGCGCGGAAGTTTGCTCTCGATGTGAGCGAGTTCGCCTCTCGCGTATGGCAATCGACCACCGTCAGGATACGGAACGGACGTCCGTCGAACAGGCGATCAGACATGAAGTCCATGGCCCAGATCTCGTCGGGTCCACCGATGGCCGGCCGGCCTTGCCGGTAGCGCCAGGCCCGTTTGCGCTTGGGCAGCTTGGGCCGGATCGACAGTCCCTCGTCACGGTAGATCCGGTAGGTGCGCTTGTGGTTCACCTCCCAGCCTTCCCGCCGCAACAGGATGTGCAGCCTTCGGTAGCCGTAGCGCACCCGTGCGGTAGCGAGTTCCCTCAGCCGCATTCGCAGCGCCACCTGCGGGTCGGTGCGCTTCCTGCAACGCTGGGACGAGTGGCCGAAACCAGTGGCTTGGCAGACCCGATGCTCGCTGATGCCGTAGACCACCTGCAGGTGACCGGCGACCTCGCGGCGAGCCTCACCACTTTCGCTTGAGCACATCCTGCAGCATGGAGCGGTCCGGCGTCAGGTCTGCGACCAGCCGCTTGAGCTTGCTGTTCTCGTCCTCCAGCTGCTTCAGCCGCCGGATCTCCGGCACGCCCATGCCGACGAACGGCTTCTTCCAGCGGTAGAACGTCGGCTCGGACACACCCATCTTCCGGCAGACCTTGTCCACCGTCGCGCCGTTCTCCGCCTGCCGCAGGGCAAAGGCGATCTGTTCGTTCGTGAAGCGTTTGCGAGGCATGGCATCCACCCTCCTTCAAGGTTCAGGATGCCCGAAAAACTTGCGCTCACGCCGGACCAGTTTGCTGCGTGAGGGTCAGTGGGACGTCAGCCCTCCGTGATAATCCGCTCCAGCGGAATGTCGTGCCCCTGCGGGCAGATCGTTTCCAGGCGTCCGAGTTCGAAGCCGACACCAATGGAGCGTGGCCTCTCCGGCATCGCGGCAATTGTCCGGTCATAAAAGCCGCCGCCATAACCGAGCCGGTAGCCCTGCCGATCAAACCCGACCAGCGGCACCACGAGGAGGTCGGGGAAAACGGCCTTGCCCGACTCAGGCATCGGGATCTTCCAAGTTCCTTGCACCATCAGGCTGCCAGGGGACCACTCGCGGAAGACGAGCGGCTGACCGCGTTCGACGATCACCGGCAGAGCAAGGCGTGAGCCGCGCTCCTGCATCGCGGTGAGAACGGCGCGTGGATCATACTCGCCCCGGAACGGCCAGTAGAAGCCGATCAGTCTGCCGGCGTACGGCTCAAGAGCCGCTTCCAGGGTTCGGCTGATCCTCTCGCTCCAAGCGGACCGATCCTCGGCCGAAATGCTGCTCCGCTGCGCGATCAGTCTGTCCCGGGTTTCCTTGCGCCAGTCACGGATCGTCGGCCAATCCGCATTGGCGGCTGGCCATGTCGGACCGGAGCCAGTGACCTCACACACCTCATTCACGGAACTCATGCTCTCGCTCCCGCCGCCCCCGTGTTGCTGCCTATGAAACGCCATTGGTCAGTGCAGGCGCATCCCGTGTCGCATCGCCTATTGCCCGCCGAAGGCCCGCAGGGGCCGTCCCGCTTCCGAGCGGTGCATCATCACGGCCGTTCCTGAAGCATCATCGATCGCGGCAAGCCGAGGCCCCACGGCTGCATGAAGGGACATCTCGCTGCGATCCAGAACGAGGTTGACGCGCTCGCACCACTCGCTGTCCGGGCTGTTGGCCGCTTCTGCTTCCCGAAGCGCCTCGGCGATCACTTGACGAACCTCCTTCTGGAGTTGGCGTGTCAATGGTGGCCGTGTTCTAGCAGCATACGCCTCGCTGATAATGCCGGCCCACTCGTCTGCCGTTCGACCAGGGTGTGTGCCCATATGCCCTCCGTCGCGCCTCGAAGTTTACTCAATATTCAAATCGATTCTGAGTGATCACGCCTGCATCAAATACCCAATACACTCATCAATAATGAAACAAAAATATTGACTTGAAGGGCGATTCCACGACGAGAATAGGCCGAGGGAATAACCCGACAGCTCCCAGCAATCTTGACGAGGCGGCTTGCACAAGGGGGCCAGCCGACCCGCGCCCATCCTCGATACGGTTACGGAGAGCGATGGCATTATGCACCAAGGCAGCTCTGCAAGTTACGGCCGCCATCATGAGCAGGGCAAGCGGCGAATCCGGCGCGTCAGGACAATGCCGGCCGGTCGTCTCGCGCCCATCCCGGCAATTCGGCAAGCTTTGAGGACGTCCTGCAAGCGGTTGCGATCGGCTATTCGCAAATCCGATATGGAAATGACGGGATGAAGGACGAGCCGGAATGGCGATGTTTGTCGGCAATCAATCCACCGACAGCGCCTCGCTCCAATTGCGCCTTCCGTTCCTCAGGACAATGTCGAGGATGGAAGCGGCCTTGCCTTCATGAACAGGCCTTCTCGACCTTCGAGAAGATGGTCGTTTCGAGCACGATGTGACCGTCCACGGCCTGCGGCTGCGAACACCGTTCGACGGCATGGAAGACCGCATGGATCTCCTCGGCCGTCTTTTCGTCGGCGCGGACGAGACGCCCGGTCCAAGCGGTGATTTCCTGGGGCGACGACGTGCTGGTCACGAAACCGATGATGTCGCCCTCGGCCGTGCCGACGAGGATGCGGCTGCGATGCGTCTGCGCAAAGCCGGGATTGGCGGCGGTGTAAGTCCCGGAGACGGCCTCGCCCATCTGGAGGAGGCGAAGTTCCGCGCCTGCTTGGCTCCGCCAGACACCATCGAACATCGTTGCCCAAGCCCGCCGATCGAGCGACCGTTCGCACGGCCAATCAAAAGCGATATAGCAGATTTGATATAACGGATGCCCGAACCGGGCAATGCTCGGGCTTAGCCTGTGTCGAGCGAGGCTCCTGGTACGGCCTTGCTACCAAAGGGCTTCGTGCGGATGGAACCGCACGACGTCGCCCGGCACGACCTCGATCCGGCCATCCTCCAGCTCCACGAGGCCGTCGGTTTCGGTGAGCGATGACAGCATGCCCGCGCCGTCGCGTTGGAACTTCCGGGCTTCCCAGATGCCGTCGGCGTCCCGAGCAAGGCTGACCCTGACGAACTCCCTGCGGCCCGCCCGCTTCCGATACGAGAAGGCCGCCCGGACGGTGAATCCGCGCGGCGGCACGTAGGCCTCGCCGGCGAGCCGGGCGAGGAGCGGCCGCACGACGAACAACAGGGTGACGTAGACGGCCACCGGGTTGCCCGGCAGGCCCAGGAACGGCTTGCCGTCGATCATGCCCATCGCGACCGGCCGTCCCGGCTTGATCCCCAGCCTCCAGAATACGAGGCGCCCGATGGTCTCGACGGCGGTCTTCACGTGATCCTCGTCGCCGGTCGACACGCCGCCCGAGGTAAGGATCACGTCATGCTCGGCGGCCGCCGCCGAGAGCCTCGCGGCAAGGGCCGCCGAGTCGTCACGGATGACGCCGAGGTCGCGCGCCGCGACGCCCATCCGCCGGAGAAGAGCGAGCAGCAGGACACGGTTCGAGTCGTAGATCGCGCCCGGTCTCAAGGGCGCCCCCGGCTCGACGAGCTCGTTGCCCGTCGAGAACACGCCGACCTTCAGGGTGCGGCGGACCTTCAACGTGCGCAGGCCGACCGCGGTCGCCAGAGCCAGGTCCTGCGGCCGGAGACGCCGGCCGGCCGCGATGATCGACGAGCCCTTCGCCGCGTCCTCGCCGGCGTCGCGGCTGTTGGCGCCGCGCTTCAGCCCGAGCGGCAAGGACACCCGGCCGTCGGGCAAGACGTGGACGTCCTCCTGCATGAAGACGGTGTCGGCCTCCGCCGGCATGGGGGCCCCGGTGAAGATCCGGGCGGCCGAGCCCGCCACCGACACGCCTTCGGGGAGGCGCCGGCCGCGACGACCGCGCCGACCGGCAGGATTGTCGCATCGGAGGCGCGCAGGTCCGCGAAACGGACCGCGTAGCCGTCGACGGCCGAGTTGGGGAACGGCGGGATGTCGATGGGCGCAGCGCAATCCTCGGCCAGGATGCGGCCGTCGGCGTCCAGGACGGGAACCTCCTCGGTGCCCACGACCGCCGCGAGCCGCTCGCCGAACAGCGCGTGCGCGTCCTCGATGGTCATCAGAGGACCGCCGAACGCGAAGCAGTCGTCGCTGAGCTGGGCCATCCGGCTAGAGCCTTCCGAGGACGTCTTCGATGGGAACGGCCACGTCGAGCATCAGCCCCGTCACCGCCGCCGCGTCGTTCAGATCTACGACGGGAATGCCCGAGGCCGGAAATGCGACATCACTCGCGATGCCCACGATGGTGGTGTCCAGAGGATGGAGAGGCGGGCGGCCGTTCTCGGCGCGATGGACCTCGACCTTGGGGATCGGCTCCCGCTTGTACCCTTCCACGACGACGAGGTCGCAGGGGCTGATCCGCCGCAGAAGCTGACCCAGGGTCGCCTCCTGCTCGTCGTGCAGCTCGTGGACCTGGGCCCACCGGCGGCCCGACGAGATCAGGACCTCGCTCGCCCCCGCCTTGCGGTGCTCGTAGGAATCCTTCCCGGGCCAGTCCGTGTCGAAGTCGTGGTGGGCGTGCTTGAGGGTCGCCACCTTCACCCCGTGGGCGACGAGCAGGGGAATGGCCCGAACCAGCAGGCTGGTCTTGCCGGCCCCGCTCCATCCGGCAAGTCCGATAACGCGTATGCCGGACACCGCTGACCACCTCCCTCGTGCCGTTTCCACTGCCCCGCGGAATAGCTCAGGGCAAGCGTCGGCCACGCCGCCGGAGCGCGTGACCGCGGCACCACGCAAATTGAAACGACTTCAAAAACGATATAACACCTCCGCTATAACGGCTGCCATTTGGTATGCCACGAGCGAACGCCACGCCAACGGACCCGAACGGGCACGCCATGCACGACCTCAACCTTTCCATGATCGCGCAGGCATGAGCATGGGCAACGAATCCTCCGCGGCGGACTGGGCCACCCTGGTGACGGACGCATACTGTGCCGACGCGAAGCCGCCGCTCACGCAGGAACTCGCAGGTCGGGTTCGCGACGCGCTCGCCAAGGCGATCGATTCCCCGGCCGGAGACGCGTCGGGTTCCCTGATGGAACGCCTAAACGACGCGCTCGACGCGTTCGAGACCGAGCTCCGCTCCGTCGTCGGACCCAGGGTCACCTCATTGGACGAGGCGACGGGATCCGTCGCGATGAAACACCGGTCCGAGGCCGGCCAGCCGCTCCGAGCCTTCGGCGGCCAGTAGGCCCCGACCGGACCTCAGGACGCCGCGACCACCCGCCCTAGCAGTTGGAAATCAGATACCGCATGAGTGAGGCACCGGGGACCGTCAGGAATTTCTCGCATCCCGGCCGGGGGCGAAACAAGGCGCGCAGCGTCCCCAAGGGGCGCCAGGTCGAGCCGCGGGCTAAGGTCGAGATCGAGGAGCTTCTCGGCTCCCGCTCGCGCCAGCGTGACCTGCTCATCGAGCACCTGCACCTGATCCAGGACACCTACGGCCAGATCAGCGCCGAGCATCTGGCGGCGCTGGCCGACGAGATGGCCCTGGCCTTCGCCGAGGTGTTCGAGACCGCGACCTTCTACGCGCATTTCGACGTCGTGAAGGAGGGTGACGCCTCGATCCCGCGGCTGACCGTCCGGGTCTGCGACAGCATCACCTGCGCGATGTTCGGCGCCGAGGAGTTGCTGGAGACCCTCCAGAGGGAACTCGCCTCCGACGCCGTCCGCGTCGTGCGCGCGCCCTGCGTGGGCCTGTGCGACCACGCGCCCGCCGTCGAGGTCGGGCATAACTTCCTGCACAAGGCCGACCTCGCCTCCGTGAGGGCTGCGGTCGAGGCCGGCGACACGCACGCCCACATCCCGGACTACGTCGACTACGAGGCCTATCGGGCCGCCGGCGGGTACGCGACCCTCGACCGGCTCCGCAGCGGGGAGCTCCCGGTCGACGACGTCCTGAAGGTGCTCGACGACGGCGGCCTGCGCGGCCTCGGCGGCGCGGGCTTCCCGACAGGGCGCAAGTGGCGCTCGGTGCGCGGCGAGCCCGGGTCCCGGCTGATGGCGGTCAACGGGGACGAGGGCGAGCCCGGCACCTTCAAGGACCAGCTCTACCTCAACACCGACCCGCACCGCTTCCTCGAAGGCATGCTGATCGGCGCCCACGTCGTCGAGGCGCCCGAGGTCTACATCTACCTGCGCGACGAGTATCCCATCTCCCGCGAGATCCTCACGCGCGAGATCGCGAAACTCCCCGAGGGCGGCCCGCGCATCCATCTTCGCCGCGGCGCCGGCGCCTATATCTGCGGCGAGGAATCGTCGATGATCGAGTCCCTCGAAGGGAAGCGCGGCCTGCCGCGGCACAAGCCGCCGTTCCCGTTCCAGGTCGGCCTGTTCAACCGTCCGACGCTGATCAACAACATCGAGACGCTGTTCTGGGTCCGGGACCTGATCGAGCGGGGCGGGGCGTGGTGGAAGAGCCACGGCCGCAACGACCGCGTCGGCCTGCGTTCGTACTCGGTCTCGGGGCGCGTGAAGGAACCGGGGGTGAAGCTCGCTCCGTCCGGCCTCACCATCCAGGAACTCATCGACGAGTATTGCGGCGGCATGGCGGATGGCCACACCTTCGCAGCTTACCTGCCGGGCGGCGCGTCGGGCGGCATCCTGCCGGCGTCGATGAACGACATCCCGCTCGATTTCGGGACGCTGGAGAAGTACGGCTGCTTCATCGGCTCCGCCGCCGTGGTGGTCCTGTCGGACCGGGACGATGTGCGCGGCGCCGCGTTGAACCTGATGCGCTTCTTCGAGGACGAGAGCTGCGGGCAGTGCACCCCTGCCGTTCGGGGACCCAGAAGGCCCGTATCCTGATGGAGCAGGGCGTCTGGGACACCGAGCTCCTGGGCGAGCTGTCCCAGTGCATGCGGGACGCCTCGATCTGCGGCCTCGGCCAGGCCGCCTCGAACCCGCTCAGCAGCGTCATCAAGTACTTCCCGGACCTGTTCCCCGCGCCACCGCCGCGGCGGCCGAGTGAGGGAACCGATGGCGCCCGTGAACCCTATCCCGATGCCCGAGCCAGGAGCGGCCGCATGAGCAACGCCCCCGAACAGCGCGGCGACAAGACCGAGAAGCCCGAGATCCGGGCCGACGGGCTGCAGGATGCGGGCGGACCCGCGCAGGGCCCGAAGCCGGAAGCCGGCGGCTCCTACTCGGAAGGGGCGAAGGCGGGCGGCCAGGCGGCCCCGGAGCCGTCGGGGCTGCACGATCTGAAGGAGCGGCCGACCGCACCGCCGACCATCGCTTTCGAGCTGGACGGACAGCAGGTCGAGGCCGGCCCCGGCGAGACGATCTGGGCCGTCGCCAAGCGCCTCGGCACCCACATCCCGCACCTTTGCCACAAGCCCGAGCCCGGCTACCGCCCGGACGGCAACTGCCGCGCCTGCATGGTCGAGATCGAGGGCGAGCGCGTGCTGGCCGCCTCGTGCAAGCGCACGCCGGCCGTGGGCATGAAGGTCAAGACTGCGACCGAGCGCGCCACCAAGGCCCGCGCCATGGTGCTCGAACTGCTCGTGGCCGACCAGCCCGAGCGCGAGACCTCGCACGACCCGACCTCGCACTTCTGGGTTCAGGCCGACTTCCTCGACGTCTCCGAGAGCCGCTTCCCTGCGGCCGAGCGCTGGACCGGCGACTTCAGCCACCCGGCCATGAGCGTCAATCTCGACGCCTGCATCCAGTGCAACCTCTGCGTCCGCGCCTGCCGCGAGGTCCAGGTCAACGACGTCATCGGCATGGCGTACCGCTCGGCCGACGCCAAGATCGTGTTCGACTTCGACGACCCGATGGGCGGCTCGACTTGCGTGGCCTGCGGCGAGTGCGTCCAGGCCTGTCCGACCGGCGCGCTGATGCCGTCCGCCTACCTCGACGCCGAGCACAACACCCGGACGGTCTATCCCGACCGCGAGGTGACCTCGCTGTGCCCTTATTGCGGCGTCGGTTGCCAAGTCTCCTACAAGGTGAAGGACGAGAAGATCGTCTACGCCGAGGGCGTGGACGGACCGGCCAACCACAACCGGCTCTGCGTGAAGGGGCGCTTCGGCTTCGACTACGTCCACCACCCCCACCGCCTGACGGCGCCGCTGATCCGCCTGGACAACGTCCCGAAGGACGCCAATGACCAGGTCGACCCGGCCAATCCGTGGACGCACTTCCGCGAGGCGACCTGGGAGGAGGCGCTCGACCGCGCCGCCGGCGGCCTCAAGACGGTTCGTGACACCAATGGCCGCAAGGCGCTCGCCGGCTTCGGCTCCGCGAAGGGCTCGAACGAGGAGGCCTACCTCTTCCAGAAGCTGGTGCGGCTCGGTTTCGGCTCGAACAACGTCGACCACTGCACCCGGTTGTGCCACGCCTCGTCGGTGGCCGCCCTCATGGAGGGGCTGAACTCGGGCGCCGTGTCGGCGCCGTTCTCGGCGGCGCTCGACGCCGAGGTCATCATCGTGATCGGCGCCAACCCGACCGTGAACCACCCGGTCGCGGCGACCTTCCTCAAGAACGCCGTGAAGCAGCGTGGCGCCAAGCTGATCGTCATGGATCCGCGCCGGCAGGTGCTGTCGCGGCATGCCTACAAGCACCTCGCGTTCAAGCCCGGCTCGGACGTGGCGATGCTCAACGCGATGCTCAACGTGATCATCGAGGAGCGGCTCTACGACGAGCAGTACATCGCCGGCTACACCGAGAACTTCGAGGCGCTCAAGGAGAAGATTGTCGAGTTCACGCCGGAGAAGATGGCCTCGGTCTGCGGCATCGACGCCGAAACGCTGCGCGAGGTCGCAAGGCTCTACGCCCGCGCCAAGTCCTCGATCATCTTCTGGGGCATGGGCATCAGCCAGCACGTCCACGGTACGGACAACTCGCGCTGCCTGATCGCTCTGGCCCTCGTCACGGGGCAGATCGGGCGCCCCGGCACCGGCCTGCATCCGCTGCGCGGCCAGAACAACGTCCAGGGCGCCTCAGACGCCGGCCTGATCCCGATGGTCTACCCGGACTACCAGTCGGTCGAGAAGGCCGCGGTGCGGGAGATGTTCGAGGAGTTCTGGGGTCAGAAGCTCGACCCGCAGAAGGGCCTCACCGTCGTCGAAATCATGCGCGCGATCCACGCCGGCGAGATCAAGGGCATGTTCGTCGAGGGCGAGAACCCGGCGATGTCCGACCCCGACCTGAACCACGCCCGGCACGCCCTGGCGATGCTCGACCACCTCGTCGTGCAGGACCTGTTCCTGACAGAGACCGCGTTCCACGCTGACGTGGTGCTGCCGGCCTCCGCCTTCGCCGAGAAGGCCGGCACCTTCACCAACACCGACCGTCGCGTGCAGATGGCGCAGCCGGTGGTGTCGCCGCCGGGCGACGCGCGGCAGGATTGGTGGATCATCCAGGAACTGGGGAAGCGCCTTGGCCTGCCCTGGAACTACGGCGGCCCGGCCGACATCTTCCGCGAGATGGCCATGGTGATGCCGTCGTTCAACAACATCACCTGGGAGCGCCTGGAGCGCGAGGGCGCCGTGACCTACCCGGTCGACGCGCCGGACCAACCCGGCAACGAGATCATCTTCTACGCCGGATTCCCCACGGAGAGCGGGCGCGCCAAGATCGTCCCGGCCGCCATCGTGCCCCCGGACGAGCTGCCGGACGAGGATTACCCGATGGTCCTGTCGACCGGCCGCGTGCTCGAGCACTGGCACACCGGATCGATGACCCGGCGCGCCGGCGTCCTCGACGCGCTGGAGCCCGAAGCGGTCGCCTTCCTGGCCCCGAAGGAGCTCTACCGGCTCGGACTGGAGCCCGGCGATACGATGAAGCTGGAGACGCGCCGCGGCGCCGTCCACCTGAAGGTGCGCTCCGACCGCGACGTGCCGGCCGGCATGATCTTCATGCCGTTCTGCTACGCCGAGGCCGCGGCCAACCTGCTGACGAACCCGGCGCTCGACCCGATGGGCAAGATCCCGGAGTTCAAGTTCTGCGCGGCCCGGGCCTCCGCCGTCCACGCCACCCCCATGGCCGCCGAGTAGACGGCGAGACCTCCGGCGGCGCGCTGAGGCGTGCCGCCGGACCTCGACGGCGGATATCGGGAGGATTCGGCGGCCAGGACCGGGAGCGGTCGGCCCGCCGGCGGCTACTGGGCCGACGCCCAATCTCGATAGACTGCTCCCGACGGATGCGCGGCTCCGCGCGGCGACGTCGATCCTAGGAATCGGGCTTCATCAGCGAAGCGAGAAGGTCGAGTTCGCCCGCCACGGCCTCCGAGGCGAGCCGCTCCATGCGCAGGTAACTGTCGAGGATGGTGTCGCCCGTGCGCGTTAGGATCGCGCCGCCGCCCCTGCGGCCGCCCTTGCTCGCGGAGACGAGGGGCTCCTGGAACGCCTTGTTCAACGTATCGATGAGGTACCAGGCTCGCTTGTAGCTCATGCCCATCCGGCGCCCCGCGGCGGCGATGGAGCCGGTGTCGCGGATGCCGCTCAGGAGAGCGGCCTTGCCCGGTCCCAGCAGGGTGTCCGAGCCGAGCTCGATCCGCAAACTGATGCTCGTGTCCTCGCCCAACGTACACCGCCGCTTCGCTGGAGGCCCCAGCGCCTCGCAGGCGTCCCTACGCGAAACGGCCCCATCGATCATCCCGGCGGGTGGCAGGATCGTCCGTTTCGTTCCATCGGGATAGATTCACCGCGTCGCGGGTCGGGGACACGCCGCTCGCAACGAGGCCGGCCAACCGTGCGCGCGTCACGAGGTCTCTGCGGCGGGCGAGAAGCCCAGAGCGCGCAGCGCCGCGGCCGTCTCGGGCTCGCCCAGCAGTCTCAGGAAGGCCGCAAGAGCCGGCATCCCCCTGGCGTGCTCGCAATACGCGAGGTCGTAAGCCTCTTCCGTCAGCGGACGGAAGCCGAGCCCGTACGCATCCGCGACGCTTGCGATGGCCACGCCCCAGTCCGCCCTGCCTTGCGAGACCGCCGCGGCGACGGCGTTATGCGAGCGCGGCTGGTTCCAGAACCCCGCCGGCCGGGCACCGTTCAGCAGCCCGTCGACGAGCAGGCGCGTGCCCGATCCCGCATTGCGGTTGACCATCACGGCGTCGGGGTCGGCGAGCGCGGCGGCGACTGCGTCCGCGGCCTCCCGACCTTCGAACCGGGCGTCGTCGCGGCGGAACACGACGCCCTGGAGGCGGCGCCAACCGGGCGCGAGGGACATCCCTTCGGCTAGGAACGGGGCATTGTACCGGCCCGTCTCGGGATCGAAGAGGTGCATGGCGGCGACATCGCATTCGCCGCGCCGCAGGGCGGCGAGGCCGCCGGCTGACCCCACCCAGATGGTGCGGGCGCGGTAGCCTCGCTCGGCGAGCAGGCCGACCACCCGGTCCAGACCGATGCAATGGCTGCCGACGATCGTCAGGTCGGGCGCGCGTACGCCGGCGCCCAGGCGGAACACGGCGACGCCCTCTCCCGCCTCGACGCCCGCGCGCGCGGCCGGAACCGCGAAGAACCCGTCCGCCTGCGAGAAGGCGGTGACCGAACCCGAGCCCTTCGGCAGCGGCAGGGCGATCGCCCCCTCGGGACCGTGGGCGAGGGAGGTCATCACGAACTCGGTGCGACCGAGTTCGGAGGGCACCCGCTGGGACACGCGCGCCGCGATCGTCTCGTCCTCCCGCGGCGGCAACCCGGCAAGCGCCCGCACGAGAGGAACGACGAAGTCGTGGAAGGTGAACATCGCGGAGGTGGGGAAGCCCGGCAGGACGATGACCGGCTTTCCCTGCGCCAACCCCACGCAGAGTGGTTTCCCGGGCTTCAGGGCCACGCCGTGGAACAGGATTCCCGGCTCGCCGAGGCGGGACAGCACCCGGTGCGAGACGTCGCCTGCGCCTTTGGACGTGCCTCCCGAGAGCACGACGAGGTCGCTGTCCCGCAGGGCGGACCGGAGGGCCGCCTCGAGGACGGCAGCCTCGTCGCGCACGATCCCGAGCCGGACCGGTTCCCCGCCGTTCTCGGTCACCGCGGCCGCGATGATCGCGCCGTTCGAGTCGTAGATCGCGCCTTCGGCCAGGGGCTCGCCCGGTGCGACCAGCTCGTCCCCCGTGGACAGGACCGCGACGCGCGGGCGTCTGGTGACGTCGACGGCCGCCAGGCCGCACGCTGCCAGCATGCCGATCTCGCGGGCGGTGATCCGCGCTCCCATGCGCAGAACCGTCTCGCCGCGGGCCATGTCGGCGCCGGCATAGCCCACGAACTGCGCCGGCCGAACCGCGGTCAGGACATCGACGGCGAGGCTCCGGGCATCGAACTCCGAGTGCTCGACCATCACCACGGCGTCGGCCCCGCGGGGGATCATGCCGCCGGTGGAGATCGGCGTCGCCGTTCCCGGCTGGACCACGATTGTCGGCGCGACGCCGCAGGCGAGGATCTCGCGATTCAGCGTGAGACGCCGCGGGCTCGCCGGCCCGGCTCCCTCTGTGTCGGTCGCGCGCAGGGCGACGCCGTCGACCAGGGAACGGTCGAAGGGCGGAACGTCCATCGGTGAGGCGACGTCGCGGGCGAGCACGCGCCCGAGCGCTTCGTCTAAGGGCACCGTCTCGGAAGGCAGGCGCGTGTGCGGGACCGCCGCCCGGAATTTCGCGAGCGCGTCGTCCCGGCTCAACACCCTGAGAAACTGCTCCTGGCTCGAGGCCGCGGCGAGACGCGCGGCGAAACCCGCTACCTCGTCACGGTCTGCGCCGGTGCTCACAGGGCCCAAACCTCTACCTCCTCGCCGGCCCGGAAGCCTTCGCTTTCCGGCTCGACCACGACGATGCCGTCCGCCTGCACCAACCGACCGAGCGGAAGGCCGGCTCCGCCGAGTGGTTCGACGCCGTCCGCCCCGCTTCGGACGAAGACGACCTCGGACAGACCGATCGACGAGACGATCTTCCGTAGAAGGACGTGCCGCCTAGGCAAGGGCTCCTGCGCGCCGGCGAGCCGCGCGATGAGCGGCTGGCCGAGGGCCAGGTACGCGGCGAGTGCCGCCTCGGGATGCCCGGGCACCAGAAGAACCGGCCTTCCGGCCACGGAGCCGACGGCGGTGGTCTCCCCGGGCCGCATCGCGATGCCGTGCGCGCGGACTTCTCCGGCGAGGGCGAGGGCCGCCGCGCTTTGGTCCGAGCGGCCGAAACCGCTGCCCCCGACCACCAGCACCGCGTCCGCCGTACCGCCGCGGATCGCCTCGGCGATGTCCCGGACGCCCTGGGCGCGAACGGCCTCGGTCGCCACGCCTGCTCGCGCGATCAGACGCGAGAGCAGGGGCGACACGGTATCGCGGCTGGACGCCCCCGCGGTGACGACGCGCAAGAAAGGCTGACGGACGTCGAGCGCCGTCAGGCCGATCGCCTCCAGGACGAGCAGGTGAAGCGGTTCGATCCGGGTGCCGGCCTCGATCAGCCTCTCGTTGCCGGCGATGTCGTCGCCCACTCCGCGCACGCCTTCCCGCGGGGCGATGTCCGCGACGACCATGCCGTCCGCGAATCCCTCCGGGGGCAGGACGGCATCGGTGCCGGACGGCAGCGGCTGTCCCGCCTCGACCCATGGGGGTGGTCGCACCAGGAAGATCGGCGCGTAGGCCGACGCGCCGCCCGCCGCAGCGGCCTCGACCGCGAAGCCGTCTCGCATCGCCGTCAGGCCCGCGGGCACGGCGGCGAGCGCGACGACCGCTCCCGCGGCGACGCGTCCGAGCGCTTCTGCGAGCGGAACGGTCGCGGGGGCGACGGGAGCAGCCGCGCCGCTGAGCAGGTTCGCCGCTTCCCGAAGCGGGATCAGCGCCGAGGACGCATTTCGGATCATCGTGGCGGCGATGCGCCATCCGGGGTCCATGATCAAGGGCCGGCGCGGAGGTCGACCCGGCGTCGGCCGTGTTCGCGTACCGGAAGTAGCCGCGTCGGCGAGTTCACATACGGCCCAGCCTGGAGTGCGGCACCGACGATGGCCCCATGGCGAGCATGGTCATCCGCGAACGGAGCCGTGCGCACATCCCTGACGGGGAGGGATGGCCTCGTCGAACGTCCCGACGCCACGACAACGGTCACCCCGGGCGATATGCTCATCGCCTATCCGCACGCGCTTCCCTGGTAGGCATGACAGGTAAATTCCGCCGAACCCGCATCCTGAGGTCGGACTCGTCGGCCGATCTCGCCATCCGCCGCGTCCCATTCTTGAGGACCGCCCCGGGCGCATGATGCAGACGCTCCAGGACATCCTGTCCCGCCTGTTCAGTCTGGATCGG
Source organism: Methylobacterium phyllosphaerae (assembly GCA_050632685.1). Taxonomy (GTDB): domain Bacteria; phylum Pseudomonadota; class Alphaproteobacteria; order Rhizobiales; family Beijerinckiaceae; genus Methylobacterium; species Methylobacterium phyllosphaerae_A. The sequence goes on from JBOEFT010000001.1 coordinate 1,656,702, forward strand.
GACGTGTTGGCGATCGCGTGGCTGTCGCTGCGTGTCAGCCTCACCGCCGTGGGTATCGGTCTCGTGCTCGGCATACCCCTGGGTGCATTGCTGGCTGTCGCCCGCTTTCCCGGACGCGGCGCGGCGGTCGGCGTACTCAACGCCTTCATGGGGCTGCCGCCGGTGCTCGTCGGCCTCGCGCTCTACCTCGTCCTCTCCCGCTCCGGTCCGCTCGGACCGCTCGGCCTGCTGTTCACCCCCGGCGCGATGATCGCCGCGCAGGCGACGCTCGCGACCCCGGTCGTCGCCGCCCTGACGCAGCAGGTCGTCGCCGACGCAAGGGTGCATCTCGGGGAGCAGTTGCGCTCCCTCGGGCTCTCCGCGCCGCGTCAGGCCGGGGCGATGATCTACGACGTGCGTTTCTCCCTCGTGACCGCGGCGCTCGCCGCGTTCGGCCGGGCGATCTCGGAGATCGGCGCGGTCCTCGTCGTCGGCGGCAACATCGACGGGTATACCCGCACGATGACGACGGCGATCTCGCTGGAGACCCAGAAGGGCGATCTCAGCCTCGCCCTGGCGCTCGGCCTCGTGCTGATCGGCCTCGTTCTGGCGGTGAACGTCGCCGTGGCCCTGCTCCGCCGGCACGCCGCGCGGGTGTACGGATGAGCGCGGCGCCGGCCATCCGCCTCGAAGACGTGACGCTGGCCCTCGACGGGCGACCGGTGCTCGACCATCTCTGCCTGGAGGTCGCACCGGCCAGCGTCACGGCCGTCATCGGCCCGAACGGAGCGGGCAAGAGCGTGACCCTCAGGGTCATCGACGGGCTCCTGCGACCCGACGGCGGAACGGTACGGGTCGGCCCGCACCGGCGGGCCTTCGTGTTTCAGCGGCCGGCGCTGATCCGCGCGACCGCGGCCGCAAACGTCGCACTGGCTCTCGGAAACCTGCCCCGTCCTGAGCGCGCCGCGCGGGTCGAGGAAGCGCTCGCCCGCGTCCGCCTCTCCGAGCGCGCCCGCGATCCCGCAACGCGGCTCTCCGGCGGCGAGCAGCAGCGGCTGGCGCTGGCCCGAGCCTGGGCGGTCGGACCCGGTTTGCTTCTCCTCGACGAGCCGACCGCGAACCTCGACCCAGCCTCGACCGAGATTGTCGAGGGACTGGTGTCCGCGATGGCGCGGACGGGCACCACGGTCGTGCTCGTCTCACACAATCTCGGGCAGGTGGCGCGCCTCGCCGACACGGTGATCGTGCTGGCCTCGGGCCGCGCCGTCGAGCATGGTCCGTCCCGCCAGATCCTGTTCTCGCCCCGCACGTCCGAGGCGCGGGCCTACCTCGCTGGGGAGTTGCCGTGGACCCCTTTCGTCGCCGCCTCCTGATCCTGGGATTGGCCGCGCTCCTGAGCGCGGCCGGCCTCCTGCCGTCGGCCGACGCCGAACCGACCTCGATCGTCGTCGCCTCGACGACCTCGACCGAGCAGTCCGGCCTGTTCAAACACATCCTCCCGCTCTTCCGGGAGACGTCCGGGATCGAGGTGAAGGTCGTCGCTCTGGGCACGGGTCAGGCGCTCGACGCAGCGCGCCGCGGCGATGCCGACGTGGTCCTGGTCCACGATCGTCCGGCCGAGGACAAGTTCCTCGCTGAGGGCTTCGCGAAGAAGCGGTACGACGTGATGTACAACGATTTCGTGCTGATCGGCCCGGCCTCCGATCCGGCCGGCGTGCGCGGCCTGGGCGTGCGCGAGGCCTTCGCCAAGCTCGCGGCCAGCAAGGCGGCGTTCGTGTCGCGCGGGGACCGCTCGGGCACCCACAGTGCCGAGCTGCGCAGCTGGAAGGAGGCGGGCGTCGATCTCGCGGCCGTGCGCGGCCCCTGGTACCGGGATGTCGGCCAGGGCATGGGCCCCGCGCTCAACACAGCCTCGGCCCTCGGCGCCTACATCCTCGCCGACCGGGGGACGTGGCTCGCGTTCAAGAATCGCGCCGACCTGGTCATCCTGGTTCAGGGGGATCGGAGCCTGTTCAATCCCTACGGCGCGATGCTGGTGGATCCCGACAGGTACCCCGGCGTGAAGGCGAAAGAGGGACAGGCCTTCATCGACTGGCTTGTCTCCCCGGAGGGGCAGCAGGCGATCGCGGGATACAAGGTCGGCGGCGAACAGCTGTTCTTCCCGAGCGCCGGCGCGCCTGTGACGCGCTGACCCGGTGTCCGCGCGTTTGTGAGCCGGACTTGCATCGAGGCGCGCTGTACCAGACCGTCAGGGCAGCCGGGCGGTCGCGCCACATCATCACGCCGGAATGGCTGCGCAAGTGCCACTGACAGAGGTATCGCAGGACCACGGCGACAGGAGTGAGCCGCTATGCCTCGGACGTGAAGTCACGTCGGATCAGAGCGACCGCAACCCGCGGCCAGAGCTGCGGACGCGATGCCGTATTGGCGGGCGAGGACGTCAGATGGAGTGGCGGCATACGTCCCGGGCCGCGGCATCGGCAGGCCAGTCCCCTCGTCTGCCGGCGGCAGGTCGCCAAGCTCGGGGGCGTCTCTGCTCATAGTGAGGTCCATGGCCGAGCCAACACGGTGACCGGCGGGCGTTTCCGAACTCGAGAGAACTCCGCCCTGCGCCTCCGAGCCGAGTGGTCGGAACACACGCTGAAAGCGTGCGCAGGTCGTCGCGGAGTCCGACACCTCAGATCTTCGGGATCTCCATGCCGTGCTTCACGGCCGGCCGCTCGCCGACTCGCGCTAGCCACGAATGCACGTTCGGGACGCCGTCGAGCGTGTCCTTGAGCGGATCCTTGAGGAACGACGTGGTCGCCAGGGTCCAGGCGTAGCAGGCGATGTCGGCGATGGTGTAGTCTGCACCCGCAAGGTACGGTCCCTCTCCGAGGCGCTTGTTCATCACGTGCAGCAGGCGGTCGGCCTCATCGGTGAACCTCTTGATCGCCAGTGGCGCCTTCTCGTCGGAGCGCACAGCGAAGAAGCCGAGCTGCCCCAGCATCGGGCCGAGGCCTCCGATCTGCCAGTGCAGCCACTCCAGCGCCTTGTATCGGGCAGGGCCGGACGGGGCGAGGAAGCGCCCGGTCTTCTCGGCGAGGTATGTGAGGATCGCGCCGCTTTCGAACACGGACAACGGGCCGCCCTCAGCCTCGTCGTCGACGATGGCGGGGATCTTGTTGTTGGGCGAGACCTTCAGGAAATCGGGCGCGAACTGCTCGTCCTTGCCGATGTTCACCGGCACCACCGTGTACGGCAGGCCGCATTCCTCCAGCATGATCGGGATCTTGCGCCCGTTCGGGGTCGACCAGGTGTAGAGCGTGATCATGCGGTCCCTTTCGCCTCGTGGTCCTTGTCGGTCACAGCCTATCGAAGGGTCGGGGATCTGCCGGGCTTCAGGCGGGGGTCGCCACCTTCGGGGCCGCCGAGGGACACGTGATCGTTCAGGCGGCCGAGGTGTTCGAAGACATGCTCGAAGGCATCGGTCACGGCCTGTTCGAAGGAGCCGTCTCCTTTGCCCTGTGCGTTCCTGAGGGCGCTCAGCAGCGCGCGGTGCTTCTCGGTATCCGACGACATCGCGTTTCTCCCGCCTCGACCGTGGCATTGGCTTAGAAAGCCAATTTGCTCGTGCCTCGCCGGTTCCCTACGGCTTCCGTGGCTCCCTCCTGGGACCCTTCCCGGCTGCATGATCCTTCCCGCTCGCATGGGTCTTTCACGCCAATGGCTCTCTGAAAAAGCCGTGTTCGCCCGTCCACATCGCCGTGAGTTGTCAGGTATCGGACATCTTTGCGCCGAGAAGTCCGCTACTGGGCAACCCGACCGCCAGCGCCGCGACCAACCCCGTGAACATCCGCCCATCGTCCACCATCGACGGCAACCTGCTGCTCGAAGCCCTCGATGCCGACGACCGCAACCTGCTCGCGCCGCACGCCGAGCGGCGCGAGGTCCAACGCGGCGATGTGCTGTTCCGCGCCGGCGACGACGTCAGCCATGTCACCTTTCCCTCTCACCGTTGCGTCGTCACGTTGGTGGTGCCGCTCATGGACGGGAAGTCTGTCGAGACCGCCACGGTGGGGCGCGAGGGCGCCATGGGGGGCGTCGTCAGCCACGGCTACCTGCCGGCGTTCGGGCAGGCGGTCGTCCAGGTCGGCGGCCCGGTCATCCGGATCGACGCGGCGCGCCTGTCCGAGGCCAAGCAGGCCTCGAAGGGCATCCGCGACCTGTTCGTGCGCTACGCCGACTGCCTGCTCGCGCAGGTGCTGCAGTCGGTCGCCTGCAACGCCGCCCACACCATCGAACGGCGCTGCCTGCGCTGGCTCCTGACCCTGCAGGACCGGATCGGCACGGCCGAACTGCCGGTCACCCACGAACTCCTCGCCGACATGCTCGGGGTGCGCCGCGCCTACCTGACCGAGGTGCTCGGGCGCATGCAGCGCGACGGACTGATCGCTATCGGCCACGGGCGCATCACGCTGCCGGACTGGGCGCGCGCCGAGATCGGCTCGTGCGAATGCCACGCGGCGGTGCGGCGGCATTTCAAGGAGGTGATGGGGGCGATCTACGCTCCGAGCGGGCGGATCGTGGCCGTCGACGTCGGCGAGCCGGAGAAACTGAGGCCGCCATCGGGGCTCGTGAAGGACGAAAGCCCGTGATCCGAGTCATGCGGTCCGCCCGGATCGAGGAGGACGCGCGGCTGGCCGCGCTCCGCGCGTTGGACATCCTCGACACGCCGCCCGAGCGCGGCTTCGACGACATCGTCCATCTCGCACGGCGGCTCTGCAGCGCGCCCGTGGCGCTGGTCAGCCTGGTCGACCGCGACCGCCAGTGGTTCAAGGCGCGCGCCGGCTTCCCGCCCTGCGAGACCGACCTCGACCGCTCTGTATGCAAGTTCGTCCTGACCGAACCGGGTGTCCTGCAGATCCCGGACCTGACGCGCGACCCGCGCACCCGCGCCAACCCGCTGGTGACGGGCGAGCCGCACCTGCGCTTCTACGCCGGCGCGCCGCTGCGCACGCCGGAGAGCCAAGTGCTCGGCAGCCTGTGCGTGATCGACCACGTCCCGCGCCCTAGGGGCCTCTCCCCGAGCAGGTCGAGGATCTCGAGGCGCTCGCCCGGCAGGTCATGGATCAGCTCTTGCTGCGCCGGTCGCTGTCGGACCGCGACCGTGCCGGGCGCCAGGGCGAGGCGGTCGCCGTGACCCTCGCCGGGGTCGCGGCGGCGGGCGGTGACCTCGACGCGAGCTTCCGGGCCGTGCTCGCGGGCGCGATGCGCGCCGTGCCCGCCGCCGAGGCCGGCACGGTCGCGGTCCGCGATGGCGACGATCTCGTCTTCCGCGCTGTCACGGATGGACTCGTGCCGCATCACGGCCTGCGCCTCCCGATCCGGGGAAGCCTGGCGGGCGCCTGCTACAGGGACGACATCCTGCTCCTCGTCGCCGACGTCCTGCGCGACCACCGGGTCGAGCGTGACCTCGCCGAAGAGCTGCGGCTGCGCTCCTGCCTGATGGTGCCGGTGCGCAGGGGGGCGTCGTCGTCGGAATTCTGAAACTGCAGTCGAGCCGTCCCGACGCCTTCGCCGAAAGGGACCTGCAGGTCCTGGGCATTTTCGCCGGCTCCGCCGCCTCCGCTCTCGCCGAGGCGGGCGAACTCGTCGCCACGCAGACGGCCGCGCAGACCGAGTATCGGCGCCGTGCCGTGTTCGACAGCGCGCAGGACTACGCCATCATCCTGCTCGACCTCGACGGCCGGATCACGGACTGGAACGCGGGCGCGACCCGCATCCTCGGATGGCGCCGCGAGGAGATGTGCGGCGAGACCGTCGACGCTGTTCTTTACGCCCGAGGACCGGAGCGACGGCATTCCGGACATGGAGATTCAGTCCGCCCTGGAGACGGGTACCGGCGTCGACGAGCGCTGGCACCTGCGCCGCAACGGCCAGCGCTTCTGGGCCAACGGCGAGATGATGGTGCTGCGCGACGAGGCCGGAGCGGCCATCGGCTTCGTGAAGATCCTGCGCGACCGGACGGAGCGGAAGGAGGCTGCCGCCCGGTTGCAGGAGAGTCAGGACCGCTACCGGCTGGCGGCCCGCGCCACGAACGATGCGATCTGGGATTGGAACCTCGCTACCAACCACGTCCTTTGGAACGAGGCCCTCACCGAGGCCTACGGCCACGCACCGGAGACGGTCGAGCCGACCGGCGATTGGTTGATCGCGCAGGTCCATCCCGACGACCGCGCACGCGTCGACGCCGCGATCCACGCCGTCATCGACGGCGTCGGCACGACCTGGACGGACGAGTACCGCTTCCGCCGTGCGGACGGCTCCTACGCGCATGTGCTCGACCGCGGCCACGTCATGCGCGATGCCGGGGGCCGGGCCTGCCGCATGATCGGCGCCATGCTCGACCTGACCGCACGAAAGCGGTCCGAGGACGCGCTGCGCACCAGCGAGCGCCAACGCGGGCTTGAGCGCGGCCTGCTGGAGGCGATCTTCCGTCAGGCCCCGGTCGGCATCTCCATCGCCGGAGCCGAGGACGGCATGCCGTCCGCGCTGAACGCCAAGGCCGAAGAGATCCTCGGCCACGGGATCGGGACGGAGGGCGACGCCCGCTACGTCTCGTACGGCGCCCTGCACCCGGACGGTCGACGGTACGTGCCTGAAGACTACCCGACCCTGCGCGCCTTGCGGAAGGGCGAGACGGTGCGCGGCGAAGAGATGCGCTACCGCAACCCAGGGACGGGCGACGTTCGGTTCCTGGAGGTGTCGAGCGGTCCCGTGCGCGACGCCGAGGGCGCGATCCAGGCTGCAGTGACTGTGCTGGTCGATGTCGGTGACCAGCGCCGGGCCGATGCCGAGACGCGCCGGCTCGCCGCCCTGGTCGAGCAAAGCCAGGATTTCATCGGCCTCGCGGCCCCCGACGGGAGCGTCGATTTCGTCAACGAGGCGGGCCGGCGACTCATCGGCCTACCCGACCTCGCCGCGGCCCGGGCCATGCCCATCGTGGACTACTTCGTGCCGGAGGAGCGTGCGCGCGTCCTCGACGAGGTGCTGCCGGCGGTCGAGCGGGACGGCTTCTGGGAAGGCGAGTTGAACTTCCGCCACGTGGTCACCGGGGCGGCGGTCCCGGTTCTGTACAACCTCTTCCCCGTGCGCGATGCCAACGGGCGCAAGCTCGGCTACGGCACCGTTACGCGCGACCTCACCGACCAGAGGCGAGCGCGCCAGGCCCTGCAAGCCAGCGAGGCGACGCTGCGCGCCGTGCTGGACACGGTGCCGGTCGGCATCCTGTTCGCGGAGGCTCCCTCTGGCCGCATCGTCGCCGGCAACCGGCGGCTGGAGGAGATCTTCCGCCATCCGGTGATGCCCTCGCCTGACGCCGACAGCTACGGCGAATGGGTCGCCTTCCACGGGGACGGCCGCCGTGTAGCTCCGGAGGAGTACCCGCTCAGCCGCCTCATCCGGGATGGGGTCGAGCACGCCGAGATGCGCTGCGAGTACCAGCGCGGCGACGGCACTCGGCTCTGGATCGAGATCGCAGGTGCGCCGATGCGCGACGAGGCCGGCGCGGTCGTCGGCGCAGTCGTGGCCGTGGCCGACATCGACACCCGCCGCCGAGCCGAGGAACGGCAGGACCTGCTCAACCAGGAACTCTCGCATCGCATGAAGAATCTGCTGGCGATGGTCCAGGCCATCGCCGCCTCGACGCTGCGCGGCGCCACCGACATGGACGCGGCGCGCGAGGTCCTGGGCAGCCGGCTGGTCGCGCTCGGCAAGGCGCATGACGTGCTCCTCGGCGGCGCCGCCGAGAGCGCCTCACTGGCGGCGGTGGTCCGGGAGGGCGTCGGCGTTCAGGAATCGGCCGGGCGGCGCGTCACGTTCGAGGGGCCGGAGGTCGAGATCGGCGGCAAGGCGGCGCTGTCCCTGGCCCTGACCCTACACGAGCTGACCACAAACGCGGTCAATTACGGCGCGCTGTCGGTGCCCGGCGGCAAGGTGGCGGTGACGGCCTCGCTGGTCGGGTCTGAGGAGGCGCCGCGCCTTCGTATCGCCTGGACCGAGTGGGGCGGCCCGCCGGTCGTGCCACCATCGCGAAAGGGGTTCGGGTCTCGCCTGATCGAGCGTGGGTTGACGGCCCAGGTCAACGCCAGCCTCGTCCTCGACTACCGCCCGGGGGGCGTGGTCTGCGTCGTCGAGGCGTCGCTGGCCGATTTCCAGGCGGTCGCCTAAAGGAGGCGCAGGCGGCTCGGGCCGAGATCGAAGCGTCCGGCCAACGGTTCGAGATTGTCTTTTCCGACGTGAGGATGCCCGGCATGAACGGGGCGGTCCCGCCCGGGAGATCCGGCGGCGATGGCCCTATCTGCCTGTCGTACTGACCGCCGGGTACAGCCACGTCCTCGCTTCCAAGGGGACCGACGGCTCCCGTTCCTGAGCAAGCCATACTCCGTCGCCGACTTCAGCCGAGCCCTGCGCGAGGTCCTGCGGATGAGATTGGCGCTGACGTTCGGCTGAGGGGAATGCACGCGGTGGAAAGCGCCGGCCGAGGGCGCATCCGCCGGGGACAGCGCGCGTTGTCGTCCGACGCCCGCTTCACGGGAATCACGCCATTCAATCGGACACGCCACGCCCGGGAGACGACCCGCTGCCGCTCCTCGGCGATCCGCCGCCGGATCCGGCACTGCCCAAGGCGGACCCGCCGACGGAGCCGCCAGCACCTACAGCCGCCTGGTCCGAACAACGCGTCCTGAACTCCAGGCGCCCCAAAAGGCATCGAGCCCATGACAGCCGCGCGGAAGCTGATTTACGCCGCGTCGAACGACGACTGCTGGTTCCTCTGCCGCGGCGACGGGCCGACGGACGTGTTCGTCCTCCATGAGCCCAACGGTCCATCGGGCGGGAGGCCCTCCCGCATCGAGCTTTCGGCCTTCCTCGGCTCCGGGACCGGCAGCCCCGAGAGGCTTGCACTCCTCGGCATGATCGGCTCGCTCGTCGCGGTCCCTCTCCTCGCCGTGCCCGCGACCTCGGGCGGCCCGGAACCCGGCGCCGCCGGTGCCGAACCGTCGCCGGGCGAGCAAGCCTCGACCGCCTGAACCCTTCTACCGTGTTCCTCTGATGGTCTCGGGAACCTCCGGACGCGGCGCAAACGCGTGATCCGCGCCCGCCTCCTGACCGAGGCCGGCACGGTGACGGGTGCGCCGTCGCCTACAGGTTCGGGGCCGGTCTGCGACGTCCCCCGCGGATGACCTTGTTGAGGACTCGGGAGATCTGCTCGGCGGAATAGGGCTTGTGCACGAGCTCGAAGCCGTGGGCACCCTCCTGGGCGAGGACATGGCTGTAGCCCGAGGCCAGGACCACGGGCAGGTCGGGCAGGCGACGACGCAAATCCTTGGCGAGGGCGACGCCGCCCATTCCCGGCATGACCACGTCCGAGAACACCGCGTCGAAGCCGCTGCCGTCGCCACCGAGCCGGTCCAGGGCTTCTTCCGCGTTGGCGGCGAGAACGGTCTCGTAGCCCAAGTCCTCCAAGACCTGCGTGGCGAAGCGACCGACCTCGACGTTGTCCTCGACCACGAGCACGCGCCGCCCATCGCCCCAGGCGAACTCGCCAGCGTCCTCCAGGCCCGGGTTCGGCGATAGGGTCCACCTGCGGCAGGTACAGGATGAAGGTGGAGCCTCGGCCAACGACGCTGGTCACATCGACGTCTCCGCCGGACTGCTTGGCAAAGCCAATGACCTGCGAAAGCCCGAGGCCCGTGCCCTTGCCGACCTCTTTCGTGGTGAAGAACGGCTCGAAGATGCGCGCCAGCGTCTCGGGCTCTATGCCAGTGCCCGTGTCGGTGACGCTGACGGCCGCGAACGCCTTGTTGGAGGGGCTGTGACCGCGGATCGCCGGCATCGCTTGGTCGCAGGCGAGGCGCAGGGTCAGCGTACCTTCGCCCTCCATCGCGTCGCGGGCGTTGATGGCCATGTTGACCAGCGCCGTCTCGAATTGGCTGGCGTCGGCGCAGATGAAGCAGGGGCACTCCAGGCACCTCGGCCACGACCCGGATGCGGGCGCCGGTGACGGTGTCGACCATCTCGGCCACGGCCTGGAGCCTGGCTCCGACATCGAAAGTCTCGGGCTTCAGCGTCTGTCGCCGGGCGAAGGCCAGAAGCTGGCCGGTGAGCTTGGCGGCCCGGTCGACCGTGTCGGACACCGCGTCCATGTAGCGGGCGCGCCGCTCATCCGGCAGGTCCGGTCGACGCAGAAAGTCCACCGACGAACGGATGATGGTCAGGAGGTTGTTGAAGTCGTGCGCCACCCCACCGGTCAGCTGTCCGACCGCCTCCATCTTCTGGGACTGCCGCAGCGCCTCCTCCGCCTGCGCGAGGCTGACTGCCTGGGCTCGCTTCTCCGTGACGTCGCGAGCGACGCAGTAGAGGTGCCCGTCCGCGGGGACCGCCGTCCACGACAGCGTCCGGTAGCTGTCGTCCCGGGTTCGGAAGCGGTTCTCGAAGGCCAGGGTGGTCGCGCCCCCGGCGAGAAGTCGCACCTCGGCCCGGGTCTTCTCCCGGTCCTGGGGGTGCTCCAGCCACTCTGAGGTACGCCCGACAATGTCACGCGTCTCCCAACCCAGCGTCAGGGTCCAGGCCGGGTTGACCGCCAGCCAGACGCCGTCGGCGTCGGCGACGCCGAGCATGTCGTGGCTGACCTGCCAGATCCGGTCGCGCTCGGCCGTGCGAGCGGCGACCTCCCGCTCCAGATCCTCGTTGACCCGCCGCAGGGCCTCCGCCGCCTCGCGCCGCACGCGGGCCAGTTGCAGGTTCGCGCCTACCCGCGCGATCAGCTCCCGGGCCGAGAACGGCTTCGTCAGGTAATCGTCGGCACCGGCATCGAGCCCCTCGACCTTGGCCTCGTCGCCGGCCCTGGCCGAGAGCATGATGACGGGCAGGTCGCTCAGGGCCGGGTCGCCGCGCACGGCGGCGAGCAGGCCGAAGCCGTCGAGGCGGGGCATCATCACGTCGGTGAGAAGCAGGTCTGGCCGCCGTTGGCGGGCAGCCGCCAGCGCCGCCTCACCGTTGGGCACCGCCTGAACCTCGTACCCCTGGGCAACGAGCAGCGCGAGCGACGTGCTCGCGCATGTCGGCGTTATCGTCGGCCAGCAGGACACGGCCCGTGGACGAGGCGGCGCGGGGAGAGGCTCGGCGTCGAGGATCAGGTCGTCTGCGCCCGCGCCGCCGTCGATCCAGCGGCGGGCCTCGGCGACGAAGGCCTCGACCCGCGCGGCGGTCAGGCTCGGCGCGGAGCCTTCACCCGCCATGCTGACGCCCTCCTGCGCGAGGGGCAGCGAGACTCGGAAGGTGCTGCCGGCGCCGGGCACGCTCTCGACGTGGATGGTGCCCCGGTGCAGCCGGACCATCTCCTGCACCAGCGCGAGGCCGATCCCCGTACCCTCGAAGGTGCGCCCCTGCGCTCCTTCGACCCGGTGGAACCGGTCGAACAGCCGCGGCAACTGCTCGGCCGGGATGCCGGTGCCGGTGTCTTTGACCGTCAGCACGGCGCAGTCACCGTCCCGCTCCACCCGCACAGTGATGCCGCCTTCCAGCGTGAACTTGAAGGCGTTGGAGAGGAGGTTCAGGACCACCTTCTCCCACATCTCGGTGTCGAGCGGCACGAGGGTGTCGCGCGGGGGGCAATCGACGGTCAGCGTCAGATTGGCCTGCTCGCAAAGCGAGCGGAAGTTGCCGGCGAGGTCGGCCGTAAACCGAGGCAGGTCCGTGAGCCGATAGGCGGCCCGGGTCCGGCCGGCCTCGACCCGCGAGAAGTCGAGCAGCCCGTTGACCAGCCGCAGCAAGCGCAACCCATTGCGATGGGCGACGGTCGCCAGGGCGCGGTTGTCGGGCAGCACCCCGGCCGGCGGCTTGGCGAGGATTTCCTCGAGCGGGCTGAGCATCAACGTCAGGGGCGTGCGGAACTCGTGGCTGACGTTGGAGAAGAACGCGGTCTTGGCCCGGTCGAGTTCGGCCAGCCGCTCCGCGCGGGCTCGCTCCTCCTGGTAGGCGAGCGCGTTGGTGACGGCGGCGCTGAGGTTGGAGGCCACCTGCTCGCAGAAGGCTTGGTACCGCTCGTCGAAGCGCATGCGCGGGCTGATGCCGATGACCGCGATGCTGCTGGTGCGACCGCCCGTCCCGGCTGTGATGGGCATGACCCGCGCCTGGGTGACCGGCTCCGGCCAAGGTCCCCCCGGTAAGCCGGGCATCCGGGCGTTGAGCCCCTCCAGCAGAACTGGCGTGCCGGTGGCGGCTATGTCACGTAGCGACCATGGATCGTCATCGCAGTCGCCCGTTAGGGCGAGGCGGGGCATCGCGTCCGGCATGCCGACCTGTCCGGCCAGGGTCATGCCCTGATCATCCGCGTCGAACGTGTAGAGCAGGGCGAAGGGCACGTCGTGCGGATCGGCCGCCAACACCTCGGCGGCGACGGCGTAAGCCTCCTCGGTCGTCTTCGCCTCGATGGACCGGGCGGCGAGGTCGCGCAGGAGCCGCGTGCGGCGGTCGGCCAGCACCCGAAGCGTCGTCTCGGCGACCGCCGTGAAGATACCCTCGACGCGGCCGTGGTCGCCACGGATCGGGCTGTACGAGTAGTAGAAGTAGCACTCCTCGACGTAGCCGAAGCGGTTCAGCGGCAGAAGCTGGTCGTCGGACCACGTCGCCTCGCCCGTCTCGAAGACGGTGTCGAACATCGGACCGATGATGTCCCAGATCTCGGCCCAGACCTCGGTGCCGGGGCGGCCGAACGACCAGGGATGCTTGTCGCCCACGACCGGCCGCCACGCGTCGTTGTAGATCAGCGCCCGCGCGGGCCCGTAGTAGAGCACGACGGGGAAGCGTGTGGTCAGGCAGATGCTGACCGCCGAGCGCAGGGCTTGGCTCCAGGCCTCCACCGGCCCGAAGGTCGTCTGCGACCAGTCCATGGACCGCATGAGCGCGCCCATCTCGCCGCCGCCAGCCATGAAGCCGGTATCGACCGGCGTCTCCGAGGCGTCGAACGGGATGCCGGCCTGCCGCAGCAATTCCCGAAGTCTGGCGTTCTCAAGCGCGGGATCTCGGTCGGCGCCTTCCGCACGCACGAATGGAAATACGTTGTCGGACACGGGTCCCGGTCAGGTTCGTCTGGTCGGTGATGACGTCAGTATCGTCCCGGATACGCCCGAAACTAAGGCCGAGCCGGCCGTTGCCTCTAGCTTCTTGCTCGGGCGGCTAGTCCGTGCCGAGCACTTTGTCCGCCCTCAGGTCGCCCCTCTTCCGGCCGGCAGCCGAGAGATTGCCGGCTTTCACCCGCTGGCCGGCGCGTGCCGTTGCGTTCCGGGCGTACGCCTTCCTTCACGCGGTGCTTGCGCTCCTTCGGCAGGGCAAAATTGCGCGCGGACCGATTGTCGAGTTTATACGACTAAATTCTCGACATGGCGGTATTAAGTTGTATAATTGTAATATGTATTTTATTACTTTAATATAAACCATGATAGGCAATTTTTCAGAATTTGGAGATTATTATTGACGTAGTTTTATAACTCTTTGAATACGTCATATTCGGAGTAAATTTCAGCTCAATCTCGCTCAAATTGAGATAGGCTATCGATAGGATCAACTTTTGGATGTCCGCCGTCGAGCCCGACCGTCCGTCACGGGAGAGAAGGAGGTGGGCGGATCGCTACCATAGTAGTGGCAAACATACGTCCGCTTTTGGAAGCCGCAACACCGCGCCTGAACGACTGAGCTGGGTCGAGGCCGTGTCAAAACACATTGATCGTGGTCGCCAGCGTCGTTTGGCAGGATGATGACGGCGCCGCGGTGGGCCGCCTCAGCTCGAATGGCCTGGATGAGCCAGGTTGCGCCGAACAGGCGGATCATCCGTTTCACGTTGTAGGCGAGGATCGCGAGGCTCATCTCGGTTCTCACGCCTTTCAGGCCCTTCGTCAGGAAGGGCGTGCTGCCCATCCAGGCTTTCAGCGTGCCAAAGACGTGCTCGACCGTGGCGCGCCGGACCGCCATGGCGTCGGGCATGGCGTCGAGCGGCCTCTGCATGGCCTCCAGCACCGCCTCGTGCTTCCAGCGCTTGAAGCGTTTGAACTTTTCGGTCGTACAGCGCACCCGCATCGCGCAGCCATGACAGGCGTCCAGGTTGCGGTAGTGGTCGATGTCACCGCGTCGATCGGAGCGCGCGTTAGACTTCGTCAGCACAGCGCCGGCGGGACAGACGTAGTGATCGGCCGCGGCGTCGTAGACGAAGTCGGCGCGCACAAAGAGCCCCTTCTTGGCTCGACCCGACGTGTCGGCCCGCGGCATGGCCGGCAGGATGCCCGTGCCTTCGCAGGCCAGAACCTCGTCGCCGCTGTCGTAGCCGCGATCGGCCAGGACCACAATCTCCCCCGCGTCGGTGGCCTGCTTGGCCCGATCGCCCATCGGCACGAGTTGGGTGCGGTCGCGGCCCTCGTTGACGACCTCATGGGCGACGACGAGATGATGCTCGGGGTCGACGGCAATCTGTACGTTGTAGCCGACGATGCCGGTGCCTCGCCCGCTCGTCGCCATCGAGCGGGCGTCCGGATCGGTCAGCGATCCCTGTCCGTCGTCCGCGGTCTCGACCTGCACCTGCATCTCGCGCAAGAAGGCCATCTACCGGCGTAGGGCGGCGATCTTCTCGCCGATGCGCTGCGTGCGTGCCTCGGGTACGTCGCTGCCCTCCCTATCCGCCCGGTCGAGCGCCGCGAGGTAGCGGGCGATGCTGGCCTCCACCTGTTCCAGGCGCTTGGCGACCTTGGCCACGGTGTAGTTGCGGTCCCGGTTGTTGACCGCCTTGAACTTCGACCCGTCCAAGGCGACGGTCGCCCCGGCGAAGAGCTGCAGATCCCGGCACAGCATCACGAACTGCCGACAGGCCGCCTGGATCGCAGGCCCGTTGTCACGCCTGAAGTTGGCGATCGTCTTGTGATCGGGAGCCAACCGGCCGGTCAGCCACATTACCTCGATGTTGCGCTGTGCCTCACGCTCAAGTCGCCGGCTCGACGGCACGCGGTTGAGATAGCCATAGAGGTAGAGCTTCAGAAGCGTGGCCGGATCATAGGCAGGCCGTCCCGTCGCCGCGGGCTCAAAGCGGATGAAGCCGAGGGTGCCCAGATCGAGTTCGTCGATGAAGACCTCGATCACCCGAACCGGATTGTCGGCGGTGACGTAGTCGTCCAGCGAACTGGGCAACAACCAGGACCGCCGACGGTCCTGTCCTTCGACGAACCGGCCCATGCTGGCCTCCGCAGATGAGGCGGCAAGTCCATCTCAGAAGGGACTTTTGACACAGCCTCGGTCGTTACGAGGCCTTCCGCTTTTCCAGCCGATCGTCTTCGAAGCGGCCGCTCCGCATTCGGTCAGGCTACGTCACGTCGGATCACCGGCGCGCAGGACCGGACATTCGGCTTGGCGCCCAAATCCGACATTCGGCGTTTTTCGTCGGCATCTCCGAAGCGGACGTCAGCTTAGATCAGAATCGAGTTTGCAGATCTGCCAACAAACGTTCCAACGATGGTCGGCAGCTCGAGACCGTTAATCCTGCGTGTTAACGAGGTACGCTATGCCATCGCAAAACTGAGGCTTTGCCAGGGGTGCGATCAACGACCGCTTCCGCTTTAAGGGGTATTCGTATTTTGATTCAGGTTCGTTTACCGCGGCGTCTGCATCGAGGCGCGTCCCCGGCGACACGACCCAAGTGTCGCGGCGGTCGCACGAAGGCCCGATCGGAGCCGATTAAAGTCTGGACTCGATCAGCACCAGCAGGCGAGGACGGCGGCCAGAGCGAGGGCTGAGGCGTAGTTGCGGGCGAGCTTGTCGCAGCGCGTGGCGATGCGACGGAAGTCTTTGAGGCGGTTGAACATCGCCTCGATGCGCCAGCGCTCCCGATAGCGGGACCTGTCATGGCGGATCCGGCGTTTGCGGCCGCGTTTGCCCGGGATGACGGGCGTGATGCCGTTCCTGCGCAGGTCGGTGCGCAGCCAATCGGCGTCGTAGCCCTTGTCGGCACTCAGGCGGCGGATCCGGCCGGGCGCCTCGGCCAGCACCGCTGGGGCCGTCGTCACGTCGCTGGCGTTGCCGGGCGTCAGCAGGAGGACGCCGGGCCGGCCGAGGACATCGGTGAGTGCGTGGATCTTGGTCGTTTGACCAGCGCGCGACGGGCCGATGGCCTGCGCCCTCGCCCCTTTTCCCGCCATGGGCAGACCGGTGAGCCCGGACATAGCTGCTGTCGAGAGCCGCCGCATCGCCGGCCCACCCGGCCTTGGCCAGGGCAGCCAGCATCGCCTTCCAGAAGCCGCGCCGCGACCAGCGATTGAAGCGGTTGTAGACCGTGGTGCGCGGGCCATACGCGGCCGGGCAGTCGCGCCAGCGACATCCCGACGTGAGAACGTGCAGGATGCCTGAGATGATGTGCCGGTCGTCCTTCCGCTCGGGGCCGGGCTGGTCCTTGGGCATGCACGGCTCAATCAACGCCCACTGCTCGTCCGAGAGCCAGAACAGGTTCGCCATCGTCACCTCCAGGCCGCAAACGGCCGCCTGGAATCACAAACTGCTAAACCATGCAATGGCTTGGTTCGGTTCACACCCTAGACCGATGGCTGAACACGCGTTCTACCGATGTCGTCATGCCGGACGAGCGGCACTTCGCAACTCGCCCGTTCCCCGCTCCGGTATACAACGACGCGGCCATCGGGCCGCGTGAGCACCGCAAACGCTGATCTATGATGTTTTGTGAAACTTTAATTCCTTCATCTATACTGCGAAGCTTCGTTCGACTTGCGACGGCGACGGGTCCGCGGGATGTCTTCTCAAGACCGGACTCATCCCCGGTTCGGGACTGCCTGGCCACAGCAGCGGGATCGGTACTCCAGTTGTTCGTTCCGCTCATCCCATCCCTGAGGCTGTTGTGATCCCGGCACCGTCGTTCCTCGGCGGAGGAGGACGGATGGGCGCCGCGATGCGGAACCACGACTGGTCCGGCTCGCCGCTCGGCGCCCCCGAGGCATGGCCTGCCTGCCTGCGCTCGACCGTGAGCTTGCTGCTCGGCTCGCGCTTCCCGATGTTCGTGGCCTTCGGGTCCGAACTCGGCTTCCTTTACAACGACGCCTACTCCGAGATCCTAGGCGACAAGCACCCAGCGGCGCTGGGCGGTCGCTTCCAGGACATCTGGGCGGAGATCTGGACGGACATCTCGCCGCTCATCGACCGGGCGATCGCCGGCGAGCCGACATGGTCCGACGACTTGCCTCTGACCATGAACCGGCGCGGCTACGACGAGCAGACCTGGTTCACCTTTTCCTACTCTCCCGTCCGCGATGAGCAGGACAGGGTCGCCGGCATGTTCTGCGCCTGCACCGAGACGACCGGGCGCATCCAAGCCGAAAGGGCCCTGCGCGCCAACGAGGCCCGCCTCCAGTTCCTCGATCGACTCGGCAGGCAGACCGCGAAGAGCACCGATGCGGACGAGATCCTCGCCACGACCACCCGCATGGTCGCCGAGCATCTCAGTCTCTCCAACTGCGCCTACGCGGACATGGATCCGGACGAGGACGGCTTCACCATCCGTGGCGATTGGGCTGCCGAAGGCTCCCCGAGCATCGTTGGCCATTACAGCCTCGCGACGTTCGGCAAGCGAGCCGTCCGGGACCTCGGCGCCGGCCGCCCCTTAGTCATCAACGACAACCTCGCGGAGCTGGGACCCGCGGAGGCCGCCACCTTCCAGGCCATCGGCATCGCGGCCACGATCTGCATGCCGCTCGTCAAGGATGGTCGCCTGACCGCGCTGATGGCCATTCATGACCGTGTTCCTCGCGTCTGGTCGGACGACGCGCTCGCGCTGATCACCGAGGTGACGGAGCGTTCCTGGGCGCATATCGAGCGCGTCCGAGCTGTCACGAAGCTCGAAGCCTTGAACGCGACCCTTGAGCAGCGCGTCGAGGAGCGCACCTCCAAGCTTATCGAGACAGAGGCGGTGCTGCGGCAATCGCAGAAGCTGGAGGCGGTCGGCCAACTCACCGGCGGCGTCGCGCACGACTTCAACAACCTGCTCACCATCATCCGCTCGTCGGTCGATTTCCTGCGCCGTCCGGAGCTGCCGGAAGAACGCAAGAGCCGCTACCTCAATGCCGTGTCGGAGACGGTGGACCGCGCCGCCAAGCTGACTAGTCAGCTCCTCGCCTTCGCGCGGCGGCAGACGCTGCGACCCGAGACACTCGACGTTGGAGCGCGGTTGCATGCCGTGGCCGAGTTGTTTGAGACGATAACGGGTGCCCGCATCGAGGTCCTCACCCTGCTCCCGGCAAAGCCTTGCTACATCAAGGCGGACCTCAGCCAGTTCGAGACGGCGCTGGTGAACATGGCGGTGAATGCCCGCGACGCGATGGAGGCGGGGGGCACCCTCACGCTGCGTGCTCGAATGCGGCGCGCCGTTGCCGCCGATACGGGGCCATGCCGGTTGCGCCGGGTCCCTTCGCGGCGGTTTCGCTCCGCGACACCGGATGCGGCATCCCGCCCGACCTGATCCACCGTGTATTTGAGCCGTTCTTCACGACCAAGGAGGTCGGGAAGGGTACCGGCCTCGGCCTCAGCCAAGTCTTCGGCTTCGCGAAGCAATCGGGCGGGGACGTGGAGGTCGAGAGCGTACTGGGCAGGGGAACCACCTTCACGCTCTACCTTCCGCAGGTCCAGCTCCAAGGACCCGTCGCCGCGTTTGAGGGCGAGGTCGCGGAGACCGATCCCGGAGGCGCGGGCAGCGGGTACTGGTTGTCGAGGACAACGTTGAGGTCGGACGCTTCGCCACGCAGATCCTGGAGGATCTGGGATACGAGACGGTCTGGGCGACGAACGCCGAGGAGGCGCTCGACCGGATCGGCTGGGACGGGGCCGCCTTCGACGTCGTGTTCTCCGATGTGGTCATGCCGGGCATGGGCGGGATCGAGCTGGCCAAGGTGTTGAAGCGGCGACTGCCGGACCTGCCTGTGGTCCTGGCCTCCGGCTACAGCCACGTCCTGGCGCAGGAGAGCGCCAACGGCTTCGAGCTGCTCCACAAGCCCTACTCGGCTGACCAAGTCTCCCGGATCCTGCGCAAGGTCATCGGTCGGAACCAGCGGAGGGCTGTGCCCGGCTGACGCGTTCAAGCGCCGCCTCGGCGACCCTGTCCAAACCTCCGGCCTACCCCGGTCAAGGTCTTTTCCTCGTGCCTGCGCGGGGTAGTGTGTCGCGCTGCCGAATGTAAAGGTAGCTCGGGTCGAGGTCGGCGGCCAGGACGGCGCGATGCGCGCGGGCGATTGCCCGTTCGCATCTGCGGCCTGGTGCTGGTCGGCTTTTCGAGTTGATCTTCTCCGAACCGGACCGTCTGCTTTCGGTGAACTCCCACCCCTTCGGCGAGTGCTTCCTAACGGCTGGGTGGATTGGGTTTCGGCCTGTCCACGTTCAGACGCCGGATGAATCGAAGCGGACACAGCCACGGGGGCCGCTCACGCCTCTAAGCGGGCCTTTGGATGATCTGCTTGCCGGCAGATCTGAGCGGCCCTGAAGTGCCCAGCTCGCCCACTCGCGCCTTGGCGGTGTCCCGTTTGATCAAGTGATCCGGCTTGACCTCAGTATACTGCGCCGGTTGCGCCAGTTCGGCGATCGAACAGGAAGGCCCATGTCGTCTTCTGTGTCGGCAGGCTCGCTTGGACAATCAGGTTGGACAGCGAGAGACCAAGATCCCAGCGCCAACGGGAAGCCGTTTGCTGTTGCCTTGAGCCGTCCTGGGGTTGGGCGAGGCGATTTACACTGCCCTTGTCGAACTTGGTGCCGATCCTCACGACCTCCTCGCTGATCTAGGGCTCGATCCCAGCGTCTTCGATGGCGGCAAGCTCGTCCCCTATGTCACCCTCGGCCGCCTGATCGCCCTCGGAGCCGAGCGGACGAAGCTGTCCTCATCTCGGGCTGCTCGTCGGCCAGCGCGCCACCCTGGCTTCGCTGGGATGGTTGGGCTTGCTAATGCGCCACTCGGACACCGTCGGCGACGCCTTACGGGCTCTCGAAGCGCACTGTGGTACGCAGAACTGGGGCGCGGTGGTCGGACTTGGCATCGACAGCGACATCACTGTCCTGAGCTACGCCCCCTATGGTCCAGAAGCTGGGAGCGCTGCCATCCATTCAGAGAGAGCGCTCGCCACGATGACCAACGTGCTTCGGACGCTGTGTGGGTCTAGTTGGGCTCCGGAGGAGAGTCCTGCTTCCGCGCTATCAGCCGCGCGACACAACCGTCTATGACCAGTTCTTCAAAGCGCCCGTCCGGTTTGATCAAGAGGCGGCTGCCTTGGTGTTCCCGGCCGAGCTTCTCGAGCAGCGCATTGCCGGTGCAGACCTCACTGTCCGCCAGAGCGCAGAAGACCACGTTAGCCAGCTTGAGGTTAAGCAGGCGTCCAGTTTCACCGATGAGCTTCGCCAATACCTTCGGACCCAGGTAACCCGGCAGCGCTGCCATGCAGAGCGCATGGCGCGCATGCGGCTGGTCACGCGACGCACCTTGAGCCGCCGCCTGAAAGCCCAGGGAACGACGTTCACGAAACTCGCCGACGAGGCACAGTTCCAAGTGGCACGGCAACTCTTGGCTGACACCAGCATGAGCGTGACGCAGATTTCAACGGTCCTGAATTTCTCCGAACCCGCCGGCTTCACACATGCTTTCCGACGCTGGGCGGCCATGACGCCGAGTGCGTGGCGGCGCGGGAATCAGCCACCGGACGCAGTTTGTCTCCCGAATGCCCAGAACTCACCGGAGAACCCACGCTCATCATCTCGGGCGAGCAAGCCGGGTGTGACGGTCAAAGCGGCTGATTTGCCACCGGAGATGGTCTCGGTGAGAACCGCGCGTGCCACGGGAGCCACTGTGCTCGGGCTAGGCCTTGCCATCTTGGCCGGAACGCCCGACGCATGGGCGGTTCAGGCCGGCTTGGCAGAATATCAGGGTACCTGGGTCTTGGATGGACGCGGCTGTGCGGATGTCTATGCCTCCGACGGAAAGGCGACGGCGTTTAAGAAACCGGTCGATATCTTTGCGCCCGCCTTCATAATTTCTGGCAGGCGTCTGAGAACCCCGATGGCATCATGCCAAATCAAGTCAGTCCGGCCAGTCGGGGATCGCCAGCTTCTCCTCCTTGACTGCATGAATGCCGTGGCTGGTAACGAGGTCAGGATTCTCATGGCGCCTGCGGCCGGGGCTCTCAAGCGCTACTACAATGATCAGGATACGATCGGGGTCGGCTACCAGCGCTGCTCACGATGAGCCGCGAAAGCTCTGGTTGACGGCACCGTGAAGTTCGACGCCCACTTCGGCGGGCTCGGCCAAGCCTTGAGTGGGCCCCTGGGGGTGGACGGTTCGGCCGGGACTGATTGACCGGATCGCTGGGTCTTCGGAGGATGAAGACCATGGCCCGACACCGTTCCCACAGCATCGCGTTCAAGCGTCAGTGCCTACAGGAGTACCCGTCGGGCGAGACGCTGCACGGCTTGGCCAAACGCCATAACCTCTCGCGCAACCTCGTGCGCGTCTGGGTGCAGAAGTACGAGGCTGGCGCGCTCGACGACGATGCGGCGGCAGCCGACACGATCCAGGCCTATGAGGCACGCATCGCTGCGCTCGAACAGCTTGTCGGCCGACAAGCGCTTGAGCTTAAGTTTTTAAAGGGGGCACTGCGAAGCACGCCGCTACCGAGAAGCGGGCCTACGTCCGTGATCACCGGCCCGACGGTCTCTCCGTCGCAGCGGGATGCCGGCCGATGGGCCTTGCACGCTCCACCTTCTACGATGCTCCGAAGCAGGCTGCAGACGACACCGCTCTCGTCGAGGCTATGGCTGCGATCTGCGACACGTTCGAGGCGTACGGCTGGCGACGCGTCCAGGCGGCGCTGCGCCAGCAGGGACCGGTGGTGAACCACAAGAAGGTCCGTCGCCTCATGCGTGAGCACGACCTGCAACCGCGCGTCCGACGCCGCTACGTCACCACCACCGACAGCGATCACGGCGGCCCGATCTTCCCGAACCTTGCCAAGGACATCGTGCCGACTGGCCCCAATCAGCTCTGGGTCGCGGACCTGACCTACGTTGCGGTGACGGGCGGCTTCGTCTACGTCGCGATCATCCTGGATGCCTGGTCGCGGCGGGTGGTCGGCTACGCGCTCAGCCGTTCCATCGACGTCCGCCTGACAGTCGCGGCCCTGCGCGCGGCGATCGAACGTCGTCCAGCGCCAGGACCGACGCACCACACGGACCGCGGGGGTCAGTACGCGGCGGAGGCCTATCGGAAGGTCTTGGCCGAGCATGGGCTTGTCGGCTCGATGGGCCGGCACGGCAATCCCTACGATAACGTCAAGGCTGAGAGCTTCATGAAGACGCTCAAGGTCGAAGGCGTGTACCCCATGGCGTTCGAGACCTTCGCCGATGTTGCGACCGAGCTGCCACGCTTCATCAAAGAGGTCTACAATGCTCGCCGCCTACACTCCGCACTCGGTTACCTGAGCCCCGTGCAGTTCGAGGAGCAACACGCCCAGCACCGGTAAAAACCGCCGCCTAACCGTGTCCACCCTGAGGGACCCAGTCCAGCACTTGGTCGGTTCTGCCTATTCAGTCGCAAGTTCCAACATTCGGAGAGTTATCACTCCGGGGAACGGGATGACGTTGGCAGGCAGCTCTTCTTCCGGCTTCGACGTTTGGTGTCGGTGAAAGTTCTTCAGAAAGATGCGGATGGATCGGACATCGCTACAGCCCTTCGCCATTCGACGCTCAATTCGCCGTTTCATCCAGACCGGCGTTTCATCCCTGCTCATGACCGCTCCGTCAGCATGGGCGAGATCGTGTACTGACGCCGGGTGACCTCGCGAGATTGCATACATAATCCCGGCCGCCCGAGTGAAGGGAATGAGCACGCGGGTGGAAATTACATAGTTTAATGCCGGACCACGAATATTACGGCGGACCAAATTGAATGCCGCGCAATAAAATAACTTTGCGGCAAACCTGAAGTTATTCAAGCAGTCATCGGGAGGGCAGCCGCATTGACCCCCGCTTTTCGCACGCAATTGACGTGCTTTAATTTGCAATCATCGCCAAGCACAGCATCAAACTTGGATGTATTCTTCAAAATTTCACAAACTAATGCGAACTATGATTTATAAAAACGGACAACGATAATGCTTTACAGTATATGGAATAAGCGTCAATCAAGCCGCCGAATGTCGGTTCAAGCTCAATCTGCCACTACTCGTTCTCCGAAGCAGCGCTCTGTGCTCGCCAACGGCAGCCGGCAGTTCCTCAGGACCGTACCGGGCATCACCGAGGCGGCGCGGCACTATAAGTCCGTGCTGGACGCCCGGCATGACTCTGCCATGAGCGACACCGAGACCGACATCCACCCCTACCCGCTGGAAGTCCTTCCTCCCAAAGAAGTTCGCGAAGCCTATGATTGTGCGACCCGCATGCACGGCAAGCCCCTCCAGCATTCCGACCGCAGCTACCCGAGCGAAGCAAAAGCCCAAGCCGCCGCCTTGGCTACCGTTGAGAAGGCACGCATCGGTGCGGGCCGATAACACTGATTTATTTACGGAATCCAGACTGCCTTCCGATTCTATGTCGTGGCGGGCAGGCGAAGGCTCGGAAGGACAAGATGCTCCATCCGGCCATACAATTTGATGCCGCTACTTCTTCGGACTTGAGGAGGGCTTGGCAGTCACCATACCCTTGGTCGACGGCGCCGATGCGTTCGTCTTTACCTTAGGGGCTTTTGGCTTCTTCGCCTCGCGATTGCCGCGCTTGTTTTCCGAAGCCATGGGATCTCTCCTAGTAAGGATCAGCGATCTCGGCCGCCGGGTCCGGCCAGCCAACAGCGCGCGCCTTCAATTCACCTAGGCCGTCGCGCATTCCTATAGGATAGCTCTTGGGACGGCCGTGTCGAGCCTACGCGCAGTCGGCGACTGTGTAGGGTACCTTCGGCCGGATGCGCGGGCTGGCCCTGGAGAACGCGCAGAGCGCGATTGCGTAGCGGGCAGACGGTACAGACGGCGACGATGTCGGCCTCACATGCATGTGAGGCAACAGTTGATCGAACTCAGCTACGATCTGCGCCTTTCGCCCTCCAAGGTGGATCAACCTTAGCCCGCTCGGCACCCCGCCGCAGCGGGCTTTCTTTTGCTTGCGAGGGCGTAGCGCATCCCGTCACGATAGTCGCGAGGGCGAGGTCGAGGGCGTCAAGGCAATATTTCAATTAATCGAGGCAATGAAAGGCTCCAAAGATGGAATAAGATCTCTGTCAATAAAGCGGTTGATATAACTAGCAACAATAGCCGATCACTGTCTCTGAAGCGGGCGAACTTCGGAGGCGATGATTTGAGTTCAGGCGTGTGCATCAAACTCTAATACTGCTTGATGCGCCTAGCATCATGCCTGTTGTCGCGCATAGCAGCTCTTTATTTTCTAAAAAAATAAGGCCTGAATGACTCGGATCCATATAAAGTTAGGAATACACTTTTTAGGTTTCGCCGTCTATCGTGCAGCTCACTCAGACCGTACAAACAAACCACGTTATGGGAATATTCGGCGCCAGCATTTCTTTCCGTCACCCGGTCCCCGCCTTCAGCACCTCTTTCACGAGGCGGGGAACGCCTTCAAAGTGGCCGGATGATGAAGTGCTTTAGTTGTCACCCCTGGCAGGTTTCGGTCGCGAACCTACGAAGCTCAATAGGGGTTGCCCTCAGAGTGCCGTGAACACAGCCGTATTGGCTTAGACGTCCAAAAAGCCAGGCGGCGAGGAGAACGCCCATGGCTAGAAAACCTGAACGGGTCGAGTTCGCTCAAGCCGCGCTCGATGCCTACATCCATGCTGAAGGTGCCGCCCGGCGATGGATTGGCGGTGTGCCGGCCTGTGATGTTGTGGACCTCATCACAGACCTCTTGCTGCTTTCAAAAGCCAGAGGCCACGATCCCTGCTCTGTGCTCAGCAGAGCTAAGAAGCATCTAGAGGCCGAGGCCGCGGAGCGCTGCTAGACCGCCAAAAGGTGTCTGTTCGCTTCAGATAGCCTTTCGCCTTCAGATGCTCGGTGAGAAGCTGGCGGATGGCTTCAGCCCTGGACGGCTTTGACCCTCACGCAGCAAACTGGTCCGGCGTGAGCGCAAGTTTTTCGGGCATCCTGAACCTTGAAGGAGGGTGGATGCCATGCCTCGCAAACGCTTCACGAACGAACAGATCGCCTTTGCCCTGCGGCAGGCGGAGAACGGCGCGACGGTGGACAAGGTCTGCCGGAAGATGGGTGTGTCCGAGCCGACGTTCTACCGCTGGAAGAAGCCGTTCGTCGGCATGGGCGTGCCGGAGATCCGGCGGCTGAAGCAGCTGGAGGACGAGAACAGCAAGCTCAAGCGGCTGGTCGCAGACCTGACGCCGGACCGCTCCATGCTGCAGGATGTGCTCAAGCGAAAGTGGTGAGGCTCGCCGCGAGGTCGCCGGTCACCTGCAGGTGGTCTACGGCATCAGCGAGCATCGGGTCTGCCAAGCCACTGGTTTCGGCCACTCGTCCCAGCGTTGCAGGAAGCGCACCGACCCGCAGGTGGCGCTGCGAATGCGGCTGAGGGAACTCGCTACCGCACGGGTGCGCTACGGCTACCGAAGGCTGCACATCCTGTTGCGGCGGGAAGGCTGGGAGGTGAACCACAAGCGCACCTACCGGATCTACCGTGACGAGGGACTGTCGATCCGGCCCAAGCTGCCCAAGCGCAAACGGGCCTGGCGCTACCGGCAAGGCCGGCCGGCCATCGGTGGACCCGACGAGATCTGGGCCATGGACTTCATGTCTGATCGCCTGTTCGACGGACGTCCGTTCCGTATCCTGACGGTGGTCGATTGCCATACGCGAGAGGCGAACTCGCTCACATCGAGAGCAAACTTCCGCGCCTTCCAAGTGACCGAGGCCCTGGACGCACTGGTGAAGCTCCGCGGTCGTCCAAAGAGCCTGCGGGTCGACAATGGACCGGAGTTTGCCGGGCGCATGCTCGACCAGTGGGCCTACCTGAACGGGGTCGAGATCGACTTCTCACGACCGGGCAAGCCGACCGACAACGCCTACATCGAGTCGTTCAACGGCCGCCTACGGGCAGAGTGCTTGAACGCTTGGTGGTTCCTGTCGCTGGCCGATGCCCGCGAGCGCATCGAGGACTGGAGGTGCCACTATAACAACGATCGACCCCATACGGCCCTGGGCGGCTTGACGCCCCGAGCCTTCGCCAACCAAGCTGTCACAGCCCGAGAACTTGCATAGGCCGTGGACCACAAACCGGGTCAACTCCACAAAACTGGAAAACTCGCACGCACGCCGGACCAAAGCTATGGGGGCGTCAATGTCTGGCTACGTCAGTCACAGCAATGATGGCCATCAACGGAAAGCCAGCCTTCGAAGGGCATCATACCGATGTCGCTTCGGGGAAACGCCCATGAGCTTCTGAGTGCCCGATTCGGGTCGAGGCTGTGTCAAAAGTCCCTTCTGAGATGGACTTGCCGCCTCATCTGCGGAGGCCAGCATGGGCCGGTTCGTCGAAGGACAGGACCGTCGGCAGTCCTGGTTGTTGCCCAGTTCGCTGGACGACTACGTCACCGCCGACAATCCGGTTCGGGTGATCGAGGTCTTCATCGACGAACTCGATCTGGGCACCCTCGGCTTCATCCGCTTTGAGCCCGCGGCGACGGGACGGCCTGCCTATGATCCGGCCACGCTTCTGAAGCTCTACCTCTATGGCTATCTCAACCGCGTGCCGTCGAGCCGGCGACTTGAGCGTGAGGCACAGCGCAACATCGAGGTAATGTGGCTGACCGGCCGGTTGGCTCCCGATCACAAGACGATCGCCAACTTCAGGCGTGACAACGGGCCTGCGATCCAGGCGGCCTGTCGGCAGTTCGTGATGCTGTGCCGGGATCTGCAGCTCTTCGCCGGGGCGACCGTCGCCTTGGACGGGTCGAAGTTCAAGGCGGTCAACAACCGGGACCGCAACTACACCGTGGCCAAGGTCGCCAAGCGCCTGGAACAGGTGGAGGCCAGCATCGCCCGCTACCTCGCGGCGCTCGACCGGGCGGATAGGGAGGGCAGCGACGTACCCGAGGCACGCACGCAGCGCATCGGCGAGAAGATCGCCGCCCTACGCCGGTAGATGGCCTTCTTGCGCGAGATGCAGGTGCAGGTCGAGACCGCGGACGACGGACAGGGATCGCTGACCGATCCGGACGCCCGCTCGATGGCGACGAGCGGGCGAGGCACCGGCATCGTCGGCTACAACGTACAGATTGCCGTCGACCCCGAGCATCATCTCGTCGTCGCCCATGAGGTCGTCAACGAGGGCCGCGACCGCACCCAACTCGTGCCGATGGGCGATCGGGCCAAGCAGGCCACCGACGCGGGGGAGATTGTGGTCCTGGCCGATCGCGGCTACGACAGCGGCGACGAGGTTCTGGCCTGCGAAGGCACGGGCATCCTGCCGGCCATGCCGCGGGCCGACACGTCGGGTCGAGCCAAGAAGGGGCTCTTTGTGCGCGCCGACTTCGTCTACGACGCCGCGGCCGATCACTACGTCTGTCCCGCCGGCGCTGTGCTGACGAAGTCTAACGCGCGCTCCGATCGACGCGGTGACATCGACCACTACCGCAACCTGGACGCCTGTCATGGCTGCGCGATGCGGGTGCGCTGTACGACCGAAAAGTTCAAACGCTTCAAGCGCTGGAAGCACGAGGCGGTGCTGGAGGCCATGCAGAGGCCGCTCGACGCCATGCCCGACGCCATGGCGGTCCGGCGCGCCACGGTCGAGCACGTCTTTGGCACGCTGAAAGCCTGGATGGGCAGCACGCCCTTCCTGACGAAGGGCCTGAAAGGCGTGAGAACCGAGATGAGCCTCGCGATCCTCGCCTACAACGTGAAACGGATGATCCGCCTGTTCGGCGCAACCTGGCTCATCCAGGCCATTCGAGCTGAGGCGGCCCACCGCGGCGCCGTCATCATCCTGCCAAACGACGCTGGCGACCACGATCAATGTGTTTTGACACGGCCTAGGTCGATTGGAAGCCGTCCGCTTTTTTGGCGCTCCTTCCCTAAGCGGACCGGCGGCTTTCGGCCAGAAGGCGCCATAGGGCGCGGTCGAGCAGGCCGGCTCGAATGATATTAGGCCCACGGTTTTCTATCCGGGACATCAGCCAAGGCAGCCAAGGTGGTCTGGAGTGAGCGTGTCAGGTCGTCGAGTCCGAGACCGGCCATCTTCGTCTCCGGCATCGGCTCAGCCGATTGCTCGGCTGGAAGGTCGATTGCGACAGACCCGTCCAGGCTGGTAATCTTGAGAAGAACGTTGGATGCGGCAACCAGAGTACCGGACACATCTCGCAGCGGCGTTGGATAGGGCGTGAACGGGATGCGCGTTCCGTCTGGCCGCTCCAACACGGCCTGCACGCCACGCACGGGCCGCCCCTCCTTGATGGCTACGGCCATCGGGCACTGGTCAAGCGGGAGAGGGGCGCCGTCAGGCGTGTAGATACGCCAGCAGCCGCACCAGCGTGTCTTGCCGAGTTCCGGGCGGTAGCCCCACAGATCGGCTGCCGCATCGTTGTAGTATGTGAGCCAGCCGTCCGCGTCGGTGGTGTATACTGGGGACGTGAATTGCTGGAAGAGATCGGCCCGCGAAGGCTCGTAGTTCCAGCCGCGGTCTGGCCCGATGAGCTCGAATTCATCGTCGTCCGGAAACATGCTGTTCTCCCTCGACGGACGGGCGAGGAAATGCCCGTCAAAGCATTCCGGTCGCCCCCTCTGTCGCGGGTGCCAGCAAGCCAATACTGCCGCTATCTCGGCAGTCTCGGCTCATCAGTAACGCAGGATGCGTCGCACTCCAGATCGTCCAACGACACGAGATTGTGCCTCAAAGCTTCCGGGGGCGGTCGCTCCTCGACGCCATAACCGGCTCGCGCCAGCCTGGGCTCTCCCGTATCGTCCTGTACGGACACCGCTGTTTCGCACAGACTGGAGCCCTGTTCAATAGCAGTTCAGGCAATCGATTGCTGATACAAGATGAAATTCCTCTCCACATCAAAGTCGAGCGCAATTCAATTGCAGGCTTCAGACGAAAAATCTCGGCGAAAGGTTGGACCGATTTTAGACTGCGTCCGAAGAACCCAAGATCTTAACAAGGTCCGACTAACGGTGCGTACCAATGAGCCCTGATCACATTCGAGGCCGCTTGAACTTCATCGTTCGCGCCGAGATGCAGCAGCTCGCGTTCGCCTGCGAAAGCGGAAACCGAAGTTGGCATACATGCCGCAAGCCGACATTCAGCTTTGCGCCCAAGCCGGCCGTTGGACCCGTCGAGCGTCTTGCTCCGAAGCGGACGTTCCCGGCGATAGACGGAGGGCCGAGTCAGGGGCGCCGAAGTCGGTTGCGAACCCTGAACCGGACATTCGAGGTAGACGACCTTCTATGAGGCTCCCGGTACCGCCGCCACGACGGCTTCGAAATGCCCAAACCCAGATTAAATCACGCCGAGCATTTGATCTGCCTTAGAGCAGACGGACTCAAAGCGGTGTCTGATACACACCGCTCAGACGAGTGGACAACGCCATTACTCATGTTTGTGAATACCGTGAGGCGTTCGGCTCGCACGCTGGTCCGCACTCCGCGGTGGACCCTTGCGATCTTCTTTACCGCCGGCTCAATCTGTGACCGGCGGCGCACCGAGGCCGCGCTCAGCGCGAGCGAGGCTAATTAGCGTTGTCCTTTCGAGGGCCGAAATTTTGCTCGTGACTTGATCAAGATCAAATCACCGCCGGACCGAGAGAGGAAGATTTTCTGCGGACTGCCCCGGTGAGGATGCCCTATACTTCACTCCGAACGCGATTTCGTCGGGTATGTCTTCCTCGCCGCGGAGCCCATCCTGGAGCCGGGGTCATGTACCCGCCGGCTATTTGGATCCGACGGAGATCGCCTTGAGCATCGCCCGGATCGCGCTCGTTTCCGCAGTCTCCACGCTCTGTCTCGGCGCCTTCAGCGCTGCCGCGCAGCAACCGCAGAACGCGCCGGGATCGCCCAGCGCGACCAGCACAATCGATGGTCGCCAACTCCCGCCGCCCGACCCTGCGTTTGGCGGCGTGATCGAGCAGGGAGCGCTGCAGTCGAGGCCCTGGTGGGTCCCACGCGTCGTGCCGCCGAAGGGCGCCCCCAACGTTCTCCTGATCATCACTGACGACACTGGGTTCGGGGTGCCCAGCACCTTCGGTGGCTTCATCCCGACGCCAACGATGGACCGGCTGGCCAGCGAAGGCCTTCGCTACAACCGGATGTTCTCCACCGCGCTGTGCTCGCCGACGCGCGCCGGACTGATCACGGGGCGAAACCACCACTCGGCCGGCTTCGACGTGGTGTCGGAGCAGTCCACCGGCTACCCGGGCTACAACAGCATCATCGCCAGGGATAAAGCGACGATCGGGCGGATCATGCGCGACAACGGCTATGCGACAGCATGGTTTGGCAAGGACCACAACACGCCGGCCTTCCAGGCCAGCCAAAGCGGCCCGTACGAGCAGTGGCCGACCGGGATGGGGTTCGAATATTTCTACGGCTTCGTCGGCGGCGACGCGAACCAGTGGCAGCCGAACCTGTTCCGCAACACGACGTAGATCTATCCATTCGAAGGGAAGCCGCCGGGGACCTGGAACCTGACGACCGCGATGGCCGACGACGCCATCGACTACAAGACGCGCTTGCACCAGACCCAGCCGGACAAGCCGATCTTCATCAAGTACGCGCCGGGTGCCAGGCATGCGCCCCACCATCCGACCAAGGAGTGGGTGGACAAGATCAGCGCGATGCATCTTTTCGACGACGGGTGGAACAAGGTGCGCGAGCGCATCTTCGAGAACCAGAAGCGGCTCGGCGTCATCCCGCAGACCGCCAAGATGACACCGTGGCCGACGGACAAGCTGAAGGAATGGGACCAGCTTACGGCCGAGGAGAAGAAGCTCTTCATCCGCCGGGTCGACATCTTCGCCGCCTACGCGGCCTACAACGACCACGAGATCGGGCGCGTCGTTCAGGCCTTCGAGGATTTGGGCAAGCTCGACAACACGCTGATCATCTACATCAACGGCGACAAGGGCACGAGCGCCGGGGGCGGCCCTATGGGCACGCCCAACGAGGTCGCGTGGTTCAACGGCGTCAACGACATGCCGGTGGACGTGCAGATGAAGTTCTACGACGCGTGGGGCACAGACCAGACCTACAACCATATGTCAGCTGGCTGGTCCTGGGCCTTCGAAACGCCGTTCTCATGGTTCAAGCAGAACGCGTCGCAACTCGGCGGCGTGAACCAGAACATGGTGGTGTCCTGGCCCGCGCGCATCAAGGACAAGGGCGCACTTCGCCAGCAATTCGTGCACGTCATCGACGTCCTCCCGCCGGTGCGTGAAGCTGCCGGCATCGGGGCGCCCGACATGGTGGACGGCATCCAGCAAAAGCCGATCGAGGGCACCAACTTCGCCTACACCTTCGATGCGGAGAGCCGGCCGATCAACCGCTCGACCTTGTTGCGCTCGCGGTAGGCGGCTTTGTCGAAATCGAGCTGGCTGGGCTGATCCTTGCGGGTGGGGATCACAGGCTCGATCCGGCGTTGTCGGAGGCAGCGACGGGCCGGCGGACCGGAGTAGCCCCGGTCGCCTGCTGTCCGGCGGGGACGCAGGCGCGGGCGGCCTCGCCCTTGGCGTGGCACCACGCCCTTGTCCATGAGAGCATCCAACGCAAACTGCTCGTGGCGCTCGCCCGCCGTCAGCACCGCCGTGATCGGCTTACCCCCGCCCTCGGCACGCAGATGCAGCTTGGTCGAGAAGCCGCCCTGGCTGCGCCCGAGCGCTTCGCCCATGCCCTCGACGGTCGCCTCACCCCCGATGGCGCCGGACCGGCGTGCCCCGGCGGCGTGCTGGTGGGCGCGGACCACCGTGGCGTCCACGAAGTGCAGGTCCCAGTCGAGGTCGCCGCGCGTCCGCCTGCGCCTGCAGCCGCTGCAGCAGCCGGTCGAACACGCCGGCCTTGCGCCACCGGTAGAACCGGCTCGACACCGTTCCCACAGCACCGTAGCGCGCCGGTAGATCCTCCCAGGGTGCGCCCGTGCGCAGGATCCAGAGCATGCCGTTGAGGACTTGCCGGTGATCCTCCGCAGGCCGGCCCGTGCGCGGCTTCTGCGGAGGCAGCAGCGGGGCGATCTGCTCCCACTGCGCGTCGGTCAGTTCAAAGCGTCGCATCAAGCCCACATGGGCCTGACCTCCCAGCCTGTGAACCCCTTTGCAGAGACGCCCTAGAGCAGATCCCGCCCATCGGGGTGGTATCCCGATGGTATACGGTGGTCGTGCATGCCGCCGGGGATACCACTAATGAACGCCTAAGCGCCCGCCGCGACTGCCGTTATCAAGGGAGCAAGTGTGGAGCGGGTACCGGGAATCGAACCCGGGTATTCAGCTTGGAAGGCTGCTGCTCTACCATTGAGCTACACCCGCGCGAGCGGAGCGTTAGCACGCCGCCACGCCCGTGAGAAGGTGGGCTCAGGCGAGACCGAGCGCGGCGCGGGCCTCCGCGGGCGTGGCGACGCGGCGGCCGTGGCGCGCCACCGCCTCGGCGGCGAGGCCGACGAGCTCGGCGTTGCTCGCGGCGAGCCGGTCCTTCGCGATTCGGATATTGTCCTCAAGGCCCGTGCGGATCGCGTCGGCGCCGCGCGCCAAAGCCCAATCCATCACGATCGCCTGGTTGCGGCCGATCCCGGCTGCCGTCCAGGTCGCCTCCGGCAGGATCCGCCGGGTCTCGGCGAGCAGGATGTCGAGGAGATGCTCCTCGGCCGGCATCGCGTTCTGGACGCCCATGACGAACTGCACGTGCGGGCGGGCGTCGATCAGGCCCGCGTCCACGAGGCGCCTGGCGCCATGCAGGTGCGAGAGGTCGAAGATCTCGATTTCGGGCCGGACACCGTACTGCTTCATCTGGCCGGCGAGGTCGGTCACGAGGCTCGCGGAATTCTCGTAGACGATCGTCGGGAAGTTCACCGAGCCGGTGGACAGAGAGGCCATGTCGGGCCGGTGCTTGAGCGAGAGGCCACGAGCGGCCGGATCGCGCCCGCGCCCGCCCGTCGAGAACTGTACGATCATCCCCGGGCAGTGCCGGCGCAGCCCCTCCTGCACGGCGGCGAACTTGTCCGGGTCGGAGGAGGGCGACTCGTCGTCGTTGCGCACGTGGATGTGGCAGAGCGTGGCGCCCGCCTCGAAGGCTTGGTGCGTCGACTCGATCTGCTCGGGGACGGTGACCGGAACGGCCGAGTTGTCTTTTTTGCGCGGCACGGAGCCGGTGATCGCCACCGCGATCACCACGGGCGCGTCGCTCCGGGATCCTGCCATTCGCCTGTCCTCCCTGCCTCATCGGGCTTCCGCGACTGGGATAGCGCCGCAGAACCCGGATCTGAACCGCCCGGCGCGGGCGGCAGGTCCGTGCGCGGGACATCTCCGCCCGGATGACAGCCTGGACTTGTGTCTTGCGGGCGCTTGCCGCACCTCTCGACCCGCGAGGCACACGATGAACGACACCGTCCTGGTCCTGAACGGGCCGAACCTGAACCTGCTCGGCAAGCGCCAGCCGGGAGATCTACGGCCGCGAGACGCTGGCCGACGTCGAGGCCCTGTGCCGGGAGACCGCCGCGGGCCTCGGCCTCGCGGTCGATTGCCGCCAGAGCAACGCCGAGCACGTGCTGATCGACGCGATCCACGAATTTCGGGTCGGCTCGGCCGGCATCGTCATCAACGCGGGCGCCTACACCCACACCTCGGTGGCGCTCCTCGACGCGCTGAACACCTGCGAGGTGCCGGTGATCGAGTGCCACATCTCGAACGTCCACCGGCGCGAGGCGTTTCGCCACCACTCCTACATCTCGCTCGCGGCCACGGCCGTGCTGGCGGGGTTCGGCACGCACGGCTACGCCCTGGCGATTCGGCACCTCGCGCATCTGCGGGTCGGCAGACCTGCTTGAAGCGCGGATAGCGCCGCGATCAGGGTTGACGCTGGCGGAGACAGGGCGGAGGAGGGCGGTCAGGCCCTATTCCCACGCACGCTCCCCGGCCGGACCGGTTCTCAAGGCCCCGGAGAGCGCCCCAAGCGGAGCGCGCACGCCGCATGACCAGTCCCTTTCTGCCCCTCGACCGGAAAGTGATCGCCCGCGAGGCGGCCAAGATGTTCCTCGAGATCGAGGCGGTGCTCTTCTACAAGGACGAGCCGTTCAAGTTCACTTCGGGCTGGGCGAGCCCGGTCTACACCGATAGCCGGAAGATCATCTCGTTCCCGCGCCTCCGCTCGGCGCTGATGGATTTCGCCACCGCCACGATCGTGCGCGAGATCGGCTACGAGAAGCTGACCCACATCGCGGGCGGCGAGACCGCCGGCATCCCCTTCGCAGCCTGGATCGCCGACCGGATGATGCTGCCGATGCAGTACATCCGGAAGAAGCCCAAAGGCTTCGGCCGAAACGCCCAGATCGAGGGCGAAATCGTCGAGGGTGCCCGGACGCTGCTCGTCGAGGACCTCGCCACTGACGGCCGCAGCAAGGTCAATTTCTGCAAGGCCCTGCGCGATTCCGGCGCCCAGGTCGATCACTGCTTCGTGCTGTTCTACTACGACATCTTCCCCGACAGCGTCGCGCTGATGGAGGAGATCGGCATCAAGCTCCACTACCTCACCACGTGGTGGGACGTGCTGGCGGTGGCCAAGGAGATGGGCACCTTCGATCCGAAGACGCTCGACGAGGTCGAGCGCTTCCTCAACGCGCCGGCTGAGTGGTCGGCGGCCCATGGCGGCATCTCCGCCTTCGGCCAGGCCTAAAGGGGGATCGCGATGGGCGTCGCCGAGCTGTTTCCCGCCGAGCGCCAAGAGGCGAAGCCAGTCGAGCGGATCACGATCCGCCGGCCGGACGACTGGCACATCCACCTGCGCGACGGCGCGATCCTGAAGGCGGTGCTGCCCTACACGGCGGCGCAGTTCGCCCGGGGCATCATCATGCCGAACCTCGTGCCGCCGGTGACCACGGTCGCGGCCGCGCAGGCCTATCGGGACCGGATCCTCGCCGCGCTACCGGCCGGCATGGACTTCACCCCGCTGATGACCTGCTACCTGCGGGACGACACCGATCCGGACGAGATCGAGCGGGGCTTCGCCGAGAAGGTCTGGGTCGCCGCCAAGCTCTACCCGGCTGGCGCGACCACGAACTCGCATGCAGGCGTCACCGACCTCAACGGGATCGCGCCCGTGCTGGAGCGCATGGAGCGGATCGGCATGCCGCTGCTGATCCACGGCGAGGCGACCGACCCGGAGATCGACATCTTCGACCGCGAGGCCGCCTTCATGGAGGGCAGCCTGATCCCGCTGCTCGGCCGCCATCAGGGGCTGAAGGTCACCGTTGAGCACGCCACTACGGCGGAGATCCTCGACGTGGTCCGGGAGCACCGGAGCCGGTGCGCGGCCACGATCACCCCGCACCACCTCGTGATCAACCGGACCCACATCTTCCAGGGGGCCTGCGGCCGCACTTGTACTGCCTGCCGGTGGCCAAGCGCGAGCGGCACCGGCTCGCCCTGCGCAAGGCCGCGACCTCCGGCGAGGCCTGTTTCTACCTCGGCACCGACACGGCGCCCCATGTCCGCGGCGCCAAGGAGGCGTCCTGCGGCTGCGCCGGCGTGTTCTGCGGGCCTTCCGCGCTCCAGACCTACGTGCAGGTCTTCGACGA
Organism: Methylobacterium phyllosphaerae; assembly: GCA_050632685.1. Taxonomy (GTDB): domain Bacteria; phylum Pseudomonadota; class Alphaproteobacteria; order Rhizobiales; family Beijerinckiaceae; genus Methylobacterium; species Methylobacterium phyllosphaerae_A. Next base: position 1,692,510 of record JBOEFT010000001.1, read on the forward strand.
GGAGGGGCGCTGGACCGGTTCGAGGCCTTCGCGTCGCTGAACGGCGCCCGCTTCCACGGGTTGGAGCCCAATGCCGGGACTGTCACCCTGGAGCGGCGGCCGGGCCGGGTCGCAGAGGCGGTCGCGGTCGACGATACGGCGGTGGTGGTGTTCCGGGGCGAGGAGACGCTGCCCTGGTCGGTGGCGTGACGGCCTCCGTGGCGGCAAATCGTCATCGCGAGCGCAGCGAAGCGACCCAGGGCAGCGCGACATCGGTGATCGTCGGGCGACACTGGATTGCTTCGCTGCGCTCGCAAAGACGGACCTCGGCAACCCATCCTTTCCGCTGAAGCCATCTTTGCCTGGATCCAACCTCCGGTTACCGATCTTCCGTCGATCCGGAGGAGGGCAAGATGCAGGACGCGCGACAGGATGGCATCACGGCGCTCGGCGCCGTGGACCTCGCCGCCGCCATCCATGGCCGCGTGATCTCCTGCGTGGAGGTGATGCGCGCCTATCTGGAGCGGATCCACCGGATCAACCCGCAGGTGAACGCCCTCGTGGGCCTCGCCGACGACGCCGCACTCCTGCGCGAGGCCGAGGCCGCGGACGCCGCCCTGGCGCGCGGCGATGCCGTCGGCCCGCTTCACGGCTTCCCGCTGGCCGTGAAGGATCTCGACCCGGTGCGCGGCCTGCGCTTCACCCAAGGCTCGCCGATCTTCGCCGACCGGATCGCCGAGACCGACTCGATCATGGTGACCCGCCTGCGCGCCGCGGGGGCGATCTTCATCGGCAAGACCAACATCCCCGAGTTCGGCCTCGGCTCGCACAGCTTCAACCCGGTCTACGGCGCTACCGGCAACGCCTACGATCCGGAGAAGACGGGGGGCGGGTCGAGCGGCGGCGCCGCCGTGGCGGTGGCCCTGCGGATGCAGCCGGTCGCCGACGGCAGCGACCATGCCGGTTCCCTGCGAAACCCCCGGCGTTCAACAATTGCTACGGCCTGCGCCCGAGCTGGGGCCGGATTCCCGCCGAGGCCAAAGACGTGTTCAGCCCCGGCCTCGGCGTGCTCGGCGCCATCGGCCGCACGCCCGCCGATATCGGCCTGATGCTCTCCGTCCAGGCCGGCTACGATCCGCGTTGCCCGAACGCCATCCGACAGGACCCGTCCGGTTTCGCGACGCCCCTAGCCCGGGACTTCCGCGGGACCCGGATTGCGTGGCTCGGCGATTGCGGGGGGCAGATCCCGTTCGATCCCGGCGTGCTCGACCTCGGTCGCGCCGCGCTCGCCACCTTCGTAGAGATCGGCTGTCGCGTCGAGGAGGCGGTGCCGCGCTTCGACATGGAGCAGCTCTGGCAGGACTGGCTGGTGCTCCGCGCCCTGACGGTCGCGGCGGCGCTCCGCCCGTTCTACGACGAGCCCCGCCACCGGGCTCTGCTCAAACCGGAGGCCGCCTGGGAGGTGGAGCGGGGCCTCGCCCTCGGAGCCGACCGGATCATCGCGGCCCTGGAGGGCCGCACGCGCTGGTACGAGACCCTGCGGCGCTTCGCGGAGGCCTACGACTACCTCGTGATGCCGAGCGCGCAGGTCTTTCCCTTCGACAAGGCGCTGCGCTGGCCCGAGACGGTGGGCGGGCAGGCCATGGACACCTATCACCGCTGGATGCAGATCACGATCCCGGTGACGATGTCCGGCTTGCCGTCCCTCGACGTGCCGGCGGGTTTCGGAGAAGGCGGTCTGCCCACCGGCATCCAGATCGTCGGTCCTAACCACGGCGAACTCGCCTGCCTGCAGCTCGGCGCCGCCTACGACGCCGCGAGCAACTGGGTCCGGCGCTACCCGTCGCCGCTCGCGTGAGCAGCGCGGCAAGCGGACCCAAGGTTAGAAACCGCGCGCCCGGCCTGACGGATGCGTTGACCAGCCTCACATGCTCCGCTATGAGGCCCAACACTTCACGCGCGACCGGTGTCGATCCAACTCGGATCGCTGGCCGCCGCGAGGCGAGTTTCGGATAACCGATGACCACAATCCTTATTGTAGCGGTAGCGTCACCAACGGGGCGGCCCTGAGCTAGGGTCGCGATCCGAGTGGTGGCGCATGCAGGGTCCCTCGGGACCCTTTTTTATTGCCCGCTTCAGGACGGAGTGGGACCGGCGCAGACGGGATACCGAAGCGGACGGCACGTTCGGGCGAGGCGGGGACCGCCCCGCATGACGAAGGTGCGGTGGGAGAGGACGGGGCAAGGCGGCGGTCCGGGACCGCGGTGGCTCCGGTGAGCGCGAGGAGACGAGCATGAGCGGCGAGGTCATGACCGGGGCCGAGATGGTCATCCGGGCCTTCCAGGATCAGGGTGTCGACACGCTGTTCGGGTATCCGGGCGGCGCCGTACTTCCGATCTACGACGCGCTCTTCCACCAGAACGCCGTCAAGCACATCCTCGTCCGCCACGAGCAGGGCGCCGTCCACGCGGCCGAAGGCTACGCGCGCTCGTCCGGCAAGGTCGGCTGCGTCCTCGTCACCTCGGGTCCGGGCGCGACCAACATCGTCACCGGGCTCACCGACGCGATGCTGGATTCGATCCCGCTGGTCTGCATCACCGGGCAGGTGCCTACGCACCTGATCGGCACCGACGCTTTCCAGGAATGCGACACGGTCGGCATCACGCGCCACTGCACGAAGCACAATTACCTGGTCAAATCGATCGACGACCTCCCGCGCATCCTGCACGAGGCGTTCTACGTCGCGGCGAACGGCCGGCCCGGCCCGGTCGTCGTCGACCTGCCCAAGGACATCCAGTTCGCCTCCGGCCTCTACGAGCGCCCCGAGATCGCGAGCCACAAGACCTACCGTCCGGCCGTCAAGGGCGATGCCGACCGGATCCGCGCGGCCGTCGAGCTGATGGCGAGCGCCCGCCGGCCGGTGTTCTACACCGGCGGCGGCGTGATCAACTCGGGTCCCGAGGCCTCCCGCCTGCTGCGTGAGCTCGTCCGCGAGACCGGCTTCCCGATCACCTCGACGCTGATGGGGCTCGGCGCCTATCCGGGCACGGACGAGAAGTTCCTGGGCATGCTCGGCATGCACGGGACCTACGAGGCCAACCTCGCGATGCACGAGTGCGACGTGATGATCTGCGTCGGCGCCCGGTTCGACGACCGGATCACCGGCCGGCTCGACGCGTTCTCGCCCTTCTCCAAGAAGATTCACATCGACGTCGACGCCTCTTCGATCAACAAGGTCGTCAAGGTCGATGTCGGGATCGTCGGCGACTGCGCCTCGGTGCTCGGCGACATGCTGGAGGCGTGGCGCGCCCTGCCGTCGCGGCCCGATAAGTCCAACCTCGAATCATGGTTCCAGAAGATCAGCATGTGGAAGGCGCGGGACTGCCTCGCCTACTGGCCGTCGGGCACGATCATCAAGCCGCAATACGCCGTGCAGCGCCTCTACGAGGCCTGCAAGGACCGCGAGACCTACATCACCACCGAGGTCGGCCAGCACCAGATGTGGGCGGCCCAGTACTTCAAGTACGACGAGCCGAACCGCTGGATGACCTCCGGGGGCCTCGGCACGATGGGCTACGGCCTGCCGGCGGCGATCGGCACGCAGCTCGCGCATCCGGACGGGCTCGTGATCGACATCGCCGGCGAGGCCTCGATCCTGATGAACATGCAGGAGATGTCGACGGCGGTGCAGTACCGCCTGCCGATCAAGGTGTTCATCCTGAACAACGAGTACATGGGCATGGTCCGCCAGTGGCAGGAGCTGCTGCACGGCTCGCGCTATTCGCAGAGCTACTCGGAGAGCCTGCCGGACTTCGTTAAGCTCGCCGAGGCCTACGGCGCCAAGGGCATGCGCTGCGAGAAGCCCGGCGACCTCGACGGCGCCATCGCGGAGATGATCGCCTACGACGGCCCGGTGATCTTCGACTGCATCGTCGACAAGACCGAGAACTGCTTCCCGATGATCCCGTCGGGCAAGGCGCACAACGAGATGCTCCTGTCCGATTACCTGGGCGAGACCGGCGTCGAACTCGGCGACGTGATCTCCGAGGAAGGCAAGATGCTGGTGTGAGGGCGGGCGGCCCGGCCTCGTGCCGGGCCGCGATCCGCCGCTGCGGCGGCGATGGGTCGAACGACGAGGACGAGGCCGGCGATGAACGCGATGAACACCCACTACCCCGATGCCGTCCGCGTCGAGCCGGTGAACCGGCACACGCTGGCGGTGATCGTCGACAACGAGCCCGGCGTGCTCGCCCGCATCTCGGGCCTGTTCTCCGGCCGCGGCTACAACATCGAGAGCCTGACCGTCTCCGAGACCGAGGAGGCGCGGCACATCTCGCGCATCACCATCGTGACAACCGGAACGAACGCCGTGATCGAGCAGATCAAGGCTCAGCTCGACCGGCTGGTGCCGGTGCACCGCGTCGTGGACCTGACGCTCCAGGGCAACGCCATCGAGCGCGAGATCTGCCTTGTGAAGGTGAAGGGCGAGGGCGAGCACCGCAGCGAGGCCCTGCGGCTGGCCGCCGCCTTCGGCGCCAAGACGCTGGACGCCACGCTCAACTCCTTCGTGTTCGAGCTGACCGGCGCCACCGAGGATGTCGACCGATTCGTGCGCCTGATGAGCGTGATCGGATTGGTGGAGATCTGCCGGACGGGCATCTCCGCCATGGGGCGCGGGGCGGAGCCGCTTTGAGCATGTGATGCGTGGCCGGTCGGGTCTCCGGGGAGCCGAAGGCTATGGCCGGAATTGAAAGCGACCGCCGGTTGACCGGTGTCGCTGAAAACGCCCTGCCCGAGTCCGTAGATCAAGGATCCACATGACCGCCCGCACCCTCTACTACGCCCCCGGCGCCTGCTCGCTCGCCGCCCACATCATCCTGGAGGAATCCGGGCTGCCCTACGAGGGCGTCAAGCTCGACCTCGCCGCGGGCGACCAGCGCCGGCCGGAATACCTCGCGATCAACGATCGGGGCCGGGTGCCGGCGCTGACCGAGGACGGTTGGGTGCTCACCGAATGCGCGGCCATCATGCGCCACGTCGCCCGACAGGCGCCGGAGACAGGCCTGTGGCCCACCGACCTGCGTGGGCAGGCCGCCGCCGACGAGTGGCTCGGCTGGCTCGCCTGCAACCATCACATCACCTACGCCCATGTCCGCCGTCCGGAGCGCTACACCGACGACGAGAGCGCCTTCGAGGGCATCAAGGCCAAAGCTGCCAACACCTACGCGGATCTCGCCACCATGACCGAGGTGCGCCTCTCGCACGGCGGCTGGGCCGTGGGCGACCGCCTCAGCGTGGTCGATGCCTACCTGACGGTCTTCTGGTTCTGGGCCAACGGCCCGGTGCTCCGGTTCGACATGGCCGGCCGCTTCCCGGCCTGGACCAGCCATGCGCGCCGCGTCGCCGAGCGCCCGGCCGTGCAGGCCGTCTTCGCCCGCGAGGGGCTGCCGCTCCCGCGCTGAGGGCGTCCGGTCGCGGCCCTATTGCTGCGGCCGTCGAATCGTCCTAAAGCGCGTACCGTACGGTACGGTACGCAATTCGCGATGATGCAGGCCAGCGCCACAGCAGAGCAGGACGCCCCGTCGGCACGCCAGCAGGCGGTGCTCGACGCCGTGCTCGGCCTCATGGTCGAAGACGGCGAGCAGCTCACCATGGACGCGGTCGCGCGCCGGGCGAGCTGCTCGAAGGAGACGCTCTATAAGTGGTTCGGCGACCGGGACGGGTTGCTGACCGCGACGGTGCGCTGGCAGGCCTCCCGGGTCCATGCCGGGACTGACAGCGCGCAGGTGCTCGACGGCGCGACCCTGCGGGAGCGCCTGCAGGACTTCGCCGTGACGTGGCTGGAGGTCATCACCGGCCCGACCTCGGTGGCGCTGAACCGCATCGCCATCGCCCATGCGGGCACGCGCAAGAGCAATCTCGGCGGCATCGTGCTCGCGAACGGCCGCTTCGCCATCGGCGAGCGGGTGAAGCCCGTGCTGGAGGCGGGGCGCGCCGCCGGCCTGCTCACTTTCGCGGACAGCGAGGCCGCCTTCCGCACCTTCTTCGGCCTCGTCGGCCGGGATATCCAGATCCGACTTCTGCTCGGCGAGACCCTCGATTTCGACGGGGCCGAGATCCGGCGCGATGCGGGCCGCGCCGTCGAGCAGTTCCTGGCCCTGTACGGCCGGGCCAAACCCGACCCGAACCACCAAGCTTAAGAGGAGACAGACATGCGGGTGTATTACGATCGCGACGCCGACCTGAACCTGATCAAGGGCAAGAAGGTCGCCATCGTCGGCTACGGCAGCCAGGGCCACGCCCATGCGCTGAACCTGCGCGATTCCGGCGTGAAGGACATCGTCATCGCGCTGCGCGAGGGCTCCGCCACCGCCAAGAAGGCCGAGCATGAGGGCTTCAAGGTCCTGTCGGTCGCCGAGGCCGCCAAGTGGGCCGACGTGGTGATGATGCTCACCCCGGACGAGCTGCAGGGCGACATCTACCGCGAGTCCCTCGAGGGCAACATGAAGCAGGGCGCCGCGCTCCTGTTCGCCCACGGCCTGAACGTCCACTTCAACCTGATCGAGCCGCGCAAGGACCTCGACGTCCTGATGGTCGCCCCGAAGGGCCCGGGCCACACCGTGCGCTCCGAGTACCTCCGCGGCGGCGGCGTGCCGACCCTGATCGCCATCGCGCAGGACGCCTCCGGTAACGCCCACGACCTCGGCCTGTCCTACGCGTCGGCGAATGGCGGCGGCCGCGCCGGCATCATCGAGACGACCTTCAAGGAGGAGTGCGAGACCGACCTGTTCGGCGAGCAGGCCGTGCTCTGCGGCGGCCTCGTCGAGCTGATCAAGGCCGGCTTCGAGACCCTGGTCGAGGCGGGCTACGCCCCCGAGATGGCCTATTTCGAGTGCCTCCACGAGGTGAAGCTGATCGTCGACCTCATCTACGAGGGCGGCATCGCCAACATGAACTACTCGATCTCCAACACGGCTGAGTACGGCGAGTACGTCACCGGCCCGCGCATCGTCACGCCCGAGACCAAGGCCGAGATGAAGCGCGTGCTCAACGACATCCAGTCGGGCACCTTCACCCGCAACTGGATGCTGGAGAACAAGGTCAACCAGACCTCGTTCAAGGCGACCCGCGCCAAGCTCGCCGCCCACCCGATCGAGGAGGTCGGCGCCAAGCTCCGCGGCATGATGCCGTGGATCTCCGAGAAGGCGCTGGTCGACAAGACCCGCAACTGATCGCTTCGGATCGCGTGGCCGGGCTCTGCTCGGCCGCGCTTGAGGGCCGGTCGCGCGAGGGCGTGGCCGGCCCTTCGCGTTCCGGGTTGCCCGGCGCCGGACGTCCCGGCCATAAGCCCCGCAGCGGTCCCGACTCCACGAGGACCGGCACGCGGAGAGAACACGCATGGCATCGCTCTATTCCGACGCGCACCGGGCGCTGCAGGAGGAGTTCGGCACCACCAAGCTCGCCGTGCGCCTCGACGAGGACTGGGTCCACGAGAGCGTCCAGCCGGACGAGGCCGCCTTCATCGGCTCCCGCGACATGTTCTTCCTCTCGACCGTCGACCCGGACGGGATGCCGACCGTCTCCTACAAGGGCGGCCCCACCGGCTTCGTGAAGGTGCTCGACCCCGGCACGCTGGTGTTCCCGGGCTTCGACGGCAACGGCATGTTCTACTCGATGGGCAACATCGAAGGTCAGGCCAAGGTCGGCCTGCTGTTCATCGACTTCGAGACGCCCCACCGCATCCGCGTGCAGGGCCACGCCACGCTGCTGCGCGACGACGCCCTTCTGGCCGAGTACACCGAGGCCAAGTACCTCGTGAAGGTCGCGGTGACGAAGATCTGGATCAACTGCCCGCGCTACATCCACAAGTATCAGAAGCTCGAGCAGAACAAGTACGTGCCGCGGCCCGGCCGCGAGACCCCGCTCGCCGCCTGGAAGCGCCTCGACCTCGCGGGCGACGTGATCAGCGACGCCGATAAGGCCCGCGTCGCCCAGGAGGGCAGGCTGGAAGTCTCGGAGTACGAGGCTCTGATGGCCCGCGGCGAGGCCTGACCGCCCGTTCCGGCCGCCCCGCAGAGTCGGGCGGCCGGCGCGCGACGGGACGAAAATTCCATATCCGTCGCATGAATTATTCTTGGGTATATTCAGTAGTACTTGATGTTAATATTGCGAATTATTTGCGATATCTTGCGCAATTTTTGAAATTTTCTTGACGATGGTAGGGCTGTCCGTTAGATTTCGTGCATCATCTTTTGATCGCATCTTTGCACGGATCGCAGAGGCCATGTTTTCGCTCCCGCTACGTGTCGCGATGATCTGTAGTGTCCTGATCGCTGCGGTCTTCGCGGGCGGGACGACCTTTCTGGCCCGCCGGATCAACGCGTCCTTCGAGGAGCAGACGGCCAGGATGCAGTCGGAGACGCTGTCGAACGAGGCGCGCGAGGTTCGGTTTCGCCTCGCCGTGGCGGCCAAGACGGCCGAGAGTCTCGCGGCGGCCGCCTCGGCGCTGCGCGCCGCCGGGATCCAGGACCGCGCGGTCTACGACGCGATGCTGCGCGAGCTTCTGCGCGCCAACCCCAACCTGATCGCGACCTGGACCGGCTGGGAGCCGAACGCCCTTGACGGGCGCGACAGCGCGTTCGCCGGCACGGCCTCCTCGAACGCGAGCGGCCGTTTCATGCCCTACTGGAATCGCGGCAGCGGCACGATCAAGCGCGAGGTGCTCACCGGTTACGAGGCCGAGCCGGACGGCGCCTATTACCTGGCGCCGAAGAGGCTCAACCGGTTGGTGGCCATCGAACCCTACATCTACCCGGTGGCCGGCAAGGACGTCGTCATGATGTCGTTCGGCGCGCCCATCAGCGTGGACGGCACGTACCGCGGCACCGCCGGCGTCGACATCGACCTCGGATCCCTGAACGCCGCCCTCGGCGCGGTGAAGCCGTTCGGGACCGGCTACCTCGCCGTGGTCTCGGCGAGCGGGACGACCGTGGCGCATCCGACGGGCGCGGCGGGCGGGAAGCCGATGCACGGCTTCGATGCGTCGGCGGCCGACGCGGCCAGGCAGGCGCTCGCTTCGGGCGCCGCGGTGGTGACCGACGCGCCGGGGCCCAACGGGGCGCCGTGGCGGTACATGGCGCAGCATATCCAGGCGGGCGAGACGCCCGACCGGTGGGCCATCGTCGTCGCGGTGCCGGTGGCGACGCTGACGGCCGCCGCCGACCATGCGCGCGCGATGCTGATCGGCATCTCGGTCCTCTGCGTGCTCATTGGATGCGCGGCCGTCTTTGGCGCGCTGCATCGCCTCGTCGGGACGCCGATCCGCGGCCTCGGCCGGACCATCGGCGACATGGCCGCGGGCGATTACGGGGCGGACGTGCCCGAGGCGCGGCGCCGCGACGAGGTCGGGATGGTCGGGCGGGCGATCCTGAAGCTGCGCGACGGTCTTCGGACACAGGCGGACGTCGACGCGCAGGCGCGGGCGAAGGCCCAGGCCGCTGCCGATAAGGACCGCAAGCGGGTGACCGCGGATCTGGCCGACACCTTCGAGCAGGCGGTCGGCGGGATCGTGGAGACGGTCACGCATGCGGCCACCGAGCTGCAGGCCACGGCCAGGGCGCTGGCCTCAACGGCGTCGGAGACCGCCGGCCAATCGACCACCGTCGCGGCCGGGGCCGAGGAGGCCGCCGCCAACGTCCGGGCCGCGGCCTCGGCAGCCGAGGAACTCGGCAGCTCCGTGCAGGAGATCGGGCGCCAGGTCCAGGGATCCGCGCAGCTGGCGCGGGCGGCGGCCGACGAAGCCGGGCGCACGGTGCGGCTGGTGGAGGATCTGAGTGCAGCCGTGATCAAGATCGGCGACGTGGTGGCGCTGATCAGCGGCATCGCGGGCCAGACCAACCTGCTGGCGCTCAACGCCACCATCGAGGCGGCCCGCGCCGGCGAGGCTGGCCGGGGTTTCGCGGTCGTGGCCGCCGAGGTGAAGGCGCTGGCCGAGCAGACCGCACGGGCCACCGAGGAGATCGCGGGCCAGATCGCCCGCGTCCAAGCCTCGACCGAGCAGGCGGCCTCGGCGATCGGCAGCATCACGACGCGCGTCGACGAGATCAGCGGCGCGGCCACGACGATCGCGGCCGCCGTCGAGCAGCAGGGCACGGCAACCCAGGAGATCGTCCGCAACGTGGCCCAGGCCGCCGCCGGCACGGGCGAGGTAACGACGAACATCGCCCGCGTGGCCGAAGCCGCCGACATGACCGGCTCGGCCGCCGGCCAGGTGCTGGACTCGTCCGCGAACCTGTCGCAGCAATCCGAGCATCTCCGGGCGGAGGTCAGCCGCTTCCTCGGAACGGTGCGCGCGGCCTGAGGGCCATCGGGCCGGCCAGTGCCCGCGCTACGCAGCCTTGCGGGCGACGATGAACACCCGCGGGAAGGCGAGCAGGCGCTGCCCGTCGCTCCGAGGCGGGTAGGCGGCGTCGATCGCGCGCGCGTAGGCATCCAGGAAGCCGGCCTTCGCTTCGGGATCGAGCGGGTCGAGGAACGGCCGGAGCCCGGTCGCGCTGACCCAATCCACGATGGCGGCGGCATCCGCCATGCGGTGGTGGTAGGCGGTGCGCCAGACATCGACCTCGGCGGCGCGCGGCGCCAGCAGGTCGTAGTAGGTGGCGGGCTCCAGCATCCGCCCGAGGCGGCCGGCCACGGCCGGATCGCCGATCGCGGCCGCCCAGGGGCCGTCCGCCGCCACCTCGCGCATCAGGCGATGCGTGGGCTCGGCGAGGTTGTCGGGCATCTGCACGGCGAGGACGCCGCCCGGAGCGAGGAGGCCGAACAGTCGCGGCAGCAGGGCCGCGTGGTCCGGCAGCCACTGGAGGACGGCGTTGGCGTAGATCAGGTCCGGCGCGCGCTCGGGCACCCAGGTGGCGGCGTCGGCCTGCGCGAAGGCGAGGCCGGGCAGGCGGGCGCGGGCGCTCTCCAGCATGGCGGGCGAGGTGTCGAGGCCGATCACCGTCGCATCCGGATAACGCGCCGCGATCAGCGCGGTGGAATTGCCAGGTCCGCAGCCGAGATCGACGTTCAGACGCGGCGCGTCGAGGGGCACGCGGGCGAGGAGTTCGGCCGCCGGGCGTGTCCGCTCGTCCTCGAAGCGGGTGTAGAGGGCGGGGTTCCAGTCGACCATGGCAACCCTCCGTCCGGTCCGTTCAGCAGCCGAGCTGGTCGGCGAGGTCTGCCAGATCCCGCGCCGCGTGGGTGACCGGCACCGTCGGCCCGGTCTCGCCGCCGGCCGGCCCGTGCTCGTGGGGCCGGGCGATGTGGGCGGTGGCGAGGCCGTGGTCCGCCGCCGCCGCGAGGTCGTTCGAGTGGGCGGCGACCATCATGGTCTCGCCCGGCGCGAAGCCGAGGGCCGCGACCGCGTCACGGTAGAGCGCCGGCTTCGGCTTGTAGTCGCGGGAGTAGCCGGCGCCGAGGATGGCGTCGAAGAACAGGCCGTTGCGGCGGGCGAGGTCGGCCATCAGCCGGACAGGCCCGTTGGAATTCGGCGCCAGGAGGTGCTTCTCGCGCAAGCGCCGCAGCGCGTCTGGCACCTCGGGCCACGCGTCGAGCCGGTGCCACGCCTGGACCAGCTCGCGCTGCACGGCCTCGGAGACGCCGGCGATCCCGAACTGCGCCAGCACGTCGGGCAGCGACTCGGCCTGGAGCGTGTCGAGGTCGACGTAGGGCCGGGCGCCGGAGCGCACTGTCTCCATCGACGGGTTGTAGCGGGCGCGCCACGCATCCGCGAAGGCGCCGGCATCGAGGTCCGGCGCGACGGGCGCGAGCAGCCGCGCGGCCTCGCGGGCGACACCGGAGCGCCAATCGACCAGCGTCCCGAAGACGTCGAAGATCAGCGCCCGGGCGGTCACCGCACCGCCTGGAGGCTCGGACCGCGCCGGACGAAGCCGACGATGTCCTTGACCGCATCGAGGGTCTGCGCCGCGATGGTCTCGGCCCGGGCGGAGCCGTCGGCCAGCACGGCGTCGATATGGGCCGGATCGGCGGTGAGGCGGCGCATCTCCCCGGCGATCGGCGCGAGGCTCGTCACCGCGAGGTCGGCGAGCGCCGGCTTGAAGGCCGAGAATTGCGCCCCGCCGTAATCGCGCAGCACCTCTTCGCGGGTGATGCCGGCAAGCGCGGCGTAGATCCCCACGAGGTTGTCGGCCTCGGGCCGGTCCTTCAGCCCCGCCACCTCGGAGGGCAGGGGCTCCGGATCGGTCTTCGCCCGGCGGATCTTCTGGGCGATGGTGTCGGCCTCGTCCGTGAGGTTGATGCGGGAATTGTCGGATGGATCCGACTTCGACATCTTCTTGGTGCCGTCGCGCAGCGACATGACCCGGGCGGCGGGGCCGCCGATCAGCGGTTCTGTGATCGGGAAGAACGCGTCGCCGTGCCCGTGCGCCGTGATCGACCCCGAAAAATCGGTGTTGAACTTCTGGGCGATGTCCCGGGTCAGCTCCAAGTGCTGCTTCTGGTCCTCGCCGACGGGCACGTGGGTCGCCCGGTAGGCCAGGATGTCGGCGGCCATCAGCACAGGATAGTCGTAGAGGCCGATGGAGGCGTTCTCCCGGTCCTTGCCGGCCTTCTCCTTGAACTGGGTCATGCGGTTCAGCCAGCCGAGGCGGGCGACGCAGTTGAACACCCAGGCGAGCTCAGCGTGCTGCGGCACCTGGCTCTGGTTAAACACGATCGAGCGCTTGGGATCGATGCCGGCGGCGAGGAAGGCGGCCGTGACCTCGCGGATCTGGCTGCGCAGGGCCTCCGGGTCCTGCCAGACGGTGATCGCGTGCAGGTCAACCACGCAGTACAGGCACTGCGCGTCGCGCGCCTGCATCTCCACGAAGCGCTTCACCGCCCCGAGATAGTTGCCGAGATGCAGGTTGCCGGTGGGCTGGACGCCCGAGAAGACCAACTCGGTGAACGCGGCCATCGGCGCCGATCCTGAGCAAGGGAAGACCGGGGCTCCGCGCCGTCCGGGCGCGGGGTTACTCGCACCCGTAGGCCGGAATGGTCAAGGACGGGCTCACGGCTCCCGCATGGGCTGCTTCGCGCTCGGGCAGAGGTCGACCAGCACGCAGCGCCCGCAGGCCGGGCGCCGATGATGGCAGACCTGCTGGCCGTGCAGCATCAGGATCTCGTGATTGTCGTAGAGATCCTGCGCGCACCAGTCGGCCGGGAGCTGCGCCCGCAGGATAGCGTGCGACGGACCGACATCGACCCGCGGGTCGATCAGCCCGAGGCGCTGCGCCACCCGGTGATGGTGGCTGTCCACCGGCAGGGCCGGCATCCGCAGGGTGGAGAAGGACAGCACCGCCGCGCTGGTCTTCGGCCCGATGCCGGGGATCGCCTGCAGCCACGCCCGCGCCGCCTCGACCTCCAGGTCGGCCAGGAAGGCGAGGTCGAGGGTCCCGCACCGGTCGCGCAGCGCCCGGAGGACGTCGCGGATGCGCGGCGCCTTCAGTTCCGGCCACGTCACCCCCGCGATGGCGGCCTCGATCTCCGGCACCGGGGCGTCGATCACTGCCTCCCAGTCGGGGAAGCGCGCCCGCAACGCCTTGAAGGCCCGGCCGGATTCGGCGTTGCGGGTCTGGTGCGACAGGAGCGAGGAGACGAGTTCGCTGACCGGATCCAGGCTGTGGAAGTACGGAATCGGGCAGCCGTAGACCGGGCACAGCCGCGCGTGGACGGCGAGCGCCTTCTCGGCGAGGGCCGGATCCGTAACGGAGGGAGCGGCCTTGCGGCGGGGACGCGGGACGGTCCCGTTTCTGAGGTCGGCGGCGGGCATATCCGGCGAATCCGCGAGCCGACGCCCCTGTTCCTGCCGGGGCGGGGCAGCGGCGATCTGTCCGCCTCATCGCGGGTTCGCCCGCTTCCGGCGGAGAGCACGGCCGGCGGCGACGCGGGACCTGCCCCCTCTCCCGTGCGGGAGAGGGTTGGGGTGAGGGACCGGCCGCTTCAGGACTGAGTCCGCCGTTGACGCGCAACGACGGTGCGCCTCATCCGGCGCGTTCTCGTCCCTCACCCTGTCCCTCTCCCGCCCGGGAGAGGGGACCCGCGCTCGATCCTGAAGCCGTTGTCGAGGCCGAAGGGTGATGCCCCAGGCCGGCGCCGGATCGCGGCCGCCTACTTCACCAGCGCGTAGATGTTCACGTCGAGGTTGTCGTCGGTCCCGTCCTTGAGGTCGGTGGCGTATTCCTCGACGAATCGGTCCTGCACCACGATGTCCTTGGCATCGAGATAGGCGGTCAAGGTCTCGTAGGTGCTGTCGATCGACTCGTAGGAGCCCTTGTGGGCGAAGCGCAGGGCCTTGCCGGAGGGCGTCGTGCCGAAGTGCAGGCCGTCGGCCTCGGCCGGTGCCGGACTCGGCGCCGCCGCTACCGGGATCATCGCCTCGAACTCGAAGCCGTCGTCGTCGGTGCGGGTGAAGACCGCGAGCGGCCGGCCGGCCGGCGCGACGCCGAGCTTGGCGAGGTCGGCCTCCATCCGCGCGAAGGCCTGCTTCAGGTTCGGCACGGCCTCTTCCCACTTGGTCTTACCCGACAGGATCGCGGCGGGCTTGGCCGGCAGGGTGACCTCGTCGACGTCGCCCGGCTCGCCGGCCTTGTCGATGAGCGTCGGGCGCGCGGGCGTTCCCGTAGCGGACTGGCCCGCGGGGGAGGGGCCACCGATTGCTCGGGCGCCGGGGCCGCGCTCTTGCCCGGTTCCGGTATCGGGTTCGGCGCCGTCGTCGTCGGCAGCGGGTTCGTCTGGGCCGGGGCCGGCGCCGTGGACGGCGGGGGGCGGGCTGCTGCTGTGCGACAACCGGAAGGCCGGATGTGAGCGCGAGAGCAGCCGAGAGGGCGACGAGCGGACGAAGGCGGATCACGTAGGGCGCTCCGGTCGAGGCCCGCGGATCATCGCGCGGGCTCCCGCCGCTTAACCTAGTGGCGAACGGCACGGGCCGCGAGGGCACCGCGGACGAGAGCTGCAGGTGCGGCGCATCTGCCACGCCGCCGGCTCCCTCGCGCGGGGCGGATGGTTTTGCCATATAGCCCGCCGACCCTCCCAAGCCGCGGGACCGCATGAGCGCACTCGCCCACAGACGCTTCCTGAAGATGCACGGCGCCGGCAACGCGATCGTGGTGCTGGACCTGCGCGGCTCCGCCGCGACGGTGCGCCCCGAGGAGGCGCGGGCGATCGCGCAGGATCCCGGCTCGGCCTTCGACCAGCTCATGGTCCTGCACGATCCCGTGAGCCCGGGCACGGACGCGTTCCTGAAGATCTACAACACGGACGGCTCGGAATCCGGCGCCTGCGGCAACGGCACGCGCTGCGTCGCCTTCGCGATGCTCGACGATCCGGCCATGGCCCGGCCGGCCGAGGGCGGGCGGCTCACCCTGGAGACCGAAGCGGGCCTGCTCGGCGTGCGCCGCGTCTCGGAGCGGGCCTTCACGGTCGATATGGGCCGGCCGCGGCTCGCCTGGGACGAGATCCCCCTGTCGGAGCCCTTCCCAGATACGCGCCGGATCGAGCTGCAGATCGGCCCGATCGACGATCCGATCCTGCACTCGCCGGGGGTCGTGAACATGGGCAACCCGCACGCGGTATTCTTCGTGGAGCAGGATCCGGACAGCTTCGATCTAGCCCGGATCGGCCCGATGCTGGAGAACCATCCGCTGTTCCCGGAGCGCGCCAACATCTCGGTGGCGCAGGTGACCGGCCGCGAGACCATCAAGCTCCGGGTCTGGGAACGGGGCGCCGGGCTGACGCTCGCCTGCGGCACCGCCGCCTGCGCCACCGTGGTGGCCGCCTCGCGCCTGCGGATGATCGGCCGGCAGGCCCAGGTCGCGCTGCCCGGCGGCGAACTATTCGTGGAATGGCGGGCCGACGATCACGTTCTCATGACCGGTCCGGTCGCCCTCGTCGCCGAGGGCACCCTGGTGCCGGAGCTGTTCGCCGGCACCGCCTGATGGCGGTCGAGACCCTCACCTTCGGGTGCCGCCTCAACACCGTCGAGTCCGAGGCGCTGCGGGCCCACGCGGCGGCGGACGGGCGGGACCGGGTAGTGGTCAACACCTGTGCGGTGACCGCCGAGGCCGGGCGGCAGGCTCGCAAGGCGATCCGCCGCATCGCGCGAGAGCGGCCCGGGGCCGAGATCGTCGTCACCGGCTGCGGCGCCGAGGTCGAGACGGCGGCGTACGCGGCCATGCCCGAGGTGGCGCGCCTCGTCGGCAACGCCGAGAAGCTGCGGCCGGAGGGCTGGTCGTCGGCCGCCACCGGGCCGGGGGCCGTCATGGCGGCGCGGACGGTCGAGCCGACGCGGATCGAAGCGATGGCCGGGCATACCCGCGCCTTCGTGCCCGTGCAGAATGGCTGCGACCACCGCTGCACCTTCTGCGTGATTCCGTTCGGACGGGGCGTGTCACGCTCGGTGCCAGTGCCCGACGTGATCGCGCAGGTCCGGACCATCGTGGCGCAAGGCGGCTGCGAGGTGGTGCTGACCGGCGTCGACCTGACCGCCTACGGGCGCGATTTCTCCGGGGCGGCCCCGTCGCTGGGCGGTCTGGTGCGGTCGATCCTCCAGGCGGTGCCCGACCTCGCCCGCCTGCGCCTGTCCTCGATCGATTCCGTCGAGGCCGACGACGCCCTGCTCACCGCGATCGCCGAGGAGCCGCGGCTGATGCCGCACCTGCACCTGTCGCTGCAGGCGGGTGATGACCTCATCCTCAAGCGCATGAAGCGCCGGCACCTGCGCGCCGACGCGATCGGCTTCTGCGAGACCGTGCGGCGTCTGCGGCCCGACATGGTGTTCGGCGCCGACCTGATCGCGGGCTTCCCGACGGAGACGGACGGACAGTTCACCCGTTCCCTCGACCTCGTGGCGGAATGCGGCCTGACGCACCTCCACGTCTTCCCCTATTCGCCGCGCCCCGGGACGCCGGCCGCGCGCATGCCGCCGGTGGCGCCGGATGCGGTCCGCGCGCGGGCGGCGCGGCTGCGGACGGCTGGGGCCGATGCCCTGCGGCGGCACCTCGACGCCCAGGTCGGCCGCCGCCTCACGGTGCTGGCGGAGCGCGGCGGTGTCGGGCGGAGTCCGGATTTCACCGCGGTGCGGCTGCCGGGCGCGACCGAGGCGGGGACGTTCCACGACGTCGCTATCGCGGGCCACGACGGCGCGCGGCTGATCGGGGCCTAGCGCCACCCGATCCCGTCGAGACAGAGCCTGCGTGGCCGACCGTGACGCGGGTCCCCTCTCCCGTGCGGGAAAGGGACAGGGTGAGGGACGTGCGGCATCTGGAGACAGCGCGACGGGTCCGCACGTCGAGCGCGTGCTCGATCCAGACGCGTCTCGCCCCTCACCCCGAGCCTCTCCCGCACGGGAGGGGGCGCGTCGCGCTCTGCCGCTGCCGGTATGCTCCACTGGACGTGTGCGAACCGCGTCGCCTCTTCGTGGCATGGGGGCGGGCGCCGTCGGCCCGCGCCGGATGACGGCGCGGCTCACGCCGGCATCGCCGCGACCGCCTCCGCGATGTGCGGCGGCGGCGGTGCCGTCACGGTGATCGCCTCCCGCTTCGGGTAGAGCGGGATCGCCAGGGTCCGCGCGTGCAGGTGCAGGGCGCTGCCGCGGGGCGCCCCGCCGTAGACCGCGTCGCCCAGGATCGGCCAGCCGGAGGCGGCGCAGTGGACCCGGAGCTGGTGGGTGCGGCCGGTGACCGGCTTCAGCTCCAGCCAGGTCCGCCCCCGGCGCGGCCGAGCACCCGCCAATGCGTCAGCGACGGATCGCCCGCGGGATCGGCCTTCATCCACCACGAGCGCGGATCGTCCGAGCGACGGGCGAGCGGCAGGTCGATCCGGCCGGCCTCCTCGTCCGGGCCGCCCTCGACGATCGCCCAGTAGGTCTTGTCGACGGCGCTGCCGGAGAACAGCTTGCCCAGCCGCGCCAGCGCCTTGGCGTGGCGGCCCAGCGCGAGGCAGCCGGAGGTGTCGCGGTCGAGCCGGTGCGCGGCCTCCGGGCGGCGGGGCAGGCCGAAGCGGAGGGCGTCGAGGTGGTCGGTGAGCGTCTCGCCGCCCCGCGGACCCGGATGGACCGGCAAACCCGCCGGCTTGTCGATGACGAGCAGCAGGGCATCGCGGTAGAGGAGGCGCGCGCCTATGTCGAAGGCGTAGGACATCCGGATCGGCTAGAGGGTCGGTGCCGGCGGGGCAAGGTGGGGCGAGGACGGGGATTCATGGCGAGCGAGGAGAAGCCCGGCTGGTTCGGACGCCTGTTCGGGCGCAAAGGCCACCCCGCGCCCGAGGATCGCCCCGAGGACAAGCCCGAGGCGGAGCTGCCGCCCGGAGCGGCCTCGCCCTCCGAGGGGGAGCCGGACTTCGCCACCGCCGCGGAGGATGTCGCGCAGGTACCGCTGCCGCCCGAGGAGACCGCGGAGCCCGTGGCCGACGTGGTCGAGGGCGCGGACCTGCTGCCGATTGAGGGCGACGCCGAGAAGCCGCCGGCCGGCACCGCCGGCGACGACCCCGCGCACGGCGCCGACCCGGTCGATACGGGCGACGCGGTGCGCGAGCCGGCGGTCGAGGCGATGCCCGACATCCAGCCCGTCGACAGCGCCGCGGCGCTCGCCCACGACGCGGGGGCCGGGCCGGACCGCGAGCCGGAGGCCAAGGGCTGGTGGAACCGCCTCACCTCGGGAATGAAGCGAACCTCGTCGGCCCTGTCCGACCGGGTCACCGGCCTGTTCACCAAGCGCAAGCTCGACGCCACCACCCTCGAGGATCTGGAGGACGCGCTGATCCAGGCCGATTTCGGCCTGGAGACCGCGATGCGGGTCTCGGAAGCCGTCGGCAAGGGCCGCTACGAGAAGGGTATCTCGCCGGACGAGGTGCGGGCGATCCTGGCCGCGGAGGTCGAGCGGGCCCTGGAGCCCGTAGCGGTGCCGCTGTCGATCGACGGTGGCAAGAAGCCGTTCGTGATCCTCACCGTCGGCGTGAACGGCGCCGGCAAGACCACCACCCTCGGCAAGCTCGCCTCGAAGCTGCGCGCGGAAGGGCGCACCGTGATGCTTGCGGCGGGCGACACGTTCCGGGCGGCGGCGATCGAGCAGCTCAAGGTCTGGGGCGCGCGCACCGGCACGCCGGTGATCAGCGGCGCGCAGGGTGCCGACGCGGCGGGCCTGGCCTTCGACGCCCTCAAGCAGGCCTCCGCCGTCGGGACCGACGTGCTCCTGATCGACACGGCGGGCCGCCTCCAGAACAAGGCCGGCCTGATGGACGAACTGGAGAAGATCGTCCGGGTGCTCCGCAAGCAGGATCCGGAGGCGCCGCACGCCACGCTCCTCGTCCTCGACGCCACGGTCGGCCAGAACGCCCTCTCGCAGGTGGAGCTGTTCTCCCAGGCGGCGCCGGTCTCCGGGCTGGTGATGACCAAGCTCGACGGAACCGCTCGGGGCGGCATCCTGGTGGCGCTGGCGGCGAAGTTCGGCCTTCCGGTGCACTTCATCGGCGTCGGCGAGGGCGTGGAGGATCTGGAGCCCTTCGCGGCCCGGGATTTCGCCCGGGCGATCGCGGGGCTGGACAAGGATTAGGACGCGGGCGCCCGCCGATCTTTGGTGCGCGACGTCATGGACATCGCGCGCTCCGCGTTCCACACACCCCGGAAAATCCCGTTCGACGCGTCCAGCCTATCGTGAGCGCCGCAACAGAGCCAACCGAGCGTATGCAGATCGAATCCGTCCCCCGCACCGCCACCTGCCGCCGCTCGTGAAGCTGGCGCTGGAACTCGGGCCTCTGGTGCTGTTCTTCCTGGGCAACGCCTATTCCGAGAAGTTCGGCGTTGCTCCGGACCAGAAGTTGTTCGTGGCCACCGGCGTGTTCATCGCGGCGACCGTGGTGGCCCTGGCGATCCACTACGTCATGGTGCGCCGCCTGCCGATCATGCCGCTCGTGTCCGGCGTGGTGGTGGTGGTGTTCGGCGGCCTGACCCTGGCGCTGCAGGACAAGACCTTCATCATGGTCAAGCCGACCATCGTGAACGCCCTGTTCGGCACCGTGCTGCTCGGCGGCCTCGTCTTCGGGCGCTCGCTGCTGTCGGTGGTGCTCGATTCGATGTTCAGCCTCACCGAGGAGGGCTGGCGCAAGCTCACCTTCCGCTGGGGCGTGTTCTTCTTCGTCCTGGCCGCCCTCAACGAGCTGGTGTGGCGTACGCAGACCGAGGATTTCTGGGTGAATTTCAAGGTGTTCGGCATCATGCCGATCACCGTCCTGTTCGCCCTGGCGCAAACGCCGCTGCTGACCCGCTACGAGCGCAAGGCACCGCAGCCGGAGGCGTAAGCCTACTGCGCCGCCGCGACCGTCCCGGCGGCGCGGATGCGGGCCAGGACGCTGGAGAAATTCTCCGGTGTGAGGATGCCGACGAGCTTGTCGCGGATCACCCCGTCTGGCCCGACGATAAAGGTCTCGGGCACGCCGTAGACGCCGAAATCGATCGCCGCCCGCCCGTCGCCATCGGCGCCCACCGCGCTGAATGGCACGCCGTGGCGGGCCAGGAAGCGCTGCCCCGCCTCGGGGCTCGGCTCCTTGTAGTCGATGCCGACCAGCCGGATGCCGGGCTCCTTCGCCAGACGCATCAGCATCGGGTGCTCGACCTGACAGGGCGCGCACCACGAGGCGAAGACATTGAGCACCGTGATCTGGCCCTTCAGATCCGCGCTGGACAGGCCGGGCACGGGCGCGCCGCCAGCCGTGAGCCCCGGCACGGCGGGCAGCGCGAATTGCGGCACCGGCTTGCCGATCATCACGGACGGCAGGGCGGCCGGGTCGACACCGGAGCGCAGGCGCAGGAACAGCACGGCGGCGAGCGCCGCGAAGGCGAGCGCCGGCACGATCAGCAGCAGCGAGCGGCGGACCGGCGGCACCGGTCCGGTGGTCTCGTCGAGGGGTGCGGTCATCGCCGGTCCTCGCCGAAGCCCTTCAGGGCACGCACCTGCGCCCGGCGGTCGCGCAGGGCGTTGCCAACCAGGGCGACCATCACGGCCGCCGTGAACGCGTAGGCCGCGAGGATGAAGCCGCCGTGAGACCCGAGATCCATCGCCGCGATCCTAGACCGGTTGGCCGACCGGCATCGGCGCCGGTGTCGGGGTGATGCGCGGCTGGGCGCGGTCGAGGCGCTCGGCCTCGCGGATCGTGAGCGTCCGCACCCGGCGCCGCATGATCTCGGTGCGCATCGCGTAGACATGCAGGGTCGTCCCGCCGAGCGTCGCGGCGCCGATCATGATCAGCAGGGGGTAGAGCATCGACGGATCGATGGTCGAGCCGCCCATGCGCAGGATCGAGGCCGGCTGGTGGAGGGTAGACCACCAGTTCACCGAGAACTTGATGATCGGCAGGTTCACGGCGCCGACGAGGGTCAGGATCGCCACCGCCCGCGCGGCGCGGTTCGGATCCTCTAGGGTCCGCCACAGGGCGATGATCCCGCAATAGATCAGCAGCAGGATCAGCATCGAGGTCAGCCGCGCATCCCAGACCCAGTAGGTGCCCCACATGGGCTTGCCCCAGAGGGAGCCGGTGACGAGGCAGATCAGCGTGAAGGCCGCCCCGATCGGCGCCGCTGCCCGCTGGGCCACGTCGGCGAGCGGGTGCCGCCAGACCAGCGTGCCGATCGCCGACAGGCTCATCGCCCCGTAGAAGAACACCCCGAGCCACGCGGCCGGGACGTGGATGTACATGATCCGCACGGTCTCGCCCTGCTGGTAGTCGGGCGGCACCACGAAGAAGGTCTGGTACAGGCCGAGCGCCAGGACGCCGAGCGACAGGGCCGCGAGCCACGGCACCAGCACCCCGGACCACCGCATGAAGTGGCTGGGATTGGACAGGCGGGTCCAGAGGGAAGGCGTCATCGCGGCTGCGGTCTCGGACATCGTCGCCAAGGGTCTACCCTAGGGTGCGGTGCAGCAACAATGCGAAGTCTGGCCGCGTCCCTCCGACGCCTCGGACGCGCGACGCTGCGGCGGCACGCGCACCACGCCCCCGATGCGCAAGCCCTTGCACATGCCGGGCAGATTGCGCATATAGAAACGAACAAAAAGAGAACAAAAGAGCAAAATCCAACAAACCTGTGGATGATGCCGTCGAAATTTTTCGGAACGAGCTCCGCATGCGAACCGCCGACAAGCAGATCGCCGACATCCTCGTCCGCTACGGCGAGCCCTTCGGGGGCAACGTCTGGCGCGTGCAGGGGACCGCCGTGATCTACCACAAGACCCTGGAGCGCATCGCCGCGCAGGCCGGGATCGTGTTCGAGCCGCCGACCGTCATCCGCGCCGAGCGGGACGAGGCCGTGATCCTGGTGACCGGTCGCCTGCCCGGCGCGAAGCCCGGGACCGACCGCATCGAGTGGTCGATGGGCGAGGCTCTCGTCAACGTGAACTACCGCGTCTCGGGCAAGCAGGCGGCCTACGTCTACGCCATGGCCGAGAAGCGCGGGAAGGACCGCGTCATCCTCAAGCTCATCGAGCTACACGGTCTGGTCTACTCGGAAGAGGAAGCCGACGAGTTCCGCGCCCATCAGATCCCCGTCCGGGCCGTGGACGAGGATTTCGAGGAACCACCCGCCTTCGACGAGGTCACCGAGGCCGAGGGCGACCTCAAGCGCCGCATCGACGCGGCCGCGACGATCAACGCGGTCACCGACCTGATGCTGGATGGCGACACCCAGGCCGTGCTGGCGACGATGCCCGCCGGCACCCGCGACGAGGTGCGCGACTACGCCAAGGCGCGCCTCGTGGCGCTCGGCTGGCCGAAACGATCGGGTCGCCGCAGCGCCGCCTGAACCTGTTCTCACCCCACCGAAGGAGACCGCCATGCATCGCGCGACGAGCCGCCGCACCATGAAGGCCCGCCGGGTTTCTAACCACGGCTGGAGCATCGAGACCCTGTCCTACAGTCCGACCCGGATCGTCCGCCTGGGGTCTGAGAAGGTCGCGATCCTGTTCCCGCCGGTCGAGCCCGGGGCTTCCTGGCAGCTCTACCCGCATCCCGACACGTTTCCGGGCCTCAATTTCGAGGGTCTGCCGGAGCCTCTGCGCCCGGAATTCCTCGCCTTTCCGGATCTCCCGGAGGTCGAGCGGTTCCTCGGCATCCGCGCCGCGGAGCCCGTCGCGCTGGCGGCGTGAGCCCTCCGGTCAGCGCGCCGGCCAGGGCGCGCCGCGATGGAGCGCTTCGGCTTCCAGCGTGAAACGGCCGTCGGGACCGTGCAGCACCAGCGGTGGCAGCAGGGCCGCCGCCGCTCGGCTGCCCCGGATTGCGGTGATCAGCACACGGATCGCGGCCGCATCGCTGCGGGCATGGACCGGGCGGATCGCCAAGCCGCCGTAGCGCCCCTTCAGGGCCTCCAGGCAGGCCGGGAGCGCGTCGGCCCTGTGGATCAGCCCGAGACGGCCGCGGGGCCGCAGGATCGCCGTGCAGGCGCGGATCCAGGCCTCCAGGCTGCCCTCCGCGAAGGTATGGGCGGAAGCCCGGCCGGGACGGGGTGAGGCGCGGTGGCTGCCGACCGCGAAGAAAGGCGGATTGGTCAGAACCACGTCGAATCCGTCCGGCTGGAGGCCGGCGGCGCGGCGCTCCGCTGCCGGGGCGAGGACGTCGGCCACTAGAACCTGCGCGTCGATCCTGTTGCACGCCGCGTTCGACCGCGCCTGCTCGGCAAGGGCGGGGTCTCGCTCCACCAGCGTCGGCCTGAGGCCGGGTACCAGCACGGCGCAGGCGAGGCCGACCGCACCGGTCCCGGCGCCGACGTCGCAGACCCGATCCCCGGCCCGCGGGACGAGCAGCCGGGCGAGGAGCACGGCATCGGTCCCGGCCCGGTGCGCGCCCTTCGGAGGCTGATGCAGGCGCAGGAGGCCGCCGAGGAAGGCGTCCGTCTCCGATGTCACGGCTGGCGCAACTCGTGGGCGATCCCGGCATCGGCCAGCAGCCGCCGGGCCTGCGCTTCGTGGTCGCGCGGGACGAGCAGACGCTGTCCGAAGACGCCGATCGAGCCCTCCATCAGGCTCATATGACTGTCTGCCACGAGGACCGGGATCTCGGCCGCCTCGAGGACCGAGCGGGCGAACCCGATCAGCACGACATCGTTGGCGCGGATCAACTCGATCATCGCGGGCTGGCCTTCGTGAAGACCCGGACCGGCGGTTTCGCCGCGCGAGATCCGCGCTGTCGGCACCCCATATCCAGTCCGGGACGATGTTGCGGCGCCGCGGGGCGCGTGCGAAGGGATCGCCCGCCCCCGTGGGGCGACCGGTCTGGAGGTCACGGATCTTGGGTATGGCCCTCTCCATCGAGAATCCGAAGCCCGAGGTAGAGGCGGGGCTCAACGACCTCGTCGCGCTCGTGGCCGACGGCATGGCGCGGGTCAACACCACGATCCTGTCGCGGACGGGATCCGACGTGGCGATGATCCCCGAGGTCGCCAACCACCTGATCGCTTCCGGCGGCAAGCGCCTGCGCCCGATCCTGACGCTAGCCTGCGCCCAGCTCTGCGGCTACGCGGGCGAGACCGACGGTGACGTGAAGCTCGCCGCCAGCGTCGAGTTCATGCACACCGCAACCCTCCTCCACGACGACGTGGTCGACGAGAGCGACATGCGCCGCGGCCGCGTCGCGGCCCGGATCAAGTGGGGCAACGAGGCCTCCGTGCTGGTCGGCGACTTTCTGCTCGGCCAGGCCTTCCGGATGATGGTGGAGGTCGGCTCCCTGCGGGCGCTCGACATCCTCTCGGCCGCCGCCACGGTGATTGCCGAAGGCGAGGTGATGCAGCTCACCAACGCCAAGAATCTAGAGACCGACGAGGCCGCCTATCTGGCGGTGATCCGCGGCAAGACCGCCGAGCTGTTCGCCGCCGCCTGCGAGGTCGGCCCGGTCCTGGCTGGACGGCCCGAGGTCGAGCAGGCGGCCGCCCGGTCCTACGGGATGAATCTCGGCATCGCCTTCCAGCTGATCGACGACGTGCTCGATTACGGGGGCACCTCCGCGGAGCTCGGCAAGAACGTCGGCGACGATTTCCGGGAGGGCAAGATCACCCTGCCGATCGTCCTGGCCCATCGGCGGGCCAGCGAGGGCGAGCGCGGCTTTTGGCGGCGTACCCTGCAGCAGGGTGAGATCGGCGACGGCGATCTGGAGACGGCCCTCGACCTCCTGCAGCGCCATGGCGCCCTGGAGGAGACCGTGGCCCGCGCCCACCATTACGGCGCCGAGGCCCGGGCCGCCCTCGACGTGTTCCCCGACGGACCGGTCAAGACCGCGCTGCTCGGCGCCGTCGAGTTCTGCGTGGCCCGGGCGCGCTGAGACGCGACCTCGCGGTTTACCCGGCGACAGCCAGCCATACCCTGGGCCACGGCCCGCCGTCGGCCGCGTCGCCGGCGAAGCGTTCGGCGTAGAACCGCCGGAGCTTGCTGCTGCGGTCCGCGGCATCCCGTTCGTCCGTCGTGCCGGGTCCCCTGAGGGATCGCTTCACCCGTCTCGGCGATGCGTCAACGCGTCACGGGGGCGAGGGCATCGGCCAGTGCGGGCGCGAGCCCGCGCAGCTCCTCCAAGTGCGTGGCCGTCAAGGTCCGCAGGAGCGCCTCGGCGCGGGGGTGAGCGCGAGCGCGCTCCGCCGCCTGTCCTCGACGGCACGCGTCTTGGACAGCAGGCCGGCCTCCACCATCCGGGCGACCAGCTCGGCGGCGCTGTGGGGCGCGATCAGCAGCTGCTCGGCCAGCAACCCGACCGTGGCGGGCGCCCGTCCGGCATGGCCCGCTAGGGTCAGCAGGGCCTGATGCTGCTGCGGCGGCAGACCCGCCCGGGCCGCCGCGGCCTCGCTGAAGGCGAGGAACCGGCGGAGCCGGAACCGGAAATCCGCGAGCGCCGCATATTGCTCGCGTGACATCGCCCCGTCCCCGGGCGCATCCGCCGCCATGACAGCCTCCGTAAAGAATTCCCTGTCCGGACGATGCCCCGGCTTCGGTGCCCTGTCGTGCCCCATCGCCCGACGCCGTGTTTTAATATATCGGATCCCGACATAAATGACGGATTTGAGGACAGGAGACCTTGATGAGCGGCGGGACCGATCGGGAGCGCGGTGGCGATCAGCCACGGCGTCGGGCGCTGGGGGATTTCAGCGCGGACCGGAGGGTCCTGACACTGGCCGGGATGGCCGTCGTGACCGGAACCGCGGCCAGCGGCACCGCCTGGATCCTGCTCACCCTCATCGGCCTCGTGACCAATCTCGTGTGGTACGGCCGCCTCGACACGGACCTGACCTCCCTGGCCGGCGCGACGCCCGGGCCCTGGATGGTGGCGATCCCCGTAATCGGGGCGCTGATCGTCGGTACCATGGCGCGCTACGGCTCGGAGAAGATCCGCGGGCACGGGATCCCCGAGGCAATGGAGGCGATCCTGATCGGCGGCAGCCGCATGTCGCCCAAGGTGGCCGTGCTCAAGCCCCTGTCCTCGGCGGTGGCCATCGGCACCGGCGGCCCGTTCGGCGCCGAAGGGCCGATCATCGTGACCGGCGGTGCCGTCGGCTCGCTGTTCGCCCAGTTCTTCCATCTCAGCGCCGCCGAGCGGAAGACCCTGCTGGTGGCGGGGGCTGCCGCCGGCATGACGGCGATCTTCGGCACGCCCGTCGCGGCCGTGCTGCTCGCCGTCGAGGTCCTGCTGTTCGAGTGGCGGCCCCGCAGCCTGGTTCCGGTGACGGTGGGCGCGGTGACGGCGGCCTGCTGGCGGCCTGCCCTGTTCGGTGCCGGACCGCTCTTCCCCTTCGCCGACAACCCGGCCCTGCCCTGGTGGGGACTGCCCGCCTGCGCGGCGCTCGGCATCGCCTGCGGGCTGATCTCCGGCGCGCTCACGCGGGCTCTCTACGCCCTGGAGGACGGATTCGGCCGGCTGCCCCTGCACTGGATGTGGTGGCCGGCCCTCGGCGCCGTCGTGGTCGGCCTCGGCGGGCTCGTCGAACCCCGCGCCCTCGGCGTCGGCTACGACGTGATCCACGATCTGCTCTCCGGCCACCTCCTGGTTGGCGCCGTCGCGACGATCCTGGTGGTCAAGGCGGTGATTTGGCTCGCCGCCCTCTCGTCGGGGACCTCCGGGGGCGTGCTGGCACCGCTCCTGATCCTCGGCGGTGCGGTGGGCTGGCTGATCGGTCTCGTCCTGCCGGGTGCTCACGGCTTCTGGGCGCTGATGGGCATGGCGGCGATGCTGGGCGGCACGCTGCCGGCGCCCCTCACCGGCGTCGTGTTCGCCGTCGAGGTGACCGGGGACGTCGCCGCCCTGGCGCCGCTCCTGGCGGCCACCATGGCGGCCTACGCGGTGACGGTGCTGCTCCTCAAGCGCTCGATTCTCACGGAGAAGATCGCCCGGCGTGGGCAGCACGTGACGCGGGAATACGGCATCGATCCCTACGATCTCGCCCGGGTCGAGGCGGTGATGACCCGGACGGTCGAGACCCTGGACGCGGATCTGCCTCTGGCAGAGGCGCTCGCCGCCATCGAGACCGGCAGCCACCATGCCTATCCGGTCGTGGACGGCGCGGGCCGTCCCGTGGGCCTCGTCTCGCGCAGCGACGCCCTGGGCTGGACCCTGGAGGAGCGCGACGGCGACGCGCAGGACGGGACGCTTGGGGAGCGCGTCTCCGATGCCGATCTCGCCACCGTCCATCCGGGTGACGTGGTCTCGCACGCTATCGACGTGATGCTGGCTGCCGCTCAGGGGCGCCTGCCGGTCACAGATCCGCACAGCGGCGAACTCGTCGGCCTGTTGACCCGCAAGGACCTGCTCCAGGTGCGCGCCACCGTCGTGCGGGCCGAGGCCGAGCGCCGCGCATTCTACCGGAAGGGGCTCGGTGCGCGTCGCGTACGAACGGGAGCATGACCATGACGCCGCGCATGCCCGGGCGACCCATCAGCCTCGACCGGCTCGATCCGGGCAGTTGCTACCTGATTGCCGGTCAGGACGGGCCGGATCTCGCTCTGCTGGTCACGCGGGACGGGCGGCGGGAAGCGCTGCTCCTGAACCGGCGCGACGGCGAAGGCCATCTGCGGATCGTCGCCGACCGCGCGGCCGACGCCGAGGTGCTGGTCCTCCAGCGCGCCTTCGTGGTGCCGAGCGGCGCCCTCGCCGAGAGCCCCTTCGGGCGCGGCACCTCCCGCCGGCGGCGCTGCATCTCGCCGAGGGGGGCGCCTTTCTGCGCGGTCGCGACGCATCCGGTCACCTCGCGACCTTCGAGGTCGGCAGCGGCTGCGCCCGCGCGATCGATCTCGCCGACCTGCCGCAGGCCCGGTTCTGGCGCGTCCTGGTGCCGGAGGGGCGGGGGTAGTCACGGTCTACGAGGCCAAGCCCGCCTGAAGGGTGCCCTCCGGACGAGGCTCAGCGCAGGAACGTCGGCGCCACCCACCACGCGGGATGGGCGGCCCGCAGGGCCGCGGCGGCTTGAACCGCTCCGCGCCGGTCGGCGAAGAGTGCGAACACCGTCGCGCCGGAACCCGACATCCGGGCCAGCCGGCAACCCCGGGCGCGCAGGGCCGCCAGCACCTCGCCGATCACCGGCGCCACGGTCAGGGCCGGCGGCTCCAGATCGTTGCGGGCCTTGGCCAGCGCCGACAGCAGGGCGTCGGCGCCCATGTCCTGCGCGATCGCCGGATGCGGCGCCCCGGCGAGGTCCTGGCCGACGGCGAGGCCCAGCGCCTTGAAGACGGGGGCCGTGGCGACCGGGACGCCGGGATTGATCAGCACCGCCGGCAGCGGCGCGAGTCCGAGGGCCGGCCCGATCGTCTCGCCGGCGCCGCGCATCATCCGGGCGCGCGGGTCGAGGCAGACCGGGACGTCGGCCCCGGTTTCCCGCGCCACCGCGACGACGGCATCGTGGTCGACCGGCAGATCGTTGAGGCGCGCCAGCAGCCGCAGGGCGGCGGCTGCGTCCGAGGAGCCGCCGCCGATCCCGGCCGCGACCGGCAGGCGTTTGACCAGATGGAAGGCGCCTGTCCGCAGGCCCGGCAGCCGGGCGGCGAGCCCCCGGGCCGCGCGCAGGACGAGATTGTCGTCCGTGGGGCCGGCCGGGCCGGCGGTGGGGCCGCTGACGGTCAGGCCGAGGGGCGCGTCGGCCTCCAGGGTCAGGCGGTCGGCGGTCCCCGCGAAGGCGACGAGGCTCTCGAGCGCGTGGTAGCCGTCGCCCGCGCGGCGGCCGAGGATGTGGAGCGTCAGGTTGACCTTGGCGGGGGCGCGATCGGCGAGCAGGGGCACGGGGTCTCGGACAGGTCGTGGCAATGTGTCCCGAGGCTCTACAGGCTCGCGTGCCGGAACAACAGCTCAGCCGGGCGCCGCGCCCGGATCGCCGTGCGGCCGGTACGGCAATGCGTCGCCCACCCGGACCGCGCGCAGGTCTTCGGCGAGTTCCGCCAGGCCGTCGCTGGCCGCGAGGCCCGACAGGGCGCCGCCGGGCGCCGGAACCGCCTCCGGGAGGCCGTCCGGTCCCGGGCGCAGGCAGACGCGCAGGTATTCGCGTCGGCCGGGCCGCTTCTGCTGGTCGAAGCCGCTGCGGACCATAACGGCGGGTGCCGTGTCCCGCGCACCCGAGAGGTGCAGGATGAGGGGGCGGAGCACGGCGACGGCGGTCACGTAGGCCGCGGCCGGATTGCCCGGCAGCCCGACGAAGGGCGTGCCGGCCACGGTCCCGAGCGCTACCGGACGGCCGGGCTTGATCGCCAAGCGCCAGAAGGTCAGCGTCCCTGCGGCCTCGACGGCGGCGCGGACGTGATCTTCCTCGCCGACCGAAATGCCCCCCGAGGTGAGGATCAGGTCATGATCCGCGGCGGCGGCCGCGATGCGCGCCCGCAGCGGCGCGGGTTCGTCGCGCAGGATGCCGAGATCGACCGGCTCGGCGCCGAGCCGCCTCAGGAGCGCGGCGAGCATCGGCCGGTTGGCGTCGTGGATGCCGGCGGGCGGCAGGGGTTGGCCGGGTGGCGTCAGCTCGTCGCCGGTGGAGAACAGCGCCACCGTCAGTGGCCTCCGCAGGCGCAGTGCGGCTAAGCCCGTCGCGGCGGCGAGCGCCAGCTGCCGCGGCCCGAGGCGGGTTCCGGCGCGGATCGCCACGCTGCCGCGGGCGACGTCCTCGCCGGCCCGCCGCCGGTTCGAGCCCGGCATGAGACCCTCGGGAAGGACGACGGTGCCGCCCTCGACCCGCACGTCCTCCTGCATCGCGACCGTGTCGGTTCCCGGGGGCATGGGCGCACCGGTGAAGATCCGCACCGCGACACCGGGCGCGGGAGCTGGGGCCGGGTGGCCGGCCGGGACACGGCCCGCGCGGGGCAAGCGTGTCTCGCCGGCACGGGCGAGGTCGGCGGCCCGCACGGCGTAGCCGTCCACCGCGGCGTTGTCGAAGGGGGCAGGTCGAGGGGCGCGACCAGGTCCTCCGCGAGGACCCGGCCGTCCGCGCCCGCCAGCGGAACGGTCTCGATCCCGGACAGGACCGGGAGCCGCTCCCGGATCAGCGCGACCGCATCGGCGACCCGCATGGGCGCGGGCGCGGCGTCGAAGCAGTCGGCGTTCAGGCGACCCATGGCGATGCTGGGTGGGACGGGGGCGGGCCGGCACGGGCGGCCTCGCGGGCTGGGACGCGCCGGCTTGCGGCATCGGCGCCGCGCGATCAAGTCCATGCCGTGGCCGCATTGCGCGCGATCCTCTAGGCTCTCGCCCGTCATGGCGCTCATCGAATCCACCGCAGCCCTCCCGTGCCAGCGGCACCTCTTCGAGGTGCCCGACGATGTCTGCTACCTCGATGCCGCCGCATGGGCGCCGCTGCCGCGGGCCGTGCGCGCAGCGGGCGAGGCCGGCATCCTGACCAAGAGCCGACCCTGGGACCATCCCCGGGAGGCGATCCCGGTCTGGGCCGAGCGGGCGCGCGGGGCGGCCGCCCGGCTGATCGAGGCGGATGCGGACGACGTCGCGATCGTCGGCGCGGTCAGCCACGCCATGGCGGTGGCCGCCCTCAACCTCGCCCCGCGGCCGGGCGGCCGCCTGCTGCGCGTCGCCGACGAGTTCCCGTCCCTCCGCTTCGCGTTCGACCGGCTCGCCGAGCGCTCCGGCCTCATCGTAGAGGAGGTCCCGCGTCCGCCGGATGGAGACTGGACCGCCGCGGTCGCGGCCGCGATCACGCGGCCGGGTGCGGCACCGCTCGCCCTCGCCACCCTTACGCCGCTGCACTGGACCGATGGCGGCCTGATCGACCTCGATCGCCTTGCGCCGGCGGTCCACGCCGCGGGCGCGGCCCTGGTGATCGACGCCACGCAGGCCGTCGGCGCCGTTCCGGTCAGCGTCGCCCGGTGGCGCCCCGACTTTCTGGCCTTCCCGACCTACAAATGGGCGCTCGGACCCTACGGTCTCGCCTTCCTGTATGCCGCCCCGCACCGTCAGAGCGGTGTGCCGGTCGAGGACAACATCGGAAACCGGCCCCCCGCCGCGGGCGCGCGCCGCTACGACCGGGGCGAACTTAACGACCCGGTGGCGCTGCGCATGGCGGCGACCGGGCTGGAGCAGATCGAGGAATGGGGCGTCGCGGCGGTCGCGACTCGGCTGCGCGGGCTGACGGACTGGTTGGCGGAGGGGGTCGCCGCCCTCGGGCTGATCCCGGCGCCGGCTCGCCTGCGCGCACCGCACATCCTCGGGTTGCGGCCCCCGCGGGACTTCCGGCCGGCCTCGCCGATCGTCTGCGCCGGGACAGGATCTTCGTCAGCGAGCGCTCGGGGGCTCTGCGCATCAGTCCCCATGTCTGGGCGCACGAGGACGACCTCGCGCGCTGCATTGCCGCGCTGCGGGCCGCACGCCTGGAATTCGCCTGAGACGATCCGGAAACGCACCCCCGGACTATGGCCCGGACCGGAGGAATGCGGATGCGGCATCGATTGCCGGGACGACTCCGATCGTCGGGACTACATGGAGCAGCCGACGCGCCGGTCGCGCGTCCGCTCGGAGATGATCCACCCCTGCATGCGAACCACAATGCCCCGTCCCGGTGAGACGCCCCGGGTCCCGGGCACTGGCCGCGTCCGGCTGCCCGGACTGATGCGCGCCGTCCTGTCAGGTCGCTTCGCCGTGATCCTGTCGGGCGAGCTGATCCAGAGCCTGTTCCACTTCCTCCTCAACATCCTGCTGGTGCGCGAGCTCGACGCGCACGACTACGGATTGTTCGCCATCGTCTTCGCAGTCGGAGCCGTCGGCATCACCTACATCCGCGCGCTCGTGACGGTGCCGGCGACGATCCACGTCGCCCGGAGCCTGGGGCGACCGGCGGCCCGCGGCTACGACGTGATGTTCGGCTCGGGCGCGGTCCTGGTCTCGGGCGTCATGGCGGCCGGCGTCGGCGTGGCCCTGGCCCCGGTGATCGGCTTCGGCGCGCTGGCGGCCGGGGCCTTCGTGGGCCTCTACGCCTTCCGCAGCTATCTGCGGATCATGCTTCTCGCCCGCGGCCGCCCCCGGATCGCCGGCCTGAGCGACATGGTCTACGCGGTCTGCGGCGGCCTGCTCGTCGCGCGGTGGTTGAACGGGCAGGGGACGGCTCTCCTGGATCGGGCGTTTGCGTCGATCGCCCTCGCGCATGCGGTGGCGATCGCGGTGGCCTATGCGGCACTTCGAGAGCGGCTCCGATTTTCCCTCCATGCGCGGTCGCGGGCGCGCTACCGGGCGATCTGGCGCACCCTGGCCTGGTCGCTCGCCGGCGTTACCAGTCTGACCGTGCAGGGCCAGGGCCTGACGCTGTTGCTGGCGCTCCTGGCCGGGCCCGCCGCCTACGCGCCGATCGCCGCCACCATCGTGCTCTACGCCCCGCTGCGGATTCCGGCGAGCGCGCTGCTGAACATGGTCCTGCCGGAGATCAGCCGCCTGCTCGCGGCCGGTGAGCGCGAAGCCGCGCGCCGTCTCGTCATCCGCAACGGGACCCTGCTCGGCTGCGGCTGTCTCGTCTACGGGGTTCTGATGGCGGCCGCTCTGCCGCTGATCGAGGACATTCTGTTCAAGGGACGGTTCGCCGACCAGCCGATGGGCTGGATCGGGCTCGGCGCGTGGGCGGTGCAGACCGTCTCGCTCCTCTACGCGATTCCGCGGGCCTATCTGGAGGCGTCCGCGGCATTCCGGACCATCACGGCCGGCGCTGTGGCGAGCGCCGCGCTGGGCTTCGCCCTCATGGTGCCGGCCTTGCTGACGCTGCCGCCGACCACGGCGCTGATCGGCTTGCTCGCCTCCGAGGTCGCGACGTTGGTCTGGTCGGTGAGTGCCGTGCGGCGGCGCGCCGGACACCCATCGCCCCCGCGTTCCCCCGCGCTCTCCAGCTGAGCGCCGGCGGGGATCACCCTGCGGGTCAGGCCGCGGCGTCGGTCGCGGGTGCTGTTTCGCGCTGGAAGAAGCGCTGCCGGAGGGCGTACTGCGCGCCGTCAACGAGCCGGGCGGCCGCACCCTGCGGGGTCCGCGCGCCCATCATGGAGGCGAGGGTCAGGTTCTCGGTGCCGAACCGGCCCTTGAAGCCCTCGTCGCCGCAGAGGAAATCCACCGTGTTCAGGCCGCGGTCGAAGGACCACACTGATGTAGTCCATCATCAGCACCATCCCAGGGGAGCCGCGCTCCGCGGTGGGATCGTAGGTGGTGACGAAGGCCATCATGGTGCCGGCCTGGACGAAGTTGATCGAGACCGCCACGACGGCGCCGCCGCATTCGAGCACGAAGGCGTGGAGCAGCCCGGTCTCGGCCAGCACCTGCACCATGGCGGGCAGGGCCTGCGAGCCCTCGTCGTAGAACGCCGTCGAGGCCAGCCCGTGGGTCGCCAGCCACGCGCGCTTGAAGGTGGTCAGGCGGTCGAGGACCGGCCCGATGGGCTCCTCCGGCCCGATCTGCCGGAAGACGAGGGGACCGCGCTCGCCGAGGGTCTTCTGGCCGCGCCGGTAGTTCTGCCGGGTCTTCTTCGATTGGGCGTCGAACCAGGCCTGCCCGGTCGTCCAGGGGCCGCGCACCCGCCAGTTCGCCTCGTCCCGATGGTTCAGTCGCAGCTGGATCCCGCCGCCGGGGGCGTCGAGCAGGCTCCGCGCCGCGGCGCCGGGCGGGAGCCGATTCAGGTAGGCGAGATCGAACCCACCGGACCGGCTGGCATGCCGCCACATCCGCCCGACGAGGTCCCGGTCCGTGCCGGGGGCAACGAGGACGTCGCCGAAGTCCGAGCAGTCCTTGGCGGCCCATTCGAGCACCCGGAACGCCTTGCGGCGCACGGTGGCCAGCGGCAGGACGCCGACGAGATCCTGGCCCCGCCACGCGAGGACGATCGCCAGGCTGCGGCGTTCGCGGTCGGGGGCGCTCGCCCACCAGGCCGAGATCCAGCCGTGGCTCTGGAACACCAGGGCGCCGCTCCGGGTCCAGAGGGCGGACCAGGCCGGGCCGATCGCCGCCAGGGCCTCGGTCGTGCGGATCGTCTCGAAACGCTCGGAAACCATGATCAGGCGCCCTGGCGGGGCTGGGTCGGGACGCCGCGCAGGCGGCGCACCTGTCGAACGATCCGCCGGCCCATCTTCTTCAGGGGCAGCAGGTAGAGGCCGGACAGGGATTGATAATCGGCGACATCGCGATCGACCAGCCCGAACTTGAAGTCCTCGTTCGGATCGGGAACGCACAGCGTACCGAACAGGCGGTCCCAGAACGAGAACAGAAGGCCGAAGTTCTTGTCGTAGTGCTGCGGTGCCGTCGAATGGTGGAGCTGGTGCCAGTGGGGACAGAGGACCACGCTGTTGAGCGGCCCGAACGAGATTTTGAAATGGGTGTGGCGCACGAAGTCCATCATCAGAATGTTGCGCATGATGTAGACGTTGATGCCAAATACCGTCAGCTCCACCGGGTTGAGGGCGACCAAGCTCCAGATCCCGAAACAGATCCCCGGTATCACGCCGTCCCACGCGCGGTTCATCAACTCGTCCAGCGGATGCACCCGGTCCTTGGTGATCCCGACCATCACTTCGGCGGAATGGTGGACCTTGTGGAGCTCCCACAGGAACGGATAGCGGTGCTGGGCCGTGTGATAGAGGTAGTACGAGAGATCGTAGGCCAGCAGCATCGTTGCGGTGAACACCACCACGGTCACCGGACCCGGATCCCCGACGACCGGCTGGGCGATCCCCAGGAGCATGCCCAAGATCCGGTTGGTGGCATAGCCGACGGCGACCACGAAGGTCACGCCTGCTGGGATCAGCAGGAACGGCATGATCGCCTTGCGGGTCACGTAGAACAGGAGGTCCGCCCGGGCGGACGGATGGGTCATCACTTCGTGCGGCAGCGCGAATTCGAAGAACTCCACCAGGGAGTACCGCTCGGCCGTCCGCAGGTAGGCGATCAACGCGCAGCCGAACGCCGTCGCGAACAGCATGCCTGCGGCGAGCAGGTTCTCGGTGGAGACCTTCTCGGCGATCTGCTGGATGAAGTGGGCGACATCCATAACGATGCGTTTTCCCTGCGCCGGGTCCGGCTCGATCTGCGCGATCGGGCCGTCGGGAGCCCGATCGGTCACACGTGCGGCGGACGGCACCCATACCACGGCGGTCCGGCGGCACGATGAGTGAACTGTACCTACAAGATTTTCAGGGCGCGAAGATTGTCCACTGATATTTCTTGCGCATCGAACGCGGTATTCCTACCAACGTGTGAAGCTCTGGCTCCGAATTCCGCTGTTGAAAGCGACCGGAGGTTCGGTGTGCCCCGGATCCGCCACCACTCAGGCCGTGGGCTGCGCCGGCACCTCCGCCCGCCGGGCCGCGACGCCCCTGGATCCCCGCAGGGTCGCCCGCACCATGGCGTCGATTCCTTCCGCCGCCGAGACTTCGGAAAACAGCGCTTCGTAGCGGAGGCGGGCGGCCTGGCCGAAGCCACGCCAACTCTCCGGATCCGTAGCCGCGCGGGCGAGCACCGCCGCAATGGGCTCGGGGCTCCCCGGCGGCACGATCCAGCCGGTCTGACCGTCTTCCACGACCTCGGGCAGGCCGCCGATCGCGGTGACCAGCGGCGGAACCCCGTAGGACATCGCCTCGATCGCCACCCGGCCGAGCGATTCGGGGCGCTGCGACGGCATCGTCACCACATCGGCCCACCGGTAGAGATCCGACGGATCGTCTACGAACGGTTGCAGGCTGACCTGCTGCGCCAGACCGGTTTCGGCGATCCGCGCCACGAGGGCTTGCTCCCGCGCCGCGTCCTCGAAGGCGCTGCCAACGATCTTGAGTTCGATCCGGCGACGGATGGCGTCCGGCAGCGAGGCCAGCGCCTCGACCAGGACGTCCTGTCCCTTGATCCGGCTGATCCGCCCGAGCATCAGCACCCGAAGCGGGCGAGACCCGTCGTAGCCCCCCGGGTTCGGCTCGGCCGGTCCGGCGATGCCGTTATAGACGACCCGGGCGGTCGCCCCCTCGGGCAAGGCATAGGCCTGCTCCGTGGCGCGCGAGTTGAACACGACGTTGGCGCCGCTCCAGCCGGATCAGACCGCGGAGCACCGTCAGGACGGCGCCGTCCGGGATCTCGTGGACGTGGACGATGCTCCGGCCCGGCGCCAGCCGCGCGGCCAGCAGGTAGTCGGCCACCACGGTGGTGTTGATGTAGACGAGGTCGCTCGCGCGGATGCGGCGCAGCGCACGAAGCACCGCGACGGGCAGTGCCAACAGGCCCAGGGTCGCGAGGCGCCAGAGGTTTTTCCGCCTCAGGATCCAGAGCGGCGTGATCACGATGGCGCTGGCGATGGGACGCAGCGCGGCCGCGATGGGTCCGTCCTGCGGCAAGACCACGTCGATCCGCGCCGTCGGATGGGCCGCCCGGATGGTGCGGACGGTCTCGATGAAGCACCGGTCGGAGCCGTAAAGTTCGAACCCTTGGTGGACGCAGGTGATGCGCAGCCGCCGCCCGCCATCGGCGGCGACCGGCGGAGCGGCCCCGAGGTCCCGCCCGCCATCGGCGTCGCGCGACGTCCCAAGTATCGGAATATATACCATAAGATGATTACTTGCTTTAAACAACAACCACTGGTTGCAAATGCCGTCGGCGAGGCTTGTATGCTTGGACTTTACAATAGGGGCTCCAAGTTGGAAAGGAAGCTCCATGCCTGAGCGCGTACCGGAACTACTTATTCTTGGCACGCGCGGGATCCCGGCTGCCCATGGCGGCTTCGAGACGTTCGCCGAACGTCTGGCGCTTCACTTGGCCGGCCGCGGATGGCGCGTGGGGGTCTACTGTCAGCGCGAGGTCGAGACGGTGCGCGAGCGGGTGTCGCTCCGCCGCTGGAACGGCATCGACCTGATTACCGTGGAGGTCGGCCTGCGGGGTCCCCTCGCGACCCTCGCCTTCGACGCCATCTGCGTCCGCGATGCCGCGACCCGCGGCGGCGTGTGCCTCGTTCTCGGCTACAACGGCGCGGCGTTCCTGCCCTATCTGCGCGCCCGCGGCGGCCGGATCCTGACCAACATGGACGGGATCGAGTGGCGCCGTCCGAAATGGTCTTGGCCCGTCCGGGCGTTCTTCTACGCGAGCGAGTGGATCGCCGCGTGGTCCTCGCAGCGGCTCGTCGCCGATCATCCGGCCATCGCCGACCACCTCGCCCGGCGCCGCCCGCGGGGCGCCATCACGACGATCCCCTATGGCGGCGATCCCCCGCCCGCGGAACTCGGACCGCCGCCGCTGGGTCTCGTCCCCGACCGCTACCTCGTCTCGATCGCCCGCATCGAGCCGGACAACAACATCCTGACCCTCGTCGAGGCGTTCTCGCGCCGGCACAGAGGCGTGCGGCTGGTGGTGCTCGGCACGCTGAAGGTCGGCAATCCGTATCACCGCGCGGTCGAGGCGGCCGCCTCGCCCGAGGTGCTGTTCCCCGGGGCCATCTACGAGCCCGAGCCGGTGCAAGCCCTGCGGTGTCACGCGCGCGCCTACCTGCACGGCCACACGGTGGGCGGCACCAATCCGTCGCTAGTCGAAGCGCTGTGGGCCGGCAGCGCTGTCATCGCGCACGACAATCCGTTCAACCGCGGCACGGCCGGCGACGGCCAGTTCTATTTCTCGGATCCGGACAGCTGCGCCGCGGCGATCGAGCGGGTGCTCGCCGACGAGGCCGCGGTCGCCGGCGCGCGCGCGGCGGCGCGGCGGCGCGCCGAGCGGTTCCGCTGGGACGACGTCCTGGCCGCCTACGAGCGGGTCCTGCGGCAGGTTGGCGGCTACCCGCCGATGCCGGCGGCCCGGGACGACGCTGCCGCCGGCGCCACGGCCGGTCCGGCATGGTAGGGGCGAGCCGGCGGTCCGTGCTGGCCGGGACGCTCGCCGTGGCCGGTGCCGCAGCGTGCCCCGCTCGCGCCGCGCCCGCACCGCTCGCCCTGCGCCGGGGCATCGCCCTCTGGCCGTGGTTCTCGCTCACCACCGAGTTCGCGGCCCCGCGCACCGACTACGCGTGGCCGCCCTTCCAGGCCGACCGACACGTGCCGACCGCCGCGGACCTGCGCCGGCTCGCCGATCTCGGCCTGGACTTCGTTCGGCTGCCGCTCGATCCGGGGCCGTTCGTGGCGTTCACGGGAGCCCGGCGCGCCGAACTCCTCGGCGGCCTGTCGGCCGCGATCGATGCGGCGCTCGGGGCCGGGCTTCGGGTCCTGGTCAACGTCCAGGCGAACGCCGCCACCCACCACTACATGCCGGACGCGTTCTACGGCTCCGACACCGCGCCGCTGTTCCCGGCCTATCGCACCCTCGTCGGCGACCTCGCGCGCCTCTGCGCCCGGAAGGGCACGGACCGCGTGGCCCTGGAGCCGGTGAACGAGCCCCGCAGGGCTGCGGTGCCCTCGCGTGGAGCCGGGTCCAAGAGGGGCTCTTCACCGCCGCTCGGGCGGCCGCACCGGCGCTGACGCTGGTGGCGACCGGCGCCTGCGGAAGCCTCGTCGCCGGCCTGACGGCCCTCGATCCGGCCGCGCTCGCGCGGTTCGCGCCGCTGCTCTACACCTTCCATTTCTACGAGCCGTACCTGTTCTCCCACCAGGGCGCGACCTGGCTCACCGAGGAACCGTTCTACCGGTGGCTCAACGCGGTCCCCTGGCCCGCATCGCGGGGCAGCCTCCGGAAACGCTCGCCGCGGTGCAGATCCGCATGGACGCCGACCGCACGATCCCGCAGGACCAGAAGGTGCGCGACCGCGCCGTCATCGAAGGGAAGCTTCGCGAATATTTCGAGGCCGCGCCCGGCCGCGCCTACATCGCCGACGCGATGGCGCCGGTGGCGACCTGGGCGGACCTCTACGCGATCCCGCCGGGGCAGGTCCTGATGGGCGAGTTCGGCGCCCTGCGCACCGATGCCCGCTTCACGGCGTCCCGCCCGCCCGACCGGGCCGCCTACATCCGGGACGTGCGGCTGGCGGCCGAGGCGAACCGGTTCGCGTGGTCGTTCTGGAACCTGTTCGACGGTCTCGGGCTCATGGACGACGCGCACGCCGTCGATCCCGCCCTGGTCGCCGCGCTCGGCCTGCGGTCTCGGTCCTAGCGCGGGCTCGTCCGTCGCAGGGATCGCGGACTCCGCCGGAAGCCCGCGCGACGATCCGGAACGGCCCCGGATGCGCTCAGCGGCGGCGGGGGAGAGGCGGGAACAGGACGACGAGCATCAGCGCGAACTTGGCGAGCATCGTGGTCTTGCCGGCCAGGCCCTCGAAGGTGTTCACCAGGATCGCGAAGGCCAGGATCGGCAGCCAGACGCCGCGCCGACAGCCGCGAGCCACCTCCGCGAGGAACAGGACCACGGCGATCACCAGAACGGCGGTCACCAGGATGCCGTGGTAGAGCACGGTCGAGATGATCGAATTCTCGATGCCCCATTCCAGGCCGTAGATCCGGCGCAGCGTGTTCACCTGCAGGAAGTCGGGGGCCAGCAGGAGCTGCCGGAACGGGATCGCGTCGAACATCGCGAACATGTCGACCCGGGCCTGGGCGCTGCCGCCGTCCGAGACGAACCGGTCCAGCAGCGTGTCGAAGAAGCCTGCGGCGGCCAGGACGGCGATCAGCACCGGCACCAGGGTGAGGGCGAAGCAGGCGCAGGCCGCCGCCGCGAGCGGGACGCGGCCGGTGCGCAGGGT
The DNA here is from genome assembly GCA_050632685.1 of Methylobacterium phyllosphaerae. Lineage (GTDB taxonomy): Bacteria > Pseudomonadota > Alphaproteobacteria > Rhizobiales > Beijerinckiaceae > Methylobacterium > Methylobacterium phyllosphaerae_A. The sequence continues at coordinate 1,732,621 of JBOEFT010000001.1, forward strand.
GCGGTTCAGGGCCACGAGACCGACGCCGCCCCCGAGGGCCAGCGTCGTGACGGTGGCCGAGCGGCCGCCGAACGTGACCAGGGCGACGAGCTGCAGGGCGATCATCCCGGCGCGCACCATCGGCCCCAGGCGCCCGCCGCCGGTGGCGAGGGCTAGGATGTAGCACGCCGTCACGGTGGCGTTGGTGAGTGGGTGTCCCTGGAGCGCCGCCGACCGGGTGTCTGACTCGAACGCCATGCCGTCTAACCGGTACGGGAAGAAGCGCTGGCTGCTTCCGAGTTCGAACAGGCCGAGCAGGGCATTGGCGACCATCACAAGGTGGAACACGGTCTCGAGGCGCCCGAGCGTCGCGGCGTCCCGGTCCATGAGGAGGATCGGCACGAGCCCGGCCAGGACGAAGGTGTCGATCGAGCCGGCGAGTCCGGCACCGCCCCGGGCGGCGATGAGCACGAGGAGCAGGACGCCACAGGCGGCCAGGAACACGCTGGCGGGGCGTCGATTCAGCGCCCCCGCCACCGGGATCACGGGATTGCCCGCGCGCAGCAGCGTCCACCCGAGCAGGATCACCGACAGATAGGTTGCCGGGTGGATCTTGGAGGCCGCGGAGCCCGTGATCCCCTCGTAGTTGAGGCCCAGCACCCAGAGGAGGCCGCCCGAGACCCCGACGATGAGTACCGCCCAGACGGGCAGCGCCACTGCCTCCGCCGCCAGGAGCGCGCGCAGGACCGGACCCGTCCGCGTCGCCCGATCGTGGCGGCGCGCGAAGGCGGTCTGCCCCGGGCTCCTCACGAGCGGCGCCGCGTCAGGAGCAGGGAGCCGGAAATCGGCCGGCCGAGGGCCTCCGAGGTGTCGACGAGGTCGATCAGGTCGCGCTGACGCGTGGCGCCGTTGCAGGCGACCAGCAGCAACCCGTCGGCCGCGGCCGCCAGCGGGCCGAGCCGGAGGTTCTCGGTCAGGACGCCGCCGTCGACGATCACGAGCTCGAATCGTCCCTTCACGCCGGCGATGAAGCGCTCGATGTTGGCCGGTGTCAGGGCGTCGCGCATGGGCTTCTGGGTGTCGCCGAGGCCGATCCGGCGGACGCCGGAGGCCGGGTCGGTCTGGGTCACCGCGTTGAGGCTTCGCTCGCCGCGCAGCACGTCGAGCAGGCCGCCGGTGCCGGAGCCGTCGGCGCGCAGGTCCGCGTCGACGCGCAGGACCCGATCGCCGCGCCCGACCGCCACCGCGGCGAGGAGCGCGATCACCGCGCGGCGCTCCGCCTCGTCCGACTCGCCCGAGGTCACGAGCAGAGCCAGGGAGCGGCCGCGGCTGCCGGAGGTCGCGGCAAGGTGGTCGAGGGTGAAGCTCGCCGCGGCCGCGCTCGGACCTCGCGCGCGCAGGCCGGTCAGCACGGCGACCACCGGGGCGTTCGACAGCCGCTCGAGCTGGCGGGACGACAGGACGGTCGGCGCGAGGTATTCCCGGGTCAGCGCGAGGCCGGCACCGAGGCCGAGGCCCCCCGCCAGGGCGGCGGCGACCAGGATCAGCCGCGGCGGCCAGCTCGGATCCTGCGGCGGCCGCGCCGTGGTGATGATCCGCGCGTTCGAGCTGTCGATGCTGGTCTGCTCCTTCATCTCCCGGGCGCGGACCAGGAAGGCGTTGTAGACGGAGCGGGCCGCCTCGACCTCCCGTTCCAGCTCGCGCTGCTGCACGGACGACTGGGCGTTCACCGCTGATTGCCGCTGGAGGCGCTCCAGCTCCGCCGCCAGGGTCCGCTCGTTGGACTGGGCACGCTGGAACTCGGTCTCGGCGGCGCCGGCGATCCGGTTCAGCTCGGCGTCGATCAGGCGGCGGACGTCCTGCATCTGCGTGCGCACGGCGGCGATGAACGGGTGGCGTTCGCCGAGATTGGTGCGCAGGTCGGCCTCCTTGGCGGCGAGTTCGGCGTACTGGCCGCGCAGGCGGTCGATCGCCGAGGACTGGACCGCCTCCGGCATGGCCCCGGATCCGGATCGCCTGGCCGCGCGCGTCCTTGATCCCCTGCAGGCGCGCCTTGGCCTCCGCGGTCCGCGCCCGCGCCGCCACGAGGCGCGCGTTGAGGTCCGTCAGCTGCTGCTCGTTCACGAGCCGGCCACTCGCTGCGATCAGGCCGTTGCGGGCCTTGTAATCCTCGAGCTTCTTGTCGGCGGTGTTGACGGCCTTGCGCAGCTCGTCGAGGCGGCCCCGCAGGTCGCCTGCGGCGCGCTTGGCGGCGTCCGAGCGGGCTTCGGTCTGGTCGGCCAGATAGGCGTTCGCGATGGCGTTCACGATCCGCGCCGAGAGATCGGGGTCCTCCGTGGTGACGACGAGGTCGATCACGAAGACCTTGTCGGCCCGCTTGACCGCGAGCCTGCGTCGCAGCTGGTCGAGGGCGCGGCCGCGGGCGTCGTCGTGCCGCTCGGTCTTCGGCCCGGTCACGAGGCTTCGCAGGGCGGCGAGGGTCTGCGCGATGCGGCTCTCCCGCGGCACGCCGAAGCCCGGCACGGTTTCGAGCCCGGTCTGTGCGACCGCGCGACCCAGGACCGCGTCCGACTCGATCACCTTCACCTGGCTCTCGACCTGCGCGATGCCGCCGTCCGGCGAGAGCGCCCCGGGATTGACGTCGTTCGAGATGACCTGTCGGTCGCGCGGATCGATCAGAAGCTGCGCCGACGCCGTGTAGAGAGACGGCGTGACCAGAGCGTAAGTCAGAACCGCGAGACCCAGCAGGAGCGCCGTTCCGAAGACCAGCCCCTTGCGCCGCCACAGGATGCGCCACAGGTCGCCCAGCTCGGCCGTCGTGTCCGGCCGGTTCGGGCCGGGGCGCTCGGGATGCGCCGGCGGCACCGGGGCGAGCCAGGTTGCGACAGCGATGTTATGGTCGATCTGTGCCACGATCGGTCACCAACGTCTCGATTCAGGTCGGTCCCTCGCGGGTGCCTTCTCTACTGCAAGACTCGCGTGCAGCACGCACGTGCAACACTCGCGCAGCCTGCTGACAATCCTCGAGACCGCGATCCGCGCCACGGCATCCTGGCCGACTGGGCGCGTGGTAAACGATCCGCCAGGAGAGCGGATGCGCGCCGTGGCCGCAGCGACCCCGGCCTCGCATCGCCATCGGCCCAGGGGAGGCGGCGCGGGCCGCTCGCGGGCGACGGCGTCGACGATCCGGGATCCTGCCCCTGCGCGATGCCATCGGCGTGGATAACGAGATCGATAGGCGTTATTCTCCGATTGGATAAATTGAATTCGAATTTCTAAAATCTGATAATTGTTAGTCGGGCAGCCTGAGTTCCGGGTGGAATCTGCAATCATGGAAGTGATCGACCTCAAAGATCGGATCGACGGGCAAGGCGCCGTCCCGGCCCGTCTGAAAGGGATCGCGGACGCAACCGGTGTCCCGGTCGCGGCCTTCTTCGGCGCGCCGGCGCCACGCCCGCTGGCCGAGCTCAGCGAGCTGATCAGCCTGTGGCAATCGATTGCCGACGCGGAAAGCCGGACCGAGATCCTCGATCTGGTCCGCGCCAGGGCGGCCGTGATCGAGACGGCGCGCAGACCGGGCTGACGCGGCGAGCCGCGTTTTTGGTGCGCATGGCCCTGGCGGGATCGCGGCCGGGCCGCTACATGATGGCGGCGGGGCTGCAGAGTTCGTCAGGAGCACTATCCCCGGGGCCTTATCGACTCCCTCGGGAGCTGTCCCTGGCCTCGTCCCTGGACTTGGCCAACACGGCGCCCACCTACGCTGTAGGTTTCCCGGGATCGATCCTCCAACGGCTCACGTGGCTCCGCACTCGTCTTCTCCCAGCACCGGCTCCGAGGCGCAAGGCGCGGCCCGCAAGGCCGAATTGCGGCGCGCGGCGCTCGCCGCTCGCGATGCCCTCGATCCCGAGGCTCGGGCCGCCGCCTCGGCGGCGATCACGCGCACCCTTCTGGCGCTTCCCCAGCTCGCCCAGGCACGCCTGATCGGGGCCTTCTGGCCGATCCGCAGCGAGGTCGATCCACGTCCCGCCGCCGAGGGCCTGCGCGCCCGCGGTCAGGCCGTGGCGCTGCCCCACGTCACGCCGGAGGGTCTGGTGTTTCGCCCCTGGCGCGCCGGCGATGCCCTGGTTGCCGGCCGGTTCGGCCTCAGCGAGCCGGATCCGGCGCTGCCGCCCGTCGAACCCGATGCCCTGATCGTGCCGCTCGCCGCCTTCGACCGCTCCGGACAGCGCATCGGCTACGGCCGCGGCTACTATGACGGCGCGATCACGCGCCTGTCCGGGACCCGCCCGGTCCTGACCGTCGGCATCGGCTTCGCCGCCCAGGAAGTTGAACGCGTCCCGGTGGAGCCGCATGACCGTGCCCTCCAGTTCGTGATTACCGAGGCCGGTTTGATCCGCTGCGACGGGGCCGCCTGACCGATGCGACTGCTTTTTCTCGGCGACGTCGTCGGGCGTTCCGGCCGCACCGTGGTGTGCGAGCGTCTGCCCCGCCTGCGTGAACGTTGGCGGCTCGACTGCGTGGTCGTCAACGGTGAGAACGCGGCCGGCGGCTTCGGCATCTCCGAGACGATCTGCGACGAGCTGATTCAGGCCGGCGCCGATGCCGTGACCCTCGGGAACCACAGCTTCGACCAGCGCGAGGCCCTGGTGTTCATCGCCCGGCAACCGCGGCTGGTGCGCCCGGCGAACTATCCCCCGGGAACACCCGGTCGCGGCGCGACGGTCGTCGAGACGCAGGGCGGCGCCCGCGTCCTCGTGGTCAACGTGATGGGCCGCGTCTTCCTCGACCCGATGGACGATCCGTTCACGGCGGTGGAGCGCGAACTCACCGCATGCCCCCTCGGGGCGGCGGCCGACGCCGTCATCGTCGACGTCCACGCCGAGGCGACCAGCGAGAAGCAGGCCTTCGGCCACTACCTCGACGGCCGCGCGAGCCTCGTCGTCGGGACGCACACCCACCGCCCACCGCGGACCACCGGATCCTGCCCGGCGGCACGGCCTACATGTCGGATGCCGGCATGTGCGGCGATTACGATTCGGTGATCGGCATGCAGAAGGACGAGCCGATCCGCCGGATGCTCCAGAAGACGCCGGGCTCGCGCTGGGAGGTCGCCGTCGGCGAAGGCACCCTGTCCGGCATCGCCGTGGAGACGGACGCGCGCGGGCTCGCCACGCGGGTCGCGGCCCTCCGCCTCGGGCCGAATCTGGAAGAGAGTGCCCCGCACTTCTGGGATTAGGGTCCGGTCCCGCCAAGTGGATGCCGGTTCGGCGTAAGTCGGCCCTGCGCGGCTAAGCCTTTTGTGCGGAGCCGGTCTCGATGCGGGTGGGCATAGGTCCCGGGTGACCTTCGCGAGACTTGATCGCGTGAGGGCCTGCCCCCACAGTGACCCCGAAGGACGCCGCGTACCGGCTGCCGCGCGATGAGATCAGGCTAGAGCGACCGATGGCCGCCCGAGAAACCGGCAACGACAAAAATGGGCCGGTGGCACAACCCGGGATTTATCTCGGGCGCATGCTCATCTTCCTGATTCTGGTAGGCTTTCTGGCCTTCATCCTGTTCAGGCAGATCACCCCGGCCTTCCTGGCCAATCCCGGACTCAACGGCCTCATCCTCGGGGTGTTGCTGATCGCGGTCCTGATCGCTTTCGGGCAGGTCGTCCGGCTGTTCCGCGAGACCGCCTACGTCAACGCGGTCGCCGGCGGCGCGCCGGTCAAGCGGCCGCCGGCCCTGCTCGCGCCCATGGTGCCGATGATCGCGGCCCGGGCGGACGGAACCACCCTGGCGGGCACGACCGGCTATCTGGACACGATCGCGGTGCGCCTCGACGAAGGCCGCGAGATCCTGCGCTACATCGCCGGCATCCTGATCCTCCTGGGCCTCCTCGGCACCTTCTGGGGCCTGATCGACACGCTGTCCGCCGTCGGGGGCGTGATCAAGGGCATGCGCGGCGGCGGCGATGCCGGCGTGATGTTCGACGAGCTGAAATCCGGCCTCGCGGTGCCGCTCTCGGGGATCGGGCTCGCGTTCTCGGCCTCCCTGTTCGGCCTCGCCTCCTCGCTGATCACCGGCTTCCTGGAACTGCAGGCCGGGCAGGCCCATGCGCGTTTCCACAACGAATTGCAGGACTGGCTGATGTCCGGCGCAACCGCCACCGAGGCGGTGCCCGTCGTGGGGACGGCGCGGCCTGCGGCCGGAACGCAGGAGCTGAAGGATGCCGTCGACCGCCTGACCGCCTTGGTGGCCGAGGGCGGCGGCAGCCGCGCGGCGACCCAGGCCATGACCAACCTCGCCGAGGGCATCCAGGGCCTCGTCCAGCACATGCGCGCCGAGCAGCAGATGATCCGCGACTGGGTGGAGGCGCAGGCGAGCCGGGAGCGCGAGCTGAAGCAGGTGCTCGACCGGCTCGGCCGGGAGCGGGTGTAGTGGCCTCGACCGCGACGCGTACCCGCCGCACGCTCAACGTCTGGCCGGGCTATGTCGACGCGCTGGCGACGCTGCTCCTGTCGGTGGTGTTCCTCCTCACCGTGTTCGTGGTCGGGCAGTTCTTCCTGTCGCAGGAGCTGACCGGCCGCGACGAGACCCTGGCCAAGCTCAACCGCCAGATCGCCGACCTCACCGACCTCCTCGCCCTGGAACGTACGAACCGGCGCAATCAGGAGGAGGAGGTGCGCTCCCTGCGCACCACGCTCGCCGGCGTCGAGGTCGAGCGCGACCAGGCCAAGACCCAGGCCGAGGCCGCCACCGTCAGCCAGGGCGCGGCGGGCACGCTCGACAAACAACTGGAGGCGGAGCGCGGTGCGACCCGACGGGCGCAGTCCCAGATCGACCTGCTGAACGAGCAAATCAGCGCCATGCGCCGTCAGCTCGCCGCCCTGGAGGACGCCCTCGCGGCGTCCGAGAGCCGCGATCGGGAATCCCAGGTCCGGATCGCCGAACTCGGAAGCCGGCTGAACGTCGCCTTGGCCCAAAAGGTCCAGGAGCTGGCCCGGTACCGGTCCGATTTCTTCGGCCGCCTGCGCCAAATCCTCGGCAACCGACCCGATATCCGCGTGGTCGGCGACCGCTTCGTGCTGCAATCGGAGGTACTGTTCCCGGCCGGCTCCGCGGTCCTGAAGCCCGAGGCGGGTCCCGAACTTGACCGCATCGCCGGGGCCGTCGCCGACCTCGCCAAGCAGATTCCGACCGATCTGCCCTGGGTTCTTCGGGTCGACGGGCACACCGACGCCCGACCGATCAGCACGTCGCAATTCCCGTCGAACTGGGCACTCTCGGCCGCGCGCGCCATCGCGGTGGTGCAGTACCTCGCCGGCAAGGGTATCCCGCCGCAGCATCTCCTGGCCGGAGCCTTCGGCGAGTTCCAGCCCCTCGATGCCGGCACCACCGAAGAGGCCTATGCGCGCAACCGCCGGATCGAGATGAAGCTCACCGAGCGGTAGGTGTGCCCGCTCGCGGCAAGTCTTTCGGGGCGACGACCCTACAAGCTTTCAAGTATATTTATTGTATAATGAGAATATTTTGACGGGATTTGGAGGGTAAATTTCATATTTACTGTTGAAAGCAAGGGTGTATATATTTGAGAAGTCTGAATTTTTTATCGGTAATAATTGGATCGTAGGTGAATTAACGCATCGTTATCCCTGTCGTCGCATGGTGCGGGCGATCCTGGGGGTCTGCCATCGATGTCGAAGCTAAACGTATCCCTGAACGCCGCGACGCACGGTGCCGCCGATACCCGGGAGGCGGCCGGCACAGAGGCGCCATCCGCGCGACGCGCTTCGACCGGCGGCGGTGCGGAGACGTCACCGTCGGCCGGATCGCTCTACACCGAAGACAGGGCGATCGCCGCCGCCATGCAGGTCTTCGAGAACGGATTGAGCCGCCTGCGGACGAGCGCGGTCCTTGCGGTCGATTCGGCTCCGAGAGGGACGATCGCCGACGAGGCGACGGGGCTCCTGGCCTCCATCGCCGGACAGACGAGCCTGATGGCCCTCCGGGCCGCGATCGAATCGGCCCGCGACGGCGGTGCGGGGCGGAGCTTCGCGGCGGCGGCCGCGGAGGTCAGGGATCTCGCCGGTCAGATGGCGCGGGCGACGGATACGATCGTGGCGCAGGTCGGTCTGATCCAGGCCGCAACTGAGCGGGCTCAGGACACTGGTCTGGGCCATCGCCGGGGCACCGAGGCCTGAGAGACCGGAGGCACCGCCGATCGCTCCGGAAAGCCCGGGCGGTCCCGGAGCGCCTCCCGGCTACTCCGCGACCGGCAGGCGCTCGCCCCGGCTGCGGGGCTCCTTGCCGCGCGCCGTCTCGTCCAGCGCGTCGGTGAACTGCAGGTTGGCGAGCTGGGCGTAGAGAGCTCCCTGGCCCAGCAGGCTCTCATGGGTTCCGGTCTCGACGATGCGGCCGTCATCGAGGACCAAAATGCGATCGGCGGCGCGGATCGTGGCGAGCCTGTGGGCGATGACCAGGGTGGTGCGGCCCTGCATCAGCGTGGCGAGGGCGGCCTGCACGGCGCGCTCGGATTCGGCGTCCAGAGCCGAGGTCGCCTCGTCGAGGAGCAGGATCGGCGCGTCCTTGAGGATGGCCCGCGCGATGGCGACGCGCTGCCGTTGACCGCCGGAGAGTGTCACGCCGCGCTCACCCACCTGGGTCTCGTAGCCCTGCGGCAGCGCCGTGATGAAGCCGTGGGCGTTGGCGAGTTCGGCGGCCCGCCGGACCTCGGCCTCGTCGGCTTCCGGGCGGCCGTACCGGATGTTCTCCGTCACCGTGCCGGAGAAAACCACCGGGTCCTGCGGAACCAGAGCGATGCGCGACCGCAGGCGTTCCGGGTCGACCTGGACGATGTCGGAGCCGTCGACCAGGATCCGGCCGCCCTGCGGATCGTAGAAGCGCAGGAGCAGCTGGAAGACCGTCGACTTGCCGGCCCCCGAGGGCCCGACGATGGCGATGCGCTCGCCGGGGGCGGCCGAGAACGTCAGGCCGTCGAGGGCGGCGTGGCCGGGTCGGGTCGGATAGGCGAAGCGCACGGCTTCGAAGTCCACGGACCCGCGCGCGGGTTCCGGCAACGGCAGCGCCGGGGATGGCGCGCGGATCGCCGGCGTCGTGGCCAGGATCTCGGTGAGACGCTCGGCGGCCCCGGCCGACATGGCGAGGTCGCCGTAGACCTCGGAGAGCTGGCCGAGCGCGCCAGCCCCGAAGACCGCGTAGAGCACGAACTGCGAAAGTTCGCCGCCGGTCATCGTGTGATTGAGGACGCCCTGGGCGCCATACCACATCACGCCGACCACCGAGGCCGAGATCAGGAAGATCGCCACGCCGGTCAGGAGCGCCCGCGCCCGGATCGACGCGCGAGCGGCGGCGTAAGCCTCCTCGGATGCCGCGGCGAATCGGGCCGCTGTCGTCCCCGACCGTCCGAAGGCCTGCATGGTCCGCACCGCCCCGATTGCCTCGGCGGCATACGCCGAGGCATCGGCGAGCCGGTCCTGGGCCGCCCTGGAGCGCCGACGGACGCCCCGGCCAGAGACGATGAGCGGGAAGACGATGACGGGGATCGCGGCCAGGACCATCACGGACAGCCACGGGCTCGTGATCACCATCATGGCGGTGGCGCCCACGAACAGGAACAGGTTGCGCAGCAGGATCGAGACCGAGACGCCGAAGGCCGATTTGATCTGCGTCGCGTCCGCGGTGAGCCGAGAGACGATCTCGCCCGACTGCGCCCGGTCGAAGAAGGCGGGATCCAGCATCGTCAGCCTGGCGAAGACGGCGCTGCGGAGGTCCGCGACCACCCGTTCGCCCAGCGTCACCACCGTATAGACCCGGGCGGCACTCGACAGGGCGAAGGCGGCGACGACGCCGAGCAGGGCAAGGAAGTAGGCGTCGATCACCCCGGAGCCGTCGGCGGTGAAACCGTGATCGATCACCCGGCGCATGGCGATCGGCACGACCAGGGTCGAGGCCGAGGCGCAGACCAGGGCGATCAGGCCGGCGAAGATCCGCACCCGGTAGCGCAGCGCGAAGGGGAGGAGCGGCCGGAGGGCGCTCAGCGGGGCTTTGGGGCGGCCATCCCCGGCCGCCTTTGTCTTACGGGCCATCACGCCTCACGTGTCATCGATCTCCCGGTCCGCGGCGCTTGTGACCGGGAAGCGGCTGCGGTATACGCCGCCGCTCATCCGATTGCGTGTGTTCAATGGCCGCGGGCCGCCACCACGGTCGGCTTGGACGTGCCGTTGCCACGAACCCATGGTTCGGTGCAACCGGTGACATCTTCCGCATTCCGGGCCGGGCGGCGCCTCCTGCGCTTCCCGCCGGCGTGCCAGACAGGGACCAAGGTCATGGCGAAGGACGCGGCCGCAAAGGCCAAGGGGACCGAGCACCCCGATTACCACTTCATCAAGGTCGTGATGACGGACGGTACAGAGTACCAGACCCGTTCGACCTACGGGAAAGAGGGCGACACCCTCAATCTCGACATCGACCCGCTGACCCATCCGGCCTGGACGGGCGGCGAGCAGAAGATGCTCGACCGCGGCGGCCGGGTCTCGCGCTTCAACTCGCGGTTCGGCAACCTCGGCAAGCGCTGAGTTCCGAGGACGTCCCTCACGCAACTTCCAAATCAGGCGGGCGGTCTCAATTCGGGGCCGCCCGTTTTCGTGCGCGCTATCCATCGGCCGTTGACGCGCTCTGGGAAGAGTCAGCGCGTTCAGCTTGAAGTCTTCATCGCAATCTGGAGATTTCCCGCACAGGTTGTTTTTGACGTTAGACTTAAGAATTATTGATTTCTTGAAGAGAAAAACATAAGAACGTCGAAGGCGGCCTTAGCAGAGACAATGCGACAGCCATCGCGTTCGGCACTTCTGCGTCGTGGCCCGGCTGCGGCGACGCGTGGGGCACCGTCGACCGAGTCTCGTCCCCCGCATGAATGTCGAGCGCCCCCGTCTGATCCGGCGTCGGGATCTCACGGGAGGTTATGGCTACGCCATCGCGATCGCCGCGGTCCTCTGCGCGCTGGCTGTGCGGGCAGTGCTCCCGCCCGGCCTCCCGTTCGTCACCTTCTATCCCGCGGTGATCCTCACCGCTTATTTCTGCGGTCCCCGTCCGGCTGTCGTCTGCGCGATCCTGTCGGGTCTGGTCGCGTGGTACGCCGTGCTGCCGTCGAACCTTCCGGCTACGGGCGCATCGTCGGCCGCCGTCGCCCTGACCCTGTATGGCGGGGTCGTGGGCATCAACCTGATCCTCTTTTTCAGGTTGCAGCGTACCTCGGACGCCAACGTGGCGTTGGCTCGCTCCGAGCGCCGGCTCATCGTCGAGCTTCAGCGCGAGACCGAGCTGCGCGTCGCCAACGAGCAGCTTGCCGAGAAGACGCTACTCCTCGATCTTGCTCTGCAGGCTGCCGATGCCGGGACATGGCGATACTGCGTTCGGACCGGACGCGCCCAGCTGTCGGAGCGGATGGCGCGTCACCACGGTTTCGGCGACGAGCCCATCGAGATCAATGTCGAGCGCGATTGGCGACCGCGTGTTCATCCCGACGATGCCGAGCGCACCTTGTCCGACCTTCGGGCGGCCATTGCCGGGAAAACCAAGTTCGTCACGGATTTCCGCGTCCTCCTGCCGGACGGTGGCGTGCGCTGGATCACCGGCCTCGGGCAGGTGGAGACCGATTCGGCCGGCACGCCGACCGAGGTGGTCGGTCTCAGCCTGGACATCACCGCCCGCAAGGATGCCGAGGCGAAGATCGCCCACATGGCGTCCCACGATCCCCTGACAGGACTCGCCAATCGGACGCTGTTCCACGCTTGTCTCGACGCGGAACTTGCCCGTGTCCGCCGGCACAGCGCGGCCTTCGCGCTGTTTTGCCTGGATCTCGACCGGTTCAAGGTCGTGAACGACACCCACGGCCACCTCGTCGGCGACGCGCTGCTCCGGATCGTCGCCGCTCGCCTCCGGGCCGTCATCCGCACGGAGGATACGCTGGCGCGGATCGGCGGCGACGAGTTCGTGATCATCCAGACCGAGGCCGACCAGCCCGAGAGCGCTGCTGCCCTCGCCAGGCGTCTGATCGGCGCCGTGCAGCAGCCGATCGAGCACGAGGGCAACGCCCTTTCGGTGGGTCTCAGCGTCGGGATCGCCCTGGCGCCCGCCTGCGGCGACGATCCGCTGAGCCTCTACAACAGCGCCGACCGCGCCCTGTACCGTGCGAAGGCGGAAGGCCGGAACACCTTCCGTTTCGCGGGCTGAAGCCGCAGGCGATCAGCCCTCGGCCATCCGGAACGCCATGCGCAGCAGGCCCTGCTGTTGCGCCACCGGACTCTCGACCGGCATCGGGGTCGGCCGATCCTCGGCGATCAGTGAATCGAGGTGAAGGATGCGGGTGTGCAGGCGACGCGCCCGCATGATCAGGTGCTGGAGGCGCACCGGCAGCAGGTTGAAATCCTGCGGCTTCGGAGGCTCGGAGGTGCCGAGCTTCACCCGGTGCTTCTCCTGCAGGGCTTCGGCCGAAGTCATCTCCCCTTCGGCGACCGCGCGCTGCACGAGGAGCCACGAGGCGATCTGCATCAGCAGGGTGGTGAGGCGCATGCTCTCGGCCGCGTAGCTGAGCGTCGCGTCGCGGGAGACGAGGCGCGATTCGTCGCGGCCTTCGCCGTCGAGGTAGGCGGCCGTCTCTTCGACCAGCGTCATCCCATCGCGGAACAGCGCCTTGAAGGCTTCCGAGTTGACGTAGGACCTGCCGAAATCGACCCAGTCCTGATCGTCCCGGAACGTGACATCGAAGCCGTTCATCTGCCTCTCCTGCGCCGCCCGACGGCCCGGTTCGTTCCGATCCGGGACGTTCCGTCCTTGGCTTTCGGGCGACACCGCAATCCTAGCGCCGATTGGCCCGAACTTCAGGGTTCATCCTTTCTTAACCTTAACCCGCCGCTCGGGGTATCGAGAAGGCCGAAGGCGCCGAGCGGCGGAAGTCGCTCTCAGAACGAGGCGCGGATACCTCCGAATACGCTGCGGCCGCTCCCCGGATAGAACGCTGCGAGCGCGCCCGCCCCGCCGGCCGTCGCGGCGGCGTTGGCCACGACGGCGATGTCCGACACGTAGCGTGCGTCCGTGAGATTGCGGGCGTCCACGAACACCGAGACGCCGTTGGCGAAATCGATGCCGGCCTCGACGCCCAGCAAGGCGTAGCCCGGGACCCGGAGCGTATTGGCGTGATCGGCGAAGGCGCCCTGCGGAACCCAGTCGAGCGCCGGCGCGACGTGGAATCCGTTCGGGCGGCGGTAGGTCAGGACGGTCCGCAGCACGTCGGTCGGGATCCCGGCGATGCGGTTGTTGCCGAAGACCGGGTCGCCGACGAACCGGAAATCGTTGTGGGTCCAGATCTGGGTGAGGCTGAGGCCATCGCCGGGGCCGGCGAGATCGCGGGCAAGGTCGACGGTGACGGCCGCCTCGACGCCCTGATGGACGGAGCGCGGGGTGTTGAACGTGGCCGCCGGGATGTTGAGGCCCGGATTGGTCGCGAAGTTGATCAACTCGTCCCGCAGGTCCGACCGGTAGAGCGTCACGTCGAAGGCGAGGCGGTCGATGCGCCCGCGGGCACCGGCTTCGTAGGTCCAGGCGCGCTGCGCCCGCAGGGGTACGAAGGTGGTGCCCAGAAGATTCTGCTGAACGAGGTCGGAGAAATCAGGCACGTCCCGGGATCGGACGATGTCGCCGAAGATTTGGATGTCGGGCCGTGGCTGCCACAGCAGGCCGACCTTCGGATTGAGCCCCTCGTAGGTCACGTCGGCGAAGCGGGGACGGGGGTTGCCGGGGAGCCCGCCCTTGTCGCTGAACGTGCGGTTCGACGAGAACGCCTTCGCGCCGGTCATCAGTGCCACATCCGGCAGGAACCAGAACCGGTTCTCGCCATAGGCCTCGACGCTCGAGGCGCTCTGGAGGGAGTTGAGCGTCTGCGCGCCACGCTGTCCGCGGACATTGACGAATTGCAGGGCCGAGTTCTGGCCCGCGAAGGCGCGCAGCCCGAGCACGACGTCGTCGCGGAAACCGCCGAGGTCGAAGGTCCCGGCCCAGTGTGGGCTGATCCCGTAGGTCCAGCCGTCCTGGTCGATCGCCTGGAAGATCGGGTGGTAGAGGCTCTTGTGGATCGCCCAGGTGTCGACGTCGAGCTTGCCGACATCGAGGAGGAACGACGTGCGGTTGGCGATCCGCTCCGTCTCGACCTTGCGGGACTGGTTCCCCGTGATGGCCGTGGGATTGGCGAGCGTCGGGGTGGTGAGGCTCTGTCCCAGCGTCAGGGTGCCGGGCAGCTTCTGGTCGGTGAGGTAGGTGCCGAGATAGAAGCGTGTCTCGATGTCGGGGGCGATCCGGTAGCCGATATTGGCGTTGAAGTTCTTCGTCGCCTGGGCTTCGTGGGCGCGGAACCCGTCGGAATTGGTCAGCGTCGCGTTGACCATGACGTCGAGCGGCCCGTCGATGCGGGACATCTGCGCCTGCTCGCGGATCGTGCCGAAGCTGCCGCCGTCGACCCGCAGGATGTTGGGTGCCAGCGCCGTGTAGGCCGTGGGCGTGACGGCGTTGACGGCCCCGCCGAGCGTCGTCGCCCCGAAGGTGAGGGCGTTGCCGCCCTTGTAGACCTCCACCGAGCGCAGGGCGAGCGGGTCGACCTGATAGAAGTCGCCGCTTCCGTCCGCGAGGTTGAGCGGGATCCCGTCCTGGAGAAGCTCGATGCCGCGCAGGTGGAAGGCGCGGGAGATGCCGGAGCCGCGGACCGACAGGCGTAGCTCCTGGCCGTAGCGTTCCTGCACGTAGACGCCGGGTACGTCCTTGAGCACGTCCCGGATGGTGTTGGCGTAGCGGTCCTGGAGTGTCGCGGCGTCCACGAACGCCACGGCCCCGACGGTTCTGGAAAGGTCGGCCCGCTGACGGTCGACGCTCGGCACGGAGAGCGAGCCGCGGGCTTCGCCCGGTCGCGCATCCCCGGGCGTCGCGTCGCCGACGACGCTCAGTTCGGAGAGCGTGACGGCCGCGGTGGGCGATGTCTGGGTCTGGGCGGCGGCCGGCGCCGCGCAGGCGAAGAGGGAGAGCGCGGCGCGGCGGCCGGCCCGGAGCAGGGGGGCATGGATTGGGGTCCGTGTCTGGAGATCGGATGGGGATTGCGATCGATCAGACGACGGGTGGGGCGCGGGCTCCGAGACCGTGGCGCGGCGGCGCCCGCGGGCGGGCGATGCGTCGCGGCCGCTGCCGCGTGATGAGGGTCGGGCGGGCGACCGGCCCGGTCGTGGCGGGCGCCCGCGGGGGCAGGGCGGCGGGGCCGGCGACGTGGCACGCCACGCAGCAGGCCATGGTGCCCGGGACCGGCAGGTGTTTGCCGGCCGCCGCCGCACCTTCCGGGTCGGGTGTGGTGACGCAAAGGACGTGGTCCGGCCCGACGGCGGCCGCGGCCATGCCGCCCAGGATGCCCTGGAGGGCGAGGGCGTACAGGGCGAGGACAGCCACGATCCGTGCGAGGGTCCGCGCCCGCAGCGCGACGGACGCCGGTCCAAGGCCGGACGACAGGGCGGGATCGCGCGCGCGACGGATCCCGGGTTCTCCCGAATTCCACGGCTGGTTCTCCCGCCCCGGCCGGGACGATCGGCTCGGCAAGACGCTGCGCCCTACCGCCTGGGTCAGGGGCGATGCCCGAGCGGCGGCGGGCCGGGCATCCGCGCAGCCGCGAACACCCGGCGCCCCGACGGCCCGGCTTCGTGCGATCGTCCCGCCCATGTCCGCCGGCCCGCGCCCGTGGGACCGCTAGTGCTGGTGCTGGCCGCCCGGGGCACCGGCACCGATCGGCGCCACCGCGAAGGTCACCCGCACGGAGCCGGCCCGCTGGAAAGTCAGCGTCCCCAAGACGCTCTCGCCGGCCTTTGGCGCGGCGGTGAGGTCTTCGAACATCAGGTGGTAGCCGCCGGGCTTCAGCTCCACGGTCTCGCCGGGCTTGATCGTCAGGCCGTTCGAGACCGGCGCCATCTTCATGACGCCGCCCTCCATCGACATGGCGTGGATGTCGCTGCTCTTGGCAAATGGCACCGTGGCGCCCGTCAGCGTGTCGGGCACGCTTCCGGTATTCGTGATGCGCACGTAGCCGCCCGCGACCTTGGCGCCGTTCGGCGTGGCGCGGAGCCAGGGCGTCTCGATGGTCAGATCGCCGGCCTTCACGGACGCCGTGCCTGCGGGAGCCGCCGTCGCCCCGCCCACCTGCGCCACTTGGACGATGCGGAAGGCGGGAGCCGCCGCCTTCAGATCACGGGCGTCCTGGCCGGGCTTCGGCACGTCGGTCCAGGAGTGGCTGCCTTCCGAGCAATCCTGCTGGACGGGCACATAGACCGTCGCGCCCGGCTCGAACGTGTCGGCGACCTGCGCCAGGAACGTGAACTCGTCCACCTGGTCGTCCGGCAGGGAGCCGCCGCTCCAGGTGATCGCGGTCACGCCCTCCGCGGCGGTGCCGTGGTGAGTCGTGTAGGTCCTGGCATAGGCGCCCCGCGTCGTCGCCAGCGTCCAGCCCGGCTTCGGCATCGGCTTCGCGCCGATCAGCCCTTCCGGAATGGTGACGCTCACCCGCGTGGTCGGCTTGCCGCCGCAACCATGCATGATCTGGACGACGCCGCGATACGCCGCGCCGGGGCTCGCCTGCTTGCGTTCCAGGACTGCGTGAGCCTGCGCCGCGGAGGCGAGCAGGCCGAGGCCGATGGCGGCCGAGACAAGGGTCTTCATGGGAATGCATCCGTCCTGAGTGATCCGAGGAACCGTGATCGCTCAGGCGGCGGAGTGGGCCTCGCGGTGCCGCGAGGCCGTCGGGTGGCGCGCGGGCTCGGCGCCCGTCGGGCATGGTCCAAACGGTCCGGGACGCCGCCTCGGGATCCCACGCGAGGACGGCTGGAGGCGTCCGCGCCGGGAGCGCCGCACCGGTGGCCTGCGCCGCTGCGCAGCAGTCGCCGTGGCCATGGGGCAGGGTCTTGCCAGGTTCGGCATCGCTCGCGGCATGCTGGGCGCACAGCCCGTCGGCTCCGGCCGGAAACGGCATCAGGCCGCCGAGGAAAGCCTGCAGCACGAAGGCGTAGAGGGCCAGCACGGCGATCGCCGCACGCAGGGCCGCCGCGGCAGATCCTGGAGGGTGCTGCGAAGTGGACGAGCCCGATCCCATGGTGCTCCCGCGCGTCGGCCGGCTCGGACCGCTATGGCTTCCCTGCCACACCCGAATAGTCCTGGCTGTTGCCGGGGTGCCGCACCGGAGCGCGGCGTGCGCTGCCGCACCGCGATGCCACATTCCGGCCCCTTCGATAGGGAGTCTTAACGCCAGACCGACACCGTGGCGACCGAGACGACCGCTCCCGCCACAATCTTCTAACGAACTCCGGACCAGAGCCAGCGACCGATGCGCATGAAGGCACCCAACCGGTTCACCACCCTCGTGAGTGTCGCGGCACTCAGCGCGCTCGGCCTCGGCGCCGCCGAAGCCCGCGATCAGGGCGGCTACGCCCAGGCCGAATGGGCGCAGGACTATGCGTCGCCCGCCGGCATGCAGGTGCAGCGCGAGACGGTGCCGATCCTCTCGCCGCAGACCGTGGCGGCCACCGAGCAGATGGCCGAGCGCTACAAGGACATCGTCTCCCGCGGCGGCTGGAAGCAGGTTTCCGGCGCCGACCATCTGCGGATCGGCTCCCGCGGACCGGCCGTGGCCGCCATCCGCCAGCGCCTGATCGTCACCGGCGACCTCGACCCGGCCGCCGGCGGCTCGGGCGTATACGATTCCTACGTCGCGGCCGGCGTGAAGCGCTTCCAGGCCCGCCACGGCCTCAGCCAGACCGGCACCATGAGCCTCGCGACCCAGCAGGCTATGAACGTGCCCGCCGAGGTGCGCCTGCGCCAGCTCGAGACGAACGTCGTGCGCCTGCGCTCCTACTCGGGTGACCTCGGACGGCGCTTCGTGATCACCAACATCCCGGCGGCTCTGGTCGAGACCGTCGAGAACGGTCAGGTCGTCACGCTCCACGCCGCCGGCGTGGGCAAGATCGACCGCCAGTCGCCGATCATGAACACCAAGGCGACGCAGATCAATTTCAACCCGACCTGGACGGTCCCGGCTTCCATCGTGAAGAAGGACCTGATCCCGAAGATGCAGAAGGATCCGAACTACCTCACGGACAACAAGATCCGGATCCTGTCGAACGGCTCCGAGGTCTCGCCGAAGTCGGTGAACTGGTTCTCGGACGAGGGCACCCGCTACACCTACCGGCAGGATTCGGGCGCAGACTTCAACTCGATGGGCATCGTCCGCATCAACATCCCGAATCCCTACGGCGTGTTCATGCACGATACGAACACCAAGGGCGTGTTCGGTGACGATTTTCGCTTCATCTCCTCGGGCTGCGTGCGCGTGCAGAACGTGCGCGAGTACATCACGTGGCTTCTGAAGGACACGCCCGGCTGGGGCCGTCAGCAGGTCGAGGAGGCGATCGAGAGCGGCAAGCGCATCGACGCCAACATCGCCCAGCCGGTCCCGGTCTACTGGACCTACATCACGGCTTGGTCGACTCCGGACGGCGTCGTCCAGTTCCGCGACGACATCTACAAGCGCGACGGCGTGAACGTCCCCTCGACCATCGGTGCGCCCACTCCGGTGGCCAGCGCCGAGCCGATGCCGCAATCTTTCGAGCCCGGCGACGAGGAGTGACCGGTTCGCGGCCGCGCCGGGTCTCCTAGCCGGTTGCGCTCCACCGAGGACCCTGATCGAGGCCCACATCTCCGGCGAGATGCGGGCCTCGCGCGTTTGCGGCCCTGCTGTCATCCGACGGTCAACTCCGTCTGCTTGGCCGCTCCAGGTTCGCCCCGGTCGCCGACGCGGCCTGGGGCGATGTGTGTCCAAGCCGTGCAGGAGCCGATCATGGTGCGCGATTCCCAGTCCGGAGGCCTCACCCGCCGGGACACCATGGCGGGCGCAGCCGCCCTCGGCCTCGTCGCCGGCCGCGCGTCCGCCCAGGAGGCCGCGGAGGCCACTGGACTCGTGTTCGGGATCGATGCGGCCGGCGCGGACCGGACGCCGCTGCCGGGCGTGCTGGTGTCCAATGGCCGCGAAGTCGTGCGCACGGACGATCGGGGCCGCTACCGCCTGCCGATGCCAGGCGACGGGACCGTCTTCGTGATCAAGCCGCCGGGCTACGCCCTGCCGCGCGACGCCGACAACGTGCCACGCCATTCCTACATCCACCAGCCGGGCGGCACGCCCCGCAGAACTGGGTCTGCGCTATCGTGGGATCGCGCCCACCGGCCCGCTTCCGGCCTCTATCGACTTCACCCTGACCCGCGTCGCCGAGCCGGCCGCCTTCGACGTGCTGCTGTTCACCGACCCCCAGCCCGAGAGCCGACTCGAACTCGACCACGTCCGGGATACGGCGGTCGCCCGCGCCATGGCGATCCCGGCGGCGTTCGGGCTGACGACTGGCGACGTGCTGTTCGACGATCTGTCGCTCTACGGCCGCTCCAACCGGATCATCGGACGGATCGGCCTGCCCTGGTACAGCCTGCCGGGCAATCACGACCTCAACATGCAGGCGCCCGACGCGCAGTATAGCCGCGAGACCTGGAGGCGGGTTTTCGGCGCGCCGACCTTCGCGTTCCGGCACGGGCGGGCGTGGTTCGTGATGCTCGACAACGTCGAGTGGCTTGGGCCGCCGGTGCCGGTCGGCGCCAACACCTATCGGGGGCGGGTCGGCGAGCGCAGCCTGGCCTTCCTGAAGAACCTCGTGGCCGAGATTCCCAGGGACGACCTGATCGTGCTCGCCATGCACATCCCGCTGCACACCGACACCGCGCCGGACGATCCCCACAACACGACCACCGACCGCGCTGCGCTCCTCGATCTGCTCGCCGGTCGCAAGGTGCTGAGCCTCGCCGGCCACACCCACACCACCGAGCATCACTACCCGGCGGACGGGCACCATCATCATGTCCTGACCGCGGTCTCGGGCTCGTGGTGGAGTGGCCCGGACACCCGCACGGGGATTCCCTCGGCCGACAGCCGCGACGGCACGCCGAACGGCTTCCATGTCCTGTCGATCCGGGGCACCGATTACACGACGCGCTACGTGGCCGCGCAGGGACAGCCCGACGAGACGATGCGGATCCTGTTCGAGAGCGAGCTGCGGGCCGGAGCGCCGGAGATCGTCCGGTGGACCCGGCCCCTGCAGGGTCTGCGGCCACCGGTGCCGCAGGAGGCGCTGGCCGACACGACGCTGGTGGTCAACGTGTTCGACGGCGGGCCACGCACCAGTCTCGCGTTCCGGATCGGCGAGGCGGCGCCTCGCCCCATGACGCGCACCCGGCGGCCGGACCCCTTCGTCACCGAACTGTTCGAACGCTATCCGGAGACGAAGAAGAGCTGGGTCAAGGCCATCCCCTCGACCCATATCTGGACGGCCCGTCTTCCGGACGACCTCGCGCCCGGCGCCCACCGCGTGACCGTGGAGGGCGCCGACGAGTACGGGCGCACGATCCGAGGCTGCACCGTGCTGGAAATCACCGGCGAGCGCGGCCGCGGCTGAGCGGATGTAGCCTCACCGCGGCCGCGCCGTGCCGGTCTCAGGCCGCCAACTGTCGGGCGCCGTGGCCGCCTTCCTGAATCTCCTCGATCACCTTCGCGCAGAAGGCATCCAGGTCGCCGGGATTGCGGCTCGTGACGATGCCGTGGTCTGTCACGACCGCCTTGTCGTGCCAGCGGCCGCCGGCATTGACCACGTCTGTGCGGATCGAACTGAACGAGGTCAGGTCGCGGCCCTTGGCCGCGCCCGTCTCGATCAGCAGCCAGGGGGCATGGCAGATCGCGGCGACGACCTGGCCGGAGGTGAGAAAGCTCCTGATCACCGCGAGCGCCTTGGGTTCGAGGCGCAGCTTGTCCGGATTGATCTGGCCGCCCGGCAGGACCAGCGCGTCGTAGGCCGACGGGTCGACCTGCTCTAGATCGGTATCGACCGCGACCTCCTTGCCCCAGTCGGTCTTGTCCCAGCCGCGGATCGTGCTCGTGCTCTGACGGGATTGCGGGGCGGCCACGGTGACCGTCGCGCCGGCCTGGGACAGCTTGGCCTGCGGAACGGTCAGTTCGCTCTCTTCGAAACCGTCCGTGGCGAGGATCAGGATCTTGGCTTGGCGGATGTCGGGCATGGTTGATCTCCGGGTTGGGATTTGCCCGGCTAACGGAGGATCGCTGCCTCCGTTCCTGCGGCCCTGAGCCGCCCGTCCGTGACGGGAAACGGGAGCGGAACCCCGAAGGAATGCCGTCCGTTGGTGACCATCCCGGACCATCAGGAGTCGTGCCATGGCCAATCCCGGCCTTCCCGAGCCCACGCCCGGCGATCTGCCGCCGCCCCCGCCCATCCCCGAGGAGGAGCCCGATATCGGCCCGACCGGACCGCGCACGCCCTACCCGGTGAACGATCCCGGCATCGGCGAACCGGGCGGTCCCGGATCGGAACCCGACATCTTCCCCGGGACGCCGACGGATCCGGGCACCCGCATGTGACCCGCCGCCGTCAGTGGCCGCCGTGCGAGGTGCGGACGTCACGCGGTGCGTTGAGGATTTCGGAGAGGCTCGTCACCACGTGACGGGCCTCTTCGTCCGTCAGGCGAAGCTGAAACGGCGGCAAGGCTCCAGCCTGCAGGGCGACCACGGCCTGTCCCTCGTCGTCGGTCCCGATCTCGATCGCGGACGAGGTCACGTCGAGCATGGCGACTTCCTCGTCGCCCATCTCGTCGGCCGCATCCGGCTCGTCCGTGTCGTCGATCGCCGTGAGGAGCTGCCCGACGGCGCGCACCAGCGCGCGAGCGGCGCGGGCATCCATCACCACCGCCGTCGCCTGATCGTCCTTCTGGAAGGACAGCTGGATGTTCGCACCGTCCAGCGAGACCGAGATGCCTGCCATGTATCGTCCAGAGCCACGCGCCCTAACTGCTTGAGCGCACACCGTATATGCATCGCGGATGCCCAAAAACACAGGGGGCGGCGCGTGCGTTCAACGTCCCAATGTCGGCCTGCGTCGATGATGAGGGGCCACACATGCCTTGTTGCGGCCGCAGCCAGCGCTTAAATAGCTCCTCGGGGGGCTTATCCACCGAGGCTGACGCCGTTCAAGGTTCAGCGACTCGCGCCCCGCCGCACTGGCCAAATCCAGAAAGACCGTGGTGCATCACGCGGCCCTCGTGCCGCACGGATGGCCTATGGACGAACGAGGTAAACTACGTGAATACCGGCACTGTAAAGTGGTTCAATGAGACCAAGGGCTACGGTTTCATCCAGCCCGATGACGGCGGCAAGGACGTGTTCGTGCACATCTCGGCTGTCGAGCGCGCCGGGATGCGCAACCTGATCGAAGGTCAGCGGGTCACCTACGAGATCCTCACGGACAAGCGCAGCGGCAAGGACGCTGCCGGCAACCTGCAGGCGGCCTGACCGCCTCAGGGATCTGACGGCATCCCACCCGACGCCCTCTCAGCGCCAGCGCGTACGAGCGGGGTCGCGAGGAACGCCTGAAGCGGCCGCCTGATGCGGTTCCCCCTTCCGACGCTGCCATCCCGGGCGAGACAGTCCGGGGCAGGTCGCGTCGGAGGCAATATCCCAGAAACGACGCCGGGCGGAGCCAACGTCCGGGCAGAGAAGAAAAAGTTAGTTCATGTTATTCGAGTTCACGCGGCGCCGCGGCGTCCGCTCTCCCGTCACCGATGCGCCCACCTTTCGGGTCGGCACTCTGGCACGGGCCAAGACCGCACATCAGACCGGGATCGATGTCAGCGACCTGATCGATCGATCCTACAACTACCACTCCCCACGGGAACTGCACCGGCATCTCGCCGATCGGCTCGGGCTGACGCCCGCCGCGGTGAAGCTGCGCGAGGCTGCGGCGGCCTGAGGCCACCGCCATTCCCATCTGCGCGTCCTCAGCGGCCCCAGGCCGCCAGGACGGGGTCGCGCAGAGTCACCGGCGCGGCGAGCAACTCGCCGTGAACCGGATCGGCGCGGTTGTAAGGGGTCGCCGCACCGCCGAAATCGCACACGATCCCGCCGGCCTCGCGCAGAACGAGGTCGGCCGCGGCGAGGTCCCAATCGCGGGCATTGCCGGAAATCATCCCGACATCGACCGTCCCGTCGGCCACGCGGGCAAGCCGCAAGGCCAGAGACGGGATGCGTTGGATCACCTCGAAATCCGGATCGGGCGCCGCACCCTGCGCCAAGCGGTCGAGCATCGGCTTCGGTCCGGTGACGCGCGCGCCTGCGAGGCTCTGCCGGGCATCGACGCGGATCGGCTCCCCGTTCCGCGTCGCACCGCGTCCGCGCACGGCTTCGTAATCCGCGTCGCCCACCGGGGCGTGCACGAAACCGATCAGCGGCTCGCCGGCGGACAGGAGCGCCACCGCGATCGACCAGTCCGGGTGGCCCGAGAGGAAGGCCCGCGTCCCGTCGATCGGATCGACAATCCAGACGAGGTCGTGGCGCAGGCGCGCCGGATCGTCGGCGGTCTCCTCCGAGAGCCAGGCCGCCCGCGGCACGAGGGCGCTCAGACGCACTTTCAGGAAGGCGTCCACCGCGACGTCGGCCTCCGTCACCGGCGAGCCGCCGGCCTTCGACCAGATGCGGGCCGAGGTCTGACCGCCGAGCCGGAAGAACGGCCGCGCGATGTCGGCAGCCTCGCGCATCACGGCGCGCAGCTCCGGCATCAGGGCCGATACAGCGTCGTCGGGGAGAGAATCGGGCATTGCGCTCCGCGTGGAATCCATCAGGCCCGCGAGGGGCTCGCGGCGCCGTCCATCCGAGGGCTCGGATGTCCGGGCGCGCCTGGGCTGAGAAGACCGGGTGCGGAGGATCGCGCGCCCGGCCGTCCCGTTGTACGGCGCCGCCCGCACCGCCACAAGGATGCTGGTTGATCGATCGATAATGATCGGTCGCCGCAAGGAAGTGTTGAGCATTCAAGGAAGCATTGAGCATTCCGCAAATGACAGCGCTGTCCAGAATCGCTTAACGACGGCTCTTAAGCGGTGCGGAGGAGTTCGGGTGCGATTTTGCTTGGCATAACGGACGGCCCGACAGGGGCCGCCACTTGCTCCAGGGACTCGGACCGATGAACACTTCCTTGGTCACGGACACATGCCACGCGGGACATGCCATGCACGGTGCCGACACCGCGCCCTGTTACACCGCCGCGCCGCTCCCGGTGATCGGCCGCGCCCCGGAGCGCGCCGCGCCGTCGGCATCGCGCTGGCCTACGCCGCCGAGGACGCGGAGATCACGGGCGCCGACCGGTTCAACCTGATCCTGGTCGATGCCGAGGGCGATGAACTCCACCGCCTCGGCAGCTTTGAGGAAGACGACGTGGTCGCCGTGTGGCGCGACATCG
Source organism: Methylobacterium phyllosphaerae (assembly GCA_050632685.1). Taxonomy (GTDB): domain Bacteria; phylum Pseudomonadota; class Alphaproteobacteria; order Rhizobiales; family Beijerinckiaceae; genus Methylobacterium; species Methylobacterium phyllosphaerae_A. The sequence goes on from JBOEFT010000001.1 coordinate 1,757,010, forward strand.
CGGCTCGGGCCGGACTGGTGCGGATGATCGTCCGCGAGGACGGGCTCCTCGTCCCGGTCTCCCAGCAGATCGGACGGGTGATCCTCGGCCAGATCCGCATCCGTCGCCGCCATGCCGGCCTCGGCCGCCGCCGCCCCCGGTTCCTCGCCCGCCGCAAGACCGGCCGGCTTCCCGCCCGTCCGCAGATCTTCCGCGGCGAGAACGAGATCATCGCCCGCAGCTGAAACCCTCGACCCTACGAGACCAGTCCGCGCAGTAGCGCGTCTGCGGTCAGGCCGACGAACAGAATCAGTCCGGCATCCCGGTTCGACCGGAACAGGCTCAGCGCTCCGCGCCCGTCGCGCGCCCGCAGCGACAGGACCTGCCAGGCGAGATGCCCGGCGAAAGCCGCGACCCCCAGGAACCCGACCGGCCCAGCACCGGCCCCACGGGCTGCGAGCGTCACGAAGACCGCGGCCAGGGCGTAGCACAGGCCGACGGCAGGCCGCACGTGCCGGCCGAACAGGCGGGCTGAGGAGCGGATCCCGGCGATCTCGTCGTCCTCGATGTCCTGCACGGCGTAGATCGTGTCGTACCCGATCACCCAGCACAGGGCGCCCGCGTAGAGCAGGAGCGCCGGCGGATCGAGGCGGGCGAACACGACAGCCCAGCCCATCAGCGCGCCCCAGGCGAAGGCCAAGCCCAGGATCGCCTGCGGCATCGACATGATGCGCTTCATGAACGGATAGATCGCCACCGGGAGCAGCGAGCAGAGGCCGATGACGATCGCCTCCGCGTTGAACTGCAGCAGCACGGCGAGGCCGATCAGGGCCTGGATCACCAGAAACAGTGCCGCGTGGCGCGGCCGGACCTGCCCCGAGGGCAGGGGGCGCAGGCGCGTCCGCTCGACCTGGGCGTCGAGGTCCCGGTCGGCGATGTCGTTGTAGGTCGAGCCCGCCCCGCGCATCGCCACGGCGCCGATCAGGAACAGCAGGCAGTGCCAAGGATCGGGGAAGGACTGATCCGCCGCGATCGCCGCCAGGGCAGCCGACCACCAGCAGGGCAGGAGCAGGAGCCACCAACCGATCGGCCGGTCGATCCGGGCGAGGCGCAGATACGGGCGCCAGGGCCGGGGCGCCCGCCGGTCGACCCAGTGCCCGGATACGGCGTCGGCCGGCCGCCCGTCATCAAGGGCCGTCCCGTTCATCGATCGGATCTCCGGTCGTAGCGCACGTAGGCTCCCCCTCGGCTGCAGAGGGGGACCCGCGCCGGATCCGCGATCCTCTCAGACGAACTTACAGAGCGCCCTGCGGCAGCTTGAAGCTCCCGGTCAAGCCCGGGCCGCCGAGAAGGCCGCCGCCGCCGCCGTTGGCCTGAGCCTGGGCCTGGGCGCGGGCATGCGCCTCCATCTTGGTCGCCTGAGCGGCGACGCTGCAGATCTTGGTGCGGATGCCGCTGACCTTCAGGTGGTCGGCCTTGAACCCCTCGGCGAAGGAATCCGGGATCGAGCACCATTCCTTGTTGGCCGTGATCCACTTCAGGCCCTCGGCGCCGTTCGCCTGGAGCTTCCCGAACAGGGCACAGGCCTCCTGCGGGGTCATCTTCTTCTTGGACTGCGAGGCCGCATTGGCCCGGCTGACCAGCGCCTTACGATCGGCCAGCGTCTTCTGGATGGTCCCGCATTCCGGTGCCGCGCCCTGCGCGAGGCCGCCGTGCCGAACAGGACGGTGCCGACGAGCACCGCGGCCCCCAGATTCAAGCTCCCCTTCGCCATTCCGCAAACTCCCTCGACGCCCCTGCCGAATCCGCCAGCGGCCGGCTTTCTTCCGTTCTGCTGGGTTCGCCATAGGATTGTGGCGTCAATCGAGCGGCAAACCGGCTGCGCCATGCACCAGTGGACCAGCGGCGGAAAACCGGCGTCCGTAACCATTTGGCAACACATCGGGGCGCGGCCGATCCGTTGACAGGTCCGCCGGCCCGCGCGACCACGCCGCCATGCCGGCCTATGACTTCACCGCACCACGCCTCCACGTCGCGGCCGACCTCGCCGCGGGCGTGATTCTCCCCTGGATCGGGCGCAGGCCAATCACCTCCTCAACGTCCTGCGACGCGGGCCGGACGATCCCGTCCTGGTCTTCAACGGTCGCGACGGCGAGTGGCGCAGTCACGTGGTCCAGACCGGGCGCAAGGGTGCCGATCTGCACGTGACCGCGCAGACGCGCGGGCAAACACCGCGCGCCGACCTGCACTACCTCTTCGCCCCGTTGAAGAGCGCGCGCCTCGATTACCTCGCGCAGAAGGCGGTGGAGATGGGCGCGGGCACCATCCGCCCCGTCATCACGCGCTTTACGCAGGGCGATCGCGTCAACATGGACCGGCTGCGCGCCAACGCCATGGAAGCCGCCGAGCAATGCGGCATCCTGGCGATCCCCGATTGTCCGGAGCCCGAGCGCCTCGGCCCGGTCCTGGCGGGGCTGGCGCCGGAGCGGCTCGTCGTGTTCTGCGACGAGGACGCGCCGGTGCGCGATCCCGTGCAGGCTCTGCGGGCGGCCGCCGATCCGCTGGCGCCGCCGCCGCTCGCCGTGCTGGTCGGCCCGGAGGGCGGCTTCTCGGAGGAGGAGCGGGCGCTGATCCGGGCGCGGCCGAACACCGTGGCACTCTCCCTCGGACCCCGCATCCTGCGGGCGGACACCGCCGCCGTCGCCGTGCTGGCCCTGGTCCAGGCCGTGCTGGGGGATGGGCGCTGATCGGCATTCGCCTCGATCCATGTGTGCCCGCGCACATCAGGGCTGTCCCCCGGCCGATTGTTTCCTCCGATCGGACGTGAAGCGCCGCCCCGGTCGAGACCGCCGCGTTGTGGGTTCCCGGCGCGTCGATTATGTCCGTGAGCGGACGCCGTGCGCTCATCGGGGTCGGTAGCGGATCTCCGCCCCCGACCCCGCGCGCGACAGCGGGTTTGTACCGGGCGGACCCGCCGAAGCAGTTCGGCGCGCCCGCTTCCAAGCACTTGTCAGACGCACGGGCAGGCAGCGCATGGCGCGCGACAGCAACGATACCACGCCGCTCACCACGCGCGCCGAACTGATCGAATGGTTCGCGGCCGGCGAGAAGCCACGCGCGCGCTTCGCGATCGGCACTGAGCACGAGAAGATCCCCTTCTACGGGGAGAGCCGCGCTCCGGTTCCCTATGACGGAGATCGCGGCATCAAAGCTCTCCTGGAAGGGCTCGCCCGCGAGACGGGCTGGGAGCCGATTCTCGATCTCGGCAACATCATCGGCCTGTCGGCGGAAGAAGGCGGTGCCATCTCGATCGAGCCCGGCGGCCAATTCGAGCTGTCCGGCGCGGCGCTGCCCGACGTCCATGCCACCGCGGCGGAACTCGCTGCCCATCTGGCCGCGACGAAGCGGGCGGCCGATCCTCTCGGCATCCAGTTCCTCACCCTCGGCATGAGCCCGAAATGGCGCCGGGACGAGACCCCGGTCATGCCCAAGAGCCGCTATCGGATCATGGCGGGCTACATGCCGAAGGTCGGATCGCTCGGTCTCGACATGATGCTGCGCACCGCCACCGTGCAGGTGAATCTCGATTTCGCTTCCGAGGCCGATATGGTGCGCAAGATGCGCGCCTCCCTGGCCCTGCAGCCGGTGGCCACCGCGCTCTTCGCCAACTCCCCGTTCACCGACGGACGGCCCAACGGCTTCCTGTCGCGCCGCTCCGAGATCTGGCGCGACACGGATGCCGACCGGACCGGCATGCCGCCCTTCGCCTTCGATGCGGGGTTCGGCTACGAGGCCTATGTCGACTGGCTGCTCGCCATGCCGATGTACTTCGTGAAGCGCGGCGACACCTATCACGACGTGTCCGGCGCCTCGTTCCGTGACCTGATGGCCGGCAAGCTGCCGCAACTCCCCGGTGAATTCGCGACGGTCGCGGATTGGGCCAACCATGCCTCGACGGCCTTCCCGGAGGTGCGCCTCAAGCGCTTCCTGGAGATGCGCGGCGCCGATGTCGGCGATCCCGGAATGATCGCCGCCCAGGCGGCCTTCTGGACCGGCCTCCTCTACGACGAGGCGGCCCTCGACGCCGCCCTCGACCTCGTGAAGGGGTGGAGCCCGGCCAATCGCGAGGCCGCCCGCGCCACAGCGCCCCGTCTCGGTCTCGCGACTCCGGTGGCCAACACCACCCTCGGCGTCGTCGCGGCCGAGGCCCTGGCGATCGCTCGGGCGGGCCTGCGGGCGCGGGGCCGGCGCGATGCCGAGGGGCGGAACGAGTCCGTCTATCTGCAGCCGCTCGAGGCGATCGTCGCGGCGGGCCGCACCCGGGCCGAGGATTTGCTCGCGGATTACGAGGGACGCTGGGGCGCCTGCGTGCGTCCGGCCTTCACGGAATGCGTCTTCTGAAATCCCAATGACCGGCTGACACGGGTGGACGCGACTCGCCGCTGGAACGTGCTAATGGAACGTTCCAAACGGAGCGGAGCGCTCCTTGGGAGATCGGACCATGACCCGCACGATCGCCGTCATCCTGCTCGGGACGGCTTCCTTTCCGGTGAGCTCGGCCGTCAGCCTCGCCGCCGATCCGCCGCGGTTCGAGGCACCCGGTCCGGCACCCGGCCGCTGGCAGCATGCACCCGGTGGCCGCATCGCCGGCACCGTCGCCGCGCGAGGCCGGCCGCAATACAGCTACTATGGCGAATACGGTTATCCGGCGCCGTTCGGCTACGGTTATGCCTACGCACCGGTGCCCAGTCGCGGTTTCGAATACGGGTATTACGGTCCGCGCTACGCCTGGTCCGATCCGGATGGCTATTACGGCCCAGCCTTCGGCTATCCTACGTGGTGAGCGGGGCTGCTGGCGTCGCCGCGCGGTGATGCCTATGAGGCGTCGGGGGCCGGCACATGCGCCGGTTCGGGAGCTTCCGGCATGCGGGACGCGGATCCGGACTGTGTCGACCTCGATCTCAGCGGCCTGAAATGCCCGCTCCCGGTCCTGCGGACGCGTAAGGCCCTGCGGCGCCTGCAGGCGGGTCGAATCCTGGTGGTGACCTGCACCGATCCGCTGGCGGCCCTCGACATCCCGAACCTCGTCCGGGAGGAGGGCGCCCGCCTCGACCGCGTCGAGCGGATCGAGGGCGCCGTGCGTTTCCGCATCGCGGTGTCCGCAAGGCCGCCGCAATCCTGAACGATCCGTGCGCCTTCCAGGGGTAAGGTAGGATCGGCATGGCACCGCGGATCGGGGGCGTGCGCCTCGTGCACGACGGTTGGGCGCGCTACCTCGTGGCCGAGGTGATGCAGGACGACGGGACCCGCATCACGCGGGAGATGGAGGATCACGGCCGCGCGGTCGCGGTGCTGCCGTATGATCCGGACAGGCGGGTGGCCACTCTGGTCTCGCAGTTCCGGGGCGCCGGTGCTCTATTCCGGTGGACCGCCGAGCCATGTCGAAGTGCCGGCCGGCCTTCTCGACGAGGGGGCGTCCGAGGACGAGGCGCGGCGCGAGGCGTTGGAGGAGACGGGGTTGCGCCTGGGCCATCTCGACTTCGTCGCCAGCGCGTGGTCGATGCCGGGCATCTCCACCGAGCGGATGGACCTGTTCCTCGCCGCCTACGGCGAGGCCGACCGGACCGGTGCCGGCGGCGGCCTCGCGGGGGAGGGTGAGGCGGGTGGCCGTGCACGAGATCCCGCTGCCGGAACTCGCCGCCATGGGCCGCCGCGGCGCGATCGCCGACATGAAGTCGCTGACGCTCCTGTTCGCGCTGCAATTGCGGCGCCCGGACCTGTTCGTGGAAGCGCGCTGACCTCAGCCGCCGCGCCGCCGCGCCCGGTCCCGCATCGCGATGCCGATGAAGCGCCAGGATTTGATGAAATAGCGGCTGAATAACCGCCGCGGGGCCTGCAGGAACCGGTAGATCCATTCGAGGCCGAGGCGCTGGATGAGCATCGGCGCGCGCGGCAGGAAACCGGCGGCGACGTTCAGGGCGTCGCCGACGCAGAACACCACGGGCGCGCCGAGCATCTGGCCGTGCCGGTCCACCCAGATCTCGGACTTGGGCGCTCCGACCCCCATGACCAGGAGCGTCGTCCCATGGGCGCGGATCCGCTCCGCCAGGGTACGGCTGTAGCCTGGGTCGTTCTCGAACCCGAAGGGCGGCACGGCGCTGGCCACGGCGCCCGCCGGAAGCCCCGCCGCCTGCAGCCGGAGGGCCAGCGCGTCCGCCGCGTCCTGGCGGGCGCAGACGAAGAAGACCCGCCGTGCGAAGGCTGGCGGATCGGCCAGGACGCAGCCTAGCAGATCGTGGCCGGTGATCCGATGGACCGGCGGGCGGCAGCGCCTCCTGGCCAGCCAGACCAGGGGCATCCTGTCCAGCGTCCTGGCGGCGGCCCGGGCGTAGGCCTCGCGGAAGGGCGCGTTCTCGCTCAGCTGGACGATATGATCGACATTCGCCGTCACGATCATCCGCGCCCGGCTCTCCTGCCGGGCCGCGACGGCGGCGACCAGCGCCGCGGCGGTGCCGGTGTGGAAGCGGTATCCGAACAGCTCGACGGTCGCACCCATCGGCGCCGCCCCGGAGGCCGGGGCGGCCGGGGCGCTCACGGTGTGCGCCTCCTCGCGGACCTGATCCATGGCGCCCAGGTAGAAGCTGACCTCGCCGGTGTCACGCATCGGCAGCCCGGAAGCTCGTGGCGGGCCGGGTGGCAGCCCGCAGGCTGCGGCGGCGGTCGCTGTCGGCGCCGAGGAGCAGGGCGATGCCGCCGCCGAGCATCAGGCCGAGGACCAGGGCCACGGGCAGGACGATCTTGGGCGAGGGCGGGAAGGTCCGCTGGCGCGCCGGCGTCGCGGCCGAGATGATGCGGACATTGGTGGTGTTGAGCCGCTCCTGCTCGCTCGCCTCCCGGGCCCGCTTCAGGTACGATTCGTAGATGCCACGGCGGGCATCAAGGGTGCGCTCGAGTTCGCGCAGCCCGACATAGGCGCGGTCGCTGCTCACCGTCTCGTTCTTCACCCGGTCCAGGCTGGCCCGGATCGCCGCCTCGCTCGCCGCGGCGCGGTCGTAATCCTTCTGCGTCGTGTCGATGATCCGCTCCTTCTCGCGCTGAATCAGGCGCTGCAGGTCGCGCTGCTGGGCGTATTGCTCGGCCATGGCCGGGTGGCGCTCGCCGAGCCGGGTGGCGAGTTCGGCGGTATTGCGGGAGAGCGTGGCGTATTGCTGCCGCAGGGCCTGCATCTCCAGGGATTGCAGCATCTCCGGCAGCGCTGTGCTGGGATCCGCGGAGCGCATCCGGCGGGCCTGCTCGAGGCGCGACTTCGCCTCTGCGGTCTTGATCGAGGCGGTCACGACCTGCTGGTTGAGATCGCCGAGCTGCTGGTCGGTGAGCAGGCGGCCGCTCGCGGCCACGAGCCTGTGGTCCTCGCGGTAGCGCACCACGGCGCTCTCCGCCTGCTCAACATCCCGCTTCAGGCTGTTGAGCCTCCCGGCGAGGGCATCGGACGCCCGGCGCGCGGTCTCTGTGCGGGCTGAGGTCTCCTCGGTGAAGTAGGCGTCGCCGATTGCGTTGGCGATGCGGGCGGCCTTCTCAGGGTCGCGGGACTGTACCGAGACGTCGATAACGAAAGTCCGCTCGGCCCGCCGGACGCTGAGCCGGTTCTGCAGTGTGTCGAGGGCGGTGATGACCGGATCCCGGCTCGCGGGCGGCGGCAGCATGCCCAGGGCGCCCTTGATCCAGTTCAGCGTCGGGTTGTTGCCATCGGGCAGGACGAACTCGTCGTCTTGGTCGAGGTGAAGCTTCGCGATGACCCGGCGCAGGACGCTGTCGGACTGGATCACCCGGACCTGGCTCTCGGCGATTGAGACGCCGCTGTCGGCCTGCGGCTGGCGCGCATTGACGTCGTTCTCGACGACACGCAGGTCACTCGGATCCACGAGGATCTGGATGCTCGACGTGTAGCGTGGCGGGACCAGGCCGAGAAGCGCCACGGCCGCCGCCACCATGAACAGCGCCCCAAGCACGATGAACCCGCTGCCGCGCCACAGGCGCCGCAGGATCACCCGGCCGTCGGGTGGCGGGGTCACCCGCGGCAGCACCATCCGGACGGGCTGCTCGCCGCTCATTCGTGTCGAGAAGTCGAACATACGCCTCGCTCCCTGACCTGCCGGGGCGGAAACGACCGCCCTTTACCGCCCTCGTCGTCTGTCCCCTTCTGACCAGCTTCGTGCCGATCTGGAACAGGTTCTCGCCCGATGCGGTGCCTTCGCGGACAGTCCAGCAATCAGCATACCGGACCAGACCCGTCGCCCCGACGGAGTCCCGCTTCAGGAAGCCTGTCGATATCGCATACAGACATCGTTCAAAGTGTCACGACATCGGGACCGGGACAGGTCCCGCTTTGCTGGGGACTACGTAGCGCGCCTCACGGGCGCACGTCGGATGCGACAATTGAATCCAGGGCGTCGTAGGCGGTCCGGTCGCCCGCCAGGAACCGCTGGAAGCGCCGTCCATCCGCCGCCGCCGCCCCGTTCCAGGCCGCCACATTGGCGCGGCTCACCGCGGCCGCGCGGGTCAGGCCGCCGTCCCCGACCCAGGTGGCGACCGTGCGGGCGGCGGCTTGGGGATCCTCCGGGCGGATCAACAGGCCCGATGTCCCCAGAACCTCGCGGAACACGGGATCGTTCGGCGCCACCACCGGCAGGCCGCCGTGCTGCACCTCGAGCAGCGGAAGCCCAAGCCCCTCGGCCTTGGACGTCGAAACCATCAGGTGGCACGAGCCCGCGAGCGTCCGCAGCTCCGCATCCGTCCGGTAGCCGTGCCGGTGCAGGAACGGCGGCGGCGCGGCCAGGAAGGCGTGGTCGCCCCAGCCGACTCGACCCACGAGATGGAGTTCCGCCTGGATGCCGGCGCGGATGAGCGCCGCCGTCAGGGCAAGGGCCGCCGGATAGTTCTTGCGCGGCTCGATGGTTCCGATGGCGAGGAGCCGGAGCGGTTCACCCGGGACGTAGGCCGCCGGCCCGGGAAGGTCGGCGAGTCCGAAGGCGTCGCGGACAGGTGGGCGCAGCAGGGCGACGCGGGCGCGGGGCGGGCACAGCGCGCGAACGGCCGCGCCGGTGGTGTGACTGTTGACGAACAGGTTCGCGCACCAGCGCAGGGCCAGGGCGAAGCTCGGGCTCATGTAGAGCCGGCTTCGCAGGCTCAGATCGTCCGGGCGGGTCAGCAGGAAGGTGTCGTGGACGTAGAGCAGGCAGCGGGCCGCCGCGACGGCGCAGAGCGGGCTCGGCGGGAAGCCCGGGAACAGGAACAGCGCGTTCCGATCCGCCAGGGCGCGGGCGGGGAGGGCAAGATGCTGCGCGGCGACCATGCCGGGAAGCGAGCCGGCTGTCACCGGCCTCACCTCGTGCGGGGCGAGCCGGTCCGGGGCGAACAGGTCGAGGGTGATTCTGCTCGATCCCCGTGACGTGCGCGCGCAGATGGGTCTGATCGAGGTAGATGCGCCGTCTCACGCCGCCCGCGTCGGCCCGGTCTCCCGCGTCTGCTTGGGCTGTGGTCACGGAGCGCTCCGCCGCAGCGTGCCGGCGAGGTAGAGGCAGCGGCGCACGAAGAGCGGCATTCGGCGCCCGAGGACCATCTGCTTGGCCCGTCGCAGCCGGCGCACGAACGGCCGCGAGACCGCCGGGACCGTGCCCGTCGCGCCACTCCGCAGGGCGACCGCGAAGGGGAAGTGCCCGAGCATCTCCGGGGCGAAGCGCGGCCGCGCCGGCACGCCCGGCAGGCCCCGCCGGCGGAAGGCCGCCTCAAGCGACAGGGCTGCCGCAGCCGGGCTGTAGCGGCCCTCCAGCGCGATGCGCGCGAAGGCGCCGAGTCGGAGGCGGGCCTCCGGGTCGCCGACCAGGGCAGCCAGCGCTTCGGCGAGGGCGCCCGGCCGCATCGGCACGAGGTGGCCCGACACGCCGTCGATCACCGCGGAGGTCAGACCGGACGTGCGGTAGGCCAGGGTCGGCACGCCGCACAGGCCAGCCTCGATGGGGGTCTGTCCCAGGGTCTCGTGGCGGCTCGCCGTGACGTGGAGGTCGCAGGCGCCGTACCATGCGGCCAGGGCGTCCTCGTCGGCGATGAGGCCGGGCGCGAACAGGTTCGCCACGCCGAGCCGTGCCGGATCGTCGAGCCGCCCGATCGCGACGACGCCGACGCCCGGCCCCGCCACGGCCCGGAGCGCCTCCCGCAGATCGGAAAAGCCCTTGTCGGGGCCATCGACGATCACCGAGGACACGAGGATCAGCACGTCGTCGGGTGGCAGCCCGAGCCGGCGGCGCAGGACGGCGCGGTCGCCGGGCCGGAACACGGCGGTCGGGAAGGCCAGGCGAATCGGCTCGGCCGCGACGCCGGGCGGGGCGAGTTCGCGGGCGCGCGCCAGTGTCCAGGCGGAATTCGCGAGCAGCCACGGTCCCGAGGGTGCTGCGAGGACGGCGTGCTTGCGGCCATGCATCCCGGCGATCCGGTCGGGCGCGAGCTGCGGGTACTCGTCCGGGCTTGGGCAGGCTGCGTCGCAGCCCATGGCCGCGCGGCCGCAATCGCGCGGATGACAGCATCGGCCCGTGAGGGGAAACAGGTCGTGCAGGACAAGGCCGACCGGTCCACTCTGGGCGAGGCGGCCGACGACATCGAGGCTTCGGGTGGCGCCGTGCAGGTTGCCGGCAAGGACGAGGTCGGGCGCGACCGCCGCGATCGCCGCCTCGACCTCGGGGAACGAATCGCGCCACTCGGCAGCCTCGGGGCGGCCGCTCAGCACGACCTCCGCGACCCGATGGCCCGCCAGCGACAGCGCCTCGGCCAGCCGGCGCTGCGCCACGCCGGCGCCCCCCTGCGTGCCCGTCCCGGTGAGCGACACGATCGACAGGGCCGTCGCGGGCGGTGGCGGATCCGCGTTGAGCCGGTGGAGCAGGACCGGGCGCCCGATGAGGCTCCGCCGATCCTCGGAAACCCGAGACCATGCCGCCGCGGTGTCGAGCATCCCATCGGCCTCCAGCGGCGGACGGGCGCCCAGCGCCGCGCGGGTCCAGAGAATCGCGCCTCCGACGGGTGCGAGGTCCTCCGCCGCGCCGGCAGGCCCGTCGAGGCCTCGGACGGCGACGTCGAACAGGACGCGCAACCCTGCCACCGCATCGACGTCGGTCAACGACCGCTCGAGCGCGAGGGCGGCCAGCGCCCCCGGGGCGAGCAGGTCGCCGGCGCGGAGCCAGAGCAGGTGATCCGTGTCCGGATCGGCCAGCATCCCGTCGATGACGGCGCGGCCGGTGCCCGGGTTCAGGATGTCGTGCCGGAGTTCCGGATAGCCCTGCCGCAGGACCGAAGCGACGGTCTCGGCCAGTGCGGCCTCCGCCCGCGCCACCGTGACGATGCGGATCTTCGGCCAGGGGCGCCGGTCGGGCAGCGATGCGGGACGGTGGAGTCCCACGGCGCAGCGTCCGAACGGCCAGCCGGCGACGCCGTGGGCGGGGGTGACTTGTCAGCGGCGTCGGTCACAGAGGCTCGGGCGGCGGCACGCGTATGGGACTGGGCGGCAGGTTGAACGGGAAGGTTGAAGATTGCCTGTCGTGTGCGGACCGCCTGTCATCCCGCCACGCCGCTTCGGGCCGGACCGGCGTCGAGCTGAACGATGGAGGCGGCCGATTGGCAGCCCGCCGAACGGAAGCGTGCGCGGATCGCTTCGGCCTCGTCGAGGATCCCGCGCTTGATCGCCGCCGCCATGGGCGAGGCTGGTCATCCGGGGCGTATCGGGCATCGCTGGGCTCCGTGCCGGATGGTCCCGGGGCTTTCCGTGCGTCAGTAGCGCGTCGTCAGCGCGTTGAGCCAGTCCGGCGATGCCGAGACGGCGGCGGCCTCGACGCGCTTGTCGAGGCCGCTCAGCACCAGCAGGCCGAGGACAATCATCACGGCGCCCATCGCGGCCTTGGCGGTCCGGCCGGCTGCGGCGAGGCCCCCGCGCCAGCGCATCAAGGCCTCGCGGGAGGCGAGCCCCAGGAGCATCAGGGGGGTCGCGGCCCCGATCCCGAAGGCCAGCATCGTCAGCGCCACGCTCCAGAGATGCTCCCCCGCGCCGCCATCAGCGAGGCCGCGCCGAGAGTCGGTCCCACGCAGGGACTCCACGCCGCGCCGAGCAGCAGACCCACGGCGAACTGGCCGGATAATCCACCGGCCGCGAAGCCGCCGAAGCGCTCCTCGGCCCAGGCACCCACGGGTCCGGCCGCGGTCGCGACCCTGGCCTGGACCCGCGGCAGCATCAGCACCACGCCCAGGAGCAGGAGGAGCACCGCGCCGGCACGACGGAAAACGTCGCCGTCCAGCCCGATGGCGAAGCCGACGGTCGCGACGAACAGCCCGATCAGGGTGAAAGAGAGGGTCAGCCCCCGGCCAGGGCGACCGGTCCGAGCCGATGCTCCGCGGCCGCAGTCCCGAGAACGATCGGGACCAGGGGCAGCACGCAGGGCGACAGCACCGAGAGCAGGCCCGCCAGGAACGCGAAACCCCCGCTTCCCACCATGTCGCCCACCCTCTCGGTGCCCGCCGTCCGGGCTGACGCTTCGCGCCTGCCGCGCCGGCCGTCAACGCGCCAGCCCGACGCGGGTCCGGGGGAACAAGGCGGCCCTTGGCCGATTTCGGGGCCAGTCCGGCGGCGGTTCCGGGCGGGGCGGAGCTGACCGGTGACCACCTTTTTCACGGGCGACACGCATTTCGGTGACCCGCGGGCGTTGCGCTTCGATCACCGACCCTACCCGGATCTTGCCGCCCACGATGCCGGCCTGATCACCGCCTGGAACGACGCGGTGGCGCCCGGCGACACGGTCTGGCACCTCGGCGATTTCGCCCTCGGTCCGAGCGGGACGCGGGTTCGCGAGATCCTCGACGGCTTGAACGGCGAGAAGCATCTGATCGTCGGCAACAATGACGGACCGGACACGGTGGCGGCCCCCGGCTGGGCATCGGTGCGGCACTACGCAGAACTCATGGTCGACGGGCGGATGGTGGTGCTGTGCCACTACGCGTTCCGGACCTGGAACGGGATGAGCCGCGGCGCCGTCAACCTCCACGGCCATAGCCACGGCAAGCTCAAGCCGATGCCGAAGCAATACGATGTCGGCGTGGACCCGATGGGGCCTGCACCCGTGACCCTCGCCACGATCCTCGCCTCGCGCCGGCGTCGGAAGCCCTGATTCGGGGCGGAACTTTCACGTGAGCTTCACCGTTTCAGCGCACAGAGAGGGAGTGGACCCGTGCCGCTCCGAGAAACCCGGCAGGCCCCGGCGGACCTGCCATCACAACCGTGTGTGAGTGTTCCCGTGAGTGCCAAGTCGGTCACTCTAACCCGCTGCCTCGCCAGCCTTTTGGCAATCCTTGCCCTGACCTCCGCGGCGTCGGCCCTGCCGGCCTGCATCGAGGCGCAGCGCAAGGTCGACGAGGCGAATGCCCTGCGCTTCCAGGCGCGTCAGGAGGCACGTCTGGGCGACCACGACCGTGTCTGCGACACGCTGGACGAGGTTGGCGACCGCTACAACGACGCCCGCGACGCATTCGAGCGATGTGGCGAGGGCGTGGTTGCGATCGATCTCCGCAGCGAACTGCGGGGCTTGAGGATCGCCAAGAAAATCAACCGCTGCGACTGATCGGGTGCGGATCCGCACCTCGGCCGTCCCGTTTCTGCAGCATCACCCCCATACGCGCGACACAGGTCGCCGAAAAGGTTCCGCGCCGATGATCCCCGCCACCCTTTCGAACGAGATCGAACCCGCCGCCGTCCGGTCCGGGCCGTCCTTCGCGGCTGCCCTGTGCGGCTTCGTGAGCACCACCGTCGCGACGACGATGCTGCTCATGCTCCTCGGCACATTCTGATCAGGGCGCGACCGACCAGAACCGCTGGCGGTTGAACAACATATCCTGGGAGCCGACCTTGGGGGCCGGCTCCGTCCGGCGCCCGCAATCCACCTCGGGCGGCTTCGTGACGGCGGCGAGGGTCGCGGGAACCGGCGCATGTGCCAGGCCAAGGCGGGCCTGGATCTCGGGATGCCGCGACGCCGCGATGGTCAGCACACAGGCGATCAGCCCGCCGGCAACAGTTCCGAGTATAAAATTCAACATCGGGGTCGGGATCCGGGGGCCATTTCCTTGTGGCTTGACCACGTCGTCGATGTCCAACCCGGCGGCATCATGGCGGATCGGACGCTCACGCGCTTTTAACGCCTCATGTGCGACAGCTACGCGCCAGCTTGCACCCATGGCAGGCCTGACGACGGGGCTGGACCGCCGATGAACTACGCTGCCAACGCTTACGCCAAGACCTCCCACAGCGCCCTGACACCCCGCGAAGCCGAATCCGCGGTTCTGCTGAAGGCCGCGCAGAAGCTCATCGGCGCCAGCCAGGGCCTCGCCGCCGGGGACGCCGGGCGCATCAACGACGCCCTGACGTTCAACCAGCGTGTCTGGACGCTGCTGACCTCCGAGGCGACGTCCGACGAGAACCCGCTTCCCACCGACGTGAAGCAGGGCGTTGGCCGCCTGGGCGTTTTCGTCCTTCAGAGCTGCATCGACACGATGATCGCCCCGACGCCGGAGAAGATCGCCGCGCTCGTGTCCATCAATAATCACATCGCCGCGGGCCTGCAGGGCAATCCGGGCTGAGCCTGGACGGGCGTCAGAGAGCCGCCGGGGCAGGCGCGTCCGCCTGGGATGCCGGACCGGCGTTCTCCCACTCGACGAGCTTGCGGCTTAGCTTGAGCGCGCGATAGTGCTCGCCGGCCTCGACGGCCTGGGCGATGGCCGCGATCTGTGGGGCCGCCGCCGGCGCGATCCCGAGGAGGTCCGTCGCCTGCCGGAAGAACAGGTCGATGCCCTCCGTCGGATCGTCGGCGAGGTAGATGACAGTCAGCGTCAGATGCAGACGCTTGCAGGCCGTGTCGGCCTCGCTCTCGGTGATGATCTCGCTCTCGCGCAGGAACTTGCACTGCGTCTCGATCAGGAAGGTCGAGCGCCGGTCGCCGTTGCGCAGCAGCGCGCCGTTGATGATGAGCCGTTCGAACGGCTTAAGTTCCAGACGCAGGGGCATCGGGCGTTCCTTTCTAGAAGACCCGGCGATGTCATTCGCAAAACGTTAACGTTTCACCAATCGGCAACGCGAGAGCCGTCGTTGCGGGCGCAGTCCGGAAGGATAAAACTCCGACAAATCACCCCTCTGTGACGGGTGTGCCCGGGAGTTTCGATGATGCCGCTGTCCGACACCCGCGCGCGTTATCCGAGCCTCAGCGGAAGGCGCGTGCTGGTGACTGGCGGAGCTTCCGGTATCGGCGCCGGTCTCGTCGAGGCATTCGTCGGGCAGGGGGCGCGCGTCCTGTTCTGCGATATCGCGGACGACGCTCCCCACGCCCCTGCTGGCGCACCTGACCCCTGCGGCGGCACACGCGCCGCGCTACCGGCGCAGCGACCTGACCGACGTCGAGGCGGTCCGTGCCCTGGTCTCCGAGGCGGACAGGACGCTCGGCGGCCTCGACGTCCTCGTCAACAATGCCGGCAACGACGATCGTCACAGCCTTGCCGAGGTGACGCCTGCCTACTGGGACGATCGGATGGCGGTGAACCTGCGCCACCTGTTCTTCGCCGCCCAGGCGGCCGTTCCGGCGATGCGGCGAGGCGGCGGCGGGGTGATCCTCAATTTCGGATCGATCAGCTGGCATCTCGGACTCGAGGAGATGCCGCTCTATCAGACCGCCAAGGCGGCGATCGAGGGGATGACACGCGCCCTGGCCCGCGACCTTGGCCGCGACGGCATCCGGGTCGCGACCATCGTCCCCGGCAACGTCCAGACGCCGCGGCAGGAGAAGTGGTACACGCCGGAGGGCGAAGCCGAGATCGTCGCGTCGCAATGCCTCAATGGTCGGATCCAGCCCTTCGACGTCGCCGCGCTGGCCCTCTTCCTCGCTTCGGACGACGCCCGGATGTGTACCGGGCACCCCTACTTCATCGACGCCGGCTGGCGCTGACCGATCCTCCGGCCCAACGGCGGTTCTCGAGCCGGATCGGACGTGCGGGCGGCGCTCCGGCGCCACCCGCAGACGTGCGTCAGTCGCACGTCTCCTTCTTCACGGTCTTGGAGTCGCCCATGTCGTTCTCCTTGCGCACCGTCTTGGTGACGCAGCCGTCGCCGTGCTCGTGGACGGTCACGGATTTCGACTCGGAGGCGGGACGGTCGACGACGACGGCGGGCCGATCGCGTTCAATCACGGTGGTCTGCGCCTGCGCGGCGGCGCCGAGGCTCAGAAGGGCGGCGGTCGCGAGCAAGATCGTGCGCATGCTGAAACTCCAGTGTCGGTTTCGATACCGACTAACTGCGGTCACAGCTTGAGCGTTCCGCGGATCTATTCGTGATGGCGGGCCGAACCCGTAAGGGAACTTGGCTCGGCCCGCGCGCCGTTCGGCATGAGGTGCAGCCGGAGCGACCGCGCCAATGATCCCGGAACCGGTGTCGATTCAAGTCCGGCCGACTACGTGCGCGGCGCGGTCGGTGCTCAGCCGCCCGTCATCGGAGGGAAGAAGGCGACTTCGCGGGCGCCGGCGATCGGCGCGTCCGGCTTGGCATGCGCCCGATCGATCGCGGCGCGGACGACGCCCGGATCCTCGAACGCGTAGGCGTATTCCTCGCCCCGGCCCCGCAGCCACGCGACGAGATCGGCGACGGTCGCGACCTGCGGCGGCAGTGCCAGCTCCTCCTCGGGGCGGCCGATCCGCTCGCGGACCCAGGCGAAATAGACGAGTTTCATCGCGTCACCGTAGCGTGGGCAGGGCAGGGACCGCGCCGGGCGCGGCCAGATCCATCACCGCGGATCGTCGATGACGTGCTTGATCCCGGCCCGCATGTAGTCCCAGCCGGTCCAGAGCGTGAGCGCGGCGGCGAGCCACAGCAGCGTCAGACCGATCGGCTCGGTTCCCGGCAACACCGTCTCGCCCGCCGGGCCGGCCACGAGGAAGCCCAGGGCCACGAGCTGCACGGTTGTCTTCCACTTGGCGATCTTGCTGACCGGCACGCCGACCTTCAGCTCCGCGAGATACTCGCGCAGGCCGGATACCAGCACCTCCCGACACAGGATCACGATCGCCGCCCAGATGTTCGGGCCGACGATGGTGTGGTCCGCCGTCAGCATCAGCAGGCACGCCGAGACCAGGAGCTTGTCGGCGATCGGATCAAGCATCCGGCCGAGCGCCGAACTCTGGTGGTAGGTCCGGGCGACGTAGCCGTCCAGGTAATCGGTGATCGCCGCTGCGACGAACACGCCGAGCGCCGTCCACCGGGCGGTGTGGGATTCGGGCCAGAACAGCAGCGCGACCATCACCGGCACGGCAACGAGGCGCCCGTAGGTCAGGCAATTCGCGAGCGTCCAGGCCGGCGACCGTCGTCGATTAAGGACGGCGTTCATCGGGGGGTGAAATCAGAGCGCGGCCCGGCCGTCAACGCCTCCGCATCCGGCTCGGCCATTGCGGCCGGGTTCTCAGGCGCCGGCATGGAAGAAGTCGTAGACCGCTCGCGCCGTAGCGGCATTCACGCCCGGGGCCTTGGCCAGGTCCTCGAAGGCGGCGCGCTCGATCGCCTTCACGGTCCCGAAATGATGCAGCAGAGCGCGTTTGCGGCTGGGGCCAATTCCGGCGATCTCGTCCAGGGGTTTTTGACCATCTCACGCTTCCGCTTGGCCCGATGGCTGCCGATGGCGAAGCGGTGGGCCTCGTCGCGCAGCCGCTGCACGAAGTAGAGCGTCGGGTCGCGCGGCGGAAGCTTGAAGGGCGGCCGACCGGGCAGGAAAAACGTCTCGCGCCCGGCATCCCGGTCGCGGCCCTTGGCGACGCCGATGAGCGGCACCCCCGAGACGCCGACCTCGTCCAGCGCCGCCCGGGCGGCGTCGAGCTGGCCCTTGCCGCCGTCGATCAGCACAAGGTCCGGCCAGGCCGGGAAGGCCTCGCTCTCCTCGCCCGGCGCCGGGACCGGTTCCTGCGCGCCGCCCTCGGCGGGGGCCGCCGACGCCTCGCGCTCCGACCGCGGCGCCTCCTTCGCGAGCCGCTTGAAGCGTCGCTGCAGAACTTCGCGCATCATGCCGTAATCGTCGCCCGGGGTGAGGTCTTCGGACTTGATGTTGAACGTACGGTAATGCGCTTTCATGAAGCCCGTCGGGCCGGCGACGACCATGCCGCCGACCGCGTTGGTGCCCATGATGTGCGAGTTGTCGTAGACCTCGATCCGACGCGGCGCCCGGTCGAGCCCGAAGGCTTGGCCCAGGGCCACCAGCAGCTTGCCCTGGGAGGCCGTATCGGCGAGGCGCCGGGCCAGCGCCTCCTTGGCGTTGCGTTGCGCGTAATCGACGAGATTCTTCCGCTCGCCGCGGCTCGGCCGGTGGATCTCGACGCGGTGATCCACCCGGCTCGACAGCGCCGCTGCCACCAGCTCGGCATCCTCGATCCCGTGGCTGGTCAGGACGGTGCGGGGCGCGGGCTTGTCGTCGTAGAACTGCCCGATGAACGAGCCCAGCACCTCGTCGGGCGTCATCGTCCGATCGGCTTTGGGGAAGTAGGCGCGGTTGCCCCAGTTCTGGAAGTTCCGGAAGAAGAACACCTCGATGCAGAACTGGCCGGCCTGCTCGTCGAGGGCGAACACGTCCGCCTCCTCGACACCCTGGGTGTTCACGCCCTGCACGCCCTGGATCGCCGAGAGCGCGGCGATCCGGTCGCGGTAGCGGGCGGCGCGCTCGAATTCCATCGCGTCGGACGCCTCCTGCATCTCGGCGCGCATGCGGTCCTTCACGGCGTTCGACTTGCCCGCCAGGAACGCCCGGGCGGCATCTGCCATGGCGGCGTAATCGTCGGCCGCGATCTCGCCCGTGCAGGGACCGGAGCAGCGCTTGATCTGGTAGAGCAGGCAGGGCCGGGTGCGGTTCTCGTAATAGCTGTCGGTGCAGGTGCGCAGCAAGAACGCCCGCTGCAGGGCGTTCACCGTGCGGTTGACCGCCCAGACGCTGGCGAAGGGACCGTAATAATTGCCCTTCCGACGCCGCGCACCCCGATGCTTGACGATCTGCGGGGCAGGCCCGTCCTCGGTCACCAGAATGTACGGGAAGGACTTGTCGTCCCGCATCAGCACGTTGAAGCGGGGCTTCAGCTGCTTGATCAGGTTGGCTTCGAGGAGGAGCGCCTCGGTCTCGGTCGCGGTGGTGACGAATTCCATCGCCGCCGTCTGCGAGATCATCCGGGCGATGCGGTTCGAATGCGCTTGGCCCCGGGCGTAGGAGCCGACCCGCGCCTTCAGATTCTTCGCCTTGCCGACGTAGAGGACGTCGCCGCGATGGTCGAACATCCGGTAGACGCCGGGCGAGGACGGAAGGGTCGACCAGAAGCGCCGGATGATCTCGGTGCCGGCCTGGACGGCGCCCGGCTCGAAGTCGAAGTCGATGTCCGGCGCGTCCGCCGCGGTCGGACCGGAGTCCGAGTCGTCGGCGACCTCGTCCCGCTCGGCGTCGCGGCCGTCGTCGAACGTGTCCGGTGGCAGGTCTGAAAGGGCTCTGCGGCTCATACCGCAGATCTAAGCGTTCCGGACCGTCAGGGGGACAGGGGCGGCGACAAAAATCGCGCCCCGGTGATCCGGCCGGTCAGTCGAACAGCGAGTCGATGTCGCTCTGGTCGACATGGCCGGGATCGTGATCGAGCTTGGGACCGTTCAGGAGCGAGCTCTCGTCGTCCAGGGATGTCGGCATCGGCATCACGGTGATGAGATCCTTGAAGCTGTCGAGTTCCGACCATGTCGCGATGAGGCGGTCGAGGTGCTCCTCGATGAACTTCATGACGCCGACGATCTTGGTGATCCGCTGGCCGGTCAGGTCCTGGAAGTTGCAGGCCTCGTAGGCGGTGATCACACGCTCGAGGATCACGTCGACGTGGGGCTTCATGCCGGGGGGCAGCGCCGCGGCATTGAGCATGCCGGCATGGCTCTCGATCTCCTCGATCGCCCCGAGCAGCTGGGTCGTGGCGCGCTCGGTCGAGTCGACCACGGCGTCGAGTTCGTCGGCCGCCCGGCGCATGCCCTTGCCGGTATTCTCGGTCCGGTGCAGCGTCGCCAGCTCGGACTTGGTGCGGGTGATCGCTTCCTTCATCACGTCGAGTTCGGTGCGCATCGCCAGCGCCTCGTGCAACTCGCGTCGGCACGATTCGATGGTCTCGCTCGCGCTCATCTGCGTGACGCGGCGCAGGTCCTGGATCGCGTTGAAGATCTCCTCAAGGCGCTCGTTCGACGCAATGGTCCCCGGTCCGGGCGGCGGAGCTCCGGGAAGCCCGAGGCTGTCTTCGATGCGATAGCGCTTCTGGGTCATCGTCCGGGCGTGAGCGTTTGGGTTCCGTCACCGCAACTCTCTACCACATCGGTTAGCGGACTGTGACTGCCAAGCTTCTTTGAATGGCCGCCGGGTTCGCCGACGCACGCCTTAAGGCTCGATTCACCCTGACGCCGCCGGACCGGGGAGAGGCGGCTCCGTCGGATCGATTCACCACGTTCGTTCACCTGATTCGCCAAAATCGAGCGGGATCCTTCGCGCGTCGGAGGTACGGGCTCCGGCTCGGGAGCATGCGACGATGCGGGGTTCAGTCCGACTGGGGATGGGGGTGGCCGCGGCTGCGCTCCTGTGGTGCGTCCCGGCACAGGCGCAGCAGGCACGCTACGCCGAGGGTGGCTACGGCGGCGGTCTGATCGAATACCTCGTCACCGGCAGTGCCGCGGGGGGCGGGCGGGGCTGGCCGCAGCGCGCTGCGGCCCCGCAGCGGGTCGCGGCCTATTCGGGGGAGCTCGTGCCGGCCGAACCCGAGGCCGCGCAGGCCTATGGACAGGGTTACGGCGCTGCCCGGACTTACGGTTCGAGCCAGGCCTACGGCGCGCCGCCCGCGGCCGTCTATGGTGCACCCCAGGCCGATCCTGGCCGGATCGCCCGCGCGGTCGCGCCCGAATTCCAGCGCCAGGAGGTCGCGTTCGCCGGGGCGCAGAGACCCGGCACGATCGTGATCGACACGGCCGGCAAGCATCTCTACCTCGTTCAAGCCGGCCAGCGCGCCCTGCGCTACGGCATCGGCGTCGGACGCCCGGGCTTCGCCTGGAGCGGCCTGAAGACCGTCAGCCGGAAGGCGGAGTGGCCGGACTGGACGCCGCCGGCCGAGATGCTCGCCCGCCGTCCCGACCTGCCGCGCCACATGGCGGGCGGTCCGGAGAACCCGCTCGGCGCGCGCGCCCTCTATCTCGGCTCGTCACTCTATCGGATCCACGGCACGAACGAGCCCAACACGATCGGCCAGTCGGTGTCGTCGGGGTGCATCCGGATGATGAACGACGACGTCGTCGATCTCTATGAGCGCGTCCCGGTGGGAACGCGCGTCGAGGTTCTCTGAGCGTTCGTCGCGTCCGGTCGACCGAACGCGGTGGCGCCAAGTACGAAAAGGCCCGGCCGCGCCTGCGCGCGACCGGGCTTTTGTCGTGGTGACGCGGGGCGATCAGGTCCAGTCGCTGTCGTCGCCGCCGCCGAGATCGCCGCCGAAGTCTCCGCCCGGATCGCTGTAGTTCGCGTCCTGGAAGCCGCCCATGTCGCCGCCGCTGTTGTCGAGGGCCGCACCGAGATCCTGGTTGCCGCCGTCACCGTAGTAATTGTTGACGACGGTCTCGCCCCCGCCACCGAGGCCCGCGGCCGCAGCGCTGCCCAGGCTCGAATGGCCGCCCGCAAAGGCGTTCGAGAGGGCGCTGCCGAGAAGCATGCCGCCCGCTGCGCCCGCCGCCATCGGGAGCGCCGTCGCCATGAAGCCGCCGCCGCGCGCCGGCGCCTGGGGCTGCCCACCCCACGGACCGCCCTGCTGCTGCGGGTAGCCCCCTGTTGCGGGTAGCCCTGCTGCGGATAGCCCTGCGGCGGCGCACCGGCCTGGTTGCCCCAGGGCTGACCCGCCGGGCGCTGCTGGCCGTAGCCGGGCTGCGGCTCCTGCCGCTGGCCGCCGCCGCCGAAGATGCTCGACAGGAATCCGCCGCCGCCGGAGGGCTGGGCCGAAGACGCCTGGCTGCGTGCCTGCTCGAGCTGCTGGTTCAAACTCTTGATGGCCTCTTCCTGCACGTAAATCAGCTGGGCCATCGCGTAGGGGCATAGGGCTGCGTCCGGAGCTTGTCGGCGATGAAGCGCTCCGCCTCCGCGTCGCGGGGCTGGGACTGAGCCTGCTCCAGCCGCTGGAAGATGCCCGAAATGACGTCGCGTTCTTCGCTGTTCATGGAGTCGTCCTCCTCGAATCTAGCCCGCGGGCTCGAACGCGCCGCATGGCAGACACGACATGGGTGCGCGGCGACGCTTTGTCAGGGGGATTGCGAAAACTTCATCCGAAGGCTGCGAAACGCGAGAAGCCCGGCCGATCGGCCGGGCTTCCCCACGCGGAGGCTGAGGTCTGCGGCAGAAGCCGCCCCCGTGGACGATCTTAGTAAGAGCCGAACTTGTAGTTCAGACCGGCGCGGACGACGGCGAACTCGTCGGAGCGGCGGCCGACGCCGCTGTAGACGACCGGGAAGTTGTTGGCGGCGTTGACGACGAGCGCGCCCTGGTTGCGGGTGTTGCGGTCGAGGTTGACGTACAGGCCTTCGACCTTGAGCGTCACCGCCGAGGAGCGGAAGAAGTTCAGGAACGAGTCGGTGGGCAGGGCGTACTCGATGCCGCCGCCGGCGGCCCAGCCGGTGCGGAAGCTGTCGTTGCCGGCGAAGCCGCCGAACGAGCGGTCGGCGCTGCCCGAGCCGTAGGCGAAGCCGCCGGTGCCGTACACGAGGGTGCGGTCGAAGGCGTAGCCGAGGCGGCCGCGCACCGTGCCGAAATAGTCGAGGCTGGAGAGGCCGCGCGGGTCGGTGACGTAGTAGCCGGGGGCCAGCGCGCCACTGATGAAGGCGCTGTTCCGGTTACGGCCGAAGTCGAGGTACTGGGCATCGGCCTCGACGCCGATCACCACGCCAGAGCCCGGCGTGAACTGGTAGTTGTAGCCGATCTGGCCACCGCCGGAGAAGCCGTCCTGGCTGCTGTTGCGGAAGGTGGCGACGGTGCCGGGGGCGGCGTAGGGGAACGGCACGCCGAAGCTGTTGCCGGTGGAGCGGCTGCTGGCGTCGAAGGCGTAGCCGGCGTTGATACCGAAGTAGGCGCCCGTCCAGGTGAACACCGGGACCGGGGTGAACACCGGCGGCGGAGCCGCCCGGCGCGGCAGGTCGGCGGCGAAGGCCGAACCCGCGAAGGCGACGCCCGCGAGGGCCGTGGTGACGCGGAGCAGGGATTTCATGTTCTGGTCCTCACTGGGTGCCCCCGCCGCCCGTCGAGCGGGTGGCTGCGGAGCCGGATCTGGTAGCTGTCCAGCGGTTCCAGGGCTGCTTTACGCTCTGCGGTGTCGCCGACCGCTCATCGCGGCCCCTTGTGGCAACCCGCCGTTTTCCCCGGCACCTTGACCCCACAACGCGTTCGAATGGCCAAGGTTCATTTATGGCTACGCTTTTTCTCGGCCCCGCATCGACAAAGTGTCGCACCCCCTGTTCGGGTCGGGACGGAGGGGTCACGGCGCGAGGCTCACGGCGGAGATCAGGCGTCCATAATCCGCCTCGCCGCGATGCGTGGCCCGGCGGTAGCTGTAGAACCGCTCGGGATCCGCGTAGGTGCAGAGATGGAGCGCGGTGGCCTCTCCGATCTCGGCTTCGGCGAGACGCGCCAGGATGAAGCCCGGGAGGTCGAACTGCGCGTGGCCCGGCCGCGTGCCGGTAGCCAGGAACCGCTCCATCCCTGGAGCATCCGCCTGAAACCGCGTGATGAAGTCCGGGCCGACCTCGCAGGAGTCCTGCCCGATCGTCGGCCCCAGCACCGCGACGATCCTTTGCCGTCGCGCGCCCAGCGCTTCCATGGCCGCCACCGTCGCCGCGATGACGCCGGTGATGGCGCCCTTCCAGCCGGCATGGGCGGCGCCGACGACCCCGTGCTCGGGATCGGCGAACAGGATCGGCCCGCAATCGGCCGTCGCGATGCCCAGCGCCAGGCCGGGTACCCGCGTCACCATGGCATCGGCCTTCGGGCGCTCCCCGGCCGCGAACGGAGCCGTGACGGTGACGACGTCGGCCGAATGGACTTGGTACAGGCTCACGAGCCGGTCCGGCGACAGGCCGAGCTGGCTGCACATCCGCGCGCGATTCTCGGTGACGCGCTCCGGCACGTCCTGGGAGCCGAGACCACCGTTCAGCGACGTGTAGACGCCCTCCGAAACTCCGCCGCAGCGGGTGAAGAACGCGTGACGCACGCCCGGATGGGCGGAGAGTTCCGGCGCCTCGATCATCATGCCTGCGGTCACGGTTGGCCTCTCGCGTACCCCTGTGGCGCTGCGATACCGCAAGCCCAGACCCTTGACGATGTCGTTCAGGCGTCAGATTCTTGTTGCATCGCAGTATGGAGCCGATCCGGCTTCACCTCGAGAAGGATCGCAATGTCACGAGGCATCGAAACCGACGCCCTGCCCGACGCCCCCGAGGCTGAGGAGCCCCGGATCCCGACCGCGCCCGCGCATCCCGTGACGGGCGAGCCCGCCGCCTTCGACCCCAACGACCCGAATCCGCCTGCGCCGCCGATACCGCGGCCCTCCAGCCAGACGGATTCCGGCTTCGGCTCCTTCGGCTAACGACGCTCAGCCCCGCATCGGGCCGAGGACGAGACCCGGTGGTTCAGGCCTCCGGGAAGCCCGGGAGCGGCCCAATGGTCGGGCCGCTCACCGCCAGGACCTTGAACAGGCTGCCCATGCCTCCGACGCGGGGGTCCGTGAGGCGCGCGACGGCAGCGTCGATCGCGGCGGCTTGCGCCTCCGTGGCCCGGGCCTTCAGGCGGTCGGCCCGCGCGCCGAGGCCGAGGGCGGCCAGGAAAGCACCCTGATCCACCGGTCCATGAACCCCGGCCCCCTCCGCCCGTGCGGCCCGAGCGAGGGCGGCGAAGTCGACATGGTGCGTGAGATCCGCCTCGCCCGGCGCCGACAGCGGATCGGTGAAGCGATGGCCGGCCAAGGCCTGAAGGGTATCGCCGAACCCGGGTCGGACATGGCCGTAATCGATCGCCAGCAGGGCGCCCCCCGTCGTGCGCAGGCGCCCCGACAGCCTGCGCATCAGCGCCAGACCGGCCGCCGGCACGCTCATCAGCGCGCCGTCCGGGCCGTCCGCGTCGAGGCCGGGACTCGGTTCCGGTGACAGGCCGAAGGCGAGGGCGCCCTCGGGACCGAGCCCGACCTGTCGCTCATGCCAGCCCGTCGGGCGACGCTCGAACTGGCGCACCGGCAGGCAATCGAAGAACTCGTTGGCCAGGATGATCGCTGGACCGGGGGGCAGCGTCTCGATCCCGTCGTGCCACGTCGCGCCGGTCCCGGCGACGGCGCGCGCCTGCGCGGCCCGCAGCACAGGACTGGTCTCCACGAGGTGCAGCGCCGCGGGCACGCCGGGAGCCGCCGACCGCAGCGCCCGCAGGGCATCGGCCATCAGCGTGCCGCGACCGGGTCCGAGTTCCACCAGCACCAGCGGATCCGGTCGCCCCATCGCCCCGTGGACGTAGGCCGTCCAGGCGCCGATCAGCTCGCCGAACATCTGGCTGATCTCGGGCGCCGTGATGAAGTCGCCCTGCACCCCCAGGGGGTCGCGGTTGCGGTAATAGCCGTGGATCGGATGGCCGAGGCAGAGGGCCATGTAGCGGTCGACGCCGATCGGCCCGTTCTGGCGGATCAGCGCCGCGATCTCGGCTCCGAGGGGCGTCACGCCTCGATGGCCGCCTTGCGCGCCGCCTCGGCGGTGGGGGGCTCGACCGGGTTGCGCGGCCGCGTCCGGCCGGTCCCGGCCAGCACGATGTAGGTGAGGCCGATGATCATCATCGGCACGCAGAGCAGCATGCCCATGGTCACGCCGCCGCCCATGGGGCCGAGATGGTCGCCGAACAGGAACCCGAGCTGGCGATCCGGCTCGCGGAAGAACTCGCAGAAGGTCCGGGCCAGGGCATAGCCGAGGACGAAGATGCCGCCGAGCAGGCCGGGCTTGCGGAAGCCGAACCGGCGGACGCTGATCGCCATCACGACGAAGAGGAGAAGGCCCTCGGTCGCGGCCTCGTAGAGTTGGCTCGGGTGGCGTGGCAGCGGTCCGCCGCTCGGGAACACGATGGCGTAGGGAAGTCCGGCGCCACGCGGCCCCAGAGTTCGCCGTTCACGAAGTTGGCGATGCGGCCGAAGAACAGCCCGATCGGCACGACCACCGCGCCGATGTCGAGGAGCGTGTAGCCGTTGAGGCCCTTGGCCCGGGCGAAGAGCAGGAAGGCCAGGATCGCCCCGATGAAGCCGCCGTGGAACGACATGCCGCCGTTGCGGATCGCCAGGATCTCCATCGGATCGGCGATGTACATGGGCAGGTTGTAGAACAGCACGTAGCCGATCCGGCCGCCCAGCACGACGCCGAGTGCCACCCAGACGACGAGGTCGTCGATATCGACCACCTGCGGGCGCTTCACCACACCCCACAGGCTGTCGGCCATGACGAGGCGGCGCGCGTAAAACCAGCCGCCGATCAGGCCGGCGATATAGGCGAGCGCGTACCATTTGATCGTGATCGGCCCGATCGCGAGGGCCACCGGATCGATGGCCGGAAAGGGCAGGGCGAGGAGCGGCATCGGTCTCACCTCCGAGGCGGCCGGATTGGACGCCGGAGGGGTTGCACGTCAAGCCTGCACGCCTCGCCGATGTGAGTGTCTCAGCCTGGCACGAACAAGAAGCCGTGTCCGTCGGGACCCGCGCACGAGACCGCCGCGCCGTCGCTGGAGATCTGTGGTGCCAGTCCGGCACCGCGCAGGGATCGCGGCAAGTCCTGCAGATCGGCCGCGGAAAAGATGAAGCGGGTGGAGGCACGGTCGGCGGAGCCGAAAGACAGCGTCCTCCGGGTGGTCGGGACGCGATAGTGCAGCAGTTCCACGTGCGGCGCGGGCTCCGGAGGCGTCAGCGCGATCACATCGACCTGCGGGTCGTCCACCCCATCGAGGCGCGCCTGCTCCGGTCCCTGGTTCAGCCCGCGCGCTCCGAGGGTGAGGCCGAGCGTGCCGCTCAGGAAGGCCAGGGTGGCCTCGAGATCAGTGACCGTGATCGCCGAGTGATCGATGCCCAGGAACAGCCCCGGTGCGTCGCGCCAGCGGTCGGCGGGCGGACCTTCGGGAAAGACTATCAACTCCAGAGGGTGCCCGTCCGGGTCGCGGAACTTGTAGGCGGTGACGCCCCCCGTGGAGGCCGGCAGGCGCTGCGGACCGCCGTGGCTGATGGGAGTCGGGGTGCGCGGCGCCAGTTGCGCCATCGCGACCCCCATGTCGCGGACCGGGATCGCGAGGTGCTGGAAGAACGGGTCTGTCGCGGCGGGATCGTCCGGATAGGGCGCCCCGGGCGGATCCACCGCCAGGAAGGTCACCGCCTGGGCACCGAGCCGCATGCGCAGCTGCGTGGCCCGCCGGTCCGTCAGACCCATCGCCTCGCAATGGGCGTGGGGAACGGGCTCCGGCGGTGCGACCCGCGCGAAACCCAACCCGTCGCGGTAGAATGCCTCGGTCACGGCGAGGTCCGCGACGGTGCGGCCGAAGCCGATGATCGCGCGTACGGCGCTCACAGGAGCAGGGCTCCCCGCACGTTCAAGTAGATCGCGTAGAGCGTGTGCGATGCGCACAGGAACAGGCGGCTGTTGTTTCGGCCGCCGAAGGTCAGGTTGGCGACCGTCGAAGGCACCAGGATCTTCCCGATGCGTTCGCCGCCCGGATCGATGCAGTGGGCACCGTCGCCGGCGCTCGACCAGAGATTGCCGTGCTCGTCGCAGCGGATCCCGTCGGCATTGCCGGGCGCGATCGTGCAGAACACCGCGCCTCCGGACAGGCCGCCATCCTCGGCCACGTCGAAGACGCGGACGTGCTGAAGCGGGTCCACGTCGAACTGCAGGCCGGTCTCGACGATGTAGAGCCTGCGCTCGTCGGGCGAGAAGCAGAGCCCGTTCGGACCCTGGAAGTCGTCCGCCACCACGCGCAGGGCGCCGTTGCGCGGATCGAAACGGTAGACGGCAGCCGGCAGCTCAGAGTCCTGCTTGCCGCCCTCGTAATCGGTCTGGATGCCGTAGGGCGGGTCGGTGAACCAGATCGTCCCGTCCGACTTGCAGACGATGTCGTTGGGCGAATTCAACCGGCGCCCCTGGTAGCGCTCGACCAGGCTGGTGATGCGCCCGTCGAGTTCCGTGCGGTGGATGCGCCGGCCCCGGTGCGCGCAGGAGAGCATCCGGCCCTGCCGGTCGCGGGCATGGCCGTTCTCGAAGTCGCCCGCCTCCCGGTAGACGCTGAGACCGGCATGCTCCGCCCAGCGCATCACGCGGTTGTTGGGCAGGTCCGAGAAGAGCAGCTCGTCGCGGTCACCGAACCAGACCGGACCCTCGGTCCAGCGGAATCCGCCGGCCAGCGTCTCCAGCGGCGCGTTCGGCAGGACGTACGCCTTGAAGCGCGGCTGCGTCAGCTCGAAGCCCTCCATGGCGCGCGCCCTACGTGAAGCGGCCGGGCTGGTTCACGGTCGGCGCGACCTGAAGGCCCGTCACGATCATGGTGCAGGGCGCGTCGCCCACGGTCCCGGACAGGTGGCCCTTCCTGCCGTCGCGGGCCTTGGTGTTCTGGTCCTCGCCCATCATCAGCTCGCCCGGCCCCATCTCGACCCGGTGGCCATCCATGGTCTCGACGAACCAGCGACCCGAGAGGATCGCGATCCATTGCGGCCGGGGATTCTCGTGCCATTCGCCGACCCAGCCCACCGGCAGAACCGTGAAGGTCACGATCGACGGCGCCGGATCCATCTTGTCGTTCCACTGCGGCGCAGTCTCAGGATTGATGCCCTCGAACGTGAACCGCTCGATGAAGAACCGCTCCTGGCGGCTCACCCCGTCCGCGTCCGTGTAGACATGCCAGTACGGCATCTTCGGAGGGTCGGCTCGCTCATCGTCGCTCCTGCCGCGGCGGGACATTCGTGTTCCCACAACGGCCGGCTCCGGGGATGGTTCGCGCCAGACGATGAGGCGCGCGGGACCATCGGGCTCGCCCGGCGCATGGCGGTGCACGCTACCGCGCTGCCACGGCCGCCGCCTTGCCGCCCGTCCGTGAACGGGCGGCAGCACCGTCTCACATTTGCTCGGGGATCCGATCCGTCTGCGCGAGGTTCGAGAACCGGGTGATGTTGGCGTCGAACTGAAGCTCCACGGTTCCCGTCGGGCCGTGACGCTGCTTGCCGAGGATCACTTCGGCCTTGCCGTGGACGCGCTGCATCTCGGCTTCCCAGGCGAAGAACTCCTCCGTGCCTTCCCGAGGCTTCTTGTTGCCGACGTAATATTCCTCGCGGAACACGAACATGACCACGTCGGCGTCCTGCTCGATCGAGCCCGATTCACGCAGATCGGCGAGCTGCGGCCGCTTGTCGTCGCGGTTCTCGACCTGACGGGAGAGCTGCGAGAGGGCGATCACCGGCACCGCCAGCTCCTTGGCCAGCGCCTTCATGCCGGTGGTGATCTCGGTCATCTCCTGCACGCGGTTGTCGCTGCGCTTGCCCGAGCCCGAGAGCAGTTGCAGGTAATCGACGATCAGGAGGTCGAGCCCCTTCTGACGCTTGAGGCGTCGCGCCCGGGCGGCGAGCTGGGCGATCGAGATGCCGCCGCTCTGGTCGATGTAGAACGGGATCGTCTGCATGTCCCGCGCGGCATCGGTGATCTTGTAGAAGTCCTCCGGGCGGATGTCGCCGCGGCGGATCTTGTAGGACGGGACGCCCGACTGCTCCGCGATGATACGGGTGGCGAGCTGCTCGGCCGACATTTCGAGAGAGAAGAACCCGACGATACCGCCGTTCACGGTCTTGGTCGCGCCGTCCGGCTGCTTCTCGCCGCGATACGCCTTGGCGATGTTGAAGGCGATGTTGGTCACCAGCGAGGTCTTGCCCATGGCCGGACGCCCCGCGAGGATGATCAGATCGGACGGTTGCAACCCGCCCATCTTCGCGTCGAGGTCGCTGAGCCCGGTGGCGATGCCCGAGAGCTTGCCGTCGCGCTGGTAGGCCTTGGCCGCCATGTCGACCGCGGCGGTCAGCGCGTCCGAGAATTTCTGGAAGCCGCCGTCGTAGCGCCCGGCTTCGGCCAGCTCGTACAGGCGGCGCTCGGTCTCCTCGATCTGGTCGCGCGGCGCCTGCTCCACCGGCGCCTCATAGGCGCCGTTGACCAGATCCTCGCCGATGGTGATCAGCCGGCGGCGGATGGCGAGATCGTAGATCGTGCGGCCGTAATCGCCGGCGTTGATCACCGTGGTGGCGTCGGCGGCGAGCCGGGCGAGGTACTGCATCACCGTCTGGCCGCCGAAATCGGCATCGCCCAGATAGGTCTTCATCGTGATGGGCGTCGCGAGCTTGCCGGCCCGGATCAGGGAGGCCGCCACCGTGAAGATCTGCTGGTGGGCATCCTCCATGAAGTGCTCGGGCAGCAGGAAGTCCGACACCCGGTAGTAGGCGTCGTTGTTCACGAGGATCGCGCCCAGCAGCGCCTGCTCCGCATCGATGTTGTGCGGGGCGACGCGGTACTCGGCCTGAACCGCTTCGAGCTTGGCCGTGAGCGCATTGGGCAGGGCCATCGGCGGACGACTCCGTATCAGGCGCCGCGGCGGGCGCGCCAGGATCACACCGCACGACCTTGGCCCCGGTATGGTTACCGAAGCCTAGCCGACGGCCGGTTCTCCCGGGCCAGGGCGCGGAAAAGCGGACGCCCGCCGACTCTCGCGAGGGGCGGGCGTCCATGCTGGAACAAAACTGGAACGTGTCAAGCCGGGGGACGGATCATCCCCAATGTTCACCCTTATACCGGGGTGTCGACGTGGTCGCGGACGCCAGGCCCGAAACCGCTTCGCGGATCGATACCGCTCTCCGGTCATGCGTTCCAGAAGAGAGATCGATCCAGGACGCCCCGGATCGATCGTTCCCAGCGGACCGAATCAGCCGCGGTCGTCGGCGCCCTCGCCGGCATCGGCCAGCGCCATACCGACTTCCAGGCCGAGGTCGTCGAGGTTGAACGCCTCGCGCTCGGTTACCGACTCGCCGCGGGCCTGGCGCTCGGCCTCCTCGGGGCTGCGGGCGACGTTCACGGTGATCTCGACCTCGACCTCGGGGTGCAGCACCACCGGGACCTTGTGAAGGCCCAGCGTCTTGATCGGCTGGTTGAGGGTGAACTGGCCGCGATCGACCGTGAAGCCCTCCTTCGCGACGACCTCGGCGAGGTCGCGGGTCGAGACGGAGCCGTAGAGCACGCCGGTCTCGCCCGACTGCCGGATCAGGACGAAGCTCTGGCCGTTCAGCTTCTCGGCCACCGCCTCGGCGTCCTTCTTGCGGTCGAGGTTGCGGGCCTCAAGCTGGGCGCGCTGTGCCTCGAAGTGCTTCTTGTTGGATTCCGTCGCGCGCAGGGCCTTGCCGCGGGCGAGCAGGAAGTTGCGGGCAAAGCCCGGGCGAACGTTCACGGTCTCGCCCATCTGGCCGAGCTTGGCCACGCGCTCGAGCAGGATCACTTCCATGGTCTTTTTCCTTCAGGTGGTCGGCCTCTGGGGCCGGGGTTTCACGGCGCCGGATTGTCCCTGGGACGCCGGCGGTCGAGGGCGGTGTCGGCGAGGCCGAACACGGTGAGTGCCACCAGGGCGATGCCCTGGGTCACGAACAGGATCAGGTACATGCCGAACAGCATCAGCCCGCGCCCCGGCCGGCCGCGCGAGCGGTCGTGGAAGGCGGCGAGCCCCTGGAGCGCGAAGGCCGCGCTGAACGCACCGACCAGAGCGACGCCGAACACGCCGACATAGCCCGGGGCGAAGCACATCGCGACGGCTGCCGCGAGGGCCGCCAGCGTCGTGCGCGGCATGATGGTGGAGGGGATGTCGGGCCAAGGTCTGGGCAGGCGGCCGGAAATCTTCACGATCCGGGCCGAGGCCCAGAGGTAGAAGGCCAGGAGCAGCGCCAGACCGTTGGCCGCGAACGCCGGAACGACGCGGGCGAGGGCGTCCGCCAACTCGGCCCGGGTGACGTCGGCCTGATCGGTGTCGGTCTGTGGCGCCGGGCCGGGCGCGGCCGTTCCGTCCTGGCCGGTGGCGTCGGGCGTCGGCGGGTCGGCGCGTCGGCCCTCGACGGCCGGCCGCGTGGCCGGCATCCGCGTCTGGACGAGCGTCTGGGCGAGCCCGCGCAGTTGCGCGTCGAAGGCCGCGTGATTCGGCGAGGACAGGACCGCGATGGCGATGAAGGCGAGGGCGGCGGTGGCGGCGATCCAGCCGAGGAGGCGGCCGGTCGGGTACCATTCGAGGCCGGCCGACGTCTCGCGCCCGAGCAGGGTCAGATAGGCGAGCCACCAAGCCGGCAGGGCTATGTAGGCCGCGAAGGCGAGCCCCATGAAGGGAGCGATCACCAGGGTCAGAACGAGGCTTCCGGCGGCGGCCGCCGCCAGCGCGGCCTTGCGGCTCCAGCCGAGGCCGACGATCAGGATCGGAAGGGGCGCCACGAGGTAGAGCAGGATCGCCAGCGGGGTCGCCTTCAGCAGCACGCCGAACAGGAGTGCCGAGACGAGGCCCGCGCCGATACCGATGCCGATATGCTGTGCCATGAGGTCCGCTGTCCCGCTGCCGCTGCGGCAGGGTTAGAGGCGGCGTTGCGCCCCAACGATCAGGCGGCGTGAGCCGCCCTCTGCGAGGGCCGGCCCGGGCAGATGCCGGGCCGGCGGGTTTCGATGGCCTACTTGATCACGTAGGGCAGCAGGCCGAGGAAGCGGGCGCGCTTGATCGCCTGTGCGAGTTCACGCTGCTTCTTGGCCGAGACCGCGGTGATCCGCGACGGCACGATCTTGCCGCGCTCGGACACGTAGCGGGACAGGAGCTTGACGTCCTTGTAGTCGATCTTCGGCGCGTTCGCGCCGGAGAACGGGCAGGTCTTGCGACGACGGAAGAAGGGACGGCGTCCGCCGCCCGCACCAGCACCGAAAGCCATGGGTTAGCCCTCCCCGCCGAAGCTGCGCTCGCCACGGTCACCGCGATCGCCGCGGTCACCCCGGTCGCCGCCGAAGCCGCCGCCGCCACCGAAGCCCTCGTCGTCACGACGACGGCCGCGCTCGCGATCCTTGCGGTCGTCGCGGTCGCGCTTCTGCATCATGGCGGACGGCTCCTGGTCGAGCTCCTCGACCCGGACGGTCATGAAGCGCAGCACGTCCTCGGAGATCTGCATCTGGCGCTCCATCTCGGCGATGGCGGCCGGCGGGGCGTCGATGTTGAGGAGCGCGAAATGCGCCTTGCGGTTCTTCTTGATCCGGTAGGCGAGGGACTTAACGCCCCACATCTCGATCTTCTCGAGACGGCCACCGTTCTGCTCGATCACACCCTTGTAGGTGTCGATCATCGTCTCGACCTGCTGGGACGTCACGTCCTGGCGGGCCAAGAGCACATGCTCGTAGAGAGGCATCGTCGGGCCTTTCATCGTCAAAGGAGCCCGACCGCCGGAAGGCGGTTGATTCGGGCCGGTTCATCTCGCGGAACGCTCGGCGCCAAGCCCTTCGAGCCGATTTTCAGGCCCGAGCGGTTGATCGAAGGCGGAGACACCGGACGACGGGGTCGGAGAAGACCCCTGCACCGCAAGCGGCACCGTCCGTTCAGCCCCCGGCCGGAGCGAGACGCGAGGGGCGGCGCATAGTCGGTTTTCGGCGTCCTGACAAGTCCGAGCCGCCGTTCCGGCCCCTGGGCGCGGGCCTGCCCCACGTGCATTCGGGCGCGGACTTTCGGCGACGTCGGGCAGGGGGCTGCGGAAGCCCCTCCGCCGGCGCTTGGCTTGCCGCCCGGGCGGTTCGATGACACAAGCGCGCCGCGGCCGGGACTCTCGGCCCGGCTGGTTTTCGGTAACCCTCCAGATCCGTGATGGCAGAGGCCACAACCCCCGGCGCCTCCGAGGTCGGTCCCGTGCTGATCACCGGCGCGAGCGGCTTCCTCGGCTCCGCCCTGGTCGACGTGTTCCGTAAGGCCGGATTCCCGGTGCGCATCCTCGTGCGCGCGTCGAGTTCCCGCCGGAACCTCATCTGGACCGATGTCGAGATCGTCGAGGGCGACATGCGTGATCCGGCCGCCGTGGCGGCGGCGATGCGCGGGCAGCGTTACCTGCTCCACGCGGCGGCCGATTACCGGCTCTGGGCACCCGATATGGAGGAGATCGTCCGCACCAACCGCGACGGCACGCGGCTGATGATGCGCGCGGCCTTGGATGCCGGTGTCGAGCGGGTCGTCTACACGTCGAGCGTCGCGACAATCAAACCGCCGGCCGACGGCGTCACGCCCTCCGACGAGACCCTGCCGCTGACGCCCGAGACCGCGATCGGCGCTTACAAGCGCAGCAAGGTCGTGGCCGAGCGGGTGGTCGAGGAAATGGTCGCCCGCGACGGCCTGCAAGCGGTGATCGTCAACCCGTCGACGCCGATCGGCCCCCGCGACGTCAAGCCGACGCCCACCGGCCGGATCATCCAGGAGGCGGCCCTCGGGAAGATGCCGGCCTTCGTCGATACCGGCCTCAACCTCGCCCATGTGGACGACGTGGCGCACGGCCATCTCCTGGCGCTCCGCAAGGGCCGGATCGGCGAGCGCTACATCCTGGGCGGCGAGGACGTCTTTCTGTCCCATATGCTCGCCGACATCGCCGGCATGGTCGGCCGCAAGCCGCCGACCGTGAGCCTGCCCCGGGCCGCCGTCTATCCGGTGGCGTTCTTCGCGCAGCTCGCAGCGCGGGTCACCGGCAAGCAGCCCTTCGCGACCATCGACGGCATCCGCATGTCGCGCTACCGGATGTTTTTCTCGGACCGGAAGGCGCGCGCCGAACTCGGCTACACGGCCCGCCCCTATCGCGAGGGGCTGTCCGACGCGATCACGTGGTTCCGGGAGGCGGGCTATCTCGCATGAGCACCCTCGAATCCGCCACCGCGACGCGCTCCGGCAAGGGGCACCAGGATGAGAACTTCCCCGTCGCCTCGCACCTGATCCACCCGCGTCACCGCGGCGCGATCCTGGCTTTCTACAACTTCGTCCGCGCCGGCGACGACGTGGCCGACCATGCCGATCTGTCGCCCGAGCGCAAGATCGCGCTGCTCGATCGACTCGCGGACGCGCTCACCGGCGTCGGCCCGTCCGATCCCGAGGCGGAGCCACTCAAGCGCGAACTCGCCACCCGGGGCCTGCCGCCGCGCCATGCCCTGGAACTGCTCGATGCGTTCCGCATGGACGCGCACAAGAACCGCTACGCCGACTGGGACGAACTCATCCATTATTGCCGCTACTCGGCCATGCCGGTGGGGCGCTTCGTCCTCGACGTGCACGGCGAGGACCCCGGGCGCGTGTACCGATCCTCGGACGCGATCTGCGCGGCCCTGCAGGTGATCAATCATCTCCAGGATTGCGGCAAGGATTTTGCCGCCCTGGACCGGGTCTACATCCCGCAGGATTGCCTCGACCGCCACGGCGCGACCGTGGCGATGCTCGGAGAGGCCAAGGCGCCGCCGCAACTCCGGGCCGCGATCCGCGAGCTGGCGCAGCGATGTCTCGATCTCCTCGACGAGGGCGCG
Source organism: Methylobacterium phyllosphaerae (assembly GCA_050632685.1). Classification (GTDB taxonomy): domain Bacteria; phylum Pseudomonadota; class Alphaproteobacteria; order Rhizobiales; family Beijerinckiaceae; genus Methylobacterium; species Methylobacterium phyllosphaerae_A. The sequence continues at coordinate 1,792,705 of JBOEFT010000001.1, forward strand.
GTCCTGCCGGACCTGATCGATGACCTGCGCCTGTCCCTCGAGATCGCCGCGATCCACCGGCTGGCCGTGGTGTTGAGCCGGGGCCTGCTGGAGCGCGATCCGCTCTCGGAGAAAGTCCATCACGGCAAGGCCGCCTTCGCCCTGACGGCCTTGGGCGGCGTCGCCACCACCCTGGCGCGCCGGCCCTTCCGCGGGCGGACCGTCCGGGCCGCGGCTCAAGGAATCCGCTCGTGAGCGCCACTGCGACCCCCGCCGCCACCCAGGACAGCGCCGCCCTGGCGCTTCCGGCCGCCGGCTCGTCTTTCTACACGGCGATGCGCCTGCTGCCGAAGGAGCGGCGGGAGGCCATGTATGCCGTCTACGCCTTCTGCCGCGCCGTCGACGACGTCGCCGACGACGGCGGCACCCGGGCCGTCCGGCAGGTCGAGCTCGATCGCTGGCGGGCGGACATCGACGCCCTCTATGCCGGCCGCCCGGCCCCGCGGGTGCGCGACCTGGTGGAGCCCGTGCGCCGCTTCGGACTGAAGCGCGAGGATTTCCAGGCGGTCATCGACGGCATGGCGATGGACGCCGTCGAGGACATCGTCGCCCCCGATGCCGAGACCCTGGACCTCTATTGCGACCGGGTCGCCAGCGCGGTCGGCCGGCTGTCGGTGCGGATCTTCGGCATGCCCGAGGCGGACGGCATCCGGCTCGCCTGGCATCAGGGCCGGGCGCTCCAGCTCACCAACATCCTGCGCGACATCGACGAGGATGCCGAGCGCGGCCGCCTCTACCTGCCGCGGGAGAAGCTCGCGGCCATCGGGCTCTCCGATCCGACGCCGGTCGAGGCGATCAGCCACCCGCGCATCGGCGAGGTCTGCCTCTCCCTCGCCCGCGAGGCCGAAGACCACTATCAGGCGACCTGGGAGATCATCCGGCGCAGCCCCCGCAAGGCCACCAAGGCCGCCCGGCTGATGGCGGCGGCCTATCACCTGTACCTCAAGGCGGTGCTCGAACGCGGCTGGGCCATGCCCCGCGCCCGGGTGAAGCCGGGCAAGCGCGCGCTCCTCGGCGTCGTCCTCCGCCACGGCCTGATCTGATGGGCACCGTTCACGTCGTCGGCGCCGGGCTGGCCGGCCTCTCCGCCGCCGTCGCGCTGGCCGAAAGCGGCACCCGCGTGGTGCTGCACGAGGCCGCCAAGCAGGCGGGTGGGCGCTGCCGCTCTTATTACGATCCGGCGCTCGGCCTGACCATCGACAACGGCAACCACCTGCTGCTCTCGGGCAATGCCGATTCGCTGAGTTTCCTCAGGACGATCGGCGCGCCGGCCGATGCCCTCGCCGGTCCGGACGCTGCGGAGTTCGACTTTGCCGACCTGAAGAGTGGCGAGCGCTGGCGCCTGCGTCCCAATGCCGGGCGGCTGCCCTGGTGGGTGATGAGCCCGGCGCGGCGCGTCCCCGGCACCCGGGCGCGCGATTATCTGGCCCCCTCGGCATCCTGCGGGCGGCGTCCGGAAAGGCTGAGGGCGCCGGCGGCACGATCGGCGCGCACATGGCCTGCGAGGGCGCGCTCTACAGACGCCTGTGGCACCCGGTGCTGCTGGCCGCCCTCAACACCGAGCCCCGGGACAGCGATGTCGGGCTCGCGGCCCGCATCCTCCGCGAGACCCTGGGCGCCGGCGGCAAGGCCTGCCGCCCCCTCGTCGCCGTCGAGGGCCTGTCCTACGCCTTCGTCGATCCGGCGCTGCGTTTCCTCACAGCCCGCGGCTGCGAGGTTCGCTTCGGGCGCCGGCTGCGCAGCCTCGACCTCGCCGGGGGCGCGTCGCGCAGCTCGTCTTTTCGGACGGCGTCGAGAGCCTCGATCCGGCGGACAGCGTCGTGCTGGCGCTGCCGCCGTGGGTGGCGCGGGAGGTGTTGCCCGGTCTCCTCGCCCCCATGGAATTCCGCTCCATCGTGAACGCGCATTTCGCGTTGACACCGAAGCCCGGCAGCCCCCTCGTTCTCGGCGTCGTCAACAGTCTGACGGAGTGGCTTTTCGCCTATCCGGACCGGTATTCGGTCACGATCAGCGGCGCCGACCGGCTCCTCGACGTGCCACGCGAAGACCTCGCTCGGCAGATCTGGGCCGAGATCGCACAGCTGTGCAACCTTGCACCGGACTTGCCCAGCTGGCAGATCGTAAAGGAGAAGCGTGCGACCTTTGCGGCGACGCCGGCGGAAGCCGCGCGGCGCCCGAAGGCCGAAACCGCCTACGACAATCTCGTCCTGGCAGGCGATTGGACCGCCACCGGCCTGCCATCGACGATTGAGGGAGCGATCCGCTCGGGCCAGACGGCCGCGCGTTCCTTGCGCGCGGGATCTGTCGTGCGCGCCGGAACCCGGACGCGCGGCGCAGCTTGAGGCATGGCGTCCGCCGCGAGGCGGTCGTTTGAGGCGAGGACTATGAGAGAGGCCGTAAGCAAAGTCGAGGCGCTGCAGCGCTCGAAGACGCAGGGGATCTCGCTCGAGGACGTCGAGCGCGGCGTGGCTCACGCGACCCGCGCCTTGACCACCCTGGCGCAGGACGACGGGCATATCTGCTTCGAGCTCGAGGCGGATGCCACGATTCCGTCCGAGTACATCCTGTTCCACCATTTCCGCGGCACGCAGGTCCCCGGCGACCTCGAGGCCAAGATCGGCAGCTACCTGCGCCGCACCCAAGGCCGGCACGGCGGCTGGGCCCTCGTCCACGAGGGGCCGTTCGACATGAGCTGCACGGTCAAGGCGTACTTCGCCCTGAAGATGATCGGCGACGACATCGAGGCGCCGCACATGCGCCGGGCGCGCGAGGGCATCCTGTCCCGCGGCGGCGCCGCCAACGCCAACGTGTTCACGCGCTTCATGCTGGCGCTCTACGGCGAGGTGCCGTGGCGCGCCGTGCCGGTGATGCCCGTGGAGGTGATGTTCCTGCCGAAGTGGTTCCCGTTCCACCTCGACAAGATCAGCTACTGGGCGCGCACCACCGTGGTGCCGCTGTTCGTGCTCCAGGCGACCAAGCCCCGGGCGCGCAACCTGCGCGGCATCAGCGTCCAGGAGCTGTTCGTGACGCCGCCGGAGAGCGTGCGCTCTTGGCCCGGCTCCCCGCATGCCACGTGGCCTTGGACGCCGATCTTCGGCTTCATCGACCGGGTGCTGCAACGGGTCGAGAACCACATGCCGCGCAAGCGCCGGCAGCGCGCCATGGAGATGGCCCGCGCCTGGGTGAGCGAGCGTCTCAACGGCGAGGACGGCCTAGGGGCGATCTTCCCCGCCATGGTCAATTCGGTGCTCATGTACGAGGTGATGGGCTACCGGCCCGATCACCCGCAGGTCCGCGTCGCCTGCGACGCGATCGAGAAGCTCGTCGTCGAGAAGGCCGACGAGGCCTACGTCCAGCCCTGCGTCTCGCCGGTCTGGGACACGGCGCTCGCGAGCCATGCGCTCCTGGAGGCCGGCGGCCCAGAGGCCGAAGCCCAGGCCCGCGCCGGCCTCGACTGGCTCAAGCCCCGGCAGGTGCTCGACATCGTCGGCGACTGGGCGGCGCGCAAGCCGAAGGTCCGGCCGGGCGGCTGGGCGTTCCAGTACGCCAACCCCCACTATCCCGACCTCGATGACACCGCCGTCGTGGTGATGGCGATGGACCGGGCCATGCACCAACACGGGCTGGTGGCCGGCATGCCGGACTACACGGCTTCGATCGCCCGCGCCCGCGAATGGGTGGAGGGGCTACAGTCGGAGGATGGCGGTTGGGCGGCGTTCGACGCCGACAACAACCATATGTATCTCAACCACATCCCGTTCTCGGATCACGGCGCGCTGCTCGACCCGCCGACCGCCGACGTGACCGCCCGCGTAGTCGGCATGCTGGCGCAGCTCGGCGAAACCCGCGAGACCTCCAGGGCATTGGACCGCGGCGTGAATTACCTCCTGAACGACCAGGAGGAAGACGGCTCCTGGTACGGCCGCTGGGGGATGAACTTCATCTACGGCACGTGGTCGGTGCTCTGCGCCCTCAACGCTGCAGGTGTCGATCCGGCCGATCCGCGGATCCAGCGGGCGGTCTCTTGGCTGATCCGCATCCAGAATCCGGACGGCGGCTGGGGCGAGGACGCCAACTCGTACAAGATCGACCCGGCCTTCGAGGCCGGCTCGTCCACCGCCTCGCAGACCGCCTGGGCGCTGCTCGCCCTGATGGCGGCGGGCGCGGTCGACGATCCGGCCGTGACCCGGGGCATCAACTTCCTGACCCGCACGCAGGGCGCGGACGGGTTCTGGAAGGAGGAGCGCTACACGGCCACGGGCTTCCCGCGGGTGTTCTACCTGCGCTACCATGGCTACCCGAAGTTCTTCCCGCTCTGGGCGATGGCGCGTTTCCGCAACCTCAAGCGCGGCAACAGCCGGCACGTCCAGTTCGGGATGTGAGCCTTTGGGGGCCGGCCTGAAAGACCGGCTCCACCCCGCCGGATCGCAGCCGCGTTGAACCCGCTCGGCGACCGACCCGCGAGCCCCGGTGTTCGACACGTGGCCTCTTCAGACGACGATCCCGCGGAACCGGGCAAATCCGGTGCCGCGCCGGATCGGCCCACGGCCGGACCGCGGCGACTGCGCCTGCTTGCGGACCTCGCCGGACTGGTCCACCAGCGCGCCATGATCGATCCCACAGCCCCCGTCCTGGCCGTCACCGGTCTCGCCCGCGAGCGTCGCATGGCGGCGGGGGAGGGGTCGAAGCCGTGGGCGCCGGCGGCAACCCCCACCGGCTTCGCCAGCTCCTCGACGCCCGAATCGTTCCCGGTTGCCGGGCCGTGATCAGCTTCGGCATCGCGGGCGGCCTCGATCCGTCGCTGAAGCCGGGCGATGTCGTGGTCGGCACCGGCGTGGTGAGCGAGGATGGCCGGCGCGCCGCGGATCTCGATCTGTCGGCCGCGCTCCTCAACATCCTGTCGGACGTCGGCTCGCGGGTGATCCCAGCGGATCTGGCCGGCGTCGACACCGCCGTCCTCGCGGTCGACGGCAAGACCGAACTGCGGGCCACGACGGGCGCGGCGGCCGTCGACATGGAATCGCACGTGGCCGCGGCCTTCGCGGGACGGCATGGACTACCCTTCGCGGCGCTCCGGGTGATCTGCGACCCGGCCGGCCAAGCGCTGCCAGCCTTCGCCGCGGAGGCACTCACGGCCGACGGCGAGCCCGACATCGCCGCGGTGTTCTTCGCCTTCGCCCGCGGCCGGGCACGGCTCGGCGACCTGATGCGCCTGGCCAAGGATTCGAACGCGGCCTTCGCGGCGCTGGGGCGGTGCCGCAACCGGCTCGGACCCGGGCTCGGGCTTCCGGTCGCCGACGCCTGACAGGGCTCGACGTCGCCGTCTTCGCGAGCCCGGTCACGCAGGCGAGCATCGCCACCTTCGCCATTCGCGCGCAGCGCCGTGCCTCTTCGCGTGCAAGGGCGGCGGCTGGCCCGTCGGGCGTCCCTCACGAAAACCGCACGACACGCGAAAAGGCGCCGGCCTGCTCGGCCGGCGCCAGTCGGAGGTCACCACGAGACGGCGCGGGGCAGAGAGCCCCGCACCGGGAGGAACCGGCCTCAGCCGGCGTTCTTGCTCAGCGACACCGCGACGAAGCGGGTCTGGCCCTTGCCGCTCTTCACCCGCATCAGCACGGCCTTGCGCCCGCTCGATTCCGCCGCCCGGATCTGCGCCGCGACGTCCGCAGGACGGGACACGCTCTGGCCGCCGACGTCGAGGATCACGTCGCCCGCCTCGATGCCCTTGGCCGCCGCCGGACCGTCGGGATCGACCTGGACCACCGCCACGCCCTGGTCGGACAGGCCGACATCGCCGGCCGGCGCCAGCTGGAGGCCGAGGCGCGGCTGGCCGTTGCCCGAATCCTCGTCACGGCTGGCCATCTTGGTGCCGTCGGTCGGCATCGTGCCCAGCGTCACCGTGGCGGTGTCGGACTTGCCGCCGCGCAGGTAGCTCAGCTCGACCTTGGCGCCGGGCTTCATCCCGGCGATCCGGCGCGACAGCTCGCGGGCGCTGTCCACCGTGTCTCCGTTGACCTTCTCGATCACGTCGCCGGCCTTCAGACCGGCCTTGGCAGCCGGCGTGCCGTTCTCGGCATGGTCGACGAGAGCGCCCTTGGCCTTGTCGAGGCCCAGGCCCTCGGCGATGTCCTGCGTCACCGGCTGGATCTGGACGCCCAGGTAGCCGCGGGCCACTTTTCCGTCGGTGCGGAGCTGGTCGACCACCGCCTGCACGGTCTCGGCGGGGATCGCGAAGGCGAGACCCACGCTGCCGCCAGACGGGGACGCGATGGCGGTGTTCACGCCGACCACCTCGCCGTTGACGTTGAAGGTCGGGCCGCCGGAATTGCCCTTGTTGATCGGGGCGTCGATCTGCAGGAAGTCGTCATAGGGACCGGCACCGATGTCGCGGCCGCGGGCCGAGACGATGCCGGCGGTCACCGTACCGCCGAGGCCGAACGGGTTGCCGATCGCCACCACCCAGTCGCCGACCTGCGGCGCGGACTTGCCGAACTGCACGTAGGGGAAGTTCGAGCCCTCGGTGATCTTGAGGAGCGCCACGTCGGTCTTCGAGTCCTTGCCGATCACCTTCGCGTCGAGGGTGCGGCCGTCGTCGAGGGTCACCTGCACGGTCTTGGCGTGGTCGACCACGTGGTTGTTGGTCACCACATAGCCGTCGGCCGAGATGATGAAGCCGGACCCGACCGCGCCGCGCGGACCCTGGTGCTGGGGCTGCATGCCGCCGGGGCCGTTCTGACCGAACCGCTTGAAGAACTCGCGCAGCTGCGGCGGCACGTTCTGGAGGTTGCGGCCCTGATTGGGGCCATCATCGTCGTCGCTGCTCGCCGAATCGTCGAGCTTGACCTTCACCGAGACGACGCCCGGCTTCACCTTGTTGACGATGCCGGCGAAGGAGCCCGGCGGATGCTCCGGGGCTTCGATCGGGGATTTTGGGAGGGCCTGGGCATAGGCCGGGGTGGCGGACGGCAGGTAGCCGCTGCCGAGGGCGCCGCCGGCAATCAGCGCGGCAGCGGCCACGGAGGCGAGGGCGCGGCGCGACGTGCGGCCGGAAGGACGAGTCTCGGTCATAGGGGTCTCAACCTCTTGGAACGGATCGGGACGACGCCGGCACGCGGCGCTCGATACGATCTGTCTAGAGACAAGCCCCTGACCCGGGCGTGGCGGTCATATTACCATTTGGACAGGTCGCGGCGCTTGGCCGGAGCCGGCCCGCGCGGTCCGTGTCCCGCCAGCCCAGTCCCGCCGAGTCGGCGTTCAGCCCCGCGCTTCGGAACGTGGTCATGGCGCGTGCCGCCCGTCACCTGCAGGTCGGGACAAACGACGTAAGGTCCCGCAAGGTCCGGCAGGCACCCGTAGACCACGGTCCTCCACGATGGAGCCGTGCCGGATCCTGGGGTGCGCGATGAAGACTCTGCTGGCCGTTGCCGTACTCTTCGGATCGACGATCGGGGTTGTCGCGACCGAACGCGATTCGGATTCTCAGAGCTACATCGACGCAAAGAAGGCCGTCACCGAGCGCGTGCGACCGAAGGGCGCGCAGACGAGGCCTTACGCCGTCCGTGATGTCGACACGCGCCGATTCGACGAAGGTCCCGCCGTGCGGAAGGCCGACCCACTGAGGCCCGGTTTCCGCAACCCGGCCGGGATGTACGTGCCGCCCGACTATTCCACCCACCCGCGCGGCGCCCGGCACGACGGTTTCGGAAGTTCGGCCGAGCCGGGCTCGTACGGCAGCGCGCGTTCACCCAATCCCTTCGTCGGCACCCTCGGCACGCGCCGGTGAAGCCTGCACCCCAAGCGCGCCGCCGTCGGACGGCGCGCGGGGAGACGGGCCGAGTCGCTCAATCCCCGCCGAGCCGGGCCAGCGCCTCCTCGATCTTCGCGAGCCGCGCGGCCTCGGTCTCGCGCCGCTCGCGGTTCTCCTCGATGATCTCCTCCGGCGCGCGGGCGACGAAGTCGGCATTGCCGAGCTTGGCGTCGATCTTCTTGATCTCGCCCTGCGCCTTGCCCTGCTCCTTCCTCAGGCGCGCGACCTCGGCGGCGAGGTCGACCACGCCCTCGAGCGGCAGCGCGGCGACGCTGCCGCGCACCAGCAGCTGGACCGAGTTCTTCGGCGGCGTCTCCGCGAAGCTGATCTCCGAGAGACGGGCGAGGCGCAGCAGCGTGTCGCGCCAAGCCTCGACCCGTGCCCGCACCTCCGGGGCCGCGCCGACCATCGCCAGCGGGATCTGCGCGGCGGCCGGGACATTGGTCTCGGAGCGCGCCGACCGCACCTGGCTGACCAGATCGACCACGAAGCCGACCTCGGCCTCGGCGGATGCGTCGGCGAGGCCGCCGAGGTCCGGCCATGTATCCAGGGTCAGGAGGCCGCGCTCCGGCAGGTCCGCCCCCTTGATCGTCCACAGCTCCTCGGTGAGGAACGGCATGAACGGGTGCAGCAGCTTGGCGACCTGATCGATCAGGAAGGCCACGCTCGCCTGGGTCTCGGCCTTGATGGCGGGATCCACGCCCTCACCCTGCAGCACGGGCTTGGCGAGTTCGAGATACCAGTCGCAGAAGATGTTCCAGACGAAGCGATAGGCGGCCCCGGCGGCGTCGTTGAAGCGGAAGGCCTCGAGGGCGCCCGTAACCTCCTCGACCGCGCGGGCGGCCTCGGTGAACGCCCAGCGGTTGATTGCGCCGGTGGCGGAGCGCGGGTCGAAGGCCGGATCCAGGCGGCAGCCGTTCAGCTCGGCGAAGCGGGCGGCATTCCAGAGCTTGGTCGCGAAGTTGCGGTAGCCCTGGACCCGGTCTGCGGACAGCTTGATGTCGCGGCCCTGGACCGCAAGGGCGCAGAGGGTGAAGCGCAGGGCATCGGCGCCGACCTGATCGATCAGCTCCAGGGGATCGACGACGTTCCCCTTCGACTTCGACATCTTCGCACCCGACGCGTCCCGCACCAGGGTGTGCAGGTAGACCGTGTCGAAGGGCGCCTGGTCGGTGAGGTGCAGGCCCATCATCATCATCCGGGCGACCCAGAAGAACAGGATGTCCTTGCCGGTCACCAGGGTGTTGGTCGGGTAGTAGCGGGCGAGTTCAGGGGTCGAGTCCGGCCAGCCGAGCGTCGAGAACGGCCAGAGCGCCGAGGAGAACCACGTGTCGAGGACGTCCTCGTCGCGGGTCAGCGCCACGGAGCGGCCGTGCTTGGCCTCGGCCGCGGCCAGCGCCTCGGCCTCGCTCTCGGCGACGAAGACGCCGCCATCTTCATCGTACCAGACCGGGATCTGGTGGCCCCACCAGAGCTGGCGCGAGATGCACCACGGCTCGATGTTGGTGAGCCACTGGAAGAAGATCTTCTCGTAGTTCTCGGGCACGAACTTGGTCTGCCCGTCGCGCACCGCCTGGAGGGCGCGCTCCGCGAGAGGCTTGACGTTCACGTACCACTGGTCGGTGAGGAAGGGCTCGATGACCACGCCGGAGCGGTCGCCGTGCGGGACCGCGTGGGTGTTCGGCTCGGTGGCGCGCAGGCGCCCGCGCGCCTCCATCAGCGCGACGACCTCCTTGCGGGCCTGCGCCCGGTCGAGGCCGTGGAGCGCCAGGGCCTCCGGCTCGGGCGAGGTCCCGTCGAGGAAGTCCGCGTTGCCGTCGAGCAGCATCCGGCCTTCGGGATCGAGGATGTTGATCACGCCGAGATTCTGGCGGCGGCCGACATCGAAGTCGTTGAAGTCGTGGGCGGGCGTGATCTTGACCGCGCCCGTGCCCTTTTCCGGGTCCGAGTAGGTGTCGGCCACGATCGGGATCAGACGGCCGACCAGCGGCAGGCGCACGCGCTTGCCGACGAGCGCGGTGTAGCGCGCGTCCTCGGGATGGACCGCGACGCCGGTATCGCCCAGCATCGTCTCCGGGCGCGTCGTCGCCACCGTGATCACGTCGCCGGTCTCGGTGCCGGACTCGTCGACCACCGGGTAGTCGAAGTGCCAGAGATGGCCCTTGGTCTCGATCTGCTGGACCTCGAGGTCCGAGATCGCCGTCTGAAACTTCGGGTCCCAGTTCACCAGCCGCTTGTCGCGGTAGATCAGGCCCTGCCGGTGCAGGTCGACGAAGGTCTTGAGCACGGCGCGGCTCAGGCCCTCGTCCATGGTGAAGCGTTCGCGGGACCAGTCGCAGGAGGCGCCCAGCCGCTTGAGCTGGTTGACGATCGCGCCGCCGGATTCCGCCTTCCACGCCCAGACCTTCTCGACGAAGGCCGCGCGGCCGATCTCGCGGCGTCCAGGCTCCTGACGCTCCATCATCCGCCGCTCGACCACCATCTGGGTGGCGATGCCGGCGTGGTCCGTGCCGGGCTGCCAGAGCACGTCCTTGCCGCGCATGCGCTCGAATCGGCAGAGGATGTCCTGCAGCGTGTTGTTGAGGGCGTGGCCCATATGCAGCGAGCCCGTCACGTTCGGTGGCGGGATCACGATGCAGTACGGCGGAGCACCGGCACGCTCGGCACGGCCGGCGCGGAAGGCGTCCGCCTCGGCCCAGGCGGCGGAGATCCGCGCCTCGACGGAGGCGGGCTCGAAGGTCTTGTCCATCATCGCGGTTACAGGCGAGCGCTTGTTCAAACGGGGTTGGCCCCGCTTTCGACCGTCACGCCGTTCCCGTCAACACGCGGACGGCGGCCGGCGGCCGCCGTACCCAGGCCGCCGCCTCAGCGGCCGCGCGAAACGCGCTCGATTTCGGCGCGCACGAGGCGCTCGACCACGGCCGGCAGGTTGTCGTCGAGCCAGGATTTCAGCATCGGGCGAAGCATCTCTTTCACGAGATCCTCCAGCGTCCGGGCATTCTGGGTCAGCACCGTGTGGGCCAGCAGGTTGAACGCACCGCTCACGCTGGCATCGGTCGCGGGGGATACCAGCGCCTCCGGCCCCGGATCCGGAGCCCGCACCGCCTGCAGCACGGGCTGCGGCGGCGGAGGCGGGGGCGCCACCGGCTCCGGGACGGGCTCGGGCTCCGGCTCGGGCTCCGGCGCGGCATCGGCCGGGTCGTCGAAATCGATCGCATCGAAATCGAGCAGGTCCGGAGCAGGTTCGGGCTCCGGTTCGACCACGCGCGGGCGCATCACCGGTTCGGCAACCTCCGCGAGGTCGAGCACGTCGTCGGGCTCGGGTGCAGGGGGCGCCTCGGCAGGCTTGGCCGCCTGATCGTCGGCAATGATCCGCCGGATCGACGCCAGGATTTCTTCCATCGAAGGCTCGTGCGCCTTATCGGCAGCCTTGTCCTGGAATTTCGTGTCCGGGATCTTGGGGCTTGCTGCACTCATCGGCAGGCGCACTCGGGCATGGGAGACTGGAAAGCGACCCGAATGGATCGGTGTTCAATCAGTATTCCATGCCGTTTCGTGGCGGCAAGCGCGCTCGCACCACACTCCCCGGGGAAAAGACCTCAGCGCCCGTCCGGCGTGCGCAGGCCGAACCACAGATCCTTGACCTGATCGTAGTGGACCTTGGCGCTGTAGTACTCGACCGGGAGCGCCGTGAAGCGCGCGGTCAGTTGTCCGATCGCCTGAACCACGCCGTAGGAGAAGATCACGCGGTCCCGCTGGGCGACGATGAGGTTCACGCGGGAGTTCAGCAGTTCCTGCTGCGCGTTGAGCACGTCGAGGGTCGTGCGCTGGCCGACGCGGGCTTCCTCGCGCACGCCGTTCAGAGCCACTTCGTTCGCCTGAACCTGCGCCTGGGCCGCGATGACCTGCGCCTTGGCGGCCTCCAGCCGGCCCCAGAAATCGACGATCTGAGCGCGCACTTGGTCGCGGACCTGATCGACCTGGATCCGGGTCTGGCCGACGGTCTCCTTGGCCTGACGGATCTGAGCGTAGGTCTGGCCGCCCTCGTAGATCGGGATGTTCAGCCGGCCGCCCACGAAGCCGACGAAGAAGCTCTGGTTCGGGCCGGTCTGGTCGTAGGTTTGGCTGAGGGAGCCCTGCAGGCCGACCTGCGGCGCCAGCTGGCCCTCCAGCACCTTCACCTGCGACTCCGCCGCGTCGACCGCATGGATGGCCGACACGATCTGCGGATGCTCGCGCAGGCCGATGGCGATGGCGGCATCGAGGCTGGCAGGGACGAACCGGTCCAGGGGCCGACCCGGCGCGAGCTGGCGCGGCTCGACGCCGATGTTCTGCCGATAGATGCCGATGCTGGTCCGCAAAGCGGATTCCGCCGTGCTCACCTGCGAGCGTGCGCCCGCGAGCCGGGCTTCGGCCTGGGCGACGTCGGTCCGCGTGACCTCGCCGACATTGAAGCGGTCACGCGTCTGGCGGAGCTGCTCCTCCAAGACCTCGACGTTGTTCCGGTTGAGTTCCAGCGTGGCCGTGTTGCTCAGCACGTTCATGTACGACTGGACGGCGTTGTAGAGCACGGTCAGCTCCGTGTACCGCAGCGTCTCGCGCTGGCTGTACACGGTGGACTCGGCGCGCCGGGTCAGGTTGTCGGTCTGGAAGCCGTTGAACAGCGTCTGCGAGACGGTCAGGCTCGCGGTGCTCGGCAGATACGTGGTCCTGACGGTCCGCTTGGACGTGATGGTCTGGGCCGCGGCGACCTCCGCGGTGCTGGAGGTCACGCCGGAGCCGCCCGCCGACGACGCACCGGCCACGCCGGACGCGCCTGCCCCGAGGCCGGACGTGCCCGTCGTGCCGGTACCGACCCCGGTCGTGGTGCTGCCGATGGTCGAGGCACCCGTGTTCAGCGCGGACCCACCCGCGGCCGACGACGCGCCAGTGGCGGCCGATCCGGCCGCGGCCGCCACGGTGCTGGAACTTTGGGTCTGGAGGTACTGGACGCCGATCTGGGCGCCGACATTGACCTGAGGACGATAACCCGACTGCGCAATCGCCACGTTCTCGTCGGTCGCGCGGACGCCGGCACGGCTCGCGTTGAGGGTGGGATTCCCCTGGTATGCCTTTGCGAGCGCGCTCTCGAGAGTCTCGGAAGCGGCCGGCATGGCTGCCAGGAGCGCGAATCCGGAGACCATCCCGGCTAACCGGAACGTCTGAAAGCTCGCTTGTGGACGTCGTGTCACGATGAACAAGCCCTTGCGGTCTCTTTCGGTCCGGAAGTCCGAGACGGAAACGGCCAAGGTACGGCGTTTCCCTCGTTTCCGATCAAGCCCGCCCCACTGTCACGCTTAGCGCAAACCGGGCGCTTTGGCTCGCCTCGGCACGGCGAGATCGTCGGAATGTGCGCCGTTGGGGCATTAAGGTGACACATCCGATCGGCGGTACGCTCCGCGCTGAGTTAATACGCTGATCGAACTGTGGAATACGCCCTGTCGGAGACTATTCCCGGCTATGAATACCCGTCGCTCTCGTATTGAAGCCGACGGAATCGGAGGGGGCGCCCGGCTTTCGCGTCGGGTCGCGGCTCGGCTAAGCCGGTCCGGTAACCGGATCCGCGTCAATACCGGCCGATCCCGCCGCCGCCGGTATCGGGCTCGAGGTCCGGCGCCGAATAGGGGGCCAGGTCTGGTTCGCGGGGTGCCCGCGCCGCCGGGCGCTGCTTCGGCGCCGTGCCCGCGACGGCCGGCGGCGGCTTCGGCTTCGGCGTCGCCCCCGGCGGTCCCATCTTCCCAGGCGGACCCTGCAGCCCGCGTGGGCCAGGCGGTCCGGGAGGGCCGGCCGGCCCGGACGCTCCGGTCGGTCCGGGTGAGCCCGGTGGGCCGCGTTCGCCCGGCGGTCCGGAGGGACCGCGTTCCCCTGGCGATCCGACGGCCCCCTGCAGGCCCGCGATCCCCTGTGGTCCGGCGACACCCTGCGGACCTGCGATTCCCGGCGGGCCGGGAGGGCCGGGTGGACCCGCGGCTCCCCGCTCCCCGGACGGGCCGGCCTCCCCTCGCTCACCCGCTTCGCCCCGCGGGCCGGGAGGTCCGACGAGGGGGGCGCCTGCGGTCCCTGCTGGCCGCATTCGCCGACCACGATGCTGCGGGCCTGCTTCGGCGTCCGAAGCGTGGCGACGCAGGTTGCCGGATGATACACAACGCGAAACTCGAAGTAGCCGCGGCTGTCAGTTCGCTGCGGAATCGGCCGTCGAGGGTGATCTCTGCCCCGGGGTCGTCGGCATAGCCGATGATCCACAGGTCGCCGCCCGTGATCTTGGCCGCCTCGATGCGCATGTCGGCCTGCGCCGGCAACGCGCAGGCCCCAGACAGGATCAGCATCGACCACAAGGCCGGGCGGCGCTCGCGCCGTGCGCGCATGGCGATCCCTAGAGTCATCCCGAAAGTCACAATGCCATCCTGAGCGGACTAAGCAATAAATTGCGGAGGAAGTTGGATGTGGAAAGCGCGTCCAGTGGAGCGGTCGTGTCCGAATTAGGTATTCGTCGGCTGCGCGGCCGCGCCGCTAGCGTGGGGTGGCGGGCGTCCCGAGGAGGCCCCGCCGCGGGCTCGACGCCCCGCGATCGCGTGGTGAGCGCTGTGCGCAGGCCGCGGACCCATGTGCCGGCTTCGCGGGGGAGGGTTCGACCGTGGACGAGAACGATCCACCCTGGGGCTCCGATCCCCTGTGGTACGACCGGACCGAGCACGAGCCTCCGCCGGGCCTTGTGCTCGAGGTCATGGCCTGGCTGTTCCTGCTGATGATCGCCGGCTGCGCCGGCCTGGTCTGGCTCTACGGGCTCCCGGATCGCCTGTGGCGCGCGGCGGCGCGCCGGATCCTGCGCCGTCGGCCGGCGGATGTTGAGCGATTCTGAGCCGGGGCGGCCGGTCGACCAGGCGCGTCGACGATCACGGGCGTGCCGGCACCGTGAGGCCGGGATCAGGCAGCCGCAATCCGCCCGGCGCACAGGACGGTCTCCAGATCCTGTGCCGGCCTCGGTCGACCGAGGTGGTAGCCCTGCAGGAACGGACAGCCCATCGCCTGAAGGATGTGGAGATCCTCGGCCGACTCGACCCCTTCCGCCACGACCTCGAGTCCAAGCAGACGGCCGAGGCCGAGGACGGCGAGGACGAGCCCCCGCTTGTCGTCGCAGGTCCCGAGCCCGGTCACGAAGCTCCGATCGATCTTGATCCGGTCGGCCCTCAGCTGCCGCAGCGAGGAGAGCGACGAGTATCCGATGCCGAAATCGTCCAGGGCGACCCGGACCCCGGCGCGGGACAGCGCCTGCAGCTTGTCCTGCACCGCCCCGATATCGAGGGCCGTCTCCTCGGTGATCTCGATCTCCAGCATGGTGGGCGGCAGCCCGAGGCGGTTCAGGCGCTCGATGATGATCTCGTCCACCGGCACCTGCGCCATTTCCCGGGGTGAGACGTTCAAGGCCACGCGCACGGTCCCGAGGCCCCGGCCGCGCAGGACTTCCAGCATCCGGCAGACCTGCTCGAGGATGTAGCGCAGCAGCGATTCGGTGAGGCCCGCCATCGCGGCGGCGGCGATCAGGTCGGGCGGCGCGATCCAGCCGAGGCGCGGATGCTCCCAGCGCACCAGCGCCTCCAGACCCACCAGCGTCCGCCCGTCGGCGGCGTAGATCGGCTGGAACCAGACCTGCGGGGTGTTGTCGACCAGGGCCTGCGACAGGTCGCGTTCCAGGTCGCGCCGCATCTGCAGCCGCTCGCGCAGGCCCGAGTCGAACACCCGGAACCGGTTCCGGCCGGCGGCCTTCGACGCGTAGAGCGCCTCGTCGGCGCAGCTCAGCATCTCGGTCAGGCTGGGTTCCGAACCGGCATGGACGCCGATGCTGACGCCGAGACGGCCCGCGTCGAAGCCGTCGAACGGCTTTGCCACCGCGGCGATCAGGTCCGTCGCCATGACGCTGTGCGGCACGCCGGACGCCGCGGGATCGTACAGCACGGCGAATTCATCCCCGCCGAGCCGGGCGGCGAGACCCTGCTCCGGCAGCGCCTCGGTCAGCCGACGCGCGACTTCGACGAGCACCCGGTCGCCGGCCTTGTGACCGTAGACGTCGTTGACGAACTTGAAGCCGTCGAGATCCAGCAGCAGCAGGCTCAGCGTCCCGGACCGGAGCCGATCCTCCGCCGCCTGAAGGAAGCCCGCCCGGTTCAGGAGCCCCGACAGGTCGTCGTGGGTGGCACGCCACCGCATCTCCTCGACGAGGGCATTGGCGCTCGCATGGGCCTCCGCGCGCGATCGGGCGAGGGCGTTGGCCTCATTCTTGAGCCGGCTCGCCTCGCGGAACACCGCCTCGCTCCGGAACGCCGTGTGCGTCAGGGCCAGGAAATAGAGCAGCACGCAGGCCGCGAGGCAGTCCCGGTCGAAGTCGCCGGTCACGGCGAGACATACGCTGACAGACAGCAGCGGCAGGACGATGAAGCTCAGCGGGATGCGCGCATAAGCGGTCCCGTGCGTCACGGCCCCTGCGGTGATGCCGCAGGTGATGGCGAGGTAGAACAGGGTCTGCGCGGAGGTATAGCCCTCGCACAGGAGCGGCTGGCAGGCCCAGACGGCGCCGGATAGGAAGGCCGCCACCGTGCAGGCGCGTAGATGCCGGTCGATGGAGCGCACTGCCGCTGCGGCCATGGTCGGCGGCATGTCGGCGGTGAGCGCCAGGCCGACGCAGCGGGCTCGGCACAGCACGATCCGCAGGAGATTGACGCTGGTCGAGGCCGCGAACCAGACGGCCCCCACGGTGCCGTGGCCACTCCGATACGCGACGAGCACGCTCGCCAGCCCGAGCAGCATGTTGACCGGGATGGCCGAGAGCACGCCCCCGCGCAGGGCCTCCAGCTGGTCCCGACGGATCAGCGAGATCCCACCGGGGATCCGCCGGGTCGAGCAGATCGCCGAAGCCGGGGGACTTCAGAGCGGATGTCTCCGGGGCCTGAACGATCATCACACGTCCACACAGATCTGAGGGACTCATGACAGCGAATCGTTAGATATCGTTCAACGATCCTAGATCGTCGTGCTGGCGCCCGGGCATTTCCGGGCCGGTCCGGATCGGGGCGACAGGTCGCAAGCCATTCCGGCCGCGGCACCGGACACCATATCGCTCTCGGCCCGCTCACGGGCTCGGGATCGACCATGCCCCTGACGCGCGACCTGCTCGAGATCCGGACGATCTATCACGAACCCGCGGTGAGCGACTTTCCGGTCGGTCGGGCGATCCTGGCGCGCTTCCCCGAAGCCGCGCTCATCCCCGTATCGTCCCACTGGAACATCCCGGAGCTGCACGGGAATGCCGGGTCCGTTGAGGATTGGGTGCGGATCAAGCGCTCGACGCTGGTCCTCGGGATCAAGAAGGGCCTCGCGATGCGTCCCAACGGGCGCAGCGCCCACTTCATCGCGCCCTCGACCTCGAACGGCTGCGCCATGGCCTGCGCCTATTGCTACGTGCCGCGCCGGAAGGGGTTCGCGAACCCGATCTCGCTGTTCGTGAACGTCGAGCAGGCCTGTGCCGCGATCGGCCGGCATGCCGGGCGACAGGGCCGCTTGGCGGAGCCGGATCCGATCGATCCGAAATTCTGGGTCTACGACATCGGCGAGAACGGCGACCTCTCGGTGGATGCGGCGGTGAGCGACGGCGTGCGTGACCTGGTCGCGCTGTTCCGAACCCTGCCCAACGCCAAGGCGTCCTTCGCCACCAAGGCCGTGAACCGTGACCTTCTCGCCTACGATCCGCAGGGGAAGACGCGCATCCGCTTCTCGCTCATGCCGGAACGGATCGCCAGGATTGTGGATGTGCGGACCGCCCCGATCCCGGAGCGGATCGCGGCCTTCGACGATTTCGTGGCCGCCGGCTACGAGGTGCATGCCAACTTCTCGCCGGTGATCCTCTACGAAGGGTGGGAGGACGACTGGCGGGCGCTGTTCGCCGAGATCGACGACACCCTGTCGGATGCCGCCAAGGCGCAACTGAAGTGCGAGATCATCATGCTGACCCACAATGCGGATCTGCATGCGGTGAACCTCGGCTGGCACCCCAAGGCCGAAGACCTGCTCTGGCGCCCGGACATCCAGGAAACCAAGGTTTCGG
The DNA here is from genome assembly GCA_050632685.1 of Methylobacterium phyllosphaerae. GTDB lineage: Bacteria > Pseudomonadota > Alphaproteobacteria > Rhizobiales > Beijerinckiaceae > Methylobacterium > Methylobacterium phyllosphaerae_A. The sequence goes on from JBOEFT010000001.1 coordinate 1,810,686, forward strand.
AAGGCGGTGGCAGAAACCTGCGCTACCGCGCAGGCTGGAAGGCGACTTGGCTCGCCCGGTTCAAGGCCCTGCTCGCCGAGACCCTGCCGTATTGTACGGTGCGCTACGCGTTCTGAACCTCCGGCCATGCCCGGCGTTGGCGCGCCATCGGAGGGGAGTTCGGCCATGTCCACGCATGAGATGCACATCCGCGAGGCGGTCGCCCTCGCCGAGGCCAATGTCGAGGCCGGCGGTGCACCGTACGGTGCGGTGATCGTCCGCGACGGTGCCGTGCTCGTCCGCGCGGCCAACGGCGTCCATGCGACCAACGATCCGAGCGCTCACGCCGAGATGGTGGCGTTGCGCGAGGCGAGCCGCCTGCTCGGCCGCCGCGACCTCGGTGACTGCGTGATGTATGCGAGCGGGCGCCCATGCCCCATGTGCCACGCCGCGATGCGCCTGGCCGGCTTCAAGGAGGGCTATTTCGCGTTCTCGGCCGAGGAGGTCGAGTCGTTCGGTGCTGGAAGCGCGACCATCTACGCCGAACTCTGCAAGCCGCACGCTGCGCAACCGATGCACATCAGCCAGCTCCGCCCCCCGGGGGATTCGCCCTACGGCGCATGGAAGGCCCGACGCACCCGTTGGAGACGGCCGCGACCGCCTTAATGCGTCCAGGGCGCCGTGCGGTTAAACTTGAAATTGTCCGAGTAGGACAGTCCCTTGCGCAGGGCATGCTTGGCCGGCTGCTCAACCCGGTAGGCGATGCCCTCGCGCTTGGCGTAGGCGACGGCCTCTTCCTCGGTGTCGAATTCCAGGCGCACCTGCTGCAACATGTCCGAGGATCCGTTCCAGCCCATCAGCGGATCGATCTCCCGCGGACTGGTCCGGTCGAATTCCAGGATCCACTGCTTGGTGCGGGCGAGGCCCGATTGCGTGGCATCTCGAGACGGACGGAAGATGCGGGCGCTCGGCATCGGACTCGACAAGCTCCTGATCGAATGGTCGGGGCGATAGGATTCGAACCTACGACCCCCTGGTCCCAAACCAGGTGCGCTACCAGACTGCGCCACACCCCGACTGCCACACGGCCTCAATGCCGTAGCGGTTCCGCCGCTCCCCCGCAAGGCGCGGCCGGCCGCGGCGTGCTGTCGCCGGATCGAGGCGATCGGCCACGGATCCGTCACGCCGATCCCTCTTCCGACTTGTCAGACAAATCAAGACCCGTTAGTCCAATGCGGGGACGAGGGCCGAGACATCCTGATGACGAGCCGGCGCCTGCCATCACTGGGGGGTGGAGGATGGTGCGTCTCGGAACGCCCGCGGGACGCTTCCGGCCCTCGTCACCCGCGAGGCGCGGCGGTTCCGCGCGGACGCCGCCTGCGACCGACGAACGGTGCGGACATGCGCATCCGGCACCTTGCCCGCCGGAGTTGGAACCGTGACGATCGCCGAGACCGGAATGGATTTTCCCCGTGTGGACACCGAGCCCGCGCTACCCCGACCCGGCGGTCGAGATCCTCGACGCCAGCTTCGCCCGCTACCGCGTGTTCAACGCGGCGGTGGAGCGGCTCGCCACCGGATTCCGCTGGTGCGAGGGGCCGGTCTGGTTCGGGGATAGCCGCTACCTCCTGTGGAGCGACATCCCGAACGATCGCATCCTGCGCTGGGACGAAGAGAGCGGGGCGGTCGGGGTCTTCCGCAGGCCGTCGGGCTTCGCCAACGGCAACACCCGCGACCGCAACGGCCGTCTGGTCACCTGCGAGCACGGCAACCGCCGCGTCACCCGCACCGAGCACGACGGTGGGGTGACCGTTCTGGCCGACGCCTTCGAGGGCAAGCGGCTGAACTCGCCCAACGACGTCGTGACCGCAGCCGACGGCGCGGTCTGGTTTACCGATCCGCCATTCGGGATCGGCGGTTTCTACGAGGGCACGCGCGCCGAACCGGAATTGCCACAGAATGTCTATCGCCTCGATCCGGTCACCGGCATCCTCGCGGCGGTTGCCACGGACATCGCCGGTCCCAACGGCCTGTGCTTCTCGCCGGACGGCCGCGTCCTGTATCTCGTGGAATCCCGCGGACGACCGACTCGGCGGATCGTCGCCTACGACGTCGTCGGCGGCCGCGCCCTCCGCGACCGGCGGGTGCTGATCGATGCCGGTCCGGGTACACCCGACGGGATCCGGTGCGACGTGGACGGCAATCTCTGGTGCGGCTGGGGCATGGGCGACGATGCCCTGGACGGCGTGATGGTGTTCAATCCGGACGGGCGGCCGATCGGACGCATCCGCCTTCCTGAGCGCTGCGCCAACCTCTGCTTCGGTGGCCGGCATCGCAACCGTCTATTCATGGCCGCGAGCCAGTCGCTCTACGCCCTTTACGTCGAGGTGCAGGGCTGTCCGGGGGGATGAGGCCGATGCCGCGCCATCGCGGTGGGCGTCGTGCTTGACCGGAGCGCTGCGCCGACCCACTTCCCGTCCGCCGGGGGCTTAGCGAGACACCAGCCGATGATCGACCTTTACTACTGGCCAACGCCGAATGGCCACAAGATCACGATGTTCCTGGAAGAGGCAGGGGTTCCATACCGAATTCACCCTGTGAACATTGGCAAAGGTGAGCAGTTCAATCCGGAATTTCTCAAGATTGCCCCCAATAACCGCATGCCGGCGATCGTCGACGACGAGCCGGCGGGCGGCGGCCCGCCGGTCTCGCTGTTCGAATCGGGCGCGATCCTGCTCTACCTCGCTGAGAAGACGGGACGCTTCGTCCCCTCTGATGTGCGCGGGCGGGCCGAGGTTCTGGAATGGCTGTTCTGGCAGATGGGCGGCCTCGGGCCGATGCTCGGCCAGAACCATCACTTCTCCCAATACGCGCCGGAGAAGATCGAGTACGCGATCAAGCGCTACGTCAACGAGACCAACCGTCTCTACGGCGTGCTCGACCGGCGGCTGGCCGACCGCGCCTTCGTCGCCGGACCCGACTACTCCATCGCCGACATGGCCTGTTATCCGTGGATCGTCCCGTGGGAGAAGCAGGGCCAGAACCTCGATGAGCATCCTCACCTGAAGCGCTGGTTCACCGCGATCGCCGAGCGGCCTGCCACGAAGGCCGCTTATGCGCGGGCTCCGGAGGTCAACCCCGATTACGGAAAGACCATGAGCGAGGACGCCAAGAAGGTGATGTTCGGCCAGACCGCCTCGAACACGAAGCGCTGACCGGCCCATGACCGAAGCCCTGCCTGCCCTGCCGCTGGAGGTGCTCCACCGCGGCTGGAACACCTTCGGCATCGCCACGCTGACCCTCGCGGACGGCTCTACCGTGCGGCGGGTGCTGGAGGACCATGGCGAGGCGGCCTGCGTGCTGCCCTACGATCCCGTTCGGCGTGTGGCGCTGCTCGTGCGGCAGGCGCGGGTCGGCCCGGCCTTCTGGGGCGAACCGCCCGATCTCGACGAGGCGCCCGCGGGTGGGCTCGACGGCGCCGCCCCGGAGGCGACCGCGATCCGGGAGGCGATGGAGGAAGCCGGCGTGCGCCTGCCGCATCTGGAACCGGTGGCGCACGCCTACAGCATGCCGAGCATCTCCTCCGAGCGTCTGTGGCTCTACCTCGCCCCCTACGGAGCGGCCGACCGGGTCGGACCCGGTGGCGGCCTGCACGCCGAAGGCGAGCAGGTCGTGGCCTTCGAGGTGCCCCTGGCCACGCTGTCTGATCTGGCCCGCGCCGGCCGCCTGCCCGATCTGAAGACGCTGGTCCTCATCCAGGCCCTGATGCTCCGCAGCCCCGAGCTGTTCGCCGCATGACGCTCCCGCCCGACCTACCTGTACCGGACGTCCTGGCGCGGATGCTCGCCTTCGCCGAGGAGGCTGCCCCGCTGGCATTGTCCATGCGGGCGGGCGGCCTAAACATGACCAACAAGGGTCCGGATCTCGGTCAGGCACTGACCGAAGCCGACCTCGCGGCCAGCCGGCTGCTGCACGCGCAGTTCGGCCCCGACCTGATCGAGGAAGAGACGGCCGAGGATCTCGGACATGCGGCGGCCCGGGCCATGCTGTCCCGCGAGGCCTGGACCTTCGTGGGCGACCCGATCGACGGCACCCGACCCTTCGCGGGCGGACTGTCTGGCTGGGGTGTGATGGTGGCGGCCTGCCGCGCCGGCTGGCCCCGGGCCTGCGTCATGAGTTTGCCGGCCTGGAACGAGGACCGCTCGAGGCCGTCGGGTCCCCCGGCGGCTGAGGCGACGGAGGGCATTCTTCTGGCTGCGAGCGGCGGCCGCGCCTTCTGGGCACCGACCCGCGGCGGCCGCATGACGGCGACCCTGCAACCGTTGGATCGGCCGGAGCGCCGAACCGGCCATGTCGGATGGCTCTCGGTCACGGCGCAACGCTACACCCTGGATTACGGCCGCGGGTGGTTCCCCTGGAGCGAGGGCGGGGCGATCTCGGATGCCGCCCTTCTGGCCACCGGGCGGCTCGACGCGACCCTCAGCAACAACAGGTTGTGGGATCTGGCCCCGATCCTGCCGCTGTTCGAGGCGCTCGGCTTTCGTCTGTTCCACTGGCCCGATCTGAGCGATCCGCCGGCCGCCTTCGTCGACCTGTTCGACGCGGAGCTGTCGGCTCACGACGATCTCTGGATGGTGTGTCGGCACAGAGATCAGGCGGCCGACCTCGCCGCTGCGATCCGAAGGGTCGAGCCGGCATCGCCGCGGGTCTGAGGACCGGCTCGGCAGCGCCGACGCCGCCGCCCGGCGCTGCCTCACCGGCCTCCACTGCGTCGGCGCCCCAGCGCCCGCACGCTCCGGAGCATGATCCTGGATCGAGATAACCCTGGGCGACTGGTCGTCCCGCGCTCCTGAAGAGGAAGGGCGGCGCACCTCGCGTGGCGCGCCGCCCTTCCCGCGATGCGATCAGTTCAGCGCCACATGGGCCGGCCGGCGCTCAGCGCCGACCGTGACGTCGCCGATCATCAGGCCCATCGGGCCGGCGGTGACCGGCACGGTCTCGCCGTCATGGATCTTGCCCGAGAGTACCAGCTCGGCCAGGGGATCCTGGACGTTCTTCTGGATCACCCGCTTCAGCGGCCGCGCCCCGTAGGCCGGGTCGTAGCCCTTGTCGGCGAGCCAGGTCTTGGCCTCCTCGTCGACGGCGAGGGTGATCTTGCGGTCGTCGAGCAGCTTCTGCAGGCGCCCGAGCTGGATCTCGACGATCGCTCCCATCTCCGACCGCGCGAGGCGGTGGAACAGGATGATCTCGTCGACCCGGTTCAGGAATTCCGGCCGGAAGTGGCCCCGCACCACGCCCATCACCTCGTCGCGGACCGCATCGGTGTCCTCGCCCGCGGGCTGGTTCACCAGATACTCGGCCCCGAGATTCGAGGTCATGATCAGCAGCGTGTTGCGGAAGTCGACCGTCCGCCCCTGGCCGTCGGTGAGCCGCCCGTCATCGAGGACCTGCAGCAGGACGTTGAAGACGTCGGGATGCGCCTTCTCGACCTCGTCGAACAGGACGACCTGATACGGCCGCCGCCGCACGGCTTCCGCGAGGGCGCCGCCCTCCTCGTAGCCGACATAGCCGGGAGGGGCGCCGATCAGCCGGGCGACCGCGTGCTTCTCCATGTACTCGGACATGTCGATGCGCACGAGCGCCGTGTCGTCGTCGAACAGGAAGCCGGCGAGCGCCTTGGTCAGCTCGGTCTTGCCGACGCCCGTTGGCCCGAGGAACATGAACGAGCCGATCGGCCGGTTCGGATCCTGCAGGCCGGCGCGGGCGCGCCGGACCGCGGTCGAGACCGCCTCAACCGCCTCGCGCTGGCCGACGACGCGCTTGGCAAGCGCGTCCTCCATGGCCAGCAACTTCTCGCGCTCACCCTCCAGCATCTTGTCCACCGGCACGCCGGTCCAGCGGGAGACGACCCCGGCGATGTGGGCGGGGGTGACCGCCTCCTCCATCATCGCGTCGCGGCCGTTCTCCGACTTGGCGTCGGCCTTGGCCTCGATCTCGGCGAGCTGCTTCTCCAGGCCCGGGATGACCCCGTAGGCCAGCTCGCCCGCACGCTGATACTGGCCCTGGCGCTGTGCCGCGGCGAGTTCGTTGCGCGCCTCGTCCAGCTTCTTCTTCAGGCCGGCGGCCGTGCCGAGCTTGTCCTTCTCGGCCTTCCAGCGGGCGGTGATCGCCGCCGAGCGCTCCTCCAGGTCGCCGAGTTCCTTCTCCAGCCGGACCAGACGGTCGCGGGAGGCGGAATCGGTCTCCTTCTTGAGCGCCTCGCCCTCGATCTTCAGCCGGACGATCTCGCGGTCGACGTTGTCGAGTTCCTCCGGCTTCGAGTCGACCTGCATGCGCAGGCGCGAGCCGGCCTCGTCCATCAGGTCGATCGCCTTGTCGGGCAGGAAGCGGTCGGTGATGTAGCGGTTCGAGAGCGTCGCCGCCGCGACCAGGGCGGAATCCTGGATGCGCACGCCGTGGTGCTGCTCGTACTTCTCCTTCAGGCCGCGCAGGATCGACACCGTGTCCTCCACGGTCGGCTCCGACACGAAGACCGGCTGGAAGCGCCGGGCCAAAGCCGCGTCCTTCTCGACGTGCTTGCGGTACTCGTCGAGGGTGGTCGCGCCGACGCAATGCAGCTCGCCCCGGGCGAGGGCCGGCTTCAGGAGGTTGGAGGCGTCCATCGCTCCGTCGGCCTTCCCGGCGCCGACCAGCGTGTGCATCTCGTCGATGAACAGGATGATGCCGCCCTCGGCCGCCGTGACCTCGGAGAGCACGCCCTTCAGCCGCTCCTCGAACTCGCCGCGATACTTCGCCCCGGCGATCAGGGCGCCCATGTCGAGGGCCAGCAGGCTCTTGTCCCGCAGGGACTCGGGCACGTCGCCGTCGACGATGCGCAGGGCCAGCCCCTCGACGATGGCGGTCTTGCCGACGCCCGGCTCGCCGATGAGAACCGGGTTGTTCTTGGTGCGCCGGGACAGGACCTGGATGGTCCGCCGGATCTCCTCGTCGCGGCCGATCACCGGGTCGAGCTTGCCGTCGCGGGCGGCCTCGGTGAGGTCGCGGGCATACTTCTTGAGCGCGTCGTAGGCGTTCTCGGCCGAGGCGTTGTCGGCGGTACGGCCCTTGCGCAGCGCGTTGATCGCGGCGTTCAGCGATGCGGGGGTAACGCCCGCCGCCTGAAGCGCGCGGCCGGCCTCGGACTCCTTCTCGACCGCCAGGGCGAGAAGCAGGCGCTCCACCGTCACGTAGGAATCGCCGGCCTTCTCGGCCGCCTTCTCGGCGGTATCGAACAGGCGCATCAGCTCGCGTGTCGCCTGCGGGGCGGACGCGTTGCCGGACACCTTCGGCTGCTTGGCCAGCCACTGCTCGGTCTGAGCCAGAGCCACGCGCGACTGGCCGCCGGCGCGGTCGATCAGGCCTGCGCACAGGCCTTCCGGATCGTCGAGCAGCACCTTGAGCAGGTGCCCCGGCTGAAGCTGGGGATGTCCCTCGCGCATGGCGAGGTTCTGAGCCGCCTGCACAAAGCCGCGGGCGCGCTCGGTATATTTTTCGAAGTTCATGAACAACCCTCCCGTACCGGCATCCGCCGCCCGATGAGAGGCGCGGCGCCACCGAAACGTCGCCCTCCGGCTCTCCGCCGCACGAGGACCCCGACGCCATTGGCGGCCGCCGGTAGCCGGGATGTGGTGTTGCAATTGCGCACCACAAGGGCCGGCGAAGCTCTTGCGCGACACCGCCATTCAGGGTCACGTTCGGCGCATGACCGCATTGATTCGTGTCAGCGCCCTGTATCGCTATCCGGTGAAGGGCCTGAGCCCCGAAGCTGTCGAGCGGGCGGATCTCCAGACGAGCGGATTTTTCCCCGGCGACCGGCTCTACGCCATCGAGAACGGTCCCTCGGGCTTCAACGCGGTGGCGCCCCGGCACCAGCCCAAGACCAAATACCTGATGCTCATGCGGGACGAGGCGCTCGCCCGCTTGCGAACCCGTTACGACGACGCCACCGCGACCCTCACCGTGGAGGGGCACGGCGAACCTCAGGCCTTCCGCCTCGATACGGTAGTTGGGCGTGACGGGCTCGCGGCCTTGATGAAGCGGTTCGTTCCCGAGAGCCTGCGGGGTGAGCCCAAAGTGCTCGCCGCGCCGGCACAGTACCGGTTCACGGATTCGGCCACCGGCTATGTCTCACTGATCAACCGGGCGAGCGTGGCGGCGGTCGAGGATTACCTCGGCGTGCCGGTCGATCCGCTGCGCTTCCGCGGCAACCTGCTGGTCGACGGGCTCGAACCCTTCGCGGAATTGGAGATGGTCGGGCAGGTGATCGAGGCGCCGAGCGGGCTGAGGCTCAAGATCACCAAGCGGACCGTTCGGTGTGCGGCCACGAACGTCGACCCGGTCAGCGGCGTGCGCGATTGCGACATCCCTTGGACCCTCGACGCCCGCCTCGGTCACCGCGACCTCGGCGTCTATGCGGAGGTCATCGCCGGCGGGGCGCTGGCAAAGGGCGATGCGCTGCGCGTGGTGGGCTGAGCGGGGAGGGCGGTTGTGACGACCTGACCCCTCGGCCCGAGGCGCCGGGCCATCGCGAACGTGCCTTCGGAGGCGGTCGCAGATCCTCGAAACAGCTCCGTCGCGCCTGCTGCACATGCAGGGCCGCGTGACGCGGACGGGCTCTTCCCGATCCTTCCTCAGAGACGCGAGACGTAAGCCGCCAGGTCCTTGATGTCGGCCTCGCTCAGCCCCTGCGCGACCTCGTTCATCGCGGGATCGTAGCCGGGCCGGGCATTCGATTTGTAGCCCGTCAGCGCCTTGGCCAAGTAATCCTCCCGCTGGGCTCGGATCCGCGGGATCGCGTCCCGGCCGGCGAGGTCGGGCCCATGACAGGAATTGCACTGGTGCTTGGCGACGAGGGCCTGCGCCCGCTCCGTCAGGGCCGAATCTGCGGGCGCTCCGGAATGGGCGGGCGCCGGCAGCGTCGCCACCGCGTCGGCATAGGCGCGCAGGTCGTCGTCGGAGAAGCCGGCGGCGACGTCGTTCATGGGCGGCGCTTCACGCTGCTTTTCCCGGAACTGGAACAGCTGCGTGACGACGTAGTCGGGGAGCTGGCCACCGAGCGAGGGCACCCCCTCGGTCTGCGACGTGCCCGCCCCGTGGCAGCCGATGCAGGGCGCGAGACGCTCCTGCATCGCGGCATCGGGGGCGGCGACCGACACGCCCGCCCAGAGCCCTCCCAGGGCTGCAGCCAGCCCCCGGATGGCGCGGGTCCGTGACGGTCGGCGCATCACTGGCCGTAACTCACGCGATAGATCGCACCGTTGTAGTCGTCCGACACGAGCAGGGACCCGTCCTTGGCGACGAGCACGTCGACAGGACGGCCCACGTACTTGTTGTCCTGCAGGAAGCCGGTCAGGAACGGCTGCACCCCGGCGACCTTGCCGTCAGCCCCGGGCTTGGCCACGACGATATCGCCGCCGAGCTTGGTGGTGCGATTCCAGGACCCATGACGGGCGACGAAGATCGCGTCGCGGTAGGAATCCGGGAACTGCGTGCCCGTGTAGAAGCGCAGGCCGAGCGAGGCCGTGTGGCACCGAGAAGGGCCGCCGGCGCAGTGAATTCCGAGCAGGAATGGCCCCAGCCGTATTCCGGATCGGTGAACGTGCCCTGGTGGCAATACGGATAGCCGAAATGCTGCTTGCCGGGCTCGGAGAGCACGTTGAGTTCGTCGTTCGGGATATCTTCCGAGACCCAGTCGCGGCCGTTATCGGTGAACCAGAGCTGCTTGGTCTTCGGGTTCCAGTCGAACCCGACGGTGTTGCGCACGCCACGGGCGATCACCTCGGCGTTCTTGCCGTCGAGGTCCATGCGCCGGATCTGCGCATGGGTGTCGGGGGCATCACGATGTTGCCCGGCGCGCCCACCGGCACGTACAGTTTGTTGTCCGGGCCGATGGCGATGAACTTCCAGCCATGGGCCTCATCCTTCGGCAGGTCGTCGTAGACCAGGGTCGGCGTCGCCATGCCGTCGAGGTGGTTGGCGATGTCGTCGTAGCGCCAGATCTTCGAGAGTTCGGCGACGTAGAGGGCGCCGTCGTGGTACGCGACGCCGTTCGGCCGATGCAGGCCCGTCGCGATGGTCTTCACCTCGCGCTTCCCGTCACCGTCCGGCTTCGGCAGCACCGCGTAGACCTTGCCGACCGTGCGGGTGCCGACGAACAGCGTCCCGTCGGGCGCCTGCGTCATCTCGCGGGCGTTGGCGAGGCCGCTGGCATAGACCTCGATCTTGAAGCCGTCCGGCACCTTCAGCTTGTCCAACGGCAGCTTGGCGGCGGCGGTCGCCAACGGCGGTCCCGCGACCGGCGCGAGCTTGGCCGCGGCGCCGCCCTCGGGTCGGCCATAGAGGGCCGAGCCGCGGTCGGCCGGGGCGCTGGGGGACGGTGCCGCGGTTGCGGCTGTCTCCTGAGCCGCGGCGTGGCCGGATTCCAGCATCCCGAGGCTCAGGCAGGCGAGGGCGGCAGTCAGTCCCCGGGTCAGAAATCCTTGGCTCGTCGGCGTCATGGCGGCTCCCTATCGGGACGGCCATACGGACCGTCCCCATGTTCTGCACTCTTTATTCATCGATCGTGCCAGCCGCGCGACCTCGCCGGGAGCCTTCGAGGCGACAGTGTGGTCCTGGCGTAATGCGGCTGGGCTGCTCCCGCGCTCGGGAATCATCGGATCCGCGAAACACCGAGTCGGACGATGTTCAGACCGGAGCCGGCCCCTTTCGGCCGCGGGACCCCCGGTCGCCGAAACATCCCGGCCGTTTCAGCGAAGTCCGGCGCGATGCGGTATCGGGGTCGCCGTTGCGCACTCGCCTTGCGTTTTGTGCACCGATCTCCGAAAACGCCCCCCGTCCGGGAAGCTTAGGCTTGGCCGGGGCGGCCGGCTGTCTCGCCGGAGCCCGGCCGACGCGGCGTTCCGATCCGGTTCGAGGACACGTATCGATGATCGATTACGCGCAGGCGCGGCGGATGATGGTCGACTGCCAGTTGCGGACCTTCGACGTGAACGACAACACGGTGCTCGACGCGTTCGACTCCGTGCCGCGGGAGAGCTTCGTACCGAAGGGCCGCGAGCCCTTCGCGTATATCGATCAGACCCTGGTTCTCGGCGCAGCCGCCGGCGAGACCCGCTGCCTACCCGCCCCTATGGTGCAGGCCCGGATGATCCAGTCCCTGCGGATCCGGCCGGGCGACACCGCCCTCGACGTCGCCAGTGGCTCGGGCTACGCGGCGGCGGTGATGGCGCGCCTGGGCGCGCAGGTGACGGCGCTCGAGTCGGTGCCTGAGCTGGCTGAGGCGCTGCGTGTCCGGCTGGGCACTTCCGCGCAGGTCGCGGAGGGGCCGATCGCCGCCGGTGCGCCGAAGCAGGCGCCCTTCGACGCGATCCTGATCAACGGCCGCGTCGAGGTGCGGCCGCAGGCGCTGCTGGACCAGCTCAAGGACGACGGCCGCTTGGTCTGCGTGTTCGGGCCGTATCGGAACGCCAAGGTGACCCTGTTCGTCCGTGCGGGCGATGCGTTCGGCGCCCGTCCTCTGTTCGACGCGTCACTGCCCGGCCTCGAAGCCTTCGCGGCGGAGGCCGGGTTCGCGTTCTGACACGCCGACCGGCGGCCAACGGCGGCGGGACCGATCCGGAGACGGTGTCGGACTCAGCCCAGCCGGTAATCCGCCATCCGGGCGCGGCGGGCGCTTCGGCGGTACGCCATGACCGAGTCGGGCCACAGGGTCGTGTTGCGCCCGCGCGCATCGAGATACCAGCTGCGGCAGCCGCCCGCCTGCCAGATGCTGTCGGCCAGGCGGGTGCGGATCCGGTCGAGGAAGCGCGCCTGCGCCTCCGGCCGGACCTCGATGGCCCTGGTCCCGTGGCGCAGGGCCTTCAGGCAATCGAGGACGTGCTGCACCTGGATCTCGATCATTGAGACGACCGAGTTGTGCCCGAGCCCGGTATTGGGTCCGAGCAGCATGAAGTAGTTGGGAAACCCCGCGACCGTGATGCCCTGATAGGCGCCCATGCCGCCGGCCCAGGCCTCGGTCAGGCTTGTGCCGTCGCGGCCGACGAGATTCATCCGCGCGAAGGTGGCGGTGACGTCGAAGCCGGTAGCGTAGACGATGACGTCGAGATCGTGGCGCCGTCCGGCTTCTGTGATCACCCCGGTCCCGTCGATCCGGGCGATGTTCTCCGTCTCCAGGGTGACGTTGGGACGCTGGAGCGCGGGGTAGTAGTCGTCGGAGATCAGCACGCGCTTGCAGCCGAGGCGATAGTTCGGCGTCAGCTTCGCCCGCAGGGCCTTGTCGGGGACGGCCTTGGCGAGATGGCGCCGGGCCAGGGCCTCGGCCTGGCCGGTGAGCTTCGAGACCTTGGTGAAGCCCAGCAGCGCGCGCACCTCGTGCAGCCAGAACAGCCGCGCCCGTTCGAGTTGCCGGCTCAACGGCACGCGCCGGTAGCGGCTCTTCGCCCGCTCCGCGATGGCGTGGTCGTTCTTGGGCATGATCCAGGGCGGCGTGCGCTGGAACAGGGTCAGGTGGGACGCGACGGCGGCAAGCTCGGGCACCACCTGGATCGCGCTGGCACCGGTGCCGATCACCCCGACCCGCTTGCCGGCCAGCACCACGGAATGGTCCCAGGCCGCCGTGTGGAAGGCCGGGCCAGCGAACGCGGCGCGACCCGGGATGTCGGGATAGGCGGGATGGTGCAGGCCGCCCATTCCGGAGACGATCGCACGCGCCGTGATCGGCCCGCGGTCGGTCTCGACGTGCCACAGGGCGCGCGCCGCGTCCCAGGTGGCCCCCGTGAAGGCCGTGCCCAGCTGGATCAGCGGCATCAGCCCGTGGCGGGCAGCGACGTCCTGAAGGTAGGCCAGGATCTCCGGCTGCGGCGCGTACATCCGGCTCCAGTCGGCCTTCGGCGCGAAGGACAGCGAGTAGAGGTGCGAGGGGACGTCGCAGGCCGCCCCCGGATAGGTATTGTCGTGCCACGTGCCGCCGATGCCGTCGGCCTTCTCGATCACCCGCAGGGGGCCGATGCCCGCCTGCCGGCAGCGGATCGCCATCGCCAGCCCCGAGAAGCCGGCGCCGACGATCAGGACGGCCAGGGTCGCGGGCGCAGTCTCGGTCATCGCTGGGGGCTCCCGGACGGTGCGTGGGGCGCGTGCGCCTTCAGGAACGCGGCCGCCTCGTCGAGGGAGGCCCGCGCCTCCGGCAGGACGCCTGCCGCGAACTGCCAGGCGTGGGACACGACCGGGAAGAGCTTGAGATCGGTCTCGACGCCGGCTGCGCGGGTCCGCTCGGCCATGCGGACAGAATCGTCGCGCAGGACTTCGCGCTCCCCGACGTGGAACAGCAGCGGGGGAAACCGGTCGGATCGCCGTAGAGGGGTGAGACCCGCGGATCGGTCGGATCGGCATCCCCCAGGTACATCGGCCGGATCGCCGCGAGCGCCTGCGGGTCGAACATGGCGTCACGCCACGCGTTTGTGACGCGCGATCCGTCCTCGGAGACGAAATCCGTCGCGGGGGAGAACAGGGCCGCCGCCCAGGGCATCGGCAGATCCCGGGCGCGGGCCGCGCCCATTAGCACGAGGGCGAGGTTGCCCCCGGCCGATTCGCCCGCCACGCAGGCCGCGCCCTCCGCGCTGAACGCCGTCCAAACGGCTGTCACGTCGTCCACCGCCGCGGGGAACGGGTGCTCGGGGGCGAGGCGGTAATCGGGTGCGAAGATCGTGAAACCGCGGTTCGCCAGCGCGCCCGTGACGGGACGGTGCGTCCGGGGCGAGCAGGCGATGAAGCCGCCGCCGTGGATGTAGAGCATCCGCCGGCCGGGACCCGCCGTGGGCCGGATCCACTCACCCTTCACGCCGCCGACGACGCCCGGTTCGTAGGTCACGCCCTTGGGATCCGGGAAGGCCGGCGCCTCGAAGATCCGGCGGAACGCGGCCGCGTCCCGCGCCCGGGCGAGGGGGCCGCGGACCCGGCTGCGGACCATGTAGGCTCCGAGATAAGCGCGCAGGCTCGCCATCAGAGGGTCCCGCCGGACAGGCGCACGATCGTCTTCCAGTAGCCCACCGGCATCAGCCGCTGGATCAACGCAGCGTTCCTGGCGTCCTTCCCGACCACGATGCGCGGCGCGCGCGCTTCGATGCCGCGGATGATCGCGGCGGCTGCATCCGCAGGAGCCAGGGTCAGGAGCTTGCCGAAGGCTTCCCGGGCCGCCGCATCCTCGACCGCCGCGCGCTTGGCCGCCTCGGGATCGCTCGGCGGACGGCGGCCGCGGGCATTGCGCGAGATGGCGGTGGCGACGCCGCCCGGATGGACCACCGTCACCCCGAGCCCGGTGCCGGCATATTCGTGCCGGAGGGCCTCGGAGAAGCCGCGCACCCCGAACTTGCTCGTGCAGTAGGCGACCTGGCCTGGCGGCGCGATCAGGCCGAACAGGCTCGACAGGTTGACGATCTGCGCGGCCGGCCGGGCGCGGAGCATCGGCAGGAAGGCGTGGCACATCCGGACGACGGCGCGCAGGTTGATGTCGAGCAGCCAGTCGAAATCGTCGAGATGCGTCTCGTCGAACCGGCCACCGAGGGCGACACCGGCATTGTTGATCAGGAGATCGAGGTGCCCGGACCGCTCCGCGACCCAGCCGGGCAGCGCCCGGATCGCGTCTGCATCCGCGAGATCCAGCGTACGCGTCTCGACCGTCGCGCCGTGCAGTCTGGCGACCGTGGCCTGCAGTCCGGCCGCATCCCGGTCCACCAGGAAGAGACGGCACCCCTTGGCGGCGAGCCCCTCGGCCAGGGCCGCGCCGATGCCGCTGGCCGCGCCGGTGATCAGGGCGACCTTGCCCGCGAGCTGGAACCGCTGAGCCAAACCGCGCCTCCCCGTGCCGCCGATCAGGATCGGTCGTGAGAGGGGATAGGCCCGGCCGGCGGGATTGTCTAGGGTGAGCACCCTAGGCGGGGACTGGAACATGCCGCGGGGCGAGGGCCGGAAGACCGAGAGCGCTGCGGAGTTCGGTTCGGACACCGGCGGCCCGGGACCGAATCCGGGGACGCGGGCGCGGATCCTCGCCGCGAGCCTCGCGCTGTTCAACGCCCGCGGGCTCGGCCATGTGACGACGGCGGAGATCGCCGCCGCATCCGGGATGCGCGAGGGCAACCTCCACTACCATTTTCCCCGCAAGAGCGGCCTCGTCGAGGCTGTGTTCGCGGCCTTCGAGGCCGAGGCCGTGATGGTGGCGGGCCGGATGCCCGCGGACCCCGCCGCGCCCGAGGCGCTGATCGCCTACCAGCGAGCATGGTTCGACCTGATCTGGCGTTACCGCTGCATCTATCGCGACGGAATCGCCATGGTGGAGATCGCACCCGCGCTGCGGTCGCGGGTTCACGCCCTCCGGGCCGAGACCCAGGCGCTGGCCCGCGGCGTGTTCGAGGCGGCTGTCGGTGCGGGACGGTTGCGGATCGCGCCGGAGGCCCTCGGTCGGCTCATCGACAATGCCTGGATCGTGTCCAGCCACTGGATGAGCCACCGCCTCCAGGGGGCACGACCCTGACCGAGGCCGACCGGGACTGGGGCTTCGCGCAGGTCCGCGATCTGTTCGCGCCCTATCTGGCGCCCGATCCCCCAGAC
Source organism: Methylobacterium phyllosphaerae (assembly GCA_050632685.1). Lineage (GTDB taxonomy): Bacteria > Pseudomonadota > Alphaproteobacteria > Rhizobiales > Beijerinckiaceae > Methylobacterium > Methylobacterium phyllosphaerae_A. The sequence continues at coordinate 1,826,304 of JBOEFT010000001.1, forward strand.
TGACGGGCTCTGGCCCGAACCTTCCATACGCTCCGGCCAAGCTCGGACCCGAAGGACGCGATGCTCGACCGCCTGATCCATGCCGGCCTCAGCCTCCTGGTACTGCTCACCGTCGCCGTCCTGTTCTCGACGAACCGACGGGCGATCAGCCCCCGCGTCGTGGTGACCGGGCTGGCCCTGCAGGTCGGGCTCGGGGCGCTCGTCCTGTTCCTCCCCGCCGGCCAGGCGGCGCTGAGAGCCGCCGCCGACGGCGTCGTGGCCGTGCTGTCCTGTGGCGACCGCGGGACCGCCTTCCTGTTCGGCGGCCTCGTCGAGCCGAAGATGTTCGAGTTGTTCGGCGGCTCGGGCTTCATCCTGGCCCTGCGGGTGCTGCCGCAGATCCTGTACGTCTCGGCGCTCATCGGCGTGCTCTACCATCTCGGCGTGATGCAGGCCCTGGCCCGCCTGCTCGGCGCGGGACTGCGCCGAATCCTCGGCACCTCGCCGATCGAGTCGTTCTCGGCGGTGATCACGATTGCCATCGGGCAGAGCGAGATCGCGGTGGCGCTGCGGCCGTTCCTGGCCCGGCTGACCGGCGCCGAGCTGTTTGCCGTGATGTCGAGCGGCGCCGCCTCCACCGCCGGATCGATCCTGGCCGGCTATGCGGCGCTCGGCGTGCCGATGACCTACCTGCTGGCGGCCTCGGTGATGGCGATCCCGGGAGGGCTCGTCTACGCGAAGATCCTGATGCCCTCCACGGAACCGACCCGGATCACCAGCACCCGCGTGGAGTTCGGCGAGCGGCGGGCGGCCAACATCATCGAGGCGGCGGCCGACGGGACCCAGAAGGGGCTGGCGGTGGCGGTCTCGGTGGGGGCGATGCTGATCGCCTTCGTCGGGCTGATCGCCCTGGCGGACGGCCTGTTTGGCACCGTCGGCGGCTGGATCGGCTATCCCGCCGCCTCCTTCGAGGGCGTTCTCGGCTGGCTGCTCGCCCCGCTGGCATGGCTCCTCGGCGTGCCGTGGGCAGACGCGACCCTGGTGGGCGGGGCGATCGGCCAGAAGATCGCTTTCAACGAGTTCCTGGCCTACGCGAACCTGTCGCCGATCCTGAAGGCCGGCTCCCTCGACCCGCGCACGCAGGCGATCGTCTGCTTCGCCCTGTGCGGTTTCGCCAACTTGGCGTCGATCGCGATCCAGCTCGCGAGCTTCTCCAGTCTCGTGCCGGAGCGTCGATCCGAGGTTGCCCGCTACGGTCTGCGGGCGATCCTCGCCGGCACGCTCTCGAACCTGACGAGTGCGGCGATCGCGGGTGTGTTCGTGACCTGAGACGCCAATCGCCCTTCCGGGGATCTGGCAGCGCCCGCGCGGACGCGTCAGGTCAGGCGAGAGCAGGCACAAAAAAGCGCCGCTTCGGATGAAGCGGCGCCCTAAACCAAGTCGTCGGCGACTTAGTTGAAGGTGTCGATCTCAGCCGACTCGTAGCTGGTGACTTCCATACCGACGCAGATTTCGGACACGACGGGGGCGGACCAAGCCATGATTTCCTCCAAGAGTTAGAAAGGTAGGTTGAGAGACCACGAAATCCGGAGCGATGCGCTCCGGACTGGGAGCGACTCAGTTGAAGGTGTCGATCTCGGCCGACTCGTAGCTGGTGACTTCCATGCCGACGCAGATCTCGGACACGATCGGGGCGGACCAGGACATGGCGTTTCTCCTCGCTGTTGATGGATCTCATATAGGCAATATCTTGGACGCAATACAAGCGAGCACAACACTTATATTTCTCATAGGGAGCCCGGGGGTGGCCATCAGCACTTCCGTGGCCGCCTTGCCACCCCCGGGCGCGCCGTTCGGCAACGGCTGCGGATGCGAACGCTTTCGGCTTGACGGGGAAACCGCGCGGGCGCACGACGCACCCGCGCGACGTCGTCTCCGACGGCGCGCTCCCTTCCAGCAGCGACCCGCGAAGCGACGTGCCCGACCGATCGTGCCTGCCGTGCCTGGCCACGCGCCGTCGACCCGCCTGAGCCGCTGAGAGGCCCGGCCGCGGGGCGACGACGCGGCGGCCGGCCACGGCCCTGACCCAGGATGACCGGTGGCGCGTCGCCTCGTAACCACGAGGCGAGGCCATGAACGAGATCGCGCCCTTCGATACGCGAATCGATCCTTCCGTGCTGGCCGCGCGCCTCTCGGACGAACGTGCCCCCGACATCGTCGAGAAGCTCAACGACGAGGCCCCCGAGGTCGCCGCCGCGATCCTCCTGGGGCTGCCCGTGGAGCGGGCGATCGAGGTGCTCGACCAGCCGGAACTCGACTGCGCCGCCGACATCATCGAGATGCTGCCGCGGGACCGGGTGGCGGCTTACCTGTCCGGCATGTCGGCCGACCGGGTCACCGACGTGTTCCGCGAGATCGAGGAGCCCGGCCGCTCCGACCTGCGCGCGCGCCTGGACGCCGAGACCCGCGGCGCCGTGGACCGGCTGTCGGCCTACGGCGAGGAGACGGTCGGCTCGCTGATGACCACCGAATTCGTCACCGTGCCGGGCACCTGGACGGTGGGTCAGACCCTGGAGCACATCCGACACGTCGAGAAGACCCGCGAGACGATCTACGCGATCTTCGTGCTCGACCCGCGGACGCGGGCGCTCACCAAGGCCGTGCCCCTGCGCCGTCTGATCTCGGGCAATCCGAACGACAACGTTCTCAGCGTCGCCCCGGGGCGGCGGCCGCTCGCCGTCTCGCCGACGGCGAGCCGCGAGGAGGCGGCCCGGCTGATCTCCAAGTACGACCTCCTGGCGCTGCCCGTGGTCGACGCCGTCGGGCACGTCATCGGGATCGTGACCGTCGACGACATGATCGACGCGATGATCGAGAAGCAGACCCAGGACGTCCAGCGCTTCGGCGGCATGGAGGCGCTGCCCGAGCCCTACATGGACATCGGCTTCTTCACGATGATCCGGAAGCGCGCCGGCTGGCTTTGCGCGCTGTTCCTCTCCGAGATGCTGACCGCCTCGGCGATGCAGGGCTTCGAGGGCGAGCTCGAGAAGGCGATCGTCCTGACGCTGTTCATCCCGCTGATCATGAGCTCGGGGGCAATTCCGGATCGCAGGCGACCTCGCTGCTGATCCGGGCGCTGGCCCTGCACCAGATCCGACTGCGCGACTGGTGGCGGGTGGCGCTGCGGGAATTGCCGACCGGTATCGTGCTCGGGACGATCCTCGGGGTCATCGCGGTGATCCGGATCGTGGCGTGGCAGAAGCTCGGCCTCTACGATTACGGCGAGCACTGGCCGCTGGTCGCCGCGACGGTGGGCGCGGCGCTCGTCGGGATCGTGACGTTCGGATCGCTGTCCGGCTCGATGCTGCCGTTCCTGCTCCAGCGCATCGGCTTCGATCCGGCCACCGCCTCGGCGCCGTTCGTCGCGACGCTGGTCGATGTGACCGGGCTGGTGATCTACTTCTCGGTGGCCCTGCTGATCCTGCGCGGGACGCTGCTGTAGGCTCGTCCCGCCGGCATGCGCTCCGGAACGGGCAGGTCGGTCCGCTCAGTCGGCCAAAGCGGCGGCCAGCCGCTTCCGCTGGACCTTGCCGTTCGGCGTGCGCGGCAGGGCGTCGAGGAAACGGATCTCCCGCGGACGCTTGTAGGCCGCGAGCCGCTCGGCGCACCACGCCAGCAGGGCCTCCGCGTCGGGTTCCGCGTCCGGCTGGAGGACCACGAAGCCGCAGATGACCGAGACGTCGGCGCGGACCGGCAGTTCGGCCACGCCCACCTCCGCCACGGACGGATGGGTGGACAGCACCGCCTCGACCTCGTTGGGCGAGACCCGGTAGCCCATCGCCTTCATCAGGTCGTTGTTGCGGCCCTCGAACCAGAGGTATCCGTCGGCGTCGAGGCGGGCGAGGTCGCCGCCCGCGAACCAGTCGCCGCGCATCACCTCAGCCTCCTCTTCGGGGCGGTTCCAGTAGCCGAGCATCAGGGCCGGCTCGGAGCGGTGGACCGCGAGCAGGCCAGTCTCACCGGCCGGCAGCGGCACGGGCTCGCCCGTGAGGGGCAGGATCGCCACCCTCCGTCCAGGCTGCGGCCTGCCGGGCGAGCCGGGGCGCACCGGGATGGTCGGCCCGCTGGAGATGTAGGTGGAGATCTCGCTCATCCCGAGCGCCTCGTAGAGGGGCTTGCCCGTCGCCCGGGTCCAGGCCTCGAGCAACTCGACCGAGAGCGGTTCGCCCGCCGTGCAGCCGTGGCGCAGGCTCGACAGGTCGTGCGCGCCGAGGGCGCCGTATTTCAGGATCTGCCGGTAGAGGGTCGGGACGGCGGCGAACAGGGTGGCGCGGTACTCGGCGATCAGCCGCGGCCAGACAGCGGGGTCGCGCGGGCCGTTGTAGAGCACGGCGGTGGCGCCCACCGACCACGGGTCGCTCAGGCCCACGCCCAGCGTGTAGGTCCAGTTCATGGTGCCGGCATGCAGCATCACGTCCGATCTCGCTGAGCCCCAGCCAATGTTCGAGCATCGGCCGGCGGCCGTAGGCTGCGCGGTGGGCGTGGAGCACGCCCTTTGGCCGGCTGGTGGTGCCGGAGGTGTAGATCAGCATCGCCGGATCGTCGGCGGCGGTGTCGGCATAATCGGGCAGCGGCGAGCCCGCCTTCATCCGCGCGATCGCGGCGGCATCGAGCAGGAGCCGGCCGCCCAGCGCCTCGGGGGAAACCGTGCAGCCGCTGCCGACTACCACCGCGGCGGCGCCCGAATTGTCCATCAGGAATGCCGCCTCGCCCTCCGTGAGCTGCGGCGAGGAGGGCAGCGCCACCAGCCCGGCCGCCAGGGCACCGAAATAGACGAGGACGTAGTCGGCCTCGTTGCCCATCCGGATCATCACCCGGTCGCCGGGCTTCAGGCCGAGGCCGAGCAGGCCCGCCGCGATGGCGCGCACCTGTCGCTCGACGTCCCCGAAGGACAGGCGGTCGGCGGTGCCGTCACCGACCATCACGAGGGCGGTCTTGTCCGAGCGCAGGCGGGCGTTCTCGGCCAAGCCGTAGCGGGCGGCATTGAACCGCGCGGGCGGATGGCGATCGTTGGAACGGCTGTCGAACACCGGGCGCTCCCTCGGGCAGGCTTTTCGTCCGGTGTCCCGCCTGCGCGCGTCGTCGTCAACCGCGCGCGAGCCTCCGCCGAGGCGCTGAGTCTCCGAGGGGCGCGCATCCTGGGTCAACGTGCGGCTGCCCACGGGGCGGCGGCGGCGGAGGTCCGTCTGGAAGGCGATGCCCCCGGCCAGTTATGGTGGCGCCGCGGGATACGGAGATCCCTGGAGACGCCCATGGACGTACGCGAAGCGCCGAAGCGGAGACGCCCTGCGCACAGGTTTTCGAGGATCGCTGCGGCCGTTCTCACCGGCATGCTGGTGCCGGCGCGCGTCGTCGCGGGGCCGGAACCGGCTGTGCCGGCCGCGCCGCAGGCCTTCGAGGCCTGCCGGCCCGACCTGATCGCCTGGGTCACGGCCCGCGCGGTGCCGCAGGGCCTCGCCGAGGCGCAGCTCGCCAGCCTCACGCCCGACCCGGACGTGATCGCCGCGACCCAGAGCCAGGGCGAGTTCGTCCGGCCGATCTGGGACTACATCGAGGCCAGCGTCACCCCGGCCCGCGTCGAGGCCGGGCGGCGCATGCTCGCCGAACACGCCGACACGCTCGCGGCCATCGAGGCCCAGTACGGGGTCGACCGCCACATCCTGGTGGCGTTCTGGGGCGTGGAATCGAGCTACGGCGCCGTGCTCGACAACCCGGCGGTGGTGAAGCCGGTCGTCCGCTCGCTGGCGACGCTCGGCTGCAGCGATCCCACCCGCGCCACCTACTGGCGCGACGAGCTGGCGGCGGCGCTCCAGATCCTGGCCTGGAACCAGGCGCCCCTCGACCGGATGCCGGCGGGGCTGACCGGATCCTGGGCCGGCGCCATGGGGCACACGCAGTTCATGCCCAGCGTCTACCAGCGCGAGGCGGTCGATTTCGACGGCGACGGCCGGCGCGACATCTGGACCTCGGTGCCGGATGCCCTCGCATCGACGGCGCACTACCTGCGCAGCCACGGCTGGAAGCCCGGCGAGGGCTGGGGCAGCGAGGCGGTGCTGCCCGAGACCTTCGACCCAGCGCTCGCCGATGAAACGACGGTCCGCACTGTCGCCGAGTGGCGGGCGCTGGGCGTGAGGCCTGCCCGCGACCGCGCCCTGCCGGACACGGCCGAGGCGACCCTGATCCTGCCCGCCGGGATCCGCGGCCCCGCCTTCCTGCTGCAGCCGAACTTCGCGGTGATCCTTCGCTACAACACGGCCCTGGCCTACGCGCTGACCGTCTCGCTCCTGTCGGATCGCCTGCGCGGCGACCCGGGCCTGGTCCACGACTGGCCGCGGGGCGACCGGCCGCTCACCGCCGACGAGCGGCGCGACCTGCAGACCCGCCTGACGGAGCGCGGCTTCGCCACCGGCGGAGTCGACGGCAAGATCGGCCCGAGGACGCGGGCGGCTTTGCGCGCCTTCCAGGGGTCGGTCGGCCTGCCGCCGGACGGCTACGCCGACGCCGCGCTGCTGGAGCGGGTAAGGGCTGCGCCCTGACGGGCGCTCACGCCAGGAAGGCGGGCTCGTCCCGGGCCAGAACCCGCTTGACGCTTTCCAGGTGCAGGCGCGCGCTCTCGGCGCGGCCGGCCGCCTCCTGGGCCGCTACGCGCTGCACGATCGCCTCGGGCACGGCCTTGAGCGTGCGCCCCGTGCTCATGGCCAGGACCTGCGCCTGCGCGGCGCGCTCCAGGTAGTAGAGGTCGTCCCAGGCCTCCGCGATCGTCTCGCCCAGCACCATCACGCCGTGGTTCTTCAGGAACACGACGTCCGCCGCGCCCGCGCTCTCGGCGATCCGCCGGCCCTCGGACGAATCGAGCGCGAGGCCGTTGTAGTCCTCGTCCACGGCGATCCGGCCATAGAAGCGCAGGGCGGTCTGGCCGGCCCACACCAGGGGCTCGCCCTCCAGCATGGCCAGCGCCGTCGAATAGGGCATGTGGGTGTGGAACGCGGCCCGGGCGCGGGGCTTCAGCCGGTGCAACTCGGCGTGGATGTGGAAGGCGGTTGCCTCCGGCTGGCCGTCGCCCTCGAGGACGTTGCCGTGGAAGTCGCAGAGCAGCAGGCTCGACGCGGTGACCTCCGCGAAGGCGAGGCCGTAGGGATTGACCAGGAACAGGTCGGGCCGCTCCGGCAGCACCGCCGAGAAGTGGTTGCAGATCCCCTCTTCCAGGCCGTTGCGGGCGGCCCAGCGCAGGCAGGCGGCGAGGTCGATCCGGGCGCGGCGCACGCTGTCGGCGTTCAGGGGCTCGTTGCTGCGGGCCGGCGGGGTCCCCGGGGCGTTAACGGCGTGCGCCATGCGTGCGGGCTTTCCTGTGTGTCGGGATCGGGCCGGGCATCCCGGCCGGGGCCACACTCTAGACGCTCGCCCGCTCGCGCGCAGCCGTTTAGCGCTCAGGGGCGGCCGTCGGTGACGCCGCCGACGAGATTGAGGCCGAGCAGGAAGTCCGACGCGAAATCCGTGCGGATGACCGGCTCGCGGGGGATCGCCTCGCGCAGGAGATCGCGCTCGGCGCGGCGCGCCGCGACCGCCTCCGCCACCGAGACGCGCCGGAACGACAGGCTCGCCCCGCCCCGGACCTGCGCCAGACGCCCGAGATCCGGCCCGATGACCGTGGCGATCTTCGGGTAGCCGCCGGTGGATTGCCGATCGGCCATCAGGATGATCGGCAGGCCGTTGCCGGGGACCTGGATCGCCCCCATGGCGACGCCGTCGGAGACGATGTCGTGGCCCTTGGCGTGTTTCAGCGGCGTGCCGTCGACGAAACACGCCATCCGGTCGCCCCGGGGCGAGACCGTCCAGGGACCGGCCAGGAAGGCCTCGATCTGGTCGGGGGCGAAGTAGTCGTCCTGCGGGCCCAGCACGACCCGGATCTCCCGGCCGTCGCGGATGAGCCAGGGCGCGACGAGCCGCTGCGGCGCTCCGTCCGATGTCCGGCCCTCGGCGACGGGGAGGCGGTCGCCCGCGGCGAGGCCGCGCCCATCGAGGCCGCCGAGCCCCGAGCGGGTATGCGTCGCCGCCGATCCGAGGATCGGCGCCACGTCGAGCCGCCCGGCGACTGCGAGGTAGCCCCAGGCGCCCGCGTCGCCCGCCCGCACGACGAGGGTCTGGCCGGGCTCCAGGGTGAGCGCGACCGTGTCGGGCAGCGGCAGCCCGTCGAGCGCGACGCGGAAGCCCGGCGCCAGCAGGGCGATCCCGGCGGCGCCATCCTCCGCCGAGACGGTGACGCCGCCGGTGGAGATCTCGACGGCGGTGGCGTCGAGGGATTGGACGCCGCCCGGTTGGCGGCGGCGTGCATCAGCGGATCCATCGCGCCCGCGGCGGTGATGCCGTAGCGCAGGTAGCCGTGCCGGCCCCCGTCCTGCAGGGTGATGCCGGGGCCGGCGGACTCGATCACGAGGGCGGGCATCAGCGGGCCTCCCCACGCCGGGCTACCGGCTCGCCCGCGGCCTCGCGGGCCGTCAGGGCGTCGAAGGTCGCGGCATCCACGGGCTCGAAGCGGATCAGATCGCCGGCGCCGACGAAGAAGCTCGGGTCGCGCTCCGGCGCGTAGAGGCGGGACGGCGTCGCGCCGATCACGTACCAGCCGGTCGGCATCGGCACGGTCGCGACCGCGGCGAGGCCACCGCCGATCATGATGGCGTTGCGCGGATGCGGCGGCCGTGGGCTCGGCCGCCGGGGCACCGCCAGGGCCTTCGGCAGGCCGCCGAGATACGCGAAGCCCGGCGCGAAGCCGTACATGTAGACCCGGAAGGTCGTGGCGGCGTGGGTCGACACCACCGCCTCCGGGGTCAGGCCACTCCGCTCGGCGACCTGCGCGACGTCCTCCCCGTGGGGCGCGTCGTAGCAGCAGGGTAGGGTCCACAGGGTCGGGCGGGCCGCCCGCGCGGTCGCGCCGGCCACTAGCGCCCGGACCCGCTCGGCGAGCGTCCCGCGATCGAGCACCAGCGGGTCGTAGTGCAGCATCAGGGAGCGGTAGGTCGGAACGCGCTCCCGCAGCCCCTCGGGCGGATCCGCCCCGAGGGCGTCGTCGAGGGCCAGGACCCGGTCGCTGATCGCGGGGTCGACGGTCGTGCCGAACTCGACCACGAGGGCCGCCTCGCCGGCGTCGAGGAGGCGGGGTTCGTCCAGCGCCGCGCTCACGGCTTGAACGGCGCCAGCGTGACGCCGGCGTCCTCCAGCCGGGTCCGCACCGCCCGGGCCGTGGCCACGGCGTGGTCGGAATCGCCGTGGACGCAGATCGAGCGGATCGGCGTCGGCAGCGTCCGCCCGTCCGCCGTGAGGATCGCGCCCGCCTCGACCATGCGCGAGACCCGGTCGGCGGCCTCGCCGGACTCGGTGATCATCGCGCCGGGCTGGTTGCGGGGGATGAGCAGGCCGGTCGGCGTGTAGCCGCGATCGGCGAAGATCTCCTGGTGGACGTCGAGGCCGCAGGCCTCGCCCGCCGGCACCTGGGCGGTCAGCGCGATGGCGAGCAGCGCTAGCTCCCGGTCCACCGCGCGGACCGCGCGGGCGATGGCGTCGGCCACCGGACGCTCCTCGGCGGCGACGTTGGCCAGCGCCCCGTGCGCCTTCACGTAGGTGATACGATGGCCGGCATAGGCGGCCAGCGCCTGCGCGGCGCCGATCTGGTAGGCGACCAGCCGCTCGATCTCGGCCGGGCTGTAGGGCATCCGCCGCCGCCCGAAGCCCCAGAGGTCCGGGAAGCCCGGATGGGCACCGACGGCGACGCCGCGCTCCTTCGCCAGCGCGAAGGTCCGGGCCATGATCTCGGGGTCGCCGGCGTGGAGGCCGCAGGCGACGTTGGCCGAGGTGACGATCCCGAGGATCGCCGCGTCGTCACCGCAGGCGTAGGCGCCGTAGCCCTCGCCGAGGTCGGAATTCAGGTCCACGCTGGTCATCGCCGCCGCTCCGCGTGCCGATCGGGTCTCATAGGGCCGCAACGGGTTCCGGCTCGGCCGGATCCGCGCTGCAAGAATCGAGCGCGCGGCCCGCCGTCTCGGGCAAGAGAAGCGCCGCGACGATCACGAGGCAATAGGCGCCCGCCGCCACGACGCCGATGGCGATGCCGAGTGTCAGCGAGCCGCTGAGATGACCCACCACGGCGGGGCAGATCGCGCCGGTGGCGCGGCCGAAATTGTAGCAGAAGCCCTGCGCGGAGCCGCGGATCCGGCTCGGGAACAGCTCGCTCAGGAAGGCGCCCATCCCGGAGAAGACGCCCGAGAGGAAGAAGCCGAGGGGGAAGCCAAGGACCAGCATCACCGGGTCGGTGATCGGGATCAGCGTGTAAGCCAGGACGAGGATTCCGGCGCAGAAGCCGAACAGGACGAAGCCCAGGCGACGCCCGATGCGGTCGGAGAGCCACGCGCTGGTCAGGTACCCGACGAACGACCCGAAGATCAGCATCAGCAGGTAGCCGCTGGTGTTCAGGACCGAGAGGTTGCGCTCGGTCTTCAGGTAGGTCGGGAGCCACGTGGTCACCGCGTAGTAGCCGCCCTGCATGCCGGTCGCCAGCAGGCTCGCCAGCACGGTCCGGCCGATCAGCGGCCGGGAGAAGATGTCGAGGAAGCTGCCGGTGTCGCCGACATCCCGCATGGCGGCGCGGGTCTGCCGGTAGACCTCCGGGTCCTCGATGTTGCGGCGGATCCAGAAGATCAGCACCGAGGGGAGGGCGCCGAGCCAGAACAGGATCCGCCACGCCACCGCCGGCTCCGCCAGGGCGAACACGGCCCAGAAGGCGATCGCCGCGCAGGCCCAGCCGACCGCCCAGCTCGACTGGACGAGGCCCACCGCCTTGCCGCGATAGCGGGCCTGGATCGTCTCGGCGATCAGCACCGAGCCCACCGACCACTCCCCGCCGAAGCCGAAGCCCTGCAGCGCGCGGGTCACGAGCAGCTGCTCGTAGGACTGGGTGAAGCCGCTGAGCACCGTGAACAGGGTGAACCACGCGACGGTGGCCTGTAGGACGACCACCCGGCCATAGCGGTCGGCCAGGATTCCGGCCGCCCAGCCGCCGACCGCCGAGGTCACCAGCGCGGCGGTGGCGATGTTGCCGGCCTCGACCTTGGTCAGGCCCCAGACCACGACCAGCGTCGGAATCAGGAAGGTGTAGACCATGTAGTCGAACGCATCGACGCCGTAGCCCGCGAAGGCCGCGCCCAGGACCCGGCGCTCCGCCGGACTCGTGTCTTTCACCCACATGGCGCAACTCCTTTGCGGAAGGGCCGTCACGCGGCCGGGAGGGTCACAGGAACGGCAGGTCGCGGTTGAGGAGGTCGGTGATCAGCATGTGACCGGGCGCGTGGGTGATGCAGAGCGGCAGCCGCGCCGCCATCGCCACCGCCTGCGGGGTGACCCCGCAGGCCCAGAAGACCGGGATCTCGTCGGGCTCGATCGGCACCGGGTCGCCGAAATCCGGCCGCGCGAGGTCGCGGATTCCGATGAGGCCCGGGTCGCCGAGATGGACCGGCGCCCCGTGGACCGCCGGCATGCGGGCCGTGACCTGCACGGCCTTGATGGCGTCGGCCGCCTTCATCGGTCGCATGGAGACGACGAGCGGGCCGTGGAACGGAACGGACGGTCGGGTCTCGATCGAGGTCCGGTACATCGCGACGTTGCGGCCGAGGGCGACGTGCCGGAGCGGGATGCCCGCCTCGATCAGCGCGGCCTCGAACGAGAAGGAGCAGCCGAGGACGAAGGTGACCAAGTCATCCCGCCACACGCCGGTCAGGTCAGGCAGCTCCGCCACGAGTTCGCCGCCCTCGTAGACGCGGTAGCCGGAGACGTCGGTGGCGAGGTCGAGATCGATCCCGAGCGTCGGGAGCGACCGGGCGCCGGGCTGCGAGACGCCGAGGATCGGGCAGGGCTTCGGGTTCTGCTGGCAGAAGCGGTGGAAATCCTCCGCCATGGCCCGCGGCAGGATCATCAGGTTGCCCTGCGCGTGGGCGGGGACGAGACCCGAGGTGTGGCCCCGGAACCGACCGGCGCGGATCGCGCGCCGCGCGTCGGCCGCGTCGGCGAAGACAGGTGGGGCGCCGTCGGCGCGCAGGTGCTGGCTCACCGCGTTGATCTCCCTGGCTGGTCGTCGCGCCGGGCCGGCCGTGTCGGCCGTCCGTATCCCGCGAGATCCCGATCGCTTCAGCGATTCATTTCCTGCGGCAACGATCCCATCGCGCCGCGGTCCGCGCCAATCGTGATTGCGAATGGGGCGCGATAAACCGGTCTTATCGGCCGGCGGCCCAGGTCTCGGCGGCCCAGGTCTCGGCGGCCCAGGTCTCGGCGACGTCCTGGGCCAGACGGGCCGCGTCCGCCACGAAGTGATGGGCCGGCCGGTTCGTGTGCATCGCCGTGAAGGTCAGGTCCGAGAGCGTCGGCTCGGCTGGCAGGACCCGCAGGGTGCCGGCACGCAGTTCGGCCTCGACCGCCGCCGGCGGGATCACGCAGATCCCGAGGCCCTCGATGCCCATCTTCACGATGGTGGCGAGCGAAGCGCTGGTGTGGATCTGGCTCGGCAGAAGGTTCTCCTGCAGGACGAGGTCGCGCAGCTCGACGTAGGGGCTGGTGTTGCGCGGGTAGGTGATGAGCGGATGGTGCAGGAGCGCGCCGAGGCTCAGGGGCTCGTCGCCCGGCAGCAGGCCCGGCGCGGCGATCCAGGCGACGGGGGTGCTGAACAGGGGCCGGTTGGCGAAGCTCGGGAGGGTGATCGGGCCGACGAGAAGGGCGAGGTCGATCTCGTCGGCGACGAGGGCCGCCTGCATGTTCGGCGAGATGTCGACCGTGATGTCCACACCGATCCCGGGATGCGCGGCGCGCATGCGCTCGATGAAGCGGGACAGCCAGAGGTGGACGATCGTCTCGGACACGCCGAGCCGCAGGGTGCCTCGCGTCCGGCCGGTCTCGTGCAGGGCGTTGCTCATCTCGGTCTGGAGCGCCAGGAACCGCTCCGCGAAGCCGAGGAGCAGCCGCCCCCTCTCTGTCAGCGCGACGTCCCGGCTGCGGCGCTCGAACAGCGTCCCGTACTCATGCTCCAGGGCCGCGATGCGCTGGGAGACCGCCGGCTGGGTGGTGTTCACCTTCTCGCTGGCGCGGCGGAAGCTGGAGAGTTTCGCGACCCAGTAGAACACCTCCAAGCTGCGGAAGTCCGCCATCCTGCGATCGTCCCGATCCGCCGCCGTGCCCGGTCATATCGCGCTCGGCCGCGCCCGAGCGCAAGGTGTCGGCGCAGCGGTCCGAATCCGGGGTCAACCCGGGATCGGAAATCCGCACGGCGCTTCCCGGGGCGATCTCAGCGGCGGCATTTCGGGCGACCGGGCCGACGTCGCCATGACCGGCCTCGCCGGCTTACCAGCGAGGCCGGTAAATGACGAAGTCTCGCCGTCGGTGCGGCCCGAGTTAAGATGCCGCATCCGATGCGTGCGGCCGAGACGACGTGGCCGCATCATCGCCTTCGAGAACGGTCTGTTATCGCGGGCCGCGATCGCGTCGAGCACCGGGAAATACCCGGATCGGCACCGGCGTTTTTTGAAAGTCTAGGTATTCGCGCTGGAACTCCAGGGACGATTTGGCACTTGGAACATCGTAAAGTCCTGGAGGAACGCTTAATGAAGGTCTCACGTTTGACCGGCGCAGTCGCGCTTCTGGCCCTGGTTGCCGGTCCCGCTCTCGCGGCCCCGTGCAGCACCGGGACCACGAAATCGAAGAGCCCAGATCAGCAGGCGTCGAACCCCAGCAGCTCCGATGTCGACAAGTCGAGCAAGAATCTGGCTGGTGGTCAGCAGCCGGCTTCGCCCGGCACGGTTGGTGCCATGAACAACGCGGGCGCCGTTCAGACCGCGGATCGGCAGGCGCAGACCGACACGGGATCGAAGTCGACTGATCCGGCTGCCGCGAATCTCGCCGGTGGTCAGCAGCCGGCTTCGCCCGGCACGGTGGGAGCCATGAACAAGGCTGCCGCCGACCGTCAGACCGCTCCGGCATCGAACGACGGCTGCTGATCCGACCACCGCACGATCGTCGCCCTCAGGAAGCCCGCCTCGTCGTATCGAGGCGGGCTTTCGTGTTCCATATGCCTCGCATCCGGAAACTCGGCGGCTTCCAAGGCTCCAGTCCGTTTGAGCCGGCCGCGAACGCGTGTATCTGGCACCGAAACCGGGTAGATTCGGCAATCGGTGTCGGGGAAGGAACGCGACGTGGGTGGGCGCCGGGCGCTGCTGCTCATCGGAGGGGACTGCTCGCAGCCGCCTGCCTTGCCGCCACGCCGCCGGGCGCGCGCCTGCGTGCCGAGTCGGCAACCGTTCTCGCCGGCCTGCAGACTCGGGTGGCGGCACTGATCCCGGAGCGATCGTCGGGCTCGAACGCTCCGGCGCCGCCGTCAGCGTCCCGTACCGCCATCGAGGACGGACGCACGCTGGTGCGGCTCACGGCGCCGGAGCGTGCGCGGATCGGGCTCGTCGTCGAGGCGCGCCCGGCGGTGCGCCATCGCCAGGAACTGACCGCCTACGGCAGCGTCCTGGATCTCGCCCGCATCACCGACCTGACCAACAGCTACGCCGGCGCCGTCGCGGCGCTCCAGGCCGCCCGTGCGCGGGTCGAGGTCTCGGCCAGCGCCGCACGCCGGGCTCGGAACCTCGGCGCCGGCGTCGTGGCGGTGGCGCAGATCGAAACCGCCGAAGGTACGCTCCTCACCGATCAGGCGGCCGTGACGGTGGCGGATTCACAGTTGCGCACCCTCGCCGCCACCGCGCGCCAGGAATGGGGGCCTGTGCTCGGCAAGGCGATCATCGACCGCACGCCGCTGGTGACGCGCCTGATCGAGCGGGCGGATTTCCTCGTGCAGGTCACACTGCCGCCCGGCGAATCGCTCCCCGACGCGCCGCAGGCGGCCTTCGCCGAAGTGCCGCCCCAGAGTGAGCGGGTCGCCCTGCGCCTGGTCTCGGCCGCAACGCGGACCGATCCGCGCATTCAGGGGCAGAGCTTCTTCTACCTCGTCTCCGGGGACAGCGGTCTCCTGCCCGGAACCAGCACGATGGCCTTCCTGCCCGCGCCGCGCGACGTGAAGGGCATCCTCGTGCCGGAGGACGCCGTCGTCCACGCGGAGGGCGGAACCTGGGTGTATCGGGGGACCAGTGACGGCGCCTTCGTGCGCCACCCAGTCCGGCCGGATGCCCCAATGTCGGCCGACGCCTTCGTGGTCGAGGATCTGCCGGATGGGGGCGAGATCGTCTTGCGGGGCGGACAGGCCCTGCTCTCCGAGGAGATGAAGAGCCGTATCCGCGTCGTGGGCGACGACGATGATTGAGCCGCCCGCGTCCGGCCGCGCCGGTCCGCAGGCCGCCCTCGTCGGCTTCGCCGTCCGCCTGCCGCGGGTCGTCCTGGCCCTGGCCTGTGCCCTGGTGGTCTTCGGCCTCTACGCTCTCGCGGGGGCGCGCTACGACGTCTTCCCCGAATTCGCACCGCCGACCGTGACGATCCAGACCGAGGCGACCGGCCTGGATTCGGAGCAGGTCGAGGTTCTGGTCACGCAGCCCGTGGAGGTTGCGGTCGGCGGCCTGCCCGGGCTGGAGACCCTGCGCTCCACCTCGATCCAGGGCTTGTCGGTGATCACTGCGGCGTTCCGGCCCGGCAGCGACGTCGACCGTGTGCGCCAGCGGGTCAACGAGCGGCTCGCGGCCCTCGCCGGCCGCATGCCGGACGGGGTTGCGGCGCCCGCCATGACCCCGCTGACCTCCTCGACGCTCACCGTGCTCCTCGTCGGTCTGACCTCCGACACCCGCGACGCCATGGATCTGCGTCAGCTGGCGGAATGGACCGTGCGCCGGCGGCTTCAGGCGGTGCCGGGCATCGCGCAGGTCTCGATCTACGGCGGCGGCGTCCGCGCGCTTCAGGTCCAGGTCCGCCCCGACGATCTGATCCGGTTCCAGATCGGCCTCAACGACGTTCTGGCCGCCGCCCGGAAGGGAACCGGCGTGCGGGGGGCGGGCTTCGTCGACACGCCGAACCAGCGGGTGCTCCTCCGGACCGAGGGTCAATCCCTCACCCCGGAGGCGCTGGGTCGGATCGTGCTTCACAACGACGGCGGGGCGAGTGTGGTCCTCTCGGACGTGGCCACCGTCACGGCCGCCCCCGAGCCCGCGATCAGTGCGGCGCTCGTGGATGGAAAGCCCGGGGTCCTGCTGATGGTCGGTGCCCAGGCCGGGGTCGATACCCGCGCGGTGACGGCCCGGCTCGAGGCCGCGCTGGACGAATTGCGCCCGGTCCTGAACCGGGAGGGCGCGACCCTGCGCACCGACCTGTTCCGGCCGGCGAACTTCGTGGACGTCGCCACCGGCAACGTCATGCAGGCGCTCGCCCTGGGCGGCGTCCTCGTGGTGGTCGTGCTCCTCGTCTTCCTGGCGGACTGGCGTGCCGCGCTGATCAGCGCGACGGCGATCCCGCTCTCGCTGATCGCCGCCGCGCTCGCCCTCCAGGCCTGGGGCGAGAGCCTCAACACCATGACCCTGGGTGGGCTGGCCCTGGCCATCGGCGAGGTGGTCGACGACGCGGTCATCGGCGTCGAGAACGTCGCGCGCCGCCTGCGGGAGGCGCGGACCGGTGGCCGAAGCGCGCCCCGCGTGGTCCTGGCGGCGATGTTGGAGGTCCGGACCTCGGTCGCCTACGCGACGCTCGCCGTGATCCTCATGTTCCTGCCCGTCCTGGCGCTCACCGGCGTGGCCGGCCGCCTGTTCGGTCCGCTGGCGCTCGCCTACATCGCGGCGGTGGTCGCCTCGCTCCTCGTGGCGCTCACGGTCACGCCGGCCCTGGCGCTCCTGCTCCTCGGCGGCCGGACGGCGCGCGGCGACGGCGCGGTCCCGCGCGACCCGCCGGTCGTGCGCTGGAGCCGCGCGGCTTACCTCGGCCTGCTCGCCGGGATCGGCCGGGCGCCACGGTTCGCCATGGCCGCAAGCCTGCTGGTGACGCTCGCCGGAGCCGCGATCCTGCCGACCCTCGGTGCCGTGTTCCTCCCAGACCTCAAGGAAGGGCACATGATCCTGCACATGGTGGCCATCCCCGGCACCTCCCTGCAGGAATCGCAACGGCTCGGTGGCCTCATCACCGCCGACCTGAAGGGGATTCCGGGTGTGCGCGCCGTGGCGTCGCAGATCGGGCGGGCCGAAGCCGCCGAGGACACCGCGGGTCCGCACTACAGCGAGATCCACATCGATCTCGATGCCGGCCTCGACGGGGCCGCTCAGCGCAGGGTCGAGGATGGCATCCGGCAGCTGATCGCCGGCTTCCCGGGGGCGGCCTTCTCCCTCAAGACCTTCCTCACGGAGCGGATCGAAGAGACGGTCTCGGGTTTCACCGCGCCGGTCGTGATCAACGTCGTCGGCAGCGACCTCGACCGGATCGAGGCGGCGGCCCGATCGGTGGCGCGGGAGGTCTCGGAGGTGAAAGGCGCCCGGGACGTCCAGCAGGCCTCGCCAGCCGGGCTGCCGCAGGTCACCGTGGCCCTGCGCCCGGTGGATCTGCGCCATTGGGGCCTCGATCCGGTGGAGGTCCTGGAAGCGGTGCGCACCGCCTATCAGGGCGACCTCGTCGGTCAGAGCTATCGCGGCAACGCGGTGTTCAACGTGCTGGTCATCCTCGACGAACGCGTGCGCGGCCGGCTCAGCGCGGTCGGCGACCTGCCGCTGCGGACCTCCGGCGGGCGCTACGTCCGCCTGTCCCAGGTCGCCGACGTTTACGAGAGCGCCGGCCGCTACCAGGTCCAGCACCTCGGCGCGCAACGGGTCCAGGCGGTGACCGCCAACGTCGAGAACCGCGACGTGGCGGGTTTCGTGGCAGCGGCCAAGCGCAAGATCGCCCGCGAGGTGCGGCTGCCCGAGGGGGTCTACGTCACCTTCTCGGGAGCCGCCGAAGCCCAGGCGGCCGCCCGCCGCGACCTTCTGGTCCATGCCGGCCTCGCCGGTTTCGGGATCGTGGTGCTGCTCGCCATCGTCACCGGCTCCGCGGCGAACCTGCTGCTGGTGCTGGTCAACCTGCCCTTCGCGTTCGTGGGCGGCGTGGCCGCCGCCGCGCTCACCGGCGGGGTCTTGTCGCTCGGCTCGATCGTCGGCTTCGTGACCCTGTCGGGCATCTCCCTGCGCAACAGCGTGATGATGATCGCGCACTACGAGCAGATGGTCTCCCGGGACGGGCGCCCCTGGGACGCCGCCACGGCGGCCGAGGGCGCCGCGGACCGGATGGTGCCGATCCTGATGACGTCCCTGGTCACCGGCCTCGGATTGCTGCCGCTGGCGCTCGGCGCCGGGGAGCCCGGCCGCGAGATCGAAGGGCCGATGGCCCTGGTGATCCTCGGCGGTCTCGTCAGCTCGACGGTTCTGAACCTTCTGATCCTCCCGGTCCTGGCGCTGCGGTTCGCGCGCTTCCGTCAGGCCGAGCCGGCGGATCTGGACTTGACCGCGATCCGGTCCTGAGCGCGCGGCCGGGCATCTCGGTTCGCGGCCTCACGTCGGCGACGGATCCGGGGTCGGTTGAAAGCCGCGGGCGGCCGGTGGTCGCCTTAACCCGCTCTGGGTACCCCTGCGGCGTATCGGCCCGTAAGATGATTGCGCACAAGCGAACGCCTCTGTGATAACGTCACGCTGGACGGCCGAGGGCCGCCATCGGCAAGTCGTGACAAGGGCGACAGGGCATTGAAGGACCAGCTGGAACGCACCCGCTTCGAAGCGGAGTTTGCGCGCACCGACGCGAGTTCCGATCCGTTCGTATCCGCCGTGCGGGCGACGCGGATGCCGATGCTGATCACCGATCCCAGCCAGCCGGACAACCCGATCGTCTTCGTCAATGCCGCGTTCTCGAAGCTCACCGGCTACGCGCATCACGAGATCATCGGCCGGAACTGCCGCTTCCTGCAGGGACCCGAGACCGACCAGGACCATGTCGACAAGATCAGGTCGGCTGTCGAGCGACAGGTTCCGATCGAGATCGAGCTTCTGAACTATAAGAAGAGCGGCGAAGTATTCTGGAACCGTGTCCTGATCGCGCCGGTGTTCGACCGATCCGGCGAGCTGACCTATTTCTTCGCCTCGCAATACGACGTGACGCCGGAGCGGGAGAAGCTCGCGCAGATGCAGCGTGATCGTGCCGCGCTGGAGCAAGAGGTGGTGCGCCGCACCCACGACCTCACCCGTAGTGAGGAGCGGCTTCGCTTCATCCTGAAGGCCGGACGTCTCGGCTCATGGACCCTCGATCTCACCGACATGCGGCTCACGGCATCCGACACCTGCAAATCGAATTTCGGGCGGGCTGCGGACGAGCCGTTCAGCTACGCGGATCTGCTCGACGCGGTTGAACCCGAGGATCGCCCCCGCATGCAGGCGGCGGTCCAGACGTCGATCTATGAGCGCAGCGATTACGACATCGAATACCGGGCGCGGACCCCGCAGGGCGAGCTGCGCTGGCTCCAGATCCGGGGGCAGGCCTTCTACGACGCGGCCGGCCGGCCCCTGAGCATGGCTGGGGTGTCCATCGATGTGACCGAGCGCAAGCGCGTCGAGGAACATCGGACCCTGCTTGCCGACGAACTCAACCATCGGGTGAAGAACTCGATGGCCACCATGCAGTCGATCGCGCACCAGACCCTGCGCAACGCCCCATCTCTGGAGGAGGCGCACCGAACCCTCGACGCCCGGCTGCAGTCGCTCTCGGCCGCCCACGACGTTCTGACCCGCGAGAGCTGGATCGGCGCGACGCTGGGCGTGATCGTCGACGGGACGTTGCAGGCGTTTCGCGGCGGCGCGGCGCAGCGCTTCCTGATCACCGGTCCCGAGGTGTGGCTCACGCCGCGGCTGACGCTTGCCTTCACGATGGCGCTGCACGAGCTGGCGACCAACGCGGTGAAGTACGGCGCCCTCTCGAACGACAAGGGCCGGGTGATCCTCAACTGGGACGTGGTGGACGGTGCGAAGCCCGCCCATCTCTGGTTCCGTTGGGAGGAGATCGGCGGCCCGCCCGTGACGACGCCGTCGCGCGGCGGCTTCGGCACCCGCCTGATCGAGCGGGCCTTGGCGGCCGAGATGGGGGCACGGCCGAGATCCAGTATCGTCAGAGCGGTGCGGTCTTCACCCTGGATGCGCCGCTGCCGGACCGGGTCCCCTCCGTCGCCGAGGCCGTCACGGCCTGAGGGGACGGCGGCGTGCACTCACGTCATCCGCGCCAGGACATCCTCCTTCCAGAGCCTGCGGTGCACGAACGCCATCGCGGCATGCCCGAGGACGACGACCAGCAGCGCGAAACCCAATCCGTAATGGAAGAGGTCGGCGGGCAGCATCATCCAGTCGATCTTGGTCGCGCGTCCCGGCATCAGCGGAATGCCGTAGGGCGCGAAGGGCTTGCCGGATCCGTATTGGCGCAGCAGGGCGAGACTCGGGACCAGCATCATCAGGCCATAGATCAGGCCGTGGCCGGCGACCGCAGCGCGTCCGGCACGGCCCGGATGCGCAGGTCGCCGCCGGAGGTTCGCCAATCCCCAGATCCCGCGCAGGAGCACCAGAACGAACAACGTGAAGCCGAGGGTGAAGTGGCTGCCGCCTACGAAGCGGGTCAGCGCCGTGTCGCCGACCGTCACGTAAAGCAGGGCGCCGGCGAATTGCCACGTGAACAGGAGCGCCATCAGCCAGTGGAACCCGCGGCTGATCCGGCCGTACCGCTCCGGCGTGTCGCGCCAGATGGCCCGCGTCACGGCTCCGCGCGTCGTCATCGGCATGCGCAAGCCGTGCCTTCGCTCCAGAGATCCCCCGCCATCCCGCCGGCCCGGAGGATCTCGGACGCAGCCGTCGTCAGCGCCTGGTCCGGTCCGGGCTGGCGGAGGTAGGTGGCGAGGTCCCGCGAGAGCCGCTCGAGCGGATGGCCGCGCAGGAAGCCCTGGAGGCCGACGGAGCGTTGGGCCAAGTGCAGCACCTCGAGACCGGCCTGCTCGACCGCGAGGCGGGCCAGGTTGATGTAGGCGACCACCCGCTCGGGCGACAGCGCGGAATCCGATGCGACCCGCGCGCCGCGCTCGACCCAGAGGCGTGCCCCTTCCACCGCGATCGCGCCCTCGCCGAGCCGCGCCAGCTGATGCGGGTCGCCGCCGCGCCCGAGGCGGTCCAGGTGCAGGCGCCAGGCGTCGAACACCGCCTCGAGACCGCCGACCTGCACCGCTGCGAACCGCCATGCGCCACCCGAGAAGGCCGGCTGACGGAAGTACGCGTCGGGCTCGCCCAGGACGTCGTCCGGATCGAACGGCAGGCCGGTGAAGTCGACGGTGCCGGTGGCGGAGGCGCGCATCCCGTGCGCCCGCCACGCCGAGAGATCGGCCCGTTCCCCGGCCTCGATCGGCACCACCAGCATCGGCGTGCCGGACAGGCCCGGATGCCGTGCCGTGACGACGGCGCGGGTGACGTAACCCGCGCCGGACGCGAAGCTCTTCACACCCTGGAGCCGTGCGCCGACCGGCCGATCCTCGATCCGGAGGCCACCGTCTGCCGGTTCCGTGTTCCAGACCCCGAAGAGGTGACCGGCGCGCGCATCGGCGAATAGGCGCGCCCGCTGGCCGGCGGAGGCATGCCGTGCGATGAGCTGGAGCGCGTTGACGTGCCCTTCGTAGAGCCGCCCCAGCGCGAGGCTGCCGTAGCCGACGAGCCGCAGGACTTCCGCGAGGGCGGCGGCGCCGGGCTCCGTCCCCAGGCCGGCACCGCCCTGGTCGACCGGAATGGGAGCGGCGAGCAGTCCCAGGCGGCCCAGGTCGGCGATGTCCTCCACCGGGAACCCGTCGTCCCGGTCCTGCGCGTTCGCCCGTGCCGCCGCCAAGCCGGAGATCGTCCGCGCAGCCGCTTCAGAATCGTAGATGGGATCGAGGCGGGTCCACTGGTCCATGCGCCGGCCTCCCGTCAGGCCGCGGCCGGCTGCGGGATAGCGCGCGCCGCACGTCGATCCGAGCGCGCCGCGCCGTCACGATCGCGGGCGAAGCCTGCGGATCCCGCGCGATCGCGCAGGGTCGATCGGTCGGATGCCATCACGAGTCCACCTCCTGCCGCCCGCACAGGATGCTGACGATCTCACATAATCAACCTGAGACTGAACCACTCTTTCCCTGTCCGGCGCTGCGACCAAATGCGGCCATCATCCCGCCGTCCCCAGCCATCAGGCACCCGGACGGCGATTGATCTCGCCGTCGAGGTAGGTCGACCATTCCGAGATTGTCGTGAGCTGAGAGCCGAACATCCGGCTGACCTGATGAAACCCGAGAGCGCGGTAGCTCTCGAACTGGCTTTCCGTGAACCACTGATTGGCCGTGCTCTCGTGCGGGAAGGTCGCGCTGGTCGCTCCGTAGGCGCGCACTTCCGCGGGGATGTCGTCGAGGAAGCTCGGCTTGATGTAGATCAGCGAGCCGGCATCCCGGGCGCCCGGATAGGTGATCGTGCCGCGGGCGAAGCCGAGGGCGGGTGCCCGCGGGCCGGCCTGCTCGGCTGCGGCGCGGGGTCGGATGCGCATCTCGCCCATCTGCACCTTCGCCAGCCCGTCGACCTCGGCCTTCCGGATGACGTTGCCCAGGTCGAAGAACGTGCAGTTCGCGTCCTGGCCGGCGTCGATCACCACGATGCGGGCGCAGCGCCGGCGCAGCATCTCGTAGAGGCCGAGATTGTCGAAATGGCCGCCATCCGACAGGTAGACGGCTTGGCTGACGTCCGTGCTGCGGCCGCCGAGTTCGCTCAGGAGGGCCAGCACGGAGTTCTGCGGCTTGGCGAGCCGTAGGTCCTCCGCCCGCGCGACGGCGGGGTTGGGCAGCCATGCGCCGAGCCGGACATTGAAGAGCGTCATCAGGAAAGCGATCAAGGGCGAGGAATGGTAGCCCCAGTTGGGACTGACCGCCGCGCCGGAGATCGTGAGAACGCCGCCGAGGAGCGGACCTTTCCCGGCACTCACGCGGTCGCCGCGCGTCTCCATTCCGGCATAGTCCGTGGTGCGGGTGTAGGCCCCGCGCGGACCCTCCGGCTGGCCCGGCGCGCGCGGGATCTCGGCGCGGTCGAGGATCGCCGCGCCACAGGCGAACGGCGTCGCCGTGAAGGAGGCGGCCTTCCGCTCCGCCCACTCCGTGCGCTGGATGTCGGTGAGGTTGAGGGTCATGTTGATGACCGGCAGCAACCGCTTGCCCGTCCCGAGTTCGGCCACCCGCGGGCTGTCGCTCTCGTCGAAATCCGTGAAGGGGTCGGCGTCCCGGTGCGCCCGGGCGGAGCCGAGGAAGGCCCGGGTCAGGCGGTTGCGATAGACCCCGTGCATCGAGAAGCGGTTCACGTTGACCCGGCCGAAGAGCTGGACGGCTCCGGCCAGCACCGCCGCCACTCCGAGATCGAGGATGACGATCATCGCGTAGGGGTTGATGGCACAGGCGGAATCGGGGCCGCTCCGCAGTGCGGCGGGCACCAGGCAGGGTCCCCACCAGGCGTAGGCGGCGCCGAGCAGCCGCCCGAGGGACCAGCCCATGAGCACGAACAGGCTGATTCCGAACAGCGCCGCCATCACGCTCAGGCCGATCATCACGAGATCGTCCATCCGGCCCTTGGCGGTCAGCGATTGGGCGCGGACGAAGACCTGCTTGCCGAGGAAAGCCGCGAGGGGACCGGTGACGAGGGTGACGAGAGCGCTGAGGAGCCCGGAGAGGTCCGCCTCGTCGCGACCGAGGGCGACGGCCGACAGGTAGAGGCAGCACAGGCACAGGGCTGCCCATCCGAAGGCGGCGAGCAGCAGCTGCCCGTCGACCCGCGCGACCCATTCGCGGTCGAGGTCGGCGCGCTCCGCGCTCCGGCGGAAGCCGATGAAGACCACACTCTGGAACAGGTGGGCGACGATCAGGGCCGGGGGCGCCAGGATGGCCAGGAACTGGGAAACGCCCACCGCCGCGGGATCGAACGGCGCGGGATTGCGGCTTACGATCCCGTCTATGCTCCAGCGGACGCCCAGGAAGATGAGGGCGGCCGCGACGAGGCTGCTGGCGAGCCACGGGCCGAGGTTCCGTCTGTAGAGCCACAATCCAGGATGACCCTGATGGGTCTGCCACACGAGCCCGAGGCCGTATCCGGCGACCTGGACGGCGACATACGCGGCGCTCAGGATGCCCAGTGTCAGATTCGGGATCGGGAGCGGCTGGTCGAAGAGCGCCCGGATCGTGAAGGGCAGCGCCAGAGCCCACAGGACCGTGGGTGCCAGGATGCGGACCGCGATCCTGTCCGGTGAGGCGTAGGCCGTCCGCCCGGCCTCGCGCGGCCGGTGGCTCGGCAGCAGGATGCAGGCGCTGAAGGTCGCCAGCAGCAGGGTCGCGCTGCCGAGCGCCAGGGGAAGCCACAGGAGGGTCCGGCTCGCCGCCTCGAGGGCGGTCCGGTAGGCCAGCAATCCCAGGGGGATGAACAGCAGCAGCGGGAAGATGATCAGCCAGTTGAGGATGGTGTTCCGGATGTACAGGACGATGCCGGCCCACGTATCCCGGGACAGGAGCCCGATTTCCGGCGTGAGGTAGTTCGTGTAGCGCCGCAGCTTGGCGAAGGCTTCGTTGCCGGTCTCCGCCAAGCGCCGCTCCGCCTCGTCGAGGCTGCCGCACTGGCGGGTGAACATCTGCAGCCAGCCGCCCGCGAATCCGCCGCCGGACACGGTCGAGAGGTAGTGGAATTCGCCCAGCATCCGCCGGGTCGCCAGGGCCTGCACGGCCCCGAGGCAGAACGTGGCGCTGCGGATGCCGCCCCCAGAGAGGCAAAGGGCCGTGAGGCGCGCCTCATCAGCCCGCTGCTGCCAGGGCGGCGCGTCGCCATCCGGACAAGGGCCGCAGAAGTGATCCAGCTCCTCGGTGAGCATCCGCTCCGTATCAAGCACGGATGGGAGCGCCTGCGCGGTCAGGACCGGCAGATTGCGTGGTGCCGCGTCTCCGAGCGGTTCGGACCTGTCCTGGCTGTCCATGTCTCCTCCGACCGCACGCGCCGTTCCGGGGCTGGCTTGGCCCCGCGGGACAGAATTCAAGATCTGCAGCGAGAGACTTCGCCGCCGGCCTCGAAATCAAGTCCCGCAGATCATCAATATTTGATTTTCTTCAACCTCATTGAGGCAGAATTGATCAATATTTAGCAAATTTTTATGTGAATATATTTGACATATTTCAGATCGATGCCAGTGTCGTAGCCGAAATCAGCTTGTAAACCAATTTTTACGATTGCATTAAGATCATAGGTTTTGCGAAATCAGAATTGCTGGCATCATCCATTTAGAGGACGCGTTCGACTCTGCTGCCCCTTAAGCAGGGTCCGGCGCAGCCTGACCGGTGCGGGGTTCCCGACCATGCCCGAGACGCGATCGTGACCCGGCCTCGGATCGCACACGGCTTCGCGCTGGCGGCGCTCATCGGGCTCGCGGCGTCCCGGACGGGCGCCGGTGAGCCGGGGCCGCACGCGCGCCCTCTCTTCCTTTCGCAATCCTGGAGCGATGACGAGAGGGCTTGGTTCTACAGCGCGAGCCAGGGCTCGCAGATCATGCCCTATGCCTGGTTCATGTCGCTGGAACGCCCGGACGGCGAAAGCCTGTTCGCCGAGGATGGGCTGACGCGCTTCGGCTACCTGCCCAATCCCTATGACGGCGCGCGCGGCCTCCCGCGGACGGGTCTCCCGATCGGCTTCACCAAGGACGTCGATGACCGTGGCGAGTGGATCGGCATGACCTGCGCCGCCTGCCACGTGAACCGGGGTGGAGCTGCGCGGGCAGGTGATCCAGGTGGATGGTGGTCCGGCGGACGCCGACATGTTCGCCTTCATCGAGGAACTCGGCCGTGCCGTGTCCCAGACCGTCGACGAGCCGGCCCGGTTCGACCGCTTCGCCGGCCGCGTGATCCCGCCGGAGCTGTCCGCGCAGGACCCGAGCCAGGCGGAGGCCGATCGCCGTCGCCTGCGCGCCAGCCTCGCCCGGTTCGCCCAGGGGTTCTCGAGCTACGTCGCGACCAGCCGTCCGGCAGTCTCCCTGGGGACCGGCCCGTCTCGATGCCTTCGGGATGATCTTCAACCGCGCGACCGGCATCGACCTGCACGAGCCCGGGAACGTCGCCGAGCCGAACGCGCCCGTCAGCTATCCCTTCCTGTGGGACACCTCCTGGCACGACCGGGTGCAGTGGAACGGGTCCGCCCCCAACGGTCTCGCCGTCGAGCGACTGGGCCGCAACGTCGGCGAGGTGCTCGGCGTCTTCGCCGCCGTCGAGATCCGCGAGCCGACCCTCCCGCCGCTGTGGTTCGACACCTCGGCGGACCGGGTCAACCTCCTGCGGATCGAAAGCCAGCTCGGCAGCCTGACGGCTCCGGCCTGGCCGGAACGGATCGCCCCGCGGACCGACGCGCAGAGACAGGACGCCGCCGCCGGCAAGGTCCTTTACGATCAGCTCTGCCTGTCCTGCCACGCGATTGCGCATACGGGTGCGGATCGGGTCCAGTCGGTGGTCCTGACGCCCCTGGTCGAGATCGGGACCGACCCGACGATGGCGGTCAACGCTGCGTCGCGGCGCGCGCGGACGGGCATCCTGGAAGGCGTCCGGATGCCGTTCCTGGCGACGACACCGCCGCTTCCGGCCGAGACACGCAGCCTCGATCTCGTCGCGGCGATCGTGGCGGGCGCCATCCTGGCGCCCCTCGACCGGGCGTCGGACCCGTCCGGGTTCGGCCCGGGCCAAACCGCTATCGTCGATCAGCTGCTCAAGCGAGGCGCCGCGGCGGCCGAATCGCGCAACGTGCTGCTCAACGACGTCTCGACCGACGGCGGCAAGGGGCTCGTCGCCACCTTCCTGGCCAAGCGGACGGATCGCGATCCCCTTGTCTACAAGGCGCGTCCCCTCGACGGGATCTGGGCGACGGGGCCGTTTCTCCACAACGGCTCGGTGCCGAACCTGTATGAAATCCTCCTGCCGGCCGACCAGCGCTCCGAGGCATTCCGTGTCGGCAGCCGTATCCTCGACGAGGAGCGGATCGGTTTCCGCGCCGATCTCGGACCGTTCCTGTTCGACACCACCCTGCCGGGCAATTCCAACCGCGGCCATGAGGGTCCCGCCTACGGAACCGACCGGCTCGACGGTATGCAGCGCCGTCAGCTGCTGGAATACTTGCGCATGCTATAGATGCGGAGCAATATCGCCTTAATTACTTTCGACGCGTCTATTTGTACGTCGTCGATTGTAACGTTCTGTGAGGTTCGGTGAACCCGGACCGTCAGCAAGGAGCCCGCTTCGGCGAGCTTGGTTCGCGTCCGCACCATCCCCCTTTCGTGGAGCACGGCGATGCAGGATCTCGAAGCCTATTCGCATCTGGTCGGATCCATCTACGACCGCGTCGGCCAGCCGGAAGAATGGTCCGCGCTCCTCGAGGATCTGACGGATTTCGTCGGCGGCCGGGTCGGACAGCTCGCCGTCTTCAGCCTCGACGGCTCGCGCAAGCCCATGTGGGCCGTATCGGGTTTCGACCGGTCAGCCTATCGCACCTTCCTCTACCGCCACGCCACGGAGGATCCGCGCCTCCCCTACATCCTATCCAACCAGGGCAAGGTCATCCGCGCGGAGGAGGGGGTCGATCCGGCGCAGTTCCGCGAGACCGCTCTGTTCAAGGAGGTCGTTCGGCCCTTCGGGATCGAGCACAGCCTCGTCACCTACTTCGCCCGGGAGGCCGACGTCATGGCGACGCTGGCGGCCATGCGCGACGAGGAGGCGGGACCGTTCCGGTCCGGAGAGGTGCGGCGGCTGGCGATGCTCGTCCCGCACCTGCGCCGAGCCTTCGAATTCTATGCGCTGCTGCGGCAGGCGTCCGAGCGCTCCTCCGATCTCGCCTCGGCCCTCGATCTGCTCGATGCTGCGGTGATCCTGACCGATTCCCGACTGCGCGTCGCCCACGCCAACCGCGCCGCCGAGACGCTGGCGCAGACGCGGACGGGCCTGTCCCTCGACAAGGGCAGCCTCGTCCTCAAGGACGGCCAGTGCTCCCGACGATCCGCGCGCGCCGCCAGCGAGGCCCTGGCCGCTGCGAGCGGCGACGTCACGATCACACAGGCCGAGCCCATCGCGATCACCTGCGGCGAGACGGGTACGCCGTATCGGGTCTCGCTGCACCCGCTGTCCAGGCGTCCGACCGGCACGGGCAGCCGGGTGAAGGCGGAACTCGCGGTCGTGATCCGCACCGGTGCGGCCAAGGCCCAGGATGGCGCCACCACCCGTCTCCAGCGCCTGTTCGGGCTCACGGGAGCCGAGGCGCACCTCGCCAACGCCGTGGCCTCGGGGCGTTCCCTCGATGCCCACGCCCGGGATCGCGGCATCGCGATCTCGACCGTCCGGACCCAATTGCGGGCTCTCTTCGCGAAGACGGAGACGCACCGACAGGGCGAACTCGTGGCGCGCCTGCGCGAAGGCCTGGACATCTCCCTGAACTGAGTGCCGACGACCGGCCGGCCCATCCGGGGCCGAGCCACGGCCGCATGGAGGATTTGCATGGATTCGGCCGTTCCGGATGACCTCCGCCACGATGCGCCCTGCCTGGACGATCTGGAGGCGCTGCCTGTGCCGGAGCGCTGGCCGCGCGCGCGCGCCTGGATCCGGCAAGCGCCGCGACCATTCTTCGCGCAACTCCGCGCGCGTCGGCCGGTCCTCGATTGCGGCGCAGTCGTCCTGGTCGCCCGCCGCGCCGCGGTCGCCGAAATCCTGTCTTTGCCGCGTGTGTTCTCGGTGGCGCTCTACAAGCCCAAGATGGGCGCGTTCATGCTGGCCCTCGACGAGACGGAGGTGAACTACCGCGACAAGGCGGTGATGCGCGCCGTGATGGCCTGGGACGACCTCGCCCGGATCCGCGCGCTCGCGGGTGCCGTCACCGATGCGGCCCTCGATGCCGGAGGCGGCGCGACCGACGTCGTGGCGACGATCTCGCGCCAAGCGCCCCTGCGGATCGTCCAGCAGGTCTTCGGCTTCTCGGCTCCCGACGCCGACCTGCTGCGCTGGTCCTACGCGAACCAGTTCGACCAGTTCAACAACCTGCCCTTCGACCAGCGGCCCGACGCCGATGCGATCCAGACGGAAGCGGCGCGCGCCCGCGAGGAGATGCGCGCGGCGTTCGCGTCCCTCATCCCGGCCCGTGTCGCGGCCATCGAGGCGGGCGCCGAACTGCCCGACGATGTACTGACCCGGCTGCTTCGGCTGCACCTGCCGGCAGCAGCGGGCTTCGGCATGGACCGCGTGGTGATCAATGTCGGCGGTCTGCTGATCGGCGCCATCGAGACCACCTCGGAGGCCGTGGTCAACGCCCTCGCCGAACTCCTGCGGCGGCCCGCCGTGCTGGAGGCGGCGCGCGCGGCCGCGGCGGCCGGTTCGGCAGCCTTCGACGGGTATGTCTGGGAGGCGCTGCGCTTCGCGCCGATCGTGGCCTTCATGTTCCGCCAGGTCGAGACCGACCACGTGCTGGGGCGCGGCACCGCCGATGCGGCCACGTTCGCGAAGGGCCGGGTGGTACTGCCGCTCAGCCTGTCCGCGATGTTCGATGACGACTGGGTCCCGGATCCGGAGCGGTTCGATCCGACCCGGCCGGATCACGCCTATCTGCATTTCGGCCTCGGGCATCACGCGTGCCTCGGCCGATACGTGGCGGGGGCCATGATCCCCGAGATCCTGCGCCGCATCCTGCTCCGCGACGGGCTGCGGGCGGAGGGGCCAGTCGAGGATGGGGGCACGCCGTTCCCGACCGCGTTCCGGATCGCCTACGGCCCGAAGGGAAAGGGCGGCGCTCCGCCCCACACGTGATCCGGCGCATCCGGCAGGGTCTCAGTTCAGCGTCCGATTGGCACGCAGGCGGGACACCGCCAGGTCGACGAAGGTGCGCACCTTCGCGGGCGCGTGCCGACCTTCGGGATAGAGCACGTGGACCGGAATGGGCGCCTCCTCGTACTCGGAAAGCACGATCTGGAGCCTCCCGTCCTCCACATCGGGGCCGATCTGATAATGCAGCACCCGCTCAAGCCCCCAGCCCGACCGGGCGGCGCCGATGGAAACCTCGTTGGTGTTGCCCTCCAGGGCCGGGTGGACGACGACGCGCTCGCCGCCCCCGAACCGCCATTCCGGCGAGGCCCAGGCGCCGGTCGAGATCGCGATCCGGTGCCGCTTGAGGTCGGCCGGCGTCGTCGGAACGCCGTGCCGCGCGAAATAGGCCGGCGCGCCGCAGATGACGTGGCGCACGGAGCCGACGCGGGCGGCCGTGACGCCGGAATCGGTCAGGTGGCCGATCCGGATCGCCACGTCGATGCCTTCCTCGACGATGTTCACCGGCCGGTCGACGAACAGGATCCGCGCCGACATCGTCGGGTGGATGTCGAGGTAATCGGTCACGATCGGGAGCACGTGCATCTTGCCGAACAGGACCGACGCCGTGACCGCGAGCGTCCCCGACGGCGTCGCGTTGGAGCCGGCCGCCGCCGATTCCGCCTCGGCAATGTCGGCCAGGATGCGACGGCAATCCGCGTGGTAGCGGCCACCCGCTTCCGTGAGCTTCACGGAACGCGTCGTGCGGATCAGGAGCCGGGCGCCGATGGCCTCCTCGAGGGCGGCCACGGCGCGCGTCACGGCCGGCGGGCTCATGTGCAGCAGGCGGGCCGTCTCGGCGAAACTCGCCGTTTCGGCGACCCTGGCGAAGACCCGCATCGCCTGCCAACGATCCATGATCACGCTCCTCGCCGTCGCGCACCGGCCGCGCCCCTGAGACCCAAGGGGGCCTGCTCGCCCCCTCGGACCAGGTGCCATCTGACGCCGAAAGGGCTGAGATCCGGTTGGTCGTCCGGCCGGCACCCGAGGGGCCACAGGAGTTTGCGGTCGGATGCCGCGACGGGCAATGCGTCGATGCGGCTGTGCCGATAGCGCGTCAGCCCGTCCTCGGCGAATTTCCCGTTCTCGGTCCCGCAGGTCCGAAACCCGTGCCCGCTGCCGTCGTGGCTTCATAGGCGTAGCGCACCGCCCCGGACGGCGAAGTCCGGGGAGGGCGGATCGTGCGGGCTGCGACGCGGGTCACAGGGCGAGCTGAATCCGCTCTGTCCCGTCGGCCGGCACCGCCGAGCAGATCAGCACTTCGTCCTGCGCCACGGCGGCGCTCGGTTCCTTGAGATAAGTCACCGAGCCGGCGAGCAGCGTGGTGCGACAGGTCCCGCAGGTCCCCTCGCGGCAACTGAACGCGGGCGCGAGACCCCGGGATCCGGCGAGATCGAGGAGGCTTCCCGATCCCGGTATCCAGCGCGCCTCCTTCCCGGTTTCGAGGAAGGCCACGGGCACCGGCTCGGCCGCGGCCGGCGGGCGGTGTGGGGCGGAGACCGCCGATCCGCCCGTCCGGACCAGCGCCGAGGGACCGAACGCCTCCGCGTGGATCCGGTCATCCGGCACGTTGGTGCCGCGTAGCCCGTCGTAGAGCGCCTGTGTGAAGGATGACGGCCCGCATAGGTAGAAATCGTAATCGGCGAAGGCCAGAACGCGTGTCAGCAGGGCCATGTCGATCCGGCCCGCGGCCTCGTAATCGTGGCCGGCCCGGGCGTCGGAGACGTCGCTCAGAACGCGCACGATCCTGACGGCACCCTGCGCGGCCGCGGCCAGTTCGGACAGCTCCGCGTCGAACGGGCGGTCGGCCTTCGAGCGGGCGGCGTAGACCAGCGTTGTCGGTCGGAACTTGCGGGTGCGCAGACCCTCGTACACGACGTGTCGGAGCATCGCGAGGAGCGGTGTGATCCCGATTCCGCCGCCCAGCAGCACCGCCGGGCGCGGCTCATGGGCATCGAGGGTGAAGCGTCCGTCCGGTGCGCGCGCCTCGATGAGGTCGCCCACCCGGACGTCGTCGTGGAGATGGCACGAGACGGCCCCTTCGCGCTTCACGCTGATGCGATAGGTCGGGTCGGAGGGCGCGACCGAGAGTGTGTAGGTCCGGATGACTGCCGCCTTCGCGCCCGGAAGCGTCACCCGGATCGGAAGATGCTGGCCTGCTTGGTGCGCAATCCGGCCGGCGCCATCGGCCGGCGCCAGATGGAAGGACCGGACGGCCCGGCTCTCCTCGACGATCCGCGTCACCCGGAACGGCCGCCAGCGCGCCGCGCGGTCGGCCGCCCGCACACGATCGTCGGCCTGCGCCCAGTCGCCGGTCATCAGCGTGTTGGGTGACCAGCCATCGGCCCGGAACGACCAGCGCAGCGGGAGGGCGCCGCGTCTGCGCACGACCCGGTGTGGCCGGAAGGTCCAGAGCCGTTCGGCGCCCTGGAACGCGGCGATCTCGGGCGAATCCAGGGTAACCGCGGCCTCGCCGGTCAGGTGGAGGAGATCGCCGGTCTCGAAATCGGTGAAGACCAGTCCGGCCTTCCCGTTCAGGATGATGTTGCCGAGGGTGGCGAAGAACAGGTTGCCGGCGAAATCGGGGATGGTCAGCGTGCCGTCCGCGGCGACGCGTACGAAGCCCGCCTTGCCGCCGCGATGCGAGACGTCGACCTGACGGCGACCTTCCCGCTCGGTGTAGGACGCCACGAAGAACGTGTCAGCGGCCGCGATCATTGTGCGCGCAGCGCCGTCGAGGTCCGCGATCTCCTCGACCGGGGCCGCGCCCGGCGAGCGGGGATCCCTGGCGAAGATCATGTCGCGGAGCTGGATGTATTGGGGCAGTTCCCGAAGCTCTGGTCGACCTCGACGCGCAGCGCCCCGCCCGCAGACGACCGCACGATCCCGTTTACCCGGTTGCGCCTGCGGGTGTGCAGTTCGATTCCGAGGAGACCGACGGCCTCCCCGTCGCGCATCCCCTCGGCCGCGGGGTCACCGGGGTCGGGCCGCGCATCGATGTCCAGGGCGGTGGGTGTCGGCGCGCTGACGAAACCGGGTCCGCCGGCTAGGAGCGTGGCCCATGCGTCTCCGTGCCGGTCGACGGTTCCGAGCACGACGAAGGGGATCTGCGCGTAGAAGGCGCGATGCTGGTCGGGCATATGGTCCCGCACCACCTGCCTGCCGATCGCCTCCATCCGGCCGGCGACGCCAACCGTCTCCTGGATGGAGATTTCGCCGGCATGCCAGGTCGGCAGCTTCGGCAGGGTCCGACCGTCGTTCATGTCCACGCCCTCCGCTCCTGTCCAGTCCGGTGCGCGGGCGCGCCCGGACCCGTCGGTCACGCCGCCGCCGTGAGGCCGGCCGGGGTTTCGGCAAAGGGGACGAAGCCCGGCAGCCCTTCGGTCCGGCGCAGGAACGCCAGGACGTTCGGGTAGCCGGACAGGTCCACATTGCCCTCCGGGGCGCGGGCCACATAGCTGTAGACCGCCACGTCCGCGATGGTTGGCCGCTCGGCCGCCAGCCAGTCCCGGTCGGCGAGGTGTTTCTCGAGCCGCGCGAGCACCGTATGTGCCCGGGCGATAACCTCCTCGGGACGGAATCCGGCCCCGAAGACCGTGATCAGCCGCGCCGCGGCCGGACCGTAGGCGATCTCACCGGCGGCGACTGACAGCCAGCGCTGAACCGCAGCCGCACCCCGCGGATCCTCGGGCAGCCAATCGGAGCGTCCGAGGCGCTTCGCGACGTAGACGAGGATCGCGTTGGAATCGGACACGATCGTGCCGTCGTCATCCAGCACCGGAACCTGGCCGAACGGATTCAGCGCGAGGAAGCCCGGCGTCTTGTGCGCGCCGGCCTTCAGATCGACCTCGATCAACTCGTGAGGAACACCGATCAGCGCCAGGCCCAGGCGCGCGCGGTGGGCATGGCCTGAGAGAGGATGGTGATAGAGTTTCATGGGTGCGGGCCTCCGTCAGGGTCGGGGTTAGTCCCGAGCCGTTGGAATAGGATGCCGCGACTGCGCTTCTGGCAGAATGAGTGTTCTGGACAGTACAAAATTCCGATTTACGGAATAATGCGGGTCTGATGCCGATCTCTCCGAACCGTGTCCCGGCCGCGTTACTGGAAGTTGTGACCGTTCCAACGGACGAAGCCGCGGCTGCCGCCATGGGCAAACATGTGCACCTTAGGGATCCGTTCCGGGCCGACGTGGATGCCGGCGCCGAGCATGGTGTGGACATTTTGCAGGAGCTGACCCCGCCGCACGTAGAACGTCACCGCGCAGATCTGCATGCCGCAGTTCTGGCTGCGCGTGGACGATCCCGAGCAGCGGATGCCATCGTGTGCGATGATGAGGTCCGGTAAGCCGTCGCCATCGAGGTCGCGTTCTATGGCTCCGGAATCGTCCATCGTGCCGTGATGACTTTCGCAGCCCTCCGCGATTTCCTGCTGGATCAGGTAAGCCGCCGCCTTGGAGCGGGATGAAGCCGGAGTCGCGATCGCGACGGCGATCGCAGATGCAACGAGCACGAACGACCTACTCATCGATCACTCATAGCTGACAATAATTTAGACAATCGACAATGATCTAATAAATGACTTTTTGCAAATAGATTTGATGGAGTACGATCGCTCTGTCGGTTAGTCTTCGGACCGATCCGCACAGGGTTGTCCGGCCTGGACCACCGTCCTCGGCGAAGGCCGATTGGCCCAACGCGAATGTCTCAGCTTGGCTGGACGCGGTGCGAGCGACGGTGCCGGCGGAGCATCCGGCGGCCGGCTGACTGTGGAGGATCGTCCGCTCCGTGGGGACTGGGCAGACCCATTCGGGTTGCGCGGGCGGGTTTTTGCATGCTCGTCTCGCATCCGCTGCGGCCGCCGGACGCGATGTTGCACCACCCCCGCAAGGAGCTTCGCAATGGGCCATCTCTCGACCCACGTGTTGGACACCGCCTCGGGCAGGCCGGCGGCGGGCGTCCCCGTCGCGCTGAAGCGTCTGGCTCCCGACGGGACGGCGGAGCTTGTCGCCTCGGCTGTCACCAATGCCGACGGGCGCACCGATCGCCCGCTGGTCGAGGGCACGGCCCTGGCGGTCGGCATCTACGAGCTGACCTTCCAGGTCGGTGCCTATTTCGCCGGGGCGGGCGTGACCGGTGAGCCGCCGTTCCTCGATGTCGTACCGGTCCGGTTCGGAGTCTCCGATCCGGATGGGCGATATCACGTCCCGCTGCTGATCGCCCCGGGGAGCTACACCACCTACCGCGGCAGCTGAGCCGGCCGCAGCCGCGGCGCGCATGCGGTCCGTGCCGTCGTTCGACCGCCCCCGGTCGAGGACCGCGCCGGACACGACTTCCGAAAGCTTCGGCCCGGGCTTGACACCGGCGCCATAACCGAAGAGCCTTGTCTTTAGGCGCGGGGCAAAGCTGCCCAGTTTCGCGCCAATCTATCTCGATCTGTCCTGGCGATGCCGCCCGCAGTGCTCAAGCACTGGCGGGCTTTTTGCGTTCTGAAGGATTGCATGGGCCACAGCCATCACCGGATCGGCATCCTGTTCTCCGCGGACGGTCCCTATGGCCTTCTCGGGCGGGCGATGCTGAACGGCGCCACCCTGGCCGTCGAGGAGGTGAATGCGCAAGGCGACGTCGTCCTCGAACCGGTGTTCGTCGATCCGCGGGGCGATCTCGCCGGCTACGTCGCCGGCGCCGAACGGCTCCTCGGCGCGGGGATCCGGCACGTGGTGGGCTGCTACACGTCGTCGAGCCGCAAGGAGATCATCCCGATCTTCGAGAAGCGGGAAGCTCTGCTCTGGTATCCGTCGCATTACGAGGGCTTCGAGACCTCCGCGAACGTGATTTATACGGGGGCGGCACCGAATCAGCACATCGTGCCACTGGTGCAGCACCTGCTCGCCCAGGGCGGCAAGACGGCGTTCTGCGTCGGGGCCAACTACATCTGGGCGTGGGAGAACAACCGGATCCTGCGCGAGACCCTGGCGATCGCGGGAGGCCGGGTCGCGGGCGAGCGCTACTTCGCGGTGGGCGAGACCGCCTTCGACCAAGTGATCGAGGCGATCCTGGCCGCGCAGCCGGACTTCGTGTTCAACACCCTGATCGGAACCTCGGCGTACCGGTTCTTCCGCGATTTTCGCAGCGCCTGCCGCGCGCGCGGCATCGACCAGCCGCAGACGATGCCGGTCGCCAGCTGCAGCCTCGCCGAGCCGGAGCTGGAGGCCCTCGGGCCGGAGGCGGTCGATGGCCACCTGTCCTCGAGCGTCTACTTCACGTCCATCGACACGCCCCGCAACCGCGCCTTCACGGCGGCCTATGCGGCGCGCTTTCCGGAAGGTCCGGACCGCGTCGGCCGACACCGAATCCTCGTATCTCGCGGTCCATCTGCTGGCGCGGGCGCTGGCACGGGCCGGGACTGATGATGCTACAGCGGTGCGCCGGGCCGCCTGCGCGGGCGACTTCGAGGCGCCGCAAGGGCGGGTGCGTCTCGACGAGACGACCCTGCATGCCTGCCTGACGCCGCGGATCGGACTTCTCGACGGCGGCCGCCCGCTTCACCATTGTGGCGCAGGCCTCAGAGCCCGTGGCGCCCGACCCCTACCTGGTGCGCAGCGACCCGCGCGTGGTGCCGGTGAGCCGGCGCCCGCGCCTGCGGGTGGTGCCATGACCAATCCCCGCCTGATCCAGAATTTCAGCGGCGCGCACGCCCTGCTGATCGCGCCGCCCACCACCGCCACCGAGGTTCTGGCCGGCACGCTGATGAAGCTCGGGCTCACCGTGGCCTCGGTCCTTCCGGCCGGTGACGCGCCCTGGCTCAATTTCGCGATCCTCAATCCCGAACATCACATCGTCATCGTGGACGGCGACCTGCCGCTGCCGGGCATCGCGGGGAGCGCCGTCTCCGACCTGCCGCCGGTCCCCGTGGTCGGCCTCGTGGGCGTGGAGGCCCCGAGCCGTCTCAAGGGCCTGCTCCAGCTCGGCGCCACCGGGCTGCTGCGCAAGCCGATCCACGGGGCCTCGGTCTATGCCGCCCTGTTCCTCGCCGTGAACGAGCACAACCGGCGACGCTTGCTGGAGGAGCGCCTCGCCCGCCACGAGGAGCGGCGCCGCGGCCGCCGGCATGTCGTCAAGGCGATCCTGCGGGTGATGCACGAGCACGGCCTCGACGACGACGCGGCCTACGGGGCACTGCGCCGCGACGCGATGCGCGCCCGCCAGCCCCTCGAAACCTATTGCGAGGCGCTGGTGCAGGCGCGTCCGCCGGTCGCGGCGCCCGTCGCGCCCGCGCGCCTCGCCCGGTCCTGAAGTTCCCCGCAACACCCGAAGACGAGGACGCCCCGATGCCGACACTCTCCCGCGGACCACGTTTGTCCGCCCTCGCGGCCGCTCTGCTCACGAGCGCGTCCCTGGCCGCACCGGCGGCCCGGGCCGCCGACCCGATCAAGCTCGGCGTCCTCGAGGATCAGTCCGGTGACTTCGCGATCGCCACGATCGGCAAGGTCCACGGCATCCAGCTCGCGACGGACGAGATCAACGCCGCCGGCGGCATTGCCGGACGCAAGCTGGAACTCGTGATCTACGACACGCAGTCCGACAACACCCGCTACCAGGAATTCATGCGCCGGGTGCTCCAGCGCGACAAGGTCAACGCCGTCTTCGCGGGCTTCTCCAGCGCGTCCCGCGAGGCCTACCGGCCGATCGTCGACCAGCTCGACGGCTTCGCCTTCTACAACAACCAGTACGAGGGCGGCGTCTGCGACGGCCACATGGTCGTCACCGGCGCGGTGCCCGAGCAGCAGTTCTCGACGCTGATCCCGTGGATGATGGAGAAGTTCGGCAAGCGGGTCTACACGATCGCGGCCGACTACAATTTCGGTCAGATCTCGGCCGAGTGGGTCCGCAACATCGTCAAGGAGAACGGCGGCGAGATGGTCGGCGAGGAGTTCATCCCCCTCGGCGTGTCGCAGTTCTCGCAGACGATCCAGAACATCCAGAAGGCCAAGCCCGACATCCTGATGACACTGCTCGTCGGGACCGCGCAGGCTTCCTACTACGAGCAGGCGGCGGCCGCGAACCTGAAGGTGCCGATGGGCTCCTCGGTGAATGTCGGCCAGGGCTACGAGCACAAGCGCTTCCAGCCCCCGAGCCTCGCCAACATGTACGTGACCACAAACTACATCGAGGAAGTCGACAGCCCGTCGAGCAAGGCCTTCCTCGCCAAGTGGAAGGCGAAGTTCCCGAACGAGCCGTACGTGAACCAGGAGGCCGAGAACTCCTACCTCGCGGTCTACCTCTACAAGCAGATGGTCGAGCGGGCGAACGGCTCGACCAAGCGCGCCGACCTGCGCAAGGTCATCGCGGCGGGCGACGTCTGCGTGGACGCGCCGGAGGGCAAGGTCTGCATCGACCCGAAGAGCCAGCACGTCTCCCACACGATCTACCTCGCCAAGGTCGACGAGAAGCACGCGATCTCCTTCCCGAAGACCTGGGAGAACATCCAGCCCTACTGGCTCGGGAAGGCCGGCTGCGACCTGACCCAGAAGGATCCGATGGCGCAGTACACGCCGAGCAACCCGCCCAAGCCCTGAGGCACGCGACACCGCCGGGGCTCGCGCGCCCCGGCCCCCTCCGTCAGAATCGGGCTTCTGGATGGATCTCCTCAGCCACGCCTTCACGTTCCTCTACCAGATCGGGGATGCGTTCACCTTCCTGGTGCTCTCCGCCTGCGGCCTCGCGGTGGTATTCGGCATGATGGGCGTCATCAACCTCGCGCACGGCGAGCTGATCATGTGCGGCGCCTACGTCACGGCGGCGACCACGCGGGCCGGGCTGCCGCTGCCGCTGGGCATCCTGGCCGGCGCGCTCGTCGCCGGGGCCGTCGGCATGGTGATGGAGCGCCTCGTCATCCGCCACCTCTACGGGCGGCCCCTGGACACGATCGTGGCGACCTGGGGCATCAGCCTCGCAGCGACGCAGGGCACGCTGATCCTGCTGGGCTCCAGCATGCCGGGGATCGGCACGCCGCTCGGCAGCTTCACGGTCGGCGGCTACTCCTACTCGACCTACCGCGTGGTGCTGATGCTCGCCGCAATCGCGGTGCTGGCAGGGCTCTACCTCGCCTTCAACGCCACCCGCTTCGGCACCCTCGCGCGGGCCACCATCCAGGTGCCGCACATGGCCGAGGCCCTCGGGGTCGACACGCGCACCGTCTACGCCCTGACCTTCGGCCTCGGGGCGGCGCTGGCGGGTCTCGCGGGCGGGCTCTACGCGCCGACCATGACGATCGTGCCGACCATGGGGACGACCTTCATCATGGAGGCCTTCGTCACCGTGGTGGTCGGCGGCGCCGATATCTTCCTCGGCACGGCGCCCGCGGCCCTCGTGCTCGGCACGGTGCGGGCGCTGCTCACGACGTGGCAGGGCCAGCTCTTCGGGCAGATCGGCCTCCTCCTCGCGGTGATCCTGGTGATCCGGGTGCTGCCGCGGGGCATCTCGGGCCTGATCCTGCGCGAGCGGGCCTGAGGCCATGGCGATGATTCCGGCGTTGACCCTCCTCCGGCGCCTCGAGGGCCCGCAGACCCTGGGGCGCGGCCCTGCCTTCTGGACCGCCTTCGCGCTCGCGGCGGCCGCCGCGGTGGCCTACCCGTGGTTCGCGGACGGCTACACGGTCGGCAACACGGCATACTTCTTCTGCTGGGTGTTCATGGCGCTCGGCCTGTGCCTGATCTGGGGCTACGGCGGCGCGCTCAGCTTCGGCCAGACCGCCTTCTTCGGCCTGTCGGGCTACACCTACGGCGTGCTCACCCTCAATGTCGGCGCCGCCTACGGCTTCACCCTGGCGGCCCTGGTACTGGCGGTGGCGCTTTCGGCTGTGATGGCGGCGCTCCTCGGCTACTTCCTATTCTTCGGCCGGATCGGCGGGGTCTTCCTCGGCATCATCACCCTGTCGGTGACGCTCGCCCTCGAGCGCTTCATGGCGCAGACCGCCGGCCCGGAATGGAAGATCGGCGCGGCGCGGCTCAACGGCTACAACGGCATGAGTGGCATGCCGCCCCTGACCGTGCCGTGGTTCGACGGCGACGTCGTGCTGCTTCCCGATGTCGCCCTCTACTACGGGCTCCTGGGCCTCCTGATCATCGTCTACCTCGCGCTGCGCATTTTGGTGAACGCCCGGTTCGGCAACGTGCTGGTGGCGATCCGCGAGAACCCGGAACGGGCCGAGATGCTGGGCTATGACGTGCGGCGCTACCAACTCGCCGCCTTCGTGATCGGTTCGGCCCTCGCGGGGCTGAGCGGCACCCTCTACACCGCCTGGGGCCAGTACATCACGCCCTCCAGCATGGGGCTCACCGCCGCCGCGCTGCCGGTGATCTGGGTCGCGGTCGGCGGCCGCGGCGACCTGACGGCCACGCTCATCGGCACCCTCGTGGTACTCGGCGGCTTCCAGGCGCTGACGATCTACGGCAGCCAGTACGCTCTCGTGGTGATGGGCCTGCTCCTCGTCGTGGTGGTGCTGGCGGCGCCCGACGGCCTCGTTGTGGCGGCCCTGCGCGGGCTCGGCCGCCTGCGCCGCCGGGAGGCGGGCCGATGACCCCGCTCCTCGAGACCCGCGATCTGAGCAAGCATTTCGGCGGGCTGCACGTCACCAACGACGTCAACTTCGCCCTCGCGGCGGGGGAGATCCACTGCCTGATCGGGCCGAACGGCGCCGGCAAGAGCACGTTCTTCCGCCTGCTTCTCGGGGACTACACGCCGGAGCAGGGGCAGATCCTCTACGCAGGCGAGGACATCACCGCGCTAAAGCCCTTCGCGCGGATCCGCCGGGGGATGAGCGTCAAGTTCCAGGTGCCCGGCATCTTCCCGAGCCTGTCGGTGGCGCACAACCTGGAGATCGCCCTGCAGCACCACCTGGAGGGCGCCTCGCTCGGCGCCGAGATTTGCCGGCTGCTCGCCTTCCTCAACCTCAGCGGGGCGGCCTCCGACCGCGCCGGCAACCTCAGCCACGGGCAGAAGCAGTGGCTGGAGATCGGCATGGCGATCAGCCTCAAGCCGCGCCTGCTGCTCCTCGACGAGCCCACCGCCGGGATGTCGCCGGACGAGACCTTCGCCACCGGCGAGATGGTGCAGGCGCTCAACCGCGACGGCGTCGCGGTGCTGGCCATCGAGCACGATATGGCCTTCGTCCGGCAGATCGCCCAGCGGGTGACCGTGCTCCATGTCGGGCGCATCTTCGCGCAGGGCACCACAGACGCGATCATCGCGGACGAGCGGGTCGCCGCGATCTATCTCGGGGAGGCGGACGCGCCGCCGCTGCGGAGCGTCGCCGATGCCTGAGCCGCTCCTCGCGACGACCGGCCTGCGCGCCGGCTACGGCGGCAAGCCCGTGCTGCAGGGCGTCGACCTCGCGGTCCGGCCCGGCGAGATCGTGGCGGTGATCGGCCGCAACGGCGTCGGCAAGTCGACGCTGATGCGCAGCCTCGTCGGGCTCTTGCCCGCCTCCGCGGGCGGCATCGCGTTCCGCGGCGCCGCGGTCGAGGGGCTCGCCGCACACCGGCGCGCCCGCCTCGGCATCGGCTACGTGCCCCAGGGCCGCGACGTCTTCCCGCGCATGAGCGTCGCCGACAACCTGACGGTCGGCGCGTCGCTTCTGCCGAAGGGCGAGCGGCCGGATTACGAGCGCGCCTTCGGGCCGTTCCCGATCCTGCGCGAGCGGCGCGGGCAGCGGGCGGGGACGCTCTCGGGCGGGCAGCAGCAGCAGCTCGCCATCGGCCGCGTCCTCGTCGGCGGACCCGCGCTGATCCTCCTCGACGAGCCCTCCGAGGGCATCCAGCCCTCGGTGGTGCAGCAGATCGGCCGCACCCTGGTCGATCTCAACCGCCGCACCGGGGTGACGATCGTGTTCGTGGAGCAGAACCTCGACCTGATCCGCGCCATGGCCCAGCGCAGCTACGTCATGGACAAGGGCCGGATCGTCGCCGAGCTGACGGCCAGGGACCTCGACGACCGCGACCTCGTGCGGCGCCACCTCGCCGTCTGACGACCCAACAGACAACCAAGGGAGAGACGACCATGCAGTGGCTCGACCAGTCCATCATGGCCCGCAAGGGTGTCGCCAGCGGCAAGCCCGGCCGGGAGCACACGATCACCGAGGTCGAGCAGGGCCGCTACCACTACGTCTACGGCCCCTTCGCCGAGCCGGTGCTGACCGTGGATCCCGGCGCCGTCGTCACCGTCGAGACCCACGACGCCTTCGAGGGCAAGATCCGCCACGAGACCGACAGCCCGACGCAGATCCTGAACTTCCCCTACCTCAACCCGCAGAACGGGCCGATCTACGTCAACGGCGCCGAGAAGGGCGACTGCCTCGCGGTGGCGATCCGCTCGATCCGGCCGCGCGGCCCGCAGCCCTGCGGCACGACGCTGATCATGCCGGAATTCGGCGGCCTTGTCGCCACCGGCGACACCGCGCTCCTCAATCCGCCGCTCCCCGAACGGGTGCGCAAGCTCGAGGTCACGGCCGAGAACGGCGTGCGCTGGAACGACCGGATCACGCTGCCCTACCAACCGTTCATCGGCACGATCGGCACCTCGCCGGAGATCGAGGCG
Source organism: Methylobacterium phyllosphaerae (assembly GCA_050632685.1). Lineage (GTDB taxonomy): Bacteria > Pseudomonadota > Alphaproteobacteria > Rhizobiales > Beijerinckiaceae > Methylobacterium > Methylobacterium phyllosphaerae_A. The sequence continues at coordinate 1,868,835 of JBOEFT010000001.1, forward strand.
ATCTCCTCGCTGCAGCCGGACTATTACGGCGGCAACATGGACCTGCCGGACGTGGGCGTCGGCGCGGTGATCTACCTGCCGGTGAATGCCAAGGGCGCGCTCCTCTACCTCGGCGACTGCCACGCCGCGCAGGGCGACGGCGAGCTCTGCGGCGTCGCGGTGGAGCACCCCACCCACACGACGGTGCAGATCGACCTGATCAAGGGCTGGACCTTCCGCTGGCCGCGGCTCGAGACCGAAGACTTCTACATGACGATCGGCTCGTCCCGGCCGATGGAGGACGCCGCGCGCATCGCCTACCGGGAGCTGATCCGCTGGCTCGCGGCCGATTTCGGCTTCGACGAGATCGACGCCTACATGCTGCTCACGCAGTGCGGGCGCGTGCGGCTCGGCAACATGGTCGATCCGAAATACACGCTCGGCGCCTCGATCACGAAGGCGATCGCCCACGCCTGACCGGCGACCGAGGAGGATGTCATGGATCTCGGGCTCAGAGGCCGTCGGGCGCTGGTGACCGGCGGCACCAAGGGGATCGGCGCGGCGATCGTGGACCTGCTGGCCGACGAGGGGGCGGCGGTCGCCCTCTGCGCCCGCAATGCCGCGGAGGTCGCCGCCAAGGTCGACGCCCTGCGCGCAAAGGGCGTGGCGGCGACCGGGCGCGCCCTCGACGTCGCCGACTCGCCCGCCCTGCGCGGCTGGATCGCCGAGGCCGCGGAGGAACTCGGCGGCCTCGATATCGTGGTACCGAACGTGAGCGCGCTGGCGGTCGGCAGCGACGAGGCGGCGTGGCGCAGCGGCTTCGCCGTCGACATGATGGGCACCGTGGCGGCGGTCGAGGCGGCGATGCCGTACCTCGAGCGCTCCGAGGCCGGCGCGATCGTCGTCATCTCTAGCGTCTCCGGGCGCGAGATCGACTTCGCGGCCGGTCCCTACGGGGCCTTCAAGGCGGCGCTGATCCACTACGCGCAGGGGCTGGCCTTCCAGCTCGCGCCCCGGAACATCCGCGCCAACTCGGTCTCGCCGGGCAATACCTACTTCGCGGGCGGCGTCTGGCACCAGATCGAGGAGGGGAACCCGGCGCTGTTCGCCGAGGCGCTCCGGCTGAACCCGACTGGCCGGATGGCGCGGCCGGCGGAGGTGGCCCGCGCGGCCGTCTTCCTGGCCAGCCCGGCCGCGAGCTTCATCACCGGCACCAACCTCGTGGTCGACGGCAGCCTGACCCGCGGCGTGCAGTTCTGAGACCGCCGACCGCCTCGGACCGCTCCGGCCGCCACGGCACGCCCGGCGCATCCGGCACCCATGTTCGGCGACGAAGACCGGATATCGCGAGGATCCACCACACTTGCGACGCATTTCGGCCGCTCTCGACTCTGTAAAGACAAGCTTGCCGCGCGCGCTGGCACGCGGCATTCTCGAGCTTGGCTGTTCGCGCGACGGAGACACGTCGCGGGGCCGCGCCGGGTTGCAGGACAGGGAAGTCCAGGGCGATGATGACGGACGATCGCATGGTCGGTGGCCTCGACGAGCAGGCGCGGCGCGAGGCGGGGATTCTCAGCCGCCGGTCGTTCCTGGCCGGCTCGGCCCTCGGGATCGGCGCCCTCTCGCTCGGCGGGTGCGGGACGACCGACACCCTGCTCATGGCCGAGGCGGCGAAGACCTACGGGCCGATGCCGAACGAGAAGTTCCCGATCCCGGCGGTCGACGTCAGCAAAGTCAACCCGAAATACTACCGGCGGACCGTCCAGTACGCCTCGTCGGAGGCGCCCGGCACGATCGTGGTCGATCCCGCCAACTACTACGTCTACCGTATCGAAGGCGACGGCGCTGCCACGCGCTACGGCGCCAATGTCGGCCGCCAGGGCTTCCTGTGGAACGGCGACGCCTATGTTGGTCGCAAGTCCGAATGGGCGACCTGGACCCCGCCCAAGGAGATGATCCGGCGCCAGCCCGAGGCCGCGAAATACGCCCGCGGCATGCCCGGCGGCCTCGACAACCCCCTCGGCGCCCGCACGCTCCACCTCTATCAGAACGGCGCCTACACGCTGTACACGATCTACGCGAGCAGCGACGCCGAATCGATCGGCACGGGCATCACCAGCGGCTGCGTCGGCCTGCTCAGCCAGGACATGATCCATCTCTATGCCCGGACCCCGGTGAAGACGAAGGTCGTCGTGCTGCCGGCCTGAGGGCGGGCAAGGTCCGCGCGGGGCGGGCGCCGTCGCGCGGGATGCCGGGCGGCCTCGAAATCCGGCACGATCGGGCTACCTGACGTCCGACAGCGCGCCGGGAGTGCCCGCCATGGCCTATGCGTCGACGATCGAAGGCACGCGCTTCACCTTCCCCGACCTGCGCAGCCTCCTCGCCAAGGCCACGCCGGAGGCGGTCGGGCGATCAGCTCGCCGGCCTCTGCGCGGAGGGGCCGGTGGAGCGGCTGGCCGCGCAGATCGCGCTGGCGGACCTGCCGCTGAGGACCTTCCTGGCCGAGGAACTGATCCCCTCGGAGGAGGACGAGGTCTCCGACCTCATCGCCCGCCGGCACGATGCGGGTGCCTTCGGGCCGGTCTCCTCCCTGACGGTCGGCGCCTTCCGCGAGTGGCTGCTCTCGCCCGCCGCCGACGCGCAGGCGCTCGCCGCCCTGTCGCCCGGCCTCACGCCGGAGATGGTCGCCGCGGTCTCCAAGATCTGCCGGCTGCAGGACCTCGTCGCCATCGCCGCCAAGCGGCCGGTGGTGACGCGCTTCCGCTCCACGATCGGCCTCCCCGGCCGCCTCGCGACCCGCAACCAGCCGAACCATCCGACCGATTCATCGGAAGGCATTCTGATCTCGGCCCTCGACGGCCTGCTGATGGGCTCGGGCGACGCGGTGATCGGCGTGAACCCGGCCACCGATTCGCTGCCGGATTACATCCGGATCGTCGAACTCCTCGAGACGCTGCGCCTGCGCCTCGGCGTTCCGACCCAGCATTGCTGCCTCGGCCACGTCACGGTGGCGATCGAGGCGATGGCGCAGGGTGCCCCGGTGGACCTGGTGTTCCAGTCGGTCGCAGGCTCGCAGAAGGCCAATGCCGGGTTCGGTGTGGACCTCGCCGTCCTGCGCGAAGCCTCCGCGGCGGCGCGGGCGCTGGGCCGATGCCCGGCGGGCGGGCAGGTCATGTATTTCGAGACCGGCCAGGGCTCGGCCCTCTCGGCCGACGCCCATTGGGGCGTCGACCAGCAGACCATGGAGGCGCGCGCCTACGCCGTGGCGCGGGAATTCGATCCCTTGCTCGTCAATACGGTCGTCGGCTTCATCGGCCCCGAATACCTCTACAACGGCAAGCAGATAATCCGGGCCGGACTGGAGGACCATTTCTGCGGCAAGCTGCTCGGCCTGCCGATGGGGGTGGACGTCTGCTACACCAACCATGCCGATGCCGATGGCGAGGATATGGACGCGCTCCTGACCCTGCTCTGCGCGGCCGGCGTGAACTTCGTCATCACCGTGCCGGGAGCGGACGACGTGATGCTGAACTACCAGTCTCTGTCCCACCACGATGCGGTCTTCGCCCGCGAGACCCTCGGACGGCCGCCGGCGCCGGAATTCGAGGCGTGGCTGCGGGACGTCCGCATCACGGACGCGCAGGGCCGGCTCGCGGGTGCGGCGGGTGAACTGCCCGAGGCCCTCGCGGCGGCGTCCCGGCTCCTGCCCGGGCGGGCGGCATGAGCGAGCCCGCCGAGCCCACCCGCGACAGGGCGCCGTCGCTGCGTGACCTGCGCGCCTTGACCCAGGCCCGCATCGCCCTGGGCGCGCACGGCGCGGGTCTGCCGACCGGGGCGGCGCTCGCCTTCGGCCTCGACCATGCCCATGCCCGTGAAGCGGTCTGGGCCCCCCTCGACACGGACGCGATCCGCCACGGCCTCCGTGCCCACGGGCTCGACGCCGTGGAGGTCCGCTCCAACGTGGACGATCGGGCCGAGTACCTGCGCCGGCCTGACCGGGGCCGGACGCTTCACCCGGACTCTGCGGCGGCCCTCGACGGGCGCGAAGGGGTTTCGACGTCGCCATCGTCATCGCGGACGGCCTTTCGGCCACGGCGGTCGCCCTCAACGCCGTGCCGGCCGCGGCGGCGCTCGCCACGCGGGTGCGCCGGGCCGGCTGGAGCCTCGCCCCCGTCGTGGTCGCGCGGCAGGGACGGGTGGCGATCGGCGATCCCGTCGGCGCTTGCCTCGGGGCGCGCTGCGTCGTCGTGCTGATCGGCGAGCGGCCGGGTCTGTCGGCCTCCGATAGCCTGGGCTGCTACATCACCTTCGGTCCGCAGCCGGGCCTGCCCGATTCCCGTCGCAACTGCATCTCGAACATCCGGCAGGACGGCCTCGCGGTCGAGGCGGCCGCCGATCAGATGGACACCCTGCTGCGGGCGATGCTGGCGCAGGGCACGAGCGGCGTCAGCCTGCGCCGGGAGAACCTCGTCGCGCCGCCGGCGCCGTCCATTCCGGCGAAATAGATCCCGCCGCGCCTGCGGCGCGGGGCGTCAGGCCGAGAGGGCGGGGGCCTGACGGTAGCGGGTTGCCTGCTCGTAGTCGTACGCCAGCGCGAGGAGGCCGGCCTCGCTCCAGAGCGGCCCGACGAAGATCAGGCAAAAGGGCGAGCCAGAGGCGTAGCGGCCGGCCGGGACGACCACGCCCGGAAGGCCGGCGATGTTGATCTCGCACACGGTCGTCTCATGGATCGGCTCCGATCCGTCCAGGGCCGGTACCGCGTCCCGGGTCTGCGGGAAGACCAGGGCGTCGAGACGGTGCTCAGCCATCACGTCCGTGAAGATCTCCAGGTAGCGCTCGCGTGCCGCCAGGAAATCCGACAGGTCGGGCGGGGCAAGCGGGTCGGCGAGGCAGGGCGCGAAGGCCGGAACCTGGTTCATCCAGTCGAGGACGCCGCCCGGCGCGAACGGGTCCTCCGTCTTCGTGGCGGCGGCGAACGCGGCGAAGGACCGGTACGCGGCCTGCGGGCCGAGCCGTTGCAGATAGAGATGAAGGTCGAACGGCACGCTCTCGATGCCCCGGGCATCGTAATGGTCGAGACCCGCGACGGGCTGACCGAGCGCGGCGAAGCCGCTGCCGGCGAACGGATCGGCCACCAGGGTGGCGCCTCGCCCCGCAATCTCGCCCTGCGCCCGGGCGTAGAGCCGGGTCGTCTCGGGGGACAGGGCGCGATCGCGCCAGCCCTGTCCGTAGAGGCCGAGGCGCTTGCCCCGCAGGGCCGTCCCGGAGAGTCCGGCGGCGTAGCCCCTTTCGGACGGCGGCCGATCCCGGCCACGGTCTTCGGGTCGGCGGCCGTGTAGCCCGCCAGAGCATCGAGTGTCAGCGCGGCGTCGCGCACGCAGCGGGCGATCGGTCCGACCACGTCGCGGGTGCTTCCGGCGAGGGGGACCACGCCGGTATTGGGCACCAGGGCGAAGGTCGGCTTGATGCCGACGAGACCCTGCGCCGAGGCGGGATTCTGGATCGAGCCGCCGGTTTCCTCGGCGAGCCCCAGCACCGCGAGGCTGGCGGCGACGGCAGTGGCAGTGCCGGCGCTCGACCCGCCGGGCAGGAGGTCCGGCGCCATGGCGTTGAGCGTCGGGCCTGCCCAGCTGTCGTTGGCGTGGCTGCCCGTGGCGCTGAGGACGGGCACGTTGGTCTTGCCGAGAATGACGCAGCCGGCCGCGCGCATGCGCTCCACCACGGGCGCGTCCGTCGCGGGCATCAGGTCGACGCCCCCCGCCTTGGCGCAGAGGAAGTGCCAGCCGGCGGTGGTGGGCAGGCCGGCGACGTCCATCGTGTCCTTGATCGCCACCGGCACGCCCGCCAGCGGTCCCAGGGGCTCGCCCGCGGCCCGGCGCCGGTCGATCGTCCGCGCCTCGTTGAGAGCATGCGGGTTCAGGAAGATCATCGCGTTGTAGCGCGGGTTGAAGGCTTCGATCCGTGCCAGGAAGGCCCGCGTCAGGGCTTCGGCCGTCACGCCCCGGGCGAAGGCGGCCTGGACGTCGGCGACGGTCATCTCGGTCAGCATCCCGGCGAGGTCGGGCGCGTCGATCGGGGCGGCATCCATCGGAGAACTCCGGGCTTGGTCAGGGAGAAAAGGATTCCGGCGGGGCTTCGGTCATACCGACGAACCCGTCGATCAGCGAGCGGTCGCAGTCGAGTTCGGGCGGGACCTCGGGGCGGATGACCCCCGTCCGCAGGATCGGGGTGCCCTCCCTGGGCTCGTCGGGCAGGCAGAAGGTCGGCGCGCTGCACGGACAGCGGGCCAGCGCCGGCATTTGCCACGCGCTGCCCGAGCGGGCGCTCCCGGGCCGGTCGAGCGAGGCCTCGAGCCGGGGACGGTGGCGTGATTGTACGCGAGGGTCTCGTCCGCTCCCCGCTTCGACAGGAGGCAGCTGACCGGTCAGAGACTCAGCTGGCGACAGGGGCTCTCAGGCGTGTTCCTGAGCCGACGCGGCGTCTTCCGCCGCCTGTCCGCTTCCGGAGCGTTCGGAGGAGGGGCTGCAGCGGAAATGCGATCGGTAGCACCGTGAGAAATGGGCCGCGCTCGCGAAGCCGCAGGCCGTCGCGATCTCACCGATCCTGAGCGGACTCTGGCGCAGCAGCCGCCGGCCATGGGCGAGACGGATGGCCCTGTACTGGGCGGAGAAGCTCAGTCCGCGCTTCTCGAGGAACAGGCGGTCGAGGTGACGCGGGCTGACCGATGCGAGGCGTGCCATGGCTTGGCGGCCGAGGGGCGCCTCGACCGTCTTCTCCATCGTCTCGATGACCGCCAGCAGAGCCGGATGGTGGACGCCGTAGCGTTCGACCGCGGATGCCCGCTGCGGATCGTCCGCGGCCCCGACCGCCGTATGCAGGAACCAGTCGGAGACGCGGCGCGCGAAGGCCGGCCCCATGCGTTCGGCGATCAGCGCGTGAGCCATGTCGAGGGGCGCGACCCCGCCGCCGCAGGTCGGGCGATCGACGTCGGCGACGAACCGCGCCCGTTTCAGGCGCGCATCCGGGAACGCCTCCACGGTGGCACCCGCATATTCCCAGTGGATCGTGAAGGCGCGGTCAGACAGCAAGCCCGCGGCGGCCATCAGGTAGGGGCCGCCCGAGATGCCGCCGATGCGGACACCGAAGCGGGCGAGCCGCCGCAGGCCGGCGTGGATGACGGGCCGGTCCCAGCCGGTCGGCTCGCCGCCGGCGCAGACGAAGACCGTATGCAGATGCCCGCGGGTGCGGGGCAGATCCTCGACGGGAACCTCGGTTCCGGACGACGCGACCACCCGCCCCCGCCCTCGCCGAAATAGCGCAGGCGGTAGAGGGGGAGCCCCGCGAGATCGTTCGCCGCCCGGAACGGCTCGCAGGCCGACGCGAACGACATCAGCGCGAAACCCGGAACGAGGATGAAGCCGATCTCCTGCAGCGTGTCGCCCGGCGCCGGGCGGTCGTCTTCGCGCGTCTGGGGTCTCTGGCGGCTCATCGGTTCAAGAAACCGTCTGTTGTGGTCAAGCGAAACACCGCGGACGCGTCATGCTCGATGTCTTCCGTTGCGACGTCCGAGATCGATCCAGGATGCCTCGACCCGCCGATCTGCCACCCTCCCGCGACGCGGACGAGCCCCGCCACGGCGCGGTGCAGGACCTGCGCCCGTGAGCCGCCGGGTTGACGTCGCCGTCCTCGGACTCGGCGCGATGGGCAGCGCTGCCCTTTATCAGCTGGCGAAGCGCGGGGCCGCGGTGATCGGCCTCGATCGCTTCGCCCCGCCCCATGCGCTCGGGTCGAGCCACGGCGAGACGCGGATCACCCGGCAGGCCGTGGGGGAGGGGCGCGACTACGTCCCCTTCGTCACCGCCTCGCATCGCATCTGGCGCGAGTTGGAGGCCGCGACGGGAGAGACCCTGCTGAATGCCTGCGGCGCCCTCGTCATGGCACCCGGCCACGGCGTCTCCTCCCACCATGGCAAGCCGGATTTCGTTGGCCGCTCGATCAGCGCCGCACAGGGCGCCGGGATCGCCCACGAGGTGCTGGACGGCGCCGAGGTCGCCCGCCGGTTCCCGCAATTCCTGAACCTCGTGGGTGACGAGAAGGCGTATTACGAGCCGGGCGGCGGTTACGTGTTTCCGGAGCGCTGCATCGCCGCGCAGCTCTCCGGAGCGGCTGCGGCCGGGGCCGAGATCCGGACGGGCTGCGAAGTGCTCGGGCTTCGGGAGGACGGATCCGGTCTCCGGATCGAGACCACGGACGGCGTGATCCTGGCCGACCGCGCCGTGGTTGCCGCCGGCGCCTGGACGGCACCGCTGCTCGGCAGCCCCTTCGACCGTCTGCTCACGGTCCGGCGCCAGCTCCTGCACTGGTATGCCCTGGCGGATGAAACCGCGTATGGGCCGTCGGCACCGGTCTTCATCTGGATGTACGGGACGAGCGATACGGAATACCTCTACGGCTTCCCGCCGATGCCGGGAGAGCACGCGGTCAAGGTCGCGACGGAGCAGTACAGCACGACCACCACCGCAGACGGGGTGAACCGCGTCGTCGACGCGTCGGAATCTGACGCGATGTACCGGCTGCGCGTCGCGAACCGCCTGGCCGGCGCAACACCCGAGGTCGTCCGGGCCGCGGCCTGCGTCTACACGGTGACCCCCGATCGCGGCTTCATCATCGACCGGCATCCCGACCTGGACCGGGTACTCGTGGTGTCCGCCTGCTCGGGACACGGCTTCAAGCACTCGGCTGGGATCGGGGAAACCGTCGCGGCGGAACTGGCCGGCGATGCCGGTCGGATCGACCTGAGGCCGTTCGCCCTCGGGCGCTTCGCATGATGAGCCCGGTGGACACGCGTTCAGCTCCTCAAATCAGGGTCTCGTCGACAACGGGTACTCGAATGGCTCGTGGATTGCTTGAATCCATGCCAAGATCAGTTCATCCGCGCAGGAACGATCCGATGCGACACACCATCCGCACCACCCTGGCCGCCGGTGCGCTGGCCGCCCTCACGGCGCTTGCGACCCTCGCCATACCCAGCCGGGGCGAGGCCGCCGACGGCGTCGACGCGATCAAGCAGCGAGGCACCCTGATCGTCGGCGTCAAGGCCGACTACAAGCCCTTCGGCTTCCGCGACCCGAGCGGGACGATCATCGGGCTCGAGCCCGACCTCGCCGCCGACCTCGCCAAGCGGCTCGGCGTGAAGCTCGAGCTCGTGCCGGTGGTCTCGGCCAACCGGATCGAGTTCCTGCAGCAGGGGAAGGTCGACCTGCTGATCGCCACGCTCTCCGACAAGCCGGAGCGTCGCCGCGTCGTGCAGGCCATCGACCCGCAATACTATTCGGATTTCGTCAACGTGCTGCTGCCCAAGACCTCCGGCATCACTGACTGGGCGCAGCTGAAGGGGAAGCCGCTCTGCGCGACCTCGGGGGCGTGGTACAACAAGGACGTAGCGCGCACCTACGGGGCGGAGATCATCGCCTTCGACGGTTCCGAGAAGCCGCTCTTCGCGCTCAAGCAAGGCAATTGCCTGGGCTACGTCTACGACCAGAGCATGCTCCAGGGTAAACTTCTCGACGACGACTGGAAGGCCGGCTACGCGCTGCCCCTGAAGGGCATCCTCGATGCGCCGTGGATGATGGCGGTCGCGCAGGGCAACGCCACGCTCCAGGCGATGGTCGAGAACGCCACCAAGGACTGGATGAAGACCGGCTTCATCGTCGACGAAGAGAAGAAGTGGGGCATCGAGCCGACCGCTTACTCGAAGGCGATGCACGAGAAGTACAAGAACGCGACCAACTGATGACGGTCCGCGCGTCGAAGCCAGGCCACCGGCCGCGATGATCGAGGTGGTCCAGGCCTGGTTCCAGCGTCTCTACGAGACGACGGGCTTCAACTTCACCGTCTTCTACGATCCGTACGACTGGGACCGCTACGTCTCCGGTCTCCGGATGACGCTGCTCCTCGCGATCAGCACGATCCTGGTCAGCCTCGTGATCGGGGCGGTCGGCGCGCTCATGCAGAGCGGGCCGTCGCGTCTGCTGCGCGGGCTGGTGAACGGCTTCGTGGTGGTGTTTCGCAACACGCCGCCGCTCGTGCAGATCTTCTTCTTCTATTTCGGCCTCGGCACGATCCTGCCGGACCTGCGCACCGCGGATGGCTTGCGCGCCCCGCTCCTCAGCAACGTGCAATGGGCCATCGTCTCGCTGTCTCTGTTCGCGGGCGCCTTCAACGTCGAGATCTTCCGGTCGGGCATCGAGGCCGTGCCCCGGACCACGATCGAGGCCGCGGAGGCCCTGGGCTACACCCGCCTGAAGGCGTACCGCCACATCGTTCTGCCGCTGGCGCTGCGCGTCTGCCTGCCGGCGCTGAACAACAACCTGATCAATCTCCTGAAGACCACGACACTCGCCTACGCCATCGCGGTCCCCGAGACCTTGTACGCGGTCAAGCAGATCTGGTCCGAGTCGCAGAACGTCCTTGAGATGATGCTCGTCCTGCTCGCGACCTACGCGGTCTTCGTCGGCGTCCTTGTCTGGATCATGCACCGCGTCGAGCGGACGCTGCGCATCCCCGGTTACGGCCGATGAGCGCAGCCGATCCGGATCGTCCCGGCGACAGGGCCCCGACCGGACGGCCGGGTGACCTGCCGGTGCTGCTGCCGTTCGCTCACGCCGGGGCAGGGCAGGGCGCGCGCCTTCGGCCCGTCCACGGCTGGCTGCTGTGCGGCGTCGCGGTCGTCGCGCTTCCGGCCTGGGCACAGGGCGGGGTCGCCGTCCTCTCGCCGCTGGAGGTCGTCATCAAGTGGGCGCCCCTCCTGCTCACCGGCTTCGCCTTCAACGTCGCCATCTCGCTGATGGCGATGGCACTCGGCACCCTCGCGGGTATCGGCCTCGGGCTTGCCATGGTGTCCGAGGGCAGGGTGGTGCGCGGCATCGCGTGGTCGGCCACCCAGTTCTTCCGCAACGTGCCCTGGCTGGTGCTGCTGTTCTTCGTGATGTTCCTGGTGCCGTTTCAGGTCACGGTCTTCGGATTTCGCGTGCCGCTGCCCGATTGGGTGAAGGCGACGTTCGGCTTCAGCCTGCCGGTCATGGCCAACGTCGCCGAGATCGTCCGCGGCGCCGTGCGCTCGGTCCCGAATACGCAGTGGGAGGCCGCCGAGTCCCTGGCCTTCACCCGACGCCAGACGATGTGGCGGATCATTCTACCTCAGTGCCTGAAGCGCATGCTCCCGCCCTGGATGAACGTCTACGCGCTGATCGCGATGGCGACCGTGCAGGCGTCGATCGTCGGCGTGACCGAGATGCTGACGCTGACCGCGCAGGTGCACGCGGCGGAGGGCCGCCCGGAGCTGTTCGCGCCGCTCTACGGTTTCGCCCTGCTGTGCTTCTTCCTGTACTGCTATCCGATCGACCGGCTGACCGCCGCCCTGGAACGCCGCTTCGAGACCCGTTGAGAGCATGACGCCTGCGACGATGGCCGGTACCCCGTCCGACGGCTGGACACCCGATCAGCCGATCGTCCGCGTCGTCGACGTGCACAAGTCCTTCGGGACATTCGAGGTTCTGAAGGGGATCAGCTTCGATGTGCGCGAGGGCGAGGTGGTCGTGCATCATCGGGCCGTCGGGTTCCGGGAAGTCGACGCTGATCCGCTGCGTGAACGCGCTGGTCCCTGTCACCGCGGGCTCGATTCAGGTCGAGGGGATCGAGGTTACCGATCCGCGGCTCGACAAGCTGGCGCTGCGCCGCAAGGTCGGCATGGTGTTTCAGCAGTACAACCTGTTCCCGCACAAGACCGCGCTGCAGAACGTCATGATGGCCCCCGTCCACGTCCTCGGGCAGGATCGGCGCGAGGTCGAGGTCCGAGCCCGGGCGCTGCTCGCGAAGGTCCGGCTGGCGGGCAAGGAGGACGCCTATCCCGGCGAGCTGTCGGGCGGCCAGCAGCAGCGCGTCGCCATCGCCCGTTCGCTGGCGATGCGGCCCGATGTGATGCTGTTCGACGAGGTCACCGCCGCCCTGGACCCCGAGACGGTCAAGGAGGTTCTGGTCACGATCCGCGAACTCGCCGAAGAGGGCATGACCTGCATGCTCGTCACGCACGAGATGAACTTCGCCCGCGACGTGGCCGACCACATCTACTTCACCGATCGCGGCGTGATCGTGGAGCACGGGCCGCCCGCGACCTTCTTCGCGTCCGCGCAGGATGAGCGGACGCGCCGCTTCTCTCGCAGGTGCTCTGACGATCCGTCTCCCGGCCGGCACCGCGCACCGAATGCCGAGGTTCAGGCCTGCACGGATCGAACGGCGAATGCGGAGGCATGATCGGAGCGGCCGTGACCCGGGACGCGGCATGGGATGAACCCCCCGCCGTGCGCATCGATCGGCTCTGCCGCCCTCGGCCTGCCAGGAGCGCGGATGATCCGACGCGGCCGGTTCGCCGGCGACTGTTGCACGGCCCGGTCGGAATTGCCCCGGTGACGCCATCATGGGCTCGCATGCCAGGGCGTTCGCCCGGGCACGACCGGCCGCTCCGTACGTCCGGACCCATTCCTTGCATCGATCTTTTCCTTCGCAGAGTCGCGTCGGTGAGCCGGCCCACACAACCTCTCGACCGGTGCGGGCGGCGCGGTGGATCCCGCCGTCGATCCTGGCCGCTGGCCTGCTCGCGACGGGGCTGAGCACGGCCCTGATCTGGCGATCGGCGGAAATGCGGGACCGCCTGACCTTTCTGCACGCCACCGAGATCGAGCTGCGCACGATCGAGGACCAGTTCCGCACCTACACTGCCCTTCTCCGCGGGGGCGCCGGCCTGTTCGCGGCCAAGGGCGACGCCGTCACGCTGGCCGACTTCCGAGCGTATGTCCGGCGCCTCGATCTGGAGAGCCTATATCCCGGCTTTCTCGGAATCGGCTTCACGCCAAATCTGCCCGCTTCCGAGCGCGAGCGCTTCGCCGTGCGCGCCGAGGCCCTGGGTGTGGCCGACTTTCGGGTGCGTCCGCCGACGGACAACCCGACGATCAGCCCGGTCCTGTTCGCCGAGCCCCCGAACCCGCGCAACCGGGCAGCGATCGGGTACGACGTGATGTCCGACCCGATCCGTCGCAACATGGTCGAGCGCGCACGCGACACGGGCCAGCCGGCCGCGTCCGCGCGGATCCAGCTCGTTCAGGAGATCGACGCGGACAAGCAGGCTGGCTTCCTCGTCGCCGTTCCGGTCTATGCCGGCGGTGCCGTGCCACCCGATGTCGATGAGCGGCGGCGGCAATTCCTGGGCTTCGTCTTCGGCGCCTTCCGGGCCGATGACCTGTTCGGCAGCATCGTGGCGGCCGAGGCTGAAGAGGACGCCGCCTTCGCGGTCTATGACGGTACGCCGAGCGAGGCGACGCTGCTGCATCGGTCGGCACGCGCCCCGGTTGCGAAGGCCGGCCGCCTCACACGCGAGGCGACGCTCGACCTCGGCGGTCGCACGTGGACCGTCCTCTTCGAGGAGCGCGTCTCCCCCAACGCACGGCGGCGTTTCCGGAGATATGGCTCGTCTGCGGCGGGGGGCTGTTCGCCACGGCCTTGCTGGCCTTTGCCGCGTTCCGGCAACGCCGCACGCAGGACGAGATCCGCCTGCTCAATGCCTCGCTGGAGGCGCGGGTGGAAGAACGGACCCGCGACCTGCGGGCCGCCGCCGACCGCCTGCAGCAGGCGGGCGAGGACCGCGCGCGCATGGAAGAGGCCCTGCGCCAATCGCAGAAGATGGAGGCGGTGGGCCAGCTCACCGGTGGACTGGCGCACGACTTCAACAATCTGCTCGCAGGAATCTCCGGCTCGCTGGAGCTGATCGAGACCCGGATCGGTCAGGGGCGCCTCAACGAGGTCGCGAAATACATCGCCGTCGCTCAGGGGGCGTCGAAACGTGCCGCGGCGTTGACGCACCGCCTCCTCGCCTTCTCGCGCCGGCAGACGCTGGCGCCCAAGGCCGTCGACGTGAACAGGTTGGTGAGTGGCATGCTCGACCTGATCCAGCGCACGGTCGGCCCGAGCGTGGACGTCCAGTACGTCGGTGACACCGGCCTCTGGCGCGCTCTGGTCGATCCCTCGCAGCTCGAGAATGCCCTCCTGAACCTGTGCATCAACGCGCGGGACGCGATGCCCGACGGCGGCAGGATCACGATCGAGACCGGCAACCGCTGGATCGACACCCTCCAGTCTGAAGCGCAGGACCTGCCGGAGGGGCAATACCTGTCGCTCTGCGTGTCCGATACCGGGACCGGCATGTCGCCGGAGATCGTCGAAAGGGCGTTCGATCCCTTCTTCACGACCAAGCCGATGGGCGAAGGCACGGGCCTGGGCCTGTCGATGATCTACGGGTTTGCCAAGCAGTCGGGCGGTCAGGTGCGGATTATCTCCGAGGTCGGCTCGGGGACGACGGTTTGCATCCATCTCCCGCAGCATCGCGGCGAGGCGGATGCGGATGGCATCCGGCTTGAGCGGCGCCCTATGGCGAAGGCCGAGGCGGGCGAGACCGTGTTGATCGTGGATGATGAGCCGAGCGTGCGCATGCTGGTGGCCGACGTCCTCAAGGATCTCGGCTACACGGCGGTCGAGGCCGCGGATGGCGGCGGCGGCCTGAAAGTGTTGCAGTCGGATGCGCGCGTCGATCTTCTTGTGACGGATGTGGGCCTGCCAGGCGGCATGAACGGTCGTCAGCTGGCCGATGCCGCGCGGGTCAACCGGCCGGATCTCAAGGTCCTGTTCATCACCGGGTTCGCCGAGAATGCCTTGTTGGGCAACGGCCGGCTGGATCCCGGCATGGGAATCCTGACCAAGCCCTTCGCGGTCGACACCCTGGCCATTCGCATCCGGGAGCTGATTGCGAGTTGAAGCGGCTGCGGAAAGGCGCATCCCGGCGCCGATCGGCATGCCGAAACACCGCTGCGGCTTTCGGCCAGACCAGCGCGACTCTGCGCTTGAACCCGTCTTGCCCCTCGCGTCGAGCGTGCCTTCGCAGGCGCCGTGACAGGTCTGACCTCTCGACGCGTGCGGATGTCGGAAATCAGCGGCAATTCAAGCCGGTTCGGGTGCGAATTGATGCGATGCGATAGGTATGGGCTGTCGGATTTCAAAATCGACCTGAATATGATCGATAAAATATCAACACAATAAGGTTATATAATGGGCGCGGATCTTTGTCTCTGGATCGACGAGCGATCGTAATACGGCGGAAAATCAGATTTCTGAGTGGGTTGTGACGTACATTACGATGTTTTGCCGCCAAGGACGAGACGGAGCGAACGGGCGAGTTCGTCGCGCCGATAGGGCTTGTTGAGGACTGGAAGCTCTCCGCGTCCGATGACTTGGCCTTCGTCGAGGTCGGCGACGTAGCCGGAGGTCAGGAGCACCTTCAGGCCGGGGCGGAGCTGTTGCGCCTCCACAGCGAGTTGCGAGCCGTTCATGCCGCCTGGCATCATCACGTCCGAGAACAGGATGTCGATGCGTTCCACCCCCTTCAGATGATCGAGGGCTTCGGCGGCGTTCCGGGCGATGATGACCCGGTAGTGGAGTTCCTCGAGGCTCTCCACGGCCATGGTCAGAACCTGCTCGTCATCCTCGACGAGGAGTACCGTGTCTCCCTCGGCGGCGCGGCGCAGCGGAAGCGGTCCCTCCCGACCCGAGCCTGTCTCCTCCCCCGCTGGATCTGCCGAGCGCGGGATCAGGATGCGGAACGTCGTGCCGACGCCGACCGTCGAGTCGATGCCGACGAACCCGCCGGCGCTCCGGGTGAATCCGTAGACCTGGGACAGGCCGAGGCCCGTGCCCTTGCCGACCTCCTTCGTCGTGAAGAAGGGTTCGAAGACGCGTGCCAGGTTCTCGGGCGCGATCCCGCTCCCGAGGTCCATGATCGAGACCTCGACGAAGGCGCCCGGCGCGATGCCCCGGTCGGCCACCGCCGCGGTGTCGAGATGCACGTTCCGGCTGCGCACGACGATGCGATTGCCATGCTCTTCCCCGTCCATCGCATCGCGGGCGTTGACCACGAGGTTCAGCACGGCGGCCTCGAACTGCGCGGGATCGATCCGGATGGGGTCGAGCGCCGGATCGAGGTCGAAGACCAGCTCGATGGCACCGCCTGCGGCCCGTTCCGCCAGAGGCCTGAAGTCCAAGAGAAGGCGGTTCGGGTTGAGCGTCTGCGGCCGCAGCATCTGTCGCCGCGAGAAGGCCAGGAGCTGCTGGGTGAGTTGCTCCCCGCGGCGCGCCGCGGTCATCGCCGCCTCCGCCAAGCGGAGAACCCGCTCGGTCTTCTCAGGCCTGCGGATGACCATGTCGAGGCCGCCGACGATGACCGTCAGCAGGTTGTTGAAATCGTGCGCCACGCCGCCCGTCAACTGGCCGATCGCCTCCATCTTCTGGGCTTGGCGCAACGCCTCCTCGGTGTTCCGCTGATCGGTCCTGTCGGACACGACGCCGGCCAAGCGGACGGCTTTGCCGTCGGGGCGGTACTCGGCTTGGCCCTTGGCCGCGATCCAGCGCACCGCGCCATCCGGGCGCATGATCCGGCATTCGAGAGTGAGCGCGCCGGTTTCCATCGCTCGGGCGAAGGTCGCCTCGACCGCTGATCGGTCCTCGGGCACCACATGGGACAGGAAATCGGCTTGGCTCCAGGATGGAAGCGGCTCGTCGTAGCCGAAGATGGCGTCGTGACGGGAGGAGCGCCGCGCGCTGTCGTGGACGAGGTCGAGGTCCCAGGATCCCATCCCGGCCGAGTCGAGGGCGAATGCCAGGGTCTCGCGCGCCGCCTCGACCTCGCGGGTGCGCTCGGCGACACGCCGTTCGAGGGTTTCGTTGGCGACCCGCAGGCGCTCCTGCGCTTCCTCGCGTTCCCGGATGTGCTCGCGGGCTTGGTATTGCCGCCGCCGGACACGGAGGGCCGATCCCACCGCGCTCACCAGGGTCTCCGCGTTGATCGGCCGTTCCAGCAGGACGACGTTGCCAAGCCGTTCGATCATGGCCGCGGCCCTGCCAGTCCGCCGACCGGCTTGGCGGGTGGCGAGCAGGATGAAGGGAAAGTCCGACCAGGGGGGCTGGGCCTCGACCCAGGCATCGAACGTGGCCGGATCGACGTCGAGGAGGGCTTCCTCGGTGACGATCGAGGTGCCCGCGGCCGCCTTCAGGCCGTCCAGCCACGCCGCGACATCGGCGCAGATCAGGGATGCGGTGCCAGCCTTGTCCAACAGCGTGGCCATCACGGCCGCGTCGCGTCCCCGTGGGGCCAGGATGAGGACACGATCCTCGTCGTCCTCCGATCCCGCCATCACGGGGTGCCCGCGCCGGCCGCGCTCCCTTCGAGCATGGCCACTGCACCGCCGTAAGTCGGCAGGCCGGACAGAACGCCCTGAAAGTCCGTCAGAGCCTCGCCGACCTGCAAGCCGGTGGGCGAGAGCCTGAGCTCCCGGATGGTCCGCTCGTGGGCGTTGACCCGGCTCTTGACCATGGACAGCGCGGTCCGGACCTCGCCCTTCGCCTCGAAATACCGGAACAGCAGGATCGCATCGCTGAGGTAGCTCAGGTCGATATCGGACCTCACATCGCCGATGACGCCGTGCTGGCCCAGGATCAGAAGCGTCATGACGCCCTGCTGGTTCAGGTAGTTGAGAAGCTCGTGCATCTGCAGCACGAGGTATTCCTCGCCCGGCATTGCATGGATGTAGGCGTTCAGGCTGTCGAGGACGATGAAGCGCGACCGGCGCTCCTCGACCGCCTCGCGCACTCGGCACGCGAATTCGCCCGGCGACAGCTCAGCCGGGTCGATCTGGACGATGGTCAGGTTGCCGCTGTCCAGGTGAGGCTGCAGCTCCATGCCGAGGCGACGCGCGCGGGTCAGCATGGTCGCTTGCCCCTCGTCGAACAGGAAGTACGTCGCGTGTCCGCCGCGCTCCAGATCGGCCAGCATGCATCGAACGGCCGTGGTGGTCTTGCCGACGCCGGACGGGCCGAGAAGCAGTGTGTTGGTGCCGGCCACCAGCCCGCCACCGAGCAGAGAATCGAGTTCCTGCGATCCGGTGGATGCGGATCGCGGATCGAACGCGGCATGGTGCTCGGCCGCGACCAGGCTCGGGAAGACTACGATACCTCCGGTATCGAGGACGAAGTCATGATAGCCGCCGCGGAACTTAACCCCGCGCATCTTCAGGATGTTGAGCCGTCGGCGCTGGGCACCGAATTCCCGCTGCGACTGCTCCAGCAGGATCACCCCGTGGGCGATGCTGTGGAGCTGCACGTCGGCGGTGCCGTCGTCGAGCAGGATGACCGTACAGTTGCGCGCGGCGAACATCTGCTTCAGGGCGAGGATCTGACGGCGATACCGGAGCGGGTTCTGCGCGAGCAGACGCAGCTCCGACAGGCTGTCGAAAACGACGCGATCCGGCTTGAGGTCGTCGACGCGGTCGATGACCTCCCGCACCGTCTCGCCGAGTTCGACCTCGGAGGGATGCAGAACCGATTGTTCGCTGTCCGGGTCGAGGCCGAGTTCGCTGACGAGTTCGTAGACCTCGATCCCGTCGAGGGACCAGCCATGCGAAGCGGCCGCGGCGCCGAGTTCGTCGGCGCTCTCGGACAGCGTGATGTAGAGGCCCTTCTGCCCGCGTGCCGCGCCGTCGAGCAGGAACTGGAGCGCCAGCGTCGTCTTGCCGGTGCCGGGGGTGCCTTCCAGCAGGTAGAGGCGCCCGCGTGTGAGCCCCCCGGAAAGGACGTCGTCCAATCCTTCCAAGCCGGTCGACAGGATCTCCCGCATGAAAGGGGAGGCAGGCGTCGGTCGCTCAGCAGGCATAGGTTCCACGGTGGGGAGACGGCCTCCGGCCGCCAGGAGGTTGGCTTAGGGACACCATTGATTGAATGACGAACCGATCAGTAACGCAGGACGCTCGAATTGGTCCCATGACGTCTTGATGAGGGGGCCTCGAGGGGGACGATCGTCGATCAGCCACTCGACGTGGCTTCAGGGCGATACGTGTCGCGATTCGAAATACGGTTCAGGCCGGCGTCGCGATACGCAGCATCCCGAGCGCCACGGAGCGCTGGATTTCGGACACCGGACCGCCTTTCCGCGAACGTCACTACTTCGCATGACTCTGATTTTGATAGTATATTCACAATCGATCAAATAAAATCGGATGACCTTAGTCATAATTCACAATTTATGGCGCTTTCAGGCGGTCTGCGATCTCGGATAGTATCAACTGATAGATATCGCGACGATTGCCCGATATCTGGCAGACGTCGACGATCAGTTCCTGGTCGGCCTGCAGTTTCCTGAGCCGATCCGCAATCGGCATACCTCTCTGGATGCATGAGTCCACGACCCCATCCACGAAGGCTCGCGCTAGAATTCTTCCGGATTCGGAACCTGAAGGCGCGTGCATGATGTCAGGCCGTAAGAAAGTCTAGGCTGCCAATTGTGTCTGGACACCCTCCAGCTGGTCTTGAGCGTCATTCGCTGATGTGAGACCCATTACGCCGCTCTGCTGTTCGCCTCGGGCGAACCCGCCGAGACCCGTGAGCCTCGCGAGCGCGCCGGCGCCGAGGAAGATCACCATCCTGTCGCAATCGGCGCGCTGCAGGGCCAGATCGCCGAAGGTACGGGTCTTGGACATCGTCGACCGATCCGTGCGCCGTGGACGTCAACAGATCGCAGAGGGTCGCCGGTACAGCCGAGGTCACAGGGCATCCTGTGACCGGCAGCCGGGCTCACTGCAAACGCGATATGAGTGTAAATCTGACTTTACGTCAAGACTGCTTTACATTTCGGTCGTCGTCCGCGTATCGTTCCGCCTTGATCTCGGACCAGCGCGATGGGGCGCCGCGAGCGAGCCAGTGGTCGAGCGACGTCTTCATTCGATTACCGGTGCAGGATTTCGTCGCGCCGGTCAGTCGTTCGGCGCGAAGGCCGACTTGGATGCGGCGCCGCCAGCCCGGGCTGGAAACACGGCGGCGCGTCTCTGGGTGAATGCCCCCTTGAACCCCGCCGGCGATGAAGCGGGGGCTCGGTCTCGGGAGGCAGACGCCGAAGCTAAGCGCGCACGGCGATGTCGTCGCCGAATTCGAGCAGGCGTTGCGCGAGGAGGACCGCCGTCGCCGCGTCGACCGCCGAGGCGTCCGCGCCCACCTGTTCGACGAGTTCCGGACGCTTCAGGAACACCGGGCCGCCGACCATGACCCCGATCGCTCTGTTGCATGAGGCTTGGCGCACGGAACGGATCGCCCGCGCGAGCGGCTCGAGCCGCGTCTCGTTGCTGAGGGTCAGGCCCACCACGGCGAACCATTCGGACGCGACCAGAGCGGAGATCTCGTCGGGCCTGGATGAGAGACCGATCGACACGAACCAACCCGCCCTGCGCAGGAACTGCTCGACGATTCGCACGCCGAAAGTGTGCTGCTCGCCGGGGGCGCTCATCAGCAAAAGGCGCCGTTTCCCATCATGCTGAACCGCATCGCCGTCGACCCGGAACCGGGCGATCAGGTTCTGCAATCGCGCGACCCCCGTCGTCACTTCGACGAAATCGCACAGATCGTCGTCCCACATGCGGCCCAGGAGCGCCGCCGCCGGCGCCAGGAGATCGATAAACAAACGATCCAACGGATGGCCCTGCGCCATCAGGGCCGTGAAGGCCTCGATGATCGGCGCGTCATCCGGTGCGAGGGCCAGATCGGTGAAGGCGGCGACCGTTTCCACGTCCGGCTTTAAGGCGGGTTTGGTCTCTGCGGACACGAAACCGCGATGCAGCAGCATCAATTGCGGGAGGATCTCGGCCTGAACGACCTGCCCCAGGACCAAGCAACGCGCTCTGGCGGCTTCGGCGGCGCGTTTGCGTGCGTAGAGTTGACGGGCTTCCGACGCCCGCTCGGTCTCGGAGGGAGAACTCTCACCCCGATGGCCTTCGGACGAAGCAACATTCTGCATCGTCCCCCTCCCGGTGCCTATGCGTCGCGGGCTCTTGGTAGCCCATCGATCGCGGGGTTCCATCAGAACCGCCATAGGGCAGAATGTAAAGGCCGCCCTAAGTGATCCGGTCTGGTCTGCGAAACGCTCGTGTCTCGCGGGTGCAAACGGCGTCAGCCGACCCGTTCACGCACACAGGGGCGCGCAGACAAGTCGCTCGGCGGCTCCGGAGCCTGCCACGTCGCACCCGGGGTAGCTGAGCTGGCGAAGCCGCTTCGGAAAACTCCGTGGCGGCCCGGAAGCCGCCGTCTCGCCGCCGAGCAAAAGGCGGAAGCCGAGATGGAACTACAAGCCATCGATCGTCCCGGCGTCGGGGGAAGGACCCGGCCGGGCGGGTCGGCACCGAGGCTCGCGGATCTCATCGCGGGCGCCCGGCGGTGACGCTCTCGAGGAAGGGGCGCACGGCCGCGTTCATGAAGTCGACGTCGGCCGGCTTGGCGGCGCTGCCGGCGGTGTGGCCCTGGACGGAAGGAATGGCCAGCACGCTCGCGTTCGGGATGTAGGCGCCCGCCTCGCGCGCCTCCGCGACGGGGTTGTACAGATCGAGATCGCCGCCGGTGATGATCAGGGTCCGGGCCTTGATCGCGGAGAGTGCCTTGCGGTGGTCGCCGCCGTAGCCGGGCGTATCGCCGATGTTGTGACGGTCGTACGCCCAGGTCTGGGCGATCCAGTCATTGGCATCGAAGCCGGTCTTGAGCACCGCTTCCTCCTGCGCGCGCATCCAGAACAGGATATCGAGCGCCTGCGGCGCGATGCCGGCCAGCACATCCGGTGTGCGGGTGGCGAGCACCTGGAGGATGTCGGCACGCAGGCGCCAGCCCAGCTCCGGTTGCGACCCGTAGGCGCCATCCTTGAACGCCGGATCGAGCATCAAGGCCCTGCGGGTCGTCTCGTTGACGGCGATCGACCAGGGGGCCGTGCGGGCCATGGGCGTGATCGCCACCAGCGCGTCCATCAGGCCGGGATGGCTGACGCCCCATTGCAGCGCCTGCATGCCGCCCATCGAGGCGCCTGCGACCGCCACGAGGTGCGTGATGCCGAGGTGATCGAGCAGCCGCTTCTGGCTTTCCAACATGTCGCGGATCGAGAAATGCGGGAAGGCCGGCCCGTGCTGGCGCACGCTGTTACTCGGGCTGGTGCTCAAGCCGTTGCCGATCGCGTCGGTCGCGACGATGAAGTATTTGTTGGTGTCGAGGGCCTTGCCCGGGCCGATCAGAAAGTCGATCCGGTGGTGATTTCCGCTGATCGCGGTCACCATCAGGATCGCGTTGGATCTGTCGGCGTTCAGTGTCCCGTGCGTGACGTACGAGATCGCGAAGTCGTGGATCGCCTCGCCGTTCTCCAGGGGCAGGTCGCCGATGGCGTAAAGCTGATGGGGCGGTGCATCCGGCCCATGCGCGCCCGCCGTCGACAGCCCGGCCAGCGACACCAGGGCGGCGAAAGCCAAGCCCGTCGCTCCGGCAACCCGTGACCTCATCTGTCTGCTCCCTTCGCTCATTGTCGCCGATTACGCGACCCGGTGTTCGCGGACCCGGCCGGCGTCGGCATTCCGCCTGCGCCCGCGAGGGCATGCCCGCCGCAGGCGCCGCCACGACGCGAACGCGGGCTGGCCGGCGTGCTCCCAGACTCGGCGCCGGCCTCGATCGACGCGCTCATCGGCTCATGCGACCGGCCGGGGACGGCATCCCGCGCCGTCGTCTCGCCTGTTGGCACGATCCCGGCCTCCAGGCTCTCGAGGCTCTGGCTGCGCGGCTCGACACCGAACAGGGCGACCGCGACGATCTGCAAGGCGAGCAGCCCGATCATCAGGCCGGTCACGCCCGCGATGCCGTAGGTCTCGAACAGGGTGATCACCAGGAAGGGCGTCACGATCGTGGCTCCGCGCCCGACCGTGTTGCACAGCCCCGAGGCCCGCAGCCGGATCTCGGTCGGGAACAGCTCGGGAATGTAGATCCCGAACAGCAGCGCCACGAGGACGTAGATCGGCACCGTCAGGCCAAAGCCCACCAGCGGCAGCAGGATCGGATCCAGGGTCATCGGGTAGAGGATGCCGAAGACGATCGCTGCCGCCGAGGCCCCGATGATCGTCGGCTTGCGGCCCCAGCGGTCGGCGGTCAGGGCGCCGATGGCGCTGCCCACCGGTGCCCCGAGCCCCATCAGCAGCGCGTAGCCGAAGGAGGTCGCCACGGAGAGGCCCTGCCGGATGAAGAAGGTCGGCAGCCAGGTCACGAAGCCGTAGAGCAGGGTGTTGATCACCACGAGGCACAGGCAGCCCAGCAGCAGGCGGGACAGGAGCGGCGGCCGGAACAGCGCCCCGAGACCGAGCTGCACGACGGGAGCCATGGCGACGGCCGGAGGCAGGGGCGCGCCACGGCTCGCCTCGGCCTCGATCGACCGCATCAGCGTCTCGGCCTCGGCGTGGCGCCCAACGGCTTCGAGCCAGCGCGGCGATTCCGGCGGACTCTTGCGCGCGTACCAGACCGCAAGCGCACCGACACCCCCGAGGGCGAACATCGCCCGCCAGCCGAAGGCCGGGATCACGACATAGCCGAGCAGGGAGGCAGCCGGCAGGCCCGTGACGACGAACACCGCCATGAGGCCGAGGAAGCGCCCGCGCGAGCGCGCCGGGACGAACTCGGTCATGGTCGAGTAGCCCACGACATTCTCGGCGCCGAGACCCACGCCCATGATGAAGCGCAGGATGATCAGCACCGTCATGTTCGGCGCGAAGGCCGCGCCGATTGCGGCGAGCCCGAAGACCAGCAAGTTGGCCTGGTAGGTGAAGCGCCGTCCATAGCGGTCGCCGAAGAAGCCGGTGAGGAACGAGCCGGCCATCATGCCCAGGAAGGTGGCCGAGACGAACCAAGCGTTCTGCGGGAGGGTGGAGAACCCGCTCTTCAGGGTCGCCCCCAGCACGGTGGCGGCGATGTAGATGTCGAAGCCGTCGAAGAACATCCCGATCCCGATCAGCCACATGATGCGGCGATGGAACGGGCCGATCGGCAGACGGTCGAGGCGGCCTCCGGCGTTGACGACCGGACTCACGGATTCTGGCATGGGGCGTTTCCTTCCGCGGGATCAGGGTCGGCGTGGAAGGGGTCCGTCTGGCGCGGACCTTTCACCCTCCAGCGCCGTCGTCGGTCAGTTCAGGCGACGCTGGCCGGCCGTGTCGCGGTACCAGTCGAAGGGACCGTCGCCGGTCGCCAGCATGATGCTCTTCACGTCGAAGTGGTCGTTGAAGCTCTCGATGCCGCATTCGCGTCCGAGCCCGCTGTCGCCAACACCGCCCCAGGGGAGGCCGGGTCGAGACGGTGGTGGTCGTTGATCCAGACGATGCCGGCCTTCACCGCGTGGGCCACCCGGTGTGCGCGGGCGACGTCCCGCGTGCGGACGGCCGCGGCGAGGCCGAACGGCGAGTCGTTAGCCAGCCGAAGGGCGTCCGCCTCGTCTTCGAAGCGGGTGACGCTCGTGAACGGTCCGAACACCTCCTCCTGGAAGATGCGCATATCGGAGCGCACGTCCGCGAAGACGGTGGGTTCGACGAAGTAGCCGCCCTCGAAGCCCGGCACCCGCGCGGCCCGGCCGCCCGCAACCGCGCGGGCGCCCTCGTCACGCCCGTAGCCGGCGTAAGCCAGCACCCGCTCGCGCTGGCGCTCGGAGATCACCGGCCCGAGCTGGGTCGCGGTGTCGAAGGGGTCGCCGAGGCGGATGGAGGCCGTCTTGGCCGCGAGCCGCTCCACGAACTCGTCGTAGATCGAAGCCTGGACGAGGTGGCGGCTGCCGCACACGCAGGTCTGGCCGGCGCCGATGAAGGCGCCGAAGGCCGCGTAGTTCACCGCGCGCTCGACATCGAAATCGTCGAACACCATGACCGGCGTCTTGCCGCCGAGTTCCATGGTCTGGTGGGCGAAGACCTTGGCGGCGGCCGAGCCGGCGATCCGGCCGGCCTCGGTGCCGCCGGTGAGCACAAGCTTGTTGATGTCGGGGTGCTCGGCGAGCGCCTTGCCGGTGGAGGCGCCCAGCCCCAGCACGATGTTGAACACGCCGGGCGGCAGGCCGGCCTCGGTGAAGATCTGCGCGAGCTTCAGCGTGGTGAGCGGGGTGTACTCGGAGGGTTTGACCACCGTGGTGCAGCCGGTGGCCAGCACCACCGCCAGCGACTTGCATAGGATCATCAGCGGGTGGTTGAACGGCGTGCAGTTGGCCACGACGCCGATCGGCGTGCGGCGCGTGTAGTTGAGGTAGTTGCCCTCTACCGGGATCACGTCGTCGCGCCGCGCCAACGCCACGCCCGCGAAGTAGCGGAAGAAGTCCGGCAGGCGCGACAGCTGAGCCCGGGTCTCGTTGACGGGCCGGCCGTTGTTGGTGGTCTCCAGGCGATAGAGCGCGTCGAGATTGGCCTCGAAGGCGTCGGCCAGCCGGTTCACCAGCCGCGCGCGAGCGCGGACATCCATCCCGCCCCATTCCTTGCCTTCGAAGGCGGCACGGGCCGAGCGCATCGCGCGGTCGACGTCGGCCGGGCCGGAATTCGGGATCCGCGCGATGACCGCGCCGGTGGCGGGATTGCGCACGTCGATCAGCGTGCCGTCGCCGGCCTCGACCTCGCGCCCATCGATGAAGTTGCCCCGCGTCTCGATCGACGGAGCCGGCTCGCGCATGTTCATGGCGTCTCTTCCCGTATGTCATTTGCAGCGCCCCGGTTCAGGCGGGTCGCGGCGCTCAGAGGACGATCGCGCTGCGCTCCAGCGCGGTCAGGATGCGACGCTCGGCCTGGGCCACGTGCTCGCGCACGAGACGCCGGGCGCCGCGCCCGTCGCGGCGCTGGAGCGCGTCGATGATGCCCGCGTGCTCGGCCACTAGCTGCGCCGGATCGCGTCCGCGGATGCCATCTAGGCTGACCCGCACCAGCCGGTCGGCCTGTTCGACCAGATCGCGCACGGTCGCGGCCATGCGCCGGTTGCCCGACGCCTCGGCCACGGCGATGTGGAAGGCGCGATTCTCCGCGATGAAGTCGGCGCCTTCGGCGACGACGCGGAAATCGTCGAGCGCGCCGAGCACGGACTCCGAAGCTTCGGCTGCCGCCTCCGCGGCGCAGGCCGGCTCCAGCACGAGGCGCATACGCAGCAGATCGCGCGCATCGGCGACTGAAATTGCGTTGATCTGATATCCCTGCCGCGCGTGAACGGTCACCAGCCGCTCCCGCTCCAGGCGCAGCAGCGCCTCGCGCACCGGCTGGCGGCTCACGGCGTAGCGCTGGGCCAGCTCCTGCTCGCGCACCTCGGCGCCGGGCCGCAGGACGCAGGCCAGGATGTCGGCGCGGATCGCCGCGTAGATGTTGTCACGGAGCAGCACGAAAAGCCTCGTTGATCGACACATCGTGCCATTCGTGAAATATCACGTCAACCGGATTGCCGCCGGAAGCAGCGAATGCGACAGCGGCATGCAACCGTCGGTCGATGCAGTTGGGGAGGTCTGGAATGCAGGCGATGTTCGCTGGAGGTCAGGTAGCGGTCGGCGCGTCCGGCGACGGGCCGCCCCTGGTCCTGCTGCACTCGTTGCTCGCCGATGCCAGCAGTTTCGACCTGGTTGTCCCGGTACTGGGCCGCGATTTCCGGATCTTCGTTCCCGAACTCCCCGGTTTCGGCAGTTCGGCGCCCGTCCTGGGCGGCCTGGAGGCGGTTGCCGACCGGATCGCCGAGGCCTTGCGCGAGGCGACCGGGGGCATCCGACGGCTGGGCTCGGCAATGGCTACGGCGGCTTCGTGCTGTTGCTCTGCGCCCTGCGCCACCCGGACCTCTTCGACCGCCTCGTCTTCGCGGATTGCGGCGCCTGCTTCTCCGAGCCAGGTCGCGAGGCCTTCCGCGGCATGGCGGGTGTGGCCGGCGAGAAGGGACTGCAGGCGATCGCCGACACGGCGATGCGCCGTCTGTTCGCGCCCGCATTCCAGGCCGCGCATCCGGCTCTGATGGCGGATCGACGGGCGGCCTTCCTGCGGACGGATTTGACCGTCTTCCAGGGGGCTTGCGCGGCCCTGGCGAGTCTCGATCTGCGTCCGCGCCTCTCCGAGATCCGCGTGCCGGCTCTCGTGCTCGTGGGCGAACACGACGAGGCGACGCCCCCGGCCATGGCGCGCGAACTCGCCGACGGTCTGCCCGACTCGAAGTTCGTGATCCTGCCGGACTGCGCTCACGTTCCTCAGCTTCAGAAGCCCGAGATGTTCGCGAAAGAGGTCATGGCCTTCCTCCGGTCACATGACGTCCCTTGATCGGGCACCGTACGACCTGTCGGACCACCGGCGGCCGCACCGGGCCATCACCCGTGGCGCGTCTGCTCGGAGGTATAGGATGGCCGCAGGCCGTGATTCCGGGCGCGGTCGGCAGCAGGGTACTGATATCCCGCTGTGTTTCGCTCGGGGCGGATCGTATTGTGAACACCGCTTGACGCTGGGACGCGCGGCGTGCCCTCCTCGCCTCAATCAATAATCTGCCGCGGAGGATGGTCTGCCATGGCGTTGGTCCGGTGTTGCGTCCTCTCGGCGGCGATCAGCTTTGCCACCTTGATCAGTCCGGCTTCCGCCCAGCCGATCCGCGTCAAGGTCGGCGTTCTCAACGATATGTCCGGCGTCTACGCGGATACGGGCGGTAAAGGCTCCGTCGTGGCCGCGCAGATGGCGATCGAGGATTTCGGCAAGACGAACACGGATCTACAGGTCGAGATCGTCTCCGCCGACCATCAGAACAAGCCGGATGTCGGGGCCGCCGTCGCCCGCCAGTGGTACGATCGCGACGGCGTCGACGCGATCCTCGACGTGCCGACGTCGTCAGTAGCGCTGGCAGTGAGCCAGGTCACGCGCGAGAAGAACAAGGTCTTCATCGATTCGGGAGCTGGGACCACGGAACTCACCGGCAAGCAGTGCTCGCCGAACACGATCCAGTGGACCTACGACACCTACGCCCTGGCGCACGGCACGGCCGGCGCCATGCTGAAGCGCGGGGTGACTCGTGGTACTTCCTCACCGCCGACTATGCGTTCGGCCTCTCGCTGCAGAACGAGGCCACCGCGGTCATCGACAAGGGCGGCGGGCGGATCCTGGGCGCTGCCCGCGTACCGTTCCCGGCCACCGATTTCTCCTCGTTCCTGCTGCAGGCGCAGGCCTCCGGTGCGAAGGTGGTGGGCTTGGCCAATGCCGGTGGCGATACGGTCAACGCGGTCAAGCAGGCGCACGAATTCGGGCTGACCGATGGCGGCCAGAAGCTCGCCGCCCTGCTGATCTACGCCGTCGACGTTCACGCGATCGGCCTGCAAACGGCGCAGGGTCTGGTGCTCACCGAGTCGTTCTACTGGGATCTCAGCCCGGGGACCCGGGCATTCGCCGAACGCTTCTACCCGCGCAACGGCAACAGCATGCCGACGATGAACCATGCGGGGGTTTATGCCGGCCTCCTGCACTACCTGAAAGCAGTGGCCGCGACGAAGTCGACGGACCCGCAGGCGACGATGGCCTGGATGAAGGCCAACCCGACGGACGATCCGCTGTTCGGCAAGGGGATGGTCCGGGCGGATGGGCGCAAGATACACCCGATGTACCTGTTCGAGGTGAAGGCGCCGTCGGAGTCGAAGGGCGAGTGGGATCTCTACAAGGTGTTGGAGACGATCCCCGCCGATCAGGCATTCCGACCGATGAACGAGGGCGGCTGCCCCTCGTCGGCAAGCCGTAGGGACAGGCTCACCATGATGCGCGACATCGCGGGACAGGTCGCCTGGGTGACGGGAGCCGGGTCCGGTATCGGACAGGCGGCCGCTCTCGCGCTGGCGAAGGCTGGGGTGCGGCTCGCGCTCACAGGCCGGGGGCGGGACGCCCTTGAACAGACCGCGGACCTCATCCGCCAAGCGGGCGGGGAGGCTTTGGTCGCGCCGGCCGACATGGGCGTGGCCGACGAAGTCCAGCGCGCCTGGGATGCCGTCCAGGCCGCCTGCGGGCGCTGCGACCTGCTGGTGAATTCGGCGGGTCTCAATGTGCCGCAGCGCGGTTGGAGCGAGATCACGCCGGCCGGCATCGACGCTGTCGTTGGCGTCAATCTCAACGGTCCGTTCTACGCTTCGCGGGCCGTGCTGCCGACGATGCGGGCTCAGCGGAGCGGCCTGATCATCCACGTCTCCTCCTGGGCCGGTCGCTACGTCTCGAAACTCACGGGACCGGCGTATTCCGCCGCCAAGCACGGGCTGGTGGCGCTGTCGGAGAGCCTAAACCAGGAGGAATGCGGGCACGGCATCCGGTCCTGCTGCATCTGCCCCGGCGAGGTGGCCACGCCCCTCCTCGACAAGCGGCCGGTCCCCGTCACGGCCGACGACAAGGGCCGGATGCTGCAGGCGGAGGATCTCGCCGAGACGATCCTGTTCGTCGCCCGGCTGCCGGCGACCGTCTGCGTCAACGAGATCCTGATGAGCCCCACCTGGAACCGCGGCTATCTCGAAGGCGTGAAGCTCTGAGCCTCGGCGTTCGTACGGCCCGCCGACGGAGCTGGATCGACAAGGGCGACCGCTGCGTCCGACGCATGTCCCGATATAACGACCGGGCCGCCCCGTGTAACGATATGTAACGCCGTCTGTTTTCGCGTTGCCGCCCCGTACCGACGATCTATCCTTGGGGCATGACCGACGGCACCATCATCGCCATCGTCGAGGACGACGACGACATCCGCAGCCAACTCGCGGCCTACTTGGAGGACGAGGGCTTTCGCGTTGTCTGCCTCGACGGCGGCGCCAGCCTCGACCGCCTCCTCGCGACGGGGCCGAGGCCGAACCTCATCGTCCTCGATTGGATGCTGCCTGGCGAAGACGGACTCTCGATCTGCCGGCGGCTTCGCGAGGCGGCGGGACCGCCGATCGTCATGCTGACCGCCAAGGACGAGGACATCGACCGCGTCGTCGGCCTGGAAATGGGGGCTGACGACTACGTGTCGAAGCCGTTCAGCTCACGCGTCCTGCTGGCTCGGATCCGCGCCGTCCTCCGTCGTGCGAACGGCACCGCCGCTGCCCCGGACGCGCCGCCCGAACGGCTGGTCGTCGCCGATCTCGTCGTCGATCTCGCAGGCCGCGCGGTGACCACCGGCGAGCCGAGCACCGAGATCCCGCTGACCAGCGCCGAGTACGATCTGCTGCACTGCTTTGTCACCAAACCTCAGCGGGTACTCTCGCGCGACCAACTCCTCGACTGGACGCGCGGCCGCACCGCCGACGCCTTCGATCGTACCATCGACGTGCAGGTCAGCCGCCTTCGGCACAAGCTCGACGCCGCCGGCAGCTCCGCAGCGGCCCTGATCAAGACCGTACGCAACGCCGGCTACATCCTGGCCGCCCCGGTGAAGGCCGCCGAACCGTGATGACCCGCGTTGGCCTGCTAGGTCGGATCATGCTGGTCCTGCTGGGCGCCCTGTCGCTGCTGGTCGTGGCGACCTTCGGCATCGACCGCTGGCAGCGAGGCCAGGAGCGCCCACCCTACGGCTCGCGCTTCCCCCGCGTCGACCAAGCCGCCGGCATCATGGCCCTGATGAACGATGCCGATGCGGCGCAATGGCCGGCCATCCTGCGGGCCGTGAACGGCGAGGCGCTCAGGGCCGAGATCGTGGACGTTCCGCCCGACGACACCGCGCTGATCCGCGAGCCGGTCCTCGAAGCGCGCCTTCACCGTCTGACCGGCAAGCCCGCAGACGGCATCCGGGCCTTCACCGAGCCGGACATGCTCTACCGCGGACGACGTCCGGCGGATGCCGGGACCAACACGCGACCAAAGTCCATCGGCAGCCTCGCCCTGGCGACCTACCGGCTGCCGGGCGGTCGGACGCTCGTCATCTCCGCCATCAGGGGGCATCACTCGCTCATGCCCTGGCTCCTGGGCCAGCCGCTGAGCCTCTGGGTGGCCGTCCTCGGCGTGGCCGTCGCCGGTCTCGTCACCATCGGCGCGCGGCACGAGCTCGCCCCCTTGCGCCGGCTCACCGAGGCGGTGTCCCGGTTCGACGGTCGCGCGGCGGTGCCGGCCCGCTCAGACCAGGGAGCCCCGGAGATCCGGCGCCTCGCCCAGGCCGTCCAGGCCATGCAGGAGCGCATCGTCGGCCTCATGGGCGAACGCTCGATGCTGATCGGCGCCATCTCCCACGACCTCAAGACCTACCTGACGCGCATGCGCCTGCGGGCCGAGCGCGTGGCCGAGCCGGACCGGCGGGAGCGACTGATCGACGATCTCGACACGATGACCGCGCTCATCGAGACCTCCCTCGGCTTCGCCCGGGGCACCGCCGCCGAGGTCGGCCGCGCCCCGGTCGACCTCGCCGACATCGTGGCGGTCGAGGTGGCCGAGCATGCCGCGCAGGGGGCACGCGTCACCCTATCCGGGGAGGAGGTACCGGACGCGACCGTGGCCGGCGACGCCGTCGCCCTGCGCCGGGTGGTAGCCAACCTGATCGGCAATGCGGTCAAGTTCGGACGCTCCTCCGTTGCCGTCGCGGTGCGGCGGGCCGGGCCGGCCTGCGAGGTCGTGATCGAGGATGACGGGCCCGGTATCCCGGAGGCCGAGCGGTCGGCGGTGTTCAGCCCGTACTACCGGGTCGAGCGGTCGCGGAACCGGCGGACCGGCGGGACAGGCCTGGGACTCGCCATCGCCAGGCAGATCGCCGAGGCCCATGGCGGCACCATCGTCGCCGAAGCCGCACCAACCGGTGGGGCTCGTCTCGTCGTGACGCTGCCGGCCATCGCCTGAAGCCGGTCCATCCCGCGCAACCGACGGTTACACGACGTTACGAACGGGCGCGAGGCGGTCACATCCCGGCACAGCGCGCGGGTCAATCTGCAGTCAACCCGGCGCGGCACATCCGCCCCCGGGACGGGGCGGCGCGATGCCGCTTCCGGTCCAAACGAGACGCAGGAGGTTCCCGATGCTGAAGATCCTCGCCCCCGCCGCGCTGCTGACCGCCCTCGCGGTCCCGGCCTCGTCGATGCCGCTGGTTCAGGATGCGGTGTCCACCGGATCCGATGGGGTCCAGATCATCCAAGTCTACGGAGGCTGCGGGCCTTACGCCCACCGAGGCCCGTACGGCGGCTGCCGGACCGGCGGGCAGTGGGGCGGGTATGTCCGCGGCGCATCCTGCCCGGCCGGCTTTCACATCGGCCCGTACGGTCGCCGCTGCTGGCCGAATTGAACCCTCCATTCCCGTGACCCAACGCGTCCGGCCACCGCCGGACGCCCACGGAGACCATCATGATCCGCAAGCTCATCGTACCGTTCGCCCTGGCGTCGGGCATGCTGCTCGCCGTACCCGCGGCCGAGGCCCGGGACGGGTGCGGCCCCGGCTTCCACCGCGGCTACTACGGCTGGTGCCGGCCGAACTGGCGGCCCTACGCCTACCGCCCTTACGTCTATGCGCCCGGCTATCGCCGGTTCGGCTATCGTCGCTGGGGCGGCTACCGCTGGCACTACGGCTATCGCCACAGCTGGCACCGCTCCTGGCACCGCGGTTTCGCCTGGCATCGGGGCGGGCATCGCTGGACCGGCTTCCGGCATGGTGGCTGGCACCGGCGCTTCTGAGGGGCCGCGGTCGGACCCTTCAGAACGCCGCTTCCCCTGGACGCTGATGCGGGCGCTCGCCCCGTTCGGCGGGTGCCCGCGAGAGGTCATGGAGGTCCATCCCTTCTGGGCGCATCCACTGCTCCTCGACGGCCGTCGCTTGATTGCCCTGATCGGCGACCCGCCGCGGACGTCGCTCGACCAAGCCGTCGCGGCGTCGCTGCGCGGCAAGCGGCTCGTGGAGGCCGAGCGACCCGGTTCACGCGACGACCGGGAGGAGAAGCACTGGTCACGGTGAGGACGCGACGGGCTCAACATCGCTGGCAGATCCGGCGGCCCACCGCTCGGCCGTCCCGTGCACCTCCTTCACGGATGGCCGGACGACGTCTGGAGTTGGCGCGGGGTGCCGCCCCGTCTGGAGGCGACAGGCTACCGTCGGGTGGCGCATTCTGAGGGCCTTCGGTCTGACAAGGTTCGTCGTTCCGGACGTTGGTCGGGAGAGGGCGTCGGCCGCCATGGCCGGGTAAAGGCAGCCCATTCTCAGACGAGTTCTCAATAACGGGATCGCGCCTCTTCGGGATTACAATCAATGCCACCGAAGCAGGCGCTCGTCCGCCTATAATAGGCCTTTCGATTGCTCTCGATGCTCTGCTACGATCGGCGGACCGGTCCACACTGTGGGGCAGCCCTCGATGGTCAAACGGATCGTAGTGGTGGGCGGCGGCTTTGCCGGCCTCTGGAGTGCGGCCGCAGCGGCCCGGGCGCGCGATGAACTGGGTCTGACCGGGCAGATTGCCATCACCCTCGTCGCCGCAACGCCGTTCCACGCGATCCGGGTGCGATGCTACGAGGCTGACCTCAGGCCCCTCGCCGTGCCGCTGGACGACGTCCTCGGTCCCGTAGACGTCGACCGCGTCGCGGGTACCGTGACCAGCCTCGATGCCGTCGATCGCCGTCTCTCGGTGGATTGCCCGGACAAGCACGGCCCCATCACGTTGGAATACGACAGGCTGATTCTCGCCGCTGGCAGCGTCCTGACGCGCCCGCCGGTGTCAGGCATCGACCTGGCCTTCGACATCGACACCCTCGACGGTGCGCATCGGCTCGCCCGTCATCTCGAGGGCCTGGGCCGCGACGGGGTCGGCCTAGACCAGGGCGGACGCTGGACCGCCGTCGTGGTTGGCGGCGGACTCGTCGGCATCGAAATCGCGTGCGAACTGCCTGCTCGCCTCGCTGCTGCGCGCGGCGAAGCCGACGGGTCTGGTGAAGTCCGTACCGTGCTGGTCGATCGCTCGGCCGAGGCTGGATCCGCGATGGGCGGCGCGGCAATGCCGGCCATCCGACAGGCTCTCGCCGCAGCAGGCGTGGAATGCATCAGCGACACGGGCCTGACGGCGATTGCCCCGACGGGTGCGACCCTCGGCGACGGCACTTTCATCCCGGCGCTGACGGTTGTGTGCGCCACGGGCATGCGCGCGAACCCCTCGCCGGAGCGTTCGGCGTCGCATGTGATGCCCTCGGTCGGTTGCCCGTGGATGCGCTGATGCGCGTCATCGGTATCCCCGGCGTGTTCGCAGCAGGCGATATCGCGACGGCGGAGGCGGACGATTCCGGCCACCGCACGGTCATGTCTTGCCAGCACGCGCGCCCGATGGGCCGCTTCGCGGGCCACAACGCGGTCTGCGACCTTGCAGGCCGGCCGGATCTCTGCCTGCGGTTCTCGGCTCCGGATTACGTGACGGTGCTTGATCTCGGCGCGTGGGGCGCCGTCTACACTGCGGGCTGGGATCGCGGCCGCCTCGTTGCCGATGGCGCTGCGGCGAAGGCCACCAAGCGTCTCATCAACGGCAGCCGCATCTACCCACCGCTGACCCGCGACCGCGCCGCGATCCTGGCAGCCGCCGCGCCTGTGATCCAGTCGCGCCCCGCAACGAACGGCTAGATGGCCGACCCGCGGCTTTCGCCGCCCTCGTCTGCGTGGGGCCGCCGCGCCCCCGCTCCGAAAGCGGTCTCGAAGGTCCCCTTCGCGTAGCAAGGCGCCCGACCCGACGCTCACGGCAGTGATCGGGCCAAGCAGCCCAGACGCCCGGGCCGGTAAAGTCAGATCTCATCCGTGCGCTCCGGTCCGAACCGTTCTTCCAAAGTAGTGTTCATCTCGCTTGATCCCCAAATTGGGCCATGCAACGGTGCCCAATAATCAATAGGGGGCGACCGGCGTGGCGCATGTCGGGCCTGGGGGCAGGCCGGGGCAGCGGCGCGACGCCGCCGAGAGAGTGGTCCGCCGGATGTCGCAAGCCCAGACCGGATCGCCGCACGAGCAGCTTCTCGGCCTGGGCGCGGCCGCGCCCCGGCGGGGAGTTTCTCGATACGGCAGGCGTTGCCAAGCAGAAGCTGATCGAGGCGATCGAGAGCAGTTCGGAGGGCTTCGCGCTGTTCGATTCCGACCAACGCCTCGTCCTCTGCAACGATCACTTCCGAGATTTCCATCCCGGTCTGGGGGCGGTGATCGGTCCGGGTGCGCCCTTCGCGGCGATCGCCCGCGCCGCAGCCGAGACCTGCATCGATCGCCCGGACGGAGCGCCCGTCGATGCGTGGCTCGCGGAGCGGATGTCCCATTTTCGCGAGCCCAGTGGCCCGATCCTTCAGCACCACGTCGATGGCCGCTGGGTCCAGGTCAACGAGCGCAAGACGAACGACGGCGGCGTCGTCGCCGTGTACACGGACGTGACCGAAATCAAGCGCGCCGAGCAGGTGGTGCGCACGACACAGGGCAGGCTGACCTACCTGCTCACCGCCTCCCCCTCGATGATCTGCAGCTTCGAGGTGGGGGACGGAACGCGCCGACCTTCATCAGCGAGAACGTGCGCGACCTGCTGGGTTATGAGCCGAGCGATTACCTGGCCGGGCCGGAGTTCTGGCTGGACCGCCTCCATCCCGACGACCGGGACCGCGTCCTGTCCGAGTTCCCGCGCCTGCTCCAGCAGGGGCACAACCTCATCGAATACCGCTTCCTGCGCGCGGACGGCACCTACCGCTGGGTGAGGGACGAGCAACGGCTCCTGCGGGATCCGCAGGGGGAACCCGTCGAAGTCGTCGAGTCCTGGAGCGACATCACCGCCCACAAGGAGGCCGAACACGCGCTGCAGAAGCAGACTGCGTTCGTCGAATTGCTGCAGGCCGCCGCGACAGCCGCCAACGAGGCGTCCACCGTCGAGGACGCCGTGCGGTTCTGCCTGGACCGCGTTGCGCATCATACGGGTTGGCCCATAGGGCACGCCTATGTGGTGGCCGGCGACGGGAGCGGCATGCTGGTGCCGACCGGCATCTGGCAGTGCGACGCGCCGGAGCGGTTCGCCCGGTTCCGCGCTGCGACGGTCGGGATGCAACTCGGGGGCGGGTCAGGACCGGCCGGCCGCGCATTGCGCTCGGGCGTGCCGGAATGGATCCTCGACGCCCAGACCTTCTCCGACGATCCCCGCGCGGCGGCGGCAACGGCGGATGGGATCCGGGCCGGGTTCGGATTTCCCGTGACGGTGGGACGCGAGGTCGTCGCGGTCTTGGAATTCTTCGCGTGCGATGCGACCCCACCGGACCCGGCCCTCCTCAAGGTGATGACCAATATCGGTGCGCAACTGGGTCGGGTGGTCGAGCGCAAGCGCGCCGAGGAGGCCTTGCGGCAGGCCAAGGAAGCCGCGGAAGATGCGAGCCGCGCCAAGAGCAGCTTCCTCGCCAACATGAGCCACGAGCTGCGCACGCCTCTCAACGCGATCATCGGCTTCACCCGGCTGGTGATGCGCCGCGCCAAAGACGCCCTGCCGGTGAAGCAGTTCGAGAACCTCGAGAAGATCCTGGCGAGTTCCGAGCACCTGCTGTCGTTGATCAACAGCATCCTCGATCTCGCCAAGGTCGAGGCCGGGCGGATGGAGGTGAAAGCGACCGAATTCGCCTTGGCACCGGTGCTCGATCTCTGCCTCAGGACGGTCGAACCCCTGATCAGGAGCGAGAGCGTGCGTCTCGTTCGGGATGTCGAGGAATCGCCCGTGACGCTTCGCACGGACGAGGAGAAGCTCCGGCAGATCCTGATCAACCTCCTGAGCAACGCGATCAAGTTCACGGAGTCCGGCTCGGTGACACTCCGCGTCCGCGCGGTCGGCGAGCACATCGCGTTCGCCGTGACCGACACGGGCATCGGCATCCCCGCGGACGCACTGAGCGCGATCTTCGAGGAGTTTCATCAAGTCGACAACAGCGCGACCCGCTCCCACAGCGGGACCGGACTGGGCCTCGCGATCAGCCACAGGCTGGCCCGGCTGCTCGGTGGCCGCATCGACGTCGAGAGCCGGGAAGGTCAGGGTTCGACCTTCACGCTCAGCCTCCCGCCGCGGATCGCCGGCGCGCCCGAGATCGGGTCCAGCCCACCGAAGCCGGCGCCTCCCGCGGTGACCGCGCCCAGGTCGGCGTCCAAGCTCGTGCTTGCGATCGACGACGATCCGAACGTCGTCTACCTGCTGCAGGAGAACCTCGTCGATGCCGGCTACAACGTCGTCGGCGCTGCAAGCGGCCAGGACGGGCTGCGGATGGCGCGGGAGCTGCAGCCGCGGGCGATCACGCTGGACATCATGATGCCCGGCACGGACGGCTGGCAGGTGCTGCACGCGCTCAAGACCGATCCGCAGACCCGCGACATCCCCGTCGTCCTGATCTCCATCGTCGATCAGAAGGAACTCGG
Organism: Methylobacterium phyllosphaerae; assembly: GCA_050632685.1. Taxonomy (GTDB): domain Bacteria; phylum Pseudomonadota; class Alphaproteobacteria; order Rhizobiales; family Beijerinckiaceae; genus Methylobacterium; species Methylobacterium phyllosphaerae_A. The sequence goes on from JBOEFT010000001.1 coordinate 1,906,077, forward strand.
CTTCCGGCTCGGGGCCACCGACTACATCGTCAAGCCTTTCGAACGGGAAGCCCTGCTCGGCGCGCTGGCGCGCATCGCCCCCAGCAGCGAGCGCGTCCTGGTGATCGACGACGACCCCAACGTGCCCGACCTCGTCCGCCAGTTGCTGGACTCCGAGCACTGCATCATCGACTGGGCGGCGGATGGCGCGGCCGGCCTCGCGCGCATCGCGCAGGCCCGGCCGAGCGTGATCCTGCTCGACCTGCTCATGCCCCGGATGGACGGCCTCGCCTTCCTCGACGCTCTCCACGCGGATCCGGTAGCGCGGACCATCCCCGTCGTCGTGCTGACAGCCGCGTCCCTGGACTCGGCGGAGCGCGGCATGCTGCGGGAGCGCGTGCTCGGCCTGATCGACAAGCAGGGTCTCGACCGTGCCGCCCTTGTCCGGGAGGTACAGCGCGTGCTGTCGCTTCCGGAGCCCGAAGCGGTCGAAGACGGCCGATGACCCGTCCAGAGCTCCGTGCAAAGCAGTCCGCCTCCTTCGAGGGCGTCACATGAAGCGGATTCTCATCGTCGAGGACGTGGCGCTCAATCGTGATCTGCTGACGCAACTCTTGGAGGACGATTACGATCTCGTCGTCGCGGTCGATGGCGCCGCAGGCGTCGAGATGGCGGTCGCGCACCAGCCCGACCTCATCCTCATGGACCTGTCGCTGCCGCTCCTCGATGGCTGGGAAGCGACGCGCTGCATCAAGGCGAACGCGGCGACCGCACGCATTCCCGTCGTGGCGATCACTGCCAACGCCATGAGCGGCGACGAGGAGCGGGCGAAAGCGGCCGGCTGCGACGACTTCATGACAAAGCCCATCGACGAGGATCTGTTGTTCGCCAAGCTGAGCCGTTGGCTCGGCTGAGGGTATCCGGATTGGCTTCGACCCTGGAGGGAAAGAGATCCGTGGAGCCAGCGCGCATCCTCATCGTCGACGACGAGCCCTTCAACCTCGATCTGCTCGAGCAGGAGCTGGAACTGCTCGAACACACGTGCGTGCGTGCCGCGAACGGCCTGGCCGCCCTCGATCGGCTGAGCGAGGCCCCATTCGACTTGGTCCTGCTGGACGTGATGATGCCGGCCCTCGACGGCTACGCTGTGCTCGAACGGATGAAGGCGCACGAGGCGTGGCGCCACACCCCGGTGGTGATGATCTCCGCCCTCGTCGAGATCGGCAGCATCGTCCGGTGCATCGCATTGGGGGCCGACGACTACCTGCCCAAACCTTTCGAGCCGGTGCTCCTCGAGGCGCGCATCCGATCCTGTCTGGAGAGGAAGCGCTTCCACGACCGGGAGATGGCGCACCTGCAGACCATCGAGCGGGAGCGCAGGCGCGCCGACGAACTTCTCCATGCCATCCTGCCCGTCTCGGCGGTGGCCGAACTGATGGAGACCGGCCAGGTCAAGCCGCGCCTCTTCGACGACGTCGCGGTCCTGTTCATCGATCTCGTCGGCTTTACGGCCTGGTGCCATCGGCAGACACCGGACGTGGTCGTCGCGGAGATCCAGCGCCTGGCGGAGGCGTTCGAGGTCGTGGCGCACGCGCACGGCCTCGAGAACATCAAGACGATCGGGGACGCCTTCATGGCCACTGCCAACCTGTTGCGGCCCCACCTGGATCCGGTGGAGGCGGCGATCCGCTGCGCCGCCGACATGGTCGCCATCGCGGCGGCGGGCGCGCCGGGTTGGCGGATCCGGGCCGGCATCCACATCGGTTCGGTGGTCGGCGGCATCGTGGGCCGGACGAAGTTCACCTTCGATCTCTGGGGGGACACGGTCAATGTCGCCGCGCGTCTCTCGGGCCTCGGGGACGGATGCACGCTCCACCTGTCGCGGGAGGCCTTCGCTCGCCTCGCGGATCCGCGGGCCGTCGACCCCATCGGCAAGGTCACGCTCAAGGGAAAGGGCGAAATCGAGGTGTACTGCCGCACACTTGCGGCCCTGGGAGCCTAGGTGTGAACCGGACCAAGCCGTTGCAGTGTTTGCCAGTTTGCGAGTCCAGGCGGTCGTTTGCGTCCTGGCGGCGACAAGGGCGAACCTGTTCTGGCTCTCGGACGAGCAATGGGCGGTGATCCGACCGTTCATGCCCCGGGATTAGCCCGGACCCGAGCGGAAGGACGACCGGCAGAGCATCTCGGGTATCCGGCACGTTCTCACGTCGGGCTGCCGCTGGCGCGACTGCCCGGCCGCGTAGGGCCCGCGTACCACGGTCTACAACCGCTTCGCTCGCCGGTCGCGGCGCGGCTTCTGGAAGGCGATGTTGGCCACATGGGCCAAGGTGGATCCAGGCTCGGGTTGCAGAGGTTCGTCTCCACATATGCCTTCTCGCGCCGGACCGTGACGTTGCCGTGGATGGAACCCGGCACCTCCTGCGCCATGCGTTCGGCGAGGCTCGCCATGATCAAGTCAGCCCCGATCGACGCCATATGGGCGGCTGCGCTGGGGGTGAGCTGAGCGCCCACGCGCTCCAACTCTTGGATGAAGGTGTTCGCCAGAGTCGTAGAGGCCAGGTCTGCTCCGACCGTGAGCGCGGTGAACAGTCGGGTCGGACCCAGCATCGCCTCGAAGCGCTCGCGCGGCAGGTCGAGGACCAGGGCGCTGCATGTGTCCGTCTCGATGACAGCCGAGCGCGCATCGAGGACGACGAAGTCGCCCGTCCGGCTCACCGCGTCTCGGTCGCCCTGCTGGACGGCATCGCGGCCTAAGAGCTTCATGACCGCGTAGAGGCGGTCGGGCTGCCCCTTGCGCCGGATCACGTCGGGCGTCGCTTCAGTCCGCGAAACGGAACAACGTGAAGGGGCCGTAGATCGACCGGGATCATCAGATCGCAGACCATCTCTCGACATGGGACCTGGGCGGCGGGATGCTAACGGTCTCTCTGCGGGCTCGTCTGCGCAAGTCCGGATATCGGGATCTCCGACATCTGGCTTCGACGTCGCCGGCGGCGACCGCCACCATCAGGGAATTCGACCTGGTCAACATCCAAATCGTTCGGATTTTTCTCCTCGCCGAGATCGCACATGGGCTACCGGGCGCACGCGAGCCGCACGCAACTGAGCCCATCCGAGAAACGGAGGCTCGAACGCCTGCCGGATATGCCGGTCGAACGTTTGCCCCTGAGCGCCGATGAAATCCCAGCGCTCGGCTTCGCGAGATGGTCCTGTGTGGACGTGGCTGGTCGTTCACGCCTTCGCCTCGACACAAACATCGTGATGTCACGCGATGAGAATCGGATCCTTACGATGCTCGGCCAGTCTCTGGCAGAAGGCAGGACGACCTCTCCTCTGTCTATACAAGTCGCCCCGGACGCTCGGGCGACGCAAACGGACGCAATCGCAGCCCCTCGTGCCGTCCGGCTCGCGAAGCTGGATCGTGAATGGGACGACGCTTCGGCAGCCAAAGATTAGCCTTGGAGCAGCAGTTGCCCGATCCGCGGCTTCCGGCTGTCACGATCAGCCTCTTCGCGCCCGTGGCCGACCTTGAGAGCCATTTCACGATGTCGCGAAAGCATTCGCGAAGATCCTCAGGGTCGATCGATTGCAAACGGTTTCTCGCAAGCCCTTGCCGCGGTGACGTCCTCTACCCGCAGTCAGGAATTCTCAGCACCGACTTGCCCCGTTGTCGCAGCAACGCGAGACGATCCGACGAAGTGACTCTCGCTCCCGGTCTGGCGTGAAATGCTGCGCGCGCTCCGCGCCGTGCCCGCACAGGGTCCGAAGAAAGCCGGGCTCCTCTTCGACCCGCAGGAGCAGTGCGGTCAGGGCGGTGTCGTCCCCGATCGGAAAATAGCCCGGATAGTCCGGACCGAGGAGACCCCGAGTCCCGGGGATATCGGTGGCGAGGATCGGCAAGCCCGCGACGACAGCTTCCGACACCACGTTCGCGCCGCCTTCCTGCTGCGAACTGAGAACCATGACGCGGCCCCGCGTCAGCCAGCGCCGGACCATGCTGCCGGGCAGGTCGCCAAGCCACCGGTAGCGTGGGTTCTGCGCCATCTCCTCCCGAGCCCGGTCGGCCCAGACCTGATCCTGGGCGCCGCCGAGATGCATGATCCGAATCCGGGACCGAGCTGGAAGCTGCCGGGCCGCGCGGGCCGCGCAGAGCGGATCCTTGACGGAACGCAGATGCGCAATGACGAGAACCTCGAAGGCATCTTCGGAGACCGGCCAGCGACGCTCCCGCGCCACGGCAGACTGAAAGACGATCTCGACCTTGCCGCGATAGCGCTCCGGGAGGGCGGCGGGTACGTCATCATGCAGGCCGATCAGGCAGTCCGCCAGATCGAGGGATCTCAGGGTCGGCTCCGGATCGGTCGCCAGATAGTGATAGAGATCCGTACCGGTCAGGGCGACGATGAGTGGCCGATCCGGGAACTGCGCCTTGAAGCGCGCAATCGACGTCGCACTGCGCCAACTGTGAAGCGCCAGCAGCAGATCGACGTCGGGGTTGCCCTCGTAGGCCGTCGCCACGTCGACTTGGTGCCCGAGATCGCCGAGGATGCGCGCCCAACGCATCGCCGTGGTTCGATTGCCGGCGCGAGACGTCCTCGCCGCCGGCGTGATGAGGCTGATTTTCATGGACGCGACAGGATTCCGGGACGTTCGATGAGCGCACAGATCTCGACCGCCGATCTCGTAGCGATGCTTCAGGATGCCAGGGCGCGGACGCTTGAGCTGGTATCAGGTCTTGATGGCGACCGCCTCATGGGGCCGCAGAGCGATATCGTGAACCCCTCCTGTGGGAAATCGGTCATCTCGCGTGGTTTCACGAACATTTCATCCTGCGCGGGCTCGACCAGGCGCCGTCCAAGCTGGCGGACTCCGACGACCTCTACGATTCCGCACGGGTGCCCCACGCGACGCGCTGGACGATCCCGCTGCCCGCGCTGCCCGACACGCTTGCCTACATGGCCCGCGTTCAGGAGGCGCTGATCCGGCGGCTCGACGGCCGGACGGCCACGGCGCAGGAAGCCGAGCTCTATCAGCTCGTCGCCTTCCACGAGGACATGCACGACGAGGCCTTCACCTACACGCGCCAGACCCTGGGCTATCCGCGGCCGGCCTTCGCCGCATCGGCGTCCGCGCAGGCCGCGGGGACTGGGTCCTGGCCGGGCGACGTCACCGTGAGTGGCGGAATCTGGCGGCTCGGCGCGGAGCCCGGAAATGGCTTCGTGTTCGACAATGAGAAATGGGCGCATCCCGTGTCGCTGGCCGCGTTCCGCATCGCCCGCGCGCCGGTGACGAACGAAGCGTTCGCGGCCTTCGTGGCGGATGGCGGCTATCAGAATCCGGCCTTCTGGGATCCCGAGGGAGCGCGGTGGCGCGATGGGTGCGGTGCCGAGCATCCGGTCTACTGGACGCGTCACGGACGGGACGACTGGACGTGCCGAAGGTTCGACCGGGACGAGCCGCTGGCCCCCGATCAGCCAGTCGTTCACGTCAACTGGTACGAGGCCAACGCCTATTGCCGCTGGGCGGGCCGGCGCCTGCCCACCGAAGCCGAATGGGAGGCTGCCGCGGCCGGCGCGCCGGCGGCCGACGGGACGTTGAGCAAGATCAAGCGCACCTATCCCTGGGGGAGACGGCGCCCACGACCGAGCGCGCGAACCTCGACGGTGGCCACCTCGGCTGCGTCGACGTCGCAGCCTACCCTGAGGGCGACAGTGCCTGGGGCTGCCGGCAGATGCTCGGCAATGTCTGGGAATGGACGGCGAGCCCGTTCCTGCCCTTTCCCGGTTTCGCGCCGGACGCCTACAAGGAATACTCGGAGCCCGCCTTCGGGACCCGCAAGGTCCTGCGCGGCGGCGCCTGGGCGACCCGCGCGCGGATGGTCGACACCGCCTACCGCAACTTCTTCGGCCCGGAGCGCCGCGACGTGTTCGCCGGCTTCCGCACGGTGGCCCTCTAAACCGTGAACCAGGCCGTCGCGACGGCGTCGATGAGGCGGAGCGCGGCCGTCGCACCGTTCGCCTCGCCCTTCTCGAAGTCGCCGGCCTGTCCCATCTGGTTGGTGACGTGGGCAAAGCACAGGACGGCCTTGCAGCGGGCCTGCGCGAACGCGTAGAGCGCCGCCGCCTCCATCTCGACCGCGAGGATCCCCCGCGCACGGGCCGCCGCGATGGCCTGTTCGGTCTCCCGATAGGGGGCGTCGGTGGTCCAGGTTGCGCCCCGCTCGACCGGCTCGCCGACCCCTGCGAACGCGGTCGCGACGGCCGCGATCAGGTCGGCGGGGGCCTGAACGAACTCTGACGGCGGCAGGTAATGGTAGCTCGTGCCCTCGTCGCGGAGGGCCGCATCGATCAGGATGAAGTAGGGCGGCGGGCGCAGAGCCTTGATCTGCCCCGACGAGGTTATGCTGATCAGGAGTTCGCAGCCGGCCGCGAACATCTGCTCGGCGACCAGTACCGCGTAGGGCGCACCGACCGCACACCCGACGATGCCGATCGTGCGCCCGGCCTCCTCGAACCGATGAAGGACGCTGTGGTAGCAGGCCCAGTCCGGATCGGGTCGGGCACGAGCCGTCTTGCAGAGGTGGCGCACGATGTCGCCGTCCGGGTCCAGGACGCACAGGGGCGGCAGCCGGCTGGCGCCGAGCCCGCGTTGTCGGCGTGCCTCGCGGAGCAGATTCTCGGGCGTGAACGCCGAGGCCGACCCGTGCGCCTTGTCGCGCAGGATCGGAGCGGTCTCCGTCTCGGACGGCATCGGGCGTCGTCAGCCCTCGACCCGGATCGCCGCGGGTCCGGCCTCGAAGCGGCCGACGATGGCGGCCTGTGCGAAGCCCGCCGCCCGGCACTGGGACAGGATCGCCTCGGCCCGACCGGGCGCGCAGGTCACGAGCAGGCCGCCGGAAGTCTGGGGATCGGTGAGGATGTGCCGGCGCCACTCCGGCAAGCCTGCGGGCAGCGTCACGTGGCTTCCGAAGCTCGCCCAGTTGCGGTGCGACGCGCCGGTGACGAAGCCGTCCTGCGCGAGGGCCGCAGCCCGGGGCAGGAGCGGGACCGCGTCGCCCGCGACGACAAAGGTCAGACCGGCGCCCCGGGCGAGTTCGAGGCCGTGGCCGAGGAGCCCGAAACCGGTGATGTCGGTGACGGCATGAACTTCCGGGTCGCGCGCCAGATCGGCTCCGACCTTGTTGAGGCGCGTCGTGGTGGCGACGAAATCGGCATAACCCGCGGGGTCGAGAGCCTCCCGCTTGATGGCGGCGGAGTAGATCCCCACGCCGAGGGGCTTGGTCAGGATGGCGACGTCGCCGGCGCGTGCGTCGGCGTTGCGCCGGACGTGGGCGCGGTCGCACGATCCGATCACCGCCAGGCCGTAGATCGGCTCCGGCGTATCGATCGAGTGGCCGCCCGCGATGGGAATGCCCGCCTCGGCGCAGGTGGCCGCGCCGCCCTTCAGGATCTCCGCGACGATCTCGGGGGCGATCTTGCCCACCGGCATGCCCAGGATCGCCAGCGCCAGGAGGGGCTTACCGCCCATCGCGTAGACGTCGGAGATCGCGTTGGTGGCGGCGATCCGGCCGAAATCGTGCGGGTTGTCGACCATCGGCGTGAAAAAATCCGTCGTGGCGATGAGGCAGGTGCCGTCGTCCAGAGCCCAGACCGCTGCATCGTCGGCGGTCTCGTTGCCGACCAGGAGACGCTCGAACGGGCCGGCGACCGGCTGGTCGGCGAGCAGCGTGCGCAGCACCGCAGGATCGAGCTTGCAGCCGCAACCGCCGCCGTGGGCGAGGCTGGTGAGACGGACCGGGGGCGTATCCATGGGTAAATCCTCTGGGATCATGATTGGGAATGGACCGTGCCGGGCAGCCTGTCACCAGACAAGCGCGGGCATCCGGTACAGCGGGCCGGCAGCCCCAGCCGGCGGCGGCTGGGCGGTGCCGATCTGGAGCGCGCCGAAGCCCCTTCTCAGCGCGCCGACCACGTCGAGCGCGACGGTGTCGCCGATCCCGAGGACTTGCGCGGGGTCGACCGGCCGCCCGCGCGCGTGCTCGGCCCGGTCCAGGGCGCGGCGATAGATCAGCGCGCCGGGTTTTCCGGTCTCGACCACCAGACCACCGAGGGCGCGGTAGCGCTCGGCGACCAAGCCCGCGAAGCGCAGGTGCGTCCTCCCCACCGTCAGGCTGGCATCCGGATTGGTGCAGAGCATTCGTTGGCCGCGCGCACGCGCGACGGCCAGCACCGCGTCGAGGTCGTCGTCGCGGTCCGGATAGCCCGTGCAGACGATCTGATCGGCGGCCTCAACCGGGGCGAGCGTGACCCGCAGGCCCTCGAACAGGATCCGGTCGCGCTCCGGCCCGATATGGTGGACGTGCCGGCCGCCTGGCCCCTCAAGAAGGTCTCGGGCGATATCGGCCGCGGTCACGAGGTCGTCGTAGGGCTCGGAGATGCCGCGCGTCCGGAGGGTGTTCGCCAGATGGGGGCCAGGCTCCGCCGAGTTCGACACCAGGATGACCGTGCCTCCCCCTTCCTGAAGGCGGACAAGGCGACGACGGCCGCGGGAAACACCTGCGTTGCATCGTGCAGCACGCCGAAGACGTCGCACAGGGCGACCGCGTAGGCCTGCGCGAGCCGGCTCAGGCCTGTGATCGCCCCGGACCCGTCAGCCACGGGGAGGCCGCGCCTGGACGATCGTGGTGCAGGCGCTCTCGAGCTTCGGCATCTCACGGGCCGGCGCCAGGGTGATCGAGAGGGGGCGGATCTCCCCGCGCACGATCGGGCAATACGGATCGGCTTGATCGAGGGCATCCATCAACCGCCGCCGTCCGGCGCAGCCGCCGTGGCAGGATTGCTCGTGCGCGCAGCCCCGGCAGGGTTCCGGCAGTGCCCGGACCGCCGCGAAGGGGGCCGTGGCGACGATCCCGCTGCCGGCCTCGCGCAGGGCGTCGAGGCTTTGGCCGGTTCCGCTCCAGTACACGCAGGGTTGCACCGTCGCGCGGGGAGTCACGCGGACCGTGCCGACCCCGCAACCGCCCCGGCGTGCCGGGAGGCCGGCCATGGCCCGGACAAGGGGCTCGCCGATGGCGATCACGTCGGTCTCGGCGAACAGCCGCGCGAACCCGTCCCAATACTCCTCGTAGGTGAGTGAGAAGGCGTCGCTGCGCACCGCCTGGTAGACGTTGATGCGCAGGGGCGCGTCGAAGCGGCGGGCAACCGCGGCGATCTCGGACAGCCGGTCGAAGTTGGTGCGCATCATCACCGCGATGAAGGTGACGCCAACGCCGAGCGCCTGGCAGCGGGCGGCCTGCGCCATCACGAGATCCCAGTTGCCGGGACCGCGCTGCGCGTCCTGCTCCTCCCGGGTGGGGTAGTCGATGGAGAATTCGACGTCGGCGAAGGCCTGCACCGCCGCGTCATCGATCACGGCGATCGAGTGCCCGTTCGAAGTGATCGTGAGCTTGATCGGCTCGGCCCGGAGGAGATCGAGAAGCTGCGGGAACTGCGGGTGCATCCCGTTCTCGCCCGTCCCCAGGTTGACCGAGCGCACCGGCAGGGTGTCCAGCACGGTCCGGAGCTGATCAGGCCCGAGCCGGTCGAGGCGGTCGGGGTCGCGGTAGCAGAAGGAGCAGGCGAGGTTGCATTCGTTGGTGAGCCCGACACCCAGGGCGAACGACAGCACCGGGTCGGCGGGATCCGGCTTCGGCGGGTGCGACGGCGCGGTGAACGGGGCCATGCAGATCCTCTCACCTGATCCGGACCGACTTCGGCGGGCCGCTGGGCATCACGCTCTCCTTCGCACGGGGCGGCGCGCCGGTAACATCACAACTTCAGCACGATTGATCTTTGCAGCCGGAGAACGTCGCCTTACACCCAGCCCGTCGTCACGTCCGGGTGCGAAACGGTGGCCGACGGGCGGATTGCCGCAGTCCCGGGACCGGCCTGACGTAACCGCATCGCCCGATGCGTCGAAAGAAGACGTTCAACAGGGTTCTCCGACCCCGTGCTGTTTCATGCAATATCTGTCAGTTGATTGGACTTCGATGCCGGCATGGCGTCGTTCAGGGTCGAAAGACGGTGAGGAACGCCTGATGCTGAGACGGACTCTGGGCTGGTCGCTGCTGGTCGGATTGGCTTGCCTCACGCTGCCTCAGGCTGCCGGTGCACAGGGGAGCGCGAAGCCCGCCTTCGTGTTCACCGGCATCCCCGACCAGGACGAGAGCCGCCTCGTGGAGCGCTTCGGCAAGGTCGCCAGCTACCTCGAGGCCAAGCTCGGCGTGCCGGTCAAGTACATTCCAGTGAAGAACTACCCGGCGGCCGTGACGGCTTTCACCAACGGGCAGGTGCAGCTCGCGTGGTTCGGCGGCTTCACTGGCGTCCAGGCCCGCAAGGCGTCGCCCGGGGCGCAGGCGATCGCGCAGGGTGCGGAGGATGCCGCGTTCAAGACCTATATTATCGCCAACACCAAGACCGGCCTGACCCGGACGACGGATTTTCCGAAGGCGATCGCGGGCAAGACCTTCACGTTCGGCTCCCGGGCCTCCACCTCCGGCCGGCTGATGCCCGAGTACTTCATCCGCGAAGCCTTCCCGGGCAAGACGCCTGACGAAGTGTTTTCCCGCGTGGGCTTCTCCGGGGACCACAGCCGCACGATCCAGCTCGTCCAGTCGGGGGCCTTTGAAGTCGGGGCAGTGGACTACTCGGTCTGGGACCTCGACAGCAAAGCCGGCAAGGTCGACACGAAAGACGTCGGCATCATCTGGGAGAGCCCGCCCTTTCCCGATTATCAGTGGACCGTGCGCGGCGACGTCGACGCGATCTACGGTGCCGGTTTCACGGAGCGGTTGAAGGCGGCGCTCATCGGGATCACGGATCCGGCGATCCTCGCGCCCTTCGCCCGCTCGAAGTTCATCCCGGTGTCCAATGCGGCCTATGAGCCGGTGGAGCGCGTGGCGAAATCCACGGGCCTGCTGGATTGAATCGTGCCGTCGTGAACCCGCCCCGAGGTGAAACCGCGGTCGCGCTGTCGGGCGCGACGGCGGCCTACGACGGCAAGCCCGTCCTGTTCGGCGTGGACCTCACCATCCAGGCCGGCGAGCGGGTCGCCCTGATGGGCCGCTCGGGCGCCGGGAAGTCCACGCTGCTCGGATTGATCCACGCCCAGGCTCGGCCTCACGTCGCGCTGGTCCCGCAGGCGGCCGCACTGGTGCGGACGCTGTCGGTCTTCCACAACGTCTACATGGGCCGCCTCGATCAGCGCTCGACCCTGCACAACTTGCGCACCCTGGCGTTTCCCAACCGTGCCGACCTCGCGGAGGTGCGCGGGATCCTCGGGGAGGTCGGGCTCGCCGACTCGCTCCGGGCGAAGGCCGGAGCCCTGTCGGGCGGCCAGCAGCAGCGCGTTTCCGTGGCCCGCGCCCTCTACAACGGTCGCCCGATCCTGATCGGCGACGAGCCGGTCTCGGCCCTCGACCGCAGGCAGGGGGGCCTGGTCCTCGAACGTCTCGCCGCGCGCCACCAGACCCTGGTGCTGGCGCTCCACGACATCGCCCTGGCGCTCGCGCACACGGACCGGATCGTCGTCCTCGATGCGGGGCGCATCGTCCTCGACGCCCCGTCTTGTGACCTCGACGAGGCGGCCCTCGTCCCGTACTACGGGCAGGCGGCGTGAGCGCCGCCCGCCTGATCGCCGGCCGGGGCTACGTCGCGGTGACCCGCTGGTTCGTCGTCGGCGCGGCGGCCGCGCTCCTCATCGCCGATCTCGCGATCACCAGCCTCCATCCCTGGGCCGATCTCCAGCGCCTCCTCGGCGGCCTGATCCACCCGGATTTCCCGTCGGTCGAGATCTGGAGCGTCGTCTACACCGTCGCCTTCGCGATCCTCGGTGTGACGCTGGGGGCCGGGGCCGGCTTCATCCTAGCCATTCCCTTCGCTCGGGTCCGGAGCGTGCGGCTGGCCTGTGCCGGCCTGCGCTCGGTGCACGAGTTGTTCTGGGCACTCCTGCTGATGCAGGTGTTCGGCCTGTCGGCGACCACCGGCATCCTCGCCATCGCGCTGCCCTACGCGGGCATCTGCGCCAAGGTCTATTCCGAGATCATCGACGAGGCGGACCTCTCAGCCGTGCGGGTCCTGCCGGAGGGGACCGACGCCCTCTCTGCCTTCGCCTACGCCCGCCTGCCGGACGTCGCCGCAGCGTTCCGGCACTACACGCTCTACCGGTTCGAGTGCGCCATGCGCTCGACCCTGGTGCTCGGCTTCATCGGGCTGCCGACCATGGGCTTCTATCTCGAATCCGCCTTCCGGCAGGGCCGTTACGCCGAGGCCGGCGCCCTGCTCCTCACGTTCTACGCCCTGATCGGCTCCCGTCGGCTCTGGATGCGCCTCTCGACCCTGCCCGTCCTGCTGGTGATCAGCGTCCTCGCCCTGCCCACGACCATCGGGGCGACCGACTGGCTCTCCAACCTGGGGCGCTTCGTCAGTCACGACATCGTTCCGAGCCCGCTCCGGTCCGGCGCATTCCTCGACCCGGCGACCTGGAGCCGGTTCGGTCACTGGATCCGGCCGATCCTGACGGAGCAGATCCTGCCCGGCGCCCTCCAGACCCTCGTGCTCGCGCAGATCGCGCTGGTCGCGACCGGCCTCGGCGCGCTGCTCCTGTTCCCCGTGGCCTCGCGCCGCTTCGCCGGGCCGATCGGGCAGCCCTTCGGGCGGGTTCTCCTCGTGATCGTGCGCTCGACGCCCGAGTACATGCTCGCCTACGTGCTGCTGCAGCTGCTCGGCCCGTCGATGCTGCCGGCGATCCTGGCGCTGACGATCCACAATGCCGGCATCGTCGGCTACCTCATGGGGCGGCACGCCGACGGCCTCGCCTACCGTGCCGACGCGCCGAGCGGCCTGAATCTCTACAGCTACGAGACCGTGCCCCGGCTCTACGGACAGTTCCTGGCCTACCTCCTGTATCGCTGGGAATTGATCCTGCGCGAGAGCGCGATCTTCGGCATCCTCGGCGTGGCTACCCTCGGCTTCTACGTCGACGCCGCGATCTCCGAGCTGCGCTTGGACGTCGCCGTGCTGCTGATCGTCGCCACGGCGCTGCTGACCGCGCTGGTCGACGCGCTGTCGCGCGCCCTGCGCCGGTCGCTTCGCCTCACCGATCTGCCGACCCGCCTCTCCAACCCGCTGCCCGGAGCTGCGGCCGACCTGCCGCTGCGGGCGGCGTGTTCCTGACGGTACAGCCGCCATCCAGAGGATCGATCTTATGCGCACGGATCCCTTCACCGATACGTGGCTGTTCCTGATCGGGCAGCAGAGCGACGAGGTCGCGCTCGGATACGGGCGCTGGCTGGTCGTCGCGGCCTTCGCGCTGCTGGTTCTGGGCAGCGTCGCCATCGCGGCCCGCGAGTGGATCGAGGATCCCGCCCAGCGCACCGGCCGCGACTTCACCCTGTGGGCGTTGCGCGCCCTGATCGGGGGCATGTGGTTCCAGGGCATGCTCTGGAAGCTGCCGCTCTTCTCGACCGAGAACGGTCTCTACTACTGGACCGGTGAAGAGGTGACGAACGCCGCTTTCGCGTTCCACCGCGCCCTCGTGAAGGACGTGCTGCTCCCGACCCCGAACTTCTATGTCCTCGACGCGCTGGTGTTCCTGACCGAGCTGACCTTCGCGATCTCGCTGCTCCTGGGGCTCGGCGTCCGTGTCGTCGGGGCGATCGGCGTGGTCTTCGTGGCGCAGCTCTGGCTCGGCCTGTACGTGCACCCTCAAGAATGGCCGTGGACCTACGTGTTCCTCGGCGGTCTCATGGCCCTGTTCAGCGTCTTCGCCGCGGGCCGCAGCCTCGGCCTCGATGCCGAGCTGCGCCGCCGATACCCGCCCGGCCTCACCTTCGGCTTCGTCGCGCGGCTCGTCCGCATCGCGACCTGAAGCGCGGCGCGTCAGCCGGCTGGGCGCCGCTCTCGGGACAGCGTGCGGGCGAGCCGCAGGAAGGTCGTGCCGATGACCCAGGCGGCGCGCATGCCCACGCGCCAGTCACCGGACACCTTGGAGGCTCCCCCTGCCGTGGCCGCTGCCCGACGGCGACCTCCTCGCAGCGCAGGGCCGCAGCGGACGCCCGCATCAGCATCTCGAGATTCCAGCCATAGGTCTCGTCCTGCATGCCGAGGCGCGCCAGCGCGTCCCGGCCGATGGCCCGGAACGGCGACATGTCGGTGAAGCGGGCTCCGTAGGCGACGCGCAGCAGCCAGCCGGCGAGGTGACCGGCGACGATCTGCTGCGGGCTCATGGACCCCGGCTCACGGCAACCCCGGATCCGAGAGCCGTGCACGAAATCGGCCCGCCCAGCGCGGATCGGATCGAGCAGGGCCGGTGCTCGGTCGAGCCGGTCGCTGCCGTCCCCATCGACGAACAGGACGATGCTGGTCTCCGGCGGCAGCGCGGCAATCCCCGTCTGGATCGCCCGGCCGTAGCCGCGGCGGCGCTCGAGGAGGACGCGCGCGCCCGCTGCCGCGGCGCGCTCCCGGGTGGTGTCCTGCGAGCCGCCATCGACCACCAAGACCGCGTCGACCCCGTTTGCCAGAAGGCCGTCGACGACGCCGCCGATCGCGGTCTCCTCGTCGAGGCAGGGCACGATGGCCGTGACGAAGGGCGCGGTGCTCACAGGCTCCAGCGGAGCCCGCAATTGCCGCAGGCCTGGGGCGGCGCGTCGGAGAGCAGGGCGGCCCGGAAATCCGCGTAGGCGGGGCCGTTCCAGATCGCCCGCAGGGTCTCCTGCGTGGCGTCGCCGAGGGTGTAGTTCTCGTAGCCCCGCTGCGAGAACGGCGCGATGCAGCACGGCAGCGCCCGGCCGTTGGCGGTCACGTACATCACGTTCCAGGGCCGTCGGCACAGGGACCAGGGCGAGCCGTCGGCCTCGCGCCGGAGGCTCATTCCGGGCTCGCTGGCCGCCCCCGAGGCCGAGAAGGTGAGCCCGAGCTCCCGCGCGGCCGCTTCGGCCTCGGCGAGATAGTGAGTTTCGTCCGCCTCCATGCGCTCGTAGAGGGCTTGGTCGGGCCGGGCCATGCCGAGGGCGTCGTCCGCGAAGTAGACCAGCCGCTGCAGGTAGACCTCCTTCACGCCCGCTTCGGCCGCCACCCGCACGAAGGCGGGCAGTTCGGGCAGGGTTTCCTTGAGGCCGGTGAGCCAGGCCGAGACCCGCGGCTTCGTGTGACCCTCCCGCTCCTGCATCGCCCGGAAGGCTCGGACGTTCTTGAGGATGCGCTCGAAGTAATCCTTGCCGCGCACCGTGATGTAGGAGGCCCGCGTCGACGCATCGAGCGAGACGCGCAACTCGTCCAGGCCGGCCTCGATCAGAGCCCGGCCGTTCTTCTCCGACAGCACCGTGCCGTTGGTGTTGAACAGGACGTAGGTCCCGCGCGCCTTCAGGTAGCGCACCATGCGGGGCAGGTCCTTGACCAGCATCGGCTCGCCGACGCCGTGGAGGACGGCGCGGCTGAGATCGGGCAGCTGATCGACGATGCGCGTGAACAGCGCCCAGCTCATGTCGGCCGGTGGCTCCAGCTCGACATAGGTGCGCGGACAGGTGGTGCAGAGCAGGTTGCAGCGATTCGTGACCTCCAGATAGAGGCAGACCGGCATACGCTCGACGTTGGTCTCGGCCGTCCGTGGCGCCGCCTCGTGGTAGCGGCGCGGGTCGACGGCCGGCGCAACCGGGTGGGAAGCGGCGGTCATCTGGCGGCCGCGGGCGGCGGACGACGCCGACCTGCACCAGCGCTGCCGCCGCCACCAAGCCGGCGAGGATCGCCGAGCGGGCGTCGTAGGAGAGTTGCGGATCGCCGGGGACGACGTCGTAGAGCATGAAGCCTCCTACTGTCAGAACCCACCCCGGAAGCGTCGCGGCGACGCTCAAGAATGGCACGGCCAAGAGCAGATACCAGGGGAATTCGGGCGAGAGCAGGAAGAGTAACATCACGATCGAAAGATTGATGTCGCGCAGGCTCCGCTCCGGCGTCCGGATCCTTCGGAATCCCGTCCTCAGCGCGAGGGCGACCAGGATCGTCAGGCAGAGGGCGAGGTAGACCTGGGTGTCGTGCGGCCACTCCCCCGACGACTGGCGCCAGAGCCGCAGCACCGTGAAGCCCCAGCCCGAGGCCAGCCCCTGCTCGTCGGCGTAGCCGGTGGCAAGAAAGCCGAGCACGCCGCTCCCGACGGACAGATAGGGCAGATAGGCAATCGCGATGATCAGGGGAACGAGGCCGACCATCCGCCAGTCCCAGGGCCGCCATAGCCCGGGCAGCGCGATGAGGGCGAACGGCTTGGCCAGTGCCCCCAAGACGATGGCCGTCGCACCGGCATAGCGACGGCCCAAGACCAGGGCCACCCACAGGCCCAGCATCGACAGGGCGACCACCAATCCGTCGATATGGCCCTGGCCTGCGATTTCCCAGACCGGGAGTGGGTGCCAAGCGTAGGCCGCGACCCGCGTCGCGGGCTGCCCCGTCAGGCGCAGGAGGCCGACCAGGGCCAGGAGGGTCGCGCCCTCGCACGCAACGAGGGCGAGTTTGATCGCGAGCGGGCTCGCCGAGACGCGGGTGACGAGGAAGAAGAAGGCCTGCGCCACGGGGGGTAGATGGTGACCGCGTAGTCGGCGCGATTGATGAAGGGGTAGACTTGCGCGTCACGCAGGAACGCCAAGGCCGGGTCGGCCGGGACATAGCGGTAGGGATTGATCCCGACGCCTTGCACCATCCCATCCCAGACGTAGCGGAAGATGTCCGTCGACAGGATCGGGGGCGCGAACAGCGCGAGGAGCCGCATGGTCAGGGCGGCACCGACGATGATGGCGAGCGCTCTGGGCGCCGCGACTCCTTCCAGGCGTGCAGCCACGGCGGCGATCACCCCGCCAGCGCAGGCGAGCGCCAGGAACGCATCGTCTCCGAAGCGCAGAAGGAGCGGCATGCCGAGGCCGACCAGCGCGGTTCCGACAATGCCCAGCGCCGTCAGGCGTCCGATCGGGCTCACGCTTCGAGCCACTGTGTCAGCAGGGCGCGTGTTGCGGTCGCCCGGCCGCCCGTGATGCCTGCGGCCGCGAAGGCGGGCGGATGGCCCGCGATCTCGTCCTGAAGGAGCTGGAAGGTCGCCGCGTCGTCGATGTCGTACCAAGTGGGCAACAGCTCGACCTCCAGGGCGATGTCGGCCGCCTGCTCGAGCGTCCGGTTCAGCACTGCGCCGGTGCTCCAGGGAATGCCGTCGAAGAGCTCCGGATGGTCGGCCTTCAGCCCGACGAGCGTGTAGCCACCGTCGATGGCAGGCCCGAGCACCACGCGATCGCCGGGCCGCCGCAGGGCGGCGACGGCCGCGGTCAGAAGCGTTGTGGGCAGGGTCGGCGAATCGGAATTGATCAGCACGACGCAATCGTGGCTCTCCTCCGTCAGGAGACGACGCACAGCCGTGCCGAGGATGATCCCGAAATCGGATCCGTCCTGCAGCAGCAATCGGAAGGCGGGCGGCAGGATGGCGGCGAGTTCGGCCTCCGACCCCGCAGGAGCGTAGACGCCGTACCCCTGCCGCCCCAGAACCTCCGGGACCGCGAGCACGACGTCGGCGACATCCTTCAGGAAACAGGCGGAGAGACGAGCCGCCTTCTCCGGGCCGAGGCGTGCGGCAAGCCGAGTCTTCGTGAGGCCAGGGCGCGGGGCCTTGCACATGATCCCGAGCGCTGCCGTCATCGATCCCTCGTTTCGGCGCTGCGCCGCGTGCCTGAGACAGCACTAGGACGATGCGTTCGCATCGCACAGAAACCAAACCCTTCTCGGAAGACAAATCACAAGTCGAGGCAGGAAGCACTTCTCGCGAAGGTCGAGGCTCTGCGGGACGCCAGGGATCGGCTATTTCGGAGCCCCTATACGATCCACGGCATGGCGGAGCGTCAACGCGTTACGGACTTCGCACGCCGGTACGGTGCGTGGCTCGTCACACATCAAATCAGCCGCAAGACTGAGAGATCCCTTACGGTCCAGTTCCGCTTTGCAGGGCGGACGCCAACTGCACAGAGCGGGTCGTTAGATTGAGACCTGTCCGCTCTCGCCGGAACCATTTTGGAAGCGGACATGCCGTTTCGGCCAGCATCTGCCGCCACGCACCGCCAGCCTGGACCTTCTAGCAGGGTGATGGGGTGGACGCCCCCCGACAGCATCGACGTGCCAGAGTGACGGTGTTGAGATACCACCGAGGGAGACGTCCGTGGGAGAGGTCAGCACTATCGGCTTGGACATCGCTGAGCACGTCCTTCATGCGCAGGGGCGCGGTGTGTTCAGCAAACGGCTGACCCGGACGAAGGTCCTGATCTTCTTCGCCATCCGACGCCTTCCCCGCTCAGAATGAGCGTACCAGAGGTGTCCGCGATGCCGAGGCAGGATCATGATGGCAGCATCCGACATCGTGCCACCCGCTTGAAAACCGCCTGCGTTCGATCGGACGTCAACAGATGGTTTCCGCCGGTCCGCTTCTCGGTGCGCGATGCATCTGAGCGGACGTTGTGCCCGCCCGCTTACGACCCGCTGCGGACCTCCCGAACAGCCACCTGCCAGCTCATCTCGGCCGAGGGCATTCCGACGACTGACTAGCTCGCTCGAAGGGTTCGCCGCGCCACGAGACCGAGGGTCGAACCCTGCACGATGATGGTGAACAGCACGACGGCGTAGGTTGCCGCGAGGATGCCGGGCTTGGCCTTGCTCTCCGGCAACGACAGGGCAAGCGCCACCGAGATGCCACCGCGTACGCCTGCCCAGGTCAGGAACGGGACGTTACCGAGCGAGAGGTTGCCTCCCCAGCGGAACAGCAGCACCGGAGCCGAGACCGCGGCGAGCCGGGCGACGAGCACGATGGGCACGGCGCAGGCCGCCATCGCCAGCCCGGCGACCTGGAAGCGGAGGACGAGGACCTCCAGGCCGATGAGGAGGAACAGGACCGAGTTCAGAACCTCGTCGACGAGCGTCCACAGGGCCGAGACGTAGGTCCGAGTGGTGTCGCTCATCGCGTAGCGCGGCGCGCGCTCGCCGATCAGCAATCCCGCCGCGACAACGGCGAGGGGGCCGCTGGCTCCGAGCTTCTGCGCGAGGGCGTAGGTGCCGGTGACGAGGGCCAAGGTGATCAGCACCTCCACGGGAAAGTCGTCGATGGCCTTCATCGCGCGGTAGGCGACGTAACCGGTGACGACACCCAACAGCACGCCACCCCCGGCCTCGTGCAGGAGGAGCGTGGCCACCCCTTCCACGTCGGTCGCCGCCCCGCCCTTGCCGGCCGCGAAGGCGACCAGCACCGTAAACAGCACGATGCCGATGCCATCATTGAACAGCGCCTCGCCCTGCATCTCGACTTCGAGGGCTTCCGGCACGTCCACATTCTTCAAGGTGGCCAGCACCGCAACCGGGTCGGTCGGGCTGATCAGGGCGCCGAACACGAGGGCCCAGGCCAATGGCACCGGGCTGCCGAGTGCCTGTCCCGCTATCCAGAACGCGCCGCCGACCAAGGCGGTCGAAATGACGGTTCCGAGCAGCGCGAGGGTGGCCACCGCCAGGGCGCGGTCGCGCAAGGCACGCAGATCGAGGTTGAGGGCTCCGGCGAACAGCAGAAAGGCCAGCATGCCGTTCATGACGACGCCGGTGAAATCGACTTGGTCGAGGACGCGGGTCAGGTCCCGGTAGAGCCGCTGCTCCGGGAAGGCGACGTCGGCGAGCACCAGCGCCAGTGAGGCGAGCAGGCCCATGACGAGGAGCCCGATGCTGTGCGGCATTCGAAAGAAACGCCGGTTCAGCCAACCGAACAGGGCCGACAGCGTCAGCAGCATCGCCGCCAGATCGAAGATCGAGATCAAGGGAGTTCCTTTACGCCCGCGCCGGACGGGCCGTCGCGCCCGAGGAGACACAACCGGAACGCCCCTTCGTGCCGGTCGTTGCCGGCGTCTGAAGGTGTCGATCGATCACGATGAGCGCACGCGTCAAAGCCTGGCTGGAAATCCTCGGCGACCTGTTCTGGCTTCGCCCGGCGCTCGTCGTCCTCGGCTGCATCCTGCTTGCCCAGTTCGGAGTCTGGCTGGAGACGGCCCACGTCGCCGGCTACGATGCCTCCTCGCCAGACGCGAACTGGGGCTATTCCGGCGGAGCCGAGGGTGCGCGGGCGCTGCTCAGCGCCATCGCGTCCTCGAATATTGGGGTTGCCGGCACGACCTTCTCCATCACCATCGCGGCCCTGACGCTGGCCTCCGGCCAGATGGGACCGCGTCTCCTGCGCAACTTTATCCGAGACGCCCGCAACCAGACGGTACTCGGCATCTTCCTCGGGACCTTCGCTTACGCGCTGATGGTGCTGCGCACGGTGCGCACCGTGGAGGAGAACCCTTTCGTCCCGCACATCGCTATCACCGGCGCCCTGATCCTGGCGTTGGTGGCGGTCGGCACGCTGGTCTGGTTCGTCCATCACATCGCCACGAGCATCAACATCGAGACCGTCATCGGTGCGGTCCAGCAGGACCTGTGCAAGGCCATCTCGGCCCATACGCGGGACAAGCCTGGTGCGGCGCGTCCCGCTGGGGCGCCGACCGGACGGGCTTTGGCTGCGACGGAAGGCGGCTATGTGCAGGCCATCGACGAGGACGCACTGGCAGACTGGGCTCACGACGGCGAGATCTTGGTCACGCTGCGGGTGCGGCCGGGCGATTACGTGCCGGTCGGCTTCCCTATTGCGCTCCTGTCGAAGGAGCTCGCGGGAGCCGAGGCCGCCATTCTCGACGCGGTGACGCTGGGCCGTCGTCCCGCCGCGCTTCAGGACCCTGAATACTCGGTCCGCCAGTTGGTGGAGATCGCGGTTCGGGCTCTTTCGCCCGGGATCAACGACCCGTTCACCGCCGGCAGCGTGGTGGACCATCTCGGCGACGCCCTCTGCCGGATCGCCCCGAGGCACCTGCCGACCGGCGTGGTGCTGCGCGAGGGACGCCCGGTGCTCGTTCATCCGGTGACGGACTACGATGGGCTGTGCGACGCTATGTTCCACATGATCCGGCAGAATGCGGCCGGATCGGTCCACGTGCTCGGCCGGATGCTCGATGTGCTCGCCCGCGTTGCCGAGGTGGAGAGGCGGCATGACAGGGCGGCCGATCTCGCCCGGCACGCTGCTCTCGTCATCGCCGCCGCCCGGCGCGACGTAGCAGATCCGTCGGATCTCGCGGACCTGGAAGAGCGGTATCGGCGGTTCCGTGACGTAGAGCCGGGCGGCAGCGTGTAGGCACACTCGTCAAATAAGCTCAGGGTTTTGCCGTGCACGGCGTCCGGTTCGTGTCACTGCAGCGCGCAGGTGTCGCCGGATAACCGCACCTTGTGAGAGCGGGAAACATCACCTGGGCGAGCCGCACGAGCAGCTCAGAACCGCAGATGATCTTGACGACCAGAAAAAGCCGGTCGTTTCGCCTCGGCATGTGATGTTCTGCTTGCGCGAAGACGAAGGGTCCCGTCGAACGACCGTCCGGGGCCGGTAAGGGCATGACCGCCGTCTTCAATCCAACTACTTCGAAGCAGCCATTTCGCTCGACGTCCGTCCATCGCTTTGGTCCGGCGTGAGCGTGAGTTTTTCGGTTTTGTGAGATCCCGACGGGAGGAGCGGAGCCGTGAAGAAGAGCAGGTTCACAGAAGAGCAGATCGCAAGCGCGCTGAAGCAGGCCGATACTGGGGAACCGGTCGCGGAGGTGCTGCGCCGGATGGGCATCTCCGAGCGGACATTCGACCGCTGGAAGTAGTGGGATTGGGATTGCCCCGGTTTGGTGGACACCGAGACCGCTTTCGCGTGAGGTGTTTGCCCGATGCCCAAGACCCGTCCCGCATACCCCGCCGAGTTCCGTCGCCAGATGGTCGAGCTGGTTCGCGCCGGCCACGATCCGACCGACCTCGCCCGCGAGTTCGAGCCTTCGTGCCAGACTATCCAGAACTGGGTTGCGGAGGCTGACCACAGCGAAGGCCGCCGCGAGGCCAAGCCGGCGACGGCCGATCCCAGCTTGACCGCGCCCGAGCAGGACGAACGCGTCCGGCTGCGGCGTGAGAACCGACAGCTGAAGTTGGAGCGCGACATCCTTCTCGCGCGACGGCCTGGTCTGCGCGGGAGACCGGTGTTCTGCCGTCGGGGCCTTCCGGTTCATGAGCGCGAACCAGGCCGACTTCCCGGTCGCGGTCATGGCCCGCGTTCTCGGCGTGTCGAAGGCCGGGTACTACGCCTGGGTCGGGCGAAAGCCATCGGCACGGACGGTTGCCGACCCCGCACTGCTGAAGCGGATCCGCACCGTCCATCTCGGCTCGCGCCAGACCTACGGCGCGCCACGCGTCCACGCCGACCTGCGTGAGCAGGGCGAGCAGCATTCTCGCACGCGCATCGCCCGACTGATGCGTGAGGCCGGCCTCGTCGGCGCCAGCCATCGGCGTGGCGATCCCGTCACGACCCGGCGCGATCAGGAGGCGCGGCCCGCCCCGGCCTCGTCGACCTTAACTTCCTGGCCGCGGCGCCGAACCAGCTGTGGGTGGCCGACATCACCTGCGTGCCGACCGCGGGCGGCTTCCTCTACCTCGCCGTGGCGCTGGACGTCTTCAGCCGGCGGATCGTTGGCAGGGCAATGGCCAACCACCTGCGCTCGGAATTGGTGCTCGACGCGCTGGAGATGGCCGCCACGCAGCGCCGGCCGCGTGCCGTCATCCATCACTCGGACCAGGGCTCGCAGTACACCTCGCCGGCCTTCGGCACGCGCTGTCAGGAAGCGGGCATACGCCCGTCGATGGGCTCGGTCGGGGACGCCTACGACAACGCCATGGCCGAGAGCAGCTTCTCCACCCTCGAATGCGGGTTGCTGGCTCGCCGCCACTCGGCGCTCGGCTACCGCTCACCCGTCGTCTACGAGCAGGAAACGGGGTCAGAACCGACGATCGAGACCCTGCTCGCCCAAGCCCCCTGAACCGTCCACAAAAACGGGGCAATCCCAGAAGAGTTTGCCTACATCATCGGGGGCCTCCGCAAGGCTGGCCTTCCAGAGGGCGCGGCGGCCCAGGATTAATTGGATAAGATCGTAGCAGGCTAGATGAGACTTGTGTAAGCCCCGTGCAGTGTCGGGATGCTGTGCGGACGAACCGCCCTCTTGATCGGTGCTACATCGGCGCGGGACAGCACACAGAGACGCGAGATCAGCAGCACGAGTCCGGCCTGCCGGCGCACACCGGTCTTCTGAAAGATCGCCTTCAGCTGCGCGCGTGCTGTCGCCACGCTCACGCCGTAAGCCTCAGCCGCTTCCGCGAGGCTTTCGCCGCTCCCAAGCGACAAAGCCAGCCGCGCCTCGGCTGGGCTTAGTCCGAAGATCTGCCGCAAGGCGAAACTGTCGCCCTCCGGTGCTGTCTCTGGATCGAGCAGCATCAGCACGCATTGCGGTGCCTGAGGACTGAGCACCGGTAAGGCGACAGTGGTCAGGATGAGCGGACGCTTGTTCTCGCGATCGATGACGATCCATTCACTGCCATCGCGTCGAACACGGCCGCGACAGCGCCGGATCAGGTGCACGATGAAGTCCCGCCGTAATTCGTCGAACAACTGCGTGCCCGGATCAGAGATATTGAAGTGATCTTGGACCGTGCGTCGTGCACTGCCGTTGATGGCGATCACTTGCCCTTCGGCCGAGAGGAGCACCCCGCCAATGGCCATCCGGTCGAAGACTTCGAGGAGCGGCGTACCAATCGGCATCGAGGTATATCCCCCAGTTCGCATGCCGATGGTAAGTACTAGCCGGGCGCGTGAGCGTGATCTGCCGCACGCAATTCCTAGTTGCGCTCGGGATCAGGTGTTTTCCCGCACCGGAACCGGCACCGAAGCATCGGCCATCGCCGCGATCCTCATCAAACGCCGCCGGTTGGAGGCAGGCTCGGCGCCGCGCCCGGTATCCATCTCGGCGCACGTCGTCGCGGCCGTGGGGGCCATCCCCGACGCACACGCCTCCGGGACCGGCATTGACGCCTTGAGCGAAGCTCGTACGGAGCTCTGTCATCGGTGACGACTGGCTCAAGCCTCAGCGAAGCCTGTCGCCTTAGCAGCGTCCGCCGCCTCCGTGGGGCACCGCGGTCTCATCTGACTGCCATCGGCAGGCCCGGACAATCGTCAACCCGCCTAACCTGAGTCGCAAGCGCCACCTTGCCGTTCCGGACAGGTCGGGTTCGGCTGATGCGCCGCCCGGTGGCCGCCTTGCCTGGGACAGCGGATTCGCGACACGCGCGATTGTGCTCGGATGGCCCCGCGTGGCGTGTCTGCGGCGCATGGCATGGGCGAGAGGCATCCTGCTTGGTCCGCCGCTCTCCAGCGGCACCGGCCGGAGGTGGAGATACCATCTGTCAGCCAATTTCGGGCATCGGTGGCTTTCGCCTATCAAGCACCCGACAGAGAAGGGTTGACGCCACGATGCGAACGATCGTTTACGCCGACGGAGGCTGCGACCCGAACCCCGGACCAGGTGGTTGGGGAGTCGTCGTGGCGGCTGCGGACGGCACGGTCGAGCTGTGCGGTGGAGAGCCTGGCACCACGACCAACAACCGCATGGAGTTGACTGCGGCCATCAAGGGCCTCGAGCATTTCCCGGCCGGAGCCGCGATCGAGATGCGGTGCGACAGCCAGTACGTCGTCAAATCGGTGACCGAGTGGATGCGCGGTTGGAAGGCGAAAGGCTGGCGCACGACGTCGGGTGACGTGAAGAACGTCGACCTCATGAAGCGTCTCGACGCACTGAACGCGGCGCGCGACGTGAAATGGACGTGGGTCCGTGGGCATGCCGGCGACCAGCTCAACGAGCGCGCTGACGCCCTCGTCCACCGTGGACGTCGCGAAGCGAAGCTTGGCAAGCTCGAGTCGCGGACCGATGTTGCATCCGCCACCGCCACCGCCACCGCCACCGCCGCGTCCGCTCCGCCAAGCCAGGGGCCAGCTTGCGCGTCGATCTCGCGCTAGGCCTCCAGATCACGCGGGCCGCGAAGGCGGCGGGCGTCACGCCCGACGCCCTGGTCGACGATGCGATCCGCTTCTATCTCGAACTCGGTCCGAGCGAGGTCGCACGCCTGCGACCAAGCCGATCGTAGTGGACGAGGCCAATCGGGGCGAGGCTCGGGTCGCCGGTTCGATCCCGGAGTTGTTGCGTGCGTCCGCGATTTGGACACCAAAAGTCCCACGCTCAAGCCGTAAGCGGCCGATCGGCTAGGCCCTTTTGAAAAGCTGCCCCGGGTGGATTTCTGCCGGTCTGCTCCGCGCGGCAATGCCCTCCAAGCGGACAGTGCCGTCCCGATCCCCCGGTCGTGCGGATCGCCACTGGCGCACCCTCAGAACAGCCCTTGGTCGGGCGTCCGACAGGGTCTGCAACGGGCCGGATCGCGGGTCGTCGCCCGCCGCGCGCATCGCCTTGTTCGACGCCCACTTCTCGGCGCGCGAAGCCTTGTGGCTCGTCTGCCGGGACCTGGAGCGGGCGGTGACGCTGGCCGTCAACCGATATAATCTTCGTCGATCGTAAAGACACGATTTCTTCGAAACCTTGCAGCTTGACCATTGCGAAAGCTACGCTCCGGTACGGCGGCGTCGAAGAACGCGCGCCGTGAAGCGGGACCTGCAGGCCGACGCACCGACCAACGGCGCGCGGCGGCGCCCCGAGGGAGGTTGGACCATGTCCGATTTGTCGCGTCGTACGTGGCTCGGCCTCGCTGGCGCGATGGCGGCCGTTGGGCCAGCCGCCGCCGTGCCCGACCGCTTCGACCTGGTGATCAAGGGTGGGGAGGTCATCGACCCGAGCCAGTCGCTGCGGGCCAAGCGCGACGTCGGCATCCGCTTCGGCGTGGTGGCCGCCCTCGAGCCGGAGATCCCCGCCGAGCGCGCCAAGCAGACGATCGACGCCTCCGGCAAGCTCGTGCTGCCGGGGCTCGTCAACCTCCACGCCCACACCTATCCCTACGGCTCGGCGATCGGCATCCCGGCGGACGAGACCGTCCCGTTCTCGGGCGTGACCACGGTCGTCTCGGCGGGCGACGCAGGCGCCAACAATATCGCGGCGCTGCGGCGCCACATCGCTGCCCAGACGCGGACGCGGATGTTCGCCTTCATCCACATCGCCAATAACGGCCTGTCCGCCTTCCCGGTGGCCGAGTTGTACAACCTCGACAACGCGCAGGTGGAGGCCTGCGCCCTGGCGATCGCCGAGAACCCGGACTTCGCCATCGGCGCCAAGGTCCGGATGTCCGAAAACGTCATCTTCAAGCACGGGGCCGAACCGTTGAAGCGGGCCATCCAGGCCTGCGAGATGTCGGGGCGGCCGGCGAAGGTGATGGTCCATATCGGCGGCGTCGAGACGCCGGCGCTGATGAGCCAGATCCTCGATCTGCTGCGGCCGGGTGACATCCTCACGCATTGCTACTCGGGAGCGCCCAACAGCGCCGGTCAGTTCACGAACATCGTTCAGGACGGCAAGCTGCTGCCGGCCGCCCTGGAGGCCAAGCGGCGGGGCGTCGTGTTCGACATCGGCCATGGCGGCGGCTCGTTCGACTTCACCGTCGCCGAGGCTGCGATCGCGCAGGGCGCGCCGCCGGACACGATCTCGTCGGACCTGCATGTGTTCTCCGGCAACACCCCCGGCATGCCCTTCCTTCCGGTGGTGATGAGCAAGTTCCTGCCGCTGGGCTTCAGCCTGGAGCAGGTGATCGCGATGGCGACCCACAAGCCGGCCGGAATCATCGACCGCGTCCCGAAGCTCGGAACGCTGCAGGTCGGCGCGCCCGGCGATGTCTCGGTGATGGAGTGGGTCGAGCGCCCGCTCTCGATGGTGGATACCCGCAACAACCGACGCGACGGCAAGGGCTTCCTGGCGCCGGTGCAAACGGTCAACAACGGCGTGCCGTTCGGACGCCCCTACCAGTCGCCGTTCTCCGTCCGGTGATCCGCGGAGCGGCGAGGGCGGCCATCCACACTTGCAGGGACGATCGGCGTCGGCACTTCGCGTCCGATTTGGACCATTCGGCATGGCCGTTCGCAACCGGCTGTTCGCCGTCGGACGAGTCATGCTGGCTCGTCCCGGAAGCCGTGTCCATCGGCGCCCACCCGTGGTTCTGCAGGGCGAGGCGAGCGTCGGGACGTCATCCCTGCCCGCGACGCCTTAAACCTGCGGCGCTGCCAGCTGCCCCTTCGCGGCACGGGCATCGCGTCCGAACCCGCGAAGTCTGAAGCGATCGGCGGCTGGCAGCGTCGGCTTTCGGGCGTGCCGTTGGCCGCCGCGAAAGACCGAGTCGGGCTCCTATCCGCCCGGCGGGATCCGAAGCCTCTCGACGCGGAAACCGAGCGGCCGAACACTCGATACTCCGTTCCTTCGGCAAGAGTTAAGGGCATCCTCGACGTCGATGCCGAGATCCGGACCGCGGACCGGACCGACCTGTGAGACGAGGTAGTTGATTATGAGAGTTACTATCTGCGCCGTCGCGGCCTGCCTTGTCGCCACCTTCAGTGCCGCTGAGGATGCGGGACGGACGGTCGCCGGCGAAGGCGACTGGGTGCTCAGGAAGGCCGATCGCCCATCGAGCGGCGAAGCCGCCTGCATCCTGGCGCCGAAGACCCGATCGCGGATCCAGATCGTCGGCGACCAGCTCGAGGTGACGAGCTTACCGAGGAATTCCATTTTCAACTATCAGTATCGGATCGACGATGGGCCGGTCTCGAGCGTGATGTTTCCCACCGCGCAGATGCAGGAAACCGGTGTGATTTCGCTGAATGGCGATGTGTTTAACAGCATCCTGAATGGTCGACGCTTCAGCATCCGCCTGCTCGACAAATGGCATGAGGCCATCACGGAAGACATCAGCCTCTCGGGCCTGCGCGCCCTGCGCACCACGCTCACGGAGGCCTGCAAGTAGTGAGGGCGACAGGATAGCAGATCCCAACCGTGATGCGCGCCTAGCGTGAGTGTTTCGCAGAATCTGATCTCGAGCAAAGCGGTGGGTACGTATCTGTCCAGATGGCGTACAGTGCAATGTTAGATGGGCCTCGACTCGCTTTCGGACCGATGCCATCTTGAGCCGATCAGCCGTTTTCGCACAGCTTCGGCTGCTCTCAATGGGCTTTCGTGCATCTGAGTAGGTTGGTTTACGGCCGGCCTGCTGTCGAGCGGCCATGGATGGACGTGGACCGAGGCTAACCCAGCCTGAGATCTCTATTGGGGTCGAACCCATCCTGGCCGGTGTTACGCAATCCGGCTGGTTCAAGCCCAAAGTCGCGAGCCCGATCCACGTCGGGCATGCGGTAGCCTTGCTCCTCGATCTCGGCGAGGCGAGACGGAATGATTTCGACGTTGGACACACCGTAAAGCTTCTGGAAATTCATGATCAACGGCTGCCACTTGGCAGGATCGATGCGGTTTTCGTGCCCCTCCATGAGCAAGCGCGGATGGACATGAACACGGGTGATGCGCACTTCGAACGCAGAGATCAGGCCCGCGACCTGTGGATCGTCATCCATGATCCCATGCTGTGCAGCGACGACAGCTTCCAATTGGATGGGGCACTCCAGCGCCGCGGCGCGGCCACGGTCTGCGATGCAACGGGTGTCAGGCCAGCCACTTCGAACTTGGAAGGCTCATACGCGTAGCCCAGCCGCTGCTTCAGTTCGGGTATCTTCTCGGTGCCGGTCAGGCGCGCCAACCTGTTCACCGCGTCAGCCTGTTTCGGTGACGCCAGGTTCAGGACGCACTGCCCCGTGCGGATCATGTTCTGCGGCGTCTGCGAGGCGGTCTGGAGACCGAGCATGCACCGCCAGCCGAGCCACCACGCGGACGACATCGGCGCGAGGTTGGCGGTGCCGTCCTCGTTCTGAGTGCTGATGAGGACGACTGGGGTTCCGAGGTAAAGGATCGACGGCTCAATTGTGACGTGGGGATCGATCACGAGATGCTCCGTGGCTTGGCGACGAACCACGTATGTGACCGCCCGGTCTGCGATGCTTCCCGCTTCTTGCGACGAAATCCAATGTCCGCGGGATGCACGGAAGCGGAACGTCACATATCCAACCCGGCTCGAAACATAACGCCCACCCGACTTGCATCAGTCGGGAGGATTCAGTCGCAGCGTCCCGGTCTCGTAATCTCGGCAACCCGCGCTTCCCACGGCTGCAAGTCCTGGGCAACGAGATGGGCAAGGATTAAGCGTTCCCCTCGGTGCAGCAGGCGATGTACCGGCGCGCGATGATGGATGCTTACCGTCGGGTCCACGTTCGGATCCGCGGTGTTCAGACCGGCGAAGAGCCGCTGTGGACCGGCATCGCTGGAGACGAGAGCCCGGGTACGCAAAGCCTCGCCTCAAGGATCCTGAAGTCCTTCCCCGGCCGACTGCGTCGACAGGATGTCGAGCTGCCCACTGATGGCATACCGGGCCTGTCGCGCCCGGATGTGGGCCGAGCCGCCGGCCGACGACCGGGCGTCCCGAGAGAAGGCCCGGCGTCCTTTCCAGGCGCTGCAGGAGGGCGAGACCGCCTCGATGTCTCTGCGGCCCGTGCCGGTGTCGCAGGTGGTCCGCGCATTGAGACAACGGCTCCGTGTCGGTGCTCGTGCAGAAGCATGAGCCCGACATCTGCACCTCAGCGTCCGGCGGCCTGTTCAAGCCCATTGTGCTGCGGCGAGGCCGGGCGATGGCTCCGGCCGGCGCGAACTGACCTACCGTCACTCAACGATTGAGCCTCGCTGGGAGCACCGACGGAGCGGTGCTGAATGCGGCGGACGCAGCGAACGAGGCTACGAAGCCCGCCAAGGAGCGGACATCATCGGGTTGACGCGGATCCCGGGCGACTGCCGCCGCTTCTTGCTCCAGCCGGACGTTACAGGCCTTCGAGGGTAGGCCGATATCGGGCGTGCACGCATCGTGACGAGCACACGCTGCATCGAGAGCGTCGATCGGCGGCAAGGGGGCATTGTTGCCCGGACCGCAGTAGTTGCCATGAATCAGGAGCTTGGGTCCGCCATTGGCGGCGGGTTGGGCCACGGACGGAGCGGCCCATGAGGCGAGGAGGAAGGCGGGGGCGGCGAGGCTGATGACGGTGCGAGTCAACATGGTGGAGACCCTCCAGCACCTACGCCGCATAGTCCCATCGGCGCTTACGGTGCGATCCATGGTTAAGCACCACACATCAACCCGCGACGTGCTGCGGAACACCACCCCCATTTGGATGACGCTTCACCGGTGCGGCTGACATCGTGTCCGTCAGGCAGCCTCTTCCACCGCAACTCGCCGCGTCTTAAGCGCCGGATGGTGAAGGTCGAGCAGATCAGCCGCCTCCGCCGCCACTTCCACCCGTCCCAGGACCGCCGAGGTTGCCGTCTTTGTTCGGCGTGTTCCAATGGATGATGCCGTCGTCCGGAGGACGCAGCCTCGTCGTCGGCGGGCGCGGAAACGCGGGTGGGCGCGCTTGGATCCTCGAACGGGGAGGTGTCCTATTCCCCCGGCCGCCCTGAGCCTCGGCAGGAAGGCTGGCGATCCCCGCGAGCGCCGCTACAAACCACCTGGCCGTCGCCCGTTTCATGATCCCTCCGCGCCGCGCCGGGTCCGCTCTCCGGGAGGGTAGCTCGCAGCGCACCAGTATCAATGTCCCAGGCTTTGCCCCGCCGCGCCGCCGGTCCCGACAAAGCCGCCTTCTCTGCTCGTGCCTCCAAAAGCACGATGACCTCAACCGCCACCCGCCTTCGGTGTCACGCGCACAAGAGGCGGGGTCGTGGTGAGGTCGGGAGAGGTCCCGAACCTGTGATCAGACCGTCGTGAGTGGTCGGCTCGAACCGTTGGAGCGACAGGCCTACGGTTCTCGCATAGCCGCGGGCGGCAGACGAGCGAGACCAGCCCTTTCAAGTGGCCGGCCCCTCGCCAGTCTCCTCAATTGAGTTCCCGCCGGTGGCATCAAGAGACGCGGCTTTCGCGCGCGCGCCGCATCGCCCGTAACCGCTCCGTGCGCTCGTCGATGGCCCGGCGCTCTTCCTCGATTTCCTCCCGGACCTCCGCAGAGGTCGTCTCGCGAGTCTCAGCCTTCATTCTCGAGCTTGTACGATCGATGTGGCGGGAAGCCTGGAAATGAGACATGCACTCTCTCGCAATTCAATGTCGGCCCGAGATAGGGCGCCGGCCCGAACCGTCATCGTCACTTCGCATTCAGCGCCTTTTCCGCGCGACGGCGGATTGGGTGCGGTCTCATTCCTGCGGTGATGGCTCCGCTGCGGCAGCGCCTGCCTCCGGCGCTGGTCCGGTGCTCAAGGTGCCGCTGGAAGCAAGTGCATCCGCCCATGCCCGGGCAACCACGCGCACCTGCTCGATGGCCTCTGCCTTGGTGAACCGGCCGGTGCTGGACCGGCTTTGCCCGTCGCTGGACCAGTAGACATAACCCGTGCGACGACCGTTGGCGTCCTCGACGCACACAGTCTCTTCAAGGACGCAGATGCGGAGCGGGAGTTTGAGGCCAAGCAAGGGCATACGGCCGATATAGAGCGCTACTGCTTCGGCGCAGGTGCAGGCGGCTGCGGGGATGCTCCCGGTTGGCCGGGTGCCTGCGGGATTGAGTTTGACGGCGGAGGCGGTGGCTGGTTCGACGTAGGTTCGAGCGAGCCTTGATCGTTCTGCAGCGTCTGGTTCGCTTTGGTCTGAATCTGGTCAGCGGTCTGCTGGCTGATGACGCCGTAGGAGACGGCTGCCGCGAGGGCGATCGCGATGACGGCGCCGATGATCGTCTTCGTCAGCTTGGGCGGCATCCGGGCATCCTTCCATCTGTAACTGCGCTGCCTTCAACGCCGATCTGACCACGATGGGCTCAAATCAGTGGATCTTGCCGGAACTCGATGCAGGGAACGATGCTATGCCGTCCGCTTCGGCCATCGCGTCGAAAGCCGCTGAGGACTCCTGTTCCGCCGCGAAGGTCTCAGCCCAGACGCCAGATCAACCACGACCAACCGTCAGGGATCCCGGTGCGGGCATGCCAGTCGATCTCGGCATCCACGATCTCGCCACCTCGACCGAATGAGCTGGACAGCGGCGCGTGCTCGACGGCGCGGTCCTCAACGTCCACGGATTGCCTCCATACGTTCCGCGGCTTTCACAGCCGCCTCACGCAGGATGGGTGGGCATGACACATCGTGGTCATGGAGGAATTGGGCGGCGCTTATGAGAACCTTGAGCCTCCCAGGATAAGCTGACTCCTCCGCGGCGTCCGACTTCAAAAACTGCTCTGCCAAAGCCGTCGTGAGCCGAAGGATCTCGTGCAATTCACCAGACTCGGCTTCCGCGTTGCTCATTTCAGAGGGCCTTTCGCCATCAGGTGCTCGGTGAAGAACATCACGTCATGCTGCCGCACATAGCCCACGGCGGGAAGCCAGTTCGTCACCGCGGGCAGCCCAGTTGACGCTCCATCGCCCGGATCCTGAGCCACTTGATCCCGCTGGCGTGTCGACAGCGGTACGTCCGCCTCGTCGTCGTACTGGCACCCGGCATTTCCGAACGCCCGAATGGCCTGCTGGGTACGGAAGCAATAGCCCGCGGCCTTGAAGATCGCATTCCGCTCGGACCACAGCTCCTCACACGATGACGAGGCGGACCCGATCGGTGTGCTGCGGCTACTCGCGGCCGTGCGGCAGCAGCCGACATATCGCGCACTCACCCATCCTGTCTGGCCAGATGGCAGTTGAATGTTCACCCAGCCGCCCTCGCGCCCGAGCTCGGTGAAGAGGGTGTCAGGGCCGAGTCGCGCGAGGCGGACACCCTGTGTGGCGCTCGGAAGGCTGCGCAGGGCCAGGAAGTTGTCGCCGTAGGGATCGAGGCCAACGGGGTAGCTGAAAGCCTCCTGCTGGACTTGGGCTAATGCTGAAATGCACGCAACCGTGAGGATCGACACCACCGCACCCATGAGGCGGAGAGCGGCATATTTCATTTCAGATAGCCTCTCGCCTTCAGGTGCTCAATCACGGGCATTTCCATCAGCGCTGCCAGCGAACGGTTATCATCTGCAGCCGCCTGCTGTGCAGCTGCTTTAACGGACAGCCGCCTTCTCACTTGGAAGACAGCGATCTTTCTCTCGTCCAGCATAATTCTACGTCGGATCGATCACCAATCGCAGTTGTATCGTGACTGTAGGTCGGTGCGCCCTACACGGCAACGGCCCGCGCGGTGTCTCCATTCCCGCGCGGGTCTGACGCAGATCAAGCTGAAGCGCACGATGGATCGCCAGTGGCGCGAACTGCACGGCTCTGCTTATGGATGGCACGCAGAGTCCGATGGCGGCGCGGCCAGAGTTCACCGTCCGTCGCGACCTCCCTGTTCTCGCGCGGTGCTCGTGTTTGCGGCACCCAGGCCACGGTTAGGAGTGCAAGATCGCCTCGGCTCGGCGGACTGATCAGCGAGCTTCTGGACCTGCAGGCGCGCTCCATTGCGCACGGAGAATGCAGCCGGCTCACTTTGTTTAGACGCGTTCGGAAATATTTGTCCCGTGAGACCCGTAGGCATCGAGGATGGCTTGGCGGGCGACACCGATCCCCCTCGGCCCGGCGCGCCTGCCGGTGCACCCATCTCTTGGATGCCTTCCGGCTCACCTCGAACCGCTCCGTGGGCGAATGAGGCACGGTCTTTGGGGTTTCCGTTGTGGTCACGGCGATCCTGGACCGACAGCGATATACCCGACCACTTGCGGGCGGCCTGCCGGTCGAGGAAATCCGCCCCTAGCACGTCGAAGGCGGTGTCCAGCCCCGAAGATCTCGGATGACCCTAGAGCCGATCCGGTAAGGCTCGGATATCTGCACGCCAGTTACCGGTTTGATCGCAATTGAAGGGCGCTGATACCGAAGTAGCGGCGCGGCCTCCGGTCGAATGAGACGCCGGCGAGGGACCGCCTCGACCCGGACGGGCGCGAGAGCATCCGGGTCCCGAGCGCGGCACATGGCATTCCGAACACGCTCGCAACAAGCGCAATTTCGCCCCAGGTTTCAGCATCCGCGTGCGCCCGTTTCATCGGACGGCGCCATGCCCGAATTACGCAGCCAGCACCGCCATCCACACCCCCGCGGCATCGATCTGCTTGGCGCACACCAGAGCCCCATCAATCGAACGACGCACATCGACCACGTGTGGCAGGCCGGGCGCCAAGTCGGTCGCCAGTCCAAGGTCGAAGCCGTGGCGGCCGTCGCCAATCCCTGCTGCTGCAATATCGGCCCGATACTCCGTGGCCACCACCAGAGCCACGACCCTGCCATCCACGAGGATGTCGAGGCACATTGGTGTGTTCGGCTGTGCGGCGTCCTGCGCCCAGCCAGCCAGGTGCAGAACGCCGTCCGGGCCGACTGCACACCGGTCCAGCCATGCCCGAACGGAGCCCGGTTCGGCGGCCATGCCCGACGGGCCGGCGCGGCGGGCCAAGCGCCCGCGCAGTGCTGCAAGCTCGGGGCTCAGTTCAATGCGCGAGGCGTAGGGTGCGGGCGCCGCGCCCGCATCGAGCATCTGGACCCCGTCGAAGCCCGCGCGCACGCCGGTGACAGGCAGAAAGCTCTCCGCCGGGATGTTCTCGGCCATGAGTAGGTCGTGCCCATCCAACTCGAGGTGCCAGTAGGTCAGGTCCCGGACCATCTCACCGCGGGTGACGCTCGTGCCGTTGACGAGGTGGCCGGCGGCCACGAACAGGCCGCCGAGCCAGAGCGCGTGATCTGGGGAGACCAGCAGATCGCGGGCGGGCACGCCGGGGCTGATGGCATCGGCCCTGATGCGCACCGGTCTGTCGTGCTCGGGGGCGGAGAGGCCGGGATAGCTGCGGCTGCCGATCCAGCGGATCGTACGCGGCTTGCCGGCGTGCGTGATAGCGAGGTCTCCCACGGCCAAGCGCTCCACCAACACGTCCGACACCACTCGGCCGCGGAGCACGCGGATGCGCGTGCCGGAAACGAAGCAGGGCGCAGGGTTTGTGGGCGTCGCAGCGCGGATGATCGTGTTACCCTGAGCGTCCACGACCGCGGTGAAGCTGGTCGTGCGCGGGCCCGATAGCACAAAGTTCTCGAGTCACCTGTCCACCACCGGTGCGCGTACCGGTGACCGTGATCGAGCTGTTGGCGCTGTTATAGCTGACGCTGGAGTTGGTCAGGCCAGCGAGCGCGAGCTCGTTGCCCGTGCCGAAGTTGGCGAGCGTGTTCGCAAAGTTGCCGCCGCTGGCAGGCTGGGCGGCTAAGTCGAGGCCGAGCCGCGCGGTGGCGGTCCCCGACATCGAGCCGAAAGTGATCGCCCTCGTACCGGCCGAGGTGGGACCGCCGAGCTGAAGGGTGCTCGACACCGCGCCACCGTTCGAGCCGATCGTCGTTCCGCCAGAGTAGGTGCTGGCCCCGGTCAGCGTCTGCGTGCCGCCGGTGACCGCCACGCCGCCAGTACCGGAGATCGCGCCGCTGTAGCTGGTCGAGCCATTCGTGATGGTCAGCGTCCGGGCACCGAGCGTCGTCCCGCCGGCTCCCGACAGGGTGGTGATCGAGGCGCCGGCCGTCGTGCCCGAGATGTCGAAGGTACCGGCGTTGGCGACCCCGCTGGAGTTGGCGATCGAGCCGGTGCCCGATAGGGCAAGCGTGTTGCTCGCCGCGATCGTGGTCGACCCGGTGTAGGTGTTTGTGCCGGTCAGCGTGAGGCTGCCGCCGTCATCCTTGATCAGCGAGCCAGCTCCAGCGGCGGAATCGCGGATTGGATTGGCCAGCGTAGTGTTGGCACCAAGGACGCGCAGCGTTCCGGTCACGCCGATACCGCCATTCAGCGTGCCGGTGCTCGGGGTCAGGCGATTGTCGCCGCCGGTGAAGTCGATGGCATTGGCGCGGGTAGTAGTGCCGCCATTGAGGCCGCCCGAGATCGTACCGGTGTTGGTAATGGTGAGGTTTGAGCCGGATATGCCGGCTCCACCCTGACCTGCGGCTCCCGCCGTCCCACCGTTCGCACTGCCCCCCAGGCCCCCATTGCCGCCGACAATCGTGCCGGAGTTCGAAAGCGGGCTGTTTAGGAAATAGAACCCTACGCCGCCTTTACCACCGTCACCTCCAACACCTCCGAGATTGCCGGCCGCTCCGCCGGTTCCTCCATTTCCGCCGGTGAGTATGGCGGAAGAAGTGACAGTATTTGCATTCCCATCGAGAATTAAGGCGTATCCACCAGCACCACCACCACCGCCACCGCCCGTGCCGTTGCCCGCGCCGCCGACGCCACCGTTTCCACCAGTTCGCGTTACAGTAAAACCAACAAGGGTGTTGACGAAATTATAGTAGTTAAAGACGCCGCCGCCGCCGCCGCCGCCGCCACCATCGCCAGCATTCTGACCGGCGGTCCCGCCCCCGCCCGATCCTCCGCCGGCAGCTCCGCCACTGCCTCCAGCGGCACCTTGACCGCCGTTTGCCGTACCGCCAGCTCCGCCACCGCCACCCGTGGTTCCAGCCGCACCGCCTGCGCCACCGCCGCTGCCTTGAGCCGATGAGCCACCGTTGCCCCCAGCGGCGCCTGCGCCATTCGTGACGTTGTCCGCGCCAGGCTGACCGCCCGTCCCATTGATCGGATCTGCGCCGTTGCCGCCCTGTCCACCTGACATCACTGCGTCCCCGATCGCGCTCCACGTCCCCGTCAGCCTTGCGCATGCACAGGCGGGTGTATTTCGTCAGGATGATCCTCAAGTCCTGGGCGAGTCGAGGGCCGCGGCGACCATAAACTGCTTAGTTTGTTTCTAGAATTGATTTTGCTCATTGCCGTTGTGTCTAAGCAACATAATTTCCAAAATTATCAGTTTTGAGCTGGGGATATAGAGTGAAAGGCGTAGCGGTGATTGGCTTGACGCTCCAGCACGGCGATGATGCGGTCTGCGGCGTCGAGGGCAGTCAAGGCCGCTTCCGCCACTTGGCGACGGCGTTCAGGGTGACGCCGTGACCGGCAGGCGGCGGTCATCCGCGACGCTGTCACAGACGCCCACGATGAGCCGCCAGATATCCCCGCCCGTACGCCGACGAGCAGATCGACTCCGGCACTCATCCCCCGGCGACATCGGCAGCCCGGCGGTCGCCGCGGCGATCGAGACGGGAGGCGGAGTAGACCGGCACGGTGCGCACGGCCCCGATGCAGCGAAGTCGCCGCGGCAGCATCGCCGAGGCGAAGTGCCTCCTATCCGCCGGCGTCGAATTCGGGCTCGCCGTACGGGTAGAAGTCGCCGGGCCTGAGATTCTGGTAGGGGAGGGCATCGAGGTGTACCGTCCCGACGAACGGCTCCGGCGGCTCGACCAGCAGAATCGTCCGCGCATAGCCGCCGTCGTCAAAACCCCGGCGGAAATGGACCCGGGACTTGATCGCTACCACGTCGAAATCCGCTGGCTTCAGGCCGAGGTCCCAGAGTTCCGACGGCTCCATGATCTGGACGAGATAAGGGCTGAGAACCAGCACATTGCCTCGGCCAAAGGCGACGCAGAGCCAGGTACCGGCACCCCGTCCGGTCGTGCCCTCGGCGATAGCGAGAACCGTCCCGGTGACGCGGACCGGGTCGCCCGCGGAGGGCTCCGCCTCGTCGCCCACGGGGCCACCGACCTC
This sequence comes from Methylobacterium phyllosphaerae, assembly GCA_050632685.1. Taxonomy (GTDB): domain Bacteria; phylum Pseudomonadota; class Alphaproteobacteria; order Rhizobiales; family Beijerinckiaceae; genus Methylobacterium; species Methylobacterium phyllosphaerae_A. The sequence goes on from JBOEFT010000001.1 coordinate 1,943,663, forward strand.
GGCGTCGAACGGATCGCCGGACTTCACGCCTCCGGCCATCAGCCGGTCTAGCACCGCCGGCGAGGCGACGGTAGCGATCAGCGTGCGTTCCAGTCCCTGCGCCAGCACCTCGGCGAGGAGCCAGGTCGCCCGGCCCGAGCGGTCGCTGTAATCGGCGAGCACGACCGGCGCATGGCCCGCTCGCACGGCCTCGGCCGCCCGGGCAACGCCGTCCCGCATCGGGTGGATCGCGACGCTCGACACCAGGGCCGCACGATGCCGCCACGTCCAGGCCGCCATGTCGCGGGCGATCCGGTCGGCGAGGGCGGGATCGCCGTTGGTCAGCACCTGGACCGCCATGCCGGCATCCGGCACGTCCGACCAAGGAAAGCCGAAGAACACGTTGACGAAGACGTCGGGCTCCCGCGCCTCCCAGACCAGGGCTCGTTGCACGAGGTCGGACCAGGGCGAGGCGCCGGTCCACATCACCACCGTCGGGGCGAGGATCGGGATGGGGATCGTCCGGTGCGCCGGCCGGAAGCTGCCGCGGATCGTCCGCACCAGCATCCGCGCGGCGCGCTGCCCTTGAAGATGCATGTCGTAATGGGGAAAGTACTTCACCGCGAACGCCATGTCGGCGTGGTGCAGGAACTCCGCATCCTCGTTGCCGTGCGGGTCGAAGGTCGCCGCGATCGGTACCGCCGCCCCCACGATGGCCCGCACCCGCCGCGCGATCTCGGCCTCGGGGCGGGCCACGCCGCGCACCGCCATCGCCCCGTGCAGCGCGAGATAGACACCGTCGAACCGCGCCCCCGCCTCAAGCTCCGCCAGCATCGTGCTGAGGAAATGCGCGAACGCGTCCTGCGTCACCCAGCCTGAGCCGATGCCGGTGCGGGGCCAGAGCGGCGAGGTGATTCCGACGAGTTCGATCCCTTCGTATTCCCGGGCGACCTGGACGAAACCGCCCATGTAGCCCTTGGGATCGGTGGCGAGCAGCGCCTCGCCGCCTGCCGGGGAGCCCGGATAGACGAAGTCCGCGCGGGTCGTATCGTTCGGCAGGAAGGTCACGGTCTCGTGGGTGAACTGGAGCACGGCGATGCGCATCGGCTTCGGTCTCTTCAGGGTGCTCTACGCCGGAGGCATTGCCGATCGGGCGAAGGGGGAGCGCAGCAAAGCAACGTTCGGGCGCCGTCCTAGGCCGGCCGGACGTCGTAGAATTGCGGGAAGCCGTTGCGCAGGCCCGTCAGCCCGCGATAGGCCGTCGCCTCGTAATAGGCGCCGAGCGGCAGGTACGGCACGTCGACGAAGAACTGCCGCTGGATCTCGGCGCAGATCGCCTTCTGCGCCGCCTGATCGGGCGCGGCGAACCACTGCGCGCGCAACTCCTCGAGCCGCGGGGCGCGCGGCCAGCCGAACCACGCCTGATCGCCGTTACCGCGGATGCCGAGTTGGCCGGCAGGATCGAAGTTGTTGGTGCCGTTCAGGTAGGTGACGAAGGTGCTCCAGCCGCCCTTGTCGGGGGCTGGCGGCTCGCCCGACGCTGAACAAGGGTCCCCCAATCCATCGCGACGAGATCGACGGCGAGCCCGCATTTCTGGAATGCCTCGGCGGCGACCAGTGCCAGGGGATGGGTGGCGGGATAGTCGGTGGGGTCGAGCATAACTACGCGCTCGCCTCGGTAACCGGCTTCCCCGAGGGCGCGCTTCACCGCGGCGAAGTCGCGGGTGCCCACCAGCACCTCGGTGCCCGCCCGCGTCGCCATCGGCGCGTCTGGGCAGAAGACGCCGACATGGTCCTTCCACAACGCGCGCTCGTCGCCCGCGACCGCGCTCATGAACTCGGTCTGGTCGATGGCGCCGAGAAGCGCCCGGCGGATCGCAGGATTGTCGAAGGGCGGGTGCAGGTGGTTGAAGCGCAGGCAGCCGATGCCGCCGGCCGGATCAAGCACCTCCAGCCGGATCTGCGGCTTGGTCCTGAGCAGCCCCTGCAGGTCCGGCGTCGGGTTCTGCCACCAGTCGACCTCGCCGGCGGACAGCGCGCTCGCGGCCGTGGAGGCGTCGGGGACGATCCGCCACTCGACGCGTTCGAAATACGCGCGCTTCGGCCCGGCGGTGAAGCTCGCGGCGCCGTCCGGGCGGGGCACGTAGCCGTCGAAGCGCTCGTAGACGGTGAGTGCCCCGGGACCCGCTCGTCCGCCTTGAAGCGGAACGGGCCGGAGCCGACCATCTCGGTGACTTGAACGTTGGGGTCGGTCTTCGCCAGACGCTCCGGCATGATACAGGGCATCGAGGTGCCGGTCTTGCCGAGCGCCGCCGGCAGCAGCGGGAAGGGCCGCTTCAGGCGGAATTCCACGACGCGGTCTGAGGCCGCGGTGAGTTCGTCGGTGGCGTCGATGAGCGCCCGGGCGAAGGCGTCCCGGGCGGCGAAGCGGCGGATGCTCGCCACCGCGTCGCGGGCCAGCACCGGCTCGCCGTCGTGAAAGCGCAGGCCTTCCCGCAAGGTGAGCTGCCAGAGACCGCCATCCGCCTCGACCGTGTGGCCCTCCACCATCTGCGGCTGGAAGTCGTAGCGTTCGGTCTGGCCGTACAGGGTGTCGAAGACGAGGTAGCCGTGATTGCGCGTCACGGTCGCGGTCGTCCAGATCGGATCGATGACCGCGACGTCACTTTCCGGGATGAAGCGCAGGACCTTGGCAGGCTGCGCCACGGCGGGCCGGGCCAGGGATGCGGGGGTCAGGGAGGCTGTGGCAAGGCCTGCGAGGACCTCGCGGCGCCTCATGCGCGATCGCTCGTGCTTAGAACCATAAATTTACGAGACCTCCGCGCTTGTTGCTGCGCAGAGTGCCTTTGGAGCGGCGGCGAGGCAAGTTGAAGCGCCGGACGATGCCGTGTCAGGATTGGTGGGTTGATAGGGTCTGTGATCCCTTTCCCTCCATCGCGAAAAGCACAGGGGTCCCGACCACTTGGCTTAGGACCAGGATGATGGAGCGGCTCACCACTCCTTCGGTCCTGGCTGATCCTCTCAATCAGCCCGGTCGAAAGCCAGCCGGTGAGGTCACTGTCGAAGACCATGAAGGGCAAAGGTTTACGCCGAGGGCTCCGAATGCCGGTCGCCTTATTGGAAGGAATGAAAGCGGGCGCGCGAAGCAATCGATCTTATGCGGTCGAGGCCTCTGCTGATATCGGTAGCAAGGAAGAAGCGGGGGTTTGATTGTCCAGCACGTTCCAGCCTCACCGTGGCTGCCAAATGGGCGGACACCCGTTGTACGCGCGTTGTACAGCCCCTTGCCGCATCTCGCGAGCGGTACCGCGCGCGAGCAGCTAACCCACTGCGCACTCGGTGGATCTTTTGGAGCGGGCGATCGGGATCGAACCGACGAAATTCAGCTTGGGAAGCTGAAGCAAGCCGTTGATTTCATTGTGAAGTGTTCCTCGATCCGATTTCGGCTCCGGATCCGTTTGCCTCTGGTGATCGCATCTCGCGAGGTCGTCGAAGGCTGCCAAAGGGCAGTGATCAATGATCGGATTTTCAATGGCGGAGGAGGTTCCATCGGGGTGGAAGAGCCCGGCCTCGCTTCTCGCCATTTTCAAAGGGGGTTCGGTATGCGCCGGTCACAGCGAGGAAGCTCTTGTCCCGGGAAGCGAACGTTCGGCTTGGCGCCCAATTCGGCCACACGGGCAGTCTGACAGGCTGCTCCGAAGTAGACATCACCTTTGCTGCCGTCTGGCCCGCGCCGGGTCGAAAGCGGCTGAGCTCTTCCAACCCGCATTCTCGCATCCGCCACCGGAGAACCACCGATCTGCTCTCAACCAAGTTCGGTCAGTCGCTACGCGCCCACCAGGACGCGTGGTCTATACCGCAGCCTTAAACATCACCGGCATCTGGTTGCAGGTCCGGATGACCACACCGGCCGCAAGGCCGTACGTCGGAACCGCCTGTCCGGCAGGTTCACAGCCCTCTGCGTCGTCCTGCAGAAGGCCGTCTTTGTGATCACCGCTTCGATGACTTCTGCCCGGGCATTTGCACCGCGCCGCGCCACTCTCCGGTGAAGTCCGCCTTCGAGGTGTAGGCAACCGAGAATTTGCCGTTGCCCCTCGCCCCGGCCAACTCACCGGTGCCACTGGTGACTTGGTAAGTGCCTCGCGCAGTAACCAGCCCCTGAGGATCAGTCGTGGCCATGCCTTTGTAGGCGCTCGACGTTGCACCGGAGGGCGTGGTGAACGTGATGGTCCCCTGGACGGGGTCTCGTCCATTCTTCAGCGTTACCGTCTCGACCCACTGCACCTTGGCGCCGTCGAGCGGCGTGCCAGGACCCGTGTTCATTCCGGAGGCCGTCTGTTGGATCTTCACCTTATTCGGCCCAAGCGGGTGCGGTGTCTGATTATCGACGTGCCCCGAGTAATTGCCGCCTATCGGCATTGCGAGCGCGGGGTCCACGGGAGCCATCGCAGCACAGATGATAGCGGCAAGCGTCATCGAGCTGCCCCACGGCGGGCGGGTCTGTCCAACCAGAGTCGCGGGCAGCAGCATATCCTTCCTCATGCGACCTCCTGTAGTGGCTGGCGCGGGTCGGAGCCAATTTCTCGACACGATCTGCGCAATTAGCATGAAGGCAAATTCGGCGGGCCTTCAAGGTGCAGATTACTATGGATGTCGCTGAACGTCCTTTCAGGATTGCTGAATTGCGCTGAAATTTTCCGAATATTTCTGAAATCGTGTCGAGCTTTCGGAACTTTGGCCGCATATTGATTCGGATCTGCTGCCTCTGGTCTCCTGGTGCCGACTGCATGAACTGCCGGAATTGGCCGTTAGTCTCTCGATCAGCCCCGAGGAAGGCGTCAGCTTAGCCGCGTAAGCCGAACTGCTGGTGCTGCTAGGATGAGCCGACGAATATTCACTGCTCAGAGCCGCGCGTTGGATGAATTGCGTAGGGCTGTTGTCGAGCGGCGGGATCATTGGTGGCGGAAGGCGCGCGTGCGTCGGCCTCCTCACACTCGGAATTCGGCCGCGCGCCTTGAGTTTCCCGACGTATGGTGATTGCTATCTGCGGTAGACGGTGGACACAAATCGGTCTTCGATGATCGACAGCATCACGCTACCCGATGTCGCAATCGATCTCCGGCGCGAGCAGGTCGTCGGGCAAGACGGGCAGCGGCGGGAGCTGCGTCCCCGCTCCTTCGACGTGTTGCGGCGCCTTGCTGCCAGCGCGGGCGATCTCGTCAGCAAGGATGAGCTCCTCACGGATTGCTGGCCCGGCGTCATCGTCACGGACGACTCCCTCACCCAGTGCATTTCAGAGATCCGCAAGGTTGTGGGCTCGGATGCGCGGGACCTCATCCGAACCATCCCACGGCGCGGCTACATGCTGGTCCTGCCCGACGGGCCCAAGCCCGCAGACACCGTGCGCGCTGACGTCAGGCCTTCGACGAGCTTCTGGCCGAGCATCGCCGTCCTGCCCTTCGACGAATTCACGGACGGCCCGGGCACCTACGGGGCTCTGGGGGCAGGCTTTGCCGAAGACATCATCACGGAGCTTGCCCGCAACCGGAACATCACCGTCATCGCGCGCCAGAGCTCCTTCGCAGCCAAGGCGAGCGGCGGAACGACGGCGGATGTCGCGCGACTCCTCGACGTGCGCTACGTGCTTGAGGGCAGCATCCGCCGCGCCGGCGAGCGAATGATCGTCAACGCGCAGCTCGTGGAGGGCTCCTCGAATAGCCACGTTTGGGCAGAACGCTACGCCTTTGCGGCGGGCGAGGTCTACGAGGTGCAAGACGAGTTGGTGGCGCGGATTGCCGGTACATTGTTTTCGGGCCTCCAGAGCCACGAACAGGCTGCGAGCCTGCGTCGACCACCGGCAAGCCTCGACGTTTACGAGCTAACGCTCCAAGCACTCGCGCACATGCTGCAGTTCAGCCAAGCCGGCGTCAGGGCGGCGCTGGCGGAGGTCGAGCGGGCCGTTGCGCTGGATCCCACCTATGCGCCGGGCCACATCGCGCGTGGCTTCTGTATCGCGACGGATGCCGGCATGGCGATCTCCGGCGAAGCTGGCCCGGAGCGGCTGGCAGACGCCGTGCAGGCCATCCGCCACGGGCTGGAACTCGACTCGTCCCTACCGATCGGCCACCGCGCCCTGAGCTATGCTCTGCTGGTGACCGGCCGATGTGATGAGGCCTTGATTGCTGCCGAGCGCGGCGTTGCTCTTAGTCCTGGCGATGCCCTGGCTCTGGCCTTTCTCAGCTTGGCCCAAACCGCGATGGGCCGCTACGCCGCCGCTCTCGCCAGCATCGATCGCGCGATCGGTCTCAGCCCTTTGGCTCCCGGCTTCTTCCAGGGCGTGGCCGCAAGCCCCCTGTATGCCCTGGACCGCTTCGATGAGGCGGTCCGGAACGCGACCGAGGCCAGCTTCAGGAGCCCGAGCTATCTGATGGCTTACGTCATGGCAGCCGCCTCGTGCGTCGCTCTGGGACGCAAGGATGAAGCTTCAACGTGGATCTCGGATCTCTTGCAGCGAAGCGCAAAGTTCAGCCTCGCGCTTCCGAGGGTGGCGAACGCTTACCGGCATGACCAAGGCATGGCGGAGCGGTTCAGCCACCACCTGCGCGTGGCTGGGCTCCCCGGCTGATGCCCGCGCCGGCTTTGGGTTCGCACCTCGACACGAGCGATCGGGTCGTCGCCCGAAGCGTCAGCCGGTTCGCCGGAGATCGGACCGGCTCTGAACGATCGAAGGTCCGGAGTGCGCCGGTGTGGAGGGGCCGATGCAGACGACAGCGGTATGCCGAGAAGTCCCCGATTTCAGCGCCTATCCCGACCTCGTCGTAATCATGCTCGGGATGCAGGTGCGCACCGGCTACGGTTTGAAGACGCTTCTCGGCCTCGGCAAACCCATCGACGCGGCCGGCGTCGGCCGGCCGGAAGGACTGCTGCATTACGAGAACCGGATCATCTTCAGCCTTAGGCCGACCCATATCGGCATGCGCTGGTACTGGCGTGACATTCAGAGCCTGGAGGCTTGGTCGAAGTCGGATCCACACCGGATCTGGTGGCGGGATTTCCTGAGGGACTCGCGCGGGACCGGCTTCTGGCACGAGACCTACCACATGCGAGGGGGCATGGAGGCTGTCTACGTCGACATCGGCAAGCCCGTCGGCTTCTCTGCTTTCACGCCGATGGTCCCGGCCCACGGCACGATGGCGAGCCGACACCGTGCGCTGGCTCCGGACAGCGCGCCGGACCTGCCCGATCGGATCGCTTAGTCCACGCCGGCACATCCCGCTCTGCTGACCGTCCGAGGAGTTCAGCTTTTCAGGGAAGATCGGAAAGGCATCGGGATTCTTTCAGGACGTGCGGCGGACGCCGCCGCTAGTCAGCGAAGCTGACGCGCCATCGCGTCCTCGAGGAGACTGCCATGAGCAAGGCTTGGCTCGCGCATTACGATCCCGGTGTTCCCGAACAGGCGGACGTCGCGCAGTTCACCTCGCTCGTTCAGATGTTCCACGCCACGGTCGCTCGCTTCCGAGATCGCCCCGCCTTCAGCAGCATGGGTCGCGAACTCACCTACGGTGGCCTGGACAAAGCCTCAGCGCGGTTGGCCCATCACCTCCGCGAGGTCCTCATGTTGCGGGCGGGCGATCGCGTCGCGATCATGCTGCCGAATTTGCTGCAATACCCGATCGCTTTTTTCGGCGTGGTCAGGGCTGGTCTCGTCGTGGTCAACGTAAATCCGCTCTACACCGCGCCCGAGCTGGTGCATCAGCTGCGCGACAGCGGTGCGAAGACGATCATCGTGCTCGAAAACTTCTGTGCCACGCTGCAGGAGGCTCTGCGTCACGTCGAAGTACCGAACGTAATCGTCACACGCCTCGGCGATGGGCTCGGGCGCGCGAAGGGGATGCTGACGAACTTCGTCGTGCGCCGCGTTCAGAACCTCATCCCGCCCTGGCATATCGATGGCGCGCAGCAGTGGCGCCGCACCGTCTCGGCGCGAGCCGCCGTCAGGGTGCCGCAGGTCGAGGTCGGACGCGACGACCCTGCCTTGCTTCAATACACGGGCGGCACAACAGGGCTCGCCAAGGGCGCGATCCTAACCCACGGAAACGTGCTGGCGAATGCCCTGATCCTGGGAGCGTGGTTCCCAGCGATCGGGACTGAGCGCGGAGAGACGTATCTCGTTGCCCTTCCGCTCTACCATGCCCTGGCACTCATCTGCCAAGTCATCCACCGGTTCATCCTGGGCGGCTGCGGCGTGCTGATCGCCAACCCGCGTGATCTGGATGGTCTCGTCGCGGAGATGCAACGGCACCGTTTGCGGAGCATCGCCGGCGTGCCGAGCCTGTATCAGGCATTGTCGCAGCACCCTGGCATCCGGAAGGTCGATTTCAGCGCGACGGCTGTCTGCTGTTCCGGCGGGGCGCCCCTGCCGCCTGCCATTGCCGAGGCCTGGCGGGCGGCGACCGGGCTCTCGATCATTGATGGCTACGGGCTGACCGAAGTGGCTGGTGTTGCTGCCATGAACCCGTTCGGACCACACGTGCCGCGCGGCGGAATCGGCTTTCCGGTCTGCTCGACTGAGATCGAGATCCGCCGCGACGATGGATCGCTTGCAATGCCGGAAGAGCCCGGTGAGATCCACATCCGCGGCCCTCAGGTCATGCGCGGCTACTACAATCAACCGGAGGAGACCGCGCGCGTTCTCGACAGCTGCGGTTTCCTGGCGACGGGCGATATCGCGGCGATGAGCGCCGATGGGTATCTCACGCTCGTGGACCGGAAGAAAGACATGGCGATCGTTAGCGGGTTCAATGTCTATCCGCGCGAGGTCGACGATGTACTCCTGCGCCACCCGGGCATCCGGGAAGCGGCAGCGGTCGCAGTGCCGGACGCGCGCTCGGGCGAGGCGATCGTCGCCTGCGTGGTGCGGGGCGATCCCGAACTCACGGAAGCCGCTGTGATCGCGCACGCCCGGACCTCGTTGACAGCATACAAGGTGCCGCGCCGCGTGATCTTTCTCGACGCGCTCCCAAAGACGCCAGTCGGCAAAGTCTTGCGCCGCGTGCTTCGCGAGCGCGTCCTGGAGCTCGGCAGCTCCGCTCAGGCATAAGCGCCGAGGCGGCGCTGTCAGAGCGCCCCCTCTCGGCCACTCACAGGAGTCTTCCGCAGAGCGTCCTGCCCGCCGGCATCGACCTGATGCTGGCGCCGGCGCTCCGCGGGAGGCTGTTCGTATGTCGGGCCGCGCCCTTCAGACCTCTCACCGATCCCGCAGGCCACGCGCGTCGGAATCTTTCAGGCGCATCTCAGAACCATTCGGCCGTCTTTCAGGATTTCGATCGCCGCGGTGTGTACGGTCATCACAGATGCAGAGAGTTACATTGAGACAAAACGAATAGTAAATCTCAATTTAGGTCTCCGCATTAAGGTGACGATCGATGTCTATCGCGATCGCGTGAACCGCGATCTGACTGAGATATAGCGCCGCGAACTCTGATGAAATCCTTTCGAAACCCGTGGAGATTTGATATGACCGCTCGTACCGCTACCCTGGTCGCCGCACTCAGCCTCGGCGCCTTCGCCACCTCCGCCTTTGCCGGCGAGGGCCACACTTTCACCGCCTGGGGGCACGAGTTCGAAGCGCCCGGCTTCGCCGCTTCAATCCCCGCGCCGTCCGCTCCGTCTAGCTACACGGTCTTGTCGGCGGCTTCGGCCACTTCGTCCCGCGTCCTCCCGATCGCCAGGCAAGAGATCGTGGCAGCTCCGGTCACCTCAATGCCTGAGCCCACGATCAACGTCTGGGGCGCACGCTTCCCGGCTTCTGGCCGCTGAGCCATCCACCGAGCTGATCGAGGCGGGGCCTTGCGAGCCCCGCCTCCTCGACATCCGAAGCGTGAATCCGTGCCCTACTCAGATTGGCGAACAAACCTCCGTGGGGCCGCAACCACCGGTCTAACGGGTAGGAACCTGAGTTCTGGCTCATTGCCGAGCGCGAGTTGAGGGTGGGGCGGGCGGGCATCCTGGCTCACGGCGGCAGATTCTGTACGCAGAGGAGGACTTTGCGGCCAGTTCGAAGTTGCTTCCCGGCCGGCAACGCAACACAAAGCAGTCGCTCTGGAAGCTCGTTCTACCACGGCGCAGTACGTTCGCATTTGCATACCGCCCGCGTCGAGAGAACTCGGCAAGCCTCGTCCGCTTTGTCGGCACGCATGCTCCGAAGCCGACGTGCTGATTTCGGCCACTTCCAGTCCCATAGCCGAGCGCCTCTGAACGTCTGAGGTGGGTGGAATTCTGCCAGACCGCTTCCGCTCAAACATGTAGCGGAAGCGGACGTTCGAGAGTTCGTATCAGGCCGCCGCCCAGGCGACCGCATCAGCGCCGGCCGGCAGGCGCATCGGGCAAGCCGGGTCGGTCGCCGCGCGCCAGATCGCCTCGGCCACGTCCGAGGCCCGGGTCAGCTCTTCCGTCGCCTGCTGGAAGTTCGCGAAGACCCTCCCTGCCAGATCGCCGTAGGCCTTGGGCACATCCATCCCCATCCGGGTGCGGGCGTTGGTCCCGAACGCGGTCTCCGGCGATCGGCCGGGAATGACGAGATGGGCGCGCACGCCAAGTGGCACGAGCTCGTGGGCGAGGGACTCGGTGAAGGCGTTCACCGCCGCCTTGCTCGCGGTATAGACCGCCAGCAGCGGCAGCGGCCGCAGGGTCACGCTCGACGTCACGTTGACGATCACGCCCGCACCCCGTTCTCGGAACTGCGGCAGCACGGCCCGGATCATGGCGATGGTGCCGAGGGTGTTCGTCTCGAACACCTCCCGGGCGGACTCCATCGACAGGCCTTCCAGGGCGTTCAGCAGCCCGACGCCCGCGTTGTTCACCAGAACATCGAGCGGCCCGGCCTCCGCGACTGCCCGGGCGATGCTGCCGGCGTCGGTCACGTCGAGCGGCAGGACGGTGAGGCGGGCGGACTCCGGGAGCAGGGCCGCCTGAGGCGCGCGCATCGTGGCGACGACCTGCCAGCCGCGGTCGAGAAACAGGCGCGCCGTCTCCAGGCCGAAGCCGGATGAGCAGCCGGTGATGAGGATCGTGTTCAAGGGGACCTCCCGTGTGACGCACCACGGGGTGATAGGAGCGCTCCGCCGGACGTGATACGGGCGCAAGTCCGTACTTCATTGGCGAGCGTCCGAGATGGTCGATCCGCTCACCCAGGTCGTCGGGTTGCTACGGCCCAGCGCCTCGTTCTCGAAGTTGGTTCTGGCCGGCGGCGCCTGGACCGTGCGCCGCGACGACCACGGCCAGCCGTTCTACGCCGCGGTCTTAGATGGGGCGTGCCGCCTCGCGATCGACGGCGAGGCGGAGATCGTCCTCGCGGCCGGCGACTTCGTGCTGATCCCGGCCGCCAGCGCCTTCGCCGCCTCCAGCCTCGTCGCGCCGTCGGCGGGGCGGGCGCCCCCGCCCGTCGAGGTCGGCTCCGGTGTGTTCCGGCTCGGCCCTCCAGAGATGCTGCCTGACCTGCGCATGTTGGTGGGTCACTGCACCTTCGCCTCCGACGATACGGAACTGCTGTTGTCGCTCCTGCCTCGGTTCGTCCATGTACGGGGCGTCGGGCGACTGGCGATGCTGCTCGGCCTTGTGAACGAGGAGACGCGGGCGGACAGGCCCGGCCGCGAGGTGGTCCTGGCGCGGCTTCTGGAGGTGATACTGATCGAGGCGCTCCGGTCCACCACGGGTCCGACGGCGCCCTTGGGCCTCCTGCGCGGGCTTGCCGACGAGCGCGTGGCCGCCGCGTTGCGCCGGATGCACGAGCGACCGACCGTTCCCTGGACGGTCGCGGCCCTGGCCCGAGAGGCGGGACTGTCGCGTTCGACATTATTCGAACGGTTCCGGCGCGAGGTCGGCGTCGCGCCGATGGCGTATCTTCTGGCGTGGCGCATCGCGCTGGCGAAGGATCTGCTTGGTCGCGAGGGAGCCGGCGTCGCCGAGGTGGCCGAGCGCGTGGGCTACGGGTCTGCCAGCACCTTTAGCACCGCCTTCGCTCGTCATGTCGGCAGACCACAAATCCATTACGCCCGCGAGCAGCGCGCGCAAGCCCGCAGCCCTGCGCTTCTGAATGTCTGAGAAGGGTGGAATACAGCCGGTCTGCTTCTGGGTAAGACACGCGCTGAACCGGTCGTCCGGCGTGGATCGGGTTTGACGAAGGCAACCAAACTCGAAACTGCCGGATACGAAGTTCGACTATTTTGGGAGTAATCCCATCCGTTGATAGCTTTCGATCAACTCGTCGAACAATTTCACGTTTGAACGGCTTCGCGCGATGATCTGAGCCCCGGCGACAGCAGCATAAATGGCGCGGGCCCTCAACTCACCCTCGGCTGGCGAGGCGAGTTTGGCGGCGATCAAGTGTTCGCATAGCCAAGCGGAGTTCACGTCGGCGAAAGTTTGCACCTCCTTCAACACTGGCTCTGGCAACTCGTCATGTTCCGTCGCCATGAAGCTGCTCAGACACATGCGATTGTCGCGCTCCAGGGATAGCCGGAAAATGCTCGGGTATCGCTGCAACGCTTCGGTCGGGCTTCGGGCATTCGTCGAGATGGCTTCGAGGTCGCGGGCGATGTCTTCCCAGTAGCGCCGTGCGACCGCCTCGCCGAGGATAGCTTTGGTGGCGAAGTGGTAGTTGATGCTGGCAGCCTTGATGCCGACGGTCTCCGCGAGGTCGCGGAAGTTGAGGCCGCCGTAGCCATAGGCCATCGCCGCCTCCTTGGCGGCCACAAGGATGGCCTCCCTCACATTCCCCTTTGACGTCGCTGCCATGTTCAACCTCTATCTGTCATATGGCAGACAGTGGTTGACGGCGCAAGATCTTCGACATAGTGTACTGCCTGTCATCTGACAGACAGACTGATTGCTTCGAAAGCGAGAAGACGATGTCCGACAAGCTCAAGCTCTTCACCTCCCCCTCGGCCTTCCCCAACCCGCAGCGCCTGCGGATTTTCATGCACGAAAAGGGCATCGCTGATCGCTTCGACGAGACGATCTACGACATGTCACCGGTCGGCGAGCAGCGGGGTTGGAGGCACCTGAAGATGAACGCCTGGGGCGAGACACCGACCCTTGCACTCGCCGATGGTTCTTACCTTAGCGAGACCTCCGCCATCGCCCGCTATCTCGACGACACGTTCGAGGGCCGCAAGATCATGGGGGCGACGGCGCATGAGCGCGGTCTCGATCAGATGTGGGACAGCCGGGTGTGGGTGCACATCCTCTACCCGATCGTCACCGCCTTCCACGTTCTGCGCCAGGGATTGGGTCCGAAGCTCGAACTGACCAGCAACCCAGCCTGGGGCGAGCATTCACGTAAGGTGGCGCTGGCGCATGCCGGTCTCGTCGACCGGCATCTGGCGGATGGCCGCGATTGGCTGCTGGGTGGCGATCAGCCGACGTTCTCCGACATCACGCTGGCGACGGCGGTTGCGTTCTCCAAGTTCCCCGTCAACGCCACTCCGCTCGATGAGCGGTTCGAGCATCTCGATGCCTTCTGGCGGCGCTGGCAGGCTCGACCGACCTTCTTCGCCGCGTATGCCGACCGTAACAGCGGTGTGCCGGAGATCGACAATCGCACATGAGCGTTCGGCGGTCGGGCTGGCAACCGCCCGACCGCAATTCCGCTTTCACAGACCTTGAGCGGAGATCTGCGATGGCCGCTTTGGAGAAGCGCCGACGGCGGTCCAGTCGGCTGGGTTGGGTGGATTGCCGCCGGCTCGCTTACGAGCGGCAAAGCACGGAAGCGGACGTGACTGCTATGCAGTTCGCCGTCCCAAATCGGATATACAACTAGTTTTTGCAGCGTCTCGAAAGCCGCCACGCCGCCGTTAGATGTGGGCGAGGCATGACGATCGCAGCCCACCGTTTCACTGTTTCACTGTGAAGGAGACGTTTCAGCATCGATCCGAGCCTTTTCGGAACACAGCTCTCTTCGCAACGTACAGGCGTCATTCATCGTATGTGGCTCGATCTGAGTTGCTTCCGCATCGTTCCGAGTGCGCCGAAGCAGGATCCGCTTACTCGATAATTCTGTCTGCAAAACTCTCGATGTTCAGCGGAAAGCGCAAGCCGAGCGTGTCCGCGGATTTGCGATTTAGGATTAACTCAAAACTGTTGGGCTGCTCGATCGGCAGCAAACCCGGCGAGGTGCCGCGAAGGATTTTGTCGATATAGATCGCCGATCGCCTCCACAGGTCGATCGTAGAAGGACCGTAACTGAGAACCGCACCAGCGTCTGCTAAGATCGCGAATTCGGACATGACAGGGATCTTTTGATCCCTCGCAAGATTGATGAAAACATCCCTGTTCGCAACAATCACGGTGTCTTCCGTGGTCAATATTACATCCGCCTTCCAAGCGCGCACGTCGGCAAGGACGCCGGCCATCGCAGAAGGACCCGAAACGTCGAAGCATTTCGTATCGATGTAAGAGGCGACGCTCGCCTCCACGATGCTCTTCGCTTTCAGTAGAACGCTGTCATTGCTCATGTTTCCCACGATGGCGATGTGGTGCGCGTCTGGAATGCACGCGCGGGCAAACTCAACCCTCTTGGCGCTCAAACCCGATGCATTGAGGCTGAACCCAGTTATGTTCCCGCCGGGATGAGACAAGCTTTGAGCGAGGCCAATCCCGACGGGGTCACCAATCGTCGCCATGACGATCGGCATTTCCTTTGTCGCAGCGAGCGCGGCTTTGGACGCTTCAGTACCTGCCGTCAGGATGATCTCTGCGTGGGCGGCAACGAGATCCCTGGCCAATCCGGCCGCCTTGTCCGGATCTCCGCTAAGATATCTGATGGTTACGTCCAGGTTCGAACCGGACTTCCAGCCAAGTTCGTCGAGCTTGGTTCGAACCGCATCGAGGCGCCGACCCGTCTCCGGATCGGCCTCGCCGGATGGCATCAGAATACCGAGACGTCGAACTTGCCTTGCAGGTTGCGCATCCGGGTGGCCGGGAATGAACCCTATCGCCAAAACAAACCCAATCGCTTGACGGCGGGTTGGCATGGTCTCTCCTGGAGAAGGAAGCTGTCGCCCGACTAGCACGGCAGAGAGATGAGCATAGATCGAATAGCTTTATATCTACAGTCAAATAGATTGTTGGGCGCTCTTATTTTTTGCGGGAGCATGGTGCTCGCACCAAATGTAAACAACCTGAGACCGGCGAAGGTCGAAACACGGCGCGGCGGGTGTTCCGTTGTTATCTTGTCACTAAATAGCGAGTAGTCGATCTTGCGTACCGCACGGTCGACAGATTGCTCGTGACAGTGATGTCCGCATACACGCGTTAGCCACTGGGAAGCGGATCAGCGGCTTTTCACCCCGAAACGACCTTGCCCGGCGGCTGACGTATGGCGGCTTTTGGGCAATGCCGATAGAGGGCTGAATGGCCGATCTGGGTCGGTAGAAGCCGGTTCGCTTCTTCGGCAGCACCAATCCGAAGCGGACCGGCCACTTTCGGTCAAATCCCGTCGTGCCGGATCGTCAGCGCACGCAAGATCGGACAAGCTGCTTTGCGCTCATCCTGGCCATTCAGTGGGCTGTCACGATTTCCCGCAAGCGGACACTACCATCAATGTTCGGAGGGCGGCGAACGGGACGAGCTAATGGTACGGAATCGGCCGCTGCCATGGCCGAACAGTCCTTCACCGTGTCTGTCCCGCGGCCGTCCCGCCGAGTTCCACTCGGATCTCTGACGTTCGCGATTTTGCGTTCCAGAAGCCAGAGGCCACCCGATGGAACGCTTGTGATTCGTGGCTCGGATCGTTCCAGTAGGGCAGGCTTGATTGGATCGGCGATGCCATTGCGCGTCGTGCATGGCTACGAACAAGCGAGCCGTAGACGTGCGTAACGGCTGCCTGCGGAAAGCGGCCATGACGCTCGCCTCTAGCGCGGGTCGGCGAACATGACTCTGCCTGATAGGTTCGCGGTATGAAGCGATCGCATTCCCACCTGTGGCCGGGTGTGCCGCTGGCCCTCCTCTCTGCCGTGCTGTTCGGAGCCTCGGCTCCTGTCGCCAAGCTGCTCCTCGGCGTGATGCCACCTCAATTGCTCGCTGGGCTGCTCTACCTCGGCGCTGGCAGCGGACTGGCGGCCGAGTATGGCGCCCGGGCGACGCTCGGCGTCTCGGCGCCGGAAGCTCCTCTGCGCCGTCACGATCTGCCGTGGCTGGCAGCGGTGGTGCTTTTCGGCGGATTGGCTGGGCCGCTGCTGCTGATGTTGGGGCTGGCGCGCACCTCGGCCGCCTCCGGCTCCCTCCTGCTCAATCTCGAAGGGCTGGCCACCATGCTCATCGCGTGGGTGGTATTCCGGGAGAACGTCGATCGGCGTCTCCTGCTCGGTGCGTTCGCCATCCTCATGGGCGCGGTCGTGTTGTCGTGGAACGGCGAGAACGTGCGCCTCGACGCGGGTGCGGCGCTGATCGCCGCGGCCTGTCTGGCCTGGGGCATCGACAACAACCTTACGCGCAAACTCTCCTCGGCCGACCCGGTGGTGACGGCGACCATCAAGGGTCTGGTGGCTGGCAGTGTGAATGTCGCCCTGGCCCTCCTGCTGGGCGCTACCGTGCCGCCCATTGCTACGATCGGCGCAGCGGCTGTCGTCGGATTCCTCGGAGTCGGGGTGAGCCTCGTCCTGTTCATGCTGGCATTGCGCCACCTCGGTGCGGCGCGCACCGGGGCATACTTCTCGCTCGCGCCCTTCATCGGTGCGGTGATTGCCGTCGCACTGCTGCGCGAGCCGGTCACGATCCAGGTCGTGGTGGCCGGTCTGCTGATGGGGATCGGCCTGTGGCTGCACCTCGCGGAGCGCCACGAGCACGAGCACGTTCACGAGGTCATGGAGCACGAGCACATCCACGTCCACGACGAGCACCACCAGCACGAGCATGACGGTCCGGTGATGGAACCACACTCGCACTGGCACCGGCACAAGCCGCTGCGGCACACCCATCCGCATTATCCCGATCTGCATCACCAGCACGGGCATCCTTAAGATCAGGAGCCAATCCTGTAGTGCCCTTCAAAAGCAGGGCCGTTGCGTGCAGAACGTCAAGCTGGCGCCCGCCAGCCTGAGGGAGGCTGCGGAACTCAAGCGCTTTCTTTGGTCCAAAACCCGCGGCTGCGGCGAGAACCACCGCAGATACCGGCCGTGATCAGTCTCGTCGAAGCGAGAGAACCGGACCCGTTGCGACCCGAGCAATAGCCGCGAAGGCACGGGTGAAATTCGTTAACGAAACATCTTCATCCTGCCGCTCGAATCGATGTCAAATCACTTTTTGAGAGCTACGTTGATGAACAAGGCAGTGGCTCCCGCCGAACTACGCTCCGGAGCCCCATCGCAGGCAAACTTCACCTCGAAGCCTCGCAGCGACCTGGGTACGATCGTTATCCATTGGCTGACGGTCGTCGCCATGGTGGCGAGCTTGTTCACTGGCCTGCGCATCTCGGCCGACGCCCGCACGGCCGTGTTCGCCAAGTGGATCGCGCCCATCCTGCCGCAGGGTGAAGTCTGGACCGTGCACTTCCTCGCGGGCCTCGCGCTATTCTTCTGCCTGACCGCTTACGTCCTGTACCTCGTGCTCGGCGGCCTGTTGGATCGCAACGCGCCGCGCAGGATGCGTGCTCTCGTGCTGCCCGGGTCTACAGCCGGCGCTCGAAAGGCACGCTGGGGCGGCGTCAACGTGCTGCTGCACTGGTTCATCTATGCCGTCGTCTTGATCATGACCGGCACGGGGATCGCCCTCTATCTGGGCTTCGGTGGGTGGGTCGTCTGGCTGCATGCGACCTGCGCCGTAATCGCGCTCGGCTACATCGCGATCCACATGACGACCCACTTCCTGTACGGCGGCTGGCAACAACTGCTCCGGTTGTTTCGTCCAGCAGCGCTCACCAGCGCTGCGGCTTCTCGCAAGCCCCTCTTGATCGCCTCCCTGGTCGGCATACCGGTAATCACCGGTCTTGCGGCCGTCGACGTTGCGACACGCGACCACCTCGACGTCCGCCCGGTCAATCGCGCTCCGGATCTCGCGAAGCTCCTGGACGACGACGTCTGGAAAACCGCTCGTCCGGTGACGATCCGGACGATGCAGGGCATCAACCTGAAGGACGGATCTGGCGAGTCGACCGTCGAGATCCGTGCCGTTCGGGACGAGGCCCGCATCTACTTCGCGTTCCGGTGGGAAGATCCCTCCAGATCGACCCGACGGCTACCGATGATCAAGCGCGAGGACGGATGGCACCTGCTGGGCGACAGCCCGTTCATCGACGACGTCACCACGTTCTATGAAGACAAGTTCGCCGTCATCTTCTCCACGAGCGACGCATTCGGGTCCGGCGGTGTCTCCCATCTCGGGCCGAAGCCGCATCCCGACTTCCCCGGCTCGCGCAACGGGCGCGGGCTCCACTACACGGACGGCCATATGGTCGACATGTGGCAGTGGAAGGCCTCACGCGGCGGCCTGCTCGGGGAGGTCGACGACATGTATATCGGCCCGCCCCGACAGCCGACGCAGAACGAGGCTGCGCAGCTCAACCGGTATCAGGCCGGCTACTGGGGCGATCCGGGCGACACGCCCTACACGTATAATTTCAAGCTCATGACGCCCGCGGACTACAAGGGCGGCCCGGTCACACCGCTGAAGCTGCCGAAGGATCATGTCGCCATGACCCGGGCGATGGGCACATGGAACGACGATCCCAACGCCGGGACGGACGATGGCTCGAAATGGTGGATGCTGCCTCAGGACACCGTCGACTACACCGCTGAAGCGGACGCGAAGGTGCCGGTGGGAACGATCATGCCGGCGGTCTTGATCACCGGTAACCATTCCGGGGACCGCTACGATCTCAAGGGGGCGGCCGACTGGCGCGACGGCCATTGGACATTGATTGTCAGCCGAGCCCTGAAGTCGGAGAGCAAGTACGACGCATCCTTCGTCCCCGGCACCCACCTCTACATGTGGGTCGGCGTCTTCGATCATACCCAGACCCGACATACCCGGCACACGCGGCCGGTCGTCATGGACGTACGTTGAAGCCAGGTCCCGGTAGAAGAGGAAGCTCATGGATCGACGTCTGTTCGAAATGTCCCGGGCGCGTTCGTCGTGCTCGAAACATCGACTTCGTGCATCTTACCGCAGGTAACCTTTAGGGATCACCTGCGAGCGTCGGCCAGCCGCCGGAGCGTCGTCGCAGCCAGGACGTCAGGCGCCTCATCGGGGATCGGGAACACCGAGCTCACGTTGATTTCACAGAGCACGTAGGTGTCCTCGCCGCCGGCATCCTTCGGCCCGAGCAGGAAGTCGGCGTCCCAGATGACGGGCAGGTCGTCCGGCTTCAACCCGAGCAGGTTCGTCATCTCGGGTATCCAGTCCTGTTCGAGCAGGCATCGCAAGCGCTGGAACCGCTCGTCCTCCGGTCCGGAATAGAGGCGCGGCGGCGCCCGTCCGTGCTCAGGCGGCGCCAGGGCAGTGACGAGCTGGGTGCCGAACCCTGCCGCCAGCGTGCCGCTGACATAGCAGCGGACCATCCCCTCCAGATGCCGCATCTGGAACGGCTGGTCGACGAGGGTGAGGCCCGCCGCGAAGTCGGAGGCGCGCTGCGCGAGGAATGCGTCGAGCGGCACGGTGCACCGGCTCCTGTCGCTCGCTTCCTGCACCAGGACTTCCTCCGCGCTGGCGGCGCGCTCTACCTTCCAGACGCCAATGCCACCGTTGCCGCGGCTGCGCTTCAGCACCCGCGGCCCCTCGGCCAAGCGCCGGGGGAACGCCGTCGCGAGGGCGGCACAGCTTGCATAGAGGTGCGTATCCGTTCCCCAGCCTATCTCCCGCGTCCGGTACAGCACCTCCTTGGTGCCCATCCGGTCGATCACGTCAGGGTGGGCGCTGACGAGGACCCCGGCGGCGGCGACCTCCCGCAGCAGCGCGTCGAGGGCGCTTCGGTCCTCGCCGGTCTCCTTCGTCACGGGGTTCACCCAGACGAGCACCGCATCGACAGCCAGTAGCTGGGCCAGCAGGACGTCGGCCTGTCCCTCGACCCAGACGGCGGGTTCGCCGGCGAGCCCGTGCCGCTCCAAAGCGGCGAACACCGCCGCGAACCGGCTGGTCTCCGGACGCGCCGCGGCCCGAGCCTGGGCGTCGCCGCGCCACACGACGGCGACCTTGAAGGGATGCGGACCTGGAACAGTCATCGTCAGCACCGGAAGGATGGCTGGGTCGGCTCTAGAGCGAGAGGTGGGCGCGCTCGGTTTACCCCCGCAGGGCCAGCGCTGCCGGAAGGCGAGGCTGCCCCCGCCAGCATGTCGGTCCGAAGCAGCGCCTCGTTGGCGTGCGCCCAGGTCATGTACGTCTCGGCCAGAGCCTCAATGGTGTAGTCGGCGGCGCAGATCCCGCCCTTGTGACCGCCATCTCCGAAGGCCGCCAGCGTGTCGGCGATACCCATGAGGTAGGCGCTGCACCAGCCCGAGGCCTCGCCGCGCTCGGTGAGGCAGACGCGGTACAGGTCCCCGACCGCCTCTCGCGGATGTCGACCGAAGCGGCCGGCGGCACCGCCGGGGCACCGGCACCCTGGCTACCCTGATCCAGGGTGCAAGACGTGCCCTCGCATCCGGCGGCGCTCGCTTGCGGAACCGTTGCCGGAAGGGAGACGGTGCTTGCGGCCGCCACGACGACTGCGAGGCCCGCCGCCTGGAGTTCACCGACATCGTCACCATGGCGACGCCCCTGCGCATCAGCCCTTCGCGACCTTCACCTGGTCGAGCGCGTCCCTCAAGCCCTTGGCCAGCTTGCCCGCGTCGTCGTTCGCCCAGAAGTGTATGAAGAACAGCCGCGGCTCGTCGTCGAGCATGTGGTTGTGGAGCGCGGTGACCTCGATGCCGCTCGCCCGCAGCGCCTTGATGACCGGGTGCACCTCGTCCGCCGTCAGGACGAAGTCGCCGGTGATGGCTGCCTTGCCCCCGCCGGTCGGCTGGAAGTTGATGGCGATCGCCGAGCCCATGGCCTCGGGTACGGTCATGCCGTGATTCTTCGGCGTCTCGGAGCGCGGCACGCTCACGGCGTAGACGCCGCCGTTGACCTTGCCCTTGCGCCCGATGGCCGCGTCGATGGCCGCCGTGTCGAGGTCGAGTAACTGGTCCGGCGCGGTCGCCTTCGCCGGCACCGGTCCCTCGCCGGCAGAGGCCGGTTCGGTTTTCCCGGAAGGCGGGGAGCCACCGGCAGTCTCGCCGCCGAAGGGCGTCCGGCTGGCGCCCAGCGCCCCCGCCAGGATGGTGGCGAGCTTGCCGGGCTCGCCGTGCCCGGAGACGTGCATGTAGAGGGTGCTCGGCGAGGCCCGCAGCAGGTGGTTGTGGATGGCGGTGATCTCGACCCCGTTCTCGACGAGGCGCTTCATCACTGAGCTCACCTCGTCCTCGGTCAGGACGAGGTCGCCCATGACCATGACTTCGTTTCCGCCCCCGTGCCGCACAAAGGCGAGCCAGGAGCCCAGGGCGAGGGACGGCTTCAACTGTACGCCGTCGAGGGTGACCTTCAGGTCGGTCCGGGGCAGGCCGACGCGGTAGACCCCGCCCGGCATGGCGGTTCCGTGTTTGCCGAGCCCGGTGGCGATGGCGTCTTGCCAGGGCTCCGCGGCCGACGCGCCGGTCGCGAGGACGCCCAGCAGGGCGATGGATGCAAGCAAGCGGCTCATGGTCGTCTCCTCCTCTGGGTTTCTTGTTTGTCAGGGCCGGCGTGCCGGCGCCTGCAGCACGCCCTCGTCGGTAGGGTGCCGTCGCTGCGCCGGAATTCGACGCGGTTGCCGGCCCTCCAGACCTGGACGCAGCGGTCGGCCTCCAGACAGAGCCCGTTTCCGTCGATCCGCGACCGGGCGTCTCGCGCCCGTCCGAGGGACACGACGTGCAGGCGACCACCCGGCTCGAAGCGGTAGGCCCGGTGCACATCGTCGGTGACCTCCTTGCCGACGAGGCGCGCCCGGATTTCGGAGGCGGTCAGTTGGCGGAACGCCTCGCCGGCGGGCGCCGAACCTGACGCCAGGACGAGCAGGGTGACCGCCGCGGCGCGGCGCCCGGTTCCCATCACACAAGACCTCCCAGATGCAGGGCGACGCCGGCCGCGGCGCAGGCCGCGAGCGTCTGGACCATGCCGACCTTGAACCGGAACACCGCGAGGACCGCCGCGGCCGCCAGGACGAGCGCCCACGGGTTGAGGCTCGACGGGACTGGCACATCGAAGCCGATAGGCCCGGCTGCGAACGGTCGCGTCTCGGCGAAGACAGTGTGAAGGGCGAACCAGACCGCGAGGTTCAGGATCACGCCGACCACCGCCGCGGTGATGGCCGAGAGCGCGCCGGCCAAGGCCCGGTTGCCGCGCAGGCGCTCGACGTAAGGGGCGCCGACGAAGATCCAGAGGAAGCAGGGCGCGAAGGTCACCCAGGTGGTGAGGAGCCCGCCGAGCGTGCCGGCGAGGAGCGGCGGCAGCGAGCCCGGTGCCCGGAAGGCCGCCATGAAGCCCACGAACTGGGTGACCATGATCAGCGGACCCGGCGTGGTCTCGGCCATGCCGAGGCCGTCGAGCATCTCGCCGGGCTTGAGCCAGCCGTAATGCTCCACCGCCTGCTGGGCGACGTAGGAGAGCACCGCGTAGGCGCCCCCGAACGTCACCATCGCCATCTTGGAGAAGAACACCGCGATCTTGCTGAACACGTCGTCCGGCCCGACGGCGAGGAGGATGGCGACGACCGGCACCAGCCAGATCGCACCCCAGGTCAGCAGCATCCGCAGCGTGTGTCCGGTGGCCGCACGTTCCTGCGGGAGTTCGTGGTCGTCGAGGAGGAAGGGGCCTTCGACGGCCTTGCCGCTACCCCCGTGCCCGCCGGCCTTGAACTGCGGCAGTCCGGCCCGGCCGCCGAGATAGCCAATGACGCCGGCCGTCAGCACGATCAGCGGGAAGGGCACATCGAGGAAGAAGATCGCCACGAACGCCGCCGCCGCGAGCCCGATCATGACGGGACCCTTGAGCGCTCGCTTGCCGATGCGGATCACGGCCTGGAGCACGATG
Organism: Methylobacterium phyllosphaerae; assembly: GCA_050632685.1. GTDB lineage: Bacteria > Pseudomonadota > Alphaproteobacteria > Rhizobiales > Beijerinckiaceae > Methylobacterium > Methylobacterium phyllosphaerae_A. The sequence goes on from JBOEFT010000001.1 coordinate 1,966,718, forward strand.
GCCAGTACGGCAGCCTTCAGCCCGAAGAATAGGCCGGCAATGAGCCCGACATTGCCGTAGAGGGCGTAGATCCAGCTCAGCGCCATGATGGCAACGATGCCCGGCAGGACGAACAGCCCGCCAGCGACGAGCCCACCGCGGGTGCCGTGCATAAGCCAGCCGACATAGGTCGCGAGCTGCTGCGCCTCGGGGCCAGGCAGAAGCGTGCAGAAGTTCAGGGCGTGCAGGAAGCGGCTCTCGGAAATCCAGCGCCGCTCCTCGACAAGGATGCGATGCATGACGGCGATCTGTCCCGCAGGGCCACCGAACGAGAGCGCGGCGATGCGGGTCCAGACGGGCAGCGCCTCGGTGAGGGTAACGGGCGCGGGCGGTACGACCGGAGTCTCCGCCGCGCGTGACGCGGCATCCATGACGGCGCTGCCCATGATCAAGCCCCCGGCCGAGGCTTGTTGGTCGGCCAGTTGTGACCCTCGTCGGTTGCGTCACGGCACCAGCGGTAGAAGGCGTCGTAGAGCAGCATGCCCGCATCGAGCTGCGCGAGATCATCGGCGTAGATCCGGGACAAGCCGAGCGAGGCGGCGAGCAATCCCGCGGCCTCGGGTGCGAGGTCCGGCCGGGCGGTATCAGCGCCGCAGATCAGCGTGGCGAGGTGCAGAAGCGGCGGCGTGGCTAACCCTAGCTCCTGCACCATGACGTCGAAGGTGCACAGCTCGCCCCGGTGGCTCCAGAACGCGTCGGGCGCGTCGATGTCGAACGCCTCTCCGTTGAACCGTCGTGCGACCTCCTCGACCTCGGCGGTTGAAACGAAGAGGAACACTGCCTCGGGATCGACGAAGCGCCTGATAAGCCAGGGGCAGGCGATGCGGTCGACCTTGGGCCGGGCGCGGGTGACCCAAACAGTTCGCCCTTGTGCATCGCAGTTTTGTAGCTTGTCGGCGGGTACCATCGGTAGACCCGCCTGTGCCCATGCCGAAGTGCCGCCATCGAGAACTTCGGCCGCGATCCCGGAGGTGCGCAACAAGGCAGCGACCCCATGGCTGAGCTTGTGACCCTGCTGGCAGATCACGACGGCGGGCCTGCCGCCCAGTGCCGGTGCCCACTCAGCGACGGCATCCCATTGGCGCGGTCTCGATCCTGGGATCAGGCGCGGCTCCTCCGAGAAGTCGCGAGCGGTGCGCACGTCGATAAGGACTGGGCACGCGGGTGTGCCGACGAGACGAGCGAGTTTGTCGACGGGGATTGCGTTAGGCGTAGGCATGGCGCGTCCTTGCAGCGAATGCAGATTGGACGCGATTCTTCAGCCGGAGCCTCGTCGGGAGATCGCTTCCCGAGCGCCCATTCATCGCCGCCGAGAGCACGATGTCAAGCGGAGACCGCTTGGTCCGTAAGCGCGCCTTATGCGAACGCCACAGCTGAGTTCCAGCTGCACCGTTCCGCTGCGCTTGCCCTATTGGAACGCTACAACCGCGCCCGCTTTGGGGCGAAATATCGGGTGGCGGTTTCCACCCGGAACCGAATTTGCTGAAGGGCCGCTTTGTCCGGAGGCTGTCCACGGTCCTGTTGGCAGGGTTGGGTCGGTAGGAGGCCGCCCGATTTTCCGACAAAACGGCTTCGAAGGGGACCAGCCGCTTTCGGCCAGACTACGTCACGTCGGATCGCAATTGCCCGCAGAAGCGGACATTCAGCTTCGCGCCCATGCCGGCGATTCAGCTGACTGTGGCGACTTCCCGTAAGCGGACGTTGCAGGCTACGATCAGCCAATAGCGCTGCGCGGTGTGCTTCAGGCCGCATGCACGCGGTCTGAGTCGGATCGCGGGTGCGGGGCGGCCTGATGGATCGGCTCCGGGACGGGAAGGGGCTGCGCGGATGTCGGTCAGCAGGGTGGACCTCGTGGACGCAGGCTCGCCGGAGGCGCTCGTCAAACGTATCCTACAGGCCGAGCCGAACCTTGCGGTGCCCGTGCCGATCCAAGAGCTGTGCGCGCGCCTTGGCATCCTCCGGATCGAGGACCTCGACACCGTCGAGTTCGAGGGTGGCCTCGTTACCGACGCTAAGCGATCCGAAGGCACCATCCTCGCCAAGCGCGGGGGCGAACCGCGTCGCCGCTTCACGATCGCACATCAACTCGGCCACTTCCTGATGGCGCACCACGTCCCGGATCAGCCCGGCCGGTTCCTGTGCAAGAGCTCTGACCTGCTCCGCGTCACAGCGAAGGAGGGCGATCAGCGGCAACGCAGGGAGGTCGAGGCCAACCGCTTCGCCACGCTCATGCTGATGCCTCCGCACCTGTTGCGGGGTGCGATGGCGACCTTTCGCAAGCCGGATCTGGAGCACGTTCGTGTGCTCGCGCGCGACTTCGCGGTCGGCAAGGCGGCGGCGGCTCGGGCCTACGTACAATACCATCCCGAGCGGATCGCCATCGTCGTGGCGGGTGACGGCCGGGTGCAGCGATGCTACCGGAGCCTCTCCTTTCCCGCCATCATCTGCGCAGTCGGCAGCCTGGTCCCGACAGGCTCGCTCTTTCACAGCAGCCCACATCGGCCGAACATCGTGAGCGACACCGCCGCGTGCAGTCCCGATCTATGGATCGATGTGAAGCGCGACCTCCGCGCGCCGGACCTCTATGAGCAGGTGTACCGTCAGCAGAACGGCTTTGCGATGATCCTCCTGCGACTGGACGCTGTCCCGGAGGAGAGCGCTGAGGAGCGCAAGCTCAATGAGGGCTGGCGTCACCGCTTCCACTCGGGGCGACGTTAGGCAAGATCCGGCTCCGACGGAACGGCCCTGACGGCCCTAACCTGCTGCTTCGACAGAGCTGGCCGTACCGCCGTCCTGTCGCTGATCCGGCGCACTCCCGAGGTCGGTAGGGGAGCAATGAGGTCATGAATGGCGGGAACTGACGACAGCCTTAGGCCGCTCCTCAACCAGGCCGCGGCAGAGGAAGCGTTCCTCGACCGTGTCGGCCTCACCGAGGACGCCGAGCTGAACGCGACGGGCACCGCGCCTGCGACGTCTCCTGCCGTGTCGTTGATGATCACGAACCGTCAGCGGGCGAAGCTTCGTGAGCTTGGCTTTTCCGAAGAAGCCATTCGGCAGATGACGCCTGCCGAGGCGCATGGGAAGCTGGGATTGGCCTAGCCGCCGTCCCCACAGCGCATATCAAGCGCTTCGAGGCGCCTGCCGACCTCATCAAAGAAGCGGCGTACGCTCATAATCTGCCCTTTCGCTGTCGATAACCGCCCACAGCCAAGCGCTCGTATATTGAGGATGGTGGCCCAAAACCGGCGAAAAGGCAGGATCGACCCTGGATTTTGTTCCTGTTTTGTTCTAAACGGCCTCACGGATCGAGCCCCTGTTCAACCCCTCGGTTGCTCCGAGCTACCCCGTGTCATGGCCGATACCGAAATCCCGCCACTCAGCCCCGACGACGCCAAGCTGATCCGCAATGAGCGGGCGAAGCTGACGGCGATGTGGGTCAACGGCGTCGCAGTCGCCTCCGTGGCTGTCGGCGGCATCTCCCCGTCAGTGGCGATCTTCTCGGGCACCGCCAGCGCGCTTACAGCCAGCGCTCTCCTAGTTGGTTGGAGTCTCCTGGCAGGTATACTACATCTGGTGGCTAGACGCCTGCTCGGAGCCCTGCGCGCGTGAGCCTGACGCTCGCACAGATGGTTGTTCTTTTTCTCGGCCCGCTCGTCCTGGCGACGATGGTCGCCGTCGTCCTATGGCTGACGCATGAGAGAGAGTCCGACCGCCTTAAGCGCGCTGAAGCGGATCGCGCGATTTGGCTCAAATATCAAGACAAGCGGAAAGTGCCCGGAGAGTAGTTTCTCTCTCTCCGTGTATTGGTCCGCCATCGTATAAAATCGATCATCATCCGATTTCGCCAACACAGCGAGTTTGTCTCGGCGGTTGGTGTAGCTTTCCCAAGGAGTTGGGAGGATTGCTTTTGCGTGGATCAACCCGGGTACGGTCCCATCCGGCGGCGGTCATGCTCGATGGCAAACAGATGACTGTAGAGGTTCGCCACCCAGCTCCTCCCCTCAACCGTGAGATCGAGAAAGCGAATCGCGTCCTCGATGACCGGTTCGATCTTGCCCCAGAAGAACGCCGGGTATCGCTCCGCGAGGTCCGCCGGGTTGGCATAGCTGAGCTGGCCAGCCAGGCCGACCTCGGTGAACTCGTGGAACAGCGCGTTCAGTTTACGAGGGTAGAGCGGATCGCCGAGTTGCCTGATCAGGGCAGCCGCACGCATCAAGCCGGCTTCGGTCCCGGTTTCCCGGTGCTCGTCGTCCGCAGGCACGGGGAAGCGGGTCAACTCGACGGCTCGGATCACCCGCTGCGCATCGACGAGGTCATTCGTGCCGAAGCGCTCCTGCACTGCCAGCTTCGAGCGCTCGACGTGGTAAGGCGCCAGCACTGCATCGGACGCGCCTCGTGGCAGACCGATGGTGGTGCCCTGCGCGTCAATGACGAAGGCGTTCGCCCGGTCGCCTGAGCAGACACCACGCACGTAGCCGATGTCATGGTACAGGGCCGCCAGGATCATGTGCAGCCAATCCTCCGGCGTGATGCCCTTGTCGAGGAACCGGCCGCACAGGATGTCCTGAGCGACGAGGGTGACGAGAGCGGTGTGGTCGCCGTCATGGTAGAGCGCTTCGCTGCCGACGATCCGCTCGAAGGTCAGACGTTCGGACGCCTCGATCACCTCGGCGAAACGTGGCTCGCGACTGCCGAAGGTGCGCTGATAGGTTAGAGCGAGGTGCTCGCCGAGCGCGTCGGCCAGCATCTTCGTCACATCGAGCAAACGCCGATTTTGGTTGTCGTGTCGGTCTGCATCATGACATCAAGTGAGCGGCAGCCCATATCGGGAACTCGCCCCCTGAGCGGCGAGGCATCAGGCTCCAGGTAGGCTCGTATGATTTACAGCCGCTGTAGCCGCGCTCATTCTCTAGCTCAGCCAATATCATTAAGCGCCGTTTCGGCCGCCTCGACCGGAGGCCGAAGCACTCGTGAGGCTAGGCTGCCGTTGCGGTTCCTCGCATCCCTTTGCACGCCTCACCGTCAGGTCGGTTGAGACCCTTCCCAGATCAGGTGAAACCAAACCAATAGGATTCCCCATGGCCGGACTCAAAGACAAACGTGGCTTCATCGACAAGGACCGACTTGATCTGTCGGAACGCAAGGCTGTCGAGTTTTGGATGAAGCGCTGGGGTGTCACGCGGGACCAGCTTACGGCGGCGCATCGGAAGGTCGGTCGAATGACCAAGGATATCGCAGCCGAGTTGGGCAAAAAGCGTTAGAGGCGCGCTCGCCTCAACAGGGTAGCTCCTCAGGGGACGTCGTTGATGAATAGGCCGCACCCTGATCGTGTTCGGACCGGCGCCCTGGATTTCTGGTTGGCCCGTAGCGCCGTCGCCTGCGTCGCCGCCCTCCAACTGCTCGTTGTGAACGACTTCTCGCTCGGACCGCGCTGGCTTGCCCCGACGCTCGAACTCGCGCTGCTGGTGCCACTCTCGGCCGCCACGGCCTGGAACCAGGGCCGGGCGCGGCGCGCCACCACGGACGCACACTGGGCCGAGGTCCACCGCCACCATCGCCTGATCCGCAGGATGGCACTCTTCATGACTGCGCTGGTCACCGTGACCAACACCGCCGCCCTCGCAGCCCTGGTCCACGCCCTCCTGAACGGCAAGGCAGCCGGCGGCCCGACCTTGCTAATCGATGCGCTCAACATCTGGGGCACCAATGTCGTGATCTTCGCCCTGTGGTTCTGGACGACAGATCGCGGTGGTGCAGCTTTGCGCGGCCATCGGAGTGCGCGAGATCCGGATTTTCTGTTCCCACAAATGACACTTCCGCAGCAGGATGCGGTAGCCCCGTTCTTGCCGGGCTTCGTAGACTATCTGTTTCTGGCCTTCACCAACGCCACCGCCTTCTCACCCACTGACACGCTGCCGCTGACGCCGCGTGCGAAATTGCTGATGATGGCTGAGGCGTTGATCTCCCTGCTTACTGTGGCCCTTGTCGCCGCACGCGCCGTCAACATCCTCGCATAGTCAGGCCGCAGACCTCGATGGGTAGTACGACGCCAGATCAACCGATCGCCCGTTGGAAACGAGCCGACCTCCTCCGGGTTGGCCAGGGCCACCTGCAAAGGTGATCCGGCGCATGAACGTCTGGCAGCTCATCGCCCACGATCACGCCTATCTCGCACACCTGATCACGGCGAGTCGGTGATTTTCGTTGGGTCGGCGATCCACGACCGTGAGGAGGTGCTGGGAGGCCTAATCGATGAGCTTGCCGCTCATGCCGAGGCGTTGGAGGCCAGTCTCTATGCGCCGCTGCGCCACCTGGATCGGGCACGCCAGCTCGCCGAAGACCTGCACCATGAGCATGCGCAGTTCCTCGGGCAACTTGATGCTCTCGCGAGATCGCGGCGGGGCAGCTTTTCCTCGCAGACGGGTATGGTCCTCGACGTCGCTCTGATCGGTCAGCACCTCCGCCGTTACACTCAGGAGCTGATACCGGCGGCTCAAGAGCTTCTCTCTCCGGTGCAAGTCGATGCCGCCGCCCACGCCTTCGTTCGTGCGAAGATGCAAACTCTGAAGGCACGGTATGGTCGCAGATCCGATAAACTGACGTTGGCCAGAATTGCACGGGCCTGCGCCGTCTGCGCTGCTGTGGTCGGTATCGGCTACCTTGCTGGGCGTTCGGCCCCGGCCAAAGGGCGGAAGCTTCTCGCCACATCCACGCGTTGAGATCGCGCCGCAGCATAACCGCTAAGTCTATCCGGCGCGGACACGCTGGACAGAGAGCGAACGGCTGCATCCATGCTGCGAGTTCGATGAGTGCGGCTTGAGGCGCAGCGGCGCGACTGACCAAGCGCAAAGCGGCGGCGTCCCGAAACCTGCAACTCGCGATACATCCTCAAACCGCCCGATCATGTGCGCCGTAAACAAGCATTAACTCTGCGGGGGCATCGTTCTGGGCCTGATCGATTAGCCGTTCGGACCAACGGGGTCCGCCCAGTCGAGACGGGAGACAACCGGTCCATGCCTCGCCTGCTCGAACTGCTGCGCTGGAAACTTCAAGTGCTTTTTGCATGGAGGCCGACACGTGCTCAGTTGCTGCCCCTGATCCTGGGGGTTTACACCCTAGCGGGTTGGGGAGCCTATGCGAATAAAGCTTCAGCCAACCGCGATCTCACCACTCAGGTCAGCCTCCTTCAGACGGAGCGAGACGGTTTAGTGAGCCGTCAGAAAGAGTTGGAGCAGGCGAACATCGACCTCGTTCGTGAGTGGCAGGGCAAACTCGCCTCTGCCCGCGCGGAACTCGGCCAAGCAATTGCGGCTCGTGACGCAGCGAAGGGGCAGCTAGCCGGTTCACAGCGCGAGCTTATCGCTTCGAAGAAGCGCTTCGATCAAGCTCGTGATCGAGTATCCGAGACGGGAAGCATCAAACCGGCCGATCCGTCAAAGAAGGCCGTGAGTAAGCCATAGACCCGCCGGGTCGGCCTCTGGCGTGATGAACTCGGACTCACGCTGTTTTCCTTGGGGACTGAGCTTTAGAAAGTCTGGTCGCGAAGCCGTGCCGAGGCCGCGGCTACCGTGTGTACGAAGAGCTGGCTGCCGGGCTCGCCCGCATCGAGGCCGACCCGGCGATCCACGTCGCCGTCCTGTGCGGGGCTGGTGGTAAGGCCTTTGTCGCCGGTACCGACATCGAGCAGTTCGTGGGCTTCTCCCAGGATGACAAAGTGGCCTACGAGGCTCAGATTGATACCTGTGTCGCCGCGCTGAAACGCGTGCGTGTCCCGACGATCGCTGTCGTCGACGGGCTCTGACGGTCGGGGGTGGTCTTGCGATCGCCAATGCCTGCGATCTGCGCATCGCCGCGGCCGGAGCGCGGTTCGGTGTTCCAATCGCCCGGACCCTCGGCAAATGCCTGTCGCCCGCGAACTTGCGTCGTCTCACGGTATTGTTGGGCCTGAGTACCGTCAAACGCATGCCTCTCCTACCGTCCGGCCTCATAACCAGTAGCTGACGGTGGCGGCGAGGCAGACGGCGGCGAGATAGTTGGTCGCCAGACGGTCGTAGCGGGTGGCGATGCGGCGGAAGTCCTTGAGGCGGCCGAACATGCGTTCGATGGCGTTGCGCCCTCGCTAGAGCACGGGTGAGAAGCACGGCTTCCAGCGGCGGTTGACGTTTGGCGGGATGTTGGGCGCGACACCGGCTGTCACAATCTGCCGCCGTATGGCGTCGCTGTCGTAGCCCTTGTCGGCCAGCACGATGCCGCAGGCGGGCAGGCGTTCGAGCAGGAGCGCGCCGGCCGTGCAGTCGGCGGCCTGCCCGCCGGTCAGCAGGAAGGCGAGCGGGCGGCAAAAGCGGTCGGTGAGGGCGTGGATCTTCGTCGTGCGCCCGCCCCGCGAGCGACCAATGGCTTGGCTCTGCTCCCCCCTTTGCCTCCTGCGGCGCAGCGATGGGCCTTCACGGCGGTGGAGTCGATCAACACCTGAGAGGGCGGCCCGCCGGCTCGGGCCAGGGTCTCAAACAGCTCGACCCAGACCCCCTTGGCCGCCCAGCGCACAAAACGGTTGTAGAGGGTCTTCTTCGGCCCGTAGAGGTCACGCGGCGCGTCCGTCCAGCGCCCTCCGGATTTGAGCCCGTGGACGATGCCGCTGATGACGCGCCGGTCGTCCACGCGCTCCTTGCCCCGTGTGTCGTTTGGCAGAAGCGGTGCGCTCTTCGTGAACTGCTCGTCCGTCAGCCAGACATGGTCCATCGGCCCCTCCCGTAGAAGCCGTGAATCACACCCCAGCCGCCCGCGCCACCGTTAGGGGTCCGGACGCTAGGACTGTCGCACGCCGCACGCATCAATCGCACGCCCGGATGTGCACCGTTGGCGCTCCGACGCGGGGGCGCAAGCGCACGGCAGGGACCGTGCGGTTATCCGTGCGAAATTCCGCGTCTGTAGCCTTGAGGGCCGTCAGATCGGCCGTCAGGGCCGAGGCCGGCCCAGTGCTGGCGAAGGCCGCGCGGAAGGCCACGCGGAGGGCGCGCTGTGGCCGCCTGCTCATCGGCCGCCACGGCAAACGCCGCGTCGCTTGTAGCCCGCCGCAGCTCATAGCGCGCTACGCCATCCGCGAGCCCCGCAAGGCCGACGGGCCGCCCTATCAGAAGGGCGATACGATCTAGGATTGAGCGGAGCGGAATCGACGCAGCCGAACACGCCTCGGCGTAGCGAACTCCCGAGGAGGCCGGCCAGCGAAAGCACTGCAGCCAGTCTTGCCGCCTCTCGTCTGTTGACGACAGTGCTTTCCGCGCATTAGGCTTATACGAAATATCCGAGATGATTACCTCACTATCAAAATGAGTATATTGTCCAGCTCGCACCCGATGTCATCACAGTAGTATAATATTTCTGCATCTGGCGGAGGCTGGAAATGGCTTGGAGGTTGATGTTATTTGCGGCATTCTGCGTCTTGAGTTCCAGGACATATGCCAATGGTGAGATATCTATCAACATGGCTTTGATTTCCAACGGCGATCTCACCGTGTTTGGGACTTTGAGTCCACCCCATGCTGCAAACGTCAGCTTGGACGATAAATATGATGCTCGCTCTGATCAGGACGGACGCTTCTCGTTTCGGGTCCCCTACCATCCAGAAAAGTGCGTCGTCACGCTCAAGTCCGAGACTGTCAGCCGGCAGGCCGTGGTTGGTTATTGCTCACAGCCACACTTCGTTCAGGTTGCCGCAGTCGCTGCGAAGCCGACGCCGATGATGCCGGCGGCCAATAGCCCGAAGGGTGAGGTCGGGCCGCGTGGTCCGCAGGGGGCCGCTGGCCAGCAGGGTCCGGAGGGGCCACAGGGCGAGCGTGGCGCGAAAGGCGATCAAGGTCCGGCAGGCCCGGCTGGGCCTCCTGGGCCAGTCGGACAGGCCGGTCCGAAGGGTGAGACGGGAGATAAGGGCGAGCGCGGACCGGCAGGGCCCGAAGGCAAAGCAGCCGCCGCTGCGGCAGGCCTTCGCGTCCAGACCGTAGAATGCGCAGCGGGCGGTCGGTGCGTCGCGAGCTGCGGGAGCGACGAGTTCGCCGTGAATGGGACCTGCAGCGGCGGGGAGCGGCCCGCGATGGACGAAAGCAGTATCTACTGTTTCGCGATGGGGGCCGCGCCTGCTTCACTTAAAGCGCGGGCCATCTGCGCGAGGCGCTGACTGAAGGCTCCGCGAACCCCGCGGCAGGGTCGTGATGTCGGCGAGAGAGCATGGAAAAACCCGCCGTCCTGAGGCGGCGGGTCGTTGCAGGGTCCACGCTCTTCAATCCGGAGTGCCTATTGCCGCTCGAAAAGCCACTATCCCTGCCGGTCGTGGTTGGGTGGACCGTCCTGCTCTGCATCAGCAGTGCGCGACGTACGGGGGCTGGTGCCGTGATGTCTCATGGCCGACCTCCTCTCCGGGTTCGGCGCCGCCTTCGATGTGCGCCGAGGACCTCAGGCTAGGAGCGTCCGCGGGGGATAGCAAGGGCCGGCGGGACTGGCCTGTTCGCAGACACTCCGGCAACGGTGATGATCATAGCTCTTGCCCGCGTACAGCAGCCCCGCATTCAGCGCTCGGCGCGAACGACACGTCCAGTCTCCGGCGCCGCAGCATCAACCTTGGCGTCTGGCGGAACCCCGCGCGCCGCATCGGGTTGGCACCCCAACGCAACAGCGAAGGAGTCATCGATGCGGAAGCTCGCTCTCATCTCCGCCGTCACCCTGTCTCTCGGAGCCCTCGGCGCGACCGGCGCGCAGGCCCAGGGCTACGGCTACGGCGGCCATCACGGCGGTTACGGCTATGGCCGGGGCTACGATCGCGGATACGGCCCGCGCCGTGACTTCGGGTATCGCCGTCACCGTGGCGTGTCGACCGGAGCCGCGATCGGTCTCGGCATCGCCGGCGCGGCAGCCGGGGCTGTTGCGGCGGGCGCATTGGATCGGGGCCCGGGTTACTACGGCCGCGGCTACTGAGCTGAAGAACGCCTCATGTAAAACGAGCCCCGCCGCCCCCGCGGCGGGGCTCGTTCCCGATCCGGCACTCCAGGTTGCTTCAGGGGCCTCAAGATGCCCTTGATCCCCACAGAATCCCGGCACCGAGGCTCGGGGGTTAAGCCATAGGAGCCCCTCCGCTCCATCGGCGGCGTGGACCGATCCCAGCTAACGCACCCAGCGAGCGATCTGCTCGCGGATTGTCGGACGGACCGCGCGCCGCGCCCGGGCGCTCGCGAAGCGATCGATGCGGATCCTGTCCGTCGGAACCTGACGCAGGAAACGCTCCGCGATCTCGAAGATCAGAATGTCCGGCTGAACCGCCTCGATGTAGCGCCAGTCGAGATTTGCCGACCAGATCGCGTGCACCTCGCGGAAGGTTTCGGCCAGCATCGCGGTGAGGCGCGCACCGGGGCTGTAGATGTAGGAATCGCCGAACAGCACCACCCGCCGCGGATCGGGCGCAGCCACATTCTCCAGAACCACCCGCGACCCGACGAACAGGCCCCGCGGACGGATGGCCCGTCCCGATCTCACGCACGTCGACCAGGGCATTCGCGTCGATCTCGCGTCGCGCGACGGGGGAAATCGTAGGCGACATACGATCTCGTCGATCGGAGGGGCGAGCTTCTCGCCCAGATCGAAGGTGAAGCGCTCGGTTACGCTGGTCCCGTTGAAGACATGGTCGGCGACGGGTGCATCCAGGGCCTCGCAGAGCGCGTGGTAGGCGGTGAGGTAACCGCGATAGGTCCAGTGCGTGTCGGTCCGCAGGTAGACCGGCTCGTCGACCCGCGCCGCAAGAAGGGGCGCCTGAAGATCGACCATGGCGGCGGCGCTGTCCCGGGCGACCGCGCGGGCGAGGCGGAGGCCCGGCGGATCCGCGAGTCCGGGAAAGGGACGGCCGAGCAGGTCGGGATAGATCGCCAGCTTGTCGGGGACGACGGTGTGCACGTGGCGGATCCCGAGACTGTCGAGGCGACGCGCGCGTCGGCCGATCAGCCGCGTCCAGCGCGTCAGGATCCGTCGCGACGTCGCGGTGTCGCCGTAGAAGGCTTCCACCTCGCGCGCGCGTCCGACCCAGTACAACCAGCCGTCTTGCCCCACGGCCACGCCGCTACCGCTCGCCTTCAAGGGTCTCAGCCTCCCGCCGCCGGCAACAATCCCGGCCGGTGATTTCGGGCTCACGCGTCGACGGATCCGAGCTGAATTGCAACCCCCGCGCGCCCGCACCGCGCGCGGCGCGGGGGACGACGGCCGGCCGGTGCGATTGGCCACGGCGAGGCCATGCACCGCTTCGAACCCTGTTTTTCGTTCGAGGTGACGTGCGCTGCGAAACTTTATCGTCGTGCCGCGGGTACTCTCGTCAGACGCGCCGATGCGCGCGGTATTGCGAGAAAGGCCGGGTCATGTCCGCGCTTGTCACGTTCGTCGGCTGCGGTCTCGTTCTGTCGGGATCGCGGCCGAGCAATTCGCCGAGCATCGCTGGCTCGCCGCGAGCCGCCCGGCGCCGCTCGATGCCCTGGCGGTGCTCGCCCTGGCGCTTCCGGCGGCCGGGCTCACGCTGATGGCGACGCTGGCGGTCGATCCCGGTCGGTTCCCGCCTCACTCCGCGTCCACACAGAACAGGACCCCGACCGTCCGCTCCTTGCGCCAGATGAGCTTCACCGCGTACCGCATGTCCGTGTTGTTCAGGACGAGTTCGAACACGTTCTCGAGCCGCACCACCTGTGAGCCGAGGAATTCCAGCATCGGCGCCACGGTCGGAGATATTCTTGACCTGACAGGGGTAGCGTGTTCCGTCCCGATGCTGCGCAAAGGCCAACAGGGCGGTCGGCTTCCGCTCTGTTGCCCGGCGCTCCACGATGGCGATGGACGGGCTGGTGTTGCGGGACACGGCGGTCGTCTCTGCCGATCTCGGCCGAAACGGCGCGACATCAATAAAATTGCTCCGGATTTGCTAACATGCGATTGATGATCCGCGCGGTAGTCAGAAAACATCAGTTTCCAGGCGGTCTAATTTTCCGACACTGGATGTTCATCACGGGTCTTCTCTGCGCGGCGGTGGACCCTCGCCAGCCTTGATGAATCGGCCAACCAGCAGGCCGAGCGGGATCGACGCGAGGAACCAGACGCGCAGGAATCGAAGGGCCTTCATGGGTCTGCTCCACTGGCGTGATCGGACCCGCATCACACCACAGTCCCCATCCGTTGCCGAATCGGCCTCCGGGACGCCTGCGGAATGCGCTACGTCGACGGAAGGCGGTGGCCTATCTGAGGCCGTGGGCGGTGACCGCCGGTCCGGTTCCGGACACGGCCTGCCCCACGCAGATCCGGAGACGACCACGCGCATCCGCCGAGGCCTGATGGTTCTGGCGGGGTTCACCGTCGCCCTGCCGCTTTCCCGGAGCGGCCGAAGCGCCTGGACACTCGTCCTCGGCCACGCCGGCTCCGGATCTGCCGGGGGCTGCCGAATTTCTCGCGCAGCGTCCAGGGGATCGGCGCGCCAGGCCTGGACGGTGGCCACGTCTTCCTCTGGAAGAAGCCACAGGGCTTCGACCCGGCCTCGACCCTCCGCGTCGACCGCCACGTCCCGGAGGGTTCGGGCGAGGCCACTCACACCTACAAGGCGATCTGGGCGCTCGGATCCACCGGACCGCAGAACGCCGGCTTCGAGTGGACGATGACGGTGGAACTGCACAATCGCGCTCTGCCCGCACCCGGTGCGCAGAACGTCGCGGTTAGGGGCACGATTTTCAAAGAGCCGAATGGATTGGGACCGGTCGGCCAATCCTGGGCCGGCAAATTCAATTGCGTGGACACGACCGACGAGGACGATCGCGTGGCCTCCTGCATCGGTGCCGAGATCGATGACTCCGCGCAATCATCGACTACGGATCGCAACCGTCAGCGTGTTGAACTGCAGACCTCCGCTGGTTGGGTGCCGGGCGCCCATACCGGTTACGCAATCCTCATGGGAAACCTCACCGGCTCCATCGCCGACCGCGCGCTCTCCTTCCGGAGGAGGGGCACTACGGGATCGGGATCGATGCGGCCGCAAGGTTCACTGGCCTGCCGATCCTTCTCGGCGCCGGTCAGGCGATCGGCCTCGACGGGAACCGCGACGGCGGGTTTGCCGCAACCTCGGGTTCGACGGGCGCGATCTCGTGTACGGGACGGGATCGCGACCGGTCGTCCAGGTCAGCGATGCCGGACGCATCGAGGCGGCCCCGGTCGGCGAGACCTTGCCACGCTCATCCGCCGACAGCCGCGCCCCGTGGCACCCCCGGGGACCATGCCTGGGACGACGCATACGAATACCGCCGCATCGCCCTCGACCGATGGAAGCGGGCGGCGTTCAGCGACTGGTGACCGAGGCCGGATCCTCAGCGGTCGAGGATCCGCACCACGGCGCGGGTTTCGGGATCGACGACCACGATCTTGTCGCCCGGCGCCACGAAGTAACCGAAGCGGCGCAGCCGGGGGTTGGGCGCTTCCGTGAAGGGGGCCAGCCGCACGTCGGGCGGCACGATGCTGCCCGGACGGAGCGGGAATCGACCCGACGATCGGCCCAGGTCCCACCGGACGACGCACGATGTAATCGCGCACGACGACGTCGTCGTCGGGGCCGAAATCGTCGGGCGCCACGATCACGGCCTGCGCGAAAGCGGAGCCGGTGAACAGCACGGCGAACCCGAGGGATGCTGCGAGGCTGGCGCGTGTCGACATGGCGGGCTCCGTAATGGGCTAGGCCGCCGGAAACATCAGGACCTGCACTTCGGTTCCCGGCGGCGCGGTCAGCGGCCCACCTGCGCGGCCTCCGCGAGGGGACCGGCGACCAGCGAGTGAGCTGGACGTATCCGTCCGACGCCGCCACCACGACGTGGCGCCTGTGGCGGTGCACGACCGTGCCGGGGGTGTGCCCATGCCGCTCCTGCCAGCCATGGGCCTCCGCGACGAAGACCCGGGCATCCCCCAGACGGGCAATCGTCTCGACGGTGCCGAAGGCCCGAACCCGGCGCAGAACCGTCTCCACCTCCTGCCGGAAGTCGAGGGTCGGTCGGTATCGCTCGCGCGGGGCCAATACGAGCCGTCGCCCTGCGGTTCGCATCGCCGCCAGCGGCCGGGAAGCTCGCGTCCGAGCTGCCCCGTCGCGAGGCGGCGGGCGGCCATCTGGCACTTCGCGAGCAGCGTCTCGTGGGTCTCCTGGGGACTTAGCGCGAAGATGTCCTGCGCGAGGATATCGCCGGTGTCGAAGCCGTCGGCGAGCACATGGGCGGTGACGCCCCAGGTCTCGTATCGGTCGAGCACGGCTCGGAATAACGGGTAGGGTCCGCGCCCCGTCGGCAGCGGAGACGGGTGGATGTTGAGACCGTAGGCGGCGCGCCCCTTCCACCCGCGGACCAGCCACGGATAGCCGGCCACCACGAGAGCCCAATCCCGGCCGTGCTCGGCCTGGAGCGCCTCGATGTCCCGCTCTCGGATCCGCGAGAGCTGGATCGGCAGGCGCAGCGACCGAGCCCGTGCGACGATCACGTCGTTGTGGTCGTAGATGCCGTCGCAGGGCCGCGTGAACAGCTTCACCGGGGTCCAGCCGGCGTCCAGCAAGCCCTCGAAGACCCCGCCCAGGAAGTCGATGCCGGCGAACGCGAACTTCATGGTTGCCGCCTGCGACCTTGTGCACG
This sequence comes from Methylobacterium phyllosphaerae, assembly GCA_050632685.1. Taxonomy (GTDB): domain Bacteria; phylum Pseudomonadota; class Alphaproteobacteria; order Rhizobiales; family Beijerinckiaceae; genus Methylobacterium; species Methylobacterium phyllosphaerae_A. The sequence continues at coordinate 1,982,422 of JBOEFT010000001.1, forward strand.
TGGAGGGTCACGGTCCGCCGCCTGCCCGGGGGCGTCCCCAGCCTTACCTTGATCGGGTTCGTGAGGGTAGCAAGGGGTTTCAACGTGCGTCGGGTGATCATCTATGGCGGGACCGGCGGTATCGGCCTCGCCACCGCACGCGCCCTCCGGGTCCGTGGCTATGCCCTGCATCTCGCCGCTCGAGACGGGGATCGCCTGTCTCAGGCCGCCGCCGAGCTGGGCGAAACCAGCGTCACGGCGGGAGACGTCACTGATCCGGATTTCCTGTCCGCCGCCACCGAGGCTGCGGGGCCGCAACTCGCCGGCTTGGTCTACGCGGTCGGGACCATCAACCTGCGTCCCCTCGGCCGGCTGACCCGGGCTGACGTCGAGCGCGATTTCGCCGTCAACGCGCTGGGTGCCTTCTCGGCGGTGCAGGCCGCAGCCGGCGCGCTCAAGGCCGGGTCCGGCGAGGCCGGCGCCGGAATTGTGCTGTTCTCGACCGTGGCCGTGGCGCAGGGTTTCGCGGCACATGCCTCCGTCGCGATGGCCAAGGGCGCCGTCGAGGGCCTGGCCCTGTCCCTGGCCGCCGAACTCGCCCCCAGATCCGCGTCAACGTCGTGGCGCCGTCCCTGACGCGAACGCCCCTCGCCGCGGGGATCACCGGCAACGAGACCCTCGCCCAGGGGATCGCCGCGATGCACGCGCTCCAGCGGCTCGGGCGCCCGGAGGATGTCGGCGCCCTGGCCGCGTTCCTCGTCTCCGACGAGGCGGCCTGGATCACGGGCCAGGTGATCGGCGTGGACGGCGGCCGCTCCGCCCTCCGCACCAAGGGCTGAGGCGGTGACCGCGAAACGCCGCCCCGCCGCCCCGCGGGGCGCGCTCCGGTTCGTGCTCGGCGACCAGTTGACCTGTCGTGTGTCGAGCCTCGTTGACCTCGATCCCGAACACGACGTGGTCCTGCTCGTCGAGGTACGCGACGAAGCCACCTATGTCCGCCACCACAAGCAGAAGATCGCGTTCCTGTTCGCCGCCATGCGCCACTTCGCGGCCGAGCTGGAGGCCGAGGGAGTCGCCGTCGACTACGTGCACCTCACGGATCAGGGCAACACCGGCAGCTTCACCGGCGAGCTGGAACGCGCGGTCACGCGCCACAAGCCCGAACGGATCGTGGTCACCGAGCCAGGCGAGTGGCGCGTCTGGGCAATGATGCAGGAATGGCGCGAGACCCTGTCCGCGCCGGTGGAGATCCGCGCCGACAACCGGTTCCTGTGCCCCCGCGAGGAATTCGCCGCCTGGGCCGAGGGCCGGCATCACCTGCGGATGGAGACCTTCTACCGGGGCAGTGCGGAAGCGCACCGGTCTCCTCATGGATGGTGGCGAGCCGCCGGCGGCCGCTGGAACTTCGACCCCGAGAACCGCAAGCGCTTGCCCAAGGGACATCGTCCGCCGGACCGGATCGGCTTCCAGCCCGATGCCGTCACGCGCGCGGTCATCGACTTGGTCGGGACGGAGTTCGGCGACCATTTCGGCGATCTCACCGGCTTCTCCTGGCCTGTGACCCGGGCCGACGCCCTCGCGGCGCTGCGGCACTTCCTGGCCGAGTGCCTGCCGACCTTCGGCGACTACCAGGACGCCATGAAGACCGGGGCGCCCTTCCTGTATCATGCGCTCCTGTCGCCCGCCCTCAATGCCGGGCTGCTCACGGCCGAGGAGGTGTGCTGGGCCGCCGAACGGGCCTATCGCGACGGTTCGGCGCCGCTTCACTGCGTCGAGGGCTTCGTCCGGCAGATTCTCGGCTGGCGGGAATACGTGCGCGGCCTCTACTGGGCACGGATGCCCGCCTACCGGGACACCAATGCCCTCGGCGCCAGCCGCGGCCTGCCGTGGTTCTACTGGTCGGGGGAGACCCGGCTCAACTGCATCGCCCAGGTCGTCAGCGAGACGCGCGCCCACGCCTACGCGCACCACATCCAGCGCCTGATGGTCACCGGCAACTTCGCCCTGATCGCCGGCCTCGACCCGGCCCAGGTCGAGGAATGGTACCTGATCGTCTTCGCCGACGCCTACGAATGGGTCGAATTGCCCAACGTGCACGGAATGGTCCTGTGGGCCGACGGGGGCGTGATGGGCTCCAAGCCCTACGCAGCCTCGGGTGCCTATATCGACCGCATGTCGGATTACTGCGCGTCCTGCTCCTACGACGTGAAGGTCAAATCCGGGCCGGACGCCTGTCCGTTCAACTATCTGTACTGGAATTTCCTGATCCAGAACGAGGAGCGGCTGGCAGGGAATCAACGGATGGCCATGCCGTACCGGACCCTGCGCGGCTTGGGCGACAAGCGTCGCGCGGAGATCCGCCGCGACGCCGCTGCGTTCCTCGAGGCCCTCGACGTCGGGCCGGACGATCAGAGCGGGGACCAGACCGACAGCGACAGATAGGGGCCGGCCCGGGCGCGGCTGGTCTCGGACTGGAGGCCTGCCGACGCGCGGACACTGTATCGGCCGAGGGCGAAGTCGGTCCCGTGGAGGCCGAGGCTCCATTTCGCATATCCGGTCGCGTCCGTGTAGAGCGCGGCCTCGGGGCCGATATAGGTTTCCCAGAGCCGATAGCCCCAGGCCAGCCGCGCCCAGAGGCTGTCGCGGGCCGATCCCGCGACCGCACTCGCCTGAAGCAGCGTCGCCTCCGTCGGTCGCGCCCAGACCTCTCCGTGCAGCCGTAGGCCGAAGCGAGTCGGCAGGACGTCGACCCTCGGCACGGCGAGCAGCACCTCCTTCGCGACCTCCGGGCCGGCGAAGGCGGCGATCACGCCCCAGTCGAAGAACCACTGATAGCCGGCGACCGCGGCGGCAGCCGCGGTATATCGCGCGCGGGGACCGTCCGCGCCGCGCTCCGCGCGTTGTCCGCCGCCGACGGTCGCCAGCGTGGCGAAACCCTCCTGCGCGAGGTCGCCGAGGCCGAGCTTCGCTCCGAGGGTCAGGAAGGTATCGCCGCCGGCGTCGAGGCTGCCGAAGAGCAGCGTATCGATTTCGCTGGCCCGCGCCGGGACAGTAAAAAATGCGATGCTCGAGATCAGCGCGAAGAGTCCGGATGCGAAGTCGCCGATCTTTGAGGCGACGCACAGATTTGTCATGCTCGATCCTCCGGAGCTGGAGGATCAGGTTAAGATAAAATTAACCGTTCTGCATGGACTCGTGGGTTGCCATCCCCGGATTTGTTGGCCGTTCGCTTCGACCGATCGGTAGACGCGTGGCGTTGCTGGCCTGCGGCGCGCTGCGACTTGGCAAAGGCAGGCCGAAACCTCGCGCGCCCGCGCGAGGGGCTTGGTCGCCTGCGGGACGCCGTATCGCTGTCGCGAATCTGCCGTGCTTGGCGTGCCAGATGAACTCGGCTAGAGCCCCCGCGGGAAAGCGAAGGTTGGCGGATCCTTGACCTCCGGTGCACGAACGTCGGACGTCCTCACCGTGCTGGCGAGCCAGGAGGGCGAGCGCCTCACCGTGGGCGACATCGTCGCGGTCCTGCGGGACCGTGCCTTCGCGCTGCTCGTGGTGCTGCTCGGGCTGCCGAACTGCCTGCCCATGCCGCCGCCGATCCCGTTGATCTGCGGCCTGCTCCTGCTGCTGGTGGCGATCCAGATCGCCGCCGGCATGTCGGCGCCATGGCTGCCGCGGATGCTCCTCGGTCGGTCGATCGCCCTGGTGGACGTCCGGCGCGCGGTCACCCGTGCGGTTCCGATCCTGCGCCGGCTGGAGCGCTGGTCGCGCCCCGCGTCAGCGTGTTCGAGACCGCGCTCGGCATGCGCGGCATGGGGATCGTCCTGCTGGCCCTTGCCCTCGCGCTGATCGTGGCCGCGCCGATTGTGGGGCAGATCCCCTCGGTCTCGCGGTCTGCCTGGTCGGGCTCGGTCTGGTCGAACGCGACGGTCTCGTCGTGTTGGGCGGCCTCGTGATCGGGATCTTCGGCGTCGCCATCAATGCCGGCTTCGCCTACGCGGTCATTTCCGGGATCGTCGGTCTTCTCAACCTCTGAGCGGGGCTCAGAGGCGGTAGCGGATCTGATCGGTCCAGAAGCGCTCCAGACGGCCGAGGGCCTGGTTCAGGCGGTGGAAGTCGTCCTCCGAGATGCCGCCGATCGGCGCGATCGTCCGGGCGTGCTTGTCGTACAGACCCTGGATGATCTCGTGGACCTGGCGGCCCTTGTCGGTCAGGCTGATCCGGACCGAGCGGCGATCCGTCTTCGAGCGGGCGTGGTGGAGGTAGCCGGCCTCGACAAGCTTCTTCACGTTGTACGAGACGTTGGAGCCGAGATAGTAGCCCTTCGTCCGCAATTCGCTCGCGGTCAGCTCCTTGTCGCCGATGTTGTAGAGGAGGAGGGCCTGGACGCTGTTGACGTCCTCGCGGCCGCGGCGCTCGAATTCGTCCTTGATCACGTCGAGAAGCCGGCGATGCAGCCGCTCCACCAGATGGAGCGCCTCGAGGTAGGATCCCTTGGCGGTCGAGGCGTCCTCGGGGGCTTCGATCTGCGTGATCCGTGCGTTCTGGGTCTTCATCTCTGCCTCGCCATCCGTTGGATGCGGCATCCGTTCGATGCTGTGCCGCTGCTGATGGATAAGCTAGGGCTCGGGAATGAAAGGCGATTTAAGCGACAGGATGAATTCGCGATTTACTCTTCGCGGTAAAGACAAACTGAAGCGAAGATAAGAACGGTTCGTTCACCGTGCTTCCTGTGCCGCCAGCCAGGACAGCAGGAAGTACAACGTCACAACGCTGATCCCGAATACGAGCAACGGAACCGGCAGCGGCAACAGTTGCGGTGTCAGGACCGCGAGCGTCATCGCCGACGTGACCGCAAGCAGCCAGATCACGCCGCCCCAGGCGCTCGTGAGCCAGAGGCCGATCGCTGCCGCGGCATCGATCACCGCGAAATAGACGATCGCGGACTGGCGGCCGAAGGGCTCCGTTTCGAAGGGTCGGATGCCCGGCAGAACGTCGAGGATCGTCGCCCAGGCGAGGACGCTCCTGAGGAGCCAGACGAGGGCGGTGAGCCGCATGAACCAGATCAGCGCCGTGTCCCAGGTGCCGGGCGCGGGTCCCTGAGCGCGCTCGATCCGGTCGCTGGGGATGCCGCCCGGCCGGGGCGCCTTGCGCCGGATCGGAAGGTAGCCGGGCACTACCGGTGACTCTCGGAGATGATGGGCCGGTTCATGGGCGAAGGGCCGGGATCCTGGTTTGTGGAGACGGAACGTGCCGGGTTGAAGCGGTTCCGCCGTCCTGCGTCAACGGTCGGGTTTCGCCGCCTCGGCGCGGTGTGGTAGTCGAACGCCTCCGGCGCATAAGCGCCGCGCGATCCGCGGCGTGGTCCGCGCGAACGGTAGCGAAGCCGCATGTCAGACACCCTGCCAGAGCCGCGCCCCCTCGCCGTGGAGGCCGCCCGCGAGGGCGCCCGCGTGGAGGGCCTGAAGATCACCCAGCGTCCGCGCCGCAACCGGAAATCGGACTGGTCGCGCCGTCTCGTCCGCGAGCACACCCTCACGGTGGACGACCTGATCTGGCCGATGTTCGTGATCGAGGGTGAGAACCGGCGTGAGCCGGTCGCCTCGATGCCGGGCGTCGAGCGGCTGTCCGTGGACGAGATCGTGCGCGACGTCGAGCGCGCGGCGCGGCTCGGCATCCCGGCGGTCGCCTTCTTCCCCTTCACCGAGGTGTCGCTGCGCGATCCGACCGGCTCGGAGGCGCTCAACGCCAACAACCTCGTCTGCCGGGCGGTGCGCGCCGTGAAGCGGGCCGTCCCCGAGGTCGGGATCATGACCGATGTCGCCCTCGATCCCTATACCAGCCACGGCCGCGACGGCCTGCTGAAGGACGGGGCGATCCTGAACGACGAGACCGTCGCGCTCCTCGTGGAGCAGAGCCTGATTCAGGCTGAGGCCGGGACCGACATCATCGCGCCCTCCGACATGATGGACGGCCGCGTCGGCGCGATCCGCGCCGGCCTCGACAAGGCCGGCTTCCTCGACGTGCAGATCATGGCCTACGCGGCCAAGTACGCCAGCGCCTTCTACGGACCGTTCCGCGACGCGATCGGCACCAAGGCGGCGCTCGTGGGCGACAAGCGCACCTACCAGATGGATCCGGGCAATTCGGCCGAGGCCCTGCGTGAGGTCCGGCTCGACCTCGACGAGGGCGCGGATTCCGTGATGGTGAAGCCCGGCCTGCCGTATCTCGACATCATCCGCCGGGTCCGGGACGAGTTCCAGGTGCCGACCTTCGCCTATCAGGTGTCGGGCGAGTACGCGATGATCGAGGCCGCCGCCCGGAACGGCTGGCTCGACGGCGATCGCGCGATGGTCGAGGCGCTCCTCGCGTTCAAGCGGGCCGGGGCAGACGGCGTCCTCACCTATCATGCGCCGCGGGTCGCGGAGCGCCTGCGCAGCCATCCGTGAGGCACGGGCATCGCTGGCTGCTGGCAGCCGCCGTCGCGGCCGGCTTCCTCGGCGGACTCGTGGCCTGCCAGGACACCCTCCGCCGGGATCGCGTCGCCACCTGCCGCCGAGCCCTCCCGGCGGTCGCGCCGGAGGCCGGGATCCGGTTGCTGCGTGCGGCGCCGGGACCGGCGGCGAACTCGGTGCGGGTCGACTACCTGCATGGCGACCGGCCGCACTGGTTGACCTGCCGCTTCGACGCCGGGACGACCCTCGTGGCGCTCGCCACGGAGGCGAACACCCTGTCCGGACCCGCGCTCTACATGCTGAAGCGCTTCTACCTCGACACGCCTGGACGCCGCCGCCGGCGATCCGGCCGAGCGGTGAGCGGCGCGGCGGCCGTCGCGTCCCCTTGCGGCGCTCCCGGAACGCACCCACCTTGTCGTCCGCAGGCTCGCTTGCAGGACGCGACATGATCCAGAACCCCCAAACCGACTACGCTCAGCGCTTCGACGCGCCTGGTTACGCCAATGCGCTGCCGGTGCCGTTCGTGCGGGCGAGCCTCGGCGGCCGGACAGTCGCGTATCTTCTCGATATCCTGTTCATCTTCGGCTTCACGGTCGTGCTGACGCTGCTGATCACGGTCATCGGCGTGGTCACGTTCGGCCTCGGCTGGACGCTGTTCGCGATCCTGCCGGCGAGCGGCATCATTTACAGCGCGATCACGGTCGGGGGATCGAAGCAGAGCACGATCGGCCAGCGTCTGATGGGTCTGCGCACCATCGCGCCCGAGAGCGGTGCGCGGGTCGACGTGATCACGGCGGCGGTCCACGCGCTGCTGTTCTACGTCGCGGTCTCGACCTTCCTGCTCTGGTGCGTCGACATCGCCTTCGGCCTGATGCGGTCCGATCGGCGGCTCGGCCACGATCTGCTCCTCGGCCTCGCCGTCGTCCATGCGCGCTGATCGCTGTTTCCCGCACTGAAAATCTGACGGTGCGACCGGCCGGGCCATTGAGCGCCGGCCGGTCGCCTGTACATTGGCATGCCGGCGCCGCGAGGATGAACCCGGCGCAGGGTCTGTGAGAAGCGTGACCAGCCATCCGCGCGACACACCGCAATTCTACCTGACCGCTCCTTCGCCCTGCCCCTACCTACCGGGACAGGAAGAGCGGAAGGTCTTCACGCACCTCGTCGGCCGGCGCGCCCGGGACCTCAACGAGATCCTGACCCAGGGCGGTTTCCGTCGCTCCCAGACCATCGCGTATCGTCCGGCCTGCGAGACGTGCCGCGCCTGCATCTCGGTGCGCGTCGTGGTCGACGAGTTCGTGCCGAGCGCGAGTCCGAAGCGCATCCTGGCGCGCAGCGCCGACTGGGTCGGAACCCCCGAGCCGAACCGGCCGGCCTCCGAGCAATATGCCCTGTTCCGGCGTTACCTCGATGCCCGCCACGGTGACGGCGGGATGGTCGACATGACCGTGCTCGACTACGCGATGATGGTCGAGGACAGCCACGTCGACACCCACCTCGTCTCCTACCGGCGGCATGGGCCGGACACGGCGATCACCGGGCGCGGCTACGGACCGCCGCTGGCGTTCTGCCTGACGGATGTCCTCGCCGACGGGCTGTCGATGGTCTACTCGTTCTACGATCCCGCCGAGGCCGCGCGCTCGCCCGGCACCTTCATGATCCTGGACCATATCAGCCGCGCCCGCCGGCTCGGTCTGCCGTACCTCTACCTCGGCTACTGGGTCGAGGGTTCGCGGAAGATGGACTACAAGTCCCGCTTCCGCCCGCAGGAACGGCTGATGGGACAGGGCTGGATGCGGGTCGACCGCGCCGGGCACGACTGACGGTCCCCGGCCGTCGCCGAGCGGGCATGCTCGATCCGCATTGAGTGGCCGGGCCAGCGCATGCTACCGGCGACGCACGCAGTCCGGACCGTGCCGAGGCCACCATGATCCCCCGCTACAGCCGCCCCGCAACGACGGCGATCTGGTCGCCGGAGAGCCGCTTCCGGATCTGGTTCGAGATCGAGGCGCACGCGACCACCGCGCTCGCCGAGATCGGCGTGGTGCCGAAGGCCGCGGCCGAGACGGTCTGGGCGAAGGGTCGGGACGCGGTGTTCGACGTCGCCCGCATCGACGCGATCGAGGCGGTGACGAAGCACGACGTCATCGCGTTCCTCACCCATCTCGCCGAGATCGTCGGCCCCGACGCACGGTTCGTCCACCAGGGGATGACGTCCTCGGACGTGCTCGACACCTGCCTTAACGTGCAGTTGGTGCGCGCCGCCGACATCCTGATCGCGGACGTGGATGCCCTGCTCGGCGCCCTGAAGGCCCGGGCCGTCGAGCACAAGCACACCCCCACCATCGGCCGCTCGCACGGCATCCATGCCGAGCCGGTCACCTTCGGGCTGAAGCTCGCTCAGGCCCATGCCGAATTCGCGCGCAACCGCGCGCGCCTTGTCGCGGCCCGGGCAGAGATCGCCACCTGCGCGATCTCCGGGGCGGTGGGCACCTTCGCCAACATCGACCCGCGGGTGGAGCATTACGTCGCCGAGCAGATGGGGCTGACGCCCGAGCCGGTCTCGACCCAGGTCATCCCGCGCGACCGGCATGCGATGTTCTTCGCAACGCTCGGCGTCGTCGCCTCGTCCCTGGAGCGCCTGGCGATCGAGATCCGCCACCTCCAGCGGACCGAGGTGCTGGAGGCGGAAGAGTATTTCTCCGAGGGCCAGAAGGGCTCCTCGGCCATGCCGCACAAGCGCAACCCGGTGCTGACCGAGAACATCACCGGCCTCGCCCGCATGGTGCGCGGCTACGTGACCCCGGCGCTCGAGAACGTCGCCCTCTGGCACGAGCGCGACATCTCGCACTCCTCGGTGGAGCGGATGATCGGCCCCGACGCCACCGTCACCCTCGATTTCGCCCTCGCCCGCATGACCGGGGTGATCGAGAAGCTGCTGGTCTACCCGGCCACCATGCAGAAGAACCTCGATCGGCTCGGCGGCCTCGTCCATTCGCAGCGCGTGCTGCTGGCGCTGACCCAGGCCGGCGTCTCGCGCGAGGACGCCTACCGTCTCGTTCAGCGCAACGCGATGCCGGTCTGGCGGGGGAGGGGGACTTCCTCGCGCTGCTCAAAGCCGATCCGGATGTCACCGCCGCGCTCACGCCGCAGCAGATCGAGGAGTGCTTCGATCTCGGCTACCATTTCAAGCACGTGGATACGATCTTCAAGCGCGTTTTCGGCACGGCCTCCTGAGCCCGCCGCACGATTCCTGCTCGCGTCGATCGCCGCGCGATCGGGTCCGGCTCAAGCTCCGTGTCGCGATGCACGGTCCGGCTGATCAAAAACCGTTCCGGCGGATCGCGCGCCGGGGTTCGCGACGAATACAGGAAGGCTATTCGTGACCGCTCCCCGCATCGTCTACCTCAACGGCCAGTTCCTCCCCTTCGAGGAGGCCCGCGTGCCGATCATGGATCGCGGCTTCCTGTTCGCGGATGGCATCTACGAGGTCTCGGCGATCATCGATGGCCGGCTCGTCGACAACGCCGCCCATCTCGCCCGCCTCGACCGGTCCCTCGGCGAGATCGGGATCCGCAACCCGCACGATGCCGCCGGCTGGGAGCGCCTGCAGACCGAACTCGTCGCCCGCAACGGCGTCACTGAAGGGCTCGTCTACATGCAGGTGACCCGGGGCGTCGCCGAGCGCGACTTCGCGTTCCCGAAGGCCGGGACCGAGCCCACCGTGATGATGTTCACGCAGGCCAAGACCGTGCTGGCCAACCCGCTCGCCGAGACCGGCGCCCGGGTGATCACCGTCGAGGACCTGCGCTGGAAGCGTCGCGACATCAAATCGGTAGCCCTGCTGGCGCAGGTACTTGCCAAGCAGCAGGCCGCCGAAGCCGGGGTCGCCGAGGCCTGGATGGTCGAGGACGGGGCGGTGACGGAGGGCTCCTCCTCCACGGCCTTCATCGTCAGCCGGGACCGGGTGCTGGTGACCCGGCCGCTCTCCACCGCGCTGCTGCCCGGAATCACCCGCGCCTCGGTGCTGCGGCTGGCCGAGGAGGCCGATCTACGGATCGAGGAGCGGCTGATTCCCGTCGCCGAGGCCTACGACGCCCAGGAGGCGTTCTACACCAGCGCCTCGGCCTTCGTGATGCCGGTCATCGCGATCGACGGCCGGCACATCGGCGAGGGCCGCCCCGGTCCGCTGACTCGCCGCCTGCGCGAACTCTACATCGAGGCCGCCCGCCGGGGCTGAGCGGCGCTCCCGACCGGCCGGGTTCCGTCCACAAGTCGACCGGCCGGCATCCGGTCCCAGCCGGAACGGATCCCAGCCCCGGCTGTTCCTCCCCGAATTCGTGTCCCGAAACGGGGAGGCCACAGTGCCGAAGAAGCTCCTGTTCACCGCCTTCATGGCGGCCCTGGCGGCGGCGCCCGCCTGCGCTCGAGACATCCGCTCCGGCGCAGACGCCGCCCGATCGCGTCCGCCCGAGCGCCGATGCGCCGCCCAACGACCAGTCGCTGAGCGACAAGCTCCAGAAGAACGACGGGGTGATCAAGCCGCCGGATTCCGGGACGACCGGGACCGTGGTGAAGCCGGACCAGTCCGGCGCGATGCCCGTGATCAAGCCCCACGAACTCCCGGGCCAGGCACCCGGAACCGAGGCCAAATAGCCGTCCCGAACCGGCCGCACGGCCCGCAGCGCGGGTCCCTCATGCGGCCGGTTGCTTGATTTCGCTGCCCGGATCGCGGAAACGGCAGACGACGTGCGCCGCCTGCACCCGTGGGCGGCGGCGTCCCGGTTTCCGTCGCGGGTAAGCAGGCAGGCATGGCCAACGTCGTCGTTGTAGGCGCCCAATGGGGCGACGAAGGCAAGGGCAAGATCGTCGACTGGCTCCGGAGCAGGCCGACATCGTCGTCCGCTTCCAGGGCGGCCACAATGCCGGCCACACGCTCGTCATCGACGGCGTCACCTATAAGTTGGCGCTGCTTCCCTCGGGCGTCGTCCGCGGCGGCAAGCTGTCCGTGATCGGCAACGGCGTCGTGGTCGACCCGTGGCATCTCGTCGACGAGATCGACCGGATCAAGGCGCAGGGCGTCGAGGTCTCGCCGGCTTCCCTGCGCATCGCCGACAACGCCACCCTGATCCTGCCGCTCCACCGGGAGCTGGACCATTTCCGCGAGACGGCCAATGCCGGTCTCAAGATCGGCACCACCAAGCGGGGCATCGGGCCGGCCTACGAGGACAAGGTCGGCCGCCGGGCGATCCGGGTGGTCGACCTCGCCGATCCCGACGCCCTTCCCGCCAAGATCGAGCGGGTGCTCACCCATCACAATGCCCTCCGGCGAGGCCTCGGCATCGACGAGGTCAACGCGGCGGCGCTGCTCGACGATTTGAAGGCGATCGCTCCGAAGATTTTGCCGTATGCCGACACCGTCTGGGCGCTCCTCGACGAGGAGCGTCGGGCCGGCAAGCGCATCCTGTTCGAGGGTGCGCAGGGCGCGCTGCTCGACGTCGACCACGGCACGTATCCGTTCGTGACCTCGTCCAACATCGTCGCCGCTCAGGCGGCCACGGGCTCCGGCCTCGGCCCGGGGGCGATCGGCTACGTGCTGGGTATCGCCAAGGCGTACACCACCCGCGTGGGCGAGGGGCCGTTCCCCACCGAGTTGTTCGACGAGATCGGCGAGACCATCGGCAGCCGCGGCCGCGAGTTCGGCGTCAACACCGGGCGCAAGCGCCGGTGCGGCTGGTTCGACGCCGTGCTTGTCCGGCAGACCGTCCGCACCTCCGGCATCCACGGGATCGCGTTGACGAAGCTCGACATTTTGGACGGCTTCGAGGAGATCCGGGTCTGCACGGGCTACCTGCTCGATGGCCAGCCGATCGACCACCTGCCGGCGAGCCAGGCTGCCCAGGCCCGGGTCGAGCCGGTCTACGAGGTGATCCCGGGGTGGTCGGAGACGACCGCGGGCGCGCGATCCTGGGCGGATCTGCCGGCACAGGCGATCAAGTACGTCCGTCGGATCGAGGAACTGATCGGGGCTCCGGTGGCGCTCCTGTCGACCTCGCCCGAGCGGGACGACACGATCCTGATGCACAATCCGTTCGAGGATTGAGGCGTCGCGCGCTATCCCGTTGACGACCCGTGTTTTCGGCGGCCCTGCCTGTATCCAGCCCGCGCGGGCTTGATCTAGAACGGGCGCAGGCGGCTCGACCATCGGTCTCGCGACCGTGCCGCCCTCATCATGCAGCCGACGTGCGGGCGCCGATCCGCGCGCCGGAACACGACAAACCGGCCGACGGCCGCGACCGGACCCGTCGGGCGGGCGCGGCCCTCGGTCCCCGGCCCTCGACCGGTGATGCCGGACGGCGGCCGAAGGGGCGGACCAGGGCATCATGGCCGATTACTACCCGCTTCTGGCGCGCGCGCTCGATGCGCTGCCGGATCGAACGCCCGCCCTGCGGAAGGCGGTCTACGACCGTGCGCGCAACGCGCTGATCAGCCAGTTGCGCTCACTCGATCCGCCGTTGTCGGAGGCGGATATCGATCTCGAGCGACGGGCACTCGATACCGCGATCGAGCGGCTGGAGGTGGACCACGGCGGTCTGCCGGCGCCGGCGAACGACGCCGCGCAGGTACCCGAGCCAGCCGCACCCCCACCCGTCGTGCCTGAGTCCGTCACACCCGCGCCTGTCGTTGCAGCGGCTGAGGAGCCGGAGCTTCCGGAGCCGTCGCCGCCCGAGCCGGGTTCCGGCCCGACGCCCGATCCGTTGCTTCCCGCCGCCAGGCCGCCCTTCGAACCAATGGCCCGCGGGACAGGTCCGGATGCCGAAGCCGGGCCGCGCGAGGCGCCGATCCCGATTGCCGCGCGCCGCCCGGGAACCGCGCCGCCGGTGACCCCCGAAGTCCTAGAATCGCCCCCTGGATGCTCCGGGTGCGGAGTCCCCGACGGCGGATCCGCTCGCCGCAGAGGATCCGGACGCCCTGACGGCCGCTACGGAGGCAGGAAACGGCCGTCAGCGGCCGCGCATCGAGGTGGTGCCGCCGCGGGCCGGACGGTCCCGCGTGCTGCGCAACGTCTTCGTTGGGAGCGTCCTCGCGGTGGTGATCGGGTTGATCGCCGTCGCGGCCTTCCTGTTGCGGGATCGGCCGCAGAACCTGCCAGCGGGTGGCGCGGAAACGGCGGATACGCAGCAGTCCGATGCCGAGACCAAGTTCGGCGATCGGGTCGGCGCGGATGCGACACCGGCGCCGAAGGCCACCGCGCGCGCCGAAGGCAGCCCCCGCCGCGGACCAATGCGGCCCCGGCCGATGCCGGCGTTTCCGTCGCTCAGCGGGCGGAACTGATCGAGGAGGTGTCGGGCACCGAGAACGGGCAGCCGACGACGACGCCCGGCCGCGTGACCTGGAAGCTCGACACGGTGAACGGTGACCAGGGGCAGCCCCTGCAGAACGCCGTCGTCGCCACCGTGACCATCCCGGATGCAGGCCTCACCCTGGTGATGACCATCCAGCGCAACCTCGACACGACCCTGCCGGCATCGCACACGGTCAGCCTGGCCTTCAGCCAGAGCGGAAGCGGCGCCACGACGCGGACGGTCCAGGACGTTGGGCTGCTTCAGGCGAAGGACGAGCAGAGCGCCCGCGGTTCACCCGTCTCGGGTTTGCCAGTCCGGGTCCGCGACAACCTGTTCCTGATCGGCCTGTCGTCGCTGCAGAACGACGTCGAGCGAAACACCGACCTGCTCCTGCACCGGAACTGGTTCGATATCGCGCTCCGGTACACGTCCGGTCGCCGGGCGGTGCTGACCTTCGAGAAGGGATCCGCAGGCGCCCAGGTGATGCAGAACGCCTTCGACGCTTGGCAGTGAGTCTATAGGTCGTCCCAGCGCACGCGCGTGCGCCGGGGGCGCCGGCCGTCAGTGGGCCTCGATGCCGGTCCGCGGCAACTCGCGGTTGGCGATGTTGCGCTTGACCGCTTCCTGCACCTTCTCGAAGGCCCGAACCTCGATCTGCCGGACGCGCTCGCGCGAGACGCCGAACTCACCGGAGAGATCTTCCAGCGTGATCGGATCCTCGGCGAGACGCCGCGCCTCGAAGATGCGGCGCTCGCGGGGATTGAGCACGCCGAGAGCATCCTTCAGGGCGGACAGGCGGTTCTGCCCCTCCTGCTCGCGGGCCAGCACGGTCTCCTGGCTCGGGGCGTTGTCCACCAGCCAGTCCTGCCATTCGCCCTCGCCCTCCTCGCGCAGGGGCGCGTTGAGCGACGTGTCGCCGGACAGGCGCCGGTTCATGTCGATCACGTCCTGCTCGGGCACGCCGAGGCGGGTCGCGATCTGCTTGACCTGATCGGGCTTGAGGTCGCCCTCGTCGAGGGCCGAGATCTTGCCCTTCGCCTTGCGCAGGTTGAAGAACAGCTTCTTCTGGTTCGCCGTGGTGCCCATCTTCACGAGCGACCACGAGCGCAGGATGTACTCCTGGATCGCAGCCTTGATCCACCACATCGCGTAGGTGGCGAGGCGGAAGCCCTTGTCGGGATCGAAGCGCTTGACCGCCTGCATCAGGCCGACATTGCCCTCCGATACGACCTCGCCGATCGGCAGGCCGTAGCCCCGATAGCCCATGGCGATCTTGGCGACGAGACGCAGGTGCGACGTCACGAGGCGATGCGCGGCCTCGCGGTCGCCGGCATCGCGCCAGCTCTTGGCGAGCGTGAACTCCTCCGACGGCTCCAGCATCGGAAACTTACGGATCTCGTCGAGGTAGCGTGACAGGCCACCTTCGTTGGCGAGCACGGGCAGCGTACCGGCCATGGCAATCTCCTGGACCTATGTCCCCCTGTCGGGCGGACGCGACGGACAACAGTGCCGTCCACTCGGGCCGCTCTTGAGCCGACCCTGCCGGCCACCCATCTCGTATAGGCGGCCGGTGCGCCGGTTGCGGTCGATGACACCCACGTCGCCATCAACGCGCCACCGGCGAGTTTGGTCGTACCATGTCACGATGTGACGCGGTACGGGGTGATCTTTCGCACGCCGCCGTGGTCCGGTTACAGGCGCGGTGCGCCGTCCGCGTCCGCCCTGAGGGCTTCCACCAGGGCCGTCAGGTCGGGCGGCAGAGGGCTCTCGAACCGAAGTGTCGCGCCCGTGCGCGGGTGGCTGAAGCCGAGCAGCTCCGCGTGCAGCGCCTGCCGTCCCAGGGCGGTGAGCGCGGCCCGCGCCTCCGGCGAGAGCCGCGCGGCCTTGGTTCGGAACGCACCGCCATAGGTGGCATCCCCGAGTAGGGGATGCCCGCGATGGGCGAGGTGGACGCGGATCTGGTGGGTCCGCCCGGTCTCCAGTCGGCAGCGCACCAGAGAGGCGTCGCGGTAGACTTCGGCGACGGCGTAATGCGTGATCGCATGGCGGCCGGTTTCGTCGGAGACGACGGCGATCTTCTCGCGATGGTGGCGCGAGCGGGCGAGGCTGGCCCGGATGGTTCCGGCGCGCGGCTGCGGCAGGCCCCAGGCCACGGCCGCGTAGGCCCGTTCGAGCGGTCCGGTGCGGCCATGGTCGGTGAACTGTGCGGTGAGCCCCTGATGCGCCCTGTCGTTCTTGGCGACGACGATCAGGCCGCTCGTGTCCTTGTCGAGGCGGTGGACGATACCGGGCCGGCGCACGCCGCCGATCCCGGACAGGCTCGCCCCACAATGCGCGATCAGCGCGTTGACCAGCGTCCCGCTCTCGTGACCCGGAGCCGGATGGACCACGAGCCCGGCCGGCTTGTCGATGACGATCAGGTCGTCGTCCTCGTAGACGATCGGCAGGTCCGCGGCTTCGGCCAAGGGCACGGCCGGCACCGGGGGCGGCACTGTGACGACCACGTGCGCGCCGGCCGCCACCTTGGAGGCCGGATCGCAGGCGGGAATGCCGTCCCGCTGAACTTGGCCGGTGCGGATCAGATCCTGAAGCCTTGCCCGGGACAGGTCCGGAAACAGGGCGACCAGAGCCCGGTCGAGCCGCATCCCGCCTTCGACCACGATCCCGGACCGCTCCTCCCGCTCTCTCTCCACGACGACCCTTTTCCGACCCCGTTCCGACCCGCCGATGCGGATTTCCCGACGAAGGCCCTTGCTCCTCCGCCGGGTGGTGGCTATAGCACCCCCGCGCCGCCGGAAAGCTCCCATCGTCTAGCGGTCTAGGACGTCGCCCTCTCACGGCGAAAACAGGGGTTCGATTCCCCTTGGGAGCGCCACCGGCGCATTTTCAGCGAAATTCTTCAGCGACTTAGCGGAAGTGGGACCCATACCCACCTTCCGTGGTGGGACTACGCCGCCGATCGGCGAAGCGTTTTAGACGTTGTCTGCGAGCTCTGCGCGCTGTGCTTCCCGGGTATACCGCTCGACCTCCTCCAGCGTCTGATGGCCCCTCACCGCCATGATTTCGTGCGGCGTGCAGCCTCGTTCGGCGAGGCGCGCCGCGGTGGCCTTCCGCAGGCCGCGGGCCGAGCGATGCGGCAGGCCGGCTTGGTCGCACCATCCCCGGAACCGGTTGCCGAAATCCGCCGTCGAGAATGGCTTGCCGTAGTCCGTGACCAGGAAGGTCAGGTGCGAGGAGGGCAGGGCGGCGATTGCGTCGGTGAGGTCCGGGAAGACCGGCACATCCACCGCAATGGGCTTGCGATGCTCATTCTTCTTCTGGACGTAGCGGAACCGGCCACCACGAATGTGCTGCGGCCCGAGGCGGGTCGCATCCTCGCGCCGGCAGGCCATGTACAGCAGCAGGGCGAAGGCGAGGCGGGGCTTCGTGCCCACCGGGTGGCGGCGCTCGAACTGTTCGACCTCGTCGAGCGTCCAGTGTGGCGCCACTTGGTGACGGACTGGGGGCGCTACGGGAGCGACCGGGCCTACAGGCTCGACTGGCCCGCAGGGTACGACCGGAGCGACCGGACCGTAGCCTTGGCAGACCCCGCCGACCGCTTGGGCCGCCTCGACCGCATACACCGCGACGCCGCCGGCTTCGACCGTGACCTACGGCGACGAGAGCTACGTCTGCTCCACGAGCCACACGTCGACGTCGAGCGTCGATGCGAGCAAGTCGACCGAGCTGGCCGCGAAGGGCAACGACGGCTCGTCCGATACGGCTTTTGCCCCGCCTCAAGGCCGTTTCACCCTGACGACCGGCGTCCCGGTCCCGACCTCGACCGTCTCGGCGGCCACCAGCGTCATCGACACGCCCGTGACCGGCAACCTCGTTCCGATCTGGAACGGGACCGCCGACATGATGACGACCTTCACCGAGGTCTCGCTGACGCTCGCGGACGCCACCCAAAGCCCGAGCGCCGCGGCCGCTTCGCAGGTCTACGACGCGTTCGCCTGGAGCGACGGCGGCACCGTCCGGGTGACCCACGGCCCGGCATGGTCGGCAGGGACCGGCGGCTCGAACACCATGCGAGGCTCGGGCGCCGGCTCGACGGCGTTGAACCGGGTGAACGGCCTACTGCGCATCACGGTAGTCATCACGAACGGGCCGGCGGCGGGCTACGGCACCTATGTCCGGCACCATTACCACCGACGCTGGCGGGGCGACCGTCAGCTTCAATCCCGGCTCTGCTGCGGCGGGCGGTGGCGCGGCCACGATCGGCCTTGGGGACGCTTACAACCGCGCCCCGGTCCGCGGCTTCGCCAAGGACACGGTCGGGCAGTACACCTACGCCACCGCATCCTGGCGCGCGGCCGATGGCTCGACTATGAACCGGGTCACCTTCGTCGTCGGCCTGCAGGAGGACTGGTGGCGGGCGGATTATTCCATCGTGGCGGCCGGCAACAGCACCGGCTCCTCGACCACCGGCATCGGGTTCAATTCGACGACCGCGCCCACGGGGTTCAACGGCTGCTCCCCATCCAGCGGATCGGCGAACCACACCCTCGCCGCTGCGACCGTGCAGCCGATCGGCTCCAACTATCTCGCCCCGCTGGAGTATGTCTCAGCCGGGACGAAGACGTTCGATGGCGGCGGCGACCTCGCCCCGATCCAGCCGGGCATGATTTGGGAAGGCCGCTACTGATGCGCATCGCTCTGGCCCTCGCGGCCCTGCTGCTGGCCTCGGCCGCGTCTGCGCAGACCGCGGCACCTGCTCTCAGCCCGCCCTTCTCTCGCAGCGTGGCCAACACCGGCCAGCCGGGCATCCAGAGTCTGCCGCTGTTCCTGATGAACAGCTTCGGCGGTTCGACCTTCGACGACCGCGCGACCCTGCGCGTAGATCGCGACGTCGAGACGACGAGTGGCGGCGGAAAGCCCTGGTGGACCTACAAGGCCTTCTGGGCGAACACGACGACTTCGTTCACGAGCCCCGGCTTCGAGTGGACCATCACGGGCGAGTTGCACAACCGCTCCCGCAAGAGCGCGAACGCGCAGAACGTGGCGGTGAATGGCACCGCCTGGAAGAAGCCGACCGATAACGGCGAGGAAACCGGGACGACCTGGGCCGGCAACTTCAACTGCGTGGACCAGACCGGCGCCCAGAACCCGACCACGTCTTGCATCGCGCTCGAGCTCGACATCGGCGGTGTGGTTGGCCCGGATCCGAACCGGCAGCGCGTGCTCTCGCATGCCGGCGCCGGCGGTGAGCCCGGCAGCCACGTGGCCTACGGCTACATGGTCTCGACCGGCGAAGGGGTAACCATCGACCGGGCCTTCTCGACGGCCAATGTCGGCAGCCAGTTCGGAATCGGTCTCGACCTGGCGGGCGGCTCGTTCTCCGGCGCGGCGATCCTGATGGCGCCCGGACAGTGGCTCGGCCTGGACGGCAACGCCGATGGCAAGTTCAGCCGCTTCCTCGGCTTCAACCCGGCGGACGGCGCGCTTACCTACATGACCAGCGGCGGCCCGATGCTGCGGTTCTCCGACGACGGCGCGGCCCGTGTCGGCCGGCTGATCCAGACGCTCCCGCACGTGCCCGCCTCCGCGAACGCGCCGTGCGAGACGGGCGAGCAGGCCTACGATGCCAGCTTCATCTACGTCTGTATCGCGCCCTCGCGCTGGCGCCGCGCGGCCCTGACCGACTGGTGAGCGTCAGAGGCGTTTATCGCAACTGCACCTTGAACGGCGCCACGAAGCCGGGAACCCAAGACAGGGTGAGGACCGAAGCGACGCTTTTCGTCATCGGCACAGGCGCCGGATCTCGGCCCGGGTCCCGGTCCGAATACCGGATTGCAGGACGCCTGCGGACCGGCGCCGTTCTGCGACGAGAATATCGGGCGCGGCGTCAGCGCCTCGTCTAGGGTTGTGAGAACATAACCAGGCGCCTGTGGATTGGTCCCGACTTAGGCGATCGGAGGACTCGGCGAGGCCTCGAGGTAGGCCGCGCCGGAGCAGTCCGTGCTCTCATAGTTGAGCATGCGCGGAGCATCGACCACGAAGCCGTTCTCGCTGAAGGCGATCCGATAGACGCGGCCCTGGATCGTCATGGCGACGGAGCCGTGTGCGATGAGGGAGCCGACCGTCCGACCATAGGTGTCGAGCGCCACAGGCACAGGCTCGGCGCGCCGCCGCCGCAACCGACCCCGCCAGCATCACGACCACCGCGACGTACCCCATCCCAGCCCTCCGCCTTGCAGCTGAGGCTGGCACAGCGCGCCTGCGCGCACCCTCAACACTCGGAACCCCAGCCAATCCGTACGCTCCTTGCGGCGCTGGCGCTCGCCCGCGCGCCTTCCAGCCATGCCCCGGCCGCCAGTGGCGGCACGCATCCGGGCGACCGGTTCACCCCGGGCGAGATCCGCACCGTCGACCGCGCGGAGATCTGCGGGATCATGACGGCCAGTTCCGGAACGTGTCGGTGACGACGAAGAGCGCTGCCCGGCGCGCCTACGGCCTGATCATAGGCAAAATACAGATCCAGACCGATCACAATGAGAGTGGCCGCCCCCAAGAATTCTTTCCAGGTTCTGGCTGGAATCCAGCCGAATTCTGCTTGCATTTTGGCGCATTAAGAAATGAGATATCTAATGCCAAGCATTATAGCTGGAGATGAATAATCTCGCTTCACGAGCTGTTGAGATCGGACGCTCCCCCGCCTCATGAGCACACCAGGGCGGGGCCGAGCGCTCACCGCGTCCGGACCGGCCGCCGTAGCCAGGGACCTGGCGCAATCTCACCCTTCACACTGCCGCGTGGGGCTTTTTCGGTGCTGGAATTCGGAACTGTTTGGCAGAGGCCAACGTCTCTCGGGTGAGAGAGCGCCCGTCAGGACCCTGCCAAGGCGGCCTTTCTCGAGTCTGGGCGCCCACTGATAACTCTTTTGCACGGGATTCGAAATTGCTTCTGCGATCATATTTTGCAATTCTAACAGTCTTGGGATCTATATCGGTCGCAAATGCTGGGGATGATTGCCCCAAAAATTTTGAAAACTATGGAATATTTCTTCAGGCGAAAAAATCGTGCGGGCGCGAGATGGAATACCCCTTCATGAAGGTCATGAAGGCCTGCGCAAAAGAGACCCCTGAGCCAAAGGCCATTGAGCTGATCGATAACGGCCGCCGGATCTGGGCAAGAAATCTTATGAGAACCAGCCTCGGCACGATGTGCGAGGAGGTTTTATCGCGGCTCCCTGTGGCGTCGGTTCATCGCAAGCGCTGAGCCATGCCAGCGTTACGTCAGCCTGCCCGGTCCGCCGGCGCGAGCTTTTTCGTTTGCGCCGGCGCGTCAGTCGACCCTTATCGTTGCGGGAGGAGGTATGACTCGAGGGCGAAGCTGACCGCTTGGCAATAATTGAGTCCCGCCATCAATTCCAGTTTGCCGAAATCGATAGCATACGTTCCCTCAGAAATTTCGAGAACTCGCAGCTTTTTAGACCTTTCGTAAAATCAATACAATATAAGTTGGGGCAACGAAAACTGGTTTCAGGATGCTCGACGTGCTGGCGAACGGGCCGCCGCCAGCGCCCCATAACAGCCACCGGCCCTCCTGCCAGCGAGCCGCGTCGCGTATGGGCTCGGCTCGTCGAACTCCTGTCAGCGTCTCGGGTTTGCAGGTCAGAGGGACACCTGATCAAGGGGTCGTGGGTGCCGCGCTACTTCATCAGAACAGCCAATGGCATCGCGGTCGAGGACGAGGAGGGCGTCGAGCTATTTGATCATGAGCCTCTACACGCCATGCTTCGAGAGACGCTGACGGCGATCCTTCACGACGAAACACCGATCGATGGTGCGGCCGAGCGCAGCGCCCGAGCCTACCACGAAGACGGCAAGCTCGTGATGCAGTCGCGGGCCAGCATTAACATCAGGGATCAGTAGAACGCTCAGCCACGCTGATGAGATCGGGCGCTCATCGCTCCATAAGTCGATGAGGGCGAGGCTATGCCTCTGATGCCGATCACCACCATATAGCAAAGCGAGGTGTTCAATGCTTGACCGACCCATCATCGGACTAGCCGTTTGGCTCTCGAAGCCGATCGGGTTCCTAGTCACCTGCTTCACGGTCGCGGCAGGTCTCGGAGCTGGATTCTTTCTCAGCTTCAACGATCACTGGGCTCTGGTCTTCAACTTGTTCCTGTCCATCGCAGCCATGCTTTTGGCAGGGGTCATCCTTGTCGCCGGTGCCCGTGACACAGCGGCGGTCCAGATCAAGCTCGACGAATTGATCCGTGCCGTAGCGGACACGGACGAACGCCTGATCGGGATTGAAAATCTGAGCGCGGAAGAGCTGGAGCTATTGCGGAACGATAGAAATCCAGTTCCGCCTGCTTAATTCCTGATGCGCTACCACCTTGCCACCATCTATCCGCTGTCCCTGGCGATCGCCGTGTTCGCGGCTGCCGCGCGGCATCCACGTCTCGCGGCCTGATCGAAAGGCCCCCAAATTGGAAGTTTGCGTCAGGTCCGCGACGGGTGGCGAGCCGACGTCGAAGCATTAAGCTCGTCACGGCGTAACCCGAGGAACGGGAACACGTTTCGAGACGCGTTAAGGGCAAGGGAGAAGAGCGATGGCTAGCAAGCTCAGTAACTGCCTGTGGTTTGACCACGGCGAGGCGCGCGTGGCGGCCGAGTTCTACGCGAGCGTCTTCCCCGACAGCCATGTCGGCGCGGCAATGGCGGCACCGAGCGACTACCCCGCTGGCGCGGAAGGGGAGGAGCTGATGGTGGAATTCACCCTTCTCGGCCGGCCCTTCATGGGTCTCAATGGCGGTCCCGGCTACGCTCCGAACCAAGCCGTTTCGTTCGTGGTGGAGACGCAGGACCAAGCCGAGACCGACCGCTACTGGGACGCCATCGTAGGCAACGGCGGCGCGGAGAACGCATGCGGCTGGTGCAAGGATCGCTGGGGCTACTCCTGGCAGATCACACCCCGTCAGCTGATGGAGGGGGTCCTCGACCCGGACAAGGCAGTCGCGAAGCGGGTGTTCGAGGCGATGATGACGATGGGTAAGATCGACGTGGCGAAGATCGAGGCCGCGCGGCGGGGCGAGGGCTGATGAAGGATCGTAGAGCGAAGGGTGAGCGAAGCCCGTTGCGCGTGCCGGCAAGCGGATTTCGGCTGACATCCGAGCGTCCGCCAAGAGTCGACAGCAGAAGGAGCGATCTTGATTTTTGGAACCAAGATCGGTCAAGCGGCGTCTGCGCTGCCGACGGCACAGCGGAGCGCTAGCGCATCCGGTTCTGCCGAGTTTCGCCGATCGCAAGCCCATCGATACCGAGACGGGCCAGCGCGCGAGCCGCGTGCATGGCGCGCTCCCAGCCGGGCAACCCGGCACGCTCGGCGATCTCGGTGGCGGTCGATAGCTCAAAGGTCAGAACGGCCAGGACGCGCGGGCGGACATCCAGCCGCGGTCGAGCGGTCTCGTGGCGATGGGTAAGGATGGCGCTGGCGTCCCGCGGCGCGGCGACCACCTCCATGATCGTATCGGGGACGTCGCTCATACCATAACTGTGCCTTAGCAAGTTGGGTCGAGAGGCCTGTCGACCGCGGAGGTGCGGATTTGAGCGTAGCACCGCCGGACAATCAAACTGTCACCCAAGAGCGCTCTTTTGTATCCACCGCATGTGGCGTAAAAGAAACAAAAATTCGTTCAAATATAAAGTCGTCTTTGTTGCTTACGAGATCGAGGCGAATGAACGCGGCAGTTACGCCGTTGGCCCACACCAAGATATATTGTTTATCTTTTGCAAGTTTATCGAGCGCTCGCAAGCTGGCGCCTTGATACGTTGTCCCGTGCCAAACGTGCGTCACGTCATATTCTATTATCTCGGAAACTTCGCCACCCCGGGTCCCATTGTACTCCACAATCACGACCTTGGGACGGGCCTGAAGTGCCATCCAGATCCAGAACTCCTACCCATCCACGTCTATAGACATAAAATCCAATTCATCTGGCAATGCATGTTTTTGTAAACAAAATTGATATTTAGCGGAGTGATAAAATCCTGCCTCACCCCATGCTCTGGCGGATATTGTGTGCCGTCGAGAAAGACACCACTCCATCCTTTTTCCCGGAGTAAAACAAAGTTGCCTTCCATTCCCTCTTCGACCGGTCGAGGCTACGCAGGACCGATCCCGAATTCGAAAAACGTGCCCTTTGAAATTTCTAGACATTCGGCGATTTTTTCACTAACTCCATCTTAGCCAAACTGAGATTTTTACTTGCTTTCGAAATCTCGCAAGTTTGGTTGTATATAAAACATCTCAAAATTCCTTGTTCTTACTACTGCTTTCAAGCGGTGATCGTGATGGTTTGGCCTGCTGATGCATATGCATGATCGGACCAGAGTCACTCACCCCTCCACCGGGTGCGCCAGCAAGATCGCGGTCCGGACCATGTTGCGCTTCCATACCGGCTTGTCGGTGGTCAGCGTCTCGGTTGCGCAGTTGTTCGTGCCGAGCGTCTCGACGAGGTCGAGCGTCCACCCCCTTGCGAGCCGGTATGATCCACTGGCGAGATCCGCGAGCATGGCATCGACCGCGGCGTCGATCTCCCGGTCGGTGACCTCCGCGGCCTTGCGCAGCTCGGAGTTGATCGCGGGTTCTTTCGCCATGGGCGGCCTATTGCAGCCGGGTTGTCGTCGAGACCACGAGGCCGAGGCGCACAGCGAGGGCGATCATGTCGCCGTCCGTCAGCGTCTCGCTGTCGACCTGCCAATAGGGCAGGCCGCTGATCCACGGCTCCACGGTGTGGCCGCGGGCTCGGAGCGCTGCAACGGCTTCGCGAATCGGAACGTGACGATCGCTCATAAGATGAGGCCACCGCGGTTGGGATAGGGGCGCCAACAGGTGGGACCTCAGGGGCAAAAAGCTCAACGTTTCCGCGGGCAGCTTCCGAGTCCCACTTCGCCCTCAGCTGTTGATGCGTCAGGCTCGGCGCAGTCCCCTTGGGAGCGCCATCGCCAACGAACATCCGATCTTGCAGAGGTTCAATGCGGTCTGCCTGAACCGTCTTGGATGAACGTTCTCCCTCACTGGGTTTCTGACGATCGGAGTGTCGGCGATTAGTCGGCGGACTTCACCGGCGCTTCGTCACTATCGTGGCTCGGATTTCGAGACCGGTCGACGAAACCGCGTGAGGGTCATCCCACTGCCCGCCATGATCAGCGTCGAGACGTAGCCGCGCTGCTGCAGATAAGCCGCGGCCATGTCCGGGATGGCCGTATCGATGAACAGCAAAAATTCCGGGTTGTCGGCCAGGAACGGTTCGATCGGCCTGATCGGCAGCGCGGGATCGATATGCGTCCAGCGGTCCACCTGATGCTCGTTCGTGGGATCCGGGTTCCGGCCCTGGTCCGTCACCTGCAGAAACGTCAGACGGCGCGACGGCGCCCGGCCGAGCGCCTCGGTGATTTCGAAGAACCGCTGGGCATTGCCCGTGGCGATCGGGAGAGCGCCGGGAGCATGGGACACCAGGGCGATCGCGTCTTCCCGGCGCACGGTCCGCATCGGCTCTCCACCGGACAGGAATGCCATGATCGCGACCGGGATCAGGACGCATGACAGCACGGCGCCGTGCCGATGAGCCGCGACGCTGCGGGCGACGACGAGGCTGATTCCGAGCGCCGTCACGATCACGTAGCGCGGATTGAACGTCCCGGTCACCGCCAGGGCGAAGGCGTAGACGATGAGCGGAACCGCGCAGACCACGCCGGTGACGAGATCGAGATCGTCTCCGCTCGGGAGGGCGCGACGACCCGCACGCCATCGGAGGGCGAGGCCGGTGAGGACGATCGCCAGGGGATAGGGTGGCAGCGGGTCGCCGCCTGCGGTCATCAGCAGGTATGTCGCGAGCAGGCGCGCGATCGTCGGCCGCGCATAGTAGCCGGGGGCGGCCGCATCGCCGTGATTGAAGGCACTGACCGCCTGCATGATCGGAAGCCAGCACAGGAGCGAAACCGCGGACGCGAACAGCGCCAGCACGATCGGCCATCGGATGCGGCGGTGACGGATCATCCAGCCAGCCTCCATCAGGCCGAGGGCGACCGCGAGCAGGATGGCGTAGAAGTGCATCCCGACGGCGAAGCTGAGGAGGATCGCGATCCCGGCGGCGCGAAGGGCGGAGACCGGCCGTTCCGCCGGCACGTCCCACAGGGCGCAAGCCAGTGCGAAGCAGGCGGCCACGAGCGCATATTGCCGGACCTGCACCGCGTAGGAGAACAACGGCCCCGCCAGGCAGAAGACCAGGGCGAGGCAGGCCACCGGAATTCCGTAGCGTCGGCGCACCAGCACGAAGGCAGCGAGCGCAACGCCGTAGATGGCCGCGATCGACGGCAGACGCAGGATAACGGGGTCGTCGAGACCGAGAACCAAGAGCGTCCGCAACAGGTAGTGATAGAGCGGAGGCGAGAACTCGGCGCCCTGCCTCAACGCCTCCCACACCGCGGCGGCGCTGCCGCGGCGCGCGGTCCAGACCGCCAAGACCTCGTCCATCCAGTACGAGTGGCGCGCCGCCGCGAACGCCGCCCACAGGTAGGCCGCGGTGGCGATCGCCGTCAGGCCCAGAGCGACCCCGTCGCTCCGACGCCGGGCGTAAGGTGCGGTTCCGATCGCAGGCGCAGCGCCTCGCGATCGGATCTCGGGTCGCTCCGATCCGAGGCGCTTCGGGAAGATCGCATCAATCACTGCGGTCGTTCCCCAGAGAGCAGGCGGCGGGCCAGGGCACGGCCGATCCGATCGGCGTTCGCCATGATCGTCAGGGTCGGATGCGAGGCCGGCAGACTCGGCAAGGCCGCACCATCGACCACGTACAGCCCGGGTGCGCGGCTCAGTTCGCCCGACGCCGTGGTCGCAGTCGCGCCGCCACCGCCCATCGGGAGTGAGCCCGCGTAATGCGCATCCGCTCCGGGTTCCAGGATCGCCGTCGAGCCCGGCAGCGGCATCGCACCGAGGCGCCGCAGACCCCCTCGGAGACGAGAGAGATCCGCCCTCAGACGATCCCTGGTTTCCCGGGTGGTCTCGCCCCGGATCGCCAGCCGCGTCATCCCACTCAGCGTGGTCGCCGTCAGGGTGTTCCGGCTCGACGCCCCGGGCCGGTAGCAGGTCGCCAGCAACAGCGCGGGTGCGAGGGCACGGGCGACCCGGAGGGCAAACGGTCTCCCGACCGGCAGTCGCGCGGCCAGCATGTCGAGGGGGAGCGTATCGGCGCCGTATAGGACACCGGCGGCATCGTCGAGGCGGTAGAAGACCTGGCCGAGGCCGAAAGCCTCTTCGGGGGTGTCGATCCCGACGAGCCGCGGCACGACGAAGGCCGTCGCCGCCGCAGGGTTGCTGAGAAGCCGCACCGGCTGGCCGAAGTATTCCAGACGCGACAGGGCGAGGCCGGTGGTCGCGATCGTGCCTGCGGCGAGTACCACGCACGCCGCCGACATCGAAGCAGGCCCGCTCCGGGTCTCGATGCGAAGGCTATGGCCGTCGCCCGTCGCCTCGACCGCTCGGACCAGATGCCCGGACCGGTACGAGAAGTTCGCGTGGCGGGCCAGCGCCGGCAATTCCAAGGCGCTGGCATAAATGCTGCCGCGATCGCAGCCGTAGAGACAGAGCCCGCAGCGATTGCACGCCTGCCGATCCGCCAGAGGTTCATCGAGCACGGCGTTCGGCGCCGGTTCCAGGCGTAGACCGTGGGTCTCCCGTTGGCGTGCCCGCCGCGCCAGGACGAACCGGGCCGCCGGGTTGAGGGCTCCTGGGCCGGCTTGAGCCCGATCCTCTGGGCAACGCGCGCATAGGCCTGGTCGAGGTCGGCAGCCGGAAACGGCAGATCCGCCCGCTCGGCGCCGGTATAGGGCACCGCGAGCGCCCCCCAGATCGTCGAGAGGCCGCCTTGTCCGAGTGAGCCGGCGGCGAAGAAGCCGTCGGTCGTGAGCCCGAGTGGGCGGTGGTATGGGCTCAATGCGGCGCGCGCACGCGGCGTGGCGAATTTCGGCGACAGGTCCGGCTGCGGTTCGACGGCAGCCAGATCGGGACCGAACCGGGTCTTCCAATGATCCGGATGCGCGCGGTGGACCGCCGGGGCGAGACCTTTGTCGGAACCCGGTTCCGAGGCATCAAGCATGAGGACGCGCAGGCCGGCCTCTACCAGCGGCCAGGCGGCGCTGACGCCCGCCGGCCCGCTGCCGATAACGATTACGTCGGCTTCCGGGGTGTCATCGCACCAGGGCGCGTACCGCCCGCACCGGCAAGGCGACCGCTTCGATCATCCCGTCCGCGGCGAGGCCGGCGAGCCGTCGGACCCGGCCGTGACCGCCCAAGGCAGCCTGTCCGGCGGGACTGGCCTCGACGATGCTCACGGCCAGCGCCAGCCGTCTGGCGAGGGGCGTGCGTCCGTTGAAGGGTTCCACGAAGCGCAGCAGCCCCGGCCTGTGCCGCACGAGCCAAGGAAGCGGGAGCGGCGAGACGGGGCCTTCCCGAGTGAGCGCCCGGACGTAGCGTCTCGCGAGGGCGTTGTCCGGCTTGGCGCGCAGGACGTAGCCTTCGAGGGTCCGGCCTTCGGCGATCAGCGCCCGGCGGGCGACCGGCTCGCCGCGAATGCCGTCCGCCAGGGGGCGCACGTCGAGGCCGAGACGCGCGAGATCGGCTCCGGTCGCCATCGGGCGCGTGCCGGCGAGGCCCAGGATGCGCTCGCGGTCGATGCGGGGACCGAACGGCAGCGCGTTGATTAGGGTGCAGCCGAATAGGGCGAGGCGCAGCGGGACCGGCACGATCCGGGGCAGGTGGCCGTCCAGTCCGATCCCCAGCGTGGTCAGCACCTCTCCGAAGGCGATCGGCACTGGACCGGCGAGGCCGACGGTGCCGGACAACGGCCCATCGACGCCGGCCAGGATGCCGCGCGCGACCTCCGCGCGGTGGATCGGTTGGACCGGCGTGTGGGGCGCGACCATCGGAATGACCGGCAGCCGCGCCAACCGGCGCAGGAGCCCGTACATGGCCATCGGCGGGCCGCCATAGACCAAGCCGATCCGCAGGGACAGCTCGGTGCGTGCATCGAACAGCCCCTCGATCGCCCACTTCGCGCGCCCGTAGGCGTTGGGCGCGTCGGCCCGCGCCGATTGCGACGACGCGAACACGGTTCGACCGAGGCCGGACCCCGCGCACCGTCCCTGAGCAGAAGGCTGCCGGCGCGGTTCCGGTCGTCGCCGGGCGTCCGCTCACGCCAGTCATGCGCGAGGTGGACGAGCGCCTGCTGGTCGGCCGCCAAGGCTGGATCGAGGCAGGCTCGGGGCAGCGCCTCCCCGAGGCTCCAGTCCACGCGTCGGACGCCGGCCGGGAGCCCGTGCGATCCGCGGCCCAGCGCGGTGACGCTGCGCCCTTCGGCCAGCGCCGCCGCGACGAGACCGCGACCGAGGTAGCCGCCGGCGCCCGTGACGATGAGGTGCCGGATCGGGGCCATCTCAGGTCTCGACCGCACCGATCGCCTCGCGCAGTCCGGTCAGGCGGGATCGGGCATCGCCGCCGGGCAGTTCGAGGATCCCGAGGAGGAACGCCGAGAACGCCAGCTGCACGGCGGCCGCCACCGAGCAGGCGGACAGGATCATCGGCCGCAGCAAGGCGCCGTCCGCGAGGGGGCCGAAGCCGGTCCGCCCCCACGCCAGGACCGACCAGCCGATCCCGGATCCGCCCGCCGCCAGCAGCAGCAGGGCGACGGCGAGGAGGGTTTCCAGGCTGAGTGCGCCGAGGACGCGGTCGTGCCGGCTGCCCGGGAGCAGACCCTGCCGCGCAGCGTAACGGCGGCCGATCATGCCGAAGGTCACGATCTGGATTCCGACGAGCATCGCGAAACAGGCGACGACGAAGGTATGGACGTCGAAGGAGAGGTTCGGGGTGAGGTGGCGCGGGCCGCCGAGCAGCGCCAAAGCGGGCAGGGCGCCCCCAAGGAACAGCGCCAACCCGGGATACAGGAACATCCAGCGCGGGCTGTGCAGGAGCAGGAAGCGCAGGTGCCGCCAGCCGTCGCGCCACGTGCGCAGATGCGGCGGACGGCTGCGGCCGTCCTTGCGCAGGGTCGTGGGAACCTCGCGGATGGCCAATCCCGCGAGACTTGCGCGCACGACCATCTCGCTGGCGAACTCCATGCCCGTGGTCCGCAGTCCGAGCCCGAGAATCCGGTCCCGGTCGAAGCCGCGCAACCCGCAATGGAAATCACGCACCGGGCTGCGGAACAGGAGGCGCCCGACCGCCGTCAGGGCCGGATTGCCCAGGTAGCGGTGCAGGAACGGCATGGCCCCGGCGCCGATCCCCCCGCGGAACCGGTTGCCCATGACAAGGTCGGCCCCGCCTCTCAGCTCGGCCAGGAAGGCATCGAGGTTGCGCAGATCGTAGCTGTCGTCGGCATCGCCCATGATCACGTAGCGTCCGCGCGCCGCCGCGATGCCGCCCGCCAACGCACCGCCGTAGCCGCGTACGGAGACGGGGATGACCCGGGCGCCGAGGGCGGTCGCGATCGCCTGGGATCCATCGGTGCTCCCATTGTCGGCCACGAGGACCTCGCCCGCGACGCCTGCATCCGCAAGGAAGGCCAGGGCGTGGTGGATGCAGCGCGCCAGCGTCTCCGCCTCGTTGAGGCAAGGAATCAGGATCGTCAGCAGGCAACCTTCGGCCGCCGTCGGCGTCTGGCCGATCGGGGGATCGCCGAGGCGGCGTCTTAGGGCCGGCGAAGGGGCGCGTGCATGGGACAAGCGCGTCGTCTCGATGGTCTCGCCCGCCCGGGCGAGGCGAGCCTTCTCGGACCCAGCAAGGACGAGGAGCCTTAACAGGCGGTTCACCGCGTGGTGGCGCGGCGCCCTAACATCGACGGCCGTCCCGCTCGCGGCCGGGCGCTGCACAGCTCGCCATCCGATGCGTGCACGCCGCCCGTCACTGAGCCGGGAGACGCGTCATGAGGGCGTCGGGTAGACGTCGGCAGCGTCCAGGGACGCCTGCCGGCGACAGGCGGGCGGATGGCCAACGGTCATGACCTCTTCGTGCCGTGACGCGACGACCAATCACGGCGCGGGCGGCGAGCCGCGTGCGAAGTCTTGTGAACGCCGGCGCAGTGGCGGGACCTACCAGAACCAGACGATCCGTCCGGCGACCACGCAGACCGCGACCCAGTTGCCGACGGCGAGGACGATCGATCCGATGACGACCGGGAGCGGGGGCCGCTTGCGCATGCGCTGGCGGAGCACAGGAATGGTCTGGTCCATGGATAACGGGCGTCCGAACCTCCGGCCGATCACGAGCCGGCATGTTCCTCGCCATGGGGTCGGAATGCCCGCCGGATGCGGTCAGCAACATCGGATCCCTACCAGCAACATCCGCCGTCGCTGTCCTCATCAAAAGATGTACTGGCGTCCGGTCCGCCGTCCCTGAACGCCCCTGCGTCGAAGCGGCGACCCCGCTTCCAGCCTGTGGTCTGCGGGGATATCGGGGATCGAACCAGACTTAGCCGACACATGATGTTGCGCCGCTCAAGCCATTAACACGTCAGGCCTTTTCGCCGGGCATGATCGCGTGATGTCTCCAAACGCGAGCCCGTCATGCACTTCAAGATCCACGCGACCGGACAGCACCTCTGGACCTGGGTGCTGCTAGACGAGAGCGAGACCACGGTCGCGGAGTCCGACCGCTCGTTTCCATCCCAGACGCAGGCCTCCGCGGCGGCCCTCGCCTTTGCGAAGCTGGTGGCCCGCGCCAGCCGATCGATCAACGGCGGGACGCCCAGCGGCCTGTTGTAGGATCGCGCATCGACCGGACGTGCAATCCGATAGCCCGGAGCGTTCGCTGCGCCGTACGCAGCCGAGCAGCGTCAGTGCTCCTTCGTGCAAGCGCGCAAGGAAGCGGCTTCCCTGCGGAACTCTCGACCCGATCGCGCGCCAATGTCAGCCATCGGCAATTCAGCCTCGGTGATCGACCGACCCCGCTGACCCAACGCGTCGGCGGTATCGTTCATGGCGTTGCGACACGCCGTCTCGAAGCCATGCCGGATTGCCGCTGCCGATGACCTTGAAGCAACCTGAGGTTATAGATCCTAGCGCCACGCATCGTGCGAGCGTGATCGAACGTCCCCCGATCCACCGGAGGCGTAGTGCGTCTGCGTGTTTCCGCAGCGAAAGACCAGGGCGGGTCGCGATCCGGCCGGACGCAAGGCGAACCCCGGGCCGACATTGATCGATGCCACTCGAAGTGAAAACCTCACGTTGCCACCGGTTTTCGATCTTCGATCGATGACGGTCGAAGCGACAGTGTGTCCGCGACCCACTTGCGGGTTTCGATGTTGCACTATACCCCGGATATCGGAGCGGGAACGCAGTCGAGGGCCGGGGGCATGCCGCTCGTTGTCATCTTGGCCGCACTGTGCGGCGGCCTGCCTGTGCTTGCGTTCGGCTGGCAAGCCTTCGGGTTGTACACACCGATACTGGCAGCGGCCGTCGCCAGTACTGTTGGCCTTTTGACCGGTGTCGGATTGGCGCTTCTCGGCCTCGGCCGATTGAGGGCGCCGTCGGATCCGACGCGCGTCTTCGACGTCGTCGGTTTGACCGCCCCTCCCGACCGTGATCTCCGGCTGGTCCCGATGCGCCTCTACTTCGATATCGAGCGCGGATCGGAGATCATCAAGGATGAGGTCGGCATCGAGGCGCTCAGTCTCGATGAGGCACTGGAGGATGCTCGGAGTGTCATCCGCGAGATGGTCGCGGATCTGACCGACGACGGCTATGCCGGGGACTGGGTTCTGGTCGTGCGCGACGCTCAGGGCGCCTCGGTTGCGCGGCTGCCCATCGAGCCGCCGCCGCAGATTCACTCGGATCGCCGATCCGCCTGATCGCGCAACCGCGCTGCTGCGGCAGATCGTACGGACCCCTGCCGTGATCGGCGGGACGTCGGCACGCCCTGCCATATTGACACGCGTCGACCGAGACCGTGGGGCTTCCCGGCTGTCCGCATGCCTCGGGCGTACAGCCTCGGCCAGGCCTCGCCCGGGTCTCGCAGGATCCGGTCGCGCGCCCGGCAGATTGAGCTCTTCACCGTGCCCGTCGGGCAGCCGATCGCGGTAGCCGTGGCTTCGTTGGACAGGCCGTCGTCGGCCACCGGCATCAGCGCATCGCGATGCGTCGGCTCGAGGCGGTTCATCGCCGCCTGAGCGTCCTTCAAGTCCAGGCGGTGATCCTGTTCGGCATGTTGTGAAAGGGAGGCGGCGTGAAGGCCGCTGTGATCCGGTACTTCGAGCCGGCGCTTGCGCCGCTCGTTGATGAAACCGTTGCGCACGATCGTGCACAGATGCGCGATCAAGCTGGTGGCGGGCTGAAACCGCGCGCGGTGTTCCCAGGCATTGAGCAGGGTGAACTGCACAAGATCGTCGGCCTCGACACCGTCGAGGGTCGAAGACAGGGCGGAGCGCCGCGGCGCGGCACCAAGTCTATCAGGTCATCCTTGAAGACGCCCGCGACCTGACAGCTTGTCTCGGCCGCATCGAGAGCGGCGGACAATCGGTTCAGGACCGCGGCAAGGCGGGAGTCGGTCCGAAGCTCTGCAGCGCCTGAATAGTCTTGTGCAGCCTTCGAGCGAGGCTGCGCATGGATATGCGAGCGGATGGGATCGGACACAGCGGACGGATCCCGCTGTTCGTCCATGGGCTGCACGGGAGGGCACTCGGGTCGATGTGGCGAGGGACGCGTCCGGTCGGTCTCGGATACCTCAGCAGGGAAGGTGA
The DNA here is from genome assembly GCA_050632685.1 of Methylobacterium phyllosphaerae. Taxonomy (GTDB): domain Bacteria; phylum Pseudomonadota; class Alphaproteobacteria; order Rhizobiales; family Beijerinckiaceae; genus Methylobacterium; species Methylobacterium phyllosphaerae_A. The sequence goes on from JBOEFT010000001.1 coordinate 2,015,976, forward strand.
CAACTTATCTCTGGTTGAGAACGACGGCGTTATTGATGCGTGTATACCAGGAAAGTTGGTGACGCGCCGGAACCGGCTTGCGTGCGATCCGTTTGTGCCCCGCTGCCGATCGGGCAGTGGCTGCACGATGGGGTAGAGCGCGCTGTGACGGCGGGTGTCGACAGGCATGAACTCCGGCAGATCATCGCCGGCCTTAGCGAGGGCGTGATCCTGGTCGAGCCTGACCAGACCATCGCGTACGCCAACGCGGCCGCGCTGGCGATGCACGGCGCCGAGAGCCTCGACGAACTCGGCCTGACGGTTGACGCCTATCGCGACCGGTTCTCGCTCCGCTACCGCAACAACCGGACGCCGGAGCACTACCCGATCGCGCGCGTGATCGCCGGGGAAACTTTCCACGACGTCGTGGTCGAGGTCACGCGCACCGATCGCCCCGGCGCCGAATTCGTCCACTCGCTGCGGAGCCTGGTCGCCACCGACCGCGACGGCAACCCGAGTTGCCTGGCGCTGATCCTCAAGGACGTCTCCGACCAGTTCGAGGCCGAGGAGCGGTTCGAGCGGACCTTCAACGCCAATCCCGCCCCCGCGGTCATCACCCGGCTGTCCGACCTGCGCCACGTCAAGGTCAATCACGGCTTCCTGGAGATGACCGGCCACACCCGCGACGGCGTGATCGGACGCAGCGTCTACGAGGTCGATGTCCTGGCGGGCGCGCGCAACCGCGACCTCGCCGTGTCCCGGCTCGAGGAAGGCGGGACGATCCCGCAGATGGACGCCTGCCTCGACCTGCCCGACGGCGGCAGCCGCTGCGTGATCGTGGCCGGCCAACCGATCGAGATGGGCGACGAGCCCTGCATGCTGTTCACCTTCGCGGATCTGGAGCTGCGCCGGAAGGCCGAGGCCGCCCTGCGCCAGAGCGAGGAGCGCTTCGCCAAGGCCTTCCGCCTGACGCCGATCCCGACCGTGCTGCTGAGGACCGACGATGGTCAGGTGACCGGCATCAACGAGGCGTTCAGCCGGGTCTTCGGCCTGGGTGAGGACCGCATCGTCGGGCGGTCGCTGGCCGAGGCCGGGCTGTGGGTCACAGATTCCCAGCGCGCGGCGTTCGAAACCACGCTCCGGCGCACCGGCTGCGTCCTGGCGATCGAGGTCTGCCTGCGGCACGAGAACGGCGCCAGCCTGGACTGCCTGATCTCGGCCGAGCGCGTGACGCTCGACGATGCGGAGTTCGCGCTGCTGGTCCTCCAGGACATCACCGAGCGTAAGCACACCGAGCGGGAGCTGTTCGACGCCATCGAGACCGTGATGGCCGACACGTCGTGGTTCAGCCGCGGGCTGATCGAGAAGCTCGCCACCCTGCGCCGCCCGGGCCGGGAGAGCTTGGACGGGTCGAGCCCGAACCTGACGGTGCGAGAGCGCCAGATCCTCAACCTGATCTGCGCGGGGCTCGACGACGACGCGATCGCGCGCAAGCTCGGCCTGTCGCGCAACACCGTGCGCAACCACGGCGCCGCCCTCTACCGCAAGATCGGCATCCACAAGCGCAGCGAAGCTGTCGTCTGGGGACGCGAAAACGGATTTCCCATGCAAGGCCCGGGTGCCTAAACGTCATTCTACTAGTACATAAGAATTATTGAAGCTCGCGGTTTGATCATCATCTGGGATCTCAGCGAAGGGGTCCCCGAGCTGACAGCATATCTTTGAGCGAACGTGAGGAAGCGGGTCGAGCCGGGGGTCGCTTCGACCCGGCGCATGCGTCCGCCCCTGCGCCGGCCTGGCCGGTTTCGGTCGCGGGCTGCTGGTCAGCGCCCGCCGCGACTGAGCCACCCTCGACGTTCGACGAACCACCATCCGGAGTGACAGCGTGACAATCCAGACCACCGCATCCCCCCTTGCCACCCCCGCCTCCCACCTCGCCGCTGCGAACACGCGCGCCATCCTGCTCAACGAGGTCTCGTGGGGTGCCATCTTCGCCGGCGCCGTGACCGCCCTGGTGACCCAGGTCATCGTCAACCTCGTCGGCGTCGGCGTCGGCCTGGCCTCCGTCGGCACCACCGCCGCCGACAACCCGTCGGCCTCCGCCGTGTCGATGGGCGCGGGCGTCTGGTTCGTGGCCTCGGGCATCGTCGCCTCCCTGGCCGGCGGCCTGATCGCCGGCCGGCTCTCGGGCAAGCCCCTGCCGGGCGCCGCCGCCCTGCACGGCCTGGTCTCCTGGGCGGTGACGACGCTGGTTGTCCTGTACCTGCTGACCTCGGCCGCCACCGGCCTCGTGGGCGGCACGCTGGGCACGGTCTCGAGCGCGCTCGGCGGCGCGGGCAACCTCGTCGGCGGCACCGTGCAGACCGCCGCGCAGGCGGCGGCGCCGTCGCTGTCGAAGATCTCGAACCCGCTCGACGGCATCGAGCAGACGGTCCGCCAGCAGGCCGCCGGCCAGGGACCCGCAGGCCGCCAAGGATGCGGCGGTGGCGGCCATCAAGGCGCTGTTCACCGGGGACGCCGGGCAGAAGCAGCAGGCCGAGGCGCGCGCCGCCGATGCGCTGGCCAAGGCGCAGAACATCTCGCCCGATCAGGCCCGCCAGCAGGTCCAGGATTACGAGAAGCAGTACGACCAAGCGGTGGCCACCGCCAAGCAGAAGGCCGAGGCCGCGGCCGTGACGGCGAAGTCCGCCGCCACCCAGGGTGCGTTCTACGCGGCCCTCGCGCTGGTCCTCGGTGCGCTGGCGGCCTTCCTGGGCGGTCGCCTCGGCGCCCCGAAGCCGGCGACGCTCCTCTCCGCCTACGACGCGCGGCGCGTCTGAACCCCGTCCCCGGCCCCCGCCGCGCGGCGGGGCCGCAGCCGGCCGGAGCATCCGGCCTTCCTCACGCAGCAGGAGTGCACACGATGAGCAGCACCACCGACAAGCTCAAGGGCCTGGCCAACGAGGCCGTCGGCAACGTCAAGCAAGCGGCCGGCAAGGCCACCGGCAACGACAAGCTCGTGGCCGAGGGCAAGGCGCAGGAGCTGAAGGGCGAGGCGCAGAAGACGGTCGGCGACGTCAAGGACGGCGCCAAGACCCTCGCCGACACGATCACCGGTAAGCACTGACCGCGGCCGGACGGGGCCGGCCGGACCGGCCCCACCCCACGGATCGCATCAGCCCCAGACCGACAAGGAGGCCATCCGATGCCGCGCATGATCCTGACGGCGTCCGTCGTCCCCGCGCTCGTCGTCGCTCTCGGTTGCCGTCACGTATGGCGCGATCGCGGCGGCCGGACATCCTGAATGGTGATCCCGCGCGGCCCAGGACATCAGACCGGCACGTCTTCGTTGCGCGCTGCGCTTACCCGTCCGGCGAACCGCCGCCGGCGTGTCCGCCGCGTGATCGGATCGTTGCACCTGCGCGAGCAGTGCCGGTGAGGCGCGTCGGCCGCCTGTTCCTGCGTCAGGAATTCGTCTTCCTGGCGCTTGCCATTGTGCTGAGCGCCGGCGCCGCCGTGGCCTACTGGGCCTCGCGTGCTACCGTCCTGACCGTCGCAGTGGCGCCGCGCGACGGCACGGAGCCGGCCCTGATCCAGGCCTATGCCGATGCCCTGGCCAAGCGCCACAAGGAAATCCGCCTGCGGATCCTGCCCTTCGACGACGTCCGGGACAGCGCCGAGGCGCTACGCGACGGACGCGTCGACCTGGCGATCGTGCGTCCCGATGTCGATCTTCCCGACAACGGCCTGACCCTCGCCATCCTGCGCGATCAGGCGCTGATCATCGCCGCACCCGAGGCCTCCGGCATCGACCGCTTCCCCGACCTGGATCGCAAGCGGCTCGCGATCCTCGCCCATCGGGACGCCGACGAGGCGCTCATCCGCGCCATGCTCGACCATTACGGTCTGACGCTGGTCGCGCAGGAGCCGGAGGGCGCCCTGCAGCCACGTCAGGTCGCCCTGATCGAGATGGCGGAGAGCGACCTTGCCGCCGCCTTCGCCCGCAAGCGGATCGACGCGGTGATCTCGGTCACGGCGCCGACGGCGCCGACCGCCCAGCGGATCGTCGGCCTTATTCAGTCGGTGAGCCGCAATCGCAAGGTTTCGTTCGTAGATGTCGAGAATGCCGACGCCATCGTCGCCCGGATGCCGCGGCTGCAGGTCGTCACGATGCCCGCCGAGACCTTCGGAGGCAGCCCCAAGGTTCCGGCCGACGATGTCCATACGGTCGGGGCCTCGTACCGGCTGATGGCCCGCTCGAACCTCGCCCGTTCGGTCGCGGCCGATGTCACCCAGCACCTCTTCGAACTGCGCAGCGGGATGGCCAATGTGACGCCCGCCGCCGACTACGTGCAGGCGCCCGCCTACGACAGCACCGTCGGGGCGACCAGTGCCCGGCTGCCGATCCATCCTGGCGCGGTCGACTACTTCGAGCGCGAGCAGCAGAGCTTCATCGAGCGATACGAGACCTGGATCTACTTGGTTCGCCTTCCTCGGAGGCGGCATCGGCTCTGCGCTGGCATGGATCGGCCAGCGCCTGTCACGCTTGCGCCGCGAGCGCACCGAGGAGGCGACAGACCGGCTGCTGCAGATCCGCCAGGAGGCGCAGGAGACCGTCGACGCCGGACGCCTCGAGATCCTGGCGCGCGAGATCGACGACCTCGCGGGTGACATCGCCAAGCACGCCCTGGAGCGGCCGACCGAGGCCCGGACGATGTCGGCGGCGGCCATCGCCATCGATGCGGCGCGCTCGACCGTGAAGCGCGCCATCACGGCGGGCCGGAGCACGGATGACGGGTCGGCGCTGGCCGGCAGGGCCGTCACCCCGGATGCCGCGTCCCAGGGGGCGTGACCAGTTGCGGCGGCCCAACCGCCGTATCACCCGGGCTCCGGCCCGCATCAAGGAAGGACGACGCGATGAGCAAGGGATATCCCTCGATGACCGCCCTGCTGGGACTGCTAGCCGTGGCCGGCTACCAGAACCGCGACCGCATCGCGGAATGGCTCGGTGGTCACGCCAAGGATGCGCCCCGGTCGCCGGTACCGCAGGTCTCGACCGGAACGGGGTCCACCACGCCGGCGAACCTGGAGCGGCTTCTCGGCGGCGCGGGCTCGGCGGGGGTTGGCGGCCTGATCGCCGGCGGCCCTGACCGAACTCGTCGACCACTTCACGAAGGGCGGCCACGCCGAGACTGCGCGATCCTGGATCGACCACGGGCCGAACCGCGATATCCCGACCGCCGATCTCGAGCAGGTGATCGGGCCGGAGACCCTCGCGGCCCTCGAGCAGCGGACCGGCTTGAGCAGGAGCGAGCTGCTGGCGCGACTTCTCGCGCGACCTGCCGTCCGCCATCGACCGCTATTCGCCGGACGGGCGCCTGCCGGCCTTCAGCTGATCGGTCCCGTCGAGACAGGCCATCGCGGCACCACGGGCGGCGCTCCTGCGTCCGCGCGGCGGTGCCGCCCGCTAATCGACCAGCTCGTCCACCTTCGCCATCAGGGAGGGCGAGATGGTCAGCCCGAGTGTGGCCGCCGTCTTCAGGTTCAGCAGCATCAGAAATCGATCGCTCGCCTGCACGGGAAGCTCGCCGGCCACGGCGCCGCGCAGGATCCGATCGACATAGCCCGCCGCCCGCTCGACGTCTTGCTCGACGCTGGTCGTGTAGGCGGCGAGTCCGCCAAGACGCACCGGTGCTGCGTAGGCATAGACCGCGGGCAGGCGATACGTGGCGGCCAGTTCCACGATCCGCGGACCGTAGACGCCGGTCACCGCGTCCGGCAGCGCGATCAGGCCGCCTTTCGGCTGCTCGGAGAAGCGGGTGATCGCCGCCTCGATCTCGGCGGCATCGTGCACGCCTGCGATCTGAGCCTCGATCCCAAGCTCCGGGCCGATGCGGGCCAGCTCGGTCGAATAGCCCTTGAGGCGCGCAGGATAGTCCGGATTGAGCAGCGCGAGCGCCCGCACGACGCCCGGGCTGAGTTCCTTGAGCAACTGCAGCCATTTGCCGACGAGGGTGAAATCGAAGTTGGTGAAGCCGGTGAGATTGCCGCCGGGTCGCGCCAGGCTCGACACGAAACCGCCGCCCACCGGATCCTGAAGCATCATGAACACGACCGGCGTGGTCGTCGTCGCCCGCTGGGCGCGGTCGCTCCGACAACGCCCTGCGCGAGCACGACGTCCGGGTAGCGCGCCAGGATCTCGTTGGCCTGGCGGCGCATCCGCTCGGCGTCGCCATTGCCGTAATGCAGATCGACCGCGAGGTTCTGCCCCCAGGTCCAGACCGGCGCGCTGCAGGCTCTCCCGCAGTGTCGCGACGATCACGGCGCTGTCGGGATGATCTTCGCCGTAGACCAGCAGGATCCCCAGACGTCGCTGGCCCCTGGCTTGACCCAGGGCCAGCGACGGCGCCCGCGGCGGTCCCGCTCAGGCCCGCGATGACGTCCCGTCGTCTCATGCACCGCTCTCCCGCCCAAGACCCGTCCGGCCGCTTCAGCCGGGCGAGGCTCCGATCGCGACACGCAAGACGCTACCATGCGTCGCCTCAAGACTCGGCTGTCGCGAACCTGCGATGCGGATGCGGCGGGGCAACCGTCAGCGGACCTCCACCCGGCTCCCGCTCGCACCGTTCAGGAGGCGTTTCAGGTGGAAGGCCGCGACCCCGTCGTCCGCACGCAGTCCGACCAGGGCCGCAAAGGCCGACAAGGCTCCGGCCTCGCCGGCTTCGAGTTTCGCGTAGGCGTCCTGATACCGATCGAGCAGGCTGCCGTCATAGGCGGCTTCCGTTAGGGGTTCGTACGCGCGCAGGGATGTCTGCTTGCCGCGCAGGAGCAGATCCCCGAGGGGGCGGCCGCGGAACTGCCCGGCCCGGATGACGACGGCCTCGCTGACGCAGATCCGCGTTCCGAAGGCCTTGTTGGCGTTCTCGAGGCGCGCCGCGGTGTTAATGGTGTCGCCGTAGGCCGTGTAATCGAAGTACCGGCTGCCGCCGAAATTCCCCACGATCGCCGGCCCGGCATGGACGCCGATCCGGGTGACGCCGATCTCGATCCCGCGCTCGCGCCAGCGGCTCCGGAACCCCTCCGCCGCCTGATCGAGGGCGAGCGCGCAGTCGACCGCCCGGGCGGCATGGTCGGGCTGGTCGCCCGGCGCGCCGAACAGAACGTGCAGCGCGTCGCCCACGATCTTGGCCACGGTGCCCTCGTGGGCGAAAACCACATCGGTCATCTCGGCGAAATAGCCGTTCAGGATCTCGGCGAGCTGCTGCGGATCGAGGCTCTCCACCAGACTCGTGAAGCCGGCGATGTCGGTGAACAGGGAGGCCACGTCGCGTCGGTGGCCGCCGAGTTCCAGGCCCGACGCGTCCCCGGCGAGCCGCTCGGCGAGGTTCGGCGAGAAGTACCGCGCCAGGGAGGCATGGGCGCGTTCGGCCAGCGATTGCCGCCGTCGTCCTTCGCGCAACTCCTCGACGTGCCGCAAGGTCCGCTCGATCGTCGTCTCGAGATCGGTGAAGTCGATCGGCTTCGTCAGGAAGTCGAAGGCTCCACGGTTCATCGCCGTGCGTATGTTGGCCACCATGTCGCCGTAGGCCGAGACGATGATGGTGGATGGCCGCTCGGCGAGGTCCTGCAGCTTGGCGAGGAGCGTCAGCCCATCCATGCGGGGCATGTTGATGTCGGAGACGACCAGATCGACGTCTCGGTGCTCCGCGAGCTGTTCCAGCGCTTCCTGCCCGTCATGGGCGAAGAGGAACGCGACCACGCCCTGGCGGATCTGCCGGCGGAATTTCTGGGTGATCAGCGCCTCGAGATCCGGTTCGTCGTCGACGACGAGGATCCTGGCGCCGGCGCGGTCCGGATTCATTCGGCCCCCGCGAACGCGGCCAGGCGGCGATCGATCTCGGCCTTCAGCAGGGCGAAATCGATGGGCTTTGTGATCAGGCCCACCGCACCGGCGGCATGGACCTTCGCGCGCGTCTCGGCATCGCCGTAGGCCGTGATCATGATCACCGGCACGTCGGGCCGGGCTTCGCGGGACCAGCGGCAGCAATTCGAGACCGGTCATCCCGGGCATGTTGATGTCCGAGAACATCAGGATCAGACTCGGCCCCGTGGATCCCTTGACGCGCTCCAGGGCCTCGGCGGCCGAATGCGCGAAGTCCATCGCGAAGCGGCCGGCGCGCAGCTCGCGGCGAAACTGCTGCCGGAACAGGTCGGTGACGTCGGGTTCGTCGTCGACGACGAGGATCAGGACGTTCATGGTTCGCTCTCGGCCTCCGTCGCCGATCCTGGGGACCCGGCGGACACGGGTCCGGCCACCGTCGCGCCCTGGCGCGGCACGATGAGGGTGAATTCCGTGTACGCGCCCGGCTCGGTGGCGATGTCGATCGTTCCGCCGTGCTGTTTGACCACGATATCGTGGCTCAGGGACAGGCCGAGACCCGTGCCCTCTCCGGCCGGCTTTGTGGTGAAGAACGGGTCGAACATCTTGGCCTTGACGCCCTCGGGAATGCCGGTGCCGTTGTCGCGCACGCGGATCTCGATGACATCGCCCCGATCCCGAGTGCTGACGGAGAGCGTCGGCGCGTAACCCGGCTCTGCGCCCTCGGCCTTCTTCTCGGTGGCATAGAATCCATTCGACATCAGGTTGAGCAGGACCCGCGTGATTTCCTGGGGGTAGATGTCGGCGATCCCGGCGGCCGGATCGTAGTCGCGCACGAGGGTGACGTTGAATCCGGGCTTGGCTGCCCGGGCGCCGTGATACGCGAGATTCAGGCTCTCCTCGACCAGCGCGTTGACCTCGACCGGGCGATGCTCGCTCGATCCGGTGCGCGAATGCAGCAGCATGTTCTTGACGATGGAATCGGCGCGCTTGCCGTGCTGGACCACCTTGTCGAGGTTGCCCTTCAGAAGATCCGCGATCTCGTCGACCTCCCGCCGCGTCTCCGGATCGAGGGCGGTCGGTTCGAGCACATCCCGAAGCTCGTCCACGAGTTCCTTCGACAGCGAGGCGAAGTTGTTGACGAAGTTGAGCGGGTTCTTGATCTCGTGGGCGATGCCGGCTGTGAGCTGCCCCAAAGACGCGAGCTTCTCGGATTGGACGAGACGGCTCTGCGCCTTCTGAAGATCGTCGAGCGACCGGTTGAGGTCGCGGGTCCGCTCCTCGACCTTCGCCTCCAGGGTCTCGTAGGAATCCTGCACCCGGCTCGCCATGGTGTTGAAGCGATGGGCCAGGGTCTCGATCTCGTCGCCGGTGCGGATCACGATGCGCTCGGACAGGTCTCCGGCGCCGAAGCGCTCCGCGCCGTCCTCGAGCTGGCGGATGGGAACGACCATGCGCCGGGCCAGGAAGGTGCCCGCCACGGTCGCGAGCAGCACGCCGAGGCCCATCAGCGACGTGGTCTGAATGACCGATTCCAGGGCCGGTCCCATCGCGTCGCGCAGTGACTCCTGGACGAACACGATCCAATCGACACGGGGGATGCTGGCATGCGCCGCCAGGACCCAGCCGCCGTCGATTCCCGTTGTGATCTCGTAGTCCTCTTCGGCCGTCCGGGAGCCGGGCAGCGCCGTCGCGACCTCTGGAAGGCCGGACAGGTCCGTGTCGCGCAGGACCAGGCTGAGATCCGGATGCGCGATCAGCCGCCCGGTCGCGGTCGTCACGAAGGCGTAGCCGTGGTCACCGACGTTGATTGCGCTGACGACGTCCCAGATCAGCTTCAGGTTGACCTCGGCGACGGTGACCCCCGGGTCGCGCCCGGCATGCGCCACCGACACGGTCATGTACGGCTCCGAGCCTCGCCGGAAATAGACGGGACCGAACCATGTCTTCTGGCTCAGCGCCTGCGTGAACCGTGGCGAGGTGGAGAAGTCCTTGCCGCTGGCGATGACGTCGGGCTCCAGCCGCGACACCCGGAGCTGTTCCTTGCCGGCTGGATCGAGGTAGGCGACTTCGGTGATCGCCGGCGCCTGACGCAGGAGCCGGATGAAATCGTAGCGTTGCTGCTCGGCGGAGACCCGCCGCCATTCGGCGCGGGTCGTCCAGCCGATCTGGCTCTCGATCCCGGCGAGGAAGGCCTCGACGCGTTCGGCCGCCGCCCGGGCTTTGGTGCGCTGCGTCTCGATCGCCGTCCGCTTGGCGTCCTGGTAGTTCAGCGTCAGATCGACGGCGCCGTTGATGAGCAGGACCAGGCTGACGAGGCCCACGAAGGCCACCGCGAACTTCGCCGAGAGTGGCAGCCTGAGCCAGCGCGGCAGCGTGTTGGGCTCCGCCGGGACGGCGAGCAGGCGCGGCGCCGTCACTCGACGATCTCGTCGGCTTGGGCGAGGAGGGGCGACGCGATGTCCACGCCGAGGCTGCGCGCCGTCTTGAGATTCACGATGAAGTCGAACTTCGTGGGGGCCTGGATCGGCAGGGACGCCGGGTTGTCGCCGTGGAGGATGCGGTCGACATAGGCCGCGGCCCGGCGGACTACCTCGACCGGATCCGGACCGTACGACATCAGGCCGCCGCGCCGGGCGAAGCGCTGGATGGCGAACACGGCCGGAATCCGATGGCTGGCGGCCAGCGCGACGATGCGGTCGCCGTTGGCCTCGCTGAAGGTGCCCGGCGCGACGATGATCCCGGCCTGACCCTGGCGCGCCAGATCGGCGATGACCGGTTCGATGGCGTCGGCCGTCTCGACCTTCACGACGGTGGGTTCGATCCCGAGGCTGGCGGCCGTGGCCTGGAAGTGCTCCGCGTAGAGATTGTCGCCTTTGACCACGGTGCTCGGATTCGACAGCAGGGTCACGCGGCGCAGGGTCGGCACCGCCTCCTTCAGGGCTGCGAGCCATTTGCCTCCCAGCCTCGGCTCGTACAGCGTGAATCCCGTGATGTTGCCGCCGGGCCGCTGGAGGCTCACGGCATAGCCGAAGCCGACTGGATTGGAGGCTCCGACGAACACGATCGGGATGTCCCGGGTCAAGGCGGACACCGCGGAAAGCTGCGCACTGAGATACGTGAAGATGACCCGCGGCTGCCGGGCGACGAGTTCTGCCGCGAGGGCGCGTGTCCGCTCGGGGTCGGCACCGTCCCACCGATCCTCGATGGGAAGGTCACCCTGCCCACGGTCGCGCAGCGCGCCGTGAAAGGCCGCCGCCAGGGCTCGACCTTCGGCATCGCTCTCCGAGAACGGCCAGAACGCCACCACGTGGCCCCGCGTCTGCGCCCCGGCTGCGGAGGGCCATCCGGACAGGACCCACGGCAGGCCACCAGCGATGACGGTTCGCCGCCGCATTCGAGTATCGCGCCCGTTCATGCCAGAGGTCCCCGCACCGCGGACCAGACCGCAGGCACGCCCAGTCCCGGCGATCGACCGCCGGAGCATAGTGCAAGCTCGGCCTTGACACCACGCGCGGTCCCGCGCGCGGTTATCAAAATGCCAGCCGCATCCCGCCGACGATGTTCCGCGGCGCACCCGCGATGACTGAGCCGGTGGCCGTCACGAGCGTCGTCGCGCCGTTCTGGAGGCCGGTCGCGCCGCTGATCCCGTTGACGGGGTTCTGCGCGGAGGCGACATCCGTCGTGTCGAACAGGTTGCGCACCTCGACATACAGGCTGAGCCGCTTCACGTAACCGCCCGTCAGCGCCGTGGCGGTGTGCACGTTGGCGTTGACGACCGCGTATCCGCACGTCCTCAGCAAGGTGCCGTTGTCGCGGTGGAAATCACCCTGGACGACCGTCTCGACGAAAGCGGCGGGCCCCGCGAGCGGCCCGCTCGGCACATCGTGGCCCAGGCGCGCCAGGAACTGGTGGGCCAGGGCCGTCCGAGGGATGCTGCCGATGACCCGGCCTGAATGACGAGGTCTTGGCGGGCAGCGCGAATCCCAGGACGGCTTGGAGCCGCAGCGCTTGAGAGAGCGACCTTGCCGATGATCGCGCGTCCCCGGACCCCTGCGGCTTGCGACGACATAGGGGCCGATTCAGGCTGCCGCGCTACGGTGCGTCAATTGATCGACGATGCACGGCCAGGTCCAATCCCGGACCCCGGAATGGGCGATGACCACGGCTATTCCACCTTGACCCTCCATTCCCGGCAACAAAAAACCCGCCGGATCCAGGATCGGGCGGGCTGCCTGTGTGGCTGGGGGACCTGGATTCGAACCAGGACTAGAGGAGTCAGAGTCTCAGCGCGGCCATTGAAAAGATTGAGATTTCTTGCGCGTGTTGCGCCTCGTGTTGCTCCGGCTGTTCACGCTCCGATCACGCCACGCCGCCAAGCAGCCTCGCCTCGATGCCTTCCATGGCTGCCCGATCGGCCTCGGCATCCTCGAACAGGTGGCCGTAGATGTCGAAGGTCACCGTGATCGAGCTGTGGCCCATGATCGTCATCACCCGCTTGGGCGTCATCCGGCTCTCGATGAACATGCTGGCCGCAGCATGCCGGAGGGCGTGGAAGTTGTAGCGCGCGACCGCCTTGCCATCCTTCTGAACGGTCACCCCGGCCTTCACCTGCAGCGGATACCAGCCGCGATTCACGATGTTCGAGTGATACTCAACTTGGCCGGCCCCGCTCGGGAAAACGAGATCGAGCTCGCCCTTCGGGCAGGCCAATCGCCATTCGCGCAACGTATTCACGACCATCGGGGGAGGGGGACATCTCGGGTCCCGGACTCGCTCTTCGGCGGCCCGATCTCCTTCCAGGCGTCGGCACGCTGCGAGACCGTCAGCACGCGCTTCTTCAGGTCGACGTCAGACCAGCGTAGCCCGCGCAGCTCGGAGATGCGGAGCCCGGTAAACAGGGCGACGATTACCAGCGGCCGCCAACGGCCTTCCGCCGCGGCGAGAATGGCGCGTAGCTCCTCCTTCGTCGGAATCTCCACCCGGCCAGTATCGCGCTTCGATTTCCGCAGGCGAACGTCCGCGACCGGGTTCTGTCCAGCGAGTCCACGGCCTTTGGCGTATCGGAAGATTCGGCCAAGTGATTGCACCGCCCGGCGCACGGTCTCCGCCGACCGACCCTTTTCCTTCAACTCGTCCGCGAAGGCGTAGACCCGCGGCGTAGTCACCTGGGATAGCTTCAGCGCGCCAATCAGCGGCCGGATGTGCTCGTTCACGTGCGCCCGATAGTGGACCATCGTGGAGCGCTCCAGCCCGCCTTCCTCCGCCGACTTGAGCCATTCGTCGGCGACCTTCCCGACCGTCATGGATTGCGACTCGGCGACGTGAGTCCCTTGCAGCACCTCGGACCGGGCACGGGTGAGAAAGCCGTCGGCCGCCTTCCGGGTGTCGAATTGCTTGAACCGTCTCTCGCCGGCTCCGTCCGCGTAGGCGGCCAGCCACTTCACCTTCCCTGAGGGAAGAGTTCTCTTTCGTATCGATGCCATTCCGCCCTCTGCGTTAGGATGCGCCGAACACGGCTGCGTTCACGCGTCGTGATTTTTTCGCACGACGGGATTTACACCGCAAGCCGTCGTGCGTATAACACACGACGAGGCAGGGTTCATGGCGTCGATAGGTCAGCTAGTTCGTGTTGTGGCTGAGACGTCTGGTCTTGACGAGAGCAGCGTGAAGCTGATCGCTCGTTATCTTCGCGAAGCCGGCCTGATTGGACAGCAATCGACTGGAGGTGGCGCGGCGAAAATGACCGCAAGTGATGCCGCATCACTCCTTATTGCGGTGAATGGCTCATCACCGGCGAAAGATGCTGCGCAATCAGTTGCAGAATTCTGGCACTTGCCGTTGCGGACGACATTTCATGAACAGATGACAGACGATCTAAAATATCTTGAAGGGGAGGTGCTTGCTGAAACTTTTGGCGAGACACTCGAGCGAGTGATTTCGCTCTTTATGGACGAGCCTTCCGGATTGCTTCTATCCGGCGAAGTCGACGGACCCTCTTACATTCGTCTGAGAATTGAGTTCGAGCGACCAGGGCCAGAGGCAAGTATCGGAATTTGGACTTCGCCAGATGGCGGACAAGGCCGTACCTCTGGTTTGAGCATGTACTTCATGCACGATGAGGCTGAAGCTGAAGTTGATCGGAATATCAGCATCAAAATAACTCACAGAACTATCGGTTCGGTTATCACCGCACTTCAAAGCTAAAGGACTTAGCAAATGTCGAATTCTGCAGCGCGCCCCTCCGGTGCGAACGGTACCACTTTGCCTGACGATCCGGTGATTGTCGGCGCCGAGAACATCGCCAAGGTGATTTACGGCGAGGTCGAGGGGCAGCGTGAGGGCAACATCCGGCGCATCTATCACGCCATTCAGAAGAAGGAGCTGCCGACCTTCAGCCTGGGCGGCCGCGTCCATGCCCGGCGCTCAACCATCATGCGGTGGATCGAGGCGCAGGAGTCGGCGGCTTGAGCGCCGTCGTCCTGCCCTTCCGTTTCGCCCGGCGCCTGCCGCAAATCAGGAAGACGGCGGCATACATGACCACGGTCCCCGGCAACCATGCCGAGGGCCACCTTCGCGAGCAGCTCCGGCGCCTCGAGGAAGGCCTTCGCAAAAAGGGGGTTGCTGAGCCGCTGATCCGATCGGAGGTCGCATCATATGAGGCCGCCATTCGCGCGCATCTCTGGCGTCTCCTGATCAGCCAGGGGGCACCGCATGAAGAAGGATCACAAGGGCAACAGCAAAAAGGAGCCGCAGCACGTCCGCTTGTACGAGTGGCTGACGGAGTCTGCCGCTTGGAAGCATCTCAGCACAGAGGGACGCGCGCTCTATGTCCTGTTGAAACAGCGGTACAAGGGCATGAACAACGGCCGCATCATCCTATCGGTGCGGCAAGCAGCCGAAAATCTGAATGTGAGCAAGACGAGCGCGTCAAAGGCGTTCCAGGAATTGCAGGCGCTCGGCTTTGTCGAGGCCGTGATCGTCGGAGGCTTCGATAGCAGAAAGGATGGACGAGCAACCGAATGGCGATTGACCGAACACACGTGCGACGAGTCGGGCGAATTGCCGACCAAACGCTTCATGAACTGGACGCCCGGAAAGAATTTCACGGTCCCTCAGCGCGGACGCTCAGTCCCTCAGGGCGGACAGTCGGTCCCTAAGGGCGGACTGATGGACCAAAGAATTCCTAGAACTGTCCCTCTCCGCGGACCGTGAAGGACTGTTTCGGCATTCTCACGGTCCCTCAGGGCGGACACATCTAATATACCATTCCTAGGGCCGCCACGCGCTCTGCGCCAACACCATCCAGCACCATCACAGAGATCCGCCGCAAGCCGTGGCGGTGTGCAGCCGGGCCAGCGCCCGAAGGAGAACCCATGTCTGAAAATGAAAAAAGAGCCGCACCGAATTGATCGCGGCTTGGTGCACCCCGCCATCACCTTGGCGCAGCACATGGCCCATGGCCTCTATGCAGCCCGCACCGGGGCGATCACCGCGGCCGAGTTCCAGGAGCTATTCCATTCGACCGCGACCAGCGCGGATTGGCGCGATTACGGAATTACCCTGAGAACGGCAGCGCTGATGGTGGCGACGGCGCTTCACCTGCAAGCCGCACTCGGCCCGACAGCGGCCCTTTCGCCAGGAGCGTCGCCATCGGATCCCGCGGCGGCGGAAGCCATCATGCACGCCCAGCGGACGATGGAGGCGGTCTCGGCGCTCAGCGCGCTCGCGGATCAATACGGAGGCGGTTCGCACGCCTGAACAAAGCGGCCGAGGAAGCGGCTGGACCCCGCACCTCGGCCTGATCAGCCCCACCCCGACAAGAGATGAAAGCCATGCCAGCCAATAACACGAATCGGATTGTTGCCAATGGCGGCCCGGTCTCGGCCGCTCTGAAGACGATGCGCGACGCACAGGAATTGCCCTGGCTCTCGGACGGCTCGGACGCGCAAGAACGGCGCGCTGGGCTGTACGAGGCTACCAGATCGCTGGAAGAGGGCTTCCACGATCGCACTGAGCTGCTCGAGCTGTCGACGGCAGCATATCGCGGCCCGATCGAATTGGCTCGCCGAATTCGCAAGACCGACTTCGGCAGCAAAGACTTTCCGATGCGGCGCTCCTTCTGCGCCTACCTCGCGCACCTATTCGGCGAAGACCACGGTCCCGATGGCGAATACGCGAGCGCCTTCACGTATGCGCTCCAATCAATCCGTCCTTTCATCACCAGCACGCACTGAGGCCGGCCGCTTCGCGCCGCGCCAGCTTAGCGCTGAGCTTTTCCTCAATCCAATTCGGAGAACACCATGACCAAATCAGCCAGACGGCTGCGCGTCTATCCCGAGGATTCGGCGCGACCGCCGGAGACGGTGCGCGGCGGATTCCTGATTGCCTGCCGAGATCCGAAGACTGGCCGGCTTCGAAAGGTCGGCGCCACACCGTTCGAGCACGGCAGCGTCCCGGAAGCCGAAGTGGAGGCTCGCCGCCTCGCCGAACGCTACCGCCAGGAATTTTGCGTCTTCCGCGAGGTGACCAGCGTCATGCCGCCTGAAGCGCCTGCGGCGGAGGCAGAGCCGGCGGAACCGAAAGTTGCGGATACTCCTACACCGCAGGTCTCCTCAAAGCCGCGCACCGTGATTGTTGAGCGTCGCGTATCTCGCCGCCAGAAATCAGCAGGAGCTACCTGAAGCTTGGCATCTGCAGCGGCGGCCGTTCTCTGACGGGCGGCCGCCGCTCTTCCCCGCAACGCATCGATTGCGCCTCGCGGAGTCTGCGGGATCAATTCGGCTCCCGCATCTGTCGGACGCCGCATTGCAAGACGCGCAGCAGGTCCGATTTCGAGACCGTCAGGTCAAAGGCCTCTTCCCGCACGCCCTGCTTCGAGATCACCTGTTGCGGCCGAGCCAGATCGAATTGGTGATAGTCGGATAGCGCCACAGACAAGTCGGCATATTCGGCAATGACCACCGACAGGTAGACCACTTGGTCGGCCACCAGCTTAGCGCGGTGGGCAGCATCGAGGTTTTGCCGAACGATGGCGTAATGCTTGGCTACCTCCGCGGGATGATAAAACGGGTTCGCCATCAGGATCGACAGGCGCTGTAGACTCCGCTGCCGAAGCGCAGCGGAATTCTCGGTTTCGATGTAGCGAGCGACGTCGGGCGGCGGCACCTCGATACGGTCGACGGACCGCGCCAGGGTACTATGTGCCTCCGCAATTGCCTTCGATCGTTGGCCCGGTGTTTCTAATTCCGAGCAGACCTGTGCCGCCGCGTGAGAACTGCAGAGACAGGCGAAGGCAATCAGAGCGAAGCGCATGCTCGATCATGTCAGCGGGCTTCCGATCAGTGAAGCCTTGCTGTAGGCGAAGAGTCGGACAGCCGGTAGGCGAGCTCTCAGCGATTCGTGGCGAGATATCCACCAAATTCATGACCTTGCCTCTGTAGCCTCGCTTTTGGACAGAATGAGGCCGCAGAACGCTGGCAATGAGCGCGCTTCTTTCATAATTCAATAAAGCCATTGGGCAGTATCGTTGCGCGGTTTGGCTCTATCGAACCCGCTAACTGCACATCAATCGAACCGTTTGTGCTTTGAAATTCTCGGCATGGTATCTGCGTGGATCGCGTGAACAGCACACGAGCCGCCCATGCGCTCCGAACCCGCCGCCTCCACTTCGAACACATCGCCGCTGTGGGCGATCCTGAATGATCTTCGGGACGCCGGCATCCGGCCAACTCCGCTGAACATCATCGCACGTGCGACTGATCTCGCGATGCCCGATGCGGACATCAGCCTGATCGTCGATGAATTGGCCACCGGCCGCGGACTCGATGAGGTGGCGGCATGACCCGGGACGATCCGACTGAGATCCTGGCGGCCATGATCTGGCGCGTGCCGGTGCACGCAGTCGACGTACCTGCCGCCGAGCAGACTGGCGACACAGCAGCCTTGGCATATGCTTCGGCGATGGAAGCCTGGCGCCGGGAAGCCGCACAGGCCGTTGCCGCGGCCATGGCCACCAGCCCAGCCCACGGCCGCCACGCAGCGCCCGACGCCTTCGCTCGCATCGTTGCTGCATCGGCGCCGATGCGCCAGGAGCAGCCCGGTGCCGCCTAAGCCTCGCCGCCTCGGCAAGCTGCAGCCCAAGCTGAAGCCCGCCGAGCATCGGACCGTGCTGCCCCGGCCGAAGGTGCCGGACAGCTTCTATGGCTCCCCGGAATGGCGCGCTCTGCGGGCCGCCGTGCTGGCCGAGAGAGGACCGCGCTGTGAGAAGTGCGGGGCGGAGGGACGTCGGCTCACCCTGGATCACAAGCACGAGCTGCGGGACGGCGGCGCCCCGCTCGACCGGTCCAATCTCATGCTGATGTGCAGTCCCTGCCACGTGGCGAAGACAGCGCAGGCCCGCGCTCGCCGACATGGCTTGGCCTGATGTCCACCTCCCAGGGTAGCTCAATATCTTCCCGTGGAAGGAAGGCGGTTTCCGCAGTTGGTCGCACTTGGAGAAACCCCGCGCGCGTTCTGGCGCTGATTTCTCGCCCATCCCTAGATCCGGTTTGAGGCCGGTTTCTGCTCTGTCGTTGCGTATTCCGGAGCCCCGAAATGGCTGAAAAGCCCCGTTCCAAAACCCTGGCGAAACCTCCGGCGCGCGCCGGTGCGTCCCGCGGCGGCCGGCCGACGAAGGCCGATGCCCTGCGGCGCCGCATCGAGGCTGCCGGGATAGATCCGAGCTTGGTCGATCCGCGTCGGATCCTCGCTGCGATCGCGATCGATGAAGATGCCCCGCATGCCGCCAGGGTGACCGCGTGTCGGACCCTGTTGGCCCATGAGGCGCGCCTCGCCGCGCTGGTGGCGGCCCCGGCCGATGATGAGGACGAGCCGATCCCAGTCGACCTCGTGGCCGAACGCGCCTTGGCATTGATGGCGGCCGGCCGCGGCGGCATCCAATGACCGATCAGCGCCTCCCCACCGCCGGCACGTACCGCGGAGTCGACCTGTTCGCCGGTCAGTCAGCAGAGCGCATCGCCAACGTGGTCCGGCCCGCGATCGACCACGTGCTCGGGATCGCGAGCGCTCAGACGCTTGCCGAGTACGCCGCCGATCCCCGTCATCCCCCAGAGTCGCGCCTGTACGCCGCCGCGGTGTCGAGGCGCTTTGGCAACTCGCGGCGGAAGGCCGGGCGATCCGCCCCTTGGTCGACCTCGATCGCCTCCGCGCCTCGGTCGCCGGCTTGGACTCGCAGACGTGGGTAGATCCAAACCGGCACGGCTCTGACCTCGATCCCACCGGCGCCGTCGAGCGCGCCGAGCCCCTGCCGGAGCAAGAGCAATGACGCCGGCTGTCCTGCTGCGCATGCCGCCGGGCGACCGCGCTCCGGCGCTCCGGCAATATGCCCTTCACCGGCTCGAGGAGTTCGAGAAGCTCGAGGCCGAGTTCGCCGCGAAGCTCGCCCGCCGTCGGCGCGCCCTCGAGCGCCTTGCTCGGCTGGCCAAGTATCACCGCGTCGAGCTGCCAGCCGACGTCACCGCCCGCCTTCAGCCGTGAGGAAGCCATGACAGAGACCGCCTTCGCCTCGTTGAACGAGGATCTCAGCGACGCGCCGCTACACGAGGAATTCCGGAAGCTGCTGAAGGCTCAGATTGAGCGCGGTGAAGCGCCGGTCGAGGTGATCGAAGCCGCCCTCGCGACCGCCACCTCGTTGTGCATCGACTCTGAAGGGCTCGCGAAGACTGCTGTTCGGCTGATGCACGTCGGCTCCGTTCTGGGCAACGCCTCCCCGGAAGTGCAGGCGCAGGTTGCCACCGAACAGCGGAAAGCTGGCGCGACCGCCCATTGACGGTTTCGATGGCCTCGCCTAATTGAATGGACGTGATCGATTGACTAGTCGCTACCGCGGATGCGGGGCGACCTCGACGACGGCACCTTCGGCGCACCGGCTGGACCGGGCGGCAAGGCCAGACAGACACCCACCGCGGTCCCCCTCGTACGGGTCCGCAGCGTGTCCCGGTGCTTGCACACGAAGGTGATCGATGGACATCCTGAGCCCTGATGCTGAATGGACGGCTGGTTTTCTGACCGGGCCGCCCGTCGAGCTGAAATTACTCGATGCCGCCGCCGACGGGGGCGAAATCGAGGGTTACGGCGCGATTTTTGGCGCGGTCGACTTCGGCCGTGACAAGATCGAGCCCGGTGCGTTCGCCGCCAGCCTCGCCGCACACAAGGCTAACGGCACCGCTCCGGCGATGTTGTGGGCGCACAAGCAGGCCGAGCCGATCGGTCGGTGGACCGCCATGGGCGAAGATCCCCGTGGGCTCCGTGTCCGCGGCAAGCTCAACCGCGACACCGAGGCCGGCGCCAAGGCCTATGCGCACATCAAGGCCGGCGACGTGACGGGCCTATCCATCGGCTACGGGGTGACCCCAGGCGGTGCGAAGGCGGCGGCCGGCGGCCGATCCCTGATCCGCCTCGACCTTCACGAGGTGTCAGCGGTCACCACGCCGATGCACCCTGGGGCTCGCATTACCGGCGTGAAGTCTCTCGGCTCACCCGCCGAGCTCGAAGCCCTCCTCCGAAAAACCGGCCTCGCCCGCGGCGCGGCCAGAAAAATCGCTGTCGCCGGTTGGCCAGCCCTCGCAGGGCAGCCCGACCCCGATCCCGACGACGGGAGGCGCGCTGCGGCGGCGGTCGCCTTCACCAAGCTCCTCGACCGAAACCTCCTCGACCTGAAAGGGCTGATCTAGTGACCAAGCGTACAGCCAACATCCTCGCCGGCAGCGGCTTCGCGGGCTTCCTGGCCTGCAACATCGGAGGCGTCCGCGTCGCTTTCGATGCCCCGAACGACCTCGGCGGCCAAGTGCTGGAGCGCCTGCAGGCGAACCACACCGAGACGAAGGGCCTGATCACTCGGGCCGGCGAGCGCATCGGCGCCGCGGAAACCGCCCTCGGCGAGGTGAACACCCGGCTCGACGAATTCGACTCTCGCATCCAGGAGACTGAGCAGAAGGCGGCCAAGCGTGGCGGCGGCGGCGGACCCCTCGAGGTGAAGAGCTGGGGGCGGCGCTTCGTCGAGTCGGAGGAATACAAGAGTGCCGAGGGCGCGCGCGACCGCCAAGGCCGACGCTTCCATGCCGTGGTGGCCCGCACCGAGATCGAACACAAGAACATCACGAGCGTGACGGGGTCCGGCGCCTCACTCATCCCGTCTGATCGCCGCGTCAATAATCCGGCGCTGCTGCCTTGGGTGGCGCCCTCGATCCGTGATCTTTGCGCGCCAGGCACGACCGAGTCGAACGCCGTCAGCTATCCGCGGATGACGGGCCGCACGAACAACGCGGCTCCGGTCGCAGAAAGCGCGCTGAAGCCGCAGTCCGATGTGGCCTTCGAAGAGGTGGTCGCGCCGGTCCGCACGATCGCGCACTTCTTCCTCGCCACGCGCCAGATCATGGACGATGCCCCTGCGCTGGCCGCCACGATCGATGCGGAGGCCCGTGCCGGCCTCGCCGATCAGGAGGACGCGCAGCTGCTGTTTGGCGACGGGACCGGCCAGAATCTTCTCGGTCTCGTACCGCAGGCCTCCGCCTTCGTTCGCCAGTGGGTGATTTCCAATTCAACCCCGCTCGACGTGCTGATCCAGGCCATTGCCCAGGTCGAGGCGCTGAACTGGAAGGTCGACGGCATGGTGTTAAACGCCGTGGATTGGCGCCGGCTTCAGGCCGTTCGCGACTCGACCGGCCGGTACATCGGTAATTCACCGTTCGAGGCGGAGGTGGCTCAACGGATCTGGAATACCCCCGTGGTCGCGACGAACCGGATGCCGGTCGGCAAATTCCTGGTCGGCCCCTTCCGGACCCAGGCCCAGATCTTCGATCGGCTCGGGGTCGAGGTTGTAGCGTCCAGCGAGGACTCCGATAATTTCCGCCGAAACCTCGTCACCCTGAGGGCAGAGGAGCGGCTGGCATTTACCTGCCGTCGCCCTGGCTCGTTCGTGACCGGTGACCTCGGCACGTCGCTCGCGGCCTCCTGATCGGATCGGCAGCCATGTCCGACGATCACGTGATGGTGCAGCCGATCAAGACCTTCTTGAAGGGTCAGGATCTGGTGCACCCGGAGAGCGAGCCCTTTCCGACGTCGCGCTTCCACGCGGAAGAGCTGCGCCGCAATGGCCTCGTGGTGCACGTCGCGGGCGAGCCTGCCCCGGCGGCGCCGGCCGAGCCTGGGCACGCGGCAGCGGTTGCGTCGGATCCAGTAGTGCCGGCGCACCCCGCTCCGCCCGCCAATCCGGCAACCCCGCGCCGCCGTGGCCGCCCGCCTGGCAAGCGCAGCTGATCGAGCTCCGCCGGGGGGAGCAGCATCGCTCCCGGCGTGATCCTCCTTGCAACCGGAGTGCTAGCGGCTCTAACGGACCGACATGGCGCGGCTCGGCATCTCCTTCCGCGCGCGCCGACATGCATCCGCTGTAGGTGCCCACCGTCCGACTCAGAAACTCAACAGAGATGAGAGCACTTCCGGGCAGCTCTCGGAGATCGGTCAGATGGCAGGGATGGGTGGCAGCCAGACTTTGGCTATTCGGTGGGAAACGGACGTTCCGCATCCGATCCATCTCAACCATTACTCGCATTCTGGCGTGCCGAATGTGGACCTAGATCATTGGGCATAGCCTCCGCGCAAGGCGTATGGGCGTTGTGCAGCTAATTTAGATGGAGCTCGGGTTTATCGACGACCTGAATATCACGAAGTATTGGAGATTCATCTTCATAATCCTCCCGGAGATCAACCTCCAAAGCAAGCGTCAGCGTAACCAGAACCTCCCTATCCGCCTCGGCCTCGAAATAGTGCTCTTCTTCTGGATCCCCGTGACTGACACTAACCCAATCCGGAACGTTATATGCCTCCCATTTGGAGACGAAAAAACTCAACAAGCACTGAGATTTAAATGTAACGATGTACTTGAAGAAACCTTTCGTAAATTCATCTCTCTCGATAATGATAATGTCGTCTGCGCTACCAAACATTGTTATCTCAGCGTCATTACTGTCGCTTGGTATTCGCTCGTCTCTAACAGTTTCCCACATTATTATGTTTTCGATGTTTTCAATCACAAATTCTGTAACTTCTTGGTCAACATCTGCCAAAAGTTTGTGCTTCACTGCGTCCCAATGCTTGCCAATGGTAGTCTCTAAAGCGGCATCTTTTACCTCCTTACATACCATCAAGTCTTCTATTTTCTTAAAAATGGAAACTTTCTCCAGAGATGCGCAAGCTTTCGCCAGCCTGCCATCTGCGCATAAGATTAACAGGCCAGATCTATTATTAGATAAGTCCCTTAGTGATTCAAAAATGTACGCGTCTGGTATGTCTTCTCGTTGCTTGACTTTACCAAACGGCGGTTCACCGTTGTAGTATGACTTCCAGACTCGCTCCGCCTGCTCCGGTGTAATCGGTAACCTCTCTATTTTACAGGTCTTGCAAAGTTCTTCAAAAGCGGTATTTGAGACATCTTCTGAGCTACACGTCTTGCTAAGTTCCGCATCGACCGCTTCTAGTGCTTGACCTTCTGAAGCCGGAAGGAGGGCAATATCTCGCAAGATCCTAATTGCTTTTTTGGCTTGATTTAGCCTGTCGTCATACGTTTCGCGCCATTGGGTCCGGAGTTCTTGGTAAACCGTCTCCGGTATGTATAGAGCAATCGTCCCATCGGCTGCTAAGGCCAGCAAGCTGCGAAACGCAGCCGATTTCCATCCGGCCCCTCTTGCCACGCTAGTATCAATAGCGACCGCTACCATTATATGGCACCACGCGTTTGGCTGACGCTCTTACGAAGCGAGGCTGTTAGCTACCGCGAATGAGCTTCTGCAACCGTTAATGACGCATTAATTTTGTTGGCGCTGCTGCCAGCTACTAGAAGCCTCATTTCGCCGAGTGCCTTTCCGCTCGTGGTTGGATTGGCGCGCGAGCAGAAGACAAGCCTCAACTCCCACAGAGCGGACGGGCAGCAACCCACCCATTCTGGTCGAGGTGACTTACCAAGAAGTAGGAAAGCGGACTCTCCGAGCTTCCGCTAAGGCGCGGAAGCGGCCGCTCGGATTGTTCTCCGGATCGAGCCTGAATCGCCGCTGGTCGGGCAGCGAAAATCTCCAAGTCGATCGCAACTTCGCGGCATCCTCGTCACCGTAAGCGAACGCACCCGGTCGCAGATTGAGCTGAACGACTAGCCGGACCGGATCGGCGAGCGAATCAATCCCGGGCTGCCGGCAGCGATCGCACCACGTCCGCCCGCGGCGGCCGGCATGACGCGACAGCAGCGCCGCGCGGCCGAGGCGCGAACCCGGAAAAGCGTGAGGGCCTGATGACCTCGCCCATGCTCCCGACCGAACGGGCCGCGCAGATCGGTACTCGCCACGGGCTCAGCTACGCGCCGAAGTTGATCCGCTTGACGGAAGCGTTCGACGCGATCCGCCTCGACGTGGTCGGCCACCTAAAGACCGGGGTCCTCCGGTGCGTTCGCCTATATGCAGTCAGCGGCTGGAGTCGACCTGAGGCGGAGACCTACGCGGAGGCGTTTCAGGCGGCCGTAGATCCGCAGATGCAGGCCCTCTCCGAGCGGTGAGAGACGGCGATCAACCGCCCCCTCGCTAAACAGGAACACTTGCCGGCCGACACTGGCAGGTGAAGGCCCGGCCCCGCAGTCGGTATGTCGGACGTCGCTGCGGGACCGGGCAATCGAATGTCAGGCTTCCCGGATGTCCCCATGCTCATACACTGAGCGTTCGCTCCCATCCTCGGCGCTGATCGCTAGCTCCACGATCTCAAGTGCTTGCTGCAGCTTGATCAAAGCCGGGGCTATATCATCGACCTTGAATTTGTCGTTGCCCAACCGCAGGGCGAGCACCTTACGCTCGCGCAGCAGGCGTTCGCGGGCGGCATGCAGTCCGGACACAGCGTTGTCAGCCATTCTGCATTTCCCCTGTCCTACCGCCCGGTGACCGGCGCGCCCGCGTCGAACTCGAACACTGGCAACTCTCCCGGGTGCCGCGGCGAAGCGGCCGAGGCCCAGATGCGCCAGCGAAGCACGGGAGCGCAGTCATCCCGGTTGAAGTTCGCGGCCTCACGGTTGAGCAGATCGTACGAGAAACCCGAGCTGCTGATGTTCTGCGGTGTGCGATGAAACCTCAGCGTTAGACCGCGCGCAGTGATATGGACCGCACCGTCGGTTTCGACGTGACGCATGTCTCCCGGGAGAGTTTCGGGCCCAGGCAGGGGCTCGATTTCCCAGTCTTCACCGTATGACAAGCACGGGTCTGGATCCGCTAAATCGAAATGGAACGGCTGAGGTGCATCGATAGCATCAGCGCGCAGAACACCGATCTTCAGGGTGCCTCCCTGCAGCCTGCGAAGGGCAATGCCCAAGGCTCGACCACTGTTCAGCTGAAACCAAAAAAGCTCTCCAACCTGCACATCCGATAAAGGCTTGACCGTGGAGCGGTTTCTAATTTGCATTATCGCCTCCGGGTAAGGGGCGCGGGGCTTAAATCACTCGACGCTTGAAGTCCAGAATACGACATGGTGTGCAGCCCCAGCTTCTCGGCGCGAGTGGCTACGGCCTATCCGGTTCGCCCGTTCCGATCGCGGCCAGCACCTCGCGCCCAGCCGGCGTCAGGAACCAGAGCGCCTGCCGTCCCTTCGGCCCCTCGGTCCGCCGCGTCACCAGTCCTGCCGCCTCCAGGTCAGGCATAACGATGGGATAGGCGTTCCCGCGCAGCCCTTGCGGATTGGCTGCACAGGCGCGCAGGGCATCATTGCGCCGCTGGGCAACGGCGGGCGTGATAGGCGTTATGGGCAATTCCGAGTGCGCTCACATCCTGAAGGACCATTCTCCTAATTGGAATGGAACGCGGCGCTGCAGCTTAGGGAGTCACTTGAAGATTCGTACCGGAGGAGCGGGCCGCGCTGAGGAAGCTACCCGCTCGTCTTTCGGCCATGCGGATGGCACGCACTACTCGAAAACCTGTCATTTCCACATTGATCAGGCAAGATCTTCGGTGGCGGCTACCGCCCTACACTGTCGGTCCTACTATGTCCCAGGGCTTCTCAACTTAGTCAGCTGGGGCGAGCCTCGCAGATAATACAAGAAATACGGATCCGATATGTCTAAGACATCCTCGTCCCACTCAATAAATTTACTTCCGGATGTTGACTCAGCAATCTCGCAAATTTGAACGAGAGCTTGGCTTACGCTTGATCCTACAGGATGATCGTCAACGCACACGTTTTTCACGCGTTCGATAATTTCGTCGTATCTCAATGATAGAACCGGCGGCTCTCTCTGCAAGGCCAGCAAAACACACCGGTAAACATCACCCCTCGTTCCATCTACGAAATTAAATTGTTTCCGATCCTGTCCTCGCAACTTTGGCCCAGCGTGCATTGCAGCTAATGAGGAAGAAAAGTCTGTGGTGGACGACGTGTGTTCCAAGACTCTTTTATAACTAGGGTTGTCCAGATCGAAGTCGCGCGCGGGCGAGCATGTTTCTTCGACCTGGAGCTGATGGCAGACTTGGAGGCACATCGCCTGCATAAGCTGCGGCGATCCAAACACCGCGGATGTAATCCTATCCGCGATCTTAGGTGTTAGTTGAATGCCAAGCGCCGCAAACCCCAGCGCAGCAATTTGTCGGATTTCTTCGTCAGACCAGTAATCAAAATCAATAGCCCGTACTCGTCCCCTGAGTTCTGGATTACTTCGCACCACATCGTCTGATCTATGAGGCACAGAGGCGGTCAAGATCTTAACGCCCCTTTCGGCGATTTCTTTTATCTGCTTCGCGACATCTTTCTGCACGTCTGGCGACATGTAGTGAAAGTCATCAATAAACACAACGAAATCGCTATTTCCAATCTCGCGAACGACCTGATCGATAGGCGACGATGCAATCTTTTCGCTACGATCAATCGTTGTGCCCGCTGACACTTTGCCACCGGCTTCAGCCGAGCCTTTTGCAACAAATGGGACGCCTATCGACCCGCCAGCTTTAGTGTTCAATTCCCCGACGTAACTTTGGGCCGATTTTTTAGTGACTTCGACAGGTGCATCCATCCAACCAAGGACTCTCGTCCAAAGATTTTCAGCAGATGTAATTGACGCTCCAGATACAAGTATGAGATCATCTGCAGAGATGGTCCTTTTAATGAGAACCGTCTTTCCGGATTTAGATGGACCTGATAGAGAAACAATTTGACCCGCCGTGCGGAGAGACAGCCGCAGCTGACTTTCGAGATCATGTTCACTGCGGTAAACATAAGTCAGTGTTGGCACATCATTCGGGCGAAAAACGTCAGTCGATTTATGAGCTGCAGGCATTATGCGATCCGAACTATTTTGCGGCGCGGCCTTTTGTGTATTCTTGAACGGTTTGAAATGATCCGTCTGAGTTTGGCCATCTTACATCCCAATGGTTGAAGCAGAACATTATCCCCAAGGGCTTTCGTTCCACCAGCCCAGTGATAACATTGATCCAAAAAACATTGGCTCTCCGGTACACGGCACGGAGGTATAGACCGTCTTGCGCTTTATACAAAGCGGCAGGATAATCTAGATTTACATTGAGATTACACGAAATGCTGTCAACGTCAGTGTTAAAATGGATTTCCGCTTCCTGTAAATGAAGCACCTCTTCGTGCATCAGAAAGTGATCGGGATAAATTTGCGGCAAATTATTAGCGTCTGGGTCGCGTGGCCCAGGCACCACAAAGATCTGCTGCCCGTCGGACATCTTGGCTACTAAACCAAGCTCCACGGGCCCTTCAGAGGCGAAGAGAAAGCAGCTTCCGGGCTCAAGCTGACTGAAATTAACTAACGCGGGGTCTCGCGTGATGCGCACGGCGCGCCTCCGATCTCATAGTGATGAGCTTCGCAAAATATCGTCTCTCCAACAAGCCATAGCCCGCCCATAAGAAGCGAGCCTTAACGGGGGCAGCTCAAGCTGCCTGCCGGTCCGCGGGATTCAAGCCATCATGGGGCCAAGGCAGGGGGTAGCGATGGATCGAATACGGAGGCCGGGAGGAATAGAGCCGAGCTGCCTATTCCCTGGCGGGCCCGAGATTGCGAAGCTTATCCTTGGTCCGACGCTCGCGAAGATGAAGCCAGCGCTCGCCATCGTGCTCGAGCGCCACGGCCTGCCGAAGGTCAATCCTCAATTAGGCGGCCGCTACTGGCCGAAGGTGCGGCTCTTCCTCGACAACATGAACCGCATGGATGTTGCCATAACGCTCTACCATCCAACTCGACCCACGAGGACGCCGCCTGGGGATCATACCGACGGCGTCGTGCCAAGGGTGCGGGAGCGCGGTTCACGGTAGAAGCCGTTTCGACAAGCGAGGGCGATGGCGCGAAGCATCGGCGTGACGATCGCTTCAGGCGCCGGCCAACCCTCGGCGGTCGTAGACGGAACCCTGTGCAGTTTCTTCTGCGGCAATGGCGGCTTCCACGACCTCCAGCGCCTGCTGCGTCCGGATCAAACCACCGGCGATGTCCTCGACCTTAAATTTCTCGTTCGCTATCCGAAGGGCAAGGATCTTGCGCTCGCGGATCAGGCGGTCACGCGACGCCTGCAGGCCAGTCAACGCATTCTCAGCCATGCGCACTCCAAACGTGTTCCGTCCGTGTTGCTCGGAGCAGCCTACGCTCGGCCGTAACCCGTTGTAAAACCTCAACCCGTGTTGAAGCGTGTTGCAATCCTCGGACAGGGTGTCGCGGGCAAGAAAAACCCGCTAAGTCATTGACCGAGCGGGCGCTTTCCGATGGCTGGGGGACCTGGATTCGAACCAGGACTAGAGGAGTCAGAGTCCACCGTTCTACCGTTAAACTATCCCCCAATCAGCCGTCGGCCCGTTGCATCCGCTGTTCGAGATGGCAGGGCGACGCCCGTGCCGCATCGAGCGGCTTCGGGCGTGGGCGGTGAGATATGCGGAATGCTTCGGGAGGTCAACCGGTTGTTCTGCGGTTGACGCGACCTCTACCACGGCCGTAACCGTGAGGCCGCGGATGCCGCTAGGAAGGGTGGCCGAGTGGTTTAAGGCAGCGGTCTTGAAAACCGCCGTGGGGGCAACTCCACCGTGGGTTCGAATCCCACCCCTTCCGCCAGCATTCTGCTAAGTGGCTGATTGCCCAAGAAGCGTTGACTTTCAGGCCCTTGAGCGGCACCACTGCTACAGGTTCTTGCTACAGTCAGCCTCTCAGCGATGGCCCTCGACAGCCGCATCGTTCGCCGTCCTAATGGGACCTATTCGTTCCGTGCCTGGGTACCAGCGGACCTCCGTGAGGTAATTCCCGGCGGTCGCAGCGGGCAAAAATGGATTGCCCTCGGAACCTCCGACCCCACTGAGGCGAGGAGACGCGCCCGAGAAAAATCTGTGGAGTTTGACCGGGAGCTTGAGAATGCCCGGCGCAACCTGTCCGGCTTCAGTACGCGTGTGACCGCCGCTGAGGCTGAGCGCCTTGCCTCCCTCTGGTACGCCTACGTGCTTCAGGAGGACGAAGAGCATCGCCGTGAGGGCCTAACCGAAGGGGAGCTACGCAAGGCCATCGAGAGTGCCGAAATAGTGGACATGGGGGCGTCCGTTGCGCTCGCCCGTGGGGATCACACCCAAGTCGATTACGAGATGAGGGAGTTCCTGTGGACCCAGGGTGTAACCGTCGAGCCTGGGACAGAGGCTTACCGACACCTCGCCTACGCGTTCCTCAAGGCCCAGAAGCGCTGGGCTCAGGCCCTCATCGAGCGCAACCGGGGCGAACTGGTTGAGACGCCGACTGCTGCCGCTTCGTCGGCAATTCGATCCTACACGGTTGAGGAGCTGATTACGGACTACCTCGCAGACCCGACCCGGAGCCGCACCCCAGGTACGCTGAAGACCTATCAGACGGTCTTTCGGGCAATGCGGGAGTTGCTGGGCTCCGAGACGCCCGTGGACTCAATCCACCGGACTGACTGCGAGCGCATCCGTAGTGTCATCATGCGGCTACCCAAGAACGCTGCGCAGCGGTTCCCTGGAGTGTCCCTGGAGGATGCCGCAAGGCTCGCAGATGCCGGGAAGATGGAACGGCTCGGTGCGTCAGCCGTCAACAACTACCTCCACAACCTCTCAGCCCTCTTCAAATGGGGCGTGAAGAACTGGCGGGTGACCCGCAATCCTGCGGAGGGTTTGGCTGTCCAGGACCCAAGGAACGAACGGGACCTTCGGTCGCCCTTCAGCACCGAGCAGCTTCAGGCCATCTTCTCGGCTCCGCTCTACACCGGCTGTGTGGATGATGAGGAAGGCTACAGCCGCCCTGGACCCAACGTGGTCCGCAGGGGACGCTTCTGGGTGCCTCTAATCGCCCTGTGGACGGGCATGAGGCTTGGTGAAGTGTGTCAGCTTCGGACCAGTGACCTCACTGCTTATGAGGGCGTTCCGGTCATCTTGATTGACGACGCTTGGGAACCTGGAGCGGACGAAGGCGACCGCAAGCGCATTAAGACAGCCGCAGGTAAACGGTTCGTCCCCGTGCACCCCGAGCTTGAGCGGATAGGGCTTCTGGCGTTCGCTGAGACCATGCGGGGGAGGGGAGAATACCGTCTGTTCCCGGAGATTGCCCCGGACTCGCTGGGCTACCTTTCAGGGACGTTCTCGAAGTGGTTCAACGACAAGCGGCGCTTCCTGGGTAAAGTCGGCGTGGCCTCACCTGGGGTGTCATTCCACAGCTTCCGGCACAACTACCGAGATGCTCTCCGCGAAGCCCATATCGGATTAGAGCGCGTGAGGGCGCTAGGCGGGTGGCGAAGAGACAGCGAGGGCGAAGAGTCGATCTACGGACGCGGCCTACAGGCAGCCACGCTGTATGCGGAAATCAAGAAGGTGCGGTATCCAGGGCTGGACCTATCACATCTACACATGCCTGCCTGCGAGAAGAAGCCTACCTGACCGTCACCTTGCACGTACCCGTCAGCATCTTGCCCGAGAGCTCCGACATGACCGTGCTGGTGTTCTGGGTGACCAGCAGCTTGCCTGACCGTGGGTAAATCGTGTGAACCCAGGTGGCATCGTCCAGCACGCTCACAAAGCTCCAGTGGCCGGTAAGCATCCGCTTCACATAGGCCTTCTCGGTCGCCACACGGCCACCAGCAGATTTGGAGCTTTGGAGTATCAGCAATCCCTCAGATGTGTCATCGTCGCCTGAGTAAGACCACGAGACGTCCTTAAGAGTATCCGCATTCTTTACCAGATCACCTCCTTCGTCATCCACCCGGATGCCCCATATGTCTCGACACACAGCGGTCAACTTCTCGGCTGACGCTGGGACGCTGGAGAACACCAAGGAGGCGAGAAGAGCCAGGGCGGTACGCATAGCTTGACAGTAAGCGGGGCCGGGGGAGATCCGCAAGTCGGCAGCCGGGTCGAAATAGGCCGCTCAGATTTGAGCAACCTGCATTTTCAAGAGGTTAGCCGGTTTGCACCGCGGTGGCGTAAACTCCCGGACCCACCCGAAGACACCAACCGGCTACCCAAACACCCCGTTGGATGAAAGCGATTTTGCGCTGTGGATCATAACCTTACAGAACCTTATCCACAGGCGACCACTCCTCAGCCCGTGGTCGCTCCGAGGATTCTCGTTGTCGATCATAGGGATACGCCTGGGGTCAGAGGACTACATATCCTGCTTACGGCAGTATTTCCGAATTGTCGTCCCGAATTCGTGTTTCATGTTGACCCGCGCCTTCTACCATGAGACTGCGGATTACCGCCGATGAACCCGGTTGATCCGAAATGAATGCTACGGACCACAGCAACTTCTGGAGCCAGACCTATCGCCAGGAGATTGGCGAGAAGCTGAAGGTGAAGCTGCCTGGGCACGGAGACGTTGTTCTGGGCTGCTGTCTTTACGACTCCCGGTGAGCCAGGGGAAGACGCTCAGAAGTCGGTGGCCCGCTTGAAAGACATCTTCCAGGAGCAGATCCCGGAAGTCACCGCAGATGAGCGCCTGATGCGAGCCGCCCGTATCTACCTCATAGGCTTTGGTTATGAAGTCACGGGCCACGAAGGAGACGCGCCCGATCTGAGGGCCATAGCGCTTTTTCAAGGGCTATCACCGGATCAGTTCGAGGTGATTACCGATCAAGACGAACCGCTCCTCTGCTTAGATGAGAACTCCTTGGCGAAGCTTGCTAACACCGAGGGCGGGGCTCAAGTTGTGGAACGGCTGGCGGCTGCACAAGCCTCTCAAGACAAACGATTACTACCAGAGTTCATCCCGAACCCAAACGACCCCGAGGGCTACCTAATGAACTCCAGCGGAGTCATCGAGCTTGCCATGGTCACGGATACACCGCAAGCCAAGCAATTGCTTAAGGATTACCATCAGGCCGAAGCCGACATCGCATCTAAGTTTCCCTTCTGGTCAGAGAACAAGATCCGGGATGAGGCGATGAAGCAAACCCTTCAGCGAGCAGACCGGTAGGGTCAGCCCTGAGCCCCACGTCTGACAGGTGGGTTTCGTGTGCCGCGCGATAACTCACAGCCACGCTAGGAACCTCCAGGACGCCCATCAGCCTCAAGCCGCTACTCGGCTACTCTGAGATTACTCACGGTCGTCCTGAGGCTTCCTAGCGCATTCTAGAGGCTATTGAGCGATAGCCCTCGCGGTTGCTTGGAGATACCAATAGGTTGAGCCCCTGTGTTTGCCGCTGAACCATCCGGCTCAATAGTTTCCCGTTGCGCTCATTGCATAGCTCGACCAGAATAGTACTCAGTCTATGCGTCTCGCATCCGATGGCAGCTTCCCGGGTCTGTTGGGCTGAATAGGTGGGTTCCTGATGCCACTCAGGGGCTTGCGGTGGTTTCAGGCCTACAACGTGCCCCCTCCAGAAAACACGCGGTCCAGCGGCACCCAGGGGCATCGTCCAGAATGCCAAGGTTCCTCATGCGGCTGAGCGGGTTGGGCATGTTTCAGAGTCGAATAACCGGCCCTCCAGAGAACCGTGAGCACCACCAGTAGCCCCGAGAAGACCGCCACCTTCCCAACTGCACCCTGCGAATTGCTGGGTTCTCGTTGTCTCTGAGGAGCTTGGTATCGGTCTGTGGTCTTAACTGACCCCCTCCAGAGGACACTACGGCCGCAGGCAGTCGCTGAGCTTCCTCGGCGATGAGCAAGGTTCCTGTTGGTTCTCTAAGGCTTAGATCGGCTTGGAGACCGAATTACCTCCCCTCCAGAGGAACCAGGCTCCTAACGGTCCCTCGCCGGGCACCTCTCAGACCTCCCTCAGCGGACCTGGACCATGTGTTCTCTCGCTGATCCCGTCATCGATCAAAAAGACCACGCTAAGCCTGATCCTGGGAGCCTGAGTGCTCCTGGGGTTTTTCCTTATGAACTCCCTAATGGTAGTCTTCTGGTCCTCCTTATAGACCTGAGATGCCTAAGGGAGATGACCATTATTGATACACACTAGAGAAGATACCTATGAGGACTAAGTATGACCCAGGACTCTGAGGAGGACAACAATGATGTAAACACAGGAGAAAAGGACTTATGGCTTCATCAGTACCGCTTAGCCAAGCATGGTCCAATGAGTCTTGTGTTAGATGCTGTGATCGATGAGGTTACCTTCACCGAGCAGAGAGACAGGAGACGCAAAGCCAAAGATGCCCATACCTTCCGGCTTGTGGTTGATGTGGTGGTGTCGAACTTGGCTCACAGCCTCCTCAAGTACCCAGGAGGAAGGCCGCTGGTCATCTCTAGGCGTATCGGAGACCACAGGGCCTATGACAATCCCGAGATCCCCAGGAAGACCTTTGTCCAGACCGTGAATCTACTCGATGAGGCAGGATTCCTCACTCAGACCCTAGGTGCCAGGGGAAAGAACTGTACCACCATCCAGGCTACCAGTCGTCTAGCGGCCCTGGTGTCCGGCTTTGGTGTAGATCTGGGGTGCTTCAGGCTCGATAGGCGTCACCCGCTCATCATGCTTCGCAGAAAGGTGGTTCACGCCCCACATCTGGAGCCAATCAGGACGAACATCGAGTTTCAGGAGACCTCCGAGACTGAGCGTATGCGATCCGAGATGTCTCGGCTCAACAACTTCCTCGCTGGCGCGGACCTGGAGTTCACCCCTGACGGCCTAGATATTGTGGACACTCATGACCGAGCCCTTAGCCGTCGCTTCGTGGTCCTGAACGATCAAGCCATCCGGTTCGATCAAGTAGGCCGTCTCAGTGGTGGCTTTTGGCAGAACCTGGAGAAGCACCGCAGGGGCAACCTTCTGATTGAGGGACAGCCCATTGCTGATTTGGACTTCGAGGCTATGCACCCCCGGCTTGCTTACCTGATGCTGGGCAAGGAGTGGCCCGAGGGAGATCCTTATGATCTGACGGGCCTCCTCAGCGGCTACGACCACACCGACAAAGAGCAACGCAGCGCCGTCAAGACGGGCCTCTCATCCCTGCTGAATGGCGGTCGGGCTGGCCGAAAGTACGGGCGCCCCATTGAGGGCTTACCAGCAGGAGCCACCCCAGCAAGTCTGCGAGCCGCGCTAAAGGCCAAGCATCCTGGACTTGTGTCCGTCATCGATCCCCCGGCACCTCTCAAGGTTCCCCTAGGCTACCATTTGATGAAGTTGGAAAGCGACATTCTCCTGAAAGCTCTGGACCATCTGATGTCACTCGGTGTTGTGGCACTCCCAAGCCATGATGGTGTTTTTGTTGCCCAGAGCAACGCTGAAATCGCCAAGCAAGCTCTACAGGTAGCCTCGATGTTCATTGTGGATGTGAGCCTGCCCGTAAAGTCTAAACCTACTCCTGAGCCGCGCCAGGCCATTCTACAGCCTGCTTACAACGAGCCATTCTTTTTATGTGCATAAACAAAGCTGAATCGAAAAATATTACTCCGGTCCAGAAGGGACATAAGTCAACTCAACCCGCCAAGAGACCGAAGCGCAAGGCCAAGCCCCGTCCAACCCTCGAGGAACTCATCCCGAGTTACCGAGAGTTCCGCAAGGAAGCAGCCAGGCAAGAGGCAGCCTTCGGAGCCGCTACAGAAGGCCCACACAGCGGCCCTACAGACTGCCCTGAGGGCATGAGCCGTAAACAAGCTGAAGCAGCCTGGGAGCTGGCCAAAGAGCTGGCGGAGTATCAGCTTGAGCTGCTGAAGCCAGGAGGCCGGCTGAAAGACGGCGCACGCGCTGAACAAGCTATGTTGGCGACACTCCGAGTGATGAAGAGCCCGATGAGCGGACACCTGCGCTCCAGGGCAGCGCACGAGTTCCTCAACTGGTGTACGCGCAAAACTAAAAAGAAGAAAAAGGCCGGAAGCTAAGCTCGGCCGCTATCCGACGCGAAAGGGTCCGACAGCCGAGCAGGCAAAGTCACGGTGCCCGGCCACCATCCGCTGTGCGAACTTCTAACAGAGCCGCCTCAATCGCAGCCTTGTTGAGCCCCCAGTGGGCTTCCCGGTGGTGAGCCGGACAGATGCAAGCCATGTTCTCGATGGTGTCTTGCCCGCCCTCGCTAAGCGGAATGATGTGGTGAACCTCACAGTATGGCAGGCCGTCCGCTGTGGTGAATGTGGGGTGACTGCAGGACGGCACTTCGCATTGGAACTGTGCCCTCTTGCGTGTGATCGCTACGGCCAGAGGGTCGCGCTCGAACCCACGTGTCTGTGCTTGGATTACTGCCGGACGAATGGGCCTTACGCTCAGCCCTCTCGTGTAGCGGTCCAACAGCCCGGACAGATCCTCCCGCTCCAGCAGACGCGCGGCCTCCTCCAGGGTTTCAGCCGTAACTGCGCTTGAGGTAGCCTGAACCCGTGGCCTCCAGACCCGTTGGAACTCGACATCGATCTCCGCAGTCCGAAGGGTTCCAGAATCTGTATCATAGAACTCGGACCAGAGAGCTACGTCATGCGCTCCAGTACCCGAAAGGCCTGCGCGCTGATCACGAGGATCTAGGGCTCGGAAGTTCATTACCTTGTTGTAGACACCTGCAACTGGACGGCCTGTGAGGTCCGAAACTTCCGCAACCGGTGATCCAGGTAGGCGCGACACAGAGGTCCCAAGGGTCTTCACGTAGGCCCACAAGCCAGCCAGGGACTCGTCTCGTGTCCAGTTCTGTCCAATCCGGGACCACATCAGATTGAGCCGCGCAGCCTCGGTCGGCGTGACCGGGAAGTTGGTGCCACTCGCCATCCGGATGATGTGCATGTCCCGCAGCACGGCGTCTTCACCCAGCCATTCGCGTCTCAGCACCTCACGCGATGTGGCTACTCGCACGGGCTTCAGGAGCGCACGGCTGCGCTTCTCCTCAACTGCGGTGGCCTCTCCGCGCCATAGGGACTTGGCGGAGGGAAGCCCTTCTCGCTCCTCGGTTTCAGCCGTCACGATGGCTTCCGCAACGATCCCAGAGACGCCCCTAGCAGCCCCACCGGTCTTCCAGATGAACACCTGATCCCCGACCGCAATCTCACGGGCATATCGTGTCACCAGCCAGGGAAACTCTGGGGGCCACGCAGCTAGATAGGCATCGATGTCGAATAGGTCAGGATTGCCTTGGAAGATCCAGGTCCGCATCAAGCCCTCCCATGGTCTGACGCAAGAAGAGCCGTGACCGGTAAAAGCCCCGTGAGAGCTCCTGGAAACCCATGCGCGGTTTTCCGGACTTCGTGAATGCCCCGTCACCAAGCTTTTGCGACCCTGCTGCTCAGCGGGCTTCCTAGTGGCCAAAATCTAACACTTGA
The DNA here is from genome assembly GCA_050632685.1 of Methylobacterium phyllosphaerae. Classification (GTDB taxonomy): domain Bacteria; phylum Pseudomonadota; class Alphaproteobacteria; order Rhizobiales; family Beijerinckiaceae; genus Methylobacterium; species Methylobacterium phyllosphaerae_A. The sequence continues at coordinate 2,052,563 of JBOEFT010000001.1, forward strand.
GTCCGCTCGTTGGCACACTAAGCCATTGATCTTGCTGGCCGTCGAGCGGATACAAGCGTCAGGTTCGTACCACTAGGCGACGGTAGGAGGCATGAAGGGACTCTGCGAAGGCTGCGTGGCCTTCTAGCGCATTGGGCCACGCGGTTGTGTCTAGTCGATCACTTCGTCAGCCATGGCTATCAGGTTTTGGCTGAACTGAAGACCTATCGTCCTGGCAGCTATCATGTTGATCACAAACCTGAACTGTCTTGGCTGATAGATGGGCAGATCTCCAGCGTTGGCACCCTTGAAGATAAAAGCGATCTGATCAGCTAACCGGATCCAGAGTTCATTTAGATCTATATCGTGTGACATCAGGCCACCTACATCTACATAATCCTTGTAGGGGTACAGAGCAGGCAATCGATTATTCTGAGCGAACTTCACGATATGCTCCTTGTTTGACCAGTTTTCCGGAGCACTGCTCACCAAAATAGCGTCTGCGCGCTTTGACACGCCCGAAAATGCCGTCGCGTATTGGCCCTCTTGATGAGGGTTTTCAACTGGGGGGCCTACCAGTTCGATATTGGCCTTTTCAGCAGCTGCCTTTACTCCGACACCGACCGCTGTGGTCCAGGTAGTATCTGGGGCGACGTAGAAGACTCTCGTCATGCTGGGGACGGCCTCTTTTAAGAGCGCAATTCGCTTAACCCAGATATCAATACCCGCATCAACTGATGCACCTGTTACGTTGCCGCCCGGATGTGAAAGCGACGTCACCAGTCCATAGGCTATAGGGTCGCTCATAATGGCAACTATTGGTATCGTACTCGTCAAGCGCTTCCAGTTGGATAACTGTCTTCCCACTGACGGTAAGCATCACATCGGGATTTGCTTTGACAGCTTCTGAAGCCAATTCGGACAACTTCTGGGTCGAGCCCAAGGCGCAATAACGCTGTATCGCGAGGTTCTTGCCTTCGATGTAACCGATGCTTTCCAAGCGCCTTAGTGCATGACCAACTACGTTGTTGCTGTTGACAGTCAGGTTCTGCGGGGGCGCCGACGGATGTATAATAGCAAGATTATGGACTACCGCTCCTTGAAGTCCGACAGCGGCATTGTGGGTAGCGACATAGACGAAACCCGAAGCTAGGAACTGTCGCCGCCGCATCCTCTGCCTGCCAAGCTCATTGCCGCATCTCCGCGGAACCTACCACAGGGATTGCGAGCTTGCGCTGGTGATCATACTCAAAAGCCACCTCTCCGTCACTTACGGGTACGCCCCCAGGATACATGCGGCTGTTACGCTTAAAACTGTCACAATAGGCTTGACCGGGTGCAAAAGTGACGTCATGGTGTCTGGGTTGACCCTAAAGTGACATCGAGACACCCATGGCCCGCATCGGATACGCCCGCGTCTCCACCGAGGATCAGGACCACGCCAACCAAGTGGCTCGCCTGAAGGAGGCCGGGTGCTCCATCGTCCGCACCGAGAAGGCCAGCGGTAAGAGCCGTGAGGGCCGGGATGAACTTGCTGATGTCTTGGGCTTCATCCGGGATGGTGATGAGCTTGTGGTGGTCAAACTCGACCGCCTGGGCCGCTCCACCAGGGACGTACTCAACCTTGTCCATGAGCTTGGAGGCTAAGGGTGCCTTCCTGAGCGTCCTAGAGCCCGCATTCTCCACCAAGGATGCCACGGGCCACATGCTGGTGACGGTCTTAGGCATGGTCGCTGAGATGGAGCGCAAGTTCATCCGTGAGCGCCAACTGGCTGGCATAGAGGCCATCAAGGCTGACAAGGACCTGCGGAAAGCCAAGTACCGCGGACGCAAAGCCACCATCGATCCTGAGCGCATCAAGGAGATGCACGCCGCTGGCACAGGTCCCTCAGCTATCGCCAAGGCGCTGGGGATCAGCCGCATGAGCGTACACCGGGTGCTGAACCCCAAGGCTGCCTAAGGCCTCACCTGCCCAGCATAGACGGACCACACGAAGCAAAGGCCCATCATCATGCTCTGGTTCATCGTCCTGACTCTTCTAGCCCTCCTCATGTCCATCAGTGACAAGATGTGGTCGAATCCCCTGACCATATTCGGGCTGATCCCTGTAGGCTTCTGCCTCTGGCTGTGTGTCGGCGTGGTGATGAAAGCGCTAAGCCTCTTCTGACGCCAACCTAATGTCGCTCGGCATCCTGCCTGATCCTATTGAAGTCGGGCGCACACTCCTGTCTCGCTCAACCTGACAGTCAGACCTTGCGCGCTTGCTGTGCAGGCCGGGGCGTTCTCGCTCGCGGGTAGCCTTGGGTCCCTCGCGTTGTGGGTCCCTTCCGAGCCTTCGGTTTCAGACGAGTGACCACCCACCCACTTTCAAAATGCCGCTAAAGACGCGCGTTGTTGTTAGACCCTACCGTGCAGTGCGCTCGCTGGGGCTCGGCGCCGGACTGTGCGCTTCCCTACAATAGGATTTCCGGCAACACAGATGAGAAAACATCCAGTCTGGCTCCAAAAGCGTAGCCACAAGATCCATGCCGTGATTGGTGTGAGCGACTTGGGAGGGCTCTCGCTTGCTGCCAAGGACCTAGGGAGGAATTGATGCGGACGGCCCTGGTAGTAGTGGTTCTAACTGTTGGGCTTGGCGGTTGCATAACGAAGGCAGTTCAAGATAAGCAGCTTGCGGAGGCTGGCCCTAAAGACGACGCTTACTGTCAGAGCATTGGAGCAAAGCCCGACACACCGACCTACACACAGTGTCGTCTTACACTCAGGCAGCAGATGTTGACCGAGCAGGCTGAAACCCGTGAGAGGCTCTCACAGATGGGCGATGCCATGCTCCAGGTAAGTCAAAACATCAGCAACCAGCAGGCAGCCATTGCCGCAGCAAACGCGAACCGCAACATCAACTGCACGTCCACCCGGTTCGGGGATCAGGTTAGGACCAGCTGCAATTGATCCGTACGTTGCGCCGGGGAGTCGTTTGGCCTCTGGGTCTAGCAGGAGCCTAGCTGGGAACGGCCGAGACTCCCTGACCCTCCTGGCGAGACTAAAGGCACCCTGTGAAACTGATACCCCATTGCATCTGATCTCTTAACGGCCGCACCCTGAGAATCGCAGACAGGTCCAGTACATGCTCACGCCGGATGGCTATGCCTTAGCCCATAGGATTGGAGCGATGCTTAAGGTGCGGCAGGTGACTTCGCGAGGTTGACGTGTTCATGAGCCCATCAGAGGGGCTGCCCATAGGGATGGATTGGACCATCCATGCCCTTAATGATCGGCGCCCATTGAGACTGCCAGAGCGAGGGTGGATTATGCCGGTGGAGACCAGCCGCTTTCTTGAGAACCTGAAGCGGCGAATCGAGGTCGAAATGCAGGTCAGAGTAGGAGTTTTTCAAGAGCAGTCGGGCCTCATAAAGAGACAGGCTGCCGCGGCCGGCTCATTCGGCTCGGGTAATACCATCAAACGTTTGGTAGACTTAGCCATAATAGAGCAGAGAGATCGATGCAAGCGCATGACCAGCTTGTTATCAGAGACATGGACCTCGTTTGAGCCTCCAGTCGTTGAGGCCGCTGCGGCCAGCGGGATTTTACGTGACTCCGCACAAGTCTCGTCTGACGCTCTCTCCCAGAGCATTCTTACCGATTCTTTGACGATTTCCATGGGCGGCGCTGTAGGAGCCTTAGTAAGCCAACTTCGTGAAGATCTGCGCCTCTCCTCGGAGGATTTGAGTCTTCGCTTGGAAACCTGGGAGGCGGCTATTAAGAACGCAAAGAGCGCTGCCCAAGTCAGGCAGCGGACTGTGGTGAACCTTACTGGCAACAACAATATCGTACAGGCGGGCACGGTAGGCTCTTCGCTCCAGGTCAGCCTAAGCGCGGACACAAAAGAGAGCCTTAGGGAAGCCTTGGTACAACTTCGCGCGGAACTGTTGCAAAGCAGCGCGTTATCCGAGGGCCAAAGAAGGGACCACGTTGAACTCGTGGAGGAGTGCCTTCAAGAGATTGAGCGTGAAGAACCCAACAAGCTGCGGCTAGGCAGCCTCTTGCAAACAGTGGCAATGTCTATCCAGACCATAGGAGCCGCGGGTCCAGCATATGAGGCAATGAAGGTGGTCGCTGCCTTAATGGGGATACCCCTGCCTTAGAACGCTACTCTGCGTCTGAGTACGCACTCACTTATAGATGTGAGAAGCTCCGTAGGGCGCAATCCATTCATTCGCCTGTGATAAGCCCCATTGCTTAAACTTACCTCAGAGGCACATTAGGGATTTAGCGCTGAAGCTTCGGCTTACGCTCATCTTCGCGTTGACGTTCCCGCCTGTCACGGTGGTTCCTGACAAGCTCTCTTCGATGCCGTCCTGACGCCTCCATTTCATTGTTAGGCTGCTCAGCAATCCTTGGGCAATATACTCTGACTCGGAGCGCAAAGAAGCCGCGCCGTATTTGTTCTCAAGTTCATTCGCGCTATGTGTTAAAGCTTCAAAGCCACCAGCTAACGGCCATCCACGACTGAACAGTCTTCCTTTGCAGAAGCTAACGAAACCTGAAAAATCGTAGGTGCCATCGTTCAATCGTCGAGAAAGAGCATAATCATCTGTCCCATTCACACGCCCCATTTGAAGGCCAACGCGTTGAGCTTCGACCTCCGCTTCCGTCAGCGACATGCCCAAGCGGAAATCCTGAGCACTCGCATTATTAAGCAGTGAGACGAAGACAACAATCGAAATACCGCGTTGCAGGTTCATGAAGGGCTTACCAACGTTCAGGAGTACGTAATCACAGCGTCGCCTTGCGGGCGAGCATACCGCATGAGCGTCCATGTGTCTCGAAGCTGTGCTACAGCGAATCGCTACAGTAGCGTTGCTCGATTTCCGCTAAGTAGTTGAAACTTAAGCAATCGTTGGGTTGGGTCGGAAGTGATCTGCCCCCAATGAAGTGGTCCGCCCTGAGGTATGGCTTTCGGGCCAGGACGAGGACGGACAGATGGGAACGAAGCGGCACAAGCCGGAGGATGTTGTCGCCAAGCTGCGGCAGGTGGATGTGCTGGTCTCTCAAGGCCAAAGCGTCGGGGACGCGATCCGCTCGATCGGCGTGACGGAGGTGACGTATTACCGCTGGCGCAAGGAGTACGGCGGCCTGAAGAGCGACCAGGTCCGGCGCATGAAGGACCTGGAGACCGAAAACCAGCGGCTCCGGAAGGCGATTGCGGATCTCACGCTCGACAAGCTGATCCTGCAGGAGGCCGCCCGGGGAAACTGACCAGCCCCGCGCGCCGACGCGCCTGCATTGAGCATGTCATGGACGTCCTGGACGTCTCCGAGCGCCGCGCTTGCCGTGCGCTCGGGCAGCATCGCTCGACGCAGCGCAAGCTGCCGCGGGGCAGAGATGACGAGGCGGCGCTGACGGCCGATCTCGTGGAACTGGCGCGCCGGTACGGGCGCTACGGCTATCGGAAGATCGGCGCGCTGCTGAAGGCGGCCGGCTGGTTCGTCAACGACAAGCGGGTTGAGCGCATCTGGCGACGCGAGGGGCTGAAGGTGCCGGGCCGCCAGCCGAAGAAGAGCCGGCTATGGGACGGGGATGGCTCCTGCATCCGGCTCCGACCAGAGCGGCGCGATCACGTGTGGGCCTATGACTTCGTCGAGGCGCGCACGCATGACGGACGCAAGTTCCGGATGCTCAACGTCGTCGACGAGTTCACGCGCGAATGCCTGGCGATCCGTGTCGGACGCAAGCTGAAGGGAGCTGACGTGATCGACGTGCTCTCGGACCTGTTCATCCTGCGCGGCGTGCCGGCGCACGTTCGTTCGGACAATGGCCCCGAGTTCATCGCCAAATCGGTGCAGGCCTGGATTGCGGCCGTTGGCGCGAAGACCGCCTACATCGCGCCGGGCTCACCGTGGGAGAACGGCTTTGTCGAGAGCTTCAATGCGCGCCTGCGGGACGAACTGTTGAATGGCGAGATCTTCTACACCCTGAAGGAGGCGCAGATCATCATCGAAAGCTGGCGTCGGCACTACAACACGATCCGCCCGCACGGTGCGCTCGGCTACAAACCACCAGCGCCGGAGGTGTTCGTGCCAGCCATGACCGCTTGGCCGACTGCGCTCGCCCGACCGGCTCCGTCGGCCAAGCTACCCGTAGAGCAGAGGCCGACCCTGCACTAACTTTGAACTCGGACCACCTCGTGGGGGCAGATCAATTGCGTACCGGTCGCACCCTTTAGCTACTTCGTCCCGATTAAGCTCGGAAAGGAGCCGCAACGCGATGCAACGCGCCGCTTCCATATTGGCGCTCTCCATGCCGAACTCATCGAGGTGCATGGCGCCGTCATGAACGTCGAAAAAGAAGCGCGACATCGATGCCCCGCCTGATCGGTAAAGAGCGTTCGCGTCGCTCCGTCACCAATAGTCGAAATCGAGGTCGAGAATGTTCCATGGAACCCCATCGCGCGATGAGGTGCATCAATTCAGATTGGCCGAAATCGGACTTCGGGAATTTGCCATAAGCTCAGCATCCACGCCCGCCATCTAAGGGATTGAGGGACCACTAGGTTGCGGGCGTGGAGATCGGCAGGTGGGCCGACGAGCGACCCTAGAGCTTATTCGCTGAGCTGTCGCGATTATTCGTCCGTCGCCTCGCGAACGCAGTTTTGCGCTTGCCGCGTCCGGCATCCACGCCCGCCTTTGTCGCTGAGGGTCGAACGGTAGGCGGGCGTGGACGGCCAGCCTAAAACCGGCAGCGACGAATTAGAGTGTGAATGTGCTCGTTTCAACGCTTAAGCGATCTACATCGCGAAGATCAACCTAGGGTTATTTAGGTCATCGAGTGCATCCACGCCCGCCCTCGACAGCTGAGAGGGGCAAATCTGCGGGCGAGCGTGGACGGCCAGTGGGACCGTCTCAAACCCACCAGCCAGCGCTTGATACCCGGCTACTGTTGCCGAGCGATATCTGCTCTCACGAACGCCGCTCGCGCGTCCGGTGCGGGTCGGTTGTAGGTTTGATTGTCGGTAGGCCTATAATGAAAACCACTAGATAGTTGTTGAATAACGATTTTTGCGATTCGAATGGCGGAGGGAGTGAGACAATCGTCCGAGCTTGCCCACGCCTACGAAATCAATGACTTGGATAAGGCCCCTGCCCTCATGGTGTAGCAGTCCGGTGTAGCAGAGATCAACCTCGGCCGATGGATCGACCTATGCACAGCACCAATGAAACCGGTTGCAATGGCCTCTCGGTTGGGCGGACCAATCGGGATTCGAACTGGCGTTCGCGACTCGTGATCATGGCCGCTGGCCGGTACACCACTTTACACTCGGAACTGTGCGAGACACAGACAGGGTATTCTCGAACGGCTGCTTCCGATCCAACGCAGCGACTCGGTGGGCAAACGAGAATGGCCGAACCTGGCCGAAAGCGGAACGACCGCTTCGGAGTAAGCTCGCCAGAATAGCAGACGGCCTACTATCGACCCAACCCAGTCGAGGGGAGCGCCGTTTGCGTTTCTCCAAAGCGGTCGTTCGTCGGACCTCCGGCAACTTCGGCTCGGGGTGGGGAGCGGACGTCAGTGCAGCGGCCGAGATCGGACATTCAAGCCGACAACGATTGGTCTGGTTTGAGTGCGCCTTTCTCAGACCGGCTCTCACGGTTGCTTCCGATCCAATGCTATTTCTGAGAAGGTCCGCTTCCGGCTGCTTGTGCATCGGAGCCGACGTCGCCGGCCCATCCACTACCGACTCGATGTAGCCTTTGGGAAGGTACGCCCTCAGGCCACCCTCAAGCACGTCATACAACGCTGAGCCTCGAAAGGCGCGCTTGACCGATAATAACTCAAGGATGCGGCATTGGCGCTGCTCCAGGGGGCAATAAAGGCATTTATCTTGCCATTCGTATCTGTAGTCCGCGATTTGATTGCGGTCGCATTCACGCTCGCTCAGGATATGTATGCAAATATACGGGTCGCCATGTATGCCTGATTGGCTGGGGGCCGTCCTTGAAGACTATCTTCACGATCCGTCGCAAGCTCATCGCGGCAGTGAGCTTGTTCCTATTTCCGGTCGGCCTCTTCGCGGCGCTCTACGTGCAGCAGGCGATGACCAGCGTCCGCTTCGCCGACGCTGAGAGGCTTGGGATCACGCAGATCCGCGCCGTATGGCCCGTCATGCTCGAGGCCGCGACCGTGCATCCCAGCGCGGCTCTCGACCCCCAAAAATTACAGGCCGAGCGCACGAGCAGCCTGTCCTTGGCGGATGCGAATAAGGCCACAGCTGCAGGTGATGACCTCGGCAAGGCTCTCTCTGGCTCCGATCGTGCCGCTCAGGTTGCCGCGGCCCATGCCTTGATCGATGCCATCGGGGATGGGTCGAACCTACTGCTCGATCCCGACCTCGACTCCTTCTACGTCATGGACGCGGCAGTGGTACGGCTGCCCGAGATGCTCGAATTGGACCGGAGGTTGCTGGGCTCGGCTCGTGCTCAAGCCGAGCGGACGACCATCTCGAAAGCGGAGTACGCCGCGACGCTCATCGACCTGGGCAAGGTGCGGGCGAACCTCGAAGGCGTCGAACGCTCTCTCGCCAAGGCCTTCGCTGCCAATGGGGGGGACACCAAGCAGGCGCTCGCGCGACCGCTCGAAGCTTTTCAGGACGCCTACAAGGCCCTGTTCTCGGCCGCTGATGTCCTCATGCAGGCGCACGAGACTGGTCGTCGTACACCGAGGGAGACGGTGGCGTTCGAGGAGGCCATGACTGCGGCCATCGCAGCAAACGACCGCCTGCAGACGGCTGCAGCCGATGAACTCGATCGCCTGCTCAAGGTCCGCATTGACGGCTTCTACAGCGCCATGAGCATTGCCGGTGCTGTGGGCTTCAGCGTCACGGCCATAGCCTTCGTGATCGCGTGGCTCTTGATCCGCTCGATCGTGCGGGCGCTCGACAACCTCGGCCAGCGGATCCGGATCCTCGCCGACCGAGATGTCACCGCCGAAGTGCCGGAAGCTCAGGGCATCGACGAGATTGCCGAGCTTGCTCGCGCGGTCGTGCACTACCGGGACCGCACCGCGGCTCAGATCGCCGAGGCGGCCAATGCTGACCGCTTGGTCGAGCGCGACGCCTGGGTCGCCTACATGATCGAGATCTCGGACCGCATCACATCGTCGACCCAGCACGCCATGGCGCGCTTTCAGGAGCTCGCCGGGAAGATGGGCACGTCGACGAAACAGGTTCGTGGCCACGCTGGCACGACGCGTGCTCAACTCGACCAATCCGTCGATGGTCTCCAGGGATCGATTGCAGACATTTCGGGCGTTGCTACCGCCGTGACGGAACTCTCCGCCTCGATTGCGGAGATCGCGACCCAGGCCGCGCAGTCCAACGCCGTGGTGCGACAGGCGCAGGAACAGGTCCATGCTGCCCGCTCTCTCGCGGTGCTGCTCGATCAGGCCAGCGCGCGGATCAGCAGCTTCACGGATCTGATCAGCCAGATCGCGGCGCAGACCAATCTACTGGCGCTCAACGCCACCATCGAGGCCGCGCGTGCGGGCAGTGCAGGTCGGGGCTTTGCCGTCGTGGCGAGCGAGGTGAAGGGGCTGGCTGAGCAGACCGGCCGAGCTACGGCCGAGATCGGCCAGCAGGTCGCTGCCTTGCGTACGGCCTCCAACGACGTGCTCACCGCCATGGGCCGGGTCGACGATACGATCTCCACCATCAACGTAGCGGCCTCGGCAATCGCCAGCGCCGTCGAGGAGCAGAGTGCCACGACCGCCGAGATCGACCGTACCGTGCAGGCCTCCGCCGATCGCACGCGCTTGGCGATCGAGGACCTGAGATCTCTGCCCGCGGCCGCGAGCGAGACGGATCGTCTCGCGGCCGAAGTGGCCCATTTAGCTGAGAACCTTCTGGGTGAGGCTGGAACGTTCAGCACGCGCCTTGAGGATGTCGTGCGAGCCATCTCCGAGCGGCGTTCCATTGTGCGGTTACAGTCGAAAGCGACGATCCGTGTGCATATCGCCGGCAAGCCTCGTGAAGCTCGCCTCGAAGACGTCAGCTCGGGCGGTGCGAAAGTATGCCTGCCCGGAGCTGCGTTGTCGGCCGAGAGCGCGGTGACGATTGACTTCGGCGACGGCCGCCCCCGCCGCGAATCGGTGGTTCACGCCGGCCACGACCGCTTCGGTGTGAAGCTGGTCGAAGCGGACCGCCTCGACGATGCGCTGCTCGCGTCACTAACGAACGAGGCCCGCGAGGCCGCATGAGCCGAGGCATCCTAGCCGAAAATGCCGTGCTGTAGAGCGTCGCTACAATCTAAACGATCGCATCGTCAAACCTTATGATTTGCCGCGAATGACGAGGTTGAGGCTGAAGCCAACGGCCGCTTCCGGATCGAAGGCCAAGGACTGCTTCCCACCCATAGCTGCCGATCCGCATGGTTCGGTTTGGGTATGGTGACGGAGACCGGTGCGGTCGGTTCGCCATGAGTGCGCTCTTTACAGACCGAGGTTCGCGACCGACTTCGACTCTGCTGAGACGTTCGTCGGCATTGTGGCCGATAGTCACTTGGGGTCGAAGGATCAACCTTGGGTCGAGACTAGTGCACAAAACAGCCAGCTGAATTAGTATTGTGCGGCGAAGCCCACAAAAGGCGCCGTGAGTTCGTTTTCATAGCCATTAACAAGATATAACGTGAGCCCCACAGAATCCATTGCAACGCTCAAAGTGAGGACAGACCAATGGTTGCCTACTTGATCGTCGATATCGACGTGCAGGATCAAGAAGGATTTGCACGCTATCGTGAAGCCGTTCCGCTGGTAGTTGCGAAATTTGGAGGACGATATCTTGTCAAAGCTGGAACGTTGCATCCAATGGAGGGCGAGTTCGAGCTGAAGCGTTTGGTAATTCTTGAATTTCCTTCAATGGAGGCTGCTCGTGCATTTTACGAGAGCCCCGAATATGCACCGCTGCTTAAGCTACGGATGGAAAGCGCACCGTCAAAAATGGTGCTTGTGGGGGTTGGGTGCCGCCCGGGTGACCGGCAGGGCCACCAATATCCATCCTCAGTTCTTCTCGTTCGCCAGTCTGCTTCCAGAACGCCTTATGGGCCGGCTCTTTGACTGGGTCGGGCGCAACCCGTACGTTCGCCACGTGATTGTCGGTCGACCACTTACTGCTGAAGGGGTCGGTTCGACTGGTGCGATTTGGATATAGCTAAGGCGAGACACAGCCGTCGGTCTATTTTTGGTGCCCGCTGAGACCATCCAAGACGGACTTTTTCAACCGAACCAACCATAACAGACCGGCAAACTAGAAGGCCATGAAGCGGACATTGTGAAAGTTCGCAATGAGTCGTGAGCGGGCGCGGAGGCGATGTCCGCATCCATCGATCGCGGCCCGAAAGCAGACCGGCGGAAATCCACCCAACCTAGCCATTCAGCGGCGCCCGCCGATGCGACGGGAGTTGGCCGAAAGCCGCTTCAAGAGAGGGTCGGCCGGAAAAGCGGACGGCCTTCTAACGACCCAACCCAGCCGCTGGGATCGTTGACGGCGCTCCCCCAAAGCGGCCGTTCGTCAACCGTTCTTAAACTTCGACTTGAGGTGGACTACAAACGTTGCCTTAATGCCTGAAAGTAGATGCATCGCCTTACACCAAATCGATGGAAGGAAAGTGCAAGCTTACTTTCCAAAATGAGCGGAGGAACGGCAATCCTTTCGCTCATTACTGCGAATATTGCGTGAACACGAGGTCGTTGCCCTTGGGCGCACCGGCGTGGCACGGTTCGCACGTTTGCATCAGCGTCGCGCTGCGGTTGGGCTTGCCGTCCTCGAAATGACCGTAGCCCCAGCCCCCCGTCTCGGCGTAGCGCTTGGCGTCCTTTACGCTGATCTGAACGTTCGTGGGCGCGCCAGCCACAAAGGATTGAGGAGCTGGGAAGACAGCGTCGTTCTCAGGCGACGACACGTACTGCCATGCCACCCGCGCGATAATCGTACCGTCCGGGAACGGCCGCGTCCCCTCTCGGTAGGCCTTGAGCGCCACTTCGTTGCCGCGGATTGCGCGGATGTCGTTGTTCTTCCCGGCCTTGTGGGCGACGCTGATCACTGGCCAGTCGCGGTACCCTGCAGGAAGCCTGACGCCGAAGATCGACGACCCGTTGTCGTCCGCACTACCGGCGGCGGCCGACAATAGGGCGAGCACGCACGCGGCTGCGACCGACTTCTAATGTATCCGTTGCATCGAGCGGCTCCTTCCGATCGGTGATCAGATCTGCGCCAGGCCGCCATCGACAAACAGCTCGACGCCGTTGACATAAGCGGATGTGTCCGAAGCCAGGAATAGGACGGCGCCGGCGACGTCCTCGGGTCGGCCGATCCGGTCCGACGGGATGCTCGCGAGTATTCCCGTCTTGACCGTCTCGGCTTGATCGCCACTGCCGAACAGCTCGGTCAGCCCGGCCGTGTCGGTCACGCCGGGGCTTACGACGTTGACCCGGATGTGCCGGTCCTTAAGGTCGAGGATCCAGTTGCGCGCGAAGTTGCGCACCGCCGCCTTGGTCGCGCTGTAGACGCTGAAGGCGGGCGTGCCCGAAGAGCCGGTGGTTCGAACCTGTAAGAACGACGGACGCGCCGTCGCGTAGCAGCGGGAGCGCCTTCTGGACGGTGAACAGTACGCCCTTCACGTTGGTCGCGAAAATCGCGTCGAAGTGTGCCTCGTCGATCGCCCCGAGCGGGGCGAAACTGCCACCGCCGGCGTTGGCGAATACAACGTCGATCTGCGCGTGGCTCTCCCGCACCGTCGCGTAGAGCTGATCAATGTCGGCGAGCCGGCTCATGTCGGCCCGCACGCCCGTCACCAAGCCATTGATCGCCTCGCCGCCGATCGTCGCGACTGCGGCGTCGAGTGCGTCCTGGCGGCGGCCGGTGATGTACACCGAAGCTCCCTCCGCTGCGAACGCCGTAGCGGTCGCGAGCCCGATCCCACTCGTGCCTCCGGTGATGATCACCACCTTGTTCGTGAACCTGTTGTTGCGTTGGGTCGCGATCATGGCTGTCTCCTCCAATGCGAGGAAAGTAGCTGAGGCGGGCATCGCGCGTTGATGCCGGCGCGGCGCAGTCCAATCACCGGACGGATCAAACGTCGCGTGACAGATCTGTCTCGCGTAGGCCGCGTCCCAGTCTCACTGCGCAGGCTGCCTGGACGGACACCGTACTTCCGCAAGAACGCGCGACTGAGCGCGGCCTGTGACTGGTAGCCTACCTCGACAGCGATCTGGTCGAGCGAGGCGGTGTCTGTCCGCAGGCGGTGGCGGGCCAGCCCGAGCCGCAGGTCGGCCAGGAACTCCAGCGGCGCCATGTTGACGGCCTTGCGGAAGACGCGCACCAGGCTCGCTCGTGAGGTGGCGGCGAGCGATGCCAGCTCGTCCAGCGTCCAGGCGCGCACTGGATCGCGCACCATCGCGAGGACCGCCTGCGCGGTCGTGCGCTGCCCCAGCAGCCGGAGCAGTCCTTCGGTCGTGGACGATGCTTCGAGATGGGCGCGTAGCATCATCACGAACAGAGCGCTGGCGAGGTCCCGAGCGATGGCGATCGCCCCAGGGCGGAACTCGGTCAACTCCTCGCGGATGCCGGCGACGAGCGGACTGAAACGCACGGCGAGCGACTGTTGCCCGACGCGCAGCACGATGGTGTCGGGAAGCGCGGTTAGGATCAGGCTCTGTGGCGCGGCCTCGAAACGCAACCGGCCGCAGATTAGCTCGACGTCGGGCTCGACCCCGACGCTCGTCTTCAGCCTCAGACTGCCAACCTGCCTGACCGACATCTGCGGCCCAGCGTGAGCGGCCCCACTGAGCGCTCGCATAGTGTGGCCGTCGCCATGCGGCAGAAGCAGAACATCACCAGCTTCGAGCTGCAGACGGCCCATTCCTGGGCGATCGAGTAGCGTGCTGCCCTGCGTGACAATGTGGAAGTAGGCGTGTCCGTTAGGTTCGGGCTCGTGCGGGGACGTCCAGGCTCCGCCGAGGCGGCACACGTCCTCTAGCACAGGGCGCACGCGAAGGAGCGGCGCGAGACCACTGAGCGCGTCGTCCATCACCTCCACCACTATGACGTCCCTCCGAAGCGGATTTGATCCGCGCGGTCATGATCTTGCGCCGTGCAGGCATCGCGAGACCTGGCTCCATCGATCATCCTTGCGGCATCGAAGCAGGGGGCATGTCCACACCCGATCCCGGCCGTGAACAGCAGCGCGACCCGCCTCCATGAGGGTCGAACGCCTGCGATTTGGCAAATATCCGACCTCCCGAACCAAGGAGCCACGTCATGAACACGCAAATCCGTCAGTTCCTCGGTATCGTCTCGGGGTCCGGTTCCAGCCGCGTTGGTCTGCATGCCATGCGTGGCTATCGCCGTCATCTTCGTCTGGATCGGCGCCTTGAAATTCGCCCTCTACGAGGCGGACAGCATCACCCCATTCGTGGCTAACAGCCCGCTGATGTCGTTCTTCTACAAGCACCCGGATCAGTATGCGCAGCACCTCACCCATGAGGGCGAACTCAAGCTCGCCGAACGCGCCTGGCAGGCAGCCAACGACACCTACGCATTCTCAAACGGCCTCGGAAGCGTGGAGATCGCAATCGGCCTCCTAGTCCTCGTAGGTTTGGTCTCGCGCCGCTGGGGTCTCGTGGGCGCAATCCTCGCCTTCCTGACGCCGGTGGTCACGCTGTCGTTCCTTGTGACGACGCCCGAGGCCTGGGTGGGGGCGCTGGGCGATGCGCAGCACGGCTTTCCGTACCTGTCCGGCGGGGGGCGTCTGGTGCTGAAGGATGTCGCCCTGATGGCCGGGGCCTGGCTCGTGGTGGCCGACAGCGCCCGCGCCGTCCTCGAACAGTCCGGTCAAACCGCGGCGGCAAAGGCCGGCCTGCGCATCCCCCTCGCGACGGCGTCCCGAAGCTAGGACCTGCGACCGCCGCGCGTATGTGGCGGCATTCCCACGGCCCGCTCATCGCTGACCTTCGGAGCATCGACTATGACCGACCACGAACCTCCTGCCACCCCCGCAAGACGAACGTTCCCCCTGTCGCGCCGCGGCTTTTGCCTCTGCTGCGTCTCCGCCCCCGTCATGGCGACGGCGAGCGGTTGGCTTTCACCCAAGGCCGCGTTTGCGCAGGCACGAGGCATTGTGGACACGATCATGGACGAGGCCACCCGCTCGCCGATCGCAGTCCATAGACTGCGCGGCGGTGTTGCCGTGCTGGAGGGGTCCGGCGGCAACGTCGCGGTCCTCACAGGGCCGGACGGGAAACTGCTGGTGGATGCGGGGATCGGCGTGTCGCGCGCCCAGATGCTGACGGCACTCAATGGCCTGGGCGATGCGCCAATCACCCACCTAATCAATACGCACTGGCACTTCGACCACACGGACGGCAATGCTTGGCTGGCCGCGGAAGGGGCGGCGATCCTCGCCCACACCAACAGCCGCAAGCACCTTTCCGGGGCGCAGCGCGTGGACGACTGGGACCACGATTTCCCGGCGGCACTCGCTGCGGCACTACCGGCGCAGGTGTTCTCGTCCGAGCACGAAACCAAGCTCAACGGCAGCACGCTGATGTTGAAGCATTATGGCCCCGCCCACACGGACAGCGACATCTCCGTGCGGTTCGTCGAGGCCGACATCCTGCACACGGGCGACACCTTTTGGAACGGCATCTACCCGTTCATCGACTACTCCACGGGTGGCCACATCGACGGGACGATCGCTGCAGCGGAAGCGAATATAGCCGCGACGACAGAACAGACTATCGTCATCCCTGGCCATGGATCGCCGGTCGGCACCAGGGCGCAGCTACGCGCCTTCCGCGACATGCTGGTGGATGTGCGCGCGAGCGTGGCTGGCCTGAAGCGGCGCGGCCTGTCGTTGGATGCCACGATCGCGGCCCGTCCGACCGCGGCGCACGACGCGCAGTGGTACCGGTCCGTCATCAGTCCGACGCTGTTCACCCGCTTGGTCTACGAAGGGGTTTAACCCGTAATTCTTCGGCTGAGGAGAAGTACAATGGCAACGATCACGACCCAGGACGGCACCGAGATCTACTACAAAGACTGGGGTGCGCGGGAGGCGCAGCCGATCGTGTTCCACCACGGATGGCCGCTCTCGTCCGACGACTGGGACACGTAGATGCTTTTCTTCGTTCAGCACGGCTACCGCGTCGTTGCCCACGACCGCCGCGGCCACGGCCGTTCGGCGCAGGTTTCGAACGGGCACGACATGGACCACTACGCTTCCGACGCCGCGGCCGTGGTCGAGCATCTCGACCTGCGCAACGCCGTCCACATCGGTCACTCCACCGGCGGCGGCGAGGCCGCACGCTACGTCGCGCGACACGGCGAGCCACAGGGCCGGGTGGCCAAGCTAGTCTTGGTGAGCGCTGTGCCGCCGCTGATGCTGAAGACCGAGGCCAACCCAGAGGGACTGTCGATCGCGGTGTTCGATGAGTTCCGCCAAGCGTTGGCCGGCAACCGCGCCCAGTTCTTCCTAGACGTCCCAACGGGGCCGTTCTACGGCTTTAACCGCGATGGTGCACAAGTACAGCAAGGTGTGATCCGGAACTGGTGGCGCCAAGCCATGATGGGCTCAGCCCTGGCGCACTACGAGGGCATCAAGGCGTTCTCGGAGACCGACCAGACCGAGGACCTGCGGGCGATCGGCGTGCCGATGCTGGTGCTGCACGGGGAGGACGACCAGATCGTACCGATCGTCGCGGCGGCGCCGAAATCGGTCAAGCTGTTGCGGAATGGCACGCTGAAGACCTACCCGAACTTCCCGCACGGCATGCTGACGATCAACGCGGACGTGCTCAACGCAGACCTGCTAGCGTTCGTTAAAGCGTGAGCCGCGCCAGCGGACTTACGCAGAGCAGATGGAGGCAGCGTCCGCTTCCTGTGATGTCTTTTTCGAGTGGATCGGAGGATGTTCTTGCGCCGATGCGGCATGAACGGATGGCCGCCGTCGGCGTACCGAGCCTGATCGCAAATGGCAGAGGCGGGCGCGATCCAAGCGAACGTCTGGTTTTGTCCCATCACTCGCTAAAAGCAGCCAGACCGCTTACCACCCAACCCAGACGTTCGATGCGCCTGCCAATGGGACCGGAACTGGCCGTAAGCGGGTCGACCGCTTTTGGCGGTCAAATCAGAGAAGCAGACCTTCTTTGCGGACTGACCGAGGCGCTCGAGGCCGATGCCCCCCTTGTCCCATTGCCGCTTTTCCGGTGACGCAGCAGCGACCAAGAGTTGAACCGGGCGCACAAGAGGAGGGCTGCCCCCTCCAGGTCCCGGTTCTTGGGAATGTCGATCCAGTCTAAATCGCCTCGCCACGCGTGGCATGGTCATCGCGGTGCAACGGCCACAGCCCATGAAATGCCAAGCTACCTCGGACTCGGTTCGTACCTCGGGAGGTTTTCCATAAGGCCGGAGGCCGTGCTCGTCGATCCGGGCCTTGTCGGAGTCGTCGAGGGCGAGGTCCCGTTCCTTGGCGGCGGCGGTGTGCTCGCCCTTGGCGAAGCGCCTGGCCGAATGCTGGTAATGGGCGGCGACTTGGTCGTGCTGATGCCCTGCCTCCGCGCAGGCCCGTTCCAAATCGCTTTTCGACATCGCCAAACCGCCTCGGGGCGTACGTTCCGACTGTCCAGTCCAGGTTGTCTCGATTGCGGACCTGGGACTGCGCCATATCGCGGCTCCAAGCAGGTCCTGGCGGCGTCGCGAGCGGTGCGTGCGGCGTTCGCGGTGGCAGTGGCTGTCCTCACGATGGACGCGTGCGTCCCGAATGCCGCCTGCCGAGGGCGTTGCGCAGGATCTGGCCACCGCCGGCACCCCCGCCCTGTCACTTCCGGCCGCCGGTGCCATTGAGCTCAACAACACCACGCAGGCGGATCACGAACTTGTCGGCCCGTTCCTGTGTGTATCAGGGTCTTTATCCGGCCCGGCGGTCAGCGGGCTCTCAGCGCCGATCCAGCCGTAAGGCCTCAGCGTCTTCCAGTGGACGCCGTAGGCGACGAGATGCGTGCCTTGGCATTGGATTTCGATGCCGTCACGGGAGGCGTCGGCGGCCTTCGGGTGGAGGCTCGGCATCGCCTCGGCGGCCTGGCATAGCAGCGCGACCTTCGGAGCCTGCCCATGGCGCAGGAAGGGGGTCTGGCCGAACACATCGAACGCTAGCGCGGTCACGGTCTCGGCCAAGGCAGGGTTACGCGCGGCGCGGCCGACCCTATCGTGGCACAAGCCAACTTCTTGCTGCAGGAAAACTACCAGCTCACGCAGGCTCTGCAGAGTGCCCGGAGCCCGCAGGAAGCTAACGCCCTGATGGCGGATGCCTGGAAGTTCGTGGGCTACAACCGCCCCGGCGGTGAGAATGCGATCCGACTGGCGACGCCGCAGGCTTTTACCAACAGCCTCGCGGCGGGCAGTCGCTCCCAGCGCTGGCGGTCTCTCGCGGAGGCTCGATGGGCTCGACCGCTCAACGCGGTGGCTGAGGTTTGAACGGTATCGTCGGCCAAGGCGCGGCCGTACCAGGGTAGGCGTCACCTATATCGAGCGTCGCTTCGCTGTCTGCCTAACCGACAGCCCTGGCGCCCGACCCAGTCCGGATCTCGTCGTACCCTGCGGACCAGTTCCAGCAGCCGAGCGACCAGTACGCCCAGATCGGCAACGCTCTGAGAGCCGTGGCGGCAGACCAGCAGAAGCAGGTTCAGAAGAGCGGCGGCATGCAACTCGCCCACACGGGTCGGCCGAGCCCCATCGGCCTCCAGCAGGCGAAAGCCATGTTTGACCCGGGCCGGTTCTACGGAATGCTTCGTGATGCAGGCATGGGAAGTCCTGGGCGAAGGTAGTAGGTCTGCCCTGGTTGCACGATCACGCGCTCAACATGGTAGTCGCAGGCGACGAGGCGGCATTCCGCACGATTGGCACGTTGGGTGGGATGATCGCTCATCACGCACCTGCGCCGGACGTCACCCGCCTCGCTCTGACTGAGTCTGCTCTCGCGGCCGCCGACGAACTTTGACGAGCTGAGATGCGTCGGAGCTATGGGCCGGAAGGGGTGCTGATCTACGCCTATTCTCCAGAAGGCCAGGGCGGCCTCGGAACGACCCTTCGGCAAACCTATGAGGCCCGGCGTGTGGCTGTCGCGCTTTGGCGCCACGAGCGGCATCGCGGTTGAAGAACGCGTCGCATTGCGAGGCATTTACTGGGCCTTTACAGGCCGCAATGTGCGACAAGCACGACGCCCCACCGAACGACTTGAGGCGCACCAGCGCACGCTCAACCCGGCCATGGCTGCGCATGTTGGCCTGCTGGGAGCGCAGTACGACCGGTTGCCGAATTGGAGAACGTCATCGCGGTGGTCGAGGCGGTCGCAGACGAGGAGGCAGTTCGAGAGCGACGGGCGTAATTAGCCCGCACAAACGACAACGGCGCAGCAACCCGTGAGGTTACTGCGTCGCTGGATCGGGCCACCGAGGGGCGATAGCGGTCTTGAAGAAAGGCTACGCACGACGCCGCATCCGCGCGGTGCGCCTGAGCACATCCGAAAGGATGTGGCGCGGTAGCGACAGGGGTCTGCCATCACCTGTGGACAGCACGAAGCACCCCTGATCCGGGAAGGTTCAGGATCGAGCGTGCTGACCTCTCCCCTGATCCGGCCTCGCCATGTTCGCCAGCCCTCACGCCTTCGTCCATTATCATCGCGAGCGCCTCGCGGTCCTTCTATCCTCAGCCCTCTTCCTGGCCGGCGCGCTGCCGCTGTTCTGGGCGATTGGTTGAGTCCGACGCTCTCGCCGCACTCCTCGAGCAGGTCGCGCAAAGAGGCGCGGCGGATGGCCGTCAATATTGCCGTCCGGCCTGAACTGCGACAGGGGCGCGGCAGGCAGGGCGTGTAGGCTTACCTACCTAGCGTGCCGCTCGCCGGCCCTGCTCGCGTGGACCGATCGCCTGCCGTCAAAGACGCCGCTGCGCCACATCAGGTAGCCGAGCCCCGCCGCCACTGCTGCAGCCGTGGTGATGAGAGCCGCCTCGCTCGACATGACGTTGTCCCCAGCACCTCGCCGCCGGCTCTGAAGCGCACTCGTTTTGGCGCGTACGTAAGCGCGCGTGGCAGCGTTGACCTCCTCAAGTGAGAACAGCGTGCGGGCTGCGGGGACCAGTTCGTGCACGTGCCGGTGCAGGTGTTGATCCACGAGGAAAGTGACATCCTCGAACATGTTGAGCCAGCCGGCCGAGTGCTTCCTGCGATAGCGGGCGAGTTGCTGGAGCTGCCGCCTGAACTCGGCATGACCGCGGTGCAGGTCCTCAATCAGCGCTCGTGTCTTTCCCTCACGGCTCAGCGCGCTGTAAAGGCTCGCGTCGAGAGCGGTCGCATACATCTCAAGTTCGTCCGTGAGATCGGCGAGCATGCGTTCCCGGCTGCCGACTGCACGGGGATCGTTGAGGGCGTAGGGAATCTCGCGGATCAGGCCGGCGATGTTCTTGTGGTCGCGCTCGATGAGCTTCCAAACGTCCATGCACAACTTCCCTAATGCTGCCGTACTCAACAGCTTCGAACACCCTGGGCAGGCTGAGGGTTCCTGGTTGGGCCTGGGCACCTCTCGATATGATGCCGGGCAGGGCTGATCCGCTCCGGCATCGCTACGCTCTCTTCACGCCGGGTGGCACAGTGCGCCTCTATGCCGATCCTGTCCGAGCACCGCGTCTTCTACCCGATCGACTGGCCGCAGCTCTCGGCTGTGATCCGGTTCGGCCGGGCGCAAGGCTGCTGCGAGGGCTGCGGACGCCCACACGGGCGGATGGTCTACCACCTCGGCGACGGGTGGTGGTGGGATGCGAACGCCGGCCGGTGGCGAGACGGATGGAGGCGTCGGATCCGGATCAGGTCGGACATCAACATCCTCGGTCGGACCCGCCGGACTAAGTTTATGCTGACTGCAGCAGATCGCAATCACGACGCCGCTAACAATGCCGATGCCAACCTGGCGGCCTACTGTCAGCGCTGCCATAGGATCCACGACCGGCCGGAGCATCAGAGACGGCGCTGGCGCACGTTGTTTCGGTGGAAGGCACTGGGCGACCTGTTCGCCGATCCTCACGGTCGATCGCATTAGCACTGACGATACCCGATGAAGCCACGGGTCAGCAGCCCCCGGCCTGACCGACCCCGAGCCGGCGGAGCAGCCGTCAGGCGGCTTTGTCGTAGGGCTCGGCCTCGCAGGCACGGAGGCGTGCCAGCATGGTCCGGAATACTTCCTCACGGCCTTCGTGCTCGATGGCACACGCCAGTGCTGCGAGCGCCGCAGAGGCCGCCGTCAGCACATCGTAGGTCTCGCGATCCAATCCGCCGCCCTGCGTGGCCCGTTCAGCAACCCGTTGAACGAGGAGCCTGACCTCGGCCTCAATGTTCTCGCTCATCAGGATCTCCGGACCTTTGCTTGCCTGTCCTGAGCGGGCGTACAGAAACGTGCGCCATCCTGTGTTAGGCCGCTGTCGCTTCAGCCGAGCAAAGGGCTTGCCCACGTTAGAAACGCACAGCTCGACGAGCGCCCCGTATCCTCGACCGTGGCGAGTGGGCTGCCGTAAAAGCCGTTGCCCTAGGATTGCGCGGCATTGCTCAGCCACCGCCGATCCCAGTCGTAACCTTGCCGGTGCCTTTGCACTCGGGGCAGGTATCGCCATTAGCCTTGCCCGTGCCACTGCAGGCCGGGCACAAGTTTTCGCCGGTCCCGGGCGTACCCGGCGGTGCCTGATCCCCGGGTTTTGCGGGGTCTGTGTCGCGCATTGAATCCTTCCTTTGTGAAGAAAACCGGGGGCCTCACGCGCCGTTCCTGCCCCCGCTCACATGTGCGGACCGGCTGCGCGCTTCTGTCACCCAGCCCCGTGGCCGCCCTTGGCGTTATCAGGTCTGGGCACATCCGGTCGGTTGTCGTAGCCGTCACTCTCAGGCCCCTTCCCGGCATCAGGCTCAGGGTTGCTCGGGGAGTGTGGGCCACTGCCGCCGACCGCCGGATCGGGCTTCTTCACCTCACCGCTGGGGCGGCCCGGCGGCACCGTCCCGAATGCTTCGCGTGCTGCATCTACGTCCTGGCCCATGGCGGCCTCCCTGTCGGGTGTAGAAGCCAAGGCGCGGTGGTGTGGCGAGTTCCACGACCGTCCGCTTGGCACCTGCAGAGCCTCGGATCGGTTGTGCGATCCGGGGGTGCGTCAGGTAGCGAGACCCGGCTTGGATCCTGGAGATCAGCCCTGCTGGTTGCCCATCCTGCCCTGCATCTGCGACAGCTGCGAGATGTGCAGGTTGATCAGCGGCAGCGCACCGCGGGCGATGCGGCGCAGACCCGGATCCTCGCCGGACTGGGCATAGGAGCCGTTGATGGCGAGCGCCTCCTGGTGGCCCTGCAGGGAGTCGGCCACAAAGGTGGCATCGTATTGCGGACCCGGCGGCATAGCGGTGAGCTGGGACAGGATCTGCGCCTTCTGGGCGTCCGTCGTCATACCGCTGGGCGGCGGTTCGATTTCGAGCGCGCCACCCGCCACGCCCGCAGCCGTGCCAGTCGCGGCTCCTGCGATGGCAACTGGCCCAGTAACGAGGCCGCCGATCAGGCCACCGGGTCCAGCCGGCGCTACCGCCATCGGGGCGCCCCCTGTGTAGGCGCTGAACTTGCGGGAGAGATTGACCTGCTCGATCACCTCGGCCCGGGAAAACTTCTTTATCGATGGGCTTCTAGTCTTCTCGTGCGCATCGCGGGCGGTGTTCTCTAAGAACATGCCGCCGGTGATCGCCATCTGAAGATAGACCCTCGACGGGATCGCGCCGACCGGGGTGACTTGGGCGACGGCGGTGCGGGTAATTGCCAGCGCTGCAGTGGCACACAGCGTGGTGGTCAGGACTTCGCGACGGTGCATCATAGAATGACTCCGGGCTGAGGGAGGACACCGCGGCGCCAGAAATCACACATGGTGCCATCCCGCGAACCGGATGGCCCAGCCCTGGTATCCCGGCGTTGAGTGGCTGGGACAAACCGCCACGCATCAGATAGGCGCGCCGTTGGCATGATCAGAGCTGCTTGACGCTTCGGGATTTGTCACGGGTCCGGTAGAAATCCCAGAGCAGGAAGGCTGGGAATGGGATCATGATGGCGAAGAAGATCCAATCGAACATCTGCGGCATAGTGTGAGTCTCCTGCGGTCTTTAAATCTCCAACACGCATCAGGCTCGGTAGATCCGACCTCATTTTCTAAAGCCCAACATCACCCCAGCGGAGCTACCAGATCACGTGTGTTCGCTTCGCCAGCTCTTGCCGCCGCGACGCGCCTTCCACGACCTTGAGAGTTCGTGCGGGGGCACGCCGGGGAACATGCCTTCAGGGTTTCGATTGCCGAAGGACCCGTATGTCGGGCTGAGTTGAGGACGCCGCGCTCATGGTCCAGCAGATCCAAGTCGACCCAAGAGCCCGCGCTGATGATCCAGAGCGCGATGCATCGCGTGACGATGCGACCCACGAGATCGCCGCTGACCTCGCCTATCGGCGGCTTGCGATCGTCAACGTCGTCTTCCTCGGTCCGCCGAAGGCTGGAGATCGCGGCTGGGTTTTGATCGACGCCGGCATCCCGGGAACGAAGGCTCTAATCAAAGATGCGGCCGAAGCCCGTTTCGGCTCGGAGGCCCGGCCCTTGGCGATCGTCATGACGCACGGCCACTTTGACCACGTCGGGGCGCTGGAGGATCTGGCGGAGGAATGGGATGTGCCGATCTACGCGCACTCCCTGGAGTTCCCGTACCTGGATGGCAGCTCTTGCTACCCGCCAGCCGACCCGAGCGTTGGAGGTGGCACGATGGCGCGGCTTTCCCCCCTTTACCCGACCAAACCCGTCGACGTGTCGTCTCGTCTTTTGATGCTTCCGGCTGACGGCAGCATTCCGCCGATGGCCGGATGGCGCTGGATTCATACGCCAGGCCATGCGCCAGGGCACGTCTCGTTCTGGCGCGAAGCTGACCGCTCGCTGATTGTCGGCGACGCTTTCGTGACGACAGCGCAGGAATCGGCTTACGCCGTCGCGACGCAGGAACCCGAACTGCACGGGCCTCCGATGTATCTGACGATTGATTGGACAGCAGCGCGCGGTTCGGTGCGGACGCTTGCCGCGCTGAAGCCTGAGCGTGTCATCACCGGCCATGGCAGGCCGCTGCAGGGTCCTGAAATGCGCCATGCGCTAGATACACTCGCTGAGGACTTCGATCGCGTCGCGGTGCCAGTGCGCGGTCGATACGTGACGGACCCAGCTCGCCCTGAAGACGGATCCGCCTACCGGCGCAGCTGAAGTGGCAGGCGCCCCTCCTGTTCGTCATATCGGCCGCCCGCAGACCCTCACCGCATAGCTCGGCCCGTCCTGCCGCCCGCGAGAATTCTCACAGGATCGCTTCGGTTGAGGTCGAACGTTGCCCCTCGCCAGCCTTTCTTTGGTCCCGTGTTTATCTGCGAGCGTGCCCTGATATCCCGTCTGCCCCTAGGCGCCTGGCCAGGGTGACATCTGGGAGGCTAGGTCTCCGAAGCGAGAGTAGATTTCTTTGTTCGGTGTTGTACTCGCTCAATTGCGCGCAGAGTTCAAAGACTACAATAGGTTTCTCGAAAATCGTGTTTAAAATTTTATCGGAAAAAATTCTGCCCTTTGTTTGCACTAATTCTGTATATATTGTCTGGAGCTTCTGCATCTGCCGCCTCGCTTGCAGGCCGAGTCTGGAAACCGAGATCGGACATTATCTTAGTTAAGGGTGACGCATGCTGCCAGTATGTGACAATCTCCTTGGTGCCGCCGGTGCATGAGAGAACACGTATGGCATCCCAGTCTGGGTCCGACAAAGAGCGCACAGACTAAAAGCGCTTCCGGCTTCTGGTCCAATCGGTCACCGACTACGCCATCTACATGCTCGATCCCACGGGCATCATAAGGAGCTGGAACCCAGGGGCCGAGCGCTTCAAGGGCTACACTGAGGCCGAGATCGTCGGTCAGCACTTCTCCCGCTTTTCACCGAGGAGGACCAACAGACCTTCTTGCCGCACCGGGCGCTTGCGACCGCAGCCAATGAGGGCCGCTTCGAGCAGGAAGGCTGGCGCGTGCGTAAGGACGGCACCCCCATGTGGGCGCACGTCATTATTGATCCCATTCGTGACCCGTCCGGTACGCTCATCGGCTTCGCCAAGATCACGTGGGACATCAGCGCGCAGAAGGCTGATCGTGAGGCGCTCCGCCAGAGTGAGGAGCGCTTCCGGCTGCTCGTGCAAGGGGCTCACCGACTATGCCATCTTCATGCTCAACCCGGACGGCGTGGTGACGAACTGGAACTCGGGTGCGGCTCGGATAAAGGGCTACACCGAGGCCGAGATCGTTGGGCAGCACTTCTCCCGCTTCTACACTGACGAGGACCGAGCGGCGGGCGTGCCCGTCAGGGCCCTGGAGACAGCCAGACAAGAAGGCCGGTTCGAGGCCGAGGGCTGGCGGATGCGCAAGGACGGCACCCGCTTCTGGGCGAGCGTGGTCATCGATGCGATCAGCGAAGACACCGGTCAGCTTATCGGCTTTGCCAAGGTCACTCGCGACATCACCGAGCGGCAGAGCACGCAGGCGGCGCTGGAACAGGCGCGCGCCTCCCTGTTCCAGGCACAGAAGATGGAGGCACTCGGTGGCTTGAGTTCCGGCATCGCGCACGACTTCAATAACATCCTGACCGTCGTCCTCGGCAACCTCGATCTCCTCCGCCGTACGCCGGAGCACCGTCGCGAGCGCCTGATTAACAATGCGGTCCAAGCGGTGGAGCAGGGCCGCAAGCTGACCCAGCGGTTGCTCGCCTTCGGGCGTCGGCACCTGCACCAGCCCGAGGTTCTGGACTTGAACCCGCTGATCCTCGGCATGGACGACATGCTCAAGCAGTCACTGCGGGGAGACATCCAGGTGGTGTTCGATCTCACGGGAGGGCTCTGGCCCGTGAAGGTCGATCCCGATCAGCTTCAGATTGCGCTGATTAACCTTTCAGTGAACGCGCGTTATGCCATGCCGAAAGGTGGCCAGTTCCGGGTCAGGACGGAGAACGTCACTGCGCATGGCAGTGCCATCGAACAGAGTGTCGCGATTGCGGTCAGTGACACCGGATCCGGCATGCCATCCGAGGTGGTTGCCCGCGCCTTCGAGCCCTTCTTCACCACGAAGGCGGTGGGCAAGGGTACGGGACTGGGGCTGCCGCAGGTCTACGCCTTCGCGCAGCAGTCGCACGGCTCAGTGCGGATCACGAGCGAAGTCGGCCGCGGCACGACCTTCACGATCTCGCTGCCGCGCACACGGGGACAAGTTGCGGAGACGCCAACGACGAGCCATGATCCGGTCAAGCCTGAGCGCCCACTTCGTGTTCTCGTCGTCGAGGACAACGATCAGGTAGCGAAGGTTGCGGCCTCGATACTGGTCGACCGAGGCCACACGGCCGTGAGTAGCGCCAGTGCGTCGGAGGCGCTGTACGTGTTGGACACAGGGCATTCGTTCGACGTGATCCTGTCGGACCTCGTGATGCCAGGAGAGATGAACGGGTTCGACCTAGCTCAGCGCGTGCGCGAACGCTGGCCCACGCTGCCGGTGCTGTTGGCCACCGGCTACAGCGATCAAGCTGCTCGATCGATCAAAGCAGGTTTTCCGCTGATCTCGAAGCCCTATCAGCCGGCAGCGCTGTTGCTCGCCGTTGAGAGGAGTGTTTCGGCTGCCGCCGCTCCTGCGCTGCCGGCCAATGTTGTCCGTTTACCTCGTACAGCGACGTGATGACGGGCGGAATCCCGGTGACTGGATCATCTTCGGCCGGCGCCCCTGCTAGCCAAGATAGCGTACGTCAAAACGGCGTTACTTAAGCCGCCCTTCTGAGAATGGGTCAGTGTGTCAAATGCCACGCTCTATGTCCGCTCTTTATATGCTTCCGAAGCCGCGCAAATGACTGGGATGGGCAGCTGAACCGAAAGGCTGGTTTTGCGCCCCTTGTTCAGCCAGCATGGCGTGATCTGGCCGAGAGCGGAACAGCCGCTTCGAGTCTGTCGCTCGGAAACGCGGACGGACGCCTATCGACCCAACCCGGCCACCCGGACAATCATCGGCGCTTCTAAAAAGCGGCCGTTCGTCAAATTTCCGGCAACTCCGGCTCGGGTGGCAACCGGACCTTGGCCTTTCGTCCCGAAGCGAACGCTGAGCTTCCGGCCTGCGGCGGGCGCTGCTTGTGGTCCGAGCATGCGCCGAAGCAGACGTCGTCCGCGCTTGCCCGGTCCGACAGCGCGTATCCGTTCACAGCACCATATTAGCTCGGCGGCTACCGATCTTATCCACCAAATGGTTTTGCCAAACTTGGTCGTTCGCAATTCGCGGAACGCTTCAAATCCGTCGCCGTAATGCATCGTGGCCAAGGTGACACAGCGATGCGGGTGTAATGGCAATCGCGTTTTTTGCAATCACGGCATGAAACATTTTAGGCCGTAGCCAATTTCGGACAATTAGACCTAAGTTTGGGGGATGAAAACTTCATACAAATCAGGAGAGGTTCCATGAGGGCGCTGGTTTGGCATGGCACTGAGGACATTCGTTGCGACACGGTCCCGGACCCCAAAATCGAGGATGATCGCGACGCAATCATCAAGGTCACCGCCTGCGCGATCTGCGGCTCGGATCTGCACCTCTATGACCACTTCATGCCCGGTATGGAAAAGGGCGACGTCATGGGCCACGAGTTCATGGGCGAGGTCGTGGAGACCGGCAAAGGCGTCAATGGCACGCTCAAGAAAGGGGAGCGCATCGTCGTGCCGTTCACGATCATCTGTGGCGAGTGCGATCAGTGTAAGCGCGGCTTCTTCTCCGTCTGCGAACGCTCGAACCGCAACAAGGATATCGCCGACAAAGCCTTCGGGCACACGACCGCAGGACTGTTCGGGTACACCCACCTGACCGGCGGCTACCAGGGCGGGCAGGCCGAGTACGTCCGCGTGCCGTTTGCCGATAAGACGCACATCAAGGTGCCCGAGAACCTGAGCGACGAGCAGGTACTGTTCCTCGGCGACATCTTCCCGACCGGCTGGCAGGCGGCCGTACAGGCCGATATCCAGCAGACTGATACGGTCGCGATCTGGGGCGCTGGTCCCGTTGGCCAGATGACGCTCCGCTCCGCCCTCCTGCTTGGCGCCAAAGAGGTGGTCTGCATCGACAGCGTGCCTGAACGTCTGGAGATGGCGCGCGCGGGTGGTGCGATCACCATCGACAACAGCCAGGAAAGCACGGTCGAGCGTCTGAACGAACTCACGGGCGGCAAGGGTCCGGAGAAGTGTATCGATGCCGTCGGCATGGAGGCTCATTCCCCGCGCGCTCTCGAACATGCTTACGACCGCCTGAAGCAGGCCGTGATGCTGGAGAGCGACCGCGCCGCAGTGCTGCGCGAGATGATCTATGTCTGCCGTCCCGCCGGCATCCTCTCGATCCCAGGCGTCTATGGTGGGCTCATCGACAAGGTGCCGATGGGAGCCCTCATGAATAAGGGTCTCACCATCCGCACGGGTCAGACCCACGTGAACCGGTGGACCGACGACCTCGTCAAGCGCATCGACGATGGGCAGATCGACCCCTCCTTCGTCATCACCCATCGGGCTAAGCTCGAACAAGGGCCCGAGATGTACAAGACCTTCCGCGACAAGAAGGACAACTGCATTAAGGTGGTGCTCAGACCTTGAGTGGTTCCGCGGCCCGTCGCGCTGCGACGGGCCTGCTCCCTTCGCCCTCCCTGGTGCAGCGAGGAAGACAACATGTCAGAGGCCATGTCACAACGCCACCGGAGCGGCGCTCCCGATCGCTCTGAGTTGCCAAAGTACCTTGTTTCCGATCCGCGCCGCAGGCCAGATCCCGCAACTCGGGAACTTGCCCGAGGCTTGGGCTGGTTCTCGATCGGCCTCGGGGTGACCGAATTGGCGTGCGGGGACGCCATCGCTCGATGGCTTGGAATGCCGCGCTCGGCCCCAGTCATCCGAGCCTACGGCGTGCGCGAACTCCTGCAGGGGGTCGGGATCTTGAGTGCGAGCGATCCGACCCCGTGGATCTCCGCACGCGTGGTCGGAGACGCACTCGATATCGCCACGGTGCTGCCTGGGCTTGAGGGCGATAACTCGCGCAAGGACAGCGTGCTGCTCGCCCTTGTGGCATTGGCCGGTGTTACAGCAGTCGACGTAATCTGTGCGCGGAGCCTCTCGGAAGCCCCCTCGCTCCGTCAGAGAAGGTCCGACGCGATTACCGCAACCGCAGCGGTTTCCGCCGTCATGCCGAGGCGATGCGGGGCGCGGCAGGCGGCTTCAAACCGCCGCTCGACATCATCGGCCCAGAAACGATGCGGCCCTGGACGCACAATAACGCCTGAGGAAGGATGGCTGGCCTGATCCTGCCCCACCTTGAACGGGCGTCGAGTGCTCGTGTCTTTTGGTCGTGGTCGTGGTCGTACGGCGCGCGGAGACGACGTCCGCTATCTTTCATCGCCGCCCGGAAGCAGACCGGCGGAAGCCTACCCGACTGAGACGTTCGGACGGCCGATGCGTGGCGGCAGATGGCCGAAAGCGGCCCGCCCGCTTCCGGCGTTCAAAACGAAGAAGCAGGCCTTTGTTGCGGCCCAGGGCCTCGTCCAAAAGTAGTCCGTTGCGGACCTTCCGTCCTACGGCTTCGATTGTCCGCTCGAAAGGCGAAGCGGCCCTGAAAACGGCGGCCATGACATCAGCATGTTGTGCCCCATTAAACCAGCGTCCGACGTAGGTCGGGATACGCAAGTTCGTTTTAGGATCGGGTTAGGTGGGAAGCGGAATGGCTTCTTTCGAGAGGCAAACCCAATTTCCGGACGGTCGCCGAGACGCATGACTCACCCTGGTCACTCGTTGACGACCGTCGAGCCTTTCAAGTCGCAGGGTAGACAGCACCGCTCTCCGCCCAGGCCTTGATGAGGTCGCCGAAGCCGGCCTGGGTCCCGGGAACGAGCTTGCGTCCCTTGTCGGGCCGCCACCCCCATCCCACCAGATCGTCGTGGGCCATGTGGTCGACGATCTCGTCCAGGGTCTTGCCGCCGTTGCGTCCCGCATCCTTAATCTGCTCGCAGATCTCGCCGAGCCGCTTGCCCTCCCAGGCCATCTCGGCAGGGGCGAGGTGCCACTGGGGATGGCCGGGCAGGCGTGCCTCGTCGAGGTTCTCCTTACCGTGGCAGGTGCCGCAGCGCATCCCGACGGCGCCCAGGCCGTCTGTGCCCCTAACGACGAGCGGTTGGTGGGGATGCGAGGTCTCGCCCTGGAGGGGCCGTTCCGTCGCCGGGTGGCAGTTCACGCAGCGGGGATGCTGGATGACCTTCCCGGCCTCCTAGAACAGGGCAAGCGACCGCTGGTGCGGATCGGTTATCGAGGCGAAGGCCGCCGCCGGCCTGAGCGAGCCGGCATCCTGGGAGGTGCTGGCGGCGAGGACGATGCCCGTCGCGAGGGTCGGCAGCGCGACGGCCGCCGCCTTGAAAAAGAGGTTCATGGGGTTGGCCTCAAGCGTTCGTGAGGGCGCGGGAGAACGGCAGGTCCCGGACCCGCCGGCCCGTCAGCGAGGCCCAGGCATTGGCCACCGCCGGGGCGATGGGCGGCACGCCCGGCTCGCCGACGCCGGTCGGCTTCACGTCGCTGAGCACGATGTGCACCTCGACCCTCGGCATCTCGTTGATGCGCAGCACCCGGTAATCGTGGAAGTTCGATTGCCGGACGACGCCGTCGTCGAGGTCGACCGCTCCGTAGAGGCAGGCCGACAGGCCGTAGCCCGCGCCGCCCTCCATCTGCGCCCGGACGATGTCGGGGTTGATGGCGATGCCGCAATCGACCGCCACCACGACCCGCTCGACCTTGGGCAGTCCGTCGTCGCCCATTGAGACCTCGACCACGTGGGCGACGAAGCTGCCGAAGTTCTCGTGCACGGCGATGCCGCGCGCCTTGCCCGCCGGCAGGGGGAGCCCCATCCCGCCTTCTCGGCGGCAAGGTTGAGCGCCCCGAGATGCCGCGGCGCCTTCGTCAGGAGCTTGCGGCGGATCTCCAACGGGTCGGTGCCGGAAAGCGCGGCCAACTCGTCGAGGAACACCTCGGTGGCGAAGGCCGTGTGGTTCGCCCCGACGGAGCGCCACCAGAGCGTCGGCACGTTGACCGGCGAGATGTGCGCCGAAACCTGCAGATTCGGGATCGTGTAGGGCAGCGTCGAGGCGCCCTCGACCATCAGCGGGTCCACGCCGTCCTTCATGAGGGACGGCTCGAACGGCGATCCCTTGATGAAGGACTGGCCCGCGATGACCTGCCGCCAAGCGACGATGTTGCCAGGCCCGTCGACGCCGCCCTTCAGCCTGTGGACCATGACGGGACGGTAGCGACCGCCCTTCACGTCGTCCTCGCGCGACCAGATCACCTTGATCGGTCCCTTGTGCCTAGCGGCCTTCATGACCTCCGCGGCCTCGACCGCCATGTCCCCGTCCGGCGTGGCGCGGCGTCCGAAGCTTCCCCCTGCGATGAGCGTGTCGATCTTGACCTGCTCCGGCTGCAGGCCGAGCACCTTGGCCGCGACCGCCTAGTCCACGGTCGGCATCTGGCAACCGAAGATCAGCTCCGCGCCGCCGTCGTCCGTCCGGCGGATGACGCAGTCGTTCGGTTCCAGCGGGGCATGCGCGAGGTAGGGGAAGGTGAAGGTCGCCTCGATGACCTTCGACGCCTTGTCGAGCCCGGCGTCGGCGTCGCCCTCGGTCCTCGCGACCGCGCCCGGGCCGTCGGCCAAGGCCTTGAAGGTCTCGATCATGGCGGCGCTGCCGCGCATCTCGGCGGCGGCATCGTCCCATTCGACCCGCAGCGCGTTCGCGCCCTTTCGCGCCTGCCAGTACCCCTCGGCGAGCACCGCGACGCCCTGCGGGACGATGAACACCTCGCGGACGCCGCGAACGGCCAGCGCCGGAGCACCGTCGAAGGAATTCACCTTGCCGCCGAACCGCGGCGACCGAACGATGACGCAGGTCAGCATGTCCGGCAGCTGCACGTCCATCGTGTAGCGCGCCGTTCCGTTGGTCTTCGAGACGGTGTCGACCTTGCCGACGTGGCAGCCGATCAGCTTCCAGTCCTTGGGGTCCTTCGGCGTGGCCGCGACCGGGGCGATGTCTTGGGCCGCCTCGACGAACTCGCCGTACACCCCCGACTTGCCGGACGCGTGCCGGAGCACGCCCTTCTCGACGGTGATCTCGCCGGCGCCAACGTTCCACTGCGACGCGGCGGCAGCCACGAGACGGGCGCGCGCCTCGGCACCGGCGGCACGGAGCTGGTCCCAGGAGTTGTTCATGGCGGTCGAGCCGCCGGTGCCCTGGATCGTCTTATAATAGAGGTTCGCATAGCGCTTCACGTCGGCCGGAGCCGACACGACGCGGATCTGCGACCAGTCCGCGTCCATCTCGTCGGCCACGATGGTCCCGACACCGGTATAGGGGCCCTGGCCGAACTCGATGTGCTTGCAGACCACCGTGATGGTGTTGTCCGCGCCGATCCTGACGAAGGCGTTCGGCTCGAACCCCGTCCCGGCGGCCGGCAGTGCGTCGCGCGGCACGTCATGGAGGCGGGCCGCCCTGGCGGCGGTCGGCAGGTGGACGCCGATGGTCAGCGTCGCGATGGCGCCGGAGACGAACGAGCGGCGGGAGGTGTTGACGGCGATGGCCATGGCTCAGCCCTCCAGGCTCTTCGAGGCGTCGTGGATGGCGGAGCGGATGCGGTGGTAGGTGCAGCACCGGCAGATGTTCCCCGCCATCGCGAGGTCGATGTGACGGTCGGTCGGCTTCGGGATCTCGGTGAGGAGCGCCACCGCCGACATGATCTGGCCCGACTGGCAGTATCCGCACTGCGGCACGTCGATGGCGATCCACGCGGCCTGCACGGCCTTCGCGACCTTGTCGCTGACGCTCTCGATGGTCAGGACTTCCGCCCCTTCGATGGTCGAGACGGGCGTCACGCAGGACCGGCGGGGTTCCCCATCCACGAACACGGTGCAGGCGCCGCACTGCGCGACGCCGCAACCGAACTTGGTCCCCGTGAGCTTGAGCTCGTCCCGGAGGACCCAGAGGAGCGGCGTGTCGGGCTCGGCCTGGATGCTCGCGGCTTGCCCGTTGACCTTGATGCTGATCGTCATGTGGCCCTCGCGCGAGCCCGCCCTGGGCCCATTCGATTCCGCGGTTGCGTCGAGTCCACGGCCTGCGGCCTGCGGGCTGGATGCAGCCGTCTTCCCGGATGCCACAATGAGTAGGTGAAGCGGGTTTGGTGATAAATCGGGGTAAGCCGCATTTCACTCGTGCGAAATTCGCATCAATCGGCAATTGTAGACTCGCGCGTTTGCCGCCTATCCGAGACTTGATTGCTCTGCACCGCCGGATGTTCGTGCCCGCTCATGCATTGCTGCTTTGGATGCAGCATTGTCCTGCATGGAAGGCGGATTGTGCTGCAGGAAGGCGGGCGTGATGTGTTGTCGATACGTCGACGCACGACGTGATGGTCAGGAGACGCAAGATGGCATCCGTCGTACGGCTCGCGCGAACCGGTGGTCCCGAGGTGTTGACGCTCGAAGAGGTCGAGCAGGGCACACCCGGTCCGGGCGATGCCTGGGTCGAGCAGCGGGCCATCGGGGTCAACTACCTCGACGTGATGCAGCGGAAGGGGCTCGCGCCGATCCCGGTCCCGGGCGGCCTCGGACTTGAGGCGGCGGGCGTCGTGAAGGCGGTCGGGGCGTCGGTCACCAACGTCTCCGTCGGAGACCGGGTCGCCTACATACTTGGGGGACCGGGCAGCTACGCGTCGGGACGCTCCTACCCCGCCGAACGCCTCGTCCCGATCCCGGAAGGGCTCAGCTTCGACGACGCGGCAGCCATACTCTTCAAGGGGATCACAGCGCAGTATCTCCTGAAGACGACCTATCCGGTGGGTCCGGGCACCGTCATCCTGCTCTACGGCGTCGCCGGCGGAGTCGGCCAACTCCTCGCCCCTTGGGCCAAGCACTTCGGCGCGACCGTGATCGGCGTCGTCTCGAAGGAGGCCAGCGTCGAGCGGGCACGCGGCTACGGTTGCGACGGCGTGCTCGTCTGGGGGGCCTGCGACCTGCCGGCCGAGGTCGCCAGGCTGACCGACGGCGGGAAGGCCCACGTGGTCTACGACGGCGTCGGGCGCGAGACCTTCCAGGCCTCGTTGGACAGCCTTCGTCCTCGGGGGCTGATGGTCTCCTACGGCGCCTCGACGGGTGCTCCGCCCCCGGTCGAGGTCTCGACGCTGGCGAAGAGCTCGCTGTTCCTGACCCGACCCTCGCTCGCCTCCCACGCGACCGACGTCGCCGAGTACCGGGAACGGGCGGCCGACGTGTTCTCGGCCGTGGCGGACGGCATCATCAAGCCCGCGGTCTGGAATACGTATCCCCTTGCGGACGTCGTGGCCGCGCACACCGCCCTGGAGGGGGCGCGTCGGCGGGGACCATCCTGCTAAAGCCCTGAAAGCCTGGAGAACCCACCTACTTCGCAATGACGGAGCCGACCGTCCAGCCTGTGGACTGCCAGCCAACGCGCTGATCCCAGGCTGAATGTCTGGCCCGGACAAAAATCGATGAACGCTGGTGCTGGCACGCTAGGAGCCGACACCCTCGACGATGACGACATCGACGTCCGCCGCGCCCAGGCGCAAACGCGCCACCTCGGCGTAGTCGGGCGAGAACCAGCAGGCGCGCGCCGTATCGTAGTCATCGAAGACGATCACCACGTTGCGCGCCTTCGCATCGCCCTCGACCGCGTCCAGGCGGCTCACCGGCCGCGAGAAACCGCCCACCGAAGCGCTCGACCACCTCGGGGAGCGCGCGCATACGCCCCGTAGCGCTCCGGGTCCGTGACGGCGATGCGCGCGATCCAATATCCGTTCGGCATTCCCTATCCCTCGTCAGCGGTAATCGGGACCGATGCACCAGTTGACCCGCCTTCGACCGGCACCCCTCAATCTGAGCCGAACCAACTCATTCGCAAGCGGGGCATCTGGGATACCCACTACTCGGCGCCGTTCAGCGGGACGTCCGGCCGCGGAAGCCTTTCATGCGCGTGGCAGCCGGCTAGACTCCCGACCGCCGATCCGGCATCGCATTGACGTGATCAATGGCGACTATCAACTACAGTTGTTTGCTTAATAGAGTCTCGAGGCGCATCTTCTCCTCACAAGACGACGGGACACCCGCCGCCCAATTGAGGATCGAACGATGTCCAACCTTACGAATACTTTCGCCGCCGTCGTCGCCCTTTCCCTCACGGCGCTCGCCCCGGCCGGCGCATCGGAGACGGCCTCCGTCCAGACCGCCCGCCAGGGCGCGACCGTGCCCGCGGTGATCTCCGTTGCCTATGGCGATCCCAGCATCGCGACGAGCGCCCGGGACGTTGCCCGCCAAGGCGGCTTCAAGGTCGCCGGTGCCGTGCGGTGGCTGGGCGTCTCGGAAACGACGGCTCCCGTCGCCGCCTTCGCCGCCCCGGCGGTCATCTCCGTCGCCTATGGCAATCCAAGGATTGCGTCGACGACGCGGGACGTCGTCCGCCAGGGCGGCTTCAAGGTCGCCGGGGCGACCCGGTGGCTAGGCTCATCGAACCAAGCTGCCCCTGTAGCCACCTTCACGGCACCCGGCGTGATCTCCGTCGCCTATAGCAACCCCAGCATCGCAACCAGCGCCAGGGACGTCATCCGCCAGGGTGGCCTCGCCACTGCCGGTACGGTCCGCTGGGTCCCCGGCGCCCCGGTTGTCGCCGAGGCCGAGGCAGTGACCGTCAGGGTCGGCTCCCTTGAGGGCGACGCGGGGCCGCCGCGGCATCATAGGGCGAGGCCGGGACGCTCCTTCCCAGCCTCGCGACCGAGACGAACCAGGACCTCGCGCATCCACCGGTGCGCGGGGTTTTGGTCGTAGGACGAATGCCAGACCATCGAGATGGTGAACTCGTCCAGCGGCACCGGCACCGGGCTCGTGGCGAGCCCGAGCTGCGCGGCGAAGCCGAGGGCGAGCTCGTCGACCATTGTGGTGATGACCGGGGCGGCCAGGACGTGGAACGCCACCGTCGTGAACCGGGGCGTAGTCGCTGCAAGCCTGCGCCGCTTTCCGATGGCCGCCAGGGCGACGTCGACCACGCCGTGGTCGGAGCCGGTCATGCTGGTCATGATGTGCGGGTAGCGCAGGTAGTCGTCGAGCGACAGCGGCGCCGCGACCCCGAGCAGTTCCGGGTTGAACAGGCACAGGTAGCCGAACTGGTAGAGCGACCTGAGCTTGTGGTGGGCCTGCCCCTCAGTGATGATCCCGATGCCGAGGTCGATCTGGTCGGCATCGAGCTCGTTCTGCACGGTGGCGTAATCAAGGGCGCGCAGGGTCAAGCGGACGCCCGGCGCCTCGCGTCCCAGGAAGGCCAGCAGCCGCGGGATGAGGTGCGCCTCGACGCTGCCCGGGACGGCGATGGTGAAGGCGCGCTCGACCGTGGCAGGATCGAAGCTGTCTTCCTGCAGGACGATGCCCTGGAACTGCCGGACGGCTGACCGGACTGGTTCGATCAGCGCCATGCTACGCGGGGTCAGGCGCATCCCCTCGGGAACGCGCGTCAGCAACTCGTCGCCCATAAGCTTCCGAAGGCGCCCCAGGGTGCTGCTCATGGCCGATTGGCCGACGCCGAGGTGCGTCGCCGCGCGGGTGACGCTGCGCTCGGTCAGCAGGGCGTCCAGGGCGACCAGGAGGTTGAGGTCGATTCCGGCGAGCTCGCGGTGCTTGATCGTCACGGGTCGGGGCTCCCCTCGGCCCGATGCCAGGGGGCGCCGTGTTCAAATTGCTCCCCGACCCAGGAGACGAACGCCTCCGTCCGTGCCGGGGCGAACTCCACGGACGGACGCACGAGGTAGACGCCGCCGTCCGTGTCGAGCGTCCAGTCCGGCAGGACCGGCACCAGCGTGCCGGCGGCGAACGCCCGGGCCATGAGCCATTCCCCGGCGCCGAGGATGCCGATGCCAGCTTTGGCCGCCTCCACGAGGGCGCCGCTGTAGTCCGAGGTCAGCTTGCCGCGCGCGATCACCGTCTCGCGCTGGTCGCCGTTCGAGAGGCGCCATCCCGGGTATGAGGCAAGCAGCGTCAGGTGCAAGCAGTTGTAGTGCACGAGGTCCGCAGGGGTGGCCGGCATCCCATGTCGGCGGACGTAGTCGGGGGAGGCGCCCAGGACCCGGCGGAGCTCGCCGAGGCGCCGCGCGATCAGCCGGCTGTCGCTCAGCACGCCTACCCTGACGGCGGCGTCGAA
This sequence comes from Methylobacterium phyllosphaerae, assembly GCA_050632685.1. Taxonomy (GTDB): domain Bacteria; phylum Pseudomonadota; class Alphaproteobacteria; order Rhizobiales; family Beijerinckiaceae; genus Methylobacterium; species Methylobacterium phyllosphaerae_A. Next base: position 2,089,924 of record JBOEFT010000001.1, read on the forward strand.
GCCCTCCGCGACGAGGTCCACGTAGCGCTCGCCGAAGAACGCCTCGACCTCGACGGCGGGATGGCGTTGCAGGAACGACGGCAGCAGCGGCGCCAGCCATTGCCTGCCCATCGAGCCCGGGAAGGCCAGCCTAAGCTTACCACGCACCTCGGAGGCCCCTGCGGAGGCTTCCTGCTCCGCCTCTTGGATCGGGCGGCCCGCCGTACTCAGGCGCTCGGTCAGGCGCGCGCCCGCCTCGGTCAGCCTCACCCGGCGGGTGGTGCGTTCGAGGAGGCGGACGCCCAGGCGCTGCTCCAGGGTGGCGATCCGCTTCGACACAATGGTCGCGTGCCGCTGCAACGAGCGGCCGGCACCGACGAACGAGCCTTCACGGGCGACAGCGAGCAAGGCCGCCATCTCGTCGACGTTCCGGCTATCGAGCGCGCCCGCGGCGGTTCGCAGGCTTTCCGCCGGGACGGAAATCCCGATCCCTCAGCCCAGCGGGAAGAAGCGATTGGCCGGGCGCGGGATGCCGAGGTGTTCGCGCAGGGTCGTGCCCTCGTACTCGGTGCGGAACAGGTTCCGGCGCTGGAGCTCGGGCACCAGGCCGTCGACCACGTCGTCGAGGCCCCCGGGCACGGTGTGGAACATCAGGTTGAAGCCGTCGCAGCCCCGTGTCTCAAGCCATTCCTGCATCTGGTCCGCGACCTGGGCGGGCGCGCCGACCATGTGCAGGCCGCCGTAGCCGCCGACCTTGCGGGCGAGTTCGCGGACAGTCGCGCCGGTGGCGCGGGCGTACTCGACGATCTGCGCCTGGTTGCTCTTGCTTGAGTTCGTCTCGGGCAGGTCCGGAAGGGGCGCGTCGAGGTCGAAGCCTGAGGCGTCGACGCCGAGGCGGACCGAGAGGTTGGCGAGCCCGCTGTCGGTGTGGACGAGGTCGTCCAGCCGCTCGCGCTTCGCCTTGGCCTCGGCCTCCGTCTCGCCCAGGACCACCACGCAGGCCGGGAGGATCTTGAGGTGGTCGGGGTCGCGACCCACGGCCCGCATGCGGCCCTTCACGTCGGCGTAGTAGGCTTGAGCGGCCCCCAGGGTGGAGCTCGACCCGAACACCATCTCGGCGGTCTCGGCGGCGATCTGCTTGCCGGCCTCCGAGGCGCCCGCCTGAACGATCAGCGGCCAACCCTGGACGGGCCGCGCCACGTTGAGCGGGCCTTTCACCTTCAGGTGCTCACCCTTGTGGTCGAGGACGCGCATCTTGGCCGGATCGAAGAACAACCCGCTCTCCGGGTCCATGGTGAAGGCATCGTCGGCCCAGGAATCCCACAGGCCCGTGACCACATCGAAGAATTCGCGGGCGCGGGCGTAGCGGGTGGCGTGCCCGACGTGCTCGTCGCGCCCGAAGTTCAGGGCCTCGTCGGGGTTGTGCGAGGTGACGAGGTTCCAGCCGGCCCGGCCCTTGGAGATGTGGTCGAGCGAGGCGAACTTGCGGGCGACGTGGTAGGGCTCGTTGTAGGTGGTCGAGGCGGTGGCGATCAGGCCGATGCGCTCGGTCAGCACCGCGAGCGCCGGCAACAGGGTCAGCGGGTCGAATGACGTGACGGTGGCCGAGCGGCGCAGCGCCTCCATCGGCATGTTCATGACCGCGAGATGGTCGGCCATAAAGAAGGCGTCGAACTTCGCCGACCTCGCCGCTTTGCGAAATGCGCCAGGTGCTCGAAGTTGAAGTTGGCGTCCGGGTAGGCCCCGGGATAGCGCCACCAGGCCGTGGATGCCCACGGGGCGCATGAAGGCGCCGAGGTGGAGGCGGCGGTTCCGGCTCATGCGGGTCGCTCCTGTCGCGGGGTTGGGCCTCAGGGCCACCGTCTTCTCAGGCGATGGTGCCGCCGCCGTCGACGCGAACGTTCGACCCCGTCGCGAAGGGCGTGGTGGCGAGGAACATCACAGCGTTGGCGATGTCCTCGGCCTGACCCACCCGCCGCGCCGGCAACCGCCTCCGCGGCGCCGGCGTACATCGCCGCCCGGTCCTTCTCCGGCATGCGCGACCACAGCGGAGTCTCGATCAGGCCGGGCGAGACGGTGTTGACCCGGGTCGGCGCCAGTTCGAGCGCCAGGCCGCGGGCGAGGCTTTCCAGGGCCGCGTTGATCGCACCCTGGAGCGGGGCGGCGGCCTGGGGCCGCTCGCTCATGAACCCGGAGACAAGGGTCAGCGTGCCGCCCTCCCTGATGCGCATGGTCCGGGCGATCCGGTAGGCCCCCCAGAACTTGCTCTCCATGGCCCCCTGGGCGGCCTTCAGGTCCAACTGACGGACGGGGCCCCGCGCCGTCTCCGCCGCCGAGACGGCGATGTGGTCCCAGGGGGCTTGGTCGGCAAAGAAGCGCTCAATGCCCTCGACGTCACTGGTGTCCAGCACGACGGCGTCGGCACCAGCACCGAGCGTGCCGAGAGCGGCGTCGAGCTTATCCCGGGACCGGGACGCCACTGTGACCGCGGCGCCGGCCGCGAGAGCCGCCGCCGCGATGGCCAAGCCGATCCCTGAACTCCCGCCTACGACAAGGAAGCGTTGGCCTTTCAGCGTCTGCGTCGTCATCGGCGTTCTCCCGTTCCTAGGATCGACTTGCTCGTCGTCGGTCACCCCTGAGATGGCTCAGCCCTTCGGGGTGTACATAGTCTCGACTTCCCAGGAGCCGGCCGGCTGGCTGTGGAGCCGCCAGAAGTGCTAGGCGACCGCGGCGGCGTCCTCAGTGGTGTTCACGAAGCCGGCGACCGTGACGGTGGCGACGTGCACGCCCTTCTCCTTGAATGGCTCGAAGATGCCCTGCGCCAGGGCGCGGATGCCGGCCTTGCCGATGCTGAGCGAGAGGTACTCGGGGTGCGGCTGCAGGCCGAAGCCGCCGCCGGTGAACAGGACCGAGCCAGACCCGCGCTGGAGCATCTTGGGGGCGGCGGCCTGGGCAGCGACGGCGGCGCCGCCGATGTTGACGGTAAGGTCGGTGTTGAAGCTGTCGCGCGGCTGGTCGGCCAGGGTCTGGTTACGCATCGAGGCGGCGTTGAAGTGCAGCACGTCGATGCCGCCGAACTCGCTCTCGACGCCCTCGACGAGCTTGGCGACGCTGGCCGGGTCGCCGGCATCGACGGTGCGGACTTCCGCCTTGTGGCCCTTGGCCTTAAGCTTCTCGGCGAGTTCCCGGGTCTTGCCCTCGTTGCGGGCGCTCAGGACGACCTGGAAGCCTTCGCGGGCGAAGCGCTCCGCGGTCTCGTAGCCCATGCCCGGGCCGGCGCCGATGCTGAGAAAGGTCTTCATGGCTACTGTCTCCTCGCATTTCCGATGGACACGATGTACGCCCTGCGGCAGACCGGATTAATCCTCCCGCTCAGCATTTCACTCGTGCAGCTCATGCAGGAATTCTCGGAACAGGCCAGCGTCGAGGACCTTACCGCCTTCGTCGCGGTGGCGGAGGCGGAAAGCTTCGCCGAAGCGGCGAAGGTGCTCGAACGCGACGCCTCCGTGCTCTCGCGCCGGGTGAGCCAGCTGGAGCAGCGCCTCGGCGTCCGCCTGCTATCGCGCACGACGCGGCGCGTGTCCCTGACCGAGGACGGGGCGATCTACCACCGGCGGGTGCAGGCCCTCCTGGAGGAGCTTGCGAGCGCGAGCCGGGAGGCCAGCGACTTCGCTGCGCGCCCGCAGGGCCTCGTGCGGGTTTCGCTACCCCTGACCTTCGGACGCCAGTGGGTCTCGCCGATGCTGCCAGACTTCCTGGCGCGCCACCCGCAGATCCGCCTCGACCTGCGCTTCACCGACCGCTTCGTCGACCTCGTGGCCGAAGGCGTCGACGTGTCGATCCGGGTGGCAGCGGGCAAGCCCCGGGACAGCAGCCTGACCACCCGCAAGATCGCGAGTTACCGGACCCTCCTCGTCGCCTCCCCTGATTACCTTTCGACCCGTGGCTCGCCACAGACGCCCGCCGACCTGGGCTCGCATGCCTGCCTCGGGTTCACGGGCTACGCGGCATGGCCGGATTGGCCCCTGACGAAGGGCGGCAAGCGCCATACGGTCCGTCCAACCTGTTCGCTCGTGGCTGACCATTCCGAGGTCCTGCTCGCTGCGGCCATCGCGGGTGCCGGGATCACCTTCACGGCCGATTGGCTGGCCGGACCGGCCCTGCGCGACGGCAGGCTGGCGGAGGTCCTGCCGGGGTGGGGCGGGCGAGAGGACGGCGGCGTGTACGCGATCATGCCCCCCGGGCGCATGGTGCCGGCGAAGACGCGCGTCTTCGTCGACGAGGTCGCATCCACGATCAAGGCGGGATGGATCCGGTAGGATACTTCTACTGACAATCTGCTCGACGTCCGCTCTTCGAGATGTCGCGTGATGGCTGGTACGGCAAAGTTGGGTCGATTTCAGATGGTCTGCTTATGGACAGCTATGCATAAAATCGAACGTCACCCCCACGCCTACGGCGTGATCCTGTTCTGACTTAAAGCCCAAGCTCTCAAATGTCCGCGTCAAGTCCACGGGAGACGCTAAACGGGCGACCATCAGGTCAGCATGTCGGGGCCGATTAAGCGGAAGCGGCCGAAACGCGAGGGCAGCCTCCGAAAGGACCGTCCGGGCCCGAAACCGACCGACAGGCCTTGCCGGCGACCCTGGCCTTTCCCAGATGCCTTCTCCCGCCAAGCCGAAAGCATTGATCCCATGATAGCCGCGACTCCCCACCTTTCCCGCTGACCACGGAGCGCCGCAGCCAAAGGCCGGCCTCCGCCGATTTCGGAGGCGTCATGCCTAACACGTTCTTCAGCAGCGACAGCCACTTCGGGCACGCCTCGGTTCTCAAGCTGACCATGGAGCGACCCCGACCGTTCGCCTCCGTCGAGGAACACGACGAGACCCTGGTCGCCGCCTGGAACGCGGTCGTCAGGCCGACCGACATCGTCTGGCACCTCGGCGACTTCGCCTACCGGTGCGACCTCGCTTACGCGGCCTCCATCAGGGCTCGGCTGAACGGGCGCATCCGCCTGATCCGCGGCAACCACGACGAGCTCGGCGAGCGCCTCGACTGGGACGGGCCGGTCGTCGACGTGCTCCGCGTCTTCGTCCAGGATCCGGGCATGCCCAAGCCCCAGGCCGTCTGGCTCAGCCACTACGCCCACCGGACCTGGCCGCGCGAAAGGCATGGCGACCTGCACCTCTACGGCCACTCGCACGGCAGCCTGCCCGGCACCCGCACCAGCCTCGACGTCGGCGTCGATTGCTGGGACTGGGCCCCCGTGCGGTTGGAGCAGATCCTGAAGCGAATGGCCGAAACATCTGGACAACCGCCGGTTGGCCGAGATCCCGGCTTTCCCGCTCGAACGTGCTCGATCCGGGAGGAGCGCAAAGCGCCGCATCCCACTCATCGCTAGCGCGGCGGGTGGGCGTCAGCGTCAGGCGTGCACGCCCAGGCTCCCTACCGAGATCTCCAAGGGCTGATTGGTCTCCTGAGCGGCCACCACCGTTGCGACGTCGACTTCCGGCGCCGGGGCCTCGGCGGTGGGCGACGACGGGCGTAGGTCAATGATCGCCCGCTTGGCCTCGCGAGCCGCGGGCCAGATGAAAGGCTCGCGCGGCATGTCCGCAAGCGCCTCAATACCAAGCAGGGAACGGCGGCCGACGTCACCGGCGGAGGCGCGTTCATCCGAATAGATGCCGATGTAGGACCTGATCATCCTCGTGATGTCGGCGTCGAGGTGGGCGAAGGCCGCCTCGTCGTTGCAGAACCCGTAGTGCCTTCCCCAGCCCATGATGGCACCGTCCACCCGTCGCAGGGTCGCAAGCAAGGACTGGGATTTCGGAAGGGGCGAGCCGTGCCTGCACGCTCGGAAGGCCACACTGCTCTCCCGGAGCGTTTCCTCCAGGGACTTTATGAGCCTCTTGCGTGCCTTGGCCGTGGGACGAATGAAGCCGTTCCTCAACTCGATCCCGAGGAATTCGAAGCCGTCGGTGACGCGCTGCGGCTCCGCATGCGTCTTCTCTGCCGAAAGCCTCATGCCGAGGGAGGCGAGATGACGGGATGCGAGGCGCATCCGGGCGGCAGCCGCCCTCTTGGTGGGCGCGAGGACGATGAAGTCGTCGATGTAGCGGATGCAGCGGCAATCACCTTCGTTCATGATCCTATCGAATCGGTGGAGGATCACGTTTCCGAGGAGCGGTGAGAGGGAGTTGCCCTGTGCGACGCCGATATCGTGGATGGGGAACTTGGCCGCGCGTTCCCGTAGGTCGGCCATGTTGCTGAGCTCGACCTTCACGGCGTCCGAGAACAGCGCCATGAAGTCGGGGTCCCCCACGACTTCGGCGATGATGTCCGTGACCGCGGACTTGGAGATCCTCGTGAAGAAGCCACTTATGTCGGCACAGGACACGTAGGCCGCACCGCCGCCGATGGCGGTCAGGACCTCCTGGATTGCGGCGGGGACGGCCGCGAGGGGCTTTCCCTCCGCCTTCTTGATGCCCCCGAAACTGTTCGGGTTCTCGAAGTACGGCTTCAGGTCGGGAATGCCCGTCAGCACGCCGAGGAGCGACCGCTGTACGATGCGTGCCTCGACGGTCGCAATTACGATGGGACGGATGTTCATCCGGTCCCGCTTGTCGCCTTTCGGGATCGGGACCGCCCTGGCAGGCGGAAAATGATACGTGCCACGTCGCAGGAGATCGGCCAGCGACCGAAGTTTCGAGGACGCCTTCTCGCGAAACGCCTCGATCTCCGAACTCACCATCTCCGACTTGGAGAACCGGCCGTTCTCCTCGATCTTCCGCCAAGCGCGCTCAAGGTTCGGTCGACTGCGAACCTGCTTCAGGAGCGGCGACCCGGCCATGTGACGCGACCTCTGGTGTTGGGGCCCTGTTGTTCCACCCATACCCGTCCGACCAGGCTCTGCCCTCTCCGGAGGTACCAATCGGCCCTATCCGAACGGCCCTGATCATGGCTCGCGCCACGACGGTGCCGCAGCTCCACCACCCCGGGCAACCGGGCGAGCCGGCCCCCGTCGCGATGAGAGCGAAAGAGATCCCCGCCAGGAACGTCGTCAGACGTCGCCCTCCGGTTCGCGCCGCCTTCGGGCGGGCACGTTTTTGCTTGTCGCGTCGCGCATCATCTCCGCCCTCCACCCACGTTACCGTTTTTGGCCGGCGCGCAAGTTTCCGATGCCCGCGCAACCCCGCCCCGCCCGCGAAAAATTCGTCCAGCCGCCCAACAGGTCCCATCGAGAGATAAGGTTGCGGCTAGTCTCAGGTCGAACAGGACAGGTCTGCCCTCTCCGGAGGTACCTTTCGGCCCTATCCGACCGGCCCTGATCATGGCTCGCGCCACGACCGTGCCGCCGCTCCACCACCCCGGGCAACCGGGCGAGCCGGCCCCCGTCGCGATGGAGACAAAAATGCAGGACGTGCAGGAGAGCTTAGCCTTGGAAGCGAGGCAAGCCCCCAACCTGAGATGCCCACAGGCAGCACGAGGTCAGAGAGTTCGGTACGGACCACAAGACCGCAGGATGCGGTGATACCGGGGAGGCCCTGCCTATTCGACCTTCAGCCTCTTGGCTGCGGCGGGGCACAGCATCTTGAACTGCTCGATCAAGGGCGGCATGCCCGAAGCGCACGAGGTATCAGCATCCGCGCCCTGGGGAAATCGAGCCCTTCCGGTCTGACGATCCCCGTAGCGATAGCTGACTGTGCCCGCCCGGCAGTTCGCCTCAGCCATCATCATGGCCTGGCCCTCGCTCCGTAGATAATTCGCGACGCATTGTGTGGTCGTGAGCTTGCCTCCGTACTGCTTGGTCTCCCCACCGGGGTCACGTTCGCAATACTCCTGCAGGTCGGCCTTGGTGACGATGCCGCGCATCGTGGCCCGCACGGTGTCAATGCCGTCGCGCTCGACGACCGTGCCGTTCCATCCCTTGCAAGACGCAAGGGGGAAATCCCCCGCAGCCAATGTCGGCATGCCCGAACTGCCCAAAGCCAGGAGCGTGTAGACTGTGAGCCTCAACGGTGTTCCCCGGAACAGTTTCGATGAGGCGGCTCGGAATGGGGCGCCGTCGCAAGGCCTAATCCCCGTTGTCCACAGGAATCCACACCCGCCTGATGTCGCAAGCGCGGCCGCTTGCACGGAACCCGGTGCGCATGTTCCTATTTTGTTCTGTCAGGTTCGCGGAGCGAGATGATGAAAGCCAGCGGCGTCACTATCGGCCTGCCTATGCCGGTGCCCCTCCTGGCTCGACCTGTCCGGGCAGGTTTCCCGAGCCCAGCAGACGACTTCATCGAAGAGGAAATTGATCTTCAGCGCCTGCTGATCGCGAACCGCCCCGCCACCTTCCTGGTGCGGGTGGCAGGCGACAGCATGGTCCTGGCCCGCTTGTTCGATGGGGACCTCGCCGTCGTCGACCGCTCGCTCACTCCGCGGAATGGCGATATCGTCGTGGTCGACATCGACGGTGAGCGCTCGTTCAAGGTCTGGCGCCGCCAGGGACATCGAGTGCACTTGGCTTTCGCAAATCCACGCTTTCCCGAGTTCCGGCTCTCCCCAGGCGCGGAGGTCGAGGTCTGGGGTGTCGTCTCAGGCTCGATCAACCCGAGGCGCCGCAGCGAGTGAGCGCCCGGGCGTACGCCCTCTCGGACGGCAACAGTTTCTACTGCTCGTGCGAGCGCGTCTTCGACGCCAAGCTGGCCCGCGCGCCGGTCATCGTGCTCTCGAACAACGATGCCTGCGCCATCGCTCGCACTTCGGAGGCAAAGGCCCTCGGCATCCGCATGGGAGAGCCATACTTCAAGATCCGGCAGATGTGCCGCGCCCAAGGCGTCAGGGTCTACTCGTCGAACTACGCCCTCTATGGCGACATGTCGGCCCGGGTGAACACGGTCTACCGGCGCTTCTCACCGCGCATCGAGATCTATTCCATCGACGAGAGCTTTCTCGACCTCTCCGACGTCCGGGAGCGGGACCGGGTATCGCTCGCCCGGGACATGCGTGAGACCGTGCGGGCCTGGACGGGCATCCCGACCTGCGTCGGCATCGGCCCGACCAAGACGCTGGCCAAGCTCGCCAACCACGTCGCCAAGAAGGTGCCGGAGCTCGGCGGGGTCTGCGACCTGACCGACCCGGTCCAGTACGAGCACTGGATGGTGCGCATCCCGCCAGAAGACATCTGGGGCGTCGGACCGGCGAACGCCCGCAAGCTGCAGGCCCTTGGCTGCGAAAGCGCGGCGGACGTGCGCGATCTCGACGCCCGGGCCGCCCGCAAGGCCCTTACCGTGGTGGGAGAGCGGCTCGTGCGCGAGCTTCGTGGCGAGGCCTGCCTCGACTTGGAGGAGATGGCGCCGACGCGGAAGGGATGCGCGGTGACCCGAAGCTTCTCAAATCGGGTCGAGGACCTCGTTACCATGGAACAGTCGATTGCAGCGCACGCGACCCGGCTCGGGGAAAAGCTCAGGCGCGAGGGGCTCGGCACCAACCACGTGACGGTCTTCTTCCACACTTCGGAGCACGACCGCGACCGGCCGCAGAGGTCGGTCTCGACGGTGGTTACCCTGCCGGAAGCCTCAAACGATGGGCTGGTCCTCGTGAAGGCCTGCTTGCACGGCGTGCGGAAGACTTGGCGCGACGGCTTCCGCTACTCGAAATCCGGTGTGGTCACGACTGACCTCGTACTTTTGATAGCGTCGCAGCGGGCCATGCCGGGCCTTGGCCAGTTTGACCGCGAGCACGGCGCGGCGCTGATGTCGGCGCTCGATGCCTGCAACAGACGCTTTGGTCGCGGAACCGTGGTGTCCGCCGCCGCCGGGTTCGCGCCGGCACGAGGATGGCCGACGAAATTCGAGATGCGCTCGCCGCGCTACACGACGCGTATCGAGGAGCTTCCGACGGTAACTGCCGCATAGCCCTCTGACCCGACGAGCGCGAGCGCGCAGGCAGGGGCACTTCATGGCGAGAGGCAGGACCACTTCGGACGAGCCGCCGACGAAAGCAGATAGGGTGGATGGCTCCCGCTCCGACTGACGGCATCTCGGTGCCAGGATGCGGTTGCTGTCAAAGCGGACGGGCAGGAAATCACCCAGAGCAGCCATTCCGCATCCGACCCAATGCGGTCACTCGTCTCGATTGGATGAAGGCCTTAAAGCGGACGTTGATCGGAGCAGCATTGTTTCACTATCTGCAGCTTTAGAGGCTCAGGTGTCATTAGCTGTACAAAGGACTTAAGTGGGCATATTAGGCCACTACGATGCGTACTCAAGCTTGTAGCTGGCGCGTGAAATCGCAGACTGTGGCGGCTAGCGCGGCGATCTCTGCATTGAAAGCAGTAGGCCGGTCGGTCCGGTAGATCGCAGCGTAGGGGATCGGCGGCATCCGTGGTTCAGTCGGGATGAGCACCAGCTTCCCCTCGTCGAGGAGCGGCTCGAAACACAGGTGCGGTAGCAGGCAGACGCCGGCTCCGGCGACGGTCAGGCCGACCAGCGCCGTGAGGCTGTCGCACAGGATCACGTGCGGGAACTTGATCCCCTCAAGCTTGAGCCACCTGTTGTAGAACTGGCCCGCCCCGGAGCGGCTGTCCATCGTCAGGAGGGATAGCTCGCCAGTGAGGCGATCGGGATCGCGGCAGCCGTGTCGACCAGGCCGGGCCGGCCCATCCAGGCATTGGCCACTTCCGCAAGCCGCGAGGACGCCAAGTGAGGGCCGTAGTCAGTCTCCGGCACCACGATCACGTCGATCAGGTCGTCGTTGAGCAAGGCGTGCAGTTCGCGGGTCGTCTCGACCCGCGGCTCGATCATTATCTTCGGGTAGTAAGACCGAAGCGCGTTCACGAGGCGGGGCAACCATGTCAGCGCGGAGAGTTCGGTTACGCCGAGCCTGAGCCTGCGTGCCGGCGCAGTCCTAGAGTGCTGCACCGCCATCAACTGATGCTGAAGTTCCAGCATCTCCCCCGCGATGATCAGCAGGTGCTCGCCCTTCTCGGTCAGGCGCACGCCGGCCCTTTGCCGACGGTTGAATATCACGACCCCGGTGGCGGCCTCCAGCTCCTGGATCCGCTTCGAGATGGTCGATTGCGTCAGGTTGAGCCGGTCCGCGGCCCGCTCGAACGTCCCGAGCTGGACGATGGACTGCAACGCTTCGAGCTGGCGCAGGGTGACCATCGTGGGCTCCGGTACGGTCGCCCAACGTAGTGCGACCCTGCCCACGACCTTTGCATGCGGCTCGAATCAAAGCCAGTTATCAGTCGGTAATTCGATCAGTAGCCAGTCGTAACTATCGCTTTTTGAATGTTCCGACCAGGCATAGGTTTCGGCCACGAACCAGCCCCGGATGCCCCGAAGGCATCGTTCGGCGGGCGACGGCCAGATCCCGACCCGGTGCCCAAGATGCCAAACCCCTCCCTGGACAGCTTCACGACCGGTCCGGACGGCGGCTGCGATACGGCGATCATTGGCGCCGGCATCGTCGCGCTGGCCCTGGCTGTCCGCCTGCAGCTCAAAGGGCGTCAGGTCATGCTGCTAGACCCGAAGGAGCCAGCCAGCGGCACCTCGTTCGGCAACGCGGGCTACCTCAGCCGCGGCAGCATCTTCCCCCCGCCTCCCCGGAGATGATGCGCCGGCTGCCTCAGTTGATGCTCGACCCGTCAGGGCCGCTGGTGATCCGCCCTTCCTACGCGCATCGGATGGTGCCGTGGGGCATCCGCCTGATGGCGGCGTCCCGGCCGAAGCCGCTGTCCCGCATCGTCGAGGCGCTGGCCGCCCTGTGCCGCGACGCGGTCACGAGCTACCGGCCGCTGCTGGCCGCCGCCGGAGCCGAGGACATGATCGACGTGCGGGGCAGCCTGGTCGTGTGCTGGACGCAGGCTACCCTGGAGCAGAAGGTCGCCGCGATCCCGATGCTGCGCAAGCACGGCATCGTCGCCGAGCGCATCGACGGCGCCGAGGCCCGTCGCATGGAGCCGGCCCTGGCCGCCGACATCGCCGGCGCCGTCTACTTCCCGGACAACGCACGCTGCGTCAGCCCCGGGGCGCTGGGTGCGCGGTTCGCCGAGAGCGTGCGCGCCAAGGGCGGCACCCTCAGGCAGGTGGCCGTGAGCAAGCTGCACCCACAGGGCGAGGGCTGGATGCTGGAGACCTCGACCGGGCCGGTGGCGGCCCGGCAGGTCGTCGTCGCCGCCGGTCGCTGGTCCGACGAGCTGCTGGCGCCGCTCGGCTACACCATCCCGCTGATCTCGGAGCGGGGCTACCATCTCATGCTGCCCCAGGCGGACGTGTCGCTGAGCCGCCCATGCGTCATGGCCGAGCCGTTCTTCGCCGCCACGCCCATGCGCGACGGCATCCGGTTGGCCGGCACGGTGGAGTTCGCGAACACCGACGCGCCGATGAACCCCAAGCGGTCGGACAAGCTCTACGAGCTCGCGGTCCCGTACCTGCCCGGGCTACGCCGGGAAGGCGCGACTCGCTGGATGGGCGTCCGTCCGTCGCTGCCCGACGCCCTGCCGGCGATCGGGGCGGCGAGCGGTCATCGCAACCTGTTCTACTGCTTCGGCCACCAGCACATCGGCCTGACCACCGCTGCCATCTCGGCGCAGCTGCTCGCCGACTTGATGCTGCAACGGACCCCCTCGCTCGATCCCGCGCCGTTCAACCTCGATCGATTCCGGCGCCGGAAGGCCAACGCGCAAGCGGCCTGAACGCCCGCGTCCGCAATCAGAAACTACAGGGAGCACGTGCACGCATGACCGGTCTTAGTCACCACCCGTTGCCGTCGTCTGTCGATCCGGACGTCATCGCGGCGTTCCGAGACGCAGCGACGGCGACGATCAGCGACAACCTCGACCGACTGCCGGGGATAGTCGGCCTGCGACCGTTCCATCGGGGCGGCAAGCTCGTTGGCACAGCCCTGACGGTCAGGGTTCGCGCAGGCGACAACCTCGCGATCCACCAAGCGCTCAACGTGGCGCGCCCCGGCGACGTCCTCGTGATCGACGGCGGAGGAGATACGACCCGGGCGCTGGTCGGCGACATCATGAAGGCCATCGCTGAGAGTCGCGGGGCGGCTGGCTTCGTGATCGACGGAGCGATCCGCGACGCCGACGCGTTCGCGGCGTCGGATTTCCCTTGCTACGCCCGAGCGGCGATCCACCGAGGGCCGTACAAGCACGGGCCGGGGGCGATCAACGTGCCAGTTAGCGTCGGCGGCTGGGTCGTCGAGCCCGGCGACGTGGTGGTCGGCGACCTCGACGGCGTCGTGAGCTTCGGCCCCGCCCAGGCCGGGGCCCTGATCGAGGCGGTGCGGGCCCAGGAAGCGCGCGAGGCCGAGGTCCTGCAGATGATCCGGGAGGGCCGCTACGACGGCCGGTACGGCAAGGTCGCCAAGGCCTGAACGATCAAGCGCGCGAACCACCCCACCTTCGACAACCGACCATAGCGAGGAAACGATGCGCATCTTGGGCGTGATCATGGCGGCTGCCGTGCTGGCCGGCCCGGCGGTGGCCGGTGACCTGACCGGAACCCTCCTGAAGATCAAGCAGAACAATAAGGTCGTGCTGGGCGTCCGCGACAGCGGCCCGCCGTTCAGCTACATCGACGACAATCAGAAGTATGTCGGCTATACCATCGACATCTGCGGCAAGGTCGTCGAGGCCCTGAAGAAGGAGCTGTCCACGCCGGACCTGAAGGTCGAGATGCTGCCAGTGACGTCGTCGTCGCGCATCCCGCTGATGACCAACGGCACCATCGACCTGGAATGCGGTTCGACCACCAACAACCCCGAGCGCCAGAAGCAGGTGACGTTCACGAACTCGCACTTCGTGACCGCGAGCAAGTTCGCCTACAAGAAGGCCAACAACCTGCGAAAGATCGAGGACCTCAAGAACAAGGCCGTCACGTCCGTCTCAGGTTCGACCAACATAGTCCAGCTCAATCGGGTCAACAACGAGCGCAAGCTCGGCATCACCGTCCAGCCCGCGAAGGACACGGTCGAGTCGTTCCTGCTGCTGGAGACCGACCGCTCGGCGGCCTTCGTGATGGACGACGTGCAGCTCAGCGTCCTGATCGCGATCTCGAAGGATCCCGCCGCCTACGCCATCAGCGAGGAGGCGTTCGGCCTACCCGAGCCGTACGGCATCATGCTTCGCCGCAACGACGCGCCGTTCAAGGCGGTGGTCGACCGGGCGACGGCGGACCTGTACCGCAGTCCCGAGATGAAGGCGATCTACGACAAGTGGTTCCTGTCGCCCGTGCCTCCGAAGGGGATCAACTACAACTTCCCGATGCCGGCGGAACTCAAGAACGCGTTCGAGCACCCGACTGATAGCCCGGATCCTTCCGCCTATCAGCTTCCGCCGAAGTAAGACCCGTCTCCATGGCAGCTGATGGCGAAAGCCCCGCTGGGGGCCGACCGGGCTCGACCTGGTCGGCCGTCCGAGAACAAGGGGCGGGCCGAACGAATGGGGGAAGCATGAACTACAATTGGAACTGGAGAATCTTCTTCGACCAGTCCCCGGAGGGGACCGGCACCTATGCGGACATGATCCTGTCCGGCCTGTACTGGACCGGGGTGACAGCGCTCTGCGCCTGGGTGATCGCCTTCTTCCTGGGCTCCCTGATCGGCGTGCTGCGCACCCTGCCGTCTAAGCCCGCCAACGCGATCGGCACGGCCTACGTGGAGGTGTTCCGCAACGTGCCCCTGCTGGTGCAGATGTTCCTCTGGTACTTCGTGCTGCCCGAACTGGTCCCGACCCGGATCGGCGACGCGATCAAGCAGATGCCCGACGCGCCCTTCTATACGGCGGTGGTGTGCCTCGGCTTCTTCACCGCCTCGCGCGTCGCCGAACAGGTCCGCGCGGGCATCCAGTCGTTGCCGCGGGGCCAGCGCATGGCCGGCACCGCCATGGGCTTCACCACCTACCAGACCTACCGCTACGTCCTGCTGCCGAACGCCTACCGGATCATCCTGCCGCCGATGACCTCGGAATTCCTCAACAACCTGAAGAACACGTCCGTGGCGCTCACCATCGGCCTCCTGGAACTCACCGCCCGAGCCCGCTCGATGCAGGAATTCTCCTTCCAGGTGTTCGAGGCCTTCACGGCCGCCACGATCCTGTACGTGATCATCAACCTCGTGGTCGTCACGGCGGCGACCTTCCTGGAGAAGGCGGTCGCCATCCCCGGCCAGCGCTGAGGGCCGCACGCTCCCGATCCTCCGACGCCGCCCGACGGCCACCGCGAACAGGCCCCGATGCTCTCGAATTTCGACTTCTCCGTCATCGTCTCGTCCCTGCCCTACCTGTTCGGTCAGGGCATGGTCTTCACCGTGACGCTCCACCGCCATGGCGGCCGCGGGCGGTGTCGTCATCGGCACCCTGCTGGCGATGGCGCGGCTGTCGGGCATCGCGGGGGTCACCCACCTCGCCAAGGGCTACGTCGAGCTGTGCCGCTCGCTGCCCTTGGTGCTGGTGATCTTCTGGTTCTACTTCCTGGTGCCGTATATCGGCGCCTACGTGACCGGATCCACGACGCCGATCCAGGTCGGTGCCTTCCCCTCGGCGCTGATCACCTTCATGGCCTTCGAGGCCGCGTACTTCTCGGAGATCATGCGGGCCGGCATCCAGTCGATCCCGAAGGGCCAGACGGCCGCCGCGCAGGCGCTCGGCATGAACTACTGGCAGACCATGGGCAACGTCGTCCTGCCGCAGGCCTTCCGCAACATGCTGCCGCTCCTCCTGACGCAGACCATCGTTCTGTTCCAGGACACCTCCCTGGTCTACGTCCTCTCGCTCACCGACTTCATGGGCGCCGCCTCCAAGGTGGCCCAGCGCGACGGCCGTCTCGTCGAGATGTATGTCTTCGCCGCCGTGGTCTATTTCCTGATCTGCTTCTCGGCTTCGTTCCTGGTGCGCCGCCTGCAGCGCCGCGTGGCCATCATCCGCTGACCGACCCTGGAGACCGCATCACGACCTCGTCCCCGATGCCGGCCCCGACCGCCGCAGAACCCGCCGCCGACGCGACCCACGCCCCGAAGGATGCCGGCCTGCAGCCGGGCAGCCTGATCGGCGGCACGCCCGTCGTGGCGCCCGGCGAGACGATGATCGCCATCGACAACATCAACAAATGGTACGGCGACTTTCAGGTCCTGACGAACTGCACCACCAAGGTCGCCAAGGGCGAGGTCGTGGTGGTCTGCGGTCCCTCGGGCTCGGGCAAATCGACCCTGATCAAGTGCGTCAACGCCCTGGAGCCGTTCCAGAAGGGCCAGATCACGGTGGCCGGCACCAAGGTCGCCGACAAGGCGACCAACCTGCCCAAGCTCCGCTCCCGGGTCGGCATGGTGTTCCAGCATTTCGAGCTGTTCCCACACCTGTCGATCACCGAGAACCTCACCATCGCCCAGCGCAAGGTTCTGGGCCGCGGCGCAGAGGACGCCAAGAAGCGCGGCCTCGACCTGCTGGCCCGGGTGGGGCTCAGCGCCCATGCCGACAAGTTCCCGGGCCAGCTCTCGGGCGGCCAGCAGCAGCGCGTGGCGATCGCCCGGGCTCTGGCCATGAACCCGGTGGTGATGCTGTTCGACGAGCCGACCTCGGCCCTCGACCCCGAGATGGTCGGCGAGGTGCTCGACGTGATGGTCGAACTTGCCAAGGAGGGCATGACCATGATGGTCGTGACCCACGAGATGGGCTTCGCCCGCAAGGTCGCCGACCGGGTGATCTTCATGGATCGCGGCGAGATCGTCGAGGATGCCAGGAAGGAGGACTTCTTCGGCAGCCCGCGCTCCGAACGCGCCCAGACCTTCCTGTCGAAGATTCTGCAGCACTAACTCGAATGTGGAGCACGATACGATGGCCTCGTTGCAACGCTACGCCTCCCCGCTTTCCGCGCCTCTGTCGAAGGCCGTGCGCGCGGGCGACCTCCTGTTCCTGTCCGGACAGACGCCGAAGAACGCCTACCTGACCCCGCTTCGGGGCGACATCAAGGTCCAGACGGAGAATGTGATCGAGACCATCAAGGCGTCGCTCGCCGAGTTCGATTTGGATCTCAGCGCCGTCATCCGCTGCACGGTCTGGCTGTCCGACATCCAGATGATGAAGGAGTTCAACGAGGTCTACGCCCGGCATTTCGGGCCCGCCCTGCCGGTGCGTAGCACTGTTGAGTCAAGCTCTCGCAGGACGTCGATGTGGAAATCGAAGTGACGGCATGGTTCGGCAAATAAGAATTTCAAGCAATATTACTGATTAAATCATACAATAAACTGATATTTGAAATGGCAACATGACGGCGTTCAGCATGGATCGTCGTCATGCTCAGGATATCCTGCGTCGCGGGCGCTCAGATATGCAGAGCTCTCGCGATGCGGTTATTGGCCCCTCGTCCGTCCGACAGTCGACGTTGTTCAGACCACACTCATAGCCTACTTTAACGACGCGAAAGAGCAACACGACCCCGTTTAGAACGTCCGCTACCTTGATCGTATACCTGGAAGCGGACCGTCGCAAAACCACCCATCTGAGACGTTCAGGCAGGCGCTTCGTCGTGGCAGATGCTGGCCGTAAGCGGAACGGCCGCTTCTGAGCAGGCGCGACGCACAAGCAGACGAGCCTCTGCCGAATCGACTTCGTGGTAGCAGCCTCACACCGCATTATCCGAAGGCAGGCTCTCGCTCGGCTAGCACTCTGGCGGCCATGCGCCTCATCGGACGATACTTGCACAGCGGCATTTGACCGGTATCAAATCTGCTCTTCGCCGTCCTGGCCGGGGTGAGGTCATGAGCGAAGCGGGCAACGACCTGATCGGGGAGGGACGCTGGGCGCTGCCTTCGGCGAACCTTCTCCTCTGCTCGAACGGACGAAAATGGTCCGGGGTCGCAGCCGAGACGAGACGGCACACGACCGGTGAGCTGCCCGAGATGATCTCCGACCGTACAGTCGTGGGTCTGGCGCTGCGCGGCAATCCGGACGCCGTGATCCACCGGCGCGGGAATGGCCTCCGCCAAGAGACCAGGGCCGCAACCGGTACGTATTGGCTTTGTCCGGAAGGCGTGTCGGAAGACTCCATCCGCATCACGGCCGCAATCCCGGCGATGCTCCACGTCTACTTGCCCCACCAGCCCTTCCGTGTGCTGTCGCGAGAGGACGCGTTCCCGGACCTTGATGCCACGACTGTCCTATACGCGGCCGGTTCCCATGACACCTGGATCAACGAGGTCGGCTGGACCATCGCGGAGGAACTCGAACGCGAGACAGCATCGGGAAAGCTGCTGGTCGAGAGCGCAGCCCTGGCGCTCGCTGCGTCCCTGGCCCACCGGCATTCGGGCAATTGCCTACCTCCCGGCGCTCGAAGTAGGCTACCGCACGCGCTGGACGTGATACGGCTCTCCAGGGTGCGGGACTTCATCGACGCCAACATGGACCGTGACATCGGTGTGGAGGATCTCGCGGCGGTCGCCTGCCTCAGCCAGTACCACTTCATCCGGGCGTTCAAAGTCGCGACGGGCCTACCGCCGCACCGCTACCTCGGGCTTCGGCGTCTCGAACGCTCCAAAGCTTTGCTTCGTCTCGGGCACATGTCCTTGGCAGACATCGCCCTGGCGTGCCGCTTCTCGTCGCAAGCGAACTTCACAAGGGCATTCCGACGGGCGGTCGGGGTACCACCCGGCGAGTATCGCCTTCGCGCGAGGTGACGCATCGAGCGACCGGACCGCAGGTCGGCAATCCATGCGCAAGGAAGCGCAATCTGGGACAATACGGCCAAGGTAGAGCGCGTCACACTGCGCCCACCTCCGTCATCGCCTGCGGGACCGCGTGGAGGTGAGACTGATACAAGCTCCGACTGGCTCTGCATCGCGAAAGCTTCGCTGGACGATCTGTGCCCAGGCCCCGGCGCTCACCCTGTTGAGAAGCTAGGATGCGACCGATCAACCATTTCCGGCCGTACGTCGTGTCACTGTTCTTGGCGACAGCGGTGCCTTGCGCCACTGTCGCAACGCTGGAACGGGCTCGGGCGGCAGAAGGCGGGAAGCAGCAGCCTACCCCACTCGATTCGGACACCGTGGAGCTACGCGCGGCCGCCAGCGAGGTCTTCCAGGCCATCCCGGCGCTCGTTCCCACCGTCAAGGGCAACCCGGTCACGCGGGAAAAGGTCGAGCTCGGGCGCATGCTCTGGTTCGAATGGCGCCTCTCGGCCAGCGGCGTCATCAGTTGCAACTCCTGTCATAGCCTTGCCGCGGGCGGGAGCGACAACGTCGAGACCTCCATCGGCCACGGCTGGCAGAAGGGCCCGCGTAACGCGCCGACCGTGTTCAACGCGGTCTTCAACGCCGCCCAATTCTGGGACGGTCGGGCTGAGGATCTCCGCTCCCAGGCCAGGGGGCCGATCCAAGCAGCGGTCGAGATGGCCTCGACGCCGGAGTATGTGATCGGTGTACTCAGCAGCATTCCGGAATACCGGCAAAGGTTCGCCACCGCCTTCCCCGGTGAGCCCGACGCCGTCACGTTCGAGAACGTCACGCGCGCGCTTGAGGATTTCGAGGCCACCCTGATCACGCCCACCGCCCGGTTCGACCAGTTCCTAGAGGGGAACCTTACCGTCCTGACGATCGAGGAGAAGCGCGGGCTGAGGCTGTTCATGGAGACCGGCTGCGCAGGTTGCCACAACGGCATCAATCTTGGCGGGCAAGCTTACTTCCCCTTCGGCGTCGTTGAGCGTCCGGGAAGCGACGTCCTCCCGCCCGAGGACAAAGGCCGCTTCGCCGTCACGAAGACGGCCAGCGACGAATACGTGTTCCGGGCCGTGCCCCTGCGCAACGTCGCCCTGACGGCACCCTACTTCCACTCGGGTAAGGTCTGGAGCCTTGAACAGGCGGTCGCGATCATGGGGACGGCGCAACTCGGCAAGGAACTGACCCCACAGGAGACCGGCGAAATCGCGGCGTTCCTGCGCGCGCTGAGCGGTGAGGCTCCCCACATCGAGCTGCCAGTCCTGCCGCCGAGCACGGCGCGGACGCCTCACCCGCAAGCGGTCCTGAGGGTGCCGACGTCGCCAGGGGGGTGCCTGAAGCGCCCGGCCTGCGCTGATCCGGCCTGCAGGGGGAGGCGTTCGCGGAGACTGAGAGCTTGGATGCCGACGTGCCGGGGTTGGAGTTCGCCGCTGATGCAATTCGAGTTGGAAGCACGGGCATGAGGACGGTAGTGGTTTTCGCGTCGGCGGCGCTGACGCTGGTCGGACAGGTGCGAGGCGTCCGGGCCGAGCCTGAGTGGCACGAACGTGTCACGCCCGCCTTCAGCGCCCCCATCCCGAACGTATCGGGGAAGAGCTTGGTCAGCGCGGTCGTCGACTATCCTCCGGGCGCGAAGTCGCCGCCGCACAGGCATGCCACCTCCGCGTTCGTCTACGCCTTCGTGGTGTCCGGCGCGATCCGCAGCCGAGTCGGTGACGCGCCTGCGCAGGTGTACCGGGCCGGCGAGAGCTTCTCCGAGCCCCCTGGAGCGCATCACGCCATCAGCGAGAACGCCAGCGACACCGAGCCCGCACGGCTCCTAGCCGTCTTCGTCCTCGACACCGGGGACCATCCGCTTACGACGCCGGACCCGTAGCCCATGCGAGCTTGTCGCGTTCACCGCTTCGGCGGCCCGGAAGCCATCAGCCTCGACGAGATCCCGGTGCCTAAGCCGGGTCCCAGCGAGGTTCTCGTGCGGGTCCGTGCGGCCGGCGTCGGTCCGTGGGATGCTTGGATACGGGCGGGGCGGAGCGTCCTGCCGCAGCCACTCCCCTGACGCTCGGATCCGACCTTTCGGGCGAGATCTCGGCCGTCGGCGAGGGTGTGTCCGGGTTCGCGGTCGGCGACGCGGTTTTCGGTGTGACCAACAAGCGCTTCACGGGCGGTTATGCCGACTATGCCGTGGCGGAGGCCGGTATGTTGGCGCTCAAGCCGCTCAGCCTGGACCATGTCCATGCCGCCTCCCTGCCGGTCGTCGCGGTGACGGCCTGGCAAGCGCTGTTCGCGCAAGCTCACCTGGCTCGCGGGCAGAGCGTACTGATCCATGGAGCCGCCGGTAACGTGGGCGCCTACGCGGTGCAGCTCGCCAGGCAGGCTGGCCTCAAGGTCAGCGCCACGACAAGCTCAGCCGACCTAGACTACGTGAAGGGTCTCGGTGCCGATCAGGTCGTCGATTTCCGCTCGACGGCTTTCGAGGATGCCGTGACGGATGTCGATGCCGTGATCGACCTTGTCGGTGGTGAGGTTCAGGCGCGCTCTTTCGCTGTGCTGAGACGCGGCGGCACCCTCGTCTCGGCGGTATCTCACCCGGATCAGGCTTTGGCCCAAAGAGCCGACGTGGAAGCCAGGTTCTTCCTCGTCGACGTGACCTCAGCAATGCTGTCCGAACTGGGAAGCCTCCTCGACGATGAGGTACTGACCGCGAGCGTCGGCACCGTTCTACCGGTTGCCGAAGCCCGACGAGCTCATGAGATGCTGGACAGCCTTGAACGCCGCCCGCGCGGGAAGATTGTCTTGGAGGTCGCTCCTTCGAGTTAGTGAAATGTGCGAAGTAGGCGGCTGCAAATGGCCGAAAGCTGCCGGTCTGCTTCGCAGCGAGGCTGCTGGAGAAGCGGACAAGCTCACATCGCGCATCGTCAGAACACAGCATGGTCGCCACGCTCGGCGACTGCCTCGCCACGGACCACGCGCGCATATTAGTCGTACAGCGTCTCCGAGCCCGTCGACGGAGTGGCTTCTGCATCGTATCGCCCAGTCGCTGGGTCTCGAACGAGCATGGACTCAGTCGCGTAGTAGCGCCTGATCCGTTCAAGTTCGGCCTTGGCGGTCAGGTCAGAGCCGGAGTGCAGAACTGCGCGCTACGGCGCGCGGCAGCGCCTCGCGGCGGTCAGGGCCGGGCTCGAAGATCGGCTCGAAGGGCGGTGCGTCGGCGAGAACGGGGAGACCCTACGGCTTCGGCAGCAGCGCCCATCTCAGCCACGCGTTCCGGCACGCCTACGGCATCAGTCCGCGCGACTACCGAGCCTGCGTTGAGGGGGGCGTGACGCCTTGGCCAGACGGCCGCCGGTCCGCCCGTTACTTGGATGAGCAATATATCCATGGCAACGAGCTGATCGGCGCGCGTCGATCTATTTTGCACGCCTTGCCGGCGCTCAGAGAAATGGCTCCGACCTACGCGCGGAGTCCAGCGTCCGGCCTGTTGCTCGGCGGCCATGCTGCGTAAACGAAAAGGTGCGGCTAAGCGGCATCGTTAACGAAAAATTAATCATATTCCGCGCGCTTCAGCAGTGAACCCTTTTTCAGATACTGATCTAAGGTCCCTGCGAGCACTGACGATGCAGTTTGGACGGTGGTTGTCGCTCCGCAGCTTCCTCGCTGCGATACTCGCGCTCTCGGTTTGTGTCGGCAGCGGCTGCCTGATCCTGGCCGGCTCGACCGGAGATGCCGGATCGGGCCGTCTCCTCGACCAAGAGTTGCAGCGCACCGCGAGAGCTGTCGCGGAGAAGCTGGGCGATGGTCTTGCGATCGTCGAGCGCGACGCGAGTCCTCGCGGCGGAGCATTCCATCTTCGAGCGCGGCGGCCGCGCCGCGGCGGTGCAGGAATTTCTTGACCGCTGGCGCAGCCTCCATCCGAACTACTCCGACATCCTCTTCGCTGACCGGTCGGGCCAGGTCTTGGCGACGGCGAGCGGATCGGCCCTGGGCGCCGACGTGTCGGGCACGACGTGGTTCGCGCGCGCCATGACCGGCCTCGTGGTCGGCGATGCCACCGGCCAGTCGCTCGCCGCGGTCCCGCGCAATGTTATCGTCGGTGCGCCGGTGCGGACTCAGGGCGGGGCGGCCGGCGTGCTGGCAATCCAGCTGGCTCCCACGTGGGTCGAGGACGCCGTCGCCGCCACGCGCCGCATCCTCGGGGGCTCCGCCCAGACGGTTCTCGTCAACGTGGTGAATGCCGGCGGCCTCTCGGTCTTCCAGTCCGGAAGCCCGGCGGCGGACGGCGACGTCCGCGAGGCCAACGCCGTCGTCACCGACGAGGCGGCTCTCGGCTGGGTCGTCGTGGTCAAGGGCCGCCGCTCGGTCGAGGCCGCATCTGCGCTGTTGCAGGGCTTCACGCTGCCCCTGGTGCTCGCCGTCGCGGTGTTCGCGGGCTTTATCGGCTGGCTGCTCGGCGGACGTCTCGGGCGATCCCTTGCAAGCATCCGCCATGCCGCCGCCGAGGATCGGGTGACCCTTCTGCCGCGGAACGCCTCAATTACCGATATCGCCGACCTCGCCGACGCGGTGGAGCGCAGCATCGGCCGCAGCACGGGACGGGAGCGCATCCAGCGCGAGACCCGCGCCGCCCTCGCGCGGAGCCGCGACCGCGTCCGCGCCGTCAAGCTGCTCAGCGGCTTCACCTGCTGGGAGATCGATCTGAGGAACGGCCAAGTGACCTGGGCCGCCGGCTCGGCCCACATGGCAGACAGCACCTCCGAGCTGGCCGACCATCTCGACGAGGTGCTGTCGCGGATCCTTCCGGAGGATCGGCACCTGCTGCGGAACGCCATGCAGACGGCCTGCGAGGAGCCGGGCTCGATCCGGGAAACTGCCGTGCGGACTCTGGCCGAGCACGAGGAGGCCACGGGCCGCCAGGTGCAGCTGCGCATGACCGCGGTGGCGGCCGGCGAGCAGCCGATCCGGCTCCATATGCTCAGCCGCGAGATCGGGCCCGTTGTGCTGCCGGCGCCCAGCGGAGCGAGCGCCGGTGCGCTGGCACAGCCGGCCGCCCCGCAGACCGCGGCCCAATTCGCCACGCTCGATCCGCAGCCCGACGCGATCGTTTGCGGCCTCGCGAACGAGATCAGCGAAGCCCTGACATCCATCACCAAGGCCCTCGGCACCCTTGAGCAGCCGGGCGCGCCGGGCGGGACCGCCATCGGGGCCGCTATCCGCCACGCGACGCGCGGGGTCGCGCTCACGCGGAAGCTGACATCGCACGTCAACCGCGGTGCCGAGGATGCGGCGGAAACCTCGACGGAGCGGGCTCTCGCCGAGACCGTGCAGCTCGTCGCCTCGGCGATTCTGCCCAGCCTGGTCGTCGTCGAGCCGGAAGCGGTGACATTGCCGGCGCTCGCCTGCACGGCGCGCGAACTCGAAGTCATGCTGCTCAACCTCGCGAGCGACGCGCGGGCGTCGCTGCCGAAGGGTGCCGACATCATGCTCGCCGTCGAGCCGAACGCGGCCGCGGCGATCGACGACCAGGTCGGCCTGCGTCTCGTCCTCACCGCGCCGAACGTGTTCCGGGCCGATCGCGGAATGGCCGCGATCGAGAACCTCATGGCCAACTTCGACGGGGCTGTGGTGGTCGAGAGCGTGCAGGACCGGACGGTCGTCACGC
Source organism: Methylobacterium phyllosphaerae (assembly GCA_050632685.1). GTDB lineage: Bacteria > Pseudomonadota > Alphaproteobacteria > Rhizobiales > Beijerinckiaceae > Methylobacterium > Methylobacterium phyllosphaerae_A. The sequence goes on from JBOEFT010000001.1 coordinate 2,114,267, forward strand.
TGAGCTTCCCGAAAGCTCGGCCGGACGCGACCTCGTCCGCGGAGGGTGGCGACCGCGCCGCGACCGGCGCGATCCTGCTCATTGAGCCCGACGCGGTGCTGCGGGCAGCGACGGCCGAGAGCCTCACGGCACTGGGCTACGCGGTCACGCCCGTAGCGGATGCCGAGACAGGACACGACGCCCTCGCCGCGCACCGCAATTTCAAGACCGTGCTCTGCGCGCACACGATGCCCGCGGTCAACGGCGTGATGCTCGCGGACGTCGTCGCGCGGACGCATCCAAGCGTGGACATCGTACTCATGTCCACTGAGGCACCGCCCGCCCGGCGGTCGGTGACGTTCCGGTGGCTGCAGAAGCCATTCGGCTCGCCAGACCTCGCGCAGATCCTACGACCAGCCACCGTCGAGCACCGCGACGCAGCATGAACCGCGGACGGGTGCGGCCCTCGGCCCCGGCCAGGCGCCATTGACCCACGCGTCACCGTCGGCGCCCGGCGGCCCGCCCATGGGAGGCCCGACCCACCCGCCGCCTCAGAGTTCGTCTGGGAAGTCAGACTGCGCGGGCCAGCCGCCTGACGAGGATCATGACGGCTGCGGCGTAGAGGAATGCTCTGGCGGAGGCGAGGGTCGTCTCCGGTTCCTTCCAGAGGCGGCGATTGCGGCTGATCCAGGCGAAGAACCGTTCAACCACCCAGCGGCGAGGATGCACGTCAAAGCCGACTTGAATGAGCGGCTTGCGCACGATCTCGACCGTGATGATCGTGGCGGTCGGCGGCCTGTTGCCAGCATAGCCTGCATCGGCGAACGCCTTGGCGATGAACGGGAAGGTCCGACGCGACAGGCGCAGCACTGGCACGGCTCCGTCGCGGTCTTATACGTCGGCAGGCTAAGGATCGAGGACGAGTGCACGCCCGTCCGTGTCGCCCAGCGCTCAGCGCTTGCGCCCGTTGACCCACTTGCCGGCATCGTAGCCACGCGGATCGCCGCTTTCCGCCGTCTTGATGCTTTGGCTGTCGAGGACCGCGGCGGACGGTGAGGCTCCCGTCTGATCCGCTCACGATCGGCCATGACGAGGTGGTGGTTGATCCGGCCGAACAGCCCTGTGTCGCGCCAGCGGCTGAAGTAACCGAACATGGTCGAGCGCGGCGGCAGATCCTTGAGTATTAACCGCCAGGCGATCCCACCTTTCAGAACGTAGAAGATGGCGTTCAGGATCTCCCGTGTCTTCCAGAGCCAAGGCCGGCCACAGGGCGCCGGCCTTGGCATCAGTGGCGCGATCACCGCCCACTCAGCGTCGGTGAGATCGGTTTCATATCGAAAGCCCATGCAGCTATGCCGCGACCAGGTGGTCGCGGTCGACGTGGCGCTTCCAGGTTAGGCTTCAGCACTCTCCTGGAATTATAGGCATCCCGGTCACTCAACCCCGCTTCAAACTCTTACCGGACGGGCTCTCAGCCTCTGGCATGCACGGCTCGGCTGCTGCGGCATTCGCAGTCTCTCGGAACTGAGAGTGCCGCAGCACGACAGTTAGAGACTGATATATTTCTCTAGAACTCTAATAACAACTGCAAGTTGTGTTGTTTTGATGCCTCAATATACTGATCAATTTGGGGCGTTAACTTTTCGTTAATGAACAGGACCGTTGATGTCCCGTGTGGCGCTGCAGCGATGCGGACCGCACCGACGAATTGGACGCCGGATGAGACACGCGCAGGCCATCACCACTCTTGCCGCCCTGGTCATGACGGGCGCCACCTCGGCCGCCTCGGCAGCGGATTGGTACACCGGCGCTCCGACCGATGTCGCGGCCGACGACTATATCGTGGCCATCGATGGGGCGGCCACCGTGACGTCGAACAGCTCTGCCTTCGGCGTCGTGACGGCCACGATCGCACCGATCACCCCGCTCAACGAGAGCGGCCCGCGCCTGCGCCTGCAGGGTCTGGCCGGCGTGTACTCCTATCCGGGCTCCACGAGCGGTCGCACCGTGCGGGGCGAGCAGGAGGAGGGCACCGCGATGTTCGGGTACGAGTGGATCTGGAAGCAGGCCGCTCTCGCCGGCTACGTGGGCTTCAACGTCCGCAGCAACGCACTGTCCGTGCTCGACCCGAACAACCCCGTGGTCGGCACCGGCGTGGGCGCCAAGTTCGCGGCGGACGTCTATCTCAACCCGACGACACAGACGCTCTTCGCCGCCAACGCATCCTACTCGACGCTGTTCCGGGCCTACTACGTCCGGGTCAAGGCCGGCTTCGCGGTGGCCGACGGGGTGTTCATCGGACCGGAAGCGACCCTTCTCGGCGACGCCTATTTCAACCAGTGGCGTCTCGGCGCCCATCTCACCGGCTTCACCGTCGGCCCGATGAAGTTCTCCCTGGGTGCCGGCTACGCGCACGACCGTGTGCAGAAGGGCGGCTACTACACCAGCGTCGAAGGCCGGGCCGCCTTCTGAGACCGCGATGCGGGCTGCCAGCGGGCCGGCCCGAAGTTCAACAGACAGCATCCGGTGACGCGCGCGAGCCTGAGCCTGGCGCGCCGCAGCGCGAACCTGACGCCGAGTCGAGGAGACGAAGCAGTGACTGTATTGGCTGTGCGAGTGCTCTGGTTCCTCAGCGCCGCGCTGGTGCTGCTGCTCCTCGCGCAGCCGGTAGGAACGTCCATCCAGCTGGAGATGAGTCTCGGCGCCATCGGCCTGATGATGCTGCTCTGGCTCCTCGGCCGCGGGCGCCTGGGCCGCTCCGTCTTCTTGGCCATCGGCAGCCTCGTTGTCCTCCGGTATCTCTACTGGCGCCTGTCGAGCACGCTGCCGCCGACGTCGGACCCGCTCGGCTTCACCGCCGGCGTCGTCCTGGTCGCGGCCGAGGTGTACTGCTTCTACATCTTGACGATCAGCCTCATTGTGAATGCCGACCCGCTCGCGCGGCCGGTCGTTCCGGCGGCCGACGACGACGCCCTGCCCACCGTCGACGTGTTCGTGCCGAGCTACAACGAGGATCGCCACATCCTCGCGACCACGCTGGCGGCGGCCAAGGCGCTCGATTATCCAGCCGAAAAGATCACCGTCTGGCTACTCGACGACGGCGGCACGGACCAGAAATGCGCCGATTCCGATCCGGTGAAGGCCCGGGACGCCCGCACCCGCCGGACGACGCTTCAGGAGCTCTGCGCCGAACTCGGGGTGTCCTACCTGACCCGCCGCCGCAACCTGCACGCGAAAGCCGGCAACCTGAACAACGGGCTGCAGCACGCCTCCGGCGAGATCGTGGTCGTGCTCGACGCCGATCACGTGCCGTTCCGGTCGTTCCTGCGCGACACGATCGGGCATTTCGCCCGCGATCCGAAGCTGTTCCTCGTCCAGACGCCGCACGCCTTCCTCAACCCGGATCCCGTGGAGCGCAACCTCAAGACGTTCGACCGGATGCCGTCCGAGAACGAGATGTTCTACGCGATCAGCCAGTGCGGCCTCGACAAGTGGAACGGCTCGTTCTTCTGCGGCTCCGCGGCACTCCTGCGCCGCACCGCGCTCGAGGAGGCGGGCGGGTTCTCGGGCATCACGATCACCGAGGATTGCGAGACCGCGTTCGAACTGCATTCCCGCGGCTGGACCAGCGTCTACGTCGACAAGACCCTGATCGCCGGCCTGCAGCCGGAAACGCTCTCGGACTTCATCGGCCAGCGCTCGCGCTGGTGCCAGGGCATGCTGCAGATCATGATGCTGAAGAACCCGCTGTTCAAGCGCGGGCTGAAGCCGATCCAGAAGCTCTGCTACATGTCCAGCATGACGTTTTGGTTCTTCCCGATCCCCCGGCTGATCTTCATGATCGCGCCGCTGCTGTACATCTTCTTCGACATGAAGATCGTCGTCGCCAACGTCGACGAGGCGATCGCCTACACGGCGACGTACATCTTCGTGAACCTGCTGATGCAGAACTACCTGTACGGGCGCGTGCGCTGGCCGTTCGTCTCGGAGCTGTACGAGTACGTCCAGGGGCTGTTCCTTATCAAGGCGACCGCCGCGGTGATCCTCTCGCCGCGCAAGCCCCAATTCAAGGTCACCGCCAAGAACGTGAACCTCGACCGCGACCAGCTCTCGCCCCTGGCGCTGCCGTTCTTCATCGTCTTCGCGATCCTGCTCGCGGCGGGCTGCGTCTCGACCTACCGCTACCTGTTCGAGCCGGGCGTGACGAACCTCATGCTGGTGGTCGGCCTGTGGAACGGATTCAACCTGATCACCGCCGGCGTCGCGCTGGGCGTCGCGGCGGAGCGCGCCCAGACCGAGCGCATGCCCTCCCTGGCGGTCGAGCGGCGCGCGGTGCTCACCCTCAACGGCCTCGCGATCGACGTCGCGGTGGAGCGCATCTCGGGCGAGCGCTGCCGGATCCGCATGGACGCCATCGTCCCGCTGCGACGGAACACCGACAGCAATCTCGGACGCCTGTCGGTACCCCCGCGCGAGGGTCTCGCGCCGCACGTCGCGCGCGCCGCGATCCCGGTGCGGCTCACCGGCATGACGGCGGCCGGCGAGGAGACAGTCTGCGACCTGACCTACGAGGCGCTGCCGACGGACGCCTATCACGTCCTCGCCGAGCTGATGTACAGCGACGCCGACGCGATGGTGCGCTTCCAGAACGCCCGCCGCAAGCACAAGAACTTGCTCGCCGGATCGCTCCAGTTCATCGGGTGGGGCCTGATCGGGCCGATGCGGGCCGTCGCCTGCCTGGCCAAGCCCGGTGCCGCTCCGGAGCGCGTCGACGCCCCGCAAGCCGCCGTCGATCTCCCGCGCGCAGTGCCGCTGCACCGCCGCGCGGCCGACACGTCCGCACCGGAGCGCGCGGCGCCCGCCGGCGCGCCCGCGGCGGCGGCTCACGGCCGCGCCCGGGATGCCCATGCGGAGCAGGAGGAGAGCACGTCGGGCTGGCTCCGGCTCATGCTCGATGCCGAGAACGCCGCGCTGACCCGGGAGCGCCGGCGCGCCTCCGATCTCGGCGCTGCGCCGCAGCCCAGTGCTGGTTGAGAAGGTGGCTCGGATGCGTTTCTCATTCGGTCCCGGCCGCGCCACGCCGGCCTTCCTGGCGGCCAACCTGCTTCTCGGCGCCGTCGCGCCGGCCGGTGCGCAGAGCTTCCTCGGCCGTGGCGCACCGCAGGCCCTGTCGGTCCCCGGCGACGAGGCCTCCGGCCCGCGCCCCGACCCCGGCACGCGCCAGCCCGATGCGCCGCGCACGGCCCCGGTCCGGGCCTCGCAGACCGCGGTGTCGACGGCGCCCGCGCCCCTGCCGCAGCGCCCGCTGCCGGCGATCGGCGAGAGCCTCCGGCTGAAGGGCGAGGAGAGCGCGCTCCAGTGGCCGGTCTACGTCACGGCCGAGCAGGCCCGCGAGCGCCTGCGGTTCCGCGTCGGCTACCTCGCGGCCATCTCGGTGGTGCCGGAGGCGTCGACGCTGACCGCCTCGGTCAACGACGTCGTCCTGGGCCACCGGCCATCCGGGCGCCCGGCGCCGTCCGGGTCATCGAGTTCGACATCCCCGCCGGCGTGCTCAAGCCCGGCTACAACGCCGTCGCGATCGCGGCCGTCCAGCGCCACCGCGTCGATTGCTCGATGCAGGCCACCTACGAATTGTGGACGCAGATCGATCCGTCCTGGACGGGCCTCGTGATGCCGGCCGGCATCGACACCGTGCGCGCGCTGCCCGATCTCCCCGCCATCGCCCCCGACGCGCGCGGCGTCGTGCCGATCCGGGTCGTCCTCCGCAGCAAGCCGGGTTTCGCGACCTTCGAGAAGATCATCTCGGTCGTGCAGCGGGTCGCGCTCGCCGGCCGGTATGCCCATGTCGCCGTGGAGTTCGGACCGCCGCTCAAGGGGCTTCACGGGATCAACCTCGTCGTCGGCGCGCCGGGGGAGTTGCAGGACCTGCCGGGCTACGATCCCTCGCAGATGGTCGGCGGACAGGCCCTGACCTTCCTTTCAGCCACCACGGACCGGTCCGCGACCCTGATCGTGCCCGGCATCGGGGCCGCCGAGCTCGACGCGGCCTCCGCGGTACTCACGGCCACCGCGTCCCGCGAGGCCGCCGGCAGCCCGCAGGGCCTGCGCCTCCTCCAGCTGGCGCGCGGTCTGGAGATCGACGGCGGCGCGACGCTGCCGCTGGCGCGCTTCGGCGTGCCGAACCGCGAATTCTCCGGCCGGCTGTTCCGCACCGGCTTCGACGTGTCCCTGCCGGCGGACTTCATCCCGGCCGATTACGCCAAGGCGAACCTGGCCCTGGCCGGCGGCTACGCGGCGGGCCTCGAGACCGGCGCGCAGATCATCATCGACGTGAACGGCCGCAACGTCGCCAGCAACGCGCTGCCGCGATCGGACGGCGACGTGTTCCGGAACGCAGTGATGCCGCTCCCGCTCAGCCGCTGGCGGCCGGGGCGCAACCACGTCGAGATCACGGCGCTGCTGCCCTCCGCCACGGACCGCACCTGCGCGGACAGCGGCGCCGACCGCAAGCGCTTCCTGTTCCTCAACGATACGACGCTCACGCTGCCGCCGCTCGCGCGCGCGCTGCGCCTGCCCGATCTGGCGGTGACCACCAGCGGCGGCCTGCCGTATGCCGGCGCGGCGCATCGCCCGAGGCTCGTCGTGCCGACGCCGGATCGCGAGATCGATGTCGGCCGCAGCCACGATTGCCGTGCAGATGGCCGTCGCCGCAGGGCGCCCGATCGACTTCGAACTCGGCAACGAATCGGCGCTGCAGCGGCGCGCCCCGACCGTCGTGGTCGCGCCGGCGCGTGCCCTCGACCCGGACATCCTGCGCGCGGTCGGCGTCGATGCCGACCAGATCCGCCAGATCTGGGAGCGCCGCGCCGCCGCCGGGACGGTGCCCGGCCAGGCGGAGATGCCGCCCGGGATCAGCATCGACCGGCTGCGTCACGACGTGCCGCCGGCCTGCACGCTGCCGGTCCCGGCCGCCCGGGGCGCCCAGCCCGGCCTCCGGCGCGCCCGGGGCGCCGATCCCGACGGCGAGGCCCGCGACCTCGCCACCTCCTGGACCACCGCGCTGCGGACCCGGGATTCCGTGGGCGACCGCCTGTCCGGCGTCGCGTCCACCCTCCGGGCCGCCGCGGATGACGCGGTCGCCACCGCCAGCCAGTGGATGACTGACCAGATCCGCGATCAGCCGGTGGCGGTGAGTGCCCGCGCGTCCATGGTCGTCGGCCAGGGCGTCGCCGGTCGCGATCCCGCCTCGGTGCTCACGGTCTTCACCGCCCCGAACAGTGCCACCCTGCAGGCCGCCGCGATCTGCCTCGGCACGCCGGCGGTCTGGGGCCAGCTCCAGGGCCGCGTGGCGGTCGTCGACGCGGAGGACGGCGCAGTGACGACCTATGCCTCCAACCAGACGCAGCTTCTGGAGACGGAGCCGCGGACGTTCGAGAACACGCGCCTGATCCTGGCGGGCTGGTTCTCGACCAATCCGAACACCTTCGTCCTCGTGCTGTTCGCGGCCGCGATCATCCTCGGTCTCAGCACGCAGGCGATGCTCCGCAACGTCGGGCGTGCCGAACCGGTGGGGCCGTCGGACGAGGACGAGGACCGGGAGACCGACCGATGAGACGCCTGCCCGCGCTGCTCACGGCCCTGGTCCTGCCCCTGACGCTCGCCGGTCCGGTCCGGGCGCAGGTCCCGGCGCCCGCGCCGCCTTCCGCCGATCGCGGGAGCGAGACGATGGCGCTGTTCAACGCCCTGGCCGACACCAACGCGTGGCGCAGCTACAAGAGCCGCTTCGTGACCGACCAAGGACGGGTGGTCGACACTGGCAACGGCCGCGTCAGCCACAGCGAGGGCCAGGGCTACGGCATGCTGCTGGCCGTCGCGGCGGGGGACCGCGACGCGTTCCAGCGGATCTGGGGCTGGACCCGCGCGAACCTCATGGTGCGCAACGACGCGCTCCTGGCGTGGCGCTGGGAGCCCGACAAGCGCCCCGGCGTCGCCGACACCAACGACGCCACGGACGGGGATATCCTGGTCGCCTGGGCGCTCGCCGAGGCCGGCGATGCCTGGTCGGACGAGGCGCTCCGCCTCGCCGGGCGCCGCATCGCCGTCGACGTCGCCAAGCGCACGGTGCTGTTCTCCGCCGAGGGCGGCCCGCTGCTCCTGCCCGGCATGGCGGGGTTCTCCGCGGAGGATCGGGCCGACGGGCCGGTCGTGAACCTGTCCTACTGGGTGTTTCCGGCCTTCGCGAAGCTCGCGGCCCTGGCGCCGGAATTCGATTGGACCCGGCTCAAGGCCGCGGGCCTCGACCTGGTCCTGCGCGCCCGCTTCGGCGACGCGAAGCTGCCGACCGAGTGGATCTCCATGCGCGGGGGCTCGCCCAAGCCGGCCGAGGGCTTCCCGGCGACCTTCTCATACAACGCCGTCCGCGTGCCGCTGTACCTCGCCCTGCTCGGCTACCCGGAGCGGCGCGCCTACGAGCCCTTCCTCAAGCTCTGGGCCGAGCCCGATCCCACGGGCCTGCCGATCGTCGACACGGCGAGTGGCCAGGTGGCGGGCCGGCTCCAGGAGCCCGGCTACGCCGCCATCCCGGCGCTCGTCGCCTGCGCCCTGTCGGGCACGCCGCTCCCGCCCGGCTTCGCCGAGCCGGCGCCCGCCGAGAACTACTACCCCGCAACGCTGCATCTCCTGGCGCTCGTCGCCGCCAACACGAGGTATCGGTCATGTCTCGGGCGCTGATGCGGCGCGGCGCGGTGCTCTCCCTCGTGGCGGGGCTGGGCCTCGACGTGGCGGGCGGGCTCACGGCGCTCATCACGGTCGGAGCCGCGCCCCTGCGCGCGGAACCCACGGTGCTCAGCACCCGCGGGCCGGCCACGATCGTCCGGCTGGACGAGGGGCGCGCGCCCGTGATCCTCGGCGGTCAGGAGGGGCAGGCGGCCGGCCCGGAGATCGTCGACGAGAGCGGCCTTCGCTACTACGCGGCGCAGCGGCAGACCGAACGTGTGCAGGCGGAGATCGCCCGCCTGAAGCGGCGCTATCCCAACTGGACCGTTCCGACCGATCTCGACACGCTCAAGCCGAGCCCGCCCGAGGAGGCCCCGTTGTGGGACCTGTTCACGGCCGGCCGGATCACGGAGCTGCGCGCCGCCATCGCGGCGCGGCAGTCCGTCGAGCCCGAATGGCGCCCGTCCGACGATCTGGCGCGCAAGCTCAACCGCGGCACCCTGCGCGGCGAGGTGAAGCTGGCCGAGCAGCACGGCGACTGGGACAGCATCCTGGTCCGCGCCAACGCGTCGCCCAGCGCGCTGCGCGACCTCGACATCGACATCGCGTGGCTCGTCGCGGAGGCCTTCGCGCGCACGGGCGCGACCGCGCAGGCCGCCGCGGCCTACCGCGCCATCCTCTCGGCCCAGACCGAGACGGCGCTGCGGCTCGCGACCGTGCAGAAGGCGATGGCCGTGCTGCCGATGGCGCAGGTCGAGACCCTGCTCGCCCTCGGGCACCCGGCCGCCGACGGGAGCGGCGAGTTCCAGGCGATCCGGCTCGACGTCACGCGCGCGCGCATCGCGGCGTTCCTGCACGACGAGCCGGCGGGCCGGATCGAGCCGGGCGAGCTGGCCGCGCTCGGCGAGGCGATGCGCAAGTCTGGCCAGCCCGACCAGATCAGCCTGCTCGGCTGGTACGCCTATCGGCGGCGGCAGTTCCGGGAGGCGCTGGACTGGTTCAAGATGGCGATCGCCCGCGGCGGCGACGCGCGGGTCGCCACCGGCCTCGCCCTGTCGCTGCGTGAGCTGGGTCAGGACCGCGAGGCCGAGGAGATCGCCTTCGCGTGGCGCGGCCCCTCGGTGACCAACACGGCGCTCTACCTCGACATGATGGAGCGCCGGCTGACGCAGAGCCCGGTCGCGCCGATCGATGCCGGGCGGCTCGACCGCTTCGCCAAGCTCGTCCTCGCATCCACCTCGGGAGAGGGGCCCAGGCGCTCGGCTGGTACGCCTACAACGCCTGCCAGTTCGACGCGGCCGTCGACTGGTTCCAGCGCGCCACCGCCTGGAAGCCGCAGGAGGCCGCGGTGCTGGGCTACGCGCTGACGCTCGGGCGGCTGAAGCGGACCCGCGACTTCATCGAGGTGATCAACCGCTACGACGGCCTGTTCCCCGCGGTGGTCGACCTCGCCCTGCCGCAGCCGGACTCGCAGACCCCTCATCCCTGCGATCCAGTCCGCCCCGCCCAAGCGGCGGCGCAGCCGTCCGCGATCCCCCAGGCGCGGGTGCCGAAGCCGGTCCCCGCCGCCGCCCCGCTGCGCGCGATTCCGGTCAAGCGCGGCGAGTTCCCCGTCGTGGTGGCGGCGGAGAACCCCCTGCGGTTCCCCGAACTGGCGGATCCGGCTCGGGCGAACGAGTATCTGCACGAGCCGCGCGGCGCCCCGCCGCTCGTCGCCCGTCGGGTGCCAGGAATCGGCGCGATGCCCTACGAGCGCTACGGCTTCACGCTGCTGCCGGGCTGGAACGGACTCGACCGGGCGACGCCGCAGGCGGCCCAGTCGATGCCGCCGGCCGGCACGCTGGCCCAGATCGAGGCCGCCGGCAGCCCCGCCGGCGGCAGCGTCCGGGCGCCGCAGACGCGCGACAGCGACCGGTTCGGCCCGTTCGACACCGCCACGGCGGGCACGCGCGACACCCCTCACACCCCTCACAGCGAGGCACTGAGCCGATGACGCGGGCGATGGCGATGCGGATCCGATCCCACGCGCTGCGGGCCGCGGCCACCGCGCTGGTGTGCGCCGCGCTGGGCGCCTGCAACACGGTGCGCGGCCCTTCCGCCCGGTCGCCCGCCTCCGGCTCGGTCTTCACCGGCCTAGCCGCGCCGGCGGCTCGGACGCCCCTCCTGTCGCTACCCGCCGCCGGCGCTCCTGTCCTCGTCGACGAGGTGCGGTATGTGGACGGCGTGCGGCAGACGATCCGGTTCGGCGCGAGCCGGGCCGATCTGACGCTCGGCTCGGGCGCTTCCGGCGGGGCGCTCAGGATGGAGAAGCCCACGCGCCAGGGAATCGCTGCGGAGCTCGCCGCCCTCCCGGACGGCCCCTATCGCGTGCTGACCCAGCCGGCCCACAACGCCTACGGCCCGATCGGCGTCGCGCTCGGCCGCCGCTGCGCTTTCGCTTGGCAGTGGATCGACCGGACGGACGGCGGCGCGCTGGGCGCGGCCTGGGCGATGAACGGCCCGATCTCGGTCTCGCTGCGTGTCCATCATTGCCCTCGCGGCGGGACGGTGTCGAGCGACGCGCTGATCGCCGATCTGACGCGCCTGCGCCTGGGTCCGGCAGCCGCCGGCCCGGTCGCGCACCGCCCGCGTCCCCGCGTCGCGAAGGTCGCCGCGGCACCCGTCCCGCCGCCGGAGCCGGCGGCGATGCCGGCGCCCGCGCCGGTCGTGACCGGCCGCCCGCTGGTGGCGGTGAACGGGAGCCGGACGCTCGTCGACTTGCCTCCGGAATCTCTCGCGCTGCCGAGCCCGGCGCAGCGGGCCGCGAGCGTGCGCCCGGCCGTGCCGGTGATCGCCGTCCCGCGGCCGGATGCGACGGGGGCCGACACGGCGAACCAGGCCCGCTACCTGACAGATCCGGGACAGGCCCGTCCGAGCGCGGCGGTCGAGGACGCCTCCCGCGCGGGTCGGCCGGGACGATCAGCTGTCGACGTCCCTGCCTCCGCAGGCCTACCGGGGCCCGACACCGCCGCCGTTCGGCTGGTGAGACGGCCAAGATGGTCTGGTCCCGGCGACGCGTCGCCGGGACCGGACCATCATCCGGCGGTGGGCGCGAGTTTCAGTGCGGCCTAAGACGACGCGGTCCCATTAGTCCGGCGTCGATGCAGCCTCTACGGAAGGATCAGTTCTGTGGGACCCGCGCGGTACCGGTAGCAGATGTAGCCGTAGGGACCGTACCACCGGCTGCCGGACAGGCAGCGTGGCGGAGCTGGGCGGCAGAGCGTCGGGCAGGGAGCGCCGGCCACTGCCACGGAGCCCGGCAGCGCGATCCCGGTCGGATATGCGACGAAGCGGAGCGACGAGGGGGCCGCGATCGCGTCGACCGGAAGGAGCGATCCGACGCAGAGCGGCAAAAGGCTAAGCTTCGAGAGCGGCATAGTCTGATACCTCCAGATCGCGTGCAACGTCGACCGGACGATAAAGTTCGACGGCACCTCGCAACCCAGTATTCGCCGCGTAGAACGCGGACCGTCCGCCTATTCCTCCCATGGTCCGTCGCGGCCAAAGCGCGCGATGGCGACCGAGCCCGCAGGCTCGTAGCTAACGAATTCGACGCCGGCCGGCGATACCGTATGCGCGCACCAGCATCGTGAACCATCGCGCCAAGTCGGCGACGCGTGCCGCCTCGGCATCCTGCCGGATGCGAGCGAGGTCGGCCGCGGCACGGGTCGGCAACGTCTTGATCGGCTGAACCAGGGTCCAAGCCAGTTGCTTGGGAGAGGTAATCGGTTCTGCTCTGGAAGCCTACGCGCTCGTCGCTCCGGTTTGCGGCAGCCACTTGTGGGCGGTGCGCCGCGCCGGCACCATGCGCCGTTAGGCGACGTAGCGATGCACCTGCCGATGAGTTCCAGCAAAGCCCTGGTCGCGGATCTCGCGCCAGAGCGCCATGGCACTCTCGTAGCCTTGCAATGCGCTGCTTCAGATGCGCCAACTAGGAGTCGAGGCGAGACGGAGCGGGCCGCTGGATTGCACGCTCGGGGAAGCTCTCAGCCTGGGCCTACTTGCGCACGGTCGCGCGCGCCAACCCTGTAGCACGACCGATCGCCAGAAGGGTCTGCCCTGCCAGATAACGCCGACGCGCGTCCTCGTAGGCCGCAAGCCGCCGGGCGCAGCTGTCGAGGCTCATCGTGATCTCGGCTGGGCTTCGGCGGTATGCACGCAGGCCTTCCCCGCACTGGCAGCTATCAACGCTGGGTAGAGTGGGCCGCTGTCGCAAGCGCCTATGGACGTGGCCGAGCCGGCGTTCGAACGCCTGGCACATGTTGAGAAGAAGATGCCATCGGTCGGCGACTTGGAGAGCAGCGTGAGCGCCTGCCGCCACTCGGGCGTGGTCGGTCGAGCGGTCGCGGGTGACGATCTGGATGTCGGCGTGGCGCCGCAGCCAGTCGGTGACGGTCGCCCCCGCTCGGTCGGGCAGCAGGTCAATCGGGCATCGAGGGTCGAGATCGACGAGCAGCGTGCCGTAGGTCCGTCCTTTGCGGATGGCCCAATCGTCGATGCCCACGGCTCGCGGCCGATCCACGCTCGGCAGCGGCAGGCGGCGCACGAGACGCAAAATCGTATCGGGGCTGGTCTGCATCCCTAGATGGTCGGTCAGGCGCGCACCGGCCTCGCCCCCGGCCGCAAGCCCGATGTGGGTCTGGGTCCTGTGCGAGGCGGCGCGTCCGGCGTGCTCGCGGCGGCATCAGTTTGCGGAGTAGCTCAGCGAAGGTGCGACGGCGGCAGGCACGATCATGGCAGTAGAAGCGTCGGACGCGCAGACGCAGCGTCATGGGCTGACCGATACTCGGTAGATCGGTCGGACGGCGTTCATAGCAACTGTGAACGACAGAGCTGGTCGTGCCACAGGTTGGGCAACGCCCATGCACACGCCGCGCATGGGCGAAGACGACAAGACGACCATCGCTCCGGATGACGCGCTCGATGGTGCAGCCCGGCAGAGAAGACGACAGGATCATCCTCCTGGTGAATCAGCCTGTGCCATCCCCGTCACCGCGACCGTTCCACGTGAAGCGCGGGAGAACCGCGATGCCGAGGGAGGATCAGGCCAAACCGGATCACGGCCGAAAACTGCGCCCAATCGATTGGGTAGAGGAATCGGTGCTCGGGCCGAAACGGCATGACGGCGGTACTCCGCCACCGGTCGCCACGAAAGCGCAGCTGTTAGTTACTAAGCGGTTATATATCTTTCACGCTCGGCGACCGCTGCGCCATGTCGCCTGCTAGGCCAAACCGCTCCTTGTTTTCCACCCAATGGCCTTTGGCCCGCAACAAGATGGCTCGGATATGAGCGCGCCGATGGTGCGTGTTCACCAACTCGTAAGTGCTGGTCTGATCTGCTTCGAGCGCGGCTGTCATTGAAGCTCCAGTGAATATAAGACGTTTCGAGTGCTAATCGATTTCGCTTGGATGGGTTTTCCCGAGATCTTCAATCGCGTAACCCGGCGTGAACTAGTGCAAACTCATTATTGTCAGCCTTTGCAGGGAACGACACCGATCGAGGCAGCAAATGTCTAAACGCTTCTTTTTCGACGTCGAAAACGGCCAGGAAACGATCTGGGACGAAGAAGGTGTCAGGGCTGACACTCTGGAGCAGGCACTGCTCGATGCTCGTAGTGTCATCAGAGAAATGGCAGGTGATTTGGCCGACGTCGTTCTGAGCGGAGAGCTTATGCTGGTTGTTCGCGACGAAGCCGGATCGCTGGTCGCGTACCTGCCGATCGAAAAATTTCAGCACAGCTTTGCCAGTTCAAATTTTGGAGATGTGCAAAAGCTGGTCACGCGTCATCGCTAAACCCGATGGCAGCAACGGCTATGCTTGCCATTGGTTCCCTGCCCAAATCGCTAAAAAGCTGCTGCGATATCGAGCAGAAGGATCTATCGACGCATGCCGAGTTGGTGCGCTTCAACGCCACGCCATTGTGCGCGCCAAGAGAGACGATCCTCGACCTAGATTAGCATGGTGGTCGCACTCTGCCGCCGCTGAAAGCAAAAGCGTAGCGGTGATGTGCGTCAGCACGGGCGCGCACCCTACGGCGCGCGCTGGTGGTGCGTGCGAACCGCCAATCTCAGGTGGGAGCGTCCTGTGTGGAAGGCTCCCACATTGCAAGTGGCGAATTGAGCTTCTGACGCGTGGGTCGGGTGCAGGCTTGTGTCCGGCCTGTCGATGCAGTCGTTCATTTTGACTGCTGGCCCTGATGGTATCCGCGAGCTGGGTCCCATTCTGCTTTGCGGGCTATGATGCCCTGGACGTTCGGCGGGGTGTCCCAGCTCCCGGTCTGACCGGTTCGCCATCAACTCTCATCGTCCTCGCAACCTTGAAAAGGTCTCCTCGCCGTGCTGTCAGGCGGCCGTGGCCAGGGGTGCGCGGTAGGTGCCACCGCGGGTCATGATCGCCCAGGCGACCCGCGCCGTGCGATTAGCTGCCGCAACGGTCACCACGCGCACCGGCTTGCGCTGCAGCAGCGCCGGCAGCCTCCCGTCGACCGAGGTCGGCGTCGCCTTCGCGCGCCGGATCAGAGAGGTCATGCCGACCACGAGCAGGCGGCGCAGGTAGCGGTCGCCCATGCGCGAGATCCGGCCCTGGCGCTCCTTGCCGCCGCTGCAGTTCTGCAGCGGTGTCAGGTCCAACGAGGCCGCGAACTGCTGACCGGAGCGGAAGCGCTCGAGCTCGCTCACCGAGGCGGCCAGCGCCGTCGCCGAGACGATGCCGAGCCCGGGGATCGTCGCCAAGCGTTGCGACAGGTCGCTGTCCCGATGCCAAGCCAGCAACTCCTTCTCCAGCCGGGTGAGCTGGATCTGCACGGCACCGATCTGATCGGCCAGCCCGGTCACCACGCGCTGGGCGAGCGGCGGCACCTCGGCCGCGTCTCCGGCCGAGAGCCTGGCCGCCAGTTCCAGCGCGTGCCGCAGGCCCGCGCCATCTCGATCCCGAATTCGGCGAGCAGGCCGCGGATCATGTTCACCAGCTGCGTGCGTTGTTTGACCAGCAGGTCGCGTGTCCGGTGCAGCGCCAGCGCCGCCTGCTGCTCGGTCGACTTCACCGGCACGAACCGCATGCTCGGGCGCGTCACCGCCTCGCAAATGGCAGCGGCGTCGTTCGCATCGGTCTTGCCGCGCTATACGTATGGCTTCACGTAAGCCGGCGGCATCAGCCGCACGTCGTCGCCGAGCCTCATGAGCTCCCGGGCCCAGTGGTGCGCCGTGTCGCACGCTTCCATGCCGACCAAGCATCGCGGCAGCCTGGCGAAGAACGGCACGACCTGCGCCCGCCTCAAGGCCTTGCGCACGACGACGTACCCAGCCGCATCGACGGCGTGAATCTGAAAGATGCTTTTGGCCAGATCGATGCCGACGGTGGTGATCTCCATGGGGATGGCTCCTGCATCTGCGTGGCTGCTGCTTCGACAGCGACCACATCTTGGCACCGAGATGCCGTCAGTCGGAGCGGGAGCCATCCACCCCATCTGCTTTCAGGTATCGTGAGGTTGCGGTTGTATGACCGGGTTGGGCGCAAAGCAGCCTGTCCGCTTCTCGGTTAAAGAGCGCTGTGAGCGGACATCGACCCTGCACGGCGTAGCCTCTTCGATGCGGCGGCATCAGGTCCTGTCTATTCAACCTGCGCCCGAAACCGAACTCGTCAGCCGGTTCAAGCTCGGAGCTGATGACGGGGAAGTGGTGCTACGGTCCGCGGCATCGGCCTAGTCGGATAGGATGCTGAGCAGCTTCGGGGAACGGCGGGGAACACCTCGGCCGTGGAGGGGGCGAGAAAGCGCAGCAGCCTCAGAGAGTTAGTTGGAGCGGGCGATCGGGATCGAACCGACGACATTCAGCTTGGGAAGCTGAAGTAAATCATTGATTTGATTGAGAAGTGTTCCTCGAGCCCGTTTTGGCACTGACCTGACCGGCTGGCTTTGGACCGGGCTGACTGAGAAGAATCAGCAGGACTGATGGAGTCGGACATGCGGCGAGCTCAGATCACTTCCTTGATTCGGGCGAAGCTCGGCCTATCCCTAATAGGGATGGAATCCGTTCTGTGAGGTTATGATGTCGTCAAAAGCCCGCATGCGTCCGTCCTGGCGCAAGGGACAAAACCGGTCGGGTCTGCCGACGCCGCCCGGCTGCAAGTTCATGACGATCGCGCAGCGCCGCGCCTCAGAGCGTTCGATCGTGGGCGAGACGGCGACCGCTGTGAAGCGGGTAGCCAAGCGCGCCGCCAAGGCTGTCACTGGGACTGCTTCCGCGGCCGGATCCGCGGTAAAGTCGGCGGTGACCCGGAGTTCGAAAGAGACGGTGGAAGCCTAGGGTCTGCTTACTCAGCTTGACCAAGTGAGTGACCGCTCTGGGCGGATTTGGTTGAAAAACTCGAGACTGGGCCGAAGCAGCAATGCCGAGCACTCTCGACGGAGAAAATCCTACTACCGAGTTGCCCGAATCTCGCCGCAGAAGTGGGATTGTGCCAGCGACGAGAGATGAACATTCTCCAGAGCGCCGCCTCGAATGGCGCCTGAAATGCGGACTTGGAGTTTTTCAACAAAATCGGCGATAAGCGGAATTTGGCTTAACGCCCAGAAGCCGACCTTCGGCTTTGCGCCCATCACGGTCGTTTAAGTGACAGAGCCGGCTTCGCGGAAGCGGACACTCCATTTCAAGGGCCAAACAGATTCGCATGCTGGCAACGCTAGGTGCATCAGCGCCGGCCCCTCCATCGACACCTGTAGCCACAGGCTTCGTCCAATCTCGGTAGATTGAGTAGAGTGCCGCCATCACGACCGGCCCAACGAAAAGCCCAACAAGCCGAAAGGTCTCGAGGCGACCAAGAATCCCGATCAGGGTCAAGACAAGCGGCAGCCGTGCGGCGCCTCCGATAAGGGCTAGCGTCCGGACCCCTAACGGTGGCGCGGGCGGCTGGGGTGTGATTCACGGCTTCTACGGGAGGGGCCGATGGACCATGTCTGGCTGACGGACGAGCAGTTCACGAAGATCGCACCGCTTCTGCCAAACGACACAGGGGCAAGGAGCGCGTGGACGACCGGCGCGTCATCAGCGGCATCGTCCACGGGCTCAAATCCGGAGGGCGCTGGACGGACGCGCCGCGTGACCTCTACGGGCCGAAGAAGACCCTCTACAACCGTTTTGTGCGCTGGGCGGCCAAGGGGGTCTGGGTCGAGCTGTTTGAGACCCTGGCCCGAGCCGGCGGGCCGCCCTCTCAGGTGTTGATCGACTCCACCGCCGTGAAGGCCCATCGCTGCGCCGCAGGAGGCAAAGGGGGAGCAGAGCCAAGCCATTGGTCGCTCGCGGGGCGGGCGCACGACGAAGATCCACGCCCTCACCGACCGCTTTTGCCGCCCGCTCGCCTTCCTGCTGACCGGCGGGCAGGCCGCCGACTGCACGGCCGGCGCGCTCCTGCTCGAACGCCTGCCCGCCTGCGGCATCGTGCTGGCCGACAAGGGCTACGACAGCGACGCCATACGGCGGCAGATTGTGACAGCCGGTGTCGCGCCCAACATCCCGCCAAACGTCAACCGCCGCTGGAAGCCGTGCTTCTCACCCGTGCTCTAGCGAGGGCGCAACGCCATCGAACGCATGTTCGGCCGCCTCAAGGACTTCCGCCGCATCGCCACCCGCTACGACCGTCTGGCGACCAACTATCTCGCCGCCGTCTGCCTCGCCGCCACCGTCAGCTACTGGTTATGAGTCCGGACGATAGTTGAACGAAGTTGTTGCCTGCCAACATGACGGCGCCACCCCAACCGAACACGCAGACCGCCCCGAACCATGATCCATGCTGGATCACGAGCATCAGGGCCGCGGCCGTGAAGGCAATCCAGGCTCTGATGGGTAACATCGCAAACGCGACGGTGAGCAGGGTGAACAGCACGGCCTGCGGCAGCCCGGCAACCCAATACCTGGCACCGATGATCAATCCTTCTCCGATGGCGACCAGAACCCGTGACGCTGATGGACATGGTCCGTCGAGAAAACCGTCTCCATAAGAGCTCCCTTTCGCATCGGTAAACCAGCCGACGATTTGTGCCCGCTCAGCCGATCCTTGGCCACACAGGCGTGCATTATATCCGCTGTGCATTAAGGCGGGAGATTCTCGTTTCAGTCCAGCCGAGGCGGCAAGGCGTCTGCCATGGTTGTTTTGCGACATTCATGGTAGTAATGTAAATAAAGACGGTCATGAAGATGATCTCCCCGACCTGAACACGGCGCGCAGCGGTGCGGCGCGTGCTCCCCCATGATCGCGCGCAGCGGGCTCAATAGCAGCGCGGCGCAGGTGCGAGCGGATGTCCGAGAGAATAAAGGCGCCACGTTATCGCGGCCACTTTCCTGTTAGTGGCAAAAGATGATTTGAAGGGCAAAGTAGGGTGAAATCATTTTCTGACGATCTCATCACCGCGGCTTCGCTTGCCGACAATATTGCATCGGAGCTTGTTGCCGCCGCCGATACGCTCGACCGCCTCGGCAACACTGTGCCAGCCAGAGCCTTCTTGGAAGAGGCTAGACGGCACAGTGTCCAGGCGATCCGGCTACGCGCCCAAGCAGGCGCCCGGCGGCGGCATGACCCGAACGCTGAGGCCGAGATGCGTGGTGCAGACCGTTGTGCACCTGGGTTTCCCGCTGAGCTGCGCCCGGTCGAACATGGCGATAGAGGTCCATGAGAGCACTCCCTGGAAACAAGGTTGGGAACGGCGCGCGACTGAAAAAGGGGTCATGGCCGCCGATAGCCTCTGCGACCGAAATTCTGCCTCCACGAAGGACTTCACAAATTGATCCTCGTCAGACGGATGAGCGATTATTCGCGGCCCCCGGCGGCGGCCGGCTTGGGCGAACCTCGGAGGCTGACAGTCCCGGCGACGAGCATTGAGGCGGATCCGGCCCTCTGACCCGCTCGCGCCGCGCGCCGCCGGGATCGGACCGGTGCCGGTCTGGATCACCCGCTCCAGCCCGTGGGCCGTGCCGCGCGGGCCGAGCGCTTCCGTGTGACAACGGCAGATCCTGTGTCGCAGTCGGGAAGGCCTCGGCTTCCGGCGCGACGGCCCCGGCAAACAGGCGGCGAACATTGTCTTCCCCTCGACCTGAACGGTGATTGTTCGGCGCGCCCAAGCGTCACGCCATCGCGGGCTCGGTGAGGATGTAGTCGATCATCGCGGCGACCTCCCTCTCGAAGTCGCCTCTGACCATCCGACTATCGCCGCCGACCGTCGCGGTGTCATCGGCCGCGCAGAATCATCTCATAGGACGGCTCTCTCAGGGCCAGAAGGACCGCACGTATGATCGCTAAGCGGTCTTCGGGCAAAACTGCGACGTGCCATTCAAGCGATCCGGCCCTGTTTGCTGCCTCAAATAAGCGCTTCATGTCAGGGGTCATCAGTCGTCCCCGCATCACGGACAAACTAGTTTCAGCCCAATAGCGCCGGCGAGACGATCAAGACCCTGATCTCAATCGCGGTCCGTGTCGCTCAAAGGAGGTCTCGGTGACCTGCCGTCGAGGCCGCCAAAGACAACGCGGAGGGTCATGCTTCGAAACAGCGAGATCCGCCGTCTGTGCCGATGCTCCGGCGAGCCGGGGATCCAAAGATGACGCTGGCAGAAAGCCGCGCGATCGGCTTCGGCATCGTCGGCCGTGTCGTCATCACGGCAACCGATGGCCAGAATGACCCGAGGGCGGCGAGCGCGGCCGAGAATATTGGCCCCTGGCGCTACCCGATCCCGCGTCCCCATCCGCCCGAACCCACAACACACTTCCGCATCGCATCGACGGCCATCGCGGCGGTGGTCGACCGATAAGACACAGACGGGGCCGCGCGGCATCACGGACAGGGATCCCCGCTCGGTGCAGCCTGGCTCGTCCGCGATCTCGATCGTCCGTCGCGGGAATCTGAGCGGTGTGCCTCTTCAAGAACCGGGCAGACGCGGTCGCCGCCAAGACGATACGGCCGATGCCAGAAACCGCGCCGCATGTCGGCGGCCCCGCTCAGCGTGGCGTGAGGAAGCCGATCGGTTGGCGCTGCGGGCCTTCCTGCCTGAGGGTGCGCACCATCTCCTCGTAGTCCCTCTCCATCTCAGGGGTGACCGAGGGCCGGGTCTCGCGGGCCGCCTGCTCGAAATGGACGCGCTGCACCTGTGTCGCCTCAAGCGACGCGCGCAGGGCCAGCAGACCGGCGCGGCGGGTGAGATCTTACAAGTCCGCGCCGGTGAAGCGGGCGGTGCGCTCCGCGATCGCGTCGAGGTCGACGTCCTCCGCGAGCGGCATGTCCCGCGTGTGAATAGCCAGTATCCGACGGCGACCAGCGGCATCCGGAACCGGCACGTAGACGAGTTCGTCGAAGCGTCCCGGGCGCAGCAACGCCGGATCGAGCAGGTTGGGGCGGTTGGTGGCCGCCATCACGACGACGCCCTGCAGCCCCTCCAGCCCGTCCATCTCGGCCAGGATCGTGTTGACGACGCGCTCCGTGACGGCGGGCTCGCCCAGACCCCCGCCCCGCGCCGGCGCGAGGCTGTCGATCTCGTCGATGAAGATTACCGTCGGGGCGACCTGCCGGGCCCGCTGGAACAGGTGCGAGACCTGCCGTTCGGACTCGCCGTACCATTTCGACAGGAGGTCGGAGGATTTCTTCGCCACGAAGTTCGCTTCCGCCTCCCGCGCAACCGCCTTGGCCAGCAGCGTCTTGCCGGTGCCCGGCGGCCCGAACAGGAGGAAGCCCTTGGCCGGCCGGATGCCGATGCGGCGGAAGGCCTGCGGCCACCGCAGGGGCAGCTCGACGCCCTCGCGCAAACGCATCTGAGCCTCGGTCAGCCCCCCGACATCGTTCCAGGTCACATCCGGCACCTGGATCATGATCTCGCGCAAAGCCGAGGGCTGGATTCGCTTCATCGCCGAGAGGAAGTCGTCGCGCCGGACGCTCAGGCCCTCCAGGATCTCCGCGGGGATGCCATCGCGCAGGTTCACCTCCGGCAAGATCCGGCGCACCGCGTCCATGGCGGCCTCGCGCACCAGCGCGCCGAGATCGGCCCCGACGAACCCGTAGGTCGTGCGCGCACCTCATCCAGGTCGACATCCTCCGCCAGCGGCATGCCGCGGGTGTGGATGCCCAGGATCTCGCGCCGGCTTGGCTGATCGGGCACACCGATGATGATCTCGCGGTCGAAACGGCCGGGACGGCGCAGGGCCTAGTCGATGGCTTCGCGCCGGTTAGTGGCGCCGATCACGACGACATTCTGGCGCGGCTCCAGCCCGTCCATCAGCGTGAGGAGCTGCGCGACGATGCGGCGCTCGACCTCGCCCGTCACCTGCTCGCGCTTCGGCGCGATCGAGTCGATGAAGATGATCGAGGGCGCGTTTTGCGCGGCCTCCTGGAAGACCTCGCGCAGGCGCTGCTCGGACTCGCCGTAGCGGCTGCCCATGATCTCGGGGCCGGCGATGTGGAAGAACCGCGCCTCGGTCTCGTTGGCCACCGCGCGGGCGAGCCGCGTCTTCCCGGTACCGGGCGGCCCGTGCAGCAGCCCGCTCTTCGGCGGGTCGATGCCGAGGCGCTGAAAAAGCTCCGGGTGGCGCAGGGGCAGGTCGACCATCTCACGGATCTGATCCACGGTGTCGCCGAGGCCACCGATATCGTCGTAGGTAACGTCGGCGCGCCGCCCGTCCTTCGGCTCCTCGAAGAGCGGCTTGAGCTCGATCTCCGTTCTCTCCGCCACGAAGACGATACCGCGAGGCTGCGTGGAGACGACTACGAGGCGGATCTCCAGCAGGCCGTAGGTGGGTCCTTCGAGATATGGACGCAGCTCCGGCGGGACGCGCGGGTCGGCTGCGGCACGCGACCGGGTCGAGGTTGAGATGACCGTCGACCGACACGAGGGGCCGCCGGAACAGGGTGCGGCGCAGGGCCTCTCCCGACCCTTGCAGGCGTATATTCTTCTGAGCCGGCGCGACCACGACGCGGGTGGCGGGTCGGATCTCGCCGGCGCGGATCTCGACATGGTCGCCGCTCGCCGTGCCGGCATTGACGCGCTGGAGCCCGTCGAGGCGGACGAGGCTCAGACCCTCGTCCTCATCGTATGGACCGACCGCGATCGCCGCCGTGTGGCGCTTGCCGACGATCTCGATGACGGCACCTTCGCTCAGGCGGAGCTGGGTCAGAGCCGCGTGGCCAAGCCGGGCGATGCCCCGCCCCGCATCCTGGGGGCGTACATTGGCGACCTGCAATCTGAGAATCTGCTCCTGGGCCTCAGCCATAGGAACTCCCGGTCGGGACGTTTGTCATCACCACACAGTCAACCGCTGGCGCCTGCGTTGGTTCGAGATCGACATCTTAAGCGAAATACTTTCCGCTCCGCTGGATCTGCGCCCGACTCTTCGGTTCCGATGGGCTTTGCCACCCACACGACCGGCAAGAAGCTCAACTGGAAGCGACCGATCGCCAACCAGAGCTGGCGTGACAATTCCTACGAGCGGGCGACCGACTGGGAGTTCGGCGCCTTCGTGTCCCACAGCGACTTCGATCGCGTCTCCGATTTAGGCAAGATCGGAAGCGGGGGTCGGAGAGAGCGTTGATATCGTGGCGGCCCTCGTGAGCGCCATCCAATGACCGCAAGTGCTGAAGGTGCTGCCGCGCTAAGCACACCGACATCTCGGCAACAGATTGAAGGCTATCCGACAATTGATGGAGCGGTCCGGTTAGCGCCCAAATCTGAAGCGGACATGAAGTGCAGAAGTCGTACGTCGCGTAGGGCGGAAAGCGGAGATAGGCATAGTGCCTAGAAGCGAACCCTGGGCCATGCATCCACGACTACGGGAGCAGCTAGGTCACCTCGTCGCCGACAGCGGACGGGGGTGCAAGTATCTCAGCGAACTCTAGAACAGACAAGCAAATTGATTTCAGTAGAGAGGCCAGGCCCTTAGGCCGAGCGTGCCGAGAGATGCTCACTAACGAACGCGTCGGACTGCCACGTGTTCAGCAGCCGCGGCACACGCGCGCCCGCCATCGGCTTGGCATAGAGGTAGCCCTGCGCGTAGTCGCAGCCCATGGCCGCGAGGTGCTGCGCCTGCCGCACCGTCTCCACACCTTCCGCCGTGACCGTCATCCCGAGGTTTCGGCCTAGGCCGATTACGGCCGCGACGATCGCCGCGCTGTCAGCGTCCCAGTCTAGATCGCGCACGAAGCTCCGGTCCACCTTGATGTGATTGACCGGGAACTGCTTCAGGTGCGTGAGCGAGGCGAAGCCTGTCCCGAAATCGTCGAGCGCGATGCTGATGCCGCTGGCGTGCAGGCGTGCGAGGGTTGCGGGAAGGGTCTCCGCGCCGTGTCCGAGGAACACCGTCTCGGTGATCTCGACCTCGAATTGTGGTGCGGGGATCCCGAAGCGGCTCAGGATATCGAGGATCAGGCCGGCCAGATCGGGCTTGCGGAACTCGGCCGACGCGAAGTTCACCGCGACGCGCCCGAAGGAAAGGCCCTGCTCGTTCCAGGCTCGCATGTCGGCCGCCGCCGTTTCGAGAATGGTGTCACCGATCGCGGTGGACAGCTCCGGATCCTCGAAGACCGAACCGAAATAGCCCGGCGTCAGCAGACCCTTCTTGGGGTGGCACCAGCGTGCCAACGCCTCGAAGCCGACGATCTGGCCGGTCGTGATGCAGACCTTCGGCTGGTAGTACGGCACAATCTGCCCAGCCGCGAGGGCGGCGCGAACCTCGGCGGCGATCCTCCGCCGGCGCAGGCCGTCCACGCGCATCGCGGCCGAGAACGCGACGACGCGGTCGCGGCCCCCAGCTTGGCCTGGGTCAGCGCGAGGTCGGCGTCCTTGAGAAGCTCCCGCCAATCGGCGTGGTGATCCGGGTAGGCCGCCACGCCGACGCTGGCCTGGCAGGTCAGCGTATGGTCCCAAATCCGCAAGGGCTGCCGCAGGCGCTCGACCAGGGTTTCTGCGTGCTGAACGGCGTTGGGCAAGAGCAGCGGCTCGACGAGAACGAGGGCAAACTCGTCGCCCGTCAGCCGTGCGAGCGTATCGCAGGAGCGCAAGCCGTCCCGCAGGCGATCGGCCGCCGCGCGGATCACGGCATCGCCGACATCGTGGCCGAGGGTGTCGTTCAGGACCCTGGAGATGATCGAGGTCGAACAGCAGCAGGCTCACGCAGGTCCCGTCCCGCTCCGCTTCCGAGAGGGCCGCCTCGATCCGCCCGCGGAACAATTGCCGGTTTGGCAGACCCGTGAGGCTGTCGAGGTTGGCGGTTCGCCACAGCTTCTCCTGCGCGAGCTTGCGTTCCGTGACGTCGAAGGTGATCCCCACAATCCGATCCACATCGACTCGCTCGACCGACGAACACAGCCATCGCATCCGTCCGGCGGGTGAGACGTATCGGAACTCGTGCTCCGCGCGCGCCTCGTCCGATCGGATGAAGTCTGCCATGGGCGCCCGATCGTCCGGGTGTACGAGATCGAGGAACTCCGATTGCCACGCGGCCGGCAGACCGAGGATCTGCGGGGCGTTCTCGGATCGGGTGCTCCGCCCCGTCGTGAGATTGTGCTCCCACGCCACCATCCGGCCGGCGCGCAGGGCCAGACGCAGGCGCTCCTCGCTGGCGCGGAGCGCAGACAAGGCCTGCCGTTGCTCGGTCACATCTCGCACCGCACCGACCATCCGGATGGGCCGCCCGCGCGCATCGCGGACGACGAAGGCGTGGTCGATAACCTCCCTATAGACCCCGTCGTCGTCGCGGTAGCGGTACTCGGCCTGCCACCTATCATCTGGACCGTCGACGGCGGCTGCGAAGCCGGCGAGCACGCGCGCACGATCGTCCGGATGGATCCGTGTTCCCCACCGGGACCGCGAAGGTTTGCTCGCGTTATCCCTGTAGGTGAGCACTTCGCCGGTCGCCTTGATCCAGGCGACATCGTCCGACGCCACGTCCCAGTCCCAGATGCCGTCCCGGGTGGCGCGCACCGCCAAGCGGTACCGCTCCTCCTGAAACCGGATGGTCTCGGCAGCCTCATGCCACTCGTGGATGTCGGTGATCGTGCCGACCCATTCCCGCACCTGACCCGCCTCGTCCTTCAGCGGGACGGTCCGGTCAAGAACCCAGCGATACGGGTCCTGCCCATGGCGGATCCGGTACGTCGCCATGCCTGGCTGCTCGGTGGTCCTGGTGGCTTGCCAGGTCGCGGTGACCGCCTCCCGATCCTCCGGATGGACAGCCTCGAGCCAGCGGAGCCCGAGAGAGGCGTCCGGGTCCTGTCCCGTGTAGGCCGCCCAGCCGCTGATCTCGACGACGCGGCCGGCCGCGTCCGCGCGCCAGACCATTGCGCCCGTGGCCTCAATCAGCGCCTGATAGCGCCGTGCCGTCGTTTGCAGATCGGCCTCCAGGGCGACCTGGGCTGTGATGTCTCGGGACACGGCCAGAATGCGCCCCGGGCCGGATCGGTCGCCCAGGAGCGGGCTGAGGTTGACCGCCCACCATTTTGGTTTCCCCGAGGGCGTCGGGCAGAAGCCGCGGAAACTGGCGCCGTCCCCGGCCCTCACGGTCGCGAGGGCGGTCCGAGCCGCTTCGCGATCCGCCCCGTGCCAGAAGTCGAGCCAGGATCGTCCGACAAGCGGCTCGATGTCCTCGATCTCCATCACGGTCCGACCGCCGGCGCTCATGAAGAGGAGATGGCCCCCCGGATCGACGAGCGTCACGCAGTCGGTGCTGCTCGCGAGAAGTCCGCTGAACAGGGCGCCGAGCAGCCCGGGCCCGGACCTGGCCGGGCGCGCGCAATCCGTCGTCGGACCCAGTGCCTGCCCCTGATCGGCGCTGGCAGGTCCGGCCGCCTCGGACCCGTACAGGTGATAGCAACCGCGATGGGCGGCCTTGGCGCGGTAGAGCGCCTGGTCTGCGCGCGAGAACAGGCGGTCGGAGTCGAGTCCGTCGTCCGGCGCGCGGGCGATCCCGATGCTGAGGCCGATGCTCGCCGCATAGCCGCCGAGATCGACCGGCGCCGCGATCGCGGCCATCAGGCGCTCAGCCAGCCCGACCGCTTCCGCGACGCTGCCCAGCCTGGACTGGATGATGACGAACTCGTCGCCCCCAAGGCGCGCCACTAGGTCCTCGGCGCGCAGAACCCCTTCAGCCGCTGCGCCACCGTGCAGAGCAGGCTGTCGCCGGCCTGATGCCCTAGGGTATCGTTGACCGGCTTGAACCGATCCAGATCGAGGCAGAACAGCGCGAAGCCGTCGCCGCCCCGCTGTGTCCGCGCGATTGCTCCCGCAAGCTGCTCGCGGAAGTGGAGCCGGTTCGGCAGGCCCGTGAGCGGATCGTGACGCGCCATATGCGCCATCTGCCGCTCGGCCTCCTTGCGTAGGGCGATGTCTCGGATGACGGCGACGTAGCCGTCCGGCGCTCCCAGCGCCGGGTCGTAGGTCCGGTTAAACGAGACCTCGACCCAGACCCACGCGCCGTCTTTGCGGCGATACCGCTGCTGGCTGACCGCCTGTTCGATCTTTCCGCACTCCACCTGATGGAGCAGGTGCGCGAAGGCTGCGGCGTCCTGCGGATGGACGAAGTCGATCGGCTTCGTTCCGAGGAGTTCCTCCGGCTCGAAGCCGAGCAACCGCTTCGCCGCGGGCGACACGTAGCGGCGGTGCCATCGCGGTCGCAGCGGACGATCACATCGGTGGCGTTTTCGGCTAGCAGCCGGTACAGGGCCGCACTCTCGCGAGCCTGGCGCTCCGCCCGCCCCATGCGCAGCAGGGTGACGGCGATCTCCGCCAGATTCCGAAGCTGACCCTGCTGCTCGACCGTGAAGGTGCGCGGCACCCGGTCAATGACGCACAGGGAGCCGAGATGGAGGCCCGGGGCGAGGACGAGCGGCGCGCCAGCATAGAAGCGGATCTGCGGTTCGCCCGTGACCAGCGGATTCGCGGCGAACCGCGCATCGCGTGTCGCGTCGTCGACCACCAACACTGCGTCGGACAGGATGGCGTAGGTGCAGAACGATACGGCACGCGGCGAACCGCTCACATCCAGGCCGCATCGACCCTTGAAGCGCTGCTCGGTCTCGCCGACGAGGCTGATGAGGGCGATCGGGACCTGAACAGCGCCTGCGCGGTTTGACAGAGGGCGTCGAACCGCGGCTCGGGGGGCGAGTCGAACACGTCCAGGTGACGCAGGGCCTCCAGACGCCCGACCTCATTGGGATGAACCGGATACATGTTGAATCCACTCAGATCCGTTCGCCCCAATGACCGGCCGCGCTGAGCCCGAGAAACGCGCTGTCGGAGCACGGATTGAGAAACGCGCGCGTTTGACGCCTTCAAACGGGAGCGACAGGGTCGCCGCAGCGCGGACCAGAATGGGAATTCCGGCCTCTGGCCCGTCGAGTCCGCCATCTAGCATGCGCCACGGCATGACGATGATGTTAGCGGTCTGCCGCTCTGCGCCGACCGCGGCGGTTCGTGCGGTCCAGCTGTGGGTGCGACGCGCCGGCAGCCGCGCCGATCGCTTCCGCGTTGATCGGCTGGCCGAGGCCGATCGCCTTGGCGATCTGGGAGCGCTGCTCGGCGTAGCTCGGAGCGACCATCGGGTAGTCGGTAGGCAGGCCGTAGCGCTCCCGGTAAATGCGCGGGTTGAGCCCGTGGCCGGTCAGGTGTCGCTTCAGCGTCTTGTAGGCTTTGCCGTCGATGAAGCTGATCAGCGCATCCGGCGTGACCGACCTGCGGATCTGCGCCGGTGTCGCCTTGCGGGCTTCGACCAGTGTGTCCCCTGTCGCTCCGTTAGCGAGATCGCTCACTATCGCATGAACACAGCCGATGAGCTGCGGAAGCTCGGACATGGTCAAGGAATTATTGGCGACATAAGCTGAGACGATATCGACGGCCAGTTCCAGCGCATTCACGGAACGCCGCGCATCGATTTGCGTCATAGGTCCAGGCCCCACGATCAGGATGCCGGTATAGCCCGGCTGCGAAGTGATGAAGAACTCTCGGGCCTGGGGACCGCGCCGCACTCGGTATCGAAACGTCGAACACTCGTCTTTATCTCGCGATTTGCGCTGTTGTATCTATTTGACGGCTCCCTGCCGGGTAAACTACTCGCGCCCTGAAGGGCGGCCGCCTACCCGGTCAACCGCCAATATTGACTTGCTTCCGGTCGGAAAAGTGCGCCTCTCCATCGCCGGGACGATGTATCGAGAGTCGTTGCCGATCAAAGATCCGACGCCAGAGAAAGTCTGAATCGATATCGAAATCTAAATATCGCGGTGGGTTGACGCATAAGCTCGAGTATTCTGATTACAAAAAGTCCTCCTTGATGATCGGTGGGCGCGTCGCCTGTCAGGCGCGATGCCCGCCCTCGTTCCGCGCGGTGCCCGAGACTGAGCTCTGTCGGGGGGCGATGTCGTCCGCGCAACGCTGGCGCCGAACGCGCGCGGCAACGCGGCGCGGGCGTCGGTGGAGCCGGCGCGCGCCGCCCCGCCTTGCGGCGGGAGGCGAGCCGGCCGTCTTCGTTGAAACCGTATCATATCGGACGATCTGTTTGAGCCGAATCTGGTGTAGCCGGTTGCCTTCAACCCACCGAGGGACAATAGATCATGCCCATGCGGCTTCGAATCGGTTGTGTCGGCCATCTTTGTCGGCTATTCGGACATGCGAGATCCATGTGAAGACCGTGTTCTCGACGGAGAACGTCCACCCGCGGGACCGTTTCGATTTCTGGCACAATGTGGCCCGCAAGGATGTCGTTGATCACGACTCCACCCCGCGTTGCCGCGATACGTTTCGCGCTCAGCTGCGCGCCGGTACTGTCGGCGCCATCGGACTTGTCTCGTTCCAGAACTCGGACATGTCGGTCACCCACACGCGCCGTCACATCGCGCACGGCAATATTGACGAGCTGTTCGTCTGTCGGCAATCTGGAGGGCGGATCGCCCTCGAGCAAGACGGACGCCACGTCGTGTTGGGGGCGGGGGACATCACCCTGATCGACCCGGCCTTGCCCTACGAGGGACGGTTTTCCGAAGCTTCGGACATCCTCATCTTGAAGGTTCCACGGCAGCTCATGGAAGCGCGCCTGGGGAAGACGCGGGAGATGACGGCCCGAGCGATCACGCCGGGCATGGCCGAGAATAGTCTGCTGTCGGCCAGCCTCGCAATGTTGCCGCATCACACGGGCGATTTGAGCTCGGCCGCTGAAGCTCTTCTCGAACCGCACCTGCTCGACCTGATCACCCTATCCGTCGGGCGGACGATGGGTCAGGACAGGGTGCGCACGTCGCGGTCCCGCTCCCTTGTCCGCGTGGAACTGCGGGCCGTCGTCGAAGCGCACTTGGCCGACCGGACCCTCGACGCCAGCTCGGTAGCGCGCGCTGCCGGGGTCAGCGTGCGCTACGCCAACGCGGTGCTGGCGGATGAGAACACGTCGATCGTGCAGCTCATCCAGGCGCGGCGCCTCGCGCGCTGTCGGCAGGCCCTGGAAGATCCGAGGCAAGGCGGCCGGACGGTCAGCGAGATCGCCTATGGCTGGGGGTTCTCGGACATGACCCATTTCGGCCGCCGGTTCAAAGCCGCCTACGGCGTATTGCCCAGCGCGTATCGCCGCCGCGTCGGGCAGTAATACCGAACGCCCACTACGCTCGGCGTTCGATCCGGTGCCTGGATCCGGCTGATATGCGTCAGGGCCTGGGACCCCGGAACGTGGTTGCTGACCCCGACGCGGGGGCCGCCGAACGCCGGGATCGTCCGATGCTTCACGTTCAAGGCACAGCCGACCCGAGCGTCACGCCCGGATTCCGGCGCATGTTCGCCCCGGGCCGCCTGACGGTCGGCGTCTTCTTCCCCATAGAGGCCTTCCAGCGCGACCAGCCGACCATGCGCGATCAGGAGTGGCTGGCCGTCCGGGCAGAGGAACTCGGATACGCGGCGCTCTGGACCCGCGACGTGCCCCTGCGGGATCCGAACTTCGGAGACCTCGGGCAGGTCTACGACCCGTGGGTCTGGCTCGGGTGGATCGCCGCGCAGACGCGCGCGATCGCCCTGGCGACGGGGTCGATCGTCCTGCCGCTGCGCCACCCGCTCCATGCCGCCAAGGCCGCCGCCTCTGTGGACCGGTTGTCGGGGGGCCGTTTCGTCATGGGGGTGGCCTCGGGTGATCGGCCGATCGAATTCCCGGCCTTCGGCGTTCCCTCGGATGCGCGCGACGTCTTGTTTCGCGAGAGCCTCGTCGTCATCCGCCAGGTTCTCGAGGAGTCGTTCCCCACCCTGCGCTCGCGCTTCGGTGAGATGCTCGGCACCGTCGACCTCGTGCCGAAGCCGATCGGGCGGCTGCCGATCCTCGTCACCGGATCGAGCCGGCAGAGTCCGGAGTGGATCGCCGAACATGCGGACGGCTGGATCACCTACCCGCGCTCTCTCGAGCGCCAAGCCGACCTCGCGGCCCGGTGGCGGGCCACCACCGCAGCGGTGGCGCCGGGCCGGTTCAAGCCCTTCGCCCAATCCCTCTACGTCGATCTGCACAGCGATCCGGACCACCCGCCGCAACCCATTCACCTCGGGTTCCGCAGCGGTCGCAAGGCCCTGCTCGGCTTCCTGGTCGCGCTCCGCGCGATCGGCGCCCACCACGTGATCCTGAATCTGAAGTACGGCGCCCGCAGCGCGGACGACGTGCTCGAAGAGATCGGCCTCGAAGTGTTGCCGCAGTTGACAGCTTAGAGCCGTGCCCGATCGCGGTGCAACGCGATCCACAGCAGGGACGCCAGCTTAACCGAACGCGGCGTGAGCCCCCTCTCCCGCACGGGAATGGGCTCTCGTCGCACCTGCCAGGTCGGTCCGACACACGATCGTCGTGTCCCGTACGCGATGCAATCGGGAGCGGATCTGAGTTCTTCAAGGCCCCTGTTTTCACAGAAGCAGTATCCGCTTCGGCGCCGCGTGCTAGCTCGCATCGTGCATCAGGTGGCAGTTCATGCGCTTGAGGGCGACCGGATCGAGGAGGGTGACGTAGCGTCCGCGCGTGGCGATCAGCCCGTCGAGGCGCAGCGTGGTGAACGCCCGGCTGACGGTCTCGCTCGAGAGGCCAATATAATCTCCGATGTCGGTGCGCGACATCGGCAACGCGATCGATCGACCGGCCGAAACCCTGTCCATGAGGTCGATCAGGAAATACGCGAGCTTCTGAGCGGCGCTGGCGCGGCCGAGCGCCGAGAGATCCTGGGCGCGCTCGGTCATCCGCAGCAGCCATGACAAGAGTTCGGTCGCGATCTGCGCGTCCGATATCGCAAGCGCGTCAACCCTAGAGCGGGAACAGCGCACGGCCCGCGTCTCGCTGACCGCCTCGGCCGAAGAGGCATGTAACGGGGTCCGCTCCAACCCGAAGAAATCCCCGGATAGATAGAAACCGCGCACGATCCGATTGCCGTCGCGACCGATGTTGACAGTCCGGACCATTCCGGAAGCCACCCAGTAAACGGAATCTCCGACATCGCCTTCGGCATAGAGGGTCGCGCCGGGCGAGAAATGCTCGACCCGTCCGAGGGGGTGATGCGTGCCAGCGTCACATCGCTGGTGGCCTGGGCCAGGGCGGGCGGCCATTGAACGTGCGGGCCGGGAGCGGGCACGACGTGGCCATACTGTAGCATGATGCTCCCCGCTCGCGAGATCTCGAGATCTCCTAGATCGTGCATCGCCGCAGGTCTCACCATTCGGAGGGCACCTAGGGACTATCCCGGATCCGTCACGTCATCCCGCGGCTCGGCGGTGACCTCGGGATCAGCGCACCGCGCGACAGGGCCGACGCGGAGATCGCTCGCCCGGGTACTGGCACGGATGCGTTGAAGACCCGGCCCGGTATCCGCCACCGGAACTGATGCTCGTCAGTGCCGAGATGCCCTGCCTCGTCGTCATATGCATCCTGGTTGCTCCGCAGGCTGGCCGGGAGATTCAGGATGGGACACGTCTTAGCGCCGGGGGTTACGGCGCCCGATTTCACGCTCCACGTCACACCGGACCAGACTCTATCGCTCGGCGATCTGCGCGGACGACCCGCTGTTCTGGCGTTCTATCCGGCGGATTGGAGCCCGGTCTGCGGAGATCAGATGGCGGTCTACAATCAGGTGCTGCCGGAATTTCGGCGGCACGACGCCGAAGTCATCGGAATCTCGGTCGACAGTGCCTGGTGCCATCAGGCCTTCGCCGAGACCCGCCATCTCCATTTTCCCCTCCTCTCGGACTTCGAGCCGAAGGGCGCGGTCGCCCGACAATACGGCGCCTACCGAGACGGCGAAGGTGTCTGCGAGCGGGCACTGTTCGTCTTGGATCGCGAGGGACTCATCTTCTGGAGCTACCGCTCCCCGATCGCCGTCAACCCCGGTGCGGACGGCATCCTCGATGCGCTGGATCGACTCGAGACTCAGGAGAAGAGCGATGGCCGAGCTCAGAGTGCCGGTGTCGGCGGCTGACCATACACGGGGTGGTGCCGCTGGGCGGATGGTGCTCGTCGAGTACGGCGACTACGAGTGTCCCTATTGCCGCGCCGCGCATGTCGAGGTCCTGCGGCTCGGCAGGCACTTCGGCGACGACCTCACCTACGTGTTCCGCCATTTCCCGCTCACCGAAATCCACCCGTTCGCGGAGCCGGCTGCGGAAACCTCCGAGTTCGCGGGGGCGCAGGGTCGGTTCTGGGACATGCACGACGCGATCTACGCGTATCAAGATCAGTTGAGCCTGCCGTTCCTCGGGGGCGCAGTCCGAGCGCTCGGCCTGTCGGTGCGCGATTTCGAAGTTGCCCTTGATGCGAAGACCTATGCCCCGAAGGTCGCGCAGGACTTTCTGAACGGCGTTCGGAGCGGCGTCAACGGGACGCCGACCTTCTTCATCAACGGCCATCGGCACGATGGTCCGTTCGACTTCCAGCATCTGGCGGCTGCCATTCAAGCGGTGCGGTCCAGGCCGTAGCGCGCATTGCGGGCGGTCAGCCCCAGGCAGCTCGCGGGCCACCGCAACGCGCATCGAACCGGCCGTGATCGCGATCGGC
Organism: Methylobacterium phyllosphaerae; assembly: GCA_050632685.1. Lineage (GTDB taxonomy): Bacteria > Pseudomonadota > Alphaproteobacteria > Rhizobiales > Beijerinckiaceae > Methylobacterium > Methylobacterium phyllosphaerae_A. The sequence goes on from JBOEFT010000001.1 coordinate 2,148,003, forward strand.
CTGCAAGGCGCGGACAGGAAGGAGTATCTCCCATGGCGAAGGCGATCGGCATTGATCTCGGCACGACGAACTCCTGCGTCGCCGTGATGGACGGCAGCAAGGCCAATGTCATTGAGAACGCCGAGGGCGGTCGCACGACCCCGTCGGTGGTGGCCTTCACGGAATCCGGCGAAGTTCTGGTCGGGCAGCCGGCCAAGCGGCAGATGATCACGAATCCGGAAAACACCGTTTTCGCCATCAAGCGGCTGATCGGCCGACGTTACGACGACCCGATCACCAAGAAAGATATCGGGATGGTGCCCTACAAGATCGTATCCGGGCGGAACGGCGACGCCTGGGTCGAGATCAAGGGCAAGACGTACAGCCCCAGTCAGATCTCCGCCTATATCCTGCAGCGCATGCGGGAAACCGCCGAGCTGAAGCTCGGTCACTCCGTGACGCAGGCCGTCATTACGGTTCCGGCCTACTTCAACGACGCCCAGCGTCAGGCCACCAAGGATGCCGGCAAGATCGCCGGCCTTGAGGTGATGCGCATCATCAACGAGCCGACGGCCGCCGCGCTCGCCTACGGCCTCGACAAGAAGGGCAACGGCCGCGTCGCGGTCTACGACCTCGGAGGCGGCACCTTCGACGTGTCTATCCTGGAGATCGGCGACGGGGTCTTCGAGGTGAAATCCACCAACGGCGACACCTTCCTGGGCGGCGAGGATTTCGACAACCGTGTGGTCGAATACCTCGCAGCTGAGTTCAAAAAGGAGCAGGGCATCGACCTGACTAAGGACAAGCTTGCCCTTCAGCGTCTGAAGGATGCCGCCGAGAAGGCCAAGATCGAGCTGTCCTCGGCGACTCAGACCGAGGTCAACCTGCCCTTCATCACGGCCGATCAGAGCGGGCCGAAGCATCTGAACATCAAGCTCTCCCGCGCCAAGCTCGAAGCCCTTGTCGACGACCTGGTCAAGCGCACGATTGGGCCGTGCGAGGCCGCGCTCAAGGATGCCGGGCTGCAACCGTCCGACATCGCGGAGGTCGTCCTCGTCGGCGGCCAGACGCGGATGCCGAAGGTGCAGGAGGTGGTCCAGACCCTGTTCGGGCGTGAGCCCCATCGGGGCGTCAATCCCGACGAGGTCGTGGCCATCGGCGCCGCGATCCAGGCCGGAGTGCTCCAGGGTGACGTCAAGGATGTGCTGCTCCTCGACGTGACCCCGCTGTCGCTCGGTCTCGAAACGCTCGGCGGCGTGATGACCAAGCTGATCGAGCGCAACACCACCATTCCGACGAAGCGCAGCCAGACCTTCTCGACGGCGGAGGACAACCAGAACGCCGTCACGGTCCGGGTCTTCCAGGGCGAGCGCGAGATGGCGGCCGACAACAAGATGCTCGGCCAGTTCGACCTCGTCGGCATCCCGCCGGCACCCCGCGGCACGCCGCAGATCGAGGTGACCTTCGACATCGACGCCAACGGCATCGTCAACGTGACGGCCAAGGACAAAGCCAGCGGCAAGGAACAGCAGATCCGCATCCAGGCCTCGGGTGGGCTGGATCAGAGCGAGATCCAGCGCATGGTGCAGGAAGCCGAGGCCCATGCGGAGGAGGATAGGCGGCGCCGGGAACTGGCCGATGCCCGCAACCAGGCCGATGCCGCGATCTACACCGCCGAGCGCAGCCAGCAAGAGGCGGGCGCGCGTATGCCGAGCGACCTGAAGACCGAGCTGCAACAGGTGATCACGGCGCTGCGCGAGGCGATCGGCGGCGAGGTCGTCGACCGCATCAGACAGGCGACCGAGCGCCTGTCGCAGCTGGCGCAGCGGCTGGCCCAGGTCATTAGCGCGCCGCCCGAAGGACCCGAGGCCGGTGCAGGCGGCGGCGGGAGCGGCCCGCAGTCCGAGGTCGTCGACGCGGAATTCGAGGAGCACGGCCGGCAGGACCAGGGCGCACACTAGAACCGGGTCCGGCACGACGTCGCCGGTTCGGCGCGCCGAGCCGGTTTCCGCCGCGCCGTCAGCGTCCATTATCCGGGGTGAACGATGCAGATCGACACGTACACCGATCATCTCAAGGGCGTGCTCCAAGCCGCCCAGAGCCTGGCTCAGCGCAAGGGCCATCAGCGGCTCACGCCGCTCCACCTCCTGAAGGCGCTGCTCGACGATGCGGACGGGCTGGCGAAGTCGTTGATCCAGTCCGCGGGCGGCCGCCCCGAAGCGCTCGGGTCGGATCTGGACCGCGAGCTGGCGAAGCTTCCGAGCGTCGGGGGCTCCGGTGCCGGCCAGATCTTCATGGCGCCCGAAACCGCGCGCCTGTTCGACCAGGCCGAGGAGCGGGCGCGGGCGGCCGGGGACAGCTTCGTCACGGTCGAATACCTGCTGCTCGCCCTGGCCGAGACCCCGGACGGTCCGGGCGCGCTCCTCCGGGAGGCGAGCGTGACGCCGGAGGCCCTCAAGGACGCCATCGCCGAGCTCCGGAAGGGGCGCCGGGCCGACAGCGCGTCGGCCGAGGACAGCTACGAGGCCCTGCGGAAATACACGCGCGATTTCACCGAGGATGCCCGCCAGGGCAAGCTCGATCCGGTGATCGGACGCGACGGGGAGATCCGGCGCACCGTCGAGGTTCTCTCGCGCCGGACGAAGAACAATCCCGTGCTGATCGGCGAGCCGGGCGTCGGCAAGACCGCGATCGTCGAAGGGCTCGCCCAACGCATGGTCAACGGCGACGTGCCCGACACCCTGAAGGATCGCCGTCTCCTCTCCCTCGATCTCGGTTCGCTCCTGGCCGGCGCGAAGTACCGGGGCGAGTTCGAGGAGCGGTTGAAGGCCGTCCTTCAGGAAGTCTCGGCTTCGGGCGACGTCATCCTGTTTATCGACGAATTGCACACCCTCGTCGGCGCCGGAAAGGCCGAGGGGGCGATGGATGCCTCCAACATGCTGAAGCCAGCCCTGGCCCGGGGCGAGCTGCATTGCATCGGCGCTACCACCCTGGATGAGTATCGCAAGAACATCGAGAAGGATGCCGCGCTCGCCCGCCGCTTCCAGCCCGTCTTCGTGGGCGAACCCTCCGTCGAGGAGACGATCTCCATCCTGCGCGGCCTGAAGGAGAAGTACGAGCTCCATCACGGCGTGCGGATCACCGACAGCGCGATCGTCGCGGCCGCCACGCTGTCCCACCGCTACATCGCCGACCGGTTCCTGCCCGACAAGGCGATCGACCTCGTCGACGAGGCCGCGAGCCGGCTCCGGATCGCCGCGGAGTCGAAGCCCCGGAAGCTCGACGAGATCGACCGCCGCGTGATCCAGCTCAAGATCGAGCGGGAGGCCCTGAAGAAGGAGACGGATCCGGCCGCCCGGGAGCGCCTGAAGACGGTCGAGGAAGAGCTGGCCACGCGGGAAGCGAAGCAGGCCGAGCTGACGGCCCAATGGGAAGCCGAGAAGGCGACGCTCGCGGAGGTGAAGCAGCTCAAGGCGCAGGCCGAGCAGGCCCGGATCGAGCTCGAGCAGGTGGAACGGCGTGGTGACCTGACGCGCGCCGGCGAACTCCTCTACGCCGTGATCCCGCAGCTGGAGAAGCGCCTCGCGGAGGCGATGCAGGCGAGCCGGGGCCGGCTGATCAAGCAGGAGGTGACGGCCGAGGACATCGCCGCCGTCGTCGCGCGCTGGACGGGCATTCCCGTTACGCGGATGCTCGAAGGCGAGCGCGACAAGCTGATGGCGATGGAAGACAAGCTGAGCCAGCGCGTGGTCGGCCAGGAACCGGCGGTCGTGGCCGTGTCCGACGCGGTCCGGCGGGCCCGCGCGGGCCTGCAGGACCCGAACCGGCCGATCGGCTCCTTCCTGTTCCTCGGGCCGACCGGCGTCGGCAAGACCGAGTTGTGCAAGGCGGTGGCCGAATTTCTGTTCGACGACGACCGGGCGATGCTGCGGGTCGACATGTCCGAATTCATGGAGAAGCACGCGGTCTCACGGCTCGTCGGCGCGCCGCCCGGCTATGTCGGCTACGAGGAGGGCGGCGTCCTGACGGAGGCGGTCCGGCGGCGGCCCTATCAGGTGATCCTGTTCGACGAGGTCGAGAAGGCCCACCCGGATGTGTTCAATATCCTACTGCAGGTGCTCGACGACGGCCGGCTGACGGATGGGCAGGGCAACACGGTCGACTTCCGCAACACGATCATCGTCCTGACGTCGAACCTCGGCGCCGAGTTCCTGGCCGCCCTGATGGAGGGCCAGCCGGCCGAGGCGGCCCGCGAGCAGGTCATGGAGGTCGTGCGCCGGGCATTCCGTCCGGAATTCCTCAACCGGCTCGACGAGATCATCCTGTTCAACCGCCTGGGCCGGAGCGACATGCGCCGGATCGTCGACATCCAGCTCGAAGGCCTCGAACGGCGGCTGGCCGAGCGGAAGATCGTCCTGCAGGTCGAGGCGGCGGCCAAGGACTGGCTCGCCAATGCCGGCTACGATCCGGTCTACGGTGCGCGGCCCCTCAAGCGCGTGATCCAGCGCCATCTCCAGAACCCGCTGGCCAAGATGCTCCTGACGGGTGCGATCAAGGACGGCGAGCCGGTTCCGGTTTCGGTCGTTAACGGCCGGCTCACGGTCAAGGGTACGAGCTTGGCTCAGGCGGCCTGACATCCCCGTGCCGACAGGAGGTCTGGTATGGCCGAGAAGCCTTTGGGTCAGGCGAGCGCTCCGCCCACCCCCGCCGGCCAGTCCGCGCCGCCGGAGGCCGGCGCGGCGAGCGCGGCCCCTCAGCCGGGCACGGACGCGACCGCAACCCTGCAAGCCGAGAACGCGGCGCTTCAGGACCGCGTCCTGCGGGCCTTGGCCGAGGCCGACAACACCCGGCGTCGGGCGACGCGCGACCTCGCGGATGAGCGGCTCTTCGCCGTGACGGGCCTCGCCCGGGCGCTTCTGCCGGTCCTGGACAACCTGCGCCGGGCCATCGTCGCGTCGGAGCAGCCGGCGTCGCAGGGCGCGTCGCTCATCGACGGGGTGCGCGCCACGGAGCGTCTGCTGATGGGGGCCCTCGAGGGCGTCGGCGTACAGCGGGTCGATGCCCATGGCGCTCCGTTCGACCCGTCGCGGCATGAGGCCATGATGGAGGTCGATGATCCGGCGACCGCGCCCGGGACCGTCCACGACGTCATGGAGGATGGCTACCTCCTCCACGATCGGCTGCTGCGCCCCGCCCGGGTCACCGTGACCCGTCGCGGAACAGGCCGGGACGATCACAAAGAGGCCAATCCCTAGGCATCGTCCGCAACGGGTGCGGGCTTCGACACACGACGGCGCAGGGAGGAAGCGTTGAGCGACGATCCCTATGCGATTCTGGGCGTGAAGCGCGATGCCTCCCCGGAGCAGATCCAAAAGACCTACCGGAAGCTCGCGCGCAAACTGCATCCGGACCTGAATCCGGGCAATACGGAGGCGGAAGAGCAGTTCAAGAACGTGTCGCGGGCCTACGACCTGTTGAACGATCTGGAGAAGCGTGCGCGTTTCGATCGCGGCGAGATCGACATCTCCGGCGTCGAGCGGCCCCGACAGCGCTACTATCGCGACGTTTCGGGGTCATCCGCGGATCATGCCTATGCGAGCGACGCAGGCTTTGCGGATTTCGATACCGACGACCTCCTCTCGGAGATCTTCGGACGCCGGGGTCGGTCGAATGTCCGGCGGCGGGGCGCCGATACCCGCTACCATCTCGACCTCGATTTCCTCGATGCGGTCAACGGCACCACCCGCTCGGTGACCCTGCCGGACGGCGCGACGCTCGATGTCCGCATCCCGGCCGGGACAAGCGAGGGACAGACCCTGCGCCTGCGCGGCAAGGGCGAACCGGGTCGGAACGGCGCGCCGCCGGGCGATGCGCTGATCGCGATCGGCGTCCGCCCGCACCCGGTCTTCCGGCGCCAGGGCGACGACATCCATTTCGAACAGGGCGTTCCGCTGCACGCGGCGGTGCTCGGCGGCCGGATCGCGGTGTCGGCCCCTCCGGGTCCGTGACCCTGACGATCCCGAAATGGAGCACGTCCGGCACGGTGCTTCGCCTCAAGGGCAAGGGCGTCCCGCGGTCGGACGGCACCGCGGGGGATGCCTACGTCAAGCTGCTGATCAAGCTGCCCGACAAGCCCGATCCCGAGCTCGAACGCGCGATCGCCGCGTGGCATCGGCCTAAGTGAGGAGGGGAGACGGTATGGACGCGCGCGAATTTCAGGCTCGGTCGGACCTGCACGCCGAGACGCTTGAGATCTGGCTCGAAAGCGGCTGGCTTCGACCGGCGCTCCGGGAGGGCGTCTGGCACTACGTCGAGATCGATGTGGCCAGGGCCCAACTGATCGGGGATCTGCAGGACGATCTTGGGATCAACGACGACGGAATCGCGGTCGTGCTCGACCTCGTCGATCAGGTCGGCGGATTACGGCATGTGCTGCAGGCGATTGTGCGGGCCTTGCAGGCGCAGCCCGACCTCGTCCGCCGGCAGATCGTCGAGGCCTGCGTGGCGCAGGGCCGATCCTAATGCCGAACTGACCGGCGTCAGGGCCGCTTCGCGGCTGATCGGCTAATCCAACGCCAGCCGGACCAGTTCTGCCAGTCCACAGGGAGAATCGATATCATGTCTCGCGGATCAGGAGCCTTCCAGAGGTCGAGCCGTTCGACGCGCCACGGCATGCCGGGCCCGTTGTTCACGCCGCTTCTCGCCCTCTACCACGACATGAACCGCCTTCTCGAGGACGCGCCAGGGGCGGGTGTTGGAACCGCGGGTGCCGCCAGCCCGCTGGGTGCCGCAATCCTCGTCCCGGACATCGACATCACCGAGACGGAGCACACAGTGCGCATCACCGCCGAGGTGCCTGGTGCGCGCGAGGCGGATGTCGAGGTGACGATCGATGAGGACACGCTGGTCATCCGGGCCGTGAAGGAGATCGAGCGCCAGGAAGACCGGCAGAACGCCCATGTGAGCGAGCGTGTGTTCGGCACGTTCCAGCGCGTCCTTGCGCTGCCGTTCCGCGTCGATCCTGACCGGGTCGAGGCTCGGGTCGAGAACGGGGTGCTGACGCTCACGCTCCCGAAGACCGAGGCGCAGCAGCGGGCGCGACGCGTGCAGGTTCAGGGCTCCGGAAACGGCCAAGCCTCCGGATCCGAGGGCGTCACCCGTCAGAACGGCGCTGAACCCGACCAGCAGGACAAGGCGCCCGAACAGACCACGCCGCACTGACGGCGCCGGATCACAACCGGTCCTGCTCCCACGCGGCGGACGATACGGACGCATCGGGCGGGTGGAGGCTCCCCGCACGGGCCGGTTCGGCAATCGGCTGGGGCCGCCGGCGTAGACCATGCGCCGGTCCAGAACCGGTGGGTGAACGGCTTCCGGGCTCCATCGCGAGCGTGTTCGTGGTGCGCGCCACCGGCCCGACCGAGCTCCTCGTCGACCGCGCCCGCAGCCGGAGCGCGACCGCCGTCGGCGATTTGAGTGCCGCCGGACCCCATCCAACGCCGGTCCGGGGCGGCGGTCACTTCCGCGTTCTGTGAGACTCTCCGGAAGGAACAAGCCGATGGCCAAGTTCGCACTTCTCGTCACCCTGAGCGCCAAGCCCGGACAGGAAACGGCGGTCGAGGCGTTTCTGCGGGACAGCCAGCCCGTCGTGCAGGACGAGCCGGGAACCGTCGCGTGGTTCGGCCTGCGCCTGGGCCCGTCGACCTTCGGGATCTTCGACGCGTTTCCCGACGAAGCGGCACGGCAAGCCCACCTCTCCGGCCGCGTGGCGGCGGCCCTGATGGAGAGAGCCCCCGATCTGTTCGCCACAGCCCCGCAGATCGAGAAGCTCGACGTGCTCGCGGCGAAGCTGCCCTGAGACGCCGCGGCGGATCGATCGGTGGAAACGATTGACCCGTCCTGAAATGAGGGAAGGAACAACCGTCATGGCATCCAGGAATCGGGTCATCACGTATATGGGGCCGAGAAAGGTCGAGCTTCAAACCTTCGATTTTCCGAAGCTCGTCGATCCCAAGGGCAATGCGACGCCGCACGGGGCGATCCTCAAGATCGTCACCACTAACATCTGCGGCAGCGACCAGCATATCTACCGCGGCCGGTTCCCCGCTCCCTCCGGCATGGTGCTCGGCCACGAGATGACGGGCGAGGTGATCGAGACCGGGCCCGACGTGCATTTCGTCAAGAAAGGCGACCTCTGCTCGGTCCCGTTCAACGTCTCATGCGGGCGGTGCCGCAACTGTAAGGAGCGCCATACCGACACCTGCATGAACGTCAACGATGCGGTCGATTGCGGCGCCTACGGCTTCAATCTCGGCGGCTGGCAGGGCGGACAATCCGACTATCTCATGGTTCCCTACGCCGACTGGAACCTGCTTCGCTTCCCCAACAAGGATCAGGCGCTGGCGAAGATCAAGGATCTGACCTTGCTCTCTGACATTCTGCCGACGGGCTTTCACGGCTGCATCCAGGCAGGCGTCAAATACGGTTCGACGGTCTATATCGCGGGTGCAGGACCCGTCGGCCGGTGCGCCGCCGCCTCCGCCCAGCTGCTGGGCGCCTCCTGCATCATCGTCGGCGACATCAATAGCGAGCGTCTCTCCCTCGTGAAGAGCGCTGGGTATGAGACCGTTGATCTGTCCTCCGAAACGCCGCTCGCCGACCAGATCGAGGCGATCCTCGGTGCACGGGAGGTGGATTGCGGCGTCGACGCCGTCGGCTTCGAGGCGCACGGGAACGGACCCGGCGCCGGAGAGGATCCGGCCGCCGTCCTCAACGCGATAATCGAGGTCGTTCGCGCCAACGGCGCCGTCGGCGCGCCCGGAATCTACACGCCCGGGGATCCCCAGGCCATCGACGACGACGCCAAAGCCGGGCGGTATAGGATCGACTTCGGCAAGGCCTGGATCAAGTCGCCGCATATTTCGGCCGGCCAAGCCCCTATCATGCACTACAACCGAGATCTGATGATGGCGATCCTGTGGGATCGCATGCCCTACCTCGGCAAGGTCGTGAATGTCGAGGTCATCCCGCTCGAACGGGCGACCGACGCCTACCGGATCTTCGATCAGGGGGCGCCCAAGAAGTTCGTCATCGATCCGCACAACACGACGAAACTGGCGGCCTGAGGCATCGGCGGGCGCCGCGCCGAGCCCCTACCGCGCGCGTCCGCGCCCATCGGCAGAGACAGAGTGGACCCGTGGGATCGGCTTCGCCCGGCCACTGCGCCGGGCGATCGCTGCGCCCCTGACGTGCGCCGAGGCGCGACCATTGAAGGAGACATCGCCATGGCACGCGTGGTCAGGTTTCATCGGACCGGCGGGCCGGACGTGATGCAGTTCGATGATCTCCCGGTCGGCAATCCGCAGCGCGAAGAGATGCGCGTCCGCATCGAGGCGATCGGTCTCAATCGCGCCGAAGCGATGTTCCGGTCGGGCGCATACCTCGAAGTGCCGCGCCTGCCCGCGCGCCTCGGCTACGAAGCCTCAGCGATCATCGAGGCCATGGGAGACGGCGTCGACGGGTTCGCGCCGGGCGATGCCGTCAGCGTCATCCCGGCCTTTTCCATGAACGATTACGGCGTCTACGCCGACACTGCCATCGTTCCGGCGTACGCCGTCGTCCAACGCCCGACCGGCGTCTCGGCGATCGAGTCGGCGGCGGTCTGGATGGCCTACCTCACAGCATGGGGGGCGCTCATCGACATCGGTCGTCTCGGGCGCGGTGAAGCGGTCATTATTTCAGCGGCGTCATCGAGTGTCGGACTCGCGGCGATCCAGATCGCGAACAGCGTCGGCGCGGTCCCGATCGCGACGACCCGGACGCGTGCCAAGGCGGCGGCGTTGACAGAGGCGGGCGCCGCGCACGTTGTCATCACCTCCGAGCAGGAGATCGGCCCCGCGGTCAGCCATGCGACGGGCGGCAAGGGCGCGCGCCTCGTGTTCGACCCGATCGGTGGCCCCCAGGTCGAGGCGCTCGCCCAGGCAATGAGCCACCGCGGTGTCATGCTCATCTACGGTGCCCTCGCGACCGCACCCACACCGTTTCCGGTCATCGCCGCCATGCAGAAGGCTCTCACGCTGCGTGGCTACACCCTGTTCGAGTTCATTCGGGACCCGCAGCGGCTGGCCCGCGCCGCGGCTCTTATCGAAGACGGGCTCGCCGACGGGGGTCTCAAGCCGATCATCGCGAAGACTTTCCCGCTCGACGCGATCGTTCAGGCACATGTCTACATGGAGTCGAACGAGCAGTTCGGGAAGATCGTTGTCACAGTCCCCCACTGACACCGCGGTCCTCGAACGGCGCGATCGAGCACGGCTGACGCGCGCGCCAAGACGTCGGCCTGTGAAAGGCGGTTTCGGTTCAGAGCGGATGACAAATTGAGTGCTCGCCCCGGCCGACTCCTGCAGATCTGACCCCTTCCCGACAAGAGGCCTGAGTTCGATGTCCCGGGAGCGCGTATCGCCGCCCGGTGGCTTCGACGTGAGCCCGCCAGGCGCTGCTCCTGCGGCGGCCAGCTATCGGCGATGCGCTCGCCGAGACGCTGTTCGACTTGCCGGCAGGGCGCCTTCCCCAGCTAAGCAGCCCGGCGTCCGACAGGGCGAGACCCGTGTTGCGAAATTTTTCCCTGATATTTCCCTTTGAAGCTCGGAGCGGTCGGGTATAAAATACGACCGATGTCATCTTGAACGCATAGATGGGCCGCGCCGATCAGATCTCATCGAGTGGCTCGGGCTCCTTTTCTTATGTAGGCGAGGTGCATTGGGAAGGTAGAATTTCATCGTGTCTTCTGACGTCAATCGCTTTGCGGGCAGACTAACTGGATTCATTCTAAACGGCATTTAAAGATCGTGCGCCATTCCTGTGCAGCTGGTGAAGAGTTATGGCTTCCAGTGCGTCGGCGTTACTTCTCGATGCCCCCCTTGCTTTTCTCAAAGGCGGCGGCGAACTCGGCGCGCTGATGCGTGCAAAAGATTGGTCGGATACGCCCCTCGGGTTTCCGGGGACCTGGTCGAGAAGCGTTAAGACAGCCGTCAGCATATGCCTGAACTCGCGATTCCCGATTTTGCTCTGGATCGGTTCCGATTTAAGGATCATCTATAATGATGCTTACATTCCTTTTCTCGGACGGGCCAAGCATCCGGCCATGCTCGGTGAGCCGGGTGAGAAGGCCTGGGCCGAGATCTGGCCGGCGATCGCTCCGATGCACGACGCGGTGCAGGCCAACAGGGCAACCTGGGTCGAACACTACCAGATGTTCTTCGCCCGACGGGTGCCGCATGAGGAAGTCTACGTCACCTTCGGTTATAGCCCGATCCTCGATGAGAACGGCCGCGGGATCGAGGGCGTTTTCTGCGCTTGCTACGAGACGACCGAAGAAGTCATTCGCGAAAGGCGGCTTTCGACCTTGCGCCACCTCGGGGCGCGAAGTGCAGAGCGCCGGACCGTCGAGGTCACTTGCCGCGATGCGGCCGAGGTTCTGGACAAAAATCCTTTGGATATCCCGTTCGCTGCGTTCTATCTTCTGGACGAAGAGGGCTCAGGAGCGCGGCGGGTCGCCGGCACACGACTGCCTGGCGATCGGGCAGCATTTCCGGCGGATCACCCAATTCGCGATATTGTAACGGCGGACGGTCCATGGCCGCTCGGCCTCGTTGCCAAAACGGCTCAGGCCGTGGAAGTGTCAGATTTTCCGAGCCGGGGCTGCAAATTCACGACGCCCCTTTGGTCCGACCCGGTGGAAACGGCGTTCGTCCTGCCGTTGAAAAACGCCAACCACCAGAAGCCGGCCGGGTTCCTCATCGTCGGGATCTCTCCGCGGCGTGTCATGGACGCGGGTTACCGCAGTTTCCTCGACCTGGTCGCCGGACAGATCGCGACGACCATTGCGAACGCCCGCTTCCTCGAGGATGAACACCGGCGAGCCGAGGCCCTGGCGGATCTCGATCGGGCCAAGACGGCGTTCTTCTCCAGCGTCAGCCACGAGTTCCGCACTCCGCTGACGCTGATGCTCGGTCCGCTCGAGGAACTTCTGGCCAAGGTCGACGGGGCGCTCGCCCCCGATGCCCGCGTTCTCGCGACGGTCGCGCACCGCAACGCCTTACGCCTGTTGAAGCTCGTCAACACGCTGCTCGATTTCTCGCGCATTGAAGCAGGCAGGGCTCAGGCTTGCTACGAGCCCTGTGACCTAGCACGCCACACGGCAGAGCTAGCCTCAAGCTTCAGCTCGGCTTGCGATCGTGCCGGCCTGCGGCTCGATATTGCTTGTGAGCCGCTCTCGCAGCCAGTCTATGTGGATCGTGACATGTGGGAGAAGATTGTTCTCAATCTTCTGTCCAACGCCTTCAAGTTCACCTTCGACGGCCGCATCGCCGTTCGCTTGGCGGCCACGCCGGGTGGCGCCGAGTTGCGGGTCAGCGACACCGGGGTCGGGATTCCTGCCGCGGAGCTGTCGCGCGTATTCGAGCGCTTCCATCGGGTCGACAGCCCGAGAAGTCGATCCCACGAGGGGAGCGGCATTGGCCTCGCCCTCGTGCAGGAAATGGTTCGTTTGCACGGTGGCACCATCACGGTCGAGAGCGCGGAGGATCGCGGCACGACCTTCACGGTCGTGGTGCCATTTGGCGCGGACCATCTTCCCGCCGAGCGGATCGGCGGAGCGCGCAGCCTGCCTTCGACAGCGAGCCAGGCCGAAGCATTCGTCAAGGAAGCGCGGCGCTGGCTTCCAGATCCGGCCGAGGAGCGGTCGCTCGTGTTGGAGAATGCGGAGGACACCGCCCTGCCGACTGAAGCGCTGGGTGCACGCATTCTGCTGGTCGACGACAATGCCGACATGCGCAGCTACCTCGTCCGCTTGCTGACAGGGCGGGGTTGGCTGGTTGAGGCGGTTACCGACGGCGAGGCGGCACTGGCGGCGGCCAGGCGGCAACGGCCCGATCTCGTCCTGTCGGACGTCATGATGCCCGGGCTGAACGGGCTCAAGCTTGCGGCCGCGCTGCGGCAGGATCCATACTTTACCGAGGTCCCGATCATCCTGCTGTCAGCGCGGGCGGCCGAGGATGCGCGCGTCGAGGATCTCGGGATGGGGGTCGACGACTACTTGGTCAAACCCTTTTCCGCGCGCGAGCTTCTGACGCGGGTGAACACGCACCTCGTCCTGGCCCAGTTGCGCCGCGCGGCGGCCGCGCGGCTGCGTCGGAGTGAGACGCGCTTGCAGGCCGCCATCGACCTCGTCGGCCTGTCCCCCTACAGCTGGGATCCGGCCACGGGTGCATTGGAATGGGATGCGCGGCTCAAGGCCATGTGGGGCCTGCCGCCGGACGCCCATGTCGATCACGATGTGTGGTTGTCCGCCATTCACCCCGAGGATCGGCCGCATGTCGAGGAGGCCGTCGGCCGCTGCACCGACCCGGCCGGGGATGGTGTGTACCACGTCGAGTATCGGGCGATTGGAATCGAGGACTCGGTCGAGCGGTGGGTCTCCACCTACGGTCGAACCCAGTTCGATAACGGTCGCGCCGTGGAATTCACGGGTGCTGCGCTCGAGGTCACTGAGCGAAGGTGTGCCGAAGCGGCCTTGCGAGAGAGCGAGGAACGCTTCCGGCGCTTCGCCGAGCATACGGCCGACGTGCTCTGGCTCGCCGACCTGGAGAGTGGGCGGCTCGATTATCTCAGCCCGGCCTTCACGCAGGTCTGGGGTATGCCTCCTGAGGACATGCCGGATATCGCGAGCTGGCTCGTGAGCGTTCACCCCGAGGATCGCGACGCCGCGGCGCAGGCGATCGAGCGCGTCGGCAGTGGCGAGACCCTCGTGCTGGAGTACCGCATCCAGCGCACCGCGGACCACGCCGTGCGTCGCATCCGCGACACCTTCTTCCCGATCCCGGGCCTTGACGGACGGATCCGCTCAGCGGGCGGGATCGCGCAGGACGTCACCGTCGACACGGGCCTGCGCGCCTACGTGGTCGCGGCCGGGGATGACGCCCGGCGCGGCCTCGTCGGCACCCTGCAGGCCGCCGGCTACGAGGTCCGCGCCTTTGCGGACGGCCAAATGTTCCTGAAGATGGCGGGCTCTCTGATACCCGGCTGCGTCGTGTTCGACCTGGGCGACGCCAACGGCCTCGCTGCCCTGAGCGAGTTGAAGGCGGCACGCGCGCACCTGCCCGTTGTGGCGGTCGGCAAGAGCGGTGGCGATGTCGGCTTCGGGGTCCGCGTCATGAAGGCCGGCGCGGTCGATTACCTCGAAGCCCCCTGGACGCCGGACACTGTGCTGTTCGCGGTCAGAACGGCGCTCGCCGAGCTCCATGCCGAGGCGGATCGGGCGCGCGCGGGGGACGAGGCCCGGAGCCGCATCGCAGGGCTTTCCGCGCGCGAGCGCGAGGTGCTGGAGGGTTTGCTCGCGGGGGGGCCAACAAGACCATCGCCCGGACGCTGGGCCTGAGCCCGCGCACGGTGGAGATTCACCGCGCCCGGGTCATGGAGGCGCTCGGGGTCCGCACACTGCCCGAGGCCGTTCTCATGGCGACTGCAGCCGGCGTGCGTCCTGCTAATCCAATCACGGGAGCAGCGAGCACTAAGCCCGGCGCGCGGAGCGGAAACAGGCCTCCCTAAGTCCTGTGACCGCTGGCGAACATTAGAGGTACCCGCTCTCGAACTCCGCGAGCTCGCGCAGCCGCCGCGGCGCGAGAATTCGCAGGCGACGGTCCCGCAGCGAGATCAGCCCGTCGCGCCGCAGGGTTTGCAGCACGCGGTTCACGTGCACACTCGAGAGGCCGAGCGTGTCGGCCAAATCCGCCTGGGTCAAAGGCAGATTCAGCTGGCCGTCCGACATCTGGCCGATCGACCCCAGCCGTTCCAGGAGCTCGCACAGGAGATGGGCCGTTCGCTCAAGACCCGAGCGCATGCCGATATTAGCCATCCACTCGTAGGCCGTTGCCTCCTCGGCAAGCCTCGCATGCTGCACTGCGAGCGCGAGGCGGGGATGGAGGCCGAGCAGGTCGAGGTAGGCCGCACGCGGGACCTTGGCGATCCGGCATCGGGTAAGCGTCTCGATCGCGTGATTGAGTGGGTACCCGTGGAGCGCACCCCGATCGCAGAGATCGCCGGGAATGAGATAGGCAATGATCTGGCGCCGGCCGGACACACGGCGCTTGTACCGGCTGGCGAACCCGCTGAAGACGATGAGCGCGTGGTCGGCCACCCCTTCCTGCTCCAACAGAACGGTGTGCCGCTCGACCGGCCGGGCATAGCCGGCCAGGCCCGCAAGAGCCGCCCGATCCTACTCGGTCAGCGGGGCGAAGCCATCAAGCTTACGCGCCAGCGCACAGACAAGACCGTTGTCACGGTGCGCCGAGACCGAATGGCATGGAGGGCGAGCGCCTCCGGGCACGGTGGGATCGATCTTGGTGATTTGAGCGGTCATCTCCATCTGGGGTCTCCTTCAGGATTACAACCCATTCTTCCGGCGGCGCGCGGCAGGCACATCCGGTTCGTTTCTAAGGAACTCTCCACTCCGCGGGCCTCGCTGGCCCTGCTCCGGCAGCACGTCGCAGGTTCGGTCGCGCCATGGGCTGCCCCCGCTGCTCCCGACCGTCTGAACGCGTCTTGGCGATTCAAGCGGCCCGGGCAGCCGCCAAGAACCAGACTTCCGCGATCCAAACCACTTCGGCCGACTCCGATCGGGGGCGTCCCGGAAAAAGGTTCCCCTCACACTACGGAGAACACCGTAGGCATCGACCGGATAGTTTGACGACCGGCAGCATGTACTCCTTTGGCTTGGCGAACGATGTCAGGACAGGAGAGCGCGATGCGAGCAGTCGTCTACAATGGTCCTCGCGACGTGGCGGTGCAGGACGTGCCGGACGCGCGGATCGAGCGGCCGACCGACGTGCTCGTGAGGATCACGAGCACCAACATCTGCGGCTCCGACCTGCACATGTACGAGGGTCGGACCGACTTCCCGCGCGGGGGCGTGTTCGGACACGAGAACCTCGGCCAAGTGGTCGAAGTCGGCAGTGCCGTCGATCGGGTGAAGGTCGGAGACTGGGTCGCCATTCCCTTCAACATCGGCTGCGGGTTCTGTAAGAACTGCGAGCGCGGCTTGAGCGCGTACTGCCTGACAACGGCCGATCGCAGCATCATGCCGAACATGGCCGGCGCCGCGTACGGTTTCGCCGATATGGGGCCGTATCGGGGTGGTCAGGCCGATCTGCTGCGCGTTCCCTACGGGGATTACAATTGCCTGACCCTGCCGCCGGATGCCGAGGAGCGGCAGAACGACTACGTGATGCTGGCCGACATCTTCCCGACCGGCTGGCACGCCACCGAACTCGCAGGCCTGCGTCCCGGCGAGTCGATCGTCATCTACGGGGCCGGCCCAGTCGGCCTCATGGCGGCCCTCTCGGCGATGATCAAGGGCGCGAGCAGGGTGATGGTCGTCGATCGCCATCCTGACCGCCTGCGCCTCGCGGATTCGATCGGCGCCGTGCGCATCGACGACTCGAAGGGCTCCCCGGTAGACCAGGTGCTCGCGTTAACGAACGGCATTGGGGCCGACCGCGGCTGCGAGTGCGTCGGCTACCAGGCGCACGATCCGCAAGGTCACGAGCACCCCAACATGACGATGAATGACTTGGTGAAGTCGGTGAAGTTCACCGGCGGCATCGGCGTGGTCGGCGTCTTCGCGCCCCAGGATCCAGCCCCGCAGGACCCGCTCTACAAGCAGGGCGAGATCGTTTTCGACTATGGCCTCTTCTGGTTCAAGGGTCAGACGATCGGCGTCGGCCAGTGCAATGTGAAAGCCTATAACCGGCGATTGCGCGACCTCATCGCGGCCGGCCGCGCGAAGCCCTCCTTCATCGTCTCGCACGAGCTTCGGCTGAGAGAGGCGCCGAAGGCCTACAAGCACTTCGACGCGCGCGACGCAGGCTGGACGAAGGTGATCCTCAAGCCTGCCGCATGATCTGCGGCGCTGACCTGAGAGCCGATCTGCAAGCCGGGCAAGCATTCGTTCGCCCGGCTCACCCACCATCTCGCCGAACGGGCGCGCGTGAGGACGCCATGCCGATCTACGACTACGCGTGCGACGCGTGCGGGCCGTTCACGGCCATGCGACCGATGGCGCAGTTCCGGGACCCCTGTGCATGTCCGGAATGCGGCGCCGGGGCCGCGCGGACGGTTCTGAGCGCACCGGCCATCGTCGGCGGCAGCGCAGGTGGCCGCGTCGCCTTCGCTGCGATCGAGCCGGGCGCGTCCCCCGCGCGCCCTGCTTCGGCCGCCCATCCCGCCGGCTGCGGTTGTTGCGTGCGCCGGTTGCCGCTCCCCGGCGCCTTGGCCGCGGGTGGGCGGGTCTTCACGGCGCACGGCCCGGTGCGGCGCGGCGGTCGGTGATGGCGCCCGCATGAGTCTGCACGCATCCCCAGTTTGACCGAGGAACAACCATGGCCTCCGACACCCTCAGCGGCCTGAAGGTCGCAATCCTGATCACGGACGGTTTCGAGCAGGTCGAGATGACCGAGCCGCGCAAGGCGCTCGATCAGGCCGGGGCCGAGACGCAGATCGTGTCGCCGAAGGACGGCGCGGTGAAGGCTTGGAACTTCAGGGAATGGGGCGATCAATTGCCGGTGGACGTGCCCCTGAACAGCGCTCGCTCCGATGACTACAGCGCGCTGCTGCTCCCGGGCGGCGTGATCAACCCCGATACGCTACGCATGATCCCCGCGGCCGTGGCGTTCGCGAAAAGCTTCTTCGACGGGGGCAAGCCCGTCGCCTCGATCTGTCACGGCCCCTGGACCGTCATCGAGGCGGGCGCTGCGCGCGGGCGACGCCTGACCTCCTGGCCGTCGCTTCGAACCGATCTCCGGAACGCGGGGGCCGAATGGGTGGATGAGCAGGTGGTCGTGGACGGGAATCTGGTCACCAGCAGCAAGCCCGATGACATCCCGGTGTTCAACCAGGCGGTGATCACACTGCTGGCAAGTGCACGTGGGGGCGTTCGGTCCATATGAGTCGCGACGAACGCGCTCGATCGCTTCAGGGCTACCGCCCTTCTCTGCAGCCGACTGGAGATTCCCGCGATGACGCGAACCGAGGTCTGTGACCAGCTTTTCGCAGGCGTGTCCCACCGGGGCATCAGCCTCGCGCTGACCGGGTTTCTACTCCTTGCGGCTATCGGAGCAGGGACGATGGTACGGTCCGCCCCCGGGAGCCGCGCGATATCGCTCTGCCCGGGGAGGCCGCATACCCCGAGAGCATCACGGCCACCGCGGATGGCACCCTCTACGTCAGCAACTTCGCGGGCGGCGGCGTCACCCGGATCGAGCCGGGCGCATCGTCGGGCGAGGTCTGGATCGCGCCCGGCGCGTTCGAGACGCGCTCGACCTTTGGCGTGCTCGCCGATGAGGCGTCGGGCACGCTCTGGGTTTGCTCGAACGATCTCTCGGCACTCGGCATCCAGGGACCCAGCGACGTGCAGGGCGCCGCGCTGAAGGGCTTCGATCTGGAGACTGGCGCCGGAAAGATAAGCGCGCCGTTTCCCGTCAGCCCGGCCATCTGCAACGACATCGCGCTCGGACCGGACGGCGCGGCCTACGTGACCAACACGCTTGGACCGCAGATCCTGCGGCTGAAGCTCGGCTCGCAGACGCTCGAGGTCTGGAAGAGCGACCCCCAGCTGGCGCCTGAGGGCCAGGAATCCGGGCTCGACGGCATCGCCTTCGGCACCGATGGCAACCTCTACGTCGATACGTTCACCAAGGCCAAGCTCTTTCGGATCGCCGTGAAGGACGGGCAGGCCGGCGCGGTGACGCCGCTGAAGCCCACGCGTCCGCTGGTCCTCACGGACGGCCTGCGACCGCTCGGCGACGGCTCCTTCCTCTTGGCCGAGGGCGGCGGCCGGCTCGACCGTATGACCGTCTCCGGCGATACGGCCAAGGTAGAGGTCCTGCGGGACGGCATCGCCGGCGGCGTCACCAGCGCCGCCAAGGTCGGTGCGACGATCTTCATGACGGTCGGGCAGCTCGCCGTCATCACCGAGCCGGCGCGGAAGGGGACCAAGCCCGCACTTCCGTTCCGCGTCCTGGCGGTGCCGCTGACCGCTCCGTGATAGGCTCTGCCGCGTGCGGTCGCCGATCCTGGCCGGTGAGCGCCACGCCCCTATTCGCCCAGATCTTGCAGCCGTGGTTTGTGACAGCGCCTCCAGAGGACACCATGCGTCGGATCCGTTCGTCGACCCTCGTCCTGTCCGCCGGCGTCGCGACAGCCGTCCTTCTCGCCGCCTGGCCGGCCGCTCGGCCCGCACGGGCCGCCGACGCGGCCTGTGACGGTGGCACGGGCGGCCTGAGCCTGCCGGCCGGCTTCTGCGCTACGATCTACGCCGACGGGATCGGCCATGCCCGACAGATGGCCGTGGCGGCGGACGGCACGCTCTACGTCAACACGTGGAGCGGCGTGTACTACAAGAACGACACGCCCCCGCCCGGCGGCTTCCTGGTCGCGCTCAAGGATACCGATGGCGACGGCAGGGCCGACGTCACGGAGCGGTTCGGCGAGAGCCCGGCCAAGGGCGGCCATGGCGGCACCGGGCTGGCGCTGTACCAGGGCGCGGTCTACGCCGAGAGCAACGACCGCATCCTGCGCTACCCGCTGACGACGGGCGCGGTGGCGCCCAAATCCCCGGGTGAGATCGTCGTCTCCGGCCTGCCGGTGACGGGGGACCACCCGATGCATCCCTTCGTCATCACCCCGAAGGGCGACCTCCTCGTCGATCTCGGCTCGGCGACGAATGCCTGCGAAGTGAAGAACCGCGTTCCGGGTTCGATCGGCCACGAGCCCTGTACCGAGAAGGAGACCCGCGGCGGCATCTGGCGCTACGACGCGCAGGGGCGTGATCAGAGGTTCTCGCCCGCCGCGCGGTACGCGACCGGCATCCGCAACGGCGAGGGCATCGCGCTCGACGCGCAGGGCCGGGTCTTCTCGACCCAGCACGGGCGCGACCAGCTCCACGAGGACTGGCCAAAGATGTACACGGCCAAGCAGGGCTACGAGCTGCCCTCTGAGGAGGTGGTCGAGCTGAAGCCAGGCGCCGATTACGGCTGGCCGGAATGCTACTTCGACCCGGCGCAGGAGAAGCTGGTGCTCGCCCCGGAATATGGCGGCGATGGCGGCCGCACGGTCGGGCTCTGCGCCGACCGGCAGGGGCCGGTGGCGTGGTTCCCGGCACATTGGGCACCCAACGACATGAAGTTCTACGTCGGGACCGGGACAGGGACGGCCTTCCCGCAAGCCTATCGCGATGGCGCCTTCATCGCCTTCCACGGCTCATGGAACCGCGCGCCCGGCCCGCAGGGCGGCTACAGCGTCGTCTTCCAGCCGTTCAAGGACGGCAAGGCAGCGGGCGACTTCGTGGTCTTCGCCGACGGCTTCGCAGGCGCCGTGAAGGAGCCGGGCCGGGCGAAGTTTCGGCCGTCCGGTCTGGCCCTCGGCCCGGACGGGGCGCTCTACATCTCCGACGACGTAAAGGGCCGCATCTGGCGCGTCACCTACACGGGTGGCGACCCGAACGCGGCTGTCGCGGCCGCGCCGAGCCCGCAGAACGCCGCGACCGCCTCCACGGATGCGGCACCGCCGGAGGGCCTGCACTCGGATGCCGGTCGCACGGCCGCGGCGCTGCCGGTGCCAAAGGGCGCGACGCGCGAGCAGGTCGCGCTCGGCGACCAAATCTTCCACGGCGTGGTGGCCGACGCCACGTGCGGCGGCTGCCACGGCTCGGACGGCAAGGGTTCACCGGTCGGGGCAGACCTCACCAGCGGCAACTGGCTCTGGAGCGACGGCAGCCTGGCCGGCATCGAGCACACGATCGCGAATGGCGTTCCCGAGCCCAAGGAGCACCAGAACGCGATGCCGCCCATGGGCGGCGTGGAGCTGTCCCAGACCGACCTGAAGGCTGTCGCGGCGTATGTCTGGGCTTTGGGCCATCACGGGAAGTGATGGGCCTCGCCGAGGGCGCGCCCACGCTGGCCGAGGGACCGAGATTGGAGCGTTCAGCCTCTCGACTCCAGCGGCGCGGGGCTTTGCAGCCAGTCTGGCGGGTTTGCGCCCCCTCCGGTCATCGATCGTCGAGAGACGCTTTGAGGCGCTCGGCCGCCGGCCCGGACGAGGCCGGGTTCTGACCGGTGATCAGCAACCCATTTCCGACCACGTAGGGCTGCCAGTCGCCGGCCTTGGAGAACAGGCCGCCGTTCCGCTTGAGCTCGTCCTCCACGAGGAAGGGGACCACCGCTGTCAGGCCCACGGCTTCCTCTTCGGTATTCGTGAAGCCGGTCACCGCCTTGCCCGCGACGAGCGGCTGGCCGTCGGGCGCCTTGGCATGGCGCAGCACGCCGGGGGCGTGACAGACCAGGGCGACGGGCTTGCCGGCCCCGAGCGTCGTCTCGATCAGCCGGATCGAGGCGGGGTCCTCGGCGAGGTCCCAGAGGGGGCCGTGGCCGCCGGGGTAGAACACCGCGTCGAAACCCGCGTGGGTGACGCCGTCGAGCCGGCTTGTGTTCGACAGGGCGGCGTCGGCCTCGCCGTCCGCCTCGAAGCGCCGGGTCAGGTCGGTCTGAGAGCCCGGCTCGCTGCTCTTGGGATCGAGCGGCGGGCGCCCGCCCTTCGGCGAGGCGAGGACCACCTCCGCACCGGCATCCTTGAACACGTAGTAGGGCGCGGCGAGTTCCTCCAGCCAGAAGCCGGTCTTGCGGCCGGTGTCGCCGAGCCGGTCGTGAGAGGTCAGCACCATCAGGATCTTCATGGTCGTTCTCCGGGGCTGGTCTGGGTCGGTCGTTCCGGATGCCATCACCCTCTTCCGCGGCTGATCGCGCGCGGAAGCCGGGGCGACGGGGCCGTCAGGGATGTCGGGGTTGCCAGCCCCCGCCGGCGTCGGCCTCAAGCTCCTCCCGCAGGTACGGTGCCGTGCGGCTCGCCGGCGCTCGGGCCACCACCTCGGGCCAGCCGGCCGCCACGACGGTGCCACCCAGGCTTCCGGCGCCGGGCCCCACGTCGATGACGTGATCGGCCCCCGCGACGACGCGCATGTCGTGTTCGACCATGACGACCGTGTTGCCCGCATCGACCAAGCCGTTGAGCTGAAGCATGAGGCGATCCACGTCGGTCGGGTGCAGCCCGGTCGTCGGCTCGTCGAGGACGTATAGCGTGCCCCCGCGCTGCCCCCGCTGCAACTCGGTCGCGAGCTTGATCCGCTGCGCTTCCCCGCCGGAGAGTTCGGTCGCCGGCTGGCCCAGGCGCAGGTAGCCGAGGCCGAGATCCCGCAGTACGAGGAGCGGCCGCAGCACGGAGGGCTCGTCCGCGAAGGCTTCGCAGGCGCGCTCGACGGTCAGCCCGAGCACGTCCGCGATGGTCAACCCGTCCCAGGTGACAGCCAGCGTCTCCGGCGCGTAGCGGGAACCATGGCAGGTCGGGCAGGGGGCGTAGACGCTCGGCATAAACAGGAGCTCGACGCTGACGAAGCCCTCGCCCTCGCAGGCCGGACAGCGGCCCTTAGCGACGTTGAAGGAGAAGCGGCCGGCGTCGTAGCGGCGCCGGCGTGCCTCGGGGGTGGCGGCGAACAGTTTGCGGACGCCGTCGAACAGGCCGGTATAGGTCGCGAGGTTCGAGCGGGGCGTGCGCCCGATCGGCTTCTGATCGACCTGGACCAGGCGCCGGACCCCGTCCATGCCGCCGACGATGCGCCCCTCCGTCGGACCCGACGCCTCGTCGAGGGGATCCTCCGGCTCGTCATCGGTGTCCATGGGCCGGCCGAGGCGGTCGCCGACGAGGTCGAGCAGAGCTTGGCTGACGAGGCTCGACTTGCCGGAGCCCGAGATGCCCGTGACGGCGGTGAGGCATCCGAGCGGGAACGCGGCCGAGACGCCGCGCAGGTTGTTGCGGACGATCCCCTCCAGGCGCAGCCATCCCGCGGGCGCGCGCTGCGGACGAAGCGGCGGCTCGGCGAGCCCGAACAGGTGCAGGCGCGTGCGCGATGCCTCCACGGCGCGCAGGCCCTCAGGCGGGCCGCTGTAGAGCACGCGGCCCCCGTGCTCGCCCGCCGCCGGGCCGACATCGACCAGCCAGTCGGCGCGGCGCATCGTGCCGATGTCGTGCTCGACGACGAACAGCGAATTGCCCGATGCGAGCAGCCCAGCCAGCGCATCGTGCATGGCGTCGCCGTCGGCGGGGTGCAGGCCGGCCGTGGGCTCATCGAGAACGTAGGCCACGCCGAAGAGCTGCGAGCGGAGCTGGGTGGCGAGGCGCAGGCGCTGCAACTCGCCCGACGACAGGGTCGTGGTGACCCGGTCCAGCGACAGGTAGCCGAGGCCCAGCTCCGTGAGCGTCTCGATCCGGTCGATGAGATCGGCGGCGAGGCGCTGGGCGGCGAGCCGCTTCTCGATCGAGAGGTTCGGGGTCGCGCGCACGTCCGGCGCCCCGGCATGGGTCGACGCCCCGGAGGCGGCACGCCGAGCCCGATCCCGCCGGCCCGCTTCGCGATCGAGCGTCCCGGCCTCGGCGCTGGCGGCGGTGTCGTCATCGGGCAGCCGGTTCTCGGCGACCGGCCGCATCACCGCGGCGAGGTCGGCGAGCGGCATGCGCGACAGGTCACCGATATCGAAGCCGGCGAAGGTGACCGAGAGCGCCTCGGGCTTCAGGCGCTTGCCGTGACAGGCGGGGCAGTCCTCGCTGACGAGATAGCGCGCCGCCCGCCGGCGCATGAGGGCGCTCTGCGACTTGGTGAAGGTCCCGAGCACGTGGCGGCGGGCGCTCGTGAACGTGCCCATGTAGCTCGGCTCCAGGCGGCGCTGGCGGGCGAGGCGCGTCTGCTCCGGGGAAAGCCCGGCATAGACGGGCTCCTGCGGCTGGTGGTCCGTGAACAGGATCCAGTCCCGGAGCGCCCGCGGCAGGTCCTTCCAGGGTTTGTCGACATCGACCCCCCGGCTCACCAGGATGTCCCGCAGGTTCTGCCCGCCCCAGGCTTGCGGCCAGGCCGCGACGGCGCGCTCGCGGATTGTCAGCGAAGGGTCAGGCACCATGGAGGCTTCCGTGGCCCGGTAGATCCGCCCGAGCCCGCCGCAGGCCGGGCAGGCGCCCTGGGGCGTGTTGGGTGAGAAGTCCTCCGCGTAGAGCATTGGCTGGCCCGGCGGGTAGGTGCCGGCGCGCGAGTACATCATTCGCACCAGGCTCGACAGGGTGGTGACGCTGCCGACCGAGGAGCGGGCGCTGGGTGTACCCCGCTGCTGCTGCAAGGCAACGGCCGGGGGAAGTCCCTCAATGGCGTCGACATCGGGCACGCCGACTTGGTCGATCATCCGCCGCGCATAGGGGGCGACCGACTCGAAGTAGCGCCGCTGGGCCTCGGCGTAGAGCGTGCCGAAGGCGAGCGAGGATTTTCCGGAGCCGGAGACCCCCGTGAACACCACGAGGGCGTCGCGCGGCAGCTCCACGTCGACGTCGCGCAGATTGTGCTCCCGAGCGCCTTTCACCGTGACGTAACCCGGACGTCCCGCGCCCGATCGAGCCATCCCGACCAGTTCTCTAGGCTTTGGCTGGTCCATGAAGCTGTCCCTCGATGCGTTTTCTCCCGCAGGACACCGAACGTCGCCGCGCCGGCCAGAGGTTCACGAGCGCGGGAACGATCTCTGGCCCGACGCCCTGAGGAACCGTCCTGCTCTCGGATGCCCGCCACCGCTGCGTCATATCCGAGGCCTTTTCGAACGCCTCCCAGCGGTTCGCAGTCACGCTCGGCCTCCGTTTCACGGCGAGATCGAGATAACGTCGCCCGTTCGGCGTGGTACCCGGATCCGTCCTACGTGACATGCCGCGCGGACAAGCGCTCGGAACATCGCCGTAGGCGCCGCCCTGGTGATCGCTGGCTGCCACAGCCATCTCCAAGGGAACGCGAAGCCTGTACTGAACATCAGACGGGCGCCGCATGGCGAGATCCCAGGCTCCCGTCAGCCGTAGTACGAACGCCAGGTGTAAAAGTTCGCATCGCTGATGCCGTGGCGACGGCAGACCTCGGCGACCGGCAGCTCGGCTTGCTGCTCCTTGAGGATTCCGATGATCTGCTCCTCGCTGAACCAGCTCTTCTTCATCGTCCGTCTCCACGTCAACGGACCCTAGCTACGAAGCGGGGGCATTCTAGGGGCAGGGTCTGCGGCCGTTCGGTGGCGATGTCCGTACCGAACGGCCACGTCCTTCGGATCAGGCCAGCGTGCGCACCTTCGGCTCGCGGTCCCAGTAACGCTTCTTCGCAGCTTCGACGAAGCCCCCAAGGTCGGTCACGCCCTCGTCTACCTCCACGCCCGCCTTGTCGAGCAGCGGCTTGGCGGCGGCGTTGTGGCCGATGGCCTTCAGGTGGCCAAAGGCATCCATCACCCACTGCACCGCAGCGGCTTCCTTCACGAGCTTGCCGGCGGCCTTTTCGGAGAGGATCACCGCGCAGCCATCTACCGTCACGGAGGGCTGGCCGAACAGTTGCGCGTCGGCGACGATGGTCGAGCCGTCGGAGAGCGGCACCTTGCCGACCTTCGGGGCGATGGTCATCGCGTGGCCGCCCGCCGCCTTGATCGCCTTCTTGAGCGATTGCAGCTCGCTCTTATCCGTACCGTCGGCGATCAGGATGCCGATGGTGCGCCCTTCCAGCGTGTGCCGCTCCAGCGGACCACGGATGATGCGCAGGGCCGGCGACGGCGCCATGTCCAGGACCGGCGCGGCGGTCGGCGAGGCGGGGGCAGGTCCATCGCCAGCCCTTCGGCGACGCGCGTCGCCAGTGCCTCATCGACGTTGCGCAGGTTGGCGAGCATCGTCAGCCGGATATGCTCCAGGCTCACCTTGGACAGTTCGAAAACCAGCGCGGAGGCGATGTGGGCCTGCTCAGCCCGGTCCATCGATCGGAAGAACAGCCGCGCCTGGCTGTAGTGGTCGGCGAAGCTCTCCGGCCGAATGCGCAGCTTCTGCCCCTCTTCCTCCGAGGGGAAAGTGACGTAGCCCTTGGACGCGTCCTCGCGGGCACCGCCCGGCTCGCCCGCGCGGGAGAGACTGTTCGGCTCGTAGTTGGCGCGCCCCTTCGGCACCGCCATCTGCATGTGTCCGTCCCGCTGCTGGTTTATGAACGGGCAGCCGGCCGCCGAGGCTCGCCCCTTCGCGGCGTTGATCGGGAGCTGGTGGAAGTTGACCGATCCCAAGCGCGACAGCTGCGTGTCCGTGTAGCTGAACAGCCTGCCCTGGAGCAGCGGATCGTTCGAGAAGCCGATGCCGGGCACGACGTGGCTCGGCACGAACGCCGCCTGCTCGGTCTCCGCAAAGTAGTTGTCCGGGTAGCGGTCGAGCACCATGCGCCCGACGATCCTAACCGGTAGCACCTCCTCGGGGATAATCTTGGTCGCGTCGAGGACGTCGTAGGGTTGGCTGTTGGCGAAGGCCTCATCGAACAGCTGCACGCCGAGCTCCCAGGTTGGGTAGTCGCCCCGGCCGATCCGCTCGAACAGGTCGCGGCGCTGGAAGTCCGGGTCAGCTCCAGCAATCTTGACCGTCTCGTCCCAGATCGTCGAGGCGAGGCCGGCCTTAGGCTTCCAGTGGAACTTGACGAAGGTACTCTTGGCCGCCTTGTTGATGAACCGAAAGGTGTGGACGCCGAAGCCCTCCATGTTCGCGAAGGTACGCGGCAGCGTGCGGTCCGACATGGCCCACATGATCATGTGAGTCGACTCGGGCATGAGGCTGATGAAGTCCCAGAACGTGTCGTGGGCGGTCGCCGCCTGCGGGTAGCCGCGATCGGCTTCCATTTTGGCGGCGTGGATCAGATCCGGGAATTTGATCGCATCCTGGATGAAGAACACCGGGATGTTGTTGCCGACGAGGTCCCAGTTGCCCTCTCGGGTGTAGAACTTGACGGCGAAGCCGCGCACGTCGCGAGGCGTGTCGATCGAGCCCGCGCCACCCGCTACCGTGGAGAAGCGGGTGAAAACCTCAGTGCGCTGGCCCTTCCGCTGGAACAAGTCGGCGACGGTCACGTCCGCAAGGCTCTCGGTGCACTCGAAGTAGCCGTGTGCGGCAGACCCGCGGGCGTGGACGATCCGTTCCGGAATGCGCTCGTGATCGAAGTGGTTGATCTTCTCGCGGTAGACCTCGTCCTCAAGCAGGACCGGTCCGCGTGGCCCGGCCTTGAGCTGGTTCTGATTGTCGGAAATTGGCGTGCCGTGGTTGGTCGTCAGCACGGGGTGGTCCGCGTCGGCGGTCTGATGTGTCTCGCCGCCGTGGCCGGCATTGAGTGAGGTCAGTTCGGTCATGGCATCCTTCCTTAGGTTGGGGGCCAACCGAAAGCGGAGCAGTAAGTTTCCTCCGTCGTGCGATAGCGGTGAAGGAGTGATCTCGGTCAGCTCACACGCTGCAACGAGCTTTCTGCGATGGGTCGGCATGGCCGCTTCACCGCAGTTGCGACTTGAACGCAGATCGCCGGCTTTCGGCTAGGATCGGCCGCCGTAGACCCCCTAAGTCAGTGTCTGAGATGGGTGGTTTTCCGCCCGTCCCCTTCTGGACGGCGGACGCATCGAAGCGGACTTCGGATGCAAGCGCCTACCTGGAGAGAACATATCATCAGCGCTTGTCTCCGCCGGGTCCCAGTTCGTCGATGTTGTACGCCATCAAGGGTGCCAGTCGCGCGACGTGCGGCTGCCATCGCGCGCGCTGCGCGAGATAAACCTCGGCGCCTGCCTCGGTGGACATCGCCTCAATCCCCACCGAGGAGAGTTGCCTGACAGCTTTTGCGAAGCGGGTGCGCCATGCCTCGCTCTCGGCCCTGCTGACGTCCGCTGGCGTGGGCAGGTCTCCGGATAAGAATGTCGTTTCAAGCGTGACCACGAGCAGCATGGCGACGCGCCAGATTGCGTCGACGGCGGCAGCCTCCTTCAGCCATGCCGCCTGACGGCCTCCGATCCCGCTGCGGATCAGCGACACCGTGTCGAGGGCGACGAAGACTTGTGCCGAGACCGAATAAAAGGGCTGACGGAAACGGAAGTAGAACAGCACGGGGTAGAAATGATGCGCCTCCTTCATCTCGGACAAGGATGCCGCCAGATCGGCCAGGTGGGTGTAGCCTGAACTAAACTGTCCCCGTGGCCCGAGCCGCGCCAGGAGCTCGGCCGCATCGGCGCTCTCACCCGTCAGGAGATGCAGCTTAAGCCCAAGGGCATTGCGTTGCCGGAGAGCGCTGTAGACCTGCATCACGTAGGTCAGGACCAGCGATGTCGCCGACATGCCGACGAGGGAGTTCACGAGATAGAGGACGCGGTAGCTATCGGTGACCGGCTTGAAGTCGCTGGCCCCCACGATCGCCATGCTGCTGCCGCCCGCGTAGAGCGCGGTCATGAAGTCGGCCGGCGTCTCGCCACTGCTCGCCCGAACCGCCACACCGAGCGCGGGGTGGATGATCAGGCCGGCTCCGAGGGTCAGCCCCAAGGCCCAGAGCAGGACGTAGACGATGAGGATGACCGGGCCGCAGAAGGACAGCACGGCGCCCCGCTTCTGCCCGGCCGCATCGGCGGCGGCGCGGAAGATCGCCCAGGTGAGATGGGCGGCCCTGTCCGCGATCAGACCTGTCCCGATGCGCGCGTAGAGGACCGTCAGGAAGATGTCGGCGAGGACGAGGCTCATGACGAGCACGCCCGACGCCTGTTCGAGGGCGGGCAGGATCAGGCCAGCCATCCTTCCGACCTCAGGCGTTGGTTAGGGTCCAAGGACGCATCGCTTCCGGGCCGATGATGTCGAGCGGCGGTTTGAAGCCGCGTGCCGCGCCCCGCATCGCCTCGGCACGACGGCGGAAGCCGCTGCGGCGGCGGTAATCGCGTTTGACCTTCTCAGACGGAGTGAGGGGTGCTTCCGAGAGGCTCCGCGCACAGATCACGTCGACTGCGGTGACGCCGGCCAAAGCGACAAGGGCGACCAGCACGTTGTCCTTGCGCGGGTTATGACCCTCCAGCCCGGGCAGCACCGTGGCGATATCGAGCGCGTCTCCCGCCACACGTGCCGAGATCCACGGGGTCGGGTCGCTTGCACCCAAGATCCCGATCCCCTGCAGGAGTTCGCGCACGCCGTTGGCTCGGATGACTGGGGCCGAGCGCGGCATCCCGAGCCAGCGAGCGATGGCGTCCCCGCACGCCAATTCGGTCAGCCCGAGACCGATCGAGAACCAGCCCAAGCCGCGGGCGAGTTCCCGAGTTGCGGGATCTGGCCTGCGGCGCGGGTCTGAAACGAGATAGCTCGGCAACTCAGAGCGATCAGGAACGCCGCTTCGGCGGCGTTGAGACATAGCCTCGGACATGCTGACTTCCTCGCTGAATCAGGGAGGGCGAAGTGAGCAGGCCCGCCGTAGTTCGACGGGCCGCGGAGCCACTCAGGGTCTGAGCACCACCTTGATGCAGTTGTCCTTCTTGTCGCGGAAGGTCTTGTACATCTCTGGACCTTGATCGAGCTTGGCCCGGTGGGTGATGACGAAGGACGGGTCGATCTGCCCATCGTCGATGCGCTTGACGAGGTCGTCAGTCCATCGCTTCACGTGGGTCTGACCCGTGCGGATGGTCAGCCCCTTGTTCATCAGAGCGCCCATCGGCATCTTGTCGACGAGCCCGCCATAGACGCCCGGGATCGAGAGGATGCCGGCTGGGCGGCAGACGTAGATCATCTCGCGCAGCACTGCGGCGCGGTCGCTCTCCAGCATCACCGCCTGCTTGACGCGGTCGAAGGCGTGTTCGAGCGCGCGCGGTGAATGCGCCTCCATGCCGACGGCATCGATGCACTTCTCCGGACCCTTCCCGCCCGTGAGTTCGTTCAGACGCTCGACCGTGCTTTCCTGGCTGTTGTCGATGGTGATCGCACCACCCGCGCGCGCCATCTCCAGACGTTCAGGCACGCTGTCGATGCAGACCACCTCTTTGGCGCCAAGCAGGAGGGCGGAGCGGAGCGTCATCTGGCCAACGGGACCAGCGCCCCAGATCGCGACCGTATCAGTCTGCTGGATATCGGCCTGTACGGCCGCCTGCCAGCCGGTCGGGAAGATGTCGCCGAGGAACAGTACCTGCTCGTCGCTCAGGTTCTCGGGCACCTTGATGTGCGTCTTATCGGCAAACGGCACGCGGACGTACTCGGCCTGCCCGCCCTGGTAGCCGCCGGTCAGGTGGGTGTACCCGAACAGTCCTGCGGTCGTGTGCCCGAAGGCTTTGTCGGCGATATCCTTGTTGCGGTTCGAGCGTTCGCAGACGGAGAAGAAGCCGCGCTTACACTGATCGCACTCGCCACAGATGATCGTGAACGGCACGACGATGCGCTCCCCTTTCTTGAGCGCACCGTTGACGCCTTTGCCGGTCTCCACGACCTCGCCCATGAACTCGTGGCCCATGACGTCGCCCTTTTCCATGCCGGGCATGAAGTGGTCATAGAGGTGCAGATCCGAGCCGCAGATCGCGCAGGCGGTGACCTTGATGATTGCGTCGCGATCTTCCTCGATTTTGGGGTCCGGGACCGTGTCGCAACGAATGTCCTCAGTGCCGTGCCAAACCAGCGCCCTCATGGAACCTCTCCTGATTTGTATGAAGTTTTCATCCCCCAAACTTAGGTCTACTTGTTCGAAAGTGGCTCCGGCCTAAAATGTTTCATGCCGTGATTGCAAAAAACGCGATTGCAATTACACCCGCATCGCTGTGTCACCTTGGCCACGATGCATTACGGCGACGAATTTGAAGCGTTCCACGAATTGCGAACGACCAAGTTTGGCAAAACCATTTGGCGGATAAGACCGGTAGCCGCCGAGCTAATCTGGTGCTGTAAACGGATACGCGCTGTCGGACCGGGCGAGCGCGGACGACGTTTGCTTCGGCGCATAGTCAGACCACAAGTAGCGATCGCCGCAGGCATGAAGCTCAGCGTTCGCTTCGAGACGAAAGGCCAAGGTCCGGTTGCCACCCGAGCCGGAGTTGCCGGAAATTTGACGAACGGCCGCTTTTGAGAAGCGCCGATGATTGTCTGGGTGGCCGGGTTGGGTCGATAGGCGTCCGTCCGCGTTTCCGAGCGACAGCCTCGAAGCGGCTGTTCCGCTCTCGGCCAACCTACGTCATGCTGAATCTCAACCCAGCGCAAAACCGGCCGTTCGGCTTTGCGCTCGTTTCAGCCGCTCAGCCAGCTCTGGCAGCTTCTCCGAAGCGGACGTTGCAGCAGCTCAGCTTTCCAGCCTGGGTAGCGCGACCTCCGGACTTAGCATCTCGACAATCTAAGTTCCGCTGTTGACACAAAAGCGGACATGAGGCGACGTATTTCTTAGAAGCCCGCTGCCCCCGCGCCAATCTGGAGCAGCAGCACCACGTTTAATCCTCAGCCAATCAGGCCATGGATGGTCTTGCAGTGGTGAACCAAATTGGCTTGAGCTGACACGAATTCTTTGAGAGGCGTCTCGATGTCGTAGAAATATATATTCGCGATAAATCCGTAGATGGCTGCATCGAAGCTGGATGGCTTCACTCCGAACAGGAAACCGCTCACCGGGACGAGGTCTGCGAGAACCTGCAGGTCGGCGATGCCTCGAGCATAGGCATCCTCCGGGGCATAACGACCGATCCCTTGATAGTGGTAGCGCTGCGCGTTGCACTCTCGCGCCTTCCGAAGCTGCTCGTCCGACAGCTCGGGATGCTCGCTGCGCAGGGCATCGCGGAACGCTGGCCAGAACCGTTCATCCTTCCAGCGTGAGTAGGACATTACCCAGTAGAGATCGTCCAGCATACGGTTGATGAGGTGACCCATATCCCGATCAACCGGCTTGAGCCCAGTGTCGATGGTCAAGCCATAGCGGTGAGTGAGGTACGAGACGATGAGGTCGCTGTCTCCAACCGTATTTCCGTCATCGACTATGTAGGGAAGCTGCGCACGTGGAGCGGCCGAAGCGTCAACGATGTGTTCGTGCCTGAAGGACAGCCCCGAGAATTTGAGAAAGGCGAAAACCTTCAGACCGTACCCGTTGTTATCGGCCACGCCGTACAGAGCTGGATAGGAGTATAGAGTCAGCATCGCCTCCTCCTCTGCCATCACCGTGATGCGCTTCACGCCACTCAATGCAAGCAGACTGCGGGGAATTGTCCACCTTGCCGTGATGCTGGCGCCTTGGAAGCGCTACCGCTAACGGCCTAGGCTTGGTCGCGCCCATGGTAGGCCGCCATGCAGGTTTGCCAGATCTGCAAGCCCAGGACCCAGAGGTGCTGTCCGCCTTACCCGAGCACGGGCGCGCGCAACTGGCCGCCTATTGTGCGGAGACGGAGCGGCTACAGCCCCTCGACCTCCGGGCAGCATCCACATGCGAAGAGGCGAGCCGGGTTCGGGCCGCAGGCGCTGCGATCGGCGCAAGCCTGTTCGCTCGATCGCGGATCGGCGCAGCAACGGCGCACTGAACGGCCATGCTCACGGCCAGCAAGCTACTACGACGGCGCAGGGCGCACGAGCCACGTCACGGACGCGTAGGCGCCCAGCCATGATCCATGCTCTGCAAAGGTCACGTACACGGCATTCTCCGTGTAGTTGATCACGGCGAACGCAGAGAGCAGATACCAACATGCCGACCAGTTCGCGGCGGGGATGCGTCGGCGAGCGGCGACGGCCGCGTTGAAGAAGACGTAGGCCGCATCGGTGACGGCAGTGGCGATGATCACCCCCACGGCGATAAGCGGGTCGATGTTCAGCATGAGGCGCTCCCAGGCTTGCCTTGGGGACCTCGGCTACCGGGGCAGTTCGGCAATAGGTCGATCCTTTGCGGCAGGCGCGCGCCGCGCGAACCGGTTCAATCGCGCAGTGGATCAGTCGCACCCAGGCAGCAGCATCGAGATTTCACCCTCGAAGTGCGGGCCTTCAATCTGGATGCGCACCCGGTCGCTCTTGGGATCCGGCCTGCGGACAGTGACCCGCTGGGGCACCGGGTAGACACTCTCCAGTGCCGCGATGACCGTCATCCTCAGGCCATCAAGCGTGCAAGCGGTGCACGTGTGCAGGTCTGCCCAGAGCATCGCTTGAGCCTCGTGTGCGAGATCGCTGGCTCGGACATGGGGCATGTCCGCTCTCCTTGTTCTCCCCCCCGCATAGGGCAACCGGAGAGAGGGCGGTGTAGGTCCGGGCTCGTCGTGCCGCGGGGTGGCGGTGAAGGAGAGGGGCGCGATTAGACAGACTTCCCACCGCACACCCGCTCGACGGCGGCACCGCTATCCTCAGGGCGCGTGTTGAAGGCGATGGGAACCCTCGGTGCGATCTCCCGGGCAGCGTTGATGAGGATCTCGAACACAGGCAGGTGCCGTGGCCAGGAGCGCACACCGGCGCCAATCACGAGGCAGTCGTACGAACCAGAGGTGAGCATCTGCTTCAGGATCGGGCCGGCCTGATCGTCCGGCCGGATGAAGCACTGCTCGGCCGTCCAGCCGCGGCTGCGCATGTCCTCCAAGGCAACCTTAATCCCGTGGTGGATCTTCTCGGCATTCAGTCCAGGCGGAAGTGCTGGGTCCGAGAAGTCGACCACTTCCGGTTCATAGCCCACCATGAGTACGCGCATTTGACCCTCCGGCGCGGGGCACCGGAACAAGCCGGCTCCCCCGGGAGGTAGCGGCCAAAAGAATGCACGCAAGTCTCAACGTTGAGGCGTTGAGACGAGCTGTCTTGCCGCGGTGAGAGGCGTTGAGAGGCGCCCTTAGCCAACATCAGCCCGCCGCCCGAAACCCGGACCTTCAGCTTTGCGCCCATCCGAGCCATTCAAGGGCCCCGGACGCTCCTACAGCGGACATTTAACCTGACGGCTGCGATGTCGAGCTATTTAAATAACTGTTTGGTTGTGGGGCGTTGTTGGAGCGCGTCTGGTGATCTTGAAGTGGCACGTGGATGCGTTTCATAGCTTTAACGATCTCGATGGCCAGCGCACGCTCAGCCTCGCGAAGAAATTCTTTCCGAAAGTGAGAGAGACGGATCTCAGCCGAATGCAGGAGATTTGTGCTCTCACTGACATAGCCGTCGCATTTGCCAAGACTAATCGGCCGAGTTTTTGTGTGTTCATGTTGCATTCTCCAGAATACGATCTGGCATGTCGCCGCAATCTCTTTCGAGCGGATGCTATCCTCCGTGAACTCGTCACGCGCAGCGGATCGCGCGTGCACAGAGTTTGGATCTGAACGCTCTGCGCACTTCCCGCGACGATCGAGGCAGCAAAACTCTATGCAGGAGATGTTTTGCATCTCCGAGGCGCTGCAGATCAGATTTCGGTTTACAGTGATCCAGATCTTGGAGCTTTAGGACCGTAGGGCCTTCACGTCATCGGTGGTGAGACCTTTGCCGCCAATCCCCCAGTCACCGCTGCGGAGTTCCTGTATGCGTACCCAGGTCACGCCACGCATTGCTTCACCCTCAATCTCAACCATGGCGTCGGTGACCTTCTCGATCATGTCTCTCTTTTGAGCCGCCGAGAAGACAACTTCGATCAACTGGATATCAACGAGTGGCATGACTGAGCTCCTCCGTGTCAGCCCAGGTAGGGCCGGGGCTTGCGAGCACAGTCCTACCCTGGATTTCTAAGCTGAAGCTTGGAGGCGATCTGGAGAGATCGAGGAGAGTTCGTGGAGATGTGCTAAATTCTGCCGCTGCACGCGCCCGTCCAAGGAGGGCCTGCGATGCTTTACCTCTTCGACGCGTTCGAACTCGACGCTGACCAGCTCGAACTGCGCCGCAACGGTGTTATCGTACCGGTCGAGCGGCAAGTCTTCGCTGTGCTTCACGTTCTCCTGGAGAACCGCGACCGTGTGGTCACTAAGGAGGAGCTTGTCGAGAAAGTATGGAGTGGTCGGTTCGTTTCCGATTCCGCCGTTTCAAGCCGCGTTAAGTCAGCTCGTCACGCCCTTGGGGACGATGGGAAGAATCAGCGTTTCATTCGCACCCTGCACGGTCAGGGCTTCCGTTTCGTCGCAGACATCAGGATCGTTGCCCCTCAACGCATGATGCAGCGGACTGAGCCCAGGTTGGAGGAAGCGCCGTTGAGGCCTGCTGGGCAGGCCAAGCCATCAATAGCCGTCTTTCCCTTCCGGCTCATCGGTGCCGCCGACCTGCACTCGGCCATTGGCGATGCCGTTGCTCACGACCTGATCACCGAGCTGGCCCGATTGCGGTGGCTCTTCGTCATCGCTCGCGGCTCGTCGTTCCGCTTCGGGCCTGATGACCTCGATGCTTGCCGCGCCGGGCAGATACTCAACGCGTGCTATACTCTTTCAGGCCTTGTCGAGGCTTTCGCGAATACGGTGACGATCATAGTTGAACTGACAGATGTAAGAACCGGCGGCATCCTTTGGGCGGACCGTTTTTCGGACCGAATCGACAACGTTCGCTCAGCCCGCGCTCGCATCGCCGCAAACCTTATCGCGGCTCTCGAGATCCGGATTCCATTGAACGAGGCGGCTGCCGCGAGCCTGACTGCGCCGAACAACCTGGACGCATGGTCCGCCTACCATCCTGGTCTTAGGCACCTGCATCGGTTCAACAGCCAGGATAACGCAGCTGCGGCCGCACTCTTCAGACGCGCCATCGCCCTTGAACCGGAGTTCGCACGGGCCAGTGCCGGCCTGTCCTCGACGCACTTCCAGAGTGCGTTCCTGCGCTACTCGGGAGACCCGAGCGGGGATGCAAAAGCCGCTAGGCACTTTGCTGAACGCAGTGTGGAATTAGATGCGCTCGACCCGTTCGCCAACTTCACGATGGGTCGGGCGTTCTGGATCACGGGCGAGGTTGAGCGCAGCTTTCCCTGGCTGGAGCGATCCACAGCGCTCAGCCCCAACTATGCGCAAGGCTTCTATGCCCGAGCTTGGGCCGATGCGATTTCCGAGCGAGCGCTCGACGGGGGCGAGCATGTCGATTTAGCGATGACCCTCAGCCCCTTGGACCCGTTTCTCTACGCAATGTTGGCAACCCGAGCTCTCACCTGCCTGATCCAGGGTGATACCGCAGAGGCAGCCGTCTGGGCTGACAGAGCAGCGCGCTCGCCCGGCGCTCACGTATTGATTTCGCTCATTGCTGTTGTCGTCCACTCTTTGAACAAGGATCCTCAGCGCGCCAGAGCTTGGGTCGCAGATGTGCACAGCCGCCGCCGCGATATCTCTCAGGCTCACTTCTTCGCTGCGTTTCCATTCGGGGATGGCGAACTTCGCCGTCGCATGGCAGAGGTCTTGACGGAAAACGGCTTCTTCTAATCTCGGCACCGTCTATGCCTCCGGCAGCCGTCAGTTTTTGGTCGCCGTGCAAGCCATTTTGAGTGATGCCAATACTGGAACGTCCGTGAAATATCGATAGCCAAATTGTCGGCTTCCTTATTGTCAATGAAAATTCGCCCCCTGAGCTCCTGACGGATTGAGTCTGCAGCCATCTTACTGGTGACGTTCCGTTACGCTGGAGCAGACAAGGGTTTCGACCACCGTGGTGTTCAAACCGCTGTCCGCAGCGTTGGCTGCCAGCGGCTTTCGGCCAAGAGGAGGCGTGCGCCTTGTGCCTGGGGCACTGCGAGGCCGTCGCAACGTTTTGAAGCGGGCGTGGCTATGCCATCCTTCTTCGTCCGGAGAACCGGATTCAAAGCGCAGCCGGATCACTCAGCCTCGGGCTGGTGCCGTGTCGGAGCAAGGCCAGCATGTCCGATGACCGCTACCACAAGAAGGCGCTTGGCAACCGCCCGCTCCATCCCGAAACTCTGATGCTCGGCTATGGCTACGATCCAGCCCTGTCCGAGGGCGCGGTGAAGCCGCCGGTCTTCCTCACATCGACCTTCGTCTTCACCTCGGCCGAGCACGGTAAGGCCTTTTTCGACTATGTCTCCGGGCGGCGCGAACCCCCGGTGGGCGAGGCGGCGGGGCTCGTCTACTCACGCTTCAATCATCCGAACAGTGAGATCGTCGAAGATCGGCTGGCCGTGTTCGAGGAGGCCGAGGCCGCGCTGGTCTTCTCCTCGGGCATGTCGGCGATCGCGACCACGATTCTGGCCTTCGCACGGCCCGGCGATGCGATCCTGCACTCGCAGCCCCTCTATGGAGGCACTGAGACGCTCATCTCCAGGACCCTGGCGGGTTTCGGTATCGCGCCATTCGGCTTCGCCGATGGAACCGACCCGGCGAGCGTGCGCGCCGCGGCCAACCAAGCCGCCGAGGCAGGACGAGTCAGCGTCGTCATGATCGAGACACCCTCGAACCCGCTGAACACACTCGTCGATCTCAATCTGATCCGCGAAGTCGCCGACGAGATCGGCGCCCGGCAGGGCGGTGAGGCTCCGGTCGTGGTCTGCGACAACACCCTCCTCGGCCCACTCTTCCAGCACCCGCTGCGCCACGGCGCCGACATCTCGGTCTACTCGCTGACGAAGTACGTCGGCGGCCACTCCGACC
This sequence comes from Methylobacterium phyllosphaerae, assembly GCA_050632685.1. GTDB lineage: Bacteria > Pseudomonadota > Alphaproteobacteria > Rhizobiales > Beijerinckiaceae > Methylobacterium > Methylobacterium phyllosphaerae_A. The sequence goes on from JBOEFT010000001.1 coordinate 2,185,430, forward strand.
TGATCGCTGGCGCTGCTCTCGGCTCATTAGCGCGGATAAGGCCGGTGCGACTGCTGCGCTCAGCCATCGGGACCGGTCTCGATCCGCATTCCTGCTGGATGCTCGGGCGCTCGCTCGAGACCTTGACGCTGCGGATGGGGGCTGCCAACCGCAATGGCGAGATCGTCGGCCGCATGCTGGCTGCACATCCGAAGGTGTCGCGCCTTCACCATCTCGCGCATCTGGAGCCTGGATCGAAACAGGCTGATGTTTATGCGGCGCAATGCGCAGCGCCAGGCTCGACATTCTCGTTCGATATCGTCGGCGGCGAGGCGGAGGCATTCCAAGTCCTCAACGCTCTTCAGTTGTTCAAGCTCGCCGTTAGCCTGGGCGGCACGGAGTCGCTCGCCAGCCACCCGGCCTCCACGACCCATTCAGGCGTGCCGAAAGCCGTGCGTGATCGCCTCGGCATAGCGGATGCGACGATCAGGGTGTCAATCGGGATCGAGCATCCCGACGATCTGGTCGCTGATCTCGCCGCAGCTCTCACTGTCCTGGGCTGAGCGGCGCTCAACCCGCGTGGTAGGCGACCGTTAAGCAATGCCGTCCAAGCGGCGCGACCTGAGCCAGAACCGCCTTTGAGACTTTCTCAAAGGCGGACCTTCGGCTTTGCGCCCTTCCCGGTCATTGGGCTGGGTTAGGCGACAGCTCGTGAGCGGACGGTCCTACCTACGATCGGCCATTCGCATGGCTTCGGCCTACAGACCCGAGCATGGGCAGGACCTCAAGGCATCCAGTGCAAGACAAATCGGCCGCTGCTTTCAGGGCACGTGACCAGGAGCAGTCACTTTCCTCGGGCGCTCCCATACGGACGGCCGTTCGCTCCGCTGTCAGCTGAGGCAGCTGGATCTTGAGCATCCGAAGAGCTATCAAGGATGATCGTGCGCACCGATGGCTACCGGTGGTGCGTTCCGTCGCCTAAAGAGTTGCGTCATGATCAGCTCCGCCGCTGACATGCCCCAGCACACAGTTCCTGCGTCGGCAGGCAGACCGCACCTGGCCGATCTTCTCCGGACAGCGCTCGACGGGATCGGCGAGGCCGTCATCATCACCGACGCTCGGCTCGAACGTCCTGGTCCCATCATCGAGCACGTCAACGCCGCCTTCACCCGCATGACCGGCTACAGTGCTGAGGAAGTCGTCGGGCAAACGCCACGCATACTGCAGGGGCCACTGACTGACAGGACCGTTCTCGCTCACCTCCGCACGGACCTGGAGACACGCGAGGCGTTCCAGGGCACCACAGTCAACTACCGCAAGGATAGCAGCCCCTTTATGCTGCACTGGCACATCACGCCGCTGCGCAACGAGGCCGGAGAATTGACCCACTGGCTCGCTCTGCAGCGCGAGATCCGGCCCGGTGACCAGCCGGGCGAGCCGTCCGCAGGGCGCGCTGCTCGGGTCCGCGAGATTATGGACCAAGCGCTTGCCGGGATCGCGCAGTCTGTCGGTTCGCCCGTGGATGTGAACCGGGCCATGGAGCAGTTGGATCTGGCCTCCCGTGAACTCCAGAAGCAGGTGCGCGCCACGCTCGCACTGGTACGCTCAATCGCGCGCCGCACGGCCGAGATCCAGGAAGCTGCGGCTGACGTTGACGAGGCGGCGGATCTAGACGACCGGATCGATGCTTTTCAGCGCATTAAGGCTACGGCGCGCCAGAAGCCGCCGGCCGGCGTCGATATGGAACGGCTCGTTGCGGACGAGCTCCACACTTTCGAGCTGGAGCGCGAAGACCGCGTGCGCATCTCCGGGCCGCCAGTCAATCTCCTGCCGCGGGCTGCCGAAGTGTTTGGCCTGGCTATACACGAGCTGACGGCGAACGCCGTCAAGTTTGGAGCCTTATCCGAAAGCGGGGGATCAATCGCGGTAAGATGGCGCCTCCGGCCAGGGCGGAGCCAACCGTGGCTCGTGTTTCGTTGGGCCGAGCACGGCGGACCTGAGCCGATGCGCCTGCCGGTACACAGAGGCTTCGGCTTGCGGTTGCTGGAGCAGATCCTACCGAGAGATCTGAACGGGCGATCCAAGGTTCGCTTCCCCTCAACCGGGTTGCTGTGCCGGGTGGATCTACCCGTATCTTCGCGAACTCTGCAGATCGTATAGGGCTACGGCCTCATTGCCGAGCCGCACACTCTGGTCATCTTCAAGGCATGGAGGCATGCTTGCATCGGCAAGCACGTTGGCGAGCACGAGATTTGAATGCGCTGCCGCCTGGTCCTTGGACGATTTTTACGGAAGATTGCTGGCTCGCTTGCACCTCCTGAACCGTGAGACCGCGTCAGTGGTTCTCATGGGAGGACAACGCGCAAGGCCTTACCGGCACATGCTTTCTCAGAGGCCGGACGGCCCGGGAGAATGCACATGCCGACGGAAGCCATGAGAGCTCAACTCGCGCGCAAGGCCCTCAACCTCTACTTGGGGGAGCATACGGCTGAGCGGCGCTGGCGCTACCCTGTAGGAGGTGCAGACATCGCTGAGTGCGATATCGTCGACCTCATAACTGACCTGCTGATCCTGGCTCGCCGGAGCGGTCACGATCCGTGCGCGGTTTTGCGCAAGACGCAGGTGCACCTGAAGGCGGAGATTGGGCAGCGTTGCTGAAGGCACAGCGCCGCCAGCCCACCCGCTAAGCCCTGGAATGCGTCATTTTTGTCACGAAGGTTTGGCCAACCGACACCTGAGAGCAACGTTGGGCCTAAACCCGACACGGATCGAGTGCTCGGATCGCCAGCAGTGCGGCCTCATCGCTTCACGAGAGGACAGCGTGAGGCCGAAAGCGGCTGAAACGCCTGATCGCCCGGTATTGTCGCGACACGCTTGTACAGGTCCCACTCGCCTATGGACTCGGTGGGCATCTTCACTTGGAACAGGTACATGTCGTGGACCATGCGGCCATCTTCGCGGATGCGGCCGTCATGCGCGTAGAAGTCATTGACTGGCGTTTCGCGCATCGCCTTCATCACGGCTTCAGTGGCGTCTGTCCCACTCGCCTTCACAGCCTTCAGGTAGTGCGTCACCGCCGAATAGACGCCTGCCTGAGACATGTTCGGCATCCGGCCGGTGCGCTCTTGAAAGCGCTTGGCGAACGCCCGCGTGCCGTCATCGAGATCCCAGTAGAAGCCGGAAGTAAGGAGCATCCCCTGTGTCGCCGAGAGGCCAAGGCTATGAACGTCGTTGATGTAGGCGAGCAGCGCCGCCAGCTGCTGCCCGCCACCCGTGAGGCCAAACTCAGCGGCCTGTTTGATGGCGTTGGTGGTGTCACGACCTGCATTGGCAAGGCCGATCACCTTGGCGCCAGAGGCCTGCGCCTGCAGCAAGAATGAAGAGAAGTCGGCCGTGTTGAGGGGCGCCCGCACCTCACCGAGGACTCGGCCTCCATTAGCCTGGATCACCGTTGCCGCGTCTCGAGCGAGCTCCTGCCCGAACGTGTAATCAGCCGCGATGAAGAACCATGAGGTCCCACCGGCCTTCACCGTGGCGAGTCCTGTGGCGCCGGCGAGTGCGTAAGTGTCGTAGGCATAGTGTATCGTCACCGGCGTGCAGGCCTCGTTGGTCAGCCGCACAGCGCCGGGTCCGTTGAAAACTGCAATCCGGTTTTTGGCTTTGGCAATTTCGGCCACCGCCAGTGCGGGGGCGGAGGCGGCCACGTCGAGGATCGCGTCGACGTGGCCGGTGTCGAACCATTCCCGAGCAGTCGCGGCAGCGATGTCGGCCTTGTTCTGGTGATCGGCCACGACCACCTCAATCGGTGCGCCGAGCACGGTTTTGCCGAAATCTTCTACCGCCATCGTTGCGGCCGTGGCGCTACCGGGGCCGGTCACATCGGCGTAGACGCCGGACATGTCGAGGATCAGCCCGACCCGAATTGTGCCGTCTGAGACCGTGGTTGACGTCTGCGCGGAAGCGCACCCGGACCAAACTGCGGCCAGCATGGCCGCCAAGAGCGTCTTCTTCACCGTGACCGCCTTTGATCGAGGCTTGTGTGATCGGCCCGATCGATCGGGCCACGTCAAGGCTACCTGACGGCTATAGACACGGTCAGATCGCGGTGTGACGTGCGACTTTAAATGAAAGCTGTCGTCTGTTGAAAGGGGCACGAGCGGTACGACTCTAAAACCGCGTCCGACCCGTGCTGCTTCTTGCCGTGTCAGCGTCGTGAACGGATCGGGACCGATCCGCTGGGATCAAAGAGAGGGCCTAAAGCTCGTAGTTGCTCGAGCGCCCTACATCCTCGACATCTCAGGCAGCGGCCCTGTGTGGCTCGCCCGAGAGCGCGGCGATCAGTTCGGCCTTGACGGCCTCAGCACGCGTGTTGGCGATCTGGCACGTCCCGGCCGCCCTGTGGCCGCCGCCGCCGTAGCCAAGGCACAGCGCGCCGACATCGACCTGCGAGCCGCGGTCCAGGATCGACTTGCCGATGGCGAAGACGGTGTTCTGCTTCTTCAGTCCCCACAGCACGTGGGCCGAGACGTCGCATTCTGGGAAGAGCGCGTAGACCATGAAACGATTGCCGGCGTAGATGACTTCCTCGTCGCGCAGGTCGATCACCGCCAGCTTGCCATGGACCGAGGTGCAGCGGTGCAGCTGCGCCGCGAAGGGCTCGCGGTGCGCCTCGTACAGGTCGATGCGCTCTCGGACGTCCGGGAGAGCCAGCACCTCGGCAATGCTGTGGTCGCGGCAATGCTCGATGAGCTGCATCATCAGCTCGTAGTTCGAGATCCGGAAATCGCGGAACCGTCCCAGTCCGGTGCGGGAGTCCATGAGGAAATTCAGGAGCACCCAGCCTTGCGGATCGAGGATCTCCTCCTGGGTGAACTGCGCTGAATCGGCCTTGTCGACGGCGGCCATGAGCTCGTCGCTGACCCGCGGGAAGACCGCAGCGCCGAAGTGCCGATAGACGACCCGGGACGCGGAAGGGGCCGTCGGGTCGATGACGTGGTTCGGAAAAGCCTGCCCGGCGTTGCGCGTCATCTCGCTCGCGTGATGGTCGAAGGCGAGGTGGCAGCCCGCGACATAGGGCAGATTGGTGATGATGTCGCGGTCCGTGATCGGTACGATCCCGTCCTGCATATCCTTGGGATGGACGAACTTGATCTCGTCGATCAGGTCGAGCTCGCGCAGCAGCATGCCACAGACGAGGCCGTCGAAATCGCTGCGGGTCACGAGGCGGAACTTCTGCTTCGGCATGACGGGTCCTGCTCCAGGGGAGGCAGGACTGTCCCAGCCCGTGCTGAAGGGACGGTTACGCCTAATCGGCCTGAACTGATCTTGGTTTAGAGAGGCTTTCTCTCCTTGATTGATGGTCGCCTGATCAGCAGTCTGCTGACAAAACAAGAGGGTCTGAGGGTTTGCTTTTCCGGTTCAGATGCGGAAAATCGCCGTGCCGGTATCGAACAGATCCCGCCGGCCGCTTCGCGCCCAATTCGGTCACTCAGCTGCTTCGGGCTGCCTCTCCGAAGCAGACGTCGCCGCAACGCCGCTTCTCTCGATACGTGTCCGAACCCTGCTTCGGTCAGCGCCGCGCCCAGGGGACTGGCGTTGCAGTCAGGTCCGGAACATAATTGCACGCTGATCGGCGAGCTTGGGCAATTCCTGGTGCGTTTCGGCGGCACTTCAGGGGGTATGTCCAGGTAATCCCGGAGCGGATCGATGCGCCTCGGAATGGATCCGGCGATGGCTCGATTCCTTCCCCGCGCGGGGCTCGCTGTTCCGGCAATATTTCTTTGTCCTGTTCGCCGCCGTGGTCGTTCCGTTGCTCGCCGCCGGCTGCAGTCAGGCGTGGTTTGGATATAAGGACCAGAGGGCGCACCTAAACGACCTCCTCGGTGCCGAGGCCCGGACTGCGGCTGCGCGTATCGCAGTTTTCATTGAAGGGATCGGAAACCAGCTCGCCTGGATGGTCCACTTGCCCTGGACGGAGGGGGCCGACGAACGGCGGCGCATCGATGCCCTGCGGCTCCTGCGCCACGCCCCCGCCGTAACGACCCTCAGGTTGATCGACGGCGCCGCGAAGGAGCAGCTCTCTGTGTCGCGGATCGGCCTCAACCGCATCGAGAGCGGCCAGGACGCGTCGGCGGATCCAGCGGTGTTAGGGGCCCGGACCAGGCAAGCTTGGTTCGGTCCTGTCACCTACCACCGCAACTCGGAACCGTACATGACCGATGCCGTGGCGGGGAACCGAGCCGCAGCGGGCATTGCGGTCGCCGAGATTAATCTCAAGCTGATCCTTAACGTCATCGTGGGGATCCGGATCGGCGAGACCGGACAAGCCTTCGTGCTCGACCGGCCGGGCCGGCTCATCGCGCATCCCGACATCAGCCTCGTCCTACGCGGCGCCGCGGACCGGACGTCCGAGAACCTCCAAGCACTGCGGGCTGCAATCCTCGCGCAAGATGGGCGCGCAGTCGTCGGTTCAGACCCGGCGGGGCGCACGGTGGTCGCCGCCCTGGCGCCGGTCCAGGGGCCGGATTGGAGCGTGATCGTCCACCAGCCGGCAGCCGAGGCGTTCGGGCCGATCCGCGCCACCTTCTGGCGCCTACTCGGCCTGCTGCTCGCCGGCACAGCCTTCGCCGCCGCGCTTGCCTATTGGCTCGCCGGCCGAATGACCGGCCCGATCCGCTTACTCGAGGACGGCGCGGCTCGTATAGGGGCCGGCCAGTTCGATCACCGCATCGACATCGCGAGGGGCGACGAGCTAGGGCGGCTCGCGAGCCGCTTCAATCAGATGGCACGCGAGGTCGCGATCTCGCGGGAGCGCTCGGAGCGCATCGACCGGCTCAAACGCTTCCTCGCGCCGCAGGTCGCCGAGCTCGTGGACCGGGCCGGCGATGACAGCGTCCTCGATGGACAGCGCGTCGAAGTCGTCGTTGTTTTCGGCGACCTGCGTGGCTTCACCCCGTTCTCTGCCCGATCTAAGCCGACCGTGATCATGGATGTTCTCAGCGAATACTATGCGGTGATCGGTGCGACCGTGAACCGGCACGCCGCGACGCTCGTGAGCTTCGCCGGCGACGGCGTTATGATCCTGGTGAACGCGCCAGTGGCCTGCCCCGAGCCTGCGTTGCGGGCCGCTCGCATGGTCATCGAGATGCAGGCGACGGTGCAGCCCCTGGCCGCGACCTGGCGCGCGCGCGGCCATGCGCTTGGCTTCGGGATCGGCCTTGCGATGGGACCCGCCACGGTCGGACGCATCGGCTCCGACAGCCGGATGGACTACACGGCCATCGGCACCGTGACGAACCTTGCATCGCGCCTGTGCGCCTCGGCTCAAGACGGCCAGATCCTCGTCGATCGCACAGCGGCCGAGGCGATCGGGAGCGGCGTTCCCCTCGTTTCCCTCGGGACACGGCGCCTGAAGGGCTTCGACGATCCGGTTGCCGTCTTCGCCGTGGCAGCTGGTCAGGGGGTCGACGCTCGGCCAACGCCGGGTGCGGCGGCGTGATACTTTGCGCTCGGCGAGGGGCGACGGGATGAGGCGACGCGCCATTCTCATCGGGCCGGTCACTGCCCTGATCGGTGGGGTCGTAACCCGTGCGGTGCGGGCGCGAGCGCCAACGCTTCCGGTGATCGGATATCTCGGCTCCGAGACGCCCGAGCGTGCTGCTAGCCGACTGGTGGCTTTTCGCGGGGGCTCGCCGATGCTGGTTTCGTCGAGGGTCGCGACGTCGCGATCGCCTTTCGCTGGGCAGGCGGGCGATACGAGCGGCTGCCCGCGCTTGCGAAGGAGCTGGCCGGTAGCGGGATTACAGTCCTGGTTGCCCCTGGTGGAGCGCCGGTAGTGCTTGCGGCGCGGGCGGCGACGGAGACGATCCCGATCGTTTTTGAGATGGGCGGCGATCCGGTCGTTCTTGGCGTGGTGGATGATCTCGCTCGGCCTCGCGGCAATCTGACGGGCGTTTCGAGCCTGAGCGTCGAGGTCTCCAACAAGCGGCTTGAGTTGATGCGGGAGCTGTTTCCGACAACCGCTGCCCTCGCCGTCGCGGTCAATCCGACCAGTCCCACGGCCAGCTCGCAGGTGGCCGGACTCCAGGCGTCGGCGGGCAGCCTTGGCCTGACACTCCATGTGCTCGAGGCCAGCCGCGAGGATGACTTCGAGACGCTTTCTACGGCGCCGCGCCTGCTCGGGGTGCCCGGCCTCGTCTTTACCTCCGACCCCTACTTCGCCTATCGCAGCGCGCTTCTTGCGATTCTCGCAAGCCGCCACGGACTTCCCGCGATCACCCAATCCCGCGACTTTCCCAACGCCGGCGGGCTGCTGAGCTACGGAGGCGACTTCACGCAGACGCATCGCCAAGCCGGCCTCTATGCCGGCCGTCTGCTCCGAGGCGAGATGCCCCGCGACCTGCCGGTGCAGCTCGTCACGAGGGTTGAATTGTTCGCCAATGTCGGGGCGGCCACACGCCTCGGCGTGACTTTGCCGCCCTCGATCTTGAGCAGCGCGGACGTGGTGATCGAGTAGCGATCCGACATCCACGGCCTCGTCGGCGACAACGCCATCAGCGTACACCGCGAAAGCGCGGCAGGAGCATGCCCACCTCGCGACGATAGCGTCGATAGCGATCACCGAAGAAGGCAACGAGGTCGCGCTCCTCCAATTGGATGCCGACGAGGATGTAGGCGGTCGCGACCGCCGCGAACAGCAGGTGGCCGGCCGTCATCGTCGGCGTCGCCCAGAACGCGATGACGAAGCCGAGATAGATCGGGTGCCGGACGTGCCTGTAGAGGAGGGGTGTCGTGAACGCGCCCTCATCCGGCGCGGTCGAGCGCCAGCCCTGGATGGCCTGCTTGAGCCCGAAGAGGTCGAGATGGCTGATCATGAAGGTGCTGGCGAGGACCACGAGCCAGCCCATCCAAAAGAGGCCCATCATAAGTCCCACCGCGACAGGTTCCGAGATCGACCAAACGATCGCCGGGAGTGGACGCCATTGCCAGAACAGTAGCAGCAGCGCGAGGCTCGCCAAGAGAACGTAGGTGCTGCGCTCAATCGGCTTCGGGACGATGCGTGTCCACCAGGTTTTGAAGCGCGGGCGTGCCATCACGCTGTGCTGGAGGACGAAGAGAATGAGCAGGGAGACGTCAACGGCGACGGCCAGTACCGGATCGACGATCAACCCGTCGTCTACAGTCTTCGGAACGACAACGTGTCCGAGAAAGCCAACGGCGTAGAGGAAGGCCAGCAGGAAGACCGCGTAGCAGATCAAGGCGTATGTCAGGCGGGCACCGTGCGACATGGAAAATCTCCACTGGCAAACGCGTGATCGGCCGTGCTCCAAGACCCGGTCGCGACCAGGTACCTCGCGGCCCGAACCTTCATCCGGCCAACCGCCCGTCTGTGTCCGTGATCGCTGTCACGGACGCGGAGCGGCGCCCGGGGCATGCCGGCCTCCTTAGCTGAGGAGGATCAGGTGGCCGCTGCGTTTTCTGTTTTTAGACTGTGGCTCGACTGCCGCCGTACACAGCGCGAACTCGCATTGTTCAGCGAGCGCGACCTCGCGGATCTCGGCCTCGTCAGATCCGATATGTCGCGTGCCGCCGCCTTAAGGGCCACACGATAGCCGCCGCGGCGGTCCACGGCGCCGCCAGCACTTCTCCGCCACTGCACCGGCCTTCCGAGCTGATGGCGAGTTTGCGGGCATTCTGGTACAAATAAACCGCCGTCCGGCCTTATGGTCCGCTCGGGTCCGCAGCTCCAAAAGGAGCCACTTCTGTGTGCGATCCGGCCCAGTTCGAGCGTCTGCTGTCCGCCAGCCCCTTCTTCGGCTGCCTCGAATCTGACACGCGGCGAGCCGTCGCCAACCATTGCGTCACCCACAACCTCGCCCGCGGCGAGACCCTGTTCCTGAAGGACGACCCAGCGGATGCGTTCTACGCGATACGCCGCGGCGAGATCCGGATCACGGCCGGCACTGAGGCCGGCCGGCGCATGACGCTCAACGTGCTCGGTCCGGGCGACATTTTCGGCGAGGTCGCGCTATTCGATGGTCGGCCGCGCAGCGCGGACGCCGTCGCCGCCGAGCCGGCGGAGTTGTTCGCGGTCCGCCGCCGCGACATGCTGGATCTCGTCAGCCGGCACGCTGACTTGTCGATGCGGGTCATCGAACTTCTGTGCGAGCGCCTGCGCTTTGTCAGCGCTCGAGTCGAAGAGACGGTGCTGATGCCGTTGCCCACGCGAATCGCGCGACGCCTACTAGGCTTGGCGGAGGATTTCGGCAGCGAAATCCATATCTCGCAGGACGATATCGCCGATTTCGAGGGTACGACCCGCGAAACGGTCAACAGGCAACTCCAGTGTTGGCGTCGTCAAGGCATGCTCGACTCCACCGAAACTGCGTCGTTCGCGATCCTGCCGCGCTTGCCTTGCCTGCGTTGTCATGACCTCGCACGATGATTGGCGCTGATGTTCCGTATCTTCCGTTCTGATGGTGGCCATGAACGCCAGCCTGATAGTTGCACTCAAAATTCGGAGGATAGGCGAAACCGACAATATACAAATCATACTGATAATGACAAATCATCCATAGATTACCCCGGTAGCGGCTGGCGCCGTTTACCGAACTTAAAAGACTGGATTTCCGATATATGGATCTCTCCGGGCCATGTTTTGAGTATCGTCGAGCCCCTCAGCTCAGTCGCGGCGAACGTCCGCTTGTCCGCTCCCCGAGCCTCAAAGCAGACGGGCTGCAAGCGGCCAGACTACGTCACACCGGATCGCCTGAGCGCGCAAAACCGGACTTTCGGTTGTGCGCCCAATCCAGCCATTCGGCTGGCTCTGACGACGTCCGGTAAGCGGACGCTACCAGCAGCGATCGGCCATTTGCAGCCACTTTGCCAAACCGTACCCGGAACCTTGACTTTAAGGGCCGATTATCTTGACGCGGCCACGCTTGGTGTCCCCGCCGGAGAGGAACGATGCACGTTATCAAGCTGCTGATTGCATCGTGCATCTTCACGACAGCTGACGCGCACCTAGCTTCCGCCCAGTTCGTCGATCCGTTCAAAGTACTAGAAGCGGCAAAACATGATCGCCTGGAGCTCGATAAACGGCTTGCACGCGAGGCGGCGGAACGGCTGCAAAAGGACAAAGCAGAGCAAGCCGCAAAGCTTATCGCGCAGCGAAAGCTAGATCAACAAAGATCTGCGGCGATAGGTGTTTCTCCTCCAGTCGCGTCCGCAGAGCAGGCAGTCACTTCCCAAAATCCTGGACCTATCCCCGAGCTGCGCAACCCGTCCGCTCCATCCGGCGCTGCAGCAAGTGGAGCATCCGAGGCTAGCGAGACGAGGACCCCGGCGGCTCACGGGATCTTAGCGGTTGTAGCTCCCTCGCCGGAATCGTCGGAAAGCACCACCCACAGAATACCCGCCCCGAGTTCGACCACAGCTCCCCCGAATGGGGCAGGCGCTCCGGAGGTGCCACTCTCAGCAACCCTGGCTCTCGACCCTTTGAGTGCCCTCCCTGCTGCCTCCGAACCGCCGCACAGAACGCCGCCCGCTGGCGAGGTCACGAGGCCCGCTGTTGCGGCTCCGGCACGCGTACTGATCACGGTCGACAAAGCCGCTCAGCGCATGCGGGTGACGGTTGACGGAAAGGTCCGGTACTCCTGGGCGGTCTCAACGGCACGAGCGCCGTACAGGACACCGGCAGGCACGTTCCGCCCCCTGTGGTTGGCAAAGGTACACTACTCCAAGGAGTGGGATGACGCCCCGATGCCCTACTCCATCTTCTTCACAGCTGCTGGGCACGCCATCCACAGCAGCCGCGCGATACGACAGCTCGGGCGACCAGCGTCGCACGGATGCGTCCGACTTGCGCCGTCCCATGCTGCCGCGCTGTTCACCCTCGTGCGATCAGAGGGCCCAAGCACGACCACGGTTGTCGTCACCAACGGTGAGGTGGCAGGAAGAGTAGCACGGGGCCGCACAGCCGACGTGCGTGCTCATCATACGCAGCGTTCTCCTTCTGACATTTAGCCGATTGGATCTCGCGGTCGCTAGACTGGTTAGGGCGGCTCTTGGCATCCCCGCGCGGTTGTAGAGCACGTCAACGCGCAACGGATCGCAATCCCAGCGGGACGCGTTACAGCCGCGTCCTGATCATGCCGAAGTTGCTCCTCACACCAGCGGTCGCGCTCAGCGCCGTCGTTCTCGCGACGCCTGCCTGCGCTGGGCCTTCTGAGAGCTCGACCGAGACCGTGGAGCAGGCGCTCTGCCGCCTCATCGAGGACTCCGCTAAGACCCGCGGCCTGCCGGTGCCGTTCTTAACGCGGCTGATCTGGCGCGAGAGCAGCTTCCGCGTCGGCGTCGTGAGCCCAGCTGGCGCGCAAGGTGTGGCGCAGTTCATGCCCGGTACCGCGCTGGAGCGTGGCCTGCTCGACCCGTTCGATCCCGAACAGGCGATCCCGCACGCGGCGCATCTCCTCGCCGACCTCAAGCGCCGCTTCGGCAATCTCGGGCTCGCAGCGGCGGCCTACAACGGCGGCGCGCAGCGCGTGACGAACTGGCTGGCGGGCAGCGGCGACCTGCCGGCTGAGACCCGCGCCTACGTACTCTGGATCACCGGCAGCCCGGCCGAGGAGTGGCGGGGCGGCACAAGCGATGGGGCTACCCCACCAGAGGCCAAGCGCACGGGAGAGCAGGACAAGGTCAGCAGGCCCGTCGGAGAGCCGCAAAAAGCCGTTCCCCCGGAACTGGCTGCCGCGAAGGTGAAAGGTGCAGAGCGCAAGGTCGAAGCTGCTCAGAAGTCGGGAGGCACGCGGAAGGAAACGCCCCAAACCTGCTTGCAAGTGACCGCGGCTCTGCAAATCCCGTCCCGAGCTGATCGCTTCGCCGAGCGCAAACCGTCGCGCAACGACCGGTATGCCCGCGGCCACGGTATCAGCCCTGTCGAGAAGCCGGTCCCGCCGCCCTGGGGACCTTGGGGCATTCAGCTGGCTGCCAACTTCTCTAAGGCACTCGCACTGCGAAGCTTCTCGCAAGCGCAGGCAACTTACGCCAAGGTCATCGGGCAGGCGCGCCCAATGGTCATCGGCACGCGAATGCGCAGCCGTGGGACGCAAGCGTTCTACCGGATCCGCATACCGGCTGAGAGCCGAGAGCAGGCTGACGCGCTATGTGAAAAAATCCACACAGTGGGTGGTGCCTGCGTCGTTCTGAAGACCTGAGCACTCGGTCTCCGTTCAGCGCGGAAGCTTGATCCGAGCTGCCGTATTGACCAAATCCTGCTCACACAGCGATCATAAATCCAACCTGCTACACAGCATGACCGAGGTGCGCTTCCCGGCGCCGCTCTTCGAGGGCGACACCATCCGCGTGACCACCGAGGTGGCGGCCAAACGCATCTCGCGCGCTCGCGCCGAGGCGGGGATTGTCGATCTCATCCACCGGGCCTACCGGCAGGACGAAATTCTGGTTGCCGAGTGCCGCAGGCAGGCCTTCATGCGGCGTCGGCCCGCAACGAGCGGGGCGTGACGCCGATGCGCGCGCTGCTGTTCGTTCCGGGCGACGCGCCGCGGAAGCTCGAGACGGCGCTGAACGCCGGCGCCGACGCCCTCATCGTCGACCTCGAGGATTCGGTCGCCGCGAGCGGGAAGGCGGCGGGGCGCCGGCAGGCCGCCGCGTTCCTGGAGGAGGTCGGGAGCACCGCCGGGGGCCGCTGCTTTTCGTGCGCGTGAACGCGCTCGGGACAGGCTGGGCGGGGGACGACCTCGCGGCGGTGATGCCGGCGCGACCTTACGGCATCGTGCTGCCCAAAGCCGCCATGAGCGCTGACATCCGCGCGCTCGATGCACATCTCCACCGGCTCGAGGCCGCCAGCGGCATCGCTGCCGGCGCGACGCGGATCCTGCCCATCGCCACCGAGACGGCCCGCGCCGTCCTCGCGCTGACGACCCTGTCCGAGGGGCATCCGCGTCTCTGCGGGATCACCTGGGGGGCGGAGGATCTCTCCGCCGATCTGGGGGCCGAGACCAACCGCGATGGGACCGGCGCCTGGACCGGTCCGTATCGCCTGGCGCGCGACCTCACCCTGCTCGCGGCGACCGCAGCCGAGACAGACGCGATCGACACGGTCCATCTCGCCTATCGGGACCTCGCGGCGCTCGAACGGGAATGCCGCGAGGCGCGCCGGGATGGTTTCATCGGGAAGTTGGCGATCCACCCGGCCCAAGTTCCCATCATCAACGCGGCCCTCTCGCCCTCTGAGGCGGCCCTGGCCAAAGCGCGGGCCGTGGCCGCGGCCTTCGCGGGTTCGCCGGGGACGGGGGTTATCGGGCAGGGTGGGGCCATGCTCGACCGTCCCCACCTACGCCGCGCCGAGCGGCTGCTGGAGCGCTTCGACCGGGGCGCCCCTCCGGGCAAGGCGTGAGGCCGGGACCGCGTGCAAGCCGGATGGCCTCAGGGCAGGCATCTGGTACGAGGCGGTACCGAGCTACGCATCCACGAAGATCAGAGCCGGCGTTTCCAAGAGCGTCTTGATCCGCTGGACGAATACAGCCGCATCCCAGCCGTCGATGACGCGATGGTCGAAGCTCGACGACAGGTTCATCATCTTGCGCGGGATGAACGCCGCCCCGTTCCAGACCGGCCGCATCGCGATCTTGTTGACGCCGATGATGGCGACCTCCGGATGGTTGATGATCGGGGTCGAGGCGATGCCGCCCAGGGCACCGAGCGAGGTGACAGTGATCGTCGAGCCGCCCAATTCCTGCCGCGTGGCTGAGCCCGTTCGGGCCGTCTCCGAGAGGCGGTTCAGTTCGGCGGCGCAGTCCCAGAGGTCTCGCGCCTCCACGTGCCGGACGACGGGAACGACGAGACCCGCGGGGGTTTGGGTCGCGACACCGATATGCACGCTGCCGTGCTGGTGGAGGATGCCGGCTTCATCGTCGTAGAGCGCGTTCAGACGCGGTTGTTCGGCGATGGCTCTGACCAGAGCCCGCATCAGGAACGGGAGCAGCGTCAGCTTCGGTCGCTCCGCGCGCCTGTTCGCGTTGAGCGTGGCCCTGAAATCCTCGAGCGCCGTGACGTCGACCTCCTCGACATAGGTGATGTGGGGAATGCGCGAGGCCGCGAGGGTCATCTTCTCCGCGATCTTGCGGCGGACACCCGTGACTTTGATCTGTTCGACCGTTGTGTTCGGACTGGGGCCTGGCGTTCCCGTCTCGCGCGCGTCACCGGTCAGATAGGCGTCGAGATCCTCGTGCGTCACGCGGCCGGAAGGCCCCGAGCCGGGCACACGAGCCAGATCGATTCCGGCCTTGCGTGCGCGATGCCTGACAGCCGGCGACGCCATCGCCTTCTCGTCCTCCCTATGCGCGGCGGCAGGACCACGGCCGCGCGCAGGGGAGGGCTGACCCGTGTTTGTGGTGCGAACGCCGTCGGAGACTTGGTCTGCATCGTCCGCATTCTTGACCGCCAAGCGGATCAGCGGCGCGCCGACAGCAACGACCTCGCCGGCCTCGGCCCCGAGCCACACGACTTGCCCCGTCACCGGGGAGGGGATCTCCGCGGTCGCCTTGTCGGTGGTGACGGCGGCCAGCACGGCGTCCTCATGGACGAACTCGCCCACTCTCACGAACCACTCGGCCAGTTCGGCTTCGGCGATCCCCTCGCCGACATCGGGCATGGTGATCAGGTGCTCGCCCATGTCAGGCCTCCACCGTCTCGACCAGCGCACGCGCCACGCGTCCCGGCCCGGGGAAGTAGTCCCATTCCTGCGCGTGCGGATAGGGCGTGTCCCATCCGGCAACTCGGGCGACCGGCGCCTCAAGATGGTAGAAGCAGGTCTCCTGGATGAGGGCTGCCAGTTCCGCGCCGAACCCTGACGTCAGCGTCGCCTCCTGGATGACCACGCAGCGACCGGTCTTGGAGACGGAGGCCACCATCGTGTCGAGATCGTATGGAACCAGGGTACGCAGATCGATGATCTCGGCGTCGATGCCCGTCTCCGTGGCGGCCGCCTGCGCGACATGCACCATCGTCCCGTAGGCCAGCACCGTGACGTCCGTTCCCGCCCGAACGATGGACGCCTTTCCGAGCGGGAGAGCGAAGTGGCCGGCCGGAACTTCGCTGGCCGCGTGCTTCGACCAGGGCGTGACGGGGCGCTCGTGATGCCCGTCGAAGGGACCGTTGTAGAGCCGCTTCGGCTCGAGGAAGATCACGGGATCCGGATCCTCGATCGCCGTGATGAGCAGCCCCTTGGCATCGTAGGGGTTTGAGGGGACGACAGTCTTGAGCCCCGAGACGTGGGTGAAGAGTGCCTCCGGGCTCTGGCTGTGGGTCTGTCCGCCGAAGATGCCGCCGCCCGTCGGCATGCGGATAACCAAGGGACAGGTGAACTCGCCGTTCGAGCGATACCGCAGCCGCGCGGCCTCCGACACGATCTGGTCGTAGGCCGGGTACACGTAATCGGCGAATTGGATCTCGACGCAGGGCCGCAGGCCGTAGGCAGCCATGCCGACGGCCGTTCCCACGATCCCGGATTCGTTGACGGGCGCGTCGAAGCAGCGCGACGTTCCGTATTTCTGTTGAAGCCCGTAGGTGCAGCGGAAGACGCCGCCGAAATAGCCGACATCCTCACCGAAGACGACGACGCTCTCGTCGCGTGCCATCATCACGTCCATCGCGTCGCGGATGGCTTCGACCATCGACATGCGCGGCATGGCCTACACTCCGGCCTGCTGGCGTTGACGGAGCAGGTGCGGCGGCATCTCGGCGTAGACGCCCTCGAACATCTCCCGCGCAGACGGCCTCGAGACGGAATGGAGCGTCCCAAAACTCTCCGCCTCCTTCTGCGCCGCGATCACCAACTCAAGGATCTCGGCCTCCGCCTGCTTGTGCCGCTCCTCGGACCACGCGCCGCGCCGGATCAGGTGGTTCTTCAACCGAATGACCGGATCGCCGAGCGGCCAGGCGTCGGATTCGGCCTTCGGACGGTAGGCCGAGGGGTCATCCGACGTCGAGTGAGCTCCGACGCGGTAGGTCACATATTCAATGAGCGTCGGCCCGAGATTGCGCCGGGCCCGCGCGATGGCCCATTTGGCAGCCGCATAGACGGCCAGGTAATCGTTGCCGTCGACCCGGAGCGCCGGGATGCCGAACCCCAGGCCGCGCGCCGCGAAGGTTCCTGCCCCGCCTCGGGCAATGCCCTGGAAGGTCGAGATCGCCCACTGGTTGTTGACGATGTTGAGCACGACAGGGGCTTTATAGGTCGACGCGAAGACGAGTGCGGCGTGAAAGTCCGACTCGGCCGTCGAGCCGTCCCCAATCCAGGCCGCCGCGATCTTCGTGTCCCGCCTGATCGCGGAGGCCATCGCCCACCCGACCGCCTGCACATATTGCGTCGCAAGGTTTCCCGATACCGTAAAGAACCCGTGCTCTTTTGACGAATACAGAACCGGCAGCTGGCGGCCTTTCAACGGATCTTTCACGTTCGAGTAGATTTGACATGCCATGGTCACCAGCGGATAGCCGCTCGCAATCAGGAGCCCGGCCTGCCGGTACGTAGGGAAGTTCATGTCTCCCGGCGCGAGGGCCTTCTGAAAGGCGCAGCTCACGGCCTCCTCACCGAGGTGCTGCATGTAGAAGGACGTCTTGCCCTGCCGCTGGCTGAGCAGCATCCGCGCATCGAAGGTGCGCAGAGTCATCATATCCTGCAGGCCGCCCCGGAGCTCATCGTCGCTGAGCAAGCCGGCCCACGGCCCCACCGCCTCACCCTCGCGATTCAGGACGCGGATGATCGAGAAGGCCAGCTCCCGGATCGCTTCCGAACCGGTATCGACGTCGGGACGCGGGACCGACCCGGCCTTGGGGATTTTGACGCTGGAAAAATCCGGGACCCCGCCCGGCCGGACAGCTGGCTCTGGAACGTGGAGCGCTAAAGGCGCGACTCTGGCCATTGCTTGCTCGCTCTCG
Source organism: Methylobacterium phyllosphaerae (assembly GCA_050632685.1). Lineage (GTDB taxonomy): Bacteria > Pseudomonadota > Alphaproteobacteria > Rhizobiales > Beijerinckiaceae > Methylobacterium > Methylobacterium phyllosphaerae_A. The sequence continues at coordinate 2,203,370 of JBOEFT010000001.1, forward strand.
CGAAACACGACGTGCAGGCCGATCTATTCTTGCACGAAAACAAGGTAGATCACATCCATGAATTCGTGGCTCCCCATCGAAAGATGGCTCCCCGGTTCCTCTCTTAAAATACGTCCCGGGCGGCTTGCGATGGGTTAGCGGGTGGCGCGTTGACGGATGAAGAGTTACCGACGCCCTACCGAAAGCCGGAGAAAGGTCACTTTGAGCCCTCTAGCCGAGCCGCATCGAATGTCCGCTTCACCGCTTCAGTCGCCAGAAGCAGACCGTCGGCATTCGGCCAGGCTACGTCACGCCGGATCGTCCGCGCACGCAGAACCGGACGTTCGATTTTGCGCCCATGTCTGTCGCCGAGCGGCGAAGTTCCCGGCAAACCAAACTTAAACGTGCAGACTACGGTTCAGTGGGAGCTGGTGACGATCATGCCGCTAAGCAGTTCCCGACGCGTAGGGCGGGATGGCGAAGCCCTGCCTGGACGTTCAACCCCGCCCTTCCGTCCTCGCTCCAGGCGACCTCGGCTACTGTCTGACTTCGGTCGCCCATCTCGAACTCGACAGCCTCGCCTGGTGCGAGTTGAGGCGCTTGGGAGATGCGGGCGCCATGCGACGAGACCTCCACGACGCGCACCGGGAATCGCCGCCCCCGCACGCTCACGAATCCCGCCTCGTCGACGCCGACGCGCACGGTCCCGCGGCGCTCATCCAAGTCGGTGGTGACCCGCTGCACGAACGTCGTCACCGACTGCGCGAGGTCGGCTGCGACCACCTTGAGGGACTCGGACGCTGAAAGCGCGCTGCTTGCATGGTGCTGCGTCTCCCGGGTGGCCCGCGAGACCGAAACGGCGCCCGCGTGCGCCTCGGTGCTTCCTTGGGCGACCTGCGCTACCGTCCGAGAGATCTCCTGCGTCGCCGCCCGCTGCTGGTCCACCGAGACCGCGATGGAGGTGGTCAGCGCGTTGACTTCCTGAGTGGCCGAGGCCATCGCCTGCACGGAACCGACCGTCCGCCGCGTCGAGGTCTGGATTGCCTCGACCTGGGACACGATCTCGTCGGCCGCCTTCATGGTCTGGCTCGACAGCGCCTTCACTTCGGAGGCGACAACCGCGAAGCCGCGGCCGGCCGCACCGGCCCGAGCCGCCTCGATCGTGGCGTTCAAGGCCAGGAGGTTGGTCTGGTCTGCCACCGACTTGATCAGGCCCATGACGGCGCCGATGCGGTCGGCCACGACCGCGAGCTGCTCGACCTCGCCGCTCGTCGACCGCGCAATCTCGGTCATATGCGCGATCAGCTCGCGCGCCCGCTCGGTCTGGCCGGCGATGTCGGAGATGGAGGCGCTGAGTTCCTCGGCGCCCGCAGAGACGGACAGCACGTTCTGTGCAGTCGTCGACGCCGTGGTCTCAGAGGCCGCGGCCTGCCCGCTTGACTGTATCGCGACCTCGCTGAGTGCCAGGGCGGTCTCGCGCATGCCACTCGTCTCGCGCTCGACCTTGTGCTCTATCTCGACGAGAGCGTCGCGGAACTCGGCGACGACCTCGCCGAGCCTGCGCTGACGGTGAGCCTCCAGGCTGCGGTCCTGGCTGGCCGCGGCCTCGGCGTGGCGCTGCGCCATCTCGCTTTCGGCGGCCTGCCGGGTCGCCGCCTCAGCGGAGGTGAGTGCGTTGGCGAGTTGGCGGGCAGCCAGCACCAGGGCACCGGCCTCGGTGACGAGCACCAGGGCGTGCAGGACAACGCGCAGGTACTCGGCGCCGTTCGGGAACACGGCGGCCGGGTAAAGGACATTGAGGGCTAAGTGGTGGACGGCCACGACACCTGCGGCCACCAGGATGGAGGACCAGCAGCACCAACCCGCGACGACCGCGAGTGCGGCGAAGAAGACCATGTGTGCGTCGATCTGCAGGTGCGTGCCGGAGGAGACCAGCACCAGCAGGCCGACGAGCATCATCAGGGCGGCCGACGAGAGGTGGCGCGTGAAGGCCACCGCGCCGTGCCGGCGGGCGACGGCGAGGGTTGCGCCGGGGAGGATGACCGCGAGGACCGTCACCGGCACCGGCATGACGTCCCGCAACCAGGCAAGAACCGTCACGATGGTCGCAAGGACGCCGAGGGTGCCGACCATGACCGGCATGAAGGTTAGGCGGAGGCGTTCGAGGCTGCTGTCAGTCACGGCTGCGTCGTTCCGGTGAGGGTCAATGGGAGCCGGAAGCCCGGCAGGCAGGCCCCGATGGGGCCGGCGGCGAGAACGAGGAGGGCGCCGGCCCGGCGCAGGTCGGCGGCGGTATCGCGCCCGGCGGCGTCGAGCACCGCGACGTGCCCGCCGGATGAAAGCCACAGGATTGGCGCCCTGGAGGCGGCGACGGCTCTGGGAACCGGAGCGTCGGGAAAGAGAGTCAGCACTGCGACCGGCTCGCCGGGGCGAGGCGCCAGGGCGAGAGCGACCGGGGCGAGGCCGCAGCCGAGGACCAAGGCGGCGGTCAGTGCGGCGGCACGGAGGGGCGGCACGGCACATGGTGGGATCGGTGTCTTCCGCTCCCTCATGCCCGCCTCCCGCCTAATCCGCTTCCGGTATCCAGCCTTTTAGGCCACCGGGGTTGATGACAGCCTCTGACCAAGGCCTCAGGCGCGTTTTCGACCATCGGCGATGAGCGGGATCGTGCCATGCGTGTGCTGGGTGAACTGCCCGATGGGCGACGGCCGTCCCATGAGGTAACCCTGTGCCTCGTGGCACTGCTCGGCGATGAGAAAGCCGAGCTCGGCATCCGTCTCAACGCCTTCCGCTAGGACCGGGAGCCCGAGGCCGCGTCCGAGGCCGAGCACCGAGCGCACGATGGCTGCGGTCTGCTCGTTGCTGTCGACCGACCGCACGAACGAGCCGTCGATCTTGATCTTGTCGAACGGGAAGGAGCGCAGGTTCGACAGGGACGAGTAGCCGGTGCCGAAGTCATCCATGGCGATGCGCAGGCCGAGCGACTTCAACTGCCGCAGCGTCAGGAGCGCCCGGGCTGGATCGCTGATCAGCGCCGTCTCGGTCACCTCCACCTCCAGCCGGTGCGGCGCAAGCCCGGTCCTGAGCAGCACCTCGTGCACGAGGCCGACGAAGTGCGGGCTGTGGATCTGCACCGCCGAGACATTGACCGCGATGGACAGGGGCTGGGGCCAGCTCGCCGCCTCGCGGCACGCCTCGCGGAGCACCCACTCTCCGATCTGCAGGATGGCGTCGCTCTCCTCGGCAATGGGGATAAACACGGCGGGCGAGACGTGGCCGCGCTCCGGGTGCTTCCAGCGCAACAACGCCTCGAAGCCGATGACCGAGCCGCTGCCGACCTGGGTCTGCGGCTGGTAGACGAGCTGCATCTCGCCGCGCGCCACGGCGTGGCGCAGGTCGTGTTCGAGGAGGCGGCGCTCGCGCACTTCGACCCCCATCTTGGCCTCGAAGAAGCGGTAGGTGCCGCGTCCCTCGGACTTAGCGCGGTAGAGCGCCGTGTCGGCGTAGCTCAGGAGCGCCGCCCGCTCGTCGGCGTCGTCGGGGTAGAGGGCGATGCCGATGCTGGTCGCGATCTGCGGGCCGCCGGCATCGGTCTTGCCGGAGCGCAGCGCCTCCAAGATGCGTTCGGCGAGCCGCCCGGCAGCGGAGGCGTGCTCACACGGAACGAGCACAGCGAACTCGTCGCCGCCGAGCCGGGCCATCATCTGCGTGCCGTCGAGCTCCGCCGAGACGATGCGGGCGACGCTCTCCAGCATGGCATCGCCAGCGGCGTGGCCGAACAGGTCGTTGACCTCCTTGAAGCGGTCGAGGTCGAGGCAGAGCACCGCAAGCTTGCGGTCGCCTCCTTGCGCCGCCCGCATCTCTTGCTCGAGGCGCTTGCCAAAGCTGGCACGGTTGGCGAGCCCGGTGAGTGCGTCGTGGTGGGCGAGGAACTGGATCTGGCTCTCGGCTTGGCGGCGGGCCCGCAGGTCGCGCACCGCGACGGCGTAGTGCGGCCGGCCGGCATGGTCGACCGGCTGCATGATGACTTCGACCGGCACCCGCGAGCCGTCGGCTTGGCGGAGCTCTGCCTCGACCGGACGCTCAGGCTGACTGGCCAAGGCCAATCGCGCTGCGTCACCCGGCAGATAGGTGGAGAGTGTCCTTCCCGCGAGCGTGCCTTGCGGCAAGCCGACGAGCTTGGCGAAGCTCTTGTTGGCGCTGACGATCGTATCGCCGGTGCAGACGACGAGACCCTCGACGGCGGCGTTGGCGAGGCTGTGCAAGCGGTCGGCCTCCAGCTTGGAATGCCGGCGGTCGCGGACGTCGAGCGCGAGCGCCGCGCCGGCCAGGAGCAGGATGGCGAAGCTGGCGAGCGCCACGGCGACAGCGAGCCAGGCGTTCGGGACCGCGGTTTCCGAGATGGCCAGCGTCGGGTCGGGCGTGACCGTGACGGCACCCATGGCGGTGAAGTGGTGACTGCAGATGGCGAGCAGCAGCAGGAGCGCGGCAGGCAACTGGCGGATCAGGCCCCGAGCGCCGACCTGCGCCGCCAACGCGGCCCCCCTAGGACGCTGCCGAGTGCGAGCGAGACGGCGACGGTCGCGAGGTCCCAAGCCTTGTTGCCGGCCACGTCGTAGGCGGCCATGCCGGTATAGTGCATCGCCGCGATGCCGAGCCCGAGGATGATGCCGCCAGCCCAGGCCGCGGCCCGTCCGCCGACGAGGACGGCGAAGGAAAGGCCGGACCCGACCAGGGCGACAGCTATGGCGAGGGACAGGCCGGTGAGCGCGAGGTCGTAACCGCTCGGGACGCCGGGAGCGAAGGCGAGCATCGCGATGAAGTGGGTTGACCAAATGCCTGAGCCACCGGCGATCGCCGCGACGGTGAGCCAGCCCGCCTGCGCCCATCCGACAGCCCGGCTCGCGTGGCTGACGAGGCAGACCGTCGTCAGGGCCGAGAGGGCGCAGATGCCAGCCGCTAGCGCGACGAGGCGGAAGTCATGCGCCTCGACAAGGCAACCGACGACGGTAAGCATGGAGAGAAGCCCTAGCGGACGATCGTTCCCTCACGATGCGATTGAATGTTGTATACGGGTTTAATGGCGGGCAACCGAGTTGTGGATCCACAGCCTCGCCTGCGAGGACGACGACGGGCTGGCGCCCGGGCGATGCCGACTCCGGTCGAGATGGTCATCGAGGTAGCCCGAGCCGGGCGCATCAGGTTTGAGCGCGGCGCCATGATGACGTCGAGGCCGATCAGGCCGTGCATGTCATAGTCGGTGACGACGACCCCGATCCGGTCGACGTTGGACCGCAGTAAGTCGAGCGCCCTCACGGGGCAGGCGAATGCCACCGGCTCGCAATCGGCTACGGCTTGAGCGCTTGGATCATCATTAGGTGACTCATCTCGGGGTTTTCGAGGATCAGCACAATCAATCTGTCACCTCTTGCAATCTAGTTTGCCGTCTGAGCGGCTTCCAATTTCAACAGATCACTGCGTGAGCAGGAGCCTCCCCGAGATCGGACCCACGCCCTTAGGCACCGGCACGCTCGTCGCGTCATAGTTCGCGTTCAGGTACAGGTTCGGCCCCTGGTAGAGGTTGACCTGCTGGGCCACGATCACCGTGTGGGCCGACTGGTCGGCAACCGGCTTCTTCGCGTCGATCACCACGCGGCCCGCTGGCAGGTAGATCGTACCGAGCATGGTGCGCGCGTTGTCGCTGATGATGCGGTAGGTCCGCATGGGCTTCGTCGCGCCCAGTGGCGCTGGCGTTGGCGGGGTCGGTGCGAGAATGTCCTGCACGACGTCGAGGGTCGGATCCACCGGACTGGATACCGCACGTTCCTCCATCATCAACAGGCCCGCCATGACGCCGGTCGTCGGTGCTGCGAGACTGATGGTGGTCTTGGCGTCGAACAGCAGGCCGCCTTTATTGCCGGTGAAATAGAACCCGACATCGACGCCGCTCAAGGAGCCGCTCTTGTCCACGACCAGCGGACCGTCCTTCATCACGTAGATCCCGGACTGGAGCGAGACGACGGCGTTCTTGGTGATATGCAGACCGCCGCAGTACGTGCCGGGGCTCAGCGTCGCGCTCTGGTCGACGAGGTTCTTGGAGGTATCGCCCTTCTTGTTGGCGGATGCTGGGATCGCGGTGCAGGCGTCCACCGTCGGTGTAGGACGGTCTGCGAGCGGGTCCTTGATGACCGGGCACCCGGTCTGGGGAGGCAGGGCGAAGTTGGCGCGAGCCCCGTTGAAGCCCCCGCCGAACAGATCGTCTGCGCACGCGCACAGGAACTGTCCTTGCCCAGCATGCCCTGCTGATTGCTCGAATTCGAGTACAGCGAGCAGCCCACGGCGGTGACCTGAGCACCGTTCTCCAGATCAAATGTGCCGGGGGCGGCTGGGTCGAGGGTCAGCATGCACAGGCGCATATTGCCGACGACGTTCGCCTTGGATCGAAGCACGATGTGAGCCGTTCGCACACCGATGAACGGTCCGAAGGCGAGCTTGAAATCTTCCGTCGCGGTCGCGGCGACGCTCGTCTTATCGTCGGGGACGGTCACCTGTACGGGCAGCGGCCGATCCGGCGGTGAGGTGATGCTGTCCCGAATGGCCTGCTCGGTCACGCCGCTCACCGAGGCGGGTGTCGCGGAGGCGAGCTTGAGCATATTGCCCCCGGACAGCACCCCCTTGTCGAGGGCGTTCTGCAATTGGCTGCGCCGGGAGGACAAGCGTGCGTAGTCGATGCCACCACCGACGAGGCCGAGCAGCACGATAGCGCTCAGGCCGAAGGTGACCGCCACGCCCCCATTGCGATCGGCCCGGAAGCTGCGTCGAGGCGCATGCCCGGCGGGGGCTCTGGATGTCGGTTCGTCCGGCACCGCCATGGCAGACTTTGCTCGATTTTGATCGTGATCCCCCCGACCAGACGAGAGCGAGCCTGCGCGCGAGGGGTTAAGGACAGCTTGAGATGAGCGCGATCTGGCCCGCCGGGGGCGCAAGGCCAAGAACCAGTCGGCAACCCGAGCCGATTTTGCGCGGCAATCAGCTTATGACGGCTTTGGGGAAGACCTGAGAGCGGTCCGAACGGCTGGTATGGGTCGTTAGGAGGCCGTCCGCTTTTCCGGCGCTCCTTCTCCGAAGCGGACCGGCGGCTTTCGGCCAATACCGGACTTGTAGGACCGCCTGGAGGCCGTCTTACCTTCAGGCGGGATTGGTACCAATGTGTCGTCGGCATGTAGACGAGAACCGGCCACGCGTGCCTGCGGCTTGAGAGCGGCCCCGGTATGACCTGACCAACCTATCGCTCCGCCCGCTGTTTTCGGGATTGGTGCTGCCCATACATCTCGGAAGGCGTCTTCGAGTCGATCAAGCCGCGCCGAAGGACGTCGAATGGGTCAGAGGCCTACTGAAACGCTCCGCAGGAGCGCCAGGTGAGCTTCTCCCGGCTTTGATGCACTGCTTTCCACGCGACTTGCATCAGCTGCTATTCATCGAGGGCGTGCTCACCAGTCAAAGCACACGAGTGGCAAAGATAAAATAGTCGGCGAGGCAAAATGATCTGATTGTCCTCGAATCGTCGGACTGAAGTACCGTAGCGGCCGGGTAGGTATTTCCTGGCGTGCAGTTCTCCCTGGCCTGATCGAATAATGCATTTGAATCACGCGTAGCGAGTGAAAATGCGATCGCGATCCAGGATCATGTTTCTTTATCGTTGTTGAAGGGGGATCTGCGAGCGCAGCGAGCCTGTGCGGAGCGGAGCGACGCATAGCAAGATCAATCTCGATCCATCATGAAGTAGACCTGAAAGGGAATGCGTGGTCATTCCGAATCATTGATCGGCCTCGCTACGCTCGGCCGATGCTTCGCCGTCTCTGGTTTGTCATCTTGAACGAAGATCTGCCGGATGTTTGGAGGTACAGTTCACCCTGCCATGGGAGAGCTGTACCCTCTGGACCTGCCTGACGTCCCGGAAAGATACACGCGATCAGCACACCTTTCGGTCAGGACAGGCCGTACGTTTTGCCCTGTTACGTGCTCGTTCACTCGACCTGTATGGTCGATACGGCGGCGGCCACCCTCAGCTGATCGTGGAACTCGAGGGCGACGTGCTGGTCTTCTGCCAGCGTCTTGGTCCAGTGGGACCTTCTCACCGATGATCAAGCCAGACACCCCGACCTCTCGAATAGGCCGACGAGACGGTGGACTGACTGGAGCCGCCACAAGCCCCGGGGATCGGACCCGGTTGGTATGTGCATGATGAACCAGATCAGGTGATCCGTACCTCTATTTATCCCGATGCCATCTTCACCAGCTCGCTGACGCGGTTGCGGCTGGCGATCGAGGTAAAGGCAGCGAGAAGAACCCGAATGTCCAAGCGCACACGAAGGTACGTTTCTGGTCCCCGATTCGGGCTCGCGTCTTCCAATCTGTAATATGAAAATCCGAGCTAAATCTAGTACTTGGGTGGGATCTGGTTGCCAAACCCAAAGGCGAGCGGCACCTCAAACGCAACGCGGATCAGAGCTCTGGATTCGCCCTCGCCGAAAAGCGATCACGCGCCGTAAATTGGTCATATGGAAGGTCGGGAACAGGGCGACCGAACACCTCCTCACTGAGGAAAGTTCGTTCGATGTCGATCTGCGCCTCATCGAGGTCGACGTACCAACTCCGCCGACGCTGGCTCCAGCGGTAGCTGCGCGCCTTCAGGACCTCCTTGGTTTCGAAAGGCGAGTTCTCTGCCCACAGCCTCACGGTGGGGCGCCGCGCGGTCGCGAGGAGAGCGGACATTGCCGAATGCCCGGAGCTGCGCAGTGGACTGGCAAGCAGCCGGAGCAGAGCGTGGCAGTCATCGACGGCGCGATGGCCTTGATGGAAAAAGCCGAAGTCGGTTAGCAGATAGCCGAGCTTCGTGCCCTCGTGTCCCTCGGCGCGCCAGGGGATCTGGTTCAGGGAGCAGGCCCAGTTTTTTCGCGAAACACCGGCCAGCGCGGTTCGCACATCTGCCGATCGAAGCTGGCGTTGTGCGCGATCACCACTGCGGCGTCGGCTGCTATGGCATGAACCGTTTTGTCATCGATCCGGTGACCAGCCACGTCGGCATCGGTGATGCCGGTCAGCCGGCTGATCTCCGGTGGGATCGGGCGACTGGGCTGATGCAGTTGATTGAAGGTGTCGAGGACACGGTAGATGCGACCGCTGGCGCCGTACTCGAACTTGAGCATGCCGAGCTCAATCGCCTCGTCTGAGGCGAAATCGATCCCGGTGGTCTCGACGTCCAGAACTAGGCCGATGAAGGTCGGCTCGTCTGCTGGTTCTGCGCAGTCGTCGAACTGCTCGAGCCGCCGCAGCACACGGTAGTTGCCGGTGCTCTCGAGAACGGCGGCGATGCTGTCGAATGGCAGATCCACGTGTGTGCCGGTCCTGGCTTGGTTCTTCTCGGATAGCGGGATGTGCCGGCAGGCCCTTACTGGGACCTTAACCGCGGATCAGACCAGGACGTGGTTCATCACGATGTCCTGCCCTGCCTGCGACGCGGCCGCTTCGGTGCCCTGTACCGTTCGGTGAGTAGCAGACGCGACCGGAGCGACGTGGTTCGCCGCGTGTCCCGGGTGTTTGTCGCGGGCGTGCAGGTCCTTGAAGGTCCTCACCTTTACCGGTGGTTCGCGTCGTTTCTTGCGCAGGCGAAGCCATATCTTCACGTAGTCCTCCATTCCTCACTGGCCGATGAGCTGAGTGTCCTTGAGGTACTTATCTGATGGGCACCAGCGTCGAGGTCATTGGGAAAGCCTGGTGGAGGCGACAAACGAACACGGGCACGATCATTGAAGATCGCGCCCGCGCCGAACGTTCAAGGCTGCATCATCAAACGGCGGGAAACTCAGAGATCATCAGTCTCTTTCTTACGTCGGTCCGCTTTCTGCGCCTGTTCGATCCACTCGGCCAGGATAGGCAGGATCGAGGCATCTTTCAGGAGGCCAGTCTCGGGATCGTAGGCGTGCTCACGCGGCTCCGGGACGGGCTCCTCATTCATGAAGCATTCGTAGGTGCGCTTGATCTCGGCTTCTGATGCCTCGGGAGAGAGGCCGCGCGGCATGAATGTGTTGGCGATCTCTCGCGCGGCCTGCATCATGATGCGTTTCTCGTCGATCATATAATCTCCTATGGGAATGAGGCGCGCCTTGGCGCCATATACAGCGTCAAACAAGTGCTTGTAGCGAGGATAAAATTGGTTACAAAAACAATAACACTAACGATCGCTGTCGTAATAAAGGTCGATTGATTAAACACTATTAATTAATTTGAGAAATTTGAATATAATTAAGTCAAATCAAACCTTTGAAATCGTAATTGCGGCCATATCGATTGGAATGATTACTTGGCAGGGACGTCATTTTGCGTCAAGCCAAACTGCTCAAGATGAATTAGAGAGCGGGTTGCTGTCCTCTTCGCAAGTATCTCGTCCTCCCAGCTACCACGACTCCAGCTCAATACAGCGCATTTGCCGTTCCAGTACAGTCTCTTGAAATAATGGGGATCAAGGTGGCGGCTGAGTTGAATAGACAGGACCTTCGTTGCCTTGTCATTTGGCTCGAGTGTGTAAACGGAGAGGTGAAAGCGATCTGACTCGAATACGCACCCGCTAATTTCAATTGCTGGCCCGACTCTGACGGTAGCGCCGATGTCGGATGGCTTGAATATTCCTCGATCCCACAGCAGTCCCAAGCAATGGGGAATGAGGTAATTCAGAACGTGATCCCGGCTACGGATTTTGCTGATTGATGCCGCTCGGTCTATCAGAGCATCAGCGTTGTCGTTGCGTAATCGAACGTCCATTTTAGTTCTCCATTAGAATCAAATTGTTTGTCAACCGCTTCGCTGTAAAAGCATCCCGATGCCCGACGAGAATCGCTGCACGATGCGGATCTTTCAATAAGCATAGACGGGCATTACCTGGGGAAGGGCAATCAGCGCCTCATCGAGGCTGAGTCCGCCCCGAACGACTGTTTTGAAACAGTGCCACTGAGCCGTGCCGACATCCGGGATGGGTACTGATTGGACGCCGATCCGAGCTATGCCTCCGCCGCGACGATAGAGATGATCGTACCGGGTGAAGTGATCTAGCACCGTCTGCTTTCGAAGCCTTGTACGCGGCGGAACTGCAAGAAGGCCTTCAAAGAAGAGGCCGGTATCTTGGTCGCGACGGAAGCCGAGAGTAGGGCTCAGCCAGCGCTCCGGACGCGGCAGGTTAACTGCCCCGATCAAGAATGGAACGCCGTGCTTGTCCATGGGTCCTATCGTATCGCGGGAACGACCTACCCGCGTAACCAGCCGATCAAAAATGCGACAGACGGGCTTTCGGATCGCGTTCGAGATCAGATTCCGGTCATGGACGGCGCGCTCAGGCACCACGGTCAACAGAAAGACGGGCCAGTCTCGTTCCGCGACGCAACCGACCTCGTTCTCAACTGCTCGTAGGTATGCCTAGATTTCGAAACGTTCGTGGAAGGTAACTGGTACTCTTCTTGGGAGCGATCGAATCATTGCCGCGGACTCATGAGCAATGCTCGATCTGTTAGCCGTTGCGTTGCGTGTAATCAGATGATCCTCCTAGCAACAACAATGTTGATCCCGGCGCCCGTAGGCGCCGGGGTTGCCCTGGTGAGGGCCTTAGTCAGTCAGCTCTGATGAGGCGCGGGGCAGGATGAGGATCCCCTCATCGAAGCCGATGGTGCGACGGCAGATTGCCTTCAGGCAGTACCGCATCACCTTCGGGATCGTCCCCGGCTCGACCGGCGCGATGTCGATCCGCTCGATACCCAGCCCACGACGATAGTTCCTGTCGTTCTTCTCGAAGTGCTCCTGGACCGACTGGTCCCCGAGCCGTGTGTTCGAGGGGATGGCGAGTAGGCCGTGGAAGTGTAACCCCCCAACGACATTCGGATCTCTGGAGACGGGTTTCTCGGGCCGTCTCTTGTAGACCGGGAGGTCGGCCGACCCGATCAGGATCGGGACTGCCTTGTTACCCATGCCGAACTTGGTGCGAGGACGACGAACCGTCCGTGTCGTTAGACGAATGTACATCGACTTCACCGGATCATGAACGAGGGTCGGGATTGACCGCTTGTCCAACGAGATCCTACTCAGCATGACCGTCACCAGGTAGACTGACCATCCATCGTCGGATCTCTGCTCGATCATCTCGGTGAGCGATCTTACGTAAGATTCGACATCAAACTTGGGTGGGCAGTGGATCGGAACCCTGCTGGCGATGTTTCCGGTCTTCACATCGGTACGGAAGCTGGTGCTGATATTTTGATTCAAATGGTCATAAACCTCCATATGCTGACCGTCAGAAGATCAACACGGATTATGTCTATCGAGACGATTAGATGCTGAGGCTAATCCACAGCGTCATCGGCGTCTGTTCTTCATAATATCGTATTGCTGACGGCGATTCGAATGTATCGACATGAAAGACTTTTAGTCAAGTCAAAAATCGAACTTTTTTCATAAATGCAGTGGTAATTTAACAACATAGTCAGGTATCACCGCTAAATAATCAGACGTCAATCGATGATCATTGAGTCTTGGCTTTTACAATTCTTCTGCCCACTCGCGCTATGCCTCGCTTTTTGCCATGCACACAGGCGTGGCAAGTGATTCCTTGATAGCTTCGCGCGCGGAAGCGCAATCCTTGGCAAGCGTACCCGCGCCAGCCGAGCCTGCTTCGTTACGCAGCAAAACTTCTAGAGCGACTGCAGCAAGTGCTCTGGGGAGCGCATGATGTCGATGCCGAGTTCTGTACACGGAATTCGGGGTATCATACCTGGGCGCGGCTTGTAATCTGACTTAAATCTATAACGATCGGCCGCCCAGCGAGCCACAACGTGTGCTTGATTGCACAATCGATGCTCTGGTCAGGCGAAGATCATGGTTCGGTATGGGTAAGAACTATACGCCAATTCGGGAAGGGTAAAAACGACAATGTCGTCGTTTTTGTCGCTAGAGCAGGCGGGGTTACTGTAGAGTTGGCAACAGCCAATTTGCAGAAGTAAAGTTCTTCGTGCAACGCTTTTACTTGCGCCTTAAAGCCTCCGTAATTGGAGTGAGTAAAGTGCGTTCACGTACGTCATCTATCGGGTCTTTAGCAATTTCGAAGAAACGCCTGAGAAATGCACCTCGACGGATGTCAAGCCGGAGTGTTTCGCCTGGCGTCACCAGCGACAGACCGTAGCGACTTAAAATATTCTGTAACAAAAAGGTTGTTTCTTTCTGCAGTTTGCGCCTATTGCTTCTCTTAAATCTTTTGCCTTCAATTTGACTGCGATACACTTGGATCCGTGTTCGCGCTTCCTCAAGGCTCGTTCTCAACGTTGCCCAAAGCTCTCGATCCGGCCCGAATTGCGAGCTAAGCCAATCATTGAACATCAACTTCTCAATGTCGCAGACGTTAAGCTCGAGGCGCTCATCAAATCCAGACAGCATCTGGTCGATCACTGTTTTAGGCTGAGCGCTTTCCCAATCTTCGAGCCGAGCGCGATGTTGAGATAAAAGGTAATTTAGATCTAGCCAAATACTTCCCGACTCACTGAAATGAGCGCGTGGGCCTTGAGCGTTGTAGGCTGCTATGAGGGTGATCCGCTCTTCAAGTTCGAACTTAAAAGGTGCGAATTCAGCAAGTGGGTGTTGCTGTGTTCCGTCCCAGATGTCCGAACTGGTCGGCACCGAATGAGTGTACAGCGTCATCCAGTTTCTCCGTCGGCGCCGCCAGTCAAAATTTTCTGAAAGGTTCGAGCATTACGCCGTGACTGTGCGCCTGACTACGCTTTAATAGGAAAATATGTGTAGGACTTTCAGCTGGCACTACAATAATGGTTGAGCGGCCATTCAGTTCCTGCTCTTGATGTAAAGGCCTCGTAGCATCCACTGCGGCTCGGTGAGCAAATCCGCGTCGTTTGCTCAAGGCACGCAAGCAAAAATCTTGTTTGTTGCTTCAATTTGAAGACTGGAGGTCCTTCTATGAAAAAGTCGTTGTCTGAGTTTTCGTATGACAACATCCTCGGTGCAGTTCACGATCAATCGAGCGAGGCGGACACGGAGATCATCCGTCCGCCCGAGATCGATCCTCTGATCTCGAACGCGACGGTGCTTCCGCCGAAGCTGAACGTGTTCCTCGCCGGCTACGATCCGAGCGAGGCCAAAGTGCTCCGAGATAGTGCCTTGCACATCTTGAACAACGAGAAGCAGGGGATAATCGGTCGGATTGATAACGGCCTCGAGCTGATTGCGCGCAAGGTCAAGCTGGGCCACGGGCGGTATATGGAGTATATCAGCACGCTCGAGATCTCGGAGAAGCATGCCGAGCGCTGTACGAACGTCGCGCGGCACTTCAGCCGTTATCGCGACCTCGTGTCGGGGGTGGCATGGACGGCACTCTGCGACCTTGCCGCTAAGTCAACTCCCGATGAGGCTCGTGATGAGGTGATCGCGCGCCTCAAAACTGGTGAGTATCTGACGCGGCAGGACATCAAGAAGGTGATTGAGAGCGCTTCGAGCCCGAAGCCTCAGCCGGTGACGAAGACCGACCGCCCCGGGCTGCCGCGGTCGTCCCTGAGCGCGCCGGAAAAGCGGCCGGACGACCTCAACGCGCTGCCGGATCGTTCGAGGGCGGTCGCGCTGTTGGCCCACGCCGGCGACTCGATCACCGGCAAGGCGAACGACGTCGCGGGGACGACGTCCGACGTTCAGCCATCGGGCGATCAGACACCGGATGCAGCATACCTGTCGGTGCGGGCGATCGCACTGCTGCCAGCGCCGCAGTCTCAGTCCGTGCCGTCTGAGGTGCGTGCCCACATCCCGACGGTCATGCAGGGATATCCGCCGGCACCCATGTCGCTGGCGCAGCTCGACTGCGCCAACAATGAGGAAGCGATCGAGGAGGCGACCTCCTCGTCCGACTTGCACAAAGCGGGTGAGCAGGAGGGGGATACCGAGCTCTCGCCGGTGAAGGTGTTCGGGATGCTTTCCGACAAGCTCACAAGGGAAGAAGGGCGCGAGCTGCTCCTCTGCATGAAGTTCAAAGGCAGTGAGCTCATGCACCTCCTCGGCCAGTACTACAGCATGGCGGAAGCGGACGCATTCGCGATGGGCGGTGACCGCGACAAGCCCGCCGCGTTCGACTGATTGCCCGTGGCACCGTTCGAACTATGAGCCGCCGAGCATCTCAGCATCTGGGACTATTCCCCTGTGAGGCCGAGATCGCCCGGCGGCTGAGTCAGACGCCTCAGGAATGGGCCGCCAAGGCCCGCTTGCTTGAGCGTGACGGGTTGCCACGCGTCGATCCGCTAATGGGCGGCCGGTACTGGCCAGCGGTTCGCGCGTACTTCCAGACGCGACATGGTTTGACCGATGCCGAGGTGCTCGCGCCTGACGGCGCGGAGAATCTTGATGCCCTTTGATCTCGATGCACCAGGCTGCGGTGCCCACGTTAATCCTAGCGGCACGATCCGACTCTACTGGAAAGCGCCAGATAGGGCGACCAAGGCTGGATTTCGCCCCTCGTCCGTTCGCCTGCCGTATTTCCCCAACGATCCGGATCAACGAGCCCTGATCGAGGCGGCCTGCCATCGACTGCAGGCGGAGATGTTGGCTTATCTTGCCGGCCACCGGCGAGAGAAAGCACAGTTCAACGGCAAGATCCGCGATCTGTCATCGCGGTACCAGACCGACCCGGCCAGCCCCTTCAAGCAGCTTAAGCACAACAGCCGTGAGAAGGATACCTACGTCCTCAAGCAATTAGAGCGGTCTGTTGGTGACCGTCAGATCTCGGCCGTCAAAATCGGCGATGTGCAGCGCTGGTACGACGTCGCCAAGCGCCCCGCCAGACCAGGCGGACCGGAGCGGGTGCGCAAGGCCTGGGGCCTGATCAAGAAGCTGCGGGAGCTCTGCGCCTACGGCGTCATGGCCGAGCTGCCCGGCTGCGAACGCCTCCACACCATCCTGAAGCACGCTCGGTTCGCACAATCAGCTCGACGCCGAGTCGTGATGGAGCTGGACCACGTCGAGGCGTTCATCCCGCGAGCAATCGCGATGGGTCGCCTGTCGCTCGCCCTGGGCACCGCCCTGCAATTCGAGACGGCCATGCGGCAGAAGGACGTGATCGGCGAGTGGGCGCCCGTGCCGGACGGCTCGCGCTCTGCTCCTGACACGTTCGTCCTCAACGGCCGCGAGTGGGGGAGGGGGCTTAGCTGGGAAGACATCTCGGCCGACCTGATCATCCGTAAGGCGACGACCAAAACCGGCGCCTTCGCCGCTCATGACCTGAAGCTCTGCCCATTGGTGCTCGACCTGCTGGAGCGCATGCCGGTCGAGGATCGACACGGGCCGCTGATCATCGACGAGAACGCCGGGCGTCCCTACGCAGAATCGGCCTACGGGCGGGAGTGGCGGATTGTGGCGCGGGCCGCTGGCATCCCGAACGAGGTCTGGAACATGGACGCGCGTGCCGGCGCGATAACCGAGGCTGAGGACGCCGGCGCCGATCTCGATCACATCCGCTCGGCCGCCGCCCACAGCCAGACCTCCACGACGCAGCGCTACTCGCGCGGCGCGCTCGGCAAGTCGCAGAGGGTGGCCGAGCTGCGGCTGGCGCACCGCGCCGCTCGAAGCAAGGCTTAGTTAGTTCGACAGGGGAGGGGGCGTTGGCAGCGACGTCCGGTTTCGAGGAGCAATGGTGCCGCGCCGGACGGCCGGTCGTGGCCGTAAGCGGAACGGCCGCTTCAGAGAAGGTCAGCCGGAAAAGCAGACGGCCTCCTACCGACCCAACGACGCCATAGCAAGGCTTCCTCCGAGTTGTCAGAAGCGGTCGTTCCGTTGAACGACTGCTCGCTCGGGCCCGGCTGGCAGCACGGCGTGGCGCTTCAGCCCGTCCCCGCCTTCACGGTGCTGGTGAGGCCCTGCGCTTCAGGGACTGAGGCCGTCCAGCGCGACGGCGTCGGCTCCGGCGGGCAGGCGCATCGGGCAGGCTGCGTGTCGCGGCGCGGCAAACCGCCTCCGCCCCGTCGATCGACCGCGTCACCTGGGTGGCGCGCTGATCTTGCGACATCGCGAAATGCTTCCCCAGCATTTGGGCACAGGGCTTGGGGGAGCCGTCGGTCAGGCAAGCCTGCGCGTCGTGGCCGACGGCGGTCTCCGGAGCCCGACCAGGGTGACTGGGCGGGCCCGCACGCCGAACGGCTTCAGCTCGAGGGCCCCGGCTCCGGGAAGGCGTTGACCGCGGCCTTGCTTGCCGTGTCGCGCAGACGCGCGCCTTCCACGCCGGCCGCAGGGACCGTGTGCGGCTGGAGGGAAGCCGTCCGTCGATGAAGCTCACCATGTGGCCGGTGATCTTCGCGTGCGTTCCGATCTCGTCCTTCGCCTGCTCCTTCCTTAGAGGCCGCGGATGAGGCCGCCGTCGATTCGGATCTTGGCCCCGGTCACATAGGAGGCGCGCTCGCTGGCCAGGAAGGTCACGACGTCCGCGAACTCCTCCGGCCTGCCATAGCGGCCTGCCGGAATCGCCGCGATGGCCGACTTTGCGACATCGTCGCGCGTCGTTCCCGTCCGGGCGGCCGCGGCGTCATCGAGCTGGTCGACGCGCTCCGTGTGGATGCGGCCGGGCAGCACCACGTTCACCGTCACGCCCTGGCTCGCGACCTCGGCGGCGAGCGTCTTAGACCAGCCGACAACGGCGGCACGCACGGCGTTGGAGACCACCAGCCGTGGGATCGGCTGCTCAACGCCTGAGGAGGCAATGGTGACGATGCGGCCCCAGCCGCGCTCGGTCATCAGCGGGAGCAGGCCTTGTACGAGGTGGAACAGGTTGGCCGCCATCGCCTCGAAGTGCAGGAGCCAGTCGCCCCGGCCGGTGTCCCGTGCCTCCCCGGGCGGCGGGCCGCCGGAATTGCCAATCAGGATATCCACGCCACCGCGCTCGCGCAGGGCCCCCACCAGGGTGTCCACCGTGGCGATGTCCGAGAGGTCGACGGTGATCGCCTCGACCCGTCCCCGCTGGTCCGGCGGCAGGGCATCGATCCAGCCGGCGAGCGCTCCGGCGTTGCGGGCGGCCGCCACGACGCTCGCCCCTTCCTGCAGCAACGTCCGGGCAATCGCGGCGCCGAGCCCGCGGCTTGCCCCGACCACCAGGGCCCGCTTACCAGCCAGTCCAAGATCCATCTTCCATCCTCCGGTCAGGTCGCGAATGAAACGCCTGGGAGGCGGGTACCTCCGGCCTGCCAGGTTCGCGTCGGTCAGCCGCGCGCATTCAACATCGGGACGCCGCGCTGGTGCCAGACCGGATAGGCAGGGGGGACGTCGCTGGCCGCGTCGAGCCGTGCCACCTGTCCGGCTGCGCGGCTCCAACCCACCGCACCGATGGTCTCGATGAGCTGCTCATCGTTGCGCACCCACCACGATGCTGGCACCCGGACACCCTTGTCGCCCAGCGCAAGCGCGGGCGACCGTGTCAGGTTCGTCGCGGTCCCCGTGGCGGCGTTGGAGACGCTCATGGTCCGGTCGCCGGCGAGGCCCGAGACGGAGGACACGTTGACGATGCTTCCCTTCGAGGCGAGCAGGTGGGGCAGGGCGGCCCCGGACGCAGAGGAGGACGCATGTCGACCGCCATGACCGTGCGCCAATCCCCCACCGGGGCTTCGAGGCAGGGGCCAGTGAGGGACCCGGCCGTTCAGGACGACGCAAGCCCGTTCCGACGCGAACCGTTTCGCGGTGGCGGCGCCGATGCCGGTCCCGGCACCGGTGACGACGACCTGCTTCTCGGAGCGGGACATGTCCGGCTTCCGTCCTGACGGGTGATGCTGCGGGCGATGCAGGATCTCAGGCGACGGGCGGAATGACCTTCAGGTCGCTCAGCTGCCGGAACTGGTTCCGGAACATGTCCTCGGTGTCGATGCAGGCATGGAAGCCGGCCTGACGAGCCTTGATCGTGCTGCTGATGTTGTCGAAGCCGCTGGCAAAGATGAAATCGCCGAACGGCCACGAGGCCACCTTGTCGTAGGGGATCGGCTGCAATCCGTAGCGCTCGGTCATCCTGTCCCAGAGCGGCCCCTTGTCGGCCATGTAGGTCGCCAGAGGCATCGGGACCGGATCGGCCCACTCCATGCCGAACATGCGTGCGATCCGCGGCCACATGTGCTGCCAGCGGAAGTAGTCGCCGTTGGTGATGTTGAAGATCTCGTTTCGCGCAGTGGGCGTCGTACCGGCCCAGTCGGCGGCCTCGGCCAGGATCTCGGCCGAGCTGACCTGATAGAGGGCCCTGTAGGCGGCCTCGGTCCCGGGGAAGCGAAGCGGGATGCCGAGCTCCTTCGAGATAGCCGCATAGACGGCGATGACCGTGAGCAGGTTCATCGGGTTGCCGATGGCGAAGCCGCAGACCGCCTCGGGCCGAAGAGCCGTGAACGACCAGTCCTTTCCCTTCTGGCGCTCGCGCAGGAGGTCCTCCTGGTCATAGTAGAAGTTCGGCGGCATCAGGCGCGGGTCGTCCTCGCGGGCGGGCGTCTTGAACTGGCCGAGATCGGAGCCGTAGGCCTTGCCGCCCTGGTAGAGCGTGACGTGCCGCAGGCCCGGCGAGGTTTCCTCGACGACGTCGAGCAGGTTGCGGAGGATCGCGACGTTGACGGTGCTCTTCTCCGCCGCGGTCGGCTTCTCGATGTAGGCCGCGAACACGATGTGGGTGACGTTGCGGACGCCGCCGAGGCTCGCCCGGACCCGTGCGGGGTCGAGCAGGTCGACGGAGACGGCTTCGACGTTCGGGATGGACGGCTCGGTCCGACGGGAGAGACCCAGCACCGTCGTGTCGGGCTGCGCGGCGAGGCGGATGGCCGCCGCCCGACCGATGACGCCCTGGGCGCCGGCGACGAGGACTTTTCTCTGCATGATCGGCGGGTTCCTGTTTCCCGTAGGCTGGGGTTGCCGAGACGCCCAAGACGCGAGCGCATCGGGAGCCAGCCTTACCCAGGGGAAACGCTGCCTGCGTCGGCCGAGGTTCGCGGCCTCGACAATCGGGTCCAGGCTACGTCCCCGGGGCCGCCCTGGCGCCTCGGACGTTGCTCAACGCCCGCTCCGAGGCAGCGGGCCGCTCGACGAGAAGACACGGCCGGTCGAGGCCAGGGCGCCCGGAAGCGGCAGGCGGCGCATGCAGCAGCCGCAGCCGGCGGGATGGGCCGCCGACGCCGGGCGCGAGGCGCGCGCGCTCGGCTCGGTGGCCGCGCAGGCGGCGCGGCCCCCTGCAGGGCCGCCGACGATGGCCGGTGCGCTCAGGAGTGTCCGGGTCGCCCCGCACCGCAATCCGGGCAGGCACACGGATCCCGGAACTGCGCCATGGGCCGCAGGGCCGTGAAAGGCCCGCACGCGTCGCAGGCGTAGGCGTGATCGGCATGGCGTCCTCACGCGCGCGCCCGTCCGGCGCGATGGCGGCTCGACCGGGCGAGCGGCTGCCCGCCCGGCGTGGCACGGTGGCTGGGCGGGCCGGTCCGGTCAGGCGGCGGGCTTGAGGATCACCTTGGTCCAGCCCGCGTCGCGCGCGTCGAAATGCCGGTAGGCCTTCGGGGCCTCTTTGAGCGCAAGCTCGTGCGAGACGATGAAGGCCGGCTTTGCGCGCCCGGTCGAGATGAGGTCGCGCAGCTGCCGGTTATAGGCTTTCACGTTGCACTGGCCGACGCCGATCGTCTGACCCTTGAACCAGAACAGGCCGTGGTCGAACACGATCTCGCCCTGCTTGTAGAGCGGGTCCTGCGGGGCCGGATCCTGGGGCGTGAAGACGCCGACCACGCCGATGCCGCCGGTGAACTTCACCGATTTGACCAGGGCGTTCATGGTCATGTTGGGGTGCTCGTGACCTTGCGGATCATGCGCCTGGTAGCCGACGCACTCGCAGCCGCGATCGGCCCCGATGCCGTTCGTCAGTTCGAGCACCTGATCCACCGGGGAGCCCTTCGAGTCGTCGATGGGCCGGGCGCCGATCGACTCCGCCAGGCGCAGCCGGTCGGGATGGCGATCGACGACCATCACCATGCAGGCGCCCTTGATCATCGCCGCGTGGGCCGCCATCAGGCCGACCGGGCCGGCCCCGTAGATGACGATCGACTCGCCGGGACGCAGTCCTGCAAGCTCGGTGGCGTGCCAGCCGGTCGGGAAGATGTCGGCCAGCATCACATACTCGTTCTGCCGCTCCTCGGCATCCGGGGGCAGCTTCAGGCAATTGTAGTCGCCGTAGGGGACGCGCAGCAGGTCGGCCTGCCCGCCCCGATACGGCCCCATATCGGCGAAGCCGTAGGCGGCGCCGGCCATGTTCGGCAGGACGCTGCGATCGGCGGTGGTCAGGCAGAACGCGCTCAAGCCGCGCTCGCAATTCTTGCAGAAGCCGCAGCCGATGTTGAAGGGGATGGCGACCCAGTCCCCGACCTTGACCCGATCGACGGCTTTGCCGATCTCGGCCACCTGGCCGAGGTTCTCGTGCCCGAACACGCCCCCGCGCGGGAAATCGGTCCGGCCCTCGTACATGTGCAGGTCGGAGCCGCAGATGTTGGTGCTTGTGATCCGCACCAGCACGTCGGTTGGCCGCTCGATCCGCGCGTCGGGCACGTCCTGCACGGCGACGTCGCGGGGGCCATTATAGACGACTGCTCGCATCGCGCTCTCCTGACCTGAAGCTGTTCGCCAGGAAGCACTAGCATACTCAGTCCGTCGCAATGATATAAGGATGATCTCTACGGTATTTACCGTATCGCAGCGCGCGCTGATGAGGCGATGACACGAGTTCAGCGACGCTTATGCTCAGGCTCCCACGCATCACGCGCCGTGTGAATTCTCTGCCCCCGTCAGGGCACGCGGTAGGCGGACCCCTCGACGGATGCGCCATTCAAGGTCGGAACTGACGCCGGTCAGGGCGAAGGCTCCGCACCCGCCCCATTTTCACGTCTGCCAACGCCGCACGGTCCAAGACGAGGGTTGCCCCATGAACCCTGCATCGGTTCGGCAAGTCGCAGCCCCGCAGGCCTATACGGACTTCGACCGGCTACCCATCGGCGGCACGTGGCGGACGGGAAGGACCGGCCGCGCCCTGGCCGACCGCGACCCTTACACGGGCCAGGTCATCCTCGAAATTCCGCAGGCCGACCGGAGCGACCTCGACGACGCCTACGCCACCGCTGCCACGGCGCAGGCGGCCTGGGCCGCCGAGCTTCCGGCGACCCGGGCAACCGTGTTCCGTCGGGCAACCGAGATCCTGGAAGCACGACGCGAGGAAGTGATCTCCTGGTTGATACATGAATCCGGAAGCACGCGGCTCAAGGCCACGCTCGAATGGGCGTCGACGCGCGCGATGATGCTGTGGGCGACGTCGGCGCACTACCTGGCCGAGGGGCAGGTTCTGCCGACCGACATTCCGGCCAAGGAAGGTCGGGTCTACCGGAAGCCGGTCGGCGTCGTCGGGGTGATAAGCCCCTGGAATTGGCCGCTGCATCTCACCAACCGGTCCCTCGCACCGTCGCTTGCGGTCGGTAACGCCGTCGTCGTCAAGCCGGCCAGCGACACGCCGGTGACCGGCGGCTTGTTGCTGGCGAAGATCTTCGAGGAAGCCGGGCTGCCACCGGGCGTGCTCACGGTCATCGTCGGGTCCGGAAGCGAGATCGGCGATGCCTTCGTCGGCCACGCCGTCCCACGGGCGATCTCGTTCACGGGCTCGACACCGGTGGGCCGGCGCATTGCCGAATTGGCGGCCCAAGCGCCGATCCTGAAACGCGTCGAGTTGGAGCTCGGCGGCAACGGTCCCTTCGTCGTGCTCGACGACGCGGACGTGGATCAGGCGGTCGAGGCCGCGATCTTCGGCAAATTCCTGCACCAGGGCCAGATCTGCATCTGCATCAACCGGATCATCGTCGACGAGAAACTCTACGCGACCTTCCTCGAGCGGTTCGTCGAACGGACCAAGGCACTCAAGGTGGGCAATCCTGAGGAATCCGATACGATGATCGGCCCGATCATCAACGAACAGCAGCTGAAAGGTCTGCGCCAGCGCATCGAAGAGGCGCGCGTGTCCGGCGCACGACAATTGGTGGGCGGAGAGGCACAGGGCCTCGTTCTGCCGCCCCATGTCTTCGCCGATGTCACCTCCGACATGCCGTTGGCGCGGAACGAGATCTTCGGCCCCGTCGCACCGGTCATTCGCGCCCGCGGCGAAGACGACGCGTTCAGACTTGCCAATGACTCGGAACATGGGTTGTCCGGAAGTGTCTTCACCCGCGATCTCGAACGCGGCGAGCGGTTCGCTCGGCGCCTTCAGATCGGCATGGTGCATATCAACGACCAGCCGGTCATCGATCTTCCGAACAGTCCATTCGGTGGCGAGAAGAATTCCGGGATCGGCCGCTTCAACGGCGCGTGGGTGATCGAGGCATTCACGACGGATCAGTGGCTCACCGTTCAGCATGCGCCGCGTCACCCGCCACTGGACGCGCGCTCGGTCAAGGGCGCCTGGGCGTGAGCGCCCCAAGACGATGTCTTCGAAACTGCGCTGAGGCTCGACCATGTCGATGATCGATAGCTGCCGCGATCAGATGTTCCCGAAACTGAGTCCTGCGGAAATCGGTCGTCTTCGTCGGTTCGGTCAAGAGCGGCATTACGCGGCCGGCGATGCGCTGTTCGTGACCGGCGACACCTCACCGGGCATGTTCGTCCTCGTGTCCGGCTCCGTGGAAGTCAGGCGCCACGACCCATTGGGGCATCTTGCGCCGATCACGACGCAGGACGCCGGCGAGTTCGTGGCTGAGGTGGGACAGCTGGCGGGCCGCGCGGCGCTCGTCGATGTCGTGGCCGTGAACGATCTCGAGACCGTGCTGATCCCCTGCGAGAACCTTCGGGTGCTCCTGATTGCCGAAGCGGAGCTCGGCGACAGGATCATGCGGACCCTGATCCTGCGCCGGGTCGCATTGATCGAAACCGGCGCCGGCGGCCCGGTGTTGCTCGGGCCTGCCTTGAGCGGGGACATGATCCGGCTGGAGAACTTCCTGTCCCGGAACGCCTATCCGCACTCAGTGCTCGATCCCACCCAAGACCGTGATGCGGCCACGCTGGTCGAACAATATGACGCCAAACCGGCGGACCTCCCCTTGTCGGTTTGTCCCAACGGCTCTGTTCTCAAGAATCCCAGCGAGGCCGAACTGGCACGCAGCCTGGGCATGACGCCGATCGATCAGCTCGGCCGCACCTACGACGTTGCCGTTATCGGCGCCGGCCCGGCTGGCCTCTCGACGGCTGTCTATGCCGCATCCGAAGGCCTATCGGTCATCGTTCTCGAGGCCCACGCCTTTGGCGGCCAAGCTGGCGCAAGCGCACGGATCGAGAATTATCTCGGTTTTCCCATGGGCATTCCGGGCCAGGTCCTGACCGGCCGCGCCTGGGTCCAGGCCCAGAAATTCGGGGCGCATGTTGTCATTCCGAGCGAGGTCGTGAGGCTCGATTCCGCCAGCGATGGCCTCGGGCTCGAATTGTCCGACGGACGCCGCATACAAGCACGCAGCGCCGTCGTTGCCAGCGGCGCTCGTTACCGGCGGCCCGACATTCCGCATCTTCAGGAGTTCGAGGGTCATGGCGTCTGGTATTGGGCGTCTCCTATCGAAGCGCGCTTGTGCCAACGGCAGGAGGCCATCCTGGTGGGGGGCGGCAACTCCGCGGGGCAGGCCGCCGTCTTCCTGCGCGATTTTGCGGCCAAGGTGTGGATGCTGGTGCGCGGACCCAGCTTGGCGGACAGCATGTCCCGCTATCTCATCGACCGGATTGAGGCCACGGAGAACATCGAGGTCCTGACCGAGACGGAGATCGTCTCGGTTTCGGGATCGGCGGAGCGGCAATTGGAACGCGTGCGCTGGCGGCACAGGCCGACCGGAGAGGAGACGGAGAAGCCGATCCGCAATGTCTTCCTGATGATCGGTGCCGATCCTGCGACCGGCTGGCTGAAGGGCTCCGGGATCGCCCTCGATCAGAAGCAGTTCATCCGAACGGGCACCCGTGATCCGGCGCAAGACGCCGGTGCGGGGGGCCTTCAGGGCGTCCGCTTCCCCTCGAATCGAGCATCCCCGGCGTCTTCGCGGTGGGCGACGTCCGCTCGGGCTCCGTCAAGCGCGTCGGTGGCGCGATCGGAGAGGGTGCGGCCGTTGTGGCGCAACTGCACACCGTTCTCTCGGATGCGGCCGCCGAGAACCGGGACCGCCGAACGGGGTAGCGCCGTATCCCATGCCCTACGGCCGAAACCTGCCGGACCAGTGCCGCGCCGGCTCAAGTCAGGCAATCACGAAAGGCGAGCCCGTAAAGCAGCGGCACGGGCATCCCATGGAAGCGCAGCGACTGCATGCGGTGCTGGTCAGCGCAACGACTCACGCCCCTGCATCGAGGGAGGGCGAGCGGTAGCGGGCACATAGAAAACCATGTGGCCGAGCAGAATCAGAAGTCCATCCCACCCATTCCGCCATCCATGCCCCCGCCGGGCATGGGTGGGGGTGGATCCTTGATCGGGGCTTGGGCGATCATCGCCTCGGTGGTGACGAGGAGGCCGGCGACGGAGGCCGCGTCCTGGAGGGCGGTGCGCACGACCTTTACGGGATCGACGATCCCGGCCTGGATCATGTCGACGTACTCTTCGGTCTGGGCGTCGAAGCCGAATGTCGGTGACGTGCTGTCCATGACCTTGCCGACGACGATCGAGCCCTCGACGCCCGCGTTCTGGGCGATCTGACGGATCGGGGCCTCGAGCGCCTTGAGGACGATCTTGATGCCGGATTGCACGTCGTTGTTTTCGGTCTTCAGGCTGCGGGCCACCTCCTTTGCCCGGAGCAGCGCCAGGCCGCCGCCCGGGACGATGCCTTCCTCGACCGCCGCGCGGGTGGCGTGAAGGGCATCCTCCACCCGGTCCCTCTTCTCCTTCACCTCGACCTCGGTCAAACCACCGACGCGGATCACCGCGACGCCGCCTGCGAGCTTGGCCAGACGCTCCTGCAGCTTCTCGCGGTCGTAGTCCGAGGTGGTCTCCTCGATCTGCGCCTTGATCTGCGCGACGCGGGCCTCGATGTCGGCCTTCTCGCCCGTGCCGTCGATGATCGTGGTGTTCTCCTTCTCGATGCGCACGCGCTTGGCGCGGCCGAGCATCGGGAGCGTCACGTTCTCCAGCTTGATCCCGAGATCCTCGGCGATCATCTGGCCCTTGGTCAGGATCGCGATGTCCTCGAGCATCGCCTTGCGGCGGTCACCGAAGCCCGGCGCCTTCACGGCCGCGACCTTCAGGCCGCCGCGCAGCTTGTTCACCACCAGGGTCGCCAGGGCCTCGCCCTCGATGTCCTCGGCGATGATCAGGAGCGGCTTGCCGGTCTGCACCACCGCCTCGAGCACGGGCAGCATGGCCTGGAGCGAGGAGAGCTTCTTCTCGTGGATGAGGATGTAGGGATCCTCGAGCTCGACGACCATCTTCTCCGCGTTGGTGACGAAGTAGGGTGAAATATAGCCGCGGTCGAACTGCATGCCCTCGACAACGTCGAGTTCGGTCTCGGCGGTCTTGGCCTCCTCGACCGTGATCACGCCCTCGTTGCCCACCGTCTGCATGGCGTGGGCGATCATCTCGCCGATCTCGCGATCGCCGTTGGCTGAAACCGTGCCGATCTGCGCGATCTCATCGTTCTTGGTGACCTTGCGCGCGCTCTTCTTCAGATCCTCGACGACGGCCTGCGTCGCGAGGTCGATGCCGCGCTTCAGGTCCATCGGGTTGATGCCGGCGGCGACGTACTTGGCGCCCTCGCGCACGATCGCCTGAGCCAGAATGGTTGCCGTGGTGGTGCCGTCGCCGGCGACCTCATTGGTCTTCGAGGCCACTTCGCGCACCATCTGGGCGCCCATGTTCTCGAACTTGTCGGCGAGCTCGATCTCCTTGGCGACCGTGACACCGTCCTTGGTGATGCGGGGCGCGCCGAAGCTCTTCTCGATCACGACGTTGCGGCCCTTCGGACCCAGCGTCACCTTCACGGCGTCGGCAAGGATGTCGACGCCGCGGAGCATCTTCTCGCGCGCCGTGACGGAAAATTTGACTTCCTTGGCCGCCATAACCCTGCTCCATAAAACGAATATTCAAAGCGAATTTTTCAACTTTCTTTCACAGAGCGGCTCGGTCTAATCTTCTATGATGCCCATGATATCGGACTCTTTCATAACCAAAACATCTTCACCATCGAGGACCATTTCAGTCCCGGACCATTTTCCGAAGATGATTCTGTCGCCAGGCTTGACGTCGAGCGCCATGATATTTCCGTTGTCGTCGCGTATCCCCGGACCGACGGCGATGATCTCACCCTCCTGGGGCTTTTCCTGCGCCACGTCGGGGATGATGATGCCGCCTTTGGTCTTCTCCTCGGCACTGATGCGCCTGAGGACGACCCGGTCGTGCAACGGACGGAATGTCATCGTCAGTGTCCTTGATGTGTCGGTTCGGCTGATGACGGGGGTCTGAATTCGTCCGACCGAGCATTGCTTGGCGTGGTCGCACGGGCATCCCCCGTGCAATCCAAGTGTGATTCAGCGTGTCTCCATCTGGCTTCTTCGTCGCAAGGAGAGCCGACGTCAGCAGTTGGTCTCAATCAGGCGCCGCGCCACGTCACGTCAAGTAGTGAAACTCCGGCAATTTCCTCAGCTCGTCCTTGCTGGCACCAGGCAGCACGACTTTTCCTTTCTCGTCATCGAATTTCAGTTGATCGAAAGGCATTGCGATCAGGTGACCGCCCAACCCGAGGAATCCTCCGACCTGTAGGACGACAAACAGGACCTTATCCTTCCCGATGACCATGTCGTCGATGGTGCCGATCTTCTCATCCTTGTCATTGACGACGGCGCTGCCGTGCAGTTTCGTCGTGCGCCAGCCCTTCGCGACTTCTTTCACGTCGACGCTCAGGAGGCGGACGACCTGGGACAGCGCCGGTGTTGCGACCCCGACACTCGCGATCCCTCCTCCGAACACGGCACCCACCACGAGCATCGCGATGACGGGAAGGCGCGCTTGGCCAGCTCGCCCCGAACCGGGAAGCCGGGGAACTGGGTGACCGGCGTCGTTGGCCGGGGTTTCCTGCCGAGCTGCGTCAGGTCGGACGTGGCGATAACGGGGCATGGGAAGACTCCCTGGCAAGGGCGCGGGACACGGCGTTCGACCGATACAGTGACCGTTGCCGCGGACAGCCACTTCGCCCGAGATGCTGCTTCCGAAATGGACCTTGCAAATTGATCCGCGTCAGACGCACGCGCGATTGGTGGCCGCGCCGGTCGAGACTTGGTGCCGGTCGAGACTTGGTGTCAGTCGAGACTTGGCGTCTATCGAGGCTTGGCCTGGGTGGACTTTGGGCGCTGACGGTCTCCGAGGCGGACGCGGTTCTTCGCCTCGTTGCTGCCCGGCGCCGTGCGACCCGCAGCGACGATACCCCTTGCGGCACGGTCGACGGCCCTCAGGGAGTCACCTCCAGCTCTGATCGACGCACGCACCGGGCTGTTCGCCGCGGTCCTGCGCGAGACACGAATAATCCGTGTAGCCCTTCTCGCCGCCGCCGTAATAGGTGGTCGGGTCGTCGGCGTTGAGCGGGGCGCCGGCGCGCAATCTCTCCGGCAGATCGGGATTCGCGATGAACTTGCGGCCGAACGCGATGAGGTCGGCCCTTCCCGCGCGGATCCATTGCGCAGCGGTCTCGGCGTCAAACCCTCCGGCGGCGATCAGCGTCCCCCGGAACCGCTCGCGGATCAGTTTGACGAGGGCGAGAGACCGCTGATCGGGAGGCGCCCCGTCCTGCATCCGCGCCGTGGCCGGATTGACCAAGTGGAGATAGGCGAAGCCGAATTCGGCAAGCCGCTCGACGAGATAGACAAAGGTGGTCTCCGGGTCGTCGTCGCTGATGTCGTTCATCGTGCCGAGGGGCGAGATCCGGACGCCGATACGGTCGGGTCCCCAGATCCGAGAGAGGGCCTCGGCAACCTCCAGAAGCAGTCGCGTCCTGTTCTCCACGGAACCGCCATACGTGTCGGAACGACGGTTCGTGCTGCTCTCTATGAACTGGTCGAGCAGATAGCCGTTCGCGGCATGGATCTCGATCCCGTCGAAGTCCGCGGACAGGGCGTTCCTCGCCGCGCGCTCGTACTGCGCCACGATATAGGGCATCTCTTCGAGGATCAGGGCACGCGGTCGGACGAAGGGGACGAGCGCCCCTTCACCCCGCTCGTTCTCGATGAAGGCCTTGCCCTGCGGAGTGATGGCGGATGGGGCGACGGGCAGCATGTTGTCGGGCTGCAGGGCCGGATGCGAGATCCGCCCGACATGCCACAACTGGCAGACGATGCGACCGCCGGACCCGTGCACGGCTCCGGTGACGCGGCGCCACGCCTCAACCTGCTCGCCGCTGTGGATGCCGGGCGTCCAGGCGTAACCCTGCCCCTGCATCGAGATCTGTGTCGCCTCGCCCACGATGAGCGCCGCGGACGCGCGCTGCGCGTAGTAGCAGGCCGCAAGGGCGCCCGGCACGGCACCCGGCAATCGCGCGCGCGAACGCGTGAGGGGGCCATGACGATGCGATGCGGAAGTTCGAGCGGACCCAGCCGGTAGGGCTGGAACAGCGCGTCCGTATCCGTGGATTGCGCCGGGCCGCGCGTTCGCGAGAGGGTCGCCGTGTCTTCCATGGAGTGCCTCCTTCGGACGCGTTCCGGCCGACATGGCCAGGCCACCCGTGTTGCGCGATCCGGAAGCCCTCCGCCCGCGGCGGACTACCCGCTCGGGCTCCGAACATAGGCACGGCGCCACCGCAGGCCCTGATGTCCGTCAGCGTCGGACGACCTTTAGAGTGCCTAACAAAACCATCGTTCGATGAAGCGCCAAACGATAAGGGCGGCCGCCAGCGTGGAGAAGGCGAGATGGATGTCGGCCCGTCGCTCGTAGCGTATGGCGAGGCGACGGAACTGGGCGAACCAGGCCAAGGTGCGCTCGACGACCCACCGGCGACGTCCCAGCCGCTGGCTGCTCTCGATCCCGCGCCGGGCGATGCGGGGCTGGATGCGGCGGCGGGTCAGCGCCTGACGACAGCGGCGGTGGTCGTAGGCCTTGTCGGCGTGCAGCTTCGAGGGACGTTTGCGCGGCGGCCCCCAGCATGAGCGGATCGGCGGGACGGCATCCACGACCGCCTCCAACATCCGGCTGTCGTGCACGTTCGCACCCGTCAGCTTCAGCGCGAGGGGGATGCCCTTCGCGCCGGTGAGGACGTGGCGCCTCGTGCCCGGCTTGCCCCGGTCGGTCGGGTTCGGGCCCGTCGCCGGGCCCCTTTTTGCGGCGATCGAGGCGCTGTCGAGGGAAGCTCGACTGAAGTCGATCCCGTTCTGGCGGCCGAGCCGGTCGAGCAGCGCGTGCTGCACACGGTCCCACACTCCGGCCCTCTGCCAATCCCGCAAGCGCCGCCAGCAGGTCATCCCCGAGCCACAGCCCATCTCCCGGGGCAGCAACTCCCAGGGCGTGCCTGAGCGAAGCACGAACAGGATCCCCGTCAGTGCCGCGCGGTCGGAGGTTCGAGGCCGACCGCCTTTCGGCTTGGCCCGTTCAGGCGGCAGCAGCGGTGCGATCTCGGCCCATAGGCCATCGGGAAGGAGTGGTCTCGCCATCTCCACCCAACGCACCAAACCCGGTTTTGTTAGAGGCTCTTAGGCGGTTCGCAGGCGTGAAGCGCGCCGGGCACACGGTGTCCTGGCGCCTCAGAAAGCGTAACGCAGGATCGCCGCCAGGGCGTGCCCGGCCGGCATCTCCTCGCTCCGCGCGCACACGACCCGGGCGTCGGTGCAGAGGGCACGTCGGGCCACTTCATCGAGAACCGAATAGGTTTCGGCGTCGTCGGATGTGGAGTACGTCACGCTGCCGTCGATATCGCTGACGAGGCCCGGGATCACGCGATCGAGATCGACGACGAGCCGGTCGACAGCTGCGGCTGTCGCGGCATGAGCCGCATGCGAGACGTCGCTGGTGGCCCGATAGGGCTTCAACTCGTCGTAGAGGGCGAGGATGCCTTTCACTTCGGCCCGGTAGAGGCGATCGAGGATGGGGAGTGCAGCGTCGCCGAGCTGCGCGTCGCTGCGGTGGTCCGGGTTGCCCGCGATGCACTCCGCGATGAGATGCGGATACGTGTTCACGTTGCGGAAGATGCTGCGCATGGGCTCCGCCGCGGCCAGGACCATCGGCGTCGAGCGACCCGCAAGCGCGTCCCCAACCGAACGGTCCACCTGTCGCGCATACTGCGCTTCCAGAATCTTCTCGCCCTCGAGGTTCTGAAGGCGGCGGCGCGGGGCCCGCACGTGGAGCGAGGGCCGGCCAAGGGTCTCCGCAGGATCCTCGGAGAGGTGGGCAAGAGGGACCCGCGCAGGCGGCATGTTCACGACCACGTCGAGAAGCCGCGCCCCGCCTTCCGAAATCGCGAGAACGAGAATCTCCAGCGGCGACGTCATCGTCCGGATCAGCGGAGCGAGGTGGAACCGGTCGGCGACCTCGGCGAGGGGCTTCGGCCGGATCGGCAAGCGGTACGTATGCATGGACTTCGTTTCTGGCCGAGTGAGCACTCCAAGACCGTGCGCTTGCGATTTCCAGAACTCCTCCACCGATGCGAGCGGATTCGCGCCGCTGAGCCGGTACTTGTTATCATCGAGGCTCTTCTGGATTTTGCCCGATAGAACGCCGAACTGTCGTTCGAGATCATCGATGATGCGTTCCGAGGCGGCGGCTTCGCGCAACTGCGAAATGGCATCCTTGGCGAGATCCTTGAATGCGATGCGGTTGGCATCCGGGTGCAGGGGCGAAGTCGGCAGGTAGAGCGACACGAACACGCCGCCTCGCGCCGTCGCCAGCGCCTTGAACTCCTGCAATCCGGGGATGTCGATGTGCATCATCTCGCCATAGCCTCAGCGGCTCGGACCTCGGCGGCTCCAGGCTGTGCGAGGCAGGGCTCCGCTACCTGAGCAGGCTCTTGCCGGGACCGCCCTGACGGGCGTCAGTCCCCGCGCAATCGCGGGTCCCGAGGCCCGCCCGTGTCCATTTTCTGACGCCCGTCATGGGCACGACAGACGATCCGTCTCACCGTTCCAGGCGACGAGTCCGGCCTTGGCGGGGCACTGCCGCATCACGCTCTCCTGGGGTGAACCATGCAGATCCAAGCGAGCAGGACACTGGTTGCTTCACCCGCGAAGGTATTCAGCCTGATCTCGAACGCGGTGGAGTGGCCTCTCATCTTGCGGTCCGTAGAGAGCGCGGAACTCGTGACGGAGGGTGCATTGGGCGTGGGGTCGCGCCTGCGCGAGCGCCGGCTTCTGCTTGGCGCCGATGCCATCCTCGAGTCGGAGGTGATCGAATTCACCCGCCCGCATCGCTTCCGGCTGTGGGTCGCGAGTTCCGATCGCTCCTTCGACCGGGATTTCATGATCGACGCCTTGGACAGCGGCGGATCGCGACTCACGCTCGTGATCCGCCCAGGTTCCAGGGCCTCGACGGGCCGTGCGCTCCTCGATCTTGTCTCGCCTGTCCTGCAGATCCGATTGAGCGACGAACTCGAATTGGACATCGCCGACTTCGCGGCAGCCCTGCGGGGCTGACGGAATCGTGCCGTTTGCTGATCGCCGTCATGGCGGGCCGGCCGGGCGGGCGCAGTCTCTCGACGCGGCTGACGCCCCCGGGCGCCGGGTCCGCATCGGACCCGGTCCCCCGGCTGAGGACGACGGGCCGGCGGCTTCGATGCCCGAAACGGGTGGCATCACGGACGTCAGAAGGCAGGTGTATCATGACCGGATCGACAGCCCGGGCCGTCGTCGTCCAGCCGGGCGGCGGCTTCGAGAAGGTGACCTTCGGCGAGCGTCCCGTGCCGGAGGCGGGTCCCGCCGAGATCACGGTCCGCCTGCGGGCGAGCTCTCTCAACTATCACGACTACGCCGTGGTCAGCGGTATATGGGGGCCGAGCGAGCCGCGCATCCCGATGTCCGACGGCGCCGGCGAGGTCGAGGCCGTGGGGCCTGGCCCCTCTGAGTTCGCCGTGGGCGACCGGGTTGTCAGCACGTTCTTCCCGACTTGGCTGGAGGGAACGCCGCAGGTCGTGGGCTTCGCCACCGTGCCGGGCGACGGGGTCGACGGCTACGCGCGGGAGCGGGTCACGACGCCTGCGACGGCCTTCACCCACGCCCCCCGAGGCTGGGACCACACCGAGGCAGCGACGCTGACCACGGCCGCCCTCACCGCGTGGCGGGCGCTCCACGCCGATGCCGGCCTGAAGAGCGGCGATGTCGTGCTGGTGCAGGGCACGGGCGGCACGTCGCTGTTCGGGCTGCAATTCGCCAAGGCGGCGGGGGCCACGGTGATCGCCACCTCGTCCAGTGACGCGAAGCTGGAGCGCCTGCGAGAGCTCGGCGCCGACCACGTCATCAACTATCGCGCCGATCCGGCCTGGGGCGAGACCGCCCGCCGGCTGACGGACGGACGCGGCGTCGACCACGTCCTCGATGTCGGCGGGCCGGCGACGCTGGAGCAATCCATGGTCGCCGTGCGGGTCGCCGGCCACATCTCGGTGATCGGCATCCTGTCGGGGATGGCGGCCGAGCTGCCGCTCGTGCCGGCGCTCCTGCGGCAGATCCGCCTGCAGGGAGTGCTGGTCGGCAGCCGCCGCCACCAGATCGAGATGGTCCGCGGGATCGAGGCCTGCGGGCTGCGGCCGGTGGTCGACAGCCGCTACCTGCTCGACCATCTCGTCGAGGCCTTCCGCCATCAGGAGAGCAACCGCCATTTTGGCAAGATCTGTATCGAGATCTGAGGGGCGTCGCTGCGGCCGCCCGTCTGCAGGTTGCGGAGGGACTGCGCGGCGCGGAGTCGAACATCGAGGCAAACTGATAGGCGTCAGGGCTGCGGTGCGCATGATCGGCTAGTCCGATGAGATCGCGCAGCCTCGGCAGCGGACGCACACCGGGCCGAAGGCGACCCATCCGCCACGGAGGATCCACGCCATGTCCCGAGGACTCGTCGCCTTTCCGCGTTCGGGCGGTTCGATCAGGCGCGGCATGCCGAACCCGCTGTTGACGCCGTTTCTCGCCCTCTACCACGACATGAACCGCCTGCTTGAGGACGCATCGGGAGCAAGCGGTGGGGCCGCAGGGGCCGCCAACCAGTCCAGTGCCACGATCCTCGTGCCGGACATCAATATAGCCGAGACGGAGCGTGCGGTGCGCATCACCGTCGAGGTGCCCGGCGCTCGTGAGGCGGATGTCGAGGTGGTGATCGATGACGACACCTTGATCGTTCGCGCCGTCAAGGAGACCGAGCATCAGGACGATCGACAGAACGTTCACGTGAGTGAGCGCGTCTTCGGCACGTTCCAGCGTGCGCTCGCGCTGCCGTTCCGCATCGATCCCGAGCAGGTCGAGGCGCGCGTCGAGAATGGGGTGCTCACGATCACGCTCCCGAAGACCGAGGCTCAGCAACGGTCGCGCCGCGTGCAGGTGCGGGGTGCCGGGGCCGATCAGGCCGCCGCATCCCCAGGCTCCCTCAGTCAGAACGGCGCCGAGACAAGCCAGCAGGACAAGACCCAGCAGGACAAGACGCCCGAACAGACCCTGCCGCACTGACAGACCGGACCAGAGGCTGGTCCGTCCCGCACACGCCGAACGAGGAGGACGCAAATGGCCGGTGCAAGCTCACAACCCGCAGGCCTCGGTTGGACTTCGGGCGAAATCGATGCCTTGAACCACGCGCTGGCCCAGAACTGGTGGGTGGTGGTCCTTCGGGGCGTGCTGGCAATCGCGTTCGCCATCCTGGCGCTCGCGATGCCAGTCTCGACCCTGATCTCGCTGATCCTGCTCTTCGCCGCCTATATGCTGGTGGACGGCGTCTTCGCCATCGTCGCGTCGCTGAGGGCGGCGCGGCACAGGAGGCGCTGGGGCGCCCTCTTCTTCGGAGGCGTCGTCAACATCCTCACCGGGGTGCTGGCTGCCACGTGGCCCGGCATCACCGCCCTGGTGTTCGTGGCGATGACGGCGGCGTGGTCCATCATCTCGGGAGGTGCCATGCTGGCGGCGGCGGTCCGCCTCAAGCGGGACCATGGACGGTGGTGGCTGGCGCTCGGCGGAGTGGCATCGATCGCCTTCGGCATCATTCTCGTTTTGGCTCCGCTCGCGGGTGCCGTGGTGCTGACGTGGTGGATCGGGATCTACGCCTTTGTCTTGGGCATCGCCATGCTGGTGCTCGCCTTCAGACTCCGCGAACACCGCAATGATCGACCAAGCCCCGCGATGGCTCAACCGGCTTAGACCGACAGGTGTTGTCCGGCCGCTTGCGGGAGCGCTGCCACGTTGACCAAGCGAAGCGCGTGATTCCGGAGCGCATTCCGACGAAGTGGGCGCCGGTTCATCGTTATCGCGCGCTTCAGAACATGGGCTTCGAGCCGTGACCAAACCCGAAGTGGTCGGGTACGGCTCCAGAGGTCGGCCGATGCTTCGATAGACCGTTCACGATGAAATGCGTCCCGTCGACGGGACGATGGTTGGGCCGGGGACAGCAACCGATGAGCGAGATGGGACGTCACATCGTCTGTCCGCACTGTGCGAGCATCAACCGCGTCCCCCTCTCCAAGTCGGCCAAGGCGGCGCGATGCGGGCGGTGCAAGCTGGCGCTGTTCACGGGTCATCCTGTTTCGGTCGGCGCCGCCCATTTCGACCAGCATATCCAAAGGAACGACATTCCGGTCGTGGTCGATTTCTGGGCCGAATGGTGCGGTCCCTGCAAAGCCATGGCTCCTGTGTTCGAGCAGCTCGCCAGCGAGCTTGAGCCCGAATTCCGGTTCCTGAAGGTCGATACCGAGGCGGAGCAGGGGTTGGCGGCGCGATACGGCATCCGCAGCATTCCGACGATGATACTGTTCTGGAGGGGCGACGAGCTCGCCCGGCGCGCCGGCGCGGTCAACACCCAGACCCTCCGAGCTTGGCTCCGGCAGCACGAGATCCGATGAGCGCCTGCTCGGGCCAAGAACGGCACCGACCACGCGTGCGCGACGCTGAACCGCCTCGCGTTTCCCGGGGGCCATTCGGTTCGGGTCAGGCGGCCGAGGTTCGCGCCTCGACCTGAGTGACGTGGCGCGCTTCGGCCCGGCAGGAGGCACATGGCCGATGGGTTCGAGCAAGCACCAAGTGTTGAACCGGTCGACCCATTCGAGGGTCACGAACGCGATCACACGGGCTGATCGCAGTGGTCCTTAGAGCGCGGGACAAAACCTGTGTGAGCGAGTTGGAAGGGCATGGATACCCTTGTCCCTGATGACCTATGGGCAATGATCGAGCCGCTTCTGCCGCCTGAGCGTGAGAAGCCGAAAGGCGGTCGCCCGCTGGCCTCGGACCGGGCGGCGCTGGCGGGCATCATCCTGGTGCTGCGGACCGGCATGCAGTGGAAGCACTTGCCGCGCGCGGTGATCGGCTGCAGCGGCAAGACGAGCTGGCGGCGGCTGGGGACATGGCAGGCGGCCGGCGTCTGGGCCGCGCTCCACCGCGCGATGCTGCCGCGGCTTCAGGACGCCGATGCGCTCGACTGGTCGCGGGCCGCCCTCGACAGCGCCAGCCTGCCGGCCAAAAGGGGGCGCCGCAACGGGGCCGAACCCGACCGACCGGGGCAAGCCGGGCACGAAGCGCCACCTCGTCGTGGACGCCAGGGGTACGCCACTCGGCCTGACGCTCACGGGGGCCAACTGCCACGACAGCTGCATGCTGGCCGCCACGCTCGATGCGGTGCCGGGCGTGCGCACTGGCCAGCGCGGTCGCCCGCGGCGCAGACCCGACAAGCTGCATGCGGACAAGGGCTACGACCATCGCCGCTGCCGGCGCGAGTGCCGAGCCCGCAGCATCACGCCTCGGATTGCCCGGCGTGGCATCGAGAGCAGTCAACGGCTGGGGCGCTATCGCTGGATTGTGGAGCGCACGCTGGCCTGGCTCGCCCGCTTCCGCCGGCTCACCATCCGCTACGAGCGTCGCGCCGACATCCATCTCGCCTTCACCACACTCGCCTGCGCCCTCATCTGCCAAGCTCAGGCCAAACGGTTTTGTCCCTGACTCTTAGTAAAAAACCGTGACGCTCGGTCGAGGAGTTTGATTGATCCGAGCCTGCAACCGATGACGCAACGTCAAGCTCCAACCCTGATGGCTATCAATGAGCCCTCTCATCACCGGCTCGGCCGCTGGGTCAATCCTAAGGGTGATACCGGATAGGCGCCTCTACGTCCTCCCCGATGTAGCGAAAGGCGGAGGGCAGAACCCTTGGACGTCCAGGCACCGACGCATCCGGTCGAACCTCCCTTGAGGTGGGACCCTGCTCGCCGCAGGCGCAGGGCATGCCTCGCGGCAGCTGTGCTCCTTATCGCGCTCTGGACGGCACGCTCATATCTGGCCGCGGTGGTCTGGGCCGTCATCATCGCCGTTGCGATCTGGCCCTCTATAGGAAGGCGCGGCGAGCCGGGACACCCCGCGGTTGGCTCGCCCCCGCTCTGGTCACCCTATTGAGCGCAGCCGTGCTGATGACGCCCTTGTTGCTGGCCGCCGCCGAGATCGGCCGGGAAGGACAGGCCGTTCTCGGATGGATCGATCGCGTCCAGCAGAAAGGCATCGAGATGCCGGAATGGCTGACGCGCCTTCCTATCCTCGGCGAGCACGTGGATCGCTGGTGGCGGTCCCACGTCAGCGACCCAGCAGGATTACAGGCGCTCGTCGCAGAGATGAACTTCGAAGCCTGGGCGGCTTGGATGCGCAGCTTCGGAGGAGAGATCGCCTATCGCGCGCTCCTGGCGTTTGTGACCTTCCTCACTCTCTTCGCGCTCCTCCGGGACGAAGGGAAGGCCGGAACGCGCGTGCTCTGCCTGTCTGAAGCGTGGCTTGGAAATCCGGGCGAGCGGCTGTTCGAGAGATTGGCCTTTGCGATCAGGGGCGTCGTGAACGGAACGGTGTTGGTCGCCATCGGGGAGGGATTGTTGATCGGCTTTGGCTACTGGGTCGTCGGGCTGCCTCAGGCTGGGCTTTTCACGCTTCTGACCGTCGCGTTCGCGATGTTGCCCTTCGGCGCCTGGATTGCCTTCACGGCCGCGGCGCTGGTGCTGGTGATCCAGCGTGACGCATGGTTCGATGCGGCCAGCCTCTTCGGGTGGGGAGCCGCCGTCATGCTGGCTGGCGACAACGTCGTCCAGCCAGCCCTCATCGGTGGGGCCGCGCGGATGCCACTGGTCTGGACCATGATCGGGATCCTCGGCGGTCTCGAGACCTTCGGGCTGGTCGGCCTTTTCGTTGGGCCGGTCGTGATGGCGGCGCTCTACGCGATCTGGCGTGACTGGACGGAGCCTGGGGTGGCAGTCGTCGATACGGCAGGCCGGCCCTGATGGCTTCACAGAAACGCAGGGAGCGAACAGCAACACGCCCATGCGTTGGATCATTCGGCTTCGGTCTCAAGCCGCCACGCGCCGCGCCGCCCAGCAATGATGTTCCGGCACGGCCTGCGCGACGCCGCTTCTCGAGCATCTCCGTCCCACAGCGGCTCCGATCAATTTGTTTCGAGCCGGCAGCGATGAGATCGGCTTGGCATTCAGCAGGCGCGAAGCGGGTCAAGCTGTGTCACAGGGCATCTGAGAGGTCCGGGACGGCCCGCGCGGCCGTCGCTCCCGCCTCGCAACGACGCGCGCCGGGTCTCGCGCTGTGACCTCGTGTATGGGACCCTCGACCCACGGGGGTTTCGAACGCCGCCCGCGCCAGCGACAGCGAGCACATCGTCGCAAGATGCAGTTCGGCGTTACAGCCGGTTTTGCGCCCTACCTCGATCGTGTAGGGCACGCTGGCCGGCACTGGCAGGATCGGCTTCGCCGGCGGCTGCTGTGTCCGCTTCGATGCATTGCCGTCCGATTTTGTTGAAAAACTCGGTGTTGCAGCGGTAGTCGTGAGGTGATTCACTCCTGTCGAGAGACGGAGACCGAAGCAGATGATGGGACCTCGGCAAGTCGAGCAGGGCGCCCTGTTCTACGAGTTCTCGCTCGATACCCACGTCCCCGCCGACCATCTGCTGCGCGCCATCGACCGCTTCGTTGACCTGTCGGGCCTGCGCACGCACCTGCAGCCGTTCTACAGCTCGACGGGCCGGCCCTCGGTCGACCCCGAGCTGATGATCCGCATGCTGCTCATCGGCTACTGCTTCGGCATCCGCTCCGAGCGCCGCCTGTGCGACGAGGTCCACCTCAACCTCGCTTATCGCTGGTTCTGCCGGCTCGGGCTCGACGGCCGGGTGCCGGACCATTCGACCTTCTCCAAGAACCGCCATGGCCGCTTCCGCGACAGCGACCTGCTGCGGCGCCTGTTCGAGACCGTGCTCGCCCGCTGCATCGCCGAGGGGCTCGTGGGCGGCGAGGGCTTCGCGGTCGACGCCAGCCTGATCAAGGCCGATGCCAACCGGCAGAAGGGTGTCGAGGGTACGAACGGCCTGCCACCCGAGAGCGTCAGCCGCGCCGCCCGGGAGTACCTGGCTGTGCTCGACGACGCCGCGTTCGGGGCTGCGACGCCGGTCGTGCCCAAGCTCGTCTCCCCCGCCGACCCGGCTGCGCGCTGGACGGGGGCGGACGGTGGGCTGGCCTACTTCGCCTACGCGGCCAACTACCTGATCGACCTCGACCACGCGGTCATCGTGGACGTCGAGCCGACCACCGCGATCCGGCAGGCCGAGGTCACAGCCGCCAAGCGCATGATCGTGCGCTCGCGCGAGCGCTTCGACCTCTACCCGGCACGGCTCGCCGGCGACAGTGGTTATGGATCGGCCGCGATGCTGGGCTGGCTCGTCCACGAGCAGGGCATCGAGCCGCACATCCCCGTCTTCGACAAGTCTGAGCGCCGCGACGGCACCTTCAGCCGATCAGCCTTCACCTACGACCCTGGCGCTGACGCCTACACCTGCCCGGCCGGCAAGCTTCTGCGGCAACGTCAGAAGGTCTACAGGTCACCGCCCCCGCTCGTCGACGCAGACGGGATGCTGCGCTACCGCGCGAGCAAGCACGACTGCGATGCCTGCGCGCTGAAGCCACGATGCTGCCCCAACGCATCCGCCCGCAAGATCCCACGCTCGATCCACGAGGGCGCCCGGCAGATGGCGCGCGACATCTGCGCCTCGGAGGCGGGCCGTACCTCGCGGCGGGAGCGCAAGAAGGTCGAGATGCTGTTTGCCCACCTCAAGCGAATCCTGAAGCTGGATCGGCTTCGGTTGCGGGGGCCGGATGGAGCCCGGGACGAATTCCACCTCGCGGCCGCCGCCCAGAACCTACGGAAGCTGGCCAAGCTGATCCCGCTGGGGCAGCCGAGCCTAGCCTGATCGGCTGGGGAGGCCCTCAGCCAAGCCCCCATCAAACCTCGATCCAGGCCGACCGCGAGTTTTTCAACGAAATCGGTGGGGACCGGTAGTTGGCTTGACGCCCAGACGCGGACGCCATCTATCTCGCGGGGAGTTCGCACAGCATGATGGCGATCAGTGCGTCTTTCAGCTTCGCATAACACTGTCGCAGAGAGAACGAGCATGCTCTGAAAGAGCCGGCTTGCGATCATTAGCGGCTAAAGTGTATCTATTTTTCGTAGGTGTTCCGGGGCAGGGAAAGACATTACATGATGCGTCTTATAGGTCTCGTGACGCTGGCGGTTCTGTCGGCCGCCCATTCAGCCACGGCGCAGGACGAGCGCGAACCGATAGCGCGGACCGAGACGGAACAAGCTTTTATACTGGGCCAGATGCGTCTGTTTCTCGCCTCGACACAGGCGATTACTTCCGCCTTGGCCACAGATGACAGGGCGACCATCGCTAATGAGGCCACCGCGCGCGGGCGCACAGGCACGCCGCTTTCGGCCATCCCGGTCGGGCTGAAGGCGAAGGAGACGCCAGCCTGGGGCGCCATGATGGGCGGCACGCGAAAGGGGTTCGACGACTTGGCTGAGGCCACACGATCCGGCGCACCCACTGCGACACTGATTGGGATGCTGGGCGAGACGATGCGTAACTGCGTCGCCTGTCACCAAAGCTATCGGCTGGTGGCAGAATAGTCCATTGATGGCTCAGAGCCATCTATAGGTATACGCGAACCGCCACCGTAAGACGCTTTTACCGTCTCATATGGATCTCGATCAGAACTTCGAGTCGGTCGGTGCTTGGGCTCTGACCCATTTGGGGCGGCCAAAAGCGGACCTTACGAGGGTCCGAGAAGTGTCGTGAGCGGGCACGAAGCCAACGTCCGCTTCCATGCATTGCCGCCCCGAAGCGGACAGGCCGCAAACCACCCAATCCGGCCGTTCAAAGACGCCCGCCAACGCGACCGGAGCTGGCCGAAAGCCGCCGGTCCGCTTCTGGGCAATAGCTGTGGCGAAACGGACATGCTTCGGGCATCGCGGCCAGCTCGTTAGAGCGAGCGTGACCTCACCTTGATCGCCGCATCGCGGCTATCCCACGTCGCGGGAAACTTACGGCTCCGCTTCCGGTTGGCCTTCAGCCAAGGAGCAATGCCATGACCGAACTGTCCTCACTCAACGCCGGCCACGGTGGCGAGACACATCTGGCCGCCGACGCCGACCACCCCGTGCTGACGACCAACCACGGCACGCCGATCTCCGATAACCAGAACCAGCTCAAGGCCGGGCTCCGCGGCCCCGTCCTGCTCGAGGACGAGGTCTACCGCGAGAAGATCAACCACTTCGATCACGAGCGCATCCCGGAGCGGATCGTCCACGCGCGCGGGTCCGCCGCGCACGGCTACTTCGAGTGCACGGACAGCCTCGCCGACGTCACCGTCGCCGATCTGTTCAAGAAGAAGGGCCAGCGCACCGAGGTGTTCGTGCGCTTCTCGACGGTTGCGGGCGGCGCGGGCTCGATCGACACGCCCCGCGACGTGCGCGGCTTCGCGGTCAAGTTCTATACGCGCGAGGGCAACTGGGATCTCGTCGGCAACAACATCCCGGTGTTCTTCATCCAGGATGCGATCAAGTTCCCGGACCTGATCCACGCCGCCAAGATGGAGGCCGACCGGGGCTACCCGCAGGCGGCCACCGCCCACGACACCTTCTGGGACTTCATCAGCCTCATGCCCGAATCGACCCACATGATCATGTGGGCCATGTCGGACCGCACGCTGCCGCGGACCTTCGCCAACATGGAGGGCTTCGGCGTCCACACCTTTCGGTTCATCGACAAGAAGGGGAAGAGCACCTTCGTCAAGTTCCACTGGAAGCCCAAGGCCGGCCTCGCCTCGACGATCTGGGACGAGACCGTGAAGATCGCCGGAGCCGATCCGGACTTCCAGCGTCGCGACCTGTTCGAACGGATCGGGCGCGGCGACTACCCGACCTGGGAACTCGGCGTGCAGCTGTTCGACGAGGCCTTCGCCAACAGCCAACCCTACGACGTCCTCGATGCGACCAAGATCATCCCCGAGGAGGTGCTGCCGGTCAGGATCGTCGGGCGCATGGTGCTTGATCGCTACCCCGACAACTACTTCGCGGAGACCGAACAGGCGGCCTTCGTGCCGAGCCACGTCGTGCCGGGCATCGGCTTCTCGAACGATCCGCTGCTCCAGGGCCGGCTGTTCAGCTACACGGACACGCAGCTGTCGCGCCTGGGATCGGTCAACTTCCACCAGCTCCCAATCAACGCCGCGAAGGGGCGAGCAGCGGCAGCCGGCTGTCCGTTCATGAACCAGCAGCGGGACGGCCACATGCAGATGGCCGTGCCGAAGGGCCGCGCCAACTACGAGCCGAACAGTCTCTCCCGCGCGGGCGAGCCAGGTGGTGCCCGCGAGGACGCTTCCAAGGGCTACGTGACCTTCCCCTCGGAGGAAGAGGGGCAGAAGTTGCGCGTTCGGCCGGAGAGCTTTGCCGACCACTATAGCCAGGCGCGGCTTTTCTTCCGCTCGATGGATCCGGCCGAACAGGCGCATATCGCCTCCGCGCTGGTTTTCGAACTGTCCAAGGTCAGCCTGGAGCATATTAGGGTGACGATGCTCGCCAACCTGCGCAACGTCGATGAGGATCTGGCGACCCGCGTTGCCGACGGGCTGGCGATGGACCTGCCCCCGCCTCGCCGACCGCCGCGCCGGTTCTGGACATGGCACCGTCGCCGGCCCTGCGCATCATCCGCGGCCCGTCAGAGCGGCACACCCTGGAAGGGCGCACCATCGGCATCCTGATCGCTGACGGTACGGATGCGGGCGAGCTGCAATCGCTCAAGAAGGCGATCAAAGCGGCGGGTGGCCATGCGATGACGATCGCTCCGAAGGTCGGCAAGGTGCCGCTGTCGGACGGATCGGCCATCGCCGCCGACGCGCAACTGTTCGGCCAACCCTCGGTAACGGTCGATGGCTGCGCGGTGATCCTGTCCGAGAAGGCCGCGGGGAAGCTCGTGAAGGAGGCGGCCGCGGTGCAGTGGGTTATGGATGCGTTCGGGCACCTGAAGGCGATCGGCCACAACGCCGCCGCCAAGCCGCTGCTCGACAAGGCGGGCGTGGAGGTGGACGAGGGCGTGACCGACCTCGGCGGCTTCGTCGCGGCGGCAAAGAAGCGTTACTGGGATCGCGAGCCAAAGGTCCGTACCCTGGCCTGAACGAACGAAGAGGACGATCGCTCGGGCGGCTGATCCGCGTCTTGCGATCGTCCATTTTCGACTCAGCCGAGACCCTCAATGGATAAGGCGATGCAGGTGAAGGTCCCGCGTCGCAGGCGGCGACGTCAGGGCGGAGAAGAAGCCCTCGACGGCGTTGGCCCATGAGGCCGAGGTCGGGGTGAAGTGGAAGCCCCATCGCGGATGGCGGAGTAGCCAGGCACAAACCTTCGGGTGCGTGTAAGCAGCGTAGTTGTCCAGGAACACATGGACGAGCTTGCCTGTCGGCACGGCCGCCTCGACGGCGTTGACGAAGCGAATGAACTCGCCGTGGCGGTTACACCGCATGCAGCGACTAAGCACAGTGCCCTCCGAGACGTTGAGGGCCACGAACAGGGTCATGGTGCTGTGGCGGGTGTAGTCGTGGGTCTGGGCTGCGGGATGTCATAGTCCGAGGGTCTAGTCGGGGCGGGCTCGTTCCAGAGCCTGGATCTGGCTCCTTTCGTCGATGGAAAGCACGACGGCATGGGCAGCCGGGTCCAAATTAAAGACCCACCCCATCCTCGACCCTTGCACGAAGGCTAGGTCGTGCGAGCGCCTGAAGGTGCGGACCCGATGCGGTTGCAGGCGGTGTACCTGCCAGATCCGCTGGACGGAGCGGAGCGAGATCCCGATCCGCGCGGCGACGGCGCGCCCGGTCCACTGGGTCAACTCGTCGGGCGGCTTCCGAACAGGTCGGCGCGAGCACCTCCGCCACCGTCCGCGTGGAATGTGGCGGGATGCCGGACAAACGGGTCTTGTCGCGTAGCGGGCCCTCGGCGCCGTCCTCACCGTAGCGGTACTGCCATCGCCA
This sequence comes from Methylobacterium phyllosphaerae, assembly GCA_050632685.1. Taxonomy (GTDB): domain Bacteria; phylum Pseudomonadota; class Alphaproteobacteria; order Rhizobiales; family Beijerinckiaceae; genus Methylobacterium; species Methylobacterium phyllosphaerae_A. The sequence goes on from JBOEFT010000001.1 coordinate 2,247,895, forward strand.
GACTGCGGGCCGATTAACGCCCGCGCCGGGCCACGTCTTGCACGTTCAGACGTTCGGCCGAGAGCAGAACGTTTCGGGCCCACAGGATGTGTTTGAGGGAACGGGATCGATCCTCGGCGATCTCGGTCAGCCGTGAACGGGCGGCGTCGAGGAGCACGCAGACGGTCTGAGCCATAACCCCGACTCGCACACATCACGCGGACCGTGAATCCTCAGTCCGCGTCAGTGCGGCGCCCATACAAGAGACGAATAAGGACTTGGGGTTTCATATAGTTGATTTCAGCAGCATGGATGAGCCCTCATGCGGAGCGTGCCGAGACTTGCTGACCGACGATAGCGTCGGGGTCCCAGGTCTTCAGCAGCCCCGGCACGCGCGCGCCGGCCATCGGCTCGGCATAGAGGTAGCCCTGCGCGTAGTTGCAGCCCATCGCCGCCAGGTGCTGCGCCTGCTCCACCGTCTCCACACCTTCCGCCGTGACCGTCATCCCGAGGTTCCGGCCGAGGCCGATCACGGCCGCGACGATCGCCGCGTTGTCCGGGTCCTGTTCCAGGTCGCGCACGAAGCTCCGGTCCACCTTGATGTGGTCGACCGGGAACTGCTTCAGATGCGTGAGCGAGGCGAAACCGGTTCCGAAATCGTCGAGCGCGATGCTGATGCCGCTGGCGTGCAGGCGTGCGAGCGTCGCGGGGACGGATTCCGCGCCGTGACCGAGGAACACCGTCTCGGTGACCTCGACCTCGAACTGTGTTGCCGGGACCCCGAAGCGGCCCAGGACGTCGAGGATGATGCCGGCCAGATCGGGCTTGCGGAACTCGGCCGCAGCGAAGTTCACCGCGACCCGCCCGAAGGTGAGGCCGCGTTCGGTCCACGCCCGCATGTCGGCGGCCGCGGTTTCGAGAATCGTGTCGCCGATCGCGGTGGACAGCTCCGGGTCCTCGAAGGCCGAACCGAAGTAGCCCGGCGTCAGCAACCTCTCTTGGGATGCCGCCAGCGTGCCAACGCCTCGAAGCCGACGATCTGGCCCGTCGTGAAGCAGACCTTCGGCTGGTAATACGGCACGATCCGCCCTGCCGCGAGAGCGGCGCGCACCTCGGCGGCGACCTTCAGCCGGCGCAGGCCGTCCACGCGCATCGCGGCCGAGAACGCGACGACGCGGTCGCGGCCCCGCGCCTTGGCCTGGGTCAGCGCGAGGTCGGCATCCTTGAGAAGCTCGCGCCAATCGGCGTGGTGATCCGGGTAGGCCGCCACGCCGATGCTGGCCTTGCAGGTCAGCGTATGGTCCCGGATCCGCAACGGCCGGCGCAGGCGCTCGATCAGCGTTTCCGCGTGCTGAACGGCGTTGGGCAACCGCAGCGGCTCGACAAGGATGAGGGCGAACTCGTCCCCCGTGAGCCGCGCGAGGGTATCGCAGGGCCGCAGGCCGTCCCGCAGGCGATCGGCGACCTCGCAGATCACGGCGTCGCCGACGTCGTGGCCGAGGGTGTCGTTCAGATCCCTCAGATGGTCGAGGTCGATCAGCAGCAGGCTCACGCAGGTCCCGTCGCGCTCCGCCTCCGAGAGCGCCGCCTCCATCCGCCCGCGGAACAATTGCCGGTTCGGCAGACCCGTGAGCGCATCGAGGTTGGCCGTCCGCCACAGCTTCTCCTGCGCGAGCTTGCGTTCCGTGATGTCGAAGGTGATCCCCACGATCCGATCCGCATCGACCCGCTCGACCGACGAACACAGCCACTGCGTGCGTCCGGTGGGTGAGACGTACCGGAACTCGTGCTCCGCGCGCGCTTCGTCCGACCGGAGGAACTCCGCCATGGGAGCCCGGTCGTCCGGGTGGACGAGATCGAGGAACTCCGCCTGCCACTCGGCCGGCAGACCGAGGATCTGCGGGGCGTTCTCGGATCGGGTGCTCCGGCCCGTCGTGAGGTTGTGCTCCCACGCCACCATCTGGCCGGCGCGCAGGGCGAGACGCAGGCGCTCCTCGCTGGTCCGCAGCGCGGAGGACGCCTGCCGCTGCTCGGTCACATCGCGCACCGCACCGACCATCCGGATGGGCCGCCCCCACCCGTCGCGGACGACGAAGGCCTGGTCGATCACCTCCGTGTAGACCCCGTCGTCGCCGCGGTAGCGGTACTCGGCTTGCCACCGATCGTCCGTGCCGTCGACGGCGGCGGCAAAGCTGGCGAGCACGCGCGCCCGGTCCTCGGGATAGATTCTGAGCCCCCCAGCGCGACCGCGACGGTTTGCTCGCGTCATTCGTGTAGTTGCGCACTTCGCCGGTCGACTTGATCCAGGCGACGTCGTCCGACGCCACGTCCCAGTCCCAGATGCCGTCCTGCGTGGCGCGCACGGCCAGGCGGTACCGCTCCTCCTGAACCCGGATGGTCTCGGCGGCCTCATGCTGCTCGTGGATGTCGGTGATCGTGCCGACCCACTCCCGGACCTGACCCGCCTCGTCCGTCAACGGGACGGTCCGGCCCAGAACCCAGCGATACGGGTCCTGCACATGACGGATCCGGTACGTCACACGGCCGGCCTGCCCGGTGGCCCTGGTGGCCTGCCAGGCCGCGGCGACCTTCTCCCAATCCTCCGGATGCACGGCGTCCAGCCAGCCCTGCCCGAGATGGGCGTCCGCCGCCTGTCCCGTATAGGCCGCCCAGCCGGAGATCTCGATGATGCTGCCGACCGCGTCCGCGCGCCAGACCATGGCGCCCGTGGCTTCGATCAGCGCCTGATAGCGCCGCAGCGTCGTTTGCAGATCGGCCTCCAGCGCGACCTGGGCTGTGATGTCCCGGGATACCGCCAGGATGCGCTCCGGGCCGGACCGGCCGCCCGGGAGCGGGCTGAGGTTGACCGCCCACCATTTCGGCTGTCCCGAGGGCGTCGGGCAGAAGCCGCGGAAGCTGGCGCCGTCCCCGGCCCTCACGGTCGCGAGGGCGGTCCAAGCCGCTTCGCGATCCGCCCCGTGCCAGAAGTCGAGCCAGGATCGTCCGAGAAGCGGCTCGATGTCCTCGATCTCCATCACGGTCCGGCCGCCGGCGCTCATGAACAGGATGTGGCCATCCGGATCGACGAGCGTCACGGAGTCGGTGCTGTTCTCGAGCAGGCCGCTGAAGAGCGCGCCCAGCAGCCCCTGCTCGGACCGATCCGGGCGCGCGGGGTCGGTCGTCGGATTGTGCGCCTGGCCGTCGTGCGCACAGGCGGGCCCAGCCGCGTCGGCCCCGTACAGGTAATAGCCGCCTCGGTTGGCGGCCTTGGCGCGGTAGAGCGCCTGGTCGGCGCACGAGAACAGGCGGTCGGCGTCGAGCCCATCGTCCGGCGCGCGGGCGATCCCGATGCTGAGGCCGATGCTCGCCGGATAGCCGTCGAGATCGACCGGCGTCGCGAACGTCGCCAGCAGGCGCTCGGCCAGCGCGACCGCTCCCTCGGCGCAGCCCTTTCCGGTCTGGATGATGACGAACTCGTCGCCTCCCAGGCGCGCCACCAGATCCTCGGCGCGAAGGACCCCTTCAGCCGCTGCGCCACCGCGCACAGCAGGCTGTCGCCGGCCTGATGCCCCAGGGTATCGTTGACCGGCTTGAACCGATCCAGATCGAGGCAGAACAGCGCGAAGCCGTCGCCGCCCCGCTGGGTCCGCGCGATCGCACACGCAAGCTGCTCGCGGAAGTGGAGCCGGTTCGGCAGGCCCGTGAGCGGATCGTGACGCGCCATATGAGCCATCTGCCGCTCGGCTTCCTTGCGCAGGGCGATGTCGCGGATGACGGCGACGTAGCCGTCCGGCGCCCCCAGCGCCGGGTCGTAGGTCCGGTTGAACGAGACCTCGACCCAGACCCACGAGCCGTCCTTGCGGCGGTACCGCTGCTGGCTGACCGCTTGTTCGATCTGTCCGCACCCCACCTGATGGAGCAGGTGCGCGAAGGCTGCGGCGTCGTGCGGATGGACAAAGTCGATCGGCTTCGTGCCGAGGAGTTCCTCCGGCTCGAAGCCGAGCAGCCGCTTCGCCGCCGGCGATACGTAGCGGCGCGTGCCGTCGCGGTCGCAGCGGACGATCACATCGGTGGCGTTGTCGGCCAGCAGCCGGTACAGGGCCGCGCTCTCGCGAGCCTCGCGCTCGGCCCGGCCCATGCGCAGCAGGGTCACGGCGATCTCCGCCAGATTCCGAAGCTGACCCTGCTGCTCGACCGTGAAGGTGCGCGGCACCCGGTCAATGACGCACAGGGAGCCGAGATGGAGGCCCGGGGCGAGCACGAGCGGCGCGCCGGCATAGAAGCGGATCTGCGGTTCGCCCGTGACCAGCGGATTTGCGGCAAACCGCTCATCGCGCGTGGCGTCCTCCACCACCATCACCGTGTCGGACAGGATTGTGTAGCTGCAAAGGGAAACCCCACGCGGGGTGCCGGGCACGTCGAAGCCGCATCGACCCTTGAACCGCTGCTCGCTCTCGCCGACGAGGCTGACGAGGGCGATCGGGACTCCGAACAGCGCTTGCGCAGTCTGGCAGAGCGCGTCGAACTGCGGCTCGGCGGGCGAGCCGAATACGTCGAGACCGCGCAAAGCCTCTAGACGCCTGACCTCATTCGGATGAACGGGATGCATGTCTGATCCACTTGGGTCAGCTTGCACCCCCGGGTGCCCCGCCTCGCTCGACCCAAGGACCACGTTATCGAAGCACAGGTTAATAAATCGGCTTAGTTTGACGCCGCCATATAGGATCCACAAGTTCACCGATACGCAAATGCGCAGATGATCTCAGGCCCCTGTGCATTTATTTTTGTGCATTGCTCGCAATTTTATGAATGAATAACATGTTCGACCTCTGCAGGGCGGCGCCAAGCAGGGTGGCACATCCGGCATTGTCTTTCAAATAGCCAATCACGATGAGCGCTAGTCTTCACAAGGCGATTTGGCTGAATTTGACGGGATAGGCGACGTTAATCATCGTGCCCCTCTCGCCCGCAGGAATCCAGAAGAGCCGGGATAGGTGCCAAAACAGCGAGCCCCGGCCGAAGAAGCTGGCCTGCTGGCAGACGCCATCAGCGGCTTCAAAGCTCCCATCGCCCCCGGCAACTCAATCAGCTCGGCCATTTAAAGGGGGTTGCCGAAAATGCCGACTGCCTCCCCGACAAAGCCCGGGGGAACTCTCGATGGATTAGGGTATGCCGACAGAAACCGGCTCCGTCGGTTCGGCATGGGTGCGCCTTTTTAGAGTCTTTCACGGCCTGAACAATGGCGCGGTTGCCCTTGCGGGGCAATCTGCGGGAACGGTCGATTCGAGACAGCCGTCAGCCGATTTCGGACATTGTGAGTCTTGACCCGTCTCCAGACGTTCGGAACCGTTGGCGGTAGTCTGAGGGCGTCGCTCCGATATGTGCAAGAAAGGCGCGGCGCATCGCCGGCGCGGAACCGAAGCCGCTTTTCGCCGCTATCGAATCGATCGGTAACCGGCTGCCTTCCAGCAGAAGGCGTGCGACATCGATCCGCGTACGGTCGACGTATTCGGAGGGGGAGATTCCACCTCCTGCGTGAAGACCCGCGTGAAGTTGCGCCGGCTCATCGCCGCGATGTTCGCCAAGGCGTTGACGGACAGATCGGCATCTGGGTGGCCAAGGATGTACTGCTGCACCTTGTAAAGTCGGCTGCGGTCGGCGGCTTGCGCCGCCAGATGCATGCTGAACTGAGACTGGTCCCCCGGCCTCTTCAAGAACACGACCAAGCGGCGGGCGACATAAAGCGCCATGTCCCGGCCAAGATCCTCTTCGACCAGCGAAAGGCCGAGATCGATCGCGGCGCTCGATCCGGCAGACGTGACCATAGCGCCATCACGAACGAAGACGCAGTCGCCGTCCACCATCGCTTCTGGGAAGCGTTCAGCTAGGAGGCGCGCGTACTGCCAGTGCGTCGTCACGTGGCGGCCGCCGAGGAGCCCGGCGTCGCCAAGCAGGAATGCTCCTGTGCAGACCGAGCCGTAACGCCTTGTCTGCGGGGCCGTCCGGGCCAGCCAGTCGATCACGCCCCTGCTCGGTGCATTGGGTATGCCAACACTTCCAGCCACAAGAAGCGTGTCGGGGTCCTTCGGACTCACGACGTAGTCTGAGTCCGGCAAAATTCTCATCCCCGACCCACAGCGGATTGGGCGGTCTTCTTCCGCAACGATGCCCACCTCATAGAAGCCCTCGGCGGCGCGCGTTCGCTTCGGCAAACACGTCCATCAGGCCAGCGAGTTCCAGCGAATGAACGTTGGAGGGCGCGAAGATAATGACGCGCATGTGGATATCTCCTCGAGAAGGCAGAGGCCGAAGGTGCAGGGATCCCTGTGCCCGTCAGCCGAGTGCTTCGCGATCAATTCATGGGTCATCTCATCCTTCGCGATCAATTCAAGGCTCATCTCATCCAGTTGGTAGCCGCCCAGATCCGTATCCTGGATTGGGCCTGGCTGGCGCAGATGGCCGAGTTTGATCCCCGCTACCTGCATCTGATACCAGCGCGCTTTTGATCTCACCCGTTCATACGAACCATGTTGCGCGGAGATGCTGGCAAGGAGGAAAATGCATCAACATAAATGCGCGGCGGCATTAGTGGGGGAGGATCAGCGGTCGCCCGCCATATGGTCATGTACCTAAAGAGGCCGGGCGGTCACTCGCAATACAGCGTGCCGCTGGCGTCGCAGGCCAGGGCGCACTCGCCGATCATCCGCGGTCGAAGGTGGATCCTAAACAACCTGGAGCAACAGCTGAACCTTACGGCCCTCGCCAGCAAAGCCGGCATGAGCCCACGCAACTTCTCGCGTGTGTTTCAGAGCGAAACCGGCCTGAGACCAGCCGCCTACGCCGAGCAAGTTCACACGGAAAAGGCAAGACGGCTGCTCGAGGAGACGTCAATGCCCCTCGACCACGTGGCGCAGCAAAGCGGGCTCGGCAAAGCGGCCTCGGCGCGCCGAATTTCCCTGCGCCGGCTCGCCATTTCGCTTCGGCTATATCGAGGCCAGTTCAAGCTTGGCGCAAAGGGGCTCACCGGCTGAATGTCCTGGATCAGCCGACCTTTGGCCCAATCTGCCTCTGAGCATTAATTGTTCCCTTCATGGCCGCGGGCCAATGAATCGCAGCTATTGGGCGGAGCGATCTTAATTCGCCTGGGAGCGTTGTGTGAAGGATGTGTACGTTGACCCAGCCTACGCCAAATTCTTTGAAGTCGTTCTTACGCCACCGAATGTGTTGACAAACATCCTAATCGAGCAAATCTATAGGCGATGAAGCATGCAGCCAGCATTACGTTCTACAAATAACTTTTCATAGTAACGAAATCGGTCGTAAGGCACTGCGATGTCAGTTACAGCGATTTGATAATTGTTGTAATGATTGAATAACGGATATATTAAACATAAAAAAATGTATGTCAGGTCTTTAGCTAAGCGAAATACAGCAAGATCTTCAAATATTTTCAGGCGAACCTTCTGGGCATATCTACAAAGCGGACGTAGGGGCATCTGGCGACATGTTGAGCAAAGGATTTTTTCTAGAAAAACTGCTGTAAATTATGAGACGAAGTGGCTTTTACAGGCCATAAAGCAGGCGCCGACTGTTAAAGGGCGGTACATGCTATCAAACGGCGAGGAATTTGCGTGCTATGCGCGCTGTGTCACACCAGAAAGTGCGGAAATCATAGCAAAAAGAGTCGGCGATCTAGGAGATTGGATCATATGTTACTTGGACAATGTCGGGATCGTGCTAGGCTTCATCGGGAAGCTCACGAGAGACGGGTTCGCAGTCAAGCTCTACGTGAACGAGGACCGGCGGACCCTCGTGGCGGCCCGACTGGAGTGGCATGCGAAGTCCGCGGCTCAGGTCGTCGACAGGTGGGGCAGCCCACGCATCGTCCCCAAGCACACTGACGTCGAAGTTTGCACCACGGCAGGCACGAAACTCCCGGGAGAGATCGTGGATATCTCGCTGTCTGGGGCTGCGATCAAGCTCGACGTCCGCGAGCGCCCGAGCGTCGGCGACTCCGTCAAGGTCGGCAGTACTGCATCATTCGTCACCCGCTGGACGGAGGACGGCTTCGCAGTCCAGTTCAGGAACCCGTTCTCGTCAGAAGTCTTTAACGAGAACATTCGACTATAGACATAACAAACGAACTGTTCCTCGCCGAGGATCTATCCCACTAGGCTTGCGGCATTAAGATTATAACTCCATCGCGCTCTCCCTTTGGGCCTATCGTAAACCCGGATGTGGTCCGCAGAAGGGCATCTACCGTCTCGCTTTCATGCTTTGTTCGTTGCAGGAAGTCCGAAGCAGATGGCAAGGTGCTGGTTCTGCTCGCGCACGGTCTATGCGCCGAAAAAACCGAAGCCTTTGCGCAGCCACAGCATGACTTCCTTAGCTTGGCGAGCCGCGTTGCGTATCGGCTTTCACTGGTGAGGCAATCGAGGCCTATCCCGCCGCAGAGCGAACCCCTACCTGCCGTCACTCGCGGCGAGAAGGCTGGCCGGCTCGCCGCAAATGAAATGATCAAATCGGCGAGTCCCGATACGGGTGGCCTTCTGGGAGTCATGCGTCGGCTGGAAGCGGTCGGGGACATCGTGGCCGAAGGGCATCAGCAAGCCGGTATGCTTGCGACCGACGTCCGGTCGTGGCGCGTCGGCTTCCAGGCTGGGATCGCCCTCGAATTCGGAGAATACATGCGCCGCATGCGAATGATCGCTTGGGGTGGAGGCCGTGTGAAAAAGCAGAGGCGATAGAAGGACCTTCGCTTGAGCCCTCTGATCAGGGTCGGAATGTGGATCTCAACGGCTTCATTGTGAAAACGTCGAGATCGGCAACGAAAGCTGGCGCTTCAAGAACCGCGCTTGAGGCCAGCGCCTTGGACTGGGCCCCTGAGGGTTAGAGTGGGTCCCTGACGGTGGGCACGATCAGGCGGTGGTTTTGACCGTCTGCTGGGCGTGTTGATCCTCGAACTGCACGGGGCCTTAGGTACCCGAGTGCAAAGTGCAGCCGGCGGATGTTATAGACCTCTTCGATGTATCGCGGCAGCGCAGCTGCCACATCGGCGAAGGTCTCAAACGCCATCGAGTACACACCCCCGACCTTGAGCGTCCTCATGAAGCTCTCGGACTTGGCATTGTCGTAGGGATTGCCGCGCCGGCCTTTCGAACCGACGATCCCGTGCTCGGCCAACACCTTGTCTCACAAACCTGAAAACTCGCACTCAGGCCGGATCAAAGCGATGGGGGGACGTCAGCGCAACTGAGCCCCCAAGCTGAACTGCTGCAGCGTCTGCTTCGGAGAAACTGCGAGAGTCGACTGAGCGGCCGAGATGGACGCAAAGCAGCCTGTCCGCTTCTCGGTTAAAGAGCGCTGTGAGCGGACATCGACCCTGCACGGCGTAGCCTCTTCGATGCGGCGGCATCAGGTCCTGTCTATTCAACCTGCGCCCGAAACCGAACTCGTCAGCCGATTCAAGCTCGGAGCTGATGACGGGGAAGTGGTGCCACGGTCCGCGGCATCGGCCGAGTCGGATAGGATGCTGAGCAGCTTCGGGGAACGGCGGGGAACACCATGGGGAACATGGGGAACACCTCGGCCGTGGAGGGGGCGAGAAAGCGCAGCAGACTCAGAGAGTTAGTTGGAGCGGGCGATCGGGATCGAACCGACGACATTCAGCTTGGGAAGCTGAGGCAGATCGTTGATTTCGTTGTGAAGTGTTCCTCGAGCCCGTTTTGGCACTGACCTAACCGGTTGGCTTTCGACCGGGCTGATTGGGAGAAACAGTAGGACTGAAGGAGTCGGACATGCGGCGAGCTCAGGTCACTTCCTTGATTCGGGGGAAGCTCGGCCCATTCCCGACAGGGATGAAATCCGTTTTGTGAGGTTGTGATGTCGTCAAAAGCCCGCATGCGACCGTCCTGGCGCAAGCGACAAAACCGGTCGGTCTGCCGACGCCACCCGGCTGCAAGTTCATGACGATCGCGCAGCGCCGCGCCTCCGAGCGTTCGATCGTGGGCGAGACGGCGACCGCTGTGAAGCGGGTAGCCAAGCGCGCCGCCAAGGCTGTCACTGGGACTGCGTCCGCGGCCGGATCCGCGGTAAAGTCGGCGGTGACCCGGAATTCGAAAGAGACGGTGGAAGCCTAGGGTCTGCTTACTCAGCTTGACCAAGTGAGTGACCGCTTCTGGGCGATAAGCGGAATTTGGCTTAACGCCCAGAAGCGGACGCTCCGCTCACGACGTATATTGATCTGCCCCCAATGAAGTGGTCCGCCCTGAGGTATGGCTTTCGGGCCAGGACGAGGACGGACAGATGGGAACGAAGCGGCACAAGCCGGAGGATGTTGTCGCCAAGCTGCGGCAGGTGGATGTGCTGGTCTCTCAAGGCCAAAGCGTCGGGGACGCGATCCGCTCGATCGGCGTGACGGAGGTGACGTATTACCGCTGGCGCAAGGAGTACGGCGGCCTTAAGAGCGACCAGGTCCGGCGCATGAAGGACCTGGAGACCGAGAACCAGCGGCTCCGGAAGGCGATTGCGGATCTCACGCTCGACAAGCTGATCCTGCAGGAGGCCGCCCGGGGAAACTGACCAGCCCCGCGCGCCGACGCGCCTGCATTGAGCATGTCCTGGACGTCCTGGACGTCTCCGAGCGCCGCGCTTGCCGTGCGCTCGGGCAGCATCGCTCGACGCAGCGCAAGCTGCCGCGGGGCAGAGATGACGAGGCGGCGCTGACGGCCGATCTCGTGGAACTGGCGCGCCGGTACGGGCGCTACGGCTATCGGAAGATCGGCGCGCTGCTGAAGGCGGCCGGCTGGTTCGTCAACGACAAGCGGGTCGAGCGCATCTGGCGACGCGAGGGGCTGAAGGTGCCGGGCCGCCAGCCGAAGAAGAGCCGGCTATGGGACGGGGATGGCTCCTGCATCCGGCTCCGACCAGAGCGGCGCGATCACGTGTGGGCCTATGACTTCGTCGAGGCGCGCACGCATGACGGACGCAAGTTCCGGATGCTCAACGTCGTCGACGAGTTCACGCGCGAATGCCTGGCGATCCGTGTCGGACGCAAGCTGAAGGGAGTTGACGTGATCGACGTGCTCGCGGACCTGTTCATCCTGCGCGGCGTGCCGGCGCACGTTCGTTCGGACAATGGCCCCGAGTTCATCGCCAAATCGGTGCAGGCCTGGATTGCAGCCGTTGGCGCGAAGACCGCCTACATCGCGCCGGGCTCACCGTGGGAGAACGGCTTTGTCGAGAGCTTCAATGCGCGCCTGCGGGACGAACTGTTGAATGGCGAGATCTTCTACACCCTGAAGGAGGCGCAGATCATCATCGAAAGCTGGCGTCGGCACTACAACACGATCCGCCCGCACGGTGCGCTCGGCTACAAACCACCAGCGCCGGAAGTGTTCGTGCCAGCCATGACCGCTTGGCCGACTGCGCTCGCCCGACCGGCTCCGTCGGCCAAGCTACCCGTAGAGCAGAGGCCGACCCTGCACTAACTTTGAACTCGGACCACCGCATGGGGGCAGGTCAGTTGGCGATGGGTCTCGGCGGAGTCGCCATCCCGGCGCTCGTGGCCGAGATGATGGAGGGCACGGGCCACGCGACGGCTGGGCTCGGCGGCGTCATGACCGCCTACGGCGCGGGAGCCACCGCGAGCCCGTTGCTCGCCGGCCTCGTCGCGCAGTACCTCGGCTTCTCAGCGTCGTTCTTCGCCCTGGCGGTCGTCGCGGGCATCGGCTTGGCCGTGTGGATGGTGGGCCATCGCCTCCTGGGCACGAGTGTTCCCCCAGGGCACACTGGCGAGACGTCTGCCGAGCCGGCGTGACGGCTTGGAGCATGCGACATGGACGCGAGAACGGGAGTGAAGGCCTGGTCCAGCCTCCTGACAGGCTCCTTCCCTGCCTTCGTTCTCCTGCAGGGCTCGTTATACGCCGCCTACGGGACGGAATCGCCATTCCTCCCAAGTTTTCTCGGCGAGCGCGGCCTGAGCGCGGGCGAGATCGGCGTCGTGCTGGCGGCGGGCACGTTGAGCCGCCTCGCCGCGGGCCCCGTCGCCGGCCACCTCGCCGATCGATACGACGCGACCCGGGCCGTCCTCGGCTGCGCCGCCTTTGCGGCTGGCGTGATCTCGTTCGCCTACCTCTTGGGATACGGCTTCTGGCCGTTGCTGGCGGCGAGCGTCCTGCACGCGAGCGCCATCGCGGCTCTGGCGCCCCTGGCCGACGCACTCACGCTCACGGCTGCGGAGCAGGAGGGCACCTTCTCGTACGGCTGGGTTCGGGGTGCCGGCTCGGCGGCGTTCGTGCTCGGGACCCTGGCCTCCGGGCTGCTCGTCGCTCGAGCCGGCATTGCGAGCATCATCGTGTCGAGTGGCGTCCTGTTCCTCGTCATGGCGCTCGCGACGTGCCGCGTGCCGGCTGCCAGTCCGCGGGAGCCGCAGGCCAGCCTCGGCCTCGACGGCGTACGCGAGCTCCTCGCAATGGCACCGTTCCGCCGGATGCTCATCGTGGCGGCTCTGGTCATCGGCAGCCATGCGCTCAACGACGGCTTCGCGGTGATCCTTTGGCGCGAGGCCGGCATTGGGCCGAGCACGATCAGCCTGCTGTGGTCCGAGAGCGTTGCCTCGGAGGTCTTCGTCTTCGTGCTCGCCGGTCCGTGGTTGCTCTCGCGCGCGAGCACCGCCCAGGCCGCGATGCTGGCTGCTGGAGTGGGCGTACTGCGCTGGTCGGTTCTGGCCTCGACGGCCTCGGTCCCGGTGCTGGCGGTCATCCAGCTGTCGCACGGACTCACCTTCGCGCTGCTGCACCTCGCCAACATGCGCCTGATCATCAGAACCGTGCCGCCGCACGTCGCCGCGACGGCGCAGACGCTCTACGGAACGCTGGGACTGGGCGTGGCCTCCGCTGTCCTGACCGGTCTGGGGGGCTTGCTCTACGGCCGCCTCGGCGCAGGCGCGTTCTGGGTCATGGCAGCGCTTTGCGCGCTGGCGCTTCCGCTCACCGTCGGGCTGGGTTGGAATGCGGGGAAATCCGGTGCAACCCCGGTCCCTCCAAAGTAAGGACGCGCAAGTTAGGCAGATCTATTCGCTCTTCGCAGCGGTGAGACGCTCTACCTCGCGTACATAGCCGTTAGCCGACCTTGCGGGCGTAGCGGCGCTCGTCCCGCGTTTCGAAGTAGCGGTTGTAGGAGACCCGCACATCCATCTTCTTCCTGAGGTTAGCGGGAGTAAACGGCTCCTTGTGGAGGGTGGCGCCGCGGATGGTCCAAGCCCTGAGTTCGGGCAGGATCTCGGCGGGCGACATGGCGCCGCCGGCGGGGATGATCTCGAAGATCTCCTGCATGACGCGGTCCCAAAACTCCAGGGCGCAGAAGCGGTCGAGTTGGTACTCGATCTTGGCTAGGCGGCCCTGGACGAGCCTGGTCTCAGCCTCGGCGCCCCCGGTGCGATCGACGGGCGCGGCGCGCTCGGCCTGGAGTGTCTCAATCATGCAGAGGAGGTGTTTGCAGTCCTGTACGTCGTTCGGTTCCACGTCCAATTTTGGGGCTGCCCGATGCTGTGCGAGATGGCTGGTATGGGCGCAAGAGCGAAGGTCCGCACTTCGGCATCAAGCTGATCTCTGCTCGCAGAAAAGGCTCCATGTGGCGAGAACTGACGAGCCGCCAGGGGCCGGCCAACGCCGGGCTCGGAACCCTAGTGTCCGACCGCCACTTTGACCACACGAGCCCAGAGTCATGGGTTGTGATCAGCCCCAAGTTGCCCCCGCACACTTCAGGAGGACGGATGCCGGACGAGGTGCTGGGCAGCGAAGCCGGGCGGAGGCCGCCGAGACTGATTGCGGTCGTGTCCAGGTCCGGCTGAACAAGGTCGGAAACCAACTTGAATGCCTCCGCGTCGAGGAGATCTGGGACCGGGTCATGCGCGGGCTAGCCGAACTTCTGGCACTGCGCAGCGCCACAACTTCAGCCGAGATACTGCCCGAGTTCCGAGCCGAGACCGTCCGCAGCGCGGCCCTCCACAAGAAGCCGCTTACGCTCGGCACCCTCAATAAGCTCAATAAGAAGGTGGATGTCCGTGTCTCCTTCGCACGGCACTTTGAGGCGCATTCACTCGGACGTTACGCCCGAAGAGCCGGCTGAGGGCGACAACTTATGCGCCCCTCTCGACCAAACCGCCTTCTCGGGCGGACGATGTCGAAGTCAGGAATCGGCTACCGGTTCCCGCGACGGCCCCGGCGCTCCGGGGACTCAAGGACGCGGCGAGGGTTGCCTTATCGGGACCCCGGAAGGTGGACGCCCATGCCGGTCTTCTTCTTCGACGTGTGCGCCAGGGGTCGGCATGAGGCCGACGAGGACGGGCTCGAACTCGCGAGCGCCGAGGCCTCATACCTCGAGGCGCGCTTCGCCATCCCGGGCCTGACGGCCGAGTTCCTGCGCGCCGGCGACCACCCCAGAGGATACACCTTCTTAGTCGCAGACGAGGCCGACCGGGTCGTGTTTGAGATCCCGTTCCAGGAGATCCTCGACAGGGAACCGCGCCGCGGCGCCCCCGGGCGGAAGGCGGCGCACCACCTCGACGCTCGTCCGTTCGCCGACCGGCCCCGCTCACCCGACGAGGGCATGGACCGCCTCGCAATGCCTGACCAGGTTGACGTGAGACGATAGGCAAGCCTTGAGCGGGGTCTCGATCTCGTAGAAATGGATGTTCGCCAGGAAGCCGTAGACCGCGGCGTCGAAGGTGGTGGGCTCGTCGAGCCCGAACAGGAAGCCCTCCACCGGGACGAGGTTGGCCAGGACCCGGAGGTCGGCGACGCCGCGGGCATACGCCTCGTCCGGCCCGTAGCGGCCGATGCCCTGGTAGTGGTAGCGCTGGGCGTTGAACTCCCGCGCGTTCCTAAGCTGCCCGTTCGTCAGCTCGGGATGCTCGCTTTGTAGGGCGTTCCTGAACGCAGGCCAAAAGCGGTCATCCTTCCAGCGGGAGTAGGACATCACCCAGTACAGGTCGTCCAGCATGCGGCCGATCAGGTGGCCCAGGTCCCGTTGGCCGGGCTTTAGCCCGGCGTCGAGGGCCAGGCCGTGCCGGCGCGCGAGGTGGACGACGATGGCGTCGCTGTCACCGACCGTCTCCCCGTCGTCGTCGATGTAGGGAAGCTGGGCGCGCGGCGCCTTCGACGCGTCCACGATGTGCTCGTGCTGGAAAGGGAGTCCTGCGAGCTTGAGGACGGCGAAGACCTTGAGGCCGTAGCCGTTGTTGTCGGCGACGCCGAACAGGGCCGGATAGGAGTAGAGGGTCAGCACCGCATCCTCCTGCGCCTCCGCCATTATGCGCGAAGCGCCTTCCCGAGCCTACGAGGCGCAAGGAAACGCGCCCTCGGCTACGACGACGTGGAACGGCTTCGGCCCGGACGTAACCGAGCGGAACGCTTTAGAACCTGTCACGCATTCTCCCGGGCGCCGGAGCGGCCAGCTTATGGAGGCGTGCACGTCAGTCGATGCCGAGGGCCACGCGTCACAGGGCTTTCCTCGTCACGGTCGTGCAGAGGCACCAGCCGTGCCGGACCTACGCCATCGTCAAGCAGACGCCGGAGAAAGCGCTCGCCGCCGTCAGGGATCCAGCGGCCGAGAGGGCCCGAGTCTACCTCGTCAGGGCCTGTCCTGGAACATGGTGCGCCGGATGGAGATGAAGCCAGGCGACGTGAGACTGCTGGACACTGGCACGCACGTCGCGGGACCGCTTCCGAGGACGCTGGAGGGCCTGCCGTCCACGACCAACCCTGTCGACGGCTAGCGAGCGAAAGCTGTCACAGAGCGGGCGGCCGAACAGCCCGGTCCGAGCGCTGGACCAGACCGGCGGCGTCGGTCCTAGCCCATCCGCGCTGCGGCGCGGGCCGCCTTCTCGTGAGCGCGCGCCTCGGCCTCGTCGGCCGCCGCGCGGGCCTCGTCCAGGCGCTCCGCCTTAACGCGCGTCTCGCAGCGCCGCCTGAGCTCGTCGAGCTCCTCCTCGGTCAGGCTCTCGATGCCGATATAGCGGTTCTGGGCCGCGCTCGACCGAATGAGCTCGTCCAGCTTGGCCTGGATGGCCGCCCCGTCCCGGTTCTGCGAGTTCTGGATCAGGAACACCATCAGGAAGGTGACGATGGTGGTACCCGTGTTGATGACGAGCTCCCAGGTGTCGGAGAAGTGGAAATAGGGGCCGCTCGCCGCCCAGGCGACGACCGAGGTCGCCCCGAGCGCGAAGGCGACGGGATGGCCGGCCCACTTGGCGACCTTGCCGGCGAAGGCGGAGAAGAGGCAGGAGAAGGACATCGCGGAACTCCGCTAGCCGCGCGGCGGCTGGATGCCGAGCGCTCGGATGATGCCGTAGGTCGCCGCCGCCGACAGGAGGCTCAGACCCACCACGAACAGGAAACCGCGCGGGTCCTCGCCGAAGGGCAGACCCTTGACGTTCATGCCGAACAGCCCGGTGATGAAGGTCGGCGGCAGGAACAGGGCCGAAAGGATGGACAGCACGTAGAGCTGGCGGTTGCTCTCCTCCGCCACCCGAGCGGCCAGCTCTTCCTGCAGCAGCCGGGCCCGTTCGGCGAGCGCGGTCACGTCCCGGTCGAGTGCATCGAGCCGCTGCGCGAGCCGTGCCGCGACGGCGACGGCAGGGCCGTGCAAGTCCCGGGCGGCATCGTCCTCCTCCAGCCGATGGAACACCGCTGCGAGTCCAAGCAGTTGCCGGTGCAGGCGCACGGCGCTGCGGCGGATCGGGCCCAGGCGCCGCCGGTCGTCGCGCACGCGCCCGTCGAGCACGCGGTCCTCGATGCCGTCGACCTCGTCGGACAGGCGCTGGCCCGTCGCCGCCATGGAGGCGACTACGTAGCCGACCATCGTCTCCAGCAGCAGTACGGGCGAGGGAATCGGGTGCCCCTTCTCGGCCGTCGAGCGGGTGGCTTCCGGGCTCTCGGCCGGGCCGCGCCGCCCGCTCACCAACGACCGTGGTCCCATGACGAAGTGCAGCCGGCCGGCGGCGTCGGGCTTGGCCCCGGGCCGGGCGAGGTCGGCGACCACGCCGCCGACGTGCCCGTCCGCGACGGTGACCCGCTGGTGCTCGTCGGGACGGAAGACGGCCTCGACGAGGGGCCGCGGCCCGACATGCCCAGCCTCGATAAGCGGCCCCAGGTCCGCCGTCTTCAGATCGAAGTGCAGCCAGAGGAAGCCGCCGCCGAAGGCGTCGAGGTCGGGGAGCGCCTCGCCGGGCGCGAGCAGGCGGCCGCAGCCCCGCTCGTCGAAGGACATCGCCCAGAGGAGGCCAGGCGGCGCGGCGCCTTGCGGGGTGTCCATCGTGGGTCGGTCTAAACTTTTCTCAGTCCGTCGCGAACGCCACCGGGGCAAACGTGCCGTCGATGGCCAAGTTTCCGGCGATGGGCAAGGCGAGGGGGGTCATCGTGAGCGTCCGCGGTTAGGAACCCGGTAACGGCCAGCGGCCACGGTTCGTTGCGGGAGCGGGGACGTTGGCTGTGGATGCGGCGGTCGTCGGCGGAGGCCATCGTGCCTCGGCGACCGGGTGGAGGAACGCCCCTGGCCTGCGGGGGTTGTTGCCCCCGGACGCGCCAGCTTGGCCAGGTCGCTCGTGGAGGCGTGATGGCAGCCAATTCGAAGCCGCTAAAGCTGGGGGACCGCGATAAGGGCAAGGCGGTTGAGGAGTTCATGCCCGACCACCAGACCACCTACGAGACGCGGCCTCTGCGCACCTGGCCAGTGACTGCGCGCCACGCCGCTCTTCGACAAGCTCTACGCGCTCTACCAGGACGCGCCCTGGACGAGACGGAGCATCGAGCCGTTCGTGCGCGAGTACCACATCGACATGAGCGAGTTCGAGGAGCGCCGCTACCGCTCCTACGCCGACTGGTTCGTGCGCGAGTTCAAGCCGGGCAGGCGCCGCTTCCCCGATGACCCCACCGTGATGGGTGCCCCGGCCGAGGCCCGCTACTTCGGCTGGGAGCGCTTCGGTCTGGATCAGCGCTTCCCGGTGAAGGGCCAGTCGCTCGCCGCCGCCGACATCCTCGGCAACGCGGAGCGGGCCAAGCCCTTCCTCGGCGGCCCGGTCCTGCTGATGCGGCTCTCGCCGGTCGACTACCACCACGTCCACTACCCGGACGACGGGCGGACGCTGGACCAGAAGCGATTGGGGCGCAGTATCTGGACGGTGTCGTGGACGGCCGTGCAAAACAAGCCGGACATCTACATCCGCAACGAGCGGCAGGTGAACATCCTGCAGACCGAGCATTTCGGCCGGCTCGGCTTCGTCGAGTTCGGCGCGCTCACCGTGGGGCGCATCGTGCAGCGCCATCCCCTCGATAAGCCCTTCGCACGCGGCGCCCAGAAGTCGGTGTTCAGGTTCGGCGGCTCGGCGGTGGCCATCCTTGGGGGAACCCGGCGCTTGGCACCCGGCCGATGACATCCTGGAGCACACCCCGAAGGCATGGAGACCATCGTGGGCCTGGGCGAGCCGGTCGCCACCAGTCTCAGGGACGCGTAGGCCGCCCAGGAGGCCCTTCACGGAACCCGGCGCGGCGGTCGCCGATTGCTGCATCCCGGTGTGCTGGACCCCGCTGTGTATGTCGCTGTCGAAGAAGGTGAAGGTCGGCCTCGACGAGACCCGCATCCTGATCCTGGGCTCGCAGATCCTGCTGGGCTTCCAGTTCCAGGGCGCCTTCCGCCCGGCCTTCGAGCGCCTGCCGTTTCATGACCGGGTGGTCTGGGTCGGCGCGCTTGGTCTCATCACCCTCACCGTCGCACTGCTCATCACACCCTCGGTCCAACACCGGGTGGTGGAGGGCGGGCGCGATACGAAGCGCCTGCTCGGCGTGATCGGGCGCTACGCCGGGCTCGCGCTCGCCCCCTTCGCGCTCACGCTCGGGGCAGACCTGTACCTCGCCGTCGAACCGGTCCTGGGGCTCGGCCCCGCCGCCGCCGCCGGCGTCTTCTTTTGCGGTCTCGCTATAGTGTTCTGGTACGGGCTAGAGGCGCTGAAGGCACGATCCGCTGGGGAACGGGAGCGCACCATGACCAGTCGAGAGCCTGAGCACGAGCACACCCCGCTGGAGACGAAGATTGAGCAGATGCTGACCGAGGCGCGGGTGGTGCTGCCTGGCGCCCAGGCGCTCCTCGGCTTCCAGCTCGTCATCACCTTCTCCGAGGCGTTCGAGAAGCTGCCCTTCGCTGCGAAGGTTGTGCACTTGGTGGCGCTCGGTTTCCTGGCGCTCACCGTCGTCTGGCTGATGGCGCCGGCCGCGTTCCACCGCATCGTTTACGCGGGCGAGAACACGCCGGAGTTCCACGTCCTGGGCAGCCGCTTCCTGCTCGCGGCCAGTGTGACGCTCGCGCTCGGCATCTCGGCCGACCTGGGTGTTGTGGTGGCCAAGGTCATCGCGTCGAACGCGGCGGGGATGGTTGCCGCGCTCATTTCACTCGCGCTGCTCGTCGGCCTCTGGCACGTGCATCCCGCGCTGCTGCGACGGAGGCATCGCGTCACAGGTTGAAGCGACGGCACCGTACGCCGGCGGCCGCGGTGTGCACGGATAGCCCGGGAGAAGCATCAAGCGCGGCCCAGAAGACGTTCCGTATTGGCCGCGACCAGCTCCCGGTAGCGGGCGACGACCTCATCATGCGTGCCGCCGACCGCCTCCAGGCTAATACCACTCACGCCCGGATGATTGCCATGCGTCGGTAGAGGTCGGTCCGCTTTTCTCACAAATCTTCTCCGAAACGGACCAGCCGCTTCCGGCCAACCTACGTCATGCTGTATCTCAACTGAGCGCAAAACCGGCCGTTCGGCTTTGCGCCGATTTGGTTGAAAAACTCGAGACTGGGCCGAAGCAGCAATGCCGAGCACTCTCGACGGAGAAAATCCTACTACCGAGTTGCCCGAATCTCGCCGCAGAAGTGGGATTGTGCCAGCGACGAGAGATGAACATTCTCCAGAGCGCCGCCTCGAATGGCGCCTGAAATGCGGACTTGGAGTTTTTCAACAAAATCCGCCCATCCCGGCCATTCAGCTGGCCGGGATGACATCTTGTAAGCAGACGCTACAAGCCATTCGCATAAGGCGAGCACGGAATGGGTGTGGTCCACCCAATGGCAACGCCCGTGACCTGCAACCGCCGGTTTCTGCCCGCATCATGTGCGAAGCGGACAACCTGGGGGACATGGGGCGCGACGGCCGTCCGGAGCTCGAAAGCCCTGTCGCGCGGGCTCATGGAACCGTAGGCCGCCAGTCCCGGTCATCCTATGGGGTTCGCTAGCTTCAGGGCGGGTTGGACAACGGATGGGCGTTGGGCTGCAAGGATGGACGAGCCGCTCGACTGCGTGATCATCGGTGGCGGGCCCGCAGGCCTGACGGCCGCGCTGTACTTGGCGCGCTTCGAACGCCGCTTCCTAATCGTGGATGCTGGAGACTCCCGCGCGTCCTACATCCCGACCAGCCATAACATGCCGGTCTTCGCAGATGGCATCTCCGGGCGAGAGATCGTCTCCCGCCAACGCGAGCACATCGCGCGATATGGGGCGCAGGTGGTCACCGGCACCGTCACGGCATTGTCGAAGGTGGAGGGAGAGTTCGCCGCGAGGTTCAAGGCCGAGTCCGGCCCCGGGCGCGAGGTGCGGGCACGCAGGGTGCTGATCGCCACGGGCGCGGACGATGTGGAGCCGGATCTGCCGGACTTGCCCGACGCGATCCGACAGGGTCTCGTTCGCTACTGCCCAATCTGCGATGGCTACGAGGCACGAGGCAAGCGCATCGCGGTGATCGGCCATGGCGACAAGGGCCTGGGCGAAGCGGTGTTCGTCGCTCGCACCTACTCGCGTGACGTGACGCTGCTGACGCTCGGCCAAGGCATGGAACTCGATGCGGGCAAGCGGGAGCGCGTCGGCAAGCACGGCATCAAGGTGGTCCACGCGCCGGTCACCGACCTCGGCGTCGAGGACGGCAGGATCACAGTGCTGCGCACCGAGGGCGGCGAGGAGCATCGCTTCGAGGTTCTGTACTCGGCCCTCGGGCTGAAGCTTCGTTCCGATCTCGCGCTCGGACTGGGCGCCAGGCACGACGGGACGGGAGCCCTCGTCGTCGACGAGCACAACCGCACGACGGTGCCCGGCCTCTACGCCGCGGGCGGCGTGGTCCGCGGCCTCGATCAGGTGGTGGTCGCGATGGGCCATGGTGCGGTAGCGGCCACCGACATCCATAACCGGTGCGAACTGCCCACCGAGGAAGAGGTCGACGGGGCCGCCGATAGGAACGGCTCCGCCTGACCCGCTACGGCCGCCAAAATCTCGACACTTGCCTGCACGGCGAGGTCGATCTCCAGGTCGATGCCGTCCGTAGCAGGATGCCGCAGCCTTGGATGTAAACCGTTCCTCCCGCCGGAGGTTGGTCCAGGGATACCCGAATGGCGCAGCCGGAAGCGCCGACTGCAAAAGGCGCCATGGCTTACCCGAGCGATCCAAGCTGCCTCTACATGCGCCGACTGAACGAGATGATGGCCTTCCGCCCGTCGCTGGCCATCCTGTACATGGAGGTCGCGCTGTTCCGGAGGCTGCAGGCCTTCGAGGTCGAGGCACGGGCGGCGGGGGCGCCCGGAGGAACCCTGGGCGCCATCGCGGCCGCCCGTTCCGCAATCACGCTTGCCGCTCCCAGGCATTGGCTCCCCGTGCCGCGCGGACATTGAGGACCGAGGATCGGTGAGCCCATCCCATTCGACGTTGCGGTTCCTTGTGGCCGAGAGCGAGACACCCGAGGCACGCCACCAGCGCCGCGAGAGCGTCGGGCGCTCCTCCGGCGAGACCTTCCTCGACATCCTCGGCAAGCTCACCCCAGGTGCCGCATGCGACCGGGTCAAGCCAGCCGATGCCAACGCGGCGCTTCCGTCCGGCATGTCCCTGTCCAGATATGACGCGGTGTTCCTCACCGGGTCGCCTCTTCACCTCTACGAGGAGACGCCCGAAACCCGGCGGACGGTCGCGTTTATGCGGGCCGTATTCGCCGCGCACACGCCGGCCTTCGGATCCTGCGCTGGCCTGCAGGTCGCCACCGTGGCGGCAGGTGGCACTGTGCGGGCCAACAGGCGCGGCTTCGAGGCCGCCTTCGCGCGGCGTATCACCCCGACCGAGGCCGGGCGCGCCCACCCGGTCCTAGCCGGCCGGCCGGCCGCGTACGACGCGCCCGCCATCCACACGGACGAGGTCGAGGCGCTTCCGCCCGGCGCCAAGCTGCTTGCGGGCAACCGCGTCACCGCCGTTCAGGCCGCCGAGATCCGTTTCGACGGCGGCGTGTTCTGGGGCGTACAGTACCATCCCGAGATCAGTCTCGACGAGGTGGCCGGCGCCCTGCGCCGCCAAGCCGGCAGCTTGGTCGAGGCTGACCTTGCGCGGAACAAAGAGGATGTCGAGGCTTACGCCAGGCAGGTTGAAGCTCTGCACGCCGAACCCAGCCGTCGCGACCTCGCCTGGCGTCTCGGCTTGGACGAGCAGGTCACGGACGAGCGCCTCAGGCAGACCGAATTGCGCAACTTCATCGAGGCGCTTGCCCGGCTCAACCGCGAGGGGCTGCTGGCTGTGGATAGGTAGGACACCCACGGGCCTGCGTGGAACGCGGCGGAAGCAGTGCCGTTGCCTGAGGCCACGGCGCCTCGTGCGGGTTCCGCAGGCACCTGTTCAACGTGCGTGCCGGATTCCTGATGCAACTGCCCCGAGACGACACCCATCACCCGAAGGCCGAAGCCTTTCGCGCCTTCATCCGCGACGCCGGCTTCCCGTGCGTCGGCGCCAAGTCCGCCCTGACCAAGGGTCAGATGCGGATCCTGATCGCCCGCGACATCACCTCGGCCTGGGACGACATGCGCATCTACCCGGCGATGATGGCCTTCGCGGCGCGCTACCGTGACAAACCCGATCTCTTCCAGAGCTTCGCCGTCGTGTTCGAGGGCCCCGCGACCTCGACGAGGAGGGCTTCGAGCGGCACCTCTGGGACCGGGTGCAGTCCCTGGCCGACAAGGACGCTTGGCTCGGACACCCCTGGGACGGCCGCGTCGCCCAGGAGCCGGACAGCCCGCACTTCTCGCTCAGCTTCGCCGGCGAGGCGTTCTTCGTCGTCGGCCTCCATCTGAACGCCAGCCGCCCGGCGCGCCGGTTCTCGTCCCCGGCGCTGGTGTTCAACCTGCACGCCCAGTTCGAGCAACTGCGCGAGGCCGGCCGCTACGAGAAGCTGCGTTCGTCCATCCTGCATCGGGACGAGGCGCTCGCCGGCTCGGTCAACCCGATGCTGGCCCGGCACGGCGAAGTCTCGGAGGCGCGCCAGTACAGCGGGCGCGCGGTGAGTGAGGACTGGCGCTGCCCGTTCCGCCCGAGAACGACGGAACCGACGCGCTTACCCTGAGGCAAACCGACTTCGTGACCGTCGGTGCGGGACCGCATTGTCGGGAGCCGGGCTTGGCCCGTGCATGCCAGGAGTGCTGCGGATGGAACAGGGTGCGGCGACAGCGGTCCTGTGCATCGTGGCCGGTGGCGTCGCCGCCCAGGTGCTCGCCGCCCGGCTTCGCATCCCGGCCATCGTCCTGCTCCTCGGGCTCGGCTTCCTGGTCGGCCCCGTTCTGGGCTTGCTGCACCCGTCTCAGGCGTTCGGGTCAAACCTGCGCCCGCTCATCGGCCTGGCTGTCGCCATCGTGGTCTTCGAAGGTGGCTTGGCGCTGGACTTCCGCGAGCTCCGGGCTGCCGGCGAGGGCGTCCTAAGGCTCACCGTGATCGCGCTGCCCATCAACTTCGCCCTGGGCACGCTTGCAGCCCACCTCATCGGCACATGCTCTGGGGACCGGCGGTCGTGTTCGGCGCGATTCTGGTGGTGACTGGTCCGACCGTCATCCTGCCGCTGCTGCGCCACGCCCGCCTGGAGCGGCGCTCGGCCGCGTTCCTGAAGTGGGAGGCCATCGTCAACGATCCGGTCGGGGCCATCCTGACCGCCATCGTCATCGAGATCCTGGTCGGCCTTCCCCACCGCTCCGGTGAGGAGGCCGCGACCGACCTGGTGCTGCACCTCGCGGAAGGGGCGGCGACTGCGGCCATCCTGGGTGTTGGCTCCGCGTTCCTGGTCGCCTGGGCCTTCAGACGAGATCTCGTCCCCGAGACCCTGAAGACCCCCGTGCTGCTGGCGCTGGCGCTCGTCGCCTATGCCGTGCCGAACCTCCTGATGCACGAGGCCGGGCTGATCGGCGCGACCGTGTTCGGTATCGCGCTGGCCAACCTCCACGTCCCCGGCATAGGGGAACTGCGGCGGTTCAAGGAAGCACTCGTCGTCCTGCTCGTGTCCTGCCTGTTCGTCGTGCTCACCGCCGACCTCGACCCGGCGGTCCTGGGCAAGCTGTCCCTGCCCATCCTGGCTCTGACCGCCGCCACACTCTTCCTGGTGCGGCCAGCGGCAATCTGGCTCGCCACCTGGCGCAGCGACCTGACGTGGCGCGAGCGCCTGTTCGTCGGCTGGATCGGCCCGCGCGGTATCGTGGCGGCCGCGGTGGCAGGCTTGGCCGGGCCACGGCTCAGCGAGGCTGGTTACGCCGGCGGCGACCTGATCCAGCCGACGGTGTTCGCTGTAATCGTCGCGACGGTGCTCGCCCACGGCTTCTCGCTGGGGCCGCTTGCGCGTCGGTTTGGGCTCTCGGTCGCGGCGGACGCGGAGCGCCTCGCCATCGTGGGTGCCTCGCCTTGGTCAAGCGAGCTTGCCCTGGCGCTACACCGCGCGGGCGTGCCGGTGCTGCTGGTCGACACCTACCCCGGCGCGCTGCAAACGGCCCAGGCCGCGGGCGTGCCAACCCTCCAGGCCGAGCTCCTGTCCCGCGAGGCCGAGGAGCGCCTGGCCGAACAACCACCGGACCGCCTGCTCGCCGCGACCCAGGACGAGCTCTACAACGCGCTGGTCTGCACCCGTCTCGCGCCGGAGCTGGGTCGGGAGCGGGTCTACCAGCTTGCACCCTCGGCGGACCACCTGCTGCACGCCGAGACCGGCGTAAGCCGGGACGTGCGCGGCAAGGTGTTGGGGGATGGCAGCTTCGACTTCGAGACCCTTGCGGCGAGACACGCCGCCGGATGGCACTTCGTGATCGAGCTCGCCGGCTCGGATGCCGACGACGTGCCATGCCTGCTCGTCATCCGGTCGGATGGAAGGCTCGACTTCCTCTCGCCCGACCACGAGATGGCCGAGGCTGCCGACGGTGACCACCTGCTCCTGCTCGGCCCCCCGAAGGGAATGCGTCGGGGCGCCGGCCGCAAGCCGGTCATGGCCAGCACGGCGTGAGGCCCAAAGTCACGAAATCCGCTCGGGCCGCAACGCTTCGGCGTCTGGCGCGTAGCCATGCCGAGTCCCGGCCGGGACAGGCGAGGAGCGAACGGGACATGAAGCACAAGCCGTTGCGCGAGCAGGTCATCGTGGTCACGGGTGCGTCGAGCGGCATCGGCTTGGCCACCGTTCGCATGGCCGCGAAGCGGGGCGCCTGTGTGGTGCTCGCCGCCCGCAGCGGGGAGGTCCTGGCGCAGGTCGCCAGCGAGCTCGGCCCGAAGGCCGCCTACGTCGTGGCCGACGTGGGCCGTCGCGAGGACGTCCAGGCCATCGCCGACAAGGCCGTGGCGACGTTCGGCGGCTTCGACACGTGGGTCAACGTCGCCGGCCTGACCGTCTACGGCCCCCTGCGCGAGATCGCCTACGAGGACCACGAGCGCCTGATCCAAACCAACCTCTGGGGCACGGTGAACGGGTCTCTCGTGGCCGTTGAGCATCTGCGCCGGCGCGGTGGGGCACTGATCAACGTCGGCAGCATCGCCTCCGACCTCGCCTTCCCGTTCCAGGGCCTCTACGCGACCTCCAAGCACGCGGTGAAGGGCTTCACCGACACCCTGCGCATGGAGCTCATCGCCGAGGGCGCGCCGGTCTCGGTCACCCTGGTGAAGCCTGCATCCATCGACACGCCGCTGCCGCAGCGCGCTCGCAACTACATGGACCGCGAACCGACGCTGCCGCCGCCGATCTACCCGCCGGAGGAGGTGGCCAACGCCATCCTGCACGCCGCCGTGCATCCACAGCGGGACATCTTCGTGGGCGGCGGCGGCAAGGCGTTCGTGATGGGCAAGGAATTCGCGCCGGGCGCCTACGACGACCTCGCCCCGGCCATCATCGCTCTGCAGAAGCGGTCGGAGAGGCCCAGGGACCCCGAGGGCGCACTCCATGCCCCGCGTCATGCCGGGGCGGTTCGGGGCGATCCGCCGGTTTACGTCATGCGCACCAGCGCCTACACCCGGGCGACCCTGCACCCCCTCGCGACGGCAAGCGTGCTCGCCGCCGGCTTGGCCGCCACGGCCGCCGTGATCCTCGGCACCCGACCCAAGCCTCGCCGGCGCTGACGTAGGGGCTCGACCGCGGCCGAACCCGAACGGCGCCCGGCGCTTCTCCCCGATAGCGAAACCCTACGAACGAAAGCGACCGACCATGAAGGCACTCACGTGGCAGAGCCGGGGCAAGATCACCTGCGAGACGGTGCCGGACCCGAAGATCGAACACGGACGCGACGTCATCATCAAGGTCACCGCGTGCGCGATCTGCGGCTCCGACCTTCACCTCATGGGCGGGTTCATGCCGACGATGGAGTGCGGCGACATCCTCGGCCACGAGACCATGGGCGAGGTCATCGAGGTCGGGCGTGACAACCACAAGCTGAAGGTCGGCGACCGCATCGTGGTGCCCTTCACCATCTGCTGCGGCGAGTGCCGCCAGTGCAAGTGGGGCAACTGGAGCTGCTGCGAGCGTACCAACCCGAACGGCAAGATGCAGGCCGAGACCTACGGCTACCCGCTGGCCGGGCTGTTCGGGTTCTCTCACATCACCGGTGGGTTCGCAGGTGGGCAGGCCGAGTACCTGCGGGTGCCCTACGCCGACGTCGGGCCCATCGTCGTTCCCGAGGGGCTCACCGACGAGCAGGTGCTCTTCCTGAGCGACATCTTCCCCACCGCCTATCAGGCCGCCGAGCACTGTGACATCGGGCCGGAGGATACGGTGGCGATCTGGGGCTGCGGCCCGGTCGGCGTGCTCGCGGTCAAGTGCTGCCTGATGCTGGGCGCCAAGCGGGTCATATCCATCGACAGCGTCCCTGAGCGCCTCGCGCTGGCCCGGGAGGCGGGGGCCGAGACCATCGACCTGTCCAAGGAGAACGTGCAGGACACGCTCATGGAGATGACCCATGGCCTCGGCCCGGACTCGGTCATCGAGGCGGTGGGGATGGAGTCCCACGGGGCCGACACCACCCTGCAGAAGGTGTCCTCCGCCATCATGGAGCACACCGTTAGCCTGGAGCGGCCCTTTGCCCTCAACCAGGCGATCCTGGCCTGCAGGCCCGGCGGAAACGTCTCGATGCCCGGCGTCTTCGCCGGTCCGGTCGGTCCCGTCGCCCTCGGCGTCCTGATGAACAAGGGCCTGACCCTGAAGACTGGTCAGACCCACATGGTTCGGTACATGAAGCCGCTGATGGAGCGCATTCAGAACGGCGAGATCGATCCGTCCTTCATCATCAGCCACCGCTCCACGAACCTGGAGGATGGCCCGGCGCTGTACGACATGTTCCGGGACAAGAAGGACAACTGCACCAAGGTCGTGTTCAAGCCGCACGGCTGACGTCGGACCGTGCCGAACGGGTGAACGCCCGCCTGTATGGGGTGCGGCGGACGCCTGCCAGCCTCGCGTCGGGTCGAATGGCGCCGCGTGCTCCGTCCGATTACGGCGAGGGGATCCCTCAAGACGCGAAGGCAAGGATGCCGGACGACACACGCGACCTCGCCATGGTCTTCGCCGGCGGCAACGCCGTCGGCGCCTACCATGCCGGGACTTACGAGGCGCTGCACGACCACGGGCTCAGGCCCGACTGGGTCGTGGGCGCCTCCATCGGTGCGGTGACGGCCGCCATCGTGGCGGGCAACCCGCCCGAGGATAGTGTCGCCAAGCTCCGGGCGTTCTGGGACGAGGCGACCCAGGCCACGGGCCCGAGCCCGACCGGGCTGCTCAAGCCGCGCCAGGTCTACAATGGCCTGCACGCCCTCCTGTCACTCACCTTGGGACGCCCGAGCATCTTCGGCCATCGGTTCCCGGGCCTGTGGTCGGCCCTGCCGTGGGTGCCGAACGACGTGGCCCTGTTCGACAACCGGCCGCTTCTCCGGACCTTGGAGCGCCTCGTCGACTTCGGGCGGCTGAACCGGGGCGACACGCGCCTGACGGTCGGGTGCGTCGACATCGAGACCGGCGAGGAGGTCTACTTCGACACCGCTCGCCAGGAGGTCCGGCCGGAGCACATCCTCGCCAGCACGGCCATCCTGCCCGCCTTCCCGCCGGTCGAGATCGACGGGCGTGTCCTGTGCGACGCGGGCTACACGAACAACCTGCCCCTCGATCCGCTCTTCGAGGCCGAGCCGGGGCGCGACCTCCTCTGCATCGCCTCGGACCTGTTCTCGCTGCGGGCACCGCGCCCCGCCTCGCTCGATGCGGTGCTGGAACGAGCCAACGACCTCATCTTCGCCAGCCCGCCGCGCCGGGCGATTGCGGGCCTGCGGCGCGAGTACGAATTGCGGGAGCGGCTCGATCCCACGGGACCGACGGTGACGCTGCTCCACCTCGTCTACCAGGCCGGCGCCGACGAGCTCGCGGCCAAGAGCTTCGACTTCTCGCCCTCGTCCATCCGCGATCGCTGGGCCGCGGGCGGAAGGGACGCCATGCGGGGCCTGGGGCTACTGGCGCCCGGCAGACGCCCGAGCGGCCGCTTCGATTACCTCACCCTATCCGACAGCCTCGTTGTCCCCGGGGACGTAGGGACTCACGCGGCTTCCGCGGTAGCGTGAAGTCGGCAGTGCTGGAGGTAACCAACCTCGTGCCGGCCGGCGAGCTCGACCACGCTCGACCACAGCCAGTTCGGAGCCTGCTCCCCGCCGTTGGTGCACCGCAGGACCTCCTAAGCGCATCAGCCTGGAGCCGTGCGGGAAGACCACAGTCTAGTGGGCACGCTGAGGCGGGCTCAGGAGCGCGTGAGGCGGCTTAGGACGTCGGCGAGCGACAGGGTGAACAGGATCGCCGACCAGAACAGACCGCAGGCCGCCGTCAGTTGAATGAGGGCGCTCGCGCTGTCCAGCCGCATGAACAGCAGGGCGACGAGCAAGGCCTGCGTGGCGGCGATGCCGAAGCCCACCGCTACAGTCCAGCTACCCAGCGGCGCGTAGGCGAGGGCGCAACTGACCGCCAGCAGAGCCATCAGGCCGAGCCAGACCGGCAGCACCCGGCGCCACCGACGCCCGCGGAGACGGGGGCGCTCATCCGGCGCGCCCCACGAGGTAGAGGGCCGGATAGAGGAACAGCCAGACCATGTCGACGAACCCCCAGTAGAGCATCGTCACCTCGATCTGCGGGTTTCCGGGAACGGGATCCGGATGGCGCCAGCCGATCACGATCAGCCGCGCCACAAGGCCGATGCCGATGGCGAGATGGATCCCGTGGATGCCGGTCGAGAGCCAGTAGAAGCCGAAGAACAGCTGGGCGGACGGCTCCGGCAGCTTGAAGCCCGCCCCCGGCACGAGGTGCCCGGCGATGTCCTCGCGGTACTCCAGGCCCTTCACCGCCAGGAAGGCGAGGCCGAGCAGCGCCGTCGCCACGAGGCACCAGAGGGTCATCCGGCTCAAGGCGGCGTGCTCGGAGGCCCGGGAGGCGGCCGCCGCGGTAAGGCCGCTCGTGAGCAGGAGCGCGGTGTTCACCGTGCCGTAGACGATGTTGGTCTCGCGGGCGGCCGCCGCGAAGGTCTCCGCATGCTCGGCCCGAACGGCTGCGTAGAACAGGAACAGCGCCCCGAAGAACAGCACCTCGCTGGCGATGAAGATCCAGATGCCGAAGGTCGCGCCGAAGCGCTGGTCGGACAGCGCCTCCGCCTCCGGGAGTCTCAGGCCGTCCCAGGGCTCCCGCAGCAGCGCCTTGGTGGCGACGGAAGGGTCGCTCATGTGAGCGAGCCTTGCGAGGGATGCGCGGCTGGTCGTGCAGCGGCTCCGCGCCCTCCGGATGATAGTTGTAGGGCTTGCCGAGCACGGCGGGGCGGCCGAAGAAGTTGTCCCGCGGCGGCGGCGAGGTCGTGCGCCATTCGAGGCCGGAGGCGTTCCAGGGGTCGTTCACCGCCCGGGCGCCGAAGACCAGCGACCACGTGAGATAGCCGAGCGGCATCAGGTAGGCCGCCGCCAGCACCGCCGCGCCCGAGGAGGAGAGCACGTTCCAGATCTGGAACTCCGGCGGATAGACGTGGTAGCGCCGCGGCATGCCGAGATAGCCCGCGATGAATTGCGGGAAGAAGGTCAGGTTGAAGCCGAAGAACATCAGCACCGCGGCGAACTTGGCCCAGGTCTCCGGATACATGCGGCCGGTGAATTTCGGCCACCAGAAGTGCAGACCGGCGAAGTAGGCCGATACGGTCGCGCCGACCATGATGTAGTGGAAATGCGCGACGACGAAGTAGGTGTCCTGCACGTGGACGTCGATCGGGATCGAAGCGAGGAACAGTCCGGTCAGGCCGCCCACGGTGAACAGGCCGATATAGCCCAGCACGTAGAGCATCGGCGATTCGAACCCGACCTGCCCGCGGTAGAGCGTTGCGGTCCAGTTGAACACCTTGATGGCCGAGGGCACCGCGACCACGAAGGACAGGAACGAAAAGATTAGGGCCGCGTAGGGCGACATGCCCGAGGTGAACATGTGGTGGCCCCAGGTGAAGAACCCGATCACCGCGATCGCCACCAGGGCGTAGACCATGAAGTCGTAGCCGAAGATCCGCCGCCGCGCGAAGCAGGTGATCACCTCCGAGACGATGCCCATGCCGGGCAGGAGCATGATGTAGACGGCCGGGTGCGAGTAAAACCAGAACAGGTGCTGGAATAGGATCAGGTCGCCGCCCTTCGCCGGATCGAAGATCGGCAGGCCCAGGGATCGCTCGGCCACAACGAGGAGAATCGTCAGCGCCAGGACGGGCGTCGCGAGCACGAAGATGATGCTCGTCGTGTACATGGCCCAGACGAAGAGCGGCAGGCGGAACCACGTCATCCCGGGCGCTCGCAGCAGATGCGTGGTGGCGATGAAATTCACCCCCGTGGCGATGGTCGAGAAACCGGAGACGAAGACCCCGAGCACGCCGATGGTGACGGCGGTGTTGGAGAAGGTGGTGGAGTAGGGGACGTAGAAGGTCCAGCCGGTGTCGATGCCGCCGGCCAGCACCGCGGCCGTAGTGATCAGTCCGCCGAGGACGTTGAGGTACCAGCTCGCGAGGTTGAGCTTGGGGAAGGCAAGGTCCCGGGCGCCGATCATCAGCGGCAATAAAAAATTGCCGAAGGTGGTGGGGATCGACGGGATCAGGAAGAACCACACCATGATCACGCCGTGGAGCGTGAACAGCTTGTTGTAGGTGTCTGCGCCGACGAGATCGGCCTGCGGGGTGAACAGCTCCAGCCGCACCAGCGTGGCGGCCGCGCCGCCGATGAAGAAGAAGGCCGTCACCGACAGCGCGTAGAGGATCGCGATGCGCTTGTGGTCGGTGGAGGTCAGCCACGATCCGAGCGTGCTGCCGGCCGCGAGGTAGCTCTCGGGCAGGCCGAGGGCGAGCTCGTCCGGGTCGGCGAGGCTCGCCGGGCTTTCGGCGACGCGCGTGCTCATGCGGGCACTCCGGGTCTGAGGGGCTCGGCGGGGATCACGGCTTCACCGCCGGTCCGGTCGGCGCCGGCGTGTCGGAGACGGGGGCGCCCGGCACCATGGCGGGGCTGCGCTCGGGCTGGGCGCCGGGCACCCGCGAGGACAGCGGCGGCAGGCCGGGCGTGCGGATCTCCCGCGGGCCCGCGCCGAGCGAGCGGATATAGGCGGTGAGCGCCTGGATCTCGCCGTCCGAGAGCAGGCCCTGGTAGCTCGGCATGACCGGCGCGTAGCCCGCCACGACGTCCCGCTTCGGCTGGAGGATGGAATCGCGCACGTAGGCGGCGTCGACCGCGGCGAGCCTGCCGCCGTCGAGCTGCACCGCCTGCCCCCAGATCCCGGCGAGGCTCGGCGCACGCACGGAGGAGCCTGGCGCGTGGCAGCCCGAGCAGCCCTTCTCGGAGAAGAGCCGCTCGCCCTGATGGGCGAGGTCGTCGCCCTCGGGCTGGGCCGAGAGCCAGGCCGCGTAATCCTGCGGCTCCATCACGATCACCCGGCCTAGCATCCGCGAGTGGTCGGTGCCGCAATACTCGGTGCACATCAGCTGGAACGTGCCGGTCTTGGTGGCCTGGAACCACGTCTCGGTGGTCTGATCGGGCACCGCGTCGCGCTTCAGACGGAAGGCCGGGATGTAGAAGGAATGGATCACGTCCTGCGAGGTCAGGACCAGGCGCACCGGCACGCCCACCGGCACGTGCAATTCGTTGATCTCCCGGGCGCCGTTGGAGCTCTGCGTCTTCCACATCCACTGCTTGCCGACGACGTGGACTTCGAGCGCGTCCTTCGGCGGCGAGAAGGCCCCGATCTCGGCCGAGGCCGCCCACCAGAAGATGAACACGAAGATGAACAGGGTGGCGGCGGTCCAGCCGATCTCGAACTCGCGGGAGACGACCTCGGGGAGCGGCCCCCGGTCGGCCTTCGAGCCGCGGCGGAAGCGGATCGCGAAGGTGACCACGAGGCCGACCACGAGGAGCACGATGGCCGCCGAGACCAGGGTCAGGCCGATGAAGATCCGGTCGACCTTGGCGGCCTGGGTGGAGGCGGCGACCGGCATGAGCCAGGCGGGCATGAGCGAGCCCATCAGCGCGCTCCCTCGGAGGCGGCGCGCTGCTGCGTGCCGGGCTGCCCGTCCGGCGAGGGCAGGGCGCTCGACGCGCCGCCGCGACTCCCGAGGGGCGGCACCTGCTCGGGCTGGACGGGCGCGGCGAAGCCGGCATCCCCCTCGGCCGCGAGGCGGGCCATCGCGGCGTCGATCGGCATGCGGGCGATGCCCTTGTCGCGGTCGACCCAGGCGTAGCCGGTGAGCCGCCTCTTCTGGTCCCGGAGGAGGGCGTCGAGGTCGCTCGCCGGCGCCCGCTGCAGCTGCGGCTGCGCGAAGGTCCGGGGCGGGCGCATCAGCGGCAGGGTCACGGTCGCCGTGTAGTACAAGCGCAGGCCCGCCAGCGTCGCGGCGACGAACACCACGATGAACAGGCCGGTGAGCAGCACCGGGCGCAGCGCCAGGGCGGGGGCCTCGGTGCCGGGCCGGGCATGGCCCACGGCGTCGTCGTGAACTCCGGTATGCAGCTGGCCGTCGGCCGCCTGTTCAGGCATGGCGCGGCCTCCCGGCGGCGGATCCGGGCGAGGCGGCGACCGAACGGCACCGACAGCCCGGCCAGCAACGTGAGGCCCAGCGCCGCGCAGGCGGCTGGCCGGCCCCGCGCCGTCGTCGTAAGCGGGCAGGACGTACCACGCGAGGTGCAGGACGAGCCCGACCAGCACGAGGAGGCCGACCACCCTCAAGGAGGCGGCGCTCTGCCGGATACGGGCAAACAGCAGGGCCGCGAAGGGCAGGAGCCCGCCGGCCGTGAGCGATGCCAGCAGCACCGCGATCCAGGGTCCCGTGCCGCGCTTCAGGTACCAGGCCGCCTTCTCGGGCAGGTCGCCGTACCACGCGACGATGTAGGCGATCAGGCTCAGGTAGAGGACACCCAGGAGAGTCGCGAGGATCAGCCCGGCGAGGTCGGAGGCGCGCGCGTCGTCGAGGCCCGGCGGGCTCGCCATCGCGGCCCAGGCGAGCGCCGCCAGGATCTGGTGCAGGGCGATGTTGGCCGCGAAGGCGGAGGAGGTGAAGTGCGGCTCCACCGAGAGGATCCAGTCCACCGCCACGAGGCTGATGGTGAGCCCGTAGAAGCTGAGGCCGAGTGCCGACGCCAGCGGGCCGCAGCGGCCGGCGAGGCAGAGCAGGGCGAGGACCGACCATCCGAGGAGGGCCAACGCCGCCCGTAGGTCGAACAGGGCCGGGTCGAGGTAGAGTTCGGCGATCCCGGGCTTCACCAGGCCGGGATCGGCTGCCCAGGGGTAGAGGGCGGGCAGGGCGAGCGCCACGCCCAGGAAGGCCAAGGCGGCGAGCGGCACCAGGGCGGCGGCCGGCCGCAGGGCCGGCGCCAGAGCCTCGCCCCAGCGGCCGCCGGTGACCCCGTGAATCAGCATCAGGGCAAGGCTGCCCACCGGCACCGTGCTCCAGACGAGCCAGGCGACCAGCCAGCCGCGGGCGAGTGCCTCGATCATGGCAGGTGCTCCGCGAGGCCCGGCACCGCCGCGACGCGTGCGCCTTGCGAGAGCTGCAGTGCCCGGATGTAGGCGGCGATGGCCCACCGGTCCTGGGGCGTGACGCGGTTGGCATAGGGATACATGACGCCGTAACCCTCGGTGATTACGTCAACGAAGTACCGGGCCGGCGCCGCCCGCAGGCGGCCCTCGTGGTAGGAGGGCGGGGCTGGGAAACCGCGCTGCACGACCATGCCGTCGCCGTGGCCGGTATAGCCGTGGCAGGGGGTGCAGATCGCTTCGTAGCGCTCCTTGCCGCGGGCGAGCAGGGCCGCGTCGAGGTGGGGCGGCGTGGCGAGGCCCGCCGCGTAGGCGGCATCCCCCTGGGCGACGGTCCCGGCCGGGGGCGTCTGGGTCTCGGCGTTACCAGGGAAGAGCAGCGCCTTGCCGTAGACCTCGTAGCGGTTCTGCACCCGCATCGACTGGTCGTCGCAGGCCGCGAGGCACAGGGCCGGAACGGCCGCGAGGAGGAGCGCACGCCTCATCCGTGCATCTCCGACACCAGCAGCGCGCCGGCCTCCTCGAGCCGACGGCGCAGGGGTCCAGGCTCCGCCTTCGGGGCGACGAGGAGCAGGAAGCGGTCCTGGCTCGCCCGCTCGAACTGCGGCATGTCGTGGACCGGGTGGTTGAGCCGCGGCAGGCCGCAGGCCCAGAGCAGCGCGGCGAAGCCCGCCACCGCCGCCGCCAGCACGCCGAACTCGAACGGCACCAGGGTGAAGACCGGCCAGGAATGGAGCGGCCGCCCGCCGGAATTCAGCGGGTAGGCGTAGACCGCGCTGTACCATTGCAATCCGTACATCGCGGCCGCGGCCCCGAAGCCCGCCAGCGCCATCACGAGGCGCACAGGGTTGCGCGGCGGCGGAAAGTCCTCCGACAGCTCCTCCAGCGGGAAGGGCGTGAAGGCGTCGAGCAGGTAGTGACCGTCAGCCCGGGCGAGCCGCAGCGCCCGCACCAGGGCGTCCGGGGTCTCGAACTCGGCGAGCAGAGGCGCACTCATGCCGCCGCCCCCTCGTTGTGACTGACTTGCCGGACCTCGTGCATCGACACGACGGGGAAGATCCGCACCAGCAGGAGGAAGCCGAGCACGAACAGGCCGAGCGGCCCGAACAGAATCGCGAGGTCGTAGAGGCTCGTATGGTAGGTCCGCCACAGGCTCATCGCGTGGCCGTGCGAGAGCGTGTTCCAGACGATCAGGATGCGCTCGAACCACATCCCGATGTTGATGACCACCGAAATCCCCGCGAGCATCCAGAGGTTGCGGCGCGCGAACGAGGAACCACAGGGCCTGCGGCACGACGCAGTTGCAGGCGATCAGGGCGTAGTACAGGAAGCGGTAGTCGCCTTCGAAGAAGTAGCGGACCACGTCCCGGTCGGCGTGCTCGCCGCCGTACCACGCCATGAACCACTCGGTGGCGTACGACAGGGTCATGACCACGCTGGCGAACAGCATGACCTTGCCCATGACGTCGAAATGGGCCGGCGTGATCACCGCCTGGAGGTTCAGCCCCCAGCGGATGAAGATCGCGATCATCACCACCATGGCGAAGCCGGAATACATCGCGCCGACGACGAAGTAGGGCGGGAAGATGCTCTCCTGCCAGCCGGGCATCAGGCTCGCGGCGAAGTCGAGGCCGACGATCGAGTGGACCGAGCAGACCAGCGGCACGGCGAGCGCCGCCATGGTCTTGTGGTAGGTCTCGTAGACCTGCCAGTGCCGGGCGGAGTTGCGCCAGCCCAGCGCCAGGGCGCCGTAGATGATCTGGCCGGCCCGGGTGGTGGCCCGGTCGCGCATCGTGGCGAGATCGGGCAGGAGGCCGGTGAACCAGAACAGCGCCGAGAACAGGATGTAGCTGAGGATCGCCCAGAAATCCCACACCAGGGCCGAGCGCCATTGCGGCCAGAGGTCCATGGTGTTGGGGTAGGGCGCCAGCCAGTAGGCGTAGAGCGGCCGCCCGAGATGGATGATTGGGAAGATCCCCGCGATGCCGGCGGCGAACAGGGTCATCGCCTCCGCGAAGCGGTTGATTGAAGCCCGCCAGCGCTGGCGCGTCAGCAGCAGCATGGAGGAGATCAGCGTGCCGGCATTGCCGATGCCAATCCACCAGACGTAGTTGGCGATCGAGAAGCCCCAGACCACGGTGGTGTTCACCCCTGAGAGGCCGATCCCCACGGTGAGCACCGCGCCGATCGCCCCGAGCGTCACCAGCACGAAGGGAAGGGTGGCCAGCAGCGCGTAGAACCAGAACCTGCCGAGGCCACGCTTCTGGATCGGATCGGCGATGGCCGCCGAGATCGCGCCGTGGCTGAGCTGCGCCGGGGCGATCCAGCGATGTCCTCGCGCGCCGCCGCTCACGTCCGCCCTCCGAGATCCGGGTTCGGGGCGTGGAGGTCGGCGAGGTAGGTGGTGCGGGGCCGCGTGTTCAGCTCCTCCATCAGGGCGTAGTGGCGGGGGTCCTGGCGCAGGCGGCGGATCGGGCTGTCGGGTTTCGCCAAGTCGCCGAAGGTAATTGCCCGGGTCGGGCAGGCGGACTGGCAGGCGGTGGCGACCGGGCCCATCGGACGGCCGTCGCGCTCGGAGTCCTGCCGTTCGTTGGCGATCCGCTGGACGCAGTAGGTGCACTTCTCCATCACGCCGCGGGACCGGACCGTGACGTTCGGGTTGTGCTGCGCCTTGATGCTCTCGGCGCCCATTGTCGCGTAGGGTTGGCCGTCCGCGTAACCGAAGAAGTTGAAGCGCCGGACCTTGTAGGGGCAGTTCGCCTCGCAGAAGCGCGTCCCGACGCAGCGGTTG
Source organism: Methylobacterium phyllosphaerae (assembly GCA_050632685.1). Taxonomy (GTDB): domain Bacteria; phylum Pseudomonadota; class Alphaproteobacteria; order Rhizobiales; family Beijerinckiaceae; genus Methylobacterium; species Methylobacterium phyllosphaerae_A. Next base: position 2,285,016 of record JBOEFT010000001.1, read on the forward strand.
TAGACCTGGAGGTTCAGCCCCTCGCCGTCATGGACCGACGCTGCCACCGGGCAGACCGGCTCGCAGGGCGCGTGCTCGCAATGCATGCACGGCACCGGCTGGAACCCCGCATGAACCGCCTCGGGCGTGCCGGAATCGTAGAGATCGACCCGCAGCCAGTGCATCATCCGGCCCCGGGCGATCTCCTCAGGCCCGACGATAGGGACGTTGTTCTCGGACTGGCAGGCGACCACGCAGGCGTTGCAGCCGATGCAGGCATGGGTGTCGATCACCATCGCCCAGGCATGGCCGTCGGCGTCGCCTGTCCAGGGTTCGAGGAGGGTCGGCTGGTCGGCGCCGATGCCCTTGGGCTTTGCCTGCGGAAGGTCGGCCAGGGCGATCTGGCGGAATAGCTTCTTGGTCTCGCCTTCGATCTGCGTATAATTCTGGGTGCGCAGCACGTCGCCCGTCCGATCGAGCCTCTCGACGTCGACGCCCGCCAACAGGCGCGGCGCCGCCGCCGTGGCGAGGCGGTAGCCGTCCGCGCCGATCCCGCTGCCGATCGCCCCGGCACGGGGGCGGCCGTAACCGAGGGTCAGAACGCCCGCCCCGTCGGCCACGCCGGATTCCACCGAAACCAGCGCCTCGATGGCGCGGCCATCCATCCCGAGCCGCACCACTTCCCCGGCCGCGAGGCTGCGCCGGGCGGCCTCACGTGCCGAGAGCGCCAGGGCGTTACCCCAGACCTGCTTCGAGACCGGCTTCGGGCATTCCTGCAGCCACGCATTGTTGGCGTAGCGGCCGTCATAGAGGCAGGGATCCGGGCGCATTTCCACGGCGAGGCCGGTGACGGGCGGCCGCAACGGCAGGGCCGGCAGCCGCGCCTCGCCCGGATCCACCGGGGCCGCGGCGCTATCTGGGATCACCCCGTCGTGCAGTGCCTTGCGCCACCAGCCCTCGAAATCATCGCCGCCCCGACCGTGCCACGTCGCCCGGACGATCTCGTAGCCGGCAGTGGCGGGCGCGCCGGAGAGCAGCGACAGGATCTCGTGCGCCGAGCGGCCGCCGTAGAGGGGCCGGACCAGGGGCTGGACGAGGCTCGCGGTGCCGTCCAGAGCCCGCAGATCCGACCAGCTTTCCAACTCGTGCGCCAGCGGCAGGTGCCAGTGCGTGGCCCCCGCAGTTTCGTCGCCGTGGAGCCCGGCATGGACCGAGAAGCCGGCGCGGCCGATCTTGTCCGCGAAGGCGAGGTCGGCCGGCGCGGTTTGGACCGGGTTGCAGCCGATGATCGCGAGGCAGGAGACCGCGCCGCGATCGAGATCCGCCGCCAGGGTCGCGAGATCGGCGGGCGCATGGTCGCCCGCGACGTCGTAGGGGGCGACATACGTGACCGGGGCCTTCAGCCGGTCGTTGATCCAGTGGCCGAGGGCGTGCAGCTCCGGCGGCAGGGCGTCGCCCACGAGGACCAGGGCGCGGCCCTCGGCACCGCGCAGGTCCGCCGCGGCGGCCGTGGCGAACCGGGCGGCCTCCGGCGGCAGGCCGGGGGCGGGGAGGTTCGCGCCGAGGCTGCTCGCCAGGGCGGTCAGCAGGCCGGCGGCGTCGGCCGGGTGGAGGGCGCAGCGGGCATCGGCCTTGATGCCGGTCTGGGTCAGCGCGGTCTCGGCGACGTAGAGCCGGCCGAACCGTACCGGGTCCTGGCGCCGGTCGATGAACGCGCGGCCGAACCGGATCTGGTCCGGCCCGGACCCGAGCGGGTCGGCGCCGACGCAGCAGATTATCTCGGCGCGGCCCGGATCGGGCAGCGCCCGCAAGGGCGGCCGAACGCGAGGTCCGCGCCGCGGAGCGCGGCGGCATCGTCCAGGGGCTCGTGGACGTGCCAGACCGCCTCGGGCATCGCCTGAAGCAGGGCGGCGATCTGGCGGGCGAGCGTCGGCGAGGTGACCCGCCCGGTGAGCAGGCGCAGGCCCCGCCCCTTCTCCCGGCGCGCCTGCGCCAGGGGCGCGGCCAGCGCCCGCTCGAGCATGTCCCAGGAGGCGATGCCGCTCACCCGCTCGGTCACCGTCCGCGAGCGGTCTGGATCGTAGAGGTCAAGGATCGCGGCCTCGGCGAAGACGTCGGTGGCCCCGAGGCTCGCCGGGTGCTGGGGATTGCCCTCGATCTTGATCGGGCGCCCGTCCACCGCGATGGCGTGGACGCCCCGCGCCCAGCCGCCGAGCGACAACGCGGTGGCGTAACGCGCCGGCACGCCGGGCAGCAGTTGCTCCGGCTGCACCACGTAGGGCACCAGCTCCTCAGAGGGTTTCGAGCAGGCGCTGAGGCCTGCCGCGATGCCCGCGGAGAGGAGGCGCAGAGCATCGCGACGGGAGGGGGCGCTCAGCGGTGGCATATGGAGCACTCGCTGAGCCGGTTGGGACTCTTGATGTGGTAGGCCTTCACGAGTTGCGCGCCGACCGTCTTCTGATCGGGCGGCGCGGTCCAGTTCGTGTCGAACACCGCCTCGCGGGGGCGCAGGTTCGGGGCCGGATCGCGGTGGCAGTTGAGGCACCAGCCCATGGTGAGCGGCGCCACCTGCCGGACCAGCTTCATGGTCTGGACTTCGCCGTGGCAGGTGGTGCAGCCGACGCCCTTGGCCACGTGAACGGAATGGTTGAAGTAGACGTAGTGGGGCAGGGCGTGGACCTTGCGCCATTCCAGCGGCCGCCCCTCCGCGAGGCTGGTGCGCACCGGCGCCAGCATCGGCGCGTTGGTCCAGACCTGCGAGTGGCAGCTCATGCAGGTCTCGGTGGGCGGGATGCCCGGGAAGGCGGCCTTCTCCACCGAGGTGTGGCAGTAGCGGCAATCGATCCCGAGGCCGCCGACATGGTGCTCGTGGCTGAACGGGACCGGCTGCTCGCGGGTCACATCCTGCTGGGTGGCGTAGGGCGAGCGCCAGTACGCGTAGGCGAGGCCCATCGACAGGACCGGGACCACGGCCACCGAGGCCAAGACGACCCGGGCGACCGTGTCGGCGCCCGGACGAAAGATCTGCACCATGCCGTGCGTCCACCTCCGGGCGACGTCACCGGGGTCGGACACGCGGGCCCGGACTCCCAGATAGGCTTAGACGCCGCGGGAAGGCCGGGCGCCTACCTATGTTGGCCGTTCAGCCCGCGGGGTTCTGCCCGGGCGCGTAGCGGCGGACCATGGCGGTGCAGAACGCCGCGTATTCTCCCCGGACCAGCGGCGCGCTGGTGTGATGGGGCGAGATCCCCCGATGCTCCGGCGTGAAGCAGAAGGTGACGGTGACGTCGAAGTCCTCCAGCGCCTCCATCTGCCGGTCGAACCAGTCCAGCGCCCCGGGGCGGAAGCTGTCGGCCCAGGAGAGGCCGGTGCGTAGATGGCGCACGCCCAGCCGCTTCATCCACGAAACCGCCTCGTCGAGCCGGTGGTCCTCGAAGTGGAACCACTGGCACAGGCCAATCTCGGGGGTGTGGCGGGCAAAACTCTCCAGGGCGATCTTCGGCGTGCCGTCCTGGCGGAGCAGGCCCATGTGGAAGTGCCGGTAGTAGGAGGAGCCCTCGGCCTCCTTGTGGCGGGTGGTGGCCTCCCATTCCCGCGGCAGGTCGTAGAGGCTGTACCAGTGGATCCGCGGCGCCCGCCCCGAGAGCAGCTCCAGGGTCCGGCGCAGGCCCCAATCCTGGACCTCCTCGGCGCCGAAGGTCGAGACGCCGACCTCCGAGACCCAGACCGGAAGGTCGGTGACCGCGCGGATCTCGTCGACCTTGCCCGGCCAGTCATGGATCGACCACAGGTTCCAGTCGAGGGGAAGCCGTGCACCGCCACGGCGTCGACGGCGTCGAGGACGCCGCGGGCCTCCATGTTGCGAATGAAGAGCGGGTCAATTGGCGAGATGCCGCCGAGCACGCGGGTCAGGTCCGGGTTCACGTCCCGGATCGCGTGGCCCGCCTCCTTGACCATCTCGGCGAAGAGCAGCCAGTCGGGATCGATCTCCGGGTCCCAGTGCGACTTGTTGTTGGGCTCGTTCCAGAGCATCACCGAGTCGATCATCGCATTCCCCGCATCCGTGAGCCTGCGCCCGCGCAGGATATTCGGCCCCCACCCCGTAGGGCACCGGCGCGGTGCGGCAGAGATAGACCTCCGCCTCGGGCTGGGCCTCGATCGAGAAGCCGCTCGCCCGCAGCATCGCCTCCATTCCGGCGCGGTTGGGGATCCACCAGTTGGTCCGGTCGTGCGCGTAGGCGTGCTCGACGAAGTGCATCCGCGGGTAGCCGGGGCGCTCGAACTGGTCCATGTCCCAGAAATCGTAATCCGCGGCGACCGGCTCGACCGCTTGGCTGCCGCGCAGCATCGACTGGAACACCAGGAGGTCGCCGGCCACGTGCTCGCGGATCAGGTCGAGGGCGAGCAGCGGGTGGCGCAGGTGGTAGAGCACGCCCATGAACAGCACGACGTCGAACCGCTCGCCCAGGGCGCCGACGTCGTAGACGGAGAGGTTGCGGAACTCGATGTCGTGGCCGAGGCTGGCGGCGGCGAAGCGGGCCTGGGCGAGGTAGCAGTCGTCGGAATCGAGGCCGAGCACCCGGGCGGCGCCGCGCTGCTTCATCGCGATGGCGTAGAAGCCGCCGTTGCAGCCGATGTCGAGGACGCTCTTACCGGTGAGGTCGGCGGGGATCGCCTCGGCGAAGCGCCGCCACTTCACGCCCGGGTAGTCGCCGAGGAAATGGTCCGGGGCGGTCCAGACCCCGTCGCCGAGGTCGATGTTGTGGAACCAGGGGCCGAGGGCGTCGGCCTGCCGGCGCAGATCTTCGGCCGTCACGGCGGTGGCCGTCATGGTGCGGTCCGTTCGTTGAGGGAGACGACGCGGCCGCCGCCGGGCCAGAGGGCGAGCTCGCTGCAGGAGGCGGGATCGACCACGATCCGGTCGTAGGCGTCGAGGCCGAGCCCCAAGACCGTCAAGAGCGCGGCGCGGATCACGTCGGCGTGGCTCACCAGGATCACGGGCGCGCCGTCCGCGGCGAGGCGGTCGAGGATCCGTCCGACGCGGCCCTGCGCCTCCGCCATGCCCTCGCCGTCCGGCGGACGGGCGGTGGCGCGCTGCGCGTTCCAGGTGGCCCAGTCGGGATCGGCCGCGAGTTCGGCGAAGCTGCGGCCGGTCCAGGTGCCGAAGTCGATCTCGTCGAGGCCGGGCTCCGTCCCGACATCCAGGCCGAGGGCGGCGGCGATCGGGGCCGCGGTCTCGGCGGTCCGTTCGCGCGGGCTCGCCAGCAGGGTGCCGGCGCCGCACCCGGCGAGGCGGCGGGCGAGGGCCTGCGCCTCGGCGCGGCCAGCCTCGCTAAGGCAGACGCCCGGCATGCGCCCGCACAGGATCCAGCCCAGCCGGTCGTGGCTGCCGTGGCGCACGAGGAAGACCTGCCTCCATGCCGGGCTCCGGGCAGGCTGGAGGCCGCGTGCGCATCCCCTCGCCCCGCCTGCGGGGAGAGGGCTTCCTGCCCCTTGCCGGGGCAGGAAGCGAGGCGGCAGCCGCGGGTGAGGGGGCGGCTCAGGATGAGACACCTCCGGAGTCGCCCCCTCACCGCCGCTCCGGCTGCGCCTGCGCTTCCCGCAGGCACGACAGTGTGCCTGCGGGCCTCTCCGCGCGGGCGGGGAGAGGGGAGGCCCGCTCCAGCGATCGGGGACATCCGTCACGCCGCCTCGCCCGCCACGAAGCGGCGGGTGCGCTCCCGCGCCTCCGCGTCGGTGAACTGCCGGGGCGGCGACTTCATGGAAGTAGCTCGACGGGCCCTCCAGGGCGCCGCCGATACCCCGGTCGAGGGCGAGGCGGGCGCAGCGCACCGCGTCGATCACGATGCCGGCGGAGTTCGGCGAGTCCCACACCTCCAGCTTCAGCTCGATGTTGAGCGGCACGCCGCCGAAGGCGGTGCCCTCCAGCCGGATATGCGCCCATTTCCGGTCGGTCAGCCAGGGCACGTGGTCGCTCGGGCCGACATGGACGTCGCCCGGCGCCAGCGGCGCATCGAGCTGGCTCGTCACCGCCCGGGTCTTGGACAGCTTCTTCGATTCCAGCCGCTCGCGTTCGAGCATGTTCAGGAAGTCGGCGTTGCCGCCGAAATTGAGCTGGTAGGTCCGGTCGAGCCGCACCCCGCGCTCGCGCATCAGGTTCGCCAGCACCCGGTGCACGATGGTGGCGCCGACCTGGCTCTTGATGTCGTCGCCCACGATCGGCAGCCCCTTCGCGGCGAAGCGCTCCGCCCATTCCGGATTCGACGCGATGAAGACCGGGATGCAGTTCACGAAGGCGCAGCCGGCCTGGAGCGCGCATTCGGCGTAGAACTCGGTGGCCGCCTGCGCGCCCACCGGCAGGTAGGAGACCAGCACCTGCGTGCAGCTGCGCCGCAATGCCTCCGCGACATCGGCCACCGGCTCGGACGATTCCGCCACCACACCCTCCAGGTAGCGGCCGATCCCGTCGAGCGTCGGCCCCCGCCGGACCGTGACGCCGGTCGCCGGCACCGCGGCGAAGACCTGGGTGTTGTTGGGCGCCGCCAGGATCGCGTCGGCGAGGTCCCGCCCGACCTTGGCGGCGCTCACGTCGAAGGCCGAGACCACGGCGACGTCGCGCACCCGGTAGCCGCCGAGATCTGGCGACATCAGGCCCGGCACCGCGTCCCCGGGGGCGGCGTCGCGGTAATGGTGCAGCCCCTGCACGAAGGACGAGGCGCAGTTGCCGATCCCAACGAGGCCGACGCGGATGTGGGCGGCGGCCATCAGCGCCTGGGCCTTCGGCGCTCGGCCCTGACCCGTGCCGGATCGGCCTGCGCCGGAACGAAGCCCCCGCCAGAGAGCGGATCCCCAACCCATTCCCCTCATCCTGAGGTGCTGCGCAGCAGCCTCGAAGGAGCCCTCCAGGGATCGCGCGCTGGCTGGAGGGCTCTCGAGGCCTCCGCTGTGCTCCGGCGCCTCAGGATGAGGGGGAGGGATAAGATCACCGGGGTCCAGGACAGGGCCATGTCCTGTGACGCGACGCGATCCGGAGCGGCCCTAGCCGGCGACAACGGCGCGCTCCTCGATGGCCGGACGGGCGGGGCGCGGGGCGATCTCGCGAGAGAACCACGCGATCGTCGCCTCCAGGCCCTCCTCCAGCGGCACCCGGGGCGACCAGCCGAGCCGCGTCTCTGCACGGGTGATGTCGGGGCGCCGGCGTTGTGGATCGTCCACCGGCAGCGGCCGGCGCACGATGCGGGACGGGGTCTCGGTCATCCGCACGACGAGGTCGACCAGTTCGCCGACGGTCATCTCCCGGGGGTTGCCGAGGTTGACCGGCCCGTCGAGGGGTGTCCCGGCCTCCATCAGACGGAGGAGCCCGTCCACCAAGTCGCTGACGTAGCAGAAGGAGCGGGTCTGCTCGCCGTTGCCGTAGACCGTGATGTTGTCGCCCGCGAGCGCCTGGCAGATCACGTTGGAGACGACGCGCCCGTCATCGGCGCGCATCCGGGGCCCGTAGGTGTTGAAGATCCGCGCCACGCGGATGTCGAGGCCGTGTTGGCGCTCGAAGTCGAAGGTCAGGGTCTCGGCGGAGCGCTTGCCCTCGTCGTAGCAGGCCCGCGGCCCCGTGGGGTTCACGTTGCCCCAGTAGGATTCCTCCTGCGGGTGCCGCTCCGATCGCCGTAGACCTCGCTGGTCGAGGCCTGGAGGAAGCGCGCCTCCGAATCCCGGGCGAGTTCCAGGAGCCGGCCGGTGCCCAGCACGCTGGTCATCATCGGTGGATCGGATCGGCCTCGATAGTGCGGCGGCGAGGCCGCGCAGGCGAGGTTGTAGACCCGGTCGACGCGCGGCAGCGACGGCAGCGGCGCGGTCACATCCGCTTCCACGAAGTCGAAGCGCGGCTCGCGGGCGAGGTGGGCGAGGTTCGCCCGCCTTCCGGTGAGCAGGCTGTCGACGCAGGTGACGCGCGCGCCCTCGGCGAGGAGCGCGTCGATCAGATGCGAGCCGATGAAGCCGGCGCCGCCGGCGACGAGGACTCGGACACCGCTCCTGGTTCCCACCATCATTCTCCCGCCTGCCTAGTGACCGATGACCGCGAGAGCGGGCGCACGCTGCGCCTGTGCCTCGCCGAGGATGCGTTCGAGGTCCGCGGCGCGGGCGGCGGCGGTGTGCCGCGCCAGGATCGCCGCCCGGGCCGCCGCGCCGAGCTGCCGCCGCTCGGCCTCGGAGCGGCCGCGCAGGATGGCGAGGACCGCGTCCGGACCGTCGGGCAGCAGGATCTCGCGCTCCGGAACCAGCAGGGTGTCGAGCCCGTCCCAACGGTCGGAGATCACCGGGGTGCCGCAGGCGCCCGCCTCGAACAGGCGCACGCTCGGGCTCCAGCCGGCCCGGACCATGTCGGCGCGGGTGACGTTTAGCGTGTAGCGGCTCGCCGCGTAGAACTCGGGGTGCCGGTCGGGCGGCAGGTGCTCAATCCGCTCCACGTCGGCGGGCCAGTCGATGCCGGCCGGGTATTGCGGGCCGGCCACCGCGAAGCGCAGGTCCGGGGCGCGGCGGGCTGGCTCGATCAGCAGGCGCTCCAGGGTGGGCTGCCGGTCCGGGCTGTAGGTCCCGAGATAGCTGAGGTCGTAGCGCGCCGGGCGGTCGAGGGCCGGGTAGGCTTCCGGGTCGACCGAGCAGTAGAGGGCTCTCGCCGCGGGCGAACCGTAGGCCTGCTCCAGGCGCCGCAGGGTCGGGCCGCCGGTGAAGGACAGGTAGAGGTCGTAGTCGCGGATCTGCCCGGCCGCGAGGTACGCGCAGGTGCCGGCCTCCAGGGCCGCCAGAGTCACGGGCGTGTCGATGTCGTAGAAGGCGGTGACGCCTTGCGCCCAGTCGAGCACGCGTGCGCCCGCCGCGATGCCCTCCGGCACGTAGGAGCCGACGATCACGGCATCCGCCGCCGCGATGGCGGCGCGGTGCGCGGCGAGCCCGTCGAGGTCGGTGTAGAGGGCGAGGTCGCAGAAGCCGGGCTCGGTCAGGTCGCGATGCGCGGCGTACCAGGGCACGTCGCGCTCCAGGAACAGCACGTCGTGGCCGCGGCCGGCGAAGGCCTTGAGCAGGGCGCGGTACGTGGTGGCGTGGCCGTTCCCCCAGGAGGAGGACAGGCTCAGGCCCAGGACGACGAGGCGCAGCGGGACCTGCGGGGCCGCGCTCACGCGACGCTCCGCCGGGCCGCGCCCACGGCCTCCGCTTTGCGGGCCGCCTCGGCCCGCAGGATTGCGTCCACCTCGACGGCGCGGTGCGCATAGGTGTGCTCGGCCGTGATGCGGCGACGCGCGGCCTCGCCGATGGCGCGGGCGAGCTCCGGGGTCAGGGCGGCGATGTGGTCGGCGACGTCTCGCCCGTCCCGGGCGACGAGCACCTCGCTCCCTCGTCGAGGAACAGGCCAAGGCCCTCCCAGGCATCGGTGATCAGGCAGGCGCCGGCGCCCGCCGCCTCGAACACCCGGGTGGCGGGGGAGAAGCCCACCGCCGCCATGCTGTCCCGGGCGATGTTCAGGACCGCGCGCGGCGTCGTGTTGAAGGCGTTGTGCTCGCGCGTGTAGACGTGGCCGAGATGCCGGACGTTGAGCGGCAGGCCCCGGCTCTCCCAGCCGTTGCCGCCGATCAGGAAGGCCCGCTCCGGCAGCCGCGCCGCCGCCGCCAGGAAGAATTTTTCCACCCGCGCCTCGCGGTCCGGCAGGCGGTTGCCCAGGAAGGCGAGGTCGGCGGAAAAGCGCGGCTCCGGCGGCACCGGGAAATGGGTGTCCGGATCCAGCGCGTTGTAGATCGGGATGCAGGCGCGCGCGCCGAAACCCTCATAGGCCGAAACCACCGGCGGGCCGCCCCCGTAGGTCAGCACGAGGTCGAGGTCGGGCAGGGCGCGGCGGAGCTCGTGGCTGGGATCGGCGCGCATCTCGGACAGCGTCGCCGGGGCGTCCACGTCCCAGAAGATCCGCACCGCCTCGGGGCGCGACGCTGCGACGACGCCATGGAGGAGTTCGTCGTCGAACACTCCAACGCCGCTCGCCTTCACCACCACGTCGGCCTGCGCCGCCTCGGCGATGACCGCGCGGGCGGCCTCGATGGTCGCCGGATAGACCGTGACGGCCGCGTAGGGCGGCGGCTCGATGTCCCGGTGCTGCTGTCGGTCGAAGGCGTCGGGCTCGTAGAACGTGATCGTGTGGCCGTGCCGCGCCAGGGCGGCGAGCATGCCTCGGTAGTAGGTCGCGGCGCCGTTCCAGTAGGACGACAGCAGGGAGGAGCCGTAGAAGGCGATCTTCACGCGGTGGCCTCCAGGGTGGTGGGCGCCCGCAGATCCTGGGCCGAGCTCTCGGCCAAGCTCTCGACGATGCCGAGCAGTTCCTGGGCCCGGTGCGCGCAGGTGTGACGCGCCTGGATGGTGGCGAGGCCCGAGGCGGCGAGCGCCGCTCGCAGGCCGGCATCCGCCTGCAGGGCGCGCAGGTGGTCCTCCATCTCAGCGCCCGTGCGGGCCACGAGGTAGTCCCGGCCCGGGCGGAACAATTTTTCCGCGTCGTCCCAGGGCGCGCAGACCAGGGGGATGCCGCAGGCGAGTGCCTCGAACACCCGGATCGTCGGGATGCCGGGCAGGCGCTCCACGTAGAAGCGCCGGGGCACGTGGACCGTGGCGAGGTGGCGGGCGAACAGGCCCGGCGCCGCGGCGTTCGCCGCCCAGCCGTGATAGCGGGCGCCGTAATGCCTCAGGGTCGCGAGCGCCGCCTCGGGGTAGCGCACGCCGTAGACGTCCAGCGGCAGGCCGGCTTCCGCGGCGGGGCGGAACAGGTAGGTCTCCAGTTCCGCGCTGCGCTCGTCGTCGCCCCAGTTGCCGATCCAGATCAGGCCGGCGCGGGCGCCCTCCCGAGCGGGCGGGTGGAACAGCCGCGTGTCGGCGGCCTCGTGCCAGACGAAGGCGCGGCGGCCCCAGCCCTTCGCCCGGTAGACCGCGGCCAGCGTCTCGCCGAAGGCCAGCACGCCGTCGTAGCCGGAGAGATCGAACCGCCCCATCTCCTCCGGGGCGCTCACCGCCCGGTGGTGGGTGTCGTGGAACAGGAGCGTGTAGCGCGCCCCGCGGCGCCGGGCGGCGCCGAGGGCCGCCACCAGGGCAGGCTCGTTCCACTCGTGGACCAGCACGAGGTCGCTGTCCGCCGCGCGCTCGACCACCGCGTCGACATCCGCATAGCGCGTGGAGGCAAGCTCCGGATAGGCCGCCCGGTAGGCGTCGAGGCCGGCCTCGCCGTGGTCGCGCAGGAGGTTTGCGAGGCTCCAGGCGTGCTCGGGCTCGCAAGCGGTCACGGCGTGGCCGCGGGCCATCAAGTCCCGCAGCACCCCGCGCAGGAAATGCGCGTTGCCGTGGTTCCAGCACGAGGCCAGCGAGTGGGTGAAGTAGGCGATCCTCATGCGGCGGCTCCGCCGAGCCGGGCCGGCACCCCGGCGCCGAGACCGCGCAGCACCCCGAGCACGCCCTCGATCATCGGTGCGACGCCGTAACGGGCGGCGCGCGTCGCGGCGGTCTGGCCGGCAGCCTCGCGCCGGACGGGATCGTCGAAAAGGCCCTGCACGGCACCGGCCGCCGCTTCGTCGTCGTCCGCGTCCACGAAGGCGGCGGCGCCGTCCCACAACTCGCGAAAGCTCGGGAGGTCCGACAGCACCAGGGCGCAGCCCGCGGCGGCGGCCTCCAGAACGGCGAGGCCGAAGCGGCTCGTAGCGGGCGAGCGAGACGAAGACCGGCCGGCCGGCGAGTTCGGCGGCGATGCCCGCGTCGTCGAGCCGTCCGAGGAGCCGCAGGTGGCGCGTCTCGACCCGGGCGCCGTTCGGCCCGTCGACGGAGCCGGCGGCGCGCAGCGGCACGGACAGGCGGGCCGCGAGGCGGTCGAGGGCGGCGGCGTTCTTCGCCCGGTCCCAGAGACGGCCGGCCGTGAAGGCGACGGGGGCGGCGGCCTGGGGCGGCAGGCCGCTCGGGTCGCGCCCGTTGCGGACAACGACGGGCGGAGCTGCGAGGCCGCAGACCCAAGCGGTGGCGAGGGCGTGCGCCCGGGTGGGGGCGAGGAGGGCATCCGCGGCGCGGCAGCCCCGCACGGTGAGATCGTGGCGCCACGCGAGATCGGCCGGCAACGGTCCAGTCTCGACGGCGTCCCACCACGTCCCCACGCAGGAATGGCAAACGGCGGCCACCGGCACGGGAAACGGCGCCAGCGCCAGGGCGGGGCTGTGAAGATGCACGCAGTCGGCCCCGCAGGTGCGGGCGAGGTCCGCCAGCGCCCGCGCGGCGTCGAGCACGGCGTCCGGCGTCCCGGCGGTCCAGTCGAGGGGCAGGCCGGTGGCGACGATGCGGGCGCCGGTGTCCCTCTCGGCCGCGGCGATCCGCCCGTCGGCGGGCGCGGGTCCCAGGACCGCCACGGTCACGGCTAAGCCCCGCCGCACGAGGCCGGCGGCGAGGTCGAGGCTGTACTGCCAGACGCCGCCCACCGCGTCCGCGCTCATCAGGACGTGCGGCGCCTTCGCCGGGGAGGGACTCAGCAGCACCCGCATGCGGCCTCCAGCTCGGACAACGAGAGGGGACGCTCGTCCTGGATGTCGCTGAACTGCGCGAACTGCCCAAGGTAATGGGCGTGCGCCCGCTCCCAGGCCTGATCGTCGGGCGCGCCCCAGAGGCGCCGGTAATCGGGGGAACTCGGATAGGGGTAGAGTGGCACCGGGTCGTTCGCCCAGACGCCCTGGCCGCGCAGCCGGTCGCGCCACGTCGCCACGAGGTCGGGATCGTCACCGGCCACGGCGATGAGGTTCGCCTGCACGAACGGCACCGAGCGACGGGCGTAGATCAGGCGCTCGGCAAGGTCGTCGGTCGAGGCGCGGCAGTTTTTGTCGAGGGCGGCGCGGCCTTCCTCCGTCAGGCTCTCGATCCCGGCCTCGATGGAGACGCAGCCGGCCGCCCCGAGGAGGTCGAGCATGTCGGGCTTCCAGAGATCGATCCGGGTCTGGATCCCGAAGAGCAGATCGCGGGCGACCAGCGCCTCCAGGAGCGGCTTCTGCGGCAGGAAGATCTCGTCGACGAAGTAGACGTAGGTGACGCCCTGCGCGATCAACCCGTCGATTTCGTCGAGGACGATAGTGAGGTCCCGGCGCCGGTAAGCATCGCGGAAATCGATCTTGGCGCAGAACGAGCAGGTGTAGGGACAGCCGCGCGAGGCTTCGACCTCGGCGCCCGGGCCGTCGGGGGCGGCGTCGAAGCGGTGGTGGTGGTGCCGGTGCCGGGCGATCCAGCCATCCGGCCAGCGCAGGGCCGGCAGGTCGGTGAAGCGGCCGGCATGGGACGGGCCGGTCACGGCGACCGTTTCGCCATCGCGGAACGCAGGGGCCGGCAGGGCCCGCAGCGTGTCCGGCCCCAGGCCGCCGAGGCCGGCGAGGCGGGCGACGACCTCCTCGCACTCGCCGCGCACGACGATATCGCAGCCGAGTTTGTCCAGGACCGGTCGTGGGGTCGCCGAGCCGTGGGGGCCGACCGCGACCGTTGTCCCGCCCCTTCCCGCCAGGGTGTCGAGGAAGGCGCGGGGGCTGCGCAGCTCCGGCGGGGCGCAGCGCCAGAACAGGTAGGTGGGGGCGGTCGCCACAACGGTCATGGCGGGGGCGAAGGCCGCGACCCGGTCGGCGGCAGCCTCGGCGGTGAGACCCTCCAGGTGGGCGTCGACCACCAGCGTCTCATGGCCGGTGGCCGCGAGCAGGGCGGCGGAATAGCCGAGTTCCAGCGGCAGGTGCGGCTCGCGGCAGCCGAAATAGATGCTGTTGCGATAATCCCAGGATGGGTTGACGAGCGCGACTCTCATGCGGCCGCTCCCGCAAACGGCGCCGGACCTGGCTGCGCGCGCGCGGCGGTGAGCCAGCCGGCGAGGTCGGAGACCCCTTCGCGCCAGCCCGTGAAGGGCGCGAGCCCCAGCCGCGCGACAGCCCGGCGCGTGTCGGAGACGTAGTAGCGCTGGTCGCCCGGGCGCCAGTCCTGGAAGCTCCGCGCCACGGGACGCCCCAGCAGGGCGCCGGCATGGTCGAGGAGCTGCAGCAGGCTCACGGCGCTGCCGGGGCCGCCGCCGATGTTGAAGGCGTGGCCGGACGCGTCACCGATGCGGGCGAGCGCCGCCCGGTAGACCGCCACCACGTCGCGCACGTGCAGGATGTCGCGCACCTGCCGGCCGTCGCCGTAGAGCGTCACGGATTCCCCGCGAGCGCACGGATCAGGAAATGGGCGACCCAGCCCTGATCCTCGTTGCCCATCTGGCGCGGCCCGTAGATGCAGCTCATCCGCATCACCGCCGCCGGGAGGCCGAAGCTGCGGGCGTAGTCGAGGACGTACTGGTCCGCCGCGCCCTTGGAGCAGCCGTAGGGCGGTGGAAGTCGAGGGGCCGGGTCTCGCCGATGCCGCGGGCCCGCAAGGCGAGGTCGGCCGGCAGATAGGCGTCGCCGACTGCCTCGAGGGCCAGGTCCGGCAGGTTTCCGTAGACCTTGTTGGTCGAGGCGTAGAGCAGGGGGACCGGCCGCTTCAGGGCGCGCAGGGCCTCCAGCAGGTTCACGGTGCCGAGGAGGTTGATTTCCATGTCGGCCCGGGGGGCGACGAGGCTCGTCGTCACGGCGACCTGGGCCGCGAAGTGGAACACCGCCCCGGCTCCGCCACCGCGCGGGCGAGTTCCTGCGCGTCGCGGATGTCGGCGACGACCGGGCTGATCCGGCCGCCGTGGCGCTGCCGCAGCCAATCCAGGTTGGCCGCCACGCCCGGGCGCGACAGGGCGTCGAAGACGATCACGGCGTGGCCGTCGGCCGCGAGGCTGTCGGACAAGTTGGCGCCGATGAAGCCGGCGCCGCCGGTGACGAGGATCGGCCGCCCGCTCACGCAACGAGACCGCGCGCTTCGAGCTCGCGCCGCGCCTCCGCGACGCGGTCAACGGCCCGCTGCTCGGCCACCCAGGTGGCCAGCTCGGCGAGCCCCTCGACGAAGTCGCGGCGCGGCGCGTAGCCGAGCTCCTGCTGGATCCGGCCGATGTCGGCGATGCAGTGGCGGATGTCACCGAGCCGCGCCTGGCCGGTCACCTCCGGCTCAATCCCCTCCCGGCCCATGGCGCGCGCGAGCAGCCGGGCGACCTCGCTGACCGTCCGGTCCTCGCCGCTGCCGACGTTGTAGACCTGACCGGCGGCTGCCGGATGCTCCAGGGCCAGCGCGAAGGCCCGGGCGACGTCCTCCACGTGGACGAAGTCGCGCCGCTGCGCGCCGTCCTCGAAGATGATCGGCGGCTGGCCGTTGTGCAGGCGGGCCGCGAAGATCGCCAGGACGCCGGTATAGGGGTTCGAGAGCGCCTGGCCCGGCCCGTAGGCATTCCACAGGCGCAGCGCAACGCCCTCCATCCCGTAGGCGGGGGCCAGCGTCAGCGTCAGGCGCTCCTGCATGTACTTGGTGAGCGCGTACACGGAGGCGAGCGCCGGACGCTTGGTCTCCGGGGTCGGGATCGGCCGCATCGGCTCTCCCCGCGCGTCCAAGGGATCCCAGGGCTCGCCGGGCCGGCGCGGGCGGCGCACGACCTCTTCCGCGGTGGCGCCATCCGAGGTTCGGTACAGCCCTTCGCCGTAGACGCTCATCGAGGAGGCCACGACCACGCGCTTCACCGGCGCCTCGATAAGCTGCTGGAACAGCACCGCCGTGCCGCAATCGTTGACCGAGACGTAGCGCTCGACCGCGTACATGCTCTGCCCGACGCCGACCTCGGCGGCGAGGTGGACGACCCGGTCGATCCCGTGGAGCGCCCGGCTCATCGCCGCACCGTCGCGAACGTCGCCGGGCTGGAATTCGACGTCCGGCGGCAGCGCGGCAGCGTCACTCCTGTCGCCGCCGTGGACCTGCTCGATCAGGCTGTCGAGCACCCGCACGTGGTAGCCGCGGCGCAGCAATTCCATGGAGAGATGGCGGCCGATAAAGCCAGCGCCACCAGTGATAAGCACGGATTCCGGCACGAGGTGTGATGTTCCCCTGCGAGGACTTAAGGCTATGTAGATCAGGAATTGGATCCGTAAGAAACAACTCAGGTTAAATTCGGCTTCTGATCGGCAAAAACGCCCACTTTAATGCTAAGTCTACGGAAAGTATGGGCAAATCCTTTTCGCGGATAGCCAATCCTCACGAGACAATCCGCCTCATCTGGTCGGGGACGCGAGCCTCCCTAGCCAGGCGCGAGGCCGGCTCGTCTTGGGTGGCATCTGGGGAAAGGTCCTGCGTTTTTCAGGTTTCGCGATGGTGGAAGCGGCAATAGGAAACATCCACACAGATATTTCGCTATCTTCGGAACGTAATTCGGTGATCTGATCGGGCAATCCTGATGTAGAATCGCGCCCACAGTGGTGCCGCACCGGCATCACAGGAGTCGCGTGAGTGCGTGCGACAAAGACAGCCCCGCATGGTCTATCCGCTCACCGCCCCGGCAGGTTCTCGGGCTGGCTGAACCGAAAGCTCACGTCCGGATCCTCGGCCGAGCGGTCGCCCGCCGCCATGATCGAGACACGCAGAGCCGCGGCACCCGCGAGCGTCGCGGCGGCCGCCAGCGCCGTCACCGGGCGCGGCAGTCCCCGCCGGGTGAGCAGCGATGCGGCGAGGATCCCCAACGGGAGGGCGGTGCCGAGGAGCGTCGCCCCGATATGCTCCACCCGGCCGGCCTTTCCCTTCAGGGCACCCTCGACGCCCGTGCGCCGGTAGGTGGCGTGCGAGACGACCGCTCCGACGAGTTCGGCGGCGAGCGCCGCCGCGGCCGTGCCTTCGAGCGCCCGGCGCCCGCTCGGATCCGGCTCGGTTAGCGCCAGGGCCGCGGAGGCCGAGGCCATCGACGAGGCGCCGAACCGCATGGCGAGGCTGCGCGGGGCCGCCGCCCAGAGGGGCGTCGAGGTCGCCGAGAGGAGCGAGGCTGTGTAGGTCGAGAGGCCGAGGCCGGTAAGCGCCGCCGGCACCTGGGCGGCCCGGGCGAGACCGTTCAGGCCCCGCGCCCGCGGCCACAGGTCAGTGCCGAGCTGCGCCACCGCAGCGAGTCCGGTGGCGCCGGAGAACCCCATCAGGATCCACGTGCCGATCGACATGGGTGAGGTGTGTTTGGCCACCCGCAGCATGTTGTAGAAGCGCTTGGGCGTGTGCAGGTCGTAGATCAGCAGCGGCGCGCCGAGGACGGGTCCGAGGAGCGCGAGGTAGCGCCCCCGCCGGACCAGTGGCGCCGCCGCCGCGCCCTGGCGGAGATCGGCGACCGCCGCGATCACCGCGGCAGAGCCGGAAAGGCCGGCCAGAAAGATGTAGCCCCCGACCACCGGGTTCTCGAAGGGCGCGGATTTGAGCTGCGGGCGGCCGTAATAGGTCGGCCCGGTCCAGCCGGCCCAGTCCGGCCGGCCGTGGACCGAGGGCGGCTCGGTGGCTTGGCGGGGGACGCGCGGCGCGTCCTCGGGACCGTCCTGCGTGGCGGCGGCGGCCTCCGGGCTGATCGTGGCGGTCACGGGCGCCTCCCCGGGTGCGGCGCGAACAGGAAAGCGCTCGCCAGGGCCAGGGCCGCAACCGTGGCGAGGCCCGTGGCGAGGCTCGGCGCTACCCGGTTGGCGGGCCGGGTCGGCGCGGCCGGCAGGTTGTAGATCTCCGGCCAGTCGATCAGCAGGAAGAAGGCGTTGAGATGCCCGAGGCCGCCGGTGGCGCCCGGCGAGTCCGGGCTGCCGTACAGATAGGCGCTTTCCACCCCGAGGCCGTGCAGGTGCTCGACCCGCTCGGCCGCCCGGGCCTGGAGGTCGGAGAGTTCGCCGAACTGGATCGAGTTGGTCGGGCACGACTTGGCGCAGGCGGGCTCCAGGCCGCCCTTGAGGCGGTCGTAGCAGAGGGTGCACTTGTGCGCCTTGCCGTCCACCGTGCTGACATCGACCACGCCGAACGGGCAGGCCGGCACGCAGTAGCCGCAGCCGTTGCAGATGTCCTGCTGGACCACGACGGTGTCGAACTCGGTCTTGAACAGGGCGCCCGTCGGGCACGCCTCCAGGCACGGCGCGTTGTGGCAGTGCTTGCACACGTCGCTCATCATCAGCCAGCCGGACTGGAACTTCTGGTCCTGGCCGTCCCGGAGACCGTGGGACCCGGACTTCTCCACGAAGGCGACGTGCCGCCAGCTGTTGGCTGAGAGGGCGCCGGTGTTGTCGAAGCTCTGGCCGGTGAGTCCGAGATTGTCGGCCGGCAGATTGTTCCACTCCTTGCAGGCGACCTCGCAGGCCTTGCAGCCGATGCAGACGGTCGTATCGGTGAAGAAGCCGTAGGACCGCCCCGGCTCGATCCGCACCCCGGCGGTGAGCTCAGACTCGTTCGGGATCACGTGATCCAGGGTGGAGGTGGCATGCTCGTGGGCGCGGGGATGCACGTTCATGGGGCGCGACCTCCTCAGCGGGCCGGTGAAGGCGGGACGAGGCTGACCGACCGGGCCACGAGGCCGATCAGGTTGCGGGCCGGCTCGTAGGTCACGCGCACCCGCGCCTGCCCGGCCTGAAGCGGCGCGAGCTGCGCCGGCTCGGCCGCAGCGTTGCGGTCCAGCAGGAACAGGTGTGCGATCCCGTTATCGTCCGTGAGCTGGAACCGGCTCTCCTGGACGATGGTGACCACGCCCTCTTTAACATACATCACAATTCGTCCCTCCGAGCGCGCGATCGTCGCAGGCTGGAATAGCTCGCAATTGCCTAGATAACCCTAGGAAACATCCAAAGTTTCTGCACCGTACGGATCGCGAGCTTGTTCTGACAGCATGATTGCTTGCCGGATCGATCTCAGCGGGAACCAAACACCTGGACGCCTGGCTTATCCTGGCGGAAGACCGAGCAACGGGTGGCACCATGGCGACGATCCGCAGGCGCTTGACGGAGAGGGTGGCGGGCTTCGTGCGGGACTGGTCGCTCCCGCGCCAGCTCGCCGGGCAGAGCGTGATGGCCGAGGCGGCGCGCAGCACCACCTGGGCGAACCTGCGCCCGCGCCTGGAGGAGGCCGACCGGATCGGCACCAGCGTCTGCCCGTTCTGCGCGGTGGGCTGCGGCCAGCTGATCTACGCCAAGAACGGCAGGCCGATCCACGTGGAGGGCGACCCGCGCAGCCCGATCAATCAGGGCACCCTGTGCCCCAAGGGCGCCGGCACGCTCGGCATGCTGCTCTCTCCGGAGCGGATCAGCGACGTGCTCTACCGTGCGCCCTACTCGGACCGCTGGGAGAAGAAACCGCTGGCTTGGGCGATGGAGCGCATCGCGCAACTCACCAAGCAGGTCCGCGACGAGACCTTCGCCGAGACCCTGCCGGACGGGCGGATCATCAACCACACGCTGGGCCTGGGGTCGCTGGGCGGCGCCACCATGGACAACGAGGAGAACTACCTCATCAAGAAGCTGTTCGGCGGCGGCCTCGGGATGATCAACATCGAGAACCAAGCGCGCATCTGACACTCGTCCTCGGTGCCCAGTCTGGGTACCACCTTCGGGCGCGGCGCCGCCACCATGGCGCTGTGGGACCTCGCCAATTCCGACTGCATCATCGAGATGGGCTCCAACATCGCGGAGAACCATCCCGTGGGGTTCCGCTTCGTCGTGGAGGCCCAGCGCCGCGGCGCGACCGTGATTCACATCGACCCGCGCTACACTCGCACCAGCGCGCTGGCCGACATCTACGCGCCGATCCGTTCCGGCTCCGACATCGCGTTCCTCGGCGGGATGATCCGCCATATCCTAGAGAACGACCTCTGGTTCCGGGACTTCGCGCTGGCCTACACGAACATCAGCCACATCATCGAGGAGGGCTACGGCGACCCAGAGCAGAACGAGGGCCTGTTCTCCGGTTACGATCCGGTCGCCGGGACCTATTCGCAGGAGACGTGGCAATACGCCGGCAAGACCGTGCCGTCGCCGGTCGCCGAGCACCGGGTGCAGACGCAGGAGGGCTCGTCCGACGAGGGTGAGGCCTTCGAGAGCATGACCCGGTCGCCGCCGCCGCAGGACCCGACCCTGCAGAACCCGAACTGCGTCTATCAGATCATGAAGCGCCACTACGCGCGCTACACGCCCGAGATGGTCGAGCGGGTCACCGGCTGCCCGAAAGACCTGTTCGTCCGCATCACCGAGATTTTCGCGCGCAATTCAGGGCGCGAGAAGACGGGAGCCTTCACCTACGCGGTGGGCTGGACGCACCATTCCACGGGCGTCCAGATCATCCGGGCGGCGAGCATCATCCAGGGGCTGCTCGGCAATGTCGGGCGCCCGGGCGGCGGCATCGCTGGCGCTGCGCGGCCATGTCAGCATCCAGGGCTCGACCGACATCCCAACGCTCTACAACATGCTGCCGACCTACCTGCCGCAGCCGAACGTCTTCCACGACCACGCTACCCTCGACCGCTACCTGAAGACCGAGACACCGCCCACGGGCTGGTGGTCGAACATGCCGAAATACGTGATCAGCCTGCTCAAGGCCTGGTACGGCGATGCGGCGCGCGCCGACACCGAGTGGGGCTACCAGTTCCTGCCCAAGCTCACCGGCGACGCCTCCCAAGAGCCGATGACCATGGCGATGTCGGACCGGGTGGTGAAGGGCCAGTTCATTCTCGGCCAGAACCCGGCCGTGGGCGCGGTGAACTCCGAGCTCGTGGAGCGCGGCTTCGCCAACCTCGAATGGATGGTCGTGCGCGACTTCGCCATGACCGAGACCGCCAATTTCTGGCAGCAGGGCCACCGTGTCCGGAAGGGCGAGGTCCGGCCCGAGGAGATCGGCACCGAGATGTTTTTCCTGCCCGCCGCCATGCCGGGGGAGAAGGACGGTTCGGTGACCAACACGAGCCGCCTCGTGCAGTGGCACGACGTGATCTGCGAGGCGCCGGGGGACAGCCGCTCGGACCTCTGGTTCATCGTCCATCTCGGCCGGCGCCTGAAAGAGCTGTACCGGGATTCCACCGAGCCGAAGGATCGGGCGATCCAGGCGCTGACCTGGGACTACGAACTCAAGGGCGAGAAACAGGAGCCCGACGCCGAGTCGGTGCTGCGCGAGATTAACGGCTGGACGGTGGCGGACGGGCGCCAGGTCCCGGATTACCGCCAGCTCAGGGACGACGGTTCTACGGCCTGCGGCGGCTGGATGTATTGCGGCATCTTCCCGGAGGCAGGGAAGAACCTGTCCCGCTCGCGTCGGCCGGACGGCCCGGGGGAATCCGGCGCCCATCTCGGCTGGGCCTGGACCTGGCCGCTCAACCGCCGGACCCTCTACAACCGCGCCTCCGCGGACCCGGCCGGAAAACCCTGGTCGGAGCGCAAGAGGATGATCTGGTGGGACGAGGCGCAAGCCAAGTGGACGGGCGACGACGTGCCCGACTTCATGGCCGACAAGCGGCCCGATTACCGCCCGGACTGGTCGAAGCACCCGCACGGCATGGACGCGCTCGGCGGCGACGACCCGTTTATCATGGAGGCGGACGGCAAGTGCGCGCTGTTCGTGCCTTCCGGACTGAAGGACGGTCCGCTGCCGACCCACTACGAGCCGATCGAGAGCCCCGTATGCAATCCGCTCTACCCGAAGCAGCAGCGCAACCCGACCGCGAAGGTCTGGGGCAGGCCCGGCAACGAACTGCACGCGACCGCCGACCCGCGCTTCCCCTACGTGTTCACGACCTTCCGCCTGACCGAGATGCATTGCGGCGGCATCGCCACCCGGGTCATGCCGCACACCGCGGAGTTGCAGCCGGAGGCCTTCGTGGAGGTCTCGCCGGAACTCGCCGACAGTCTCGGGATCGAACACCTCGGCTGGACCGTCATCTCGACCCTGCGGGGGAGGTCGAGGTCAAAGCAATGGTGACGGAGCGGCTCAAGCCGTTCCGGATCGACGGACGGGTGGTCCACCAGATCGGGATGCCCTGGGTCTACGGGTGGCAGGGCTACGCCAGGGGCGACGTCGCCAACGTGCTGCTGGCCATCACGGGCGACGCCAACACCAGCATCCACACGACCAAGGCGCTCACCTGCAACATCCGGCCCGGCCGAAAGGCGCTTGCGGACGTGCTCCAGCAGAGGGAGGTCGTAACGTGAGCACCGCCCCAGGACGAGATGCGGGGCACCGGGCACTGGCCGCCCTCGATACGGTGCTGGCGCGCAAGCCCAAGCGCGACGACGGCGCGCTCACGGAGGCGACAATGGAGCTGACACAGTTCCGCGACGCTATCATCGCCGCGCGGCGCACCGGCGGCATCCGTAGCGCTGACGAGCGGCAGCATCTCGCGCATCTCAATTCAGTCCTTAGCGTCGTTCTCGGCGTGCATTTCCCGCTCGGTGAGACGCCCTGGGACGAGCTTCAAAAGGCCCGGGACTGGCTCTCCGATCTTGTCGCACCGGCATAAGCGCACGCTTTTATCCGCAATGCGCAGAGCGGCCGGCCATGGCCTAGTTGTCACGATGAAGGGCGGCAGTGCTGGGAATGATACCTGCGTCTGCTGATAGCAGATCGAGCTACGCTTCATGTGTCCGCTCTCGGCCTATGATCGTCCCCAAGCCGATCGGCTGCTTGCGCCCAAAATCGGTCATCCGGAGCCGTTCAGACAACCGGCAAGCGGCCGTTCCGAAGGCCCGAGAAAGGTCATGAGCTGACCCTTCAGGGATGCTCCACAGAACCTGAATGTCTCCCGCCGTGCACCCTCGCTAACGAAAATGGGCCTTTTGTACATCGCTGGTGTGCCGCCGTTACGCGAGGCCACTCCCCATGCCCATTTTAAAAATCGGGTCTCTTTTTAAAAGTGCATCACCGCAAGCGCGCAAGCAGCAGGACCAGGACTTCTCAAACGAGCAGTTCGCCTCACTCTCGACTTCGCTCACAGCCACGGTCGCGAACACGCCGCCGATTTGAGCTTCGCTTCAGGAGGCGATCACAACGATCACAAGATCACCAACTGCGCGCCAGCTCCATGGGCCATTCTATATCGTTCGGCTTCGCGAACGCAGAATGCGTGGCGGTCCGGCGATCTGTCTTCGTGTGTACCAGAGCCGCTGAGGTACGCTGATTAGAGGCAGGCGACAATCGCGGCGATACCGTGCTGCTTCCACGGTAGTCCGCTCAGATCCATCATCTTTGTTGGGGCCTAAGTTGGGGCCCTCAAAGCGATGGGTCTAAAAACACCAATCTTTACAGTGGGTTGATCACTTTAAATGGCGGAGACGGAGGGATTCTCCCTCGATATGCCGCCGCGCCATGAGCTATGGCCGCTGCCCGCCATGCCATCGGCGTTGACCAGGATCGCCTCCAAGCAAAGCGCGCGAAGAAGCTTGAAGAGGCAAGAAAAGATTGCAGCTAGAGTTTGGAGCCGCCGCCTTGAGCTCGCTCGGCCGGAGCAGGTTCGCGGCCCGACATCCTCGGTAGGCACCTCGAAGTTTCGGCGAGACCACCTCAAGGCTTCCAACTAAGCCGAGGCGAACGTCCGCTTACGCACTACCCGAGCCTTGAAGCGGACCGACGGCTTTCGGCCGATTTGGTTGAAAAACTCGAGACTGGGCCGAAGCAGCAATGCCGAGCACTCTCGACGGAGAAAATCCTACTACCGAGTTGCCCGAATCTCGCCGCAGAAGTGGGATTGTGCCAGCGACGAGAGATGAACATTCTCCAGAGCGCCGCCTCGAATGGCGCCTGAAATGCGGACTTGGAGTTTTTCAACAAAATCGGTCAATACCGGACTTGTAGGACCGCCTGGAGGCCGTCTTACCTTCAGGCGGGATTGGTACCAATGTGTCGTCGGCATGTAGACGAGAACCGGCCACGCGTGCCTGCGGCTTGAGAGCGGCCCCGGTATGACCTGACCAACCTATCGCTCCGCCCGCTGCTTCCTGGATTGGTGCTGCCCGTACGTCTCGAAAGGCGTCCAGACCGACAAGTTCGAGCCGATGAAGCCGCAGCGAAGGACGTCGAATGGGGCAGGGCCTACTGAAACGCTCCGCAGGAGCCGCAGGTGAGCTTTTCCCGGCTTTGATGCACTGCTGTCCACGCGACTTGCATCAGCTGCTATTCATCGGTGGCGTGCTTACCGGTCAAGGCATACAAGTGGCGAAGATCAAATTGTCGGCGACGTAAAATGATCTGATCATTTTCGACTCGTCGCTCTCAAGTACCGTGACGGCCGGGTAGGTATTTCCTCGAGTGCAGTTCTCCCTGGCCTGATCGAATTAGGCATTTGAATCACGCGGAACGAGTTAAATTGCGATCGCGATCCAGGATCATGTTTTGATATCGTTGTTGAAGGGGGATCTGCGAGCGCAGCGAGCCTGTGCGGAGCGGAGCGACGCACAGCAAGATCAATCTCGATCCATCACGGAGTAGAATCGCAAGGGAATGAGCGGTCATTACGAGTCATTGATCGGCCTCGCTGCGCTCGGCCGATGCTTCGCCACCCCTGGTTTGTCATCTTGAACGAAGATCTGCCGGGTGTTTGAAGGGTACAGTTCACCCTACCACGGGAGAGCTGCACCCTTCGGATCTGCCTGACGTCCCGGAAAGATACACGCGATCAGCACACCTTTCGGTCAGGACAGGCCGTACGTTTTGCCCTGTTACGTGCTCTTTCACTCGACCTCAACGGTCGATACGGCGGCGGCCGCCCTCAGCTGATCGAGGAACTCGAGGGCGACGTGCTGGTCTTCTGCCAGCGTCTTGGTCCAATCGGACCTTTTTTAACGATGATCAAGCCAGACACCCCGACCTCTTGGATAGGCCGACGAGACGGTGGACTGACTGGAGCCGCCACAAGCCCCGGGGATCGGACCCGGTTGGTATGTGCATGGTGAACCAGATGATGTGATCCGTGCTTCTACTTATCCCGCGGCTCCCTTCAGCGGCACGGAGACGCGGTTGCTGCTGGCGATCGATGTGAAAGCAGCGGGGAAGACCCAAATCGCGTCACGCGCAAGAAGGTACGTTTCTGGTTTCCGATTCAGGCTCATGTCCTCAAATCTGCGATGCGAAAGTTCGAACTAAATCTAGTACTTGGGTGGGATCTCGCTTGCCAAACCTTCACGCGAGCGGCATCGCAAGTGCAATGCCGATCAGAGCTCTGGATCTCGCCCTCGCCGAAAATCGATCACGTGCGGTGAATTGGTCATAAGAAATGTTGGGGACAGGGCGACCAAACACCTCCTCACTGAGGAACGTGCGGTCGATCTCGATCTGCGCCTCATCGAGATCGACATACCAGCTGCGCCGACGCTGGCTCCAGCGGTAGCTGCGCGCCTTCAGGATCTCCTTCGTCTCGAAAGGCGAGTCCGTTGCCCACAGCCTCACGGTGGGGCGCCGCGCTGTCGCGAGGAGAGCAGCCATTGCT
This sequence comes from Methylobacterium phyllosphaerae, assembly GCA_050632685.1. GTDB lineage: Bacteria > Pseudomonadota > Alphaproteobacteria > Rhizobiales > Beijerinckiaceae > Methylobacterium > Methylobacterium phyllosphaerae_A. The sequence goes on from JBOEFT010000001.1 coordinate 2,310,367, forward strand.
GACTGCTCGGAGGTGCGCAGTGGACTGGCAAGCAGCCGGAGCAGGGCGTGGCAGTCATCGACGGCGCGATGGCCTCGATGGAAGAAGCTGAAGTCGGCCAGCAGGTAGCCGAGCTTCGTGCCCACGTGACCCTCGGCGCGCCACGGGATCTGGTTCAGGGAGCAGGCCCAGTTCTTCTCGCGAAACACCGGCCAGCGTGGTTCGCACATCTGCCGATCGAAGCTGGCGTTGTGCGCGATAACCACTGCGGCGTCGGCTGCTATGGCATGAACCGTTTTGTCATCGATCCGGTGACCAGCCACGTCGGCATCGGTGATGCCGGTCAGCCGGCTGATCTCCGGCGGGATCGGGCGACTGGGCTGATGCAGTTGATTGAAGGTGTCGAGGACACGGTAGATGCGACCGCTGGCGCCGTACTCGAACTTGAGCATGCCGAGCTCAATCGCCTCGTCTGAGGCGAAATCGATCCCGGTGGTCTCGACGTCCAGAACTAGGCCGATGAAGGTCGGCTCGTCTGCTGGTTCTGCGCAGTCGTCGAACTGCTCGAGCCGCCGCAGCACACGGTAGTTGCCGGTGCTCTCGAGAACGGCGGCGATGCTGTCGAATGGCAGATCCACGTGTGTGCCGGTCCTGGCTTGGTTCTTCTCGGATAGCGGGATGTGCCGGCAGGCCCTTACTGGGACCTTAACCGCGGATCAGACCAGGACGTGGTTCATCACGATGTCCTGCCCTGCCTGCGACGCGGCCGCTTCGGTGCCCTGTACCGTTCGGTGAGTAGCAGACGCGACCGAAGCGACGTGGTTCGCCGCGTGTCCCGGGTGTTTGTCGCGGGCGTGCAGGTCCTTGAAGGTCCTCACCTTTACCGGTGGTTCGCGTCGTTTCTTGCGCAGGCGAAGCCATATCTTCACGTAGTCCTCCATTCCTCACTGGCCGATGAGCTGAGTGTCCTTGAGGTACTTATCTGATGGGCACCAGCGTCGAGGTCATTGGGAAAGCCTGGTGGAGGCGACAAACGAACACGGGCACGATCATTGAAGATCGCGCCCGCGCCGAACGTTCAAGGCTGCATCATCGAACAGCGGGAAACTCAGAGATCATCAATCTCTTTCTTATGTTGATCTTTCTGCGCCAGCTCGATCCACTCAGCCAGGATCGGCAGGACCGAGGCTTCCTTCAGGAGGCCAGTCTCGGGATCGTAGGCGTGCTCACGCGGCTCCGGGACGGGCTCCTCGTTCATGAAGCATTCGTAGGTGCGCTTGATCTCGGCTTCTGCTGCCTCGGGGGAGAGGCCGCGCGGCATGAATGTGTTGGCGATCTCTCGCGCGGCCTGCATCATGATGTGTTTCTCGTCGATCACGATTTGTCCTCCGTGTGCGGGACCCGACCTGCCGCGATGGGTCGGGGCCGGCGCATAACAGCCCGAGTTGAACCAGACTTGCGGCGGGATGGAATTAGGAGCCTAGAGACTCGCAGCCTCTGAAGGTGGGCGTGAAACTGCTGCGAGGTGATCAGCTCGGTGTCGAAGAAGAGACGTCTTTAGTAAAATGTCTCCAAGTCGCGTTAGGTCATTCGAGAACATGTGCCGACAGCTAAAAAGTTGCTGGAATTGCATCAGGACGATGGAGGCGCGGGACATCTATGGGGCATTGTATCTAATCATGGCTTTTGGTCCAGAAGAGCGCCGGGGTGAAGCCGAGATGCTCAAGCTGAAATAAGGACCGCGGCTCCGCTCTGTTGCTGATGATTCGGTCCTCCCATTCGCCGCGCCTCCAACTTAACACGACGCAGGCGCCACCCCAGTACAGTTTTCTGGAGATATTAGGATCAAGATAGCGGCTTACATGTACCGAGAAAACCTTGGTCGCATCGTAGGGGGAGTCTAAGATGTAGACGTGGATGCCGTAGCTGTGAGAGCCAACTGTGTATCCGCCGATTTCCAAGTCGCCATCAACGACGACTGTGGCATGTACGATCTGCGAGTTAGCCCGGCCTCTTTCCCAAAGCAAACCTAAGCAGTGGGGGACGAGCTGGCTGATTACGTGATCACGTGAGCGGATCCTGCTTAGCGGCGCCGACGAGATGGGACGGGATGCCGCGTTATTACTGTTTGGTGAATTGGTCATCAGTTCTCTCCGTGGGGTAAGCAGTCCGTTTCGGTAAAACCCCTCGCTTTTACGGCAATCTACGAATAGATATTTCATCGGTGCGATAGTGTTCTGGGTCAATACCATCTTAACTGGCGCGATTGCGCTGTTGCATGGTAGCGGTCAATAGTGAAGATGAGCCCGGCGCCCGTAGGCGCCGGGGATGCCCCCGAGAGGGCCTTAGTCAGTCAGCTCTGATGAGGCGCGGGGCAGGATGAGGATCCCCTCATCGAAGCCGATGGTCCTACGGCAGACCGCCCTGAGGCAGTTCCGCATCACCTTCGGGATCGTCCCCGGCTCGACCGGTGCGATGTCGATCCGCTCGATGCCCAGCCCACGACGTTAGTTCCTGTCGTTCTCCTCGAAGTGCTCTTGGACCGATTGGTCCCCGAGCCGCGAATTCGAGGGGATGGCGAGCATGCCGTGGAAGTGGAGACCTCCCACGGCATTCGGATCCTTGAGGTGGCCCTGTCGGGCCGTCTCTTATGGATCGAGAGGTCGGCTGCCCCGATCAGGATCGGGACCGCCTCGTTCCCCATACCGAACTTCGTGCGAGGACGACGAACCGTCCGTGTGATCAGACGGGTGTACACCGCCTTCGCCGGATCGTGGATGAGGGTCGCAATCGACCGTCTGTCCTGAGAGATCCTGCTCGGCTTGATCGTCACCAAGTGAACTGACCACCCATCGTCGAACCTCTGTTGGATCATCTCGGCGAGTGATCTGATACAATGGTCGACGTTGAACTTGGGAGGACAGTGGATCGGAACCCTGCCGGTGATGATCCTGGCGTTCGCGCTGGTCCGAGAGCTGGTGCTGATGTTTACGTTCAAATTGCCATAAACCTCCACATGCTGACCGCCGGACAATCAACACGGATGATCTCCGTTGGAGCGATCCGGTAGTGAAGCTATTCCACGGAAACCGAAAGGTCCGTTCTTCGTCATCTCATGTTGTCGGCGGTAAGTGAAATATGCAGGGCGTCTGGTCTTTAAATTAAGAGGAAAATTGCGGTCGGTGAGAAAAAATTGGATTTGCGCCGGCAAAAATTTGAACTTAAATCAGTTCACATGATTGGGCCTGTCTAAAGCGCCATAGAATACGTGGCGCGCTCTCGATGATTGCCTATTACGAGCCCGATGTATGGCGGCGTAGAACGGTCACGCGATTCTACAAGAAGAGTTCGGATCTCCTCTATCGCACGAAGGTGCGTTTTTGAGCCCCGCTTCGAGGTCACCTCGCCTGATGCGCGACGCGAACGTCCGTCCTGAGTCAAACACAATAGATCGGTAAGGGTGCCGCAACTTGCGCCCGGTACCGTCAGCGGTGTCCTGTTCAGTCGCGGGTCATGTGCGTTAATCGCGGCCGAAATCCTATGTGCCGATCTCGGAATTTCCTTGCGATCCGCAAGATGTGACCGATTGCCGATTGGGTGCTGCCCGCAAGAGTGCGGTTCTCACCTCAGCCCACGGCCGCTCGTCACTCCCGCGTGCGGGGGACAACCGAGCGATTCTTCTAGAGATCATTCATCCTCTTCTTCCTGTGATGACCCGGGTTGTCCCCTTGGCCCGGGTCCCGTCTGTGGGGACAACCGAGCACTTGTTCTAGAGATCGATCACTTTTCACGTCTTGGGATGTCCTCGGGGTGTCCACGAACTCCCCGGGCTCGTTTCAAAGAGGACAACGGAGGATTTCTTTAGAGATCCATCTATTCTCCTTCCTGTAATGGCCCCGTTGTCCCCCGGAGGAACTCCAAGGCGCGCTCGATCTCCGCGTCGACTTCGCTGGAATCGTCCTCGTCCGACGGGTCCATGTGTGACCCATAGCGATCGACGAGGAAGGCCCACCCCTTCTTCCGCTGTCTTCGCGCGGCGACCTCCGTTACCGTCGAAAGGGCGATCCCGTCGAGGCGGTAGCTACGGATCTTCCGGCCAGAGACCTTCCTCGTGCCGACCAGCGTGAGTGTGAGACCAACGAGCCCGAGCACCTGTCTCAGTTGCTGAACCGGCTTTCTCACGATGTCGGAACGGACCTCGACGCCGAGCAGGTTCTCCAGCGGACCTTTGTTGTCGATCATGAACCGCGTGAAATCCTGTAGATTGCCGGTTTCGATTACGGCCTCCGAATCGAAAGATCCCGCGACCCGACCATCTCGTGCCAGTCGCCTCGATTCGGGGTATGGGACCAGACGGCCGCAGTCGGTCTGCAGCACCTCACCGGGCAACACGGGATACCGATGATCCCGCCATAGCGGCGTCAGCCGAAGGATCCGCACGAGAGCCGGCGCGAGATCCTGGCGGGCGTCGCCGACAAAGCTCAAGTCTTTGTGCAGTGGCTCATGCCTGTCCGACGGAACGGCCTCGGGCGGGAGGCCGATGATCTCCTCGAACAGGCTGACCTCCCGTCGGTGTCGGCCGCCGCGATCGCGCCGGACCAGTTCCGGCGTCGCCTCGGCGCGGTAGAACAGCTCCAGGCGCGTGCGCTCGTAAGACCAGCGTGTCGCTTCGCTCACGACAGCGCCGGCCTCGAGGGCCTTCCGCGCCTTCTCGGTTTCGACCTTCGTCAGGACGGACGCCCCCACGATCCGGGCGGCAAGCTCCTCCTCGGCCAAGTCTGCACCGCGTCTCAGGGCCACGTGCCCGTCGACACTCCTCGCGGGATCCTTGCCGACATGGACGAAGGTGCAGCCCTGTGCCTCCTTGTAGCGGACGTAGTTGCCGCGCAGGTTGTTCTTGGAGGCACGCTCGGTCGACTTGGCATGGACGGCCAGCTCGATCAGTGGATCGCCCTCGACGAAGCGCGGCTTGCCATCGTCGTCGAAGCCGTCGAGCAGGTCCTTGTACAGCCCGGCCCGCAGGATGTCGTGCCGGACCACGTCATGGTGCGTCTCGTAGTTGGCGCGACGCGGCGTGATCCAGACCTTGACTGTGCCGGGATGCCGGACGCGGGCGAGCTGCTGGTCGAAGTCGAGATGGGTGTTGATCCCCGGCTCGCAGAAGCCGAACACCACATCCACGCGCATGGCGTTGCCGGGGAACGTGATGTCCACGCCGGTGCCGAGCGACGGCGAGCACAGGATGACGTCGTAGCTGGTGGCGCGGGCGGCGGCATTCGCCACGAAGTCCTGCACCTCGGGTTTCGAGCCGGTATCGGCGGTGATCGTGATCAGCCGCTTGACCGCGCCGAAGCGATTGCGGATGATCGCCTCGAGCTTGACGATCAGGCTCTTCGAATTGGCGGCGACGAAGCAGCGCTTTCCCTCCGCGACGCCCCGCAGCAGGTCGTCGATGAGATGGTTCTTGCTCTCGTAGAGCTCGAGCGTCTTCCGGTCGGCCGAGGGCGTCTCGTTGATCCAGAGATGGACGGGCTTCTGCGGCCGCGGAACGCCGTTCGCATCCGGCCCATTCGCCATGCGCGCGAGCGTGTTGGACGTGAGGTAGTCTAGGTCGGCATCGAGGCCGATGACGTGCCGCGCCCGTCGCACGAGCTCACGAAGGATCTTGAAGTTTCGATCCTGGTTGCCGCGCGCGACGATCGTGTCGGAGAAGAAGTGGCTGAGGACCTGCTGCGACTCGTCGATGATGACGAGGTCGAACGGCTCGTCAAGCCGGAGCAGGTGCAAGCTGTCGACGCAAGTTCCGTACCGCTTGGGTGTCTTCCGGCGCTTTGGACGGGGCTTCCTCTTGGCGAGCTTCTTCGGCTTAATGCTCATCCTCGTCCTCCACCAGGAAGCCCAGCAGGGAGGCGTTGTCGCGCTCTGGTGTTCTTTCTGATTTGGCGGCCTTGTTCTCGTCGAGGTAACAGCGCAGGCTCAGCCGCTTGCAGCTGCCCCGGATGAGCGTGCGGCGATGGCCTACTAGCAACACCGTCTGGGCACCCGCGCTCAGGCGCTTCAGGGCCTCGGTCTTGCCCGTGCCCTTGTCGCTGCGCACAAGCGTGATCCCGGGCTGCAACACGGCGGGAGCCGCCTGTCCGGAGACGATGCGGACCCTGCACCCTGCGAGCTGCTCCTGGGTGGCCCCGCCTCGGTTGAGCTGAGTATCTCCAGCGGATTGAGCAACCGCGGCGGCTGCGATGGCCCGGGCGGTCCTGACGAACTCCTCGGGATCGTAGTCGTCGTGCTGGTGAGCCTTCGTCCAGTAACTCTTCGCGCAGCTTGAGCAGAAGATGCCGTTCTCACCGCGGCGGTTCTGGATGACGACGGCGCTCGGGTTCTCGTCCAGGTGGACGGGGCAGTGCACGCGCGCCCTCACCGGGGCATCACACAACGGCATCAGCCGTCCATCCTCCAGTTGCAATTCGTGATCGGGACGCAGCACGACAGTGGAGCGGCGGGTCATGATCCCGCGCGCCGAGAGATCAGTGGCGTCGGGCAGTCTTGCGTCGGCAATCAGCTCGCGCAGCAGCTCAGGGCCGATCGCCCCGCCGAGATGATGTACCTGTGCATTGCGATGTCCGAAGCTGATCCGGGCGGGATCGGTAGCCGCCATATCGCCGCCTAAGCGCCGTGCGAGACCGCGATTGATCTGTCTCATCCGGCGTGGATTGGTGATCGTCTCGGACAGAGGGAATACTAAACGGAAGCGATGATCGTCCGGGGTATGTCGCACTGTCGTGTAGAGCAGCAGGGCATGCTGCTGGACGAGCGGGCTGGCGAGCGCTTCCTCGACCGTGAGGCCGTGGTCGACGTCGACGGAGGCGATGTTACAGGCCAGGAAGTTGCTTTCCTTGCGAACGCCAGTGACCTGGGCGCAGTAGGCCCAACCGTACTCGGCTATCGCAGTCGTGAATTCATCGGGAGTGACCTCGACGTTCTGCCAACCGAGCGCGAAGAAAGATGTGTCGCCGGCCTCGTTTTTGTTGATGAGATTAGGATTGAGAGAGATCTCGAGCTTTATCTGCGCGGTACTCATGCGATGTCCTCGGTAAAAAACAAATGTCTTGATTGATTTTTGCGGAGCGCAGATTTGGCTCATAAAACGGCGGGCGCATAGCCGCACGCCCGCAAAGCCGAAGCGATTTAAATGGCAGAGAAAATCAGGTCAGCCATTGCACGCTATCGTCTGACCGCGGCCGTTTATGGTCTGCGTCGACTGTAGACTGAAAGGTAAAAACCGTATTGTGTTGGGGATTGTATGGAAATATCGCCATGTCAAGCGGAACTATTGTAGAGTTTGTGCTAAAAATTTGAGGCGATAAAAGTTCGACGCACTGTATCCAAATGACTTTTGTGGCGAAGATGCCGAATGACTGCTGCGTTACGATCCACTGCGCGGGAGCTCATGCTGTGGCGAACCCGGGCATCACGAATCTTGGGAACTCAATCAGAATGCGAGTTTGGTGCCCCATTATGAGAACAGCAAAAACGACAATCTCGTCGTTTTTGCTGTTCGAGCGATCAGTGCCATCGGTCATTTGATGGCGGTGCACCAGCCGGGTCATACTCCTTCACTGCGCCTATTTCTGCTTTCGCCTTACCGCCTTGGCAACCCCATCGAGGAGTCTGCGCTCTCGTACCTCGTCTATTGGATCTTCAGCAAGCCTAAAAAATTCGTTCAGGAATTCCTTGCGCCGGATGTCTAATCTTTGGGTCGCGCCCGGCGTCACCAGCGACAGGTCATGGCGATCCAAGATGTTCTGCAAAATTTCGGTTGTTTCTGCATGAAGCTTACGCCTGGTGTCTCTTCTGAACCTTTTACCCTCGATTTCGCTGCGGTACGATCGGATGCGAGAACGGGCTTCTTGAATGCCCGATCTCAGTTTGTCCCAAAGTTTTCGATCCGGCTCAAACTGCTCACGAAGCCAGTTATTGAACATTAGATTTTCAATCTCACGAATGTTCAGCTCTAGCCGCTCGTCGAATTCGAGCAGTGCCCGGTCGATCCGTGTTTTGGGTTGATCGCCGTTCCATTCATCACGTAGAGTACGGTGTCGCGATAAGAGACCGTCCAGTTCTGGCCAGATATCTTCCGGCAATCGGAATTGATCAGATTGTTCTTGGGCGTTGTATGCCGCCTCGAGCTTTAAGCGTTCTTCTTGATTAAATTTAAAAGGGGCGAATTCGGCAAGTGGGTCTGGCTGCGTTCCGTCCCAATTGTCTGAATTAGATAGCACAGAATGATTACCGCTCGTCATCCAAGCGCTCCTCCGAGTCTGCTGTTCGATATCCATTGAAGACGCGCTGGGCGCATTGAGCCGCAGCCAAGCATCCGTTTCTCGTCAACTAGGAAAATATGTTTAAGGGTATTATCGGCTATTATAATAACGGTTGAACAAACGGTCCATTCCTGATTTTCATCCGAAATAATCCGCCGCAGTCTTTGCAGTAAAGCTGCACAGGTTTGCGCCATACGCTTGAACAACGCAGGCAAATCGCTTGCGGATTGCTCGATTGCTCGCGCTGGAGGTTTTCTTCAATGGATAAATCGTCGTCAAACCTGTCGTACGACAGCGCTGTCGGTGCTGATCATGATCATTCGGTCGAAACGGACGCGGCGTTCAGCCGCCCGCCCGAAATGGACCCGCCAGAAGAGGAAGGGACAGCACTGCCGCCGGAAACGGAGGCGTTCATTGCCGAGTGCGAGCCAGGGCTGGCCAAGCGCTGCCGCGACGGAGCCGCTCGCATTCTCAACAATGAGAAGCAATCCAATGCCGGCCGGATTGATACCGGGCTTCAGCTGATCGAGCACAAGCGAGAACTGGGGCACGGGCGTTTTGGGACGTTTATCGGAACGTTTGATTACGAGAAGAAGCACGCGGAGCGGTGCATGAGTGTTGCGCGGCACTTCGGCCCACATTGCGACCTCGTGTCGGGGGTGGCGTGGAGCGGGCTGTGCGCCCTCACGGCGAAAAAGGTTTCTCAGCAGCTTCGTGATGAGGTGATCACGCGCCTCAAGGCCGGCGAGCATCTTACGCGTAAAGACATCCAGAGCCTGATCAGCGAGGCTTCGAAGGCATTGTGTCGGCCGGTGTCGAAGACCGACTGCCCGGTTCTGCCGCAGACGACCCCGAGCCCCTCAGAGAAGCTGCCGGACTCTCTGCCGGCAGTACCCGATCGTTCGAGGGCGGTCGCTTTGCTGGCTCTCTCCGACGGCTCGATCACCGGTGAGGCGAACGAGTTCGCGGTCACGATGTCCGACGTGCAGCCACCGAGCGACCACAAGCCTAATGACGCGCAACCGGCGACGGCGGTGGTCGAGCTCCAGTCACCGCCGCCGGCGATCACGGGTCCGTCGCAAGGTCAGGTGGATGCTCTGCTGCCAATCCACGCTCCTTCAGGGGCGCTCGCGATGTCGGTTCACCCCGATTGCCCGTTCAGCGGGAAGGGCATTCAGCTTGCGATCGCAAATGCCAGCACGCAGACAACGGACGACGTGAATCGGACCACCGCGCGAGCCGCGGAGAATGCGGTCGAGCTTATCGTCGGCAACTTGGTTCGTAGCGAGGTTCTTGAACTCGGTCGCTGGCTGGAGCGCGCCGACGACATCGAATTCATGTGCTGCCTGCGCCGGCGCTGCGGCATCTCCGAGGTGAACGCCCACTCGACCGATGACGCAAGCGGCGACCGCGCCGGCGAGGCTAACGACGCCTAGCCCGAGATCCTCACGAAAAGCTGCCGCGTCGCTCGCAACAATGAATTTAGAGCTCCTAACACAACCGATTTTTGTGCCCGCTAAGCGCCTGAAGTTGCTAACGCCGAAGCGGTTTAGATAGGTGCTCTTAATACGTCTGTTCGAGACGGCGTAGTGGCCTCGCCGAGTTTGCTCAAGGCTCTCGCAGGCGAGGTCAATACGAGACTAGTCGTACGTTCGGTTTGTCGCAGAAGATCATGAGTCGCCGCGCAACCCGCGATTTCGGGCTGTTTCCGTCCGAAGCCGAGATTGCGCGGCGGCTGAGTCAAACGCCGCAGGAATGGGCCGCCAAAGCCCGATTGCTTGAGCGTGACGGACTGCCACGCGTAGATTCTTTGATGGGCGGACGCTACTGGCCGGCGGTCCGCGCGTACTTCCATGCGCGATACGGTCTCTCCGGTGCCGAGGCATTCGCGCCCGATGGCCCGGAGAACCTCGATGCTCTCTGACCTTGGCACTCGGGCTTTGTGACCGGCCCGGCCTTAGTAGCTGCGGCAGTCCCTAGCGATGTAGGCCTCGACCCGGCTTATCGAACGCATGATCCTTGTCGATGAGGCGGTGGGTCCGCTGGGCACCCATGGTCGTTCAGCGCTGCTGGCTTTCGCCAGGCAACCGAACGCTCCGATGCCCTGGGTGCGTGGCCGATCGCCTCGCATGTGCTTCGCAACGGCGGAAGGCCCCATCCGGCGGTCCGCGCGCATCTACCGGCGCGGTACAACTTGCCTGCCGTCGAAATCCGTCCAATCGATCGGAGGACCCCTATGCCCTTCGGCCTCAACGCGCCCGGCTGCAAAAAGCGCGGCAGGAACGGCGGCACGATCCGGCTTGGCTGGTTCGCGACCCAGAAGGCCCAGCGGGCGGGTTTTCGGCCCTCCTACATCCCGTTGCCCTACTCGCCCGACGAACCGGAAGGCCGCGTCAAGATCGAGGCTGTCTGCCACCGCATGCAGGCCGAGATGCGCGCCTTCCTTGCCGGTCAGAAGCGAGAGAGGCCCCGCTACGATGGCACGATCCTCAGCCTATCGCGTCTTTACCAGACCGATCCGGCCAGCCCCTTCCAGCGGCTCAAGCACAACAGCCAGCGCGCCGACTTCTACGTCCTGCGGCTGCTCGAGAAATCCGTCGGCAACCGGCAGATCCTGGCGATCAAGATCGGCGACATCCAGCGCTGGTACGACGTTGCCAAGCGCCCCGCCAGACCGGGCGGACCGGAGCGGGTGCGCAAGGCTTGGGGCCTGGTCAAGAAACTGCGCGAGCTCTGCGCCTACGGCGTCATGGCCGAGCTGCCCGGCTGCGAGCGGCTCTACACCATCCTGCGACATGCCCGCTTCGCACAATCTGCCCGGCGCCGGGTCGTGATGGAGTTCCACCACGTCGAGGCGTTCATCCCGCAGGCGATCGCGATGGGCCGCCTCTCGCTGGCCCTCGGCACTGCCTTTCAGTTCGAGACGGCCATGCGGCAGAAGGACGTGATCGGCGAGTGGGCGCCCGTGCCTGAGGGCGCGACCTCCGCCCCCGGCGCGTTCGTGCTCAACGGTCGCGAGTGGGGGAGGGGCTGACGTGGGAGGACATCTCGGCCGACCTGATCATCCGCAAGGCCACGACCAAGACCGGCGCCTTCGCGGCTCATGACCTGAAGCTCTGCCCGCTGGTGCTCGACCTGCTGGACCGCGTGCCTGTCGAGCAACGGCACGGGCCGCTGATCATCGACGAGAACACCGGGCGTCCCTACGCCGAGTCGGCCTATGGACGAGAGTGGCGGATCGTGGCGCGGGCGGCTGGTATCCCCAACGAGGTGTGGAACATGGACGCGCGGGCCGGCGCGATCACCGAGGCGGAGAACGCCGGCGCCGACCTCGATTATATCCGCTCGGCCGCGGCTCACAGCCAGACCTCCACGACGCAGCGCTACTCGCGCGGCGCGCTCGGCAAGTCGCAGAAGGTCGCCGAGCTGCGGGCGGCGCACAGGGCTGCGCGGAGCAAGGCTTAGGTATTTCGGTAGGGGAGGGGGCGGTCGGCAGCGGCGACCGGTTTCGCGGGGCAGTGGTACTGCGTCGGACGGCCGGTCGTGGCCGAAAGCTGCCGGTCCGCTTCCAATCGGGCAAGGCGGTCGAACGGACATTCTGCGCAGCTCGGATGAACCACGCAAAATGGCCCTGGGTAGTGGCAAGGGTTCCCGTTGACTATGGCCATCCTCACCCCGCACTGCCGCTTCCTCGCGACCTCGCTGGCAATCCCCGGCGCCGCCGCTCTCGGCGGCTGTGACCGCTTCGCCGGAACCGACTTCGGCCGCGTCTCGGGAATGCCTGCCGGTGGGTGAAGTCACCGTTCGATTGTCATGCGCAGTCGCCGCCATAACGCGACTTCGCGCTTTTCCTCTGCGGTCACAGGGATCACGATCAAGCGGAGCGGGGCTCATTGCGGCTCCCCCGGAACCTGCGGAAGGAAACATCCAATGGTTGGGCAACCGCGCTGTATCGCCCTCGTCGGCCCCTCGCAGAGCGGCAAGAGTCTGTTGCTCGATGCCCTGACACGGCGATGCGAGCCCGGCCAATTCAGCATCGTAAACGAGAGCCGGTCGGGACAGCTGGGGCCGAATGGCCGTGCTTACGCGATCAGCACCGAGCCGACGCTGACCGCTCTGCGCTTCCTTGACGACGACTTCACCCTTATCGACTGCCCGGGTTCGGTCGAGTTCGCGCAATCAGGCGAAGCTATTCTGGACGTGTGCGATATGGCTGTCGTGGTCTGCGAGGCGGACGAACGTCGGCTTCCTGCCCTGCAGGTCGTCCTACACGGGCTTGAGGAGTGCGGGCTCCCGCACCTCCTGTTCGTCAACAAGATTGATACCGCCACGCAAGGCCTGCGCGAGACCCTGGCCGCGCTGCAGTCCGTGTCGCGCATCCCGCTCCTGCTGCGGCAGATCCCCATATGGCGCGACGGAACAGCGGCCGGTTTCATCGACCTCGCTCTCGAACGCGCGTTCATCTACCGCGATCAGGCGCCGAGTACCCGCATCGATCTGCCGGATGGAGAGCTGCCTCGGGAGAAGGAAGACCGGTTCACGCTTTTAGAGCGCCTCGCCGATCACGACGACATCTTGATGGAGCAGCTCATCACCGACGCCGAGCCGGCGCGCGACCGCGTCATGACAGACCTCGCCCGCGAGTTGCGGACCGGCCAGGCGGTCTCCGTGCTCATCGGGTCCGCGCAACGTGGCAACGGGCTGCTCCGGTTGCTCAAGGCACTCCGGCACGAGGCTCCGCGCCTCGACAGCACGCGCGCGCGCCTCGGCTTGCCTGATGACGGTACCGCGGTCGCGCAGGTGATCGTGACGCGGCATTCCGCGTTCGCCGGCAAAATCTCGGTATGCCGGGTGTTGCGTGGCAGCTTCCGGGAGGGTGATGCCGTCTCGGCAGCCCAGGGCAAGACGGTGCGGATCGGCGGTTTCCTGGCTGCCGACAGGTCCCAGGGCGGCAAGATCCCCTCGGCCGACGCGGGCGAGACACGCGGTTTCACCCGGCTTGAGGGTATCGCAACCGGACAGCGGTTCTCGACGCAGGCGTTGGAGGAGCAGGATAGCCTGCCCACTCCTCAGCAAGTCTATGCGACCGCGCTTCAGCTGCGGGATCGGAAGGACGACGTGCGCCTCAATTCCGCGCTCGCCAAGCTGGTCGAGGAAGATCCCGGCTTGAAGGTGGAGCACCGGGCGGATCTGGAGGAGGTCCGGCTCCTCGGCCAGGGCGACATGCATCTGAGGGTCGCGATCGAGCGGCTGGCCGACCGGTTCGGTGTGCGGGTAGAGCGCAGTCAGCCGAAGGTGGATTACCGCGAGACGATTCGGAAGCCCGCCCGCGGACACGGGCGGCACAAGAAGCAGACCGGCGGCCATGGACAATTCGCGGACGTCCATCTCGCCGTCCGGCCTCTGCCGAGCGGCGAGGGCTTCGTGTTCGAGGACGCAGTCGTCGGTGGCGCGGTACCGCGCAAGTTTATACCATCGGTAGAGGCTGGGGCACGCGACTATCTGCGTCGGGGGCCTCTCGGCTTCCCTGTCGAGGATCTCGCGGTGACGCTGATCGATGGCGCCTTCCACGCGGTCGACTCGTCGGACGCCGCCTTTCAGGCTGCCACGCGCCTGGCCCTCGACGACGCTTTAGCGAAGGCGGAACCCGTCCTGCTTGAGCCCGTATGGGTAATCGAGATTGTGATGCCGTCATCCGCAACCGCCAAAGCTACGGGTTTGGTCACGGGCCGCCGGGGCCAGATCCTGGGCTTTGATGCGCGGCCCGATTGGGCCGGCTGGGACGTGTTGAACGCGCTAATACCAGAGGCCGAAACATCGGATCTCATTGTCGAGCTTCGGTCTCTGACCAGCGGCGTTGGCAGCTTCACGTCTCGCTTCGATCATCGCGCGGAGCTGACCGGCCGACCGGCAGAGCTGCTGCTGCATCAAGCCTGAGTGGGAAGGATGACCAATCGCGCCTTGGGGATAATGTCGAGAGCGACGCACCCACGATCACGGCCACGCTGAGTGTGATCAATCCAAAGTTGCCACTTCGGAGACGCCGCCGAATGCCGCAGATTGGCCTAGATGGGCGCAAAGCCGAACGGCCGTCATTGCGTGCAGTCGCTATTCGGCGTGGCTAGGTCTGGCTGATTGCGGCGCGGCCGCTTTCGGCGTTGAAACCGGAGGAGCGGACCTTCATTGCGGCTCAGGCAGCCGTTTCAAAATGCACCGTCCGGACTTTCTGCCCCGTCAGTTCGGGAGTCCGCTCCGGAAGAAGCGGATTTGGAAACGTGGGCGCGATCCAGCCCATCTGCTTAGAGCTTGCCGGCACAATACACGGTGATCGCGCGTTCTCTCCCTACTGGAGGGGCTGCGCAATGAGACTGCCCAAGAAGCTAGCCCGTGTGCTCTCCGACGAGATCCAGGGTGAGTACCACCTCACCTTCGAGGCCGAAGATGGTGAAGTCTTTCGCGTCCGCGCGAGCGAGCAGCAGGTCGTGGACCTAATCCAAGAGTTGGACGACCTCCTCGGCGATGACGCCGAAGAGGAAGACGAAGTGACTGAGCACAAGGAGATGGGTGACGAATAGCACTTGGGCTGGCAAACTTCGGGATGCGTGTGGCTGCCGAGGATTAGCGGGTGAGGCGAACCAAGTGGGCTGGCAGTTGGCGCGAGACTGGACTGGTGAGCGTCAGCGGTCGGGTCTATCCTGATCCCGGGGCGCCGCAAAGGCGGAGGTCAGCATGACCTTCATCGTCACAGGGTTAAGCGTATCGGGTCCGGCTCTGATCGGCTGCGACTCCGAGATCGGCGCGCTGGAGAAGTCCGCGGAGCTGATCCGAGCCGGCTTCGCCAAAGTCCTGATCGCGGACGGAAAGGGCGTCCAGTACACGCCTAGCCAGTTCCTCCGCGCCTTCCATCTCTGATCAGGGCTGCGAAGGGTCCATAGGAGGATCCGATGCGCGAGAACCTAGCCTTGCCACTCGTCCTAGCAGTCGTGTTCACGGCCGGCTGCATCCTGATCCAACGGCTTGAGCAATATGCCGAGCGCGTTGAAGACGTGCTGACCTTGGCGTTCTTGATTGTTGCTGGACTGTCGACGATTGCTTTGCTCGGGCGCTACGCCGATGGCGCGCATGCCTTTCCGCGATCTCCACCCAGCCAAGTGGAGACTTCGGAAGCGCCGCCATTGTCGCCCAAGTCCGGATTAAAGGGGAGCATTTGGTATCCGCCGAGATCTAGGCGGCCATGCTGTTGAGCGCTTAGCTTGCTGCGAGTGGGCTCTGGCCAATTCTAGGCGCCCAAAATTAAATTTCCGCGAGCCTGAGTTTTTATGTACCAACAACAGAAGATGATTTATCATCAGCGCAATAGCTTGAGTAGAAGCCTGGCCGACGCGCAGTTACTAGAACAGTACGAAGTCGTTCCGGCGAGGCCTAAGAACGGGAGGAGGTGCTCATGTTGTTCTTCGCGCTTCTTTTCGTGAGCCTCGCCCTCCTCGGCGCATGCGTTGGCATCGGCACTATCGGTCAGCCCATGTATGGCCAAGCGCTAAACAGCTACGGCTGGGGGCTCTGCGTCAACGGCGCGGCTCTCGCCGTCTTCTTCGTGATCACGTGGGTTCGGCGCGTGCGGCGCAGAACAACAAGAGTGAGTTCACGTCATCCCCATGACGCCGACCCCGGGTGTTTTCGCATGCGAACCTTCATCTGATCGAGATGCTCGCACTGATAAGCATGGCTTCGCTCCCCGCTCTCGCCCAAACTGCGGATCAGAAAGGCACAGGTGGTGGGCCCGCCACGACGGTAACGGCGCGGTATACCGCCGCGACAGGACAAACGGTGCTGAACCCTCGCGTGGTCACCCCAAACGAAACCAGCAGCATCGAGCGACGCTCCCGAGAGGAAGAGCGGATGGAGGCCATCACTCGGGGCATCTGTATCGACTGCGTACGCTGACCGGCCAAAGCGTCGCGCACTCGACTGGCGAGAACAGGTGCTCGGGCCCGCAATTTCCCTTAAAGCGTAAGGCCTCCAGCCACGCTCGTGCGAGGAAAGCTATAGAAGGCGACTTTGGTCTTGATGTCCGCTTCGGAGTTGCCGACCAAAGCCGCTGAATGTCTGAGAGGGGCGCATTGCGGATCTTCCGCTTGCGGTAGGCGGTCAACTTCCGCACCTGACCCAGCGCAGGCCCTTGCAACGTCCGCGCGAGGGCCGTCTGATCAGCGGCGTGAGCTACTGACGGTGGCCGGTAGCTGGCGCATACCACACTGATCCGGGACGCTCGGAGCGAACGTCACGGTTGCCCTCAACTGGTGCGCCGGGCGCTTCGCGGGCCGTTCTTCGGCAACAATCGGGAGGCATTGCAGCAGCGATTGCGAAGACATGGCGCGCGCCCTCTCGCATTGGTCTGGCGGTTGCTATGCTGGCGCGTCTCGCTGGGGACCCACAATGAAGCGACGCACATTCCTCGCCGCAGGTGCCTCGACACTGGCCGCGCCACTTGTCGGCCGGGCGCAGGATGCCCGGGTGCTGCGCATGGTGCCTCAGGCGAACGTGACGTCCATCGACCCGATCTGGACCACCGCGATCGTGACGCGCAATCACGCCTACATCGTCTACGACACCCTCTTCGGCCTCGATGCCGACCTGCAACCCCAACCCCAGATGGCGGCCGGCTACCAGGTCGAGCAAGATGGGCGGAAGGTGACGATCGCCCTCCGCGAGGGGCTGCGCTTTCATGACGGCACCCCCGTCCTCGCGCAGGATTGCGTCGCCAGCATCAGGCGCTGGGCCGCGCGGAACGGGTTTGGCCAGACGTTGATGGCCGCGACGGACGAGATCGTGCACGACGGTGATGCGAACATCGTCTTCCGTTTGAAGGCGCCTTTCCCGCTGCTGCCGAACGCACTGGCGAGCGTCAGCCAACCCGCCTTCATCATGCCGGAGCGGATCGCGCAGACCGATCCGTTCAAGCAGATCACGGACGCCACCGGCTCCGGGCCGTTCCGCTGGAAGGCGGACGAGTTCAACTCGGGCAGCTTGATGGTCTACGAGCGGCACGCCGGATACGTGCCCGCCCCCGGCGCCCCGAGCCTGACCGCCGGCGGCAAAATCGCCCATTTTGACAGGGTCGAGTGGCAGATCATCGCCGACGGCGCGACTGCAGCGGCTGCGCTGCAGAACGGCGAGATCGACTGGTACGAGCAGCCACCGCCGGAACTCCAGCAGCTCCTCGCCCGCAATCGTAACATCGTCGTGGAAGGGCTCGACCGCTTCACCAATCCCGCGATCCTGCGCATGAACCACCTGCAGCCGCCGTTCGACAATGTCGAGGTGCGCCGGGCGGTTCTGCCGGCCATCATCCAGAGCGATTTCATGGCGGCGATCGCAGGCGATGATCCAGCCAACTATGACGATCGGTGTGGGATCTTCACGCCGGGCACGCCGATGGCCACGGATGCCGGCATGGAGGTGCTCACGGGGCCGCGTAGCCTCGGGAAGGCGCGGGCGGCGCTGAAAGCTGCGGGCTATAGCGGCGCGAAGGTCCGGCTGATCGGTCCGACGGATATCCTGGCGCCCTCGGCGATCACCCAGGTCGCGGCCGATCTGCTGCCCCGTATCGGCTTCAACGTGGATCTGGCCCTGAGCGACTGGGGTACGGTCATCCAACGCCGCGTCTCACGCGAGCCCGTCGATAAGGGCGGCTGGTCCGTGCTGCTGACCACGTTCTCGTCGTTCGACAATGCTGATCCGGCTGCGCTTCAACCGCTCAGGGCCAACGGCGCCGGTGCTTGGTTCGGCTGGCCGTCGTTTCCGAAGCTGGAGGAACTCCGCGCCGCCTGGTTCGCCGCTCCGGATGTGCTTGTGCGCAAGGCGCTCTGCGCGGAGATGCAGCGGGTCGCGCTCGACCAAGTGGCCTACGTACCGGTCGGCTCCTATCGATCCATGACCTCTTTCCGGCGCAATCTGACGGGCCGGGTCCTCGGATTTCCCATCCTCTGGAACATCAGAAAGACCTGAGCGAAACGTCCGGTCACCGAAGGTCGCCGGAGGTGGTTGGTGGGATTTAGCGGGCCGGTTCTCGCCGGGTCTGCGTATCTTTCCGGCGGCCATGGTGTCTCTCTTACGAGCGCACCGCATCCCCGTTCCACGTCCGAATCCCAGCACCATCCCCTCATCCATCAGAAAACCACGAGACAGAGTGCCCGGCTTCCATACAATCCTCCGGTCCGGCGCGAAGACCGGACAGGGAGAGACGAGTGATGAATCGACGCGACGTCCTCGCGGGCGCCGCCGCCCTGACGGCGACCACGGTCGCAGCCCGGGCCGACCGGCTGCCCCTCGGCGACCTGCTGGGTACCCGCTATCCCGATCCGCGGGTCGAGGCGCTCGACAAGCGCTTCCGCTACAAAGTCGGCAACGCCGCAATCGAGCGCATCGCCACCGGCTTCCGCTGGGCGGAAGGCCCCGTCTATTTTCGGGACGGCGGTTACTTATTGTGGAGCGACATTCCGAACAACCGGATCATGCGCTGGCTCGAGAATGGCCACGTCAGCGTCTATCGGGCGAACTCGAACTACTCGAACGGCAACACCCGCGACCGCCAGGGCCGACTGATCACCTGCGAGCACGATACCCGCCGGGTGACCCGCACCGAGCCGGACGGGAAGATCACGGTCTTGATCGACACGTTCGACGGCAAGCCGCTCAACGCTCCCAACGACGTGGTGGTGGCCTCCGACAACGCGATCTGGTTCACCGATCCGGGCTACGGCATCGACGGGTTCTACGAGGGTCACAAGGACGAGGCGGAACTGCCGACCCGGGTCTACCGGCTCGATCCCTCGACCGGGCAGGCCAAGGTCGCGGCTGAGGGCATCGATCGGCCCAACGGCCTCGCCTTTTCGCCCGACGAGAAGATCCTCTACGTCGTTGATTCCGGCATCACCCATGGCGGGCGGGCCAATATCCGTGCCTTCACGGTCGAGGGCGACCGGCTCATCGGCGACCGCGTCTTCGCCGAAGGCTTCGCGCCGGGCTTCACAGACGGAGTCCGCACCGATGTCGACGGCAATGTCTGGTGCTCGATGGGCTGGGCCGACCCGAAGCAGGACGGAGTGCGCTGCTACACGCCGTCTGGCGACCTGATTGGCAAGATCAACCTGCCCGAGACCTGCGCCAATCTCTGCTTCGGCGGCCCGAAGAAGAACCGGCTGTTCATGGCGGCGAGCACCTCGATCTACGCGGTCTATGTCGGGACGCAGGGGGCGATGGTTCCGTAAGGTACCTCGGCAGCCTCACAACGACTGCCGCGCGTGAACCCTCAACCCTGCGCATGAGAGGCTCGGTCGCCTGCAGGCATGACGGCAGCGCCTAATTCGACGAGTTTTCGCTCGGAAGTGGACAGGCAGGTTCCACCCATCTGAGACGTTCATGCGAGCGTTGCGACGCGGCTGATGCTGGCCGATAGCAGGCTGGCTGCTTCCGGAACGCAAACGCCAGAAGCGAACGCGCGGTGCTGCTGTGTTTCCCGGACTTTATCTTCTCGTAATGCCGTTCCGAGACCAGTTCTGCGGCTCGTCTCACGTTCGGGCCGAGCCGCGGCGCGTCGGCAATACGTCACCCCGGTTCAGCTCGCGACCTGTGACCGTGCGCTCTCGCCATGCCAGCTGAACTGCCAGGGCGGCTTCGCCCTGCCGGTCAAATCATCGCCCCCGCATTCATCAATCCTTGCGGGTCAATGGCCTGCTTGAGAGCGCCGAGCAGGGACAGGCGGGTCGGATCGCCATAGCGGCTCAGCAAGTCGCGCTTGAACCGGCCGATCCCGTACTCGGCGCTGAAGCTCCCGCCGAGGTCGACCGCCACCGCGTAGACCGCATGAGCGACCCCCTCCTCAACTTCTCGCGTGAAGCCGATCCGGTCGCGGCCCGGCGGCACCATCAGATTGAAGTGGATGTTGCCATCACCGACATGGCCGTAGAACGACAGACGCGTGCCCGGAGCCTGCACCTCCACCACCGCACCTGCCAGGGTCAGGAAGGTGGAGACGGCGGAGGTTGGAACGGCGATGTCGAGCTTCACCGATCCGCCCGCGTGCTTCTCCGCCTCCGGGATGGTCTCACGAATGGTCCACATCTCGCGTCGCTGCCGCTCCGACTGGGCGAGCACCGCATCTTCGACATGGCCGGCCTCGATCAGCGCCTCCAGGGTACCTAGAAGGATGTCGTCGAGAGGGATGCGCTCCGAGGACGCGGAGAGTTCGAGCAACACTGCGCCACCCGGCCCAGCTGCAAGCCCAAGTTCGGTGCCGCGCATGTCGGCAACGAGCCCCAGTGATGATGCGGAGATGAGCTCGAAGGTTGAGGCGAGGTCTGCGGTCTCTCGTCGGACCAGAGCGGCGATCTCCGGTATCGGCGCGCCTGCCGTGAGTTGCATCCACGCGGTGGCGCGCTTCGTCTGTGCGGGCCAGAGCTTGAGCACCACCCCGGTGACGATCCCGAGCGTGCCTTCGGCGCCGACGAAGAGCTGCTTCAGGTCGTAGCCGATATTGTTCTTGCGCAGCATCCGCATGTCGGAGAACAGCGAGCCGTCCGGCAGCACGACCTCCAAGCCGAGCACGAGGTCGCGGGTCATGCCATAGCGCAGCACCTGCAGCCCGCCGGCATTGGTGCCGACATTGCCGCCGAGGCGGCAGCTACCCTCGGCACCGAGACTGAGAGGCAGCAGGCAGCCGCTTGCCTCGGCAGCAGCCTGTGCGTCGGCGAGGATCGTGCCAGCGTCGCAGGCGAGCGTGAAACCCGTCGGGTCGACTGAGCGGACCCGATTCATTCGCTCGAGAGCCACGACGAGCTGACCGCGACCGGGCTCGGGCGTAGCCCCGCCGACGTAACTTGTATTGCCGCCCTGAGGCACGAGACCGAAGCCGAGGCGCGCGGCCAGGCGAACGATCTCCTGAACCTCCTCGGTCGAGCCTGGTCGAAGGACGCCTGGGGTCTGCCCCTGCATCAGGGCGCGCTGATCATGGGTGTAGCGGATCAGGCTGCCGGCATCAGTGATCACCCCGCCCTCCCCAAGAAGCTCGCGGAAGGGGGACAGATCGGAGGAAGACAGGTCTGACATCCGGAGCGACTCAGCCCATGGTACGTGGTGACTGGGATTGAGGCTGACGCCGTCGCTTCGGCGCAGCAGCTTGCGAGCTATCTTTCCAGACGCTCTGAGTCAGCAATGGCGTCGATCGAGTCCGCCGTCGAGTGCCGCAGGTCACGTCGAAAACCTTCTGACAGCCAATTCCAGAGCCGGACTGTCAAGTCGCGGGCCTTGGTCACTCCGGCCCAGGCTGACGCTCGGTACCCTGCGCGGGCTCATTGCGACCGGACATTCAGGGCGGGAACGGGTTGTCGGCGCTCAAACTCGTGATCAGAGGCCGCGAGCGGGATCGCACTACCTCCGCCCATCTGCCCAAGCTGACAACACACGGGCTCGCGAGTTGCGGCAAGGAGGCTCTTGCGGGCCAGCTGAGCGCCCCTAATCCACAATTGCCGGAGCGTTCATCCCCGTCCGCCGTTCTTTAGCCATGGGGCCCTGCGGAGGAACGTCCACGGATGAGCACGGAGAGGGCGAGCCCCCGTTTCAGCGATCTCGACGCTTGGGGGAGCGCCGACATCCTGCAGGCGCTCTGGGAGGGACAACTTGCGGCGGTCGCTGCCATAGGTCCGGCACTACCGGCCATCGCCGCGGCCGCGGAGGCCGCCGAGCCCGGCCTGCGCCGGAACGGACGCCTCCTCTATGTGGGGGCCGGCACCTCGGCTCGGATCGGCGTGCAGGACGGGGCAGAGCTACCGCCGACCTTCGATTGGCCCGAGGAGCGCTTGGGCTTTGCCGTCGCGGGCGGTGAAGGCGCGCTGGTTCAGGCGGTCGAGGGGGCTGAGGACTCCACACAGGACGCGGCACTCTGGGCTGAGCGAGTGGAGATCCGGCCAGGCGACGTTGTCATTGGCCTGTCCGCGAGCGGGATCACACCCTTTACGCTCGCGGCGCTGCGGAGCGCTCGAGCCCGGAGTGCCGTCACCGTCGGCATCGCCAACAATCCCGACACGCCGATCCTGCGCGACTGCACCCATCCGATCCTCGTGGCGACCGGTCCGGAAGCGGTCGCTGGCTCCACTCGGATGAAGGCGGGAACCACGCAGAACATCGTGCTCAACCTGCTCTCGACGCTGATCATGATCCGGCTGGGCCGAGTCTACCGTGGCCGCATGGTCGCAATGCGGGCCACGAACACCAAGCTACGCCGACGCGGTGTCACGATGGTAGCGCAGATTGCCGGCTGCGACGCCGAGGCGGCAGCCAACGCCCTCACCGCGTCGGATGGAGACATACCGCGCGCGGTGCTCGTCGCCTTAGGGATCGACCGCGATGAGGCGGTTCGCCTCTTGGCACGCAGCGGCGGTAATTTGCGCACGGCGCTGGCCGAAGCGGGGACGGCATGAGCAGCCCCGGGCTGGTGCCCGGCAAATCCGAGAGCTTCATGGCCCGCGAGGTAGCCGAAGTGCCCGAAGCCGCCGGTCCGCTCTGTGCCGGCTGGGCCGAAGCGCAGCGCGTCGCCTCCATCCTGAAAGCGCACAGCTTCCCCTTCGCGGTCGTCTGCGGGCGGGGAAGCTCGGGCCATGCGGGCGTTTACCTCCGCTACCTGATCGAGACCCGGTGCGGGCTCGCCGTCTCAACTTCGGCCCCATCCGTGGTTACGGGTTACGGTCAGGCACCACGAATGGACGGCGCGCTCTTCATCACCATCTCGCAATCCGGACGCTCGCCGGATCTCATCGCGGCGACGCGCGCGGCGCGCCAGGACGGGGCGCTCACGCTCGCGATCGTCAATGATGCGGCCTCACCCGCGGCGGCAGCCGCGGACCTTGTCCTGCCGATCCAGGCCGGGCCGGAGCGGGCGGTCGCCGCGACGAAGACGGTGGTGAACTCCCTGGTCGCGAGCGCCGCGCTAATCGCTAACTGGTCCGGCGACAGAGCGCTTGCCCGTGGTCTCGCCGCCTTGCCGCTCCGCCTCGCCACAGCACACGACCTCGATTGGAGCGCCTGGGCTGCCGACCTCGCGGGCGCGCCGGCCGCCTTCGTCACTGGCCGCGGTCACGGGCTAGGGCCAGTGCGCGAGATCGCGCTCAAGCTCGCTGAGACTTTGCGTCTGCCGGCACTCGGCTATAGCTCCGCCGAGTTGCGGCACGGACCGCGCGCCGCAATCCGGGCCGACACGCCGGTGCTGGTGCTGCGCCAGGACGATCAGGTCGCCGCGGGGATCGACGCGCTCGTGCATGAGCTTCGGCGCGCGGGTCTGTGCGTGCACGCCTGCGGAGGACCGGGTGGGAACCTGCCTTGGCTCGCGCCCGATCACGCCGCCTGTGACCCGATCGCTATGCTGGTGCCCGCCTATCGAGCGATCGAGCGCGAGGCCCGCCGCCGGGGGCTTGACCCGGACGCGCCGGCGGGTCTCACCAAGATCACGGAGACCGTGTGAGCCCGCCCGATCTCGTCATCGCGGCCGGGCGTCTATTTGATGGGGAGCGCTTCCGCGGCCGTCAGGCCGTCGTAGTAAGCGGCGGTCTGATCACGAACGTGACGACGGACCCACCGTCCAGCTTGCCCGTGATTTGCCTGCCAGCCGACGCGATCGTGGCCCCGGGCTTCGTGGACGTGCAGGTCAATGGCGGTGGCGGCGTCCTCTTCAACGACGATCCGAGCCCGACCGCGATCGCACGAATTGGGGCTGCCCACCGGCTCGGCGGAACCACGGCTTTCCTGCCGACGCTGATCAGCGACACACGGCCGGTCATTCGGACCGCGATCGCGGCGGTCTCGGCGGCGATTGCGGCGGGCGTGCCGGGCGTCCTCGGCATTCACCTGGAAGGACCATTTCTCAGCCCACAACGGCCGGGCATCCACGATCCGGAGCGGCTCGCCCGGTTCGAGCTGGGCGATGTGGCGCTTCTCACCGGCCTCGGTGCGGCTGGCGTGACCCTCGTGACCCTAGCTCCGGAGGAGGTGCCGCCTGGAATCACCGCGGCACTCGTCGCACGCGGTGCCCACGTCAGCGCAGGCCACACGGCTGATCCGGGCACCGCGATCCGTGCTGCCCTGGATGAGGGGCTCACCGGCTTTACGCACCTGTTCAACGCCATGTCGCAGTTGACCGCGCGGGAAGCCGGTGCGGTCGGCCACGCACTGACCGACGCGCGCGCCTTCGCCGGCATCATCGCGGACGGCCACCATGTTGGTGACGAGGCTCTCTCAATTGCCTTGCGGATGAAAGGTCCCTCGCGATTGATGCTGGTCACCGACGCGATGCCGCCGGTGGGCGATCCAGAGGATCGCGAAGGCTTCACCTTGTTCGGGCGCTTCATCCATCGTGCGGAGATCGCCTCGCTGCCGCAGACGGGACGCTGGCGGGCTCGGCCCTGACCATGGCGGGTGCGGTCCGCCACATGGTGGGACGGGCTGGCGCAACGCTGGAAGAGGCGCTGATCATGGCCGCTCTAACACCAGCCCGATTTCTCGGCGTTGCAGGGCGGATAGGGTGCATTCGGCCCGGGTACGCCGCCGACCTCGTCGCGCTCGACCGCGACCTTGCTGTCCTCGGCACCTGCATCCGCGGCGACTGGAAGTCGGCACTTGGCTGATCCTGACTCCGCTAGGGCCCGTGTCCTCCGGCCGGAAGTTGACTGCGCCTGATTACCCTTCCCGCCGATGTGACCTACCGCCGAGGTTGATGTCGCTGGCGACGTCAGGTGGGGCGCGGAATCGAGAAAGTCGTGGCTGCGTCGGAGCGTGGACGCATCCTGGCGTGCTGGTCACGCAAGCGTTTTGCTTGGCACTGACGGTCGCCTAATCGAATGTTCCGGCCGCAGCCTGGGGCCCCGTTCGCGCTTCTCGTCCTGGCTGTTCGCCAACAAAGAAAGGGCCGCCTCGCGGCGGCCCTCCCTCTCCTCGTTCCTGAGCGACCTGGCCTCAGAAGTCCATGCCGCCCATGCCACCCATGCCGCCGCCGCCCGGCATCGGGGGGCGCCGCTATCCTTCTTCGGCGCGTCGGCGACCATCGCCTCGGTGGTCACCAGGAGGCCGGCTACGGAAGCCGCGTCCTGAAGAGCGGTGCGGACGACCTTGGCCGGGTCGACGATGCCGGCCTGGATCATGTCGACGTACTCCTCGGTCTGGGCGTTGAAGCCGAAGGTCGAGCCGCCGTTGTCGGTGATCTTGCCGACCACGATCGAGCCTTCCACGCCCGCGTTCTGGGCGATCTGACGGATCGGGGCCTCGAGAGCCTTCAGCACGATCTTGATGCCGGCCTGCACGTCCGGGATGTCGGACTTCAGCTCGGCGACCGCCTTCTTGGCGAGCAGGAGGGCGACGCCGCCGCCGGGGACGATGCCTTCCTCGACCGCCGCGCGGGTGGCGTTGAGGGCGTCATCGACGCGGTCCTTCTTCTCCTTGACCTCGACCTCGGTCGAACCGCCGACGCGGATCACCGCGACGCCGCCCGCGAGCTTGGCCAGACGCTCCTGCAGCTTCTCACGGTCGTAGTCCGAGGTGGTCTCCTCGATCTGCGCCTTGATCTGCGAGATGCGGCCCTCGATGTCGGACTTCTCGCCGACGCCATCGATGATCGTGGTGTTCTCCTTCTCGATGCGGACGCGCTTGGCGCGGCCGAGCATCGGGAGCGTCACGTTCTCGAGCTTGATGCCGAGATCCTCGGCGATCATCTGGCCCTTGGTCAGGATCGCGATGTCCTCGAGCATCGCCTTGCGGCGGTCACCGAAGCCCGGCGCCTTCACGGCCGCGACCTTCAGGCCACCGCGCAGCTTGTTCACCACCAGGGTCGCCAGGGCCTCGCCCTCGATGTCCTCGGCGATGATCAGGAGCGGCTTGCCGGTCTGGACAACGGCCTCGAGCACCGGCAGCATCGCCTGGAGCGAGGACAGCTTCTTCTCGTGGATGAGGATGTAGGGGTCCTCGAGCTCGGCGACCATCTTCTCCGCGTTCGTGATGAAGTACGGGGAGAGGTAGCCGCGGTCGAACTGCATGCCCTCGACGACGTCGAGTTCGGTCTCGGCCGTCTTGGCCTCCTCGACCGTGATCACGCCCTCGTTGCCCACCTTCTGCATGGCGTGGGCAATCATCTCGCCGATCTCCTTGTCGCCATTGGCGGAGATCGTGCCGACCTGGGCGACCTCGTCGGAGGTCGAGACCTTCTTGGCGCGGGCGATGATGTCCTTCACGGCGGCCTGGGTGGCGAGGTCGATGCCGCGCTTCAGGTCCATCGGGTTGATGCCGGCGGCGACGTACTTGGCGCCCTCGCGGACGATGGCCTGGGCCAGCACGGTCGCGGTGGTGGTGCCGTCACCCGCGATGTCGTTGGTCTTCGAGGCCACTTCGCGCACCATCTGGGCGCCCATGTTCTCGAACTTGTCGGCGAGCTCGATCTCCTTGGCGACGGTGACGCCGTCCTTGGTGATGCGCGGGGCGCCGAAGCTCTTCTCGATCACGACGTTGCGGCCCTTCGGGCCGAGCGTCACCTTCACCGCGTCGGCGAGGATGTCGACGCCGCGCAGCATCTTATCGCGGGCGTCGGCGGAGAAACGTACTTCTTTGGCTGCCATGTGTATCACTCCCTATCAGTAGAAGGATGGATGAAGGCCGGTCAGGCGGCCTTCTTGAGCGACTCGGAGGCGTCGATGACGCCCATGATGTCGGATTCCTTCATGATCAGGAGGTCCTGACCGTCGATCTTGACCTCGGTGCCGGACCACTTGCCGAACAGGACGCGGTCGCCAGCCTTGACGTCGAGCGGGTTGATCTTGCCCGCCTCGTCACGGGCGCCGGGACCGACGGCGACGATCTCGCCCTCCTGCGGCTTCTCCTTGGCGGTATCCGGAATGATGATGCCGCCCTTGGTCTTCTCCTCGCTCTCGATGCGACGGACGACCACGCGGTCGTGCAGCGGACGGAACTTCATGAGCTGTCTCCAGACTGAGTGCTACAGATCGGGAAGTTCGCCAGACCCCCAAAAGGGCGGCCTGGCTGCGGTGCGGCCGCGCCCACTACCGAGCCACGCGCCGGAACCGCGTCCGTGATTTAGCACTCGCCGAGTGAGAGTGCTAGCAGCGGTGTGTGGATTTGGCAGCCCTATCTGCACGTGAGTGCTAAGCGACTGAACCGGCTCGTGATTTCCGTGTTGTTAACAGCTGAGCCGGCAACCTTCTTGCTCCGTCCGGAGTCTCTCTCGGATGAGCGTAGGAGGTGCCGCCATGAGCGTTTCGACAGCCTTCCGTCGGCAGCTGGAAGGCTACAGCCTGACGACAGCAGAGATCCTGTACCACCTGCCCGATCACCCGCATCTGCTCCAGACCTTCATCTGGCAACAGCACGACCTGTTCCCGGTGTTTCCTGAACTGAAGCGGTTCCTGGCGTTTTGGCAGGCGGCTCTTGATGGGCCGCTGCACTCGGTGAAAGTCGTCCACAGCCGCTTGATCAAGCCGGCAGAACTGAGGGCAGTCGGCAGCGAGTTTCACCTGCACTGACGCACACGGGAAATTGGCGACCTCGGCCGTGACGAGTATCGTGTTCAGTGTAGGCGCATGGTCCAATGCAGGGCGCCTGGCGTGAACGGCGGCACAGCGCTGCCCGAGGTCACGAGGCGGTCCTCCTCGTGACCATCCTGGTCGATCGTCCGCTCTAGAATGGCCACGCCGGCCGCCCGCTGGCTGAGAGCCTCGGGGTAGGAATGTGCGGCGTCGGGCTCGTCAAACACGAGCGCGTGCCGTGCGCCGACGGTCATGCCGATACGCTTAAACGGGAGAACGATGTAGGCTTTGGTGAATTCCGTTTTCATCCCAATGCATCAATCGACGCGATTGATGAGCCCCTGAGATAGGAAGTCCATTAGCTAAGCTTTTAAATGCAAGTTGGTTTTGGCTGCTGAGCTCGGATTTAGCTGGCGCTTCGACCGTCTACCTTGATCGCTGAAGGTAAAGGATCTCTGGCTCCTGGGCCTGCCCGGACCAGGGGCTTGGAATGCGCCCGGATCCGCTTGAGAGATCCAGTCTTCACAGGCGCGCGCCTCCCCGTACCCGCCGAAGAAGCGTGCTGACTGGAACCATCTCCAGCTGCTCAGCGTGTCTTCGCTACTGGCACTCATCAGCGGCGCAGCGGCCATGACTTCGAGTTCCCTTGAGACCTACAACAGCAAGCGGGACTTCAAGCGTACGAGCGAGCCACTGGGGGTGATCGCCCCATCCGGTGGGAACCGGTTTGTCGTCCAGAAGCACGAGTCGACCCGGCTCCACTACGACTTCCGTCTGGAACTCGACGGCGTTCTGATCAGCTGGGCCATCACCCGAGGCCCGAGCCTTGACCCGGCCGAGAAGCGGCTCGCGGTCCGGACTGAGGATCATCCCCTCTCCTATGCCGAGTTCGAGGGCACAATTCCGGACGGCAGCTACGGAGCCGGGACCGTGATGCTCTGGGATCGCGGTACTTGGGAGCCGGAGGGCGATCCGCACGAAGGTCTCCGGGAGGGCAAGCTGCGCGTCAAACTTCTCGGTGAGCGCATGCAGGGTGCCTGGATGCTGATCCGCATGTCCGGCGCCAAGCGCGAGAATTGGCTGCTGAGCAAAGTGGCCGACGATCAGGCGGCGGATGAGGGAGGTAGCCTCACGGAACGCCACACGTCGAGCATCAAGACCGGCCGTTCCATGCTGGCCATTGCAGGTCGTACCGGCACACCCAAGAAAAAGGCCGCTTCTCGCAAGCCAGCTCAGCCGGAGCACGGGAGCCGATCCGCCCATCAGAGACCGACACCGAGCTTCCGCGCGCTGCAGCTTGCGACCCTCGTCGATGAGGCCCCAGTCGGCCAGGACTGGCTGCACGAGACCAAGTACGACGGATACCGCTGCCTTCTCGTGAAGGAGGGTGCCAAAGTGACCGCCTACACTCGCTACGGCAATGATTGGAGCGACCGCTTCAAGGCTCTGACAGTAGAGGCGCAGACCATCCCCGCACAGCGGGCGTTGCTCGACGGCGAGGTCGTCGTCCTGGATGCGAAGGGTCGATCAGATTTTGCGCGGCTGCAGAATGCCATGCGCGAGGACGCTCCGCTCGAGTTCTTTGCCTTCGACCTGCTCGCGCTTGAGGACGAGGACCTCACAGGCCTGCCTCTGCGAGAGCGCAAGGTGCGCTTGGAAAAGCTCCTGAGCGGCCTTCCGGCCAGTTCGCGTCTGCATTTCAGTCCGCATCGGCAGGGCGATGGGCACGCTGCGCTCGAAGCTGCCTGCCGCCGTGGCTTTGAAGGGATCGTCTCGAAGCAAGCGGATGCGCCCTATCTCGGCCGCCGGTCCGAGACGTGGCTCAAGGTCAAATGTCTGGCTCGGCAAGAGTTCGTCATCGTCGGCTGGATCCCGAGTACCAAGCGCGCGGGCATCGCCTCGCTGCTTCTCGGCCTCAAAGACGGCGAGCAGCTTCGGTATGCCGGCCGGGTAGGAACTGGCTTCACACGCGAGCGCGCGGCCGACATCGCTGCGCGACTGGCACCTCTCGAGACGGTGGCTGCGCCGATCTCAAACATCCCATCACGCGTTGCTGGATCCGCCCGGTGGGTCAGGCCGGCCCTCGTCGCCGAGGTCACGTTCACGGAGTTCACGCGGGCCGGCATTGCCCGGCACCCTTCTTTTGTCGGCCTGCGTGACGACAAACCAGCAGAACTGGTCAAGGCGGAGTACGCTAAGCCGCTGAGGCATATGAGCAAGAAGGCCACGGGTGCGGGCGGGACGATCACGTCCCACGGAGTCCAAATCAGCAGCCCGGATCGTGAGCAGTACCTGGACGCGCACATCACCAAGCGCGATCTCGTCGCCTACTACGAGCGCGTTGGCGCCTTGATGGTGCCGCATATCCGCCACCGCCCACTAACGTTGATCCGCTGCCCGCGTGGGCAGGGGCAGCGCTGTTTCGTCCAGCAGCATGCCGCCAAGGGCTTCCCGGAGGCCATCAAACGCGTGGCCATCACGGAAGCCTCCGGTGCAACGGAGGAGCATGTCTTCGTCGAGGACCTCGCGGGCATTCTGGCCTGCGTGCAGATGGGCGTGCTCGAGTTCCACGGCTGGGGCTCGCGGGCAGCCGCGCTCGAGGCGCCGGATCGGCTGATCTTCGACCTAGACCCAGACCCGTCAGTGTCGTTTCGGGGTGTCGCCGACGCGGCGTTCCTCATCCGAGACCGCCTGCAGGAGGATGGCCTCACCTCCTGGCCGATGCTGTCGGGCGGAAAAGGCATCCACGTCGTCGTGCCGCTGGCGCGCACCGATTGGCCGAAGCTCAGCGCCTTCGCGAAGCACTTTGCCGAGGCGCTGGAGCGGGACGCACCCCGGCAGTTTACGTCGGACATGGCCAAGGTCGATCGGAAAGGGCGCATCTTCGTCGATTACCTGCGCAACGAGCGGGGCGCGACGGCTGTGATGCCCTACTCGACCCGCGCTAAGCCCAGTGCCTCCGTGGCAGCACCACTTACCTGGGGAGATCTCGGCAGCATCACCTCCGCTCAAGAGTTCACCGTGCGCCGGTTTCTGGATGGGGAGGCACCGGAGCTCTCAAAGTGGTCGGAGGAGCCTCAGCACCTGCCGTAGCGAACACCCGCTCAAACGGTGTGACTTGCTGCGGGTTTAAGCGGACGTTCGCTGATGATCTTACGTCTCAAAGCCAGATGGTGATTTTTCATATGGAGACCGCGGCTGGCACTCTGGCGGCATCTGTCTCGTAGACAGCGGGAAACATTTGCAAGTCTGGCTGCTTACGCATGGTATGTTCTTCTTTTTCTCCAACCGGCTTGGCTGCCTTGGCTCGATCCTCCTCTCGGTCGTGCTGACTTTGATCTTGCTCTCAGTCTTTCGGGGCTTCTGAGAACCCAATCTCACTCAAGAGCACTGCGTTTGAGATCCTGATGCACGGAGCGCGGCTGCCGGGCGCAGGTGCACGAAGTGCCGCATTCCCGACTGTGAACTAGCCCCTCACTCCGGCTTCGAACTAAGGGCGATCACATCGGTCCGTGACCTGACCGGCTGGCTTTGGACCGGGCTGATTGAGAGGATCAGCCAGGACCGAAGGAGTTGAACATGCGGCGAGGTCAGAAGACGAGCGCGGAACAGGTCGTGCTGATGCTGCGCCAGATCGAGGTACATACGGCGCAAGGCAAGAGCATCGCCGTCGCCTGCACGGAGGCGGAAGTATCTGAGCAGAGCAACGCGACGAGTGCCTGCGCCAGGAGATCTTCTCACTGAAGGAGGCCCAGACGGTGATTTGACTGTGGCAAAACACCTACAAACGCTAAGCTTGGCGGTGAAAGCGCGAGCTTAAACGCAGCGGGAGTTTCTGCGCCATTACCGTTCCAAAATCCAGAAAACCCTTACTTGGCAAGGGCTAGCATAGCGGCCTCGGATTACATACAGCCGAAGCCTCAGCGTCAACCGTCGGGAGGCCGAGCCGCCAGGTGGTCCCGGATGCTGCCTCGCTTCAGGAGCCGATGACCTTGCCCACGGGCTTGAGCGCCTCCACGTGGTCGCAGAGGATCTTGAACATCGCCAGGAGCGGCACCGCGAGGAGCGCGCCCGCGACCCCCCAGATCCCGTGCCAAAAGAATAGCGACACGATGACGATGACCGGGTTCAGCGTGAAGCGCTGCGCCAGGAGCATTGGGGTGACGGTCTCGCCCTCCAGAATATGGATGACGAGGTAGATGGCGGCGGGCAGGAGCGCGGGGAACGGCCAGGACAGGCTCAGGACGCCGGCCGCGAACATGATGACCAGCATCACGAGCGGACCCAGAACGGGAACGTAGTTCAGGACGAAGGCGAGCGCGCCCCACAGGAGTGGACTCGCCAGCCCGCAGGCCCACGCCATCAGGCCTGTCGCGACCCCCACGGCCGTGTTCATGGCCGTGATGGTGAGCAGGTAGGCGGTGATGTTGCTCTCGATCTTCTCGGCGATGGTCCGCGCACGGTCCCGGTGGTCTTCTTCGGGCAGGGCGCCGATGAAGCCGTTGAGGAGCCTGTCCCCGGCCACCAGCAGGAAGAACAGCACGATCATCGTGGTGAGGAACCGCGACAGGGTCGTCGCCGTGCCGGTCGCGACCTTCCCGGCCATTCCGGAGAGGTTTTCGAGTCCGGAGCCGCCACCGCCCTTGCCGTCACCCTGAGCCTTGAATGGCCGAGCGTTATCGCCCTCGACCTTCTTTCCGTCCGCCTTGGCGCCGTCACCCTCAGCCTTGGATTCCGGCTGCCGAGCGCCATCGCCCTCGGCCTTCTTCCCGTCCGCCTTGCTGACGTCGGCATCACCTTGGGCCTTGGATTCTGACGTCTGCGCGCCGCCGTCCCCAAGCTTCTTCTCGTCGCCCGCGGTGCCCTGGAGGTCCTTCAGCCCGTTCTGAACGGTATCGAGGGGGCCCTGCAGGATCGGGAGCCGTTCCTTGATGGCGGGCAGGAGTTCCGGAATCTTCTGGATCCAGGTGACCGCCGGACGCGTGACGGTGAACCCGACGCCCACGAACGCGGCGAAAACGGCGAAAACCAGGAACGCTGCCGCCAGGGCCCTGGGCAGGTGGAGGCGTCCGCACAGGAAGCGCATCACGGGCGCGAGCAGCAGGGCGAGCATCGACGCCAGCACCACCGGCAGGATGATCTCCTTGCCCGCGTAGAGGGTGAAGATCACGGCCAGAACGCTTAGAACCAGGATGCCGGCCGAGCGGACCGGCACGGGTACGGTCGGCGACCTCATGCGCCTAGGCTGGCCATCGGCCGTCGCCGCGCCCCCGCGCCCTGAGAGATCGGCTGCCTCGTTCGCCCGCTCCACTCACAGCCTCGCACCCATCCCTTGAAAACCTTAGCCATACGTCAGACGGGGGCGGGGGTTCCAGTCGGGACCCATCTAGCCAAGGTCATATCCACATCCTTGGACGGACCTAGGGTCGTCCTGCCATCCGAGCTCGCGGTTCCAGTCGGCATGGCCCTGCACGAGCCGACCAGCAACGCCTTGAAGCACGGCTCTCTGGCTCACCCGAATGGGCGGCTCTAGGTGACGTGGTGGATTGAGGACGGACATGCCGGACGTGCCCTGCGCTGCGACTGGGCCGAGCACGACGGCCCACCGGTCGGACATCCCACCCGCGAGGGCTTCGGCCATCGCCTCCTAAGTCGTACGTCCCTTCGCACGAAACCGTCCCCAATCAGTGAGTGCCGGGACGGGGCGCGGCCGCGTCAGCTCGTCTCGCTGAGATCCGGCTTGAGCCGATGTCCGCTTCCAAGATGCCGGCGACGGCTGCTGAGTGGCCGAGATGGGCGCAAAGCAGCCTGTCCGCTTCTCGGTTAAAGAGCGCTGTGAGCGGACATCGACCCTGCACGGCTTAGCTTCTTCGATGCGGCGGCATCAGGTCCTGTCTATTCAACCTGCGCCCGAAACCGAACTCGTCAGCCGGTTCAAGCTCGGAGCTGATGACGGGGAAGTGGTGCCACGGTCCGCGGCATCGGCCGAGTTGGATAGGATGCTGAGCAGCTTCGGGGAACGGCGGGGAACACCATGGGGAACATGGGGAACAGCTCGGCCGTGGAGGGGGCGAGAAAGCGCAGCAGACTCAGAGAGTTAGTTGGAGCGGGCGATCGGGATCGAACCGACGACATTCAGCTTGGGAAGCTGACGTTCTACCACTGAACTACGCCCGCCGACATGACCGGCACGCAAGCGGAATGCTCCGGAGATCGAACTCCGAACGCCCCCGTGCGCCCATGTGCGGCTACGGTCTAGCAGCCTGAGCACGACGGCGTCAAACGGATCCCGGGCCGTCACAGGAGCGCTGAGAGGTGCCTGTAGTGAGAAGTTGCCGGCACGCTGGAGAGTGCCGGCGCGCAGCGGCCGTTGCGCTCCCTGCCCCCGACTTGCTGCGCCGCGACGACGGGCAGCGGCCCATATGCGGACTGGGCGGCGTCCAGTCGCGGCACCGGCTCCCGACGGAACTCGACCCGTCGCGCGCCGGGATCACGGATGCAGAGCCGATCAGCTTGAGCCCGCGACGCGATCCGGAAGCGTCTCCGGCGCGTGCGCTCGCGTGGCCTCAGGCGACGCGGGAGAGGCTGCCGGACTGCGATCCATGCGTGCCGCGCGCAGAATCGTAGGCGCGGTTGCGGAGGGCCGTCTCGCTCGGCAGTTGCTCGATCACGTTCCCGGACGACGGGTCGACCACCTGGAAGACGATCGTGCTGGTGTCCCGATCCTGAATGTAGCGCGCCTTTCCGCCATTCGACCCGATATCGAGCTTCACCGCGGGTTCGAGAGGGGCAGCATTGGTCGGAGGTGCCGGGGTCTCCTGCGACGCTGCGGGGGCGGACGTCGCTCCGAGGGCATCGAGTCCCTGAGGCCCCGGCGTCGTGGTTGTCAGCGGTCGGATCTCCATCGCCGGTCTCCTGCGATCCTGTGATCGAAGGATTGAGGCGGTTCGGGGCCTAACCGTCGGTTAACGCCGGAGACCGGTCCACCGGAGGCCGACCGGCGTTCAAGGATGCGATGAAGATCGCGTTAGCATACGCCCACAAATGTGCGGCATCGTTCCGGTGCGGGATCGGCGGCGCCGCCCGTCCGGGACTCGCGAAAAAAGCCGCGCCCGGTGACGGGCGGCGGGTTCAGATTGATCCGTGTCGCGCAGCGTGGGGCGGCGGTCTCGGGCGGCTGCCGGCCCTTGCGGATCGGGAAGGGGCCGGCTCTCCAGTCGGTCGTGTCAGCGTATCAGCTGGCGGCGTCGACGTAGAGCTTCCCGCCCTCGGCCAGGAATTCCTGCGACTTCGCCCGCATGCCGGCCTCGGCCTCGGCCTTCGACATCGCGGGGGCCGCGCCCACGACCTCGCCGGCCTCCTCCATCGCAAGCACCTCGGCGCGCAGATCCTGCGTGATTTTCATCGAGCAGAATTTCGGCCCGCACATCGAGCAGAAATGCGCGACCTTGTGGGCGTCCTTCGGCAGGGTCTCGTCGTGGTAGCGCCGGGCCGTGTCCGGATCGAGGCCCAGGTTGAACTGGTCCTCCCAGCGGAAGTCGAACCGGGCGCGGCTGAGGGCGTCGTCCCGGAGCTGCGCGGCGGGATGCCCTTTGGCGAGGTCGGCGGCGTGGGCGGCGATCTTGTAGGTGATGACGCCGGTCTTCACGTCGTCCCGGTCCGGCAGGCCGAGATGCTCCTTCGGGGTGACGTAGCAGAGCATCGCTGTGCCGAACCAGCCGATCATCGCGGCGCCGATGCCCGAGGTGATGTGATCGTAGCCCGGGGCGATGTCGGTGGTCAGCGGGCCGAGGGTGTAGAACGGCGCCTCGCCGCACTCCTTCAGCTGCTTCTCCATGTTGACCTTGATCTTGTGCATCGGCACGTGGCCGGGACCCTCGATCATCACCTGGCAGCCCTTGTCCCAGGCGACCTTGGTCAGTTCGCCCAGGGTCTCGAGCTCGCCGAACTGCGCGGCGTCGTTGGCGTCGGCGATCGAGCCCGGGCGCAGGCCGTCGCCCAGCGAGAACGACACGTCGTAGGCCCGCATGATGTCGCAGATCTCGTCGAACCGCTCGTAGAGGAACGATTCTCGGTGCCCGGCGAGGCACCAGCGGGCCATGATCGAGCCGCCGCGCGAGACGATGCCGGTGACGCGCCGCGCGGTCAGCGGCACGTGGGCGAGCCGCACGCCGGCATGGATCGTGAAGTAGTCGATGCCCTGCTCGGCCTGCTCGATCAGCGTGTCCTTGAAAACCTCCCAGTCGAGCTTGAGCGGGTCGCCGCCGACCTTCTCCAGCGCCTGGTAGATCGGCACCGTGCCGATCGGGACCGGACTGTTGCGGATGATCCACGA
Source organism: Methylobacterium phyllosphaerae (assembly GCA_050632685.1). Taxonomy (GTDB): domain Bacteria; phylum Pseudomonadota; class Alphaproteobacteria; order Rhizobiales; family Beijerinckiaceae; genus Methylobacterium; species Methylobacterium phyllosphaerae_A. The sequence continues at coordinate 2,346,576 of JBOEFT010000001.1, forward strand.
GCGGATGTTGTGGATGTTGCGGCCGGTGGACAGGTCCATGACCGTGTCGGCGCCCCAGCGGATCGACCAGACGAGCTTCTCGACCTCGTCGGCGGCCGAGGACGTCACGGCCGAGTTGCCGATATTGGCGTTGATCTTGACCAGGAAATTCCGGCCGATCGCCATCGGCTCCAGCTCGGTGTGATTGATGTTGGCCGGGATGATCGCCCGGCCGCGGGCGATCTCGTCGCGCACGAATTCCGGGGTGATGAAGGGCGGGACCGAGGCCCCGAAGCTCTGGCCGTCGGCGAGCGTGGCCTCGGCGCCCGCGAGCATCGCCTCGCGGCAGACGTTCTCGCGATGGGCGACGTAGATCATCTCCTCGGTGATGATCCCCGCGCGCGCGAACTCGTACTGGGTCACCATCTGGCCCGGGGCCGCCTTGCGGATCGTCCGCTCGGCGGGGCAGGGGGCCACGAGCTTGTCGCCCGCGAAGCCGTTATCCTCAGGCTTCACCGCCCGCGGCGCGCAGGCGGCGTAGCCGCGTCCCGCGATCCAGGGTTCGCGCACGCCGGGAAGGCCGGCATTGAGGTCGATACGGGCATCGGTTTCGGTGTAGGGACCCGACGGATCGTAGACCCGCACCGTCTCCTCCTTCGGATCGGAGAGGACGATCTCGCGGTAGGGGACGCGGATGTCCGGCCGTCCGGTCGGGTTCGCATAGGCCTTGCGCGATCCGGTCACCGGACCCGTGGTCACGGTCTCGGGGCTGCCTTTCACGTCCTTGGGGAGAACGGGTGCGTTCATCGTGGGCCTCTCCTGGCTCTGGAGCGGTCCGGTCCACGCGATGGCCGAGATGAGATCCGGTCGCGCCACGCGCGGCCGCAGGTTCCCGTCCCTCCGCCGGTATGAGCCGGATCAGGTTCAAGGGTCAGGGCAACGCGCCCAATCTCAGCCCCCTGCGGGGCTCCCCTCGGAACGTTTCCAGACTCGGTCCCGCGCCCGCCTTTGTCAATGCATCCCCGGGTGCCTTAGACAACACATCCGGAAAACCCTTCGTCCGACCCCGCGCGCGCCCGGAATTTTCTAACCCCGCATGCGTTTTCTCGCCGGTCTCCTTTTCGCCGGGCTCCTGTTCTGCGGCCTCGCGTGTGCCGTCCTCGCGCTCTGCCAGCGCCGCTTCCTCTATCCGGGCGCTCAGGGTCGGCCGACGCGCGTGGCTGTGCCGCCCGGCCTCGCGGCGATCACGGTGGCGACGGTGGACGGCGAGACCCTGCACGGGCTCTGGCGTCCTCCGCGGCCCGGCTGCGGCGTGGTCGTCACCTTTCACGGCAACGGATCCCGCCCGGAACCACACGCGGCGCGCTTCGCCGCGGGTCCGTGGCGGGCGCAGGGCTGGGGCGTCCTCAGCGTGGCCTACCGGGGGTATCCGGGCTCGACCGGGCGCCCGGACGAGGACGGGTTGATCCGCGACGGCTTGGCGGCCGCGGCGGCCGCGACGGCGCGGGCGCCGGGCGCGCCGATCCTGCTGCACGGCCATTCGCTCGGTGCCGCCATCGCGGTGGCCGTCGCCGAACGGGTGTCTTCGGTCGGGCTCTACCTGGAGGCGCCGTTCGATTCGATGAGCCATGCCGTGCGGCTGCATGTCCCGCTGGTCCCGACCTGGCTCCTGCGCGACACCTACCGCTCGGACCTGCGCATCCGCGGCGGCAGCGAGCCGGTGCTGATCGTGCAAGGCCGCGACGATCCGGTAGTGCCGGTCGGATTGGCCCTCGGCCTCGCTGCCGCCGCCGGTTCGCGGGCGCGGATCGACGTCGTCCCGGGCGATCACGTCTCCATCCTGGGCGTGCGGGATCGCGAGGCCGCGGACGTGTTCGGCCGGCTCGTGCGGCCGGCCTGCCCGCACCCGACCGATGGTCAGCTCTAAGGGGGGAGGGGCACGTGGTCGGGCGGCGATCGCAACGCTGGCGAGACGACGGTCCGGACGCTTCGGACGGGCAGAGCCCAGCCGATCCGGTCTGCCCACTCTGCGAGCGGCCGATCCCGCGCCGCGCCCGTTCCAGCCTCCACCACCTGACACCGAAGCTGAAGGGCGGTACCCACCGCGGCACCGTCCGGCTCCATCAGATCTGCCATTCGGCGATCCACGCCCGCTACAGCGAGGCGGAGATCGCCAAGCGCTTGGCCGACCTGGAGTCCCTCCGGAGCGATCCGGAGATCGATCGGTTCCTTGCCTGGGTCCGCGGAAAGCCCGACGATTTTCACGCTGCGACCCGCATGACCCGCGACCGTCGGGCGGCGCGGCGCAAGATTTGACCCGCCGCCGTTTACCGTCCGTTCGGCACGTCCGAAGATCGCGGCTTTTGCAGGCCTTGCCATCAACCCGAGCGGGTTCAGGATCGCCCCGGTTTCGAGGGTGTGGCGATGGCTGGGGTCGGGGATGCGGGCGGGCGGCTCGCCTGGGTCGATATCGCCAAGGGGATCTGCATCCTCCTGGTGGTGATGATGCATTCCGTCACCGGCACAGGCGAGGCTATGGGCGGCGAGGGGTTCCTCCACCCAATCGTCGCCTTCGCGAAGCCGTTCCGGATCCCCGACTTCTTCCTGTTGTCGGGCCTGTTCATGGGGCGCGTGATCGACCGTGACTGGCGGTTGTTCTCCGATCGTCGGGTCGTTCACTTCGCCTACTTCTACCTGCTCTGGCTGGTGATCCAGTCGGTCGCCAAATACGGGAAGATCGTCGGCGATGCCGGACCCGAAGCGTTCGCGGCGCACCTCGCCCACGCCCTGATCGAACCGTATTCCAGCCTCTGGTTCATCTATCTGCTGGCGGTGTTCTCGGTCGTCACCAAGGCCCTGCGTCGCGTGCCCGGCTCCCTGCTGCTGGCCGCGGCCGCGCTCCTGCAGATCGCCGACATCCGCAGCGACTCCACACTCATCGAGGAGTTCTGTGCCCGGTACGTCTATTTCGTCGCCGGCTACCTGTTCGCCGACCGGATCTTCGGCCTCGCCGACATCGCGCGGCAGCGCCCGGGCCTCAGCCTCTGCGGCCTCGCCGCCTGGGCGGCTGTGGAGGGCTGGCTCGCGCTGACCGCCACAGCTCTTCCGGATCATCCGACCCTCGCCAGCCTGCCCCTCGTGAGCCTCGCCCTCGGTGCCGCCGGCGCACTGGCGATCGTGGTGGCCGCCTCCCTGATCGGCTTGGCCGGCGGCCCGATCGCCGAAGCCGTGAGGACCTGCGGACAGCGCTCGATCGTGATCTATCTCGCCTTCTCTTTGCCCATGGCGGCCACCCGGGAATTGCTCCTGCGCACCGGCGCGGTCGCCGATATCGGCCTCGCGTGCCTTGCCGTGATGGCGATGGCGGTGCTGCTGCCGCTTGTCCTGGAGCGTCTCGTGCGCGGCACGGCGCTCGACCTGCTGTTCGTGCGGCCGCGTTGGTTCCGGCTCGTCTCCTCCGCTCCGCGCCCGCGGCCGGCCCTGCGGACCACCTGACGCGGCCGACGTCAGACCTGGAACGCGACACCGATCCGGCGGCTACGCCGCCACACTACGGTGGCCGCTTGCGGCTCAGCGTCCGCCGATACGCGCAGCGGGAAGCGGTCGGGCACCACCTGTCCGTCCTCCACCTCGATCTGCGCCCCCGTCGCAGTGGCGTCCCAGACTAGGCAGCCGACCTCGCTCGCGGGGAGCAGGACGGTGCCGAAGGTGAAGGCGTTCTTCCGGAAGGCGCCGCGGCGATTTTCCGTCATCAGCTCCCCCATCCGGTCTCGCGCATGCGCGGAGACGGGCTCCGCCGCATTCGATGATGCCGGATGAGGGTTAACAGGGCAGATACGATTTGAAGCCTGCCTGAGTGCCGCAGATCAATTATCGTCCGGATCACTCCCATAGCGGCGCGACCAAGGTTCATACGCGTCGTCTGACTTGGCGCGGGATTGCCGAAAGTCGGCTCCTGCAGGGCACCACGTCATACTGCGCACAGTCGACCAGCTTCACGGTGTCGAGCCGATGGGCGAGGGCCTGAGCGGATGCCAGTGCGCCGGCCTCCAACGTCAGGCCCCCGAAGGCCAGAGCGATCCGAACCGGCACGTCTCCGAATCTTCGAGGTCTGCGGTCGGCAAGCCGAATAATCCGGCAGGCAGCTTCCGGCCGGCGGCTCTGCTCGTTAAGGCGTCGGCCATGCAGGCTCGCAGTCCGGTCCATGGCCGGCGACGCGGGCCTCGGTGCGTGGGGATTGGGCGGAGCGACCCGTTGTCGAGCGGGTGAGGGCGCCCCTGGAGGCCTTGATGAGGGATGCGTCCGCGCAGGAGCTTCTCCTGCTGAGCGCGCTGCAGGAGTGCCGGATCCAGCTCGATGCGGCGCGGAGGGACGGGGCTGCCCGCGCGACCGTCAGCGAGGATCTGGAAGCCGCCCTGCGCCGCGAGGCGGAGCTCGCGGCCGCGATCGTCGAGGAGCGCGAGCGGACCGAGGCCGTCCGTCTCGTCCTGCAGGCACTGGTGATGAGCATCGGCTGGTTGGGTCTGCGCCGGCGCCTGTTCCTGTCGCGCATCGCACGGCTCGGCCGCGAGACGCCGGATTCCGGCCCGCAGGCCGCCCGGCATGCCGTCCTGCTCGCGGAGTCGCGCCGGGTGCTCGGCACGCCGGCTGCCGACCCGCCGACCGACCGGTGAGCGGCGTCGCCCAGGATCTGGAACGGGAGCCGAACGCATCGATAACGGCCCCTTAAACCGCCGCATTTAGCGTGCGGAAACCGTCTTGCGCCGCACCCGGGATGCGCGCCGCGACGGAACATTCGAAGACGGGATGCATGGCCAAGGGTCGGGGCAGGATTGAGCCGAATTTCGATGTGCCCGAGGGGCGCGTCCGGGATCGCGGCGAACTCGATCTGCGCCTGTCCCGGGAGGACCGGCCCGGGGCAGGAGACGGCGTGGCAAAACGATCGGGTGGGACGGCGCGGCAGCCGGGCAAGGGGCCTGCCAAGACGACACGGCCCGCGAAAGCCCGTGGCCGACGCCGGCGCTCGTGGCTCGGCCGCATCGTCTACGGGACGGTCGTCCTCGGCCTCTGGGCGGTGATCGGGCTGGCCGGGCTGATCGCCTACCACGCCTCGCAGCTGCCGCCGATCGATCAGCTCGCCGTCCCGAAGCGGCCACCCAACATCGCGATCCTGGCGAGCGACGGCTCGCTGCTCGCCAATCGCGGCGAGACCGGCGGCAGGGTGGTGTCGATTAAGGAGTTGCCGCCCTACCTGCCGCGCGCCTTCGTGGCGATCGAGGATCGGCGCTTCTATCAGCATTTCGGCGTGGATCCGGTCGGCATCCTCCGGGCCATCGGCCAGAACCTGACCCGACGCGGCGTGGCACAGGGCGGTTCGACGCTGACGCAGCAGCTCGCCAAGAACCTGTTCCTGACCCGGAGCGCTCGGCTTCGCGCAAGATCCAGGAGGCGATCCTCGCACTCTGGCTCGAGCACAAGTACACCAAGGACGAGATTCTCGAACTCTACCTGAACCGCGTCTATTTCGGCGCCGGTGCCTATGGGGTCGAGGCGGCCGCGCAGCGCTATTTCGGCAAGCCCGCCAAGGAGGTCAGCCTCGCGCAGGCCGCCATGCTCGGCGGCCTCGTCCAGGCGCCCTCGCGGCTCGCGCCGAACCGCAACCTTCCGGCGGCCCAGGCCCGCGCCGCGCAGGTCCTTGCCGCGATGCAGGAACTCGGCTTCGCCGCGCAGCAGGACGTGAAGGTGGCGCTCGCCCAGCCGGCGAAGCCCGCCAATGCCCGCGGCGGCGGCTCGGCCAACTACGTCGCCGACCTCGTGATGGACGTGCTGGACGATTACGTCGGCAAGTTCGACACCGACATCACCGTCCAGACCACCGTCGATACCGGCCTCCAGGCGAATGCCGAGAAGGCCCTCACCGACGAACTCAACGCCAAGGGCGCGCGGTTCAACGTCAGCCAGGGCGCGCTGGTCTCGATGCGGCCCGACGGAGCGATCCGCGCGCTGATCGGCGGGCGCGACTATGCCCAGAGCCAGTTCAACCGGGCGACCACCGCCAAGCGTCAGCCCGGTTCCTCGTTCAAGCCCTTCGTCTACCTCGCCGCCGTCGAGCACGGTGCCACGCCCGACACGGTGCGGGAGGATGCGCCGATCCGCATCGGGAACTGGGCTCCGGAAAACTATTCCCACCGGTACGAGGGACCGGTCACCCTGCGCACGGCGCTCGCCCACTCGCTCAACACGGTCGCGGTCCGCCTCGGTCAGGAGGTCGGCCCTAAGGCCGTGGTCCAGACCGCCCAGCGGCTCGGCATCACCTCGCCGCTCCAGGCCAACGGCTCGATCGCCCTCGGCACGTCCGAAGTCACGCTCCTGGAGATGGTCGGCGCCTACGGGGCCTTCGCCAACGGCGGCAACGGGGTGATCCCCTACGTGGTCACCGCCGTGAAGGGTCCGGACGGCAAGGTGCTCTACAAGCGGGCGGACAGCGGTCTCGGCCGGGTGATGAGCGCCGACGCCGACGGCATGATGAACGCGATGATGCACGAGACCTTCGTCAGCGGCACCGGCAAGAAGGCCGACATTCCCGGCTGGGATCTGGCCGGCAAGAGCGGCACCACCCAGGATTACCGCGACGCGTGGTTCATGGGCTTCTCCGGCAGCCTCGTGACCGGGGTCTGGCTCGGCAACGACGACGGCGAGCTGACCAAGAAGGTCACCGGCGGCAACCTGCCGGCCGAAATCTGGAAGACCTACATGACCCAGGCGCTGAAGGGACAGACGCCGGTTCCGCTTCCCGGCCTGAACCGGTGGCGCCGGCCGCCGGAGACAACCGCCTCCGTGGCGAGCGCCGCACCGGCCTCGCCGGGCGGCCTCCTCGGGCAGATCCTGGGCGAACCGGACGCCCCGTCGCCGCGCCCGGCCGCACCGGGGCGTCGCCCCCAGAAAGACGACCGCAATTTCATCGAGAAGTTGTTCGGCCTCGGAGACTGATACTTCTAGATCGCCGCAGGTCTCGCACGGCGCGGATGGTTCGCCGCCCGCGCCGCGAACGGATGGAGGGCCGGTGTGGGGCCTCCGGGGCAGGGCGCTGCCGCAGCCCTTCCCACTCATTTGATGGATGACGCGACGTATATTGTTATTGGCGTCGGTATAGATCTTTTGAATTCGGAGAATAACCAATTTTTCAATATTCGTGAACGTAATATCGGCTCGCTAGAAAGTCCGTCTGCCGCAGCGGTGCGGCTGTTGGCAGCCCGATCGAGCCCATGGTCCTGCGCGCGACTGCCACAGCGATCCGAGCCCACCTCGCCGATCGCGCCTCGCGTCTGATTGCAGCGGGCGGCACGTGCCTGTTGCTCAGCCTGATCCTGCTCGGCGCCTACCTGTGCCTCGATCTGCGTGCCGTCGCTTGGCAGAATGCGCGGCGCAACACCGCGAATCTCCTCGCCGTCGTCGAGGAGAGCCTCGGCCACAGCCTCCGGACCTACGACCTGGCGCTGGCGAGTTCCGCGCGCCTTGCGAACCGTCCGGACATCGCGACTCTGGATCCCGGCCTCAAGCGCCTGGCGCTGTTCGACAACACCAGCCCGGATTCCTGGACTCGGGGCGATCACCGTCACGGATGCGGCGGGCGACGTCCAGATGACGAGCGATCCCAACCAGCAGAAGCGTCCAAACCTGGGCACGCTGCCGGAATTCCAGATCCACCGAACCAATCTCGATGCAGGGCTGATCCTGTCGGGGCCGACCGCCTCGCGTCTGACCGGGGAGCCGATCATCCGCATGACCCGGCGTATCTGGACGCCGGACGGCACCTTTGCGGGGATTGTGTCCGGGTCGATCGCCCTGGCGCATTTCCAGGCGCTGTTCGACCGGCTGCGTTTCGAGGACGGTCTGGCCCTGAACGTCTTCCATCGGGATGGGACACTCCTGATCCGCGCCCCGGCGCGCCCGGGCTCGCTCGGTCAGAGCATCAGCGCGAGTGAAGGCTATCGGATCTACCGGACGCAGGCGCGCGGCGAGTTTCTGGGCCGCTCGTTCCTGGACGATGTCGAGCGGCTCTACAGCTTCGCCAACCTCGTCGATCTGCCGCTGATCGTGAGCGTGGCCACGAACGTCGACAGCATTCGCGCCGTGTGGATCTACAAGGCCGCGATCGTCGGAGTCCTGATCCTCTGCCTCTGCGTCCTCACCTTCGGGCTGACGATCCTGCTTCACCGGGAGATGGCGCGCCAGGCCGCAACGGAGGCGTCCACCCGCGCCGCGAACGCCGCCCTCGCGGTGCTGGCTCGGACCGACGGCCTGACCGGCCTGCCGAACCGGCGCAGCTACGACGAACACTTCGCTACAGAGTGGAGGCGGGCCGCGCAATTCCGGACGCCGCTGGCCTTGATGATCGTCGACGCAGACCACTTCAAGCAATTCAACGACCGCTTCGGGCATCAACGCGGCGACGAGGTTCTCAAGGCCGTGGCGGATTGCCTGCACAGGGCACTCGACGCCCAGGGTCTCAGCTTTCGGATCGGCGGCGAGGAATTCGTGGTGCTGTTGCCCGGTCTCGATGCGACGGCTGCGGTCATGACCGCCGAGCGTCTCCGTCGGGCGGTGGCCAATCTGCGGATCCCCCATGCAGCCGATGTCGGGGGCCTCGCCACGGTGAGCATCGGAGTCGCCTGCGCCGATCCGGGCGCGGGACATCCCCCCGAGGCCCTGTTCGTCGCGGCCGACGCCGCCCTCTACGCGGCGAAGAAGGCTGGCCGCAACCGCGTGCGGGCCGCCCCCTCGGCCGACCCGATGGCCCTGGCGCGGCGGGCCTGATCCGGCGGACGCCTCACAGCATGGGCAGGGTGCGCGGTTGCGGGCCGCGCGGGAAATGGGCATCGATCAGGGCGATCTCGGCCGTCCCGAGATGCAGATCTGCCGCTCCGGCATTCTCGACGGCCCGGTCCGGCCGGCCGGTCTTCGGGATCGTGAAGGTGCCCGGCAGGCGGGTCAGGAAGGCGAGGGCCACGGCGTAGGGCGTGGTCCCGTGGGCCTGGGCGATGCCCTCCAGAACACGGCCTCCGGCGCTTGCGGGATCTGGGAAGTCACCGCTGCCGAAGGGCGAGTAGCCGACCATGGCGACGCCGTGCTTCTCGCACCAGGGCAGCACGGCATGTTCGATCGCCCGCTCGTTCAGGTGATAGAGCACCTGATTGCAGGCGATCCGATCCGGCCCCGCGATGGCGAGGGCGCGGTCGAGGTTCGCGACGTCGAAATTGCTGACGCCCCAGGAGAGGATCTTGCCCGCCCGGCGCAGGTCCTCGAACCCCCTGATCGTCTCCTCGAGGGGATGCTGGCCCGGCCAGTGCAGCAAGTAGCTGTCCAGTCGATCCGTCCGCAGGCGCCGGAGCGAGGCCTCGCAGGCGCGGGCAACGCCGCGGCGCGTGGCGTTGCCCGGAACGACCTTCGAGACGAGGAAGACCTCCTCGCGGCAATCCGCGATGGCTGCGGCGACAATCGCTTCCGCATCGCCATACATCTCGGCCGTATCGATATGGGTCATGCCGGCATCGATTCCGGCCCGCAGCGCCCGGATCGCGTCAGCCCGGTCCGAACCGTCGATGTGCCACGTGCCCTGGCCGAGCACCGGGACCGGGACGCGCGTCGCTCCGAAGCTCCTGGCGTACATGGCAGCGCTCCCTCTTCGCTGTCGCAACGGTCGCTGGCGGCGATCCGGTCGGGTTCCGGGCCGGCGGCGTGTCACGCTCGGCCGCGTCGCAACCCGGCACGCCTTACTCGCGCCATCTTGGGGCGTTGAGCAATGGGCGGCGGCTTTTCGCGGCGCTGAACTTTAGGCCGAAGCCTGAAAGCCTGCGGCCCGCCGTGCCTGCGCGTCCCCGCGCGGGGCCGCTGCGCCGGGCCTCGGAAACCCGGTCCGGGGCAGGGTCCATCGGTTGGCCATGCTGGAGACGCGCCGATGCTGCCGGCCCACCGGATGTTCTGGGGTCTGATCCTGCTGGCGGCGGCCGGGGCGGGCCTTCTCTACAACATCATCTTCGCGGCCGGAGCATCGCCGCTCGCCGGGTTCACCTACGGCCTGTGCATGGGCGCCACGGTGCTGGCCTTCGACCGCGGGCTCATCCTGGCCGGCCTTCAGGCGCGGATCCGTCGGCTGCCGGCCTGGCTCTACGTCCCGGCCGCGGAACTCGCCTACGTGCTGATGATCATGGCGGGCAACGCCCTGGGCGGTCTCGTCGCAGGGCCTTCGCCCTGACGCCGGACGATCTCACCTCGGCGACCCGGATGACCGCCCGGGTCCTCGCCTACGCCCTGGCCGTGTCAGGCCTGCTCGTCTTCGTGATCCGGATGCGCGACCTCGTCGGCGGCGAGGTGTTCGTGAATTTCATGATCGGCCGCTATCACAAGCCGGTGGCGGAGGAGCGCATCTTCCTGTTCCTCGACGTGGTCGGATCGACCGCTTTCGCGGAGGCGCATGGCGACCTGCGCGCCCAGGAATATCTCGGCGCGGTGTTCGCGACGCTGGCCGAACCGGTGCGCCGCAACGGCGGCTCGGTGGACGATTACGTCGGCGACCTCGCCATTGTGACGTGGCCGATGGCCCGCGGGCTCAAGGACGCCCGCTGCGTCACCTGTCTGTTCGACGTCATCGACCGGATCGAGGCGGATACAGGAGCCTGGACGGTCCGGTTCGGGACGGTCCCGCGCCTCCGCGCAGCCCTGCACGGCGGCTCGGTCGTCACGGCCGAAGTGGGCGTGGACCGGCACAAGATCGCGTATTTCGGCGATGCCGTGAACGTCACGTCGCGGATCGAGGCCCTGTGCCGGCCCCTGGGCGTCGGGATCCTGATCTCCCAGGATCTCCTCGGCCGGTTGCCGCGGCTGCCCGCCGGGGTCCGGGCGCGCTCGCTCGGTGCGCATGCCCTCCGCGGGCGGGGCGCGCCGCTGTCGGTGGCGACCCTCGAACGTGGTCCGGCCGAGAGCGCACCGGTGGCGGATCTGGCGCCCCGGCGCGCCGCGGTCGCCCGCTGATGGCCGGGACGGGTGGGGCAGGCGCCGACATTCGGCTCGCCGCGAAGCTGGCACTCCGTTTCGGATTGCCGCTGCTGGGGCTCGTGGTCTTCGGCCGCGCCGTCGTGCTGTCGGTGGGGGCGATATCGAGCGCTGGCAGTTCGGTCTGGGCGTGCTCCTGATCCTGGCGGGCTTCACGTCGAAGCTCGTGCCCCGGCCATGAGTGCTGCACCGGCGGGACCGCCGATCTTCCTCGACGCCGATGCCTGTCCGGTCAAGGACGAGACCTATCGGGTCGCCGCGCGGTACGGGCTAACCGTCCACGTCGTCGCCAACAGCGTGCTGAACCTGCCGCGCGAACCCTGGATCGAGCGCATCGTGGTCGGCTCTGGAACTCGATGCCGCAGACGACTGGATCGCGGCGCGGGCCGGACCCGGGAGCATCGTGCTCACCGCCGACGTGCCGCTGGCCGCCCGCTGCGTGAAGGCCGGTGCGACGGTCCTGGCCTTCACCGGCAAGCCGTTCAGCGAGTCATCGATTGGCCTCGCCCTCGCCACACGGGACCTGATGCAGTCGCTGCGAGATGCTGGAACGATCACGGGCGGGCCGAAGCCGTTCTCCCGTGCCGACCGATCGGCCTTCCTGTCGGCCCTCGATCGCGCCATCAACCGGATCCTGCGGGAACGACCGAAACCGACCTGAGGCGCGATCGTGGTCGCCGACTTATCGGTGGATCAGCCCTCGGTCGCTGGCACCAGCGCCTTGAGCGCTTCGTTGATGCGGTCTTGCCAGCCCGGTCCGTCCTTCTGGAAATGGGCGAGCACGGCGCTGTCGAGGCGCAGGCTCACGACTTCCCGCGAGCCCGGGATCGTCGCTGCGGGCCGTGCGACCGGCGGCGCCGACGGCGGAGCGGCCGGCTTCGGCGTCGTGGCGGCGCGGAAAGCCGCCTCGGCCGTTGCGCGGGGATCGGTGAAGCGGCGGCGGTTGCGGTCGTCGGACATCGACCCCTAATCCTTCGCGGACGTCTTCTTCGGTGCGGCCTTCTTCGCAGCACTCTTGGCGGTGCCCTTTGAGGCACTCTTGGAGGCGCCCTTGGCCGCCGCCTTGGCTTCCTTCTCGGCCGCCTTGGTCTGTGCGTCCGCCGCCTCCTTGGCGAGGCGGAGCGAACGCAGCTTCAGGGTCCGTTCGTCCACCGCCTTGATGGCCGCGTGATGCTCGGCCATCGCCTGGGCGCCCTCGCGGGCCATGCGCTCTGCGCGTTCGGCACGCTCGGCGCGGTTCTCGGCACGCGTCTTGGCTTCCGCCTCCGCGTCGCGGGTGGCATTTACCTCGTCGAGGTCGTACTCGGTGTCGTCGCTCATCCTGTCCCTTTCACCCCGGCTCAGACGTCCCATCCCTGCGCATCCTGCCTGGGACGGGGACTGAGTGGGTCCGGCCTGTTCGAGGGGAGGGGATAGGCCGGATGGACGGCCATTCTGCGCAGTCACGGGACGCGCATGAATGGCCAGTTCACGAAGGCTTTAGCATGCCCGGCGCGCCGATGGCGAATCATGATCTCGGCCCGGGACTGACGACCCACACTATTCGTATCCGACGCGAGACTGGGCCGGCCAGTTGGCGGGTCAGTCGTGACCGACGGGGGCCGCCGCTGCTCACCGGACCCGGAAGTTGAGCGGAATGGAGACAGACAGGCTCGACTGCGTCACCCCGGGCGGCGCCGCCGGCAGGCTGCCGCGCACCGCCGCGAGGGCGGCGCTGTCGATCTGGCCGACGCCGCTGGAGCGGGCCACACCCGCGCCCGTGACCTGACCCGAGCGCATCACGGTGAAGCGGACCACGGCCGTTCCACCGCTGGTGCCGGCGGCGGCGTTCGCGTTCATCCGGCCATGGATCGCTGCGCTGATCGCGCCCTGCCATTGACGCATGGCCCCGGGATCGCCGCCGGCCGCTGCCCGACCGGCATTGTTCTGGCGGGAGGCCGAAGCCGAACTGCGCTCGGCGCCCTGCTGGGCCTTGGCCTCGCGAGCCTTGGCCTCCCGGGCCGCCTTGGCCTTCGCCTCGCGGATCTCCTCAAGGCGCTCCTGCCGCGCCTCCTCGCGCTTCTGCTCGCGGAGCTTCTCCTCGCGAATTTTGCGCAGCTTGGCCTCCCGCTCGGCCTTGAGCTTGGCGGGGTCCGGGGCCGGCTTCGGCGGCTCCTCGGTCTTGGCGACCTCGACGGGCGGCGGAGCCTGGGGCTCCGCGGCCTCGGCAGTGGAGGTGATGACCTGGCTCTGCGCCTCGACCGGCTGGGCCTCCGGCGGTGCCTCGACCGCCTGGGTCTCCTCAGGCTTCACCTCGGTCATCTGCGGGGGCGGCGGCTGGACGGCCTCATCCGGCGGGGCGTCCACCGGCTTGGTCTCCGGCGGCGCCTCCTGGCTCATCTGCTGCTCCGCCGGCGCTTCGGTCGCCGCGTCGGTCATGAGCGGTGCCAGATCGACGGTGATCTGCTGCTCGCCCGTGGGCGCGGGCGGCGCGAGCCGCAGGACCATCACTGCGGCCAGCACGGCGGCGTGCAGGGTCAGGGCGACCAGGAAGGCGGCGACCAGCCCGGACGGCCGTTGCTCGCCGAAACCGGCCGGCAGATCCGTCGACGTGGAGGTGTTCATCGGATCAGCGTGCGGTCCCTGCGGTGGCGGCGGGCGATGCCGATGGGGCGCCTCCGGGCGACTGGGCGATCAGCGACACCTTGGTGAAGCCGGCCTGGCCGACGAGGCCCATCACCTCCATCACCTTGCCGTAGGGAACGTCGCGGTCGCCGCGCACGAGGATGACCTGATCTTTGTCGGCCGCCGCCATCTCGCGCAGGCGCGGCACGATGCTGTCCATCGTGAACACCTCCTTGGCGATGGACGGGTTGCCGTCCTTGTCGACCGTCACCTCGGCAGGCTTCTTCGACTGCGCGACCTTGGGCGCCGCGGTCTTCGGCAGCTGTACCGGCACGCCGGTCGTCATCAGCGGCGCCGCCACCATGAAGATGATCAGCAGCACGAGCATCACGTCGACCATCGGCGTGACGTTGATCTCGGACATCGGCAAGTCGTCGAGGTCGTCGTCATCGCTCGTGCGAAGGGATCCCATAGCCATGGGGCGTCTCCGGTACCGTTGCGTTCGGCTCTGTGCGGGCTGGCGCCGGCGGCGCTACTCGGCGGCGGCGCGATGCGCGCCGGCGCGGTCGCGGGCGAGGCGGTTGCCCAGCACCGAAATATAGGAGGCGAATGTGCTCTGGATGCCGCCCACGTCGCTCGAGAGCTTGTTGTAGGCCATCACCGCCGGGATCGCGACGACGAGGCCGATCGCGGTGGCGAACAGCGCCTCGGCGATGCCGGGCGCCACCACAGCGAGGGACGTGTCCTGGCTCCGGGCGATCGACGAGAACGAATTCATGATGCCCCAGACGGTGCCGAACAGCCCGACGAACGGGGCCGTGGAGCCCGACGTCGCGAGCAGCGACAGACCGGTGCGGAGGCGCTTCACCTCGAGGGTGAGAGCTCCCTTCATCGCCCGCTCGATCCGTTCGCGGCGCTCCGCCCGCGTTTCGGAGGGGTCCTGGTCGCGCCAGGCGTCGATGGCGGCCTTGACCACGTGGCCCGCGATGCCGCGGTGCTCACCGTCGAGGCTTCCGCCGGCTCGCACGAGCGTGGCGAACGCCTTGGCCTGACGCCGCGCCGCGGCGAGCCGGATGACCTTCTCGAACACCACCGTCCAGCAGGCGATCGAGGCGATCACCAAAAGGATCATCACCCCTTCACGATCGGGTCGGCCTGCAGGAACAGGCCGAGGAACGAGAAGTCGTGGGCCGCCTCGATCGGGGCTTGTGTCGGGTCCATCGCGGGCTCCTGGCGTCCTGGTCTCGTGCGGCCTTGCGCCGCCGTCACGTCGGGGTGCGGCGAAAGCCGCAGGCCGCCCGGCTGCCGTCGCCGCCGGGCGGTTTGGTTTCGTCGACCGTCAGATCGTCCGCCTCAGCGGTCGAACGAGATGCCGGCCTTGCTCTCCGTCTCGGTCCGCTCCAGGCAGCCCTCCCGGGCCGCGTCGCCGCCGTCACAGGCCAGTACGTCGTTCAGGAGCACGCGCCCGACCTTGTTGCAGGCGATCCCGGGGAAATCGAAGATCTTCACGGTGGTCTTGCGCGGCGGAAGCGGCCCGAGTTCGACCGCCACGCGCTTCTGCGCGACGCCCTCCGTATCGAAGGCGAAGAGGTCGACCTTGTAGGACTTCAGACCGGTCCCCTTGGCGTTGTCGATCACCATGGTGATCCGGCAGGCCTCGCCGGCGGTCTCGAGTTTGTTGAGCTGCAGCTTGAGCGGCGCGGCCTTGTCGGACGCGTCCTGCGCCAGGGCGCCTACGACCAGGAGCGCGGAGAGGGCGAAACACGCCGCCGTGTCGAGGGCGACACGCCCGATCCGCCGGCGGTAGAGGGGAGCACGCAGGGCTAGCACCGAACCAGAGTCCTCTTCGACTTCGAGCCGGCCGACGGCACATGCTGCCCCGGCCAGTGTGATGGATCGCCGGCGGCTGATCAGTGCAGCACGACCCACGCGGGGCATTGGCTCGGCGCGAGGCGTCGGGCCGCCGCGTCGAGCGGACCGACCGCCGCCCGGACCGCCGCCACGAGGCGCGGCGCCGCGTCCTGGCCGGTGATCTCGGCCGCGGCGGCGTCGAGATCCGTCCAGAGACGCTGCCGTCCCCGATTGATGAGGTTCACCAGCGCGCATTCATGGCCGGTCACCCGGCAGCAGCTCGCCGGCATGAACGACCAGTCGCAATCGCGTTCCGCTCGCAGGGCACGGACGATCGCGACCATGCAGGCGACGAACTGGCACCCCTCCGCGGGGCCGAGCAACTGCTCGGCGCCGTCGAAGGCGGCGTTCCAACAGGCGACGTCGCTCGTCATATATCCGGCCGCCACGAAACGGGCCACCGACAACGCCAGGATGTCGGCCTCGTCGCCGCATACCTCGGCGACGCGTCGGGTCGCCGCGTGGTCCGACGGGGTCAAGGGCGCGCTCATGGGCTGCGTTGCCTCGCGTCGCAGGAAGGATGGCGTCGACCGACCCGTTCGATCGGGGTATCGCCTGTCGCGGCAGTATCCACGCCCGCGGCCGGGATCAAGGCCCGGGGAGAAAATCAGAGCAGTTCCAAATTGTTAGAGGAAAGCGTGGCGGTTGCGGAAGTTGCCTGTCACTCCCGGCGATATTTGCCGAAATGTCCTGGATTTGCATGAAGCAGGTGGTGCCCGCGCGACAGCGGCGTCCTCCCTTGATGGGTCGGGTGGGCTCGGCCATATCTTCTTGTCGCCGGCGGCGTCTCGTCCGGCGGAGCGCTGCCCACGGTGGGCTCCCTATCGACGAGGTGCTCAGGCATCCCGGGGGCGCGGCACGTCCCGGGGTCGGAGGCCTCGCTTTGTGGATGACGGCCGCGATGACGCGAACCTCGCCCTTCGGGCACCCGTTCCTGCTCGGCTTCGACGAGATCGAGCAGGCCCTCGACCGGGTCTCCAAAGCCGCCAACGACGGCTACCCGCCCTACAACATCGAACGCCTGCCCCGTACCGACAGCGAGCCTGAGCGCCTGCGCATCACGCTCGCGGTGGCCGGGTTTACCCGCGACCAGCTGGACGTGATGCTGGAGGAGAGCCAGCTCGTCGTCCGGGGTCGGCAGGTCGACGAGCGCGAGCGGCACTTCCTCCACCGCGGCATCGCGGCGCGCCAGTTTCAGCGGGCATTCCTGCTCGCCGACGGCATGGAGGTTCTCGGGGCGGACCTCGCCCACGGCCTGCTGTCGATCGATCTGGTCCGGCCGGAGCCGGACCGCATCGTGCGCAAGATCGACATCGGTGCGCGCGGCTGAACGATTGATTGGGGGGCCGGGCTCCCCACATCAGGGTAGAGCCGCCGGTGCCTTCTGGATCGGCGGTAGACGCTCTGCCACCCTAGGAGGGCCTGATGTTCGCTTCGAATCCGTCTCCCCTGACCCCTGCCGATCTCGACCCGGCCGATTTCCAGCCGGCCGATCTGGCGGCGCTCGGTGAGGGCCACATCGCCTATGTCCGGCCGATCCGGTCCGACGAGGTGCGCCGCTTCTTCCCGCAGGCCCCCGATCTGTCGCCCGGCCTCGATCTGTTTGCCCTGCTCTCGGCTAGCGGCGCGCCGATCATGCTCGCCGATTCCCGCGACGTCGTGCTGGCCAACGCCTTCGCGCACGATCTCCAGCCGGTGAGCCTGCACTGAACGGGCAGCCTTGATCGTCTGGACAACGGGATCCGCGGGCGCGGATCCCGGCGGTGCGGATCGATACTTCAGTGAAGCGAATGCCCGGTCGGACGCCGCGTTGGCGCGCGTGAGCCCGCGCGGCGCCGGTCAGGCGAGGCCGGCCACGGCATCTACGAGCCGCGCGATATCCTGCGGTCGCGACAGGCGATGGTCGCCATCCGCGATGAGGGTCATGACCGTGCCCTCGGCTGGTAGCCGGCCGAGGATCTTCAGCGCATGGGTGTAGGGGACATCGGTGTCCCGCATCCCTTGCAGGATGTGGACTGGACACCCCGGCTCGACCTGTCCGCCCAGCATGCAGTGCTGGCGGCCATCGTCGATGAGCGCCCGAGTGATCGTCGTCGGTTCCGGCGCGTACTCGCTAGGCTTCCGGAGGACGCCGTCCCGAACGAGCATGGCCCGGGCGGCCTCGCTTAGACGGTCCCAGATCAGCTCCTCCGTGAAATCCAGCGCCGGCGCGATGAGCACGAGCCCCGCGGTCGACTGACCCCGGGCGGCCCGGTCGCGAGCGACCAGACAGGCGATCCAGCCTCCCATCGACGAGCCGACGAGAATCGGAGCCACCTCGGCATGGGCGTCCAGAACGGCCCGCGCGTCTTCGAGCCACGTGGAGATGGTGCAGTCCGTGAACGTGCCCTCCGAGTCGCCGTGCGCCGTATAGTCGAACCGGACGAGCCCGCGGCCTGTCTCCGCCGCCCAGGCGTCCAGGGCGGTCGCCTTCGTGGCGGTCATGTCCGAGCGGAAACCGCCGAGCCAGACGACCGGAGGACCGGCACCGTCGCGCACCCGAACGGCGATGCGCCGGGCGGCCTCGCCCGTCCCGACGGTGAGGAATTCGGGGGTCGTGTCCATCATCGTCCGCTCCGATATCCCTCTCTGCGGGTGGAAGAAGTCCTGCCCTGAACGGTACGGCTTCAACCTCCGTTTACCGGACCGTAAAGCGCAGCGGCGATGCTGGATCAATGGCAGCGAGCATTTGGCAGATACCGGTCGGGGGCATGCGTGTCCTCGCCGAAGGACCGCGGACGGGCGACGTGACCCACGCCCTGTCGGGCTTTCCGGCGGAGATCAGCGCCCTGGCGGGCGCGCGCATCCTGCAGATCATCCCCGAACTCGAAGCGGGCGGCGCCGAGCGTACCACGGTCGACGTGGCCGGTGCCCTCGCGGCGGTCGGCGCGCGCGCGCTCGTCGCAACGGAAGGCGGGCGACTCGTCGGCGAGTTGCAGGCCAAGGGCGGCCACTGGCACCGCTTCCCAGCGGCCTCGAAGAATCCGGCGCGGATGGCCGTGAACGTGCTGCGGCTGATGGCGCTCTGCCGCCGCGAGGGCGTGCAGATCATTCATGCCCGTTCGCGCGCGCCCGCCTGGGTCGCCCTCGGGGCGGCCCGCCGTCTCGGGATCCCGTTCGTCACCACCTATCACGGCAGCTATTCCGGCCGCTCCAACGTGAAGGTGCTGTACAATTCGGTGATGGCCCGCGGCGACGTGGTGATCGCGAACTCGCATTACACCGCCGACCTGATCCACCGGCTGCATGCCGAGCAGGCGGGCGACCGGGTCCGGGTTATCCATCGCGGCACGGACCTCACCGTGTTCAACCCCGTGGCGGTCGGGGCGGCCCGGGTCGAGGCCCTGCGCAGGAGCTGGGCCGTGGCCCCGCACGAGCGCGTGATCCTGCTGGCGGCGCGCCTCACCGCCTGGAAGGGCCATCGCGTCCTGATCGAGGCTGCCGCGCAGATGCGCGACCGGGGCGTCCCCGACCTCGCCGTCGTGCTGGCTGGGGATCCCCAGGGCCGCGCATCCTACGAGCGCGAACTCGATGCGCTAATCGCCGCGCGGGGGCTCGGTGGCATCGTCCGTCGGGTCGGGCATTGCACCGACATGCCGGCCGCCTTCCGGGCCGCCTCCGTCGTGGCCGTGCCGTCCGTGGAACCGGAAGCGTTCGGGCGCTCGGCCGTTGAGGCGCAGGCGCTCGGCGCGCCCGTGGTGGTCTCCGATCTCGGGGCCGTGCCGGAAACGGTGCTCGCCCCGCCGCAGGTGTCCGGGAGCCAGCGCACCGGATGGCGCGTGCCGGCCGGAGACGCGGCCGCACTTGCCGCCGCGCTCACCGAAGCCCTATCCCTCGGCGCCAGCGCCCGCGACGCCCTCGGCCGCCGGAGCCGCGCCCATGTCGAGGCGCATTTCTCTCTCGAGCGGATGGTTGGCGACACGCTGGCGGTCTATGCAGAGCTGCTCGGCCGGGTCCAGTGAGCGGCCCGGGATCTCTCGGGCTCGGCCTCCGCGCATGCCCGCCGATTATTTTCGGCCGCACTGGGCTAGCCCGTTGACTCTGGCCGTGGTTCCACCAACGTAGTAAGTCCGGATGAGACCGGAGCGGCTGGCGGTCAGGTGGTCCTTCTGGGGATCGTCCGGTCCGCCGATCTGCCGTTGCAGCAGGAGACTGAAGCCATTCGTAGACCGATGAGAGCCATGCCGGCCCCGCAGAAGGACGGGCCGCGCGCGAACCGCGACATTCGCGGTGTGCGGGAGGTGCAGCTGATCGACGATACCGGGCAGAACCGCGGCGTCGTCCCCTTCTTCGACGCCCTCACTCTCGCCGAGGAAGCCGGTCTCGATCTCGTGGAGATCGCGCCGAATTTCCGTGCCGCCCGTCTGCAAGCTGCTCGATTACGGGCGCTTCCGCTTCAACGAGCAGAAGAAGCAGAACGAGGCCCGCAAGCGGCAGAAGACGGTCGAGGTGAAGGAGATCAAGCTCCGCCCCGGCATCGACAAGCACGATTACGACACCAAGATGAAGTCGGTGCACCGCTTCTTCGAGGAGGGTGACAAGGTCAAGGTGACCCTGCGCTTCCGTGGTCGTGAGATGGCTCACCAGGACATCGGCTTGCGCCTCCTGGAGCGCGTGAAGAGCGAGACGGCGGAGATCGCCAAGGTCGAGAGCGAGCCCATGCTCGAAGGCCGTCAGATGATCATGATCCTCGCGCCGCGCTGACGGCAGGATCTTCGGATTTCAGACCCGCGCCGCCTCCTCACCGGGGCGGCGTTTGCATGTTGGCGCTTCCGATAAGCGCCGCGGCGGATTATGGGCAGCCATGGCCCTCGCCCCCGACGAGATCGAACGCTACGCCCGCCACCTCGTCCTCGCCGAGGTGGGCGGACCGGGTCAGGCCCGGATCAAGGCCGCGCGGATCCTGGTCGTCGGGGCAGGGGACTCGGTGCGCCGCTCATCCAGTATCTGGCGGCGGCCGGGATCGGCACTATCGGCCTCGTCGACGACGACACCGTCTCCCTGTCCAATCTCCAGCGCCAGGTGATCCACGGCACGCCGGATCTGGGCCGGCCGAAGGTCGAGAGCGCCGCCGACGCGGTGGCGCGCCTCAACCCGCACGTGGCGGTGATCCGGCATCCGTTCCGGATCGATCCCGGCAACGCCGTCGACCTCATCGCCGGCTACGACGTCGTCGCCGACGGGTCCGACAACTTCGCCACGCGCTACGCCGTGTCCGACGCGTGTTTCCACGCGCGGCGGCCTCTGGTGACCGCCGCGCTCGGGCGCTTCGACGGCACGCTCACCACGATCTGCGCGCACGAGGCGTCGCCCGATGGGACCCGAACCCGACCTATCGCTGCCTCTTTCCGAATCCGCCGCCGCCCGGCAGCGTGCCCGCTTGCGCGGAGGCCGGGATCCTGGGAGCCTTGGCCGGCGTGATGGGCTCGCTGATGGCCCTGGAGGTGATCCGGGCCGTAGCGGGCTTCGGAGAGCCCCTGGTCGGACGCCTGCTGATGGTCGATGCTCGCGCCATGCGGTTCGAGACGTTGCGCTACGGGTGGGATCCCGGAGAATCCGCTCAGCGGCACAGGCGCCTCAGCCGCCTAGCGGGACCGGCGGCATCCAGGGGCCTTCGGCCTCTACCTTGCCGAGGCAGCATTTCTTGAACTTCTTGCCCGATCCGCAGGGGCAGGGATCGTTGCGGCCGACATCCTTGAACGGGTTGCGCTGCGGCTCGCCAGCCCCCTCCTCGGTCCAGTCGAGGGCCTCGACCGGATCGTCGAGGTAGCCGTACTGGTACGGGCCGAGGCGATCCCGGTCGTCCGGCTTCGCCTCCGCCCTGCGCAGCGTCTCCTTGAACCAATCGGCGTCGCTCACCTCGTCGGTGAGGCGGCCATCGGCGCGGGCCGCGGCCGCCCGGGGGCCAGGTCCCGGAAGCCCAGATGCGCGATCGTCTCCTCCCAGCCGACCCAGACCGGCGCCTCCTCGACGGCGGCCTGCGCATCGTCGAACCGGACCAGCAGATCGTGCATCGCCCCCCGGTCGATCCGGCCTTCCAGGGTCAGGAAGGTGCAGGCGCTGAGCAGGGCCATGCGGGCGAAATCGTCCACGGTACTGTCGAGGATGAGCCGGAACAGTGGCTGCGGATCGCCGTCGAATAGGCTTGCCAGAACCTTGGAGAGGGTCGCGGTGAGGGCATCGCCGAGGACGGCGTCGAGGGTCTCCTCATCCTGCCGGAGCAGCCTGAGTAGCGGCGCCAGGGCGCGGGTGTCCCGGGCATGCGCCAGGACGTGCAGGCCCCAGAACAGGAGGTTCGCCTCATCGGGCGCGAGCTCACGCCCGTCCGCGGCCGCCTCGAGCAGCGGCAGAGTTGCCTCGGCCACGGCGGCGGGATGCTGGAGCGCCTCCCGCAGCGCCGCCTTCGGCCGGTACTCGGCCGCCGCAAGATCCGCGATGAGCAGGGCGATCCGATCCATGGCGTTCCTCAGGTCCGGAGGGTCGCGCCCGTCCGGCGGGAGACCTCGGCGACGATCCGGGCGCTCACGGCCTCGATCTCCGCGTCGGTCAGGGTCCGCTCCACCGGCTGAAGGCGCACGGCGATCGCCACCGACTTGGAGCCCTCGGGCACGCCGGGTCCTCGTAGAGGTCGAACACGTCGACCCCGGTGACGAGCTTGCGCTCGGCATTCTGGGCGGCCTTCACGAGGTCGCCCGCCGGCACGTCGCGGCCGACCACGAAGGCGAAGTCCCGGGACAGGGGCTGGAATTCCGAGAGCGCCAGTGTCGGCTTGGCCTTGGTCGGCTTGTGCTTGGGCAAGAGCAGGGCGTCGAGAACGATCTCGAAAGCCACGAGGTTGCCCTTGAGGTCGAGGGCCTGCAGCGTCCGCGGATGAACCTCGCCGAACCAGCCGATCTCGGTCTTCGGGCCGAAGCGCAGGGTGCCGGAGCGGCCGGGATGCAGCCAGGACGGGCCACCCGCCGTGATCTGGAGGCCGCCCGTCGGCACGCCGAGGCTGCCGAGCAGGGCCAGGGCATCGGCCTTGGCATCGAAGGTGTCCACGGTCTGGCCGGCACCATCCCAGTGCCGTCCGGCGCCGGCCAGGGTCGCACTTCCGCGGCGGACCGCTGCCGCACGGATGCTCTGGCCCTCCGGCTCGTCCGAGGCGAAGCACTGGCCGACCTCGAACAGGGCTGCGTCCGGGTAGCCGCGGTCGGCATTGCGCTGGGCCGCGCGCAGGAGGCCTGGCAGCAGGCTCGGCCGCATGTCCGACAGCTCCGAGGCGATGGGATTGGCCAGGACGAGATCGGCGCCGCCGCCGCCGAACAGTTCGGCATCCGCGTGCGGAACGAAGGACCACGTCACCGCCTCCATGAGGCCGCGGCTGGCCAGCGCCCGCTTCGCGGTCCGCGTGCGCTTCTGCATCACCGTGAGGAGAGGCCGGCCGATCCCGGCGAGCCGGGGCAGCGGCTTGGCCTCGATCCGATCCAGACCGGCGATGCGAACGACCTCCTCGACGAGATCGGCCTTGCCTTCGACATCGGGCCGCCAGGACGGCGTCAGAACCTTTACCCGGTCCCCGGTGCCCGAGACGTGGAAGCCCAACGTCTCCAGGATCAGCTTCATCTCGATGCGAGGCACCTCGATGCCGGCGAGGCGGCGGACCTCGGTCCAGGGGAAGTCGATGATGTGCTCCGAATCCGGCGGCTCGCCGGCGATCCGCGCCTGGGTCGGCGTGCCGCCGCAGAGATCCATCACCAGACGGGTCGCGAGGTCGAGGCCCGGGAGCGTGAAGGCCGGATCGACGCCGCGCTCGAACCTGTATCGCGCATCGGTGATGATGCCGAGGCGTCGGCCCGACTGGGCGATGTTGGCCGGGTCCCAGAGCGCGGACTCGATCAGGACGTCCGTGGTTCCGGCGTCGCAACCGGAGTGCTGGCCGCCCATGATGCCGGCGATGGATTCCACGCCGTTCCGGTCGGCAATCACCACGGTCTCGTCGGTGAGCGCGTGGGTGCGGCCATCCAGCGCGAGGAGGCTCTCGCCGCTCTGCGCCCTTCGCACGGTCAGAGGTCCCGAGACCTTCGCCGCATCGAAGACGTGCAGCGGTCGGCCGCGGTCGAAGGTCACGTAGTTGGTGATGTCCACCAGGGCGTTGATCGGGCGCAGGCCGATCGCCCGCAGCCGTGCCTGCATCCAGGCCGGCGACGGGCCGTTCCTGACCCCGCGCACCAGCCGCAAGGCGAACAGCGGAGCGAGGTGACGGTCGTCCGGCGCGAAGGCCAGCTCGACCTCGACGGGGCAGGGTCCTTCGCCGCGCACGCCCGGCAGCGTCTCACGCTTGAGCGTGCCGATGCCGGCGGCGGCGAGGTCGCGGGCGATACCGTGGACGGAGGTGCAGTCCGGGCGGTTCGGCGTCAGGTTGATCTCGATCACCGGATCGTCGAGCCCGGCATAGAGCGCGTAAGGCTGCCCGATCGGCGCGTCGGTCGGTAGTTTCATGATGCCGTCATGGTCGTCGCCGAGGCCGAGCTCCGCGCCCGAGCAGAGCATGCCGCGGCTCTCGACGCCGCGAATCGTACCCACGGACAGGGTGATGGCCTTGCCCGGGACGTAGGTGCCCGGCGGTGCGAAGACCGAAACGAGGTCGGCCCGGGCATTCGGCGCGCCGCAGACCACCTGCACCGGCTCGCCGGCGCCGGTATCGACGGTGCAGACCCGCAGGCGGTCGGCGTTGGGATGCTGCTCGGCCGTCAGGATCCGGGCGATCACGTAGGGCTTGAGCGCGGCGGCCTTGTCGTCGACGCCCTCCACCTCAAGGCCGATCCGCGTCAGCGTCTCGGCGATGGTTTCGAGGCTGGCCTCGGTGTCGAGGTGATCCTTGAGCCAGGAGAGGGTGAATTTCATGATGGACCTTCGAGAGCCTGACGTCGGCTCGACCGTCGGAGGAACGGGATCACGGGGCCTTCATCGGAGCCGGACGGCCACGGCGAGGGCATAGGCGGCTCAGCCGGACAGGCCGCCCACCAAGCTCGGCACGTCGAGCGCGCGGAAGCCGTAATGGTCGAGCCAGCGGACGTCGGCCTCGAAGAACGGCCGGAGGTCGGGCATGCCGTATTTCAGCATGGCGATCCGGTCGATGCCGACGCCGAAGGCGAAGCCCTGGACGGCGTCCGGATCGAGCCCGCAATTGCGCAGCACGTTCGGGTGCACCATCCCGCAGCCGAGGATCTCCAGCCAGTCGTCGCCCTCGCCGAAGCGGATCTCGCCGCCCTTGCGCGAGCACTGGATGTCGACCTCCGCGGAGGGCTCGGTGAAGGGGAAGAAGGACGGGCGGAAGCGCATCTTCACGCCCTCCACCTCGAAGAACGCCTTGCAAAACTCCTCCAGCACCCATTTCAGGTTGGCGATGTTGGCGGCCTTGTCGATCACCAGCCCTTCGACTTGGTGGAACATCGGCGTGTGGGTCTGGTCGGAATCGTGCCTGTAGGTGCGGCCCGGGATGATCACCCGAATCGGCGGCGTCTGCGCCCGCATCGTCCGCACCTGGACCGGCGACGTGTGGGTGCGCAGCACCTTGCGCTTCCCGTCCTTGTCGGGGGCCAGGAAGAACGTGTCGTGCATCTCGCGGGCCGGATGGCCGGGCGGGAAATTGAGGGCGGTGAAGTTCAGCTCGTCCGTCTCGATGTCCGGACCCTCGGCGACCGAGAAGCCCATATCGGCGAAGATCGCGGTGATCTCGTCGATCACCTGGGAGATCGGGTGGATCCGGCCGCGCACCTCCGGCGCTTCCCGGACCGGCAGGGTCACGTCCACCCGCTCTGAGGCGAGTCGGGCCTCCAGGGCAGCCTCGGCGAGCGCGGTCTTGCGCGCCGTGACGGCGCCCTGGACGCGGTCGCGCAGGCCGTTGATGAGCGGGCCGCGTTCCTTGCGTTCCTCGGGCGTCATGGCGCCGAGGGTCTTCAGCAGATCCGAGACGCTACCCTTCTTGCCGAGCGCGGCGACGCGGACCGCATCGAGGGCCGCCTCGTCGGATGCCGCGCCCACCTGGGCCAGGAGATCGCGTTCGAGGGTGTCGAGATCGGTCATCGCTGTCTTCGAACAGGGTTGGCGGAGTCGGCCTTCGCGGCCGTGCTCTCGCGCGTTGTGCGCCCGGGCGCAAGCGCAGGATCAAGCGCACGACGACGCAAACGACGAAGGCGCGGCTCCCCGGGGGAACCGCGCCTTCCGTACGTCTCGCTTCAGGCCTGGATCAGGCGGCCTTGGCGGTGGTCTGCGGCAGCGCGGCCTTCGCCTTCTCGACGACGGCGGCAAAGCTCGCCGGCTCGTGGATCGCCAGCTCGGACAGGGCCTTGCGGTCGACGACGATGCCGGACTTCGCCAGACCGTCGATGAAGCGCGAATAGGTCAGGCCGTGCTCACGGACCGCCGCGTTGAGGCGCTGGATCCAGAGGGCGCGGAACGTGCGCTTCTTATTCTTGCGGTCGCGGTAGGCATACTGCATGCCCTTCTCGACCGCCTGCTTGGCGATCCGGATAGTATTCTTGCGCCGGCCGTAATAGCCCTTGGCGGCCTTCAGAACTTTCTTGTGCTTCGCGTGACTGGTCACGCCGCGCTTGACGCGGGCCATCGGTTATCTCCTGGATTCGACGAAAGACAGTGGCAACGGGTGTCGAAGGACTTACCGCGCGTTTGGCAGGAAGTACTTCTTCACGTTGGCGGCATCGCCCTCGAACAGGGTCGTGGTGCCGCGCAGGTTGCGGATCTGCTTGGTCGTCCGCTTGATCATCCCGTGGCGCTTGCCGGCCTGGGCGTACATCACCTTGCCGGTGCCGGTGATCTTGAAGCGCTTCTTCGCGCCCGATTTCGTCTTCAACTTGGGCATTTGGCTCTCCGTTGCGCGAAAGTCCCGCAGGCCGACCCGCGAGGGTCGGTTCAGGTTCGCGCTCTGATGCTTCTGGTGGAGCAGCACGAGCCGCCACGGCAGCCCTATCGGCCGGGCGGTTCGACGCGGTGCGGCTTATGACAGAAAGCTGACGCGACGGCAACGTCCATGCCCTGATCCATGACCCGGCCGCGGCCCGAGCCTTGCAGCGGCGCAGAGCCCGAAGCGACTTCTACTGAATCGGGGAATTCGGGGACAGCTTGGGCGCTGCACAAAACGGTGAGGGACAGCGGGGGTGCCAGGAACCATAACCTTGGCCGTCCGTTTCATTCATGTCCCGCTCAGGCCGGCAGGGTTAGACCGCCCGTCAAAATCGGCCAACCAGGAGACACTTCGTGCGCATTGCCCAGATCGCTCCGTTGTCGGAGGCCGTCCCTCCGAAGTTCTACGGCGGCACCGAGCGCGTCGTCAGCTGGATTACAGAAGAACTCGTCCGCCAGGGCCATGAAGTCACGCTCTTCGCGAGCGGAGACTCCGAGACGACTGCCAAGCTTGCGGCCTGCACGCCGGAGGGCCTGCGCCTGCTGGGCTACCGGGATCACACCGCCAGCCACCTGGCGATGCTCCATCAGGTCCACCGTCGCGCGCACGAATTCGACATCCTCCACTTCCACATCGACCTGCTTCAGTACCCGATGTTCGAGGATCTGAACCACAAGTGCATCACCACGATGCACGGTCGCCTCGACGTGCCGGATTTCATGCCGGTCTACCGCACCTTCACGGGCATGCCGCTGGTCTCGATCTCCGACAACCAGCGCCTGCCGATGCCGTCGACTTCAAACTGGCTGGCGACGATCCATCACGGTCTGCCGGCCGAGAACTGCCCGTATTTCCCGGAGGCGAAGGGCGGCTACCTCGCCTTCCTCGGCCGGATCTCGCCCGAGAAGCGGCCCGACCGCGCCATCGAGATGGCGATCCGGTCCGGCACGCCGTTGAAGATCGCCGCGAAGGTCGACAAGGCGGACCAGGATTATTGGGACGAGGTGATCGAGCCGATGACCCACCACCCGCTGATCGAGTACATCGGCGAGATCAACGAGGAGCAGAAGAAGGACTTCCTCGGCAACGCGCTCGCGCTCGCCTTCCCGATCGACTGGCCGGAGCCCTTCGGCCTCGTGATGATCGAGGCGATGTCGGCCGGTACGCCGGTGATCGCCTTCCGCAACGGCTCCGTGCCGGAGGTCATCAAGGACGGTGTCGGCGGCGTGCTCTGCAACACCATGGACGACGCCGTCGCCGCCGTCGCCCAGGTCAAGGCCATGAGTCGCGCCGGTGTCCGCCGCCACTTCGAAAGCCAGTTCACCGCCGAGTGCATGGTCAAGAAGTACGTCGCCGCCTACGAGGACCTGCTGGCGCGGGGCGCCGACGTGATCAAGCTGCCGACCTCCGGCTTCAAGCCGCAATACGGTGAGGTGAACGGCTCCGCTCGGCCGGCGATTCCGGTCGCTGCGATGCCGGCTTGAAATCGGGCACCGGGCTTGCGAGGCGGGACCGGGTCATCCTAGCGTCTTAAAGGCGACTCATCCGTAGGGTGAACAAGGGCTGCTGCATCGAAAGGATGCGGCAGCCCTCTCGATTCGTACCTCTCTCTTGCACCTGGAGATGCCCTGCATGGCGGCGGACAATACGGCAGCGGCCCACGATGCCAAGGCCCGGACCGCGGCGAGCGCCGGAAGCGTGGCGCACGGCTTTCAGGACGCGGACGACGTGCTCCCGACCTATCACATCGAGGCCCAGACCTCCCTGGTCGAACGTCCTCTGCGCGCCCTGAAATTCGGCGAAGCCTTCGGTGTCCTGGATTCCTACGGCGACATCGGTGTCCAGCCCGGCCCCGAGGGCCTCTACTTCCAGGACACGCGCTACCTCTCGCGCCTGGAACTGACCGTGGAAGGGCAGCGCCCGCTGATGCTCTCCTCGGTGATGCAGGACGACAACGGAGCGCTCAGCGTCGACATGACGACGCCCGACATCCGCCTCGACGCGCATGACGAGACGGCGATCCCCCGCGAGACGATCGCGATCGAGCGCACCAAGTTCCTGTTCCGCGGCACCTGCTACGACCGGATCGGCCTGCGCTCCTTCGATTCGAAGCATCGCCGCCTGCGCATCGCCGTGACCTTCGACGCCGACTTCCGCGACCTGTTCGAGGTGCGCGGCACGGATCGGCCGCAGCGCGGCAAGCGCGGGGTCCTCGTGGCGAGCGACCGGGAAGTGCAGTTCCGCTACGTCGGCCTCGACGAGATCGTGCGGACCACGGCCCTGCATTTCGGCCCGACCCCCAACCTGATCGAGCCGGGCCGCGTCGCCTTCGACGTGTCGCTGCCTCCGGGCGGCCGCACGTCGCTGTTCATCCGCGTCGCCTTCGAGGCGCATCGCGCCTTCACCAAGCCGCCCGGCGACACGATGGTCGGCGAGGATGCGGCCGCCAAGCTGACTCTCGCGGCCAATGTCGGAGGCGCGCGCCGCGAGTCGAAGGACCTCGGTGAGGGCATGATCTTCGCCCGAGCCTACCGCGACGCGCGGCGCGATCTGCGGGCGCTGACCGCGGGCATCACCACGATTATCTCGTCGAACGATCAGTTCAACGAGGGCCTGTGTCGCGCCACCGCCGACCTCTACATGCTGGCGAGCCGCACTCCGGAGGGCATCTACCCGTTCGCCGGCATCCCCTGGTACTCCACGGTGTTCGGCCGCGACGGCATCATCACGGCGCTGATGGCACTCTGGATCGATCAAAATTCGCCCGCGGCGTGTTGCGCTATCTCGCCGTGACGCAGGCCAAGGCGGTCGACCCCGCAGCCGACGCACAGCCCGGGAAGGTCCTGCACGAGACCCGCCGCGGTGAGATGGCGATGCTCGGAGAGGTGCCGTTCCGCCACTATTACGGAACGATCGACGGCACGCCGCTCTTTGTGATGCTCGCCTGGGAGTATTATGCGGTCACCGGAGATCTGGAGACCGTCCGGGCGATCTGGCCGGCGCTGGAACTCGCCCTCGAATGGATGGACCGCTACGGCGACCGCGACGGCGACGGCTTCGTGGAATACGCCCGCGATACCGACAAGGGGCTGGAGAACCAGGGCTGGAAGGACAGCCACGATTCGATCTTCCATGCCGACGGCCAGCTCGCCAAGGGGCCGATCGCCCTCTGCGAGGTGCAGGGTTACGTCTACGCGGCCAAGCACGGCATGGCGAAGCTCGCCGCCCTCCTCGGGCACGATCCGATGGCCGAGCGCCTGACCCAGGAGGCGGCGCGCCTGCGCGAGGCGGTTCGACGCGGCCTTCTGGAACGAGGAGATCGGCACCTACGCGCTCGCCCTCGACGGCGCGAAGAAGCAGTGCGCGGTGCGCTCGTCCAATGCCGGCCATGCCCTGTTCACCGGCATCGCCAAGCCCGAGCGGGCGTCGCGTGTCGCCGAGACGCTGCTGGGCAAGGACGGGTTCAACGGCTGGGGGTGCGCACCATCGCCAAGGGCGAGGCGCGCTACAATCCGATGTCCTACCACAACGGCTCGATCTGGCCGCACGACAACGCCCTGATCGCGATGGGTCTGGCGCGCTACGACCGCAAGCACGAGGCCGCGCGCATCTTCCAGGGGATGTTCGACACCTCGCTCTACCAGGACCAGAAGCGGCTCCCGGAGCTGTTCTGCGGCTTCATGCGTCGCAAGCAGCGCGGGCCGGTCTCGTACCCGGTGGCCTGCAGTCCGCAGGCCTGGGCGGCGGCGGCGCCGTTCGCGTTCCTCGCGGCCTGCCTCGGCCTCGAGCTCGACCACAACCGCAACCGCGTCCGCCTGAAGAACCCGATCCTGCCGTCCTTCCTCGACGGCGTGACGCTCTACAACGTCAGGCTCGGCGGCTCGCGCCTGGACATCCGCTTCCAGCGCTACGACGACGACGTCACGGTCTCTGTGTTGCGCCGACACGGCGACGTGCAACTGGTGGTGACCAAGTAGGGCACCGCGCGGGGCTCCCGAGACGGCCCGCTTCGGGGTAAGCGGGCTGTGCGGCGCGTCACGCCGCCGAGGACGGGTTCATGCCGGTTGATCATCACGCCCCCGACACGGCCCTGCGCCTCGCACAGGACCTGATCCGCTGTCCCTCCGTCACCCCGGAAGATCGCGGCGCCCTCGACGTGGTCGCCGACGTCCTCCGGGCCGCCGGCTTCACCGTCGAGCGCCCGGTCTTCTCGGAGCCCGGCTATCCCGACACGCCGAATCTCTACGCGCGCGTCGGGCACGCAAGCCCATGCCTGGTCTTTGCCGGACACACCGACGTCGTGCCGGAGGGCGACGGCGCCTGGCAGCACGGCCCGTTCGACGGCGCGGTCGCCGACGGGAAGCTCTACGGCCGGGGCGCCGCCGACATGAAGGGCGGGATCGCCTGCATGCTGGCCGCGACGCTGGCCTTCATGGAGCGGCGAGACGCCGACGTCCCGGGCTCCATCGCCTTCCTAATCACCGGCGACGAGGAAGGGCCGGCGGTGAACGGCACCGTGAAACTGCTCGCCTGGGCGCGGGCACGGGGCGAGCGGTTCGACCATTGCGTGCTTGGGGAGCCAACCAATCCGGGCCGGCTCGGCGAGATGATCAAGATCGGCCGGCGCGGCTCGCTCACCGGCAAGCTGACGGTTCTCGGCCGTCAGGGCCACGTCGCCTATCCCCACAAGGCCGAGAACCCAATCCCGGGCCTGCTGCGCCTCGCCTCGGCACTGATCGCCGAGCCGCTGGACGGCGGGACCTCGCATTTCGATGCGTCGAACCTGGAATTCACCACGATTGACGTGGGCAACCCCGCCACCAACGTGATCCCGGCGACCGCGCGGGCGACGTTCAACGTGCGCTTCAACGATGACTGGACCGCGGACAGCCTGGGTGCCGAGATCCGCCGGCGCCTGGAACTGGCAGCCGGAAACGCCGTGCGCTTCAGTCTCGACCTTCAGCCGTCGAACGCCCCGGCCTTCCTCACCCAGCCGGACGCCTTCGTCGATCTCGTGTCCGAGGCGATCCGGGCGGAGACCGGCCTGACACCCACGCTCTCGACCACGGGCGGCACGTCGGATGCCCGCTTCATCAAGGATGCCTGCCCGGTGATCGAGTTCGGCCTCGTCGGCGAAACCATGCATCAGGTCGACGAGTGCGTGGCGGTCGCCGATCTGGAGCGGTTGACGGCGATCTACGGGCGGGTGCTGGAGGCCTATTTCACGGGCTCGTAATCCACGCCCATGAAGGTCAGTCCCGCCGCCGGAGCCAGCGGTCCGCACCGGCGCTTCTCGCCCGAAGCCAGGATCTCGGCCACGTCGTCTGCGGAGAGGCGCCCGCAGCCCGCGAGCATCAGGGTCCCTACCATCGCCCGCACCTGATGGTGCAGGAAGGAGCGCGCCGAGGTCGCCACCACGATCTCGTCGTGCAGCGCCATCCGGGCACGGGTCACGTCGAGCTGCTCCAGCGTCCGCACCGGGCTGTTCGCCTGGCATTCGGCGGCCCGGAAGGCCGAGAAGTCATGGTGTCCGACGAGGCGCTGGGCGGCGGCGTGCATCAAATCCGCATCCAGAGGCCAGGGCACGTGCCAGACATGAGCCCGCGTCAGCGCCGCCGGGCTGCGCCGGTTGAGGATGCGGTAGCGGTAGTGCCGCCGGATGGCCGAGTGGCGGGCGTCGAAACTCTCCCGCACGATCTCGGCGGAGAGGATCGCCACCGGCTGCGGCCGCAGGTGGGCGTTCAGGGCGTCCCGCACCGTGTCGGTCCGCCAGTCCCTGGCGAGATCGAGATGGGCCACCTGATGGATGGCGTGCACGCCGGCATCGGTGCGGCCGGCGCAGGTGAGCCGCGCATCCTCTCCGGAGAAGCGCGTGACCGCCGCCTCGATCGCGCCCTGAACCGTCGGTTCGTCGGCCTGCCGCTGCCAGCCGCAGAACGGGCCGCCGTCGTATTCGATGACGAGCTTGTAGCGGGGCATCAGCCGAGGCGGGCGCCGGCCGTCAGGCGGGCGCCGCGGACGAACTCGGCGCCGCTCGCGCTGCCGCCCTTGCCGGCGCGGCGCAGCTCCGTGAGCCGCACGGCGCCGTCCCCGCAGGCGATGGTGCCTTCGGCATCGCGCAGCGTGCCCGGCTCGCCCGCGCCTTCCGCCGGGTCGGCGCGCAGAACCTTCACGCGCTCAGGCCCTTTGCCGAGATCGATCTCGAAGAACGCGCCGGGGAACGGCGACAGACCATTGATCCGGTTGGCGACCTCGACGGCCGGCCGGGACCAGTCGATCCGCGCCTCCGCGTTGGTGATCTTGTGCGCGTAGACGACGCCGCCCTCCGGCTGCGGCGTGAAGGCCAGCGTGCCCGCCTCCAGCCGGGCGAGGGCCTGGGCCATCAGGTCAGCTCCGAGGGGCATCAGCGCGTCGTGCAACGCGCCCGCCGTCATGCCTGGCGCGATCGGGAGCCGGGCCTCCAGCGCCACGGGACCGGTATCGAGCCCCGCCTCCATCCGCATCACGCCGACGCCGCTTTCGGCATCGCCCGCCATCACGGCACGCTGGATCGGCGCCGCGCCGCGCCAGCGCGGCAGCAGGGATCCGTGGAGGTTGAGGCAGCCGTCCTTCGGCGCGTCGAGGATCGCCTGCGGCAGCAGCATTCCGTAGGCCACCACCACGGCGACGTCGGCCCCATGGCCCGCGAAGGTCTCGGCCGCCTCCGGAGTGCGCAGCGTCGTCGGCGTCAGGACCCGCATGCCGAGCGTGTCGGCGAGCGCGTGGACCGGCGAGGGGCGCAGGCTCATGCCGCGGCCGGCCTTCGCGGGCGCGCGGGTGTAAACGGCGGCGATGTCGTGCCCGTCCTGTGCGAGCCGCGCGAGCGTCGGCACCGCGAAGTCCGGCGTGCCCATGAAGACGACGCGCATGGCCGGGTCAGGCCGCGTCGCGCTTGGCCGCCTTGGTGAACTTCTTGATCACCCGGTCGCGCTTCAGCTTCGACAGGTGGTCGATGAACAGCACGCCGTTGAGGTGGTCGATCTCGTGCTGGATGCAGGTCGCGAGCAGGCCGCCGGCCTCGATCTCCTGCTCCTTGCCGTCGAGGTCGCGGAACTTCACGCGCACCCGGTCCGGCCGCTCGACCTCGGCGTAGTAGTCCGGGATCGACAGGCAGCCCTCGTCGTAGACCCGCATCTCCTCCGAGGACCAGACGATCTCGGGGTCGATGAAGACCCGCCCGTCGCGGACGCCTTCCTCCTTCGACGTGTCGATCGTGACGACGCGCTTGGCCACACCGATCTGGATCGCCGCCAGCCCGACGCCGGGGGCGTCGTACATCGTCTCGAACATGTCGGCGACCAGGGTGCGGATCTCGCCGGTGATCGGGCCGACCGGCTCGGAACCCAGGCGCAGGACGGGATCGGGAAGGATGACGAGCGGGCGGATGGTCATGGCGGAAACCGGCAGGGAAGGCGCCGGCACGGGTCCGGGCTCAGCGTCGAATAGGATGCGGCCGTGGACCGGTCAAATGCCCGATCGAGGCGGGTTCTCGCACCTCAGAATGCCGTGCGGCTGCGGATCGCCGCCGACAGGGTGCCCTCGTCGAGATAGTCGAGTTCGCCGCCGACCGGTACGCCGTGGGCGAGGCGCGTCACCTTCACGCCGCAATGGCGGATCGACTCGGTGACGTAATGGGCGGTGGTCTGCCCGTCGACGGTGGCGTTGAGTGCCAGGATGACCTCGCTCACCTCGGGCCGGGCCACGCGGTCCACGAGACTCGCGAGGTTGAGGTGCTCCGGCCGCACGCCGTCCAGAGCAGATAGGACGCCCCCGAGCACGTGGTAGCGCGCCTTCACGGCGCCGGAGCGCTCGAGCGCCCAGAGATCGGAGACATCCTCCACCACCACGAGCGTCGTCGGGTCGCGCTCGGCGTCGCGACAGATCGTGCAGGGGTCGGAGGTGTCGACATTGCCACAGCTTGAGCACACGATGATGCGGTCGGCGGCCACCCGCATGGCGTCGGCGAGCGGCCCGAGAAGCGTATCGCGTTTCTTGATGAGCTGGAGAGCGGCCCGCCGCGCCGAGCGTGGTCCCAGGCCCGGCATGCGGGCCAGCAATTGGATCAGGCGCTCGATCTCGGGGCCGGCGACGGCTTGGGGCATCGTGCCTCTGGGGCGAGGTAAGGGCTGGGCGTCCGGACGGCATAGACGCCACCGGGCGGCGCGCAAGGGTCCAGGCACCCGTGTGTGGTATATGGGTATTCCAGAGCCACTCCGCCGATGGCGGCATGCTGCGCGACGAACGGAACTGCTTACAGACTTGGGTTCCTGAGTCCACGACTGTGGTCTAACCTGTTTGTCCACGTTGCGGGCTCCTGGCGGAGCCCATAATGACAGCGAAGCTTCACCGCCTAACTCGAGAGTGGGATGGGAAGCGGCCGGGGAACGGTGATCCTGCGCGCGGCGGACCTGTACGACCGCGCGGACGTACCCTGGGCAATTCCGGACGGTGCACCCGTCCGGCTCAGTCGCGTCGACGGTCGAACAGGGGCCCGGGAGATACGATCTTGACCAACATCGGTGATCACAACGCGGCCCACGGCGCGGATGCTGCCGGCTTCCGCGACCTCAAGGCCGTCCACTGGAATTTCGAGGCTCCGCGGCTCTACGAGGAGGCCCTCTCCCGTAAGGAGGCGCAGCTCGCCCGCGGCGGCGCGATCGTCGCCACCACCGGCAGCCATACCGGCCGCTCGCCCAAGGACAAGTTCGTGGTCCGGGATGCCGGCACCGAGAGCGAGGTCTGGTGGGACAACAACGGCGCGATCACGCCGGAACAGTTCGAGACCCTGCGCCAGGATTTCCTGAAGCACGCCGAGGGCAAGGAGCTGTTCGCCCAAGACCTCTACGGCGGCGCCGATCCGGCCTACCGGGTCAAGGCTCGGGTATTCACCGAGTTCGCGTGGCACTCGCTGTTCATCCGCAACCTGCTGATCCGGCCGGACCGTTCCGAGATCGCGTCCTACGTGCCGGACATGACGATCATCGACCTGCCGAGCTTCCAGGCGGATCCCGCCCGGCATGGCTGCCGGTCCAAGACGGTGATCGCCATCGACTTCACGAAGAAGCTCGTGCTGATCGGCGGCTCCGCCTACGCGGGCGAAATGAAGAAGTCGGTCTTCACCTACCTGAACTTCATCCTGCCGGGTAAGGGCGTGATGCCGATGCATTGCTCGGCCAACGCGGCGCTCGACGCCGAGGGCGGCTCGGCGATCTTCTTCGGCCTCTCCGGTACCGGCAAGACCACCCTGTCGAATGATTCCTCCCGCCAGCTCCTCGGCGATGACGAGCACGGCTGGTCGAATTCCGGCATCTTCAACTTCGAGGGCGGCTGCTACGCCAAGACTATCCGCCTCTCGCGCAACGCCGAGCCGGAGATCTACGCCACCACCGAGCGTTTCGGCACGGTGATGGAGAACGTGGTGATCGATACGGTGACGCGGGCACCGGATTTCGACGATTCCTCGCTCACCGAGAACACGCGCTGCGCCTATCCGCTGGACTTCATCGCCAATGCCAGCGCCACCGGCCCGAGCCCGGGCATCCGAAGAACATCGTGATGCTGACCTGCGATGCCTTCGGGGTGATGCCGCCGATCGCCAAGCTTACCGGCGCCGAGGCGATGTACCACTTCCTGTCGGGCTATACCGCGAAGGTGGCGGGCACCGAGCGCGGCCTGACCGGACCGGAGGCGACCTTCTCCACCTGCTTCGGCGCACCGTTCATGCCGCGGCACCCGAGCACCTACGGAAACCTTCTCCGTGACCTGATCGCCAAGCACAGCGTCGATTGCTGGCTCGTCAACACCGGCTGGACCGGCGGCGGCGTCGGCACCGGCCGGCGCATGCCGATCCGCGTGACGCGTCGCCTGCTGAGCGCCGCGCTGGACGGCTCCCTGGCCCAGGCCGAGTTCCGCCGCGATCCGTATTTCGGGTTCGCGGTGCCGGTCTCGGTACCGGGCGTCGAGCCGCACATCCTGACCCCGGTGAAGACCTGGGCCAACAAAGGGGCCTTCGTCGAGACTGCGGCGCGGCTGGTGAAGATGTTCGACGACAACTTCAAGCGGTTCGAAGGCCATGTCGACGCCGACGTGCGCGCCGCCGGGCCGACCGCGCAGGCGATCGCGGCCTGAAAACGAGATCGGGCGGCTCGCAGGGCCGCCCGTCCCCGCCCGTCTTTGCGAGCGCAGCGAAACAACCCAGGACAGCGGGTTATCGACAAGCGTGGCGCTGCTGGATTGCTTCGCT
This sequence comes from Methylobacterium phyllosphaerae, assembly GCA_050632685.1. Lineage (GTDB taxonomy): Bacteria > Pseudomonadota > Alphaproteobacteria > Rhizobiales > Beijerinckiaceae > Methylobacterium > Methylobacterium phyllosphaerae_A. The sequence goes on from JBOEFT010000001.1 coordinate 2,383,349, forward strand.
GCGCTCGCAAAGACGGCGACGGATTCGACCGTCCAGTCCCGATCGCGCGCCTAGAACGGCAGCTTCATCCCCGGCGGCAGGGGCAAGCCCTTGGTCAATTCGGCCATGCGCTCCTGCATCGTCGCGTCTGCCTTGCCGCGGGCGTCGTTGCAGGCGGCGACGAGCAGGTCCTCAAGGATCTCGCGCTCGTCCGCGACCATGAGCGTCGGGTCGATGCTGACGCCCTTCATCTGGCCCTTGGCCGTCATCGTGACCCGCACCGAACCGCCGCCCGAGGCGCCGGTGACCTCGAGGCCGTCCATCTCGGCCTGAAGACTCGCCATCTTATCCTGCATGGCCTGAGCCTGCTTCATGATGCCCATCAGGTCGCGCATGCGGCTCTCTTTCCGTTTCGTCGTCTGATCTGATCTGGGTATGGAACCGCCGCCGCGCCACCACGTGCCGGATGGCGCCTCAGGCGTCGTCCTCGGCATCGTCGAGCCGCGGGGCATCATCGTCTCCGAGAGCCTCCGCCTCGCCCACAGGCAGGGCCTCCGAAGCGGTCTCCCGCACGTCGACGATCTCGGCGCCGGGGAAGCGCGTGAGGACCTCGCGGACGAACGGGTCGGCGGCGGCGTTCTCCCGGCGGGTCTCGGTGGCGGCACGGGCCGCCGCGTCGAGGGTCGGCGCGCCCTCTTCCTTGGACAGGGCCACCGCCCACCGCCGTCCGGTCCACCGCTCGATGGCAGCGGAGAGGTCGGTGGCGAGGCTCGGACGGCCACCCGGAGCGAGCCGGAACTCGATCCGACCCTCCTCGAAGCGCACGAGGTGGATGTCCCGCTCCAGCGCGGTCCGAAGCAGGATGTCGCGGTTGGCATCGGCCAGGGCGATGAGGTCCTCGAACCGGCCGAGGCGCGGGGACGGCGGCGCGACGGGGGCCGGTCTCGGGGCCGGGGCGCTCACCGCTGTCGGGACCGCCACGGGCGGGGGCTCCGCCGGCATCGTCCGGGGCGAAGCCGCGAGCGCCGCAGAGCCGCCGCCGCGCAGATCCGGGATCGGCGGCAGGGGCGGCCGCGCCGACACGGCGGGGGGCTCGTCCGCGGGCGCGGCGGCCGCCTCGGCCTTGAGCTGGCGCAGGGCCTCGTCGGGGGTCGGAAGATCGGCCGCGTAGGCGAGGCGCACGATCGCCATCTCGGCCGCCGCGAGCGGGCGCGGGGCGGCCTGCACCTCGGGGATCGCCTTCAGCAGGATCTGCCATGCCCGCGACAGCGCGCGGACCGAGAGCTTCTCGGCGAATGCCGCGCCGCGGACCCGCTCCGTCTCGCTGAGCGTCGGATCGGCAGCGGCCTCCGGCACCACCTTGAGCCGGGTGACCAGATGCGTGAAGGTCGCGAGATCCGAGAGCACCACCGACGGATCCGCGCCGGAATCGTATTGCGCGCGCAGCTCCGCGAAGGCCGCCGGCACCGATCCGCGCATCACCGCCTCGAACAGGTCGAGGATGCGGGCGCGATCGGCGAGACCCAGCATGTCGCGCACGCTCTGCGCGGTGATCGTACCGCCGCCGTGGGCGATCGCCTGATCGAGCAGCGAGAGGGCGTCGCGCACGGACCCTTCCGCGGCGCGGACGATGGCGCCCAGCGCCTCGTCCTCGACGGACACACCCTCGGCCGCGCAGACCTTCGCGAGATGCGCGTGCAGGGTCGGCGCTTCGACCCGGCGCAGGTCGAACCGCTGGCAGCGGGACAGGATCGTCACCGGGACCTTGCGGATCTCCGTGGTGGCGAACACGAACTTGGCGTGGGGCGGCGGCTCCTCCAGCGTCTTCAGGAAGGCGTTAAACGCCTTCTCGGACAGCATGTGGACCTCGTCGACGATGTAGACCTTGTAGCGCGCCGAGACCGGCCCGTAGCGGATCCCGTCGATGATCGCCCGGACGTCGTCGATGCCGGTGTGCGAGGCGGCGTCCATCTCCAGCACGTCCATGTGCCGGGATTCCATGATCGCCGCGCAGTGGAGGCCGAGTTCCGGCATCGACACGGTGGGGCCGGTATCGGGCTGGCCGGCGCGGGCGTAGTTGAGGCCGCGGGCGAGGATGCGCGCCGTCGTGGTCTTGCCGACTCCGCGGACGCCGGTGAGCATCCAGGCCTGGGGAATGCGGTTGGCCGCGAACCCGTTGGCCAAGGTGCGCACCATCGCGTCCTGGCCGATCAGGTCGCCGAAATTGGTGGGGCGATACTTGCGAGCGAGCACCCGGTAGGGCGTTGCCGCGGCGGGCGGCGCTGGGAACCCAGGCAGGCCCGGCTCGTCGTCAGGCGTGCCGGTCGAAGCGTCCATGCCGTGTCGGGTTCGGGCTGCCGCGCGCTGGAATAGGGTGGGAGGCTGGACGAAGACCCGCTCGGTCTCGTTAGGGCTGCTTCCTTCCGGACCTGACCCGGTTGGCGAGTGAAACGTCCCTCGCCAACCCCCCGCCGGCTATATGGCCGCGCCGTCCGCCGAACGCAAGCGCTGCCTACTCGGCCTCGCGCTTGACAATGGCCATCGTCTTCGGATCGAGCTTCAGGTCGAACTTCTTGCCGTTGGCGTCGATGGCGTCATCGACCTCGATCATCCCGTCGTCGAGTTCGATCTCCTTCCACTTGGTGAAGCCCTCCTGCTTGAGCATGGCTTCGACCTTCGCCTGCTGGTCCGGCGGAAGCTTCTGGTCGGCGCGGGTCGCCAAGCTGAAGCCGGCGACCAGGGTCAGGGCGAGGATGGATGTGGCGAGGCGCATAGCTGTCTCCGGTGCGTCGCTAGTTTCCGGCTGTGAACAGGAATGCGGCGGCAGAGTTCCTGCGGGCTCACGATCTGCTTGAGCCTCCTATGATTCTCCCGCACATCTTGGCGGCGCCGGAACGCGGCGCGAGGAATCCTTGCCGATGGTCACCCGTGTCGCCACCGTGGCCTTCGAGGGCATCGAGGCACGCGCGGTCGACGTTCAGGTTCAGATCATCCCGGGCGCGGTGGTCTTCAACATCGTCGGCCTCCCCGACAAGGCGGTGGCCGAATCCCGCGAGCGGGTTCGCGGCGCCCTGATTGCGTCCGGCCTTGCGCTGCCGGCCAAGCGCATCACCATCAACCTGGCGCCCGCCGACCTGCCCAAGGAGGGCTCTGCACTACGATCTGCCGATCGCCCTCGGGGTCATGGCGGCGATCGGCGCGATCCCGGCCGACACCCTCGCCGGCTACTGCGTGCTGGGCGAACTCGCCCTGGACGGCAGCATCACGGCGGTCGACGGCGTGCTTCCGGCCGCCATGGCGGCCGGCGCCAGGGGACTCGGGCTGATATGCCCGGCCTCGACGGGTCCGGAGGCGGCCTGGGCCGGGGGCGACCTCGATGTGCTCGCGCCCCGCTCGCTGATCCAGCTCGCCAATCACTTCAAGGGCAGCCAGGTCATGGCCCGGCCGGAGCCCGCCGTCGCCGCGCTGGCCGGGCCGCTCCCGGACCTCGCGGACATCAAGGGTCAGGAAGGCGCCAAGCGCGCGCTGGAGATCGCAGCGGCCGGCGGCCACAACCTGCTGATGAACGGTCCGCCCGGCTCCGGCAAATCCATGCTGGCGGCGCGGCTGCCCTCGATCCTGCCGCCGCTCGATCCCCGCGAACTCCTCGACATCTCCAGGGTCCAATCGGTGGCGGGCGAGCTGAAGGGCGGCGCCCTCTCGAACCGCCGCCCGTTCCGGCAGCCACACCATTCCGCCTCAATGGCCGCCCTGGTGGGCGGCGGGCTCGGGGCGCGGCCGGGGAGATCTCCCTCGCCCATGGCGGGGTGCTGTTCCTGGACGAACTGCCCGAATTCTCGCTGCAGGTGCTCGACAGTCTGCGCCAGCCGATGGAATCGGGCGCCGTGATGATCGCCAGGGCCAACCATCGGATCACCTATCCGGCGCGCTTCCAGCTCGTCGCCGCGATGAACCCTTGCCGCTGCGGCCAGGGCCTCGAGCCGGGCTACGCCTGCCGGCGCGGACCGAACGCACGCTGCATGGCGCAATATCAGGCGCGGATCTCCGGCCCACTGCTCGACCGCATCGACCTGCGCATCGAGGTGCCGGCGGTCACGGCCGCCGACCTGATCCTGCCGGCACCGGCTGAGGGCTCCCGCGAGGTGGCCGCCCGGGTGTCGGCGGCCCGAGCGCTCCAGGCGGAACGTTTCACAGGGCGGGGACTGCCTGCTTCCACGACCAACGCGACCTGTCCGGCCAACCTCATCGAGGAGGTCGCGAGCCCCGACGCGGACGGCACGGCGCTGATCCGGCAGGCGGCGGAGACCATGCGGCTCTCGGCCCGCGGCTTTCATCGGACCCTCCGGGTGGCGCGGACCCTGGCCGACCTCGACGGGGAAGCGCAGGTACGACGGCTGCACCTGGCGGAGGCCCTGTCGTACCGGGGCCGTGGCGATAGCGCGGCGGTCGCCGCTTGAGCGCCCGGTCGAACGGGTCACCAGCGGATCTGACGGTCTCCCTCGGCCAGTACAGCAGTGCCGGTCGCAAGGCGGCCAACCAGGATTTCCACGGCACCCTGGTTCCGCCTCAGCCGGGCCTCAGCCGGAAGGGGATCGCCGTGGCGCTGGCCGACGGGATCAGCAGCAGCGCCGCCGGCGCGGCGGCGAGCGAGACCGCGGTCAAAAGCTTCCTCAGCGATTACTACGCTACACCGGACACGTGGTCGGTGAAGTCTTCGGCGCAGCGCGTGGTCGCGGCGGCGAATTCCTGGCTGTATGCCCAGACCCGGCGGGGCACCGACCCGAACGACGTCGACCGGGGCTACGTCACCACCTTCGACGCCCTCGTCCTGAAGGCGTGCACGGCCCACCTCTTCCATGTGGGCGATGCCCGGATCTGGCGCGTGTCCGGGCGGTCCCTGGAACAGCTCACCGAGGACCACCGTGTGGTCGTCTCCGCGGCGGAATCCTATCTCGGCCGCGCCCTCGGGGCCAACGCCCGGGTGGAGATCGATTATCACGCGTTCGGCATCGCGGCCGGCGACACGTTCGTGCTGACGACGGACGGGGTCCACGAGCACGTCCGGCCCCGCGACATGGTGGCGGCGATCACGCAGGCCGAATCCCTGGATGCCGCGGCGCGAACCATTGCCGAGGCGGCCCTGGCCGCCGGCAGCCCGGACAACCTGACGATCCAGATCGTGCGGGTGGAGACCGTGCCGGCCGGGGATCCGGCCGACCTCCTCGGGGATACCGAGGGGCTCGATCCGGCGCCGCTGCTCGACCCGCCGGCCGACCTCGACGGCTTCCGCCTGTTGCGGATCCTCCATTCCGGCCCTCGCAGCCGCGTCTATCTCGCCGTGGAGGCCGAGACGGGCGTGCAGGTCGCCCTGAAGGTCCTGTCGCTGGATCTGCGGGACGATCCGGCACAGCGGAAGCGCTTCGTCATGGAGGAGTGGATCGCGCGGCGGATCGACAATCCCCACGTTCTCAAGGCCCATGCCCAAGCGCGCCGCCGCAGCCACCTCTACACGGTCATGCGCTATGTCGAGGGCCAGACCCTGACCCAGTGGATGCGCGACCATGCCGCCCCCGAACTCGAGGCGGTGCGCGGCCTCGTCGAGCAGCTCGCCCGGGGCGTCCAGGCCTTCCACCGGCGGGAGATGGTCCACCAGGATCTGCGGCCCGACAACGTGCTGATCGACACGGCGGGGACCGTCCAGGTCATCGATTTCGGCGCCACTCAGGTCGCCGGGGTGGTCGAGGGCGATCCGCGGATCGATCCGGCGGAGATCCTCGGCACCGTGCAGTACACGGCCCCCGAGTGCTTCCTCGGCGCGCCGGCCACGGCGGGGTCGGATGTGTTCGCGGTCGGCGTCATCACGTATCAGATGCTGACGGGCCGGCTACCCTACGGCGATGCGGTCCCTCGAGCGCGCACGCGCGCCGCGCAGCGCCGGCTCCGCTACGCCTCGGCCCTCACCGTGAGGCCGCTTCTGCCGGCCTGGGTGGACGGGGCGCTCCGCAAGGCCGTGCATCCGGATCCGGCGCGGCGCTATCAGGCGCTGTCCGCCTTCGTCCATGACCTCCGGCATCCGAGATCCGGCCTTCACGGACGCCCGGCGGACCTCGCTGCTCGAGCGTGATCCGCTGTTGTTCTGGCGCCTGCTGTCGCTGGTGCTCGGGCTCGTGGTGCTGACGCTCGCGGCGATCCTGGTCGGCGGGCGGGCGCGGTGAGCCCACGGCCGTGGCTCAGGGATCGAGCTCGGGATAACGGCGGAAGATGCCGTCCTCGCTGAACGGGAGCCTGCGTTCGCTCCCGAGATAGGCGGCGATCCGCGGGCGTTGCGCGACGGCCTCGTGAAGGCGCGCCACGTTCGGGCTCGCGCGCAGGGCGTCGGCCGTCGCCTTGGGAAAGGCGTAGCGCAGGCCCGCGACGAGCTGGAACAGGGACAGATCCGCGTAGGACACACTCTGGCCGACCAGCCGGTCGCCGCCATTGGCCGACAGCACCCGCTCGAAATAGCTCAGGAATTTCGGGATCCGCTCGGCCCGGAACTCCGCGGCCCGGCGGAGCGCCTCGGGCTTCTGATCCGCGTAGTAGAGCCCCACGCCCAATGGATGGTGCGTGTCGTGCGCCTCGTCGACGGCGTCGGCGATGGTCAGCTGCAGCTGATGAGTCCAGATCCGGTCGCGCTCGGACTCGCCGACGAGGCCGAGGCGCGGGCCGAGATAGAGCAGGATCGCGGCGGTCTGGCCGATGACGATGTCGCCGTCGCGCAGGAACGGCGGTGCCAGGGGCGGTCGCGGGTTGCCGGGATCCGTCACGCGGTCGAGCATCGGCTCGATCCCGCCGGCCTCGTCATCCCGGCGGGCGACGTCGACGTATTCGGCGCCGGCTTCTTCCAGAGCGAGGCGAATGAACTCGCCACGCCCCTGGATCATCGGCCAATAATGGAGCTCGTAGGGCATCGCCGCCTCCGCGAACGGGAAGGTGGAGCGCGCCCGTCCGCTTCCCGATCAGTTGCCGGTCGCGCCGTCCTCGGCGGACGCCTTGTCGACCGGCGGCTCGGCGCTCGCGACCGCCTTGCGGACGAACACCGGCTGGAGCCGCTCGGCGAGCTGCTGGTCGAGATGCTTGACGTAGGCGCCCTTGAAGTAGCGTTCGCCGGTCTTCGCACCGTAGAGGCGGTCATGCGCCTGGATCATCGCGGCGACTTCCGGGCGGCACAGGAAGCCCGTGATTCCCACGGCCTCGTACCAGCGGCCCGCCCGGGCCTCTGCGGTCGCCTTCGGGTTCGAGAGCACCGTATCGGCGAAGCACGCGGTGGCGGCCTGCCGAAGGGGTGCCAGTTCTGCCTCTGCCTGCGCCGGGTTCACCGCCGGGGTGGCGGGCTGCCGGTGGGGGCGCGCCTGCGCGGCCGAGACGAGAGCCAGGACGGTCAAGGTGGCGAGGATCGAAGTCTTCATACGGGCGGCCTCGTCGGGTGTCCGAACCTGTTCAGGTCTCGCTCATGATTGCGTCGGGATCGGGGCTGACGGTGCGGTCCACGTGCCCGATACGGGGCAAGATCCGGACCGTTTCACGACGGCAACACCTCTTTCCCATTCCCTGTCTCAGCCGCGCCGCTCCGCGTTCCAGTAACCCCGGCAGGCGAGGGCTCCGGACGCGACCCAGGTGCCGGTTCCGAACCCGGCGGAATCCAGGCGCCCGCGCACGTCGGCCGTGGCGGCGCCGTTGGAGATGGAACCGCGGATCGCGCCGTTCCCCGCGACGCCGCCGTCGACCACGAAGGCTGTCCCGATGAACCGCGCCCGACCGTGCTCGATCCGCACCGGATAGCGATAGGCGCGGTCGCATCCGCCCGATTCAGTGACGATCTCGACGCTCCACGTGCCGTCGTACCGATCGGCCACGGACGCCCGCCGCGGTGCGGCGGCGGCGGGGACTGCGCCGATGAGGAGCAGGGCGGCGGCGATGCGGAGCGTCATGCGGGTCCGGGTCGGCTGGCGTCGCGAGGCGGGTGCCCCGTCAGCGCGACGTCTGCGGTGCCGACGACCGCAAGGCCGCCCGAAGCGCCGCATTGAGGAGGGCAAGCAGGTCGCAACCGACATGCAGGAAGGCAGCCACGCCCGCAGCCTTCAGCGGCTCGAGCAGGTCGGCCGGCCGGCCGGCGAGGTAGATCGGTCCTGCGCCAGCCTTCGCGAGAGCCTCGGCCGTGGCGACGGCGTGCTCGCCGTAGATCGCGTCGGTGGAGCAGATGCAGGCGAGGATCGCTCCAGGATCCCGGAACGCCGCCGCCGCGGCCTCCGCATCCGGGAAGCCCTCGTTCGAGATGGCCTCGATGCCGCCCGCCGCGAAGGCATTCGCGGCGAAGGTCGCCCGGGCGTTGAAGGCCGCCACCGCGCCGAGATTGGCCAGGAACACCACCGGACGCCGACCGGTCTTGGCGAAGCTCGCGTCCGAGGCGTCCCGCAGGGTCTCGTAGGGCTCCGCGAGACGCTGGGACGGCAACGCATCACAGGCGACGGCCGAGCCCGCGCCGAAATTCGAGCTGCCCGGAGCGGTCGCGGGGGCGACGTCGAGGACCGTGACTGGCTTCTCGGAGAGGTTCGGGAACTCGCTCGCGCCCGTGAGCGGTTCGCGGCGGGTCGCCACGGCCTTCGCGCGGGCCTCGCGGGTCAGCTCGATCCGCCGCTGCAGCTTCCCGACGCTGAGCGAGGCGACGATGCCGCCCTCGGCTTCGATCGCCTGGAACGCCGCCCAGCCCGCCTCGGCGAGGTCGGCGGTCAACGCCTCGAAACCGCCGGCACCGGCCGCGGGATCGCTGACGCGGGCGAGATGCGATTCCTCGATCAGCACGATCTGGCTGTTGCGCGCCACGCGCCGCGCGAAGGCGTCGGGCAGGCCGAGGGCCTGCGTGTAGGGCAGGATCGCGACGCTGTCGGCGCCCCCATGCCGGCGGACGCTGCCGCCATGCCGGTGCGCAGGATGTTCACGAATGGATCCCGCTTGGTCATCATCCGCCACGCCGTCTCGGCGTGGAGCCGCAGCGGCCTGGGATCGAGCCCGCAGGCCTGCTCGACCCGCGCCCAGAGGCGCCGCATCGCGCGGAACTTCGCGACCGTGACGAACTCGTCGGCATCGGCCGCCAGCAGTACCGCGATGCGGTCGCGGGCCGCAGAGAGGTCGTGGCCGGCGGAGTCCAGGGCGCGCAGATAGGCGACGGCGGTGGCGAGCACCGCGCCCAGTTCCGCCGCTTCACCGGCGCCACCCTCGTGATAGGGGCGGCCGTCGGCCAGGAACGCCCGGCCGCGGAAGCCCGCCGCCTCCAGCTCGGCCACGGTCGCGGCGAGCCGTGGGGCGATCTCGCTCCAGACCGCGCCGAGGCTGCCGGTGGCGGCCAGGACGCCGATCGGGTCGATGCCGAGATCGAGATCGTAGGTCGAGAGATCCTCGCCCCGGCGCTTCGCCAGGTCCTTCACGACCTGCGCGATTTCCAGGCCCCGGCCCCCGCCGTCGATTCGCAGGGCGATCAACGGCAGCATTACGCCCTTGAGCGCCGCGTCGAGATCCTCGACGCGCGTAGCGGCCAGGCCGTAGCCGCGGGCGCCTGGTGCACCCGCGAAGGCCAGAACCAGGGCGTCGGCACCGCCTTCAAGGTCCGCCAGCGCCTGGGTATTGGCGACTGCGAGATCGGGATGGTCGACCCGCTGGGCGATCCGCCACGGACCCGGCTCGCGCACGGGTTGGGCCACCGGCTCGGCACGGCCGTAGAGCGGCTCGATCCGCAGGCCATCGGCCGTCCGCGACACCAGCCGCTTCTCGAAATCGGCACCCTTCAGGACGCCTTCGACGAGGCCGAGCCAGCGTGCCCGGTCTGCGGGCTCGAAGAGGTCGGCGAGCGGTGTGTCTTCCATCGGAACGTCCCAGGCCGCGGTGTCTTCTGCACCGCTTTCGTGCGTTTGCCTCGCATGCCGTTTCGCCGCTGGCAATCGCCCGATGGTTCAGGAAACCTCAACGCGCGGGTCACCGCTTTTTGAAGGCCGCGACCGGGGTCGGAGCAGCGCTCCGCCTCAGCCGAGAATGATCAGACCGGCGAACCCGAGGGCGCCGACGATGATCCGCCACCACGCGAACAGCCAGAAGCCGTGGCGGGAGACGTAGTCGAGGAGCACCCGCACCACGAACAGCGCCGCGACGAACGACACGATGAAGCCGATCACGATCAGGCCGACATCGTCGCCCGACAGGTACTTGTAGTTGTCGAGCAGGTCCTTGGCGAAGGCGCCCGCCATGGTCGGCATCGCGAGGTAGAAGGAGAATTCGGTGGCGGAGCGCTTGTCGGCGCCCATCAGCATCGCGCCCACGATGGTGGCGCCCGAGCGGGATACGCCGGGGATCATCGCCAGACACTGGAAGATGCCGATCTTCAGGTCCATCGGCAGAGAGAAGTCGTAGACGTCGGTCTTCCGCACCTCGAGATCGGTGTCGTCGATGACGAGCAGAACCAAGCCACCCGCCACCAGGGTCGCGCAGACGATCCAGGGATTGAACAGGTAGGCCTTGATCATCTTGGAGAAGATGCCGCCGATGATCGCCGCCGGGAGGAACGCCACCAGGATCCCGAGCACGAAGCGGCGCGCCCTGGGGTCGGTTGGCAACGCGGTGGCGATCCCGAGCAGGCGGCGGAAATACACCGCCAGGATCGCCAGGATCGCGCCCAGCTGGATCAGCACCTCGAAGGTGTTGTTGGGCGAGTGGAAGCCGATGAAATGGGCGACCAGCAACTGGTGGCCGGTGGAGGAGACCGGAATGAACTCCGTCGCCCCTTCCACCAGCGCGAGCAGCACTGCCTTGCCGATGCTTATCGGATCCATCGTGACGCCTTGTGCCGTGGGCGCTCCGGCGCCTGCCGAGCCGCCTGCCACGCAAAATGGTTGAGCCCGAGGCTTCGCCCATTAGGGTTGACGAGCGGTTACCGGGCCGGGCCGGGCGTGTTAAGGGCTCGGAAACGGTCGGGCAATAACGCTCCGTCCGAAGTCCTGCGCGCCGAAGACCTGCGCTTCAGGACCCTCGACGAGCGCGGGACCGGCCGCGCTGGCAGACCGAACGTCCTTCACGGCCTCGATGGCAACCCTCTACCACTTTCCCTTCTGCGCGAATTCCCGGTTCATCCGTCTCGTGCTCGCCGAGATGGGCATGGAGCCGACGCTGTTCGAAGAACGGCCCTGGGAACGGCGCGACGACTTCCTGCTGATCAATCCGGCGGGGGTGACGCCCGTGCTGCTGGAGCAGACCGGCCTCGTGATCCCCGGGGCGGGGGTCATCGCCGAGTATCTCGACGAGACACGGGGCCTCGGGCTGTCCGGGCGGCGGATGCTGCCGGAGGACACCGTCGAGCGCGTCGAGGTGCGGCGCCTGCTCGACTGGTTCCTGGTCAAGTTCGAGTCCGAGGTGACCGCCTACCTCGTCAACGAGAAGATCTCGAAGCGCTTCATGTCGGCCCACGAGGGCGGCGGCCCGCCCAACATGAACGCGATCCGCGCCGCGCGCGCAAACGTGCGCTACCACCTCAAGTACATTGGCTACCTGATCGCGCGGCGGCGCTGGATCGCCGGCGACAACCTGACCTATGCCGATCTAGCGGCGGCCGCCCATCTCTCCTGCGTCGACTATCTCGGTGACGTGCCGTGGGACGAGGACGAGATGGCCCGCAACTGGTACGCCCGGGTCAAGTCGCGGCCCTCGTTCCGCAGCCTTCTGGCCGATCGGGTGGCCGGCATGGCGCCCGCCGCCCATTACGCGGATCTCGATTTCTGAACGCCCGACGGATCTATTTCGGCGCCGATCTGCGCCGCCTCGTCGAGACCCGGGCTCGGTCGCTCGGCTTCTGCGGCCTGCGCGTGACCCGCCCCGACCGGTTGCCCGACCTGCCGGGTCGCCTGTCGGCTTGGCTCGCCGAGGGCGCGCACGGCACCATGGACTGGATGGCGGAGCGGGCGGACCAGCGCGCCCGTCCCACCAGCCTGTGGCCCGGTCTGCGCAGCATCCTGGTTCTGGCGATGAGCTACCGTCCCGAGGACGATCCACGCGACGTGGTGGCGCGACGGGACCGCGGCGCGGTGGCCGCCTACGCGCAGCGGCGCGATTATCACGAGGTTTTGAAGGGCCGGCTGAAGGAATTGGGCGGCTACCTGTCCGCCAAGGGCGACGTGCGGGTGAAGGTCTTCTGCGACACCGCCCCCGTCATGGAGAAAACCCTCGCCGAGGCGGCCGGCCTCGGCTGGCAGGGCAAGCACACGGTGCTGATCTCCCGCACGCACGGCAATTGGCTGCTCCTCGGCGCGATCTACACCAGCGCGGAGTTCGATCCGGATCCGCCTGCGCGGGATCATTGCGGCTCATGCCGCGCCTGCCTGGACATCTGCCCGACGGATGCCTTCCCGGCGCCTTACCGGCTCGATGCGCGGCGCTGCATCTCGTATCTCACGATCGAGCATGCCGGGCCGATCCCGGCGACGTTCCGGCCGGCGATCGGCAACCGGGTCTTCGGCTGCGACGACTGCCTCGCCGTCTGCCCGTGGAACAAGTTCGCCCGCGCGGCGGCCGACACCCGCCTCGCCGCGCGCACCGATCTGGCCGCCCCGGCCCTGGCGGATCTCGCCGGGCTCGATGATGCGGCGTTCCGGTCCTTCTTCGCCGGGACGCCGGTCAAGCGCACAGGGCGCGACCGCTTCCTGCGCAACGTCATGATCGCGATCGGCAATTCCGGTGATCCCGCCCTGGCAGATGCGGCGGCGGCCCGGCTCACCGACGCGTCCCCCCTGGTGCGCGGCATGGCGGTCTGGGCCTGCGCCCGGCTGCTCGCGCCGGATGCCCTGCGCGCGCTCCGCCGGCAATACGCCGAGCACGAGATCGATACCCATGTCCGCGACGAGTGGCTGGCCGTCGCCGCCTTGACGGAATCGCCGGCGGGCGAGACATCCGCCGCATGAACCTCTTCGTCTTCGGGCTCGGTTTCACCGGCCGCCGTTTCGCCGAGCGGCGCGCGCGCGGTTCGGGATCGTCCGTGCCACCGTCACCGACCCCGCCGCCGCCGACCGCATCGCGGCGGACAGCGGCTTCGCCATGCGCGCCTTCGGACCGGAGGCCGACGATCCCCGGATCGCCGCGGACCTCGCCGACACGGATGTGCTGCTCGTCTCCGCGCCTCCCGGCGAGGCTGGCGATCCGGTGCTCGCCCGCTACGCGGACGCGATCGCGGCGAGCCGGATCGGCTGGATCGGCTACCTGTCCACCATCGGCGTCTACGGCGATCAGGGCGGCGCCTGGATCGACGAGGCAACACCGGCCATCCCACGCAGCGCCCGCTCGAAGGTTCGCCTCGATGCCGAGGTGGCGTGGCTGGCACTCGGTGCAAAGACCGGCAAGGCCGTGCAGGTGTTCCGACTCTCGGGAATCTACGGACCGGGCCGCAACCCGATCGTGAAGCTGCGGGAGGGCCGTTCCCAGCGCATCGTCAAGGCCGGGCAGGTCTTCAACCGGATCCATGTCGACGACATCGCCACGACTTTGCTCGCCTCTATCGACAGGCCGCGGGCCGGGGCGATCTACAACGTCACCGACGACGAGCCGACCGCGCCGCAGACCGTGACCGAGCACGCCGCGGCACTCACGGGCTTGCCGCTGCCGCCGGAGATCGATTTCGAGACCGCCGACCTGTCGCCGATGGCGCGCAGCTTCTACGGCGAGAACAAGCGCGTGCGGAACCGGTTGATCCGCGAGGAACTGGGCGTCGCGCTCGCCTATCCGACCTACCGCGAGGGCCTCACGTCCCTCAAGGATCAGCCCTGATCAGGCCTCGAGATGGCGTGGCCGCACGAGCCGGCGGAGCAGGCCGTCCCGCGGACCGACCATCATCGAGGTGAGGTAGAGCGCGCCGGCTGCGAGCACGATGGCCGGGCCGCTCGGCAGGTCGAACTGGTAGGAGAGGCTCAGTCCCGAGACGCTCGCTATCGCGGCGATCAGCATCGACACCGGGATCAGCCCGGCGAGGTCGCGTGCCCAGAAGCGGGCCGCCACGGCCGGCAGCAGCATCAGCCCGACCGCCAGCAGGGTTCCGAGGGCCTGGAAGCCGCCCACGAGGTTCACCACGACCAGCGCCAGGAATGCGAGATGGACCGGACCGCCGCTGCGGCTCACGGTCCGCAGGAACAACGGATCGACGCATTCCATCACGAGCGGCCGGTAGATCACCGCGAGGGCCACGAGGGTCAGCGTGCTGATGCCGCCGAGCAGCCAGAGCGCAGAATCGTCGAGGGCCAGCACCGAGCCGAACAGGAAATGCATCAAATCGATCTGCGACCCGCGCAGCGAGACCAGCAGCACGCCGGCGGCGAGGGAGATCAGGTAGAAGGCCGCGAGGTTGGCGTCCTCCCGGACGACAGTGGCGCGGGTGACGGCCCCGGCGAGCAGGGCCACGGCGAGCCCGGCGACGAGACCGCCCAGGGTCATCGCCGGCAGGGACAGGCCGGCGACGAGGAAACCGACCGCGGCGCCCGGCAGGATCGCATGACTCATCGCGTCGCTCATCAGGCTCATGCGGCGCAGCGTCAGGAACACGCCCACGGGCGGTGCCGACACCGACAGCGCGAGGCAGCCGGCCAGCGCCCGGCGCATGAAGCCGAACTCGACGAAAGGCGCGACCAGGGATCCGAACGGATCGATCACGCGGCGTCCTCGTGGTGGTGATGCGGGCCGGCGCCGTGATCATGGGCGTGGTCGTGGGCGTGGGCCGCCGCGGCCCTCGGTCCGGCGCAGATCGCGGCGCCCTCGTCCCAGGCCTCAGACAGGTTGCGGGCGCGGGCGAGGTTGTCGGTCGTCAGCACCCGCGCGGTCGGCCCCCAGGCCACGGGCTCGCGGGCGAGCAGCAGCGTCGTCGGGAAGTGCGTCCGCACTTGTGCGAGGTCATGGAGGGCTGCGACGACCGTCCGCCCCTCGCCATGCCACGTCCGGATCAACGCCAGGAGGTCGTCCACCGTCCGCGCATCGATACCGGTGAACGGCTCGTCGAGGAGGACGATAGGGCAGTCTTGCAGGATCAGCCGGGCGAACAGGGCGCGCCGGAACTGACCGCCCGACAGGGTGCCGATCGGCCGCGCCGCGAAGCCGTCGAGGCCGACCGTCGCCAGCGCGGCCTCGATGGCCGGGCGATGCCGCGCGAGGCTGCGCCATGCGCCCACGCGCCGCCAGAGGCCCATGCCGGCGAGATCCAGGACGCTCAGCGGAAAGCTCCGATCGATTTCGTCCGCCTGCGGCATGTAGGCGATCGCGCCCGCGAGCTCGATCCGGCCGTCGAGGCAACGGATCTCGCCGACCATGCCCTTGAGGAGCGTCGACTTGCCGGCGCCATTCGGTCCGACCAGGGCCAGCAGGTCGCCGGACCGCACGGTCCCGTCGAGGTGGTGGACCGCCGGGTGACGGTCATAGCCGAGGGTCAGGCCGACGAGGCGGATCGGGTCGGGAATCGGCGACAGCGCGCTCATGCCGACAGCGCCCAGGCGATCGTGGACCACACCAGCATGGAGAGCATCGCGGCGAGCGCAAGGCGCAGGCCGGTCCCGCTCTGGAACAGGGACCGCCGGGCCGCGCGTCTCGGTCTGGAAATGGTCGGCAAGGCGTCCTCGTCGCGCGCTCACGCCGGCGCGGGGACCACGCGGGGCTACTGGTGCGGTCCTGGGCGGCGGTGATACACTGTAACAAACCCGCGCGACAACCTGCGGATCATTCCTGGAGCAATCATGCACCGTCACGAGGGTCACGACGCGTGCCACGCCGGCACCGGTGACATGCTCGCGCGGGCCGAGGCCCTCTGCCGCGAGCGCGGTCTTCAGTTCACGCCGCTGCGGCGCGAGGTGCTGGAGGCCGTCGCCGGAGCCGGGACGGCGCAGGGCGCCTACGACATCGCCGAACGGCTGAGCGTGCCGGGCAAGCGCGTGGCTCCGGTCTCCGTCTACCGCGCCCTCGATTTCCTGATGGATCAGGGCCTGGTCCATCGGATCGCGAGCCGGAACGCCTTCATTCCCTGCGCGCATGCCCACGCGCCCGGGGAGGGGTCATCTTTCTGATCTGCCGCACCTGCGGCGTCGTCGACGAGGCCTCGTCGCAGGAGGTCGAGGGCGGTCTCGGGCGCACGCTGGAGCGAGCCGGCTTCACGCCGACCCACAGCATCCTGGAGGTGGAGGGCGATTGCGGCGCCTGCCGCGACCGGAAGCAGGCGCGCTAGGAGACGCGGCTTACCGGCGCCTTCCTAGAACGCGTTCTGGTAGGCCCGGCGCGAGACGATCGTCTGGATCATGATCTGGATGTCGAACCAGATCGACCAGTTGTCGATGTAGTGCAGGTCGCAGGCGACGCGCCGCTCCATGGCGAGGTCGGTCTGGGTCTCGCCCCGGTAGCCGTTGACCTGCGCCCAGCCGGTGATCCCGGGCCGCACGTTGTGGCGGCGGGCATACAGGGCGATCCGCCGCTCGAAGCTCCGGTCGTGGGCCAGGGCGTGGGGGCGGGGGCCGACCAGCGACATCTCGCCCCGGAGGACGTTGATCAGCTGGGGCAGCTCGTCGAGATTCGTCCGCCTGAGGATCGCGCCGATCCGGGTGATCCGGCTGTCGTTTCGCGTCGCCTGCCGGAAGGTGGCATCTGCCTCGACCCGCATCGACCGGAACTTGAAGACGCCGAACGGCTGCTGGTTGAAGCCGTACCGCTTCTGGCGGAAGAAGACCGGGCCGGGGCTGTCGAGCTTGATCGCGAGGGCGATCGCCGCCAGCAGGGGCGACAGGGACACGAGGGCGATGGTCGCCACCGTCAGATCGAGGGCACGCTTCAGCATCACCTCGCCCAGATTGAGCGGCCGACGCCCGATGTTGATCCCAGAAACGCCGCCGACCCGGGCGACCTGAAGATCGGGGAAGCGATCCAGGACGGCGCCGGGACGCAGGTGCAGGGCCGAGGGTACCCGCAGGAAGGCGTCGATGCAGCGCTCGACCTCGGCGGTATCGGCCCACGGGACCAGGACGAAGACGTCGTCCGGCCGGAGGAAGCGCACCACCGAGACGGCAAGGTCGAGATCCTCCTGCAACTGGTCGTAGCGGGTGGCTACGTCGGCCCCCGGGTCCACCCGCCGCAGGTAGCTCGTCCCAACGATCCGTGAGCCGAGATGGTCGGCCTCCTTGCCCGCGTAGAAGCGCGCGATGTCTTCCTCGTAACCCACGAGGTGGATCCGGCTGGCCGTCGCCGAGCCGGCGCTCAGGCGCTCGCGCACGAGGCGGCGGACTGCGGTCCTGGCCGCGATCAGCACGGGTAGGCCGATGACGAAGGTCCCGAGCGAGACGAGCCGCGAGTAATCGTTGGTCGTCTTCGTCATGAAGCTGACGACGAGAACCGCCGCCCAGGCGACCAGCCACAGGGACGCCACCCGCTGGATGCCCGGCTTCTGCGTCGTCGCGCCCTCGAGGCTGTATTCCTCGCGCAGGACGTTCGTGGCGACGATCACCAGTCCGAGCAGCGCCGCAAGCCGCAGGCTGCGCAAGCCGCCCACCCAGACCGTGCCGTCCTGAACGACGAAGTGGTAGGCGAGTTCGATGCCCAGAGTCACCGCGAAGATCGCCGCGAGGTCGGTGGCGGCGAGGGCCGTCGACAGGGCGATCCGCGCCAGGGCGCGGCCGCGGCGCGGAAGCAGCGCAGACCATACGTTGCGCCGGCGCTCGGCCGAGGTGGGAAGCGCCTGAAACGTCTCCGGAAGCCGATCGTGAAACATCTGACCCGAACGTCCCGTCTTGATCGGACTCTGTACCAGTCTGAGACACGAAAGGTTTCAGCGCCGCCTGGTGACAGGGACGGAGCAAGCCGCGGGCCTCGCGGGTTCACGATCGCAGTCACGGAGGACAATGCGACCTAAGGCCCACCCTTGGGCGTTGCAATACATAATTAATGCTGAGTGACTGTTCAGCGCATGCGGCGGCGGCTTGTGTTGCCGTTGAGTTGTTTTTGCAGGAGTTATTTCAATTCAAGCGCGTTTCTTCGGTCGTCATTTCAACTAGGCGGGCGTTTCCGGCGACGGTCCGACGCGTGTTCGACGGCGTCGAGGGCTTGCCCTCGACGCCAGGACGCACGGTCAGACGGCGCCCGCATCCGCGTGGGTTTCAGCCGGTCCCCCGACGGTCTGGATCGTCTCGAAGCCCTCGAACTGGGGATGGCCGAGATAGAGGGGCTTGGTCGACGGGACGCGGCCGTGCGCCTTCCGAAACTGTTCGGAGCGGGTCCAAGCCTCGAATTCCGCTCGGGATCGCCAGATCGTGTGCGAGGCGTACAGGACGTGATCCTCATGCTCGGGGCCGCGCAGCAGATGAAACTCTACGAAGCCCGGCATCTCACCGAGGTGGCTGTCGCGGCCGAGCCAGACGGCCTCGAAGTCGGCGGTCGCATCCTTAACGACCTTGAAGCGATTCATCGCGATAAACATGCTGTTCTCCTGCCAGGCGCGGAACCTACAAGCTTCGGTGCTCGTACGGAAACCCCGGATGCGGCGACAGGGCACACCGCAAAATCAGCGCAGTCATCACCATCGACATTTCAGCAACAATGTTGCAAAGATGTGGGTGTTTAAACTAGAAGCTGTAAGCTTTGACTTGCGAAGCTTGACAACTTGGTGTCCTACTGCGTCGCGGTTCACCTGTCTGGCTATCAGGGCTTTAGCCGGATTCCGATGGGTGGAACCTGGAACCTGGCGTGCACGACATGGGATTTAGGGGCGAGCGGTGAAGCGGCGCGATAGCGAGGCGAAGACACCGCGTCCCCAGGAGGAGGCATCCCACCCCATGGACAAGGATTCCTCGCCGCAGACCATGCCGAAGCAGACCACCGACGTCGATCGCCTGGTCGGCATCCGGATCACGGCCCTGCGCAAGGCCCGGGGCATGAGCCAGACCGCCCTCGGGAATGCGGTCGGCGTGACCTTCCAGCAAGTCCAGAAATACGAGAAGGGACAGAACCGGGTCGGTGCCGGACGGCTGCGCGAGATCGCGCGCCTCCTTGAGGTTCCCGTCTCGGCGTTCTTCGAGGAGAACGAGCCGCGCGAGAGCGCCCAGGAGGACGTGTTCGGCTTCCTCAGCGCCCACGGCGCCATCGAGCTTCTGCGCGCCTACGCGCAGATCGAGGACGAGCAGATGCGCCGCGACGTGCTGGCCCTGGTCCGCAGCGCGGCGCGTCTCGCGCAGCACCGGATCGTTCCGCCGCCGGCGGAATCGGCCTGAGGCTCCGCGCACGCGCGACAGCTAGGGTGCCGAGCCTCGGACACGCAGCCTGGGGCTCAACGCGGCTGCCGCTTCAGGACGGTTCTGCTGCGATCAGGTGGAAGAAGCTTCCGGTGACCGAGCCGACCCGGTGACCGGCAAACCCCAGATCGACGCCCTCCGCGTCCGAGACCAGCGCCAGCGCCGTCGCCTCCGGGGCCATCGGCGACAGCTCGCTGGCGTAATGGAACTCGTGTCCGACGAGCCGCGTGCCACCCTGCCCGAGCAGGCCTGCGCCGCACTAGCCGGGCGACCCGGTAGCCGAGATGCAGCTTGCGCCGGTGATACGAGGTCTCGACGGGCAGCAGCCCCGCCATCGCGTGAGTGGTGCCGTCCGCGTCCTGGAGCGTTCGGCCGAGGACCATGTAGCCGCCGCATTCGCCGTGGACCGGGCGTGTTCGGGCGAAGCTGCGCAGACCTTCGAGGAATCGGCCGGCTCCGGAGATCCGCCCCGCGTGCAGCTCGGGATATCCCCCCGGAAGCCAGCAGACGTCGCACCCGTCCGGCGGCGCCTCGTCGGCGAGCGGCGAGAACGGCACGAGTTCGGCCCCCGCCATCCGCCACCCGGTTTCGAGGTGCGGGTAGAGGAAGCTGAAGGCCGCGTCGCGGGCGACCGCCACGCGCTGTCCCGGCGGCCGGGGCAGCCGCCCGGCGGAGTCCGGCACGGCGCCGCCCGCGCAGGCCGCCACGGCGTCGAGATCGATGCCCGCGTCCGCGAGGTCGGCCAAGCGGTCGAGGCGCGCCTGCAGATCGGCGGTCTCCCCCGCCTGGACGAGGCCCAGGTGGCGTTCGGGCAGGACGAGCTGCGCGTCGCGCATCAGCGCGCCGAGCACGGGTAGCCCGGCACGCTCCATGCCGGCTTCGACGAGGCGCCGATGGCGGGCGCTCGCCACCTTGTTGAGGATCACCCCGGCGATCTGCACGCGGGGATCGTAGAGCTTGCAGCCCAGGGCCACGGCGGCAGCCGAGTTGCGCGGCACCGGACACGTCCACGACCAGCACCACCGGCCATCCGTAGCGTGCGGCGATATCGGCATTCGCCCCGGTCCGATTCTCGGCCGCCCGGACGCCGTCGAACAGGCCCATCGAGCCCTCGGCGATCACGATGTCGGCCTGCGCCGCCGTCTCGCCCGCGAGGGCGTCGAGGAGCGGCGCGGCCATGGCGAAGCTGTCGAGGTTGAAGCTCGGCCGGCCGGTCGCCGCCTGATGGAACGCCGGATCGATGTAGTCCGGGCCGCACTTCGCACCGCGGACCCGCAGGCCGCGCCGCGAGAGGGCGCGCATCAGCGCGAGCGTCACCGTCGTCTTGCCGGAACTGGAGCGCGGCGCCGCGACGAGGATGCCGGGCGCGCTCACGACCGGCCGCCCACGGTGCCGCCGGGTCGGTACCGCCGGTCGTAGTCGTGCGCGTAGAGCGCGCTCTCGCGCGAAAGTCCGCGGCGCCGAGCGCCGGTCCGACCAGGATCAGGGCGGTGCGCTCCAGGCCGGCCTCCGCGACGAGGCCCGGCAGCGCCGTGGAGATCGCCGACCAGTGCCCGTTCGTCCGGCCAGGAGGCCCAGAAACACCGCCGCCGCCGGGCAGGACGGGCCGTAGAACGGGATCAGCTCCGCCGCGACGGCCTCGATCACGTGGATCGATAGGTGGATCGCCAGGGTCGCTCCGGTGGCCGCGTAGGCCGCGAGGGTCTCCCGCTCCGGCATGGCGCTCGCCCGGCCCGAGGTGCGGGTGAGCACCACGGATTGCGCTACGCCCGGCACGGTCAGCTCCCGGCGCAACAGGGCTGCGGCCGCCGCGAAGGCCGGGACGCCCGGGGTCACCGTGTAGGGAATCGAGAGCGCATCGAGCCGACGCATCTGCTCCGCCAGCGCGCTCCAGATCGACAGGTCGCCGGAATGGAGGCGTGCCACGTCCTGCCCGGCCGTGTGGGCCGCCAAGAACTCCGCTACGATCGCGTCGAGATCGAGGGGGCGGTGTCGACGATCCGCGCGCCGGGCGGACACCACCTGAGGATTTCGGGGGCCACCAGGGATCCGGCGTAGAGGCAGACGGGACAGGCGGCGATGCGATCGCGGCCGCGCACCGTGATGAGGTCCGCCGCGCCGGGGCCGGCGCCGATGAAATGGACGGTCATGGCTCGGGCATCGTTGTCGGGCGGATCGCGAGGGCGCAGGTCGCGCCGCCGCTCGCGATCCGGGGAGGGCGAGTCGGCTCTCCGGTCCGGCCGCCGCGAGGGCGGCCGCCTCGGCGACCGAGCCGACGCCGCGCAGGCGCTCGATCCGCGCCGAACGGGTGACGACCTGCCCGTCGCAGGCTTCGAGCGCCGCGGCCGGTACGGAGGAGGGGGCAGCCCGAAGCGGGCCGCCGCACCGCGGATCGCCGGCTCCGCGGCGCGGTCGGCCGGGGTGGCGATGGCCGCGAGGTCGGCACCGTCGGCACCGATCAGACCGAGCGCTCGGACGATCAGCGCAGCGATCTCGTCGGCCTCCGTGCCGTGGCGGAATCCGATCCCTGCGACGAGGGGACCCGTCATGGCTTGGTCCAAGCCCATTGGGTCACCGGCATGGCGGGCCGCCAGCCGTGCAGGCCGCCCACCGGGCTGGCCCGATCGACGCCGAAGCGACGCAGGCTCCCGCCCTGCGCCGCGAAGGCCGCGAGCAGCGCCGCCTCGCCCTGAAGCGTCACGGCGTTGGCGACGCAACGCCCGCCCGACGGCAGCGCCGCCAGCGCGGTTTCGAGGACGCCGGGCTCGGAGACGCCTCCGCCGATGAACACGGCCTCCGGGCGTGGCAGGTCGTGGAGAGCCGCGGGCGCAGCACCGACGACCACCGTCAGGTCGGGCACGCCCAGGGTTTCGGCGTTGCGCCGAATGCGCTCGGCGCGATCCGGCCGCGACTCGATCGCGGTGGCGCGCAGGCTCGGGTGGCGCAGCAGCCACTCGATCGCGACCGACCCCGCCCCGGCGCCGATATCCCAGAGATGAAGGCCGGGATGCGGACGCAGCGCCGCGAGGGTCAGCGCACGAATCTCCGCCTTGGTGAGCTGTCCGTCGTTCTCGAACACGGCATCGTCGAGCCCCGGCGCGAGCGGTATCGCCGGGCCTGCGCCCGCGACCGTGATCGCCAGGGTGTTGAGCGGATCGACCGGGCCGAGATCGAAGGCGTCGGCCCGCGCCGCGCGGATCCGCTCGCGGGGACCTCCCATCGCCTCCAGAATCGTCAGTGTGGACGGCCCGAAGCCGCGCGCGCAGAGGAGTGCCGCCAGGGCTGCCGGCGTCGCGCCGTCCCAGGACAGCGCCAGCAGACGGGCACCCGGTTGGAGTTGAGGGACGACCCGCGTCAGCGCGCGGCCGTGCAAGGTCACGAGGCCGCATTCGGCCATGGGCCAGCCGAGGCGCGCGCAGGCGAGGCTGAAGGCTGAGGGAGCCGGGAAGGCCCGAAACTCGGCCGGTGGCACGAGCCGGGCGATCTCGGCGCCCACGCCGTAGTGGAACGGGTCGCCGGTGGCGAGGATGCAGGTCGGCGCGCCCCGCCGGGCCAGGATCTCCGGATAGGCGTCGTGGATCGGGCTCGGCCAGGGCCGCGCCTCGGCGTCCAGCGGACCCGCGAGGACGAGGTGACGCCGGCCACCATAGACCACCTGGGCAGCGTCGAGGGCAGCCGCGGCGGCGGCGCTCATTCCCGCCCGTCCGTCCTCGCCGATGCCGACGATCGACAGCCAGGGGGCGCTCGAAGGGGCGCTCGACAGGGGCTCACCGCTCATGGACAAGGCGCCGATGACGAGCGGCGTGATGCGGATCCTGATCCTTGGCGGCACCGGTGAGGCGAGCAGCCTGGCCCGCGCGCTGGCCGTGCGGGCCGATCGGTCCGTGATGCTCTCCCTTGCCGGCCGGACGGCGGCGCCGAAGCCCGAGCCCGTGCCGACCCGGATCGGCGGGTTCGGCGGTCCCGAGGGTCTGGTGCGCTACCTGCGCGCCGCAGCGATCACGCACCTGATCGACGCGACCCATCCCTTCGCTGCGACGATGTCGGACCATGCCGCCCGCGCGGCGGCCCTGGCCGGTGTGGCCCTCCTTGCGATCCGCCGGCCGGCCTGGACGCGGCAGCCCGGCGATGTCTGGATCGAGGTCGACCGGATGGAGGAGGCTGCGGCCGCGCTCGGTCTGGAGCCGCGGCGCGTGTTCCTGACGATCGGCCGCCAGGAGGCCGGCGCGTTCGGTGCGGCGCCACAGCACGCCTATCTCGCGCGCAGCGTCGAGCCGCTCGGCGACATGCTTCCGGTGCCGCATCTCACCACTCTCGAGGCCCGCGGCCCCTTCGACGAGGCCGCCGAGATCGCGCTGATGCGCGCCAGCCGCACCGAGATCCTCGTCAGCAAGAATGCCGGCGGCGAGGCGACCTACGGTAAGATCGCGGCGGCCCGTGCCCTCGGGATTCCCGTGGTAATGGTGCGCCGGCCGCGCAAGCCCGACGTGCCGAGCGTCGCCGATGCCGCCGGGGTGCTCCGCTGGCTGGACACCG
This sequence comes from Methylobacterium phyllosphaerae, assembly GCA_050632685.1. Lineage (GTDB taxonomy): Bacteria > Pseudomonadota > Alphaproteobacteria > Rhizobiales > Beijerinckiaceae > Methylobacterium > Methylobacterium phyllosphaerae_A. The sequence goes on from JBOEFT010000001.1 coordinate 2,407,177, forward strand.
ACGATCACGCCGGTCCCTCGACCTTGCGCGCCGTGTAGACGAGGGGCGGCCGGCCCGCGCGGGGGATGAGTCGCGTCGTCGAGGCGCCCAGAATCACCATCGTCGCCATGTCGGCGGGCACGTCGCGCGCCTCGGCGAGGGCGCGATCCGGATGGCCTCGTCCGGCCGGCTGATGGCGCGGGCAAACATCACCGGCGTCTCGGGTGCCCGGATCCCGGCCGCGATGTCCAGCGCGGCCCCGAGCTGCCAGGGCCGGGCGGTGGAAATCGGGTTGTAGAGCGCGATCACCAGATCGGCGCGCAGCACGGCCTCCAACCGGGCGGTCACCACCGGCCAGGGCTTGAGGTTGTCCGACAGGGACAGCGCACAGAAGTCGCCGCCGAGCGGCGCCCCGAGCCGTGCCGCCGCCGCCAGCATCGCGGTGATGCCGGGCTCCACGGTGATCGCAAGGTCGCGCCATCCCGGCTCGCCGTGCTCCACCGCCTCGAACACCGCCGCCGCCATGGCGAAGACGCCGGGATCGCCGCCGGAGACCACCGCGACCCGCCGGCCCGCGGCGGCGAGCTGCAGGGCGTGGCGTGCCCGGTCGACCTCGACGCGGTTGTCGCTCGCATGCCGGACAAGCCCGGGGCGCTCGGGCACGCGGGCCACGTAGGGGAAGTAGCCGACGACGTCCTCCGCCGCATCCAGCGCCCGGCATGCGGATCCGGTCAGCAGCGCGGCATCGCCTGGGCCGAGGCCGACGACGGTGAGGCTGCCGCTCACGGCCGCCGTCCCTCGCCGGGCAGGAGCACCATGGAGAAGTAGGGCGCCTCGTCGTCCGGCTTGTCCGCCAGCATGACGACCCGCTCGCCGGCCATCGTCCCGCGCTCCACGTAGACCGCACGCGCGAGCAGCCCGCCTCGGCCAAGGCGGCGCGCACCTTGGGCAAATGGCGCCCGAGCTTCATCACCACGGCGGCGTCGGTCCCGCGCAGGCGCTCGATGAGCGCCGCGAGCGGCAGGGTCGCCGGCAGGACGGTGAGCACGTCGTCGCCCCAGGTGATCGGTTTGCCGGCCCGCGTCCAGCAGCCGGACATGCCGGTCACGCCCGGGATCACCTCGACGGGGAAGCGGTCCTTCAGCCGGCGCCACAGGTGCATGAACGAGCCGTAGAAGAACGGATCGCCCTCCGACAGGATCGCCACGTCGCGCCCGGCGCCGAGATGATCCGCGAGCCGGCCGGCCGCGTCGTCGTAGAAGCCGGCCAGCGCCGCGACGTAATCCGGATGCTCGGGATGGATCTCGGTCGTGTAGGGATAGGCCAGGGCCAACTCGCGGTCCGGATCGCGCAGGATCGCGTCGGCGATGGTGCGGGCATTGCCGCGCCGGCCGCGTTTGCAGAAATGCACCAGCACCGGCGCGCGCATCAGGATGCGCTGCGCCTTCACGGTCAGCAGCTCCGGATCGCCCGGACCCATTCCGACCCCGTAGAGCGTGCCGGTCACCGCCGTCACCGGCAATTCCTCGGTCGGGCCTTCCAGGCGGTCGAACCCGTCCATCACTCGACCTCGCTCGCCAGCGCGTTGACGGCGGCGGCCGTCATGGCGCTGCCGCCGCGCCGGCCGTGGACGACCACGAAGGGCACGCGCCCGTCGCGGGCGAGCGCGTCCTTCGATTCCGCGGCGCCCACGAAGCCCACCGGGATCCCGATCACCGCGGCGGGCGGTGCCACGCCGGCGTCGAGCAGCTCCAGCAGGCGGAACAGGGCGGTCGGCGCGTTGCCCACCGCCACGACGCTCCCCGGCAGGTGCTCGCGCCACAGCTCCATGGCGGCGGCGGAGCGGGTCGTGCCGAGGCTCCTCGAGAGATCGGGGACACGCGGATCGCCCAGCGTGCAGATCACCCTGTTGTCGGCCGGCAGCCGAGACCGGGTGACGCCGTCGGCGACCATGCGGACGTCGCACAGGATCGGCGCACCGGCCTGCAGGGCCGCGACGCCGGCTTCGGCGAAGTCCGGCGACATCTCCACGTCGGTGGGCAGGTCGGTCATGCCGCAGGCGTGGATCATCCGCACGACGACCCGCTCGGCGGCGCCCGACCAGCGACCGAGATCCGCCTCGGCGCGGATCATCGCGAAGGACCGCGCGTAGATCGCGCTGCCGTCGCGGACGTAGTCGTAGCGGGACGGGGACTCGCTGGCCACGGCCGGCTCCGATCCTGTCTGGCGCAGGGCGTTCTGGCTCGCGCTCATGCCGGTCTCCTGGTCCTCCCGCACGCCGTCCGGGCGGTTTCCGACGCGAAGGCGGCGGCAAGCCCGACGGTGTTGGCCCTTCCTAACCGCTCCAGCACGGCCTCGATAGGGAGGTCCATCGCCGGCTCATCGCCTGGGCCGCCGCCGACCACCACACCGTACAGGCCGTTCCGGCCGACGAGGGTGAGATCGGCCGGACCCGGCCGCGCACAGCCTTTGGCGCAACCCGAGACATGCGCGGATCGCCCCTGCTCCGCCAGGGTGCCGAAGGCTTCCGCGAGGCGCGCCGCATCAGGCAGCGTCGGAGTCGACCCGGAGGCGCAGCCTGGAGCGCCCGTGCAGGCATCGATCGCCCGCCGCGGATCGGTGGGCGCGACGATGAACGCGTCGGCGAGGTCCGCCAGCGTCGCGGCGGCCACCCCGACCGACGATGCGATCAGCACGAAACCGCGATTGGGCGACAGCCGCAGCGTCTCCGATCCGAGCGCCTCCGCGGCGTCGGCGATGCGGGTGAGGGCGTCGGCTGTGCAACGGCCGAACGGGGCATCCACGACAAGAATGTCCAGGCCGAGGCCGGCATGCAGCCCGGCCACGGGCGCGAACGGCGCATCGCTCCCGTGCGCCGCGATCGCCGTCCGGGCCGGGGGCGGTGCGGGCAGCCAAGGCGGCTCGAGGCCCGGCAGGGCTCCGATCACAAGGCGCTGCTCGTTCTCCGAGAGGTCGCGCATCCGCCGCCGGCCCGTAGACGCGAAGGCAGCGAGCAGCCGCGTCACGCGATCCGCAGCCTCGCTTTCGGGGCCGGTGACGAGGTCCCGAACGCCCGACGCGAAGGTCGCCGCGATCGTGACCGTCCCGCTGCCGCGGGCGGACACAAGGAGGTCAGCCTCGGGCAGCGCAACGCCGGGTCGGCCCGCGACGACCACCAGGGTCTTGGGCGGCAGCCGGGGGATGCCGCGCGCCGCCGTCTCGATGGCGTCGGCCAGCGCCGGGACGTCGATCGCCGCCTCCGGATCGAGGCCGGCGGTGGGGCTCGTGAGCGTCACGCGCTGCGGGCCGCCATCGGACCGCACGTCGCCGAGCCCCGCCTCCTCGAGCAGGCCGGCCAAGGCCGTCCGGGTCGCATCGGTGACGCCGCGGACCTGAAGATTGGCCCGCGCGGTGAGGTCGAGGTGGCCGTTGCCGAAGCGCACCGCGCCCTCGGCCACGGCGCGGGCCTGGGCGAGCGTGAGGATACCGAGCGGCGGATGCACCCGCGCCAGGAGCCCGTCTCCCGTGGGCATCGGGCGGGCGAGGCCGGGGCACCACCCCCGGCGGGCGGGCGCCTCGGGCAGGACGCGGCGGTAGCCGAACGGGCCGGCGCTCATTCGGCGGCCTCCCGGAGCAGCGCGTCGGCCGGCAGGGCGTTGCGCCGGCTGTGCCAGAGGCCGCGATCGCGGGCCGCATCGAAGCGCTCCAGGATCGCCCGGGTGGCCGCGGGATTCGCGGCGCGCAGGCGCTCGAACACGTCGGCATCGGCGATCCAGGCGGCGTAGAGCGTCTCGAAGCCGGCATCGGACACCGCGTCGCTGGCAGCGGCCAGCACGAAGACCGCGTCCAGCCCCTGGGCCAGCTCCTGCGCCCCTCGATACCCGTGCCGGAGCTGAGCGGCGATCCACCGGGGATCGGCGAGGCGCGCGCGGATCAGGCGGGCCGCGTCCTCCCGGGCGGTGCGGGCCTTCGGCCGGTCGGGGCGCGACACGTCGAGGCTGTAGAGCGCGGGCCTGGACCCCTCCAGGGCCGCGGCGGCGGCGAAGCCGCCCATCGCGTCGACGGCGGCATCCCCGTCGAACAGGTCGCGCTCCGCGACGTCGAAGGCGTGCAGATAGGCGTCGGCCGCCGCGACCCGGGCGCCGAACTCGGCGTCCGGTTCCTCGCGGTCGCCGTAGGCGTGGGTGCTCGCGGCGAGGTACGCCCGGCCGAGGTCGGCCCGGTCCTCCCAGCCACCGTCCAGGGCGGCGCGGGCGGTGCCGGCGCCGAAGCGACCCGGTGCCGCCCCGTAGACCCTCGCCGACGCCTCGCCCCGCCGTCGCGCCGCCGCGAGCGGGTTCTCGTCGTCGGCTTCGTCCCGATCTGCCACCGCGCGGGCGGCCCGGTCGATCAGCGCGAGCGTTTCGGGAAAGGTGTCGCGGAACGCACCCGAGATCCGCACGGTGACGTCGATCCGGGGCCGGTCGAGCATCGCCAGGGGAAGGATCTCGAAGCCGGTGACGCGGGTGCTGGCATGATCCCAGACCGGCCGCACGCCCATCAGGGCGAGGGCGTGCGCCACGTCCTCCCCGCCGGTGCGCAGGGTCGGCGACGCCCAGAGGTCCATGACGATCCGGGCCGGGTAGGCGCCCTCGTCCTGGAGGTAGCGGGTCACGACGGCGGCGGCGGCCTTCTCGCCGAGGAGCGCGGCCGCCCGGCTCGGGATCGCCCGCGGATCGAGGGTGGCGAGGTTGCGTCCGGTGGGAAGCACGTCGGCGCGCCCGCGGGACGGGGACCCGGACGGGCCTGGCCGGACGAAGCGCCCGTCGAGGGCGGCGAGCAGGCCGTCCCGTTCGGAGGCCGCACGCGGCCACCGGGTCGGGCGCCCCGTCGGATGCGCGGGCGAAAACGTGAAGGCCGTCGCGGAAGGAGGTCTCGCCGAGGTCGCACAAATGGGCGTCGAGCCGCGTCAGCGCCTCCTCCATCGGCGTGTCGGCGACGATGCCGGCGCCGCCGAGCAGACCGGCCGCCGCGGCCTCCTCGAGGATCGCGCCGGCGATGAGGTCGGCCCGGCGCGGATCGAGCACGCTGGCGGCGGAATACTCCTCCACCAGCTCGCGCAGGCGTGCGGCCTCCGGCGACAGGGCGTGGGCTGCGATGTCCGGGGTCAGGTGGCCGAGCGCGACGCCGCCGAGGCGGCGCTTGAGCGGTGCGGCCTCGCCCGGATCGTCGACGATGAAGGGATAGATCACCGGCAGGCCGCCGACGCACAGGGTCGGAAAACAGGCGGGTCCGAGCGCCACGGCCTTGCCGGGCAGCCATTCGGTGGTGCCGTGCGTGCCGAGCTGGATCAGGGCGTCGAACCGCTGCCGCAACCCGAGATGGAAGGCGAGATAGGCGTGGGTCGGCGCCCGTTCGAGGTCGTGGTAGCCGGTCTTGCGATCGGGATCGCGCCCGCGATCCGGCTGGAGGAAGACCGCGAGGCCGCCGCAGTCGCGCGTCGGCGGGGCGGTGCCGGTCACCATCCGGAACCGGAAGGCGCCGTCGATGCAGGACGGATCGGACTCCGGATCGCCCCAGGTGCCCGTGATCGCCGCGCGGGTCTCCTCGGACAGGGTTCGCCACCACGCTCCGTACGTGGACAGCGGCACGTCGAATTTCGCTGGACCCTCCGTGAGGTTGGCCATCAGCCGGCCCGGTTCCGGCAGACCGGCCGCCGCGTAGCCCGCGGCGGCGAGATCGGCGGCGATCGTCCGGACGCTCTCGGGCGTGTCGAGGCCGACCGCGAAGCCGGCCCGGCCGCCCCGGGCCGGGTAATCGGACAGGACCAGGGCCAGGCGACGCGCTCCCCGGGGACGGGCGGCGAGGCGCAGCCATCCCGCGGCCCGCTCGGCCAGCGCGGCGATACCGGCGGCGTCGGGTACGGCCCGGCGCTGGGCGAAGCCGGCCAGTTCCGGGCACTCCTCCTTGAACGAGATCGGAAAGCCCGAGAGCCGGCCGTCGAATTCCGGAAGCGCGACCTGCATGGCGAGATCGGCCGCGCCGAGACCCCGGGCCGAGGCCTCCCAGGCCACTCGCGATGCGCCCACCGTGAAGGCCTGGAGCACCGGGCAATCGGCACCGTCGAGGACGAAGTCGAAGCCGTCCTCCCGGGCCGAGAAGGCCGTCGCCGCGATCACAAGGTCGGGCTTGCGTGCCCGGACGGCCTCGGCGACCGCGGCGGCGGCTTCCGGTTCCTTCAGGCTCGACACCGCCATCGGCAGCGTCCCGATCCCGCGGGCGCGCAGGGCCGCCGCGAGCGCGGCGAAGGGCTCGGTGTCACCGCCGAGCACGGCGGACCGATAGATCAGGAGGAGCACGAGAGGCGCGCTCCGCGTCCGCGATCCGGTGAGCGGGATCGCCGTTCCCGCCGCCGCGACGGCCGTCTCCAGGGGAGGACGCCGCAGCCGGGGCACCAGGCGAAACCGCGCGGCAGCGGCTGCGGCGGCTCGACCGCGCCTTCGGCGCCCAATTCGGCGCCCAAGCGGACCGCCAGCGTCCGGAGCATCCGCCGGAGGTTGTCGGGTCCGCCGGCGCGGAAATAGGCGTCGAGCTGTCCGGCGAGGTCGGGGTCGGTCGAGAAGGTCGCGAGCCGCGGATCGGGCCGGTCGTCCCCCGGCAGGACCGCCAGCACGACGCCGTGCGCCCGCGCCGCCTCGGCACACCGCTCGATCCCGTAGCGCCAGTAATCCAGACCGCCGAGACAGCGGATCACCACGACCTTGGCGCGGGCCACCACGCGTTCGACGTAGAGATCGACCGACAGCGGGTGCCGCAGCTTGGCGAGCTTGGCGAGCCGAAGGCTCGGCAGACCGGGCTCCGCGGCGTGAGCCTGCCCGACCGCCGCGAGGTCGCTGTCGGTAAAGGACAGCACCACGAGATCGCCGGGCTCCTGCCCGAGATCTACCGCCGCCTCACCCTCGTCGAGGGAGACGGTATCGATGCGGACGAGATGCATCGCCGGCCCCTAGCGCGCGGCCGCGCGGACGGGCACGCCGCCGGTCGAGCGGGCGCGCGCGGCCGTACTCATCCCGCGAGGGCCGCCGCGACGGCGTGACGGTCGAAGCCCTTCAGGCCGATCACCACGAGGTTTCCGTCGCGGGCTTCCCCGGCCTTCCAGGGCCGGTCGAAATGGTGGGCGACGCGCCGGCCGACGCCCTGCACCACCAGGCGCATGGCCTTGCCCTCGACCTCCGCGAAGCCCTTGATGCGCAGGACGCCGGCGATCTCGGCCGCCTTCTCGACGCGGGCCGCGAGGTCCCCGGCGGTGACCGCCGGACGGACCGGCAGCGCCACGGTCTCGAAGTCGTCGTGGTCGTGATCCTCGCCCTCGCCGTGATGGGAGGGGCGCGCGGCGAGGTCGTCCTCGGCGGCCGCACCGAGGCCCAGCAGCACCCGCGGATCGATGGCGCCGTTCTCGGTCTCGACGACCTTCACGGCCCGGGGCAGATGGCCCTCGACCTCGGCGCGGACCCGGGCGCGGGTCGCGGCGTCGATCAGGTCGGCCTTGTTGAGCACCACGAGGTCGGCGCACAGGAGCTGGTCCTCGAACACCTCCTCCAGCGGGTTGTCGTGATCGACCGACTGGTCCGCGGCGCGCTGGGCGGCCAGCGCCTCGGGGTCCTCCGCGAACGCGCCCGAGGCCACCGCGGGGCCATCGACCACCGCGACGACGCCGTCGACGGTGACCCGGGACCGGATCGCCGGCCACTGGAAGGCCTGGACCAGCGGCTTCGGCAGGGCGAGGCCGGAGGTCTCGATCAGGATGTGTTCCGGCGGGTCGGTGCGTCCCAGCAGGGTCTCCAGCGCCGGCACGAAATCGTCCGCCACCGTGCAGCAGATGCAGCCGTTCGGCAGCTCGACGATGGCGTCCTCGGTGCAGCCCTCGACCCCGCAGGCGGCCAGGAAGGACTTGTCGAAGCCGACATCACCGAACTCGTTCACCAGGATGGCGAGGCGGCGTCCCTTGGCGTTCTCGACGACGTGGCGGACCAGGGTGGTCTTGCCGGCGCCGAGGAAGCCCGTGACGATGGTGCAGGAATCTTGTTCACGAGGGTCATTCCGCGGCCTCCAGGGTGCCGGCGGGACGCGGGCGAGGGTGGGGAAAGGGCGGGATCCGGGCGATCACGCCCGTGCGGAAGGCGGCCGGCCGCGCGCGCCAGGGCACCAGGCCGTCCGGCGTCTCCGCGTAGGCCGCGAGCCCGGCGAGGATCGTGTCGGCCGAGGCAGCCGGATCCATGTCGCCGTACACGTAGGTCCAGCGGTCCGCCGAGGCGACCGCCACGGTGCACGGCCGCTTGCAGACGGACAGGCACTCCACGGGCTCGACCCGGAGGCCGGGCAGGGCGCCGCCCCGCGCTTGGAGCGCCTCCAGCAGGAGCGCCCCGGCGCGGGGGCCGTCCGGATCATCGCCGGGCCGGCGGCAGGTGGTGCAGACGTACAGCACGGTCTCAGGCACGGGCCGTCCCCCGTGCCGTCTCCCGCGAAAACGCCTGCCACGCCCAGCCGAGCCCCAAACCGATCAGGATCCAGAACACGAACCCGATCGCCAGGGACCGGGCAGCGAACTGCGCGGCCATGGCGGCGGGAAGCTCGGACGCGGACTCCGGCGCCTGGGGCGCGCCGACGACGTGCGGGGCGACGATCAGGACGAGACCGCCCAGGATCGCGATCAGCGCTCGGCGGACGGTGATCAGGTAGAGGCCCATGCCCGTCGCCGCCGCGGTCATCAGCCACCAGGCCTGCCGCGCGGCGAGCGGAGCGGCCGCGCTGCCGGGCAATTCCGGCGGCAGGCCGAGGCCCGGCGCCAGGGCGACGCTGGCGAAGCCCGCCACCGCGAAGGCGAGGCCGACCTGCGGGGTCGGCTCCCGGCCGCAGGCGAGCATCACCGCGCCGAGGAGAAGGGCATAGCCGACGCCGCCGACGAGGGTCGCGAGCGCCGTGAAGGCCATCCGCGGCAGGCCCTGTCCGGGCTGCCATTCCGGCGCCGCGTCGGGCGCAGCGTGGTCGTGCCCGGCATGCGCCAGGACGATCGGCAGCGGTTGCGCGGCCTGATGCGACGGTTCCTGCTGCTCGTAGCGCTCGGCCGCCACGATCAGCGGCGACGTCAGCGTGAGTTCGAGGCCCGTCACGACGGCAGCCGCGAAGAAGCCGGCGGCCAGCGCCGCCGACAGAAGCCGGATGATCATCCCTGTGACGATGGCGTCAGTGACAGGGGAAGTTCTGGGTGTGCCGGAAGTCGTGCGCCGCGTTGTGGAACGCGATCGCCGGCGAGAAGCCCGCCATGAACAGAAGGCCGAGGCCCAGCATGGCCGCGAGCGCCACGGCAATCGGACGCTCCGCGGAGCGGGTGCCGGCGGCGACGGGGGCGAGGGTCGAGGTGGTCATCGTCGAATGTCTCCAGCCGCCCCACCGGCGGCAATGCGGGATCCTGTCGTGACGGCAGGTCTCCTGGCTCGCGGCTCGGCGCGCCCGCCGCCTTCCCGGATCGCTCCGGTGGCGCTTGGCAGGCGCTCGCCGCTCACAGTTGCGGGGGCAGCCACGGAGTTGAGGCTTGCACCTCTCACCGCATTCCCTTTTCACCCCGTCGCCGGGGCACCGTCACGTCGCCGTTGTAGACGCATGCCAGCCACGACACAACGGAGCGGCATCGGATCGGATCCGAATCCGGTGGGGTTCGCTCGATCGAGCAGGTAATCTGTGTCCCGTTGCGTTGGCCCTCGCGACGTCCAGTCAAACCCCGCCATCGGGACAGCGGTCGAGGTGCGGGACCGTGCGGGGCGCTCCATGGACCCCGGCGACGGGCATAACGGCGCGGGGGGACCGGACCATGATCGATGACCCGGCCGACGCCCTCGTCTTCGATGAGACCTGAGCGGGGCCGGGGTCCTCACGGGCCGGCCGGGTGCAGCCGGCGATCCGGCCGGATACATCGTCTCACGGCGCCTTCCTGAGCTGCTCCGCCGGCGCACCGGCGGGACGTGTCGCGCCGGCATCGCGGACCGTCAGGGCCTCGGCGTACATCCGTTCGACGTCGGCCTTGAAGGCCGCGCGGGAATCCGAACGCGTGTAGAACATGTGGCCTCCGGGATAGACCGCGAGGTTCACGCGGCCGGCACCGTAGGCGGGAACCTGAGCCAGCAGGAGTTTCGAGGCGAAATACGGCGTCACCAGATCGGTGAATCCGTGCGCCACCAGGACGCGCAGATGGCCGTCGAGCGCCAGGGCGCCCTTGAGGTTCGAGAGAACCTCCGGCGCCTGCCGACCCGAACCCCAACTCCAGCCGCGATTCACGGCACCGTTGAGCAGTTCGTATCGCATGTTGGGCACCGGCCATTTCAGCGTACGCCCGTAAAGCTCGATCATGGCGCTGGTCAGCGGTGCCTGGAGCGCCGTGAGCTGCGGATCCTCGAAGCTCGATTGCGCCGCGTCCGGGTTCGGATCCCAGCCGGTGATGCCGGTGTCGTAGGCGCTGGTCACACGCCCCTCGGCGCGATCGATCTCACGCTGGGCGCTCCGGGTGGAGAGCCGCGCCGCCTGCGCACGCACAATTGCGGGATCCAGGCCGACCAGGGGGGCGACCTTCTCGGTCATGCGCGCAACGGCGGCCGCATCGCTCGGACCCTTCAGCAGGTCGGCCAGATAGGAGCCCGCCGCGTAGGTTTCCGCGTCGCCCAGGAGGGCGGGCGTCGGCACCGTGCCGGCCCGTTCCAAGGCGCCGGCCGCCAGGGAGGGCAGCTTCAGCACGTAGCCCCAGGGATTGGCCCGTGGCGTCTCGAGCCAGCCGAAGTCCAGAACCGGCGAGAGCAGCACCATGCCGGAGAGGCCGACGCCGACCTCCTCCTGCAACTTCTCGGTGATGAGCGGGCCCCGGAACCCGCCATAGCTCTCGCCGACGAAGAATTTCGGGCTCGCCATCCGATCGTTCACGCGCAGGTAGCGGGCGATCGCCGCCGCGAGCGTCGAGGCATCGGATTCGATCGACCAGTAGGCCTTGCTGTTGCCGTCAGCGGCCCGGCTGTAGCCGGTGCCGACCGGATCGATGAAGACCAGATCGGTGAAGCCGAGCCACGTGCCGTCGTTGGGTGTCAGCGCCACCGGCTGGGACGGGCTGATGCTGTCGCCGCCGACGGGCAGACGCCACGGGCCGATCGCCCCGACGTTGAGATAGGCCGACGAGGCCCCCGGGCCGCCGTTGACCGCGAAGGTCACGGGGCGCGGCTGGCCGTCCTTCGGCGCCATCGTGTAGGCGACGTAGGCGATCTCGGCCTGCAGCTTCCCGCCTTCGTCGACGAGGGGCAGGCTGCCGGCCGTGGCGGTGAAGTCGAGACTCCTGCCGTCCGGCAGCGTGACGCTCTGCTTCGTCGTCGAGTCGGGCGGGAGGCGCCGGCCCTCCGGGCCGCGCGGCGCCGGCTTGGCCTCCGTGGCGGGATGACCCGCCGGCGCGTCCTGCGCGGGTGCCGTCGCGGGCGCGGCGACCGTGAGGGCGAAGGCGAGCGCGACGTGCGCGAGAGGTCTGCTGAGGGTCACCATCACGCCTTCTTGTTCCAGCGTCCGGACTCGTCCTGCTGCCAATAGGCGACCGCGTGACCGGCCTCCTTGGCCTGCTTCCACTGCTCGCGGGCGCGCAGCAGGGCGTCCTGGTCGGTCCCGTCGAACAGGATGCAGATCCGCTCGTAGGCACCGGCATCCGGCGGCAGGTCGGCGCCCTCGACCAGGAAGCGGATCGAGGCCGCGTTGGGGTTCACGTCCCGGAGGGTCAGCACCACCGGCTGGCTCGCCGCATCGGGCTCGCGGTCGGTGCCGTGCGGCAGGAAGCTCTCGTCGGTGTAGGTCCAGAGGTGGTCGTCGAGCGCCTGCAGACGCTCTTCGCTCGCCGCCTGGATCGCGGCCTGCCAACCACGCTCGCGGGAGCGCTCGACGAGGTTGGGCAGCACCTTTTCCAGGGGCTGCCGCTGCATGTGGTAGAAGAGAATCTCGGTCACGGTCCCGAGGATATAGGTCTCCGGGCGGCCGGGCGAGCAGCGGCGCGCCGCCGCGGCTCAGACCAGCCGGCTCTGCTCGATCGCCGCGCCGACGAAACCCTTGAACAGGGGATGCGGCTCGAAGGGGCGCGACTTCAGCTCCGGATGGAACTGCACGCCGATGAACCACGGGTGCCCGACATGCTCCACCGTCTCGGGCAGGAGCCCGTCGGGCGAGACGCCGGAGAAGCGCAGGCCCCTGGCCTCGAGCCGCTCCCGATAGGCCATGTTGACCTCGTAGCGGTGGCGGTGACGCTCCGAGATGGTCTCCGACCCGTAGATCCGGGCGATCTTCGAATCGGGGTCGAGCTTGGCCTCGTAGGCGCCGAGCCGCATGGTCCCGCCGAGATCGCCCGCCGCGGCCCGCCGCTCCAGCTCGTTGCCGCGCAGCCATTCGGTGAGCAGGCCGACCACCGGCTCTGATGTCTCGCCGAACTCGGTGGAGTTCGCATCCGGCATCCCGGCGAGGGAGCGGGCGGCCTCGATGACGGCCATCTGCATGCCGAAGCAGATCCCGAGATAGGGGATCCGCTTCTCGCGGGCGTAGCGGGCCGCGCGGATCTTGCCCTCGGCGCCGCGCTGGCCGAACCCGCCCGGCACCAGGATGCCATTCAGGCCCTCCAGGAACGGCGCGGGGTCCTCGCGCTCGAACACCTCGGCCTCGATCCACTCGAGGTTGACCTTCACCCGATGGCTGATGCCCCCGTGGGTCAGCGCCTCGGTCAGCGACTTGTAGGCGTCCTTGAGGCCCGTGTACTTGCCCACGATCGCGATGGAGACCTCGCCCTCGGGGTTGCGCACGCGCTCGGAGATCGTCTGCCAGCGGACGAGATCCGGCTCCTCGCCGTGCTCCAGCCCGAAATGGCCGAGCACCTCCCGGTCGAGGCCGGCCTTCCGGTAGGACAGGGGCACCTCGTAGATCGAGGCCACGTCCCGGGCCTCGATCACCGCGGTCTCGCGGACGTTGCAGAACAGCGCGAGCTTGCGGCGCTCGTCGACCGGGATGTCGCGGTCGCAGCGGCAGAGGAGGATGTCGGGCTGGATGCCGATGGAGCGCAGCTCCTTCACGGAATGCTGCGTCGGCTTGGTCTTCAGTTCGCCCGCGGACGGGATGTAGGGCAGCAGCGTCAGGTGCACGTAGCAGCAGGTGCCGCGGGGCAGTTCCTGGCCGAGCTGGCGAATCGCCTCGAAGAACGGCAATCCCTCGATATCGCCCACCGTGCCGCCGATCTCGACGAGCACGAAATCGAACGCGTCGTTGCCGTCGAGAACGAAGTCCTTGATGGCGTTGGTGACGTGCGGGATCACCTGGATCGTGGCGCCGAGATAGTCGCCCCGGCGCTCCTTGGCGATGATGTCCTGGTAGATCCGGCCCGTGGTGATGTTGTCGGCCCGGCTCGCCGGCACGCCGGTGAACCGCTCGTAATGGCCGAGGTCCAGATCGGTCTCGGCGCCGTCGTCGGTGACGAAGACCTCGCCGTGCTGGGTCGGGCTCATCGTGCCCGGATCGACGTTCAGATACGGGTCGAGCTTGCGCATCCGAACCCGATAGCCCCGGGCCTGGAGCACCGCCGCGAGGGCCGCCGAGGCGAGACCCTTGCCGAGGGAGGAGACCACGCCGCCGGTGATGAAAACGTACCGCGTCATGGGCCTCGGTCCATAAAGAAGCTGCTGGCGTTTGCCAAACGACGGAGGCCCCGGCCCGTGCATGGGCTGGGGATCACGGAATGCATGGCGCGGACCGGCGGGGCGCCGGTCCGGCTGGGCGAGGGTGAGACGCTGCGCCGCGACCGGCGCACGCCGTCAGCGCGACTGCGGCGCGTCCGGAACCGCCGGCTGGGCGGGAGCGGCCGGCTGGGCCGGTGCCGTGGCCGGCGCCCGGTCCTGCTGCTGGCGCAGGGTGTCGAGCAGGTTGTCGGCGCCGGTCGGCTGCTTGGCGGGCTGGCCCGACGTCTGCGGCGCGCCGCTATCGAGGATCGACTTCGGCGCCTGCGATCGATGCGACAGGATGGCGAGCACCAGGCTTGTGGTGAAGAACAGTGCCGCCAGGATCGCGGTCGCCCGCGTCAGGGCGTTGGCCTGGCCCCGACCGGTCATGAAGCCGGCCACGCCGCCACTTCCGCCGCCGCCGAGCCCGAGCCCGCCCTCGGAGCGCTGGAGCAGCACGACGCCGATCAGCGCGAGCACGATGATGAGGTGGACGACGATCAGGACGGTCTGCATCGGTGTTCCGAGATCTACTTCCGCGCCGCGCGCCGGGGTGATGACCGGAAGGCGGGCGCCCAGCGGCCGAAGCCCGAAAGCCGCCGGCACGGCCCCCGCGAGAGGGGCGGCGTCGGCGACCCGCGGATCGGTCGGCCTGAATTCCGCCAGGGCCATACACCACCCGCCCGCCGCCGCCAACCTGACGCCGGCGGCGCGCTGTCGGGCGCGGGCCTCGCCATCGGACGCACGCCGTGCTCTCTCGGCGGCCGAGGGCGGCCGATCGAACGTGCCGCCCCGTTCCGGGAGGCCTCATGTCCGTGTCACGCCGTTCGGCGCTTGCCGCCACCCTTGCCGTCGCCCTCGTCGCACCCGTCCTGTTGCGGGCGTATCCGGGCCTCGCCGCCAATCCGGATGGCGACGCCGTCGAGGCCGCCGTCGACGCGCTGACCAAGGCCCTGCTCTCCGGTGACGGCGCGGCGCTCGATTCGCTCACCCATGACGGCCTGAGCTACGGTCATTCCAGCGGCGTGGTCCAGAACAAGGCGGCGTTCATCGAGCCCCTCGCCACCAAGCGCGCGACGTTCCCGAGCATCACCCTGTCCGACCGGTCCGTCTCCGTCGTCGGGGACGACGCCATCGCCCGGCATGTCTTCACCGGGGAGGCCGTCACCAACGGCAAGTCGGCGCCGGTGCATATCGGCGTGATGCAGGTCTGGCACCGGGACGGCGGGCGCTGGCGGCTCCTGGCACGACAGGCCTTCAAGATCTGAGCGTCCGGACACTCGATCGGGACGCGCTTCCGAAGGGCGCGACGTCCCGGATCGACGCTCACCGGTAGGCGGCGCAGATCCCCAGGAAGTCCTCGGCCACGAGGCTCGCACCGCCGACGAGCGCGCCGTCGACGTTGTCCACCGACAGGAGCTCGCGCGCGTTCCCGGGCTTCACCGAGCCGCCGTAGAGGATGCGGATCTTCTGCGCCTCCTCGCCCACGAGCTTGTCGAGCATCTCCCGCAGCGAGGCGTGGACCTCGGCGATGTCGCGGGGCGTCGGGGTCCGGCCCGAGCCGATCGCCCACACGGGTTCGTAGGCGATCACCGTGTCGGCGGCCGTGGCGCCCTTCGGCAGGCCGATGGCGAGCTGAGCGCGGACGATATCCAGAGCGCGCCCCTGCTCGCGCTCCTCGATGGTCTCGCCGACGCAGATGATGCCGCACAGGCCCGCGCGGCGGGCGCCGAGCGCCTTGGCGTGGACGCCGTCATCGGTCTCGTGGTGGTAGGCGCGGCGCTCGGAATGGCCGACGATCACGTATTGCGACCCCAGATCGGCGAGCATCTCGGCCGAGATCGAGCCCGTGAAGGCGCCGCTCGGGCGGGCGTGCAGGTTCTGGCCGCCGATCGCGATCGGAGAGCCGGCCGCCGCCGCGACGCAGGAACTGATCAGCGTCGCGGGCGGGCAGATCAGCACGTCGATCCGTGATGCGAGATCCGGAGACAGCCCGTCGCGAATCGCCTCGACCACCTGGATCGAGGCCCGCGTGCCGTTCATCTTCCAGTTGCCGGCGATCAGCGGTCTCCGCCCCGACTGCGTCATGCCTGTCCTCGCTCCGCCGCGGCCTGTTCCGAAGTTGCCGGGGCCTACCAGAGCGAGATTGGGCGTGCAAACGGGCCGGAGCCGCCGAGCCTTTGCCTGTGGACGCGAATGGTCTATCGCGGTCGGCTCTCAGGAACAGCGCCGCCCCGGCGACGGGACGGCTGCCGAAGGTACTCGATCACAGACCATGCTTCAGGGCATCCGCAACGCCAGCCAGCACTGGCTCGGCAAGATCGTCTTGACGATCATCTTCACGCTGCTGATCGCTGGCGTCGGGATCTTCGGCGTCGAGGAGTTCTTCCGCGGCGGCGCGAGCAACCAAGTCGCCACCGTCGGCAAGACCCCGATCACCGCCGAGCAGGTCCGGCAGGCCTACCAGAACCAGCTGCAGCGCTATCAGACGCAGCTCAAGCGTGCGATCACGCCCGATCAGGCGCGGATGCTCGGCCTCGACCGGCAGGTGATGTCCCAGCTGATCACCGAGGCCGCCCTCGACCAGAAGACCCACGATCTGGGCCTGGCGGTCCCGGATTCCGCGGTGATCAAGGCGATCCACGAGGAGAAGAGCTTCCAGAACCAGCAGGGCCAGTTTGAGCCCCAGCTCTTCTATCAGACCCTGCAGCGGGCGGGCCTGAACGAGGGGATGTTCGTGCGCGAGCAGCGCTCCGTCATCGCCCGGCTCCAGCTGGCCGAGGCCGTGTCCTCCGACCTGCACGTCCCGGTGGCGCTGCGCGAGGCCGTCCACCGCTACACGACCGAGCGCCGCGCGGTGTCCTACCTCATGCTGACCCCCTCGACGGCCGGCCAGATTCCGGACCCCACCGACGACGAGCTGAAGACCTGGTACGACGCCAACAGGTCCGGTTTCCGGGCGCCCGAGTTCCGTGCGGCGAACCTGCTCGTGGTCGAGCCGGAGGCGTTGGCCAAGCCGGAGGCGATCACCGACGCCGACGCCCGCGCGGCCTACGCCCTCAACAAGGATCGATACGGCGCGCCGGAGAAGCGCACCATCCAGCAGATCGTGTTCCCCGACGCCGCCGCCGCCGAGGCGGCCCGCAAGGCGATCACGGACGGTTCGAAGACCTTCGACGCCGTGGCGGCGGAGCGCGGCACCGACGACAAGGACCTGACCCTCGGCACGCTGACCAAGAGCGAGCTGTTCGACAAGGCCGTGGCCGATGCCGCCTTCGCGCTGCCGGAGAACGGCGTGAGCCAGCCGGTCCAGGGTCGATTCGGGACGGTGCTGCTGCGGGTGACCAAGATCGAGCCCGGCACGGTGAAGCCGTTCGAGGCGGTCGAGGGCGAGATCCGCAAGGGCCTTGCCCTCGCCCGAGCCCGCGACGCCATGGAGACCACCCGCGATGCGATCGAGGATCAGCGGGCCGGCGCCAAGCCCCTCGCCGACATCGCGGTGGAGCGCGGGCTGAAGGTCGTCACCGTCAAGGCCGTGGACGTGAACGGCAAGGGACCGGACGGGCAGCGGGTCACCGACATCCCTGATCCGGACACCACCCTGCCGGCCCTGTTCCGCGCCGAGATCGGCGGCGACAACGAGCCCCTGCGGACCAAGACCGGCGGTTACGTCTGGTACGACGTCACCGGGATCGACGCCGCCCACGACAAGCCGCTCGATGAGGTCAAGGACGGCGCCAAGGCCGGCTGGACCGCCGCGGAGATTTCCAAGCGCCTGCAGGCCAAGGGGCGCGAACTGGTGGAGAAGATCAACAAGGGCGAGACCCTGGAGGCCGCGGCCCAGGAGGTCGGCGTCAACCTGCAGGAGGCGGAGAACCTGTCGCGCAACCAGGCCCGGGACATGCTGAGCGCGGACGACGTGAACCTGATCTTCGCGACACCGGTGGGCAAGGCCGGTACGGCGGCGGCCGGCGATTCGCGCGCGATCTTCAAGGTCACGACCGCGACGGTGCCGGCCTTCGTGGCCGACAGCCCGAGCGACAAGCAGATCACTCAGAACTTCCAGGCTGCCCTCGCCGACGACGTGTTGTC
The DNA here is from genome assembly GCA_050632685.1 of Methylobacterium phyllosphaerae. Taxonomy (GTDB): domain Bacteria; phylum Pseudomonadota; class Alphaproteobacteria; order Rhizobiales; family Beijerinckiaceae; genus Methylobacterium; species Methylobacterium phyllosphaerae_A. The sequence continues at coordinate 2,424,996 of JBOEFT010000001.1, forward strand.
CCAGTACATCGGCGAGGTCCAGAAGAACGCCGGGGTGAAGGTCGACCCGACGGCCCTGCGCCGCGCCATCGGCGGCGAGTACTGAGGCATGGCCGGGGAGCCCGAATTCGCGGCCTTCGCAGCGCGTTACGAGGCCGGAGGGCCGAGCCTCGTCGCCGTGAGCCTCGTCGCCGACCTCGAGACGCCGGTGGCGGCGTTTCTCAAGTTGCGCGCCGGGCATCGCGGGCCGGCCTTCCTGCTCGAATCGGTCGAGGGCGGCGCCGTCCGCGGCCGCTACTCGATGATCGGCCTCGACCCGGACCTGATCTGGCGCTGCCGGGACGGCGCGCCGGCGATCGCCCGCGGCGCCGATCTCACGGCGTTCGAGCCCGACGACCGGGCGCCGCTGGCGAGCCTGCGGGCGCTGATCGCCGAGAGCGCGATCGGGGACGCGGACGATCAGGACCTGCCGCCGATGGCGGCCGGCCTGTTCGGGTATCTCGGCTACGACATGGTCCGCGCCATGGAGCGGTTGCCGGAGCCGAACCCGGATCCCCTCGGCGTTCCGGACGCGATCCTGATGCGCCCGCGGGTCATGGTCGTCTTCGACTCGATCCGAGACCTGATCACCGTCGTCTCGCCGGTGCGGCCCGCGGACGGCGTCGCGGCCCGGGCGGCCTACGAGGACGCGCTCCAGCGCCTCGACCGCGTCGCGGCCGCCCTGGAAGGACCCCTCCCGATCGAGGCGCGGGTCGACCTGGCCGCAGTCGCCCATCCCGAGCCGGTCTCGAACACGCCGCCGGACGATTTCTTCGCCATGGTGGCGCGCGCCAAGGAGTACATCGTCGCGGGCGACGTTTTCCAGGTGGTGCTGTCCCAGCGCTTCTCGGCGCCGTTCACGCTGCCGGCCTTCAGCCTGTACCGCTCGCTCCGGCGCACGAATCCGGCGCCGTTCCTCTGCTATCTTGATTTCGAGGCCTTCCAGATCGTCTGTTCCTCGCCGGAGATCCTCGTGCGGGTGCGGGAGGGCACCGTGACGGTCCGACCCATCGCCGGGACCCGCCGCCGCGGCGCCACCCCGACCGAGGACGCCGCCCTGGCCGACGAACTCCTCGCCGATCCGAAGGAGCGGGCCGAGCATCTGATGCTGCTCGACCTCGGCCGCAACGATGCCGGCCGTGTCTCGCGGATCGGCAGCGTGCGGGTGACGGACTCGTTCTTCATCGAGCGCTACAGCCACGTCATGCACATCGTGTCGAACGTCGAGGGCGACCTCGACCCGCGCCACGATCCCCTCGACGCGCTGGCGGCCGGCTTCCCGGCCGGGACGGTCTCCGGGGCTCGAAGGTGCGGGCCATGGAGATCATCGACGAGCTGGAGCGGGAGAAGCGTGGGCCGTATGCCGGCTGCATCGGCTATTTCGGCGCGCGCGGCGAGATGGATACCTGCATCGTCCTGCGCACCGCCGTGGTGAAGGACGGGCAGATGCACGTCCAGGCCGGCGCGGGGATCGTCTACGACTCCGACCCGGCCTCCGAGCAGCAGGAATGCGTGAACAAGGCGAAGGCGCTGTTCCGCGCCGCCGAGGAGGCGGTGCGCTTCGCCGCGCAGGCCAAGCGGGGACAGTAGCGCGTTCATCCGCGATCGGGGGCGCCGATCCGGTCCGGTGATCGCGGCCTGGTTTCATGGCCCGGTTTCATGGCCCGGATTCTTGGCCCGACGGCGCACCCGGTTGACCGCTTCGCCGCGAGCGGTCACATCGCCTGCATGTCCGAGCGTGCCGCCGTGATGTCCAACGTCCTCGTCATCGACAATTACGATTCCTTCACCTGGAATCTCGTCCATCTGATCGGCCCGCTCTGCGGCGCGATCGAGGTCGCGCGCAACGACGCCCTCACGATCCCCGAGATCCGCGCGAAGGCGCCGGATGCGATCGTGCTGTCGCCCGGACCCTGCACACCGAACGAGGCGGGGATCTGCCTCGACGTGGTCCGCGACCTGTCCGAGGAATTCCCGATCTTCGGCGTGTGCCTCGGACTGCAGGCGATCGGGCAGGCGTTCGGGGGCGACGTGGTGCGGGCGCCGCTGCCCCTGCACGGCAAGGTCTCGACAATCCGCCACGGCGCCAGAGGCCTGTTCCGCGGCCTCAACGACAGCTTCGAGGCGACGCGCTACCATTCCCTCGTCGTCGATCGCGCGACCTGCCCGGCGTCGCTGCGGGTCACGGCCGAGGCTGACGGGCTGATCATGGGCCTCGAGCATGCCGAGCGCCCGCTCCACGGCGTCCAGTTCCATCCGGAGAGCATCCGGTCGCAACACGGCACGGAGATCGTCAAGAACTTCCTAGACCTCGCCGCCGCGTGGAACGTGGGGCGTGACAGGACGCGGCCCGACGTGCATTGACGCCGGGAGGCCGGGGCGGCCCTCCGTCAGAACCCATGGACAGTTTCAGACCCCATCTCGCGAAGGTCGCCGGGGGCCTCGCCCTCGACCGTGCCGAGGCCCGCGCCGCCTTCGACGACCTGTTGTCGGGCGAGGTGACGCCGGTCCAGGCCGGCGCCTTCCTGACCGCCCTGAAGGTGCGCGGCGAAACCGTCGAGGAGATCGTCGGTGCCGCCGAGGCCATGCGCGCCCGCATGACCCGTGTCGATGCACCGGCCGGGGCGATCGACGTCGTCGGGACCGGCGGCGATCACTCCGGCAGCGTGAACGTCTCGACGTTGGCCGCGATCGTGGTCGCCGCCTGCGGGAGTTCCCGTAGCCAAGCACGGCAACCGCGCCGCGACCTCGCGCTCCGGTGCCGCCGACGTGCTGGCGGCCCTCGGCGTGCGGCTCGGCCTCGACGCCGCCGGACAGGCGCGCTGTCTCGCCGAGGCGGGCCTCTGCTTCCTGTTCGCGCAGGCGCATCACCCGGCGATGCGCCACGTGGCCGCCGTCCGCTCGGAGCTGCCCGTGCGGACGATCTTCAACCTGCTGGGTCCGCTCAGCAATCCGGCCGGGGTCGGGTACCAGCTGTTCGGCGTCGCCCAGGAGGCGCTGGCCGAGCCGCTCACGCGCGTCCTCGCGGAACTCGGCAGCCGCCGGGTCTGGACCGTCCACGGGTCCGACGGTCTCGACGAGATCACCGTCACGGGGCCGACGCGGGTGGTCGCCCTGGACGCGGGTCGGATCTCGCGCTTCACCATCGATCCGCGGGAACTCGGGTTGGCCCTGCACGCGCCCGAAGACCTACGCGGCGGCGATCCCGCGGACAATGCGCGGGCCCTGGACGAGGTCCTGTCGGGGGCACGCAACGCCTACCGGGACATCGCGGTTCTGAATGCGGCCGCGGCACTCGTGGTCGCGGGGGCCGCACCGGCCCTGGCGGACGGTCTCGCGCAGGCGCAGGATGCGATCGATTCCGGGGCAGCGCGGGCGACGCTCGCACGCCTTGTCCGGGCCTCGAACGACCACTCCAACGGGCAGGAGGGCCGATGACTTCGCTGACGCACGAGGCGACGCAGGACGCCGCCTCCGCGGTGCCCCCCGAGCGCCCGAACGTCCTCGCCCGGATCGAGGCCTACAAGCGCCGCGAGATCGCCGAGGCGAAGCTGCGCGTGCCGCTCGCCAAGCTCGAACGCCGGGTCGCCCAGGCCGAGCCCGTCCGCGGCTTCGCGGCGGCGATCCGCGCCCACCTCGCCGAGGATCGTCCGGCGCTGATCGCCGAGGTGAAGAAGGCGTCGCCCTCGAAGGGCCTGATCCGCGCCGACTTCGATCCGGCCCGCCTTGCCCTTGCCTACGAAGCCGGTGGCGCGACCTGCCTGTCGGTGCTCACCGACGAGCCCTCCTTCCAGGGCCGGCCGGAATACCTGACCGCGGCCCGGGCGGCGTGCGGCTTGCCGGTCCTGCGCAAAGACTTCCTGTTCGAGCCCTATCAGGTCTACGAGGCCCGGGCCTGGGGCGCCGACTGTATCCTGGTCATCATGGCCTGCCTCGACGACGACGAGGCCGTCGCCCTCGTGGAGACGGCTCACCTGCTCGGGATGGACGTCCTCGTCGAGGTGCACGACGATGCCGAGCTGGCGCGGGCCATTCCCCTCGGCACGGCGCTGATCGGCATCAACAACCGCAACCTCAAGACGTTCGACGTCTCGTTCGAGACTGCGATCCGCCTCGCGCCCGGAATCCCGGCCGACCGCATCGCCGTGGCGGAGAGCGGCATCGGCGACCATGCCGACGTTGTCCGTCTCCGGCAGAACGGCCTCGGGGTGGTGCTGGTCGGGGAGAGCCTGATGCGCCAGCCGGACGTCGCGGAGGCGGCCCGTGCCCTGCTGTTCGGCGACGCCGAAGCCAAGGGCGGCAAGCCGCGGAAGAAGGCCTGAGCGATGCGGCCGGGCTCGACGCTGACCCATCTCGACACGAGCGGTGCGGCCAACATGGTCGATGTCACCGACAAGCCGGCTACCGACCGGACCGCCCGGGCGGAGGGCCAGATCGTGATGCAGCCCGCGACCCTGGCGCTCATCCGCGAGGGTGACGCCAAGAAGGGCGACGTGATCGGCACGGCCCGCCTCGCCGGGATCATGGCCGCGAAGCGCACGCACGAGCTGATTCCCCTCTGCCATCCGCTGCTGTTGTCGAAGGTGCGGGTGGAGTGCGAGCCCGATGACGCGCTGCCCGGCCTGCGCATCGCCGCCGAGGTTCGGGTGCAGGGGCCGACCGGGGTCGAGATGGAGGCCCTCACCGCCGTCTCGGTCGCCTGCCTGACGGTCTACGACATGGTGAAGGCCGTCGATCGCGGCATGCGGATCGAGGGCATCCGGCTCACCGCCAAGGACGGGGGCCGCTCGGGCTCCTATCGAGCACCGGCGGAATGAGCGGCCTGATTTCGGTCGCCGAGGCGCTGGCACGGATCCTGGCGAGCGTCAGAGGCCCGGTCGAGCCCGAGACCGTGCCCCTGGCGCAGGCCGCCGGCCGGACACTGGCCGCCGACATCGCGGCAACCCGGACGCAGCCGCCGTTCCCGGCCTCCGCCATGGACGGCTATGCCGTGCGCAGCGCCGATGCCGCCACGGCGGGAGCGGCCCTGCGGCTGATCGGCACCAGCGCGGCCGGACACGGTTACACCGGGCGCATCAGCGCCGGCGAGACGGTGCGGATCTTCACGGGGGCGCCGGTACCGGACGGCGCGGACGCGATCCTGATCCAGGAGGATGCGGTTGCCGCGGACGGCGCGGTCCGCGTCGTGGAGCCGGCGGAGCCGAACCGGTTCATCCGCCGCGCCGGGCTCGATTTCGCCGCGGGCGACACCCTGATCGCGGCCGGCATGAGCCTCGATGCCCGGCGCTTGGCCCTGGCGGCCGCAGCCGGGCACCCGCGGCTGCCCGTACGGCGCAGGCCGCGCGTGGCGATCCTGGCCACCGGCGACGAGCTGGTGGAACCCGGCGCCGAACCGGCCTGGGACCAGATCTTCGCCTCGAACAGCCTCGCGCTCGGCGCCCTCGCCGCGGAGGCGGGGGCCGACCTGATCGATCTCGGCATCGCCGCCGACGATCACGGCGCGCTGGCCGACGCGTTCCGGCGCGCCCGTGCCGCACGGGCCGACCTGCTCATCACCCTGGGCGGGGCCTCCGTCGGCGATCACGATCTGGTCCAGGCCGCGCTCGCCCGGGAGGGGCTCGACCTGGGATTCTGGCGTGTCGCCCTTCGGCCGGGCAAGCCCCTGATGCACGGCCGGCTCGGCGACATGCTGGTGATCGGATTGCCGGGCAATCCGGTCTCGTCCATCGTCTGCGGCCTGCTCTTCGTGGTCCCGGCCATCCGCGCCCTCCTCGGCGATCCGCAGGCCGGCGCCGACCGCAGCGAGCCGGCCACGCTCGGCCGCGACCTCCCGGCCAACGACGGCCGGGCCGACTACATGCGGGCGCGCCTCGATTCCGCGCCGGGCCGGCTGCCGGTGGCGACGCCCGAGCAGCGGCAGGATTCCTCGATGCTCGCGGTGCTCGGCCGCACCGAGGCCCTGCTGATCCGCGAGCCGCAGGCGCCGGCGGCCGCCGCGGGCGATCCCTGCCGGATCATCCGCCTCGACCGTCGCCTGCTCTGATCCTCAGCGCACCACCCGCCAGGCCTTCAGCGGACCGGGCAGGTCGAGCGGTACCAGCCGGTCGCTGCGGACCGCGCCGCGCATGAGCCTAGTCACGAATGCCGTCTCGGCCTGAAGGTTGTCGGCCGGCCGCGCCGGGCAGGTGACGAGGTAGTCGACTGGGAAGGCGCCCAGCACCCGGTTCAGGTCGGCCTCCGCGCCGCCGAGGCCCTCGATGGCCGCGGTGAGGCCCGGGATGGCCCGGTGGTAGGGCGCAGCGACGATTCGGTGCGGCGTGCGCAGCAGGATCGATGGACCCAGGAAGATCGGCGCCAGCACGGTGCCCTCGGCCAGTCCCGCCAGGGGCCGAACGGCGGGATCGCCGAGGCAGGCGGCGGCCTGGGCCGGGTCGGGCGCGGTGCGCAGGTCGGGCGCGCAGGCCTCGGCCACGATCGCCGGAACCATCCAGAGGCTGCTCACCAGCCCGGCGCCGAGGAGGGCAAGGCCCCAGCGCCGGAATCCGGCCCCCGGCAGGGCGGCGACCGACAAGGCGCGATCCAGCACGATACCGGCCACCAGCGGCACGAAGCCGGAGGCGATGTAGAGGCCGCGGAACTGGACGAGGCCGAGGATCAGGCCCGGCCAGAGGAACAGCGCCATCACCGACCACGCCCGGCGCTCAGGCCCGCGCCACGCCATCCAGGCCGCCGTGAGGCTCGCCAGCAGCAGCACCGGGTAGAATACCAGGGCTTCCCACTGCCCCTGCGCCACGAACTTCGCCAACGGTGCCATCTCGTTGACCGTGAGCAGCCAATGACCACGCACGAGGGGCGGCATGTCGGGGAAGGGGCCGGCGAGGCAGGTCGGGAAAGCGGCGGCGAACCCGACAATCAAGAGGGTGCCGGTGATCCCGGTGAGGGCCGCGCGCGCGCCGACCGTCTCCAGACGGCGACCCGCGGCCACGGCGCCGACGGCGAAGGCGAACCCGCCGACAGCCAGCCACAGCCACGGGAGGGAGAGCGCGTCGCACCGCGACGTTGCCCAGAAGTCAGGCGCGGTCTGCACGGCGAACAGGATGGGCGCCGCCGCCCCGAGCCCGATGCCGAAACCCGCGAGCAGCGGCAGAGCGGGCCGTCCGCGAAGGCACCAGTCGCCGACGAGATAGAGCGCGGCCAGCGCGACGAAGGGCAGACCTTCGAGACCGACCGCCAGCGAAACGGCAGCCAGGAGGCCGCCGATCAGGCCTCTCCGGACGCCGCCGCCGATCATGCAGAAGGCGAGGCCCAGGAGCGCGAGGATCTGGAGATTGTGGTGGTCGACCCGGCCCGCCTGGAACTGGATGGTGACCCCATAGGTCTGGGTCGCCGCAATCAGTGCCAGGATCGCGGGCCGGCTGCCGAAGCTGTGCCGGAGGCCGCGATAGAGGACCCAACCGTAGACGCCGAACAGCAGCAGGGGCCAGAGCGCGGCCGTGAGCCCCTCGGCGATGGCGCGACCTGCCAGCGGCGTCAGCGCCAGGATGATCCCGGCGATCGGCGCGTCCACGAGGCGGGACCAGTGGCTCGGTACGCCCGAAGGCGCCAGGAACCGATACTGGACGTTGTCGTACCAGCCCTGGCCGGCCAGCAGGTCGCGGACCTCCACGAGGCGCATGGCGTCGTCGGTATCGGGGACGCGCAGGTGCCGGATCGTCTCCCAGACGTCGTGGGGCACGTTCATCGTCGCGAGGCAGAGGGCGACGAGGATCCACAGGAGCGCGCGGGTCTCGGTTCGCCCGCGCGGCGGAGAGAGCGTCAGTGCCGGAGCCGGCATGGTTGGGTCACCCGGGCGGGCTGTGGATGCCCTCGCCGCCATGGTCGCGCGGCCGGGCTTAACGCCCGGTCAAGGCGCCCTCGCGATCCCCCCGACCGGGCAAAGGCTGGGTGTGCGGCCGTCCGGACGCCAGCGATTCCTTAACCACGACCCCGCATCCTGTTGCCAGGTCGGCGTCTCGCACGTCGCGCGCCGCACCAATCGCCGGAGCATGGGATGAGCCACCACACCGAGACGCTGGTTATCGGCGCTGGGCCTGCGGGCCTCACCGCCGCCTACCTGCTGTCGAAGAAGGGGCGCTCCGTCACCGTTCTGGAGCGGGATCCGGCCCAGGTCGGCGGTATCTCGCGGACCGTCTCGCATAACGGCTACCTGTTCGACATCGGCGGCCACCGCTTCTTCTCGAAATCCCAGGCCGTGGTCGATCTCTGGGACGAGATCCTGCCCAACGACTTCATCGAACGCCCGCGCCTGTCGCGGATCTATTATCGCGGCCGGTACTACGCCTATCCCCTCAAGGCTTTCGAGGCGCTGCGGAATCTCGGGCTCCTGACGAGCGCGGCCTGCGTCGCCTCGTATCTTTACGCCCGCCTGCGGCCGGTCGACGAGCCGAAGACCTTCCACGCCTGGGTGCGTAACCAGTTCGGCGAGCGCCTGTTCGCGATCTTCTTCAAAACCTACACCGAGAAGGTGTGGGGCATGTCGTGCGACGCGATCTCGGCCGACTGGGCGGCGCAGCGTATCAAGGGGCTCGACCTCGGCGCGGCGATCCGCGACGGCATCAAGCGCTCGCTGGGCCTGCGCAAGCGGGCACCGGCCGGCGGTCCCGTGATCAAGACCCTCATCGAGTCGTTCCGCTATCCGCGCCGCGGACCCGGCATGATGTGGGAGGCCGCCGCCGCCAAGATCGTGGCTCAGGGTGGGCGCCTCTGCCTCGATCGCAACGTCGATTCCCTCAGCTACGATGCCGGCACGGGCATCTGGACGGTGGCGGCCCGCAGCGCCGACGGCCGGCGCGAGACCTTCACGGCCCGCAACGTGATCTCGTCGGCGCCGGTCCGTGAGCTGGTCGAGATCGATCCGGCCGCGGCCGCTGAGCACCTTCAACGCCCGCGCGCTCAAGTACCGCGACTTCCTGACCGTGGCGCTGATCGCCAAGTCCCAGAAGAACTTCCCCGACAACTGGATCTACATCCACGATCCGTCGGTGACGGTCGGCCGCGTGCAGAATTTCCGCTCATGGTCCCCCGAGATGGTGCCGGACGAGGACCATACCTGCCTCGGCCTCGAATATTTCTGCTTCGAGGGCGACGGACTCTGGAATGCCGACGATGCCGAGCTGGTGGAACTCGCCAAGCGCGAGATCGGGCAGATCGGCCTGATCGACCCGGCCGACGTGGTCGACGCCTGCGTGGTCCGCCAGCCGAAGGCCTACCCGGTCTACGACGAGGACTACGCCGGCCACGTCGTCACCGTGCGGCGGGAGCTGGAGCGCGACTTCCCGAGCCTGCACCTCGTGGGCCGCAACGGCATGCACAAGTACAACAACCAGGACCACGCGATGATGACCGCGATGCTGACCGTGGAGAACATCCTCTGCGGCCGGCGCCGGCACGACGTCTGGCGGGTCAACGAGGACGCCGAGTACACCGAGGCCGGCCTGTCGGGAGCCGAGGCCGCGCTGGGCAGCGAGCGCCTCGTACCGCGCAAGGTTGCCTGAGGGGGATTTCCTGAGCGCGGTTGCCCGAGGCGGAACAGCCGCGACGCCGCGTCACCGGAGCCGCTTGCCGGTTTGTCCTGCGCCTCTATCGTTTCCTCTCGGTAATGCCCTGGACCAAGGGCCGCCGGGAGGATTTGTTTCGATGCGATCTCTGCTTCTCGCCGCGCTCGTCGCGGGCGTGACCATGCCGGCCGCTGTCCTGCCTGCGCTGGCGCAGGGCGCCGCCCCAGCCGAGACCAAGGCCAAGACCGACGACCTCGAGAAGCTCGAGGGCTTCCACAGCACGGACACCCAGGCCGCCGCCGAAATCCCGCAGACCGGGCGGCGCGCGGACGCGATCCGCAAGAACCTGTCGAAGATCAAGCTGCCCGACGGCTTCAAGATCGATCTCTACGCGGTGGTGCCGGATGCCCGCGCCATCGCGGTCGGTCCCAATGCCGGCGTGCTGTTCGTCGGCACCCGCAAGAGCAAGATCTACACGGTCACCGACCGCGACAAGGACCGGGTCGCCGACGAGGTCCGCCCCTTCGCCCCCGGGATCACGTTCAAGATCCCCAACGGCGTCTGCTTCTCGAAGGACGGAGTGCTCACCGTCGTCGAGCAGAACCGCGTGCTGGCCTTCCCGGCCGCCGAGTTCTTCTACGAGAATCCGGATGTCGCCGCCGGCGTGCTGGTCAAGCAGGGGGACCTGATTCCGGCCGGCGAGGAGAGCTTCAACCACACCGCCCGCGTCTGCCGCGTCGGGCCGGACGGCAAGACCTACATCGCCCTCGGCCAGCCCTACAACGTGCCGCCGCCCGAGAAGATGGACCTCTACAAGAAGGCCGGAATCGGCGGCATCATCCGGATCGACGCCGACGGCAAGAACCGCGAGGTCTACGCCACCGGCATCCGCAACTCCGTCGGGATGGACTTCAACACCGACAAGTCGCTGTGGTTCACCGACAATCAGGTCGACGGCATGGGCGACGACAAGCCGCCGGGCGAGCTGAATCACGCCACCAAGGCCGGCCAGAATTTCGGCTTCCCGTGGTTCGGCGGCGGCTCGGTCCGCACGGTCGAGTACAAGGACCAGGCCCCGCCCGCTGACGCGGTCGCTCCGATGGCGGAACTCGCGCCCCACGCCGCCGATCTCGGCATGACGTTCTACAACGGCAAGCAGTTTCCGGCCTCGTACAAGGGCGGCATCTTCATCGCCGAGCACGGGTCCTGGAACCGCACCGAGCCGGTGGGCGCCCGTGTGATGTTCGGCAAGCTCGGAGCCGACGGGAAGGTCGAGTCCGGTCAAGCCCTTCGCGGAAGGCTGGCTCACCGGCGACGGCGAGTATCTCGGGCGCCCGGTGGACGTGGCGGTGATGCTCGACGGGTCGCTGCTGGTCTCGGACGATTCCGCCGGGGCGATCTACCGGATCTCCTACGAGAAGTAGTTTTTTGTGACTTGGTGCCTCTCTTCCGGAGAGGCGCCCTCGTTGCGGACAGGCTCGACGCGCCCCTCTCCCGTTCGGGAGAGGGTTGGGGTGAGAAAGCAGGTCTGTCCGGAGCGGTCGCATCCCTCACCCTGTCCCTCTCCCGCACGGGAGAGGCGACCCGCGCCATCGTCGTCGACCCTGCGCAAGCGTATCCCGGACCTATCCAGAGCCCGATCCATGATCCGCCTGCTGCTCGTCCTCGCCGCCACCCTCGTCCCGCTCTCGGCCCAGGCCGGCGACGCGGCCGCGGGCAAGAAGCGCGCGACCGCCTGCCAGACCTGCCACGGGATGGATGGGCTCTCGAAGCTGCCGGAGGCCCCGAACCTCGCCGGGCAGGTCGAGGCCCTATCTGGTGAAGGCGCTCACCGAATACCGCGACGGCAAGCGGCAGAACGAGATCATGAACGTGGTCGCGAAGGAGCTGTCGGACGCCGACATCGCCAATCTGGCGGCGTACTATTCCGGCATCCAGATCGACGTCCTGCCGCCGGGGTAGCTCGAACCGTCTTTGCCAGCGGAGCGAAGCAATCCAGGGTCGCGCGATATCGGTGAGCGTGGCGCAACTGGATTGCTTCGCTCCGCTCGCAACGACGCGGCGGCTCAATCGTCCATCTTCAGGGCGGCGATGAACGCCTCCTGGGGGATCTCGACGCGCCCGAACTGGCGCATCTTCTTCTTGCCTTCCTTCTGCTTGTCCAAGAGCTTGCGCTTGCGCGAGATGTCGCCGCCGTAGCACTTGGCGGTGACGTCCTTGGACAGGGCCTTGATCGTTTCGCGGGCGATGATCTTGCCGCCGATCGCCGCCTGGACGGGGATCTGGAACAGGTGGCGGGGGATCAGGTCCTTCAACTTCTCGCACATGGCCCGGCCGCGCGATTCCGCGCGGGTGCGGTGGACCAGCATCGAGAGGGCGTCCACCGGCTCTGCATTCACCAGGATCGACATCTTCACGAGGTCGCCCTCGCGGTAATCCGACACGTGGTAGTCGAAGGAGGCGTAGCCCTTCGAGATGGACTTCAGCCGGTCGTAGAAGTCGAAGACGACCTCGTTCAGCGGCAGGTCGTAGACCACCATGGCGCGCTTGCCGACGTAGTTGAGATCGCTCTGGACGCCGCGGCGGTCCTGGCAGAGCTTCAGCACGCCGCCGAGATACTCGTCAGGCGTCAGGATCGTGGCGCGGATCCAGGGCTCCTCGATCGACTCGATCTTCATGATGTCCGGCATGTCGGCCGGGTTGTGGAGTTCCTTCACCTCGCCGTCGCGCATCTTCAGGCGGTAGACCACAGACGGCGCCGTGGAGATCAGGTCGAGGTTGAACTCGCGCTCCAGCCGCTCCTGGATGATCTCCAGGTGCAGGAGCCCGAGGAAGCCGCAGCGGAAGCCGAAGCCGAGGGCGGCCGAGCTCTCCATCTCGTAGGAGAACGAGGCGTCGTTCAGCCGGAGCCGGCCCATGGCCGAGCGCAGGTTCTCGAACTCGGCCGCATCCACCGGGAACAGGCCGCAGAACACGACCGCCTGAACCTCCTTGAAGCCCGGCAGCATCTCGGTGGTCTGGCGCTTGTCCTCGGTGATGGTGTCGCCGACGCGGGTGTCGGCCACCTCCTTGATCGAGCCCGTGAAGAAGCCGACCTCGCCCGGACCGAGGGCGTCGATATCGGCCATCTTCGGCCGGAACACGCCGATCCGGTCGACGCCGTAGACCGCGTCGGCGCCCATCATGCGGATGGTCATGCCCTTCTTCAGGGTGCCGTCGATGATCCGCACCAGCACGACGACGCCCAGATAGGCGTCGTACCAGCTGTCCACGAGGAGCGCCTTCAGCGGCGCGTCGCTCTTGCCCTTCGGCGGCGGCAGTCGCGTGACGATCGCCTCCAGCACCGCCTCGATGTTGAGCCCGGTCTTGGCCGAGATCGGCACGGCGTTGGAGGCGTCGAGGCCGATCACCTCCTCGATCTGCTCCTTGACCCGGTCCGGCTCAGCGGCCGGCAGGTCGACCTTGTTGAGGACGGGAACGATCTCGTGGTTGGCGTCGAGCGCCTGATAGACGTTGGCAAGCGTCTGCGCCTCCACGCCCTGAGAGGCGTCGACCACCAGCAACGAGCCCTCGCAGGCGGCCAGCGAACGGGAGACCTCGTAGGCGAAGTCGACGTGGCCGGGCGTGTCCATCAGGTTCAGGACGTAGTCCTTGCCGTCCTCGGCCTTGTATTCGAGGCGCACGGTCTGCGCCTTGATGGTGATGCCGCGCTCCTTCTCGATATCCATCGAGTCGAGCATCTGCTCGCTCATGTCGCGCAGCGCGACGGTCCCGGTAGCCTGGATCAGCCGGTCCGCCAGGGTCGATTTGCCGTGGTCGATATGCGCGACGATCGAGAAGTTGCGGATGGATTCGATCAGGGCTGTCATCGGCATTCCGTTCGGGCGCGCGCCGGCGCGCACCGTCTGATGTCGGGGCGTATTCGAAAGGATCGGCTCCCGCGCGAGATAGCAGCGCCGCGGGAAGGCGCCAAGCGCACCCGCGGCCGGCGCGCCATCCTGTCGCCCGGGGCCGAAAGGACCGATCCCGAAAAACCAACGGGGCCGGACGGGTCCGGCCCCCGAGGTCAGGGACGCAAGGTCCTGGCTTCGCTGCGCGCGAGCCGCTCAGCGGCCGCGATCGCGGATCAGACGCTCAATCTCGGCCTCGCCGTGGGAGCGCGCCTTGGCCTCGGTCGGGTGCTTCCGGTCCGAACGCTGGTGCAACTTCCCGTGCTTCCGGATGCTCCACTGGAACATCGAGCCGCTCTCGCCGACCGGCTCTACGTCGAGGCTGAAGGGGTAGGTATCTGTCTGGGTGTCGCTCATAGCGCGGATATGGGGCATTCAGCGACGTTTCGCCATGCCCCATTGCGAAGTCCTTGCATCGCGTCGTTGCATCGTCACGTCTACGACCCGGTCGCGCGCGCCCGCGCGGCCATGGCAACGAGGCTTTTGCGCAGTGCTCCCATGTCGGTGACGCGTTCCGGATAAAGGACCCGGGCGGTGCGGTCCCCGCCATCAGGTCCATGCCCTCGGGGTCGAGGCCGGTGAGTCGCCAGGGCAGCCCGGCCTCGCCGCATGCGCCGACCGCGTAGAGCGCCAGCGCGTCGGCGTGGTCGGCATTCATGTGCTCCACGGCGCCGCGCTCGGCCGACACCACGGATTCCGCGCCCGCGAGGTCGAGGAGAAGCTGGTCGCGGGTCAGCGTCGCGGCCTTGGCGAAGCCGCCGTTGAGGTGAGCCGATTCGGGATCCAGGGCGAAAAAGCCGAAATCGGGGAAGTCGGCGTAGAGCTTCGCCTTGGGATGGCGGGCGAGGAATCGCTCCCGCGCCCGGGTCTCGCCGGTCTGAACCGCACGGCCGACGACCGTCAGACGGGGATGGGCGAGGGGATCGCCCTTGCCGCCCTGCGAGAACAGAAGCGAGCAGCGCGGATTGGCCAACAGGTTGCGCGTGTGGGCCGACAGCCGCGACAGCAGCATCAGCGGCGTCCCGTCCGCGTCGGTGGCCATCGTCACCAGCGACGCGAACGGGGTGCCGTCCGGGTCGAGAGTCGCGAGGGCGCCGGACCGGATGCCGCGGAGCAAGCTGCGCGACAGCCCGATCGCGTCGAACGGCGCCGCCTCGGCGGGCAGCGGACGGGCCGGGCCGCCCGCACCCGGACCGCTGTCGATCGTCTCGTCCATCCGCGATTCCTCCCCGCGCGCACCACCGCCTTCGTCGGCTGCCACGTTAGCGGCGTCGGGGCGGAATGCGAGGCGCCAGACCCGCGTCAGATCGGCCGTCGACGCCGGACGTTACGGCCAAGCTATGACCGCCGCTCGCTTTTTCCGATCGGCCGTACTAAAGCACCTGTCCCTTTGCGCGCGCCGGGCTGCGCCGAAACCGCCCGGTTCGCGTTTTGTCTGCCCCGTAGGGGCCGGGATGCGGCGCGGCCTGTGCGTAAAGCCGGGACCGCGCCTTCGCCCGTTCAGTCAGGGACCGCGCATGCCGACCATCGCCCTCGTCGACGACGACCGGAACATCCTCACCTCTGTGTCGATCGCGCTGGAGACCGAAGGCTACCGCATCCAGACCTACACGGACGGTGCCTCCGCCCTGGACGGTCTGCGACACTCGCCGCCGGACCTCGCCATCTTCGACATCAAGATGCCGCGCATGGACGGGATGGAGCTTCTCCGACGCCTGCGGCAGAAATCTGACCTTCCCGTGATCTTCCTGACGTCGAAGGACGAGGAGATCGACGAGCTGTTCGGCCTGAAGATGGGCGCCGACGATTTCATCCATAAGCCGTTCTCGCAGCGGCTCCTGGTGGAGCGCGTCAAGGCCGTCCTCCGGCGATTCGCCAAGGAGGCCCCGGGCGCGACGCGCAGCGGCGAGGCCGAAATCGCGGCGCGCTCCCTGGAGCGCGGTGCGCTGATGATGGATCCCGAGCGCCACACCTGCACGTGGAAGGGCGAGCCCGTGACCCTTACGGTGACGGAGTTCCTGATTCTTCAGGCGCTGGCGCAGCGCCCCGGCGTGGTGAAGAGCCGGAACGCCCTGATGGATGCGGCCTACGACGATCAGGTCTACGTGGACGACCGCACGATCGACAGCCACATCAAGCGCCTGCGGAAGAAGTTCAAGGTGACGGACCAGGCCTTCGACATGATCGAGACGCTCTACGGCGTCGGCTACCGGTTCAAGGAGGCGTGATCTTCAGGATCGTCGCCGCGTGACCGCCCGCACTCCCTCCCAGACCGAGGATGCCCCGCCCCGCACCTCCCTGGCCCAGGCCCTGTCCCGCCCGCTCGCGTTGCCCCGCGCCCTGTGGGACGCCGTCGGCCAGCGCGCCTCGTCGAGCCTGACGCGGCGCATCGTCGTCCTCAACCTCGTCGGGCTGATCGCCCTGCTCGTCGGGTTCCTCTACCTGAATCAGTTCCGCCAGGGCCTGATCCAGGCACGGATCCAGAGCCTCGCGATCCAGGGCGAGATCATCGCGGGGGCGATCGCGGCTTCGGCGTCGGTGGACACCGATACGATCCGCATCGATCCCGACAAGCTGCTCCAGCAGCAGGCCGGCGAGGCCGCCGAGGAGGAATCTCAGCCGCTCGCGTTCTCGCTCAACCCCGAGAAGGTGGCGCCGCTCCTGTCGCGCCTGGTGACGCCGACCGGTAACCGCGCCCGGGTCTACGACCAGGAGGGCGGCCTCCTGTTCGACACCCGCACCCTGTTCAAGCGCGGCGACGCGAGCCGCCCTGATCCGCTGGAGCCGAAGCCCCACAAGCCCGGGATGCTCGAATCCGCGTTCGAGGCGGTCCAGTCGAAGCTCGGCGGCCTGTTCCGCGGCCGGACCGATGCGACCGAGGAGACGGGGCCGGTGAACGGCCATTCCCTCCGGGAGGTCCAGGCGGCCCTCGGCGGCAATCGCGGCAGCCTCGTCCGTCGCAACAAGCTCGGCGAGACCACGGTCTCGGTTGCCGTGCCGATACACCGGGCCGGCTCGGTCCGCGGTGCCCTGCTGATCTCGACCCAGGGCGACGCCATCGACCGGGTCATCGCCTCGGAACGATTCGGCCTGCTGCAGGTGTTCCTCGTGGCATCGGCGGTGATGGTGGTCCTGTCCTTCCTCTTGGCGGGCGCCATCGCGGGTCCGGTGCGGCGCCTCGCGGAGGCGGCCGAGAAGGTCCGCATGGGCATCAAGACCCGCGAGGAAATCCCCGATTTCACGGAGCGCACCGACGAGATCGGCCACCTGTCGGGCGCCCTGCGCGACATGACCCAGGCGCTCTACCGGCGGATCGACGCCATCGAGAGCTTCGCGGCCGATGTCAGCCACGAGTTGAAGAACCCGCTGACCTCGCTCCGCAGCGCCGTGGAGACGCTGCCGCTCGCCAAGACGGACGAGTCCCGCGGCCGCCTGATGGCGATCATCCAGCACGACGTGAAGCGCCTCGACCGGCTGATCAGCGACATCGCCGACGCCTCGCGGCTCGATGCCGAACTGGCGCGGGCGGAGGCGCGCCGGGTCGACCTGCGGCGGCTTCTCACCACCGTCGTTTCCGTCGCCAACGAGCGGCGGCGCCCGAAGGACTGCCTGATCCAGCTCGACGTCGAATCGGCCGGATCCGAGCAGGACGCGCCGTTCACGATCATCGGTCACGACAGTCGGCTCGGACAGGTCGTCAACAACCTCCTCGACAACGCCCGCTCGTTCTCGCCGAGCGACGCCAAGGTCCGGGTCGTGCTGCGCCGGGTCCGCGGCGAGGTGGAGTTGATCTGCGATGACGAAGGGCCGGGCATCCCCGAGCACGCCGTCGAGCGGATCTTCGAGCGCTTCTACACCGACCGTCCGGAGCAGGGGTTCGGCCAGAATTCGGGTCTCGGCCTGTCGATCTCCCGCCAGATCGTCCAGGCCCATCGCGGTACGATCCGTGCCGAGAACCGTCCCGGCGCCCCCGATGAGGACGGCGAGCCGACGGTGCGGGGCGCGCGCTTCGTCGTCCGCCTGCCGGCGGCCCCGCGGCAGCTTCACGCCTGATGATCACCGTCCACGGCGCCTGCATCGCGCTGTGCGGGGCCGGGATCCTGATCCGCGGGCCGTCCGGAGCCGGGAAATCCAGCCTCGCCCTACTCCTCGCCGCCGCGGCGGACGGAGCCTTCGTGGCCGATGACCGGGTCGTCTGTACGGCGCGCGACGGGCGGCTCGTCGCCTCGCCACATCCGGCACTGGCCGGACGGGTCGAGGTCCGGGGGCAGGGGATCCTGTCCGTGGACGATCTCGGTCTCCCGTCCGCGCCGGATGCGGAGCTGCATCTGGCCGTGGATCTCGTCGATTCGGCGATGCGCCTGCCTGAGCCGCCAGCCGATGCAGTGCTCCTCGGCATCACCCTGCATCGCCTCGTGCTGGATCGCGGTGCCCGTTCCGCCGGCCTTGCCCCGCTCCTAATCCGTGCGGCACTGCGAAAGCGTCATGCGTGACTTCGCAGCCGCACAGGCGGCTTGAGTCGCGCAACATTGGTATACCCCCATAGCGCGCACGAAGCGCGCGTGGCATGATCGTGGAAATGTCCGGGCAAAAAAGTCGCGTTCGCCTTGTTGGGGGCTGTGCGATGCACAACATGGCGACACACACAGGACGTTGGAATACGTGTCCATGATTGGCATGGTGCTCGTCACCCACGGGCTACTGGCGACCGAATTCAAGGCCGCTCTGGAGCACGTGGTCGGCCCACAGGATCAGATCGAGACGATCACGATCGGGCCGGAAGACGATATGGAATTGCGACGCCGGGACATCATGTCCGCGGTCTGTCGCGTGAATACCGGTGAGGGCGTGGTGGTGCTCACCGACATGTTCGGCGGCACCCCCTCCAATCTTGCACTCTCCTGCATGAATGGCGGCTCCGTAGAGGTGGTGGCCGGAATCAATCTGCCGATGCTGATCAAGCTCGCCAGCGTCCGCGACGAAGAGAAGCTCGGTGACGCCGTGCTTCACGCTCAGGAAGCCGGCCGGAAATACATCAACGTCGCCTCGCGGGTCCTCGCGGGTAAGTAGTTTTCCTCCGTCAGGCCTCCAGAACGGCCGCCCGGGGGCCGACCGTCGCGCGCTGACGGTGATTCCCACGGATGCCGCGATCACCAGTGCGATCGCGAGCCACTGCACGGCGCTGATTTGCTCCCCCAGCAGCACGAGTCCCGCGCAGGCCGCTACGGCCGGCTCCACGCTCATCAGGACGCCGAAGCTCTTTCGATCGAGTCGACGCAGGGCGACCATCTCCAGCGAGTAGGGCAGGGCGCTCGACATCAGCGCCACCGCGAGGCCCGCAGCCAGGATGCCGGGCGCGATGAGGGCCGTGCCGGCCTCCGCGATGCCGAAGGGCGCCACGACGAGCGCCGCCGTGAACATCCCCAGAGAGACGGCTTGGCCGCCATCGATGCGCCCGGCCCGTTGCCCGAACAAGATGTAGAGCGCCCAGGCCAGTGCCGCGCCGAGGTCGAGCAGGATGCCGACGGGATCCAGCCCGTCCGTGGTGGCGATCGGCAGGAGCAGCGTCAGCCCGGCCACCGCCACGCCGATCCACAGGAAATCCGAACGGCGGCGGGACGCGATCAGCGCAACGGCCAGAGGGCCGACGAATTCGATGGCCACGGCCGGTCCGAGGGGCAGGCGCGCCAGGGCGAGGTAGAACAGCAGATTCATCAGCCCGAGGGCGGTCCCGTAGAGGGCGATCCAGCCGGCCTCGCGCGCCGGGAGGCTGCGCCGCCACGGCCGCCAGACGGCGATCAGGATGAGCGCCGAGAAGCCGACCCGCAGGGCGGACGTCCCGGCCGCGCCGACTGCCGGGAACAGGCTCTTCGCGAAGGTCGCGCCGCACTGGAGGGAGACCATGCCGGTGACGAGGGCCGCCACCGAGAGGACGGTATCGCCGACGCCGAACCTGTTGCGTGACACGCGTCGACATTCCTCAGGACCGCGACCCGGCGCAGGGATAGCAGACTCGGCATCGGATCCGGGCGTTGCCGGCAGAGCGGCCAACCTTGGGACGTTTCCATGCACCGCTGCCCCGGGCCGGCCGCGCCGATGCGCGGCCCCTACCGCCGCCGTGACGGGTAGCCCGACGGCCGGGGCCGCGCACGGGCGGATCCCGACACAGGAAGCCTTTACAGGATGAACCGGCTCAGATCCGCGTTCGCCGCCAGATCCTGCACCCGGTCGCGCACGTAGGCGGCGTCGATCGGCACCGTCTCGCCCGATCGGTCCGTCGCCGTGAAGGAGATCTCGTCGATCACCCGCTCCAGGACCGTCTGCAGGCGGCGGGCACCGATGTTCTCAACCGATGAGTTCACCTCGACGGCGACGCGGGCCAGGGCGTCCACGGCGTCCTCGGTGAAGGTGAGGGTCACGCCCTCCGTCTCCATCAGGGCGACGGTCTGCTTGATCAGGCTCGCCTCTGTGGCGGTGAGGATCTGCTTGAAGTCGTCCACCGTCAGTGGCTGGAGCTCCACCCGGATCGGCAGCCGGCCCTGCAACTCGGGCAGGAGGTCGGACGGCTTCGAGACGTGGAAGGCGCCCGAGGCAATGAAGAGGATGTGGTCGGTCTTCACCGGCCCGTGCTTGGTGGTGACGGTGGTGCCCTCGATCAACGGCAGCAGGTCGCGCTGGACGCCCTCGCGGGACACGTCGCCGGATGAGCGACCCTCGCGGGCGCAGATCTTGTCGATCTCGTCGAGGAACACGATGCCGTTGTTCTCGACCTCGCCGACCGCCTCGCGGACCAGCGCCTCGTCGTCGACGAGCTTGTCGGATTCCTCGGCCATCAACGGTGCGTAGGCGTCCCGCACCAGGATCCGGCGGGGCTTGCCGCGCTGGCCGCCGAGCGCCTTGCCGAGCATGTCGCCGATGTTGATCGCGCCCATGGACGCGCCCGGCATGCCGGGGATCTCGAACATCGGCATGCCGGCGGGTGCGCCGGACGTCAGCTCCAGCTCGACTTCCTTGTCGTCGAGTTCGCTGTTGCGCAGCTTGCGCCGGAAGCTGTCGCGAGTGGACTGGCTGGCGGTCGGCCCGACGAGGGCGTCGAGGAGCCGGTTCTCGGCCGCGGCTTCGGCCTTGGCCTTCACGCCCTCGCGCTTCGCCTGCCGGGTCAGGCCGATCGCCACCTCCACGAGGTCGCGGACGATCTGCTCCACGTCCCGGCCGACATAGCCGACCTCGGTGAACTTGGTGGCTTCGATCTTGAGGAACGGCGCGTTGGCGAGGCGGGCTAGGCGGCGCGCGATCTCGGTCTTGCCGCAGCCGGTCGGCCCGATCATCAGGATGTTCTTGGGCGCGACCTCCTCGCGGAGAGGTCCCGTGAGCTGCTGGCGCCGCCAGCGATTGCGCAACGCGATCGCCACGGCGCGCTTGGCGTCGTGCTGCCCGACGATGAAGCGATCGAGTTCGGACACGATCTCGCGCGGAGAGAACGTCGTCACCGCTGTGCCATCCCTGTTCCCGGCCCGAATGCGGCCCCGCGCCGGGAATGGGGTTCCGCGCCGCCCCGCGCAAGGGGCGAGGCACGGGCAGATAGCCGCCTCAGTGCGTCGCCGGGATTGCTCCCGTGCCGGCCTTGTCGTGCTGGCCGAACCGCTCGACCAGGGTCGTGCTCGCCGCGTTGAGCCCCACCACCGCGACGTCGCGGCCGCGCGCGCGGGCCTTGAGCACCACGCGGTCGAGGGCGGCGACGGCCGAGATGTCCCAGAAATGCGCCCCGTGGACGTCGATCACGAGACGCTCGACCGGCTCGAGCACGTCGATCGCCTCCGAGAAGGTGCTGGCCGAGGCGAAGAAGACCTGTCCGGTGACGCGGTAGGTCCGGGTCTGCCCGTCCGCCGAGAGGGCCGAGGTGATCCGGTTGAGCCGGGAGACCTTGCCGGCGAAGAACACGCCGGAGAGCAGCACACCAGCCAGCACGCCGATGGCGAGATCCTTGGTGGCCACCACGACGAGGACGGTTGCCAGCATGACCGCGGAGGAGGGCAGCGGGTTCGTCCGGAGGCGCGCCAGCGAGCGCCAGGAGAACGTGTTGATCGAGACCATGATCATCACGGCGGTGAGCGCCGCCACCGGCACAACGGCGAGCAGGTCCTGAAGCGCAACGAGAAGCAGCAGCAGGAACGCCCCGGCCACCAGGGTCGAGAGGCGGCCGCGGGCGCCGGACGAGACGTTGATCACCGACTGGCCGATCATCGCACAGCCGCCCATGCCGCCGAACACCGCGGAGGCCATGTTGGCGACGCCCTGGCCCATGCATTCGCGATTCTTGTCGCTGCCGGTATCGGTCAGGTCGTCGACGATCTGCGCGGTGAGGAGGCTCTCTAGCAGGCCGACCGCCGCGAGCGTCGCCGCGTAGGGCAGCAGGATCCGGAACGTCTCCCAGGTCAGGGGGACGTCCGGGAGGACGAAGCGCGGCAGTGACGAGGGCAGGGCGCCGAGATGGGCGACCGTCCGGACGTCGAGGTGGAAGACGGCGGTGATCGCCGTCAGCACCGCGATCGCCACGAGGGGCGACGGGATCGCACGGGTGATCCGCGGGAATCCGTAGATGATGGCGAGACCGAGGGCGATCAGCCCATAGGTCGCCGGCGTGACCCCGGTGAGTTCGGGCAGCTGCGCCAGGAAGATCAGGATCGCCAGGGCGTTGACGAAGCCGGTCATGACCGATTGCGAGACGAAGCGCATCAGCCGGCCGAGCTTCAAAAAGCCCGCCAGGATCTGGATGACGCCCATCAGGATGGTGGCGGCGAAGAGGTACTGCACCCCGTGCTCCCGCACGAGATCGACCATCACCACGGCGGTGGCCGCGGTGGCGGCCGAGATCATCGCCGGGCGGCCACCCGCGAAGGCGATGGTGCAGGCGATGACCACGGAGGCGTAGAGGCCGACCTTGGGGTCGACCCCGGCGATGACCGAGAAGCCGATGGCCTCGGGGATCAACGCCAGGGCGACGACGATGCCCGAGAGCGTGTCGCCGCGGATGTTGGATGTCCACGACCGGAGAAATCCGGGCGGTCCGGAGAAGCTGAGTGACATGAGGGAATCCGCACGAGCGGCGCGCCCGCGTCGCTGGCGGGTCCAAACGCGTCTCGAATGCGTGGTCCGGCGGATCGGCGGCCGGAAGAGCCACCCGGGCTTTCACCGGGTCCTTGCGAATCCGGGAACCCTACGGGCGCGCGCGCTGCAATGCAACATGCAGCGCGGCGAACCAACGCTCAGGCCGCCCGCACCTGCGCCACGAAGCCGGCGACCTCGCCACCGAGCCCGCTGGAGCGGCGGGCGATGTCGGCCGCCGCGTCGAGCACCTCGGCGGCGCTGGCGCCGGTG
Source organism: Methylobacterium phyllosphaerae (assembly GCA_050632685.1). GTDB lineage: Bacteria > Pseudomonadota > Alphaproteobacteria > Rhizobiales > Beijerinckiaceae > Methylobacterium > Methylobacterium phyllosphaerae_A. Next base: position 2,447,899 of record JBOEFT010000001.1, read on the forward strand.
TTCCGGGCCGCCCCGAGGACCAGCGCCATGGTCTCGGTGACGGCGCGGGTGCCGCTCGCAGCTTCGGAAACGCTGCGCGCGATCTCCTGGGTGGCGAGTTGCTGCTCCTCGACGGCCGCGGCGACGCCAAGGGCGATCCCATGCACCTGCTCGATCGTGCCGCCGATCTCCTCGATGGCGGTGACCGCCTCTTGCGTCGCGGCGCGCATGGCCGCGATCTGACCCGCGATCTCGTCGGTGGCTTTGGCGGTCTGCGTCGCCAGATCCTTCACTTCGGTGGCCACGACCGCGAAGCCGCGCCCCGCGTCGCCGGCCCGGGCCGCTTCGATGGTAGCGTTCAGGGCCAGCAGGTTGGTCTGGCCGGCGATGGTGGAGATCAGCGAGACGACCTGGCCGATCCCATCGGCGCTGCGGGCGAGCGCCTGAACGCTGGACCGGGTCCGTCGCGCCGCCTCGACGGCGCTCTCGGCCGCGGTCGAGGTCTGCGTGACCTGCACGCCGATTTCGCTCGCCGTGGCGGCGAGCTCCTCGGTTGCGGCGGCCACGGCCTCGACGTTGTGGGCGGTGGTCTCGGCCGCCCGGGTCACGGCCTGCGACTGCGTCCCGGCATGCTCGGCGTTGCCCGCCATGGTTGCGGCGGCACGCTCCAAACCCGCTGCTGCGCCAGCGAGGTGGTCCACTAGGCCGCCGATGCTGCCCTGGAATCGATCGGCGAGGCCGGACATCTCGGAGCGCTTGCGGGTGTCCGAATCGAGCCGCATCCGGTCATGCTCGTGACGCAGGCTCTCGGCCTCCCGCATCGTATCGCTGAACACCCGCATGCTCGTCCAGATCGCGCCGATCTCGTCGCGCCCCGGCTCGATCGCTGGCATCGTCAGGTCTCCGCGTGAGAGGCGCTGAATCGCATCCGAGACCGCGCGGAGGGGCCGGGCGATCTGCCGTTGCCCGATGAGGAAGCCGAGGAGGCAGCAGACCGCGGTTCCGGCAAGGGCCAGCCCGAGGAGAAGCATGGTCCGCGTCTCGAACAACGTCTGCGTGTCGGTTTTGATCGCGCTCATCTCCCCCGGCCGCGGGTGACCAGGGCATCGATGCTGGCCTGGAAAGCCTTGCGGTTGGCGCGGTTGGCGTCGTTGAACCCCAGCTCGGCGGCGGCCTTCGGGCCGGACGTGTCGCCGGCATCGGCGAGGGTGCTGCGCAGATTCCGGAACGCATCGGCGTTGCGCATCATGGTCTCGAACAGCGGGCGCTCGGCTGCGGTCACCCGTGGTGCCCAGTCCGCCCTGAGGGCGTCCATCTCGGCCAAGCCCTTGCGGATGCCGGCTGTGTATTTCGCGGCTTCGGCACGGTCGGCCGACGCATAGACGCCGCGCGAATCCATCGTCACCTCGGCTGCGAGGCGGTTGAAATTCGCGGCGTCGAGCGCCCGGATCGACGCGCTCTCGACGTCCGTGAGGGCGCGTTCGAAGCTCTGAAGCGTGGCGACGCTCACCCCGGCCACCACCAGCGTCGTCAGGCTGCAGGCGCCGACAAAGCCCAGGAGTTTTCCGCCGATTTTCATTGGATGTCCAACCGTTGTGGCTCGGTTGGCGCTAAAATGCCGTATATTCGTCAAGGCGCCGTAAACCGTCGACGGTCGGCAATATTGGTCGTCGTCAAACGTGCGGTGATGCAGGGGGCCGGGCGCGCGGTTCGAAGCGAACCGCGCGGCACGGTTCAGGCGGCTCTGACGCTCTCGAGGAAGCGGCCGACTTCTGCGGTCAGGGCCTGGGATTGCCGCGACAGCTCGGCGGCGGCGCCGAGGACCTGGCTGGCCGCGGCTCCGGTCTCCTCCGCCGCGCCGGCGACGCCGGAGATGTTGCTGGTCACCTCGCCGGCGCCGAGGGCCGCCTGCGCGACGTTGCGGACGATCTCCTGGGTGGCCGCGCCCTGCTCTTCCACCGCGGCGGCGATCGAGGTCGCCACGCCGCTGATCTCCCGGATCCGCTCGGTGATGCCGCCGATCGCGGTCACCGCCTGCCCGGTCGAGGCCTGGATCTGGGCGATCTGGCCGGAGATCTCCTGGGTGGCCTTCGCGGTCTGCTCGGCCAGGGCCTTCACCTCGGCGGCCACGACCGCAAAACCCTTGCCGGCGGCGCCGGCGCGGGCCGCCTCGATGGTGGCGTTGAGGGCCAGCAGGTTCGTCTGGCCGGCGATGGTCGAGATCAGGCCGACGACGTCGCCGATCCGCGAGACGGCGGCGCTCAGCTCCTGCACGCGGGCGCTGGTCTGATCGGCGTCGGAGACGGCGCGCTGGGCCAGATGCGCGGAGCCGTCCACCTGCCGGCCGATCTCCTGGACGGAGGAGCCGAGCTGCTCGGCCGCCGCCGCCACGGTGTTGACGTTGGAGGCGGCTTCCTCGGCGGCGGCCGCCACCGTGGTCGACTGGCTCGACGTCTCGGAGGCCGTGGCCGACATGGCCCGGGCGGTCGCCTGGAGTTCGGTCGCCGACGACGAGACCCGCCCGACGATCCCGCCGACGGCGCGGTCGAAGCTGTCGGCCAGTTCGACCATGGTCCGGCGTCGTTCGGCCGCGGCGGCCGCATCGGCGATCCGCTTCATGTCGGCTTCCTCCGCGGCCTTCTGGGCGACCATGGCCTTGATGCCGTCGACGGCGCGGCCGACCGCACCGATCTCGTCGCCGCGCTGCGCTTCCTGGATCTCGGCCTCGATCTCGCCTCTGGCCATGCGCTGGAGCACCGCGACGAGCCGAGCCAGCGGCCGCGTCAACATCGCGAAGACCAGGAAGGCCAACAGCGCGGCGATGACGACGCTGGCGATGCTGCCGAGGAGGTTCGCGAGATAGGCCGCGCTGAACGAACGCGCCTGCTCGGCGCTGCGGGCGGTGAGAAGATCCCGTTCCGCCTTGTCGGTCTCGGCGATCTGCGCGCGCAAGGCATCCATGGATGCCTTGCCGGCTCCGCTGGCCTCGAACCGGCGCGCCTGGTCGAGATTGCCCTCTGCGACGAGGGCGATTTCCTTCGCGGCGATCTCCTTCGACCAAGTCTCCGCGGAGCGGTTCACGGCCTCCAGGCGACCCTGCTGCGCGCCGTTGTCCGCGGTGAGCGTCTTGGCCGCCTCCAGGGCGGACTTGTAGTCGGTCTGCCCGCTGCGGAACGGGTCGAGAAACTTCGAGTCGCCGGAGACCAGGTATCCGCGCAGGCCGGTTTCCTGATTGACCATCGACCGCGCCAAGCCATCGAGCGCTGAGATGACCTTGTAAGAATGCTCGGTTTGGTAATTTACTTGCTGAATTGACGCCAGATGCGTGTATCCGATCGCGCTTATGCCAATGGTGACTGCAGTGAGCGTGCCGAAGGCGGCCGAAAGTTTCGTGACGATACGGACATCGTTGAGCGAGCGCATGGAATAGTCCCGGCGGCAGTCTTCAGTCTGGGTAAATTTTGATATCACAAATGTATTAATCTATGCAGTGTAAATTTTCCATTACTGACTGAAGAAAATCTAAATATCTTCCCGACCCGAGAAATGGCGAGTTGGCAGCCGGTCACGAGTGCTCATGCGGGACGATAAGATCGAATCCTATCGATCAAGAATTTGCTCAATACCAATGCGGGGTCGACGCGTGCGCTGAATATCCGTCGATGCCACGAGGTAAGCGCGCTTTTATGTTTTGAAGTACCTCAAGTTCATCGCATTCGACCTGCGCGCGACCTGTTCTATGAAGAACTTGCCTCGGCCCGGTGCGAGCACACTCGGGGCTCAGGGGCGGGGCGGGCGGTACGGAGCCCAGTGACGCTACCCGCGCCCGCCTGTCGTGCATCGCAATCGGTTCGGAACAGTCGAGCGGGGGCCGACGCCGATGGGGCGCGTTAGCGTCGATCGGGAACCGGGGCGGGAGCCCCGCGCAGGCGGCCTGCGCGACCCGAAGCGGGGTTCAGGCGTCCAGCGCCTCGATCACGAGGTTGCCGTTGGTATAGACGCAGATCTCAGCCGCGATTGTCATGGCCCGCCGCACGATCGCCTCGGCGTCGAGGTCGCCGTCTTCCAGGGCACGGGCGGCAGCCAAGGCATAGTTTCCACCCGAGCCGATCGCCATGACGCCGCTCTCGGGCTCCAGCACGTCCCCCGAGCCCGACAGGAGCAGGCTGACCTCACGGTCGGCGACGAGCATCATCGCCTCGAGGCGGCGAAGGTAGCGATCCGTCCGCCAGTCCTTGGTGAGTTCGACGCAGGCCCGCGTGAGCTGGCCGGGATACTGCTCCAGCTTGGCCTCGAGCCGCTCGAACAGGGTGAAGGCGTCGGCCGTCGCGCCCGCGAAACCGCCGATCACCGCACCCTTGGCGAGACGGCGGACCTTGCGGGCATTCCCCTTCACGATGGTCTGGCCGAGGCTGACCTGACCGTCGCCACCGATCACGACCCGGCCGCCCTTGCGCACCATCAGGATCGTCGTCGCATGCATCTGGGGGACCGTGCCCCGGTCGTCGTACCTGAATGCGTCCTGGCTCAAGATTCGGCTCCGCTCTCGACCGCGCCGAGATGGGGAGCCTTACCGGCCGAGTCCAGCGCGACCGTGGCGACGCCGGGCACCCGCTATTCCGCGACCGCCTCTGCGGTGCGCACGGGTCCCGCATCCTGCAGGATCGACTGTGCCGCCGCCTCGGCCAGGAGGGCGTAGCCGCGATCCGCCATGTGCAGGCCGTCTGGGGCGAAGAGCTGCTTGGTCGTCAGCCTGCCCTCGCGGACCCAGCCGTGCATGAGGTCGGCCCGGCGAATGACGGGGACATCGAGTTCGTCGCCGATGCTACGCACCGCCTCGAGGAAACGGGAGGCGCCCGGCGTGGCCTCCAGCTTCGGACACCATTGCGGCTCCATCAGCACCACATCGATGCCGGCCTCCCGAATCCGCCGGATCGCCGCGACCGTGACGTCGCGGAAATGATCGATCGCGACCCCGCGCAGCGGATCGTTGCTGCCGGTCTGCCAGATCACGAGCTGGGGCTCGGCCGCGATGACATCGCGATCGAGCCGCGCCAGCATGTCGTCCACGTGCTCGCCGCCGATGCCGCGATTGACGACCGCCACATCCATCCCGTGCAGCCGCTTGCGCAGGTCGATCTGAAGGCGGGCGGGGTAGGTGTTGGCCGGGCTCGATGCGCCGACACCCTCCGTGGAGGACGAGCCGAAAGCCACGATCTTCAACGGCGCGCCGATGGCGATCTGCCGGGCAACGTGCGGCAGATCCGGGCTCGCGCCGAGGTCGAAGCCCAGCCTGTCCAGCGTTTCTGGCAGAAGGTCCGCATAGGCGAGGACCGCCGTCGGCAGGACGACGAGCGCTCCGATCAGCCCGAGGCGGCGCAGCATCCTGCGGGCGGGGTGCTTGGCGACAGCTTTGTTCAGCGACTGGGACACGGGACGGACGGCTCCAGATCTCGTGAACGAGAGATACAATCTGACACACGGCCCTGAAAAGAGCGGTTCCGTGCCGCGTTTGAAAAGAGAGTGAATTCGTAACACAAAATTAGGCGCGAATGCGGTGGCGGGGCTGGCGCGCGATGTCCGGGGCGGATGTCGCTGGTCGCGGCGTGCCGCTCGGACCCGCAGCCTCGCGATTTCCATTCTCCGCAGCCTCACGCGGCACGAACCATGCGACCGGGATAGCGCGGACCTCGGAGGGCGACGGGGACCGTGGTCGGGCGCTGCGGACGCGCGCCGACCGGCTGCGGGTCTCGGTGAACCGTCCCATGGTCGGCCGCTTGCGCATCGCGATCCTCACGCACTCGACCAATCCGCGCGGCGGCGTGGTGCACGCCCTGGCGCTCGGAGAGGCCCTGTGCGGCCTCGGCCACGAGGCGGTCGTCCATGCCCCGACCCGACCGGGCGCGGCTTCTTCCGGGCCGCGCGGTGTCCGGTGATCTCGGTCGCGGCCAAACCGGTGGCGGGACCGGCCTCAGCGCTGGTCGGCGCCCGCATCGCCGACTACCTGGCGCATTTCTCGACCCCGGCGGCCTGCGACTTCGACGTGTTTCATGCCCAGTGCCGGATCAGCGGCAACGCCCTCGCGACCCTGACCCGGCGCCGACTGATCCCGGGCTTCGTACGGACCGTCCACCACATCGACACCTTCGCCGACCCGCAATTGGCGCATTGGGAGGAGCGGGCGATCGTCGATGCCGGGCGCCTGCTCTGCGTGAGCCGGACCTGGGCCGCGACCCTGGCGGCCGACTACGGTGCCCGCGCCGACATCGTCGGCAACGGCGTGGACGGGACGACCTATACGCCCGATCCCGGACCGGAGGACGATCGGCTCCGCCGGCGTCTCGGCCTCGGCGGCGGGCCGGTCTTCCTCAGCGTCGGCGGCTTCGAGCCGCGCAAGAACACGCTCGCGATCATTGAGGCCTTCGTGATCCTGCGCCGGGACTGTCCTGCCGCGCAGCTCGTCGTGGCCGGCGGACCCTCGCTGCTCGAGCACGCCGGCTACGCCGCCCGATGTGCCGCGGCCCTCGAACGCGCGGGGCTCGAAGTCGGCCCCGGCAGGCCGGTGATCCGCACCGGCCCCGTGGCGCAGGCGGACATGCCGGGCCTCTACCGGATCGCCGACACCCTGGTCCTGCCCTCGCTCATGGAGGCCTATGGCCTGTGCGTGCTGGAGGCCATGGCCTGCGGCACCCCGGTCATCGTCCCGGCCCGGCCGCCGTTCACCGAATATCTCGCCCCCGGCGAGGCCCTGTCGGTGAACCCGGAGGACACGGACGCCATCGCGGCGGCCATGCGGGTCAGCCTGGAGCCGAGCCGGCGCGGCCGTCTGCGCAATGCCGGTCGCGAGGTCGCCCGCGCCCATGTCTGGGACGCCTGCGCGGCGCGTCACCTGCCGACCTATGCCGAGCTCGTCCCCGGGACGACACCGGCCGTGGCGGCGGCCACCGGTGCGGCGGCCTGGAACACGCTGCGGATCCCCGGCGAGGCCTGAGAAGCGGCCCCCAATCGCCCCCGGACGGTTGTCGCGGCCCCCGCCGAGTGCGGGATTTCGCGGGATCGTCCGGAGGGGCGTATCGTTGCGGTTCCGGACGGCGCAGCCGGAATCGCCTTGCGGTGAACAGCGGCCGAGCGTCAATCTCGGTGCGCGGGGGCGTTCGACCCGGCGGGGGGCGGAGGCAGACTCGGGCGATGATCACGCGGATCGCGGCGGCCCTCGTTCTGGCGGTGTCACCGGCGGCAGCGCAGACGCGCCCGTCCAGCACGGCCATGACCTGCCAGCAGACGATGCGTCTCGTCCAGATGCGGGGTGCCCTGGTTCTCGGGACCGGCGGCATGACCTATGACCGCTTCGTCCGCGACCGCTCGTTCTGCGAACCCACCGAGGTCGCCAAGCGGGCGTTCAGGCCGACCCGGGACAGCCCGAACTGCCTGATCGGCTACACGTGTTACGAGCCGGGTGCCGGCGACTGGTTCGGGGCGGATTTCTAGACCGCTGAAGCGTCGACCTGCCAGCGCTTCAGCAGGCTGAACGGTCTCGCCGGGCCGAGCGCCGCTCCGCTGCGAGACTAGCGCGCATCCGGATTCCCCGGCCCGTTTCGAGGGCCACGATGACCCGACGATCGCCGGTCCGACGGGTGAAGCCCGTTGCGTCGAGGTGTTCGAGGAGCGGTATCGAGAACTTCCGCGAGATTCCGAGCGCCGCACCGGCCTCCCGGGCCAGGAATCCGGTCTCGGGGGCGCCGGCCTCGGGAAAGGCTTCGACGAGGCGGGTCTTCGCGCCGGCCACCGCGTCCCGGTGGAACAGCACGGCCCGGCGCTGAACCCGATCGACGGCGCGGATCACCGTGCCGGCTCCCACCAGATAGGTGAGCGCCTCGCGGCGCCGGACGTCCCGGCCGACGGCCTCGGGTTCGTCGGGCGGATTGAGGCCGGCCCGGCGGAACACCTGCTCCAGCCGGCGGGTGGCCTCGCTCTCGTTGCGGGCCGGATCGAAATCGGCGCGCCGCCACAAGGTACCGCCCTGGACGACGGTGCCCGCGATCGCGAGGTCCCGCAGGACCGCGCCCGTCACCGCCTCGGGAAGCGCGAGCGTCCGGGCCAGGCGTTCCAGGGCGATGCCGTGCTCCATCGGGTGGTCACGGTGGTGATGCGACAGGCCGGCCAGGGTGCCGGCGCGCAGGGCGTCGAAAGCCGGAGCCCCGATCTGGCGGTCGCCAACCGTGCGGGCGCCGGACGCGGACAGCAACGGCTGCACCCGGTCCGGCGCCAGGCCGGCAAGCCGGGCGAGTTCGATCAGCGGCGCTCCCGCGGCACCCAACTGCCCCAGGCGCACCGCGATCACCTCCGCCGGCCGCCCCGCCGCGAGGGCGGCGAGATCGGCCATGACCCGTGGATCGTGGCGCCGGCGGCGGCGGCTCGCCGGATCGATGATGCGCCCGCCGGCCACGGTGGCCGGCGGCGAGTCGAGCCGCAGCACGAAGGGCTCCCGCGCCGGCACCGCCACCGGCTCCGCGAGATGCAGTTGAGCCTGCGTGCTCGCCCCGGGCTCCAGCGCCTCGCGGTCGAGCAGGCGCAGTCGGGCCTCGACCTCGGTGGTCCCGAACAGCAGGCGACAGCCTGTGCCCCCGCCAGAGCGGCCGCGGCGCTCGCGGCCGCGGTGATCGATACGTCGAGCCAGGAGCTGGGAGCCAGGAGGCCGGGCAGCGACAGCGCCTGCCCACGGGCGATTTCGTCGACCCCGATGCCGCGCAGGGCGACGGCCGTGCGGCGGCCGGGCGCAGCCTGCTCCACGGGCCGACCATGGATCTGGAGGCTCCGCACGACGGCCGTGCGGCCGCCGGGGGCGATCTCCACGGTATCGCCGACGGCGAGCGGCCCGCGTCGCAGCGTGCCCGTGACCACGGTCCCGAACCCGGAACGGGAGAAGACCCGGTCCACAGGCAGGTACGGGAAGCCGTCGTCCCCGCCCGGTTCCGCATCCTCCAGCAGCGCCGAGAGCGCCGCCGCGAGTTCGGTGAGGCCGGCGCCCGTGACCGTCGACGTGGCGATGACCGGGCTGGCCTCGATCCCGGCCCGGGACGCGGCGGCGGCGATCTCCGCCGCCCGCCCCGCGACCGTCTCGGGCGTCGCCAGATCCGCCTTGGTCAGCGCGAGCACGCCGCGGCGCACGCCGATGAGCCGGGCGATCTCGAGATGCTCCACGGTCTGCGGCTTGATGCCCTCCTGCGCGTCCACCGCGAGCAGCACCGCCCGCATCCCGGTCGCACCGGACACCATGGCGCGGACGAAGCGTTCGTGGCCCGGCAGATCCACGAGGTCGATCTCGCCCCGCTCGGAGGTCAGAAGCGCGAAGCCCGGTACGATGGAGACGCCGCGGGCGCGTTCCTCCTTCAGACGGTCGGTCTCGATGCCCGTGAGCGCCCGCACGAGCGCGGTCTTGCCGTGATCGACGTGACCGATCACGCCGACGAGGAGTGTTTTCAAAGCAGTCACCGACCGGACCATCTCCACGATGCCGCCGTCCACCCGGGGCGCACCGCTCGCTCGGAAGGGGGATCCGCCGCGCCGGCGCTGCAGCGCGCCGTGAGCCACCGGACGGTCGGAGCCGGGGCGTGCGAGGCAGAAGGATTGTGGACAACTTGTCTTGCCACGCCGTACCGTTTTGGGAAAGCGCGATTTTAACGCAGTGCAGCATCCTGAGACGCATTCGACCGCTCAGTCTCGGCTTGACGCCGCAGGCGCCGCCGCCTTTGCTGTTCGCGGTGCGTCGGACGGTCACGCCCCGTTGCCGCTCCCGCGTGGCTCGATGCGACCGAAAAGGATGCCTGCATCGCTGGGCGAGGCAGGTCATGAAGAGGAGCATATGAGCGACACCGAAAGCCATGCCGCTGCGGAACCCCGCGAGGTCGAGTTGAAGCTCGATTGCGCCGGTCCGGACCTGACGGCGCTCGCGTCCCATCCACGCCTGAAGCACGCATCCGCGGTCGAGCCCGACCTGCTGGTCACGACCTACTACGACACGCCCGACCGTGCCCTTCGGGAGGCGGGCCTGACGCTGCGCGTCCGCTCCAAGGGCGGCCGGTACATCCAGACCGTGAAGGCAGGGGGCGCCGGGGTCGGCCTGTTCGATCGGGCGGAGTGGGAGACCGAGATTGCTGGGGAGGCACCCGATCCCGCGGCCTGGGCCGACACGGCGGCCGAGGCGGTCTTGCAGAAGGCCGATGCGACGCCGGAGCGGCTGTTCGCCACCGTGGTGATGCGGCGTGAGATCCCGGTGGAGCAGGGCGACTCGCGCGTGCTGGTGACGCTGGACGAGGGCCGCGTGGAAACGCCCGCCGGCGAGGCGCCGCTCTGCGAAGTCGAGCTGGAACTCAAGGACGGCAACCCCGCCGACCTGTTCGCGCTCGCCCAGTCCCTTGCCGAGACCGTGCCGCTGCGCCTCGGGGTCAAGGCCAAGAGCGCCGTCGGTTACGCCCTGCTCGAAGGCCGTGCGCCGGCGGTGGTGAAGGCCGAGCCGGTGGCATTGCCCGACGGGGCGACCGCCGGAGACGTCTTCCGCTGCGTGGCGCGCGCCTGCCTGCGCCACATGCGACTCAACGAGACCGCGTTCCTGGAAGGCGGTCGCCCGGCCGAAGCCCTGCACCAGATCCGCGTCTCCCTGCGACGTCTGCGCTCGGCGCTGTCGCTGTTCGCACCCATGCTGGGGGGCGATACCCGGGCCGCAGGCTTCAACGACGAGATCAAGCGAGTGACCGAGCCCTTCGGCCATGCCCGCAACCTCGACGTGTTCCTCAGCGACACGTTGCCGAATCTCGCGAAGGACCGTCCCGACGAACCGGGCCTGGAGGCGTTGGGCAAGCGGGCAGAGGCGGAGCGTGCCGTCGCCTACGAGGCCGTGCAGGCAACCTGGAGAGTCCCCAGTGGCGCGGGCTCATCATCGACTTCGCCGGCTGGATCGAGACGGGGGATTGGGCGGCGCAGCCTGATGCCGCCGTCGATGGGCGCCACTTCGCCGCGCAGGTGCTCGACACGGCGCGCCGGCGGCTGAAGAAGCGCGGGCGCGGCCTCAAGCATCTCGATGCGCATACCCGCCATCGGGCGCGGATCGCCGCCAAGAAACTCCGTTACGGCGCGGAATTCTTCGCAGGGCTCTACCGGAAGAAGAAGGCGCTGCGCCGGCAGGACAAGTTCGGGGCCGCGCTGTCGGATCTCCAGGACCATCTCGGAGCCCTCAACGACCTGGAGACGGCCCGCGCGATGACCGAGAGCCTGTCCGGGCCGCCCATGCCGGGGCCGGACGACCCCGGCGCACAGAAGTTGCTTGAGGCCGCGGCCGAAGCCCGGTCGGAACTCCTCGACGTGAAGCCGTTCTGGCGCTGATGCGCGCCGCGCCGCCGTGCCGGCCCGAAACCGGGGCGGCATGGCGGCCTTCAACGGACCTTGCGCCCGGGCGCGGGCGCGGCGCGCGTACGGGGTACCCCGACGGGTCGAACTCCCGGTGGCGATCTTCACCGCCGATGCCTCGTCCGTGGGGTCATCCGAGACGAGGGTCTCAACGCCGGACTGACCGCGGCATCCCGCGGCGTCCTGATGGCGTGCGTTCCAGCAGCTATCGTCGAAGATGCAGATGCGCTCGTCATCGGCGAAGCCTGCGCGCGGACCACGCGCATCCTCTCCGACCGGATGAACGTCGACCGGCAGATCGGATTGTTCGACGCTGCGCGGAGGTCGGGAGGCAGGAACGCGCCGCGACCCCGGCGGTCGGGGTCCATCGGGCGGCCGAAACCGCCGCCGGTACGAAGCGCGGGCCTGGGGGCGCCCGAACTTCGCTCCGGCGGCGTGACGACGGGCGCGGACCCGGCTGAGGGGGATCGTCGGAGCCGCGTTCCATCGACCGCGTACCAGGACGCGGATGGCACACAGAGTCGCACGCCGATGTTGCCGAAGGATGTCTGGCTGACGGGGCCGCGCGGGGTTTAGGCCCTTCGCGAAGGGACGGGTTCCCTCAGCGCCAGCCTCTGCTATCCCTTGCGTCTCTGCAGCCCCCCGATCCCTCGACCGATCCTCCGGAATGAGCCTCCTGCGCGACCTTTTCGGCCATGTCGGCCGTACCGTGACGGCCTATGCCGGCGACAAGTCTCTGATGCTGGCGGCGGTTTCGTCCGCCGCGAACGTCATCGTGGCGGATGGCGAGGTCGCCGGCCCGGAATTCGACGTGGCCCTGCACGGCTTGAAGGCCGACCCGGTCCTGATGAAGGGCTACGACGCGCTGATGCTCGAGACCGAACTCTACGAGGGTATCGCCCGGGCGCGCACCCGGCTGGGCCGGGCCGAGAACCTGCGCCACGTCGCGGCGGTCGCCGAGCGGCCGCAGAGCCAGCGGGAAAACGTCTTCCTGATCGCCGCGGACGTCGCCGATCAGGACGGGATCAGCAATATCGAGGCGAGCGCCCTCGGCGAGATCGCCGTCGCCCTCCGGGTCGACGCGATCGGGCTGCTTCGCGCCAATCCGGTGCGGCGTCCGCTCACCTGACAGGCCGGATTGGCATCGCCGTTGCTCGCCAGAGGGGCTCCGCCGGCTTGGCGGCCCCTCCCAACAGACCCCGTCGCACGGCGCTCCGCCGTCAGAGGAACCGGCATGGCCGAGATGAACCTGAGCAAGAACCACAACCTCCGCGCGAACGCGGCACGGCTCTGGGCGACGATCCTGGAAACCGCGGCCTTCGGCGGCACGCCGGCCGGCGGCATCAACCGCCTGACGCTCTCGGCCGAGGACGGCCGGGTGCGCGACTGGTTCCGCGACGCCTGCGAGGCCGCCGGCCTGACCGTCTCGGTGGACGCCCTCGGCACCCAGTACGCCCTCCGGCCGGGCCGCGACATGAGCCGCAAGCCGGTCGCCTTCGGTTCGCACCTCGATACCCAGCCGACGGGCGGCAAGTTCGATGGCGTCCTCGGCGTCCTGGCCGGCCTGGAGGTGATGCGCAGCCTGAACGACGCGGGTCTCGAGACCGAGGCGCCCCTGATGGTGGTCAACTGGACCAACGAGGAGGGCTCGCGCTTCGCTCCCGCCATGATGGCCTCCGCGGCCTATGCCGGGGAGTTCACGACGGACGAAATCCTGGCCAAGCGTGACGCGGCCGGTACAACCGTGGCCGAGGCCCTCGACGCCATCGGCTACCGCGGGGTCGAGGCCGTGGGCACCCGGGAGATCGGCGCCTTCGTCGAGCTGCACATCGAGCAGGGGCCGATCCTGGAAGCCGAGGGCAAGACGATCGGCGTGGTCGAGGGCGGCCAGGGCATCATGTGGTTCGACGGCGTGATCACCGGCTTTGAGAGCCATGCCGGCACCACGCCCATGCCGCGCCGCCGGGATGCGCTGCTCGCGCTCTCGGAGTTCGCCCTCGCGGCAGAGCGGATCGCCCTGGCGCACGCGCCCTCCGCGGTGGCCACGATCGGCGAGGCCGCGATCCTGGCGCCATCGCGCAATGTCGTGCCGGGCCGGGTCGCCTTTACGTTGGACGTGCGCGACCCGCGTTCCACCACCCTCGACGCGATGGAGGCGGCTCTGCGCGAGGCGGCCGTCGAGATCGCCGGCCGTCGCCGGGTGGAGATCGCCCTCAACCGGATCTGGCGGAAGGAGCCGGTCCCGTTCGATCCCGCCATCGTGGCGGCGATCGACGCGGCCGCCGAGAGCCTGGGGCATGCGCGGCGCTGGATCATCTCGGGCGCGGGGCACGATGCCTGCAACCTCGCCTGGAGAATGCCCGCCGCGATGATCTTCGTACCCTGCAAGGACGGGATCAGCCACAACGAGGCGGAATCCGCCACGCAGGCCGACTGCGCGGCCGGGGCCGACGTCCTGTTGCAGACGGTGCTGCGCCTCGCCGATGCGCCCCTGACGGAGGGCGCCGGTCCGTCGCAGGCGTGACCGCTTCCCGAGGGTCCCGCTCCGCCGCGCGCGGGGCGGTGGCGGGATGCCCCGTCCGGAGGTGTACCGGGACGGAAAATCCCGTAAGGACCGCTCCATGAGCGCGCGATCCTACCGCGACGCCAAGGGCCGGCCGCTCGTCGCGGTGACGGGCATCGGCGTCGTCTCCTCCTCGGCCAGGGACAGGCGGATACCTGGACGGCCATGACCGCGGGCCGGTCGGGCATCCACGCCATCGCGCGCTTCCCCACCGACGGCCTGCGCACGCGGATCGCCGGGACGGTGGACTTCCTCGACACCGATCCGCTCGTGGCGCCGCTCCTGTCGGAACGGTTCGCCACGGTCGCGGCCGAGGAGGCTGTCGCCCAGGCGGGGATCGGCACGCGGGGTGATTTTCCGGGTGCGCTGTTCATCGCGGTCCCGCCGGTGGAGATGGAGTGGCCCCAGCGGCAGGCCCTGGCCGCGGCTGCGGGCGGCGCCGGTCCGGTCGACTATGCCGGTCTGCTCCGGGCTGCGGCGACGCGCCGTTTCGATGCCTGGCACGACCTGTTCATCTTCGGCACTGTCGCCGACCGCATCGCCGACCGCTTCGGCACCAAGGGCTCGCCGATCTCGCTGTCTACCGCCTGCTCCTCGGGCGCCACCGCGATCCAACTCGGCGTCGAGGCGATCCGGCGCGGCGAGACCGCGGCGGCGCTGTGCATCGGCACCGACGGGTCGGTGAATCCGGAATCGCTGATCCGCTTCTCGCTGCTCTCGGCGCTCTCGACCCGCAACGACGACCCGGAGGCGGCCTCGAAGCCGTTCTCGAAGGACCGGGACGGCTTCGTGATGGGCGAGGGCGCGGCGGCCCTGGTCCTCGAAGATATGGGCTCCGCCATCGCCCGGGGGGCGCAATCCTCGGCTACGTCCTCGGCTGCGGCGAGAAGGGCGACGGCTTCCATCGCACCCGCTCCAGCCCGGACGGCGCGCCGATCATCGCGGCGATCCGCGCGAGCCTGGAGGATGCCGGGCTCGGGACCGAGGCGATCGACACCGTCAACGCCCACGGTACCTCGACGCCGGAGAACGACAAGATGGAGGCCCTGGGTCTCGGCGCCGTGTTCGGCGACCGCGCCGCCACCCTGCCGGTGACCTCCAACAAGTCGATGATCGGTCATACCCTCACCGCCGCCGGCGCCATCGAGGCGGCGGTCTCGGTGCTGACCATCCGCCACGGCCGCGTCCCGCCGACCATCAACCACCGCGTGCCAGACCCGACTATCTCTCTCGATGTGGTCGAAACGGCCCGCGATCTGCCGGTACGGACCGTGCTGTCGAACTTAGTTCGCTCCGGCGGCCAGAACACCTGTCTGGTCTTCGGCGCGGAACCCGCATGAGCGCCGCGGCCGAATCCCGCCGGGTCCTCGTCACCGGCGGCGCGTCCGGGACGGCGCCGCGATCGTCCACGGCCTTGCCCAGGCCGGATGGAACGTCGATTTCACCTATCGGCGTCGGGCGACGCCGCGCAGACGCTGCTCGACACATTGCACGCGGCCTATCCGGACCGCGCCTTCACGGCCCATGCCCTGGATCTTGCCGATAAGGCGGCGCTGGAGCGTTTCTGCGAATCCGCTGAGGCGACCGGCTATTACGGCCTGGTGCACAATGCCGGCCAGTCCTGCGATGCGCTCGCGGCGATGCTCGACCAGGACCGGTCCGAAGCCGCGATGCAGGTCAACTTCTTCTCGCTGACGCGCCTCGCCAAGGCGCTCCTGCGGGAGATGACCCGGTCGCGCGCGGGCCGCATCGTGGCGATCGGGTCGGTCGCCGCCCTGCGCGCCAATGCCGGCAACGCCGCCTACGCGGCGACCAAGGGCGCCCTGATCGCGTATTGCCGCACCCTGGCGATCGAGACGGCCAAACGGGGGTTACCGTCAACGTGATCGCGCCGGGCTTCGTCGACACGGCCATGATGGCACGTTACGCCGCCCATCGGGACGGGATGGAGCGCCAGATCCCCGCCGGCCGGTTCGCGCGACCGGAGGATGTCGCGGCGCTCGCAACCTTCCTGATGGGCACGGGGGCTTCCTACATCACGGGGACCGTGCTGCCCGTCGATGGCGGCCTGACCGCGATGATGGGCATACACCGGACCTGACCGGTGCCGCCGAACCCGATGACCTTGCCGATGCGCCCCAGCTTCGCCCTCCTCATCGTCCTTTGTGGATCGGCTTTGATCGCCCCGGGCCGCGCGCGGGCCGAGCCGGAGGCCTACCGGATCTCGGGGCTGCCGCCGGGCGAGCCCCTGAGCATCCGGGCGGAGCCGGATCCGGCCGCCGAGCAGATCGGGGAGATCCGCGCCCGCGCCCTGGTCTTCGGCTGCACCAACGAGACGCCGAGCCGCACCACGTGGTGCCGGGTAAAGGCCGGACGTGTTCTGGGCCGGGCGCGGCGGCGGTATCTGGCGCCGGAGCGATGAGAGACAGGATGCAAGCCCTCCAACTGTTCGGCGACCGCGATCTGCGCCTGACCGAGATCGAGCCGCCGCCCGCGCCGGGTCCTGGCGAGGTGCAGGTCCGGATCCGCGCCGTCGGCCTCAACTTCATCGACGTCTGGGGCTTCCGCGGGATGGCGTTCGCCAAGCGGAAGATGCCGCTGATCGTCGGAGCCGAGGCGGCCGGGCGTGTCGAGTCGGTGGAGAGGGCGTCACGACCGTCGCGGTGGGCGAGCGGGTCGTGCCCTACGGGGCGATGACCTGCGGCCGATGCAAGGCCTGCCGCGAGGGCCGGGACAATCTCTGCGAGGATGTCTCCGGCGTGATGGGCTTCCACCTCGACGGGTTTGCCCGGGAGCTGGTGACGCTGCCCGCCCGCCTCGTCGTCAAGGTGCCAGACGGCGTCAGCGACACCGATGCGGCCTGCGCCGGCATCGCCTTCGGCACTGTCCAGCACATGCTGTTCGACAATGCCCGCCTGGAGCCCGGCGAGAGCGTGCTGGTCCATGCTGGCGGCTCCGGCATCGGCACTGCGGCGATCCGCATGGCCAAGGCGATCGGCTGTACGGTCTACGCCACCGTCGGCGACGACGAGAAGGGCCGCAAGGCCGCCGAACTCGGCGCCGACCACGTCATCAACTATCGCACCGAGCGCTTCGAGGGCGAGGTCCGTCGACTGACGAAGCGCAAGGGCGTCGACGTGGTGTTCGAGCATGTCGGCGCCGACACCTGGAACGGGTCCCTACTCTGTCTCAAGCGCGGCGGCCGCCTGGTGACCTGCGGGTCGACCTCGGGCGTCTCGGCCACCATGAATCTGATGCAGCTCTTCCAGCAGCAGTACCGCATCACCGGCTCTTTCGGCTGCTCGCTGGCCAATATCGGTCAGTCGCTTGCCAAGATGGCGTCCGGCATTCGACCCGTGGTCGACACGGTGTATCCGCTCGCCGAATTCACGCAGGGTCTGGAGCGGCTCGAATCGCGTCGCGTCTTCGGCAAGATCCTCGTCAGCCTCTAGCGAGCGCCGTCCGGACGACACCGTGCACGGGGCGCTGACGGCCGTATTTCGCGCTGCGGGAGAGATGGCGTAAACGTCGCCGTACGGGTGCGCTGGGGGCAGCCCGTACCCTACCCCTGGACATCGATCGTGCTGCGTCTGGCCCTCCTGCTGAAACGGTCGTACCCGCGCCTGGCGGGTTTCGCCATGATCCCGGTGATCCGGGCCTTGGTCCTTCTCGCGCGGGCCCTCGGACCCAGCCGCTCGACGGCGTTGGGCGCCGCCCTGCTGCGCAGCGTCGGGCCGCTTCTGCCGGCCCATCGGATCGCCCTGGCGAACCTGCGGGCGGCCTTCCCCAATATGCCGGACACAGAGCGGAGGCGTATCGCCCTGGAGGCCTGGGATAATCTCGGGCGAACGGGCGCCGAGTACGCCCATCTCGATTCCCTGTTCGACTACGATCCCGCCGCCGCCAAGCCGTCGCGGACCGAGGTTGCGGGTATCGAACACTTCTTCGCCCTGCGCGACGACGGCCAGCCGGGGCTCATTTTCTCCGCGCATCTGGCGAACTGGGAATTGCCGGCGATCTGCGCGGCCCGGTTTGGCCTCGACGCCACCGCGGTCTTCCGGCCGCCCAACAACCCGGCCGCCGCGCGCCTCGTCCAGGAGGTCCGCCGCCGGTCCATGGGCGGCCTCGCCGCCTCGAAGCCGGGCGCGATCTTCGCGATGCGCGATGTGGTCGAGAACGGCGGCCATCTGGGCCAGCTGATCGACCAGCACTTCACCCGCGGCGTCGTGGTGCAGTTCCTGGGGCGCCCCTGCCTCGCGAATCCCCTGCTCGCCAAGCTCGCCCGGCATTACGACTGCCCGGTGCATGGCGTCCGCGTCGTGCGCCTGCCTGCCGGCCGCTTCAGGCTGGAGCTGACGCCGCCCCTTGATCTGCCGCGGACCCCCGATGGGACCATCGACGTGGCCGGCGCCATGCAGGCGATGACCGCCGTGGTCGAGGGCTGGGTGCGCGAGAATCCCGGGCAATGGCTCTGGATGCATCGCCGCTGGCGCCCGGACATGCTGCCCAAGCCAAAGGTCGCACCCGTGCCACTTCAACCGATGGTAGAGACGTCTCAAGCCAACGTGATTTCACCTCCGGCCTCTCAGACGGTCTGATGGACCGATGACGCCCCGGCACCGCGCCCCGACCCGCGACCGCCGCGCGCTCCGTGCCGCCCTGATCCTCTGCGCGTCCCTGTCCGCGTCGCAAGGAAGGGCCGAGCCCGTCAGCGCCGTGGTCGAACTCTTCACCAGCCAGGGCTGCGGCGCCTGCCGGTCGGCCGATCCCGTGCTGCGCGACCTGTCGCATAAGCCGGGCGTCATCGCCCTGACCCTGCCGGTGACCTATTGGGACTATCTCGGCTGGAAGGACACGCTGGCGCTGCGGCCGCTGACCGAACGCCAGCGCGCCTACGCGCGGGGCCGCGGCGCCCGGCAGGTCTTCACGCCGCAGGTCGTGATCGACGGCAACAGCTTCGCGGTCGGGTCCGACCGCCCGGCCCTGGACCGGCTGATCCGCGAGTCCTGCCAGCATGGCGGTCTGCCGGTCCCGGTGCGGGGTGAGACGAAGGGTGACCGGATCCTGGTGGAAGTCGGCGCGGCGCCGGAAGCCAAGACCGAGATCCGTGGCGACGTCTGGCTCGTTCCCGTGCTGCGAAGCCGCGCCATCGCCATCCAGGCCGGTGAGAATGGCGGCCGCACGGCGACCTACGTCAACGTGGTGCGGGGCATGCAGCGCCTCGGTCCCTGGACCGGGCAACCGGCCCGCTTCGACATTCCCGGCACCCAGGCCCGCGTCGCCGACGCGGACAGCTGGGTCGTCCTGCTCCAGGGTGCGGCCGATGGCAAACCGGGGCGTATCTTCGGGGCCGCGAAGGGACCAGGCCTCTAGCGCCGGGCCTATTTCAGGGTGATCGGGTCGATCTGTCGGCGGCCCTCACGGCGATGGCGAGCCCTGGATTCGCGGGCGAGGTTTTCGAGGCGCGCGTCGAGCCGGTCGGACAGGCCTGCGACCAACCCGATCGTTCCGTCGATCGCGCGGCTCATCAGGGCCACCGTCTTGGTGACGGCGGCGGTGAGGCCGCCTTCAATGACGCGTCCGATCCGGTGAACAATCCGCATGTCGATGTGTACTCTGTAACGTAGCGCCGGCGGCGCCTTCCACCGAACCAGATAGGAGGGCCCGGCGGCGTCGCGATGCGGCCGAAAGCGGCGCGGATTCGTGCCTCCGCGCTGGAACATTCCCATCGTGTCCGCGGGCCGTGGCAAACCAGGCTCTCGAACCGCAGGGCGGCAGGCTCGTTGCATGGACGCGACCGCCCGCCGTCCAACGTGGGCGCCTGCGATCGAGTGTCGGCCATGCGGCGACGCCACCTGCTCTCCGCGTTGCTGGCCATGCTGTCGCTGGCGTCGCGACGCGCCCGCGCCGCCGAACCGACCGTGGATCTTCTGTTGGTCCTGGCCGTGGACGTCTCGCTCAGCATCAGCGAAGCGCGTTTCGACCTCGAGCGCACCGGCTACGCCGAAGCGTTCGGAGATCCGCGCGTGCTCCGCGCCATCGCCGAGGGCGCGACCGGCCGCATCGCCGTCACCTTGTTCGATTGGGCCGGCCCCGACGAACAGCAGGTCGCTGTCGACTGGATGGTCATCGGCTCGGCGCAAGATGCGGCCCTCTTCGCCACCCGGCTCGCCGGCGCCCCGCGGCCGTTCTATGGCCGTACCGCCATCGGATCGGCGATCGGGTTCGCCACCGACCTTCTGGCGCGGGCGCCGTTCCGCGCCGAGCGGCAGGTGATCGACATCTCGGGGGACGGCACCGGCAATGCCGGACGCGCCATCGCGGAGGCCCGGGACGCCGCGGTGGCGTCGGGCATCACCGTGAACGGCCTCGTCATCCTGACCGATCCCGCGGGGATGCCGGCCTACCTTCGTGCGCACACCAACCCGCCGGGTGGCCTCGCGGCCTATTACCGGACCGTCGTCATCGGCGGGGAGGGCGCCTTCGTGATGGCCGCCGAGAGCTTCGCGGCGTTCGGTCGCTCGCTCGTCGCCAAGCTCGTCCGCGAGATCGCCTGACCGACCGCCCGTCCTGCGCGGAGCCGGGGCGACAGGCAGCCGCCGCCGTCACCTGCGGGTGCTCGCGCCGCACGTTTAAGAACGCTAGGTTCATCCCGCACGTGCCCGACGAGGCGCGGCCAGGGAGGTGACGGAATGCGGATTTCGGCCGACAGGCTGTCCGCCTATGTGCGGGACATCTTCGTGCGCGAGGGCTGCGCGGAGGCGGAGGCCGAGCGGATCGGCCGCTTCCTCGTGGCTGCCAATCTCACCGGCCATGACAGTCACGGCGTCGTCCGCGTGACCCGCTACGTAGAGTGGCTGCGCGCCGGGGAGGTCGAGGCCGGGCGCACGCCCGAGGTCGTCACCGATGCGCCGTCCTTCGCGCTGCTCGACGCGCAATATGGATTCGGGCAGACGGCCGGCCCCTTCGCCACCGATCTCGGCATCGCCAAGGCCAAGGACACCGGCGTGGCCATCGTGGCGCTGCGCCATGCCGGCCATCTCGGGCGGATCGGCGAGTGGGCTGAGCGCGCGGCCGAAGCCGGATTGGTCTCGGTCCACTTCGTCAACGTCGCGGGAAGCCTGCTAGTGGCGCCGTTCGGATCCGTGGAGCGCCGCTTCTCCACGGCACCCTTCGCGGCCGGCTTCCCGGTGCCAGGCGCCGACCCGATCATCCTCGATTTCGCCACGTCGGCGGTGGCCGAGGGCAAGGTGCTCGTCGCCTCCCGCGGCGGCAAGCCGCTGCCGGAGGGCGCGCTCATCGAGCCCGACGGTCGGCTCAGCAGCGACCCGGCCACCCTGTTCGGCCCCCTCGAGGGCGTCGAGCGCGACAACCAGCGCGGCGCCGGGGCGATCCGGGCCTTCGGCGAGCACAAGGGCTCCGGCCTCGCGCTGATGTGCGAACTCCTCGCCGGTGCGCTGACCGGGTCCGGGACCGCAGGTCCGGGCCAGCGCCGGATCTGCAACGGCATGCTGTCGATCTACGTGCGGCCCGAGGCGTTGGGCACCGAGACCGCCCTGGCCACGGAGGCGCGGACCTATCTCGATTTCTTCAAGAGCGCCCGGCCGATGCCTGGTTCGGAGGTCCTGTTGCCCGGCGAACCGGAGCGCCGGATGCGGGCCGAGCGCCTGGCCGAGGGTGTCCCGCTGCCCGAACCCGTGTGGGAAACCCTCCTCGCCGCGGGACGCCCCCACGGGCTCGACGGCAACGCCTACCGCGACTGAGCCGGGGCCGCGGCCCGACGAGACGCGCCTGCGGCGACCCCGTCCGGAACAGGGGCGTCGCGCAGCCCGGGGACGCCATCCCCGCCACTCGGGAGGAACACGATGTCCAGATTGCGCTGGCTGATGATCGGCCTCTGCATGGCCGCCAATGCCATCAACTACATCGACCGCGCCAACCTCGCGGTGGCCGCGCCGACCATGTCGAAGGAACTCGGGCTCAGCGCCACCGACATGGGCCCGATCCTGTCGGGCTTCTTCTGGACCTACGCGGTCATGCAGCTGCCCTTCGGCTACGTGGCCGACCGGGTCGGGCCGCGACTGTCGCTGCTCGTCGCCGTCGTCTGGTGGTCGGCCTGCACGGCGCTGACCGCGGTCGGCCGGGGCTTCCTGTCCCTCCTCGGCCTGCGCATGCTGCTGGGGGTCGGCGAGGCGGGGGCCTATCCGTCCTTCGCCAAGGTCGCGGCCTCGTGGTTTCCGCGGAGCGAGCGCAGCTTCGCCAGCAGCATCTTCGACAGCGGCTCGCGGGTCGGCTCTGCGCTGGCGATCCCGCTGGTCTCCTGGGTCATCGCCACGCTCGGCTGGCGGGAATCCTTCGTCGTGACCGGCGTCCTGGGCTTCGTCTGGGCCGTGTTCTGGATGTGGCTCTACCGCGAGCCCGAGAACCATCCGGCGGTGACGCCCGCGGAACTCGCCGCCCTCCGGGCCGCGCAGGACCGTCCGAAGGCGGTCGATGCCGCCGACGCCCAGAACCAAGTGCCGTGGCTCTCCCTGTTCCGTTATCGGACCGTCTGGGGGATGATGGCCGGGTTCTTCTGCCTGAACTTCGTGATCTACTTCTTCATCACGTGGTTTCCGACCTACCTCGTCAAGGCCCGCGGCTTCTCCTCGCGGAACTCGGCACGCTGGGCAGCCTGCCCGCGCTGGCCTCGATCCCCGCCGGCTGGCTCGGCGGGTATGCGTCGGATGCCCTCTATCGGCGGGGCTGGAGCCTGACCGCCGCCCGCAAGACCTGCTTGGTCGGCGGCATGCTGATGTCGTCGGTCATCACCCTGTCGATCATCGCGCCGAACGTCTACGTGGCCCTGCTGTGCTTCGCGGTGGCCTACGGCAGCCTCGCGTTCACGGCCGCCTCGATCTGGGCGCTGCCCGGCGACGTGGCGCCGACGCCGGCCCACGTGGCCTCGATCGGCGGCATCCAGAACTTCGCCTCGAACGTCGCCGGGATCGTGACGACGACCTTCACCGGGGTCATGCTCACCGTCACCCAGGGCTCGTTCGTGATTCCCCTGATCGTGGCCGGCGGGTTCTGCCTCCTGGGCGCCTTCATCTACCTGTTCGTGGTCGGGGAGATCGCACCGCTGCCGGTGCGTGACGCCCGCGCCCCGGCCCTGCAGCCCCGAGGCCGCGCGGTGAGGGCGCGCGGCCCGGACGAATTCCAGGAGAGACCGATGTCCACCTATCCCGTGATCACCCTTCGGCCGGACGACGGCGTGGCCGTGGCCCGCGGCGCCCTCGAGGCGGGCACGCCGGTCGCCGCCGGCGTGACGGCCGCGGAGCGGATCCCCGCCGGCCACAAGGTCGCCGTCCGGGGCCACCGCAGCGGCGAGCCGGTGACCAAATACGGCCAGATCATCGGCTTCGCCAAGGAGGACATCGCGGCCGGCCGGCACGTCCACGTCCATAATCTCGGGATGGGCGAGTTCGCGCGCGACTACGCATTCGGGGTCGATGCCAAGCCGACGTGCCTCGTGACGTCGCCCGCCACCTTCCAGGGCATCCGCCGCCCCGACGGGCGCGTGGCGACCCGCAACTATGTGGGCATCCTCACCTCGGTGAACTGCAGCGCGCACGTCGCCGACCTGATCGCCGACGCGTTCCGGAGGCACCCGATCCTCGGTCTCGACCCGCTCGCCCCCTATCCCAACGTCGACGGTGTCGTGGCGCTGACCCACAAGACCGGCTGCGGCATGGCGATGGGCGAGCCGCTGCGGCTCCTGCGCCGGACGCTCGCGGGCTATGCCCGGCACGTCAACTTCTCGCACATCGTGATGATCGGGCTCGGCTGCGAGGTGAACCAGATCGGCGCCTTCCTGGAGGAGCAGGGTCTCGCCGACCGGATCCGCAGCATGAACATCCAGAGCCTGGGTGGCACCCGGAAGACCGTCGAGGCCGGCATCGACTTCGTGAAGGGCATCTTGGACGAGGCGAACGTCGTCCACCGGGAGCCGGTGCCGGCGAGCGAGCTGATCGTCGCCCTGCAATGCGGCGGTTCGGACGGGTATTCGGGCGTCTCGGCCAATCCGGCGCTGGGCATCGCCAGCGACCTCGTGGTGCAGAACGGCGGCACGGTGATCCTTTCGGAGACGACGGAGACCTACGGGGCGGAACACCTGTTCACCCGCCGCGCCGTGAGCCCGGATGTCGGCCAGAAACTCGTCGACCTGATGCACTGGTGGGAGGAGTACACCCGCAAGGAAGGCTCGGAGATCGACGCCAACCCGTCGCCCGGCAACAAGGCCGGCGGTCTGACCACGATCCTGGAGAAATCCTCGGCGCGATGGCGAAGGCCGGCAGCACCAACCTCGTCGACGTGCTGCGCTACGCCGATCCGGTCACCGCCAAGGGCTTCGTGTTCATGGACACGCCGGGCTACGACCCCGTCTCGGCCACTGGACAGGTCGCGGGCGGCGCCAACCTCGTGTGCTTCACCACCGGCCGCGGCAGCGTGTTCGGCTGCAAGCCGGCGCCCTCGATCAAGATCGCCACGAACTCCGCCATGTACCGGCGTCTCGAGGAGGACATGGACGTGAATTGCGGCACCATCCTCGACGGCGAGGAGACCGTCGAGCAGGCGGGGCGGCGGATCTTCGAGTTGATCCTGCAGGTAGCGGGTGGTGCGCGGACCAAGAGCGAGCAGTTCGATTTCGGCTCGTCGGAATTCGCCCCCTGGCAGATCGGGGCGACCGTCTGATCCGCTGCGGCTCAGAGGTCCGTCCGCACCACGTGCGGGAAGCCCAGGATGTAGTCGGGGCCGAAGGCGGTCACGGGGGTGTGGAATCCTGGCGCGACGTGTCCCGCAGCGATGCCTCGCGCCGCGTCCAACGCGGTCCAGACCGTCAGGGTGTAGCCCTCCGCGGTCACCATGCGGCTCGACGCGCGGTGACCGGCGCCATCCCAGGCCTCCGCCAGGAAGGTGCTGCGGGCGCGCTGCCGCGCCGCCGCGGACGGTCCGGCCGGCAGCCGGTCGATGCCGCGGTTGATCAAGCGCTGGACGGTTTTGCCTGCGATGAGCCTGCGGAGGCCGGCGGGCAGGCCCGCGGCCGCCGCCATGGCGGGAAGGGCCTCGAAATAGACGTCGATGTTGGGGACTCGCGTCGAGTACCACGCGCTCGACACGTCGCCCCAGCCGAGGCCGACGGTGCGTCGCGGGCCGCGGCCGAAATCAGCGGTGCCCCGAGGGGGCTCGGCAATTCGACGATGCGGCCGTCCCGGCGGACCCGGGTTCCCCAGGCGATGCCCTCGACCATGGTGCGGGCGGTTCCGCGGCTGAAGCCGCCGAAGCCGCCGATGGAGATGCGCAGGTGCGTTGCGCCGGGCAGGCGTCCGGCCACATGGGCGGCGAGGCAGTCGCTCGGCACCACGTCGAAGCCCGCCGCCGGCAGGAGCACGATCCCCGCCGCCTTCGCCGCCGCATCCTGCGCAGCGAGCGCTTCCAGCACCGAGATCTCACCCGTGATGTCGACGTAGTGCGCGCCGGCCGCGAGGCAGGCATCGGCCATCGGCTTCGCGGTCTTGGAGAACGGTCCGGCCGCGTGGATCACGACCGCGATTCCCGATAGCGCGGCACGCAGACGGTCCGGATCATCGAGGGGCGCAGCCCGCGCCTCGAGCGTGAGCCGGGCCGCGATGGGCCGGAGCCTCTCCGGGTCGCGCCCGGCCAGGATCGGCTACAGTCCCTGTGCGACGGCGTGCTCGGCCAGGAGCTGCCCGGTATAGCCGGTGGCGCCGTAGATCATGATCGCGGTCATGGCGGGCTTCTGCCATCGCTCCCGCGCGTGTCAAAGCACGCGCCGCAACGTTTCGCCGGATGCTAGGGACACGGGAACCGGAGGACGACGCGGCGGATAGCCCTGAACGAGGGGCCGCCGCCGCAACAGGAGCGGCACGATGTTCGATCGGATCCCCTGGCCGTCGGCAGGGCGAGCCCGCGGTAGGGCCGGACGGCGGCGCGTCGCAGGCTGGGGCGTCGCGTTCCTCGTCCTGACCGCACCGGTCTCGGCCGCGGACCGGGCAGTGGCTGTGACGACGCAGCCGGACCTGGCACCCGGGCTCGCGGCGATGCCTCAGATCGAGGCGCCGGCCGACGATGCGGAGCGCCGGCTCAACACCGCGTTGAAGCGACTCGACGGCAAGGTCCGGACGGCCGCCAAGCAGTGCAAGGCGGAGGGCGGCGTGCACAGTTCCTGGGAGCGGGGCGTCCAAGTCCCCATGCGTGGTCCGCGCTTTCTCAGTCTGGTGATCAACGACAACTGGTTCTGCGGCGGCGCGCACCCGGATACCGCTACGATGTCGATCGTCTACGATCTCACCACCGGTGCCCCGGTGGATTGGACCACGCTGCTTCCGCCCGCCCTGACCGGGACGATCGCCCTCGCGGACGGTGCGGACGGGACCAAGATGGTGACGCTGGCCTCCAAGATGCTGCACACCCTCTACCTCGCCGGCTATCGCCCGAAATCCGGCGATCCGAAGCGGGATGGGGACGATGCGGACTGCCGCAGGGCAGTCACCGAGACGAATGACGGGGAACCACCCGCGATGATGGCGTGGCTCGATGCCGGTGCGGGCGGCCTCGCCGTCCAGTTCGATCTGGCGCACGTCGTCCAGGCCTGTGCGGATCCGGTGGTCATCCCCTCGCCACGCTGCGCCGGGATGGCGCCAAGCCTCGTCCTCACCGGGGCGATCGAGGCGGCGCGGGCCGCGAAACCCGTGAGGTGACCGGGCGGCGGGGCGACCCGGTCGCGGCCTGGAGGGTCGTGTCGACAGGGACCGCGCGTGGCGTGTCCTCCCGCTTTGCGGGCTCCGAACGAAGCCGGCTTCAGGCATCGTGGACACACCCTGCGGCGATGCCCGTACCCATGCGTCACAGGCCGGCGCCGCGGTTCCGAATTCATTCCCGGACGTTTAGCCTGCGGGATCGACGGTGCGCATGACACGGCACCGCGTCCGAGGGGCAGACATGTCCGGATCCGGCGTCGTCGAGAAGTCCGCCGTGACGATCGATCCCTTCGCCGACTTCGCGCGTCTTTTGCCGGGTCTCTCGCCGCTGCGGCTGGCCGTGATCGCGGCCTGCCGGCGGCCCGAGGCGGCCTGCGTGGCGCCGCTCCTCGATGAGGCGAGGCTGCCGCCCGAAGCCGCCCGGCGCGCCTCCGAGCACGCCCGTCATCTCGTCGAGTCCCTCCGAAGCCAGCGTCGCCGCAGCGGCGTCGAGGCGCTGATCCACGAATACGCGCTCTCGAGTCAGGAGGGGGTGGCGCTGATGTGCCTGGCCGAGGCGCTGCTGCGCATCCCCGATGCGACGACGCGCGACGCGCTGATCCGCGACAAGATCGCGGGCGGCGATTGGCACGCGCATCTCGGCCATAGTCCGTCGCCCTTCGTGAACGCGGCGACCTGGGGTTTGCTGGTGACCGGTCGCCTCGCCGCGACCCGGGACGAGGCCGGTCTGTCGGCGGCGCTGACCCGTCTGATCGCCCGCGGCGGCGAACCGGTCATCCGCACCGGCGTCGACCTCGCCATGCGGATGATGGGCGAGCAGTTCGTGGCCGGGCGGACGATCGCCGAGGCCCTGCGGCACGCCACAGGGTGGGAGGCCAAGGGCTTCACGTATTCGTACGACATGCTCGGCGAGGCCGCAGTCACCGCGGAGGATGCCGAACGCTACCAGCGCGCCTACGCGGACGCGATCCGGGCGATCGGCGACGCGTCGGCCGGTCGTGGCGTGCTTCTCGGTCCCGGAATCTCGATCAAGCTGTCGGCCCTGCATCCCCGCTACGTCCGGGCGCAGCGCGACCGAGTCTTGGCGGAGCTGTCGCCGCGTGTCCGCGACCTCGCCCGTCTGGCCAGGGATGCCGGGATCGGCCTCA
Organism: Methylobacterium phyllosphaerae; assembly: GCA_050632685.1. Lineage (GTDB taxonomy): Bacteria > Pseudomonadota > Alphaproteobacteria > Rhizobiales > Beijerinckiaceae > Methylobacterium > Methylobacterium phyllosphaerae_A. The sequence continues at coordinate 2,475,753 of JBOEFT010000001.1, forward strand.
ACATCGACGCCGAGGAGGCCGACCGCCTCGACCTGTCGCTGGACGTCTTGGAGGCGCTGGCCTCGGATCCGGATCTCTCGGGCTGGGACGGCCTCGGCTTCGTCGTCCAGGCCTACGGAAAGCGTTGCCCGTTCGTCATCGACGTCCTGATCGATCTAGCCCGTCGCAGCAGGCGTCGACTGATGGTCCGCTTGGTGAAGGGCGCCTATTGGGACAGCGAGATCAAGCGCGCGCAGGTGGATGGGCTGGCGGACTTCCCGGTCTTCACCCGGAAGATCCACACCGACGTCTCCTACCTCGCCTGTGCCCGGCGGCTCCTCGCGGCGCCTGACGCGGTCTTTCCGCAATTCGCAACCCACAATGCACAGACGCTGGCGAGCATCGTCGCGATGGCGGGTTCGGACTTCAGGCTCGGCCAGTACGAATTCCAGTGCCTGCACGGCATGGGCGAGCCGCTCTACGAGGCGGTGGTGGGAGCGGAGAGCCTGCGGCGCCCCTGTCGCATCTACGCGCCGGTGGGCACCCACGAAACCCTGCTCGCCTATCTGGTCCGGCGCCTGCTCGAGAACGGGGCCAACACCTCCTTCGTCAACCGGGTCGCGGACGAGACCGTGCCCGTCGAGGCGCTGATCGCAGACCCCGTCGCGGCGGTCGAGGCCATGCCGAGCCCCGGCGCGCCGCACCCGCGGATCGCGCTGCCGCGAGACCTCTATGCCCCGGCCCGCGCCAACGCCGCCGGTCTCGACCTGACCGACGAGGAGACTCTCGCCGCTCTGGCAGACGGTTTGCGGGCGAGCGGCCGCACCGACTGGCGGGCGGCGCCGACGGGTGACAGCGGGTCGGTCGACGAGCCGGTCCGGAACCCGGCGGATCATCGGGACGTGGTCGGGTTCTGTCGCGCGACGACCCCGGCCGCCGCCGAGCGTGCCCTGTCGCGCGCGGAGGCGGCTGCGCGCGGCTGGGCGGCAACCCCGGTCCCCATCCGGGCCGCGACCCTGCAGCGAGCGGCCGACACGTTCGAGGCCGGAATGCCGACCTTGATCGGGCTCATCGTGCGCGAGGCCGGCAAGACCTATGCGAACGCCGTCGCCGAGATCCGCGAGACCGTGGATTTCCTGCGCTATGCCGGCGCCGAGGCCGAGCGGACGCTCGCCGGATCGCACGAGCCGCTCGGCCCGGTGGCTTGTATCGCACCGTGGAATTTCCCCCTGGCGATCTTCGTCGGGCAGGTCGCCGCCGCCCTAGCCGCCGGAAACGCCGTCCTGGCGAAGCCTGCCGAGGAGACGCCTCTTATCGCCGCCGAGGCCGTCCGCATCCTGCACGGGGCCGGCATTCCGACGGACGTGCTGCAGGGTCTGCCTGGCGATGGCCGGGTCGGTGCGGCCCTGGTCGGCGATCCGCGGGTGCAGGGTGTGATGTTCACCGGCTCGACGACGGTGGCCAAGGAGATTCAGCGCGTCTTGGCCGGGCGGCTGACCCGCTTCGGCGAGCCGGTGCCGTTCGTGGCGGAGACCGGCGGCCAGAACGCCCTTGTGGTCGATTCTTCCGCCCTCGCCGAGCAGGTGGTGGCGGATGTCATCGCCTCGGCCTTCGATTCCGCCGGCCAGCGCTGCTCGGCGCTGCGGATCCTGTGCCTCCAGAACGAGATCGCCGACCGCACGCTGCTCATGCTGCGGGGTGCTCTCGCGGAACTTCGGGTCGGCGACCCTCGCCACCTTGCCGTCGACGTCGGACCGGTCATCACGGCCGAGGCCGCCACCCGGATCAATGCCCATGTTGCGGCGATGCGCGACCGGGGTTTTGCCGTACGACAGGTGCCGCTGCCGCCCGAGACGGGCGCCGGGACCTTCGTCCCGCCGACGCTGATCGAGATCGCCGCGATCGGCGATGTCGCGCAGGAGGTGTTCGGCCCGGTGCTTCACGTGCTGCGGTACCGCCGCGACGCCCTCGACCGGCTCCTCGCCGCGATCGATGCCACCGGATACGGCCTGACCTTCGGCCTGCACAGCCGCATCGACGCGACGATCGCCCGGGTGCTCGGGCGCGTTCAGGCCGGCAACCGGTACGTGAACCGCAACATCATCGGCGCGGTGGTGGGCGTGCAGCCCTTGGCGGTTCGGGCCTTTCGGGCACGGGTCCCAAGGCCGGCGGACCGCTCGCGCTCGGACGTCTGGTCCGGAGACGGCCGGCCGCGGCCCTCGATGGCCTCACCGCCGACGACACCGGGATCCGGCCCTACGCGGCGTGGCTGGGATCACGGCAGCGCCACGACCTCGCCGACCGCCTCGCGGCGATCCGCTATCTCGGATCCGCCGCGATCGCCCTGCCGGGACCAGTGGGTGAGAGCAATCTGTACGCGTTGCGCCCCCGCGGACGCATCGCCGCCGTCGCGACGACGGAAGCCGCGCTCCTCATTCAACTCGGTGCGATCTTCGGCACGGGCAACAGCGCCGTCATCGTCGGGGCTTGGCCGCTTCGGCCCGCGTTCCACGATCTCCCGGCCGACTTGGTGGCACGGATCGCGTGGGCTCCGGATCTCGAAAGTGCCGGCGATCTCGGCGCCGTTTTGTTCGCCGGCGACGCGGCTGGCCTGTGCAGCCTCAACGCAGCGGTCGCGGCCCGGCCCGGGCCGATCCTGACGGTCCAGGCGCGCAGCCCGGAGGCGCTGGCGGCCGGCGATCTCTACGATCCGGCCGCGCTGGTCGCAGAGGTCTCGACCACGATCAACACCGCGGCGGCCGGGGGCAATGCCAGCCTGATGAGCATCGGCTGAGACTTCAGACCGATCGGCGCAGATTCCAGAACAGCGGCAACCCGGTCAGCATCCCCTCGAGGTCGCGCCTGTAAGCCGTGGGCTGGAAGTACTGGCCACAGGGCAGATAGGCGCCGACTTCCAGCGCGCGTGCCTGGATCTGCGCGGCGATGTCCTTCTGGGCGGCGAGGTCCGGCGCGGCGAACCATGCGCTGCGCAACTCTTCCAGAGGGGCGTCGGTAAGCCAGCTCGGCACGCCGGCACGGCCGTTCCCGCGGACGACCAGATGGTAGGCCGGCGACAGGTGATCCAGGCCACCCGAGAAGATGCCGAACATCGACCAGCCCCCTGATCCAGGGGCTTCGGGTTCAGGATCCGCTGGTTCACTGTCCCCCAGTCGGTGGCGACGACGTCGAGATTCATGCCGAGCTTTCGACAGACATCGGCCATGACCTCGCAGATCGCGTTGATCCGCGGCACGTCGGTCCCGGAGAGCAATATGACGCGCTCGCCCCGGTAGCCGGCGGCGGCCAGGGCGCGCTTGGCTGCGGCGAGGTCGCGGGGGCTGGTCAGCACCTCCAGGCCGGCCGCGGAGGCCATCGGGCCGCCCGGGGTGAAGATGCCGGCGGGGCCGCGTCGGATCGCCGGATCGCTGCCGGCGACCGCGTCCATCATCTCGGTCTGATCGATGGCCGACAGCAAGGCATGGCTGATGGCGGGATTATCGAACGGCGGCAGGGTGTGGTTCAGGCGGATCTGGCCGATCAGGCCGGCGCTTTCCACCAGCTCCACCCGCACGTCGGGCTGGCGCATCAGGTCCGGCACGAGGTCGACCAGCGGCTGCTCCCACCAGTCGATCTCGCCTGAGCGCAAGGCGCCGGCCGCCGTTGCGCCGTCGGGGATCGTCCGCCACTCCACGCGGTCGAAATGCGCGATCCGCGGGCCGGCTGTGAAGCTCGGTGTGCCGTCCGTACGGGGGCGATATCCGTCGAAACGCCGGTAGACGTTGAGCGAGCCGGGCACGCGCTCGTCGGCGACGAAGCGGTATGGGCCGCTGCCGACGATTTCCGGCACCGCCTGGGTTGCGGCCGTCGTGCTGAGTCGCTCCGGCATAATCGCTGGGAGGTAGGAGGTCGGCTTCGCCAGGGCGTCGGGCAGGAGCGGGAAGGGCCGCTTGAGCCGAAACTCGACCACCGTGTCGGACGGCGCGGACAACGCGTCCACGGCGGCGAACAGCGCCCCCCGTAGGCGTCGCGCTGCGACCAGCGCTTGAGGCTCGCCACCACGTCGCGGCCGAGCACCGGCGTCCCATCGTGGAAGCGCAGCCCCTCCCGCAAGGTGAGGCGCCATGTCAGCTCGTCGGCCGTCACGTCGTGACCGGCGACCATCTGCGGCTGGGCTCGGTAGGCCGCGTCGAGGCTGTAAAGCGTGTCGAACACCATCAGCGCGTGGGTCCGCGTGACGTAGTTCGTGGTGATGATCGGATCGAGCAGAGCGAGATCCGCATACGGTACGAACCGCAGCGTCGTCGCCGAGGCCGCCCGCACAAGGGCCGGGCGGGCAAGCGCCCCGGCCATCAGGGCACCGGCGCCTGTCAGCAGGGTGCGTCGCTTCATCGCTCAATCCCGGTCACGGCCGGTTCGACCGCGTGCCGGAGCGTGCAAGCCGCACGCCATCGGAGCAACCCGATCCGGACGTCGGGCAGGCCGCGCGGGCGCAGGTCCGGACGGGTCAGGGCTGCCGCGATGCGTGGACCGTCAGGCGGCGCGCGACCAGCGGATATCGCCGAGGCTCTCGCGGAAGGCGAAGCGGGCGAGGTGATCGGCAACCACGTTTTCCAGCCGAGTGAGGTTCACCGGGTCGGAGCTGTCGATGCGCATCACCAGGGCGTCCGGCTCGGCGTCGAAGGTGCAGACACGGTCTTCACCGAACGGCACGGTGCCGTGCTCGGGGGTCGCCTCGACCTTGAACTTGTGGCTCCAGTGCCGGCAGAGCTGCTGAAGGTAGCGGCTCGCCTCGGTGGTCTGCACCCGGGCCTGTGAGGTAGGCATTCCGTCGGTCTCCAAAAGGATGTGAAACAGCCTGTCGTTGACGGTTCGTCTCTTCTGTCTCGCATCTGCGAGATAGGGTGTCGTCGGAGCAATTGCCATGCCTTCCGCCGACAGATCCGTCGCCGCCGTCACCATTGAGGGTCTGTCCGAAGCCTTAGCGACAGCTTAACGCATCGGGCCGCCGCAGCGGATGACTGCGCAGCGTGGCTCTCCTGCACCCGCTGCCGCGCCGAATTATGGCGCGCTGCACAAAATTGGTCAGGCGGCGGGGTGCCCGATGTCGCGCCGGACGACGACCTTGCCGGGGTTGAGCAGATCGTGCGGATCAAGGGCAGCCTTCAGGCTCCGCATCAGGTCGAGTCCGACCGGATCGCCGTAGCGCTCGAGTTCGTCGCGCTTGATCAGGCCGACGCCGTGCTCGGCTGCGATCGAGCCGTCGAGCGCGTGCACGATATCGTGAACGATGCGGTTGAACCGGCCCCATTCGGCCAGGAAATCGGCCGCCGGCATGCCGGGCGGCTGAGTCAGGTTGAAGTGGATGTTGCCGTCGCCGAAATGGCCGAAGCCGCAAGGCCGAAGGCCCGGCATCTCGGCTACACAGGCAGCTTCGGCCCGCTCGAGGAACTCGGGCAGGCGCGACAGCGGGACCGATACGTCGTGCTTGATCGAGGCTCCTCGCGGGTCTGTGCCTCGGGGATGCCCTCGCGCAGGCGCCAGAGGGCCGCGTTCTGGGCGCTGCTGGCTCCGAGCGCGGCATCGGCGATCAACCCGTCCGCCAGGGCTTGCCCGAGGGCGGATTCCAGCTCCGCGCGGGTATCGGCACCGGGGCGTGCCGACGCGACTTCGATCAAAACGTAACCGCCATGCGCATCCGCGAGCGGCCGGACTGCGCCCGGCACATGACGCAACACGATCTCCAGGGCGAAGGGCGGGAGGTATTCGAAGGCCGTCAGGTCGCGGTCCATCCGCGTCCGCAGGAACACGAACAGGTCCAAGGCGGCTCGGGCCGATCCGAGTCCCACGAGGGCGACGCTGGTGGATCGCGGCCGCGGGAACAGCTTCAGCACCGCCGCGGTGACGATGCCCAGCGTGCCTTCCGAGCCGATGAAGAGCTGTTTCAGGTCGTAGCCGGCATTATCCTTGCGCAAGGCTTTCAGCCCGTTCCAGACGCGCCCGTCGGCGAGGACGACCTCCAGTCCCAGGACGAGGTCCCGGGCGTTGCCGTAGGCGAGGACGGCGATCCCGCCCGCGTTCGTGCTGACACCGCCGCCGATCCGAGCCGAGCCGCGGGACGCGTAGGACAGCGGGAACAGCATGCCCGCGGCTTCGGCCGCGTCCTGCACTTCCTGGAGGATCATTCCGGCCTCGACCGTGATGGTCGCGTCGACCGGATCGACCCGGCGCAGGCGGTTCATGCGCTCGAGGGACAGGACCACCCCGCCGTGCGGCACGCCGGCGCCGGTGAGACCGGTATTGCCTCCGAGGGGCACAACCGCGACGCCGGCCTGCGCGCAGGCGCGCACCGCGAAGGCGACCTCCTGGGTGTCCCCGGGCCGCAGCACGGCCAGCGCCGAACCGGTGAACAGACGCCGGCTCTCTGCCAGGTACGGTGCGAGAGAATCGGCGTCGGTCAGCACGTGCCGCGCGCCGAGCCCGTCCCGGAGGGCGGTGAGCAGGGTGTCGAAGTCGGTGGTCGGCGTCATCACGCGGATTCTGTAGGCTGGAACATGCGCGAAGCAAGCGTCGCTATGGTGCGCGGTGGCGCGGACCTTACAACGGTGATGTAAGGGCCGGGTGTCGTCGCGCCGGGCCATCCGGACGTTCCATCGCAGAGGCAGAGATGCTCTCCGTCATACAGAACCCGCCCCGCATCGCCCTCCCCATCAACGGGAGCAGTGACCTGTTCCCCGTGCGCCGCGTCTACTGCGTCGGGCGCAACTACGCGGCCCATGCCCGAGAGATGGGGGCCGATCCCGACCGCGAGCCGCCATTCTTCTTCATGAAGCCCGCCGACGCTCTGCAGATCGTCGGCTCCGAGCCCACGCCCCACGCCTACCCGCCGAAGACGCGCAACTACCATTTCGAGGTGGAGATGGTGGCTGCCCTCGCCAGCGGCGGCAGCGACATCCCGGTCGAGACCGCCCTCGACCATGTCTACGGCTACGCGATCGGCCTCGACATGACCCGGCGCGACGTCCAGGACGAGGCCAAGAAGATGTCGCGGCCCTGGGACACCGCCAAGGCGGCCGACGGGTCTGGCCCGATCGGCGCTCTGCATCCGGCCTCCGTCATCGGCCATCCGGCGAAGGGCGCGATCACGCTCTCGGTCGATGGTTCGACGCGCCAGTCGGGCGACCTCGCCGACATGATCTGGTCGGTCGCCGAGCAGGTCGCCTACCTGTCGGGCTATTTCGTCCTCCAGCCGGGCGACCTGATCTTCACCGGGACGCCGTCGGGGGTCGGCCCAGTCGAGCGCGGCCAGCGCATGGTCGGGGCGATCGCCGGACTCGGCGCGATCACCCTCGACGTCGTCTGAGCCGCACATTCGCATGCTCCTCGACCGGCCGCTCCTGCGGCGCCTGTTCCACCTCGGGGCGCTCGCGTCCCGGGGCATGACCCTCGGGGTCCGCGGCATCGCCCGCGATGGGCAGGGCCGCGTGGCGCTGGTGCGCCATACCTATGTCAGCGGCTGGCATCTGCCCGGCGGCGGCGTCGAGCGCGGAGAGACTGCGCTCGACGCGATGGTGCGCGAGTTCCGCGAGGAAGCCGAGATCGTTCCGGACGGGCCGCCCCGTCTTCACGGCCTCTACCGGAACGCGGCCGTCGCACCGCGCGACCACGTGGCCCTGTTCGTAGTTCCATCCTTCCGGGTGCTCGGCCCCAAAGCGCCCGATCGTGAGATCGCCGCGTGCGGATTCTTTCCCCTGGAGGCACTGCCCGACGGCACCACCCGGGCGACTCGGGCGCGGCTGCGCGAGATCAGCGAAGGCCTCCCCCGGCCCCGAATTGGTGAATCGTCAAAAGCTGCGAAAGAGACGCTTGCGTCGCCCGGCGGAATGGTGTTTAGAGAGCGCCGCCGGGGCCGCCGGCACGCAAGTCCGGGCGGCGCGGTACAGTGAGCGGGTGTAGCTCAGGGGTAGAGCACAACCTTGCCAAGGTTGGGGTCGAGGGTTCGAATCCCTTCGCCCGCTCCAGTTTTCCCAACCAGTTAGACGACCGACAGGCCACCCGAAGGTGGCCTTTGTCGTTTCTAGGTCCCCTCAGGGCGGGCAATCCGAGGGCACCATTTCAGGGTTCGAAGGCGACCCAGGATCGTCCGCGGCGGTCCGGAGCATGATGTCGTCCAGGTCGGACTGCTCGAACACGGCGTAGCGCTGCACCATCCGCATCGAGGTCCAGCCTGCGATCTGGCAGAGCGCCCTCAGGTTTCCGCCGCGCTTCAGGAACCAGACCGCGAAGTGGTGCCGCCAGTCGTGGATCCGGAAGCCCTTGATCCCAGCGCGCTTGCAGGCGGTGCGATGGGCCGTGGTGAGAGGGTTGCCGCCGATCCGGCGCGTGTCGGCGTAGGGTTGCCCGCGGCGGCTGAGGAACACCGGACCGATCTCGGGCCGCCCGCGGTCCTCCCAGATCCGCGTGAGGGTCTGGCGGACGGCTGGGCGCATCCCGATCCGGCGCGAGCGCTTCGTCTTGGTGCGTGGCCCGTCCTTGCGCCCGGTATGCTCGACCAGGAGGATGTTGCGCGTCCAGTCCACGCATCGCCAGTCGAGCCGCAGCGCTTCCTGAGTCCGCAGGCCGGTCTCGCACAACACCACCATGACCGGCGCCGCCGCTGGGCTGTAGGCGGCCAACAGACGCCGTTCCTGCGCGAGGGTCAGGTAGGCGATCCGCTCGCCCTCCGCGTTCTGGACGGCCCTGAGGGTGGGCACGGTGACGCTGAACTCGTCGGCCCCGTAGTTGAGCGCTGCCCGCAAGGTCGAGCGCCAGCGCGCGATCGTTGAAGGGGCAAGGTCGCGGCCTCGGTCACGAAGCCAGGAGCCCCAGGCGGTGCGCACCTCGCTCAACCGTGCCGATCCCATCGTCGCCTCAAGCTCGGCGAGCCGCGCCTCGTCAAAAGGGTGATGATCACCGGGCCGAGCACGGTAGATCGCGATGCACTCGCCGATGGTGACGGCGCGGGCACGTGGAGCGGTGGCCTCGATCGCCTCGGCTCGCAGACGCGCTTCCTCGGCTGCGCCCACCGCCTCCGCCTCCGCCTTGATGCGGCAGCCGGTCGAGTGCTCGAGTACGCGGATGACCTGCCGCCCGACGCGGATCGTGCCGCGCACGTGCCAGACGGCGCCTCGCTTCCGGTAATGGAGCACCATATGGGCCGATCAGTTCGGCAGGCTCAGCGCGTCCGGTCCGGCGACCATCGTTCGCTTCAACCGCTGTACGGTGGCGATCCCCGCGCCGGTCTGGCGGGCAACCTCGCGGATGCCGGAGCCCTGGGCGAGCAGCCCTCGGATCACCTCGACCTTCTCGGGGGCGTCGGCGGCCGTCCGAGCCGCGTACCCTTGGCCCTCGTCCGTTCGAGCCCGGCCATGACGCGCGCGCGGATCAGCGCCCGCTCGAACTCCGCGAACACCCCGAGCATCTGGAACATCATCCGCCCGCCCGGCGTGCTCGTGTCGAGGGCCTGCTGGTGCAGGTAGAGATCGACCCCGCGTCCCTGGAGTTCGCCCAGCAGGCTGATGAGATCCGGCAGAGATCGTCCGAGCCGATCGACGCTCCAAGCCGCGACGAGATCGACCTCGCGCCGAGTTACCGTCCGGAGCAGCGCGTCGAGCCCCGGCCTACGATCCCGGCCCTTGGCGCCGGAGATGCCGTCGTCGCGGAAGGTCGCCGTCACGCTCCAGCCGGAGCGGGCAGCGACTTCCTGAAGCTGAAGGATCTGGTTCTCGCAGGTCTGGCCATCTGCCGTGGAAACTCGAACGTAAAAGGCGACCCGCTTCATCACCTAGAGATTCTCGCGGATCTTGGATCCGGCCAACAAGATCAAAAAGAGATGATTACCGAACGGGCGAAAACGGCAGGTCTGTCGAAGGGAAAACCGGGCGCGAAAACGAGGGGGATTTAGGTACAGGCAGGCGACGGTCGAGCCGACGATCAGCGCGCCGAGATCTCGAACAGCGGCAACAGGGTCCGGATCACCGTCCAGAGCACCGTCGAGGCGACCGTGGACGCGACCGTGGACGCGACGTTCCTGGACACGTTCTTGGACCACCGCTGGCGCGCGCTGCCCGAAGTTCGTGACCGAGAGCGCGAGCACGTGATCGGGAGCACCAGCACGTGATCACCGACGTGCCCTCGGTAAAGATGCAGAACTTCGAGGCGAGCGTCGGCGGCATCAAGATGCGGGAGCCGAGCGCGCCGACCACCGCATAAACGTTTACCGGAAAGGCGCTCGATGGACCCGATCCGGTCAAGGTTCGTCCGTGGTTGTGGGCGACTGAGGAGAAGATGAAGCCTCTATGCAGCGAGGCGCTTCGGCATCCCCTGGACGTAGCCCTCGTCCTTTTCGATCAGCACGTAACCGCGTTCGAGACGCGAAGCCACCACGCCAGTGGTTCCCGACCCCCGAAAGGATCTAAAGCGACCTGCCCCGGACGCGTACATGCCTTGATTACCCGCTCGATCAGCGCCTCTGGTGTCTGACAGGGATGGGAGGTCTTCTCGGTCGAAGCGCCATCGCCACCCGTGACGCGTTCGAAATACCAGTAGTCGGTCGGGTTCTTGCCGCGCGGGTTGTTACGCGGATCATCCGTCCTGTTCTCGCCCGGCTCGCGCACAGCGTCGAGATAGAAGTTGTAGCCCTTGTCCAAGGTCCACCACTGGAGACGCTCGGTCCGGTGGGCGAAGCGGCGCTTGTAGGCCATGCCGCCCTCGTAGTGCCAGACGATCTCCTGGACGAGCCGAAAACCGTGGGCTCGCATAATCGGGAAGTACAAGTACGACAGGGGAACAGCCTGCCCGTCATCAAGGGTATAGCCGAGGTTCAGCCAGACGCTCGCGCGCGGGCTGAGTAGGCGACGAAGTTCCCCAGTCCACTGTCTTGCGAACTCCAGGTACTCGGAAAGGTTGAGCGCTTCCTCGTAGGGCTTGCCCGCATTGTAGGGCGGGCTCGTGAAAACGAGATCGATGGAGCCCGCCTCCAGGCCAGCCATGATCTGCCGACAGTCGCCATGGTGGACTTCACGAACATGCGATCGTAGGCGCAGCGGTGGAACTTCGACCTCAGCCCTGACGGGCACGAGTCTGGAGGACAGCCCGAGGGCGTGCATCACGGACACGAGGGTGTTGGTCTGACCTCGGTTCGTCAGAACCTGCTCCAAGCTCGGCCGCGAGACGCCGCTCATTTCGGCGAGGCGCGTCTTTGTGATTTTCCTCCGGCGCCCCCTCCACAAGCTCGCGCAACTTGCGGCGGCGCTCTTCCAGGTGCTCACCCAGCGATAGATGTGGATTGTACTGCACTTCAAACCAGTGCTCGAGCGCGGCGAGGGCGACGGTCAGGGACGCGACGGTCCCTCTGTCGCGCTCTAGGCCCGCTATCGTCTCAGTATGAAGTCCGCATTGCGCGGCCAGATCAAGCTGCGAGAGCTTCGAGGCTCGTCGTACTCGGCGAAGTTCGCCACCCAAAGTCACTTGATCCACTGAATTACCCTTTTCGGATATCACACTGTAAAGAGCGAAGATGTGTATGTCGGTCCGGCCATTCCCCAAGTTTCGGCTGTTCTGTATCCCGACCCGCAGATCTTAACGCCGCGACGTGCCGAACGAGCGGCGTCAACAAGATGTTCGCGTGCGCGCGGCAGACGTATTCAAGTGACTCAGACCTCGTAGTGCTGCTTTCACGCCAATCCTCCGCAACAGAAAGTGCGAGCAACGATCAATATAATTCGCATCGCTGGCCGTTTGTTCAGGATTGAGTCTCATCGTTCCGATTAATATACGTCGTCTTTTCCGGTTGCAAGCCCGCAACAAGTAATATTGGTAATTTTTTTTAATACATGATCTTCTGAGATCGTTGGTGAAGAGGCTGTTTCGCAGATCATTAATGCCATTATTACCTGCAAACGAATACAAGGCTCTGGCTGTTTTCCAAGTAACGCGTGTTCTGGTTCTGACCGTGCGAGCGCCGGAGCCTTCGCGAAGGCAAAGAAAGACTACCAAGATGTTGATAATACAGGCTTTTTGCGAGTGGGCGGATTACTTGCGCGGGTGCGATCGCGAGCCGCGGACACTTGCGGGAATACTTCGCAGCAAGTGTCCGCGAATACGCGGCGTCTGCTGGACCGGAGGCGCAGCCACTTTCTCTACGTCGCAAGAAGAAGCTCGTCGCGGAGATCCAGCATCGGACCATCGGCGAGATTTTGGTGAGCCGCCCGCGATCACCCTGTTCGTCACGGCCCAGTCTCCAGTTTCGAAGGCCCCGCTCGTCCTCCGGCAACGCCCGTGCGCGCAAGGACGAGCGCGTACAGCGGCGCGCGTCGCCCGCCCTGTCACGGCGGGTGGCAATCATGTCGGGGATCAATCCCGAGGCGGCGCAGGCCGCGCCGCATCAGGATCTCTCGCCGCGTCGCCCATCACGGCCGGGTCTTCGCCCCGTCCTCTTTGCGCTCGCGGCGTGGCCTGAAGTCGAGATCTCCATGACTTGTGGCGCTACCTAATCACCTCGTTCCCGCTCGCCCAGCACGCCTTCGCTTACCTCGATCCCACCCTCGTTTCACGCGCCGCTGGCGCGTTCAGGCACGCATCGGACGTATTTGTCGTCCGCGGGATCTCAGGGCGCCCGATGAACTCCGGCATTGTGACGAGAAGTTCAGCCCAGTCGGCCCATGAAGCGATCCTCGGCGCCATTCTGATCGAAAGAATAATTTAGACTTCCCCGAGCAGCATCTGGCATCAAGATAAAGCCAGCCCAATTGGTGGGCCCGGCGATTGCCAGGAAGTCATTGCAACGTGAAGACCAAGATTTACAAGCGCTCGCGCATGACGAAGTGCGGCATTACCGTTGCGCCCACGGGCCTCGAACACGAGTACGCGAACGACAAAGCCATCTATAGCAGCGTCGCGCTTCCCATGAAGTGGAAGGGTGCGGACGCCACCATGCACTTCTTCGGCGGTGAGTACGGAGAGTACAACCCGATCGCGTCGCGGATCCTGAACCACCCGGACCTTCCCATCCACGGCTCTGTCCATATCATCACCCACGTTGTCCGACTTTATAAGATGCGGGTGTGGGCTTCGCATCAGGACGTGGTGGCTGCCCTTGCGCATGTGATGTTCGATTATCCTCCGATCATCATGAATGTCGGCTGGAGCACTCCTCAGCAGGACATCTACACCCTGACGGAGCGCGATCAGTTCTGGGTCAAGATGGCGCTCTGAACCGTTAGTAGAGTTGTGGGCAGCCCGTCCAAATTGTAGGCGGGCTGCTCGTCCCTAAACTTCCGCATGCGCCAGAATACAGTGGGCCGCCCAGGATCAGATCGCAGCCGGGCCCGCCTCAGCGAGGTAGGCCCACGCCACAGCCTCCTCAGCCAGATCGAATGTTTTCGTTTCGACCGGGATGACGGCACCCGATAGCTTGATCATGGCGCGAGCAAACGTCGGGGCGCCGACCACGACGTACTTCCGGATATGGGCGACCGACCTGACCTTCACTTCGTTCGCGTAGCCGTCGAACTTCGCGCCGAGGTCCGAGCCTTCGTAGTTCGACATGATCAGCAGCATATCGATCTTGCCGTGCGCCTTCATGGCCTCGTCGGTGATCCGGCTCATCCACTTCTATGTCGGACTTGGTAATCTTGTCTTTGATCTCAAAGGCGATGAGGTCAGCCCGCGGCGCATCGCGCTGTATGACCGAACCGTCCGGTGCTACGTTCATGAGGCTCTCCAGGGCCGCCGCTTCGCCAGTCGTCGGAAACAGCACGGCGGTCCGTTCGGATCCGCGGATGCTCAGGGTGCGGCTATCGAGCATGACAAGGGCCCCACCGACCGTGAGTTCGAGCCTGCGGGGTCGCAGGCTCCGCCACTCATCAGATTGAGCCGATCAGCGTGCGCTGCATTCGCCCGCGGCACTTCGGCTTCCGTTACGCCATGGACACCGCTCGGTAATGTCCGTGGGAGACACCAGCAGTCCATCGCTGCCCGCCCGGCATGGTTAACGCCCACGGTGGACGGGGCTAGAAGCAAACCTTAGGACCCTTACGTTCAGGCGGCGCAGGGGCGGAACAGGGATGATGATGAACCGCAGACGCGTCCTGACGGGCCTCTCCGCTCTCGGAATAGCCGCCCCCCTTTCCCGCGCTTTCGCGCAGGCGCAGACAACCCAGAAGGCGCCCGACACCTACGTGCTCGTGCACGGAGCCTATGGAGGCGGTTGGATCTGGCGCGATGTCGCTGCGGGATTGCGGCGACAGGGTCATCAGGTCTGGACACCGACGCAGACCGGGCTCGGCGAACGTAGTCACCTCCTGTCGCGCGAGATCACGGTCGATACCCATGTCCAGGATGTGGCGAGCCTCATCGAGATGGAGGACCTGCACGACATTGTCCTCGTCGGCCGCTCCTATGGCGGCATGGCGGTCACCGGGGTCGCAGACCGTATGACGAACCGGATCGGTCGGATCGTCTATCTCGATGCGCTGATCCCCGAGAATGGAGACAGCGCGTTCGCGCTCTTGCCCGCTGGCATGGCGGATGCTCGGCGCAAGGCGGCTCTCGATCAGGGTGCAGGCGTGGCACTGCCGGTGCCTGGGCCGGATGCATTCTCAATCCCCGCGGGCTCGGCCAAGGACTGGTTCATGCAGCGTCTGCGGCCACACCCAATCGGCACCTACGAGAGCCCGCTGAGGCTGAGCAAGCCTGCGGGCGCCGGTCTGCCGGTCACCTACATCGCCTACACAAACCCGGCGCTCGCTTCGATCGAGCCGAGCCGTCAGCGGGCTCGATCGAAGGTGGGCTGGCACTACCAGGAACTAGCCGTGCCGCACGATGTGGAGGTGCCGACACCGGAGAAAGTCGTTGCGGTGCTGTTGGGCCCAGCTTGATCTCTGGATCTTCGCCGAGACCGCGGGCGCGAGGTCCCGCACGTGAAAGTGCTCAAGGATATTCTAGGGACGCACGCGACGAGCAGGAGACGCTGCTCGACGTGTACCTGCGCGCCATGGACGCGCCGTCACCCAAGCCGCTGGCTGAGGCCGCCTGAGCTACTGCTCCAGGCGCGGACGGTGCATCAGGCGCCGTCCCGCCTATCTCCACGCGCGACAACGGTAAGCGCGTCATCCGGCAGAGGTCGTTGCAATGCCTTCGCCTCCGGCCAGCGGGCCGAGAGCCATGCCGCCCACTCCTCCGGCTTCGTCAGGATCACCGGCATCGCCTTCGGATGCACGGCACCAACCTCGGCGTTCGGCTCCGTGGTCAGGAAGGCGTAGAGGTCGTCCGTCGTCTCCCCGTCCTTCACCTTCCGCACGCTCTGCCAGCCCTCGACTAGGATGCCTGCGAAGCATGTGAGTGGCCGATCATCGGCGAGCGCGAACCACACAGGCGGATGCGAACCATCCGCGGCCTTCTCGTTCTCGGAGAAGCTTGTGAACGGCACGAGGCAGCGGTGCTCAGGCGAGAGCCAGCGGCGCCAGTGCGGCGATGCCGTGTTGCGCACGTTGGTGACACCGGGATCGACCTTCTTGCCCTTCAGCGCGAAGGCGGGCGAGGGCATGCCCCAGCGCATCATCGACAGGGCACGGGCGCCGTCGCGCATGCGGATCACGGGAGCCTTGGTGTTGGGGAAGATGCCGGGCAGCGGTGGCAGGTTGCCGGTGTCATCGTGCTCGATACTAAATACCCTGCCAATCTCGGACTGCGGGCGGATCAGGCTGTAGAGGTTGCACATGTTGTTCCTGTAGCAGGCACTCGGTCACGCGAGTGCGACCGGCAATTCGTTTTTAATTTCGACTTCGAGATGCAGTTGCCCCTACAGTTCTTCTCGTTGCCCCGCATCGTTGCGCGGAGCCTTGAGCAGGATTTCAGATGATCACTTTCAAGTACGCCACGATGCTGCCCTACGCGGTCCACCTCAATTACGAGCAGATCGACAAAATCTTCACTTTCTACTCGGAATGGGCCGATGAGGTTACGAATGGCGATCGGTCCGTCTGGTGCTTGCATCTGACCGGGAACACCCTGACGATCGCGTTCAAGCGCAAGCGCGATCTGGACCAGTTCGCTAAGGTCTTCCAGGAGCACGCCACGACCGGCTCGGGGCCTGCCGGTTCGCGCGACTGCGGTGGGAAGCGCCGTGCGCCGACTGGGAAGTGGCACCGGAGGAACTTCACGTCCTCCTACGTGCTCACCCTTGGCTCCCTCGACCCCGAGCACGTCGGGCAATTGGGCGGCCAAGTTTCGGAGTTGGCGGATATGGTGACCGAAAACGATCGAGCGGCCTACGAAGTGTGGTTCCAAGACGACGACATCACGATCGGCTTCGAGCACGAGGAAGACTGCAACAAGTTGGCCCAAATCTTCGATGCTGAGGCCGCCCTCGAAGAAGACGGGACCTTCGACTTGACTCCTCAAGCGGCTGCCTCGCTTCACCAGATCACGGTTCACTGACCCGTCAATGGCACCCGACGCAGGCAGGCACACCATGCCGATGGGATCTATTCCTAGGTGCCGTTGTCGTCTGTTTCCGAAATGGTATCGCTGAAAGGCACTGTGAGGACGGACTGGCCCTGCTCGTCCACGATCTCGAAGGCGCAGGTGAACCAGTCCCGCACGCTGTGCGAGGTTGTCCGCGCGATCAGATCCCGCGCCGCTTCCACTGCGCGAGTGCGCGCCGCCGCCGCGTCGGGCAACTCGTCGCCCTCCGGGTCGATCGCCAGCTTGTCCCGGCCGTAGCGCAGGTTGAGGAAGTAGCGCGGCATCAGGCGCTCTCGATCAGCCGCGCATACTCGGCTTCCGGCGTGCCGTAGCTGCCATCGGCCACGGTCTCCAGAAGCTCGCGGTCGGTCACCGTGATGCGCCCGCGCCGGGCTCTGATGCAACGACCACCCTCCAGGTTCTGCAATGCCAGCGTCACGCCCGTGCGCTGCACCCCCAGCATCATCGACAGGAACTCGTGCTTGAGCAGAAGCTCGTCCCCGTCCACCCGGTCGTGGCACATCAGCAGCCAGCGCGCGAGGCGGGTCTCGATGGTGTAGCTGGCGTTCACGTAGGCGGTCTGGCGCACCTGCATGAACTCCGCCTGCACGTACCGCAGCAGTAGCCGACACAATGTGCGGCTCTCCTCGACGGCCTCTCTCAGCACATCCGCGTCGATGCGATATCCTGCGCCGGGCACTTGAATGAAGTGGTCGTGCGGAACGCGGTCACTGCCGGTCACCACCGGCACAGCGCCGACCAATCCTTCACGGCCGATGACGCCGACCTCGCCTCGACCGTTTGACCCCTCAGTGGTGATCGAGGATATGCCACTCTCCATGAAATACAGGTGCTTCACCGGCTGATTGGCCATGATCAGCATCTGCTGCACAGGTAGTTCCTCGAACCGGAAGTGTGGAGCAAGGCGGGCAAAGTCGTCGGCTGTCAGCGCCTTCAAGAGACGATTGCGAATGCTGGACTGTTGCGGCTGAACCACGGCTCTCCCCTCGTCGGGACAAGAGCACGGTCGCGTCTCTTAGTCGCCTGCGTCCGGAACAGCATGCAGGCGATGCAGCAATTCTAAGACGATGCTTCGGCTGCTGCAACGCCGCTGGGCGCCGCGTGCGATCTCAGACAAACCTGAGAATGTCGGCTTTCACACCGGGGAGCCGGACTAGGTCACGCGCGATCTAGCTTGTGGTAACTGCGGCCCCAAACCACGATGAGCCGACTGGCTCGCGAGAAAGGCGCGAGAGAGATCGATGACGAGCAGCACGCCAGAAGCGTCAGACAATCCGTTCCTGCGCAAGTTGGAGGGCTTCGTTTCGCTGACGGAAGCGGACAGGGCCGCACTCTTGAAGGTCAGCCAGAACCCGCAGGCCGTTCAGGCTGGAACGGACTTGGTCAGCGAGGGCGATCCGCCCGCGGGCGTCTTCCTGATCCTGGAGGGCCTCGCCTGCCGCTACAAACTGGGACCCAACGGCGCGCGTCAGATCATGGCTTACCTCGTGCCGGGCGACGCCTGCGACTTGGATGTGGCGCTGCTGGAAGCGATGGACCACACCATCAGCACGCTCTCCGACTGCAAGGTAGTGCGGCTCGCGCCTGAGACGATCAGGGATCTACTCCAACACCCTGCTATAGCGTCGGGCCTGCGCAAGTCGGTGCTGGTGGACGAGGCGACCTTGCGCGAGTGGCTGCTCAACGTTGGCCGCCGCACAGGCGTGGAGCGACTTGCACACCTGTTCTGCGAGTTGCACCTGCGCCTGCGCGTGGTCGGCCGAGCAGACGAGAACCGCTTCGATCTGCCCCTGACGCAGCAGGATCTCGCCGATACGACAGGACTGACCAGCATCCATGTGAACCGCGCGCTCCGGGAACTCAGGGAGAGGGGACTGATTGAACTTCAGCAGAAGCAACTGACGATCCTAGACCTGCTGCGCCTACAGCAGGTCGCGGGGTTCAAGTCAGGGTATCTGCACCTGGGAGAACAAGTCGCCGCATGAGCCTGCGTCTCCAGCCTGTTCAGGTCGCGACTGGGAGCGCCGATCAGGACAGTCAGTTGGTGTTCCACGATGGCTTGCTGGTGGCCGTGCTGGTGTGCCTCTCGGACGAGCACGAAAATGAAGCTGGAAAGTGGTTCTTGGAGGCGGGCTTCGGCCGGGTCAACACCGCGACCCCGCCCACGTTCGCTGATCTCGGCGAGGCACAGAACTGGATCGAGCAGCGGTTGGCCCTTGCGGCCTGAGTTCTGCGGCGCTCAGAGTAATGGCCGACGACGAAACCGGCGAATTGAAGGGCGTGACAATCCTCGGCCAATGGGGAGAAGTCCCGGATAAGTTCCCCGAGAGCGTGCAGGGGCGATCTCGGTTCAGCGCCGACGAAGGCAGATTAACTCGCTAGGGCTCGCATCGCGGGCGCATCTTCTCGCAGAACATACCCGCCGCCCCAAACGGTCTCGATGTAGTTCTTGCCCTGGCTGGCATTCGCGAGCTTCTTGCGCACCTTGCAGATGAACACGTCGATGGTCTGCAACGCGGGCTCGGTGAGCGCGGTCGAAGCCTCCGTCGTATTCTTGGCGCAGTCTTCGTTGATGCGCTTTTGAGAGCGGTACACGTCCGAAGGGTCGATGATCACTGGCCGCCGATGGCTGGGGGTACGAGTGACCGAAGGGTCGGAAGTCGCTCCGCAACAGAGTACGCGCGAGGCCGAGCTTGAGGCGGAGATCGCTCGCCTGCGGCGTTCCCTCGATGAGGCCGTTCGGCGCACAGCCTCCGAGGTGCCTACCGCCACTGTGGGCCATGAACGCGAGGTCGCCGACGCCCGCGCGGATCTGGCACTCGCGCAGGTGCGCATTGTCGAGTTAGAGCAGGTTAAGGCCGAACTCACCGCCAGCCGCGCCGTGCTGGCCGCCAGCGAGGCGCGCTACCGTCTCGCCGTCGAGAGCGCCAGCGACTACGCCATCTTTACCACCGACCTCACCGGCCGCATTACGGCCTGGAACACCGGCGCGCAGAACCTGATGGGGTGGACCGAGGGTGAGGCAGTCGGGGCTCCAGCGAACTTGATCTTCACGCCCGAGGACGACCGGGGCGCCATCGCCGAGACGGAGATGCGCTTGG
Organism: Methylobacterium phyllosphaerae; assembly: GCA_050632685.1. Lineage (GTDB taxonomy): Bacteria > Pseudomonadota > Alphaproteobacteria > Rhizobiales > Beijerinckiaceae > Methylobacterium > Methylobacterium phyllosphaerae_A. Next base: position 2,495,357 of record JBOEFT010000001.1, read on the forward strand.
CCGTGACGGAAGGGCGCGGCGAGGACGACCGATGGCACCTGAAGAAGGACGGCAGCCGCTTCTGGGCCAACGGTCTGATGATGCCGCTGCGGGACGACGAGGGGGGCTCGCGGGCTTTCTGAAGATCCTCCGCGACCGCACGGAGCACAAGCGGGCAGCCGAGCATCAGGCATTGCTGCTCAATGAACTCAACCATCGGGTGAAGAACACCCTGGCCACCGTGCAGGCGTTCACGGACCAGACACTGCGAACGGCTGGGTCGCTCGCTGAGGCGCGAGAGGCGATCACCGCCCGATTGATCGCCCTTGCACAGGCACACGACCTGCTGACTGCCGAGGACTGGCAAGGAGCCGATCTCACGCAGATCGTGGCCGACTCGCTTCGGCTTCACGGTGGCGACGGCCAGCGGTGCCGCTGGCAAGGAAACCCGGTGCGGGTGACGGCCCGTGTGGCGCTGGCTCTGTCGATGATGCTGCACGAGCTTGCCACCAACGCGATCAAGTATGGGGCGCTGTCGAACGCCACCGGCACCGTGTCGGTGGTGTGGACGATCGTGGACGAGGGTGGAACGGTCGCAGCACCGCGTCTGCGGCTGAACCTGCGCTGGGAGGAGCGCGACGGACCGCCTGTAGCACCGCCGAGCCGCAAGGGGTTTGGAACGCGGATGATTGAGCGCGGACTGGCCAACGAACTCGGCGGCGAGGCGAAGATCAGCTACGAGCCGGAAGGCGTGACCTGCACCCTCGACGTGCCGCTGGAGATCGGCTGAGCGCCATCGTTGAGGCCGATGATGGAATGGGAGCGCGGACTGGCGTCAGAGCGCTATGGGCGCGACCTCGTTGTGGCCGAGCCAGTACGCGTTCACCTGCTCGACCAAGCTATGCAGCGCCTGCGGCTGACTCGGCTTCACCAGAAACGAGTTAGCCCCGAGGTCATAAGCTTGCTTCAGGTCCGTCTGCTCGCGCGACGAGGTGAGGATCACCACGGGGATGCGCCGCAGCGCTGGTTGCGCTTTCACCCAGGACAGAACCTCAAAGCCGGACCGACGCGGCAGCTTGAGGTCGAGCAGGATCACGATCGGCCGTAATCGCATCTCGGCAGACGACATGACCTCGGTGAGCAGAGCTACGGCTTCATCGCCATCAGAGGCGAAGCGAAGCGGTATGCTTGATCCGAGCTTCTTGAACGCGCGGGCCAGAAAGTGACGGTCATCTGGATCGTCCTCAACAATCACGATCACGTCCTGAAGCGGTTCGGTCATCTTCATCCACCCTGCTCGACGGACCGTAGCTCGATCCAAAAGCGGCTGCCCTGACCAAGCTGAGACTCGACACCGCATGCTCCGCCCATGCGGATCACCGCTCGGCGCACGATCGCCAACCCTATGCCGGTTCCGGGGTAGGCTTCGACCCCGTGCAGGCGCTGAAACGGATCGAAGACCCGCTGCTGGTGCTCCGGAGCAATCCCGATACCGTTGTCTTCGACCCACAGGCGCACCCGTCTCCCGCGTTGCTCTGCCCGGATCAAGATTTTGGCTCTGCCGCTTGGTTGGACGAACTTCGCCGCGTTCGTGATCAGGTTGTAGAGGACCTGCCGCAGGACGGCGCGGTTGGCTTGGACCTCGGGCAGGGGCCGCTCCACCTGCACGCTCGCTTCGGCGTTGGCGAGCATGGGCTCAAGGTCGGCCAGCGCCTGATCGAGCACGGCTTCGAGCGACTCCGGCCTGACGCTGACCTCGTCCTTGGCAAGCCGACTGTAGGCGAGGATGTCGGCGATGAGATCCTGCATTCGCGTCGCCGCGACAGCGATCCGCTTTGTAAAATGCCGCCCCTCGGGCGGCAGCCCTTCCCCGAAATCCTCGATGAGTGCCTCCGCGTAGCCCTGCATGGTGCGGAGCGGCGCTCGCAGATCGTGAGAGATGGAGTAGGCGAAGGCATCGAGTTCACGATTGACCTCGGCCAGCGCCTGGGTGCGATCCTCCACCCGGCGCTCCAGGTCGTCGTTGAGCGCGGTCAAAGCATCCTGCGCCTGCCGCATCTGCGTGATGTCCTCGGCGATGCCGACGACGTACTCGAACCGTTCGTGCTCGTCATGCACCGGCCAGCCCCGGTCGCGGATCCATCTGAGGGCCCCGTCCGGTTGCTTGATCCGGTAGGTTTCATCATACGTCCCGCTCATCGCGTTCTCGGCGTAGCTGCTGCGCACGCGCTCACGATCCTCCGGGACGATCGCGTCTAGCCAAAGCCTAGCGTTCTTGTACAACGCCGCTCGCGAGAGCCCCCAGATCCGCTCAAAAGCGGGGTTGATATAGAGGAGTGTACTGGTGCGCGGGTCCGAGACCCAGAACGCCTCCTGGATGTTCGTGGCCAAGTTCCGGAAGCGCTCCTCGGCCTCGAACAGCCGGGTCTGCGCCCGCTTGCCGACGAGGGTGAACACGCCCAGGATCGCCGCCGCCAGTGCGATGACACCGCTCAAGATCGCGACTGTCGTGGACCAAGCCGCATCGCTCCGCTCGTCCCCGGATTGCGCCTCCAGAGCCCGAGTGCCCGCGTCGCGGATCTCGTGGATCGAGCCGTCGATCTGCTCCATGAGTTGCTGACCGACATCGCTGCGGACCACCTGAAGGGCCGCGTTCTGGCTGCGCGCATGAAGCGCGACGGTGTTGGCCAACTCATCGAGCTTGCTCTCGATCAGGGCGCGCAAGCTCGCGAGACGCTTGACCTGCTGCGGAAGTCGGATCGTCTGCTCCGCCGCCTCCAGATCACTCCAGACCCGAGGTACGGCCTGTTCGTAGGTGGCGAGATAGCGCTGCTCTCCGGTCAGCAGAAAGCCGCGCTGCCCGGTCTCCGCGGCCCGGATCGCTTCGTGAAGATCGGCGACCTGTTTCAGGACCATATTGATGCGCGCAACCTCGACCCTGCTGGCATCCAGCCGCCAGAGGTTGAGGACGAGGACGCTGGTGCTCACGGCTGTGAGAAGGAGGGCTACCACGAGCGCCGTCACCCCGAAGGAGGATAGGCCGCCGCGCTTGTAGCGTGTAATGCGCTCCATCTCAGGTTCGAAGCCTTGCCATCAGGTCAGCCAACATCTCCAGGTTGCATGCCGGAGGATCAAACGCCTGAACGTCGTGGTTTGTACCGCGAGTTGGAGTCCCTTTAGGCGGAACGCCCATGCGAGTCATCGTGGCCGACGACGATCCCGACACGCGAGCCCTCAACAGGCGGGCTATCGCGCAGGAGATACCCGATCTCGACGCGGTCGAAGTGGCAGATCCCGTCAGCCTTGAGCAGGCGCTCGCCGCCGCCCCGGACCTGCTTGTGACCGACTACGACCTTCGCTGGATTGACGGCTTCGGGATCCTGAAACGCGTGCGCGAGGCATACCCGCACAGCCATGCCATCATGGTGACCGGGACAGGAAACGAGGATCTGGCGGTTCGCGCCATGAAGGCCGGTTTTGACGATTATATCGTGAAGGGCCAGAACCAGCTTAAGCGTCTGGGTCTCACGGCTCGCCTCGTCATCGAGCGTGGACAAGCGAAGCGCGCGCTGTCGGAGAGCCGCGATCTCGTTCTGGCGGAACTCTACCACCGGCTGCACAACAACCTCCAGATCGTCATCAGCCTGATCCGCCAGACGGAGAAAACGCTCCGGGAAGCCGCCGATCGCCAGCAACTTGCCGACCTTCGCCAGCGCATTCAGGCCCTGAGCAGCCTCCAGGAGCAATTCTATCGCTCACCCGACTTCCGCCGCGTCGATTTCGGTGCGTTCTTGGGTGAGTTGGCGCGCCGTCTCATCGCGCTGGCGCCCATACCCATCACGCTTGTGGCTGAGATCGAGGCGCTGGAGTTGCCCGTAGACGTGGCTGTGCCATTTGGTTTGCTGGCGAACGAGATCATCACCAACGCGGTTCACCACGCGTTCTCCGACGAAGGGCCAGAAGGCAACATGAAGGTTCGCTTGCAGCGACAGCAGAACCGCTGCGTCCTGACGGTTGAAGATGACGGACGCGGCTTTGACGGCGGTATCAGATCGCAGCCCGCCGGGATGGGGCTGCACCTCGTTCAGCGGCTCGCGCAACAGATCGACGGGACGGTCAGCATCGAAGCGAACCAACCCGGCACGCGGGTCACCGTAGGAGTCGATCTGTGAGCCGCAGTCTACGCGTCCTGATCGTTGAGGATGAGTATTTCGTCGCCACGTACATTGCTGATCTCATGGAAGAGTGGGGCCATGAAGTCGTGTCTATGTGTGCGACTGGGGAAGCTGCTGTCGAGCGTTTGAGTCAAGGTGGGGTTGACCTTGCGATCTTGGACATAAAGCTCAAGGGCAAGTTAACGGGCATGGATGTCGCCGAAGTAGCGCACGAAATGGCGATAGCACATGTTTTCGTGTCAGGATCAGGTGATCCGGCGACGCGCTCTTCTGCCCAGGCATCCAACGCCTTGGCCTTTCTGCAAAAGCCTGTCAATGAGAAGCAGCTTAAAATCTTGATTGCAGATCTGTCGGTCGATACGGCGGAAAACTAGAACCTGTCTCGACTAAATCGGCGACTCGATTAACCTTGGCCGATTAAGAAATCTGGCCGGGCAGCATCGTTCAGGACGCCAGGATCAGCTTCTCGCGCAATGCGCTCGGCAGTGACGCGAGCCACGCCTCCTCATCGCCCGGCTGCGGCAGGATGTTGCCGAACTCCGCGACACCCTCGGCCGGGATGTCCGAGACGTAAACCCACACGTTCTCCGGCGTGACATCGAGGATCTCGCCCGTCTCCCGCATGATCCGATGCAGGATCGCTGCCTTCTGCTCCCGTGAGCGCCCGGCCCGGATGTCGGCGCGCGCCCAGACGTGGTCTTCCGGTGCCACCTCACCTCCAATGAACATCGAGCCGGGCTCGACCGTGTAGAAGACCACCTGGACGAAATAGCGGGGCGCCTTCGCCTCTACCTGATGGATGGTCGTAATGCTCTCGACCAGCTTGCCGCGCTGCTCTGGCGATAGGCGCTTCATCGTCGTGAAGGCGTAAGTGGGCATCGCCGTCTCCGTCACCTGCACGAAGCAGGATACCTGGAACTGGAGTGATCGCGTGCCAGTCTGAGCGCCAGCTTCATGTGATCGACTCTACGGCACGCCCTACGCAGACCCATTGGCATCGTCCTAGGGCTCGACCTTCGTCTTGGTGCTCGTTCGCGGCGGACACTCCCAGTTATGCTGTCCTTCGCCCCAAGCGGCTCGGCCGAAGCTTTTGCTGTCTCGCGATGTCCTTCTGGTGCACACCTAAACCGGCCCGCGCTGCTTGCATGCTGAAGTAGTCTCTAATACAAAATAATTTATTCGATTTACGCATATACAAATCCATAGTGCCAAAGAGCACTTATGAAACCCGAATAAATCAGCAATTATAGTCTCGATCGACGTATTCGGCGCGGGAGGCGAACATGCGCTTGTACGTGATAAAGATCTCGCATTTTTGCGAGCGAGCGCGTTGGGGCCTCGATCATCAGGGCATTCAATATGACGAGCGTGCATGGATGCCCGCCTTGCACGTGCCCCTGGCCCGTCGTTTGGCAAAAAACACCTGTCTCCCGATCCTCGCCAGTGACCATGGCGTCGTGCAAGGCAGCGACGCCATCCTGACGTGGGCAGGTCTCACCGATGGCGACCCCGCCCTAGAGCATCGGTTCGAAGCCGTGATCGGGCCTCTCGTACGCGAATATTATTACTCTGGCACGCTCCACGACCCGAACTCCGGTGTCCGCGACGTGCTGCGACAAGGCGTTTCGCCCGTTCAAGCTGTCCTCGGCCGCGTGGGGTGGCCCGTGATCCGGCGCGTCATGGCAGCCCACATGGCCATACAGCCGAGCCGCCTATCCGAGCTTGAGCGCCGCATCGAAGACGAACTCGACTGGGCGGATACGCTAGTGGCGAACGGCGGCCCACTCGCCCGTGATGATCTCGGAAGAAATGCGATCACCGCGGCCAGCCTACTCGCGCCGTTGGCACGGCCGGACGCACGACCTGTCTACCGTCAGATCCACCTTCCGCCCGGCATGGAGCGCGCGATCGAACGTTGGGGGACACGTCCGGTACTACGATGGGTGTCGAAAACCTATGATAGGCACCGTCACTGACTGAAGCTGCCACGCGGCGGGCTAGTTGTGGCTGCGGCACGGACTACATCGCCGAGGGTTAATCCGATCCTCAAGCGGACCCGGCGCGCATGGATACATCCGCCCTCTCGCGTTGGATCATTGAGCACGCCACGGGCAGTGACGATTGGTACGGCCTGCTCGACCACACTTGCCGAGCACTGCTGGTCATGGGCCTCCCGCTCTGGCGTGTCAGCATCGGGACGATGACCCTCGATCCGAGCACCCGTGCGTTCAGCCTTCATTGGCATACGGGACAAGGAGTCTCCGCTTGGAGGCCGGATCCACACGGCCCCATGCGGGAAGCCGCATTTGAGCGCAGCCCAATCCAAGCCCTCGCTCAACGCGGTGAGCACATCGGGCGCTGGCGGCCTCGACGCGCTGCGGAGTGATGATGATTTACCCCTGCTGCACGAGCTACATGCTCAGGGAGGGACGGATTACGTCCTGCATAGGTTCGGTTTTGCACCGGGCACCGCCATGGTCGGCGGGATGATCTCGTTCGCAACGAAGCATGCCTCCGGCTTCACCGAAGCCGATCTGGCCACCATGGAGGCGCTGCGGCCCGCACTTGGTCTCGCCATGGCCAAGCTCAATCTGTCACAAACCCTGCGCGATGTCCTTAGCATCTATGTGGGTCGCACGACCGGCGCACGCGTGCTTGAAGGGCAGATACGGCGCGGACAAGGTCGTACCATTCCCGCAGCGATCCTGTTTGCAGACCTGCGCGGCTTCACGGCGCTGAGTGATCGCGCCGATCCGCTGGCGGTGGTCGGCTGGCTTGACGAGCATTTCGACGCGCTCGGTAAACCAGTCACCCAACACGGCGGCGAGATCCTGAAGTTCGTCGGCGACGACCTACTGGCGATATTTCCGGTTCAGGATGCCGAAGCACAGCACTGTTCGACCTGCGGGAAGGCGCTGGACGCCGCAGTGGACGCGCTGCGCGCCAACGACAAGCTGAATGACCGGCGCCGCGCCGCGGGCCTTCCTGAACTCGCGGCCGACCTCGTGCTGCACTTCGGTGAGGTTGTCTACGGCAACGTCGGCAGCGATCGGCGGCTCGACTTCACTGTCATCGGCCGTGCGGTCAACGAGGAGAGCCGGATCGAGGGCCATTGCGAGGCGCTTGGCCGCGCACTGTTGGTGTCGGACGCCTTCGCCAAGCGCTGCGATCGACCGCTTGAAATGGTTGGGACTGTTAACCTCCGGGGTCTCGCAAACCCGCAACGTGTCTGGAGTGTCGGTGGTGTGATTTAGATTAGCCGAACCGAACCATTCTGATCGGCTGCTATGGGTGCAGGCTGTGTGAAAACATCAGCGCCCTGCGCTTTCGTAGGACAAAATTCCAAAGCAGACGAGGTGTGGTGAAGTTGCGGGACAGAAAACGAGCCCGGACGAGTCGCAGTTTCATGCTCGGTGGACGAACCTTCTACCGCGAACTGCGCAGTCAGCGTTTCCACAAATTTTCGGCGGGACGCAGAAATTTGGCGGCACGCCTCCGCCGGTTCGTCCTCCACACAAATACAGGTTTTCAACGATTTGATATTTTGGAATGTAGTCCTGTGCGCGTGTATACGATCCTTCGGCGACCTCACTGATTTGCTGATCACCAAAATGTGTGCGATGATACTTATCTCGGACGCCCGATAGGACGATGACGCGCAGCCGTCTCATCCCGCGCCCCTGCTTTCGGTCGGAGTTTCGACCAGTGGCGGGAGGTTGCTATGGCTGTCTTGGTCAATCCAGCGACGCCAACTCAGGACTATTCTCGTTGGAACCTGCGCCCGCGCATCACTTGCGATGATCCAGCCCGGCGCGACGTGCTCTGCGGTGGCGGCGCTACAGCCCTGGGTCTGCTTCTGGCGAGCCTCTTGGGTGATGCACGTCCTGCGCTGGCCGAGGCCGTGACCGGGCCAGTGCCGGAACTTGACGCAGTCACGGTGCACATCGTCACTGACAGCTATCAGTTCGCGGTGGCTCCGAGCCGCAAGATCGAGGGACTTGCCGTCGAGCACTTCGGCTGGGGCATCGCGCCCGATCACCCACCCGGACCAACGCTCGCCAGCGAGTTCGGCCTCTCACTGCACGTGACCTCGCGGCGCGGCGAGGACATCCGCCGGACTTTGGTGGATTTCGGCTTCACCTCAGAGGCACTCGACAACAACCTGAAGCTGCTCGGGGTGCAACCTTCCGAGATCGACGCGCTGGTGCTGAGCCACGGCCATTACGACCATTTCGGCGGCCTCGCTGGCTTCCTCGGCAAGAACCAGGGGCAACTCAAGCCAGGGCTTCCCTTCTTTGTCGGCGGCGAAGACTGCTTCTGCGCTCGCGAGTGGACCGCGCCTCCGGTCAAGGGAGATTTCGGCGTCATCGACCGTCAAGCCCTCAGCGCCGCGAACCTCACCGTCACCTCGACGGAGCGCCCGGCGCTGGTGGCAGGCCACGGCTTCACCTCGGGTCAGATCGATCAGAGCAGTTTCGAGAAGCTCCTGTCGCCGAGTGCGATGAGGCTTGGGATCATGCATGGCTCGGGCTGCTACCCTGATCGCCTGTCGCAGGCCGATCAAGGCCAGGGCCTGATCCCGGATCAGTTCAGGCACGAGATCGCCACGTCCTTCAACCTGAAGGGGCGCGGCCTCGTCGTCCTGACCTCATGCAGCCATCGGGGCGTGGTCAACGCGATCCGGCAGGCGCAAACCGCGTCCGGCATCCAGAAGGTGCACGCGGTGATCGGTGGCTTCCACCTTGCGCCCTATCAACCTGACTACGTCCGGCAGACGATCACGGCCCTGAAGGAGATCGGGCCGGACTTTGTGGTCCCGCTGCACTGCACGGGCGAAGCCTTCTACGAGATCGCCAAGGCCGAAATGCCGAACAAGCTGGTTCGCGCCTACACGGGCACCCGCTTGATCTTCAATGCTTCCGCCCCCTGACGCGGGACCGGCTGGAGCCACACGAGGGCTGAATTCACACCGTCGTCACATCGACGTGGCGCGAAGAGAGGCGGCATGTTCAAGAAGCAGCTGACATGGCCGGTGTTGCTTGTCCTGACCGCCACGTATCCTGTTCTCGGGCAGAGGCGACCTCCACCCGCACATCAAGCGTCCGAGGTCGAGGCCCTGGTCAACAAGGCCGCCGAAGTTCTGGATGATCAGGGCAGCAAGGCGTTCAGAGAGTTCAGGAGGAAGGGCAGCCCGTGGCGTTACGCGGATGTCTACCTGTTCGTCATGGATATGCAGGGCATGGTGCTGCTCAACGCTGGAAACCCGAACCGCGAGGGCCGGAATATGCTCAACGAACGCGATGCTGACGGGAAGCGGTTTCACAAGGACTTCGTGGATATCGTCAGCAATTTCGGATCTGGCTGGGTCGATTACATGTTCCCCAGGCCCAATCAGGCGATCCCGACCGTGAAATGGAGCTATGTCTGCGGCACGCGGGTCGAGGGTGTCGAGGCGCTTGTTGGCGCTGGCGTCTATGTAGATTAGGGCCTGTCGTCGGCTGAGGTGTGCGGTTCGCAGTGAAGCGGTCGCTAGAGCGGCCCGGCGACTTCCAGCGGCGGGTCAACAAAGCGGCCGGGATCGAGGAGCAAGGGCAGGCGCTGGTCTCGGACACCAGGGGTGACGACTGGTTCCTCGGTATCCCGCGCGACCGTGGCTCAATTCACTCCGACATCTGGCACGGCACGGCGGCCGACCTCGCTGCGCAGGACGCCATCGTGGTGTACCCGGTGGGCGGCTGGTGGAAGGAGAAACGCGACGCCGAGAAGCGATGGGAGCGGTCGGTCCGCTACGCCCTGCTGGTGTCGATCCGAGCGGCCGGGGCAGACACGGACATCTACACACCGATCGCGACGCAGATCGGGGTCGGCGTGCCCGCGGCGTAAAGACCAATCCTGATCGGCGAGTGGGTGCCGTTGGCGCACGGTCGCGAGCGGGGGCATCCGAAGATTGACGGGCGAACTCCCGCCTAGCGCTTCACACAGCGAGTGCCTCCGCGCTGTTCTTGCTAGAAACCTAGGAGCGACGAACTGGGCGCGCCCTGCCTTATCACCGCTGAAGACCGGAGCGGACGTGGCTCAGGGCGTCTCAACCAGCCTAGTTACCGGGTAGGACCACGATCTTCCCAATTCTCTCGCGGTGAGAGGTTGCAGCTAATGCCTCCCTCGCCTGAGCAAGGCGAAACGGGACGATCTGCGGGGCTGCCAGTGCGCCGGAGGCTACCTGGGCAAAGAGGGCGCCCCGAGCCGCGCGAGCATCCTGCGGCCGAAATGTCTGGAAATGCCTGATGTCCACGCCCACGAGTGCGGCGCTCTTCAGCAGCGCCAAGTTCGCCGGAAGCGCGGGGATGCTGCCACCTGCAAAGCCGATCACGAGGTGGCGGCCCTCCTTGGCTAGTGATCGGAACAGAGCTTCGAAGGTCATCCCGCCAACCGGGTCTACAACGACATCCACCACGCCGCGGGGCGCGGCGGCTCTGATCTCCGCTCGGATGTCGTCGCTCGCCGAGTTAATCACCACCTGTGCGCCCAAAGCGATGGCGCGGTCACGCTTCTCCGGCGTTGAAGTGGCGGCGATGACGTAGGCTCCCGCTCGTGCCGCAAGCTGCACGGCCGCCGAGCCGACTCCACCCGCAGCACCTGCGACCAAGACCGTCTCCCCGGCCTTGACCTGACCGCGCTCGAACAGCGCGTACTGGGCGGTCTGGTAGTCCACCAGCATCGCTGCAGCACTCTCGAACCTGAGGTTTGCCGGGATCGGCTCGACTTCGTCGGCCGCTACGACGGTGTACTCGGCGAGGCCGCCCCCCAACTGCCATGTGATGACCCGGTCGCCCGCCGTGAGGTGTTGAACTCCTGCGCCAACCGCGTCCACCACCCCAGCGATTTCCCCACCGGGCACGTAGGGGATCGGCGGTTTGATCTGGTAGCGCCCCTCTACGAGCAGGCCGTCCACGAAGCCGAGCGCAGTCGCCTCGACGCGGAGGCGGACCTGATTGGACGCTGGGTCCGGCATCGTGCGTGCAATCAGCCGAAAGGCATCGAGCGAGCCGTAGATGTCGCCCTGGAAGCTCTGCATGCTGTTCTCCGTCGCCGCCGATAACGTGAGGTCCACTTCGGTGCAGGTTCTCCGAGGGGGCAATTGCCGCATTGTGCGATACAATACGTTGTGGGACCATACCAACGGTGGCCGCGTGGGGATTGGGATGCTCAAACACCGAAGACCATGATCGAGACCCCGCAATCAGAACCGCGCGACGTGCCAGGAAGATCTGTCGCCATCCTTGTAGTTGAGGATGATGATCAGGTCCGTTTTGTCGCCTGCGATATGCTGACCGACGCCGGTTTTCGCGTCATCGAGGGGCGAGATGCGAACGAAGCGCTGGCCCTGCTCCTCCGGACGAGCGATGACGTGCGGCTTCTGTTCACGGATTGCGATATACCCGGATCGATGGGCGGCCTCGCTCTCGCTCACTTCGTCCATGAACGCTGGCCCGCCATCCGCATCCTCGTGACCTCCGGCAAGGAGCGCGTGGAGCCCTCCGATTTGCCTCCAGGGGCTCACTTCCTGGGCAAGCCGTATGGGTTATCGGCACTCGTCAGCGCCGTGGAAGACCTGCTTGGGGTAAGTGAAGAAGGAAAGGGTGCGCCTGTGCTTCCGCAGCCGGTGACCGGCCAGCCGTCCCTCGTGGAGGGTGGCCAGATCGCCGCAGCACCGATTGCAGCACCGAGTAAGGAGTAACGCGCGCAGGTTCGTCTCGCGCCAGAGACCTCGGGCGACGATCTTTTCGTGCCGTGGCGCGTGGCTGGGCTGAAATGGGCACCCGGCGTAAATGCTGGGTGCGCATCACCCCCGCCGGGCGTCGTGCTCTGACCAGGGCGAGGAACGGCGGCGGAACCGACATCTGATCTCGGGAGCGGGCGGGTTGATCACGGGCCAGCAGATCCGGGCAGCGCGCACCTCGCTGGGTTGGGAGCCCAAAGCGCTTGCGATCCGGGCGAAGGTGCCGCTCAGCGTCGTACTGCGAGCCGAGGGCAGCCCCGGCGAGCCCTTGGTCACGATCGCGCAGCTTAACGCCCTGATGCAGGCGTTGCGGGCCGCTGGCGCGAGCTTCCCGCCTGCTGATCCTCCTACGGATGGCGATAACGGGCAGCCGTGAGCCTCGTCCAGGCTGCCTGGGCCGATCTCATACCCGGTCCGGGTGGCAGCGCGGAGCTATGAACGGCATCTGCTCAGCCGCTCACCGCGTGCAGAGCGCTCGTTGATCCCGAGAGAGCGCGCAGATCAGGCGCGCCGTGCGGCAAGCGCCATCCTGCTTCTATCCAGGAGCGCTTCGACAATGCGAGGTGCGAACTGCCCATCCGCCACGTAGGCGTCGGCTCCGACCGCCTCAGCCTCAGCACCATGCCGGGTGAACCACGGTCCACCGACGATGATCGCGAGCGTGGGGTTGCACGAGGCGCGCCGCAGCGCATCGACCTCCGCTTTCAGGGCGGGCAAGTGCACGTCGCAAGCGAGCGAAAGGCCGACTGCGTCGAACCAGGAGTCCCGCAGCAGGTCGGACGCATCAGTTTGTGCTCGATCAAGCGTCGTCACCTCCCATCCAGCCTCGCGGAAGTAGCTCGCGACGATCGACAGGGCGTAGTGGTGCGACTCGCCAGGGCATGGCAGCAGCAGGATGCTGCGTTCGGCGCTCGCGGTATCTACCTCCAGCGCGGTGCAAAGGCGGCGGGTGAGTACCTGAAGTCGCCCAAGACCCTCGGTGACAGTGAGGAAGTCGCAGCGATCCTCCTCCCACAGCGCTCCGAGATGGTGAGCCGCGGGGATCAGGAGCGCGGTGAGCAGGGTAGCGAGAGCCATATCGCCGCCCAGAAGAAGGGCGACTTCCGCGGCGAGATCGACTGGGGCTGGGGCGAGCAGCAGGGCGTGGAGCCGCTCAGTCTCTTCCGCGGTCGGCTGACGCGTTGTGGAGCGGTCCCGGCTGGGCAGCCGGTGAAGCAGCCGTAGGCGGGGCAGGATCTCTCCCTCGACCACGCGGGCGAGAACCTCCAGAACTGAGCGCTCTACTCGGGACGCCTCCTCGGGATCGCGCGCTCGCGACCGTCTGGTCCGCGGGTTGGCGCTAAGCCCGGTTGGGGCTGCGGCGTGTGACTTGCCCGCCATTCGAGCATTCCCACCCAGTGACGAGCCGTTCGGTGCGGCGCGTTCTTGGCCAAATACAATGGTCGGCGCATTTCCAGCCGTCAAATCTGGCTTCGAAGATTTGGCAGGAAGGGCTGATTGGACCACCTGCCGCTCGCCGGGAATGAGACTCCAGTGGTGATGACGGTAGCTCGTTGAGGCGCGGTTAGGACGACGCTCAACATCATCGGCGTCCCTCGACGTTCCCCAGCCGCCGATGAGATCGGCTGACTGCTCGCTGCGATAGATCAGGACTATCGGATCGCCACGACGATATCCGCGTGGAGCCGGGTGTACTTCAGCGGGGACGGCGCAGGCGGTAGCAGTAGCAAAACGGTGGCGTTCTCGTTGTCGGCGATGGTCGGCGTTCGCCCGAGATGACACAAGCGCGACCATGACGAAGATCGAGCACTTACCGGCGTGCTCGTTGCTGACACCGTCCGGGATAGCCGCGCTGCTCGCACGGCCGAACGGCGGCCCACCAGAGACGATCCGGCTCGGCTCTAACCTTGACGAAACCAGCGCCGCCGAGATGCAACTGCTCGCCACGTTGAGCCTCATGCTCAATCGCGCGCAGGCATCCGGCGGCCTCACCCTGACCGCTACGCACGCCCTTTCGCGCGCAGACACGCGTGCTCTGTTCGACGCTCTCGTCTGGCCCGACTACGACAAGGAGGAGGTCCTTGCCGTCAACAAGGTGCTTAACGAGGGTGACGTGATGCCGGTCGAGGTGACCCGCCTCGTCGCTCAAGCTGCCAAGCTCCTACGCCGCCGCGAGCGTAAGCTGCTCGCAACAAGGGTGGGCCAAGATCCGCTACTGGAGGACAGGAGCGTCGAGCTATTCCGCCTGCTGTTCGGGCTGGTCTTCTGGCGAATTGATCTCGGCTCCCTCGATCGAGTGCCGATCGATCACTGGCCGCAAGATCACGTCGGCCTCGTGCTGTGGAGCTTGTCGGCTGCCGCGCGCGACTGGAGCAGCGTCGGAGACTTGCTGCCGGTCTGCACGGTCATCGACGCGGCGGCAGAAGCCCAGGCGTCCGACTTTCTCGCTTTCGCGTTCGAGGGCCGCATCCTGCGACCGCTCACATGGTTCGGGCTGATGGAGACGCGTCGCGTCGGTGAACCGGGATCGTTCGCGTGGCGCTATGTCCGTGAGTACCGAACGACGCCACTGTTCGACCGAGCGCTTGCGTTCGAGATCGAGATTGCGGCGCCAGTCGGCCAGCGGCACTGAACCCCGAGCCTCAGGCCGTATGCACCTCGCTATGAGCGCGCTGGGCCCTGCCGGGCAAACCGGCGGACGCATCGGACAAGATCATATCTTCTTCCAGCATCGCACGCAGGCGGATGACCACGTCATGGTGGCGCCGGTCGAGGTTGCGCGCGGCGAGCCGAGTGTCGATCGCGTTTAAGAAGTCGATCGTATCCGCTTCTGACATCACCCACGGATTGCCTCGCTGCATCGTCCGTTCTCCTGCCACGCTTTGAGCGGCGGACAGATGATGGGCTATGGGGTGGACTGCAAGGGTCGAGATCCCACGACCATGTGGCTTCCGACTCGGGCGTTGGCACCGGGCTCGGAATGGCGCAGCTTGCAGCAAAGCGAGAATCCAGACTGGGGATGCATCTTGAGCCTGACGCACGCCGCGAGAGTCGCCTTCAGTCTGTCGCTAATCTCAACAGGCTTGGCTTTACCGCTCCACGGAGAGCCGGGCAGATGCCCGAGCGCCGAGGATGTCGCTTGCCTGACGGATGGTCCGGTCCGTGGCCAGCAAGACGGTGATCTCCTGGCATTCCGCGGCATTCCCTACGCCAAACCGCCTGTCGGTCCCCTGCGTTGGCGAGCACCACAGCCACCTGAGCCTTGGCAAGCGGTGCGAGACGCCAAGCAGGTCGGCCCCATGTGTCCGCAATACGTTGGCCGCGACGTTCAGGGCGCGGAAGACTGCTTGTACGTCAACGTCTGGCGCCCCCGCGCCAAGAGCGAAAAGCCGTTGCCAGTGATGATCTGGCTGACGGGAGGCGGCAACCACTCTTTGTCGGGTGAAGGCACGCTCAACTTCGGCGGCGTTCGCTACGAGGGATCGCAGTTGGTGCCCCACGGCGTCATCCTCGTGACCTACAATTTGCGCCTCGGTCCATTCGGCTTCCTCACCCATCCAGCCTTGGACGCGGAAAGCCCTGACCACGTCTCGGGCAACTACGGCAGCCTCGACCAAATGGCGATGCTGCGCTGGGTCAACCACAACATCGCGGCCTTTGGCGGTGACCCAAACCGCGTGTTCCTGTTCGGAACGTCGGCGGGCGGGGGCAACATCTGCGCTCTGATGAGCGCTCCGGGAGCGGCCGGGCTGTTCCATGCGGCGGCGATGGAGAGCAGCGTTCCGAGTGGCTGCGAGCTTCCAACTCTGGCGGATGCGGAACAGAACACGGGTTCAGTGGTCGCGAGAAAGCTCGGCTGCGATACGGATACCGATCCAGCGGCTTGCATGCGGGGCAAGGACCACGTGGATGTCCTGACAGCACTGCCCGGCAACTTCAGCGTCCTGCCGCGTCGATACGGGCCCGTGATGGACGGGTACGTCTTTCCAGGGCAGCCGATCAAGCGATTGGCCGAAGGCGTGAGCAAAGCCCTTCCGATCATCATCGGAAACACGACAGGCGAGACGGGAGAGTGGGCTGACAGCGCGGGTGCTGTACGTGACGAGGCCAGCTACGCCGCCGCGATCAGTACGGTCTTCGGCTCAGAGGCCCATGCCTCCATCCAAGCGCTCTACCCGGCGTCGGCCTACCCGAGCCCACGTGATGCCTTCACTCGGTTGACAACGGATGCTCTCTTTACCTGCGCGAGCCGCCGCGTAGCTGACGTGTTGGTGCGATCCCAGAACGTCCCGGTCTACCGCTATCTGTTCGACCATGCCCTGGAAAACGACCCAACGCAGAAGGTCAGAGGCGCGATCCACACGGTCGAGCATCCCTTCTTCTTCGGCTGGGAGGGCAAATACAAGCCGACCGAGGCAGACCGAACGATCCAGCAGCAACTCGTCGGCTACTGGACGAACATGGCAAAGATGCATGATCCGAATGGCGATCGTCTTCCGGTTTGGCAGCCGGTCAGGACTGATCGTGATAGCTACCTCGACATCGGACGGATGACGGTCTCGAAGACGGGCGATGCCGTTGCGCATTGCAACTTCTGGGATCGGACGCCACCCCTTTGGCCGCACATGTAACCGAGGGTTCCGACATCGGCTTTAGGCGCGGCGGTACGAGCCGCAGGTGAACTTCGCCTCAACTAGAAGCACGTCAGCGCGAGCGCGCCCACTCCGCGGTGATCCCGCTGAAACAGTGCCTTCGACCAAGCTCCGAGTGGTGAGAGTTTTGTCCATCGTGGCATAAGAGGCGCGCTGGACAGTAGCACTGAATTAGATACGATCGTTGAAAATGATCAGCGGGAGGATCCAGTGCGTCACCTCGCCATTTGCGGAGCCGTGATCGCTGCTTTGGTGAGCGGCACGGCCGCAGCCCAGACATCGGTCAAAATAGGTGTCTTGGGCGATCGATCAGGTCCATACTCTGATCTTGGCGGAGAAGGTGCTGTCGTCGCTGCGCGAATGGCCGTCGATGATTTCCGCTCTATCGACAAGTCGCTGAAGGTAGATCTGCTATCGGCCGACCACCAGAACAAGCCCGATGTCGGCGCTTCGATCGCGCGACAATGGTACGATCAGGACGGAGTCGATATGATCATCGACGTGCCGACCTCGTCGGTAGCCTTCGCGGTCCACGACCTAACGAAGGACAAGAACAAGACGCTGATCATCACGGGCGCGGGAAGCGCGGATTTTACCGGACCGCGCTGCACCGCCAACACGATCCACTGGGTCTACGACACGGTGTCACTTGCCAACGGAACAGGCAGCGCCCTGATCAAACGGGGTGGCGACACGTGGTTCTTCCTGACCGCTGACTACACGTTCGGCCACGCGCTACAACGCGACACGACCGCGGTGATCACCAAGAGTGGAGGCAAGGTGGTCGGCTCTGCCAAAACGCCGTTCCCAAGTTCCGACTTCTCCTCGTTCCTGCTGCAAGCCGAGGGGTCGCACGCCAAGGTCATCGGGCTGGCCAACGCGGGGAGCGATACCACGAACGCGATCAAGCAGGCCGCCGAGTTCGGTTTGAAGGAGAAGGGGCAGGTGCTCGCAGCGCTCCTGATCTACTCCGCCGATGTCCACTCCTTGGGGCTCAAGGTCGCGCAGGGCCTCGTTCTCACGGAGCCGTTCTACTGGGACCTCAACGACGCCACGCGCGCCTTCTCCAGTCGCTTCGCGAATGCGTTCGGCGGCAAGATGCCGACCGCGGATCAAGCCGGTGTCTACTCAGGTGTGCTCCACTACCTGAAGGCGGTGGCGGCGCTCAGATCGGCCAAAGACGGCGAGCAGGTCGTTGCCAAGATGAAGGCGATGCCGACCGACGATCCGATCTTCGGCAAGGGCGAGATACGCCCTGATGGCCGTAAGATCCATGACATGTACCTGTTCGAGGTGAAGAAGCCCGCGGAGTCACACGGGGAGTGGGACCTCTACAATCGGCTCGCCACCATTCCAGGCGACGAGGCGTTCCGGCCGCTGAACGAAGGCAACTGTTCCCTGGTCGCAAAATCTGCGGCTCGCTGAGACGCACGTGACTGTCGTGGGCTGAGGCGAGCCGTTAACGCCGAAGCTCCCAAATTCTCTCGAACGCCGCATCGGTCGCTGGCTCGTCACGCAGCGAGGGCGACCTCTCCGTTGAAGATGGAACCGACGCGTTCCTCGCCAGCATTCTGGTCGAGCACCGGCCGTGCCCAGGCGGCGTGTAGCGCGAGCGGGGGCAGGATGATCCAGCCATCCTCCGCATCGCCGACTGCGGTGTAGAGGCCGACAGCCACGCAGAGTGCTGTGAGCCCGCATACCAGCGCCGCACGATCGTCGTGGTTTGTGACCGCTGACAGCGGCGTAGCGAGAGCGCGCCCTGGCAGGAGGTGCTTGATCAAGCGCTCTATCCCGCCGGTCTCGACAAGGTGGCAGAAAAACGTGTCCGAGCGGTCTCCTCGGCGCGCGTTGAGGGCTATCGGGCTTTCGATCAGCAAGCCCAGGAACGCGCTCGGGAAGGCTTCCACAATCGCCCGGTCATGGATGCCCACGTCGTGATTGGTGGGTCCGATGTGGCAGACATTCAGGACAGCCTCGGCACAGGCGTTGGCATGTGCGTTCAGCAGTCTGCCGACTGGGGCACTCGACTGGCCGGGCTTGCCGATCAGCGGCTGAAAGCGACGGGTTAGTAGGCGTTCTGCGGCTCGGTATCGGCCGATGATGTCGAGACCTCGCCGAAGGGGGCCGTCGAAGGCGGCGGCGCTAAGGGAAGCGTTACCGGCGACACGCGCGATCGTTTCGGCGCGTTCCGGCTCCACTGCTCGGAAGCGCTGGATCGTCCACGAGACGGTGCTCTCGTCCCAATCGAGGCGGCAGACAGCGCTCGTCCTCGAAGTTGGGGAACAGCCCACGTCGATGCCGAGCACAGAACCACTGGAGAGCAGCACGGGGTCATCCCTCTTCGATGAGGCGCCACTCTGCCATCCATAGGTTGAAACCGCTTGATCTGAACGAAGCGGAACAGCGCGGTTCTACCAAGCTCTCATTGACGAAGCTCTCGCAGCCGGACAGGCGGTGGAACTCGCCCCTATGCGGGTCAACACGGTCATGCGCGACGCGACTGAAGCGCCGCCGTGGACGCGCATGCCGGAGGCGCACCGCAGGGCTCTGTTCGCGAGCGTAGCCGGGCGGTTGCGCGCACGTCGGATCGGGCAGCCCGAGGACATCGCCAATGCCATCCTATTCCTCGCCAAGACACCATTCGCGACCGGCTCCACCATGCGTGTTGATGGCGGCTGCGTGATCGGCTGATCGATCCGGCCTGTCGTTTGCAACGGTGTTGTTACCGAGCCTGCCACGCCAAGCTCGGGATGAACGAGGCCGGTCTACCGGACGCAGATCCATCCTGGCCGTCACCGTGGAGAGCACACGCATGCTGGGCAAGTTGAAGACTCATCTGCGGGCGCTGATTGGCGGATTGCTGATCATGACCGCCTGGGCGTCGGCCGCGGTGAGCGCCGAGATCTCCGGCGGTGTCGTCCGGATCGGCGTGGTCAACGACCAGACCGGGTTCTTGTCAGATCCAACCGGCAAGGGTTCAGTGATCGCCACCCAGATGGCGGTCGAGGACTTCAAGCCGGAGGCGCACGGCTTGAGGGTCGAGGTCGTCTCGGCTGATCACCAGAACAAGCCGGATGTCGGCGCTACGATCGTCCGCAAGTGGATCGACGTGGACGGCGTCGATCTCATCGCTGATGTCGGCAACTCGGCGGTCGCGCTGGCGATCCAGTCCATCATCCGGGAGAAGAACAAGATCGCGGTCTACTCGGCCGTGGCCACCACCGAGGTGACGGGCAAGCAGTGCGTGCCCACCGGGCTGTCCTGGCTGCACGACGCCTACAACCTCGTGGCTGGTCCAATCCGCGATCTCGTGCCGAAGGGCCAGAAGACATGGTTCTTCATCGGCGCGGACTACGCTTTCGGCCGCAACATGGTCTCCGTCTCGCAGGCGCTGCTCACAGCAGCGGGCGGCAAGTCCGTAGGTGAGGTGTTTCATCCCTCAGCCGAGACCGACTACACCTCGTACTTGTTGCAGGCCCAGGCGTCCGGCGCCGATACCGTGGGCTTCGCCAGCACCGGCTCGCAACTGGTCACCGAGATGAAGCAGTGGACCGAGTTCGGCATGACCGGCGGCCCGCAGAAGCCCGTAGCCGGATTGCTGTTCCTGACCGATACGCACAGCATGGGCCTGAAGATCGCGGCCGGGCTGCGAGCGGTCACGGCGTGGTATTGGGACCTCAACGATGAGACACGGGCGTTCGCAAGGCGCTTCTACGAGCGGCATGGGGCCATGCCGAGCGAGGCCCAAGCTTCGATGTACTCGGCGGTGAGCCACTACCTGAAGGGCGTGGCGGCGACAGGGACCGACGACACGGACACGGTGCTTGCCTGGATGCGCGCCAACCCGGTCGATGACTTCTATGCCCGCGGCGCGACGCTGCGCGCCGACAGCAGGCTCGTCCACGACTTCTACCTCGTGGAGGTGAAGACCCCGGCGGAGTCGAAAGGGCCGTGGGACCTCTATAAGGTCCTAAGCACGATCAAGCCGAAAGATGCCTACCCGTCGTTGGCTGAAAGCGAATGTCCGCTGGCCAAGGCCGTCGCTGCACGCTGATTTTTCCTGGCCGCCACTATTATCAAAGCTCGGCCATGAGCAGGCTCAGCAATTGAACTGCTCGCCGTCGAACTCGACCACGAAGGGGCTCGTGAGCCGTCACGCGGCTACGGCCAAACCCGCGCTCCGCTCTTCCGGGACGCGAGCAGTGTCGGCGCTGCTCCCACCGAACAGATGCCGGTACAGGTCCGCTGGGGTTCGAGCGGGACCCCTTCCATCCGCGATGCGCACATCCGCCATCCCGGCGGCGATCAGGCTCATGCCCTGATCAAGCGCGTTCAGCAGAGAGGCGTGCTGGTAGGCAAATCTGCGAGCGGACTCACGGGCGGTGACGGTAAAGCTCACGGACGATGATCCCGATGTGCTGAGGCTGCGCGAGCGTTCGGACGGCGCTGCTAGCCTAAGTTGCAAAAGGTCTGAAGACTGGAGCGGATCGCCTGACGAGCGCGGTCCTGCGCACCTCATCGGGGGCGATAGCGGCCAACCGTTGATAGAATCTTGTTCAACCTGCGGCTGCGGTAACAAAAGCGCTGCGATGACGAAGATCGAACGCTTCCACGGCGGTCGTTGCTGCGCACTTTGGTGCAGCCGCATCCCATCACGAACCTCACCTTGAAGGTGGTTGATCGGAAACCGAGCCAGACCAGCGGGCGGCTGCACACGTAGGCCATCAGGATCAGAGCCAGCAGCGTCATCGCCGAAGCTCCGCGATCCTCTCGAATGCCGCCTCGGCATCGAGGTATCGTTGATGAGCCTTTTCCCGGTGACGTGGATGCCGATCAGGATGAAGGGTGATTTGGTAGGCACGCCTCGCCGCCTTGACCAAAAACTCTGGCGCGCGCGGGTGAAGGCCAACCTGCCGAAAGGTCCGCTCCTCGTCGGTCTCGGGGCGAGCACCGGAGGTCGAGCGCGCGGTGGCGAGTTTAGCCGCGAGCGAGGCGATCTGGGCGTCGCGCACCGCGAGCGCTGCGGCTTGTTCCCGCCGATCACGATCCACTTCCAGTTGACGATGTGCCTGATGCTGCTCCCGTATCATGGCGGCGACGGTCTCCATCAGGATCATGCCGAGCATGCCCCCGATCCACAATACGAGCCCAGCGATCGGCAGAGGCAACCCCGCCAGCGTGAGAGTAATCACGACGAGCAGCCAGACGCGCAACCGCCACCCCGGCATCGACAAGATGCGGATCGCGATCGGGTGTAGGGCGGTCAAAGGCAGACGGCATCCGCTGCGAGGGCATCGCCCTGAGCGTCGCCGTGAGCAACGCGAGCGATGGTCTTGCTGATGGAGCGCCGCTTCCCAAGGTCTCCAATCCTGATCCTGTGCCAGTGGCACAGGGTCCGAGCGGGCGCAGGCCGATGGTAGTCGAAGGCGCTCATGTCAGGCTGCCTCGTCCAGCGTTTGCCGCAGCCCCTCGGCGACCTCCACTATCTCGTTGCCCCAGCCCACGTAGTTATCCGGCTCCGCGAGTGCGTGCTCGTTGAGCAGCCGCGCCGCGGCGATGACCGGCTCGCGTTCTCCTGGGGCGTGTGCCAGCAGGGCTACACCGCAGGCCGCGAGCTTCTCACGCGCGATCTGTGCGCGATCGGTAGGGACGCGCCGGTTGTCGGCCGCGTAGAGGCCCTCCAGAACAAAACCTCTGTCGGTATGGCGGAGTTCGGCGATCGTGCCCGGTTCGTCGCAGCGACCGGACTTGACCTCAACGAATACAAACGTACCGAGGAAAACTTCGTTGATCCTGGAGGCCAAACAATTCTTGTAGCGTCTCCCCGCATCGGCAAGCGCCGCGGGGCTGTCCAGGACGATCATGCCCGAGGCGCCGCGCAGGTCGAGTTCGACCGGAGGGCGATCGAAGCGCGCGGCCCAGAACTTCACCAGATCGGCCCGATGTCCACCCGGCTTGAGCCGTTTGAGACTGGCTCGGATCGCATCGTCAGTCGCTCCAGAGCACCGCTTCCGGATGTACCGCAGCGCGGAGTGAAGCTCTCGAACCTGACGTAATTCGGTGAGGCAACTCACGAGCGCGGGGTGAAGAAGCACCGGATCGAGGGCGCTCACGATATCGATCTGGGCGCCGCGCAGGTTCCCGCCGATCTGTCCGAGAACCTTCACGCGCCGCCGGTCAGCGGGATCTCGCGAAAGGTGCAAACGTGCGAGTTCGTAGTAGGTTCGTGGCTCGCCGATCGGGTCATCGCCGAGGCGCGCTAGGGTGCCCAGCAGGCCGACAGGAGGTCCTACAAGAACCGCCCGGATCAGATCGCGGGGACGACGAAGGCGACGAACGGCTTCTGCAAGAACGGTAACAGAGGACGAACTCGTGAACTCCGACATCCCGATTGCGGACCGAAGGTGCTCCGCGACCGCGTCCAAACCGAGGATTTCGGCGAGCGCGAACACCAGGAACGTAGCTTGTCGTCGCTGCCGCCCAAAGTGGAATGAGGCCGCGAGCAGGCCAGGGCTCTCACGATCCAGACTGACGGCGAGTTCGAGCGCCCAGCCCGAGTAGGACGCCGCAGCCCGCCTGTGCGTCTTGATCACGAGAGATGGGGATAGGTCCAAGGGCGTGCTCCAGCGCATCGCCGTGGTCGCGCGAACTTACGCGCCGACCCGTCTCGACCTTCCTAGAAGCTTAACATAAGGGCGGCATATCACAACTTGCCCTGTTGATGATCCACCTCGAATAGCCAATCAGTAGCGACAACACTGGACGACAGGAACTCAGCGCGTCATCCTTGGCCTCAACATGACGACATTGGCTACGAGAACGGTAAACGCGGCCTCGATCCTTAGCTCGATCTGGTCTCGGAATGCTATTCGACGTGGGGCAAGCCTGCCCCTCCTGCCGGTTCGCGAAACCTTCTTGCGCGAACTGAAGGCTGCGCGCTGGCTGGCTCACGTCGAAGCGAATTATGAGGCCACTCGAATTCGCGTGCTTGCTGAGCTTCGCGAGCGCCATGGACCAGGGTTCCCCAAATCGGTGAGCGGACGCTGGGTTGTCGAAGCCAGGACCTCGCAGGCGCTGCGCACCTCGTTCCGGCCGGTCTGAAAGGCTGTCCCGGCCCGGACGGGACCGGCGGGACAAGCCATCGCGGGAATGGGAGCTTGTTCCTCGACGCGTCGTCGTGGAAGAAGCGGGCGGATGGCGAAGATCGAGCCTCTGCCCGCATGGTCGCTCCTCACCCGGTCTGGCGTAGCCGGACTGCTCGCGCGGCCGAACAACGGCCCACCTTCAACGATCCGGCTCGGTGCGAACCTCGACGCGATCAGCGCCGCCGAGATGCCGCTGCTGGCGACGCTGCGCCTCATGATCGCCCGCGCACAGGCGAATGGCGGGCTGACGCTGACTGCCACGCACGCTCTGTCGCGCGCCGACACGCGCGCTGTTCGATGCCCTGGTCTGGCCGGACTACGACAAGGGTGAGGTGCTGGCCGCCAACAAGGTCCTCAACGAGGCCGACGTGATGCCGGTCGAGACCACTCGCCTCATCGCGCACGCGGCCAAGCTCTTCCGCCGTCGCGAGCGCAAGCTGCTCGTGACCAAGCTTGGGCAGAATCTCACGGCAGAGGAGCAGAGCCTCGAACTCTTCCGGCGGCTGTTCGCGCTGGTGTTCTGGGGGCTCGACCTCGGTTCGCTTGACCGCGTGCCCATCGATCGGTGGCCGCAGGACCACGTCGGCCTCGTGCTGTGGTGCTTGTCGGCTGCGGCTCGCGAGTGGAGCAGCGTCGGGCATTTGCTGCCAGTCTGCACCGTGCTCGATGCGGCGGCGGAAGAGACGGCACCCGACTTCCTCGCTTTTGCATTTGAGGCTCGGATCCTGCGGCCGATGACGTGGTTTGGCCTGCTGGAGATGCGCCGGGTCGGCGAGCCGGGATCGTTCGCATGGCGCTATGTGCGCGAGTACCGCACGGCCCCGCTGTTCGACCGGGCGCTCGCCTTCGACGCGGAAGTCGCCGGTCCGGTCGGGCTGCGGCATTAACGTCGGCGTTCAAGCCGTGTGCGTCTCAGCGCAAGCCGTGTCACCAGCAGGGCGTATGGCGCCAGCGGCTTCGACCGCTGCGAGTTCCTCTTCCAGTGCGGCGCGCAGGCGCACGAGCACGTCGTGATGGTGCTGATCAAGCGCTCGCGTGGCGAGCCGCTCGTCTATCGCGTTGAGCAGATCGAACGTGTCTGCATCCGACATCACCCACAGCTTCCGCCGCATCGCCATTCTCCTGCCACGCTCGCGACGGCGAGGAAATGAGGTGGCCGATCTTGGTGCGCTAGAGGGCCGGTCCAATAATCTTGTCGATGCCGAAGCGGATCCTGACCGAGTGTGAGCGCCACGCTTCCCGCGCTCGCTGACGCTCTTTAGGCGGGCAACGCGGGCCGCTCATCGTGTACGGACTTACGCTCCATCCACTCGGCAAGCTTGGTGTATCGTCGCCGCAAGCCGCCACGCACCGCCATGCCGATCGCTTTGCGCTGACCGATCAGGACGACCAGCCGCTTACCGCGAGTTACCCCCGTATAGAGGAGGTTCCTCGCCAGCATCGTGAAGTGCTGCGTCACGATCGGGATAACTACCGCCGGGTACTCGGAGCCCTGGCTCTTGTGGATGGTCGTCGCGAATGCGGGCACTAGCGTGTCGAGTTCGCCGAAGGGGTAGATCACCTCCTCCCGTCGAAGTTTACGACGACCGCACCCTCCTCATCGTGAATCCGCAGCACGTGCCCAAGATCGCCGTTGAAGACCTCTCGGTCGTAATCGTTCTGCGTCTCCATCACTCGGTCGCCAGGAGCGAAGCGCCAGCCGAATCGCTCCACCTGCTGCGGTGGGGTCGGGTTGAGAACCCGCTGGAGTTCGTGATTGAGGTTGCGCGAGCCCAGCGAGCCACGCTGCATAGGGGTGAGCACCTGCACGTCTTTGACGGGGTCGAGGCCGAACGAGTTCGGAATGCGGCGGGTCACGATCTCGATCAGCTTGGCTATCCCAATCTCTGGGTCGCCGATCTCGATCAGGTAGAAGTCGGCCCGCTCGCCCGGCTGCGGGCGTTCGGGCATCTGCCCGGCGTTGATGCGGTGCGCGTTGACAACGATCCGGCTTTCGGCCGCCTGTCGAAAGACTTCCGTGAGCCGTGCAACTGGAACGGCGCCGGACGCGATCACATCAGCCAACACCTGCCCTGGTCCGACCGAGGGTAGCTGATCTACATCCCCGACGAGCAGCAGTCCGGCATGCTCCGGCACCGCCTTGGTAAGGGCGTTCATCAGCGGCACGTCGATCATCGAGCACTCGTCGAGTACGAGCAGGTCGCAGGCGAGCGGGTTCTCCTCGTTTCGGGAGAAGCCGCCGTGCTTGGGGTCGATCTCCAGCAGGCGGTGGATGGTCTTGGCCTCCAGGCCGGTCTGCTCGGTCATGCGCTTGGCCGCCCGGCCGGTCGGGGCGGCGAGCAGCACCCGCACGCCCTTAGCAACCAGGATCCGCAGCAGGCTGTCGAGGGTGCTCGTCTTGCCCACCCCCGGTCCGCCGGTCATCACGCCAAGCTTGGCGCCGAGCAGCAGGCGCACGGCCTCGGCCTGCGAGGGCGAGAGCGTCTTGCCGGTCTTTCCCTCGACCCAGGGCCGCGCCTTGTCGAGGTCGATGGTTGGCCAGGGCGGCGACCCGGACACACGCCTCAGCAGCCGCTCCGCAATACCGCGCTCGGCCGCATGGAGCCCGCGCAGGAACACACATTCCTCGTCACCGACCGTGTCCGCGGTCACGTCCTCACCGCGGGCGAGTTCCTCGACAATAGCGGTCTGGATCAGCGCGGGCTCGACCTCCAGGAGCTTCTGCGCCAGCGCCGCGAGCCGCTCGACCGGCAGAGCGCAGTGTCCTTCGTCTGTGGCGGTCTGCAACGCGAACGACACGCCCGCCCGCAGCCGCTGCGGCGCCTCTTTGGTGAGCCCGAGCTTCATCGCGATGGCGTCGGCGGTCTTGAAGCCGATGCCGCGGATGTCTCGCGCCAGTCGATAGGGATCCTCGGTCATCACCCGGATCGCGTCATGCTGGTACGTCTTGAAGATCCGCACCGCTCGCGCCGTGCCGACGCCGTGGGCGTGAAGAAACAGCATGATCTCGCGCACGGCCTTCTGCTCGGCCCAGCCGGAGACGATGCGCGCGGCGCGTTTGGGCCCGATGCCCTCCACCTCGGTGAGGCGGCCGGGCTCGGCCTCGATGATCTCGAAGGTGCGCTCGCCGAACAGCGCGACGATGCGCTTGGCCATGGCAGGTCCGATCCCGCGCATGTAGCCGGAGGCGAGGTACTTCTCGATACCTTCGATCCCGGTCGGCGGGGTAACCTTCAGCGTGTCGGCCTTGAACTGAAGTCCGTGCTGGCGGTCAGTGAACCATATACCTGTCGCCGTAATCCACTCGCCCGCTCCGATTGCGGGAGCATGGCCAATGACGGGCACGAGGTCGCGCTTGCCGCGCGCTTGAACCTTCAACACGCAGAAACCGGTCTCGGCGTTGTGAAAGGTGACGCGCTCGATCGTACCGGCGAGTGCCTCGATGGGCTGGCCTCGTTCAGACTCCTGCGATCTGGCTCGCTGCCCCACGCCCGATCTCGTTTCGCTTTCTCAACGGCCGACGATCACCTGCATACCTCCCGCGAGGGAGAACTTCGACCGTGACAGAGACGCCTCGCCCGATCTCGAAATGCTCAGGCGTGCCAACTTCACGTTGAGGATACACAAGCCCAACCTTACGATGCGGCCGAGTTTATGATCGGCGTCCGGGCGCGATGGTCAACACTGCCAACTTCGGCTTCATGGGAGCGCATAGCACCCACCTCGCGAACGCCGCCCGTCGCCGCGTTACCTTCGCTGGTTACTTTTTTGAAAAAGGGGTGATGCCGTTCACGGCTGAGATCTACCGCGTTCTGATTGCTTCGCCCTCAGACCTCGCCGAGGAGCGCGTCTGCGCGGTCGCGGCGATCACGGATTGGAACGCGCAGCACTCCTTTCAGAAGGTGTCGTCCTTCTGCCGGTCTTGTGGGAAACTCACGCCGTTCCCGCGACGGGCGTTCGACCGCAGGAGGCGATCAACCGCTCGCTCGTAGCCGACAGCGACATCCTCCTTGGCCTATTCTGGACCAAGCTCGGTACGAGTACCGGCGTAGCAGAATCGGGCACGGTCGAAGAAATTGATCAATTCGTCACGGCGGGTAAGCCCGCGCTCCTGTATTTTTCCGGCAGGCCAGTCGATCCGGGCAGCATAAATCTGGAGCAGCACAGCAAGTTGCGAGCGTTTCAGGAGGATACTTACCGTAAGGCCCTGGTTGGAAGCTTCTCTAGCCTTGATCACCTCCGCGAGGTGCTAACCCGTGACTTGCTTCGGCAGGTTCGCTCCATGCGTCCCCGCAAAGCGGCTCCACGAACGCCGAGAAGACTAGAGGTGGCGCGCGAGATCACGGACCTAATCCGAGCCCACCGCGAGCAGGGCATTACGCCGGACGAGTTTCGCGCCTACCGCGACGACCTACTCGGTCCGAGGCGGCGGTCGAAGGCCGAAACGACAGATCCGGTACTTTCCGGGGAAGTCGGGCCGAATGGCCATCGGATCGGCTACACCCCTGAAGGCGACAAGGTTGAGTGGATTCTCGACGACGAGAACCCTGGCGGCGGTGGCCGATGCTTTTGCGCCGGAACGATGCGGCCATCCTTGCCGCCTCTAAAGAGTTCTGGGAAAAGGTCTGGTGGAACCGCCATCAGAATTGGCTGCACCGCCTCGAAACCGGGGAAGAAGTGCTGGCCGAAGGGCAGAGACCTATCCTGGAAAAGGCCAAGCAAGCGGCGCGCCGCATCGAGCGAAAGTATGGAAGGAAGAACCTGGGCTGGGATGATTTCGAATGGGGCTTGCTGAGTGGCCGTCTCTCCGCGCTCTCCTGGGTTATGGGTGCGGAGTGGGAGGAGTCACTCGACACTTAAATATTATTCCCCAAGCTGCACAAAGGCTGTCCGGGTTTCCAGCCGCGCTCACCCTGATCGCTCTTGATCAGCGGGGATGTACGGGATCATGCCTGCTTCGAACGCGGCGACCTGAACTTCGCGCGGCATGTCGCGCAGATCGACTATGAAGCCATTCACCTCAGCCATCCAAACCAGCGGGTTCTGGTCGAGCAGGCTCGGCAGCGACCATTCAGGGTTCAGTCGCCCAGTATCGAGCACCTGAGAGATCGCACGCGACTTCGCGTTGGCGGTGCTCTGGCCGACGCCAAACTTTGCGCAAAGGTCCGCGGTTGTCATGAACGGCTGCGTGGAGGGATCGGTCAGGAAGTTGATCTGCCCGAGGGTATAGACGATCCCGCAGGCCCAAGTTCGCGGTTGACCTGAAGTGAGCGGACTTGGCCGCTTCCGGCAAAGCGCCGCCGTCATACGTTGCGCCAGCCCACGGTAGTCGTCGTCAAGGTGGTCACGGCAGAACGCATCGGTGAGCGCGGTTACCGCCTCATAGGTTGGCCGCATGCCTTTCGATACGGACCTGGGTTCTCCTGCCTTCGGCATCGAGGTCTCCTGAATGAGGGGCGCTTTCCGAAAACCCTCCCGAGCCGATGGCTGCCACAACCACATGAAGCTCTACCGAGAAAGCGTTATCTTTACCCGACCTTCAGCCGCCGATCCGGCTTCGGGCTTCTCTCATCATCGGCATGATCGTTCCACGGCGAGTGTCGGCGTCGAACTCCGGCTCGGGTCTCTCCAGATCACGGTCGCCCACAACCACGGACGAACCTTGACCGGATCGGGTCCATCGAGCGCCTTTCCGGTAAACGTTTATGCGGTGGTCGGCGCGCTCGGCTCCCGCATCTTGATGCCGCCGACGCTCGCCTCGAAGTTCTGCATCTTTACCGAGGGCACGTCGGTGATCACGTGCTGGTGCTCCCGATCACGTGCTCGCGCTCTCGGTCACGAACTTCGGGCAGCGCGCGCCAGCGGTGGTCCAAGAACGTGTCCAGGAACGTCGCGTCCACGGTCGCGTCCACGGTCGCCTCGACGGTGCTCTGGACGGTGATCCGGACCCTGTTGCCGCTGTTCGAGATCTCGGCGCGCTGATCGTCGGCTCGACCGTCGCCTGCCTGTACCTAAATCCCCCTCGTTTTCGCGCCCGGTTTTCCCTTCGACAGACCTGCCGTTTTCGCCCGTTCGGTAATCATCTCTTTTTGATCTTGTTGGCCGGATCCAAGATCCATGAGAATCTCTAGGTGATGAAGCGGGTCGCCTTTTACGTTCGAGTTTCCACGGCAGATGGCCAGACCTGCGAGAACCAGATCCTTCAGCTTCAGGAAGTCGCTGCCCGCTCCGGCTGGAGCGTGACGGCGACCTTCCGCGACGACGGCATCTCCGGCGCCAAGGGCCGGGATCGTAGGCCGGGGCTCGACGCGCTGCTCCGGACGGTAACTCGGCGCGAGGTCGATCTCGTCGCGGCTTGGAGCGTCGATCGGCTCGGACGATCTCTGCCGGATCTCATCAGCCTGCTGGGCGAACTCCAGGGACGCGGGGTCGATCTCTACCTGCACCAGCAGGCCCTCGACACGAGCACGCCGGGCGGGCGGATGATGTTCCAGATGCTCGGGGTGTTCGCGGAGTTCGAGCGGGCGCTGATCCGCGCGCGCGTCATGGCCGGGCTCGAACGGACGAGGGCCAAGGGTACGCGGCTCGGACGGCCGCCGACGCCCCCCGAGAAGGTCGAGGTGATCCGAGGGCTGCTCGCCCAGGGCTCCGGCATCCGCGAGGTTGCCCGCCAGACCGGCGCGGGGATCGCCACCGTACAGCGGTTGAAGCGAACGATGGTCGCCGGACCGGACGCGCTGAGCCTGCCGAACTGATCGGCCCATATGGTGCTCCATTACCGGAAGCGAGGCGCCGTCTGGCACGTGCGCGGCACGATCCGCGTCGGGCGGCAGGTCATCCGCGTACTCGAGCACTCGACCGGCTGCCGCATCAAGGCGGAGGCGGAGGCGGTGGGCGCAGCCGAGGAAGCGCGTCTGCGAGCCGAGGCGATCGAGGCCACCGCTCCACGTGCCCGCGCCGTCACCATCGGCGAGTGCATCGCGATCTACCGTGCTCGGCCCGGTGATCATCACCCTTTTGACGAGGCGCGGCTCGCCGAGCTTGAGGCGACGATGGGATCGGCACGGTTGAGCGAGGTGCGCACCGCCTGGGGCTCCTGGCTTCGTGACCGAGGCCGCGACCTTGCCCCTTCAACGATCGCGCGCTGGCGCTCGACCTTGCGGGCAGCGCTCAACTACGGGGCCGACGAGTTCAGCGTCACCGTGCCCACCCTCAGGGCCGTCCAGAACGCGGAGGGCGAGCGGATCGCCTACCTGACCCTCGCGCAGGAACGGCGTCTGTTGGCCGCCTACAGCCCAGCGGCGGCGCCGGTCATGGTGGTGTTGTGCGAGACCGGCCTGCGGACTCAGGAAGCGCTGCGGCTCGACTGGCGATGCGTGGACTGGACGCGCAACATCCTCCTGGTCGAGCATACCGGGCGCAAGGACGGGCCACGCACCAAGACGAAGCGCTCGCGCCGGATCGGGATGCGCCCAGCCGTCCGCCAGACCCTCACGCGGATCTGGGAGGACCGCGGGCGGCCCGAGATCGGTCCGGTGTTCCTCAGCCGCCGCGGGCAACCCTACGCCGACACGCGCCGGATCGGCGGCAACCCTCTCACCACGGCCCATCGCACCGCCTGCAAGCGCGCTGGGATCAAGGGCTTCCGGATCCACGACTGGCGGCACCACTTCGCGGTCTGGTTCCTGAAGCGCGGCGGAAACCTGAGGGCGCTCTGCCAGATCGCAGGCTGGACCTCGATGCGGATGGTGCAGCGCTACGCCGTGTTCGAGCAGTCCGACCTGGACGACATCATGCTCCGGACCGCCGCGGACGATCCTGGGTCGCCTTCGAACCCTGAAATGGTGCCCTCGGATTGCCCGCCCTGAGGGGACCTAGAAACGACAAAGGCCACCTTCGGGTGGCCTGTCGGTCGTCTAACTGGTTGGGAAAACTGGAGCGGGCGAAGGGATTCGAACCCTCGACCCCAACCTTGGCAACTTGGCTGCCGTCAATTTTTTTGTTCGTCCCTGGCGAGGGTTGATGTCCGTGGTGGCTCCGCCACCATGGATGTTGCCCGGTCTGCCTGAGCACCATTCCCATATCGCTGGTGCTCGTTCAGGAGCCCCTCATCGGTGATCCCCGCTCTCGGGCAAGACCATCGAGGAGACCCTGACGAGCGGGGGCCCGATGGCTGAGCCCAGTCACGTTCTTGAACACGTGCTCGACCTGCTGCGATCCTCACCGATATGACGGCGATCAGGGGCCGCGCCGGAGCAGGCCAGGACGGCGGAGTTCTCGGTGAAGTTCGAGACCTACACGTTCTTGGGTTCGGTCTCCCACGACCGCGGCGCACGGTGCCCGGAAGACGGCTCGGCGTTCGAGACGAGGTGCGCGACCGGGATCTCCAAGGTGTTCAAGAAGGTGTGCAACAGGGTCGAGCCGATGGGTCGGTCGGACATCGTGACGAACTTCTCGATGATCGTGGGCAAGGGGTACGAGGGGTGGGCGCAGGCGCACCCACCCGCTCCCACCTTGCGGTCGTGCCTGCCCATGCGGTCCTCGACCTCGCGGTGCTCGGCCTACGGTCCTCGGGCGCCACGACCACGCGGCGAGTTCGAGATAGCCAAGGTCCGAGGCGGCGAGCACGTGGTCGGCTGGTGGGAAGAGATGGGGGGAGATCGACCTCACATCCATCATGCCCCTGACCACCTGTGTGCCGCCAGCTATTCTCACGTGTCCGCGCGACTGTCCCTATTAGATGAGCCGTGAGAAAACCGGCTCTTCAGCGGAAACGGGTGGGGAACGAGGCCGACCCAGAAGGTTTCCGACAGCCCGACCGTCCCCACCACGTCTTCCTGAACGTCCCCGCCACGGTCGCCCGCCGCGCGCTCGCCTATGTCCTCGGCCATCGCGACGGCGAGGGTCTTCTCCAAGGTCGCGGGGACGACCGCCGCTATGATGGAGATGAAGGTCGAGGGGTCGATCACCGACCACGATCTCGAAAGCGTCGGCAAGCGCAGGCCCGCGAGCCCGCGAGCAGGCCGGAGCGACGCCGACACGGGGACCACGCCCGAAGGCGCGGAACCCGGCCGGAATGAGAAATGAAGGTTGCGAGGAACTGCTTTCAGCGCTCGATCGCCAAAAACAGACCTCGCCGTCAGGGCTCACGAACCGTCGTATTGTCCGTCTGTGACCTGCTCCATCCATGTCACGGCCTTGCCGTCCAGGCGTTCTTGGATCGCGATGTGCGTCATCGCCGTGGTCGCGGTGGCCCCATGCCAGTGCTTCTCGTTCGGCTCGAACCAGACGACATCGCCGGGCGCAATCTCCTCGATGGGACCGCCTTCGCGCTGCACCTGTCCGCGTCCGAACGTGACGATCAGCGTCTGGCCGAGCGGATGCGTGTGCCACGCCGTCCGCGCACCCGGCTCGAACGTCACGCTCGCCATCGCAACACGGGCCGGGTCGGGCGCGCTGTGGAGCGGGTCGATCCGCACCGTGCCGGTGAACCACTCGGACGGTCCCCGACCCGAGGGCTGGCTTCCGCTGCGCTTGATGTCCATTCGATCGCTCCTCCACTGTCTCAGAAACGCTTCTCAGAGCGACCAGCCCCCATCGACCGAGATCGATGCGCCGGTCACGAACGCGCCGAGGTCCGAGCACATCCATAGGACAGCCTCCGCAATCTCCTCGGGCTTGCCCAGCCGCCCGACCGGCTCAAGGTCAATCGCTTTCTGAATGTCGCCGCCCGTGAAGCGGTCCATCATCGGCGTCTCGATGTTCCCAGGCAGGACGGCGTTCACCCGGATGTTCGCCTTCGCGTAGTCGAGGGCGGCCGACTTGGTGAGGCCGATCAGGGCGTGCTTGGAGGCGGCGTAGCTCGCGCCTCCTGCCACGCCCCTGATGCCCGCACCGGACGAGGTATTGACTACCACCCCGCCGCCCTGGCGCAGCATCTGGCCGATCTCGTGCTTCATGCACACGAACGTGCCGCGCAGGTTGATGTCGAGGATGCGGTCCCACTCATCGAGGGCGATCTCATGGACGGGAGCGGCCTTGTTCTCGACGCCCGCGTTGTTGAAGGCGCAGTTGAGACGGCCGAACTGCTCGATGGTGCGGGCCACCGCTGCCTCAACATCCTCCGGCACCGACACGTCGCAGCGGATCGCGATCACCTCGCCGCCATCCGCTTCGATCTTGGCGCGAAGCTGCTCCAGCGGAGCCTCTGTGCGGTCGGTGATCGCCACCCGCGCGCCTTCGCGCGCAAAGGCGATGGCGGCGGCGCGGCCGATGCCGCTGGCCGCGCCCGTGATGAGGGCGACCTTCCCAGTAAAACGACGCATGTCCCGATCTCTCCGCTGACCTCGATGAGGTGCCTGACGTAGCCATCGCGCGAACCGCCGATCAGCCGTTTGTCTCTCAACAGAACGATGAGCGGATCTCATCGTCGGACGATGCGGCTCCTACCGGCCGAGCGGCTTCACCTCACGGATCAGGTCGATGAGGAGCCGCAATCCGGTCGGTAGCTGGCGGCGTCCGGGATAGTAGAGATGGAAGCCGGGACCCATGGGCGCCCAGTCCGCCAGCACAATGCGTAGCTCGCCGCGGGTGATTGAGGGGCCGACGCACGTCTCGGGGACGTAAGCGAGCCCACCGCCTGCTGCCGCGAGGGAGAGCGCGAACTGCGTGTTGTCGATGGTCACCACACCGGGCACGTTGAGCGCGATCTGCTCCCCCGCTCTCTCGAACTCCCACCGATAGAGGCTGTCATCGCCCAGGCGGATGCGCAGGCATCGGTGAGCCGAGAGGTCGCGCGGGTGGAGGGGCGTCCCATGCCGATCGAGATAGGCTGGAGCACCGACCACTACCCACCGCAGATCGGCAGACAGGCGCTGCGCGACCATGTCCTGGGGGACCGTCCCGCCATATCGGATGCCTGCATCGGCTCCGGCGTCCACAACGTCGAGCAGGTCGTTGGACACCCGTATGTCGATCTCGACCCGCGGATGGCGTTCATGGAAGAGAGGCAGCACAGGGGCGAGCAGCAGGGTGCTCGCATGTTCAAGCACATTGAGGCGGATCCGCCCCGTGGCCTTACCCGCCTCACGGTACTGATTGAGCACGTCGAGCGCGGAGCCGATCGCCGCGAACGGCGCGTCTAGCGAAGCGAGCAGATCCTCGCCTGCCGCGGTGAGGGTGACGCTGCGGCTGGTGCGATTGATGAGGCGGACGCCGAGGCGCGCCTCCATCGCCTTGAGCGCGTGGCTGAGCGCAGAGGCGCTGACGCCAAGCTCCAGACCTGCCCGCCGAAAGCTGCGATGGCGCGCGATGGCGAGGAACGTGCCGAGATCGGCGAGTTCGGTCCGATTGATCCGCATCGAGGCAGTAAAATGACTGGTGGCGGGAAAGCAATCCGTGCCGGATCGTGACCTTGATAGGTCGGGTCCGGACCCTGACACTGCCCGCGGTGGGAGCCGAGACTTTAGCGCTCAACCGCGGGATCTTTGCTGCCGATGAACTACGCCCCCACGGGTTCCGCGGCTCAGCCGCGGAGCCCGTCCCAAAGAGATGACGATGAGAATCAAGGCAGGGCGGCCAAGGATCTTGGACTTTGATCAGAACCTCGTGCGAGTCATTGCGTCAGCGTAGTCGAACACGTCGAAGATAATTTCGCGCCCCTCCTCCATCCACGCCCTCCGGAGGCAGTCCGCCCGCGTGATGCTCGTCTTGGGCAAGAACGCCGCCCGCCGCGGATGATCCTGAAGCCACTGCTCCAAGCGATTGGGTTGGAGCGACAGGGCCCTGCTCGCGAGGTGCGTCATCGCGAGATCGTACAAGATCCGACGACTACGAACGTCGTTCTGGATCGCATCGGCCATCGACAGCACAACCTTCTTCAGCATGTCCGGCCGGTGCCGGTCCCCGCCCTTCATCGTCATGTAGAAGTCCATCACCTCTGCGGGGATGCTCTGGCCGTTAGGCCTGTCGTGGATGCGCGAGAGCGCGCGGATGGCGGACCAAACGTCGGGGTAGCGGATCCGAGGTGCGGCAGGCTTGGTCCGGCAAGCGAAAGTCTTAGTCACGTAGAAATACCTCTTCGGTTTGAAAATCTCACGGTAGACAGCTCTGATCTAGCCGTCGATATTTTTCGACGTGAGATAAATATCGACGGCTCTATATTCGATGCACTATGGTCAGTAAGCCTCGTTTTGAGGCGCGACATCCATTTCAGGAAAGAAATTTTCGTGACCCAACGTACCTATTGCGTGAGCGACTTCACGCGCATCTTCACCGACAAGACGACCGGCCTCCCTCGCCTCGACATGAGGGAGATCACCGACTCTCACGACTTGCCGTCGTTTGTCGCCCTTCGCGATCACGTCGTCGTCAAGTTGCACTACACCAAGCCGCAGGCCGACAAGGCGGAGACCAATGCCTGGGTGCCGACCCTCTACGAGATCAGCGACCGCACTTTCGTCAACAGCACGACCGGGAAGTCCTTCACGAAGCGCGGCGAGTGGCGCTCCGGCGCGGCGGAGGCGGAGGTGCTCTCCGTCTTCATCGCCGACACGGACAACGCCGACACCGGCCGCCCGATCATCTCGATGCAGCAGGTGGCCGCCGCCCTCGACGTGATGGGTTTCTCCTACTTCATGTACACGAGCTTCGGCCACACGGCCGAAAAGCCGAAGTTCCGGGTCGTCATCGACACCGACCGCGATCTGACCCGGACCGAGATGCTGCGGATTGCCGTGTGGCTGAACGCGGTCGCGTTCGGCGGGCAGGCCGACTTCTCGATCTACGATCCCGGCGACTTCCTGTTCGCGCCGCCCCATGCGACGACCGTTGTCGAGCGCCTGCATGCGCGGCCGATGAGCGTGGACGACGCCCTCGCCAAGCAGACGCTCCTCCAGGAGGAGCACCCCGGCATTTGGACCCCGTATCTCGTGAAGAAGGGGCTGCGCCCGCCGCGGGCGAAGCAGGCAATCGCCCAGACGGCAGACGGTGAGAAGCGCCGTGCCGACCACAGCGCCCGGCCTGAGATCGGTATCGACAACTCCGCCGTCTTCAACCCGGCATGGAGGCACCTCTACGAGGCGCGCATCGTCGGCGACAGCCACTGGGAGACCATGCGCTCGCTTCTCGGCATGATCTGGGCCAAGACCGGCGGCAAGCTCAGCTACGGCGAGATAGACCGGCTCCTCCGCCAGATTGACGCCCTGGACGACAACCACTTCGTTCGGGTGCACGGCGAGCAAAAGGCCGCCGACCTGATCGACTGGATCATGGGGCTGCCGGTCGAGGAGACTGAGGAGGACTGGTCCTCGATCTTGGACATGGACGAGATCGGGTTGACCGTGCTCGTCAAGGAGGGCGAGTGTGGCGAGGGCAAGACCCACGACGAACTCGCTCGCATCGCCCGCGAGGGCGGCCGGACCGTCTACGTGGTGGACAAGATCGAGACCATCGACAAGCGCCGCGAGGAGTTCTTCGAGATCGCCGGACCTCGCACGGCCGTTCGCTTCCGCATCGAGGTGGCTCATAGCCAGCGCCACGACCTGCGCGTGCCGCTCCAGTTGTTCGGCATTCGGAAGAGGCTTGACGAAGAACCGGCGGGCAGGCCCGCCCTCGTGTTCGTCACGCAGGCCGCGGCGGCGCAGATGGACTGGTCCGAGTGGGGGGACTGCACCATCGTGTACGATGAGGTCCCGGACATCTTCGAGGTGTTCCGGATCGATGCCGCCAATCACCGCGACGTGCTGTGCAGGTATGTGCGCCCCGAGGTTGAGGACGGTGCCTGCTACAGCCTCGGGCTGACCGCCGCCGGTCGCGACCTCGCTCACGCGACGGACGTGGACGATTACGACAAGGTCCACCACGGCCTGTGCGTCCTGCTGGCGAAGACCAACACCTTTGTCTGGGTGAAGCGCAAGGCGTGGGACGATCCGGCCGAGGGTGGCAGGCTGGAGTTCTTCGCCATCGTCTCGCCTCTGAACCTCAGCGCGTTCAAGGCCGTGCGCCTGCTCGGCGACGAAGCGATGAGGTCTGTGACGGTCAAGGCGTGGGCCGAGAAGTGGGGCGTGAAGTTCGAGGCTATCGACTTCGAGCGCCGCAAGCGCCTCGTGCCGACCGCCGACCGGGTGACGATCCGGCACTTCTCGCAGCATCGGGACAGTTCGATCACCCGGTTCCGCGAGGGTGACATGCCGCTGGAGGCGGTGAGCGCCTGGATCAAGCAGGACGCGGGCGGGGAACCCGTGCTCTGGACGGCCAACGAGCGCCTGCGCGCGAAGGCCAAGCTCGATCAGCGCGACTACATCAGCCCAAAGGCGCACGGGCGCAACGATCTCCAGCACTACAAGCGCGTGGCGTGGCTGGCGGCCATGAAGGCCAGCCAGTTCGAGATCGGCACGCTTCGCGAGGTCTGCGGGATGACGGCGCAGGAACTGATCGACTGGCGCGAGTACAACGCGCTGTACCAGTTCGTGATGCGGTGCGTGCTGCGCGATTTCTCCTCGGCCGAGCCGGTGGTGATCTACGTGTTCTCTAAGCGGCAGGCGGAGTACCTGCACGAGCGTCTCGGCGGCCGGATCGAGTACGTGCCGGGCGTCATCATCAACCAGCCGGTGCGCAGCCTGGACGAGGAAGGGGCGATGTCGGACACGGAGCGCTCGAAGGTGGCCTACTGGCGCAAAAAGATGGCGGCGGCCGGTGTCGCGGACGTTCGCCTCCTGCCCAAGTCGGCGAAGCTGTCCGACCGTGAGGTCCGGCTCGTGAACACGACTTTCGAGCGGCAGTCGGCTGGGAGGCGCCAGGGTAAGCTGGCGGCGTAGTCTAACGATACTGGAGCCTGCGGTCGCGCGCCCTCAATGCGCAACCGTGGGCAGAGACCGAAGGCTCGGCTCGTTCGAAGCTCCAAGGAGAACGATGTCATATCCGGATCGCAGGCTGCGCGTAGGCTTTACGGCCTGATGAAGGCGCGAGAATATGTCGAGGACGCTAACTCAGGGCGAACACTGATCAGCGAGTGCCGTGCTGAATAAGGCTCGGCGAGACCGAGGAGGAGACACTTGTGGACCGTGCCGTGGAACGCCGCCTCGCCGCGATCCTGATTACCGATGTGGTCGGCTACAGCCGAATGATCTCTTCCGACGAGACCGGGGCTCTCCGCCGCCTGAAGGCGCTGCGCCGCGAGGTGATAGATCCTCGAATTACTGCCGCTCGCGGTCGTATCGTAAAATCAACCGGCGACGGTGTGATTGCCGAGTTCCCGAGTTCAGTGTGGGCCGTGACCTGCGCTGTCGAGATCCAGCGCGCCGCGGGTCTTCACAACGCCGCTCTGCCGGAGGGGCAGGCGATGCACATGCGCATCGGCATCAATCTCGGCGACGTAATCGCCGAGCCGGATGGCGACCTCTACGGCGATGGGGTGAACGTCGCCGCCCGTCTTGAACCGCTGGCCGAACCGGGTGGCCTGTGTATCTCGCGCTCGGTCCATGATCAGGTTCGCGACCGGCTGCCCTACCGCTTCGAGGATAAAGGCAAGCTGCCGCTCAAGAATATCGCCCGGCCGATCGGTGTGTTCGCGCTGTCCGCCGCGATGGTCCAGGGAGCGGTGACAGTCGAGGACGAGCCCGATCCGATACAAGCTGCGCCGACGACAGATACACCGCCGAAACCTACCGCGTCGTCGTCGCCCCCAGGCCGCGGTGTGCGCTGGCAGATCTGGGGCGCTGGAGCGCTCATACTCTCAGCGGCTGGTCTCGGGCTGGGTTGGTGGGCTTGGCCAAAAGCTACGCTCGCCGATAAGACGCTGGCCGTTCAGGCTGGACTCCCGGCGAAGCCCCTGCCGCCGCTCTCGCTAGTGGTGCTGCCGTTCGCCAACTTGAGCAACGATCCGGAGCAGGATTTCTTTGCAGATGGTCTGACAGAGGATTTAACTACCGACCTGTCGCACCTCGCGGGCAGCTTCGTGATCGCGCGCAACACTGCCTTCACCTACAAGGGCAAAGCGGTGGACGTGAAGCAACTCGGCCGCGATCTCGGCGTGCGCTATGCTTTGGAGGGCAGTGTTCGACGCACGGGCGAGAAGGTGGTGCTGAACGCGCAGCTTATCTCGACCGAAACGGGCGCGCATGTATGGGCGGATCGGTTCGAAGGTGAGCGGACTCGTCTCGGCGAGTTGCAGGCCGAGTTCGTGGCGCGCCTCGCACGCTCTCTAGATGTGCAACTTACACAAGCCGAGAGTCTACGCGTGACCCGAGAGCGGGCTGACAACCCTAACGCGGCCGATCTCGCCATGCGTGGCTGGGCGGTCCTGAACAGGGCTGTTGGTGCGGCAAACACGTCCGAGGCTATCGACCTCTTCGAGCGCGCGCTCAAGATCGATCCATCTGATACGTCAGCCGCGCTTGGACTCGCGCGAGGCTTGACGGGCCGCTTGCTGAGCGATCTCAGTCCCGACAAAGACGGCGATCGTACCAGGGTAGAAAGACTGCTCGACTCCATTCCGGAAGGCGGCCAGAACTACATGGTCTTGTACCTGCGCGGCGAACTCCACAGAAGTCGCAGGAACGCTCAACTTGCTGCCCTAATGTTTGAGGCATCGATCAAAGCCAATCGTAATTTCCCACTCGCGTATGTGCGAGCCGGTTACATCCGGGTGACACTCGGGAAGGGTGAGGAGGCTTTTCCGTTTATCCAGCAAGCAATCCGCCTCAGCCCGAGCGATCCTCAAATCAATAATTTCGAGTATTTCATATGCCATGCCTACGCTCATATCGGCCAGTGGCAAGATTCAGTGGAGTGGTGCGAGAAATCTGTATCTCATGGGCCACAGTGGTATACCTCACGTTGATCTCGCGGCGGCTTATGCCTTCCTAGGAAGGATAGAGGAAGCGCGAGGTGTCATAGAAAAATTGTTGGTGATGAGGCCGGGATACACAGCCCAGAAATGGGACGCTTACACTTACTCGGCATCGGAGGTTGCCTTGAACGAGCACCACCGCATTACCGAAGGCTTGCGCAGGGCTGGCCTGCCCGAGAACTGACGGCCCATCGGAAGAACACATCGAGTTGTCGGCCGGAATTTTATCGAGAGTTCTTCGACCCACCCCTCCGCCACCTCCTCATCTCTCTGGGCCGGGTTCCGCGCCTTCGGGCGTGGTCCCCGTGTCGGCGTCGCTCCGGCCTGCTCGCGGGCTCGCGGGCCTGCGCTTGCCGACGCTTTCGAGATCGTGGTCGGTGATCGACCCCTCGACCTTCATCTCCATCATAGCGGCGGTCGTCCCCGCGACCTTGGAGAAGACCCTCGCCGTCGCGATGGCCGAGGACATAGGCGAGCGCGCGGCGGGCGACCGTGGCGGGGACGTTCAGGAAGACGTGGTGGGGACGGTCGGGCTGTCGGAAACCTTCTGGGTCGGCCTCGTTCCCCACCCGTTTCCGCTGAAGAGCCGGTTTTCTCACGGCTCATCTAATAGGGACAGTCGCGCGGACACGTGAGAATAGCTGGCGGCACACAGGTGGTCAGGGGCATGATGGATGTGAGGTCGATCTCCCCCCATCTCTTCCCACCAGCCGACCACGTGCTCGCCGCCTCGGACCTTGGCTATCTCGAACTCGCCGCGTGGTCGTGGCGCCCGAGGACCGTAGGCCGAGCACCGCGAGGTCGAGGACCGCATGGGCAGGCACGACCGCAAGGTGGGAGCGGGTGGGTGCGCCTGCGCCCACCCCTCGTACCCCTTGCCCACGATCATCGAGAAGTTCGTCACGATGTCCGACCGACCCATCGGCTCGACCCTGTTGCACACCTTCTTGAACACCTTGGAGATCCCGGTCGCGCACCTCGTCTCGAACGCCGAGCCGTCTTCCGGGCACCGTGCGCCGCGGTCGTGGGAGACCGAACCCAAGAACGTGTAGGTCTCGAACTTCACCGAGAACTCCGCCGTCCTGGCCTGCTCCGGCGCGGCCCCTGATCGCCGTCATATCGGTGAGGATCGCAGCAGGTCGAGCACGTGTTCAAGAACGTGACTGGGCTCAGCCATCGGGCCCCCGCTCGTCAGGGTCTCCTCGATGGTCTTGCCCGAGAGCGGGGATCACCGATGAGGGGCTCCTGAACGAGCACCAGCGATATGGGAATGGTGCTCAGGCAGACCGGGCAACATCCATGGTGGCGGAGCCACCACGGACATCAACCCTCGCCAGGGACGAACAAAAAAATTGACGGCAGCCAAGTTGCCAAGGTTGGGGTCGAGGGTTCGAGATCCCTTCGCCCGCTCCAGTTTTCCCAACCAATGTCCTTGCAAGTGCGGCGGCGATCTCATGCCGCTGCGACCGCTGAAGGCGGATATCCGCCGCCCTGTATCACCTCCCGCGCGACCTTAGGATCTTGCCCATACGCAAGAGCGGTCTGAGCCGTGCCGCGGCCCTGGTCTTGGCCGCGAAAGTCGCGACGATCTCGTCCGCCAGGGCCTCTGCCATGATCTGGCGACCGGACTCCGTGTAGTGCGCCGGGTCGTAGAAGACGGATCCGGCTCCGTCCACGAAGAGCCCGCTGAAATCCAGGCCGCGATAGTGCGGGTGCGCGCCGGCCGAGCACGCGCGTAGCGCGCCCTGGAGGCGCGTGTATTGGCGGTCGAGGTAGGCGAGAAAATCCTCTGACGCGACGCTTCGGTTCGTGTGCGGGGGATGGCTCCGCACGATCGTGGGTTGAAGCACGCAGAATACGGGGATGTTCAGGGTCGCGGCGAGGCCGGAGAAGCGGCCGATGGTGGCCCGCGTGCTCGCGATCACGGCCATTTCCCAGGCTTCGGGGCGCCAGCCGCACTCCGTGCGGAGACGTTCAAGCCGCCGGTAGAGGAGGTCGGTCAACGTTTCGTAGCTGAGCCCCGCCTCGTGTCCCGAGATGCGACTGGTATCGAAGAGGTACTCGTAGACCTGCTCGATGACGAAGGCGTTGTAGGGCTGCCCCGGCCGCGGATCGAAGGTCCAGGGATTGGTGACGTCCGTGCCGCCTCCAACGATCACGAGGGCATCCGGACCCAGGGCGGCGAGATGCGACCACACCAGCGCGGACATCTGCGCGAAGCAACTTGAGACCACGCCGAAGTTGTAGACCCGTGCGTGATCGAGACCCCGCCGATGGAGAGTCGCCTCCAGGCGACCCGGGACTGTGTCGGCCTCCGTGACTCCCTCGACCATCGTGCTGCCTCCAAGCACAAAGATGCGTGGACCGCCTTCGGGTGTCCGATAATCACCTTTCTCGACGTTTCGGAAACCCCAGCTATCGAACGTGATGTGTGCGTGTATTCCGTTTGGCTTACCCGAGATTGCGAATACGCGAGCGGAAAACGCAGGGATGAATCAAAATGTACGAAGTGTCGGATGAAGCGCGCGCGATGCGCTGGATCGTTGTCCGCTGAATCCATCGGCCGCTCCTGAGCGTGCCGCACCAAGTTAATTTAGTGGTCATCAATATCAAGAGTATGAAATAAGATCTAAATCCGCATAGACGATTGCGTTGAAACCTGATTGCAGGCTTCAGTGGCATGATTGCGTAGGGATATGCTGATTATGGAGAGGATGGATCGGGTCGGTACGCCGGACAGTTCGCGATCCACTGCATCGGTCAGGCCCGACGCAGCCGGCTGGCGCCCCTGAGTTCCGAGGCACGGCTTCGGACAACGGGACTGTGTGACCCGGCCGCGCGCGGCTCGGCTTGCCGGATCTGATCGATCAGGAGCGGGCGGGCGAAATAGTAGCCCTGGGCGCAGCGGATCTGTGTCGCGCCGAGGAGATAGGCGACCTCCTCGTGGGTCTCAACGCCTTCGGCCACCACCGACATGCCGAGCGCGGCACCGAGGGACTCGATCGCCTTCAGGACGATCTGGCTGCGCGGCCGTTTGTCGATGTCGGTGATGAAGGAGCGATCGATCTTCAACTCGTCCGCGGTGATCTCCGCCAACGCCGACAGCGAGGAATAGCCCACGCCGAAATCGTCGATGGAGACGCGCGCGCCGATGGCGCGGATGCGCGGCAGGACCTCGCGCTGGAAACGGCCCGTGGTGAAGAAGGCTTCCTCGGTGAGTTCGAGCACGAAACGTCCGGCGAGGCCGGTCTCGCCGAGCGCCGCGCAAAATGCCGTCATGAACGGAACATCGCAGGCCTGCTTGGCGGCGATGTTGATGCTGACTGTGACGGCCGGGCCGAACACCTCGTCGATGTCGGGCATCGCCCGCACGGTCTCGGCCAGGACCTGGAGAGTGATCTCGTTGATCAGCCCGAGTTCGATGGCGAGGGCGATGAAGTCACCGGGCGCCTGAATCACGCCAAGCTCGTCCCTCCAGCGCAGGAGCACCTCGACGCCCATCACCGCATGGGAGCGCATGTCGACCTTGGGCTGGAACGCGCAGCAGAAGCACCGGTCCCGGATCGCCAGCCGAAGACGTTGCTCCACGGCCATCCGGGCCGTGGCAGCGTGGCTCATCGCATCCTCGAAGAGGCTGACGCCGCCCTTCACCCCGCCTTTCACGCGGTACATGGCGTTGTCCGCCTGCCGCGCGAGGATCTCGTAGGTGCTCCCATGGTCCGGGAACAGGCTCAGGCCGATGGAGGCGGAGGCGAAGATTTCGTGGTCATCGATGAAGAAGGGCTCCTTCAGGCGCTCCGCGATTCCGCGGACCGCCGCCAGCATGGCGTCCCGATCGATCACCGGATTCAGCAGGAGCACGAACTCGTCGCCACCGATACGCGCCAACAGGTCGGTCGGGCGCAGGGCATTGCGGATGCGGTCTGCCACCTTGCGCAGCAGGGCGTCGCCCGCGGCGTGGCTGTAATAGTCGTTGATGTGCTTGAAATTATCGAGGTCGATGAATGCCAGGGCGAAGCGATCCAGCGGTCCAGATCCGGCCAGAAGTTCCTCGATGCTCTGCTCGAACATCG
Source organism: Methylobacterium phyllosphaerae (assembly GCA_050632685.1). GTDB lineage: Bacteria > Pseudomonadota > Alphaproteobacteria > Rhizobiales > Beijerinckiaceae > Methylobacterium > Methylobacterium phyllosphaerae_A. Next base: position 2,540,010 of record JBOEFT010000001.1, read on the forward strand.
TCCGGTTGGGGAGACCGGTCAGGGCATCGATGAAGGCCTTGGTGATCAGCTCCCGCTGCAGCGTATGATGATAGGTGACGTCGGTGAGGGTCGTGAGCGTGTAGGCAGCCCGGCCCTCGACGACCGGGCGCGCCTGCACCTCCATCACCCGATCGCCGATGACTTCGACGCTCGCGGCATCCTGGCTGCCGGCCGTCGCGGCGTGACACGCGGCGACGGCCTGGTCCCCGAGGGCGCGTGCGGCGGCGTTGGCCAAGATGCACAGGCCATCGACGTCGTGGACGACAACGCCGACCGGAAGCGCCTGAAGGGTGGCTTCAAGCAGCGTCTGACGCTCCGCAGGGGCGGCCTCACTCATACGCCGCCCTGCTGCCAGAGCGTCTTGGCGGCGTAGTTGCCCGTATCTGTCGGCGTATCCCCGGCGTCGAGGGGCCGCTTGAGCAGGCGGCGATGCACTTGATCGAGGGCGGCGCCATGAGGACTGTCGAAGCCCGTGTCGCGGCCGAGACGTGCGCTTCCGCCCGGATCCGCTTCGTGGCCGACCACCTTGTTCATCGTGGCGCCGCGCCACCGTTCCACGACGGCCCCGACGAAGGCCGCGCCGGGGACGGTCGCGGCGTCCTCGGATGAGCGGCCACTCACATCGTTGCGCGGTTGCCGCCCCGCGGGCAGCGGCCGGAAGGTCATCCGCGCCGGCATCGGAACGCCTTCGCCGAAGGCAATGACCTCACCGGTGCCCAGCGACGGCACGAAGGTCAGCAGGTTGGCGGCATCCGATACCGCCGCGGCCAGGAACGCCTGATCACGGGCATTCGTCATCCGCATGGCGAACAGGGTGCTGCATTGCGACATGATCGTCGCGTCGAGTTCGGCGGGCCGCTGGGTGACCAAGCCGAGATGGACGCCATGCTTCCGGCCTTCTCGGGCGATCCGCGACAGGGCGCGGCGCGTCGGCGTGAAGCCCACGGAGCGATCGGCCGAGGCGAACCGGTGCGCCTCCTCGCACACGAACAGCAGAGGGATCGCGCCCTCGCTCCAGATGCCGAATTCGAAGGCGAGGCGGCAGAGCACGCACACCACGGCATCGACCACCTCCATGGGCAGGCCGGCGAGCTGCATGATCGTCATCGGCCGCCCGTCGGGATCGAGGCGGAACAGGTGCGCGAGAATCTCGCCCATCATGTCGCCGCCGACATTGGCGTTCTCGAACATGAAGCCGTGGCGCGGATCGTTCCGGATCGCCTCGATCCGCGTCATCAAGCGGTGATAGTGCATCCGCGAGACGCGGTTCTCCAGTCGCCCCATCCGCTCGTCGATCAGCCCGATCAGGTCCTGCAGCATGTACGGAACCGGCGTGTCGACGGTGTAGCCGGAAACTTTGCCGATACTGCGTTTGACGATCTGTCGGTCGCTCGTCTCCTTGTATTGAGCGTACTTGCTCTTCGCGAGGGGGATCAATTCCGCGAGGATCTCGATCTCCTCGTCGACGGCCGGGCGGCCGCCGTAGATCACGTCGGCGATCTCCTCGAGATTGAACAGCCAGAACGGGAGCTTGAGCGTGCGCGGACTGATCACGCTGGCGCGGTCATTGAAGCTGGCAGCATATTCATTGTGCACGTCCAGCAGGAAGATCCGCACCGCCGGCTTGGCGCGCATGATTTCGTCCAGGATGACGGCGACGCCGCTCGATTTGCCCACCCCGGTGGCCCCGAGCACCGCGAAGTGCTTGGAAAGCAGGTCATCGATCTTGATGCAGGCTGGGGTGTCGGGATCTTGGTAGAGCGCGCCGACGGCCGCCGTATTGGCAGCCGACACGTGGTGCACGACGCGCAGATCCCCCGGCGACAGAAGATCGACGGTGTCGCCGATCGCGGGATAACAGGTCACACCGCGGCTGAAGCGATGCGTTCCGTTGACCGCGACGATCTCGCCGAGCAGGTCGAGGCTCGCATAGGCCCCCGGAAGCCGGCCGCGTTCGCTGTCCGACGACAACGTCGTGATGATCCCGATGAGGACGGCGGTCCCAGCGTGGATCCGGACCAGATTGCCGACCGTGACCCGCACCTTGGGTCGCCCCTCTTGGGCGTAGAGTTCGAGATGGACCTTCGACCCATCGATGGACGTCACTGAGCCCATCTGCGCAGCGGTATCGTGGTTCAGCACCGTTCCGTCGCCGCCCAACATCATTCGCACCCTGGTCCGAAACAGAAGCGGACCGAGACTAGGGTGCGGTGATTAAAGTTCCGACAAAGAATTGCGGACAGCCGGAACGATGCTTAACCGATGGCTTATCGAAAGCAGGCGTAGCCGAGGTTGTGTTGAGCGACCTTAGGCATTCGCCGTCGCGCAACGGACCGCGTGGATGTGCCGCGCGAAAGTTCGGGGGCGTTGCCGCGCAGAAAACGTGACTCTGGCGGCCATCGCATCCATCCGAGCGGCCGGCTGCCAAACCCGTCCGCCGCCGTCACCTACGCCGACCTAGGCCGGTCGCACCTCATCGAAATGTTCACGGATCCAGCACTCGCCGGAAATCCGTGCGCCGTTATGCGTCACGAAGGCATAGGGTGAGTGTTCTACCACCGCACCTCCACGGGCACGGATGATCCATCGGAAACATCGGGGATCGTCCACGCACGGAACGATCTCGACCGTATGGGAGCGTACTGTGGCGATCGACATGACCCATTAACGTCTGAAAGCGGAAATCCGCTCCACGGGCCGTGCGCGGACGGTTACCGAGGCGTATGGGCACGGGCACGTTTCGCGCCTCACGCTCCTGCCGGACCCACGACCGGGTGTGACTGCTGCGCCGAGCGAAAGGGAAACCGCATGCCGATCAAGGCTCTCAATGACCGGAAAAAGCTGTCGAACGACTTCAACGAGGCGAACGATGCGTTCATTGACGAGGTGCTGAGCGCGCTCCAGAACGGCCGGCTTCCCATCGATCTGGCGCGTGCCTATCTCGCGCATCCCGTTGCGATGATGCACACGGACGGGGCGCAGGCGGTGGCCAACTACTTCGAGCGAATCTTGGCCCAGCGGCCGAATATCGATTGGGCGCCGGGGAGCTGACGGCAGCACCGGTGGCCGAGGAGAGGAAATACGGATGACCGCCGACGAGATCGAGGAATTGAATCGAGCCCGCGCCGCCCTGGCGCGCCAGCGGAACGCCATCGCCCGACGGCTGGGAGGCCTCGACGTGGCGCCGATTTCCATGGCGGAAGACCTGACCCGGACCCTGCTCGCCATCGAAGCGGTGGATCGCGCATTGGTCGACGCCGGGCAGCCCCACGTCGACATCCATCAGATGTCCGAGGCCTAGAGCCGATCCCGATCGGGCCAGGACGGGGTCGGTCGCCGAGCCCGCCGAACGAGGCGCGGGTCCCCTCTCCCGTACGGGAGGGGGACATGGCGCGACTGTCTCGACCGGAGACGCCCATGTTCCGGACCGCTGCGACATGATCGGGAACGGACCGCGCTGCGGCCGGCGCGCAACCTTGCGCCGCAGTCCCGGGCGGGCGTACAGGCTCGGGTGCTCTCAGGAGACCCGACGATGACAGACCGCCTGCCCGGCTTCAACACGCTGGCGATCCATGCGGGCGCCGCACCCGATGCAGCCACGGGCGCGCGGGCCACGCCGATCTATCAGACCACCAGCTTCGTGTTCGACGATGTCGACCATGCCGCATCGCTGTTCGGGCTGCAGGCCTTCGGCAATATCTACACGCGTATCACCAACCCGACGAACGCCGTGCTGGAAGAGCGCATCGCGGCGCTCGAGGGCGGAACGGCCGCCCTGGCGGTCGCCTCCGGCCACGCGGCCGAGTTCCTGACCATGCACGCCCTGATGCAGCCGGGCGACGAGTTCGTGGCCTCGAACAAGCTCTACGGCGGCTCGATCAACCAGTTCAATCATTCGTACAAGAACTTCGGCTGGTCGGTGGCCTGGGCCGACAACGACGATCCCGCATCCTTCGAGGCGGCGATCACGCCGCGCACCAAGGCGATCTTCTGCGAATCGATCGCCAATCCCGGCGGCGTCATCACCGACATCGCGGCGCTGGCGCAGGTCGCCAAGAAACACAACATCCCGCTCGTCGTCGACAACACCATGGCGACGCCGTACCTGATCCGGCCCTTCGAGCACGGCGCCGACATCGTCGTTCATTCGGCGACGAAGTTCCTCGGCGGCCACGGCAACTCCATCGGCGGCCTGATCGTCGACGGCGGCTCGTTCCAGTGGGCCGGCGATGCCCGCTACCCGATGATGAGCCAGCCGCGGCCGGAATATTCCGGCATGGTGCTAGCCGAGACCTTCGGCAATTTCGGATTCGCCATCGCGTGCCGGGTTCTCGGCCTGCGCGATCTCGGCCCGGCGCTGTCGCCGTTCAACGCCTTCCTGATCCTCAACGGGATCGAGACCCTGCCACTGCGCATGCAGCGCCATTCCGACAATGCTCTGACGGTGGCCAAGCATCTGTCGGCGCATCCGTCGGTCTCGTGGGTGAGCTATCCGGGGCTCGAGACCGACCGGTACCACGCGCTGGCCAAGCGCTACACGCCGAACGGCGCCGGTGCCGTGTTCACCTTCGGCCTCAAGGGCGGCTACGAGGCGGGCGTGAAGCTCGTGTCGAACCTGCAGCTGTTCTCGCACCTTGCCAATATCGGCGACACGCGCTCGCTGATCATCCACCCGGCCTCGACGACGCACCGCCAGCTCACGGATGCGCAGAAGACCGCGGCAGGTGCCGGACCGGAAGTGGTGCGTCTGTCGATCGGTCTGGAGGACCCGGCGGACCTGATCGAGGATCTGGACTCGGCCCTCGGCGACTGACGGGGTTTCGCCCTTCGATTCGTCGCGACGATCGCGCGCACGGCGATGCGACCGAAGTCAGCGTGACTTCGGTCGCATCGGGCGCCGCCTGAATGACGCCAGGGTGTCCGAAACGTTGGCGGTGTCGCGGCGACGTCGATCGGACGCCGTCGGCCGTCGTCACGGAGCGTGACCGCCAGAGGGAAGCTTAGAAGGCTTCCGCCTCCAGCGCCATGGTGCTCTCCGCCCCCGTCTTGATCCGCGTCAGGCGCAGGGCGGTTTCCGGCAGCATCCGCTCCATGAAGAACCGGCCGCTCGCCAGCTTCGACTCCCAGCGCGGGGAGGGAGCCTCGGCGTGCTTAGCCAGGGCAGCCTTGGCGATCCTGGCCCACATGTAGCCCAGGGCCACGAGGCCGAAGAGGTGCATGAAGTCGGTGGCTCCGGCCCCGGCATTGTCGGGCTTGGCGAACGCGTTCTGCATCAGCCACATGACGGCGCCCTGGAGGTCGTTCAGCCCGGCTTGGAGCGGCTTCGTGAACGGCGCCATGGCGGGGTCCTCGCCATGGTCCTTCAGGAAGGTCTGGACCTCGCCCAGGAATGTCATCATCGCCCGGCCGCCGTCCTTCGGCAGCTTGCGGCCGATGAGGTCCATGGCCTGGATGCCGTTGGCGCCCTCGTAGATCATGGCGATGCGGGCATCGCGCACGAACTGCGACATGCCCCATTCCTCGATGTAGCCGTGGCCGCCCAGCAGCTGCTGCGCTTCCACCGCGTTGGCGAACCCCCGGTCGGTGAACACGCCCTTCACCACCGGGGTGAGCAGTCCGAGATGGTCGTCCGCAGTCTGCCGCTCCTTGGCATCCTCGGACCGATGGAGGATGTCGGCCTGAAGCGCGGTCCACAGCATGAGGGCGCGGGCCGCCTCGTTGAACGCGCGGATCTGCATCAGCGTCCGGCGCACGTCCGGATGAACGATGATCGGGTCGGCAGCGCGCTCGGGCGCCTTCGCGCCGGTGAGAGCCCGGCCCTGGAGACGATCCTTCGCGTAGGCGGCGGCGTTCTGATAGGCGACCTCCGACTGCCCGAGCCCCTGGACGCCCACGGCGAGCCGCGCTTCGTTCATCATCACGAACATGGCGTTGAGGCCGCGGTTCTCCTGACCCACCAGCCAGCCGGTCGCCCCGTCGTAGTTCATCACGCAGGTGGCGTTGCCGTGGATGCCCATCTTGTGCTCGAGGGAGCCACAGGACACGCCGTTGCGGGCGCCCAGAGAGCCGTCCGCATTCACCAAGACCTTCGGCACCACGAACAGCGAGATGCCCTTCGTGCCGGCGGGTGCGCCCTCGATCCGGGCGATGACCAGATGGATAATGTTCTCTGAGAGGTCATGCTCGCCGGCCGAGATGAAGATCTTCGTGCCGGTGATGCTGTAGGAGCCGTCGCCGTTCGGCACGGCCTTGGTCTTGAGCAGCCCGAGATCCGTGCCGCAATGCGGCTCGGTGAGATTCATGGTGCCGGTCCAGGCGCCTTCGACCATCCTGGGGAGATAGAGGGCCTTCTGCTCCTCCGAGCCGTGGACCAAGAGCGCCGCCATCGCGCCCTGCGTCAGGCCGGGATACATCCCGAAGGCGAGATTTGCGCCCGAGGCGAATTCTTGGATCGCCGTGTTTAGGGTGTGCGGCAGGCCCTGGCCGCCATAGGCCTCGGGTACCGACAGGCCCATCCAGCCGCCGCTCGCGTAGGTGTCGTAGGCCGCCTTGAATCCCGCGGGCGTGCGGACCGTGCCGTCCGCCTCCCGGCGGCAGCCCTCCACGTCGCCGGTCCGGTTGATCGGCGCCAGCACCTCCTCGGCAAGCTTCGCGCCTTCGCGCAGGACCGCCTCGACCACGTCCGGCGACGCGTCGGCGAAACCGGCGAGGTTGTCCCGCGCATGGAAGCCCAAGACATCGTTGAGCAAGAACAGCGTGTCGTCGACCGGAGCGCGATACTGCGGCATCTCTGGTTCCCCCGTCTGGTGCGGGCCTCTCGGAACGGCCCACCGCGCTGGCCGCATGTAAACGCCACGCCGGCTCTGGAGCAACGGCCCGGCCGCGCGGTCCCGCGACAGGCGCGGGGGTTTCAGGCCCCGGGCCGCGCACGGTGATTACCCCCGGTCAGCCAGACCTTAACCTTGTGTTTACCAAGAAAGTTAATGGTCACTTTCGGACGATCCGACGCGTGCGTTCGTGGATACCGAATTGCGGTCCCGCCCTGCGCTGAGGAATCGGACGCCGAACGCTGCCGACGACAGGCCACCGATGACCCGCAACGCGATGCCGCAGCTCGACAGTTTCGATCCCGAGGTGCTCGATGCGGCCCGCGACGTGGCGGCGCGGGCCGGCGTGCCCCTCGAGACCTGGATCGCGTCGGTGGTTCCGCAGCAGCAATCCGGTGCGCAGGGGAACCGTCGGCATCGGCGTCGCCACCGCGCCGAGCAGGCCGCGGCAGCGCCGGCCCGGACCGACTCGGCGCCCGACAGATCTTTCTCCTCGGCCCCCGATCATGAGGAGGCGGCGCGCGTCACCGGGTCCCGTGCCGACGGTTACGGCCAGGGCATTGCCGCGCTGATGAACCGCCTGGACGGTCTCGACCGGGCGCTCGACCACGAGCGGCGCGCCACCCAGGAAGCCGAGGCGCGGCGCCTCGCGGAGATCGAGTCCCGCATCGAGCGCGCGTTGAAGGCGGCACCCGTCCAGCTGGTGACCGAGCGGCTCGGCGATATCGAGCGCCGGATGTCCCAGCTCGGCGAGCAGGTCGCCGCCACGCGCCAGCCCGGCCGGCGGGCGCGCCCCGCCGCTGCCGACATCCGCAGCGCCGTCCAGGACATCCGTCAGCGGCAGCGCGAGCTGGCGCAGGCCGCCGAGCCGGGCCTCGCGGCCTCCGCATCCGACGGCGGCGTGGTCGCCAGCATGCGCATGGACCTCGCGCGCCGGCTGGAAGCGCGGATCGAGGAGGGCATCGCGCCGTCGGAAGCTCTGATCGAGCTTCAGCAGGAAACCGTGCGCCTGCGCGAGGCGATCAACCAGCTGGCGACGAGCCGGGACATCGGTGCCCTCGAGCAGGCGGTCGTCTCTCTGGCGAGCGGCATCGAGCGTGCCCAGGCCGGGACCGATCTCACCGCGATCGCGGTGCCGATCGAGCAGGTTCGGGCGCAGGTCGAGCGTCTGGCGGAGGAGGTGGCGGAGAACGTCCACAGCCGTGTCGCGGAGGATGTCCGCCGCTTGGCCGAGCGCCTCGACACCGTTGCGGCAACCGGTGCCGCCGATCCCGATGGTCATACCCTCGCCGGCCTGTTCGGCGAACTCGACGAGATCCGCCGCTTGATCGGCGCCCTGGCCGGCCCGGAGCGGATTCAGGGTCTCGCGCAGAGCCTTCAGGCGGTGAGCGCCCAGATCGCCGAACTCCAGCAGCGGGGCACCGGCCCGGACCTTCGCCCGATCCTGGAGGAGATCCGGAGCGACGTGAAGTTCGCCGCGCCCGCCGCGCTGGCCGAGCAGATCCAGGCGCTCGCCGAAAAGGTCGACGTGCTCTGCGCCCGGGACGACTGGTCTGAGCGCGGCGGTGACGACACCGTCTCCCGCTCCGGCGAGATGGCGTCGATCCACGCGATGCTGCGCAACCTGGCCGACAAGGTCGATCAGGTCGGCGCCCGATCGGAGCACGAGGGCCTCGACGCGCTTGAGCGGCAGGTCGTGTCGCTGGCGGGACGCCTCGACTCGCCGGCCAGCGCCGATCCGGCCCTGGCGGGCCTTGAGCGGACCATGGGCGATCTTCTACGCCAGGTGACGGCCCTGCGGGAGGCGTCGCCGAGCGAGGCCGCGGTCGAGCGCGCCGCGCGCAACGCCGTGGCCCAGACCCTCAAGACCTCCGGCATCGCCGCCGCGGAGACCGGCGAGATCGGTCTCCTGCGCGCCAGCCTCGCCGATATGCAGGCCCGTCAGGTCGCCTCCGATCAGCGGCTGGGGACCACCCTCGAGGGCGTACAGTCGGCCCTCGAACGCCTTCTCGTCCGGCTCGGTCCGTCGGAGGCCGTACCGGCACGGGCTCCGTCCCTCGACGAGCGCCTGATGTCCTCCACGAGTCCGGAGGTGGCGCTCGCCCCGGTCGAGGCGCGTGCGAAGCCGCAGCGCGACCTCGACGAGGCTTCGCGTCTCGCCGACGATCTACTTGAGCCCGGCAGCGGCCGGCCGACGCGTGAGCCGCGCACTTCCCGGGACCTTTCCGGCCGCCGGACGGCCCAGGAGCGCCGCGCCGACGTTATCGCCGCACGCGCGCCCGTCGAGGCCGGCTCCGAAACCGACATCAAGACCAGCTTCATCGCAGCCGCACGGCGGGCCGCGCAGGCCGCCCAGGCAGAGCTGGCCTCCGAGGCGCCGGCCGAGCGCAGGGAGGCTCGCAGCGACCGGGGCGCCGCCCTGTCGGAGGCTGCGACGGGCCGCCTTGGCCGGCTGCGCGCCGAGATCGATCGCCGCCGCCGGCCGCTCCTGCTCGGCCTGGCCGCGATCGTGCTGGCATTGGGCGCGCTTCAGGCGATCACCATGCGTAGCCCGGAGGAGCCGCGGCCCGTCGTGCCGACGAGCCAGGTCGCTCCCGTCCGTGAGGATGCCGCCGTCCAGAAGGACATGCCGAAGGAGGCCCCGGCGGAGGCCCCGAAGGCCGCCTCGGACGCCAAGTCCCCCGTGAGCGACCCGACCACGACCCAGGCTCTCCCGAATCCCGTGCCGGCCGAGGCGCGCGCCTCCGCCAAGTCGGCGGTGCCGCAGGTCGCCGGTATGAACGCCCTCCAGACCGATCTCGGCAACCTGCCGCCGGCCCTCGCCAAGGTTAAGCTCGCCGCCCTCGACGGTGACGGCACTGCAGTCTGGGATCTCGCCACGCGGGAGGCCGACGGCCGCGGCATGCCCCGCGACCTGTCTGTTGCGGCCAAGCTTTATGAGAAGCTGGCCTCGGCCGGCTACGCGCCCGCCCAGTACAAGCTTGCGGGCCATTACGAGAAGGGCTCCGGCGTCGTCCGCGATCTCGACAAGGCGAAGCTGTGGTATGGTCGTGCCGCCGAGCAGGGTCATGCCCGCTCGATGCACAATCTGGCGGTGCTCTACGCCGAGAACCCCGCGGCCAACGGCAAGCCCGACTTCGCCTCGGCGGCCTCGTGGTTCCGCCAGGGCGCCGAGTTCGGCGTCCGCGACAGCCAGTACAATCTCGGTGTCCTCTACGCGCGCGGGCTCGGCCTGACGCAGGATCTCGTACAATCCTACGCTTGGTTCTCTGCCGCCGCTGGCCAGGGCGACGACGATGCCGGCAAGAAGCGCGACGACGTGGCGAACAAGCTGAGCCCCGCCGATCTGGCGAGCGCGAAGAGCCTCGCGGCGAACTTCAAGCCGCGAAAGATTGACGCGGCGGTCAACGAGCCTCCGGCACCGAAGGCCCCCAACAACGCACCGATGTCGCTACTCGGCGCGCCGATGCCGAACGCGGTGCCGTTCACGGCTCCGCCGCGCCGGAGCTGATCGAGACCCGGGACCCGGTGCGTCCGATGTCCCGACCTTGACCGCCGTGCCGCGATGCGGGAACGCTCCCGCCGGATGACGGCGGATCGAGGGTCGGATCTCACGGATCGCCGACTTGCCCTGCTCGGAGGATGGATGGCGCACCGGAACCCTGTCCCGTTCGGCGCGATCGTCCTGGGGGTGGCCGGTCTCGTTCCTTTCCTGGGATCTCGCCGCCCTGGCGGTGTCGGGCAGCGACGGTGGCCTGAGCAGCCTCGGCTTGTCGCCGCGGACCATCCTGTCCGCCTACGGGGCGGTGATCGCCTCCTTTTTGGGCGGGATCCGTTGGGGGGCCGCAGCCGCGCGCAATGCCGGCAATGGCGACTATCTGGTGGCCATCATCCCGTCCCTCGTGGCTTGGGCGGCCATGGCGGCGCCCGCTCCGTGGGACCTGCGCATCCTCGGCGGACTCGTGCTCGCCTGGGGCTTCATCGACCAGGATCTGTCCCGCCGCGGCCTGACGCCCCTCTGGCTCGGTCGCCTGCGTCTGGTGCTTTCGGGCGTCGCCGGAGCCGCCCTGCTGGTGGCTGCCTGAGGGATTGCCCCGCGACCTCGGGATGGATTGTGCGAGACCTCAGGTTTCGCGCGCCATCTCACGCAGGAGGTTCAGAACCGCGTTGCGGCGCGCCGGCGACCTGATCGCGCGGAACAGGGCGGCGACCTCCTCACATTGCCGGTCGGTCGGATCCGCATCCGCCTTCATGGGCGGCTCGGCCTGCCGGAAGTAAGTCGGGCAGATGTTCAGCGTGGCGGCGATTCGGTCGAGGAGCCAGCGTGTCGTCGGCGGTGTCGCATCGTGTGTCATGCCGTTGAAACTCGTACTCCCCCCGCAGAGCCCATTCGAACAGCGGAGCTTCCCGAAGCGAGACTAGCCTTTCAGTCGCGACGATGCCATCCTCAGGTTGCATTCAACGTAAGTTTTGTCGCAGGGCGTGCATCACTTCTGGGGTAGGGCATGCCGCATTCGAAGCATCTCGACCGGACCTTCAACGTTTTGCGCGATCTGGAGCGGGCCGCCACGCCGGATGAGGTCGCGCGATTGCTCGCCGAGGCGTTCGCTCGCTACGGGGTCTCATACATCATGGCCGGGACCGTGCCCGAGCCCGGCCTTCCGACGCGCCGTCACGGCGGTTTCGTCCTGGCGAGCACGATGCCGGATGGGTGGACGCGTCGATACGTCTCGCAGGGCTACGCCCGTCACGACCCCACGGTCCACCGGCTGTGCACCAGCGCGACACCCTTCGACTGGAGCGCCGTGCTGCCGGACACGCCCACCGCGAGCCGGGTCATGGAGGAGGCCTGCGAGTTCGGTATCCGTGCGGGCATCACGGTCCCGTTCGTGACCCTCGACGGGGAACCGGGCGGGATCAGCGTATCGGGTGATCGGATCGAGATCGATCCGGCCGAGCGTGTCGCGGTCAACTTGGTGGCGACCTACGCGGTCGGCCAGTTGTTGCTGATGAACAGCCGTCCGGCGGCGCGCGAGCCTGCGCGCCTCTCGCCGCGGGAGCGCGAGGCCCTGCAATGGGCGGCAGAAGGGAAGACGGACATCGAGATCGGTATGGTCATGGGCATCACCGCCTCGGGCGTCGATTACCATCTGCGCTCGGCCCGGTCGAAGCTCGATACCGTCAACCGCGCCCACACCGTTGCGCAGGCGCTTCGGTCCGGATTGATAACCTAGATACGACACGGCTGGCGCTGGCCATTCCGATCGGCCGGGCTCAGCCGCCGACCCTGCGCGGCCGCAAGTCGTTGGCCCGACAGGCGGCCTGGGACGCCAACCCTACGAGTTCTCGTAGTACACAGCCTGTCGCCGAACGGGGACAACCCACGTCAGTCCAACGTGAGGTTTCGTCGTGATCCACATCGTCACTCCCGCCAACGCGCATCGATACGCCGACGCGATGGAACAGGCTTGGCGCCTGCGCCACGAGATCTTCGTCGCAGAGAAAGGCTGGAGCGAGCTGGCTCGCCCGGACGGCCGGGAGATCGACCAGTTCGATACGCCCCACGCCGTCCATTTCCTCGCCATGGAAGGCGATGCGGTCATCGGCTACAGCCGGCTCCTGCCGACCACCCGCCCGCATCTCCTCTCAGACGTCCTGCCGCAGCTCTGCGAAGGCGCGCGCGGCCGGTCGGCCCGCACATCTGGGAATGGACCCGCCAAGGCGTGGCGCGCTCGCACCGTGCCCGGGGCCGGGTGGTTAACCCGGTCTCGATCGCGCTGCTCACCGGTATTGTCGAGTGGGGCCTCGCCCATGGGGTGAACAGCCTGCTGCTGCAGATGCCGACCCTCTACATGATCCACGTCATCCAGCTGCATTTCCGCCCGCATCCCCTCGGCCTGCCGGTGCAGATCGCGGGCGAAGAGATCATGGCAGCCACAGCGCGGTTCGACGCCCGCACCCTGGCCAAGCTGCGCGCGGTCCGCGGGGACACCCGCTCGGTCCTGGTTTCCGAACCCGCTTACCTGGTGGCTTGAGCATGACCTTCGACAGCAACGACAGGGCGCTGGACGCCCTCGCCACGCAGTGCCTTCAGGTTCGCGAACTCGTCGACGCCATCGGCAATCCGCTGATGCGCGCGGCCATCGACCTTTTGCTCATCGAGGTCGCCCGGGCGCTGGCTGAAACCTGCCCGCCGGAACACGGTCGAGGCGCCTGAGACGACCACTGCCGCTTTGCCTAGAAACATGACCGGCGGGCGCGCCCGCGAGGCGCCCGCCGGTCTTCGATCCGAGCCGGACTTCGATTCGAGGCTTGGGCCTCAGGCGCCCATCGCGGTCTTCAGATTCTGATCGACCTTGTCGAGGAAGCCGGTGGTCGAGAGCCATTTCTGATCGGGACCGACCAGCAAGGCGAGGTCCTTGGTCATGTGCCCGGCCTCGACGGTATCGACGCAGACCTTCTCCAGGGTCGCGGCGAACTTCGCCAGATCGTCGTTGCCGTCGAGCTTGGCCCGGTGCGACAGGCCGCGGGTCCAGGCGAAGATCGAAGCGATCGAGTTGGTCGAGGTCTCGCGGCCCTTCTGGTGCTCGCGATAGTGGCGCGTGACGGTGCCGTGGGCGGCCTCGGCCTCCACGGTCCGGCCGTCGGGCGTCATCAGAACCGAGGTCATCAGGCCGAGCGAGCCGAAGCCCTGCGCGGCCGTATCGGACTGCACGTCGCCATCGTAGTTCTTGCAGGCCCAGACGTAGCCGCCGGACCACTTGAGGCACGAGGCGACCATGTCGTCGATCAGGCGGTGCTCGTAGGTGAGCCCGAGCGCCTTGAACTTCGCCTCGAACTCCTCCTCGTACACCTTCTGGAACAGGTCCTTGAACCGGCCGTCATAGACCTTGAGGATAGTGTTCTTGGTCGACAGGTAGACCGGGTACTTGCGCGCCAAGCCGTAATTCATCGAGGCGCGGGCGAAATCGATGATCGACTGGTCGAGGTTGTACATCGACATGGCGACGCCGGCGTCCGGGAACTTGAACACCTCTTCTCGATGACCGTGCCGTCATCGCCCTCGAACTTGATGGTCAGGCGGCCCTTGCCGGGCACCTTGAAGTCGGTGGCGCGGTACTGGTCGCCGTAGGCGTGGCGGCCGATCACGAAGGGCTGGGTCCAGCCGGGCACGAGGCGCGGCACGTTCTTACAGATGATCGGCTCGCGGAAGATCACACCGCCCAGGATGTTGCGGATCGTGCCGTTGGGCGAGCGCCACATCTCCTTGAGGCCGAATTCCTGCACCCGCTGCTCGTCCGGGGTGATGGTGGCGCACTTCACGCCGACGCCGTGGCGCTTGATCGCCTCGGCGGCATCGACGGTCACCTTGTCGTTGGTGGCGTCGCGGTGCTCGACGCCGAGGTCGTAGTATTCGAGGTCGAGATCGAGATAGGGGTGGATGAGCTTGTTCTTGATCTCGGCCCAGATGATCCGGGTCATCTCGTCGCCGTCGAGCTCGACGACGGGGTTCGCTACCTTGATCTTCGCCATGGACCGATGCCTTCCCGCTTTGTTCCGCCACACGGCATGCAAGGGCCGTGCGGTTGGTGTCCCGAGGCCGTCGCTCAAGTGCCCCGGGTCGAAATCGCCCCGCGACATAGCGCGACCCTCCCGGCGACGGAAGGCGGCGGCTGTCATCCGGGCGGCTTCGTCACCCGGGTCTCGACGGGCGAGGTCCGGTCGTGCCAGAGGGCCGGAATGACCAGCCCTGACGCGCCAGGCGACAGCCCGAGGAAGACCCTGGAACTGCCCCCCGGCCTCACCCCGGCGGTGATCCTAGTGGAGCCGCAGCTCGCCGAGAACATCGGCATGACGGCCCGCGCCATGGCGAATTTCGGCCTGTCGGACCTGCGCCTCGTCAATCCGAAGAACGGATGGCCCAAGAAGGGCGTCCGCGAGGCGGCCTCCGGCGCCACCCATGTCCTTGATCGGGCGACGATCTTCGGCAGCATCGCCGAGGCGATCGCCGATTGCCGCTACGTGCTGGCGACCACGGCCCGCGAGCGCGGGCAGATGAAGCGGGTCTTCGCGCCCGAGGAGGCCATGGGCGAACTCGTGGCTCGGGACGGGCAGCGCACCGCGGTCATGTTCGGCCGCGAGCGGGTCGGGCTCACCAACGACGAGGTGTCCCTGGCGGACGCGATCGTCACCTTTCCGGTGTCACCGGACTTCCTGTCGCTGAACCTCGCCCAGGCTGTGCTGCTCGTCGGCTATGCGTGGCGTCAGGCCAGCGGCCGGGCACGTTTGCCGTTCTCGGGTGAGTTGCTGTCGCCTCCGGCCACGCGGGAAGCGCTGATCGCCCTGTTCGGCAGCCTCGAAAGCGCCCTCGACGAGGCCGGTTTCTACCCGCCGGAGAAGAGAGATCATCGCCCGCAACATGCGCGACATGCTGCACAGGATGAGCCTCACCGAGCAGGATGTGCGGACGTTTCGCGGCGCGCTGCGGGCTTTGACGCGCCGGAACGGCTGATCACGCGCCCGCCGATTTCATCTCCGGCGGCGTCCCGCCGCCGAAGCAGCGGCCGACCGCCTCCCAGAACGCCGCCTGCTCCTCGGGCGTGCACTCCGCCATCCGCGCCTCGACCTTGGCGCGGCCCTCCACCGCGTCGGGTGTCGCGGCAACCTCGGATTCGCTCGGGTGTCCGGCCTGGGCCATGGGCATTCCTCCGTCGCGGAACCAAAGCCGAGCTGGACGGGGCGGTTCCGTTGCGCCTCGCAATCGGGCATGGAGGCCGCGCAACTCGGAGGTGCCGCCCGTCGGCGGGGATGAGGCCGGAGGACCACGTGCGGCTCAGCGTTGACAATCTCGCCTGCCGCCGCTCCGGGCGCCGCATCTTCTCGAACCTCGCCTTCGCCCTCGGACCCGGGGACGCCCTGGCGGTCACCGGCCGGAACGGTGCCGGAAAATCCAGCCTGCTCGCCATCCTCTCCGGTCGGCTGCGGCCGGATGCAGGGCGCATTGCCGTCGCGGATATGGGAGAGGCGAGCCTGCCCGAATGCCTGCACGCGGTGGGGCACCGGGACGGCCTGAAGAGTTCGCTGACGGCCGGGGAGAACCTGCTGTTCGCCCAGCGGCTCCTCGGTGCGCCGCGCCTGAAGCCGCGCGACGCCCTGGCGCGGCTCGACCTCGGCCACGCCCACGATCTGCCGGTGGCCTACCTGTCGGCGGGTCAGCGGCGGCGGGTCGCGCTGGCACGGCTCCTGGTCTGCACGCGCCCGCTCTGGCTTCTCGACGAGCCCACCGCGGCGCTCGACGCGGCCTCCCAGGCGGTTCTGGCCGGGCTCATGACCGACCACCGGGCCGGCGGGGGCCTGGTGATTGCCGCGACGCATCAGCCGCTGGACATGCCCGGCGCGGCCGAGTTGCGCATCGAGGCTGCCGGACTGGCGGCCGCCGAGCCGCTGGAGGATTGGGCGTGACCGGCGCGTTCCTCGCCCTCATCGCCCGCGACCTGCGGCTCGCCGGACGTGTCGGCGGCTCCGGCGCCCTGTCGCTAGTCTTCTTCCTGATGATCGTCGCCCTGGTGCCCTTCGCGCTCGGGCCGGACCTGAACCTGCTGTCGCGGATCGGTCCGGCGATCCTCTGGCTCGCCGCGGTGCTGTCGACGCTGATCGGCCTCGACCGCCTGTTCCAGGCCGACGAAGAGGACGGCTCCCTCGACCTGATGACCGCCGCGCCGGTGCCCCTCGAACTCGTGGTCCTCGCCAAGGTGGCGGCGCAGTGGCTGACCACGGGGCTGCCCTCGCTCTCGCCGCTCCGCTCTTCGGCTTGTTGGTGGCCCTCGACGGGACCGCCATGGGTGCCACATCGCTGACCCTGCTGGCGGGGACGCCGGCGCTCAGCTTCATCGGCGCGGTGGGCGCGGCGCTGACGGCCTCGATTCGCCGGGGCGGCCTGATCCTCGCCGTTCTGGTGCTGCCGCTGATGATCCCGACGCTGATCTTCGGTGTCTCGGCCGCGCAGGCGGCGAGCGGCGGGACGGTGCCGTTCTTCGTGCCCCTGGCGGTGCTGGTGGCGCTGACGTTGATCGCCGCCGTCGTCGGGACGTTCGCGGCGGCGGCGGCGCTTCGCTGGCCGGAGTAACGCCCGACGACTATGCGATCGACATCTCGGTTACTGTACCTACGGCGGCTAGATCCAAATACCGCGATTATTTACGGTATTATCGGGAGTTATTTTTTCAAAGCAATCATATTTTCCATCAATTTCGTCTGTTTACCTGAATATTGACACCTCAACATGATTGCCATCGAAGCATTTTATTTCGATCTTTAGGCTGTATAGCGTAGCGTCAGCTCTGTTTGTGTTCGCGCGATCGCGAAAAAGGCGGAATTTCGCTTTTGACTATTCGAAGATACGCGAGACTTTGTATGTGATTGCAAGTTATATATCTTCCCATCGAAAATTTTATTTTATTATAGAGCGAGAAATTGTATCTATTTATGGAATCAGGATATTTGTAATTGGCAGAGAATTTTAAATCTGATCTGTCCGGATGCAAGAATTGGTTCGGAAACTCACGAGGGATTTTCGAAGACAATTGGCTGCAAAATTTCGGTTGCTGAGCCTCGTATGACGTCATTCACCGGTCAGCCTCTTCTCCAGTTCGGCAAACCGACCAATATAGGAAATTAAGCTCTATATGAGGGAGAGATAGTTGCGCCGCCCGCCAGCGTCGCCTCAGCGTTTCCTTCTGGCGCTCGGTTGGCCGTCGATGCGTTGACGCGACACCGGCCCGTGTCTATAGAGCGCACTTCGCCGAGGGCCGCGCTTTCGCGCGCGCTGCGTCTCGGCTATCGCCAGACAACCTGACGCGACGACCGATTTCCGGCAGAGCCGGCCCGTCGGCATCGCCCGACGAGAAACACGAGGACGTACATGGCCAACACCGCTTCGGCCAAGAAGATGACCCGCAAGATCGCCAAGCGCACGGCGATCAACCGCTCGCGCCGCTCGCGCATGCGCACCTTCGTCCGCAAGGTCGAGGAGGCCATCGCCACGGGCAACCAGCAGGACGCGCTCGCTGCCCTCCGCGCCGCCGAGCCTGAAATGATGCGCGCTGCTCAGCATGGCATCGTTCACAAGAACAACGCCTCGCGGAAGGTCTCGCGCCTCGCCGCCCGCGTGAAGGCGCTCGCCGCCTAAACCGTCCACCCACTTGAGACGGCATCAAGCCCGGCCATCGCGCCGGGCTTTTTCGTGCGCGCTTTCCAGAGCGTCGGCGATGCGGTCAGGCGCCCGCGCCAGACGGTTAACCCTATTCAAGAATCGGCGCGATTGCAGAGTCGTGGGGCGACGTGTAGCTTAACAGAAACTGACACCGACCAAGCAAAACACTACGATTTCGGGACAAGGCCGAATCAATCTGATCCGACAAGACTCTAGCGGCCGTGTTCAGCCCTGTCGGGAACACTTGGGAATGGGAATCCACGCCATCCCCACAAGTCCCAGTGTTAAAGGAACCGTAGGTAATTGTTGATAGGCTCTCCCAATCGGCAAAAGTTCCTCGCGTTGGGGTTGACTCCAGGCAGAGAACTCTGTCCCGCCCGTTCTTGCGGGACGCTGAGGGCGTAAATCGTGCGTACGCGCGGCCTGCAGGCTCCTGTGGGCAGCGTCGGGAGAGCCAGTGATGCGTGTCGACGGAACGGTGGCGAGCGACGACGACGGGGGCCGCAGCAGCGGCGGCAACGTGGATTATGGATCTGCCTGGGCTCGGGTGAAGCGTCGGCTGCGGGCCGAGCTCGGCGAGGATGTGTTCGCGAGCTGGTTCGCCCGCCTCGAGCTGGAGACCGTGGCCGGCAGCACGGCCCGGCTGACGGTGCCGACCCGCTTCCTCAAGAGCTGGATCGAGTCGCACTACCTCGACCGCGTGCTGAACACCTTCAAGGCCGAGGTCGAGGAGATCGCGCGGATCGAGGTCGGTGTACGGGGGACCGGCGCACCGGTCCGGCCGGTCGCCGCGGGGGCGTCCAAGCCCGGTCCGGTGAGCGGACCCCTCGCCCGCATCCACGCCGCCAGCGCGCCGATGCCCGTGGCCGCGGCCGCGCCGGCCGAGTCGCGCAACGCCGATGCCGGGGGCGATCTCAGCGGGACGCCGCTCGACACGCGTCTGACCTTCGCGAGCTTCGTGATTGGGCGCTCCAACGCCCTGGCCCACGCCGCCGCCGAGCGGGTCGCCAACCACCAGGGGGAGGGCGCCCTCTACAACCCGCTCTATCTCCATGCCGGGGTCGGCCTGGGCAAGACCCACCTGCTGCACGGCATCGGCCACGCCGCCCGCGAGGCGGGGCGTCGGGTGATCTACCTCACCGCCGACCGCTTCATGTACGGCTTCGTCAATGCCCTGAAGACGCAGTCGGCGCTCGCCTACAAGGAGCGCCTGCGCGGCATCGACCTGCTGATCCTGGACGACGTCCAGTTCATCCAGGGCAAGTCGATCCAGGCCGAGTTCGGCCACACGATCAATGCGCTCATCGACGCCGGACGTCAGGTCGTGGTCGCCTCGGACCGGCCGCCGACCGAGCTGGAGGCCCTCGACGAGCGGGTCCGCTCGCGGCTCGGCGGCGGCCTCGTGGTCGAGATCACCGCCCTCGACGAGGCCCTGCGCGTCTCGATCCTCTCGGCGCGCCTCGCCGCCGTGCGGGCCTCGCACCCCGGGTTCGACGTCTCGCCGCAGGTGGCGGCCTACGTGGCCCGCGCGATCACCGCCAACGGCCGCGACCTCGAGGGTGCGGTGAACCGCCTCTTGGCGCATGCGACGCTGACGGGCACCGCGGTGACCATGGAGACCGCCGAAAGCGCGATCCGCGACCTCGTCAAGAATCGCGAGCCGAAGCGGATCAAGATCGAGGACATCCAGAAGCTGGTCGCCTCGCGCTACAACGTCTCGCGGTCGGACATCCTGTCGGAACGGCGCACCGCCGCGGTGGTGAAGCCGCGCCAGATCGCCATGTACCTGTCGAAGGTGCTGACCCTGCGTTCGCTGCCCGAGATCGGCCGCCGATTCGGTGGTCGCGATCACACCACCGTGCTGCATGCCGTGCGCAAGATCGAGAAGCAGATCGGCGAAGATACGGTGCTGGGAGATGAAGTCGAGCTGCTGAAGCGGATGCTTCAGGACTAGCCGAACCGGGATCATCATCTGGACGAAGCCGCCTTTCATCGAGCGGCTTCGTCCCGGAATGGCGGCGGCGGCCGAGGCGGACCCCACCTCATCGCTGGTCGATCAAAACGAGCACTTCCAAAGCGGTCCCGCTGTCTCGCGCTCTTCGTAGGCTCCGCGCAATCGGGGCTGGCCGAGGGCGCGCATGCCGTGGCAGACTGGCGCGAAACAAGATGGCCTTGTAAGGCCGCGTCGCCGACCGGCGAAGATCCACGCCCCGGGGAGTGCTGATGACGGACGCCTTCATCTACGACCACGTTCGCACGCCGCGCGGACGCGGCAAGGCGGACGGCTCCCTCCACGAGGTCACGGCCCTGCGCCTCGCCGAGACGGCGCTGCGCGCCCTCAAGGATCGCAGCGGCCTCGATACCGGCCTGGTCGACGACGTGATCCTGGGCTGCGTCGACCCCGTCGGCGAGGCGGGCGGCGACATCGCCCGGGCAGCGGCCCTCGTGGCGGATTACGGCGCGCAGGTTCCGGGCGTGCAGATCAACCGGTTCTGCGCCTCGGGCCTCGATGCGGTGAACTTCGCGGCCGCACAGGTCATGAGTGGGCAGCACGCGATGGCGGTGGGCGGCGGCGTCGAATCGATGAGCCGCATCGGCATCGGCGCCTCGGGCGGTGCGTGGCCGGTCGATCCGGCGATCGCCATCAAGTCCTACTTCATGCCGCAGGGCGTCTCGGCCGACCTGATCGCCACCAAGTACGGCTTCACCCGGGACGATTGCGACGCCTACGCGGTCCGGCTCGCAGGAGCGCGCGGCGAAGTCCTGGGCCGAGGGCCTGTTCGAAGGATCCGTGGTTCCGGTCCGCGACGTGAACGGCATCACGCTGCTCGACCGCGACGAGCACATGCGGCCCGGCACCGACATGCAGTCGCTCGCTTCGCTGAAGGCGTCCTTCGTGCAGATGGGTCAGATGGGTGGCTTCGACGCCGTGGCCACGGACGCGCACCCCGACGTGGAGGCCGTCGAACACGTCCACCATGCCGGCAACTCGTCCGGCATCGTCGATGGTGCCGCGGCCGTGCTGATCGGCTCCAGGGCGGCCGGCGAGGCCGCGGGCCTGCGTCCGCGCGCTCGGATCCGCGCCTTCGCCAATATCGGCTCCGACCCGGCCCTGATGCTCACCGGTCCGGTGGACGTGACCCGCAAGGTCCTGGCAACGTCGGGGCTCAGCCTGTCGGATATCGATCTGTTCGAGGTCAACGAGGCCTTCGCGGCGGTCGTCCTGCGCTTCTGCCAAGCGTTCGACCTCGACCCTGAGGCGGTCAACGTCAACGGCGGCGCCATTGCCCTCGGTCATCCGCTGGGTGCGACCGGCGCGATGATCCTCGGTACCGCCCTCGACGAGTTGGAGCGGACCGGCAAGGAACGGGCACTGATCACCCTGTGCATCGGCGCCGGAATGGGTACGGCCACGATCATCGAGCGGGTCTGAAGGCCGCATGGGGTACCGCATGGGGGCGGCGCACCGCCGCTCCCCAAAGTCCGGGAACGCTGCTAGAGGCGCGGGCGACGCCCGGCCCGATGCGGGGCCGGACGATAAAACAACGAGGAGACAAGCCCTTGAACCGCCTGTTTGCGACGCTCTGTCTAGGCGTCACCCTAAGCCTGCCTGTCGCCGCCCGCGCCGACGAGGCTGCGGACCGCGTGGCCGTGGCCAGGACGCTCGTCAACAAGACCCTGATCAAGAACCTTCAGACCGGATTCAACGTCGCCCTCGAGAAGACGGTAGCGCCGATGCCGGAGGCCCGCGCCGAGGCCGTACGGAAGGAGCTGCTGGACGAGTTCGACAAGCAGCGCGGCCTCATGGTCGAGGGGCTCTCGAAGGACTACGCCGAGAAGTTCAGCCTCGCCGAGTTGAAGCACCTCGACGAGATCTACTCGGATCCGACTTACCTGAAGTTCCAGACGATGAATGCCGATCCGAACTCTTCGGTGACGGCGATCTCGCAGAATTCGGTCACCAAGCTGCTGAACATGCTGGCCGTCGCCTCGGCGTCCGACAATACGCCGAAGACGGGCGCGCCGCCCATGCCGCCCGGCATGCCGCCCGCCGCGGCGCCCGCTCCGGCTCCGAAGTAGGCTATGTGCGTCGCGCGCGTCCAGCCGGCCTCAGGCGGCGCGCGCGGCCGCCATGGGGGCGAAGCCCGCCACCGGGGGCAGCGCCTCCAGCAGGGGCTTCGCGAAGTGGTAACCCTGCATGAGCGAAATCCCGAGCCCGCGCAGGGCACCGAGTTCCGCCGCGGTCTCGACGCCCTCGGCCAGCACGGTGACATTGAGCGCCCGCGCGATGGCGACGACGCCCGAGACGATTGCGTAGCGTCCGGAATCGGTGTCGATACCGCGCACGAGATCCATGTCGATCTTAATCAGGTCGGGGCGGAAATTGGCCAGCAGGCTCAGTCCCGCGAAGCCGGCCCCGAAATCGTCGAGCGCCGTCAGGAAACCCTGTTTCCGATAGGCCGCGACGATGCCCTTGACGTGCTCCGTGTCCCGGAACCGCTCCTGCTCGGTGAATTCGAACATGATGCGCTGATGCGCGAAGTCTACGCGACGGGCGGCTTCCAGGGAGGCCCGGATGCAGGCGTTCGGCTCGTAGACCGCGTTGGGCATGAAATTGATGGACAGCCGCGTGAGGCTGTCGCGCGGGAAAAGGCGCCCGGCAAGTTCGATGGCCTTCACGCGGGCGGCTTGGTCGAATTGATAACGTGTCTCGTCGGTGACCCGATTCAGGATCGTGTGGGCCGGCTCGCCGTTCAGCCCGCGCACGAGGGCCTCGTAGGCCCAGACGTTCCCCGTGCCGATATCGAGGATCGGCTGGAAGGCCATCGTGAAGTCGAGGTCGAGCGTGGTGCCGCTGCGGCAGGCGCTGCAAGCTGTGGTCTTCGTCATATGCGCCTTCCGCCGGTGCCCCCCGACCGGCGGACCATGCGCCCTCACGCTCAACGCAACCTTAACGAAATCACGCCGGTGAAACGTCGGCACAATTCAGGGAGGACGGCACCATGACGCTGACCGATTTCCGCTTCGAGACCGATCCCGACGGCATTGCCGTGGCGACCTGGGACATGCCGGGCCGCTCGATGAACGTGATCACCGAGGGCGTGATGGATCAGCTCGAGGCGATCATCGAGCAGGTCGCCACCGATGCCGCCATCAAGGGCTGCGTGATCGCCACCGGCAAGGACAACTTCTCCGGCGGCGCCGACCTCACCATGCTCCAGGGCCTCGGCCGGGCCTACGAGCAGCTCAAGGCCGAGCAGGGCGAGGCGGTGGCGATGCGCCACTTCTTCGAGGCGTCCCGGCGCCTGTCGCTGCTGTTCCGGCGGCTCGAGACCTGCGGCAAGCCCTTCGCGGCGGCGATCCAGGGCCTGTGCCTGGGCGGCGCCTTCGAGCTGGCGCTCGCGTGCCATTACCGGGTCGCCTCAGACGACGGAAAGACCCGGGTCGGCCTGCCGGAGATCAAGGTCGGGTTGTTCCCGGGCGGCGGCGGCACGCAGCGGGTCGCCCGGCTGATGCAGACGGGCGACGCCCTCCAGATGCTGTTCAAGGGCGAGCAGATCCGCGCGCCCATGGCCAAGGGCATGGGACTGATTCACGGGGTGGCGCCGAAGGCCGAGATCGTCGAGCGCGCCAAGGCCTGGATCCGCGAGGGCGGGTCCGCGGTGGCGCCATGGGACGTGCCGAAGTTCAAGGCTCCGTCCGGCAAGGTCTACTCGCCCGCCGGCATGATGATCTGGCCCCCGGCCAACGCCATCTACCGGCGCGAGACCCACGACAATTACCCGGCCGCCAAGGCGATCCTGGCCTCCGTCTATGAGGGCCTGCAGCTGCCTATGGATCTCGCCCTGCGGGTGGAGAGCCGGTACTTCGCCCATATTCTGCGCTCGACCGAAGCGGCGGCGA
Source organism: Methylobacterium phyllosphaerae (assembly GCA_050632685.1). Taxonomy (GTDB): domain Bacteria; phylum Pseudomonadota; class Alphaproteobacteria; order Rhizobiales; family Beijerinckiaceae; genus Methylobacterium; species Methylobacterium phyllosphaerae_A. The sequence goes on from JBOEFT010000001.1 coordinate 2,563,974, forward strand.
TGATCCGCACGCTGTTCATCTCCATGGGCGAGTTGAACAAGGGCGCGCGCCGCCCGAAGGACGTGCCGGCGACCCGCCTGAGCAAGGTCGGCGTGATCGGCGCCGGCTTCATGGGCGCGGGCGTCGCCTACGTCACCGCCCAGTCCGGGATCGAGGTCGTGCTGGTCGATCAGTCGGTGGAGGCCGCCGAGAAGGGCAAGGCCTACGCGCACACGCTGATCACGGGCCAGATCAACAAGGGTCGCGCCAAGACCGCCGACCGCGACGCTCTGCTCGGGCGCATCCAGGCGACGTCCGATTACGGGGCGCTCGCCGATTGCGACCTCGTGATCGAGGCGGTGTTCGAGGATCCGAAGGTGAAGGCCGAGGTGATCGGGAAGGTCGAGGCGGTGATCCGCCCCGACGCGATCTTCGCCTCCAACACCTCGACCCTGCCGATCACCGGGCTGGCGAAGAGTTCGCAGCGCCCGGCCCAGTTCGTCGGCATCCACTTCTTCTCCCCGGTGGAGAAGATGATGCTGGTCGAGATCATCAAGGGCGAGGCGACGGGCGACGCGGCGCTGGCCACCGCCCTGGACTACGTGCGGCTGATCAAGAAGACCCCGATCGTCGTGAACGACGCCCGCGGCTTCTTCGCCAACCGCTGCGTCGGCGCCTACATCCTCGAAGGCCACAAGATGCTGGCCGAGGGCGTGCCGCCGGCCATGATCGAGAGCGCCGGCCGTCAGGCCGGCATGCCGGTCGGCCCGCTCTCGCTCAACGACGAGGTCGCCCTCGACCTCGTGCTCAAGATCGCCAAGGCCACAGAGGCGCAGGTGGGGCAGGGAGCCGTCGATCCGGCGCAGAAGACGATCCTGTCCGAGATGGTCGAGACGCAGGGCCGGCTCGGGCGGAAGAACCGCAAGGGCTTCTACGACTACCCGGAGGGCGCGCCCAAGCGCCTCTGGCCCGGTCTGACGGCTCTGCAGCCCCATCGCCTGGATCCCGACTCCGTTGACTTCAGCGAGCTGAAGCAGCGGCTTCTCGTGGTGCAGGCGCTGGAGGCGGCCCGCACCGTCGGCGAGGGCGTCGTCACCGATCCGCGCGAGGCGGATGTCGGCTCGATCCTCGGCTTCGGCTTCGCGCCGTTCACCGGTGGTGCGTTGTCCTACATCGACTTCATGGGCGCGGCGGCTTTCGTCGATCTCGCGCGGCGCCTGGAGTCCCGGCACGGCCCCCGGTTCCGGGTGCCCGACAACTTGGCCGCCATGGCCGAGCGCGGCGGCACCTTCTACGGTGAGGCCGGGAAGCGCGCTGCCTGAGGTCGGCTGGCCGGGCGCCGATCGGTGGCGTCCGGCAATGTCGCGAGTTCCTCCAGCAGCACCGCCCGCGCGCAGGCACCGAAGGCGCGCATGAGGCGTCCCCGGGCGTGGTCGGGCGGAAACAGCAGCGCGAAATGAACCGGCAGGGCGGGCGCGAAGGGCCGGATCGCGATCGGCGACACCTTCGCCTCCTCGTGGGCGGCGAGCGGGTTCATCACGCTGACGCCCAGCCCCGCCGAGACGAGGGTGCAGATCGACGCGCCGAGTCCCGCTTCGGCCGTGATCGTCAAACCGATTCCGGCCGCTTCGAAAACCGCGTCGGTCCGTTCCCGCAGGGCGCTCCCGAGCGAGGCGGCGACGAACGGCACGTCACGAAAGTTCTCCGGCCTCAGCGTGTCCTGCGCGGTGAGCGGGTGGTTCAGCGGCAAGACGGCGACGCAAGCGCGGGTCTCGACCTGATCGAGACGCGCGTCAGGGTCCGAGCCGTAGAGCATCGTCAGCGCGGCATCGCAGAAACCGGTGGCGATCCACGCATTCACGGTTTCGTCGTCCCCGGAATGGATCGCCACGATCACGTCCGGATGGTCGGCCCGAAACCGAACGACCGCCCGCGCGAGAAGGCCGCCCGCCAGCCGGGGCATTGCGGCGACCCGCAGCCGTTCGGCGCCGAAGGCGCGAATCCGCGCCGCCGCCGCCTCGAGGCTCGAGAGCCCAATGAAGGCCCGCTCGACCTCGGCGTGGAAGCGCGTTCCGTCGAGGGACGGCACCACGCGTCCGCCGCTGCGGTCGAACAGCGGAAGGCCGGTGATCGCCTCCAGCTGGGCGATCAGCCGGCTCACCTGCGGCTGTGAGGTGTGGAGCCGCCGGCTCGCCTCGGTCATGGACCCCGTGGCCACCACGACCCGGAATGCCTCGATGTGCCGGAAGGTCATGCGCCGCTCGGCCATATCAGATCCGTATGCTCGGCAGGTGAATCGGCATTGGACGTCAGCGCGCGGCCGCTCCTAGGATCGGTCGGCAAAGCTTCGGGCCGACCAGTCGACGCCGTGGCGGCTCGGAACACTGCCGATTCCGGCATTACGAGGGGTTCGGATCGTGTCGAGGACGCTGCCGCTTCTGATGGCTTCGCTCTGCTGGATCGCGCTCACTGCGCCGTCGTTCGCGGAGGGGCGCCTCGAGAAGATCCGCACGAGCGGCCAGATCAGCCTCGGATTTCCGGACGCGTCACCGCCCTTCGGGTTTCCTCGATCAGAACGCCAAGCCGGTGGGCTATTCCGTGGAGATATGCGAGCACGTCGCGCAGAAGCTCAAATCCGCCCTCGGCCTGAACAAGCTCGACGTGCGGCACGTGCCTGTGATGTCGGCGACGCGGATCCCGCTGATCAACAACGGGACCATCGATCTGGAATGCGGCACCGCCAGCAACCTGCCCGAGCGGCACAAGCTGGTGTCGTTCGCGCCCACCACCTTCGTGGCCCAGGTGGTGCTGGTCGCCAAGAAGGACACCCCGGTCGACGTGGAGGACATCGCCACGTTCCGCGGCAGGGCCATCTCGGCCCAGGCTGGCGGGGAGACCCAGCGCGTCGCCACCCGGATCAACGTGCGCGACAAGCTCGACATCCAGGTGATGCCCGCCAAGGACACCGCCGAGGTCTTCCTGCTCGTCGAGACCGGTCGCGCCGCCGGAGCGATCAACGACGACGCCCTGGCGCACGCCACGGTCGCGGGAGCCAAGCGGCCGGGGGACTACAAGATCGGCACCAGGCGACTGGAGTTCGCCCCCTATGGCATCCTCGAGCCGAAGGACGATGCGGACTTCAAGGCCGCTGTCGACAAGGCGGTGGTCGAGCTGATCCAAGACGGGACCGTCGCGCGGCTGTACAGCCGCTACTTCGAGCAGCCGATCCCACCCAAGGGCATCAATCTCGAATTGCCGATGAGCGACGTCCTGAAGCGCGCCCTGGCCAATCCCACCGATTCCGGCGACGAGGCCGCCTACCGCTAGCGCCGCGCTTCGAACGAAAGCCTCATCGAAGGTTGGAGCGACGCGTCGACAAGGACCTCGGGCGCAGGCGCAGGAACGCGGTGGCTGCGTCTGAGCAAGGGGGTGAGCTGTTGGGATCGCGATGCGAAACGATCTGACTGGAAACGACGGAGCACCGGCTGCCGTCGACCTGCGCAGCGACACGGTCACGCGCCCCACCGAGGCCATGTACGCGCGCATGCGCTCCGCGCCGCTCGGCGATGACGGACTCGATGCCGACCCGACCGCGCGAGAGCTGGAAGAGGCCGCTGCAGCGATCCTCGGCAAGGAGTCCGGCCTGTTCGTGCCGAGCTGCACGATGGGCAACCTTCTGGCGATCCTGGCCCAGGTCCAGCGCAGCGAGCAGGTCCTGCTTGAGGCCCAGGCCCACATGGTCAACACCGAACGCGGAGCCGCCACCCTGACCGGGACGTTCCTTCTCGGAATCCCCGGCACCGACGGCGCCATGGACCTCGACCGCCTGGAGCACGCCCTTCATCCGGGGGCCAGCCCCCTCCGGACGGCCATGATCGCGCTGGAGACGTCGCACAACGCCGCCGGCGGCACGGTCCTGCCGCCGGCCCACATGGAGGCGGTGTCCGGCCTTGCCCGCGCACACGGCATTCCGGTCCATCTCGACGGCGCGCGCCTGTTCAACGCGGCAACGCATCTCGGCGTGCCACCTGCCGATCTCGCCGCCCATGTCGACACGGTCGCGCTTTGTTTGTCGAAGGGCCTCAGCGCGCCGGTCGGCGCGGTGCTCGTCGGCAGCGGGCCGGTCATCGCTGCGGCGCGCCGCCTCCGCAAGATGATCGGGGGAACCCAGCGTCAGGTCGGGGTAGTGGCGGCAGCCGGGCTCGAGGCGATCACCGTCATGGGGGCTCGACTCGGGGAGGATCACGCGCGGGCGCGGCAACTGAGTGACGGGCTGAACGCATTGCGGCCGCGCCTGTCGGCGAACCGTCCGCAGACGAACATCGTGCAGGTCAATCTCGGAGGAAGCGGGCGCGGCAGCACCCGCTGGGTCGCCGATCTCGACGCGGCCGGGATCCGCACCCGGCCGCTCGGCGCGTCGCGCCTGCGTCTGGTCACGCACCGGCACATCACGGAGGCGGACGTCGTCCAGGCCGTGGCGGTCTTTAGCGCCCTTCTCGATACGCCCTGACCCGTGTCACGCCGCGCCCGCGACCCGTGTCGTGCGGCCGAGCATGCGGGCGAGGAGTACGAGGTCGCCGGCATTGTCCGACAGCAGGTCGGTGATGTCGCCGACCTCCAAGGCCTTCACGTGGCGGCAGCGCATCGCGAAGCGACCGGCCGTACAGGTGCAGCGCAGCTGCGGGCCGCCCGCCTGCTCCTCCAGGCTGACGTGATACCGGTTCCCGGTCGATCCGCGCACGGCGAAGCGCAGGGCCGCGGGCGCGGCCGGGACGGCGGCCATCGCCCGCCCGCTGATCGCCCCCGGCGCAGGGCGGGGTCTTGCCGGACCGCCGGTCGCCCGCGTGATCGGCAGGCCGATCGAAGCGGCGAGGCCGTGCACGTCCGCGGCCGCCCGCTCGCGCATCGCGGCGAGGGCGATCTCCGCGCAGGCATAGGCGTCCTCGCCGGCATCGTGATGCTCGAAGCGGATGCCGAGGCGTCGAGCGACCTTGCCGAGTCCACAGCCCTCGGGCGCCGGGAAGACCCGGCGCGCCACCTGGACCGTGCAGAGATACGCGAGATCCGGCACCGGCACGCCGGCCCGCGCCAAGCCGGCGCGCAGGACGCCGATATCGAAGCTCGCGTTGTGCGCCAGGATGAGGCCGCGCGTCAGATCGCCGAGATAGGGCGTCATCACGGCGGCAAAGTCCGGCTTGTCGGCGACGTCAGCCGGCAGGATGCCGTGAACCCGGATGTTGCCCGGCGCGAAGCGCATCTCGGGCGGACGGATCAGGTGGCTCTCCCGGCGCACCACCCGCCCGTCCGCGATCCAGGCGAGACCGACCGCGCAGGCGCTGTCACGCCGCTCGTTGGCCGTCTCGAAGTCGAGGGCCAGGACCGTCATCGCGGATCAACCCTGCCGGGTGGGAGTTCTCGGGGCGTTCTCCCGCAGGTCTAAGCTGCCGGGACTCGGGCTTCAACCCTGCGCCACCATCCCGAGCCAGTCGTCCTCCGACACGACGCGGACGCCGTGCTTCTCCGCGTCCTTCAACTTCGAGCCCGCTCCCGGCCCGGCCACGACGAGATCGGTCTTGGCCGAGACGGACCCCGAAACCTTGGCGCCGAGGCGCTCGGCCACCGCCTTCGCCTCGTTGCGCGTCATCTTCTCTAGGGACCCGGTGAAGACGACGGTCTTGCCCGCGAAGGCCGAGGAGGCCGCAGCCCGCTCCATCGGCTCGACGTTGACCTCGTCGAGCAGCGCGGCGACGGCGTCGGCATTGTGCGGTTCGGAAAAGAACAGGATCAGGGCGTCGGTCGCCACCGGGCCGATCTCCCCGTCGTCGGCGAAGGCCCGGTAGGCGTCTCCGGGCCGCTGTCCGGCGGCCCGCGCGATCGCCGCGCGCACGCCATCGGCATCGCCGTAATGGGCGAGCAGGTTGTCGCGCTGGATCGTGCTGAGCCGCGCGCGTTCCTTCGGCGGCGTCGCTTCGTCCGCCGGGAAGCCGAGATCGAGCAGGCGATCCCGGGTGGTGCCGCCGACGCGCGGAACGGCGGTCAGCTCGACCCAGTCGGAACCCGGCTGAACGGCGGAAGCCTCCCGGACGGCGGCGACGAGCGCCGGCATGTCGGGAAAGCGCTTCGCCAGCGCCTTGGCGGTCGCCTCGCCGATCTGCGGGATGCCGAGGGCGAAGAGCAGGCGATTCATCGGCACGGTGCGGCGGGCCTCGACGCCGGCGAGCAGGTTCTTGATCGCCTTGTCGTCCTCCTCGCCCTTTTTCTTGGCGGCCTTTTTGGGCGGCTCGGCCGCACCGGATTCGGCGCGCCGCTCGGCCGACAGCGCCTCGCGCCGCGCCACGACGGCGGCTTTCAGGCGGTCGAAGTCGAGGCGGAACAGATCGGCGGGCTGGTGCACCAGATCGGCCTCGAACAGGACCTCGATGTAGGTCTCGCCGAAACCCTCGATGTCGAAGCCGTTGCGCGACACGAAGTGCTTCAGCCGTTCCACCCCTTGTGCCGGGCAGATCAGGCCGCCGGTGCAGCGCCGCACAGCGTCGAGGCGTCCGGTGCGCGGGTTGATGGCGCGCACGGCGCGGCTGCCGCAGGCCGGGCAGGATTCCGGGAAGACGTAGGGCTTCGAATCGGCCGGCCGCTTGGCGAGATCGACGTCCATCACCTTGGGGATGACGTCGCCGGCCCGAACCACCGTCACGGTGTCGCCGACGCGGATATCGCGGCCGTCGCGGATCGGCTCACCGTCGGCGCCGACGCCCTTTACGTAGCCCTCGTTGTGCAGGGTCGCGTTGGACACCACCACGCCGCCCACCGTCACCGGCCGCAGCTTCGCCAGGGATTCAGCGAACCGGTGCGGCCGACATTGATGACGATGTCCTCGACGATGGTGGTCGCTTCCTGCGCGGCGAACTTGTGGGCGAGAGCCCATCGCGGCGAGCGCGAGACGAAGCCGAGACGCCGCTGCAGCGCGAGATCGTCGACCTTATAGACGACACCGTCGATATCGTAGCCGAGCCCGGCTCGGTCGGCCTCGATCCGGCGATAGTGGGCGAGCATCGCCTCCGTGTCGGTGAAGGTCTCGGTGCGGGGGTTCACCGGAAGTCCCCAGGAGGCGAAGCGCTGAAGGACGCCGGTCTGGGTCTCTGCGATCGACGCCGAGAGCTCACCCCAGGCATAGGCGAAGAACTTCAGTGGCCGGGACGCGGTGATCGCGGGATCGAGCTGGCGCAGGCTGCCCGCGGCGGCGTTGCGCGGGTTGGCGAAGACCGGCTTGCCGGCCGCGTCCTGCCGAGCGTTGATGGCGGCGAAATCGGCGTGCGACAGGTAGACCTCGCCGCGCACCTCGCAGATCTCCGGCCATCCCGAGCCCGCGAGCGTCGCGGGGATGTCCTGCACGGTGCGGGCATTGGCGGTGACATTCTCGCCGACCTCACCGTCGCCGCGGGTGGCGGCGGTGTCGAGCCGTCCGTTGACGTAGCGCAGCGACAGGGACAGGCCGTCGATCTTCGGTTCGGCCGTGAAGGCCAGCGCCGCATCCTCCGGCCAGCCGAGGAAACGGCGCACGCGGGCGACGAATTCGGCCACCTCGGCGTCGTCGAAGGCGTTTCCGAGGGAGAGCATCGGCACGGCATGCCGCACCTTCGCGAATTTTTCCGACGGCTTGGCCCCGACCGCAGTGCTGGCCGCGACGGTTCCGGCGAGTTCGGGGAAGCGGGTTTCGAGATCCTCTAGGCGGCGACGGAGGCGGTCGTAGTCCGCGTCCGAGATCTCGGGGGCGTCCTCCTGGTAGTACAGCCGATCGGCTTCGAGGATCGCCTCCGACACGCGCGCATGCTCGCTACGCGCCTGCTCGGCGGTGAGGTCGAGGTCGGACGGGTCGGATTTCGTGGCGGCCATGCCGCGGGTTCTAGCGCATCGGGGGCCGCGCGGGAGTCGGCACCGGGGCGCAGTCCCCGCTTACCTCAGCCCTTCGCGCTGAGCAGATCGCCGCGTCCGGCCATCCTGAAGGCGGCGATGAACACCGCGGCGACAAGGACCGCGATAGCCTGTAGCGGCAGCACCGGGGCGAACCAGCCGGCGATCGCGGTGCCGGCGACCGAGCCGAGATTCATGGCGGCCATGTAGACCTCGAACTGTGTGGCCGCGCCGGCGCGGCCGCCGCTCGCCTGGAGCAGGGCCGGCATCAGGGCCACGATGAGGAGGCCGGGCAGCACGCTGGTCAGCGCCAGGATCACCGGCCCCGCGGACCCGACCAAGTCGGCGCCGATCAGCCCTCCTGCCAGTGCAAAGGCGACTCCGCTCCCCAGGAGAAGGGCGCGCAGGGCGCGACGGCGCCGTCGCGGTCCGACCAGAGGCCGACCGCGACGGCGCCGACCGTACCGCTCGCCAGCGTCAGGATGGCTTGGAGGCGCGACAGGTCTGCGGACTCCCAGCCCTGGCGCCTGAGGAGGTCGATCGAGAAGGGCAATTCGAACAGGCCGAGCGCCCCGTCCAGCGTGAAGCACAGAACAAGCAGCCGCAGCGCTCCCGGTCGCCGCAGGGCGATGACGAGCCGTCGCGGGAAGCGCCCGAGAGGGATGCGTCGCGTGTCCGGACCGCGGCGGCGGAGGGACAGGAGGGCATCGGCCGGGGCTTCGCGAATCAGCAGCATCGGCAGACCCGCGATCGCCGCTGCGACGAGCAGCCCGCGCACGCTCGCGCCGAAACCGTAGGTCGCGAGCGTCCAGCCGAAGAGTGCCGCGCTGAGGCTGGTGCCGGTGACGAAGCCGGCCCGGGTGCACGCGCTGACCCGGCCAAGTTCGTGGGCCGGGACGTGATCCATGATCATACGATCGCAGGCCGTGTCGAGGAGCGCCGCGAACAGGCTATGGAGCAGGAAGACCAGCCCGAGCATCCCGATCTCGCCGGGTCCGACGACCAGGAGAAGCGCGAGCATCAGGTGACAGCCGAGGAGCGCCGCCACCGCGAAGGGGCGTCGCCGTCCCATCCGCGTGTCGCGGGTTCGGTCCACCCACGGCCCCCAGATCAAGGGCTGCAGAGTCCAGGGCAGTCCCGCCAGGGCGAAGTGAAACCCGACCTCAGCCGACGAGGCGCCACGTGCGGCCAGGTGGTTCGCCAACGCGGTCAGCGAAAATCCTGCGATGAGACCTTGATAGAAATACGTGGCGAAGAAGACGGCGTAACGGGCAGGCCGCGTGGCGAGGCTGGGCCTGCCGGAGACGCCGATGCGCAGACTCTCGGCGATCGGTGTCGTCAAGCCGCGCGATCCTTGCCGCCGTTGCGCCGAGCCTCGATGCTGCCCATGCCGTCCCGATCGGATCCGCCCGCGTGCCGTATTGCTTGTTCGAGATTAGACTCGGCCTCTCGCCCTCGCGAGGTGTCGCATGAGCGCGGCTCAGGTCTGGATCGTCGACCTCGAACCTCACCGGATCAGCTCGACCGGTGTTCGACCGTCCTCGACAGCGCCGAATGCGCGCGTGCCGACCGCTTCGTGAGACCGGCGGATCGGGCGCGGTTCATCGCCAGCCACGCGGCGCTCCGCTTCATTCTCGGTGAGGCCCTCGATCTTGCGCCGGCGGGATTGCGATTCGCCACAGGACCTGCCGGCAAGCCGGACCTCGCGGGCGTGGCGCGGGGCTCCGTCACTTTCAACCTGTCGCACTCGGGAGCGCGGGCCTTGATCGGGCTCGCGCACAAGACGTCGATCGGCGTCGATATCGAGGCCGTGCGATCGTTGCCGGACGCGCTGCGGATCGCGCGGGCGCACTTCGCCGCCGACGAGGTCTCCGCGCTGGCCGACACGCCGGGGAGCGCCGCCGAACGGGTCTTCTTCGGTTTGTGGACCCGCAAGGAAGCCGTGGTGAAGGCGCTCGGCAGCGGCCTGTCGCTTCCCCTCGATCGCTTCAGCGTCAGTGTTCCGCCGGCCCGCCCGCGCCTGCTTCGGATGCCGGCAGGCGATCCCCCTCTCGACGGCCCCTGGAGCTTGGCGGACGTCGCCTGCGGCACCGACTATGCCGCCACGGTGGCGGTCCGATCGGCCGAGGCGGCGATCGCCGTGCGGCGGCTTCCCGATGCGTGGCCCGATCAACTCGGCTGAAAGGGCCAACACCGCGCTTGCGGTGGGGAAAAGGCACGGCTATACACCCGCTCGCCGGGCTTGGCGGACACGTCCCCCGGCCTTCGGAGTGTAGCGCAGTCTGGTAGCGCACCACGTTCGGGACGTGGGGGTCGCAGGTTCAAATCCTGCCACTCCGACCAAAATTTCCCGAGTTCTGCCCCCCGCCTTGATAATTCGTCAGCCCATTGGGCGGCGAAGGGCTTCCGGACGTGAGCCGGGACGCGGATTGACTCCAATTCTTCGATCCGTGGGTCCTTCGTTTTGTCCGTCCGCGGGGCAGCGGGCCAATCGGCGCGGTGACGAGCGTTTACCGGCGAGGGCCGCGCAGGCCGGACGCGCAATGCAACCCGCCGTCGTGAGCAGATGGACCGGCTGATTTCAACCGTTAAGGCAGAGCTGCCGAAGTGATGCTCGGCCACCAACGCCCTGTTCGCGCGTTTCAGCTCGGTCCGCCCTCAGCTGGAGTGTCCGATGCTCGCCCGATCCGCTGTGCTCTTCATGATCCTGACGTCCGGCGCGCAGGCCGCCGCGTTCGACGATCTGAAAGGCTACCTGGCCTCCTGCCTGCGGTTCGAGATGGGCGGCGCCCAGATGCAACGTCGAGAGCCGCTCACGGCAAAGGTCCGTGAGGCAATGAACCGGTGCTCTGATGACGTCGCGCGCCTGGAAAGAGCGGATGGACGGCGTCTGCGCGGCGACGGCGGGATCAGCCCCTCCACCAAGGAGGTGATCGAGCGCGTCGTCGCTGGCAACGGCGGCGGCTTCCGCAACGTCCGGTACTGACAGGGCGGGTGAACCAAGTGCCGCGCGAACCCGCTGGTGACGAGGGGATATCCTGCGAGATCCCGCCTCGCGCAGTCGACGATCCGATCCGCCAGGCCAATTCGGCCGCCAATTTTCCGGCGCGGCTGCCGGTGGGAGCCTCAATCCGTTGGTGGACCCGGGTGTCCCTTTCGGTGTAAGGTGTGGGCGAGGTTGATGACCGGTTCATAATAACGTTTCAGGACCCGGGGGCGGTACCCGGCGCCTCCACCAGAAGCACCTTGCCCCGGATACCGTACGGGGACGAGCGTCCGGCATTGCGGATGCGCGCTGACAGGGTGCTTCTGCTGGGGGCGAAACAGGTTCGACTGGACGGTAAAGGGATCGCGAGTTCTGTCCTGCCTCGGCAGGGTAAGATGCGACTTTCGGTAAGGACTCGACCGGTTCGGCGCGGGCAACCCCGTTACGAGCACCTGACCAAAACTCTAAATGCCAACGACAACGTCGGCATGGAGATGCGCCTCGCGGCGTAATCTTCCGGGGCGTGGGCACGCCTAGCAACAGAACCCGGGGCTTCGGCCTCGGGGCCCGTATTTCTTCGTCACCGAGACGGCGCGAGCGCTCACGGAACGAGGCCATCGAAGAAGCATTCGACCGCTGAATGCAGCGGCTCGGACGACCGAGGGGCCGTGTTCGTTTCTGCCCTTGCGCAAGCGCCGGCAGGCGATCCCGCCTCTTTCAATAAAAAAGCGGAGCTCGAAGCCCTCGTCGACCGGGTCAGGCCGCTCTTGGCCGAACGGCATACTGCCCTCGATGCGCTCGACTTCGCCGCATGGAATCTTACGGATCGCGGTGGGCCGTTGAACTCTCTGCGGGTCCGAGGCCCCGCGTGGATCGAGACCATTGCAGCGCTTGCACGTGCGGGTGGGGGCGTCCAGGGTTACGCTGGCCTGGGTCGATCCTCCATCGTCGACGGGCGAAAAGACTGCCGTTGACGCGCAACTGACCGATCGGAGATGCTGAGGATGCGGCGTCCTCTCGGCGGCAATCCGGCATGCCGATCAGTCTGAATTTGGTCCACACCTGCCGTTGAGGAACGAGTTTCCGGCTCGCTCGCCGCTCGACCTCGTGATCTGCTTCGTCATGCGACCTGTCCCGGACCGCGATCGGTGCGATGGGCACACTCTCAACCAAGAGCGCGATCATCGCCGAACGTGAGTTCAAGAGAACCGCTGGCGGCTCGCCGGTGATCTGCCGCCAGCGCTTGATGAAAAGGTCAATTGGCAGATCAGCCAGGGCGTCCATTTCGGGCGCAGAGTCGTCCCGTTTAGAAGATGCGGACATGTCCATGCGCCTCAACGGCTCTGGCCTGCATTCGGCCGCCGCGTCCGCACCGGATGGTGAAGGATGGGTTACGCCGATGCTGAGCGCCGCGGCAGACTCGGCGATCGAAGTCCGGGGGCGCGGGACATGATGTCGACGGTCGGCCTGCAAAGGCGGCGCCCCCGGTGGTGTAGACCTGAAACGAGCGGCGGCGTCGGGCGCAGCGCAACCACGCCGAACAGCAATGTCGGGAACGCGTCTACAGGAAGAGCGCGCGCCACCTGTCGAGAGGGCACCGCAATCAGACGCAAGACGCTCGGACGCGGCGAAAACATAAAGAAAGTCAAGATCTTGACGGAAGCGGGTCGCGTCTTGCAAAAGTGCGCCGCATCGGGCGGCCGGTCCATCGCGGTCGCCTGGGCACGGAAGGGGTCATGACAGTGAGCTTTCGCCTCGGGATCGCCGGACTCGGCACTGTCGGTACGTCCGTGGTCCGGATGGTCGAGCGCCGGCACGCCGCCTTCGCGGCAGCGGGCCTCGACATCCGCGTGACCGCGGTCTCGTCCCGCGACCGCAGCCGGGATCGCGGCTTGGACCTCGCCGGCTTCGCATGGTTCGACGATCCTGTGGCGCTCGCCGAGTCCGACGCGGTGGATTGCGTGGTTGAGCTGATCGGCGGAGCCGACGGGACGGCCAAGGCGGTCGTGGAGGCGGCGATCGCGGCCGGCAAGCCCGTGGTCACCGCCAACAAGGCGCTGCTCGCACGCTATGGCGCCGCCCTCGCGGGCCCAAGCCGAGGAGAAGGGCGTGGCGCTCGCCTTCGAGGCGGCGGTCGCCGGCGGGATCCCGGTGATCAAGACCCTGCGCGAGGGCCTGCCGGGCAACGCCGTCTCCCGCGTCTACGGGATCCTGAACGGCACCTGCAATTACATCTTGAGCCGCATGGAGCGGGAAGGGCTGACCTTCGAGGCCTGCCTGAAGGATGCACAGGCCCTGGGCTATGCCGAGTGCGGATCCGACCTTCGACGTCGAGGGCTTCGACACCGCCCACAAGCTCGCGATCCTAACGAGCCTCGCCTTCGGCACCGCCATCGACGCGGAGGGCGTGTCGGTGGAAGGGATCTCGCGGGTCCAGCCTCGACCTGCGCATGGCGGACGAACTCGGCTACCGGATCAAGCTGCTGGGCGTGGCGCAGGCCGCCGAGGCCGGCATCGAGCAGCGCATACACCCGACGATGGTGCCGAAATCCTCGGCGATCGCCCAGGTCATGGGGGTGACTCAATGCCGTGACGATCGATGCGGACGCGGTGGGCGAGCTGACCCTGATCGGCCCCGGCGCCGGCGGCGAGGCCACGGCCTCGGCCGTGGTGGCCGACATCGCCGACGTGGCGCGCGGCGTGACGCGCCCGACCTTCGGGATCCCGGCCAGCGCGATGCGCGCCAGCGAACGCGTCGAGATGCAGCGTCATGAGGGCGGCTGACTACATCCGCCTCACCGTCCACGATCGTCCCGGCGTCGCGGCCGGCGTCGCTCAGCGGATGGCGGAGCGCGAGATCTCGCTGGGAAAGCATCCTGCAGCGCGCGCATCGCGGGCGCGGAAACCGATCCGCGCGGGCGCTCCGGCCGGCCCGTGCCGCTGGTCCTCATCACCTATGCGGCCACCGAGGGAAACATCCGGGCGGCCCTCGACGCCATCGGGTCCGACGGGCTGCTGGCGGAACCGCCGCAGCTTATCCGGATCGAGCGTGAATAAGAATGCATCTTGGGTGCCGACCAGCTAGGCCTTAATGCAGGATATTGGGCGTCGGTGAACGGTGTGTAGGCTGGACGGCCGTCATTCGACGGTGTCCACCCGGGATCCGACCTCAAGATCGGGCCTGGACAAAGGCAGGAAACAATGGCTGAGGCCCCCATGTCGGCACCGCGCGGCGTTCCGCGCACGCTTGCTCCTCGAACTCGCCCGCGTGACGGAACGCGCCGCGATCGCCGCAGCGCGATTGCGCGGCAAGGGAGACGAGAAGGCCGCCGACCAAGCGGCCGTCGACGCGATGCGCGACGAACTCAACGGCCTGCCCATTCGTGGCACGGTGGTGATCGGGGAGGGGGAGCGCGATCAGGCGCCAATGCTCTTCATCGGGGAGCAGCTCGGCCTCGGCGAGGGACCGGAGGTCGATATCGCCGTCGATCCGCTGGAGGGAACGACGCTCTGCGCCAAGGACATGCCCGGCGCCATCGCCGTGATGGCCATGGCCGAGCGCGGCTCGCTCCTCGCCGCCCCCGACGTCTACATGCAGAAGATCGCCATCGGCCCCGGCTATCCGCCCGGACTCGTCGATCTCGATGCGAGCCCCACCGACAACATCGCCGCGCTTGCCCGCGCCAAGGGGGTCGATCCGCAGCAGATCACCGCCCTCATCCTCGACCGACCGCGCCACGCGGCCCTGGTGGCCGAAGTGCGGGCCGCCGGTGCGGCGGTCCGCCTGATCTCGGACGGCGACATCGCCGGGATCATCTTCACCGCGAGCCCCGAGGAGACCGGCATCGACCTCTATCTCGGCACCGGTGCGGCCCCGGAGGGCGTGCTGGCTGCCGCTGCCATGCGCTGCATCGGCGGCCAGATGCAGGGGCGCCTGATCCTCGACACCCCCGAGCGGCGGCGTCGGGCCTCCGAGATGGGCATCGCGAATCTCGATCGGAAATACGACCTCACCGACCTCGCGAGCGGCGACGTCATCGTGGCGGCCACGGGCATCACCGACGGAGCGCTCCTGCGGGGCGTCCGCTTCCGGCCGGACCGGATCCAGACCGAGACCCTGGTCTACCGCTCCGAGGCCGGGACGGTCCGGCGGATCCTCGGCGAACACCGCCGCAGTCTGAGCTGAGGCGGAGCACCGGCGCCCCTGTCCGGACGCATCCGGACAGGGGCGCTACGCTTTCCTTCGGAGCTCAGTTCAGTTCAGTTCAGCACCACGACCTTGGAGCCGACGTTGACGCGGCTGAACAGGTCGATCGCATCCTGGTTGATCATCCGGATGCAGCCCGAGGACACGCTCTTGCCGATGGAGAAGGGCTCCAGCGTGCCGTGGATGCGGAACAGCGTGTCCTTGTTGCCCTGCCACAGGTACATGGCCCGCGCGCCAAGGGGATTGCGCAGGCCGCCGGGGACGCCGAGCCCGCTCTGCAGCTTGTCGACCTCGCCGGCGAGCTTCGGGCTGCGGGCGATCATCTCCTTGGGCGGGTACCAGTCCGGCCAGGCCTGCTTCGAGTTGACCGTCGCGGTCCCGGACCACGAGAAGCCCTGCTTGCCCACGCCCACGCCGTAGCGTCGAGCCCGGCCGTTGGGCTGCACGAGGGTCAACTGGTGCGCCCGCGGATCGACGATGATCGTCCCGGGCTCGTAGGGGCCGCTATAGGCGATCTCCTGCCGGAGGAAGGCCGGGCTCATCTTCTTGTAATTGAACGCCTGGACCGGGAACACGTCATCCGTGACCGGGCCATAAGCCTTGGCATAGTCGATCGGCTCGTCGTCGGGCGCCCGCAACACCGCCTTGGCCTTGGCGGCTTCGAGGGGCGAGAGACCTTCGGCGGGCGGCACGCTGCCTGGGCGGACCGGAACCGTCGGGTCTTCGGTGAGCGCGGCGGCCGGCGCGGCTGGTGCCGGGACCGCCGCAGCGGGGGTTCGCGGCGCCGGGCGAACGAAGTCCGTCCGACCGGTATAGGGCAGGTAGCGGCGCCGCGGCGCACATAGTAGGCACCGTTCTGATCTTGATAGAGCTGCCCGTCGTCTCCGAACCCGTCGATGCCCGGAGTCGCCGACCGGGCCGCGGCCCTGGGCGTGTGCGGTCGAGGCGAGGGCAAGGACGGCGAAGCCGGCCAAGAGGAAGCGACGGATCGGGGCGGACATGGGTCAGAATTCCTCGGGAGGCGACGCCGGGACCCGCCGCGGCGCGCGGTGGAGCGGGCCTGCACGAAGACACGGCTCAGCTCATGCCGGGGCTTAGCAAAGATCACGCATTACCGCCAAGTTGCCGAGAGCGATCCCGGGCTACTTACGGGGTGTTGAGGACACTTTCTCCGACCGTGTGTTGCTCACATGCAGCAATGATTTGCAGGTCGCGGCTCACCGATCCGTGAGGACCCTGTTGCGTGGCCCGTTTGCTCGGCAAGGATGCCGCGATCGAGGGCACCGGCTGGGCCGTTTTCCAGTCACCGCCGCCAGAATGCCGATCCGCGCCGCCGGAGTCTCCCGCACTGCGATCGACTGGCACGCTTGCTGCATCGCTTGATCAGCCGCGCCTGCTGCGGCGGCGGAGCAACGGCGCTCCCAACAGCGGACGGTGTGAGTCCGGATCCCCGGCATGAGCGACCGCCAGACGGTTCGCCCACTTGAGACGAGCACCAGCTATGGCCAGCTTCAAGACCGTGATGAAGTCGGGTCATCCCCCGACGTTGTTCGCCGCCTTCCTGTACTTCGATTTCTGCTTCGCCATCTGGGTCCTGAACGGCGCGATGGGTCCGTTCATCACGGAGACCTTCAAGCTGACGCCGGCCCAGACCGGCTTCATGATCTCGCTGCCGATCCTCGCGGGCGCGCTCATGCGTTTCCCTCGGCATCCTGGCTCAGTATATCGGCCGGAAGAACGCCGCGATCACCGAGATGAGCGTGATCATCCTGGCGATGGCCTACGGATTCTTCTTCGTCTCGTCCTACGGCGACGTGCTCGCCATGGGTGTCCTCCCTCGAATCGCGGGCGCCTCGTTCGGCGTCGCGCTGTCGCTGGGCTCGGGCTGGTTCCCGCCGGAGCACAAGGGGCTTGCCATGGGCATCGCCGGCGCCGGCAATTCCGGGACCGTGCTCGCCGTGCTGTTCGCCCTGCCCCTGGCGCAGGCGTATGGCTGGCAGACCACCTATGCCTTCGCGGGGGTGGTGATGCCGGTGCCGCTGGCGATCATGATCGTGTTCGCCAAGGAGCCGCCGGATTGCGAGCACCAGGTCGTTCAGGGAGCACGTCTCCTGTCTGTTCACGAAGGACGGCTGGGCCTTCTCGCCGATCTACGTGATCACCTTCGGGGGCTTCATCGGCCTGTCGAACTTCCTCCCGACCTTCTTCTACGAGCAGTTCGCCGTGACCAAGGTCGAGGCCGGACGGCTCACCATGCTGGCGGCCTTCATGGGCTCGGGAATCCGGATCGTCGGGGGCTACTTCGCCGACCGGATGGGCGGCATCGCGGTCCTGTCGGTGGTCCTGCTCGCCGCCATCGCGACGTTCCTGTCGCTCACCGCCACGCCCTCGCTGGCCCTGACCACGATCCTGTTCATGCTGTGTTTCGCGGCGCTCGGCGCCGGAAATCGGGGCGCTGTTCCAGCTCGTGCCGCTGCGCTGGCCGAGCAACACCGCGGTGGCCGGCTCGATGATCGGCGAGATCGGTGCGCTTGGCGGCGCGATCCTGCCGAACGTCATGGGCCTGTCCAAGCAGTATACCGGGTCGTTCTCGATCGGCTTCATCGGGTACGCGGCTTTCACGGCGCTCGTCCTCGGATGCCTCGCCCTGTGGCAGCGCAAGTGGGTCGGCCGCTGGGTCGGACCCCGCGGCAAAGCCCTCGGCCTCGCGACCGAAGCCGAGCAGGGTCAGCTTCAGCCGGCCACGGCCTGACAGAACCGCACCCCGCTG
The DNA here is from genome assembly GCA_050632685.1 of Methylobacterium phyllosphaerae. GTDB lineage: Bacteria > Pseudomonadota > Alphaproteobacteria > Rhizobiales > Beijerinckiaceae > Methylobacterium > Methylobacterium phyllosphaerae_A. The sequence goes on from JBOEFT010000001.1 coordinate 2,581,824, forward strand.
GCACGGCGACCCTTCACGGCGATCCACCTCGGCGATCCACCTGGAACGGGCCCTTGCGGCCCCCGTTTCCATTTGCGGGGATCGGAGTCGAATCGCTGTGCGAATGCAGTTCGGTGGTTGCCTTCTGCGGCCCGAGGCGTTTGAATAATGCATTACAAGAAAGCGCCCGGCCTGGAGCCGAGGCGCCCGGCGTCCGCTTGCCGCGACGCTCACCGCTGGAGGAACGGTCGATGTTGAAGCGCGTGAGCGCCACGAACGGCGTACTCGGCCTGCTCTGCGTGATGTATTTCATCACCTATCTGGATCGGGTGAACATCGCGACCGCCGGAGCCGAGATCATTCGCGATTTCGGGATGTCGAAGACAGATTTCGGCCTGATCCTGTCGGCTTTTGCTTATCCTTATGCAATCTTCCAGGTGGTCGGAGGATCGGTCGGCGACAAGTTCGGCGCCCGGCGGACCCTTCTGATCTGCGGCATGATCTGGGCCATGGCGACGATCCTGACCGGGATGGTCGGCGGTCTGGTCAGCCTGTTCCTGGCCCGGGTCCTGCTCGGCTTCGGCGAGGGCGCGACCTTCCCGACCGCCACGCGCGCCATGCAGAACTGGACGGCCCCCGGCCGGCGCGGCTTCGCGCAGGGCATCACCCACGCCTTCGCGCGGCTCGGCAATGCGGTGGCGCCACCGATCGTCGCCTTCCTGATCTACCATTTCGGATGGCGCACGAGCTTCGTGGTCCTCGGCGCCGTCAGCTTCGTCTGGGTCGCGATCTGGTGGCTGTACTTCCGCGACGATCCCTCCGACCACCCGGCGATCACCCGGGCCGAGCTCGACGTTGCCGCCGCCCCGCAAGGTCGGCGCGAAGCAGAACGTACCGTGGGGCGCCCTGACACGTCGCATGCTGCCCGTGAGCATCACGTATTTCTGCTACGGCTGGACCCTGTGGCTGTTCCTCGGCTGGCTCCCGAGCTTCTTCAAGGAGAATTACAGCCTCGATCTCAAGAACTCCGCGCTGTTCGCCTCGGGCGTGTTCTTTGCCGGCGTGGTCGGCGACACGGTCGGCGGATTGATGAGCGACGCGATCCTGCATCGGACCGGCAACGTGAAGCTCGCCCGCCTGTCGGTGATCGTCGTCGGCTTCCTGGGCGCGGCCGTGAGCCTCGCCGGCGTGTTCATGACGCGCGACCTGACCCTGGTGGCGCTGCTCCTGTCCTCGGGCTTCTTCTTCGCCGAACTCGTCATCGGGCCGATCTGGTCGGTGCCGATGGACATCGCCCTAGGCATGCCGGCACCGCCAGCGGGCTGATGAACACGGGCTCGGCCGTGGCGGCGATCGTCTCGCCGATCGTCTTCGGCGTCATCGTCGACCTGACCGGGAGCTGGACCCTGCCGTTCGTCGGCTCGATCGGCCTGTGCCTGCTCGGCGCCGGGCTCGCCTTCACGATGCATCCCGAGCGGGAATTCGTGGATCCCGCAGCGCCGACGAGTCGGTCCCGCGGCCACTGTGGCCGCTGGGGAGTAGGGCGCGATGGCCGAAGCGACGGGGCGGTCCGGTCCGCTCGCGGGCATGCGGGTGATCGAACTCGCGCACATCATGGCCGGCCCGGTCTGCGGGCTGATGCTCGCCGACATGGGCGCCGAGGTGATCAAGGTCGAGAAGATGGACGGCGACGACACCCGTCGCACCGTTCCGCCGGCGCTCGAGAACGAGAGCGCCGCCTACATGATGATGAACCGCGGCAAGCGCGGACTCAGCCTCGACCTGAAGGATCCGGACGGCGTCGCCGTCCTGCGCCGCCTGCTGAAGGGGGCCGATGCGCTGATCGAGAATTACCGCGGCGGCACCATGGAACGCCTCGGGATCGGCTACGACACGCTGCGCGCGGAGTTCCCCGAACTCGTCTATTGCTCGCTCTCCGGCTTCGGCCGCACCGGACCTTACGCCGACCGGGCGGGTTCGACCTCGTCGCACAGGGCATGAGCGGCCTCATGTCGGTGACGGGGGAGGGGCCGGGTCGGCCGCCGATGAAATGCGGGCCACCGGTCACCGACATCACCGCCGGCATCCTGGCGGCCATGGGTGTCCTGGCCGCGTATACGAACCGGCTCCGCACCGGAAAGGGTCAGGCCGTCGACACCTCGCTGTTCGAGGCCGGGATCACCCACACCTACTGGCAGTCGGCCATCGCTATGGCGACCGGGATCGCACCCGGTCCGATGGGGTCGGCCCATCCGCTGAACGCCCCCTACGAAGCGTTCGAGACCGCCGATGGCTGGATCACAATCGGGGCGGCCAACCAGACCAACTGGCTGCGATTGCTCAAGGCGATCGGCGCCGACGGCCTCGCCGAGGACCCGCGCTTTGCCGTGAACCGCGACCGGATGGCCAACCGGCACGAACTCGCCGCGACCCTCGCGCCAATCTTCCGCGCCCACGGCTCGGCGGAGTGGCTCGCGCGGCTCGAGGCCGGCGGTGTCCCGGCTGGTCCCGTGCTGGACGTGAACGCCATGCACCGCGACCCGCAGACGCTCGCCCGCGACATGGTGGTCGAGGTCGAGCATCCCCGGGTCGGTCGCATGAAGACCCTCGGCCTGCCGGTCAAATTCTCGGATACGCCCGGCCGGGTCCACGGACCTGCACCGTTGCTCGGCGAGCATTCCCGGGCGATCCTGGCGGAGGTCGGCTATTCCGCCGCCGAGATCGACGGTCTGATCGCGCGGGGCGCTGTCCGCGAGACCCTGGCTTGAACCTGCCCTCCGGAGACGCTGCGATGAGCGCCGAGCCCGCCACCGACGAGCTGCTGTTCACGACCGACGAGGCCGGCATCGCCCGGATCGTCCTCAACCGGCCCCAGGCCCGCAACGCCCTGACCTTCGCGATGTATCAGGGCCTGATCACCTGCTGCGAGGCGATCGCCGCGAACCCGGCCGTCAAGGCGCTGATCATCACCGGGGCCGGCGACAAGGCCTTCGCGGCCGGGACCGACATCGCCCAGTTCCGGAGCTTCAAGACCGCCGAGGACGCGCTGGGCTATGAGCGCTTCATGGACAGGGTGCTGGGATCCCTGGAGCGGCTGCGCGTGCCGACCATCGCGGCGATCGCGGGCGCCTGCACGGGGGGCGGTGCGGCCATCGCGGCGGCCTGCGACCTGCGCGTCGCAACCCGTGACGCCCGGTTCGGCTTCCCGATCGCGCGGACGCTCGGCAACTGCCTGAGCCAGGGCAACCTGAAGCGGCTCGCCGGCCTGATCGGCCCCGCCCGGGTCAAGGACATCATCTTCACCGCTCGCCTCGTCGGCGCGGAGGAGGCGCTGGCCATCGGCCTCGTCGGAGAGGTCGTCGAGGACCGATCGGCCCTCACCACCCGGGTGGACGCCCTGGCGCAGCTGCTCGCCGGCCACGCGCCGCTCACCATGCAGGCCACCAAGGAGGGCCTGCGCCGCCTCGCCGAGGAGGAGGCTCCCGCCGAGGGCGCGTCCCATCCCGGCGACGACCTGATCCTCATGTGCTACATGAGCGAGGATTTCCGAGAAGGCATGGAGGCCTTTCTCGGCAAGCGCACGCCCGAGTGGAACGGGCGCTGAGTACGGGCCTCAGACCGGCTCCCGGCAGACATCGACCCAGGTCGCATCCGTCAGTTCGGCCATGCGGTCGGGTGCGATGCGGACGGCGCTGTGCGTGCTGCCGGCCGCCGGCACGACCTCGTCGAACACCTTGAGCGACACGTCGCAATAGACGGGCAGCGGCGTGACCAGCCCGAAGGGGCATACCCCGCCGACCGGGTGACCGGTGGCGGCCTCGACGGCGTCGAGATCGAGCATCCGCACCTTGCCGCCGAACGCGGCCCTGGCCTTCCGATTGTCGAGCCGCGCATCGCCGCGGATCACGACCAGGGCGACCTGATCCCCGATGCGGATCGACAGGGTTTTGGCGATCCGCGCAGGGCCGACGCCGTGGGCGGCCGCGGCCTCCGCCACGGTCGCCGTGCGCGTCTCGAGTTCGAGGACCGCGATGTCGGCCGCCTTCTCGGCGAAGAAGGCGCGGACGGATTCGAGGCTCATGGCGGATTTCGAAGGGAGCGGACGCCGCGACCTTAACGGGTCGAGCTGAGCAACAGGTCCGGCAGCCACATCGCGATGCCCGGGACGAGGCACAGGATGAAGATCGCCACCGCCATCAGGATCACGAAGGGCAGGGTGCCCCAAATGATGTCCGAGAGCGGGATGTCCGGGGCGATGTTCTTGATGACGAAGATGTTCAGGCCCACCGGCGGGTGGATCAGCCCCATCTCCATGGTGATGGTCATAACCACGCCGAACCACACGAGGTCGAAGCCCGCGGCCTTCAACGGCGGCAGGATGATCGGCGCGGTCATCAGGATGATCGAGACCGGCGGCAGGAAGAAGCCGAGGACGATCACGAGAGCCAGGATCGTCACCAGGAGGACCCACGGCGACAGCTGCATCGCCACGATCGCCTGCGCGGCCGATTGCGAGATGTGCAGGTAGCTCATCACGTAGGCGTAGAGCAGCGACATGCCGATGATCAGCATCAGCATCGTCGATTCGCGCAGCGTCGCGGTGAGGATCGGCGTGACGTCGCGGAAGCGCCAGACCCCGTAGATCGCGGCGATCAACAGGAGGGCCATCAGGCCGCCGAGACCGGCGGTCTCCGACGGCGTCGCGTAGCCGCCGTAGAGCGCGACCATCACACCGGTCAGCAGGATCACGAAGGGCAGCACCCGCGGCAGCGTCGAGAAGCGCTGCGCCATGCTGTACTGCTCGTCCGCCAGGATCGGCGAGGCCGGCCCGCCGCGTTCGAGGGTGGCCTTCGCGGTCGCGTACTCGGATCGGAAGCGCACGACGGACCACGTCGCGAACAGGCTGACCAGCAGGAGGCCGGGTCCAATCCCGGCCAGGAACAGGCGGCCCAGCGACTGCTCGGCCGCCACGGCGTACAGGATCATGGTGATCGAGGGCGGCAGCAGGATGCCCAGCGTGCCTCCGGCCGCGATGATCCCGGCGGCGAAGCCAGGCGAATAGCCGCGCTTGCGCATCTCGGGGATGCCGGCCGAGCCGATCGCCGAGCAGGTGGCCGGGCTCGAGCCCGCCATGGCGGCGAATAGCGCACAGGCGAAGACGTTGGCGATGCCGAGGCCGCCGGGGATGCGGTGCATCCAGGCGTGCATGGCGGAGTAGAGGTCCTGACCCGCCCGAGACCGGCCGATCGCCGCGCCCTTCAGGATGAAGAGCGGGATCGACAGCAGGGTGATGGAAGCCATCTCCTCGTAGACGTTCTGCGCCACCGTATCGAGGGAGGCGCCGGGCATGAATGCCACCATGAACGCCAGGGCGACGAAGCCCAGGGCGAACGCGATGGGAATGCCTGAGAGCATCGCCCCCAGGGTCGCGCCCGCGTACAGGAAGCCGATCGCGGCCGTGCTCATCGCTCTACCTTCGCGGTGACGGTCTGACCCAGCGGATCCGGTCCCCGGGGCGCGATCTCGGGCGCCCCGTGCATGTCGCGGTTCACGTCGGCGCCGAGCCCGATCTTGGGCTTCGCCCAGCCGGCGGCGCGCGGCCCGTAGACGAGGGCCTCGGCGATCTGGAGGATGAACTGCAGGCACAGCAGGCTCATGCCGGCGGACATCAGCGTGTAGGGGATCCACAGGGGCGGACCCCAGGTCGACTGCGAGACCTGGCCATCCACCCAGGCCTCATGGTCCAGCGACCAGCTCTTCCAGGCGAAGAACAGGCAGAAGGTGAGGCTGACGATGTCGGCCAGCAGCAGGCGCACCCGGTTGGCAGCCGGCGGGAGCAGCCCGGTCAGCGCCTCGATCGCCACATGGCCGCGCTTGGCCTGGACGCCGGCCGCCGACAGGAAGGTGGCGCCGACGATCAGGAACACCGCCATCTCGTCCTGCCACTCCGTCGGCTCCTTCAGGAGGTAGCGGACGACGACGCTGTGGGTCAGAACCAAGCAGGCGGCCACCAGGCAGAGGCCGCCCAGCGCAAGGATCACCCGGTTCAGGAGGCGCATCGCCCGGTCGAAGACACCCAGCAGGCCGGGCACGCGCGGCTCGTCGACACCCCGCGCGTCCGGCGCGGCCGTGGCCGCGTCGAAGGCGTGGCTCACGCGACCTGCTCCGCGAGCTTGAGAAGCTCCGCGCAATTCGCGTTCTTGCCGGCATAGTCCTTCCAGGCCGTGTTGCGGGCAAGGTCCCGCCACTGGCCGAGGGACTTCTCGTCGAGCTGGGACACCTTGGCGCCGGCCTTCGAGAAGATCTCCTCGACGCGGATGTCGTCCTCCTTGGCGCCGGCTTGGCCGAAGGCCTCCAGCTCGGTCCCCACGGCCATGATCAGATCCTGCTGGTCCTTCGGCAGCCCGGAGAACACGATCTTGGACATCATGATCGGCTCGAGCATGAACCAGTAGGACTTCTCCCGGCCCGAGGTCAGCGCCTTGGACAGTTCCTCCAGGCGGAAGGAGATCAGACTGGTGGACGAGGTGATCACCGCGTCGCATGCGCCGGTCTGCATCGCCGCGTAGGATCTCGTTCGACGGGATCGAGAGAGTCGCCGCGCCGGCCTCTTTCATCATCATGTCCATCTCGCGCGAGCCGCCGCGGACTTTCATGCCCTTGGCGTCGGCGGGAGAAACGAGTGGCCGCTCGCGGCTCGCGACGCCGCCGGCCTGCCAGACCCAAGAGACCAGGACGATCCCCTTGGCGTCGAGGATCTCGGCGAGCTTGCGGCCGACCGGTGCGGCCTTCCAGGCCACCGCCTGGGCGTAGGACGTCACGAGCGCCGGCATCAGGCCGATATTCAGTTCGGGCACCTCGCCGCCCGCGTACGGGCTCGGATAGAGCGACATGTCCAGGGCGCCCTTGCGCATGGCGCCGAACTGCGCGTTCGTCTTCATGAGCGAGGAACCGGGATAGACCTGAACGTCCAGGGCGCCCTTCGACCGCTCACCGACGAGTTTGGCGAACTTCCGGCACATGCGGTCGCGGAAATCGCCCTCGTCGATCGTGCCTCCGGGAAACTGGTGGGACAGTTTCAGGGTTGTGGCCGCCTGGGCGGTACTCAGTCCGAACCGCAGGACCACCGGTGCCGCGAGCGTGGCCGCGATCAGCGAACGACGAGTTAGCGTCATGGCGTTCTCCCGCACCGCAAACAACGCGGCATGCTTTTGTGCGACGCAATAGTGCGCCAGTTCGTTGTATGCATGGAAAACCGGCTTGTATATTTTGTCAATGCTCCAGCATAATGTTCGCGTGCGTCGAACCTCCGCCGGCCGAAATGGCGGGGCGGCGCGCGGCCCGTCGAGCGGGGGAGGAACCACCGGCATGAGCCACGCTCAGCGTCTGCGGCAGCGGATCGAGGACGAGATCGTCTCGGGCGAGCTGGCCCTTGGCGCCCGGCTCGACGAGAACCAGCTCGCGGCCCGCTTCGGCGTCTCGCGCACGCCGATCCGAGAAGCGTTGCTTCAGCTCGCGGTCACCGGGCTGGTGCAGACCAAACCCCGGCGCGGTGCGATCGTCAGCGCCCCCGAGCCCCATCTATTGCTGGCCATGTTCGAGACGATGGCGGAGATCGAGGCGGCGTGCGGCCGTCTCGCCGCACGCCGCCTCGTGGCCGACGATGCCGCCGCCCTGCGCGCGGCTCTCGAAGGGTGCCGCGCGGCGCTGGCGACCGACGACACCGAGGCCTACTACGCGGAGAACTACGTCTTCCACACGGTGGTGTACCGGGCCAGCCGCAACGCCTTCCTGGCGGAGCAGGCGCTCTCGCTCCATCGCCGTCTGGCGCCGTACCGCCGGTTGCAGCTGCGCGTCCGCCAGCGCCTGCCGCAGTCGCTCGCCGAACACGCCGCGATCGTCGCGGCGATCCTGGCGGGAGACGAGAACGGCGCTGCGGAGGCGCTGCGCGGTCACGTCATCGTCCAGGGCGACCGCTTCACCGACTTGGTGGCGGGCCTGCGGGCGCCCAGCGCCGCCTGAACGCGACGCAGGCACCCGAACGCGCCGCGACAGGGCGGCCGGCATCGTTCATCGCGTCCTAACCGTACATGCGAGTCGGACTGCGTAGGTGTTCCCAACGACTCGACCGTAAGTTGTAATGCCGCCATTGTCAGCCCGAAGCCGCGGGAGTGACCATGCTGAAGGATGTCGTCAGGAGTGCCGGCCGCCGTGCCGGCGTGGATATCTTCCGCGCGAGCGGCGAAGCGTTCCGCTGGAGCCACACGGTCCACGATTATTACCCGGTGGTGCCCTCCGCGCGCTGGAAGCCGGGCGCCGCGCCGCACGGCCAGTTGAAGGCGGTCCTCGCCCGCCATCAGGCCGCCTACGACGCGTTCCTCGCCGCCCTGGAAGCGCAGGCCGACCTGCTCCATAGCGTACCGCACGAGGCGCCCGGTACGCATTCGGCGGTACCCCACTGGAACAACACGTGGTTCACCGCCCTCGACGGGGCCGCGCTGATGACGATGCTCGCCTGGAAGCGCCCGGCGCGGTTCTTCGAGATCGGCTCCGGCTGCTCGACCTGCTTCGCGCGCCACGCGATCGACACCTTGACGCTGCCGACGCGGATCACCTCCATCGATCCGATGCCGCGCCGCGAGATCGACGGGATCTGCGACTGGACGGTGCGCAGCCCGCTGGAATCCTGCGACCTCAAAATCTTCGACGAACTCAAGGCGGGCGACGTCCTTTTCTTCGACGGCTCGCATCGCTCCTTCGCGAATTCCGACGTGACCGTGTTCTTCTTCGAGGTTATGCCGCGTCTGGCGCCGGGCGTGATCGTGCAGATCCACGACATCTTCATCCCGGACGATTATCCGTCCGCGTGGAACTGCCGCCTCTATAACGAGCAGTATCTTCTCGCCGCGATGTTGATGTGCGGCGCCCCGCTGTTCCGGGTGACTGCACCGGTGATGTACATCTGTCAGGATCCGGCGATGGGCGCCCGAGTGAAGTCCGTATTCGCGGCCCGCGGAACCGGCCCCGACATCCGGCCCCGACATTCCGTTTCTCTATCCTAACGATTCCCGCACGCCGGGCGCGTCGTTCTGGTTCGAGATGACGAAGGCGCCGGACTGAGCGATCAGGCGCTCTCCGCCGCCCCGTAATTGGCGGCGATCACCGTCTTCTTGCCCCGGATGTGCTCGCGCATCAGCACTGCGAGGGCGGCGCCGTTCCGTGCGCGCAGGAGTTCGATCATCCGCTCGTGCTCGGAGACGGCCCGCGCCCACTGTTCCGGCGTCTGGTGCGCCGAATAGCGCGACCTCTGGATCCGGCCCGAGAGGCTCTCGTAGATGTTCGACAGGGTCGTGTTGCGGCTGGCCGCCATGATCCCTTCGTGGATCTGCCGGTTGTGGCTGAAATAGCCGGCCTCGTCGCCCGCCTTCCAGGCCGCCACCATCGCATCGTGATCGACCACCAGGGCGTCGATCTCGGCGTCGGTGATCGTGCGGCAGGCGAGATCCCCGGCCGTCGCCTCCAGGCCGGCGATGACCTCCATCATCTCTTCGAGTTCGCTGTCCGAGATACTGGCGACGCGTGCGCCGCGGTTCGGCAGCAATTCGAGCAGCCCCTCCGTCGCCAGGATCTTGATCGCCTCCCGAAGCGGTGTCCGGGAGATCCCGAACCGCTCCGTCAGCTCGCCCTCGTTGATCCGGGCCTTCGGTTCCATCTCGCCAGAGCGGATCAGCTCACGCATCCGGTCCGCAACCTCGTCGTGGAGGTAGCGTCGGCTGATTCCGATCCCGGGCTCGATTTTATTCATGGTCCCCCGACCCAGGCCAGATCATTGCGGCCTGTGATCTATCTGTAGGTCCCCGACCCTGGAGTGTCGAGGCAGGAGGGCTCGATCGAGTGTGCGAGCCACATGTTCCGCGTGGATGCCGAGACCGTCGTGGATCTGATGCCGGCAGCTGGTGCCGTCGGCGACCACGAGGTCGTCGGGCCCGGCGGCCCGCAGGGCCGGGAACAAAGACAGTTCCGCCATGGCGAAGGACGTCTCGATGGATTCCGGCCGGTAGCCGAAGGCCCCGGCCATGCCGCAGCAGCTTGATTCGACGACCCGCAGATCGAGCCTCGGCACCGCCCGGAGCACTGTCTCCACGGACCCCATCAGACCGAAGGATTTCTGATGGCAATGGCCGTGCAGGTGCGCGACCCGTCCGCCCTGGTCGGCCAACGGCAGCGCGATCCGACCCGCCGCCAAATCCGCTGCCAGCAGCTCCTCGAACAGGACGGATTGGCGTGCCAACAGCGCGGAGTCCGCTCCGGGCAGCAGCGCCGCGAATTCGTCCCGGAAGGTGAGCAGGCAGGACGGCTCGAGGCCGACGACTCGCGCACCGGCGCGGACGTACGGCAGGAGCGCGTCGAGGGTCCGGCGCGCCTCCCGGCGCGCCCGGTCTGTCTGGCCGGCCGCCAGCCAGGTCCGTCCGCAGCACAGTGGACGCCGGCCGCGCGCCGGGTAGACCCGATGCAGCCGGTAGCCCGCTGCCTTCAGCACGCGCTCGGCGGCCTCGAGATTCTCCCGTTCGAAGGCGCGGTTGAAGGTGTCGCCGAACAGGATGACGTCCCGGAAATCGCCCGCGACGTCGTCGACATGGGCAGCCTCGCCCTCCTCGTTCCAGGGGCGGCGCCAGCGCGGCAGAGACCGCCTTGCCGAGAGGCCGACGAGCCGCTCGGACAGGGTCGCGAGGGCCGGATACCGGTCGCGCAGGTTGAGGAGCGGCGCGAGCTTCGCCGCGGTCCCGGCGTAGAGCGGCATCAGCGCGATCAGACGCTCGCGCACCGGCAGCCCATGCCGGGCATGGTAGTGGTGCAGGAACTCGATCTTCATCTTGGCCATGTCGACGCCGGTCGGGCATTCCCGGCGGCAGGCCTTGCAAGAGACGCAGAGGTCGAGGGTGCGCTTCATCTCCGGGCTCGTGAACGCGTCCGGCCCGAGTTGGCCGGAGATGGCAAGCCTGAGCGTGTTGGCGCGGCCCCGGGTCAGGTGCTGCTCCTCCCGGGTCACCCGATAGGAGGGGCACATGGCGCCTCCAGCCAGTTTCCGGCAGGTGCCGTTGTTGTTGCACATCTCGACGGCTGAGCCGAAGCCGCCCCAGTCCGACCAGTCGAGGGCCGGGCTCACGGGATCCGTCACCGCGTAATCCGGCTTGAACCGGAACAGCGATCGGTCATCCATCGCGAGTGGGCGGACGATCTTGCCGGGGTTCAGCCGGTTGCCGGGATCGAATGCATCCTTCACCGTCTCGAAGGCGCGGGTGAGGATCGAACCGAACAAGGGTTCGATGTATTCCGAGCGCGAGATGCCGTCGCCGTGCTCGCCGGAATACGAACCCTTGAAGCGGCGCACCAGGGCGGAGGTCTCCTCCGCGATGGCCCGCATCCGCCGGACGTCGCCCGCCTCCTTCATGTCGAGGATCGGGCGGACGTGCAGGCAGCCGACCGATGCGTGCGCGTACCACGTGCCCCGGGTTCCGTGCTTGGTGAACACCGCGGTCACCGCATCCGTGTAGTCGGCGAGGTTCTCCAGCGGGACCGCGCAATCCTCGATGAACGAGACCGGCTTCGCGTCGCCCTTCATCGACATCATGATGTTGAGGCAGGCCTCGCGCACCTCCCAGACCGCTCTCTGCCGGGGCGGCTCCACCACCTCGACGACGGCGTCGGGAAAACCGTGGTCGGCCATGCAGCTCTCGAGACGCTTCAGGGCGCGCCGCAGGGCAGTCAGATCGTCGCCGGCGAATTCGGTGAGCAGCAGGCAGTTCGGCTGGCCACGGGTGATGTCGGCGAGGGTCGTGCGGAACAGCGGGATGTCGGCGCCGAGCACGAGGACGTTGTTGTCCACCAGCTCGACCGCCACCGGGTCCAGGGCGACGATGTGCTGCGTCGTCTCCATGGCGGCCCGGAAGGAGGGAAATGGCACACGCCCATCACCCGGTGCTGGGGCAGACGCGACAGCTTCAGGGTGACCGAGGTGGTGGCGGCCAGCGTCCCCTCCGACCCGACGAGGAGATGCGCGAGGTTCGGCTGCGCCTCGATCAGCGCGTCGAGATTGTAGCCGCCCACCCGGCGCTGCACCTTCGGATAGCGGGCTTCGATCTCCTCGCGATGGCCGTGGGCGAGGTCGCGCATACGCCCGGCCAGCGCTTCGGCCCGGATCGAGCCGCTCACGCCCGAGCGGGCGTTTCCAGTCAGGCCGAAGCTGAAGGCCTCGCCATCGTGGAACAGCGCTTCCATCGCAAGCACGTTGTCGCTCATCTTGCCGTAGCGCAGGGAGCGGGCGCCGCAGGAATTGTTGCCCGCCATGCCGCCGATCGTGCAGCGGGTGGCGGTCGAGGGTTCCACCGGGAAGAACCAGCCGTCGGCCTTCACGCGGGCGTTCAGCCGCTCAAGCACCATCCCCGGCTCGACCGTGATGGTCCCGCCGTCCGGATCATAGGCGAGCACGCCGTTGAAATGGCGCGAACAGTCCACGACGAGACCCGTGCCGATCGGCTGGCCGTTCTGGGACGTGCCGCCGCCGCGCATGATCACCGGCACGCCGTGCTCGGCCGCGATCCGCAGGGTGGCGGCGATGTCGGCGGCGGAGCGCGGCAGCACGACGCCGGCCGGCATGATCTGATAGATCGACGCGTCGGTGCTGTATCGCCCGCGCGTGAAGGCGTCGAACCGTGCCTCGCCCTGGAGTTGTTCCGCCAGTCTTCGCGCCAATCCGGCATCCAGGCGCGCCGCAGCGCGCGGCGCTGGGGCCTGTGCCCTCGCTTCCGTCAAGGTCGATCCCTCCCCGGATGGTTCACACCCACCCGGAAGGAAATGTATTCAAAATTCATAGCCGAGCAAACCCGTCCTGATCTCGCGCCGAGAAACGGTGCGGAACCGGTCGCGGCAGTTGCGCCGCGGCACGGAGACGGCCGCGCCGCGTCCGCCGGTTCGGGCCGGGCTCAGTGGTTGTCCCGTGGGACCCCGGAGGCCTGCGCGACCCTCTGGAACTTCACCGCTCCCTTGAGCACCATGCCCTGGTCGAGCTGATCGACCTGATCGCGGTAGATCTCCTGCCAGGGGGTCTGGGATGCCGGGTAGGGGAACCCGCCCCGTGCCTGCAGGTCGACACGCCGGCGCTCCAGCTCCTCGGGTGGGAGCAGGATGTCGGCGCTCCGGCGGTTGAGATCCACGCGGATGCGGTCGCCGGTCTGCAGCAATGCCAACCCGCCGCCCGCCGCGGCTTCGGGCGAGGCGTTGAGGATGGCCGGCGTGCCGGACGTACCGGATTGCCGGCCATCGCCGATGCAGGGCAGGGACGTCACGCCGCGCCGGATCAAGGCGCCCGGCGGCTGCATGTTCACCACCTCGGCGGCGCCGGGATAGCCGATCGGACCGGCACCGCGCATGATCAGGATGGTGGTCTCGTCGATGTCGAGGGACTGGTCGTCGATCCGGGTGTGGTAATCCTCCGGCCCGTCGAACACGACCACGCGGCCCTCGAAGGCCATCGGGTCGGCCGGATTGCGCAGGTAGCGGGCGGCGAATTCCTCGGAGATCACGCAGGTCTTCATGATCGCCGAATCGAACAGGCTGCCCTTCAGGTTGAGGAAGCCGGCGCGCTCCATCAGCGGCTCGGCGTAGGCGCGGATCACGTCGCGGTTCCAGCTGTGCCGGCCCCGGTAGTTCTCGCCCACGGAGCGGCCGTTGCAGGTCAGCGCGCCCTCGTGGACCTTGCCCGCCTCGATCAGCTCGGCGAACACCGCCGGCAGGCCGCCGGCCCGGAAATACTCCTCGCCGAGCCACCGGCCGGCGGGCTGCATGTCCACGAGGAGCGGGATCTCGAACCCGATCCGCTCCCAGTCGTCGCAGCTCAGCGGCACGCCGATATGCTTGGCGATGGCGTTGATGTGGATCGGCGCGTTGGTGGAGCCGCCGATCGCGGCGTTGGCCACGATGGCGTTTTCGAACGCTTCCCGGGTGAGGATGTCGGAGGGCTTGAGGTCCTCCCAGACCATCTCGACGATCCGCTGGCCGGTGGCGTAGGCGGCCTGTCCGCGCTCGCGATAGGGCGCCGGGATCGCCGCTGAGCCGGGCAGGGCGAGGCCGAGCGCTTCGGCCAGGGCGTTCATGGTCGAGGCCGTGCCCATCGTGTTGCAATGGCCCGTGGACGGTGCCGACGATCCGACAATGTCCATGAACTGCTGGAAGTCGATGTCCCCGACCGCGTGGCGCTCGCGGGCTTTCCAGACGATCGTGCCGGAGCCGGTCAGCTCTTTCTGGAAATAACCGTTCAGCATGGGCCCGACGTTCAACGAGATCGCCGGGATATTCACCGTCGCGGCCGCCATCAGGCAGGCCGGCATGGTCTTGTCGCAACCGGTGAGCAGCACGACCCCATCCAGCGGATAGCCGTACAGCACCTCGACCAGGGACAGGTAGGCGAGGTTGCGGTCGAGGGATGCGGTCGGGCGCTTTCCCGTCTCCTGGATCGGATGACAGGGGAACTCGAAGGCGACGCCGCCGGCCGCCGTGATCCCCTCGCGTACCCGCTTGGCGAGTTCGAGGTGATGGCGGTTACAGGGCGACAGGTCCGAGCCGGTCTGGGCGATGCCGATCAGCGGCTTGCCTGAGCGCAGTTCCTCCGGGGTCAGTCCATAGTTCAGGTAGCGCTCCAGGTAGAGCGCGGTCATGCCCGGGTTGTGCGGATTGTCGAACCAAGCCTTCGAGCGCAGGTCGGCGGGCGTGATCCGGCGTTTGTCGCTCATGGTCGTTTCCTCACATGCTCAGGCCGGCGTCGGGGGACGTGCGGTAACGGTGCGCAACCCGATCCCCGTCGACGGTCCGGCCTCGACGGAACCCCATCGAAAATACCTACTCTGCCGCGTCTCGATCCGCAGCAGAAACCACGCAGGATTGATTTCAGGACAGCATCCGCGTGTCACCGTCGATCGAGATCGCCTGACCCGAGATGGTTCGGCCACGGGGCGAACTGAGCAGCAGGATCTGATCGGCCAGCTGGCCTGCGGTGACGTATTCCTTCACCGAGACGAACGAGAACGCCCGCGCCTCCATCTCGGCGAAGCTCGTGCCCTGCTGCTGGGCCTTGGATTCCAGCACCCGGCGTTGGCGGTCGCCGGCCACCAGCCCGGGCAGGATTGCGTTCACGCGAATGCCGGCGCCTCCGAGTTCGATGGCCAGGGATTTGGTGAAGCCGATCACGCCCCATTTGGCCGCGGCATAGGGGCTGCGAAGGGCGAAGCCGAACTTCCCGGCGGCCGATGACAGGTTGACGATCGAGGCGTTCGCGCTCTGGCGCAGATGCGGCACCGCAAGGCGCGCGCAATTGAACTGGCTCGTCAGGCAGACGGTCAGGCACCGGTCCCACTCCTCGGGGGCGATATCCTCGACGCGGCCGGTCGGCCCCGCGATGCCGGCATTGTTGACCAGCACGTCGAGGCCGCCGAGGAAGTCGACCGCCTGGTCCATCATCCCGGCGACCGCGTCGCGGTCGGCGACATCCGTCCGGCAGCGCCCGACGACGTCCGGCAGTCCGGCGAGCGCATCCGTGTCGATGTCGCAGGCGAAGACCCGCGCACCTTCTTCAACGAAGGCGTCGACGATGGCGCGGCCGATTCCGGCGGCACCCGCCGTCACCAGGACACGCAGGCCGGTGATCCCGAGATCCATGGTCAGTCCTCTCCTTGGGCGTCCCGCAACCCGCCGCGGGACATGATGAAGTCGGCGGCTTCCCGGATGTCGGCCGCGATGGCGGCCGCCGCCGCGATGCCGTCCCGATTCTCGATGGCCGCCAGGGCCTCGGCGTGGCGCCGGAGCGCGAACCCCTGGAGCAGCCGTTCCGGATGGGCGCGCAGGTCCAGGTTGATGACTGGACCGGCCTTGAGCCACAGCCGGGCGATGACGTCCTGCAGAGGCGCGAGCCCGCAGGCCCCGTAGATCGCGAAATGCAGGTCGCGGTTGAGCTGGACTGCCCGTGCGCAATCCGGCCGGGCGGCCTCGGCCTCGGCACGGAAGGCCGCTTCTGCCCGCCGGATCGCCGCGAGCTCATCGTCCGTGCGGCGCTCCGCGGCCCGGGCGACGGCGATGCCCTCGACTGCGATGCGTGTCTCGGCCAGTGCGCGGAAGGCTTCAGCACTCATGACCGGCACGCGGATCACCCGGTTCGGTGCCACCTCCAGCACCCCGTCCGCCGCGAGACGGCTCACCGCATCGCGCACCGGCATCACAGAGACGCCGAGTGCCGCCGCGCTCTGGCGCAGGGACAGGCGGTCGCCCGGCGCCAACCGCCCGGACGCGAGGAGATCCGCCAGCGCCTCGTAGACGGTGTCGGACAGGGTCCGCCGCTCGAGCTGGGGCAGTTCGGCCAGGGCCACGCTGGAATTCATGTGCCGACACTAGACGGATCCGGCACTATCGCGCTAGTGATCTGTGATCACAGTTTGGGTGCGGGCCGCCAGAGCCCACGACAACAACCCGGCTGGAGGAAACGTACGGGAGCGGAACGATGACGGACCGGTTCGGGGATTCCCTTTCTCGCCGCAGCCTTCTGAGGGCCGGTGGCGCGGCACTTCTCGCGCCGGCGCTGGCCAGCCCGGCCCTGTCGCAGGGTCAGTCGGACGTGATCCGGATCGGGCACCTGACGCCGCGCACCGGCTTCCTGGGACCGCTGGGCGAGTTCGCCGTGCAGGCGGCCCAACTGGCGGTCGAAGAGATCAACGCCGCCGGGGGCATTGCCGGCCGGAAGGTCGAGCTGCTCTCGGAGGACAGCGTCAATCCGCAGACCGCCTCGGCCAAGGCCGAGCGCATGGTCCAGCGCGACCGCGTCGCCTGCCTCGTCGGCGAGATCAACTCCGCGTCGGCGCTGGCGATCAGCCAGGTCGCGCAGCGCGAGAAGATCCTGTTCATCAATACCGGCGCCAACTCGGACGCGCTGCGCGGGTCCGACTGCAAGCGCTTCATGTTCCACGTCGAATCGCAGAACACCATGATGGTGCGGG
Organism: Methylobacterium phyllosphaerae; assembly: GCA_050632685.1. GTDB lineage: Bacteria > Pseudomonadota > Alphaproteobacteria > Rhizobiales > Beijerinckiaceae > Methylobacterium > Methylobacterium phyllosphaerae_A. Next base: position 2,598,842 of record JBOEFT010000001.1, read on the forward strand.
CCTGTGGCCGCGCCTTGCTGGAACGCGGCCTGATCAAGGGCCGCAAGGTCTACGCGCTCACGGCCGACTACGCGTTCGGGCACGACCTGCTGAAGCAGGCCAAGAAGTATTTCGCGGCCAACGACGCGACCCTGGTGGGCGAGGACCTGATTCCCACCGAACTCACCGACTTCTCGCCCTTCCTGCTGAAGCTCCGGCAGGCCAAGCCGGATCTCGTGATCTGCAACCTCGCGGGCGCACAGATCACCAACTTCTTGAAGCAGTACAGCGAATTCGGCCTGCCGTTCCCGGTCGCGGGCTTCGGCTTCGACACGGCTCTGGCCTGGGGTGCGGGGCCGGGCAACTTCCTCGGCACGTGGCCGGTGATCTGGCACCACCAGATCGATTCGCCCTCGGCGAAGAAATTCGTGGCGGCGTTCAAGGCCAGGTACAAGAAGCCGCCGGAGAACCAGGGCTGGGGCGACTACACGGCCCTGAAGATCGTCGCCCAATCCATGAACGAGCTGAAGGCGACGGATTCGCTCAAGGTCGTGGAGCACCTAGAATCGGGCGCGAAATTCGACATCGCCAAGGTGCGCGAAGGCTATTTCCGCCCCTGGGACCACGAGCTGATGCAGGAGATGTTCGCCATCACCGCCCTGCCGGCCGATCAGGTCAAGAATCCCTACGACATCTTCAGCTCGACCGGGCCGCTGCCCGGTCCCGGCGAGAGCTTGGAGATCCTCGCCACAACGCACGACGAGAACGCCTGCACTTTCCCGGCGTGAGGCGGCGATGCAGCTCGTCTTCATCCTGGAGCAGGTCCTCAACGGCCTGCTGATCGGCGTTCAGTATTTGCTGATCGCGCTGGGCCTGTCGCTGATCTTCAGCCTCGGCGGGATCGTCAACCTCGCCCATGGCGCCTTCTACGCCATCGGCGCCTACCTCACCGTCCTGCTAACGCCCACGATCGGCTTCGGCGGCGCCCTCGTGGCCTCGCCGCTCGCCGTCGGGGTGCTCGGGCTGGTGATCGAGCGGTTCCTGCTGCGGCGCTTCTATCGCGGCGATCCGACCCTCGGCCTGCTCCTCACCTTCGGGCTCGCCATGGTGGCCGAGCAGGCCCTGCGCATGGCCTTCGGGGCGGCGCCGGTGCCGTTCGGAATCCCGACGTGGTTGCGCGGGCAGGTCTTCATCGGCGACCTGATCTACTCGCGATACCGTCTCTCGATTCTCGTGGTCGCTGTGGCCTGCGTGGCCGGCCTGTGGCTGCTCCTGACCCGCACCAGCTTCGGGCGCGTGGTCCGGGCGGGCGTGCAGAACCCCGACATGGTCGCGGCTCTCGGTATCTCGCTCCGGCCCTACATGACGGCCGTGGTCACCATCGCGGTGGGGCTTGCGGCCCTCGCCGGGACCATGATGGCCCCGGTCACCGGCGTGCAACCCGCCATGGGGGCCGAGATCCTGACCTTCGCCTTCGTCGTGGTGGTGATCGGCGGCCTCGGCTCGTTCTGGGGCGTGGTCCTGGCGGCCCTGATCGTCGGCGTTGTCCGGGGCTTGACCGCCTACGCCTACCCGCCGGCCACCGAAGCCGCCGTCTACGCCCTCATGGTGCTCGTCCTGCTGCTGCGCCCGCGCGGCCTTTTCGGCGAGCACATCGCCCGGTTCGAGTGAGCGGAGAGCGTCCCATGTCCGGAACCGCCGAGCCGCTGCCGCTGGCATTGCCCCAGCGCGGCCTGATCCTGCGCGAGAGCCGCCAGCTCTGGGCGGCGCTCGCCGCCCTGATCGTCCTGCCGTTCGCCCTCGACGCAATCGGCCTGACCCTGATCACCGCCACCGACGTGGTGATCTTCGCCCTGGCCGTGCTCGGCCTCAACATCCTGGTGGGCTGGACCGGGCTCACCTCCTTCGGCCACGGGGCGTGGTTCGGCATCGGCGCCTACGCGGTGGCGATCCTTCAGACCCGGCTCTTTCCCGGCGACATGGCGCTGCCGCTCCTCGGCGCCCTGGCGATCACCGGATTCGCGGCGCTGGCGGCCGGCGGCCTGATCCTGCGACGGCGGGGCGTCTACTTCTCGCTGCTGACGCTCGCCTTCACGGCGATGCTCTACGCCATCGCGTTCCGCTGGACCGACCTGACGGGGGCGAGAACGGCATCGGCAACCTGCATCGCTGGGCGGTGCTTCAGGAGCCGGGCGCCTATTACGCGGCGGTCTCCGCCATCGCCTTCGTGGTGCTGGTCGGACTCTGGCGCTTCCGCCGCTCGCCGATGGGCACCGTTCTGGTGGCGATCCGCGAGAATGAGCAGCGCGCCGGGTTCCTGGGATACGCGACGAACCGGTATAAGCTCGCCGCGTTCGTCATCTCGGCGACCATCACCGGGCTCGCCGGCGCGCTCTCCGCTTACAGCCACCGCTTCACCTCCGCGGACCCGATCTCCATCGCGTTCTCGGGCGAGCTGCTGGCCATGGTAGTCATCGGCGGGATGCGCTCCTTTCTCGGACCGGCCCTCGGCGCGTTGTTCTACATTCTGTTCCGGGAGTTCCTGTCGATCTACACCGCCGACTGGCTCCTCTATTTCGGGCTGCTGTTCGTCGCGTTCATCGTGTTCTCGCCGGACGGGCTCGTCGGTATCGCGGCGCGGCTCCTGAAGCCTTTCCGCCGCGTGCCGACGGAAGGGGCTGCCATGTCGGCCCGCCGCGCCGGCGCCTCGGGCCGCGTCCCGGCACGCTTCATCGCCGAGGGACGCGGCGCCGGGCCTGTTCTCGTCGCCGATGCCATCAAGAAGAGTTTCGGGCCGGTAGCGGCGGTGCGGGGCGTCTCCTTCGCGGTGGCGGACAAGACGCTCCACGCCCTCATCGGACCCAACGGTGCGGGCAAGACCACGGCCTTCAACCTACTCTCCGGCCTGTTCCGCCCGAGCGCCGGCAGCATCCGACTCGACGGCCACGAGATCGCCGGCCTCGAGCCCCACGCGATCACCCGGGCCGGTCTCGGTCGCTCGTTCCAGATCACCAACCTGTTCCCGGGCCTCTCGGTGGAAGAGAACGTCCGCCTCGCGGTCCAGGCACGCCATCCGGCCCACTTCAGCCCTTGGCGGGACGCTCTGGCGATCCGCGAGGTCGCCGGCGACACTGCCGAGCTGCTGCGTTGGACCGGCCTCGCCGGCATCGAGCGAGCCGAGGCCGGGAGCCTGTCCTACGGCGGTCAGCGGCTCCTCGACATGGGTCTGGCGCTGGCGACGCGGCCCCGGGTGCTCCTCCTCGACGAGCCGCTCGCCGGCCTCGCCGCCGCCGAGCGCGAGCGCGTCGGCGACCTGATCAAGGCGCTCTCGGCCGACATCCCGGTCCTGCTCGTGGAGCACGACATCGACCGGGTGTTCCGCCTCGCCGACCGCGTCACCGTGATGGCCGACGGCGCCGTCCTGGTCGACGGCTCGGTGGCGGATGCCCGGGACGATGCCCGCGTCCAGGCGGTCTATCTCGGCTCGGGCACGGCGGCGATCGCCGCCAGGCCGCGTGCCAGCGCCGCCGAGGCCGAGACGCTGCTGTCCATGGCGGGCGTGGACACCTTCTACGGCAAGTCGCACATCCTCAACGGCGTGACGCTGGAAGTCCGCAAGGGCGAGGTCGTGGCGCTGCTCGGACGCAACGGCGCGGGCAAGTCCACCCTTCTCAAGACCCTGATCGGCACCGCGCCGCCGGCTGGCGGCCGCATCGTGCTCGGCGGCCAGGACATCGCAGGCCTGTCACCCGACCGGATCGCGCGGCTCGGCATCGGCTACGTGCCGCAGGGCAGGGCGTTGTTCGCGGGAATGACCGTCGCCGAGAATCTCGGTCTCGGCCGGCTTCGGCGGCTTACCGGTGCGGGGATCCACTGGGACGAGGAGAAGGTCCTCGAATTCTTCCCGCGGCTGAAGGAGCGCTGGACCATCGACGCGGCCCGCCTGTCCGGCGGCGAGCAGCAGATGGTGGCGGTGGCCCGTGCGCTGACGGGCGACACGCGGCTCCTCCTGCTCGACGAGCCCTTCGAGGGCCTGTCGCCAGCCGTGACCGAGGAGCTGTTCGAGGCGTTCGATCGCCTGCGCCGCGAGATCGCGATCATCCTGGTAGACCATCACCTCGACCTCGCGCTGGCCCTCTCCGACCGGACCGTGGCGCTGGAGCGGGGCAGCGTGCAGTGGACGGGCGCGTCGCGCCTGCTGCGGGAAGATCAGGAGTTGAGGCGGAAGGTGCTGTGGCTATGACCGAAAGCGTCGCGATCGTCGGTGCGGGCCTGATCGGCCGGGCCTGGGCGATGATCTTCGCCCGGGCAGGTTGGGATGTGCGCCTGTTCGACGCCGCTGCCGGCGTGGCGGAAGCCGCAGAGCCCCTCTGCGCCGAAGGTCTCAGGACCCTCGCGGCGAACGGACTCTGCGCCGAACCTGAGAGCGCGGCAGACCGCATTCGCGCGGCCGGGAGCCTCGCCGCCGCCCTGGAGGGGGTCACCTTCATCCAGGAGAACGGGCCGGAACGGCTCGACGTGAAGCAGGCGTTGTTTGCCGAGCTAGACGCGCTGGCGCCGCCGGACGCCATCATCGCCTCCTCGTCTTCGGCCATCCGCTGCTCGCTGTTCACCGAGGGCCTTCCCGGACGTCGGCGCTGCCTCATCGGCCATCCGGTGAACCCGCCCCACCTGATCCCCCTGGTGGAGATCTCCGGCGCACCCTGGACGGACGCGGCGGTGCTGGAACGCGCCCGGGCCACCTACGAGCGAATCGGCCAGGTGCCGATCACCGTGCTGAAGGAGGTCGAGGGCTTCATCCTCAACCGGTTGCAGGGCGCCCTGCTGGCGGAGGCATTCCGCCTCGCCTCGGAGGGCTACGTGACCCCGCAGGATCTCGACAAGACCGTGTCGGACGGGCTCGGCCTGCGCTGGAGCTTCATGGGTCCGTTCGAGACCATCGAACTCAACGCGCCCGGGGGCATCGCCGATTATTGCGCCCGCTATACGGGCTTCTACAAGAATCTCGCCGCCGATCCGGCGCCGCCGAGCGTTTACGAGGCACCGGCAACCGAGGCGATCCTGACGCAGTGGCAGGCGCCCACGGACCTCCCCGCCCGCATGAACCGCCGCGACGCGCGGCTGGCGGCGTTGCGCGCCCACAAGGCTTCACAGAAGGACTGAGCATGGCCTCCCAGCGGAAAGTCATCATCACCTGCGCGGTGACGGGCGCGATCCACACCCCGAGCATGTCGCCACACCTGCCGGTGACGCCCGAGGAGATCGCCGACGCCGCGATCGGCGCCGCCGAGGCGGGCGCCGCCATCGTGCACCTGCACGCCCGCAACCCGGAGACGGGTCAGCCGGACCAGTCGCCGGAGGCGTTTGCCAAGTTCCTGCCGGTGATCAAGCAACGCTCCAACTGCGTAGTGAACCTCACCACCGGCGGTGCGCCGACCATGTCGATCGAGGAGCGGGTGCGTCCCGCCGCCACCTTCCAGCCCGAGGTCGCCTCGCTGAACCTCGGCTCGATGAATTTCGGCCTGTTCGGCATGCTCGACCGCTTCAAGGACCTGAAGCACCAGTGGGAGCGGGACTACCTCGGCAACAAGGACATCATCTTCCGCAACACGTTCGGTCAGATCGAGCACATCCTGACGACCTGCAGCCCGAACGGCACCAGGTTCGAGTTCGAGTGCTACGACACGGCGCACCTCTACAATCTCAAATACTTCTTCGACCGCGGCCTCGTGAAGGCGCCCCTGTTCATCCAGACGGTGTTCGGCCTTCAGGGCGGCATCGGTGCGCATCCCGACGACGTGATGCACATGAAGCGCACCGCCGACCGGCTTTTCGGCGATCAGTACCGCTGGTCGGTGCTGGGGGCGGGCCGCAACCAGATGAACATTGCCGCGATGGCGGCGGCGATGGGCGGCAACGTCCGCGTCGGGCTGGAGGACAGCCTCTGGGACGGACCCGGCAAGCTCGCCGAGACCAACGCCGCGCAGGTGCGCCGCGTCCGCTCGATCATCGAGGGGCTGGGCCTCGCGGTCGCGTCGCCCGACGAGGCGCGCGAGATGTTGGAACTCAAGGGCGGCGACAAGGTCGGGTTCTGACGCTGCGGCCCGCATCCCGGGATCGCGCGTCACGATCGGCGCGCCTCCCGGCCCAGGCGCTCGCGAGCGACCTCGGACCTTGCGAGCGCTGCAAGGCGCCTCCAGGTACCGGGCGGCGTCGAGCCGAGGACGGAGCGTCGACGCGCCCGTTAGGGATGACCGAACGCATGATCGAGGTCCGCCTGCGCAGTCGCCTCGATCTCCAGGATTTTCAACCGGCCCTGCTCGCCTGAAACGATCCGGACCGAGCCGCGTCCGACCTTCAGCATCTTGGCGATCATGGTTACGAGCGCCGCATTGGCGGCCCCGTCCACCGGGGGCGCGGCGACGCGGGCCTTCAGGTAGGAGAGGCCGTTCCCGTCCCGCGCCCAGCCGTCGACGGCGTCGCGTCCGCCGCGCGTAGTCAGGCGGACGGCCAGCCGGATCGCCACGGCCGATCTCTCAGAAGATCTTGCCCGGGTTCAGCCGGTTGTCCGGATCGAGCGCCCGCTTGACCAGCCGCATCAGGGCCATCTCCTCGGGCGAACGGGACAGCGGGAGCTTGCCGCGCTTTTCCAGTCCGATCCCGTGCTCCGCCGAGACGGAGCCGTTCAGCGCCGCGAGGGGCTCGTAGAGCGCCGCGTCGATGGCGGCGTTGCCGGCGGCGTCGAGGCGGGTCGTATTCCAGTGCAGGTTGTTGTCGCCGATATGCCCGTAGACGACCGCCCGGCAGCCCGGGATCGCGGCGAGGCGGTCGAGGGCGCCGCGGACATACCCGTCCATCCGCGAGAGCGGCACGCTCACGTCGAAGGCGCGTTCGATCCCGTCGGCGTTGAGATGCTCCACGCGGTCGCGGATCCGCCACATCCCCCGGCGCTGCTCCTCGGACGAGGCCAGGGCGGCGTCGAGGATCGTGCCCTCGGCCATCAGACCTTCCAGCAGGCCGAGGAAGCGGTCGGATTCCTCGGTGACGCACTCGACCTCAATGATCGCGTAGAACGGGTAATCGTGCGCGAGCGGCGGCGTCGCGCGTCCGGGTGCCGTCATCAACCGGTAGAAGTCCGGCCACAACCCTTCGAAGGAGGACACGCGGCCCTGGAAGGCGCTCTGCGCCGCCCGCAGCACCCGCGCCCCGTCGTCGACGCCCGGGCAGGCGATCAGCGCCGTGGCGTAGCCGGCGGGCTCCGGACGCAGCCGCAGCACAGCCCGCGTGACGATGCCGAGCGTCCCCTCCGTCCCGAGGAAGAGCTGCTTCAGGTCGAGCCCGGTATTGTTCTTGATCAGCGGGCGCATCGACGACACCACGGTCCCGTCGGCGAGCACCGCCTCCAGGCCGAGCACCATCTCGCGCATCATGCCGTAGCGCAGGACGCGCAAGCCCCCGGCATTGGTCGAGATGGCCCCACCGATCGTCGCGGACCCGCGGGCGCCGAGGTCGAGGGGAAAGAACAGGCCGGCGGCGGCGGCCACGTCCTGAACGCTCTCGATGGTGGCGCCGGTGCCCACCACCATCGTCATGCCCAGCGGGTCCACCGCTTCGATCCCGGTCATACGCTCGGTCGAGAGCGTGATCTCGTCGGGCTGACACAGCGTGCCGTCGACCAGGCCTGTCGCCCCGCCTCGCGGTACGACGGCCACGCCCGCCGCGTGGCAGGCCGCCATCACGGCGCTCGTCTCCGCGGTGTCACGCGGCCGGACCAGGGCGAGGGCCGCGCAGGGTTCGGACGGGCGCGTCCAGTTCGCCGAACGGCCACGCAACTCGTCGCCTGTGACGAGGCCGGAGGCCCCGACGATCGCGGCGAGCCGGTCGAGGAAGGCGGCATTCGTCATCGAAGTCATCTCGGAGAAGTCAGGCATCGGGTCGGGCGGGGCGCCGCACGACGCTCTGTCATAGTACGCCGCGCGCCGCGAGGTTGCGCATCAGCGCACGGGCGCCGAAGGTCCAGGGCTCGCAGGCGTCGCACGGGCGCATGCGGTTGACGAGGCTGCCGAGTTCCGGGCTCGCCACCACGACGCGATCGCCTTCGGCATGGGTGAAACCGAGGCCCGGCCCGTGCCGGTCCTGGATCGGCGCGAACATCGTGCCGAGCAGCAGCAGCGCCCCGTCCGGGTACTGGTGCGTCCGCCCCATCAGGGCGGCGACCAGCTCCTCCGGATCGCGGCTGATCTCGGCCAGCGGCGAGGTGCCCTCAAGGCGAAACCCGTCCGTCCCGGTGACCTCCAGGGTGACGGTGGTGCGCCGGACCTCGGCGAGGCCGAACGTCTCGTCGAAGAGCCGTAGGAACGGGCCGAGGGCACAGGACGCGTTGTTGTCCTTGGCCTTGCCGAGGAGCAGGGCCGAGCGTCCCTCGAAGTCCCGCAGGTTGACGTCGTTCGCCAACATCGCGCCGACGATGCGCTGGTCGGACGCGACGGCGAGCGCCACCTCGGGTTCTGGATTGTTCCAGCGCGATTCCGGGTGCAGGCCCGCATCGGCACCGCAACCCACCGCCGAGAGCGGCTGCGCCTTGGTGAAGATCTCCGCGTCGGGGCCGATGCCGACCTCGAGATACTGGCTCCAGGCGCCCTGGGCCACCAGAACCTCCTTGAGCGCCATCGCCTCCGACGAGCCGGGCCTGAGACGACGCAGGTCGTGTCCGACGAGGCGCTCGACTTCGGCGCGGATCGCCGCCGCGGCGGCGAGATCGCCCCGGGCGCGCTCCTCGATCACGCGCTCCAACATGGAGGTCGCGAAGGTCACCCCGGCCGCCTTTAACGCCTGCAGGTCGACGGGCGCGAGCAGCCACGGCCGGCTCGAATCGCGGTTGTCGGGTGGCGTGTTGGCGAGGATCGCGTCGAGGCTGCCGAGGTCCTCGCCCGACGCGGCGCGAAGGGCGGCGGCAGGATCGTGCATCTCGCACAGGTCGCTGACGGTCGGCACGCCGCGGGTGACGTCGATGGCCCGTGCCGTGCCCGATTCGTCGGCGCGGATGGCGACGACGCTCGGACCCTGCACATCCGGGCGCCAGACCCGTCCAACCAGGGCGCCGCGGCACCCATCGGCAGGCAGGATCTCGCGTGCGGTGAGGGCGGATAAGGACTTCATGCTCGCTTCCCCGAAGAACCCGGCCGCATTGCTCGCCTCTGGGTTGCCCGGAACCGCGAACGTTGTCGCCTCGATCAGGGGCAGCGGCCGTGCCCGGACCATCCGGAACGCGGTACCGACCCGCAGGCCGGAGCGGCGCCCGCTTTAGCATCTCGGGCGGCCCGCGTTCGACCGACATGTTTCAGGGCGGCAGGCTCGTCACCCATCCTCTCAGCGGCGCCTGACAGAACGAAGACATTCTGCAGGATCCTGCAGCTTCGCGCTTGCTTTCACGAGGCCGCTCCTTTGTACTGCTGCCCTAGAGCCGCCGACAGAGTGGCCTTGATCGGGAGGAAGCATGGCCTCGGTGGGAATCCGCGAGGTTCGCAAGGCTTTCGGATCGACGAACGTCCTGCACGGGGTGTCGGTCGACATCCCGGATGGGGAATTCGTGATCCTCGTGGGCCCCTCGGGTTGCGGGAAATCGACCCTACTGCGGATGATCGCCGGGCTGGAAAACATCTCCGGCGGCGAGATCCGTATCGGCGAACGCGTGGTGAACGATGTTCCGCCGAAGGAGCGGGACATCGCGATGGTGTTCCAGAACTACGCGCTCTACCCGCATCTCACCGTCCGCGAAAACATGGCCTTTTCCATGCGGATACGGAAGGCGCCCGCCTCGGAGATCGACCTGCGGGTCAACAAGGCGGCGCAGATCCTGGGCCTCACCCATCTCCTCGACCGCTACCCGCGCCAGCTCTCGGGCGGCCAGCGCCAGCGCGTCGCCATGGGTCGAGCGATCGTGCGCGATCCGCAGGTCTTCCTGTTCGACGAGCCGCTCTCGAATCTCGATGCCAAGCTGCGTGTCGCCATGCGCACCGAGATCAAGGAATTGCACCAGAGGCTGAAGACCACGACCATCTACGTCACCCACGACCAGATCGAGGCCATGACCATGGCTGACCGGATCGTGGTGATGCACGACGGAATCGTCGAGCAGATCGGTCCGCCACTCGAACTGTACGACCGGCCCGACAACCTGTTCGTCGCGGGCTTCATCGGCTCGCCGGCCATGAACTTCGTGCCCGGCAAGGTTCGCGCGAACGGTCGCCTCACCTTCGTGACCGAGACCGGACTGACGATCCCGCTTACCGGCGCGCCGGGCGGCGTCGAAGGCAGGCGGCTCATCCTGGGCGTCCGCCCGGAGCATTTCGACCTCGCACCGGACGGGATCGCCGCCGAGGTGGTAGTCGTGGAGCCGACCGGGTCCGAGACCATGCTGGCCGTTCGGGCCGTCGGTCAGGATCTCACCTGCGTGCTGCGCGAACGCGTGCAGGAGCGCCCCGGGGAAACCGTCTACCTGCGGCCGAACCGCGTGCACTTCTTCGACGCCGAAACCGGCCGTCGCCTGCCAAGCTGACCTGCGCCGGGGGGATGCAGGTGGCGGGGCGCTCTGCGCCCCCAAATTCAGGATCACCGAGGGAGTAACCTACGATGTCCGTTCTCGATCGCCGTTCCCTCCTTGCCGGAGCGGCCGCGACCGGCCTCGCTGCCGGCGGCGACCTGTTCGGCTTCGCCCGGGCCTGGGCGCAGAACAGCGCGTGGAAGCCCGAGCCGGGCGCCAGCCTGTCGCTGCTGCGCTGGAAGCGCTTCGTTCCCAGCGAGGACGACGCCTTCATGAAGATGGTGGACGCCTTCACCCAGGCGACCGGGGTCAAGGTGACGGTGAGCAACGAGTCGTTCGACGACATCCAGCCCAAGGCGTCGGTGGCGGCCAATACGGGTCAGGGACCCGACATGGTCTGGGGCCTGTTCTCATTCCCCGCGCTGTTCCCCGACAAGTGCCTCCCGTTGGAAGATGTGGCGGATTCGCTCGCCAAGAAATACGGCCCGTGGTTCCCGTCCGCGGAAGCCTACGGCAAGGTCAAAGGCAAGTGGATCGCGATCCCCGTCGCCTTCAATGGCGGCTATCCGAACTACCGCATCTCGGCGATGAAGAAGGCCGGCTTCGACAAGTTTCCCACCGACACGGCGGGCTTCCTCGAACTGTGCCGCGGCCTGAAGAAGAACAACACGCCGGCGGGCTTCGCCCTCGGCCACGCCACAGGTGACGGCAACACGTGGTGTCACTGGGCGCTCTGGTCCCACGGCGGCAACCTCGTGGACGCCAACGAGAAGATCGTCATCAACTCGCCCGAGACCGCCAAGGCCCTCGAATACGTCAAATCCCTGTACGAGACCTTCGTGCCGGGCACCGTGTCGTGGAACGACTCGTCGAACAACAAGGCCTTCCTGGCGGGTGATCTCTACCTCACCAACAACGGCATCTCGATCTACGCCGCCGCCAAAAAGGACAACCCCAAGCTCGCCGAGGACATGGACCACGCGGTCTGGCCGATCGGACCGGCCGGCAAGCCCACCGAGTTCCAGCTCGCCTTCCCGATCCTGGCTTTCAAGTACTCGAAGGCGCCTAATGCCTGTAAGGCCTTCATCGCCTTCATGATGGAGGCTGCGAACTACAATCCCTGGCTGGAGGCCGCTCAAGGCTACCTCTGCGAGCCGCTGTCGAACTACCCCAAGAACCCGATCTGGACGAGTGACCCGAAGAACGCGGTCTTCGCCGAAGCAGGGCGGCGCTCCCTGGCGGCCGGCGGACTCGCACCGGTGAGTGAGCGCATCGCCGCGGTGCTGGCGGATTTCGTGATCGTCGACATGTTCGCGAGCCACTGCACCGGGCGCGAGGACGTGAAGGGCGCCATCAAGAATGCCGAGCGCGCCGCCACGCGCATCTTCAGGAACACCTGAGCCGGGAGCGGAACCGAGACCATGGCGCACACCGCCCTGACACAGCCGGCCCCGGTCGCGGTTCCGACCTGCTCGGCCTGGGCGCGCCTGCGGGCGAGCCGGGGCTGGGCGGGCTTCTGGTTCATGCTGCCCACCGCGCTGATCCTCGGCCTGTTCCTGGCCTACCCGCTGCTGAAGGGCATCTGGCTGTCCTTCACCAATGCGCGGATCGGCCGGGAGGGGGTGTTCATCGGCCTCGAAAATTACGCCTGGCTCTGGGACGACGACGTATTCTGGCTCTCGGTCTTCAACACCTGCCTCTACACGGCGGTGGCATCGGTGGTGAAGTTCGGCGTCGGTCTCTACCTCGCTCTGCTGCTCAACAAGAACATGCCGTTCAAATCGATCATCCGGTCGATCGTGCTGATCCCGTTCGTCGTGCCGACGGTGCTGTCGGCGATCGCGTTCTGGTGGATTTTCGACAGCCAGTTCTCGATCATCTCGTGGTCGCTGCGCCATCTCGGGGTCATCGACGGCAACATCGACTTCCTGGGAGATCCCAATCTCGCCCGTGCCTGCGTGATCTTCGCCAATATCTGGCGCGGCGTGCCGTTCATCGCGATCACGCTGCTCGCAGGCCTCCAGACGGTTTCGCCCTCGCTGTACGAGGCCGCCACACTCGACGGCGCCTCCAACTGGCAGATCTTCTCGCGGATCACCCTGCCGCTGCTGACGCCGATCATCGCGGTGGTGATGACCTTCTCAGTGCTGTTCACGTTCACCGACTTCCAGCTGATCTGGGCCATGACCCGCGGTGGGCCGGTGAATGCCACCCACCTGATGGCGACCCTGTCCTACCAGCGGGGCATCCTCTCCGGGACGCTGGGCGAGGGGGCGGCCATCGCCACCGCCATGGTGCCGTTCCTGCTCGTCGCCATCGGCATCTCGTGGTTCGGCCTGCAGCGCCGGGCCTGGCAGGCCGGGGAGTCCGACCGATGAGCGCGCCTGCACCGCCGGCCCATGCCGACCCGCACCTCGCTCCGGTGATGGAGGCGCGGCCGGCCGGGCTCACCGACAATTCCGAGGGCATGGCCTATCTCGAACGCCTGCCCCGGCGGCTCGTGACCACCTACCTGCCGCTCCTCGTCATCCTCGCAGTGCTTCTGTTCCCGTTCTACTGGATGGCGCTGACAGCCATCAAACCGGACGAGCAATTGATCGACATGGAGCGGTTCAACCCGTTCTGGGTCGTGGATCCGACGTTCAAGCACATCCACAAGCTGCTGTTCGAGACGCAGTATCCCCGCTGGCTCTGGAACACGATGTACGTGTCGGTCGCCGCCACGATGCTGTCGCTGTTCGCCAGCGTGCTGGCTGCCTATGCCTGCGTGCGCGTCCGCTATCGGGGCGCGGGCTGGGTCGGGGCGGCGATCTTCCTCGCCTACCTCGTGCCGCCCTCGATCCTGTTCATTCCGCTGGCCACGATCATCCAGGCCTACGGCCTGTTCGATTCGCCGATCGCCCTGATCCTCGCCTACCCGACGATCCTGATTCCATTCTCCACCTGGCTGCTCATGGGGTATTTCAAGACCATCCCCTACGAGCTGGAGGAGTGCGCCCTGATGGACGGCGCCAGCCGGTGGCAGATCCTCACCAAGATCGTCCTGCCGCTTGCCTTCCCCGGCCTGATCTCGGCCGGAATCTTCTCCCTGACGCTGTGCTGGAACGAGTTCATCTACGCGCTGACATTCCTGTCCTCGACCCAGAACAAGACGGTCCCGATCGCCGTGGTCAGCGAATTCGTCGACGGGGATGTGTACAAGTGGGGCTCGCTGATGGCCGGCGCGCTCCTCGGCTCGCTGCCGCTGGTGATCCTCTATTCGTTCTTCGTCGAGTACTACGTCTCGGCACTCACCGGCGCCGTGAAGGAGTAAGGGGACGGGTCAGACCTTCGTCATCGCGAGCGCAGCGAAGCGATCCAGGGCGGCGGGACGTCGGCCGATGTGGCTCTGCCTAGTTTGCTTCGCCGTGCTCGCAAGGACGGACACCGTTGCCATCAAGGCTGGACGACGCGGAGAATGCGCGCGGGTCCGCCGGCACAGAATCGCGGACCGGCCCCATCGAAGGTCACGCCATGGCCCACTTCATCGACGCCCGATCCACCCTGGTCAACGACGCCCTCGACGGCCTGCTCGTGGCCAGCGGCGGACGCCTCGCGCGGCTCGAAGGCGATCCCGGCATCCGTGTCGTCCTGCGTGCGGCGCCGGATCCCGACAAGGTCGCGGTGATCTCGGGCGGCGGCTCCGGCCACGAACCGGCCCATGCGGGCTTCGTCGGCTCGGGACTCCTGAGCGCCGCCATCTGCGGCGACGTCTTCGCCTCGCCCAGCGTCGACGCGGTGCTGGCCGGGATCCTCGCGGTGACCGGTCCGGCCGGGTGCCTGCTCGTCATCAAGAATTACGCGGGCGACCGGCTGAACTTCGGCCTCGCGGCGGAACGCGCCCGGGCGCTGGGCCGAAGGATCGAGACCGTCATCGTCTCCGACGACATCGCTCTGCCGGAGGCCAAGCAACCCCGCGGCGTCGCCGGCACACTGTTCGTGCACAAGATCGCGGGCCACGCCGCCGAGGCCGGGGCGCCGCTGGAGACCGTCGCAGACCTAGCGCGTCAGGCTGCGGCCGCCGCGAAGTCCCTGGGTCTCGCGGTCTCGACCTGCACGATTCCGGGCTCGCCGCGCAGCGAGCGCCTGGCCGAAGGGCAGGCCGAACTCGGCCTCGGCATCCACGGCGAACCGGGCGTGGAGCGCATCACCCTGCCGAGGGCGAGCGAACTCGCCCGCATGATGGCCGAGCGGCTCTCCGAGTCCGTCGCCGACGCCGATCGGCTGGCGCTTCTCGTGAACAACCTCGGCTCGGCCACCGCACTGGAGATGCAGGTGCTGACGCGGGCGGTCCTCGCCACCGATCTCGGCAAGCGCGTGTGCCTGCTGCTCGGTCCCGCGCCGCTGATGACGGCGCTCGACATGCATGGTGTCTCGCTGTCGGTCCTGCCCCTCGACGACGCCCGCGAGGCGGCCCTCGCGGCGCCCGTATCGGTGCCGGCCTGGCCCGGCGCCGTTCGGATCGCGCCGCCGGTCCTGAGGCCCATGCCGGAGGGGTTGGCGGGCGAGGCCTTCACGCCCTCGCACGATGCCGTCACGGCGAGGCGGATCGCCGAAGTAGCCAAGGCTCTGATCGCCGCGGAAGGGCCGCTCAACGCCCTCGATGCGAAGGTCGGCGACGGTGATGCCGGTACGACCTTCGCGGGCGCCGCGCGCGCTGTTCACGCGGATCTCGACCGGCTGCCGCAGGCGGAGCCGGCGGCCCTGTGCCGGGCGTTGGCCGAGCGGATCGGGCGAGCCGTGGGCGGGTCGAGCGGCGTGCTCGGCTCGATCTTCTTTGCCGCCGCGGCGTCCGCCCTTGCGGAGGGGGCAGACTGGCCGGAGGCCCTCGGCCGGGGCGTGGCGCGGGTGCAGGGCTATGGCGGCGCCGCCGCCGGGGACCGGACCCTCCTCGACGCGCTGATCCCCGCCGTCGAGGCTCTGAAGACTGGCGATCTACGCGCCGCCTCCGCGGCCGCCCGAGCCGGTGCCGACGCTACGGCCCGGATGGAGCGGGCGGGTGCCGGCCGGTCCAGCTATCTGGCGACGGCGGATCTCGCGGGGGTCCAGGATCCGGGAGCCGCCGGCGTCGCCGAGGCCTTCGCGGCGCTGGCGGATGCGTGAGGGACTAGTCCGTTCGTCCTGAGGTTACCGCGGCAGGCGCACCTGCGGTTGACGCTATGCCGGCTGGCGCCTAACCGGCGCGGGCGGCTCGAGACGTCCTCCCGGGGCCCCCGCGCCACCGACTGCCGGGACGCGCTGGGACCATCGCCATGCGGAACTGCCTGATCCTCGACGATTACCAGAACGCGGCCCTTAGGCTCGCCGATTGGGGGCGCCTCGCCGATCGGGTGACCGTCTCCGCCATCTCCGAGCAAATTCCGGATCCGGATGCCCTCGTGGCGCGGATCGCGCAGGCCGAGATCCTCGTGATCATGCGGGAGCGCACGCCCTTCCCGGCCGATCTGCTGCAGCGGCTGCCCCGGCTGGAACTCCTCGTCACCAGCGGCATGCGCAATCTCGCCATCGACGTCGCGGCGGCCCGGGCGCGCGACGTCGTGGTCTGTGGAACGGACTCGAGCCCGACGCCGCCGACCGAGTTGACCTGGGCGCTGGTCCTCGGCCTGGCCCGCCACCTCGCACCGGAAAGCCGGACCCTGCGCGCCGGCGGCCCCTGGCAGAGCACCATCGGTACCGATCTCGCGGGCGCGACGCTGGGCGTCCTGGGGCTCGGCAAGATCGGGGCACGGGTCGCCGCCATCGGACGCGCTTTCGGCATGCGGGTGGTCGCGTGGAGTCCGGATCTCGATGACGGGCGAGCCGCAGCGGCCGGCGTGGAACGGGCGGCCTCCAAGGAAGCGCTGCTGGAAGCGAGCGATGTGGTCACGATCCATCTCGTCCTGGGCGACCGGACGCGGGGCCTTCTCGGCGAGGCCGAACTGCGACGCATGCGTCCGGATGCGCTGCTGGTGAACACCTCCCGGGCGCCGATCGTCGACCAGGCGGCCCTGGTGCGAGCGCTGGAGGAAGGGTGGATCGCCGGCGCCGGTCTCGACGTGTTCGAGACCGAGCCGTTGCCCGCCGACAGCCTGTTCCGCCGGCTGCCGAACGTCCTAGCGTTGCCGCATCTCGGCTACGTGTCGCGCAACAACTACCGGACGTTCTTCACCCAGGCAGTGGAGGACATCGAGGCGTGGCTCGCAGGATCTCCGATCCGGCCGCTGGGCTGACACTAGGCGGCGCGCGGGTCCAAGGCGTCGGCGAGGCCATCGCCCAGCAGGTTGAGCGCCACCAGGGTGGCGATCAGGAAGGTCGCCGGAGCGGCCAGCAGGTGAGGCGCCGCTTCGATGGAACGGGCGCCCTCGGCGATCAGCACACCCCAGCTCGTCTGCGGCTCCTGCACGCCGAGCCCGAGGAACGACAGGAAGCTCTCCAGCAGGATGACCTGCGGCACGAGGAGCGTCGCCGTCACGGCCACCGGACCGAGGGTGTTGGGCACGATGTGCCGGAGGATGATGCGGGGTGTCCCGAGACCGAGGGCGTGTGCGGCGCGGACGAAGTCCCGCTCGCGCAGCGACAGGGTCACGGCGCGCACCACCCGGGCCATGTCGAGCCATTCCACGGCGGCGATGGCCACCAGCATCAGCAGCAGGCTCGGGCGGAAGAACACCAGCAGCAGGATCACGAAGAACACGAAGGGGAGGGCGTAGAGCACGTCGACGCAGCGCATCATCACGGCATCGAGCGCCCCGCCCACGAAACCTGCCGTGGCGCCGTAGGCGACGCCGATGAGCAGGGCCACGAGGCTCGCGGCGAGGCCGATCGCCAGTGAGATCCGGCCGGCAACGAGGCAACGGGTCAGGAGATCGCGGCCCTGCACGTCCGTGCCCAGGAGGAAGTGCAGTCGCTGAATCGGCACCGCGACCACGAGGCTGCGGCCGCCATCCCCCGCGTCCACGACCGTGGGTGTTCCGAACAGGGCCGAGCGCGGCAGGTAGACCAGACTGCGTCGATCGACACCCGCATCGGAACGGAGCGTCAGCCGCAGCATGTCGCCGTCGCGGGCGACCACGTCGAGCGTCGCCCGCATCCGGAAGGCGAGACGCTCAAGGGCCGGGCCGAGATGCGCGGCATCCGGCTGCGCCGCGGCCCCCGCGGGGAGTTGACGGAGGTCGGGATAGGCGCGTTCGGCATCATGGCCGGTGAATCCAGGGCCGATGAGGCAGGCCAGGGCGATCGCGATGATCACGGCCAGCGCGGCCAGCGCGGTGCCGTTGCGAGCGAGGCGGACGAGCACACGGTGGGCCGGGGCTGCCCGCGACGCCGCCGTGCTCACGCCGCAGCCCGCAGGCGCGGGTCGAGCCAGGCGCATGCCAGGTCGGCCGCGATATTCAGGGCGATCACTAGCCCGGCGACCAACAGCACCGTTCCCATCACCAGCGTGTAGTCGCGGTTGAGCGCCCCCTCCACGAAATAGCGGCCGATCCCCGGCAGGCCGAAGATCGTTTCCACCACGACCGAGCCTGTGAGCAGGGACGCCGCCAAAGGCCCGAGATAGGCGACCACCGGCAGCAGGGCGCCCCGCAGGGCGTGGCGCGTGACGCGGGCCGGCGGCAGTCCGAGGCTGCGCATGGTCCGGATCGGCTGCGTGCGCAGAGCCTCACCCAGGGAGGCCCGGGTCATCCGGGCCAGGGCGCCGACCTGCGGCAGGGCCAGGGTCACGACGGGCAGGACGAGATGGCTCGGGGCGCCGTCGTTCCAGCCGCCCAGCGGCAGCCAACGCAGGCTGAGGCCGAAGGCGATCTGGAGGAGGGGGCGACCACGAAGCTCGGCAGAGAAAGCGTCAGGGCGGCACCGATTCCCAGAACTCTGTCGATGATCCCGCCGCGCCGGAGTGCCGCCGCGATGCCGAGCCCGACCCCCAGGGTCGTGGCGAGGGCCAGCGCGAGGGCACCGAGCGTCGCGGAGACCGGCAGGCCACGGGCGATCAGGTCGAGGACACTCTGGTCGCGGAACGAGAAGGACGGACCCAGGTCACCCCGCGCCAGGGCCGCGAGGTAGCTCCCGAACTGCGCGACCAGCGGCCGGTCGAGACCGTAGACCCGGCGCAGGTTCTCCATGGCGGCGGGCGCCAGGGGCCGTTCCAGGTCGAACGGGCCGCCGGGCGCGAGCCGCATCAGGAAGAAGCTGACGGTCACGACGGCCAGCAGCGTCGGGACCGCCTGCGCGAGGCGACGCAACATGAAACGGATCACGCGTCGAGCCTCAGGAACCGTGTCGGCGCCGCGTTACGCAGGTTCGGGTGATAACCGTGCAGCCGCGGCGCGATCAGCGCCTTGGAGCGGTAGTGCATCAGCGGAATCCAAGGCATCTCGCGTAGTGCGATCGACTCGGCGTCGTAGAGCAGGTCGGCCCGCCGGACGAGGTCGCGTGCGGCGGCGGCCTTCGCCATCAGGTCGTCGAAGGCTGCGTCCGACCAGTGCCCGGCATTCATGCCGTCGTTCCCGCTCTGGAGCAGGAACAGGAAGTTCTGCGGATCGGAATAATCGGCGATCCAGCTGTAGCGCGCCACATCGAAGTCGCCACCGTCACGCAGATAGGCGAAATGAGTCTTGGCATCGGTATAGACGTAGCGGGTGACGATCCCGAGATCGCGCCACATCTCGCCGATCGCCACCGCGATGGTGCGGTTGTTGTCGCTGACGTTGAACCTGTACTCCACCGTGAGCGGATTATCCGGGCCGAAGCCGGCCTCGGCGAGGAGCCGTCGCGCCTCCGCCTCGTGGTCGATCGGCAGGCCTTGCCGACCCGCGATCTCGGGGGCGTCCGGTAATGATCGAGGCCCGGCGGACACAGGGAATAGGCCGGGCTCATGGTGCCGCCGTTCAGCCCGTCGGCCAGGTATTCGCGGTCGATGACGAGCGACAGCGCCTGGCGGACCCGTCTGTCCGAGAACGGCTTCTTGCGGGTGTTGACCACCAGCGCCGCCAAGCCGAGCGCGGGGCCGAGCACCACCTGGGTTCCGAAACGGCGGCGGAGATCGGCGATCTGGTCGACGGGCAGGTCGGCGAGCAGAATCGAATTCTCCGGCGGCGTAGCGGCGCACGGCCGAAGCCAGGTCGGGCGTCGGGAGGAAGGCGACGCGCCGGATCGCGAGGTCTGCCCCGTCGGGATGGTGCGGGTTGGCCTCCAGGGTGATCGCACCACCCGGAACGCGGTCGAGAAGCCTGTAGGAGCCGTTGGTCACGAGGTTGCCGGGTCGGGTGAAACCGTCGCCGTACCGCTCCACGGACGCACGATGCACCGGCAGGGCTGTCTGGTGCGTCAGGAGCTCCAGGATGTAGGGGGTCGGCTGTTCCAGGGTGATTGCCAGCCGCAGCGGCGCTTCCGCGACAACCCCGAGGGCGTCCGTCGGCTTTTCACCGCGGTTGACGGCGGCCGCGTTCCGGATCGGGAACAGGATCTCGGCGTATTTCGCCCCCGTGGCCGGGTCGAGCATCCGGCGTAATGAATAGACGAAGTCCGCCGCCGTGACCGGTTCGCCGTTCGACCAGCGGCCGTCCGGCCGCAGGTCGAAATGCAGGCTCAGCCCGTCGTCCGATAGGGTCCAGGTCCGGGCGGCGCCCGAGATGATCGTACCCCTGTTGTCGTAGGTCAGGAGTCCGTCGCAGAGGTCGCGCAGGATATGCGCCTCAGCGACCGTGGACGAGCGGTGCGGGTCGAGGGTCTCGGGATCGGCGTCGTTACCGCGCCGGTACAGCAGCTCGGCCGCATGGGCCGGTCCCGCGGCTGAAACCGCGGCGGCGCCTGCCAGCCACGCGCGCCGCGTGAGGCGCATCTCAGCCGCCGGTCTCCGGGACGAGCCCGGCCGCCTGAATGCCCGCCAGCGCGCAGATCTCGTCGTTGTCGGAGGTGTCGCCGGAAATGCCGACGGCGCCGAGGAGCCGGCCCTCCGTGGAGCGGATCAGGACCCCGCCGGGCACAGGAACGAGGGCGGCGGGTCCGGCGAGATGACTCACGGCCGCAACGAAGTAGGGTTGAGCCTCCGCGCGGGCATGGATCGCCCGGGAGCCGAGGCCGAGCGCCAGCGCGCCATTGGCCTTGCCGCAGGCGATCTCGGCCCTGCGCAGGGAGGTGCCGTCCTCGACCGCGACCGCCTTGAGCGCGCCGCGGGCATCGTAGACGACGACGGCCAGCGGCTTGAGTGTCCGCGTTCGCGCTTCCCGCAGGGCCGTGTCAACGATCGTGCGGGCGGCTTCGAGGGTCAGATCGATCATCGGGATCCAGGGTGGATGCCGCTCCTTGCGGCAGGATCAACCTTACGGATGGGAGCCCGACCGGTCCACCGATGCAGACCGCTACGGCGTTCGATTCCGTTCGCAGCGGTGGGCCGATCCGGAAGCCGGCCTCAATCCGTGGGCGGCCGCGCTATAAGCCTCGCGGCACGGGACGAGGATGCTCCATGCCGACGGCCGAACACCCCTTCGTGATCTGCCACATGACGTCGTCGGTCGACGGCCTGTCGGGCACGCCCGCCGTTTTCGACTTCGACGGGGAGGAGACGGAGACGATGGGCAGCCGTCGCAAGCTCGACCTCACGGCCTGCGAGCGCCTCTCCGACGGCGTGGTGTGGCTACGCTACCGGATCACAAGGGTCGAGCCGCCGGCAGGCGAATGATGCGCGCCAGGAACGCGTCGTAGCGGGCCGCGACCGCCTCCGGCTGCTCGAAATGCGGGAACGCGCCGGTCGGCAGGGTGTCGACGCGCCAATTGGGCCGATCGGCGACACGCGGCACCAGCCGATAATCGACGAAGTCGCCGCGTTCGCCGTGCACCATCCAGACCGGCAGCCGCAGGCGCTCGTAGAGGCGCGTCGCGTCGGTGGGGAACAGATGCCCCGCGATGAAGCAATACGGCGCGTGCTCGGCACCCGGCTGGTGGGCCGAGGCGTGGTCGTAGGCGAGGAGACCCTCGTCGATCTTGTCCGAGCCGAAGGTCTTTTTCAGGAAGAAGCGGATGCTCGGACGCGTGACTAGGGCGTCGAACAGCGGCCGCCCCAGGGGCGGTCGGTCGAGACTGTCCCGCAGCCAGTCGCGTCCGCGGTGACCGTCCGGCGGTCCCTCGCCGGAGAGCCGTGCGTCGAAGCCCGTCGGGCTGACCAGCGCGAGGCTGCGATAGGCATCCGAGCGTTCCAGGCTGGCCCGCGCGAGGAACGCGGCCGACAGGGAGAGGGCCAGGACATCGATGGGGTGATCGCCGTGACAACGCCGGATCTCGTCCACGGCGGCGTGGATCGCCTCCACCATGAGGCGCGGCGTGTAGCGGCGGCGCGAGCGTTCGGAGAACCCGAAACCCGGCAGCTCCAGGGCGTAGACCGGCCGCGTCTTTCGGTAGCGTAGGTAGAGCGGCCGGACCTCGTAGGCATTGGCGGCGGCGTTGATCGAGTGGATCAGCAGGAGCGGGACACCGTCCGCCTCCGTCGAGCGATAGAGCGAGAGCCCGCCGGCGCGCCGCGTGGATATCAGATCGTGCCGGCCCGGAAGGGCCGGCGGCAGAGGCATCCGCCCGTTCACCGCCAGGCGGCTCCAGCCGACGAGGCCCGTGGCCGAGCCGACGAGCGTCAGGGCCGCCGCGGTCGCCATGCGGCCGGTGCGGTGCCGGGACTGGGGATTCATCGAAACACCTCGAGTCGATCCCGCATCCGCGGGCGGTGCGCGACAACGCCGGGACCGGCGGGAAGTGCCGGATCCGCGGAGCTACGAGGCGTGGCCGGCGAAGCTGCCCGCCTTGAGGGCCGGCACCTGGGCGGCCGACCGCGCCGGCGCGTCACCCCGACCCGCCGCCTCGCGCAGGAAGTCCACCGTCGGCGGGTCGTTGAGCCAGCCCTGGACCCGCTGCGAGATCAGGAGCTTCCGCTCACGCCGGTCGTAGTTGGCGTAGGAGGCCGCAATGAATTCGGCCCGGCTCATCGTGCGCGCGGGGCCGGACCGGCGGGTCTCGGCCTTGAAGAACAGGGCGCTCCCGGGAACGCCGTAATGCTGGGCGATCTCCGGATAAACCGGCCAGCTGCCCTGGCCGCCGAGGTCGTCGGGCAAGAAGGCGTCGAGGTCGCATTCCTCGAACGGGACGCCGGCCTTGGTCAGCAAGCCGCGGGCGAGGTCGGCCACCACGTAGAGCTTGGTGTGGTTGATGGAGTGCATGAAGCAGCCCCGCCGCGCCCACCGCGTCAGATGCGTGTCGAGGTCGTAGCCCGCCTGGACGCCGAGCCCGCGCAGATACGCGACCGACTCATCCCACAGATTGAAATACCCGAGGCGCTCGAAGACCGGCTCGGAGAACAGGCGCAGCGCCTGTGCCTGCGAGAAGCCCGACAGGTAGGCGAACAGGGTGATCGCCGAGTGCGAATGTCCCATCGGCCCTGAGATCAGGCCATGGAGCGTCACCGAATCCTGCACGCCGACATGGACGAGGTCCGGATGATAGGCGCTGAACACGATGGTCGGGATCAGCCGCACCTTCGGATGCGTCCGCAGGGTGTCGATCGTGCCGCCGCCCTTGAACCGGGGCAGGTAGATGCTGCTGAAGACGTGGTCGTAACCGTCCGCATGGGCCATCAGGTCGGCGAGACGCGGGAACCGGCGGGCGGCCGTGAAGGCCGAGACGAAATCCACCCGCGCGTCAGGCAGCAGGTAACGCATCGCCTTGGCGATGGACCCGGCCTGGCAGACGCCGATCACGAGGATACGCGGCGATCCTGTCCGCTTCTTCCCGAACTGCGCGAGCCGGTGCCGCGCGCGCCAGAGGCTATCGACGGTCAACATCCGGTCTCTCTCGCATGTCCGCGGGCCGCGGGCAAACACAGCCTGCGGCGGGCGCCCACGCCCCGGGAATCACGGCCTTCGGCCGCGATCAGGGGCTTTGTCGCCCCACCCCCGATGTCGAGCGCCTCGCGCTTCTGCACCGGACAACCGCGTGTCCCATGGCGCGAACCCGCCGGGTCGCAAACCGGTCCGCTAGGGAAGTCGCGGCGCGGTCATCATGTCGCGAGGGCGCAGTCCAGTCGATGTTCTACCGGGTGCGTGCACCTCGATTTGTTGAGATCGGGAAAAGAACATCTCTTCCATCGTCCGGATAAATGCTTGGCATACTGTCGAAAAAGATCGTGGCACTGCTTGGATTCGATCCGACGGAGCGTTGACATCTTCAGGGCGCAGGGTGCACATTGGCATGAACGGAGCATGAAGCTCGCGGATGGGGCGCTCGCGGGCATGAAGGCCGCGGGGCGCCCGACGATCGAGGCGTTCCCGCTTTCATTCCCGTCAGCCTGGACCGACGTGGCGGCTTTCTGGACCGCGCCTGCAGCGAGGCCGGGTCGCGCGCCGGCACAAGGAATTGCAGCCACCAAAAAGGCCTCGACAGTCGGTTCATGCGGTCGGCCTCCGCGGCGATGGCGGCCGCGGGCTCCGGACGGCACGCGCCCGGGGCGCTGTACGCATAGCGGCCGACACACCGAGGGAGATGAGAACGGGCTGGAGCGGAACGGCGGCGGGGCTTCGCATCGTGCTGAACAGTCGGAGATTTGGCGATGGATTACGTACCCTCCATGGCTGCCGTTACCGCGGCCGCCCAGAAACCACAGCCCGTCGAAGCGGTGGCACCCACACCGAAGGAGGCGATTACCGTCGCACCGCCGGCTCTCGATCCGCGGTCCATCTACACGCTCACGCCCGAGGCGGCGGGCGCAGTCTTCGCGCTGGTCGAGACCCGGATCCAGGCGGCCGACGCCGCGGCCTTCGACCCGCCCGACCGGCGCGGCGCGCAGGTCGTCACCGCGCTGGCGACGGCTGCGGCGGCGACGCCGGTGGTCTCGCCTGAAACGACCAAGACCATGGCCGCCGCCAACCGGAACTGGACCGAGGATGTCCGTCTGGAGCACAGCGCGTCCCGAATGGTCGGGACCGATACGATCGTGCAGTACGACAACCCGCGGGTGATGGCAGCCTGGAGCGCGGCTTTTCCCGACATCGCCGGCCGGAAGTTCCGCGGCCTGTTGCTGGCGGATACACATCTTCGATCGGCCCTGCGTCAAGCGCAGATCGACACCGGTTTGGGCGGCTCGGAAAAGAACATTTACCTGCTCTGCAACAGCGAGCATTTCGAAGCGATCCGCCATGAGCATCCCGGAACGCATATCAATTGGATCAATGTCGACAACGACGAAATCGTACTGTTCTGGCCGAAGCATTCCGACGACGAATGACGGCCTTGAGCCGACCACTTACGATTACGACGACTGGAGGCGTCGAGGTCCGGCTTCGGCGCGCAGCGCGAATCGGGCGCACGATTTCGGCGCCCACGAGCCCGGTGACCCGGGTCAGAGCGCCGGCAGGACGGACCGCACATGCGCGGCGAAGGCTCGCGTCAACGGGACGGCGTGTGGTTCGTCCAAGTGCAGTGTCACGCCGATCCGCGGCAGTGTCGGCAAGCCGCTGTCGCGGGTCAGCACCTGCAGGTCGGGCGGGACGGCGGAACGGGTCAGGACCGCCACGGCCTGGGCGGAGCGCACCACGGCGAGCAGACCGGACAGGCTGCCGCTCGCGTAAGCGATGCGATAGGCGCGACCGGTGCGGTCGAGGGCGGCGCGCGCAGCCCGGTGATCGAGGGTGTCGGGGTCTCCCAGAGCGAGCGGCAGCGGGTTCGGCCACGGGCCGGCACTGTCGCGCGCGGCGACCCAGACGAGGTCCTCGCGCCTGAGCATCTCCCGTCCGGCCGAAAGGGGGACCGAGACCAGCGCCAGGTCGAGGCCGCCCTGGTGCAGGCGCTCCTCCAGCCTGGGCGTCGCGGCGCACACGACCGCGATGGCGGCACCGGGATGATGGCGCGAGAACCCGCGCAACAGCGTCGGCAGGAACGCCTGAGCGTAATCGTCCGGGCAGCCGAACCTCAGGGAGCCGTTGAGGCTCTGCCCGTTCAATTCCGCCAGGGCATCGTCGTGCGCGGCCAGGATCCGGCGCGCGTGGCGCAGGAGCCGCTCCCCCTGCACGGTCAGCAAAACACCCCGCCCGGTCCGGCGCAGCAGCAGTTGCGCGACGAGATCCTCCAGGCGCTTGATCTGCATGCTGAGCGCGGCCTGGCTCCGGCCGACGCGCTCGGCGGCGCGGCTGAGGGCGCCCGTCTCCACCACCGTGACGAAACTGCGGAGCAGATCGATATCGAGGCTGTGTCCCATCAGGAACGCTGAACTCTCAGTTCAGAACTATAAGCTTTTCTGCGTGTGAATCCCCTTCTAGCCTGGGCGGGTTCGGCAGGGGAACAGCAGCGGCCATGACGCGAAACGACGATCCCGACTTCTGGACGCGGGCGCGTCGCCATCTGATCCGGTACGGCGGCGCCTTCGGGCCCGTCATCATCGAGCGGGCGGAGGGCAGCTTCCTCTACGATGCCGAGGGCCGGAAGATCCTGGATTTCACCTCCGGTCAGATGAGCGCGATCCTGGGTCACGGTCATCCCGAGATCGCTGCCGTCGCGGCGCATCACGTCGGACAGCTCGACCACCTGTTCAGCGGCATGCTGAGCCGTCCTGTCGTGGATCTGGCAACGGAACTGGCGCAACTCGCCCCCGGCGGCCTTGAACGGACCTTGCTGCTGACGACCGGCGCCGAGGCCAACGAGGCGGCCCTGCGCATGGCCAAGCTCGCCACGGGCGGCTGGGAGGTGGTGAGCTTCGCCCAGTCCTGGCACGGCATGACGGCCGGAGCCGCCGCGGCGACCTACAGCGCCGGTCGCAAGGGCTACGGACCGGCGCAGGTCGGATCCTTCGCGATCCCTGCGCCGAACGCCTACCGACCGGCGTTCGAGAAGGACGGCGCTCCGGATTGGCGGACCGAGCTGGACTACGCCTTCGCGCTCCTGGATCGGCAGTCGACCGGCAACCTCGCGGCGTTCCTGGCGGAGCCGATCCTGAGTTCCGGCGGGATCATCGAGCTGCCACCGGGCTACCTCGCCGCGCTCAAGGGCAAGTGCGCCGAGCGCGGCATGTTGCTGATCCTCGACGAGGCCCAGACTGGTATCGGCCGCACCGGCCTGATGTTCGCCTGCGAGCGGGACGGCGTGGTGCCGGACATCCTCACCCTGTCGAAGACGCTGGGGGCGGGCCTGCCGCTCGCCGCGGTCATGACGACCCCGGAGATCGAGGACCTTTGCCACGCGCGGGGCTTCCTGTTCTACACCACGCATGTCTCCGATCCGCTTCCGGCGGCGGTGGGCCTCAAGGTGCTGGAGATCGTCCGGCGCGACGGCCTCGTCGGGCGTGCCGAGGCGGCCGGAGCCCGGCTGTCCGCGCGGCTGCGGGCGCTCCAGCAGCGCTTCGCCTGCATCGGCGACGTGCGCGGACGCGGGTTGCTTCAGGGCGTCGAGATCGTCGTCGACCGGGCCACGAAGGTGCCGGCACCGGAACTCGGCGACGCGGTCACCCGACGGTGCCTCGACCTCGGGCTCAGCATGAACATCGTCCAGTTGCCGGGCATGGGCGGCGTGTTTCGGATCGCGCCGCCGCTGACCGCCACCGATGGCGAAATCGACCTCGGGGTCGACATCCTGGAGCGCGCCCTCGAAAGCGCGGTCTGAGCCGAAAGGTCTTTTCCGGCGAGCGCCGACCGCTTCAGGCCGCCTCGATCTCGGTGCTCACCGTCAGCCACTCCTCCTCGGCGGTGGCCAGCGCGCTCGCCGCATCGGCGCGCATCTTGGCGATCTCGCCGGCCTTAACGGCGTTCTCGCGGAAGGCGGTCCCATCCGCGAGCGCCGCGTCGATCTTCTGGATCGCAGCGGTCAGCTTCGCCATGCGCGCCTCGATCGATTCGAGGCGCTTGCGCAGGGGGCGAGGGCGGCCCGGCGCTCCACGCCGGCGCGGCGCGCCTCCGCCTTCTGGCCGCCCGAAGGTTCCGCCTCGCGCTCGACCTCGCGCTCCGGACCCGACAGGACGAACCGTCGGTAATCGTCCATGTCACCATCGAAGGTCTTCACCGTGCCGTCCGCCACCAGCCACAGCCGGTCTGCGCAGGCTTCGACCAGGAATCGGTCGTGCGAGACGAGGATGACGGCACCCTCGTAGTCGTTGATCGCCTCCACGAGGGCCTGCCGGCTCTCGATGTCGAGGTGGTTGGTCGGCTCGTCGAGGATCAGAAGATGCGGGCCTTTGAACGCCGCGAGCCCCATGAGCAACCGCGCCTTCTCGCCCCCCGAGAGCTTCTCCACCGGCGTGTCGGCCTTGTTGGCACCGAACCCGAGCCGTGCGGTTGCGGCCCGCACCTTCGCTTCCGGCACATCCGGCATCAGGGTCCGGACATGCGCATAGGCGCTCTCGGCCGGGCGAAGCTCGTCGAGTTGGTGTTGCGCGAAATAGGCGACCTCCATCTTGGAGGAGCGCCTGACCTCGCCACCGATCGGTCCGAGCCGGCCGCCGATCAGCTTGCAGAAGGTCGACTTGCCATTGCCGTTGGCACCGAGGAGCGCCACTCGGTCGTCAGGGGCGAGGCTGAGGTCCAGGCCGGTGAGCACGACCCGGTCGCCGTAACCGGCCTTGACCCGCTCCATGGCGACGATCGGCGGCGACAGCGGCTTCTCCGGGCTCGGCAGATGGATTACCGGCACGTCGTCCTCAAGGAGCGCGGCGATCGGCTCCATCTTCGCGAGGCGCTTCATGCGCGACTGGGCTTGGCGCGCCTTGGTCGCCTTGGCCTTGAACCGGTCGATGAAGCTCTGGAGATGCGCCCGCTCGGCGTCCTGCTTGACCTTCGCCTTGGCCTGCAGGACGCGCTTCTCCGACAGCTGCTTGGCGAAGCTCGAATAGCCGCCGCGGTAGATCGCCAGCTTGCCGCGATCGAGATGCAGGATGTGGTCCACGCTCGTGTCGAGAAGATCGCGATCGTGGCTGATGATGATCGCGGTGCGCGGGTAGCGCTCCAGATAGTCGTAGAGCCAGAGGGTGCCCTCGATGTCGAGATAATTGGTCGGCTCGTCGAGAAGCAGCAGGTCCGGCTCGGAGAACAGCACCGCCGCGAGCGCCACGCGCATCCGCCAGCCGCCCGAGAAGTCCGCGCACGGTCTCCCCTGGGCCGCGGCATCGAAGCCCAGGCCGTGCAGGATCGCGGCGGCGCGGGCGGGCGCCGAATGCGCGCCGATATCCACGAGCCGGGTCTCGATCTCGGCCCGGCGCAAGCCGTCCGCGTGCTCGGCCTCCGCCATCAGGCGAGCGCGCTCGGTGTCTGCGGCGAGCACCACGGCGTGCAGCGTCTCCGGTCCCGCGGGGGCTTCCTGGGCGACGGCGCCGATCCGCATGCCCTTGGGCAGCGAAACGGACTTCGCATCGACCGGCAGGTCGCCGAGGATCGCCTTGAACAGGGTGGTCTTACCGGCGCCGTTGCGTCCGACGAGCCCCACGCGGGCGCCCTCCGGGATCGTGAAGCTCGCGGAGTCGAGAATCAGGCGGTCGCCGATGCGATAGGTGAGGTCGTTGACGCGCAGCATGGCGGCCTTCTGGCCGTCCGGACGCCGCGAGGCAAGGCCGATCCCGGGCGTGCGTCCCGCTCGATCCGAGCGCGTTACATCGCAACGAGATCTGCAACGACAGCTGAATTTTTAACGGAAAGGCGTCAAACAAGCTGCAGGTGCTGTGCATCTAGCGGATGATTAGCTGATCATCGGTCCTATCACGGTTGGCCGCCGAGACGTCGGGGGCTCGAGATGGGGTCGAACGGCGGAGGGAGATGGTGGGCCAGACCCTGATCTTGACCGACGAGATCGGCCGCGGCGAGCGCCTCGCACGCCATCTCGGCGCCGGCGGTTCCGTTGCGGTCCACGACCTCTACGGCGACCTTCCTCCGCCCGCCGGGGCCGCGTTGATCATCAGCGACGTCAGCGCGCTGACGTCCGAATCCGTTCGGCGCCTCCGACAGGCCCTGTCCGTCGCGCGCGGACCCACAACGCCGTTCCTCGCCCTCATCCACGGCAATCTCGGGCGGGGCGAGATCCAGGCGACCGCCCTTGGCGCGACCCGCGTCATGCCGGCCTCCGCGGCGAGCGCGATGCTCCTGAACGCCGTCGCCGCCCTGACCGGCGGCGCGCCTGTCAAGCGACCGGCAGGACCTTGGCAGCAACACGTCTCGGAAGCCCGCTCGGCCTTCGCCGCCATCTTCCGGGCCGATGCGGCCCCCCGCTGGCCATCGTGGAGTCAGGTGCCAACCTCGTGAATCAGGCGATCCGCGAGGCGAAGGTGCGCGATTGGCTCGCGGTGGTCGCGAGCTTCGACGACGTCACCCACCGCCATTGTCTCAGCGTGGCCGGCCTCGCGGCCGAATTCGCCCGGGCCTTGCGTCTCAACGAGGCCGATTCCCGGTATCTGGTCAAAGGCGCTTTGCTCCACGACATCGGCAAGGCCAAGATCTCCCTCGCCATCCTGAACAAGCCGGCCCCCCTGACCCCGGAGGAGCGGCGCGAGATGGATCGCCACCCGGCACTCGGTCACGCGATGCTCCTGACAGGCGATTACGATGCGTTGACCCTGTCGGTCGTCCGCTCGCACCACGAGTATCTGGACGGCTCGGGTTATCCGGATGGCTTGCGCGGCGCGGAGATCCCCGATCTCGTGCGCCTCATCACCATCTGCGACATCTACGCCGCGCTGATCGAGGCACGCCCCTACAAGGCCCCGAAGTCGGCCAGCGAAGCCTACGCGATCCTCGCGCAGATGGACTCGCGACTCGACATGGATCTGGTCCGCGCGTTCGGCGCGGTCGCGGACGCCTGCGACACGCCCCGTCGGGCCTCCGCCTGAGACCGCAGGCGGGACGGCGAGCGGTCAAACGAGTTCCCAGGCCGACGGGTCTCGCATCAGGGCCGCGACGAGGGCGTGATTGAGTTCGTGGCCGGTGTGGAGTGCCGCGACGTGTCCCTCGATCGGATGACCCGCCAGGGCGAGATCGCCGACGAGGTCGAGAATCCGGTGCCGGACCGGTTCGCCGGGAACACGCATTCCGCCGAGCACGCGCCCCCGCACGAGCAGCGCCGCCGAGCGCGGCGACACGCCCTGAAGGAAGTCATTTCCCAAAAGGTAGCCATAGGCGCGACCGGCCATGGCACGCACGTAGCGGCCGAAACTGCGCGCCGGCGCGATCTCGCGCTCGAAGCTCTCCGGCGTGATCGCGCCCGACCAGTCGATCGATCCGAAGTGGGCGAGCGCGACGTGGCCGGTGATGTGCAGGCCCCGGCCCGGCTCGATCTGGAGCCGACGCCGCCCGTTCTCGACCGCCACGGTGCGGGCCACGCGGATCACCCGGCAGGGCGTGGCCTGCTTGCTCCGACCCGCCGCGCGGATCGCCTCACACCAGGGCGTCGCGCTGCCGTCGAAGATCGGCAGTTCGTCCGCATCGATCTCGACCAGAACGTTGTCGATCCGCAGCGCGCTGAGCGATGCCAACAGGTGCTCGATGGTGCGGACGAGGACCCCCTCGCGCCGGATCGCCGAGGAGAGCGGTTGCGGCTCGCGGTATCGCCACTGTGCCGGCACGTCGACGGTGCGGCCGTCCTTGAGACGACGGCGAAAGACGACGCCATGGCCGGCCGGTGCCGGGCTGACACGGACGGTCGCATGCCGCCCGGAATGCAGGCTTCGGCCGGACCGCTCGAACGCGCACGACACCGTCGCCTGCTGACGGGGTGCCGTGCTGGAGGTGGAACGCAGGAAAGGAACGTCTTGGTGCATCACAACTGCCCGCCACGGCGGGCGAGGAATTTAGCCCTCGTAGCCAACGCACGCTAATAAACTCCTGTTCATCGGCTCGCGGCTTGACCGCCCAGCCCGCGACCGTCACGATTACCGTCGCCCGATCGATCCAGCACCGCCCCGGCGGGGCGCGGTTTCACTGTGCGGGTTGCTCCCGTCCCCAGATCTGCTGGTCGGCCCCCGTCAGGGCAGGGACGGAGGCCGGAGTTGAGGGAACACGATCGATGGCGCGGTTGGGGACGATACCCTTCTTCAAGGATCCGGGCATCGAGCTCACCACCTACGAATCCCGCTGTCACTGGCGCCGCTTCGACGAGAACGAAGTCCTCGTCGACTTCGACGATATCTCGACAGATGTGTACTTCATCGCCTCCGGTGAGGTCCGCATCCTGAACCGGACGCAGTCCGGCAAGGAGGTGATCCTCGGCGAGATGCGGGGCGGTGCCTTCTTCGGGGAGCTCGCCGCGATCGACGGGATCGGCCGCTCGGCCAACGTCACCGCGCTCACCCGCGGCGAAGTCTGCGTGGTGCCGGCCGCGGTGTTCCGCCAGATCGTGTTCGCCTCCGAGGCGATCGCCGACCGGCTGTTCCGGCTCCTCGCCAAGCGCGTGCGCGAGCTGAACACGCGGCTCATGGAACACGCCCTGCTCGACCTCAAGCACCGGCTCTATGCCGAGCTGCTGCGCTTGTCCGTACCGAGGTCGGGCGCCGGGGGCGAGCGGGTGGTGTCGCCGCCGCCGTACCACCACGTCCTCGCCGCCCGGATCGGCTGCCGCCGCGAGCAGGTGACCCGGGAATTCACCGCGATGGCCGCCGAGGGTCTGGTCGACCGCACCCGCGGCGCCCTGGTCCTGCGCCGTCCGGACCTCCTCGAAGCGCGCGTGGCCGAGGCGCTGCGCGAGGATTCCTGATCCGTTGTCCGGCCTGCCGGCGCCGCGCCTGCGGATCGAGGAGCTGACCAAACGCTTCGGCACGCACCGCGCCGTCGAGGCGGTGACCCTCGATCTACAGCCTGGGGAATTCTTCTGCCTGCTCGGACCGTCGGGCTGCGGGAAGAGCACCCTCCTGCGCATGATCGCGGGGTTCGAGACGCCGACCGCGGGACGGATCCTGCTGGGCGAGCAGGACCTGACGGGGCTGCCGCCGCACCGGCGGCCGGTTAACATGATGTTCCAGTCCTACGCCCTGTTCCCGCACATGAGCGTGGCCGGCAATATCGGCTATGGCCTCAAGGGACTCGGCCGCGCCGCGATGTCTGATCGGGTGGCGGACCTGCTCAGGCTCGTGCGCCTCGACGGATTCGGCGACCGTCGGCCCGACACGCTGTCGGGTGGTCAGCGGCAGCGGGTCGCCCTAGCCCGCGCCCTGGCCCGGGAGCCGAGGCTGCTGCTGCTCGACGAGCCGCTCGGCGCCCTGGATCGCGGCCTGCGCGAGGAGACACAGGGCGAATTGCGTGCGGTCCAGCGGCGGCTCGGCACCGCCTTCATTGTCGTCACCCACGATCCCGAGGAGGCGATGATGCTCGCCGACCGCATCGGCGTCATGGATGGGGGACGCCTGGTCCAGGTCGGGCCGCCGGCGGAACTCTACCGGCGCCCGGCGAGCCGCTTCGTGGCCGGGCTGCTCGGCGACGTGAACCTCATCCCCGGTCGCCTCGCAGCCGAAACACCCGACGGAACCCGCGTCGTCGAGACCGCATACGGCACCGTTCTGGGCATTGCGCCGGCTTCGCTGGCGACGGGGGCCGCCGTGGTGGTGGCCGTGCGGCCGGAGGATCTCGTCCTCGGCGCGGAGGGGTTGCCCGTGGTGATCGCCGATTCCGTGTTTCTCGGAGATCGCGTGCGCCGCACGCTGCGCCTGCCCGACGGCACCCTGTTGCGGGCGAGCGGGCGACCGGCGGAGACCGAAGCCGCGGCCGGATCGGCGTCGCACGCCGGTTTCGCGCCCGGGGCCGCCGTGATCCTGCCGGCATGAATCCGGCTCAGACCGACGCGGATTCTCGTGCGGGCTCGGCCCGATGCGCGCAGGCCGCCCGCCCATGAGCGGCCGGAGATCCATGAGGCTGTTCGATCGGCTGGTGCGATTGCCACCCTTCCTCTGGCTGGCAGCCTTCTTCCTCCTGCCCTTCGCCATCACCCTCAAGATCAGCCTGTCGGAGCCGGCGACAGCGATCCCGCCCTATCTGCCGGTGCTCGATTGGCATGCGGGTCTCGACGGCTGGTCGACCTTTCTCGAAGCGCTCAACTTCGACAATTACCGGACGCTCTACGCCGACCCCTCTACCGCGACGCCGCCCTCGGCTCGCTGACCTACGCGGCCCTGGCCAGCCTGATCCTCGTCGCCCTCGGGACACCTTTGGCCTACGCCCTGGCCCGGACGCCGCCTCGCTGGCAGCCGATCCTCGTGGCGCTGGTGGTCGTGCCGTTCTGGACGAGTTTCCTGATCCGGATCTACGCCTGGATCGCGATCCTCAAACCGGAAGGTCTGCTCAACCTCGTGCTGACCCGGCTCGGGCTGATCGATGCGCCACTGACGATCCTGAATACCGACGCCGCGGTGATCATCGGGCTGGTCTACGCCTATCTGCCGTTCATGGTCCTGCCGCTCTACGCGGTGATGAACCGTCTCGATCCGACCCTGCGGGAGGCCGCCGCGGATCTTGGGGCCTCGCCGGCCCGGGTGTTCTGGAGCGTGACCCTGCCACTGAGCCTGCCCGGGATCGCGGCCGGTGCCGGCCTCTGCTTCATCCCGATGGTCGGCGAGTTCGTGATCCCGGACCTGCTCGGCGGCTCCGAGACCCTGATGCTCGGACGCGTGCTGTGGGCCGAGTTCTTCTCGAACCGCGATTGGCCCCTGGCCTCTGCCGTGGCGGTTCTCATCCTCGCCATCGTCATCGGCCCGGTGGTCCTGTTCCGGGACAGCCTGCGCGCCGGTGAGGGAGATGCCCCGTGACCTGGGTGACCCGCACCGCCCTCGCGGCCGGCCTCGCCTTCCTCTACGCGCCGATCGTGGTGCTGATCGTCTACTCGTTCAACGCGTCGCCCCTGGTGACGGTCTGGGGCGGCTTCTCGACCCGCTGGTACGGCGTGCTGATGTCCGACGCGACCCTGCTCGCGGCCGCCTGGGTCTCGTTGAAGATCGCGCTCCTCGCGAGCCTGCTGGCCACGGTCCTCGGCACCCTGGCGGCCCTGGTCCTGGAGCGGCAGAGGCGGTTTAGCGGACGCGCCCTCTTCACCGGGCTGGTGTTCGGACCGATCGTCATGCCGGAGGTGATGATCGGCCTCTCGCTCCTGCTGATGTTCATCGGGATCGGGCTGGACCGGGGCCTCCTCACGATCGTCATCGCCCATACGACGTTCTGCACGGGTTTCGTGGCCGTGGTGGTCGCGGCGCGCCTGCGCGGCCTCGATCGGTCGCTGGAGGAAGCCGCTGCCGATCTCGGCGCGACGCCCGCGCGCGTGCTCATGACCGTGACCCTGCCGCTCCTGGCTCCTGCTCTCGCGGCCGGCGCGCTCCTGGCCTTCACCTTGTCGCTCGACGACCTCGTCATCGCGAGCTTCGTCTCCGGACCCGGCGCGACCACGCTCCCGATGCGGCTCTACAGCCAGGTCCGCCTCGGGGTGAATCCGGAGATCAACGCGGCCTCGACCCTCCTCGTCGGGCTGGTCAGCGCCGCGGTCCTGCTCGCCTCCTGGCTCACGGCAAGGCGGGCGCAGGCCTGATGCGTGTCGTCACTCGGCCGCTTGCGCGGCGGTCGTCCCCTCGCGCGTGAGCTGCGCCACGGCGACCGTGACGATGATGTTCACGACCAGCGCGACGATGCCGACATTCACATCCTGAAGCGGCCCCAGGAACGCGAGCTTGGACAGGCTGAACCCGCTCAGGACGGTTGCCGCCACCGTGGAGACGCCGGCGACGATGCCGGCCATCGCGGCACGGCGGTCGAGCGGGTTGCGGCGCATCAAGCTGGTGATGAAGCACGGGAAGAGCTGAGTGACGAAATTGTAGCCCATCAGCAGGAGCTGCACGATCGTGTCGCCCCCGACAGGGTGAAACCGACGCAGACCACCGCGAGAACCGGCACCAGGATCTTGCACAGGCGCGCCGTGGCGGCGTCGTCCATGCCGGGGCGGAGGGGGCGGACGAGGTTGTTGGCCACCAGCGTCACGCCGGCGATCAGGATCATCGAGCCCGGGACGAGGGCGGTGAGCACGCCGGTGGCGCCGATGAGACCGATCACCCAGGGCGGGAAGGTCGCCAGCGAGAGCTTGAACAGCGACAGGTCGACGTCCGGGCCGGTGAGGCCGGGCACCTGCATCACGGCGGTGAAGCCGATCACGAAGACGAACAGGTTGATCAGCTGGTAAATCGGCAGGATCACGGCGTTGCGCCGGAACGCGCCGGGCTCGCGCGCCGTGTAGAGCGACGCGAAGGTGTGCGGCCACATGTAGCCGCCCAACGCGGTGAGCAGGACCGTGGTGGTGAACCACGTCGCACTCTGGCCGCGATCGGGCAGGGCGAGGAAGCCGGGCTTTGCGTCCTCGATCGCCCGGAACAGGCCCTCGTAGCCGCCGTAATAGTGCACCGGCAGGTAGATCCCGAGGAAGACCACCACGAAGAGGATGCTGGTGTCCTTGATCACGGCCGTCCAGGCCGAGCCGTGTACCCCGGAGACCACCACGTAGGCCGTCAGGGCGGCCGCGCCGATCCAGACCGCGGCAGTCGACGAGATCGCCCCGTAGGACGCCGTCGAGACGATGATCCCCAAGCCCTTGAACTGGAGCACGAGGTACGGAACGAGCGCCACGATCCCCACCAGGGCCACGAGCATGCCCAGGGCCTGGCTGCCGTACTTGCGCGCGAAGAAATCGGGCTGGGTGTAGAGCCCGTTCTGCTTGGCGTAGCGCCAGACCGGCGGCAGCAGCCAGTAGGAGGTGACGTAGGCGAGGGTCAGGTAGCAGAGGATGTAGTAGGCCGGGCCGCCCTTGCCGTAGGCGATGCCCGAGCCGCCGAGGAACGTGAAGGTCGTGTAGATCTCGCCGGCCATCAGCAGGAAGACCAAGACGGTCCCGAAGCCACGGCCGCCGACCGTCCATTGCTCAAGGCCCATCTCGCGGCCCATCCGCGCATAGAGCCCGAGCCCGATCGCCAGCGCGAAGCCGGCCGCCACGATGAGGAGTGCGATGCTCATCGCGGATCCTCCGGCGTGCGATTCTGGGGGTCGGTCAGGTAGATCAGTCCCATCACGGCCGACGTGCCGATCACGCAGAACACGAGCCAGGCGAGCAGCAGCGGAAGCCCGAGGACGAAGGGCTCGACCCGGTTGAGGAAAAAGGGGCCGATCAGGATGCCCAGGAAGGGCAGGGTGGCGAGCCACCGCAGATTTCGCATGCGCGATACCGTTCAGAAGGCCCCGATACCGCGGGTTGGATCAGTCGATCTCCCCTGTCAACGCCACGTAGCCCACGTTTCGCGCGTCTGGATCACTTCTGCGTGCTGTGCGCTCGCGCACGCGGCTACGCTTCGGGCGCGCATAATCTCGTGAGTGGTCCCGTCGTTCGACACGGCGGCCCGAGGGATCTCACGACATGACCCGCACTCTCACGATCGCGACGCTGGCCGCCCTCCTCGCCGTTCCGGCTGTCGAGGCCGAGGCCCGTGCCCGTCATGCCCCGCCCGGAGCGCAGCCGAACGCTGCGATCAAGGCGCGCCAGAACGTCATGAACGATTTCAATGCGCGGATGAGCCGCCTGGACGCACTCATGGGGGTGTCGAAGACGCGATCGGTCCGCGCGCGTTCCGCCGAGGCCGGGCGCTAGGAGAAAACGTGGCGTGCCGGTGGGTCCCAATGGCTCATAGGCTCAGCGCCCCAGGCCGCCCGCCTCCTCCACGAAGCGCGCGACCGCGTCCGCGCCCGCACCCTCGCGCAGGGAGGCGAAGACGTAGGGACGCGTGCCGCGCATCCGCTGCGTATCGGATTCCATCACCGACAGGTCCGCGCCGACCAGCGGGGCGAGGTCGGTCTTGTTGACGATCAGCAGGTCGGACCGTGTGATGCCCGGACCGCCCTTGCGGGGGATCTTCTCGCCCCCGGCGACGTCAATGACGTAAAGCGTGAGATCGGCGAGTTCCGGCGAGAACGTCGCCGCGAGATTGTCGCCGCCGGATTCAATCAGCACGAGGTCGAGCTTCGGAAAGCGCCGGTTCATCTCGGCCACGGCGGCGAGGTTGATCGAGGCGTCCTCGCGGATCGCGGTATGGGGGCAGCCACCCGTCTCGACTCCGAGGATGCGGTCCTCCGGCAGGGCGCCCGCGACCGTGAGGATCCGCGCGTCCTCCTTCGTGTAGATGTCGTTGGTGATCGCGCAGATCTCGTAGCGATCGCGGAAGCGCTTGCAGAGCTGCTCCATCAGGGCGGTCTTACCGGAACCGACAGGTCCGCCGATGCCGACGCGGAGAGGGCCGTTCGTGGAGGTCATGCTGCGAGCTCAGGATCGGAAGATGCGGGAATACTGGGTCTCGTGGCGGAAAGAGCCGAGATCCAGGCGGAAGGTGGCGGCACCGAGGGCATCGAGTTCCGCCTCGGCCGCCGCCGCGGCGAGCCCGGCAAGGCACGGGGTGAGGGCGGCGACGACCCGCGTGCCGGCGGCCTGGCCCACGGGTGCCGCCCGGAGGGCCGCCGAAACGAGGTTCTGGAGGAAGGCGAGGCCGTAGGCGGCGAGCAAGGGCTCCGGCGCCATGCGGTGGGCGCCGGCCGCGAGGCCGACCGCGACCGGATAGGCGACCGGACCCGGCAGGTGCTCCGCCAGCGCGGCGAGGGCGGCGCAGGGCCACGCGCCACGGGTCGCGTCGAGGAAGCTCCGACCCTGCTGGCTCGTCTCCAGGTGCAGTTCGCGCGAGGGGGCCAGAGCCAGGGCGAGGTCGTTGAGATCGATGATCGCGTCGGTCTTCGGTGACAGCGCCGCCCGATGCGCGTGGGCCGCCAGGATCAGGTCGTTGCGCAGGGCGCCGCGCACGCAGACATCCGTGATCCAATCCGTCAGGCTCGCTTCGTCGCGCACATCACCCGCCTCCACGGCCCATTCGAGTCCGTGCGAGTATGCGTAGGCGCCGACCGGATAGCCCGGCGACAGCCATGCCATCAGGCGGAGCGCCTCCAGGGCGTCAGCCGGCGGCATGGTGGTGATGGCGATGGCCGTCATGCGCGTGGTCGTGTCCGTGGTCGCCGGAATACGCCCCGCCCTCGGGCCGGAAGGGGCGCTCCACCGGCTCGGCCGTGCCGCCGAGCCCCGCACCATCTCGGCGAGAACGTGGTCGTAAGCGATCCAGACGGCCTCCGGGCCGATCTCGGCCGGGATGTGCCGGTTGCCGATATGCCAGATCAGGCGCTTGAGGGCGTGATCGCTCGAGGCCCGGACCTCGAGAAGGCGCTCTTGCGCCGCCTCGACCCAGACGAGGCGGCCGTCCTGCAGGATCAGGGCATCGCCGTCTTCCAGCACGGTCGGCTCCGGAAGGTCGAGCAGGAAGCCCAGCCCCCAGCGCCCCGCATGGCGACGCGGCGGCGATGGCGGTCACCGTGATCGAGGACGACGCGATCGACGATCTCGCCGCCCGAGAGGGCGTCGCGGCGGAGGATGCGGGTGGCGCGGATCATCGGTCTCTGCGCTCAGAACAGGAAGTAGCGCTGCGCCATGGGCAGCACCTCGGCGGGCTCGCAGACCAGCAGCTCGCCGTCGGCGCGCACGTCGTAGGTCTCGGGATCGACCTCGATCACCGGCGTGGCGTCGTTGAGGATCATGCTCTTCTTCGAGATGCCGCCGCGCACGTTCTCCACCGCGACCAGCTCCTTCTGGACGCCGAGCCGCTCCCGCAGGCCGTCTTCGACCGCGGCCTTGGAGACGAAGGTGAGGGCGGTTGCGAAGGGTGCCCGTCCATAGGCGCCGAACATCGGCCGGTAATGCACCGGCTGCGGCGTCGGAATCGAGGCATTCGGGTCGCCCATCGGCGCGGCCGCGATGCTGCCGCCCTTCAGCACGAGGTCGGGCTTCACCCCGAAGAAGGCCGGCGTCCAGAGCACGAGGTCGGCGAGCTTGCCCGGCTCCACCGAGCCGATGTGCTTCGCGATGCCGTGCGCGATGGCCGGGTTGATCGTGTACTTGGCGACGTAACGGCGCGCCCGCAGGTTGTCGGTGCCGGACGCGTCCCCCGGCAGGGCGCCCCGCTGGCGCTTCATCTTGTCGGCGGTCTGCCACGTTCGGATCACGACCTCGCCGACCCGGCCCATGGCCTGGCTGTCCGAGGACATCATCGAGAGCGCACCGATATCGTGCAGGATATCCTCGGCCGCGATCGTCTCGCGCCGGATCCGGCTCTCCGCGAAGGCGAGATCTTCGGGGATCGACGGGTCGAGGTGATGGCAGACCATGAGCATGTCGAGATGCTCGTCGATGGTGTTCTTCGTGTAGGGCCGGGTCGGGTTGGTCGAGGACGGGAGAACGTTCGGAAGCCCGGCCACCTTGATGATGTCGGGCGCATGGCCGCCCCCGGCGCCTTCCGTGTGGAAGGCATGGATCGTCCGGCCCTTGAAGGCCGAGATCGTATCCTCGACGAAGCCCGATTCGTTGAGCGTGTCGGTGTGGATCATGACCTGGATGTCGTGGGCGTCCGCCACCGACAGGCACGTGTCGATCGCCGCGGGCGTGGTGCCCCAATCCTCGTGGAGCTTGAGCGCGCAGGCGCCGGCCCGCACCATCTCGACGAGGCTCTCGGGCCGGGACGCGTTGCCCTTGCCCGCGAAGGCGAGGTTCATCGGGAACGCGTCCGCCGCCTCGATCATCCGGGCGATGTGCCAGGGGCCAGGGGTGCAGGTGGTGGCGAAGGTGCCGTGTGCCGGCCCGGTGCCGCCGCCGAGCATCGTGGTGACGCCGGAGCACAGCGCCTCCTCGATCTGCTGGGGGCAGATGAAGTGGATGTGGCTGTCGAAGCCACCGGCCGTCAGGATCTTGCCCTCGCCGGCGATGACCTCCGTGCCGGGTCCGACCACGATGTCGACGCCGGGCTGCACGTCCGGGTTGCCAGCCTTGCCAAGTTTGAAGATCCGGCCGCGGACGATGCCGACATCGCATTTCACGATGCCCCAATGGTCGAGCACCACGGCGTTTGTGATCACCGTGTCGACGGCGCCGCCTGCATTCGTGACCTGGCTCTGGCCCATGCCGTCGCGGATGACCTTGCCGCCGCCGAACTTCACCTCCTCGCCGTAGGTGGTGAAGTCGCGCTCGACCGTGATCTCCAGGCTGGTATCGGCGAGGCGGATGCGGTCTCCGACGGTCGGCCCGAACATGTCAGCATAGGCCGATCGGGAGAGGCTCGCGGGCTTCGGGGTGTTGGCCATGGTCAGAGCCTGCCCATCACGTCGCCGCGGAAGCCGTAGACCGTACGTCCGCCGGAGAGCGGCACCAGCGCCACCTCCCGCGTCGAGCCCGGCTCGAAGCGCACGGCGGTGCCCGGCGCGATATCGAGCCGCTTGCCGCGGGCCTGCTCGCGCGCGAAGACGAGGCCCGGATTCACCTCGTAGAAATGATAGTGCGAGCCGACCTGGATCGGCCGGTCACCCGTGTTGGCGACCTCGATCACGGTCCGCTCGGCGCCGACGTTGAAGACGATCTCGCCCGGGCCTGTCGTCACCGCGCCGGGGACATCGGTTGACGCCGCACCGCGGATCGGATGGTGGACGGTGACGAGCTTCGTGCCGTCCGGGAAGGTCGCCTCGACCTGGATGTCGTGGATTATCTCCGGCACGCCCTCCATCACCTGATCGGCCGTGAGGACGGTGGCGCCGGCCTGCATCAGGTCCGCCACGGAGCGCCCGTCCCGGGCGCCCTCGACGACGAAATCGGTGATCAGCGCCACCGCTTCCGGATGATTGAGCTTCACGCCGCGGGCGAGGCGATTGCGCGCCACCTGCGCCGCCATGGCGATCAGCAGCTTGTCCTTCTCTCGGGGCGTCAGCAGCACGGGCAACCTCGTCGTCGCGGCGGCCGGAGCAAGGATCATGCGCGCGGCGCGGTCAAGGGACAGCGCGCGCCCTGCAGGACACGGACCAGCGCGGATCCCGGTCGCCGGTCGCTGCGTCAGGAGGGCATGGCGATGAACCCTGCGAACAGGTCGGGCAGGGGCGCGCCCTTGATGGTCGCCGGCAGATCGCGGGGATGGATGAACTCGTCCCGGAACCACGGGTAGCGCTTCGGATCGAAGGAAGACCGCAGCCAATCGATCGTTCGCCGGACGCGGCCGATCCGCTCCGCATCCGGGTGATAAGTCAGCCAGATGTCGACGCTGAAACGGCCGAGATTGTCCACCGGGACCACCTGGGCTCCAATGGCGCTGGCGTAGGTCGGAAGCAGGCCGATGCCGGCGCCCTTGGCGATCGCCCAGTAATAGGCGCTGCTGACGTTTACCTTCAGCGTGATCGGAACCGTCGCGGGAAAGCCGGGGACCGTCTTCGCATACTCTTCGAGCCGCATGGTCTGGCCGCCGTCCTGGACCACGATTCTGTGGCGCTCGAGATCGTCCGGACGGCTCGGAAGCCCGTAGGTCTCTTCGTAGCTCCGCGCGGCGTAGGGCATCATGTGGATCCGGCCGAGCTTGACCATCCGCAGGTCTGGGCTGGTCGGTCGCGTGAGCTGGATGGCGACGTCGGCTTCCATGCGCAGGACATCGGCGGATTCCATCGCGCAGCGGAGGTCGACCGTGAGACGCGGGTTGGCCTTCTGGAATTCCACGAGCCGCGGAGCCAGCCAGAAGGCGCCGAGCCCCTCCGTCACGGCGATCCGGACCTCGCCGGCCTCGGCGAAGGGGGCAACGTCCCCCGAGCGGACCAAGCTGAAGGCCGCCGATTCCATGCGGGTCGCGGCCTCGAGGATCACGTGGCCTTCGGCAGTCAGACGGATACCGTCCACGTGGCGGGTGAGTAGAGGCGCACCGATCAGAACCTCGAGGTCACCGATCCGCCGGCGAACCGAATTCACCGACAGGCCGAGTTTGGCGGCCGCCGACCGGAAGCTGCCGGAGCGCTGGAGCGTCAGGAAGACCCGGATGCTCTCCCAGTCGGGCATCAGCTCCCGGCTCGCCTCCCGCTGTTCCATATGCGGAACGCCCCTGTTCCAAATTTTGCACATACAACCGCAGCGCTAGATGCGAAGTGCAGGACCGTCAATCCGCAACCGAATGACAGGTCATCCCATGACGCTGCACATGGCTCGCGCACAGTTCGTTGCCAGGGATGCTGATCAGTTCGGTACAGATTCAGTCTCTTTGGCCCCACGGCATGAACTGAGCGCGCTGCGCGTCGACCGCATCGCTCGTCATCTCGTCACCTTCATGCCGACGCCGGACGATCTGGCGCGCCTGATCGAGGCCGCCCGGGCCGACCTGCCGGATCTCGCCCCGATCCGCACCGTCCAGCGGGTGATGTCGGTCAATCCCGACAGCGTTCTGGCGATCGCACAGCGCCACAGGTTCGATGCCGCCGATCCGCGGGGCGAAGGCTTCGTCGCCTGCCTGATGCTGAACGCCGACGGTCTGGCCGCGCTCAAGAAGGGAACGCTCGACGCGTCGGATCCGCCGACGGCGATGCTGGCCGGGCAGCACGAACGTCCGGCCGGGATCTACGTCTGGGCCGTCTACGCGCGGCGACGGCTATCCGGTGGCGTCGGCCTCGTTTTCGACCGGCTGTCGAGCCCGACCTATCGCGGCGTGGATTTCTACGCCCGCGCGGCCACCCCTGAGGGCGCGGATCTCCTGAGGTCGCTCGGCTTCGCGGAGCAGGGCACCGCGCGCGGCGGGCTGTATCACTTCGCCCGCGATCCGAAGCCCGAACCGTCGCCCTCTTACGACAGCCACGCACCCGGCCGGACCGGCACCAGCGTCGCGGTCGCCCGGAGTCTGGAGGATCTGTCCCGCGTCATCGCCCTGCGCGCCGCGGTCTACATGGCGGAGCA
The DNA here is from genome assembly GCA_050632685.1 of Methylobacterium phyllosphaerae. Taxonomy (GTDB): domain Bacteria; phylum Pseudomonadota; class Alphaproteobacteria; order Rhizobiales; family Beijerinckiaceae; genus Methylobacterium; species Methylobacterium phyllosphaerae_A. The sequence goes on from JBOEFT010000001.1 coordinate 2,642,163, forward strand.
GGCCTGCCCCTACGAGGAGGAGTTCGACGGCAACGACCTCTCGGCGACGCACCTGATCGGCTATGTCGGGGACGAGCCGGCGGGCTGCCTGCGCATCCGATTCTTCGCCGATTTCGCCAAGATCGAGCGTCTTGCGGTCCGGGCCGAATACCGCAACACGCGCATGGCCTTCGCGCTGGTCCGGGCCGGGATCGAACTGGCGCGGGTGAAGGGCTACCGCCGACTCTACGGCCACGCCCAGAAGCGTCTGGTCGGTTTCTGGAGCCGCTTCGGCTTCCGCGTCTTCGACGGCGCCCAGGAGTTGGTGTTTTCGGATTTCGACTACGTCGAGATGCTGATGGAGGCGGAGCCGCACCCGCAGGCCATCGGCCTTGGGGTCGACCCCTACGTCATCATCCGCCCCGAGGGCCGCTGGCACCGGGCGGGCGCCCTCGACCGGTCGCGCGGCCGCGCGGTGACCCGTCCCTCCGCCGATCGGAAGGCCGCCGCGCAATGACACGGGCGATCAACCCGGCCTTGTATCGCCAGCCCCGCAGCGTCCCGGTTCTGGTGCTGGTCGACATGCAGCAGGAATACGAGATCGCGGGGCGGCCCCTCGCCCTGTCGGGGATCGCGCCGGCCCTCCACAATTGCCGGCGGGCGCTCGACCATGCCCGCGGGAGCGGCATGCCGGTGGCCTATGTCCGCTGGGTCGGTGCGCCGCTCTTCCAGGCGGGCAGCCGCTTCGCCCGGTGGATCGAAGGCTTCGAGCCGCACGGCTGCGACATGATCTTCGACCGGGACCGGCCCTCCTGCTACGCCAGCCCCGCCTTCGCCGACGCGATGGAGCGGGGATGCCCGCCGCTGGTCATCGCGGGCTTCGCCGGGGAATCGTCCTGCCTCGCGACGGCGGTGGACGGCTTCCATCGCGGTCAGGAGGTCACGTTCCTGTCCGACGCCTCGGCGAGCCACGGTCTGGAAGGGATCGGTGCCGACGAGATCCACCGTTCGGTGAGCGCCGTCATGCGCGTCTTCGGCGACGTCGCCGACACGCACTCCTGGATCGCGGCCTCGACGCCATTCAAGGCGATGCGCACCGCTTCGAAACCAAGGCACGTCAATGACTGACCGAGGCCAGGACCGGCCCATTCCCGATCCCCATCCTGTCGGCGACACCGATGTGGACGTTCGGCTCGGCCGGCATGCGATCGCACTGCTTCAGGCGGCGCGCGACGCGGGCGAACCGACCTTGATCGCGCAAGCCGAGGCGATGGCCATGGCCGTGGGATTCGCGCTGGCGAGTCGAATGTCGAACGACGGCACGGACGGTTGATCAGTCCGACCCGTCGTCGCCGCCGATCAGCCGCATGGCGCGCAGGCGGGCGGTTCGCTCATCCCGGGCGCTCCTGTCCGCGTCGAGGGCGCGCCAGAGCGCCAGAAGCTCAGCTTCACGATGCGTGTCGACAGTGATGTCGGCATCGCGCGCCGTCTCGGTATGATCGAAGGCGTCCATGTTCGAAGTCCCGCGCCCTGAATTGCGGTGCGCTCATAGACCTTTCTCGCGCCGGTCCAGCCCGAAAATTGTGCAGCTCCGCTACAACCCGTCCCGATCGTCATGCTTCGACAAAACAGTTGCCGGCTCTTGAACTGGGACGCCGCCCAGCTTTCACCGGCTTGGCCGCAGCGCAGGCTTGAGCGTTGTCCGACGCGATCAAATTTCTAAAATTTCAACACTACGATGTCGATTTTGAGTACGGACATGAACTGATATCCGTCGATATATCGACTTCATTTGCGGTCGATGACCCGTAAATCGCTGGAGTAATCGCACTTAAGAGTTCCAGGAATTCGGCGAATGTCTCAGAAACATCCCGGACACCGAACTGTGGCAATTCCGGTGGGCAGGCTTCGCTGGCGCGGTCTCGTGCGAGATCCAACGTCCCGGCGCGTCAAGCCTGAGAGTGCGTCAGCGCGGCGATGATGGATTCCACCACCTCGATCTGCTCCTGCACGGCGACCAGCCGCGGTCCCGCTTCGGCGCCGTCGCCCAGCACGAAGGTGCCTTTCTGCCGGCGCGCGTCTCGCAGCTTGCGGACCGACGCCACGATGATCTGTCGCTCCTCGATCAGGGCATCGCGCAGCTCGTTGAGGCCGTCCAGTTCCAGAGTCGAGGCCATGCGCCGTTCCGGTCCCTTTTCCTTGACGCAGCCCCGGCGGACACCGCGTACCGCCGCGCGCTGCACTGACCGTCCGCGCGGGGCGCCGGACTGGCCGACGCTAACCTGTGTGGATGGCGGTTGCACGCCTTCGGGCCGTGCAGGATTGGCACGCCCGGCAAATCGCTACGATGTCCGGCGGGCGGATTGCATGCTATTGAATGCAAAATTATCCGGGTGCTCGGATCGGTCGAACCAACGGGCGGATATCGGCTCATGTTGAGTGGGGACGTTCACGATCGCGACGAGTCGCGATCGGACGAGAGTGGCGTGGATCGGAGCGCTGCTTCGGGCCATCGACCCGCGACGGTACCGCCGCCGAAGCGCTCCCGCGCGGTCGGACTCGTCCTGCTGCTGCTCGCGGCTGCCGGCGGCGGCGCCTACGGCTATACGCGACTGAACCAGCCCGCCGTGAAGTCCCGGGCGGCCGCGCCGCAGCCCGTGCCCGTCACCCTCGGCAGCGTGGAACAGGGGCCGTTCGCGCTGGTCTCGAACGGGCTCGGCACCGTGCAGGCCTACAACACCGTCCAGGTCCGCACGCGCGTCGACGGCGAGATTCAGAAGGTCGCGTTCCGGGAGGGTCAGACCGTCCATAAGGGCGACGTGCTGGTGCAGATCGATCCGCGACCCTACCAGGCCGCCCTCGATCAGGCGAAGGCCAAGAAGGAGCAGGACACCGCCAATCTCGGCAACGCCAAGGCGGATCTCGTCCGCTATACCGGCCTGGGCGCCTACGCGTCCCGCCAGCAGACCGAGACGCAGACCGCCCTGGTCGCCCAGCTCACCGCGCAGGTCGCCTCCGATCAGGCTGCGATCGACAACGCGACGACGCAGCTCGGCTACGCGACGGTGCGGGCGCCGATCGACGGGGTCACAGGCTTCCGGCAGGTCGATATCGGCAACATCGTCAACGCCGCGGGCCAGACCCCGATCGTGACGATCACGCAGGTCGAGCCGATCTTCGTCGTGTTCACGGCGCCGGAGGATCAACTGCCCGCGATCGCCGCAGCCCTGCATCACGGCGACGTGCCGGTGGAAGCCTGGAGTTCGGACGGGCTGACGAAGCTCGCGGACGGCAAGCTTGCCCTGTTCAACAACCAAGTCGATGCGGCGACCGGCACGATCCGCCTCAAGGCGGTCTACGAGAACAAGGACCACGCCCTGTGGCCGGGCCTGTCGGTCTCCACCAAGATGCGGGTCGGAACGGTCGCCGTCGCCATGACGGTTCCCGACAATGCCATCCAGCACGGTCCCGACGGTCTGTTCGTCTTCTCGGTGGATGACGGAAACCGCGCCCATCAGCGCGCGCTGAAGGCGGGACGCTCCGATTCCGGGCGGACCCGGATCCTCAGCGGCGATCTGCAGCCCGGCGAGCGGGTGATCGTCGCCGGCCAGTACAAGGTCCAGGACGGCAGCCTCGTGGGTGACCCGCACGCCGCGCACACCGCGCAGGCGGAGACGGTCCGGTAAGGGTGAGCGAAGCGGCGATGACGCGAGCAATTCCGCGCGAGGCCGGACGGTGAAAGGCGGCATCTCCGCGCCCTTCATCCGGTTTCCGGTGGCGACCACGCTGATCATGGTCGGCATCCTGTTCCTCGGGGTGGTGGCCTATCCGCTGCTGGGCGTCGCGCCGCTGCCGCAGGTCGACTTCCCGACGATCCAGGTGACCGCGCAGCTCCCCGGCGCGAGCCCGGAGACGATGGCCTCCTCGGTGGCCCAGCCCCTCGAGCGGCAATTCTCGCAGATCCCGGGCGTGTCGCAGATGACCTCGACGAGTTCCCTCGGGATCTCGACGGTCACCGTGCAGTTCGACCTCAACCGCAACATCGACGGCGCGGCGAGCGACATCCAAGCCGCGATCAACGCCGCCAGCGGACAACTTCCGAAGAATCTGCCGACCCCGCCGACCTATCGCAAGGTCAATCCGGCCGACTCGCCGATCCTCCTGCTCTCGGCCACGTCCGACAGCATGCCGCTGATCGACGTGGACGATGCGGTCGACGTGCAGCTCGCCCAGCGGATCAGCCAGATCTCGGGCGTCGCCCAGGTATTCATCGGCGGCCAGCAGAAGCCGGCCGTGCGCGTCCAGATCGATCCGGCCAAGCTCGTCGCGAAGGGTCTGTCTCTGGAGGACGTGCGCGCGCAGCTCACGCTCACCACCGTGAACAACCCGAAGGGCAGCATCGACGGCGGCAGCCACAGCTACACCATCTACGCCAACGACCAGCTGACCGCGGCGAAGAATTGGGATGACGTCATCGTCGCCTACCGGGACGGCGCGCCGCTCCGCGTGCGCGACATCGGCCGCGCGGTCGCCGGCCCGGAGGACACCAAGCAGGCGGGCTGGACCAACGGCAAGCGCGGCATCTTCCTGGTGGTGTTCAAGCAGCCCGGCGCGAACGTCATCGACACGGTGGACAGCATCAAGGCCCAGCTGCCGCGCCTCACCGCCACGCTCCCGGCCGCCATCAAGGTCGGCATCCTGAGCGACCGGACGCAGACCATCCGGGCCTCGGTGGAGGACGTCCAGTTCACCCTGCTCCTGACGATCGCGCTGGTCGTCGGGGTGATCTTCGTCTTCCTGCGCAGCTTCTGGGCGACCGTGATCCCGAGCGTGACAGTGCCGCTGGCGCTGCTCGGCGCCTGCGCGCTGATGTGGATGGCGGGCTACACCCTCGACAACCTCTCGCTGATGGCTCTCACCATCTCTGTCGGCTTCGTGGTCGACGACGCCATCGTGGTGCTGGAGAACATCAGCCGCTACGTCGAGGAAGGCATGCGGCCGATGGAGGCCGCCTTCAAGGGCGCCGGCGAGATCGGCTTCACCATCGTGTCGATCTCGGTGTCGCTGATCGCCGTGCTGATCCCGCTCCTGCTGATGGGCGGGATCATCGGCCGGCTGTTCCGTGAGTTCGCCGTCGTGCTGTCGATGACGATCGCCGTCTCGGCCTTTGTCTCATTGACGCTCACCCCGATGATGGCGTCGCGGCTGCTCAAGCCGCACGACGCCGAGCGCCATGGGCGCCTCTACCGCATGAGCGAGGCCGGGTTCGACTGGCTGCTGTCGGTCTACGCCGACGCCCTCGACGTCGCCCTGCGGTTCCGCCGCGTCACGCTGCTGGTGTTCTTCGCCACGCTGGCGCTGACCGGCTACCTGTTCGTGGCGATACCGAAGGGCTTCTTCCCGCAGCAGGACACCGGCTTCATGATCGGCGTCACCGAGGCGTCCCAGGACATCTCGTTCTCGGCGATGAATACCCTGCAGGAGAAGGTCGGCGCCATCGTCCAGGCCGATCCGGCGGTCGCGACCGTCGGCATGTCGCTCGGCGGCAACGGCCAGGCGCTCAATTCCGGGCGCATGTACATCACGCTCAAGCCGCGCGAGGAGCGCGACGCCAACGCCTTCCAGGTGATCGGCCGCCTGCGCCCGAAGCTGGAGCGCGTGGAGGGCATCCGGACCTTCATCCAGGCGACTCAGGACGTGCGCACCGGCGGCCGCACCTCGCGGACCCAGTTCGAGTACACGCTCCAGGATCCGGACCTCGCCGAGCTGAACGCGTGGGCGCCCCGCATCCTCGACAAGATGAAGACCCTACCGGAGCTGCGCGACGTCGCCACCGACCAGCAGACCCGGGGCACGACGCTGACGCTGTCGATCGACCGCGACGCCGCCTCCCGCTACGGCATCACGCCCCAGCTCATCGACGACACGCTCTACGACGCGTTCGGCCAGCGCCAGATCGCGCAGTACTTCACGCAGCTGAACAGCTACCACGTCGTGCTGGAGGTTCTGCCGGCCCTGCAGGGCAGCGTCGACAGCCTCGACAAGATTTACATCAAGGCGCCGATCGGCGGCGGCCAGGTGCCGCTCGCGGCCTTCGCCCGCTGGACGACCGACCCGGTGGCGCCGCTCGCCGTGAACCACCAGGGCCAGTTCCCGGCGGTGACGATCAGCTTCAACCTCGCCTCCGACGTCGCCCTCGGCCAAGCGACCGAGGCGATCGGCCAAGCGATGCGGGACATCCAGGTGCCGCCGACCGTGGTGAGCGGCTTCCAGGGGACAGCCCAGGCCTTCCAGCAATCGCTCTCGACGGTGCCGCTCCTGATCCTGGCGGCCCTGTTCGTGGTCTACCTGATCCTCGGCATCCTCTACGAGAGCTTCATCCACCCGATCACGATCCTGTCGACCCTGCCTTCGGCGGGCGTTGGGGCTTTGGCGGTGCTGGTGTGGGCGGGGTTCGATTTCAGCCTGATCGCGCTGATCGGCATCATCCTCCTCATCGGCATCGTGAAGAAGAACGGCATCATGCTGGTCGACTTCGCCATCGTGGCCGAGCGCGAGGAGGGCCTGAGCCCGGAGGTGGCCATCCGGAAGGCAGCCCTGCTGCGCTTCCGCCCGATCCTGATGACCACCATGGCGGCCCTGCTCGGCGGCATCCCGCTCATGCTCGCCACGGGCACCGGGTCCGAGATCCGTCAGCCCCTGGGCTACGCCATGGTGGGCGGCCTCGCGGTCAGCCAGATCCTGACGCTCTTCACCACGCCGGTCATCTACATCTACCTCGACCGGCTGGCGCACCGCTTCTCCGTCCGGGACAAGCCCGAGACCGTGGATGCCGCCCACAACGATACGGTGCCAGTGGAGGAGGTCCGCGGACCGCCGGCGTTGCGCGCAGCGGAATGAGGCCGATCGCCGACCTTGCGAGCGGAGCGAAGCAACCCAGGGCGGCGGGACGTCAGCGCGCGTGGCGCATCTAAAGTGCTTCGCTCCGATCGCAAAGACGCTGAGCTTCGCCGGGCAGCCGCTCTGAAGCCGACGGCCGGGCGGCCTTGTCACCACGGCCCGCTTGGCGGGGTCCTTCGCAGTTCCAGTTCATTGGGCTCCGGCCCCGGGAGGCCGGGCGACGCCGAAGGATCCGGATGAGCCAGAACCTGCCGCTGCGAGGACTGACCGTCCTGGCCCTCGAGCAGGCGGTCGCCGCCCCCTACTGCACGTCGCGGCTGGCCGATGCCGGCGCGCGGGTCATCAAGATCGAGCGGCCCGAGGGCGATTTCGCCCGCGGCTATGATGCGGCGGTCAACGGGCTGGCGAGCTACTTCGTCTGGCTCAACCGCGGCAAGGAAAGCGTCGTCGCCGACATCAAGAATCCCGAGGACGCGAACCTCCTGCACGCGATCCTCGCGCAGGCGGACGTCTTCGTGCAGAACCTCGCCCCCGGGGCGGCAGCCCGCGCCGGCTTCGGATCGGCTGAGCTGCGCGCGAGCTACCCGCGCCTGATCACCGTCGACATCTCCGGCTACGGCGCCGGCAACGCCTACAGCGACATGAAGGCCTACGACCTCCTGGTCCAGGCGGAGAGCGGGCTTGCCGGCATCACCGGCCATCCGGCAGGACCCGGGCGCGTCGGCGTCTCCGTTTGCGACGTCGCCTGCGGGATGGACGCCCATGCCGCGGTCCTCGAAGCGTTGATCGCCCGCGGGATTACCGGTCAGGGCTGCGCCCTCGAGGTCAGCCTGTTCAGCGGCGCCGCCGACTGGATGAACGTGCCGCTGCTCTACTTCGAGGGAACCGGGTCGGTGCCGCAGCGGCTCGGCCTCGCCCATCCGTCGATCTGCCCCTACGGCGCCTTCCCCACCGCGGATGGCAGCCTCGTGCTGATCTCGATCCAGAACGAGCGCGAATGGGCCAATTTCTGCACCGGCGTGCTGAACGAGCCGGACCTCGCCCGGGCCGAGGGGTTCGCGTCCAACAACGCCCGGGTGGCCAACCGCGCCGCCGTCGATCTGCGGATCGGCGCCGCGCTGGTGCGGCTGAGCCGCGACGCGGCCGCCGCCCGGCTGAAGGCCGCCGGCACCGCCTACGGCTTCGTCAACACCCTGGCGGATCTCGCCACGCACCCGGCCCTGATCCGCGCGGAGGTGGAGACGCCCGCAGGCACCGCCCGCATCGTCGCGCCGCCGGTGCTGATCGACGGTGAAGTCCGCGCCCTCGGGCCGGTGCCGGCGATCGACGCGCATGGAGAGCAAATCCGGGCGGAGTTCGCGCGGCGGACCTGAGCCCCTAGATACGGCGGCAGACTCAAATCCCGGGAGGAGACGATGAGGCTCGACGGCAAGATCGCGCTCGTGACGGGCGCCGGCAGCGGCTTCGGGGCCGGGATCGCCCAGCGCTTCGCCGCCGAAGGCGCGCGGGTGGCCTGCGTGGACATCGACCGGGCGGCGGCAGAACGGGTCGCGGCCGAGATCGGTGACCAGGCCCTGGCCATCGCCGCGGATGTGGGCCTCGCCGCCGACGTCGCCGCCAGCGTCGCCGAGACCCGGCAGCGCTTCGGCGTGCCGCACATCCTGGTCAACAACGCCGGGACCACCCACCGCAACAAGCCGCTCATGGAGGTGACCGAGGAGGAATTCGACCGGGTCTTCCGGGTGAACGTGAAGTCGATCTTCCACTACGTCCGGGAAGTCGCGCCGCTGATGCGCGACGCGGGCGGCGGCGCCATCCTGAACGTCAGCTCGACGGCGGCGCTGCGGCCGCGGCCGGGGCTGACGTGGTACAACGCCTCCAAGGGGGCGGCGAGCCTCGCCTCGAAGTCCCTCGCCCTCGAACTCGCGCCCTGGAAGATCCGGGTGAACGCCCTCTGCCCGGTCATGGGCGCGACCGGCCTGCTCGAGCATTTCATGGGCGTCCTCGACACACCCGAGAATCGCGACCGGTTCATCGCGACGATCCCCCTCGGACGCCTCTCGGACGCGAGCGACATCGCCGCGGCCGCCCTTTTCCTCGCCTCCGACGAGGCGGCCTTCATCACCGGCGTCGATCTCCCCGTCGATGGCGGCCGCACGGCCTGAGGAGTCTGTCGATGGAGACCTATACCGATATCCGCGAGGCGGTCGCCAAGCTCTGCGCGGGCTTTCCGGGACCGTACTGGCGCGCCCTCGACCGGGACATGGCCTACCCGACGGAGTTCGTGAACGCGTTGACCGAGAGCGGCTACCTGTCGGTGCTGATTCCCGAGGCGTATGGCGGCTCCGGCCTGCCGCTCTCCGCGGCCGCCGCGATCCTCGAGGAGGTGCAGCGGGCGGGCTGCAACGGAGGCGCCTGCCACGCGCAGATGTACACGATGGGCACGCTGCTCCGGCACGGATCGGAGGCCCAGAAGGCCGAGTACCTTCCGGCGATCGCGGAGGGGCGCCTGCGGCTCCAGGCCTTCGGCGTCACGGAGCCGACCTCCGGCACCGATACGAGCAGCCTGAAGACCACGGCGCGCCTGGAGGGCGACCATTACGTCGTCAACGGCCAGAAGATCTGGACCAGCCGCGCCGAGCATTCGGACCTGATGCTGCTTCTCGCCCGGACGACGCCGAAGGCCGAAGGCATGAAGCGCACCGACGGCTTGTCGGTGCTCCTCGTCGACATGCGCGAGGCGAAGGGCAACGGGCTCACGATCCGGCCGATCCGGACGATGATGAACCACGCCACCACCGAGGTCTTCTTCGACAATCTCCGGGTGCCCGTGCAGAACCTCATCGGGGAGGAAGGGAAGGGCTTCCGCTACATCCTGTCCGGCATGAACGCCGAGCGGATCCTCATCGCCGCCGAGTGCATCGGCGACGCCAAGTGGTTCATCGACAGGGCCAGAGCCTACGCGGGCGAACGTTTCGTCTTCGGCCGGCCGATCGGTGCCAACCAGGGCGTACAGTTTCCGATCGCCAAGGCCTACGCCAACATGCGCGCGGCCGAGTTGATGGTCCGGGAGGCGCTGTCGCTCTACGAGGGCGGCGCAAACCCCGGCGCCGAAGCCAACATGGCCAAGATGCTCGCCGCCGACGCCTCGTTCGAGGCGGCCAATGCGTGCATCCAGACTCATGGCGGCTTCGGCTTCGCCGAGGAATACGACATCGAGCGCAAGTTTCGCGAAACGCGCCTCTACCAAGTCGCGCCGATCTCCACGAACCTGATCCTGGCCTACCTGTCCGAGCACGTCCTCGGCCTGCCGCGCTCGTACTGACATGTCCGATCTCTCCGCCTGGATCGGTCGCACGCGCGACGCGTCGGACCTCGTCACACCGCGCCTGCTGGCCGAGTTCCGCGCCACCTTCGCGCCGCATCTGGCGCCCGTCCCAGACGGGGTGGCGCCGCCGGCCCTGCACTGGTGCCTCGCGCCGGAGACGCCGCCGGCCGAGGCCCTGGGACCGGACGGCCATGCCGCAAAGGGTGGCTTCCTGCCGCCGGTGCCGCTGCCGCGGCGGATGTGGGCCGGTGGCGCGATCGAGACGCTGGCCGATCTCCGCGCGGGCGATCCGGTGACGCGGACCGAAACGGTGCGGGACATCGCCTTCAAGGCGGGCAGAAGCGGGCGCCTGTGCTTTGTCACCGTCGACCACGCGGTCGCCACCGGCCGCGGCCTCGCGCTGCGCGAACGGCAGGACATCGTCTATCGCGAGGCGGCAGGTGCGCAATCAGGGACGAATGCGGCGCCCGAACGCGACGATCCGGCAGCCTACGACCTCGTCTGGGACGTATCGGCGACGCCGACGCTCCTGTTCCGCTACTCGGCGATGACCTTCAACGGCCACCGCTTCCACTATGATCAACCCTATGCGACCCAGGTCGAAGGCTATGCCGACCTCGTGGTGCATGGACCCATGCAGGCGAGCCTGCTGATGAATCTCGCGGCCACGCTGCTCGGACGCGTGCCGCGGACGTTCCGCTATCGCGGCGTGTCGCCGATGACGGCGAATCAGACCTTTCGCGTCTGCGGCCGGATCGCGGGGTCAGCGTTCGATGGGGTGACTGTCGACGCGGCCGGCCATGCCTGCATGCGCGCCCACGCCGACCTGTGACGTTTGCCGGCGGTCCGATCAGGATCTGCACCGGATGCCGCCCTAACCCTGTCGGGGAGGCCGGCGTGGCGCGCGCGGCAACGCGGCTTAGGGATCTGCCGCGATGAAGGCATGGCGCTGTCCGTATTGCTCCTAAGCGCTCCTCAAGGCGGTGGGCCGGTAAGCGCTCGACGAGGAGCGGAATGTGCAGGCGTCCATCTCCGGGGCGGCCGATCGGTCGGGACGAAGGGTCGGCGCCACCGCCGCGGCTGTCCTGCCCGGATCATTCGCCTCGGCCAGCATGGCGGTCATCTGCCCTGGCGATCGACTTCGGCCCGCGCCGGCGAGAACGGCGTGACGAGGACGGATCAGGGATCGGGAAACGGGGGCAATGCAGCGCCATTCGCTGCCAGTCTCCGTATCCACAGGGCCTCACGACCTCCACGAGGCTGCCGTCACCGCGCGCTGACCGCTCGACCGGACATCGCAGCATTCTCGGTATCGGTATCGGGGACACTCATTCAGCCGATAATCGAACGTTCTACGTAGTTTTCAGCACGTCCATCGTCATTTCAGCGGGCAAAATATGCACGATTAGTAATCTCAAGGAAGCCATCGATTGTCCGATGCTTAATTTGTGAAATCGTACACACTGATGATCGAGACGCGTCGCGCGCCCTTGCTCCCATCGATGCTGTTGTCATAAACTGACGGCAGCGTGAAGGATGTTTCTTGCTTAAATTAATAATTTTAGGAATTCCGATAGATGCCATTTAATATTAAAAGGAAAGGTTTTTAAAAATCTTGTTGCGATAGATTTCGCCGATATTTCTGGCACGAACACGATTTATTGCATCTTTCATCGCCAAAGGTAATTCAGAGAATGATTAAATGATGAAAGTTATTCCTGATCGTCATCTATAATGTCTCGATACGTCGCTTCGACCTGTCTCTGATGAAAACGCTGTTTTCGACGGATCATTTCGATTCACGCCTCCGCTATGCGCGCTGGCGCGAGACCTTGATGGATCGCGGCGTTCCCCTTGAGCAGAGACGCATCGACGAGGGTTCGTTCAACGGAAGACTGGAGATCGCCAACGTCGGCCCGCTCCTCATCACTAGAGTCTCGCACGACGCACTTCGCAGCGAGGCGACGCCCGGTCTGATCCGCCGCCACGGGAAGGAGGGAACGGTCGTCGTGATCTTCAAGCTTGCGGGCCTGGCGAGGCGCAGCCGGGACGATCGATCCTCTGTGCAGCAGGCCGGGGAGTTCGTCGTCCTCGACCATCGCCCCGCGGCACATGAGTCGAGCGTCGGTAGCCAGACCCTGTTCATGGAGATCCCGCGCGAGCGCCTCGAAGCCATGCTCGGGCCGAGCCGGTTCTATACGTCCCTGACGATGGGCAGGGACCTAGCTTCCACGGCCCTGACCACCCGGTTCTTTCACGAATTGATCCGGGTGCACCACGACCTCGACGGCGAGGCCGGAGCCCGCATGGCGCAGGTCGGCACCGACCTGATCGTGGCCACCATCGCCGAGCGGCTCGCGAAGGAGGTTCCTCGGCCGCTTCAGGGCAGCCTCGTGATTCAGCGGGCCAAGGCGTACGTCGAGGCTCACCTGGGCGACCCGAACCTCGATCCGCCGCACCTTGCCGCCGCCGTCGGCGTATCGTTGCGCAGGCTCCAGGAGCTGTTTCAAGACCGGGGACAGCTCATCTCCGATTGGATCTGGCGGCGACGGCTGGAGTCCGCGAGCGCGCGCCTCTCGGATCCCGCTTGCGTCCACGTCTCGATCGGCATGCTGGCCTACGAGAACGGCTTCACCAGCCAGACGCATTTCTCTCGCCGCTTCAAGCACCACCATGGCATGAGCCCGCGCGAGTATCGGGTCGCTGCCCTCCTCGGTGCGGAGTCCCGCGATGAGGTCTGACGGATCGGACCGGATGCGATTGGGCTCTCACAAACAACCTCGTCCGGTGTAAGGCCCCGCGTGGTCTTGAGGCGGCCGGCGAGGCCGAAGGTGAGGGCTTCCGCTTCAAGCGGATGCCCTCTGCAATATCATCACCCAGTCATGCCGGACGATCCCGATCGTCCAAGCCTAGCGCGGATGCGCGAACATCTCGTGGGCGGACATATCCCAGACCTGCGGCGTCGAGCCCCCACGCCAGAAGGAATGCGTGGATCTGCGTCCCGGCGCTCACAAAAGCGGCGCCAGGCACGTCGCCCAGATACTGTCAGGAAGCAGGCCTCGCCGATGCGAAGCCCGCTCGAAACGCCGCCTCAGGCGAGCTTCAGCCCGACGTTGACGTTGCCACGGGTGGCGTTGGAGTACGGGCACACCTGATGCGCGGCATCCACGAGCTTCTGCGCGTCGGCGCGGTCGAGGCCCGGCAGGCTGATCGTCAGGTCGGCGGTGATGCCGAAGCCGCCCTCCGAGCGCGGACCGATGCCCACATCGGCGGTGACGGTTGTCTCGGCCGGGACCTTCAGATTGAGCGACGGGGCGACGGCCTTCATCGCGCCCAGGAAGCAGGCCGAGTAACCGGAGGCGAAGAGCTGCTCCGGATTCGCGCCCGGACCGCCCGCGCCACCGAGTTCCTTGGGGGTGGAGAGCTTCACCTCGAAGCTGCCGTCGGCCGTCTTGGCTGCGCCGTCGCGGCCACCCGTGGCGGTGGCGCTGGTGCGGTACTTCACGTCTACGGGCATGGCGATCTCCGGATTCAGGAAGGAGTCGGCATCTAGGGGCCGGCGAGCATCCGCATAGCCCTCATTTATATTGTGCGCAATCCAATTTCAGGGATCGATGAGCGCGAAGCGGTCGACGTCCACGAGCCCGCGATCGGTGATCTTCAGGTGGGGTATGACGGGCAGCGGCAGGAACGCCACCTGAAGGAACGGTTCCGCGAGAACGACCCCGAGATTTCGGGCCGCGGACCGCAGGGCCACCAGGGACTGGCGGATGCCGTCGAACGGCATCAGGCTCATCAGGCCGGCGACAGGGAGGGCGATTTCGGCGAGAACACGCCCGCCTTCGACGACAACGAAACCGCCCTCGATCTCGCCCAGGCGGTTCACCGCGACGGCCATGTCGGCATCGTCCGCTCCGACCACCGTGATGTTGTGGCTGTCGTGACCGACCGACGAGGCGATGGCACCGCGCTTCAGGCCGAACCCCTTCACGAACGCCACGCCGATCCCGAGCGCGCCCGGATGCGTCCGCCCGTGGCGCTCGACCACGGCGACCTTGATGACGTCCTGATCGAGGTCGATCCGGCGCTGGCCTCCGGAATAGGGCAGGGTGAGGTCGTGACGCAGGGTGATGATCTTGCCCGGCACCACCCCGATCACCGGCGTCGACGGTCCGGAGCCGCCGGCGGCGAAATCCGCGGCCGACACGCGCCGCGCCCGCACGCTGCCGCGGCCGATGGGCTCGACGGAGGGGCGTGCGTCGAACAGGGCCGCGTCGACGGGCCGCCCGGCGCTGAAGACCTGCGCGACGGCGCAGGCGGCGAGGTCGTCGAGCACGACGAGATCGGCGCGCTGGCCGGGCGCGACCAGGCCCCGATCGTGGAGGCCGAAGGCCCGGGCCGCCGACCATGAGGCCGCCCGGTAGGCGGCCAGGGGCGGCACGCCGAGCGCGATGGCGGTCCGGATGACGAAATCGAGGTGGCCCTCCTCGGCGATGTCGAGGGGATTGCGGTCGTCGGTGCAGAAGGCCAGGAACGGCGCGGTCCGCTCCGTCAGGATCGGCGCGAGCGCGTGCAGATCCTTGCAGACCGACCCCTCGCGGATCAGCACGGTCATCCCCTTGGAGAGCTTCTCCATCGCCTCTTCCGGCGAGGTCGCCTCGTGCTCGGTGCGGATGCCGGCCGCGATGTAGCCGTTGAGCCCGAGGCCGCGCAGGAGGGGCGCGTGGCCGTCGATGTGCCGTCCCTGGAACAGGGCGAGCTTGTCGAGCACGCCGGCATCCCCTGCGAGAACCCCCGGGAAGTTCATGAATTCCGCGAGCCCGATCACCTTCCGATGGCCGGCAAAGGCTGCGAGATCGTGCGCCTCGATCCTGGCGCCGGACGTCTCGAGATGGTCCGTGGCCGGCACGCAGGACGAGGCTGAACCCGCAGATCCATCGCCAGGGTCTCGGAGGCGGCGAGGAACCACGCGAAGGCATCAATGCCCAGGACGTTGGCCATCTCGTGGGGGTCGCAGATCCCCGTCGTGACGCCATGCGGCAGCACGCAGCGCTCGAACTCCTGCGGCGGCATCAGTGACGATTCGACGTGGAAGTGGGTGTCGATGAAGCCCGGCACCACGACCTTCCCGGAGACATCGACTTCCCGGAGGCCGCGATATTCACCGAAGGTCCCGACGATGCGGTCGCCGCAGACCGCGATGTCGGAGGCGACGAGGTCACCGGTCACGAGGTCGAGGAAACGGCCTCCCTTGAGCACGAGATCCGCTTCGGCCCGGCCCTGCCCCTGTGCGATGATCCGCCGGAGGACATCAGCCTGTGTCATCGTGCCCCCAGAAACCGCCCTGCCATCCGCCAGAAGCATGCCACGGATTCGATCCGGTCGGCGACGCTTGCGGTCGCGGGACGGCGAGCGCAGAAGCCTGTCATCCTCGAACCAGTCGAAGTTCTCGATGCCCGCCTATCGTTCCCGCACCACCACCCATGGCCGCAACATGGCCGGCGCCCGCGGCCTCTGGCGCGCCACCGGCATGAAGGATGCGGATTTCGGCAAGCCGATCATCGCGGTGGTGAACTCGTTCACGCAGTTCGTGCCGGGACACGTCCATCTTAAGGACCTCGGCCAGCTCGTGGCGCGCGAGATTGAAGCCGCCGGCGGCGTGGCCAAGGAGTTCAACACCATCGCGGTCGATGACGGGATCGCGATGGGCCATGACGGCATGCTGTACTCGCTGCCGTCCCGGGAACTCATCGCCGACTCCGTCGAGTACATGGTCAACGCCCACTGTGCCGACGCGATGGTGTGCATCTCCAATTGCGACAAGATCACCCCCGGCATGCTGATGGCGACGCTGCGCCTCAACATCCCGACGGTCTTCGTCTCGGGCGGCCCGATGGAGGCCGGCAAGGTCCAGCTGCCGGGCATCGCCAAGAAGGTCGACCTCGTCGACGCGATGATCGCGGCAGCGGACGACCGCATCTCCGACGAGGATGTCGCGGTGATCGAGCGCTCGGCCTGCCCGACCTGCGGCTCGTGTTCGGGGATGTTCACGGCGAACTCGATGAACTGCCTCACCGAGGCGCTCGGGCTGGCGCTGCCGGGTAACGGCTCGGTGCTCGCCACCCACGCGGATCGCAGACGCCTGTTCGTCGAGGCCGGCCACCTGATCGTCGATCTGGCCCGCCGCCACTATGAGCAGGACGACGCCGGCGTGCTGCCGCGGGGCGTGGCGAGCTTCCAGGCGTTCGAGAACGCCATGACGCTGGACATCGCCATGGGCGGCTCGACCAACACGGTGCTGCACCTGCTGGCCGCCGCCCACGAGGGCGAGGTGCCGTTCACCATGGCGGATATCGACCGCCTGTCCCGGCGGGTGCCGGTTCTCTGCAAGGTCGCCCCGGCGGTGGCCAACGTCCACATGGAGGACGTGCACCGCGCCGGCGGGATCATGGGCATCCTGGGCGAGCTCGACCGGGCCGGCCTGATCGACACGACGGTCGGCAACGTTTCGGCCGGGACGCTGGGTGAGGCGCTCGCCCGCTGGGATGTGCGCGGAGCGCCGAGCGCCTCGGTCCAGACCTTCTACAGCGCCGCGCCCGGGGGCGTTCCCACGCAGGTGGCGTTCAGCCAGGAAGCGCGGTTCGACGAACTCGACCTCGATCGCGAGGGCGGGGTCATCCGCGACGCCGCGCATGCCTACTCGCAGGATGGCGGCCTCGCCGTGCTCTACGGCAACCTCGCCGAGCAGGGCTGTATCGTGAAGACCGCGGGCGTCGACGTGTCGATCCTGACCTTCACGGGCACCGCGCGCGTCTTCGAGAGCCAGGACGCCGCCGTCGACGGCATCCTCCACGGCAAGGTCAAGGCCGGCGAGGTGGTGCTGATCCGCTATGAAGGACCCCGCGGCGGTCCCGGCATGCAGGAGATGCTCTACCCGACGAGCTACCTGAAATCGAAGGGGCTCGGGAAGGCCTGCGCCCTGGTCACCGACGGGCGGTTCTCGGGCGGCTCCTCGGGCCTGTCCATCGGCCACGTCTCGCCGGAGGCGGCCGAAGGCGGGCTGATCGGTCTCGTGCGCGACGGCGACCCCATCGCCATCGACATCCCGTCCCGCAGCATCCACCTCGACGTCGATCAGGCGGAGCTGGATCGGCGGCGCAGCGCCCAGGAGGCGGCGGGCTGGCAGCCGGCGAGCCCGCGCAAGCGCAAGGTGACCACGGCCCTGCGCGCCTACGCGATGCTCACGACCAGCGCGGCGCACGGGGCGGTGCGCCGCGTCTGATCAGCGGGCGCCGAGAACCAGGGCGGCGACAGCGGCCAGCATCGCCGCCGCCGCTGCGACGAGGTCGATGACGCGCCCTCGGACGGGTGCCTGCGTCCGGCCCCCGTGCTGGGGCGGCGGGATCCGGCCCAGCGCGGTCAGCATCAGCGGCTCGATCGCCGCATAGCCGGCTGGACTCAGATGCAGCCCGTCGGTCCCGTATTCGGGCCGCAGGCCGCCGGTCTCCGTCGCCAGCACCGCGTGATAGTCGATAAAGGTCGCACCGTGCTCGTGCGCATGATCCCGCAGCCATCCGTTGACCGCCCCGATCATCGCCGGCGCGTCCCGAACCTCCGGATTCCAGGGAATGCGGTTGACCGGCATGATCGAGCCGATCCAGGCCTTCACGCCCAAGGCCCGCGCCTCGTCGAGCATGCCGGCGAGGGTCCGGGCGATCTCCTCGGCCGGGACGAAGAAACCCTCGTTGCGGCCGATGTCGTTGACGCCGCACAGGAGGTGGACACCGCGGGCGCCCGTCTCCTCGAGGTCGCGGCGGAACCGCATGGTGATCCAGCGCGCCGTCTGGCCCGACCCGCCGCGCGGGATCAGGTCATAGGCCTCGAACGTCCCCGCCCTGTGGAAGCCCCACAGTTCCGTGATCGAATCCCCGATGAAGACGATCGGTTCGGCCATGGCTCAGGCGGGATGCGCCGCCCCGATCACGGCGAGCACCTCCGCCTCGAGCCGGTCCGCCATCATCTGACGCCCCTCCGAGGTGACGTGGACGATGTCGGTGAACAGGGCGCGGGTTTCGCCTTCAAACAGACGGCTCAGGTCCCGCACCGCGAAGGCAGAGCCGTCCGCGTCGAGCCGGCCGAGGACGCTCTCAAGGCGCCCGTACTGGCGGTCGAGATAGGCCAGGAATGCGCCGGACGCGGCCGTCGTCTCCGCTTCCGTCAGGACATTCTTGCGCGTCACCATCGGCTGCAGAAGGAACCGGACCGGCGCGCCGATCCCAGGTGCGAGCCGCGCGAGACGCTTCAGCGCCAGCTCGAACTGCCGCACCACCTCCCACTCCCAGATGTCCAACTGCCAGTTCGTGAGCGCGCACAGGTTCTCCAAGCGGTTGAAGATCATCGCCTGCAGGCCTTCGTAGGACAGGGCCTCCGCGTCGTCGGCCGACTTCTTCAGATCGAAGAAATAGTCGTACAGGCTCTCGTTCGCGAAGTGGTTGTAGGGAACCCCCGCCCGCGGATCGAAGCTCCAGGGCTGAAATATGTCGGTCGCGCCGCCGACGATCAAAATGACGTCCGGCTGCAGGTCCATCAGCCGCGTCGTGACCGGGGCAATCATCTGATTGAGGCAGGCCGAGACCGCGCCGAAATTGTAGACGCGTGCGCCCGGCCAATGCGCCTGCTTCAGCCCGGTCTCCAGCCGGCCCGGCACCGTGTCGGCGAAGACCTGTCCGTCGATCAGGGTGCTGTCGCCAACGACGAAGACCCGCAGCGTCTCCGATGCAGGCCGCGTATCGGCATGCGCGTCGTTGCGGTAGCCGAAGGCGTCAAAGCGCCAGCCCTGAGCGCCAGCTTCCGCGAGGGGCTTGCCGGCGAACTGCGCATAGGGCGCGGGGAAGCGGCTGTTCGCGTCGAAGTTCTGGAAGCTCTTTAGGAACTTCCGCCTTCGCGCGTCCGCGCTGTCGTCGGTCGGCCGGTGGGCCATGATCCGTCTTCTCCCAGAACGGAGGATCGGTGGCGATGGGCTGGTGAAAGCCCGGACGATGTCCGCGCTGCGCTCAGATCCGGAGCGTGGCGTGGTTCTCCAGGAACCAGCCGTAGGTTTGGCGCAGGCCGTCCTCGAGGGCGATCTCGGGCCGCCAGCCCATGGCGCGAAGCCGCGACACGTCCATCAGCTTGCGCGGCGTGCCGTCCGGCTTGCTCGCGTCGAACGCGAGCTGGCCCTCGTAGCCGATCACCCGCGCCAGAGCCTCGGCCAATTGCCGGATGGTGCAATCCTCGCCGGTCCCGACGTTGATGTGCGACAGGTCCGGCCGCGTGTTCTGCGCGTAGACCGCGTCGTCCATCTCCATCACGTAGACGCTCGCCCGCGCCATGTCGTCGACGTGCAGGAACTCCCGCATCGCCCGGCCGGTGCCCCACACGGTGACGCTCGCGCGCCCCTCCTGCTTCGCCTCGTGCAGGCGGCGCATCAGCGCCGGCAGGACGTGGGCGTTCTCGGGGTGGAAGTTGTCGTTCGGCCCGTAGAGGTTGGTCGGCATGACGCTGCGGTAGCGCCGCCCGTACTGGCGGTTGTAGCTCTCGCACATCTTGATCCCGGCGATCTTGGCGATCGCATAGGGCTCATTGGTCGGCTCCAGCAGCCCGGTCAGCAGGGCGTCCTCGCGCATCGGCTGCGGGGCGAGCTTCGGATAGATGCAGGACGATCCCAGGAACAGAAGACGGTCGACGTCGTGCGTGTGCGCGGCGTCGATCAGGTTTGCCTGGATCAGCAGGTTCTCGTGGATGAACTCGGCCGGGTAGGTGTTGTTGGCGTGGATGCCGCCGACCTTCGCGGCGGCGAGGTAGACCTGATCGATGCGGTTCTCGGCGAAGAAGCGCCGCACCGCCGCCTGATCCAGCAGGTCGAGGCTCCGGCGGTCCGCTGTCAGGATCTGCGCGTGTCCCAGCTCACGCAGGCGACGCACGATCGCCGAGCCCACCATGCCCCGATGGCCCGCCACGAAAATGGTCTGACCCCGCACGTCCATTACGCGTCCGTTCCCTGCCGAAAGCTCGGATTTCCAAGCTTCTATAGCCCCTTTGCGGCGCGATATCGCCGCGCAAACACGCGTTTTCTGAGGCGTGCGGCCCAGCGGCCTCGCGTGAAGGTAGACAGGTTCGTCGCGCGGGAAATCGTTCTCACAATACAACCGAAAGTTGGCATTAATCATTCTACCAGAAGGTGCATTTGTGCCCGCTTGACCACCTGAGAGATCAGCGCGGTCCGGAAGCGCGGTTGGCCCCGCAGCGATGGAGTCTCAAATGCGTCCCTTCACCGTTGCCTCGGCGCTGCCGCAGGCCACGATGGCTGCCGTCTCCCATCCGCCCCTCGCGCGGATCATTCCGATCGCGGCCGGCCTCTTGGTGTACGCGGCCCTGGCGACGCCGGCGCACGCGCAGCTCTTGCGCGGAACGCTGAATACAACCAAGGATGGTATCCTGGGCACCGGTATCACGATCGGAACCAGTAGCCCTGGCAGTGGCATTCTCGGGACTGGACTCAACGTCGGGACCACCAGCGGCGGCGTACTCGGGACCGGCGTTCTGGTCGGGACGACAGGTCCGGGCGATGGGCTTCTCGGCACCGGTCTCACCCTCGGCACTGCGGGCACAACGGGCAATTGCGGTAGTTGTGGTGGCACTGGCGGCGGTGGAACGGGGGGCGGATCCGGCCAGGGCATCTACATCCTGACCGGCAACGTCACGCAGTCGCAGGGTCAGACGGTCATCAGCGAGTTGAGACTGTCCCAGTTCTCCAGTGTCACGGGGATCGCCGCCAACAACACAAGCGCTCAGGCCGCGCCGATCGCCATCGGCAGCGACGCCCTTGCGGTCGGTTATGGATCCAGCGCAGCCGGAACGGCCTCGACGGCCGTGGGCACTGGCGCAAGCGCCGCCAACACCGGGAGCGTCGCCCTCGGCTACGCGGCCAGCGCCCAGGGGCTCGGCGGAACCGCCGTCGGTACGGCGTCCGCTGCCTCCGGAGCCGGAAGTACCGCACTCGGTTTCGTCGCCGGGGCCACCGGGACCGGATCCACCGCGATCGGCGCGGCGGCCTCGGCGGCGGGCGACAACAGCGTCGCGCTCGGCAACGGGGCCGCCGCCAATCAGGCCAACACGATCGCGATCGGCGCCAACGTCAAGACGACGAACGCTAACCAGGTGGCGATCGGCAATGCCGCCAACACCTACACGCTGGCCGGGGTCGCCTCCCAGGCGAGCGCCGCCGCCCAGAGTGGCGCGACGGCCTTCGTCACCACCGACGCCAGCGGCAATCTCGCGGCCTCCGCCTACGGTCCGTCGACGATCGCCGGCCTCGGCAATCGGGTCGATTCGGTCCAGGCACAAGTCAACAACCTGGAAGCCAAAACCGACTCGGTCCAGCGCTATGCCATCCAGACCCGTAAGGAGGCCCGGCAGGGCGTCGCCATGGCCATCGCGATGGCAACGGCCCCGATGCCGTCCGCGCCCGGCAAGACCACGTGGGCCACGAACGGCGCGACCTACCGCGGCGAGTGGGCGGGTGGCATGGCCGTCGCCCACCGGTTGCCGACCTGCTGCATTCCGATCGCCGTGACCGCCGGCGTCGCCTATGGGGGCGACAACGCGGTCGGCGTCCGGGCCGGCTTGGCGGGTGAGTTCTGAGCGCACCGCGAGACGCCTGTTGCGCGGACGACAATTCGGCCTTGCGCGCCGTGAAACCGTCGCTGTAGTGTCAAGCCATGTTGACACTCGCGATCGACCATCGGGTTGCGCAAGAGATCGATCGGCGTCCCCACGCCGTCGTAGTCGGCTCGGGCTTCGGTGGCCTCGCGGCAGCTGTGCGCCTGGGGGCTCGGGGCTACCGGGTCACGGTGCTGGAACGCCTGGAGCAACCCGGTGGCCGTGCCCGGGTCCACCGTCAGGACGGCTTCACCTTCGATGCCGGTCCCACGATCGTCACGGCCCCGCAGCTGTTCGAGGAACTCTGGGCGTTGGCCGGGCGTCGGCTCGCGGACGACGTGACGCTGGTCCCGATGGATCCCTTCTACCGGATCCGGTTCGCCGACGGCACGTCCTTCGCCTACAGCGGCGATCTGGAGCGGATGCGCGCCGAAGTCGCGCGCTTCGCGCCGGACGACGTCGAAGGCTACGAGCGCTTCATGGCCCACAGCCGGGCGGTCTGCCGCATCGGCTTCGAGCAGCTCGGCCACGTCCCGTTCGGCAGCGTCGGATCGATGCTGAAGATCGCGCCCGACCTGCTGCGATTGTCGGGACACCGCTCGGTCCACGATGTGGTGGCGCGCTTCATCCGCGACGAGCGGCTGCGCACGGTGTTCAGCTTCCACCCCTCCTGATCGGCGGCAACCCGTTCCGGGCCAGCGCCATCTATTGCCTGATCGCCGACCTGGAGCGGCGCTGGGGCGTCCATTTCGCCATGGGCGGGACTGGACAGCTGGTGGACGGGCTGGTGCGCCTGATCCGAACGCAGGGTGGACGGGTCCGCCTCGGGGTCGAGGTCGCACGCATCCAGGTGGAGGGGGCGCCGCCACGGGTGTGACGCTCACCAGCGGCGAGACCATCGCCGCCGACCTCGTGGTCTCGAACGCCGATTCGGCCGTGACCCATGCGCGCCTGCTGCCCGAGGCCCAGCGCTGGAGCCCGGGGCGATTCCGGCGCGCCCGCTCGTCGATGGGCCTGTTCGTCTGGTACTTCGGCACCAAGAGGCGCTATCCGGACGTGGATCACCATACGATCATGCTCGGGCCGCGCTATCGCGAGCTGCTGGCCGACATCTTCGACCGCAAGGTGCTGGCCGAGGATGCGAGCCTCTATCTCCACCGGCCGACCGCCACCGACCCGAGCCTCGCGCCCGCGGGGTGCGACGCCTTCTACGTGCTGGCGCCCGTGCCGAATCTCGCGGGCGGCCAGGATTGGCAGACCCTCGCCGAGCCGTATCGACGCCGGATCGCCGCCATGCTGGAGGCAAGCGTGCTGCCGGGCCTGTCCGAGGCCATCGTCACCTCGAAGGTGACGACGCCGCTGGACTTCCAGGACGATTTCCTGAGCTACCGCGGCTCGGGTTTCGGCCTGGAGCCGGTGCTGACCCAGTCGGCATGGTTCCGTCCGCACAACCGTTCGAGCGCGATCCGCAACCTCTATCTGGTCGGTGCCGGCACCCATCCGGGTGCGGGGCTGCCCGGCGTGCTCTCCTCCGCCCGCATCCTCGACAGCGTGGTCCCCGATGCCCGCGTTACCGCCTGAATTCGCCGCCGCGGCGGACCGGACCGCCTGCCGGGTCGCGATCCGCGCCGGCTCGAAAAGCTTCTTTGCCGCCGGCCAGCTGCTTCCAGGCGATGTGCGCGAGGCCGCTTACGGCCTCTACGCCTTCTGCCGCCTGTCGGACGACCTGGTGGACGGGGCGGAGAGCCCGTCCGACCGACGCGGTGCGGTCGCGCGGCTCGAGGCACGGATCGGCTTGGCCTATGCCAGCAGTCCGGCCGATTCCCCGGCCGACCGGGCGTTCTCGGAAATCGTTGCCGCCTACGCGATCCCGGAGGCGCTGCCGCGCGCCCTCATCGAAGGGTTCGCCTGGGACGCGGAGGGCCGGCGCTACGCGGACCTCGGCGCCCTCCACGCCTACGCGGCGCGGGTCGCCGGATCGGTCGGGGCGATGATGGCGCTGATCATGGGCACGCGGGATCCCGACGCCCTGGCCCGCGCCTGCGACCTCGGCGCGGCCATGCAGCTCACCAACATCGCGCGCGACGTCGGCGAGGATGCACGGATGGGTCGCCTCTACCTGCCGCTGGACTGGATGCGGGCCGCGGGGCTCGATCCGGACGCATTCCTCGCAAATCCGCAGTCGAGTCCGGCCTTGTCCGCCGTCGTGGCCCGGCTGCTCGCCGAGGCGGACGCGCTCTACACCCGCGCGGAGGCCGGGATCGGGGCCCTGCCGCGCGGCTGCCGGCCGTCGATCAGGGCGGCGGCCCTCATCTATGCCGAGATCGGCCGCGTGGTGGCCGCGCAGGACTACGATTCCGTCCGATGCCGCGCCCGGGTCGGTACGGGCCGCAAGCTGGCGCTGATCGCCCGCGCGCTCCGTGCGCCGGCCGACGCGGCTTCCGCAGCCCTTGACGTGCCGCCCCTGGCGGAAACGGCATTCCTGATCGAGGCCGTCGCGCGCGACCCGCTCGTGCGGTTGCGTCAGCGTCCGGCCCTGCGGCCCTGGTGGGACGTCGGTGGCCGCGTCGTGCATGTCCTCGACCTGATCGAGCGGATGCGCGAGCGTGAGGCGTTCGGCCGCTCGGCACCGTCTTGATCCGCGGATGCGGAGGCCCTCGGTGAGCGACGGATTGTTCGCCGCCTTCGACATCGGCCTCGTCTTCGCTCTGGCCCTCGGACTGGGCCTCTGGCAGCTCCTGGCGGTGCGCCGCAGCATCCGCCGCGATCGCGACGGCCGGTCGGACTGAAATCGTTGCACCTGGAGTGGCGCAAGTCGCCCGAGGGTGAGGGACGAACGCTGCCGCATGCGGTCGTCTCCGGCACCGCGCTCCCTCTGCGTGCGGGCAAGGATCCGCGAGGCCATCTGGCATCCTATTGATTTCGCCAGTCCCGGCACAGAATAGGGCGACCCACGATAACGTGATTCCTCGACGTGGTCCCCTTTAAGGATGTCCAAGTCGAAGCTGTGAGAGACAAAAGTTCGTATAACGGATCGTCATTCGCGCGGAGCGCCATCCTGTCTCTCCCGCGCCGGCCCCGTCAATGCGCCCGCATCTTTCCCTGAAGGCATCGCTCGCCGCGGCCTTTGGCATCCTGGCCCTCATCGCCGCAGGCCAAGGCGTGCTGTCGATCGCCAAGCTCGTGGAATCCGGCACGGCGTGAGCGAGGTCGCGACCAACTGGCTGCCATCGGTCGTCGCGGTGAACGAGATCCGGGCGGCGGCATCGGAAGTGCGGATAAAGCAACTGCGTCTGCTCAGCTTGTCCGGCACCCCCGCGCGCATGGCCGAGAATGAGGCTGCGCTGGTCAAGACGCACGACAAGCTCGCCCAAGCGCGGACAAGCTACGAACCGCTCATTTCCTCGAACGCGGAGCGCGCGCTCTACGAAGCGTTCGCGGTCAGCTGGACACGTTTTGGGCAGGCCGACGCCGAAATGCGTCGTCTGATGGAACGGGGCGAGACCGCGGCGGCTCTCACGCTCATGGGCGGTGCCGAGATCGCGGGTCTCTATGACGACGCCCGCGCCAATCTCGCGCGGGATGTCGCCCTCAACGAGCAGGGGACCCGTCGTGACGCGGATGCGGCTTTGATCGCGGCCGATGCGGCCATGCAGGCCGCCTGCGTCGCCGTCGTGTTGGCACTCACTGCCGCCTGCGCGGCCGCCGCCTTCGGTCTGCTGCGGATCTCTCGACCGATCCAGACCATGACGCAGGCGATGAGCAGGCTGGCTGGCGGGGATGCGCAAGCGGCGGTGCCATACCGGCAGCGTAGCGACGAGATCGGAGCCATGGCCGCGGCCGTCCAGGTGTTCAAGGACAACCTCGTGCAGACCCGCCAACTCGAGGAAGAGACCGCGCAGGCGCGCATCGCCGCCGAGGAGCAGCGCAGGGTCGGAATGCGCCAGATGGCGGACCGTTTCGAAGCCGCCGTCGGCGGGATCGTCGGGCGGGTCTCATCGTCGGCGACCGAACTCCAGGCGACCGCCCGGGCCATGTCGGCCACGGCCTCCGAGACGTCGAGCCAGTCGACCACGGTGGCGGCCGCCGCCGAGGAAGCCGCCTCCAACGTCAACACCGTGGCGGCGGCGGCCGAGCAGCTCGGCTCCTCCGTCCAGGAGATCGGCCGGCAGGTGGACGGCTCCGCGCATCTGGCCCAGCGCGCCGTCTCCGACGCCGATCAGACCAGCGCCCGCGTGCAGGAGCTGAGCGCCGCCGTCTCGCGGATCGGCGACGTCGTCGGCCTGATCTCGACCATCGCCGGCCAGACGAACCTGCTGGCCCTCAACGCCACCATCGAGGCGGCCCGCGCCGGCGCCGCCGGCAAGGGTTTTGCGGTCGTGGCCGCCGAGGTGAAGGCCCTGGCCGAGCAGACCGCGAAGGCCACCCAGGAGATCTCCGGCCAGATCGCCCAGATCCAGGCCTCGACCGGGCAGGCGGTGACCGCGATCGGCGGCATCACCGAGCGGATCCGGGAGATCAGCGGCGTGGCGACCTCGATCGCCGCCGCGGTGGAAGAGCAGGGCGCGGCCACCCAGGAGATCGTCCGCAACGTCGCGCAGGCGGCCCTCGGCGCCGGCGAGGTGACCAGCAACATCTCCGGCGTCGCCGGCGCGGCGGAAGAGACCGGAGCCGCGGCCAGCCAGGTCCTCGGCGCCGCCGCCGAGCTGTCGCGGCAATCCCAGGCCCTGACCGCAGAAGTCGGCCGGTTCCTCGCGACCGTCCGGGCAGCTTAGAACCGGAATAAGCGCGCGCCCACGCAAACGAGGCGTTGCCGTCGAAGGCAGCCGATCGGGCGAAGGCGTTCAAAATCGGCCCGCGCTTCGAGTTCCGGAAGGCGCTCCTGCACCTCCCGATGCGGATAGCGCAGGGACGCCATCGGTCGGGGCGAGCCAGCGGCCGCGGACGCCGCGCCCACGGCCGCAGATCTAAGGGCCCGCTGTGCGAAGCCCGGTTCGCGGAGATGCGATCCGGCGCCGTCGCGCACCGCCGCGCATCACTGCAGGTGGCGGGTGTAGGTGTCCCCGGCCGCCGCCTTCAAGGCCGCCCCCGCCTCACGGCCGATCCGTTCCGCTTCGGCTGCCGGACCCTGGCGGGACGCCGACCAATGCCGGCTGCCGTCCGGCAGGAAAAGCAGGCCGTCGATCCGCAGGGTTTCACCGTCGATCTGTGCCAGGGCGGCGATCGGCGTCCGGCAGGAACCGTCCAATTCGGCGAGAAGCGCCCGCTCGGCCGAGACGGCCGTGGTGGTACGGGCGCAGGCGATGGGTGCCAGGAGGTCACGGATCGCGGCGTCATCCGAGCGACACTCGATCCCGAGCGCCCCCTGGGCGACCGCCGGTAGCATGTCGTCCACGGACAGGATGCTGCGGGCCATGCCCTCCAGTCCGAGCCGCTGGAGTCCCGCCAGGGCGAGCAGCGTCGCGTCGCACTCGCCGGCCTCGAGCTTGCGCATCCGGGTGTTGGCATTGCCGCGCAGCGGGACCACGCGCAGATCGGGTCGGCGCATCAGCACCTGCGCACCGCGACGCAGCGAAGATGTCCCGACCCGGGCACCAGCCGGCAGCCCCGCAAGCCCGTCCGCATGCGGTGACAGGAACGCATCCCGCGGGTCGTCGCGCTCCAGGATGCAGGCGATGGCGAGCCCCTCCGGAAGCCATGTCTCGACGTCCTTCATCGAATGGACGGCGACATCGACCTCCCCGGCGAACAGGGCTTGCTCGAGTTCCTTGGTGAAGAGGCCCTTTCCGCCGATCTCCGAGAGGGGCCGATCGAGGATCTTGTCGGCGACCGTGGTGACGACCACCAACTCGGTCTCCAATCCTGGATTGGCCGCCACGATCCGGTCGCGCACCATGCCGGTCTGCGCGAGCGCCATCGGAGAGCCGCGGGTGCCGATGCGCAGGGGGCGGTTCAACATCTGGTTCCGGATCACTTCGTGGGCCACGACACTGCCTTATAGACTGCGCGCGGCGACAGGCCACGGTCCCTCTGGCGGTTTCGGACAGTCATAGCGCTGTCTTGAAATCCCGCCCCGCTTTCGCCGGACTGGCCGCCTAGCGGGACAGGAGCCAGTTCCCGAGCCCACAGGCGTTGTCGCGATGCTGATCCTGCCGAGCCGACGGCAATTCCTGACCGGGCTCGTCGCGGGTGCAGGCATCACCGCCGCGACGGGCGTCTACGCTTTCGACATCGAGCCGATGCACCGGCTGGTTGTCACGTCCTACGCACCCGACCTGCCGAACTGGGATCCGGCGCTCCGGTTGCGGGTGGCGGTGCTCGCGGATTTCCACATCTGCGAGCCGTACATGCCGTTCGATCGCGTGGCGCAGATCGTCGAGGCCACCAACGCCCTCGAGCCGGATCTCGTGCTGTTGCTCGGCGATTATCCGGCCGGCCGGATCGCGTGGCGCAAGCTGCCGCTGACCCAGTTCGCCCGGATGATGACCGAACTGAAGGCGCCCCTCGGGACGCACGCGATCCTGGGCAACCATGATTGGTGGGACGACGACGCCGTCCAGAAGTCCGGTCGCGGCGTGCCGGCAGTCCGCCGCCTTCTGGAGGCGCAGGGGATCCCGGTGCTGGAGAACCAAGCCGTGCGCCTACAAAAGGACGGACGTCCGTTCTGGCTGGCCGGCTTGGGGGATCAGCAGCCGTTCTTCCATGCCTGGAACACGTTCAGCCTAGCCGACCTGCCGCGGACCCTTGCGGCGGTCACCGACACGGCGCCCGTGATCCTGATGGCGCATGAGCCCGACATCTTCGTGGCCGTGCCCGACCGCGTTTCCCTGACGCTGGCGGGGCATACCCATGGAGGCCAGATCCGGCTGTTCGGACACGCGCCGGCGATCCGAAAGGTTCAGGGCCACGACTATTCCTACGGACACGTCGTTCAGGACGGTCGCCACATGATCGTCTCCGGCGGCTTCGGGATGAGCCGCATCCCGGTGCGCATGGGGGTCCCACCGGAGATCGTCCTCCTGGAGCTTGGGCAAGCCGCCTCCTCGCTGGCCGCCACGTAAGTAGAGGAGTGCGGCGCGTACCCGGTCCCAGCGCCCGGGCCGAGTGCGCAATTACCGCCTGGCAAGGTATCCATTTGGTCACATCAAGCAATTCAGCCTGAAATACAGGCGTTTCTAAATAAATGGACAGCAAACAAACGTCATGCGCGTCAATTTGACACGCAAGGGCGCGCATGAGACGGTCTCGTACCGTTTCGATAGGGAGGCGCCCATGCCGATCCTGCTCGGACTCATCGCCATGTTCATCGGAGGACTGTTCTGGGTCTTGCGGGTGCACGGGACCGTCAGAGGTCTTCAGGCGGTCGACCGGGACACGAAGGGCCTCCAACGCCGGGCACTCTCGACCTTCGAGGGACTCGTCGGAACGCCACTGGAGCGCGTGCGCGACCCGCGCCTGGCGGCGGTCATTCTGATGATCCAGATCGTGCGAACCGGCAGCCCGCTGACTGCCAGCGAGAAGACACGGATCCTGGAATACATGGAAACGCCGCTGGAGGTGGATAGAATCTCGGCCACTTTCGAGCGCGCCTGGGGCTACATGCAGGCGCGGCTCCCGTTCTCGCGGGTCGCTGACGCGCTGGTGCCGCTGCTGCGCGACGCGCTGACGCTTCCCGAGCGGACCGCGCTGATCGCCATGCTGAGCCAAGTCGCCGGAGCCCATTCTCCGCCCAGCGAGTTGCAGCGGGAGGGGATTGCGCGCCTCAAGCGCCGCCTTCTCGCCGGTGAAGGCCAAGGCCTGGAGCGGCGGCGGGGCGAAGCCGTCTGAGCCCGCGGGGGAACGATGCCGCGCCGGAACGCCGCGCCGCTCGTTTTTCGGCGGTCTCGCGCTACCTATCCACCATGCGCGCGCTTCTGCCTGTCCTCATCCTGACCGCCATGACGACCGGTGCTTCAACCGCCCGCGCGCAATCGTGTGACGCCCTGGTCGACAGGGTGACGTCTGAGACGGCGGCCAAGACCGCCGAGCGGCGCAGCGACTACGCCAGTTTCACGGTCGGTTCGGACATGACCCTGACGCTCGCCTGCGGCAACCCCGACCTGTCATCTGTGGGTGCACAGTTCCGCGGCGCCAATCCGCCGGACAGCTACTACGACCTGTTCGGGCATGCCGGGCACGCGGTCACCGGCATCGACGCCGCGGTGATCACCGAAGCGGCGCATCGCGCCCAGGCGACCGCGACGAAGCTGCGACACAGCAATGTCGACCTCGGCGGCGCCCGGGTCACCTGCTCTTCGATGGTCTCACCCGACAAGGGGCCGCTCACGCTCTGCGCGGTCATCGAGCACAGCGACCGCAGCTGAGGCCGGCGGCAAGCCGCCGGCCGGCGATCCCGGTTCAGAGCGGGATGTTGTCGTGCTTCTTCCAGGGCTGCTCCATCTTCTTGGTGCGGAGCATGCCGAGCGCCCGGGCGATCCGGCGCCGGGTTGAATGAGGCATGATGACCTCGTCGATGTAGCCGCGCTCGGCCGCGACGAACGGGGACAGGAAGCGGTCCTCGTACTCCCCGGTCCGAGCCGCGATCTTCTCGGGGTCGCCCAGTTCGCTGCGGAAGATGATTTCCACGGCGCCCTTGGCACCCATCACGGCGATCTGCGCCGTCGGCCAAGCGTAGTTCACATCGGCGCCGACATGCTTCGAGGCCATGACGTCGTAGGCGCCGCCGAAGGCCTTGCGGGTGATGATCGTCACCAGCGGCACGGTCGCCTGGGAATAGGCGAACAGGAGCTTCGCCCCGTGCTTGATCAGGCCGCCGTATTCCTGCGCCGTGCCCGGGAGGAAGCCCGGAACGTCGACGAAGGTGACGATCGGGATACCGAAGGCGTCGCAGTAGCGCACGAACCGCGCGGCCTTCCGCGAGGCATCCGAATCGAGGACGCCCGCCAGCACGAGGGGCTGGTTCGCCACGAACCCGACGGTCCGCCCCTCGATCCGGCCGAAGCCGGTGATGATGTTGCGGGCGTAGGCCGCCTGGATCTCGAAGAAATCGCCCTCGTCCACGACGCGGCGGATCACCTCGCCCATGTCGTAGGGCTTGTTCGGATTGTCGGGAATAAGCGTGTCGAGGGACGCGTCGAGGCGGTCGACATCGTCGAAACTCGTGAGTTCCGGCACGCCGTCGATGTTGTTGGCCGGCAGGAAGTCGAGGAGTCGGCGGATCTGCAGGATCGCCTCGACGTCGTTCTCGAACGAGCCATCGGCGATGGACGACTTGCTGGTATGGACCTTCGCGCCGCCGAGCTCCTCGGCGGTGACGACCTCGTTGGTGACGGTCTTCACCACGTCGGGGCCAGTGACGAACATGTAGCTCGTGTCGCGGACCATGAAGATGAAGTCGGTCATCGCCGGCGAGTAGACGTCGCCGCCGGCGCACGGCCCCATGATCACCGAGATCTGCGGGATGACGCCCGAGGCCATCACGTTCCGGCGGAAGACCTCGCCGTAACCGCCGAGGGCGGCGACGCCCTCCTGGATGCGCGCGCCGCCGGCATCGAAAATGCCGATGATCGGCGCGCGCATCTTCAGCGCCATGTCCTGAACCTTCACGATCTTCTGCGCATGCGCCTCCGACAGGGAGCCGCCGAACACCGTGAAGTCCTTCGAGAACAGGAAGACCGTGCGGCCGTTGATCGTGCCCCAGCCGGTGACGACGCCGTCGCCGGGGATCTTCTGCTTCTCCATGCCGAAATCGGTCGACCGGTGCTGCACGAACATGTCGAATTCCTCGAACGACCCGTGGTCGAGGAGGAGTTCGATCCGTTCGCGCGCCGTGAGCTTGCCGCGCTTGTGCTGCGCCTCGACGCGCTTCTCGCCGCCGCCCAGCCGCGCCTGCGCCCGGCGCTCCGCGAGCTTGTCGAGGATATCCTTCATGGCTGTTCCCGCCCTTCCCCTGCCCGTGACCTGCGACCCGGATCAGGCCGGGTCCAAGCTTATGCGTTCACCGATCGAGCGCCCTTAGCACGGGCGTTTCGGGTGGCAAACCGACGCGGAGGATAGCGCGGTCGGACCTTCGGGGGAGGGGGATGATGGTGGACGGTGCAGGGATCGAACCTGCGACCTTTCCCGTGTGAAGGGAACGCACTACCGCTGTGCTAACCGTCCGAACCGGCCTGCCGCCCCGGCAGGGCGCCATGCATCCGCCCACGCTCGGAAGCGTTGCGACCCGGTGGCCGGCCTTCTAGGGCGCGGCGACACGGGACGTCAAGCGCGGTTCGCGAGGTTCCGGCACGGCTGATGCGGTCAGCTTCGGGAATCGCCTTTCGCGGCGATCCCGGCGCCGCACGGTTGACAAGGCCGGCGCCCCGGTGCGCTGTGCGGGCATGCACGAGGGGCCAGCGGGCGCGGAGCCCGGCAGCGACGTGACGACAGGGGGCGCGGCGGGGTCAGGGCGCCCGCGTGTCGCGATCACCTATTGCACGCAGTGCAACTGGCTGCTGCGCGCGGCCTGGATGGCGCAGGAGCTTCTTTCGACCTTCCGCGACGATCTGGGCGAGGTGGCCCTGGTCCCGGCGGCGGGGGGCACTTTCCGGATCGAGATGGGCGGGGCGCTGCTGTGGGAACGGGTGCGCGACGGTGGCTTCCCGGACGTGAAGGCCCTCAAGCAGCGCGTGCGCGACCACCTCGACCCGGCGCGCGATCTCGGCCATATCGACCGGCCATGAAGCGAGGGAACGGCAGGGAGCCCGCGGGGCACCGTGGGCCGGGGACGGGCACCGCTTGAGTCCGGACCATCAAGCCGAGGGCGCAGGCGTCCCGGCGGTGATTCCCGCGCGCCGGTCCTGGCTATCGCGGCGGCTTCACCGCTTCGGGCGCAACGGCTTCTCGACGCAGGTCTATCTGGTCGCGCTCGTGATCGCGCTGATCGGACCCGGACTGCTGTTCACCAGCATCCTGCTGATGCGCTACGCCTCCGCGGAGCGGCACGCTTCGAACAGGATGCCCGCGAGAACGTGCGCGGAATCGGCCTGTCCCTCGACCGCGACACCGCCGGCCTGGTCTCGGTGCTGCAGACCCTGGCCACCTCGCCGCGGATCCGGCAGGGCGATTTCGCCGCCTTCGACGCCCAGGCGCGCCTCGTGCGGGAATCGATCGATCTAGACGTGCTGCTCCGCCGGCCCAACGGTCAGGAAGTCGTGAACACCGGCGTCCCCCGCGGTGCGCCGATGCCGATCGTCACGCTCCCCTTCGACCAGGACCTCGCGCGGGGGACGCAGCGCGCGATGGTGAGTGGCTTCGTGCCGGGTCCGATGCCGGGCGAGGCGACCTACGCGGTCGGCGTCCCGGTCATGGTCGACGGCGAGGTCGGCTACATCCTGAGCTTCACCGTGCCCCTGTCCCGCCTCCAGGGCATCCTGTCCCGCGAAGTCGTCCCGGGCTGGACCACGGGGATCAGCGACCGGGCCGGCATCGTCCTGGCCCGTCTGCCCGACCCCGAGTCGGTGGTCGGCAAAACGCGCCTCGCCAGCCTCCGGCAGGTCCAGTCGGGGACGCCCGGCGTGTGGGAGGGGCAGGATCGGCAGCACAAACCGGTGGTGGTGATCGAGGCGCGCTCGCGGCTCACCGGCTGGATGGTGGCCACGAGCATTCCCCAGACCCTGGTCGACGCGCGGGTCCGACGCTGGATCTGGGCCTTCGCCGGGTTCGGCCTCCTGGTACTCGCCACCTCGTCGCTCCTGGCGGTCAATCTCTGGTCGCGGGTCTCCCGCCCGCTCCGGTTGCTGGCCGCCTCCGGGCCGGCCCTGGCCCGGGGCGAGGCGATCCCGCGCGTGTCCTCTCCGGTGCATGAAATTCAGCGGCTCGGCGCGGTCCTGTCAGACGCCTCGCTGCGGCTGCGTACCCGGGAGGAGGAACGTGACCGTGCCCTCGCGGAAACGCGGCGCGGTCTGACCGCCCTCAGCGAGAGCGAGGCGCGCTTCCGCCACATGGCCGACTCGGCGCCGGCCCTGATCTGGATGACGGACGAGACCGGGGCGGTCAGCTTCGCGAACCTCCATTTCGAGCACCTGTTCGGGCTGCCCGCCGCCCAGTTCGCCGACGACGGTTGGCACCGGATCGTCCATCCCGACGATCTCGACAGCTTTCGCGACGCCTTCTCGGAGGCGTTCGACGCGCGCATCCCGTTCCGGACCGAGGCTCGGGTGATCGACAGGGACGGGACGGTGCGCTGGCTCCAGTGCGAGGGCGTGCCGCGCCTCGACGATGACCAGAACTTCCTCGGCTATACCGGCTGCAACATCGACATCACCGACACCAAGAACGCCGAGGAGCATCTGCTGCTCCTGATCCACGAACTCAACCACCGGGTGAAGAACACCCTGGCCACCGTTCAGTCGATCGCCGCCCAGTCGCTGCGTGGCCTGGAGGGCGCGGAGGCCGACGCCGCGCGCGCCGCCTTCGAGGCGCGCCTCCTGGCCCTCGCCCGCGTCCACGACGTGCTGACCCGTGAAAGCTGGGAGGGCGCGGAACTCTCCGCCGTCGTGGCGGACGCGATCCGGCCGCTGGAATCGGGCGACGGCCGCGCCTCGCGCTTCCGCGTGGTCGGCCCCGCCCTACGCCTGCCGCCGCGGCTTGCCCTCTCGATCGCCATGGCCCTGCACGAACTCGGCACCAACGCGGTCAAGTACGGCGCGCTGTCCGCCGAAGGCGGCGTGGTCGAGATCTCCTGGACGGTGCGACGCGACGTGGAGACGATGCTCGCCCTCCGCTGGTCCGAACGCGGTGGGCCGCCGGTCAAGAAGCCGACCCGGACGGGATTCGGCTCGCGCCTGATCGAGCGCAGCCTGGCGCGGGAACTCGCCGGCGAGGTGATCCTGAATTACGAGCCGACCGGCGTCGTCTGCACCATCGACGCGCCGGTGCCGCCTCCGGGCCTGCTTGAACGGAAGGGCGCAGCGGCGCCCACACGAATCGCGCCGCTGCCGCTGGCGGGGTAGGGGGCGCCGTGCGCCGCCCGTTCAGTGATACGGATCGGCCGCGTCGCGCAGCCCGTCGCCCATGAAGTTGAAGGCCAGCACCGTCACCAGCACCGGCAGGACCGGCAGGAGCAGCCAGGGGTACAGCTGCACCGCCGCGAGGTTCTGAGCCTCATTGAGCAGCACGCCCCAGCTGGTCACCGGCGGCCGTAGGCCCAGGCCGAGGAAAGAGAGGGCGGTCTCCCCGAGGATCATGGTCGGAATCGACAGGGTCGCCGAGGCGATCAGGTGGCTCATGAAGTTCGGGATCAGGTGCCGGCCGATCACCCGAGTCGGCGAGGCGCCCATCAGCTCGGCGGCCTGGACGAAATCCTCCTCCCGCAGCGCCAGCAGCTTGCCGCGGACCGCCCGGGCGAGTCCGGGCCAATCGAGCAGGCCGAGAATCACTGTGATGCCGAAGAAGATCAGCAGGGGGCTCCAGTTGGGAGGGAGGGCCGCCGATAGGGCGAGCCAGAGCGGCAGTTCCGGCAGGGAGCGCACCACCTCGATCAGGCGCTGAACCCCGGCATCGACGAGGCCGCCGAAATAGCCCGCGATCCCGCCGAAGAAGAGCCCGAGGGTGAAGGAGATCGCCACGCCGACGAGGCCGATGGTCAGCGAGATTCGCGCCCCGTAGACCATGCGGGAGAACAGGTCGCGCCCGAGCTTGTCGGTGCCGAGAACGAACAGCGTGCCGTTCTCCGGCGGGCAGACGAGGTGCAGGTCGGTTTGGACGAGCCCGAGCCAGGCGTAGCCGTCGCCGCGGCACAGGAACCGCAGGGGCTGCGGCGCAGCGGTGTCGACCTTGTAGTCCCGACGGAACGTGTCGAGGTCGAGATGCGCCCGGTACGGATAGACGAACGGCCCAACGAATTGGCCGTCATGGAACAGGTGAACGCCCTGGGGCGGCGCGTAGAGGAAATCACCGTTGCGCCGCGCCTGCCCATAGGGGGCCAGCAGCTCGACGAACGGCACCGTGGCGTAGAGTGCGAGCAGGATCAGGGCCGAGGCGACGGCAAGGCGGTGGCGCAGGAACTTACGCAGGATCAGCCGCCACGCGGACGCCGAGGCGACCGGGCTTTCGACTCGGGCATCCGGCTCAAACGGCGCCGGATCGACGAAATGACTGGCGGCCGGACGCGCATCGTCCATGACTGGGCCGCTCATCGCAGGCCCATGCGGATGCGCGGGTCGAGCCAGACCAGGATCAGATCGGAGATCAGCATGCCGACGAGCGTCAGGGCGGCGACGAACATCAGGATGAAGCCGGCCATGAACTGATCCTGGCTGCGCAGGGCGTCGAGGAGCAGCGGCCCGACTGTGGGCAGGCTCAGGACGAGCGAGACCAGCACCGAGCCCGAGACGAGATGCGGCAGCAGGTTGCCGATATCGGCCACGAAGGGGTTCAGCGACATCCGGAACGGATATTTCAGCAGCGCCTGCAGGGGCGGCAGGCCCTTGGCGCGGGCGGTGACCGTGTAGGGCTTGGCCAGCTCGTCCAGCAGGTTGGCACGCATGCGGCGGATCATGGCCGCCGTGCCGCCGAGCCCGATCACGAGGGTCGGCACGATCAGGTGCGCCAGCAGGGAACGGACCTTCTCCCAGGTCCAGGGCTTGTTGGTGAGGGCGGAATCGTAGAGGCCGCCGATCGACAGCCCGAACCAGCGATTGGCGTAGAACAGCAGGATCAGCGCGAGCAGGAAGCCCGGCACCGCGAGGCCGACATAGCCCAGCACCGTCACGACGGCGTCGCCGAACGTGTTCCGGTGCGTCGCCGAGTAGATCGCCGCCGGGATCGCCACGAGGTGGACGAACACCACGGCCGTCAGGTTGATCAGCAGCGTCAACCACAGGGCATCGCCCACGACGTCGGCCACCGGCTTGTCGTACTCGAACGACCAGCCCCAATCACCCTGCAGCAGGCCCGAGAAACCCACCGACCCGGGCATGACGCCGATCCACATCAGGTATTGCTGCCAGACCGGCCGGTCGAGCCCGTACTGCTGGATCAGCAATTCGGCCTTGGCGACCGAACTGGCGTCGCCGGTGGCGCGCAGCTCCATGATCCGGTTCGTCAGATAGTCGCCCGGGGGCAGCTTGATGATGACGAAGACGAGGGCCGAGATGACCAGCAGCGTCAGCGCCATGGTCATCACGCGGCGGAGGATCTGGCCGATCACCGGGCTTGCGCGCGCGTGTCGGCGCCCTTGCCGTCGCCGCCCTTGTCCCAGAACATCTCGTCGAGGCGCTGCACGCCGATCATCGCGGTGGGTTCCCAGGCATAGAGGGCGCGCTTCGGCAGGTTGATCAGGCGCTCCGCGCCGACGACGGGCTGCAAGGCGCCTGCCACCGTGCCGATCACCCAGGTGTTGCAGGCGTGGTTCATGAGCATCTCGCGCCAGATCGCGGCCTGCCGGCCGGCATCGTCGGTGTCGCGCCACTGCCGGTCGAGGTCGAGGAGCTGCTGCACCTCAGGGACGTCGCAGGGCTCGCCGCTCTTGCCGCGGCTCTCGACGTTCAGGCTCCAGAGCGGCCAGGAATAATGCTCGGCTTGCGCCGGGCTCAGCTCGGTCGGCGGCATGATCGCGGTCGGGACCGCGAGGTCGAGACCCTGGGCAGCGACCATGACGGTCATGCCGGCGAGGCAACGCCGGTGCAGGTTGGTGCGCTCCTGCGGCTTGGTGATCAGCCGGATGCCGACTTCCCGCCAGAACTCGGTGATGAGGAGGAGCGCGTCGAGCACCATCTCGGCCTCGCCGTCGCTCTCCACCACGATCTCCAGGGCCGCCCCCGGGCATGAGCCGGGTTCCCGACCCGTCGCGGCCGGTCAGGCCCACCGCGTCGAGGAGCTTCGCGGCCTGCCCGGGGTCGTAGCCTGCGTTGAGGGTGCGCATCTCCGGCTCGTAGAGCGCGCTTTCGGCGACGATCGTGTCATTGCCCTCGGTTCCCAGCCCGAACAGGAGCGTGTTGTTCAGCGTCCGGCGATCGATGGCGAGGGACAGGGCGTGTCGGTAGCGCACGTCGCGGTTGAGCTGCCGCCAGACGGGATCGAGCGTGGTCAGATTGGGGTAGAGGGCGAATTCCGACCCCCGCGCCACCGGCCACAGGTTGGTGCGGTAGCGATGCGTCGCCTCGCCCTCCTTGAGACTCGGGATGTCGGGCATCGCGAGGCCGCGGAACATCAGGTCGGCCTCGCCGGCATTGGTCTTGGCCACGAGCAGGCCCTGCGAGGCGACGTCCATCACGATGGCATCGACATAGGGGAGCTGCGTGCCCGCCGTGTCGACGCGGTGGTAGCTGCGGTTTCGCTCGAACCGGAACCGCGTCGCGGGCGAGCGAGTCCGCGGCACCCAACCCTGCAGCGTCGGGCAGTCCGGATTGTTGAGTTCGTAATTGTCGTCCAGACGGTTGTGCAGTGCCGCCCAGCTGCGCAGCTTGAGGGCCTTGGCCTTCGCGTCGGCGGCGTCCTTGCCGACGTAGCGGGCGTGATACGGCTTCAGGTAGTGGGACGGCCGGTAGATCAGCGGGTCCCGCGGCGCGGCGAGCGCCGGCAGGAACATCGGGTTCGGCCGGTCCCAGCTGTAGCGGACGGTGACGGGGTCCAGGAACTCGACCTGGGGCAGCTTGCCCTCCACCCGGAAGAAGGCCGCCGGCCCGTCGGGGCTCAGCGCCTTCTCGTTGGCGACATCCTCCCAGTAGTAGCGGAAGTCCTCCGTGGTGAACGGATGCCCATCGGACCACCGATGGCCCTGGCGCAGCGTGAAGGTGAAGCGACCGCCCTCGACGTCGATCCGCTCCAGCAGGTCGGGCCGGAGGTTCAGGTCGGAATCGTAGCCGACCAGCCGGGTGTAGCCGTAGACCGAGAGGTAGCGCACGTCCCGCGCCTTGGCGATCAGGGTCCGGATCGTGCCGCCCGCCGTGCCGAGGCGACGGCCATGGGCGGCGAGATCCGCCACGAAGGGGGACGCCGGTGGCGCCGGCACCTCGGCCGGCGGCGTGTCGGCGCGGGCCTCCCGTGGCGATCGCGACCAGACCAGGGCCGCCCCCAGACCGGCCACCAGGGCGCGGCGAGAGACGCCCGCGGCGCTGTCGAACCGGGACGTCGCGTGTGCGTCCAAGACGGTCGGCGGAACTGTCGTGCCGGTCTCGCGGGCGAGGACCGGCGGTGCGAGCTTAGCAGGATGGACCGCGGCGGGACCGTCGGCCCGCTCGCCGCCCGCCGCCAACGGGGGCGGCGGGTGGACGTCGCGGGCGTCCGACCCGCTCACGACTCGCCCCGCAGCGTCACGGAGGTGAGCCGTGCCGGCGAATAGCCGGTGGCTCGATGCAGGTCGTCGAAGG
Source organism: Methylobacterium phyllosphaerae (assembly GCA_050632685.1). Classification (GTDB taxonomy): domain Bacteria; phylum Pseudomonadota; class Alphaproteobacteria; order Rhizobiales; family Beijerinckiaceae; genus Methylobacterium; species Methylobacterium phyllosphaerae_A. Next base: position 2,681,421 of record JBOEFT010000001.1, read on the forward strand.
CGTGGGACCGGACGATCAGACCAGCCGCCTGCCGCACCAGGGCGTCGTCGGCGGGCTGCTCGAAGTGGCGGCCGTTCCGGGTCCAGCGGATCGGCTCCGGGCTCCGCTCGGGGCCGGTGATCATCGCGATGGTCGGATGTGCCGGCCCGCCATGGGCGTGAATCCGGTGCCCGGCGGCGTCGTCGTCGAAGAGCAGCCGGGTCAGGCCCCGGGCCTGCGCCTCCACGACCCGACGCCCCTGGGCGACGTGGTCGTCGAAGAACGCCACCGTCCGGGCGGGATCGAGCATCGACCAGTCGGCCGTCGACCAGTCGGCGGTGCTGTAGCGCGCGCGGGCGTCGCGGTACTGGAGGCCCGACAGGTCCGGGTCGTGGCAGAAGATCGCGGCTTGCGGTCGGGCCTGCCGGATCACCCAGGTGGTGAGCCCGCGAAACACGCCGGATTCGATCACGAAGTCCGGCTTCAGCGCCCGCATCGCGACGTAGAGCTGAAGGGCGCCATTGAAGCCGCTGCCGCCCCGGCGCTGCCGAACGGGGGCGGTCGGGATGAGGGTCCAGAACGCCTGGACCTGGTCGCGGACGTCCCCGTCCGGCACGAGACCGGCAACCGCAAGATCCCTTTCCAGGATGGCAGCCGCGGCGTCGAGGAGCGTCGCCACCTCCCGTGGCGACGTCGGCCGGTGGCTCCAATCGGGAGCGGCCGGGACGAGGTCGTAGCCGAGGCGGTCGAACAGCGGCGACAGCACCTTGCGGCGCAGCCGCTCCAGCATCACGGGCGGACGCGCCTGCATCACGCGGCCTCCGCCGTCTGCGCGCCACCGAACCGCACGCGGTGCCCGTCCTCCACGGCCCGCATCGCGCCGGCCTCGTCCGGCGACAGCTTGAAGGGCGCCTCCCAGCGCGTCGGATCGTTCTGGTCCCCGGTCACGGCCGCGAAGTCGAGCGGGTGGTCGAGGCTCGGGTCGGGCACGGCGGCGAGCAGCGCTCGCGTGTAGGGATGAACCGGGCGGCGGAACAGAGCGGCGCGGGGTGCCTCCTCGACGATCCGGCCGCGGCACATCACGCTGATCGTATCCGCCATGTAGTCGATCACTGCCAGATTATGGGAGACGATAAGGTAGGAGAGTCCCAGGGCCGCCTGGAGGTCCTTGAGCAGGTTCAGGATCTGCGCCTGCACCGACACGTCGAGGGCCGAGACCGGCTCGTCGAGCACCAGCAGCCGCGGCTTCGGGGCGAGCGCCCGGGCGATGCCGATGCGCTGCCGCTGGCCGCCCGAGAAGGCGTGCGGGTAGCGCCCGAGTCCGCTAGGCTCCAGGCCGACCATGGCCATCAGGTCGCGGCACCGCTGACGCCGGTCGGCCGCCGGGACGCCGTGGATCTCCATCGGTTCCGATAGGATCTGCCGGACGGTCATGCGGGGATCGAGGGACGCGTAGGGGTCCTGGAACACGAACTGGACCGTGCGCCGGAAGGCGAACAGAGCATCGCCGCTCAGCGCGTGGACGTCCCGCGGGCCGCTGCCGTCGTCGAACAGAATCCGCCCGAAATCGGGCCGGAGCGCCCGCATGATCATCTTCGAGACCGTGGTTTTGCCCGATCCCGATTCGCCGACGAGACCGAGCGTCTCACCCGCCGCGAGGCTCAGGGAAACGTCCGACACGGCGTGGACGACCCGCGGCTTCTGCCACATCCGCCCGGACCGCAGGGTGAAGGACTTGCTGACACCCTCGACCTGCAGCAGCGGTCCGGCCAGCGGCGCAGGGGCCTGACCGGGGGGATCTCGGCCCGGGCCGGGCGGATCGGCGTCAGTCTCTCGCCGGGCGCCATGTCGAAGCGTGGAACCGCATCAAGGAGCGCCCGGAGATAGGCGTGGCCCGGCGCGCGCATGACTGTCTCGCGCGGCCCTGCCTCGACGAGCCGGCCCCGATACAGGACCGCCACGTCGTGGGCGATGTTGGCCACCACGCCGAGATCGTGGGTGATCAGCAGGATCGCCATCCCGGTTTCGTCCTGGAGGCGGGCGAGGAGAGCGAGAATCTGGGCCTGCGTCGTGACGTCGAGCGCGGTGGTCGGCTCGTCGGCGACCAGCAGGGCGGGCTTGAGGATCAGCGCCATGGCGATCATCGCGCGCTGCCGCAGGCCCCCGGACAGCTCGAACGGGTAGGTCCGCAGCGCCCGGTGCGGGTCGGGGAATCCCACGCGGGCCAGCGCCTCCTCGGTGCGCGCGTCCGCCTCCTTGCGGTCGGCGCCGGTGTGGATGCGCAGGGCTTCGCCGATCTGGTCGCCCACCGTATGGAGCGGCGACAGGCAGGTCATCGGCTCCTGAAAGATCATGGCGATGCGCTGGCCGCGGATCTCCCGCATCGCCTCGCTCTCCGCAGGCAGCCGGACGATGTCGGTTTCGTCCCCGCCGTCCCGGAACAGGATCTGGCCGCGGGTGATGCGCGCGGCTGGGGGCAGGATGCGCAGGATCGCCTGCGCGGTCACCGACTTGCCGGAGCCGGATTCGCCCACGAGCGCCATGGTCCGGCCACGCAGGATATCGAGGGACAGGCCGTGCAGCGCCTCGAACGGGCCGGATTCCGTGCGGAACGCGACCGCGAGGTCGCGGATGGACAATAGCGGGGTCAACCCGTCCTCGCGATCTGTGAGCCCTGAGATGTAGATCCGGTCGGCGCCGTGTCCATCGCGGCGGCGGCTAAGTGCTCGCGAAGATCCAGAACCTGTATCGCCGGATGGTTGCAGAGGTGCGCCAGCAGCGCCGTCACGAACGTCCAGAGCGCCTCGTCGTGCACGCGGTGATGCGTGAGCAGCCCGAGGGGCCGCTCGGGTGTCCGGAGGAGTTCGGCCGCGAGGGCACCCAGCATGGTCTCCGGATCGCGCAGGGCGCGTGTGCCGCGCCAGTCGATCGGATCGAGCGTCGCGTCGAGCCGGCGCAATCCCGGTGTCGCCGGTCCGGGCACGGCCGAGAGGCCGCGATAGCCGAGACCGGGGAGGGCCTCCGCGAGATCGGGCGCGAGACGGTTCCAGGGCGGCACGAAGACCGGAAGCAGGGAGGCTTCCGGCAGGCGCTCCCCGGCGATCCGCAGGCCCGCGGCGGCTTCGGCGAGGCGCGTCTCGAGGGGCCGGTGCGCGCCGAACTCCGCCGGCTTCTGGCCCGGCGGGGCGTGATTCCGGTGGGCCAGCCCGTGCACGGCGACGCTGACACCCTTGGCCGTTTCAAGCCGCCAGGACAGCGAGGGCTCGATGCCGGCCGGGATCGCGGCGAGGAGCAGCGGTATCCCGTGCGTCCCGGCCAGGGCGATCAGGCGATCGAGATCCGGGCCGGCCGCAACGACATCGTCGTCGCGCCAGAACAGCGGGACGCGCAAGCCGCGCGCCGCGACCGCGTCCAGAGCTCGGGTGAGGTCGTCGAAGCCCGGTCCCGGCGCCGGGCCCAGCCGCGCCCGCTTTCCGGCGTGCAATTCCGCGACGATCGCCACCGTGCGCCGTGCCCCGTCGAGATCGACGCCGTGGGAACCTGGCAACGACGCCGCCGCCTGCGCGGTCACGGCCTTCAGGAGCGTGTCCGCGGTGAGCGCGGATTCCGGCAGCACCCGGGCGAGGCCGCGGGCGGCGAGGTGCTCCGCCCGCAGACGCTGCTCGGTCTCGCCGCCGGCCTCGAAGGGCACCAGCACCGCGGGCGTCCCGGTGGCGAGCAGGTCGGTCGCGGTGTTGTAGCCGCACTGGCTGACCGACAGCGCGGCGCCGGCCAGGAGGGTTCGATAGTCCGGCTGGGCACGGCCGAGGACGCCCTCCGCCAGACCGTGGCCGATCGCGGCAAGTGCGGCTTCCGGGACGCCGTGGCCGGCGAGGATCCGCCAGCCGAGGTCCGGTCGCTGGCGGGCGGCCGACGCGGCTTCGCGGAGCAGCGTCAGCCCCGCCGGGCCGGACCCGGCGGCGACCAGCACCCCGGACCGCAGGGAGCCCCGGCCGAAGGCGGTCCCTTCATCCACGTAGCCGGTATAGCGGATCTTGGCGGCTGCGGCGGCGTCGAGGGGCCAGGACGCGTCGAGGGGGACGAGGGCCGGGTCGCCGTGCACCAGCACGGCGTCGTAGAGGTTCGCGACACGGTCATGCGTCTGTGCGATGCGCTCGGGCTTGGTCGAGGCGACGAGGATGTCGCGCACGGAGGCGAGCACGAGAGGTCGCGGTCGCACGGCGTGGGCGGCCTCCACCAGTGCCAGGAACTCGGCTGCCAGGGCGCGCCGGCCGAACGGGAACAGCTCCGTCACCACCACGTCCGGCGCGAAGGTCGCGAAAGCCTCGACCAGGATGGCGCGGCGGCGCGCCAGGAACGCCGGATCCGCTGGTCGACCGTCCGCTTCCAGCAAGGTCGCGAAGTCCGTGCCGGCGACGCGCAGCGGCGGAAGCTGCACGACGCGCAGCCCATCATGGCGCACCATCGGGGCCGGCACGCCGCCGGAGACCAGCAGCGTCTCGTGGTGCGCGGCCGCGAAGGCCCGGGCAAGGGCCGCGGCTCGGGTCAGATGCCCGGCGCCGAGGAGATGCGTGACGGCGATCAGGACGCGCACGTCGACAACTCCGTTTCGTTCGCCGCCGGGACCGGCGCCAAGCCGGCGGACGCACGCAGCCGGCCGGCGATCAGCGCGACCGCCGCCTCCGCGGAGAAATCCTTTACGAGCCGAGCCCGGGCAGCCTCACCGAGCCGCCGCCGATGCGCCGGGTCGCCGGCCAGTCCGGTCAGGGCCGCGGCCAGCGCCGCCGGCTCACCCGCGGGGACGAGGATGCCGTGCACGCCATCGGTGATGAATTCCGGCGTGCCCGCGAAGGCGGTGGCGAGGATCGGGAGCGTCTGGCTCGCCGCTTCCATCAGCACGTTCGGCAGGCCGTCGCGGTCCCCGCCCGGGGCGGACTTCGTGGGCAGAACGAAGAGGTCGGCCGCCCGCATGGCGTCGATCACCGCCGGTTGTGCCAGGGCACCGCGGAAGGCGATCCGCTCCGTCAGGCCGCGGGCGGCGATCTGCGCCTCCAGGGCGCCGCGCAGCTCGCCACCGCCGATCAGGTCGAGCCGCCAGTGCAGGTCGGGGGGCAGGGCGGCCAGGGCGGCGATCAGGTCGTCGTGGCCCTTCTTGGCCACGAGCCGGCCGACGCAGAGGAGTCGGAGGGGGCGGGCCGGATCCGAGCCGTCGCGGGGTTCGCGCCGGGGCGGCGGAGCGGGAAACCGGGCGAGGTCAAGGCCGTGATAGGCGAGGAGGGTGCGGGCCGGCGCGAGGGCCTGCAGGCGGGCCAGACCGTCGCGGGTACAGGTCACCCCCCACGTCGCGTCCCGCAACTTCTCGGTCAGCTCCCAATCGGGCGTGGTCCAGATGTCCTTGGCATGGGCCGAGAAGCTCCAGCGACGACCGGTCAGGAGCGCCGCGTAGCGGGCGACGCTCGCCGGCGTATGCAGGAAATGCACATGAATGTGGGTGATGTCGCGGGGCAGTTCCCGGGCGAGGACCAGGGCCTGCCCGAGGCGTCGCAGCCGCGAGAGGGTCGGATCGCGTCGCAGGTCCCGGGCGAACAGTGCGAGGAGCGCAGGCAGGCGCGGCCGGCGCAGGGATGCGACGAGGCCGCGCAGGACCCGCAGGGGCGCGACGTGCAGGTATTCCGGAAGATAGGCGGTTTCGGCCCGGATCTGCCCGTGTATCGGGTGGCGCGCCCGGTCGGTCGGGCGGCGCAACGACCAGATTTCCAGCGGAACGCCACACCGCTCCAGGGCCAGCAGCTCCTGCGCGATGAACGTCTCGGAGAGCCGCGGATAGCCCTTCAGCACCACGGCGACCCGGTTGGCACTCACGACCGACCGCTCACGAGAAAGCCGGCAGGCGCGGACGCGCGGCTTCGTCGGCGCCGTCCCGTGCCATCAGTACCCGGACGCGGCGGGCGACGGCATCGAGTCCGTCGAGCAAGCCCGGAACCAGGATCCGCGACGGCACCGCCTGCTCCGGCAGGGCGCGTAGCGCCGCGGCCATGCGCGCGGGCGACCGGCCGTCAGACTCCATCAGCACCCGCGCGAGGCCGAGCCGCTCGGCGGCAAGGGCGCGGATCGCTTGCTCCCGCCGGGGCTCGGTCCGGGGCACGAGGATCGCGCGACGGTCGAAGGACAGGATCTCGCAGAAGGTGTTGTAGCCGCCCATGGCGACCACGCCGGCGGCTTTGCGCATGAGGAACTCGATCTCGCTGTCGAAGGTGATGGCGGCGATCCGGCCGCCGAGCCCGCGAATGCGGGCCGCGAAGCCGTCGCGGGTCCCGACATCCAGAAAGGGGCCGAAGGCGATGAGCGCCGGCAGGGGGATCCCGGGATCGGTCTCGTAGGCGGCGATGACCCAATCGATCACGGCCGCTCCGTCGCCGCCGCCGCCTGGCGTGACGAGAATGAACGGGCCTCCGGCGACCGCCGGCTCCTCGCGGCCGGCGCGGCGCTCCGGAAGGTCCCGGCGCAGATAGCCCGTGTAGATCAGGCGGCCGTCGATGCGGGCGGCCATCTCCGGCTCCATCGGCAGCGCTGCCAGGGGCTGGTGGATATGGCGCAGGCCATAGACCCAGATCTCGTCGTAGAAGCGCGCCATCGTCTCGGCGGCGCCCTTGCGCTCCCATTCCGGCACGAGGCGATCGGCGTCGTCGAGGACGTCGCGCAGGCCCAGGATCAGGCGAATGCCGCGATTCGCCGCTTGCTCGAGGACCGGCAACAGCTCGCCGTGGAACCCGGCCGGCTCCTTGTCGACGATGATCAGATCGGGCCGGAACGCCCCGCAGGCCTCTTCGATGATCCTGGAGCGCTTCTCGACGGTGCGCGCCAGAGGAGTCGCGCCGTCGAGGCTGGCGTATCCCCCGTCGGAGAACTTGGTGACCGGCGGCAGCCGCACCGTCCGCACGCCCGGCGCGAAGGCGAAGCGGTCGACGACCGGCGAGCCGGAGACGATCATCGCCCGTGCCCCGGGGTTGCACGCCACGATCGCGTTGGCGATCGCCCGCGAGCGGCGCAGATGTCCGAGCCCGAAGGTATCGTGGCTGTAGATCAGGACGCGGGGGGCCGAAGACGCCTCGTCCAGTCGCATCACGGTGACCGCCCCGGTTGACGGCGCAAGGATCGCAGCAGCCGCCCTCTCGCACAAGCCGGGCCGTGCCGCAAACCCACCTGTTGCGGCGGCGGGCGTTTCGGGCCGGTCTTCCGGATCCGCAGGGCAGCGAGGCCCGGCTCATCGCCCTCGCGCGCCGCACCGCCGCGGGTCCTGTTCAGCCCTCCCGTCCATCCTCGTCGAGGGCACCGGTCCTGAGCCGCGAGGGAACCGGTGCGGCGAGAGGCTCGGCAACTCCGTCAGCCCGGTCCGCGTGGCGGCCCGCGCCCGTTGCCCTCCTACTGTCGGCGCACCTGCCGGCGCTGGCCAGGTTGCGTCGCCCCGGATCGAAGCGGGGCGATGGTCCGACGCGCTGAGGTGCGCCGCTCACGGCGCCGGCGGCCGCGGCATCCGGAACGGCAGCATGAGTTGCACCAGGGGGTTGTGGAACCGTTCGAGCGAAAGGCTCTCGTGCATCGCCCGGACCGGCTCGCCGTCCAGCGTCGAGGCGAGCAGCGAGCGGGCATAGAACGGGGTGTCCTCGTACGTCGCGAGCACGCGCGACCGGCCGCCGTCGCTGCGGGTCTCGCGGGGCATCCGCCAGAAGCCCGTGGCAGGCAAAGCGGCGCCGGGGGGCGAGGCGGATGTCGCGGCGGCTGCCGTCGCTGGAGAAACGGAGTGACAGGTTCTGGCCGCCACCGTCCCGGTGCTGCACGTCGTACAGGATGGCGGCGCCATCCTGCAGGTCCGCACGGCACCACGTCCAACGGGAGAAGGCGGCCCCGAGGGGCTCGTCGCCGTCATTCGTGTCGAAATATCCGCTGCCGCTCCAGCGCAGCTCCGGCTCGTCGAAGCTGACCTCGACCCGGGAGGATGGTGCCATCGGCCACCAGCGGTGGCGGCCCGCGCGGTCGAGGTGGAACGGGCCGGCCGTGAACCCGCGGGGCTCGAGGCGCACCGTGCCGCGGACCCGGCGGGGCAGTGGCGACCCGCGCTCGTCGATCCGAACGGTGAGTGCCGTGCCGTCCCAGTGCATTGCGCTCGGGCCGATGGCGATGTGATCGGAATCCCGCGACAGACTGGCGGCGCGGCGCTCGGTCATCGCGAAGCGCCTGCGGTCGCCGTAGAGGACGACGTTCATCGCGCAATGGGCGAAGGGGTCCTTCTCGACGCTCCAGCCGTAATAGGGTGAGAACACGCTTCCGATGAAGGCGATGATCGTGAAGCCCTGGCGCCCGTCGTCGCTCACCGCATCGACGTACCACCACGCGTAGCCGCCCCGCGCGACCGGGCCATCGAACCGCGGTCGTCCAGGATCGCTGCCGCCGCCAGCCGCCCCGATTGCGCGGCCATCGGCACGCCCGGCCCGGGATGGATCGAGCCCCCCGCCAGGTAGAGGCCCGGCAGGGCCGTCCGCGACCCCGCCCGTTTGAACGTCGTCGCCCAGCCCTGCGCCGCCCGACCGTACAGGGCTCCGCTCGTCGCGGGAAACAGGCCGTCGAAGTCCCGCGGCGTCGTCGTCACCGCGGACGAGGTGGAGGCCAGGGTGAGCCCGCAGGCCTCCAGCCGGCGGATCAGGGTCCTCTCGCATCTCTCGATCTCCGGCAGTGTGAGCGGTCGCTCCCGGCCGTCCGCCGGGGCGTTGACGAGCATGAGCAGGCGCTCGGGACCATCCGGCGACGCGCCCGCCGCATCCCGGTCCTGGGCGCAGACGTAGACGGTCGGATCGTCGGGCAGGCGGCGGTCGCGCAGGATGGTATCGAACTCGGCGCGATAGTCGCGCGAGAAGAACACCGTGTGGTGTGCGAGCGGGAACCCGGTGGCGACCGCCTCCGCGCAGACCGTGACCGCCGAAAGCGAGCGCTCGCCCGGCGCGAGCCGCTCGCCGGCCACGGCCACCTCGGGGCCGAACAGCCCAGCCCCGAGGGCGGCGCAATCGGCATTGCAGACGACGCGATCGGCCGGGACCACCGTGTCATCCATCAGGCGCACGCCGACCACCCGGCCGCCCGCGACGAGGATCCGCTCCACCTCCGCGCCGTAGCGGAACGTCGCGCCCCGCTCCGCGGCGAGATCGGCCACCGCCCGGGCCAGGCTGCTGAGTCCCCCGCGACGGTCCAGACCCCGGTCTGCTCCACATGGGCCACGAGCATCAGCGTCGCCGGCGCGGTGAACGGCGAGGCGCCGCAATAGGTGGCATAGCGGCCGAACAGCTGGAGCAGCCGCGGATCGCGGAAATAGGCGCCGAGCGCCGACCACAGCGTCGTGAAGGGCTGGATCCGCCAGAGGTCGCCGAGACCCGAAAGCCCGACCCGCTGCGCGAGGCCGGCGGGTCCGGTTCGGCCCTCCCGGATGAACGGCCCCTCGAGGGTCCTGTAGACCTCGGCCGAGCGGGCGCAGAACCGCCGGTAGCCGTCCGCTTCGCGGGCGCCCGCGAAGGCCGCAATGGCGGCCGCCGAGGCGTCGATGTCGGCGAAGAGGTCGAGCCGCTCGTCCCGGCTCCAGGCGTGGCGGGCGAGGAGGTTCGCGGGGGCGAGGGCGACACGCTCGTCGAGGCGCGCATCGCAGTCGGCGAAGAGCTCCTCGAACACCCAGCGCATGGTGAAGACGGTCGGACCGGCCTCGACGGACCGCGACCCGACCGGGACAGCCCGCATCTTTCCGCCGGGATAAGGCGCCCGTTCGACGACCGTGGTGTCGGATCCGGCATGGGCGAGCCGCAGGGCGGCGACGAGGCCGCCGATCCCGGCTCCGATCACGACGACGCGTTCCTGCGCCACGCTCGCTCCGCCTTCTCCCCCGGAAACGGGATTGATCTGCCGGGGCCAAAGTGTCAATAAGAAATGACACCTGTTGATGACAACAGATCACAACACGGGAGGCGACGCGATGGAGCCCGGTCGACGGATCGAGATGGCGCTGGATCGCGCCGTGGCCTACGCGGAGGCACCGGGTGCACCGCCTCTGCTGGCGGAAGCGCTCCGCTACGCGGTGTTTCCCGGCGGGCACCGGATCCGACCCCGCCTGTGCCTATCGGTGGCCCACGCCTGCGGCGACGACGATCCGGCGGGCTCCGAGGCCGCCGCCGCCGCCATCGAACTCCTGCATTGCGCCTCCCTGGTCCACGACGACCTGCCCTGCTTCGACGACGCGCCGATGCGCCGGCAGAAGCCTTCGGTGCACGTGGCGTTCGGCGAACCGATCGCGGTCCTCACCGGCGACGCGCTCATCGTCCTGGCCTTCGAGACCCTGGCCCGTGCGGCCGGCCGGCATCCGGCGCGGCTGGGTCGGCTGGTCGGGCTCCTCGGCCGCGCAGCCGGTTCCCCGTCGGGCATCGCGGCGGGCCAGGCGTGGGAATCGGAGGCTCATGTCAGCCTGAGCGACTACCAGCAGGCGAAGACCGGAGCGCTGTTCGCGGCCGCAGCGGTCGCTGGAGCGGCGGCGGCGGGGGCCGAGCCGGAGCCCTGGCGCAGGCTCGGCGAGTGCCTCGGCGAGGCCTACCAAGTGGCCGACGATCTGCGGGACGTCGCCTGCCGCCAGGAGGAGATCGGCAAGCCCGCCGGGCGCGACGCGACGTTGGGGCGCCCCAACGCTGCCGCGCTGCTCGGCACGGACGGGGCTCTGGATCGGCTGTCCCGTTTGACCCGCGAGGCGGTGGCGGCGATCCCGTCCTGTCCCGGTCTGGGCACGCTGACCGCCGAGATCGAGGCGCAGGCGCGGCTGTTCCTGCCCGCGAGCCTGCGGGCGGTGATGGCCTGAGCGCCGGACCTCTCCCGGACTCCGCGGCGGTGCCATCGGCGCCGCTCGCCTGGGCGGACAGGTGGCTCGCGTGGCGCAACCGTCTCGTGGCCAACCCGCGCTTCCAGCGCTGGGCCGCGGGCTTCCCGCTCACCCGCCGCATCGCCCGCCGGAACACCCGCGCGCTGTTCGATCTCTGCGCGGGCTTCGTTTACGCACAGGTCCTGACCGCCTGCATCCGCCTCGAACTCTTTGCAATTCTGGCCGATGGCCCCCTGACGGTGGACGAACTGGCGCGGCGGCTCGACCTCCCGCCGGATAACGCCCGCACCCTGCTGCGGGCGGCCGATTCCCTCGGGCTCCTACGCACCCTGCCGGGCGACCGATTCGGACTGGCCGACCTCGGAGCCGCGCTGGTCGGTAATCCCGGCATCGCCGCCATGATCGAGCACCACGCGCTGCTCTACGCCGACCTTTCCGATCCGGTGGCCCTCCTGCGCGGACAGGGCCTGCCGACGCGCCTCTCAGGCTACTGGCCCTATGCCACCGGCGTGACGGGCGATGCGCGCACGGTGGCGCCCTATGGCGGCCTGATGGGCGCCTCGCAGGCCCTGATCGCCGAGGACGTGCTCGATGCCTGCGATCTGTCGCGGGTCGCGCACCTGATGGATGTCGGTGGCGGCGAAGGGGCCTTCCTGCAGGCGGTCGCCCGCCGGCACGCGGCCCCGCGCCTGACGCTGTTCGACCTGCCGCCGGTGGCGGAGCGCGCCGCAACCCGCCTCGCCCGGTCCGGCCTCGGCGGCCGGATCGCCTGCCGCGGCGGGGATTTCCATGACGGCCTGCCGCCGGGCGCCGACGCCATCTCCCTGGTCCGAATCGTCCACGACCACGATGACGAGCCCGCCCTCGCGCTGCTCAAGGCCGTCCATGAGGCGCTGCCGCCCGGCGGAACATTGCTGATTGCCGAGCCCATGGCGGGCACACCCGGCGCGGAGCCCGTCGGGGACGCGTATTTCGGCTTCTACCTCCTGGCGATGGGGTCCGGCAGGCCGAGGCGCGCCGAGGAGCTGCACGCGATGCTGCGCAGTGCAGGTTTCGCCACGACGAACGAGCATCAAACCCGCCGTCCTCTGCTCACGCGGGTGCTTCGCGCCCAAAAACGGGCGCGGTTTCGTAACTGTCACTTGACGCTGACATATGTCTATCTAGGATGACACATAGCGGCTTCGCCCCGGCAAGAGTCGCACAAACATAGGGTGGAAGTTTCCAGCCATGGACGCTCTGGCCGTTATTCTTGAGAGCCTGGAGCAGCTCGCGGTTCAGCGCGTGGCCCTGACACCGCCCGGCGAAACCGATGCCGTCATCGCCGTGTCCTGGAGCGGGATCAGCACCGGCACGGAGCGGCTGCTCTGGTCGGGCCGCATGCCTTCCTTCCCAGGGATGGGATACCCGCTCGTGCCCGGCTACGAATCGGTCGGGACCGTCGTGGAGTCCGATACCGGTGGCTCAGTCCGAACCGGCCAGACCGTCTACGTTCCGGGCGCGCGCTGCTTCGGCTCGGTCCGCGGTCTGTTCGGCGGTGCCGCCTCGCATCTCGTGGTTCCGGCCGCCCGCCTCGTCCCGGTGGACGCGGCGCTCGGAGACCGGGCCTGCCTCCTCGCTCTCGCTGCCACGGCCTACCGGGCCCTCGGTGGCATCGGACCCGGCGCGACGCCGCTCATCGTCGGCCACGGCGTGCTCGGCCGGCTGATCGCGCGCCTGACGCTTGCGGCCGGGGCAGAACCCACGGTCTGGGAGACGGACCCGATTCGGGCTTCGGGCGACCATGGATACACGGTCGTCGCGCCCGACGCCGATCCGCGCCGCGACTATGCGACGATCACAGACGTCAGCGGGAATGCTGCTGGCCTGGACGATCTGATCGCCCGCCTGGCGCCGGGCGGCGAGATCGTCCTGGCCGGGTTCTACGAGGCGCCCCTGAGCTTTGCCTTTCCGCCCGCCTTCATGCGCGAGGCACGGATCCGGATCTCCGCCGAGTTCCGGGCTGAGGACACGGCGGCGGTGACCATGCTGATCGAGAGCGGCCGGCTCTCCCTCGACGGGCTGATCACCCACCGTGTTCCCGCGACGCGGGCGCAGGACGCCTACCGCACCGCCTTCGCGGATCCGGCCTGCCTGAAGATGATCCTCGATTGGAGGGAAGCCGCGTGAACGTTCAGCTGAACAAGGCTGCCCTGTCCCAAGCCGCACAGCTCCGCGCCGAGGCGGCGGTCGAGCCGGATCCCGTGGTCACGAGCCCGGCCAAGAAGGAAACGCAGATCATCGCGATCTACGGAAAGGGCGGCATCGGCAAGTCGTTCACCCTGGCCAATCTCAGCTACATGATGGCCCAGCAGGGCAAGAAGGTCCTGCTGATCGGCTGCGACCCGAAGAGCGACACGACCTCGCTCCTGTTCGGCGGCAAGGCCTGCCCGACGATCATCGAGACCTCGACGAAGAAGAAGCTCGCCGGCGAGGCGGTGGCCATCGGCGACGTCTGCTTCAAGCGCGACGGCGTCTACGCCATGGAACTCGGCGGCCCTGAGGTCGGGCGCGGCTGCGGCGGGCGCGGCATCATCCACGGTTTCGAGCTGCTCGAGAAGCTCGGGTTCCACGAGTGGGGCTTCGACTTCGTCCTCCTCGACTTCCTGGGCGACGTGGTCTGCGGCGGCTTCGGTCTGCCGATCGCCCGGGACATGTGCCAGAAGGTCATCGTCGTCGGCTCGAACGATCTGCAATCGCTCTACGTCGCCAACAACGTCTGCTCGGCGGTCGAATACTTCCGCAAGCTCGGCGGCAATGTCGGCGTCGGCGGTCTCGTGATCAACAAGGACGACGGCACCGGCGAGGCCCAGGCCTTCGCGGAGGCCGCCGGCATCCCGGTCCTGGCATCTATCCCGGCGGACGACGACATCCGCCGCAAGAGCGCGAACTACGAGATCATCGGCCGGCCGGAGAGCCGCTGGGGCAGCCTGTTCTCGGATCTGGCCGCCAACGTCGCCGACGCCGCGCCGCATCGCCCGACGCCGCTCACGCAGGACGGGCTGCTCGGTCTGTTCTCCAGCGACGTCACCGGCCGCGACGTGGTTCTGGTGCCGGCGACCCACGAGGATATGTGCGGCGTCGCCCAGGTGTCCAAGCCGTCCCTCGAAGTCGTCTACGACGAGGTCTGACGCGCATGGCCGTCTCCCTCGACATCGCCGATCTGCGCGCCCGCAAGGCGCCGGCCACCATCGATCTCGCCGCCGCGCAGGCCGACGGGCTCGGCTGCCACGCCGGCAAGGACGCGATGGTCGCGGCCGCGGAAGCCGCCGGGATGTCGGAGACGCTGGCCCAGCTCCGTGAGGATTACCCGCAGGGGCCGCACGACCAGCCGCAGAGCATGTGCCCGGCCTTCGGATCGCTGCGCGTCGGGCTGCGCATGCGCCGGACCGCCACGATCCTCTCCGGCTCGGCCTGCTGCGTCTACGGCCTGACCTTCACGTCGCACTTCTACGGCGCCCGGCGCAGCGTCGGCTACGTGCCGTTCAACTCGGAGACCCTGGTCACCGGCAAGCTGTTCGAGGATATCCGCGACGCGGTCTACGCCACGGCGAAGCCCGAGGATTACGACGCCGTCGTCGTCATCAACCTGTGCGTTCCCACGGCCTCCGGTGTTCCGCTGCGGCTTCTGCCGAAGGAGATCGACGGCGTCCGGGTGATCGGCATCGACGTGCCGGGCTTCGGCGTGCCGACCCATGCCGAGGCCAAGGACGTCCTGGCCGGCGCCATGCTGAAGGTCGCCCGTGCCGAGGCCGAGCAGGGTCCCGTGGCGGCGCCGCGCGGCGGCCGCTCGGAGCGCCCGAGCGTGGCGCTCCTCGGCGAGGTGTTCCCGGCCGACCCGGTGGTGATCGGTTCGCTCCTCGAGCCGCTGGGTTTGGCGGCCGGCCCGGTCGTGCCGACCCGGGAATGGCGCGAACTCTACGCGGCGCTGGATTGCGCCGCCGTGGCGGCGATCCACCCGTTCTACACGGCCTCCATCCGGGAGTTCGAAGCCGCGGGCCGGCCGATCGTCGGCTCCGCCCCCGTGGGCGTCGACGGAACCGCCGACTGGCTCGACCGGATCGGCGAGGCCTGCGCCGTGCCCCGCGCCACCGTCGAGGCGGCCAAGAACCGGATCCTGCCGGGCATCCGCGGGGCGCTCGGGGCGATGCCGATCAAGGGGCGGATCACCCTCTCGGGCTATGAGGGCTCGGAACTCCTCGTGGCGCGTCTCCTCGTCGAGAGCGGCGCCGAGGTCCCCTATGTCGGCACGGCCTGCCCGCGCACGCCCTGGTCGGAGGCGGACCGCGACTGGCTCGAAGCCCGCGGCACGCAGGTCCAGTATCGCGCCTCCCTGGAGGACGACCTCTACGCCCTCGACTCGCTCAAGCCCGACCTCGCCATCGGCACGACACCGGTGGTGCAGCGGGCCAAGGAGCGCGGCACGCCCGCCCTCTACTTCACCAACCTGATCTCCGCCCGCCCGCTGATGGGCGCGGCCGGCGCCGGGTCGCTCGCCACGGTGATCAACGCCGCCCTGGGCAACAGGGCGCGGTTTGACGCCATGCGCGACTTCTTCGAGGGCGTCGGCACCGGACACGCCGCCGGCGTCTGGCAGGAGGTGCCGCAGCGGCGGCAGGGCCCGAAGATCGAGGGCGCAATGAAGCCGATCGGGGAGATGGCATAATGCTGATCCTCGATCACGACAGGGCCGGCGGCTACTGGGGCGCGGTCTACGTCTTCACGGCGATCAAGGGCCTGCAAGTCGTCATCGACGGTCCGGTGGGCTGCGAGAACCTGCCGGTGACGTCGGTCCTGCACTACACCGACGCGCTTCCGCCCCATGAGCTGCCGATCGTGGTGACGGGCCTCGCCGAGGAGGAACTCGGCCGCCACGGGACCGAGGGCGCCATGAAGCGCGCCCACGCGACCCTCGATCCCGGCCAGCCCAGCGTGGTCGTCACCGGCTCCATCGCCGAGATGATCGGCGGCGGCGTCACCCCCGAGGGCACCGGCCTGCAGCGGTTCCTGCCGCGCACCATCGACGAGGACCAGTGGCAGGCGGCCGACCGGGCCATGCGCTGGCTGTGGCAGGAATACGGGGCGAAGAAGTTCGCCAAGAAGGGCATCCCGGCCCGGCCCGAGAGGAAGGCCGGCGAGCGGCCGCGGGTGAACCTCATCGGTCCGGCCTACGGCACCTTCAACATGCCCTCGGATCTCGCCGAGATCCGGCGGCTCGTGGAGGGCATCGGCGCCGAGGTGAACCTCACCTTCCCGCTGGGCTCGCACCTCGCGGACGTGCCCAAGCTGGTCAACGCCGACGCCAACATCTGCCTGTATCGCGAGTTCGGACGCCTGCTCTGCGAGGATCTGGAGCGGCCCTATCTGCAGGCGCCGATCGGCATCCTCTCGACGACCAAGTTCCTGCGCTCGCTCGGCGAGATCCTCGGCCTCGATCCCGAGCCGTTCATCGAGCGGGAGCGGCACACCACGATCAAGCCGGTCTGGGATCTCTGGCGCTCGGTCACCCAGGACTTCTTCGGCACCGCGAGCTTCGGCATCGCCGCGACCGAGACCTACGCCCGGGGCGTGCGCCATTTCCTCGAAGACGAGATGGGGCTGCCCTGCCACTTCGCCTTCGGACGCTCCGCCGGGCTGAAGCCCGACAACGCGGCTGTCCGCGCGGCGATCGCGGCGAAGCCGCCGCTGGTGCTGTTCGGCTCCTTCAACGAGCGGATGTACCTGGCCGAGTGCGGCGCGCGGGCGACCTACGTGCCGGCCTCGTTCCCCGGCGCGATCATCCGGCGGCACACCGGTACGCCGTTCATGGGCTACGCGGGGGCGACCTACCTCGTTCAGGAAGTCTGCAACGCCCTGTTCGACACGCTCTTCCACATCCTGCCGCTCGCCCGCGACATGGACAAGGTCGAGGCCACGCCGGCCCGCAACCACCGGGAGCTGCCCTGGGACGAGGCCGCCCGGCAGGCGCTGGACAGCCTCGTGGAGGCCCAGCCGGTCCTGGCACGAATCTCCGCCGCCAAGCGCCTGCGCGACGCCGCCGAGCGGGCCGCGCGAGACACGGAATCCACGGCCGTGGCGCCCGCCCATGTGGCGCGGGCGCGGGCCGATCTCGCCGGGGGATCCCGGCATGAGCACCCCTTCCGTTTCACCCAGAGGAGACCTCACGATGCGAACGATGGTCCCGACCGGCCGCCAGCACCAGGAGGCGCTTCAGTTCCGGCTGATCCTGACGGCGACATATCCGTTTTTCCTGGCCGCCGCGGCGCTGAACCGGTTCCGGCCGACCCGCGAAATGGCCCGCCCCGGCCTGATGCCGGCGCGCCGTTCGGTGTTCGGCGAGGCGCGCGCCATGGCGGTTCAGGCGATTCCCTTCGCCTTCATGGGCTGATGCCCCTGAGCGAGACACTTCCGTCCGGTGACGCGGGGGAAGTCGGGCTGTGGTTGCCGCTGGGCATCACGGCTGTACCCGTCGCGCCTCGCAAGAGGCGCGGCCAACACACGGAGGTCTGAACGATGGCGAGTGGACCCGTCACAACAGAAAGACCGAGCAGCCTGTCCGGGCTGACGGAACCGGAAGCCAAGGAGTTCCACGCGATCTTCCTGACGAGCTTCCTCATCTTCACGGCGATCGCCGTGGTCGCCCACATCCTCGTCTGGATGTGGCGTCCGTGGCTCCCCGGACCGCAGGGCTACGCCTCTCTCGAGGGCGTCCGCGATGCGGCCCACGCCCTCGTCACGATGATCGGCTGAGGAGGATCAGATGCACAAGGTTTGGTTGCTCTTCGATCCGCGGCGCACGCTGGTGGCTCTGTTCACCTTCCTCTTCATTCTGGCGCTGCTGATCCACTTCATCCTTCTCTCGACCGATCGGTTCAACTGGCTGGACGGTCCGAGAAACAACAAGGCGGCCGAGAACACCATCACGCTCGCGCTGCCTCAGATGCCGGCCTGACCGGCCGGTTCGGACCGCGGCGCGCGAGGGCCGCGGTCACCCCATCCATCCCCTTCTCTGGCCTGACTGAGGAGCAGCCGCCATGGCGATGCTGAGCTTCGAGCGCAAATACAGGGTCCGCGGCGGCACCTTGCTCGGCGGCGACCTGTTCGACTTCTGGGTCGGGCCGTTCTTCGTCGGCTTCTTCGGCGTCGTCGGATTGTTCTTCACGGTGCTCGGCACCGCGCTGGTGATTTACGGCGCGGCCATCGGGCCGACCTGGAACGTCTGGCAGATCAACATCGCGCCGCCCGATATCAGCTACGGGCTGAGGCTCGCCCCCTCAAGGAGGGCGGCCTCTGGCAGATCATCACCATGTGCGCGCTCGGCTCGTTCGTGTGTTGGGCGCTGCGCGAGGTCGAGATCTGCCGCAAGCTCGGCATCGGCTACCACGTGCCGGCGGCCTTCGGGATGGCGATCTTCGCCTATTTCACCCTGGTGGTAGTCCGGCCGTTCCTGATGGGCGCCTGGGGCTACGGATTTCCCTACGGTATCCTGAGCCACCTCGATTGGGTGTCCAACACCGGCTACCAATACCTCCACTTCCACTACAATCCGGCGCACATGCTGGCAGTGTCGTTCTTCTTCACCACGACGCTGGCCCTCGCCATGCACGGCGGACTGATCCTCGCGGCGACCAATCCGAAGAAGGGCGAAACCGTGAAGACGCCCGAGCACGAGGACACCTTCTTCCGCGACACGATCGGCTACTCGATCGGCACCCTCGGCATCCACCGGTTGGGTCTGTTCCTGGCCCTGTCGGCAGGCTTCTGGAGCGCGGTCTGCATCGTGATCAGCGGACCGTTCTGGACGCAGGGCTGGCCGCAATGGTGGGGCTGGTGGCTCAACCTGCCCGTGTGGCGCTGACTGACCGGACGCGATCGGAACGAGGGGAATAACAGGGGTCGCCGCCGCCGAGCGCGCGGTACTCCGGGGGAGGGCAGGCCATGGCCTATTACCAGAACATCTTCACGCAGGTTCAGGTGCGCCCGCTGGTACCGGAGCACGGCGTTCCGGTGGCGGTCGACGACCGGGTCGGAAAGCCGTTCAACAGCTACCTGTTCGGACTCATCGGCAACAGCCAGGTCGGCCCGATCTATATCGGGTACATTGCGGCGCTCTCGATCGCCTGCGGGCTGATCGCCTTCGAGATCATCGGCCTCAACATGTGGGCGTCGGTGAACTGGGATCCGGTGCAGTTCGTCCGTCAATTGCCGTGGCTCGCCCTCGAGCCACCGCTGCCGAAATACGGCCTGAAGGTCCTTCCGCCCCTCAACGAGGGCGGCTGGTGGCTCATCGCGGGCTTCTTCCTGACGACCTCGATCCTGCTCTGGTGGGTCCACCTCTACCGGCGGGCGCGGGCGCTCGGCCTCGGGACGCACGTTCCGTGGGCCTTCGCCTCGGCGATCTGGCTCTACCTCGTCCTCGGCTTCATCCGGCCGGTGCTGATGGGTTCGTGGTCCCAGGCCGTGCCCTTCGGCATCTTCCCGCACCTCGATTGGACCGCGGCTTTCTCGCTCCGCTACGGAAACCTGTTCTACAACCCGTTCCACATGCTCTCGATCACGTTCCTCTACGGATCGACGCTGCTGTTCGCGATGCACGGGGGCACGATCCTGGCCTGCTCGCGGTACGGCGCCGAGCGCGAGATCGACCAGATCGTCGACCGCGGCACGGCCACCGAACGCGCCGCGCTGTTCTGGCGCTGGACCATGGGCTTCAACGCCACGATGGAGTCGATCCACCGCTGGGCGTGGTGGTTCGCGGTGCTGACCACGCTCACGGGCGGCATCGGCATCCTGCTCACCGGCACCGTCGTCGACAACTGGTACCTCTGGGCCGTCAAGCACGGCGTCGCACCCTCGTATCCGCAGGTCTACGGCCCGATCGTCGACCCCGCCCATCTCGCACCCGGCATGAAGCCGTGAGGAGGCCGTCATGAAGACGATACTGGCGGTAGTCGGCGGTGCGCTCGCCCTGTTCCTCACGATCGCGATGTTCGGCGGCGCCGGGTGGACCCACCCGCCGATGGCGAACAAGCAGACCGGCTTCCGCGGAACCGGCATGGACCTGATCCGCACCCGCGCGGGCAACGAGGCGCTGGCGAAGGCGAACGTCGCACCGACCCCGCCGACCCGGCCGACGCGGGCGGCGACAAGGCCTCCGCGGTCTACGAGAACGTTCAGGTGCTGGGTGATCTCTCGGCCGAACAGTTCAACCGGCTGATGGTGTCGATCACCGAGTGGGTGGCGCCCCAGCAGGGCTGCACCTACTGCCACAGCACCGAGAACATGGCCTCGGACGAACTCTACCAGAAGCGTGTCGCCCGGCGCATGCTGCAGATGACGCAGTACATCAATTCGACCTGGAAGGAGAACCACGTCCATCAGGCCGGCGTGACCTGCTACACCTGCCACCGCGGCAATCCCGTACCCGCGAACATCTGGTTCGACCACCCGGTCCAGGGCGCCGGTCGGTTCATCCCGCGCAACAACAGCCAGAACCTGGCTTCGGCTGAGGTCGGCAACACGTCGCTGCCCTACGACGTCTACCAGGCCTTCTACCAGCACAAGGACACGTCCGAGGACGCCGTGCGGGTCAACGCCACCACGGCGTTGCCCGAGACCAAGGGCAAGCCGATCCAGGACGCGGAGAAGACCTTCGCGATCATGATCAGCATGTCGCAATCGCTCGGCGTCAACTGCACCTTCTGCCACAACACCCGCTCGGTGGCGCAATGGGATACCAGCACGCCGAACCGCGTCCATGCCTGGTACGGCATCCGCATGGTCCGCGATCTCAACCAGGACTACATTACCCCGCTGACCTCGGTCTTCCCGCGGAACCGCCTCGGCGCCCTCGGGGATGCGCCGAAGATCAACTGCGCCACCTGCCACAACGGCGCCAACAAGCCGCTCAACGGCGCCAACGTGATCGAGCCCTATCCGGAGCTGTCGCACCCGACGATCGCCGCGAGCCTGCCGACCGGCGAGGCGAAGGATCCGATCCCCGGCACCCAGAAGACGCCGACGCCGGCGCCGACGCCGAAGCCCTGATCGGCCCACGGTGCGGCCGGGATCTCCGGCCGCACCGCTCAAGCTTCAGGGAACCTCCGTGAGGTAGGGGCGTCGATACCGGCGGCCAAGCTCGGTCTCAGGAGGCGCCCGTGACCATCACCATCTCGAACCTCCAGCCGCTGATCGCGATCCTCGCCGGAATCCTGATCTTGGTGATGCCGCGGCTCCTCAACTACATCGTCGCGATATACCTGATCGTCGTCGGCGTGATCGGGCTGGGTATCCTTCACTGAGGCCCGGCTGACGGGCCTCACCCGCCTGCGGCGTGGTCCTGAGGTCCGACTGTCCTCCGTCCCATCCTCGTCGGGCGTGCGTGGGCGTGCGATCGGGCGGGCTCTAAGGGGCCTGTCCTGACAGACCGTCGTACCCGTCAGCGTCACACGCACAGGGCCATCGCCCGTTCATCTTGCGTTGCGTTGCGGGATGGTCCAACCCCGCCCATCAGCCCGGCTGGCGCCGGGCACCAGAGACGGACGGGATCGACATGGCGAGCGGAAGCGCGAAGTGGGTCTACGCCTTCGGCGACGGCAAGGCGGAGGGCAAGTCGCAGATGCGCGACCTGCTCGGCGGCAAGGGCGCCAACCTCGCCGAGATGTCCAATCTCGGCCTGCCGGTCCCCCCGGCTTCACGATCACCACCGAGGTCTGCACCTACTTCTACGACCACGGCAAGTCCTACCCGCCGGAGCTGAAGGATCAGGTCACGGCCGCGCTCGCCCAGATCGGCACGCTGACTGGCCGCAAGTTCGGCGACTCGACCAACCCGCTCCTCGTCTCGGTCCGCTCGGGTGCGCGGGCTTCCATGCCGGGCATGATGGACACCGTCCTGAACCTCGGGCTCAACGACGAGACCGTGCTGGCCTTGGCCAAGGAGGCCGACGACGAGCGCTTCGCCTACGATTCCTACCGCCGCTTCATCACCATGTACTCGAACGTGGTGCTCGGCGTTGAGCACCACGCCTTCGAGGAGGCGCTGGAGCACTACAAGGAGGGCAAAGGCTTCGACCTCGACACCGAACTCGGCGCCGCCGACTGGAAGACCCTGATCCAGACCTACAAGAAGATCGTGCGCGACGAGCACGGCTCGGACTTCCCGCAGGGTGCGGACGACCAGCTCTGGGGCGCCATCGGCGCCGTGTTCAATTCCTGGATGATTCCCCGCGCAAAGAAGTACCGGGAGCTGAACAACATTCCGGAGAGCTGGGGCACGGCCGTCAACGTGCAGGCCATGGTATTCGGCAACATGGGCGACACCTCGGCCACCGGCGTCGCCTTCACCCGCAACCCGTCCACCGGCGAGAAGGCACTCTACGGCGAGTTCCTGATCAACGCCCAGGGCGAGGACGTGGTTGCCGGCATCCGCACGCCGCAGAACATCACCGAGAAGGCACGAAAAGAGGCCGAAAGCGACAAGCCTTCCATGGAGAAGGCCATGCCCGAGAGCTACGCGGAGCTGACCCGGATCTACGGGATCCTGGAAAGCCATTACCGCGACATGCAGGACATGGAGTTCACCATCGAGAAGGGTAAGCTCTGGATGCTCCAGACCCGCAACGGCAAGCGCACGGCCAAGGCGGCCCTGCGCATCGCCGTGGATCTGGCGGCCGAGGGGTTGATCTCCCGCGAGGAGGCGATCGGCCGGGTCGAGCCCGGCGCCCTCGACCAGCTCCTGCACCCGACCATCGATCCGAAGGCGGACCGGAAGGTCATCGCCTCGGGCCTGCCGGCCTCACCGGGGGCGGCGACCGGTGAGATCGTATTCAATTCCGAGGACGCGGAGGCGCATCGCAAGGCCGAGCGCAAATGCATCCTGGTCCGCATCGAGACCTCGCCCGAGGACATCCACGGCATGCACGCCGCCGAGGGCATCCTCACCACCCGCGGCGGCATGACCAGCCACGCCGCCGTGGTCGCCCGCGGGATGGGCAAGCCCTGCGTGTCGGGCGTCGGATCGATCCGGATCGACTACAAGGCGCAGACCCTGACGGTCGGCGGCGCGACGCTCAAGGCCGGCGACCGGATCACCATCGACGGTTCGACCGGTCAGGTCATCCAGGGTGAGGTGAAGATGCTCGAGCCCGAGCTGTCGGGCGACTTCGCGACCCTGATGGAATGGGCGGACGCGATCCGCGGCATGAAGGTGCGCGCCAACGCCGACACGCCGACGGATGCCCGCACGGCGCGCAACTTCGGTGCGGAGGGCATCGGTCTCTGCCGGACCGAGCACATGTTCTTCGAGGGAGACCGCATCATCGCGGTCCGCGAGATGATCCTGGCGGACGATGCCGAGGGCCGGCGGTCGGCACTGGCGAAGATCCTTCCCTACCAGCGTCAGGACTTCGTCGAGCTGTTCACGATCATGTCCGGCCTGCCGGTGACGATCCGTCTCCTCGATCCGCCGCTCCACGAGTTCCTGCCGCACACCGATGCCGAGGTCGCCGAGGTCGTGAAGGCGACCGGTGTCTCGGAGGAGAAGATCCGGCACCGGACCCGCGAGCTGTCCGAGCACAACCCGATGCTCGGCTTCCGCGGCTGCCGTCTCGCCATCGCGTTCCCCGAGATCGCCGAGATGCAGGCCCGGGCCATCTTCGAAGCGGCAGTCCAGGCCGCCGTCGATACCGGCAGCCCGGTCACACCCGAGGTAATGGTGCCGCTGGTGTTCACGCGGGCCGAGTTCGACATCGTGAAGGCGCGCATCGACGCGATGGCGAAGGCCGTCGCCGAGGAGAAGGGCGCGACCCTCGACTATCAGGTGGGCACGATGATCGAGCTGCCGCGTGCGGCGCTCAAGGCCGGCGAGATCGCCGAGACCGCGGAGTTCTTCTCCTTCGGCACGAACGACCTGACGCAGACGGCGCTCGGGATCTCCCGCGACGACGCCGCGACCTTCCTGGGTCCCTATACCCAGAAGGGCATCCTGGCCGCCGACCCGTTCATCACCATCGATCAGGAGGGCGTGGGCGAACTGGTGCGCATCGGCGTGGAGCGTGGCCGCAAGACCCGCCCCGATATCAAGCTCGGCATCTGCGGCGAGCATGGCGGCGATCCGGCCTCGATCGGCTTCTGCCAGGAGGTCGGCCTCGATTACGTATCCTGTTCGCCGTACCGGGTGCCGATCGCCCGGCTCGCGGCGGCGCAGGCTGCCCTCGGCAAGGTCTCCGGCAAGGAAGGGTGAGGCTGGACCGGGGGCGCCTCGGGCGCCCCCGGACGGTTCTTCACCATAAAGAGGATGCGCGGTGGAAATCCGCGTCCTGCGCGCGAACGCGGCTCGTCATCGCGCGTTTAAGATCCGAACGGTCAGCGCGTGCGGCACCCTGATTGGTCCACGCGCAAATTCATCGTCGCCCGCCGGGAACGGCCGTCATGATCACTCACGGCTCATCGCCGCTGTCCCTCGCCGAGATCGAGCCTGTCACGGCTGTCCCGCGCGCCGCCGTCCGCGCCTATCTCGCCCTCGTCTCGGGGCTCGGCGCCGTCGTGACGGCCGTTTTGCTGATGATGTCAGTGGCAGCCAACAGCGGCGGCGAGGCGGAACGCATCGCCGGCACGCAGGACGACAGCTACGCGGCGACCCTGATGGGTGCCTTGGCGATCAATCTCTCCAAGCCGCTGCGCTGATCCGAACGGGCGCCATCGGCGGCAATCCACCGGCGATCGCTGTGCTCGGCGACGCGAGCCGGATCGACGCGGATCAGCGCGACCCGGCGACTGCGCGCGCCGACGAGCCTGTGAAGCGGGCGGTGAGGTCGTCGCCGGGGCTGCGGCCGCTGAACCGCGTCGTGACGCGATCGGGCGCGGCAGCCACGACGGCATCCGGGGCGGCGTCTCGAAGCCGCGTCACGGCGACGTGGACGGGAACGGTGCGGCTCGCGGGGGCCGCCACGGGACCCGCCGCCACGGAATCGAACAACGCCCGCAATTGCGCCTTGGCGTCCGCATCCGGAGCCACGAGGGCGCGGGCCTGGGCCGGGCCGGGCACCACCGGCTTGGTCAGGGCGCGGATGTCGACGGCGGAGGGCAGATTGGCCATGCCGCCATCGAGGGCCGCGAGCTGGACCGGGCGTGGCGGCGGCAGCGGCATGGTCAGGCTCGCCACCACGGCGGCCAGATCCGAGGGACGCCGCGGCGGAAGCGGTGCCGTCACGGCGGGCATGGCGTCCTCGGCAGACGCCGGCCGACCGGTGGTCAGGAGAGACTGCGCATCGAGCGGTTTGGTGCCGGCGGGTTTGATCAGCGACGCGCCGCGCAAGGCGTCGTCGGCGGCGGGCGCCGCGTAGGCGAGGGCGGCCCGGGTCCCCACCGGGTCCTGCGGGTCCGCGCTCGCCACGGCGACGACGGGGACTCGCGCCGGCTTCTTCGCCTGGGCGACCTGTGGCTGCGCCGGCGCCGGTTCGGGCGCTGAGCGGCCGCCGCCGAAGAGGCTGGCCAGGAAACCGAACAGGCCGGGGCCATCCTCTTCCTCGCCGCCGGCCATCTGGGTCGTGATGCCCGCCACGGTGCCGCCGCGGGCGAGAATCTCGGCCTTGGCCTCTTCGTAGCGGGGGAAGGGCCGGTTGTCGCTTGGCAGGAGGACCGTCTTTCCGTCGGGGAACAGCCGGGCCAGCTGATCATGGGTCATGCGCGGCCACATCCGCACGGAGCCGACATCGAGATGCACGAAGGGCGTGCCGGCATGGGGATACCAACCGACGCCGCCCCGTTGCATCTGCAGACCGACTTCGCGGATCCGGTCAATCGACACGTCCGGAATGAAGAAATCCATCGCCTTGCCGAGCATGTGCTGGCTGTACTCGGCGACCATCTTGGAGCGGCGGCGCAGCATCGCGTTGGTCCCCGGGGACCGATACGCCGACACGATATGGATGGGCTGGCTCGAACCGACCTGACGGTAGGCTTCCCAGACCGTATCGAACAGCCGGGGATCCATCTTGATGGGCTCGTTCACCCGCCAGTCGCGCAGGAGCCAGTTCAGCTGATCGAGGGCCGCCCGATCGTAGCGGCCGTCGCGCTTGAAGGTGATCGTCGCGCTTTCCTGCGTGTGCGTGTGGTAGATCGTCAGCGAGCGGGTGTCGCCGTTGGCGACCGCGTCCTCGGTTTCGGCCGTGCTGGCGACCAGACCGAGGACGAGGCCCGACAGGGCGAGGGCGAGGTGCCTGACGGCGCGCGGGAGACTGGGCACGACGGTCCTGATCCTCTCCCGACGACCTTGATCGGGCGGTCTGCGGCCCGGTCTTTCGGCCGATACGGCTAAGGCTCGACCGTGGCGAAATCGTGCCCGGCCGTGCGATTGCGCACCTGAAAGTTGCGGATCGCCGGCGCCGTCTACCACCAGCCGCGCGGCGCCGGCTGCTGCGGCGCGGGCGTCCAGAGACCGGGCTCACCGTATTCCGGCGCGCTGTCGGCCCGCGCGGCGCGGCGCACGGGACGGCGCGGCGCCTCGGCCTGCTCGTAACGACCCGACGGCCATGGCTCGGCGTCGGCGACGGGCCGATGGGGCGCCCGGCGCTGGACCGTCCGCGCCGGCTGCGCGGGCGCAGGCGCACGCTCGGCCTTCCGCCGGCTCGGCTCGTCCGGCAGCCGGGCGATGGCCGGGCCGCCGCCGCCGGGCAGCCCGAGGGCTGCGCGCATCGGCGCATCGTAGCCGTAGAGGTCCGGAAGCGTGCGGTAGGTACCGCCATCGTCCACGTAGGCGGTGAAGTAAGCGAGGTGGACCGGCAGCTTCTCCGGAAGCCGGATCGTGCGCTCCCCCTTGCCGATCAGCTTCTTAAGCCGGTCCTCGGACCAATCCGGGAGCACCACGTCGGCGAGGCGGAACGGATCGTCGACGCGCACGCAACCGTGGCTGAAGTCCCGCTTCGATGCGGAGAACAGCGAGCGGTTCGGCGTGTCGTGCAGGTAGACGGCGTGCTGGTTCGGAAACATGAACTTGATGAAGCCCAGCGCATTCCGCTCACCCGGAGGCTGGCGCAGCGAGACGTGGCCGCCGCGGCGCACGACCTCGTAGCCGCCCCAGGTCTTGCCGCCGTAGCCGGCGAGCTTCGGCGCCATCGTCTTCAGGATCGAGGGCGGAACGTACCAGGACGGGTTGACGACCGCGTATTCCATCAGCCCCGAGAACAGAGGCGTGCGCGATTCCGGCTTGCCCACGATCACCCGGGCCTCGTCCCGCAGGACACCGCCCCGATAGGCGCGCAGGCGGTATTCCGGAACGTTGACCAGGATGTAATCCGATCCCAGGTCGCCCGGCAGCCAGCGCCAGCGCTCCATGTTGACGATCAGTTCGGACTCCCCGCCGGTTGGCCGCGCCGTGCGTCCGGCATCGGCGAGGGCAAGCACGGTCTGGACATTCAGGACGCCGTTGCCCGGCAGGCCGCGGCCACGCTGGAACTTGGCGACCGCATCGGCGACGACGCTATCGTAGTCCTCCGGCTCGCCCGGCCCCCGATCGAAGGTGCCGGACGGGCGGCTTTCGAGATCGAAATGCGCCCGCAGCAGCGGCACGCGGGCGTCGTGCATACCGACGCGCAGGGCCGGCCCAGCCGGCAGGCGCAGCGGCTTCACGGCCGTGGGCGCCGGGCCGCGCAGGGCCGCGAGCCGCGCCTTCAGAGCCCGATAGCCCGGCGTCGCGGGGTTGTAGGCCTGGAGGACGTCGCCGGCCTTCGCCCCGGACTCACCGAGTTTGGCCAGCACCTCGTTGCCGGCGGGCAGGTCGAGATGCGGCGTGATCAACCGGGAGATCGACGCCAGATTGATCCGGCCACCGCGCGCATCCCGGGCATAGAGCACGGCCGCCGCGGACAGACGGAGATCGGCATCGGCCACCGCCTTCTCGTCCGGTTTGTCGGCGAGGGTCGGTGTCGGGTAGGCGCGGGCGTCGAGACCGTCTTCGGCCGCAGCTGCCAGCCGCGCCGAAACGGCCTTCGCGGTGTCGCTCCAGGTCCCGTCTGCGATCCAGAGCGGCTTGTAGGCCCGGGCCTCGTAGAACGCCCGGATCGCATCGCGCTCCTTGCCGGTCAGGCGCAGCAGCAGCGGCGCGGGATCCGAGACGCGTGCGAAGATCGCAGCGCCGAGGGGATCTGTCGGAGCCACCGGGGCAGACGCCGCCGGAGCTGTCGCGGGCTCCGCGGGTGACGTCTCCGGCTTGTAATCGGGAAGCGCCGTCGAGACCGAGTCCGATGGGCCTGCCGGCGCGGTCGGCGTCACCGGCTGCGACGCGGCAGCGTCAGCCGGTGGCTGGTCCAGGGAGACCGTCTCGGCGCGGGAAGCACCGGCCGAGGCCAGCGTGCCGGTGAGGAGTGCGGCCAGCGCGATGAGGCTGGAGCGCGGGACGCGCATCGTGATCTCCGGGGTGCGGCGGCAGCACCGCACGCTTAGATTGTGATTATCCGCGCAAGCGTGGCGATCAGCAACCGCAGTCGTCGCGAATAGAATGCCGGTCATGCCAATGAATGTGTCATTTTCAATGCTGCAGACGGATTGATCTAGCTAATCTTCCGTCTGCAGCGAACAGAGACGCCGAATGATCGTCGGCATCGCAGCGGCTTAGGTCGGCCGGTGCGTTAGCGCACGCGCCGGTCGATCAGGCGGCATCCTCAGTCTTATCGTCGCCTTCGAGGCCCAGATCCTTGATCTTGCGATAGAGGGTCGACCGTCCGATGCCGAGGCGGCGCGAGACCTCCGACATCCGCTGCCGATAGAACTGCAGCGCGTAGCGAATGATCTCCGCCTCCAGCACGTCCATCGGCTTCATCTCGCCCGTCTCCTCCGTGACGAGGGACATGGCGTGCGGATCGCGCACCTCGACGCGCACGATCTCGCGGACCGGCTCGGGCGCATAGGCCGGCATCTGAGGCTGAACCGGGGCCGGCGGAATCCGGACGTCGAAACCCTCGACCTGCGCGGCGATCTGCGGAAACTCCGCAACCGTCAGCTCGTCGCCGTCCGCGAGAACGACGGCCCGGAACAGGGCATTTTCCAGCTGGCGGACGTTGCCCGGCCAGGGATAGCGCGTCAGCAACGCCATCGCCTCCGGGGTGATGGCCCGCACCCGCTTGCCCTCCTCGGCAGAGAACCGCGCGCAGAACGAGCGGACCAGATCGGGGATATCCTCCCGCCGTGCCCGCAGGGGCGGCAGGGTCATGGGGAATACGTTCAGGCGGTAATAGAGGTCCTCGCGGAACTTGCCTTGCTTGACGAGGTCGAGGAGCGACCGGTTGGTCGCCGAGACGAGGCGGATATCCACCCGGACCGAGCGCTTGCCGCCGACGGGATCGACCTCGCCCTCCTGAAGGGCGCGGAGCAGCTTGACCTGCGCGTCCAGCGGCAGCTCGCCGATCTCGTCGAGGAACAGCGTGCCGCCGGAGGCCTCGACGAATTTGCCGGCATGCTTCTCGGTGGCGCCCGTGAACGCCCCCTTCTCGTGGCCGAACAGGGTCGATTCCACGAGGTTCTCGGGAATCGCCCCGCAATTGACCGTCACGAACGGCTTGCCGCGCCGGTCGCCGGAACCCTGAATCGCCCGGGCCAGTACCTCCTTGCCGACACCGGACTCGCCCTCGATCAGGACCGGGATGTTCGACTTCGCGGCCCGCTCGGCCAAACGGATCACCCGCTCCATGTCGGGGCTCTTGGATGTGAGATCCTTGAAGGTCAGCGCTCCGGAAGCGCGACGGCGCATGCGGCGCACTTCCTCCTCCAGGGTGTCGACCCGCAGAGCGTTCTTGATCGACACCTGCAGCCGCTCCGCACCGGCGGGCTTGACCACGAAGTCGACGGCGCCGGCGCGCATGGCGCTGACCACCGTGTCGATGGAACCGTTGGAGGTCTGGACGATGACCGGGGTGGCGAGGCCGCCTTTGCGCATCTCGGCCAGGACCCCGAGTCCGTCGAGTCCCGGCATGACGAGGTCGAGGAGCACGACGTCCGCGCCCTCGGTTTTCAGCAGGGTCAGCGCGTCTGCCCCCGTTTCGGCGACCCGTGGCTCGTAGCCGAAACGGCGCACCGCCGCCTCGGCGAGGCGCCGCTGGACCGGATCGTCATCCACGATGAGCACGGTGGCGGACATGACGGCTCCCTGAACGCCGCGCGAAGGCCGGACGCGCCACATGGGGCATCCCCGCCCGCGGGCTCCGATTCGGCGACTGTTTCGTTTCGAGCCGGAGCGTGACCCACATACGTAAAGTGCCGCTTAACGACGTTTGCGTCGGTTCGTCGTCCGTTGCCCGGGAAACGGGCGACGCGGCCGCGTTGAACGCGTGGCGGCACGCTCGATATCAGGCTACGGGGCAGAGCCGCTGAAAGGATTGCACGACATGATGCCGAGCCACACCGCCTCGCCGGTGAACGTCCGTCTGCCGGAGGGCGTCAGCGCCGCGCGCGCCGCCGCGAAGGCCGCCGACCTCGGCCATCTTCCGGAATGGGATCTCTCGGACCTCTATTCCGGCCTCGATGACCCGAGGTTCTCCGGCGACATGACACGCGCCGAGGAGGAGTGCCGCCGGTTCTCTGAGGCCTATGCCGGCCGCATCGCCGACCTCGCCGCGGGACCGGACGCCTCCGCGCGGCTGGCCGAGGCGGTGCGCACCTACGAGGGGATCGAGGATCTGCTGGGCAAGCTGATGTCTTTCGCCGGCCTCGTCTATTCCGGCGACACCACGGACGAGGCGCGGGCCAAGTTCTATGGCGACACCCGCGAGCGCCTCACCAGCGCCTCCGCGGATCTCCTGTTCTTCGCCCTTGAGCTGAACCGGGTCGACGATGCGACGATGAACGGCGCGATGGCGGACGGGCCGCTCGCCCGCTTCGCGCCCTGGATCGAGGACCTGCGCCGGGAGAAGCCGCATCAGCTCGACGATCGCACCGAGAAGCTGTTCCTCGAGAAGTCGGTGACATCGAACGCCGCCTGGGACCGGCTGTTCAACGAGACGATCGCCTCCCTGCGCTTCACCGTGCAGGGCGAGGAGATGCCCCTGGAGCCGACCCTCAACAAGCTCCAGGATCCGGACGGGGCCGTCCGCAAGGAGGCCGCCGTGGCGATCAGCGGGGTGCTGCGCAGCCACCTGCGCGTGTTCACACTGATCACCAACACCCTGGCCAAGGACAAGGAGATCTCCGACCGCTGGCGCGGCTTCAAGGACGTCGCCGAAGCGCGTCACCTGTCGAATCGGGTCGAGCCGGAGGTGGTGGAGGCCCTGGTCGATGCCGTGCGGGCGGCCTATCCGCGCCTGTCTCACCGCTACTACACGTTGAAAGCCAAGTGGTTCGGGCAGGATTCGCTGCCCTACTGGGATCGCAATGCGCCGTTGCCGAAGGTCGAGCAGCGGACGATCCCCTGGACCGAGGCCCGCGACACGGTGCTGTCGGCCTACGATGCGTTCTCGCCGAAGATGGCGGGGATCGCGCGGCGCTTCTTCGATGAGCGCTGGATCGATGCGCCCACCCGCCCCGGGAAGGCCCCGGGCGCCTTCGCGCACCCGACCGTGCCGTCGGTACACCCCTATGTGCTGGTCAACTATCAGGGCAAGCCGCGGGACGTGATGACGCTCGCGCATGAGCTCGGCCACGGCGTCCACCAGGTTCTGGCCGGTCCGAACGGCGCGCTGATGGCGCCGACCCCGCTGACGCTCGCCGAGACGGCAAGCGTGTTCGGCGAGATGCTGACCTTCCGCAAGTTGCTCGCCGCCATTACCGACACGACCCAGCGCCGGGCCATGCTCGCCGCCAAGGTCGAGGACATGATCAACACGGTGGTGCGCCAGATCGCCTTCTACTCGTTCGAGCGGAAGGTCCACCTCGCCCGCGCCAAGGGCGAGCTGACCACCGATCAGATCAATGCCCTGTGGCTCTCCGTGCAGGCGGAATCCCTCGGCCCGGCCATCACACTCGATTCCGGTTACGAGCCGTTCTGGGCCTACATCCCGCACTTCATCCACTCGCCGTTCTACGTTTACGCGTATGCGTTCGGCGACTGCCTCGTGAACTCGCTCTACGGGGTCTATGCCCGAGCCGAGGGGGGTTCGTGGAGCGGTATTTCGCGTTGCTCTCGGCCGGCGGCTCGAAGCCGTATGGCGAGCTGCTCGCCCCTTCGGCCTCGACGCCAAGGATCCGGGCTTCTGGCAGATCGGGCTCGGCATGATCGAGGGGATGATCGCCGAGCTGGAGGGCATGGAAGGACAGGCCTGACTGGACGCGTGCGCTTCGCGGCCCTGCGCCCCGCGGCGCAGGGACCCACGCCCCTGGTTCGGGCCGGAGCGCGGCTTATCTGCGTTGCGACAGCAGACAAGCAGATCGAGAGATGGCCGAGACCGACCGCGAAGCCAACCGCTTCTCCGCCCGTGCCGGGCGCTATGCCAGCGTGGGCGCCAATGTCGGCGGCGTCGCCGCCCGGATGGCCATGTCCCGCTTGTTCGGGAAGGAAGGTACCACCAATGCGGCCGCCCTCGCACAGGCGCTGGGCGGCCTGAAGGGTCCGATCATGAAGGTGGCCCAGTTGCTGGCCACCGTGCCGGACCTGCTGCCGCCCGAATACGCGGCCGAACTGCAGAAGCTCCAGGCGGATGCACCGCCTATGGGCGCGGCCTTCGTCCGGCGGCGGATGCAATCCGAGCTGGGCGCGGGTTGGCAGGCGCGGTTCGGCAGCTTCGACCTCAAGCCCGCGGCCGCCGCCTCCCTGGGGCAAGTTCATCGCGCCACCTCGAAGGGCGGCGATCGGCTTGCCTGCAAGCTCCAGTATCCGGACATGCAATCGGCGGTGGAAGCCGATCTGAAGCAGCTGGAGGTCGCCTTCGCGCTCCACAGGCGCATGAACAGCTGGCTCGACACCCGCGAGATCGCCAAGGAGATCGGCGCCCGTGTGCGCGAAGAGCTCGACTACGAGCGCGAGGCCAAGCACGCGGCCCTTTACGGCGCCGTCCTGAAGGACATCGCGGCGGTGCGGGTGCCGCGCGTTCACCCCGATCTGTCAACCAAGCGCCTGCTGACGCTGGGCTGGCTGGACGGCGACCGGATCCTCGGTTTCGCCGAGGAGCCGGTCGAGATCCGCAACCGCATCGCCCAAGCGATGTTCAAGGCGTGGTGGCATCCGTTCAGCCGCGCCGCGGTGATTCACGGCGATCCCCATCTCGGAAACTACACCGTCTTCTCCGAGGCGGGCGAAGCTGCCGGGATCAATCTTCTCGACTACGGCTGCGTGCGGATCTTCCATCCGCGCTTCGTCGGCGGCGTCGTCGACCTCTATCGCGGCCTTCTCGAGAACGACAATGCCCGCATCGTTCACGCCTACGAAGTCTGGGGGTTCAAGGATCTCGACAAAGAGAAGATCGAGATCCTGAACATATGGGCGCGTTTCATCTACGGGCCACTGCTGGAGGACCGCACCCGCACCGTTGCGGACGGGGTCAAGCCCGGCGAATACGGCCGCCGGCAGGCCTTCCAGGTGCATCAGGCGCTAAAGGAACGCGGACCCGTGACCGTTCCGCAGGAATTCGTGTTCATGGATCGGGCGGCCGTGGGTCTCGGCGCAGTTTTCCTGCACCTGAAGTCCGAGCTGAACTACCACCGGTTGTTCGAGGCTGAGATCGAGCATTTTTCCCTGGATGACCTCGCCGCGCGGCAGGGCCGCGCGCTCGCCGAGGCCGGATTGCCGCGGCCGGCGTGACCCGGCCCGGGGATCCACCGGGGGAGCGATCAACTTGCGTGCGTCCGATTGCGGCACGTAAGAGCTTGAGCTACATCCCGACGAGACCGCAAGAAGTCGCGTCTTAGGGAAACGAGCGCACGATGGCCGAGAGTGACACGGTGGCCGGGCACACCTACAGCCCGGCGATGGACGCGAGGACTCACGAGCAGACCTACCGCGGCTTCGTCCGGTTCGTCGAAATCGCCACCGGCGTCGTGATCTGCTGGGTGTTGGCCCTCGCTATCGGCGGTATCCGCGAAGCGTGGCTGCTGGCGATCGTGGGCGTGATCGCCTCCGGAGCAGCCGGTGCCGTCGGCGCTCTGGCGCCGGCCGTCGGCTGGCGGGGGCCGCTGGTCGTCGGCATTCTCCTGGTCCTCTATCTCTTCTTCGCGTGACCCGACGGGACGGACGCAGCTGACCGCCCAGAGGTGACGGCTCCGCTCGCCGGCATGCGAGCGGACAGAATATTCGCGGCCGTCAATTAAATTGGGCGCAAGTTACATTCGGACCGGTTCCATCGCTGTATCGTAGATCCGCCCCTCGAAAAGCGTCGCCGTTTCGCGCATTCGAAGGGCCGAGCTTATCCAGGGAAACCTCGCATGCGCATTGCTGTGCTGTCCGAGACGGACTCCGCGGAACCGCGCGTGGCCGCGGTTCCCGAGACCGTCAAGAAGTTCAAATCGCTCGGCGCCGACGTGATTGTGCAATCCGGGGCGGGTCAGAAGGCCGGCTTCCTGGACGCCGAGTACGAGGCCGCCGGTGCCAGCATTGCCGGAAGCGCGGCCGACGCGGCGGGCGATGCCGATCTCGTTCTCAAGGTACGCCGGCCGGACGCGGAGGAGCTCCCGCATTTCAAGCGCGGCACCTCCGTGATCGCGATCATGGATCCCTATGGTAACGAGAGCGCGCTGAAGGCGATGGCCGATGCGGGGGTCGACGGCTTCGCGATGGAGCTGATGCCGCGCATCACCCGCGCGCAGGTGATGGACGTACTCTCGTCCCAGGCGAATCTCGCGGGCTATCGCGCCGTGGTTGACGGCGCCGCCGAATACGGCCGGGCCATGCCGATGATGATGACCGCCGCCGGCACGGTGCCGGCCGCCCGGGTGTTCGTCATGGGCGTCGGCGTCGCCGGCCTTCAGGCCATCGCCACGGCCCGTCGCCTCGGCGCCGTCGTGACGGCAACCGACGTCCGCCCCGCCACCAAGGAGCAGGTGGAGTCGCTCGGCGCGAAGTTCGTCGCCGTCGAGGACGACGAGTTCAAGCAGGCCGAGACCGCGGGCGGCTACGCCAAGGAGATGTCGGCTGGCTATCAGGCCAAGCAGGCGGAGCTGGTCAAGGGCCACATCGCCAAGCAGGATATCGTGATCACCACCGCGCTGATCCCGGGGCGCCCGGCTCCGAAGCTCGTCTCGGAGGAGATGGTGGCCTCGATGAAGCCCGGCTCCGTCCTTGTGGATCTGGCGGTCGAGCGCGGCGGCAACGTCGCCGGCGCGAAGGCCGGCGAGGTCGTGGTCAACGACCGCGGCGTGAAAATCGTCGGGCACGTCAACGTGCCGGGGCGCCTCGCCGCGACGGCATCGAGCCTCTACGCCCGTAACCTATACGCCTTCGTCGAGACCTTGGTCGACAAGGAGACGAAGGCGCTGGCCATCAAGTGGGACGACGAATTGGTGAAGGCCACCAACATCACCCGTGATGGATCGGTCGTGCACGCGTCCTTCCAGCCCAAGAGCGAGGGTCCGGCCTCGGAAGCCGCGTCCGTCGGCCTTGCCAAGCCGGAGGCCGGCAAGGCCGCTCCGGCCGGCACGCAGTGAAGTCCGGTCGAGAGGAGTAGCAGAATGGCAAACGTCATCGTCCCTCCCGATCAGGCGGCCGATCAGGCTCGCTTGCTCGCCGACGCCGCCCGCGCGGCGGCCGCGGTGGCGCGCAACGCCGCTGATCAGGCCCAGGTCATCGCCGACGGCATGGGCCACGGATTGAGCGCGGCAACCGGCGGCGCCGTGGATCCCACGGTCTTCCGTCTGGCGATCTTCGTGCTGGCGATCTTCGTCGGCTACTACGTCGTCTGGTCGGTGACCCCGGCGCTCCACACCCCGCTGATGTCGGTCACCAACGCGATCTCGTCGGTGATCATCGTCGGCGCGATCCTGGCGGTCGGCGTCCCGCTGATCGAGAAGGGCACCGGCGTCGCCCGGTTTTTCGGCTTCATCGGCATCGTGCTTGCCAGCGTGAATATCTTCGGGGGCTTCCTCGTCACGCAGCGCATGCTCAGCATGTACAAGAAGAAGGGCTGAGCTCGTGTCAGAGAACATCTCCTCCCTTCTCTATATCGTCTCCGGCGTCCTGTTCATCATGGCGCTGCGGGGGCTCTCGCACCCCACCACCTCCCGTCAGGGCAACCTGTACGGCATGGTCGGCATGGGGCTCGCCATCCTGACCACCCTGGTCGGGCATCCGCCGGCCGGGTTCGGCGCCTGGATCCTGGTGCTGCTCGGCCTCGGCATCGGCGGCGGCGCCGGCGCGGTGATCGCCAAGCGCGTGTCGATGACCGCGATGCCGCAGCTCGTGGCGGCCTTCCACTCGCTGGTCGGCCTCGCGGCGGTGTTCGTGGCGGCGGGCGCCCTCTACGCGCCGCAGGCCTTCGGCATCATCGAGAACGGCCACTATCACAAGCAGTCGCTGTTCGAGATGGGCCTGGGCGTTGCCATCGGCGCCATCACCTTCACGGGTTCAGTGATCGCCTTCGCGAAGCTCGACGGGCGGATGTCCGGCAAGCCGATCATGCTGCCGCAGCGCCACCTCATCAACGCGCTGCTGGCCGCCGGCCTCGTCCTGCTGCTCGCGCTGTTCATCGGCACCGAGTCGAAGGCCGTGTTCTGGCTGATCGTCATCGCCTCGCTGGTGCTCGGCGGCCTGATCATCAT
Source organism: Methylobacterium phyllosphaerae (assembly GCA_050632685.1). Taxonomy (GTDB): domain Bacteria; phylum Pseudomonadota; class Alphaproteobacteria; order Rhizobiales; family Beijerinckiaceae; genus Methylobacterium; species Methylobacterium phyllosphaerae_A. The sequence continues at coordinate 2,718,012 of JBOEFT010000001.1, forward strand.
CCCGATCGGCGGCGCCGACATGCCGGTGGTCGTGTCGATGCTCAACTCCTACTCGGGCTGGGCGGCGGCCGGCATCGGCTTCACCCTGGGCAACCTCGCGCTCATCATCACCGGCTCGCTGGTGGGCTCGTCGGGCGCGATCCTGTCCTACATCATGTGCCACGCGATGAACCGGTCGTTCATCTCGGTGATCCTCGGTGGGTTCGGCGGCGACACGGCCGCCGCCGGCACCGGGCAGGTCGAGACGCGCCCGGTGAAGCAGGGTTCGGCCGACGACGCGGCCTACATCATGAAGAATGCCGAGCGGGTGATCATCGTCCCCGGCTACGGCATGGCCGTCGCCCAGGCGCAGCACTCCCTGCGCGAGATGGCCGACATGCTGAAGAAGGAAGGCGTCGACGTGAAGTACGCCATCCACCCGGTGGCAGGCCGCATGCCCGGCCACATGAACGTGCTCCTCGCGGAAGCGAACGTGCCCTACGACGAGGTGTTCGAGCTGGAGGACATCAACGGCGAGTTCCCGCAGGCGGATGTCGCCTTCGTGATCGGCGCCAACGACGTCACCAACCCGGCCGCCAAGACCGACAAGGCCTCGCCGATCTACGGCATGCCCATCCTCGACGTGGAGAAGGCCAAGACCGTGCTGTTCATCAAGCGCGGCATGGGCTCCGGCTACGCGGGTGTCGAGAACGAGGTGTTCTTCCGCGACAACACCATGATGTTGTTCGGCGATGCCAAGAAGGTCGTCGACAGCATTCTCAAAACGTTCTGAGCCGTAGGGTCCAGTCGAGCGTACGAGGGCGGGCAGCGATGCTCGCCCTTTTTCGTTGTGGCGCCCGCCTGCGTTCCGCGGCGCTGTTGCGGGCGCGCGCAAGATTCCGCCGCTGACCCGGTGTAGGATGTCCTCCGTGTCGTCCGCCCCACTCCCCATCGATCCGCCGCCCTTCCTGGGCGTCGCCGCCTCCGTCACCGGCCGACGCTGGCAGGAGCGCTGCGGCGGCGCGAGCGTCCAGAACCACATCGCCAAGATGGTCCAGGCCCACGGCCTGCCGGAACTGCTCGCCCGCGTCCTCGCGGGGCGCGGCATCGTTCCGGAGGCCGCGCCCCGCCACTTGACGCCGCGGCTGCGGGACCTGATGCCGGATCCGAACACGCTCCTCGACATGGATGCGGCTGTCCGCCGGCTCGTCCGGGCGGTGCGCCGAGGCGAGACCGTGGCGGTGTTCGGCGACTACGACGTCGACGGAGCCGCGAGCGCAGCGCTTCTCGCCGGGTACCTCCGCGGCCTGGGTCTCAGGGCGCCGATCCACATCCCCGACCGCATCACCGAAGGATACGGGCCGAACAGCGCGGCCATTACCGCGCTGGCGGCGGAAGGCGCGACGTTGCTGGTCTGCGTCGATTGCGGCACGAGCGGCCACGGCCCCCTCGAAGAGGCCGAGAAGTCCGGGCTCGACGTGATCGTCCTCGATCACCATGCCGCCTCCGAGGTGCTGCCGCCGGCCCGTGCCGTGGTCAATCCCAACCGCCTCGACGACCTCTCGGGACTGGGTCACCTCTGTGCCGCCGGGATCGTGTTCCTGACCCTGGTGGCGTTGAACCGGACCCTGCGCCTCGACGGCTTCTTCGGACCCGAACGTCCCGAACCTCAGCTCACCGACGGCCTCGACCTCGTGGCGCTCGCGACCATCGCGGACGTCGTCCCGCTGACGGGCCTCAACCGGGCTTTCGTGACGCAGGGCCTGACGGTGATGCGCCATCGTGGCCGTACGGGTCTCTCGGCCCTGCTGGATGCCGCATCGCTGGGTGAACCGCCGGAGGCATGGCACCTCGGCTTCGTGCTGGGACCGCGAATCAATGCCGGCGGTCGCATCGGCGATTCGGCCCTTGGCGCCCGGCTGCTCACCACGTCGGACCCAGTCGAGGCGGCCCGGATCGCCGCCGACCTCGATCGGCTCAATCGGGAACGTCAGGCGATCGAGGCGCAGGCGGTCGTGGAAGCCGAGGCCGAGATGGACCGGATCCTGACCATCGATCCGGGCCGCCCGGTGCTGGTGACCGCCAATGCCGAGTGGCATCCGGGCATCGTCGGGCTGATCGCCTCACGCCTCAAAGAGCGCTTCCATCGGCCGGCCTTCGCCTTCGCCATCCGGCCCGACGGGAGCGCCACCGGCTCGGGACGCTCGATCCCGGGGGCCGATCTGGGACTCGCGGTGCGGGCCTGCGTCGAGGCCGGGCTCGCTACCAAGGGCGGCGGACACGCCATGGCGGCGGGCGTGACCCTGCGGGCCGACGACATCCCGCGATTCGAGGATCGATTGGCCACGCTGCTTGCGGCGAGCGTCGCCGTGTCTCGGGCAGCCGACGCCTTGCTGATCGATGGAAGCCTCAGTGCCGGCGGTGCCACGGCAGAGACGGTGCGTTTGCTGCAGCGGGCAGGCCCGTACGGGCAGGGTGCGCCCGAGCCGCTCTTCGCGCTGGGCCGCCATCGGCTGGTCGACGCCGGCTTGGTCGGATCGGGGCATGTGAGGGCACGCCTGCGCAGTCGAGACGGGCAGGCCGTGGGTGCGATCTGCTTCCGGGCCGCCGAGCGCCCGCTCGGGCTGGCCTTGCTGAACGGGATCGGGCGGGAAATGCACGTGGCGGGAACGCTGTCCTGCGACCGCTGGCGCGGCGCGGAGCGGGCGCAGCTCCGGATCGTCGATCTGGCGCCCGCGGATCCCTGATCGATCCGAGCCGTCAGGCCCCCGCCATCACCAGCGCCCAGAACCGCTTGTAGCGCGTCGTCGGGGCGTCGACGCGGGCGATGCCGATCCTGCGGATCTGCGGAAGCAGCATGTTCTTGTTGTGCTCGGGGCTCGCCTTCCAGCGGGCGAGCACTTGGTCGAGGGTCTCGGAGCCGGCGCTCAGATTCTCGGCCGCCCAGGACTTCGCCAGCCCGACCGAGGCCATGCGCGACGTGAAGCTACCGCCGATCTCGTGGCTGAGCTGGCCGTGCCGCGCGTTGTTGCCGGCCTGGAAGGCCGCGGCCTTGACCAAGGTGGGGTCGACCACGACCGGACTCAGGCCGTGCTGGACGCGGTAGGCCGAGATCGCCGCCGCGGCCGCGACCTCGTCGAGCACGGCCGTATGGGTCGCGGCCTCGACGGTGGCGTCGGGCGTGATCGAAAGGCCGCCGCAACCGGTCAGGGCCAGCAAGAGGACAGCGGCGAGGGCGAGGTTGCGTTTCGGCACGGTCGGTCCGCACGGGTGTCGGTGGAGAAGCGGCCGCCTCCCTCCGGCCCGGTTGCGGCGAAAGCGCGGCGGATGGACTCCATCGACACAACGGCGGCTCCGGCGTGGCGTCCGCGCCACGTTCGCCGTGGTCAGGCGGCCAAGGCTTCGCCGCCGAGCATCGAGGGGGCGAAGGCGCGCAGCAGATCCAGATCCAGATGGCCAGTGCTGTCGACCATGATCGCCAGGGCTTCCGCCGGACTCGCGGGTTGGCGATAGGTGCGCCGCTCGGTGAGGGCCGAGAAAACGTCGCAGATGGTGACGATCCGCACCAAGTCCGAGATCGCCGGCCCGGCCAGCCTGTCGGGATAGCCCCTGCCGTCGAGGCGCTCATGATGGTGGCGCACGACGTCGATCACCGCATCCTCGAAGTCGCCCTGGGCGCGCAGGAGGTCGGCACCGATGTCGGGATGGCGCTGCATCAGGCGCAGTTCCTCGGGATTGAGCGGTCCCGGCTTGTTCAGGATCTCGACGGGGATCCGCGACTTGCCGATGTCGTGCAGCAGCGCGGAGCGCACCAGCCGGGTCAGGTCGGTCCGACCCAGCCCGATCTGCGCGCCGAAGGTCGCGGCGTGCCCGGCAACCCCGAGGGTGTGTTGATAGACGCCGATCTCGTGGCGCCAGACCTCGGCGAGCCACGCCGCGATGCCGACCTCCGAGACGGCCGCAAGAACGAACTCGGTGCCGCGATCCAGATCGGCGCGCTGCAGCTTGGCGCCGAGGGCGACGCTGTCGAACAGGTCGGCCACGATCGCGGTGGCACCGGTCACACGCTCCACGAGCCGGCGCTGCCGCATCTCGGCGGAGCGCGTCGCCTCCTCGATCATGGCGAAGACGGTCGCCAGGACGACCTGCCTTGGGGCCGCTGCCGGCAGCTGACGCAGGTGAGGGGCGACCGGACCAGGCTCGCCGCGCACGAGAACGAGGCGGGGGACCGGGGAACCTTGATGGTCGAGTGACGCCTGGAGCTTGGCAGCGTGGGTCGGCGGCAGGTCCAGGATCAGAACGTGCGGGCGCTCGGCCGGCAGCGGCGCACCAGGCGCGAGCGCCCGGCAATTCATGACCAGGGCGATGGCCCGTTCCAGGGCCGACCGTTCGGACGGTCGGTCAGAGACGAGTAGGACGAAGGGACCGTCCGAGAAGCGCGACGCGATGCCGAGGGCCAACGCGGATGCTCCCTCGCCGCATGGTCAACGATCCGTCGACCATACGGATAAAATTTGAGGAAAGCGTTAACCCTACGCAGTCTCCGGCTTCCGCTCGAGGGTCGCCCTCAGGCGAGCTTGGCAGAACCGACGTCGCGGGTCTGGGCGACCGAGGCGCGGCCGGCCTCGGGAGCCGCACTGAGGAAGTCCGCGAACTTCACGGTCAGAAGGGCCTGGCAGGCCGCGAAGGCGACGAAGATGATGAGGAAGCTGGCGATCATCGGGCACTCCGGCGCGGTGTCGGCCACCGCTTTATGTTGCGATGCGATAGATGTCATATCGCTCTGCAAACTGGTATGCCAAATAACGAATACCGTCCATGCGAAGCATGCATGGAATGCGGGGGAACGGTTCCAACGCCGATCAATCGGCGATTGGCATGCGCCGAAAGGGAACCCAATTCGATGGCGACCGCTCATATCGACGCCGCGATTGGTGCGATGCCGCAACACTTGTGGACGATTAAATTTGAGGCCCCCGACCAGCCAAGCCGGCAGGCCCGCGGTGCCATACCGGCCCCTCGCACGTCGGATACAGCCGCTGCGTCCATGCGCACCGCGGTCGGGTTACACCGCGATCCGGCAGTTCGCACACGTCGAGTCCATGGCGTGTTCTGCGACGTCGATCAGTCGAGGTAGTCGCCGTAGGTGTCGACGTGATGCGCCAAGCCGAGGCCGTGCTCGCGCACGAGGCGCTCGGCCAAGTCCGCATCCCGTGCTTCCAGGGCGGAGATGATGGCCACGTGCTCACGGATCGACCGCTCCGCCCGGTCGCCTTGGCGGAGGGCAGTACTGCGGATGCCGCGCACGTGCATCAGGAGATTGCTGGTCAGTTCGGCGATCGCCTCGCAGTGACCGAGCGCGATGATCCGCTGATGGAATCGGATGTTCGCGTCCGAGTACTCGTCGATGTGCTCGGCCGGCTGCCCCTCGAAGAATTCGGGAAAGGCGTCGCGGAGGGACCTCAGCTGCGCGTCGGTGGCGCGGGCGCAGGCGAGGCGGGCGGCCATGCTCTCCAGGGCCGTCCAGGCGTGGATCATACTGACGATCTCGCGCTTGTTCTTCTTGATCACGAAGACGCCGCGCCGCGCCTCGGAGCGGACGAATCCTTCCTGCTCCAGAACCGTCAGCGCCTCGCGTACCGGGGTGCGGCTGACCCCGAGATCCTGTGACAGCTTCCGCTCGTCGAGGCGCACCTCGTCCGGACGCCCATAGATGTCCATGTTGGTGATGGCCGTCTTGAGCGCCTCATAGGCCAAGGTCCGTAGACTGGAGCTGGCGACGATGGGCTTCACGCTCAGCGGTTCGGAATTCGACATCCCTCGTCCAGTCAGCTCATATGCATGATGTCTCGCACGCATTCTCTGTCGTGCGCTCCCAAGGGGACTAACGCAAACCTTGGCAAGATCCTAGTCGATTGCGGACCGGTCCCACAGACCTGTGACGATTGCCGGCTCTCGCTCTCCGGAAGTTGTGCAGAGGAAGCTGCCGACCGCCGCCTTTGGTGGCACGTTCGTCCCGACGGCTTTAATCCCACGCGGGAACCGTGTATTTTTCTGCAGGTTCGATTGACAGTTTAGCGCAGGATCAGCACCATCCTGCTGGCATACCGTCGACCATCAGTCTTGCGCGGTTGATGGCGACGCGAATGCCGCAACAAACGAGACTTTATTTGCCTGCGGGCCAAGAATTTTTCGAAGACGCGCGATCAACTTATCCTGCCAAGCTCCCGTGCCGCAGGGCATAAGTCCGGTTCGCGCCCAGACACCAACAATAATACTGCCAAGGAGGGAACGGTATGTCCGACATCGTCAAACCGGTGGGCCGCGGCCGATGGCTGCAACTCGCCTTCGGCGTCGTGTGCATGTGTATGATCGCCAACATGCAGTACGGCTGGACCTTCTTCGTCAGTCCGATGCAGGAGCGTCACGGCTGGGATCGGGCGGCGATCCAGGTCGCTTTCACGCTGTTCGTCGTCACCGAGACGTGGCTCGTGCCCATCGAAGGCTGGTTCGTCGACAAGTACGGCCCGCGGATCGTCACCTTGTTCGGCGGCCTGTTGTGCGCGATCGCCTGGGTGATCAACTCCTACGCCGATCCGCTCACCGTCCTGTACATCGCGGCCGCGATCGGCGGCACCGGTGCGGGCGCGGTCTATGGGACGTGCGTTGGAAACTCACTGAAGTGGTTTCCCGACCGCCGTGGCTTGGCCGCGGGCATCACCGCGATGGGCTTCGGCGCCGGCTCGGCCCTCACGGTCGTGCCGATCCAGGCGATGATCAAGACGCAGGGTTACGAGGCGGCATTCTTCTACTTCGGCATCGGGCAGGGCGTCATCGTGATGCTCATCGCCCTGTTCCTGCGGTCGCCGGCGAAGGGGCAGGTTCCCGAGGTCGCCCGCGTCAGCCAGTCGAAGCGCGACTACAAGCCCGCCGAGATGGTTCGGACGCCGATCTTCTGGGTCATGTACGCGATGTTCGTCATGATGGCGGCCGGCGGCCTGATGGCGACCGCGCAGCTCGGACCGATCGCCAAGGACTTCAAGATCGCCGATGTTCCGGTCTCGCTGCTGGGCATCACGCTGCCGGCGCTGACCTTCGCGGCAACCCTCGACCGGGTGCTCAACGGCGTCACGCGGCCGTTCTTCGGCTGGGTCTCTGACCATATCGGTCGCGAGAACACGATGTTCCTGTCCTTCGCCATCGAGGGCCTCGGCATCTACGCGCTGAGCCAGTTCGGGCAGAACCCGATCGCCTTCGTGCTGCTGACCGGCCTGGTGTTCTTCGCCTGGGGCGAGATCTACTCGTTGTTCCCGGCGACCTGCGGTGACACATTCGGCTCGAAATACGCCGCCACCAATGCTGGACTCCTTTATACAGCCAAAGGCACGGCGGCCCTCATCGTCCCCTATACCAGTGTCCTGACGACCATGACGGGGAGCTGGCACACGGTGTTCCTGGCGGCGGCAGCCCTCAACATCATCGCGGCCCTGCTGGCGCTGTTCGTACTGAAGCCGATGCGCGCCGCCTACACCAAGAAGCCCGAGGCGAGCCTCGCGCCGGTCCTGGCTCAATAGCTCGGCCCGTCGCATCGAACAGATAAGAATGAGCCCGGCGCCGCCTTTACGGCGCCGGGCTTCCTGCATACCGGGAACCGGGCCTTCCGGAGATCGGGTATGGACAGGGATGAGCGGATCGCGCGGGAGCAAGTCGTGGCGGTGGCGCGGGCGCTCGACGCCCAGGGCCTGAATCGCGGAACTTCCGGCAACGTGTCGCTGCGCTTCGGCGATACACTCCTCATCACGCCCTCCGGCATGCCCACGGTTCGCACCGGACCGGAAGACATCGTCCGGATGGGATTCGACGGCACGCACCCGTCGGGACAGAAGCCGTCCTCGGAATGGCGCTTCCACCGCGACATCCTGGCGTCACGCCCCGAATTCAGCGCGGTGGTCCACGCGCATCCAGTCTACTGCACCGCTTTCGCCATCTGCGGAGAGGCGATCCCGGCAGTTCACTATATGGTTGCGGCCTTCGGAGGCCCGACTGTGCGCTGCGCGCCTTATGCCCCCTACGGGACATCGGACCTCTCGGAACTGGCGCTGGAGGCCCTCGCCGATCGCAATGTGTGCCTGCTGGCCAACCATGGAATGATCGCGGCCGGCGCGAGCCTGGAAAAGGCCCTCTGGCTCGCCGTCGAACTGGAGACGCTCTGCCAGCAATACGCCGTCGCCCGGCAGATCGGCACGCCGCTCATCCTGTCCGACCACGAGATCGGTACGACGGCCGAGCGTTTCCGCGGCTACGGCTTGAATGCGACGGGATCGGCCGAGCCAAAGGCGACATGATCGCCGCGCGAGACCGCTTCGCCCCAACTCACGAAAACGGTCACGCGGTTCGGCAACACATCGCGGTTCGGCAAGAGGTGCCGTATCGGCGCCCCAGCGGCGTCCTAGCGGCCAAGCACCTGACCGACCGTCAGCCCGGTGTCCCGGGCGAATTCGCCGGCCGACATCTTCTTGCCGCCCTCGGCCTTGACCTTGCGGATCTCGATCCGGCCGCCCTGCGCGCACACGCTGAACCCCGCCTCGTCGACGGCGATCACCTCCCCGGGCTTGCCCGTTACGTCGGCGAGCCGGCGGATCCGATGCAAGGTCGTATCGAAGATCTGGAGCTTCTTGCCGTCCAGCGTCGTCCAGGCCCCCGGCGCCGGGTTGGCCGCGCGGATCAGGTTGTAGATCTGTTCGGCATGGGCCGACCAGCGGATCTCCGCCTCGGCCGCGCGGAACCAGCCCTCGTAGCTGGCCGCATCCTCATCCTGGTCGATCTCGACGTGCCGGCCGGCGACGACGAGATCGGCTGCCTCCAGCATCGTCTCGACGCCCAGCGGAAACAGGGAGTCGAAATAGACCTCGCCCAGCGTCGCGTCCGCGCCGATCGGGCAGGTCTTCTGGAGGATAACCGGCCCCTCGTCGAGACCGTCGGTGGGGCGGAATATCGTGAGACCGGTCTGCAGCTCGCCCTTGGCGATCGGCCAATTGATCGACGACGGCCCCCGGTAACGCGGCAGCAGGCTCGGGTGGTACTGGATCGTACCGTGCTTGGGAATGTTGACGAAGCTCTGCGGCGCGAATTGCAACACGTAGGCCATGATGCCGATCTCGGCCTCGAGGCCGCGCATGGCCGCTTCGGCCTCGGGACTCTTCAGGCTCGGGAACTGGAACACCGTCAGGCCCTTGTCGACGGCCGCCGTCTTGAGGACGTCAGGCTTGGCGCCCGGCTTCTCAGGCGCACAGAACACGCCGGCGACCTCATCGCCCCGCTCCAGGAACGCCTCGAGGACGGCCTTCCCGAAATCCTGTTGACCGATGAAGGCGATGCGCATGCAATCTCCTGGACTTCATCCGACCCCGACGCGGGATCGAACAGATGACGATCGGGAATCGGAAGACGGCGATCCGGGCCGACGCCCGGGATCGCCGCCATTCGCTTACTCCGCGGCGATCTTCTGGACCGTTCCGATCGCACCGGATTCGGAGATCTCGCCGACCTCTGCGTCCGTATAACCCAGCACGGCGCGCAGGATTTCCTCGGTGTGCTCGCCGAGCAGGGGCGACCGCGTCACCTCGCTCGGGCTCGCCGACAGCTTGATGGGGTTGCCGACGGTCAGATACTTGCCGCGGGTCGGGTGATCGACCTCAACGATGGTGCCGGTCTTCCGCAGCGACTCGTCCTCGGCGATCTCCTTCATCGACAGGATCGGCCCGCAGGGGATGTCGTACTTGTTCAGGGTGTCCATCACCTCGAACTTCGACACCTTCATCGTCCAGGCCTCGATCCGCGTGAAGATCTCGTTGAGATGCGGCAGGCGGGCCTTCGGGGTGGCGTAGTTCGGGTCGGTCTTCCAGTCGGGCTCACCGATGATGTCGCAGATCGGCTCCCAGACGGCGGCCTGCGTGATCACGTAGATGTAGGCGTTCGGATCCTGCTCCCAGCCCTTGCAGCGCAGGATGCGGCCCGGCTGCCCGCCACCGGAATCGTTGCCCGCGCGCGGGGTCGCTTCACCGAAGGGGATGCCCTCGCCGAACTGGCTGTATTCCCGGAGCGGCCCGTGCTCGAGCCGCTGCTGGTCGCGCAGCTTCACCCGGCAGAGGTTGAGGACGCCGTCCTGCATGGCGCAGTCGACCTTCTGACCGAGGCCGCTCTGGGTCCGGTGATAGAGGGCCGTGACGATGCCGAGCGCGAGGTGCAGGCCGGTGCCGGAATCGCCGATCTGCGCGCCCGTCACCATCGGGATGCCGTCGCGGAAGCCCGTTGTCGAAGCGGACCCGCCGGCGCACTGCGCGACGTTCTCGTAGACCTTGCAATCCTCATAGCGGCCCGGACCGAAGCCCTTGACGGACGCCAGGATCATCCGCGGGTTGGCCTCGTGGATCTTCTCCCAGGTCAGACCCATGCGGGCGAGGGCACCGGGCGCGAAATTCTCGACCAGCACGTCGCATTCATTGATCAGCCGCCAGAGAACCTCCTTGCCCTTCGGGTTCTTCGAGATCCAGCGTGATCGAACGCTTGTTGTGGTTCAGCATCGTGAAATAGAGGCTGTCCACGTCCGGGAGGTCCTGCAGCTGCTGGCGCGTCGCGTCGCCGACGCCCGGCCGCTCGACCTTGATGACGTCCGCACCGAACCAAGCCAGGAGCTGCGTACAGGTCGGGCCGGATTGAACGTGGGTGAAGTCCAGGATGCGGACGCCTTCGAGGGCCTTGGTCATGATCGGTCTCGGAGCTGGAGTCGGTCTAGGGAGATTGGGGAGCGGCTCAGGCCGCGCGGATTAACGGCGCGGTCGTACCGGAGCCCGTGATGCGCTGCCGGGGGCCGGGCCTTCCATCCTCGATCGGATCATGTCAGCTCTCCCTCCCATCGCGCGGTCTCGTCGTGTCGCGACACCGTCATTCGAACTCGGGGTGACGAGTCCGCCGATTTGTATACCACATGCCATCTGTCCCGCGCGAGTGCCGAGTGAAAGCCCTGCTGGCTGCGTCGCGGGCAAACCCTAAGCTGTCAACCTGCGGCGCTCAACACGCCGAACGCTTCCCGGTACGGCAGTGGGTCGCCCCTTGGCATTCGACGGCGCGCGGTCCATGATTTCGCCAAAATTGCCCGCGGCCGCGGGATTAGCGATGCACAGCTGAACGAGGGACGCCCATGCTCGCCAGCACCAGCTTGATCAAGTCCTCTTGGATCGCCGTCGATGTCGACCATGACCGTGCCGAGCGGGTCCTCGTCGTCGAGACCTACATCGCGGTCAGCCCGCTGGAACCGAATTACGATGCCGCGCAGTACGAGCGGGTGCTGGCCTGCGTTCAGAAGGTGCTCAAGACGCATCCGGAGATTGACCGCGCATCGATCCTGAGCATGCACCGCGGCTCCGGCTGCACGGCCCTGTTCCGGGACCCGCCGGCAACCGCGAAGCAGCCGGCCGCCGCCTGAGTCGGTCAGGCTTGCTCGTCCCCGGTGCCGCCGGGCAGGTCCGGCGGTTCAAGCGCCACGCGGGCCGCATGGAACCACCAGAGCGGAATGTCGCGGTTGGCCTTGGTCAGTTCCGACGCCCAGCCCTCCTTCGGCATCACGTCGGACCGGTCGGCGAACAGGCGTAAGGCCGCCTCGGCCCGCTCCCTCCGGCACCGCTCCTGGATCGCCTGCCGCTCGGCCTCCGCCCGGGCTTCCGTCGCTTCGATCAGGCGCCGGGTCGCCAGATCGTCGGCATCGAAGGCGAATTGCTGCCAAAAGGCCTCCGCTTCCCGGGCGACATCCCGCTCACGCCGCAGCGTGGCGTAGCCGTCCTCGGCCGCGGCCCGTGCCGTCTCCGCCGCTTCGGCACGGGCGAGGAGGCGGTTGTTGGCCTCCAAGAGTTCGCGCTCGCGCTCGGGCGCCATCCGCTGACGGCGCAGGACGCGCAATTCCTCCGCGTCGGGGGATCGGTCTGCCAGCCATGCGGCGAGCGGGCCGGCCGTCAGAGCCTCGGCGGATCGCAGGTAGCGCTCGCGAAGGCCGGGGCACCGGACGTCCAGATCCGGGCCGTCCCATCCGGGGGCATCGTCCCCCGCGCCCTGCTCATGAACGTAAAGAGCCCGCGCCAGGGCGTCGCGCAGATCGTCCGGGAATCGTGCCGCAGCGTATCCGTTCATGAACCTGCATTCGCGAATGGCGATCAACGGAACCTACAACGCGCGCGCCTGCCTGCAGAGACCATCCCGGTGTGACAAACCCAGAATCTTACTGCGCAGTCCGCCAGCGCGTTTATGCTCCCCACTCGCGCGCATCGCCTGGCTTCCGGCAATTCCTGATTGCGCGAACGGCTCGGCTTTTTCCATCCGCGGACACGGACCGGATCGACTGCCATCCGATGTCCGGACATCGCGGGGGATGATCCCCTCTGCAGCTTGCCGCAAGCCGGCGAAGGGGCGACGGCGATGATGGATCAGCCGGCACACCGCGCGGACGGCACTCCGGGAGCGCACGCTCCATCTGCCACCGTCGCTGCGCGCCATGGGCGGGCGTCGAGCCTCGGTATTCGAGGACCTTGGTCGGCCCGGAATTACGATGGCGCCGGTCAATCACCCGGGATACATCGCACCTTGCGTCTACTACTCGTCGATCCAAGTCGATGGTGCACACAGGCTATAATCCGGCGCTCGTCGCCCTGTCGATCGGGCTCGCGGTCTTCGCGTCCTACACGGCACTGGACCTCGGTGCCCGCACCCGTCGGTCCGCCTCGGGTCCGCGCTGGCCGTGGATTGCCGGCGCCGCGCTCGCCATGGGGAGCGGCATCTGGTCGATGCACTTCGTCGGCATGCTGGCCTTCGAGATGGGGATGCCCGCGGCCTACAATCTCGGCCTGACGCTCCTGTCCCTCGCGATCGCGATCGGCGTGACCGGGGCCGCCTTCCTATGGGTGGCGCGGGCCGATGTCGGGCTGACCGGGATCCTCGTGGCGGGCACGATGATGGGGTTGGGCGTCGCCGCCATGCACTACACCGGCATGGCGGCGCTCCGGATCCCCGGCGACCTCGTCTACGACCCGGCTCTGGTCGCGCTGTCGGTGGCGATTGCCGTGATAGCGGCGACCGCGGCCCTGTGGCTGTCCCTTCGCCAACACACCGTCGGGCAGAAGCTTGTCGCAGCCTGCATCATGGGGATCGCGGTGGCGGGCATGCACTACACCGGCATGGCGGCGGCAGCGATCACCGCGGAGGAACCCGGCGCTCATGCCGCGCATGCGCTCGCGAGCACGCCGCTCCAGCAAAACCTCGCGCTTTACGTGGCCGGCGCGACGTTCCTCATCCTGTTCCTGGCAATGCTGGCCTCGTCACTGGAACAACAGAGCGGTCAGCGGGATCTCCAGGCGAGCGAAGCCCGGTTTCGCGCGGCCATCCAGGCCGTGCGCGGGGTGCTCTGGACCAACGATGCCGCGGGTCGGATGCTCGGAGACCAACCCGGTTGGAGCGCGATCACCGGGCAGACCCGGGAGGAGTATCAGGGGCACGGCTGGGCCGCCGCGGTTCACCCGGACGATATGCAGGCCTCCGTTGACACCTGGAACGAAACCGTCCGCGCGCGGCGCACCTATATCCACGAGCACCAGGTCCGGGTGCGGGACGGAACGTGGCGCCACTTCGCGATCCGCGCGATCCCGGTGCTCGACGCGCGCGGCGCGATCCGCGAGTGGGTCGGCGTCCATACGGACATCACGGAGCAGCGGCAGGCCGAGGCGGACCTGCGCGAATCCAACGAGGAGATCCAGCGCTACGCCTACATCGTCAGCCACGATCTGCGCGCGCCTCTGGTCAACGTCATGGGGTTCACGAGCGAACTGGAGGCCACCCGGGAAGAGATCCGCGCCGCCCTCGATGGGCATCCGCAGGCAGCGCGCCTCGACGCGGATCTCGGCGAGGCGCTCGGCTTCATCAAGGCTGCGGTGAACCGGATGGAAGGGCTTATCGCCGCGATCCTGAAGCTCTCCCGGGAGGGCCGCCGCCAATTCTCCCCCGAGCCGCTCGATATGGCGGCCGTGCTCCGCGGTGTGGCGGACGCCCAGAGGCATCAGGCGGAGGCCGCCGGAGCCACCGTCACGATCGACCCGGGCCTGCCCTCGATCGTCGCCGATCGGCTCGCCGTCGAGCAGGTGTTCGGCAATCTCCTGGACAACGCGGTGAAGTACCTCGATCCGAACCGGCCGGGCCGCATCACCGTCACCGCCAAGTCTGCGGGCACCCGCGGGATCTGCTTCTCGGTCAGCGACAACGGGCGCGGGATCGCCGCGCGCGACCATGCCCGGGTCTTCGAGCTGTTCCGACGTTCGGGGCCGCAGGATTGTCCGGGGGAGGGGATCGGCCTCGCCCACGTCAAAGCCCTGGTGCGTTCCTTCGGCGGACGGATCGAGATCCGTTCGGAACTCGGCATCGGCACGACGTTCGACGTGACCTTGCCGCGCACGCCGGTTACAGCGGTTCTGCTCGACCCGGAACCGGCACCCCTGGCCGCCGAATGAGCGTGGAGCAACCCGTGCACCCTGTCAGCATCGTGATGGTTGAGGATGACGAGGGGCATGCGCGCCTGATCGAGCGCAATATTCGCCGGGCCGGGGTCAACAACGACATCGTCCCCTTTCGGGATGGGACGTCGGCGCTCGAATACCTGCTCGGACCGGACGGCTCCGGCGAGGCGAGCGCCCGACGCCACCTGCTCATCCTCCTCGACCTTAACCTGCCCGACATGACGGGTCTCGACATCCTCGAGAAGGTCAAGGCGAACCCGCATACGCGGCGCTCCCCGGTCGTGGTCTTGACCACCACGGACGACAGCCGCGAGATCCAGCGTTGCTACGATCTCGGAGCCAACGTCTACATCACCAAGCCGGTGAGCTATGACGGGTTCGCCAACGCAATCCGCCAGCTCGGTCTGTTCTTCTCTGTCATGCAGGTTCCGCAGAACCCATGAACGCCGCGCGCGCCAGCGGGGACGGTACCGCTGCGGCGGCGCGCATCCTCTACATCGACGACGATCCCGGCCTCGGCCGCTTGGTCAAGCGTGCCCTGGAGGCGCGGGGCTATGCGGTGGAACTGTGTGCCGACGGCGCCGCGGGGCTGACGCGGCTGGCTCAGGGCGGGATCGACGCCGTCGCCCTCGACCATCACATGCCCGGCCAGACCGGCCTCGACCTGCTTCCGGAAATCCGCGGCCTCCCGCAAGCGCCGCCGGTCATCTACGTGACCGGTTCGGAGGACAGCCGCGTCGCCGTCGCAGCCCTGAAGGCGGGCGCGGTCGACTACGTCTGGAAGGACGTGCAGGGCCAGTTCCGTGAACTGCTCGGGGAAGCCGTCGCCACCGCGCTCCGACAGGAATCCCTGCGGCGCGACAAGGAACGCGCCGAAGCCGAGATGCGCGAGGCGCGCGACCGGGCCGAGCTTCTCCTGCGCGAGGTCAATCATCGCGTCGCCAACTCTCTGGCCCTGGTCGCGGCGCTGGCGCACATGCAGCGCAATGCCGTGACGGACGCGGCCGCTAAGGCGGCCCTCGACGAGATGCAGGCCCGGATCTCGGCGATCGCGGGTATACATCGGCGGCTCTACACCTCGGACGACGTCGAATCCGTCGAGCTGGACGCCTACCTGTCGAGCCTCGTCGAGGAATTGCAGGCGGCGATGCGGGCCAGCGGACGCGATCACGCCATCCGCCTCAGGGCGGCGCCTGTGCGCCTCTCCACCGACAAGGCCGTCTCGGTCGGCGTCGTCGTGACCGAACTCGTCACCAACGCCTACAAATATGCCTATCCTCTGGGCACGTCGGGCGAGATTCTGCGTGGCGGTCGAGAAGGACTCGTCGGACATCGTCCTGCTCGCCGTCGAGGATGACGGCATCGGCTGGACCGGGGAGGGCGAGATCCGCGGCACGGGCCTCGGCTCGCGGATCGTCCGCGCGATGGCGTCGAACCTGCGCTCGGCGCTGTCCTACGCCTCCGGATCCCCCGGCACCCGGGCGGTCCTCACGTTCCAGGCCTGAGCGTCCCGTCTCAGCCGGCGGGTCTGCCGGCCATGCGGTCGAGGGCATCGAGCATCGGTGCCAACGCGTCGTCGCGGAGTTGGTGAAAGCCCAGGGCTCGGCTCATGATCAGGCCTAGGATGGCAAAGAGGAGGACGGGTCCCTCGCCCGGACCCGCGCCGTCGATATGCCCGAGCTGGGTCAGCTGCTCCGCCACGAACGCCTGGAAACCTTTCTGCGCCTCAGGGGATTCCGTCGAGGCCAGCAGTAGAGCGCGCGACGATTCATCGTCGTCGCAGTAGTGCTGACGGACGTGGGACACCATCGCCAGGGCCAGCTGAGACGGTCCGGGGGATCTCCGCCGCGCAGGCGGCGATTTCTTCGCGCAGTTCGGCGAGCTTCCGGGCCACGAGCGCCACCACTAGCGCCTCCTTCGATGCGTAGTGATGCAGGACGCCGCCCTTACTCAGGCCGGCCTCTGCGGCGACCGCGTCGATCGTCAGCCCCCGCACGCCCGCCTTGAGGAGAACCGAGGCGGCCGCTTGGAGGATAATCTCGGGCCGCTCCGCCAGCCGCTGTCGCTTCGTCTGCATCGCTGACCTGCACTAAAAACCGTCTGGACGGTATGTAAATGATGGAGTAGGACCACGCCACGTCATTTGCACAGAGCCGGCCGATAAGGTCGATCGCATGAGTCGCTTCGCCTTCGTTCCGTCCGCAGCCTTCCTGCTGGTCATAACCGCACTCGGGTCGATCGGGTGCGCCCGGGCCGAGCCGGAAACCGCAATCGACCCCGCCGTGGCGCGCGTGCGCGTGGTGGAGGCCCGCCGCTCGCCGCAGTCGCTCGACGTGGTGGTGACCGGAGACATCCAGGCCCAGGCCCAGGTCAATGTTTCATTCCGGACAAACGGAAAGGTCGCGGAGCGGCGCGTCGAGGTCGGCGACCACGTGACCGCCAATCAGGTCCTCGCTGTCCTCGAACCCCTGACTCAGCAGGCCAACCTGGACAACGCGAAGGCAGCCCTGAACTCGGCCGAGGCCCCGCTGACGCAGGCCAAGATGTCCTTCGAGCGGCAGAAGCAGCTCCTCGCCGGCGGCTTCACCACCCGTTCGACCTACGACAACGCCGAGCAGGAGTTGCGCACGACGCAGGCGGCGGTCGACTCGGCTCGAGCCGCCCTCGGGACGGCGCAGGAGCAGTTCTCCTACACGGAGTTGCGCGCCGGTGTGGCCGGGGTCGTGACCAGCCGCAGCTTCGAGGTCGGCCAAGTCGTGCAATCGGGCCAGACGATTCTGGTGATCGCTCAGGACGGCCCCGCGACGCGGTGTTCAACGTCTACGAATCCCTGCTGGCCCAGGCGCCGACCGGCGACACCATCGCGGTCGCCCTCCAGGCAGACCCGTCGATCACCGCGGTGGGGACCGTGCGCGAGATCTCACCGACCGTGGATTCCGCCAGCGGCACGGTGCGGGTGAAGATCGGCCTCAGATCGACGCCGCCCGCCATGGGACTGGGGGCCGTCGTCGTCGGCCGCGGGCGCTTCGCGCCGCACGAGTCGGTGATTCTGCCCTGGTCGGCGCTCTATCGCTACGACGGGCGGCCATCCGTGTGGATCTACGATTCAGGCCGGCGGACGGTGTCGGTGCGCGCCGTCGAGATCGACCGGTTCGGACCGGACACCATCGCGCTCAAGCGCGGCGTCGAACCGGGCGAGCGCGTGGTCGTCGCGGGTATCCAGTTCCTGCGCCCCGGCCAGAATGTCGCCGCCATCGAGATCGGAGGCCGCCCGTGAAGGCGCGCACGTCCCTCGTCCTGGTTGTCGTCGCCGCCACGCTGACCGGCTGCAACGGTCACGGCGAAGAGGCGGGCGATGCGGCGTCCGCCGCTCCCGTGCGCCCTGTGCTCACGCAGGTCGTCGCACCGAGCGACACCATCACGTTCGGGCCGTTCGCGGGCACGATCGAACCGCGCTATCAGGCGCAGCTCGGCTTCCAGATTCCCGGCCGCATGGTGGCGCGGGACGTCACGGTCGGCGACCTCGTCACCCGGGGCCAACGCCTCGCGGCGCTCGACACGATCGTGACGCGGTTCGACCTGACCCGCGCCGAGGCGGATCTCACCGACGCCAAGGCCCAGGCCGAGAATGCCGAATCCGCGGAAGCGCGGACCCGCCGCCTGATGTCGGGCAACAGCGTCGCCCAGGCGACCATGGATCAGGCTGTCGCCAAGCGTGAGACCGCGCGCGCGCGGGTAGATCAGGCCATGGCGAGCCTTCAGAAGGCCCGGGACCAGATGGGCTATACGGAGCTGAAGGCCGAGTTCGACGGGGTGGTGACCCAGCGCCTCGCCGAGGTCGGTCAAGTCCTGAGCGCCGGCCAGGGCGTGGTGACCGTGGCGCGGCCTGACGTGCGCGAAGCCGTGGTCGACGTTCCCGAGGCTCATGTCGGCGCGCTTCCGCCGGACGGGGTCTTCACGGTCGCGCTGCAGAGTGCCCCGAACCTGACGGCGCGCGGACGCATCCGCGAGATCGCGCCGCTGGCCGAATCGGGGACACGGTCCAAGCGCATCCGCATCACCCTGGACGATCCGGGTCCGGCCTTCCGCCTCGGCGCGACCATCAACGTGTCCCTGACGCGCAAGGTCCCGCCCCAGGTTCTCCTGCCCGCCTCGGCGCTTCTCGATGAGGGAGGCCGCCGCTCGGTCTGGGTCGTCTCCGCCAACGGGACGTCGGTCACCCGTCGCGACGTGACGGTGGCGACGGTGCGGGACAACGCCGAGGACGGCCGCGTCGTGGTCGTCGACGGGCTGAAGACCGGCGATCGCGTCGTGGTCGCGGGTGTCCATGCCCTCAAGGAAGGCCAAGCCGTGCGCCTCGCCGACGGCGCCGTCTAACTCGGCCGCACGGGGTTTTCGCGTGAAGGACTTCAACCTTTCCGACTGGGCGCTCGAGCACCGCTCGTTCGTCTGGTTCCTGATGCTGGTGTCGCTGGTGGCGGGCGTGATGGCCTACACCCGCCTCGGCCGCGAAGAGGATCCGCCGTTCACGATCAAGACCATGGTCGTCCAGACGACGTGGCCGGGCGCGACCATCAAGGATACCCTCGATCAGGTCACCGACCGGGTCGAGAAGGAGCTCCAGCAGCTCAACGGCCTCGACTTCGTCCGCAGCTACACGACGCCGGGCTCGTCCACGGTCTTCGTGCAATTTCGCGATACCCTGAAGAAGAACGAGGTGCAGCCTGCCTTCTACCAGGTCCGGAAGCGCCTCGGCGACATCAAGGGGCAGCTCCCGGACGGCGTGCAGGGTCCGTTCTTCAACGACGAGTTCGGCGACGTCTATGGCAACATCTACGCGTTCACGGCCGACGGCCTGACCCATCGGCAACTGCGCGACTACGTCGAGGCCATCAGAACCGAGGTGCTGCGGGTGCCCGATATCGGCAAGACCCAACTGATCGGCACCCAGAACGAGACCATCTACCTCGACTTCTCCACCCGGAAGCTCGCTGGTTACGGGATCGATTTCCAGGCCCTCATCAAGGCACTGCAGGCGCAGAACGCGGTCTCGGCGTCCGGCGTCGTGCAGGCCGGTCCGGAGCGCATCTCCCTGCGTGTCAGTGGATCCTTCGCGTCCGAAGCCTCGCTCCAGGACTTCAATCTGCGGGTGAATGACCGCTTTTTCCGCCTCGCCGACATCGCCGAGATCAGCCGCGGCTACGAGGATCCGCCCGCACCGCTCTTCCGCGTGGACGGGAAGCCGGCGATCGGACTCGCCATCGCCATGCGGCCGGGCGCCAACCTGCTTCATTTCGGCGAAGAGCTGAAGGCGCGCATGCGGCGGATCGAGGCGACGCTGCCGGTGGGCGTCGGCGTTCATCTCGTGTCGGATCAGCCCCGCCAGGTCGAGCACGCGGTCGGCGGCTTCACCGAGGCGTTGGTCGAGGCCGTGATCATCGTGCTGGCCGTGAGCTTCGTGAGCCTCGGCGTCCGGGCGGGCCTCGTGGTCTCCGTATCGATCCCGCTCGTGCTGGCGATCGTGTTCGTCGTCATGCAGGTCATGGACGTGACGCTGCAGCGCATTTCTCTCGGTGCCCTGATCATCGCCCTCGGCCTCCTAGTCGACGACGCCATGATCACCGTCGAGATGATGGTGGCGCGCCTGGAGCGGGGCGACACGCTGCGCAGGGCGGCCACCTTCGCCTACACGTCGACGGCATTCCCCATGCTGACCGGCACCCTGGTCACCGTGGCGGGCTTCCTGCCGATCGGATTCAACGGCTCCGGCGCCGGCGAGTACACCTACTCGCTGTTCGTGGTGATCGCCGCGGCGCTTCTGGTCTCGTGGGTCGTGGCGGTGCTGTTCGCGCCCCTCGTCGGCGTCACCCTCCTGCCGAAAACGATGAAGCATCACACCGAGAAGCGCGGGATCTTCACGCGCCTGTTCCGGATGGCGCTCAAGATCGCCATGCGCTGGCACTGGACGACCGTCGTGGCCTGCCTGGGACTCATGGCGGCCGCCATCGTCGGGATGGGCCACGTGCAGCAGCAATTCTTCCCGTCGTCGGACCGCTCGGAACTGCTGGTCGACCTGACGCTGCCCCAGAACGCCACCATCGCCGAGACCCGGGCGCAGATGGACCGGTTCGAAGCCAACCTGAAGGACGATCCGGACGTGTCGGGATGGTCGTCCTATGTCGGCCAGGGCGCCGTGCGCTTCTACCTGCCCCTCGACCAGCAGCTCGCCAACGCGTTCTTCGGGCAGATCGTCATCGTCACGAAATCCCTGGAGATCCGCGACCGCGTCATGGCGCGGCTCCAGACCATCGGCCTGCGGGATTTCGTCGGCACCGACGTGCTGGTGCAGCCCCTCAGCCTCGGCCCGCCCGTGGGCCGGCCGGTTCAGTACCGCCTCAGCGGTCCGAACATGGAAACCGTGCGGCGCCTATCGCTCGATCTTGCCAATGTGGTGGCCGGCGACAAGCGCCTCGACGTGCCGACCTTCGACTGGAACGAGCCCGGCAAGGTCCTGCGGGTCGAGATCCTCCAGGACAAGGCTCGCCAGCTCGGCGTCACCAGCCAGGACGTCGCCGGTATCCTGAACGGGATCGAGGGCGGGCAGGCGATCACGCAGGTGCGCGACTCGATCTACCTCGTCAACGTGGTCGGCCGAGCCCGCGCGGCCGAGCGGTCCTCGCTGGACACGCTGCAATCCCTGCAGGTCGGTCTCGCCAACGGATCGGTGGTCCCGGTCCTCGCCTTCGCGCGGATCGGCTACGATCTCGAGCAGCCGATCGTCTGGCGGCGCGACCGCCTGCCCACCGTCACGGTCCGCGCGACGATCCACGACGCGACCCAGCCCGCCACCATCGTGACCGCCCTGCAACCCGGCATCGACGCCTTCGTCAAGGCGCTGCCCGAAGGGTACACCCTCCAGACGGGCGGCGCCGTCGAGGAATCCGCCAAGGGTCAGGGTCCGATCGCCGCCGTGGTCCCGGTCATGCTGCTGGCCATGGCGCTGTTGCTGATGATGCAGCTTCAGAGCTTCGGACGGATGCTGCTCGTCTTCGCCGTCGCGCCCCTCGGCCTGATCGGCGTGGTTCCGGCGCTGCTGCTGTTCGACAAGCCGATGGGCTTCGTCGCCATCCTGGGCATCCTGGCGCTCATCGGCATCATCATCCGCAACGCGGTGATCCTGGTCAGCCAGATCGAGGAATTCCGCGCCGAGGGGATGGCACCGTGGGAAGCGGTGTTCGAAGCGACGGATCATCGCATGCGGCCGATCCTCCTGACCGCAGCGGCGGCGAGCCTGGGCCTGATCCCGATCGCACGGGAGGTATTTTGGGGTCCCATGGCCTTCGCGATGATCGGCGGCATCCTGGCGGCGACGTTCCTGACCCTCCTGTTCCTGCCGGCCCTCTACATCGGCTGCTACCGCATCCGCCCGGCTTCGGGCGGGCGGCCACAGGTTCATGCCGGCTGATCGCCCGGCCCACGCGATCGCAGCGCCTGCGGGCGTTGCGAGAAACGGTCGACCCGCCCCTCCGCCCCCTCAGGGCGGGTCGACCGCGACGATCCCGCCGCCTGCGGCGCCTCGGCCGCGAAACCTTGCGGCCGCCCCGCGCGTAGGGTGCGGGAACGAGGATCGTCCCGCCCATGAACGCCTTTATCGCCGTCGTCCTGGTCTGCGCCAACGGTCTCGCGCAGGATGCCTGCACGGACGCCCAGGCCCTGGAGGTCCGCAAGGTCCGGGTCGCCAACGAACTCGGATGTGCCACGGGCTGGCAGGAGATCATCGCCCGCACCGAGCGACGCGACGAGATCGGCAAGAGCGCCTACCTCAAGACCGAGTGCCGCCGGGTGAAGGCGGCGGAGTGAGGCCGTCGCGGCGCCGCTACTTGTCGTATTTGATATAGGCGAAGCGCGGATCGGTCGGCGTGCCTTCGAGGCCCTGTCCCTCCAGGGCCGGCTGCCAGGCGACGACCTCCTCGATCTTGCGGGCGAGGGCGAAATCCTTGTCGGTGATGCCCTTGGCCGCGTGGTTCATCAACCGCACCTCGACCCAGGCGTAGGACGCCGTGATGTCCGGATGGTGCCACGCTGCCTCGGCGAGGTGCCCCACCGTGTTGATCACCATGAGCGTGCCCTTCCAGCCGGCCGTCTTGTAGGTTCGGCGGATCCATCCGTCCTCGAGCCGCCACGCAGGGAGCTCGGCCTTCAGCCGTTCCTCCACGGTCGCGTCGTCCAGAACAGCCTCGCGTCGCTCGGTCATGATCGCCTGTCTCCCAATAAGCTCGCGACTGAGGGTGCCGCCGCTTCCGGTTGCGCGCAAGCGTATGTGACACGGTGGACGGAAACCGGTGTGAGCCCTATGACCTCTTTCCAATGGCGTCCGGCCCGGTCCGCACTCCAATCTGCCGCTGCGGAAGACTGCGCAATACGATGGGAGAAGGCGTGATGCTGTCACGGCGCGCGATGCTCGCCGGAGGCCTGCTCGGCGGCCTCGGCCTGCGCGCGGCGCGCGCGGACATGCCCACGATCCGCCTCGGGAGCCTGCCCTTCGGCACGTCGACCTGGGAGGCGGCGGTGATCAAGGCCCGCGGCCTCGACACCGATAACGGCTTCCAGCTCGACGCCGTGAAACTCGCTGGGAACGACGCCGCCCGGATCAGCTTCATCGGCAATCAGGTCGACACGATCATCGGCGACCTGCTCTGGGCCGCCCGCCTCGGCAATGACGGGCAGGCGGTACGTTTCATCCCGTACTCGACGTCCGAAGGTGCCGTGATGGTGCCCGCCGGGAGTGCCGTGAAGAGCCTCAAGGATCTCGACGGCAAGCGCCTCGGCGTCGCCGGCGGCCCCCTCGACAAGAACTGGCTGCTGTTGCGGGCACAGGCCAAGGACGCGGCCGGTATCGATCTCGAACGCGCCGCCGAGATCGCCTACGGCGCACCGCCGCTGATCACGCTCAAGCTCGAACAGGGCGCCCTCGACGCGGCACTGACGTATTGGACCTACTGCGCCCGCCTGGAAGCCAGGGCTACCGCCGGCTGGTCGGTGCGGAGGACATCATGCACGCCCTCGGCGTCCCCGGCGACGTGGCGCTGATTGGCTACCTGTTCCAGGACGCCACCGTGAAGGAGAAGCCCGCCGCCGTGGCGGCCTTCGCCCGGGCCTCGCGAGCGGCCAAGGACATGCTGGCGGCAGATCCGAGCACGTGGCAGATCGTGCGCCCGCTGATGGCGGCCGAGGATGATGCGACGTTCGAGGCGCTCAAGCGCGATTTCCTGGCCGGCATCCCGCGCCGTCCGGTGGCGGAGGAGCGTGCCGATGCCGAGAAGCTCTACGCCGTGATGGCGCGCCTCGGCGGCGCGCGCCTCGTCGGCAAGGGCGACGCGCTTCCCCCGACCTCTACTATACCGGCCGCAATGGCTGAGACGGCCCCCCGGCGGGCCTCCGTCCTGGCGATCCGGGCAGCCGGGACCGCATGGGCGCGCTGACCCGCATCGCGTCCCTGGTCGTGCTGGCCGCTGCCTGGCAGATGGCCGCGATCGAGGCGGGATCGCGCCTGCTGCCGGCCCCGTTGGCCGTGCTGCGCTTCATCGTTCAGGAAGCCGAGCGCGGCGACCTCGCCCACAATATCGGGATGACCCTGCTGCGGGTGGCGATCTCGTTCACGGTCGCGATGATCCTAGGCGTCGCCCTCGGGGTAGCCCTCGGACGCTCGAAGGCCGCCGACCTCGCCCTCGACACGCCGCTCTTGGTGCTGCTCAACACCCCGGCCCTGGTCATCACCGTCCTGGCCTATGTCTGGGTCGGACTGACCGAGACCGCGGCCATTCTGGCGGTGGTCCTCAACAAGCTCCCGAACGTCGCGGTGATCGTGCGGGAAGGCGCCCGGAATCTCGATCCCGGGCTCGACGAGATGGCCCGCGCCTATCGGCTCGACCGGCGCAGCTGGGCGCGCGACATCCTGATCCCGCAGCTCCAGCCCTACATGGTCACGGCGGCGCGGTCCGGCCTCTCCCTCGCCTGGAAGATCGTGCTGGTGGTGGAACTGCTCGGACGCCCCGACGGGGTCGGCTTCGCGATCAACTACTATTTCGTGCAGAGCACCGACGTGGCGGCCATCATCGGCTACAGCCTCGTGTTCATGGCCGTGATGATCGGCATCGACGTCCTCCTGCTCCAGCGGCTCGAAGCCCATGTCCGCCGCTGGCGCTGAACCCGTCCTCCAGGTCGCGATTGCGTCGAAATGGTATCGGCCGCGGGGCGCCGAGCCGGTCGAGGCCGTCCGCGACCTCGCCTTCGGCGTCGCCCGCGGCGAGGTCGTCTGCCTGATCGGTCCTTCCGGCGCCGGGAAGACCACCACGCTGCGGATCCTGCTCGGGCTGGACACCGCGTTCGACGGCCGCGTCTCCGGCGCGGACCAAGCGGGCATCGTGTTTCAGGAGCCGCGCCTGCTGCCCTGGCGCAGCGTCGAGCACAATGTGCGCCTCGGTCTGCCCCGGGCGCGGCGCGGGCGCGACCTCGACGGATTGTTCGCGCGGCTGGGCCTGACGGCGTGGCGGTCCAGCTATCCGAAGGCGCTGTCGCTGGGGATGCAGCGCCGGGTTGCGCTCGCCCGCGCCCTGGCGGACGGGCCGCGCATCCTGGTGCTCGACGAGCCGTTCGTCTCCCTCGACGATGCCGCGGCCGCGGAACTGCGTGCCCTCGTCGTGGATACGGTGGACGAGACCGGCATGAGCGTCCTGATGGTGACCCACAACGTCGCCGAGGCGATCGGGATCGCCGACCGGCTGCTGCTGGTCTCCCGGCGCCCGGCGACGCTCATCGCAGACGTCCCCCTCGACCGTCCGCGCCAAGGTCGCGACCGCGCCTGGGCCGAGACGACCCGGGCGACCCTCGCCGAAAGGTATCCGGGGATCATCGCGCTCTGATCTCTTTGTTGTCCGTCCGGGCCGCCGCTTGCGATCCGTCTCGGCCATAGGCGCCGGACCCGACCCCGTTCTTCTGCGGATACGAGACTGAGCGTCGGGTGCTGCTCCCAGCCGGAGTTGCCGGACCGGTTACGCGGCGTGTGCGGATGCCAGTCACGGAGCTTCAGGGGGTGAGGCCGAAAGCGCTCTACTGCGTGATCAGCAGCTTGCCGCCGACCGGCCCGACGCCTTTGGGCACCGGGACGCTCGTCGCGTCATAGTTCGCATTGAGGTACAGGTTCGGCCCCTCGTAGAGGTTCACCTGCTGGGCCACCACGACGGTATAGGCCGACTGATCGGCCACGGGCTGATTGGCATCGATGACGAGCCGGCCCGAAGGCAAGTAGATCGTGCCGAGCATGGTGCGCGCGTTGTTGCTGATGATCCGGTAGGTCCGCATCGGCTTCGTCTGCCCGAGTGGCAGGGGCGTCGGCGGGATGCTCACGCCGAGATCCAGGGCATTGGCGATCAGCGCCGGATCGAGCGGGCTGGAGACCGTCGTTTGCTCGGCCATCAGCAGGCCTGCCATCTCCCCCGACGTCGGCGCCGTGAGGCTGATCGTCGTATCCTTATCGAAGAGCAGGCCGCCCTTGTCTCCGCTGAAGTAGAAACCCACGCCGGACGCCGTGAGTGAGGCCTTGTCCCTCACGATCAGCGGACCGTCCTTGAAGACGTAGATGCCGGGATTCATGACGACGACAGCGTTCTTCTTGATCTGCAATCCGCCACAATACGTTCCCGGATCCAGCGTCAGGTCCTTATCGATCGTCGCCGTTTTGCCGATCGGCAATAAGTTGAAGGGGTAAGGCAGGGTGGCACAGGTTCCGACGGGCGGGTTGGCACGCCCCTTCAGCGGATCCGCGATCACCGGGCATCCGGTCTGCGGCGGAGGTGCGAAGTTCGCGCGTACGCCGAGATAGCCGCCGGCCGAGCAGATCGTGTCGGCCCGCGCGATCGAGCTGTCGCCACCCACCATCCCCGTCGGACTTGTCGAATCGGAA
This sequence comes from Methylobacterium phyllosphaerae, assembly GCA_050632685.1. Lineage (GTDB taxonomy): Bacteria > Pseudomonadota > Alphaproteobacteria > Rhizobiales > Beijerinckiaceae > Methylobacterium > Methylobacterium phyllosphaerae_A. Next base: position 2,744,505 of record JBOEFT010000001.1, read on the forward strand.
TAGAGCGAGCAGCCGTTGGCCGTGACCTGAGCGTACTTCTGCAGGTTGAACGCCCCCGGTGCAGCGGGGTCGAGGGTGAGCATGCACAGCCGCATCTTGCCGACGACACTGGCCTTGGCCTGCACCGACACGGTCGCTGAACGCATGCCGACGAAGGGGCCGAAGGCGAGCTTCACTGTATCCTGAACGCGCGCCGACACGCTGGTCTTATCGCTCGCCACCTGCACGGTCACCGCGAAGGGCTGGTCAGGCGAGGGGGCGCGCTGCTCCGGATCGCCTGCTCGGTCACGCCTTCCACCGCGGGAATGCTGGAGGCCGCGAGCTTCATGGTGTTCCCGCCGGAGAGTACGCCGACATCGACGGCGTTCTGCAGCTGCGCTCGGCGGGAGGCGATGCGGGCGTAGTCGATACCGCCGCCGACCAGGCCGAGCAGGACGGTGGAACTGAGCGCAAAGGTTAGTGCGACGCCGCCGCGGCGATCACCTCCGAACACACGGTTACGCGTGGCGATCCTGCGCAGAACGGCCCTCAATCGGTCGCGCGCCGTCCCGAACTCCAACATTCTGCAAGGGCCTTGAGCAGATAAACGCCTGCACGTTCCTAAACAGGCAGAGATGGCGCCGCGGTTAACTTCGCGCCGCGCCATCGCTGCTCTGCAAGATCTCTAAAACCATGCTTAACGCATGCGCCATCAAGACGGCTCTGCGTTGCGTTGGAAGTAGTGCCGAGCGGAAATGTGGCGGGACAAGACCGACGCCGGGGCGGCAAGCGACAGGTTTATCCGTTCTGGGGCTCGCTGGATCGCGAGTCCTGAGGACGCAGGCGCCGCATCGATCCGCTTGAAGTCATCCGCGAAGCAGCCGGCATCGGAAGGCGCCGTCTTAAGATGCGCGCAGGCTCAGTTCGCCTTCGCGTCGACTTCCAAGCGATCGAGCACGGCCGCGGGCGAGCGCGCAGCACCGAGGTCGATGAAGCCGATGCCGGCTGGCTCCTTCGACCGGGCGTGCAGCACGAGCTTGCCAGGCTTCATCACGAACTGGCCCATGGCGGCGCCGATGCCCTTCGCTGCGGCGCTGTTGCCGAGGATGATCGGCACGCCCAGCAGGCTGGCGGTGACGTATTCCTTGCGCAGCTCGTCCGGCTTCAGGCTGAGATCCTTCGACTGCGCGGTCAGGAAGCGCTCGAACAGACCGGCATTCTCCACCGTCACATCGAGGCTCTTGGCGCTGCCCGAGAACATCACCATGGTGGCTGCCGGCAAGGTACCGGAGAATAGCTCGGGGCCGATGCCGCCCAGGGTGCCGGACAGGCGGACGGTGCCGATGTCGCGTCCCGACACCGTGACTTCCCGCAATGCGAGGTCGCGCGCCTTCTCGTCCAGCGTCGCATCGGCGACGAGGTCGAGATCGAGGTCCCGGTAGCCATAGGCCGGCAGCATGCCGACAATCGGCGCGCCGGCGAGAAGGTCCGCGGGCAGGCTCAGGCCCGAGAGGCTGAAGCGGCTCGTGCTGGGAACGCCGTCGCTCGGCGGTCCGAAGGCGAGGGTCGCCTCCCGCAGGGCGATCCGGCGGCCCGCCTGCGGCGAGACCGTAACGGCCAGGGGATCCGCCGACTCGGCCGCCTTGGGAGCGGTCGCTTTGCCCGTGACGGCGCGGCCCGGCTCAGGGGCGGATCCACGGACCGGGCTGCGCCCGTCGCGGAGCGGTCCATGGTCGGCCCCGGGGTCCGAAGGCAGCTCCATCGACAGGTCGGTCAGGGTGAGATTGCCGAGCTTCGGTGTCAGGCGCCGCATCTCGGTATCGGAGAAGCCCGGTCCCGTTGCGGGCTCGGCGGCGATTCCCTTCAGCGCCGCGACGGTCGGAGCCAGGGAGGTGCCGAGAAGCGCGAGACGCCCGACATGGGCGCGAAGGCTGCCGCGCGACAGCGAGAGGTCGTCGAGAACGGTGCCGGCATCAGGCCCCACGGATGTGTAGACAGCGCGTCCGATCTCGAACAGCACCGGTCCCTTGGGATCGGCGTCACTCACGCTCAGGCCGCGCATCTCGAGGCTGCCGATGGCCGTCGCATCGATCAGGTCGGCCGCCGCGCCGGCCAGCGGCCGCCGGTCGCTGGAACCGTCAAAACCGCCGCCTACGATCGCAAAGGCCCCGCTCCAGCCGTCCGGCACCTGCCGGCCGCCGAGGTCGCGCCCATCGAGGCGTGCGATCTTCACGGTCGTTCCCCGGGCGTCGGAATAGGTGACGTCCGAAACCTGGATCGTCCCGTAGACGCGCTGGATCGGACCTTGCCGTCACCGGGGACCGTGTAGAGCCGGCTGAGCGCCGCGAGATCGAGGTCGGTGGCCCGCACCTGCCCGTAGGTGCCCGAACCCCGGTTCGGGCCGGCGATGGAACTGACCGTAGCTCCGGCCGCCGTCAGCTCTCCGACGCGACCGGCCCTGACGTCGCGGGCGACGACGTCGCGGTAGGTGACCGTCTGACGGTCGTCACCGGGACCGGCATTCTCCGAGATCAGGACCGGGACCGTCAGGCTGCCGGCATCGAGCTTCGCCAGACGCTGTTCCCACGGAACCGGGGAATCGGGCCGCAGGATCGCCGCCAGATCCTCCTTCGACAGGCGTGTCCCGCTGGCTGTCAACTTCGGGGCCTTGAGCAGCGTACCGCCAAGCGGGACGACCACATCGGTCACCGTCACGTCCTGAACAGCGGCGGCACCCTCTTGCGCGGAGACCGGCACGGGGACGACCGCAAGCCCGAGCAGGACCATGGCGCCGGTCGCCGCCAAGGTCGACCGGAGGCGGAAGCGGGCCTTCGGGTGGATCATGACTGCGTCCGGATCGAGGCTCTCAGAGGATCGCCTAGCCGTGCCGCGTTTTGCCGGGCGAGGCATCACGCAGGCCGGATCGGGCGACCGAGCCGGGATCGGTGTCGTACGAAGGCAACGGCGCGATGCGCCGAGCCAGCGCTACAACGAGAAGGAGGTGCCGCAGCCGCAGGACGCCGTGGCCAGCGGATTCTCGATCTTGAAGGACTGGCCGATCAGGTCGTTCACGAAATCGATCGTGGAGCCGCTCATGTATTCCATCGAGACCGGATCGACGATCACCGTGGCGCCGTCGCGCTCGATGGCGACATCCTGCGCCTCGCGGGTACGGGAGATGTCGAACGCGTAGGAGAAACCCGAGCAGCCGCCGCCGTTGACGCTGATCCGCAGCGACGAGCCGGCCGGCTCCGAACCCATGATCTCGTTGATGCGCTTGGCCGCGCGGGCGGTCAGGATGATCTCAGACATCGATCTATGGCCACGCATTCATTCGGTGGACGGCGCGCCCCGCCCGTTGCCGGGGGCACCGAGACCCCCAAGATATGGGGCGCGAGCCTGCGCCGCAACGCGCCGGGTGGGGAGTGGTCATGTTCCGGGGGCGTGCGTTTGCGAGCGGATTCCGTGCGATCCAACGGTGAGCGCTGGCGTGCGCCTTACGCGACCGATCCGGCGCGCACCCGGGGACGCCTGATCCCGGAGGCCGGCTCGCCGACCCGCAGCGACTTCCAGCGCGATCGGGACCGGATCATCCACTCGACGGCATTCCGGCGGCTGAAGCACAAGACGCAGGTCTTCGTGCATCACGAAGGGGATCACTATCGCACCCGCCTGACCCACACGCTGGAGGTCAGCCAGATCGGGCGGGCCATCGCCCGTGCCCTGGGGCTCGACGAGGATCTCGCGGAGGCGCTGGCTCTCAGCCACGACCTCGGCCACACCTGCTTCGGCCATACCGGCGAGGACGCGCTCGATGCCTGCATGGCGGCCTATGGCGGGTTCGATCACAACGCGCAGGCGCTGCGGATCGTCACGCGGCTGGAGCGGCGCTATGCGGGCTTCGACGGGCTGAACCTCGCCTGGGAGACACTGGAAGGTCTCGTCAAGCACAACGGTCCGCTGCTGACTGCAGACGGACAGCCGACGCCCCGCTACGCCGCGCACGGCATCCCGGCCGCGATCCTGGAATACGACGCGCTCAATCCGCTCGACCTGTGGAGCCAGGCGGGTCCCGAGGCCCAAGCGGCCTCGCTCGCCGACGACATCGCATACGCGGCCCACGACCTCGACGACGGCCTGCGCGCCGGCCTGTTCGACATCCAGGAATTGCGCGCCGTCCCCTTTCTCGCCGGACTGCTCGACGAGATCGACCGTCTCCATCCGGGGTTGGAGCCGTCGCGGATGATCCACGAACTCGCGCGCCGCGTGATCACGCGGTTCGTCGAGGACGTGATCCGCGAGGGGGTCGTCGAATCGCCGCCCTCGGCCCACGACGCGTCGAGGACATCCGCGGGGCGGATGAGGCTGTCATCGTCTTCTCACCGGAGATCGCGGCGGCCGATGCCGAGATCATGCGCTTCCTGTGGGCGCGCATGTACCGCCATCCCGGCGTCGTGGCGGTGCGGCGGAAGGCCGACGCCATCGTCCACGACCTGTTCGCCGCCTTCACGGCGGACCCGTCGCGGATGCCCGAGGAATGGAGTGCCGGCCTGGACGGTGCCCCGGCGGCGCGGATCGCCCGCCGGGTCGCCGACTACATCGCCGGCATGACCGACACCTACGCCGTCCTGGCGCACCGAAAGCATCACGCCACGACCCCGACCTCCACTGGGAATTGCCGAGCCGCGGGTTGCCCCTCGCCGAGCCCTGAGACCCGGCGAGGCCGCCGCGTCCTTCAGCAGCCGCAACCGCAGGTATAGCTGCCGTAGCAACCGCCATACCCGTAGCCGCCGTAGGCCGCGGGATAGCCGTAGCCGTACCCGCCGTAAGTGGCCGGGTAGCCGTAGCCGCCATAGCCGTATCCGCCGCCGTACCCGTAGCCGCCATAGAGGCTGCCGGCGGCCAACCCGAGGCCGAGCCCGATCCCCGCGCCGGCCAGACCGTAGCCCAGGGCGCGGCCATACCCGCGGCGGTAGCCGTAACCGCCTCCGTAGTAGCCACGGCCCGCGAAACCGCCCCGGTATCCGTAGCCCCCACGGAAACCGCCGTGGAACCCGCCGCCATGGAAGCCGCCTCCGTGGAACCCGCCGCCCCGGAAGCCGCCGGCCTCCGCGCCGGGCGAGGCCAGGATCAGGGCGCACACCGCCGCACTTGCAATCGTCAAGGTCTTCATCAGTAACTCCGCGATCGGGACGCCACGATCGCGGGTGATGACACAGCGTCATCTCGGGCAGGACAAGGCTGGCCGTGCGCGATCCGTATTCGTCGCGCGGGAAAACGGGCGCGCCGGGTGGGCTTGGTTACCGGATCGGTACCCGGAACGGCGCGATCCCGGCCTCGGCGCACCGCATGGTGCCGTGACACCCTTCCGCCCCTTGCTAGACGGCCCGGGCGGGCCACGCGACGAGATCCCCGCGCAAGCGAGACCGAGACCGATGAACATCTTCGCCCTGTTCGAGGCGCGCGTGCGCGAGGCCGTGGAGGCGCTGACCCGCGCCGGCCAGCTGCCGGAAGGCCTCGACCTCGGCCGCGTGGTGGTCGAACCGCCGCGCGATGCGTCTCATGGTGATCTCGCCACGAATGCCGCCCTGGTGCTGGCCAAGGAGGCGCGGACAAACCCGAAGGTCCTGGGCGAGTCCCTGGCGGCGGAGCTGCGCAGCGACCCGCGGATCGTCGAGGCGAGCGTCGCCGGGCCGGGCTTCATCAACCTTCGGCTCGATCCCGTCATCTTCCATGCCGTCGTGCGCGATGCGCTGGCCGCGCCAGAGAACTTCGGCCGAGCGCGACTGCCCGGCGGCCCGATCAACGTCGAGTACGTCTCGGCGAACCCGACCGGACCGATGCATGTCGGCCACGGCCGCGGCGCCGTGTTCGGCGACGCCCTCTGCAACCTCCTCGTCGCCGCCGGACGGCAGGTGACCCGGGAATACTACATCAACGATGCCGGCGTTCAGGTCGACGTGCTCGCCCGGTCCGCCTTCCGGCGCTATCAGGAGGCCCTGGGCGAGCCCTTCGCCATCGCGGAGGGTCTTTACCCGGGCGACTATCTGAAGCCGGTCGGCACCGCCCTGGCCGAAGCCCACGGCCGCGCGCTTCTCGATCAGCCGGAGGCAGACTGGCTGCCGCTCGTCCGCGACACCGCCCTCGGCATGATGATGGACATGATCCGGGCCGATCTCGAGGCGATCGGGATCCAACACGACGTGTTCTTCTCCGAGCGCACGCTCCAGGAAAGCGGCGCGGTCAAATCGCTGCTCGCAGAGCTGCGTGAGAAGGGGCTCGTCTACGAAGGTCGCCTGCCGCCGCCCAAGGGGCAGTTGCCGGAGGATTGGGAGGATCGCGAGCAGACGCTGTTCCGGACTAAGGAATTCGGCGACGACTGTGACCGGCCGCTGCTGAAGTCGGACGGCTCCTACACGTATTTCGCCTCCGACATCGCTTACCACCGGGCGAAATATCGCGCCGGCGCCACCGAGCTGATCGACGTCCTCGGAGCCGATCACGGCGGATACGTGAAGCGCATGCAGGCCGCCGTGAAGGCGGTGAGCGACGGCAAGGCGACGCTCGACGTCAAGCTCTGTCAGCTTGTGCGGCTGTTGCGCGCAGGTGAACCCGTCAAGATGTCGAAGCGGGCCGGCGAGTTCGTGACCCTCCGCGACGTGATCGACGAGGTCGGCCGCGACGCCATCCGGTTCATGATGCTGTTCCGCAAGAACGACGCGACGCTGGATTTCGACCTCGCCAAGGTGGTGGAGCAGTCGAAGGACAACCCGGTCTTCTACGTCCAGTACGCCCACGCCCGCGTCCGCTCGGTGCAGCGGCAGGCGCGCGAGGCGTTCCCGGGTGCTGACCTGTCGGCGGCGGCGCTGCTGGACGAGGCGGACCTCGGCGTTCTGAGCGATCCGGGCGAGATCGAGATGATGCGGCTGATCGCGCAATACCCGCGGGTCCTCGAATCCGCGGCCCTCGCGCACGAGCCGCACCGGATTGCGTTCCATCTCTATGAACTGGCGTCGGCGTTGCATAGTTTCTGGAACAAGGGCAAAGACTTGCCGCAATTACGGTTTGTTAATGCAACCGACCGAAAGTCGACTTGGGCGCGGCTGGTGCTCATCGAGGCTCTGCGGAGCACGCTTGCCGCCGGCCTTGCGATTCTCGGTGTGACCGCGCCGGACGAGATGCGATAGGCCCGGACGCATCGGGCCGGTCGCCGGCGTTGATGTGAGGATGCTGCCATGACGAACGCTTCGCGCGCTCAGGTCGATCTGGACGCCCTCGCGCGCGATTTGCGTCACGAGAAGGCACAGGCGCCGCAGGGACCGGGTAAGGCGGATCCGCTGGCGGAACTCGCCCGCATCGTCGGTCAGGACGACCCGTTCCGCGCCCTGCTGGCCGCGCGCGACGAGATTCGGGCCGCCCCCGCCGCCCAGGCCCAGTCCGGCTGGAACGCCCGGGTCGAGCCGAGCTTCGCGCCGGAAGCCGCCAAGGCGACGCCGGCCGACGCGTTCGACCAATATCTCGCCTCGGTGGAGCAGGACACGCACCACGAGGCCAATGCGTACACCGCGAACGTGGATGCCGCGCAGGACGGCGTCGATGAGTCTTACCCGGATGGTCACACGCTGCGCCGCGCGAATCCGCGGCGGCGCCTGCTCTCGGTCGGTGCCGGGATCGCGGTCGTGGCGGTCGCCGTCACGGGCGCGCTGACCTACAAGGGCATGAGCAATGCCGGCCACGGCGGCGTCCCCGTCGTGCAGGCCGATTCGACGCCACTCAAGGTCGCCCCGAAAGTGGCCGACGGTGTCGAGATCCCGGATCAGAACCGGCAGATCTACGATCCGAAGGGCAAGAAGGACGGCCAGATCAAGATCGTCAACCGCGAGGAGCAGCCCCTCGACGTCGCCGAGGCCGCCCGCGCGGCCCAGGGTCCGTCGCAGCCGTCCGGCGCCCAGGGCGGCACGACGCCGGGCAACGGGCCGTTCGAGGCGTTCGGGGAGCCCCGTCGCGTTCGGACCGTGGCAGTGAAACCCGAGGCCCCCCGGCGGCGCCCGCGCGGGAAACGCCGGTCGAGGCCGGGCCGGCACCGATCCCCACCATGGTCCTCCCCGGCGACGAGCCGGCTCCGCCGGCGCCCTCCAAGACGAAGCCGGTCCGCCAGGCGGCCGCATCGATGCCGGTGGCGACGGCTATGCCCGCCGAGGCCCAGCCGGATGCCGCGGTCGAGCCGTCGGCGCCCAAGCCCGTGGCCGCAAAGCCGCCGAAGGCCGCCCAGCGGATCGCCGCCGTGACGCCGGCAACCGCGCCCGATACGACCGCCAGCACTTCGACCGCGGACGATTCCGCTCTGAAGTCCGGCCCCGTCGGCGGCTTCTCGGTCCAGCTCGGCGTGCGCGGTTCCGCTGCGGAGGCGAAGGCCGCCTTGCGGCAGATGCAGGCCAAGTACACGCAGCTCGCCGGCAAGCCGGAACTGATCCGGCAGGCCGAGGTCAACGGCAAGACCATCTTCCGCGTCCGGGTCGGACCGCTGGAGAAAGCCGAGGCCTCAGGTCTGTGCAGCGCCCTGCAGGGTGCGGGCGGCCAGTGTTTCGTGGCCAAGAACTGACGCCCTGACGGACGGCCGCGCTTGGACGTGCCGGCGTTCCTCAGCGCGCCGCGCCGGTGACCGGCCGACCGAGTCCGGACGGCAACAGGGGCGGCACGATCGGCCCGGCAACGCCCCAGAGCCGCGGTTTAGTCTTGCCGGCTCCCCGTTCCCGCCTGAGTCTACCGGCACCGATTCACGTGTTCCGCGGCATTGTCGCCGTCTTCGTGCCGCCACCGAACAGGTCCTGAGCAACTCCTGATGACCTCCCGTGCCCTGATCCTCGGCTGCGCCGGAACGTCGCTCTCCGCTGAGGAGAAGGCCTTCTTCCGGGATGTGCGGCCCTGGGGTTTCATCCTGTTCAAGCGCAACATCGGGTCTCCCGATGCGGTCAGGGCTCTGACGGGCGTCCTGCGGGAGTGCCTCGGTTCGGACAAGGCGCCAATCCTGATCGATCAGGAGGGCGGGCGCGTCCAGCGCATGGGTCCGCCGCACTGGCCGGCCTACCCGGCCGGGGGCCGCTACGGCCGCCTCAACGGCAGCGCCACGACCATTGCCCGTCTCGGCGCACGCCTAACGGCACACGACCTCGCCGAGGTCGGGATCAACGTCGATTGCGCTCCGGTTCTCGACGTGCCCGCGCCCGGCTCGCACGACATCATCGGAGACCGGGCCTACGGGACCAGCGCGGATGCCGTGGCCGAGATCGGCCGCGCCGTGGCCGAGGGCCTGATGGCCGGCGGCGTCCTGCCGGTGATGAAGCACATCCCCGGACATGGGCGTGCCGCCTGCGACAGCCACCACGGCCTGCCCGTCGTGGAGGCGACGCGGGAAGAGCTCGCGGCCCAGGATTTCCGCACGTTCCGGGCACTGGCCGATCTGCCGATGGCGATGAGCGCGCATGTGGTCTTCACAGCCATCGACCCCGAAAAGCCGGTCACGCAATCCACCGCGGTCATCCGCGACATCATCCGCGGCGCGATCGGCTTCGACGGCCTGTTGATGACCGACGACCTCTCGATGCACGCCCTCACCGGCACGTTCCGGGACCGGACGGAGCGGGCCTTCGCGGCCGGGATCGATATCGGCCTGCACTGCAACGGCGCGATGGACGAGATGCGCGCCGTGGCGGAGGCAGCGCCCGAACTCGCTGGCGCGGCCGCACGGCGAGCCGCGGCCGCGCTGGCGCGCCTCGATCCGGCCGGCGACGGGCTGGACGTCCCGGAGGCCCGCGCACGGTTCGCCGCCGCCCTCGCCGCCGCCTGACTCGCCGCCTTCCACCGGCGGTGGCATCGCCTCTGCTTGTGTTCGGGCTGCGCGATCCCTAGGTTCGCCCCGAAATCCTCAACCGGACGTGGCGTCACGCTCCCGCTTTATCGGGGCGCCCGCAGGAGGTTGCCATGGGCAGCATGAGTATCTGGCACTGGGTCATCGTCGCGGTCATCGTGATGCTGCTCTTCGGACGCGGCAAGGTCTCGGACCTGATGGGCGACGTCGCGAAGGGCATCAAAGCCTTCAAGAAGGGCATGGCCGAGGACGAGACTCCGCCGGTGAGCCAGAACGTGGCGCCGCCGGCCGAGCCGGTTCGGACCATCCCGCACGCCACTGAGACCAGCCCCGGCACGGCGATCCCGGCGAGCCATCTGCCCGGCGGCGAACGCAAGCCGGTCTGACGGCACACCGGACGCAGGGACCGTCAGGGCGCACGCCATCGTGTAGAGCCTGACGGGGTCCGGCCATCGCGCCGGGCCTCGGGGCAGCAGGACCGTCGACGACATGCTGGATATGAGCTGGGGCGAGGTGATGCTGATCGGCGGCGTCGCCCTCATCGTCATCGGACCGAAGGACCTGCCGAAGGCGCTGCGCACCGTCGGACAGATCACCTCGAAACTGCGTCGCATGGCCGGCGAATTTCAGATGCAGTTCAATGAGGCGATCCGTGAGGCGGAACTCGACGATGTCCGGCGCGAGGTCGACGGGATCCGCAACACGGTCCGCACGGCGGGCTCGACCTTCAATCCCGTGCAGACCATCCGCGACGAGCTGAAGGGCGCCGTCGAGGGACGGGCCAAGGTGGGTCCGGAGAAGCTCGGACCCGAGTTGCCGGGTGTTGAGACGCGCTCTCTGGCGGACGCGACGGCGCAATTGAAGGCCGAGCAGGAGGCCGCGGCGCCGACCGAGGCGGAGGCGCCGTCGGTTCACGATGGTCTACCGCCGGCGCACGTTCCGGCGGCCGTCCCGGAGCCCGCGCCCCATCCCGTCGCCCACGCTGGCGGACCCGAAGCACCCGTTCCCGTCCCCGGATCGGTGGATGATCCGTTCGGCCCCGCGCCCGAGCCGCCCGCCGCGCATGACGCCTCTGTCGACCCAAAGAACGGCGCCGCTGCCCGATGATCACCGACACGGACGAGGCTGAGATCGAAGCCTCCCGGGCACCGTTGCTCGAACATCTGATCGAGTTGCGGGCGCGGCTGATCAAGTCGCTCATCGCCTTCGTGCTGATGTTCTTCGCCTGCTTCTTCTTCTCGCGCGATATCTACAACGTTCTGGTCTACCCGTACGTCTCAATCGTGGGTGCACAGAACGCCGAGCTGATCGCGACGCACTTTCTCGAGCAGGTCTTCACCAACATCAAACTGAGCGTCTTCGGCGCGGCCTTTTTGGCCTTCCCGGTGATCGCGACGCAGATCTACGCCTTCGTGGCGCCCGGGCTCTATCGCAACGAGCGCAAGGCGTTCCTGCCCTACCTCGTGGCCACGCCGATCTTCTTCCTTTTGGGCGCGCTGGTGGTCTTCTTCCTGGCGATGCCACTGCTGATCAAATTCTCGGTATCGCTCCAGCAGGTGGGCGTGGCCGGCGAGCCGACGATCAAGCTGCTGCCGAAGGTCGACGAGTACCTGTCGCTGATCATGACGCTGATCTTCGCGTTCGGGATCGCGTTCCAGCTACCGGTGATCCTGACGCTGCTCGGACAGATCGGGATCATCGACGCGGCCTTCCTGCGGGAGAAGCGGCGCTACGCGATCGTGCTGGTCTTCGTGGCCGCCGCGGTCTTGACGCCGCCCGACGTAATCTCCCAGCTCTCCTCGCGATCCCGATGCTGCTCCTCTACGAGGCCTCGGTCTTTTCCGTGGCGCGGGTCGAGAAGCTGCGGGCCGCGCGGCGCGCCGCCGAGGGCCTGGAGCCGTGATGCGGCGCGCCGGCCTCAGTCCGGCGCGCGGAGCCTGTAGCCGACGCCAGTCTCGGTGAGGAGATAGCGCGGACGCTCCGGATCCGGCTCGAGCTTCTGACGCAGCTGACGCACGTACACGCGCAGATATTGCGGATCGGACGAAGACGGGGCGTGGCGCATGAGCTGCGCGTGGGTCAGCACCTTGCCGGCGTGTTGCACCAGCGCGCGCAGGAACTCGTATTCACGCGGCGACAGCTTCACCTCGCGTTCGCCGACCCGCACGATGCGGCGGACGAGGTCGACCGAGAGGTCGTCCACCCGGAAAACCGGCCGCTCCCCCTGCATGGCCAGGCGATGGCGCAGGGCCGTACGGATACGCGCGAGAAGCTCGTTCATGCCGAAGGGCTTGGTGACGTAGTCATCCGCGCCCAGATCGAGGGCCTCGACCTTGCCACGCTCGTCGTCGCGGCTGGACAGGATCACGACCGGTAGATCGGGCCAGTGCTCGCGGATCGACGCGAGGAGGGCGTGGCCGGACATGTCGGGCAGGCCGAGGTCGAGGATCGCGAGATCCACGCCGCCGGCCTCCAGGGCGGCCAGCGCCGCGGCGGCGTCGGCCGCCTCGATCACTGCGTAGTCCTGCGTCCCGAGACCGGTCCGGAGCAGGCGACGGATCGGCGGCTCGTCATCGATCACGAGGATGCGGGCGGTCGTCATGCGAGCGCCGCCGCGTTCGCGTCCTCTGCCAATGCGACGCTCATGCGGGGCGGAGCAGCACGTGCCGCTTCTTGCCGAAGGACAGCTTGATGACGCCATCCGAAGTGACGTCATCAGGGCCGAGCGTTGCCTTCTCGTCGGCGACCGGCACGTCGTTCACGCGCAGGCCTCCGCCCTTGATCTGCCGCCGCGCTTCGCTGGTCGAGGGCACGAGTGCGGCCACATCCGGCCCGAAGGCCGTGAGCACGCCGAGCCCGGCCTCCAAGGTCGCCGCGGATACGGTGACGGTCGGCAGGTCGGCGGCCAGCGTGCCTTCCACGAAGGTCTTGCGCGCGGTCTCGGCCGCGGCATCCGCGGCCTCGCGGCCATGCATCAGTGCGGTGGCCTCCGTGGCCAGCACCGTCTTGGCCGCGTTGATCTCGGAACCGGCGAGGGCCGCCAGACGCGCGATCTCCGCCATGGGCAGCAGCGTGAACAGCTTCAGGAAGCGGGCGACGTCCGCATCTTCCGTGTTCCGCCAGAACTGCCAGTAATCGTACGGCTTCAGCATCTCCGGGTTGAGCCAGACCGCGCCGGCCGCGGTCTTGCCCATCTTGGCGCCCGACGACGTGGTCAGCAGCGGGCATGTGAGGGCGTAGAGTTGCGGCGTGCCCATGCGTCGGCCGAGATCGATGCCGTTGACGATGTTCCCCCACTGGTCCGAGCCGCCCATCTGCATGACGCAGCCGTAGCGGCGGTTCAGCTCCACGAAGTCGTAGGATTGAAGGATCATGTAGTTGAATTCCAGGAACGAGAGTTCCTGGTCGCGCTCCAGGCGCAGGCGCACGCTGTCCATCGACAGCATGCGGTTCACCGAGAAATGCCGTCCGACATCGCGCAGCATCTCGATGTAGTTGAGCTTGGTCAGCCACTCGGCATTGTCGACCATCTCGGCATCGCCGGCCGCTCCGCCGAAGCGGAGGAACCGGTCGAAGGTCTTGCGGATCTCGGCCTTGTTGGCGTCGATCTGCTCGACGGTGAGGATCTTGCGGGTCTCGTCGCGACCGGACGGGTCTCCGACCCGGGTCGTGCCGCCGCCCATCAGGGCGATGGGCTTGCCCCCGGTGGCCTGCAGCCAGTGCAGCATCATGATCGACAGGAGGTGCCCGACATGCAGCGACGGTGCCGTGCAGTCGTAACCGACATAGGTGGTCAGCCGGCCTTCGAGGGCCGCGGCGTCGATGCCGGCGAGGTCCGAGGTCTGGTGGATATAGCCGCGCTCGGTGAGGATCCGCAGGAAGTCGGATTTCGGCGCGAAGCTCTCGGCGGTCATGGATGCCATCTCGGGTCGCGCGCTGGCGCGACAGGCCGAGGCCCCGCATGCTAGCTCGCGCTGGGTTCAGGATACGGCGCGCTCTTAGCAGGGCGTTGGCCGAAAGGCACGGGGCAGGGCGGCATGGCGATGATGCGCGCAATCGGACTGATGAGCGGCACCTCGCTGGACGGCGTCGACATCGCGCTGATCGAGACCGACGGCGAGCGGGTCCACGTCGTTAAGGGCCACAACAACTTCCTTGAGCCGCTGGGTCCCACCGGCTACCGGGGCTACGCCGACGACGAGAAGGCGCTGCTGCGCGCGGCTACCAAGGACGCCGAGATCCGTCACGCATCCCGGCGACAGGCCGGGCCGTTTGCCGGAGGCGGAGTCCTTCGTCACCCTCGCCCATGCCGAGGCCGTGGAGCGATTCCTGGAGGAGCATGGGCTGACCGCGTCCGAGATCGACGTGATCGGCTTCCACGGGCAGACCGTGATCCACCGCCCGGACCAGCGGATCTCGATCCAGATCGGCGACGGGCAGGCGCTGGCGAGCCGGCTCGGCATTCCGGTGGTCTCGGACCTGCGCCGGGCCGATATCGAGGCGGGCGGGCAGGGGGCGCCGCTGGTGCCGGTCTTCCACAAGGCCCTGGCCGAGGCATCGGGCTTCGACGGCCCCTTCGGCATCCTGAACATCGGCGGCGTGGCCAACGCGACCCTGATCGACTCGAAGGGCGGCGTCATCGCCTTCGACACCGGTCCCGGCAACGCCCTGATCGACGAGTGGATGCAGGAGCGCGAGGGCAAGAATCTCGACGATGGCGGCCGCACGGCGGCCCGGGGCCGGCCGGACGAGCAGCTGCTGGCCTGGCTCCTGACCCACCCGTTCTTCTTCCGCAGGCCGCCGAAATCGCTGGATCGGAACTGGTTCTCCCACAAGCTCGCCGGCCAGCTCTCCACGGAGGACGGCGCCGCGACGCTGACGGCCTTCACGGCGCGCGCCGTTGCCCGCGCCCTCGACCACGCCCCCGAGATCCCGACCCGCTGGATCGTGGCCGGCGGCGGCGCCCGCAATGGCGAGCTGGTACGGCTGCTGAATTACCATCTGCGCGCCGAGATCACGACCGCGGACGCCATCGGCTGGTCCTCCGCATACCTGGAGGCGCAGGCCTTCGCGTATCTCGCCGTGCGCTCGCTCAAGGGCCTGCCGATCACCTTGCCGTCGACCACGGGTGTGCGCGAAGCGATCACCGGCGGGGTCCTGGCGCGGCCGTGAGCCTCGGCTACGCCTTGCGGCGAGATCGTCGAGGAATATCCGCTCGCCCGCCTCGATCCGCCGGCCGGACACCCGCTGGCCGCCGTGATCCGCAAAGGCGCGCCGGAGGAGCTGCGCGCCGCCCTGGCGCCGATCGACGGGCCGTTCCTGGTGAAGGGCAGTCCGGGGCGTGGGAGCCACTGGGCTGCCGTGCCATGGCTCGCGATGTTCGATCCCGCGGTCACCACCAGCGCCACGCGGGGCTATTACCTCGTCTACCTGTTCGCGGCGCACCGGGAGGTGGTGCACCTGTCGCTCGCCCAGGGAACGGTGGCGGCGATCCGAGATCATGGTGCGGCGGCGGGCGCCCATCTGCAGGTCAGCGGCGCCCGCCTCCGCGCACGGCTGGCCGATTTCGCCGATAGGCTCCCGAACGCGTCGATCGCCCTGGGGAGCGCAGGCGAGCTGCCGGAGGGTTACGAGGCTGCTCATATCCTCGGCCTGACCTACGATCTGGACGGTCTCGGCGATGAGCGCCGGCTGCACCGGGATCTCGCCACGGCGGTCGCAGCGTATCGCGCGTTGAAGGCGCGGGGCGGTCTCGACCTTGCCCAAGCCTAGCGTACACTTGAAGGGACCCGGCCTGCTACGGTTGCGTCCGTCCGGCAGTCCGCAGCGTCCGCGTTTGTGCCCCCGGCGCTCCCGCGCTAAGGCAGCCGCGCCATGTCGCACAACACCTTCGGCCATCTGTTCCGCGTCACGACCTTCGGCGAGAGCCACGGAGTCGCGCTCGGCTGCGTCGTCGACGGCTGTCCCCCGGCCTGCCGCTCGAAGCCGAGGAGATCCAGGCCGAGCTCGACCGTCGGAAGCCGGGCCAGTCGCGGTTCACGACGCAGCGCCGCGAGCCCGATCAGGTGAAGATCCTGTCCGGCGTGTTCGCCGATGACCGGACGGAGGGCCGCCACCTCACCACCGGCACGCCGATCGCGCTGATGATCGAGAACACCGATCAGCGCTCCAAGGATTATTCCGAGATCCGCGACAGCTACCGGCCGGGCCACGCCGACTACACCTACGACGCCAAGTACGGCCTCCGCGATTATCGCGGCGGCGGCCGCTCCTCCGCGCGCGAGACCGCCGCGCGGGTCGCGGCCGGCGCCGTCGCGCGCAAGGTCGTGCCGGGCGTCACGATCCGTGCCGCCCTCGTGCAGATGGGGCCGCACGCCATCGACCGGTCGCGCTGGGACTGGGCTGAGGTCGGCAACAATCCGTTCTTCTGCCCCGACGCCGAGACGGCAGCCTTCTACGAGACCTACCTCGACGCGATCCGGAAGGACGGCTCGTCGGTGGGCGCGGTCATCGAGGTGGTGGCCGAGGGCGTCCCTCCGGGTCTCGGCGCCCCGGTCTACGGCAAGCTCGACGCCGACCTCGCCGCCGCGATGATGTCGATCAACGCCGTGAAGGGGGTCGAGATCGGTGATGGCTTCGCGGCTGCGGCCCTGCGGGGCGAGGACAATGCCGACGAGATGCGCGCGGGCAACGGCGGCCGTCCGCGCTTCCTCGCCAACCACGCGGGCGGGATCCTCGGCGGCATCTCCAACGGAGAACCGGTGGTGGTGCGCTTCGCCGTGAAGCCGACCTCCTCGATCCTGACGCCTCGCCGCTCGGTCACCCGCGACGGCAGCGATGTCGACCTCGTCACCAAAGGCCGCCACGATCCCTGCGTCGGCATCCGCGCCGTACCGGTGGCGGAGGCCATGATGGCCTGCGTGCTGGCCGATCACTATCTGCGCCATCGAGGGCAGGTCGGGCAGCAGCCCTGATCCCGGTCCTCGCCCCAACGACCCGAGAATGCCCGTGCCCCACTGCACCGTCACCGAGGCCATCGCGGCCTTCGCCCGCGGCGAGATCGTGGTCGTCACCGACGACGACGATCGCGAGAACGAGGGCGACCTCGTCGTCGCCGCCTCCCTCTGCACGCCGGAGAAGATGGCGTTCATCATCCGCAACACCTGCGGGATCGTCTGCGCGCCGATCACCCAGAGCGAGGCGCGGCGCCTGCACCTCGCCCCGATGGTCGCTTCGAACGACGCGCCGCTCGGCACGGCCTTCACCGTGACGGTGGACGTGAAGCACGGCCTGACGACCGGCATCTCCGCGGAGCAGCGCTGCAACACGGTGCGGGCGCTGGCCAACGGCAACATGGGGGCGGGCGATTTTGTGCGGCCCGGCCACGTCTTCCCGCTGATCGCCCGCGACGGCGGCGTGCTGATGCGCTCGGGCCATACCGAGGCCGCGGTCGACTTGTGCAAGCTCGCTGAGCTGCCGCCCGTTGGCGTCATCTGCGAGCTTGCCAACGACGACGGCACCGTGATGAAGGGGCCGCAGATCGAGGCCTTCGCCGAGACGCACGGTCTCAAGCAGGTCTCGGTGGCCGACCTCATC
This sequence comes from Methylobacterium phyllosphaerae, assembly GCA_050632685.1. GTDB lineage: Bacteria > Pseudomonadota > Alphaproteobacteria > Rhizobiales > Beijerinckiaceae > Methylobacterium > Methylobacterium phyllosphaerae_A. The sequence continues at coordinate 2,761,948 of JBOEFT010000001.1, forward strand.
GCCTACCGGCAGGCGCGCGACCGGCTGGTGGAGCGGGTCGGCCATTTCACGGTCCGCTCGAACCACGGGGACGTGAACGCCTACGTGTTCTCGACGCCCTTCGAGTCGATTCAGCAATTCGCCTTCGTGATGGGCGAGATCGGCGACGGCCAGGACGTTCTGGTGCGCCTGCACCGTTCCAACGTCGCCGCCGACGTAATCGGCGGCGGCCGGCAGATCGATGCCGTCCTGAAGCGCTTCGCGGCCGTGGGGCGCGGCGTGCTGGTCTATCTCCGGGACGGCACAGCGGGCGTGCCGGTGAAGAGCGTCACCGAGGAGGGCACGGAAGCCCTGCGGGCGCGGCAATGGCGCGAGATCGGGCTCGGCGCCCAGATCCTGCGCGATCTCGGGGTGGTTTCGATCCGCAACCTCGCGACCTCGTCGCGCTCCTATGTCGGCCTCTCGGGCTTCGGCATCGAACTCCTGGGCGACGAACCCCTGGAGGGCTGAAACGTCCGGTCAGGCCCGGCGCAGGACGGTCCAGACCGCCGCGCCGGCCATGATGGCAGCCGCACTGCGGTTCAGCCGCGCCCGGAAGGCGGGCCGGCGCAGGGAATCCCGTGCCCGGGCCGCCAGGGCCGCGTAGGGTGTCATCACGATCAGCAGGGTCGCGGCCGTGACGACGACCAGGGTGACGAAATCGGCGCCCGTCACGCTGCGCAGATCGACCAGCGTGGGCAGGATCGCGAGGTAGAAGACGATCGTCTTGGGGTTGCCCAGGGTGATGGTCAGCCCGGCGACGAAGCTCGACAGCGGCCGGTCGCGACCCTCCGCCTCGACCTGCCCCGCGCCGTCGGCCGCCCGCCAGAGCCGGTACGCCAGATAGGCGAGATAGAGGCCGGCACCGTAGCGGACGAGGACGAACACCGTGCCGAGCGCCTACGCGATCAGCGTCAGCCCGAAGGTTGCGGCGGCCAGATAGGCCAGATCGCCGAGGATCAGGCCCCCGAGAACGCCATCGCGGCGCCGAAGCCCGAGCCCAGGGCGCGGGCGACGAGCGCGACGACGCCGGGTCCGGGCACGGCGGCGGCGACGCCGAGGGCCAGCGCATAGGTCAGGAAGCCCGCAACCGTCACCGGCCGACGTCCCGACGGGCGGCGCGGGCGGCTGGGACGCGCGCTCGGGCGGATGGCATCGGTCGATTCGCATGCGGCATAGCGGCGGTTCCTCCCGGCGACCGATCATGGCGTGCCGGCGGGCGGCTGAAACGGCGCAGCCGTCAGCGCCCCATCAGTGCGTCGACATGGGCGGCCACCGACTTTCCGAGGCCTTCGAGGCTGTAGCCGCCCTCGAGGATCGAGACGATCCGCCCCCCGCGCAACGCTCCGCCAGATCCATCAGCCGGCGCGTCGCCCAGCCGAAATCCTCCGCCTCCAGACGAAGATTGGCCAGGGGATCGAGGCGATGCGCATCGAAGCCCGCCGAGATCACGATCACATCCGGCCGGAAGGCTTCCAGCCGTGACAGGATGCCGGTCTCGAACGCTTCCCGGAACACCTCGCCGTCGTCGTTGGGCCGAAGCGGCACGTTGACGATCGTATCCTTGTCGCCACGCTCTGAGGCCGCCCCGGATCCCGGATAGAGCGGCATCTGGTGCGTGGAGCAGTAGAGCACCGAGGCGTCGTCCCAGAAGATGTCCTGGCTGCCGTTGCCATGGTGGACGTCCCAGTCCACCAGGGCCACCCGCTCGGCACCATGCTTCTTCTGGGCATGGCGGGCCGCGATAGCGGCGTGGTTGAACAGGCAGAAGCCCATCGCGCGGGTCCGCTCGGCATGGTGGCCCGGCGGGCGCATGGCCACGAAGGCGTTGCGGCACTCGCCGCCGACGACGGCGTCGACGGCATGCATCCCGCCACCCACGGCCCGCAGCGTTGCCTCCAGGCTTCCCGCCGACAGGATCGTGTCGGAATCGATGCCGACCATGCCGTGCTCCGGCACCGCCGCCACCAGGGCGTCCACGTACTCGCGCGGATGGGCGAGGGTGACGGCCTCGATCTCGGCCCGAGGCGCCGTAGCCCGCACGAGACCGGCGAAGCGCTCATCCTCCAGGGCTCGTTCCACTGCGCGCATCCGTGCCGGCCGCTCCGGATGTCCCTCCGGAACCTCGTGATCAAAGCTGGCGGGATGGCTCACGTAGAGGGTGGTCACGAGGGTCGCTCCCGGATGCTCGCCTGTCGCGCACCGGCAACAGGCGCCGGCAATGTGCCACGAGCCCAACGCGCGGACTACGGCGGGGTGCCGCTGCACCTTTATGGTCCAGCGATTCGTCCGCGGGACGGACACGGATCATGACGTCACGCTCGGTCCGTCCAAAGCCGCGAAGATCGCCGGGGCAGGAACATGCGCATCCTATCGGTCATCGGCTCTGCCCTGCTGCTGGCAGGCTGTACCTTCAAGGGCGTGCCCGACCCGACCCTGTCTGCGCGCGACGCGGAATACATGGCCCTCGTCCCGGAGGCCGAGTTCGATCCGCACTTCGCCCGCTACGAGATCGCCGACCCGACCCGTGAACCGCCCGGCACGATCGTGGTCGAGACCAAGGAGCGGCAGCTCTACCTCGTCCTGCCGAACGGCCGGGCGATGCGCTACGGCGTCTCGGTGGGCGACGAGGCCTATGGCTGGACCGGTGCGGCTCGGATCGACCGGAAGGCCGAGTGGCCGGCCTGGAACCCGCCGGCCGAGATGATCCGGCGCTGGCCGCACGTTCACGCCATGCAGGGCGGACCGATGAACCCCCTCGGCGCCCGCGCCCTGTACCTGTCGGACCACGGCAAGGACACGCTCTACCGGATCCACGGCACGAACGAGCCCGAGAAGATCGGCCAGGCGGTCTCCTCCGGGTGCATCCGGATGCGCAACATCGACGTGGTCGACCTCTACAACCGGGTGCCCGTCGGGGCCTCGGTCATCGTCCGGTAACGCAACCGGTCAACGTCCCAATAAGCCTACTTGATCGGGGGGTGTTTACCTGAACTTCCGTTCAGATCTCGCCATTAACCTCTGGAAGGGAGGCGGTCCCGTAAGTTGAAGACACACAGGGACTAGCGCCGACCACAGCAAAGGTCGGGGAGGCAGGCGATCATGACCAGCATCACCGTTCAACAGTTCTGCAACCATGCGGTTTCGGCCGGCACCATCAGCGACGAGGACCTGCTGGTCCTGAAGCGCGAGGTTCTCCCGGACGGGCTCATGAGCCGCGAGGACGCCGACCTGCTGATCGCCCTCGAGCGGGCGGTGATCGGCTCCGACGCCTTCGGCGACTTCCTGGTGGCCTCGGTCGTCGACTTCGCCGTGTGGGGCTCGCGCCCGACCGGCTACATCGATCGCGACGTCGCGGCGTGGCTCGCCGCCTCGCTCAGCGGGCGCGACGGCCCGAGCACGGTGGGCGCCCGGATCGCCATGGAAGTCGTCCGCGAGGCCGAGAGCAGCGCCGAATCGCTCGTCGCCTTCGCCCTGGAAGCCAACCGTCGCGTCCGTGACGGGGCTCAGGCCCCGCGCATGACCTTTGCCCTGGCGGCGTGAGCCTCAGACCAAGGCGCAGCTTCCGTCCGCGGCGCAACTGATCTATCGGGACAATCAAGCCGGTGCGCAATCCGGCGATCTCGAAAGCAGTGCGCCAGCGATGTTCGAAAAGATCCTGATTGCCAACCGGGGCGAGATCGCCTGCCGGGTGATCAAGACGGCCCGCCGAATGGGCATCAAGACCGTAGCGGTCTACTCGGATGCCGATCGCGACGCCGTGCACGTCGCCATGGCGGACGAGGCGGTCCATATCGGCCCCGCTGCCGCATCCGAATCGTACCTCGTGATCGAGAAGATCGTCGAGGCCTGCAAGAAGACCGGCGCCCAGGCTGTCCACCCCGGCTACGGCTTCCTCTCCGAGCGCGAGGCCTTCCCGAAGGCGCTCGAAGCCGCCGGCATCGTGTTCATCGGCCCCAACCCGGGGGCCATCGCCGCCATGGGCGACAAGATCGAGTCGAAGAAGGCGGCGGCCGCCGCCGAGGTCTCGACCGTTCCGGGCTTCCTCGGGGTCATCGAATCACCCGAGCATGCCAAGACGATCGCCGACGAGATCGGCTACCCGGTAATGATCAAGGCCTCCGCGGGCGGCGGCGGCAAGGGCATGCGCATCGCCTTCTCGGGCGACGAGGTGGCGGAGGGCTTCGCCCGCGCCAAGTCCGAGGCGGCCTCCTCCTTCGGCGACGACCGCGTCTTCATCGAAAAGTTCATCACCGACCCGCGCCACATCGAGATCCAGCTGATCGGCGACAAGCACGGCAACGTGGTCTACCTCGGCGAGCGCGAGTGCTCGATCCAGCGCCGGAACCAGAAGGTGATCGAGGAAGCGCCGTCGCCGCTCCTCGACAAGAAGACCCGCCGCAAGATGGGCGAGCAGGCCGTCGCCCTCGCCAAGGCGGTGAACTACGACTCGGCCGGGACGGTCGAGTTCGTCGCCGGGCAGGACAAGTCCTTCTATTTCCTGGAGATGAACACGCGTCTGCAGGTCGAGCATCCGGTCACCGAGATGATCACCGGCCTCGACCTCGTCGAGCTGATGATCCGGGTCGCGGCCGGCGAGAAGCTGCCGATCACCCAGGACGACGTGAAGCTGAACGGCTGGGCGGTGGAGAGCCGCGTCTACGCCGAGGATCCGACCCGCAACTTCCTTCCCTCGATCGGCCGGCTCACGACCTACCGTCCGCCGGAAGAGGGCCGTCAGGGCGCCGCGATCGTGCGCAACGACACCGGCGTCGAGGAGGGCGGCGAGATCGCCATCCACTACGATCCAATGATCGCCAAGCTCGTCACCTGGGCGCCGACACGGGCCGAGGCGATCGCCGCCCAGGGCGAGGCCCTCGACGCCTTCGCGATCGACGGCATCCGCCACAACATTCCGTTCCTCTCCGCGCTGATGGCCCATCCGCGCTGGCAGGAAGGTCGGCTGTCCACAGGCTTCATCGCCGAGGAATTCCCCGAGGGTTTCACGGCGCCCGAGCCGGCCGGTCCGGTGGCCATCCGCATGATGGCCGCGGCGGCGGCGATCGACCACAAGCTCAACCAGCGCAAGCGGGGCATCTCCGGGCAGATGCGCGCGCCGGGGCTGTTCGCCTTCGAGCGCGAGCGCGTCGTCATCCTGGCGGCCCAGTCATACCCCGTGACCGTGGAGCCGGAAGGCGAGGACCTTCTGGTGACCCAGGAGGATGGCACGGCGCTCACGGTGGCCAGCGCGTGGCGGCCGGGCGAGCCGGTCTGGATCGGCACGATCGGTTCGGAGCGCGTGGCGATCCAGGTGCGCGCCCTGCTCAACGGCGCGTTCCTGCAGCATGCCGGCGCGGCCGCGGAAGCCCGAGTCTACACCCGCCGCGAGGCGGAACTCGCCGCTCTGATGCCGGTGAAGGAACAGGCCGGCTCGGGCAAGCAGGTCCTATGCCCGATGCCCGGCCTCGTGAAGCAGATCCTCGTGACCGAGGGCCAGGAAGTGAAGAACGGCGAGCCGATCGCGGTCGTCGAGGCAATGAAGATGGAAAACATGCTTCGGGCCGAGCGCGACGCCACGGTGGCGAAGATCCACGCCAAGGAGGGTGACAGCCTCGCCGTCGACGCGGTGATCCTCGAATTCGCCTGAGGCTCGTAGACGTTCGCCGGCATGTCTGTCGTTCAAACCGAACAGACGAAACTGCTCGCCACCGCGCTGAACAACATCGCGGTGGCGCTCGTCGTGATCGGGGTGGTGACGCCGATCACGGCCATAAGCTTCGAGATCCCGAACGCGCCGCCGCTCAAGCCCGGTACGGCGCTGTTCGCCATCATCTGGCTTTCTGCCGGCATCGGCTTACATACACTGGCGAGACGCGCGCTTCGGAGTCTGATGCCATGAGCTCAGGCCAGATTTTCGTGACCTTCGTCATCCCGGCGGTCGTCCTGGCCGTCGCCTACACGGCTGTGGTTCTCAATGAGCGCGCCATGCGCCGTCTGGGTCGTCCACCGGGCGAGTGAACAGGCGCGCGCGGCTCGCTCACCGCAGGTAAGATGCCCTCTATTTCGCCTACGGCGCCAACATGGATGCCGCCGCGATGGCGCTGCGCTGCCCGGATTCGCGGCTGATCGGCGGCGGGCATCTGCCGAACCACCGCTTCATCATCATGCGCGAGGGCTACGCCTCCGTGGTGCGCGATCCCCGGCGAAACGTTTGGGGCGTGCTGTGGGAACTCGCCTGCGACGACATCCCGGCGCTCGACCGCTACGAGGGCGTCGCCGGGGGCCTCTATACGAAAGCCGCCCTGCCAATCCGCACGACGGATGGCGTCAAGCGCGCCCTGATCTACCGCGGATGCTCGACGGCACCCGGCCGGCCGCGGCCGGGTTACCTCGAATCCGTCGTCGCGGCGGCCTGCGCCGCGCAACTCCCGCAAGCCTATCTCCGGGAACTCGGCAGTTGGACCCGGGGTCGCCCGTCCTGAGCGGCGCGCAACTGGTACGCGACATGCTTTCCCACAATCGAGCTGGAGGGCGGCCGATAGCCTCGCGTCGCACCAGCCATCCGTGATTGCGCAGCGCGCCCGTCGGCCAACGACGATCGGCGTGCGCCTGCGAGGGAGAGTTCCGCATGTCGTATTTGGCGCCCGCCGATTTCGTGAAGAAGGCCGTCGATGCCGGTGAGGCGAAGGTCTTCATGGCTACCAAGGACACCTTCATCCGCGCCTACATGGCCGGAGCGATCCTGGCCCTCGCCGCCGCCTTCGCGGTGACCATCAACCAGACCACGGGCCAGCCTCTGGTCGCGGCGCTGCTGTTCCCGGTCGGCTTCTCGATGCTGTACCTGCTCGGCTACGACCTGTTCACCGGCGTCTGCGTGCTGACACCCCTTGCCCTGATCGACAAGCGCCCCGGCGTCACCGTGGCCGGCGTCGCCCGCAACTGGGTACTGGTCTTCTTCGGCAACTTCGCGGGGGCGCTGACCACCGCGGTGATGATGTCGATCGTCTTCACCTTCGGCTTCGCCACCGAGCCGAACGCCGTCGGCAAGCTGATCGCCGGCATCGGCGAGGCCCGGACCCTCGGCTACGAGAAGTACGGCGCGTCGGGGATGCTGACGCTCTTCGTCCGCGCCATGCTGTGCAACTGGATGGTGTCGACGGGCGTCATCGGCGCGATGCTGTCGACCTCGGTGCCTCGGCAAGGTGATCGCCATGTGGATGCCGATCACGGTGTTCTTCTTCATGACCTTCGAGCACTCTGTGGTGAACATGTTCCTGTTCCCGTCGGCGATCCTCATGGGCGGCCACCTGACGGTCATGGACTATCTGCTCTGGAACGAGATCCCGACGCTGATCGGGAACATCGTGGGCGGCATCGCCTTCACAGGCCTGATGCTCTACTCCACGCATGTCCGCACCGGCGCGACGCGGAGCCAGGCGATGAACGCGGATCTCCGCCGCCCGATCGCAGCCGAGTAGGACCATCCGGACCCGCGCCGACAGGCGCGGGCCTCTCCAGCGAGACGACGTCGCCATGAGCGAGACCAGGACGATCTCCGTCATCGTCACAGGGCGGGTCCAGGGCGTCTCCTACAGGGCTTGGACGCAGTCCGAGGCCCGCGCGCGGGGCCTGTCGGGCTCCGTGCGCAACCGCGACGACGGTTCGGTGGAAGCGGTCTTCAGCGGCGCGCCGGCCGCGGTGGCCGAAATGGAGGCGCTGTGCCGGTCGGGTCCACCCGGCGCACGCGTCTCCGATCTGCGCGTCCGAGTCGGCGGCGACCTGCTCCCCGATGGCGGCTTCAGGATCCTGCACGGCTGAGGGCGACGGCCATCGCCCTCGCGTGGGTTCAGCGCGGGCGCCTGGGCTGGTATGGCGGGTCGCCCCATCGCGAATCCGCCATCCGGAGATCATGACAGAACTGTCCGCCGGCAGCGCCGCCTTCTCGCCCCTCGATCTCGGGGCGCTGCTGTACTTCATCGTCGCCTGGATCGCCTACGGCCTCTCGGTCGGACGGCTCCGTGGCCGAATGGTCTCCCTCACCCAGATCATGAACGGCCACCGGGCCAACTGGGCGCGTCAGGTCATCGGCCGCGACAACCGGGTCGTCGACACGCAGATCAATGCCTCCTTGCAGAACGGCACGGCCTTCTTCGCATCGACCTCGTTGATCGCCCTCGGCTCGGTCCTCACCTTGTCCCGCTCCGGGGATGACGTCCTGAACCTGTTCGCCACACTGCCCTTCGGCACGGTGGCGAACCGCCTGACCTGGGAACTGAAGGTCGCCGGACTCGCGGTGGTCTTCGTGTATGCCTTCTTCAAGTTCGCCTGGGCCTATCGATTGTTCAATTACACGGCGATCCTCCTCGGCGCCGTGCCATCGAAGGGGTCCGGGGCCAGCGACACCGAGATGCTCCGGGCGGTGCGTCGTCTTGCCGCCATGAACGTCAGCGCCGGGCGTCATTTCGCGCGCGGCCAGCGGGCCTTCTTCTTCGCGCTCGCCTATCTCGGCTGGTTCATCAGTCCCTACGTCCTGTTCGCCTCGACGACCGCCGTCGTGATCATCATGTGGCGCCGCCAATTCGCCTCGGAGATCCGCAAAGCGCTCCTTGAGGCGGGGGAGGGACCCCACGAGGGGCCGCTCGAGGTCCCGGTCCTGTCGGCCGCCGAGGAAGCACGCACATGACCGACGCAAAGCCGGACGACCTCGCCATCGAGGCGACGATGCTGCGGCTCATCGCCGAACGGGGTGCCGACAAGACCATCTGCCCGTCGGAGGTCGCCCGCGCTCTGGGCGGCCCGCATCCGGACGGCTGGGGTCCGCTGATGCAGCCGGTCCGCCGGACCGCCGTCCGTCTCGCCCATGCCGGCCGGATCGCGATCCTGCGCAAGGGAAAACCGGTGGATCCGGACGATTTCCGTGGCATCTACCGGCTGTCGCTGCCGGGCTCGGGGTCGGGACCGGGCAGCCAGTCCGGCGTGTAGCCGGACAGCCGGTACACGGCGAGGCCGATCCATTCCTTCACGGCTAGATCGAACTGCAGCAGCCCCTCCGACGCGAAGCCGTGGACCCGGGTCACGTCGCTCCAGTCGCGGGTCCGGTAATCCACCGGGAAAGCGTCCACCCTAAATCCGGCCTGCCGGAAGCAACCGACCGCCCGGGGCATATGCCAGGCCGAGGTCACCAGCAGCCAGCGTTCGCCGGGCTTCGGCTGCACCAAAGATGCCGCGAAGGCCGCGTTCTCGTGGGTGTTCCGCGAGCGGTTCTCCAGGACGAGGCGCGTCCGCGGCACGCCGATCACGTCGGCCTGCCGGCTGACGATATCGGCCTCCGCGATCCCGCCGCCGATGAAGCCGCTCCCGCCGGAGAAGACGAGGCGTGCCGCCGGGAAGCGCCGGGCGAGGTCGGCGAGGTAGATCGGCCGCTCGCCGGCATCGTTGACGACGACCTGATCGCGCGCCTCCGAGAGGCCGGCCTCGATTCCGCCGCCGAGCACGATGATCCCGACCGGTGCCGGGCCGTCGGCCGGGTAGGGGAAACCGTTGCTCGAGGGGGAGCAGAACCATGTCCGACAGCGGCCCCAGCCCGGCGGCACCGAGCAGGGCCACGCCCAGGAGCGCGATCCCCAGGCCGGTCCGCCGCCGCCGCGTCGACGCCACGGCGATCCCGAACAGGATCGCGAAGATGCAGAGATTCGACGGTGTGATCAGGAAATAGATCACCTTCGAGGCCTGGAAGAACACGGTGTTCAGTCCGGCTTCGTCTCTGCCTCGAAGCGCGCCAGGGCGGCGGCGTCCGGCGGCAGCAGGCTCGCGAGGACTCGCGCCGCGCTCGATCTCGCGCTGAATCCAGAGATCGAGACGCTGTTGTTCCACGGCTTCGAGGGCCACCCGCTCGGCGAGGGCCGCCGGCACCGCGACCAGTCCGGTGGAATCGCCGACGAGGATGTCGCCGGGATGGATCGCCGCGCCGCCGCAGGCGACACGTTCCTGCGTACCGACCAGGGCCAGGGTGCCGCTGGCCGCCGCCGGCCGGCACCAGGCCGGGACGCCGACCTCATCGGGAAGGGCCGCGTCGGTGATGAGACCCGCGGCGCCGCGCTGGGCGAGGCGTGCCGCGAGGATGGCGCCGAACGGCAGGGGAGGGCAGAGCCCGCGGCATCGATCACCACGACCGCCCCGTCGGGAACGGCGTCGATGGCGGCGGCGAGGTCGCCCGCAGCATCGTCCCGGGCCGGGATCATCCGCAACGTGTAGGCCGGCCCGATCACGGTCTGGCTGCCGCGCGGCGAGAGGCCATGCGGGCTGAAGGCCTTTACTCCGGCCCGCGTCAGCGCCCGGGCGAGGCTCGCCGGTGTCACGGCGGAGAGTGCGTCGCGCAGGGTCGGGTCGATCGCCATCAGGGGCTCCGTGGAAGGCCGTCACCGGTCCGGGCGGCGCGGAAGAGCAAGTGGATCGCGCCGGCATGCCGGCAAGGCGTCGGCGATCCAGCGACGTCCGTCAGGCGATGGGTTCGCTGAGGGCGCGGGTCGCGCCCGGCCGGGCGGCAAGGCGATCGTACCAGCGGCGCAGCGCCGGGCGCTCGACCCGCTCCGCCGGTAGGTTCAGCCAGCGATGCGCCGCGCAGCCGAGGGCGATGTCGGCGATGCCGAAGCCCGAATCGGCCACGTAGTCCCTGTCCGCGAGATGGCGGTCGAGGATCGCCGCCATGGCCTCGCTCTTCTTCAGGGAGGCGGCGACCAGAGCGCGGTCGGGATCGGCCGAGCGGTAGAGCTGCCAGAATGCGTCGCGCATGGCGGGGGTGAAGCTGGTGGCCTGCCAGTCGACCCATTGCTCCACCTGGGCACGCGCACGGGGATTCGTGGGAAGGGCCAGGGCCGGGCTGGTCGCCGCGATGTAGCGGAGGATCGCGTTCGATTCCCAGAGGACGAACCCCTCCTCCTCGAGGGTGGGCACGAGGCCGTTCGGGTTCATCGCGCGGTAGCCGGCGTCGTCGACGACCCCGTGGCTTCCGCCGGCCTCGACCCGCTCGTACGGCAGTCCCGCCTCGTCGAGCGCCCACACCGCCTTCTGCACGTTCACCGAGGTGAGGCGGCCCCAAAGCCTGCGCATGGTCCGAGATCCTCCGTCACGCTTTCGGCGGGTAGGCATGGTCCCGACCGTTCGGGTCGGTCACCCGCGGCCCGTCCGCGGTGTCGCGCAGATACCCGGGTCCGACCGGCACCTTGCCGTGCCCGCCGGGAATGTCGAGCACGAAGGTCGGCTGTGCGAGCCCCGAGAGGCGACCGCGCAGGTCGCGCATCAGATCCTGCCCCTCGCGCAGGCCGGTGCGCAGATGCGAGGTGCCGGGCGCCAGATCCCCGTGATGCAGGTAGTAGGGCTTGATCCGGTTCTCCACGAAGGTCCGCATCAGCGCCTCGAGGGTCGCGGCATCGTCGTTGACGCCGCGCAGCAGCACTGACTGGCTGACCATGGGAATCCCGGCTTCGACCAGCCGGGCGCAGGCCGCGCGGGCGGACGGCGTGAATTCTCGCGGATGGTTGGCGTGGAGGGCGACGAACACCGCCCGGCCGAAGCGCCCGAGCGCCCGGACCAGCGCCTCGGAGACGAGATCGGGCTTCACCACCGGTACGCGGGTGTGGAGCCTCATGACCCGCACGTGCGCGACGGACGCGAGGCGGTCGGCGATATCGCCGAGCCGGCGCGGCGAGAGCGCGAACGGGTCGCCGCCGGTCAGCACCACCTCCCAGATGCGCGGATCCTGCGCGATGTAGGCGAGGGCGGTGTCCAATTCCGCGTCGGTGAGGATTCCGAGCCCATCCGGGCCGACCATCTCTCGGCGGAAGCAGAAGCGGCAGTAGACCGGGCAGACATGCAACGGCTTCAGGAGCACGCGATCGGGGTAGCGATGCACGATGCCGGTGACCGGGGCATGTGCGGCGTCGCCGATCGGGTCGGCCCGCTCTTCCGGCGCCGCGGTGCATTCCTCCGCCCGGGGGACGAACTGGCGGGCGATCGGATCGTCGGGATCATCGGGATCGATCAGCTCGGCCATGTCGGGCGTCACCGAGACCGCGTAGCGCGCGAGCACGGCGCTGACGCCATCGGCCTCCTCGCCCGAGACGAGGCCGGCCGCCATGAGGTCGTCGACGCTGCGCAGCACCCGGTTCATGGCCGCGTCTCCGCGACGGGTGTCCAGATCACGTCCTCGATGCGTCCCGCACCGCAGGCCAGCATAGCCAGGCGATCGAAGCCGAGGGCGATCCCGGAGGCTTCCGGCATAAGGGCGAGGGCCGCGAGGAAGTCCTCGTCGATCGGGTAGCGCTCGCCATAGACGCGGGCCTTCTCCGTCATCTCGGCCTCGAACCGGCGGCGCTGCTCGAGCGGATCGGTCAGCTCGCCGAAGGCATTGGCGAGCTCGACGCCGCAGGCGTAGAGCTCGAAGCGCTCGGCCACCCGCGGATCGTGCGGCGCCGGCCGGGCGAGGGCGGCCTCGCTGACGGGATACTCGCAGAGGATGGTCGGGCGCCCGAGACCGAGATGCGGCTCGATCCGCGCCACGAGGACGCGGGAGAACAGGTCGGCCCAGGTGTCGTCCTCCGCGACCCGCAAGCCTGCGGCGGCGACGGCGGCGGCCAAGCCGTCCCGGTCGGTCTCGCCGGTCCGCGAGACGCCGGCCAGGAGGTCGATCCCGGCGAACCGGTCGAAGGCCTCGGCGAGGGTCAGGCGGTCCGGATCTGCGAACGGATCCGTCTCCCGATCCCGATGGACGAAGCGGCGGATGCCGGCCGTCTCGGCCGCGCACCGCAGCAGGTCGGTACAATCCGCCATCAGTGCCGTGTAGGACGCCCCGGCCCGATACCATTCGAGCATCGTGAATTCGGGGTGATGCAGCGGTCCGCGCTCGCGGTTGCGGAACACGCGGGCGACGCTGACGAGCCGCGTCTCCCCAGCTGCAAGCAGCTTCTTGCACGCGAATTCCGGCGAGGTGTGCAGGTAGAGGGGCGTACGCGCGCCGCTGGCTCCCACGGCTTCCGTCGCGAAAGCCGACAGATGGGCCTCGTTACCCGGTGACACCTGGAGGCAGGCCGCCTCCGCCTCGACGAAGTCGCGTGCGGCAAACCAAGCGCGGAACGCCGCGAGAATGCGATTGCGCAGGAGCAGGGCCGGGCGCCGGTCGGCATGGCGATCCGGGGACCACCACGGCGAGACGGGGCCTGTCACGGCCGGACCGGCCCCGGGCGGCGTCGCGTTCTCGAGCACTCTCAACCTCGGCCCTGTGCGGCCCTCGACCCCGGAGAGACTCCCCGGCCGGCCCTGTCCGCCATCGACGGCCCACGTCCGCCCGCTGGCAACCGCGACGCAGATGCGATAGTGGCGGGGTCCGAGATGCAGCGCCCGCGCTTGGCGCGTGCCAGCCCCCTTGTCAATGCAGGACGCAATTCCGTGAAGGTGATCGCCTCAACGCTCCGTAAGGGCAACGTCGTCGAGAAGGACGGTAAGCTTTACGTGATCCTGTTCGCCGAGAACATCCATCCCGGCAAGGGCACCCCGGTGACCCAGCTCGACATGCGCCGGATCACGGACGGCGTGAAGGTGTCCGAGCGCTATCGGACGACCGAACAGGTCGAGCGCGCCTTTGTGGAAGATCGCGAGCACCGTTCCTGTACAGCGACGGGGAGGGGTTCCACTTCATGAACCCCGAGAATTACGAGCAGATCGCCGTGCCGGCGGACGTGGTCGGCGATGCCGCACCGTATCTTCAGGAGGGCATGGCGGTGATGCTGTCGGTCTACAACGCCGTGCCGCTGACGATCGAGTTGCCGCAGCGCGTGACCCTCGAAGTCGCCGAGACCGAGCCGGTCCTGAAGGGCCAGACCGCCTCGTCGTCCTACAAGCCCGCGACCCTCTCGAACGGGGTGCGGACGACCGTGCCGCCCCACATCGCCGCCGGCACCCGCGTCGTCGTGATGACGGCCGACGGGGCGTATGTCGAGCGCGCCAAGGACTGAGCCAAGCCTGGCCGCTGCCCGGCCCCGGTAGATCCGGGGCGGGCGTCAGTGCGGTGCCCGGGCGGCGGCCTCCAGCGTCGCGTAGCAGCCCTGCGAGATCGCCTGCGCGCGCAGGCGCTCGGTCCCGCTGAAGGGACGGCCGTCCTCCCGGAAAAGGTCCTCGCGCAGCAGGGCGTCCGACGTGCAGCGGGCGGCGATGCGGCAGAGCGGCGGCTCGCCGCCGGTGCGCGTGCAGATCGTCACGTAGTCGGCGCGGAACGCACGGAGTCCGGCGCGCGGATTGGCGGCCGCCACCGTCACGAGTCCGGTCAGCAGCGCGAGCAGCACCGGCTGGTGGATGAGGTAGATCGCGAGGCTGTGGCGGCCCGCGAACGTCGCGGCGCGGGCGAGCCTCGTGCGCGGAGCCCAGGCCCCCAGGGACGAGCGGACGAGCGGCGGCAGCGCCAGACGCCCCAGGACGATCCCGACCAGAACCATTCCGAACCACGGGAAGAGCGGCACGTAATCGTTCGTCCGCGGCACGACCGAGCCCAGGCCGAGGAAGGACAGGGCCGGCGCGTCGAGGACGGCTGCGTGCCCGAGATGCGGCGCGGCAAGGACAGCCGCGGCGGCGAGGGCTGTGACCGGCACCGGAAGGAACAGGAAGGGCAGCCCGAGCAGGCTTGAGACGGCGATGCAGTGCAGCACGCCGAAGAACACGAAGGCGTCCGGGAAAACGACCCAGGTGCCGAGGGTCACGAGCAGCGCCGCCCCACCGATCCGCAGGAGCCGCATCAGGGTCGGCCGGAGGCGGACGCCCCGTCCGTTCATCAGCACGAGGCCGATGCCGACCAGGACGAGGAAGCTGCCGGCGATCGACTCGGCGGCCAGTCGCCCCGTCGGCGTCAGCGCGAAGTTCTCGGCGGTCAGCCGCAGATGGCCGAGGTCCCAGAGCGTGTGATAGCTCGCCATCGCCAGCAGGGCGACGGCCCGGGCGGCGTCGACGATCGGCAGGCGGCGCTGCGGATCCGAGGATGCGGTGGCGTCGCGGTCGCGCGTCAGGTCAAGAAACATCAGGGTGAACCCAAACCACGTCGCGGCGGCCCGTGCCATCCGGACCCGCTCGGGCGCTGCGCGAGGAACGCGCCGACTCTCGAAAACGTGAAGGTCGCCGCCGCACGACCGCCATCCGGCGCGCAGGGCGGGACAGTCGAAAAATCCCTTCGCTGGCCCCGACGCTTAAACACCGCTTTCGCCGCAAGCTGCGACCGATCGACTGTTGCGACATCGCCTCCCCCGGCCAAGATTGCAACTTGGCCGGGCTGTTCTGCCGGACAAATGGGCTTCCCGGGCATCAGGACTTCGTTAATCTTCCCGGGAGAGCGCGCGGCGTGATTCGGTGTAGGTTGCTCGGCCATGTCTGACGAACGCGGATCCGAGGCCGAGAACCCCGATCGGCCGATGGTCGCCCGACCCGGCGAGGCGGATCAGCACGAGGATGCGTATCTCGACCTCGTCGAAGTGGCCGGTCACATCAAGTGGTTCGACGTCTCGAAGGGTTTCGGCTTCATCGTGCCCGACGATGGTTCGCCCGACGTCCTGCTGCACGTCACCTGCCTGCGGCGAGACGGTTTCCAGGCTGCGAGCGAGGGCGCGCGCATCGTCGTGGAGGCGGTGGAACGACCGCGGGGTTGGCAGGCGTTCCGGGTGATCTCCCTCGATCAGGCGACGGCCCTGCACCCCTCCGAGATGCCGATGCCGCGCACGCACGTCAGCGTGACACCCACCAGCGGTTTGGAAACCGCCGTCGTGAAGTGGTTCAACCGCCTGCGGGGATTCGGTTTTTTGACCCGGGGCGACGGGACGCCCGACATCTTCGTGCACATGGAAACGTTGCGGCGCTACGGGATCGCAGAGCTGAAGCCGGGCGAGTCCGTTCTGGTCCGCTACGGGGACGGATCCAAGGGCGTCATGGCTGCTGAAGTCCGGCTGATCGACGGGGCCGTGCCGGCGTCGCATTGAGGCCGGGTCCCGGGCTGCGCGCATCTAGCGCTATACCCTTGCCGCGCCTCAGGAATCGCGGGTCGATTCCCCTTTCGCGCAGCCTGGTCTATGTCCGGGCGGCGGATCGCACGGTCCGCGCGTCATCCCACGAGAGGCATGAGCCTGTGAGATCACTGTCCTGCGCCGCCATGGCGGTCGCCATCGCCTGCCTCGCGCTGACAAATGTGGCTGCGACCCCGCCCGCCCTGGCGCAGGCTGCCGCGCGCGCCGCCACCGCCAAATCGGAGCCGCTGACCATCGTGACCAAGTCCGGCCCGAAGCGCTTCGACGTCGAGGTCATGCACGACGACGCAGCGCGCTCCCGCGGCCTCATGTTCCGCCGGCACATGGCAGCCGATCACGGCATGCTGTTCGATTTCGAGCGGGACCAACCCGTGACCATGTGGATGAAGAACACCTACCTTCCCCTCGACATGGTGTTCATCCGTGCCGACGGCACGATCAGCCGGATCGCCGCCGAGACAGAGCCGCTGTCCACCGCGATCATCGCCTCGGGAGGCCCGGTCCTCGCGGTCCTGGAACTCAATGCGGGGACTGCCGCGAAACTCGGGATCGCACCGGGCGACCGCATCGAACACGGGATGTTCAAGGCCCGCTGACGAGAGGGGGCGGCTCGCGAACGCACCGGGAACAAGTCCCTTGACCCGGTGCGCGTTCCGCGCCAGTGTTCCGGCAATGTTCCGGTTCGCCGGAAGGCTGGTTCAGGGCGGAGGACCCGATGGGCAACGCGGCCGAGGCCGAACTGTTCGGCAACGACGACTGGTCGGTGCAGACGGACGGGATCGAGCACCGCGAGACCGGCTACTTCATCGCGCGCGGGGCGTTGGCCCTGCGGCGGGCAGAGGGGCTCTGGGACTGGCCTCTGCAGATGGCCGAGAAGCGCTGGTGCCGGCCGAGCCTGTTCCGAGAGGCCTTCCTGGTCGCCCTCGACCGCTTCGGGATCGCGCGGGACGCCGAGCTGCTCCGGTCCTTCGCGTTGGGCTACGGCATTCGCGCCGTCGTCTCGCCGGCGGCCGAGACCTTCGTCACGCTGGGCGACGTGCTGCAGCCGCGCGAGCGGGCCAAGACGGTGCGGTCGGCGGCACCGCGGCCGGCGGCCCGGGCGCTCGCCGCCGCCGGTGCCTGACGAACCGGCGCAGCGGGGATGATTTGACCGGGGCCGTCACACCCGGATAGCCCTCGTTTCTGCAGCGAGAAAGAGGGCATCATGGCGGATCACGACCGGACTGGGCTGGACGGGCTGATCGCGACCCCGCTTTCGCGGCGCGGCTTCGTCATGACGAGCCTGATCAGCGGCGTCACGCTCGCCACCACCCGCGTCGAAGCGCAGGTGATCCACACCGACCAGACTGGGATCGAGGCCGGCGAGGTGAAGATCCCGGCCACTGACGGGCCGATGCCGGGCTACCGGGCGGTCCCCGCGGGCGAGGGCCCGTTCCCGATCGTGCTGGTGATCGAGGAGATCTTCGGCGTCCACGAGTACATCAAGGATATCTGCCGCCGCCTCGCCAAGGCGGGATACTGCGCGGTGGCGCCCGAACTCTACGCCCGCCAGGGCGACCTCTCGACCATGACCGATGCCCAACAGATCATCCGGGACGTCATCGCGAAGACGCCGGATGCGCAATGGATCGGCGATCTCGACGCCGCCGCCGCCTGGGCGGCTTCGGCGGCGAAGGGTGATCCGAGCCGCCTCGGCGTGATGGGCTGGTGCCGCGGCGGTCGCGACGTCTGGCTATACGCGGCGCATCGTCGCGACCTGAAGGCGGCCGTCGCTTGGTACGGGCCAGTCGGGGGCGAGCGCACCGACATCCAGCCGCGCACCGCCACTGACGTGGCGGCGGAGATCAACGCGCCGCTGCTCGGTCTTTACGGGGCCGCCGATACCGGAATTCCGGTGGCCGCTGTGGAGGCGGCACGCGACCGCGCCAAAGCCGCGGGCAAAAGCGTCGAACTCGTGATCTATCCGGACGCCCCGCACGGCTTCCACGCGGATTATCGCCCGAGCTACCGCCGGGAGGCGGCCCAGGACGGCTGGGATCGCGCCCTGGCCTTCCTGAAGTCGCACGGCGTCGGCTGAATAACCGCAACGGGACGTCGATCCGAGGCGTTCGTCCGTGGCTGTGTTGCCTAAGACACGGCCACAACTTCCCGATTATGCAAGGATCAAAGGAGGATCTGTGCCCGCGCGGGTCTGGCCCCTCGCGGCGTTCGGGCGTTGAACCGATCGAAGCGACCGCCGTTCAGCCTCTGTAGAGTGTCCCGGCTTATGAGCGATTCGGTACAGCCCGGCCAGAAGCCCGTGATCCTCGTCGTGGAAGACCAGCCCGACGAGCGCTTCCTCGCGGCAACGCTCCTGGAGGATACGGGCTTCACGGTGATCGAGGCCGAGACCGCCGACCGAGCCCTGGCGATCCTCAACGACCGCGCCGACGAGGTCAGTGTGGTCTTCTCCGACGTCCGCACGCCCGGCCCGATCGGTGGCTTCGAACTCGCGCGGATCATCGGGGTGACGTGGCCGCGTGTGCGCGTCCTTCTGACGTCCGGCGATGCCGGCGACCAGCCGAGCGACCTGCGCGTCTCGGCGACCTTCATCCCGAAACCCTGGCGTGCCGAAGATATCCTGGCCTGGGTGGAACAGGCCGCGGGCCGTCCGTCCACAGGATCCGGAACTTCCGTGATCGGACCGGGCGGTAAAATAATCCCCTCGGGACTGGAAACCTGAGGCGGTGGCGCAGTTGTAAGCTACTCCGGAGCGCGGTGCGCCCGGTTTCGCACAGTACAATTGAACCGTGATCCCGCCATGAAGATCGTCGCTGCCAATTACGCCGATTCCCTTCGCCGATCCGACGGGCGGGATACGGTTGAAGCTGGTGTCGTCGAGAGCGTGCGCGTGGAACTGCTCGCCTTCTACGGATCCGCCGATCACGACGTGCCCGAGGAACTGACCGCGTTGGCGCGTCGACTGGACGGGGCGGACACAGCCCGCGGCGCGACCGCTTAGGCTCGTTCGACGAACCGGGCTTCGGGACCGGGCCGCGGGTCGCCAAGAGCAGAGAATCTGCTATTCAGCGCACTCTGACCTGCCGACGCAGTGCGTCTCTCAGTCGAGTCCTTGATGCGTCTCAATCTTCTTCGCGGATCGCTGACCGCCGCCGCGATCATGACCCTGGCCGGGCTCTCGACCGTGGAGGCGGCGACGCCCCCGGCCCAGCCGGCCGACGGGGCAGGGGGTATCGGGGATCGCAAGGCGACGGTGACCAAGCGCCTGCTCGGCCGCGGCACGGCCACCACCTTTGCGTTCTATGCCGCCGGTCCCGCCCCGGAAGCCGGACGCCCCGTGGCGATCTTTCTGCACGGCTGGGGCGTGGTCAATCCGCAGAGTTACGGCGGCTGGATCGATCACCTCGCCCGTCAGGGCTGGCTCGTGCTCTTCCCGCGCTTTCAGGAGGTCAACCGGACGCGACCGGCAGACGCCCCTGCCATCGCCGAGACCCTCGTGAAGGCAGCGCTCTCGGATCTCGCGTCGGACAACGAGGCGCGACCCGATCTTGGCCGGGTCGCCCTGATCGGCCACTTGGCCGGCGCGCCCCTCGCCCTGGACATGGCCGCCGGTTCCAAGGCGCGGGGTCTCCCCGTGCCGAAGCTGATCCTCGCGGCGACGCCGGGGGGCATCGCCAGCGGGCCGAAGTCCCGCGGCATCGCCCTCGCCGACCTCTCGACAGTGGATCCGGCCACGATGCTCGTGGCGATGGTCGGCGACAAGGATACCCGCGCCGCCGACCTCGCCGCCAAGCGCCTGCTGCGTGAGGCCAGCGCCGTCCCCCTGGAGCGCAAGCTGTTCGTGCGCGCCCTCTCGGACGATCACGGCTTTCCGGCCCTGACGGCGACCCTGGCGGCTCCCGCGGGCCTCGACACGGCCTACGATGGCGGGGCCATCAAGCCCGGTCCGGAGCCGAAGGAGGCGGCGAAGGATGCAGCGAAGCCACCGCCGTTCCGCTGGTCCGCCGACATGGCGCTGACCGGCGAGCAGCAGAGCCTGGTCTCGCAGATCAACCTCGCCCGCGTGGACGCCCTGGACTACCTCGGGTTCTGGAAGACGTTCGATCTCGCCGCCGCGGCTGCGTTCGGAGGGTCGGACGCGACGGCCCTCAAGAACAATCCCCGTCTGGCCGATATGGAGCGCTGGAGCGACGGCTGGCCGGTGAAGCGTCTCGCCGTCGAGACGCCCCGACCCACGCCGGCCGCGCAGGCGGCACACCGGCGCCGGCAACCCGCAAGCGTTGAGATCCGCCTCTTTGATAGCTTGGCCCTGGCGCAAGGCTTGCTAATCTCGCTCCCGTCCGAGACGGGAGCGAGATCATGCCCGAGTTCGTCGCCAGCCTGCTCGCCGCGGCTGCCTTCTGCCTGACATTGTTGGCGCTGAACGCACTGACCCGGCTCCTGATCCAGGCGCATGTCGCGCCGGTCGACCTGGGCGAGACCGGCTTGCTCCAGATTGGCGGCGCGCTCGTGGTCGCCCGGGCTGCCTATCGCATGGCGCCGCACCGCCGCACGTTCTGACCCTCAGCGCAGGAACATGCCGAACGAGCGCGGCCCGTTGCCCGTGGGAATGGTCGCCAGAACCTTGAGCGTGCCGGAATCGAGGACGCTCAAGGTATTGTCGCCCCAGTTCGCCACATAAAGGCGTCCGTCCGGGTCGGCGGCTATGCCCTCGGGATGGTCGCCGACATCGATATCGGCGATCGGCTTGAGTGTCGCGAGGTCGAAGGCCGTGACGCTGCCGGCGTATTGGTCGGTGACGAAGCCCCGGCCGCCGGCGAGGGCGATGACGTAAGGCCGCCGGCCGGTCGGCACGCGGCCGATCTCACGCCCGGCCTTCAGATCGATCACGGAGACATCGTCGCCGGTGACGTTCGCCGTGTAGGCGCGCCCTGCGGCCGGATCCAGCGTGATGCCGAACGGATGCTGTCCGACCGGGATGACCACGGTCTCCCGCCGGGTCGCGGCGTCAACCACCGAGACGGTATCGGCCTCGCGGTTGGCGACGTAGAGCTTCGCACCATCGGGCGCGACGGTGATCCCGGAGGGCGACGCCCCGACCGCGATCTCACCGTCCGGTACCAGAGTACCGGCGCGCTCCTTGAGAACGAAGAGACGGTGTCCGTACCAGTCGGCCACGTAGACGGTTCCGCCGCGCGGGTCGGCCGCGACGCCGAGCGGTCCTCCGGGCAGCGGCACCTCCGCGAGGACGCGGCCGGCATCGAGATCGATGACGGCCAAGCCGTGCCCTTCCGGACGCGTGACATAGGCGCGCGTCCGATCGGGCGACAGGGCGATCCCGGCCGGCGCCCCGTCGACCGGGATCCGGCGCACTACCTTCCCGGCAGCGAGGTCGACGATCTCGACCCCACCACCGAGCTGGGCGGTGACCACCGCCTCCCGGGCCGGTTCGGCACGGGCGGCGGTCGCCAGGACGATGAGGCCGGCGGCGCAGGCTACCCGGCCCCGGCGCAAGGTCACGAGCCCTTCTCGACCTTGGCCTTCAAGTTGGCGAGGCTCGCCTTGATCCAATCACCGACCCCCTTCTCGGAGGCTTCGTCGTTCAGCTCGGGCGGCGGATCGTTGTTCATGTAGCCGCGATAGAACGCAGCCTTCCACTCGACCTTCGCCTTGTCGTTGCCCGCGGGCTCGACCGTGATGGTGGCCGAGTAATCGTTCGCAGGAAGATCCTTCACATCAACCTTGTCGATGTAATAGGAGAACAGCTTGTCCTCCGGCTTAAGCTTGTTGCTCGTCTCCTGGATCTGGTCGCCGTTCTTCAGCGTCAGCACCCGCTTGAACTTGCCCGCCGGGTCGCCGGTGACTTCCGTCTTGGTGACATTCTGCAGCCAGTCGGCGTTCTTCACGTCGCCGATCACGGCCCATACCTTGTCGGCTGGGGCGTTGATCTCGATGGATTCGTTGATCTTGCGCCGGGTCGGGCCGTGAGCCCAGTGCGGTCGCCGCAACCAGAGCCGCGGTGGCCGCAAGGGCCAGGGTAATTTTCTTCATCTTGTCCTTCTCCTCCCGCCCTCAGCGGTCGTCGCGATCGAGGACGCGCGCCTCGGGGCCGAGCGCCGCCGCGACTTTGTCCTCGATCCAACCCCAAGCCTCGCGCTCGCGCGGTCCCGCGGTCTTGCCGATGGCGATGGCGAGGTAGGCCATCTCCGTCAACACCTTGTCGGGCTCCAGCATGTGGAGCCGGGTCGAAAGAATCGCTGCCTCCAGAACGGCGGCCTGCGCACGGTTGTAGCCGATGAAGGGCGCGTGCGCGGCACTGTGCACCATGCGGCCGCGGAAGCGGGGTCGGGTCTCATGGGCCTCGACCGCAGCAACCTCGAACTCCGCGTGGCCGAAACTGTCGGCGAGGCGGCGGCCCGGGATCGCCGAGCAGGGCAGCGTCGGCCATTCGCGTCGGCCCGTCACCGCGCCGGCGATGACCCTGATGTCGCGCGGGCTGGACGCCGCGAAGCAGGGGCTCGCCTCCAGATTCGTGATGGTCGGCGACGGCCGGAACGGCGCGAGCACGTAGCCCTCCGCCTCGCCGATCAGCCCGAATGGAACGAGGTGCAGTTCGCCCGCGGGAGAGACTGTCGTGACGATGGTTTCAAGGATCAGCGGCATCGGCTCACGCCCTGTCGGTCGGCAAGAGCCGCCCGCAGACCAGCTTCGTGGGCGGGTCCTGCGGGCGATCGGGAGCGGATTCGGCCCGCGCCTCCGCATCCGGGATCGTTGCGGGCCGCTGCGTGTCGGCCTCCGGCCCGACCGAACAGGCGTCCCGGGTACCCGGCGGCGGCGCGTCCGGTCCGGAATGGCGGGTGTGGCCGGCCTTCTTGAAGGCGGTGGCATCCTCCACATCGGCATCGGCCGCGCAGCCCCAGTCGAGGGCTCGTCCTGCACGTAGCGCTTGCCGAGCCGCCACGCGGTCTCGGCCTTGGCGAGTTCGGCGCCGAGATAATACGCATGTGCACCGTCGCTCGCGACATCCAGGTCCAGGAAGAAGGCCATCGCGTCGGTACCGACCCTGTGGACGTCGCGGTTGTAGACGTGGATGCCGTCTTCGGCGACCGCGATCCGGTAATTCGGATCGCGCACCTCCGCGGCGGCCTGGGCGATCTCGTCCGCCGTCTGCACGAACGGGCGCTTGTCGTGGAGCGCGAGCAGTACCCGGCCGTAACCTTTGGGCAGCGCGGAATCGGCCTTGGCCGCGTACATCACCCGCCGGGCCGCGTCGTGCTCCTCGACGGTGCGGCGGGTGTGGTTGGAGACCTGCACGATCAGCACGTTGCGGATCGACAATTCGGAGCACATGCCGACGAGCAGTGCGGTGACGCCGAGGGAATCGGCCTCGGTGAGTTCCGTGAGATTGCCGGTGCCCATCATCATCTCGATCCCGGGCCAGCGGGCGCGGGTTTCGCGGTAGCGGGCGATCAAATCGACGAAGCCGTGGTGGATCGGCTCCAGGATCGGGTCGGCGAGGAAGGGGCGTCCGGCCTTCAGCATGCGCGCGATCGCCCGGTCGAGCGAGGGCAGGTCGTCCGGGCGCGTCGGAACGAGGACGGGCACCGCCTCCGTCTCTAAGGCGAGGTCCAGGGTTTCCTCGTTTAGGCTCAGGAGAAAGTCGGCGCCGGCGCCGGCGCCCCGAACCAGCTCCTCGCGAGAGAAGGAATCGACGCTGACCTTGAGACCCGCCTCCTTGAGCGCCCTCACGGACTGCTCCAGATGCGGAAACGGTGTGTCGGGCAGGCCGCCGAGGTCGATGACGTCCGCGCCGCGCCCGGCGAGGTCGAGCCCCTTGGCCCGGATCTGCGCGACGGTCATCTTCGAAGCGTCGACGATCTCGGAAAAGATCCGCAGGTCGTGCCGCGACAGGTCGACCTTGCGACCGGCCAAGCCGAGCCAAGCCGGCAGGTCGACCACCTCGTCGGGTCCCCGCTCCACGGGCATCCCGAAATGCGCGGCGAGATGCTCCGGATCCGCGCGGCACCGACCCGGTAGGACAACCCGGGTGGCCCCCGCCGGCAAGGTGACCCGCCGCCGGATGATCTCCTCGGTCATCAGGGCGGCGACCTTCACGCCGGCATCCGCGATGCTCCAATGCAGGGTCGTCGGCAGCCCCGCCG
Organism: Methylobacterium phyllosphaerae; assembly: GCA_050632685.1. Classification (GTDB taxonomy): domain Bacteria; phylum Pseudomonadota; class Alphaproteobacteria; order Rhizobiales; family Beijerinckiaceae; genus Methylobacterium; species Methylobacterium phyllosphaerae_A. Next base: position 2,786,183 of record JBOEFT010000001.1, read on the forward strand.
CGACCTTCTCCAGGCGTGCCCGGGCGAGGCGGCCGGTGACGAAGACGATGTGCTCGGGCGCGCTCACGCGGCGACCCGCGGCGCGACCGGGATCCTGTCGTTCGGCCCCCAGATCTCGATCGGGCCGCCGAAGCGGGCCGCAAATTCCGGGAAGGCGGCATCCACCAGCCCAGTTCGGGCGAGGGCGGCGGCGTCCTGGCCGGGCGGCGCGTCGCGGGACTTCACTAGGACGCAGCGCGCCGCCCCGATCCGCACCGCGAGCCACAGGGCCAGACTGTCGGAGGTGACGTCCCAGGTCTCGGCGATGTCCGGGTGGCCGGCGCGCAGGACGCGAGGGTTCCACACCCGGATCCGTGCGGGCGCGGTCTCGGCCCATGGCTCCAGGCTGTGCACGAGCCGCGGTTCGATCCCACGGAAGATGCCGGCCGCGTCGCTCATGGCGTCGAGGGCGCGGCGATGCGCCTCGTCATCGCCGAAGCGCTCGACCGTCTGCGCGGCCCGGACACCGTCCGCGAAGGCCCCGCCACCCGGCACGACGATGCAGCGCCCGTGCGCGCCGTCGGCGATGGCTGCGAGCAGCGCCCGGCGGCGGTGCGGATCCGCTTCGAGGCTGCCCCCGATCTTGATGACGGCCGTCACGCCGCGTCCTGCCGGTTCGGGCGCAGGGCGCGGACCGCCTCGACGACGCGGAGCGGGTCGATGCCGTTGCGGCGATCGAAGTCGCGGCACAGGCCGCCGCGGAAACCCAGATAATCCGGCCGGTGCGCGCCGAGACCGGGAATGTCGATGATCCGTAGCGACCCTGCCAAGCCGCTCATCAGGCCGTGCGCCCGGCAGGCGGCGGTGAAGGCCGAGAGGTCGGCGGGCGCCGCGAGGTCGGGCAGGCGGGCGCCCTGCTTGCCGGCAGTGTCGATCATCGCGCCCGCGAAGCCGGCCGCGGCGAGATCCGGCACGAGGGCGGCGGCCGGGCCGTCCTCCGCGAAGAGAACCGCGATCAGCCGTCCGGGCGCCGCCGCCGCGAGAGCGGAAAGGGCCGCCGCGTCGCGCCGCCGGGCCAAATCGACGCCGGTCTTGACCCAGTCTACGCCGGTCCGCGCCAGGGCGGCGACGGAGGCGGGCGCAGGATCGGCCACGGCGCTCGTCACGGCACCCCCGGATACCCGCGCGACGATCTCACGGACGAGACGTTCCGCGAGGGCGCCGAGGGCTCCGCGCTCGGGGTCCTTGGCATCGATCAGGTCGGCACCCGCGTACCGCGCGGCCTCGGCCTCGGCCGGATCGCGGACGCTGACGAGGAGGCGGGGCGATCGGACTGGCTGGACGGAAGACGTGGACACGAAACACTCGGACTTGGACGGACCGTCTCAGGACTTCCCGGGCAGCGGCTCGGCGAGCAGGCGGTTCTTCACCACCCAGCGCATGGCGTGTGCCCAGGTCTCATCGGTGTCGGCCCGGATCGTCACCTGACCGCCGCGCACCACCTTGCCGGTATCGGCCTCGGCGATCGCGACGCTCAGGTTGAAGATCTGGCCGGACCCCTTCTCCACATAGCCGGTCACGACGAGGTCCGCACCCAGGCTCTTGCCGATATCCGCCGCGCAGCCGTTGCATTTGTAGAGCGGCCCCTCCTTGGCCACGACATCGGCCTTGGGCGCCGTATCGACGATCTCCAGTCCCGCCTTGTCGTGCAGGGCGTTGCGGAGTTCGTCGGTGACCAGCGTGAGCTTCCGGGCATCGACCGGCCGCATCCGGGTTCCATAGGACGCACCGGGGTCGAACAGTTCGACCGGGAACACGGCCGCCTTCTCGGCGGCTCGGGCGGCGCTGGGCAAGGCGGCGCTCAGGGTGACGAGACCGCACGCGGCCGTCGCGCGAAGGATCACATGGCGCATCGGCAGGAGCTTCCTCTCGAGGCATGCGGCCACCCCTTTCGGCGGCCTTGTTGTCGGCATAGGTCGGGCGAAGGGACAATTTGGCAATGTACTTCGGCTGCCGCCTCCCCACGACGGTAACGTGAACGTCGGGACGACACGCCGCGGTTGAGCGGTCCGCGCGGATGCTGATAGAGGCCGCCCACATGCACGATCCTGCACCCGAGACGGTTTTCCGGTTCCCGGCGCGCCCGGCCTGGCTGTGCGCGGCCGTCCTCGCGCTAGCCCCGATCCCTGCGGCCGCGCAGCCCCAGGGCACGGCCGCGCCGGCCCAGGACACGGCTCCTGCCGCAGCCCCGCAGGCGCTGGAGACGCATATCGGCCTGATCTATCGGCCGCAGCCCGCGCCCTCTTCCTACGACGCCGAAGCGGCGCCCGAAGACGAGGGGCTGGCCGGGGCGAAGATGGGCGTCGCCGACAGCAACACCACGGGGCGCTTCACCAAGCAGTCCTTCGTGCTGGACGATGTGGCGCTGACCGACGACAAGCCCGACGCCGTGGCCGCCGCGAAGGACCTGGTCGGCAAGGGCGTGCGCTACCTCGTTCTGGCGCTGCCCGCCGACGCCGTGACCGCGGTGGCGGACGCGGTGAAAGATTCGGGCGCGGTGGTCCTCAACGCGGGCGCCGCCGACGACAGCTTGCGCGGGGCCGATTGCCGCGCCAACGTCTTCCACGTCCTGCCGTCCCGCGCGATGCTGACCGACGCCCTGGCGCAGTACCTGACGGTGATGCGCTGGCGGAAGATCTTCCTGATCGTCGGCCCGACCGATGCCGACAAGGCCTACGCGGACGCGGTCCGCAACTCAGCGCGTAAGTTCGCGCTGAAGATCACCGCCGAGAAACCCTGGACCTTCGGCCCCCTGGCCAAGGCGCGCGGCGACACTCCCACGCGGGCCGAGGCGATGGTCTTCACCCGGGGCCTCGATTACGACATGGCCGTCGTTGCCGATGAGGAAGGCGACTGGGGCGATTACGTCCCCTATCGCACGGTGGACCCGAGGCCCGTGGGCGGCACGCAGGCGCTAACGCCCACGACCTGGTCGCCCGTGTTGGAGACCTGGGGGGCTGCGCAGGCCCAGAACCGATTCCGCCGGCTGGCTTCGCGACTGATGCGCCCGCTGGATTACCAGGTGTGGGCGGCGGTGCGGACGGTCGGCGAGGCCGTCACGGCGAAGAAGACGAACGATCCGGCGGTGATCGCGCCCTTCCTCGCCGATCCGGCCTTCACCCTCCCGGCCTACAAGGGCGTGCCCTTGAGCTTCCGGCCCTGGGATCACCAGCTGCGCCAAGCGATCATCGTGGTGCAGCCGAAGGCGCTGGTCTCCGTTGCGCCCGAGCAGGGCTTCCTGCATCAGCGCACGCCCCTCGACACGCTGGGCGTCGACCTTCCGGAGACCACCTGCAAGTTCAAGTGAGCCCGCGGCCTGCGGCGATGGAGAGCCGTGAAAACCCTCGCAACGCGCGGGGATCGCACTACAAACGTCCCACGAGAACGTCCGCCGAGGACGCCGGGACGTCACAAGGGAAGGAACTGGCATGCGCCGCCGCGTCGAGGCTTGTCTGAGTGTAATTGCCCTCGGTGCCTGGTTCGCCCTTGGCGGGCCGGCCTCCGCCTTCACGGCCTACGTCACCAACGAGAAGGGCAACTCGGTCAGCGTCATCGACACCAACACGATGGCGGTCACGGCGACCTGGAAGGTCGGGCGTCGCCCGCGGGGTGTCACCGTCTCCAAGGACGGCAAGGAGCTGTTCGTCTGCGCCAGCGACGACGACCGGATCGACGTGCTCGACACGAGTTCCGGCAAGGTGGTGCGGTCCCTGCGCTCCGGCCCTGATCCGGAGCAGTTCATCCTCGATGCCTCCGGCAACCCCTCTACGTCGCCAACGAGGATGACAGCCAGGTCACGATCATCGACATCGAGAAGAACAAGGTGCTCGCCGAGGTGCCGGTCGGAGTCGAGCCGGAAGGAATGGGGTTGTCGCCGGACGGGAAGGTTTTGGTCAACACCTCCGAAACTACCAACATGGCCCACTTCATCGATACGAAGACCTTCCAGGTGATCGACAACGTGCTCGTGGATGCGCGGCCGCGCTTCGCGGAGTTCTCCGCTGACGGCAAGTTCCTGTGGGTGTCGGCAGAGGTCGGCGGCACGGTGAGCGTCATCGACGTGGCGCAGCGCCGGGTGATCAAGAAGATCACCTTCAAGATCCCGAGCGTGAACGACGAGGCGATTCAGCCGGTGGGCATCCGGATCACCCAGGACGGCAGCAAGGCCTTCGTCGCCCTCGGGCCGGCCAACCGCGTCGCCGTGATCGATGCCAAGACCTACGAGGTCGAGAAGTATCTTCCGGTGGGCCAGCGCGTCTGGCAGCTCGCCTTCACGCCGGACCAGAAGATGCTGTTCACCACGAACGGCACTTCCAACGATGTCTCGGTGATCGACGTAGCCGCCCAGAAGGTGGTGAAGAGCATCCCGGTCGGGCTCCTACCCTGGGGCGTGGCGCTCTCGCCGAACTGATCCGCGCCCGCCGGGCGACAAGCGAAGTCGGCCGCATCCCGAGGCGGCCCTCCAGGGTGGAACACGACATGACGCGCATGTTTCGAACGGCGGCCCTCGGTCTGGCAGGGCTGCTCGCGGCCGCTCCGGCCAGCGCCCTCGACCTGACCAAGAAGCGGGAGAACCTGCCCGACCTCGTCCTCGGCGACGACCAGGGCAACGATTTCACCGTCGAGAACAAGGACATCACGCTGGAATCCGGCAAGGCCTACAGGCTGCGGATCGTCGCCAAGGGGCGTCAGGAATACAAATTCTATGCGCCTGAGTTCTTTCGTTACATCTGGTTCAATCAGATCGTGATCGAGCACAAGGAGATCCACGGCGGCGGACCACCCGATCACTTGGAATTCGACGATCCCGGCGAGATCGCCATCGAGTTCGTGGCGATCAAGCCGGGCACCTATCCCTGGGCGGCGCGCGGCCTGGAGGCCAAGGGCATGACGGGCACGTTGACGGTGAAATGATGCGCATTCTCCTGCTCACCGCCTGTCTGCTCGCCGCTGGTCCGGCTTTCGCGGCCGACGACGCCTCCTCCTGCGCCGAGGGCATCACGATGATCCGCGACGCGCTCACGCTGAACCCGCCCGAGGCGTCCGTGCCGAAGCTCAAGAAGGCCCTGCGCGTGGCCGAGCGGGAGCAGAAGGAAGGCGAGTTCGACGAGTGCCTCGACGCCGTGGCCGATGCCCGCAAGGTTCTGGGACGATGAGCGCGGGTGAGACCGCCGCCCTTCTCGTCGAGCATGTCGGCCACCGGTTCGGAGCCCGTGCCGCCCTGGACGACGTCTCGATCACGGTAGAGCGCGGGCGTTTCGCCGCCCTTCTCGGGCCGAACGGCGCCGGCAAGACGACGTTGTTTTCCGTGATCACGCGGCTGTACACCAATCAGACCGGCCGGGTCTCGATCTTCGGCCACGCCCTCGACCGTGAGCCGTCCCGGGCCCTGGCGCGGCTCGGCGTCGTGTTCCAGGCCCGGACGCTCGACACCGATCTCACGGTCGAGCAGAACCTTCTGTATCACGCGAGCCTCCACGGCATCGCCCGTGCAGCCGCCAAGGAACGGGTCGGCGTCATGCTCGACCGTGTCGGCCTGGCCGACCGACGCCACGATAAGGTGCGGACGCTCTCGGGCGGCCAGTCGCGCCGCATCGAGATCGCCCGCTCGCTCATCCACCGCCCGGACCTGCTGCTCCTCGACGAGCCCACCGTCGGCCTCGACCTCGAATCCCGGGCCGACATCGTGGCGATCGTGCGCGCCCTGGTGCGCGAGGAGGGTCTGTCGGTGCTCTGGGCAACCCATATCTTCGAGGAGATCTCGGACGACGACGAGGCGGTGGTCCTGCACCGGGGCCGGATCGTCGCCCGGGGTCGCGCCGGCGGGATCGGCATGCCCGGCGAGGCCCTGGCTGACGCGTTCCGCCGCTTGGTCGCCGAGCCGGGGAGGGCGGCAGCGTGACGAATCCGACACCCCTCGCCACGCGAATCGGCGCCGTGCCGTCGCGCAGCCAAGCCGATCGGATCGGCCGCCTCGACACGGTCGGCTACCTGATCTGCCTCGGCGGCATCGTCCGGCGGGAGTTGCTGCGTTTCTTCAATCAGAAGGAGCGGTTCTTTTCGGCCCTGGTCCGGCCGCTGGTCTGGCTGTTCATCTTCGCGGCGGGATTCCGCAACACCCTCGGCGTCTCGATCGAGCCGCCCTACCAGACCTACGTCCTCTACGAGGTCTACGTGGTGCCCGGGCTGGCCGTGATGATCCAGCTGTTCAACGGCATGCAGTCTTCGCTCTCCATGGTCTACGACCGTGAGGTCGGATCGATGAAGGTGCTGCTCACCTCGCCCTATCCGCGCTGGCTGCTGCTGCTGGCCAAGCTGATCGCGGGCGTCGCCGTGTCGATCGTGCAGGCCTACGCGTTCCTGGCCGTAGCGTATTTCTGGGAGAGCGACATCCCGGCGCTCGGCTACCTCACGGCCCTTCCGGCCTTCCTGGCCACCGGGCTGATGCTCGGGGCGATCGGGCTGTTCCTGTCCTCGCTGGTGCGCCAGCTCGAGAACTTCGCCAGCGTGATGAACTTCGTCATCTTCCCGATGTTCTTCGCCTCGTCGGCGCTCTACCCCCTGTGGCGGATCCGGGAGTCCTCGGAAACCCTGTACTGGATCTGCGAGCTGAACCCGTTCAGTCACGCGGTCCAGCTCGTCCGCTACGCCCTCTACGTCCAGTTCGAGCCGGTCGCCTGCGCCGTTGTGGTGGGCGTGGGGCTCACCTTCTTCGGCATGGCGGTGGTCGCCTATGATCCCGGCCGGGGCATCATGGCCCGGCGCGGCGGCCCGGCCGGCGACAACACCTGATGGAGCCCGCGCGATGAATTTCCTCCTGACCCGCATCCTCGGCTCGACAATCGGGCTCGCCGTCCTCGCCGGTCCCGCCCTGGCGCAGCCGAAGACGGACCCGAGCTGGCCCTGCGTCCAGCGCAAGGTGGCGACGCTCAGCCCCGGCCAGTTCTGGACCGGGCCGGACATCGAGGCGGCCGGCGATTGGGGCAGCGACAACGATGCCGCGGTCCTGGCGCAAAAGATCGCGTCCCGTCGGACGGAACTCTCCCAGGTTGGCCCGCTCCTCGACACGTTCGCCGAGAAGTTCGGCTCCGACAAGGACGCGAAGGACAAAGCCCTGACCCGCGTCTACGCAGGCGTGTTCGAAGTGCTGAACGGCGAGCGCAACAAGGTGGTCGGCGGTATCGCCCGCTACGCGCAGGGGCAGCGCCGGATGGCCGAGCGCATCCGGGACGAGGCGGACGCGATCAGCCAGGTCAAAGACGCGCCGAGCGCCTCCGATGCGACCGAACTGCCGAAGGACCAGTCCGAAATGGAGACGAAGTTCGCCTGGGATCGGCGGATCTTCCAGGAGCGAAGCCAGTCGCTGACCTATGTCTGCGAGGTCCCGCAGCTCTTGGAGCAACGCCTCGGCGAGATCGCCCGTCTCATCCAGGCGCACCTCTGACTGGACCGCGCGGGGCTTGCCGAATCGTCCCGCGCGCCTTGCCGAAATATCCTTAAGTCTCTGAAATTGCTATCGAAACTGTTGCCGTTTCGGCACTCGCCGTCGGCATCTCCGGAATCCAATCGGAAATAGCGCGGAAACGCGCCTCACGGCTTCTTGAACGGATTGTGCGCCGTCGCAGCCCCCGCCAAGAGTGACTCAAGCTCGACTGTAACGGGCATGGGTCGATCGGTTAGGGGGTTGGGATGTCCATACGGGCGCTTCGGAGCAGCCTGGTTGCGTCTGCATCGGTTCTCGCGGGTTCGATGGTTCCCGGGACTGTGCAGGCTCAACAATCGGTAACGCTGGGCGAGATCAGCGTGGTTTCGACCACGCCGGTGGGGTCGGGCGGCGGGAATTCGAGTTCGGCACAGATCTTCAACGGTCCCGGTCCCGTGCCGCCGGCTGGCTCCGTCGGGCCGAGCGCCGGCACGCGCCTGCGCGGCAGCGAACAGCCCCTCAACAAGATCCCCAGCACGGTGGAATCGGTCACGGCGAGCGATCTCACGATCGATCAGGCCAGCAACAACCTCGTGACGACGCTGGCCCGGCGCACGCCCGGCTTCAACGTCTCCGACTCCCAGGGCAACAACAACCGGGTCGACGTCACCTACCGCGGCTTCACGGCCTCACCGGTCCAGGGCGTGCCGCAGGGACTGGCGGTCTACCAGAACGGCGTGCGCATCAACGAGGCGTTCGGCGATGTGGTCAACTTCGACCTGATCCCGCCTCAGGCGATCCAGCGCATCGACGTGGTCACCGGCAACCCGGTCTTCGGCCTCAACGCGCTGGGCGGCGCGGTCAACATCCAGATGAAGAACGGCTTCACCTGGCAGGGCACCGAGATCTCGGCCTGGGGCGGCTCGGACGCGCGCACGGCCGGCTACCTTCAGTACGGCAAGGTCTCCGGACCGTGGAGCGTCTACTTCACGGGCGACGGCCTGAACGATCGCGGCTGGCGTTACGAGAGCCCGAGCACGATCGGCCGGCTCTACGGCGATATCGGCTACCGCTCGCAGGATTCGGAGTTCCACCTGATCGGACTGGCGGCGCGCAGCTTCTTCGGCGCCGCCGCGGCGACCCCGGTGGACTTCACCCACCGCGATCCCCGGTCGATCTTCACCTATCCGCAGACGACCACCACCGAAGTCGGCACGCTCCAGCTCACCGGCCGGGTCGACCTCTCGCCGACCTGGGATCTCGCCGGCAACGCCTATTTCCGCCGCTTCAGCCAGACTTACGTCGACGGCAACGACGGCAATTTCGAGAATTGCAGCTCCCGTTCGAGCTTCCGCGGCTTCCTCTGCTACGAGGATGACGGCTTCAGCCCCGCTGCGGGCCAGTCGCAGAATGCCTTCCGCAACCAGTTCCTGATCCTGGGCCAGCAGAACCAACGCGTACCGTTCCGCGCCAACATTCCTTACGGCACCCTGGACACGACCCAGACCCAGGCGACCGGCTTCGGCGGTTCACTGCAGGCCTCGAACCGCGACCGGGTGTTCGGTCTGCCCAACGCCTTCGTGGTCGGCGGCAGCATCGATGCGGCCAATTACTCGTTCAAGTCGTCCAGCACCCTGGGCGTGATCAACCCGAACCTGTCGATCACCACCGATCCGAGCAACCCGTATTACGGCACGATCCCCGGCCTCGGTACGCCGATGCTCAGGACTGCCGGCGCGCTCGGGATCGCGCCGAGTTCGGTCAACGGCTCCAACGTCTATATGGGCCTCTACACCCTCGACACCCTGGACGTGACCGACCGCCTGTCGCTCACCGCCGGTGCCAGGCTCAACTTCGCCCGCATCCAGAGCGAGGACCTCACCGGCTTCTCGCCGGACGTGACCGGGACGCACTACTACAACAAGATCAACCCGGTGGCGGGCCTGACCTACCGGTTCTTCGACGCGCTGAACCTCTATGGCAGCTACTCGGAATCGAACCGCGCGCCGACGCCGCTGGAACTGGCCTGCGCCAATCCGGACCGGCCGTGCCTCCTGCCGAACTCGCTGGTTGCCGATCCGCCCCTGAAGCAGGTGACCGGTCGGACCTACGAGGTCGGCTTCCGCGGCCAGCTGCCGAACACCTATGACGGCGGCATCATCACCTACAAGATCGGCGCCTTCCGCACGGATCTGACCAACGACATCCTGTCGCTGGCCACCCCCGGCAACACCGCCCGCGCCTACTTCGTCAACGTGCCGTCGACACAGCGGCAGGGCATCGAGGTCGGCGGCGAGTACACGGCCGATTACCTGCGGGTCTACGCCAACTACGCGCTGGTCGACGCGACCTTCCAGTTCAACGGCACCCTGTCGTCGCCCAACAACCCGCTGGCGGATGACGGCGCGATCCAGGTCCGCAAGGGCAATGTCGTCCCGCTGGTGCCGACCCACCAGATCAAGGCTGGGTTCGACTACTTCGTGACGCCCGACTGGCAGTTCGGTCTCTATCTCCAGGCTTTCTCGTCGTCGTATTTCCGCGGCGACGAGTCCAACCTGAACCGCAAGCTGCCGCCTTACTATGTCCTGAACTTCCAGACGAAGTATCAGGTGACGAAGAACCTCGAGGTCTTCGGCCTCATCACCAACCTGACCAATAACCGCTACGCCACCTTCGGCACCTTCGCCGAACCCGGCGCGGTGGCCGGCAACCTGCGGATCAGCGATCCGCGGACCACGACCCTGGCTCAGCCGTTCTCGGTCTACGCCGGCATTCGGTACGCCTTCGGGGCCGATCCCGTGCCGATGTCGCCCGAGCCGATCATCCGGAAGTATTGATCTCGACGGTATCGGCGAGCGGGCGTCGTCCGCGGCCTTCGGGCCGCGGGGGGCGCCCGCGGCGTTTCCGGTTGACCCGTGCGGCCTCCTGTCTCGGGAACGGGCCGGTGAGACCAGCGTCTCCCCGGTAGCCGATCCGGCGTTGCGGGTTCCGCTTCAGCGAACCGCCCGTGCCGACACGCTTCCGACTTCCTGGAGACAAATCCTGATGATGATCCGATTTGCCGTCGCAGCCCTGGCCCTCGCAGCCGCCACGCCGGCCCTGGCGACCCCGTGCGCCGACGAGGTCGCCACGCTGCAGCGGCGCCTCGACAGCGCCGGTGCCGCCGCGGTGACCGGCTCGACACCGCCGGGCGGCACAACCTCGTCGAACTCCGCGAAGGCGCTCGACACGCCGCCGGCCCTCACCAAGTCGGATCAGGCGGTGAAGCCGACCGCCGCGGGTGTGGAGGAGGCCAAGACGCTCGTCGCCAAGGCCGCTCAGCAGGACAAGGCTGGCGATGCCCAGGGATGCCGCGACACGATCATGAAGGCCAAGGAGAAGGCCGGCGCTCTGCCGTAGCCGCGTTCGAGCCGGCGCCGCCACGGCGCCGGCTCGATCCGATCAATAGGCGTTCTCGGTCTTGAGCAGCGCGAACGGAGTGGTCAGCAGGATCTGGAGATCAAGCAGAACCGACCAGTTCTCAATGTAGTAGAGATCGTGCTCGACGCGCCTCTGCAATTTCTCTGACGTGTCCGTCTCGCCGCGCCAGCCGTTCACCTGCGCCCATCCGGTGATTCCGGGCTTCACCTTGTGGCGGGCGAAATAGCCGTCGACCACTTGGTCATAGAGGGTGTTAGCCGCCTTCGCCTGGAGGGCGTGCGGACGCGGCCCCACCAGCGATAGATCGCCTTTCAGCACGTTGAACAGCTGCGGCAACTCGTCCAGCGACGTCTTCCGGATGAAGCGGCCCACCGGCGTCACCCGCGGATCGCCCCGGGTGACCATCTTGGCCGCGCCGGCGTCGCACTGGTCCACGTACATCGACCGGAACTTGTAGACCTCGATCAGCTCGTTGTTGAAGCCGTGGCGCTTCTGGCGGAACAGCACGGGTCCACGGGAGGTCAGGCCCACCGCGAGGGCGATCACCAGCATGATCGGCGAGAGTGCCAGCAGCATCATCAGCCCGACGCAGCGGTCGAACAGCGCCTTCACCACCACGTCCCAATCGGCGATCGGCCGGTCGAAGACGTCGAGAACCGGCACCGAACCGAGATAGGAGTAGCTCCGCGGGCGCAGGCGCAGCTTGGCGGCATGGGCCGAGAGCCGAATGTCGATCGGCAGCACCCAGAGCTTGGCGAGCATCTGGAGGATGCGCGACTCCGCGGTGATCGGAATCGTGAAGACGATCAGGTCGAGGCGGGCATGCCGCGCGTAGGCCACGAGGTCTTCGACGTTGCCGAGCTTGGGATGCCCCGCCACCACGTCCGACGAGCGGTCGGCGTTGCGGTCGTCGAACACGCCGACGATGCGGATGCCGCTCTCGCTCTGCGTTTCCAGCGCGGCGATCAGGTCCTCGGCGGGTTGACCGCCGCCCACGATCGCGGTGCGCCGATCGAAGCGTCCGGCCCGGGTCTGCGCGTCGATGATCCGGAACAGGACGCAGCGTCCGATGAGCAGCGCCGCGAGGCCGGTGCCGTAGAAGGCCGCGAGCCAGAGGCGCGAATAGTGGTCGGCCACCTTGGCCAGCACGAGGCCGGCGGCGACCATCAGGAAGGTCATCGACCAGGCCGCGATCAGCCGGATCGCGGTCTTGAAGAAGCTCCGGAAGGCCGCGATGCGGTACGCGCCCGATGCCTGGATCAGGGTGACGCTGATCGCCGCGATCAAGCTGATCGCACCCGCGTAGGTGAGGCCGAACGGCACCCGGCCGCGCAGCATCAGGACGTGCAGGAGGGCGCCGAGGGCGAAGATCAGGACGCATTCCAGTGCGCGGACCAGCCCCGCCACCACCACCGGCGAAATCGCGGCCGGCCCCACGATGGCGGTCTCGGCGAGGGGCACGCGGCTGCCGGCCGAGGGTGACGGCCCCTCCATGGGGGCGGTCGCGTCGAGAAGGTCGCGAATATCGAACGCGCTCATCGCACGGCTCCCTCCGAGCCCTGTCGCAGCTATCCCTACCGGACCCTGGCACAGGGCGCTGTTCGAATACTTAAGGACGAAGCCGCGGGCGCCTTTTCCAATGCGGCGCACAGGGCCACGTCGATCACGGTCCCGTCATCCCCGATCAGGCGGTCCGGGGGCCGGCGATCTGTTGCGGCACGGGCTGCCGCTGCTGCGCGCGGGCCTCGAAAGCCGCGCCGTAGCCGGAGATGACCTCGCTGCCCATGCGCTCCAGGGAGAAGCGTTGTCGGATCGAGGCGCTCAGGCTTTCCGTCTGGGCTGTCAACATCTCGGGTGCGGTGTCGAGGACGCGCCGGATGCCTGCGGCGAGGGTCGCCGGATCACCGGCCGGGACGAGGTCGTCCGCGGCCGGACCGAAGATCTCCGGGATACCGCCGACCCGGGTCGCGACCAGGGGCTGCGCGGCCGCGGCGGCTTCCAGCACCACGTAGGGCAAGGATTCCGCCAAGGACGGGACCACCAGGATCCGGCCGCGGGCGAGGACGGAGCGGATCGCCTGCGGTGGCTCGAACGCCACCGCATCGGCAAGGCCGAGGCGCATGACCGTCGCGCGCAAGATCGCGGCATCCGGACCGGATCCGACCATCAGCAGGCGTAGGGAGCGCCCCTCGGCGCGCAGTCGGACGAGAGACTCGAGCAGGAAGGGGAGGCCCTTGGCCTCGCGGAGTTCGCCGACATAGAGGAGATCGAACGGCTCCGTCGCACGCTCGAGGGGGCGAACTCGGCCTCCGCGATGCCGTTGTGCACGATCCGCGTCACGCGCTCCGGGCCGCCCACGAAGCTCCGGTGGCGGCCGGCGACGTACTCGCTCTCGAACAGGAACGCATCGGTGCGGCGGGCGAGGACCGCCTCGGCCCCCATGTACAGGCGGTGGAGCGGGCTGCCGGGGCGGTAATTGTAGCTGCCGCCGTGCGGGGTGTAGGCCCGGATTGCCGGCCCGGCTGCGGCGAGCCGGGCGTAGACGCCGCCTTTCGCGCCATGCCCGTGGAGGATCGTTGCCCCGACCTCTGCCGCCCGGTTCCCGACGGCCCGGAGACAAGACCAGTCCGACACGTGCGGATTACGCTGCATCGGGATCCGGATGAGGCCGAGGGCGAGGTCCGGTGCAAGATCCGCCAGCGCGCGCGCGGCGCGTTCGCCGCCGGTGCTGGCATCGCAGACGATGCCGACGCAGTGGCCGGCCGACGCTTGAAGCCGGGCGAGATCCATCACGTGCCGGAACAGACCGCCAACGGGCGCCCGGAAGACGTGGAGGATGCGGTAACGTTGAGCGCTTCCAGGATCGTTTGTCTTGGGGACCATGGTCCAGCTCCCGGGACTATCAGTCCTCGGGTTGTGGTGCATCCATGGTCGCGGGAGACTTAAGGCCCGGCAGCGGCGTTAGACCTTTCTATCGGCACGGTAAGCGGAGTTTTACGCTACCCATCGCAATCGCGGCGAACCTAGGTCATGGGCGAACCGTTCAGGCTCGCCCAGATGGTCCCGTAGTGGCAGGCCGTCGCCGCCAGGACGAAGCCGTGCCAGATCGCGTTCTGGAACGGCAAGGTCCGCCAGATATGAAACACCACGCCGACGGAATAGAGCGCACCTCCGATCGCCAGCAGCCACAGCGCGGTCGGTTGGAGCGCGGCGATGACCGATTCGTAGGCGAACAGGCCGCTCCAGCCGAGCATCAAATACAGACCGATGGAGAGGCGGTCGAACCGACCCGGCAGGAACAGCTTCACGGCGATCCCGACCAGCGCCACCAGCCAGATCATCGTCAGGAGCGCGTAGGCCTTCGGTCCCGAGCCGACGAGGGCCACCAGCGGCGTGTAGGTGCCGGCAATCATCAGGTAGATCAGGGCGTGATCGGCGCGGCGGAGCAGCCACTTACGGGGACTGACCGGATAGAGGTTGTAGAGCGCGGATACACCGAGCATTAGGACCAGGGCCGTGGCATACACGACGACCGCCGCGCGCTCACCGAAACCGAGATGCGCCGTCACGGCCGTCGCCACCAGAGCGACCGCACCGGCAAGGCCGAGCACCACGCCGAGGCCGTGGACCACGCCATCCGCCATGATCTCCCGCGGCGTATAGTGCCAGGTCAGGGAGAGCGGCCTACCATCTTCCGCGAGAGACATCTTGAAGCCTCCTGCAAGTGCGTGCAGCATAAAGCTTGAGAAGTCTTTGTCGTTCCCTGTGCAAATTGCGGAGGGGGAGTTATCCCAAAGTTCCTGTCGACGCGGTGAAGATCTCGTGCGGTGCAGCGAAACAGCCGCACTGCACGATTGGCTATATCGAACCGCCCGCCAGCCCTTCGAATCCGACAGCTACTCCCGTCGCGACCGGCTGCATGAGCCGTGATCCACGGCTCAGCCGGGCGTGCACCGTCGCCATCGTCAGCACGGCCATCGCAAGCACCTGATGTGCCAACGCCGCCCAGAGGGGAACGGCGAGGAGCAGCGTCGCGATCCCAAGTGCCACCTGTGCGAAGGCCAGTGTCAGGATACCGGCGGCCCGTCCGGCCGCGCTCGACGGTCCGGTCAGGCGCGCGTCGACGGCGTGCAGGATCGCCACACCGATCACGAGATAAGCCGTGACCCGGTGATCGAACTGAACCAGGGCGTGATTGTCGACGAAGTTCTCGATCCAGGGCCGGATGGCGAACAGGCTATCGAGTGGCGGGACGAAAGTGCCGTCCATGGTCGGCCACGTGTTGTAGACGAGGCCGGCATGGGAGCCGGCGACGAGGCCGCCGAGAAAGATCTGGACCAGCACCAGGATCGGAAGGACCATGGCCGTCGCGCGCAGGCGCGGCGTGACGGGCGCCGGCTCTCCGCGTCGCTCGCCCGCGGCCAGCCAGACGAGGCCGGCCAGGATCAGGCTCGCGGTGGTGAGGTGCAGGGCGAGCTTGAGCGGCGCCACCGCGGTCATGCCGGGTTGAAGACCCGAAGCAACCATGATCCAGCCGATGGCGCCCTGGAGGCCGCCGAGCACGCCGAGGCCGAGCAGACCGAAACCGAGCCGGCGGCTGATCCGGCCCTGCCACCAGAACACGATCAGCGGCAGGAAGAACACGAGGCCGATCAGCCGGCCGAGCAGGCGATGCCCCCATTCCCATCCGTACAGCACCTTGAAGGCGGACAGGCCCATCCCCTGATTGAGAATGCTGTATTGCGGCGTGTCCTTGTACTTGGCGAACTCGGCTGCCCAGTCGGATTCGGAGAGCGGCGGGATCGCTCCCGTGACGGGACGCCACTCGGTGATCGACAGGCCCGACCCGGTCAGCCGGGTCGCGCCGCCGACCGCCACCATGGCGACCACCAGAGCCGCGACCACGTAGAGCCAAGTCCGCACTGCCCCCGACCGCCGGTCTCCCGCGACGCCCCTGTCCATGCCCGTCCCTTCCGCGGATGCCGGCAAGCGCCGGCGCCGTGCCTGGGTTAGGGGATGTGCGCCGGCCCATCAACGGCGCCGGCGCCGCAGCCCGCGTCAGCGGGCGCGTTGCCAACGGGATGCCGGGACGGTAGTCGGCGCCCGCGGCGCCAGCCGCTTGGCCAGGGATACCGCAATGCGCCGCCGCACCCGAACCCTGATCGGCACCCTCGCAATCCTGGCCTTCGTCTGCCTGTACGGCCCCCTGGCGATGGCCCTGGCCGATAGCCGGATCGCCGAGACCCCGGCGGCGGTGCAGGCGGTGATCTACTCGATCCTCGGGATCGCCTGGATCTTCCCGCTGATGCCGCTGATCCGATGGATGGAGCGGCCGGATCGGTGACGCCGACCCTCGATTTCGCCGCACTCGGGGATCACAAGCCTGCCGATCGCCGTTCGAGATCCCGCTCCGTGCATCCCCCGTCCATACGCCTCAAGCCCTTGGCTGTCCTCGTCGTGCTGCTCGCGCCGCTGCCGGCCCTGGCGCAGGGCACGCCGCGCTCCATCGGCGAATGCGAGCGCCTGAAGAACGATCTCGCCTACAATCAGTGCCTCGCGATGTTCGGCCCCGCGGCCAAGAACGTGGCGGGCGGTTACGCGTCGGCCGACACCTCCGTCAGCACGGCGGCCACCCCGGCCGCCGCCATGGCCGAGCCGATCCCACAGGTGGAGGAAACGGCCGAGGCCACCGGCAGCCGCCGCCGACGCTACCGGTCGCGCGCGGCCGCCACTACGCGTCCTTCTCCACCGGATACCGCCACCGCCGGCGGCGCTGAGCGGACCGGCCTCGACGAAGGGACTGCGTCGGAGCCCTAGGCGGGCTCTTCCAGTCCCAGAGCCTCCAAGACCCGCGCGCCCGGCACCGACCCGTCGCCGGGCCAGACGTTCCAGTCGGCGGCCTGATCGAGGGCCTCGGCGAGCCGCCGCTTGTAAACGTGCCGCGGCAACTCCTCGGCACCGAACTGCGCCAAGTGCTCGGTCACGAACTGCGTATCGGCGAGTCGATACCGCCCCGCGCGCAGACGGCCCATCAGGTGAACGAGGGCGACCTTCGAAGCGTCGCGCACCTCGTGGAACATGCTCTCGCCGAAAAAAACTGCGCCCAGGGAGACGCCGTAAAGTCCACCGACGAGCCGGCCGTCGGGACCTGCGAAGACCTCTACGGTATGGACATGGCCGAGGTCGAACAGAGCACCGTAGAGTTCGCGGATGCGCCCGCTGATCCAGGTGCGCTCGCTGTCCCGGCGCGGTGCGGCGCAACCGTTGATCACGCCGTCGAAATCCGTATCGCAGCGGACCGTGAACTGATCGGAGCGCACCGTCCGGGCGAGGCGCCGGGGCACGCGGAAGGTATCGAGGGCAGGACGCCGCGCGCCTGGGCTCGACCCAGTAGAGGGTCGGGTCGTGGGCGTCCTCCGCCATCGGGAAGATCCCCGCCGCGTAGGCCTTCAGCAGGATCTCGGGGGTGATGTCCACGCGGGCGGAATCGTCCATGCCGTGAGTGTCGCGCGCGGCCGGCGCGAACACCAGATCCCGCCCCTGCCGCCGCTCGCCGCGGGCTTGTCCGGTCCCGGTCAGGCCTTCATGCCGCCGTCTTCCAGGAAATGCTCCAGCCAGTGGATGTCGTAAAGGCCGTTCTGCACGTCCGGGTTGCGGACCAGCGTGCGGAACAGCGGCAGCGTCGTGTCGATGCCGTCGATGACGAACTCGTCCAGGGCGCGCCGCAGGCGCATGAGGCACTCGTTGCGGGTGCGGCCGTGCACGATCAGCTTGCCGATCAGCGAATCGTAGTGCGGCGGGATCCGGTAACCCTGGAAAGCCGCCGAATCGACCCGGACGCCGAGGCCGCCGGGCGTGTGGTAATGGGTGATCTCACCGGGCGACGGCCGGAATGTCTCCGGATGCTCGGCGTTGATCCGGCACTCGATGGCGTGACCTTCGACCTTGATGTCGGCTTGGCTCACGGAGAGAGGCCGCCCGAGGCGACCTGGATCTGTTCGATCACGAGGTCGATCCCGGTGATCATCTCGGTCACGGGATGCTCGACCTGGATCCGGGTGTTCATCTCGATGAAGTAGAACCGCCCGTCCTCGTAAAGGAACTCGACGGTGCCGGCACCGAGATAGCCCAGTTCCTTCATGGCGTTGGCGCAGATGCCGCCGATCTCGGCGCGCATCGATTCGTTGAGCGCGGGCGAGCCGCCTTCCTCCCAGACCTTCTGATGGCGGCGCTGCAGAGAGCAGTCGCGCTCGGCGAGATGCACGGCGCCGCCGCGCCCGTCGCCCAGCACCTGCACCTCGATGTGGCGCGGCTTCTCCAGATACTTCTCCAGATAGACCGCGTCGTCGCCGAAGGCGGCCTTGGCCTCGGAGCGGGCCATGCCGATCGCCTGCTCGAGATCCGCCTCGGTGCGCGCGACCTTCATGCCGCGGCCGCCGCCGCCCGCCGCAGCTTTGACCAGGACCGGATAGCCGATCTCGGCGGCAATGCGCTTGGCCTCGTGGGGATCCTCGACCCCGCCCTCGGAGCCCGGCACGCAGGGGATGCCGAGCTTCAGCGCCGTGCGCTTCGCCTCGATCTTGTCGCCCATGGTGCGGATGTGTTGCGCCTTCGGGCCGATGAACCCGATCTGGTGATGCGCCAGCACCTCGGCGAAGCGGGCATTCTCCGACAGGAAGCCGTAGCCGGGATGGACCGCATCCGCCCCTGTGATCTCGCAGGCCGCGATGATCGACGGGATGTTGAGGTAGCTGTCGCGGGCGGCCGGCGGCCCGATGCAGACGCTCTCGTCGGCGAGCCGCACATGCATGGCATCCGCGTCGGCGGTGGAATGGACCGCCACCGTGGCGATCCCGAGTTCCTTCGCCGCCCGCAGGATGCGCAGGGCGATCTCGCCGCGGTTCGCGATCAGGATCTTGTCGAACATCGGACCCGTTAGGGCGTCCTGGCGATCCAGGACCGCGCAGGATGCTCTATCCTCTTGTGTTGCGGTGTCGTCCAGGAAGGATCGGCGAGCGGCCCGGCGGACGTCCTAGGTGATGACGAGGAGAGCCTCGCCGAACTCGACCGGCTGACCGTCCTCGACGAAGATGGCGCTGATCGTGCCGGCGCGGGGCGCGACGATCTCGTTGAAGGTCTTCATCGCCTCGATGAGGAGGAGCTTGTCGCCGACCTCGACTCGCGAACCGACATCCACGAAGGCCTTGGCATCAGGCGACGGCCGGAGATAGGCGGTCCCGACCATCGGCGAAGGGACGGTCCCGGGCTGCACGCGTGGCGGCTCCGCCGGGGCGAGGGCCGCGGGCGCCGCCGGTGCGGGCAGCGGGGCCGCGACGGCGAGCGGCGCGGGCGCCGCAACCTGGACGCTCACGGGTTCGAGCCGCCGCGCGACGCGGATGCGCAGGTCACCCTTCTCGACCTCGATCTCGGACAGGCCGGTCTCGGTGACGAGGTTGGCAAGTTCCCGGACGAGTTCGGGATCGATGGCGTCGTTCTTTGGCATCCGGCCTACTTCGTCTCGCGGCGCATCGGTGCGTCCATCCGGCTCTGGCCCTGGACCTCGACCGCGGCCCTGCGGCTGGCGGCTCTTAGACGAAGGCGGCCCGGCGCGACAAGGCTGCGCGGGCGCCTTCGAGGTCCAACGGCGCGATCCGTCAGCTCAGCAGGAGGCGTGGCCGCACTGGCGCACGTCGGCGATGGTCTTGCGCATCGGCTCGACGCCGACCGCGCCGGGGATCACCTCGTCGCCGATGATGAAGGCCGGGGTGCCCGACAGGCCGAGCCGGTCGCCGAGACCCCGGTTCTCGCTCAGGGCAGCCTTCACCTCGGGGAGGCCATGTCCTTCTGCAGCTTGGCGGTGTCGACGCCGAGATCCTTGGCGACCTGGATGGCCCGGGCGCCGTTCACACGGCCCTTGGTCTCAAGGAGCTTCTGGTGGAATTCGAACAGCTTGTCGCCCTTGAGCTGCTGGCGCACCGCGACGGCGACCTGGCTGGCCTCCAGCGATTCCGGACCGAGAACCGGGAAATCCTTGATCACCACGCGCAGCTTCGGGTCGGACTTGATCAGCGCCTGGACGTCGCCGAGCGCCTTCCGGCAGTAGCCGCAGTTATAGTCGAAGAACTCGACCATCGTGACGTCGCCCGAGGGATTGCCGGCCACGACATCATGCGGTCCGTTGAGGAGCGCCTCCCGCGACTCCTTGAGGGCGGCAGACTGGGCGAGGCGCTGCGTCTCCGCCTGCTGCTTCTCGGCCTCGGCCAGCGCCTCCTGAAGCACCTCGGGATGCTTGACGAGGTAGTCCTTGACGATCGCCTCGATGCCGGCACGCTGGGCGTCCGTGAACGGCGCGGCGGGCGGCGCGGCGTTCTGCGCCAGCGCAGGGATTGCGACGAGGCCGAGCGCCAGGACCAGCGCGGGCAGGGGGCGGATGAAGGGCATGGATCCTCGCTTGCGCGGCAGGCCGGCCCGCGCTTGGCGCGAGCGTTAGGAGTTGGGTTAGGCGTTTTCGCGGCGTCCGGTCAAATCCTCGGCGTCGCAGGCGAATCGCCTCGTGCGCCGGGTCTGCAACCGGGCCCCGGCGTCCGGTTGAGGCGCAGGCCGCGAGGGGCTACCCCGGCGCGTCGGATGACGGCCGCCGTGCCGCGCACAGCGCTGAGAAGGATCCCATGACCCCGATCTCCCGGCGGGCCGCCGCCGTCCAGCCGTTCCTCGCCATGGATGTGATGGCGGCCGCCGCCGCCAAGGCGCGGGCCGGCGACGACGTGGTACGGATGGAGGTCGGACAGCCCTCGGCGCCGGCGCCCCGGGCCGTGATCGCGGCCGCGCAGGCGGCGCTCGCCACCGGACGGGTTCCCTACACCGAGGCCCTCGGACTGCCCTCGCTCCGCGCCCGCATCGCCCGGGACTACGCGGAGCGGCACGGCGTCGCGGTGAGTCCGGAGCGGGTGGTGATCACCACCGGATCCTCGGCCGGCTTCGTCCTCGCCTTCATGAGCCTGTTCGATGCCGGCGCCCGGGTCGCCGTGCCGCAGCCCGGCTACCCGGCCTATCGCAGCATCCTGGCCGCCCTCGACCTCGTGCCGGCCCCCATGGTGCTGCGCGCCGAGGACCGGTTCGCACCGACCGCCGCGCTGCTGCGCGAGACCCACGCGCGCGACGCGGTCGCGGGAGGCCTGGTGATGAGCCCGGCCAACCCCTCCGGCACGGTCATCACCGAGCTCGCCCTCCGAGACCTCTGCGGGGCGGCCCGCGGCCTCGGCCTGCCGCTGATCTCGGACGAGATCTATCACGGCCTCAGCTACGGCGCGCCCACTGTCACGGCCCTTCGCTTCGACCCCGACGCCGTCGTGATCAACTCGTTCTCGAAGTACCATTGCATGACGGGCTGGCGCGTCGGCTGGATGGTCGTGCCGGAGGTGCTCGTCCGGCCGATCGAGCGGCTGGCGCAGAACCTCTACATCTCGGCGCCCTACCTCTCGCAGGTCGGCGCCTTGGCGGCCTTCGATGCCACGGACGAACTCGACGCCGTCCGCGACGGCTACGCGCGCAATCGCGCGATCCTGCTCGACGCCCTGCCGGGGCTCGGCCTCGGCCGTGTCCACCCCGCCGACGGCGCCTTCTATCTCTACGCCGACGTGTCGAACCTGACCAACGACGCCTCGGATTTCTGTCGGCGGATGCTCGATGAGGCGCACGTCGCGGCGACGCCGGGCCTCGATTTCGACCCGGACGTCGGCCACCACCACGTCCGGTTCTCGTTCGCAGGATCGGAGACCGAGTGCCGGGAGGCGGTGGCGCGCCTTCGGACCTGGCTGCGCTGACCGGTCAGACCGCCGTGACCGGGATCAGCGCACCCACGGCGTCGGCGAGCTGCGAGAAGTGTTCAATCACCCGGTCGGGTCCGAGTTCGACGACCGGTCGATCGGTGTAGCCGAAGGTCACGGCCACCACAGGGATGCCGGCGGCCTTGGCGGTATCGATATCGGTCCGCGAGATCGCCGACCATGACGGCGCGGGCCGGATCGCCCCCGGCCCGCGCGATCGTGCCGGTGAGGTGGCGCGGGTCGGGCTTGAACTGAGGGAAGGTGTCACGCCCGCAGATCGCGGCAAAGCGGTGACCGATCCCGAGGAGGCGCAGCAGCTCCACCGACTGCCCCTCGAACTTGTTGGTGCAGACCGCGAGCATGAACCCCTCCGCCTCGAGGGCGTCGAGGGCCTCGACCACCCCCGGGAAGAGGTGGGACGTATCGGCGAGGTGTTCGCCGTAATGGGCGATGAAGGCATCGAACAGGCGGTCGTGGTCAGCCGGGGACAGCGGCCGGCCCTCGGCCTCGAGATCCCCGTCGGATTAGAGCCCGAGCGCCTGCGCCGATCAGGCCGCGCGCCCTGGAGAGGGGCAGTTCGGCAAGACCCTCCCGCCGCATCAGCGCGTTGAGCGTGCCGATGAGGTCGCCCGCTGTCTCCGCGAGCGTTCCGTCGAGGTCGAACACGGCGATCGGCGGCAGGGTCGTCGGTTCGGTGAACATGGGGCGAGGGGCTCCGTGCTGGCCGGGATCGGCCGAGCGAAGCCTCGCTAGCGGTGCAGCTTTGTGAGAGCAAGCCGGCGGTCGGGCGGCCACGGATGGGCGGATCGTCTCATCGGACGCCCCAGACTCGCCCGAAAGCACAGCGAAACGCAGCGCGTACCAGCCCCGGGATCCGCGATGAAACCGTCTCTGCCCCTCCTGGCCGTCTGCGCCGCGCTCCAAGCCCTGCCGGCGGCCGCGACCTCCTTCGAGTTCGTACCCGCTCCGCAGACCGACCTGAACCGGATGTACCGGGTCGACAAGGTGACCGGCGAGGTGACCTCCTGCCAGTACGGGCTTCAGGAATCCGCGGGGGGCATCGGCCAGACGGTCTGTTTCGGGGCCGGCGAGGGCGCCGGGCCGCAGACGCCGTCGGAATACGGGCTGGTGGCCAGCCGCCACACCCGCGAGGCCGGCGTCTTCCGGGTGAACTACCGGACCGGCGAGATGAGCATCTGCTTCGTGCTGGTGAAGAAGGAACAGGTTGTCTGCACGCAGCAGGGCAAGCCTGGCACCGAGGGCACGTCCGACGCGCCTCTGACCGGACCGGCCCCCGGCCGAGCCGGGGCCAGCGCCACGCCGACGCAGGGCAGCCGCCCGTGACGCAGCCGCGTCGGTGCGAGCGGGCGTTCCGATCGGGCCGGTCCCGTGCTAGGGGCCGCCCGGACACATTGAAAGACCGGCTGCCCATGACGCGCGACCCCTCGCTCCTACTCGTTGACCGGGCGCACTCCCGGTGAGCGGGCCGGATCTGCGGCGGGCGGCGGCCGCCCGAGCCCTTGATCTCGTCGAGTCGGGGATGCGCCTGGGCCTCGGTACCGGCTCGACGGCGGCCGCCTTCGTGGCGCTCCTCGGGGAGCGGGTGCGGGCGGGACTCGACATCATCGGCGTGCCGACGTCCGAGGCGACCCGCGTGCAGGCCGAGACACTGGGCATCCGCCTCGCGACCCTCGACACGCAGCCCGAACTCGACCTGACCATCGATGGCGCCGACGAGGTCGACGACCGGCTACGGCTGATCAAGGGCGGCGGCGCGGCGCTCCTGCGGGAGAAGATCGTGGCCTGCGCGAGCCACCGCATGGTGGTGATCGCCGACGCGGCCAAGCACGTGGCGCGGCTCGGCGCTTTCCCGCTGCCGATCGAGGTGAACCCGTTCGGCCTCAATGCCACGCAGCTTGCCGTCGAGGCGGCGATCGCCGACGCGGGCTGTGCCGGGGCGGTCCGGCTGCGCGGGCTGCCGGATGGCAAGCCCCTGGTCACCGACGGTGGCCATTACATCCTCGACGCCCATCTCGGCGCGATACCTGATCCGGAAGCCCTCGGCGCCGCGCTCTGGTCCGTTCCAGGGGTCGTCGAGCACGGCCTGTTCCTCGGCATCGCCGATGCCGCGATCCTGGCCGCGGCGCGGGACGGGCAGGCCGAAGTCACCGTTCTCGGCAGTCTCGCCTGACACGCCGCCCGAAACCGCAGGTCATCCTCGCAAGAAGGTCCCGCATGTCCCGACGCCTCACCGCCGCGCTCGGCCTCGCACTCCTGGCGCTCCCACACGCAGCCGTCGCGCAGCCTCACAAGACCGCGCAGGCCAAGCCGGCGGCCCAGCCGAGCGGCACACCGGCCGCGAACACGCCGGCGGCCAATACCCCGGCGGCACCGACCTACTCGCCGAGCCACCTCGCCCTGGCTCGGGAGGTGATGCTGAGCTCCGGCATTGCCCGCTCGTTCGATTCCGTGCTGCCCGCCTTCGCCGACCAGATCCGCAAGCAGACGGTCACCCGGCCGGAACTCGCCAAGGATCTTGAGGAGGTCCTGACCTCGCTGCAGCCGGAGATGGAACTCCAGAAGCAGCGCATGATCGACATCGCGGCGCGCACCTACGCGTCGAAATTCTCGGAGGCCGAGCTGAAGGAGATCGCGACCTTCTTCCGCTCGCCGGCCGGCAAGCACTACGTCGAGGCGCAGCCGCAGCTGCTCGACGAGATGGTGCAGGAGATGCAGGACTGGACGCAGGACGTGTCGGAATACGTCATGGTCAGGGTCCGCGCCGAGATGGGCAAGCGCGGGCACCAGATGCAGTGAGCGCCGCCGCTCGCCGGAGCGGATCGCCGTGAGCCTGCCCCCGACCGCCGCCGGCCGCTTCTACGCGGCGGGGGCGTCCTCCTGGCCGTGATGCCGGTCGCCATGGTCCTCGCCAACCGGTCGAGCCCGGTGGTCGTCGGGCTGGCAGCGCTCGCCTTCCTGGCCGGGCGATGGGCCGAGGCGGATGCCAGGGCGCTGCGTCATCGCCTCCTGGCACCCCTGGCGACGCCGCTCGCGGGCGCGGTCCTCGCCTTCCTGGCATGGGCTCTCGTCTCTCTGACCTGGAGCCCGTTCCCGGCCGCGTCGCTCCGGGCGCTCGGCGAATTCCTGCCGACTTTGGTCGCCGCCTACCTCCTGGCGTGCCTCGCGCCCGGCCGGATCCCCGCCTTCGCGCCCCGGCTCGGAGCCGTCGCGGTCGGTATCGCAGGGCTTCTGATTGCGGCGGACCTCGCCTCGGACCTCGCCCTGTCGCGGGCGCTCGGCCACCGCGTCGCGGCCTTCGTGCATAACCGCCCCGCCCTGACCCTCGATCTCGTGGCCGGCCCGCTGGCGCTGCTTCTCTGGCGCCGCCGCGCCGGGGCTCGGCTGCCGCAACCCTCGCCGCCGCGGCCCTCGGCGTGATGCGCTCGATCAGTGGCGCCGCCCAGCTCGGCCTCCTCGCCGGCGCCGCGATGGCCGCCGCAGCGCGACTGCTTCCGGTTCGGGCCGGTCTCGGCCTCGCCGGACTCGGTCTCGGCCTCGCCGTGGCGCTCGCCCCCGTGGAGGGCGATCTCCTCGCCCGCGCGATGCCGGAGGCCGCCCACGAACGCCTCGTCCAGTCCTCCTCCCGCGCCCGCGTCGCCATCGCCCGCAGCTTCGGCGCGGCGGTCGCGTCCGACCCCTGGCGGGGCGCCGGCTACGGCACCAGCGCGCGCTTCGCCGAGACGCCGGTCGCGCAGGCGGTGCCGGCCGAAATGCGGATCCTCCTCGGCGTCGGACACCCGCACAACAGCTTCCTTCAGGTCTGGGCCGAGCTGGGCCTGCCCGGCGCGATCCTCGCCGCGCTCGCCCTGATGCTGACGCTCGCCCGGATCGCCGGCCTGCCGGCACCGGACCGCGCCACGGCCCTCGGCCTCGTCGCCTGCGCGGCGGCGATCGCCTTCGTCGAGCATAACGGCTGGGCCGCATGGTGGACGGCGGGGCTGGGCGCTGCCATCACCTGGATGCGCGCGGCGTCACGGGCCGGCGCGATCGAGAGATCCGAGATGGACGGTCCCGCATGAGCGCGTTTGATGCTGACCTCTTCGTCATCGGCGGCGGCTCCGGTGGCGTCCGCGCGGCGCGGATCGCGGCCGGATACGGCGCGCGCGTGATGCTGGCCGAGGAGTACCGGGTCGGTGGAACCTGCGTGATCCGCGGCTGCGTCCCGAAGAAGCTGATGGTCTATGCCGGCCGCTTCGCCGACGATTTCGAGGATGCCGCCGGCTTCGGCTGGACGGTGGACAAGCCCCGCTTCGACTGGGCCACCCTCAAGCGCCGCCGCGACGCCGAGGTGACGCGGCTCGAGGGCATCTACGACGCCAACCTGATCCGCGCCGGCGTGGAGATCCTCCCCGAGCGGGCGGTGATCGAGGATCCCCATACCGTCCGGCTGGTGTCATCCGGGCGCACGATCCGCGCCGAGCGGATCCTGGTGGCGGTCGGCGCGCATCCGGTGAAGGAGCCGGCCGTGCCGGGAATCGCCCTGGCGATCACCTCCAACGAGGTGTTCGAGCTGGAAAGCCTCCCGGAGCGCATTCTGGTGATCGGCGGCGGCTACATCGCGGTGGAGTTCGCCGGCGTGTTCGCGGCGCTGGGCAGCCGGACGACCCTGCTGCACCGAGGCGACAGGCTGCTGCGCGGATTCGACGACGAGGTTCGGGACGCCCTCGCGGAGGCCTACGGCCATCGAATGGATCTGCGGCTCGGACGCACCTTGATCCACATCGAGCAGCGGGATGGCGGCCTCTGCGCGCGGCTCGACGACGGCAGCGACATTCTGGTGGACCAAGTGCTCGTCGCCACAGGCCGGCGGCCGAATGTCGACGGGCTCGGCCTCGACCGGGTCGGCATCGAGACGGATCCTGCCGGGGCGATCCCGGTGGACGCCTACTCCCAGACCAAGGTCCCGTCGATCTACGCGGTGGGGGACGTCACCAATCGGGCCAACCTGACACCTGTGGCGATCCGCGAGGGCCACGCCTTCGCCGACACGGTCTTCGGTGGGAAGCCCTCCTGCGTCGACCACCGGCTGATCCCCACGGCGGTCTTCTCGACCCCCGAGATCGGCGTCGTCGGTCACAACGAGGCGTCCGCCCGCGCGATCTTCGGCAAGATCGACGTCTACAAGGCGCGCTTCCGGCCGATGAAGGCGACCCTCTCCGGGCGTGACGCGCGCATCCTCATGAAGGTGCTGGTCGACTGCGCCAGCGACCGGGTCGTGGGCGTCCACATCGTCGGCCACGATGCCGGTGAGGTGATCCAGGCGGTGGGGATCGCGGTGACCATGGGCGCCACGAAGGCCGATTTCGACCGCACCATCGCGGTCCATCCCACCGCCGCGGAGGAGCTCGTGACGATGCGCGTTCCGGAGGTGACCAAGCATCCGGTCGGCGTCGGCTAGCGACTCCCGGAGGGCGGGGGCCTCGACGCGGTGCCGGACCGAGCCATATCAGGGGCATGGGCAAACAGGGCGCAGGCAAGGGACGACGCGAGGATGACGCGCACGCGCGGCGGCAGGCGGTTATCGACGGCCTTCTGGCCGACGCCCTGCGGCCGGCCTTCCACCGGCCGCCGAGCCACGAGGCCCTCCCGCCCGACATCCGCCAAGCCATCGACCGCCTGCTCGCCAAGGCCGAGGCGCAGCGCAGCCGCTGCCTGACCTACGACGATCTGGAGGAGGCCCTGCCCCCCGGGACGTCTCCGCGGAGGATCTGGAGGCGATCTTCTGGATTCTCGCCGAGCACGGGATCGAGGTGGAGGACGGCGAGGCCTGAGCCCGGGGCCTGCCTGCCCATGGTTTCCGGCACTCGCAAGTCCGCGGAAACCTCTCTATAAGCCCGGGCTTCGCGCACGAGGCGCGATCGCACGAAGAGGTGCGCGGAGAGGGACCATGGGCGAGCGTTGGACACCGAAGAGCTGGAGACACCTGCCGATCGAGCAGGTTCCCACCTATCCGGACTCAGCCGCCCTGGGTGCCGTCGAGTCGCAGATCGCGAGCTTTCCGCCGCTGGTTTTCGCCGGTGAGGCGCGCAAGCTGAAGACGGCGCTCGGGCGTGTCGCGGCGGGTGAAGCCTTCCTGCTTCAGGGTGGCGACTGCGCCGAGAGCTTCGACGAGCATTCCGCCGACAACATCCGCGACTTCTTCCGGGTGTTCCTGCAGATGGCGATGGTGCTGACCTTCGCGGGCGGATCGCCGGTGGTGAAGGTCGGGCGCATCGCCGGGCAGTTCGCCAAGCCGCGCTCCTCGCCGACCGAAACCCTCGAGGGCGTGAGCCTGCCGAGCTACCGGGGCGACATCATCAACGGCATCGGCTTCACCGAGGACTCGCGGATCCCGGACCCGCGCCGCCAGCTCGAGGCCTACCGGCAATCGGCCGCGACGCTGAACCTGCTGCGCGCCTTCGCGACCGGTGGCTACGCCAACCTGGAGAACGCCCATCGCTGGATGCTGGGCTTCGTGAAGGATTCGCCGCAATCCTCCCGCTACCAGGACGTCGCCGGCCGCATGACCGACGCGCTCGACTTCATGCGCGCGATCGGAATCAACCCGGAGACCCATCCGGAGGTGCGGACGACGGACTTCTACACCAGCCACGAGGCCCTGCTGCTCGGCTACGAGGAAGCGCTGACCCGCGTCGACTCGACCACTGGGGACTGGTACGCGACCTCCGGCCACATGCTGTGGATCGGCGACCGGACCCGGCAGCCGGACCACGCCCACGTGGAATACGCCCGCGGCATCAAGAACCCGATCGGCCTCAAGTGCGGCCCGTCGATGAAGGCGGAGGGGCTGATCCGGCTGATCGACCTGCTGAACCCGGAGAACGAGCCCGGGCGCCTCAGCCTGATCTGCCGCTTCGGCGCCGAGAAGGTCGGCGAGCACCTGCCGGGCCTGGTCCGCGCCGTCGAGCGGGAGGGACGCAAGGTCGTGTGGATCTGCGACCCGATGCACGGCAACACCGTCGCGGCGGGCCGCTACAAGACCCGGCCGTTCGAGCGGGTGATGCAGGAGATCGAGGGGTTCTTCGGCGTGCACCGGGCCGAGGGCACCATCGCGGGCGGCATCCACCTGGAGATGACCGGCAAGGACGTCACCGAATGCACCGGCGGCGCCCGGGCGCTGACGGCCGACGACCTGCAGGACCGCTACCACACCTACTGCGATCCGCGCCTCAATGCGGAGCAGGCTCTGGAAGTGGCGTTCCGTACCGCCGAGCTGGTCAAGGCCGAGCGCAGCCACGTGGAGCGCCCGCGCCTCGACGCGGCGGAGTAGCCGCGGTCCGAGCACCGACACGCCGAAATGGTGCGCCGCCCCTCAGCCGGGACGGCGTGCCGCGAGGGACGTTGATCGCCCGTCTCGGGCGAACGCCCGGACGTCTCCGTCCGAGCGACGGATGACGGCGGTGACCTCCGTGATCGAAACGGGGCGGCTGAACCGGAGCGTTTCCGGTGCGCTCACCGCTGCGCCGAACGGAGCGGCGCGTCCGTCTGCGGGGGCTTCAGCGGTTCGACCGACTGGCCATCGCGCAGGTCCGGGGCCGGGCTGTAGATGATGCGGCTGTCGGCGGGCAGGCCGGAATCCAGCTCCAGCGTGCGCCCGAGATCGCGCCTGATCCGGATGGTCCGCCAGGTCACCCGGTCGTCGTCGCCCAAGGTCGCGACCTGCAGGCCGCTGCTGTTGAACACCGTCGCCTCGGCGGGGATCGTCACGCCCGGCTCGGTGCGGGGAATCTTGAGGGTGACGTAGGCGTAGAGCCCGGCCCGCAGCGCGCGGTCGGGATTGGGCACGTCGACCTGCGTGGTCAGCGTCCGCGACGCGGCATTCAGCGCGACCGAGCTGCGCTCCACGAATCCTTCGAAGCTCCGCCCCGGGATCTGCGGGACGGTGATGGACGCCTGAACGCCCGGCTTGATGCCGGCGGCATCATTTTGCGGCACGTTCACGGTGATGCGCAGGGTGCTGTCCTGATCCAGGCTCAGGAGCGGTGTGCCGCCGTTGTCGGCCCGGACGAGGTCACCGGTGTCGACGTTGCGGACCGTGACGACGCCGTCGAACGGCGCCACGACCCGCTCGAACGCCGTCAGCGCCTTCAGGCGATCGACCACGGCCTCCTGGGCCTTGATGTTGGCCGTGGCGACCTTCACGCCGGCCTCCGCGGCGGCGAGGGTCGCGGCCTGGGCGAGAACACCGGCCTGGGTGTTGTCGGCGTTCTGCCGCGACGCCCAGCCTTGGACCGCGAGGGTCGTGGTGCGGTTGTTCGTCAGGTTGGCGAGGTTGACGTTGGCGCGGGCCTGCTCGACCTGCGCCTGCGCCTGGAGAAGCTGCGCCCGCAGCTGGCCGACCTGTGCTTCAGCCTGGGCAAGCTGCTGGTCCAGATCCGGGGCTGCGATGCGCAGAAGCAGATCCCCTGCCTTCACCCGCGATCCGATGTCGACCCGGCGCTCGGCAATGTAGCCGGTGGCACGGGCGGCGATCGCCGCTGTGGTGAAGGCCTGCATCTCCCCCGGCAGCGTGAGATCGAGCGGACCTTCTGCCCGCGCGGCCGCCACGGTGCGCACCTGCGGCACGAGGGTCTTCACCCGCTCCAGGGTCGCGGTCGCCGCCGCGTCGCGCTGCCAATGGCCGTAGGCGCCCCAGATCAGCAGGCCGGCTCCGACGAGCCCGATCAGCAGAAACGGAGCCTTGCCGGGCGGCGGAGGAACGTCCGCGGCCACGTCGTGCGCCTTCATCGATCGGCTCTCCGCCCCGGACGCCTGGCTGGGTCACCGCGAGGGTAGCGGCCGAAGTCCGTGTCGGCCAGAGCGGGGATTGGACGCATCGCCACCCCGTGGCTGCCCCATGTTCGATCCGCGGTGGTCTCAAGCCTGGGAAACCCGGATCGGACCACGCGCCTAGCGCTGCGGGCCGGTCACCAGCGGACGGCCGCTGAGCCGTTTGTGCAGGTGGACCATCAAGGCGATCCCGAAGAGTGGCGTCAGCAGGTTGAGGATCGGGACCACCATCAGCGCCGCCATCAGGCAGCCGGCGCCGAGCGTCCGGACCGGGAAGGTCCGGCGCATCGCGGCGGCCTCGGGGAGCGGCCGGAACCGGGATGCCGCCATCTCGAAATATTCCCGCGCCAGCAGATAGGCGTTGGCGGCGAAGAATGCCGCGATGCCGATCACCGGGACGAAGAAAATCACCAAGGCCGCGAGGTTCACCAGCAGGGTCAGACCGGCGAAGCGGACCGCGTACAGCATGGCGGTCCCGAACGGCATGGCGCGTCCGGGGGGATCATTCGGAAAATCGGTGCGCTCCACGATCTCGGCGGCATCGTCGAGGAAGAACCCCGCGACGACGATCGACACGGCCGGCATCAGGTAGGCGAGAACCACCACGAGGCCGAACCCCGCGAGGTAGTAGGCGAGGCTGTCGAGGATCGGGTACTGGGCGGAGATGTGATGGCTCGCCTGGAACGCCTGGACCAGCCGGGTCAGGCCGAGCCAGACGAGGAGCAGAAGCCCGAGCGTCAGGCCGAGGGATTTCCAGAGGATCGCCCGGAGCGGCGGCGAGAAGGTCTGGCGCAACGCTGCCGCGGCGGACTCGACGAGCATCGGGCAACGGTTCCGGCCCGCGCCGAAAGCGGCGCAGGCGCGTTGTGGAGCGGGGCGACGACCGGTGCAAGGCCGGGATCCGTCGCAGGGACGACAGGCTGCGGGGAGCACGCGTGCAGGACACGACAGGTCAGGTCTCGATGCCGCGGACGCCCGACTCCCGATGGGTCGAT
Organism: Methylobacterium phyllosphaerae; assembly: GCA_050632685.1. GTDB lineage: Bacteria > Pseudomonadota > Alphaproteobacteria > Rhizobiales > Beijerinckiaceae > Methylobacterium > Methylobacterium phyllosphaerae_A. The sequence goes on from JBOEFT010000001.1 coordinate 2,817,715, forward strand.
CCGCCGGTCCGGCCCACCTTCAGGCCGCGCCTCGCGCCGCCGCCCGAGGCGCCGGAGGTGCTGATCGTCGGAGCCGGCGCCGCCGGGATCGGCGCCGCCCGGATCCTCGCGGCACGGGGTGTGCCGGTCGCCGTGCTGGAGGCCCGGGATCGCGTCGGCGGCCGCGCCCTGACCGTGATGCTGCGCGGTCACGCCCTCGACCTCGGAGCCCACTGGCTTCATGCCGGGCCGATCAATCCGTTGGTGGCGTTGGGTCGGACACGCGGCGAACGGCTGCGCCGCGCCGCCCAGGAAAGCCATGTCTGGGTCGGGCGCAGGCCCGGCCGCGCCGACGAGATCCGGGCCAACGGCCGCGCCTTCGACCGCGCGGACCGCGCCATGACCCGCGGCGCCGCGCAGCCCGGACCCGACCGGCCGGCCGGCAGCGCCCTGCCGCCCGGGCTCGGCCCCTGGGGTTCGCGGGTGGCGCAGGTCCACGGCCTCGTCTCGGGCCGGCCGCTGGGTGAGGTTTCGCTTCAGGATTTCCCGAGCCTCGAATACGGCGACAATTATTTCCTGGCCGATGGCTACGGCAGCTATCTCGCCCGGCTGGCCGACGGATTGCCGGTGGCTTTGTCGACCCCGGTGGAACGGATCGACTGGTCCGGCGGCCGGATCCGCGCGACCACCGCGACCGGCGTGGACTACGTCGCCCGCGCCGTGATCGTGACGGTGCCGATGATGGTCCTGCGGGACGGGCCGGTCTTCACGCCGCCGCTCCCGAACGCGGTCCGCGCCGCCATCGACGGCTTCACCACCGGGATCTACGAGCACGCGGTGCTGCACTGGCCGTCGAGCCCGTTCCGGGGCCGCGACAGGCTGGCCGCGATCCACGGCCGCCGGCGCGCGCCGCCCGGGCTGCTCACACGCATCGACGGCACGCCGTTTCACTACTACGAGCTCGATCTCCACGAGGCCGCCGCGATCGATGCCGCAGGCTCGGGCGCGGACGGCGTGCGCCGCCATGTCCGGGCGGTCCTGACCGAGCATTTCGGGGTGGGGCGGCTGCGCGACCTCACGATTCCGGCGGTCAGCCTGTGGCGTCACGACCGGTGGTCGCGCGGCTCCTGGGCGGTGGTGCCGCCCGGCCATGCGCCGGCACGGCAGGCCCTCCGCGCGTCGGTCGCCGATACGGTCTGGTTCGCCGGCGAGGCGCTGTCCCGCGAGCAATGGGGCACCGTCGGCGGCGCCTACGCGGAGGGCGTCCGCGCCGCCGAAGCCGTGGCTGCGGTCGTTGGGGACAAGGCCGCGCAGCGTATCCGCCCGGGCACAGGCTGAAGCGCGCGCGGCGCGGACAGGCCTGGCGCGCTTGCCCGATCGGACCAAGACAGGCATCCCCCGGGCGACACGCGTCAGGGGGCGGCGATGGATTGGGTCGAGGGGATCGGCTACCTCGGGACGGCGCTGACCATTTCGGCGACCGCCATGAGCACGATGATCCCGTTGCGGATCATCTCGCTCTGCGCGAGCTGCGCGGTGATCACATACGGCACCCTGATCGGCAGCATGCCGGTCGTGTTGACCGAGCTGATCCAGATGCCGTTCAACGCCTACCGGCTCTGGCAGATGATGCGCCTCGTCCGCGACGTGGAGACCGCTGCCGACGGCGACCTGTCGCTGGAGTGGTTGCGGCCCTTCGGCTCGCGGCGCCCGTTCGGTATCGGCGAGGTGGTGTTCCGCAAAGGCGATCTCGCCAACGAGATGTACTACATCGAGAGTGGGCTGTTCCGGATCCCGGAAGTCGGGATCGAGGTGCGCAAGGGCGGGATCGTTGGGGAGCTGGGCCTGCTGTCGCCCGGCAACGCCCGCACCGCCTCACTTGTCTGCGTCGAGGCCGGCCACGCCCTGTGCGTGTCCTACTCCGACGTCAAGCAGCTCTATTACCAGAACCCGGAATTCGGCTTCTACTTCCTGAAGCTCACCAGCGAACGCCTGTTCCAGAGCGGGCAGGGCGCCAAGCAGCCGGTCGCGGCGGGCGACGCCCTTTAGCGGGACGCCCCCCGGATCAGAGCATGCTGGGCAGGATGCGGTCCGGCGGCCGGTGGCCGTCCATGAAGGTCTTGATGTTGATGATGACCTTCTCGCCCATGTCGATGCGGCTCTCGTAGGTCGCCGAGCCCATATGGGGCAGCAGGACGACCTTGCCCTGGCGGGCGAGCTTCACCAGCCGCGGGCTGACGGCGGGCTCCTGCTCGAACACGTCGAGGCCGGCCGCCGAGACCTCGCCGCCCTCGATGAGACGCGCCAGGGCGTTCTCGTCGATCACCTCGCCGCGGGCGGTGTTCACCACGATGGCTTCGGGCTTGAGCAGCTTCAGGCGCCGCGCGGACAGCAGGTGATAGGTCGCGGGCGTGTGCGGGCAGTTCACCGAGACGATATCGACCCGCGCCAGCATCTGGTCGAGGGATTCCCAGTAGGTCGCGTCCAGCGCGCTCTCGATCGCCGCCGGCACCCGCCGACGGTTATGGTAGTGAACCTGCAGTCCGAAGGCGCGGGCGCGCTTGGCGAGCGCCTGGCCGATCCGGCCCATGCCGACGATGCCGAGGCGCTTGCCGGTGATCCGCCGGCCGAGCATCCAGGTCGGCGACCAGCCGGTGGTCCACTCGTCGTCCGGGATGATGCGCGCGCCCTCGGTGACCCGGCGCGCCACCGCGAGGATCAGCGCCATCGTCATGTCGGCCGTGTCCTCGGTCAGAACGCCGGGCGTGTTGGTGACCGTGATGCCGCGCTCCAGGGCCGCGGCCACGTCGATATGGTCGACGCCGTTGCCGAAATTGGCGATCAGCCGCAGGTTCGGGCCGACCTGGGCGATCAGCCCGGCATCGATCTCGTCCGTGACGGTGGGAACCAGGACGTCGGCCTCCCGGAGGGCCGCCGCCAGGGCGTCCGGCGCGAGGGGCGCGTCTTCAGAATTGAGCCGGACGTCGAACAGCTCGCGCATCCGCGTCTCGACGGCATCCGGCAGGCGCCGCGTCACGACCACCAGCGGCTTGCGCTTCGACACGTCTCTCTCCCCGTCAGCCCTGCGGCCCTGTTTGCGGCTCACGCCCGGCGGCTCTCGTCCGGACCGCTTCCCGCAAGCGTCCGTTAACCGAACTCGGCCAGACAGGATCGGTCACGGGGCACCGGTTGCGGAGCCTGTTCCGACCCTTCGGCCTCTCTACCAGAGGTGGGCCGGAACACAATCGGAAGCGGGCTCGCTTACCGAACCCGGCCGACTTTCGACAGGCCCGGCACCCACCAGAGCCACGTCCGGATAGGGAGAGGACCATGCGCGTGTCACGCCACAGCTTCGCCGTCGCGGCGCTGCTGGCCTTCGGCCTCGCGACCGGCGTCCGGGCGGCGGCGCCCGCAGGACCCGAGGCGGGCGTCGGGCCGGTGACCAAGCTGCCGCTGCCACGCTACGCGAGCCTGAAGACCGATCGCGTCAACCTCCGCGAGGGGCCCTCCAAGGATCATCGCACCCTCTGGGTGTTCCAGCGCGCCGGCCTGCCGGTCGAGATCGTGGGCGAGTTCGAGACTTGGCGCCGGATCCGCGATTCGGAAGGCACCGAAGGCTGGGTGCTGCACTCGCTCCTGTCCGGACGCCGGACCGCCATCGTCAATGCCGGTCCGGACAAGGGCGCCGAGAAGGCGGCCGTGTCGCTCCGCGCGAAGGCCGACGACGGCTCCGAGGACGAGGCCAAGCTCCAGACGGGGGTGATCGGCAGCGTCAAGAGCTGCACCGGAACATGGTGCCGCCTGATCGTCGCGCTCCCGAACAAGCGGGACGTCGACGGCTACATCCGGCAGAATCGCCTCTGGGGGGTCTATCCCAACGAGGTCGTGGAGTAGGAACCGAACCCTACAACGAGAAAGGCCCGAACGATACCGGGCCTCACCGTGAGTGTCGGCTGGAACGCGGCGGCGCCGGTTCAGCTCTGGCGGCGGCCAGCCGGGCGACTGCGCCGCAGGCGGACGATCACCTCGACGCCGGCGATCTCCATGCCCTCGGGAGCCTCCGGGAGCGAATCGACCGTGATCCCGCAATCGGGCATGTCGATCACCTGGCTCTCGTCCTCCAGGTAGAAGTGGTGGTGCTCGGTGGGATTCGTGTCGAAATAGGCCTTCGACCCGTCGAGGGCGAGCTGGCGCAGCAGACCGGCCTCGGTGAACTGGTGAAGCGTATTGTACACCGTTGCCAGGGAGACCGGCACCTTGGCGCGCATCGCCTCGTCGTAGAGCATCTCGGCGGTGAGGTGGCGGTCGCCACGGCCGAAGAGCAGCCAGCCCAGGGACAGGCGCTGCCGGGTCGGCCGCAGGCCCGCCCGACGCAGGCGGTCGCGCAGATCGGAGAGCGGGCAGCCGCGGCGCGGAGTCCCGTTGGCCTCCAGCTGGGGGGCGGGGACCCGGCCGTTGAAGACGGCCTGGAATGGCACCGGTTCGGACATCGCTGGACTGAACGCTCGACGAGGGGCCTGAAGGAACGGACGTCTCCTGAGTATATTGAAGTGGTCGGGCGGTCGCAACCCGAGCGTTGCCGGACCGCCTGGACGGCGGTTGAAGGCTTTGAAGGCGCGGCGCCCCGTGCTAACCCGCGCGCCAGCCGACGGGGCGAGTATTGTCGCCCGCGACGCGAAGATCGCGCACATCCGAGGAAACAGCCACCGCAATGCCGCCAGACGCCGACACACCCGCGCAGGGCGCGAACCGCCGGTCACACTATTCCTACGAAGATCTTCTGGCCTGCGGGCGTGGCGAACTCTTCGGACCGGGCAATGCGCAGCTGCCCCTGCCGCCGATGCTGATGTTCGACCGCATCACGTCCATCGCCGCCGAGGGCGGCGCCCACGGCAAGGGCCACGTGACGGCCGAACTCGATATTCGGCCCGACCTGTGGTTCTTCCCCTGCCATTTCCAGGGCGACCCGGTGATGCCGGGCTGCCTCGGCCTGGACGCTCTCTGGCAGATGCTGGGCTTTCATCTCGGCTGGCTCGGCGCGCCGGGCCGCGGCCGCGCCCTCGGCGTCGGCGAGGTGAAGCTCGCCGGCCAGGTTCTGCCGTCGATGAAGAAGGTCGTCTACAATGTCGACGTGAAGCGTGTCCGCCAGGGCAAGCTGGTCCTCGGCATCGGCGACGGCTGGCTCGAGGCCGACGGCGAGCGCGTCTACCAGGTTCAGGACATGCGGGTCGGCCTGTTCCAGAGCTGAAATCGCGTCGGTCGGGCGTCCGGTTCGCGGCGCAGCCGCAACGTCGGGCGGTCTCGGCGGTTGAGATTGTGTCCGCGTCACCTTAGCTGACCGAGACGCGGCCCGGGCGACCGAGGCCGCGACGGAGGTAGTGTCACCATCATGCGCCGCGTCGTCATCACCGGGATGGGTATCGTCTCGTCCATCGGCAACAACACGCAGGAGGTGCTCGCCTCCCTGCGCGAAGCCCGTTCGGGCATCTCGCGCGACACCAGCTACGCCGAGCACGGCTTCCGCAGCCAAGTCTCGGGGGCGCCGACCCTCGATCCGGAGGGTGTCGTGGATCGGCGGGCGATGCGCTTCCACGGCGGCGGCACCGCGTGGAATCACGTGGCCATGGATCAGGCGATCCAGGATGCCGGGCTCGAGCCCGGCGACATTTCCAACGAGCGCACCGGCATCATCATGGGTTCGGGCGGACCCTCGACGCGGGTGATCGTCGAGGCCGCAGCCATCGCCCGCGAGAAGGGACCGAAGCGGATCGGCCCGTTCGCCGTGCCGAAGGCGATGTCGTCGACCGCTTCCGCGACCCTTGCGACCTGGTTCAAGATCCGGGGAGTGAACTACTCCATCTCCTCGGCTTGCGCGACGTCGAACCATTGCATCGGCAACGCGGCCGAGATCATCCAGGGCGGGCGGCAGGACATCATCTTCGCGGGCGGCTGCGAGGATCTCGACTGGACCCTCTCGGTGCTGTTCGACGCCATGGGCGCGATGTCGTCCAAGTTCAACGACACGCCGTCCCGAGCCTCGCGAGCCTACGACGCCAACCGCGACGGCTTCGTCATCGCGGGCGGTGCCGGCGTTCTGGTCCTTGAGGAGTTGGAGCACGCCAAGGCGCGGGGCGCCCGGATTTACGGCGAGATCGCCGGCTACGGCGCCACCTCGGACGGTCACGACATGGTGGCCCCCTCCGGCGAGGGCGCCGTGCGCTGCATGCGTCAAGCGATCGAGGGGCTCAAGGGCGCGCGAATCGACTACATCAACCCACACGCCACCTCGACGCCAGTGGGCGACGACAAGGAGATCGAGGCGATCCGCGAGGTGTTCGGCCGTGGAGACGAGTGCCCGCTGATCTCGGCCACCAAGTCGCTGACCGGCCATTCCCTGGGCGCCACCGGCGTTCAGGAGGCGATCTACAGCCTGCTGATGATGAACAACGGATTCATCTGCGAGAGCGCGCATATCGAGACCCTCGATCCGGCCTTCGCCGACATGCCGATCCTGCGTGCGCGGCGGGACAATGCCCAGCTCGGGCACGTGCTGACGAATTCCTTCGGCTTCGGCGGCACCAACGCGACCCTGGTCCTGAAACACGTCGACGCCTGACCGCGCCGCGGAACTGGATTTGCACGGTCGGCGTTTACCCGATGTTGGGATTCGGTGATGGCGATGAGCACTTTCATCTTCGGAACGCTAGGCGGCCTGCTGATCGCCGGTTGCGCCGCCATCTACGCCAAGCAGGCGGTGATCGAAGACGCGCGCACCCATACGGACGGGCACTTCTAAGCCAGGCCGTAATGCCGGAGCAGCCCCGCCTCGCGGCGGGGCTTTTTTGGCCGCCACTGACCGCGTTTGGAACGCGGGGCGAGGCGCGTTAAGGCAGCCTGACGCGTTCCGTATCGGGACGGCAGTCTGCCGCTCCCGCCTCGCGGGGACGGTTTCATCGGTCAGGATGCGAATCGGCATGACGGGTTTGATGGCAGGCAAGCGCGGCCTGATCATGGGCGTCGCGAACGATCACTCGATTGCCTGGGGCATCGCCAAGGCGCTGCACGGCCAGGGTGCGCGACTGGCCTTCACCTATCAGGGCGAGGCGCTCGGCCGACGCGTGGCACCGCTCGCCGCGAAGCTCGATTCCGACATCGTGCTGCCCTGCGACGTCGAGGACATCGCCTCCGTCGACGCGACCTTCGAGGCCCTCGACGCACAGTTCGACGGCGGCCTCGACTTCGTCGTGCATGCGATCGGATTCTCCGACAAGGCGCAGTTGAAGGGACGCTACGTCGACGTGACGACCCGTGAGAATTTCGTGCGCACGATGACGATCTCATGCTTCTCGTTCACAGAGATCGCGCAGCGCGCGGCCAAGCGCATGACGGAGGGCGGCGCCCTGCTGACGCTGACCTATGGTGGCGCCACGCGGGTCATGCCGAATTACAACGTGATGGGTGTCGCCAAGGCGGCCCTGGAAGCGTCCGTCCGATACCTGGCGAGCGATCTCGGCCCGGACGGGATCCGCGTCAACGCGCTCTCGGCGGGACCGATGCGGACGCTGGCGGGTGCGGGGATTGCCGACGCGCGGCTGATGTTCAACCACCAGCGCGCCCATGCTCCGTTGCGGCGCACGGTGAGCCTGGACGATGTCGGCGGCTCGGCCCTCTACCTGCTGTCGCCGCTCTCGGCCGGTGTCACCGGCGAGGTCCACTTCGTGGATGCCGGGTACAACATCATCTCGATGCCGCGTCCGGACGTGCTCCAAGCCCAGGATGAGGCCGGCGTGGTTGGCGACGCCTGACCGTGCCTCACTCCTCCGGGATGCGGCCAGGGGGAGGGGACCGGCCGGACCCGCACGCTCGCCGCGGACGGACCGGCGCTGACGCTCGGCGCGCACCGCCTCGGGTGAGGGCGGGGCCGACGGATAGTTGGAAGCGAACGGATTGGGCGGTGCGCCGCGCCCGGATCCGCCCAAAAGCCTGTCGAGGAAACCCTCCTCGGCACGGGCGGGCTGTGCGGCCATGAGGAGGGCGATGGCGAGGATCGGGCGAAGCTGCATCGTCGTCGTGTGCCTACCGGGATCCCACGCGGATAGACCCACTTTCCGGCAGATCGGAGGCCGACGGACAGGTCACCTGGAACCGCCGGGCCTCCGGCGGGTTCGCGCTCAACGAAGAGGGCGCGTATAGGAGGCGTGATGTCCGAGGTTACCTATCGCATCGTCGAACATGACGGCGGCTTCGCCTACAAGGTCGGCGACGTGTTCTCCGAGACCTACCCGAGCCGCGAGGCGGCACTGCAGGCGGCCCAGGCCGCCGCGGCCGAGCAGCAGGTGCCTGGCTCGACGGAGGGCATCCGCTATCAGGACAAGGCCGGCGGCTGGCACGACGAGACCGCGCAGGGCAGCGATCGGCCCCGCGTCCGGGTCGTGGAGTAGTCGGCTCGGACGTCGTGGGTATGGGTGGTCCGACGCATCGACTGGGACGGCGATGGCACGCGCTCGGCGGGTGACGCCGACTGCGCCCGTCGAGGCGATACGGCCGAAGGGGGCGCGCCGCACGACCCCGTCGCCCGAGACGCTGGCGGCACTCGGTCCCGACCGTCTCATCGGGCTGATCCTCGGTGAGACGGCACGCAATCCCACGTTCAAGAAGCTTGTCAGCGCGGCCCTCGCCGCTCTCCAGGGATCGGATGCCGTCGCGGCGATCGTCGACCGGCGTCTCACGGCCCTCGAGGGGGCGCGGGGCTTCATTGACTGGCAGAAGCGTCGATCCTTCGCGGCCGATCTCAACGCCACCGTCACGGTGATCCTCGACGAGTTGCGGCCGCTCGACCCGGGGGCGGCCCTCGACCGGCTGCTGCGCTTCCTCGACGGGGCCGACGCGATCCTCAATCGCGTGGACGACAGTACCGGCACGGTCCAGGGGGTGTTCGAGCGCGCCTCCGACGCCGTCGTGGCGATGACGGGCACGTTGCCGCCAGACGATGCCGTACGGGTCGCGGCGAGCCTCGTCGTACGTTGCGCGGCGGACCCGCTCGGTCCGCATGCGGCCGTACTCGGCGACATGATCCCGTCCCTTCCCGAACAGGCACTCGGCGCGGTCGACGACCGGCTCGCCGCAACCGACGCCGCGCAGGCGACCGACGGCGATCTCAGCCGAGTGGCGACCCATCACCGTCAGGCGGGCCTCGTCCAGATCCTGCGTCTGCGGCAAGCCATCGCCGACCGGCGCGGCGACGTGGACGCGTACATCGCCCTCGAAGGCGCGCTGCTGCCCGGTCGCGAGAGCCGTGCGGAGATCGCCCGGCGGCTTCTCGACGCCGGGCGTCCGGGCGAGGCGCTGGACTGGATCCGGCGCCCGCAGGAACCGGGACCGCGTATCGCCACCCGGGCGGACCTGATCGCGGGGTTCGACCCCCGCGGTCCCGATCGTGCGCAGCAGGCACTGGAGATCTAGATCCTCGATTCCCTCGGACGGCCCGATGAGGCGCAGGCCCTGCGCTGGGCCCGATTCGAACGCGATCTCGACGCGCCGATGCTGCGGACTTACCTGGCCAAGCTTCCGGATTTCGAGGACGAGGAGGCGCTCCGGCGCGCCCTCGACTGGGCCGAAGCGTTCCCGCAACCGCACCGGGCGCTCGCCTTCCTGGCCGGATGGCCGGACCTGAACCGCGCCGCAGGGCTCGTGACCGCGCGCCCGCAGATCTGGCAGGGCGACCAGTATGCGGTGCTGGCGCCGGCCGCCGAGGCGCTGAGCCAGGACCACCCCGTCGCCGCCACGATCCTGTACCGACGCCTGCTGGACGACATCCTGGAAAGCGGTCGTAGCGCCGCCTATCCGTACGGGGCGCGCTACCTCGCGGAACTCGATACTTTGGCGGGAGGCCTCGCCGCCGGCGACGTCACCCCCGATCCACAGACCTATCGCCAGGATCTACGGCGCGCGCACGGACGCAAGCACGCCTTCTGGGGATCGGTCAGGGACTGAAGCGGAACGGTGTGTTCGATCAGTCTTCGACGACGATGGCGTCGACGCGGTCCGGATAGAACGCCACATGCCCCCGGATCGCCGCGACGGCGGGGAATGGGTCTTCGTAGCTCCAGACCGCATCCGGTCGCCGGGTCCCATCGACGACCAAGTCGAAATAATGGGCATCACCCTTGTAAGGGCAATGGCTTGACCGTTGGGAGGCGACGAAGCAACTGGATCGGATGTCGCTCCGCGGGACGTAGAAGACGGGTTGATAATCCGCTTCCTGAAGGCGCAGCGCGTTGCGGCTATCGGCGACCGGCACTCCTGAAACGACCACGCGAACGCGGCGTGCCTCCGGCACGATCGTGATCGGATGATCCGGTCCAGGCACCTTCATGATAATTCCCCTTCACCGGGCCTCAGTTCGATGGTTCCGAGCGCATCCGCCAGCCGCGTCTGCGCCGTCCCGGGCCTGAGCGGCTTCTGCTGGGTCTCGTGCGGAACCCAACCCGAAAGCCACAGCACTTCGAAAGTCGCCCGCACCCGTCCATCCCGATCCGAGAACCGTTCGGCGTAGATTTCGGCCATCCGCAGGAGAGTCGCCCGCCGCAACGGCGTCCGACGACGCTCGACGAGCACGTTGGTCATGCCCATCGCACGCAGATCGCGCAGGAGACCAAACGGGTCCGCGTAGCGCACCGTCAGCGTGTCGGTGTCGGCCACCGGCAGCGCGAAACCCGCCCGTTGCAGCAGGGCCCCGGCCTCGCGGACGGCGGCGAACGGAGCCACCCGGGGGCTGATCCCGCCTTCGACCTCGCTCTCGGCCTGGGCGAAGCTCTGACGCAGCTCGGTGAGCGTCGCACCACCCAGCAGGCAACCGAGGAACAGGCCGTCCGCCCGCAGGGCACGGCGCAGCTGGATCAGCGTGCCCGGCAGGTCGTTGACGGTCTGCAAGGCCAGGAGCGAAACGGCGAGATCCAGGCTTCCCGGCGCGAGCGGAAGCACCTCCGGGTCACCGACGATCACGGCGCCGCTCGGCTCCGGGAGCGCCGCGAGGCGGAGATGCCGCGCCTCCGGATACCGGGCGGCGAGCAACCGGGCCGCCACCGGTGCCGGCGTGGCGAGGTCCAGTGTCGCCGTGAAGCTTCGCAGGACCGCCCCCAGGCGGTCGTCCAAATCGTCGGCGAGGCGATCGAGGAGGAAACCCGGATAGCCGATCCGCCCGGCGCGGGCGAGGCGACGGCGGGCGAGGCTCGTGTCGAACAGGGCGGCGGGGGAATCCATCGTGCCTGAGATGGCATCTGAGGGCGCGTCGCGCCACCTCTCGCGCCGGCCCGCATGGTCCGCGCGCACGGAAGCGTGAGCTGCGCTATGGTGATGGAACGACTCGGCAGCGTGGCTGTTCCTGCTGCAACCGGCCTCACGGCCGAAATTCCTCATGGAGCACACATCATGAAGCGCATGCTCGTCGCGGCCGCCGTGGCCCTCACCACCCTGGCAGCCGCGGGCGGCGCCGAGGCGAAGGGCTGCATCAAGGGCGCCATCGTGGGCGGCATCGCTGGCCACTATGCCGGCCATCACGGCCTCGTGGGTGCTGCCGCCGGCTGCGCCATCGGCCGCCACCGCGCCAATGCCCGTGACCGCCAGGTGGACCAGCAGCAGATCGCGCCGCAGGCGCGTCCCGTCTCCGCCCGCTGAGTGCGGGTCGCGGGGAGCCCGTTCCCCGCATGACGGCCTTGCACGCCGTCGCAACGACCCTGCGCGGTCTGCCGCGCGGGGTTCTGTCGCTGATCTACCCGCCCACCTGCGCGGGCTGCGGCAGCGCCACCGCCGATCCTGGCGCCCTGTGCCCGACCTGCTGGTCCGGCCTGCGCCTGATCGATGAGCCGGTCTGTCAGCGCTACGGTACGCCGTTCGCCGTCGATCTCGGCGTCGGCCCGCTTCTGTCACCGCGGGCGATCGCCGACCCTCCGGTCTTCGGGCGTGCCCGGGCCGTCGCCCTGTATGACGCGGGGGCGCGCCGCCTGGTCCACCGTCTGAAATACGAGGATCGCCTCGATCTGGCCCGGGGGATGGCGCGGATGATGGCCGCGAGCGGGCGGACACTGATCGCGGACGCCGAATGTCTGGTCCCGGTACCGCTCCACCGGGGGCGTCTGTGGCGCCGACGGTTCAACCAATCGGCCCTGCTGGCCCGAACGATCGCTGCTTCGGCGGCCTTACCCGTGATCCCGACGGCCCTGGTGCGCGTCCGGGCGACGCGGTCGCAGGTCGGATTGAGCCGCGCGGCCCGGGCCGAGAATCTCAGCGGCGCCTTCCAGGTGGCGCCTGCCGGGCAGTATCGGATCCGCGGCCGACGGATTCTGCTGATCGATGACGTCGTCACCACGGGCGCCACCGGCAATGCGGCCGCAAGGGCGCTGCTGCGCGGCGGGGCCGTGTCGGTCGATCTGCTCACCTTCGCGCTGGTCGGTGACGCCGCGGGCTGACCCGCGCCGTCAGCTGGGCGCCGCGTTCCGGTTGGAAAAGCGCGCCGCCAGGGTGAAGTCGAAGGCTTCCGCGATCCCCTCGTACCACAGCGAGAACGGTGTCGGGTGCGCGAGATGCACGGCGCCATCCACCTCGCCGCCCGCATGCTGGAGCGCGGCCCCGTGACGGGCGGCCAGCCGCAGCATCGGTCCGTTGCCCGACAGGCAGCGGACGTGCAGGTCGATCACGCCGCGATGGCGCGCCGCGCGGGCGATCCGGGCGAACAGGTCCGCGCCGAGTCCGCGCCTGCGGAACGGGCGCTCCACCGCGAAGGCCGCCTCGGCGTGCGGACCGAGGGCATACCGGGATACGCTCGGACCCATCGGCCGCAACTCGCCGAGCCCACGTATCACCCCATCCGCGAAGGCGCCGTACAGCACGCCCTCGGCGATCAAGGCGCGCGCAGCATAGGCCCTGACACCGGCCTCGCTGACATTGCCCATGAAGCGGCTTGCCCGGGTCTCCGGATCCAGCCGCAGGAAGTAGTCCAGCACCGCGTCGCGATCCGCCTGCCACAGGCGGCGGATGCTGTGGGCCGGCACATCGAGGGCTTGTTTCGCCATGATGAAGCTCCGGTTCGTGCGCGCTGCCGCGCAGATTGGTCCGAACGCTCCTCCCTAGGACGAGGACGATCTCGCACCGCGCAAAACATTGTGCAATGCAGCGCGATGCACGGGTGCCCCTCTGTGGAGCCACCTTGCGAGCGGGCTATGGGACGCTTCAGCGCGGCTGTTTGCCCCCGGACTTGATTCAGGTCGAGCTTGCGCGGCACTGGAACCGGCCCCGGGTCGTTGACCGCCGACGCGGGCGCGGCGGTGCCGCGACGAGCAGCGAGGGACCGGCGGCGTGAACGACAGATCCGGCAAGCATGTGGCCCCGTCGCCGGCGGCGATGGCCGGCGCGATCTCGCCCGGCCCGGTCCACGAGCGCTACGAGTCGCTCATCGCCACGGGCGCCATCGAGCGCGACCCGGCTCAGGGCCACCTCGTGCGCGCCCTCGACCGGCTCGTGCTGGACCTGCAGCGCCGCAAGCGCGCCAGCAAGTCCAGCGCCCTGGGCTGGCTGTTCCGGCGCAAGGACGAAGCCGAGCCGATCAAGGGCCTATACATCTGGGGCTCGGTCGGACGCGGAAAGACCATGCTCATGGACCTGTTCCACGAAGCGGCCCCGGAGCCGAAGCGGCGGGTGCACTTCCATGGCTTCCTGGCGGACGCCCACGAGCGCATCCACGGCTATCGTCAGGCCCTCAAGGCCGGGACCGTGAAGGGCGACGACCCGATCGGTCCCGTGGCCGACCAACTCGCCGACGAGGCGACCCTGTTGTGCTTTGACGAATTCACCGTCACCGACATCGCCGACGCGATGATCCTGGGCCGCCTGTTCGGTCACCTGTTCCGGCGGGGCGTCACCGTGGTGGCGACCTCCAACGTCGAGCCCGACCGACTCTATGAAGGCGGCCTGAACCGGGCGCTGTTCCTGCCCTTCGTGGCGACGCTCACGGACCGGGTGGATGTCGTGCGGCTCGACTCCCGGACCGACTTCCGCCTCGAGAAGCTCGGAGGCGCGGCGGTCTATCACGTCCCAGCCGATGCGGCGGCGCGCGCCGCCCTCGATGCCGCCTTCAAGGGACTGACCGGCAAGGCGCGGGGTCTCCCGACGACGGTCACGGTTCACGGCCGGGCAGTGGAGGTCCCTGAGCAGTCCAACGGCGTCGCCCGTTTCGGCTTCGACGATCTCTGCCGAAAGCCTTTAGGCGCCTCGGACTACATGGCGCTGGCCCGCGCCTACCACACGGTGATCCTGGACGGGATCCCGGTGATGGGGGAGGCGGACCGGAACGAGGCCAAGCGGTTCATCACGCTGGTCGACACCCTATACGACCGGCACGTGAAGCTCGTGGCCTCCGCGGCCGCCGAGGCGCCGGATCTCTACACCGCCGAGACCGGTCGCGAGGCCTTCGAGTTCGATCGAACTGTCTCGCGCCTCATCGAAATGCGGTCGCGGGACTATCTCGCTCAGCCGCACGGCCGGCCCGACTCCGAGGCCTCCGGCGCCAGCACCGGGCTGGTGGAGACGTGAGCGCCCAGGCACGCGCCGGATCGATCTTCGGCCTGCGTCGGCGCAACTGGCGCAGCGCCGGGCCGCTGAGCTGGCTCCTGAGCTCCCCCGCCGCCTTCGCCCTGCTGGTCGTCGCCCTCGGGGCCGGAACGGCGAACTACCTCGCGGGCGAGGCCGACCGGACGGCAACCGCCCGGGCAAACGCCACCATCGCGGGGGTCGAGCGGCTGATTTCCGAGGTCAAGGACCTGGAGACGGGCGAGCGCGGCTTCGTGCTTGTCGGCAGCGAGGATTACCTGACCCCGTACACGACGGCGCTCACCAAGATCGAGACCGAACTGGCGGGCCTCGGCGCGGCCGCACAGGAGCCTGTGCGCGCCGGCGGTCCCTCGCTCGCCGGTCTGATCGCACAGAAGCGGGACTTCGCGGCCAGGGTCGTGGCGGCGCGGCGTAACGAGGGCTTCGATCCCGCGATCGACCTCGTGCGCACCGGCGAGGGCAAGCGCCTCATGGACGCGATCCGCACGGAAGCCGCCGCCCGTCAGACCGCGACCACTGACCAGCTCGGGACCCTGCAGGCGCGTGAGCATTGGCGCGGGCTGCTGCTGTTCCTACTCTCCGGCGCGGCGGCCCTCGGGTCGATCGTACTGCTCGCCCGGCTTGCCCTGGTGCGGCGCCAGGAATCGCTGCGCATGTCGCGGCTCCTCGACGGCGTCCTTGCCAACGCGCCGGTGGGCCTCGGCTTCCTCGACCGCGCGTTGAACATCCGGCACATGAACCGGGCGCTCGCCACCATGAGCGAGCGTGGCTTCGGCGCCGATCTGGGCGCGCCGATCTGGGCGATGCTCCCTACGCTGCGGGAGGAACTCGGCACGAAGCTCGCCGCCGCGCTCCGGGATGGCCTGGTCTCCCCGGACGTGCCGGTGGCCGCGCCGACCCCTCCGCCCCCGGGGGGTGCGACATTTCTCGATGAGCTTCTATCCGCTCCGGGGCGACGACGCCGGCGATGCCAATGGCAGCGTGGAAGGCGTAGGCCTCGTCGTGGTCGACGAGACCATCCGCCGTCTCGCGGAGGCCCGGCTGCGCCGGAGCGAGGAGCGCTTCCGCTCGCTGATCGAGGCCAGTGCGGCGATCGTCTGGACCGCCAATCCGGAGGGAAGCCTGCACCGCCGTCAGGTCGCCTGGAGCCGCTTCACCGGACAGGATGAGGCCGCGTATGCAGGGCTCGGCTTCCTGGAGGCGGTCCATCCCGAGGATCGCCAGCACACCCGGGACGCATGGTCCCGCGCGCTGACAAGCCGGGAGCCCTACGCCACCGAGCACCGGATCCGTGCGGCCTCCGGGACGTACCGGCACATGAGCGTGCGCGCCATCCCGATCCTCGAACCCGACGGGACCCTGCGCGAATGGGTCGGTACCCACACCGACATCACCGAGCGCAAGGAAGCGGAGGCTGCGATCGAGGCGGCGCGCGCGGCCGCCGAAGCCGCCAACGCGGCCAAGAGCCAGTTCCTCGCCAACATGAGCCACGAGTTGCGCACCCCGCTCTCCGCGGTCATCGGCTACGCCGAGATGGTGCAGGAGGAGCTTGAGGATATCGGCGAGGCCGACCTCGTCGCCGATATGCGGAAGATCGAGACCAATGCCCGGCACCTACTCGGCCTGATCAACGACGTGCTCGACATCTCCAAGATCGAGGCCGACCGGGTCGAGGTCTACGCGGAGGATTTCGACGTCGCCACCGTGGTGCGGGAGGTCGCCGTCACGGTCGAGGGGTTGATCGCCAAGAAGGGCAACGCCCTGGAGCTGGCCCTCGAGGACGATCTGGGCACCGCCCACACCGACGTCACCAAGCTGCGCCAGTGCCTGATCAACCTCCTGAGCAACGCCGCGAAATTCACCGAGGACGGCCGGATCACCCTGTCGGTCGTCCGCATCGGCGGGGGGTTGCGGTTCTCCGTCTCCGATACCGGCATCGGCATGACGCCCGAGCAGGTGGGCCGGCTGTTCGAGCGATTCGCCCAGGCCGACGCGTCGACCACGCGCCGCTTCGGCGGGACCGGGCTCGGGCTCGCGATCACCCGGGCCTTCGCGGAGATGCTGGGCGGCGCGATCGCGGTGGAGAGCCGCGAAGGGGCGGGCACCACCTTCACGCTGACGCTCCCGGATCGTTTCGCGGGGGACGGATCGGACGAGGCGGATGCGACCGTCGCGCCCGCCGGGGAGAGCCGGCCCATCCTGGTGGTCGACGACGACGCCGCCACCCGGGATCTGCTCGCCCGCTTCTTGGAGCGGGAGGGCTTCCCGGTCGCGGTCGCCGAGGACGGGCGGCGGGGCCTCGAACTCGCGCGCAGCCTGCGACCGCGGGCCGTGCTCCTCGACGTCACCATGCCGCAGATGGACGGCTGGGCGGTCCTGCGCGCGCTGCGCGCCGATCCGGAGATCGGCGCGACGCCGATCGTGATGGTGACGGTGCTGGACGAGCAGAACCTCGCGTTTTCCCTGGGCGCCACCGATTACCTGCAGAAGCCGATCGATTGGGGCAGCCTCCGGCAGATCGTCGATCGCTTCCGGCCGGTCGCGGGGGACGGCTCGATCCTCGTCGTCGAGGACGAAGCCGACGTGCGGGGCCATCTCCTGCGCCTCTCTCGCGCGGGAGGGCTTCCCCGTGCGCGAGGCCGAGAATGGGCTGCACGCCCTCGCTTCCGTCGAGGCGGAGCGGCCGTGCCTCATCCTCCTCGATCTGATGATGCCCGAGATGGACGGCTTCGCCTTCCTGCGGGCGCTCCGGGCGCGGGAGGAGTGGCGGGACGTGCCCGTGGTGGTGCTCACCGCCAAGGACATCACAGCCGAGGATCGGAGGCGTCTGGCCGGGCAGGCCGACCGGGTCCTCGCCAAGGGCGCGACCGGCCTCGGCGAACTCGCCCAGGCGCTGCGGGCGCTGATCCCGGCGGCGGATCAGCCCGACTGATCGAGACGCGTCGCTCCCGGATCGGCGGCCGAACCGGCCTCAAAGCCCCCGGAATGCCAGCACCAGGGCTCCGATCGCGATGCCCCACAGGGCGAGCGTCGACCAGATCGCCCGCAGACGCTCGTTCCGGGCGAAACGCTCCAGACGGCGGGCGTCGCCGGTTCCGGCCTCGTCGAGGCGGACCAGCACGCGCTTGAGCCGCTGGGCGAGGTCGGGGATGTCGCCGACCACGTCGGAGACGACCCGCAGAGCCTCCAGGCCGCTCTGCGCCCGGCCCACCGGCCCCATGTTGCGGGCGATCCAGGCGCGCACGACCGGCTCGGCGGTGGTCCACATGTCGAGCCGCGGATCGAGGGACCGGGCGACGCCCTCGACCACCACCATGGTCTTCTGGAGCATCACCAGCTCCGTCCGGGTGCTCATGTCGAACAGGGCGGTGATGTCGAACAAGAGCGTCAGCACCTTGGCCATCGAGATCTCGTCGGCCCGGCGCTGGTGGATCGGCTCGCCGATCGCCCGGATCGCCTGCGCGAAATCCTCCACGGAATGGTGGGCCGGCACGTAGCCCGCCTCGAAATGGACCTTCGCCACGCGGCGATAGTCGCGCAGGATGAAGCCGAGCAGGATCTCGGCGAGGAACCGGCGCTCGTTCTGGCCGAGCCGCCCCATGATGCCGAAATCCACCGCCACCAGACGGCCCTCGGCATCCACCATCAGGTTGCCCTGGTGCATGTCGGCGTGGAAGAAGCCGTCGCGGATCGCGTGCCGCAGGAAGCTTTGGATGACGGTCCGCCCGATCGTCTGCGGATCGTGCCCCGCGGCGGCGAGTTCGGCCGCACTGTGGAGACGGGTCCCGTCGATCCATTCCGCCGACAGCACCTCGCGGGCGGTCAGCTCCCATTCGGGTCTCGGGACGCGGAAGTCGGCATCGTCGCGGGTGTTCTCGGCGAGTTCCGACGCCGCCGCCGCCTCCAGGCGGAAATCCATCTCCATCAGCACGGAGCGGGCGAGGATCTCGACGACTTCGCGGGGGCGCAACCGCTCGGCCTGCGGGGACAGGGCGTGCACCACCCGGGCCATGAAGCGCATGACCTCGAGATCGCGCATGAACCGCTCGCGCACGCCCGGCCGCATCACCTTGACGGCGAGGGCGCGCTGCGTGCCGTCGGGATCCTGCACGATCGCCTTGTGGACCTGCGCGATGGAGGCGGCCGCGATCGGCTCGCTGAACGAGACGAACAGCGCGCTCAGCGGCTTGCCGAACGCGGCCTCGACGGTCCGGACCGCGACCGCCTGCGGGAAGGGCGGCACCCGATCCTGCAGCGTCTCCAGGTCGAAGGCCGCCCGCACGCCGACGATGTCCGGGCGGGTGGCCAGGAATTGCCCGAACTTCACGTAGGAGGGTCCGAGGCGGGTCATCGCCGCCGAGAGCCGGGCGGCCCCGTCATCGAGACCCGGCCGCTCAAGGGAGCGGCCGATCCTGAGCGCAAGGCGCAGGTGCGGCGGCAGTTCCGAGGGGTCCGCGAAGGCGAGCGCGCCCTCGCGGGCCAGCACGAAGCCGACCCGCGCCCCGCGAAACAGGTTGATCGCGGCGCCGATCATGAGTGCGCTGTCCGGCCCGCCTCTGCGGGGGAGCGAAGCCCCTGCGTCGGCAGGGATCGGGAGACGCGAGCGACGGTGGCGGAAAAGGCAGCGGCTGTCCCGCCCCGCGCGACCGCGGACGCGGCGTTGCTACCCCCTCCCACCCCGATGCACAGGATATCGTCCCCCGCGAAGGGAGGAGGGAGATCGCGCGCGTGGGGCAAGATCAGGAGACCTTCCAACCCGAATGAATCGCCACGATTCCGCCCGAGAGCGGCCGGTCGGTGACGTGGCGGAAGCCGGCGCGCTCGATCATTCCCGCGAAGGCGCCGCGGGTCGGGAACTTCCGGATGGATTCCACGAGGTACCGGTAGGATTCCGCATCCCCGGCCACCCGGGCGCCGATCCGCGGGATCACGTTGAAGGAATAGGCGTCGTAGATCCGATCGAGCAGCGGGATGTCGACGGCGGAGAACTCGAGGCAGAGGAACCGCCCACCGGGCTTCAGCACCCGCCGCGCCTCGGCGAGCGCCGCATCGATCCGCGGCACGTTCCGGATGCCGAAGGCGATCGTGTAGGCGTCGAACGAGGCGTCGGGCAGCGGCAGCGTCTCGGCGTTCGCGGTGACGAAGGCGATCCGGTCACCGGCCTCGTCAACCTTCCGCTCCCGAGCCCGCTCGGCGCCGACCCGCAGCATCGATTCGTTGATGTCGAGGACTGTCACCCGGGTCCGCGGGCCGCCCGCGGCCAGCACCCGGAAGGCGACGTCGCCGGTGCCGCCGGCCACGTCGAGATGCGCGAAGGGCCGGTTCCGTGGCGGCCGCAGCATCGAGACGAGCTGCGCCTTCCAGGCCCGGTGCAGGCCCGCCGACATCAGGTCGTTCATGATGTCGTAGCGGCGGGCGACCGAGTGGAAGACGCTGTCCACGCGCCCCTGCTTCTCGTCGAGCGCCACGCGCTCGAAGCCGAAATCCGCGCTCGCGCGCTCTGACGCCCCGTCTCCGGCCTTCATGACGCTCCCAATCCTCGATGGGCGCGTCATAGCGAAGGTCGAGCCCGACCGCCATGCGTCGAAACACGCGGCTGGGGATCGGGCCCGATGCCGCGACGCGCCGAAGTCGTGTCTCAGCCGACCCGCGCGCGGAGGGCGTCGGAGACCGCCGACGCCATGGCGCGGGTTCCCATCGGGTTCGCGCCCTCGGTGGCGATGTCTGCGGTGCGCGCGCCGCCCGCGAGGGCATCCGTGATGGCGCCGTCCAGGGCGTCGGCGGCGTCGCCGAGCCCGAAGGAGTAGCGCAGGCACATGGCCAGCGAGCCGATCATGGCGATCGGGTTGGCCTTGTCCTGGCCGGCGATGTCGGGGGCCGAGCCGTGGACCGGCTCGTAAAGAGCGCGGCGCAGGCCGCTCGCGTCGACCGCGCCGAGGACGCCGAGGGCAGCATCCCCAGGGAGCCGGTGAGCATGGCGGCGATGTCGGACAGGACGTCGCCGAACAGGTTGTCGGTCACCAGCACGTCGAACTGCTTCGGCCGGCGCACCAGCTGCATGGCGCAGTTATCGGCCAGGATGTGCTCCAGCTCGATCTGCGCATAGTGCTCGGCGTGGACCTTGGTGACGACCTCCTTCCAGAGGACGCCGGACTTCATCACGTTGTGCTTCTCGGCCGAGGCGACCCGGCCCGAGCGCTTGCCGGCGAGGTCGAAGGCCACGTGGGCGATCCGCTCGATCTCGGCCGTCGTGTAGACCTGGGTGTCGACCGCGCGCTTGGAGCCGTCCTCCAGGGTGGTGATCTCCTTCGGCTCGCCGAAGTAGACGCCGCCGGTGAGTTCCCGGACGATCATGATGTCGAGGCCCTCGACCAGCTCGCGCTTCAGCGCCGAGGCCTCGGCGAGCGCCGGGTAGCAGATTGCCGGGCGCAGGTTGGCGAACAGGTCGAGTTCCTTGCGCAGGCGCAGCAGGCCGGCCTCGGGGCGGTTCTCGTAGGCGACGCTCGCCCATTTCGGACCGCCGACGGCGCCGAGCAGGATCGCGTCGGCATCCTTGGCGCGCGCCAGCGTCTCGTCCGCCAGGGGCGCCCGTGGGCGTCGATCGCGCAGCCGCCGACGAGATCGGTCTCGATCTCGAAGGCGGCGAGGCCGGTCTCCTTGAGCGTATCGAGCACGACCTGCATGCCGCCGGCGACTTCCGGGCCGATCCCGTCGCCGGGGAGGAGCAGGAGCTTGTAGCTGGCCATGACGGTCTCGCGGGTTTGTCTCGACGTGCCGGCGGGCTTTATCGAGGGCAGACCGTCGTTGGCAAGGCGCCCGGGCTAGCGGCCTGGGCAAGCCGCTTGGGCAAGAGGCTTTGGCAAGGCGCTTGGGCCAAGGCGCTTGGGCCAAGGCGCCCGCGAGACCGCTGGGGCGGGCTGCGCCCCGGATCAGAGGAACGCGACCTTGCCGGTGGCGATCTCGTAGTAGCCGCCCACGACCTTCACCCGCCCGGCGGCGACGGCCTCCGCGAGGATCGGCCCCGCCTGCTCCAGCCGCCTGACGCTGTGACGGACGTTCTGGGCGATGGCCTCGGCGAGGGGATCCGGCGCCCGCGCCTTCTCGGCCAGATCGACCGCCGGGCGGATCGCATCGATCAGCGCCGGCAGATGGCCGGGAAGCACGGCGTTGGTCTTCATGACGTCGATCGTGGCCTTCACGGCCCCGCAATCGGAATGGCCGAGGACGAGGATCAGCGGGGCGCCCAGAACCGACACGCCGTATTCGAGGCTGGCGAGGCCGTCGGTGTTCACGAAGTTGCCGGCGACACGGACGACGAAGAGATCGCCCGGTCCCTGGTCGAAGATGAAGTCCGGGGCGACCCGGGCATCGGCACAGCCGACGATGCAGGCGATCGGATACTGCGCGCCGGCCCGGGCGGCGCGACCGGCCGAGAAGTCCCGGTTGGCGGGCGCGTTGGCGGCGTAGCGGCCGTTGCCGTCTCGCAGCCGTGCCAGGGCCTCCTCGGGCGTGATGGCGCGAGACCCCGCCCCGTCGGGGGCCGCTTCGGCGCACCGGATCCGGGCGGAAGCGGCCGCCAGGGTGCCGGCCGCGACGGCCGTGAGCAGGCCGCGCCGTGAGAGGAAGGCTCGATGCCGCGCGCACACGATCGATGATCCCTTCGCATTCCATGCCGGCATGGCCCGGCGGACCGCTCGTCCCGGCGGGGATGGGCCGAGCAGACCCAGTCGTAATCCGGGCGGTTCTTCATCATCGAGTCCAAACTTTGCAGGAAAGACTGGACCGGATCCCGTGCACGGGGCATCCCGGGGTCATGGGTCCGGCGGGTGCGGGGCACGAATGTTGGACGATCACTTCCGGGAGCGGATCGATCTCCTTCGATCCGAGCGAGATTTCCGCGAGGCGCTCGCCGGTTACTGTCAGGCCATGATCGATCCATCGCAGATCGTTTGGCCCAGCCACAAATTGCTCAATCAGTTCGAACGCTACTTGGTCTCGTTCATGCTGATCCACAACGACTACGCGTGGCGCCACCGGGGAGGCCCACGCCCGACACTGACGGCCCTCCAGGCGATGGTCGGACTGAGCCCCGGCAGACGGCCGGCTTCGTGTCGGCCCTGAAGGCCGGGCGGTTCGTCACCGCGTTCGCGGATCGGTGCGATGGGCGCGTGAAGTGCCTGCGGGCCTCGCCGGCCCTGGTGACCGAGATCGGACGATCCGGGCGCCTCTTCATCGCCGCCATGGACGCCGTCGCGCAGCGCGATCCGGGCCGCGCCGCGGGTTCGCCGCTCCCGACCGGCTCGGCGAACTTGTCCGCCGGGCGGCGGCCCATGTGCTGCGGCACGGGGCGCTCATCGCACCGTTCCCGCGGATCCTCCATTTCGCCCGCCGGGACTGCGGCTACCCCCTGCTCGTTGCCCTGGTCGGTGCCCACTACGCCGCCACGATACCGCGGGCGCCGGCGGCGGCACCGCTGAGCCTGCGCGGCCTCGCCGAGCGGCTGGACGTATCGCGGGCGCATGTCGGAAATCTGCTCGGCGAGGCGGACGCCGCCGGATGGATCCGGATCGCCGATGGCCGCCTGACCGCCTTCGACCCGACGCTGCTGCTGGAATTCGAGCGCTGGGCCGCCGGCCAGATGCTGTTCTACGACGATCTCGCGGCGGCGGTCCTGGCGGACCCGCCGGACGCCGCCGTTCCCGACTTCGCCTGCGCCTGACGGTGCGGCCGGAGGCGCGGGTCTCGCTTGTGTTCCGACCGCTCCGGGGCTACCTACGGGCAGCACCGCGCCGTGAGACCACTCCGCGCGGGTCGCCGACAGGAGAGACGAGCCTTGGCCAGAGCCGGCTCAGCGCCCGAGATCGCCCGCGCCGCCATGACGGCGCCGCGGTCGCGCGCGCGCCGCGTCGGGCTTGCTCTTCCGCTTCTGCTTACCCGCCCCTGAGGGCCGTCCGGGCGCGCGCCTGGGCCTTCAGGGGAGTTCTTTCATTCGCGAATCCGCCCGCGAGGGCACCACGCCGCGCCGCGCCATCACGAGCCGGGCGGCCCGCGACAGGGTAATGCCATGACCACGACCAACAATGCCTCCGCCCGCGACCGGATCCTGATCTTCGACACCACGCTCCGTGACGGCGAGCAGTGCCCCGGCGCCACGATGACCTTCGACGAGAAGCTCGCGGTCGCCGAACTGCTCGACACGATGGGCGTCGACATCATCGAGGCGGGCTTCCCCATCGCGTCGAACGGCGATTTCGAGGCGGTGTCGGAGATCGCCCGCCGCACCAAGCGCGCCACCATCGCGGGCCTCGCCCGCGCCATCCCCGCCGACATCGCCCGGGCCGGCGAAGCCGTGCGCCACGCCAAGCGCGCGCGGATCCACACCTTCGTGTCGACCTCGCCGATCCACCTCGCGCACCAGATGCGCAAGAGCCAGGACGAGGTGATCGAGATCATCCTGAAGACCGTGGCCCAGGCCCGCGACCTCGTCGAGGACGTGGAATGGTCGGCCATGGACGCGACACGCACGCCCTCGACTACCTGTGCCGCTGCGTCGAGGCCGCCATCAAGGCCGGCGCCACGACGATCAACCTCCCCGACACGGTGGGCTACGCCACGCCGTCGGAGTACCGCGACATGTTCGCGAACGTCCGCGAGCGCGTGCCGAATGCCGACAAGGCCGTGTTCTCGGTCCATTGCCACAACGACCTGGGCCTCGCCATCGCCAACTCCCTGGCGGGCATCGAGGGGTGCCCGGCAGGTCGAGTGCACCATCAACGGCATCGGCGAGCGGGCCGGCAACGCCGCGCTCGAGGAGATCGTGATGGCGCTGCGCACCCGCGCCGACGTGCTGCCCTACGAGACCGGCGTCGAATCGACGATGCTGACCCGCGCCTCGAAGCTCGTGAGCCACGCCACGAACTTCCCGGTGCAGTTCAACAAGGCGATCGTCGGCCGCAACGCCTTCGCGCACGAGAGCGGCATCCACCAGGACGGCATGCTCAAGAACGCCGAGACCTACGAGATCATGACTCCGGCCTCGGTGGGCCTGACCAAGACCTCCCTGGTGATGGGCAAGCATTCCGGCCGGGCGGCGTTCCGCTCCAAGCTCGAGGATCTCGGCCTGCACCTGTCCGACAACCAGTTCCAGGACGCGTTCGAGCGGTTCAAGGCCCTGGCCGACCGCAAGAAGCACGTCTACGACGAGGATATCGAGGCGCTGGTCGACGAGAACCTCGCCACGGCCCACGACCGGATCCGGCTGGTCTCTCTGTCGGTGATCGCCGGAACCCGGGGACCGCAGCGCGCGACCCTGCGCATCACCGACGAGACCGGCACGCGGATCGAGGAGGCGGACGGCAACGGGCCGGTGGACGCCGTCTTCAACGCGATCACCGCCCTGGTGCCGCATCAGGCGCAGCTGGAGCTCTATCAGGTTCATGCCGTGACCGGCGGCACGGATGCGCAGGCGGAGGTGTCGGTGCGCCTGCGGGACGGCGAGCGCAGCGTCACCGCCCGCGGCGCGGACCCGGACACGCTGGTCGCGTCCGCGAAGGCGTATCTGTCGGCGCTGAACAAGCTCTCGGCCCATGCGGTGCGGGTGCATGCACAGCATGCGGCGGCGGAATGAGAAAAAGCTGCGGTCGGGGGTGGACAGTCCCCGGCCGCGTTGGTACTAGCCCGCCACCCCGGACGGACTTGGTGGCCGCCGGGCGATCGCAGACGCGATCGGGCGCATAGCTCAGTTGGTAGAGCAGCTGACTCTTAATCAGCGGGTCCTAGGTTCGAACCCTAGTGCGCCCACCAAGAACTTCAGAGACTTACTGGAACTTCGGGCATTGAGCGAGCCGCTCTGCTCGCCCAGGGTAGCTCCCGGCGCCATCACGACGGCACATAAGGCTAAGGCTCAGCCAGGCTTAGACCATTGTGATACCGAACCGGTCGGTGCCGATGGCCGCCAGCGGGAATCGTCGTGCATTCCGCTGCGCCGCTGCGCGCTGTGGTTGGCGACCATCGACCCGGCCAAGATCCCCCAGGCAACCCTGGGAGGGCTCCATGCCAAACATCGATCCGCTCATCGCCGTGGGCGTCGTCGCCGCCACCGCGGTCACTGATGCAGCCTATGTGTTCTTTAATGCGGCGGTGGCCGCCCGCCGCCGCATCCCAGCCGCGAACTGGTCTGCGTGCTGGTACCTGCTCTCCGCGTTCGCCGTGATCAACTATACGGAAAACGCGGTGTACGTGGCCTTCGCGGCCATAGGCTCCTGGCTGGGCGCCTTCGCGTCCGTCACGTGGCTCGTGCGGCCCGCGCCGCCGCCGGGGCGGGCGGTCGGCTCACAAGCCGATCCCCCGCGCCGCTAGGAACGGCCCGCAGGGCTTCGGCGAGCGCATCGGGCGTGAACGGCTTGCGAAGGAAGCGTGCGCCCATGGGCATCTGCTCCTCGCCCGGCCACTCCACTCCCGATACGATCAGGATTGCGACCTCGGGCCAGCGCGCCGCCACGGCTTTTGCCAGGGTAAAGCCACTCAGGGGCTCGCCGGGGAGGTCGACGTCCGCGACCATGGCCACGAGTTCAGGATGAGCTGCCAGATGGGCCTGGGCGACGTCGACGGTCGAGGCTTCAGCCACCTCGTAGCCGGCATCTCGCAGGACCGCAGCCGCTTCCATGAGCTGTACGGGGTTGTCCTCGACAATCAGCACGGCAAGTTGCGGCGCAAAAGCCTCGGCCATCAGGGTCTCCACACAACCGGTGCCGCAGTAACGCAGCTGACCCCGATTGCGTCTCGCGCCCCTGCTCGGCCTCTTGGCGAAACTGCCGCGCCAGGGCGTAAGCCAACGCGTCCGGCACAGGGGACGCCGGCCGATCCGCGCGGTGTCCATCTGGGTGACGTTGCCGTCCCGCTCCCGGTCCGGTCTGGGCTCACTGTAAGAAGTTACAGTGAGCCCAGACCGGACCGTGGCCACGAGCCGGGCACCAACCGAGCACCGCCGCGCTACCTCACGGTCCGACCAGCGGCTGCCGGTGGCCGGATCCACGGCCACACGCTCGCCCTGCAGCAGGATCGACACCGCGCGCCGTCTGTCGGCGTTGGTGCGGCGTAAGCCGTCAATGGCGTTAGAACCAACCGAGTGCAGGATGGTGTCGCGCAGGCCGCCCTGACGCACCTGGCACGGCAGCTCGCCCAGGCCCGCGTACCTATCCCACCAGCTACTTGATCCCGTTGCGCACCGAATTGCAGCGGTCCAACCGCTCGGCCGGTGAACTGGCACGAAGCTCGTGGCGCGCCTGCTCAAGATACTCCTGACGCTCAGTCTCCGTCAGGCACACGACGGTATGGCCCCGGCGCGACTCGCGCTCGGTGAACTCATTATCCCAGGCGCGGTCGTTATGGTTTCTGGCGATGAACGTGCGCTTGGCGCGCGCCAGCACTTCGGCGTCGGTCGGCTCGCTCATGGCTCGGCTCCCGTTCATCGAGAAGCCTACCGGAAAAACGGCCGATTTTCCAAGGCATGTACAGCCTCGCGCACGGCAACCTTGGTGGGCTTCATGCCCTGGGCCAGCCGGGCATTCAGCGCCCGGCGGATCACACCAGGGTCGGCCCTCTCAGCGTTCCGCAGCTGCCGGGCCTCGTGGATCGCCTTCCGGGTCAGACCGAGGTCCGAGACGGTGGCAGTGGCAGGCGAGCGTTCCCGGCGGGAACGCTCGCCCCCGCCCTGCGGCCCGGCAACCTCGCCCCCAAGCTGTGCTGCATCGTGCTCATTTCAGCGCACCGGCGATTGGCCTGCGCCTCAATCACAACGGCATCGGCCTGGGCGCGGTGGGCGGCTGCGGCCGCACCGGCTGCAGCAGCATCGTCCCCCTGCTGATGCGCCCGAGGTGTTCGCGACACCACACGGCGCTGTTGCAGGCGGACACGCGGCGCCAAGCGGGTGCGGGCCAGTTCCTCGTACCTTGCCCATAGAGCCTTAGGCCCGGCGGTCAGGCGTGGGTCGGCGCAGCGCGGTGGGCCTGGAGACCGCGGAGCGCCAACCCAGGGCAGTCGACTTACCCAGCCTCGGCCGGATGCTCGGCGTTCGTCGCGACCGTGAAACCCTCGCGGTCGAACACATTGTACAGAACACAGGCCGGATCGAGCCCGAGGCCCGCTATATGTGTAACCGCCGCCGCCTTGGCCTCGGCCAGCGTGCTGTACGGATCGGGCAGCTGGTACATCGTGGCTGCCTGCTCGTCGCCGTCGATCTGCACTGGCGGCGGCGTGATTTCGACCGTGTAGGGGATGGCACCCTCCCGCCTACGCTCAGTGGAAAACGCCGAAAAACCACAGCAGCAGGATGATGGGCAGCGGGATCCCCAGCAGCCAAAGCAATCCACCTTTCATCATGACAGCCTCCGTTTCCTAGCTACTCCGCCCAACGCTGGGCAGTTGTCGGCATGAACGCACGAGAGCGTGAAAGCGATGCTCGGCATCAGCACGAAAGGTGAGGATATTGCTAGAAAGTTCCGGCAAAGCTGCCGACCGTGTGTAGTGGCGCTGGCTCGGATCAGCGCCGCAGCACCTCGATCCAGGCCTTCACAGGATCCACGACGAAGGCCACGTATGCCGCCCAGGTCCGTGCCCAGCCACCGAGGGGCCAATCGGCGTCGAGACGGGCTTCCATCAGCGCCGCCACGTCCACATCCTCGTGGGGTTTACCCTCATCCAGGGCGTTGCGCTCGTGCCCGGCCCGGCTGCCGTGATCCAGCTGCTGATCGTATGCTTCGCGCACGCACTTGTGCCAGGCTCGTTCAAGGGCCGGCAGATCGGCGGGCGCGGCCGTCAGGGCCGAGGCTGGACCGACGCCCGCAAGGGCCACGAGGAAGGCCATGGCCTGGATGTGCGGCAGCCGCCTATTCATCGGAGGCGCCGGCCGGATCCGCGATCACCGTGGCGGATGCCAGGGTCATGTCGCTCGTGGCCTGCCGGAGTTCTTGCCGGACTACACCGTCCGCCAGCGCCACGAGGCCAATGATCAGCAGCCCGATGAAGGCGCCACGGACCAGGATCGAACGGTTGAGCATGGAAGGCGCCTTAAGGACGCTCACACCGTAATCGAGCCGATAGGCGCCGGCTGCCACGCCGCTGCAACAGCCGGTACAAAAAGCGAACGACGCCACCCTGCTGCCTAGGAACGGTACCGCACTTGCGCACCAGAACCGGGGCCTTGTACCTGGCCGGCCACCAGACAGGTCCTCAGGCAGCACGGTTCGCCCGGTTGTGGCGAGCGGCCCCGCGCGCGTCGGCGCGCAGGTCGGATCCACACCGGATCCGCCCGGTGCGACCGCTCATCAGCGGCCCCGGTCAGGGTGCGACCGGCCGGTCAATGAAGCCCTGTCCGAGCTCGATAGCCTACCCAAACACGGTACGCACCTTGGGCCTAAAGTTGCCAGCGCATGTCGATCCGCAATATTATCTCCACTTAATGTGCCTGTTTTATATCTCGACACACATCTCGCCGTGCTAAGACCTTTTAGTTTTTAAATAAATATTATCGACGGCATATACAAATAACGTGAACAAATCTCAATATGCGGCGTCCGATTTTCTTTAGATCGATGTTAATTAAGATGTCTACAAATACCAAACGGGAACCAGACCTGTCACCGACAAGAGGAAACGTCATTCATATGAGAGTTTATCAAAATACTACTGGCAACAGTCATGCGTCTGCTAATGATCTGACTATCCTGGATGACGTGCCATGCACCGATAAAATTTGCAGCGGCCGGCGCGCGTACGAGCTCAACACGACCAATCCGACTCGAGCGGAGCTGCCTTCGGGGCACGACATCATGTTGTGCGACGACCCCTCATTGGATTTGGCAGCGGTGGCGGGTCTTGAGGCGATCGTTTGCCTGGACAGCGGCCAGCCGGTGTTGAGGCAGGTGGAACAAGGTAGCGAGCCCGGATGGTATGATCTGCGAGACCGAATCTCCGATCAAGCTTCGGTGACGCACGACATCCAGCCTCGCTGGGCTGCGGTGCTAATCTGCGGAATTGTAAGCTCGCACTGGGAAAAGATAGTCGACTGGGGCCAAGTGCGGAACATAACAGCCGACCTGCACTCGACGGTGGCGCGGGCCGAGCCCTCTTGGGGCCGGCCCGCTAGCCGTTCGGCTCCTTCCCCAAGGCAGAGCCGCAGCGACGCCAACAGACCACCACCAGCTGGTTAACGATCCATTAAACACCGCGCTCGGCCCGGCCCTGACATCGGCGTCAACTAGCGATGCTGCCGCGGTCATAGCATCCGCGCGGACAAGCTGGCGGCGCATCACCGCGCGAGCGCGGACTGGCAGGAAGCCCTCGGCCTGGGCCTGGAGGCCCAGCGGCAGGCCGTGGCCGCGTCCGCCGGCTAGACGGCCATCGTGATCAAATTCACCGAGACGGACAGAGGCAAGCGCGCGGACCGGCACGGGTTGGCGTGCGCGATCGGCCCACTTCCTGCTGGGCTTGGAGAAGGCCGGCATGGATTTCGTGGCCGCGGACATGCCGCACGCCAACAGGCTAACGGTGGGCATCATCGCCTTGGTGGCCGAAGAGGAGCGCCACATGATCTCGGCGCGGAACAGGCGGCCCTAGCGGCCGCCAAGGTCCGCGGGACCGCGCTGGGCGGCTACCGGGGCCATACGATCACGGCGGCATCTGGCGAGGCTGGTAGGCGCGCCGGGACGGCACAAGCGGGTGCTCGAATGGCCGACCTGATACCCGTGCTGGACGAACTGCGTGCGGCCGTCATCACTGGCTCGGCCGGGATCGCGGGGGCGCTCGACGCTGGCGGGTTTCCTGCAGCAGGGGTGGGGTGTGGGCCGCGACACAGGCGCACGAATACAACGGCAAGGATCGAAGGCTGCCCGCCCCGCGTTTATTGCAGATCCCAACTTCCATGAGGAGGATCGCCATGGGTCTGACAGCTTTCATTGTCTTCGTCGTGCCGTGGATGCTGCTCGCGGCTTGGCTATTCACGCTGCCGAGCGCTATCCGCTTGGGCGCGCCATCCACCCCCTGGCGTCCACTCTACAATCTTGCCGGGCCCGCTCGGGGCCAGCAGCGCGAGGTCGACAGGCACAACCGCGGTGCCCACGGTGGATCAGGGACGACCAGTGGTTACGAGCACGGGCCGATTTCTATGCCTGAGGGCGGCGCACTGGGCACGAGTGCGGAGCCGACCGAGCCGGACGACAAGGTTTAGTCAGCGCGCTTGGAAGGCGAGGGCGAGGCCCGCACCGGCACCAACAATGTTGCGGCCCGGTGCAGCCTTTCCGTCGCCGGACCGTAGACTGAACGCTGCGGCCATCCTCGCACAGCATGGTCACCGTCCGTCATAAGGGTGCTTGTCCGCTCACGAGCGCCTGTGACAGCGGCTGAGAGATGCCAGCAATGTCGGCGCGCCGCCTCCCCGTGTTCCGCTCCTGTTCTACATCTCGTGCGGGGAGCGGGCAGTGCTACAGGATGGCAAAGCGTGGTGTCTTTGTCAGGGCCTAGGAAGTTCACCTTCGTGAGGAAGCCGCCCGGTGGCGCCGGCAGTGCATCGATGTGCTGACCCGCGCCAAGCCGCAGGGGCCGCTTTACAATGCGACATCGGGCATCGTGGAGGCGATCGACAGTCTGGCCGAGATGGTTGCCGTCAACCGGCGGCGCTTCCATCAGCGAGATGCGACCACGCCGGGGCCGCACCTGCCGCCAACGGCGACGCCCTGGCGGACCATCGATTCAGGCGCATCCGTCAGTGCTGCGGCCAGGATCCGACCACCTGCCAGGACCCGACCACCTCCAAGGCGAAGCCAGCAAGGACGCAGGCGACGTCGAACCCAAGAGGCGGCCTAGAGCGCTT
This sequence comes from Methylobacterium phyllosphaerae, assembly GCA_050632685.1. GTDB lineage: Bacteria > Pseudomonadota > Alphaproteobacteria > Rhizobiales > Beijerinckiaceae > Methylobacterium > Methylobacterium phyllosphaerae_A. Next base: position 2,849,165 of record JBOEFT010000001.1, read on the forward strand.
CCTTGCGTAGGAGCACAGCTGCTCGCGTCCCTTCCTTGGAGCACTCGATCTGCTGTACGGTTGGACAATCGCGCTCTCCGCTGATTGTCGGTCGCCCAATTCTACGCCGCAATCCATCCAGTTCCGTTTGTGCCAAAATCTTCAAGAAGACCCTGACTGAGATCTTGCATCGTATTTCCAGGCTTATCTACCTGTGCGTACGCAAGTGTTGTTAGATGATGCCGACTCAGATCCTGGCTCAGCCGACGGATATATCGACAGCTACATATCCCACTTGATGTTTATAAAGCCGGGCATATCGATGCACCGGCCGATAACCGTCAGGTCAGGGCTCATCGGCCTCGGCTCTCCATCACGCCGCTCCTGTGCTTCGCCGACGAGCCTCTTGGCGCCAAGCATCCCGATCGGCCCGTACACGGGCCAACTCGGCCTGCAGCTCCTGGATCTGCGCATGCAGCTCGCCGGCGTCCACCGCCAACTCCACGCACTGATCCTGCGTCTCGGCCAGTTGCTGGTTCAGTTCGGCGATTTCGAGTTGAAGGGCGAGGCGGTCGGCGCTTGATGAGGCTTCGTTCAACGCCCGATCCACTAATCCCAGGTGGCAATGCCAGGGAGCTGGACTCTGATGGTCTCCTGCCTACGCCGCACTAGCGGGTGCGTGGCCGTACGTCCAAGGGCGGCCACGGTGAGGCCGATCCCTGCGGATACGCCCGACACGCTGATGAGGAAGCCTGCGGTGATCATTCGGCCCCAGGACCGCTGACGGCGCCGGCTGCGGCGGCACCCAAGGCGGCTGCCAGGGCAGCGAGGATGGCGGCTTCGATCATGGCAGTGTTCCTGGCGGATCCTGGCCAGCTGCAGGCCCAGGCCCGCGCGGCACGGGCGACAACCTGCTATGCATAGGTTAACGCGTCGTTAACCATGATCTGGGGCGGGCAAGGCACAATGGGTCCCCGTGCTGTCCATGGCCTTTCGACTCGAAAGTCAGCTTGGTGATGATTTTGTAGTATCCGTGCGAAGATTGCACACCTGGCCGCCGTCTCTGTTCAAGGCTCCATATCGGCGTCGACAGGAAAAAGGATTTTCACTGTCGGCGGAAGCACAGACGTGTTCGGTCTTGCGAGGCGGATCGGCCGAAATTATGCCTATCGCCTGCGTAACCGTGCAGAAGATGCAGCCGCCGCGGTAGATCCACGAAAAGCAACGGCCCCTCAGGCGCCGACCTCAGGGGCCGTCAACCGATCTCAAAGAGACCGGCTGCCTTCACAATCCGACAGTCTCGCGCGCCCCATTAGGGGTCAAGACAGGGCGCCGGTTCTGCCATTGGTTCTGCTCGCCTCGATGCCCGCGCACCTTGAGGTGCGTGATCGATGTCGCTCGTCCATATGCAGCTGCGCGTCGCCATCGAGACGGCCGCGCTGCATCGGCTCGCCACCGTGGCGTCCGCGATGGCTGCGTTTCCGGATGCTCCGCGCCAACCACGCCGGGCTGCAGGAGGTGGGGGCACAACTGTGCCGCGCACGAGTTTCCAGGTTCTCGGAGGCCTGTCCTCGCGTCGCCTACGGCCTGAAACAGGCGCCCTGCAGCTCAGAATCGCACCACCCGGCCTGCGGCGTGCGGTGCAGGCGCTTAACCCGGTCGCTGCGGTCGCGCAGACGGCGAGCGGCCGGGCCAAGCTTACGAGTTTGGAGCTTAAACCTGCGGCCGAGCGGCCAGCGGACCCGACTCGAGGCTGCCGATCGGCAGCGAGTTACCCAAGCCGCGCGGACTGGCGAGAATCGTGCGCGGGTGGTTGCGCGGGCTGAGCCATGCCGTGGCATCATACGGCCGGACGGCATGCCGAACTGAGGCAGACCGCGGCCTGCGCCTAGGGCCAGCTGACGCTCTGGATGAGCTGGCGTAGTATTGCGCGACTCAACGGCGGAGAGACGGCATGGGCCTGTTGGCTTTCATCCTCATTGGCGGACCGTGGGTGGCCGCGACGGCATGGCTCTGGCACCGCGAGGGCGGCATGGACGCGTGGCGGCGCGCTGTTAGCGGTCCGCCGGCAGGCGATTCCTCGCCTTGATTTCGTGCGGCGCCCTGGAGCTCAGCGCATCAACCTCAGCACATTCTTCAGTGGTGCCGAGGCCGGGGCAAACTGCTTCGCACAACGAGTCTGATTTCGACCACCGGCCTTCGCCTCGTATAAGGCCCCGTCTGTAAGACGATACAGATCTGCAAGCGCAAGCGCCGCCTCAGCACCAGGGATGGCGGCTGCGAGCCCGATGCTTACCGTCACGGCGCCAGCGCCGATGCCGGCAGATCCGATGGTCAGCAGCGAAACCTCGGCGTGAACCTTCTGCGCGATGCGATAGGCCCCGGCTTGGTCCGTGTCCGGGAGGAGGAGAGCGAATTCCTCTCCGCCGACGCGGCAGACGAGATCCGCCGGGCGGTGGACGCTGGCTGAGAGGCAGCGCGCCAAGCCTCGCAGCACCTCATCCCCCACTTGGTGGCCGTACTGATCGTTGAATCGCTTGAAGTGGTCAGCGTCGACGATCAGCAGCGACAGTGGTTCGCCGCTTCGCAGTGCCTGCGCCCATACCCCGGACCCGACGTCGTCGAAGGCCCGGCGGTTCGGTAGTCCAGTCAGGGCGTCTGTCAGCGATAACCGTTCGAACTCCGCCTGCATCGCTTCGCGCCGGCGCAACTCGCGTCCGAACAGCAGCGACAGGGCGATCGTGAGTCCGCACAGCACGAGCACGATGCTGCCGAGGATGAGCGCCTCCGTCCGCCATTGGCTCTCGATCTCGGCCGTCGAGAGCGCGACGTTGAGGATCAGGGGGAGATCGCCGACTTGGGTGAAGCGGTAGTGCCGGTTGACGCCGTCTCGGGCCGAGGTGTGGACGAAGCTGCCGCTGCGCTCGCGTGTGAAACCCTGGAACGTCGCAGCCCCGGCGATATTCACGCCGATGTCGGCCTCCGTGAAGGGATGGCGCATGATCCGCGTGCCGTCGCGCAGGTACAGGTTGATCGCGCTGTCGCGGCCGAGGTCGATCTGGCTGAAGAGGCGCGTGAAGTAGGACAGCTTCACGCTGCCGAGGACGACGCCGCCGAAGGTGCCATCGGGCTTGTTGATGCGGCGGCTGAACGGAAGCATCCGCTCTCCGGTCAGGCGTGAGACGATCGGCCGGCCGATGTAGAGGCCGAGCCCGGCGCGTGCTTTGTGGACCTGGAAATACTCGCGATCGGCGTAGTTGCCCTTGCGCGGGGGGACTGCATCGATGTCGGCAACGATCTCGCCGTGCTCGTCGATGACGATCATCACGCCCATGTCGCGGGCGGTGGCGGCGCGGTCGAACAAAATGAGCTGGCGCAGCTCAGGAGCCAGCCCCGGCACGCCTGGCGTCCTGAGATTTTCGACGGCTGCCTGGATCGAAAGGTCGTACATCTCGACGTTGCGGGCGATGTCGCGCTCTAGGACCTGCACGAGGTTCTTTGAGGTCTGCTCGGCACGATCCCAGGCATCCTGCCTCAACTCAAGCAGCATCAGGCCGGATGCCGCGAGCATGCCGACTGGAGCGAGAATGCCGAGCGTGATCCAAGTGCGGGCCGAGCGGAACGGGCGTGCAAGTCGCCGGAAGGGAGGCATCCGGCACCTCGCGGTTACGCCCATACCAGCGGGACTATGGCCTGCCGTCCCTTAATCGGTTCCTTACCTCACGCGCAGATCAGCTGCAGGCGATTACCACGGCGGTGCGCCTCCACAGCCAATGCCGAAGCAGGCGTAGAATGGGGTCGACGTGATCGACACGATTACAGCCGCGCCACTGGCGAGCAGCGTACCGACGAGAATGAGGTTGGCCAGCGTTCGCATGGCGTTCAGTCCTTTACGGAGGCGCTGCGGGCCGAACGGGATGCATGGCGGGCGGAGGCAGAGGAGCCACAGGGCGAGAAGCGTACTAATCTCGCGAGGTGGGAAACACCTGGGCGAGGGCGGCTATCGAGGCCGTGCCTGCAGCCCATGCAGTCATGGCCGAGGCGACGTACGGTACCCCGTGATGAGGCACCCACGGCAGGAGCCGCCGCACAAGCCGCGTCTGCGCCATCGCTGACAGTGCCCAGCACAGGGCTGAGACCCACCAAAGAATGCCGCGATGAGTTTCGTCGCGTGCCACACGGCCACCACCCTGCTTCTCTGCCCGTGCCTTGGCCATTCGAACGCCCGTCTTGCGCCGGCAGATCCGCAGGCTGATCACAGCCAGCTTGGGAGACAGGCTGGCCAGGGCCTCGCCGTCCTGCCAGCCGCCGTCGGCCATCAGCACCGCCAGCGGGTGCCTGCCACCAGCGGTCAACGGCTGCAGGGTCTGGACAAATGGCTGGTGCTGCTAATGCCGCCCAGCGGACCGCGCAGCAGAAGGGCGGCGGCATCGAATAGGCGACCCGCTGGCGGCCGCAGCCCTCATTGGACTTGCCGGGGCCAGCGCCCGGGCGGCCGCGGCGTTCCTGGCCTCGGTCTCGGCTTTCTCGCGCAGGCGTGCGATCGCGGGGGATGACAGCGGCCCTTTCACCGGCCGGGCCAGTTGATCGGACCAGCGCAACACAACGCGGATCTCGCGCGGGCCAGCGGCCGGGTTCGCCTCGGGTGCGGCCCGACCCACCGCTGGCCGGCGTGCAGCAACTGGCGGCATTACCGCAGCACCGCCAATACCGCCGGCCTCTCATCGGCCAGCATCTGCCCGAGGACGACTACTACGCCGGGCGCCAGAGTTGCCGTCTGGGCTATCGTCCGGAGCATCTGCTCGCGGACCCTTCACAGACTCTCAGAAGGTCTGCATTGCGGACGCTCGGGGTGCGAAGACCTGCGGCTAGGTGGGATGGATGTGCGACCGTGATCTTCCGCGCTGGGAAAGATCGTTGGGAACGGATTTCGGAATAGAGCCGTTTCGGCGGACCAAACACTAGGCCATGACGAAGACGCCATGAAGCAGGTCGTCACAGCGCTCGGCGGCACCCTCGCGCTGACCGGAGCCGCTATTGCAGTCGAGAACAAGACTCGTCCGGGTACCTCATCCAACTCACCTGGGCACGAGATGCAGGACAAGGGCAGCCCTGGCGCCTCCGCACACGCTCCGGGTCACGAGATGAAGGCGCATACCACGAATTCGACGCGATCGAGGTCTGGCAGCACGGGGACCGCTTCCGGATCGAAGTCCGACAACTCGATGTCGCTCTCGATACGGCATTCCAAGCCACGAGAAGATCCGGGCTAGACGTGTCTTCTCACCGTGACTTCAGCGTCAAAGGTTTGTGAACGGGCTTTAGCGGTGAGAAGCCTGTTGAGCACGGCATCTTCACAACCTACGCAAACGGAAGCCGGAGCTGGGGGCGCATGAGTTCCAATATTTTAAATGAACTAACAATTATCTCCTTAAGGGAGTTGACGCGCGCCGACGTCATCGACGGCGGCGACACGCTTGCGCTTCGCATCTGCTGCGCTGACGGACAGCCGGCCGCTCTCCTCGTTCCTCGGGAGGTCGCGCGAGGAATGGTGGAGTTGTTGAGCGAGAAGGTGGCTGAGGCCTCCGCACGGGCCACTGGGCGCCCGGAGCAGTGACGAATGTTGCCGCCGACCCCAATGGGTGCAATGCCCATCCGAAGTGCTCAGATCATCGGTCGCTGTCGCGCCTCGTCTCTGCCAGAGCTTGGGCCGTGGCCTTTGACGCGGACAGAAATGAGACGGTCTACTTTCAGATGACAATATATTAGATTTGGAACTCACCGCTCGCCCTGCTTTCTCAACGCCACACTCCGCTTGCCGGCTTTCCCAAGGCGCACGTCCTATCTCTCCGACGAAGCCCCAATTGCAAATTCATAGGTCGATCATTCTTAAGCATGGCGGCTTATATTTACATTGAAGACCCAATGATCCAATAGTCTCATAGTGTTTCGTCGCATACCGTTCCGGTCATGTCGGTTCAGGTTTTTGCGATGATGTGGCAGCCCCTTAAGGAATGGCGATCGGACCGGGGGGCGCATCCGCAGTCGAGTTCGCGTTGGTCGCGCCCGTGTTCGTCGGCCTGATGATGGCAATCTGCGAGTTCGCATTCGCCTTCTTCACGCTGATCTCGGCGCAGCAGGCCGTGTGGACCGAGGCGCGTCAACTCGCCCTGGGTCGGATCACAACGACCGTCGCGCATGATGCCGTCGTGGCTGCACTCCCGAGATGGGCGCAGACAAGAGCCACGGTCACGGCCGATAAGGATCCTGCTGATACCACACGCTACCTCGTCACAGCCGCGATCCCGCTGACCAGTGCGGCGCCGACGAACTTCTTCGCAAACCTCTACGGCAGCCGGGCGATGACGGCCTCCGCGACCCTTCCGCTGGAGACGCAGTGATGAGGGGCCTCTGGCGGAACGAAGAGGGTGGGATCACGATCATCTCTGCGCTGACCATGCCTGCCCTTCTCGGCATCGGCGCCTTGGCTGTGGATGTGAGCGTCTTGCGCTACAACGCCATGCGCCTGCAGATTGCAGCCGACGCTGGTGCCGTCGCCGGTGTGCGTCAGTTGCCGGACACGACGAAGGCAGTCCAGGAAGCCAGTACGCTGGCGAATCTGAACGCGCCGCCCAACGCCGGACAGGTGACGCTCCCTCAGGACGTCGAATTGATCGTTTATGACGCCTCCACCAAGACCTACCGAGCGGCGGACGGGACCACAGCCGCGAACGCCGTGCGGGTGACCGCTTCCCGAGATGCCGCACACCAAAACCAAGTGCTCGGCTTCTTCTCGCGGTTCGCCGGATCGGCCGGTCCGTTCAGCCTGTCGGCGCACTCGATCGCGATCATGACGACGGACGGGGACGGCGGTGGCAGACCGGCCTGCCTGTACGCGCTTGATCTGACGAACGCCGATACGCTCACGATCGCCGGCAGTACAACAGTGAAGCTGAACTGCGCAGCGCGGGCGCAATCCTCATCGGCGACGTCGATCTCGTCGAACGGCAACGCCGCACAGATGTCTGCGACCTCGATCTGCCAAACCAGCACACCCTCCCAGAACCCGCGCGGCTACACCCCATCGGTCAGCAAGTGCGGCTCGCCCACGACGGATCCGCTCGCGACTGTCACGGAGCCCACGCCGATCAACTGCAACGCGGGCGGGACGTTGAATGGCACGTTGATGGCGGGCTGCTATACCGGCTCGACCACGTTTCGAGGGGACGTGACCCTCGCGGCGGGCACCTACTTTTTCAAAGGCGCGTCGATCAAAATCAACAGCAATGCGAGCATCTCAGGATCAGGCGTGACGCTATTTCTCGACGCAGCTTCGTCCCTCGACATCGTCGGTACGCCATCGATCAGCCTGACGGCACCGAGCAGCGGGTCTCTCGAAGGGATCGTGCTTTTCCAATCTCGCTCGGCGACTGGTGCGGCCCTGTCGATCAGCGGCAACTCCACGGTGTTTCTCGACGGGGTTCTATATGCGCCGGCCACATCGGTGACATTCACAGGCAACGGGACGACCTCGAACCCAGCCCGCTACGGGTCCGTGATCGCATCACAGGTCCATTTCACAGGCAACTCAAGCTTTGCGTTTGGCTCGACGTTGCCCAGCGCGACATCGGGCGTCCATTCTGCCCTGGTGAACTAGAGGCCTGATCTCGGCGAAATTCTCGCATCGCGACCAAGTCTGTTTTTGCAGAAACACGAAAATCATATCCGCGTAGAGGTACTATCAAAGGCCATTAAGCGTCCGATTTCGATCAAGAAAAAGATCAGCTTCGGTGCGGTGGGTCGGGATCAGCTATCCATCCGTCGTCGTCACCGCGAACGGCATCGGGCAGATCGGGCCAGGGTCGGGCCGGGGCGGGACAGAACGATGCTGTTGCCTGAGCGGAATGGGATGTGGCGAGGGTCGTGGCCCCAGGCCACGACCCTCGCCGCGAATGAACGGCTGCGGTGCCGGCTCCTCGCCGATCGCGGTGCCCTGATCATCGCGGATCGGCGTCGGCCCCGGCCGGGTCGCCGGGTCGCCGGGTCGAGAAACTGGCCCAGCTGCACCGTCACGGTTTCAACGGACGTGATCCGCAGGGCCAGATCCTGGCCATCGGCCGCAGGCGGTGCGGCCGGCATGCACGGCACAAACGCATCGTCGACCGCAATGGTGGTGGTCGCGAATTTTACAAAGGGAGCATCCACTGCCCCACGGCCCGAAATCGTGACGGAGACGTTCATGACGCTCTCGGAGAGGTGGCCGCGGCCGTGAAGGGCACAGAGGGGCGGCGGAAGATGCGCTGCCCGACGGTGCGGGCAGGAAACCGATCCCGGAAGCAGATGGCCTATCTGAAGAGATAAAGTCTTAATCGGTATAGGCTATTGCGAAAACCGAACTATGATCGTGCAAACCAATGTTTGAGCGCCGTTCGAAGCTTCGGGCGAAGGTAGCCCTCCCGGGGCACGCCGCCTTCCCAAGCGCTGCCGCAGAGGTGCGGTGCGTGGTTATCAACCTGTCGAACGTTGGCGCGTGTCTCAGCTTCCCTACCGGGGTGCCGGTGCCACGGTTGTTCAGCCTGCGCATCGGTCTCGACCCAAAGCCATACGAGATGCGCGTGATCTGGCGGCGCGAGAGCGACGTAGGCGTGGCCTTCCTTGCGCCCCGGGCGAATGTGCCAGACGTGATTCCTGGCTGAAGCCGTGATTGACCGAAAGATCATCCGCCTGCCATGCACTTTTTGAAGTGTTCTCGGCGCAGTTCTCTGTTGTACTCAGCGTATTGAGTAGATCCCTTGCCTCCAGAGATCATCTGGTGAGCTTCGGTTCTGCATTTTATCTGTAGCGGAGTATCGCCTGGCTGAGGTGTATAGGCGTGGCCCCGGGCATTGCCCGCATTTGCAGATGTAGAAATCATGGCCGTACCTACAATGACGGCAGCAGTCATGATGCGACTATTCATCATAATTTCGACCATCGATAGCTGCATTCGAGGGAAGATGGCATGCGCTCCGAGGCCGTCAAGCATCCCGAGGGTCTGAAATGTAGAGGACCCCGCCAGCACGGGGCTGCGCGGGGCCTGTGAACTCACGTTGCCCCGGCATCCCGCCGGCGATCGCGGCCCACCTTCATGCAGGTGGTGGACGAAGTGGCGCTCTGCAGTAGCGCCCCGCGCGATCGATCTGGGCAACATCAAGCCCTTGAGGTTTGGTTACCATCAGACGGATCCGAAGGTGCAAGGTTTACACGGTTGTACAACGGCCATCAGTGAACCGAGACACGGCTTACACGAATCGTGTTCTTACCGAACATTTTGCGCCGGTCATGGCTTCACTCATTCGATGCCAGCGCGATGTCTGCTGAGCGGCCGCTGGAGGATCGGCTGTAGACCTCGCACAGGTGCAAGGGTCTGGGTGCGGCCGACTGCTTGTCATGGGCAGGCACTTGGAGAGCACGGCCCGCCAGCACGGACACAAGCATCAGGATCTGGCGCTACTCGCGTTCCATTGGGGCCGGATGGCTGGACGACCAGGCAGAAGCCCGGCAACATGCTACCGGAGATCTCGAGACGCTTGCCGGGCTCTGGTTTCTGCAACTCAACTACGCGCGCGGTGAAGGCTGGCATCCAGGCTCTCTCCAGCCGAGGATACGCTGGCGACACCATCAGTTGTCCCGTTTCGGGGAGCCTGGGGGTAACACAAATGGCCTGCTCTAGGCCGATACCCAATGTTATGTGACGTGAGCATCAAATCGCGTCAACGCCTGAAAACTGATGGTTTTTGGACATCTGAGATGTTTTGACGTGCGAGCCTATATGATCGGCCCAAAAAGCTGTTCTTAATCAGGGGGTCCCAGTCTCCAACCCTGGTGCGCCCACCAAGACGTTTCGCTTTGCATCGACCGACCCGGTCTGCGGCGAGAAGTTCTATCATAGCGTCCGTTGTTCCGTCTAAGCTGCCCGCGCGGGCGATGGTCCTGCGTTGGGTCGCCGTCACGTCGGTCCGCCCGCGAGAGACGGCCGGCCTCCTCCACTCGGGTGATGCGGGGCCGCGCGAACCTTCTTTCAGTACATCTGGCCGGAGACAGCCGAGCACGGCGTCCACCGGGTCGGAACGAGCCGATGGACCGTAGACCGCCAGGGAGAGGCAGAGATGACACGTCTTGCCGAGTTGGATCGGTACTGCGTCGAGGCCAGCGACATCGTCCGACGGGCCGAAGACGTCGTGCGGAGCCTGACCGACAAGGGCGCCTGCGAAGGCCATCGGTTGATGGCGAACCAAGCGCTCGTCGCGATGCAGCGGCTGGAGCGCCTGATCGAGGGCCATCGCCGCCGCCTGCCGGCCGCGCCGCGGCCCCATGCCGTCGCGGAGCCGCCGCCCCGCAGATCCTGGTGGCCTGCCCTCGGCCGGGGAGCGGGACCCGATGCCGCGCGGGCGTGAGGGTACGGGACGCGAACGCAAAGATCAGAACACCCGAAGCGATGTCCGGGCCAGGCATCGACCCTGCTCGATGCCGACCCGATTCCCGCCGGACTGCGACTCCAAGCCCCGAAGCATAACCCGGATGCTGGCCCATCCGGCCCAACGCAGGCCCGGAAGGATCGTATTTAGCGGATATTAAATACATTTTACTAATGATCGATCTCGCAGCCGCAGATTTGCAGGATTCGGCTGTCGCGAGGTCGCCGTGTCGCTCCAAACTGTCTCGATCCGCACCAAGCTCGTGATCGCCTTCTCGGTTCTGACGGTCTTCGTCATCGGGCTCGGCGTCCTCGGGCTCATGAGCACCCGCAAGCTGCGCGAACAGACGGTCGAGATCGACACGAACTGGCTGCCGAGCATCAGAACGCTGGGCGAGATCGACACGCTCACGGCGCGCAGCAGCGGACTTCTCCTCCGCCACACGCAGGCGACGAACCCCGATCTCCTCGGCCGGATCGAGGCCGATATGGCGAGCTTCGATCGGAAGCTCGCCGACAAGACGACGGCCTACAAGGCGCTGGTGAGTTCGCCGGAGGAGCGCGCTCAGTTCGAGACGTTCAGCCGGGAATCGGAGACCTTCAAGGCGGTTCGCAACGACGTCGTCGATCTCTCGCGAGCCGGGAAGAAGGCCGAGGCCTATCAGCTCTACGAGACGAAGGGCCTGATCCCGCGCCGCGCCGCCTCGAAGGCTCTGGAGACGCTCATCGCCATCAACAATGACGGCGCCGCAGCGGCCCAGGCGCGGAGCAGCGCGATCTTCGATGAGACCAGGACGGTGGGCCTCATCGCCATCGCGCTCGCCGTCGGGGTCTCCGTGCTCTCGGCCGTGGTCATCGTCCTGGGCGTCACCCGGGGCATCGCCTCGGTGGTGCAGCCGATGCAGGCGCTGATCGCCGGCGACCTGTCGGTGAACATTCCCCACCAGGGGCACAAGACCGAGATCGGGACCATCGCTCGTGCCGTGCAGGTGTTCAAAGAGGGCCTCATCCAGATGAAGGCCCTGGAGGCGGAGACCGCGCAGGCCCGGCTCGACGCCGAGCAGCAGCGCCGGATCGGCATGCGCCAGATGGCGGACCGCTTCGAGGCCGCCATCGGCGGCATCGTCGGGCAGGTCTCCGCCTCGGCAACGGAACTTCAGGCCACCGCCGGCTCCATGTCGGCCATGGCCGGTCAGACCTCGGCCCAATCGGGGGCGGTCGCAGCCGCCGCCGAGGAGGCGGCCTCGAACGTCAGCACCGTGGCCGCGGCGGCCGAGCAACTCGGCGCCTCGGTCCAAGAGATCGGACGGCAGGTCCACGGGTCTGCCGAACTGGCCCGCTTGGCCGCCGGTGAGGCGGACGAGACCGGGGCGCTCGTGCAGGAACTGAGCAACGCCGTCGCGAAGATCGGCGACGTCGTCGGACTGATCGCTTCGATCGCCGGCCAGACCAACCTGCTGGCGCTCAACGCCACCATCGAGGCGGCCCGGGCCGGTACGGCGGGGCGCGGCTTCGCGGTGGTGGCCTCCGAGGTGAAGGCGCTGGCCGAGCAGACCGCCCGCGCGACCGGGGAGATCTCGGCGCAGATCGGCCGGATCCAGGGGGTGACCGGGCAGGCGGTGACGGCCATCGGCGCGATCACGGGCCGCATCCGCGAGATCAACGGCGTCGCGACCTCGATCGCGGCAGCCGTCGAGGAACAGGGCGCGGCAACCCAGGAGATCGTCCGCAACGTCACCCAGGCCGCGCAGGGCACAGGTGAGGTGACGAGCAACATCACCGGCGTGGCCGGCGCCGCGGAGGAGACCGGCGCGGCGGCAAGCCAAGTCCTGGGCGCTGCATCGGAACTGTCCCGCCAGTCCGAGCACCTCACCGCCGAGGTCGGCCGGTTCCTGTCAACGGTGCGCGCGGCCTGACGCAGGGGAGCCGGGCTCACGCGGCCGCAACGGCGCCCCGGAGAGCTTCGCGGCCGGTCGCCTGGCCGCCGTCCCCCGCTTACGGCTGCCGCCTCGGGGCGCGCCGGCGCGCGCTACCACTGATCTGCGCCGAGGTGTGCCGGAGCACGCCGGCGCGGAAAGCTTGGGCTTACATCAGGGTCACACCGCGAAGACAGTCGCGGACCTGATGGAGACTTCCGATGACCCTCACTGCTCGTATCGCCCTCGCGGCCGCCGTTGCCGTCGCCACCGTCGCGGTCCTGGCCGGCACATATGTCGAGGTTCTGGATCGCGCCCTGCCGATGCACTTCGTCTGAGCGGACGGATGCGCGCCGACTGGGTGCCGCATCCCGGGACGCCGCCGCTTCTCCGCGACGGCGCCCCGGGATGCAGGTGGGAGAGGGCCGATGACCAGCATTCTGACGACCGTGCTCGACGGCGCGTTCTGGGTCGCCGATACCGTTGACGACCTCCTGGCCGAGGCCGCCCGCGGGTTCGCGGCCGCCGCCCCGATGATCGGTGACCCGTGCCCTGATCCGTCAGCCCCTGCCAGCGGCCAAGACCGGGCCGGCGTGCTGGCGGCCCGGACTTGAGACCGCCTTTGTCCCGGACGCGCGGCGACCGGACCGGACACGAACGCGCGGCACTACCGCTTCTGGGGGTTGGCGCGGACTGGTCGGTCTGCGGCTCCATCTTGGTGGAGTCGGGCTTCGTGGGCGTGGAGTTCTGCGCCTGCTTGTCGTCGCAGGCTGTGAGCCCCGTCAGCACGAGCAGGGCGAGCGCGATGAAACGGGTCGGCATGGGAGCTCCGTGACGCCGGTGAGCGGCAAGGGAATCGACGGCGACCGGTCCGACACCGGCTGCGCCGTCGATGCGAGGCAAGGGGACTTTCGGACGCGGTTCCGCGACCCGGATCCGCGACCGATTACAGACCGGAGCGCACGCAGCGTCGAACGGCCGATGCACCTCTCCCCGGATCGCCGGGCGACAGCGCCGCAACCGATGGGCGGACCTTAACGTCAACGGCTCCCGGCAGCCGGCTTCGAACCGGAACCGGCATCGTTGGGACCCGTGCTGTTCGTCGTCCCGGAGCGGCTCATCGAGCCGGTCGACGGGCCGCTGCCGGCGGCCCCCGGGGTCGAACCCGAACCCGCATCTTTCGGACCGGTGCTGTTGGCGGTGCCCGACCGGCTGGTGGCACCGGCTGAATTGTCGACCGCCAGCGCAGGAGCGGCGGACAGGACGAGGCCTGCGAGGGCGAGGGTCATGAATTTCATGGCGTATCTCCCGAGCGGTCCGGCAATCGCGTTCGAAGATCTGTTGCCGGTCCTGTGGGCAACCCCACGTCCCTGCGACTGTTCCTGCGCTTCGGCTCGACGGCCCACGCCGTCCCAGCAGGCCTGCAGAGGGAACCGCATCGTCACGCCGGTCACCGCGGTGACGTCCATAAGGCCCCACGTCCCTGCATGGCCCCTCAGGCGGCCGGAGCGCCCGACAGGGCTGCCGCGTCCATACCGCCGTGCCGTCCGTCCCGCGTCAGCGCCCGGAGTACCCCCGGGCCGCCGCGGCTTCCTTCAGTCGGGTGAAGGCCCCGGCGTAGCGCTCGCGCAGGAACGTGGCGTTCGGCGGAATACGGGTCGGGCAGAGATTGTCCTCCGTATCGGACATCTTGATCAGCAGGGCGGCGAGGTCGCCGGATGCGATCAGAGCGGTGATCCGCTCGGAATAGGCCATGCGGTTGAGCGGCTTCGTGAGACGCGTGACCGTCGCGATGACGTCCGCCGTGAAACCCGCCGCGTGCAGGTCCGCAGTGGTGCGCGTCGTGTCCTCCAGGACATCGTGCAGGAGGGCCGCCTGCATCACGCGCATCGGGTCGAGGTCGAGCCCGTCGATGAGCCGCGCATGGCCGGCGCGGGCCAGGGCAGCGTTCGCCACGCGTTCCAAGTGCCGCATGCAGGGCTGGCCACCCTTGTCGAGCTGGCCCGCATGCGCGGTGAGGGCAAAGGCATGGGCATCGAAGATCGTCGGCATGCTCACCCCCTCGCGGGATCGATCGGCGCGAATCGACGCCGCTCCACCGTCTCCATCCGGGAAGCCGTCCGCCCGCGGCGTCGTTCCCGCTCGGAGGGCATTCTCACTCTGCTGCCGTCCGGAGACACTGAAGTCGTGGTCGCCGCGATCTACCGCATTTCGTGGATGCGCAGTCCTCGCGCTTTGTCCGAAAGTTACGGCTGGCAGCACTATTGCCCAGGTCTCGATGAATCGCCATGTCGTGTGTCATTTTCGAACAGGCGGCGAATCGCACTGCAGGATTGAGCCAATGGGGTCGGTCGCACTCGAGAAGCCGCTGGATGTCGGGGGGCCGCTCAGCCGGCGGGCCGCCGCCCTCGCAAATATCCGATGGTTCCGCGCCCTCGCGTGGCGGGCACTCCGCGACGGCGGTCCGCAGGCTGAAATGCGTGCGGCCAATGCGCGGGCCGCGGCCCGGATCGTCCTGCGCCAGGCCAAGCGGGACGCCCTCGTCGCCCGCATGGCGCACAGGGCGTTCGATGCCTCGGTCTGAAACGGATTTCAGAATCTCTCGCGACCGGGGCGGCGCCGATGGCGGCACCTGTTCGGACTTCCGCACGGCCGGTCGCACGCAACGCCTGAACCGGAGAGCCCAGGTCTGTCCGGGCGCCGGGTCGCGATGGGATCACACGTCCCTGCGGCCCGGACGCCGTTGGACGAGGTCGCGCGGCGCTGCCGCCGCGGGACCCCGCGCATGGCCGGGCTCAGCGCCCTGCCGGCATTGAGCGACCAGGCTCAGCGCTTGAACTTGCCGTCATACTTGAACTCGGGGGCCGACTTGAGCTGATCCTTGCTCGCGCCGATGACCGCCTTCCACTTCTTGGCATTGGCGTCGTAGCTGATGGCGATGGACGCCGGCGAGACCGCCACGTAGTGCTCGCCCATGCCGAGGAAGCCACCCACCGAGACGATGTATCCGGCGAGCTTACCCTGATCGATCACGAGATCCTTGATCTCGCCGACCGTGTTGTTCTGCGAGTCGGTCACATTGAGGCCGATCAGGTTGTAGCTGAGCACCGCGTCCTGCGGGACGGTCTCGAATTTCGGTGCCGCGGTCGGCGCGGCTTCATTGGCGGCGAGGGCCGGGCCGGCCAGGGCAGCGGCGGCGAAGGCGGCAAGGACAAGACGGCGCATATCGATCTCCAGAGGCCCGGAATGGGTGGCTTGGAATGGATGGCTCCGTCGTATCGTTCCGGCCCCGCACGGAAATGTTAATGCCCGGAACATGGAACCATTGCGCACCGCTCGAGCAGTTCGTCCCGGGCCGGGACGAGCGTCCCGTTCCG
Source organism: Methylobacterium phyllosphaerae (assembly GCA_050632685.1). Lineage (GTDB taxonomy): Bacteria > Pseudomonadota > Alphaproteobacteria > Rhizobiales > Beijerinckiaceae > Methylobacterium > Methylobacterium phyllosphaerae_A. Next base: position 2,864,893 of record JBOEFT010000001.1, read on the forward strand.
ACCACCCACGCAATTGGCAACTGTACCGATGGTCCGGCAGGACAGATCGGTCGACGAGCCCGCAAGCGTTCCTGGCCGCGCGCAGCGGGCGCGGCAAGCCGCGTGAAGCAGTGGTTGTCGGGAGGCGTGCGTGGCGGTGGGAGTGCGGGACGCGGTGCGCGCAGGCGCGGCGGGCGCCTGGGTCGACGGTCTCGTCGGCATCACGATCTTCAGCGCGTCCCTGGTAGCGACGCGCCTCGCCCTGACCGGCATGGACGCGCTGTTCCTCAGCGCCGCCCGCGCGGCGCTCGCGGGCCTCGTGGGCGCGGCTGCCCTAATGGTGCTGCGGCAGACCCGGCCGCGCCGGGCCGATCTCCCGGCGCTCGCCATCGTGGCCGCGGGTGTGGTTGTCGGCTTTCCCTACTCACCGCCCTCGCGTTGCGGACGGTCGGCGCCGCGCACGGGACGGTCTTCCTCGGCCTGCTGCCGCTCGCCACCGCGCTCTTCGGCGCCCTCCGTTCGGGCGAACGGCCGTCCCCCGTCTTCTGGCTGCTCTCGCTCACCGGCGCGCTGGTCACCGTCGGGTTCGCCGCGCGTGGGCTCGATGGACCACCCGGTCCCGGCGACGCGTTCATGCTGGCGGCGATCCTGCTCTGCGGGCTCGGTTACGCCGAGGGCGGTGTCCTGGCCCGCCGGCTCGGTGGCTGGCAGGTGATCGCCTGGGCGACCGTCCTGTCGCTGCCGGTGAGCCTGCCGCTCGCCCTGGCGCTCCGGCCGGCGGAGCCCGCCGGGATCCCGCTGCCGGCCTGGGCGGGTCTCGGCTATGTGGCGCTGTTCAGCATGCTGATCGGCTTCGTGTTCTGGTACCGGGCGCTGGCGCGCGGCGGGATCGCCGCGATCGGGCAACTCCAGCTGCTGCAGCCGTTCCTCGGACTCGGCGTCGCCGCCCTGGTGCTGGGCGAACGGATCGAGCCCGCGATGATCGGCGCCGCCCTGGCGGTGGCGGCCTGCGTGGCCCTGGCGCGGCGCTTCGCCTGACGACGCGGCCCGGGGCTCAACCGGCCTTGGCCACGACCTCGATGTCGCGGTCGAGGCCGCTCTCGACCTTGAACTCCCGGGTGTAGACCTGCCCGTCGTGGCGGGCGATCAGCACGTAATCCCCCTCGGCGAGGGTGACCTGCGGGAACGCCCCGATCGCCTCGCGGATCGTGTCGCCGCCGGGCGTCAGGACCGAGAAGGCGGTGCCCGCGAAGGCCTCGGCACCGGGTGCGGCCACGAGCTTCAGCGTCACGGTGGCGGCGCGGTGGTTGAGGGTCGCCTCGGTCACCTTACCGTTCTCCACCCGGAGGTCGGCGCGCTGGATCGCGTTCGATTCCCCGTAGGTCGAGACCACGTGGTAGGTGCCCTCCGGCAGGCGCAGCAGCTCGCCGGTCTTGATCCCGGAGCGCACGAGCCGCCCCTCGGAATTCGTCCCCACCGGCACGAAGACCGAGAACATTACCTGTCCGGGCGGGATCTTCTGGTCGCCGACGGCGCCCGCCAGCTTCAGCGCGCCGGCCGCGACCCGCAGCGTGTCGGTGGTCGGCTGGCCCCCCATCACGATGCGCTTCGAGGCGCTGGCGAAGCCGTAGGTCACGGTCGCCACGTAGGTGCCCGGGGCCAAGGTGAAATGCGGCTCCGCATCGGTCGAGCGGGCGACGATCGACGGGCGCGTACCGTCACCGCGATCCTCATAGATCCGCCACGCCAGACCCTCGCGCAGGGACACGCCCGGCCCCGACAGGAGCGCCGACAGGGTCAGCTGCGCCTCCGGCTCGGCCGGCGGCAGGGAGGGCGGCAGGGTCGGGCTGGTGATCGACGGCGAGGGGAGGGGGCCGCCGAGCCGGTTCTGGAACAGGTCCTGCTGCGCGGACGCGGGCGGCGGGACGGCGGCGAGAACCGCCAGCGCCGTCGCGGCAAGCCTCATGCGCATCGGTCGACCTTTCTCAACCTTTCGCTCCGGTTCGGACGCCGGATCGTCCGGGCAAGCCTCTGACCCGGGACCATGGCGGCGGCAAGGCCGCACTTCCACCGGCGGCCCGCGCATGCCGCATCCCGCCGGGACGCGACACCGGGACTGAGCGCATGACCGCCACCCTCGATCTCCTGAAGACACGACGCTCGGTGCCGCCGGCGCTGCTCGACGAACCCGGTCCGGACCGGGCGCAGCTGGAGACCATTCTCACCGCCGCGTCCCGCGTGCCCGATCACGGCAAACTGGCGCCCTGGCGCTTCATCGTGATCGCCGGCGAAGCGCGGGTCCGGGTCGGCGCTCTGATCGCCGCCGCCTTCGCGGCCGACAACCCCGACGCGAGTCCCGAACGGCTGGCGCAGGAGCAGGCCCGGCTGACGCATGCGCCGGTCGTCGTCGCCGTGGTGTCGCGGGCCGGTCCGCACGTGAAGATCCCGGAATGGGAGCAGGTGCTTTCCGCGGGCGCCGCCGCCATGAACCTCGTCGTCGCCGCGAACGCCGCGGGCTTCGCGACCTCCTGGCTGACGGAGTGGTTCGCCTACGATCGCCGCATCCTCGACGCGCTGGGCTTCTCCCCGCCGAGAAGCTCGCGGGCTTCGTCCATATCGGCCGGGCGCGGGAGGTGCCCTCCGACCGGCCGCGGCCCGCGCTCGACGCGATCGTCACCTACCTCTGAGGGAGCCCGCCGTGCATTACGATCTCGACCTGCCGCGCGACGCGCGCGTTCTCCCGCACAACCCCCTGAAGGCGATCGTCGCCCCCCGGCCGATCGGCTGGATCAGCGCCATGAACCGCGCGGGCCAGCTCAATCTCGCGCCCTACTCGTTCTTCAACGCCGTGGCCGACAACATGGTCGCGTTCTCGTCGTCGGGCCGCAAGGACGCGATGACCTTCGCGGAGGAGGGACAGGAATTCGTCTGCAGCCTCGCCACCTGGGACCTGCGCGACGGGATGAACGATTCCTCGGCCCCTCTGCCGCGCGGCGAGAGCGAATTCGCCTTCGCCAACCTGGAGACGGCCCCCTCTCACAAAGTCCGTCCGCCCCGCGTGGCGGCCTCGCCGGCCGCCCTGGAATGCCGCTGGCTGCAGACCGTGCCGCTGGTGCCCTCGGGGGCGGCGAGGCGGAGAACTTCCTCGTCATCGGGCAGGTGGTGTCGATCTACGTCGACCCCCGCTACGTGACCGACGGAATGGTCGACACCGCGGCGATGCATCCGATCATGCGCGGCGGCTACTTCGACTACTTCCACGCCACCGCCGAGACCCGCTTCCAGATGCGCAGGCCAAAGGGCGCCGGGGAGTTCACCGGGTCCTGAATCCGGAACCTCGCCGGCGGGGCGGATTGAGGACTTGTTTACCATAGCGGGCGCAGGTTCGGGCCGTCTCAAGCCCCGTGCGCGCCCGGATGTTCCTGTTCACCACGCCGTCGAGCCCACCGGAGAGCCCGCCGCCCCAGGCGCGGCCGCTGCCGGGCACGGCCGCCTCCGGGCCGGTGGTGCAGGCCATCCGCGATGGCGCGATGGCGAGTGGCGCCGGCTTCGACTACCTTCTCGCCACGGCGCGTCGCGAATCCGCCCTCGATCCCACCGCCAAGGCAGGGACCTCCTCGGCCACCGGGCTCTTCCAGTTCATCGAGCAGACCTGGCTCGGCGTCATGAAGAATGCCGGACCGCGGCTCGGTCTCCAGGCGCAGGCCGACGCCATCACCCGGCAGTCCGACGGCAGCTACACGGTCCCCGACGCGAGCCAGCGGCAGGCGATCCTCGACCTGCGCCGCGATCCTAAGATCGCCGCGACGCTGGCCGGCGCCCTGACCCAGCAGAACGCCGATGCCCTCACGGGGGCGCTCGGCCGCGAGCCGACCGCCGGCGACCTCTACGCGGCACACGTCCTCGGTGCCAAGGGCGCGGCGGCCCTGATCGGGACGGCCCGCACCTTCCCGGAGCGCGCCGCCGCCCTCGACCTGCCTGAGGCGGCCGCCGCCAGCCGCGCCCTGTTCTACGACCGGACAGGCCGGCCGCGCAGCGCCGCCGAACTCTACGCGAGCCTCGCCGCGGCGGCGCAAGGAGCCGCCGCCACCGACATCACGGGGCTGCGGCAGGGCGGCGCCGCCCCCGCAGGCGGTCTCGGCCTATGCCAGCACGGCGACGGCGTTCGGGGGCACCTCCGACCTGCGCAGCCTGTTCCAGACCGACCAGCGCGGCGCGGTGTCGGACGCCGCGGCGCGGCTCTGGCAGGCGCGCAACGCCGCGGCCCCGGCCCAGCACGCGGCACCGACCTACTTCCCGCGCTCCGATTCGGAGCCGCAACCGCATGCGGCCGTCCCGGAGCCTCTGGTCACGGGTGCCCTACCCGAGCCGGCGGCGACGCCGCCGGGTGCCGCCCTCCTCAACCCGCCGATACCGCCCCGCCGCCCCGCGGAACTCACGGTCGCGGCACCCATGTCCGGCGGCAGGACCAGCCTGTTCGCCCCCCGGAGCGGTCGATGATCATCCGCGAGTTCCTGGCCTGGACGCAGAACGCCTCGGCCGAAGGGCGGGCCGAGGCCACCTCGGCCCTGGCCCGCGCCTACCTGTACGGCGATCTCGACGCCGACGCGGCCTGGGAAGCCAAGACCGCGCTGCTCGCGCTGCTCGACGATCCGTCGCCCCTGGTCCGACGGGCGCTCGCCGAGACCTGCGCCGCCTCGGCTCGGACGCCGCGCCCGTTGGTGGTCGCGCTCTCCTGCTGACGTCCCGGAGGTGGCGCGGCCGATCCTCGCGCGCTCGCCGGTCCTCACCGATGCCGACCTCGTGGATGCCGCAGCTCTCGGCGACGAGGCGACCCGCGCGGTGATCGCCGCCCGTCATCACCTCTCGCACGCGGTCTCGGGCGCCCTGGCCGAGATCGGCGAAACCGACACCCTGGTGGTGCTGGCCGCCAATCCCACGGCGAAGATCACCGCGGGCCGGATGCTGCGCATGATCGAGCGGCGGGGGACGAGGCCTGCCTGCGCGAGGCGCTCCTCGCCCGGGCCGATCTGCCACCGGAGGTCCGCCACGCCGTCGCGATCGCGGTGGCGCAGGCGCTGTCGGGGTTCGTCACGAGCCGCGGCTGGCTCGGCGCCGAACGCTGCGACCGTATGAGCCGGGAGGCCGGCGAGCGGGTGGCGCTCGAAGCCTGCGACGGGCTGGGCGCGGCCGCGGTGTCGCGGCTGGTGACACATCTGCGCACGACCCGTCAGCTGACCGCGGGCCTGATCCTGCGCGCCGCGCTCTCCGGGCGGACCGACTTCGCCCTCGCCGCCCTGGCCGAACTGTCGGGTCAGGACCACGCCGCAATCGCCCGAGCCCTGCGCGATCCCCGCCTGTTCGCGGACCTGCACGCCCGGGCCGGCCTTCCCGACGCGCTCCTGCCGGCGATGCAGGCGGCGTTCGCCGCGTGGCAGGATCTCGCCCGGCGGGCGATCCCCGTCCGGGAAACCGGCCTCTCGCGGCGGATCATCGAGTGCGCCATCGAGGCCTGCGGCGACCCGTCGGATCCGGACATGCATCCGGTCATCACGCTGCTGAATCGCTACGAGGCCGAGGCAGCCCGGGACGAGGCCCGGGAGGCGGCGCGCGCCATCGCCGCGCGGGCACTGGCCCGGGAAGCCGCGCGCCGCGAGGCTGAGGCTGCCGACGCCGCATGGCGGGCGGCCCTGGAGAGCCAGCGCAGGACCACCTTCGCGATCGCAGCCGACGCCACGGAGCCGGTGCTGGTCGCTGCCGCGGAACCGGAGCCGGACGCTGCCGGTCCGATCAATCCGGTGGGGGCGATCCTCGACGCGCTGCCGGAGCAGATCCTGGCCTGGTACCGGCCGGAAGAGCCGGCGCTCGATCCCGAGGCGCAGGCCGCCACCGATGCGGTGCTCGACGGCCTCGGCGACAGTCTCCTCGGCCATTTTCGCGCCAGCCACGGCCTGGCCGAGCCGGAGGCCGCCCCCGAGGTCCTCGACAAGCCCTCGCGGATCGCCGCCTGATCGAAGGGGCCGACCGGCGTCACGCACTATTCGCGTGCGCAGCCGAGAGGCGCGCGCGCAGCGACGCGAACGCCGGCCGGCCCGATACGATTCCCTGGCGGTCGCCGATCCGCGGCAGGAACGGCAACGCTCCGCCTGTCCGCGTCATCACCGCGTGGGCTCGCGTGAACTCGGACAGCGTCTGGCACTTGACGGAGCGTGGCGGCGCAAGGTGCTGCGTCGCGCATTGCGCTACATCAATTCCGTGCCGGTCCATCGGCCTAGAATAGGGGATCAGGGCCTCCTTTCTCGGGTAACGTGACATCGTAGAGCTTCTGCTTGCGGCCAGAAGCACACGCCCCGGCCATTCGCCTGTCGTCAGCACCCTCCGGGCGGAACTCGGCGTACCCAGACAGAGATGCAGGCCGCCGCATGGTCGTGTGCAAGGAGCTGGGCAATGCTCAAAGCACCGCTCTTGGGAATGCTCCTTCTGAGCCTGTCGATGACGCCGTGCGAACCCGATCCCGGCGACGATGAGGACGGCGTCCATCAAGCCGCCGAGATCGAGGCGCTCGTCCAGGAGGCGAGCGACATCCTGAAACGACAGGGTCACCGCGCCTTCGCCGGTTTCAGGATGAAAAACAGTCACTGGAGACACGCGGATGTCTACCTGTTCGTGACCGACATGCGCGGCGTCATCCTCTTCAACGCCGAACATCCGGACCATGAGGGTCGAAACCTGCTCGACGAACGGGATGCGGACGGAAAACAGTTCCGCAAGGATTTCATCGCGGTCGTCCGCGGCTCCGGATCGGGCTGGGTCGACTACATGTTTCCCCGACCGGGCCAAACCGTTCCGGTCGTGAAATGGGGCTACGTCAGCGAAACCTGCGTCGATGAGATTCCGGCGCTGGTCGGAGCGGGGGTCTACGTCGACTGAGCCCGTCCGGCCCGCGTGGGGCGACGGTCCACGAGGGTCGCTCCTGGCCGCTGCGGCGGCGCGCCCATGACCGGGATCGCCGCGACGTCCGGGCGGGCGCCGCGACGCGTCCGGCCGCGCCCGATCACTCGGCCGCCCGCGGCATCGCCGCATCCGCCGGCGCGTCGATGCCGAAGCGGGCGATGCTGGCCTCCAGCCGCAGGGCGGCGTTGATCAGCGCCATGTGGGAGAAGCCCTGCGGGGTGTTTCCGCGCTGGGCGCCGGTGACAGGGTCGATCTCCTCGGCGAACAGGCCGACATCGTTGCCCCGGGCGATCATGCCCTCGAAGGCAGCCCTCGCCTCGGTGGTCCGCCCGTCGAGGGCGAGGCAACCGACCCGCCAGAACGCGCAGGCCGTGAAAGTCCCCTCGTCACCCGCGAGGCCGTCATCCATGCGGTAGCGATAGATCAGGTCGCCGACCCCCAGCTCGCGCTCGATGGCCGCGAGAGTCGCGCGCATGCGCGGCTCCCGCGGATCGAGGGCGCCGAACAGGGCGGCGCGCAGCACGGCGGCATCGAGGTGGTGCGATCCATAGGCCCCGACATAGGACTGCTTCTCGGCGTTCCAGGCGCGCTCGCAATACTCGGCGCGGACCTCGGCGGCGATCCGTTCCCAGAGGGCGATCTTCTCCTCGGGCACCCCCGCGATGTTGCGGGCGATCCGGGCCGCATCCGTCAGCGCCACCCAGATCATCGCCTTGGTGTGGAGCTGCTGGCGCGGGCCGGTGCGCAACTCCCAGATGCCGTTGTCCGGATCGTGCCGGTGGCGGATGGCCCGGGCGGTGAGGTTGTCGAGCACATCCGGCAGGCGATCGTTGACCTTCTCCGGCGGATCGTAATCCACCGCCTCCAGGAAGATGCACAAGGCCCGCAGCAACTCGCCGTAGATGTCGTGCTGGTCCTGATCTGCGGCGAGATTGCCGATCACAACCGGCTTCACGCCGTTCCATCCGGCGAGGTGATCGAGTGTCTCCTCGGGCGGCATGTTTTCGGCGATGCCGTACAGCAGCCGGGTCTCCCGCCCGTAGGTGCCGTCCCGCTCCCGCAGGAAGCGCAGGAACTCCGACGCCTCGCGGACATAGCCGAGCATCACGAAGGCCGTCACCGTGAAGGCGGCGTCCCGCATCCACGTGAAGCGGTAATCGTAGTTGCGGTCGCCCGGCACCGCTTCCGGGAGACCGGCCGTGGCCGCGGCCACGATGGCGCCGGAGGGCGAGTAGGTCAGCAGCTTCAGGCACAGGGCCGACCGCATCACCGCGTCGCGGTAGGCGCCGCGATAGGTGCTGCGCGCGCTCCAGCGGCGCCAGTACTCCGTGGTCGTCTCCAGGCGATGCCGCGCGCCCGCGAAATCATCGATGCAGGCGTCTTCCTGATCCTCGCCGTGGGTGAGGACCAGGTAGGCCGTCTCACCCGCCGAGAGGCTGAAACGCACCTCGGCCGCGTCTCCGGTAAGGCAGGGCCGGGGATGCGCGTTGACCCGCACGCGCCAGTCTCCGGCCTCGAACAGGACGGACCCGCCCTCCACCAGCGGCGTGCAGGGGCGGCGGGCGTAGTCGAAGGTTGGACGCACGCGAAACGAACCCGAGACGTGTCCCTGCTCGCAGGTCAGCAAGCGGATCAGACGGCTCTCGCTCTCACCGTCCGGCCCCTCGTCGGGCTCGGGGCTCGGCGGATTGACCGGCATCAGGTCGACGAGGCGCGCCCGCCCGGTCCGCGTCGTGAAGGTCGTCTCGAGGACGTTGGTGTCCGGGACGTAACGGCGTGCATGACCGGTCGAATCGTCGAAGGCGACGCTGCACGCGCCGCCCGCGGAATCGTCGAGGAGCTTCAGGAACAGGGCCGGCGAATCGTGGCGGGGCCAGCACAGCCAGTCGATAGAGCCGTCGCGGGCGATCAGGGCGCAGGAATGGGTGTCCCCGATGAGGGCGTAATCGCTGATGGGTTTCGACACGGGTCTTCCGGCTGGCGGCACCCGGTCCGCCGGGCAGGACGAAATCCTGAGGTAGCCGGGTGGCGCCGGGCGGGGAGTCCCGCTCGACGATTCGCCGCACGGCCGGTCAGGCTCTCGGTCGGGGCAGCATCCGGTCGCTGATGATCCGCCGCTGGATCTCGCTGGTCCCCTCGAAGATTGTGGTCAGCCGCGCGTCGCGCCAGTAGCGCTCGACCCGACGCTCGGTGGTGTAGCCGTTTCCGCCATGCAGTTGCATCGCCTGGTTGGTGACCCGCACCGCTATCTCGGTGGCCAGGAGCTTCACCATCGCCGACTCGCTCTCGGCGGGCTCCCCCTGGTCGAGGAGGTGGGCGACCTGATGCCAATAGGCCCGCGCCTGAGCGACCTCGGCGGCCATGTCGGCCAGGGCGAAGCGCAGCGCCTGGAAGTCGCCGATCGGATGCCCGAACTGGACCCGCTCCTGGAGGTAGGACTGGCAATCCTCGACCGCCGCCCGCGCGACGCCGACGGCCCGGGCCGCCGTGTGGACTCGGGCGATGTTGAGGCCGCGCTGCACGGACGCAAAGCCGCCGGAATCGCCATCCGCGCCCTGGTCGCCGTAGAGCCCGGTGAGCCGGTCGCTCTCCGGCACCACGACGTCCTCCAGGGTGAGTTCGAAGGTCTGGAAGCCGTGGTAGCCGATCTTGTCGATCACGCGGCCTGTCACGCCCGGCGGGAAGCTGTCGCGCTCCTTGAGCACCAGAAACGGCTCCAGGCCGGCCGAGCGCGATTCGCCCGGTTCCGGATCGCGGGTGCGCGCCAGGACCTCGATGAAGTCGGCCCCCTTGGCGAAGCCCGCCCAGCGCTTGGTGCCGGTGAGCCGCCACCGGTCGCCGTCGCGCACTGCCCGGGTCTGCACGCCGGCGAGGTCGGACCCGGCATTGGGTTCCGACAGGGATATCGAGCCGATCCACTGTCCCCGGGCCGAGCGCCGGAGGAGATCCGCCCGGCGCTCCGGATTCAGGGTCTGAGTGCCGAGCCCCTGGCCGCGCGCCAGGATGCTGCCCACCGAGAGCCAGGCCCAGGCCAGCTCCTCGGAGACGAGGCAATACTCGAACACGCCGAGCCCCAGGCCGCCCTGCGCCTCGGGGATCGTGATGCCGAACCAGCCCTTCTCGGCCATGGCGTCGATCAACGCGCGCGGCATCTCGGCCTTCTGCCGGTCGAGTTCGTCGGCGAGCGGCAGCACCGTGTCGCGGGCGAACGCCCGGGCCTCGGCCTGAAGCGCCGCCCGCGCCTCCGTGCGCCAGGGCGCGACGAGGTCGGGCGGCTGCGGCGCGATCGGGTCTTTCCGGTCCACGGATCCGGTCATCGTTCCCCCTGTCAGATGCGGCGTCGCGTTGCGCTTCAATTCAGGACGCGTGCGAGAAACACGCGCTTACAAATTGGTTCCCTGACCCATCTTCGAATAATCGGCGGATCGAGCCATAATAGCCTCATGATGCAGGCCGACCCGCACACCGATTCCTTCGCGATGAGTTCTCCGGCAACACCGCATATCCTCGTCGTCGAGGATGATCGGGAGATCTCGTCACTGATCGCGCGCTACCTGCGCGGCAACGACTGCCGCGTGACCCTGGCGGGCGACGGGGCCGACATGGACCGGGCTCTGGCGGAATCGCGCATCGACCTGATCGTCCTCGACCTGATGCTTCCCGGCGAGGACGGCCTCACCCTGTGCAAGCGCCTTCGCGGTGGATCGCAGATCCCGATCCTGATCCTGACGGCGAAGTCCGAGGACGTGGACCGGATCCTCGGTCTGGAGCTGGGCGCCGACGATTACCTCGCCAAGCCATTCAATCCGCGGGAGCTGCTGGCCCGCATCCGCGCGATCCTGCGGCGGGTCGCGGCCGAAGCGCCCGACGCGGATGATCGTCGGCGCCTGCACTTCTCGGGATGGACGCTCGACATCTCCCTGCGGCAGGTCCTGTCGCCCGAGGGCGCGCGCATCTCGATCACCGGGGCGGAATTCGACCTCCTGCACGCACTCTGCCTCCGTCCGGGGCGGGTTCTGTCGCGGGACCAGCTCCTCGACCTGACCCAGGGTCGGGCCGCAGGTCCGTTCGAGCGAAGCATCGACGTGCTGATCTCGCGGATCCGCCAGAAGATCGAGCGCGACACGCGCAACCCCGAATTCATCCGCACGATCCGCTCGGGGGGCTACCTGTTCACACCGGAGGTCACGCGGTCATGAGCGGGCTGCGGCGGCTGCGCAACCGTCTGCGCCCGAAGACCATCGCGGGACAGATCGCGCTGCTCGTTGTCGCCGGAATCGCGGTGGCCCACGTGGTGGCGACCCTGGCGTTCCTGTTCCTGCACGAATCTCAGAATCCCGACACCCTGCCGGGCGTGGCCGCCAGCCGCCTCGGGGTGTTCCTCCGGCTGATGGACGCGGTTGATCCGGCGGCGCGGCCCGCCCTGCTGGCGAGCGCGCGCAGCCTGCCGCTGATCCGCGTCGAGGCCTGGGACGGGACGGTGCCGCCGGGGGCGGCGACGCCGCCCGACCTGCCGGTGATCCGACGGTTGCGCAATGGCGCCGGCCGGCCGGTGACGATCACCGATCTCTCGGCGAACGATCCGGACGAGGCCCGGTCGGACGGACAGCTGCATGTCGGCATCGTCACGCCAACCGGGGCGCGCCTCCAGGCGACGCTGCCCAACGATCCGCTGCGGGGACCCCGCCAGGGCGCCCTGATCTTCACCGTGGTGTTCCTGGCGCTGACCCTGGCGCTGCTTTGCGTGTGGGCGACCCGGGCACTCACGGCGCCGCTGAAGCGCCTCGCCGGGGCCGCGGAGGCGTTCGGCGCCCGCGACGACCACGTATCGCTGCCCGAAGCAGGCCCGCGCGAGGTTCTGGCCGTGTCCCGGGCGCTGGACCGGATGCGGTCCCGGGTGCGGCGGCTGATCGACGACCGCACGCAGATGCTCGCCGCGATCAGCCACGACCTGCGCACGCCGATCACCCGCCTGCGGCTGCGGGCCGAATTCATCGAGGACGAGAGTGCGCGGGCCTCCACCCTGCGCGACCTCGACCAGATGAACGGCCTCGTGGAAAGCGGCGCTCTCCTTCGTGCGCGACGGCCAGGTTCGGGACACGAACAGCCACAGCCTCGTGGACCTCGCGTCGGTGATCCAGACGGTCTGCGACGATTTCTCGGATTTCGGGGCGCCGGTGAGCGTCGGCCGCAGTCGGCACGTGCTGGTCCAGGGCCGTCCCGAGGAGTTGCAGCGAGCGGTGACCAATCTGGTCGACAACGCCGTGAAATACGGGGGTCGCGCGGAGGTCCAGATGGAATCCTCCGAGCGCGGCGTCCGGGTCTGCATCCTCGATTCCGGCCCCGGGATCCCGGACGCGGAGCGCGAGGCGATGCTCCAGCCGTTCGTGCGCGGCGACCGGGCCCGCAATCTCAACGCGGCGAGCGGTTTCGGTCTCGGCCTCTCCATCGTCCAGGCCATCGTCGAGGCCCATAACGGGCGGCTGTGCCTGGAGAACCGTCCCGAAGGCGGCCTCTGCGCCGCGATCGAACTGCCCCTGGCCGCCCAGGCGTTCGCGGGCCGCGCCGCGCAGAAGCCCGCGCCACTTCCGGCCGCGGCGGCCTGAGGCCGCCGCGACGGTCGTTCCCGTCTACGCCGCCCTGACGTTGCGCAGGAACTGCGCGACCTCGGCACGGAGCTGCTCCGAGCGCGTCGCCAGGGCATCGGAAGCCTGAGCGACCGAAGCCGCGGCCTCACCGGCATCGCCCGCGACCCGGGCGACCGCGGCGATCTCGACGGTCATCGTGCCGGTGCCGACGGAGGCCTGGCCCATGCTGCGGACGATGTCCTGCGTGGTGGCGCCCTGCTGGTCCACGGCGGCCGCGATGCTGGTCGACACGTGGTTCATCGCCTCGATCTGAGCCGTGACGCCCTGGATCGCACCGGCCGCATCGTCCGTGACGGTCTGGATCGCGGCGACCTGTCGGCTGATCTCCTCGGTGGCCCGGCTGGTCTGGGCGGCGAGTTCCTTGACCTCGGAGGCGACCACCGCGAAGCCGCGCCCGGCCTCGCCGGCCCGGGCCGCCTCGATCGTGGCGTTCAGGGCCAGCAGGTTTGTCTGACCGGCAATCGTCGAGACCATCCCGACGACGTCGCCGATCCGCGTCGCGGCGGCGGCCAGCTCGGTCATGGTCTGCTCGGCCCGGCGCGCCTCGCCGACGGCCGTCGCCGACATTCCGGCCGCCTGCTCGACCTGCCGGCCGATCTCCTGAACGGTGGCGCCGAGTTCCTCGGCTGCCGCCGCAACGGTATTGACGTTCTCGGAGGTCTGCTGGGCGGCACTGGCGACGCTGGTCGAGCGTTCCGACGTGCCCGCGACCGCGGTCCGCATGGTGCCCGACGCGCCCTGCAGCTCGATGACGGCCCCCGTCAGGCCCTCGACGATGCCGCCGACCGACCGTTCGAAGCCGTCGGCGAGGTCCTTCAGCATCGCGCGGCGGCTCTGCTCCTCGCGCAGCCGCGCGGCCTCCGTGGTCTGCAACTGCTGCGCGGCATCCTCGAGGGACATGTCGCGGATGGTGACCACCGCGCGGGCGATGTCGCCGATCTCGTCCCGACGCCCGCTGCCGGGCACGTCTGAGAGGGCCTGCCGGTCGGCGAGGGCCTTCAGCGCGCGGGTGAGGGCTCCGAGCGGCGCCACGATGGAGCGGGCGAGCAACAGGCCGAGAACCGCCGTCGCGGCCAGGACGAGAAGCCCCGTGAGAACCAGCGTCCGCGACAGGGCCTGGACCGCACTGATCGCCTCGGCCTGGGACTGCTCCGCCACCACCGTCCAGGGCGCACCGAGCACGGATACCGCCGAGGCCGCCGCCATGTGCTCGCCGTCGGCGGCGGTGAAATCGAGCGCGCCACCGGCCTTGATCCGGTCGCCGGGCAGGCCGATTCCGAAGAGCGCCGTTCCAGCCTTCACGCCCGGATTCAGCGGCGGGTTGCTGCGCAGGAGGCCGTCCGCGCCGGCCGCCACGATCTGTCCGGTCTCGCCGAGGCCGGTCCGCTTGGCCAGGGTCTGATCGAACAGGGTCGGCGTCACCCGCATGGCGATGAAGCCGATCCGCTCGGCTGCCTGCGCCGTGCCCATGGCCACGTTCGCCCGCTTGGTCATGGCGCGGCCGATGAAGGCGGCCGGACTCCCGTCGACCGGGTAGGCGGAAAAATCCTCGAACAGGACCGCGGCCGGATCGGCGGATTTGAGGCGCTCGACCAGCCGGGCGAGGGCTGTGCCCGCCAGACCTTCGTCCGACACCGCCTTGCCGAAGTCTTCCCCCTTGGCCGTCGTGTAGACGATCCGGCCAGTGTCATCGAGGAACAGCAGGTCGGCGTAGCCGGGCTGGGCGACGAGCTTGCGCGCCACCTCCTGGACCTTGACGTGCCGGCGCGCATACATCGAGGTCATGCCGCTGCCATCCTGGGCGATCCGGGCCTCGGCGGTCTGCGGGGCGCGGAAGGCCGCGACGACGCCCGCGGTGTCGGGCCTTGCCGGGTCGAGCGTCTCGATCAGGTCGGGAAAGTTCGAGACGATCTGCGGATGGGACGCGACCGCCTGGAAGTCGGCCTGCATCCGGTCCGCCACCAGCTCGATCCCGTCCCGGCGGGCCGCCGCGGCCAGCTCGAGCCGCTCGTGGGCGGCGGTCATCAAGCCCGAGCGCGCCGAGTACCAGCTGAATCCACCCATCGCGGTGGCACTCAGGAGCGCCAGACCGACAGTGGTCGCGGGAAGACGCGCGCTCAGCCGCGAAAACGTATTCATGATGGCCCTGGTATATTGAGGCGATGCAGACAGCCGGTCGGACTAACCAATTCCACTAAAGGACTCGTAAACGCTTATTCAGCGAGACCCTCGACGATCATTTCCGGAACACAACCTTGGAGGAAAGGAACGTCTTTCCGTTCAAGTTATGGGTATGTCAGCGGGCCGGTTTCGACAGTGCGGCGGACCTCGGAATCCGGCCGGATCGGTCCATGGAGGCACCGGCGTCGGCTGGCCCGCGGTGGGCGATCGGTGGCGCGTCATCGAATGACGGCCCGGCCCCTGCTAGAGGGGCGGCGGAGCGCCGTGGCGTCGAGACCGCGATGGAGACGGTATGAGCAGCGAAGCCAGACTGGACGCGCCGCGCAGCATCGCGCTGATCGGAGCACCCATCGAGGTCGGGACCAGCGAGCCCGGCGCGCTGATGGGTCCGGCGGCCCTGCGCACCGCCGGGCTCGCCCGCACCCTCTCCGATCTCGGACACGCGGTGACGGATCGCGGCGACGTCAGCCCGGAAGGCCCTGCGGGCGATCGAGGGCTCGACGCGGTCGCCGCCTGGACGCGCGCCCTGTCCAGGGTCGTCGAGGAGGCCCTCGACACGGGGGCGCTGCCGCTGACGGCGGGCGGAGATCACAGCCTGTCCCTGGGCTCCGTCGACGGGGTGATGCGGCATTGCGGGCGGCGCGGGCAATCCGTCTTCGTGCTCTGGCTGGACGCCCACGCCGATTTCAACACGCCGGCGACCTCACCCTCCGGAAACGTGCACGGCATGCCGCTGGCCGCCCTGTGCGGCGAGCCGGGGTTTCCGCGCCTGTTCGCCGACCCGGCCCCTCCGCCGCTGCCACCCGGCAACGTCCACCTGTTCGGCCTGCGGTCGATCGACGGCGGCGAGCGCGCCCTGGTGACGGCGCGGCGGGTCGGCGTCACCGACATGCGGACGATCGACGAATTCGGGGTCGTGGCGCCCCTCCGACGGGTGCTCGACCGCGTCGCCGCCGAAGGCGCCCATCTCCATGTCAGCCTCGACATCGATTTCCTCGACCCGTCGATCGCGCCGGGCGTGGGCACCACCGTCCCGGGCGGTGCGACGTTCCGGGAGGCGCACCTGATCATGGAGATGCTTCACGATTCCGGGTTGGTGCGCTCCCTCGACGTGGTCGAACTCAATCCCTTCCTCGACGAGCGTGGACGCAGCGCGCGGGTTCTGGTGGAACTGGTGGCGAGCCTGTTCGGCCGGCGCATCCTCGACCGGCCGACCCTCTCGTTCGGCGCCGTCACCGACGAACCGACCGGACGCGCCTGATGGACGGCCACCTTCCGCGCCCGCCCTTGTCACCCCCTTCGGACCAAACCGCGCCGTCGCGTCAGCGCTCGAACGGACGTGTCCGCCTGCGGGCAGGACCGGCGCGTCCGGGCGGCGGGACGCGCATCCTCGACCTCGCGGAATCCGGGCCGTCTCGGCTGCGTTTCCCGCGCGGGACGGGGGCCCTCGAAACGGTCCTCGTCAACACCGCGGGCGGGGTGGCCTGCGGCGATACGTTCGCCCTCGACCTCGCCCTCGAACCGGAGGCCGATCTGGTGCTGACCACGACGGCCGCCGAGAAGATCTACCGCTCGGACGGCCCCGTGAGCCGGATCGAGAACGCCGTGACCCTGGGTGCGGGCGCCCGCCTCGCCTGGCTGCCGCAGGAAACGATCCTGTTCGACCGCGCCCGGGTCCGGCGGCACTTCGAGGCCGACCTCGCCGAAGGCGCCGCCCTAATCGCCGTGGAGGTCGTCGCGTTCGGTCGCGCGGCCCGGGGCGAGCGGATCCTGGACGGCCTGTTCTCGGATTCCTGGCGGATCCGCCGCGGCGGCCGGCTCGCCTATGCCGACACGCTCCTGCTGGAGGGTCCGATCAGCGATCAGCTCGCCCGCCCGGCCATCGGCGGCGGCGCACGTGCCTGCGCCACCGTCCTGGACCTCTCTGACGGCGCCGAGGGGCGGCTCGACGAGGCGCGCAGCCGGCTGGCCGAGGCGGCCGCGCCGGGCATCGCGGCGGCGGCGAGCGCCTGGAACGGCCATCTGGCGATCCGCGCCCTCGGGGACGCCGTCGGCCCCCTGCGCGGCCTCGTCGCCCGGTTCCTGACGGGCTATCGCGGGCTGCCGATGCCCCGGGTCTGGCAGAGCTGACAAGCTCTGCACACGCGGTGGGCTCGGGGCCGTTGCCTGGGACGGCAGACCTCTGCTAGAGACGCGCACCCGGAGCTGTCCGCCAAGCTCCGTGGGACGGCAGCGCCGTTCAGGAAGGCCTCGTGGCGGAGTGGTTACGCAGAGGACTGCAAATCCTTGCACCCCGGTTCGATTCCGGGCGAGGCCTCCATCCTTCCCATCCCGGTCGATCGGCACGTCCCGCCATGGCGTTCGGGCGCAGCGTCACGCGCCTTGGACCTGCTTCAGGAAGGTCTCGATCGCCTGCTGCAGGCTGTGGGTCCCGGCATTGACCCGCGCCGCGCTGCCGCGCACCTGCCCGGCCTGCACCTCGTTGGATGCGGCGGCGGCCTCGACGCCGGCCACGCTCTCCGAGACCTTCCGGGCATCCGCCGCCGCGCTGAAGATCGCCTTGGCGATGTCCTGGCTGGCGTGACCCTGCTGGTCGGTGGCGAGGGCCACTTCGGAGGCGATCAGGCTCATCCGGGCGATGGTCTCGCCGATGGTCCCGATGGCGCCGACCGTGCGATCCGCGGCCCCCTGGATCGCCCCCACCTGCCCGGTGATGCGATCGGTGGCGAGGGACGTCTGGCCGGCCAAGGCCTTCACTTCTGCGGCGACCACGGCGAAGCCGCGCCCGGCGGCGCCGGCGCGGGCGGCCTCGATCGTGGCGTTGAGCGCCAGCAGGTTGGTCTGCTCGGCCACCGTCCGGATCAGGGTGACGACGGCGCCGATCTCCTCCGCCGCCTGCGAGAGGCTCATCACGGTCTCCTCCAGTCCGCGGGTCTCGGTGAGGGCGGAGGATGCGATCTCGCTGGTGTACCGGACCCGGGCCTCGATCTCCCGGGCCGAGGCCGAGAGCTCCTCGGCGGCGCTGGCGATGCTGTCGACGATGCCGGCGCTCTGGCTGGACGCCCCGGCCACGACGGCGGCCTCGGCTGCCATCGCGCCGGCATTCCCCGAGAGGGTGTCGGCCGCCCGTTGCATCGCCTCGGCCGAGTCCGCGAGATCGGCGACCGCGCGATGCGTATCCGTCTCGAAGGTGCGGGTCGCGACGGCCAGCGTCTCGGCCCTGTGGCGGTCGCGATCCCGGCGCGCCTGCGCCTGCGCGTCCAGGTCGCGCTTCTCGATCAGGGCGGTCTGAAAGGCCGCGATGGCGGAGGCCATCTCGCCGATCTCGTCGCGGCGGTGCGTGAACGGGATCGTGCGGCCGAGATCGTTGGCGGCGAGGGCCGTCATACCGTCCTTAAGCCGATTCAGGGGCTGCCGGACCTGGGTGACGATGATCCAGATCGCCGCGAGAAGCCCCAGCGCCAGCGCGAGGGCCGGCACGACCACGAGGGTGATCCGCATCTGACGGCGCTCGGCCGCATCCTCGGCGCGGCGGGCGTTGAGACGATCGAGCACCTCCCGCCCGAGGAGGCCGATCTCGGCGACCATGCGCTCGCGGTTCTTGACGGTCGCCTCGTCGGTCGCCTGGATCAGGGCGGCCCTGGGTGAGACCGTGAGCCCCAGCTCGGCCGTGTCGGTCTGGTAGGCGATGAATTCCTTGACGAACAGATCGAACCGCCGGCGCCGGTCCTCGGGAAGCTGATCCTGCATCGCGTCGAGGAACGGCCCCCGCACCTGCTCCACCGTCGCCAGGGCATCATGCAGCGCCGAGAGCCGCGAACGCGCCTCCGTCGTGTCCTCCGCGGTGTAGAGGGCGCTGGCCTGCACCACTGCGTGCTCGATCGCCTGACCCAGGGCGCCGGCCTGGAGGCCGGCGTTCCAGATTCTTGTCCGTAGCGGCGGCGCGCTCCTGCTCCCAGTTGGACTGCCGGACGGCGAACACCGCGATGGCGATCGCAACCAGGGCCAGCAGCCCGACGACCGCCGAGAGCTTGAGGCCGAGTGAGATTCGCATGAGAGCCGCGCCGCCCTGGCAGAAATGCCTGATCGCTCAAGCTATACAGCAGGACAAGATTTCGAACAGTTAACTATAGCCGGCAAATCCTCTTATCAAGAACAGAAGTTTATCGCGCTTACAGCGGGCGAAAAATTTCAGTGCTAGCCATATGACACTTTTACTTCCGACCTTCACGGTCAGATCACGCGGGCTCGAACCAGCGTCATGACTTGTTAGCATCGTTCCCTCGGATCGCGGTTCCAAGCGGAACAGGTTTCATTCCGGCACCGCCTCGGGCCGTGCTCCCGATCATCGATCCATGTCCGCGGCCATCCGGTCGCCTTCCGGCGCACGTCACGACGCGAGGCAACTCGGGAGAGCAGCGACGATCTCGCGGCGCAGGTCATCACGCTGAACGTCGACCAGTTCGGGGAGGATGTCGGCCCGGTGCTCGTCCAGGGCGGCCATCAGGCGGGGCCGGTCGCCCACCCATTCGAAGGCGACGGACAGCTCGCTCTCGGCGAACGGGTCCTGCGGGTTGAGACAACGATGGAACAGCATGATCGCGGTGTGAGCGTGCCGGCGCGTGCGGCGGGGTGACCGCCATAGAATCGGGTCACGACCGTCCGATGACGCGGGGCGGGCGCCGGCGGGTTCGTCCGCGCGCCCTCAGGCTGGGTGCCGTCCACGGGTGTTGCCGATCGATCACGTCACGGCTCCCCGGCTATCTCCTGAGCGGAGCACACATCAAGGCCCTTGCGTGCTGCGATCCCGCTGTGTAGAGACCCCCTCGTGATCCCCGATAGCTCAGTTGGTAGAGCAGGCGACTGTTAATCGCCTTGTCGCAGGTTCGAGTCCTGCTCGGGGAGCCATCAGCCCAGCTCCAGCGCAATCCAGTATGACCGTCCCTCCGTCGCGCCTGCGGCTGTGCGCAGACGATGGATCCTGGCCCGGCTTCGTAGCCTCGTCGCACGACACCCGCGGCGGCCCTGATCCGGTGCGACGCAGCACCACTTGACGAAGCCGCCATCCACAGCACTGCCCTCGGCACCGCCCCGGGTGACCGCGTTCTCATCCCGATCCGATCGGTCGCACCCGGTCGGGACGTATCGGCAAATTCTGCCGCTCGGCCGTTCCTGCCGGAAGACGCCCTGAATGGGCGCTTGAAATCATTGCGATAATTCTGGAACGGGCCATGCCTGCACACACCGAACGCGGTCGCGAGGGCGTACGATGTCGGTGAATGCGGTTACGGGCAGTTCTCTACAACGGGATCTCGTCAGCGCCCTGAGGCAGGCCCGCGCAGCGAGCGCCACCCAGCTCGATGCCAACGCCCTGTCGAGCGCCGGCCAGAATTCCGGCACAGCGACCGACACGGCGGCCACGCCACAGGCAACCAGCGCGGCCCCGACGCCGACCCTGTCGAGCGATCTGATGGCGTCGCTCCTGCAGTTGCAATCCGACTTCAGCCAGATGGGCCTCCAGAGCGGCGTCACGACGCCGGCCGATGCGGCGGCCAACGCCGCGGATGCATCCCCGACCGGCGCGGCGTCGGGCCAGGCCGCGGCCGACGCCACGCCGGTGCACCACCATCACGGCCACCACGCTCGTCCGCCCCTGCCGGATGCCTCGGAGACCGGGCAGACCGGCGCCGCGACGGACGCGACAAGCGCGTCCACGGCGTCGACCACGTCGACAGGCGCGACCTCGACCGCCTCCGCCGCGTCGCCGACCGCGGGCGGGAGCGACCTGGATTCCTTCCTCCAGCAGGTCACCAAGGCGATCACCGCCTACGCGACCGGCGGTCCGATCGGTCTCGCGGCCGCGCTCACCAGCAGCGTCAAGGCCTGACGCCCCACGGATCGCCCCACGCCTGGAGCGGCGCGACCGCCTCTGGCATGATCGGGCGAACCGGAGTTCGCCATGTCCCTGACCATCCCCGTGATCCTCGGCAGCGTCCGGACCGACCGCATCGGCATCCGCGCCGCGCGCTTCCTGATCGCGCAGCTCGAGGCGCGCGGCCACGCGGCACCGCTGGTCGATCCAGCCGAGCTGAAGCTGCCCCTCCTCGACCGGATGTACAAGGAATACCCGGCCGGCGCCGCGCCGGAGACCCTGCAACGACTCGCCGAACTCTACCGCCGATCCGACGCCTTCTTGGTCGTCTCGGCGGAGTACAATCATGGTGTCCCCCCGGCGCTGTCCAACACCCTCGACCATTTCCTGGACGAGTATTTCTGGCGGCCCTCGGCGATCTGCTGCTACTCGGCCGGCCAGTTCGGCGGCGTCCGGGCGGCGATGCCGCTCCGGGCGATGCTCGCGGAGATGGGCATGTCCAGCATCCCCTCGCTCCTCCCGATCCCGCGCCTTCAGACGGTCATCGACGGGCAGGGCATCGCCACAGAGCCCTGGCTCGCACCGGCGGCCGCCCGCTTCCTCGACGAGCTGGAATGGCACGCCGAGGCCCTGCGGGATCGGCGCCAGCGCGGCACGCCGTACTGAGACGCGTCGGAGCGGCAACCCGCTCCCGGTCCCGATCCGCGCGCCGCAGGCCGGCGCCGTGCGTGATGCCGCGATCCCCAGGCAATCGCCGGTATTCAACCCGTCGCGCGCATCTCGGGATGCGCAATTTTTCGTCCTGAATCTCGTGAGACAGCGCATTCGATTCCTAAAATGCGCAAATACTCGGCTCACGATTGCAGAACAACTTGGTGCCGGCGCGTTGACGCGACGGTGAACGCGCGAAGCACCCAGGTCGCGCGACAGTATTGCGCTGTTGCAAAAAGGTGGCTGCACCCTGCGCCGAAGTATGAGATCTTCCGCGTGTTCCCGAACCCGGACCGATTCCGATGAAGATCGACGAGAGGGCGCTCCTTCAGGAGCGCGTGCGGACACTTGTCCTGCGCCATGCCCTGGAAACCGTTTTGGACCGCCTTGCGACGGTGGCGCGGGAGGCGGGCAAGGATGCCGAGGCCGATCTCCTGAATCTGGAGCAGTCGCTGGTCTCAGCCGCGCGCAGCCTCGCGGATCGCGCCAGCGCCCAGAAGCTGGCGGTCCTGGTCGCGGTCGAGGATGCGAGCACGACGATCCGAGCGGCCTTCGATCACGCACATGAGCGCCTGGACGCGCTGAAACCGGCTCACCTCACCCTGGTCGAACCGACGGCTGCCGTCGCCGCGTAGCGGCCGCGCGGGGTACAAGGTGCCCCGGCGATCCCGCGGACAGTAAATCAGTGTGGCCGCGCCTCGGGCAGGGGGTGCCGACCGACGTGTTGTCGCGAGACCGGCCGACAGGCGAACGAGCATCGTCAGATCGAGGGCGAGGAAGACCGCCCTACCTTTCAGGACAACCCGCTCGATCCGGTCGGTCTTGACGATGCTGTCGGGGACCTCCGCGCCCTGCACCAGGATCTCGGCGACCAGCCCCAGCACCAGCAGGGCGAGACCGCCGAGGTGACCGTGCGCAGCGATAGCCGCCTCGTGATCGGGGTCTTCGGTCGGCAGGCCCCACAGAGATCGCTGACGCCGTATCGTTCCTGCAGCACGACGCCCCAGCCGATCAGGATCACCCCCAGTTCCCCAACCAGGCGTCCGGCCTCGTGAATCGTCGCCTGAGTCCGCGGGCCTGCGCCCCAGGAAAGCGACGTGATCTCGACCCGTGCAAGGATCAGGGGAAGAGCGATCGCCGTGTTGAGCACGACGGTCGACCAGTGATCGGGAACGAGGGTCGCCAGTATCGACCGGCCGACAGTCTGAACGTGCGCAATCGCTGGACCCGGGCAAGACCCGAGGGCATCGATCCCGGTCCGGGACGCGCGCCGGGATCTCGCCTCGCCAAGGACGGCGTTCAACTGGGACGTCGAGGCCACGATCTGCAACGGACCGTCCCAAGGGAGGCCGAAGACGCGGCCCTGCGGCACCGGCAGTGCCCCTGACAAAGCGGAATCGCCCACCGCCTCCTCGGGCCGATTCCGTGCCGCCATCGACACCCCTGCGTGAGGACGGTCGTTGGGTTAGTCCGAGGCTTACTGCTTGGCGCGGTTGAGGATCATCGAGAGCACGCGGGCGACGGGCTCGGTGACTGTCCGGCGATACTTGCGGTGAACCAGTTGCCCGTTGTGATAAACGTCCTGCTCCACGTAGAGCCGCTCCCCGTCCCAGCGGACGATGTTGTCGGACTCGATCGTCTCCTCGACGCCGAGATCACCTCGGAGAATCGGGTTGCCTGTCTGGGTCAGCATACGCGCGTCCTCGTTCACGCAGTCGGTTCCACCCGGAGAGCGCCTTCGCGGCTCGTGCAGCGCGACCCAAGGCAAACCCCGACGCCGGACAGCATAGGAGCGCATCGGCACACATGCCAGCGAGATGGCGGACGCATTCGGACGACCGTCACTGCGGCATCGGCGAGCCGCGCCGGGGCCACGCCCCACGTGACCGATGTGCGCTTCGGCACGTCCAGCTCGGCCGTTAGGTGCGATGCTTCAGAGGCGCAACGGGTCTGCATGCAGGACGTATCCGGAACCGGCCGCGCGACGGAGGCGTCCATGCTCGCTCGCCCGTTTCGCCTGATCGCCCCGGCGCTCGCCGCCCTCGGCCTAGTGGCCCTGCGCCTCGCGAGTCCGCTGATCGGACCGGTGGCTCCGCCGCCGCCCGGCACGTCCGAAAACGGGGGCGTCGTGTTCCGCCACTATCTCTGACGGGACGCCGCTCAGCCTCGCCGTCTGAGCACGGCGCCCGGGATCGCGCAGGCGGCCCCGGCCGCTGGTCCAAGGACGATGTCGCCCTGCCGCGGGTTGTTCACGGTGAACGGCGCGGTCTCCTGCAGGCCGATGAAGCCGCGCCCGAGCTGCGGCACGAACAGATCCCCGCCGAACCGGACGAAGCAGCGATCGAGCACCGCTTCGTAGTCGAAGGTCCGCTGGGTCACCGGTGCGCCTCCCGCGACGGGCACGCCGCAATAGGCCGCAATATCGATCCGGCCCGGATGGGACAGCCGCACCGGCAGGGACTGGCCCGGCAGCAGCGTGGCGGGCGGGCCGCCGTCTTGGCGCGCGACCATGACGAGGTTCGACCGGTTGTAGACCCGGCGCAGGCAATCCGCCGACGCGCCGGAGACGACCGAGACCGACCCGGCGATGCCGAGCAGCAGTCCGGCCCACGCGTATCCAACACGCTTCGTCACCGCAATTCCTCCGCCGGCTTGGCGATCGATCGGTCGACGCCGTCGATGATGCCGTCCAAGACTTGAACAGCGGCCAGCTTGGCCGCGCAAGGCGAACGCGGCAAGAGCGGAGGTGTTCACGCCGGCATCGTAAATTCCAGTCGGCGGAACGTGCCGAATGCCGACGCGCGCCATCAACGGCGCTCGTAGAGGAGCCGGGCGCGGATCGTGCCGGGGATGGCGCGGATCTCGGTGAGCAGCGCCTCTGCATCCGCGTCGGTCGCGTCGGTCTCCAGCACCACGTACCCGACCTCTCCGTCGGTCTGGTAGAACTGGGCTGCGATGTTGACGTGGCCGCGGGAGAAGACGTCGTTCAACCGTCCGAGCATGCCCGGCAGGTTCCGTTGGACGTGGATGAAGCGCGTTCCGGTCGGCCGCGCCGGGAGCTGCACCTGCGGGAAGTTCACCGCGCCGACCGTCGAGCCGATGTCGGAGTAATCGACTAGCTTGCGCGCCACCTCGGACCCGATGCGCTCCTGGGCCTCCTCGGTGGAACCGCCGATATGCGGGGTGAGGATGACGTTCTCCAGGCCCTGAAGCGGGCTGACGAAGGATTCGGCGTTGGAGCCGGGTTCGACGGGGAAGACGTCGATGGCGGCGCCCTTGAGGTGGCCGTCACGCAGCGCCTCGGCCAGGGCGTCTAGATCGACCACGGTGCCCCGGGCATTGTTGATCAGGAACGCGCCGGGCTTCATCGCCCGAATCTCCCCCTCGCCGATCATGTTGGCGGTGGCTTCGGTCTCGGGCACGTGCAGCGAGACCACGTCGCTCTGGGCCAGGAGTTGCCGAAGGGACTCGGTCGGCTCGGTATTGCCGTGCCGCAACTTGTCAGTGTGGTCGTAGAACAGCACCCGCATGCCCATGGCCTCTGCGAGCGTCGAGAGCTGCGTACCGATATTGCCATACCCCACGATGCCGAGGGTCTTGCCGCGGACCTCTAGCGCGCCCGCCGCCGACTTGTCCCAGCGCCCGGCATGGGCGCCCACCGAGCGCGGCACGATCCGGCGCAGGAGCATCACGATCTCCCCGATCGTCAGCTCGGCCACCGAACGCGTGTTCGAAAAGGGGGCGTTGAAGACCGGGATGCCTCGGTGGCGCGCCGCTTCGAGGTCGACTTGGTTGGTGCCGACGGAGAAGCAGCCCACCGCCAGCAGCCGGTCCGCCGCCGCGAAGGCCGCCGCGTCGAGCTGGGTGCGCGAGCGGATACCCACCATGTGCACGCCCTGGAGCGCCTCGTGCAGGGCCTCGCGGTCGAGCGCCTTGGGCAGCCGGATCAGGTTGGCGTAGCCGGCCGCCTGCATCAGCGAGACGGCGCTGTCGTTGATGCCCTCGAGCAGAAGGACCCGGATCTTGTCCTTCGCCAGGGAAAACTTGTCGGGCGTCATGAGCATCGATCGTCTGGCAGCGGGTCTACGCGGCGGCGTCCGGCCGACCCTAGATTCGGGCGGCCAGGGATACGAGGGCGCCCTGTGCGTTGCAACAAGGCGCGGCGCCGGGCAGCCCCGCTCGGCCGCGACACCTGAAGTCTGCCCGACGCACGTGATGCCGCCGCGGGGCGGGTCCGTGCCGAATATTCGTGCAGCCTATCGGCGGACAAAGAAACAACCTGAAGGAACTCGGCGCCGCCTCGCGGCTTCTAGAGCCTTATCCAGCCACGACCCGTTGTGCGGCCGACCCGGGCAGCGGACTTCTATACGGTCTCCGACGATGCACATCCGCACCGGCTTCTCGATCGCCTTCGATACGTTCGGCCCGACGCCGATGAACCTGCTCCTCAACGTACGCCCGGAGCGCCACGGGGATCTCGTGACTCCGGAGGCGATCACCTTCGACCCTCCGGTCGCGGCCCGGCGGCATGTCGATGCCTTCGGCAACGTCAGCACGCGCATCGTCGCACCGGGCGGCCGGATCACCATGGCGGCCGATTTCACGGTTGCCGACAGCGGTCGGCCGGACGATCAGGCACCCGGCGCGCGCCAGATCGCCGTTCAGGATCTGCCCGACGACGTCCTGATGTACCTGCTCGGTTCGCGCTACTGCGACACCGATAGGCTGTCCGGCATCGCGTGGCCGCTGTTCGGCGGCACGGCCGAGGGCTGGACGCGGGTCCAGGCGATCGTCGACTTCGTCCACAATCACCTGCGCTTCGACTACCAGTTGGCCGACGCCACGCGCACCGCCTTCGACGGGTACACGCAACGGGTCGGCGTGTGCCGGGACTTCGCCCATCTGGCGATCGCCCTGTGCCGGTGCATGAACATCCCGGCCCGCTACGCCACCGGCTATCTCGGCGACATCGGCGTCCCGAAGGATCCGGCGCCGATGGACTTCTCCGCCTGGTTCGAGGCCTTCCTCGAAGGGCCGGACGGCCCGCGCTGGTACACGTTCGACGCGCGGCACAACCGCCCTCGCATCGGCCGCATCGTCATGGCCCGCGGCCGCGACGCCACCGACTGCGCCCTGACCACCAGCTTCGGCACCGCGCTGCTCGTCCGGTTCGACGTCCATACCGACGAGGCCGTCGCGCCGCCGGATGCCCTGGCAGCCTGACGCGCGCTCCCGGCCTAGACGGTCTCGGCAGGTTCCGGGACGATGGCCGTGTCGTTCGCCAGATGCAGGAAGGTCGGATCGAACTCGGCCACCTTCGCGAGCGTCGCCCAGTCCTCGATCGTCAGCGTGCCGCCGCTGAGGGTCACAAGCCCGCGCCCCCTCAGGGTCCGCAGGACGCGATTGAGGTGGACGCTCGTCAGGCCGAGGGCGTCGGCCATCTCCGCCTGCTTGGGGGCGAGGGGGCAGCTCCGGCCGCGGGCGAGGCCGACGGCTCTCTGGCGGAGATACAGCTCGCAGAACATGTGGGCGACGCGCCCGAGGGCCTGCCGCCGCCCCAAGCTCGTGATCCGCTCGCGGTAATGGGCGGCGTCGATCAGGCTGTCACGCCAGAGGGTGCCGGCGAGGACCGGATTCCGGAGGAGGACCGTGCGCAGATCGTCATGCGCGATGAACGCGACCACGCAGGCGGTCAGCGTGGCGAGGTTGTGGTCCATCCGATGCAGGTGGAGGCTCTGCAGGTCCGGAACGTCTCCGGCGATGTAGAACGACAGGATCTGGCGGCCGCCCTCCGCGAGGGCGGCGTAACGATAGATCCAGCCCTGCAGGACGAGGCAGCTGTGGCCCGGCCGGTCGCCGAACTGGACGATGTCGTGGCGGGCCGGAAGGTTGCGGACGATATGAGGCAGGTCGAGGAGCGCGGCGCGGTCCGATTCCGCGAGAGGCGCGATGCTGTCGAGCTTGCGCGCCAGCATCTCCATCGGGGCGTTGTAGCCGTTCGGCATGCGCGTCAGTCTCCGGATCGCATGGAGTGTGGGGCGGCGGCGGACCGGCGCTCTGCAGCACGCGCGTCGAGATCGAAGTTCCGCACGCTCTGCCCCCCAAAACCGCTCCGGGTCGGCCGGACCCGCCCGAACGCCCGTCCCGCTGCGCCTTTCGCACCGGGTTCGCCACACCGCCGACAGAGTTGCCGCATCCGCTCCCATCGGCAAGACCGTACGGCGCGACAGCCCCTGGCGATCCACCGAGCCTAAAACCCCAATCGGTTGAAGTCGCAAGGACGATGTTGTAAGGGACGCGCGTCCTCCCGGATCCGCCCTCGCGCGCTCGTCTTCTGGCGCGCCCGCCGGGCCGCCGGACGGACCGCCCTCGTCATCCGTATCGACGCGTCGGCAAACCGGGTCCCGCGGGACCGGTCGCCTCTCCCGAAAGACTCCGGGAAGGCCGCGGCGAACGGGGGCGCCTGCAACGCGAGCCGCCGACGCAACGGGCCTCCGCTGGAGGCCGTTCAGGAGATGGAATGACCGCAGGTACCGCTCTGGGGCACAGCCCGAGCCGCGACGATTTCGCCGCCCTCCTCGAGGAGAGCTTCCTCGAACACGAGATCACCGAAGGCTCCGTCGTCAAGGGTCGCGTCGTCGCGATCGAGAAGGACGTGGCCGTCATCGACATCGGCGCCAAGACGGAAGGCCGGGTCGCACTCAAGGAATTCACCGGCCCCGGCCGGGAAGGCGAGCTGAAGGTCGGCGACGAGGTCGAGGTCTACGTCGACCGGATCGAGAACGCGCTCGGCGAGGCCGTCATCTCGCGCGACAAGGCGCGCCGCGAGGAGAGCTGGGTCAAGCTCGAGAAGTCGTTCGAGAACAACGACCGCGTCACCGGCACGATCTTCAACCAGGTCAAGGGCGGCTACACCGTCGACCTCGACGGCGCCGTGGCGTTCCTGCCGCGCTCGCAGGTCGACATCCGCCCGGTCCGCGACGTCACCCCGCTGCTCGGCACCCCGCAGCCGTTCCAGATCCTCAAGATGGATCGCCGCCGCGGCAACATCGTCGTGTCGCGCCGGACCGTGCTCGAGGAGAGCCGCGCCGAGCAGCGCTCGGAGCTGGTGGCCAACCTCGAGGAAGGTCAGGTCATCGACGGCGTCGTCAAGAACATCACCGAGTACGGCGCCTTCGTCGATCTCGGCGGGATCGACGGCCTGCTGCACGTCACCGACATGGCGTGGCGCCGCGTGAACCACCCGTCCGAGGTCGTGACCATCGGCCAGACGGTCAAGGTCAAGATCATCAAGATCAACCACGAGACGCACCGCATCTCGCTCGGCATCAAGCAGCTGCTCGCCGATCCGTGGGAGGGCATCGCCGCCCGCTACCCCGAGGGCGCCAAGCTCAAGGGCCGCGTGACCAATATCACCGATTACGGCGCCTTCGTGGAGCTGGAGCCGGGGATCGAGGGCCTGATCCACGTCTCCGAGATGAGCTGGACCAAGAAGAACGTCCATCCGGGCAAGATCGTCTCCACCTCCCAGGAGGTCGAGGTCCAGATCCTGGAGGTCGATCCGGTCAAGCGCCGCATCTCGCTGGGCCTCAAGCAGACCCTGCAGAACCCCTGGGAGGGCTTCGCCGAGAAGCACCCGGTCGGCTCCGAGGTCGAGGGCGAGGTCAAGAACAAGACCGAGTTCGGCCTGTTCATCGGCCTCGAGGGCGACGTCGACGGCATGGTCCACCTGTCGGATCTCGACTGGAACCGTCCCGGCGAGCAGGTCATCGAGGAGTTCAAGAAGGGCGACATGGTCCGCGCCCAGGTTCTCGACGTCGACGTCGAGAAGGAGCGGATCTCGCTGGGCGTGAAGCAGCTCGGCGGTGACCCCTTCGCCGAGGCCGGCGAGATCAAGAAGGGTCAGATCGTCACCTGCGAGGTCATCGAGGTGAAGGATGCCGGCGTGGAGGCGAAGATCGTCGACACCGACATGCAGACCTTCATCCGCCGGGCGGAGCTCGCCCGCGATCGCGGCGACCAGCGCCCCGAGCGCTTCGCCGCCGGCGAGAAGTTCGACGCCCGCGTCGTCCAGTTCGACCGGAAGGCCCGCCGCGTCCAGGTCTCGATTAAGGCCCTCGAAATGGCCGAGGAGAAGGAAGCCATGGCCCAGTTCGGCTCGGCCGATTCGGGTGCCTCGCTCGGCGACATCCTGGGCGCCGCCTTCAACAAGAAGCGCTCCGACGACGAGTAAGACGCAGGTCCCACCGCCCGGCTCGTCCGGGCGGCGGATCCCCTGTTTCGCAACCCGCGCAGGACCTCGGTCCGGCGCGGGTTTTCTTTTGGGCTCAGACAATTCAAGGTTGCCGCTGTCGCGTCGACGGGGCGCTCTGCCGCCGCCGACGCGACAGCGATGGGCCACCCGGTCATTTTCTTCACGCAGGCCGTATCCACGCCTGCGGTAAATGCTCTAGAACACCGGCCTCGCGCGGCTCGAACCGGGCGAGCCGAAGGAAACCAAGGACTTGCCCGGCGCGGGACGTTGCACCCGCACCCCGTCACAGGGGCGGCCCGGGGGCTTCAGGGGAAGGCACAGCATGGCAGCCGACGCCGAACTGCTGATCGACCGGCGGCGCCTGCGCCGCAGGTTGTCCCTCTGGCGCGTCCTGGGAATCGGCGGCCTGATCGTGGCGGTCGGCGCCGTCGGCTACCGGGTCCGCGCGGGCGGGGAGGGCGGTTTCGCCGTGCAGCCGCAGATCGCCCGGATTTCCGTCTCGGGCTTCATCGCCGGAAGCGAGGCCACCGCCAAGCTGATGCAGCGGGTCGGCGACGCCGACGCCGTGAAGGGCGTGATCGTCTCGATCAATTCGCCCGGCGGCACGACCACCGGATCGGAGGAGATCTTCCGCAACCTGCGGGCGCTCGCCGCCAAGAAGCCGATCGTCGCCTTCGTGGACGGCACCGCCGCCTCCGGCGCCTACATCACCGCCATCGCGGCCGATCACATCGTCGCGCGCGAGACCAGCCTCGTCGGGTCCATCGGCGTGCTGTTCCAGTATCCCGACTTCTCGGGCCTGCTCGACAAGGTCGGGGTCAAGGTGGAGTCGGTGAAGTCGTCGCCGCTCAAGGCCGAGCCGTCGGGCTTCACGCCGACCTCACCGGAGGCGCGGGCGGCGCTGGCCGCCGTCGTCGGCGATACCTACGCGTGGTTCAAGAACCTCGTGGCCGAGCGGCGCGGCATGGATGCCGGCCAGCTCAACACCGTCTCGGACGGGCGTGTGTTCAGCGGTCGCCAGAGCGTGCCGCTGAAGCTCGTGGACGAACTCGGCAGCGAGCGACAGGCCGTGGCTTGGCTCGAGAGCGCCCGCAGCGTGCCGAAGGACCTGCCGGTCAAGGACTGGAAGCCGTCGTCGCAGAGCAATTTCTCCCTGTGGTCGGCCGCCGGCATCGGCGCCGACCTGCTGGGCCTCGACGGCCTCGCGGCGCGGCTCCGGACCGTCGGCGCGGAAGCGCAGGCCGCCCGAGGCGGGATGCTCGCCCTCTGGCGTCCGGAACCCTGAACGCGCCGCCGCGCAGCCCGCCCCGATCCCGCGAGAAGACCAGACGCCATGATCAAGTCGGAGCTCGTCCTCAAGATCGCCGAGCAGAACCCGCATCTCTACCAGCGCGACGTGGAGATCCTGGTCAACGCGATCCTCGACACCATTTCCGACGCGCTGGCCCGTGGCGACCGGGTGGAGCTGCGCGGCTTCGGCGCCTTCCTCGGTGAAACGCCGGGACGCGCGCCGGGGACGCAACCCGCGCACGGGTGCCGCCGTTGCCGTGTCCGAGAAGGCGATCCCCGTGTTCAAGACCGGCAAGGAGATGCGCCAGCGCCTCAACGCCGCCGGCATCGGCGAGAGTGCCTCGGCCGCCGAGTAGGAAGGACCTGTGAGCGCGATGATCCGTTTCCTGAAGAGCCTCGTGCTGCTGCCGATCGCGGCCCTGGTGATCCTGCTGGCGGTGGCCAACCGCGCGCCGGTGCGGCTGTCCTTCGATCCGTTCAACGTGGACGCCCCGGTCTTCAGCGTTGATCTGCCGCTCTACGCGATCCTGTTCGGCGCCGTGGCGCTCGGCATCGTGGTCGGCGGCATCTTCACGTGGCTTGGCCAGGGCAAGACCCGCGCCCGGGCGCGTTATCATCGCCGCGAGGCGGTCCGCTACGAGCGCGAGGCGACCCGGCTGCGGGCCTACGCACCGGAGACCGAGGTGCCGAGCGCCTACACGGTTCCGAACTCGGGCCGGACGGCCCTGCCGGCGCCGCGCTGACGCGACGGCCGGTCCTGCGACGCCGGTGCTCGGCCAGAGGCGGTCCCGACCGATTATGGCGGCGCGCACCGGTGGCGCCAGGACCGCGGTGTCCGGTCACGATCTCCAGGACGAGGCGGAACGGGCGGCATAGGCCTGCGGGCCTATCGCGCTCCTCGCGCGGCCGCCACGAAGGCCGCGATCCTGTCCGGGTCCTTGACCCCGGGCGCCGACTCGACCCCCGATGAGACGTCGACAGCGGTGATTCCGGTGCGGGTGACCGCCTCCGCGACGTTGACCGCGTCGAGGCCGCCCGAGAGCATCGTGCCGGGAGGAAGATCGCATCCGGCCAGGATCGCCCAGTCGAACGCGCGACCGTTGCCGCCCGGCAGGACCGCGTCCGGCGGCGCCTTGGCGTCCAGGAGGATCCGATCGGCCACGGCGGTGTAGGCCGGCAGGATCGCGAGATCCTCGCGGGCGGCGAGGCCGAGCGCCTTCATGACCGGCCGGCCGGTGAGCGCGCGGATGGCCGCGACGCGCACCGGGCTCTCGCGCCCGTGCAGCTGGATGAGATCCGGATCCACCGCCTCCAAGACGGCTGTGACCAGGGCGTCGTCGGGATCGACGAGCAGGACCACGCGCTCGGCGCGCCCGCGGGCGCGGGCCGACAACACAGCGGCCTGCGCGAGCGCGACGTGGCGCGGGCTGCGGGGAAAATGCACCAGCCCGATCCAGTCGACCCCGGCCTCCAGCGCGGCGGTCAGGGTCGGTTCGGTGCTGAGCCCGCAGATCTTGATGCGGGTCAGGGGGACGGTCGTCGAGGCCATGCGCCTCCTATAGCGGATGGTGCCGTGCGGATCAGGCCCCCGTGGCGGTCTTGCACACCCCGGCGCCGGCCGGCGGCGCCGGCCATGACGATCCCGATTGTGCACCATGCCCCACGGCGCCGTGACGCTGCCTCAGGGAAGTGGCCGGCGCAGGATCGCCCGCACGTCGGACATCGGTCTGGACAGCGCCGCAGCGCGATCGACGGCGGGTCTAGTACAGCGCCGGCACCGAGACGTTCGGGATCGGAAAGCCGCTGAAGACGACCTTCCCGTCGACGAGGCGCAGGGGCGGCAGCGCCTTCAAGGGCGCGGCATCGCCCGGCGTCTCCGCATCCGGGCGACGGCTCAGGCCGAGGAGGCCGCCGACCAACTGTCCCACCAGCGCGCCTCTGTCGGAGCCGAAGCGCTGGCCCACGATGCCGCCCACCAGCGCATCGATCCCGGCGGCCCGCAGATCGATCTGACCCGCCGGACGATGCAGGGCGTCGAGAACCAGCGTCCCCTTGGCCTGGACCCGCTGTGCGCCCTTGGCGAGCGACAGGGCCGTGAGATCCAGGGTGCCGCCGGCCTGACGCCAGCGCTCCAGCTCGCGGGCCACAGTTCCGGTCCGCAGCACGGCGACCTGCGTGAGGGTGGCGTCCAGGACGAGATCGGCCGGGTCGGGCGTACCGGTGAGGGCGTCGAGCTGCGGCACGGCCGCCTGGTTCAGGCGCAGGCTCATGTCGACGGCACCGTCGGATTCGTAGCGGCCCGGTGTCGGGCGGGCATGCAGCTCCATGTGCCGGCCGGCAACCGTGATCGGCCCCGGTTCGGCGCCCTTGACGGTGATGTTAGGCGTGTCGACCACCAGTGAGGCCCGGGTAAAGCCCTCGGCGGCCCCGTGAAAGCTGCCCTGGAGCCCGCTCCAGGTCGCGTCCCCGGTCAGCGCGCCCTGCTCGACATGGAAGGGTCCGGCGCTCTCGAAAACCACGAGGCGGGGCTGGTAGATCTGCGCCACGGCGGTGCTCGGCCCGAGCCGGAACTGCCCGTCGGCACGCTGCAGGGTGACGGCGCTGCACCGCAGCTCGATGCGGAACGGGAAACCGCCGAGGGAACGATCCGCACAGGTCCACGTACGACCCGCCGCCGCCTCCCGGGCGATCCAGTCGTCGATCTCACCGGCCGCGCGTTCGCGGATCCAGAACCAGCCGGCCGACCATCCGACCACCACGACGGCGAGCAGGATGTAGGGCAGGAACAGACCGAGGCGTGAGCGCCGCGCCGCGCCTGCCGGCCGAGCCTGTGCGGCCGCTTCCGGCCGCGTCCGATCCTGCACCATGCACTCCGCTCCCCGAACCGGGCCCCTCGGGACCATCGCGCCCCCGGCTTGAGGCCACGCAAGGGGCGAAACTGGGGCAGCGCCGCGCCCCGTCGACGCCGCGCGAAAGGCCGCGCGACGATCCAGTGCGGATTGTCTCGATCAGACCTGCGCCGGCTCGACGCGGTCGACCTGCAGATCCTCGACGATCGCCACCCTTTCGGCCTCGTTCTCGGCGAGACGATGGACGTGCATCTCGGTGGCGCCCCGACGGCGCACCCGGTCGAGCCAGGTCCGCCGCAGATGATCGCGGGGGCTCTCGCGGGAACTGGCGACCGAGACCATCTCGGCGATGCCGGCGCCGTCCCGGCGCACGGCGATCACCACCGCCTCGGCCATCTCGTCGAGGTCGAAGCCCCCGGCCGGATGGACGCCCACCACGTAGCGCCGGCCGGAGCGGCCGCGCCAGGCCGAGAGCGGAAGCGCGGGGGAACCGCGCAGGCCTGCCGTCGTCTTGAGACGTTCTTCACGCACATCCTGCCTCCGCGTGCGATCGTCCTTCAGGTCGCGGAGCGCGGCCGACCAGGACAGGGCTCTTTTGTTCGCCATTTGTTCCAACCTAGCGCGCGATATCCACAGCCGTCAAGCACGACGTTCCTGAAGGAGGATGTGGGAATTACGCCCGTTATCCACAAGCCGGAGCGGGCGGCATGGCGGCGTTCCGGGGCGTCGACCCTCGGGTCAGCGGCGGGGTTCTGCAGCCGCGGAAGTCTCGTCTTCCGGGGCTGCCTGTCCGGCGGCGGCGAGCCCCTCGAGGCCCCTGTCGACGAGGGCGTTGGAGGCCGTCTCGAGGCGTTCCTGCGCGAGAGCCTGGAACGCCTGCCGCGTCAGCCCGGGGGGATCGGCGGCAGGAACGCGATGACCGCCGTGCCGGGCCGGCGCACGAGGCTGTTGCGGGACCAGAACAGGCCGGTGTTGAGGGCCACGGGCAGGCAGGGAACATTCAGCGCCGTGTACAGGTGGGACAGGCCCTGCTTGTAGGCGGGGGGCGCTCCGACCGGGCGGCGGGTCCCCTCGGGGAAGATGATGAGCTGGCGCCCATGCCGGATCGCCTCGGCCGCGGCGCCGTTCATCAGGCTCATAGCCCGGGTGCCCTTGGACCGGTCGATCGCCACCATGCCGCTGCGCGAGAGGTACCAACCGATCAACGGGATCAGCAGCAATTCCCGCTTCAGGATGTAGGCGAAGTCCGGCAGCACGGTGCACAGGGCCAAGGTCTCCAGGGCCGACTGGTGCTTGGCGGCCACGAGCAGCGGCCCCGGCGGGATGTTCTCGAGGCCGTGGAACTCGACCCGCGTCCCCGCGACGACGCGCAGCAGCCACAGGGTGATCCGTCCCCAGATCCGGGCCAGCCGCAGCACCGACCGACCGGAGATCAGCATGGGCAGGCCGGCGACCGCCAGGATGGCCGTGGTCGCGTAGAAGCAGACGTTGAAGGTGAGGGAGCGAAGGGCGATCATCGGAAACCGTGACGTGGCGGCCTCCCTGTAGCGCGCCCGCCCGCCCGCGGCCAAGGGCGACGTCGCGGGGGTCGATCAGGCGTCCGCGGCGATGCGGCCGTCCCGGGCCAGCCCGGCGCTACGCCCGGCAACGAGCCAATAGACCAAGCCGGCACTGGCGCCGACGACGAAGAGGATCAGCGTCAGGCGCGCCTCGGCGGCGAGGAGGCCGGGATCGCGTGCGCCCCCTGCCGACCGGACCGCGCCACGGGTCAGCCAGGGGAGGGCGGCGGTCAGAAGGCCGCCGCCGGCGCCGTACCACAGAAGGCCGCGCCGGCCGAGGATCTCGCCGCTGAGACCGATCAGGGCCGGGGGGACGAACAGCAGAACGAAGAGGGCCTTCGCGAGGCCGGCGACGAACAGGGCGAGGCCCTCGGGGGGCAGGCCGGCCGACAGGTCGGACAGGGCCATGTCGAGGCCGGCGAGCGCCCCGCCGGTCAGCCACGCCTGCGCGGCCGGATCGACGAACAGGGCCAGAATGAGGACGGCAAACCCCGTCGGGACGGCGAGAAGGAGGGCGAAGGCCCCGAGGATCAGGCGGCCGAGGGCATGCATGTCGCAAGCCTCTACACCGGGCGCCCCGGTCCGTCGCGCGAAAGCCGCACCCGATCCCCACGGACCGGATGCGGCTTCCATGATGCGGACCCGCGGCGGGTCAGCCGTGGGCGGGGGCGGCGTCGCCGGGATCGCCGTGCGTGTGCTTCTTCCGGAACCGGCCGAGCCAGAGCGAGAAGTGGCGGATCACCACGTAGAAGACCGGCGTCAGGAACAGGCCGAAGAAGGTCGCACCGATCATCCCGAAGAACACCGCGGTGCCGAGGGCCTGACGCATCTCGGCGCCGGGACCGGTCGCGATGACCAGCGGCAGGGTGCCGAGGATGAACGCGAAGGCGGTCATCAGGATCGGGCGCAGGCGGAGACGGCAGGCTTCCACCGCCGCCTCGACCGGGCCGCGATGCTCGCGCTGCTCGATGTCGTGGGCGAACTCGACGATCAGGATCGCGTTCTTGGCCGCGAGGCCGATCAGCACGATCAAGCCGATCTGGGTGAGGATGTTGTTGTCCTGCCCGCGGAACTGCACGCCCGCGAGGGCGGCGAGCACGCCGGTGGGCACCACCAGCAGGATCGCCAGCGGCAGCGCCCAGGACTCGTACTGCGCGGCCAGAACCAGGAAGACCAGCAGCACGCCCAGCGCGAAGACGGCGCCGGCCGTCCCGCTCGCAGCCTTCTGCTGGTAGGCGATCTCGGTCCAGTCGTAGGAATAGCCGTCGGGCAGGGCCTTCTTGGCGATTTCCTCCATGGCGGTCAGCGCCTGACCGGTGGAGACGCCGGGCTTGGCCACGCCCTGAACCGGCACCGAGTAGTACAGGTTGAAGCGCTGGACGATCTGCGGACCGGTCACGTCCCGCACCGAGGCGAGCGTCCCCATCGGCACCAGCGCCCCAGTGGAAGACCGCACCTTGATCTGCGAGATGTCCTGGATCGACGTGCGGAACGCCGCATCGCCCTGCAGGCGCACTTGGTAGATGCGGCCGAGGGTGTTGAAGTCGTTCACGTAGGTGCCGCCGAGATCCGCCTGGA
Organism: Methylobacterium phyllosphaerae; assembly: GCA_050632685.1. Lineage (GTDB taxonomy): Bacteria > Pseudomonadota > Alphaproteobacteria > Rhizobiales > Beijerinckiaceae > Methylobacterium > Methylobacterium phyllosphaerae_A. The sequence continues at coordinate 2,901,768 of JBOEFT010000001.1, forward strand.
CCGACGAGAACACGTTGGCCAGCGGCACGTTCAGCATCCGCGCGATGGTGCGGTCGATGTCGAGGAAGAGCTGCGGCGTCGAGTTGTCGAAGGTCGTGAAGACCCGCTGCACGTCCGAACTCTGATTGGCCTGACCCAGCACTTCGCCGGCCGCGGCCATCAGCGGGCCGATATCCGACGACTGCCGGCTCTCGATCTGCATCTTGAAGCCGCCGCCGCTGCCCAGGCCGCGGACGGGCGGCGGCGGGATCACGATGACCCGGGCCTCCTGGATGTCGGAAGTCGCCTTGAGCACGTCGCCGGTGATCACGGCTGCGCTCCGGCCTGTCTCCGCACGCTCCTTCGCGCCCTTCAGGGTCAGGAACATCACGCCGGCATTCGTCGTGTTGGTGAAGGTCGCTCCGTCGAAGCCGGCGATGATCACCGCGTTGGCGACGCCATCGACCGTTCGGGCCTGCTTGGCGGCGCGCAGGATCACGTCCGTCGTGCGGTCGAGGGAGGCGCCGGAGGGCAACTGGACCACGCCGATCAGGTAACCCTGGTCCTGGTCCGGGATGAAGCCCGTGGGCGTCGTCTGCGCGAGGTGCAGGGTGCCGGCGATCACCGCGGCATAGACCAGCAGCATCACGCCGAGGCCGACGATGCCGCCGGTCAGGACGCGGATCGACCGGCCGTAGGCGTTCGACGTCGCATCGAAGGCGCGGTTGAAGCCGTTCGCCAGCCAGTTCACGAACCGGGTCAGGAAGAACTTCGGCTCCTTGCGGGCATGATGCGGTACCAGCAGCAGCTTGCAGAGCGCGGGCGACAGGGTCAGCGAGTTGAAGGCCGAGATCAGCGTCGAGGCCGCGATGGTCAGGGCGAACTGCTTGTAGAACTGGCCCGAGATGCCCGGGATGAACGCGGTGGGCACGAACACCGCGGCGAGCACCAGCGCGATGGCGATGACCGCGCCGCCGACCTCGTCCATGGTCTTGTGGGCGGCGTCGCCCGGCGACAGGCCCTCGGCCATGTTGCGCTCGACGTTTTCCACCACCACGATCGCGTCGTCGACCACGATGCCGATGGCGAGCACCAGCCCGAACAGGGTCAGGTTGTTGAGCGAGAAGCCGAAGGCCGCCATCGCCGCGAAGGTGCCGATCAGCGAGACGGGGATCGCGATCACCGGGATCAGCGCCGTTCGCCAGCTCTGCAGGAAGACCAGCACCACGATGACGACGAGGCCGACCGCCTCGAACAGGGTCTTGTAGACCTCGTGGATGGATTCCTCGATGAACTCCGTCGGGTTGTAGGCGATGCGGTACTCGACGTCCGGCGGGAAGTTCTTCTTGACGACCTCCATCACCTTCTTGACCGACGCGGCTGCGTCAAGGGCGTTGGTGCCCGGGCGCTGGAACGCGCCGATTCCGACCGCGGGCGTCTCGTTGAGGTACGAGTTGGTCGTGTAGTCCTTCTGGCCCATCTCGACGCGGGCGATGTCCTTCACCCGGACGAGGCGCCCGTCCTGGGCCTTGATGATCACCTCGGCGAACTGCTCGGGCGTCTTGAAGCGCGCTTGCGACTGCACGACGAGCTGGAACGCCTCGCTCTTGGCCGCAGGCGGTCCATTGAGCTGGCCGGCCGCCACCTGCACGTTCTGCTCCTGCAGCGCGGTGGTGACGTCGGTGACGGAGAGGCCGTAGGCGGCGAGCTTGTTGGGATCGACCCAGATCCGCTCGGCATACTCGTTGCCGCCGAAGATCGTGATGTCGCCGACGCCGTCGAGGCGCAGAAGCTCGTCGCGGATGTTCAGGTAAATGTAGTTGGCGAGGTAGTTCTGGTCGTAGGTCTTGTTCGGCGAGAGAAGGTGCACGACCAGCATCAGGTCGGGCGAGGCCTTGCGCACGGTCACGCCGAGGTTGCGCACGTCCGGCGGCAGCCGCGGTTGCGCCACCGACAGCCGGTTCTGCACCAGCACGTTGGCGATATCGAGGTTGGTGCCGACCTTGAAGGTCACGGTCAGCAGCATGTTGCCGTCGTTGGTCGACAACGACGTCATGTACAGCATGTTGTCGACGCCGTTGACCTCCTGCTCGATCGGCGTCGCGATCGTGGCGGCCACGGTCTCGGCATTGGCGCCCGGATAGGAGGCGCGCACGGTCACGGTCGGCGGCACGATCTCGGGATATTGCGAGACCGGCAGGCTCTCGTAGGCCACGAAGCCGAGGATTAGGAACACGATCGACGTGACGGACGCAAAGATCGGCCTATCGACGAAGAAATGGGCGAAACGCATCGGTCAAACCTCTGAGGCCCGCCGGTCTCCCGGACGGGGCCCTGCGTCGTCGGTGCGGGGCGCGCTGCTGGGCGCGCTCGAACGCGGTTGCGGTGAGCCGCCCGGGCTCACGTCTTGCTCGGAGGCAACTCGATAGTCTCGGGGGTCACCTTGGCGCCGGGCCGGACCCGCGAGAGGCCGTTGACCACCACCGTCTCGTCCCCCTTCAGCCCGGACTGGATAACCCGGTAGCCGTCGACCTTCGGCCCCAGCACCACGTCCTTCTGCTGGATCACGTTGTCGGGGCCGACCAGGTAGACGATGCGCTTGTCCTGGTTGGCGGCGACCGCCTCGTCGGGGAGCAGGATGCCCTGGAACGGCTTGGTCGCCGGCATCGACACGATGCCGAACAGGCCCGGCTTGATGAACAGGTCGCCGTTCGGGACCGTGGCGCGCAGCAGGATCGTGCCGGTGGCGTTGTCGACCCGGTTGTCGACGAAGTCGAGGGTGCCCTTGCGGGTCGGCTTCGGCTCGCCGGACAGGGCGATCAGGATCGGCACGCCCTTGCCCTGCTGGGTCTGGCCCATGCCGATGCCGAGGCTGTTCTGGTATTTCAGGAACGCCTTCTCATCGACCGTGTAGCTGAAATAGATCGGATCCAGGGAGACGATCGTCGTCAGCATCGTCTGATCGGCGCTGACGATGTTCCCCTCGGTGACCAGCCGCCGGCTGATCCGGCCGTTGATCGGCGCCTTCACCTCGCTGAAGTCGTAGTTCAGCTGGGCGTTGTTGAGGGCGGCCTGGGCGCTGTCGACGTCGGCCTGGGCGGTCTGCGAGGCCTGCCGGCGCTGGTCGGTGACCTGCTCGGAGATGTTGCCGCTCCGGGACAGGGTCTGGGCGCGCTCCAGGTCCGTCTGGGAGAAGGACTGGCGCGCCTTGGCTGAGGCGAGCGCCGCCTGGGCCTGCTCGAGGGCCGCCTTGTAGGGGCGCCGGTCGATGACGAACAGAAGGTCGCCCTTCTTCACGGTCTGGCCGTCGGTGAAGTTAATCTTCTCGAGGTATCCGGTGACCCGGGCGCGGACCTCGACATAATCGATCGCGTCGAACCGGCCGGTATACTGATCCTGCTCGACGATCTCGCGCGCCACGGGCTTGGCCACGGTGACCTTGGGCGGCGGGCCGCTGGGCGCCTGCGCGCGGGCCGGCGTCGCGAGGGGCCTGCGGCGAGCCCTGCGATCAGGCCTGACAAGACGGTGAGAAGGCTGGGAAGCCGGCTGCGCATCGGGTCCTGCTGTCCGTTGGCCGACCGTCCGGTCGCGCCGAGCTTGACGATTGTTCCGCCGCGAGTGGGCCGTAACCCGCGTACCCCGCCGCAGCTTGTGCGCGAGCGCACATCACGGCCTCGTGAGCCGGACTGAAACGACGGGTCAGGCGACGGTTTCGCCGGCGCCGTACCAGTCCTTGAAGCCGCCCTTGTAGTGCTCCGTGATCTCGAGCCCGGCATTCTGCGCGGCCATCAGCGCGTGGACCGACCGCACGCCCGAGGCGCACGAGAAGACCGGACGCCGGCCATCCTCGGCCACGAGGGCCGCCACGGCCTGCGGATCGAAATCGGACAGCGGATGCGAGACGGCGCCCGGGATGTGCCCGGCCTCGTATTCATGCGGCTCCCGGACGTCGATGACCAGCATCGAACCATCGCTGAGCCCGCGCTTGACTGTCTCGCGATCGAGGTCGACCACCCGCATCGGCAGGATCTCCGTTCAACCCGTTTGGGGCTCAGCCTGGCTGACTGACGCTTTTCCTTATTCGTCAGGCCCCGGCGGCGCAACTTGAGCCCGTCCGCGCGGGGCGGCCGATCTCCGGCGCGGTCGAGGCCACGCCGACCCGTCAGAGCGCCGCGAGGACCGGGTTCACGGCGGCAAAATGCGTCTCCCAGTCGGGTGGCCGGTATCCGACCAAGCGTCCGGCCAGTTCGGCGCGCTCGCTCCCATCGGGGCGTGCGAGCGCCTCGATCGCCGCAATCCATCCCGGACCGTCCAGCGGATCGCGGAACAACGCGAAGGTCTCGGCGATCTCCCGGTGGACGGGGATGTCGGAGGCGATCACCGGCAGCCCGGAGGCCGCCGCTTCGACCACGGGAATCCCGTAGCCCTCGGTGAAGGACGGCATCAGCAACGCGGTGCAGCTGCGCATCAGGGCGGCGAGCCCGTGCGTGGACAGCCCCGAGGCCTCGATGACGTGGTTCCGCACGCCGGGACAGCGCTCCAGCATGTCGATGGCGCTCTCGGCCTCCCAGCCGCGGCGGCCGACCACGATGAGCCGCGGGGCGGCGGCGCCATGGCGCTCGGCCAGCTGGCGCCAGATCTGGAACAGCAGCAGGTGGTTCTTGCGCGATTCGATCGTGCCGCAGACCACGAAGGTCGGCCGGTCCGGCCGGAACCGCGGCCCGTTCGGCCCGAAGGCGGGCTCGACGCCGAGATGCCCCACCGCCAATGGCGGCCGCCCGAACCCTTCGGCGGCAAGGTGCGCCAGGGTGAGCCGCCCGGTATCGGCGGAATTCACGAGAATTGCGGCGGCGTGCCGCCCGATGGTGCGCAGGCGCGCCCGGTGACGGTCGGCCTCGCCGGACCGGCCGTATTCCGGGTGGGTGATCGGGATGATGTCGTGAACGAAGAAGGCCGCGCGCACGTCCGGCCGCGTGTACAGCCAGTCGAACCGGCGCGGGTCGTCGAGGCGCAGATGCGAGGTGTGCAGGTAGAGCGCGTCCCGGGGCAGGGCGGCGACCGGCCGGCCGCGGACGGCGATCTCGGCGGCCTTCCGCATCTGGATCCGGCGTCGGTCCGCCGACCCCGCCGATGCAGACGAACCCGGTGGGGGCGGCGCCACGGCCGGATCTCCGCAACGCGCCGCCAGCCGGCGATAGACCGGGTCCGATGCGGCCTCCCGATCCTCGACCCAGCCGTCCGCCACGGCTTCGACGATCGCCAGAGCCCGCTCACGGTCGAGGATGCGCGGTCCGAATGCCGTCGCGACGACGCCGACGCCCGTATCCGACCGGCCGAGATAGGCGCGGGCGTAGGCGAGATCGACGCGGTCGATCCCCGACGGGCTCGCATGGCGCAGACGCGTGACGAGGCGGGTGAGATCGAAGGCGATCGGTCGTTCCGACATGATCCTCTGGCAATCGACTGGGCGAGGGCTTCCCGTAGCGATCATGGCCCGGGAGAGCCAGCAGATCCGCGCCGAAGGCCGCCACCGAAGGGGTTGCGCGGCCGCGGCGCGGAGGCTAAGAGCCGCGAGCCCTAGCGGCGTCGGAGTGTAGCGCAGCCCGGTTAGCGCACTAGTCTGGGGGACTAGGGGTCGTGGGTTCGAATCCCGCCACTCCGACCATTATTCCGCTGTGAGCGCAACGACTGAGCCCCTGGACCGGAGGGGCTTGCCCACCAACGCGAATGTCAGTTGCCGCAGAGCAGCTCGGGCGACCGCGGCGCAATAGCCACGGTTGTTCCGGCGAGGGTTGTTGGTGGTGACGGCTCGCCAGGGTTCAGGCGTCACGCCGGCCCGATGCCAGAATGGGTTCGGCACGCAGGACTCTCGATCGAGTCTGCACGCCGACGGGCCTACGCGCGGCCGAAATGCCGAAGCACGAGGGGCTCGTCGCGGGGAAGCTGGATCCCCCGAGGTTGCGAACGGCGCGTGCGGCCGGCGAAGACGGCGATACCGAACAGGGCCACCGATCCGGTCAGCGCCACTATCACGCACCACCAGAACACGACATCAAGCATGGCTGGTCACGACGCTCCGACTCCGTGCGGATACCTCGCGCGGTATGGTGAATGCCCGGTTAAAGACGGCTCGATCCAGGTTCTCCGAGGCCCGCGATGTGGCACGGCTCGGTTCCGGCAGCGCCACCGTGCGCTCATGGGCAGCATTAGCCGGACGCTCTGGACCCGTTCCCGGATGCGGAGGTCAGCGGTCTCGGCGTGACGACCTGATGGCGGTCAGTTTCCGCAGGACCCGCTCGATATGGGCACGCAGCGCCGATGTCTCGGTCACCGGCTCGGCAGGATCCGCCGCATCGACGTTCTCCGGGAGGGTGGTCAGGAAATCGGTCATCGATGCCGGCGCTGTGAAAGGACTTCAACCTTACTGCTGGTCGCAGTGAGCGAATACATCATTTCATAGTTTCTGACGACAGAAAACGCGAGTGTTTGCCGGCTTGGCACGGGTGGTCTCTGGACGAAATCAGATACCACGGCAGTCGCGATCGGATCGGTTTCGCGCTCCTTTGCCATCTTGGATCTCTTCGCGAGAGCGGTTCGGCGCCCGCGTGCCAGCATGGCTCCGGTGCGGCGGTTCCAAAAACATTCAGGCCGTATCTACCCGTCTCAGTAGTCTTCGCCGTGCCGGCGGAATTCACGACTTAAGGCTCGGAACGATTGCAGACCACGCAAGCCCTGCGCCATACGGCCGAAGGAGAAGTCTAGGGACTCCGTCCGGGGGATCGCATGCTGCGACTGGGCCTGGGAGACACAATCGACCGCGAAGCCATGCGCCCGGCGCAACTAGCGTTTGCGCAACTTATTGGTGCACTAAGCAGTTTGCGGTTGCGTCTTTCCGAGCGATTGCCGGTAAGGCCACCATTCCCGCACACTACAAGGCTGTCGTTCGATGTCGTCTCCTCCGAAGCCCAAGTCCGCCACCGAGGCCGATCGCACGATCGGCAACCGCATCGCGACGCTGCGTGTGGCACAGGGTCTGAGCCAGACCGATCTCGGTCAGGCGATCGGCGTGAGCTTTCAGCAGGTCCAGAAGTACGAAAAGGGCCGCAACCGCATCGGGGCAGGCCGGCTGCAGGCCATCGCCGACCTGCTGCGGGTGCCGGTCGACACCTTTTTCGCCGGGCCGCAGGAGGGCAGCGGCGGACGGATCGCACCCCCGAGCTTTCTCGACGATCCGAAGGTCATGGAATTGGTCATGGCGTTCACGGCCATCACCGACGAGACCACCCGCAGCGGCATCCTGTCGATCGTCAAGGCGGCGGCCGCCCTGCACGAAAAGCGCTCGGCCGTGCCGATCCCGGATCAAGCAGCCGCGGACTGAGGATGCGGGTGAGGCGGCCGGATCCCGCTGCCGCCATGGATCAAAAATTCATTCAAATTAAACCAAGACACGCAAATTAAACCAAGACAAAATTGCGAAAATCTGGAGACGATCTGCTGCGTTGCTCGGTGAATTTACTACACTTTAGCAGACAGCATGTTTCAAACAGGCAACGCAGACCGGGTCCAGAGCATGCCGAGCGAAACGTCGACCGCGTGGGGCCGCGGCGAGCTTTACGAAACCCTGTGCCTCCTCGTCATCGGTGTCGGGATCTGGTTCGTCGGGGTCACCCTCGGGACCTTCGACTTCGTCAAGGACTTCGTCACCACCTACAACCTAGACGATCTTCTGATGCTGGCGGCCTGCATGGGGGTGGCGCTGTTCGGCGCCAGCGTCCGCAAGTCGATCATCCTCCGCCGGCTCATGCTCGAGCGCGACGCAGCCGCCGCACAGGCTGAGGCCATCGCGCGGCACGACGGCCTGACCGGCCTCGCCAACCGCCGCCGCTTCATCGACGCCGTCGAGCGGGCGCACCGATCGGCGGCCGACGACTCGACGGCCTCCGTGCTGCTGATCGATCTGGACCGTTTCAAGCCGGTCAATGATCTCTACAGTCACGCGGCCGGCAACGCCGTCCTGTGTGCGGTGTCCGAGCGCCTCCAGCAGCTCGTACCGCCGGGCGGGATCGCGGCCCGGCTCGGCGGCGACGAGTTCGCCATGCTGGTCCCGCTGCGGTACGAGAGCGAAGGCTTGAAGCGCCTCGCCCAGGCCGTCATCGCCCGCATCGCCGAGCCGGTGATGTGGAACCAGAACGACCTCAAGGTCGGTGCGACGGTCGGCGTCGCCGCGGTGTCGGCGGATCACGCGGACGCCGATGCGGTCCTGCACGCGGCCGATCTCGCGATGTACCAGGGCAAGAAGGACGGACGGGGCAACTTCCGGTTTTTCCGCAGCACCATGGATGCGGAGCTGCGCGCCCGCGCCCGCATGGAGACGGAGCTGCGCACCGCCATCGAGCTGGGCGCGATCGAGCCCTTCTACCAGCCGGTGGTCTCCCTGCCCGAGAAAGAGATCGTCGGTGTGGAGGTGCTGGCGCGCTGGCGCCATCCGACGCGCGGGCTGGTCCAACCCGCCGAGTTCATCCCGGTGGCCGAGGAGACCGGGATGATCGCCGATCTCAGCTACACCCTGATCCGCCGCGCCTGCCTGGACGCCCGGTCCTGGCCGCCGCACCTGATCCTCGCAGTGAACATCGCCCCCCAGCAGTTCCAGGATGCGTGGCTCGCCCAGCGGATCCTGGCGATCCTGACCGAGACCGGGTTCCCGCCGCAGCGCCTCGAAGTGGAGATCACCGAGACCGCCCTCATCCAGGATCTGGAGGCGACCCGGGCGACCCTGCTGTCGCTGCGCGAACTCGGCGTGCGCATCGCGCTGGACGATTTCGGCACGGGCTACTCGAGCCTTTACCACCTGCGCGAACTGAAGTTTGACAAGCTGAAGATCGACCGGAGCTACGTCGACGCGATCACGATGAGCGACGAGCGCGCCAAGCTGGTCGACGCCATCATCAAGCTCGGGACGAGCCTCGGCCTGTCCACCACGGCCGAGGGAATCGAGACCGACGCGAGCCTCGACTGGCTGTCCGACCAGGGCTGCAATTTCGGCCAGGGCTACCTGTTCGGTCGCGCCATGCCGAAGGACGAAATGGACGACATCCTCGCGGCCGCGGACCCCGTCACGCAACGTTCCGTCCTGCTGGATCTTGCCAAGGCCTCGTAGGGCCGGGAATGCCGGGAAGGTCGGCGGCTCTCGGGAGCCGTGCACCGGATCGGCACCGTGGAGGGGCGCTCCGCGCCCCGCCGCGGCATCACGCCGGTCGACACGAACCTCGTTTCGGCGCATCGGAGCGCCGTCCTAGGTCACAGCATGGCACCGAGCCCCATCGCCCTCCTCACCTCTGCCGCCCTCGTCGCCGTGGTCGTCACCGGGACCGGCGCGATCGTCCTGCAGCAGGGCTCGTCGTTCAGCCACCCCCGCAAGGTCGGCGGCGCCTTCGCGATGTCGGATCTCGACGGACATTCGGTCACGCAGGCCGACCTCCTGGGCAAGCCGGCCGTCCTGTTCTTCGGCTTCACCCATTGCCCGGATGTCTGCCCGACGACGCTTGCCACTCTGGCCTCCGCCCTCGGCCGGATGGGCCGCGACGCCGACCGCCTCAACGTCGTCTTCGTCACCCTCGACCCGGAGCGGGACACGCCCGACACCCTGCGGGAGTACTTGGCCTCGTTCGATCCACGGATCCGCGGCTTCGTCGGCACGCCCGGGCAGGTCGCCCGCATGGCCGATGCCTATCACGTCGCCTATAAGCGCGTGCCGACCAAGGACGGCGACTACACGATGGAGCATTCCGCCACCGTGGCGCTGTTCGACAGGACCGGCCGCATGGTCGGCGAGATCGGCTTCGGCGAGGATGAAGCCAGCGCCTTCGCCAAGCTGATTACCCTGGCGCTGCCGGGCCAGTGTCCCCCGGGGGCGCCGCCAATCTCTGGGCGACCGACGGCAGCACCGGCAGCTGCGGACCGCGGAGCTGAGCTGCGGCGCGGCAAATTGCGTCGCCGGCCCGGTGTAGCTAGAGGGCGGCGCGGGTCGCGAGGCCCGGCCGCATCCCGGGGGTTCCAGCTTGATCACGCGCCGCGTCCTGACCGCCATCGGGCTGCTCGCCCTCGCGCCGTTTCCCGGACTCGCCCGGGCCGCCTCCGCCGGGCCGCGCCTGGCGCCGCCGGAGCCCATGGATCTCGAGCGGCTGAAGGATCTCGCCCGCGCCCTGCGGGACCGGCCCTACGCGCCGCCGGCCGAGGCGCCCGCGTCGGCAGCCCTCGATGCCCTGACCTACGGACCGCTCCAGGAGATCCGCTACCCGCCGGGCCACGCCCTGTTCGCCGAGAGCCCGTATCCGGTGACCTTCTTCCACCTCGGCAACTTTTTCCGGCACCCCGTGAAGGTTTACGCCCTGGAGGGCGGGCAGGCCCGCGAGGTGCTCTACGGCCACGACCTGTTCACCTATCCGGCGGGCAACCCGGCCAAGGACGTCCCGGACGGGGCGGGTTTCGCGGGGTTCCGGTTCCAGAAGGTCCCCGCCGGCCAACCGGGCGACGACGGCGACTGGCTCGCCTTCCTGGGCGCATCCTACTTCCGCGCCGCCGGCGACGGCGAACAGTATGCGCGCCTCGGCCCGGGGTATCGCGATCGACACCGCGCCCGGCCCGGGCAAGAGCGAGGAATTCCCGGTCTTCACGCGGTTCTACGTCACCCCGACGGCGGACGGCGCCGTCACCGTGCTGGCGCTCCTGGAAGGCCAGAGCCTCACCGGCGCCTACCGGTTCGTGGCGCGGAAGGAGCCGCACGTCGTGATCGACGTCGCCTGCACGCTCTACATGCGCCGGTCCGTCGAGCGGTTCGGCATGGCGCCGCTGACCTCGATGCTCTGGTACTCCGAGGGCATGAGCCGGTTCCTCGCCAGCGACTGGCGGCCCGAGGTGCACGATTCCGACGGCCTGCTGATGCAGACCGGCGCCGGCGAGTTCATCTGGCGGCCCCTGAACAATCCGCCGCGCCTCAGCGTGAGCGCCTTCGCGGACCGTTCGCCCAAGGGCTTCGGCCTGCTCCAGCGCGACCGCGCCTATGATTCCTACATCGACGACGGCTTCGAGGAGAACCGGCCCGACATCTGGGTGGAGCCGGAGGGCGACTGGGGCCGGGGCAGCGTTCAACTGGTCGAGATCCCGACCCACCAGGAGACCGACGACAACATCGTCGCCCTCTGGGTCCCGGACGACCCGCCGCAGGCGGGATCCGATCGCAGCTTCGCCTACCGGCTGCGCTGGACCGTCGCGGAGCCCGTCGCCACGGATCTCGCCCGCTGCGTGGCCACGCGGGCCACGAAGGCCGCATGGCTCCCGGAGGCGGATCGACGCCCGGGCCGCGCCAACCTGGTGCGGCAGTTCGTGCTGGAATTCGCTGGGGCCGCCCTCGTGGGCCTCGACCCCGAGAAGACCTCGGTGGCGCTGACCCTCTCGCGTGGCAGCGCCGAGGAGGTCGCCGCAACCTGGGCGCCCTACGGCAAGCCGAGCCCCTGGCGCGTCTTCTTCAAGGTATACGCCGAGGGACCCGAACCGCTCGAGATGCGCCTGCAGCTCAAATCGGGCGACCGGCTCCTGTCCGAGACCTGGGCCTACCAATACTATCCGGAAGCACCCGGCACGGTGCTGTGACCAAGCGGCGGGCTGACGCTCGGATCGCACCGGCCGCGACCGGGGCCTGCTCGGCACGCGCCCCCGCGGCCGATCCACAGCCGCAGCCGAGGCCGTCATGACCGGTGAAGGACCGCCCGGCCCACAGCTTCCGGACGCGCTCACGCGCCTTCTCCGGGCTCCCAAGACCGCGATCTGGCCGACGCCCGAGGACCGGAACCGCCTGCGCCTCGGTACCCCGCGGCCCCGTCAGCCGAGCCGCGCCATCCTGGGTGTCTGGATCTGGGCAATCCTCTACAATCTCATCGGCTTCGCGATCCTCGCGGCCCTGTGGTGGACCATGCGCTGACCCGATGAACCGATACGACCCGCTCGCACGCCGCACGGCCCTCGCGACCCTTCTCCTGCTCGGCCTGACCGCGGATCCCGGCGCGGCACAGAGTTCCGGGGACGCCCTGAACGCGGATGACGGCACCGGGGCGGTCAAGGTCTGCTCGCCCGTGGCGATGCCGCGCTGGCGCTCCATGACCCCGGTCCCCAAGACCTGGACCTTCCTCGACTGCATGAGCTTCGCGGGCGAGATGGGCGCAACCCACTTCCAGCTCGGGTGCCTGTTCACCAACGTCACGCCCTACGCCCAGAAATACGCCTGGGGGGCGATGGTGAAGATCGAGAAGGCCGCGATGGCCAAGCCCCAGCCGCCGGTCCCGAATTGCGGCTGGTAGACTGGAATGGGCCGAGGACCGGGCTGCAGGCCGGCGCGGCCTCGGCACGTCGGCCGGGATCCCGGTCGCCGAACCCGGATCGACGTGCAAAGCTTCCTTAAAGGACGTCCCCCAGATTGCCGGCGGCGCTGTGGCGCTGTGGCGCTGTGGCCGGTTCGCCACGCGCCCGTGTCGGAAGGGACGTTGCCAACACCGGCGTGGCGGGACCCGCTTTGACGCGCGCGGCCATTGAGGCTAGAGAAGTCTTGGCTGATTAAGCAAGAACCATGCCGTGAGCAGCGTGGCTCCGGCTGGCGAACCACGCCGGAAGGGCATCGGGGCCTCGCATGAGTTTGGTGCAACGGCTGGAAGTGCGTCAGGGCCAAGCCCTGGTGATGACGCCGCAGCTCCTGCAAGCGATCAAGCTCCTGCAACTCTCACACCTCGATCTCGCGGCCTATGTCGAGGCCGAGCTGGAGCGGAACCCGCTGCTGGAACGCGCCGAGCCGGAACTCCCCGGGGCGGGCGAGGCACCCGAATCGGGCGGCCCTGCTCAGGACGAGGCGGGGTCCGACGGGTTCGACTCCGGTGAACCCGAATCGTGGCTGCCGACGGAGCTCAATCCGAGCCGGGGCGAGATCGAGAGCGATTTCGACACGCGGCTCGACAACGTCTTCCCGGACGACGCGCCGATCCAGGCGCGGGAGGCCAGCGGCGGCGACATGCTCTCGCTGACGCCCCCGCCCTATGGCAGCACCGGCGGCAGCTTCGATGCCGAGGCCCCGGATTTCGAGGCCTCCCTGACGGCCGAGACTTCGCTGCGCGAGCACCTCGCGGGCCAGCTCGACCTCGCGACCCGCGATCCCGCCGAGCGGCTGATCGCCGGCTTCCTGATCGATGCGGTCGACGAGGCCGGGTACATGCGCGAGAGCGTGGAGGACGTGGCGGAACGGCTCGGCGCCGATCCGGCCGTCGTCGCGAGGATGCTGGCGCTGGTCCAGACCTTTGATCCGCCGGGGATCGCAGCCCGCGATTTGGCCGAATGTCTCGCGATCCAGCTGCGCGAGCGTGACCGGTTCGACCCGGCGATGCAGGCGCTGGTCGCGCGCCTGGACTTGGTGGCCAAGCGCGATTTCGCCGCCCTGCGCCGCCTGTGCGCCGTCGACGACGAGGACCTCGTCGACATGCTGGGCGAGATCTCGCCGCCTCGACCCGAAGCCGGGCCGGGCCTTCGGATCGAGCGCGGTCGAGGTTCTGGTCCCCGATGTCTTCGTGCGCGCCGCGCCGGACGGCTCCTGGCTGATCGAGCTGAACAGCGAGGCCCTGCCGCAGGTTCTGGTCAACCAGAGCTACTACGCCCGGGTCTCGCGCAATGCCTGCGCGGAGGGCGACAAGGCCTTCCTGTCGGAGGCGCTCCAGAATGCCAACTGGCTGACGCGTTCGCTGGAGCAGCGTGCCCGCACCATCCTCAAGGTCGCCACCGAGATCGTCCGCCAGCAGGACGGGTTCTTCGTCCACGGCGTCACGCATCTGCGCCCGCTGAACCTCAAGACGGTCGCCGAGGCGATCGGCATGCACGAATCGACCGTCTCGCGCGTCACTTCCAACAAGGCGATCGGCACGAGCCGCGGCACGCTGGAGATGAAGTACTTCTTCACCGCGGCGATCCCTGGCGCGGCCGGCATGGCGGCCCATTCCTCCGAAGCCGTCCGCCATCGCATCAAGCAACTCGTCGACGGCGAGACGCCGAACGACGTGCTCTCCGACGACGCGCTGGTGCAGAAGCTGCGCGGGGAGGGCGTCGACATCGCCCGTCGCACGGTGGCCAAGTACCGGGAATCGCTGCGGATCCCGAGCTCGATCGAACGCCGCCGGGAGCACTTCGCCCATGGCGGGGGCCATCACGCCGCCATGGCGCTGCGCTGACGGCCGGGACGGACTTGCGCCGGGCGTCCGTCCGGCCCATCCGTCGTGCCGTTGATCGATGCCTGGACCTGCGATGACCTCGACCGGAACGCCCCCGCGCAGCCTCACCGCCATCGTGCTCGCGGCCGGAAAGGGCACGCGGATGCGCTCGGACCTGCCGAAGGTACTCCATAGGATCGCCGGGCGCAGCATGCTCGGCCACGTCCTGGCCGCCGTGCAGGCGGCGGGCGCAGGCCGCATCGCCGTGGTGGCCGAGCCCGGCCGCGACGACGTCGCCGCCGAGATCGCGAAGGCCGCCCCCGGCGCCCGGGTCTTCCCGCAGGCCGAGCGCCTGGGCACCGCCCACGCGGTTCTCGCCGCCCGGGAGATCCTGGCCGAGCCGGACGACGACGTCGTGATCGCCTTCGGCGATACGCCCTCGTCTCAGCCGAGACCTTCCTGCGCCTGCGGGCGCCGCTGGCCGATGGCGCGGCGGTGGCGGTGCTGGCCTTCGAGACGGCGACGCCCGCCGGCTACGGCCGGGTGCTGACCGAGGGCGACCGCGTCCTGGCGATCCGCGAGGAGAAGGACGCGAGCGCGGCCGAGCGGGCCGTGACCCTGTGCAATGCCGGGCTGATGGCGCTCTCCGGGCGCCACGCCCTGGCGCTGCTCGCCCGCATCGGCAACGACAACGCCGCCGGCGAGTACTACCTGCCGGATGCCGTGGCGCTCGCGGTGGCGGACGGCCTGTCGGTCACCGTCGTGCCGGTGGACGAGGCCGAGGCACAGGGCGTCAACGACCGGGTTCAGCTCAGCGTCGCGGAAGCCGCGATCCAGGCGCGGCTCCGTCGCAGCGCCATGCTCGGCGGCGCGACCCTGATCGCCCCGGAGACGGTGTTCCTCAGCCACGACACCCTGCTCGGGCGCGACGTGGTGGTCGAACCCAACGTGGTGTTCGGACCGGGTGTCCGGATCGCGGACGGCTGCACCGTGCGGTCCTTCGCGCATCTGACGGAGACCAGCCTGGAGGCAGGCGTCCGGATCGGGCCGTTCGTGCGTCTGCGGGGGCATGCCGTGCTGGAAGCCGGCGCCGAACTCGGCAACTTCGTCGAGCTGAAGAATGCCCGGATGGGCGCCAGGGCGAAGGCCGCACACCTCACCTATCTCGGCGACGCGGACATCGGTGCGAAGGCCAATATCGGCGCCGGAACGATAACCTGCAATTACGACGGCGTGCTCAAGCACCGGACCACGATCGGGGCGGGCGCCTTCATCGGCTCGAATTCGGCGCTGGTGGCGCCGGTCACCGTGGGGGCGGGCGCTTACGTGGCGTCGGGTTCGGTGATCACCGACGACGTTCCGGCGGACGCCATGGCGGTCGCGCGGGGCCGGCAGGCGGTCAAGCCCGGCTGGGCCGGGGGAGAAGCGCGCCGCCCTCCAGACCGAGAAGGCGCGGCGCACCGAAGGGTCCTGACCACAGGGCGCGCAGGTCCGGCGCGGTCGGGGCTGGTCCTGCGCCGCTGCGATCCGGTACAAGTCGCGGCTTGAGCCCGCGCTGAGACGGGGCGGCCTGGACCCGGCGCGCACTCCGTTCGCGCAGAGATCCGGGCGTGAAGCGAGAGACAGTTCCATGTGCGGCATCGTCGGCATCGTCGGGCGCGACGCGGTGGCGGGGCAGGTGATCGAGGCCCTGCGGCGTCTCGAATACCGCGGCTACGATTCCGCCGGCATCGCCACCCTGGAGCACGGCCGGCTGGAGCGGCGGCGCGCCTCGGGCAAGCTCGTCAACCTCGAGGCCCGCCTTGAGCGCGAGCCGCTCACCGGCACGATCGGCATCGGCCACACCCGCTGGGCGACCCACGGCCGGCCCAACGAGACCAACGCCCACCCGCATGCCACCGCGCGGCTGGCCGTCGTCCACAACGGCATCATCGAGAACTTCCGCGAATTGAAGCAGGAACTCGAGGCCGACGGCGTCGTCTTCGAGACCGAGACCGACACCGAGGTCGGTCGCCCAGCTCGTCAGCCGCAACATGGACCGGGCGATGGGTCCTGTGGAGGCGGTCGCCGCCGCCCTGCCGCGGCTGCGCGGCGCCTTCGCCCTGGGCTTCATCTTTGCGGGCGAGGAGAACCTGCTGATCGGCGCCCGTCACGGCGCGCCGCTGGCGATCGGATTCGGCGAGGGCGAGACCTATCTGGGCTCCGACGCCCTGGCGCTCGCCCCGTTCACGGACGCGATCACCTATCTCGACGAGGGCGACTGGGCGATCCTGACCCGGAGCGGCGCCGAGATCCGGGACGCCTCGGGCGCCACGGTGGAGCGGCCCCGGCAGAAGATCGCCACGCAGGCCTACCGGATCGACAAGGGCGAATATCGCCACTTCATGGCCAAGGAGATCCACGAGCAGCCCGAGGTCGTGGGCCGCACGCTCGCCCACTACGTCGATATGGCCAACGGCCGGGTGATGCTGCCCGAGGCGCTGCCCTTCGACTTCGCCAAGCTCAGCCGCGTCTACATCACCGCCTGCGGCACGGCCTACTACGCGGGCCTCGTCGCCCGGTACTGGTTCGAGCAGGTGGCGCGCCTGCCCGTGGAGATCGACGTCGCCTCCGAGGCCGCTACCGCGAGGCGCCCCTGGAGAAGGACGGGCTGACGCTGGTGATCTCGCAATCGGGCGAGACCGCCGACACGCTGGCCTCCCTGCGCTACGCGAAGTCCCAGGGCCAGCACACCCTGAGCGTGGTCAACGTGCCGACCTCGACCATTGCGCGGGAATCCTCGGTGGTGATGCCGACCCTGGCCGGACCGGAGATCGGCGTGGCCTCCACCAAGGCGTTCTCCTGCCAGCTCACCGTCCTGCTGTGCCTCGCCATCGCGGCGGGCCGCGCGCGGGGCACCCTCGACGCGGCCGGCGAGCGACAGCTGGTCGACGCGCTGATCAAGGCCCCCGGCCTGATGGCGGAGGCGCTGACCCACGAACCGGAGATCGAGGTCCTGGCCCGGGAGGTCGCGAAGGCGCGCGACGTGCTCTACCTGGGCCGCGGCACCAGCTACCCGATGGCGCTGGAGGGCGCGCTGAAGCTCAAGGAGATCAGCTACATCCACGCGGAGGGCTACGCGGCGGGCGAGCTGAAGCACGGCCCGATCGCGCTGATCGACGAGAGCGTGCCGGTGATCGTCATCGCGCCGCACGACGCGGTGTTCGAGAAGACGGTCTCGAACATGCAGGAGGTGGCCGCCCGCGGCGGGCGCATCGTGCTCATCGGCGACGCCCAGGGCGCGGCCGAGCACGGGCTCGACACGCTGGCGACCTTCACCATGCCGGCTGTCAACGCCACCGTGGCGCCGATCGTGTACGCGGTGCCGATCCAGCTGCTCGCCTACCACACGGCGGTGTTCATGGGGAAAGACGTCGACCAGCCGCGGAATTTGGCCAAGTCGGTGACTGTGGAATAGGCGCCGCCGATCGCATCCACGTCTGGTTTGTACGCGGCGCCGTCATTGCGAGCGGAGCGAAGCAATCCAGTCGGCGCCGCGTTCACGGATATCGCGCGACCCTGGGTTGCTTCGCTCCGCTCGCAATGACGGTCCCCGCAATCCCGTTCATCCCGGTACGAGGCCCCCATGACCGCCCATGACACCGACGCCCTCGGCTGGCTGGACAGGCAGGAGGGCGCCATGCTGGCGCTCCTCGAGGAGCTGGTGAACATCGATTCCGGTTCCTACGACAAGCCGGGCGTCGACGCGGTCGGCATCCGTATTGCGGCCTTCCTGGCCGAGCACGGCATCCCGGTCACGACGATCCCGGTGGACGGCTACGGCGACGCGCTGAAGGCGAGCGTCGCCGGATCCGGCGGCGGCAATCGGCCGGTCGTGCTCATGGGCCACCGCGACACCGTCTTCCCGAAGGGGGAGCCGACGCGGCGGCCGTTCCGGATCGCGGATGGCCGCGCCTACGGGCCGGGGGTCGCCGACATGAAGGCGGGCCTCGTGATGAACGCCTTCGTGCTCGCGGCCTACCATCGCACCGGCGGCGCGCCGATACCCCTTGTCGGCCTGTTCACCAGCGACGAGGAGATCGGCTCGCCGGCCTGCCGGCCGATCATCGAGGAGACCGCCCGGGGCGCCAGGGCGGTCCTGAATTCCGAGCCGGGACGCCCCAGCGGCAACGTGGTGACGGGCCGCAAGGGCGGCGTGTTCATGCACCTCGAAGTGCTCGGCAAGGCCGCCCATTCCGGCGGCAACTACGCGGACGGACGCAGCGCGATCGGTGAACTCGCCCACAAGATCCTCGCCTTCCACGCCGTCACCGATCTCGACCGCGGCACGACGGTGAACGTGGGGCTGATTTCCGGAGGTCAGTCGGTGAACACGGTGGCGCCCCGGGCGACCTGCGAGATCGATCTGCGCTACGTGACGCCGCCGGATCGGGCCGCGTCCATGGATCGGATCGCCGGCATCGTGGCAACGTCCACCGTGCCCGGCACGACGGCGCACCTCACCATCAAGGGCGAGTTCCTGCCGCTGGTCCCGGACGCGGCCTCACAGGCCCTGTTCGAGACCTATGCGCGGATCAGCGCCGGGCAGGGACAGCCGGTCGCCGGTGAGTTCGCGGGCGGGTGCGCCGATTCGGGTTTCACCGCCAGCGTCGGCTGCCCGACCCTCTGTGCGGTCGGACCGGTCGGCGGCAGAGCCCACTCCCCGGAGGAATACCTCGAGGTCGCAAGCCTCGTCCCCGGGCGCGCGCGATGGCCGAGACCATCGCGGCGCTCTGACGTTCAGGGATCGATCATCGGCGGGGCCGCGCTCGATCCCGACCGCAGAGCGCCGAAGGCCGTGACGGACGTAGCCGCTGTCCGTCCCCGCGAAGGTGGGTCTGTGTGAGGATCGAGACCGGATGGGCCTCTTCACGCCGCGGAGGCGGGATCCGGCCGCGCCCGCATCGACGGAGGGCGATCTAGGCGCCCCGGGGCTTGTCGGTGAAGCGCACCGCGCAGCCCGGATGGGCCGCGACCAGCCCCGCACCGCGCTCCCGACCCAGCACCATGCAGGCGGTCGACAGACCGTCGGCGAGGAGCCCCGTCGGCGCGGTGACGGTGACGGAGGCGAGGCCACCGGGGGAATGCCCGGTGGCCGGGTCGAAGATGTGGTGATCGGCCCGATCCTCGGAAAAGCTCATGTTGTAGTCGCCCGACGTCGCGGCAAAGCCCGTGAAGGGGGCGATCACGGCGGCGATGGAGCCGGTATCGCGCGGATTGGCGAGGCCGAGGCGCCAGGGCGTCCCGTCGGGATGGGCGCCGCGGGCACCGAACTCGCCGGTATCCACGAAGGCGTCCGCGATGCCGCGGTTCCGAAGCGCGGCCATCACCTGATCGGCGGCGTAGCCCTGGATCAGGGCGTTCAGGGTCAGCGCCGTCCCGGGCTCGAGGGCGATGCGATCCGAGCCGACCTGCACGCGCCGCCAGCCGATCCGTGACAGGGCGGCGGCGAGGGCGCCCGCCTCCGGCCGTGCGCCTCGGGCGGCCGCGCCGGACCAGACCGGCCAGAGGGGCTGGACGGTCGGGTCGAAGGCGCCCTCGGTCTGAGCCGCGAGGGCGAGGGCGAAGCGCAGCAGCGTGACGAGATGCGGGCCGGGCGCGTCCAGGACGCCGGCGCGGTTGAGTTCCGAGAGGGCGCTGTCGGCCCGGAACAGGCTGGCGGCGGCCTCCACCGCGCGCATGGCCGCGAAGCCGTCGCCCAGGGCGGCCTCGACGACGGATGTGTCCGGCCCCGCTGCGGTGAGGGCGACCGTGGTGCCGAAGGCGAGTCCGGCGCGCGTGCGCAGGCGCAGGCCCCGCGCCTCCGCAGATCTGCGGAATGCCGAAATTCCGGCGAGCCCGGCGGCGCCGGCCAGGCCGGCGGCCCCGACGAGGACGCGGCGTCGCGCGGGGCCGAAACGGTTCGGTGCCCTCATCCGACGGTCGCCGGGCGGTTTGTGGCGCGCCGCCCGCGCTTGCGCGCCACCACCTGCGGCACGCATTGCGCGGGATCGTGGATGATCGTCACGCAATCCATGCACTGGAAGCACTCGGCGTAGTCGATCCGGCCGGAGGGTGCGATGGCATCGTAGCGGCAGCGGACCCTGCAGAGCTGGCAGGGCGAGCCGCACTCGGAGCGGCGGGGAATCCAGTCGAGGATCCGCAGGCGCCCGAGCACGGCGAGGCTCGCGCCGAGGGGGCAGAGATAGCGGCAGAACCCCTTGTAGACGAAGAGATTCAGCACGAGGAGGCCGAGCGCGTAGACGACGAACGGCCACGCGCGGACGAAATACAGCGTGATCGCGGTCTTGAACGGCTCGATCTCGGATACGGTATCGGCGAGCGGCGACCCGACGGCGGCAGCCCCGAGGATCCCGGCGAGGACGACGTACTTCCCCTGCCGGAGCGCCCGATCCAGGGCGGCCGGGACCGTGATCGGCCGGATCCGGAGGGGCCGCGCCAGGAGCGCGACGAATTCCTGCAGGGCGCCGAAGGGGCAGAGCCAGCCGCAGAAGGTCCCGCGTCCCCAGACCAGGAGGGCCGCGAGGGCGAACGCCCAGAGCACCAGCGAGGGCGGGTCGTAGAGCAGGAAGGCGAGGTCGTGGGTGACGCAGGCGGCGCGCACAAGGCCCACGAGGGTCACGATCGACAGCTGCGCCTGTGCGTACCAGCCGAGGAACCCGAGGGTCAGCGCCAGGAAGCCGTAGCGGAACGCCGCGAAGCGGCGGGCATCGGCCACCAGCCCGCGCTGGCGCGCCAGGACCGGGACCAGCACCGCGAGCATCAGCCCGATCAGACCGAGTTCGACCGCCCGCGCCCGCCACGGATCCGTCCAGCTCGGTCCGTCATCCGGATGGCTCCGGGTGAACAGCTCGGCGGGCAATGCGGACTCCACCGGGAAGGTCCGGGCGATCTTTTCCGACAGGATCTGCCCGCGCTCGCGGACGATCGTCTCGGTCAGCACCCAGGGGGCGGAGGGATCGAAGCCGGCCGCCTCGTCGATCCGCAGGATGGTCCAGGGTCCGGGCGGCAGGCCCTCGGCCGAGACGGCGTCGCGGCGCTCCACCGCCATGTCGCGGGCGTTGACGATCAGGCCGCCCTGGCTGAGGGCCAGCCGGTCGGGCACGGCGCCCAGGACGAAGCGGTCGCCGATCGGATTCTCCGGTGCCTCCGGCGGCCCGGCGCTCAGCACCATCACGGCGTGATTGCCGGTGCCGCGTTCGGCCATCAGCGCCTCGTACCGCGCCTGCCCGAGCAGGTTGCGGCCGATCGACGGGACATCGAGGCAGGCGACGTACAGGTCGGTCAGGACCGCTTCGGGCGGCCCGTCGGCCGGGTCTTCGACGCCGGTCCCCTTGAAGGCCGCGGCGGCGGCAGCGTTCGTCACCGTCAGCCGTTTCACCCAGCCCCGGGCGAGGAGGTCGGCCAGGGACAAGGGCTCGTAGAGATCGGGCTTGGCCTCGACCCGGAGGCCGACATTGGCGGCCCCGAAGCCGAGCTTGCGACGCGCCACCGCGAGGGCCGCGGTCAGGATCGACTGGTTGATCACCCGGGTCGAGGCGGTGGCCATCGCGATGCCGTCGACGGTGGTCTGCGGCGCGGCACCGGCGGCGCGGGCGTTCGGCCGGCCGACCCGGACCGCCTGCCGCGCCGACAGCCCGGCATATTGCTCCACGAAGGCGAAGAGCGGTTCGGAGCCGAGACCCTCCAGGAAGACCGGCTCGTGGTGGGACACGACCTTCACGTCCCGGAAGGTGCCGTCCGGCGCCAGCGCGATCAGCAGGTCGGGGGGCGTGCCGCCGAAGCCGGGGATGGGGGCGAGATCGACGGATTCGAAGGCGTAGGCGAACACCTCGTAGGCGCCGGCCTGCTGCTTGAGGATCGGCCAGACCGGAACCGCGTCGTCCTTCTCGCCGACGATGAGCGGCGGCGGGAAGTAGGTTTCGAGGGCGGCGCGGTCGAGCTGGCCGCCGACGGCGGGCCACGTCGCCAGAAGGCCCAGGAGGATGAGCGCCGCGCGCAGAAAGGCGTCCAGGCCCGCGCTGCGTCGCTCGGGCGCCGAGCGGGGTGCGGCCGGACTCGCGGGCAATATGACCGGCGTGTACGGCGCGGCCGCCGTCTCCCGCGGAGTGGCCCAGAGAGGGCGCATCGCGCTCGGCCGACGGCGCGCGTGTCCGACCCCGATGTGTGACCACCGTTGTCCGTTCGGGAGAGGGAGGGGGTGCGCCCGGGTCCACACCGTCGCTTCCGAGCCCGATGGGTGAACCTGAAGGCCTCCGTGGGGGCCGGCGGGGGCTGCGACCCGCGACGGGTCGATCCTCACGGCGCCGCACCGGCGGCGCGTCCGTCCGGTGTCTTGGCCGCTGTCATGGGCCGGGCCGCCACGCCCCAGGGGAAGCGGCCGACCTTCACGGTCTTGATCGGCCTGAACGTCGCGGCGTCGATCACCGTCACGTCGCCCGAGACGCCGTTGGTGGTGTAGAGCCGGGTCCCCGCCGCATTCAGGGCGAGCTGCCAGACCCGGCGGCCGACGAGGATGTAGCTCTCGACCGCGTGGGTCGCCGTATCCACCACCGCCACCCGGTCGGACGGGCCGAGCGCCACGAAGGCGTGGCGCCCGTCCTTCGCGAACTGGATGCCCACCGGCTGGATCCGGTCGGCCGCGACCCCTTCACGGCGAAGGCGATCGTGTCGGTCACCCTGCGGGTCGCGACGTCGATCGCCGAGACGGTCCCGCCGATCTCCGAGGAGGCCCAGAGCCTGGACCCGTCCGCCGAGAAGGCCGCGAAGCGCGGCCTCTGCCCGACCGGCGTGGCGTCCACCGCCTCCAGGCTGCGCGTGTCGATCCAGTGGACCATGTTGGTGGTCTCGGAGGTCGTCACGGCGGTACGGCCGTCCGGGCTCACGGCGACGCCCTCGGGCTCGATCCCGACATCGATCTGGGCCAGGACCTTGCGCGTCTGGGCGTCGACCACGGTGGTGGTGGCGTTCTCCTCGTTGGCGATGAACAGCGTACGCCCGTCCGGCGCCAGGGCGAACTGCTCCGGATCCTCCCCCGAGGGCAGGTTGTGCCGGACCTCACCGGTATCCGGATCGATCACCTGCACGGCGTCGGAATCGCTGGCGCAGACGTAGAGGGACCGCCCGTCCTTCGAGAAGGTCAGCCCCCTTGGCCGCCGGCCGACCGGGAAGGTGCGCAACACCTCCAGGCTGTCGCCGTCGATCACCGAGACGGTGTTGTCGCGCTCGTTCGAGACGAAGATCTCCTCGGCCCGCGCGGGCGCGGCGAGGCAGAGCACCAGGGCGAGGGCGGCGAGGCGGCTCATCCCGACATCCCCGGAAAGGCACGGCAGGCACTCTCGGGCGCGTCGAGGCCGAGGGTGTCGAGTTCGGTCCGGTGGTGCAGGTAGCCTTCGATCGGCGCCGTCGCGGTCACGGCGCCGGGCCAGAGCAGGAAGACCGGCTGGCGCAGCTGCCCGTCCCAGGTGCGGAAGCTCAGGGCCTCCCCTTGAACCCGCCGACCTCGAAACCGGGTGCCGTCAGGGCGGCGCGGACCGCGCCGGCATCGGTGCTGCGCACCTTCACGGCCGCCTCGCCGACCGCGTGAACCGCCATCCAGCCGGCCCAGTCGACGGGCCGCATCGGCCGCCCGGCCAGCTTCCGGAACCGGCCCTGGAGCTGGACGGCTGCCCAGGCCTCGACCGAACGTCCCCAGGCCGCCGGCGACAGGCCCTGGGTCCCGACCACCGGCCGGGGCGAGGCGGTGTTGTAGTTCAGGCTCGCGCCGAACGCGCCCGCTTCGTCGGCCACCGCCACGACGTCGTGCTCCGGCCCGCGGGTCGGCAGGGCGAATTCCCGCAGGGCGGTGTCGCGGACGTCGCCGCCCTGGGGATCGTAGCGCGACTCGGCGACGATCCGCGCCCCGAACTTTTTGGCGCTGCGCTTCAGCGCCTCGGCGTAGAGCCCGTCCCCCGGCGCCGGCCCGGTCAGCAGCAGGATCCGGGACCAGCGCTTGAACGCCAGGAACTGGAGCAGGGCGTCCGCCAGCATGGCGCGGGAGGGCAGGACGTGGAGCAGGTTCTTCCGGCAGTCGGCGTCGCGCAGCCGCGTGTCCGGAGCGCCGATATTGAGGAGCACGCTGTCGTGCGCCTCCGGCAGATCGGCGACGGCGAGCACGTCCGCGGCCGGGGCGTTGAGTACCACGAGGCGGGGATCGGCGAGATCCCGGAACGCCTGGCGGATGTCGTCGCCCGGCTCGACGACCTTCGCGTCCAGGTCGAACCGCAACCCGAGGAAGCGGCCGGTGGCGTTCGAATCCCGCAGGCCGAGTTCGGCGCCCTTCGCGCCCTCGTCGTCGGGGATCGCGTCCTCGTTGTTCAGCGGAACCGGGCGCTCGATCCGCCGCTCCAGGTAATTGATCCGCAGGGGCGATCCCGGCTCCGGGGTCGCGGCGGCGGCCGTCGGAATCCGCCAGAGACCGAAGAGGGCTCCGGCGAGCAGGAGGGCGGCCACGGGCCGTCCGCAGATCCAGGCCCACAGCGCGCCGGGGGACATCATCCTCGCCCGTTTCCTCCGTCCCCGAGGACGTTATCGTTGTGCTCGACTCTAAAGGCGGCCAACGGCCCGCCGATATTGGACCAAGGTGCACCAACCAATCCTGATGCAGCGCAGCATCAGTCGTGTATCGGCAGGATCAGGCGAGACCGTACCAAAGCATAATGGGTCGGCCGCCCGGTACTTGCTAAGCGTCGTCCAACAACGATGGGAGGCGGCGGATGCGCGTGATCAACACGGCGGCGGGCGGTGCGCTCGTGGCGCTGGGGCTGGCCCTGGCCGCCGGCAGCGCCTTCGGCCACGGCGACGTCCAGCCGCAGCCGGTGAAGACCGACGGCCTCAAGCCGCTGGGCGCCGAGTGGGTCACCGAGAACCCCTACAAGGGCGACGCGCACGCCATCTCGATCGGCGCCTCGGGCTTCAACCAGAACTGCGCCCGGTGCCACGGCCTGGAGATGATCTCCGGCGGCCTCGCCCCGGACCTGCGCTACCTGCCGCAGGGCAAGGAGGGTGACGAATACTTCGTCGAGCGCATGAAGCACGGCGCCGTGATCAACGGCGTGACCAAGATGCCGGCCTTTGACGGGGTGATCTCGCAGGAAGGCCTGTGGGCGATCCGCAGCTACATCGAGTCGAAGCATGAAGAGTAACGCGCGGCTCCTCGTCGCCTGCGGGCTCCTTCTGGCCCTCCGGTTCCAGCCGGAGCAGGCCGCCGCGCGCCCGCTCGATCAGGTCGTCGCCGACGGGACGCTGCGGGTCGCGGTCTACGGCGACAACGCGCCGTTCTCCGACACGGTGAACGGCAAGGCCCGGGGCATCGACGCGGATCTCGCGCAGGCCATCGCCGACGCGCTCAAGGTGAAGCTCGACCTGCGCGTGGTCGATGCCGGCGAGAACGTCGACGGCGACCTGCGCCTGAACCTGTGGAAGGGCGATCTCGCCGGCACGCCCCTCGCCGACCTGATGCTGCACGTCCCCACCGACCGGCAGCTCGCCCTGCGCAACGATCAGGTTTTCTTCACCGCACCGTATTTCGAGCAGGAGATCGCCTTCGCGTACCGGAAGGACGCGCTGGAGGGCTTGGACCGGCTCGACGACATCGGCGACAAGAGCGTCGCCCTGGAGGGCACGAGCGCCGCCGACCTGATGCTGCTCACCGCGCAGGGCGGCCGGTTCCGCCCGAACCTGAAGCACTACAAGAGCTTCGAGGAGGCCGCGCAGGCCTATCGCGCCGGCGAGGCCCCGGTCCTGGCCGGCACCCGGGCTGCGATCGAGGCGGCCCTGGCCGCCGCCAAGGCGCCGAAGGACGACAACCCGATCGCGACGGTCCCCTCGACGGGGCTGGTCAAGACGCGCTGGGAGATCGGCGGCGCGGTGCGCACCGATTCCCGCGACCTCGCCTACGCGGTGGGGGACGCGATCACGGCGCTGAACGCGGACGGCCGCCTCAAGGCGCTCTGCGAGACCTACGGCGTCACCTACACGCCGCCGAAGGGATACTGAACGCAACCGTCTTTGCGAGCGAAGCGAAGCAATCCAGGCAGCGCCGCATCTTGGGAGGATGCGGCGCCCTGGTTCGCTTCGCTGCGCTCGCCATGACGGCGTTGCCGAACATCAGATTTCCCGCCCACATCAACCTGCAGATCGGTGCAATTTCGAGCCCCAACCATGATGAATACATGGTTTCCAGCGCCATGCCGGGCCGCCTCATTCGACCAATGGCCAATAAGACTTTCCTGAGAACCTCGATAGCCTCGGTTCCCAAGGGGGCGCCCCGCGACTCGTGCGGCCCGCGTCGAAACCCGGATGCCACGGCCATGCGGACCGGGGCCGACAACGGAGGATACGTCATGAGAATGCGGACCCGGTTCCTCGCCGCGGTGGGCGTCGCCGCCCTCGTGGCAGGGGGCGCCCTTCCGGCCATGGCCGAAGGCGTCACCGAGCAGGACATCATCAACGATGCCAAGACGCCGGGCGACGTCGTCACCTACGGCCTCGGCCCGCAGGCCCAGCGCTTCAGTCCGCTGAAGACCCTCAACCGCGACAACATCAAGGGCCTGGTCCCGGCGTGGTCGTTCTCCTTCGGCGGCGAGAAGCAGCGCGGCCAGGAGAGCCAGGCGCTGGTGAAGGACGGCATCATCTACGTCACGGGCTCGTATTCGCGCATGTACGCGATCGATTCCCGCACCGGCGACAAGAAGTGGGAATACGACGCCCGGCTGCCGGAAGGCATCCTGCCGTGCTGCGACGTGGTGAACCGCGGCGCCGCCCTCTACAAGGACAACGTCTACTTCGGCACGCTCGACGCCAAGCTCGTCGCCCTCAACACCAAGACCGGCAAGGTGGTCTGGCGGAAGGACATCGACGACTTCAAGGCCGGCTACAGCTACACGGCCGCCCCGATCATCGTGAAGGGCAAGATCATCACCGGCGTGTCCGGCGGCGAGTTCGGCGTGATCGGGCGCATCGAGGCCCGCGACGCCGAGACCGGCGAGGTCGTGTGGAAGCGCCCGGTCATCGAGGGCCACATGGGCGAGCTCAACGGCAAGCCCTCGACCATGACGGGCAAGGCGAACGAGAGCTGGCCCGGCGACATGTGGAAGTTCGGCGGCGGCGCCACGTGGCTCGGCGGCACCTACGACCCCGAGACCAACCTGATCTACTTCGGAACCGGCAACCCGGGTCCGTGGAATTCCTGGCTGCGGCCGGGCGACAACAAGTGGACCTCCTCGCGCCTCGCCCTCAACCCCGACAACGGCGAGATCGTCTGGGGCTTCCAGACCACGCCGCACGACGGCTGGGACTTCGACGGCGTCAACGAGTTCGTGCCGTTCGAGCTGAACAAGGGCGGCAAGACCATCAAGGCCGGCGCCACCGCCGACCGCAACGGCTTCTTCTACGTCCTCGACCGCACCAACGGGAAGTTCATCTCGGCGACGCCGTTCGTCGAGAAGATCAACTGGGCCAAGGGCATCGATGAGAACGGCCGCCCGATCTACAACGAGGAGAACCGGCCGGGCGACCCGAGCAAGGCGACCGGCGACGACAAGAAGGGCAAGTCGGTCTTCGCGGTGCCGAGCTTCCTCGGCGGCAAGAACTGGATGCCGATCGGCTACAGCCCCGACACCAAGCTGTTCTACGTGCCCTCCAACGAGTGGGGCATGGATATCTGGAACGAGCCGGTGAACTACAAGAAAGGCGCCGCCTATCTCGGCGCCGGCTTCACCATCAAGCCCGTCTTCGACGACCATATCGGCTCGCTCAAGGCCATCGACCCGGCCTCCGGCAAGGTCGGTGGGAGTACAAGAACAAGGCTCCGCTCTGGGCCGGCGTGCTCACCACCGCAGGCAACCTCGTCTTCACCGGCACGCCCGAGGGATTCCTGAAGGCCTTCGACGCCAAGACCGGCGAGGAGGTCTGGAAGTTCCAGGTCGGCACCGGCGTGGTCTCGTCGCCGATCACCTGGGAGCAGGACGGCGAGCAGTGGATCGGCGTCGCGGCCGGCTGGGGCGGCGCGGTTCCGCTCTGGGGCGGCGAGGTGGCCAAGTCCACCGCCGGCATCAACCAGGGCGGCAGCTTCTGGGCGTTCAAGCTGCCGAAGACGGTCGCGTCGCGCTGAGGCGCATCACCGAAAGCGAGCCGGCCCCAGCACGGGCCGGCTCGCCCAGGTCCCGGGGTGGGGCGTTCGTCTCAACACCCGCTTGCGTCCCGGGGCCGCTTCCATCACCTTTCAGGCGTTCCGCCCAGGTATTCGGCGGATCCCGTAGGGATCTCGAGCGAAGGACCGCGTTGTCCGTGCATCTCCTGATCGTCGACGATCACCCGCTGTTCCGGGACGCCCTGGCGGCCACGATCCGCCTCGCGCATCCGGACGCGGTGCTGCACGAGGCCGACGGCATCGAGGCCGCCTGCGCCGTGCTCGCGGCGAACCGCGGCATCGACCTGACGCTCCTCGACCTGTCGATGCGCGGCGTCACCGGCTTCGACGGCCTGATCACCATCCGGGCGAGCTTCCCGCGGATCCCGATCCTGATCGTCTCCGGCCACGAGGATCCCCGCATCGTCCGCGAGGCCCTGCAGCACGGCGCGGCCGGGTTCGTCCCCAAGGCCATGGACAAGGCGACGCTCACCCGGGCGATCACCGAGGTGATGAGCGGCGCGCTGTTCCTGCCGCCGGGCCTCGCCGAGGCGAGCACGCCGGCGCCGCGGTCCAAGAAGGCGCCGCTCGCCGAGCGCCTCGCCCGGCTGACCCCGCAGCAGCTGCGGGTGCTGATGATGATCCGGCAGGGCAAGCTCAACAAGCAGATCGCCCACGAGCTTCAGGTCGGCGATTCCACCGTGAAGGCCCATGTCTCCGAGATCCTGCGCAAGCTCGAGGTGATCAGCCGGACGCAGATCGTGATCGATACGGCCTCCCTCGACTTCGACCAGATCCACAACGCGCATCCGGCCTGACGAGCTGGGCAGAGGCGCGAGTCCGCTGCGAACGCGCCGGCTCAGGACGCGCCGCGACGTGACTCAGGTCAGCGCGACGTCCGGAGACGTGGCGCCGACTGGATTGCTTCGCTCCGCTCGCAACGACGGCCGGAGGCGTCATCACCTCTGGCATAAGCCGAACGCCTGTAACGCAGTCGAAGGTGCTCCGGGATCGAGCACTGGGAGCGCCGCGTCAGCGGCACAGGTTGGTCCGGATCATTCCTGATCGATCAGAGCGGCGCCGCCGTCTTTGCGAGCGGAGCGAAGCAATCCAGTCGGCGCCGCGCTGACACGTGTTGCGCGACTCTGGGTCGCTTCGCTGCGCTCGCGATGACGAGGCAGGCTGCACCGACCGGAACGCTCAAGCGAAAACGGACGCTTCGCGACGTCTCGGGCTGGATTCCGGGCCGCATTTCGCCGGTGCTGCTTGCGACCGGGAGAAGCGGGAGCCCATTCGTATCCCGCAACCCTGTTCCCCCTGAGAAGCCACCTTTGCAAAATAGATATGATGCTATCTATCAGTATGCGAGCTGATAGATCGGACCGACCGGCCGGATCCTCGCAGCGATGGATTAGGCCCTTGCCCGGCATCGACGACCCGAAGACGCGGGAGCGCCTGCAGCAGGCCTGCACCCACGCGCTGCTGACCACCGGCCGCCACTGGCGCCGCGCGGCCAACTTGGTCGCGGAGGCGCATGGCCTGTCCGACGCCACCGCCCACCCGCTGATCATCATCGGCCGCATGGACGAGGAGCCGCGCCAGAATGCCCTGGCGGAGGCCGTCGGGATCGAGGGACCCTCCCTGGTCCGCCTCCTCGACCAGCTCGCCGCCGCCGGGCTGGTGGTCCGGCGGGAGGATCCGTCCGACCGCAGGGCCAAGGTGCTGGGCCTGACCGCGCGCGGCCGGCAGGTCTTCGAGCAGATCGAGGCCGAGCTCTCGACCCTCCGCGCACGCGTCTTCGCGGAGGTCGCCGATGCCGACCTGGAGGCGAGCCTCCGGGTTTTCGCGGCCCTTCAGAACGCCGGTCGCGCGGCCGCCGAGCCCGAGCTGGAGCCGGTCGCGTGACCCTTCCCGGATGGCGCGACTGGGCCTTCGCGCTGAAGACCTACGCGGCGGCGATGCTCGCCCTGTATTTGGCCCTCTGGATCGACCTGCCGCGGCCCTACTGGGCGCTGGGCACCGTGTACATCACCAGCCAGGTTCTCTCCGGCGCGACGCGGGCGAAGGCCGTCTACCGGGTCTGCGGCACCGTGCTCGGCGCGGCCGTGAGCGTCGTGCTGGTGCCGAACCTCGTCAACGCGCCGATCCTGCTGAGCCTCGCGGTGGCGCTCTGGGTCGCGCTCTGCCTCTACGTGTCCCTCCTCGACCGGACGCCGGCAAGCTATCTGCCGATGCTGGCCGGCTATACGGCGGCCCTGATCGGCTTCCCGGCCGTGGACGATCCCGGAGCGATCTTCGACACGGCCGTGGCGCGCGCCGAGGAGATCTCCCTGGGGATCGTCTGTGCCGGCCTCGCCGCCACGCTGGTGCTGCCGCAATCGGCCGCCCCGGTCATCGTCGCCCGGCTGAACCTGTGGCTGGCCGAGGCCCGGGCCTGGACGCAGACCGCCCTCTCGGCGGTCCGCGCACCGAACGTCGGGGGGCGGCGCTGGGCAAGGGTGTTCGCCTGCGCCTCGCCTCGGACGCGATCGGCCTCGACGCCCTCGGGCTCGCCCTGCGCAACGAGAACACGGGTTCGGAGCGCGCCGCGGAGGCCTTCGCGCCGCTCCGCCAGCACATGCTGATGGTCCTGCCGATCGTCGCCGCCGTGTCGTCCCGCGTCGCGACCCTGGAGCGGGCGGGCGCGCTGCCGCCGCGGGTCCGGGCCTTCCTGTCGGACCTCGCCGTCTGGCTCGCCGAGGCGGACGACGACCCGGCGGGCGCCGCGCGGCTGCGCAGCCGCATCGACGGGTTCGCGCCGGTCCTCGGCCGGAACCCGGACTGGCCGACGCTGCTGCTGGCGAGCCTCGCGGAGCGCCTGCGCGACGTCGTCGACCTGCGACAGGATCTGCGCGCGCTCCGCGATCACGTCGCCGCCGGCACGGCGCCGCGGGCGCCGCTCGCCTTCGCCTACACGGCCCGGGTCCGGTCCATCCGCCACCGGGATCACGGGTTGGCGGCGTTCTCGGCCTTCGGGGTGTTCGTCGGCCTGCTGGTCTGCTGCGCCATCTGGATCGCCACGGGCTGGCCGGACGGCGCCGCGGCACCGATGATGGGCGCGGTCGCCTGCTGCCTGTTCGCCGCGCAGGACGACCCGGCGCCGCAGATCCTGAGCTTCGCCAACTCGGCGATCGTCGGCGCCCTCGGCGCGGGATTCTACCTGTTCGCCGTGCTGCCGCTCGCCACGTCCTTCGAGATGGTGGCGCTCGCGCTCGCGCCGGCCCTGATTCTGTGCGGCGTGATGATGACGCAGCCGCGCTTCGCCGCGATGGGCATGGGTGCGGCCCTCAACGGCGCCACCCTGCTGGCGCTCCAGAACGGCTACAACGGCGAGTTCGCGCCCTTCGCCAACGGCGTGGTCGCCTCGGTGGTGGGGATGTGGAGCGCCGCCGTGGTGACCCGGCTGATCCGCTCGGTCGGCGCGGGCTGGAGTGCCCGGCGCCTGGTGCGGATCAACCGGCGCAGCCTCGCGGCGGCCGCGGACGGCCGCGGCACCGGACACGGCCTCGAACTCGCGGCGCTGATGCTCGACCGCGTCGGCCTGATCGCCCCCCGCCTCGCGACGCTGCCGGCAGAGACGTCGGCGGGCCTGGGCGACCTCCTCGCCGACGTGCGCGTGGGCATCAACCTCGTGGCGGTGCGGCGGGTGCGGCGGAGCCTGACGGGCACGGCGCGCACCGCCGTCGATCACGTCCTGGCACTGGCGGCACGCGCGTTCCGTGGACGGACCGGCCGATTGGAGACGGGACTCCTGGTGGCGCTGGACGACGCCCTCGACGCCGTCGCCGCGTCCGGAGCCTCGCCGGAGCGTCGGGCCGCCCTGATCGGCCTCACCGGCCTGCGCCACGGGCTGTACCCCGATGCGCCGGCCTACCGGGCGGCGACCGCGCCGCACCTGCGGGAGATGGCGGCATGATGGGCGAGATCGACCTCTACGGCGTGTTCGTGCCGGGCCTCGCCCTCTGGATGGTGATCGCCTTCGCGCTCGGCCTACCCCTGCGCCGCCTCCTCGCGGCGACCGGATTCTACCGCCTCGTCTGGCACCGGCCGCTCTTCGACCTCGCGCTCTACGTCGTCCTGCTCGGCGGCGTCGTGTCCCTCGCCCATCGGACCCTGCCATGACCGCCCTGATGTCCGCCCTCGGCCGCCTCTTGGTCACCGTCGGCATGGTCGCCGCAGCGCTGATCGTCGGCCTCGGCCTGTGGGACTACTACATGGACGCGCCCTGGACGCGGGACGGGCGCGTGCGCGCCGACGTGGTGGCGGTGGCCCCCGACGTGTCCGGCCTCGTCACCGAGGTTCTGGTGGAGGACAACCAGATCGTCCGGAAGGGCGACGTCCTGTTCCGCATCGATCCGGACCGGTTCCGGCTCGGGCTGCGGCAGGCGGAGGCGACGGTCGAGGGCCGCAAGGCCACCGCCGAGCAGACCGCCGCCGACTACGCCCGCTACAGCAAGCTGTCCGACGCGGCGGTCTCGCAGCAGAAGGTCGAGGCCGCCAAGGCCGCCGACCTGTCCGCGGAGGCCGCCTACGAGCAGGCCCTGGCCGACCGCGACCTCGCCAGGCTCAACCTGGACCGCTCGGCGGTGCGGGCCTCGGTCAATGGCCGCATCACCAACATGGAGCTGCGCCCGGGCGCCTACGTCACCACGGGCCACGGGGTGATGGCGCTGATCGACCGCGACACGGTGCGGATCGAGGGCTATTTCGAGGAGACCAAGCTGCCGCGAATCCGCGTCGGGGCACCGGTGACCGTCCAGCTGATGGGCGACGCGGGGGTGCTCGGCGGCCATGTCGCCAGCATCGCGGGCGGCATCGGCGAGAGCGGCCGGAGCGACGCCACCAACCTGCTCGCGAACGTGAACCCGACCTTCTCGTGGGTCCGCCTCGCGCAGCGCATCCCGGTGCGGATCACCCTCGACGGCGGGACGGCGGATCCCCGTCTGGTGAGCGGCCGGACCGCGACGGTCTCGATCGCCCCCGCCTCGGGCGAAGCGGCGATGCGCTGGCCCTGGACGGGATGGCGCGAGGCGCTCGCCCGTTGAGGGCCGCCGCGAACCATCCCGGCGCCCCGGGGTTGGCCTGACACGACCGAACCCCGTCAGGAGGCCTCATGAAGACGATCCTCGCCCTCGCCACGTCCCTCGTGCTCGCCACCTCCGGCGCGGCACTGGCTCAGGCCCCCCAGACCGGCGGGGCCAATCAGGGCAACGTCAACAAGTCCGGGGCCGTCGGCGGCACCGGCACGGGAGCCGGGTCCATGGAGCGCACCGGCTCCACCGGAGCGGGCCTGCCGCCCGGAACCAGCGGCGGCCCGCGCGTCAGCACCCCCGGTGCGCCCGCCGGCAGCAGCTCGGGCAACGGTGCGACTGGCAGCGGCGCCGCGCCGAGCGGGCGGTAGACGGCCTCGGTCGCGCCGGACCGCGGCGGCTCGAAGACGCGCAGGTCCCCTCTCCCGAACGGGAGAGGGGGCAGGACGCGCCCTCAGAGCCGTGCCGCTGGTCGAGCCCCTATGCGCCGAGCCCGCCGACGCACAGGTACTTGGTGTTCAGGTAATCCTCGATGCCCTGGTACGAGCCCTCGCGGCCGAGGCCGGATTCCTTCACGCCGCCGAAGGGCGCCACCTCGGTGGTGATGATCCCCTCGTTGATCCCGACCATGCCGTATTCCAGCGCCTCCGCGACCCGGAAGGTGCGGCCGAGGTCGCGGGTGTAGAAGTAGCAGGCGAGCCCGTACTCGGTGTCGTTGGCCATGCGGATCGCCTCCTCCTCGTCGCGGAAGCGGAACAGCGGCGCCAGCGGCCCGAAGGTCTCCTCCCGGGCCACCGCCATGGCGGGGGTGGCGCCGGTGATCACCGTCGGCTCGAAGAACTGGCCGCCCAGCGCGTGGCGGTGTCCGCCCGCAACCACCCGGCCGCCCTTCTCGACGGCATCGCGGATATGCGCCTCGGTCTTCTCCACCGCGGCCATGTCGATCAGCGGCCCTTGCGCGACGCCGTCCTCGAGGCCGTTGCCGACCTTCAGGCGGTTGGCCGCCTCGGCCATCTTCTCCGCGAAGGCGTCGTAGATCCCGTCCTGCACCAGGAAGCGGTTGGTGCAGATGCAGGTCTGGCCGGAATTGCGGTACTTGGCGAGCATCGCGCCGGCCACCGCCCGGTCGAGGTCGGCGTCGTCGAACACGATGAACGGCGCGTTGCCGCCCAGCTCCATCGAGACCTTCTTCACCGTGTGGGCTGCCTGCTCCAGCAACACCTTGCCGACCTCGGTGGAGCCCGTGAAGGTGATCTTCTTGACGAGCGGGTTGCCGGTCATCTCGGCGCCGATGGCGCGGGCCGAGCCGGTGAGGATCGAGACCGTGCCGGCCGGGAAGCCGGCGCGCTCGCAAAGGACGCCCCAGGCGAGGCCCGAGAGCGGGGTCTGCGAGGCGGGCTTGATCACGATCGGGCAGCCGGCGGCGAGCGCCGGGGCGATCTTGCGGGCGATCATCGAGGACGGGAAGTTCCACGGCGTGATCGCCGCCACCACCCCGACCGGCTCCTTGGTGACGAGGATCTTGCGGTCGCCCCAGGGGGAGGGGATCACGTCGCCGTAGACGCGGCGCGCCTCCTCGGCGAACCACAGCACGTAGGCCGCCGACATGGCGACCTCGCCGCGGGACTCGGTCAGCGACTTGCCCTGCTCGGCGGTGAGGATCTGCGCCAGATCCTCCTGATGCTCGGTCACGAGCGCCGCGAGCTTGCGCAGCAGCACGGCGCGCTCGTTGGCGGTCTTGGCGCGCCACGCCGGGTAGGCCGCGTGGGCCGCCTTGATCGCCTGCCGGGTCTCGTCGGCGCCGGCATTCGGCACCTTGGCGATCAGCGCGCCGGTCGCCGGGTTGGTGACGTCGATGCTGCCGGAACCGGCCTTCGACCATGCGCCGCCGATCAGGCAGGCATCGACCAGCAGGGCGCGGTCCTTCAGGGCGGGGGTCTCGAACTCAGGCATCCAACGGTTCCTTCGGCGGCCGCGGCCTGTCGGGCTGGGACAGGCCGGGCCGCGGCTTGAGGGGCACGCTCTGGGCCGTATTCCTCGCCTGCGCCTCGGCTTTTGTCTCGAAGACATGGGGAGCCAGATCGCGGCTCGCCAACGAGGCGCCGAGTTTCAATCGCAAGAACGCGCTCGTCGTATACCGGGACGCGGTCTCGTAATAGCGGTTTTCGAGATAGGCGATCGCCGAGAAGTAGGCGTCGCTCACGGTCGGGTCGATCTCGAACCCGTCGTAGTTGGCGATCAGGTGGACCTTGCGGCCGATCTCCTGGCAGGCGCGCTCGTATTCGCGGCGCACCAGCTCGACGTCGTCGATGGTCCGGACCTGGAAACCCTCGAGGTTCGAGAACAGGATGTTGCGCTCCGAGTCGTAGCTGATCCGCTCCGCGAGGGAGAGGCCCAGCAGCCAGGGCTCCAGCGCCATCACGGCCTCGCGGAACAGGCGCGGATCCATCGGCTTCGGGTCCTGCACGATCGGCGTGAAGCCCATCTGGCCCAGGATGTCGCGCGCGATGTCGATGCCGGGCGCGACCTCGACCAGCTCCATGCCGGCCCGCGTCCGCCGGAACACGCAGCGCTCGGTCACGTAGAGCACCGGCTGGCCGCGCTCGGCCGCGTAGGCCCCCGAGAAGGTCACCTGCTCCACCGCGGCGATGAACTTTTGGGAGCGACCCTCGGAGAGGATGCGGATGCCGCCATCCTGCACCGCCACCTTGAGGCCGTCGGCCGTGAAGGTTCCGGCGAAGACGAGGCTCTTGGCGTTCTGCGAGATGTTGATGAACCCGCCCGCGCCCGCGAGCCTCTTGCCGAACCGGCTGACGTTGACGTTGCCCTCGGCGTCGCACTGGGCGAGGCCCAGGCAGGCGAGATCGAGGCCGCCGCCGTCGTAGAAGTCGAACTGCTGGTTCTGATGCAGCACGGCGGCCGGGTTCAGGGCGGCGCCGAAATCCAGCCCGCCCTGCGGCAGGCCGCCGATTACGCCCGGCTCGGCGGTCAGCGTCAGGTATTTCAGCACCCGCTCCTCGGCGGCGACCGCCGCGACACCCTCGGGCATGCCGATTCCGAGATTGACCACGCCGCCCGGCGGCAGCTCGAAGGCGCAGCGCCGGGCGATGACCTTGCGGGTATCGAGCGCCATGGGGGCGATGCGGTCCAGCGGCACCCGCTGGCGGCCCGTGAAGGCGTGGTTGTAGGGCGTGCCGTAGGTCTGGCGGTGGTTCTCGGGACTGCTCAGGACCACGCAATCGACCAGCACGCCGGGCACCTGCACCTCGCGCGGGTTGAGGGAGCCGGCCTCGGCGAGCCGCTCCACCTGGGCGATGACGAAACCGCCCGAGTTCTTCGCCGCCATGGCGGCGGCGAGGTTGTCGAGGGTGAGCGCCTCGCGCTCCATGGTGATGTTGCCGGCGGGGTCGGCCGTGGTGCCGCGGATCAACGCGACGTTGACCGGGAAGGCCTTGTAGTGAAGCCAGGATCTGCCGCCGAGCTCGACCACGCTGACGAGGTCCTCGTGCGTCACGGCGTTGAGCTTGCCGCCCTCCAGCCGCGGGTCGACGAAGGTGCGCAGGCCGACCTTGGTGATGTGGCCGGGGGTGTGGGCGGCGATCTCCCGGTAGAGATGCGAGACCACGCCGAGCGGCAGGTTGTAGGCCTCGATCAGGCCCTCGACCGCCATGGCGCCGAGCTTCGGCACGAGCGCCCAGTGGCCGCCGACGACGCGGCGGACGAGGCCCGGAATCGCGAGCTTGTTGAGGCCGCGCTCCTTGCCGTCGCCGGGGGCGGCGGCGAACATCAGGCCGATCCCGTGCGGGCCGTTGCCGGACGAGAAGCGGCGGGCCAGCGCCAGGATCAGCTCGTCGGGGGTGCCGATCCCGACGAAGCCCGACACCGCCACCATGTCGCCGTCCTGCAGGATGGCGGCGGCCTCGTCGGCGCTGACGATCTTGTTCTTCAGGCTGCCCATGCGGTGGTCCTCGGCGCCCGGGATGCGGCTGGAACAGCTCGGCGCGTCGCACACAAACCTGTGCGGGCTGCGATAGTCACGGAGCGGAGTGGGACAACGGCGCCGGCGCTTGAGCGCGACGAGCCCCCTCTCCCGTGCGGGAGAGAGTTGGGGTGAGGGACTGGGCGCGTCAGGATGGAGCACGCCCGCGAAGCGCCGTCGGGCCGCACCTTCTCCGGACAGACCTGATCCCTCACCCTGTCCCTCTCCCGCACGGGAGAGGGGACCCGCGCTTCATCCTGCCGCCGCGGCGCGGCGCGCGCTGTGTGTATCCGGCAGCCGTCCCGGCGGATGGGGGAGGGGCGGTGCGTCGCGCCTCGCAAAAGTCCCCGCGCGACCATCCTACCCCCGCTTGCCGAGCCAGTCGGCGATGCCCGACCCCAGCAGCTTCTGGGCCTTGCCGCCCACGAACACGCCGACATGGCCGCCGGGCAGACCCATCTCGGTGTAGTCGTCGGTGCCGATCCGGTCCTTGAGCGCCTGCGAGGTGGCGGGCGGGATGATGTGGTCGTCCTGGGCGAAGACGTTCAGCACCGGGCAGGTGATGGCCTTCAGATCCACTTTCCGCCCGCCGAGTTCGAAGGAACTCTGAACCAGCTTGTTGTCCTGATAGAGATCCTTCAGCCACTGCTTGGCCGCCTCGCCGGGATGGTCCGGCCGGTCGGCGATCCACTTCTCCATCCGCAAAAAATTCAAGAATTTCTTCTTGTCGTCGAGGGCGTCCAGCAGGTCGAGGTTGTACTTCGTCATGGTGCGCATCGGCGTCATCATGGAGAAGACCGAGCCCATGAAGGCGCCGGGCAGGGAGCCCTGCGCGTCGATCATCCGGTCCACGTCCTCGGGCGTGAGCGAGCGTGTCCAGACGTTGATGAAGCCGTGGCCGGCGCGGGCATCCCGGGCATCGGCGTGGAAGTCGATCGGCGTGATGGTCAGGACCATCGCGTTGACGGTCTCGGGGTAGAGCGCCGCGTAGCAGGTGGTGAAGACGCCGCCCTCGCAGATGCCGAGCAGGCTGACCTTTTCCCGCCCGGCCGCCTCCTGGATGAAGGCGACGCATTCGGCGAGGTAGCCGTCCACGTAGTCGTCGATGGTGACGTAGCGGTCGGCCCGGCCCGGGTTGCCCCAGTCGACCACGTAGAGGTCGAGGCCGAGGTTGAGCAGGTTGCGGACCAGCGAGCGGTCTTCCTGCAGGTCGGCCATCGTGTAGCGGCCGATCAGGCCGTAGACGATCAGGACCGGCGGCAGGCCCTTGCTCTCGGCGAGCGGCTGGTAGCGGTAGAGCCGGACCTTGTCCTGGCTCCAGACCAGATCCTTCGGCGTTGTGGCGATCGCGACATCCGCGTCGCGGACCTCCGAGAACAGCTTGGCGCCGGCGCTGATGCGCTGGCCGAGGGTGCCGATCTCGGCCAGCATCTCGGCCGGGGTGAGGGCGAGCGGCGCGGCCGGCGCCTGCAGGCTCTCCGGTTTGGGGCTCTCCTGATCAGCCATGGGCTTCCTCCGCGGGGCGCGCGCCGTCCGCCTTGGCTCGGGCCGCGCGGCGCTCGCGGCGAAGCGCCCGCACCTCGCGGCGCAGCTCGGTCAGGCTCTTGTGGACGTCGTCGAGCTCGGCCCGGGTCGGCTGGCCGTAGAACTCGGACAGGAAGGCCGCCACGTCCTGCTGGGCGAGCCGGAGGTCGGTGGAGGCCCGCAGCACCGCCCGCTGCGAGGTCAGGAATGTCTCCGAGCGCTGGACCTCCAGCAGGACCGCGTTGGCGGTCTCGATCCAGCGGGTCATCATGTCCCGGGCGGAGGCGAAGCTCTCGCCGCGCTCGGCGCGGGCATTGGCCTCCTGGGCGAAGGTCCCGGCCGCCCGCGTCCAGGCCTCCAGCATCACGGCCTGATGCTCGCTCTGCGCCCGCCGCAGGCTCGCCCAGGCGGTGAATAGGGCCGCATAGCGCCGCTCGGTCTGCCACAGGTCGGCGAGCTGCGGACCCTCGGCCATGCGGGTGAGGGCGGCGTCGAACTCGCCCGAGCCGCCGAGCCAGGCCTGGGGATCGAAGATCCGGGCCAGCACCGCCCCGGCGGTCGGGTCCGGCGCGTCGGGGCCGCCCTGGAGGGATTTCGCGAGGGTCTGCGACAGGGCGGTGGCGGAGGTCCAGGCCTCGGTGAGCTTGGCCTGCGCCGTGGCGAGGCCGGCGAGATCGGTGGTCGGAAAGGTCGGCCAGCCGAAGCCGGGGGCGGCCTGTCCGGCGCCGGGGGTGAGGAAGCCCGCACCGGCCCGAGTCCAGAACTCGCCCATCGCCCGGAAGGCGTCGAACTGGTCCATGCTGGCGATTCTCCTCATGGCACCGAAACTGAAAACGTCGCCTCCGTCTTTGCGAGCGGAGCGAAGCCATCCAGTCGCGCCACGTTCGACAACCTCGCGCGACCCTGGGTCACTTCGCTCCGCTCGTGATGACGGAGCGGCCGACCCGTGTTCACGCCGCCGGGCGCGTCTCCCCGAGAGCCTCGGCGTAGATCGCGAAGGCGTCGTCGTAGGTGACCTCGCGCGGGTTGTTCACGAGGAGCCGCGTCTGCTTCATCGCGTCGGACGCCATGCGCTCCAGGTCCTGCCGGGCGACGCCGACCTCGGCGAGGGACGCCGGCACCTTGCAGTCCCGGCAGATCGCGTCGAGGCTCTCCACGAACCGGGCGGCGGCCTGGGCCGGGGCAGGTCCGCAGCGGCGGGATCGAGGATCGGCGCCAGCTCGGCGTAGAGCCCCTCCGCGTGGGAGAGGTTGAAGCGCATCACCCCCATCAGCACCAGGGCGTTCGAGAGCCCGTGCGGTACGTGGAAGATCGCGCCCACCGGATAGGCCAGGGCGTGCACCGCCGCGACCGGCGCGTTGGCGAAGGCCATGCCGGCCAGCATCGAGCCGAGCAGCATGCCGGAGCGCGCCTCGAGGTTCTTGCCGTCCGTGCAGGCGGTGCGGATGTTGGCCGAGAGCAGCGCCAGCGCCTGCTTGGCGAGCTGGTCGGAGATCGGGTTCTTCTTGTTCTTGCTGGTGAAGGCCTCGATCGCGTGGACCATGGCGTCGATGCCGGTGGCGGCCGTCACGTGCGACGGCAGGCCCAGCGTCAGCTCCGGGTCGAGCACCGCCCAGTCGGGCAGCAGCTTCGGCGCGACGACGCCCTTCTTCTCGGTGGTCGGCGTCGTGACGATCGAGATCGGCGTCACCTCCGAGCCGGTGCCGGCCGTGGTCGGCACGAGGATCAGCGGCAGGCGGTCGCCCTTGGCGAGGCCGACGCCGTAGATCGAATCGAGCGGCTCGTCGGACTTGGCGAGGTAGGCTACGAGCTTGGCGGTATCCAGCGCCGAGCCGCCGCCGATCGACAGGACGAGGTCGGTTCCGAGGTCCCGGGCGCGCTTGGCCGCCGCCTCGATCACCGTGGAGGGCGGGTCGGCTACAACGTCCTCGTAGACGTCGAGGGTGACGCCGGCTTCCGCCAGCGCCGCCTCGGCGGCCTTGGTGAGGCCGGCGCCGCGCACGCCCTTGTCGGTCACCAGAAGGACGCGCTTGGCGCCGAAGCTGCCGACGATCTCGGGCAGCTTCTTCGCGGCGCCGGCCTCGAACAGCACGTTCGGCGTGGTCTGGAAGGTGAACGGGTTCATCGCACTGCCCTGTCTTGATCCTGACCCAACTGCGACGCCGAGGTCACTCGGCCGGCTCGAAATCCTTCACCTTGGCGCGCAGCTCGTCGACCAGCACGCGGGTGTTCTCCGAGTAGTCGATCGGCACCGCCACGAGGTGGACGCCGCCCGCCGCGAAGGCCTTGTCGAGGGTCGGCACGAGGTCGTTGACCGACTCGACCCGGTGGCCGGTGGCGCCGTAGGACTTGGCGTAGAGGACGAAGTCCGGGTTGTTGAAGGTCATCCCGTAATCGGCGAACTTGTCGACGGCCTGCTTCCAGCGGATCATCCCGTAGGCCGAGTCGTCGAGCACCAGCACCACCAGGTTGAGCTTCAACCGCACCGCGGTCTCCATCTCCTG
This sequence comes from Methylobacterium phyllosphaerae, assembly GCA_050632685.1. Classification (GTDB taxonomy): domain Bacteria; phylum Pseudomonadota; class Alphaproteobacteria; order Rhizobiales; family Beijerinckiaceae; genus Methylobacterium; species Methylobacterium phyllosphaerae_A. The sequence continues at coordinate 2,943,269 of JBOEFT010000001.1, forward strand.
GCTGTTCATCATGAAGCCGCCGTCGCCGCACACCGCCATGACGCGGCGGTTCGGGTAGAGCATCGCCGCCATCATGGCCGAGGGCAGGCCCGCGCCCATCGTGGCCAGCGCGTTGTCGAGGAGCAGCGTGTTGGCGACGTAGGTCCGGTAGTTCCGGGCGAACCAGATCTTGTACATCCCGTTGTCGAGGCAGACGATGCCGTCCTCGGGGATGACCCGGCGCACGTCGCGCACGAGGCGCTGCGGCGTCACCGGGAAGCGGTCCTCGCCGGCCCGGTCGGCGATGTGGCTGAGGATGTGCTCGCGCAGGTGCAGCAGCGCCCCCGCATTCGGCAGCTTGCCGTCGAGCTTGTCGGCCAGCAGCTTCAGGGTCGGGCCGAGGTCGCCGACCACCTCGGCGTCGGGGTAGTACACCTGCTCGACGTTGGCCGGCATGTAGCTGATGTGCAGGACCTTCTGGTCGGCCTGGCCCATGAAGAAGGGCGGCTTCTCGATCGTGTCGTGGCCGATGGCGATGATCAGGTCGGCCTTGTCGATCGCCTCGTGGACGTAGTCGCGCTCCGAGAGGGCGGCGGTGCCCATGTAGAGCTCGGTCCCGCCCGCCACCGTGCCCTTGCCCATCTGGGTGGTGAAGAAAGGGATGCCGGTGCGCTGCACGAAGCCGCCGAGCTCGCCGGTGGCGCGGGGGCGGCTGGCGGCGGCGCCGAGCATGACCAGCGGGCGCTTGGCCCCCAGGATCATGGCGGCGGCGCGGTCGATCGCGGCCGGGTGGGCGACCGGGATGTCGATCGGGTGCGAGGGCACCAGATGCGCCTCGGCCTCCTCGGCGGCGATGTCCTCGGGCAGCTCCAGCAGCACCGGGCCGGGCCGCTCCTCCATGGCGACCCGGAAGGCGTCGCGCACGATGGTGGGGATCGAGGAGGCCGAGACGATCTGGCGGGCCATCTTGGTGATCGGCTTCATGGAGCTGATCACGTCGACGATCTGGAACTTGGCCTGCCGCGAGGACAGGATGCCCTTCTGGCCGGTGATGATGATCATCGGCATGGCGCCGAGATGGGCGTAGGCGGCGCCGGTGGAGAAGTTCAGCGCGCCCGGGCCGAGGGTCGAGAGGCAGACGCCGGGCCGGCCGGTGAGGCGGCCGTGGGTGGCGGCCATGAAGCTCGCCGCCTGCTCGTGGCGGGTCAGGACCAGCTCGATCTTGGAATGGCGCAGCGATTCGACGACGTCGAGATTCTCCTCGCCGGGGATGCCGAAGATGCGGTCCACACCTTCGTTCTCGAGGGCGGCGACGAGGAGATCTGAACCCTTGGGCATGCGAAGTCTCGCTGAAGCTCGGCGCGCCTGCTGTGCCGGGGCCGTTCCCGGCCTGCGCGTCGTGAGGCCTGAAACGGCACGATCCGGTACGGAAGGGCGGCCTTTGAATACCGGAATCGTTAGAGGGCTCGCCTGTAGGGTGGTCAAGGGTGGTTCGGGCTCGATAGGTCACAGAGCCGGGTGGATGCTATCGTCCGGATGTCTGTCCCGGCCCGAGGACGAGGTTTCGACGGTCGAAGTCGGCCGGACGTCAGCGGTGGGACATCGATGGATCGCGTCGAGAGCGATAAGACTGCCCCCGAGGACGGGGACACGGACGCCCCGGGCGTGGAAGCGGTGCTTGCGCCGATCGCGGATTTTCCCCGGATCGACCTCCGCGCGGGCGTCGAGGCCTGGGACAAGCGCCGCAGGGCCGGCAAGCGGCTGCGCGCCGAGGTACCCCACGCGGGCCAGGCCACGCTGGCGGCCGATCCGGACCGGCCCGACCCGGTCGCCCTGATCGAGGCCGCGCACCGGGGACGTCAGCCCGAGCTGATCCCGCTGCGGGTCGCCCGGATGGCGACCTCGCCCTTCGCGTTCCTGCGCGGGGCCGCGCATGTCATGGCGTGGGACCTGTCGCGCGGGCCGCGCAGCGGCATCGACGTGGTGATGAACGGCGATGCGCATATCGACAATTTCGGACTGTTCGGCACGCCCCAGCGCGACATCGTGCTCGATCTCAACGATTTCGACGAGGTCACGATCGGCCCGTGGGAATGGGATCTGAAGCGGCTGGCCGCCGGCCTCGCCATCGCCATCGAGGATGCGGGCGCATCGGCGCGCGAGCGGCGCGAGGCCGTCGTGGAGGCGGTCTTCGGCTACCAGCACACCATGCGCCGCCTCGCGCCGCAGGGCTCCCTGGACGTCTGGTATCAGACCACGCGGGCCGACGTCCCCCGCATCGCTGGGCTGCGCATGGACGCGGAGGCCCGGGCCGTCGTTCGGCAGGCGGTCGACAAGGCGCGGCGGCGGAACAACCGCAGCCTCCTCGCCCAGGTCGCCGAGCGGCGCACCGACGGCAGCTGGCGCCTGCAGACCGATCCGCCGATCCTCACCCCCGTGGACGACGCGACCCGCGCGGGCGTCGTCACCGGGCTGGAGCGCTACGCCGAGACCCTGCCGCGCGAGCGCCGCTTCATGCTCGACCGCTACCACGTGGTCGACGTGGCCCACCGGGTCGTCGGGGTCGGCAGCGTCGGGACCCGAGCCTACCTCGCGCTGCTCTTCGGCAATTCCGACGCGGACGCGCTCTTCCTGCAGGTCAAGGAAGCGGTGAAGCCGGCGCACGCGCCGTATCTGCCGGACGCGCCCGCCCCCTTTGCCGATCACGAGGGCGAGCGCGTGATCTACGGCCAGCGCCTCCTCCAGGCGGTGGGCGATCCCCTGCTCGGCTGGACCAGCATCGAGGGCCGGCCGTTCTACGTGCGGCAGATGAAGAACCTGAAGGGGGCAATTCCCCTGGCGCGGATGTCGGGCGCGCCGCTCCTCAACTTCTCGTACGCGTACGGGGCGCTGCTGGCCCGCGCCCATGCCCGGACCGGCGATGCGGCGGCGATCGCCGGCTACTGCGGCAGCGGCAAGCACCACGACCTGAGCGGGGCGATCGCCGACTGGGCCGTGGCCTATGCCGAGCGGAACGCCGCCGATTTCGCCCTGTTCCGCGCAGCGATCGCGAGCGGCCGCCTCGCGGCCGCCGACGATCCGTGCCTGTGAGGCAGGCCGTCAGAGGACGCCGAATTCCGGCGCCCCGCTGGCCAGGCGCACCAGGAGATCCCGCAACCAGCGATGGGCGGGGTCGTGGTCGTAGGAGGCGTGCCACAGCATCGAGACGGCCACGTCGTCGAGCGCCACCGGCACCGGGCTGACGCTGAGCGCCAGGGCGCTGGCGAAGGCGGCCGCCAGACGCGCATGCATCGTGGCGATCACCGGCGCCGCCCGCACCATGAACGGGACGACCAGGAAGCGCGGGGTCGTCACCGCCAGGGTGCGGGACCGGCCGATGAGCGCCAGCGCGTCGTCGACCACACCGTGGGCGGTCTCGCGCAGGGACGTCAGGACGTGCGGGAACCGCAGGTAGTCGTCGAGGCCGATCGGCGGCTCGAGGCCGATCAACGCGGCGTTGAACAGCACCACGTAGCTGTCCCGGTAGAGCAGCCGCTGCTTGTGATGAAGCTGGCCCTCGGAGAACAGACCGATGGCGAGGTCCACCCGGTCGGCGTCGAGTTCGTCGAGGATGCGCGTCCGGTCGACCGAGCGCAGCAGCAGCCGGATGCCGGGCGCCTCCCGGCGGAGCTGCGCGATCAGGCGGGGACCGAGCAGGACCTCGACGCTGTCGGGCAGGCTCAGCGTGAACGTCCGCTCGACGGTGACCGGATCGAAGCGCTCCTCCCGGTGCACCAGCGCCTGCACCTGCCGGAGGGTGGCGCGCAGGGGCTCGGCGATCTTGAGGGCGCGCGGCGTCGGCCGCATCCCGTCCGGAGCCCGGGTCAGGAGTTCGTCGTCGAACAGGCGCCGCAGGCGGGCGAGGCTCGAACTCATGGCCGACTGGCCGATCCCGATCCGGGCCGCAGCCCGGGTGACGCTGCGCTCGTCGAGCAGGGCGTCGAGGGCGACCAGCAGGTTCAGGTCGATCCGGCTGAGATCGATATGGTCGATGGCCACGGGCGTCGCGATCGATGAGGGCTCGGACGTCCGACATAGCAGACGCGGCTGCATCCCTGTCATCCCGGGGCCGCGCGGGGAGCCCGGGATCCGGGCGCGTCGCCGTGCAGGCATCCGGCCCGGATGGCGGCTCCCGGGCCGCTTCCGATCGTGCGGCAACGACCGGGATCGCGGACGTTTCCGGTCGGGTCGGGCGCCATGCACCCCCTCTCCCGTGCGGCCCAACGGATTCCCACATCCGCCGCGGCAACGCGGCTTGAGGACCAGGCGCGGGTCCCCTTTCCCATGCGGGAGAGGGACAGGGTGAGGGACGTGCGGCCTCCGCAGAAAGCGCGACGGACTTGCCTGTCGACCGCGTGCTCGATCCCGACGCGTCGTGCCCCTCACCCCAACCCTCTCCCGCACGGGAGAGGGGGCACGTCGCGCTCCGCCGCCAGCGCCCGTGTCCGACTCGGATGCGTGACCATCGCGGCCCGCCAGGGGGAGAGGACCGGCGTCTCGCACCCTGTCGTGACGTCCTGCCGCACCTTGACAATATTCCTATTTTGCGCTCATTAGCCGCCACCTGTCCACGGCGCCTGGGGAGCGATCCCGGGGCGTCCTTCGGGGGTCCGTGCGGTGGCTGACCGGGCGGATCCGGGGACGGGGCAGCGCCCGCGTCGGTGGCTCTCAGCCGCCATCGCCCCGGGCGGCGCGACCGGTGCGGGGCGTGTCTCGGAGGCGGGCGTGAGACCGGGCGGCAGTCAGCCCGGCGGGGTGGAGGAAATGCCCCCCGCGCCGACCCCTCTCTGGGCCGACCCTGAGCAACCTGCGGACCCGCCCACTACGAGGCGGGCGGCGGCTGGAAGGCCACGGCGGTGATGCGGGTTCCGGAGGTGCGTGCGCCTCGCCGGTGACCGCTGAAACGGAGTCGCAGGATCGGGGCGCCGGCAAGACGCCGCGACGAGACAGACGGCACCGGCCGGGGGAGGCGCCCGGTCGATGCCGCGGGGCGCCGCGGGGATCGGATTCCGCGCGTATCATGGCCGACACAGGGTTCCCGCGGCGTCCCGCGTCCCTCGTGCGCGCTTCCTGGGCCACGCCCCCGGCGCAACAGGCGCGCGGGGACGATCACCCATGTCCGGGGACAGGCCGGCATCCCGATGGGCCGGAGCGCGGGGCGCACATCCGAAGGAACCCGCCCGCCGCCAACGCGATTCCCGGCGCCCGCCTTCCGGGTCCGCGTCCTGGATCCGCAGGACGAGGGGCACGGACCGGATCGCCGGCTCCCAAGCCGCCGCGCCTCAGGCCGACAGCGGCGCACGCGGCTCGGTGTGGTCGAACAGTCGGGGCGGCGGGATCGCGTCCCGTGCACCCATCCGCGCGACCAAGTGGTCCGCGACTCGCAGGGCGTTGGCGATAATCGTCAGCGTCGGATTCACGGCGCCGATCGACGGGAAGAAGCTGGCATCGGTCACGTAGAGGTTGTCCAGCTCGTGCGCCTTGCAGTCCCGGTCGAGCACCGAGGTCGCGGGATCGTCGCCGAACCGCAGGGTGCCGGCCTGGTGGGCCGTCCCGCCGATGGGGACGTTTTTGCCGAGATAGAGCGACCGGTCGAACAGGTGCGGATGAATGTCGGTGACGCTGCAGATCTCGCGCAGCTTGTGCCGCAGCCGCCTGTGGGCCTCCTGATTCGTTTCGGTGAGATCGAGATGGACCTTGCCGTCCCGATAGTAGACCCGGTTCTGGGGCAGCGGCACGTCTTCCGATGTCAGCCAGAAATCGATGGAATGCTTGGCGATCCAGTCGAAGGGCCTGTCGGGAAACCATTGCAGGAAGCCGGGCAGGCCCTCGCCGTGGATCTGGGCGCCGTCCGACTTGCCGACCATCTGAATGTGGCCGAGGGGAAATCCCAGCCGTCCTTCGGGTCCGGATCACCGAAGTAGAAATCGTTGAGGCCCAGCGTCTTCTGGAACCGGGTGGGGTTCGGGACCTTCGAGATCGCCAGGACGGTCGAGTTGTTGTGGCGCATGTAGTTGCGCCCAACCTGATCCGACCCGTTGGCGAGGCCGTTCGGATGCTGCGCGTTGGCCGAGCGGAGCAGCAGCAGCGCCGAGGAGAGGGCACCGCAGGCGACCACCACGATGTCGGCCGATGCCTCGAACGGCGCACCGTCCCGGTTTCCGACGACCCCCGTGACCGAGCGGCCCGACGGGTCGGTGACGAGACGCTCGATGTAGGTGCGGGTCAGGAGGGTCAGGTTCGGGCAGTCGCGCAGGGCCGGGTCCACCACCATGGTCTGGGCGTCGGACTTGCCGTTGGTGGGGCAGGGGAAGCCGTCGAACGATCTCGCACTTGATGCAGGGCGAGGTCGGGACAGCACGGCCATCCTTTTCCACCAGCCGCACGCCCACCGGCAGGTGGAACGGGTGATGGCCGGCGTTCTTCAGGTTGTCGAACAGCTCCTGGATCCGCGGCTCGTGCGAGACCGGCGGATGGGCATAGGGCTTCGTCGACCACGGCTCGGTCGGATCCTCGCCGCGCAGGCCGTGGACGTGGAACAGCTCCTCGGCGGCCTGATAGTACGGCTCGAAGGCGTCGTAGCCCACGGGCCATGCCGGCGCGACGCCGTCCTGGTGGCGGATCTCGGAGAAGTCCTTCTCGCGCAGGCGGAAGAGGACCGAGCCGTAGAATTTCGAGTTCCCGCCGACGTAGTAGTGCAGGCCCGGGTGGAAGCTCTTGCCGTCGGACGAGTACCACGTCTCCTGAGCCTGGTAGTAGCCGTCGACGATCACCGCCTGACTGTCCCAGTTGCGCGGCTCGCGCAGCAGGTAGTCGCCGCGCTCGATCAGCAGGATGCGCTTGCCGGTCTGCGCGAGGCGCCAAGCCATCGTCCCGCCGCCGGGTCCGGAACCGACGATGATGACGTCGTAGTGCTCACCGGGCATGTGCCGTCTCCGTCCGGACCTCTGTCCAGGCAGGCAACTCGCGAGCCGTTGTTCGGATCACGCCGCTCCGGTGTTTCGGACGCAACGTGCCGGCATCGGCGGAAACCGGGCGATGCCGGCAACCGCCGGTTAAGCGCCTTTCCCAACGCCGCCTTCAGCTTCGCCTGCGATCCTGCCACGGACCGGCCTGCCGCCGGGGAGGCCGGAATGACCGACACGATGGCGCTTGTCCTGGCGCTCCCAATCGCGACCCTGCTGGCGCTGGGCGTCTGGTGGATGCGGGGGACGCGGCGCGCCGAGAGCGAGGCCGAGCGGCTGCAGGATCGCATCTGGCGGATCAGCGAGAGCGAGGACCGCTACCGGGCTCTGGTGGCCGCCACCACCGAGATCATCGTCCAGCGGGATGCCCGGGGGCGCATCACCTACGCCAACGACGATTTCGCCCACCTGCTCGGACAGGAGCCGATCGCGCTGATCGGCTCGCAGGCCGATCTGGAGATCGTCGACCGGCACGCCGTCGAGATCGGGCCGGATGGGGTCCGCCGCATGGAGGCGCAGGTCCGCACGGCGGACGGCCGCGTGCGCTGGTTCGCCTTCGTGGAGATGCCGGTGGCGCACGGCGATGCGATGCACTGGCTGCGGGCCGGCCGGGACGTGACGGCGCGGGTCGAGGCGATCCGCAGCCGGGACGCCGCCCTGGAGCGGGCCGAGTCGGCGAGCGTGGCGAAGTCCCGGTTCCTGGCGACCGTGAGCCACGAGATGCGCACGCCGCTCAACGGCATCCTCGGCATGGCCGACCTCGTGCTCGGGACCGACCTCGACCCCGAGCAACGCACCTACGTCGAAGCGGTGCGCACCAGCGGTCAGGCCCTCCTCGGCCTGATCGACGGCGTCCTCGACTTCTCGCGGATCGAGGCCGGACGCCTCGATCTGGCGGATGAGCCCTTCGATCTGCCGGCGCTCGCGGAGGGCGTCGTCGAGCTGCTGGCGCCGCGGGCGCAGGACAAGGGGATCGAGATCGCCCTCGACGTCGCCGAGGATTTTCCCGCCGCGGTGGTGGGCGATGCCGATCGCGTGCGGCAGATCCTGATCAACCTCGCGGGGAACGCCATCAAGTTCACCGAGCGCGGCGGCGTCGGCGTCAGCCTCGGCTTCACCCGGAGCGCGGACGGCGCCGAGGTCGTGCTCGCCGTGGCCGATACCGGCCCGGGCATTCCGGAGGACCGGCTGCCGATCCTGTTCGAGGAGTTTGAGCAGGGTGACGGCAGCCCGAGCCGGAGCCACGAAGGCACCGGCCTCGGCCTCGCCATCACCCGGCGCCTCGTGACCCGCATGGGCGGCCATATCGAGGCCGATTCCCGCCTCGGGCGGGGCTCGACCTTCCGGGTGGCGCTGCCGCTGGCCGACGTCCCCGGCACCGCGGGTGACCGGCCGCTGCCGCCCTCGCCGCGCGGCGCTGCCTGATCGTGGCGGATTCTCCCTACCAGGCGCCCTACCTGGCGCGCAGCCTGTCCCGGGCCGGGGCCGCCACCGTAATCGTCGACAGCCTGGAGTCGGGCCTCGACGCCCTGTCGGGCGCCGCCTTCGACGTGGTTCTGGCCGACCGGGCGCTGGGCGACGCGGCGGTCCGGCAGATCGCCGATGCGGCCCGCGCCTGCGGTGTGCGCACGAGCCTCGTGCTGCTCTCGCCGTTTGACCGCCGCGAATTCGGCGCCCCCGGCGCAGCGGGCTTCGACGGCTATCTGATCAAGCCGGTCCGCCCCCGCTCCCTGTTCGACCGCCTGCTCGCATCGTCCGGCCCGACCGAGACCGCGACCGTTCCGCCCGCGACGCCGTCGCGAACCGGCAGCGGCCTGCGGGTCCTGCTCGCCGAGGACAACCCCATCAACGCCCTGCTGGCGACCCGGGCGCTGGAACGGCTCGGCGCCGTAGTCGTTCATGCGGTCGACGGCCTCGAGGCCCTGGACCGTCTGGACACGGACGGTCCGTTCGACCTGGCGCTGATCGACGTGCGGATGCCGCGCCTCGACGGGCACGAGACCGCCCGGCGGATCCGCGCGGCCGAGTCGGGTCGGTCCGACCGGCTCCACCTCGTGGCGCTCACCGCCAATGCCGGCCGCGAGGACGAGATCGCCGCCCGGGCGGCGGGCTTCGACGGGTTCCTGGCCAAGCCCCTCAACCTGAAGGTCCTCCCGGCCCTGCTGGAGCGCCGCTCCGCCCGGGCGGCATGACCGGGTGCGTTGACAGACGGGCGCATCCCGCGCCAACAGGACGCCCATGTCGACAGCCCACCCCCAGCCGCCCGCTCCGCGCTCGTCCAGCGGCGCGCTCGCTGCCTGGGGCGTGGCCGCCCTGGTGATCGCCACGGTGCTGATCGGCGCCCTGGCGCCGGCCCATCACCCGGCGCCGGCCCGCACATTGGCCGAGGATCCGACCTGCCTCGAGTGGAGCGACGGCTGCATGGTCTGTCAGCGGCGCGCCGAAGGTCCGGCCTGCTCGCTGCCCGGCATCGCCTGCCAGCCCGGCACCCCGCAATGCCTGCGCCGCCGCGACGGGTGAACCGGCACGCCCGCGGACGGCCGCCCGTCCGCCGGCACCGCCCCGACGGCCCATGAGCCCCGCTACGCCCGTCCTGCGTTTCGCGCCGAGCCCGAACGGACGTCTGCATCTGGGCCACGCCTACTCGGCGCTGCTGAATGCCGAGCTCGCGACCCGAATGGGCGGGTTCTGCCGCCTGCGGATCGAGGACATCGATCCGGAACGCTCGAAGCCGGACCTCGTCGCGGCGATCGTCACCGACCTCGCCTGGCTCGGTCTGAACTATCCCGAGCCGGTGCGGCGTCAGTCCCGATACATGGAGGCCTATCGAGGCGCCCTCGACAGCCTGATCGGCCGAGGACTCGCCTACCCCTGCTTCTGCTCGCGGGGGCAGATCCGGGCACAGATCGGACCGCGTGACGCGGCCGCGCGCGATCCCGACGGGTCACCGCTCTATCCCGGCACCTGCCGCCACGCCGACCCGGCGGCCGTGGCCGACCGGCTCGCCCGCGGCGATCCGCATACCTGGCGCCTCGATATGGCGAGCGCCCTGCGCTGCGCCGGCTCCGGACACGGCTACATCGCCTTCGACGAGACCGGCGAGCGCCGGATCGCCGCCGATCCGCTGCGCTGGGGCGATGCCGTCATCGGCCGCCGGGACGTGCCGACGAGCTATCACCTCGCCGTGGTCCATGACGACGCCGCGGAAGGGATCACCCACGTGGTCCGCGGCCAAGACCTGGAGACGGCCACCGACCTGCACGTGCTCCTGCAGGATCTACTCGGCCTGCCGAGGCCGCGCTATCACCACCACCGGCTGCTGCGCGATCCCGCCGGCGCAAAGCTCGCCAAGTCGCGCGGCTCACAATCCCTGGCCGACCTGCGGCAAGCCGGCGAGACGCCCGAAATCATCCGCGCCCGCCTCGGCTTCGCCTGACGGCGCGCCTCAGCGCACGGCCGCATCGCGCTGGGCGAGGGCCGTGGCGCTCTTCGACTTCTGCATCGTGGCGTCGATCTGCTCGCGCTGGCGCTTGAATTCGGCGAGCAGGCGTCCGTCGAGTTCCCGGCCGCGGGGGACACGGATCTTCATCGGGTCGACGAAATGGCCATTGATGATCACCTCGTAATGGAGGTGAGGTCCGGTCGAGAGGCCGGTGGACCCGAGATAGCCGACGATCTGTCCCTGGCGGACCTTGACGCCCTCCCGGATGCCGCGGGCGAACCGGGACATGTGGTTGTAGGTGGTGACGTAGCCGTTGACGTGCTGCAGCTCGACCCGGTTCCCGTAGCCGGAAGTCATCTCGGACCGGATGACCACGCCGTTGCCCGCCGCCATGATCGGCGTTCCGATCGGGTTCGCCCAGTCGACACCCGTATGCAGCTTGGCGTAGCCGAGGATCGGGTGGCGTCGGTAGCCGAAGCCCGAGCGCATGATGCCCTCGGCGATCGGCTTGCGCAGGAGGAATTTCTTGAGGGACCGGCCCTGGTCGTCGAGGTAGTCGATCGTGCCGTCGTCCGGAGACTGGAAGCGATAGACCTTGCGGGTCTCGCCGCCGAGCGTGAGCGCCGCGTAGAGTAGGTCCGGGCGGTCGGCGCTGGCCTCGTCATCGTAGCTGTAGAACACGTCGAGCCCATCGCCGCTGCCGATGCGGCGCTGGAAGTCGAGGTCGTAGCTGAACACCCGGACGATGTCCTCGACGGTGGCCCGCGGCAGGTCGTGTCGGGCCGCGGTCTCGTAGAGGCTCTGGTAAAGGCGCGGCCCGGAACCGGAATCCGCGTCCTCGTCGTCGCCGGCCTCAGCCTGGGGCTGCGGCTTGGCGGTGGGCGCCTCCTCGGCGGGGGGCGCCACCGAGACGAAGGCGCCCCGGTCGTTCAGGGCCGCGATCCCCTCGATGCCGCTCTCGCCGTAAAGCACCACGCGGGTGACTTGGCGCGGATCGCCGGGACGCGGTCCAGGGGCGACTTGGATGCGCATCGGCTGGCCCTCGTTGAGCGCAGCCGTGCGGGCTTTGCCGCCGAGCGCCGCGACGATGCCGCGGATCGCGTCGTCGCCGGCAAAACCTGTGGCCTTGAGTGTAGTCTCGAGGGTCTCGCCGCGCTTCAGGGCGAGATCACGCTCCTCCACGAGGGGCGGCTCGTTCGGCTTCAGTTCGACCTTCGCGAGCTTGGTGACGTTCTCGGGGACGACCAGCACCTCGATGGACTTGAACGGATTCGCATCCTTAGGCGCCGAACCGTCGCCATCGCCGG
>JBOEFT010000001.1:2962500-3550084 GCA_050632685.1 Methylobacterium phyllosphaerae
GCGCTGCAGGACACCGCAACCCTGTACCGACTGCGCCAGGAGCCGCCCCCCGATGGCGAAGGCCTGCTGCGCCGGGCCGAGACCGACCTCGCAAAGCTTGCCGACGTTCTCTCGGGCTACGGCTACTACCAAGGAACGGTGACGATCCGGGTCGACGGCGTGCCGGCGGCGGGCCAGTCGCTGGCCGCGGTCAGGGCCGCCGAGAGCTGGCGCAACCGCGGCTTGGTCCCGGTCCGGATCGCAGTCGATCTCGGGCCGCTCTATCGCCTGCGCCGGATCGATGCCCGCGACCGGGCCGGACATCCCTTCCCGGATGCCACGCTGCCACCGCGCATCACCCGCGTCGACGCGGATGTACCCGCCCGCTCCGCCACGGTGCTGGCCCGCGAGGCGCAGATCGTCGACCACTTCCGCGCGCAGGGCCACCCCTTCGCCAAGGTCGTCGCCCGCGATCCGGTGGTCGACGACTCCGCTCATGTGATGGACGTGACCTTCACGGTCGAGCCCGGACCCGTGGCCGGACTCGGCCCGGTCGCGGTGAGCGGCGCCCCTGGCATCGATCCGGCCACGATCCGCTCCTTCATCTATGCCGAGCCGGGCGATCCCTATTCGCCCCAGGCGGTGGCGGCGATCCGGCGGTCGGTCGCCCGGATCGAGGGGGTCGGCGGCGTGCGCGTCCGCGAAGGTACGGCACTGGACGCGGACGGCAACCTGCCCCTGTTCGTCGAGGTCACCGAACGGGAGCTCAACCTCGTCGGCGTCTCGGCGCGATACTCGACGGTCGACGGCCCGGGGGTGCGCGCCTACTACGCCAACCGGAATCTGTTCGGCGGCGGCGAGACCTTCCGGCTCGATGCCGACATCTATTATCTGGGCCTCGGCAACGACCCGTTCGCCAATCAGCGCAAGGCTGCCGGCATCGGCACCAACGGTCTGGGCGGACGTCTCTCGGCGACCTACGTCCAGCCGGCGCTGTGGGGGACGCGGAACGACCTGCTGGCCAACGCCTTCATCACCCGCGAGGTGCAGCAGAGCTACCTGGTGGATGGCGGCGGCGTCTCCGGAGCGATCCGACACCGGTTTTCCGACACCTTCTCGGCGCAGGTCGGCCTCGACGCCCAGTTCGGCCGCTCGAAGGATGCGCTCGGCACAGTCGATTACCGGCTGATCGGGGTTCCAGCCTCGATGACCTACGATTCCACAGACAGCCTCCTCGATCCGACCCGGGGCGTCCGGGCCATCGCATCGCTGGCGGTCTATCCCGGGCCGATCTCCTCGCCCGGCATCGTCGTCGCCAAGGCGCAGGGCTCCACCTACTACGCCCTCGACGACGAAGCCCGGACCATCCTGGCGGGCCGGATCGGCTTCGGCTCGGTCTCCGGGGCGCCCCTGGGGGATATCCCGGACAATTTCCGGTTCTTCGCCGGGGGCGGCGGCTCCGTGCGCGGTTACCCGTACCGGACCCTCGGACCGATCGGTCCGTACAACCTGCCGATCGGTGGTCGCAGCCTGCTGGAAGCGTCGCTGGAGGCCCGCATCAAGGTCACCGACACGATCGGCGTGGTGCCGTTCTTCGATGCCGGCACCGCCTTCGCCTCGGCGACGCCGGATTTTGACGCCAAGATCCGGAAATCGGTCGGCATCGGCCTGCGCTACTACACCGGCATCGGCCCGATCCGTGCGGATCTCGCCTTTCCGCTCGACCCCTACAAAGGCGGGCACGTGCGCCCGGCCGTTCTGTATCTCAGCCTGGGGCAGGCGTTCTGAATGGAAAACCGGACCGGCCCGGCGCAGCGCGCCGCGAATCCGTCCCGCCGCGGCGGACAGGCAGCCGCCCTCGTCCTGGTCTGCCTGACGCTGCTACTGCCCTGGGCCGTCACGCGGACGCGCGCCGAAGAGGGCGACAAGTCGGTCCTGGGCGGCCTCCTGTCCCGGGCGCTCTCGACACCGTCGTCCCGGGTGGCGATCGGGGCGGTGGACGGCGCCCTGTCCTCGGACGCCACCATCCGGGACGTGGCGGTGAGCGACCGCGACGGCGTCTGGCTGAAGCTCGACCGCGCCCGCATCGTCTGGCGCCGACTCGCCCTTTGTCGGGACGGCTCGAGGTCGAGAGCCTGGAGATCGGGCGTCTCGACGTGCTGCGCCGCCCCGTCCCCGGGCCACCGCCGCCGGAGGCCAAGCCTGACGGCAAGCTGCTGCCCGACCTCCCGGTGAAGGTCGAGATCAAAGGATTCAAGCTGGCGGAGCTGGCGCTCGGCGAGGCCGTTGCCGGGCAACCGGCGCGCCTGTCCGCGGAAGGCCGGGCGCGGCTCGGCGCAGCCAGCGAGGGGCTCGATCTGCAGGCCAGGGCGCAGCGCCTCGATTCGCCGGGCCGCTTCCTGCTGTCGCTGCTGTTCGTGCCGAACGGTGAGCGGCTCGAACTGAAGGCGAATCTTGTTGAGCCGGCGGGTGGCCTGCTCTCCAAGGCGGCCAACCTTCCCGGAACGCCGCCGATCGACTTCGACCTGGCCGGGACCGGCACGCTCGACGCGTGGGCGGCCAAGCTCGATTTCGCGGCCGGCCCCGAGATCGGCGCCAGGGGTGGCGCGAAGATCTCCCGCATCGGCGCCGAGCGGCGTCTCGCCCTCGACCTCGCGGCGCGCATCGAAGGGCTGATGCCGGGTCCCGCAGCCGCGGTCTTCGCCGGCACCACCAAGCTCGACGGCGGCCTCGCCTTCGCGGATAGCGGCGCCTTTCGCATCGACCGGCTGGAACTGACTTCCCGCACGGCGCGTCTCGTGGCCGGCGGCAGCCTGAGTCCGGATCGCGTCGCCGACCTGACACTCCAGGCCCGGGCCGTCCCGACGGAAGGCGAGGTCACCCGGGCCGGCGAGGCCGAGATCGGCAAGCTGGTGTTCGACGGGAGTCTCAAGGGACCGCTGAGCGCCCCCACGGTGCGGGGACGGCTCGATGCCACTGGCCTGCATAGTCGTGATTCCGGCCTCGACCGGATCGAGGCGAGTCTCGGCGTCACCCCCGAGGGCGAGCCCGCGGCGCAGCGTTTCGCGATCACGGCGGACGGACGTGTGGACGGGCTGAAGCTGTCCGATCCGGCCCTCCGCCGGGCGATCGGCAGCCGGGCGCAGGTGACGTTCCGGGCCGCCTCAGGTGCCGACGGCGTCGTCGATGTGTCGACGCTCCGGCTCGAATCGGACACGGCGCGGGCCACCTATGCCGGTCGGCTTGGACAGAACACCCTGACGGGGACCCTGGATGCGGCGCTGCCGGACCTGTCCGTCTTCTCCGGTCTCGCCGGACAGGGCCTTGCCGGGAGCCTCGATGCCAAGGCGCGACTCAGCGGCGACCCGGCCCGCAAGGCCCTCGCCGCCGACCTCGCCGTGACCGCCAGCGGCCTTGTCACCGGCATCCGCGCCGCCGACCGCACCCTCGGCCGCACGCCGACCCTGCAGGGGCGGATCTCTCAGTCGTTCGACGGCTACGGCTTCGATCACCTGCGCCTGGAGGGCGCGGGGCTCACCGCGGCCCTGGAGGGACAGGCGACCGCGACCGCCGCGGACGTGGCCGCTCGCCTCGACCTTAAAAGTCTCGCGGACCTCGACGGGCGGCTGACCGGTCACGCGGGCATCGAGGCCCGGCTGACCGGCTCCTTGGAACATCCGGACCTGACGGCGACCCTGACGGCGCCGGCCGCCACGGCGGATGGAAAGCCGATCCGAAACCTCCGCGCCGAGGCAGTCCTGCGTGACGCGATCCTCGCGCCGGACGGCACCGTGCGGCTCGGCGGCGACGTGGCTGGCAACGCGCTCACCGGAGAGGCGCATCTCGCACGCACCGGAGGAGACTGGGTCCTCGACCGGCTCGGCCTCACCCTCGGCTCGGTGAGCCTCGCCGGCCATGCGACAGTCGCGGCCGACACGTGGCTCTCGTCCGGATCGCTCACCGTGAAGGCCGGCGAGCTGGCCGATATCGCACCGCTGCTCCCGAATCCCGTCGCGGGCCGGCTCGACGGATCCGTGACCCTGGCGCGCGACGGCGGCCGTCAGGACGCGGCCCTCCGTGCCACCGGAGCGGGCCTTCGCTACGGTTCATCCACCCTGTCGCGCCTCGACGCAGATCTGAAGGGGCGCGACCTGCGCGCCCACCCCGTCCTCGACGGGCGCCTCGACGCCGATCGGCTCGTCACCGCGGGGCAGCAGCTCGACACACTCCGCCTGGCCGCCGCCGGCAGCTCGGCCTTCAGCGACGTGACCCTGACCGCCAAGGCCCGCGGCTTCAACCTCGACGGGGCCGCGCGGGTCGTTCCGACGGACGAGACGCGGATCGAGATCCAGCGCCTGTCGGCGGCCCGGGGAACCGATCGCTTCGCCCTCACCGGACCGGCGGCGTTGACCTTGCGGGACGGAGGCGCCGTGATCGAAGGCCTGTCCATCGCGGCCGGTTCGGGCCGCGTGACGGTCGCCGGTCGGGCGGGACGCGATCTCGACCTGCGCGTCGCGATTCGCGCCCTGCCGCTGTCGCTCGCCCGGATCGCCGTGCCGGATCTCGGCCTGTCGGGCACCCTGGACGGCGAGGTGGACTTGCACGGGACGACGGCGCGCCCCGAGGGGCACTATGCACTGACCGTGACGAAGCTCGTGGCACCCCAGGTCCGACAGGCCGGCCTGCCGCCCATCGATGCCACCGCCAAGGGCACGCTCTCGGACGGGCAGGCGCGCCTGGACGGCCGGGTGACCGCCGGGCGCGGCGTCGCGCTGACGGTCTCGGGCGCGCTCCCCGTGGAGGCCGGAGGTCCGTTGGATCTCCGCGCCCGCGGAACGCTCGACGCGGCGCTCGCCAATTCTCTCCTCAGCGCCGGCGGCCAGAGCGTCGCCGGAAAGGTAGCCGTCGACGGGGGCGTCACCGGCACTTTGGCGGCGCCGCGGGCGGAGGGCTCGGCGGTCCTGACCGGTGGCAGCTTCAACGATCCCCTGAACGGCATCCGCCTCACGGCGATCGAGGGGCGCGTCACCGGCCGCGGCGACAGCGTCGTGGTGGAACGGCTGACCGCGGCGACCCGCAATGGCGGCAGGGTCTCGGTCACGGGTCGCGTCGCCCTCGAACCCGATTTCCCAGGGAATTTCCGCGTCACCGCCGAGAAGGCCGAACTCGTGTCGAGCCCGCTGATGACGGCCGTGTCCGGCGTCGATCTCACCCTGTCCGGCCCCCTGGCGCGCACCCCGCGGATCGCGGGCCGGGTCGATGTCGTATCCATCGACGTCGCCGTTCCGGACCGGCTGCCGGCCACGGTCCGGCCGCTTCCGGGCGTGCGCCACGTCAACACGCCGCCGGATGCGCGAGCGCGCCTCGCCCAGCGGGCCGAGCGGAAGGCTGCAACCCGTCCCGGACGGCGGCCGAAGAAGTCATCGGTGCCGTTCGATGCCACCCTGGACGTGGCGATCAACGCGCCGAGCCGCATCTTCGTACGCGGCCGGGGCATCGATGCCGAACTCGGCGGCGCGCTCCGGGTCACGGGAACCTCCGCGGCGCCAAATGCCGTCGGCGCCTTCTCGATGCGGCGGGGGCGATTCGAACTCGTCGGTCAACGCCTGGACTTCAGCCGCGGACGCCTGACCTTCGCGGGCAGCCTGACCACGCCGGAACTCGACTTCGCCGCCGAGACCAAGGCCGCGGACGTGACCGCCCGGGTGGCGGTGTCCGGCCCCGCCGACGCACCGCAATTCGCCCTGACCTCGGATCCGGTCCTCCCGCAGGACGAGATCCTCTCGCGCCTGCTGTTCAAGAAGGCGGCCGGTGGTCTTTCGCCGTTCCAGGCCCTGCAGCTCGCCCAGGCGATCGCGCAGCTCTCCGGAGGCTCGGCCGGGCCGGACATGTTCGAGCAGGCGCGCAAGGGACTCGGCCTGGACAGTCTGGATGTCTCTACCGGAGCGAGCGGCGGCCCGGCGCTCGGCGCCTCGCGCTACATTTCGGATCGCGTCAGCGTCGGTGTGAAGGCCGGGGCGAAGCCGGCCGACACAGCCGTCGGCGTCGACTTCGACGTGACCCGCCGGATCAAGCTGAAGGGCGAAGCCGGGAGCGACGGCCGAACCAGTCTCGGGGTCGGCGCCGAGTACGAGTGGTAGCCCGCAAAGACCGGGGCGCCCGCGTGCGACAGTGCCGCGACGCCGCGGGATCGACTCGCGCGGTCAATGGTTTAGGTTCGGCTTAGACGGCCGCAACGGCCGCGGATCGGGCGGGAAACATCAGGGGCGATGGACGAGCTTTTCGAGACGGACGACGATCCGCCGGTTCCGGAGGGCGGCCTCCTCCGCATGCTGCCGATCATCAACAGGCGGGGCCTGCATGCCCGCGCGTCGGCAAAATTCGTGCAGACCGTGGAACGCTACGACTCAGCCGTCACGGTGACCCGCGCCGGGGAGACTGTCGGTGGACGCTCGATCATGGGGTTGCTGACCCTGGGTGCCGCCATGGGCACGCGTATCGCCGTGACGGCCGTAGGCCCGGATGCCGAGACGTGCCTCGACGCCATCGAGGCGCTGCTGGCGAACCGCTTCGGCGAGGACGAGTAGCGCGGCTCGGGTCAGACGGTCCTGCCCGGCCAAGTGCACAGCTCCGAGACCGGGCAGCCGAGACAGGCCGGCTTCCGGGCCGTGCAGGTGTCGCGCCCGTGCCGGAACAGCCAAACATGGGCGCCGTCCTTGAAGCGCTCGGGCACGGTCCGGGCGAGGCCGTCCGCCACGGCGTCCACCGTGAGCCCAGGGGCCAACGGGATCCGGTTCGAGACGCGGAATACGTGCGTGTCGACCGCGATCACCGGCTCGTGGAAGGCGAAATTCGCCGTGACCTCGGCACTCTTTCGACCGATTCCGGGGAGGCGGCGCATCTCCGCCGCACTGCGCGGGACAGTGCCGCCGTGGTCGGCGATCAGGGCCGCTGAGAGCTTGACGATGTTGCGCGCCTTCGACGGCCCGAGCCCGACCGGCCGGATGATCGCGGTGATCGGCGCTTCTCCGAGGTCCAGCATGCCGGCGGGATCCCGGGCCACTGCGAACAGCGCGTCCGCGACGTGGGAGACGGTGGGGCCGGTGGACTGGGCCGAGAGCAGCACGGTCACGAGGAGGCGAAACGGATCGGTGTCGTCGAACCCGGCCTTCGGGTCCGGGTCCGCGGCCTCGAGTCGGGCGAGCACGGCCGTCACGCGATCGACGTCGCCCGGCATCGAGGACGCGGATCGCGTGACGGTCCTCCGGCGCGGAGCAAGTCGTACGCCGTGCGGCGTGTCGCGGGTCATGGGCGCCAGCTAGGGTTCGTCCGCCCCGGTCGACAGCCGCGCGGAGCGCGGCGGATTGACCGTTCAGGCCCGCGCCCGCCGCCAGGGCACCGCGGCAGGACCGACGCCCAGATGGAGCGTGCCGGCGACGATGGCGCCCGCTCGGCGCAGGAACTCGACCCGCAACCCGCCGCGGCGGGCGAACAGCCGGGTGACAACGCGGACGAGCGACGCCTCCGCCGGATCGGCGATGATCGGCCGGGCGGCAGTCCGGGCGTCAAGGGCCAGGAAGGTCTCCACCGCGTCGCGGACGGCAGCCGGTTCGGTCACGGCGAGGATCTCGGACGCGGCCGCCTCCCAGCCCGCCGGCCGCACACCGATCAGGTCGCCGGCCGGGACCGGCCGGGGCCGCGTCGCGCGGCCCGCGGCCAGGATCGGGGTGCGTGGGGCGGGATCCGCCACGGCCCCGGTCTCACCGACGAGCCGGATCGGGCGACGCAGCGCCCCGAGCCGCGTCCGCAGCGCCCGGTCGACGGCCTCCGCGGCCGCGCGCTCCACCAGCGCGGCGGCTTCCGGTTCCGCGGGCTGCCAGGGACGCGCCCGGCCGCCCCAGACCGGGTGCGGCATCGCGAGCGGGACAACGCCGCGCAGCGCCTCGCGACCGGTCTCGGCATCCCGGCTCCAGGCCAGGGCCACGGCGACCCGGCGCCCGGCTGGGCGGTGCTGGGCCAGCGGCAGGAGGTGATCGGGATCGCGCAGCGGGTCGCTCACGGCGTTGCGCACCAAGAGGGCACGCCAAGCCGTCACCGCCGCCGCGTCGACGTTGACGGGCCGGTAAAGATCCACCCGCCAGATCTCCGCCGGACGCGCGGCCTCGGGATCCGATCCGGCCGCGGGATCCGGCCGATCGGACAGGCCCCCTGTATCACGGTGAAGCGTCGCACCATCGCGTGTCCTGCCTGTCGACGATCCGTCCCGAACCGGGACGATCCGGCGCCTCGGAGGCGCCCCTTGGGTCGATGGCTTCAAGGACGGTGCCGGGCGGCTCGCGGCTCAGGGGCCTGGGATCGCCAGGGGGTTGTCGGTGAGCGCGGCGACGTCCGGCGCATCGACCCGGGGCCGTCCGAGGAAGGCATCCCAGAGCTGGCGGACGAAGGCCGGATCGAGGTCGCGCAGGATCAGCACGAGCCGTGAGGTGTGGTCGGGATCCGGCCAGGCGGGCAGAGTGAGCGGGGCGTGGAACACGTGCTGCACGCCGTGGACCACGATGGGGTGATCCGGGTCGTCCGCGAGGGCCACGAGACCCTTGAGCCGCAGCAGCTTCGGGCCATGGCCCGAGCGGAGGAGATCCATGAACATCTCGAAGGCGGGGCGCGGCACGGGCGCCGCGCTGGTCAGGCAGATCGCCTGGATCGACGAGATCGTGCCGGTTCACGTCGGCCTGGTGATCGCGCTCCAGCGCCGCGTCGCCGAGCCAGGACCGCACGTCGGCTCCCTTGCCGTCGAGGCCGAACAGGCCGCCGAGCAGGCTCTCAGCGGGCGCGTCAGGCGCGACGACCGGGGCAGCCGGGTTGACCACCGCCAAGCGGGCGCGGAGTCCGGCCACGTCACCCGCGAGATCAACCTTCGTCAGGACGATCCGGTCGGCGACCGCGGCCTGGCGCAGGGCCTCCGGATGGGCGTCGAGGGTCGCGGCGCCGGTCGCCGCATCTACCACCGTCACCACGGCCTGAAGCCGGTATCGCAGTACCAGATAAGGGTGGTAAATCAGGGCGTGCAGGATCGGCGCCGGATCGGCGAGACCGGTGGTCTCGATGATCACGCGGCGGAACGGCCGGATCCGACCGTTGTCGCGCTTGCGCAGCAGATCCTCGAGGGTCGCGATCAAGTCGCCCCGCACCGTGCAGCACAGGCAGCCGGCGCCGAGTAGGATCATGTCCTCGTCGACGGTCTCGATCAGCAGGTGATCCAGGCCGATCTCGCCGAACTCGTTGACGATCACCACCGTGTCGGCGAGCGCGGGGTCGCGCAGCAACCGGTTCAGCAACGTCGTCTTACCGGCCCCCAGGAAGCCGGTGAGCACGGTCAGCGGGATGGGCTCCGGGCGGCGTGGGTCCGGCGCGGGGGTGGGGATCTCTGGCATGAGCGGCGAAGTGGGGTGCCGGGGCGTCCGCGGCAACGCGTGCGGGACGCCGCCATTCCCCGCGCGATCCTACTCGTCCGCCGCGGCCTTCTTGGCCGGAGCCTTCCGGGCCGCGGCCTTCGCGTCGGGCTTGGCCTCAACCTTGACGTGCGTCCTGGCCGGGGCCGGCTTGTGGGCGGTCGCCTTGGGCGCGGGCTTGGTCAGGCCCTTCCCGGGCTTGGCTTCCGGCATCGTGGGCGTCTCGTCGGCCGTGTAGGCACTCGCGTTCCGCGGCACGCCATGCCCCGGCTTCGCGGCGACCTTGGGCGCGGTCTTGGCGGCGGCCTTCGCGGCCTGCATCCGTTCGAGGCGCGCCTCGCGGGCCTGCTTGGCCGCCTCGAGCGCGGCTGCACGCTTGGCCTTGGCGGCCTCGAGCCTGGCGGCCCGGGTGTTGGCAGCCGCGGTCTTCTGCTCGGCTTCCTGGGCGTCCAGGATCTGCTGGCCTTCCGCCGGATTGCGGCCGATCCATACGGCGATCGGCTGGAGCGGCGCCCGCGCCGGCAGCGACCGGGCGCGCAGCGCCGGATTGGAGAAGGCGGCCAGCGCCAGCGCCGGCGAGTTGGCGGCGGAGCCGCCGATCAGCTGCGCCGCGGAGCCGGGGGCGCTCAGCGCGCCCGCACCGTCCTCGATGGCCGGAGGCTTCTTGCCGCCGCACACGAAGGGGCGCATGTCCGGCGGCGCGGGCAGCGCCGAGGTCGGCAGCCCATCCAGGGTCGGGCTCGTCCAGCCGGCACTCTGGGAGAAGGCGTAGTCGAACAGGTCCGCGGTCTTCACGTCGCGCTCGCGCGGGCTCGGCTGCCCCATCACGATCGTGACGATCCGCCGGCCGTTGCGCGTGGCGGTCGCCACGACATTGAAGCCGCCCGAGCAGATGAAGCCGGTCTTCATCCCATCGGTGCCGGGATAGCGCCCGAGGAGGCCGTTGTGGTTCGCCATCACGGCGCGACCGAACTGGATCGCCGAGATCGAGAACAGGTCGTGGGAATCCGGAAAGTCACGGATCAGCGCCCGGGCCAGCACAGCCATGTCGCGGGCCGAGGTCCACTGGCGCGGATCGGGCAGGCCGTTGGGATTGTACCAGCGGCTGTCGTGCATGCCGATCCGCTGCGCGGTCTCGTTCATCATCGCGGCGAAGTTGTCGATCGAGCCGCCGAGCGTCTCGCCGATCGCGTAGGCGATGTCGTTCGCCGACTTGACCATGATGATCTTGAGGGCGTTGTCGAGGGTGAGCTGCGTCCCCGGCTTGAAGCCCATCTTCGAGGGCGGCTCGGCGGCTGCCGCCGCTGAGAGAGTGATCATCGAATCGAGCGAGACCTTGCCCTGCCGCACGAGGTCCAGGGCGACGTAGGTGGTCATCAGCTTGGTGATCGAGGCCGGATACCAGGGATCGGTCGGCGCCTGCGCGTAGATGACCTTACCCGAATCCACGTCCGCCACGAGGATCGGCACCGTCACGGCGTTCGCGGCGCCGATCCCGACCAGACCCGCCCCGAGAAGACCTGTCAGCGCCGCAAACCCGACGGTGAAGCGTCGGTAGAGTGAAGAGGACATTCGAGCCCGACTCGTCAGAGGATCGCCTGGGCCGGCGCCGCGGGGCGCCGGTCTTCCGGCCAGCCAGCCGGATATCGGCGCAATCCCGACGGCCGAGGGCGGTCGCCGGGCTGCATCTCGGCATGAACGAGCGCACCGTGGCAAGAGCAAGGCGAGATCGCACCGCGGGTCTGCACGGCGCGGTTGCCGATGGCCGGCGGGCTCGGCACGGATTAAGTGCGAACCCAGGCGCGCGGGGCGGATCGCGCAGCAGCGGACTAGGACGATTGTGACTTACGCGGTCAAGGAGATTTTCCACACCCTCCAGGGCGAGGGCGCGCAGGCGGGACGCGCGGCCGTGTTCTGCCGATTCGCTGGATGCAACCTCTGGTCCGGGCGCGAGGCCGACCGCGCGGCGGCGGCCTGCCGGTTCTGCGACACCGACTTCGTCGGGATGGACGGGGACGGCGGTGGACGCTTCGCCGACGCCGCCGCCCTCGCCGGCGCGATCGCGACCGCCTGGGAAGGCGGTGGCGAGAACCGCTATGTCGTCTTCACCGGCGGCGAGCCACTGCTTCAGCTCGACACGCCCCTGATCGAGGCCGTGCACGCGGCCGGGTTCGAGATCGCGATCGAGACGAACGGCACGCTCCCGGCTCCGTCCGGAATCGACTGGATTTGCGTCAGTCCGAAGGGACGCAACGCCCTGGCGCAGACGTCGGGCCACGAACTCAAACTCGTCTACCCGCAGGTGGATGCCGATCCGGCGGATTTCGTCGGTCTCGCCTTCCAGCACCGCTTCCTCCAGCCCATGGATGGGCCGGACCGCATCGCCAACACCGAGGCTGCGATCGGCTATTGCCGTCGCGATGCCCGCTGGCGCCTGTCGCTGCAGACGCACAAGATGATCGGCATTCCCTGAACAGATTAGCGCAAGTTGTGACACGCTGATCGGCAGCGGCCTTTCCTTCCCGCGAAGAACCGGAAACGATCACGGACGTGGTTCAAAATCGGAACGCGATCGTTGAACTTCGATGAAACTTCATCGTATGAGCAATTCGTCATCCCGACGACGCCGATCCGGTCGGACTGCGCGTATGACGGGATCTGGCCGGTCGATCCGGATACATGGATGCCGGCGGGCGCCCATTCGGTCTGGCGCCTCTCCTCGCGCCGACGCCGCTTCCGGACGGATGATACCCTCTCAGGGGGCGCCGGCCTTGCGCTGGGCGCGCGCGGCCCGGATGGCCGAACGGGCAAACCGGCCGTCGGCGAGGGATGTGTCGGGATCCTGCCCGGCGAGGACCGCACGGCGCAGGGCGACGAGGGCGGGCTCCCCCAAACCTCCAGGATGTGTCCGAACGCGGCGTGGCGCTCGGTATCGAACGGAATCGGCCGCCCCGACCCGTCTCGCGTCGGATGCGCCAGATCGAGGCCGCCGCAGGGCACCCAGCCCTCCGGTATCGGCGCGGTGGCCGCATGGGTCCGTCGCAGCCGCAGCAGTTGCGGCAGGACATGGCTGCGCGGTCCGGCCCCCGCGGCAACGGACCTGCGATCCGGCCCATAGACCTCGACGCGGCCGAAACGGGTGATGAAGACGCTGTCCGTCCCCAGGGCGCACACCGTCGCAATCCCGGTTCCGCCGGAGGCAAGAAGCGACCGGCCCTCCAGGGCTCGGAGCCGGTCGATCCTGCCAGGATCGGCGGTCCGGATGCAGGCATCGACGGCCTGCAGACCGAGGCCGAGATCGAACAGGTGCGCGGCGCGGTCCTGCGGCCGGACCGCCGCATCGTCACGCCCCAACTCGGTCAGCACGGCGCGCTGCCCCATGGTGCAGGCCGAGGCCGGACGGCAGAGGGCGACCCCTTGGCTCCAGTCGTCGGTGAAGCCGGTCTCGTAGGCGAACGGCCTGAGATCCGGCCCCACGGTGAGGGAGAAAGCGCCGCGGGCTGTGACGATCCCGATCCGGTCGCCTTCGAGGAACCGCGCCGGCTCGTCGCGATCCCGGGAGAAGACCGCGAGGGCACCATAGCTGCCCAGGCTCAACGCGCCGGCCGGATCGGCCAGCAGAGCACGCAGGAGGGCCTCCGTCGCCTGTCCCGAACCGCCCGTCATCCGCTCCTCGCGTGCATGGCACCGCAGCGGGCACGCCTTGACACGGACGGCGAATGACCGGAAGTCGCGGGGCATCACCGAGGTTGTGGTCGGCGAAGCGGGCGCGCGACCCGGAACGACCGACGCGGAGACGTCCGCTGGACCTCGCGACGGGATCCGCAAGAAGGGCGCTGGCATGGACGTCATCGAGACCGAGATCCCGGACGTGAAGCGCATCGTGCTGAAGCGCTTCGGCGACGCGCGGGGCTGGTTCTCCGAGACGTTCCGGGCCGACGCCCTGGCGCGGGCCGGCATCGCCACGCCGTTCGTACAGGACAACCAGTCCTTCTCGGCCCCCCGGGGGACGATCCGCGGCCTGCACTTCCAGGTCGCGCCCCGCGCGCAGGCCAAGCTGATCCGCGTCCTGCAGGGCGCGATCCTCGACGTGGCGGTCGACATCCGCAGCGGCTCGCCGACCTACGGCAGGTACGTCGCCGTCACCCTCGACGCCGACAAAGGCGAGCAGCTCTACATCCCGCACGGCTTCGCCCACGGCTTCTGCACCCTGACCCCCGACGTCATGGTCGCCTACAAGGTCGACGACTACTACAGCCCCGAGCACGACCGGGCGCTCGCCTGGAACGATCCCGAGGTCGGGATCCCGTGGCCGGTCTCCGGCGAGGCGGCGATCCTGTCCGACAAGGATCGCCGCGCCCCGCGCCTCGCCGATCTCGGCCAGGTCTTCTGAACCGCGCGGCCCGGCCGCAATTCGTCACGCCGGCCAGTCTTACGCTGCCCGGCTACTCAGTGTCTGACCTATCCGAAGAGGTAATCCGCCATGCGCATCCTGGTGACCGGAGGCTGCGGCTTCATCGGCTCGGCGCTGGTGCTGCACCTCGTCAACGATCTCGGCCACGACGTCTGCACCCTCGACGCGATGACCTACGCGGCCAACCCGGTCTCGCTGGCGCCGCTCGCCGACAACCCGCGCCATCGCCTCGTCGAGGCCGACATCTGCGACCGCGATGCCGTGCAGAAGGCCTTCGCCGACTTCAAGCCGCAGGCGGTGATGCATCTGGCCGCCGAGAGCCATGTCGACCGCTCGATCACCGATCCGGGCGCCTTCGTGCGGACCAACGTCATCGGCACGCAGACCATGCTGGACGGCGCGCGGGGCTATTACGAAGCCCTGCCGGAGGCGGACAAGACGAGCTTCCGGTTCCTCCACGTCTCCACCGACGAGGTCTACGGCTCGCTGCCGCCGGACGCATTCTTCACGGAAGACAGCCGCTACGATCCGCGCTCGCCCTACTCGGCCTCGAAGGCCGCCTCCGACCACCTCGCCCGCGCCTGGCACGAGACCTACGGCCTGCCGGTGCTGGTGACCAACTGCTCGAACAATTACGGGCCGCGCCACTTCCCCGAGAAGCTGATCCCGCTGATGATCCTCAACGCCCTCGAAGGGAAGAAGCTACCCGTCTACGGCGACGGCCTGAACGAGCGCGACTGGATCCACGTGGAGGACCACGCGAAGGGCCTCGTGGCCGTACTGGAGCGCGGCCGGGTCGGCGAGACCTACCTGCTCGGCGGCCGCGCGGTACGCAACAACCTCGCGGTGGTGAAGGCGCTCTGCGCGGCCTTCGACCGACTGCGGCCGCAGGGCGCCCCGCACGAGCAGCTGATCAGCTTCGTGGCCGACCGTCCGGGCCACGACCGGCGCTACGCCATCGACTGCGGCAAGGCCGAGGCCGAGCTCGGCTGGCGCCCCCAGAAGACCTTCGAGCAGGCGCTGGAGGAGACCGTGGCCTGGTACCTCGGCAACGAGGGCTGGTGGCGCCCGATCCGCGAGGGCCGCTACAAGGGCGAGCGCCTGGGGCTCAACGGCTGATGGAGGTCCTCGTCCTCGGCGGCGCCGGCCAGGTCGGCACCGAGCTGCAGGCCCTGGCCTGGCCGGACGGCGTCACCGTCCACGCGCCGGACCGCGCCGCGCTCGACATCACCGACGCCGACGCCGTCGCGGCGGCGCTCACCGCCCGCAACTACCGGGCCGTGATCAACACCGCCGCCTATACGGCCGTCGACAAGGCCGAGTCCGACGTGGTCGCGGCGTGGCGCCTCAACGCGCTCGCGCCGGCGATCCTGGCGGCCGCGACAGCGGAGCGGAAGATCCCGCTGGTGCATGTCTCGACCGACTACGTCTTCGCCGGCACGAAGACGGACGGGGCCTACGCGCCCGACGAGCCGATCGATCCGCAAAGCGTCTACGGCGCCAGCAAGGCCGCGGGCGAGCTGGCGGTGCGCACCGGCAACCCGCGCCACGCCATCGTCCGGACCGCCTGGGTCGTGAGCCCGCACCGGGGCAACTTCGTCAAGACGATGCTGCGGCTCGCCGCCGAGCGTGACGCCCTGACCGTCGTCGACGACCAGCACGGCTGCCCGACTTCCGCCGCCGACCTCGCCGCCGCCCTCGCGACGGTCGCGCAGCGCATGGCCGCGGATCCGGACGCGCCCGTGGGCACGTTCCACTGCGTGAACGCGGGCGACACCACGTGGCGCGGCTTCGCCGAGGCGATCGTGGCGGGCTCGGCACGGCGCGGCGGCCGTTCCGTGCCGGTCAAGGAATCCCGACCTCCGCCTATCCGACACCGGCCCGGCGGCCGGCCAATTCGCGCCTGTCCACCGAAAGCCTGACCACCGCCTACGGCATCGCGCCGCGGCCCTGGCAGGCGGCGCTCGACGACATCCTGGACCGGCTCGTCGGGCCGGTCTCAGAGGGAGTTTCCAAGCCATGAAGGGCATCGTTCTGGCCGGCGGATCCGGCACGCGCCTGCACCCGGCCACGCTGTCGATCAACAAGCAGCTCCTGCCGGTCTACGACAAGCCGATGATCTACTATCCGGTCTCGGTGCTGATGCTGGCCGGCATCCGCGAGATCCTGATCATCTCGTCGCCGGAGCACCTCGACAATTACAAGCGCCTGTTCGGCACCGGCGAGCAGTTCGGCCTTGAGTTCTCCTACGCGCTGCAGCCGCGGCCGGAGGGCCTCGCCCAGGCTTTCGTGATCGGGCGCGACTTCGTCGGAGACGACGACGTGGCGCTGATTCTCGGCGACAACCTGTTCTTCGGCGCCGGCATGGGCGAGCTGCTCGAGCGCGCGGCCGCGCGCAAGCTGGGCGCGACGGTCTTCGCCTACCACGTCGACAATCCGCAGGCCTACGGCGTGGTTAATCTCGACAAGTCCGGGCGCCCGACCAAGATCGTCGAGAAGCCGCAGAACCCGGAATCCACCTGGGCGGTGACCGGCCTGTACTTCTACGACAATCAGGTGCTCGACATCGCGGCCGACGTGAAGCCCTCGCCCCGCGGCGAGCTGGAGATCACCAGCGTCAACGAGGCCTATCTCGAGCGCGGGCAACTGCACGTCGAGAGGATGTCCCGCGGCTACGCGTGGCTGGACACCGGGACCCACGACAGTCTGCTGGAGGCGAGCGAATTCGTTCGCACCCTTCAGCACCGCCAGGGTCTTCAGGTCGCCTGCCTGGAAGAGATCGCCTACCTCCAGGGCTTCATCAATCGCGACCAGCTCGTGGCCCGGGGCGAGATGTTCGCCAAGACCTCCTATGGGCAGAATCTGCTGCGGCTCGCCCGCGAGAGCGAGGACGATCTGCGCCTGCGCCGCGGCAAGTAGGGCGGTCCGATCGGGCGGATGCGCGCCGGGCCTATTTCGGAGCGCAGCCGATGCAGATCCCGCGCATGAGCTTGTCGTTCTCCGCCTCCCGCGGCGTCAGCACGCGCCGGTTGTCCGGGGTCTCGGCGCCGGCGCCGCGGCTCGGCGGCATGACGCGGCCGACCGACGAGGTATGGGGTGCCGTCGCCGTGGAGGCGGGGCCGCCGCCGGTGCCGGTCTGAGACTGCGCCAGCGCCGCGCCGGTCGCCAGGACCGGCAGGAGCAGCGCGAGGCCGAGGGTGATGCGTGGGCGGGTCATGGGTGCGGAACTCCGTGCCGGGCCATAACGCGGGTGTGACCATCCGGTTCGACCGGGCGGGCCGATCCCCACCTTTGTTCGCCTTTGCAGATGCGATGCGGCGCCGTATCAGGAGCCGCGTTCCCGCCGCCGCCATCCTGAAGCGTCGAAATTCGGAGCCGCCGCGACGATGCGGGACCCCAACGCGATCGACTTCTGGCGCGGTTTCGCCCTGATCACGATCTTCATCAACCACATCCCGGGCAACACCTTCGAGCGCTACACCTTCTCGCAGTACGGCATATCGGATGCGGCCGAGCTGTTCGTGTTCCTGGCGGGGTGGTCGATCGGCATCGCCACCCGCGGACGCGACGGCGTCCCGGAGCCGCCGGGCCGCAGCGTGGTGCGGCTTCTGGCCCGCACCGTCGAGGTCTACCGGGCGCAGCTCACGGTGATGCTGCTGGCGCTGTCCATCATCGCCGGGGCAGCCCTTCTGCTCGACAACCCGCTGATCCTCGAGTGGCACAATGCCGGCGGCTTCTTCGCGGACCCGATCCAGTCGGTCTGCGGCATGGCGCTGCTGACCTACCAGCTCGGCTACTTCAACATCCTGCCGCTCTACGTGCTGCTGATCGGCATCGCGCCCGTGTTCGTTCTGGTCGGACGCATCAGCCTGCTCGCCGCGCTGGCGCTGTCCGTGGGCGCCTATCTCGCGAGCCTCGTCTTCGCCTGGAACCTGCCCTCCTGGCCGGGAGAGGGAGACTGGTTCTTCGATCCCTTCTGCTGGCAGCTCCTGCTGGTGCTCGGCTTCGTCCTCCAGGGCTGGGACCTCCGCTCGGATATCCTACGCCGCTGGTCGCGGCGCCTGTTCCCGGCGGGCGTCGCCATCGTTCTCGTCGGGATCGTGCTCGCCGTGACGGAGATCCGGCCGGATCCGATGCTGGTTCCGGAACCGCGCCTGCTGTTCACCTTCGAGAAGACCTACCTGACACCGGCGCGACTGGTTCATTTTCTGGGGGTATTGTTAGCCTTTGCGCCGCTTTACGCAGTGCTGGCCCCCCGAATCGGCCGCGTCGTCGGTTATCTGACTCAGATGGGCCGGAATTCGCTGGCTGTCTTCTCGATGGGCTCGATCCTGAGCCTGATCGGGCAGCTCGTGCGTTTCCAGACCGGCGGCGGCGTGCTGATCGATATGCTGGTCGCCGGCTCGGGCCTCGTCGGGCTGGGGTTTACGGCATGGTTCGTCGAATGGCGCAGCCGCAGCAGATCGTCACGACCGCGCCCATGATACCGGGATGCCGTTCTGCGCGGCCGGTCCGGGCCTTCGAGAGGCGCGGTGGGGCGCTGTTCGCTTCCGTGCTGACAGCCCTGGCACTGACCGCGACGGTGACGGGTGGAACGGCCGCGGCCGAGCAGCCCGCCAATGCCGGCACGGGCGAGCCGGCCCTGTCGCAGGAATGCCGGGTCCCGGGCGCGCAGCTCTACACCGTCGCCCAGCTCGGGGCCGTGAAGGCGGCGCTGGCCGAGAACCGCCCCCTCAGGATCCTGGCGATCGGCGGCAGCGCCGCCCCCGGGGCCTCGGCCTCCTACCCGGCCAAGCTCGAGGCCGCCCTGGAGCTCGCGTTGCCGAAGGTCGACGTGACGATCGACCATCGCGGCCTGCCGGGGAAATCGCCTCCGGGGCCGGGGAGCGTCTCCGCACCATGGTGGCCGAGGCCGAGCCCGACCTCGTAGTCTGGCAGGTCGGCACCCACGATGCCATCGCCCGGGTCGATGCCGACGCCTTCGCCAGCGCCCTCGCCGAGGCCGTCGGGTGGATCCGCTCGCACGGGATCGACGTCGTGCTGGTCGACCCGATCTATACCGCCAGCATGGCGGCCGACGTGGACTACAATCGGATCGTCGAGGCCGTACGGACCGTCGCGAACCAGCAGGGGGTGCCTCTGGTGCGGCGCTACGAAGCCCTGCACTACCTGTCGAGCCGCAACGACAAGGGCGAAGGGCACATGCTGGGCCGCCAGTTCCGGCTCAACGACCTGGGCCTGCGCTGCATGGCCGAGCACGTCGCCCTGACGATCGCCACCTCGCTGATGCGGACGGATGCGCCGAAGGAACCCAAGGCCGATCCCGCCGCTCCGCCCTTAACCGAGCCGCAACGCGCTCCGG
This sequence comes from Methylobacterium phyllosphaerae, assembly GCA_050632685.1. Classification (GTDB taxonomy): domain Bacteria; phylum Pseudomonadota; class Alphaproteobacteria; order Rhizobiales; family Beijerinckiaceae; genus Methylobacterium; species Methylobacterium phyllosphaerae_A. Next base: position 2,981,705 of record JBOEFT010000001.1, read on the forward strand.
GTTAGACCCGGCGACCAGAGGTCGGCGTCCCGCCGAGTTCAGGCCCGGCGCGGAGCGCGTAGTGTCAGCCACGGCTCTCCCGGCCCGCGCGTTCCGTCGCCTGTGGTCCCTGCGCAGCGGCTCGCAGCGGGCGGCGCTCACGGTCTTCGCGATCCGCGTGGGTTCGGCCGGCTTCGCCTACGGCTCCCAGGTTCTGGCCGCCCGGCTGATGGGCTGGGAGGCCTACGGGATCTTCGCGTCGGTTTGGGTCTGGACCGCGATGCTCGGCCACACCCTGACCCTCGGCCTGTCGCAGGGCGCCTGCCGGTTCGTGCCGGGCGATCAGGCGCAGGGTGCTCTCGACCTCGCGCGCGGATACATCCGGGCGGGCGCCCTCGCGACCGGCGGGGCCGCGCTGGCCATCGCCGGCCTCGGCGCGGCTCTCCTGATGCTGGAGCCGGGTCTGTTCGGCCCCGCCTATCGCGCGCCGATCGCGGTGGCGCTCTGCGTGATGCCGCTGTTCGCGCTGCAGGACTATCTGGAGGGCGTGGCCCGCAGCCAGAACTGGGTGGGGCTCGCCATCGCGCCGCCCTACCTCCTGCGCCAGACCCTGATGATGGCCGGCATGGTCGCGGCGATCCTGCTCGGGGCGCCCCCGCGCGCCGAGGTCGCGATGGCCTGCATGCTGCTCGCCGCCGCCGCCGCGACCGCCCTCCAAGCCGCCCTGCTCGCCGCGCGGCTCCGGAGGGATCTGCCGGCCGGTCCCCACCGATACCGGTGGCGGACGTGGCTCGGGACGAGCCTGCCGATCGCCGCCATCGACCTCGCCAATGCCGGCTTCACCTTCGTCGACGTGATCGTCCTGGGCGCCCTGGTGAGCCCGGCAGAGGTCGGTCTCTATTTCGCGGCGACGCGGATCCAGCAATTCGTCGCGTTCGTACACTTCGCCGTCAGCGCGGCCACGCTTCAGCGCTACAGCGCCGCGCAGGCACAGGCCAACCGCTTCCTGCTCGCCGAACTCGTCCGCCGCCAGGGCCGCGTCACGGCGGCCGCGACGCTCGTGGTCGGCGGCGCGATCCTGGCCGTCAGCCCGCTGCTGCTGGCGATGTTCGGCCCGGGACTGGGCGCCAGCGTGCCGATCCTGTGCATCCTGATCGCCGGCAGCGTCGGGGCGAGCCTGTTCGGGCCGGGAGAGGATCTGCTGACCATGCTGGGCGGCGAGCGGCTCTGCGCCGGCATCACCGCGGGGAGCCTCGTCGCCGCCGCGGGCCTGTGCCTCGCCCTGGTCCCGGCCTTCGGCACGCTCGGTGCGGCCGTGGCCGTGGCCGTGGTCACCGTCGCCCGTGCTGGCCTCTTGGCCAGGGCCGCCGGTCGGATCCACGGGCTTTCGACACCCGTCTGGGTCACGGGGTTGGCCCGATGAGCCCGGCTGTCGGCGCCGCGACCGATCGCGCGACGGCGCTCGCCGCCGCGCCGGATCCCGACGACTGGGACGCGCTGGTCGCGGCGAGCGCCGCGCCGCACCCGCATTTCTCCCGCCACGTCATGGACGCGCACAGGAGTGCCGGCCTCCTTCCGGACAACCTGCGCTACGTCACCGTCCGCCGGAAGGGTCGCCTCGTCGGACTCCTGCCCTGCGTGCCGGCGCGCGACCTCTCGGGCCTCGGTGGCCGGATCCTGCGGCCGTTTCTCTCGCCCTTCGTGACCGCCACGTCCCCCATGGTCGCCGACGGCCCGGACCGGGCCGCGCACGCGCAGGCGCTGGTGGCCGGGATGGAGCTGGCCTCCGGCGGCCGTGCCTGGCGCTGGCCGCTGCTGCCGACCGGGGAGGGCGCCGTTCCCGACATGCTGTCGGCGATGCGCGGCCGCGGCTGGGCGATCGGTACGGTGGCGGAGTTCGAGCGCCCGGTCATGGACCGTCGCTCCGATCACGCGGCGTTCCTGACCGACCATCCGAACCGGAGTCGCTTCAAGGATCTCCGCCGCCGCGCCCGGCGCCTCGCGGAGACCGGAGCCGTCGCCTGCGTGAGCGCCACGGACGGAGCGGACCTCGCCCGCCTCGTCGCGGCCTTCCTCGACCTGGAACGCGACGGCTGGAAGGGCGAGGCCGGCACCGCCATGGCCTGCAGGCCGGAGCATGCCGCCTTCGCCCGCGCCCTCTTTACCGCCACCCCAGGCCCGGTGGGCGTGCGGGCGGACGCGCTGACTCTCGACGGGCGGCCCATCGCGGTCAGCTTGGCCTTGGTCAACGGCGGCACCGCGACCCTGTTGAAGACCGCCTACGACGAGGGTCTCCGCAGCCACGCCCCCGGCCTTCTGCTGGAGGCCGAGATCGTCCGCGCCTGCCACGAGACCGCCTTCGCCGACCGGCTCGATTCCGCCACCCTGGAAGGGTCAGCTCTGGAGAGCCTGTACCGCGACCGGAGTCCGGTGGCTGAGATCATCGCCGTCCCACCGGGCAGTCACGCCCTCTCCTTGGAGCGGCGCATACGCCTCGCGCGGTACGAGCGGGAGGCGCGGGCCGTCGCGAAGCGGGCTTTGCGGCGGCGCTAGGGCGGACCGGCGCGGGCCAGCGCGCTGCGGCACCCGCCGACACGACGATCAGCGGCTCCGGTACGGTCCCTCGCCCTGCACGCGATCATAGACACCGTGCCCCGTCCGGGCGCGGTAGGCGCGTCCGGCGATCGCGCCGGGGGTCGGCGGGGTGCCCGGCTGCGCGAAGCTCGTCTCCGGCCGATAGGCCGGCCCCAACCGATCGCCTCGTCGCCCGCCGGGTCCTTGCCGGGAAAGCCGGTGACGTAGCCCGTGCTCTGCGCGGCGGCCGGCGCGGCGATGAGGGCGAGCAGGAGCGCGAGGCGCCACCGAAGCCTTGTACGGGATGGCATCGGACGTATTCTCCGCAACGGGTCAATCGGAAAGCCCTTTGAGGGAACCAACACCGGACCAAGACGCGGGTTTGCCGGCGCGCACGCATGCCGCAGGGCAGACGGTTTGAGGGCCGATCGGGAGCCGTCCTGTGCGGGCGGACATCGCGAAGGGGCGCGATATGGAAGACTGGAAAGCGGGGTTCAGGGCGGAATTGCGGGCCATCGCGATCGCGACCGGCGATGCCGCCTCGGCGCAGCTGCCGGATCTGCTGCGGCGCCTGCAACGACATCAGGCCGGCCTCGGCGGCCATCCGGTCCTGACCGTCTATCATCGCTGGCGCATCCGTCGCCTCGCGCGGGCCGTTGCGGACGCGCGCTGGCACGCGGAACAGGGACGTCTCGCGCGCCGCGGCGGGCTCGACGTCCGGCCCTAGTGCTCAGACGCCGTCACGTCGTTTCCGGGCCTGAGACCTCGGTTGTTACCGAGTATCTCTCGTCTAGACTGCACTGACGCTCTCGTTTGCAGCGATGCCCGAGGCGGGACCGGTCAGGCGGCGGCGTAACGGCCGATCGTCCCGCGGCGCGCCTGTGACGTCTCCCGCGCGGTCGTCGCCGGAAGCCCGACCGCGACGTGGCGAGCGGACGCGTCCGAGCGGTCGTCCAAGGCCGCCGGCAGACGCACGAGCACGATGGTGCCCACCGTCTCCTCGGAGCGGATGCGGAGCGAACCGCCGTGCAACTCGACCATCGAGCGGGTAATGGCGAGGCCGAGCCCCGAACCCTTGTGGCTCCGAGTCATCTGCGCCTCGACCTGCGTGAAGGGCCGGCCGAGCCGGGCAAGGTCGGAGCGCGGGATGCCGATGCCGTTGTCCTCGATGAACAGGTGGGTGCTGGCGCCCGCGCGCCGCGCGCGCACCGCGACGCGCCCTCCGGCCGGGGTAAACTTCACGGCGTTCTGCATGAGGTTGGCGAGGATCTGCCGGATCGCATGCGGATCGGCCAGGAGATCGAGGTCGGGCGCCACGTCGATGCTGACGGTGATCGCCTTCTCTCGGGCGGCCGCCTCGACCGGGGCGAGGGCGGCCGCGACGGCGGCCTCGGCCGAAATCGCCTTGGGGCTCAGCCGTACCCGGCGCGCCTCGAGCCGGGCCATGTCGAGGATGTCGTCGATCATGGACAGGAGGTGCGAGCCGCTCTCGCGGATGTCGCGGCAATATTCGGTGTAGCGCGGGGTGCCGAGGGGGCCGAGCACGGCGTTCTCCATCACATCGGCGAAGCCGATGATGGCGTTGAGCGGCGTGCGCAGCTCGTGGCTCATGTTGGCGAGGAACTCGGCCTTGGACTGGTTCGCGGCCTCTGCGGCGGCCTTCTGGTCGAGGTAGCGCTCGGCGAGGTCCGCGAGCTGCTGGGTCTGGAGTTCGAGGGTACGGCGGGACCGCTTGAGGTCCTTCACGGTCTCGATCAGCTCGCGCTCGGAAGAGAGGAGCTGCTCCTGGTTGCGCTTCAGGCTGGTGATGTCGGTGCCGACGGAGACGTAGCCGCCGTCCTTCGTCCGCCGTTCGCTGATCTGCAGCCAGCGGCCATCGGTGAGTTCCGCCTCGAAGGTCCGGGCCGCCATGCCGGTCATCGCCATGCCGGCCTCGGGCGATTCCCGCCGGACCTGCGGCAGGACCCCGCGGCCCATCACGTCGGTGTAGCTCCGTCCGGACTGGGCGTCCTCCGGGTTGAGGGCGTGGAGGTGGCGGAATTTCGAATTGCACAGGACCAGGCGGTTGCCGGTATCCCAGAGCACGAAGGCCTCCGAGATCGCCTCGACCGCGTCGCGCAGGCGCATGTCGGCCGCCGCGTTGGTCTCCTCCAGGGCGCGCTGCTCGCTGATGTCCGTGGCGATGCCGACGAGATGGCGGCCGCCATCGGCCGCGTCGGCCACGACCTCGGCCCGGGCGCGCAGCCAGACATAGGCCCCGTCGGCGCCACGCATCCGGAACGCGTGGTCGATGACGGTCTGGTTGGCGGCAAGACCCCGGGCGAGACTGTAAAGGTCCCCATCATCGGGGTGGACCAGGCCGTTGACGTCCCCGAACGAGAGATACTCGTGCTGCCGCCGGTAGCCGAGCAGAGTGTACATCGAATCGGACCAGTAGATCCGGCCCCGGGCGATGTCCCAGTCCCACAGGCCGCAGGCGCCGCGGCGCAGGGCCGTCTCCAGGCGTCCGCGGATCTGCTCCCGGGCACGGTCGGCCCGGGCGGCCTGACGGGTCTGCAGGCCGTAGGCAAGGCCGACGCCGATGATCACGAGGCTCGCGGCTGCGATCAGGACGATCTGGTCACGGGTGCGGGCGCTCCATCCGCGCAGCAGCGGCTCGACGGGCTGGAGCACCGCCACCTGTCCTGCGCCGCCCGGCAGGCTGTGCATGGCGGCGAGCACGCTCTCTCCACCCGGGAGTTCGAGGGCCATGGCGCCGGCACGCTCCCCGAGGCCGGAGAGCGGCTCGCCCTCGCCGAGCACCTCGGCGAGGGTCGTCCGATCATCGGGCAGGGGCGGATGGGACGCGACGATGCGGGTGTCGGGGCGCACGAGCAGCAGGCGCCGGCCCGGATGACGCTCGCTCTCCGGCAACAATGCGCGCAGGTCCGCGGCGACGCTGCCGGACGGAGCCACCACCCGCGCCGCCAGACGCGCGAAGCCTTCGACCTCGGCCCGGGCACCCGCCAGGATCTCGGCGCGCTGACCCTGGATGTGGAGCGCGGCGAGACCGACGAGGCAGGCCAGGAACACCGCGAGGGTCCCCGGAACCGCATAGCGCAGCCAGCGCTCGGCCTGGCCGAGCCGCGGATCCCGCGCCCGCATCGGCCAGGAGATCGTGAGACTCGATTCCGCACGCGCGGAGAAGGAAGCGGAAGCCGCCTCCGGCATGGCCGAACCTCACCCTTGGGAACTGTGACCCGGTCGGGGCGCCCGGCCCCCGAAGGCCCCCCCGAATCTGTCTGAATACAATCACCTCGGGCACCGGTTTGTCCACGGATTTTTTACCATACGGGCTTGACGCAGGGTTGGTGTGGCACACCAGCCCGGGAATCAATTTCTACCGCAGGTTCAAACCCTTAGCCGCCTCCAAGCGTGCGGGCGACGATGTCGGCCGTGTCCCGGGAGAGGCCCCGGATCGCCTTGATCCCATTCAGCATTTCCACGGCTTTGGCACCGCGAATTTTTTCCAGCCTGCGCCACGATCCGAAGGCCGTCAGGAGCCTTGCGGCAACCTGTGGGTTGGTCGAATCGAGTGCCGCGACCGTCTCGGCGACCCGGGCGAAGCCCGCCCCGTCCTGGCGGGCGAACTGGGTCGGGTTACCGAACGCGAAGCTGCCGATCAGGGCTCGCACCCGATTCGGATTGGTCATGGTGAAGGCCGGATGGCCCTGGAGCCGCGCGATCCGGTCGAGGGTGCCGTCCTCCGGGATCTGCGCCTGGATGGCGAACCACTTGTCGAGGACGAGCGGTTCGTCGGCATAGCGGGCGGCGAATTCCGCCAACGCGGCCTCGCGGGTTTCCCCGGGGATCAGCGCCAGGGTCCCGAGGGCGGCGAGCCGGTCGGTCATGTTGGTGGCCTCGGCCAGGCGCTCCGCGGCGCGCGCGGCACCGGACTGGGGATCGCCCGCCGCGATCAGGTCGAGGGCGGCGTTGCGGAGCGACCGGCGCCCGGCCGATGCGGCATCCGGGCTGTAGGCCGCCCCCGCGACCGGCGCGAGCGCCGCGTCGATCCCTTCGAGCCGCGGTCGCAGGATCTGGCCGAGCCGAGACCGCAGGTCGGACCGGGCCCGGTGAATCGCGTCGGGGTCGACGTCGGCCGGCACGGCGTCGGCCGCCTCGCCCTCGCTCGGCACGGCGAGGACCGAGGCCGCGAAGGCCGGGTCGGCCAGGGCCTCGCCGTCGAGGAAACGGGCGAGCGCCGCCGCGAAAGCCTCCGTCCGGTCGGCGTCGGGTTCGAGGATCAGCCGCAGCGCCACGTCCTGCGCCGCCTGCCAGCGGTTGAACGGGTCGCCATCGAGCGCAAGGAGGCGCATGCGCTGCGCGTCGGTGAGAGCGAGATCGAGCTTCACCGGCGCGGAGAAGTCGCGCAGGAGCGAGGGGACCGGCTCCTCGGCCACGGCCTCGAACACGATCTCGGCCTCGGGCCGGTCGAGCACGTAGACGCCGTCCCGAACGTCCGGGCAGGTCGCGCCGGTCAACGGCCCGAACTGCCCCACGAGGCCGAGGGCGACCGGAATGACCAGAGGCGGTCCGTCCTGTCCTGCCGCGTCGGGCAGAGTCTGGGCGAACCGGAGGGTGTAGCGCGCAGCCGTCGGATCGAAGGCGGCCGTCACCGCGAGGCGGGGCGTCCCGGGACGCTCGTACCAGCGGGCGAAGTCGCCCAGGTCGCGCCCCGTCACCGCCGCGAAGGCGGCGAGGAAATCCTCGACGGTGGCGGCGCGCCCGTCATTGTCGGCGAAGTAGCGGTCCATCCCGGCCCGGAACGCCGCAGGGCCGATCAGCGTCCGCAACATGCGGACGATCTCGGCGCCCTTGTCGTAGACGGTCGCCGTGTAGAAGTTGTTGATCTCCGCATAGGCCCGCGGCCGAACCGGGTGGCGCAGCGGACCGGCATCCTCCGGGAACTGGCGCGCCCGCAGGCCGCGCACCTCGGCGATCCGGTGGACCGGGCGGGACCGCATGTCGGAGGAGAATTCCTGGTCGCGGAAGACCGTGAGACCCTCCTTCAGGCAGAGCTGGAACCAGTCCCGGCAGGTGACCCGGTTGCCCGACCAGTTGTGGAAATACTCGTGGGCGATGATCGCCTCGATCGCCGCATAGTCACCGTCGGTCGCCGTTTCGGGGCTGGCCAGGACGTATTTGTCGTTGAAGATATTGAGGCCCTTGTTCTCCATCGCGCCCATGTTGAAATCGGACACGGCGACGACGTTGAACACGTCCAGGTCGTAGGCGCGGCCGAACGCGGTCTCGTCCCAGGCCATGGAGCGGATGACGGCGTCGAGGGCGTAGCCCGCGCGATCCTCCTTGCCGGGCTCGACGTAGACCGCGCAGGTGACGGGCCGCCCCTCCATCGTGGTGAAGGGGGCCTCGACCTTCCCGAGCCGGCCGCCGACGAGGGCGAACAGGTAGGCCGGCTTCGGGTGCGGATCGTGCCAGACGGCGAAGTGCCGGCCGGATCCGGCATCGCCGGTCGCGACGCAATTGCCGTTGCCGAGCAGAACGGGGGCCTCGGCCCGGTCCGCCTCGATGCGGGTGGTATAGACCGCCATCACATCGGGACGGTCGAGGAAATAGGTGATCCGCCGGAAGCCGTCGGCCTCGCACTGCGTGCAGTAGACCCCGCTCGACCTGTAAAGGCCCATCAGCTTGGTGTTGGCAGTCGGATCCACCTCGGTGACGAGGCGGAGCACGAAGGGGCGCCGCGGCGGGTCGCGCAACGTCAGCGCGGCCGGACCCGCCGCGTAGGCATCGGGCGCGAGGGGCGCGCCGTCGAGAGCAGCCGAGACAAGCCGCAGGTCGTCGCCGTCGAGGACCAGGGGCGCATCGGCCGCACCCTCCGGGTTGGGACGTAGGGTCAGCGTGGCGTCGATGCGGGTCGCATGCGGGTCGAGACGGATGTCGAGATCGACGCGATCGATCAGAAAGTCGCTCGGCCGGTATTCCTCGAGGCGGATCAGCGGCGGCGTCTCGGTGCGCATTCGGCTCACTCCGGGTTCGGGATGGACCCGTTCTGGTCCCTCGGCGCGCGCGGCGCAACGCGCGCAGCGTCTCCGGGGCGGCGACCCGTGCAACCATCGGGCGCGTCCGATGCGCCCATGCTCAGGCTCGCTTCGCGACGCGGCAGGTCGACATCCCGCTCAGGGCGGCCGTCTCACCGGGACGCCGCAGGTCACCGCCGGCCCGCGGCCTCCAAGCTGGTACGGTCGACGATCTCGACAGCGCCCCGACGGAGTTCGATCAGGCCCGCCTCGGCCCATTGCCCCAGGATGCGGCTCACGACCTCGCGAACGCTGCCGATGTCGTCCGCGAGCGTCTGATGGGTGACGGCTGCGACGCCGCGCGGATCGGCCTCGGCGAGAAGGCGTTGCGCGAGGCGCTGCTTCAGCGGTGCGAACGCGACCTCGTCGATCAGCGTGAACAGGTCGGACATCAGCCGCGTGTAGTCGTCCATGACGAAGCTGCGGAAGGTGGCGCTGTCGCCCATCAGGTGCTGGAACGTGCTCACCGGCAGTGCCGCGAGTTCGGTGCGCTCCTCGGCCACGCTCTGCGCCGGGAAAGTACTGCCGGACAGGAGGCACTGGGTCGTCAGGGCGCAGGTGCCACCCGGGCCGACCTTGTAGATCAGGACCTCGCGACCGCCCTCCGACATCCGGAAGATGCGCGTGCGTCCCTCCAGGCACATCAGGTAGTTGGCACATGCGCCGTGCAGCTCGTAGGCGGTCGCCCCCGCGTCCAGCACCGGGAAATGAACGGTTCCCCGGGCGATCTGGAGGTGCGCCGGGCTGAGCGCCTGGAGAAGCGGAAACCGGTCGATCCAGCGCTCGACCTTCTTGGCATCCGTCATGGCTGGATCCGTCCCCCGGCCATGACGACCGGCTGATCGTCTGGCGCGCGTTGCGTTTTCTCCCGCCGCGCCGGACTTGTGTGACCTGGATCACCGACCGGGTGCAGCGGCTCGGGATAACATCGCGCGACAACGAACACGATAAGGGTGCCCATCGGCGCCTGCCGGGAGTCGAATCGATGCGCCGCCTCGCCTTGAGCGTCATGCTCGCGGCCCTCGCCGCCAGTCCCGCCGTGGCCGAGCAGGATCTGCTGCTTGGGGCCGACATGGCCTCGCCCGCCATGACGCAGGCGGAACTGAGTCGTGCCGACGTCGAGGCGATGATCAGAGCCGCCGACGGCAAGCCTCTCGACCTGCACGACAAGGCGTTGTCAGGCCTCGATCTCTCCGGGCTGAACCTCCGGGGCGTCAACCTGAGGACGGCGCGCCTGAACAAGGCCAACCTGCGCGGCGCCGACCTCACCGGCGCGAACCTCGAACAAGCGTGGCTCCTGAAGGCCGATCTGGCCGGCGCCAAGCTCGCGGACGCCAAGATGTTCGGCATCACCGCCCGGGATGCTGATTTCAGCGGCGCCGACCTCAGTCGATCCATGCCGATCGGCGACTTCAAGGGCGCCTCCATGCGCGGCGCGACGTTGGTCGACCTCAAGGGCGGCGCGGACATCAAGAACCAGTCCATGGGGCTGATGCGGGCGGTGTTCACCTCGGTGAACCTCGCGGGCGCGAACCTGAAAGGCGCCGACCTCGGGCGGTCGCGCCTGGAATATGCCGACCTGAAGGACGCCGATCTGACCGACGTCATGCTGATGGGCTCGGATCTGTCCGGAGCGAACCTGACCGGCGCCACGGTCGCGGGCGCGGACTTCAAGAACGTCGATGTCAGCGGGGCCCGTCTCATCGACCTCAAGGGTCAGTCCGAGGCCAAGGGCTGGGCGGAGCGCGTGAACGCCGACCGCACCGTCACCCGAGCATCCCATTGAGCCGCTCCTCGACCCGTCCCAGGGAGACAGACAACCCATGACCACCCGCCGCATCCTGCTCGGCATCCTGGCCGCCGCGCCCCTGGTGTTCGGGACCGTCGCGCATGCCGCCGCGACCGCCTTCACAGCCGCGGCGTTCGACGCGGCTCAGAAGGCAGGCAAGCCGATCCTCATCCACGTCACCGCGCCATGGTGCACCGTGTGCGCGGCGCAGAAACCGATCCTGGCCAAGCTGGAAGCCCAGCCCCGGTTCAAGGACCTCCAGGTGTTCGACGTCGATTTCGACAGCCGCAAGGACGTGTTGAAGCGGTTCGGCGTGACGACGCAGAGCACCCTGATCACCTTCAAGGGCGAACGGGAGACGGGGCGCTCGGTCGGCGAGACCCAGCCGGAATGGATCGAGGGCGCCGTCGAGAAGGCTTTGTAGGTCGACCCCGGCGACGACGTTTGGCCTCGTGTTCCCGGCCGGCACCCTCTCGGTGCCGTCCGTCTCCCTGCGGGCCGCCCCTTCTGCTGCGGGTGCCGGTTGGGCGGCTTCTCGGCCGCCGGGCTCGTTGGACGGTCCGGGTTCGGGCTGCTGCTCGGGGCGGTCTGGACGCCAGCATCGGGCCGACCTTGGGGGTCGCGTCCATCGTCGTCTCACAGGGGCGAGACCTGGATATGACGGCATCGACGGCGCTTCTGTTTCATCTCAGCGCCCGCTGGATCACGGCCTACATCATCCGCTAGAGCCGTTCCCGATCGTGTTGCAACGGTCGGCAAGGACGGCGAGCCCGGTCTCGCCAGCCGCGCCAGGCCCCCTCTCCCGTGCGGGAGAGGGTTGGGGTGAGGGAAGAGAAGGATCAGGACTGAACAGGCCGCCGATGTGCGTACAGGCCGCGCCTCTTCCGGACTGTTCTGATCCCTCACCCCGTCCCTCTCCCGCACGGGAGAGGGGACCCGCGCCGCGTTCGGCACGGGCTCGCCAATCGCCTCCGTCCCAACCCCATCGGGAACGGCACTAAGCCCGATTCGGCGTCCCACCCCACGCAATCAGACGCGGAGATAGCTCCATCCCGCCTCCTGAAGCGTGACTAGACGGACTGCCCCTGCCGGAACGATGCCGACATGCGGCAGTAATTCCAGCGGGTGCCCCTCGGACTTCTCCATGGCTTTGATGGTGTTGCCGCAGGCCGAGAGGACGATCCCCGGCACGCTCTCGGTGATGGAGTGGATCCTCGCCGTCACGGGCGATGTGTCGGCCCGCAGCATGTGAAGACCCGGCCCATAGGCAACGATCTCGACTTCGAGCTCTTCGGCCTGATCGCTGTAGTCGCGTGCGAGATTGATCGCGTTGTTGAGGGCGAGATCGAACACGCCGCCATCGCGGGAACTGACCTGCATCGCGACGCGGTGCGTTTTCGGGCCGGTCGACGGGGCTGCGGAAGCCCGGCTCGCCGCGAGCCCTGCGATCAGTGCGGCGACTCCGGACAGGCCCCTGCGCGACAGCATCATCTCGTCCACTCCGTGCTCGAACGATCGTCTCTCGACTGGACCGCTCCTGAGGACCTGTCACGTCAGGTCTGTACGAAACGATAGGTCTGACCTGCGCGCTCGACGCGTCCGACGCCGGAGCCCGGGAGATGGAAGCCGACGAGCCTCATCCGCTCGGTCGCCAGGCGATCGAGCAGGGCGAGGCGGGTGCCTGCCGCGAGGTCGCGGTCGAGATCGCTTCCGAAGGCCCAGGCGGGACGGCGGAACGACAGAACCGCGTGGCTCAGGGCATCCCCCCGATCAGAACCTGCTCACGTCCGGCTTCGACGATGACGGAGGCGTGGCCGGGCGTATGCCCCGGCGTCGCCACGTAGGTGAGGCCTGGGGCGATGCTCTCGCCGGGCTTGCGGCGCTCCATCTTCGCCTCGAGTCGTCGCAGCGTCCGTCGGGAGCCCGCGGAGAGACCCTTGAGCCAGTCCGGCACCAGGGTCTCGACGTCGTCGCGGGTCCAGAAATCCCACTCCGCCGCCGGCACGACGTAGCGGGCGTTGGGAAACCGCTCGCTGTCGTCGAAATCGTCGATCGCGCCCCAGAGATGATCGGGATGGGCGTGCGTGAACACGACCTGGGTGATCGCCTCGCGGGGGATGTTCCGGCTCTCCAGCGCTTCGCCGAGCTTGCCCGCCGTCGGCTGGAAGGAGTTGCCCGAGCCGGCATCGATCAGGATGACCTCCGAGCCGATCCTCACGAGGCTCGCATTCGTCGGGATCGGGGTGGCCTCCGCAGGCTGACCCTCGGCCCTGAACACGGCCTCCATCTCCTCGCGCGGCGTGTCGGGCAGCATGAAGGCGAGGGAGGACGACAGCGTGCCGTCGCTCGCCGTCTCCACGGAGGCGCCGCCGACCTTCAGCGCCGCCTCGGGGCTCGCCGCCGCGCGGCCGGTGAGCCACGCGCCCGCGCAGCCCGCTGCGAGCCCCGCCAAGAGCATCCGCCTGTCGCAGCGCAAGCCGGGGACGATGGCTCTGGTCGTCATTGGACCGGCGCGGCCTTCTTCGCGGATTCGGCAGCCTTGTCGGGCGTCACGTCGAGGATGCGCGCGTGGCTCGTGATGGACGCGTCCTTCGGCAGGCAGTTCGTCATGCAGGGCTTGGCCGTCCAGAATTCCTTCTCGGCCGTCTCGCGGTCGTCCATGAAGAAATTCTTCTCGTTCGGCAGACGAATGCTGGCCAGGTTCTTCTCGTTCAACTCGAAATCCTGATCCTTCAGGATGTCGTTGAGGTAGAGGAGATAGGCCGTGACCGAGTAGGTCTCGTCCGGCGTGAGGGTCTGGGCGGCGCCGAAGGGCATCGCCCGGTGCACGAAATCGAAGACCGTCGAGACGTAGGGCCAGTAGGATCCGATGGTCTTGACCGGGTTCTCCGACTTCAAGGTTCCGGATCCGCCGGCGAGCTCGGGCCACCGGCCCGCACCCTCGCCGAACTCGCCGTGGCAGCTGGCGCAGCGTTCCTGGAAGATCGTCTCGCCGAGCGCCGCGGTGCCCTTGCCGACCGGAAGTCCCTGGCCGTCCGGCCGCACGTCGATGTCCCAGCCCTTGATCTCCTCGGGCGTCGCCGAGCGACCGATGTTCAGGCGCTCCGCCGCCGCCGGCGTGGCCGCGACGAGGAAGACCGCGAGGACGGCGGGAAAGCGGTTACGCGACCTCGACATTCTCGATCTCCCCGCTGGGCAGCACGTGCCAGGTCTGGATGCCGTTGTTGTGGTAGATCGAGTTCAGGCCGCGATGCTGGCGCAGCGCCGCCTTGGTCGGCTGGACGTAGCCGGTCTCGTCCATGGCGCGGGACTGGAGCAGCAGCGGATCGCCGTTCCAGTCGAACTCGTAATAGAAGCGCGTCAGCGCCTTATCGAGGACCGGGCCGTCGAGGCGGGCGGCGCGCCAGTTGCGGCCGCCATCGAGGGAGACGTCCACGGTCTTGATCGCGCCGCGCCCCGACCAGGCGAGGCCGGAGAGCACGGTGAAGCCCTTGTCATGCAGGGGCGCCTGCGGGCTCGGATTGGTGATCACGGACTTCGCGTCCATGGCCCAGGTGAAGCGCCGCGCCTGCCCGTCCGGCATGAGGGCCGTGTATTTCGAGGTCTCCTCGCGGGTGTGCCAGGGCTCGTCGCCGACCTTGATCCGGCGCAGCCACTTCACCCACATGTTCCCCTGCCAGCCCGGCAGGACGAGGCGCAGCGGGTAGCCGTGCTCGGGATAGAGCGCCTCGCCGTTCATGGCGTAGGCGACGATGGCGTCGTCGAGCGCCTTCTCGATCGGAACGGATCGGGTCATCGCCGCGGCATCGGCCCCCTCGGGCAGCAGCCACTTGGCGTTCGTCTTGAGACCGGCCTCTTCGAGCAGGCGCTTGAGCGGCACGCCCGTGTACATCACGCAGTGGATCATGCCGTGGGTGAACTGGCAGCCGTTGAGCTGCGCGCCCTTCCACTCCATGCCGGAATTGGCGGCGCATTCGAGGAAGGCGATCCGGTTGACGCGGGGGAAGCGCTTGATGTCCGCCAGCGTCAGAATCAGCGGCTTCTCGACGAGGCCGTGGATCATCAACCGGTGCTCGGCCGGGTCGATCTCGGCGATGCCGCCATGGTGGCGCTCGAAGCCGAGGCCGTTCGGGGTGATGATCCCCTCCAGCTGGTGCAGCGGCGTGAAGCTCACCGAACTCTGGCGCGAAGCGGTCAGCCACTCGACATCGCGGCGGATCACGTCCGCCTCGAACTTCGAGGGGCGGCCGTAGGGCCGGCTCACGACCCCGTCGCCGAGGGATTGCGACCATTCCGGCACGCTCGGCGGGAGGTTCTTCGCGTCGGGCGCGGCGGCGGCCGCGCGGCCCGCGAAGGCCCCCGTTCCCACCCCGGCTCCGACCGCTCCGCCGAGGGCGAGGCCGGTGCGCAGGAAGGATCTGCGGGAGGTCGGCCCTGAAGAATCGGGGTGCGGCTTCGGTTCAGACATCGGCCTCTCCGAATTGTTTCATGTATGCCAATGTGTGAATATCTTAGGGACGACTAGGCGCCACGGACCGTGACCTGCGCGGGCGTCGGGTTCACCGTGCCCTTGGCCTTGATGTGCGCGGCGACGACGTCCCAGATCGGCGGACCCTCGGTGCCCTCGTTGACACTCGCCCAGCCCGCCACGGTGTAGCTGGTGCCGGCCTCGACGGGCTTGCCGGTGCGCAGGAGGGTGAGGTCTGAGATGCGGCTGCCGGCCGGACGGGCGACGTCGATGGCGTAGGACACGCCGCCCACCCGCACCATGTCGCCACCCTGCTGGTAGTACGGGTCCGCGTTGAAGAGGTTGTCTGCCACGTCCTCCAGCACCTCCTTGAGGCGGGCGCCGGTCATGGGCATGCGGTAGGCCGCCGGGTAGGTGATGGCGGTGGCGTTGTAGACGTCCTCGCGGGTGATCGGCTGGCCGGGCAGGAGAGTCGTGCCCCAGCGGAAGCCGGGCGAGAGGGCGATCTCGGCCTCGCGCTCGGAGAGGAGCGCGTCGCAGATCATGTCGTCGAGCGTGCCGTTGAAGTTGCCGCGCCGATAGAGCAGGGCCTCCGTCCGGCCGAGTTCCTCGCCCAGCATGGCCGCGTGGGGCGCGCGGATCGCCTGGATCTTGGCCGCCATCGCCTGATGGGGGGCGATGACGTCGGAGAAGATCGGGATGAGCTTCGAGCGGTAGCCCTTCACGGCGCCGTCCCGCACGTCGAGATCGACGCGGGTGATGAACTTGCCGTGGCTGCCCGAAGCGATGAGCAGGGTGCTGCCGACCTTCACCGCCTGCGGCAGTGCATCGTGCGTGTGGCCGGTGAGGACGACGTCGATCCCCTTCACCCGCGCGGCGAGCTTGCGGTCCACGTCGAAGCCGTTGTGGGAGAGCAGCACGACGAGGTCGGCGCCGTCCTTGCGGGCCTTGTCGACGCTCGCCTGCACGTCCTCCTCGCGGATGCCGAAGGACCAGTCGGGGATCATCCAGCGCGGGTTGGCGATGGGCGTGTAGGGGAAGGCCTGCCCGATCACCGCAACCTTCGCGCCGCCGCGCTCGAAGATCTTCGTGGCCTCGAAGGCCGGCTCGTTCCACTCGGCGTCGCGGACGTTCTGGCCCAGGAACGGGCAGCCGAGCCCGTCCACGATCTCCTTGACCCGCTCGGTGCCGAGGGTGAACTCCCAGTGGCCAGTCATGGCGTCGGGCTTCAGCAGCGCCATGCAGTCGACCATGTCCTGGCCCTTGCTCACCATCGCGGTGTAGCTGTTCTGCCAAGTGTCGCCGCCGTCCAGGAACAGCACCTTGTCGCCGCGCTCGGCGCGGATCGCGTCGAGCACCGTGGCGATCCGGTCGAGGCCGCCCATCCGGCCGTAGCTGCGGGCCAGCGCGACGTAGTCCTCCGGCGTGAGCGCGTAGGCCAGCGGCGCGGCGCCGGGGATGCCGTAGAGGTCGAGAAAGGCGCGTCCCGTGACGTGGGGACCTGACCTCGCGCCTCGCCCACGCCGAGATTGGTCGAGGGCTCGCGAAACAGCACGGGCTGCAACTGCGCGTGGATGTCGGTCAGGTGGACCAGGGTGACGTTGCCCATCGGCTCGAAGGCCAGGAGGTCGTCCTGGGTCAGGCGCTGCTGGGCGAAGGCGCGGGTCCAGCCCGTCGGCACCAGCGCCGCGGTGGCGGCGGCGATCTGCAGGAAGTCGCGGCGTGAGGTCATGGGACGATCCGACCCTCAGTTGCGCACGGCGGGCGTCTCGACCGGAAGGCCGAGGCCGCGCCACGCGGCGTAGGTCTCCAGGGCGAGGAACTCGTCGGAGAGGGCTTGAACGGCGTGGCCCGGACGTCCTGCATGCAGCCCTCCATGCGCTCGTGGAGCGGCACGAGCCGCTGGTCGCGCAGGCGGTAGACGGGGAAGCCGTTGCTCTGCCCCTGGCTGAGGAAGTCGGCCCGGAGGTACTTCCCGTGGTTCTTCTCGTGGCAGCTCGCGCAGGCGAGATCGAGCTGGCCGTTCCGCTGGTAGTAGAGCGACTTGCCGCGCTCGAACCAGGGCGTCATCGGCCCGTCGACCTTCACGGCGACGGGCATCCCGCGGGACTGGTTGCGGATATAGGTGGTCATGGCCGTGAGTTCGGGCGAGCCGAAGGCCCAGGGCTCGGCCTTCAGGGCCCCGCTGCGGCAGATGTTGATCCGCTGCTCCAGATTGACCGGCTTGCCGAGCTTCTCGTTCCACTTCGGATAGGCCGCCGCGACGCCCTTCATCGCGGTCGCCGCCTCGTTGTGGCAACCCGCGCAGGACTTGCCCGCCGCGCCGTCGACCTTCGACCAGAGATCCTCGCCCTGCTCGACGGCGAGGAAGCCCGGATTGTTGAAATCGTCGGCCTGCATGTCCTGCGTTTCCTTGGAGCGGAAATACAGGCCGGAGACGACTGTCTCGAACGGGGAATCCGGGCTCTGGGGCTTCAGGCCGTGCGGCTGCCACGCCGGGCGCTCGGAGGCCTCCTTCGCGGCGGCCATGTCCTGCGCGCGCGGCGCGGCGGCCAGCGCGACGAGCGCGAACGCGGTGAAGGCGAGGGGCGTGAGGCGGACCATTGTGAGGGCTCCGGCGCGGCGGGGAGGCGCTCCGGGGCAAGCGGCCCCGGGCGCGCGTCAGGCGACCTTGATCTGCTCGGTGGCCTGGATCTTCGAGCCGTCGTCGTCGATCCAGGTGAAGGTCAGCGTGCCGGATTCTGCGGGCCTGATCTTGAACTGGAAGTAGGGGTTGGCGGAGACCGCGCTCTCCAGATCGGCGCTGAAGATCGTCTTGCCGTTCAGATCGCAGGTGAACTTGTTCAGGATCTTGCGCGGGATCGTCTTCCCGTCCTTGTCCTTGCGCTGGCCGGATTCCATCGTGTGGGAGACGAGCGTCTTCACCTCGATGATGCCGCCCTTGGCGATTTCCTTCTTGTCCAGTTTGATCCGCGGCTTCACGTCGGCCATGTGGTCCTCCCGTCCTCGCTCGATGCTGTCGCGTGTGGTTCAGCCGCCGCAGCCGCCGATGGTGACCTTCACCTGGCGGACGTCGCTGAAGACCGAGCCGTCGTTCATGCGGGCGACCGCAATGACGTTCTGGGTCTCGGCGAGACGGATCCGGGTATTCGCCTCAGCGACGCTCGACGGCGTGAAGTGAAAGCTGATGACGCCGGGGTTCGGATTGCCCTCGGCGACGATCATCACTTCCTCAACGTAGCTCTCGGCGGTCATCGGTACATCGACGCTCACCGTCATCGGCACCGTGTTGCCGTTCTCGGCGATCTCGGGAAGTTCGAGCTTGACCTTGCCCTTCACCGGCTCCTTGCCGCGGGTGAAGGCCTTGATGGCCTCATCGGTCGCGGGCTTCGCCGCCAGCGCCGGGCCGGTGCGGACCGCGAAGGCTGTCGCCACGACGGCACCGGTGCCGAAGGCCAGGGCTTGGCGGCGATTCAAGACAGAGGTCATGGCAAGCGGCTCCTTGGGCTCGCGAGATCACTTCAGGGTCGTGAGGTAGGCGACGACGTCCTCGACCTGCTGCGCGGTCAGGATCGGCTTGCCCTCGAATTCGGATCGCACGCGGTTGAGGCCATCGATCCGGTAGAAGGCCGGCATCACGGTCGCCTCGGTGAAGACGTGCTTCGGATTGACGACGATCATCCGCAGATGGGCCGCGTCCCAACGGCCGGCGACGCCGTCTAGGGCGGGGCCGACCTCGCCTTGGAAGGACTCGCCCTTGAGCGAAGAGATCTGATGGCACCCGAGGCAATTGCCCTGGCGCCGATTCACGATGATCTTGACACCCGCCGCAGCATCGCCCGGCCTGTCGGTGAGCGGCGCCGGGATCGCGTCGCTGCCGTCGACGGACACGATCTCGAACGGGGCGAGCCCGGTCGAAGCCGTCTCGGCTCCGGCGGCGGTCGCGAGGACGCAAAGCCCCGCGAGCGCGAAGGCGGTGATCGGCCTGCGCATCTGGCGTTTCCTCGGTGCGCCGTCTCTGCGGCGGGTGCGGTCGTTTCGGGCCGCTCGCTCCGTCGACGGGCGGACCCATCGACATATGCGAATTTTTGCAAGTTTGACGCGGATCGCTTTCGAGTCAAGCTGGAATAACGAGGTCCCCCGTCATCCCGGTCCCTCTGTCAGCCCCGCTGCGCGGTCTCCTGGGAGCGTAGGTAGTCCTGCAGGTTCGTGCGCTCGTAGGCACGCTCGGCGACGAACGTGAAGGTCCTGCGGAACGCCTCCGGCGCCACGTAGCCCCTCAGGCGCAGGACCTCGCGCTGCTGAGGCGGCTTGCCCGCGAGCCCCGAATCCTCAGTCGGGAAGAACTGGATGCTCGGCGTGGATCGAATGCCGTACTTCTCCGCGAAACCCTTCTCGGAGAGGATCTGCCCGTCGAAATCGGTCACCTCCCGCGCGCCGATGAAGTTCAACTGCAGGATCTCGAAACGCTCGCGGATGTAGGCGCTCGTCACAGGATCCGCGAAGTTCACGAGGTGGATCTGCTTGCAGAAGGGGCAGCCCTTGAGCTCCCAGAGGACGGCGAGACGCTTGCCGTGCTCCCGCGCCGCCTTGAGATCGTCCGACAGGTCGAGGAAGCTCTCGAGGAACCAGGGCTCCCGGTAGAGGCCGTCATCGCCCTGGATCGCCTGGGCCACGGCCCGGGAGGGTAGGCCGAGCGCGAGGGCACCCGCCAGGAACCGGCGCCGGGTCGACATGGCGTCCCCTCCAAATATTCCAGTTCCTGCATGTGTAATGCGATCTTCCGGCAGTTGGCAATCCGGGGCGAATGACATCGAGCCGCCGCTTTGGCCTCAAGGTGCAGGGCAGGAGGTACGAGAGGGGTCCGGCGCCGGGGACGGTCGAAGGCCCGGCCGCATTGCCGCTACCCCCTCGAACATATTCAATCTTTACTATATCACGAAGGACGGTCGTGGACTTGAGAAGGCCGATGCGGGAGACGAGGCGCGCAGTCATGGCGGCGGCGTGGGGGTTCGCCCTGTGGCCCGGCTCCGTCGAGGCCGCCGAACTGCTGAAGTTCGAGCGGCGTGGCTGCCCATGGTGCAAGGCATGGGACAAGGAGATCGGGCCGATCTATCCGAAGTCGGATGTCGGGAAGCGGGCACCGTTGCGACGTGTCGATCTCGACGCAGGCATCCCTCCCGGACTCACGCTCAAGCGTCCGATCCGCTACACACCGACATTCGTCCTCGTCGAAGACGGGTCCGAACTCGACCGGATCGAGGGCTATCCGGGTGAGGATTTCTTCTGGGGGCGGGCCGAGCGTTTGCTCGAACGGCTGCCCGCTTCCCCGTGACGGGCTCCGGACGGCGAGGACAAGGGTGAGATGATGCCGTTCCAGCAGGCGCAACCGGTGACGAACGTCGAGGCCCCGGGCAGCCTCGACCTGGATCTGTTGCTGGCCAATGCCCGCGATGCCAGCGAGCTGCTGAAGGCCCTCGGCCACGAGGCGCGGCTGGTCATCCTCTGCCTGCTGGTCGAAGGCGAGCGCTCGGTCTCGGAGCTGGAGCAGCTGCTGAACCTGCGGCAGCCCGCAGTCTCCCAGCAATTGGCGCGGTTGCGGGCCGACGATCTCGTCGAGGCCCGCCGCGACGGCAAGAACATCTACTACGCGCTGGCCCGGCCCGAGGTCCGCGAGATCATCGCCGCCCTGCACCGCGCGTTCTGCAACGGACGGACGCCGTAGCCTCCGCAACCCTCTCACGCGTGCCGGTCCACGAGGTAGTAGAGACCCGCGCGAGCTCCGACGAGGATCCCGCCGAGGGCGACCATCGAGCCGACCGAGAGGGTCGACAGCCCGCTCAATCCCTGTCCGATGGTGCAGCCCAGCGCCGTGACGCCACCGGTGCCCATCAGGAACGCGCCGAGCAGGTGGCGCTTCACCTCGCGGGCATCGTCGGGCGCTTCCCAATGGAATTCGCCCGCGTAGCGCGCCGACGCGAAGGATCCCAGCAGGACGCCGAGGACCGAGGCCACGCCGAAATCGATCTTCGTGCCGCTCGCGAGCATGGCGTAGAGCAGCGTATCGCCGACCGGCCGTGCGAAGCTGAAGGAGCCGACCGCCCGGGTCTCGAACTCGTCGAAACCCGCGCTTCCGTTGGTCCACCAACCGGCGACGATGACGAACCCGATGACGACGGCGCCGACCAGAAGCCGCCGCGTGTCTCGGAAGGCGCGGCTCGTGAGTGCCGCGAGACAGAGGCCGACGCCCGCGGCCACGCTCACGGCGACGCGGCCGGTCGGACCGAGCCCCAGGAGCGCGCCGAGGCGCTGGCTGCCGAGATCGAGGCCCAGCGGCGCGGTGATCGTCACGCGGAGGAGGGCGGTCACGCCGCTGATCGCCATGTAGGCCGAGAGGCCGAGCACGAGCAGGACGAGGAGAGCGCGCAGGTCTCCCCCGCCGAGCCGGAGCAGCGCGCCGAAGCTGCAGGTGCCGACAAGCGCCATGCCGAGGCCGAACATCGCCCCGCCGAGGATCATCGCGCCCCATTCGAGGCGCGGCCCCGTGTAGATCGACCGGGCAAGGTCGAGGCTGCCGCCGGTTTCCAGAAGCTGCGTGCCGAGGATGGCGATGCCGGTCGCCAGCAGCCATGCCCGCGCACGGCGGGTGTCGCGCGCGTAGACGGCATCCTCGATGGCGCCGAGCGTGCAGAACCGGCCCCGCCGTGCGACCATCCCGAGCACCGCTCCCAAGGCGAGGCCGAGCGCCGCCCGGAGGAGATGTGCAGGCAGGATGTCCAACATCGGCTCAGGTTCGTTCACCCTTGAAAGGTCTTGTCAAACGACCGGCTGGAGACGGCAGAGTCCCCAGACGCGGAGCGACCGGGCCTTCGGTGTCGGGCTAGCGACACGTTGGCGCCGTGCGCGGCGCGCCCGGCACTTGACGGTGCCGACCCTGCAGAGGGCGGATCCCGTCGCATCGCCCGATCAGCAGGCGGGATCGACGGCGGCGCCGGCTTTCTCCAGAGCCGGGAAGCCGCCGGCGACATGGGCGACCGGTCCGAGGCCCATGTCGTTGAGCGCCTTGGCGGACAGGGCCGAGCGGTTGCCTGACGCGCAGTAGAGAACGAGACGCCTGCCGCTCCCGAGTTCGGCCTTGTGGGACGGGCTCGCAGGGTCGGCCTGGAACTCCAGGACGCCGCGGGGCACGTGGACGGCGCCGGCGATCCTGCCGGTCTTGGCCAGCTCCTCGCCCTCGCGCACGTCGACGAACACCGTGCCCGGCTGTCCGAGACGGGCGAGCGCCTCCTCGGCCGACAGGGTCTCCACCTCCCGGTTGGCCTGCGCCACCAGGTCCTTCGCGCTGGTCATGGTCACCTCCGTCATTCACCCCAAGCCGCACCGTCGAGGGCGTCCAGCGGGATCTTCAGATAGCGGCGGCCGTTCGCCTCGGGCTCGGGCAGGCGCCCGCCGCGGATGTTCACCTGCAGGGCATGCAGGATGAGCTTCGGCATCGGCAATTCGCGGTCGCGCGCCTCGCGCATCCGCACGAACGCCGCCTCGGTCGGGGTCTCTACCACGTGCGGGTTCTCTGCCCGCTGCCGGGCGACGGTGCTCTCCCAGGCCGCCGCCCGACCACCGGGGCGGTAGTCGTGCCCGGTGAAGAGTCGCGTGTCGTCCGGCAGCGCCATGATCCGCCGGATGCTGCGCCACAGCGCGTGGGCGTCGCCGCCGGGAAAGTCGGCCCGCGCCGAGCCGCTGTCGGGCATGAACAGGGTGTCGTGGACGAAGGCGGCGTCGCCGACCCGGTAGGCGATGGAGGCCAGGGTGTGGCCCGGCGTGAACATCACCGCGGCGTCGAGGTTGCCGATCCGGAAGCGCTCGCCGTCGCCGAAGAGGCGCGACCATTGCGACCCGTCCGTCCGGAACGTGTCGGGCAGGTTGTAGAGCGCCTTCCAGAGCTTCTGCACCGCGACGACCTTCTCGCCGATGGCGGTCGGGACGCCCGTCCTGTCGTGGAGGTAGCCGGCTGCCGAGAAGTGGTCGGCATGCGGGTGCGTGTCGAGGATCCACTCCAGCGCGTAGCCTTCCCCCCCGATATGCGCGAGCAGGGCGTCGGCGGAGCGGGTCGCGGTCGCACCGGACTTCGGGTCGAAGTCGAGGACCGGGTCGATGATCGCGCAGCGCTTCGTCTCTAGGTCCGCGACGATGTACTGGATGCTGCCCGTCGGCGCGTCGTAAAATCCGGCCACGATGGGGCGGCCGTGCAGGTCTCCGGCGGTCTGGTCCGACATGGATCTCCTCCTTTCCGGGGTCAGGCGTCCGCGCCGAAGAGCGGCAGGGTCCCGCGGGCGACGACGTACAGGCCGACCAGGATGACAAGGACGGCGAAGGTGACGGTCAGGGCGCGCTTGCGCCCGGCGAGGTGCTGGCCGAGCCTCGAACCGGCGAGGCCCCCGAGCACGCCGCCCAGGATGAACAGGCCGGCCAGCGGCCAGTCGATCAGGCCGGAGGCGGCGTAGCTCGCGGCGGTCGCCGCCCCGAAGGCGCTGACCGCCACCAGGGAGGTGCCGATGGCCACGGGCAGCGGCATGGACGTCGCCAGCATCAGGCCGGGCACGATCAGGAATCCCCCGCCGATGCCGAAGAAACCGGAGAACAGGCCGACCGCGAGGCCGATGCCGAGGAGCCAGGGCAGGAGCATCGGGGCACTCGCCCAGGTCAGGCGCACGTCCGGGTCGCCGTCCCCGCGCCGCCTGCGCAGCATCAGGCCGCCGACCACGAGCATCACGACTCCGAACAGGGCGAGCAGGCTCCGCCCATCGATAGCCTTGGCGGCGATCGAGCCGGCGAGCGCGCCGAGGATTCCGGCGAGCGAGAACGCCGCCGCGCAGCGCCATTTCACGGTCCCGGCCCGCCACTGCGGAACGAGGTTGCCGGCTGCGCTGACCGAGACCGCCAGGGCGCTCGTCCCGATGGCGACGTGGGGAGAGGACACGCCGACCACGTAGGTCAGGAGCGGGACCGCCAGGATCGAGCCGCCGCCGCCGACGAGGCCAAGGATGACGCCCACGATCCCGCCCGAGCCGGCGGCGAGGCGGATGTGATGGGGCCGGGCATCATGCGTCGGCTCCCAGCACGGCTGATGGCGCTAGGCGGACCAGCAGCAGTGAGGCCGACGCGTCGATCATCATTTCGCCGGGGAGGACGCTGACTGGGGTGAAATCATTCATCTGGATCTGCCCGGAGTTCCGGTCCGGGCAGTGCCCGGCTCGGCCGCGGAAGCGCTTCCCCGCACCAACTAACATTAGACGACACTGAATTAGTATATTCTAATGTTTTGACAAGCGCAGCGTCGAGCCGGCGAACGATCGGCCCTGGGTCGCGTGCGGCAGCGCACCAACGCGGCGTCGCGATCGGCCGAGGTGAGGTCGCGCCTTCAGCCGGGTTAGGGGTGGATGTAGGCGAATCCCATCCCTTGCAGCCGCGCCAGTTCGGCGACGCCGCTCGGCACGACGTCATCCTCGACGACGCCGTACAGGGTCCTGCGGTCGATCTTCCGTTCGCGCAGGGTGTTGGCGCAGACGAGGAACCGGACACCCATCGCCTTGAGGGCGTCGATGCGGGTGGAAAGCCCCTCATCGTTCGCGGCCGACTGGAAGAGCGCGACCCCGTCGCCCAGGCTCACCACGCGGATTTCGACATGCGCCTTGCCCACGGCTTCGACGTGGTTGCGCAGGTTGCCGAGCAGGCGCTTGAAGTAGGCCGCGGCCTCGGGACCGCCTCCGCCGTTGTGGTAGACCACCTTCTGGTCGGCGTAGTATCCGGCCGGCGCGTCCGTGCCGGCGCGAGCCGCTCCGATGCCCAGGCTCACGAAGACGATCGCGAGCATCAGGCTCCTAAAGGCCGCCATCTTCGAATTCTCCGTCGTCTCTCTGGGAAGCAAGCGCCTCGGAGGCGCTGCGGAACCGGGTGTCGAGGCCGGCAGGGTCCGGGCCGTCGGTCGTGACCGGTCCCGCCAAGGCGCCGTCGCCGAGGCTGCCCGTCGTCTCCGGCGCCACAGGCTGCGCGGCGTCGGCGGTCCCCCTCGACCCGAGAACCACGACCTTCGCGCCGACAGGCACGCGCCGGTGCAGGTCGATGACGTCCTGGTTCAGCATGCGGATGCAACCCGAGGACACGGCCTCGCCGATGCTCCACGGCTCCGTCGTGCCGTGGATGCGGTAGAGCGTGTCCTTGCCGTCCTTGAACAGGTACAGCGCGCGGGCACCGAGGGGATTCCGCGCGCCTCCGGGCATGCCGCCGGCCCAGCGTCCGTTCCGCTCCGGGTCACGCCGAAGCATGTCGGGGGTCGGCGTCCAGCGCGGCCAGGACGCCTTCCGCGCGATCGTGGCCTCGCCGGTGAACTCGAAGCCGGCCTTGCCCACCCCGACCCCGTAGCGCATCGCCTTGCCGCCCTCCATGACGAGGTAAAGGAAGCGCCTGTAAGGGTCGACCACGAGGGTGCCGGGCGGCTGCTGGGTCGGATCGTCGACGACC
This sequence comes from Methylobacterium phyllosphaerae, assembly GCA_050632685.1. Lineage (GTDB taxonomy): Bacteria > Pseudomonadota > Alphaproteobacteria > Rhizobiales > Beijerinckiaceae > Methylobacterium > Methylobacterium phyllosphaerae_A. The sequence goes on from JBOEFT010000001.1 coordinate 3,007,113, forward strand.
TGACGGACGTTGCGGGCCTTGAGGTCGCGCGGCTCGACCGCATCAACCGGGAACGGCTCGTCCGTGATGGCCGCATAGCGGCGGACGACATCCGCCGGCAGGCGCGGCCCCGCCTCCGCGACCGGTCCGGAGGCGCCCATCGAGGCCGAGCAGGCCCCGAGCGCCGAGGCGAGCGCGAGGAGGATCGGAAAGCGCAGGATCCGCCGCATCACGAGCGACCCTTGGCGCGCGCCTGGGCGACCGCCTGCCTGAAGCCGTCGTAGTCGAGGGCCGCCGCCACCTTCAGCGGGCCGATGAGGAAGACCGGCGTCCCCTGCAGGCCGAGGGCGTCCGCCTGATCGAGGTTGCGCTGGAGCAGCGCGGCGATCTCGCCCTGGTGGGACGTCCGGTCCGCGTCCAGCCGGGCCATGTCGACGCCGGAGGCGGACACCGCCTCCAGCATCCGCTCCTTCGGGATCTTGCGACCGGGGATGCCCATGAGGGCGCGATGCACGTCGTCGTAGCGGCCCTGGTACCGTGCCGCGAGGGCGAGCTGGGCGCCGTAGACGGAGGCGTCGCCGAGGATCGGCCAGTCCTTGTGGACGAGGCGGATGTGCCCGTCCGACTTCACCAGCCGGAGCAGGTCGGGCTCGGCCTTCTTGCAGAAGGGGCAGTTGTAATCGAGGAAGGCGACGACGGTCAGGTCGCCCTTCGGGTTGCCCGAGACCGGTGCCTCCGGGTCGTTGAGGATGGCATTGGCGTCGATGCCCTCGGCGCGGGCGGGGCCGGTGCCCAGCCGCGCGAGCGCGGCGGCGGGCAGAAGGGCGAGCAGGGTCCTGCGGTCCATGTCGGTCTCCGTGGGTTTGTTTGAGGGGATGGCTCAGGCGCCGACGAGGGCGAGGCGGCGCGTCAGGTCCTCGATCGTGAGCTCCCCCTCGGTGCGGGCCTCCCGGACCTCGCCGCCGTCGGGTCGCATCAGGATGAGCGTCGGCGGGCCGACGACCGCGAAGCGCCGCATCAGCGCGCGGGTGCCGGCGTCGTCACGGGTGACGTCGGCGTGGATGACCGAGACCGCCTTGAGCCTCGCCCGGATGCCGGCATCCGCCAGGACAGTCCGCTCGTTGGTCTTGCAGACGGTGCACCAGTCGGCGGCGAACTCGACGAGCACGGGCTTGCCCTGGGCGCGGACAGTCCGGAGGGCAGCCTCGAAGGCAGTGAGCGAGGAGACCGTGTGGGCTTCGGCACCGCGATCCGCTTGCGAGGTGACGATGCCGGCGAGTGGCCGGAGCGGGTCGTCCGCGCCCGTGGCGGCTCCGAACAGGAGGAGGCCGCCATAGGCGACGGCTACCATGCCGGCCGCCCGTCCAGCGCGTGACGACCGGCCGTTCGTAGCCATCGCCGCGAGCCCCAGTCCGAAGCCGATGGCGAGCGCGGCCCAGATCAGAAGTGCCATCCCGTCCGGCATCAGGCGGGTCACGAGCGACGCCGCCAGCACGAGGAAGACGAAGCCGAACGCCTGTTTCGCCCGTACCAGCCACGGGCCGGACCGCGGCAGGATGCCGGCGCCGAACGTGCCAACGAGCACCAGCGGCGCACCCATCCCGAGGCCGAGGGCGAAGAGGGCCAGCGTGCCGCGCAGGACATCTCCCGTCTGGGCGACATACAGGAGCGCGGCCGCGAGCGGAGGCGTCACGCAAGGCCCGACGACGAGCGCCGAGCTGAAGCCGAGGAGCGCGGCGCCCACGACCGATCCTCCCTCCGCCGCCGGGGCTGCACCGAACCTGTCTCGCCACCAGCGCGGCGCCTGCAGGTCGAACAGGCCGAACATCGAGAGGGCAAGCGCGGCGAAGGCGGCGGCCATCAGGCCGAGGGCGAGCGGGGTCTGGAGGACGACCTGCAGGTTGCGACCCAGCCAGGCCGCCGCGACGCCGAGGCTGGCATAGGCCACAGCCATGGCGAGGACGTAGCTCCCCGACAATACGAGCCCCCGCCCTGGCGTGAGCTCTTGGCCGGAGCGGACCAGCATGCCCGACAGGATCGGCACCATAGGGAGCACGCAGGGAGTGAACGCCAAGAGGAGGCCGAGCCCGAACATCCCCATCAGGACGCCGATCAGGTTGCCGACGAGGAAGAGGGCAGGTCCGGCGGGAAAGACGGCCGGGCCTGGGGCCGTCGTGGCCATCGCGCCGGGAGGCTCGGCGGCACGGACGGCGTCGCCGCCTGAGGGTGCATCGGCGCTTGCCAGGGCGGTGAGATCCAGCCGCGTCGTCACCGGCGGGTAGCAGATGCCCCGCTCGGCGCAGCCCTGGTAGGTCACCCGGACCTCCCGCAGGCCGGCCAGCGCCGTGCCGGGCACGATGGCCTCGATCGAGTCGTGGTAGACCTCGGTCGGCCCGAAGTTCGGATCGTCCTTGGTCTCCGCCGGTGGCGTGCTGACGGGAAGCTCCGCGCCGGCTCCGGCCTCGGCGCGGATTCTGTCGCGGTAGAGATAGGTGCCGCGGACGATGGTCCAGCGCAGGTGCAGGGCGAGGTTCGCGTCGCGGGTGGCGACGAGGGTGAAGGGCACCTGTGGCGCGGCGCCATCCTGCGACCACCCCGGCGACCACGGCGCGGTGCCCGCCCAGACCAGGGCGGCGAGGATGAGGTGGACGAGCAATTTCGGCATGGGCGGGGTCCGGGCTCGGATCGGCCCGCCGCGGGTCCGAAGCGCAGCTTAAGCCAGGCTTAAGCCAGGCCCGGAGGATGAGGGGCAGTCAGGGGAGACACGCATGCGCATCCTCGTCGTCGAGGACGATCCCATCCTCTCGGACGGGCTCAGGGCGGGGCTTGGCCTTGGCGGGGCGACCGTTGACTGCGTCGCGACCTGCGCCGACGCCGAGGCGGCCATCGCCACGAGCGCGTTCTCGGCCATCGTCCTCGACCTGATGCTCCCCGACGGCTCCGGTCTCGACGTGCTGCGTGGCCTGCGCCGCCGGAAGGACCGGACGCCCGTCGTCCTGCTCACGGCGCGCGACGCGGTGGCCGACCGGATCGCCGGGCTCGACGGCGGGGCCGACGACTACCTTGGCAAGCCTTTTGACCTAGACGAACTCTCGGCCCGCATCCGCGCCGTCGTCCGCAGGGCCTCGGGCCGGGCCGCCGCCCTGTTGGAGCACGGCGGTATCCGGCTCGACCCCGGGAGCCTCGCCGTCACGGTGGACGGCGTGCCGGTCGGCGTGTCCCGGCGCGAGTTCATGGTCCTGGCGGCGCTGATGGAACGCCCGGACGTGCTCCGCTCGAAGGCCGAGCTGGAGGAGCGCCTCTACGGTTGGCAGGAAGAGGTCGAGAGCAATGCCGTCGAGGTCCACGTGCACAACCTGCGCGCCAAGATCGGCAAGCACGCCATCGAGACGGTGCGCGGCGTCGGCTACCGGATGAGGGCGCCCGCATGAGGTCCCTGCGCGTCAGGCTCTTCGCCATCCTGGTCCTCGCGACCGGCCTCATCTGGCTCAGCGCGGTCGCCTGGATCTATCTCAGCTCCAAGCACGAGGTGGAGCGGGTCCTCGACACCCGCCTGCAGGAAGCCGCGCGCATGGTCGGCTCCCTGGTGGGCGCGGTCGGCGGCACGGCCTCCGACGGGACACCGTCCACCTTCCCGGCGCCGACGGCTTACGAGCGACAGCTCTCCTGCCAGATCTGGTCCCTCGACGGCCGCATGGTCGCCCGGTCGAGCGGGGCTCCGGAACGGCGCCTGACCGATGCGCCGGCCGGCTTCTCGGAGCGCGAGGTCGATGGCGAGACGTGGCGGGTATTCACGGTAGAGGACGCCGACAAGGGCGTTCGCGTGATGGTCGGCGACCGCCTGGGCCTGCGCGAGCGCCTCGTCACCGATCTCATCATGGGCCTCGTCACGCCCGCGCTCCTCGTCGTGCCGCTCCTCGGGATGCTGATCTGGGCGAGCCTCGGGCGGGGCCTGCGCCCCCTGCGCCTGATGGCCCGCGATCTCGGAGGCCGCGACGCCGACGATATGAGCGCCATCGACGCGGGTCGGGCGCCCGTCGAGGTCCGTCCGCTGGCCGACGCCCTCAACGGACTCTTCCTCAAGGTCGAGGCGGCGCGCAGGCACGAGCGGGAGGTGACGGCGTTCGCCGCGCACGAGTTGCGCACGCCCCTCGCCGGGCTGAAGACCCAGGCCCAGGTCGCCATGGCCGCCAACGACCCGGAGGTGGCGAAGGCGGCGCTCCGTCAGATCCTGGCGGCCGTGGACCGCACCACGCGCCTCGTGCGCCAACTGCTCGACGCCGCCCGTCTCGACGCCGCCGGCGCGATGCCGTCCCTGGCCGAGGTCGATATGGGCGCGCTCGTGGCCGAGACCGTGGACGGAATGCGGATGCCCCCGAGAATCCGTACCCTGATCGATCCGCGCCTGCGCGGCTACATCCTGCGGGCCGATCCGGAGAGCCTGCGTCTGGCAGTCCGCAACCTGCACGAGAACGCCGTGCAGCACATGGAAGCCGGCACGGTGGAATGGTGCGCGCGTCCGGGGGCGAGGGCGTCGTCGTGCGCGACGAGGGGCCGGGGATTCCCGCCGAGGAGCTGCCCCACGTCACGACGCGGTTCTTCCGGGGCCGCCACAAGAGCGCGACGGGGAGTGGTCTCGGCCTTGCCATCGCCGAGATGGCGTCGCGCCGGAGCGGGCTGAGCCTTCGGCTGCGCAACCGGCCGGACCGCCCGGGACTTGAGGCGGAGATCCTACGTGTCTGATGCGGTGAGCCGAGGTCCGGGGAGACGATGACCTGGTGGCAGCGGCCGCCCGCACGCCTGCCAAAAGGTTCAAGGCGGGAGCCTCGGACGATGCCGAGGCTCGTATGTGGCCTACTCGCCGCCCAATCGAACGCTAGCTACCGCGGCGATCCTTCAGTCGCGGAAGCCGGACGCCCTGCAAGCGAGTTGGTATCAGATTCTTGCCAGATCTGACAAAAACGTCAAAATATCAATAGGATATCGCCATTATGGAATACCTGCACACCATGGTTCGGGTCGCCGATCTCGACCGCGCCCTGGCCTTCTACGTCGACGCGTTCGGACTGAAGGAAGTCCGCCGCGTCGAGAACGAGAAGGGCCGCTTCACCCTCGTGTTCTTGGCCGCGCCCGGCGACGTCGATCGCGCGACGGCGACGAGATCGCCCCTCGTCGAACTCACCTACAATTGGGACCCCGAGACCTACACGGGCGGCCGCAACTTCGGCCATCTCGCCTATCAGGTGGACGACATCTACGCCTTCTGCACGCGCCTTCAGGAGAAGGGCATCACCATCAACCGGCCACCGCGCGACGGCTACATGGCCTTCGTGAAGTCGCCGGACGGCATCTCCATCGAGATCCTGCAGAAGGGCGGCGCCAAGGAGCCGCAGGAGCCGTGGACCACCATGGAGAACACGGGCACCTGGTAGCCGGTCCGCGCCCTTGACCCGGACGGCCCGGCGGGCGCATCTGCCCGCGGATCAGCCGGCCGGGCGGCCGCTCCGGACGCGTCAGCGTCCGGGGAGGAAAGTCCGGGCTCCATGGAGAGACGGTGCCGGATAACGTCCGGCGGGGGCGACCCCAGGGACAGTGCCACAGAAAGCAGACCGCCCCGGATGCGTCCGGGGTCAGGGTGAAAGGGTGCGGTAAGAGCGCACCGCGGACGCGGCAACGCGGACGGCATGGCAAACCCCACCGGGAGCAAGACCGAATAGGGGCGGCGCGCCCTTCGCGAGAGGGGCAGGCCTGCTCTCCAGGCCAGTCGTCCGGGTTGGTTGCTCGAGGCGGTCGGTAACGACCGTCCCAGAGGAATGGCCGCCACGTCGGCGCGCGTGCGCGCCGGCCCTACAGAACCCGGCTTATAGGCCGGCTGATCCACCACCCGATAAGCCTATCCCGATCAAAGCCTTAGCGGCGACACGCAGGGCGCGGGGAGCTGCGCGGCCACCTGAAGATTCCGGCGCGGCAAAACCTTCGGTTAACCTTGCCGGGGTCAGATCGGTCCGCGCGGCAGCGCCACGCTCGTGCGTTGACGATCCTCCGAGGCCCATGATACCCGGCATCCTCCCGTCAACGGCGTGTATCGGATCGCCGGGCGCACCCTGCCTCAGTGCAGGTTCCGTCCGTGCGCGGCGTGTTGCGCGCTCAGCATCCGGTGCCGTTCCCGTCACGCGCGCCGCGCTCGCGCGGTCCGGCACAGGGCACCATGAGACGCACGAGCCGCATCCGCGACCGGATTTCCGGGGCGCGCCGACAATCCGCCCGCCATTCCGACCGGCGCCGCACCGCCTCGGCGAGGCGTCCATGATCCGGCGTCGCCCATCACCCGAGCGCGCGACCCGGCACGGGAACGCCCCCGAAGCGCCCGCCCAGCCGCATCTGCCCGTCCTCCTGGAGGAGGTCGTCGCCGCGCTGGACACCGCCGGCGGTGTCGCGGTCGACGGCACCTTCGGCGCCGGCGGCTACACGCGCGCCTTGCTGGCGGCGGACCCGGCCCTGCAGGTGGTGGCGATCGACCGCGACCCCACGGCGATCGCGGCCGGTCAGGAGGCTGGTCGCGGAGGCCGCAGGACGCCTGCATCTGCTGGCCGGCCGGTTCGGCGACCTGGACACCCTCCTGGCCGACGCGGGCATCGGGCAGGTCGACCGGGTGGTCCTCGATATCGGCGTCTCGTCGATGCAGCTCGACGCACCGGAGCGCGGCTTCTCGTTCCGCAACGACGGCCCCCTCGACATGCGCATGGGCAACGCCGGCACGAGCGCCGCGGACCTCGTGAACGAGGCCGACGAGACCGTGCTGGCCGACATCATCTACCATTTTGGCGAGGAGCGGCGCTCGCGCGCGGTGGCGCGGACCATCCTGGAAGCCCGCCGCCGCGGACGGATCGAGACCACCGCCCAGCTCGCCGAGCTGGTGGCCGGCGTCGTGCGGGTGGAGCCCGGCAGCCACATCCACCCGGCGACGCGGACCTTCCAGGGCCTGCGCATCGCCGTGAACGATGAACTCGGCGAACTGGTCCGCGCCCTGCATGCCGCCGAGCGCGCCCTGAGGCCCGGCGGCCGGCTCGCGGTGGTGACGTTCCACTCGCTCGAGGATCGGATCGTCAAGCAGTTCTTCGCCGCGCGGAGCGGCCGCTCCGCGCATGGCTCACGCCATCTGCCCGGAGGTCCGGTCGAGACCGTCCGAAGCTTCCGTCTCGTGACGAAGGGTCCGGTCCTGCCGGGCGACGCCGAGACCGCCCGCAACCCGCGCGCGCGCTCGGCCAAGCTCCGGGCCGCCGAGCGCACCGAATCCGACGTCCCGGAGCCGCTGGCGGCGCTGACCGCCCTGGCGAGCCTGCCGGATACCGCCCGCGGGGGCCATCGCCGATGATCCGCCTGCTGAATCTCCTGGCCGTGGCCGGCCTCGTCGCGTCGGCGATCTACGCCTACTCGATCAAATACGACACGCTCTATCAGGGCGGCCAGGTGTCGAAGCTCCAGACGGCCCTGCACAAGGAGCGGCAGGCCATCGCCGTGCTCCGGGCCGAGTGGCAGCTGCTCACCCGGCCCGATCGCCTCCAAGCGGCCGTGGACAAGCACCTCGCCCTGGAGCCGATCGGCACCAGCCACCTCGCGCGTCTCTCCGACCTGCCCGCCCGGCCGGAGCGCGGCGACGAGATCGGCCGCCTGCTCGCCGCCACAGCGACGCCCAAGGACAAGGGCGCGATCGAGCCGCGCACCACCGGCTCGATCACCCGCACCGTGACCACGACCCGCACCCCGACGACGGCTTCGAGGTAGTCTCCCGTGTCCGATGACGCCGACCAGACCCTAGACCCGGCGGTCGAACCCGCCGTCGCCGACCACGAGGCCGCGCTTCTCGAGGCCGCCGCGCTCGCGCATGCCGCGGGCGCGCCGCGTCTCCTAGAGGAGGAGGCCCGCGCGCCGGTGCCGCCTGCCGAGCGCGCCAAGGCGTTCCTGCGCAGCATGTTCCGGCTGGCCATCGAGCGCTCGCACATGCGGGTCGCGCTGGTCGGCCTCGTCTTCGTGGGCGTCTTCGGGACGATCTCCACCAAGCTCCTGATGATGGCGATCTTCGGGGAGCCGCCCAGCCAGGAGCACCGGGTCGCCGCCGCGTCCTCGACCGCCTTCCGGCCCGACATCGTCGACCGCAACGGCGAGATCCTGGCCACCGACATCCGCACGGTCTCGGTCTTCGCCGAGCCCGGCAACATCTACGACAAGGACGAGGCGGTGGAGCTGCTCACCGCGGTCCTGCCGGAGCTCAACGCTTCCGAGCTGCGCGCCAAGCTCACCCAGCGCAAGGACAAGAAGGGCGCGGGCTTCGTTTGGGTGAAGCGCGAGCTGACCCCGAAGCAGCAGGCCGAGGTCCACCGGCTCGGCATTCCCGGCATCGGCTTCCTGCCCGACCACAAGCGGGTCTATCCGAACGGCGTCGCCGCCGCCCACATCCTGGGCGCGACGAACCTCGACGGCGTCGGCATTGCCGGCATGGAGAAGTACATCGATTCCACCGGCCTTCAGGCGCTCAACAGCTTCGGGCTGATCAACAAGCAGGCCGACCTGAAGCCCGTGCAGTTGTCCCTCGACCTGCGCGCGCAATTCGCCGTGCGCGACGAGCTGGCCTGGGGCATCGATCACTTCAAGGCCAAGGCCGGCGCCTCGATGATCCTCGACGTGAAGACCGGCGAGGTCATCGCCCTGGTCTCCATGCCGGATTTCGACCCGAACGATCCGAAGGACGCGCTGTCGCCCGACCGCATCAACCGCATGAATGTCGGCGTCTACGAGATGGGCTCGACCTTCAAGGCGATGACGCTGGCCATGGCGCTCGATTCCGGCAAGTACAACGTCAACTCGACCTTCGACACCCGCGGCGGCGTGCTGAACTGGGGCCGGCAGAAGATCCACGAGTACCACGGCACCAACCGGGTCATCACCATGCCGGAGGTGTTCACGCATTCGTCGAACATCGGCTCGGCCAAGATGGCGTTGGGCGTGGGCGTGCCCGGCCACAAGGCCTTCCTGAAGAAGATGGGCCTGCTCGACCGGCTGCGCACCGAGCTTCCGGAGAGCGCGGCGCCGATCGTCCCGTCCCGCTGGACCGAGATCAACACCATCACCATCGCGTTCGGACACGGCATCGCTGTGGCGCCGATCCAGGCGGCGATGGCGGTGGCGGCCATCGCCAACGGCGGCGACCTGATCACCCCGACCTTCCTGAAGGCCAATCCCGACGACAAGGCCCGCAGCACGCATGTCCTGTCGGCCCAGACCTCCGAGGCGATGCGCTACATCATGCGCCTCAACGCCTCCGAGGGCTCGGCCAAGAAGGCGGCGATCCCGTACTACTTCGTCGGCGGCAAGACCGGCACGGCCGAGAAGGTGATCGGCGGCCGCTACATTCACAACCGCCTGTTCACGACCTTCATGGCGGCGGCGCCGATGAACGACCCGAAGTACCTGTTCGTCACCATCATGGACGAGCCGCAGGGCCTGCCCGAGTCAGGCGGCTACGCCACGGCGGCCTGGAATTCCGGCGTGGTCACCGGCAAGGTGATCGAGCGCGTGGCGCCGATCCTGGGCCTGCCGCCGCAATTCGAGCCGCCGGTGAGGCCGTTCCCGCAGATGGTCAAGCTCAACGCCTACCACATCAACCAGCTCGGCGGCCCGTGATGGTGGCGGCATGAGCATGCGGCTCGCCGACCTCTTCCCCGAGGCCGCCGGTCCGGCCGGGGACCTGACGGTCTCCGACCTGACGGCCGACAGCCGCCAGGTCGCCACCGGCACCGTGTTCGTGGCCGTGCCGGGCACCAAGGCGGACGGGCGCCGCTTCGCCGCCCAGGCGGCCCAGCGCGGCGCCGCCGCGGTGGCCGGGGAGGGGACGCGGCCCGCCGACCTGCCCGACGCGGTCGCCTGGATCCCGGTCGCCGACGCGCGCCGCGCCCTGGCGCTGGCCGCCGCCCGCCTCGCGGGCGCGCAGCCCAGGACCGTGGTGGCCGTCACCGGCACCGCCGGCAAGAGTTCGGTGGCCGATTTCGTACGCCAGATCCTGGCGCGCCTCGGGCGGGACGCCGCGAGCCTCGGCACGGTCGGGATCGTCACGAACCGCGGCGCGCAATACGGGTCTCTGACCACTCCGGACCCGGTGACGCTGCACCGGACGCTGGCGCGGCTCGCCGCCGAGGGCGTCACCGACCTCGCCATGGAGGCCTCCTCCCACGGGATCGAGCAGCGCCGCCTCGACGGCGTGCGACTCGACGCGGCGGGCTTCACCAATCTCGGCCGGGACCATCTCGACTACCACGCGAGCATCGAGGAGTACCTCGCGGCCAAGCTGCGCCTGTTCACCGACCTGTTGCCGCCGGGCTGCCCGGCGATCGTCAATGCCGACGGCGCCTATGCCGAGCGGGTGATCGCCGTGGCCGAAGGCGCCGGACGTCCGGTCCGCACGGTCGGGCGGGGCGGCCGGGATCTGCGCGTCGAATCCGTCCGGACGGAGGGCTTCGCGCAGGCGGTACACCTCCTGTTCGAGGGCCGCGCCCGGGACCTGCGCCTGCCCCTCGTCGGGGAGTTCCAGGTCGAGAACGCCCTTGTCGCGGCCGGCCTCACCCTGGCCACGCCGGCGGGCGCCGCCGATCCCGACGGCGTGTTCGCGGCCCTCGACCATCTCACCGGCGTCCCCGGCCGCATGGAGCGGATCGGCGAGGCGCGGGGCGGACTCTGCCTCGTCGACTACGCCCACAAGCCCGAGGCCCTGGAGAGCGTGCTCGCCGCGCTGCGTCCGTTCGCGTCGGGCCGGCTGATCGTGGTGTTCGGCTGCGGGGGCGACCGCGACCGCGGCAAGCGACCGCTGATGGGCGCCATCGCGCAGCGGCTCGCCGACCGCGTCATCGTCACCGATGACAACCCGCGCACCGAGGATCCTGCCGCCATCCGCCGGGCGATCCTCGACGCGGCGCCGGGCGCGGAGGAGATCGGCGACCGGTCCGAGGCGATTCAGAGCGCGGTCGGCCAGCTCGGACCGGGCGACGTGCTGGTCGTGGCCGGCAAGGGCCATGAAACCGGCCAGATCGTGGGGGATCGGACGCTGCCGTTCTCGGACCACGGGGTCCTGCGTGCCGCGATCGCCGCGGCGGCCTGAGGGCGACGGGGGACCGACCATGACCGCACTCTGGACGCGGGAGGAGCTGGAATCCGCGACGGGCGGCCGCCTGACCGGCGCGGAGCGCGCCATCGGCGGCGCCTCGATCGACACGCGCACGCTCCAGCCCGGCGACCTGTTCTTCGCGATCCGCGGCGACACCCGCGACGGCCACGACTTCGTCCCCGATGCGCTGAATCGCGGGGCCGGGGCCGCCGTGGTGAGCGCGGCCCGCGCCGCGGATCTCGCGTCGCACGGCCCCGTCCTGGCGGTGCCCGAAGGGGGTGCCGACCCGGTGCTCACCGCGATGGTGCGCCTCGGCGCCGCCGCCCGCGCCCGGACACGCGCGCAGGTCGTGGCAGTCACCGGCTCGGTCGGCAAGACCGGGACCAAGGAGGCCTTGCGCCACGTCCTGTCCGAGCAGGGCGAGACCCACGCCTCGGCGGCCTCCTACAACAATCACTGGGGCGTTCCCCTGACCCTCGCCCGCATGCCGCGGTCGACGCGCTACGGCGTATTCGAGATCGGCATGAACCACGGCGCCGAGATCGTGCCGCTGACCGCCCAGGTCCGGCCCGACATCGCGCTGATCACCACCATCGCACCCGCCCATATCGAGCATTTCGCCTCGCTCGCCGCCATCGCGGACGCCAAGGGCGAGATCTTCTCCGGGCTGCGGCCCGGCGGCGTGGCGATCCTCAACCGCGACGTCCCGCATTTCGACCGGCTCGCAGCCCACGCGCAGGCGTCCCCGGCGGGACGGGTGGTGACCTTCGGCGAGCACCCGGAGTCCGACGTGCGCGCCCTGAAGATCGTGCTCCGCCCCGACCTGTCGGTGATCGACGCGGTGGTGATGGGCCAGCCCGTCACCTACAAGCTCGGCACGGCCGGCCGGCACGCGGCACTGAACTCGCTCGGCGTCATGGCGGTGGTCCACAGCCTCGGCGCCGACCTCGCCCGCGCCGCCCTGTCGCTGGGCGGGCTGACGCCGCCGGCGGGCCGGGGCGAGCGCACCGCCCTCGAGATCGGCGGCGGCCCCGCCTACCTCGTGGACGAAAGCTACAACGCCAATCCCGTCGCCGTCCGGGCGGCGCTGGCGACCCTCGCGGGTATCGAGACCGGCCCCCGCGGGCGCCGGATCGCGGTGCTGGGCGACATGCTGGAACTCGGCGCTGCCGCACCCGACCTGCACCGCGGCCTCGCGGAGGCGATCGAGGCGGCCCGGATCGACCTCGTCTTCACGGCCGGTCCGCTGATGCGTCACCTGTTCGAGGCCCTGCCGGTGAGCCGCCGCGGCGCGGTGGCCGACACCGCCGCGGACCTGCTCGAATCCCTCGTCCGGAACCTCCGGTCCGGCGATGTCGTGATGGTGAAGGGTTCGAACGGCAGCCGCATGGGCCGGATTGTCGAGGCGCTGAAAGCCCGCTACGCGGTCGATCCGACCCGGCGGACCGAGGCCGTCCCATGACCGGCACGCCCGCGCCTTCGGCGCGACCGGCGCCGTCCCCCGAAACCTGAGCCTGAACAAGGGGCCGAGCGCCCGGATGCTGTACCTTCTCTCAGACCTGAGCAGCGCCTTCACGCCGCTCAACGTCTTCCGCTACATCACCTTCCGCACCGGCGGCGCGCTGTTCACGGCGGGCCTGTTCGTGTTCTGGTTCGGACCCTGGATCATCTCGCTGCTGCGGCTCCGCCAGGGCAAGGGGCAGCCGATCCGCGAGGACGGGCCGCAGACCCACCTGCTGACCAAGCGCGGCACGCCGACCATGGGCGGCCTGATGATCCTGGCCGGCGCCGTCGTGGCGATCCTGCTCTGGGCCAATCCGCGCAACCACTACGGTGGGTGACGCTCACGGTGACGCTCGGCTTCGGCGCGATCGGCTTCTACGACGATTACCTCAAGGTCACGAAGCAGTCGCACAAGGGCTTCTCCGGCAAGTTCCGCCTCGCCCTTGAGGCGTTGATCGCCATGGCGGCCTGCGTGACCATCGCGGTCTACTCGCCGGCTTCGCTCCAGAACCAGCTCGCCTTCCCGGTGTTCAAGGACGCGCTCCTCAACCTCGGCTGGTTCTACCCCCTGTTCGGGGCCTTCGTGATCGTCGGCGCCGGCAACTCCGTCAACATGACCGACGGCCTGGACGGGCTGGCGATCGTGCCGGTGATGATCGCCTGCGGCACCTTCGGGTTCATCGCCTATCTCGTCGGCAACTCGTTCACCGCCAGCTATCTGCAGGTGAACTACGTCCGCGACACCGGCGAACTCGCCGTGGTCTGCGGCGCGGTGATCGGCGCCGGCCTCGGCTTCCTCTGGTTCAACGCGCCGCCGGCCCAGATCTTCATGGGCGATACCGGCTCCCTGGCGCTCGGCGGCCTGCTGGGCTCGATCGCGGTGGCGACGAAGCACGAGATCGTCCTGGCGATCGTCGGCGGCCTGTTCGTGCTGGAGATGATGTCGGTGATCATCCAGGTCGCCTCGTTCAAGCTCACAGGCAAACGCGTATTCCGGATGGCGCCGATCCACCACCATTTCGAGCAGAAGGGCTGGAAGGAGCCGCAGGTCGTGATCCGGTTCTGGATCATCGCGGTGATCCTGGCGATGGCCGGTCTGGCGACGCTGAAGCTGCGCTGAAAATATGTGCTAGAGGGGCGATCCGAGTGGGCGATCCCACGCTCGCCCTCATCCTGAGGTGCAGCCGCGAAGCGGGTGCCTCGAAGGAGGCTTCCAGCCGGCCCCGCGATTTCTGGAACCCTCCGTCGATGTCCGCCGATGCGGACACCTGGGGGTGAGGGCGCGGGTAGGATCGGCCGGGTCCTGCCGCATCCAGAGTTCCGCATGACACCGATCACGACCTTCGCCGACCGCACCGTCGCCCTGTTCGGACTCGGCGGCTCCGGACTCGCCACGGCGCTGGCGTTGAAGGCGGGCGGCGCGGGCGTGCGGGCCTGGGACGACAACGCCGATAGCCTCGCCCGGGCACGGGAAGCCGGGATCGAGACCCAGGACCTGCGCGAGGCCGACTGGTCGGGCTTCGCCGCGCTGGTGCTCAGCCCGGGCGTACCGCTCACGCATCCCGAGCCGCATTGGAGCGTCCGGCTCGCCCGGGACGCGGGTGTCGCGATCATCGGCGACATCGAGCTGTTCTGCCGGGAACGGCGGGCGCTGGCGCCGGGCGCGCCGTTCGTGGCAATCACCGGGACCAACGGCAAGTCGACCACGACGGCCCTCATCGCCCACGTCCTCAGCCAGGCGGGACGTGACGTGCAGATGGGCGGCAATATCGGCACCGCGATCCTGTCGCTGGAGCCGCCCGCGGCCGAACGCATCCACGTGATCGAGATGTCGTCGTTCCAGATCGACCTGACGCCAAGCCTCGATCCGAGCGTCGGCGTGCTGATGAACATCACTCCCGACCATCTCGACCGCCACGGCACCATGGAGCAGTACGCGGCGATCAAGGAGCGTTTGATCCACGGGGCGGCCCTCGCCGTGGTCGGCGTCGACGACGGCCCGAGCCGGGCGATCGCCGAGCGGCGCGGGACCGACCTCGTGCGCGTCCACGTGCCCCACGGCGAGGTGCTGTGCACCGACGCGCTCACCGTGCGCGACGGCATCGTCCGGGATTCCGACGGCACGGCGCTGGCGGACGTCAACGGCATCGGCTCGCTCCGCGGGGCGCATAACTGGCAGAACGCCGCTGTGGCGGTGGCGGTGGCCCGCGCCCTCGGCCTGTCGCAGGCGCAGATCCAGGCCGGGCTGACCGCCTTCCCCGGGCTGCCGCACCGGATGGAGGAGGTCGGGCGGCGGGGTCCCGTCCTGTTCGTCAACGATTCGAAGGCGACCAATGCGGATTCCACCGAGAAGGCGCTCACCGCCTTCCGGGACATCCACTGGATCCTCGGCGGCAAGGCCAAGGAGGGCGGGATCTTCCCGCTGGTGCCGTATTTCGAGCGGGTCGCCCACGCCTACCTGATCGGCGCGGCCTCCGACGCCTTCGCGGCGACCCTGGAGGGTGCCGTGCCCTATACCCGCTGCGAGACCCTGGAGGTCGCGGTCCCGAAGGCCGCCGAGAACGCAGCCGCCTCGGGCGCACCGGAGCCGGTGGTGCTGCTGTCCCCGGCCTGCGCCTCGTACGACCAGTTCCGGAACTTCGAGATCCGCGGCAATCGCTTCCGGGAGCTGGTGCAGGCGCTCCCCTGAACCGCGTCCCGCCTCAGCGCGCCAGCACCTTCGCGGCATCGCGGGTGGTATCGACCGCCTGCGAGACCTCGGCCACCGACTGAACGATCGCCCCGATATTGCCGGTGATCGCCGTGACGGCACCCGCCGCGCTCTGCATGCTCTCGGCGAGGTCGCGGGTCACCGCGCTCTGTTCCTCGATGGCCGCAGCCGTGGCCACGACGGTCTCGCGCATGACCGAGACGGAGGCGCCGATCGAGCCGAGCGCGCCCACAACCTCCTGCGAGACGCGCTGGATGCTGGCGATTTCGCCGTTGATCTGACCGGTGGCGCGGGCGGCCTGATCGGCCAGGGCCTTGACCTCGGAGGCGACGACCGCGAAGCCGCGCCCCGCGTCGCCGGCGCGGGCGGCCTCGATCGTGGCGTTGAGGGCCAGGAGGTTGATCTGGCCGGCGATGTTCTGGATGAGGCCGACGATGCCGGTCATAGCCGTGGCGGTGTCGGCGAGTCGCTTGGTGTGGCCGTCCGCCTCCTGGACACAGGCGTAGGCGGTGTCGGTGGCGCTCTGCGAACGCACGATGCTCTGGGACATCTCGGCGACGGAGGCAGCCAGTTCCTCGGCCGCAGCAGCGACGGTCTGGACATTGCCGGAGGTCGAGTCGGCAGCCGAGGAGGCCAGGGAGGCCGCCCTGGTCGAGTGCCCAACCGCGTGCTCGATCTCGCCGAAGTTCTGGTCGATGAGCGTCCGCAGGTCGGCCAAGAGGCGGACCTGATCGCTGATGTCGGTGGCGAACTTCACAACCTTGTAGGGCCGTCCCGCCGCGTCGAGGATCGGATTGTAGGAGGCCTGGATCCAGACCTCGCGGCCGCCCTTGCCCAGGCGCCGGAACTGGGCGGCCTGATAGGTGCCGTTCCGCAGCGCCGCCCAGAACGCCCGGTAGGCCTCGCTCTCGCGATAGGCGGGCTCGACGAACAGGCTGTGGTGCTTTCCGATCACCTCGTCGCGGGCGTAGCCCACGGCGGCCAGGAAATTGTCGTTCACCTCGATCACGGTCCCGTCGAGGTCGAAGGCGATCACCGCCTGCGCCTTATGGATCGCCGCGATCTGGCCGGCCCGGTCGGCCTCCTCGGTCCGCTGCCGGGTGATGTCGGTGGCGAATTTCACCACCTTGTAGGGCCGCCCGCGTGCATCCAGCATCGGGTTGTAGGAGGCCTGGATCCAGATCGGGCGGCCGCCGCGACCGACCCGCTGGAACTGACCGGTTTCGAACGCGCCGGTTCGCAGGCGCTCCCAGAACGTCCGGTATTCCTGCGACTCGCGCTGGACCGGATCCATGAACAGGCTGTGGTGCTGGCCGACGATTTCGGGAAGCGTGTACCCGACCACGTCGAGGAAATTGCGGTTCGCCGAGAGGATCTTGCCGGTGAGGTCGAACTCGATCACGCCCTGGACCCGGTCGAGGGCCACAAGCTTGGCATGAGCTTCGCGGACGTTCAGGGCAGAAAACATGGCGCGTCGGCTTCCGCTGGGCGGATCGGGGGCGGCGACGCCGCTTGCCGGGCGCCCCGCCCCGCTCCGCCGGGGTACATCCGAGAGTTGCACTGAGAAGATTAATATGGAGTATCTTTATACCAGTATTGTATCGACCAATACTGAGCTGCCGCTGCGGACCCGTGCCTGATCGGGGCGCCGGGGTGCGGGACGCATAAGGCTCCGTTTACCATTCCTGCACAGGATCCGGCCCGACCCGCGCGGATCGGCATTCGCGCGGCCTGGAGTCGTTGCCCGGCATGATGTCACGCGCGGAACGCACCCCCTGACCGACTGGTGGTGGACCGTCGACCGCGGGCTGCTCGCGGCGCTTTTCGCGCTGATGGTGGCCGGCTTGGTCTTCCTCATGGGCGGCGGGCCGCCGGTGGCCGAGCGGATCGGCCTGCCGACCTTCTACTTCCTCAACCGGCAGGCGATGTACCTCGCGCCGACCATCCTGCTGATCTGCGCGGTCTCGTTCCTGTCGCTGCGCGGCATCCGCCGGCTCGCCCTGGTCACCTGGATCTGCGGCGTGGCACTCTGCCTTCTCGCCGGCAAGTTCGGACCGGAGATCAAGGGCGCGCACCGCTGGATCCAGTTCGGCTCCTTCGGCCTGCAGCCGTCGGAATTCGTGAAGCCGGCCTTCGTGGTGGTGGCCGCCTGGGCGTTCTCGGAGGGCGCCCAGCGCCGCGACATGCCCGGCGGCATCCTGGCGCTGCTGCTCCTGCCGATCACCATCGTGCCATTGCTGCTCCAGCCCGATTTCGGCCAGACCATGCTGATAACCATGGTGTGGTGCGCGCTGTTCTTCGTGGCCGGCCTCCACCTGATCTGGGTGGCCGTCCTCGGCGTGCTCGGCCTCGGAGGTGTGTTCGCTGCCTACCTGTTCTTCCACCACGTGCGTGAGCGCTTCAACAAGTTCCTCGACCGGGATTCGGGCGGCGGCTTCCAGGATTTCTGGTCCCGGAATCCTTCCGCTCGGGCGGCTGGTTCGGCACCGGCCCGGGGAAGGGGTGGCCAAGCGTCATCTGCCGGATGCGCATACCGACTTCATCTTCTCGGTCACCGGCGAGGAGTTCGGCGTGATCGTCTGCCTCTGCCTCGTGGCCCTGTTCGCGTTCATCGTGCTGCGCGGACTCAAGCTCGCCCGACGCACCGACGACACCTTCTCGCGGCTGGCCATCACCGGCCTGACCACGCTGTTCGGCCTCCAGGCCTGCATCAACATGGCGGTGAACACCCAGCTGATGCCCGCCAAGGGCATGACGCTCCCGTTCGTCTCCTACGGCGGCTCCTCGCTGATCTCCCTGGCGCTCGGCACCGGCTTCCTCGTCGCCCTGACCCGCAAGCGCCCCCGCACCGTAATGCTCAGCCAGAAGCCCCCCGGCACCGCGCCGGCCACCGTCGCCGGGGTGATGCGGTGACCGTCTTCACCCCCACGGTCCTGCTCTGCGCGGGCGGCACCGGCGGCCACCTGTTCCCGGCCGAGAGCCTCGCCCACGCGCTCCGCGCCCGCGGCATTCGTGTGGCGCTCGCCACCGACGCCCGGGTCGACGCGATCGCGTCCGAGTTCCCGGCCTCCGAGGTGGTGACCATCGCGTCGGCGACCCCGTCCGGCCGGTCGCCGCTTCAGCGCGCGAGCGCCATGCTGACGCTCGGCCGCGGCTTCGGCGTCGCCGCGAAGGAGATCCGCCGGATCAACCCCGCCGCCATCGTGGGCTTCGGCGGCTACCCCACCGTGCCGCCGGTGCTCGCCGGCCAGCTCCTGCGCGTGCCGACGGTGCTGCACGAGCAGAACGCCGTGATGGGCCGGGCCAACGCCTTCCTGGCGCGGGGCGCCCGCACCATCGCCACCGGCTTCAAGGTCGTGCGCGGCGTCCCCGACAAGGCCAAGGCCCCGCGCATCCATACAGGCAACCCGCTGCGCCCGGCGGTCATCGAAGCGGCGAAGGTCCCGTATCCGGCCTTCGGCGAGGGCGACGTCCTGCGGCTCCTGGTGTTCGGCGGCAGCCAGGGCGCCCGGGTCATGGGTGAGGTCGTGCCCGAGGCGATCGCCCGGCTGCCCGCCGCGCTGCGCGCCCGGCTCCACCTCGTCCAGCAGGTCCGGCCCGAGGACCTGACGGCAGTGCAGAACCGCTACCTCGCCATGGGGCTCGCCGGCATCGAGGCCGCGCCGTTCTTCAAGGACCTGCCGGCCCGCATGGCCGCGAGCCACCTCGTGGTCTCGCGCTCGGGCGCCTCGACGGTCTCGGAGCTGGCGGCCATCGGCCGCCCGGCGATCCTCGTGCCGCTGCCCGGCTCCCTCGATCAGGACCAGGCCGCCAATGCCGCGACCCTCGACGCCATCGGCGCCGCCCGAGCCGTCAAGCAATCCGATTTCACGTCGGAACGCCTCGCCGCGGAACTCACCGCCTGCTTCGCGACGCCGGCAAAATTGACCGCGGCGGCCGATGCGGCCAGAAGCGCCGGCATCCACGACGCCGCCGAGCGGCTGGCCGAGGTCGTCGTCGAGACGGCCGCCCGCACCTGATCCTTAGGGCTCTCGCACCGGCGATCCCGCCACCAGACGGTTCGACCCATGAAGCTGCCCGACAAGCTCGGCCCCATCCACTTCATCGGCATCGGCGGCATCGGCATGTCCGGCATCGCCGAGGTGATGCACAATCTCGGCTACACGGTGCAGGGCTCGGACGCATCCGACAACGCCAATGTCCGCCGTCTCGCCGACAAGGGCATGCGCACGTTCGTGGGCCACAATGCCGACAACGTCGCGGAAGCCGCGCTGGTCGTGGTCTCGACGGCGATCCAGCGCGACAATCCCGAGTTGCAGTCCGCCCGCGAGCGCCGGTTGCCGGTGGTGCGGCGGGCCGAGATGCTGGCCGAGCTGATGCGCTTCAAGTCCTGCGTGGCCATCGCGGGCACGCACGGCAAGACCACGACGACCTCGCTGGTCGCGACCCTCCTCGACGCCGGCAACCTCGACCCCACCGTGATCAACGGCGGCATCATCAACGCCTACGGCACCAACGCCCGGATGGGCGCGGGCGAGTGGATGGTGGTGGAGGCCGACGAGTCGGACGGCACCTTCCTGAAGCTGCCGGCGGACGTGGCGATCGTCAC
Source organism: Methylobacterium phyllosphaerae (assembly GCA_050632685.1). Lineage (GTDB taxonomy): Bacteria > Pseudomonadota > Alphaproteobacteria > Rhizobiales > Beijerinckiaceae > Methylobacterium > Methylobacterium phyllosphaerae_A. Next base: position 3,027,069 of record JBOEFT010000001.1, read on the forward strand.
CAACATCGACCCGGAGCATCTCGACCATTTCGGCTCGTTCGACGCCATCAAGGACGCGTTCCGGCGGTTCATCGACAACATCCCGTTCTACGGCTTCGCGGTGATGTGCATCGACCACCCGGTGGTGCAGGATCTCGTCGGCCACATCGAGGACCGGCGGATCATCACCTACGGCGAGAACCCGCAGGCCGACGTGCGCCTGATCGACGTGGATCTGCGCGGCGGCCAGAGCCGCTTCCGGGTGATGATCCGGGACCGCCGGCCGGGCTACCGGATGGAGATGGAGGATCTCGTGCTGCCGATGCCCGGCAAGCACAACGCGCTGAACGCCACCGCGGCGCTCGCCGTCGCGCACGAACTCGGCGTGAAGCCCGAGGCGATCCGCAATGCGCTCGCCAGCTTCGGCGGCGTGAAGCGGCGGTTCACCCGCACCGGCGAATGGAACGGCGCCACGATCTATGACGATTACGGACACCATCCGGTGGAGATCAAGGCGGTGCTCAAGGCGGCCCGCGCCTCCACCGAGCACGGCGTGATCGCCATCGTGCAGCCGCACCGCTACACGCGTCTGCAATCGCTGTTCGACGATTTCTGCACCTGCTTCAACGATGCCGACACGGTCATCGTCGCGCCGGTCTACGCCGCGGGCGAGCAGCCGATCGAGGGCTTCGACCGCGACAGCCTCGTCGCCGGCCTGCGCTCCCGCGGCCACCGCGACGCCCGGGCGCTGGAGCGGCCGGAGGAACTCGCCGGGATCGTCGCGGATCTCGCCAAGCCGGGCGACTACGTGGTGTGCCTGGGCGCCGGCACGATCACCCAGTGGGCCTATGCGCTGCCGGACGAACTCACCGCGCGGGGGCGGTAAGAGGGTGCGTGTCTCCGCCCGGGGAGGCATCTCGGGTCGGCGTCGCCTCCTACCGTCCACACCGGACGGCGCTTTGATAAGGGAGCCGGCGGTGCATCTCCGGACCGCAACCCTACGGCGTCCGCGGCCATTCCGATGCGACGACGACTCACCCCTCGCATCCCTCTTCCCGCCTGCGGGGAGAGGGGAGAACCACGAATGACCACATCCCTCCACGACCGAATCCGCGCCGCCGCGCCCGACCTCCGCGGGCGCCTTCTCGCCGACCAGCCGCTCGCCGACCTCACATGGTTCCGGGTCGGCGGACCGGCCGAGGTCCTGTTCACCCCGGCCGACGAGGAGGATCTCGCCCGCCTCCTCGCCGCCCTGGATCCGGACGTGCCCGTGACGGTGATCGGACTCGGCTCGAACCTGATCGTGCGCGACAGCGGCGTGCCGGGCGTCGTGGTCCGCCTCGGCGGCAAGGCCTTCGGCAGCATCGCGATCGACGGCGACACGCTGACCGTCGGCACCGCGGTTCCCGACATGCGCCTCGCCAAGGCGGCGGCCGAGGCCGGCCTCGACGGGCTCGCCTTCTATCGCGGCATCCCGGGCTCGATCGGCGGCGCCCTGCGGATGAATGCCGGCGCCCATGGCGGCGAGACCACCGACGTGCTGGTGGAGGCCCACGGCATCGACCGGCGCGGCGCGCTGCGCACCTACAGCCACGCCGCGATGGGCTTCTCCTACCGGCATTCGGACGCTCCGGAGGACGTGATCTTCACGCGCGCCCTGTTCCAGGGCAGGCCCGGAGACCGGGCCGCCATCGAGGCCGAGATGGAGCGGGTCACCGCCGCCCGCGAGGCGGCCCAGCCCATCCGCGAGCGCACCGGCGGCTCGACTTTCGCCAACCCGCAGGGCGGCAAGGCGTGGCAGCTCATCGACGCGGCCGGCTGCCGGGGCCTGACCCGCGGCGGCGCGCAGGTCAGCGAGATGCACTGCAACTTCCTGATCAACACCGGCACCGCGACCGCGGCCGACATCGAGGGGCTCGGCGAGGAAGTTCGCCGGCGCGTTCGCGAAACCAGCGGGATCGCCCTGCGCTGGGAGATCCGGCGGATCGGATCGGGGGCCGGGGCGCCGTGAGAAGGGCGTTCCCGACACGCTGATGCGGCCGCGACACGATGCGCGGCGGCCACGGGCGAGCGTCCGGGTGCATCCAGATTCCGTTTGAAGCCGACCTATTCGAGGTGCCCTGATGTCCAAGCACGTCGCCGTCCTGCTGGGCGGCACCTCCGCCGAGCGCGAAGTCTCGCTCAACTCCGGCAAAGCCTGCGCCGACGCCCTCGAAAGCGAGGGCTTCCGTGTCACCCGGGTCGATGTCGGTCCGGACGTCGCGTCGGTGCTCACAGCGCTCAAGCCGGACGTGGCCTTCAATGCGCTGCACGGCCCGGACGGCGAGGACGGCACGATCCAGGGACTGCTGGAGATCCTCAAGATCCCCTACACCCATTCCGGCGTCCTCGCCTCGGCGCTGGCCATGAACAAGGAGCAGGCGAAGACCGTCATGCGCGCGGCCGGCGTCGACGTGCCGGAGGGCCTGATCGTTAACCGTCGTGAGGCCGCCAGGACACACCCTCTGCCGCCGCCCTACGTGGTGAAACCCATCGCCGAGGGCTCATCGGTGGGTGTCATCATCGTGCGTGACGGCCGCTCGCACCCGCCCCAGATCCTCGGCTCCGACGACTGGACCTTCGGCGAGCAAGTCCTTGTAGAACCTTACATAGCCGGCCGCGAGCTCACCTGCGGGGTGATGGGCGACAGAGCCCTCGGGGTGATCGAGGTGAAGGCCGCGACGGGGGATTGGTACGACTACGACGCCAAATACGCCCCGGGGGGGTCGGTACACGTGCTCCCGGCCGAACTTAAACCAAATGTTTACCAGCGTGTCCAAGAACTGTCGTTAACGGCGCATCAAGCACTGGGCTGTCGGGGCGTCAGCCGTGCCGACCTTCGCTACGACGACACACCGGGTGGAACCGGTCTGCTCGTCGTGCTGGAGGTCAACACGCAACCCGGCATGACCCAGACGAGCCTTGTGCCAGAGATGGCGGCCCATGCGGGCCTGAGTTTCGGTGAGCTCGTCCGATGGATGGTGGAGGACGCTTCCCTGAATCGCTGAGCGGCGACGCCGCCGGCCGGACCGGTCCCGCGCGCCTCGTCGGCGCCGTGCTGGGTCGGATCACTGGCCGCCTGCCGTCGCGCTCCCCCTCGGTGCGCCGGTCGCGCCCGGCTCAACGGTTGATCGAGCGCCTGCCCCGTGGCGTCGGGGCGGTCGGGGTATCGGTCTCCTGCGCCGTCGTGGCGCTCGCCGGCTTCGTGGCGAGCGGCCGCTACGACGCCTTCGTGGCCGAGCAGGGCCGTCCCCTGGACATCGCCGCCCGCGTCGCCGGCTTCGGGGTCGAGCGCGTGACCATCTCGGGCATCTCCCGGATGTACGAGCGCGAGGTCCTGGCCGCCGCCGGCATCGACTGGCGTTCGTCGGTCCCGTTCCTCGACGTCAACGAGGTCCGCGAGCGGCTGCTCCGCGTGCCGCTGATCGCGCAGGCCTCCGTCCGGAAGATCTATCCCAACGAGATCGCCATCACCCAGGTGGAGCGCGAGCCCGCGGCCCTCTGGCAGAAGAACGGCGAGATCAGCGTCATCGCGGCCGACGGCACCGTCATCGACGCCATGCGGGACGACCGCTACGCCAGCCTGCCACTGGTGGTCGGCGAGGACGCCAACACCAGGCTGCCCGAATATCTCGCCCTCATCGCCGCCGCCGGGCCGCTCGCCGAGCGGATCAAGGCCGGCACCTACGTCTCCGGCCGGCGCTGGACCCTCAAGTTCGACGGCGTCGATGTGCGCCTGCCCGAGGCCGATCCGGCCGCGGCGCTGGCCCGCCTCGTCCGCTTCGAACGCGAGGCCGGCCTGCTTGAGAAGGACATCATCGCGGTGGACCTGCGCATGCCCGACCGCCTCGTGGTGCGCCTGACCGAGGAGGCCGCCGCCGCCCGTGCGGAAGCCCAGAAGGCGAAGAAGAAGGGCACGGCCAGCTGATGCCCTTCCTGTCGATCTCCGCCCGTCCCGCATCCCGCGTCCGGTAGCGTCAATGCACAGCCAACACGGCCTCACGCCGCGCTTGAAGCCGCTCTCCGCCCGGCGTTCGACCACCCTCTCGGTGCTCGACATCGGCACGAGCAAGGTGGTCTGCCTCATCGCCGAGCTGCAGCCCGCCGAGGCGCTCTCGACCCTCCGCGGCCGCACGCACCTCGCGCGCATCATCGGCATCGGCCACCAGCGCTCGCTGGGGCTGAAGGGCGGCGCCATCGTCGATCTCGCGGCCGCCGAAGGGGCGATCCGCCAGGCGGTGCACGCCGCCGAGCGGATGGCCAAGGTCGAGGTCCAGTCGGTCATCGTCAACATGTCGGGCGGGCGTCTGGCCTCCCAGCATTTCCAGGCGCGGGTGAACGTGCGCTCGGGGACCGTCACGGGCAGCGACGTCGAGCGGGTGCTCGAGACCGCGAGCGCCCACGGCGTCAGCCCCGGCCGGGCCGTGCTGCACGCCCTGCCCACCGGCTACGCCCTGGACGGGCAGGGCGCCGTCATCGACCCGTCGGGCATGATCGGCGAGGCGCTCAGCGTCGACCTGCACGTGGTCACCAGCGAGCTGGCGGCGGCCCGCAACGTCATGCTGGCGGTGGAGCATTGCCACCTCGGCGTCGAGGCGGTGATCGCCACGCCGTACGCGGCCGGGCTCTCGGCGCTGGTCGACGACGAGGCCGAGATGGGCGTCTGCGTCGTCGACATGGGCGGCGGCACGACCAGCGTCGGCGTGTTCTCCGGCGGCCATCTCGTCCACGTCGACGCCCTGGCGGTCGGCGGCCACCACGTCACCATGGACATCGCCCGCGGGCTCTCCACCCGCATGGCGGCGGCCGAGCGGCTGAAGACCCTCTACGGCTCGGCCCTCTCCACCCCCTCCGACGACCGCGACATGATCGCGGTCCACGGGGTCGGCGAGGACGAGGGCGAGGCCCCGGCCCACATCCCGCGCTCGCAGCTCGTGCGGATCATCAAGCCGCGGGTCGAGGAGGTGGTCGAGCTCGTGCGCGACCGCCTGCGGGACGCGGGCTTCGCCGCCCAGGCGGGGCGGCGCGTGGTCCTCACCGGCGGCGCCAGCCAGCTCGTCGGTCTGCCCGAAGTCGCCCGTCGCGTCCTCCAGGGTCAGGTGCGGATCGGGCGGCCCCTCGGCATCCGGGGTCTGCCGGAAGCCGCCAAGGGTCCGGCCTTCTCGGCGGCGGTCGGCCTGCTGGTCTACCCGCAGGTCGCCCATGCCGAGCATTTCGAGCCGCGGGGGCACGGCGCCTTCGCGGCGACCGGAACCGACAACTACCTGAACCGGGTCGGCCGCTGGCTCCGGGACAGCTTCTAGGTTTCGCGCCCCCCGGGTGGTCGGGTGGGTCGAAGAGAATCCGGCGCCCAGGCGTCGCACGGACAGCACAGTTAGCGAGAGGCTCGACACCATGGCCATCACCCTCCAGGCGCCGGACATCCGGGAACTGAAGCCCCGCATCACCGTCTTCGGCGTCGGTGGCGCCGGCGGCAACGCCGTCAACAACATGATCGAATCGGGCCTGCTCGGCTGCGAGTTCGTCGTGGCCAACACCGACGCGCAGGCGCTCACCTCCTCGAAGGCCGAGCGGGTGATCCAGATGGGCCTCGGCGTCACGCAGGGCCTCGGCGCCGGCTCGCACCCGGAGGTCGGCTCGGCCGCCGCCGACGAGGTGATCGACGAGATCCGCGACCAGCTCTCGGGCGCCCACATGTGCTTCATCACCGCCGGCATGGGCGGCGGCACCGGCACCGGCGCCGCCCCGGTCATCGCTCGCGCCGCCCGCGACATGGGCATCCTGACGGTCGGCGTCGTGACCAAGCCGTTCCAGTTCGAGGGCATGCGCCGCATGCGCACCGCCGAGTCCGGCATCCAGGAGCTTCAGGCCGCGGTCGACACCCTGATCGTGATCCCGAACCAGAACCTGTTCCGGGTCGCCAACGAGAAGACCACCTTCGCGGACGCCTTCGCGATGGCCGACCAGGTGCTCTACTCGGGCGTCGCCTGCATCACCGACCTGATGGTGAAGGAGGGTCTGATCAACCTCGACTTCGCCGACGTCCGGGCGATCATGCGCGGCATGGGCAAGGCCATGATGGGCACCGGCGAGGCCTCCGGCGAGAAGCGCGCCAACCGCGCCGCCGAGGCGGCCATCGCCAACCCGCTCCTCGACGACGTCTCCATGAAGGGCGCCCGCGGCCTGCTGATCTCGATCACCGGCGGCTCGGACCTGACCCTGTACGAGCTCGACGAGGCCGCCACCCGCATCCGCGAGGAGGTCGACCAGGACGCCAACATCATCCTGGGCGCCACCTTCGACGAGAGCCTCGACGGCATCATCCGCGTCTCGGTGGTCGCCACCGGCATCGAGCCGCTGCTGATCTCGGCCAATTCGCCGAACAACCCGGCCATCGCCGAGACCGAGCAGCGCATCGCCGAGGTTGCCGAGCGCCTGCGCGCCGAGGCCCGCTCGCGCGCCGCTTCGCCGGTTCCGAGCATCCGCACCGAGTCGGTCGCCCCGGCGCCGAGCGTCGCTTCGGCCCCGGCGCCGCAGCCGCACTCCGAGCCGCGGATCGAGAACCGCCTCGACGCCGCGCCGGTCACCCGCGACGACGTCGTGCTGGCGCCGGCCCAGCCGCGCGCCGCCGCGCCATTCGTCCCGGCACCGGCGCCGCAGCCGGTCGAGACCGCACCGACCTATCAGGCCGGTCCGTTCGTGCCGCCGCGTCCCGTCGCCCCGACGGGCACGCCCCTCGCCCGCGCCCCGCGGATGCCGCAGATCCACGAGCTGCCGCCGATCGCCCAGACGCAGATCATGGCGAACCGCGCTGCCGAGGAGGCCGCCCCGGAATCCAAGCGGACGTCGCTGCTGCGCCGGCTCGCCACCGTCGGCTTCGGCGGTCGCCGCGAGGAGATGGAGGGTAGCGCCCCGGCCCCCCGGGCTGCGGCCCCCGTCGCCCCGCAGCCGCACATGCATCAGCCCCAGGTGACCCAGGCCCACGCGCCGGCGGCCCCGCGTGCGCCGGCCGCGCCCGCGGTCCCGCAATACCGTCCGGCGCAGGGCGGTCTCGACCCGCAGGGTCGGATCGCCCCGCAGTCGCGGATGATGGATGACGACCAGCTCGAGATCCCGGCCTTCCTGCGCCGTCAGGCGAACTGAACCGTCCGCGTCGCGGACACCACGAGGGGCCGGCGGGACACCGTCGGCCCTTCGCGCTGCAGCAAGGCAACTCTTGGTTGCTAAGCGTCGTCGCCGGGGCCGCGATCGGCCGCCCACCGCACCTGGCGACGCTGCCTGCGTGGTGCATCCGCGCCACAGAACGGCCGTCGGTTAGCCACGTCTTAACCAACCTTTAAGCCTCTGGTGGATCAGGATTTTGTGACAACGAACCGGTAAGCGTGTCTGTAACAGACCGTAAGAATCCGTGATTTGGCTGGCCTGTGCGGTGCAGCTATAGAAACGATAAGAACGACACGACGCGCGCCGGGACACAACCTGATCGCGTGGACCAGGGCATCAAGCAGCGGACGGATCTGTGTTTTTCTCCTCACCCCCGGTCGGGGTGTCGGGAACGGATCGCGCCCGGGGGCTAAGGAATGCGAACGCATAAACAGACGACCCTCAAAGGGCCGGCGACTCTCTCGGGCATCGGGGTTCATTCCGGGAATCCCGCCGAGATCACGATCCGCCCCGCTCCCGCCAATCACGGCGTCGCCTTCCTTCGCACCGGCACCACCCATGGCAACGACCGCCTGATCAAGGCGCATCACGCCCTCGTCTCCGCCACGGAACTCTGCACCGTCCTGGGGGACGTCGAGACCGGGGCTGTGGCCACCGTCGAGCACCTGATGTCCGCCCTCTACGGTCTCGGCGTCGACAATGTCCTGATCGAGATCGACGGCCCCGAGATGCCGATCCTCGATGGATCCGCGCTCCCCTTCGTCCAGGCGATCGACCAAGTCGGGATCGCGACCTGCGACACGCCGCGGCGCTGGCTCAAGATCCTCCGCCACGTCCGCATCGAGTCCGGCACGTCCTTCGCGGAACTGCGCCCGATCGACCGGGGCTTCCGCCTCGATGTCGAGATCGATTTCGAGAGCCCCGTGATCGGCCGCTCCCGCAAGGCGATGGACCTGTCCCCCGCCGTCTACCGCCGCGAGATCGCCGGCGCCCGCACCTTCGGCATGATGCGGGACGTGGAACGGTACTGGAAGGCCGGCTTCGCCCTCGGCGCGTCGCTGGAAAACACCGTGGCGGTCGGCGAGACCGCGGTGGTCAACCCCGAGGGCCTGCGCTTTCAGGACGAGTTCGTCCGCCACAAGATCCTCGACGCGATCGGCGATCTCGCCCTGGCCGGACTGCCGATCCAGGGTGCCTACCGTTCCCATTGCGGCGGCCACCGGATGAATGTCGGCGTTCTGTCGGCCCTCTTCGCCGACCGCTCGAACTACGCGATCGTCGAGGCGCAGGGCTCGCGCCGCGAGACCGTGCTGTCCGAGTTCGGCGTGGGCCTCGGCCTCGCCGCCTTCGCGGGCGACCTGTAGTCAACCATCTGTGGCCTGCGGGACACAGCCGGCAACCGATCCTGGCCGCCGCAGCCTTGCCGCTTTCGTGCCCGAATCGAACGGCACGGTTTAACGGTCCGTGAACGGCGGGCACGGCCCCGGGCGGGCCGGACCCACCCACGCGATGGCATGACGGCGCGAGACGGCGCCGGATCCGGGAAAGAGCGCCAGATGCCTGTCACCATTCGTCATCGCCGGGCGGCGGCCTTCGTGGCGCCCCTCGTGGCCATCCTCGGCCTGGGTCTCGGCGGCTGCGACTTCGACCCGACCAACCTGTTCGCCGAGAAGTACAAGCCCGAGGTCGTCCCGGACGTTCCGGCCGACAAGCTGTACAGCGACGGCTTGGCCAAGCTCGAGGACAGCGACTACGAGGGCGCCGTCAAGAAGTTCGACAACCTCGACAAGCAGTATCAGTATTCCGAGTGGTCCCGGAAGGCTCTGCTGATGACGGCCTACTCCAATTACGAGGGCCAGAAATACGACGACGCCATCAACGCGTCGAAGCGCTACCTGCAGCGGCACCCGGCCAGCAAGGATGCCGCCTACGCGCAGTACCTGTTGGCGATGTCGAACTACAAGCAGATCCCGGACGTCACCCGTGATCAGGACCGCTCCGAGAAGGCGCTAGTCGCCCTGCAGGAGTTGGTCCAGAAGTATCCGACTTCCGAGTATGCGGCCGACGCCAGGGCGAAGATTCAGATCACCCGCGACCAGCTCGCCGGCAAGGAGATGGAGATCGGGCGCTTCTATCTGGAGAAGCGCAACTTCCCGGCCGCGATCAACCGGTTCCGCGACGTGGTCGCCAAGTACCAGACCACCCGTCACGCCGAGGAGGCGCTGGAGCGCCTGACCGAGGCCTATTGGGCCCTGGGCATCACCCAGGAGGCGCAGAACGCCGCCGCGGTGCTTGGGCACAACTTCCCAGAGAGTTCCTGGTACAAGGACGCGCATGCGCTCCTGGCGCAGGGTGGCCTTGAGCCGCGGGAGGAGAAGACGTCCTTCCTCTCGAAGATCTACCGCACGGTGACGGGCAAGACCGCCTCGGCCGAGTGAGGATCCGGGCCTGCAGAGGCCCGTTCCACGAAACACGAAGGCCCGGAGCCGCCGCTCCGGCCTTTCCCGTTGCGGCACACCGACTGACGCGGTGCGACGCATTTTAGGGTGAATCCGCGCCGCGGCGGCCTTATGTCTGCGGTCCCGTCCTGAGGAATCCCCGTCGCCGCATGCTGGCGCAGCTCGCGATCCGCGACATCGTCCTGATCGACAGGCTCGAACTGAATTTCCGATCCGGGCTCAGCGTCCTGACCGGGGAGACGGGTGCGGGCAAATCGATCCTGCTCGACGCCTTCGCCCTCGCGCTCGGCGGCCGCGGCGACGGCCGCTTGGTCCGCCATGGCGAGGCGCAGGGCGTGGTCACGGCGGTGTTCGACCTGCCCGTCGATCATCCGGCGCGCCGGATCGCCGGCGAGGCGGAGATCGACACCGAGGGCGACCTGATCCTGCGCCGCACCCAGCTGGCGGATGGCCGGACCCGCGCCTTCGTCAACGACCAGCCGGTGGGCGTGCAGGTCCTGCGGGCGATCGGCGCAGCCCTCGTGGAGATCCACGGTCAGCACGACGACCGAGCGCTGGCGGACCCCGCCTCGCACCGGGCGATCCTCGATGCCTTCGGCGGCCTCCAAACCCAGCTCGCCAAGGTTGGCGCGGCCGCGCGGGCGGTTCGGACGGCCCGCACCGGACTCGCCGAGCAGCGCGCCCGCGTGGAGGCGGCCCGCAAGGAGTCCGACTTTCTCCGCCACGCCGTGGAGGAACTGGCCGAACTCGCGCCGCAGCCGGGCGAGGAGGCGCAGCTCGCCGAGCGCCGCAGCGTCATGCAGCAATCCGAGAAGGTTGCGCGCGAACTCAACGAGGCCCTCGAGGCTGTCGGCGGCCCGCATTCGGGCGTGCCGCATCTCTCCGCCGCCCTGCGCAAGCTGGAACGCCGCGCCGCGCAGTTGCCCGCCATCGTGGATCCCTGCGTGACCGCCCTGGACGCCGCGATGGTCGCCCTGGACGAGGCCCGGGCGGTGCTCGACGCCGCGGTCGCCGAGACGGAGTTCGACCCCCGCGACCTGGAGCGCGTTGAGGAGCGGCTTTTCGCCCTGAGGGCCGCATCGCGGAAATACGATGTCGCCGCCGACGACCTCGCGGCCCTCGCGGAGCGCTATGCCGGCGACGTGGCGTCGATCGATGCCGGCGAGGCGGCCCTGGCGGGCCTGGAGCAGACGCTCGCCGCCGCGGAGGCGACCTATGCCGAGGCGGCGGAGAAGCTGAGCGCCGGGCGCCGCCGGGCAGCCAAGCAGCTCGATGCCGCCGTGAAGGCCGAGTTGCCGCCCCTCAAGCTGGAGCGCGCCCGGTTCATCACCGAGATCGCCAGCGACCCGGAGTCGCGGGATCCGGCCGGCACCGACCGGGTCGAGTTCTGGGCGCAGACCAATCCGGGGACCAAGCCGGGCCCGATGATGAAGGTCGCCTCAGGCGGCGAATTCTCGCGCTTCATGCTGGCCCTGAAGGTCGTGCTCGCCGACAAGGGCTCGGCCCCGACCCTCATCTTCGACGAGATCGATACCGGTGTCGGGGGCGCCGTGGCGGACGCCATCGGGCTGCGGCTCGCCCGGCTGGCCGCCACCGTGCAGGTCGTCGCCGTCACCCACGCGCCGCAGGTGGCGGCGCGGGCCGAGACCCATTTCCTGATCGCCAAGGCGCCCGTGAAGGGGGCCGGTCGGGTCGCCACCCGGGTGGCGAGCCTGCCGGTCGCCGAACGGCGTGAGGAGATCGCCCGGATGCTGGCGGGCGCCACGGTCACCGACGAGGCCCGCGCGGCGGCCGCGCGCCTCCTCCAGGGCGCCGACGCGTAACCTGGCAGCAACCTTAACCGTTGGTTGATAGTAACGCTTTGTTAACCACTCGTCGTGAGAGTGGTGCCATCCCGAAGCCGCGGCTGGTCGAGGCGGCCGATGGGCGGGAGGGAGACATGAAGCCGTCAGTCGTCGATTCCGAAGGCCACCTGCCTGCGGGACAGCCTCTGAAGCGCGCGGTCGACACCCGTCAGCTCGGCCTCACACTCCGCACGGTCTACGAGGGCAGCGTCGACACGCAGCCGATCACCGACACGCACGTGGAACTTCTCCTGCGCCTGCGCCAGAAGGAGCGGGAGCTGCGCCGGGCGAACTGACCCGGCCAGCCTGCCTACCAGCGGCGCGCGCCCGGCCGGCGGCGGTATTCGGCCGCGCGAATCAGGGTCAGCACCCGGTCGAGAGCCGCCAGAAGCTTGGCCTCCTCGATCTGCGCAGTCGCGGCCACTTCCGGATCCGAACTGAACTTCTGGCGGGCCTGCGCCAGGGTCAGGGCGCGTTCCACGGCTTCCCGCTCGGCATGCAGAGCCAGCCAAGCCGGATCGGCGTCCGTCGCCGTATCGACCTCCTCGCCGCTCACGATCCCGACGTCCTTCCACTGCTGCTGCCAGTGGGGAACGCGCGAGACCCCGGAACCGTGCCGCCGGAGATGCGGCGCGATGTCATGCCGGTGTCATCTCGCTGTCGTAACCGGCCGGCCATCGGGCGGCCGGCGCGGGGTCTCTTCGGAAGATCGGCCGCATAGCTCTGCCGCTGGCAAGGGCTTGCCGGCGGAGCGGCGCAGGATCCAGCCCGACGGCAACGGAGATTCCATTGAGACCCTTCGCTTACGCGCTCGCCCTCGGCCTCGCGACGGCTCAGCTGGCGTCCGCGGCGCTCGCCGCCGACATCACGGGTGCCGGCGCCACCTTCCCGTTCCCGGTCTACTCGAAGTGGGCCGAGGCCTACCGGAAGGAGACGGGCTCGGGCCTGAACTACCAGTCGATCGGCTCCGGCGGCGGGATCAAGCAGATCCAGGCCAAGACGGTCGATTTCGGCGCCACCGACGCACCGCTGAAGGGCGAGCAGCTCGCCAAGGACGGCCTCGTCCAGTTCCCGACGGTCATGGGCGGCGTCGTGCCGGTGGTGAACATCCCCGGGATCGAGCCGGGCAAGCTCAAGCTCACGGGTGACGTCCTCGCCGACATCTATGCCGGCAAGATCGCCAAGTGGACCGATCCCCGGATCGCCAAGCTCAACGAGGGGCTCAAGCTCCCCGATTCGAACATCACGCCGGTCTACCGCTCGGATGCGTCGGGCACGACCAACATCTTCACCACCTACCTGTCCCAGGTCTCCGAGCCCTGGAAGAAGGAGTACGGCGCGGCCACGACGATCTCCTGGCCGGTCGGCCAGGGCGGCAAGGGCAACGAGGGCGTGACCGCCACCGTGAAGCAGGTGCCGAACGCCATCGGCTACGTCGAGTCCGCCTACGCCAAGCAGAACAAGCTGTCCTACGCCCTGCTCCAGAACAAGGCCGGCAAGTATCCGCAGCCGGACGACAAGGCGTTCCAGGCCGCCGCCGCGAGCGCCGACTGGAAGGCAGCCCCGGGCTTCGGCATCTCGCTTACCAACCAGCCGGGCGACGAGGCGTGGCCGATCACGGCGGCGACCTTCATCCTCATCCACAAGGATGCGGCCGATCCGGCCAAGGCCGCCGATGCGCTCAAGTTCTTCGACTGGGCCTACAAGAACGGCGACAAGCTCGCCTCCGACCTCGACTACGTCCCGCTGCCGGACAACGTCGTCGAGCTGATCCACCAGGAGTGGAACGACGTGAAGGGCAAGGACGGCAAGCCCGTCTACACCAAGTAAGCGTGGCCGGGAGGAGGTGAGAAACTCCTCCCTCGCTTCCGAGAACGCACCGCGCTACCACGCCATCCTTCGCAGAGAACCGCGGATGCCCGCTTTGACAGAATCGATCGCCCTGGGACGACCTCGTGCTGCCACCGCGCGGAAGGCGCCGAGCCGGAGCCTCGACACCCTGTTCCGGACGTTCTCCTACGCAGCGGCGCTGCTCGTCCTGATCGTGCTCGCCGGCATCCTCGGATCGATCCTGTACGGCGGCTGGCCCGCCTTCCGCGAGTTCGGCTTCGCCTTCCTGACCTCCAGCGCCTGGAACGTCGGGACCGAGCAGTACGGCGCCCTCGTGGCGGTGATCGGCACCGTCGCCTCCGCCTTCCTGGCCCTGCTGATCGGCGTCCCAGTGTCCCTCGGGATCGCGGTCTTCCTGACGCAGCTCTGCCCGGGCTGGGCGCGCAAGCCCGTCGGCATGACGATCGAGCTGCTCGCCGCCGTGCCGAGCATCATCTACGGAATGTGGGGCCTGTTCGTGTTCGCGCCGCTCTTCGCGCGCTTCGTCCAGATCCCGACCTCGAGCCTCGTGGAGGGCATGCCGGTCGTCGGCACGCTGTTCTACGCCCGGGTGCCGTCCGGCGTCGGCGTGCTGACCGCCGGGATCATCCTGGCGATCATGATCGTGCCGTTCATCGCCTCGATCGCCCGGGACATGCTCGACCAGATCCCCACCGTCCTGCGCGAGAGCGCCTACGGGATCGGCTGCACCACCTGGGAGGTGGTGCGCCACGTGCTGGTTCCGCAGGCGGCCGTCTCGATCATCGGAGCCATCATGCTCGGCCTCGGCCGCGCCCTCGGCGAGACGATGGCGGTGACCTTCGTCATCGGCAACGCCAACCGGCTCTCCGCCTCGATCTTCGATCCGAGTTCGACCATCGCGTCGCGCATCGCCAACGAGTTCAACGAGGCGGACGGCCTTCAGCTCAACGCGCTGATGGCCCTGGGCTGCATCCTGTTCGTCATCACCTTCGTCGTGCTCATCATCGCACGGCTGCTGACCCGCCGCGTCAAGGCCGCCTGAGGAATTCGCGCGATGGACGCCACCAACACGATCGCCGCGACCGCCCAGCGCCGTCCCGGCCGGGTCCGCCGGGGGCGCCGCCTCGCCGACCGGACGCTGCGCATCGCCTGCACCGCCGCGACCCTGGTGGGCGCCCTGGTCCTGGGCTCGATCCTGGTGATGCTGATCGTGCAGGGCCTGCGCGGCTTCACGCCGACGCTGTTCACCAGCCCCACCCCGGGTCCCGGTTCCGAGGGCGGCGGCATCGCCAACGCCATCCTCGGGAGCCTCGTGCTGACCGGGATCGGCATCCTGATCGCCACCCCGGTGGGCGTCATGGCGGGGACCTTCCTGGCCGAGTACGGACGCGGCTCGAAGCTCGCGGCGCTGATCCGCTTCCTCAACGACATCCTGCTCTCGGCGCCGTCGATCCTGATCGGCCTGTTCGTCTACACGCTGATGGTGCGGCCGATGGGGACCTATTCGGGCTGGGCCGGCGGCGTGGCCCTCGCCATCATCGCCGTTCCGGTGATCGTGCGCACCACCGAGGACATGCTGCGCCTCGTCCCCGGCACCCTGCGGGAGGCGGGCGCGGCCCTCGGCGCACCGCCCTCGACGGTGATCGTCAGCGTGACCTGGCGGGCCGCGTCCGCCGGCATCGTCACCGGGATCATCCTGGCGCTGGCGCGCATCGCCGGCGAGACGGCACCGCTCCTGTTCACCGCCCTTAACAACAATTCCTGGTTCTCCGCCAACCTGATGGGCGGCGTCGCGAACCTGCCGGTGATGATCTACCAGTTCGCCCTCTCCCCCTACCCGAACTGGCAGGGCCTCGCCTGGGCGGGCGCGCTCCTCATCACCGCGACGATCCTGGCGCTGTCGATCATCGCGCGCCTCGTGATCAAGCCGCAGCCCACGCGCTGAGACCCCCTTCGAGGACACGACGATGAACGCCGCCTCCGCGATCCCCACGGTCGATCTGAACCGCAATCGCGCCGAAGAGGGCGGGCCCGTGCGGATCGCCGTCAAGGGCCTGAACTTCTACTACGGGAGCTTCCACGGACTAAAGGACGTCAACATCAACTTCCACGACCGGCAGGTCACGGCGCTGATCGGACCGTCCGGCTGCGGCAAGTCCACCCTGCTGCGCTGCTTCAACCGGATCTACAGCCTCTATCCGGAGCAGCGGGCCGAGGGCGAGATCCTGCTGGACGGCGAGAACATCCTCAGCCCCTCCGTCGACCTGAACGAGCTGCGCTCGCGCATCGGCATGGTGTTCCAGAAGCCGACGCCCTTTCCGATGTCGATCTACGACAACGTTGCCTTCGGCCTGCGCCTCTACGAGAAGCTGCCGAAATCCGAACTCGACGGCAGGATCGAGGAATCCCTGCGCAAGGCCGCCCTGTGGGACGAGGTCAAGGACAAGCTCAAGCAGCAGGGCACTGGCCTGTCGGGCGGCCAGCAGCAGCGCCTGTGCATCGCCCGCACGGTGGCGCAGCGCCCGGAGGTGATCCTGTTCGACGAGCCGACCTCGGCGCTGGATCCGATCTCCACCGGCCGCATCGAAGAGCTGATCGAGCAACTGCGCGACGAGTTCACCATCGTGATCGTCACCCACAACATGCAGCAGGCGGCGCGCATCTCGCAGTTCACCGCCTTCATGTATCTGGGCCAGCTGGTCGAGTTCGGCCCGACCAACCGGATGTTCATGAACCCGACGGAGCGTCGCACGCAGGACTACATCACCGGCCGCTTCGGCTAGCCTGCCCGAACCCTCCGGCCCCGGGCACCGCCGCTCCACCTCCGGGGTCTGCCGGCGGATCGCCGTCCGCCTCCCCGGAGCGCCGCCCCCGGGACACCATCGAAGGATCCACCATGCCCGGCCATATCGTCACCTCCTACGATACCGACTTGGAGAACCTGCGTCGCTCGATCTCGGAGATGGGCGGAGTGGCCGAGAAGATGACCGCGGAGGCGACCGACGCCCTTGTGCGACGGGACGATACCCTCGCGCAGGCGGTGATCCTGGCCGACAAGCGCCTCGACGCCCTCCAGCGGGACATCGAGGAACGCGCGGTGCTGCTCATCGCCCGGCGCCAGCCCCTGGCGATCGACCTCCGCGAGACCATCTCGGCGATCCGCGTCTCCGGCGATCTCGAGCGGATCGGCGACCTCGCCAAGAACGTCGCCAAGCGGGTGGTGGCGATCTCCGATCAGGCGCCGGCGCAGAAGATCGTGCTGGGCGTGCGCCACATGAGCGACCTCGCTGAGGGTCAGCTCAAGGACGTCCTCGACGCCTATGCGAGCCGGGACATCGAGGCGGCGCACGACGTCTGGGAGCGCGACGGCGAGATCGACGCCCTGTACAATTCCCTGTTCCGCGAGCTCCTGACCTACATGATGGAGGATCCGCGCAACATCTCGTTCTGCACGCATCTCCTGTTCTGCGCCAAGAACGTCGAGCGCATCGGCGATCACACCACCAACATCGCCGAGACGATCCATTACCTCGCCACGGGCGAGACCCTGGCGGGCGACAGGCCGAAGAACGATGCCTCGAACTACGCGACGGTGGACGGTGTCCAGGCACCGTGAGCACCCGGCCTCGGGTCCTGCATCGCGGCCGTGGGCGTCGTCTCCTGTGGGGTGCCGCCGGAGAGGCCGTGCGTACGGATTGAGGCGGCGCGGTGTCTCCTGCACCATCCGCGGGGCCGCTGGTAGAACGGGTCATCGAACGTGAGCATGCAAGTCCTGATCGTCGAGGACGAGGAGGCGCTGACCACGCTGCTGCGCTACAATCTCGAGGCGGAAGGCTTCCTGGTTGACGCGGCCGCACGCGGCGACGACGCCGAATTGCTGCTGGCGGAGCGCATCCCGGACCTCGTCCTGCTCGACTGGATGCTGCCGGGCCTCTCGGGGATCGAGCTGTGCCGCCGGATCCGGGCGCGCCGGGAGACCGAGCGGTTGCCGGTGATCATGCTCACCGCCCGCGGCGAGGAGGGCGACCGGGTCCGGGGTCTCGGCACGGGGGCCGACGACTATATCGTCAAGCCGTTCTCGGTCCCGGAACTGCTCGCCCGGATCCGTGCACTCCTGCGCCGGGCCAAGCCCGCCCACGTCTCGGACCGCCTGGCGGCCGGCGACCTGGAGCTCGACCGCACCGGCCACCGCGTCCGCCGCGGCGGCGAGGAGCTGCATCTCGGCCCGACCGAGTTTCGGCTGCTAGAATTCCTGATGCTGGCGCCGGGCCGGGTCTTCTCCCGGGAGCAGCTGCTCGACGGGGTCTGGGGCCACGACGTCTACATCGACGAGCGAACCGTGGACGTGCATGTCGGGCGCCTGCGCAAGGCCCTGAACGGCCCGCGCCAAGCGGACCCGATCCGCACGGTCCGCGGCTCCGGCTACGCCTTCGACGAGACCTTCTCGCTCGAGGCCTGAAGGTCCCCACGGGCTGTCCGGATAGGACATTGCTCCGGCCGTTCCGTCATCACGAGCGCAGCGAAGTGACCCAGGGCATCCGGACGCCTGTGGGCGTGGCGCCGCTGGGTTGCCTCGCTCCGCTCGCAAAGACGGCGGGACGGGCGCGCGGATCTTCAAGCGGCCCAACCCCCTTCAGGGACTCAGCGCACCAGCGACGCGCTCCGGCCCGAGGCGGCCGGCACGGCCTCCAGCGCCGCCAGGACCGTCCCTTCGGTGAGAATCTGCGGCAGCACCTGGGGCTCCCCGGTGCCACTGTAGAGCAGGTAGAGCGGCACGCCGCTGCGCCCGTGCTTCTCCAGGAGGCGGGTGATCTCGGGGTTCTGGTTGGTCCAGTCGCCCTTCATGTAGGTCACGCCGCGCTCGGCCATCGCGGAGCGTACGGCCTTGGTGTTGAGGGAGGTCGCCTCGTTCACCGCGCAGGTGATGCACCACGCGGCGGTCATGTCCACGAAGACCGGCCGATGCGCGTCGATCAGGGCGGCGAGACGTGCCTCAGTGAACGGCTCGACCCCGTCGGCGGCGGCCTGCGCCGACGGCGCGATGCGGTCCCGCGGCAGGGTCACCGCGAGGGCGGCCCCGGCGAGCAGCGCGAGGGCCGCGGCGGCCTGCGCGATCCGGCCGGCCGTGGGCGCGCCGGCACGTCCGCGCTCCCAGGCCCAGGCCGCGAAGCCGATCAGCACGAGGCCGATCAGTGCCGCCAGCAGACCCTGGGGATCGACCTGCTGTGCCAGCACCCAGATCAGCCACGCCACCGTGGCGTAGACCGGGAAGGCCAGGATCTCCTTGAGGGTCTCCATCCAGGCCCCCGGCCGCGGCAGCGCCTGCAGGGCCGGCGGCCACAGGGTCAGCACCAGGAACGGCAGGGCGAGGCCGAGGCCGAGGCTCGCGAAGACGGCGAGCGCCACCCCGGCGCTCTGGGTCAGCGCGAAGCCCACCGCGGACCCCATGAACGGCGCCGTGCAGGGCGTCGCCACGAGGGTCGCGAGGACGCCGGTGAAGAACGAGCCGCTCAGGCCGGCCCGCCGGGCGAGGCCGTCGCCGATCCCGGCGAGGCCGCCGCCGACATGGACGACGCCCGACAGGCTCAGGCCCATCGCGAACAGCAGGTAGGCGAGGCCCGCGACCACGGCCGGCGATTGCAGCTGGAAGCCCCAGCCGATGGCCGCGCCGCCGCCCTTCAGGGCGATCAGCAGGGCGGCGAGGGCCAGGAAGCTGCCGACCACGCCCGCCGTGTAGGCGAGGCCGTGCAGGCGCAGCCGCGACCGGCTCTCGCCGGCATGCCGGACGAGGCTCAGCACCTTAATCGACAGGACCGGAAACACGCAGGGCATCAGGTTGAGGATCAGGCCGCCGAGGAAGGCGAAGGCGGTCGCCGTCGCGAGCGTCAGCGCGTCGAGATCGGGACCCATCGCTGGTTTGGCCGCCGCCGGGGCCGCCGCCGGCGCCGCGGCGGCCGGGAGCACCGGCTCGTCGCCGTACCCGAAGGCCAGGCGTCGCGGACCGGAATCGCCCAGCTCGTCGAGGGTCAGGACGCCGGGAAGCGTGGCGGGTGCGGGATCGGTCGGCGTGCTGCGGGCGAGGGTGAGGTGCAGGCCGGATTCGTCGACGGACATCACCTGCGTGGCGGCGTTGTCGATCGCCGTCTCGGCATAGGGAAAGTACGCGGCGTTCCGGACGGAATCCGGCTTGAGGCCGGTCGCGGCGAAATCGAGCCGGAGGGTGTCTCCCTGGCTCGACAGGCGGAGCGGCCAGAGTGCCGGCTTGGGCAGGGCGGCCCGGGCACGCTCGAACAGCGCCGCATGGGCCGGGTCCGGCTCGGCCTTCCCCACCGGCAGGGTGAGGGCCAGATCGGCCGAACCGGGCACGCATTCGGTCTCGCAGACGAGATAGGTGAGCTTCGCCCGGATCTGCACCGGATCGGCCGGGTCGAGGCTCGGCGGCGGCGTGACCGGAACGAGCAGCGTCACTTCGCCCTCGTAGCCGTAGTTCATCAGCGTCGCGATCGGGATGCGCTCCGGGGCGGGCCACTGGATCGCCCCGGGGTTGAACCCGGCGGGCAGCGTCCAGGTGACCTCCGGCGGCAGGCCGGAATCGCCCGGGTTCCGCCAGTAGACGTGCCAGCCGGGCTTGATCTGCATCCGCACCGCGAGCGTGAAAGGCTGCGCGCCGGCGACCGCGGCAGGCTCGGCCACGAGGCTCGACCGGACGAGGTCGGGGGCGTGCGGAATCCCTGCGGGCCACCTTGGGCGGCCGCGGCCGAGAGGCCCGCGGTGCAGGCCAGGATCAGGATGGCGAGGCGGCGGATCATGCTGTCCCTTCGCGCGCAGGGCGGTCGCGGTTTCACGCGCGGCGTGTCCGGCCCGAGGCGGGCGTTTTCACGGTGCCGGGTCTTACCACGGCCTGCGACCGGGGTCCTGCGCCGGTGCGTCAACCGTCCAGAGACGCAGTCGCACGCTCCAGCCAGTCGCGCGTGTCGGCGTCCAACCCGTGTGCCAGGGTGTCGCGCACCCGGGCGTGATAGGCGTCGATCCAGGCGCGCTCCTCGGGGTCGAGAAGGTCCGTCCGGATCAGCCGCCGGTCGTACGGGGCGAGCGTCAGCGTCTCGAAGCCGAGCATCGGACGCTCGCCGCCGGAAATGGTGCGGGGCTCGACCAGCACGAGGTTCTCGATCCGGATGCCGTAGGCGCCGCGGGCGTAGTAGCCGGGCTCGTTGGATAGGATCATGCCGGGTTCCAGCGCCACCGTGCCGGTCTTGGCGATCCGCTGCGGCCCCTCGTGCACCGACAGGAAGGCGCCGACGCCGTGTCCGGTGCCGTGATCGAAGTCGAGGCCCGCTCGCCAGAGCGGCGCCCGGGCGAAGGCGTCGATCTGGGCGCCGGTCGTGCCCACCGGGAACACGGCCCGGGCGATGGCGACGTGGCCCTGCAGGACCCGGGTGTATCGGTCGCGCATCTCCGCGCTCGGCGCACCCACCGCGACCGTGCGGGTAATGTCGGTGGTGCCGTCCGGATATTGCGCCCCGGAATCGATCAGGAACAGCTCGCCGGGCCGGACCGTGCGGTCGGTGGCGCGGCTCACCCGATAATGGACGATCGCGCCGTTCGGCCCGGATCCCGAGATCGTCGGGAACGAGACCTCCCGCAGGTCGCCCCCCGCGGCGCGGAAATCCTCCAGCGCCTCGACGGCGGCGATCTCGGTGAGGCCGCCCGCGGCGGCCGTGCCGTCGACCCACGCCAGGAAGCGCACGACGCTCGCCCCGTCGCGGATATGTGCGGCGCGGGCACCGGCGATCTCGGCGGCGTTCTTGACCGCCTTCATGCCGGTGATCGGATCCTTGCCGATATCGGCGGTTCCGCCGGCAGCCTCGATCTTCTCCTTCAAGGCCACGGCCCCGGTCGCCGCATCGAGGCGGACCCGCACGCCGGCCAGGGATCCCAGACCATCGTCCAGCTCCGCCCGGGTCAAGATCTCGGCGAGGGGGCGAGCGCCGCACGCAGGCCCGGGTCGACGTTCGGCGAGCCGAGGAACAGGCGTGCCCGGCCTTCGCGGGGGAGGATGGCGTAGCCGAGGGCAAGGGGCGTGTGGCCGACATCGGAGCCCCGCAGGTTGAACGCCCAGGCGAGATTGTGCGGGTCCGAGATCACCAAGGCGTCGCAGCCCCCCTCGGCCAGGGCCGCGCGGATCCGGACGAGCTTGTCGGCGGCTGTCTCGCCGGAGAGCGCATCCGGATGAACCACCACCGGTCCGCCGGGCGGCCTCGGCCGGCCGGCCCAGACCGCGTCGACGAGGTTCGGCACCGCCCGGACCGCGCCGCCCGCACGGGTCGCCGCACGCTCCAGCCGAGCCAGTCCGTCCGGCGTGTGCAGCCAGGGATCGTAGCCGAGTACCTGATCCCGCTTGAGGTTGGCGCCGACCCAGGACTCTGCCGTCGAGTCCGACAGGGGCACGACCGCGACCACGCCGGTATCGACCTGCTCGGGCGCCTGGAGGGTGTAGCGGCCGTCGACGACCAGCGCCGCGGTGTCCATCAGGATCACGGCGGTGCCGGCCGAACCGGTGAAGCCGGTGAGCCACGCCAGCCGCTCGGCATCGGCCGGAACGTACTCGGACTGATGCTCGTCGGCCCGCGGCACGACGAAGCCGTCGAGCCCGTTCTCGCGCAAAGCCGCCCGAAGGGCCTCGATCCGCTCAGGCCCCTTCCGATGGCTCGGATCGTCGAAGCTCTGGAAGCGGGAGCGGGGCCGTGGCTGGGTGGTTTCGGTCATACGGAGAGCCTAGCGCCCGCCGCTCCCGCGTCGCAACACCCCGCGCTCGCGCGGGACCGCACGGTTGCAGTGGTTAAAGATCGCCAACAATCTTATCACGCCGTCGGTTTTGGCCTATTCCTCAGACATGCCACGCCGCGTTAACTACCGGATCAGCGACAGACCTGACGGCCGCTTCGACGCCGTCGTGACGATCGAACCCGCGACCGTGGTCCGCCGGGACGGTTTCGATTCGCTCGCGGAACTCGAGGAGTGGATCGACGGTCTGCGTAGTCTCATGGCCGCCCTCGGCGCGCCGGTGTCTCAGGCCGAAGGGGATGGGGTGCCGACCGAGACCGCTGGGGAACCGCCCGGGCCGCATCGGCCTGGGCGATTGCGGACCGCGCGCTGATCAGCTGCTCGTCGCCGGAGTGTCCGGCGCGCCGTCATAGCCTTCCAGCCAGGCCCTGCGGGCGGCCGAACCCGCCGGATAGGGACAGGCGTCCTTCGGCCGGCCCTGCGCCCGGGCGCGAGCGCCCTCGGCGATGGGGTCCGAGGGTGGGTTATGGAGCGACGTGCGGCTCATGCGCGGATAACGCGCAGGCGCACGGCCGGTTCGGAGCGGTTCAGCGTCGCGGACGACGCGCCGCGCCGCCGCGCATCAGGACGAGGGCGACCCAGCCCTCGATCTCGCCGCGCCGCACGAGGGCGAAGCCTTGGAGGCGGTAGGCTGCGAGGACTCCGGGGACGTCCCGGGCGATCAGGCCGGACAGAACCAGCACGCCCTCCGTGGCGACCACCCGCGCCAGCGTCGGCGCGAGCAGCCTGAGGGGCCGCGCCAGGATGTTGGCGAAGACCAGATCGAAATGGCGCGGCCGGTGGGCGAGGCGATGGCGCACCCCGGACCCCTCGTAGAGCTTGAGATAGGGGCCGAGTCCGTTGGCCCGGGCATTCTCCCGGGCCGTGCGGACGGCCTCGGCGTCGAGGTCGCCGGCCACGACCGGCTGCCGCAAAGCCTTGGCGGCCGCGAACGCCAAGATCCCGGTGCCGGTGCCGACATCGAGCACATGGGCCGGGCGCCGGCGCTTCAACTCGGCGACCAGCGCCCGCAGGCAGCCCAGGGTCGTTCCGTGATGGCCGGTGCCGAAGGCTAGGGCCGCCTCGATCTCGATGGGCAGATCGTTGGCCCGCACGGCATCGCGGTCGTGGGAGCCGTGCACGAGGAAGCGCCCGGCGCGGACCGGCTTCAGCCCCTCCAGCGAAGCGCGCACCCAATCCTGCTCCGCGATCGTGCGGAACTCCGCGGCGTCGGCCGCGTCGCCGATCACCGGCCGGATCAGCGCGCGGACGTAATCCTCGTCGGGCGCGTCGGCGAAATACGCCTCGAGGCGCCACGTGCGGCCATCCTCGTCCTCGAAGGCCGCGACCGCGGTCTCCATGGGGTCGAACATCTCGCCCAGCACATCCGTCATCGCCCGGGCCGACCGTTCGTCGGTCAACAGGCGCAGGACGTGGGACGGGCGGTGGGGCGGCAGGCCTTCGAGCATGATACCGGGCTGTAACGCCGGGGCGCGCCACATCCCAGAGGGAGGGGCGAAAAAATCCGTGCGCCGCGGGCGGACCCGCGCGACCGAGACCCGGCGCGCCCCTTGTTGCCGGTCGGACACAACCGGCAATACTTGTGATTGCGTCGACCGAAATCAGTGTCCAGAGCCACCGCCCGTGCTTAAACAGTCTCGGCTTCCCCAAGGCCAGACCCTTAACTAGGCGCGCCGTTCATCGCGAACCGGCGCGCCAGTTTTTCCAGACGACCGGGCCGCCATGCTTTCGCCCCTCCTGATCAGCGTCGCCTTCGCGATCGTGACGACAGCTGCGGCCGCGGTCTGGGCGGTGCTGGTGGCGGATGGCATGAGCGGCGTACCGGAGGGCCGGTCGGCCGAGCGCCGCGACATCCGCACGTGGTGAGATCAGGTCGCGCGAATCGCAGCGGGACCTGCCCAGGAATGCGGCACGCTGTTCGCGCGTTAACCACATGATCCAGCGCTGCCGCGGAACCTGCCGCTTCGAGCGACGTTTTTGCCAGCTTTTTACGTGAATCACGATTGAGCAGGGTGCGTACAGCGTGACCAAGTCCAGGCGTTCCGGCCCTCGGGGGCCCGTGGTCGTCAACGACACGTCCGTGCGTTCCCGTCCGCGCGAACGCATCTTCGGCGGTCCGGCGCCGGACGGACCCCTGCCGGGCCATCTGCTCGTCCTGCTGAGCCGCCTGCACCGGGCCGAAGCCACGCCCGAGGACCGCCGCGAGTCAACGCGGGGATGACGCCAGCCGAGGTCCGGTCGATCCCCGCCGTCGGCCCTTGGCCGGCTGCGGAACCGTCCTTATGATCCCCGTCGTACCCCGCCGTATATAGCGGGCTGCGACCGGGGGACTCCCTTCCATGCGCCTGACCCGACGGATCCTGGCTTCGCTCGCCCTGGCGACCCTGATGGTCGCGCCCGCGGATCGGGCGGCGCGGGCCGACGAGCCCGTGGCGGTGTTCGCGGCCGCCAGCCTCAAGACCGCCCTGGACGAGGCCGCCGCGGCCTGGACGAAGGCGACCGGCAAGACCACACGGATCTCCTACGCGGGCTCGAACGCCCTCGCCAAGCAGATCGAAAGCGGGGCACCGGCCGACCTGTTCATCTCGGCCGACCGCGCCTGGATGGACTACGTCGACCGCGCGGGGCTCCTGAAGCCAGGATCGCGGATCGATTTGCTGCGCAATGCCCTGGTGCTGATCGCGACCGGGCCGAAGAACGGCGCCGGGGACCCGCAGGTCGCCCTCGCGCCGGATCTCGGCACCACCCTGACGCGGATGCTCGGCGGCGGCAGGCTGGCGATGGCCACGATCGACGCCGTTCCCGCGGGCCGGTACGGCAAGGCCGCCCTGGAGACATTGGGCGCCTGGGACGCGGTGAAGGGGCAGGTCGCTCAGGCGGAGAATGTGCGCGCCGCCCTCTCGCTCGTGGCTCGGGGCGAGGCGCCCCTCGGCATCGTCTACGCTACCGACGCGGCTGCCGATCCGAGCGTCCATGTGCTGGCGACCTTCCCGGCGGACAGCCATCCGCCGATCGTCTATCCGGCGGCGGTGACCAAGGAGTCGCGCAATCCCGACGCCGGCACCCTGCTCACCTTCCTGCGCGGGCCGGAGTCCCGCGGCCTGTTCGAGCGACAGGGCTTCACGGTGATCGGACCACCCGGCGCCAGCCAGTAGCGGCGCGCCACTCCCTTGCTCGGCCTCACCCCGGAGGAGTGGACCGCCGTCGCCCTGAGCCTTCGGGTGGCCACGGTGGCGACGCTCGCGAGCCTCGTGCCCGGCTTGGCCGTCGCGTGGCTGCTGGCGCGTCGGCGGTTCCCCGGCCGCGCACTCCTCGACGGGCTGGTCCACCTGCCGCTGATCCTGCCGCCGGTGGTGACCGGCTACCTGCTGTTGCTGGCGTTCGGTCGGCGGGGGACCTTCGGTGCCGCCCTCGCGGAGGTCGGCCTCGTGTTCTCGTTCCGCTGGACCGGCGCAGCCCTCGCCTGTGCGGTCATGGGATTCCCGCTGATGGTGCGGGCGATGCGGCTGTCGATCGAGGCTGTGGACCGGCGCCTGGAGCAGGCGGCGGGGACGCTGGGGGCTCCTCCCGTCGCGGTGTTCCTCACGGTCACGCTGCCGCTCAGCCTGCCCGGCTGCATCGCGGGGGCGGTTCTGGCCTTCGCCAAGGCCATGGGCGAGTTCGGCGCGACGATCACCTTCGTGTCGAACATCCCGGGCGAGACCCAGACCCTGCCGTCGGCCATCTACACCCTGACCCAGGTTCCCGGCGGGGAGGGGCCGGCGCTGCGCCTCACCCTGATCTCGATCGCGCTGTCGGTGACGGCCCTGCTGATCTCGGAATTCCTGGCCGCCCGCGCCGGGCGGCGGCTGGGAGCGGGCTGAATGACCGCGGCTCCGAGCGGGGAGGACCGTTCAGGCATACGCGTAGGGGCCACCCTGCCGCAGAGCCTGCCGATAGGCCGGTCGGTCATGGATGCGCGCGAGCCAGTCTGTCACCTGCGGCCCCGCGCCCGTGCCGCGTGCCGCGAAGACCTCGAGCGGGAAGCTCATCATGATGTCGGCGGCCGTGAAATCCGCACCGCAGAAGAACGGCCGGCCGGCGAGTTCCGCCTCCCAGAAGGCCCCGTGCCGGCGCAGGTCCGGATCGACGAAGCCCCGGAGCACCGAATCGGCGATCCGGCGGACCAGGGGGCGCAGGAGCCATGGGCTGCCCGATGCCAGGCGACCGAAGATCAGCTTCAGGAGCAGCGGTGGCATCGCCGAGCCCTCCGCGTAATGCAGCCAATAGACGTAGCGCGCCCGCGCTTCGGTTTCCGGTTCAGGCGCCAGCCTGCCGCCGGCGAGACCCGTGAGATAGGCGACGATCGCGCCGGTCTCGGCGACCACCCGCGGACCGTCGGTGATCACCGGCGACTTGCCGAGCGGGTGCACGGCCACGAGTTCGGGGGCGCCCGCAAGGTGCGGGGATCCCGGGCGTAGCGCTTCACCGTGTAGGGCAGCCCGAGTTCCTCCAGCAGCCAGAGCACGCGCTGCGAACGGCTGTTCTCGAGATGGTGGACCTTGATCATCGCGGGCCTGTCCGGACCGGCGCCGGGACGCGCCGCGGCCCCTGTTACCCGAGTCCCCCCGGGTGAGCATCCAGGTCGACGTGCAGCTTCGCCGCGGGGCCTTCGCCCTCGATGCCGCCTTCGAGGCCGGACCAGGGCTGACCGCCCTGTTCGGACGCTCGGGCTCCGGGAAGACCACGCTGATCGATCTGATCGCCGGCCTCGCCCGGCCGGACGTGGGACGCATCGTCGCCGGAGGGACGACGTTGGTGGATACCGCCGCCGGTCTCATCCTGCCTCCGCACCGGAGGCAGGTCGGCGTGGTGTTCCAGGATGCCCGACTGTTCCCGCATCTGAGCGTCCGCACCAACCTCGGCTACGGCAGGCTCTTCGGCCGGCACCGCGCCGACCCGGCGGCCTTCGCGGCCGTGACGGACATGCTCGGCATCGACCACCTTCTCGACCGGCGGCCCGCGGGGCTGTCGGGGGGCGAGCGCCAGCGGGTGGCGATCGGGCGGGCACTCCTCGCCAAGCCACGCCTCCTCCTGATGGACGAGCCCCTGGCGGCCCTGGACGAGGCCCGCAAGGCGGAGATCCTCCCCTACATCGAGCGCCTGCGCGACGAGGCCGGCGTGCCGATCGTCTACGTCAGCCATGCGGTGTCCGAGGTGGCGCGGCTCGCCACCACGGTGGTCGTCCTGGAGACGGGGCGGGTCGCCGCGGCCGGTCCCGCGGAGACGATTCTGCGGCGGGCCGATCTCGTACCGGTCCACGACGCCGAGGCCGGTGCCCTGCTCGACATGATCGTCGAGGATACCGATGTCGCGACCGGCCTGACCCGCTTGGCCGGGACCGCCGGGCGCCTGCTGGTCCCGGGTCTCTCCCGGCCGCCGGGAACGCGGCTGCGGGTGCGGATCCCCGCCCGCGACGTGCTGGTAGCCACCGAGCGCCCGCGGGGCTCAGCGCCCGCAACGTGCTGGCCGGCCGGGTCTGCGGGCTGGCGGTCGCCGGGGCCGAGACGGCGGTGGAGATCGATTGCAACGGTGCGCGCCTGGTGGCGCGCCTCACCGCCGCCTCCGTCCGCGAACTCGGCCTGGAACCGGGGCGCGACGTCCACGCGATCATCAAGAGCGCCGCCTTCGACCCAGCGGGAATCGGCCTGCTGCGGCCGCCGACCGCCATCTGAGGCGCAGTTCATTCCCTCATTGGTTGCATAATATCAGATCGAAACAACCTTTAGTTAGAATATCGCGCCCACGATGGGTCGTGCAGTGGTCGGGCTGCCCGAGACGCGGTGGAGGGCGATGCGATGGACGTGCGGCGCTTGCGCCGGCGCGACGCGCCGAGCGGATGGACCTGTCGGCGCGGCAGCTCCGCGGTCGAGTTCGCCCTCGTGGCACCCATGCTGCTGCTTCTGTTCGCCGGGATCGCGGTGTTCGGGATTTGCCTCGGCGCCGCCAACAATCTGCGCCAGATCGCCGCGGAGGCGGCGCGGGCCTCCGTGGCGGGCGTTACCGATACCGAGCGTGCGAGCCTCGCCCGCAGCGTGGTGAACCGGAGCCTGAGTGCCGGCGCGATGTTCTCGCCGGGCAGCATCACCGTGCAGGTCGGCCCGGATCCCAACGATGCGACGGTGTACACGGTCACCGTCACCCTCGATGCCACGACGCTCGGGATCAACGTCTTCGCAAAGCTGCTGCCGATGCTGCCCAGCGTGATGCGCAGCACCGTCAGCGTTCGGAAGGGCGGGCTGTGAACGGGGCGGGCGGGCGGCGCGCGCGCCGTTTTGGGGCCGCGCGCGGCGGCAACGTCGCGATCCTGGTGGCGCTCGGCAGCGCCATGCTGATGGGGGCGGGTGCGGTTGGGATCGACCTCGGCATGGTCTTCCAGGCGCGGCGGAAGGCGCAGGGCGCGGCCGACATCGCCGCCATGCTGGCCGCCGTCGATCCGACCCAGGCCGACACGGTGGCGCGCCGGTCGCTCAGCGACAACGGCTACGGCACCGCGACGTCCACGGTCGACGCCGGCAGCTACGACGCCAGCGCTCCCGGGACCGTGCCGGGTGGCCGGTTCAGCGCCGGCGGAAGCCCGGCGAACGCGGTGCGGGTCGGTCTCGCCACGTCGGTCCCCGTGACCTTCGGCCGGGCCATCGGCCTGCCCGGCAGGGTGCCGTTCCGCGTGACCGGCACGGCCGCCAGCGCCCAGTTCGCCGCCTTCACGATCGGATCCGGAACCCTGCAACTCCAGGGCGGCATCGCCAACGCCGTTCTCGGCGCTCTCCTCGGCGCCAGGTTGTCGCTCAGCGTGAGCGACTACGATGCCCTGCTGGGCGCCCGAGTCGACGGGCTGCGCGTGCTCGACGCCCTTGGGGCAAGCCTGAACATGCAGGCCGCGAGCTACACCGACATCGTTCAGGCGCATGCGAGCGTCGGGCAGATGCTGATGGCCCTGAGGGTCGCGTCGCAGGACAGCAGCGGCGCCGTGGCCGCGCTGTCCGGGATCCTCAACGCCCTGCCGAATGCCGGCAATCTGATTACGATCGGCCAGGTGGACGGGCTGGGCGACGCCGCGGCGCTGGCACCGCCGCGGGGCTTCGCGGGTCCGTCCCTCAACGTGATGAACCTCCTGGGCGCCACCGCCTCTCTGGCAAACGGCCAGAACCAGGTCGCGATCGATCTCGGGGCGACGCTGCCGGGCCTGCTCGCGACCCGGCTGACCCTGGCGATTGGCGAGCGCAAGCGCAGTTCGGGCTGGGTGCGGCCGGGCAGCCCGAACGCCACCGTGTCGACGGCACAGACCCGCCTGCTAATCGAGGCGACGGTCTCGGCGCCCCTGGGGCTCGGCACCATCAACCTGCCGGTCTACGCGGAGGTCGCACCGGCGCAGGCGACGCTGCGCGCGCTCAATTGCGCCGGTTCCGGCGGCCGTCAGGTCACCCTCGACGCGCAGACGGGGCTGGCAACCCTCGCCATCGCCGGCGTGCCGCGCTCCGGCATCACGGGCGGTACCAGCGGCCCGGACCTGTCGCAGCCGGCGACGCTGATCGCCCTGCCGCTCATCAGCGTGTCCGGGCGCGCGCTCGCGACGATCGGCAGCACGGCGCAGACCCTCGTGTTCTCGGATGCGGACATCGCCAACCACACCATCCGCTCGATCGCGTCGACCAACCTCACCCAGTCGCTCACCGGCAGCCTGCTCCGCAACCTGTCGCTGAACATCAACGGCATCGGCGTGAGCCCGCTGCTCCAGTCGGCCCTGACGACGACGCTGAGCGCCGTCACGCCCGCCCTCGACCTCGTGCTCAACACCGCGCTGCGCAGCCTCGGCCTGCGCCTCGGCTACGCGGATCTCGACGTCGACGGGACCCTGTGCAGCCAGGCCGTGCTGGTGCAGTGAGGCGGCCCGGCGCGGCTCAGTGGCTGCGTCGGCCCAAGCTGGTCACCGAGGCCTTGGCGATCCGCCGGCCCAGGTGCAGCAGCAGCATGTCGATGAGGAGCTGGAGCTCCGAATCAGCCACACCCTCCAGGGCGTCGCGGCATTCGAGGGCGCGGTCCACCGCCTGCGCGAGCGCGTCCTGCGGCTCTCTCACCGGAGCGGTGACCGTCTGGATGTCGGTCACGTCGATGATGACCCCGTGCCCCATCTGTCGGCTCGACGCGCCCGCCGGGATGCGACCGCGGTCGAGGATCCGCCGGACCTGTCCGGCGGGCGAGAGCGTCCGGTACTCGGCCACGAACAGGCCGCCGCGCTCGCGCATGGCCTTGAACGCCCGCACCACCGCCGGCCGGTCCTCCGGATGGACACAGGCCTTGGCCACCGATAGCGGAAGCGGACGTCCGGCGAGCCCGGCATCGCCGGCCAGCACGTCGGCGGCGCCGGCATCAAGGATGCACCGTTCGGAGCGGGGCGACCACGACCAAGCGCCGATGATGCCGGACGCGTCGAGCGCGGCCGAGAGGTCGACTGGCCAGGCGCGAAGACCCCCATCGCGTCGGCAACCATAGGCGATCTCCGAATCCCGCGTGCCCCACACACGCTCTCGACGGAGACATACAACCTTTGAGAGAATTAACAGGTGGTTAACTCAACCCAGCCGGGTACAATCGATCCCGATCATCCGGATCGGCCGCCACCCGATGCCTGTCTCGCGGGCGCCACATTGAGTCGGCCAGACCCGGGGCGAACGCGAAACCCGGTCTCATCCGAGCTGCGTGAGCAGGGTGAACGCACCGAAGATCAGGACCGCCCCCACCGAGGCGGCGAGCAGGATGAGCGCGGCGCGCGATTCCCGCAACTCCGGTGACATGGCGCCTCCCCGTCGCGACCCGTGTTGGTCGGTGGGCCTTGAGGTGAAGATTTGCATCGATCGGGCGGCCTGTCGACGGCTACCCGGGCCGCGGCGTGTCGTCGCCCGCCGTCCGGACAGCCCGGGACGGCGGGGCAGGGTGTCGCGGCCCTCAGGCAGCGGTGCGGCGCTCCACCATCCGCGCCAGGAAGGCGCTGCCGATCGGGATGATCGAGGTCGTCGAAGTTGTAGCCGGCATTGTGCAGGCCCGGTCCGGGATTGCCGCCGAGCCACACATAGGCGCCCGGGACGACCATGGTCATGTCGGCGAAATCCTCGCTCCCCATCTTCGGGAGCGCGTTCGCCTCGACCTTGTCGGCGCCAAGCAGCTCGGTGGCGACCTCCGTGGCGGCAGCGGCCTGCTCGGGGGCGTTCTCCAGCACGGAGAACATGTCCTGCAGGTCGACCGTGATCTCGGCCCCGTAGGCCGCCGCAAAGCCCGCCGCGAGTTCGCGCATGCGGGTCCCGGCCAGCGCCCGGATCTCCTTGTCGAAGGTGCGGATCGTCCCGGCGAGATGAGCCGTCTCCGGGATCACGTTGTAGGCCGAGCCAGCCTCGATCCGGGTGATCGACAGCACGAGCGACTTCAACGGGTCGACGTTGCGCGAGACGACCGATTGCAGCGCCTGGGCGAGACCCGTGGCGATCACGATCGGGTCGTTGCCGCCGTGCGGGTGGGCGGCGTGGCTGCCGGTACCCCGGATGTGGATGTCGAAGAAGTCGGCGGCTGCCATGAGCGGTCCGGGCCGCAGCTTGATCATGCCGTGGCCGCCGCCCGGCTGGTTGTGCAGGCCGTAGATCTCGTCGCAGGGGAAGCGCTCGAACAGCCCGTCCTTCAGCATGGCGCGGGCACCGCCCGGCCCTCCTCCGCCGGCTGGAACACGAAGACCGCGGTGCCGTCGAAATCGCGGGTCTCCGCGAGGTAGCGCGCCGCGCCGACCAGCATGGTGGTGTGGCCGTCATGGCCGCAGGCGTGCATCTTGCCCGCATAGGTCGAGCGGTAGGGGAGGTTGGTCTCCTCCTCGATGGGCAGGGCGTCCATGTCGGCGCGCAGTCCGATGCGCCGGCCGTTGTCGGTGCGGCCCTTGAGCAGCCCGACCACGCCGGTGCCGCCGACGCCGCGATGCACCTCGCAGCCGAACGACTCCAGAAGGTCGGCGACGATGCCGGCGGTGCGGACCTCCTCGAACCCGAGTTCCGGATGGGCGTGCAGGTCGCGGCGCAGGGCCGTCAACGCGTCGGCATAGGTCTGGATGCGGTCGATCGGGTTCATGTCTCGGGACTCTCGGGGGACGAAATCTGGGCAGGCGCGGCGCCGTCGCAGGCGCCGCCCGCATCCGTACGCCGGAACGGCGTCAGCGTGTCGAGGACGTCAACCGCCTCGGCGACGTGGGCGCGCTCCCGCTGCAAGTAATCGGCCACCGCACGGCGCAAGGCCGGGTCGGCGATGTCGTGGGCCGAGTGCATCAGGACCGGCCGGTAGCCACGGGCGAGCTTGTGCTCGCCCTGAGCCCCCGCCTCGACGCGCTTCAGGCCCCGGGCGATCGCGAAGTCGATCGCCTGATAGTAGCAGACCTCGAAATGCAGGAAGGGGTGGTCCTCGACGCAGCCCCAGTTGCGTCCGTAGAGCGCCGTGTCGCCGATCAGGTTGAGGGCGCCGGCGATGTAGGCGCCCGCGCGCTTCGCCATGATCAGGAGCACCCGTTCGGCCATGCGCTCGGAGAGCAGCGAGAAGAACCGCCGGTTGAGATAGGGGCGCCCCCACTTCCGGGACCCCGTATCCAGGTAGAAGGCGTAGAACGCGTCCCAATGCGCCTCGGTGATGTCCGCGCCGGTCAGGTGCTCGACCGTGATCCCGGGCGCGAGAGCGTCGCGACGTTCCTTGCGGATGGTCTTGCGCTTGCGGGAGGCGAGGGCGGCGAGGAAGTCGTCGAAGCCCGCGTAGCCGTCGTTCTCCCAGTGGAACTGCTGGTCGGTCCGCTGCAGGAAGCCCGCGGCCCCCGCCCGGTCCGACTCGGCCGCGCCCATGAAGGTGATGTGGATCGAGGACGCCTTGGTCTCGCCCCGCAGCGCCCGCAGGCCGGCGACGAGGCCCGCCGTGGCCTCGTCCAAGTCGGCCGCGGGGGCGATCAGGAAGCGCGGCCCGGTGACGGGCGTGAACGGAATGCTGACCTGCAGCTTCGGGTAGTAGGAACCGCCGGCCCGCTCGTAGGCGTCGGCCCAGCCGTGATCGAACACGTATTCGCCCTGGCTGTGCGATTTCAGGTAGCAGGGCACGAGCCCGAGGCGCTCGCCGTCACGCTCGACGGAGACGTGGAGGGGCAGCCAGCCGGTTTTGCGGGAAACGCACCCCGAATCCTCCAGTGCCGAGAGGAAGGCGTGCGACACGAAGGGATTGTGGGTCTCGTCGCCGCCCGCCAGGGTCTCGGGCGAGAAGGCGCAGGCATCCCAATCCGCCGCGCCGATCTCCTTCAATCCGGGAAGCGCCCGCACGGTCAGCGTGGCGGCCTCCGGCGTCGGCCCGGGTGCTTGCTTCATGGCCGTGAGTCTAGCCGGTGTCGGGGGCGGGGCAAGCGGACGGATGCGCGCGGCGGCCATGGCAGGCCTGTCAGACGGCTGCCGACGTCACCGGTTTTCAGGCGATCCTGACCGGATGCGCCAGAGCCCGCCGCGCTGCCTCCGGCTCGCGCGGTCGAGGACAGCGAAGTCTGGCGCCCCTCAGGGACAGATCACGGCACGAATCCCTCGAACACCATCTGGTCCGCATGCGTGCTCGCGCGGGCGCGCTGATCCTCGGTCCGGACCGTCCAGGCCATCACGGGGATCCGCCCGAGCAGCCGGCAGAGATAGGTCGGTGCGCTGGGCAGATCGTCCACCCGCCAGGACAGGAAGTCCGGCCGCGTCTCCGCGAAGTGCAGCACGTCGGACAGCGCCCGGCGGAAAGAGGGTGTCAGGGCCGCGTAGAGCGGATCGTCTTGCGTCGTCTCCGCGACGATGCCCCGCGGAATCGTGGAGGGACAGAGGTCGCGCAGGGCCGCAACCACCTTCGGATCGAAGGATTTGAGGGCGACCGGCCCGGCATAGGAGGCCGCGACTTCCGCCGTGCGGGTCGCGAGCCGCAGGTCGCCGTCGTAGCGGGACTTCACCTCGATCACCACCGGCACCGCCCCGGCCACCGCAGCCAGGAAGGCCGGCAGGGTCGGGATCGTTTCCGCCGAGCCGGCGACGGCAAGCGTCCCGAGTTCGGCAGCCGATGTCTCGGCGACCGCCTCGCTCGCGCCCGTCAGACGCCCGAGGGCGGCGTCGTGGAACACCATTGCCTCGCCGTCGGCGCTCATCTGGACGTCGCACTCGATGGCGAAACCGCCCGCGACCGCAGCCCGGGCCGCCGCCAGGGTATTCTCCGGCCGGCCCGCTCCGCGGTCGTGCAGGCCGCGATGGGCGATCGGCCGCGCGGTGAGCCAGTCGGGCGCGGCCATGGTCAGCGGACCTCGAACATCGCCTCGACCTCGACGGCGGCGTCGAGGGGCAGTTCCGCGACGCCGACCGTGGAGCGGGCGTGGCGTCCGCGGTCGCCGAGGAGTTCGACCATCAGGTCGGAGGCGCCGTTCATCACCCCGGCCACCGCCGAGAAGCCCGGCGCCGCGTTGATGAAGCCGCCGAGCCGCACGCACTGGACCACCGCGCGATCGAGGTCGCCCACCGCCGCCTCGAGCTGGGCGAGGACGTTGAGCGCGCAGAGGCGGGCGGCCGCCTTGCCGGCCTCCGCGGAGACGTCGCCGCCGACCTTGCCCTTGTGCTCGGCCGCGATGGCGCCGTCGGCACCGAAGCAGATCTGACCCGAGATCACCACGAGGCTGCCCGTGCGCACGAACGGCACGTAGTTGGCGACCGGCGCCGCAGCCTTCGGCAGCGTGAGGCCCTGCGCCTGCAGACGTTCCTTGATCGTGCTCATCGAGATCTCCCAGCCTCCGTCGAATCCGCGGGAGCAGGAGCACGGGCGGCCCCCGCGGCACAAGGGCCGCACGGCCCGAAGGCCGCAATCGGTGCGCGGCGCGCCTGTCCCGGCGCCACCGTCGCGGCATCCCCGCCGCGGGCGTCCGATTCGCCGCCGAGATCAGCCTCCCGTGGACCGGGTGCAGGCCTGTCCCGCGGTGCCGCCGGGCATTGAAACGTTGACAGAGGCCGGCTCTTTCATAGTAATCGCGCGCGTGCCGCCCAGGACTGAGGCGGCACTTTCATTTGGAGCCGGCTCAACGCTTGCTCCGGGATCCTGCTTGAAACGGAGATGGGACCCGTGACGTCAGCCCTTCTGCCGACCTACGCCCGTGCGCCGCTCGCCTTCGAGCGCGGCGAGGGCGCCTGGCTCGTGACGGAGGGCGGCGAGCGATACCTCGACTTCGGCGCCGGCATCGCGGTGAACGGGCTCGGCCACGCCCATCCCCACCTCGTCGGAGCCCTGACCGAGCAGGCGGCCAAGATCTGGCACACCTCGAATCTGTTCCAGATTCCCGGCGGCGAGCGCCTCGGCCAGCGCCTCGCCGAGGCGACCTTCGCGGACGTCGTGTTCTTCTGCAACTCGGGGGCGGAGGCCAACGAGGCGGCGATCAAGATCGCCCGCAAGTACCACGCGGCCGGCGGCCATCCGGAGCGCTTCCGGATCGTCACCTTCGCGGGCGCCTTCCACGGGCGGACGCTGGCAACCCTCGCGGCGGGCGGCCAGCAGAAATACATCGAGGGCTTCGGGCCGAAGGTCGAGGGCTTCGACCAGGTGCCGGCGGGCGACTGGGCGGCGCTCGAGTCGGTGATCGGGCCGGAAACGGCCGCGCTGATGATCGAGCCGATCCAGGGCGAGGGCGGCGTGCGGGAGATCCCCCACGCGGACCTGCGCCGGCTGCGCGAGATCTGCGACGCGCAGGGCCTGCTCCTGATCATGGACGAGGTTCAGACCGGGGTGGGCCGCACCGGCCGGCTGTTCGCGCATGAATGGTCCGGCATCACCCCGGACATCATGAGCGTCGCCAAGGGCATCGGCGGCGGCTTCCCCCTGGGCGCCTGCCTCGCGACCCGCGAGGCCGCCCGCGGCATGACCGCCGGAACGCACGGCACCACGTTCGGCGGCAACCCCCTCGCCATGGCGGTGGGCAACGCCGTGCTGGACGTCGTGCTGGCCGATGGCTTCCTCGAGGGCGTCGCCCGCTCCGGCCTGCTGCTCAAGCAGAAGCTCGCCGCCCTGCGCGACCGGCATCCGCATGTCATCGAGGAGATCCGCGGCGAGGGCCTGATGCTCGGCCTCAAGCTCGGCGTGCCGAACACGGATTTCGCCGCCGCCGCGCGGGATGCGCATCTCCTGGTGATCCCGGCGGGCGACAACATCGTCCGCCTGCTGCCGCCGCTGACCATCGGCGAGGCCGAGATCGACGAGGCGGTCCGCCGCTTGGATTCGGCGGCCTCCGGCTTCGAGGCCGTGCGCGGCGCGGCCGAATAGGATCGCGACGTCGGATTTCAGAACACCGCCCTCCGGCTCCCGGGGGCGGCCCGAAGCATTTCCGGGCGCGGTCGATCCCGCCGCGCGTGACGGAGATGCCCCTGCCAGGAGGTAGAGTGCGGTTCATGATCAGGTGATCGGTGAGCAGACTCTAGGTATTGTGACGCGATGAAAGCCCAGATTGACGGCCGGGCAGAGGCCCCGGCCAGGCACCTGAACGGTGCCGGCCCTCGTCATTTCCTCGATCTCAAGGATTTCTCCGGTGCGGAGCTGCGCCGGGTCCTCGATGCCAGCGCCGCCATCAAGGCGCGCCGTCGGAAGGGCGAGCTGGCCGCGGAGCGACCGCTCACCGGCAAGACCCTGGCCATGGTGTTCGATCGGCCTTCGACCCGCACCCGCGTCTCGTTCGACGTGGCGATGCGCGAACTCGGCGGCGAGACCCTGATGCTCACCGGCTCCGAGATGCAGCTCGGCCGCGGCGAGACCATCGGCGACACTGCGCAGGTGCTGTCGCGCTTCGTCGACGCGATCATGATCCGCATCCTCGACCACGGCCAGATGCTCGAACTGGCTGAGTACGCCACCGTCCCGGTGATCAATGCCCTGACCAAGGTCTCGCACCCGTGCCAGATCATGGCCGACGTGCTGACCTTCGAGGAGCATCGCGGGCCGATCAAGGGCCGCAAGGTGGCGTGGTCGGGCGATGCGAACAACGTCCTGGCGAGCTGGGTCCACGCGGCCGCCCGGTTCGACTTCACCCTGAACATCGCGAGCCCCCCGAACTGGCTCCGCCCCCGGCGCTCCTCGCCTGGGCGCAGCAGGAGGGCGCCGACGTCCACGTCACCACCGACGCCTTCGCGGCGGTGGAGGGCGTCGATGCCGTGGTCACCGATTGCTGGGTGTCGATGGGCGACGACGACGAGGCCCACCGGCACAACCTGCTCAGCCCCTATCAGGTCAACGACAAGCTGATGGCGGCGGCTAATCCCGGCGCGATCTTCATGCACTGCCTGCCGGCCCATCGCGGCGAGGAGGTCACCGCCGAGGTGATGGACGGACCGCGCTCCGTGGTGTTCGACGAGGCCGAGAACCGCCTGCATGCGCAGAAGGGCATCCTGGCCTGGTGCCTGCGGGCGAGCGGGCTTTGAAGCGACCGCCGCGTCCGGGCTCGCGCGGGCGGGGCGGGCGCACCATATAGGCGTGAGCGGGCGGTCCAGGCTGCCCGCCTCCCCATCACGGCTGCCGACAGGCGGCATTCCCGGCGACGGATCTGGCGCGCGACGCGCGCTGTCCCGCACGGGCCGGGCGGGGTGAGGGATCCGATCGCGCCGCCAAGGTCATCGCCTCACACCGCCCGGCCAGTCCGGAAGACGGATCCGCGCCGCGGATCCCGCTCCAAGCCGGGATCATGCCGGGACGGTCGCCAGATCCGGGGGCAGGGCGCCGCAGGCGCCGGACGCATCGATCGGAGAGGGCATGACCTCAGGAACGCACACCCCTACCCAGCCGCAGCAGCCGACGTCCGGAAACGGCCACGCGTGCGATGACGACGCCGTGCTCCCCTTCGCCGTCGAAGCGCTGGACGTGCGCGGGCGCGTGGTCAGGCTGGGCGACTCCGTCGACACGATCCTGCGCCGCCACGGCTTTCCGGACCCGGTGGCCCGGCTGCTCGGCGAGGCAGCGGCGCTCACGGTGCTGCTCGGCTCGTCCCTCAAGTTCGAGGGCCGGTTCCAGCTTCAGACCAAGACCGACGGCCCGGTGGCGATGATCGTCGTCGATTTCGAGGAGCCGGATCGCCTCCGCGCCACCGCACGGTTCGACCCGGACCGGGTCGCCGCCCTCGGCACCGGCCCGCTCAAGGACGCCGACCTGATCGGCACGGGTCATCTGGCCATGACCATCGACCAGGGCAGCGCGTCGAGCCGCTACCAGGGCGTCGTCGCCCTGGAGGGCCAGGGCCTGGAGGAGGCGGCGCACCAGTATTTCCGCCAATCCGAGCAGATCCCCACGCAGGTGCGCCTCGCCGTGGCCGAGGCCGTGGAGGAGGGCAGCGGGCGCTGGAGGGCCGGCGGGCTGCTCGTGCAGTTCCTGCCGCAATCGGTGGACCGGGCGCGCCTCGCGGACCTGCCGCCGGGCGACATCCCGGAGGGTCGCGCGCATCTCTCGGGTGGCGCGCCGGAGGACGATGCCTGGGTCGAGGCGCGCTCCCTCGTGGCCACGATCGAGGATCACGAGCTGGTCGACCCCCACGTGTCGAGCGAGCGGCTGCTCTATCGGCTGTTCCACGAGCGCGGCGTCCGCGTGTTCGAGCGTCAGCCGGTCCACGAGACCTGCCGGTGTTCGCGCGAGCGCGTGATGGGCATGATCCGCTCATTCAGCCCCCAGGAGCGGCACGACATGGTCGCGGATGACGGGCGCATCCTCATCACCTGCGAATTCTGTTCGCGGCGCTACGACCTCGATCCCCGGGAGGTCGAGGCCGAGATCGGTGGTCCGCCGACGCAGTAGAGCGCCGGCCGGCCAGGTCACGGAGCAGCAATACCGATCCTTATGGTCAAGCTGTGTCGCGCGAAACGTACGATGCCCGGTATTCGTTGCATGAATTTTTGGTCCCTCTGGTCTGAACCGTTTCGCGACCTTCGACGTTGCGTCGCAGATTCAACATTGGAGACCTCGCGATGCGGAAATTGTCGATTGGGTTGGCCGCGCTGCTGATCAGCACCTCGGCCTATGCGCAGCAGGGCGGCGCCGGGATGGGCGGCCGCGGCGGACAAGGCGGTGCCGAGTCCGGCATGAAGGCGGGCGGTACCGAGCGCGGTGGCGCCCAGGGCGGCGCGCAGGGCGGCCTGCAAGGCGATGCCAAGGGTGGCCGTCAGGCGACGTCCGACCGGAGCGGCGCGGAGTCGGGCCGGTCCGCACAGGGTCGGGAGTCTGGCGGCGAGGGCCGCATGGCCCAGGATCGCGATCGCGGCGACGCCGGGCGCGGCGGCCGTGACGGCGCCCGCGCCGACCGCAACGACCGCGGTGACCGGAACGAGCGCGGCGACCGCGTCGCCGATCGTCATGGGGAACGGCACGGCGATCGTCACGCCGACCGGGCGGACTTCCGCGGCCGGACGGATGTGAGCCGTACGAACGTTCGGTCCGAGCGGTTCGAAGGCGGCGACCGCCGCGAGGGCCGGTTCGTGTTCATCGGCGGCCGCCGGGTCGTGTACGGCTCGCCCGAGTACCGCCGACTGATCGTGACCGAGAACCACGGCCCGCGCGCGCGCTACGTCGTCATCCGCGGCCAGCGCGTCCTCTACGGGTCGCCGGAATACCGCCGTCTCGTCAGCGTGCGCGAGTCCGGTCCCCGCGAGCGCTACGTCGTCGTCCGCGGCCACCGGGTCCTGTACGGCTCCCCCGAGTATCGCCGCCTCGTGACCGTGCAGGAGGACCGCTTCGTGACGATCCGGGGCCAGCGCGTGCGCTACGGCTCGGCCGAGTATCGCCGCCTGAGCGGTGGCGGGACGGTCAACGCCAGCTTCCGGTCCGAGCAGCGCGCCGGCGCGCGGTTCGACCGGCACGGCGATCGGGACGGCATCCACAACGCCGCCCGGGCCGAGGGTCGCAAGGACGGCCAAATGGACCGCAACGACCGCGGCACGGATCGGGCGGCAGCCCAGGACGGCCGCAACGGCGGCAAGGGCGCCGGCATGCGCAACAGCGACATGCGCGGCGGCCAGCAGGACGGGATCCGCAACGCGTCGGATCGCGGCGGCCAGCAGGGCGGCATGAAGTCCGGCGCCGAGGGCGGCCGGACGGGTGGTGCCGAGCGCGGCGGCATGAATGCCGGCGGCAACGGCAGCATGGGCGGCGCCCAGGGTGCCGGCCGGACCGGCGGTCAGCAGGGTGCCGGCCGCAACTGAGCGGTCGCGAACCGTCGGGGAGGGGCTTTCGCAGCCCCTCCCTCACGCTTTGAGGACGGGCTCGGCGATGTCGCCGGCCCCACCGCGGGCCTTGAGATAGTCGGGCTGGAACAGGCACATCCGCACCGCGTCGCGATAGCGCCCGTTCACGAAGAATTCGTCCCTCAACACGCCCTCGGGGCGGAAGCCGCAACGCTCGTAGATGCGCACGGCTCTGG
This sequence comes from Methylobacterium phyllosphaerae, assembly GCA_050632685.1. Lineage (GTDB taxonomy): Bacteria > Pseudomonadota > Alphaproteobacteria > Rhizobiales > Beijerinckiaceae > Methylobacterium > Methylobacterium phyllosphaerae_A. The sequence continues at coordinate 3,067,736 of JBOEFT010000001.1, forward strand.
CATTGTCCCGGTCGACGTGCAGGTAGAGCTTGTGGATGTTGAGCACGCTGAACGCGTAATCCATGGCGATCCGGGTCGCCTGCCACGCGTAGCCGCGGCCCTGGAAGCTCGGATGGATGGCGATCTGGAATTCGCAGCGCCGGTGCAGGTGGTTGATCTCCACGAGCTCGATCAAGCCGGCCGGCTCTCCGCTCGGATCGGCCACGATGAAACGGCGCTCGGTCTGGTTGTGGATGTTGCGCTCGTAGAGCTGCTGAAGTTCGGCGAAGGACTCGTAGGCCTCCTCGAACCAGTAGCGCATGATGCTGTCGTTGTTGTTGAGCTGGTGGACGAAGCGCAGGTCCTCCCGCTCCAGCGGCCGCAGCTTGATGGTGATTCCGGTCACCGCGTTCATGACGCACACGCCTCGATCAGGTTGCGCAAGAACCGCTCACCCTGGGCAAGGGCGTCGAGGGTGATGAACTCGTCGGGCTGATGGGCCTGGGCGATGTCGCCGGGTCCGCAGACGACGGTCGGCAGGCCCGCCGCTTGAAATCGCCCGGCCTCCGTGGCGTAGGGCACCGCGACGGTGCGGTTTCGTCCGGCGATCCGTAGGCAGAGCCGCTCGGCCTCCGAGCCCGGCTCGGGGGCGAGGCCCGGGATGTCCACCTCCTCCAGGGTCTCGATCCGCCCGTAATCGCCGTAGCGGTTGAGGCGTTCGCGGGTCACGCGCTCCACCTCCCGGGCGAAGAGGCGCGGAATCTCGGTCGGATCGAGATCCGGGAGGCCGCGATACTCCCAGTGGAAGCGGCACTCCTTGGCCAGGATGTTGCGGGCGGTGCCGCCGTGGATGGTGCCGACATGGACCGTGGTGGCGGCCGGGTCGAAACGTCCCGACGGGTCGCCGCGCTCGATCATGAGGTCGGCGATACGGTTGAGGCCGGCGACGAGGTCGCAGGCAGCCGTTACGGCGTTCGCCCCAAGAGCCGGCCGGGCGGAGTGGGCCTCGTGGCCGTGGACCGTGGTGAGGCAAGTGACGATGCTCTTGTGGGCGTCCGCGACGTCCATACCGGTGGGCTCGCCGACGATCACCGCGGCAGGCCGCGGCAGGTCGGCACCGAACCGGGTGATGCCGTCCATGGAGCCGAGGCAGGTCGTCTCTTCGTCGTACGAGAGCAGGATGTGGATCGGCCGCGTAAGCCCGGCGGCGAGCATGTCGGGCACCAGGGCCAGCGCGAGGGCGTCGAAGCCCTTCATGTCGACCGCGCCCCGTCCGTAGGCCCGGCCGTCGGCGACGCGCAGCCTGAACGGGTCGCTCGTCCAGGCCTGACCCGTCACGGGGACCACGTCAGTGTGGCCGGAGAGGACGACGCCGCCGTCGACCATGGGGCCGATCGTGGCCAGGACGGCGGCCTTGTCGCCCGCGGCGTTCGGGAGGCGCAGGTACGACACGCCCCAGCCGTCGAGATAGGCGCAGACCGCGTCGATCAGGGGGAGATTGGATGTGTCGCTCTCCGTGTCGAAGGACACGAGGCGGGCGAGCATGTCGAGCGGGCTGAGCCGCTCGCCGGTCGCGGACATGGATTCCTCCGGGGCGAGGCCCCGGGCCGGGGCCTCAGTGCAGGCTGCGGCGGACGTGCGGACTGTCGAGGGAGAAGGCGGGGATCTCCGCCTCGAAGCTCTCGCCGGCGACCGTCGCCATGGTGTAGCTGCCGGCCATCAACCCGTCGGGCGTGTTGAGCGGGCAGCCGCTGGTGTAGCAGAAGGACTCGCCCGGCTCCAGCACCGGCTGCTTGCCGACCACGCCGGTGCCGCGCACCTCCTGGCAGGCACCGTGGCCGTCGATGATGCGCCAATGACGCGAGCGCAGCTGGACCTGCTCGCTGCCGTTGTTCACAATCTCGACCGTGTAAGCGAAGAAGTAGCGGCTCTCGTTCGGCGAAGATTCCTCCTCGACGAAGCGGGACTGAACGGTGACACTTATTCCCCGCGTCTCGGCCTTGTACATCGCCCTATTTGGCCCTTCTTCGCACGGTACGATTCGCTGAAGTCGAATGGAACCCGCGTCCCGGCCGGTGGTAGTGGGCGTGGGAATCGCCGTCAATCGCGGCGGACTACCTCGGACGGCCCCGATCGCGGTCCCGATCCGACCCCAATCCGGGGATGGAAACCGGCCGGGTCGAGGCCCCGACATGACGCGGCCTGCGCGCGGGGTTAAACCAACGTTAGCCGGTCCTGGCAGACAACCCTCAAGGACGCGGACCTGCCGGGCGCGCGAAGGAGTCAGGGGCGCGATGAACGCGGGCGCAGCCACCGGAGCCGCCGATTCAGGTGCGGAGGGCCGGTCGGGCATTCTGCCGGCCCAGGCGATCGCCGCCCTGGCCAAGGCGGGCGGGATCCGGACCGCGAGCCCGTTCGCGCCCGATCAGATCCAGCCCGCGAGCCTCGACCTGCGCCTCGGCGCGAAGGCCTATCGGGTGCGAACGAGCTTCCTGCCGGGCGCGGGCCGGACGGTCCAGGCCTGCGTCGATCGCCTGTCGCTGCATGCCGTCGACCTGCGCCCCGGCGCCGTGCTGGAGACCGGCTGCGTGTATATCGCCGAGCTGCAGGAGCGCCTCGTCCTGCCGGGCGATCTCGCGGCGGCGGCGAACCCGAAGAGCTCGACGGGCCGCATCGACGTCTTCACACGGGTCATCACCGACCGGGGCGAAGCCTTCGACCAGGTCCAGCCCGGCTATGACGGACCGCTCTACGCGGAGATCTCGCCGCGCACCTTCCCGGTTCTCGTACGCACCGGCTCGCGCCTGTCGCAGATCCGCTTCCGCCGCGGGGCGCCGCGGCTGGCGGAGGCGGAACTCGGCCTGCTGCATGCCCGCTCGCCCTTGGTGGACGTGGATAGCCCGTCCCTCCAGGGAGGAGTCGCGGTCTCGGTGGACCTCGCCGGCTTCGACGGACTCGTCGGCTACCGGGCGAAGCGCCATACCGGCCTCGTCGACGTCGATGCCCCCGGCCGGCACCGGGCCGCCGAGTTCTGGGAGCCGCTCGCCGCCGACGGATCGCGCAGCCTGATCCTCGATCCCGGGCAGTTCTACATCCTGGCCTCCAAGGAGGCCGTCCAGGTGCCGCCGGACCACGCCGCCGAGATGGTGCCGTTCGATCCCTTGGTGGGCGAGTTCCGGGTCCATTACGCCGGCTTCTTCGATCCGGGCTTCGGCTATGCCGGGGCCGGCGGGGCGGGGGCGCGGGCCGTGCTGGAGGTCCGCTCCCGCGACGTCCCGTTCCTCCTGGAGGACGGGCAGATCGTCGGCCGCCTCGTCTACGAGCGTATGCTCGACTTGCCGGAGACGCTCTACGGGGCAGGGGCCGGCTCGAACTACCAGGCCCAGGGGCTCAAGCTCTCGAAGCACTTCGCCCTGTAGCCGGCCCGGACCCGCCGACGGAAGCATCGACCGCATGGACGCCGTGGACCGGAAGATCCTCGATCTCCTCCAGCAGGACGCGACTCTCCCGGTGGCGGAACTCGCCGAGCAGGTCGGCATCAGCGCGGCGCCGTGCTGGCGGCGGGTGAAGAAGCTGGAGGCCTCCGGGGTGATCCGCCGCCGGGTCGCCCTGGTGGATCGCCGCAAGGTCAACGTCCCCACCACGGTGTTCGTGGCCGTGAAGGCGCCGCGCCACGCCGCCGACTGGTCGGACGCCTTCCGGCGGGTCGTGGCCGGCTTCCCCGAGATCGTCGAGGCGTGGCGCCTGACCGGCGAGATCGACTACCTGCTGCGGATCGTGGTGCCGGACATCGAGGCCTACGACGCCGTCTATCAGCGCCTCATTGCCAAGCTCGAGTTCTCGAACCTGTCCTCCTCCATCGCCATGGAGGAGATGAAGTACACGACCGCGGTCCCGACGATCTACGTGGCGTAAGGCGGCCGCTCCGCGGCGCGGCTCAGCCCGCCGCGACCGCGTAGGTCCGATGGATCGAGGAATCCTGCGCCCGGTGATCGTAGCCGTAGACGTGGATCGAGACGGCCGCCTCCGGCCCGTCGTTGGCGATCCGGTGCAGGTTCGGCCCTGACGGCATCATGCAGGCGACGAAACCGGGCTCGCGGACGGCGTCGAGGGTCGCGACGGCGTGGGTCTCGCTGATCGGGCGATACCATGTCTCCCGCAGCCTGCCGCGCAGCAGGCCGAAACAGCACGAGCAGTGATGGTCGTGGACCGGCGTCACGGCGCCGGGCGCCCAGACCATCGCCCAGACGCTGATCGCCTCGGTGCCGAACAGGAGATTCCGGCTCAGTCCCGACCCGCGGCCGGCCAGCTTGGCCGGATCGAGGAGATCCGGCTCGGAGAGGATGCGGACCAGGGTGGCCCGGGCCGAGGCCAAGTAAGCCTCCGGCGAGCGGCCGGCGGAGCGGGCCAGATTCGCCATCATCGCCGCGACATCGGCCGGGGTGGTGGTCTGCGGCATCGGCGGGTCTCCTTCGGTGCCCGTTTCGCGGTGCCCCTTCGAGGCTGCGTGAAGGATACCCGGACGCCTGCCGCAACGGGTTGCGTTGTCGCGCCTGATATCGCCCGATCCGGCAAACACATTGCGCAGAGAGACCGAGACCGGAAATACCATTGCGCGGTCTGGCGCTGCCGGCGAAACCGGCTTTGCCGAACCGGGTCCGGACAGCCGGGATGGCCGTCTCCGGGGGCGGCCGGGTGCTGCTGCGTCGTCGGGACGGACGGCGTTATCTGGCCGCGGCCTCGTCGAGCAGCCACGCCACGGCGTCCGTGCTGGTCACGCGGCCGGCCGGCAGGTCCTCTCCGGCGGCGAGCCGGGCGAGGGGAGTGCGCTTGCCGGCGCCCGTGACCAGAAACAGCACGTGCCGCGCGGAGGCCAGAGCCGGCAGCGTCAGGCTGATCCGCGGAACGAACGGCTCCAAGCCGGCCTCCGGCACGGGCACGACGAGCCGTTCTGTCTCATCGACGGCGGGTTTGTCGGGGAACAGCGAGGCGGTGTGCCCGTCCTCGCCGAGGCCGAGCAGCACGCAATCGAACAGCGGCCGGGCGGGATCGAGGCGCGCGGCGCCGTAGAAATCGAGGAGCGTCCGCTCATAGGCGCGGGCGCCCGCGTCCGGACCCTCGTCGGACGGGATGAAATGGAGATGGGTTGCCGGGATCCGGGACCCGTGGCCGAACGCCTCCCGGACCATCCGGACATTGCTGCGCGGATCGTCCCACGGAACCGCGCGGTCGTCCCCGAAGAACCAGTGGATCCGCTCCCACGGCATCCGGGTGGCGTAGTCCGGGCCGGCGAGCAGCCCGTACAGCATCCTGGGCGTCGAGCCGCCCGAGAGGCAGATCGCGATCCGCTCCGATCGGCTCTCGCCGCAGGCCGCGATGATCCGCTCGGCCGCCTCGCGGGCGACCGCCTCCGGATCCTTCAGGACGTGCGTTCCGACGGGAAGGCTCATGGGTTCCGGCCCTGCGGCTTCGGGAGTCGGCCTCTGACGGCCCGGAGCAGCCGGCTCAGCCCTTCGGCTCTTGGTGGCCGCCGAAGCCCTTCCGCATCGCCGAGAGAAGCTTGTCGGCGTAGCTCGCGTGCTCGCGGGAGCGGAAGCGTCGATAGAGGGCGGCGGAGAGGACCGTGGCCGGGACGCCCTCCTCGACGGCGGCGTTGATGGTCCAGCGGCCCTCGCCCGAATCCTCGACGTAGCCGGAGAAGTCGGTGAGCTGCTCGTCGCCCGCCAGCGCCTGGGCGGTCAGGTCGAGGAGCCAGGACGAGACGACGCTGCCCCGCCGCCAGACCTCGGCGATGTCGCCCATGTTGAGGTCGAAGCGTCGCTCGGCCGGCAGGTCCTCGGCATTGGCATGGCGCAGGATGTCGAAGCCCTCGGCATAGGCCTGCATCAGCCCGTACTCGATGCCGTTATGGACCATCTTGACGAAGTGACCGGCACCGGTCGGGCCGGCATGGATGTAGCCCTGCTCGGCGCGGGAGTCGCGCCCCTCGCGGTTCGGGGTCTTCGGGATGTCGCCGACGCCCGGCGCCAGGGTCTTGAAGATCGGGTCGAGGCGGTCGACGGTCTCGGTGTCGCCGCCGATCATCATGCAGTAGCCGCGCTCCAGGCCCCAGACGCCGCCCGAGGTGCCGACATCCACGTAGTGCAGGCCCTTCGCCTTGAGGGCGAGACCGCGGCGGACGTCGTCGCCGTAGAAGGAATTGCCGCCGTCGATGATGCAGTCGCCGGACTGCATCAGGAGCGAGAGCGCCTGGACGGTCTGCTCGGTGATCGCGCCCGCCGGCAGCATCACCCAGGCTGCGCGCGGCACCTCCAGCTTGGAGACCAGATCCTCCAGGCTCGACGCGCCGATCGCCCCGGCCTCGACGAGGCCGGCCACGGCGGCCGGGTTCTGGTCGAACACCACGGCCGTGTGCCCGTCCCGCAGAAGACGACGGACGATATTGCCGCCCATCCGGCCGAGGCCGATCATGCCGAGTTGCATTGCCGATCTCCTCAGGACGATCCCTCCCCATGCGGGGAGGGGGAAGGGGGTAGGGGTGGTGTTTGGGGTGGGGGTGGTGCGGCCGGAGCCGCCGAGCCTCGTCCGAAATCACCCCCGCCTCAAGCTTCTCCCCGCGCGGGGGACGGGAGCCGGCGCCTAGGCCACCGCGGCCTTGAGGGCCGCCGCGACGCGCTTCAGCCCGGCCTCGAGGTCCCCCTTGATGTGGACCCGCAACGCCCGCCGGCCCCGTTCGGCCAGCACGGCGAAATCACCCCGGGCCTGCGCGGCGACCAGGGTGGCGAAGCCGAGGGAACGTCCCGGGATCGGGAGGTCCCGGGACGGGTCCGCGGTAATCTGGAGGAAGACGCCGGTATCGGGGCCGCCCTTGTAGGCCTGGCCGGTGGAGTGCAGGAATCGCGGCCCGAATTCGAGGCAGGTCGCGACCCTGCGGACATCGCGCATGGCGATCCGCGCCTCCTGGAGGATGCCTGCGGTCTCGGCATTGCGCGGCACGTAGGCGAGCAGCCCGAGGTAATCGCCGTCCTTGAGCCGGGCGATCTGCGCCTTCAGGGCGGATTCCAGTCCCTCGGCCGCCTGCTTCAAGCCGTCGGCGTTCCGCGGGTCGGCGTAGAGGGCGATCGCGTCGTCCGAGAAGAGCGGCGTCTCGGTGGGGAGGGCGCCCTTCGCCTCGGCCTCGGCGAACAGCTTCTTGGTCTCGACCTTGCTGGCCTCGACGTCGGGCTGGTCGAACGGGTTGATCCCGAGCACCGCGCCGGCCACCGCGGTGGCCATCTCCAGGCGGTAGAATTCCTGCGGCAGTTGCTCGATCGAGATCCAGGGTGATGCGGGCGATCGGATGGCCGTCCCGCTCCAGGGCGCGCAGGGCCTCGTCCTGCGCCGCCTCGGCGTTGCCGTCGAGGCGGAGATAGAGGAAGAACCGGTCGTGCCCGTAGACCGCCGGAACGCCGACCGGCTCGCCGTCCACCGGCACGAGGCCCTTGCCCTGCTTGCCGGTCGATTCCGCGATCAACTGCTCGGCCCAGGCGCCGAAGCTCGCGATCGCCGGGGAGGCGACGACCGTCACCTTGTCGCGGCCGGCTAGCGCCGCGGCCCCCATGGCGGTCCCGAGGAGCACGCCCGGGTTGACGGCCGGCGGCACGGCCGGGCCGCAGGAGCGGACCATGATGCGGGCGGTCTCGAGGAGCGCCTTCACGTCGAGGCCCATGGCGGCGGCCGGCACGAGGCCGAAGGCCGAGAGCACCGAGTAGCGCCCGCCGATCTGCTTCACGCCATAGAAGATTTTCTTGAAATTGTCCGCCTTGGCGGCGCGCTCCATGTCGGAGCCGGGGTCGGTGACGGCCACGAAGTGGTCGCCCGCCCGGTCGCCGAGCACGTCCTTGGCGCGGGCCAGGAAGTAATCGCGGAAGACGTTGGGCTCCAGCGTCGAGCCGGATTTCGAGGCAACGATGAACAGCGTCCTGGCCAGATCGATGCTGGCCTCCAGGGCGCGCACCTGGTCCGGGTGGGTCGAATCGAGGATCTGGAGCTTCGGGAAGCCCTCGCGCTGGCCGTAGGTCAGGCTCAGCACTTCCGGGCCGAGGCTTGATCCGCCCATGCCCAGCACGACGGCGTCGGTGAAGCCCTGCGCCTTCACCCAGTCGGAGAAGGCGGCGTAGTCGGCAGCCTTCTTCAGCTCCTCCTCGACGATGTGCAGCCAGCCGAGCCACTGCGCCTCGTCGTGGCCGGACCAGACCGATGCGTCGCCCGCCCAGAGCCGGCGGATCGAGCCGTTCGCCCGCCACGATTCGACGGCCTTCTTCGCCTCGGCCGCCAGGGTGTCGTCCATGGCGAGGCTCTGGCCGTCCAGCCGGTGACCCAGCAGCGCGACGCGCTTGCCGGCCACCGCACCCAGGAGATTGTCGGCCGCGTCGATGAAGAGCTGCACGCCTTCCCGCACCAACTGCTCGGCCACCGCCTCGATGTCGATCCCGGCCCGGGCGAGGCGGTTCATCACCGCCTCGGCGCCCGGCACGTCCTCCTCGATCGTGGCCCGCACCACGCCGTGGTCGCGGAACGCGTCCATGGTGGCGGGCGGCATGGTGTTCACGGTGTTTGGCCCGATCAGCTCCTCGACGTAGAGGACGTCCGAATAGGCCTTGTTCTTCGTGCCGGTGGAGGCCCAGAGCAGGCGCTGCGCCTTGGCGCCCTTCTCGGCCAGGGCAGTCCACTGCGCTTCGGCGAAGATCTTGCGGTAGCGCTGGTAGGCGAGCTTGGCGTTGGCAATCGCCACCTTCCCCTTCAGCTGCTCCAGGGCGATCTTCTCGTCCGGGTCATTGGCCTGGGCGATCTTCTCGTCGAGGAGCTTGTCGACCAGCACGTCGATGCGGCTGATGAAGAAGCTCGCCACGCTGGCGATCCGCGAGACGTCGTGCCCGGCCTTGGCCCGCGCGTCGAGACCGTCGATGAAGGCGCGGGCAACGGCCTCGTAGGCCTCCTGCGAGAACAGCAGGGTGACGTTGATCGAGATGCCCTCGCTCGTCAGCTGCCGGATCGCCGGGATACCCTCCGGGGTGGCCGGCACCTTGACCATGAGATTGTCGCGGGAGACCGCCTTGTGCAGGCGCCTGGCCTCGGAGAGCGTCGCCTCGGTGTCGAGGGCGAGGTAGGGCGAGACCTCAAGGCTGACGTAGCCGTCGGCACCGTCGCTGGCCTCGTAGACCGGGCGGAGCACGTCGGCGGCCGCCTGGATGTCGGCGATGGCGAGGCCCTCGTAGAGGTCGATGACGCGGCTGTCGCCGGTCGCCTGCACGGCCTTCAGGCTGTCGTCGTACTCGTCCGAATGACCGATCGCCTTCTCGAAGATCGACGGGTTCGAGGTGACGCCGCGCAGGCCGTCCCGCTCCACGAGCTGCTTCAGCTCGCCCTTCTGGATGAACCCGCGAGCCACGAAATCGAGCCAGACCGCTTGATCCTGTTCGTCGTGCAGGGCCTTGAGCGCGTTCATGTCGGTTCCTCGTCTCGCGTACCGCGTACTCTCGCCCGAACGCGCCCGCCCGGATCGGGCGGGGAGCGGGCCCCGGGCTACGTCCTGTGCTTGGCCACCTGCGCCTTCGCGGCGTCCAGGACCTTCTCCGGGGTAAAGCCGAACTTGGTCTGGAGATCCTTGATCGGCGCCGAGGCCCCGAAGGTGTGCATGCCGATGATCGCGCCCTCGGAGCCGGCGTAGCGGTCCCAGCCGATGACGCTGCCCTGCTCGACGGCGACCCGCGCCTTGACGGCGGGCGGCAGCACCGTATCGCGGTAGGCCTGATCCTGCCGCTCGAACAGGTCCCAGGACGGCATCGACACCACCCGGGCCTTCACGCCCTCGGCCTTCAGGGCCTCATAGGCACCGACGCAGAGCTGCACCTCGGAGCCCGAGCCCAGCAGGATGACGTCGGGCGTGCCCTCGCTGTCGGCGAGCACGTAGCCGCCCTTGGCGGTGCCGGAGGCGGCCCCGTACTTCGCGCGGTCGAGGGTCGGCAGCGGCTGGCGCGACAGCGCGAGCACCGCCGGCTGGTTCTTCAGGGAGAAGATCACCCGGTAGGCCTCGGCGACCTCGTTGGCATCGGCCGGGCGCAGGGTCACGAGGCCGGGGATGCAGCGCAGCGACAGGAGCTGCTCCACCGGCTGGTGAGTCGGCCCGTCCTCGCCGACGCCGATCGAGTCGTGGGTGAAGATGTGGAAGACCGGCAGTTCCATGAGAGGGGCGAGCCGGATCGGCGGCCGCATGTAGTCGGCGAAGACCAGGAAGGTCGCGCCGTAGGCCCGCAGCCCGGAGAGGCCGAGCCCGTTCACGATCGAGCCCATGGCGTGCTCGCGGACGCCGAAATGCAGATTGCGGCCGCCCGGCGAGAACGGGCCGAAGGAGCCTGCGCCCTCGAAGGTCAGGTTCGACTTGTTGGACGGGGCCAGGTCCGCCGAGCCGCCGAGCAGGAACGGCACGTGCTGGGCGATGGCGTTCAGCACCTTGCCGGAGGATTCGCGGGTGGCGAGGCCCTTGGCGTCCGGCTCGAAGACCGGGATGTCCTTGTCCCAGCCGGCCGGCAGGCGGCCTTCCAGGAAGGCGTTGAGGTCCTCGGCGTGGGCGGCGTCGGCCGCCTTGGCCTCGGCGAGCAGGCCCTGCCACGCGTCGTAGAGGCCGGCGCCGCGCTTGCCGATGCCGGTCCGGAAATTCTCCTGCACGCCGTCCGGCACGAGGAACTGGGCGTCCTCCGGCCAGCCGTAGGCGCGCTTGGCGCCCTTCACCTCGTCTTCGCCGAGCGCGTCCGAGTGGGCCTTGGAGGTGCCCTGCTTCTTCGGCGCGCCGTAGCCGATCACCGACTTGACGATGATGAGCGTCGGCCGGTCGTTGGTGGCCAGGAACGTCTCGATGGAGCCCGCGAGCGCGTGCACGTCGTTGGCGTCCGCGACCCGCAGGACCTGCCAGCCGTAGGCCAGGAACCGGGTCGCCACCTCCTCGCCGAAGGCCAGCTCCGTGTGGCCCTCGATGGTGATGGTGTTGTCGTCGTAGATCCAGCAGAGGTTGGCGAGGCGCAGGTGGCCGGCCAGCGAGGCGGCCTCCGAGGCGACGCCCTCCATGAGATCGCCGTCCGAGCAGACGGCGTAGACGTTGTAGTCGAACAGCGGCAGGTTCGGCCGGTTGAGGTGCTGGCCCAGGAAGCGGCTGCCCATGGCCATGCCGACCGAGTTGGCGACGCCCTGGCCGAGCGGGCCGGTGGTGGTCTCGACGCCGGTGGTGAAGTGGTATTCCGGGTGGCCCGGGGTCCGGCTGTCGAGCTGGCGGAACTTCTTGATGTCCTCCAGCGACACCGCCGGCGCGTTGCCGCCGTCGCTCTCGGCGACGCCCGCGAGGTGCAGCAGCCCGTAGAGCAGCATCGAGGCGTGGCCGCAGGACAGCACGAACCGGTCGCGGTTCGGCCAGTGCGGATGCGCCGGGTCGTAGCGAAGGTAGTGGTTCCACAGGGTGTAGGCGACCGGCGCCAGCGCCATCGGCGCCCCCGCATGCCCGGAATTGGCCTTCTGCACCGCGTCGATCGCGAGTGTCCGGATCGTGTTGATGCTGAGCGTATCGATCTCAGCGAGGGCCGCCTTGGCGGGAGTGTCAGCACCGCTCATGATGTCGCGTCTTCCAGTTCGCCTCTCGCGTGCCGCTTCGCGGCTTCGCGCTGCCGAAGGACGGCGGGAGGAGCTCCGTTGCCCTTACCACCCTGCCGATCCGCCGGCCCTTCGCCGCGCGTATAGCTGAGCAGCGTGTTGACGAGCGCGACGTGGGTGAAAGCCTGCGGGAAGTTACCCACAAGTCGTTTGGCTTGCACGTCGTATTCCTCGCTGACGAGGCCGAGATCGGTGCAGATGCCGATCAGGCGCTCGATCAGCACCCCCGCCTCGTCGCGGCGTCCCAGGCCGATGAGATTGTCCGCGTACCAGAAGGTGCAGGGCAGGAAAGCCCCCTCGTTGCCCGACAGGCCGTCGGTCGTCTGACCCTCGGTCTCGTAGCGCAGGATGAAGCCGTCCCGCATCAGCCCCTTGCCGATCGCCGCAACGGTCCCGATCACCCGGGGATCGTCCTGCGGCAGGAAGCCGGTATGGGCGATGAGCAGCAGGCTCGCGTCCAGCGCCTTGGACCCGTAGGACTGGACGAAGCTGTTGAGTTCCGGGTCGAAACCCTTCTCGCAGACCTCGGCGTGGATCTCGTCCTTGATAGCGCGCCAGCGCTTGGCATGTTCCTCGGTGGCGCCCGATTCGTGCATCTCGTGCATGCGCAGCGCCCGGTCGAACGCCACCCAGGCCATGACCTTCGAGTGGGTGAAGTGGCGGCGGCCCCCGCGCACCTCCCAGATCCCCTCATCGGGCAGTCGCCAGGCCTGCTCGAGGTGGCCGAGGATCGCCAGCCCGACCCGCAACCCATCCTGGCTCACCGGCAGGCCGCGGGCATGGGCTTGGTAGAGGGCGTCGAACAGCTCGCCGTAGACGTCGATCTGAAACTGGCTGGCGGCGGCGTTGCCGATCCGGACGGGTCTGGAATTCTCGTAGCCGGGCAGCCAATCCAGCTCGATCTCGGGCAGAAGCCGTTCGCCGCCGATCCCATAGAGGATGTGCGCCTGCTCGGGATTGCCCGCCACGGCCCGCAGCAGCCAGCCCAGCCAGTCGCGCGCCTCGTCGATGTAGCCGCCGTCCATCAGGGCGATCAGCGTCAGGGTCGAATCGCGCAGCCAGCAGAAGCGGTAGTCCCAGTTGCGCTCTCCGCCGAGCCCCTCCGGCAGCGAGGCGGTAGGCGCCGCCACGATGCCGCCGGTGGGTTCGTAGATCAGCGCCTTGAGTGTCAGCAGGGAGCGCTGGAGCATCCGGTCCCAGGGCGTGCCGCCGGCGCAGCGGCAGGCCCATTCGCGCCAGTGCTGGTCCGTGGCGTCGAGGACCTTGCGGGGCTCGATCGGGTGCGGGTCGTCCTCGTGGGAGGGACCGTAGCTCAGGACGAACCGGTGCCTGTCGCCGGCATGGACCGTGAATTCGGCGACGGTGGTCTGCGCCTCGGAGCCCTTGAGATGAACGTCGGTACGCAGCACGACCTTGTGCGGACCCGAGACGGCGCGCAGGTCGCCCAGCTCGGAGCGGGACACCCAGGGCACGGCCGAGCCGTAATCGAACCGGACCGCCAACTCCATCCGCATGGCGACCCGCCCGTGCACGCCCTCGACGAGGCGCACGAGATGTGATCCGTCGCCGACGGGCATGAAGTCCGTGACCAGAACCTCGCCGAGCCGGGTGGTATGACGGGTCTCGAGGACGAGGCTGCCGGGGCGATAGCCCCAGCGCGTCTCGACGTGCTCCGCCTCGGGGAAGATCTTCCAGAAGCCGTGCGCCTCGGTCCCCAGCAGCCGGGTGAACAGGGCGGCCGCATCGAAGCGCGGCCAGCACAGCCAATCGACGCTGCCCTGCCGGCTGATCAGTGCCGCGCTGCGGCAATCGCCGACGAGCGCGTAATCCTCGATGCGTGCAGCCATCCGGCCCCGGCTCCGATCCGCGGTCGGCGGCCCGGGCCGTCCGCTGCGACGCACCTAGGACGTACGGTCAGGAGATCCAGAGGCGTCCTGCGGGTCAGTCCGCGGACGGGGTCAGCGCAGGCAATCGACCACCGCCAGGGCCACCGAGCCCTGGACGGCTGCAGCGCCTGAGCGCACCAGGTTCGCCGCGTCGCCGACGGCCCGGGCGGCCGGAACCAGGGTCTCGACCACGGAGGCCGCGAAGGGCAGGGCCTGCGACGGCAGCAGCGGCTCCTCAGCCGTCTGGGCGCTGTCCGAACGCGCAGTCGCCAGAGGATCGGCGAAGGGATCGGCAAGGGAATCCGGAAGAGGGCTAGGCGTGCGCGGCGTCTCCGGGCAGCGCCGGCCCGGGCAGGGGCGTCGGACCGCCACCGCGACATGGGCCGGTGCCCGGGCGGCATTGGCGGAACGAGACGAGAGGGAGCCCGTTCGCGAAGCCGCGGAGTCGAGGGGGTACAACTCTGCGAACACGATCGCGGCCGGCAGGCGACCGGGTGTCGCGATCGCGGCGACGGGGGCGAAATCCGTGGGTCCGGGCGCCGCGGACTCTTCGGTCTCCGCCCGGACGCGGGCCGGCGTCGGGTTCGACGACGGGCAATAGAGCGACGCCACGCCCAGGAGGGCGACGACGGCCAGCGTCGGCAGGAAGGGCATCGAGACGCGGCCGGTCGCGGCGTCCGTCAGGGCGGGCTGATCTGGCCTGCGCATCCGAATCACCGATCTCCCTGATCGCTTCGAGGCGCTCAGGATGCGGCCAGCATTGCGGCGGAAGCTGGACCGTTTCTTTGCGGGGCGGTTACCGAGGCCTAGGATGGGATTCCCCGCGACCCTCCGCGACGGGCTCCGACTCGGGCATAGGGCTTGCTTGGCTTGCCGCGGCCCGAGCCGGGCCGCCCGCCCGCCGAGACGCGCCCCGAACCGGGCCAAGATGACCGAAACCAACCTCACCGTCGCCGTGATCGACCCGAGCCGAGCCCGCGCGGCCATCCTGGAGGAGGGCCTACGCGCCGCCGGGATCGGGCGCGTGGTGGTCGTCCCCGATACGGCCGACCTGATGGAGCGCGTGGCGGCGCTGAAGCCCGACGTGGTGGTGATCCATCTGGAGAGCCCGAGCCGGGACATCCTGGAACAGATGTCCGGCGTCTCGCGGCAGGTCGAGCGGCCCGTGGCGATGTTCGTCGACCGGTCGGACTCGACCATGATGCAGGCCGCCGTCGATGCCGGGATCTCTGCCTACGTGGTGGACGGTCTGCGGGCCGAGCGGATCAAGTCGATCCTCGACATCGCGATCCTGCGCTTCAACGCCTTCGCGCGGCTCCAGCGCGAGTTGACGGAGGCACGGAGCGAACTCGCCGACCGCAAGCTGATCGAGCGGGCGAAAGGCATCCTGATGAGCTTGAAGGGCCTGTCGGAGGATGAAGCGTACAAGCAGCTGCGCCGCAAGGCCATGAACGAGAAGCGCAAGATCGCCGACATCGCCCGGGCCATCGTCACCACCGCGGACCTGCTCGGATGAGGCTGCAGCTCGGCTACGTCCCGCTCTGCGACGCGGCGCCCCTGATCGCCGCGCATGAACTCGGCTTCGCCCGGGCCGAGGGCCTCGACCTCGATCTCACCGCCGAGCCGTCCTGGGCGACCCTGCGCGACCGGCTGGCGCTGGGGCATCTCGACGGCGCCCACATGCTGGCACCGCTGGCGCTCGCCAGTCGCCTCGCGCTGTCGGGGCCACCCTCGGACCTGATCGTACCGATGCAGCTCAGCGTCAACGGCAACGCCGTGACGCTGTCCCGCACCCTCTGGACGACGATGGGTGCGGAGAGCACGGCCGTTGCGGACGTCGCCCGCGCCTTCGCCCGGGTGGCGGAGCAGAGGCACCGCGCCGGCAGCCCCGTCACGCTCGGCACCGTGCATCCCTTCTCGTGCCACAGCTACCAGCTGCGGCTGTTCGCCGAAGCCGGGGGACTCGACCCGTCGACCGTCCGCACCGTCGTCGTCCCGCCGCAACACAGCGTCGAGGCCCTAGCCCGCGGTCTGATCGATGGGTTCTGCGCGGGCGCGCCCTGGAACGACGTCGCCGTCGCAGCCGGTCATGGCTGCATCGCCGTGCGCGGGGGCGCCCTGGCGCCGGATGCGCCCGAGAAGGTGCTTGCCGTCTCCGCGCGGCTCGACGGCGCGGTCCTACCGCTTGTGCGGGCGGTCGCCCGGGCCGGACGCTGGTGCGCGGATCCGGAGAATCGCTCCGAGCTGATCCATCGGCTTGCCCGAGCGACCTACCTGAATATCGAACCGTCGCTGCTCGGGCAGGCCTTCGCCGATGGGGCCGAAGCGCCGGCCGGCGCCGGCGCGGTCCTCCGGTTCGACGCGACGATCCAGGAGCCGCGCGCGGAGCACGCCGAATGGCTTCTGGAGCAGATGGGCGCGTCGCGGCAGATCCCCCGTCACCTGGATCTCGAGGCGGCGGCGACCGTCTACCGTGGCGACCTGTATCGCGCCGCCGTCGCCGATTTCTGAGGACGGCGACAGTCGCGGCCTTTCGTCACCGACCGTGGGCGCCGGTGCGAACCGTGGCGGAACGTCGGACAGGCTCGCCCGTTGTGGTCATGCCATGCCCGGATGCCGCAAACTCGAAACTGGATCGTCGATCTCGCATCCGCGCGGGCGGGTCGAGCTGAGACGTTACGTAGGCCGGGGCGGCAAGGTCCCTCGCGCGTGCAACGACAACCGGCGGGCCGGCCCGACCTACGCGTGGTACTGGGTCCTCGCGGCCGGCGCGATGCCGACCCTCGGCTTGCTGGCGATGCTCTCGACGCTGCTTTAGCAGGCGGTCGACCCGGCGCAACAGGGATCGATCGGCCGCATCGCTGGGCGACACGCGCCTTCCGCGCTGAGCGGATAGAGGCCTGTCGTCGGCTCTCCCCAGGACACGACGCGCGGTCTTGCTGCGGCTTTTACCGCTCTACCGCCGCCCTGCATGCATAGGTCGATCCTTCTGGTGTCGCCACGCGCCTTGATCTCGTCCTGATCGGCGCCCCGAAGCGCGTCCCCTCGACCCAAACGTGTCCGGTCGTCGCGACAACCGTCGCTAATTCCTGTCTCGGTCCGTGACCGTTTTTACAACGGCCCGCATACTTTTTGTGCAGCGCAACGCCGGCCGTGGTAATGGGCCGCCAACCTGCGGATAGCCGCGGATTTCTCAATTATTTCAACAAATTGTCGCCAGTCATTCTGGCTGGCACGGAATCTGCTGGGGGAGGTGCGTCCGTCAACGGCGACGGACAGCGCCGTCAGCGAGGCCGCTGATCCGGTTCTCCTGAGGCTGAAGCCTGCCGGGAGACGACCGGCAGCGGCTTTTTCGTGGGCGGTCCGCCAACGATCCTGCAATCGAGGTTCCAGACGCGGCCGAGCGATGGCGACATCCCCCCAAGGTTTCCCTGAATACGAGGTGCCCGGCGACTGGGCTCTGCCGCGCGAGCGGCTCGTCGTCGTCGGCAACGGCATGGCCTCGCTGCGTTTCCTCGAGCGGCTGACCGAGGGCGCGCCCAACCGGTTCGACATCACCTGCATCGGAGCCGAACCGACCGCCGCCTACAATCGCGTGCTGCTGTCCTCCCTGCTCGGCGGCGAAGTGGACGAGGCCGCCTGCGCCTTCCGCGGCCTCGACTGGTACGCGGACCACGGCATCCGCCTGGTCACCGGCGCGCCGGTGACGCGGATCGACCGAGAGAGCGGCCTGGTCATCGTGGGCGAGACCCACGTGCTCCCCTTCGACAAGCTGGTCCTCGCGGTCGGCTCCCTGCCGATCCGCCTGCCGAAGCCCGGCATGGACCTCCCGGGTGTCATCACCTTCCGCGACCTCGCCGACGTGGCGGCGATCCGGAAGGCGGCCGTCCAGCACGCCCGGGCCATCGTCATCGGCGGCGGTCTCCTGGGACTCGAGGCGGCCGTCGGGCTCGCGCGCCTCGGCGTCGAGACCACGCTGCTCCACGTCATGGACCGGCTGATGGAGCGCCAGCTCGATCACCACGCCGCCGGACTGGTCAAGCGCGCCATGGAGGCGCGGGGCGTGCGGGTGATCCTCAAGGCCGACACCGCCCGGATCGAGGGCGCGGCCGGCGTCGAGCGCCTCGTCCTGGCCGACGGCACCGTGCTCCCGGCCGACCTCGTGGTGATGTCGGTGGGCGTGCGCCCCTCGGTGGCGCTGGCGCAGGCGGCGGGCCTGGCGATCGGCCGGGGCATTACGGTCGATGACCGCCTGACAACCTCGGACCCGCGGATCTTCGCGCTAGGCGAGTGCGCCGAGCACCGCGGCCAGATCTACGGCCTGGTCGAGCCGGCCTACGAGCACGCCGACACGCTGGCCCGCCACCTCGCCGGCGAACCGGCCGAGTACCGGGGCACGGCCCTGTCCACGAGCCTGAAGGTGTCGGGCCTGCCGGTCTTCTCGGCCGGGATCGTGGACACGCCCGACGACGCCGAGGCGATCGTGCTCTCCGATCCCGGCGCCGGCCTCTACCGCAAGCTGCTGGTGCGCGAAGGCCGGCTGATCGGCGCGGTGTTCGTCGGCGACATTGCCGAGCAGGGCGCCTGCAAGGGGCTGATCCGCTCCGGCGCCCCCATCGAGAACGTGGACGACTTGATGTTCGGGCGCTCCGCGCCCGAGCCGCTGGCTGCCTGAGGAGGCGCGGATGTCCGAGACCAATACCCAGACCGCCGTGGGCGTCTTCGATGCCGAGCAGAAGCGCTACCTCGAAGGCTTCGCCTCCGGCATCGCCGCCGTCCGCATGACCGGCGGCCTCGCCGCGGGCGGGGCTGCGGCGGCCGCACCGCCCGCCGAGCCCACGGGACCGGACGCGATCCACATCAAGGCGCAGGACCGGACCGTCAAGGACGGCGGCAAGCTCTGCGACCAGGAGAAGTGGAAGCGCGCCGAGAACCCATTCGACGGCCACAACCGCCTGATCCAGGAGGCCGCCGCCGGCAAGCAGCCGAAGCCCGAGGACAATTTCCGCTGGCGCTACCACGGGATGTTCTGGGTCGCACCGAACCAAGTCTCATACATGTGTCGGCTGCGGATCCCGAACGGGATCCTGCACCACTGGCAGTTCGCCGGCGTCGCCGACCTCGCCGACCAGCACGGCGGCGGTTACGTCCACGTGACCACACGGGCGAACCTGCAGGTCCGCGAGATCAGCCCCGAGCACGCCCAGCCCTTCCTCGACGGGCTCACCGATATCGGCCTGACCGCTCAGGGGGCCGGGGCCGACAACATCCGCAACGTCACCGGCTCGTCCACGGCCGGCATCGACGCCCAGGAGCTGCTGGACACGCGCCCGCTCGCCAAGTCCTGGCACACCTGGATCCTCAACGACCGATCCCTCTACGGCTTGCCGCGCAAGTTCAACGTCGCGTTCGATGGCAGCGGCGTCATGCCGACCCTGGAGGAGACCAACGATATCGGCTTTCAGGCCGTGGAAGTGCTGGAGGGCGCCGCGGTGGCGCCGGGCATCTACATGCGCCTCGTGCTCGGCGGCATCTCGGGCCACCGGGACCTCGCCCGCGACACCGGCATCGTCCTCAAGCCCGAGGACTGCAACGCTGTCGCCGACGCGATCATCCGGGTGTTCATCGAGAACGGCGACCGGACGAACCGCAACAAGAGCCGGATGAAGTACGTCCTCGACGCCTGGGGCTTCGACAAGTACCTCGCCGCCGTCGAGGACAAGCTCGGCCGCAAGCTCGACCGGGTCGCGCCGGAGCACGTGGCGCCGCGCAAGGCCACCGACCGGTTCGCCCACGTCGGCGTCCACGCCCAGAAGCAGCCGGGCCTCAACTGGATCGGCGTGGTCCTGCCGGTCGGCAAGATGACCAGCGATCAGGTCCGGGCGCTCGCCGGGATCGCGGCCGAGTGCGGCGACGGCCAGATCCGCCTGACCGTCTGGCAGAACTTCATTTTTCAGGGGTTCCGGACGCGAAGGTCGCCGAGGTCGAGCAACGGGTCCTCGATCTCGGCCTGACCACGAAGGCCGCGGGCATCCGCTCCGGCCTCGTGGCCTGCACGGGCGCCAAGGGCTGCAAGTTCGCGGCCTCCGACACCAAGGGCCACGCCCTGATCATCGCGGACCACGTCGAGAGAGCCCTGCCGAACCTCGACGTGCCGGTGAACGTCCACCTCACCGGCTGCCACCACAGCTGCGCCCAGCACTACATCGGCGATATCGGGCTGATCGGCGCCAAGGTCGTCGTCTCGGAGGAGGGCGACACCGTCGAGGGCTACGACGTCGTGGTCGGCGGCGGCTTCGCCGAGAACCCGAAGATCGGCACCGAAATCTGGAAGGCCGTGAAGGCCGAGGATGCGCCCTCCCGCGTCGAGGCGCTGCTGCGCGCCTACCTCTCCCTCCGCCAGGGCCCCGAGGAGAGCTTCCAGGCCTTCACCAGCCGCACCGGCGCGGAGGCGCTCCGCGACGCCGCCGAGGACCAGCCCGCCCTGAAGGCCGCCGCATGACCCAGCACGTCTCGCCCCCCTCGTCCTGATCCCCGAGACCGCGCCTTTCAACGAGGACCAGCGCGCCTGGCTCTCGGGCTACTTCGCGGCCCTCCTGGGCCCCGCCGTCGCGGGCGCCACCGCGCTGGCGCCGGGTGACGCGCCGGCGATTGGCCCGAAGCTCGCCGACAACGACGACGCCCCCTGGCACGACCCGTCCGTGCCGATCGGCGATCGGATGGCGATGGCCGAGAACCGCTCCGAGCCGCAGAAGCTGATGGCCGCCATGGCCCAGCAGGATTGCGGCCAGTGCGGCTACAACTGCGCCGACTACGCCAACGCGATCTTCCTGAAGAACGAGGCGCGCCTGAACCTTTGCCAGCCCGGCGGCAAAGAGACCCTGCGCATGCTCAAGAAGCTGGACGAGGAGTTCGGCGCCGCCGGCGGCGCCCCCGCGGCGCCGAAGGCGGAGGACGACGCCCCGAAGCCGGCGGCCGACCTCGGACCGCTTGGCTATTGCCGCGAGAACCCGGTCGAGGCGCTGTTCCTGTCCCGCCGACGCCTCAACGATCCGGGCGGCGAGAAGGAGACGTGGCACGTCGAGATCGGCCTCGACGGCACGCCGATCCAGTACGAGGTCGGCGACTCCCTCGGCCTGTTCCCCGCCAACGCCCCGGCGCTGGTGGACGCGGTGATCGCGGAACTCGGCGCTAGGCCCGAACGGGTGATCGGCGAGAAGACCCTGCGCGAGCACCTGCTGATCAACTACGCGCTCGGCGCGGCGCCCGACAACCTCTACCAGCTCCTGTCGCTGCTCACCTCGGGCGCGGCCCGCAAGAAGGCGCAGGCGCTCGCCTCCGGCGAGGATCCGGACGGCGACGCCGCCTATCTCGACGTGCTCGGCGCGCTCCACAAGTTCCCAGGCGCGCGGCCCGACGCCGAGGTTTTCCTCGAGGCCCTCGACGAGCTGCAGCCGCGGCTCTACTCGATCTCGTCCTCGCCGAAGATGGATGTCGGCCGCGTGTCGCTGACCGTGGACGCGGTGCGCTACAATCACCGTTCGCGGCTTCGGCTGGGCGTCGCCTCGACCCACCTGGGCGAGCGCCTGCCGGAGCAGACCCGGGTGAAGGTCTATCTCCAGAAGGCGCACGGCTTCGGCCTGCCGGCCGACCTGTCGAAGGACGTGATCATGTGCGGCCCCGGCACCGGCGTCGCGCCGTTCCGGGCCTTCCTGCGCGAGCGGGCCGCCACGCGGGCGCCCGGCCGCAACTGGCTGTTCTACGGCCACCAGCGGCAGGCCTCGGACTTCTTCTACAAGGACGAGCTGAACAGCCTGAAGGACGACAAGGTGCTGACCCGCCTGTCCCTGGCTTGGTCCCGGGACGGCAAGGAGAAGACCTACGTCCAGGACCGGATGCGCGAGAACGGCGCCGAGCTGTGGAAGTGGCTTGAGGGCGGCGCGCATTTTTACGTCTGCGGCGACGCCAAGCGCATGGCCAAGGACGTCGAGCGGGCGATCATCGACGTGGCGGCGCAGTTCGGCGGCAAGAGCCCCGAGGACGCGGTGGCCTACCTCGCGGCGCTCAAGAAGGCCGGGCGGTACCAGGCCGACGTGTACTGAGCAGCCCAACCCTCCCCCTGCGGGGGAGGGAGACGCGGCGCGAAGCTTGCTCCCGCCCGGGACGACCCTGCGAGGATTCGAGCCATGACCCAGCCAGTGGCGGCACCGACAGTGCGGACCACCTGCCCCTATTGCGGTGTCGGGTGCGGCGTGCTCGCCACCCCGGACGGACAGGGTGGCGCCGCGATCGCGGGCGATACCGAGCACCCGGCCAATTTCGGCCGCCTATGCTCGAAGGGCTCGGCTCTGGGCGAGACCCTGTCGCTGGAGAACCGCCTGCTCCACCCGCAGGTCGACGGCGCGCAGGTCTCGTGGGACGCAGCGCTCGACACGGTCGCGGGCAAGCTCCGCGCGGTGGCGGACGAGCACGGGCCGGACGCGATCGCCTTCTACCTGTCGGGCCAGCTCCTCACCGAGGATTACTACGTCGCCAACAAGCTCGCGAAGGGCTTCATCGGCACGCCGCACGTGGACACCAATTCCCGGCTGTGCATGTCGAGCGCAGTCGCCGCGCATCGCCGGGCCTTCGGCTCCGACACGGTACCGGGCTGCTACGAGGATCTCGACGAGGCCGACCTGATCGTGCTGGTCGGTTCCAACACCGCGTGGTGCCACCCGATCCTGTTCCGCCGCATGGCCGACGCCAGGGAGCGCCGCGGGACCAAGTTCGTGGTGATCGACCCTCGCCGGACCCAGACCGCGGAGGAATCCGACCTGTTCCTCGGCATCCGGCCGGGCACCGACACCGCCCTGTTCTCGGGCCTGCTGGTCTACCTGTCCGACAACGGTTTCCGCGATCGCGCGTTCATCGATTCCCATACGGCCGGCCTCGACGGCGCCCTCGACCGCGCCCGCCAGATCGCGCCGGATCTGGCGGCGGTCGCCGTCGCGACCGGCGTCCCGGAGGCCGACATCGCGGCCTTCTACGCCCTGTTCGCCGGGACCCGCCGAGTGGTGACGGCCTTCTCGCAGGGCGTGAACCAGTCGGCCCAGGGCACCGACAAGGGCAACAGCATCATTAACTGCCACCTCATCACCGGCCGCATCGGCGAGACCGGGATGGGGCCTTTCTCCCTCACCGGCCAGCCGAACGCCATGGGCGGTCGCGAGGTCGGGGGGCTCGCCAACATGCTGGCCGCCCACATGCACTTCACCCCGGAGGAGGTCGACCGGGTGCGCCGCTACTGGGGCGCCCCGCGGATCATCACCGGCGAGGGCATGAAGGCGGTGGCGCTGTTCGAGGCGATCGGCCGGGGCAAGATCAAGGCTCTCTGGGTGATGGGCACGAACCCGCTGGTCTCGATGCCTCGGGCCGACGCGATCCGCGACGCGCTCGCCGGCCTCGACCTCTACGTGGTGTCCGAGGCGGTTGCGGATTCCGACACCGCGCGGGGGCGGGCCAAGACCACCGTGCTTCTCCCCGCCCAGGCCTGGGGCGAGAAGGACGGCACGGTCACCAATTCCGAGCGGCGGATCTCGCGGCAGCGCCGCTTCCTCGCGAGCCCCGGCGAGGCCCGGCCGGACTGGGCGGCGCTGGCCGAGGTCGGCCGCCGGCTCGGCCACGGCCGGGCCTTCGCGTTCGACTCCGCCGCGGCGATCTTCCGCGAACATGCCGGGCTCTCGGCCTACGAGAACAACGGCACCCGCGACTTCGACCTCGGCGCGCTCGCGGACATCGGCGACGCCGCCTACGAGGCGGCCCTGCCGGTGCAGTGGCCGATCCCGAAGCGCTCCGGCTTCCGGGGCGCCCCGCAGGGGAAGGCGAGGCTGTTCGGCGACGGCCGGTTCTACACATTCGACCGCCGTGCCCGCTTCGTCGCGGTGCAGCCGCCGGCCCTCGCGCTCGCGGCCTCGACGGCCTTCCCGCTCATGCTCAACACCGGCCGGGTCCGCGATCACTGGCACACGATGACGCGCACCGGGAAGAGCCAGCGCCTCTCGGCGCACCGGGCCGTCCCGTTCGTCGAGGTCCATCCCGACGACGCGGCGACCCACGGCCTCGCGGAGGGCGTCATCGCCCGGCTCACGACAGCACACGGCGCGGCCGAGCTGGAGGTGACGGTCACCGACACGGTGGTGCCGGGCAGCCTGTTCATGCCGATGCACTGGGGCGGCGCCTTCGCGTCGCAGGCCCGGGTCGGCGCGCTGGTGCGGGGCATGCCCGACCCGGTCTCGGGCCAGCCCGAGCTCAAGGCGACCCCCGCGGCGATCGCGCCGGTCGGCTACCGCGCCCGCGGCTTCCTGCTGACGCGTCGGCAGGTGGCGATGCCCGAGGGTTGGTGGTGGGCGCGGGCCGCGATCACCGGGGGCTGGGGCGCGCAGTTCGCCACCGCCGACAGCTCCCGGGCCGTGGCCTTGATGGTGCGCGGGCTGATCCAGAGCGAGGCGCTGTCGGGCTGCGAGCTGGCGGAATATGCCGACCACGCCCGCGACCGCTACCGCTGCGCGGTCTACGACGGCGACCGCCTCGTCGCCTGCCTCGCCTACGCGCCCGCCGGGGAACGGCCGGACTGGGAGGCCGCCAAGGCTCTGTTCGCCGCCGAGACGCCCGACGCCGCCGAGCGGCGGGCGCTGCTCTCGGGCCGCGCGGCCACGGCCTCGGCGGGGCCGGTGGTCTGCGCCTGCCACGGCGTCGGCGCGGACGTCATCGTCACGACCATCGCCGGCGGCGCCGCCTCCGTGGAGGCGGTCGGCGCCGTCTGCAAGGCCGGCACGAATTGCGGCTCGTGCATACCGGAGATCCGCAAGATGCTGGCCGGGCAGACCGCATGCGCCGCGTGATTTTCTGATACACTCGCCGTCGAGGACAGATCGGCTTCTCCTGCCAGATCACCTCATCCTGAGGTGCCCGCGTGAGCGGGCCTCGAAGGAAGTTTCCAGCCGGCCGCGCCATCCCTGGAGCCTTCCTTCGAGGCCTCCGCCGCGCTCCGGCCCCTCAGGATGAGGGGAGGTGGGACGCGCCGGATCAGGACGATTCAGGACGGACCCGTGACCGACACCCCCCTGCGCGCCGCCCGCGCCCCCCGCGAGACAAAGGCCGCCGGCCTGGAGCCGCTGGCGGTGCTGCCCGTCTTCGTACCCCTGCGCGGCAAGCGCGTGGTGCTCGCCGGCTCCTCCGGCGGGGCGCCCTGGAAGGTGAAGGTGCTGGCCGCGGCCGGCGCCCATGTCGACGTCTACGCGCTCGAGCCCAGCGAGGAGTTGCGCGCCGTGCCGGGCGAGATCGTCGACGGGCAGGTGGTCCTGCACGAACGCGCGTGGAGCCCGGACGATCTCTGGGGCGCGGCCTTCTGCATCGGCGCGATGGAGGACGAGGCCGAGTGCGTCGCCTTCGTGGTCGCGGCCCGCGGGGCCGGCGCCATCGTCAACGCGGTGGACCGGCCGCATCTCTGCGACGTGAAGTTCGGCGCCATCGTCAACCGCTCGCCGCTGGTGGTGGGCATCTCCACGGAGGGCGCCGCCCCGGTCTTCGGCCAGACCGTGCGCGCCCGGATCGAGGCGATGCTGCCCCGCGGCTTCGCTCGCTGGGTCGGCGCCGCCCGCGACTGGCGGGACGGTGTCACGGCCCGCTTCCACGGTTTCGCGGAGCGGCGGTTCTTCTGGGAGCGCTTCACCGACCGCGCCTTCGCGGAGCCCGACCGGGCGCCGACGGACACGGACCTCGCCGAACTGCTCGGCGAGACCGAGGCCGCCCCGAAGGGCGGCGCGGTCTGGCTCGTGGGGGCCGGCCCCGGCGATGCGGAGCTGCTGACGCTCAAGGCGCTGCGGGCGCTCCGCAACGCCGACGTGATCCTCTACGACGACCTCGTCGCCCCCGAGATCCTGGATTACGCCCGACGCGAGGCCCGCACGATGCTGGTGGGCAAGACCGGCCACGGACCCTCCTGCCGGCAGGACGACATCAATGCGCTGATGGTGCAGCTCGCCCGCTCCGGCAAGCAGGTGGTGCGGCTGAAATCCGGCGACCCGCTGGTCTTCGGCCGGGCGGGCGAGGAGATCGAGGCCTGCCGGGTCGCCGGCATCCCCGTGACGGTGGTGCCGGGCGTCTCGGCCGCGCAGGGTGCGGCGGCGTCCCTCGGACTGTCCCTGACCCATCGCGACGCCGCACGCCGGCTCCAGTTCGTCACCGGCCACGACCGCCGCGGGGCGCTTCCGGACGACCTTAACTGGGGCGCGCTCGCCGATCCCAGCGTCACCACGGTGGTCTACATGCCCAAGCGCACGCTCCGGGCACTGCTGGCGCGCGCCGTGGAGGAGGGGCTGGCACCGTCGACTCCGGCGCTCCTCGTGTTCAACGCCACCCGCCCGAACCAGCAGGCCCTGCGGGGCACGGCCGCCGACCTCGCCGACGCGGTAGAGGCGGCCGGTCTCGACGGTCCGGCGCTGCTGATGGTGGGCACGGCCTTCGCGGAGATGCGGGGCGTGGTGCCGGTGGACGCGGAGCAGAACCGCATGGTGGTCTGACCGCGGAGCCTCAGCGCGTCTCTTGCGTGGCGACGATCCGAGCCGGCAGCCCGGCGGCCGCGGCTGATCCGGCCGCGTCTGTCAGGTCTCGCCGGCCACGAAGGCCCGCATCAGATAGTTGGCGATCGCCATGGGCGGCGGGGCCTGGATCCCCTCGGGATGCGTGCCGGCGAGCATGGCGGCGACGTCGCCCCGGGTGAACCAGCGGGCGTCCTCCAGCTCGTTCGGGTCGGTCACGATCGCCGCGTCGAGGGCCTCGGCGGCGCAGCCGAGCATCAGGGAGGACGGGAACGGCCAGGGCTGCGATGTCCGGTAGGTGACCGCGCCGACGCGGATCTGCGTCTCCTCGAAGACCTCGCGGCGGACCGCGTCCTCGATCGTCTCCCCGGGCTCCAGGAAGCCCGCGAGACAGGAGAACATGTGCGGCCGGAAATGCGGCCCCCGGCCCAGGAGGCAGGTGTCGCCCCGGCGCACCAGCATGATCACCACGGGGTCGACCCGGGGAAAGTGGTGGGCGCTGCATTGCGGGCATTCCCGCCGGAAACCGCCCGCCTTCGCTACGGTGGCGGTGCCGCAATTGGCGCAGAAGCCGTGACGGGCGTGCCAGTCGAGCATCGACTTGGCGACGGCCAGCAGGCCGAGTTCCTCGGCCTCCACGGCGGCTTCGGTGGCGATCGACCGCAGGTCGAGGGTCCGGGTCCGGTCGTCGGCGAACCGCTCCGCCGCCTCGGCGGGTGCGGCGGCGGCGAAGATTGGCTGCCCGTCCCGGTGGCCGAGGAAGATGCGCGGGCCAGGCTCGAGGTCGGCCGCCGCCGCGGGGCGATCAGCGCCGTCGGCCCGTGCAGGACGATCCGGTCGCCGCAGATCAGGACGAGGCGGGCGCCCGGCGCGTCGAGGGTGGGCACCGCCTCCTCGGGCTGCTCGGCCGAGTGTCGGTCGAGGCGGTTGCGGACGAAGCCCAGGGTGTCGCGGGGATCGGTCATGCGAAGGTCAGGCCGCGGAGAACAGGGCGCCGGCGCGCTCCAGGAGTTGGGCGCGGGCATGGGGCGGGTAGGGCGTACGGGTCTCGAAACCCCAGACGGGGCTCGGCCAGGCCGGATCCGAACGGAAGCGGCCGACCACGTGGACGTGGAGCTGCGCCACGACATTGCCGAGGGCGCCGACATTCACCTTGTCGGGCCGCGACAGCGTCTGCATCACCCCCGTGGCGAGACGGATCTCCTGCCAGAGCGTGGCCGCGTCGGTCTCGGTGAGATCGGTGATCTCGCTGACGTCCGGACGGCGGGGCACCAGGATCAGCCACGGAAACCGGGCATCGTCCATCAGCAGCACGCGGCACAGGGACAGGTCGCCCACTTCGGCGGTGTCGGCGGCCAAGCGCGGATCGAGGGTGAAGGCGGACTCGGTCATCGCCCACCGATGTAGCGCAGCTTGCGCCGCCGCGCGCGGTTTCCTTGCGCCGTCGGTGACGCAGCGCGGCGAGATCGGCGCGGTCAGAGCCCGGGGACGACGCCCTGGCGTCCCACCGCGATCGTCCCGGCCACCAGGCTGCCGCCCTCTGGCCCCGACCGCGCGAAGATCGTGACGGCAGCGCCCGGCTGGAGCATTGCCTTCTCGCCGGGGGAAAACTGGGTCACCGGCGTGCTCTCGGGGATCGCGAAGGACGCTTGGCCTCCGCCATACGCGAGCGTCAGCCGCATCGGCGCCCCCTCTGGAGGTCGGCGACCCATCCGGCCGCCAGGATCGCTCCCTGCGCCGTGTCCCAGGGCTGGCTGCCCGCTTCGAAGCCCCGCTCGGAGGGCGAGTACAGCGTTACTGCCTGGGCCTGCCGCGGCTCAGGTCCGCCGGCACCCAGAACGCTGACGTAGCTCTCGGGCTTGATGTTCCGCAGGGCGGCGCCGTTGACCGCGTAGATCCGGGTCCGCGGGCTCATCTGCACCGTGAGGGTGCTGCCGCTGGAGCGGCGGATCTCCAGCCGCTCCGAATCGGCCGATACCACGATGCCGCGGAACCGGACCATCGGCGGCTCGGCCCGCGCGGCGGGACCTGCTGCGACCGCCAGGAGGCCGGCGAGGAAGAGACGTCTCACGAGGCTCGTCACGGGGCTCCTCTACGATCGGCCGGCCATCCGGGTGCGGGAGCCGAACGCCAGGGGCCGGCACCGGTTCCCGGCGTAATCGCGGTCCGGCGCTCGATCGGCTCAATGGGCCATCAGAACCGGCATATCGGCATGGGCCAGGACGTGGCTCGTGACGCCGCCGAAGATCATCTGGCGCAGGCGGCTCTGGGTGTACGCACCCTTGATGAGCAGGTCGCAGCCGAAGGCCTTGGCCTCGGCCAGGAACGTCTCGCCCGGAACCCGCCGGCCCGCCGGCAGGGCGCGATACGACGCGTCCACGCCCTCGCAGGCCAGCGCCTGGGCCAGATCCTGGGCGGTCGGCCCCGGCACCATGCCGCCCTCGACGCTGAGAACCAGGACCCGTTCCGCCCGCCGCAGGAACGGCATCGCGAAGGCCACCGCCCGGGCGGTCTCGGTGGAGCCGTTCCAAGCGATGATGATCGCGTCGCCGAGGCTCGTCGGCGCCGTGGGGGCGCCAGCAGGATCGGCCGGCCGCTCTCGAACAGGGCCGTCTCGAAGGTGGTCATGCGCGGGGCGTTGTCGGTGGTGCCCGGGCGCCCGACCACCGTGGCCGAGAACAGTCGCGCATACTGGCCCAGGAACGCGTCGCCGGTGGGCACGTCCTGCCGCCAGCGGTAGCGCGGACCGGCATCCGGCACGCGGTCCGGGATGCAGAGACCGTCGCGGGCATGACGGGGGATGCCGGCCCCGTCCATGAAGGCGACGAAGCGCCCGCCCGCCTCCTCGGCCTCGGCGCGGTCGGCCTCCTCGTCGCGCAGCCACGTCATGCCGCCGACCATGTCGACGGGCACGTACTCGGCCAGCGCCGGGCGCAGCGAGACGCCTTCGATCAGACTGCCGAAGCGCGTCGCCGCCAACCGCGTCGTCTCGAAGACGGAGGGCAGGGCATCGTGCATCGCGACGGGTACGAGCAGGGTCTTCATGGTGGCCTCCTCCTCGGGCTCGCGAAGCTAATCCGCCCGGCCGCCCGGTGGAACCGGGGCGGACGCGGCGCGCACACGGTTTTGCGGATCGCCCGGGTCGAGCCGGGCGCGGACCGCCGCGGTCAGCGGCCGCTCTACCCAGCGGTGGACCACGCTCGCGGCCACGGCGCTACCCGCGAGCATCAGGGCCATGCCGCCCCAGGGGTGCAGGTCCGAGGCGAGGCCGAGCCGGACCAGCCCTTCGCGCACGAGCCGGAGGGCGAAGGGATGCACGAGATAGAGGGCGTAGGACGCGTCGCCGAGGCCGACGAGCCCCCGGATCGCGGCGGGGAGCCGCGCGACCTCCGCGGCTCCAAGCGCCGGCCCGAGGGCGGCCGCCACCAGGAGGACGGCCGGCAAGCCGACGAGGAGGGGTCGCAGGAACCCGTCGGCCTCGCCCTGGCCGGCGAGGACCCGCGCGGCCAGGACCAGCCCCAGTCCTCCCAGGAGCGAGAACCCGAGCCGCAGGACGGCCTTGGGCCGGAAGCTGTCCCGGTAGGCGAGGGCGAGGCTGGCGCCGGCGGCGAATTCGAGAACGATCGGATCGGCCCAGAAGCGCAGGGCCACCGGAAGGCCGGACACGAGGGCTCCGGCGGCCACGAACAGGACCAGGGCTGCGCACAGAAACGCGACGGCGCCTCGCCGGCCGAAGCCGAGTCCGAGGGCGAAGAGCGCGTAGAAGTACGCCTCGTAGTTCAGCGTCCAGCCCAAGCCGTAGAGCGGCTGGACGGAGCCGTCGGAGCGCGCCGCCGGCCAGAAGAGGAATCCGGCGACGAGGGCGCCGGGATCGCGGGCCAGGGCTGCAGCATCGCCAAGCAGGTCCGGCCGCACCAGGGCGAGGGCGAGATAGACCAGGCTCACCAGCCAGTAGAGGGGAACCACCCGGGCGATCCGGTGGGCGAGGAAGCGGGCACGTCCTCCCGGCATACCGGCCAGCCGGCCGCCGGCATGGACGATGACGAAGCCGGAGATGACGAAGAACAGATCGACCCCGCCCCACCAGGGGAGGAGCGTCGAAGGGTCCAGCTCGGGACCAGCACCGCGCAGGGCGAGCAGCCCCGCCTCGTGCCGCGCATGATGCCACGTCACCATCAGGGCGGCGGCGGCGCGCAGGATTTGAATCGCGACGACGATCATCGGGAGCCCCGGAACCGTGCGGACCACGCCGCCGCGATGCCGACGCGACGGCCTCGGCTGCCGGCCGCGCCGTGGGCGATCCGGGCGTCCGGCCCGTGCCGCCGCCGGCTCATCGCCGGGCCGGACGCCGGTCCGGAACTCCGTAGCCCGAGGCAAAAACGACAGGAACCATAAGCCCATGGCCTCGTTGACGCACCAATTCGCGAACACGCCGGCGCCGAGCGCCTACTCCTGCGCGTACGGCGTCCCCGAACAGTTCGCGCGTCCATTTCGATGAGAGGTCCCGATGCTGAAGAACTACGCTGCCGCGTCCGCACTCGTCCTGGCGCTGTCGACCCCCGCCCTGGCGCAGGGCGCCAATGACTTCCGCCTGCAGTCGATGCAGGCGAACGCGTTCGAGATCCAGTCCTCGCAGATCGCCCTCTCCAAGTCGCGTAACCCGAAGGTCCGCTCCTACGCCCAGGAAGTGCTGCGTGACCACCGCGCCGCCAACGTCGCCCTCGCCGGCGGCCAGATGAACGGCGTGGCCGGCGAGCCGGGCCTCGGCGGTCTGGTCACCGCGCCGCTCGCCGTGGCGGGCAGCGCTGTGGGCGCGGGCGTCGGTGCCGCAACCGGCGTGGTCGGCGGCACCCTGGCGGGTGGACCGGTCGGCGGCCTCGAGGGCGCCGGTGCCGGTGCGGCCAACGGCGCGGCGGCGGGCGGCCGTCTCGGCCGCGGCGACGTGATGGCCACGGGCGCCTCGACCATCGTCCCGCCGAGCCCGCAGCAGCAGGCGATGCTGTCCGAACTGTCCGCAGCCCCGGCCGGCCCGCGCTTCGATCGGCTGTACGCTAGCCAGCAGCTCCAGGCGCATCAGATGACCATCGCGATGACGCAGGCCTACGCCCAGGGTGGCCCGAACCCGGCGCTGCGCAACTACGCCCAGCAGGCCCTGCCGGCACTGCAGATGCACTACAACCAGGCCCAGCGCCTGCCGGGCGCGATGTAAGTCGTCGGTACCCGAGATTGATAAGCGGCTCGGCTTCGGCCGGGCCGAGAGGCGGCGGGCGTGAGCCCGTCGCCTTTGTCGTGTCGGGAAAGCCCACCGCCCGGGTGCGCGACCGCGCGGAACGGTCCCGATCCCCGGCGTTAGCGCCGCGCGCTCACTCGCAGGCGATGGCGGCCACCGAGCGGACCGCCAATCCGGCCGTGTCGATCGGCGCCTTGAACTCGCCGGACTGCGGGTCGCGCACCAGCAGGGAGCCGCTGGCCACGCCGAAATGGGCGCCGTGGATCTCCAGCCGGCCGTCGTCGACCCGCTCCTTCACGAACGGGAAGGTCAGCAGGTTCTCCATGCTCTGGACGACCACGGCGTGTTCCAGCCGGGTCAGATAGTCCGGGGCTTCGGGATCGCCGGCCTTGTCCTCGGCCTGACCGACGAGGGAGACCCACTTCCCGATGAAGTCGCCGGGGGAGAGCGGCTTGGCCTTGTTGGCGTAGGCCTTGATGCCGCCGCAGGTGGCGTGGCCGAGCACCACGATGTGCTTCACCTCGAGGGCCTGGACGGCGAATTCCAGCGCCGCCGACGTGCCGTGATACTGGCCGTCCGGCTGGTAGACCGGCACGAGGTTGGCGACGTTGCGGATCGTGAACAGCTCGCCCGGCCCGGCATTGAAGATCGCGCTGGGGGACACGCGGCTGTCGCAGCAGCTGATGACCAGGATTTCCGGATTCTGGCTGGATGCGAGCTGCGCGAAGCGCCGCCGCTCGGTCGGGAAGCGGTCGAGGAGGAAGGACCGGTAGCCTTCGGTCAGGTAAACGGGGAACATCACGTCGTCTCCAGTTAGACAATCCCGCGCCGGCGGGGGTGAACTCAAGGTTCGCGCCAAGCAAGAACGCGTGGCTCTGCCGGAATAGTCCCGCTCGCGAGCTCGGCCGCAAGGTCGGCGAGGCCGGCCGGCTCGACGCGCTCGCCGCTGGCGCGGAGTTCCGCGAGCGGCCACCAGCGCGTTCCGATCAGCGGGTTGTCCTCGGTCTCGGCGAGGCGGCTCGTGTCGACCCGATCGTCGGGCAGGCGGACCAGGAAGTAGCGCTCCCGGGCGTCCCGCGATTGTCGGAACAGGTGGAACGGACCGTCGCAGGCGGCGACCTGCGGGCCGATCGTGGCGTCGGGACGGCCGATCTCCTCCTCCAGCTCCCGGCGGCAGGCCGTGACGTGGTCCTCGCCGGGCTCCAGACCGCCGCCGGGCATGAACCAGAAGCGCAGCGGCGCGCCGTCCGGCCCCTTCGCGTGCACCGACGTGTAGGCGATGAGCAGGATGCGGTCCTGCGGATCGAGGACGATCGCGCGGGCGATGTGACGGACGGGAAGCGGGTTGTCGGCACTCATGCAGGCAGAGCTAGAGCGGACGCCCGGGCACGGACACTGGCTCCGCGCAAAACAGCACGGTTCCGCTGCCGATCGGCGGCGCGCGCGGCGCTACCGCGCCACCGGCGCGACGATCTCCCCGGTCCCGCCGAGCGCCGGTGCCCAGATCACCACGGGCAGCCCATAGGCGTCCTCCTCCGGCGGATCCGGCAACGGTACGGCACGTCCCAGGAGGATGTCGCGGGCCACCACCAGCGCGGCCAGTGCATCGAGGTGGTCGTCCTCCGGAACGCCCTTCATCCGTGTCGCGATCAGCGCGGCCGGCAGGCCCGCCGCCGCGAGGAGCGTCCGCCGGAGGTCCAGCCCAGCCCGGGCGCGGGCGCCCTTCTTGGGCAGCCCGAGGGCGCGGCCGCCGTTGAGGGCATGGAACGCGACCTCGGGATGAACCTCGTGGACCCGCCCGCGCACCTCCGGCCGCGCCCGCAGCAGCGTGTCGACCGCGCGGACATAGGGGAAGATGTTGTAGCCCTGGATCGAAGGGGCGAAGGGCGGCTCGCTGGCAGCGCGCGAGGCGGCCTTGGCGGCCGCGTAGTCGGGTGCGTAGACGGCGGCCCGCGGCGGCATCGGGAAGACCGACGACCGCGCCGCTCCGAGCCGGGCACGCGCCGCTCGGTCGGCGGCCCGGCCGCCGCCGCGGATCCGGTCGGGCAGCCCGATCGGCACGTCGATCCCGACGCAGCGCGGCTGCTCGGGTGCGTCGAGGAGCGCGGCCAGGTCCGGGAACAGGGCGCAGCGGTGCCGGCCGGGATCATCGAGGTCGATCAGCGCACCCGCCCAGGCACCCCGGCAGCCGTCCAGTCCCGCGATCCACCGCCCCATGCCGCTCCTCCCTGTCGCCCGCGCCGCGGAACCTTCTCTGGATCCTTGCCCGCCTGCCCGCGGAGAGGCTATCCGCGACGCGGCGGGCGCCGCCGCCCCGGGAGAAGCGTGATGAGCGAGATCCGTCCCCGCCGCAGCGTGCTGGCGATGCCCGGCTCCAACGCCCGGGCACTGGAAAAGGCTCGGTCGCTGCCAGCCGATGTCATCCTGATCGACCTGGAGGACGGCACCGCCCCAGAGGCCAAGGCGGCAGCGCGCGCGCAGGTCGCGGCCGCGGTGGCGGCGCGCGGCTTCGGCCCCCGCGAGGTGGTGGTGCGGATCAACCCGCCCGAGACCGAGGACGGCGAGGCGGATCTCACGGCGCTGGCTACGGCCGCGCCGGACGCGATCCTGGTCCCGAAGGTGCGCAGTTCCGACACGCTGATCGCCGTCGGCTCCCGGCTGCGCCGGCTCGGCGCGCCGCTGGCCACCCGGGTCTGGGCGATGATCGAGACGCCCATGGCGGTGGTGAACGCCGCCGAGATCGCCGGGGCGGCCCGGGACGTGGACGGTCGGCTTGCCGCCCTGGTGATCGGCCCCAACGACCTGCTGAAGGCCGCGCGTATCCGGCCCCCGGGACGGGCGGCCCTCGTGCCGTGGCTCATGACCGTGCTGGCCGCGGCCCGGGCCTACGAGATCGAGGCGATCGACGGCGTTTTCACCGACCTGCGCGACGCGGCCGGGTTCGACGCCGAGTGCCGGCAGGGGCGCGACCTCGGCTTCGACGGCAAGATGCTGATCCATCCGAGCCAGATCGACCCGGCCAACGCCGCCTTCGGGCCGGAGGCCGACGAGATCGCGCAGGCGCGGCGCGTGGTCGACGCCTTCGCGGCGCCGGAGAACCGCGAGCGAGGCGTCATCGCCCTTGACGGGCAGATGGTCGAGCGCCTCCACGTCGAGGCCGCCCGGCGCACCCTGGCCCTGGCCGAGGCGATCGGGCGGCTCGGCGCGTGACCGATCTGCTGGAGGTTGGCCTGCGGCTGCTCGACCCGCGGTTGCCCGAGTGGGGCTTCCCGCGTTGGGGCTCGTCGGCCGCCGCGGGCCTCGACCTGCACGCCTGCCTCGACGCGCCGCTGGTGCTGCAACCGCAGGCCAAGCCGGTGCTAATCCCGGCGGGGTTCAGCGTCCTGATCCGCGATCCCGCCTGGTGCGGGCTGATCTTTCCCCTGTTCGGGCCGCGGGCACCGCGAGGGCTTGGTGCTCGGCAACGGCACCGGCGTCATCGACGCGGATTACGAAGGGCCGCTGATGGTCTCCGCCTGGAACCGCGACGCTTCCGAGCCCGTCCGGATCGAGCCGGGCGAGCGGATCGCGCAGCTCGTTTTCACGCGGATCACCCGACCGGTGCTGACCGTGCTGGAGGGCGAGGCGGCCCCCGCCTCGGGGCGCGGGTCGGGCGGGTTCGGGTCGAGCGGGCGGTAGCCGGGTATCCGTCAGTCCAGCGTCTTGCCGAGCCGCCCGGCCAGGTCCTGGATGAACTGGAAGGCGGTCCGGCCCGAGCGCGAGCCGCGCGTGGTGGCCCATTCGAGGGATTCCGCGCGCAGCTGCTCCGGCGGCACGGCGAGGCCGTGGCGGTCGGCATAGGCGCGGATCATCGCGAGATACTCGTCTTGGCTGCACTTGTGGAAGCCAAGCCACAGGCCGAACCGGTCGGACAGCGAGACCTTCTCCTCGACGGCCTCACCGGGATTGATCGCCGTGGAGCGCTCGTTCTCCACCATGTCGCGGGCCAGCAGGTGCCGCCGGTTGGAGGTGGCGTAGAACAGCACGTTGTTCGGTCGCCCCTCGATGCCGCCGTCGAGCGCGGTCTTGAGCGACTTGTACGAGGTGTCGTCCGCGTCGAACGAGAGGTCGTCACAGTAGACGAGCCAGCGGTGCGGGTCCGGGCGCAGCAGGGCCATCAGGTCGGGCAGGGCCTCGATGTCCTCGCGGTGGATCTCCACGAGCTTCATAGGCCGGCTGCCGGCGGGACGGCGGGCATTGATCTCGGCATGGGCCGCCTTGACCAGGGAGGACTTGCCCATGCCGCGGGCACCCCACAGCAGGGCGTTGTTGGCCGGCAGCCCGCGGGCGAAGCGCTCGGTGTTCTCCACCAGGGTGTCGCGCGCCCGGTCGATGCCGGTGAGCAGGCCCATCTCCACCCGCGCCACCTCCGGCACCGGGGTCAGCCGGCACTCGGGACCCCACAGGAAGGCGTCCGCGGCGTCGGGATCGAAGGCCGGCGGGACGGTCGGCGCAGCCCGCTCCAGCGCGGTGGCGATGCGCTCCAGTAGCGGCATCAGGGTGTCCAGGGTCGCGGGGCTCGTCATCGGATCGGGGGTTCGCGTTCGGATCGGTCAGGCTGCCGGTTCTACGGACATCGCCCGGGGAAATCATCCGTCTCCCGACGCAGGGCGCGGGCTTTCCGAACGCGAACCCGGATCGGGCGTTGGACATCGCGGCAGGTCGAGGCGCAGGGCCGCCGGAGGGCATCGATGGAAGCGGGACCGACGATCCGGATCACCCAGGTCGCCGACTACATCTTCACGGTGGATTTCGGTGCGGCGCTGCCGGCTCTCATCACCGACGAGGCACCCCCAATCGGCGGCGGGACCGGACCCGTCCCGGAACAGCTGCTGATCTCCGGCGTCGCGAACTGCCTGTGCGCCAGCCTCGTCTTCGCCCTCGGCAAGTTCCGGCAGGAGGGGCAGGGCGTGTCCGCCGAGGCGTCCTGCCGGGTGGAGCGCAACGGGGAGGGGCGCCTCCGTATCACCGGGATCGACGTGCGCATCCGCCTCGGCGCGGCGGCGGTCGAGATGCCGCGGATCGACCGGGTGCTGGACCAGTTCGAGCGGTTCTGCACCGTCTCGGAGAGCGTGAAGGCCGGGATACCTGTGGTCGTCTCGGTGGCCGATCGCGACGGCACGCGCCTGAAATGACCGGCGGTCGGGGAAAGATCGGCCGTTCGGCGCATTGCCGCACCATCGGCCAGCCGCCGAGGCCAAACGAGGAGACGCCATGTCGGACGAGATGCGAGAGACCGCCCGCGCCCCCGAATCGCTTGCCGCCCTGTTCAACCGACGCGCCAATGCCGGCGACGTCGAGGGGCTCGTCGCCCTGTACGAGCCCGACGCGGTGCTGGCGGCGGGCCGCGTCGTCGCCACGGGCCATGCCGAGATCCGGAGCTTCTACACCGACCTGCTGGCGCGCAAATCCGACTTCCCAGTCCCGGAGACGCTGCCGCCGCTGCGCAACGGCGCGCTGGCCATGACCTTCGCGCGGTTGCCCCACGGCGCCTTCTCGGTGGAGGTCGCCCGGGAGCAGGCGGACGGGACGTGGCTCTGGGCGATCGACCAGCTCAAGCTGGCGCCGCCGAAGGCGTAACCGGCGGCACTGGGTCCCGGCTGCGCTTGTCCCACCGGGCGCGATGCGGCAAAGCGAGCCCGCGCGCTCGACGCTGCGCAGAAGACCCGAGCCGACTCGATGCACGACATCCGCGCCATCCGGGAGAACCCGGACGCCTTCGACCACGATCTCCGACGCCGTGGCCTCGCGCCGCTCTCGGCCGCGCTGATCGACCTCGACGAGGCGCGCAAGGCGTCGGTCTCGGCCGCGCAGGCCAATCAGGAGCGGCGCAACGCCCTGGCCAAGGAGATCGGCGGCGCGAAGAAGGCCAAGGACGAGGACCGCGCCGCCGCCCTGATGGCCGAGGTCGCGACGCTGAAGGCGGCCGAACCGGAGTTGAAGGCCGCGCAGGACGCGGCCGACAAGGCCCTGGCCGACCGCCTCGCCGCGATCCCGAACCGGCCGAAGGCCGACGTGCCGGAAGGCGCGGACGAACACGGCAACGTCGTCTACCGCAGTCACGCGGCGACGCGCGAAAGGCTGACCGAGGGCCGGGAGCATTTCGAACTCGGCGAGGCCGCCGGACTGATGGATTTCGAGGCGGCGGCCAGGCTTTCGGGCTCGCGCTTTGTTGTTCTCAAAGGTCAGCTCGCTCGTCTGGAGCGGGCGCTGGGCCAGTTCATGCTCGATCTGCATACGCAGGAACACGGGTATCTCGAGGTGGCGCCACCCATCCTGGTGCGCGACGCCGCCATGTTCGGCACGGCGCAGCTGCCGAAGTTCGGGGACGACCAGTTCTCGGTGTTCAAGGGGCTGGATGCCGTCAAGGCGCCGGACTCCGATGCGGCCCCGGCTTCGGGCAACAACGAGAAATTCTGGCTCGTCCCCACTGCCGAGGTGCCACTGACCAACCTCGTCCGCGAGTCGATCCTCCGCGAGGAGGAACTCCCCTGCGCTTCACCGCGCTGACGCCCTGCTTCCGGGCCGAGGCCGGGGCGGCGGGGCGCGACACCCGCGGCATGCTGCGCCAGCACCAGTTCAACAAGGTCGAGCTGGTCTCGATCACCACGCCCGAGGAATCCGCCAACGAGCACGAGCGGATGCTCACCTGCGCCGAGGCGGTGCTGAAGAAGCTCGACCTGCCCTACCGGGTGATGACCCTCTGCACCGGCGACATGGGCTTCGCCTCGCAGAAGACCTACGACATCGAGGTCTGGGTGCCGGGCCAGCGCACCCACCGCGAGATCTCGTCCTGTTCCGTGTGCGGCGACTTCCAGGCGCGGCGGATGAACGCCCGCTACCGGAGCAAGGACGGCAAGCCGGCCTATGTCCATACCCTCAACGGCTCGGGCGTCGCGGTCGGCCGCGCGCTCATCGCCGTGATGGAGAACTACCAGAACCCGGACGGGAGCATCACGATCCCGTCGGTGCTCCACCCCTACATGGGCGGGCTCAACCGGATCGAGGGCACCCGCTGATGCGCATCCTGGTCACCAACGACGACGGCATCCACGCGCCGGGCCTCGCCACCCTGGAGGAGATCGCCCGGGAGTTGTCGGACGACGTCTGGGTCGTGGCGCCGGAGAGCGACCAGTCCGGCGTGTCGCACTCGCTCTCCCTCAACGACCCGCTGCGGCTGCGGCAGGTCTCCGAGCAGCGCTTCGCCGTGAAGGGCACACCGTCGGACTGCGTGATCCTGGGCGTGCGGCACATCCTGGGCGATCACGGGCCGGACCTCGTCCTGTCGGGGGTCAACCGCGGCCAGAACGTCGCCGAGGACGTGACCTATTCGGGCACGATCGCGGCCGCCATGGAGGGGACCATCCTCGGCATCCGCTCCATCGCGATGAGCCAGGCCTATGGGGTCGGCGGCCGCGGCAATCTCAAATGGGACTGCGCCCGTACCCACGGGGCGCGGATCGTCCGCAAGATCCTGGAGACCGGGATCGAGCCCGGCATCCTGGTCAACGTGAACTTCCCGGACTGCGAGCCCGACGCCGTGCAGGGCATCGCGGTGGCGGCGCAGGGCTTCCGCAATCAGGCGCTGCTGTCGATCGACGCCCGCGTCGACGGACGCGGCAACCCGTATTTCTGGCTGGCCTTCGCCAAGGCCCGGTTCGAGCCGGGCCACGGTTCGGATCTGAAAGCCATCGCCGAGAAGCGGATCTCGGTGACGCCGCTGCGCCTCGACCTCACCGACGAGCCGACGCTGACGCGCTTCGCGCAGGCATTTGCCGAGTGATCGACCTGGGCAGCCTGGAGAAGGCTGCCGGGAACGCGGCCTTCGTGATGGCCCTGCGCGGGCGGGGCCTGCGCGACACCGGGGTGCTGCGGGCGATGGAACTGGTGCCGCGGGAGGCCTTCGCGCCGCCGCAGTACCGGGAGCACGCTAGGCGGGACATCGCCTTGCCGCTGTCCTGTGGGGCATCCATGACGGCGCCGTCGACGGTGGCGGTGATGCTGGCGCTGCTGCGGGTCGAGCCGGGCCAGCGGGTGCTGGAGATCGGCACCGGATCGGGCTACGTGACGGCGCTGCTTGCCCGGCTCGGGGCCGGGGCGGTGCTCAGCCTCGAGCGCTACGCGACCCTCGCCGGCGAGGCGACGCGGCGGCTCGCGGCCCTCGCGGAGGTGCATGTCGTCCGGGCGGACGGGCTGGGTGCGGACCTGCCGGATGGCGGGTTCGACCGCATCCTCGTGCAGGGCAGCGTGCCGGCGATCCCGCCCCACTGGCGCGCGGCGCTCGAGCCCGGAGGCCGGCTCGTGACGGGGCTGGCCCGCGACGGGCTCTGCCGCATCGCCACGCTCACATCGCCCGAGGCTGAGCCCGAGCCCGGTGCGGCGGCCCGTCTTCCGGGACTGACGCCTGGGCTGGCGCGGGTGCTCTGAGGGCAGCGGGGCCTTAGGCGGCGTCTCACCGACGCCACCACCGGCCTTTCCCGACACGCGGGCGGCGAGACGGCGCCAGTCTTTCGAGCCGGTAGCGGCCGGGGGCGCGGACAAAGCCCGCACGGCACGGTCGGGGTCCCGGCCGCTATCCCAGCCGCCGCGACGCGCGCCACAGGCGCCACAGCCTCCGCCAGCGCGGCAACTCGATGAGCGTGTTGAGCGGATCGTAGCTCGCCCGCTCCATGGCGGCGAGGTAGGGCTCCACCAGCGCCACGGGGAGGAAGGCGGCCCCGGCCGAGGGCGCGATGGTCGGGCGGGCCGCCTCGAAGGCCTTGAGGTGCTGCCGGGCCAGCCCCCGCAGGTCGGCGCAGGCCCGGCGCAGGCCCGGGCCGCCGCGCCCCGTGACGATGTCCTCGCGGGTGACGCCGTAGCGTCCGAGGAGGTCGGCGGGCAGGTAGACCTGACCGGAGCGGGCATGCCAGGGCAGGGCGCGCAGCAATCCGGTGATCCCGTAGGCCACGCCGGCATGGCCGGCCGCGCCCGCCCCCCCGGCTCTGTGCCGGCGCCGATCACGAGGCTCGCCAGCCGGAACAGGGCCGAGGCGGTCTCGCCGCAATAGCCCTCCAGATCGTTCACCCGGGGCATCGGGTCCTCGTAGAGGTCGAAGACGCGGGCGTCGATCAGGTCGACGAAGGGCTGGCGCCCGAGCCGGTTCACCCGGATCGCCTCCTCGAGGGCGGCCGCCACCGGGTTGGCGCGCACGTCGCCCCGGGCCTCCCCTGGAGGGCGTCGCGCCACCATTGCAGGCGGATCTCGCCGGCCATCGGGTTCGAGGCGGCCTCGCGCACTCGCGCGATGGTCAAGCTGAAGGCGTAGAGCGCGAACAGATGCGGACGGGCCGCCGCCGGCGCGAACAGGGTCGCGTAGTAGCGGTCCGGGTCGCCGGCCCGCACGAGATCCTCGCAATGGGATTGCGCGAAGGGGAGCCCGGTCTCCGCCGTCCTGCCATCGGCCTCCGGCATCAGGCCACCGCGATCAGGGCGGCCGCGACCTTGCGGTTCTCGGCCACCAGGATGTTGTAGGTGCGGGCCGCGGCCCCGGTCTGCATGACGTCGAGGCCGACGCCGAAATCCTTGAGCCAGCCCCGCAGGGCGGGGTCGATCGCCGCGATGTCGAGGCCGGTCCCCACGAGCAGAAGTTCGATCCCCGCCGCCTCGGCCTGGACCGGGCGGAGTGCCGCGCGGTCGATCGCCCGGGGCTCCATCACCTCCCAGGCGCGCACCCCCGATGGCAGGAGCAGGATCGAGCCGCGGTGGGACATGCCGGCGAAGCGGAAACCGCCATTGCCGTAGGTGTCGATGATGTGGCGCCCCGGCACGAACCCGGATTCGAAGCCCTTGGAAGTCTCCGGCTCGGCCATAACGTGAAAAGACTACTCCGCCGCCTGCGGGACACCGGAACGCTCGGCCGCCGCGCGCGCGCCGGAGAGCATCAGGCCCAGATAGATCAACACCGGAGTCGAGATGAAGATCGCCGAGTAGGTGCAGATCAGGACGCCGCAGAGCATCACGGTAGCGAAGCCCTTGATCGCCTCGCCGCCGAACAGCACCAGCGCCAGCAGCGACAGGGCGGAGGAGATCGAGGTCATCACCGTGCGCGACATGGTCGAGTTGATCGACAGGTTGAGCAGATCGACGGTGGGGATGGTCTTGTAGCGGCGCATCAGCTCGCGGGTCCGGTCGAACACCACGACGGTCTCGTTCAACGAGTAGCCCACGATGGTGAGGATCGCGGCGATCGAGGTCATGTTGAATTCGATGCGGGTGATGATGAACACGCCCACCGTCAGCACGATGTCGTGGAGCGTGCCGACGATCGCGCCCAGCGCCAGTTCCCGCTCGAACCGGAACCACAGATAGAGCAGCACCGCCACGACCGAGAGCACGACGCCGAGGGTCCCGGACTGGACGAGTTCGCCCGAGACGCGTGGGCCGACGGTCTCGGTGCGGCGGAAGTCGTAATCCTTGTCGAAGGCGGCGTGCGCCTTGTTCATCACCGCGGTCTGGCCCTGCTCGCCGGGCTGAAGCGGGAGACGCACCAGCACGGTCCCCTGGTTGCCGAGTTCCTGCACCTCCGGCTCGCCGAAGCCGAAGCCGGCGGCGGTATGGCGGATCGACGCCACGTCGGCGGTGCCCGACTTCGCCTGCAGCTCCACGAGGGTGCCGCCCTTGAAGTCGATGCCGAAATTCAGCCCGATGGTCAGGAACAGCGCCACCGTGGCGAGCGACAGCAGCGCCGAGAGCGGGAAGGTGAAGCGCCGGAATCGCATGAAGTCGAAATGCGATTCATCGGGCCAGAGGCGGAGCAGGCGCATGGTCGTGTCTCTTCTACGGGAGCCGCGACGCGAGAAGCCGAGGCGCAGGTCCCCTCTCCCATGCGGGAGAGGAACAGGGTGAGGGGCGTGCCCTATCCGGATGGGTCGTAACCCTCACCCCAACCCCCTACCGCACGGGAGAGGGGTCCATCGCGCCGTCAGCGCTTCCTTCGTCGACCCTCCAAAATTTCAGAACGGCAGGGCCTTCGGTCGGAAGGTCTTATACCACACCGCGATCATCATCCGGGTCAGCGTCACCGCGGTGATGACCGTCGTCAGGATGCCGAGGATGAAGACCACGGCGAACCCCTTCACCGGGCCAGAACCGAGGAAGAACAGGATCAGGGCGGCGATCGCCATGGTCGAGTTCGAGTCGATAATGGTGGCGAACGCCCGGTCGAAGCCCGCCTGCAGGGCCGAGATCAGCGAGCGGCCGGCATGGCTTTCCTCGCGCATGCGCTCGTAGATCAGCACGTTCGAGTCGACCGCGGTTCCGATGGTCAGCACGATGCCGGCGATGCCCGGAAGCGTCATGGTCGCCTCCAGCACCGACATCAGGCCCAGGATCAGGCCGACGTGGACCATCAACGCGATGTTGGCGATGAAGCCGAAGGTCCCGTAGGTCGCGAACATGAAGGCCACCACAAGGCCCGCCGCGACGAGGGTCGCGAGCTTGCCGGCCTCGATGGAGTCGCGCCCGAGGCCGGGGCCGACGACGCGGCGCTCGACCACGGTGAACTTGGCCGGCAGCGCGCCCGCGCGGAGCAGCACCGACAGATCGTTGGCCTGCTGCACGGTGAAGTTGCCGGTGATCTGTCCGGAGCCGCCGGTGATCGCCGAGCGGATCACGGGCGCCGAGACCACCTCGTTGTCGAGCACGATCGCCATGCGCCGGCCGACATTCTCGGAGGTCGCCTGACCGAAGCGCTGAGCCCCGCGCAGGTTGAACTTGAAGCTCACCATCGGCTCGTGGGACTGCTGGTCGAAGGAAGGCTGCGCGTCGGTCAGCTCGCCGCCATCGGCCATGACCCGGCGCTCGACCGGCACCTTGGCGCCCTTCTCGTCCTTTGACGGCAGCATGTCGACGTCGCCCGACGGGCTGTCGGCGAGCATGCGGAACTCGAGCTTGGCGGTTGAGCCGAGGAGGCGCTCGAGCCGCTCGGGATTCTGTTCGCCCGGGACCTGGATCAGAATCCGGTCGGCGCCCTGCTGCTGGATCGACGGCTCGGTGGTGCCGGTGGAGTCGAGGCGGCGCCGGATGACCTCGATGCCCTGGCTCACGGCGCGGCGGGTGCGGTCGGTGATGCCGGCATCGGTGAGCGTCAGGCGGATCACGCCGCCGGGCTGCTCGGCGATGTCGAGGGTCCGGGCGGCGGTCTGGCCCAGCGAGGTGGTGATCGGCAGCGCCAGCTCCTGAAGCTTCGGCAGGACCTTGGCCCGGGCCGCATCGTCCGCGACCTTCACCTGGACGCCGCGCTGGAGCAGGCCGATGCCGCCGTCGGCGCGGACGTTCTCCTGTTGGAGCACCCGGCGCACGTCGTCGCGCAGGGCCTTGGCCTGGGAGGCGATCAACTCGTTCTGGTCGACCTCAAGCAGGAGCTGCGAGCCGCCCTGCAGGTCGAGACCGAGCACGATGGCTCGCGTCGGCACGACCCAGCTGGGGAACCAGGAGGGCAGGCTGGCGACGAAGCCCTTGCGCTGCTCGGGCGAGAAGAAGCTCGGCACGGCGAGCATCAGCCCCACCAGGATCAAGCCCAGTGTCGCGATGATCTTCGCACGGGAGAAGCGCAGCATCGGCCGTCTGTTTCTCTTTTGGGCCGGCGCTCGGCGCCGGCCGGTTCAACCGGGACGTCAGGCGGCTTTCACCGTGCCCTTGGCGCGGACCTCGGAGATCATCGTCCGGACCACCCGCACGCGGATGTTCGGGGCGATCTCGAGCTCGATCTCCGGCTGGTCGTCCGACGCCTTGGTCACGCGCCCGACGATGCCGCCGTTGGTGACCACGGTATCGTCCCGGCGCACGGACTTGAGCAGCGCCTGGTGGTCCTTGACCCGCTTCTGCTGCGGTCGCAGGATCAGGAAGTACATGATCACGAAGATCAGGACGAACGGGACCACCTGAAAGGCGATCTCCGCTCCGCCAGCGGCCGTAGCGGCCCCTTGCGCGAAGGCGGGGGTGATCAACGAGCGTCTCCTGCAAAT
Organism: Methylobacterium phyllosphaerae; assembly: GCA_050632685.1. Lineage (GTDB taxonomy): Bacteria > Pseudomonadota > Alphaproteobacteria > Rhizobiales > Beijerinckiaceae > Methylobacterium > Methylobacterium phyllosphaerae_A. The sequence goes on from JBOEFT010000001.1 coordinate 3,112,133, forward strand.
GGCGAACGGGCCTGCCGCCGATTTTCGGCATGGGAAGACCGGTCGAAAAGCGCGCGGACTATAGCCAGGGGCTTCCCGAAAGCAACGCCGAAGCGACGCGCGCCTGCGCCGTCCCTACAGCAGGGCGCGGACCGCCGCCGCGAAGGCCTCCGGTGCTTCCTGAGGAAAGTTGTGGCCTACCCCCGCGACGATCTCACGCCGATACGGGCCTGTGAAGTGACGGGCGTCCGTGTCGGTCTCGGGCGGCGGCCCGACTCCGTCGTCGGCGCCGAGGAGCACGATGGACGGGACAGCAATGTCCGGCTGCGCGGCAAGCCGCGCCTCGATCTCCACAAGCGCCGGATCGCTCGGGACGAGTCCGAAGCGGTGGCGGTAGGAATGCACCACGACGTCGATGAAGTCGGGGTTGCCGAAGGATTGCGCGGTCTCCGCGAAGGTCGCGGCATCGAAGCCCCAGGTCGGAGACCAGAGCTGCCAGAGCAGGCGGCAGAAGGCGTCCCGGTTCGCGGCGAGGCCGGCGCGCCCGCGCTCGCCGTGAAGGTAGTACTGATACCAGAGCCGATGCTCGGTCTCCGGCGCGACGGGGCGGCCGGCGGCCGGAATGTTCTGGATGTTGTAGCCGACGCCGCATGTCACGAGCCCCTTGGCCCGACCCGGCCAGAGCGCGGCGACCACGCAGGCGGCCCGGCCGCCCCAATCGTAGCCGGCCAGCACGGCGCGCTCGATGGCGAGGGCGTCCAGGAAGGCCAGGAGGTCGGCCCCGAGGGCCGCCTGCTCGCCGGAGCGCGGGGTCGCCGGATCCACGAACCGCGTCGGCCCGTAGCCGCGCAGGTACGGAATGAGGCAGCGCACGCCGGTTTCCGCGAGCCGCGCCGCGGCGGCCGTGCAGGCCTGGACGTCGTACGGGAAACCGTGGAGCAGTACAGCGGGCGGCCCGTCCGCCGGCCCGATCTCCAGATAAGCGACGTCCAGCACCCCGGCCTGCACGCGCTTCATCGAAGGCTCCTGCGATTCCCCGGGGACGGACCTTATCCGTTCCGTCGCACAATTGCCGCACGTGCTTGCCGATCCCGGCCGGCGCCCGATTTGCCGTGCGACGAAGAAGCGCGACGGTGAAGAGTGATGGGCCTGCTCGACGATGCGAAGAACCTGATCGGCGATGTGGTCGCGGCGGCCGATCGCGCCTTCGAAGAGGCCGGCAGCGGGAAGCTCGCCATGGCCCTGGCGAAGTTCTATCCGGGCGGCTTGGCGGCCCTCCTCGACAGGCTGCGCGCCGACGGACACAGCGCCGCCGTCGAGTCGTGGCTCACGTCAGGTGAGCGGCAGACCGTGCCGGCGACTGCCGTCGCGGCCTGCCTGCCGGAGGGCGTGACCGAGCGCCTCGCCTACGATCTCGGCGTACCGGAAGCGCGCGTCGCCACGGCACTGGCCGAGTTTCTGCCCGCCGCGGTCGCGGACCAGAGCAAGAACGGGGCGCTGAAGCCGCAGCCGAACTTCAGCACGCAGGTGCGCTGAGCGTCCCGGCCTCAGGGGGCGGCGCATTTCATCGAGGGCGGTGCGGTCGCGCAGCTCAAGTAGCAGCTCTGCTTCGCGAAGCAGAACCAAGTCAGCGTGCCGCTCTTCAGACAGGCGCCGCCGCAATGGCGATACGCGCCGTAGAGCGGCCGGACGAAGACGGCATCCGAGAGGGCGCGCTCATCGGCGGCCCGGGCGGTCTCGTTGACCGGCAGAGCCGTCGCCGCGCCGGCCGTCACCAGGAGCACGAGAGACAGCGCCAGGGATCGCATGACCGCCAACCGGGGAACGACGTCCAGGGCGGCATACCGGGCCAATGGCCCGGCGCTGTCGAGTAAATTGCGGTTCACGCGAGCCCGCCGCAGGCGCCCGGCCTCTCCCTCTTCCCGATCGGCGCCCTAGTATGCCGGAGGATCGATTGTCTGGCAGGAGGCCCACATGAGTCTGCTCAATTCCCTCGGCGGCTCGCTGGGGCAGATGGCGCTCAAGGCGTTGCCGGGCGTGATCCAGCAGGTCTTGCCGGGCGGCCTCAACGCACTCCTCGATCAGCTCCGGCGATCCGGCTACGAGAATCAGGTCAATTCCTGGCTCGGGCGCGGGCCGAACGAGCCGATCACCGCGGACGATCTGCGCAAGGTCCTCGACAACGAGCAGGTCCGCCAGATGGCGCAGAAGCTCGGCGTTCCGATGGATCAGCTCTTCCCGACGCTGGCCGAGGCGCTGCCCGCGACGGTGGACCATCACAGTCCCGACGGGACGCTCCACGAGCCCAAGGCCTAGTGCCCGGACGCCGCCACGGCGATTCTGCGCATGAGTCTTAGGCTCTTACTGGGTCAACGATTTTTCCGGACTGCGCTTACGTTCTCGTTTGGATCGATGCGAGGGGTGGCCACAACGCAAAAGGCGGCCCCTCGCGGGACCGCCTCGTCCGGTTCGTCGGCGCCGCTCAGTTGCTGGCGAGCTGGGACATGGGATCCACCGGGGCGCCGCCCTTGCGGATCTCGAAGTGGAGCTGTGGCGAGGTCACGTTGCCGGAAGCCCCGGACTTCGCGATGGTCTGGCCGCGCTTGACCTTGTCGCCGGGCTTCACGTCGATCTCGCCGTTATGGGCGTAGGCCGAGACGTAGCCGTTGGCGTGGCGCACGAGGACGAGCTTGCCATAGCCCTTCACGTCGGAGCCGGCATAGGCGACCGTGCCTTCCTCGGCAGCCTTGACGGGCGTGCCCTCCGGCACGGCGATGTTGATGCCCTCGTTGCCGGAGCTGCCGTAGCCCGAGATCACCCGGCCCTTGGCGGGCCAGCGGAAGCTCTCCGACGCCTCGGCGACCGAACCGGTGGCGGCGGGTTCGGATTTGGCCGGGGCGGCCGCCGCGACCGGAGCGGGCTTGGCCGTCTCCTTGGCGGCGACCTTCTCGGCCTTCTCGGCGGCTGCGGCCTTCTGGGCAGCCTCCTTGGCGGCCTTGGCCTCGGCGAGTTTCTGCGTGGCCTCCGCCTTCGCGGCGGCCTTGGCATCAGCCTTGGCTTCCTGGGCCTTCGCTTCGGCCTTCGCCTTCGCCTCGGCCTTCGGATCGGCTTTCTTCTCGTCGGCCTTCTTCTCGTCGGCCTTGGCGACCTGCCCGGGGCGGACATGCCGCGCCTTGTCGCCGTCCTTCACCGAGGCCTCCTTCGCCGAAGTGTCCTTGCGGGACCTGGCGTCGGCGACCTTGCGGGCGGCGGCGTCGCGGGCGAGCGCTTCCTTGCGCTCCGCGTCCTTCTCGGCGGCCGCCCGCTTGGCGGCCTCCTCGCGCTTGGCGGCTTCCTCGCGCTTGGCTGCCTCCTTGGCGGATTCCTTCGCGCTCTCCTTGGCCTCCTCGCGCTTCGCGGCGATCTTGGCCTCGACCTGCTTGGCGTCCTCGCGCTTCTCCTCGGCGGCCCGGGCCGGACGGCCGGTCATCGGGGCGGCGGCTGGGTTCATCCCGGAAGCGTTATAAACCGGGATCACGATCTGCCGGCCGGGCGTGATCTGGCTCGCGCTGGTCAGGCCGTTGGCGGACAGGATCGCCGATGCGGGTACGCCGAAGCGGGTGGACATCTGGTTCAGGCTGTCGTTCTGCGACACCGTGATCTGGGTACCCCCTGGGCGCTCCAGCCGACCGTGCCCGTCGAGGCGACGCGCGTCGCGGGAGCCGCGGAATGGGTCTGGGCGGGGGTGGCGGCGGCAGCCGGACGCGGGGCGCCGGGCGGGCTCAGCGCCTCCGACTGGATGCGACCGGTGCGGACCGTCGGCACGGATTTGAGGGTCCCGTCCGGCAGGCTGCCGGTGGCGGCCGGTTCCGAGTCGAACGGATTCGAGAAGGGGTTGCTCAGCCGCGACGCGTCCGAGGAACAGGCGGCGGCCGCACCGCCGATGATGCCGATGAGCGTCACGCGCGACAGCGTCCGCAACATCTGACCCGTACCGCGCACCCGCATCGACGCACCCGTTTGCCTGACGCAACTTGATGCGCCAATGAAGACGGATTCAGGTTAAGCAACCGTTCCCGTTCTGGCGTTCTGCGACCCTGACGCGAAGGCGACCGCACGGCTTTCGCGCGGTACCGGGGCGGGTTCGGCCGGTCGGAACCGAGTCTTTTCCTGACCGGCCCGCACCCCACATCGATGGGATGTTTACCATCCGCGGCGCGCGCGACACCCTTGCCGATCTGCCCGCCATCGAGACCGCGCGCCTCTCGATCGCCGCTCTGCGCCGCGCCGATGCGCCGGCCCTGCGCCGGCTTACCGACGATCCGGCGATCACCGCGGCGGTGGACTTTCTCCCGACGCCCTTCACCCTGCAGGATGCCGAGGATCTGATCCACAGTGGCGCGCGTGGCCGGGATTGCTTCCTCGGCGCCTGGATCCGCGGTGGCGCGCCCCCTGAAGCCGGAGCGCAGGCGGATGCGGCCGGCCCCGACCTCGTCGGCGTCATTGGAACGCATCTGCGCGGAACCGGCACGATCGAGATCGGCTACTGGATCGGGGGCGCCGCCCGCGGGCGCGGCTTCGCCTACGAAGCCGTCTCGGCAATCCTAGGCCGTCTCGGCGAACGCTTTCCGGCCCGCATCGTCGTCGCGGAGTGCCGGCCGGCCAACGTCGCCTCCTGGGGACTCCTGGAGAAGCTCGGCTTTCGCGACACCGGCGAGGAGGGTCACCGCCCCGGTCGCCGCCTGCTCAGGCGGGCCTGACGCTCCGAAGTCCGGCGGCCCCGGTCCGGACAGCGCTCGTCATGCGCCGCGACGGCGGACCTTCGGGCGCCGCGCGCCGATCGCGAAGGGTGTCTCGTCGTCCTGCGCCCGCTCTGCCAGAGCGAAGCTGTGGAGTGCGTCCAGGCCGCGATCGTCCCGGGGCCGGCTCTCGATCAGCGCGTAGAACGCGGCACGCACCACGTCCTTCCGCGCGGCATCGGGATGCCTCTCCCGGACCGCGGCGCGCAACGCCTTCGGCGTCGTGCCCGGCACGGCGAGGCTCCATAAGGTCGCCGACAACGCCGCAATCGAAACCATCCGCCGCTTCTCCAACGAAGGCCGCAATCCGGAATGGTCTATACGGGGCGAATCGGGAGACGATCAAGTGAAAACTAGGACGGCGATGGATTGCATGAAGTCTTATTCATAAATCGATCGCACGGGCTAAGATCATAGAACCATTAGATATGCAATTCTACGGCATTTTCCGCATGCATTCGAATGCGAGCGTCAACTCAAAAAGAAACCCCCGGCCTACGGCCGGGGGTTTGCTGTCGACTGATCCTTGAAACCAAGCGATGCGGGATCAGAAGGTGATGCCGGTCTCGACCATGTAGCGGTCCTGCGAAGTGCGGTTGCCGGTGCGGCCGAAGCCAGTGCCGAGCGTGCCCTCCGCGAGGTTGCCGCGGGTGATTCCGCCGAGTTCGACATGCGCGTACTCCACCCGGAAGAAGTAGCGGTCGAAGGTGAAGGTCGGCGTGACGGTGACCGAGAAGGCGTTGCTGCCGGCGCCGAAGCCCAGCAGGTTCGTCCCGCCGGAGCCGCGCACGCCCGTCTGCTCGGTGTACTCGACACGGCCGGCCAGGGAGAAGTTGTCGGTGAACGAGTAGGCCGCCAGCAGCGCGCCGCCGTAGGTCGAGGCCGAGTTGCCGATCCCGACGCGCAGATCACGCTCGACGTTGGTGAACTGGAAGTACGGCGAGATGATCCACGGACCGTTCGCGTAGGTGTAGTTGATATTGAAGATGCCGCTGTTCTGCTGGAGGTTCGGCGTCGCGAACTGATAGCGCGGGCTGCGGTCGAGAGCATTGGTCCGGCCGACGTTCAGGCCGCCATTGACGCCGATGGTGTTGTAGTCGTCGAGCTTGTAGGCGACGTTGCCGGTGAACCACGTGATCTCGTTGGAGAAGAAACCGTCCGTGCCGGCGACCGACACCGAGAGCGGGCCGCTGCTGTAATTGACCTGCACGCCCTGGTTGATGAAGTTCTCCTGCACGAACAGGAGGCCGCGGTTGATGTTCAGGTTCTGGTAGGTGAACAGCAACTCGGTGCCGATCAGGGTGAACATCCGGCCGCCCTGGACCGACCATTCATCGTTGATCTGGATCTTGCCGAAGGCGACCGGGACCGGTCCGAACAGGAGATCGGTCTGGGTGAAGGTGCCGAGGGTCGGGAATCCGAGCTGCGGGATCGAGTAGCCGCCGGCCTGGATGTAGAACTGGAATGCGCCCTCGGGCTTCTGGATGACGCCCTGGATGTTCGAGAAGTCGAACCGCGCGGCCCGGTCGCGGTCGTTGGGGGCCGCCGGCGTCGAGAACGACGCGAACGGGTTGGACTGGGTGTAGCCGTAGCCGGTGACGGCGCCGCCCACGTAGAGGTCGCCGAGCGGACCGGCTGCGAAGCAGGTCGGGCTCGGGTTGGCCTTGATCACGCCGCTATAGGTCGGGCCGAGCAGCGTGGCCTTGCAAGGCTCAGCCGGGGGCGGCACGGGCACCGGCGCCGGAGCCGACAGATCGGCCGCCAGGATGCTGGTGGAGGACAGCAGCAGGGTGGCCAGGCCGGCAAGGGTGGATCGCTTCAGCATGATGTTGCGGCTCGTTCGGATTCGTCCACGGCCAAGCTGACATCGCGGGGCGAATGACACAAAATCAAACAACAAGCATTTGCATACTTTTTAGGCATATCCGTATCGCTGCGTACGTTCGGCGCAGAAATGTGTCTTTGTCGCCACATTCCCTCCGAGAGACCGGGCTTTTCCTTTCCCTCCGGCCCGAACAGCTTCCAGGGCACCGGCCAATGCTGCCGTGTCACGCCGTTGGGCCGATCGGATCGCAGCGAAATCCTCCGAAGTCATGCCGGGCCAGCCGTTCGGCGAGGGCCGGCAGGAACAGCATCGCCTCGTCGGCGAGCCGCCAGGGCGGGTTGACCACGATCAGGCCGCTGCCGCTGAGCCGCGTCGGGTCGTCCGGCCGGTCGATCAGCAGGTCGAGGCGCAGGGCCGGGCGGGGCAGGGCGGCGGCGAGGTCGCGGACCATCCGGTCGAGGGCGGCGGCGTCCTTGATCGGATACCAGGCGAGGAAGAGGCCGGTCGGCCATTTCGCCACCGCCCGGCCAAGGTGCGCGCCGAGACGCTCGATCTCGCCGGGGACCTCGTAAGGCGGGTCGATCAGCACGAGCCCCCGCCGCTCGGGAGGCGGGATCTGGGCGTTGACCGCGGTCCAGCCGTCGAGGTTCAGCACCTTGGCGCGGGGGTCGCGTGCGTAGCGGTCCTGCAACGTCGCGGCGTCCGCCGGATGCAGCTCGACGAACACGCCCTTGTCGCCGGGGCGCAGCGCCTCGCGAATCACGGCCGGCGAGCCGGGATAGGCGGTGGCGCCATGGCGCGCCCGCACCGCCGCCACTGCGGCCCGATAGGGCGCGAGCAGCGCCTCGACGTCGGGAGCGAAGGGGCATCCATCCGCCCCCAGCCGTCCCGCCACTCGCCGGTGCGGGCCGCCTCGTCGGCCTCGAGATCGTAGACGCCGAGCCCCGCGAAGGCGTCCAGGGCTCGGAACGGCTTGTCCTTGAGGCGCAGGTGGTCGAGCACCCGCGCCAACACGAGATGCTTGAGGACGTCGGCATGGTTGCCGGCGTGAAAGGCGTGCCGATAGTTCATGGCAGCGCCCTCAAGCGGATCCCGCGCGCCGGGTCCAGGGTCCGGAGCCGAATTCGCCGAAAAAACTCAGCGCGCGGCGCCGAGGGTCAGCTCTGGCGCCCGGCAATTACCGCGGGCGACCTCGGGACAGGGCGTGAAGCCGCGCAGATCCTTGCCGAAGCAGATGCGCACCTCCTGCAGCTGCCCCCGCGTGCAGGTGACCGCCATCATGTCGGGGCGCAGGCCACGATTGGCGGACACGAATTGCCGAGCGATCTCGATCGGCGCCAGCGACTGAGGCGGAGAACCACCCTTTAGGCTGTCGGGGATCGTCACCGCCAGCCGGGCCTCGCGGGCGGCCGTGAAATAGGCGGTGGGGTCGAGGCCCGAGCAGGTGCCGTGCTTGCGCCACTCGTAGCGGGCGAGACCCTCGCTCGGGTAGACCTGCCCGGCCACTTCGATGGCCTGCCGGGTCGGCGACCGCACCATAGCCGAGCAGTTCTCCGGGTAGCCGCGGGCATATTGCGGCCACAGGCCGTGCACGACGAAGCCGAGGCCGCGGCCGGGGGTGCACTGGACGTCGTCCCGGCGCTCGCCCGTCGTGGCGCAGTAGGTCGGCGACCAGGACAGGGCTAAAACGTAGAAGTCGAATTCGCCGGGAGTGCCCCGCCGGGCGAAGCCGCCGTAATCCTGGGCGGCGGCCGGAGCGGCGAGCAGCAGACCGGCGAGGCAGGCGGCGAGGCGGCGCATCCTCAGGGACGCGCCATCCGGCAGGCGGTGGCGTACGCGTAGGCGAGTTCGCGGTCGAGCCCGTGGACGCAGAACTCGACGCCCCAGGTCGCCCCGATGATGCCCAGACTCTCCCGGACCGAGTAGTCGACCTTGCGGCGGACGCCGTCCGAAGTGGTCACGGTCGCGGAGCAGAACCGGCGCGGGTAGGTGTCCAACCCCCAGGGGCGCCAGGCGGTGCGCTCGATCCTGTCGAAGGACAGGATCGTCATCGACGAGTTCCAGAACTTCGCCTCCTTCTCGGCGAAGTTGGTCGAGACCCGCTCCAGCACCGAGGGGTCCTGGCAGGCGGGGATCTGCGCGTCGAACGGGAAGATGCGCTCCTCGGCGGGCTCGATGTCCTCGCGGGCGGAGCGCGCGAGCGCCGGCTGGGCCAGGGAGAGGAGGGCCAGCCCGAGGGCGAGGCCGTGACGGATCGGGCGCATGGCGCGGGCCTCGACGGATGTGCGGTCCTGCATCTGGGAACGATGCCGCCGCCGGGCCGCCAGTCAAGCTCCAACGATCTGGCCGCCACGCTTTGGCAGCCTGTGCGGCGCGGCCGCTACAGTCGGCGGCCGGACCTCGGAGACGGAGGAATCCCGTTCGTCGCCGTCGTTCGATCGCCGACCGACAGGTTGAGGTCGGTCTCCGTCCGCGGAGACATCAGGTCCGGGCGCCGCCTTTAAGACTTCAGGCCCGTCAGGCCTCGCATGCCGCGAGCTCCACGTCGCGATCGCGACCGAGGCCCCGGACGAACGCGACGCCATCCTGCACGACTCGACAGACCAGCACGTCGCGCCCCGGGGCGCTCATTCGTATTTCGGGGCTCGATGGCGCGCGGCTCCGAATCGCCGTTCGTGACGCCTTCGTGGACGAGGCGCTCGTCCCGCTCCCTGAGACGGAAGCGCGACGACTGATCGGCGCGCTTCGAACAGGTCGAGCCTCCGCTCAGTAGATCGGCCCCCCGCTCGGCGGCGCGCCGAGCTGTAGCGGTTCATCGTAATCCTGCACGGGTTCCTCCGGGGCGGCCGTCGCGATCCGCGGCGCGGGCCGGACCGGAGACGCGGAGGTGTAGGCCGAGGCCGCGACCGGACGGTCGAGGGGGCGTACCGGCGCCCGGGCGACCTGGGTCGCGCTCCCGGCCTTCGACATCGGCGCCACGCCGTAGGGATCGTCCTCCTCGACATCCGCCGGGGCCTGCGGTTCGGCGGGCTGGCGCTGCGGCGGAACCGGACGGCTCAGTGGACGCTCCACCCCGGTGCCGAGCTGCGGCGTGAACTTGATGAACGGCTTGCAGATCCGCCGCAGACCGCGCGGGTCGTGCCGGGCGAGGTCGACGTGGATGTGGTCGTAGTGGAAGACGTTCGAGCCGGGCGCCAGCACGGTGGTGAAGCGCTGGCAGGCGCCGAGGAAGACCTCCCGCAGGAAGCCCTGCTCGGCCTCCGTGCCGCGCCAGCCGCCCTTCACCGTGATGACGTGGCCGTCGGCGAGCTTGATCGACATCACGTCGATGGCATTGCCGAACCCGTGCTCGGAGAGCTTGGCGCCAGGCTGGTTGTTGCGGCCGCGGCAGGAATACGAGCCGGCGTTGATCTCGGCCACCGGCACGCCGAAATAGAGGTTGGCGGCCGGCTGGATCGTATCGGCGAGCCACGCCTCGGCCTCGGCCAGCGCCGGACAGCCGAGCGTCATCCGCTGCTTCATCAGGACCGTGCCGCCGGCCAGCCGCGTCACCCGGAAGGGCTGCTGCATGCCGCAGGGTCCCGGGCCATCCATCGCCTTGATGGGCGTGATGAATTCCGAGGGCTCCACGAGCTTCTTGGCCAGGCAGACCTGCTCCGCCTGATCGCGCCACGGTTCGCGCCGCTCGAAGTGATTGATCGAGCACGCGGTAAGCCCCGCGCCGAACAGCGCCAGGGCCGAGAACAGGGATACGCCACGCCACATGCCCGGACGATGCGCACTTTCACGTAAAGCGTTCGTCAACGGCGTTTCGGGAATGCCGCGGCCTGTGGCGTCTCGGTTGACAGCGCCGCGGACCGCAGACTGAATGCATTATGCTTTCACTTCTCGACCTCCGCGCCCGCATCGCTGCCGGCACCCTGACGCCCGCGGGCGCGATCGACCTCTGCCGCGCGGCCATCGCCGCGCGGGAGCCCGCGCTGCACGCCCTCGTGACGCTCGACGCGGCCCCGGCGATCCCGGATTCCGGGCCGCTCGCGGGGATCGCGGTCGGCGTGAAGGACATCATCGACAGCACCGGCCTCCCGACCCAGATGGGCTCATCGATCTATGCGGGCTGGATGCCCCGGGGTGACGCTTCCGTGGTCGCCCGGCTGAAGAGCCTCGGCGCCGTCGCCCTGGCCAAGACCACCACGACGGCCTTCGCGAGCAGCGATCCGACTGGCACGGTCAATCCGCACGATCCCGGCCACACCCCGGGGGGCTCCTCGGCGGGCTCCGCCGCCGCCGTGGGTGCCGGGATGCTGCCCCTGGCGCTCGGCACGCAGACGGCGGGATCGGTGATCCGGCCGGCGAGCTATTGCGGCTGCGCGGCGGTGAAGCCTTCGTTCCGGCTGATCCCCACGGTCGGGGTGAAGACCTATTCCTGGGCGCTCGATACGGTCGGGCTGTTCGCCGCCGGCGTGGCGGACGTCGCCCACGCCCTGGCGCTGGTCACCGGACGCCCGGAGATCGACCGGGCCGAGGCGGGCTCGGCGCCGCGGATCGCCCTGGTCCGTCAGGAATTCGCGGAGGCGCCCGAGCCGGATGCCGAGTCCGCCCTGGTGCACGCCCGGGAGGCTGCAGAGCGGGCCGGGGCGCGGGTCCACGACCTCGCCCTGCCGCCGGAGCTGGCACAGGCCTGGGAGCGTCACCGCATCATCCAGAACTACGAGGGACGCTTGGCGCTCGCCTGGGAATACGACACCCAAGCCGACGCCCTGCCGCCGCGGGTGCGCGAACACCTCGATGCCGGGGCCGCGTTCGGTCCGGCCGAATACGACGACGCCCGCCGCCACGGCCACCGCGCCCGCCGGGTACTCAAGGACCTGTTCGCGGATTACGACGCGATCCTGACCTTCTCGGCCCCGGGATCCGCCCCCGCGACGCTCGCCTCGACGGGCGACCCCCGCTTCAACCAGCTCTGGACGCTGATGGGCGTGCCCTGCGTGAACGTGCCGGTTCCGGGCCAACGCCTGCCGGTGGGCGTGCAGGTGATCGGCCGGTTCGGTGACGACGGCCGGGCGCTGGCCGTCGCCCGGATGATCGAAGACGCCCTGCGCGGCTGAGAGCCGCGAGGGGCTGCGCGCAGAGTCACGTGCGACGCGACAGCCGCTGGCGCGCCCCGTCCGTCGGCACGAGGCTCCTAGAGGGTGATCGCTCGTGTGGCGCGAAGCGGCCAGGTCAGCCCGAAGCCCGTCCGAACGATTCACCGGCGGCCCCTTCGTCCGTCTGGCGCGTCCCGGCCCGGGGCTCAGCTGCTCGCCGGTTCGTGGAGCGTGTCTTCCACGTAGAGCTGTTCCAGCAGGACCTTGATCACCGCCATGAGCGGCAGGGCCAGCGCGATTCCCCAGAGCCCGAAGATGACGCCGAGGATCAGCTGTCCGGCGAAGATCGTCGCCGGGGGGATGTCCAGGGCGCGCTTCTGGATGAACGGCGTCAGCCCATAGCTCTCCAGGCACTGGACCGCGAGATACACGCCGATCGCACCGATCACCGCCTTCGCGCCGGAGGCCAGCGCGGCGAGGATGATGACGAGGCCCGCGACCAGCGGCCCGACCGTGGGTACGAAGGCGAGCAGCCCCGCCTGGAGTCCCAGGATCAGCGCGCCGCCGAGCCCGAGGAAGGCGAGGCCCGCCCAGGTACACAGGAAGATCACCGCCATGATGATCAGCTGGCCGAACAGCCAGTGCCGCAAGGTTTCACCCGCCCCGTCGAGGACGTGGGCGGCGCGCCAGCGCTTCGCCGGCGGCACGAACCGCAAGACCCCGTCCCGGTAGGCCTTCGGGTCCGCCGCGAAGGCGAGACCCAGGAAGGCGATCACCAAGACGTTGCCGAGGGCGTCGAACAGACCGAGGATCACCGCTGCGGCCGGGCCGAGGACGCTCCCGGCATCCGACACGAAGGACCCGCCGCCCTTCAGCAGACCGGAGGCGAGGCCGGCGAGGCCGCCCTCCTTCTGGCCCGAATCGGTGGACCCATCCTTGCCGCCCCCTGGGGCGCGAGGCTCGGCACATCGATCCCCCGTTCGGAGAGCCAGCCCGACACCGTGCCGGCCTGATCCTTGATCGTCGTGCCAAGGTCGCGGCCCTGCTGGACGATGGTGGCGCCGCCGTAGGTCCCGAAGCTGATCACCGCGGCCGCGACGGCGAGGCTGGCGACGGCGAGCCGCAGCGCCCGCGGCAGCGGCAGCACACGACCGAGCCCGCGCGTCAGGCCGTCGAGGAACACGCCGAGGAGCACACCGGCAAAGATCAGGAGAAGCGTGCCCACCGACAGCCAGGCGAGCGCCAGCGCCGCCACGAAGCACACCACGGCGATACCGGAGGCGGCGAGCGGGGCCGCACCGCGCCACGGCCCGACCGGGCCGTCCAAATCCCGAAGACTGCTATCCGACATCACCGCTCCTGCACCGCGGGCTCACGAACGCCGCGGGGCGGTCGAGGTCAAGTGCGGGGCCGCGGGTTCCGTTGAGCGCCGGCCTGAACACCTGCGGCGACGCGGCGGTTCGTCCCCTCGGCCCGGGCCGTGCTGTCGACACCGGCGACCCGCTCAGCAGCGCGCTCCTACCCGGGACCTCCCGCGTCGGCGTCGCCGCCGCCGTGCGGCTCGATGCGCCGAGCGGTTGAGGCGGTCAGGACCAGCGCCCAGCCGCGGCGTCGTCCCGGGCCGCCGCCTCGACCCAGCCGCCGGTCGAGCCGTCGGCGAGGTGCTCGCGCTTCCAGAACGGCGCCCGGGTCTTCAGGTAGTCCATCAGGAAATCCGCGCCCTCGAATGCCGCCACACGGTGGCTCGCGGCCGTGACGACCAGCACGATGCCGTCGCCCGGGCGCACCAGCCCGTGCCGGTGGATCACCCGCAGGGCTTGGAGGGGCCAGCGCGCCATCGCGGCCTCGGCGACGCGCAGGATCTCTGCCTCCGCCATCCCGGGATAGTGTTCCAGTTCGAGGGCCGCCAAGCGCCCGTCCTCGTCGCGGCACAGGCCTGTGAAGGTGACGACGGCGCCGGCCCGGCCGCCGAGTTCGGCGCTCACCCGGGCGATCTCGGCCGCGGTGTCGAAGGGATCGGCCTGGATGGCGATGCTCGGAACGGGGACGCTCATGTCCGATCCATAGGAGTCCGCGACCGTGCCGGCCAGTGCCGTGCCTGTCACACCCGCTCTCGACTCTATATGACACGATCCGTCGCGCCCTGCCGGCCCGGCGCGCGGTTCGCGACCGCCCGGTTCACCCTGCGTGCTCCGGACGGACGCTGGAGAAGGATATCCGCGTGACCCCCGAACTGATTCTGGCCCATGAGGGCGTCCTGCCGGATTTCGCGAGCCGTCCCGTCTGGTGCGGACGCGGCAGCACGGTGATCGGGGCCGCCCGCATCGGCGCGCAGGCCTGGATCGGCGACGAGGCGGTGATCCGCGCGGACGGGCAGAGTGTCACCCTCGGCGACCGTTTCTGGCTCGGCCACCGCTCGACGGTGCACATCGCCACCCTGACGCACGGCACGCAGGTCGGCGACCGCGTCACGGTCGGGCGCAACAGCGTCGTGCATGCCTGCACGGTCGGCTCCGACGTGGTGATCGAGGACGACGTCGTGATCCTCGACGGGGCGGAGATCGGCGACGGCGCGGTGATCGAGGCGGGATCGACCGTGTTCCCCCGGGCGAACCTGCCCGGCGGCTACGCCTATGCGGGCAGCCCGGCCCGGCCGGGCCGCCCGATCACGCCCGACGAGGTCGCCGAGCGTGCGGAGCGGCTGCGCGAGCGGATGGGCGACGGCCCCGCCGTCCCGCCCGGGGAAGCGCCGGAAGTGGAGGCCGACGTGTTCGTGGCCCGCACGGCCCGGCTGCGCGGCCGGGTGAGCCTCGGCGCTGGGTCCAGCGTGCTGTTCTGCTGCGAACTCAACGCCGAATCCGGGCCGATCGTGGTCGGCGCCGACGCGAACATCCAGGACAACACCGTCATCCGCACCCGGGGCGACGGGGTCGTGATCGGACGGGACACCACCATCGCCCACAACGTCCGGATCGCCGATTGCCGGATCGGCGCGCGCTCCCTGATCGGCATCGGCGCCGCGATCGCGTCCGGCACGCTGATCGCCGACGACGTCATGCTGGCGGCCGGTGCCACCACCGATCCCGGCCAGATCCTGGAGGCCGGTTATCTCTGGGGCGGTCGCCCCGCCCGGATCCTGGCGCCCCTCGACGTCGAGAAACGGGCCATGATGATCCGCATCGTCGAGGGCTACTGCCAGCACGGCCGGGAGTACCGCGCCGCGCAGGAGGCGCTGGGTTAGCGCTCGCCCAACCGACCGCCCCCGACAGCGACCTCGATCGCGGGGACGGCGCAGCGCCGGCCTCGGTACAGCCCAACAGACGTCCCTGCGAGATCCCGAGGGCTCAGCCCCGCTTCAGCAGCCCGGGATGCGGGCGGGATCCGGATCCCCCGCCTCGCGCGTCCCGCCCTCGAGCGCTCGGGGTCGAGGGCGTTCCGGGCGACGCCCGGCTCAATGCTGCAGGATCTTCGACAGGAAGGTCTGCGCGCGCTCGGACCGGGGGCTACCGAAGAAGTCCTCCTTCCTGGCATCCTCGACGATCTCGCCGCGATCCATGAAGATCACCCGGTCGGCGACCTTGCGGGCGAAGCCCATCTCGTGGGTCACGACCATCATGGTCATGCCCTCCTTGGCGAGTTCGACCATCACGTCGAGCACCTCGCCGACCATCTCGGGGTCGAGGGCCGAGGTCGGCTCGTCGAACAGCATCACCACCGGGTTCATGGCCAGAGCCCGGGCGATCGCCACGCGCTGCTGCTGGCCGCCCGAGAGCTGGCCCGGGAACTTGTCGGCATGGGCGCTGAGCCCCACCCGGGCCAGCAGGTCGAGGCCGCGCTTCTTGGCGTCCTCTGCGCCGCGGCCCAGAACCTTGCGCTGGGCGATGGTGAGGTTCTCGGTGATCGACAGGTGCGGGAACAGCTCGAAATGCTGGAACACCATGCCGACCCGGGAGCGGAGCTTGGGCAGGTTGGTCGCCTTGTCGGCGACCTTGGTGCCGGCCACCGTGATCTGGCCCTTCTGGAACGGCTCCAGGGCGTTGACGCACTTGATCAGGGTCGATTTGCCCGAGCCCGAGGGACCGCAGACCACCACGACCTCGCCCTTGGCGACCTTGGTGGTGCAGTTCGTCAGGACCTGAAAGTCGCCGTACCATTTGTTGATGTTGTCGATGGCGATCATCGTCTCGCCGGGCGCCACGACGGGCGTGCCGCCGATCAGGCTGCCCGGCTGCAGGCCGGCATCCTTCGGGGCGTGGGTCGCGTCGGCGGCGGGTTCTGCGGCGGTCGGGGCCGGCATCGGGGACGAGGTCATGATGCGGTCTCCAGGGTCGGTCAGCGGATGATGGCCACGCGGCGCTGCAGGCGGCGCACCAGGAACGAAGCCGAGAAGCAGATCAGGAAATAGACCACGGCGGCGAAGACATACATCTCGACGAGACGGCCGTCGCGCTGGGCCACCTTGGAGGCGGCGCCCATGAAGTCGGTGAGCGAGAGGACGTAGACCAGGGAGGTGTCCTGGAACAGAACGATGGTCTGCGTCAGGAGGAGCGGCAGCATGTTGCGGAAGGCCTGCGGCAGGACGACGTTGCCCATGGTCTGCCAGTAGTTCATGCCGAGCGCCTGCGCGGCGGCCGTCTGGCCCTTCGGGATCGACTGGATGCCGGCCCGCATGATCTCCGAGAAGTACGCGGCCTCGAAGGCCATGAAGGTGATCAGCGCCGAGGGGAAGGCACCGACCTGGATCGGCGTCGTGGATCCGGTCACGTAGGCGCCGATATACGGCACCAGGAAGTAGAACCAGAAGATCACCAGCACCAAGGGCAGCGAGCGGCACAGCTCGACGTAGCCCTTGGCGAGGTGGGTGACCCCCGCGATGCCCGACAGCCGCGCCATCGCCAGCAGGGTGCCGATGACGACACCGCCCGCGGCCGCCATGGCGGTGAGCGTCACGGTGAAGACCATGCCCTGACCGAACAGGTAGGGCAGGGACGAGACGATGACGGAGAAGTCGAAATTCGAGAGCATCGGGGCCTGTTCGCGGTGGCCGTCGGGCGGCGTCGGAGGATCGGGAGCGTGCGGCCCTCAGCGCTGGCCGGGGATGGCGACCGCCTTCTCCAGGAAGGTCGCCGCCGTGACGACCACGAGGTTGATGATCACGTACAGGATCGTGGCGGCCGTGAAGGCCTCGAACACCTGGAAGGAGAATTCCTGCATCGAGCGGGCTCGGGCGGTGAGTTCCAGGAGGCCGATGGTGAGCGCCACGGACGTGTTCTTCAGGTTGTTGAGGAATTCCGAGGTCATCGGCGGCAGGATGATCCGGTAGGCGTTCGGCAGCAGGACGTAGCGGTAGGTCTGGTAGGTGGTGAAGCCCATGGCGGTGCCGGCCATGCGCTGGCCCCGCGGCAACGACTGGATGCCCGCGCGGACCTGTTCGGCGACGCGCGAGGCGGTGAAGAAGCCGAGGCACACCACCGCCGTATAGAAGGGCGCGTCGGGCATCTGCTTGATCGCGTCGCCGATCCGGGTCGGGACCAGTTCGGGCAGCACGAAGTACCAGAGGAACATCTGCACCAGCAGGGGCACGTTGCGGAACACCTCCACGTAGGCCGTGCCGATCGCGTTGGCGGGCTTAGACGGCAGGGTGCGCAGCACGCCGATCAGGGAGCCCAGGAAGAAGGCGATCACCCAGGAGCAGAGCGCGGTCGTGATCGTCCACATGAGCCCGGAGAGCAGCATGTCGAGATACGTGCCGTTGCCCTCCGGCGAGGCGTCGAAGAAGATCCGCCAGTTCCAGTTGTAGTTCATCGTGCCGCTTCTGAGAGAGATGCCGCTTGCTCGGCCCGTCCCACGCTCACCCTCATCCTGAGGTGACCGCGAAGCGGGCCTCGAAGGAGGGCTCCAGAGGGCGCCGCGATCCTTGGAGGTCTCCGTCGAGGCCTCCGCTGCGCTTCGGCACCTCAGGATGAAGGTGTGCGTGGAATTGTCGTCCGCTTCGGGCTTGTCGTGGCGCATCGCGGGCGAACCTGCGATGCGCCGTTGTTGCGAGAATCGACCTCAGTAGGCAGCCGGATCGGGGCTCGAGATCGGCGTGGTGAACTGCTTCTTCATCTCCGCGCTCATCGGCAGGTTCAGATTGATGTTGCGCGGCGGAATCGGCTTGGTGAACCACTTGTCGTAGAGCGCCTTGCCGTCGGGGCTGGTGTAGAGCTTGGCGGTGGCGTCGTCCGCGACCTTCTTGAACTCCGTGTCGTCCTTCCGGAGCATGATGCCGTAGGGCTCGGGCTTCGACAGGGCCTCGGTGGAGATCTCGTAGGCCGAGGGGTCCTTCGAGGAGGCGGCCAGCGAGGCCAGCAGCACGTCGTCCATCACGAAGGCGGCCGCGCGGCCGGTCTCGACCATGAGGAACGCCTCGGCGTGGTCCTTGGCGGGGAGGATCGTCAGGCCGAGCTTGCGCTCCGTGTTGGCCTCGTTGATCTGCTTGATGTTCGTGGTGCCCGAGGTCGACACGACGGTCTTGCCCTTCAGGTCCTCGATCGTGTGGAGGTTGGCCGACTTCTTGGAGACGTAGCGGGTCGCGGTCAGGAAGTGCGAGTTGGTGAACCACACCTGCTTCTCGCGCTCGGCGTTGTTGGTCGTCGAGCCGCACTCCAGGTCGATCGTGCCGTTCGCCATCAGCGGGATGCGCGTGGCGGAGGTGACCGGGTTCAGCTTCACCTCGAGGTTCGGGAGGTTGAGCTTGGCCTTCACGGCGTCTGCGATCTTGTAGCAGATGTCCATGGCGTAGCCGACGGGCTTCTGGTCTCCGCCGAGATACGAGAACGGCACGGAGGCGTCGCGGTAGCCGATGACGATGGCTCCGGCGTCCTTCACCTTCTTGAGGGTGCCGGTCAGCTCCTCGGCCCGGAGGCTGAGGGGCGCGAGGGCAAGGCTCAGGCCCAGCGCCGCGGCAAGGCCGCGGCGAGCGATATCAGACTGCATCGGTACGGAACTCCTGGATCGGGCCGAACGGTGTCGGCTGGCGGCTGGGCTCATGAGCCCGCCCGCACGGGCGACTTCTTTGCAATGATGGTGCCGGGAGACGGGTCGCGACGGCACTCGGAAGTGCGGCCGAGTACGGATGGATCGCGGCCGAGGCCGTGCGGACGCCCGCAGATGCGATCGCTGCCGTCCCCATGGCCTCCTCCCAGGCGCCGAGCCGGCCTGTCGCTCGCGCCAGCGGCATCATGCACACTTCCTAGGCGCACGCACCCGGGGTGGAGGACGGATCCAGCATCAAGACTGACGAATTCACGGCATAGAAAACGGCGACGCCGCCCTGCGAGGCTCGTAGGACGGCGCCGGTCCGGTATCGGCGCGGTACCGCCGCTTATTTCGTCAGTTCGTTGCCGCTGTAGTCGATCTTGCCGTCGGCGCCCTTCTTCCACTCGTACATGACGTAGTCGGGCCGGGTGATGTCGCCCTTCTTGTCGTAGGCGATCGGGCCGACCACGGTGTCCACCGGCTTGCCCTGGTGCAGCCAGTCGGCGAGCTTCTTGCCGTCGCTGGAACCGGTCTCGGCCATCGCCTTCGCCAGGACCTGCACGGCCGCGTAGGAATAGAGCGTGTAGCCTTCGGGATCGATGTTCTTGGCCTTGAAGGCGGCCAGCGCCGCCTTGGCGTTCGGGTTCTTGCGGGCGTCCGGCGGGAATGTGGTCAGCGTGCCCTCGGCGGCGGGACCCGCGATCGCCACGAGTTCGCGGTCGACCATGCCGTCGCCGCCCATCATCGGCGCCTTGAGGCCCTGGTCGCGCATCTGGCGCAGGATCAGCCCGGCCTCGGTGTAGTAGCCACCGAAATAGACCACGTCGACATTGGCGGACTTCAGCTTCGAGACGAGGGCCGAGTAGTCCTTCTCGCCCGGGTTGATGCCTTCGAACATCGCGTCCTTGCCGCCCTTGGCCTTGAAGGCCTTCAGGGTCTCGTCGGCTAGGCCCTTACCGTAGGGCGTCTTGTCGTGGACGAAGGCGATCTTCTTGCCCTTGAAGTGATCGGCGAGGTAGGTGCCGGCCACCGCGCCCTGCTGGTCGTCCCGGCCACAGGTGCGGAACGTGTTCCACATGCCGCGCTCGGTGAACTTCACGTTCGTGGAGGCGGGGGTGACCTGGATGATGCCGGCATCGAGATAGACGTCGGACGCCGGGATCGACACGCCGGAATTGTAGTCGCCGACGACCATCTTGACGCCGTCGCTGGCGAACTTGTTGGCCACCGAGACGCCCTGCTTCGGGTCCGAGGCGTCGTCGCCCACCGTGACCGTCAGCGTGGTGCCCTTCAGGGTGCCGGCCTTGTTGAGGTCCTCCACCGCCTGGCTCGCGCCGTTCTTCAGCTGCGTGCCGATGGCGGCGCTGTTGCCGGTGATCGGTGCGGCGACGCCGAGCTTGACCTCGGCAGCCTGCGCGGCCGCCACCATCGCGCCGAGGGCGAGCCCGGCCAGCAGAATCGATCTCATCGCGTACTTCCCCTTAGTGTCAGGACCGCACGTGCGGATCCGGCCGCACTCATCGGACCTCGCCCGCTTCGGGCGCCCGCTCGCGCCACGTCAGCGGTGAGGTCTTCTCGTAGAGCCAGCGATACTGGCTCGTCATCTGGCGCGTCCGCGTGTAGCGGAAGCCCGCCGCGCCGATGATCATGACCACGATCGCGTCCACCGCATAGTAGTGCAGCGACAGCAGCGTGCCCGAAAACAACGCGTAGTGGATGAAGCGCACGGCCGCCGCGACGAGCAGCAGCGCCAGCGCGCATTGCCAGAACGGCCGCCAGCCCCGTGCGATGCCCCGGGCCGCCATCCAGCCGGCCCAGCCGCCCATCACGACGGTGACGAGCAGGAACAGCCAGGCCGACGGCTCTTCGTAGAGGATCCCCTGAAGCATGCTCATGCGCCCACCGGACCGGAATGGCCCCCTTCCAGATAGGCGGCCTTCACGTTCGGATCGTCGAGGAGCGCGCGCCCGGTGCCGCTCATGGTCACGCGACCATTGACCAGCACGTAGCCGCGATGGGCGAGCTTCAGGGCGTGGTAGGCGTTCTGCTCCACGAGGAAGATCGTCATTCCCTCGGTCTTGTTCAGCTCCCGGATCGCGTCGAAGATCCCCTTCACCACCAGCGGCGCGAGGCCGAGCGACGGCTCGTCCAGGAGCAGCAGGCGCGGGCGGCTCATCAACGCCCGGGCGATGGCCAGCATCTGCTGCTCGCCCCCCGACATGGTGCCGGCGCGCTGGTTCAGGCGCTCCTTCACCCGCGGGAACAGGGTGCAGACCTTCTCCAGATCCTCGGCGAAGAAGCGCCCGTCGTGGAGCGCCGCGCCCATCTGGAGGTTCTCGTAGACGCTCATCCGCGGGAAGACCCGGCGCCCCTCCGGCGACTGGGCGATGCCGAGCCGGGCGATGGCATGGGTCGGCATCCGGGTGATGTCGCGGCCGTCGTAGGTGATCGTCCCCGAGCGCGCCTGGGGGCTGCCGAAGATCGTCATCATCAGGGTCGACTTGCCGGCGCCGTTGGCGCCGATCAGCGTCACGATCTCGCCCTCGGCGACGTCGAGGTCGACGCCCCGCAGGGCGGCGACGCTGCCGTAATAGGTCGAGACGTCGCGCACCGCGAGGAGCGGCGGCTTGCGGCCGGCCTGGATCGCCCGGGTCTCCTCGACCAGCACGTTGATGCCGGCGACGCTCATGCCGTGGCTCCCGTGGGGGCGTCGGCATGCGGCACGGTGATCCCGACCTCGGCTTCCACCGCCTCGACCTCCTCGTCCTCGACGCCGAGATAGGCGGCGATCACCTTCGGGTCGGCCCGCACCTCTGCGGGGGAGCCGTCGGCGATCTTCACGCCGTAATCCAGCACGACCACGTGGTCGGAGATCTCCATCACCACCGACATGTCGTGCTCGATCAGCAGCACGGAGGTGTCGTGCTCGTCCCGGATGTGGCGCAGGAGACCGTTCAGCTCGGCCGATTCCGGGGGTTGAGGCCGGCGGCCGGCTCGTCCAGGCAGAGCAGGACCGGGTCCGTGCACATCGCCCGGGCGATCTCCAGGCGTCGCTGCGCGCCGTAGGGCAGGGCGCCGGCCGGGTCGTCGGCCCGCGCCATCAGGTCGATCCGCGTCAGCCACGCCTTGGCGCGCTCGATCGCGGCCTCCTGCGCATCCCGGTAGGTCTTGAGACCGAGCAGCCCCAGGACCGTGTAGCCGGAGGCGCGCATCAGCGGCGCGTGCTGGGCGACCAGGAGGTTCTCCAGCACCGTCATGCCCTGGAACAGTCGGATGTTCTGGAAGGTGCGGGCCACCCGGGCGGTGCGGTTGACCTTGTGGTTCGGCAGCCGCTCCAGCAGGTGCGTGGTGCCGTCGGCATGGGCGAGCCGCAGCATGCCCTCGGTGGGTTTGTAGAAGCCGGTGATGCAGTTGAACACGGTGGTCTTGCCGGCCCCATTCGGGCCGATCAGGGCGGTGATATCGCCGCGCCGGGCCTCGAAGGACAGGTCGGACACGGCGGTCAGCCCGCCGAACCGCATGGTCAGGTGCTCGACCGCGAGCACCGGCAGGGCATGAGCCGGAGCGGTCCGGGTGTCGGGATGCGCCGGCATCAGCCGTGACCCTCGCTGACATGGGCGCCCGAGACGGCGCGGCGCTCGCCCAGAGACACCGAGGGCAGGCGGACCGAGATCAGTCCGCGGGGCCGCCAGACCATCATGGCCACCATGGCGAGCCCGAACAGGAGCAGGCGGTACTCGCTGGGGTCGAAGCCCTCGCCGAACACCGCCTTCAGGAACCCGAGGTTGCGCAGCATCTCCGGGCCGCCGACCATCGCCACCGCGGCGATGGCGACGCCGACCTGGCTGCCCATGCCGCCGAGCACGACGATCGCCAGGATGATGGCGCTCTCCAGGAAGTTGAAGCTCTCCGGGCTGATGAAGCCCTGGCGCACGGCGAAGAACGAGCCGGCGATCCCACCGAAGGCCGCCCCGAGGGCGAAGGCCGTGAGCTTCGTCGCCGTCGTGTCGATGCCGAGCGAGCGGCAGGCGATCTCGTCCTCGCGCAGGGCCTCCCAGGCACGCCCGATCGGCAGGCGGCGCAGGCGCAGGGTGACGAAGTTCGTGACGAGCGCCAGTCCGAGGATGAGATAGTAGAGGAACACGAGCCGGTGCATCGAATCGTACGGGATGCCGAAGCGCGCCGCGAACCCGTCCTCGCCCGCCGTGAACGGGATCCCAAAGAAGGTCGCCCGCGGGATCGACGAGATGCCGGCCCCGCCCCCGGTCACGTCGGTCCAGTTGATCAGGACGAGGCGGATGATCTCGCCGAAGGCCAGGGTGACGATGGCGAGGTAGTCGCCGCGCAGGCGCAGCACCGGGAAGCCGAGGATCATCCCCCACAGTCCGGCGAACAGGCCGGCGAGCGGCAGGCAGATCCAGAACGACAGGCCGAACGTGGTCGACAGCAGGGCGTAGGAATAGGCGCCGACCGCGTAGAAGGCGACGTAGCCGAGGTCGAGGAGGCCCGCGAGGCCGACCACGATGTTCAGGCCCCAGCCGAGCATCACGTAGGTGAGGATCAGGATGCCGAGGTCGATCCAGTAGCGGGCCGAGGACAGGCCGCCGGTCGCCAGGGTGGAGATCATCGGCAGCGTCAGGGCGATGCCGATGAACAGCCAGAGGCCGAGCTTCGAGGTCTTCTGACCGGCATCGGGCTCGCCGTGGACCGCCTCCGTGGCCTGGGCCGGAGAGGGGTCAGCGCCCGCCGCGCGTCCCGCCGCAGCAGCACGAGGCGCTGGACGAGACGGAGCACGAAGACCGCCGCGCAGAGCGCCGCCACGAGCCCCCAGCGCGGCACGAGCACCAGCTCGCTGCCCGGTCCGGGATCGGTGCGGTAGGCGATGATCGGCACGCACAGGCCGAAGGCGACGAGGGCGTAGAGGGCGGAATCGCGCAGGATGCCTGCCATCGCGGATTCGGGAAGCGCAGCCTGGGAGCGGGCCATCAGACTTTCTCGACCTCGGGCCGGCCCAGGATGCCCGAGGGCATGAAGATCAGGACGATCGCCAGGATCGAGAAGGCGGCGACGTCCTTGTACTCGATGGAGAAATAGGCGGACCAGAAGGTCTCGATCAGGCCGATGATCAGGCCGCCGAGCACGGCGCCGGGCAGGGACCCGATGCCGCCGAGCACCGCCGCCGTGAAGGCCTTCACGCCGGGCACGAACCCGTCCGAGAAGGACACGACGCCGTAATACATGAGGTAGAGGACGCCCGCGACGGCCGCCAGCGCGGCGCCCAGCACGAAGGTCAGGGAGATCGTCCGGTCGACGTCGATGCCGAGCAGCGCCGCCATCTTGCGATCCTGCTCGCAGGCGCGCTGCGCCCGGCCGAAGGGCGTGCGCTGCACGAGGTACCAGAACCCGGTGAGCAGCACGGCGGTCACCGCCATGATCAGCACCTGCTTCCAGGCCAGGAACACCGCGTAGCCGTCCCGCTCGAACAGGGTGATGCCCCCGAGAGCATCGGAGGGGTCGGCTTGTTGCGCGCGCCCTGCACCACCTGCACGAAGTTCGACAGGAAGATCGACACGCCGATCGCCGAGATCAGTGGCGCGAGTCGGAACGAGCCGCGCAGGGGCCGGTAGGCCACGCGCTCGATCGCCCAGCCCCACAGGGCCGTGAGCACCATGGCGACCACCAGAACCACCAGGAAGGCCAGGGCGATGGAGCTGACGCCGAGCCATACGGTCAGAAGCAGGAAGGTGATCAGCGCGATGAAGCAGGAGACCATGAAGACGTCTCCGTGGGCGAAGTTCACCATGCCGATGATGCCGAACACCATCGTGTAGCCGATTGCGATCAGGCCGTAGATCGAGCCGAGCGTCAGCCCGTTGATCAACTGCTGTACGAAGACGTCCATGAACTCTCGCGCGCGCGGTTTGCTCGGCCGCCTACGAAGACCGCAGGCAACGCGGCGGGGCAAGTCCCGTACCGCAGCCGTAGCACGGCGGCCACAGGTTTCATCCCCGCCCGAGCGTCGCGTGAAAACAGTCGACCGTGCCAGTAACGCACCCTGCCTGGGCTTGCGTGTGGCGTGGTTCCTGCGACACGTTAACGAATTGAAATGCTCGCTCATCCCGGGCGCAGGCGAGGAGCAGTACCGATGGCAGGTTCGCGACTCACGACGATGATCTTCGTCGGCATGCTCCTGGGGATCGCGGTGGGCTACGCCTGCAGCATCACCTGGCCCGATCCGCAGACCGCCAAAGAGATCGCCGGCTACATCGCGCTGGTCTCCGACGTGTTCCTGCGCCTGATCAAGATGATCATCGCACCGCTGGTGTTCTCGACGCTGGTGGTCGGCATCGCGCATCTCGGGGACACCGCCTCGGTCGGGCGGGTCGGCGGCAAGGCGCTGCTCTGGTTCGTCGGCGCCTCGTTCTGCTCGTTGATGCTCGGCCTCATCATGGTCAACCTGATGCAGCCCGGCCAGAACCTCAACCTGCCGCTGCCCGATGCCGGCGCCGGGACCGGTCTCAAGGCGGCCTCGCTCTCCCTCAAGGAGTTCGTCACGCACCTCGTGCCGAAGAGCGCGGTCGAGGCGATGGCCAACAACGAGATCCTGCAGATCGTGGTGTTCTCGATCTTCTTCGGCGTCGGCCTCGCCGCCCTCGGCGAGAAGGGCCGCCTCCTGGCTCAGGGCATCGAGGGCCTCGCCGACGTGATGCTCAAGGTGACGGGCTACGTGATGATGTTCGCCCCCGTGGCGGTGTTCGCCGCCATCGCGGCGACGATCACCACGCAGGGCATCGGCGTGCTCGTGACCTACGGCAAGTTCCTCGTGGAGTTCTACATCGGCCTCGGCGTGCTCTGGGCGCTGCTGATGGGCGTCGGCTTCCTGATGCTGGGCGGCGGCGGCATCATGCGGCTGTTCAACCTCATCAAGGAGCCCTTCGTGCTCGCCTTCTCGACCGCATCGAGCGAGGCGGCCTACCCGAAGATGCTGACGAACCTCGAAAAGTTCGGCGTCCCGAACCGCATCACCTCCTTCGTGCTGCCGATGGGCTACTCGTTCAACCTCGACGGCTCGATGATGTACTGCACCTTCGCGGTGATGTTCATCGCGCAGGCCTACAACATCCCGCTGACCTGGGGTCAGCAGCTGACGATGCTGCTGCTGCTGATGGTCACCTCGAAGGGCATGGCGGGGGTGCCGCGCGCCTCTCTGGTGGTGATCTCGGCGACCCTCAGCCACTTCAACATCCCGGAGGCCGGACTGCTGCTGATCATCGGCATCGACCAGTTCCTGGACATGGGCCGGTCGGCCACCAACGTGCTGGGCAACAGCGTCGCCACCGTCGCGGTCGCGAAGTGGGAGGGCCAGCTGACCGCCACCGACCAGCGTCTCGATCACGTCGGGACCGTACCCTCGCCCGCGGAGTAGGGGCGGCGCGGACGCTCGGGGAGGGCGGGTGATGGCGATGCGGTCCGTGACACTTCTGGCGCTGGCGCTGACGGTGGCGTCGCCCGCCGCGGCGGTGGAGGTTCTCACCGGCACGCTCAGGAGCGTCGCCGAGCGCGGCGAGATCGTGCTCGGCTACCGCGAGAGTTCGGTGCCGTTCTCCTTCGTGGAGGGTCAGCAGCCGGACGGCAGCCCCCGGGCGATCGGCTACGCCATCGACCTCTGCGGCGAGATCGCCGACGACATCCAGGCGGCCATCGGGCGACCCGTGAAGATCCGCTACGCGCCGGTGACCGCCGAGACCCGCATCGAGGCGGTGACGTCCGGCAAGATCGACCTCGAATGCGGTTCGACCACCGCCAATGCCGAGCGCCGCAAGCAGGTCGCCTTCTCGCCGGTGGATTACATCAGCGCCACGCAGCTGCTGGTGAAGCGGGGGGCGGGCATCGCCTCCTACCGGGACCTCGGCGGCAAGACCGTGGTGGTCACGGCCGGCACCACCAACGAGAAGGCCGTGCGCGACCTGCTCGCCCGGCTACGGATCGACGCGAAGGTGGTGACCGCCCCCGATCACGCCGCCTCCTACGCGATGGTCAAAGCCGGCCAAGCCGATGCCTTCGCCACCGACGACGTGCTGCTCTACGGGCTGATCGCCACGGACGCGCAGGGCGGTGCGAACTACACGGTGCTGCCCGACAAGCTCTCCTACGAGCCCTACGGCATCATGTTCCGCAAGGACGATCCGGAACTCGCCGGGATCGTGACGCAGACGTTCACGCGGCTCGCGGAGTCGCGGGCGCTGCGCTGGACCTACGAGCGCTGGTTCCTCAAGCGCCTGCCCAACGGCGAGCGCCTCGACATCCCGATGTCGAACGATCTGCGGGTGAGCTTCCAGCTGATGGGCCTCGACGGCGGCGAGTGAGCGGCCGCGGCCGGGCCGGGCGCCTCGCTTTTGCCCAACCGGAGGGCGAGGAGAGGGGCCGCAACCCCCTCACGCCGCGAGCGCGCCCCCGCCCATGCTGATCGCCGCGCACTGTCCGAAACCCCTGGCCGCCGCGCTGGGCGCCCTCCTGGCCTGCGCCGCCTCGGCCGCCTCGGCCCATCCCCACGTCTGGGTGACGGCCAAGGCACAGCTCGTCTACGAGGACGGAAAGCTGATCGGCGTCCGGGACACCTGGAGTTTCGATCCCGAATACACCGCCTTCGTCACGCAGGGCCTCGACGCCAACAAGGACGGCACGCTGAGCCCGGACGAACTCGCCGGGCTCGCAACCGAGAACACCGCCAACCTCGCCGAGTTCGGCTACTTCACGAAGTTGAAGGTCGGCGGCAAGGAGCAGGCCTTCGCGGACCCGAAGGAGCCGGCCGCGCACATGGCGGACAAGGCCCTGGTCATGACCTTCCTGCTGCCGCTCAAGACCCCGGTCCAGCAGGGACGCGGCGTCGCCGCGCTCGAGGTCTACGACCCGACCTACTTCGTCGCGTTCTCGTTCGCCGAGGGCGCCGACGCCGCAACCCTCGCCGGTGCGCCGCAGGGCTGCGCCGCCACCGTGACCCGCCCGAAGACCGAGCAGCCGAAAACCGCCGAGGCCGGGTCCCCGGGCATGACCGAGGCGTTCTTCGAGGCGCTCACCACCGCCTCCACCTACGGCGTGCAGTTCGCCAGCCGGGTCCTGGTCGCATGTCCGTAGGCATCGGGATCGCCGCGCCCGCCGGGACGGGGCGACTGGGGTTGAGGCTCGGCCTCATGGCCATCGCCATCGCGGTCGCGGCGCTCCTGGCGGCCGGGATCGCGTGGCTCGTCGCCCCCGGCCTCGCCGCGCCGCCGCCGCGCTCGCCCTTCGGGATCGGCTTCCGGGAGGCGGCTCCTGCCGCCACGGGCATCGGCGGCGTCATCCTCGCGCTGCAGGCGAGCTTCTCGCGCAGCCTCAATGCAGCCGTGGGCGCGCTCCGAGGTGGCGGCAGCTGGAGCCCGCTGGTCGGACTCGCCTTCGCGTATGGCGTGTTCCACGCCGCCGGGCCGGGCCACGGCAAGGCGGTGATCGCCGGCTACATCCTGGCCGGCGAGCGGGCGCTGCGGCGCGGCTGCGTCCTCAGCCTGTGCGCCGCCCTGCTTCAGGCCCTCGTGGCCGGAGCGATCGTCGGGATCGGCAGCCTGATCCTCAACGCCACCGCGGCGAGCATCACCCGGGCCGGGACCCTGATCGAGACCGTGAGCTTCGCCCTCGTGGCGCTGATCGGGCTGGTGCTGACCTGGCGCAAGGCCGGACGCCTCGTCCATCTCCGGGCGGCCTGCGGCCCCGGCTGCAGCCATCTGCCCGAACCGGAGGCGATCGAGCGCCTGGAAACCTGGCGCGAGCGGGCGGGGGTGGTCCTGGCCGCGGGCGCGCGTCCCTGTGCCGGGGCGGTGCTGGTGCTGGTCTTCGCGGTCTCGCAGGGGGTGCCCGGGGCGGGCGTCCTGGCGGTGCTGGCCATGGCGCTCGGCACGGCGCTCACCACCACGGCCCTGGCGTGCCTGGCGGTGTTCGCCAAGCGGGCGGCCCTGCGTCTCGCGGGCGGCCGCGGACAGGCGGGAGTCCTGGCGGTCGGCGGGCTCGAACTCGTGGCCGCCGCCTTCGTGCTGGTTCTGGGTGCAGCGATGCTCTCGGGCCTCGCGCCGGGTCTCGCCGGCTGAGGGGCCTCGCCATCCGGGCCACGGCATGCGACGCTGCGCGCTCGAGACGGGGACGCACCGATGCACGCCGACTTCGAGACCATCCTGAACTGGCGCCTGCTCATCGGATCGCACCCGTTCCCCGGCCCCGACGGCGGGACCTGCATCAACGAGGCGGCGATCGTCGCCGCGGGTCTGCCCTATCGGGCGATCCGCTCCAGCGCGGATTGTCCGCCCTGCTTCTCGCGCCCGGTCGCCGCCTACGCCCTCGGGCTCAACGATGCCATGCCGGACGAGGCGCGGCCTCAGTTGATGGCCTTCGTGCTGCGTTTGTCGGGCAGCGCCGACACACCGGAGATCGAGGCCGCCCGAACCCGGCGTCTTGCCCTGGAGAGCATCCGGCGAATCCTCGCGCCCCTGTGCCAAATCGCCGGGATGGCGGAGGAGGCGGAGGCCTGTGCCGCAGCGCCGGATCTGCCCGCCGCGCGCGCCGCGGCGACCGCCGCGGCCTGGCGGGGCGGGGCGCTGTCCCAGGCCGCCGCCCAGGCGCGGCGCTGGCGTGAGGGGGCTCTGACCGCCGCGGTCGCCCGAACGGCCACGGCGGCGGAGCGGGCCGGCGCGGATGCGCGCTGCGCTGCGAAAGTCGCCGAGGGGGCGGCCCCGTTCGTGCCCGGCACCTGGAGCGAGGCCTGCGCGATCCTTTCGACTGCCCTCGCGATCGGCCGCCAAGCGCCCGAGGTCGCCCTCGCCGGAGCCCAAGCGCGCCTCGATGCGGCCCGCGCGCTGGCCCCCGCCTGATCAGGCCGCGGCGGGCGCGGCGTCGAGATCGAGCGCGATGGAGCCGCAATTCTCCAGGAACGTGCCGGTCAAATGGTAGAAGAACGTCCCGTGCCCCACGACCGCGATGGCGCGCTCGGGCCGGGCGCGCAGCCAATCCCGGAACGCGGCGACGCGGGCGTCGAACAGGGGACGCGGCTCGACGGGATAGCCCCCCACCTCCGAGCCGGGCTCGGCGTGCCACCAGACCTCCGGAATATGCCCGACATCGAGGTGCGGGAACTCGGCGGCGATCTCTGAGGCCGCCCGACCGACATCGCAGCTGCTCTCCTGGCATTCCCGATGCAGCACCTCGACCAGCACGCGCGGCTGACGCGGATGGTCGCCGAACAGGATCGCGGCGGTCTCGATGGCACGGGTCAGGGGCGACACGACCACGAGGTCGAACGGGTGCGCCCGGAGCCGGTCCCGCGCCGCCCGGGCCTGGGCCTTCCCCAGTTCGGTCAGGCGCGCGTCGAGGAGGCCGGGATCCCCGCCTCCCGACCTGTGCGCGGCGTTGAACGTGGATTGTCCGTGGCGGATGCAGAGGATGCGTGTCTTGTCCGGCATGGTTCTCAAGGATGAGTCTCGAAGGGGCAGGGCCGGGACGGTCAAGCGAAGCGGCCGCCGCGCTGGATGACCTCGATCTTGTAGCCGTCCGGATCCGTGGCGAAGAAGAACCGGGCGAGCACCGCGTCCGTGTGCTTGAGCGTCTTGACGTCGGTGACCGTGAAACCCTCGCGCCGATGCCGCGCGTGCTCGGCGTCGAGGTCGTCGACCACGAAGGCGATGTGACCATAGCCGTCGCCGAGGTCGTAGGGCTTGTCGCGCCCCTTATTGACCGTGAGTTCCAGTTCGAACGGTGAATTCGGGTCGCGCAGGTAAATGAGGACGAAGTCCGGAAAGTCGAACCGGTCGGACAGTTCGAGCCCGAAGGCACGGGCGTAGTAGTCGCGCGCGCGCTCCTCTTCGAGAACGCGGATCATGGCGTGGACGGGCTTGGACATGCGCTCCTGATTCCGTGAGCACGCGGGCGGCGTGCCGAGCCCCTATGTGGCGTCGCGTCGGACGCTGAAAAGGCCGGCGCCCCGGGCACGCCTGTCCGGCGTCATGTCCCGCCGATGAGACTGCCGCGGCGTCAAGAACGCAATAGACGCTGAACGCTCTGATCATAAATATACGCCATCACGACTACAATTCGAGATTTTAAGAGCTAAAAAGTGGGCATTGAAGTCAAGAATTGGGTTTATTCCACGGTATTTACGGCTATCTTCGGAATTTATATCGCAAACTTTGCATCACCATAGAGATGATGTCTTGACAAAAGCGCGAGATTAGGATTTTTTTACTCATGATAGCCATGGTCGATCCCGCCGACACTCAGCCGTGCGTCATCGATTTCGAACGGGGCCAGAAGACCGTGCTACGATTGTCAAACATGAAGGTTCTGCCCAAACTGGCCGCCGTCATCGCGTTGATCAGTCTGATCGTCGGAGGCTGCGTCTGGTACGCGCAGTCGCGAATGACCACGATCGACGACGGATACAGTCGCTTCATCGGGAACGAGGCAGCGGCCGTCGCAGAGGCGCGCCGGCTCAACCGCCTCATGATCGAACTCAATTATTTCGTGTACCGGGTCATCGCGGAGACCGAACCCTCCCAGATGCAGGAGGCCAACAGGGGCTTCGAGGCCGCTCTACCGAAAGTGAAGGAGCTGCTCCCGGTCTTCCGCGCGCACGCGCCGACCTTCGCCACGCGCATCGACGAGCAGTCGGCCCGCGTCGAACGCTACGTCCGGGACGTGAGCGAGGTCCGCCGGCTCGGTTCCGCCAACCAGAACGATCAGGCCATCGCACTGGTGCATTCGGCGATCGATCCGGTCTTTTCCAGCATGCTGGCCGACGGCAACGCCCTCGCCGAAGACATCAGTGCCTACATGCAGAAGGGTTCGGATGACCTGACCGACCAGACCAACACCACCCGCCAGACCCTGATGATCGTCAGCGCCCTCGGAATGCTCGCCGGCCTGCTCGCGGCGGCGGTGATCGCGACGATCGGAATCACGCGCCCGCTCGACCGCCTGGTCAAGGTCCTGCAGAGGATGGCCCAGGGCGATATCGACGCCGAGATCACGGAAGCGCAGCGCCGGGACGAAATCGGTGCGGTGGGCAAGGCGGTCGAGGGCATCAAGGCCATGGTCGCGCGCAAGGCCGCCGAGGAGGCCGAGGTCAAGCGCCTCGCCGACGAGGCCGCGGCAGCCGAACGCAAGCGCACGATGCTGGAACTGGCGGACGGGTTCGAACGGGCGGTCGGGAGCATCGTCGGGATGGTCTCATCCTCGGCGACCGAGCTTCAGGCCACCGCCCAGACCATGACGGCCAGCGCCAGCGAGACCGCCAGCCAGTCCACCACCGTGGCGGCCGCAGCCGAGCAGGCCGCCGCCAACGTCCAGACCGTGGCGGCCGCGGCGGAGGAGTTGGGGACGTCGGTGCAGGAGATCGGCCGGCAGGTCCTGGGCTCGGCCGGCCTCGCGCAGACGGCGGTCGGGGAGGCGGATCAGACCCAGCACCTCGTGCAGGCCCTGAGCCAGGCGGCCACCCGCATCGGCGACATGGTCGGGCTGATCTCGAACATCGCCGGTCAGACCAACCTCCTCGCCCTCAACGCCACGATCGAGGCCGCCCGCGCAGGCGACGCGGGCCGCGGCTTCGCGGTGGTGGCCTCCGAGGTGAAGGAGCTGGCGGCCCAGACCGCCCGGGCGACCGACGAGATCAGCCAGCAGATCGGCCAGATCCAGGGCGTGACGGGCCAGGCGGTCTCGGCCATCGACACGATCGCGGCGCGCATCCGCGAGATCGACGGGGTGGCGGCCACGATCGCGGCGGCGGTGGAGCAGCAGGGCGCGGCCACGCAGGAGATCGTGCGCAACGTCTCCCAGGCCGCCACCGGCACCGACGAGGTGACCAGCAACATCACCGGCGTGGCCAAGGCCTCCGAGGAGACGGGCGCGGCCGCCGCCCAGGTACTCGGCGCGGCGGGCGAGCTGTCGCGCCAGTCCGAGCATCTCGGGGCGGAGGTCTCCCGCTTCCTGAGCACGGTGCGGGCGGCCTGAGGCCCGTCAGGCCCCGATCCGCAGCACCTGGGTCCGGGCGCCGGCCTGCGCAAAGGCATCCGGGTCGGCGCCGGTCATCCAGACCTGTCCCGGCAGGGCCTCCAGGGCCTCGAACAGGCCGGCCCGTCGGCGCGGGTCGAGATGGGCCGCCACCTCGTCGAGGAGGATGAGCGGCGCGATCCCGCTCATGGCCCGCACCAGCCGGGCATGGGCGAGGACGAGCCCAATCAGCAGCGCCTTCTGCTCCCCCGTGGATGCCGTCCCCGCCGGCACGTCCTTGGGGCCGTGGCGGACCACGAGATCGCTGCTCTGCGGCCCGATCAGGGTGCGGCCGGCCGCGCGGTCCCGGTTGCGGCCGTTGCGCAGCGCCATGCGGTAGCGGTCCTCCGCCTCGATGGCGGGCCAGACCGCCACGAGGTCGTCGAGGTCGCCTTCGAGGCGGATGGAGGCCCAGGGAAAGGGCTGCCCGTCGTCCCGGGTCTCGGCGATCAGCCGGTCGAGGCGTTCGGCGGTCTCCCGGCGGGCGAGGGCCACGGCGACGCCCAGCTCGGCGACCTCCCGCTCCACCGCCTCGAGCCAGCGGTCGTCGTCGGGCCGCTCCTCCAGCAGACGGTTGCGCGAGCGCAGGGCCCGCTCCATCGCGGAGACCCGGGCGCCGTGCGCGGCATCGACCGCCAGCACGAGACGGTCGAGGAACCGCCGCCGGTCCCCGGCCGCCCCGCGGAACAGCCCGTCGAGGTCGGGGGTCAGCCAGACCACCCGCAGGAACTCGCTGAACGCCACCGGCGAGGAGGCCGTGGCGCCGTCGATCCGGCAGAGCCGGCTCGACCGCCCATCGGGACCCGGCGGCTCCAGACCTGTGCCGAGCCGGTGCTCGGCACCGTCCCGGTCGAGGGTGAGCGAGACCGCGAACCCTCCCGGACCGCCATTGCGCGCCATCGCGGCGAATTCCGCGCGGCGCAGGCCCCGGCCCGGCACGAACAGCGAGAGCGCCTCGAGCAGGTTGGTCTTGCCCGCGCCGTTCTCCCCGACCAACGCGACGAAGCGGGCCTCCGGGCTCAGCTCGAGATCGGCGTGATTGCGGAAATCGCGGGCGATCACGCGGGTGACGCGCAGATCCGACCCGTTGGGCTCGACCCGCGGATCGAAGGCATCGCTCATCGGTGAACCCGGAGGTCGAGCCGCACCGCGCTCAACCGTCCCTTCCTGTCTGACATCCCATCCAACACCCTCCTTCTGAGGTTCCCGCGTCGGCGGTCCTCGCAGGAGGGCTCCAGAACCCATGTCGCATTCTGGCGACCTCCTGCGAGGCCCCCACTACGCTCCGGCACCCCAGGACGAGGGCAGGAACAGGACGTGCCGCGGCGGTCTCACACCCGCATCGGCATCAGCACGTACAAAGCCGGCGCGCCCTCGCGGTCCTGGATCAGGGTCGGGGAACCGGGATCGGCGAGCTTGAACAGGGCAGTGTCGCCCTCGAGCTGCGCGGTGATGTCGAGGAGATACCGGGCGTTGAACCCGATATCGAGATTGGCCGCCTCGTAGTCGACATCGAGTTCCTCGGTGGCACTGCCCGAATCCGGGTTGTTCACCGAGAGCGCGAGGCGACCCTCGACGAGCCCGAGCTTCACCGCGCGCCCGCGCTCCGACGAGATCGTCGAGACCCGATCTACCGCCTTGGCGAAGGCGTCGCGCTCGACGGTCAGGCGCTTGTCGTTGTTGGCCGGGATCACCCGCTGGTAATCCGGGAAAGTGCCGTCGATCAGCTTGGAGATCAGCGTCAGGCCGCCGGCGAAACGCAGGCGGATCTTGGCGGGCGACAGGTCGACCGCAACGGTCTCGCCGCCGTCGTCCAGGAGCTTCTGGATCTCGGCGACCGCCTTGCGGGGTACGATCACGCCGGGCATGCCGACGCTGCCCTGCGGGGCCGGGATCTCGACGCGGGCGAGCCGGTGGCCGTCGGTCGCCACCGCGCGCATCACCGGGCCGCCCTCGGTCTCCAGCGTGTGCAGGTAGATGCCGTTGAGATAGTACCGGGTCTCCTCGGTGGAGATCGCGAACTGGGTCTTCTCGATCAAGCGCTTCAGGTCGGCCGCGGCGATCTCGAAGCCGTGGGGCATCTCGCCGGCGGCGAGGTCGGGGAAGTCGCCCTCCGGCAGGGCGCCGAGGGCGAAGCGCGAGCGGCCGGACCGGATCGTCATCTGGCCGGACTCGCCGCCGGTCTCCAGGGAGACCTGGGCCCCCTCGGGCAGCTTGCGCACGATGTCGTAGATCACGTGGGCCGGAACCGTGGTGGCGCCGGCATCCGACACGTCGGCCGGCACGCTCTCGGTCACCTCGATGTCGAGATCCGTCGCCCGCAGCTGGAGTCCCGACCCTTCCGCCCGCAGGAGCACGTTCGACAGGATCGGGATCGTGTTGCGGCGCTCGACGACCCGGTGCACGTGGCCGAGCGACCTGAGCAGGGCCGCGCGCTCGACAGTGACTCTCAT
This sequence comes from Methylobacterium phyllosphaerae, assembly GCA_050632685.1. GTDB lineage: Bacteria > Pseudomonadota > Alphaproteobacteria > Rhizobiales > Beijerinckiaceae > Methylobacterium > Methylobacterium phyllosphaerae_A. The sequence goes on from JBOEFT010000001.1 coordinate 3,147,339, forward strand.
CGCAATACTCAAGTGATGTGGACGGCGCCGCGGCCGGCAGCCGTCGCGGAATATGGCCGTTCAGCTTGGCGAACGGGACCGGGGAACGCAAGGCCGCCGCTGGTGCGCCGCACAGCGACCTCCGAGCCCCCGTCGCCCGGCCCGCCCGGGCACTTGAAGCATGCAGCCGAGAGGGTCGGGCAAGTCCGACAGATCCGTCGGGCACCCATGCCGAAACCGGGGTACCCGCGTGTGCCGCCCCGTGCGAAAGCGCCGCAATCGACCCGGATCCCTCTTTCCCCACCCCGATCATGTTGCAGACCATCGACACCGCAGGCGCGCGGCTTGCCGCACCGAGCGCCGCCCGGATCCTCGCCGCGAGCTTCGTCGGCACGGCGATCGAGTTCTTCGACTTCTACATCTATGCCACCGCCACCGCCCTAGTGATCGGCCCGGTCTTCTTCCCGGCGGGCGCACCCGGCGTCCAGCAGCTCAGCGCCTTCGCGACCTTCGCCATCGCGTTCATCGCGCGGCCGGTGGGCGCGGCCCTGTTCGGGCATTTCGGCGACCGCGTCGGCCGCAAGGCGACGCTAGTGGCGTCGCTGCTGATCATGGGGCTTTCCACGGTCCTGATCGGCTGCCTACCGACCTACGCCGCCGCCGGCTGGTGGGCGCCCGCGGCCCTTTGCGTCCTGCGCTGCGGGCAGGGCATCGGGTTCGGCGGCGAGTGGGGCGGAGCGGCGCTCCTGGCGGTCGAGAACGCGCCGCCGGGCCGGCGGGCATGGTACGGAATCTTCCCGCAGCTCGGCGCACCGGTGGGCTTCATTCTGGCCAATCTCGGCTTCCTGGCCCTCAGCTTCGGCCTGTCGCCGGAGAGCTTCCAGGCCTGGGGCTGGCGCCTGCCGTTCCTGGCCTCCGCGGCGCTCGTGGGCGTCGGTCTCTATGTCCGCCTGAAGCTGACCGAGACGCCCGCCTTCAGGGCGGCGCTCAGCGAGGCGCGGCCGGAGCGCGTCCCCTTCGCGACAATGCTGACGCAGCATGGACGCTCGGTCCTGGTCGGCACCCTGGCGATGGTGGCGGTCTACGCGGTGTTCTACCTCTCCACCGTCTTCGCCCTGGGCTACGGCACCGGGACCCTCGGCTACAGCCGGCCGACCTTCCTGCTGTTCGAGTGCATCGCGGTCTGCTTCATGGCGCTCGGCACCGTGGTATCGGGTGCCGCGGCCGATCGTTTCGGGCGCCGGCCAGTCCTGCTCTCCGGGATGGCGGTGACGTTCCTGCTGGGTTTCCTGATGGGGCCGATGCTCGGTCACGCCGCCGGCAGCGGGACCTGGCCGCCCGTCCTGGGCTTCCTGTGCCTCAGCCTCCTGACGATGGGCTGGGTGTTCGGGCCGATGGGTGCCGTCCTGCCAGAGCTGTTCCCGACGCGGGTGCGCTACACCGGTGCCTCGGTCACCTACAACCTCGCGGGGATCCTGGGCGCCTCGGGTGCGCCCTACATCGCGCAGGAACTCGTGGCGTTCGGCGGGATCGGCTTCGTCGGGTTCTACCTGTCGGCGGCCGCGATCCTCAGCTTCCTCGCCGTCCTGGCGATGCCGGAAACCGGCGGGCGCTGACGGGTCGCGCCGGCGCGGCCCGATGCGTCACGGAGACTGAAGGGCCGCCCTCCCGCAAAGCCGATTCCGGTCTCAGCGCGCCGGCTTGGCTGAGGGATCCAGCCCATCCGAGACGACGGGCTCGAAGCGCCCGAGGAACCGGGTCCGTTCCCAGAGTTCGATCGCGTCGCGTTCGACCATCGCCCGGGCGCGGCGGCGCGCCTGCGTGTCGTCCTCGGCCGGCACGATCTCGGCCGCGAAGACCCGGCCGGCGCGGTCGAGCCGGAAGGCCCGGTAGGCGCGACTGCGGTGAGCGGTTTCGGCGTTCGTTGCGAGCATCGGACAACCTCCGCCAGCGAACGTCCCGGATGAGGGTTAACCGATGGTTAATTACGGGTCTCGTCGCCCCGCTCCGCCGACCGAGGCCCGTTCCGACGGCCTTGCGGGCGAAACGCGACGGACCCCGTTTATGAGCGTGCCGGCCCCCGCGGTCAGACTGCGTTGCGCCGCGATACGGGCGTTCAGCTCCGCTTGTCGAGGGGGCGGCCGAGAAGGCGGGCGAACTCAGCCTCGATCTCCTCCACGGAGAACGGGTTGCCGGATGACTTCGCTTCCGGGGGCTCTACGGGCGGGGGCGGTGCCGGCGGCGGCGTGAAGACCGGAGCGGCCTTCGGCATGGCCGGAGGCACAGGCGGCGCGGCAGCCGACGGTGCAGGAGGCGCAGGCGGCGCAGGCGGCGGCGACGCAGAAGGCGGCGGCGCGGACACCGGAACGGTCGGCGCCGGGGCCGGGGGCGCCACATGCTGGACCGGAGGGGCCGGCACCGGATCAGCGGGGGCGGAGGCCATCGCGGCCGCGACCGGATCGACGCCCTCGGGCGAGGCGGGGGAGGGCGCGATCTGGGGCGCCGGCGTCACCGCCGAGGACGAGCGCGACAGGGCGGCCTGAAGCTGTCGAGCCATGTCGGACAGGACAACCGGATCGACGGACCGGCGCTCGGAGGGCACGGCAAGGGCCGGCGCCGGCCGCGGGGGCTCCGGCTCCGCGGGTGCCGTCTCCGGCTTGCGCTCGGAGGCGGGATCCGGCCGCGGTTCGACGAGGGGCGGTGCGGTCCGGCTCAGGATCCGCCGGGGGATGGTCGGCTCGCGCGCAGGCGGGGCGGGCGGCTCCGCCGCCAGAGGGGGCACCGGCGGCCGCGACGGCGCCGGCGGCGGGGCGGGCGCCGGGATATCCTGGCCGGGCTCATCGCCAACGAGAAGGGCGGCATCGAGGGGGAGCCGCACCGACGGGCCAGCCGCCGAACGCGGCACCGGCGGCGGTACCACAACCGGCATCTCGAAGCCCGGATCGAACAGGGGCTCCGCGCGGCGCCCCGCCGACTCGGGCAGGACCCGCGGCGGCTCGGGCAGGCGCCCGCCCTGGACGAGCGGATCCTGGAGCGGCTCGGCGAGAGGCTCGGTCGCCAGTTCCGGCCGAAGGGCCGCCTCGGGCAGCGGTCGCTGGCTGCGCTGGATGTTGCGCTCGACCACCACGTCGTTGGGGCCGCCCACGAGCAGCAGGTGCTCGACGTTGTCCCGGCGCAGAAGGATCAGTTGCCGGGCGCGGTCGAGTTCGTAGACGTCGACGATCCCGAGACGCGGCTGCCGCCCGCGATTGCCGGTACGCCCCGGGAGCGCCAGGCTTCTACCCGTCAGCCGGCGCACCGTGAACACGATGGCCGCCAGCGCCGTGAAGATGACGGCGAAAATGACAATATACTGGACGATGGGGGAGCCGTCAGAGCCGAACACGAATTGCAGCCATCGCAAGGTTACGCACTCGTCCGTTCCGGCCGCCGCGGATGCGTGCCGGCACGGCTTCATCCTTACCACGCCGGGGGGGCAGCAGGGCAAACGACGTTAAGAGTTCGTTAACAGACCTTTTAATTGTCCGCGATCAAGACAATAGGGCGAGGATCGAGGACCGGCGAGTGACCATCGCGCATCGCCGATCCCCTGTGGACCGGGGCACGATGCACCTCCCACCATGTCTCTCCCTGGCTCCGCGATCCGAACGGCGCCTTCGCACGCGACGCGGGGACGAACCTCGCCTTCCCCGAGAGCACCGGTCACGAGACCAGGTCGACGGCGTCGGACGGCTTAACGCGGCGTTAACCATGCGCGCGGCAGATTTTGCCGAGCCCGCTCGTTCCGGCGCGGCCACGCCACAGCGGAGGCGACCTTGGCCCTCACCGACCTGCCCGTGCTGGGCATGCTGCGCACGCGGATGCAATGGGCGCAGGCGCGCCAGGGGTTGATCGCCGAGAACGTGGCCAACGCCGACATGCCGGGCTTCAAGCCCCGCGACCTCGTGGAGCCGCACTTCGACCGGGCCAGCGGCGCCCTGGCCGCGACCGCGTCAGCGACCGCGGCCAGCCTGTCCCTGACGAGCCCCGGCCACATGGCTCCGGCCGGGCAGGGGGCGGGGACAGACTCCAAGCGCGCGAAGGGTTTCGAGATCCGCCCCAGCGGCAACGGAGTCAACCTCGAGGACGAGATGATGAAGGCCGGCGACAACCAGTCGGATTATCAGCTGGCCGCCTCCCTCTACCAGCACAGCCTCACCACCCTGAAGATCGCGATCGGCAAGAGCTGACGCGCGGCCGCCGGCAGTCGAGCACCGTCTCCATACGGTCGCGGTAGGATAGAGGGTCCCGAACCATGGAATTCAGCAAGTCGCTGGCGGTGGCGGCATCCGGCCTCAAGGCCCAGTCCGGCCGGATGCGCATCATCGCGGAGAATATCGCCAACGCCGATTCCGCGCCGGCCTCCGCCGGGGCGCAGCCCTACCGCCGCAAGATCCCGAGCTTCACGAGCCACCTCGACGACGAGACAGGCGCCCGGCTCGTGGAAGCCGGGCGGGTCAAGCGCGATCCGTCGGCGTTCCGGACGAAGTACGAGCCGGGCAACCCCGCGGCCAACGCCCAGGGCGAGGTGCAAATGCCCAACGTCAACGCACTCATCGAGAACATGGACCTGCGCGAGGCCCAACGTTCCTACGAGGCGAACCTCAACATGGTCAGCGCCACTCGCAAGATGCTGGCGCAGACCCTCGGGATCCTGAAGTGACCGGTCGGGACGCTTAGCAAGGACGCATGGCGATGGCTTCGAGCAACTTCGCGGCGGGTGCCTACGCGGCCGTCCAGGGCCTCGCCGGCGGCCGGCCCGCGCCCCAGGTGCAGCCCACGACCGGCACCGGCACCGATTTCATGCAGATGCTCGGGCAGACCCTGGACAGCGTCGGCGATGCCGGCCGCCGGGCCGACGCCCAGGCCGTCTCGGCCGCCGCCGGCAAGGCGAATGTCGTGGACGTGGTCACCGCGGTGGCCGAGAGCGAGACCGCCCTCCAGACCATGGTGGCGGTCCGCGACCGGATGATCTCCGCCTACGAGGAGATCATGCGCATGCAGATCTGACCGGCCGTCCGGTCCGCCGGTCCGTCCTCCACCCGCGCCACCGCCCATGCCCTCCGCACAGATCGCAGCCCCATGACCGGCCTCGCCATCCTCGACATCGCCCGCGACGGCATCTTCGTCTTCCTCAAGGTCGCCGGGCCGCTGATGCTGGTCGCCCTCGCGGTCGGGCTCGCCGTCTCCTTGGTCCAGGCTCTCACGCAGATCCAGGAGCAGACGTTGATCTACGTGCCGAAGGTCGTGGCGGTGTTCGCCACCCTGCTGCTGATGCTGCCTTTCATGGGCGACGCCATGGCCGGCTACATGACCCGCATCGCAGCCCGCATCGCGGCCGGTGGCTGATGCGCGGGCCGGCCGCGACAGGCGAGGACCGCGCGTGCCATACGGGCGGCGATGAACCTGCTCCTGCCCGGCATCGCCTCGGCCTACCTGATCACCTTCGCGCGCATCGGCACGCTGATCATGCTGATGCCGGGCATCGGCGAGCAGACCGTGTCGCCGCGCCTACGCCTCGCCTTCGCGCTGCTCACGACCCTGGTGCTGTTTCCGACCGTGCGGCCGCTGCTCGGCGGGACGGAGGGCGTGGCCGGCCCGCGGCTGATCGGGCTCCTGTTCGGCGAGACGATCATCGGCCTGGTGCTCGGGCTGACGGTGCGCATGGTCCTCGCAGCCCTGCAGACCGCCGGTGTGATCATCTCGGCGCAGGTCGGCCTGTCCTACGCCATGTCGGTGGATCCGAGCCAGGGCGGCCAGCAGGTGGCGATCGGCAACTTCCTGTCGTTGCTCGGGATCACGCTGATCTTCGCCGCCGACCTGCACCATCTCGCCATCGAAGGCGTGGCCCGCAGCTACGTGGTGCTGCCGCCCGACGGCGTCCCGGCCTTCTCGGACGCGCTGATGCTGGCCACGAAGGCCCTTGCCCGGGGCTTCACCCTGGCGGTGCAGATCTCCGGTCCGTTCATCGCCTTCGGGATCCTGTTCAACCTCGGGCTCGGCGTGCTCTCGCGGCTGATGCCGCAGCTGCAGGTCTTCTTCCTGGCGGTGCCGGCCTCGGTCCTGATCGGCATGCTGATCCTGATGGGCTGCCTCGGCGTCATGATGGGCGTGTTCCTGGACGATTTGGGCCGGTATCTCGGGGATTACGTCGGCCGCTGAGCGGCCGCGCCGCCCGCACCCCGATCCCTCGTCCGCGCTGAGAGCGACGCCCGATGGCCGACGATACCGACGACGAGGACAAGACCGAGGAGCCGTCCCAACGGCGGCTCGATCAGGCCATCGAGCGCGGCGACGTCGCCACCAGCAGCGAGATCAACACCTTCGCGATGCTGGGCGCGTTCACCCTGACGCTGCTGGTCGCCGCCCCCGGCATCGCCACCAACCTGCTGCACGGTCTCAAGGCTTACCTCGCCAACGCCTCCACCTTGCCGGACGACGCCACGGCGATGCGGGCGGCCATGACGCACGGACTGTGGCTGTGGCTCCAGGCGGTGGCCGTGCCTGTGGGGGCGGCCATCGTGGCCGGGTTGGCCGCGGGACTCCTGCAGCACCCCCTGGTCTTCACCACCGAGACGCTGATGCCGAAATTCTCACGCCTCTCGCCGATGGCGGGCGTGAAGCGGCTCGTCGGCGTCGAGGCTTTGTTCCAGTTCGGCAAGGGTCTGGCCAAGATCGGCGCCGTGGGCATCGTCGGCGGCGTGGTGCTGTGGAACGACCGCGACCGGCTGGAGGTGTTCGCACGCCTGGACCCGGCGGCGTCCCTGCCGGCGATCCTGTCCCTCAGCCTGCGGCTGCTCGCCGGCATGCTGTGCATGCACCTCGCGATCACGCTCGGCGATGCGCTCTACGCCCGGTTCCGCTGGCGCAAGCGCCTTCGCATGTCGAAGGAGGAACTCAAGCAGGAGATGAAGGAGTCGGAGGGCAACCCGGAGGTCAAGGGGCGCCTGAAGCAGCTGCGGATGGCCCGGGTGAAGAAGCGCATGATGGCTGCGGTCCCCACTGCCACCGTGGTGGTGACGAACCCGACCCACTACGCGGTGGCGCTGCGCTACGAGACCGGCATGGGCGCGCCCGTCTGCGTCGCCAAGGGCGTCGATGCCCTGGCGCTGCGGATCCGCGCAGTGGCCGCCGAGCACGGCGTCGCGGTGATCGAGAACCCGCCACTCGCCCGGGCGCTCCACGCCACTGTGGAGATCGACCGCGAGATTCCGGCCGAGCACTACCGGGCGGTGGCGGAAGTCATCGGCTTCGTGCTGCGCCTGCGCAAGCGGGCGGCGTAGGGGGCGCGAGCGACAGCCGGGACCGTGAGGCGCGTGGCACCGGACCGCATTGTGAGCCGGAGACGGTCGCCGTGTCGGAAAGCCACGCTTCCTCCACCTTTTTTCGCGAGGCTGTGGCGAGGCTTGGCGCGACGAGAGTGGTGCCGCCCCGCGCGTGTCCTGTTATGGCCGGCAAGCCCAACCGGGTGACTGTTCTGGAATGAAGCCGATGGCCGATGTCACTGGACCTCCGGCGCCCGCCGCGAGCCCGCAGAATTCGGGTCTACCGGTCTCGCAGGCGTCTGCCCTGGTGGGGACGGGCTCGATCGACCGCTCGGAGCAGCCGGGTCGGGTCGGGCTGCTGCTCGTGCTCGCCGGCCTCCTCGTCGGGGCGGCCATCGGCCTGTCTTTCGTGGCCAACGAACAGGCCCAGTCGCTCATCGTGTGGCTGCTCGCCCTGCTGGCCATGGCGGGCGTGTTCTTCCTGTTTGCCCTCGCCATCGGGGCGCTGCAGCTGAGCGTCAGCGCCGCCCGGGACGACATCACCAAGGGCATCGTCGATGCTTCGCCGGACGGCCAGCTCGTCGTCGAGGAAGGGGGCCGCCTGATCTATGCCAACGAGGCCTATCTGCGGATCGCCAGCGGCAACACCTTCTCCAACCTCGTGCCGGTGGAACGCATCCTCGTCGGCTCCCCGGAGGTCTCAGAGGCCGTCTACCGCCTGTCGCAGGCCTCGCGCGACGCCCGCGCCCATACCGAGGAGGTCCGGATGTCGCCGCCGCTCGGGCCGACAGCCGGCGATCGCGGCTTCGGGTGGTACCGGGTCTCGGTGCGGCCGCTCGCCCGTCCACGCCGGGCCGCCTCGCTCTGGACCGTGGCCGACATCACCGCCGAGCGGGAGCGGCAGGAGAACGTCTTCCAGGAACTCCAGCACGCCATCGACTACCTCGACCACGCCCCGGCGGGCTTCCTGTCGATCGATCCGGCCGGCGCCATCGTCTACATGAACGCGACCCTGGCGGCCTGGCTCGGCTACGACCTCGCCAGCGTCGGCCCCGGCGGCCCGCATCTGACCGAGATCGCCCCGGAGGCGGACGTCCTCGTCCGGACCGCAGGCCTGCCGGGCGAGGTGCGAACCGACCGCTTCGACCTCGACCTGCGCCGCCGCAACGGCACACCCTGCCGGTGCGGCTCTATCATCGGGTCGCCTTCGGCAAGGACGGCAAGCCCGGGTCGTCGCGGACCTTCGTGATCAACCGGTCGGCCGGAGCCGAGACCGACGAGCCGCAGCGCGCCGCCGAGGTGCGCCTCGCCCGCTTCCTCAACAACTCGCCGATCGCGATCGCCACCCTCGACCGCGCCGGCTGCATCGCCCGGGCGAACGCCTCGTTCACCCGGCTGTTCGGCACCGTGCCGCGCCAGGCCGACGACGGCGCCCTCGACGGGGAGGGCACGCCCCGGGTCGAGCCGAACGTCGGCGACTCGGTGGCCGACCGCACCGCCCTGGAGGCCGGGCTCGCCCGTGCGGCGAGCGGCCGGACCGATCCGGAACCCATCGAGGTCCAGCTCTCGGGACCGGGCGGCCGCTCGGCCCGGGTCTGGCTCAGCCCAGCCGACGGCGGCGATCCGGGACAGCAGACCGACGAAGCCGAGCGGGTGATCCTGTACGCCCTCGACACGACGGCGCAGCGGCAGCTGGAGCAGCAGGTCGCCCAGGCCCAGAAGATGAACGCGGTGGGCCAGCTCGCAGGCGGCATCGCGCACGATTTCAACAACGTGCTGCAGGCGATCATCGGCTACTCGGACCTGCTGCTCGCGAGCCACCGGCCGACCGATCCGGCGTTCCAGGACATCATGCAGATCAAGCAGAACGCCAACCGGGCGGCGGGCCTCGTCCGCCAGCTCCTGGCGTTCTCCCGCCGTCAGACCCTGCGCCCGGAGGTGATGAACGTCGGGGAGGCGCTGTCCGAGCTCACGCTCCTGCTCAAGCGCCTCCTCGGCGAGCGCGTCGCCCTCGAATTGAAGCACGGCCGCGAGGTCTGGCCGGTGAAGGCCGACGTCAACCAGTTCGAGCAGGTGATCGTCAACCTCGCGGTCAACGCCCGGGACGCCATGCCGGAGGGCGGCAAGCTGATGATCCGCACCGAGAACGTCACCGATCCGGGGGCCGCCAGCGGCGCCGAGGGACGTGGCGGGGCGCCGGCGGGCGACCATGTGCTCATCGAGGTGCGCGATACCGGCCAGGGCATCCCGCCCGAGCTGATGGAAAAGATCTTCGAGCCGTTCTTCACCACCAAGGAGATCGGCAAGGGCACGGGGCTCGGCCTGTCGACGGTGTTCGGCATCGTCAAGCAATCCGGCGGCACCATCGACGTGCAGTCGAAAATCGGGGAGGGGACGGCGTTCCGGATCTACCTGCCGCGGCACGTGCCCGTGGCGGAGCCCGAGGAGGTGCCGTCCCTGAATCCGGACACCACCCTGCCGCGGGCGGAGCCGCTCACGGCGATCGCCGCCTCGCCGAAGTCGGACGCCAAGCCGGGTGAGGCCGGCCCCGAGGATCAGACCAAGGGCGAGAAGCCGGCGCCGCGCAAGCCCGCGGCCGACCATACGGGGCAGGGGACCATCCTCCTCGTGGAGGACGAGGATCCCGTCCGCGCGGTCAACAGCCGGGCGCTCTCGGCCCGTGGCTACACCGTGCTGGAGGCCGCCTCCGGCCTCGAGGCTCTGGTCATCGTCCGCGAGGGCAGCCAGCCGATCGACCTCGTGGTCTCGGACGTGGTCATGCCCGAAATGGACGGACCGACCCTCCTGCGGGAGGTCCGCAAGCACCAACCCGACCTGAAGGTGATCTTCGTCTCCGGCTACGCCGAGGACGCGTTCCGCAAGAACCTGCCGGAGGGCGAGACCTTCAACTTCCTGCCCAAGCCTTTCAGCCTCAAGCAGCTGGTCGAGACCGTCAAGAAGACGATGACCGATTGAGGGACGGGCAGTCCCGAACCCTTCCGAACGGCCCGGGCTCGTGCGAAGCCCGCGCCGCCCGGGAAGGCCGCTGTTACGCCGCGGGAAACCTCCCATCGAGCCTTGCCGATATAGAACAAACCGGGTACATCGAGCAGGCGTTGGCGCGCGTTGTGAACTGCGCCCAACCCCTTCATAAGGAGCCCGCCAGATGGCCCAGCCCGCATTGAAAGTGGTCGACATGCCCCCCGCGGAGAAGGACAAGGACAAGTCCAAGGCGATCGACGCAGCCCTGGCCCAGATCGAGCGCGCCTTCGGCAAGGGCTCGATCATGCGGCTCGGCAAGAATGACAAGGTGCAGGAGGTCGAGACCGTCTCCACGGGTTCGCTCGGCCTCGACATCGCCCTCGGCGTCGGCGGCCTGCCCCGCGGCCGGGTGATCGAGATCTACGGCCCGGAATCCTCCGGCAAGACCACGCTGGCGCTCCACACCATCGCGGAGGCCCAGAAGAAGGGCGGCGTCTGCGCCTTCGTGGATGCCGAGCACGCCCTCGACCCGGTCTACGCCCGCAAGCTCGGGGTGAACCTCGACGACCTGCTGATCTCGCAGCCCGACACGGGCGAGCAGGCCCTGGAGATCACCGACACGCTGGTGCGGTCCGGCGCCATCGACGTCCTCGTGGTTGATTCGGTGGCCGCGCTCACGCCGCGGGCCGAGATCGAGGGCGAGATGGGCGAGAGCCAGCCCGGCCTCCAGGCCCGCTTGATGAGTCAGGCCCTGCGCAAGCTCACCGGCTCGATCTCGCGCTCGAACTGCATGGTCATCTTCATCAACCAGATCCGGATGAAGATCGGCGTCATGTACGGCAGCCCGGAGACGACCACGGGCGGCAACGCCCTGAAGTTCTACGCCTCCGTACGCCTCGACATCCGCCGGATCTCGACCCTCAAGGACCGCGATGAGGCGATCGGCAATCAGGTCCGCGTCAAGGTGGTGAAGAACAAGGTCGCGCCGCCGTTCAAGCAGGTCGAGTTCGACATCATGTTCGGCGAGGGCGTGTCGAAGGTCGGCGAACTCATCGATCTCGGCGTGAAGGCCGGCATTGTCGAGAAGTCCGGCGCCTGGTTCTCGTACAACAGCCAGCGCCTCGGCCAGGGTCGCGAAAACTCGAAGGGATTCCTGCGCGACAACCCGGAGATCGCGTCCAAGATCGAGGCCTCGATCCGGCAGAATTCCGGCTTGGTGGCCGAGAAGATCCTGGAGAACGCAACGCCGACGGCCGACGACCTCGACGAGGGCGACGCCTAGCGCTCGCGGCCGAACCCGTCGACGACACGGATCGCCAAGCATTGACGGCGGTCGCAACCCCTTCCGGGACCTGAGGGTCGCGGAGGGGGTTTGCTTTACACCGGGACCAGCGCCCGTCGCATTCACGGCTGGATGCAGCGACGAGGCCGCCCACACGGCAGCAACACCCTGGGTCGCGCCGAACCGGACGCGCCGGCATCGTGACAGCGCCTCTGACACAGCGGAGCTAACCGCCGCGGACATCCCGCTTCAAGAAGCCCCGGCCCCTAACGGCGAACGCGCAAACGACGACGCCCGGAGCGAATCCGACTCAAGTGAGCCGAACTGCTTCCGGGCGTTCGTCGTTCGAACGTAGCATTGGCGACGGCCGAGCGCTCAAAAGCGCGTGTCGCGCAGCAACCGAACCGAAAGAGACCGGGCGGGTGCGGAAGACCGCGCCTGCCGCAGCCCCAGAATCAGGCGGCCTCGCCAGCCTCGGGAGCCTGGGCGGCGTCGCCCTCGACCAGCTTCCAGGTCTTGGTCTTCGAGAACGGGCGGCACTCTTCGATAAATACCGTCTGCCCGACCTTGGCGACATTCGCCTCGTCATGCGCGTGGTAGTTCTTCGAGCGACGCACGGTCTTCTTCATCACCGGGTGCGTGAAGCGACGCTCCACCTTCACCACGATGGTCTTCTCACCCTTGTCGCTGACGACGGTGCCCTGAAGGATGCGCTTCGGCATGGTGTTCTCCTAGAGGCCCGCGTCAGCTCTTGGGCTGCTGCAGCGTCTTGGCGCGCTGCAACGTCCGGACACGGGCGATGTCGCGGCGGACCTCACGGACGCGGGCGACGTTCTCGAGCTGGCCGGTGGCCCCCTGGAAGCGCAGGTTGAACTGCTCCTTCTTGAGGTTCAGCAACTCGTCATTCAACTGATCCGGCGACAACGCCTTGAGATCAGACACTCTCTGGGTCGACTTCACGATATCCTCCGTTCAGTCGGCGATGCGCTGGACGACCCGCGTGCGGATCGGAAGCTTCGCGGCGCCGAGGCGGAGCGCCTCCTTGGCGATGTTCTCGGCAACGCCGTCGACCTCGAACATGATCCGACCGGGATGCACGCGGGCAGCCCAGTAGTCCGGAGCGCCCTTACCGGAGCCCATGCGGACTTCGGTGGGCTTCGAGGAGACCGGCACGTCCGGGAAAACCCGGATCCAGACGCGGCCCTGACGCTTCATCTCGCGAGTGATCGCGCGGCGGGCCGCCTCGATCTGGCGGGCGGTGACGCGCTCAGGCTCCACCGCCTTCAGGCCGAACTGGCCGAAGTTCAGCTCGAAGCCGCCCTTGGCCGCACCGTGGATGCGGCCCTTGAACTGCTTGCGGAAGCGGGTCTTTTTCGGTTGCAGCATGGCTTCCTACCTTACGCGTGCTCGCGCTCGCGGCGTCCGCGCTCGCGGCCGCCCTCGCCATCGCGCTCACGGCGTCCGCCGGAGCGGCCGCCCTCTTCCTGGGCCTTCTTGTCCTGAGCCATCGGGTCGTGCTCGAGGATCTCGCCCTTGAACACCCAAACCTTGATGCCGCAGGTGCCGTAGGTCGTGAACGCCGTAGCGGTGCCGTAATCGACGTCGGCACGCAGCGTGTGAAGCGGGACGCGACCCTCGCGGTACCATTCCTGGCGGGCGATCTCGGCACCGCCGAGACGGCCCGAGCAGTTGATCCGGATGCCCTCGGCGCCCAGACGCATGGCCGACTGAACGGCCCGCTTCATGGCGCGCCGGAAGGCGACGCGGCGCTCGAGCTGCTGGGCGATCGAGGTCGGCCACCAGGGTGGCGTCGATCTCGGGCTTGCGCACCTCGACGATGTTGATGGTCACGTCGGCCTTGGTCATGGTGCCGACGAGCTTGCGCAGCTTCTCGATATCCGCGCCCTTCTTGCCGATCACCACGCCCGGACGGCCCGAGTGGATGGTAACCCGGCACTTCCGGTGCGGGCGCTCGATGACGATCTTGGAGACCGCCGCCTGCTTGAGCTGCTTCATGAGGGCGGCGCGGATCGCGACGTCCTCGTGCATGAGCTTCGCGTAGTCGCCCTTGTTGGCGAACCAGCGGGAATCCCAGGTCCGGTTGATGCCGAGCCGGAGACCGATCGGATTGACTTTCTGGCCCATCAGATCCTCCTCAGGCCGCTTCGGCCTGGCGGACTTCACGAACCACGATGGTGAGGTTCGAGAAGGGCTTCAGGATACGCGCGCCGCGGCCGCGGGCGCGGGCGTGAAAGCGCTTGAGAACCAGCGCCTTGCCCACGAAGGCCTGGGAGACGACGAGGTCGTCCACGTCCAGGTCGTGGTTGTTCTCGGCGTTGGCGATGGCGCTCTCGAGGCACTTCTTGACCTCGGTCGAGATCCGCTTGCGCGAGAACTGGAGTTCGGCGAGGGCCGTGTCGACCTTCTTGCCGCGGATCATCTGCGCCACGAGGTTGAGCTTCTGCGGGCTGACGCGCAGCATGCGCGCGACGGCCTTGGCCTCGTTCTCGGGGAGCGCGCGGGGGGTGGCTTGCTTGCCCATCTCAGCGCCTCTTCGCCTTCTTGTCGGCCGCATGGCCCGGGAAGGTGCGGGTCGGCGAGAACTCGCCGAACTTGTGACCGACCATCTCCTCGGACACGTAGACCGGGATGTGCTTCTGCCCGTTGTGCACACCGAAGGTGAGCCCGACGAACTGCGGGAGGATCGTGGAGCGGCGGCTCCAGATCTTGATGACCTCGGAGCGCGAGGAGCCCCGCGCCGCCTCGGCCTTCTTGAAGAGGTAGCCGTCGACAAACGGCCCCTTCCAGAGAGAGCGTGCCATGGCGATTACTTCTTGCGATTGTGGCGGCTGGACAGGATGAACACGTCGGTCCGCTTGTTGGACCGGGTCTTCTTCCCCTTGGTGGGCACGCCCCAGGGCGTGACCGGATTGCGGCCGCCCGAGGTGCGGCCCTCGCCGCCGCCGTGCGGATGGTCGACCGGGTTCATGGCAACGCCGCGGACGTGCGGGCGCTTACCGAGCCACCGGTTGCGCCCGGCCTTGCCGAGCGAGATGTTCATGTGGTCCGGGTTCGAGACCGCGCCGACACTGGCGAAGCACTGGCCGTGGACCAGGCGCTGCTCCCCCGAGTTCAGGCGCAGGGTCACGTAGCCCTGGTCGCGGCCCACGATCTGCGCGTAGTTGCCCGCCGAGCGAGCGATCGCGCCGCCCTTGCCGATCTTCAGCTCGACATTGTGGACGATCGTGCCCACCGGCATCGAACCGACCGGCGCGGCGTTACCCGGCTTGATGTCGACGCTCTCGCCGGCCACCACCTTGTCGCCCGGCTGCAGACGCTGGGGGGCCAGGATGTAGCTCTGCTTCCCGTCAGGGAAGTTGATCAGCGCGATGAACGCCGTGCGGTTCGGATCGTACTCAATCCGCTCCACCGTGGCGGCCACGCCGAGCTGCTCGCGCCGCTTGAAGTCGACGTTGCGCAGGACGCGCTTGTGGCCACCGCCGCGGAAGCGGACGGTGATGCGGCCCAGATTGTTGCGGCCGCCGGAGGACGACTTGCCCTCCGTCAGCGCCTTCACCGGCTTGCCCTTGTAGAGCTCACGGCGGTCGACGAGCACGAGCTGGCGCAGGCTCGGCGTGACCGGTTTGAATGTCTTCAAGGCCATCGGCTTGGATCCCTAAAACCCGTCCTCAGAGCCCGGTCGTGACGTCGATCGTGTGGCCCTCGGCCAGGGTCACGATCGCCTTCTTCACGTCGGAGCGCTGTCCGCGGAGGCCGCGGAAAATCTTCTTCTTTCCCTTGGTGACAAGGGTGTTCACGGCCGTGACCTTAACGTCGAACAGCTTCTCCACGGCCTCCTTGATCTGAGGCTTGGTCGCCTTGGGGGCGACCCGGAACACGACCTTGTTCTGCTCGGTCAGATTCGTCGCCTTCTCGGTGATGACCGGGGAGACGATGATGTCGTAGTGGCGCGGATCGGCACTCATTTGAAACGCTCCTCCAGCGCGTCGACGGCGGCCTTCGTCAGGACGAGCGTGTCGCGGCGCAGGATGTCGTAGACGTTGATGCCCTGCACGGGCAGCACGTCGATCTTCGGGATGGCGCGGGCAGCCCGGCCGAAATTCACGTCGACCTCGGCGCCGCCGATGATCAGCGCGTTCGAGAGGCCCATCTTGCCGAACCGCTCGACGAGACCCTTGGTCTTGTGATCCTCGATCTTGATGTCGTCGACGACGATCAGGGTCGAGGCCTTGGCCTTGGCCGACAGGGCGTGACGCAGGGCCAGAGCGCGGACCTTCTTGGGCAGGTCGTGGCTGTGGTCGCGCACCACCGGGCCGAAGGCCCGGCCGCCGCCGCGGAACTGCGGCGCTGAGGCTGCGCCGTGGCGGGCGTTACCGGTGCCCTTCTGCTTGTACAGCTTTTTGCGCGTCCGGTTCACGTCCGAGCGATTCTGTACGGCATGGGTGCCGGCGCGACGCTTGGCGAGCTGCCAGCGCACCATGCGCTGCAGGAGGTCGGCCCGCGGCTCAAGGCCGAAGATTTCCTCGTTCAACTCGACCGAGCCGGCGCCGGCGCCGTCGAGAGTGGTGATATCGAGCTTCATCACGCGGTCTCCTCAGCCGCAGCGGCCTCGGGAGCCGGGGCGGACGCGCCGTTCTCACGGAACTTGCCCGGCAGCGGAACATCGGCGGGAAGCTTGCGCTTCACCGCGTCGCGGATCTGGATCCAGCCGCCCGCCACGCCCGGAACCGCGCCTTCGACCAGGATCAGGCCGCGCTCGGGATCGGTGCGCACGACGCGGAGGTTCTGGGTCGTGACCCGCTCGACACCGAGGTGACCCGGCATCTTCTTGTTCTTGAAGGTCTTGCCCGGGTCCTGACGGCCGCCGGTCGAACCGATCGAACGGTGCGAGATCGACACGCCGTGGGTGGCGCGCAGGCCTCCGAAGTTCCAGCGCTTGATACCGCCGGCGAAGCCCTTACCGGTCGTGGTGCCGGTGACATCCACGAACTGGCCGGGGATGAAGTGGTCCGCGGTGATCTCCGCGCCGACCGGGATAAGCGCGTCCTCGGACACGCGGAACTCTGCGAGCTTCTTCTTCGGCTCAACCTTGGCGACCGCGAAGCGGCCCCGCTCGGCAGCCGACACGTTCTTGACCTTGGCCTTGCCGACGCCGACCTGCAGCGCAACGTAGCCGTTCTTCTCGACGGTGCGGTGGGCAACCACCTGGCACTGATCGATCTTGAGCACCGTGACGGGGACATGCTCCCCCGCGTCCGTAAAGACGCGGGTCATGCCGACCTTCTGTGCGATGACGCCTGAGCGCATAGGTTCTCTCCCTCGCGCGATGAAACGGTAAGCTCTAAGTCCTCAGCGGACTCAGAGCTTGATCTCCACGTCCACGCCAGCGGCGAGGTCGAGCTTCATCAGCGCGTCCACGGTCTGCGGCGTCGGATCGACGATATCGAGCACACGCTTGTGCGTGCGCATCTCGAACTGCTCGCGCGACTTCTTGTCGATGTGCGGCGAGCGGTTCACGGTGAACTTCTCGATATGCGTCGGGAGCGGGATCGGACCCCGGATGGTCGCGCCGGTGCGCCGGGCCGTGGAGACGATCTCCTTGGTCGACGCATCGAGGATGCGGTGATCGAACGCCTTCAGGCGAATACGGATGTTCTGACCGTTCATGATCCTGGAACCTTGAGAGGGACGGCGGGGTGTGCGGGGCCTGGACCCCGCCGCGCCCTGCTAAGGATGCTTGCTCGAGCTCAATCGTTGATGGCGGCGACGACGCCGGCACCGACGGTGCGGCCGCCCTCGCGGATGGCGAAGCGCAGCTTCTCCTCCATGGCCACCGGCACGATCAGCGCCACGTCCATGGTCACGTTGTCGCCCGGCATCACCATCTCGGTGCCTTCCGGCAGCGTGCAGATCCCGGTCACGTCGGTCGTGCGGAAGTAGAACTGCGGCCGGTAGTTGGTGAAGAACGGCGTGTGGCGCCCGCCCTCCTCCTTGGTCAGGATGTAGGCCTCGGCCTTGAACTTCGAGTGCGGCTTCACCGAACCCGGCTTGCACACCACTTGGCCGCGCTCCACGTCCTCGCGCTTCGTGCCGCGCAGCAGCACGCCGACGTTGTCGCCCGCCTGACCCTGGTCGAGCAGCTTGCGGAACATCTCCACGCCCGTCACCGTCGTGGTCTGCGTGTCGCGGATGCCGACGATCTCCACCGTCTCACCCACCTTCACGATCCCGCGCTCGACCCGGCCCGTCACCACCGTGCCGCGGCCCGAGATCGAGAACACGTCCTCGATCGGCATCAGGAACGGCAGGTCGATCGGACGCTCCGGCTGCGGGATGTAGGCGTCCACCGTCTCCATCAGCTTCAGGACGGCTTCCTTGCCGATCTTCGGCTCCTTGTCCTCCAGCGCCATCAGCGCCGAGCCCTTGGTGATCGGGATGTCGTCGCCCGGGAAGTCGTACTTCGAGAGAAGCTCGCGCACCTCAAGCTCGACCAGCTCCAGAAGCTCCTCGTCGTCGACCATGTCGACCTTGTTGAGGAATACCACCAGCGCCGGCACGCCGACCTGGCGCGCCAGAAGGATGTGCTCGCGGGTCTGCGGCATCGGGCCGTCGGCCGCCGAAACCACCAGGATCGCGCCGTCCATCTGCGCCGCGCCCGTGATCATGTTCTTCACGTAGTCGGCGTGGCCGGGGCAATCCACGTGCGCGTAGTGCCGGTTGGCCGTCTCGTACTCCACGTGCGCCGTCGAGATCGTGATCCCGCGCGCCTTCTCCTCCGGAGCCTTGTCGATCTGGTCGTAGGCCGTGAACGTCGCCCCGCCCGTCTCCGCAAGAACCTTCGTGATCGCCGCCGTCAAGGACGTCTTGCCGTGGTCAACGTGCCCAATCGTGCCGATGTTGCAGTGCGGCTTGGTGCGGGAGAACTTTTCCTTGCCCATCAGAGCCTCCTAAATTCGAATTCGCGTTTCGGAAGAAGAGATGCCTAGGCGTGAACCTTAGGCGTACTTGGCGATGACCTTGTCGGCCTCGCCGCGCGGCACCTCTTCGTAATGGTCGAACTGCATGGTGAAGTTGGCGCGGCCCTGAGAGAAGGAGCGCAGCTGATTCACGTAGCCGAACATGTTGGCCAGCGGCACCATCGCGTTGATGACGTTGGCGTTGCCGCGCATGTCCTGGCCCTGGATCTGGCCGCGGCGAGAGTTCAGGTCGCCGATGACCGAGCCGGTGTAATCTTCCGGCGAGACGACCTCGACCTTCATCACCGGCTCGAGCAGGACCGAGCCGCCCTTCTGCAGGGCCTCACGGAAGGCCGCGCGGGAGGCGATCTCGAAGGCCAGCGCCGACGAGTCGACGTCGTGATAGGCGCCGTCGATCAGCTCGACCTTGACGTCGACCACCGGGAAGCCGGCGAGGACGCCCGCGCCGAGGACCGAGTTCAGACCCTTCTCGACGCCCGGGATGTACTCCTTCGGCACCGCGCCGCCGACGATCTTCGACTCGAACTGGAAGCCGGCGCCCGGCTCGTTCGGCTCGACGATGAACTTCACGCGGGCAAACTGGCCGGTACCGCCGGTCTGCTTCTTATGCGTGTAGTCGATCTCCTGGCGGCGGGTCAGCTTCTCGCGGTAGGCCACCTGCGGCTGTCCGATATTCGCATCGACCTTGTAGGTGCGACGCAGGATGTCGACCTTGATGTCGAGGTGCAGCTCGCCCATCCCGCGCAGGATGGTCTGGCCGGATTCCTGATCGGTCGAGACCCGGAAGGACGGATCCTCGGCGGCGAGCTTCGAGAGCGCGATGCCGAGCTTCTCCTGGTCGGCCTTCGACTTCGGCTCGACGGCGATCTCGATGACGGGCTCCGGGAACTCCATCTTCTCGAGGATCACGGCCTTCTGCGCGTCGCACAGCGTGTCGCCCGTGCGGGTGTCCTTGAGGCCGGCGAGGGCGACGATGTCGCCCGCGAAGGCTTCCTTGATGTCCTCGCGGTTGTTGGCGTGCATCAGGAGCATGCGGCCGACGCGCTCCTTCTTGTCACGGGACGAGTTCAGCACGTTAGCGCCGGTCTCGACCTTGCCCGAGTACACGCGGCAGAAGGTGATCGTGCCGACGTGGGGGTCATCCATGATCTTGAAGGCGAGCATGGAGAAGGGATCCGAATCCGTCGGGTGACGGACGGTCTCTTCCTCGGTCTTGAAGTCGATGCCCTTGATCTCGCCGCGATCGGCCGGGGAGGGCAGGTAGTCGACGACGGCGTCGAGCAGGGGCTGCACGCCCTTGTTCTTGAACGCCGAGCCGCAGAGGACCGGGTGGAAGGCGCGCAGCTGCACGGCCTTGCGCACCAGACGGCGCATGGTCGCCTCGTCAGGCTCGTTGCCGTCGAGGTAGGCCGACATGGCCTCGTCATCGAGCTCCACGCAGGCCTCGACCAGCTTGGTGCGGTACTCGACGGCCTGGTCCTTGAGGTCGGCCGGGATCTCGGTCTCGTCGAAGTTGGCGCCCAGCGCCTCGCCCGACCAGACGATCGCCTTCATCTTGATAAGGTCGATCACGCCCTGGAAGTTGGACTCGGCACCGATCGGCAGCTGCAGGCAGACCGGCTTGCCGGCGACGCGATCGATGATGTCGGCGACGCACTTGAAGAAGTCGGCGCCGATCTTGTCCATCTTGTTGACGAACACGACGCGCGGGACGTCGTACTTGTCGGCCTGCCGCCACACGGTCTCGGTCTGCGGCTCGACGCCCTGGTTGCCGTCGAGCACGCACACGGCGCCGTCGAGCACGCGCAGGGAGCGCTCCACCTCGATGGTGAAGTCCACGTGGCCGGGGGTGTCGATGATGTTCAGGCGCTTGTCGCGCCAGAAGCAGGTCGTCGCAGCGGAGGTGATCGTGATGCCACGCTCCTGCTCCTGCGCCATCCAGTCCATCGTGGCGGCGCCCTCATGGACCTCGCCGATCTTATGGGACTTTCCGGTGTAGTAGAGGATCCGCTCCGTGGTCGTGGTCTTGCCGGCATCGATGTGGGCCATGATGCCGAAGTTGCGGTAGTCCTCGATCGCGTGCGTGCGGGGCATAGGATTGCTCCTGAGAGACGGCGGAACCGCTTACCAGCGGTAGTGCGAGAAGGCGCGGTTGGCTTCCGCCATCCGGTGCGTGTCTTCGCGCTTCTTGACGGCGTTGCCGCGGTTGTTGGCGGCGTCGAGCAGCTCGGCGGAGAGGCGCTCGATCATGGTCCGGTCGTTGCGCGAGCGGGCGGCCTGGATCAGCCAGCGGATCGCGAGCGCCTGACGACGCTCCGTGCGCACTTCGACGGGGACCTGGTAGGTCGCGCCGCCGACGCGGCGGGAGCGGACCTCGATCATCGGGGCGACGTTGTCGAGGGCGGCGCGGAACACCTCGATCGGGTTGGCGCGAGCGCGGTTCTCGACGATGTCGAAGGCGCCGTAGACGATCCGCTCGGCGGTCGACTTCTTGCCCTCGTACATGATCGAATTCATGAACTTCGTCAGCACCACGTCCCCGTACTTCGGGTCCGGGATGATCTCACGCTTCTCGGCAGAGTGGCGACGGGACATCTTCTGAGACTCTCGAACGAAAAGATCTTAAGCGCCCCGCGCAGGCCGCCTGAGCCCTGAGGCCGGCGGCATCCTTACGGGGCCGTGGAAACGCAGACCGGCGCCCGGGAAAATCCGGGCGTCCGACTTACCTCGAACGCGCTTACTTCGGACGCTTGGCGCCGTACTTCGACCGGCGCTGCTTGCGGTTCTTCACGCCCTGCGTGTCGAGCACGCCGCGCAGGATGTGGTAGCGCACGCCCGGAAGATCCTTCACGCGGCCGCCGCGGATCATCACCACGGAGTGCTCCTGAAGGTTGTGACCCTCGCCCGGAATGTAGCCGATCACCTCGAAGCCGTTGGTGAGGCGCACCTTGGCGACCTTCCGGAGCGCCGAGTTCGGCTTCTTCGGGGTCGTCGTGTAAACGCGGGTGCAGACGCCGCGCTTCTGCGGGCAAGCGTCGAGCGCCGGAACCTTGTTGCGGCTCCGCTGGATCTTCCGCGGCTGGGCGATCAGCTGGTTGATCGTCGGCATCCTGTGCCCTCTTCCTCGGTCACCTTGGCCGGACTGCGCAGGGCAGTCCGCAAAACGAATATGCGCCGGAGGGCCTGTCACGGACCCTCGGCGCGGTGTGGGCAGAGGAGCACGCCCGAAACGAACGCGCTCGTACCTACGGATCTGACTTAAGCGTCAGGCGATTTGAACCCTCGGAGCGCTCGGGGCGATGGCGGCGGCTTCCGGGGGTATGCCCAAGGGCCGTCGGCAGCCGATGGCCGTCCGAAGTGGCGCGCTTCTAGCCGCGGTTGCCCCGCAGGTCAATGCGGTGGCAGCAGAAAACTGCGCCGCGCCGGAGGTTAAGGATCGGTCAAGGCGCGTACGACCGGACTGTGCGCGACGCGACCCGATCCGGCGGCCAACTATTTTCCCAGGTGACTGTCCCAGCGTCAATCTGGAAGGCTCCGACCAGGGAATTCGATTCGCGATCCCCAGCCTGCGCCACGACCCGAACCGGACCGGCCTCCATCCCGGAACGGTGGCGCAGTGCATGGCCGTTGGGAATCGGCGGCGCCCTGGGTTACAGAACCGGCCGCGGCTGAGGGTCGCCTTCAGCACCACGGACTGTCGACGGGTTCGCCCCGTGATTTCCATCCTCGCAGACGTAGCGGGACGTTCGTGAGGCTCGAAGCCCTCGCACCCGTCGGAATAGGCTTTCTGTTGCCGCCCGGCGCTCAAGCAGCACGGGCCAAAGCTCATCGGGCTGCTGCGGAAGGCCGCAGACCGGCAGAACGACGGGATCTCGCCCTCCAGTATCTCCAATGACTAGGTCGGCATCGGCCCTCTCCAGGGCGAGACCCGGCTTCGCGGGTGGGTGAACGAAACCCGGCGCATCCCGGAGACCCCTGGTCGGACGGCGGCGATCTCCGACCGCTGGTTCGGGCCGAAGACCTCGGAAGCCGCTGCCGAATCTGTTCCAGATCGCGGACCCCGGCTAGCCGTGACGGCGCTGAGGCTCCCCGGCGAGGGCCTGCGGGACACGGGCGGTCCCGCAGGGCGGAGCCTCGGGGCAGGCGTCGTTGGCACAGTCCGCAGAACCCCGCTGCTGGTGCAGCCTTTCGTCGGGTACGTCGCGGTGACGATTCTTCCGATCCAAGGCGTTGTCGCCTGATTGAACAAACCGCACGTGCTTGACCTTAGAGACCAGGCCCTCCGCGGCGGCCTGCCTACGAGAACCCGGCGGGTTCCTGCGGGCTCGCGCTCCACGCAGCTTCCTGGATCGACGAGGACGCCCGCGCGGGGATCAACTCCGTAGACCCCGCCCAGGGGAGCCAGTCCTTCCCCCTCGCGCTCACGCGCGGGTCTCATTCCTTGGAATCGGGATCGCGATGAGCGCGGGGGTGGGCGGGTCGATTCTTCCCCACACACGCGCAAGGCGTACCGGATCGGGGCAGGGGGGCACCGGCAAGGTCTACGGAGAATTAAAGCGATCCATCGAATTGTCGCGCTCATCGGGCGGCCAGGACGCCGCCTCAGGTTCGCGTCAAGGATGTTGCGTATGGGTTGCGTCGCGGTCAGCAACGTCGTTCCGTTCCGGCGGCCCGTCCCCGCCCAGGCCCCGGGCGAGCGGGAGGCCCGCAACCGCCGCCGGAGCGAGCAGCGCTCCCTGCTGGACGCGGTCTACGCCACCGGCAGCATGGTCGTCGCCGCCGAGGATCGCGGCATGAAGCTCACCGCCTCTCGGCTCCAGGTCTACGGATTCCTGGCGATCGAAGAGGTGGGCGAGGACGGCCTCATGCGGCGTCTCCGGCCATCCGAGGCAATTCGCGCCCGCGCGGAGCGGCCCTGGCGCCTGTCGAAGCCCGCCAATGGAGCCTCGGTGACGATCCCGAGCCTGGACGGCTTCCTGTTCGAGACGGCCGGCCAGCCGTTCTGACTCGGGGACGACCCCCGAACACGCGGCCGGCGCCGACCCAGCGCGCCGGTCAAAGCGCGTCGTCTGGAGCATGCGCTCGCCATCAGGACGGCTCCTATCCGACCTCCGCGGCGCCACCATAACGGTGGTGCCGCTGGCGGCGCCGAATCTCCTCGATCCCGGATGCGGTCGAAGCGTCCCGGTTTGCCGGCTCGCATGGCCCCCGCCATAAGGTGCTTACCCAGGCTGCAGCACCTGCCCGACGGTGCCCGCGGACAGGCCGATCCAGCCATGCGGCGCCCACGATTTGCCGCCGTTCGGCTTGCCAAGGCGCGCTGCCCGTAGTATGCGCCCGGCCTTCGCGACATTCCCGATGGGTGCTCGCACCCTGTGAACGCGGTGACCGCGCCGGTGTCCCTGTGGCATCGCCTGCGCGGTCGAACACATGAGCCGGGGACGTCATGTCCCCATCAGGCGTCGTCCGCCGGACAATACCGTCCGCGTGCGGAAACCCGCCTGAAACAAGGAGTCACGCACGTGATCCAGATGCAGACGAATCTGGACGTCGCCGACAACTCGGGTGCACGCCGTGTTATGTGCATCAAGGTTCTCGGCGGGTCGAAGCGCAAGTATGCCGGCGTGGGCGACGTGATCGTCGTCTCCGTCAAAGAGGCGATCCCGCGCGGTCGCGTCAAGAAGGGCGACGTCATGAAGGCGGTCGTCGTCCGCACCGCCAAGGACGTGAAGCGTGCCGACGGTTCGGTCATCCGCTTCGACAAGAACGCCGCGGTCCTGATCAACAATCAGAAGGAGCCGATCGGCACCCGTATCTTCGGACCGGTTCCGCGCGAACTTCGCGCCCGCAACCACATGAAGATCATCTCCCTGGCTCCGGAGGTGCTGTAATGGCTGCCAAGATCAAGAAGGGCGACAAAGTCGTCGTGCTCACCGGTCGCGACTCGGGTCGCTCCGGCGAGGTGATCCAGGTTCTGCCGAAGGAAGGCCGGGCCTTCGTGCGCGGCATCAACCTGGTCAAGAAGCACCAGAAGCAGACCCAGAACCAGGAAGGCGGCATCATCTCCAAGGAGGCCGCCATCCAGCTCTCGAACATCGCGGTCGCGGATGCCAACGGCAAGCCGACCCGCGTGGGTTTCCGCATCCTCGAAGACGGGCGCAAGGTCCGGTTCGCCAAGACCACGGGGGATCAGATCGATGGCTGAGGCCGACAAGAACGCCTACACCCCGCGTATGCGCAAGCACTACGACGAGGTGGTGCGCCAGAAGCTGATCGAAGAGTTCGGCTACAAGAACCCCATGGAAGTGCCGCAGATCACCAAGATCGTGATCAACATGGGCGTGGGCGAGTCCACCGCGGACTCGAAGAAGGCCTCGGTGGCGGCGGGCGATCTCGCCCTGATCGCCGGCCAGAAGCCGGTCATCACCAAGGCCCGCAAGGCCATCGCGACCTTCAAGGTCCGCGAGGGCATGCCGATCGGCTGCAAGGTGACCCTGCGCAAGCAGCGCATGTATGAGTTCATGGACCGGCTGATCACCATCGCGCTGCCGCGCGTGCGTGACTTCCGCGGCCTGAACCCGCGCTCGTTCGACGGCCGCGGCAACTACGCCCTGGGTCTCAAGGAGCACCTCGTGTTCCCGGAGATCTCCTACGACAAGGCCGAGCAGACCTGGGGCATGGACATCGTCGTGGCGACCACCGCCAAGACCGATGCCGAGGCCAAGGCCCTCCTCGCCGCCTTCAAGTTCCCGTTCCGGCAGTGAAGCCCTCGGGCTTCAGACGCGGACACCGGAGATAGACCACATGTCGAAGAAAAGCTCAGTCGAGAAGAATGAGGCCCGCAAGGCGCTGGTGAAGCGCTTCGCGGCCAAGCGGAAGGCGCTCCTCGAGATCGCCAACAACGAAGGCCTCGAGATGGAGGAGCGCTTCGAGGCGCGCCTCAAGCTCGCGGAACTGCCGCGCAACTCGTCGGCCACCCGCATCCGCAATCGCTGCGGCATGACCGGCCGCCCGCGCGCCTACTATCGCAAGATGGGCATCTCGCGCGTGGCGCTGCGCGAGCTTGGCAACCGGGGCCTGATCCCCGGCCTGGTCAAGTCGAGCTGGTAAGGAGGTCCCCATGGTTAACGATCCCGTGGGCGACATGCTCACCCGCATCCGCAACGGCCAGCTGCGCCGTCGCAACGTCGTCCAGACGCCCGGCTCGCGCCTGCGCGCCAGCGTCCTCGACGTCCTGAAGTCCGAGGGCTACATCCGCGATTACGCGGCGACCGACCTCGGCAATGGCCGCACCGAGTTCGCCATCGAGCTCAAGTACTACGACGGGCGCCCCGTGATCCGCGAGATCAAGCGCGTCTCGAAGCCGGGCCGCCGGGTCTACTCGTCGGTCGGCGAACTGCCGCACGTGGCCGACGGCCTCGGCGTCACCATCGTCTCCACCCCGCAGGGCGTCATGGCCGACCACGAGGCGCGCGAGCGCAACGTCGGCGGTGAAGTGCTCTGCACCGTGTTCTGATCGGGACATAAGGAGGTTATCCCATGTCTCGCGTAGGCAAGAAGCCGGTCCCCGTGCCGGCGGGCGTTACCGCCACGGTCACCGGTCAGACGGTGAAGATGAAGGGCTCGAAGGGCGAACTGTCCTTCGTTGTCCCGTCGCTCGTCAACGTGGCGATGAAAGACGGCGCGATCGCGGTCGAGCCGGTCAACCAGTCGAAGCCGGCGCGCTCCCTGTGGGGCACGTCGCGGGCGCAGATCGCCAACATCGTCGAGGGTGTGTCGAAGGGCTTCGAGAAGAAGCTTGAGATCACCGGCGTCGGTTACCGCGCTGCGATGGCCGGCAAGGCCCTCAAGCTGTCGCTCGGCTACAGCCACGACATCGAGTACGCGATCCCCGCCGGGATCACGATCGCAACCCCGAAGCCCACCGAGATCACGATCTCCGGGATCAACCGCCAGCAGGTCGGTCAGGTCGCCGCCGAGATCCGCGATTATCGCGGACCCGAGCCCTACAAGGGTAAGGGCGTGAGGTACGCGGGCGAGTTCATCTTCCGCAAGGAAGGCAAGAAGAAGTAAGGAGGGCATCATGTCTCGCAAGCTCGAAGCCCTCGATCGCCGGAAGGCGCGCGTCCGCCGCGCGCTGCGGGCGGCCGCCAACGGCCGTCCGCGGCTCTCGGTGTTCCGCTCGTCGAAGCAGATCTACGTGCAGGTCATCGACGACGTCGCCGGCAAGACGCTGGCCGCCGCCTCGTCGATCGACAAGGCACTCAAGGGCGAACTCAAGACCGGTGCCGACGTCGCCGCCGCCAAGGCGGTGGGCAAGCTGGTGGCCGAGCGCGCCAAGGCCGCGGGCGTCACGAAGGTGATCTTCGACCGCTCCGGCTACATCTATCACGGCCGCGTCGCGGCCGTGGCCGAGGCCGCCCGCGAAGGTGGCCTGGAATTCTGATCCCGGGACTTCGCCGGGGGCGCGTCAGCCACCGGCGGACCCGAACGGAATTGTTGAACGACGGCGGGCCGGACGTGCGATGCATGTCCGGCATTCGACGCAATCGAGCGAGCAGGCCCGCCGCCTGCGCCAGTGAGATGAACGGGTAAAGAGATGGCACGTGAACGTGAAGGCGGGGGCCGCGGCCGCCGCGATGATCGCGAGGAGCGCGACAGCGAATTCGTGGACAAGCTCGTCCACATCAACCGCGTCGCCAAGGTGGTGAAGGGCGGCCGTCGCTTCGGCTTCGCGGCCCTCGTCGTCGTCGGCGACCAGAAGGGCCGCGTCGGCTTCGGCCACGGCAAGGCTCGTGAGGTGCCGGAGGCGATCCGCAAGGCGACCGAGGCCGCCAAGCGCGGTCTGATCCGCGTGTCGCTCCGCGAGGGCCGGACCCTGCACCACGACGTCAACGGTCGCCACGGCGCCGGCAAGGTGATCCTCCGCGCGGCCCCGCAGGGCACCGGCATCATCGCCGGCGGCCCGATGCGCGCCGTGTTCGAGACGCTCGGCATGCAGGACGTCGTCGCCAAGTCGCTGGGATCCTCGAATCCCTACAACCTCGTGCGCGCCACCTTCGAGGCGCTCAAGAACGAGGACAGCCCGCGCTCCGTGGCGGCCCGCCGCGGCATCAAGGTCTCGACGCTCCAGTCGCGTCGCCGCGATGCCGACCCGGCCGACCAGTCCGAAGCCGCGGTCGCGTAAGGGGAGGGTCCGATGGCACAGAAGACCGTCCGTATCGAGCAGATCGGCTCACCGATCCGCCGTGAGGCTAGCCAGCGTCAGACGCTGATCGGCCTGAAGCTCAACAAGCTCCACCGCGTGTCCGAGCTGGAGGATACACCCTCCGTGCGCGGCATGATCCGCAAGGTTGCGCACCTCGTGCGCGTCCACGGCGACGTGGCGTGAGGAGGTCCCGATGAAGCTCAACGAAATCAGCGACAATCCCGGCGCCACCAAGGACCGGATGCGTGTCGGTCGGGGCATCGGCTCCGGCAAGGGCAAGACCGCGGGCCGCGGCGTGAAGGGTCAGAAGGCCCGGACCGGCGTGTCCATCAAGGGCTTCGAGGGCGGTCAGATGCCGCTGCATCGTCGCCTGCCGAAGCGCGGCTTCAACAACCTCTACGCCCAGGACCTGAACGAGGTGAACCTCGGCCGGATCCAGGAAGCCGTGGATGCCGGCAAGCTCGACAAGGCCGCGACCGTCACGGTCGAGACCCTGCAGGCCGCCGGCATCATCGCCCGGCGTCGCGACGGCGTGAAGCTGCTCGGCGTCGGCGAACTCACCGCGAAGCTCAGCTTCGAGGTGACCCGCGCCTCCAAGTCCGCCGTCGAGGCGGTCGAGAAGGCCGGCGGCTCGGTCAGCGTCGTCTACGCCCAGGGTGCATCCACCCGCGGCGGCAGCGAGGCGGCCTCGGCCTGACGGGAGCGAGCGCTGAGGGAGCGACCCGGGGACCCGTTGCACGGGCTCCGCGCACCCTATAAGCCGAACCTTCGAGCGGCGGCCCTGCGACCACGCGGGCCGCCGCTTTCATTTCATCCGGGCGCCGCGCGTCCGGCGACACTTCCAGGACGCGACGCTTATGGCCTCAGCCGCCGAGCAGCTTGCCGCCAACCTCAATTTCGGTGCGATCGCCAAGGCCGATGAGCTGAAGAAGCGCATCTGGTTCACGCTTGGCGCCCTCGTGGTGTTCCGGCTTGGCACGTACATCCCGATTCCCGGGATCGACCCTGAGCAGTTCGCCCGCAACTTCCAGCAGCAGTCCGGCGGTGTGCTCGGCCTGTTCAATATGTTCTCGGGCGGCGCCGTCGAGCGCATGGCGATCTTCGCCCTGAACATCATGCCGTACATCTCGGCCTCGATCATCGTTCAGCTCCTGACCTCGGTGATCCCGAGCCTGGAGGCGCTGAAGAAGGAGGGCGAGTCCGGCCGCAAGGTCATCAACCAGTACACCCGCTACCTCACGGTGGTGCTGGCGCTGGTCCAGTCCTGGGGCATCGCCATCGGCCTCCAGAGCTCCTCGGCCGCCATCGATCCGGGGCCGTTCTTCCTCGCCTCCACGGTGATCACGCTGACCGGCGGGACGCTGTTCCTGATGTGGCTCGGCGAGCAGATCACCTCCCGCGGCATCGGCAATGGCTCGTCGCTGATCATCTTCGCCGGCATCGTCGCCCACCTCCCGGTGGCGATCGCGGGCGCGCTGGAACTCGGCCGCACCGGGGCCCTGTCCCCGGCCATCATCCTGGGCGTGGCCGTCGCCGCCGTGGCGCTGGTCTACTTCATCGTCTTCATGGAGCGTGCCCAGCGCCGGCTGCTGATCAACTACCCCAAGCGTCAGGTCGGTAACCGCATGTACGAGGGCCAGACCTCGTTCCTGCCGCTCAAGCTGAACACCTCCGGCGTGATCCCGCCGATCTTCGCCTCCTCGCTCCTGCTCCTGCCGGCGACGGCCGCGAGCTTCTCGGCGAATGGCGGCGCCACCGGCTGGCTCGGCACGGTGACGGCTTATCTCGGCCACGGCACGCCGCTGTTCATGGTCCTCTACGCGGCGCTGATCATCTTCTTCACGTTCTTCTACACAGCGGTGGTCTTCAACCCGCAGGAGACGGCCGACAATCTGAAGAAGCATGGCGGCTTCATCCCCGGCATCCGTCCGGGCGAGCGCACCGCGGCCTTCATCGACAAGGTCCTGACCCGGATCACCGTGATCGGCGCCCTGTACCTGACCCTGGTGTGCCTGTGCCCGGAGATCCTGTCGTCCTACGCGGCGGCGAGCCTCGGGTTCGGTGGCACGTCGCTGCTCATCGTGGTCTCGGTGACGATGGACACGGTGGCGCAGATCCACGGGCACCTGATGGCCCACCAGTACGAGGGCCTCGTGAAGAAGGCCAAGCTGCGTGGCGCCTCGACCACGCAACGGCGGCGCTGAGCCTGATACAGAGGCGGGCGGCTTCCAACACCGCGCCCGTCTCTGGCCCAAAGGTCCGGGTGCCTCACCGGCCAGGACCGGCTAGAAATCCCCGAATCCGGCGATGCCAGGGAGGCTTCGCCACCGCGGCTTGTGCCCACAGCGAGTGGGCCGAACGAGGACAACGCCATGCGTATCATTCTGCTCGGGCCGCCCGGTGCGGGGAAGGGGACGCAATCCGAGCGGATCGTGCAGCGCTTCGGGATCCCGCAGCTCTCGACGGGTGACATGCTGCGCGCGGCCGTCGCCGCCGGCACGCCGGTCGGCCTGGAGGCCAAGGCCGTGATGGAATCGGGCGGCCTCGTCTCCGATCGGATCGTGGTCGGGATCGTCGCCGACCGGATCGAGGAGGCGGATGCCCGCCGTGGCTTCATCCTCGATGGTTTCCCGCGCACCGTTGCGCAGGCGGAGGCGCTCGGCGAGATGCTGGCCGGCAAGGGGCTGCACCTGTCCACGGTGATCGAGCTGAAGGTCGACGAGAACGCTCTGGTCGGCCGCATCGAGAAGCGCGCCGCCGAAACCCAGGCCCGCGGTCAGACCGTTCGGAAGGACGACACCCCCGAGGTGTTCAAGCAGCGCCTTGAGGCCTATCGCGCCCAGACGGCGCCTCTCTCCGCCTATTATGGCGCGAAGGGCATGCTGGAGACGATCGACGGCATGCAGCCGATCGACAAGGTCACGACGGACCTGTTGGCGGTGCTGGAGCCGCACGAGGAGCGCGTCGCCTCCTAACACGCCCCGGGACGGTGCGGATGCCGCCTCGTCCCGGTACGCGCGATCGTGCAACGCCCGGCGAGGGTGCCGTTCGGGAATCGTGCCCGGCGCGCTCGGATGGTCGCGCCGAACGGCGCCTCCGAACGTCCCGCGGTTGCGGTGAATCGAGGTGCTGACATGCGATCGGAAACGCCATGATGCTTCGCCTCGTCGCCACCACGACGCTGCTGATCGCGGTCGCTTTGCCGGCCCTGCCGGCGCTCGCCCAGAGCCCGGCGCAATCCTTCGTGTACGGACAGAAGCGCTTCCGCCACGCCTGCCGACCGCCGCTGAAGTTCGCGGCCGGTGCTTGCGTGCGTCGCTGCCCGGCCGGCTACCAGCTGAGCGGCGGATATTGCCGGCTGCGGAATCAGGGCTTCCGCTGAGAGGCGTCGGCCTCAGGGGCGCCCGTCTTTCCGAAGGGCGCCGAAGAAGTTGACCATGTCCATCTGAAGCGACCGGTGACCGAAGAGGCGGAAGGGATAGCCCTCGGTCGTGCCGTCGCGCAGTTCGATCATGCCCGTCCTGACGTTGTAGCGGAACACCATCCGACGCCCCGCGAAGGTGGCCCAGAGCAGGCCCGGCCCGTCATCCTCATCCTGGATGGCCACGGAGCCGGGCTCGGCCTCGGCGAGGACGCCGCCGATGACCGCCAGGACCACGGGCACGACCTCGTCGATGATCTCCTCGGCCGCGCGCAGGACCGAATCGGCGAAGGCCCGGAGGGTGGCGCCGTCGCTCGTCAGCAGGGACATTCCCACACCTCGTTCTCCGGTGATCATGATCCGCGCGCGATGCATGACGCGGCGATCACCCGTTATCGCGTCGTTGACATCGGACCGCCCGCGCGCTAGCAGGCCCTCCTTCGTCCAGCCGAACGATGGTCCGAGGTGCCCTGTCCGGGGCCGCCCGCGGGCCGCGTCGTCGTTTCACGTGCGCAGGGGCCGGCCTCCACCGGACGCGCGCGACACCCGCCCGGATCCCCGGGCATACATGGAGAGTGATCGTGGCCCGTATCGCAGGCGTCAACATCCCGACCAACAAGCGCGTCGTTATCGCGCTTCAGTACATCCACGGCATCGGTTCGAAGAAGGCCGAGGAAATCACCCAGAAGGTGAACATCCCCGCCGAGCGTCGGGTGAACCAGCTGACCGACGCCGAGGTTCTCGCGATCCGCGAGACGATCGACCGCGACTACCTGGTCGAGGGCGACCTGCGCCGCGATGTCTCGATGAACATCAAGCGCCTGATGGATCTCGGCGCCTATCGCGGCCTGCGTCACCGGAAGCAGCTCCCGGTCCGCGGCCAGCGCACCCACACCAACGCCCGCACCCGCAAGGGCAAGGCGAAGCCGATCGCCGGCAAGAAGAAGTAATTTTCCGGGCTTGGGAGGCCGTGCTCCGCGCGGCCTTCATCCCGTCGCGCCGGGTGTCCTTATCAGGCGCCCGGGCTCGGCTCGCCGGCCGTCCATGGGCCATGCGGCCAAGTCGCAAGAAGAATCCCGAGCGCCTGGCATTACGGGCGTGTCTGAAGGAAGAGTGAGACCAGATGGCTAAGGAACCGCAACGCGTCCGCCGCCGCGAGCGCAAGAACATCGTGTCGGGCGTCGCCCACGTGAACGCCTCGTTCAACAACACGATGATCACCATCACGGACGCGCAGGGCAACACGATCTCGTGGTCGTCCGCCGGCGCGATGGGCTTCAAGGGCTCGCGCAAGTCGACCCCGTACGCCGCCCAGGTCGCCGCCGAGGATGCCGGCCGCAAGGCCGCTGAGCACGGCATGCGCACCCTGGAGGTCGAGGTGTCGGGTCCCGGTTCAGGCCGTGAGTCGGCGCTTCGCGCCCTCCAGGCCGCCGGCTTCACGGTAACCTCGATCCGCGACGTGACCTCGATCCCGCACAACGGCTGCCGGCCGCGCAAGCGCCGTCGCGTCTGATCGGGATCTGCGAAACCTCTTGGCGGAGAAGCTCATGACGGGATCGAAGCCGCTTCCGGGCGTGCTGCGTTGGAACCTCGGCGACCTCACGGTCACCGCGCTCAACGACGGCTGGTTTCAGGCCAGTCTCGATCTCGTCACGGGCATCTCCAAGGAGGAGGCCGGGCGGCTCCAGGTTTCGGGCTTCCGCACCGAGCAGCCCAAGATCACGCTGAACGCCTTCCTGATCACGGGTCCCGGCCTCAAGCCGACCCTGATCGACACGGGCTACGGCGACCTCGCACCGGCGCCGACCCTCGGCCGGGCGGGGGCGGCGCTCGCGCTCACCGGCGTCAAGCCGGAGGAGATCGGCACGGTGCTCGTCAGCCACCTGCACCCCGACCATGTCGGCGGGCTCGTGAAGGACGGCGCGGCGCGCTACCCGAACGCCGAGATCGTGGTGCACGCCGACGAGGCGGCGCACTGGCTGCCCGACGCGGCGCTGGCCAAGGCGCCGGAGGAGGCCAAGCCCTATTTCGAGGGCGCCCGTAAGGCGGTGGCGCCCTATGCCGGCCGGATGCGCGAGCACCGCGGCGGCGAGGTTCTTCCGGGGATCACGGCGGTCCATCTGCCCGGCCACACGCCGGGTCATTGCGGTTTCCGCATCGTCTCCGGTGGACAGTCGCTGTTGATGTGGACTGACGTGGTGCACCTGCCGGCGATCCAGTTCAAGAACCCGGAGGCCGGCGTCGGCTTCGACGTCGACGGCGACCAGGCGCGGGAGACGCGCAAGCGGATCCTGGACGAGGTGGCCCGCGAGCGGACGCTCATTGCCGGCGGTCACCTCGAATTCCCGGCGCTCGGCACCGTGGATCGGGACGGGGCTGGCTACAGCTTCGTGCCGGTGCTGTGGGTCGGCGGCGAGTAACGGCGGATACGGATTTCAGGGACCGTTCGGGGCGCCAGGGGGCTGCGCCGGACGGCCGAAGCGCGGGGACGGGCGTCGCGGATCCCGGGCAAGGACGAGAGGTAGGATCGTGGTCATTCAGAAGAATTGGCAGGAACTGATCAAGCCGAACAAGCTGCAGGTCACGACCGGCGACGACCCCAAGCGGGTCGCCACGGTCGTCGCCGAGCCGCTCGAGCGCGGCTTCGGCACGACGCTCGGCAATGCCCTGCGCCGGGTGCTCCTGTCGTCCCTCCAGGGTGCGGCCGTGACCTCGGTGCAGATCGACGGCGTGCTGCACGAGTTCTCGTCGATCCTGGGCGTGCGCGAGGACGTCACCGACATCGTCCTCAACATCAAGACCATCGCGATCCGCTCCCAGACGGACGCGCCGAAGCGCATGACCCTGCGCAAGACCGGCCCCGGCCTCGTCACCGCCGGTGACATCGGCACGGTCGGCGACATCCAGATCCTGAACCCCGACCTCGTGATCTGCACGCTGGACGACGGCGCCGAGATCCGGATGGAGTTCACGGTCGCCACCGGCAAGGGCTACGTCCCGGCCGAGCGCAACCGCCCCGAGGACGCGCCGATCGGCCTGATCCCGGTCGACTCGCTGTTCTCGCCTGTCACCAAGGTCAGCTACCGCGTCGAGACGACCCGCGAGGGCCAGGATCTCGACAAAGACAAGCTGACCATGACGGTCGAGACCAACGGCGCGGTCTCGCCGGAGGACGCGCTCGCCTACGCGGCGCGCATCATCCAGGATCAGCTGCAGGTCTTCGTGAATTTCGAGGATCCGCGCAAGGAAGAGGCCGCGCCGCTCGCGCCGCAGCTCCCCTTCAACCCGGCGCTGCTCAAGAAGGTCGACGAGCTGGAGCTGTCGGTCCGCTCGGCGAACTGCCTGAAGAACGATAACATCGTCTACATCGGCGACCTCATCCAGAAGTCCGAGGGCGAGATGCTGCGGACCCCGAACTTCGGCCGCAAATCGCTCAACGAGATCAAGGAAGTGCTCGCCGGCATGGGCCTGCACCTCGGTATGGACATCCCCGGCTGGCCGCCGGAGAACATCGAGGATCTCGCCAAGCGGTTCGAGGAGCACTACTGAGGCGAAGCCGCCTCGGGCTGAACTGGGCGGCGCTACACTGGGCCGCTTGTTTGGCTGATCCAGAGCCGGGACTTCGCTGAACCGACGCGAAGTCCGAGAAAATCCCGCCGCGGGGTCATGCGGAGTCAACTGCCCTGAAACCGGGGCGCCCGGCCGTACCGTGGCACGGCGGCCGATACGAGAAGGAAGCCAGCACCATGCGTCACGGTTATCGCGGCCGCCGTTTCAACCGCACCGCCGAGCATCGCAAGGCGATGTTCGCCAACATGTCCGTCGCGCTGCTCAAGCACGAGCAGATCATCACCACGCTGCCGAAGGCCAAGGATCTGCGCCCGGTGGTGGAGAAGCTGATCACGCTCGGCCGCATCGACAGCGTGCACACCCGCCGTCTCGCCATGGCGCAGCTCCGCGACGCCGACATGGTCAAGAAGCTCTTCACGGTGCTCGGCCCGCGCTACAAGGGTCGTCCGGGCGGTTATTGCCGCATCATGAAGGCCGGCTTCCGCCAGGGCGACAACGCCCCGATGGCGGTGATCGAATTCGTCGATCGCGACGTCGATGCCCGCGGCAAGGATTCCGGCCCGAGCCAGGTCGCCGAGGCCGCCTGATCGCACCCGGGGCTCCAATCCTCGCGCCTTTGAGAAGCCGTCCCGGATCCTCCGGGGCGGCTTTTTGCATTCCGGAACGCCCTCCGGTGCGGCGGAACGAACAATGTGTCGGCGTAGCGTGGCGGCGCCATCGCCCGACGGATCCAGCCCTCGGGATACCGCACATTAAAAAACCCGCCGGCTTTCGCCGACGGGTCGCAGCAGGGTCCACGTTTCGGATGGTCGCGGGAGTTCGCCGTGGCGGTCCGTCCCTGACGGACCGGGAACTTCCGACCGCGCCGCGATCCGAAAACCCCTATCCCTGCCGGAGCTCGTCCGGTGGACCATCCTGGTCCGGGTCGTTGTCGCGCCTGCGGCGCGGGAAGATGCCGTGATTGCTCATGGTCCACCTCCTCGTCGTAACCCGGGGCCTTGCACCCCACGGAGGGACAATGAGGCGGCGAATGGTCGGTTCCAGTTGCCGGTCAGACGGTCTGCGCCGCGGCCGCGTCGAGGAGTGCGGCGACCCGGGCCGCCAGGTCCGCGGAA
Source organism: Methylobacterium phyllosphaerae (assembly GCA_050632685.1). Classification (GTDB taxonomy): domain Bacteria; phylum Pseudomonadota; class Alphaproteobacteria; order Rhizobiales; family Beijerinckiaceae; genus Methylobacterium; species Methylobacterium phyllosphaerae_A. The sequence continues at coordinate 3,183,198 of JBOEFT010000001.1, forward strand.
CGGAACGGCTTGAGAGCACCGGCAGATCCTCGGGGATCTGCATCGCCTCGGCGTGGCCCGTGAGGATCAGGACCGGCAGGTGCGGATCCCGCTCGCGGATCTCGGCGGCCAGCTCGATGCCGTTCATGCCGGGCATGGCGAGATCGGCCACGACGATGTCGTAGCGCTCGCGCTGGAGATGCTCGAGGGCCGCCTCGCCGTCGCCGGCCTCCGTCGTGCTGTGGCCGAAGCCGGTGAGGAACGAGGCCGTCACGTGCCGCACCTGCGGATCGTCGTCGACGATGAGGATGTGGGCGCGCCGTCCGGCGACCGGGGCGGCACCGGAGGTGTTCGGGGCGCGCTCGGGCGCCTGGCCGGCGAAGGGCAACGCCAGCTCGACGCGGGTTCCCCTACCGACCGTGCTGTCGATCGCCAAGCGCCCCTTGGACTGCTGCGCGAGCCCGAACACCATAGCGAGCCCGAGCCCGGTGCCCTGGCCGACCGCCTTGGTGGTGAAGAACGGCTCGCAGACGCGCCGCAGGATCTCCTCCGGAATTCCCGTGCCCTCGTCGGTGACGCTCACGCCGAGATAGGTGCCGTCGGCGATCTCCGGATCGCCGCTGATGTTCAGCCGCCGCGTCGCCACGGTGATGACGCCCCCCTCGGGCATGGCGTCCCGGGCGTTGATGCAGAGGTTCAGCACCGCGAGTTCGAGCTGGTCCGGATCGACCTGGACCGCCGGGAGCCCATCCTCGAGATCGGTCCGCACCGTGACGAGGCCACCGAGGCTCCGGCCGAACAGGTCGCTCATCCCGGTGATCAGGGTGTTCACGTCGATCGCGCGTGCCTGAAGATCGTGGGCGCGGCTGAAGCTGAGGAGACGCTTCGTCAGGGAGGCGCCGCGCTCCGCCGCACCGCGGGCGTTCTCGATCAGGCGCTGCACCCGCGGCTGGTCGGCGACCTTGGGGCCGGCGAGTTCGAGGCTGCCGAGTATCGCGGTCAGCAGGTTGTTGAAATCGTGGGCGATGCCCCCGCCAGGGTGCCGAGCGCCTGCATCTTGTCGGACTGGCGCAGCCGCGCCTCCAGGGTCCGCTGCTCGGTCACGTCGCGCTCGATCACCGCGAGGTGGCTGATCGCGCCGACCGCGTCGCGGATCGGCACCCGCGTCACGTGGCTCCACTGCTCGGCGCCCGTGGGACCGTCGCTGACGAGGGTCTCGGCCACGGCACCCGACCGGATCGCCGCGTCGTCGGCCTGCGTCGCCGCGCCGGCCTTCGCACCGGGCAGTTCGTCCTCGCGCCGCCCGAGGCAGCCGGCGATGTCGTGTCCGAGGAGGGCCGCCTTGCGGGCGTTCAGCCGTACGAACCGGCCCTGCGCGTCCTTGAAGCTGATGGCATCCTGGGCGTGGTCGAGGAGGCCGCGCAGGAGCGCCCGTTCGGTCGCGAGATCCCGGCCGAGCCGGTGGCGCTCGAAGGCCTGCCGGACGGTGGAGCGCAGCAGACCCGCATCCCAGGGTTTCGTGACGTAGCCGACGATGCCGCCGCGGTTGAGGGCGGCGATCACCGCGGTGATGTCGGCGTATCCGGTCAGAAGGATCGCCTGGGCGTCGTGGAAGGTGCGGGCCTCGGCGAGGAGCGCATCGCCGGTGAGGCCCGGCATGCGCTGGTCCGAAAGCACCACGGCGATGTCGGGCTCGGCGCGCAGGATCTCCAGCGCCTCGGCGGGACGCGAGGTCGTCAGCACCCGGTAGGAATCCTCGAACAGATCCTCCAGGGCGATCAGGATATCCGGCTCGTCGTCGACGGCCAGGATCGTCCCTACACCTGCGGTACCGTCACTCATGCACTGGCCGCCTGCCGCGGAATCCCGATCACGAAGCAGGCTCCCCCACCCGGGGCCGTCTCCACGGTGAGCGAGCCGCTATGCGCTTGAACGACGCTGTAGGCAATCGCAAGGCCCAGACCCGTTCCGGATCCGACCGGTTTCGTCGTGAAGAACGGCTCGAAGATCTTCTCGCGTAAGCTATCCGGGATGCCCGGACCCGTATCGCTGATCCGGATCTCATCGAATTCGGGGTTCGACTGGGTGGTGATCCGGATCGTCCCGCCATCCGGCATCGCGTCGGCGGCATTGCCCAGGATGTTCATCACCACTTGGTTGAGCAGCGCCGGCGTGCAGTGGATCTCGGAGCGTCCGGCGAAGGCCCGGTCCACGGCGATCCGTTCGCCGAGCTTGTGCTGAATCAGGGCAAGCACCGTCTCGATCGCCTCCGGCACGTTGACGAGGGCGCGCTCGCCCTCGTCGAGGCGGGAGAACTTCCGCAGGTTCAACACCAGATCCTGGATCCGGGTCAGGCCCATCCGCATCGAGCCGACCCGCTGCCGGGCCTTGTCGACGGCGCGGGCGGCTGCCTCCGGCGCGGCGTCCGGCAATTCGCCGAGCAGGCGCTCCACCGTGCCCTGATGCGCCAGGATGAAGGCCAGCGGGTTGTTGATCTCGTGGGCGATGCCGGCGACCAGCTCGCCCAGGGACGCCATCTTGGCGGCCTGGACGAGCTTGGATTGCGCGTCGGTGAGCTGGCGGTTGGCGTCGGCGAGGTCGCGGTTCGCCCGCTCCAGGGCGTCGGCGAGCCGGGCGCGGGCCTCGGACGCCTCGGCTTCCGCGCGGGCGCGCTCCACGGCCCGCTCGCGCTCGCCGAACTGGCCGGCGATGCGCCGGTCGTCCTCCTCGAGCAGCCGTCGCCGCACGAAGCCGCGCACCCGCAGCGCCAGGACCTCGGCATCGGTCTTCGAGACCACGTCGTCCGCCCCGGCGGCGAAGGCCTCGACCAGAAAGTCCTTCGCGGGATCGCTCCCGGCGATGCCGACGAGGTGGAAGCCCGCTCCCGCGGCCTGGCCGGAGCGCCGCTGGCTGATCGCCCGGCAGAGCGCGAGGCCGTCATAGGCGTGACCCAGGAGATCGACCGTCACGCAGTCGAAGGCCGGGTCCCCGGAGGCCGCGTCCAGGGCGGCGAGCGCCGCCTCCGCCCCGTCGGCGGTCGCCACATGGTGCCCGTCCTGCCCCATCAGTCCGGCCAGGAAGGTCCGGTAAGTGGCGCTGCCGTCGATCACCAGGATCCGCCCGCGCCGGAAGGCGGCCGCGCCCGGTCCCTCGCCGTCGCCCGCCGCGCGGCGCTCGCGCAGCAAGGCGCGGATCCGCAGGATCATCAGGTCGCGGTCGGCGGATTTCGGCAGGTAGGCGTCGGCGCCGCTCTCCAGTCCCTGTCGCTCGCCGCCGCTGCCGCCGGTCAGCATCAGGACGGGCAGCGCCCGGGTGCGCAGGGACAGGCGCATCTGCCGGATCAGCTCGTCGCCGTTCATGCCCGGCAGGTGGTAGTCGGCCACCACGAGGTCGGGCTGGCTGCGGTTGAGGTGGTCGAGGGCGGTCTCGGCCGACGGGCAGCGCTCCACCGAGAACCCGTGCGACTCCAGCAGCAGGCGGAGTTCCAGAGCCTGTGTCTCCGAATCCTCGACAAGCAGGATCCGAGCCGGCAACGCGGCCGCCCCGGCCACCGTCATGGCCACGGGTCCGTATCCACGAGCCGGAGGATGTGGTCGGCGATGCGATCGAGGGGAAGGACGGCCCGGGCCGCCCCAAGCCGGACGGCCGCCGCGGGCATGCCGTAGACCACCGCCGTGCTCTCGTGCTCGGCCACGGTCTGAGCGCCGGCCTTCTGCATGTCGGAGAGACCGACCGCCCCGTCCTCGCCCATGCCGGTGAGCAGCACGCCGATGCCGGAGGCACCCGATTGCCGGGCCATGGCGCGGAACAGAACCGTGGCGGCCGGGCGCTGGCCCGAGACCGGGGCGGAGTCGATCACCCGCAGGATCCGGCCCGAGCCGACCTCCAGGTGGCGGTCGCCCGGAGCCACGTAGACGCGACCCGGTTCGGCCCGCTCTCCGTCCCGAGCCAGCCCCACCGGCAGGGTCACGACGCTGTCGAGCCAGCTGGCGAACCCGTCCATGAAGGCCGCACCCATGTGCTGGACGACCAGGACCGGCAGCGGGAAGTCCTTGGGCAGGGCACCGATCACCCGCGCGAGCGCCGGGGGTCCCCGGTCGAGCCGGCGATGCCGAGGAGGCTCGGGGCCTGCCCCGGTAGCTCGACGGGCGCCGCGTGGGGCGTGGCGACGCGGCCCGCCCATTCAGTCCCGATCGGCCGGCGGCGGATCACCGGCACCTGAGCCATGATCCGCAGCTGCGTGCAAATCGCACCGGCCACGCCCTCGTAGCCGGCATGGGTCGTCGCCACCGGCTTCTCGACCACCGACAGGGCACCGGCCCGCAGCGCGTTCATCGAGATGCGCAGCGACGAATCCTCCACTGAATCGGCGACCACGACGATCGGGGTCGGGAATTCGGCCATGATCCGGCGCGTCGTCTCGAGGCCGTCGATGCCCGGCAGGCGGATATCCATCGAGATGACGTCCGGCCGCACCGTCCGGAGCTTGTCGAGCGCCTCCTCGCCGGAGGCGACGGCGGCGACGAGTTCGAGGCGGGGATCGCGGGAGACGATGTGGCGCAGCAGCTCGCGCACCACGAGGCTGTCCTCCACGAGCATCACGCGGACGGGGGTCATAGGAGCTGCCCGATCGTATCCAGGAGCTGGCGCTGGTCAAATTTCTGCTTGGTGAGGTAGGCGTCGGCGCCAAGATCGAGGCCCCGGGCGACGTCGGCCGCATCCCCGCGGGAGGTCATCAGGATCGTCGGCAGCCGGGCGAAGCGGGAATCGGCCCGCAGGGCCTGGAGCAGGCCGAACCCGTCGAGGCGTGGCATCTCGACGTCGGCGAGCACGAGGTCCACGGGCTCGATCTCGGCACGCAGCCGTTCGAGGGCGTCCTGCCCGTCGACGCACACGACCACGCGGTAGCCGGCGGCTTCCAAGATTCCCTTCTCCAACGTTCGGGTGGTGATCGAATCGTCGACGACCAGGATCGTCGCCCGCGCGGACGTCCGCGGCCCGGCGTGAGTCGTCGAACGTGGATCCGGCCCCATCGTTCCGGGTGCAGCCTCCAGCGATCCGGCATTCACGCGCGCTGCGAGCCCCTCGGGGTCGAGCACCAGCACCGGCACATCGCCGTTCAGCACCGTCGTGCCGGCGATCAGGCCCGGATCAGCTCCGAAGGCCGGTGCGGGCAGGACGAGGAACGGGCGGACATCGTGCAGGCGGTCGACGGAGAGGGCTAGGCGGCCCCGGCTCACACGCAGAACCACGGCGGTCAGCATGCCGGGATCGGCCGGATCGGCGGTCTGGCCGAGCAGGGCGGCGAGGTCCGTCACCGGATGGCTCGTCGCCGCGTCCCCGTCGCCGAGCCGGAGGATCGTCCGGCCCATCGCCACCGGCAGCCCGGTGCGCGGCAGGCGCAGCAGGCGCGCCACGGAGTCCCCCGGCAGCGCATAGGTGCGTCCGGCGGCTTCGACGAGCAGCAGGCTGCGGCGGGCCGCCGACAAAGGCAGGCTGAAGATCAGGGCGGTACCGACCGGATCGCGCGGTTCCAGGCGGACGCTACCCATGAGTTGGCGGGCCGCGTCGGCGGCCACCGAGAGGCCGTATCCCCGCCCCGCCAGGGTATCGATCGCCTCCGCGGTCGAGAAGCCGGGCTCGAACACAAGGCGCAGGAGCGTTTCCGGGTCGGCCGGAGTCCCAGGGGCGAGCAGCCCGCGCTCCCGGGCCGCGGCCTCGATCCGGGCGAGGTCCGGCCCCGGGCCGTCGTCGGAAACAGTGACCTGCAGGCGGGAGCCGCGCACCGCGACCTCCAGCCCCAGGACCAGGGCCTCCGGCTTGCCGGCGGCCCGCCGCACATCCGGCGACTGCCAGCCGTGGCTGAGGGCGTTGCGCAGGGCGTGGAGCAGCGGATCCTTCAGGACCTGGAGGGTGCCGCGCTCCACCGGCAGATCGAGGCCATGCAGATCGATATCGACCTCGCGCCCCTGCTCCCGGGCGGTCTCGCGGAGCGAGCGGGCGAGGGGGCCGAGGACCGTCTCCGCCGGAACCAGGGCGAGGCGCTCCGCGGCGGCGCGGACGCGGCCGGCGGCCCCCTCGACCGCGTTCGTCGCGGACGCTTGGCGCCGCGCGAGATCCGCCGCCTCGCGGGCGACGGTGCCGGCCCGGGCCGCCAGGGCGCGCCATTCGGGCCGCTCCGCATCCGCCCCGGCGGCGAGGGTCTCGGCACCGACGCGCAGATCGCGGGCGAGGCGAGAGAGGCGAGCCAAGCCGTCGGCCGCATGCGCCTGGCCCGCCAGGGTGCTGGCGAGGTCATGGCTCGCCCGGGCCAGGGCCTCCACGGCCTCCGCCGGTACGCGCAGGATGGCGGCGGAGCCCTCGGCAGGCTCGGAGCCCGGCTTCGGTGCGGCCGACGCGGGGGGCGGGGCGGCCGGAGCGGAGGGTGGGTCCGGTGTGGGATCCGGAACCGCAGCCGCTGGCAGAGGAGGCTCCAGATCCGGCAGCGCCGGCTTCGGCGGCGCATCGCCGGGAAGGCCGAGGACGTGGCCGAGGGCCGCCAGGGCGTCGGCCGGCATGTCCGGGCCGGCCCCGTCCTTCAGACCCGCCACGTAGGATTCGATCCGGTCCAGGGCGAGGTGGACGGCATTGGCTGCCTCGCGGTCGAGGGCGTGGGCACCGATGCGCACACCCTCGAACAGCGATTCCAGGCGGTGCGCGACGGCCTCCACCGCAGGGAGATCGACGGCGCGCGCGGCGCCCTTCAGGCTGTGGGCGCGACGGAACACATCGTTCCAGTCCGGCGTGGCGCTGCCGAGCGCCCCGCGGATCGCCGTGACGTGCTCCCGGTGCTCGACGTCGAAGGCGGCGAGCAGAAGCTGGCGGATGTCCTCGGCCAAGGCGCAGCCCGCCTCAGTTTCGATATCGCTCGGCGAGGGCCATGAGGGCCTGGGCGAGTTCGGTGAGGTTGGCCGAGGCCGCCTCCACCTGCCGCGTCCCCGCCGCCGTCTGCTGGCTGGCCTGCCGGATGTTCTGGAGCGCGCCCATCACCTGCTCGATGCCGAGCTGCTGCTGGTTGGTCGAGGCGACGATCTGCTGGAAGGTCTGGACGTTCTCCTCGACCCGGGCGGTGATCTCCTCGATGGTCCGCTGCGTCGTGTCGGAGCGGGTCTTGCCGGCGGCCGCGCGCTTGACCGCCTCCTCGGTGAGCATCACCGAGGTGTTGATGCCCCGCTGGATCTCGCCCAGGATCGCGCGCACCTGCCCGGTGGCCGCCTTGGCCTGATCGGCCAGGAGCTTCATCTCGGAGGCCACCACCGCGAAGCTGCGCCCGCCCTCGCCGGCCGCGGCCGCCTCGATGGCGGCGTTGAGCGCCAGCAGATGGGTGCGCTCCGAGATGTCGTTGACCGTCTCGATGATGTCGCCGATCGTCTGGGTCTTCTCCGACAGGCTGACGATGTTGCCGGCGACCGCCTCGGCCTGCTCGCGGATCGCGTCCATGGCTTTGGCGGTGTCGGAGACCGCGCGCAGGCCCTGCCGGGAGGTCTGGGCGGTGGCCTGGGCGGTGGTGATCACCTCGGTGGCGCGCTTGCTGATCTGGGCGCCGGAATGGGTGATCTCGTCGACCGTGGCGGCGGTCTCCTGCACGGCGGCGAATTGCTGCTCGACCGAGGCCGCCTGCTCCTGCGCCGAGGCGCGGATCTCCGCCGCCGCCGCGTTCAGGTCGGCGGTGGCGGCCCGGTTCGTCCGCGCGAGGTCCGACAGACCCGACACCATCGCGTTCAGCGTCGCCCCCAGACGCCCGATCTCGTCCCGTCCGCCCGCCGCCAGTTGCCCCGACAGGTCGCCGTCGCCAACCCGCGCAACGAACGCCATCACCTGTTCGAGGGGGCGCACCACCGCGCGGCTGATCAGCCACGTGATCAGGATCGCCAGCAGGACGGACGCCGCCAGCGTCAGGTAGATCGAGAGGCGCGAGCGCTCATAGACCTCCTGCGCGGCGCGCTGGCCGAGGGCCATGCTGCCATCGAGCTGCGACCGAAGCGTCTTGATCCCGTCGAGAAAGGGCGCCTGCAGGCGCGTGATCTCCGCATTGCGGCTCTCGACCGCTGCGACATCCTGCTGGGCGATGGCCGCGAACTGCGCCTCGCTGAGGGCCTTGACCTCGCGGAAGGAACCCTGGACCGCGGTCGCCGCCGCGGCGATGCGGTCCCAGGACGCCACGCGCTCGGCCGACAGCGATCGGGCTCCGTACTCTTTGGCCAGTTGGATCGTCGTAGCGAGCCGGTTCTCGACCTGGGCGGCGGTCTGGCGCCAGGTGGCCTGGGTGTCCTCGGAGCGCACCGGACGACCTTGGACCTGCGTCAGCATCGCGATCACGGCGGATCGGCGCAGGAGCCCGAGGTCACGCGACTCGTTCCCGAGGTCGTCGAGCTGGCGCAGGATCGACATGTCCCGATGGACAATGGCGTCGGTAGTGTCGCGCACCGCGCCGATCTGATCCAGCGCGTAGACCCCCAGCGCCACGACCACCACGGTCATGGCGAAGAAGCCGAGGAGGATGCGTCTTCCGATCGAGACTGACACGGGTGGGAATGGCTCCGGTTGGGTCTGGCGGCCCGGTCAGGGCAACACGCGGCGCAGGAGACGGGGGAGGTCGATGACGACGAAATCCGGGCTGCCGTCGCGCGCGGCCCCGGGGGCATAGACCGAAGCGGCGTCGATACCCAAGCCGTCGGGATTGGCGGGATCCGTCGCGGCCCCGTCGGATGATCCGGCGGCCCGGGCGATGCCCAGCACCCGGTCCACCACGAGGGCGAGAGGTTGCGTCTGGCCACCCCGCAGGACGATCAGATGGCCCGCCGCCGTCCCACTCTCCGGCGGAGCCTCCGGCCGGCCGAGGGCGCGGGCGAGGCTGAGCACCCCGACGATGCGACCGGACAACGCGACGAGGCCCACCAGCGCCGGCACCGCGCCGGGCATGGGCGTGCACGGCCGCGACGGCAGCACCTGCGCGACGGCGGCCAAGGGCACACCGTAGCGCTCGCTGCCGCAGGCACAGACCAAGTGATCGACCCCCGAATCGGAAGCCGCCACGCCGGCGCCGCGCCGGGCAAGGGCGGCGGCACGCTCGGCGCGCAGATCCCGCTCCGGCAAATCCCGCTCCGACCGTGCCCGCGGACGGACGGGCGATGCAGTCGGGCGCGCCTCCATCAGGATCTCCTGCTGCCGGCGCCGCCGATCGCGGCGCGGGCGGCGGCCGCACTGACCGCGATCTCGCCCGCAGAGGCGCCGTCGCCCTCGGGCAACGCCGTGTCGGGCCTGAGGGCTTGACTCAACGCGACGGCGTTGTCGAGGGCGCGGATCGCCTCGTCCGGCCGCTGCAGGGCGATCAGCAGCAGACCGAGATGATAGTGGGCCATCACGAACCCGCGGTCGAGGTAGAGGGCCGCCCGCAGCGCCCGCTCGGCCTCGGCATCACGCCCGAGGGTGTGGGCCAGAAGGCCCTCGTAGAAGCGCAGGGCCGTGTCGGTCGGGTCGCGGTCGAGGGCGGCGCGCAGGGTCCGCCACGCCGCGCCGGTCTCGCCGGAATCCGCGAGGGTGCGGATCGAGTCGAGATCGCGGTGCGCGGCTTCGTCCACCCGGTCATCCCGGGCCTCCGCGGCGACGGCCGCGGGAGCGAGTTCCGGATCCGGGGAGCCAGCGGGCACCGGGCCGGCGTCATCCGCGCGGGCACGCGACGGCGGCTGGCCCCGGTCGGGCTCCGGGTCGCCCGGTTCCGTCGCGGCCCGAACCGGACAGGCGGCCCCCGGGGTCGGCATCTCGGGCTCCGCAGCGGGCGCGGCCTCTTCGCGGGGGCGGTAGGCCACGGTGCCGGGCAGGCTGACGGCGTCGAGGAAGCTCGCGAAGGCGGGACTCGGCTCGGCATGGCCGAGCAGCAGCCAGCCCTGCGGCCGCAGCCGGCGGCCGAGGCCCCGCACCACCGCCGCGACCGTCCGGGCATCGAAGTAGATCAGCACGTTGCGGCAGAGGATCAGGTCGAACGGCTCGCCCTGTGGCGGCCCCGGCTGCACGAGGGTCAGCAGGTTGCCGCGCTCGAACCGCACCGGTTCGCGGAATTCCGGCCGCAGGGCGTAGCCGCCCTCGCGCCGGACGCCCGGGGTGGCCGGCAGCCGGGTGAAGTAGCGCAGCCGGTCCTCCGGCGGCATCGTCCGCAGCGCCCATCGCCCGTACTCCGCGGCGCGGGCGGTGGCCAACGCCTCGGTGCTGATGTCAGTCCCGAGGATCGCGACCCGCCAGTCGGGCAGGGCATCCCCGAGCAGCTCGCGCACCAGGATCGCCAGGGAGTAGGGCTCGGCCCCCGTGGAGCAGCCGGCGCTCCAGATCCGAAGGACACGCTCGGAGGCCCGGGCCGCAATCAGCGCCGGCAAAATCGTCTCGCGCAGCGCCTGGAACTGCTCGGCGTAGCGGAAGAAGAAAGTCTCGCCGACGGTGATCTCGGCTTCGAGGCGCGCCCATTCCGCTTCGCCCTTGGCACCGTCCGACAGGAGGGCCGCATAAGCGGTGCAATCGGCCGCGGCGGCGGCGCGGAAGCGGCGGTGGAGCCGCTCGATCAGAAGTTCGTCCTTGTCGATGTAATAGTGGTGGCCGGTGCGCGCGATGATCCGCGCCTTGAGCGGCGCGTAGGCAGGATCGGCACCCAGATCGGGACGTGGACTACCCGGACGGGCCATCGGTCGGTCAGACGGCGGCGGGCAGGGCGGCGAGACGTTCGGCGGCGACCCGTGCGAGCGCTTCGATGCGGATCCGCTCCTGCGCGGTCAGGAGGCGCTCCGGCGCCAGCGCATGGACAAGCCGCTCGCCCAGGACCAGTTCCGCGGCGACGCAGCCGTTGAGCGTATCGGCCTCCCCGGTGGGCCGGATCGCGGCCTCCGGGACGGTGACGAGGTCGGACGCGCGGTCGACCAAGTAGGCGACGGCCTCAGCCTGCATCAGCACGAGATGGGCGTACAGACCGGGCGCCGCAGCCACGGGACGCAGGCCGAGAAGGGCCGCGAGGTCGATCACCGGAACCGGCACCCCGCCGAAGTTGAGGAAACCGGCCAGCCAGCCAGAGGCCGTCGGCGGATTGTGGAGGTCCGGAAGCGGCAGGACCTCGGCGACCGCGCCGCGGGGCAAGGCGCAGGCCGTACCGGCGACATCCAGCAGGAGATAGGCCGAACCGCTGCTGGCCACTGCCACCCGCCCCCCTGTTGCTCGGTCACGGCCAGGCCGGGACGGGTCGCGACATAGGGCCAGTTAACGCTCCCGGCAATTGTGCGGTGCATTTGGCCGATGCCGCGGAACCAAGTCTCGCCTGAGCCGCTTATTTTCCGACGCAGCGGCATCGCGCCTGACCACGTGCGATGCTTTGCCTGCGCCGGTCTACGCCAGGGATTGATGATGAGGAAACTTCTGTTGGCCGCCGCGTCGCTGACGCTCCTCGCGGGCTCCGCCTATGCCCAGGGCAACTCGCCCTACAATTCCTCTGGCGCGCAGGCCGGCGGCCCCCGCGGCGGCGTCGAGCGCGCCGGTGAAGCGGCCGCGATGGAACGGGGTGCCGCACCGGCCGCGCGTCCGATGATGCACAAGCGCATGAAGCACAAGCGGATGAAGCATCACCGCCGCATGCGCCACCACATGTGAGCCCGACGGCTCCGGGGCGTTCCGGAAACGGGATCGCCCGGGTGGCCCGGCCTGTCGCATCCGCGACAGGCCTTTTTTGTGCCGATCGATCGACTGGAAGCATAATGCCGACCGATCGCCGGTTGCGGGACACGGCGGCGCGATTCAAGTTCGCATGCCGGGTGTGCCCGCCGGAAAATGTTCGAAAACGAACACCGAACAATCATCAATGGGGCGGCCCAGGTGGCGTGGGCCTTGGGGGTGCGGAGAGTATCGATGTCACGACCGCTCGACCGGAGGTTCGAGGATAGGATCGAGCCGACCGGCGTCGAGGCGCGGCGCAGCGCCATCGTGGCGTCCGTGCGCCAGCGGGGTTTCGTCACAATCGAGGCCCTGGCGGCACAGTTCGGCGTGACCGTCCAGACGATCCGGCGCGACCTTAACGAACTGAGCGCCGAGGGGCGCCTGGAGCGCTATCGCGGCGGCGGCGGTCTGCCCTCCAGTGTTGAGAACATCGACTACGCCGACCGCCGCGTGACCCTGCTGCCGGAGAAGACCCGGATCGGCCGGCTCGCGGCCAGCCGGATCCCGTCGCACTGCTCGGTCTTCATCAACATCGGCACGACCCCCGAGGCCGTCGCGCGGGAGCTGACCCGGCACGATGACCTCAGCATCATCACCAACAACCTCAACGTCGCGATCTCCCTGGCCGAGACCACCGAATTCCGCATCGTCGTGGCCGGCGGCACCGTGCGCAACCGCGACGGGGCGGTGCTCGGCCAACTCACCTGCGACACGCTCAGCCAGTTCCGCGTCGACGTGGCGGTGATCGGCATCAGCGGCATCGACGCCGACGGGGCGCTCCTCGACTACGATTACGAGGAGGTGCGGGCTACGCAGACCATCCTGGCGCATGCCCGCGCAACCTTCTTGGTGGCCGATCACACGAAGTTCACCCGCCGCCCGATGGTCCAGGTTGGGCGGCTCGAGCAGGTCGACACCTTCTTCACCGACCGGATGCCGCCGGCGGAGATCGTCTCGCTGATGGAGCGCCAGGGGGTGACGCTGGCGGTCGCGGACCCCGACGACGAACCGTAACGAACATCCAATTTTTCGCTTGCGAAAATCCGCTGCCGGGTCAATATAATGCCAATCCGCCACTGAGGGCGGCATTGGAGGAACCATGGCGGCAGCAACGCGCCAGCGCGAGCCGTCCGACGCCTACGACCTTCTGGTCGTCGGTGGCGGCATCAACGGCACCGGCATCGCCCGGGACGCGGCCGGCCGCGGCCTGTCTGTCCTGCTGGCCGAGCGCGGGGATCTCGCCGGATTCACCTCCTCGTCCTCGACGAAGTTGATTCACGGCGGCCTACGCTACCTCGAATATTACGAGTTCCGTCTCGTGCGGGAGGCGCTCGCAGAGCGCGAGCGGCTGCTGCGGCTCGCCCCCCACGTCATCTGGCCCCTGCGCTTCGTCCTGCCCCACGACGAGGGCCTGCGCCCGGCCTGGATGCTGCGGCTCGGGCTCTTCCTCTACGACCACCTCGCGCGGCTGCAGACCCTGCCGGGCTCGCACGGGGTCGACCTGCGCAGCTCCGCGTACGGCAGGCCGCTGCAGAAACGCCTCACGCGCGGCTTCGTCTATTCCGACTGCTGGGTGGAGGACAGCCGCCTCGTGGTGCTCAACGCCATGGACGCCCGCGAGCGCGGCGCGACAGTGCTGACCCGCACCGGCGTGGTCTCGGCCCGGCGCGAGGGAGACGGGTGGGTCGCGACCCTGCGCGACGAGCGCGGGGGCACCGAGCGGACGATCCGGGCCAAGGCCGTGGTCAACGCCGCCGGCCCGTGGGTCAGCGAGACACTCGGGGGCACGCTGGGTATCAACAGCCGCGCGGCGGTGCGGCTGATCAAGGGCAGCCACATCGTGGTCAAGCGCCTGTTCGAGGGCGATCAGGCCTACATCCTGCAGCAGCCCGACAAGCGCATCATCTTCGCGATCCCCTACGAGCGCGACTTCACGCTGATCGGCACCACCGACGTGCCCTACGACGGCGAGCCCGGCCCGGTCTCGATCTCGCAGGACGAGACCGACTACCTCTGTGGCTGCATCAACCGCTCGTTCGACACCCGGATCACCCCGGCCGACGTGGTCTGGAGCTATTCGGGCGTGCGACCGCTCTACGACGATGCGGCCGAGAACGCCTCAGCGGTGACCCGCGACTACGTCCTCGACGTGGAAGATCAAGACGGCCAGGCAGCGGTGCTGTCGGTGTTCGGCGGCAAGATCACGACCTACCGGCGGCTCGCCGAGCACGCGCTGGAGAAGCTGAAGCCGTATTTTCCTGCGCTCAAGAAGGCCTGGACCGGCGACGCGGTCCTGCCTGGCGGCACCATGAAGGATGCTGATTTCGAGCAGTTCCTCGCCAAGCTGAAGGCGGAAAAGCCATTCCTGCCTGAGGAGACCGCGCGCCGCCTCGCCCGCGCCTACGGCACCCGGGCACGCGACATCGTCGGGACGGCCCGCTCCATGGCCGATCTCGGCGAGGCCTTCGACGGCGGCCTGACGGCGGCCGAGGTCGACTACCTGCGCACGGAGGAATGGGCCGTGACCGCCGAGGATATCCTCTGGCGGCGCTCCAAGCTCGGCCTGCGCACCGGCACTGAGAGCGCGGCGCGCCTCGCCGCCTATCTCGACCGCAAGGCCGAAGCGGCCTGAACTTTTCGGCTTCGATCCGGCGACAGACCGGTCGGGCATCACAGGGGAGGGAACGATGAGCCGTTACGTCGGGGCCATCGACCAGGGCACCACCAGCAGCCGCTTCATCGTGTTCGATCGGGAGGGCAGCGTGATCGCCCTCGCCCAGGCCGAGCACGCCCAGATCTACCCGGCCCCGGGCCACGTCGAGCACGACGCCACAGAAATCTGGACGAAGACGCAAGGGGTGATGCGCGAGGCGCTGGAGAAGGGCGGGCTCCAGCCCTCCGACCTCGCGGCCGTCGGAATCACCAACCAGCGCGAGACCACGCTGATCTGGGACCGAACGACCGGCAAGCCCCTGCACAACGCCCTGGTCTGGCAGGACACCCGCAACGACCGGCTGGTGGGCGAGTTCGCCCGCGACGGCGGCCGCGACCGGTTCCGCGACCTCACGGGCCTACCACTGGCGAGCTACTTCTCGGGTCTGAAGCTCCGCTGGCTGCTCGACCATGTCGCGGGCGCCCGTGAGAAGGCCGAGGCCGGCGACGTGCTGTTCGGCAACATCGACACGTGGCTCGTCTGGAACCTCACCGGCGGCGCCGAGGGCGGTCTCCACGTCACCGACGTGACCAACGCCAGCCGCACGCAGCTCATGTCGCTCAAGACCCTGGACTGGGACGACGGCATGCTGAAGACTTTCGGCATCCCGAAGGCAATGCTGCCGAAGATTGTCTCGTCGAGCGAGGTCTACGGCGAGACCAAGGCGCCCTTCGCCGGCGTGCCGATCGCCGGCATCCTGGGCGACCAGCAGGCGGCCCTGTTCGGGCAGACCTGCTTCGCGCCCGGCGAGGCCAAGAACACCTACGGCACCGGCTGCTTCGCGCTGATGAACACCGGCGAGGAGCCGGTCCCGTCGAAGGCCGGCCTCGTCACCACGCTGGCCTACCGCCTCGACGGCCAGAAGCCGGCCTACGCGCTGGAGGGCTCGATCGCGATCACGGGCGCCCTGGTGCAGTGGCTGCGCGACAACCTCCACATGATCAAGGATTCCGCCGAGGTCGAGACACTCGCCACGACGGTCGAGGACAATGGCGGCGTCTACTTCGTGCCGGCCTTCTCGGGCCTCTACGCCCCGCACTGGAACGAGGGCGCCCGCGGCCTGATCATCGGCCTGACCCGCTACGTCAACCGCGGCCACATCGCCCGCTCGGTGCTGGAGGCGACCGCCTTCCAGACCCGCGAGGTGCTGCAGGCGATGGCGAAGGATTCCGGCATCCCCGTCAAGGAGTTGCGGGCCGACGGCGGCATGGTCGCCAACAACACGCTGATGCAGTTCCAGTCCGACCTGCTCGACGTGCCGGTGGTGCGCCCGAAGGTGGCCGAGACGACGGCGCTCGGCGCCGCCTACGCGGCCGGTCTGGCGGTCGGCTACTGGAAGGGCCTCGACGACCTCAAGCGCAACTGGGGCGTCGACAAGCGCTGGACGCCGAAGATGGACGCCGGCCAGCGCGAGAAGATCGCGGCCGCCTGGGGCCGGGCGGTGCAGCGCTCCTTCGACTGGAAGACCGACGAGGATTGAGGACGGCCTTCCGGCTCCTGCCCGCGCCGTGCCGACCTGAGCCCCTAACGCCACATCGATCCCAACCACGCCCTCATCCCGAGGTGCGGCGGAGCCGCCTCGCAGGAGGTCTCTAGCCAGCGGCACGATCCCTGGAGGCCTCCTTCGCGGCCTCCGCTGTACTCCGGCACCCCAGGATGAGGGCGGAGACGGGAGAACGGCACATATCGGTGACCGCCTCCGGCGGCCACACGCTCGCACAAGCTTTGGACTCCTACAAAAAAGCAGCGAACGGGGGAGACAGGACGATGACATCACCATTCCTGGGCGAATTCCTGGGCACGATGACCTTGATCGTGCTCGGAGACGGCGTCGTGGCCGGCGCCCTGCTCAAGCATTCCAAGGGCGAGAATGCCGGCTGGATCGCCATCACGGCGGGCTGGGCCCTCGCGGTCCTCGCCGGGGTCTTCGTGGCCAACGCCACCGGCAGCGCCGACGCCCACATCAACCCGGCCGTTACCTTGGCGGGCGCGGTCAGCTCCGGCGATTTCAGCAAGATCCCCGTCTACATCCCGGCCCAGATGCTCGGCGCCTTCGTGGGCGCCGTCCTCGTCTGGCTCCACTACCTGCCGCATTGGGGCGCGACCCAGGATCCCGGCTTGAAGCTCGCCTGCTTCTGCACCGGGCCGGCGATCCGGGACGCGAAGGCCAACTGGATCTCCGAGATCATCGCGACCTTCTTCCTGATCCTAACGATCTCCGCCCTCGTGACCACCACCCTGGGCTCCACCGGGGCGATCCCGCGGGGCGTCGCGCCCTATATGGTCGCCATGCTGGTCTGGGGCATCGGCCTGTCCCTCGGCGGCACCACCGGCTACGCCATCAACCCGGCCCGCGACCTCGGGCCGCGCGTGGCCCACGCGGTACTGCCGATCGCCGGCAAAGGTACCTCCGACTGGGGCTATGCGCTGATCCCCGTGGCCGCGCCCCTGGTCGGAGCGGTGCTGGCCGGGTTGTTCGTCCGGGCGCTCGGGATCTGACGGAACGGCCGTACCCTCAACCACCGCGGGGCGGCCCGGCGTCGCGGCGGTTTGCGACGCGCGGCCTGGGGCCTTAAGTCAGGGCGATCCTGACCGCGCCCCTGGGGCGCTTCCCCGCGGTGTGGCAGCCCCCGACCCATGGCCGTCGTCCTCGACACCCTGAAGAACGATCCGCGGACGGTCCGCCTGCGCCATCCCGAGAAGGCGCACCGGCCCGACCAGCCCGTCCAGGCCAAGAAGCCGGACTGGATCCGCGTGAAGGCGCCGGGCTCCAAGGCCTGGTCCGAGACCCAGAAGATCGTGCGCGAGCACGGGCTGGTGACGGTCTGCGAGGAGGCGGGCTGCCCCAATATCGGCGAGTGCTGGGAGAAGCGGCACGCCACCTTCATGATCATGGGCGACACCTGCACGCGGGCCTGCGCCTTCTGCAACGTGCGCACCGGCCTGCCCGACGCCCTCGACGCGGCGGAGCCCGAGAAGATCGGCGATTCGGTCGCCAAGCTCGGCCTGCACCACGTGGTGATCACCTCGGTGGACCGGGACGACCTGAAGGACGGCGGCGCCGAGCATTTCGCCCGCACCATCGCGGCGATCCGGCGGGCGAGTCCCGGCACCACGGTGGAGATCCTGACCCCGACTTCCTGCGCAAGGACGGCGCCCTGGAGGTCGTGGTCGCCGCCAAGCCGGACGTGTTCAACCACAACCTCGAGACGGTGCCGGCCAAGTACCTCACGGTGCGGCCGGGCGCCCGCTACTTCCACTCGGTGCGGCTGCTCCAGCGGGTGAAGGAGCTCGACCCGGCGATCTTCACGAAGTCCGGGATCATGGTCGGGCTCGGCGAGGAGCGGAACGAAGTGCTCCAGCTCATGGACGACCTGCGCTCGGCCGACGTCGACTTCCTGACCGTCGGCCAGTACCTCCAGCCGTCGAAGAAGCACCACGAGGTCGTGCGCTTCGTCCCGCCGGACGAGTTCAAGGCCTACGAAACCACCGCCTACGCCAAGGGCTTCCTGCTGGTCTCGGCCACGCCGCTCACCCGCTCGTCGCACCATGCGGGCGAGGACTTCGCGCGACTCCAGGCGGCGCGCCTGGCAAAACTGTCGCCCGCGCTCTCGGCCTGAGGATATCCGAAGACCATGCCGTCCTTCCGGGTCACCCGCGCGGTGAAGCATTCGCCGCAGCAGATGTACGATCTCGTGGCCGACGTCGAGCGCTACCCCGAGTTCCTGCCGCTCTGCGAATCCCTGCGGGTGATCCGGCGCCAGGACACGCCCGAGGGCGGGCAGGTGCTGATCGCCGAGATGGGCGTGGGCTACAAGGCGATCCGCGAGCGCTTCACCACCCGGGTCAGCCTCGATCCGGCGAACCTGAAGATCGTCGCCGAGTACATCGACGGCCCGTTCCGCCACCTGGAGAATCGCTGGTTGTTCAAGGACAGTCCCGACGGCGGCTGCAACGTCGATTTCTTCATCACCTACGAGTTCAAGAGCCGCACCCTGGGGCTCCTCATGGGTACGATGTTCGACCGCGCCTTCCGCAAGTTCACCGACGCCTTCGAAGGGCGGGCGAACCGGATGTACGGGGCGCGGGCGTAGCCGCCGTCGTCGCAAGTGCAGCGAAGCGACCCAGGGAAGCGGGACGCCTCCGACTCTGGCGTTGCTCTGGATTGCTTCGCTGCGCTCGCAAGGACGGCGTCAGGCCCGCATCGGCACGCGCACGTGCTCGGGCCGCACGCCCATCCCGATCATCCGCGCGGGCAGAACTTGGAGCGACGGCAGGGCGTCGAGGATCCGCAGGGCGAGCGGCGCGCGGAACGGCGCGTCGGCCGCCAGCGACGCGGCGATCACGCGCGACTGGATCGCCCGTTGCAGCGCCTGCGTGACCCGCACCGGGAACATCCGACGCGCCTGGACCCGGGCCAGGTCGGCCTCGGTGACGCGGCCCGCCCGCAGGGGCTCGGCCAGGAGGTTGGCCGCCGCCACTGCGTCCTGGATCGCGAGGTTGATCCCGACGCCGCCCACCGGCGACATGGCATGCGCGGCGTCGCCGATGCAGAGCAGGCCCGGCCGGTGCCAGCGGTCGAGCCGGTCGACCGTGACGGTCAGGAGCTTGACATCGTCCCAGTCGGCGATCGCGTCGGTGCGGTCGGCGAGGAACGGCGCGATCTGCGCCACCGCCGCCCGGAAGGCCGGCAGGCCCTTGGCCCGGAGCGCAGCGTCGCCACCCTTCGGCACGACGTAGGCGCATTGCCACGCGTCGCCCCGGTCGAGGGTGATCAGGATCCGCCCCGGCCCGAACCGCCCGGCCGCCGCCTCCGGATCCCCATCCCGGCGCGGCAGGCGGAACCACAGCACGTCGATCGGCGCGCCGAAGGCCCGGGGCGCGAAGCCCGCGCGGTCGCGCATCCGCGAGTGCCGACCATCCGCGCAGAGCACCAGATCGGACCGGATCTCGACCGGGCCGTCCGGCCCCTCGGCGCGCACCCCCGCGACGCGGCCCTCCACCGCGATCTGGTCCTGTGCCTCGGTCCGGCGGAGCAGGCGGAAGGCCGGGAGGCGCTTCGCCTCGCCGGCCAGAAAGTCCAGAAAATCCCATTGTGGCATGAAGGACAGGTAGCGGTTTCGGGTCGGCAGCCGGCTGAAATCGGCGACCCGGTAGCTGCGCCCGTCGACGACGCCCGAAAAACTCTCGACGCGCCGCTGGGGCAGGGCGCGGAAGCGCTCGGTTAAGCCCAGCTCGTCCATCAGGTCGAGGGTCGACGGGTGGATCGTGTCGCCGCGGAAATCGCGCAGGAAATCCGCGTGTTTCTCCAGCACCGTGACGTCGATGCCGGCGCGGGCGAAGAGCAGGCCGGCCATCATCCCGGCGGGGCCGCCGCCGACGATGCACAGGCGGGTCGTCATCGTCTCCATGGGCCGTCCTCCCCGTACCGCAGTCAGGCGCCGAGGGCCTCCTCCAGCAGGCCGACCGCGTCGGCGACGGCCGCCCGGCGGATGCCCGCGCGCCCGAGATCGCCGTAGCGCCGCTCCCGATGGCGCGTCGCGCCCGCCCGCTGGGCAAGCCCGAAATGCACCAGCCCGACCGGCTTGTCGGCGCTCCCGCCGCCGGGTCCGGCGATACCGGTGATCGCCACCGCGACGGAGGCCCGCGATGCGGCCAGCGCCCCGTCGGCCATCGCCCGCGCCACGGCCTCGCTGACGGCACCGTGCCGGTGGATCAGGTCCATGGGCACCCCGATCGCTTCGGTCTTGGCCTCGTTCGAGTAGGTGACGAAGCCGCGCTCCATCACTGCGGAAGAGCCCGCCACCGCCGTGAGCAGGCCGGCCACGAGGCCGCCCGTGCAGGACTCGGCCGTGGCGATCTTGCGCCCGGCCGCCGCGTAGGCCGCCACCAGAGCCTCGGCCCGGGCGAGAAGCTCGGCGTCGTCGATCATCGCGAACGGGCTCTCCCCGGGCGGCCGCGCCCTATCTCGTGTTGTGACCCAAGGCCGAGCCCGGCTCAAGGACCGGCGGCCGCCATCGGAGACACCCTGTCCATGATCTTCCCCGCGACCACGGCCTTCTACGCCGGGCTGCTCGCCCTCGTGTATCTGGGCCTCTCGGGATGGGTGATCGGGGCCCGCGTCTCCCAGAACGTGCTGTTCGGCGACGGCGGCGACGACACGGTGCTCAAGCGCGTCCGCTCGCACGCGAATTTCGCGGAGTACGTGCCGCTGGCCCTGATCGTCATCGGCCTGCTCGAGGCGAGCGGCGGCAGTCACGGGCTGGTCCGGGCGCTGCTGATCGCCCTGCTGGTCGCCCGGATCCTCCATCCGATCGGGATGTTCGCGCCCCCGAACTCGCCGCGCCAGTTCGCCTGCCGGGGCGGCGGCATCCTGCTGACGATGGCGGCCCTGGGCGTCGCGGCGACCGCGCTGCTGGTGCGGGTGGCCTGAGGCGGAGCGCGATGCGCCCCCTCTCCCGTGCGGGAGAGGGTTGGGGTGAGGGGCAAGACGCTCCGGATCAAACACGCCGTCGACGCGCGTTCACGGTGCGGCGGCTCCGGAAGGCCGGGATCCCTCACACTGTCCCTCTCCCGCACGGGAGAAGGGACCCGCGCCCGGTCCTGAACCCGCGTCGCCCGGCGGACGCTAGAAGCGGCACGCCTGCAACGGGAGAGGGAAGCCGGACGTGTTCTGTTTCGATCGCGCTCGACCCGAAGCCCCTCAGCCCTGCCGCATCGCGGTCTCGGCCTGCGCGTCGAGGGCAGGGCCGTCCTCCTCGGGCAGGCGCACCGTCGCGGCCGCCTGGGCGGCGAGGCCTTCCGCCCGGCCGACGAAGCCGAGCTTCTCGGTGGTCGTCGCCTTGATGGAGACCGCCGAGAGCGGCACGCCCGCGATGGCGGCGATGCGCGCCCGGATCTCCTCGCGGTGCTTCCCGATGCGCGGCGCCTCGGCGAGGACCGTGATGTCGAGGTGGTCGATGCGGCCGCCGCGGGCGCGGACCAGCTCGCAGGCATGGGCCAGGAACTGGTCGGAGGCGGCCCCGCGCCAGCGCTCGTCGGAGGGTGGGAAATGGGTGCCGATGTCGCCGTCCGCGATGGCGCCGAGCAGGGCGTCGGTGAGCGCGTGCAGCGCCACGTCGCCGTCGGAATGGGCGAGGACGCCGCGGTCGGCGGGGATCTTCACGCCGCCTAGCCAGACATGGTCGCCGGTGGTGAAGGCATGCACGTCGAAGCCGGTGCCGAGGCGGGTCACGTAGGTGGTCATGGCGCGGGCTCCCGGCGCTGGCGTTACAGAGGCCTCCGACGCGAAGGCGCGGTCCGCCTCGAGCAGGTCGGCGGGCTGGGTGATCTTGCGATTGGCGACGTCACCCGCGAACACCACCACCGGCAGCCCGGCCCATTCGGCGAGCGCGCCGTCGTCGGTGAAGCCGTCGAGACCCTGCGCGGCGGCGTCCCGGTGGGCGCCGAGCAGCGGGCCGAACACGAAGGCCTGGGGCGTCTGGACCGCGCGCAGGTGCTCCCGGGGCGGCGTCTCATGCACCCGGCCGATTCCGGGCGCGATGTCGACGACGCGCTTGACCGTGTCGGTCACCGGCACGCCGGGTACGGCCGCGCCGTGGTCGCGCCCCGCCGCGATCGCGCGGGCGATCAGTGCGGCGTCCACGTAGGGACGGGCCGCGTCGTGGACCAGGACGATCTCGGGCGCCGCGCCGGCCGCCAGGGCCTCGAGACCGGCGCGCACGGAGAGCTGGCGGGTCGCACCGCCCTCGACCGGCTGCGTGATCTTGGCGCGGATCGCGGGCGCGAGTTCCTCGAGGCAGCTGCGGAAGAAATCCGCCGCGTCGGCGGCGATCACCGGCTGGATCCGCGCGATCGCGGCATCCGCGGCCAAGGCCGCCAGAGTGCGGGTCAGGACCGCCTGTCCGCCGACCCGGCGATACTGTTTGGGCGTGCCGCCGCCGATGCGGATGCCGCGGCCCGCCGCCACCACCACCGCGGCGACGCCGGTTCCCGCGCTGGCGGGTCCGGTGGCTGGCGTGCCGGTGGCGGACATGGGCGACGAATCTCGTGAGGGCCTGAGGAGCGGAGCGGCGGCCGGCGCGCGGAACAGCGGTGCCGCCGGGACCCTGCCGCGGGAGTTGCCCGTCGTTTAAGCGGGGGAGGGGCCGAAATCAACGCGCGGCCCCGCTTGCCAGCGGACCGTCCTTGCCTCATTGTTGTGCAGAATGACGACTGATCATTATTTGAGCGCGCTGCGCCGGATCGGACAGGCTGATGGAGCGGCACCACCCGCTCCGCTCTGCCTGCTGGCGCCCCTGTCCGGCGTCACCGACCTGCACATGCGCCGGATCGCCCGACGCTGCGGAGCCGACGCGGTGGTGTCCGAGATGGTGGCGGCCCGCGAATTTACCCGGGGTTCCGGCGAGGCGACCCTGCGCGCCGAGGGGCGGGCGTCGACCTGCACGTGGTCCAGCTGGCCGGCTGCGAGGCGCAGCCCATGGCCGAGGCCGCCCGGCTCGCGGAGGCCGGCGGCGCCGACGTGATCGACGTCAACATGGGCTGCCCGGCCAAGATCGTCACCGGCATCGCCTCGGGCTCGGCCCTGATGCGGGACCTCGACCATGCGGAGCGCCTGCTCGCCGCGGTTCGTGGAGCGGTCTCCGTGCCGGTCACCGTCAAGATGCGCCTCGGCTGGGACGACGCGAGCCGCAACGCAGCCGACCTCGCCGCCCGCGCCGAGCGCCTGGGCCTGAACGCCGTCACGGTCCATGGGCGGACCCGGCAGCAATTCTACAAGGGCCGCGCCGACTGGGCAGCGATCCGGCCAGTCGTCGCGGCGGTGTCGATCCCGGTGATCGCCAACGGCGACGTGACCGACAGCGAGAGCGCCCGGGCCTGCCTCGCGGCATCCGGGGCGGCCGGGGTGATGATCGGCCGGGCCGCGACCGGCCGTCCCTGGCTCGTCGGGCAGTTGGCGGCGGCCCTGGCCGGCCGGCCGGCCGCACCGCCGTCCCGGACCGAACAGGCCGCCCTCGCCGCCGAGCACTATGCCGGTCTCCTGTCCCTCTATGGCCGCGACATGGGGGTGCGCCACGCGCGCAAGCACCTCGCCGCCTACGCCGAGACCGGCGGTGCGCTGGATCCGGCCGAGCGTTCGGCGCTCCTCACGACCACCGATCCGGAGACCGCGCTCGCCCTACTGATCCGGGCCTTCGCGGGCGCGGCGAACCCGGTCCGGGAGGCGGCGTGAGCGACGAACCCGTCCCGAAGGATCCCGGGAGCCGGCGCGACTCGGCCGCCGAGGCCGTGCTCAACGCCCTGCCGCTGCCGGTCCTGACCATCGGCGGCGACGAGCGCATCCTCCGCTGCAACCATGCCGCGGAGGCGTTCTTCGACTATTCGGCGCGCCTGATGCTGCGCCGCCGCCTGCGCGACATCATCCCGTTCGCCTCGCCGATCATCGCCCTGGTCACCGAGGTGCGGCGGCGGCGGGCCAGCGTCAGCGAGTACCGGGTGGAGCTGACCCAGCCGCGGCTCGGGCTGGAGCGCAGCGTCGACGTGTTCGCGACCCTGCTCGGCGACGACGACGACGCCGTGGTGATGATGCTCCAGGAACGGACCATCGCCGACAAGATGAACCGCCAGCTCACCCACCGCGGCGCCGCGCGCTCGATGGTGGCGCTCGGCGCGATGCTGGCCCACGAGATCAAGAACCCCTCGCCGGCATCCGCGGCGCCGCGCAGCTTCTGGAGAGCACCGGTGCCGAGGAGGACCGCCTGCTCACTCAGCTGATCTGCGACGAATCCGACCGGATCGTGCGCATCGTCGAGCGCATGGAGCTGTTCGGCGACGAACGGCCCTCGGACCGGGGCGCCGTCAACGTCCACGGGGTGCTCGACCAGGTGAAGCGCTCGGCGCAGTCGGGCTTCGCGCGGCATATCCGCTTCGTCGAGACGTACGATCCGTCGCTGCCGCCGGTCCTGGGCAACCGCGATCAGTTGATCCAGGTGATCCTCAACCTCGTGAAGAACGCCGCCGAGGCGATCGGCCCGGACGCGGTCGAGGGCGAGATCACCCTGTCGACCGCCTTCCGCACCGGCCTGCGCCTGCAGGTGCCCGGCTCCCGCGAGCGGGTCAGCCTGCCGATCGAGGTGGCGATCCGCGACAACGGCCCCGGCATCTCGGCCGACCTGCTTCCGGACCTGTTCGATCCCTTCGTCACCACCAAGGCGCAGGGATCCGGCCTCGGTCTTGCATTGGTGGCCAAGATCGTCGGCGACCACGGCGGCATCGTCGAGTGCGATCCCGCCCCCGCCGCACGACGTTTCGCATCCTTCTGCCGATGTCGAGTGCCCGGGACGGGCGCGAATCGGCGGTCGATCCGTGATGTCGATCCCCGTATCCGGCCCCCCGTCGGAGGTCTGAGTAGAGAGTCATGCCGAACGGCCACATCATCGTCGCCGACGACGACGCCGCCATCCGCACCGTGCTCAACCAAGCGCTGTCACGGGCGGGCTACGAGGTCCGCTCGACGGGCAATTGCGCGACCCTCTGGCGCTGGGTCGCGCAGGGGGAGGGCGATCTCGTCATCACCGACGTGGTGATGCCCGACGAGAACGTGTTCGACCTGCTCCCGCGCATCAAGCGGGTGCGGCCGGAGCTGCCGATCATCGTGATGAGCGCGCAGAACACCTTTATGACGGCGATCCGCGCCTCGGAGCGGGGCGCCTACGAGTACCTGCCGAAACCCTTCGACCTGAAGGAGCTGATCGCCATCGTCGGCCGGGCGCTCTCGCGGCCCCGCGGCACCGCCCCGCCGGGGCGCCCCCCGAGAACGAGGACATCCCGCTGGTCGGGCGCTCGCCCGCCATGCAGGAGATCTACCGGGCGCTCGCCCGGCTGATGCCCACCGACCTCACCGTGATGATCACCGGCGAGTCCGGCACCGGCAAGGAACTCGTCGCCCGGGCGCTGCACGATTACGGCCGCCGCCGCACCGGCCCGTTCGTGCCGGTCAACATGGCGGCGATCCCGCGCGACCTGATCGAGTCCGAGCTGTTCGGCCACGAGAAGGGGGCCTTCACGGGGGCGCTCCAGCGGTCCGCCGGCCGGTTCGAGCAGGCCGAGGGCGGCACGCTGTTCCTCGACGAGATCGGCGACATGCCCATGGAGGCGCAGACGCGCCTGCTGCGCGTGCTCCAGCAGGGCGAGTACACGACGGTGGGCGGGCGCGTCCCGATCCGCACCAACGTCCGGATCATCGCGGCGACCAACAAAGATCTGCGGGTCTCGATCCAGCAGGGAATCTTCCGCGAGGACCTGTTCTTCCGCCTCAACGTCGTGCCGCTGCGGCTGCCGGCCCTGCGCGAGCGCTCCGAGGACGTGCCGGACCTCATCCGCCACTTCTTCGTCCTGGTCGAGCGCGAGGGTCTCACCCGCAAGACCCTCGACGGCGACGCCATGGAGCGGCTCAAGCGCTACCGCTGGCCCGGCAACGTCCGGGAACTCGAGAACCTCGTCCGGCGCCTGGCCGCCCTCTATCCGCAGGAGACGATCACCGGGCCGGTGATCGAGGCCGAACTCGACACCCTGCCCCTCGCGACACCGTCCACCCCGGCCGCCAACGGCGCCGCCCGCAAGGGCGGTGGCGAATCGGAGAGCCTGTCGAGCGCGGTGGAGCGCCACCTCTCGGATTATTTTTCAGGCTATCGGGACACGTTACCGCCCCCGGGGCTGTATCACCGCATCCTGCGCGAGATCGAAGGTCCGCTGATCGGCGCGGCGCTGGCCGCCACCCGCGGCAACCAGATCCGCGCGGCGGAACTTCTCGGGGTGAACCGCAACACCCTGCGCAAGAAGGTGCGCGACCTCGACCTGCAGGTCTTCCGGACCGCGCGGTAGGACGGGGAGGCGCGCGCAGCGCGCCTCGACGGCGAGCGTCAGGGATCGCGGAGGCGTCCGGAGGGCACCTTCGAGGCCGCACCTGCGCCGCGGACCTCGGGATTCGGTCAGGGGAGTCGGAAGACCTGTCCGGACCGGCGCTCAGCGGCGCGGCAGGATCGGGTCGCCGCGCATCAGGGCGTTCAGCCGCTCGGTGTCGAACCCGTTCGGGATGCTCGGCACGGCCGGCTTCGCCGCCGGGGCGGCCTTGACCGGAGCCGGAAGCGACCCGGTGGCCGACGGCTCGGCTTGAGCCGCGCGCACCATCGGTGCCGGCGCCAGATGCGCGAGCCGGTCCGCGCTGACGAGGGCGACGGTCGCCGTCGACACGAGGACGAGGACGGCGCCGAGGAGGGAACGCAGGATACGCACGCAACGACCCGGGACGCGACTTGAGACGGCAACAGATGTACGGCGCGGCCGTTAACGAAGCCCCACTCCAAGTCTTCGGTCGGCGATATTGACCGACGTCCAGGCCATCGCGAGCGACAGCCCTTTTTCCGGGGCCGCAACGCCCGCCTCTACGCCAAGCCCGCGAGCGAATGCCCCTATCGGGACGGGTCCGAGGCGTGCGCCGCCTGGGTGGTGGCCTGCGATCCCCGCGAGACGCCGTGACCGCGGACAAGACACGTCCGCCGGGCCATGGATCGGCACGTCCGGCTTGACCTCGCCGGGCGCGGCGCGCTTCGTGCCCCGCAGCGCAACGCGATCGCCGAGCCCCGATGTCCCTGAAGCCCTCGCCCGAGTCCAAGCAGACCTTCGCGCCCGCGACGCGCCTCGTCCATGCGGGCCGCGATCCGGGCGCCCAGCACGGCTTCGTCAACACGCCGATCTACCGCGGCTCCACCGTCCTCTACCCGACCTACGACGCCATCAAGCACCGGCGCGGGCGCTACAATTACGGCACCTCGGCCACGCCCACGATGGACGCCCTGACCGGAGCCTGGACGGAACTCGCCGGTGCCGCCGGCACCGTCGTCACCCCCTCGGGGCTCGCGGCGCTCACCGTCGCGCTGATGGCCGCCGTCTCGGCGGGCGACCACCTCCTCGTCACCGATTCCGCCTACCGGCCGACCCGCCAGTTCTGCGACGGCGTACTGGCGCGCTTCGGCGTCGAGGTCACCTACTACGACCCGATCATCGGGTCCGACATCGCCACCCTGATGCGGCCGAACACCAAGGCCGTCCTGGTCGAGGCGCCGGGCTCGCAGAGCTTCGAGATGCAGGACATCCCGGCCATCGCCGCGGTGGCGCACGCGCACGGGGCCTGCGTGATCATGGACAACACCTGGGCAACACCGCTGCTGTTCCCGCCGCACGCGCGCGGGGTCGACATCGCCGTGGAGGCCGGGACCAAGTACCTGAGCGGCGGCTCGGATCTGCTGATCGGCCTGACTTCCGCCAACGCCCAGTACTTCCCGGCCGTGCGCCGCACCTTCGACCACTTCGCCATGTGCGCCGGGGCGGAGGACATCTTCCTGGCGCTCCGCGGCATGCGCACCATGACCCTGAGGCTGCGCGAGCACGGCCGCGCCGGGCTGGAGATGGCGCGCTGGCTCCAGGCCCGCCCCGAGGTCCTGCGCGTCCTGCATCCCGGCCTGCCGGACGATCCCGGGCACGCCATCTGGAAGCGGGACTTCTCCGGCGCCTCCGGGCTGTTCGGCGTGATCCTCAAGCCGGTGCCCGAGGCGGCGGTGGCCGCCATGCTGGACGGCCTGGAGCTGTTCGGGATGGGTTTCTCGTGGGGCGGCTTCGAAAGCCTTGTGATCCCGTTCGACTGCGCCGGCTACCGGACCGCCACGCAGTGGGCGCCCGGCGGGCCGGCCCTGCGCTTCCATATCGGACTCGAGGACACCGCCGACCTCAAGGCCGACCTCGATGCCGGCTTCGCGCGCCTGCGGGCCGCCACGTGAGCTCGCCGACCCGGCGGGGACTCATCCAGGGCGCCGGCGCCCTCACCCTGGCGGCCGCCCTCCCGGCGGCGGCCGCGGAGGCGGACGTGACCGGCCGCCTCGCACGCTACATGGCGGCCGCCCGGGCGCAGGAACTGCCCCCGGAAGTCCTGATCGCCTGCAAGCACCGCATCCTCGACACCCTGGCCGCCATGGTCTCGGGGGCTCGGATGCGGCCGGGCGAGATGGCGCTGGCCTACGTCCGGACTCTCGGCGGCGCCGATCAGGCGGGGGTCGTCGCATCCGGCTTCCGGACCACCACGGTCAACGCGGCGCTCGCCAACGCCATGTGCGCCCACGCGGACGAGACCGACGATTTCGAGCCAGTGACCAAGGCCCATCCCGGCTGCGCCACGGTCCCGGCGGCCCTGGCGCTCGCCGAACGGCACGGCAATTCCGGCGCCGAGTTCGTCCGGGCGGTGGCGCTCGGCTACGATCTGTGCTGCCGCCTGCTGCTGGCCCTGGGTCCCGACCTCGTCCGCGGCACGCATCGCAGCGCCGAAGGCACGAGCTCGACCTTCGGAGCGCTCGGCGCCGCCGCGGCCCTGGCCCGCCTCGACGAGCGGGGCATGCGTTTCGCCCTCTCCTACGCGGCCCAGCAGGTCTCCGGCCTGTGGAGTTGGGTGCGCGACGAGGACCATGTCGAGAAGGCGTTCGACTTCGCCGGCATGGGCGCGCGCAACGGGGTGACGGCGGTCGGGATGGTGGAAGCGGGCCTGACCGGCGTCTCCGACGTTCTCGACGGCCGCCACAACCTGCTCAACGCGCTCTCCACCGCGCCTAAGCCCGAGCTGATGCTGGAGGGGCTGGGCAGCCGTTTCTTCGTCACCGAGACGGCGATCAAGACCTTCTCGGTCGGTTACCCGATCCAGTCCCCCTCGACGCGACACTGACCCTGCGCCGGCAGTACGGCCTGACGCCGGAGACCGTGCGGCACATCCAAGTGAGGGTGCCCACCGACGCGGTCGGCATCGTCGGGTCGAGCGCCATGCCGGACGTGAGTTGCCAGCACCTCGTGGCGCTGGCGCTGGTGAAAGGCGCCGTCTCCTTCGCCGACAGCCACGATGCCGGTCTGATGCACGATCCCGTGATCGCCGCCCAGAAGGCCAAGGTCGAGCTGGTTGGCGATCCGGCCCTGATGGACCCCGCCGCCCCGCGCGGCGCCGTGGTGACGATCACCCTCGCGGACGGGCGGATCGTGGAGCATCACACCCGGCATCCGCCCGGCACACGGGAGAACCCCTGACCACCGAGGCCGTCAACGCCAAGGCGCGGGACCTCATGGCGCCGGTGCTCGGTCCGGAGGCGACCGAGCGCCTGATCGCACGGGTCAACACGCTGGAGACGCTCGCCGACATGCGCGACCTGCGCCCGCTGCTCGCCGCCTGAGCCGACCTAGTCGGGCGGGAACGGATTTGACCTGTCCGCCCGATCCTGATTGACCGGCCCGGCATGATCACGAGCCTCTCCGCCGGCGGCGCCCCGCGCCTCGCACCAGTCGACCGGATCGGCCGCGGGCTCGACGCGCTGAGCCTCACCCACGGCCGCGCCGTGGCGGCCCTGCTGGCCCTGTGCCTGATCCTGTTCCTGCCGGGCCAGATCTCGCTCCAGCCGATGGACCGGGACGAGCCGCGCTTCGCCCAGGCGTCGAAGCAGATGCTGGAGACGGGCGACCTCGTGGACATCCGCTTCCAGGGCGAGGCGCGGCACAAGAAGCCGGTGGGGATCTACTGGGCGCAGGCCGCCGCGGTGGCGGCCGGCGAGGCGCTGGGCGTGCCGGGCGCCCGCACACAGATCGCCCTGTACCGGATACCGTCCCTCATCGGCGCCACCGCCTCGGTGGTGCTCGCCTATTGGGCCGCGCTGGCGTTCCTGCCCCGCCGGGGGCGCTGCTGGCCGCCGCCCTCTACGGCGCCTGCCTGATGCTCTCGGCCGAAGCGCACCTCGCCAAGACCGACGCGCTGCTCGTCGCCTGCGCCACCGCGAGCCTCGCCGCGCTCGCCCGCACCTGGCTGGCGCGGCGCGACGGCAAGCCCGTATCCGGGCCGACCGTCGCGGCGTTCTGGCTCGGGATGGCGGCGGGCATCCTGGTGAAGGGGCCGATGGTGCCGCTCTTCGTGGCGCTGCCGGCGCTCGGCCTGTCGGTCGTGGCCCGGTCCGGCCGCTGGCTCGGCGCCCTGCGGCCGCTGCCGGGCCTCGCCCTGACGCTCCTGGCGGTCGCCCCCTGGTTCGCGGCGATCGCGTGGAAGAGCGGCGGCGCCTTCTACACCGAGGCGGTCGGGCACGACATGCTGGCCAAGGTCGGCGGCGGCGCCGAGCGCCACTGGGCGCCCCCCGGCGCCTACGCGCTCACCGTGTTCGCCACCTTCTGGCCGGGGGCCGCCTTCGCGGCCATGAGCCTGCCCTTCGCGTGGCGCGCGCGGCGGGAGCCCGCCGTCGCCTTCCTGATCGCCGCCGTGCTGCCGGCGTGGCTGATCCTCGAGGCGGTGCCGACCAAGCTGCCGCACTACGTCCTGCCGCTGATGCCGTGGCTCGCGATCCTCACCGTGCTGGCGATGACCCGGGGGCGCTGGACCCGCGCCTGCGGGGCGCACGCCTGACGGCCCTGCTGGTGCCGGCGATCCCGGTGGCCCTCACGCTCGGCCTGTGCCTCGCGGGCTGGCGGCTCGACGCCCACACCATCCCGTGGCCGGCGCTGCCGCTGCTCGCCGCCGCCTGCGCGGTCGCGGCGCTGGCCTGGCGCGCCTTCGCGCAGGGCTCGGCCGAGGGCGCCCTCGTGCTCGGGTTGGCGGCCTCCGTCCTGCTCGGGCCGGCGGTCCTGGGCGTGGCGCAGCTGTCGCTGCCCGCCCTGAAGGTCTCGCCGCGGCTCGCGGCCCTGCGCGACCGGATGCCCTGCGCGGACCCGCAGGTTGCGAGCCTCGGCTACCGGGAGCCGAGCCTCGTCTTCCTCGTCGGCACCGACCTCGCCCTGCCTCCGGACGGCGCCGCCGCCCGGTCCTTCCTGGAAGGCGGCGGCTGCCGGCTGCTGTTCGTGGAATCCCGCGACCGCGATACCTTCAATGCGGCCTGGCCCGTGGGGCGCAGCGCACCCGCGCCGCTGGCGGAAGTCGACGGCTTCAACCTCAACACCGGCCGCCGGGTCTTCGTGACGGCCTACGCGGTGACCCCGTGAGCGACGCCCCGCATCTCAGCATCGTCGTGCCCGTGAAGAACGAGGCCGGCAACATCGCACCACTGGTGGCCGAGATCGAGGCCGCCTGCGCGGGCCTCGCCTTCGAACTGATCTACGTGGATGACGCGTCCACCGACGGGACGCGGGCGGCCCTGGCGGCGGCCGGGGCGGGACGGCCCTGGCTGAGGATCCTGCACCATGCCCGGAGCGGCGGTCAGTCGGCGGCGGTGCGCAGCGGCGTCCTGGCCGCCCGCGGCCCCGTCGTGGCGACCCTCGACGGCGACGGCCAGAACGATCCGGCCTTCATCCCCGCCCTCCTGGCAGCCCTGGAGGCCGCGGGTCCCGATGCGGGCCTCGCCCAGGGCCAGCGGCGCGGGCGCAAGGACGGGCGCTTCAAGATGCTCCAGTCGCGCATCGCCAACGGCGTCCGCGGGCGGATCCTGAACGACGCGACCCGCGACACCGGCTGCGGTCTCAAGGTCTTCCGGCGCGCCTGTATCTTCGGCTGCCCTATTTCGACGCCCTCCACCGGTTCATGCCGGCCCTGGTGGCCCGGGAGGGCTTCTCCGTGGTCCACCGCGACGTGGTCGACCGGCCGCGGCTCACGGGCGTCTCGAAGTACGGCCTGTTCGACCGGCTATGGGTCGGGCTCCTCGATCTCGCCGGGGTCTGGTGGCTGATCCGGCGCAAGCGCGCCGATCCGCGGCCGGAGGAGGTCGCCCTCCCGGCCGGCGCGCCGGCAGACCAGGACGTCGGATGCTGATCCAGCTCGCCCACGATCTGCCGGCCTATTTCTACGATGTGTTCGTCACCCGGCTCGACTTCTGGCTGGTCTTCGGCATCGTCGCCCAGGTGGTGTTCGGCTCGCGCTTCATCCTGCAATGGATCGCCAGCGAGCGGGCCGGGCGGAGCGTGATCCCGCTGTCGTTCTGGTTCCTGTCGATCCTCGGCGGCCTGATGACCCTCGTCTACGGATTCGTGCGCCGCGAGCCGGTGATCATCATCGGCCAGGGGCTCTCCACCGGCATCTACCTGCGCAACCTCGCGCTGATCTTCCGCGAGCGGCAGCGCAAGCGCGGTCGCCCATGAGCCGCGCGCCGCTGCCCGCCTACTACGACGACCTGGACGCCACGTTCGAGGCGCTGTGGGGCCTGCTGGCGGACGGCGCCGCGCACGGCCGCAGCGGGTTTCACCTGCCGACAGTGGCGACGCTCGGCGCGGGGGCGGCCCGCGGCTGCGCACGGTGGTGCTGCGCGACGCCGACCGCACCGCCGGAACCCTCCGGTTTCACTGCGACCGCCGCTCCGACAAGGCGGCCGAGATCCTGGCGAACCCGGCCTGCGCGCTCACGGCCTACGACGAGACGACGAAGATCCAGATCCGCATCGAGGGGCGCGCCGCGCTCCACGTCGACGACGCGGTGGCCGAGGCGGCCTGGGCCGGGTCCCGGTCGATGAGCCGGGTCTGCTACGGGAGCGAACCCGGCCCGGGCACGGCCCTGCCGGCGGGGGCGCCTACGCCCTGCCGGACGAGGCCGCGGCCGGCGCGCTGGGACGGCCGCACTTCGCCGCCGTGCTGGTCCGGGTGGAGCGCCTGGATTTCCTCTACCTCGACCGCCGCGGCCACCGGCGCGCCGCCTGGCGTCGAAACGGATCCACGTGGCAGGGCGGCTGGCTGGCCCCCTGATCACGGAGCCGACGGCGCACCGCGGGGGAAGACCGCGCGCGCGGTCGCCCGCCGGCCCGCTGTCGGCCGACCGTTCAAAACGCCGCGCGATTCGACGCGTCGACGGTTGAATGCAATTTTAATCCACACGTCCTGGATGAAAGCTTGCGCGACCGTCCCATTCATCGTCCGATCCGTCCCAAGACCCGCACTCACAGTCGACTTCATAACCGACCGGCACATAAGCAGCGGCCAGCGCGGAGCTTTAGCCAGTGCGTCGGCCCTTCAAGTTTCCCATTGCCGCCAAGATCGCGTTCGCGTTCGCCTTCATCGCGGTGAATGCGCTCGGTTTTCTTGGGTACATCTCCGAACGGATGACCGCGGCCGATACGGCCTACAGCGTCTATCTCGGCCACGATGCCACGGCGGCCACGATGGCGGCACGCCTCGGGCGCGTGGTCTATCAGATGAGCTACGTGGCCTTCCGTACCCTCGGCGAGGCCGATCCGGACGAGTCGGACCGCATCGGCGCCGCGTTCGAACCCCTCCCGGCCGAAGCCACGCGCCTCCTCGACGGCGTCCGCCGGAACGCCCCGACTTTCGACGCTCGGACCGACCGGATCGCGATCCTCCTGGGCACCTACGCCGAACTCACCGGTGAGATGTGCGCCCTGGCCAGGAAGGGCATGAGCGCCCAGGCCCTGACGCTCGCGCACAGGAAGGTGGATCCGCTCCAGAAAACGCTGTTCGCGGCCCTCGACGCCTTTGCGGCCGATCTGAACACGTCGATCCGCACGGGGTCCGCGGCGCTGAGCGCGGACACCCGCACGACCGTGTCGTGGGCGATCGGCCTGTCGGCGGGCGGCATCGCCGCCAGTATCCTGATCGGCGTCCTGGTGGTGCATGTCGGCGTCGCCCGTCCCCTCGGCAGGCTGACGAAAGCTCTAAAAGCCATGTCGGCTGGGCAGCTCGACGCGGAGGTCCCGGACGCGCAGCGCAGCGATGAGATCGGTGCCATCGGGAACGCCGTCGCGGGCATCAAGGCACTCGTCGCGCGGAAGGCCGCCGAGCAGGCGGAGACCACGCGGCGTCAGGCCGAGGACGCCGCCGCCGACCGCAGCCGGACCCTGCTGCAACTCGCCGAGGGCTTCGAGCTGACGGTGGGGCGCATCATCGGCCTGGTTTCGGAGGCGATCGCCGCCCTGCAGACCACCGCCGGAACCCTGACCGTCACGGCGTCGCGGACCGTCGACTAATCCACGGCGGTCGCCGGCGCCGCCGGGACGGCCGCCCGCGACGTCGACACGGTGGCGGCCGCCGCGGAGGAGCTCGAAAGCACCGTGGCGGAGATCGGCCGGCAGATCGGCGGCTCGGCCGTCCTCGCTCAGAACGCCGTCGTCGAAGCGGATCGGACCGCAACCCTCGTGCGGGATCTCAACGCCGCCGCCGCCAAGGTCGGTGCGGTGGTGGAGATGATCGGGGCCATTGCGGCCCAGACCAACCTGCTGGCGCTCAACGCCACCATCGAGGCGGCGCGCGCCGGAGAGGCGGGTCGGGGGTTCGCGATCGTGGCGAGCGAGGTCAAGGATCTCGCCGCGCAGGCGGCCCGGGCGACGGGGGACGTCGCGGGACAGATCGGCCGCATCCAGAGCGTGACCGATCAGGCGGTCGCGGTGATCGCCGCGATCTCCGCACGGATCCGCGAGATCGACGCGGTCGCCGCCAGAGTCGCGGCTTCGGTGGCGGAGCAGGAGGCGGCCACCCAGGAGATCGCCCGCGCCGTCATGCAGGCCTCCGCCGGGACACGCGCGGTGACCGCCACCATGGCGTCCGTTGCCGCCTCTGCCGGGGAGACCGGGACGGCCGCCGATCAGGTGCAGGCCTGCGCCGCCGCGCTGGCCCGGCAATCCGCGGACCTCGGCGGCGAGGTAGGGCACTTCCTCGCCACGATCCGGGCGGCGTGACCCCTCGACCGCGAGCTCCGGATGGCAGCCCTGCGCGCCACCCCCTGACCGGGGCTGCGCGCCCAGGCTAAAGCCCGCGGACCCGGCCGCCCAACCGGGCCGACCCGGAGGACTCCGTGGGCCTCGTCTACGCGCTCGCCGCCTATCTGAGCTGGGGCCTGCTGGTCCCGGTGCATTTCCGGATGCTCGGGGCCTACACGCCCTACCATATCCTGGCCGAGCGGATCGTCTGGTCGAGCCTGTTCGCCGGGGCACTCGCGCTGATCCTCGCGGCGCGCCACCGCCTGAACCTGCCGCTGCCCCTCCGGCCACGGCATGCCCTGCTGCTGCTCTCGGCCGGGATGATCGGCGTAAACTGGCTGCTCTACCTCTACGCGGTCAGCAGCGGACACCTGCTGGACGCGAGCCTCGGCTACTATATCAACCCCCTGGTCAGCGTGGCGTTCGGGCGGGTGGTGCTGGGCGAGCGGCTGCGTCCGGCGCAGGCCGTCGCGATCGGCATCGCCGCGACGGGCGTCGCCGTCGCGGTGGTGTGGGCCGGGGAGCTGCCCCTGATGTCGCTGTCGCTGGCGGTGAGTTTCGCGCTCTACGGGCTCGCCCGGAAGATCGTCGGGGTCGACGCGCTGGTCGGGTTCCTGGCCGAGACGCTCCTGCTCCTGCCCGCCGCGGTCGTCTGGCTCGTCCTCTCGCCCGAGCCGTTCCTGCCGGCCGCGCCGGGGGATCGCGCCCTCCTGATGCTCACGGGCGTGACCACCGCGCTGCCGCTCATCTGGTTCGCCGCCGCGGCTGTGCGTTTGCGGCTCACGACCCTCGGCCTGCTGCAATACGTGGCGCCGACCTGCCTGCTCCTCCTGAGCGTCCTCGTCTACGGCGAGCACGTCGCGCCGCACCGGGCGCTGATGCTCGCGCTGATCTGGGCGGCGCTCGCGCTCTACACGGTGGACGCCCTGCGGATCCGCAGGACGCCGGCACCCGCTCCCGGACGGTCGGATCCGGACGCGATGCGTGTATAAGGAATACCGGAAAGCCGCCTCGGGGCGGATGGCGGGACAGCGTCGGGTCGATGAGCGAGACTGAGGGCGGCCGGGAGGCCGTCACGGAGGCCGATTACCGCAACCTCGCCGAGACGCTGCCGCAGCTCGCCTGGATCGCAGAGGCCGACGGCACCATCATCTGGTACAATCAGCGCTGGTACGACTATACCGGCACGTCCTTCGACAGGATGCAGGGCTGGGGCTGGCGGTCCGTCCATCACCCGGATCACGTCGATGCGGTGACCGAGCGCTACCGGGCCGCGGTCACCCTGGGGCGCTCCTGGGAGGACACGTTCCGCTGCGCGCGCAGGACGGCACCTATCGCTGGTTCCTGTCGAAGGCGATGCCGCACCGGGACCCGGACGGACAGATCCTGCGCTGGTACGGGACCAACACCGACATCACCGGCCGCCGGGCGGTCGAGGAGCGCCTGCGCCACTCCGAGCAGCGCTTCCGGGCGCTGGTGGACGCCTCGGCGGCGGTGATCTGGAACACCAATGCGGCCGGCGAGCTGACGCCGCCGCAGGTCCGCTGGAGCACCTATACCGGGCAGAGCGAGGAGGCCTACCAGGGCTGGGGCTGGCTGGACGCCGTCCATCCCGACGATCGGGGCCACGCCGCCGATGCCTGGGCGGCCTGCGTGGAGGCGCGCCAGATCTACGAGGTCGAGTACCGGTTGCGCCGCTTCGACGGGGCCTGGCGGGCCATGGAGGTGCGCGGCGTGCCGGTTCTCGCCGAGGACAGGACCCTGCGGGAATGGGTCGGCACCTGCATCGACGTCACGGATCGCAAGGAGGCCGAGGAGGCGGTGGAGCGCGCGCGGCAGGCCGCCGAGGCGGCGAACCGGGCGAAGAGCCAGTTCATCGCCAACATGAGCCACGAGCTGCGCACGCCCCTTTCGGCGGTGATCGGCTATTCCGAGATGCTCGGCGAGGAGCTTGAGGATATCGGCCAGGCGGCCCTCCTGCCCGACCTGCGCAAGATCGAGGCGGCCGCGCGCCACCTGCTGTCGCTGATCAACGACGTCCTCGACATCTCGAAGATCGAGGCCGGCCGCATGACCGCCTCGGCCGAGACCTTCCCGGTGACGGAGCTGCTCCGGGACGTCTCCGACTCCACCGGCTCCCTGGTGGAGAAGAAGGGCAACCGCTTCGTGCTCGATACGGGCGCGGGGGACGGCGCCGAGCTCGGCTCCATGCACCAGGACCAGACCAAGATCCGCCAGTGCCTCCTGAACCTGATCGGCAACGCCGCCAAGTTCACCGAGACGGGGACCATCACCCTGACGGTGCGCCGTCACCGGGAGTCGGGGGCGGACTGGCTGTCCTTCGCGGTCAGCGACACGGGCATCGGCCTGAGCGAGGAACAGATCGGGCGCCTGTTCGAGCGCTTCGTCCAGGCCGACGACTCGACCACGCGACAGTTCGGCGGCACGGGTCTCGGGCTCGCCATCACCCGGGCGTTCTGCCGGACGATGGGCGGCGACATCAGCGTCGCCAGCACACCGGGGGCGGGGGCGACCTTCACGATCCGCCTGCCCGCGATCCTGCAGCCCGAGGATGCACCGCCGACCGAGGCCGAGCCCCACACCCCGGTGGAGCCGCACGAGGAGCACGAGACGGTGCTGCTGGTCGACGACGACCCGGCCGCCCGGGAGCTGCTCCAGCGCTTCCTGGAACGGGAGGGCTTCCACGTCCGCAGCGCCAATGACGGGCGCGCGGGCCTGACGCTCGCCCGGGCGCTGCGGCCGCGGGCGATCCTGCTCGACGTCGAGATGCCGCGGATGGACGGCTGGGCGGTGCTGCACGCGGTGCGCAACGACCCTGAGCTGGCCGGGACCCCGGTGATTATGACCTCGGTGGTGGCCGAGCAGGGCCTCGGCCAGGCGCTCGGCGCCACCGACTACTTCGTCAAACCGATCGACTGGGACCGGCTCAAGGGCCTGATGGAGCGCTACCGGCCGGAGGCGCCGGACGAGGCGCGCGTCCTCGTGGTCGACGACGACGCCGATGCCCGCGAGCGCCTGCGCCGGTCGCTGGGCCGAGAGGGCTGGACCGTGGACGAGGCGGAGAACGGCCGGATCGCCCTGGAGCGGGTCAGCCAGGCGCGGCCGAGCCTGATCCTCCTCGACCTGATGATGCCCGAGATGGACGGGTTCGGCTTCCTGCGGGCCCTGCGCGCGAGGCCCGACGGCGACGTGCCGGTGGTGGTGCTCACCGCCAAGGAGATCACCCACGCCGAGAAGGAGAGCCTGAACCGGCAGGCCGACCGGGTGATCGCCAAGGGTTCCATGAGCCTCGCGGAGATCGGGCGGCAACTGCGCGTGCTCTACGCGCGTTCGGCGACCGAGCCGGTGCCGGGACAGCTTCAGGGCCTGATCGCACGGCTCTCGGAGCAGGATGGAGAGGACAGGCCATGAGCGAGAACGGGATCGATCCGGACAAGGCGGTGGCGATCCGCCTGCGGGCACGGCTCGCCGTGGTGGAGCGGGCGGCGTGGTTCGGGCTCGTTCACGCCATGAAGACGCGGCCGGCCGAGACCGAGGCCTACATCGCCTCCGAGCGGGCGCGCTGCACGGAGGGGTTCGGCGGCGGCGCCTGGGCCAAGGATCTCACCGATGCCGAGCGCAGGATGCTGGCTGACGAGGTCGATAGCGGGCTGGCGCAGCTGCTGGAGGACGCCCGCGCCGAGCTCTGAGAACCGGCCGTCCGCGCGGAGGCTTGGCCGCGCGGCCCGATGGCAACGATCGGCGTTCTCCCGCTTTGAGGGGATGACGTCGACGGGACGACGTCGCCGAGGCACTCATGCTGTACGAACTCGCGACCCTCTCGTGCCCGTTGCTCGCGGTGGGCCAAGTCTCGGAAGGCGTCCAGGCCTGGCTGGACGATGCCGACGCCAAGGGTGCGCTGGTCGGCTGCTGGCGCACCGAGATCGGCACGCTGGGGCGCCTGATCGTGCTGCGCGGGTTCGCGGCGCCGGAGGACATGACCGCCGAGCGTCGGCGCGCCCTCCTCAGCGCCAACCCGTTCAACGCCGGGTCCGTGATCACGGCGCTGGAGATGGACAGCTACGCCCCGTTTTCCTTCCTGCCGCCGATCCGGACCGGCGACCGCGGCGGGGTGTACGAGGTCCGGACCTATCGCCTGAAGCCGGGCGGCCTGCCGCCGACCCTCGCGGCCTGGGAGGCCGCGATCGAGCCGGCACGCGCCTACACGCAGCACCTCGTCGTGAACATGTACGCTATCGACGGTGCGCCGCGCATCACGCACATCTGGGGCTTCCCGAGCCTGGAAGAGCGGGCCGCTTTGCGGTCCCACGCCTACGAATCGGGGATCTGGCCGCCGAAGGGGGCCCGGACCAGATCGCCGAGGCGACTTCGACGATCGCGCTTCCCCAGGGACGCTCTCCCCTGAGCTGAACACCAAACCGCCGCGAAGGCCGCCGCCCACGCGGCGGGCTCGATCCGTGACAAGCGCGCGCCCGACCGGGCCTCTATCGGGACTGCGGGCGCGGCCCCGCTGGCGCCGCCCGTGCGGACGGTGCCAGCGCTGTCACTCAGCGATGGCAGAAGCCCCGCGGGCCGCGATAGAGGCCGGGCGGGCAGCCGCGGGGGGCGCCGGTGATGGCGCGGCGGATCGCACCGCGCGGCCCGCGATTCAGGCGGCAGCCGCCGTAGCCCCCGCGATGGGCGCCGAACCCGCAACCGCCGCGAACGAGGGTGATCGCGGCGTCGCCGCCGGTCAGCGGTGCGACGGGCATCGCCTGGGCTCCGCCGGCGAACAGCGCGACGGACGCGACGACGATCAGGCCGGTCATTCTCATGAAATTTCCTCCCGCTGGGCACTGGGCGCGGCCCGAGGAGATCCGGGCCCCGTCACGGCCTCGGGCCGCGGCCAGTAACCGCGTTCCCGCGGCATCGTTCCGCGCGCGGGCGGGGCCGGCGGCGCCGATCAGGCGCCGAACAGGTCGCGCCAGGCCGGCGGAAGCCCCGTACCGGCCAGGGGCGGCGACGGCGCGTGACCGGGCAGGCTCTTCGCCGAGAACACGCCGCGCGCCACCGCCCGGGCCAGGACCTGCGCGGCGGCGTCGCCGAGGCGGGCGAGGTCCACCACCGGTTCGGCGAGCGGCACGGCGCCGGTCGCCGCGGCGAAGATCAGATCGCCGTCAAGCGGGGTGTGCGCCGGCACGAGGGCGCGGGCGAGACCGTCCTGCGCCGCCACCGCGAGGCGCCGGCACTGTGCTTTGGTCAGCGCCGCGTCGGTCGCCACCACGGCCAGCGTCGTGGCGGCGCCCGGCAGCGCGCGGGCCGGGAAGGCGAGGGCCTCCGGCGGCATCCGTGCCGGCGCGCCGAGGCCGCCGAACTCGTCGTCCACCTCGAAGGGGGCGGCCCAGAAATGCGGCCCGTCACCGATCGTCGCGTTGCCGAAGGCGTTCACGGCGGCGAGGGCCCCCACCCGGAAGCCCGTGCCGGACACGGCCGCCGAGGCGGATCCGATCCCGCCCTTGAGCCGGCCGGTGCGCGCGCCGGTCCCGGCCCCGACGGAACCCAGGGCGAACGCCTCGGCCGGCGGCGGCGGCGGCCTGATAGGCCAGCTCGCGATAGGGCGGATAGCGGCCCCAGGCCTTGTCGCCGCCGTTGAGGAGATCGAACAGGACCGCACCCGGGACAATCGGGACCCGCATGCGACCCACCGGGAAGCCGCGCCCGGCCTCGGCGAGCCACGCCGCCACGCCGGCCCCCGCGTCGAGGCCGAAGGCCGAGCCCCCGGAGAGGACGAAGGCGTCGACCCGCTCCACGGTGCGCTCGGGATCGAGCAGGTCGGTCTCGCGCGTGCCCGGCCCGCCCCCGCGCACGTCGACGGCGGCGATGGCCGGCTGATCGAACAGGATCGCGGTGACGCCGCTGGCGATCTTCAGGTCGCTCGCGTGACCGACCCGCAGGCCGGGGATGTCGGTGATGCGGTTGCGCAGCATGGCGCCGACCTTGCCACGCCCGGCGGTCGGCGCAAATCCGGCCGGGTGCCGTTGACCGCCAGCCGGGCCTGCCCAGGTTGGCAGACGAGGGATCGCGCCGAGGAGCACACCATGGACGTCGGATTCATCGGGATGGGGCGGATGGGCCGCGGCATGGCGGCGAGCCTCGCGCGGGCCGGGCACCGGGTCCGGGCCTGGAACCGGACGCCGGAGGCGGCCCAGGG
The DNA here is from genome assembly GCA_050632685.1 of Methylobacterium phyllosphaerae. Taxonomy (GTDB): domain Bacteria; phylum Pseudomonadota; class Alphaproteobacteria; order Rhizobiales; family Beijerinckiaceae; genus Methylobacterium; species Methylobacterium phyllosphaerae_A. Next base: position 3,224,524 of record JBOEFT010000001.1, read on the forward strand.
CATCGCAGGCGTCACCCCGGTGGGGAGCGCCGCGGAGGCCTTCGCGGGCGAGGCGGTGATCACCATGCTGGCCGACGACGCGGCGCTCGAAGCCGTGATCGTCGCGGGCGGTCTGCTCGACCGGCCGGAGCGCCCGGGCCTGCATATCGGCATGAGCACCGTCTCGGTGGCGCTGGCCGGCCAGCTCGCCGCCGCGCACGGGCGGGTGGGGGTCCCCTACATCTCGGCGCCGGTCTTCGGACGCCCGGACGTGGCGGAGGCCGGCAAGCTCAACATCGTGGCCGCGGGCGAGCCGGGCCTGATCGACCGCGCGTCGCCCCTCCTCGACGCCATGGGTGCCAGGACCTGGCGCTTCGGCGACGACCCGACGCGAGCGAATGCCGTCAAACTCGCCGGCAACTTCATGCTGATCTCCGCCATCGAGGCCATGGCGGAGGCCTGCGCCCTCACGGAGGGCCACGGGGTTCCGGGGGCCGACTTCCTGGACCTGATGACCAGCACGCTCTTCGCCTCGCCGGTCTACAAGGGGTATGGCGCCTCGATCGCCCAGAACCGCTACGAGCCGCCGGGCTTCATCCTCAAGCTCGGCGCCAAGGACGTCCGGCTCGCCCTTCAGGCGGCGGAGAATGCCGGGGTTCCGATGCCCTTCGCCAGCGTCCTGCGCGACGGACTCATCGAGGCGATCAGCCACGGCGACGGCGAGAAGGACCTCGCCGCTCTGGCGCGCGTCTCCGCGCGTCGTGCAGGGAAGGGTTGAGGCCGCCGACAGCATTTCGCCTTTGTCGCGAGTTTTAACGGCTCCTTCAGCGTGCCCTCACAGTGTCCGCACGATCAATACGTGCGGATACGACTATATGCCCCGACGTCCTGCCTCACGCCGCGCGGCGACGCTGTCCACCAAGGTGATCCTGCTGGCGATGCTGGCGGTCACGCTCACCGCCGGCGCCATCTGGATCACCGTATCGCGGCAGACGTGGTCGCAGATGGAGGCGCGGCAGCGCGCCAACGGCGAGGGCAATCTGCGGACCCTGGCCCTCGTTCTCGCGGCCCGCATGGACGGTGCGAAGGCGGATCTCGCCGGGACGCGCGTCGAGCGGGTGACCACGCCGAACCTGTCCGGCTTCGCCGATGCGGGCGTGGTGGACGACGCGGTCGCCTATTCCGGCGGGGTCGCCACGGTGTTCAGCTTCGAGCGCGCCACCGGCAGCTTCGTGCGGCGCCAGACCACCGTGCGCCGCGAGGACGGCGCCCGCGCCGTGGGGACGACACTCGCCGCCGACAGCCCGGCCCAGGCCGCGATCCGCGCCGGTCAGACCTACGAGGGGCCGGCCGTGCTGTTCGGACGGCGCTTCCACACGGTCTACCAGCCGACCTTCGACGCCGCCGGGGCCGTAAACGGCATCCTGTTCGTCGGGTTGCCGGTCGAAATGTATTTCGACGCCCACGCGCAGACGATGATGAGCCTCAGCATCGCCGCCCTGGTCATCGCGGTGCTCGCCTGCATCCTCGTCGGAGTCGTCGCCGCGCGGCTGTTTCGGCCGTTCTCGGCGATTTCGGCCCGGATCGAGGCCCTGGCATCCGGGGATCTGGAGACCGCGATCCCCCATACCGGGCGCGGCGACGAGATCGGCGCGGTGGCCCGCTCCCTGGAGGTGCTGCGGAGCGCCGGCCTCCGGACGCGGGAGCTGGAGAGCCTGCAGAGCGCGGGCGCGGCCGACGAGGCAAGGCGGCGGGCCGGCCTCGACCGTGCCATCGAGGCGTTCCGGGGCCAGATCGTGACCCTGAAGGGGGCGCTCACCGCGAGCACCGGTGCGATGCGGGAGCGCGCCGGCGAGATGGCAGCGAGTTCCTCGGACGCGGAGGTCGCCGTGACGGAGACCGCGCGGGGCTCGCAGGAGACCTCGGCCAGCGTCCAGACCGTGGCGAGCGCGGCCGAGGAACTCTCCGCCTCAATCGGCGAGATCGGTGCCCAGCTCGATCAGGCGGAGACCCTCGTGGCCACCGCAACCGCGGATGCGGACGCGATGAATGCGGAGATCGGTGGGCTCGCCGCAGCGGCCGGGCGGATCGGCGACGTGGTCGGGCTGATCCGTCAGATCGCCGAGCAGACCAACCTGCTGGCGCTCAACGCCACCATCGAGTCGGCCCGCGCGGGGACGGCCGGCAAGGGCTTCGCGGTGGTGGCCGCCGAGGTCAAGGCGCTCGCCGCCCAGACCGCGAAGGCGACGGAGGAGATCGGCAGCCAGATCGCCGGCGTGCAATCCTCGACGGCGGCCACCGTGGCGGCGATCGGCCGGATGGGCGAACGCATGCGGGCCGTGAGCGCGACGACCGGCGGGATCGCGTCCGCGGTCTCGGCCCAGAGCGCGGCCACCGCCGAGATCTCGCGCAACGTCGCCGATACGGCCGGCGCCACCGAGGCCATCGCCAGCGGCCTCACCACCGTGTCGGGCGCCACCCGGCGCTCGGCCCGGATGGCGTCCACCGTCACCGAAGCGGCGCAGACCGTGGACGCCGTGGCGGCCGACCTCGAAAAAGAGATCGAGCGCTTCCTCGCACAGGTCGCAGCCTGAGACGGACAGCGCGGCGCGGTCAGAGCCCGTAGCGGGCGAAGGCCGCGCGCTCCTCGAAGGCGGCCGCGGCCCCCTCGGCCAGCCCGATCCCGGCCTCGATCCCGCCCGGGGCGCCCCCGCGCCGCAGCAGGCGGGAGAGCAGGCCGCCGCGGGCCTCGGCCACGAGCCGGAGGTCGACCTTCTCGCCGAAGCGTACCCGCATCACGGTCCGCACGTCGCCCAGGGCATCGACGAGGCCGAGGGGCAGGGCCTGACGCCCGGTCCAGACCGCGCCGGTGAACAAGTTCTCGGTGCGGTCGAGCTTCGGCCGCCGGCTCGTGACGAGGCTGGTGAACAGATCCTGGACGTCGGCCTGGAGGCGCTTCAGGCGCTCCACGTCGGCGGGATCCTCCGGGCGGAACGGATCGAGCATCGACTTCGCCTCGCCCTGCGTGTGGACGCGGCGCTCGACACCGAGCTTCTCAAGCAGGCCGTGGAAGCCGAACCCGGCCGAGACCACCCCGATCGACCCGACGATCGAGGTCGGATCGGCGACGATCTCGTCGGCCGCGCAGGCGATCATGGTAGCCGCCGGAGGCGGCGACGTCCTCCACGAAGGCGATCACCGGCAGTTCCTTTTCCTCGGCCAGCGCCCGGATGCGCCGATGGATCAGGTGCGACTGCGCGGGCGCGCCGCCGGGCGAATTGATCACGAGGGCCACCGCCTTGACCCCCGGCATCCCGAAGGCGCGCTCGAGGCCGCCGGCCACGCCGCCGATCGAGAGGCCCGGGCGGAACGGCGACACCGCCCCGATCGTGCCGGAGAGCCGGACCACGGCGACCCGCGGATGGCGGTCCCGGAAGCGGCGCGGCAGGAGGGCGCGGAGGGAACCTGACAACGCGAACGCCATGGGGATCTTACGCGACTCGGCGAAGGGCAGGGCGGTGAGCCGCCCGGACGGGCTGAGCGGAAACTGGGGGTTTCTTAACCGCGCGCAAGGGTCGTGCGTCTGCGCAGTCAAGACGGATCGAACCGTTTGCCGACCTTGGCGGTTTCTGGCGATGGCGCGCTGCGCGCCGGCCCGGTTCCGCTGGACTCGGACGGGTGCTCACACGGGAGAGAAACGATGCGACCCTGGCCAATCCTGGTCCTTCTCGCCGCGCTGCTCGGCGGCTTGGCGAGCGTGCCCGCGCGCGCGGCACCCCTTCCGGTCCCGGCGACCGCAGAGGCTACGGCGCCCGCCCCCGCGGTGCAGCAGGCGCGTTGGCACTACCGGCGCCACTGGCACCGGCGCCATCACTGGCATCGGCATTGGCATCACCGGCATTACTGGCATCGTCGCCACCATTGGCGCCGCCACTACGGTTACCGTCGCCACTACGGCTACCGGCACCACTACGGCTACCGGCACCACGCGTTCCGCGGCCGCGCCGTGGGCCACCGCCACCTCACGTTCTACTGAGCGAATCGACCTGCGTCCCGACCCCCGAGCGGGCCGGGACGCGACCTTGCGGGCGGCCTCGGAAAACCTTATTTAACCGTCTGATATCACTGCTCTTCCGCAAGGCCGTTCCGGCGCATCGCGCGCCGCGATCGGGCCGCGAGCATCGCCCGTCCGGGCTTCAGAACGGAAATCGACTTGGCCGAGAACGATCCGACTGGCGCCGCCCCGCCCGCCAGCGACATCCGCCCCGTCTCCATCACCGACGAGATGCGCCGCTCCTACCTCGATTACGCCATGAGCGTGATCGTGAGCCGGGCGCTTCCCGACGCCCGCGACGGGCTCAAGCCGGTGCACCGGCGCATCCTCTACTCCGCCTTCGAATCCGGGCACCTGCCCGAGCGGAAATACGTCAAGTCGGCGCGCATCGTCGGCGACGTGATCGGTCTCTACCACCCGCACGGCGACCAATCGATCTACGACGCCCTCGTGCGGATGGCGCAGGACTTCTCCATGCGCCTGATGCTCATCGACGGGCAGGGCAATTTCGGCTCGGTGGACGGCGATCCGCCGGCCGCCATGCGCTACACCGAATCGCGGCTGGCCAAGCCCGCCACCGCGCTGCTCTCCGACATCGACAAGAACACCGTCGATTTCCAGCCCAACTACGACGAATCGCGGGAGGAGCCCAAAGTCCTCCCGGCTCGATTCCCGAACCTGCTGGCCAATGGCGCCGGCGGCATCGCGGTCGGCATGGCGACCAACATCCCGCCCCACAATCTGGGCGAGCTGATCGACGCCTGCGTGGCGCTGATCGACGAGCCGGGGCTGACCATCGAGCAGCTCACCGAGATCGTGCCCGGCCCGGATTTCCCCACCGGCGGCATGATCCTCGGCCGCGCCGGCACCCGGCAGGCCTACGCGACCGGGCGCGGCTCGGTGATCATGCGCGCCAAGTCGCATGTCGAGGAGCTGCGCAAGGAGCGCGAGGCGCTGATCTTCACCGAGATCCCCTATCAGGTGAACAAGGCGACGCTGGTCGAGAAGATCGCCGAGCTGGTGAAGGAGAAGCGGGTCGAGGGCATCTCGGACCTGCGTGACGAATCCGACCGCTCCGGCATGCGCATCGTCGTCGAGATCAAGCGCGACGCCATGGCGGATGTCGTGCTGAACCAGCTCTACCGGTTCACGCCGCTGCAATCCTCCTTCGGCTGCAACATGGTGGCGCTGAACGGCGGCCGCCCCGAACTGATGAACCTGAAGGACCTCCTCCAGGCCTTCGTGGATTTCCGCGAGGAGGTCGTCTCCGGCGCACCAAGTTCCTGCTCGGCAAGGCCCGCGAGCGCGCCCATGTCTTGTGCGGTCTGGCCATCGCGGTTGCCAACATCGACGAGGTGATCCGGCTGATCCGCACGTCGCCGGACCCGAACACGGCCCGAGAGGCCCTGATGGACCGCGACTGGCCAGCCTACGACATCGCGCCGCTGATCGCCCTGGTGGACGACCCGCGCCACAGGGTCGCCGAGGATGGGACCTACCGCCTGTCCGAGACCCAGGCCCGCGCCATCCTCGACCTGCGCCTGCAGCGCCTCACGGCTCTCGGCCGCGACGAGGTCGGCGACGAGTTGAAGACGCTCGCCGACGAGATCGCCGACTACCTCGACATCCTGCGCTCGCGCGTCCGCATCCAGGCGATCGTCAAGACCGAGCTGGCCGAGGTGCGCGCGCTTTTTGCCACCCCGCGCCGGACCGAGATCGTCGATTTCGACGGCAGCGTCGAGGACGAGGATCTGATCGCCCGCGAGGACATGGTGGTGACCGTGTCCCATGCCGGCTACGTCAAGCGCGTGCCGCTCTCGACCTACCGGGCACAGCGCCGGGGCGGGAAGGGCCGCTCCGGCATGGCGACCCGCGACGAGGATTTCGTTACCCGCCTGTTCGTGGCCAACACCCACACGCCGGTGCTGTTCTTCTCCAGCCAGGGCCAGGCCTACAAGGAGAAGGTCTGGCGCCTGCCGATGGCCGCCCCGAACGCCCGCGGCAAGGCGCTGGTGAACATCCTGCAGCTGCAGGACACCTCCGAGCGCATCACCACGATCATGCCGCTGCCCGAGGACGAGGCGTCCTGGGAGACGCTGGACGTGATGTTCGCGACCGCGAGCGGCAACGTCCGGCGCAACAAGCTGTCGGACTTCACCACGGTGAACCGCAACGGCAAGATCGCCATGAAGCTCGATCCGGGCGACCACATCGTCCACGTCGAGATCTGCCGACCGGACCAGAACGTGCTGCTCACGACGGCGATGGGCCAGTGCATCCGCTTCCCCGTCGAGGACGTGCGCGTCTTCAAGGGACGCGATTCCACCGGCGTGCGCGGCATCCTGCTGGCGAAGGACGACCGGGTCATCTCGATGACCATTCTGAACGCCTTCGACGCCACCGCCGAGGAGCGGGCCGGCTACCTGAAGATGCGCCGTGCCGTGACCGGCGAGGCGGACGAGAACGGCGAGGCCGAGGCCGAGGACGGCGCCGAGGCGGCGGCGATCTCGCTCGACCGCTACAACGAGATGGGGGCGCCGAGCAGTACGTGCTGACACTGTCGGAACGGGGCTTCGGCAAGCGCTCCTCGTCGTTCGAGTACCGGACCTCGGGACGCGGCGGAAAGGGCATCACGGCGATGCGGGTCAACGCCCGCAACGGCAGCCTCGTGGCGTCCTTCCCGGTGGAGGCCTCCGACCAGATCATGCTGGTCACCGATGGCGGCCAGCTGATCCGCGTTCCGGTGGACGACATCCGCATCGTCGGCCGCGCCTCGCAGGGCGTGACGGTGTTCAACACCGCCAAGGACGAGAAGGTCGTCTCGGTGGAGCACATCGAGGGCGAGGACGAGGCCGGGGCGGACGGCCTCGTCGAGGGCGGCGGCGAGGAGGTCTGAGCCGCTTCAGCGCCGCAGGTTCCGTCCGGCGCGAAAATGCTCTAGGTCGGGTCGCGATGACCCGCACCGCCCTCTATGCCGGCTCCTTTGATCCGGTCACGAACGGCCATCTCGACGTGGTCCGCCAAGCCTGCCGGCTGGTGGATCGCCTCGTGATCGCCATCGGCGTGCATCCCGGCAAGGCGCCGCTGTTCTCCGCCGAGGAGCGGGCGGCGCTCCTCACCGAGACCTGCGGGCCGGTGGCCCAGGCCGAGGGCGCGACGCTGGAGATCGTCACCTTCAACGATCTCGCCGTCTCGGCCGCCCGGCGCTGCGGGGCCGCGCTGTTCATCCGCGGCCTGCGCGACGGCACCGATCTCGATTACGAGATGCAGCTCGCGGGCATGAACGGCGCCATGGCGCCGGAGGTGCAGACCGTGTTCCTGCCGGCGTCGATCCAGGTGCGCCCGATCACCGCGACGCTGGTGCGCCAGATTGCCGGCATGGGCGGGGATGTCTCGCCCTTCGTGCCCGCCGCCGTGGCCGCGCGCCTTCGGCAGCGCTTCGCCGCCCATTCCTGAGACTGGAAGGTCCTATGAACCGACGCCACGCCCTCCTCGCGCTCGCCCTCACGCTGGGCACCGCCAACGCGGCCCGGGCCGCCGACGCCAACACCGTCTATCTCCAGACCAAGGACGGCCGGATCACCCTCGAGCTGCGGCCCGACATCGCGCCCAAGCACGTCAAGCAGATCAAGACGCTGGTTTCCCAGGGCTTCTACAACGGCCTGAAGTTCCACCGCGTCATCGACGGCTTCATGGCCCAGACCGGCGACCCGAAGGGCAACGGCACCGGCGGCTCCAGCCTGCCGAACATCCCCGCCGAGTTCACGCAGGCGGCCCAGTTCCGCCGCGGCACGGTGGGCATGGCCCGCTCGCAGGACCCGAACTCGGCGAACTCGCAGTTCTTCATCTGCCTGGGCGACGCGCCGTTCCTCAACGGCCAGTACACGATCGTCGGCAACGTCACGGACGGGCTCGACGTGCTCGACAAGATCAAGAAGGCCGCGCCCGGTGCGCCGGGCGGTGCCGTGCAGGATCCCGACAAGATCGTCAGCATGACCCTCGCCGATAAGGCCAAGTAGCGGCCGCATGCACGGCCGGCGCGCCGCCTCGATCCTGCTGCTGAGCCTGATCCCGGCGGCGGCGGCGGCCTACGATGGCCCCTTCTACGGCTACGCCTACGAGCCGGGGGGCGGCTATCCGCTGAGCCTGCCGCAGACCCTGCGCGCCACGATCGCGGTGCCGGTGTCGCGGATGGCGACACGGCCCGCCGACACCCTGGCCGAACTCTATCCGGCGCTCGCCGCCTGCTGGCAGGCACCGGGCGGGCTCAAGCGCCCGAGCGGCGGGGCCGACGCCTTCGAGATCACCCTGCGGCTCGCGCTCAGGCGCGACGGCAGCCTGATCGGGCCGCCGCGCGTCACCTACGCGGCCGGCGTCGCGGGCGATCAGCGGACGACCCTGGTGCGCGGGACCCTCGACGCCCTGGCGCGCTGCACCCCGGTCCACATCACGCCGGGCCTCGGCCGGGCGATCGCGGGCCGGCCCGTGGCGCTCCGCTTCGTCTACCGCCCGCCGGCCTGACCGCCGGCGACTCCTCACGGCGCTGGCCGGATCCGGCGCGCGCCGATACAGTTCTCCCCAACCGGAAGGAAAGACATATGGCCGACAACGAGACCATCGTACTGGAGACCACCAAGGGCCGCGTCGTGATCGCGCTGCGTCCCGACCTCGCCCCGGGCCACGTCGAGCGGATCAAGACGCTCGCCGCCCAGGGCTTCTACGACGGCGTGCCGTTCCACCGGGTGATCGACGGGTTCATGGCCCAGACGGGCGACCCGACGGGCACCGGTTCGGGCGGTTCGGACCTGCCGGACCTGAAGGCCGAGTTCAACGCCGAGCCGCACGTGCGCGGCACCTGCTCCATGGCGCGGACCAACTTCCCGCACTCGGCGAACTCGCAGTTCTTCATCTGCTTCGACGACGCCCGCTTCCTCGACAAGCAGTACACGGTGTGGGGCAAGGTCGTGGAAGGCATGGACGTGGTCGACACGATCAACAAGGGCGAGCCGCCGCGCTCGCCGGACAAGATCGTGAAGGCGACCGTCGCGGAAGCCTGACACTGAAGCTCTTGTTCGTCAGTCCGAGACCGTCCCCGCGTGACGGTCTCGGCGCCACCGTCTTTGCGAGCGGAGCGAAGCAATCCAGCAGCGCCGCGTCTCCAGGCGTCGCGCTGCCCTGGGTCACTTCGCTGCGCTCGTGATGACGGTTGAACCGGATCATCCTCGGTCTAGCGCTTCGGCCGCCGCCAGATCCTCCGGCGAATTGATGTTGAGGAATGGGTCCACCGGCTCGACCGGCCACGTTGCCGTCGCGGCCCCGTGCCGCGCGATGAAGCCTCCGACGCGCCGCTCGCCCCGCTCCAGAAAAGCCCGCAGATCGTCCCGCAGGGCCGTCGGCCAGAGGGCGATCGTGTAGTGCTGGCGTGCCCCTGACGCTGCCAGAGCGATGCCGTCGTCCGGAGCGGCTCCGAGAAGCCGGGCCACCAGATCCTCAGGCAGAAACGGCGCGTCGCCCGACACGCTCACCATCCGCGCGATGCCCTGCGCCGCCGCGTGCTCCAGCCCGGCGAGGATACCGGCGAGCGGACCCGGCTGATCAGGAACGGGGTCCGGCAGCACCGGCCCGGGAAACCCGGAGAACCGCGCCGGGTCGCCATTGGCGCTAAGCGCCAGCCCCGCCCCGCATTGCGGCCTGAGCCGTTCGACCACCCGCTCCAGCAGCGTCCGCCCGCCGAGCCGCAGCAGCGGCTTGTCGCCGCCGCCCATGCGCCGCGCCCGTCCGCCGGCCAGGATCAGGCCCAGGACGGGCGGCGCCATCGCCTCACTCGAAGACGATCTTCGGGGCCGTGCGCCCGGCCGGCGCGCCGGACAGGTTCGCCCAGAGCTGGGCGGCGATCTCCCGGTAGACCTTGGCGTGCGGCCCGTCCGGGTCGGTGGCCACCACCGGGCGGCCGGCATCCGAGGTCTCCCGGATGGTCATGTCGAGGGGCACCTCGCCGAGGAACGGCACGCCGAGGCGCTGCGCCTCGATGCGCGCACCGCCATGCCCGAAGATGTGGAGGCGTGGCCGCAATTCGGGCAGATGAAAGTCGCCATGTTCTCGATGACGCCGAGGATCGGCACCGCGACCTTCTTGAACATGGTCACGCCGCGCCGCGCGTCGATCAGCGCGAGGTCCTGGGGCGTCGAGACGATCACGGCGCCCGACAGCGGCGTCGCCTGCGCCATGGTGAGCTGGGCGTCGCCGGTGCCGGGGGGCATGTCGACCAGGAGCACGTCGAGTTCGCCCCAGAGCACGTCGCGCAGCATCTGGGTGATGGCCGACTGCACCATCGGCCCGCGCCAGATCATCGCCGTCTCGGGCTCGATCAGGAAGCCGATCGACATGACCTTGAGTCCGTAGCCGACCATCGGCTCCATGGCCTTGTTGTCGACGACATTCGGCTTGCCCGAGAGGCCGAACAGCTTCGGGACGGACGGGCCGTAGATGTCGGCGTCGAGGAGGCCGACCCTCAGCCCCTGCGCCTGGAGCGCCAGGGCGAGGTTGCAGGCGGTGGTGGACTTGCCGACGCCGCCCTTGCCGGAGGCGACCGCCACGATGTGGCGCACGCCCGCGATCTGCGGCCCCTGGTTCGGCGGCGCGCCGGGCCGCGGCGGCGCGACCGGCGGCGGCGTCACGGGCCGCGGGGCGGCGCTGCTCTGGGCCGGGTGGCTCTGGTTCCGCTCGGAGGTGAGGCTCGCGAACACGCCGGAGACGCCCGGCATCTGCAGGACCCGGCCCTCGGCCTGCCGCCGCACCGGCTCAAACCGCTCGGCCTCGCTGGGATCGACCAAGATCGAGAACATCACCCGGTTGTTCGGATCGACCACGACCTGGGACAGGCGGCCGGAGCCCGGCAGGGTGGTGCCGGCGGCATCGACGGTGACGCTGGCGAGCGCCTTCAGCACGTCGTCGCGGGTAATCGCCAAGATGTCCTCCAGCGGGCAAACAGATATGCCCGTGCATGTACCCGAGCGGGCCGAGAACACCAGACCCCGGCCCTGCAATCGCTCATCGAGCCGCGCACCTGCGTCCCTATGGTCGTCCCCGCCGGGCGGCCGGCCGGTTCACGTCAATGCGGGCGGGCAATGAGGTTGCACTCTTCCATGGAGCGGCGCACCACGCTCCCGTCACCGCGCCTGTAAACTCCGTGGCGCAGGCGGCGGCAGCCGAGCGGGCCGCGCAGGCGCTTCACGCGCGCGACATGGACGCTGCCGGTACGCCGGTTCGAGAAGTCATGGCCGCCGATGCGCACGCCCCGGCCGAAGCGCACTTCGGCGGAGGCCGGCAGCACGCAGAAGCCGGACCCGGCCAGCATCATAAAGGCCGCTGCGCGGCCGATCACCCGAAGACGCGTCTTCCGAGCCTCTACACCGCACGGGCAAGCTGAACCAACGGGAGACTGATCCGTTGTCGGGGCAGCCTTCGGGCGGGGTGCCCTCCGGAGACCCCGCCGGGACCGTTAACGACGCGTAGGAGACCATTTTCATGCATCAGGGCAACCACCGCGACCACGAGGGCGCGAAGAAGCTGTTCGAACTCATCAAGGACGTGAAGATCGCCATGATGACCACCGTCGATTCCGACGGCACGCTCAACAGCCGCCCGATGTGGAACAACGACGCCGACGAGAACGGCGACCTCTGGTTCTTCACCAAGCTGCACTCGCCCAAGACGGCGGAGATCAGCAAGGACAACCAAGTCAACCTCGCCTATTCCGACCCGTCGAGCCAGAACTACGTCTCGGTGGCCGGCAAGGCCGAGATCGTCCGCGATCAGGCGATCATCGACGCGAAGTGGAATGAGAGCCTGAAGACCTGGTTCCCGAACGGCAAGAACGACCCCGAGGTCGCACTGATCCGCGTCCACCCCGAGAAGGGCGAGTACTGGGACAGCCCGAACAGCACGATGCTGCACCTCTACGGCTACGTGAAGGCCTCGCTCACCGGCGAGAGCCCCAAGACCGAGACCAAGAAGGTCGATCTCGCCTGAGGGCTCGGTTTCAGGTCGCACCGGTTTCGCGGGCGGTCTCCGGCAGGAGGCCGCCCGTCTTCTTGACGGGCGCAGGTTCGGCATGCGCTCTGCGCCATCGAAGCGCGGCAGAGTGCGAAGAGAATGCTCGATCTGGCGAAGCGGGTCTACGATCACAGCTTCCGCATCGACCCGATCGTGCGGTCGCTGCTCGATACCGATTTCTACAAGCTGCTGATGGCGCAGACGATCCTGCGGCGGCACTCCGACATCCAGACCACCTTCGGCATCACCAACCGCACCCGGCGCATCCGCATCGCCGACGAGGTGGATGCCGGGCTGCTCCGGGAGCAGCTCGACCATGCCCGCAGCCTGCGCCTGAGCAAGGGCGAAATCACGTGGCTGCGCGGGAACGTGTTCCGCGGCCAGGGACGCATCCTCGGCCCCGAATTCGTGAGCTGGTTCGAGAGTTTCCAGCTCCCGGAATACGAACTCGCCGTCCACGACGGCCAGTACGAGCTGACCTTCCACGGGCGCTGGATCGAGACCACCATGTGGGAGGTCCCGGCTCTGGCGATCCTCAACGAGCTGCGGGCGCGCGCCGTGCTGCGGGGCCTCGGCAAGCTCGATCTGCAGGTGCTCTACGCCCGCGCCATGACCCGGGTCTGGGAAAAATCCAGCGGCTGCAGAAGCTGCCGGACCTGTCGGTGGCCGATTTCGGCACCCGGCGCCGCCACGGCTTCCTGTGGCAGGACTGGTGCGTGCAGGCCATGGCCGAGGGCCTGGGCGGCGCGTTCCTCGGAACCTCGAATTGCCTGATCGCCGCCCGGCAGGAGGTCGAGCCGGTGGGCACGAACGCCCACGAGTTGCCGATGGTCTACGCCGCCCTCGCCGAGGACGACGCGGCGCTCGCCGCTGCGCCCTACGCGGTCCTGGCCGACTGGCAGGAGGATTACGGCGGCAACCTGCTGGTGATCCTGCCCGATACCTACGGCACCACCGGGTTCCTGGCGAACGCCCCCGACTGGGTGAGCGGCTGGACCGGAATCCGCATCGACTCGAAGGACCCGATCGCGGGCGGCGAGGAGGTGATCCGCTTCTGGCAGGCGCGCGGATGCGACCCCCGGGACAAGCTCGCGATCTTCTCCGACGGACTCGACATCGACGAGATCGAGCGCATCCACGCCCGGTTCCACGGACGCATGCGCATCGGCTACGGATGGGGCACGCTGCTGACCAACGACTTCCGCGGTCTCCTGCCCGACGGCAAGCTCGATCCGGTCTCCATCGTCTGCAAGGTCATGGAGGCCGACGGCCGCCCGACCGTGAAGCTCTCCGACAATCCCACCAAGGCACAGGGTCCCGACGACGAGATCGCCCGCTACCGGCGAGTCTTCGCGGTGGGCGAGCAGGAGGCGCTGCCGGTGGTGGTGTGAGCCGGTGTCAGACCCGGCAGGGTGAAACCCGCGGGCTGACGCCCGGCGACTGAATTCATTATCATGTCGGCCAACTGGAGCCGCCGCGGGCGGCCCTGTCTGGGAGAACGCCATGTCGATGAATCGCCGCTCGCTCATCGGGGCCGCGGGCCTCGCCCTCGCGACGCCCGCCCTGCAGGGCGCGCAGGGCGCGGACGCCGTGAAGCCGGCCGCGAAGGCGGCCCCGCCGCACGTCACGAAGATCCTCGCCCAGTGGATCCTCGGCTCATCCTACGACGCGCTGCCCGATCCCGTCCGCCGGGAGGGCGTGCGCAGCTTCCTCAACTGGGTCGGCGTGGCGATCGGCGGCTCCCATCATGAGACCGTGGACGTGGCGGTCTCGGCGCTGCAGCCGTTCTCGGGACCGCCTCAGGCCGGGCTGTTCGGCCGGACCGAGCGCTTCGACATCATGAACGCCGCCTTCCTCAACGGCGTGTCGAGCCACATCTTCGACTTCGACGACACCCACCTGAAGACGATCATCCACCCGGCCGGCCCGGTCGCGTCGGCGATCCTGGCCTACGCGGCGATGAAGCCGGTCTCCGGCAAGGACTTCCTCGACGCGCTGGTGGTCGGGATCGAGACCGAGTGCCGGATCGGCAACGCGGTCTACCCGAACCACTACGATGCCGGCTGGCACATCACCGGCACCGCGGGCGTGTTCGGATCGGCGGCCGCAGCCGGCAAGCTGATGGGGCTGACCGAGCAGCAGATGGTCTACGCCCTCGGGCTCGCCGCCTCGCAGCCGGTGGGCCTGCGCGAGTCGTTCGGCTCCATGAACAAGAGCTTCAATCCCGGCCGTGCCGCCTCCAACGGCCTGTTCGCGGCGATCCTGGCGTCGAAGGGCTTCACCTCGTCGGACGGCATGATCGAGGCCAAGCGCGGCTGGGCCAACACGATCTCCACCAAGCAGGACTGGTCCGAGATCACCGAGGGCCTCGGCACCCGCTACGAGGCGCAGCTCAACACCTACAAGCCCTTCGCCTGCGGCATCGTCATGCATCCGACGATCGACGCCGCGATCCAGATCCGCGACGCGGACCACGTCAAGCCGGAGGACATCGCCCGCGTCGACCTCAAGGTCCACCCGCTGGTGCTGGAACTGACCGGCAAGACCGCACCGAAGACCGGCCTGGAAGGCAAGTTCAGCATCTACCACGCGGCCGCGGTGGCCTTCGTGGAGGGCGCGGGCGGCGAGAAGCAGTTCAGCGACCGGGCGGTGAACGACCCGCGCGTGGTGGCGCTGCGCCAGAAGGTGGTCCCGGTGATCACCCCCGGCGTCGATCCCGCGCAGGTCGACATGACCGTGACGCTGAACGACGGGCGGACCTTCCACCGGCACATCGAGCACGCCATCGGCAGCGTCGAGAAGCCGATGTCCGACGCGCAGCTGGAGGCGAAGTTTGCCGATCTCGCCGCCGGCGTCCTTCCGGAGGCGCAGGCCAAGCGGGTGATGCAGCTCTGCTGGTCGCTGCCCGAACTCAAGGATGCGGGCGACGTGGCCCGGGCCGGCGTGGCGGGGGCGTAACGGCTCCGTGACGTCCGCGGGATCGTTTTCGGTCCCCGTGCCGTTCCCCGTTCGCGAGGCGGCCGTCGCTCCGGCGGCGCCCCGCGCGTAGCGTTCGGAACCCGGAACACGGAATGGGCACGAGCACCCCGGTCGGGGTCGAATCGGCGGCGCGCCGCGGAATCCCCGTGATCCCACCGCCGCCGACACGCGTGGCGGCGGCCGAAACCCCGCGGGCCGCCATGGCATCGCCGGTGGTGGTCGGCGCCACCATCATCGCGGCCCTGTATTTCGGCCGCGAGATCTTCATCCCGATCGCGATCGCGCTGCTGCTGTCCTTCGTGCTGACGCCGCTGGTGAACCGCCTACGGCGGCTGCGGCTGCCGCGGATCGCGGCGGTCGCCGTCAGCGTGCTCCTGACGGTCGGCATCGTGGCGGCGCTCGCGACCCTGATCGGCATCCAGGCCGCCGACCTCGCGGGTGACATCCCGCGCTACAGGGCGACGATCGAGCGCAAGGTCGAAGGGCTGCGCGACTCGCCCGTCGGGCACGCCACCGCGTACGTCGCCAATATCGGCCGGGCGCTCCACGGCGGCGCCAAGGAGGCCGGAAGCGCCGAGACGCAGCAGCCGGCCCCGCCACCGCAGCCGAGCGCGGAGCAGGCTCAGCCGGCGCCGCAGCCCGTCCTGGTCGAGATCTCCGCGCGGCCTCCGGGTCCGATCGAGATGCTCTCGACCGTGCTGACGCCGGTGATGCATCCGCTGGCCACGGTCGGGATCGTCTTCATCGTCCTGCTGTTCGTGCTGATGCAGCGCGAGGATCTGCGCGACCGCATGATCCGGCTTGCGGGATCGAACGACCTGCACCGGACTACCGTGGCGATGGACGACGCCGCCCGACGGCTCAGCCGTTATTTCGTCGTCCAGCTCGCGCTGAATGCCGCCTTCGGCATCGTGATCGGCATCGGCCTCTACGTAATCGGCGTGCCGAACCCGGTGCTCTGGGCGATCTTCGCGGCCCTGATGCGCTTCGTACCCTATCTCGGGGCCGTCCTGTCGGCGCTGCTGCCGATGGCGCTGGCCGCCGCGGTCGATCCCAGCTGGAACATGATGATCGCGGTTGCGATCCTGTTCGTCATTCTGGAGCCGCTCACCGGCCAGGTGTTCGAGCCGATCTTCTACGGGCAGTCCACCGGGCTCTCGCCCTTCGCGGTCCTCGTCTCGGCCCTGTTCTGGACCTGGTTGTGGGGACCGGTCGGCCTGCTGCTCTCGACCCCGCTCACCGTCTGCCTCGTGGTGCTGGGCCGCCACGTCGAGCCCCTGGAATTCCTCGACGTGCTGTTCGGGGACAGGCCGGCACTGACGCCCGTGCAGAACTTCTACCAGCGGATCCTGGCGGGCGATTCCGAGGAGGTGCTGGGCCATGCCGAGCTGATCCTGCAGCATTGCGCCCTCTCGTCCTATTACGACGACGTCGTCCTCAAGGCGCTGGAACTCGCCGCCCGCGACGCGGCCCGGGGAGTGCTGACCGCGCAGCAGAAGGGGGCGATGCGGACCGCGCTCGCCGAATTGATCGCCGATCTCGCGGATCGGAGCGACGCGGTCGCGGGCGCCTCCGGCGACGGGGCGGAGGGCACCTGCAGCCCCGAGCCGGTGGGGCCGCCTCCGGAGGCGCTGCCCGCGGCCTGGACGCGCCCGGGCGCGGTCCTGTGCGTCGCCGGGCGCGGCTTCCTGGACGAGGCCGCCGCCGCCATCCTGGCGCAGATCCTCGAAAAGCGCGGCCTCGGCGTCCGTGCCGTGCCCTTCGCGGAGACGGCCTCGGCACGGATCGGCCGCTTCGAGGCGGGTCCGGCGCGCATGGCCTGCGTGGTCTCCCTGGCGCTCGACGGCGAGCCGACCCACCTGCGCCGGCTGATCCGGCGCCTGAGGGGCCGGGTGCCCGGCCTGCCGATCCTGATCGGCCTCTGGCTCCCCCAGGACACCGACGCGACCGACTCCGCCGGGTCCACCGGATCTGTGGGTGCCGCACGGCGCGAAGCGGAGGCTGACGGGCAGGTGGGCTCGCTGCGCGAAGCCGTCGAGGCGGTGCTCGCCGCCGCACAGGCGGACATGACCGGGGACGCCGTGCCCGGATCGGCGCCCGACCGCGCCCCGGACGCGGACTCGGGGGCGCCCGGCCACCCGGCGCCGGCCGTGGCATGAGCCAGGGGGCTTGACGGGCGGGGGCGCGCGCCGGTTTCGTCGGGACCGGCCGGTTGGCCGGACGGCCTGCGGGCGGAACAGGAAAGAGAATCGATGAGCGTCGTCGAACTCGGGCGGTTCATGGACGACCTCGCGGACGCGTCCGGCAAGGCGATCCTGCCGTTCTTCCGCGCCCAGTTCGGCCTGGACGACAAGGCCTCGCGGGGGCGCCCCCTTCGATCCGGTCACCGAGGCCGACCGGGCGGCCGAGGTCGTGCTCCGCGCGATGATCGCCCAGACCTTCCCGAGCCACGGGATCCTCGGCGAGGAATTCGGGTCCGAGCGCACCGACGCCGAATGCGTCTGGGTGCTCGACCTGATCGACGGCACCCGCGCCTTCATCGGGGGCCTGCCGACCTGGGGCACGCTCATCGGACTGACCCGAAACGGCGCGCCGGTGCGCGGGATGATGCACCAGCCCTACCTCGCGGAGCGCTTCACCGGCGACGGGGCCAGCGCGCGCCTGCGCACGCCTGCGGGGGAACGGACCCTGCTCACCCGACGCTGCGGAGATCTCGCCCAGGCGATCCTGGCGACCACGGATCCCCGGCTGTTCGCGGCCGGCGCGGAGGCCGAGGGCTTCCGGGCGCTCGAAGGCCGGGTCCGGATGTCCCGCTACGGCGCCGATTGCTACGCCTACTGCATGCTGGCGGCAGGCCAGATCGACCTCGTCGTCGAGGCGGGTCTCAAGCCCTACGACATCGTCGCGCTGATCCCGATCGTCGAGGGGGCCGGGGGGCGGGTCACGGCCTGGGATGGCGGCCCGGCCGCCGGCGGCGGCCGGATCGTGGCGGCGGGCGATCCGCGGCTGCACGCGGCGGCGCTCAAGGTGCTGAATCCGTGACGGGCTCCGGAACACGGCACAGGGTGCGCCGCCGCGCAGGACGGTGCGCGTGCTGCTGAAGGCCCTCGTCCTGCTCACGAGCCTGATCCCCCGCACGGAGGCGGGGGCCGAGACCGTGTTGCGCGCCCTCACGCCCCCCTCGGCGGCGGTCGCGTCTCCGGACGCGGAGCCGCCGCGCTTCGATCCCGCGACCCGCTCCGTCTCCAACTGGCACGCGCAGACCGGCGCGCAATTGATGCCGCGGGCGCTGGCGGTCACGGCCTCGCTGGCCGCGGACCCGCCCTACGTCGCCCGCTGCGTCCGGCTCAACAACGGCTGGTGCATTAAGTCCGCCCGCTGGCCCGGCGAGATCGGGGCCGACGGGGAGGGCCACACCGCCTTCGCCACCCTGGACGACGGCGCCGACGCGGCGGCGAGCCTGCTGCGGCGCTACTACCGCGATTACGGCCGGCGCACGGCCCTCGCCATCGTGCGCCGCTGGGCGCCGGCCGAGTGCCGGGTCGCGTCCGCGCCCGGGCGGCCGGGGAGGGCGGTGGCGACACCCGCCGTCTCGGCGGCCCTGGCGCCCCGGGGCCTCGGGCGGACGCTGCGCGCCCGCTTCCTCGCCACCCACAGGCCCGGCGGGGCAACCCGCGGCCGGTCGGCCCTGCGGGTGCAACCCTGGTCTCCGCTCGCCCGGATGGGCCGCCGCCCCGCCGCCGTGTCGCGCGTGGCGACACTCCAGGCCGTCCCCGACATCGCTGCCGGAATCTCCGTCTCGCCCGAACCGGCACGGTCCAGCCGGAGTCGCCCGGCCCGGGGCATCGCCGATCCGGCCGCGCTCCTCGACCGGCCGGCGAACGGACGGATCCCGAGCGCCGACCGGCTAGTCGCCGAATCCGCGCTGCTGCCGGCCATCGCCTTGGGATTGCCGCTCCTCGACCTGCGGCTGCCGGCACCGCTCTGCACGGGCGACGAGGTTCGGATCCAGGCCTATGCCGCCCGCATCAGCGGCAGCGTCGGCTTGAAGCCCGGTGACGACCTCGACCTTTTCGGGCCGGACGGCGCACCGCGGCCCCACCTCGCGCCGGTGATGCTGGCGATGTCGGCGGTGGAACTCGGCACGCTCCGGGCCGGACCGGACCTCGTCGCCGGGGCGATCGCCCGTCTGAGGCCGCTCACGCCTTCGGCAAACAATGCCCCGCCCTAGCGGCGAGCCTTGCGGTTCGGCCCGCCCCGCGCCACCTCTGCCCGGCCTGTCCCCCTCACCACGAGCCCGCCCGTGCCCCTGACCGACCTTGCCGCACGCGCCGGCTCGGCCGTCAAAGCCTTCGCCGAAGCCTCGCACGACCTCTTGATCCAGCCGACGCTCCGGCTCGGGGTCACCGGGCTCGCGCGCTCCGGCAAGACCGTGTTCACCACGGCACTGATCCACCATCTCGTGGAGACCCACGCCCTGCCGGCCTTCGCGCCCGCCCAGGAGGGCCGCCTGCGCCGCGCCAAGCTGGTGCCGCAGCCCGACGACGACGTGCCGCGCTTCCCCTTCGAGGAGCATTTCGCGACCCTCACCGAGGCGCGGCGCTGGCCGCGCTCCACCGACCGGATCAGCCAGTTCCGCCTGGAGATCGCCTACGAGCGCGCCGCCGGCTGGCGCACCGGCCCCGCCACCCTCATGCTCGACGTGGTCGACTATCCGGGCGAGTGGCTCCTCGACCTCGCCCTGATTGAGACCAGCTACACGGCGTGGTCCTGTTCCACGATCGGCGGCACCCGCCGCCCGGGTCGCGCGGCCGTGGCGGCGCCGTGGCTCGAGGCGCTCAAGGGCTTCGATCCCGACGGCCCCCTCGACGAGATCGCGGCCGAGCGGGCGAGCGACGCCTTCAAGGCTTACCTCGCCGGCCTGCGCGCCGGCCCGGAATCGGTCGCCACGACGCCTCCGGGACGGTTCTTGATGCCAGGCGATCTGGCGGGCTCCCCGGCGCTGACCTTCGCGCCCCTCGATCGCCTGACCGAGACCATCGCCCCGAACAGCCTCGCGGGGCTGATGGAGAGGCGCTTCGAGGCCTACAAGACGAAGGTCGTCACGCCCTTCTTCCGCGACCATTTCCAGCGGGTCGACCGGCAGATCGTGCTGGTCGACGTGCTCTCGGCGGTCGATGCCGGGCCGACCGCCCTGGCAGAGCTGGAAGAGGCGCTGGACGCCGTGCTGCTGAGCCTCAACATCGGCCGCAACACCGTCCTGTCCCGGCTTTTCGCACCCCGGGCCGACCGGGTCCTGTTCGCCGCCACGAAGGCCGACCATCTCCACCAGACGAGCCACGACCGGCTCGACGCCCTGCTGCGGCTGCTCGTGTCCCGGGCCATGCGGCGGACGGAAGCCGCGGGCGCCCGCGTGGGCACCGTGGCGCTGGCCTCCGTGCGCGCCACCCGGGAGACCACCGTCCACGACGGGTCGGAGACGCTCCGGGCGGTGGCCGGCACCCCGGAGGCCGGCGAGGTGGTGGGCGACGAGGTGTTCGACGGCAACAGCGAGGCCGCCATCTTTCCAGGTGAGTTGCCGGCCCGCGCCGAGGCGGTGCTGGAGGGTGCGGTGCCGCCGGGCTCGCTGCGCTTCCCGCGCTTCCGGCCGCCGCTGGTGCGGCCCGACGGGCTCGGCCGGCCCGGGCACCTGCCGCAGATCCGGCTGGACCGGGCGATGCAGTTCCTGATCGGCGACAGGCTGGCGTGACGATGTCGGTGAACCTGCGGAGTCCCCAGTCATGACCTCGGGCCAGAAACCCCGCGCCTTCCGGATCACGCCCGAGCCGGCCGCGGAGCCGAGCGTCACCACGACACCGCTCACCGCCCGGCCGCCGCAGGCGCGGATCGTGGAGGAGCCCTTCGAGATCGTCGACGCCGCCGACGGCGTCCCTGTGCCGGTGGCGCCGCGGTCGCGTTCGCCCTGGGGGACCCTGTTCCTCTCGGCGGTGGGCGGCCTCGTCTCCCTGGGCGTCGGCCTGTCGGTCGAGCGGATGATCGCAGACCTGTTCCAGGCCGCGCCCTGGCTCGGCTGGGTGGCGCTCGCCCTGCTCGGCCTCGCGGGGCTGGCGCTCCTGGCCATTGTCGTGCGGGAACTCGCCGGCCTGCGGCGCGAGAAGAAGATCGAGCGCCTGCGCCGGTCGGCGCTGGACGCCCTCGCCACCCGCGACCACACCGGCGCGCAGGCGGTGGTGCAGGCGCTCTCGACCTTCTACGCCGACCGCGACGCCCTGTCGGCGGGCCGCGCCCGGATCGACGCCGCCGCGGACGCGATCCTCGACGTGGACGACCGGATCGGGCTCGCCGAGCACGAGCTGCTGGTGGGGCTCGACCGGCAGGCGCGCAACGCCATCGCCACGACGGCCAAGCAGGTCTCGGCGGTGACGGCGCTCAGCCCGCGGGCGATCGTCGACGTGGCCTTCGTGGTGTTCGCGGCCGTCCGGTTGCTGCGCCGGATCGCTGCCATCTACGGCGGCCGGCCCGGCTTCCTGGGGTTCCTGCGGCTCGGGCGCGCGGCGCTCGCGCATCTCACCGTCACCGGCGGGATGGCGGTGGGCGAGAGCGTGATGCAGCAGGTTCTGGGGCTCGGCATCGCCGCCCGGGTCTCGGCCAAGCTGGGCGAGGGCGTGCTCAACGGGCTGATGACCGCCCGGTTCGGGCTCGCGGCGCTGAACGTCTGCCGGCCGCTGCCGTTCGTGCGGGAGGCCCCGCCGCGGCTCGCCGACGTCGCCGGCGAGCTGCTGCGCTCGGCCGAGGCCGAGCCGAAATAGCGACGGCCTACTTCCCGCCCGCGGCGGCGCGGCGGTTGGCGATGCGCGAGAACATGTTGCCGGTGTAATCGGCGGCCTTCGGCTTCTCGGGCTCGCCGAGCTTGGCCTCGAAGGCCTCGATCCGCTTGAGGAGCGTCACGTCGTTGAACAGCGAGCTGTTGAAGTTGCTCTGAGCCCGGGGGCCGAGGGCGGTCTGAACCGCTTCGAGTCGTTCCAGAAGCTCTTTGCGCGTCACGGTGCTCTCCAGGGGCGGCTTCGGGACGAAGGACCGCCCGTGACCCCACTGAAGGCCGCGGTGGTAAACGACGCGTTAATGGGCGCCGGTCATAGCCCCTTCAGGAACCCGGCGAGCCGCATCAGCCCCTCCGGCCAGGGTCCGTGCCCGCTCGCCACGTTGATATGGCCGGATTCGCCCGCGTCGACCGTCAGCGCGCCCCAGGAATGGGCGAAATCGTCGGCGCGCTCGTAGCGGCAATGCGGGTCGGTGCGGCTGGCGACCAGCAGCGACGGGAAGGGCAGGGGATCCCGCGGTATCGGCGCGAACGCCCGGACCGAATCCGGCAGGTCCGGCGCCTCCTCGACATCCGGGAGGGCCACCAGCAGGGCGCCGCGCACGACGCCCGCCGGGAAGCGCGGCGCCGCTTCGACGCAGGCCACGACCCCGAGGCTGTGGGCGATCAGGATCACCGGTCGCGTCGCCGCAGCGACCGCCTCGGCGATGCGCTCGCACCACGCCTCCGGGGTCGGGGCGTGCCAGTGATCCTGCTCCACCACGCGCGCGGTGGCGAGGCGGCCGGCCCAGCGGGTCTGCCAATGGTCCTCCTCGGAGCCCCCGAGCCCCGGGACGATGAGGATGTCGCAATCGGCGGTCTTCATGGCGCGATGCCTATCGCCCTCCGGGCAGGGCGTCGAGACCGTCCGGTCACGCCGCCGCGATCGAGCTGGCCCGCGCCTTCGCCAGGATATGGCGGGCGATCTGCATGGAGGCGCGATTCTTCGCCTTGGCCTCGATCTCGAAATCCGCCCAGACGAGATGGCGGGCGACGAGGTCGTTCACCGCCCGGTTCCACATCATGTCGGAATGGGCCGCGAGGTCCCGGACCGCGTGGCCGGCGGCGCGCAGCGCCGGGTAGTCCGGCAGGGCATCCGGATCGCAGTCGGACGCGACCGCCTCCCGCGACACGCTGATATGGGCCACGGGCCGCACGCCGCGCCAGGACTCCGTCACCCGGGCGATCCGGGGATCGTCCGGCTCAAGGTATTCGCCGCCGCTCTGGACCCAATGGTGGTGGAGGTCGAGCACCACCGGCACCACGTCGGCGAGACGCAGCACCGCGTCGAGGCCGAAAACGTTCTCGTCGTTTTCGACCGTGACGAGGTCGCGCGCGACCCGGCTCGCGCGGGGGAGGGTGGCGCGAAAGCCTTCGACCCCGGGGTCGCCGGCGCCGACATGGATGTTGATATGGGCGCCGTGCGGGTGCCAGCCGCCGCCGTACCCCATGCGGTCGAAGATCTCGGCGTGGTAGTCGAGTTCCGACAGGCCGTTGGCGATGGCCGCCGGGTTCCGGCTCGCCAGCAGGCAGAACGGGCCGGGATGGAAGCTCAGGCGCACGCCGAGCCGGCGCGCGAGGGCACCCGCCTCCGCCAGTCCGCGCTCCACCAGCGCCGCCATCTCGGGCTCGACATAGAGAGCCTGCGCGATCGGGTGGGTGTAGCCCGGCAGGACGTTGCTGGCCATGCGCAGCAGGCGCTCGATCGGTGGCCGGTCCCCGACCCAGGCGATCTGGCGGGCGAGGGCGTCGAGATTGTGGGCGACGAGGCCGGAGAGCTTCGTCCGCCGGGCCGCAGGATCCAGCTTGGCGAGATGCGCCATGGTCACGCTGGTGAGATTCATGTGCAGGGTGGCCTCCCGCTCTGCCTTGAGGGTCGGGTGGGTGCCGGGAGGCTCGTCCAGGACAAACTTGCAGCAGAATCCGAGGCAGGGCTGATCGAGCATAACGGGCATAACGCGCGGGCGACCGAGGTGTCCCCATCGAATGCGCGGAACGGCCGCCGTACGACGACGTTGGGAGTCCCGAGCGCGGCAGTTCCGCGCACTGGCTCCCGAACACATGCCTCCGTCACCGCCGCGTTCGACCGGACCATCCGAGACCGGCTCGATCCTGTGGATCCTGATGCTCGGCTCGGCGCTGGTCGCCCTCGCCGCGGCGCCGGGCCGGCGGGGCAGCGCCGCGACGGTCCCCGCCGACGCGCCGCCGGGCGAGCCCGAACGACCCTGCGACGACGAGCGGGGATTGCGGAAGGGTGTGGCGGCGGGGGCGCGCTCGATCTCGGGCCGCGCCGCGCTGCTCACCGCCGCGACCCAGCCGGAGCGGGGCCGCGCCGCCGACAGCCCGACCGAGATGACGCGGTCCGGCTGGAAGGACATCGCGGTCCGGGTGTACCTGGAATTCAACAAGGATCGGGTTCTGGCGGTCGCCGCCGGCGTGACCTTCTATACTTTGCTGTCGCTGTTCCCCGCCATCGCCGCGCTGGTCACCTGCTACGGGCTGTTCGCCGACGTGACCGCGATCAACGACCACCTCGCCCAGCTGCACGCGGTGCTGCCCTCCGGGGCGGTCGAACTCATCGGCGATCAGGTCAAGCGCATCGCGGCCAAGGGCAGCGGCTCCCTCAGCATCACGTTCTTCTCCAGCCTGCTCCTGTCGATCTGGAGTGCCAACGCGGCCATGAAAGCGATGTTCGATGCGCTGAACGTCGTCTACGAGGAGGAGGAGAGGCGCAACTTCTTCTGGCTCAACCTCCGATCGCTCACCTTCACGGTGGGCGCCCTGCTGTTCATCATCATCGCCCTCAACGTGATCGTGGTCGTGCCGGTGGCCCTGAACTTCCTGGGCCTCGGCTCCACCGCGTGGCTGCTCGCGACCCTGCGCTGGCCAGCGATCCTGATCGTCCTGCTCGGCGGCCTCTCGGTGCTCTATCGCTTCGGTCCGAGCCGTGAGCACGCCCGCTGGCGCTGGGTCGGGGTCGGCAGCGTCGTGGCCGGTCTGCTCTGGCTCGTCGCCTCCCTCCTGTTCTCTTGGTACGTCGCCAGTTTCGGCACCTACAACGAGACCTACGGCTCGCTGGGCGCGGTGATCGGTTTCATGACCTGGATCTGGATCTCGTCGACGATCGTCCTGCTCGGCGGCGAGATCAATGCCGAGTTGGAGCACCAGACCGCCCGCGACACGACCACGGGCGCGCCCCTGCCGCTGGGCGCCCGCCGGGCGCGGATGGCCGACACCGTCGGCGCGGCCGCCTGACCGGCGCACCCGGTTCTGTCACGGGGCGAACCCGGCTCCGGGGCTGCCGGAAATGCCGCGCGATCCCTATATAGCGAGGCGAAAAGGGAGATCCTCATGGCCGACACGCCGACCACCAGCCCCGAGGCCCGCAGCGACGCCGAGTGGCGCGCGAGCCTGACGCCGGAGCAGTATCGAGTCCTGCGCGAGCACGGGACGGAACGGGCCGGCACGAGCTGCCTGCTTGCCGAGAAGCGCGCAGGCACCTTCACCTGCGCCGGCTGCGGGCAGCCGCTGTTCGAGCAGGGCACCAAGTTCGAGTCCGGAACCGGCTGGCCGAGCTTCTTCGACCCCATCGACGGGGCCGTCGAGACCACGGTGGATCGCAGCCACTTCATGGTCCGCACCGAGGTCCATTGCGCCCGCTGCAAGGGCCATCTCGGCCACGTCTTCGATGACGGCCCGGCGCCGACCGGCCTGCGCTACTGCATGAACGGCGCCGCAATGGATTTCGAACCGGCGGAGTAGATCGCGCGCGGCTCCGAACCGGGGCTCGAAATCCGGCACGGAACCCGGGATATCGGGGACAGAACGCACCGCGGCAGGTTCGTCGAGCCGATCCGGTCTTGATTTCGTCGTGTTTTTGCTTAGCGCTCTATAGTCTCAGGTTGTTGCTGTCCGGTGAATGGCGACGGAAGCGGTCAGGCTCTGGCGAATACGGCGTTGCAGTCCAGCTTATACGGCATGCGCGGCGGTTCCACTTGCTCCCTTCCGTCCGGTCCGGCAGCGCTCGGGGCTGTCCGCCGGATCGGCGCGCCGCCGACCAAGCGGGAGGGGTATTAGTACATGAGCACCGTTCGCCGATTTCTGGTCGCACCGTCACTGGTCCGTCTGATCCGCAAGGAACGGGGTGGTGCCCGGATCACTGAGGGTCACTTCGCTCCTCAGAACGGCCGCGCCTCCTACGTGCGCGTGGACGGCCAGAACTGTCAGCTGGTGCTGGTGAACAAGGGGGCTGACGGCGTTCCCGTGGAGGAGCGCACCGACGTTCCGCGCGCCCATGGCGACGCGCTGCTCGACGTCTGCCCCGGCAAGGCCGCCTACGACCGCACCACCCTCAATGCCGGCGGCCGTGAGATCGCCATCGACCGCTACGTCACGCCCGGCAGCCTGGACCTGATCAGCGTCGCCTTCGACCACGACGGCGATGCGGCCGGCTTCCACGCGCCGAGCTGGTTCGGTCGTGAGGTCAGCAACGAGCCGGCCTTCGAGCGTCAGGCCCTCGCCATCCAGGGCGTGCCGGCTGCCGAGGAGGTGGCCCTGAGCAACGCGGCGCTGGACGCGGTGCTCGACCTGATCGAGCCCCGGTTCGGCTTCGGCCGCTACGGCAGCGGCAGCCGGACGTCGGAATCCGACGACGGTGCGATGGGCGCGATGCGCCGGGCCGTGGCCCCGGCCGCCCCGGCCGCGGCAGCCGCTTCGGTCATCCCGGCCCCGCCGCCGCCCGCCCCGGAACCCGCCGCGGCCGCGCCGCGTCCGGCGGAGCCGGCGCCGGAGCAGCACCCCGACCCGGAGCCGGAGCCTGAGGCGGCTCCCGTGCCGGAGACGGCCGTGCACGCCGCCGAGACGCATGCCGCGCAGCCCGCCACCGGGGACGCCCTCCACGGTGATGCCCGCATCGACGACGTCATCGAGAGCCTGTCCCAGGCCCTCGGCGCGGCGATCCACCAGCAGCCCGATCCGGCCGCCGAGCACAAGGATGGAAAGGGCGACGACCCCGCCCTCGATGTTCGAGCGCTGGACCGTGCGCCCCCGCCGGACCCAGCAGCAGACCTGAGACCGCCCGGCGCGCTCCGGCGCGTCGATACCGGGACGCCTCCGGGCCGCCGCGCAGATCGCGCTGCGGCCCGCTCCATTATGGTGCTCCCGTTTGATGTCCCGGCCCCCATCGAACCGGGCCGGCCGCTCAGTCGCGGATCACCACCGCCGCCCCGCCACGGCTGCGGGCGAGGCTGAACAGGGCGGCGGCATGGCCGGGCGACAGGCGGATGCAGCCGTGGCTCGCCCGGCGCCCCAGGGCGCCCGTCGCGAAGGTGCCGTGGATCGCGTAGCCGCCGCGGAAGAACATCGCGTGCGGCATCGGTGAGCCGTGATACTTCCGGGAGCGCCACATCGGCGCCATCAGGCCGACGCGGAACCGGCCGTTGGGCGTGACGTAGCCGCGCCGGGCCGTGGAGACCGGCCACTCGTAGGCGGGATAGCCATCCACGTAGACGCGCATGCGCTGGCGCGACTGGTCGATCTGCGCGACGACACCGGCGGCGGCCGTTCCGACCGAAAGGCCGAGGAAAAAGGCGCCCAGAAACGCCGTACCGGTCCGCTTGAGTCCAGCCACGGTCACGCTCCGAAGATCACCGATCGTCGTCGGTGGGCGGCCATGGCCGGCCCGCAAGGACTGGAAAGCCGCGCTTCCGTGCATGTGCGCAATTGTCAGACGAGAAAAGTCTTCGCCGACGGGATCGACAGGTTTTTGTCACGATTGGTTCCCGGCTGATTACCGAGCGGCCGTTGAGGCGCGGGATGATAATCGCTAGCGTGCCGGCACATTGGGAGGGTGCGCGGCAGTCGCACGGGATGGACATGGCACAGGCAATCCACGCGACGGGTCCGACCGCGGCGCCCCGTGAGCCCTGGTACAAGGTGCTCTACATTCAGGTTCTGATCGCCATCGCGCTCGGTGTGCTGCTCGGCTGGTACGACCCGGCCGCCGGCAAGTCGATGAAGTGGCTCGGCGACGCCTTCATCGGCCTGATCAAGATGATGATCGCCCCGATCATCTTCTGCACCATCGTGCACGGCATCGCGTCGATCGGCGACCTCAAGAAGGTCGGCCGCGTCGGCCTGAAGGCGCTGGTCTACTTCGAGGTGGTCTCCACCCTCGCGCTGCTGATCGGCATCATCGTCGGCGAAGTGATCAAGCCGGGCGCCGGGTTCAATGCCGACCCGTCGAAGCTCGACGCCAGCAAGGTCGCGACCTACGCCAGCAAGGCGGCCGCCGATTCCACCGTCGCCCACATCCTGGCGATCATCCCGAAGAGCTTCTTCGATCCCTTCGCCACCGGCGACCTGCTGCAGGTGCTGCTGATCTCGATCCTCACCGGCGTGGTGGTGACGGGGCTGGGCGAGCGTGCTTCCGCGGTGAACCACGTGATCGACACGGCCGGCCAGATCTTCTTCAAGATCATCGGCATCGTCGTGAAGCTCGCCCCCATCGGCGCCTTCGGTGCCATGGCGTTCACGATCGGCGAGTACGGCATCCAGAAGGTCTACGATCTCGCGTGGCTGGTCGGCACCTTCTACGTCACGGCGGCGCTGTTCGTGCTCGTGGTGCTCGGGACGATCGCCCGGGTGGCGGGCTTCTCGATCCTGCGCTTCCTCGCCTACATCAAGGACGAGCTGCTGATCGTGGTCGGCACCTCATCGTCCGAGACGGTGCTGCCGCAGCTCATGACGAAGATGCGCCGGCTCGGCGCGTCCGACTCCGTGGTCGGCCTCGTGGTCCCGACCGGCTATTCGTTCAACCTCGACGGCACCAACATCTACATGACCCTGGCCACGTTGTTCCTGGCGCAGGCCGTGGGCGTGGACCTGTCGATCAGCCAGTACGCGACCATCATCCTGGTGGCGATGCTGACCTCGAAGGGCGCCTCGGGCGTCACTGGCGCGGGCTTCATCACCCTGGCGGCGACGCTCTCGGCGATCCCCAACAGCCCGGTCCCGGTCGCCGCCATGACCCTGGTCCTCGGCATCGATAAGTTCATGTCCGAGTGCCGCGCGCTGACCAACCTCGTGGGCAACGGCGTCGCCTGCGTGGTGGTCAGCCGCTGGGAGGGTGAACTCGACGTCGCCAAGCTCAACGAGGTCATGGCCCACCCCGTCTCCATCGGCACCCAGATCGCCGACCAGGCGCCGCAGCCGATGGCGACCGACGGCAAGGTCGCCGCCGCGGAGTGATGGGCTCGCCCGAGGGACGCTCCGCGGAGCGCGCCCGCCTCGGCATCGATCTCGGCGGCACCAAGATCGCCGGGATCGTGCTGGGCCGGGACGGATCGACCCTGGCCGAGGCCCGGGTGCCCGCTCCGCGCGGCAGCTATCGGGCGACCGTCGAGGCCGTGGCCGACCTGGTCCTGCGCCTCGAAGCCGAGGCCGGCGCGCCCTGCAGCGTCGGCATCGGTATGCCGGGGAGCCTCTCCCCAGCGACGGGCCTCGTGCGCAACGCCAACTCGCACTGGCTCAACGGCCACCCGTTTTCGGCCGATCTCGGCCGGAGTCTGGAGCGGCCTCTCCGGATCGAGAACGACGCCAATTGCCTGGCGGTCTCGGAGGCGATCGACGGCGCGGGCGCGGGCGCGCGCGTGGTCTGGGCAGTGATCCTGGGCACCGGCGTCGGGTCCGGCATCGCCCTCGACGGGCGGGCGCTCACGGGCCGCAACGGCATCGCTGGCGAATGGGGCCACGGCCCCCTGCCGGCGCTCCGCGACGAGGAACGGCCGGGTCCCGCCTGCTATTGCGGCCGCCGGGGCTGCGTCGAGACTTGGCTGTCCGGACCCGGGCTCGCGGCGGACCACGCGCTGCGGCACGGCGGGAGCCTGACCGCCGAGGCGGTCGTCGCGGAAGCCCGGGGCGGCAGCGCGGCGGCACAGGAGACGCTGGCCGCGCACCTCGAGCGGCTCGGCCGCGCGGCCGCCCAGGTGGTGAACCTGCTCGACCCGGACGTGATCGTGATCGGCGGTGGCCTGTCGCGGATTCCGGAGCTGATCGCCGGCCTGCCGGCGGCGATCGCCCCCCATGTCTTCTCGGACGCCTTCGACACCCCCGTGCGGGCGAGCCTGCACGGCGACGCGTCGGGCGTGCGCGGGGCGGCGTGGCTGTGGGAGGCGGGGACCGTTTGAGGCCCGTCCCGGGCTCGACCAAACCGCCACGCTCACGGAGACGTCCCTTGCGGGTCCGGAGGGGGCAGGGCACGAGGGCGGCATCGCATCGCCGAAGCCCTGATGATCGTCCGCACCCGGCCCAATCTGCTGACCCTGCTGTTCACCCTGCGCGGCTCGATCCTGCCGCGGGTGGCGCCGAAGCTCGCCGGGATCGTCGCGGTCTCCTGCGCGGTCGTGTGGGCGGAGTCCCGGTGGCCCACGCTGTTTCCGGTCTCCGCGGGGGTCACGCCCTTCACGGTGGTGGGCCTCGCCCTCTCGATCTTCCTGAGCTTCCGGAACAATGCCTGCTACGAGCGCTGGTGGGAGGCCCGGAAGCACTGGGGCAGCCTGATCGGCGAGGTGCGCAACCTCGCCCGCATCCTCCCGGCCCTGCTGCCGGAGCGGGACGCGGCCCTGCAGCTGCGACGCCTGTCGGCCTTCGCACACGGGCTCCACGCCCGCCTGCGCGATCGCGACGAGGCGGCGGCGATCACCCGGAGGAGCCCCGATTCGGACCTGTCCGGGCCAAACCCGACCGATTCGGTGCTGGCCGCGATCACCCACGACCTGGCCGCGCTGACGCGCGCGGGCCGGCTCAGCGACATCCAGTTCGGCATCCTCGAAGCCCGGATCGAGGCGCTGTCGGGCGTGCACACCGCCTGCGAGCGCCTCGCCAACACGCCGCTGCCCTTCGCCTACACCCTCCTCGTCTACCGGACCGCATGGCTTTACTGCCTGCTCCTCCCGGTGGGTCTCACGGGCTCCCTGGGCTGGGCGACACCGGTCGTGGTGGCGCTCGTCGCCTACACGTTCTTCGGCCTGGACGCCCTCGGGGACGAACTGGAGGAGCCGTTCGGCACCGAGCCGAACGACCTGCCCCTCGACGCCATGGTCCGCGCCGTGGACCGCATCGTCCACCACGCCCTCGGCGAGCCGATGCCGGAGGCGCTGGCGCCGGACGGGTACTGGCTGCGCTAGCGTCGGCGCCTATCCGTTCCAGGCGCGCAGCACGGGCTCGGTGCGGTCGTGCTCGTAGCCGAGCACCGAGACGCTGGCGGTGCCGAGGACGAGGAGCGCGCCGCAATGCGGCTCCAGGCCGACCCAGCGCGCGGCGAGCACGCGCAGGAGATGCGCGCTGGAGAACACAATGAGGTCGGCATCGCGGGCGCGGGCCCGGGCGATGACCCGGTCCGCCCGAGCCCCGACCGCCTCCGCGGTCTCGCCGCCCGGGCAGCCGTCGCGGAACAGGCGCCAATCCGGCCGCTCGGCCAGGATCGCCCTCGTGGTCCGGCCCTCGAAGGCGCCGTAATCCCACTCGGCCAGATCCGAATCGATCATGAGGCGGTCGGCGAACCCCGCCAGCGCGCAGGTCGTGGAGGCCCGGCTCGACGGGCTCGACCAGACCGCCGCGTAGGAGCGGAAAGCCAGGCGCGGGGCAAGGGCGCGCGCCGCGTCCCCGCCCTCCGGCGTCAGGGGGATGTCGCTGCGCCCGGTATGCTGGCCGGACCGGCTCCAGGCGGTCTCGCCATGGCGGACCAGCGTGATCTGCGGAAACGGGCTCTCAGACATGCGCGCCTCCCAGGCGCGCGCTCCGCGGCCCTGCCAGCAACTCTGCCATCAACGCGGCCGCCGTGCTTCGGTCTCATCGATTCGGCACAGCGGTCCGGAACCGTCTCGCGCCGTAGCAAGCCTGCTCAAGATCGTGCTTGCGCCCATCGCGAAACGCACATAAACATATCTTTATGTCTATCGAAAGCAGGCAAAAGGCGGGATCGATCCCCTTTCCGGAAGCGCTGGGCGTCCTGCGCGCGGCCGCCGAGGAGACGCGCCTGCGGATCCTGGCGCTGCTCGTCGAGGGCGAGCTTTCAGTCTCGGATCTCACCGACATCCTCGGTCA
The DNA here is from genome assembly GCA_050632685.1 of Methylobacterium phyllosphaerae. GTDB lineage: Bacteria > Pseudomonadota > Alphaproteobacteria > Rhizobiales > Beijerinckiaceae > Methylobacterium > Methylobacterium phyllosphaerae_A. Next base: position 3,256,554 of record JBOEFT010000001.1, read on the forward strand.
GTCGCAGCCCCGGATCTCGCGGCACCTCAAGCTGCTGGTGGAGGCCGGGCTGGTGGAACGCCACCGCGAGGGCGCCTGGGCCTTCTTCCGGCTGGCCGATGCCCGCGCCGGCCTAGCGGACCCGCTGCTGTCCGGGCTCGACCGCACCGCGCCGCCCCTGTCGGAGGACCGCGCCCGGCTCGACGCCGTCCGGACCCAGCGGGCCGAGGCGGCCACCACCTTCTTCGCCCGGCTTGCCCCCAAATGGGACGAGCTGCGCTCGCTGCACGTGCCCGAGGCGATCGTGGAGGCCGCGGTGCTCGACGCCCTGGGCGGCCGCCCGATCGGCAGCCTGATCGATTTGGGCACCGGCACGGGCCGTATGCTCGGCCTGCTGGCCCCCCGGGCCGGCCGCGCCACCGGGCTCGATTCGAGCCACGCGATGCTGTCTGTCGCGCGGGCCAATTTGGAGCGCCAGGGCCTGTCCCGAGTCGACCTCCGGCAGGGTGACATCCACGCGCCGCCCTTCGCCCGGGCGAGCTTCGACCTCGTGGTCGTCCATCAGGTTCTTCATTATCTCGACGACCCGGCCCGGGCGCTCCGCGGTGCCGCGCGTCTCGTGGCGCCGGGCGGCCGCCTGCTGGTGGTGGATTTCGCGCCGCACGAGCTGGAGTTCCTGCGCACCGGCCAGGCCCACCGGCGCCTCGGGTTCTCCGCCGAGCAAGTCTCCGGCTGGCTCGCCGAGGCCGGTCTCGACACGGTCGCGACCCGCGATCTGGCGCCGCGCGAGATCGGGCCAGCTCACCGTGACCCTATGGCTGGCCCAGGACGGGATGGCCCAGGACGGGATGGCCGACGACAACACCGAACAGCCTCAGCGCGCCGTCGCCTGAGAGATTCCATCGTCTGAACCGACCGACATAGAGGACGAGACCCCGATGCGCCGCTCTACCCACCGCGCCAGCCGCGACGGCTACCACCCGATCCGCGTCTCGATCGAGTTCTTCCCGCCGAAGACCGACGAGATGGAGAAGATCCTCTGGAACTCCATCGAGCGCCTCGCGCCGCTGCAGCCGAGCTTCGTCTCGGTGACCTATGGGGCCGGCGGCTCGACCCGGGAGCGCACCCACAACACGGTGGCCCGGATGGTCCGCGAGACCAGCCTGAAGCCCGCCGCCCACCTCACCTGCGTGGACGCCTCCCGCGAGGAGATCGACGCGGTGGTCCAGTCCTACTGGGACGCGGGCGTGCGCCACATCGTGGCGCTCCGCGGCGACCCGGCCGAGGGTGTCGGCCACGCCTACCGGCCACATCCGGAGGGCTACGCCTCGACGGCCGAGCTGGTGGCGGGAATCAAGCGGATCGGCGACTTCAAGGTCTCGGTCTCGGCCTACCCGGAGAAGCACCCGGAGGCGGCCTCCCTCGACGCCGACATCGACGCCCTGAAGGCCAAGGTCGATGCCGGGGCCGACCAGGCGATCACCCAGTTCTTCTTCGAGAACGAGATCTACCTGCGCTACCTGGAGAAGGTCCGGGCCGCCGGGATCACGATCCCGATCATCCCGGGCATCCTGCCGGTGCAGAACTTCAAGCAGGCGGCGAACTTCGCCCGCCGCACCGGCGCCTCGGTACCCTACTGGCTGGCCGCCCGGTTCGAGGGGCTGGAGGACGACGTCGAGACCCGCCGCCTCGTCGCCGGCGCGGTGGCGGCCGAGCAGGTGCTGGACTTGGTGGATGAGGGCGTCAACGACTTCCATTTCTACTCGATGAACCGGTCGGATCTGGTCTACGCGATCTGCCACCTGCTCGGCCTGCGCGCCCAGGCGCCGAAGTTGGCGGCCGCGAAGGCGGCGGCTTAATTTTCGAGACCGCGTTTCACGCCCCCACCCGTCATCGCGAGCGCAGCGAAGCGACCCAGAGCAGCGCGACATCCGTGAGCGTGGCGCTGCTGGATTGCTTCGCTTCGCTCGCAAAGACGGGTTGTGTCCGAGCCAACAGCCGGGGCACGCACGAGAGACCGAAGATCCCACCCTCCACCTCATCCTGAGGTGCCGCGAAAGCGGCCTCGAAGGAGGGCTCCAGGGATCGCCACGACTTCCGGAGGCCTTCTTCGAGGCCTCCGCTTCGCTCCGGCACCTCAGGATGAGGTGATCTGACAGGACGCACGATGACCGATTTTGCCCCCGTCGACGGCACCGAGATCGCCAAGGCCCTCCGCCAGCGCGCGGCGGAGAAGATCCTCGTCCTCGACGGGGCGATGGGCACCGTGATCCAGCGGCTCAAGTACTCGGAAGAGGACTTTCGCGGCGACCGGTTCAAGGACCACGGCCACGACCAGAAGGGCAACAACGACCTCCTGATCCTGACCCAGCCCGACGCGATCCGGCAGATCCACCTCGACTACTTCCTGGCCGGCGCCGACGTGTGCGAGACCAACACCTTCTCGGGCACCACCATCGCCCAGGCCGATTACGGCATGGAGTCGATCATCCACGAGCTGAACGCCGAGGGCGCGCGGCTCGCCCGGGAGGCCGCCAAGCTCGCCGAGGAGAAGGACGGCCGCCGCCGTTTCGTAGCCGGCGCCATCGGCCCGACGAACCGCACCCTGTCGATCTCGCCGGACGTGAACAACCCGGGCTTCCGGGCCGTGACCTTCGATCAGGTCAAGCAGGCCTATGTCGAGCAGGTCCGCGGCCTGATCGACGGCGGCGCCGAGCTGATCCTGATCGAGACGATCTTCGACACGCTGAACGCCAAGGCCGCGGTGGCGGCGGCGTGGCAGGTCTTCGACGAGACCGGCATCCGCCTGCCGATCCAGATCTCCGGCACGATCACCGACCTCTCGGGCCGCACCCTGTCGGGACAGACCCCGGCGGCCTTCTGGCACTCCCTGCGCCATTCCGAGCCGCTGACCTTCGGCCTCAACTGCGCCCTCGGCGCCCGCGAGATGCGCGGCCACATCGCCGAGCTGGCGCGGATCTGCGACACGCTCGTCTGCGCCTACCCGAATGCCGGCCTGCCGAACGAGTTCGGCCTCTACGACGAGAGCCCGGAGGCGATGGGCAAGCTGGTCGGCGAGTTCGCCGAATCCGGCCTCGTCAACATGGTCGGCGGCTGCTGCGGCACCACCCCGGACCACATCCGTGCCATCGCCGAAGCGGTGGCCGGCAAGGCGCCGCGGCCGATCTCCGAGATCCCGCGCCTGATGCGTCTGTCGGGGCTGGAGCCGTTCGTCCTCACGAAGGAGATTCCCTTCGTGAACGTCGGCGAGCGCACGAACGTCACCGGCTCGGCCAAGTTCCGCAAACTCATCACCAACGGCGATTACGCGGCGGCGCTCGACGTCGCCCGCGATCAGGTGGCGGCCGGCGCCCAGGTGATCGACGTCAACATGGACGAAGGCCTGCTCGACTCGCAGAAGGCGATGGTCGAGTTCCTGAACCTCGTCGCCGCCGAGCCCGACATCGCCCGCGTGCCCGTGATGGTCGATTCCTCGAAGTTCGAGGTGATCGAGGCCGGCCTGAAGTGCATCCAGGGCAAGCCGATCGTGAACTCGATCTCCATGAAGGAGGGCGAGGAGAAGTTCATCGAGGCCGCCAAGGTCTGCCGCTCCTACGGGGCCGCCGTGGTGGTGATGGCCTTCGACGAGCAGGGCCAGGCCGATTCCTACGAGCGCAAGGTCGAGATCTGCACCAAGGCTTACCGGATCCTGACCGAGCAGGTCGGCTTCCCGCCCGAGGACATCATCTTCGATCCGAACATCTTCGCCGTTGCCACCGGCATCGAAGAGCACAATCCGTACGGCGTAGCCTTCATCGAGGCGACCCGCACAATCCGCGAGACCCTGCCGCACGCCCACATCTCGGGCGGCGTCTCCAACCTCTCGTTCGCGTTCCGCGGCAACGAGCCGGTGCGCGAGGCGATGCACGCGGTGTTCCTGTTCCACTGCATCCAGGCGGGCATGGACATGGGCATCGTCAATGCCGGCCAGCTCGCCGTCTACGACGAGATCCCGGCGGAGCTCCGCGAGCTCTGCGAGGACGTGGTCCTCAACCGGCGCGACGACTCCACCGAGCGCCTGCTGGAGGCCGCCGAGCGGTTCAAGACCGGCGCCTCGGCCCAGGCCAAGACCGCCGACCTGACCTGGCGCGAGGCGCCGGTCGCGAAGCGCATCGAGCACGCCCTGGTCAACGGCATCACCGAGTACATCCTGGCCGACACCGAAGAGGCCCGCCAGGGCGTGGAGCGCCCGCTCCACGTGATCGAGGGCCCGCTGATGGCCGGCATGAACGTGGTCGGCGACCTGTTCGGCGCGGGCAAGATGTTCCTGCCGCAGGTGGTGAAGTCCGCCCGGGTGATGAAGCAGGCAGTGGCCTATCTCGAGCCCTACATGGAGGCCGAGAAGCTCGCCAATGGCGGCGACGGCAAGCGCCAGGCCGCCGGCAAGGTGCTGATGGCCACCGTGAAGGGCGACGTCCACGACATCGGCAAGAACATCGTCGGCGTCGTGCTGGCCTGCAACAACTACGAGATCATCGATCTCGGCGTGATGGTGCCGGCAGCGAAGATCCTGGAGACCGCCAAGCGCGAGCAGGTCGACATCGTCGGCCTGTCGGGCCTGATCACCCCGTCGCTCGACGAGATGGTCCACGTGGCCGGCGAGATGGAACGTGAGGGGTTCGACGTGCCGCTGCTGATCGGCGGCGCCACCGCGAGCCGCGTCCACACGGCGGTGAAGATCCACCCGGCCTATGCCAAGGGTCAGGCGGTCTACGTCACCGACGCGAGCCGCGCGGTCGGCGTGGTGTCGAGCCTGATCTCCAAGGAGACCCGGGGGGCCACGATCGAGAAGGTGCGGGCCGAGTACGCCAAGGTCGCCGACGCCCATAAGCGCTCGGAACTCGACAAGCAGCGGCTGCCGCTCGCCAAGGCGCGGACCAACGCCTTCAAGATCGACTGGTCGGACTACAAGCCGGCCAAGCCGACCTTCACCGGCACCCGGGTCTACGGCGCCTACGAGGTCGCCGACCTTGTGCCCTACATCGACTGGACGCCGTTCCTGCAGACCTACGAGTTCAAGGGCCGCTTCCCGGCGATCCTGGACGATCCCGAGCAGGGCCCGGCCGCCCGCGCCCTCTACGAGGACGCGCAGGCTATGCTGAAGCAGATCGTGGCGGAGCGCTGGTTCAACCCGAAGGCGGTGATCGGCTTCTGGCCGGCCAACAGCATCGGCGACGACATCGCCCTCTATACCGGCGAGAGCCGGTCGGAGCGGCTCGCCACCTTCCACGGGTTGCGGCAGCAGCTCTCGAAGCGCGACGGGCGCTCGAACACCTGCCTGTCGGACTTCGTGGCCCCGGCCGGGACCGGGATCGCCGATTATGTCGGCGGCTTCGTGGTTACGGCCGGCCTTGAGGAGGTGCGCATCGCCGAGCGCTTCGAACGGGCGAACGACGATTACCGGGCGATCCTCGTGAAGGCGCTCGCCGACCGCATCGCCGAGGCCTTCGCCGAGCGGATGCACGAGCGGGTGCGCAAGGAGTTCTGGGGCTACGCGACCGAGGAGGCCTACGCCCCCGAGGAGTTGGCGCTCGAGAAGTACGACGGCATCCGCCCGGCCCCGGGCTACCCGGCCCAGCCCGACCACACCGAGAAGACCACGCTGTTCGACCTGTTGAAGGCCGAGCGCCGGATCGGCGTAAAGCTCACCGAGTCCTATGCCATGTGGCCGGGCTCCTCGGTATCGGGGCTCTACATCGCCCATCCGGAGGCGCACTATTTCGGCGTCGCCAAGGTGGAGCGGGATCAGGTCGAGGATTACGCCGCCCGCAAGGGCATGGATGTCCGCGAGGTCGAGCGCTGGCTCGGGCCGATCCTCAACTACGACCCGGCGCGGTATCTCGCGCAGGCGGCGGAGTAGGGGCGGGGCACCACCGTCATCGCGAGCTCAGCGAAGCGACCCACGGCAGCGCGACATCAGTCAGCGTGGCGCTACCGGGATTGCTTCGCTCCGCTCGCAAGGACGGCGCGGCGGCCCGAACCGCCCGTCCAGCCTCAGCAGGTCCCGGCACCCCGCGTGTTCACGTACAGCGCATAGACCGAGTGCGTGGACGTCATCAGCAGCAGGTTGCGGTTGAGGCCGCCGAAGCACAGGTTGGCGCAGCGCTCCGGCAGGCGGATCCGCCCGATCAGCTTGGCCTGCGGGGAAAGCACGATGACCCCGTCCTCGGCCTCGCTCATCCCCCAGCCGCACCAGAGATTGCCGTCGACATCGGCACGGAACCCGTCCGGCGTGCCGGTGCCGGCATCGTAGAACACCCGCCCGTTGGCAGTCTTGGTGCCGTTCTCGACCACGTCGTAGACGCGGATCAGGCGGTTGGGCTTCGCCCGCGCCTCGATGACGTAGAGCTTGGACTCATCCGGCGAGAAGCACAGCCCGTTCGGACCCGCCACGCCCTCGACCACGACGCTGGCCTGTCCCGTCTTCGGATCGATCCGGTAGACGTTGCCGGGCAGTTCCGGCGCCGCCATCGACTCGTGCGGGTTCGGGCCGAAGGCCGGATCGGTGAACCAGACCGCGCCGTCGGAATGGCAGACCACGTCGTTGGGCGAGTTCAGCGGCTTGCCGTCGAACCGGTCCATCAGCGTGGTGATGGTGCCGTCGTGCTCGGTCCGGGTCACGCTGCGGGTCCTGTGCTGACAGGTGATCAGCCGGCCCTGCCGGTCGCGGGTGTTGCCGTTGGCGTAGTTCGACGGCTTGCGGAACACCGAGAGCGCGCCGGAGGCCTCCTCCCACTTCATGATGCGGTCGTTGACCACGTCGCTGAACAGCAGCGATCCCATGTCGCCGAACCAGACCGGCCCCTCGGCCCAGCGGAACCCGGTCGCGACCCGCTCCACCGTCGCCGAGGCGAGGCGGTACTTGGCGAAGGTGGGATCCAGGATCTCGACGGCGGGGTCCGGCACCCGCTGCGACGGTTCCCAGCCGGCCCCGGCCGCCCGCGTCGCGCCCAGCAGGGCGGCTCCGGCGAGCAGGCTCCTGCGTGCGATCGTCACCATGTTACCTCCCTGTGGTGTGGCCTGCCGCCCGTTGCCGACGGCTCGGGCCGGTCAGTGAATCTCGGGTTCCGGGATCCCGCCCGAACCCTCCAGAAAATCGAAGTCGCAGCCCTCGTTCGCCTGCCGCACGTGCTGGGCGAAGAGGCGGTTGTAGCCCCGCGGATAGGCCCGGTCCGGCGGACGGAAGGCCTTCACGCGCTCGGCGATCTCGGCATCGTCGAGGTGCAGGTGGATGCGCCGTCCCGGCACGTCGACCGTGATCAGATCGCCGGTGCGCACGGCGCCGAGGGGCCGCCGGCGGCCGATTCCGGTGCCACGTGCAGGATGCAGGCGCCGTAGCTCGTCCCGCTCATCCGCGCGTCCGAGATGCGGACCATGTCGCGCACGCCCTGCCGCAGGAGCACTTTCGGGATGGGCAGCATCCCCCATTCCGGCATGCCGGGACCGCCGATCGGGCCGGCATTGCGCAGGATCATCACATGGTCGGGGGTGACGTCGAGGGCGAGGTCGTTCACCGCCGCGCTCATCGCGTCGTAGCTGTCGAAGACCAGCGCGGGACCGGTATGCTGCAGCAGACGCGGGTCGGCGGCCGGCGGCTTGATCACGCAGCCGTCGGGGGCGAGGTTGCCGTAGAGGATCGCGGTGCCGCCCATGGCGACGATCGGCCGGTCGAGCGGGCGGATCACGTCGTCGTCGAAGACCTTCGCACCGGCGAGCCCGTCGCCAATCGTGCCACCGGTGACCGAGCGGGCGTCGAGGTGGAGGAGGGGGGACAGGCGCGCCATCAGGGCGCGGATGCCGCCCGCGATGTGGAAATCCTCCATCAGCCACTGCCCCGAGGGCCGGAGGTTGGCGATCACCGGCACTCTCTGGGCGAAGTCGTCGAACTCGGTGAGCTTGACCGGGATGCCCGCCCGCCCGGCCATGGCCACGAGGTGGATCATCGCGTTGGTGGAGCCGGCCAGGGCGTTGTGGACGACGAGTGCGTTGTCGACCGACCGGCGGTCGAGGATGTCAGAGGGCTTCAGGTCCTCCCAGATCATCTCCACGATGCGCCGGCCGCAGGCGGAGGCCATGCGGGGATGGTCGGCGTCGGCCGCCGGGATCGAGGCCGAGCCGGGCAGGGACAGCCCCAGGGCCTCGGTGATCGCCGTCATGGTCGAGGCCGTGCCCATCGTCATGCAGGTGCCGGCGGAGCGGGCGATACCCGCCTCCATGGCGTTCCATTCCTGCGTGGTGATGTTCCCGGCCTCCTTCTCGGCCCAGTACTTCCAGACATCCGAGCCCGAGCCGAGGATCGTGCCGCCGAAATGCCCGCGCATCATCGGGCCCGCCGGCAGGAACACCATCGGCAGGTTCATGGAGATGGCCCCCATCACGGTGCCGGGCGTGGTCTTGTCGCAGCCGCCCATCAGCACCGCGCCGTCGACCGGATGCTGGCGCAGCAGCTCCTCCACCTCCATGGCGAGGAGGTTGCGGTAGAGCATCGTGGTCGGCTTGACGAAGTTCTCGGACAGCGAGAGTGCGGGCAGCTCGATCGGGAAGCCCCCGCCTGCCAGACGCCGCGCTTCACGTGCTCCACGCGCTCGCGGAAATGCTGGTGGCAGGGGTTGATGTCGCTCCAGGTGTTGATGATGCCGACGATCGGCTTGCCGCTGAAATCCGCCCGCTCGTAGCCCATCTGGAGCATGCGCGAGCGGTGGCCGAAGCTGCGCAGGTCGGTGGCGCCGAACCAGCGCTGGCTGCGCAGGTCGCCCAGATCTTTCTTGCGCGCGGTCATCGCCCTGCCTCCGGCTTCACGGGTTCGGTCCGGCGGGACGGACTGCGCCGCCGGCGCCGTTCCGCGGATCGGCCGCCGCGCCCCCGACCGGACCGAGACGACCGTGATCGCCGCGGAAGCCAGCGCGCAGGCGGCCAGGAAGTAGAGTCCCGCCTCGTAGGTGCCGGTGTCATCCTTGAGCCAGCCCAGGACGTAGGGGCCGACGAAGCCGCCGAGATTGCCGATCGCGTTGATCAGCGCGATCCCCCGGCGGCCGCCGGCCCGGCCAGGAACTCGCCCGGCATCGCCCAGAAGGCCGGCTTGCTGCCGTAGAGCCCGATCGTGGCCACCGACATCGCGGTCAGCGCCCAGAGGCTCCCGAGCATGGGACCGGACACGATGAGGCCGAGGGCGGCGACCAGCGCGGCGATCACGAAGTGCCAGCGCCGCTCGTTGCGCCGGTCCGACGACCAGCTCCAGGCGATCATGCCCAGGGTCCCGACGATGTAGGGCACCGCCGTGGCGACGCCCGTCTGCCAATCGGTGAGATGCAGGCTCTTCAGGATCGGCGGCATGAAGAAGGTGATGCCGTAGGTGGCGGTGCCGATGCAGAAGTAGATCGCCCCGAGGGCAAGAACCCGCCTGTCGGTGAGGACCGCCCGCAGGGTGAAGTGCCCGTGGCTCCGGACCGTTCCTGCGCGCTCCGCGGCCAGTTCTTCCTCCAGCCACCGCCGCTCCTCGGCGGTGAGCCAAGCCGCCTGCGCGGGCCGGTCCGTCATCAGCGCCAGGACCGCCAGGGCCAGCAGGATCGAGGGCACCGCCTCGAGGAGGAACAGCCATTGCCAGCCGTGCAGGCCCAGGGCGCCGTCGAGTTGGAGGAGCGCCCCCGAGATCACGGCCGTGAGGGCGTTCGAGCCCGGCACCGCCAGGAACAGGGCGGCGACCACACGGGCTCGGTACCGCTTCGGAAACCAGTAGGTGAAGTAGAGGATCACGCCGGGGAAGAAGCCGGCCTCGGCCACGCCCAGCAGGAAGCGCAGGGCCAGAAAGCTCGCCGGACCGGTGATGAGGGCCATGCTGCCCGCCACCAGCCCCCAGGTGATCATGATCCGGGCGATCCAGAGCCGCGCCCCGGCGCGCTCCAGAAGGACATTGCTCGGCACCTCGAAGATGACGTAGCCGAGGAAGAAGATGCCGGCTGCCCAGCCGTAGAGCGTCGCGGAGAAGCCGAACTCCCGGTTCAGGCCGAAGGCGGCAAAGCCCACATTCGTCCGGTCCATGTAGGCCACGAAGTAGATCAGCACGATCAGCGGAAGCGAGACGCCGCGACACCCTGGCGACGGTGCGCCGCTCGATGTCGGGCACCACCGCACCCGCGCGTAGACCCGCCGCCATGACCACCTCCCCGCCGAATCCGACGAGTCCAGGCCCGCTGCCGATTGCGGGCCAGGCCGGAGCGGGCCGGACCGGCACGCTCAGCGGCCGGTCCGCTGCCGCCACGCGGCGAAGTCGGCGAGGCTCTGTTCGTCGGTGGCAGGGTAGAGGCCGAGGATTGTGCGGCCCTTGCGGACTTCTTCGGTCACGAAATCCTCGTAGGCGGTCATCTCGACGGCCTCGTCGGCGACCGCGTCGGCGAGGTGGGCCGGGATCACCGCGACGCCGTCGCCGTCGCCGACGATGACGTCCCCGGGGAAGACGGGCGCGTCGCCGCAGCCGATCGGCACGTCGATGTCGATCGCCTGATGGAGGGTGAGGTTCGTCGGCGCCGAGGGCCGCACGTGATAGCTCGGCATCGCAAGCTGCGCGATCTCGTCGGCGTCGCGGAAGCCGCCGTCGGTCACGAGGCCGGCGCAGCCCCGCACCATCAGGCGCGTGGCCAGGATCGAACCCGCGGAGGCCGCCCGGGCGTCCTTGCGGCTGTCGATCACCATCACGGCGCCGGGCGGGCATTCCTCCACGGCCTTGCGCTGCGGATGCGCCCGGTCCCGGAACACGGTGATGGGGTTCAGATCCTCACGGGCCGGGATGTAGCGCAGGGTGAACGCCTCGCCGACCATCGTCGGGCCGCCGGCCTTCAGGGGGCGCACGCCCTGGATCATCTGATTGCGGAAGCCGCGCTTGAACAGTGCGGTCATCAGCGTCGCCGTGCTGACGGACTTCAGCTTGGCGCGCGTCTCGGGGGACAGCCCGGCCATACGCATCTCCTCCCTGGGACCCGGTCTGCGCGACCGCGACCGGTGACGGTCGCATCGCGCTTGCGCATCTCGCTTGCACGCGTGGCTTACGCCGGGCTTGTTTCCCGCCCGCTCTGGATGCGGACTGATATCCCAGATCTTGAGTAGCACGGCGCGCCGCGCCATTGTCAACCGGCGCGGGTTGCGACAGACGTGATCCGACATCGACGGGGAAGCCCTTGGCCGGATTGGGATTTACGGGCGGCGGGAGCACGGCGCCGACGGAGATACGCCGGCCGCGCTCCCTCTCCGAGACCGCCTACGACGCCATCGAGCAGATGATCATCAGCCGCCGCCTCGCGCCCGGCGCCATGGTCTCCGAGGGTGAACTCGGCGCGGAGCTGGGCCTCGGCCGGACCCCGATCCGCGAGGCGCTGGGGCGGCTCAAGGCGATCGGGTTCGTGGAGGTCCATCCGCGGCGCGGCGTCCTCGTCACCCCGGTGGACATCATCAAGCATCTCGAATTGCTGGAGGTGCGTCGTCCCCTCGACGAGACCGTCGCCCGTTGCGTCATCGCGCGCGGCACGGCGGAGGACCTGGCGCAGTTGATGGAGCGCGCGGCCGGGCTGCGCGGCGCCGCGGAGGCCCGCGACCGGGAGGCCTATTTCCGGCAGAAACGCGCCCTGCACGAGGCCCTGGTCGGCGCGGCCTACAACCCGACGCTCACCGGCACCATGGCGGCGCTCCACGCCCAGTCCCGCAGGTTCTGGTACACCTACGAGCCGACCGCCAGCTTCCTGGATTGCGCCGGGATCCACGGGACGATCCTGTCGGGCATCGCGGCGCGGGAGGAGGCGGCGGCCCTTGCCGGGATCGGGACGCTGTTCGACTTTCTCGACCGGATGACCCGTCGCGCCCTCGACCGTCGGCCCCTGGTCTGACAGGTTGACCGGCCCGAACCCGCCCCTATCCTGAAACTGGGATATCAGACGCCTCTCAGCGGCGGGCGAATCCACGGCCGATCCGGCATACGTACCGGATGCGGCCTCAGTGCCAGGGAGGAACGGCTTGAGCGGATTGCCCCCACGCACCGGTGCGCAGGTGCTCGTCGACCAGCTCCGCGCGCAGGGCGTCGAGCGCGTGACCTGCGTGCCCGGGGAGAGCTACCTCGCGGTGCTCGACGCCCTGCGCGACAGCGGCATCGACGTGCTGGTCTGCCGGCAGGAGGGCGGCGCGGCGATCATGGCTGAGGCCGCCGGCAAGCTCACCGGCCGACCCGGCATCTGCTTCGTCACCCGGGGTCCCGGCGCCACCAACGCCTCGGCCGGCGTGCACATCGCCCGCCAGGATTCGACGCCGATGATCCTGTTCGTCGGCCAGATCGCCCGGCGGATGCGGGACCGCGAGGCCTTCCAGGAGGTCGATTACCGGCAGATGTTCGGCGGCGTGGCCAAGTGGGCGGTGGAGATCGACGACGCCGCCCGGATCCCCGAGATCCTGGCCCGGGCCTTCCGGGTGGCCATGCAGGGCCGTCCCGGTCCGGTCGTGGTGGCCCTGCCGGAGGACATGCTCGACGATATCGCGGCCATATCCGACGCGCCCCGCGTCATCCCGGCCGCGCCGGCCCCGTCCCGGGACGATGCCGAGCGCCTGCGGGCGATGCTGGCGGAGGCGCGGCGGCCGATGGTGCTGCTCGGCGGCTCCCGCTGGACGGAAGGTGCCGTCGCAACCCTGGCCGCCTGGGCCGCGCGTCACGACCTGCCGGTCGCGGTCTCGTTCCGGCGGGCGCAGCTCTTCCCCGCCGACCATCCGAACTTCGCGGGCGAACTCGGGATCGGACCGAACCCGGCGCTCCTCGCCCGGATCAAGGAGTCCGACCTGCTGCTGATGGTGGGCGGGCGCCTCTCCGAGATGCCGGCGCAGTCCTACGGCCTGCTCGGCATCCCCGATCCCGGCCTGCCGCTGGTCCACGTCCATCCCGACGCGGCGGAACTCGGCCGGGTCTACCAGCCGGCGCTGGCGATCGAGGCGGCGCCCGAGACCTTCTGCGCGGTCCTGCCGGATTTCGTGCCCACCGGGAGCGGGCGCGCCGCCGAGGCCCACGCCGCCTACCGCGCATGGTCCGAGACGCCGGAGCCGAAGCCCGGCGCGTTCCAGTACGGGGAAGCGATCACGTGGCTGCGCGAGCGGCTGCCACCGGACGCGGTGATCTGCAACGGCGCCGGCAATTTCGCCACCTGGGTCCACCGCTACTACCGGTTCCGCGCCTTCGGCACGCAGCTCGCGCCGACCTCGGGCTCCATGGGCTACGGCCTGCCGGCCGCCGTGATGGCCAAGCGCAGCCGCCCGGAGCGGATCGTCGTGGCGCTCGCAGGCGACGGCGACGTGATGATGACCGTGCAGGAATTCGCCACCGCCGTGCAATACGGGATCGCCGTCGTGGTGGTGGTGCTCGACAACGGCATGTACGGCACGATCCGGATGCACCAGGAGCGCGAGTATCCCGGCCGCGTCTCGGCGACCGAGCTGCGCAATCCCGACTTCGCGGCCCTCGCCCGCGCCTGCGGCGGCCACGGCGAGCACGTGGAGCGCACCGCCGAGTTCGCCCCCGCCTTCGAGCGCAGCCTCGCCTCCGGCCTGCCGGCGATGATCCACTGCCGCGTCGATCCCGAGGCGCTCACACCGACCATGACCCTCGCGGCCATCCGCGAGAAAGCCCTGGCGGCGCAGCGGGGCTGATGGCCCGTCGCGCGTCCGCCCCGGTGCGGCCCGGCCGCACCCCCACGAAGAGGAACAGCCCATGACCCTGCGCGGCGAGAACCTGATCGGCGCCGAGGCGCGGCGCGGCACCGAGGCGGCCGTCCGGGCCGTCGCGGCGGCCACCGGCGCGACCCTGGAGCCGGATTTCCCGGGCGCGAGCCGGAGCGATTTGGACCGGGCCTGCGCGCTGGCGGAAGCCGCCTTCGACACCTACCGCGAGACCGATCCGGCGGCGCGGGCGAGCTTCCTGGAGGCGATCGCCGCGAACATCCTGGAGATCGGGGACGACCTCGTCACTCGCTGCATGGAGGAGACGGGGCTGCCCCGGCCGCGGATCGAGGGTGAGCGCGGCCGGACGGTGGGGCAGCTGCGCCTGTTCGCCGACGTGGTCCGCGAGGGTGGCTACGTCGGGGCGCGGATCGATCCCGCCCTCCCGGACCGCAAGCCCCTGCCGCGGCCGGACCTGCGCCTGCGCCGGATCGCCGTCGGCCCGGTGGCGGTGTTCGGCGCCTCGAACTTCCCGCTGGCCTTCTCGGTGGCGGGCGGCGACACCGCCTCGGCCCTGGCCGCGGGCTGCCCGGTGGTCGTCAAGGCGCACCCGGCCCATCCCGGCACCTCGGAACTCGTCGGCCGTGCCATCCAGAAGGCGGTGGCGTCCTGCGGTCTGCCCGAAGGGACCTTCTCGCTGCTGTTCGATGCCGGCCAGTCGATCGGACAGGGGCTCGTGGCCGATCCGCGGATCGCCGCCGTCGGCTTCACGGGCTCGCGCCGCGGGGGCACGGCCCTGATGGCGATCGCGGCCGGGCGCCCGACGCCGATCCCGGTCTATGCCGAGATGAGCAGCATCAACCCGGTGCTGCTGTTCCCCGGCGCCCTCGCCGCGCGGGGCGAGGCGATCGGCAAGGCCTTCGCGGCGTCGCTGACCCTTGGCGCCGGGCAGTTCTGTACCAACCCGGGCCTGATCCTGGCCCTGCCCGGGCCGGGCCTCGATGCCTTCCTCGCAGCCGCCGCCGCGGCGCTGCGGGAGAGCCCGGCCGCGACCATGCTGACCCCGGGCATCCAGCGTGCCTACCGCGAGGCCGTCGCGCGGGTCTCGGGCCACGCCGCCGTCACGACGCTGGCCGAGGGACGGGAAGGGGGATCGACCCAGGGACGGGCCGCCCTGTTCGCCGTGGATTCGGATGTCTTCCTGGCGGCGCCCGAGTTGCAGGAGGAGATGTTCGGGGCGTCGGGGCTCGTGGTCCGCTGTGCGGATTTCGCGGCGATGCGGGCGGTTCTGGAACACCTGGAGGGCCAGCTCACGGCCTCGCTGCACCTGGCGCCGGAGGATCACGCGGCCGCGCGGGACCTCCTGCCCCTCCTAGAGCGCCGCGTCGGCCGCATCCTCGTGGACGGGTTCGGCACCGGCGTCGAGGTGGCGCACGCCATGGTGCATGGCGGCCCCTACCCGGCGACTTCGGACGGGCGCACGACGTCGGTGGGCAGCCTTGCCATCGACCGGTTCCTGCGGCCGGTGAGCTACCAGGACGTGCCGGACGCCCTGCTTCCGGCGGCGCTCCAGGCGGCGAATCCGCTCGGCCTGCCCCGTCGGATCGACGGCGCGCCCGAGCGCCACTGAGGCGCGACGGGCGGCCGGTCGGGAAGCCCGCTCAACAGCTTGCCAGGTGAGGGCGCGGCGTCTAGACAGCCACGGCTCACCTTGGGGCGTCGCCAAGTGGTAAGGCAGCGGTTTTTGGTACCGCCATTCCCAGGTTCGAATCCTGGCGCCCCAGCCAACTTCCCGCTAAAGCATTGATAGGGCTCACGTTCGGGTCGCCCGCCGCAGCGGACTGGCCTTCGTCGCTACAATCCGCTGCTACAAACGCCGCCCCGAACGGCGCGGAGCAGCATGGCCCGCCTCGCCAACGTCACCCGCCGCGCCGGCGTCTATCACTTCCGGCGTGTCGTCCCTCTCGGCCTCCGAGCCCGTCTGAACCGCCGCGAACTCGTCCGCTCGCTCAGCACGACCGTCTATGCCGCTGCCAAGCTGCGGGCAGGTCTGTTATACCGGGCCTCTGAACGCCTCTTCGTCGCGGCCACGTCCATGCTGCCCCAGGATCAGCTCGCCCGCCTCGTCCAAGACTTCTACGCGCTCGTCCTCGACATCGACGATCACCGACGGCTCCTCGGGGGTCCCCTACTAGACGAGGACCATGCCGCCCAGGCAGCCTACCTCGATGACCTCCTCGCCGAGCACCGCGGCTCGCTTGCCCGCAACCAGTTCCGAGGCATCGAGTTGGCGACGTCCGTCGTCCTGGCGCGACAGGGCATCAAGCCGGAGAGTCTCGGTCCCGGGGAGCACAACCAGATCCGACAAGCCATAATGCGCGCCGGCGTCGATCTCGCACAGGAGCTGCGCGCCCGCTACGACGGCGATTTCACCCACGAACCAAAGGACAAGCTACTCCGGACTACGTCGGTCCCCGGACCGGGGTGTGCTCCAGTCGTAACGCTCGCCACAGAAGCTGCTGCGATCTCTGCCCCAACGTCACTCACGTCGCCGACTATCCCCGCTGCACTCCCCGCCGCCAAGGCTGGGACGTCGGCACCGCCGCCGCCGCTGTCGGTCGTGGGCAGGGAGTTTCGCCGCGAACAGCAAGCCACAAAGACATGGGATGCCCAGACGGCGAACCAGGCGGGCGCCACCTACCGGATCTTTATCGAGGCCTGCGGCGACCAGCCTCTCTCGACCTACGGGCGGCCCGACGCGGATCGGTTTCGCAAGCAGGTGTCGCTACTGCCGTCCGACTACAGCAAGGCCGTCCAGTATCGCGGGCTTACCGTGCCGCGGATCGTTGAGAAGGCCGAGGCTGAGGCACAGACGCGCCCGGTCGAGCGCCTCAACCAGCGCACGGTCAAGCGGCACTTCTCCGCGTTATCGGCGCTGTGGTCCTCGGCGCTCTCGGCCGGCACGGTCAAGGAGAACATTTTCGCGGGCTTTCGCTTCATCGCCGCCAAGCGGGCCAAGGATCAGCGTCCGATGTGGACGCGGCCCGAGCTGAAGCAACTTCTCGCGACGCCGGTCTGGACGGGCTGCAAGTCGGACGTGCGACGCGGGGAGCCGGGCTCGCTCCTGCTGCGCGACGAGTACTACTGGATCCCGCTCATTGGTATCTTCTCCGGAATGCGCCAGGAGGAGATCTGTCAGTTGCACGTAGAGGACGTGCGCGAGGAGGATGGCGTTACTTTCTTCGACCTCAATGAAAATCCTCCGCGCAAACTCAAAAATGCCGCGGCGGTACGTCGGGTCCCAGTTCACAAAGATCTGGTCCGCCTCGGTCTGCTCGATCATGTCGCGGCATGCCGCCGGGCCGGGGAAGTGCTGCTCTTCGCAAATCTTACCCGCGGTGGCGCCGATGCTCGACTCGGTCACGCCTTCTCGAAATGGTTCACGCGCTACCGCCAGGAGCAGGGCCTCTATCGCCGCGGTCTCGATTTTCACGCGCTGCGCCACACGGCTTCGACGTTCATGCATCAAGCAGGCGTCGCCGACTCCGTGCTTGATCACGCCACCGGGCATACCACTCCGGGCGAGACCAGCCGCTACACCAAGGGGTCGACCCTCGCGCAGCTGAAAGATGCCGTCGACCGCATCGACCTCGGTTTCGACATCACCGCCATCGCTGCCGTGGAAGGGCTGAAGGTGACGACGGGTCCGGGCCGCAAGCCGCACTCGCGGGTAAGAGGGGCAGCACGCAACCCGGTCCGCAAGACCCGCCCACGCTAGCGGATCTGCCTCGTTTCGCGAGCACCCTGGTTATGAGCGAGGCGGTCGCGGCCGAGTTAAAGCTGGGAAGCGGCACGATCTCGCTGGAAGCACGGTACGATGGAGCAGGGGGCTCGTCGCGACTACCGGACCTGTCGACTAGGTAATGGACAAAGCTTCGGCGATAGCCAGCCCCTGACGGGCTCCGAGCCTCCACCGCTAGCCACGCGGGACGGGGAGTGCCGGATCGCAAGGACCGAAGGGCATCGGCAGCAAGGGTGGTTCCGGCACCAGGGCCACCCAGGAGGAGGTACACGGGTCGCCCCAGCCCTCCTTACAAACGATGCCTCGCCTCCGCGGACCGGAAGGCGGGGGTCCGTTGCGTTGGCCGCCGGGACGGCGGGAAGCAATGCGTAAAGGCCGACAGCCCAACCCCGGCCTGCCTGTCACAAGGTTGCAACTCCGGTCCGACGGTTGACGATGGCGTGGCTCCGAGGTTCGGGCTGCACGATCTCAGCTGGCTTCGCCGCCGACCGGCGAAGCCTTGCTCTCCAGCAAGACGGCCTCCTCAACCGTCCACCAAGGTTCGGGGGACCAAGACCGCCCGGTCGGCACGCTCATCCTCCTACTACGCCGCCCTCGGCAGACACTCGACTCTCGCCCGACGATCAATCGGGGCCGCCCTAACGCTCTCACCTCGAGCGCAGACGAGGCGAAGCAGAGCTACTTCGTCGGTCCCGCCACGACCATATCGGCGCGCCTGCGGCCACCCGCACCCTCAGCATGAGGGCTTGCGGCGTGCCGCTTTGCTGATCGGATCCACTTTCATGCAGACCACCCAAGCCCCGACGGGCAACCCATTCGCAACCCTACTCCAGAAGCACGCTGCCGAGGATCGGGCCGAGTTCTGGCAGAAGCTGCGCGCAGATCCTGAGCGCCTCGCCTGCGTCAGACTCCTCCTTCCCTTCATCACGACGCTGGAGACGCCGCCCGGCCTTTCCGAGCCTGAGGCCTGGATCACGCACTGGCGCGAGTTGCTGATGCGCGAGGGTTCACCCGCCGATCACCTCGTCTTCCGATTTCATCCTCGCTTCTTCGACGATCCCATCATGCTGCGCGCGACCCGACACAGCCTCGTGCGCCACGCCTGTCGGACCGCACAAGTCCTGCTCTCCGACTTCAGCCCTCCCTGGGCTCCCGAGGCGGTACGCGATACCATCGACTCTCTTTGGCTTCAGACCGGCTTCATCCTGCAGCCGCCACGAGCCTCCGAACTGATCGCGCTCCTCAGAGGCATCATCGAGGCGCTCAACCAAGGCGACTGCGGCCGCATCCACACCGCCTTCATCCAGTACGTCGAGGCGCTCGCACCCCTGTGACCGACGGCTGCCAGCGCTGAAACGCTTCCGGCCTCGAAACGCTTATACCCTGGGCCTTCATGAAGCTGGTGAAGCGCTGGCTTTCCCACTTTATCCCAGCATACCCCCCTACACTTCCGGCATCTGCGATGCCCACCACCCCCCAGCAAATCCAGCAACCTCCAAGCCGGTGACATCCCTTTCCTCTGCTCAGCCGTTGTCATTCTGACGCTCGACGCCAACCCGGATCGTGAGGGATCCCGAGAAGGTCGAAGAGGTGTAGGCCAACCGAGGCCTGTAGAGAGGTCCAGAGGTCCATAGCCGTATGAGCGCGATGACTTAGCTCCCGCTCAGGTCCGTTTCCTCTTCACCGGAGTTCCGTTTCTGCACGCTCAGCCGCTCCAGCCCGCAGCGCGCGAGCCAGAGCATCGCGGCACAGCCAACCATCAGATCTCCAGGGTGCTCAACAGGGTGCGGCTGCGACCCTGTTGCAGGTACTGGTCACCGTACAGCTCCTCCGGCTCCCTCCAGCCCTGCTTTGTGACGAAGCACGGCTTCATCCCCGTCGCTGCCGCATGCCGCGCCTGTGCCGTCGTCCCGAGTTCGCGTGCCACCCCGACCCGCTTGCTCGTTACAAGCCCCTGGTCGGCGGGTGACAGTCCCGCGACCTCCTCAAGCGGCGTGGCTGCCCGAGCGTGCTCCGGGTCCAGCACGAATATGCCCGGCACGACCCCCTTCATGACGTAGCGGAAGACGCGCCACTGTTCGGCGATCTGCTGCTGTTCCGTCGTGCTGGTGCGAGGTACCTGCAGGTCCAGCGTCTTCACTCCCTTCTTGCCGTCCACGCCCGTTACCGCCACCGGCTTCATCCGCGTGGCGGTCGCAAACCCCTTCGGCAGCCAGTTGCGAAAGGCGTTACCGCAACCCGCTGGCACGTGCAGCAACAGGTGCAGGTGCAGGCCGAAGGTCGACCCACGCTCGACCACCCAGATGAAAGCCGGCGTTACGTCGAGGCCGCGCAGGTGTCGTCGGCAAAGGTCTAGAAAGCGCTTCGTCGCCTCCGCCACTGCGATGTCGCTCGTCACTCCGACCGTCGACCACGAGACGCTGACGAACGTGTTCAGCACCCAGCCACGATAGTTCGCGAAGGCCACCGCTTCGTACGCCTTGACGAACTCCGCCACGCGCACGCCCTTCGTCTCACCCCAGCCGGTCCAAGCCTGGGCATGCTGCCGTTCGGTATGCCCGTGGATCGCCCGGTGGAGGCTCGCTGCCGGACCAGCTCCACCCATGAGGCTCCAGCCGGGTCCGGCGATGGCTTCATCACCGTCGCCGGGCTCCAGACCGCTCTGGTGCAGGAACAAGGCCCAAGCCTCATCATCCGGGAAGTCGGCCCGGGTGAGAGCTTGATCTTGGCGTTCGTCACGCATCACGCACCCTCCTGAGTCGTATCGGGCTTATCGAGCTCGACGCTCAGGACCGCCCCCGGGGCCGGCGGCACCTCGCCCTTCTTCAGGAGTGCGACCAGCTCTCCGGCATCGACACCCTCCAGCTGCTGGGCCAGCGACGGACTGAGGTCACCCAGCCGCGCGAGGATGAAGCGCGCCGCCATGCGCGCCCGGGTCACCGGCGGCAACGGCATCGGTGCGCCGGCACGCCAAGGCGCCCGCTGGGCTGCCTCAGAGGCCTTCTCGCGCCGCGCGGCCTGCCGAGCCACGCCGATCTCGGCCTTCAGCTCCGCAAGCGCCGGACGCTCCCCGGTTTCCAGACGGGCCACGATCGCCTCACGCACCTTCTCCGGCGTCGACTTCGCGGAAAGCTGATAGATCGCGGTCGGCTCCAAAACCGACACCGTGTCGCTTTTCGGGCCCAACACCTCGGTGGCCTGCATGTAGCGTTGCGCGGTGCGCTCCGTCCAACCGAACTCTGCCGCCACCCAGGCGCAGAAGCGTCCGTGTCCCAGGTGGATCTTCGCACGCAGCAGCTCGGCGCCGATCGCGAACAGACGTTCGGTCACGCTGGTCGTGAGCTTCCGGATCCGGTCAGCACCTTCGCGCAAGGCGTCAGCCGTCTTCGGCTGCAGGCTATCGTAGGGGAACGCCTCCATGTTCGTCGCCACCGCGGTCGACAGGGACGTGTGGTCAGGGGTGTGTTCGGGGGTCATCGCAGACTCCATCGGGAGCCCGCCCAGTGCAGGCTCCTAATGGTGCGCGGACCATAACGTCCTGACGCACTTCGATGAGGTCGCCAGAGCGTTTGCTCCGTCTGCAATCCAAGTCTTTGATCAAGCTGGGAAATGTAACGATTCCGCGGTCCGTGCGCCGTAAAAACTTCCTTTTTTCCAGCTCCGCTCTGCGTCAACTAACCGCAGGCTGTCTCGGAAGAAAGTTCGTCGAAGGCAGCCGTCGCGCTCTGAAATCCTCCTGTCGCTCGTTCCGGCCGAACAACTAAATTTCTGCCAGCCCAGAATGAAGAAGATCGGGAGACCGCCATTTCCACGGTCGCGTCAGCCCCGGATCGCTGGATGACTACTTCCCTTTCCCGCCTCAGGACCACCGTCGAAGCCACATCATCCGCCGGCGACACCCTGAGCCCGCCGTCGATGGCAGGTCGCGGCACCGCCTCCACGTTGCCACCCGACACACTCATCCGAGCCCCGCTCGTCCCGGAATGGCTGCTGAGTCAGCATCGCTGCCTCGTCGTCGGCGACACGAGATACCGGGCAGCCCTGCGCGCGCGTCAGTCCATCTGGCGGCGCGAACGGGGCCTCGCCATCGGCATGCATCGACCGGGTGGGCGCCGCGACGTCGCTCCCGTCCCGCTCGGATCCTTGCTACATCCGGCCGACGCCGCGCGCGGCATGAACTTCGCCAGTGCGGAACTCTTCGCCTACATGCGGCGCACCCTCGCCACGCGCGAGGAGGGGGCCTGCCTCAGCCTCGACCGCCTGATGCGCAACCTGCTCTCCAGCGAAGCGCTGGCCTTCAACGTGTTCGGGCCCCTCGGCCTCGATCTCGACCTGGCGAGCACGATGTTCCGGCGCCTCATGCCTCATCTCGTCGATCGGGTCCTTGCCATCACCTATGAGACAGCGCCCGCTCGCCGGACCGCACGCTTCCCCAACGACCGCTATTTGTCCGACCGCACGGCCTTCGACATCGCGCTGCGCGTGGACGGGCCCGAGGGCAGGACCACCGTCTTCGTGGAGATCAAGCTGAGCGAGGCTTGCCAGGGCCCCGCAACGGCCCACCGCCCGCGGTACGACGAGGCCAGCCGCGAGGTGGGCCTCCACCATGATCCCGACGCTCCGGCGCTGCGCTCGGTCCAGCTCGAACAGTTCTGGCGTCTTCACTGCCTCGCCGCGCTCGCGGTGCGGCGCGGGGTGACGCCACGTGCGCATCTCCTGACGATCTACCCTGAGTTGAATCGGCACGTTCGAACAGCGGTTCGTCTGT
Organism: Methylobacterium phyllosphaerae; assembly: GCA_050632685.1. Taxonomy (GTDB): domain Bacteria; phylum Pseudomonadota; class Alphaproteobacteria; order Rhizobiales; family Beijerinckiaceae; genus Methylobacterium; species Methylobacterium phyllosphaerae_A. The sequence continues at coordinate 3,278,843 of JBOEFT010000001.1, forward strand.
ACGCCAACACGTTGAGGGAGCCTGCGGGGTCGGCGACGACCGTAGGTTTCAGCGGGCTGACGCTGGAGGCCTTCGTTGCAGCGCTCGAGGCGGCAGGGGCGGCGGAACCGGCTGAGTATCTGCGAACCCGCTACCTCGATCTACGCCCCGTCCTCGACCTCGTCCTCGATACCGACTGCCTGCCGCCGGAAGGTGAACCGCCAGCCGGAACGCCACGCGCCTCTTCACCACGGGTCAAAACCGACACCCTGTCGCTTTTGACGGCCTCCGAGCCCGAGACCCTGATCCCCCGAACGGGCTCCGATCGCCCACGCAAGGGCGCTGCCCGGGCTACGCGTCGGACGACAACTCAATAGAACTACGGCAGGCGGAACCTGCTGCCATCGCCGTTGTGGCGGGCGTCACGCACGCTCGCCGCAACGGCGCTGCCCGTAGCTGATGCGTCCGCTCCCGGCTCCCGCGCATGGGGTCACGCAGCTACGAGGCTTCAGCGCGGCGATCAGGTCGTTTCGCCGAAAATCGTTGAAGCGGGGCTAGAAGTTCCTGCTGCGTATATCTGGGACTCAAAACGGTATATGTGTCGGTGCTGAAACCGAAGGGCATCGATGTGCCCGGACTGTTCTCAGGGCTATGTTCAGCATAACCCCCTCGTGATTCATCCGAATGCGCACGTAAGCGCAGCGTCCAGACCCTTGCTTCCGCTCCTGCCCCAGCCAGTCTCTCCCGGTCGGCGTGTTCGCGCTCCCGTCCAGCCCGATCCGCCGACGAGGCGTCTTCCCGTACTCTTGTGCTGCTCTGTCCGACCGGGTCGTGCATCCCGACTAGCTCGTCAGCTCACGCTGAACATCCAGCGCACCTTTGGAAGCTGATCCGGCGACCCCGCCCCGGGGCCGACATCCGGATCACAGATGCCCCCTGCCACCCCTTCGTCGCTCGAGACCCCGACGTTCGCGCGCAAGTGCTCCGAGGCTCATGCCCGGGTCAGTGCCCTTATCCTCGCGCAGATCGAAATCGCCGACGCCACGTCATGGAACCCGCCCTGGCATGGCGCCGATCTCGTACCGCGCAACGCACTGACCGGTCGGCGCTACCGCGGCGTCAACGTGCTGGCGCTCTGGGCCGCTGCACAGGCCGAGCGCTACGCCGATCCCCGCTGGAGCAGCTACAAGCAATGGGCGACCCTCGGGGCTCAGGTTCGTCGGGGCGAGCGCGGTACCGCCGTGATCTACTACCGCGACCTGACGGCCGATGGCACCGACACGTCAAACGGGTCGGACGCTGCGCCCCGCTTCGTTGCCAGGACGAGCACCGTGTTCAACGCCGCCCAGGTCGACGGGGCGCCGGATCTCGCGGCCTCGCCGCGCCCGCCCGCACTCGCCGAACCCCTGCCGGTGCTCACCGCCTTCGTCGCCGCCACCGGCGCACGGATCATCGCGAGCGGCACCCGCGCCTGTTTCGTGCCGAGCACCGATACCATCCACTTGCCGCCGCTCGGCGCCTTCCACAGTGCTGAGGGCTACGGCGCCGTGCTCGCCCACGAACTGATCCACTGGACCGGCGCTCCGCACCGGCTGCATCGCGATCTCACCGGCCGCTTCGGCAACCATGCCTACGCCGCCGAGGAACTGGTAGCCGAGCTCGGGGCAGCTTTCGTCCTGGCCGATCTTGGCCTCGCCCGCAGCCCGTACCCGGACCACGCGGCCTACGTCGCACACTGGCTACTGTTGCTGCGGGCAGACCCACGGGCGCTCACCACCGCCGCCAGTCACGCCTCCCGCGCTACCACCTACCTCGCTGGCTCACTCAGGGCACAGGACACCTTCGGAGCTGCAGCCACTACCCTCTCCGGCGATCCGGACGACACCGGCGCCATCCCCTTCGTCAAGACCACCGCATGACCTCAGTGCCGATGCCATCCGGCGCGTGTTGGCCGAGCTTGCCGTGCTCTACCTGACGGACGTCCCGCCGAACCACACCGCATCACCGGTGCAGCGGGCCTTTAGCACGCTACTGACGCTGCTCGCCGCGCAGACCGACGCACTAGCTGAGATCGACGAGATCGAGGCTGAGTTGGTCTCTCGGTTCGGCAACCCCCACGTAGCCCTACCGGTTCGTCCCGGCTCACCCCCAACGTACGCCACTGACCCCGAAATGATCTGGCGCCGGCTTGGCACCGAGCCGGAAGCACGTCGCCTGACAGCTGGCCTGCGGCGTCGGCAGAGCCGCTTCATGCAAGCCGCCGAGGCTGCTGGCCTGCCTGGGGCTCATACGCGCGAACGTGCCCTCGCCGTCGAGATCGCCGATCTGACGGCGACCCTGCTCCTCGCGCCCGTAGTTGAGCCCGCCGACCTCGCCCGCAAGCTCATCACGTTGATTGCCATGGCTGAACCGGGTCCAGCAGACGCAGCCGCCTTACCCGGCCGCTACCTGCGCCCGCTGCTCGCCGACTTCATCCAGCTACACTGACTCGCAAGCGCAAATCCTTGATCTGGCCCGAACGCAAAGAACGTCCGCTCCCGGATAGTTCGGTGAGGCGCCAATGACCGGGGCTGGCCGAAAGCAGCATGTCCGCTTCGGAGAAGGTCTACCGCAAACGCAGACGTTCAGCGTGATCCAGTTGGAAGCCTCAGATTGAACTCTTCCGGGCCGTCTGCCTTGGCGATGTACGTCTGTTCGGAATTAAGACGCAGACCTAGCAGCGTCGGCTAGGACATCTGCATGTCATGGCTCATTTGCATCAGGCTCGCCTGCCATTCAGCCCGAACACAGAACGACGTTCAAGCTTCAATAATCGAACGGATCTTACTCGCCAGTCCCTCGACCGGGAAGGGCTTGGTAATCATCTGCATTCCAAGATCGAGGTGACCGGCCCCAAAGGCGGCGTTTTCTGCGTACCCGGTCATGAACAGCACCTTCAGGTCAGGCCGGCCGATGCGGGCTTGATCGGCGAGTTGACGCCCGTTCAGGCCGGGCAGTCCGACGTCCGTAACGAGGAGATCGATGCGCGCGTCCGACTGCAGGATGCGCAGGCCGGACGGACCGTCGGGTGCCTCCCGCGTCGCGTAGCCGAGCTCGCTTAAAACCTCGACGACCAGGGTGCGTACGGTATCGTCATCCTCGACCACGAGGACCGTCTCACCATCTTCGGCGCGCGGCGTCTCGCGTCCAGTCGTGCCGGCCTCCTCGACCTCGCCGTAATAGCGGGGAAGGTAAAGCTTTATTGAGGTGCCTTTGCCGATCTCAGAATAGATCTTGACGTTTCCCTCGGACTGCTTGGCGAAGCCATAGATCATGCTTAGGCCGAGCCCTGTGCCCTGACCGATGGGCTTCGTCGTGAAGAACGGGTCAAACGCCCGCGCAATGACCTCCAGCGGCATCCCGGTCCCGGTGTCGGTGACGCAGACGCAGACGTACTGCCCCGCCCGCACTCCGACCTCACGAGCGACGTAGGCGTGGTCCAGGAACGAGTTGGCCGTCTCAATGGTAAGCCGGCCTCCATCCGGCATCGCGTCGCGTGCGTTGATGGCGAGGTTGAGGATGGCGTTCTCTAACTGGTTCGGGTCGCATAGTGTCAGCCACAGGCCACCCGCCACGACCACTTCCAGGCGGACACGTTCGCCAAGGGTGCGGCGCAGCAGGTCGTCCATCGAGCCCACCAGCCGGTTCACGTCGACGGCCTTCGCCTCCAGCGGCTGCTGGCGGGAGAACGCCAGCAGGCGATGGGTGAGCGCCGCCGCACGCTGCGCCGAGGCCATGGCAAGGCCCGCGTACCGGGTCAGGTTCTCGGTCCGCCCCTCGTTGATGCGAGTCTGCATCAGGTCAAGCGATCCGACGATGCCGGTGAGCAGATTGTTGAAGTCGTGCGCGATGCCACCGGTGAGCTGCCCGACAGCCTCCATCTTCTGGGACTGGCGCAGTTGCTCCTCGGCCTGCTCGCGTTCCGCGATGGCCTCACGGACGCGGGCCTCCAGCGTATCGTTCATCTCGCGAAGGGTGACCTCGGACGCCTTGGTAGCCGAGACGTCGTAGACCACGCCGACGTGACGCATCTCCGCCGAGGCGTCCTCGCGCACCGCCTCGCCGCGCCGGGCGAGCCAGCGCATTTCACCGGTGTCGGCCATCCGGACCTGCATCTCCGCGTAGGGAAGCTCACCGACCTCCCGCACGCCCGGATCGAGCAAGGGGCCGCCCTCAAAGACAAGAGCGTTGACCGCGCTTACCGCCAGCGTCTCGGCCGGCACGACGCCGAGCAGGCTGCAGAACTGGGGCGAGACCTCGACGGTAGCGAAGCCCGGCACGTACTCGAAGGTGCCGATCCGGCCGGCAGTCTGAGCGATGCGTAGCCGTTCCTCGATGCGCTTCTGCTCGGTGATCTCGACCAGGGCGCCGGTGAAGCGCACAGGCTCGCCGTCCGCGCCGTATGCGCAGCGTCCACGGGCATGGACCCAGCGGATCGCGCCGTCCGGCGCCTGCAGACGGTATTCCCGGTCGAAGACCTCGGCGCCGTTCAGGATGCCGCTGACCGCCAGGCGCACTCGCGGCCGATCCTGAGGATGGACGCGGTTGAAGAAGGCACCGGTGGGGACGCCGACTGCACTGAGGTCCTGCTCAATGCCGTTGAGGAGGGCGAAGCGGTCGTCAACGTGGAGGCGCTTGCCTGGAATGTCCCAGTCCCAGGTACCCGCGACCCCGGCGGCCGCGAGGGTGATCTTAAGTTGCCGCTGCGCGTCGGCGAGACGCCGCTCGATGCCACTCAGGCGCTCCGCGGTGACCTGTCCCTGACGCGCCGGCGTGACGTCGACTTGAGAAGCGAAGAAGTTCAAGAGTTCGCCGGCTTCATCGAAGACCGGGCTGAGGTAGAGCTCGTTCCAGAATGTCGAGCCGTCCTTGCGGTAGTTGAGGAGTTGAACCTTCACCTCCTTCCGACCGGCAATCGCGCCCCGGACTTGGGCCACAGCGGCGGGGTCAGTATCGGGCCCCTGGAGGAACCGGCAGTTGCGCCCGAGCACCTCGCCGACCGAATAGCCGGTCAAGGCCAGGAAGGCAGGATTGGCAAAGACGATGGGGTTATCGGGGAGGCGCGGATCGGTGACGATCATCGGCTGGCGGGTGCGTTCCAGCGCGGCGATGAATGGCCCCGCTGAGCCGCGCATCTCCTCCGTCGCTCGGCTCAGAGAGGTGGACGTCCCCGCCGGACCGCGACCCTCGTCGTCGGTCAGATGGGTCACGACTCGGTCTCACCAATGGCGCGCTCGACGAACTCGTTGATCAGGACCTTCAGGCTCTCAAGGGCCGGCAGGTCCATCAGCATGGCGATGTACCCTCGGATGTCGCGCTCGCGCACCGCGAAGTTGATGTACAGGAACAGGACCAAGGAGTTGGTCCCCTCTTCGCCGACTGGCCGGAAGATCCGCGGGCCGTCACCCCTCATGACCTCCGGCAGCGACATCGTCAGGGTCCGCTGCAGTAGATTGGCCATCGTCGCGAGGCAGCCGTTCAGGATGACGTTACCCGTCTCGGTGAGCGCCTCGTCCTCCAGCTCCGCCACCTCGTCCGCGGACAGTTCCTCGCCGGCAACTGCCCGGACGAGCTCGCGCCCGTTCTCCTGCGGGAAGATCAGGAGGGCGCGGCCGGCGAAGGCGCCGCTGAAGTCCTGCTGGATGACGACGAGCTCGGACGCCTCTCGCTCCCCGATCATGCGCGCGGCCTGAGCCCGGGACACGATCTCCACGGCCGGCACTGACAGCAGCACCTGGACGCCGATCATCTTGCGTAGGCTGGCGGCAGCCTTGCTGACGCCGATGTTGACGAGCTCGGTGAAGGCGTCGCGCTGCAGTTCGGTGAGGTCGATTGTGGCTGCCGTCACGAGGTCGCCCTGCGCAGCCTGAGTGCGGCACCCGATAAGAAGCCGGCGAGCGCCTCCTCGGTGAGCGGCTTCGGTAGGAAGGTGGCGTCGACGCTGCGGGTGCGCGCGATGATCTCGTCCTGGATGTTGGCTGACACCACGGCGATGGGCATCTGGGGTTTCGCTGCGCGCAAGTCCGCGGCCAGTTCGAGACCGTCCTTTCCGGGCATGTTGAAGTCGAGGAGCGCCACGTCGACCTGACGTTCGCCCATGACGGACAGCGCCGCGTCGGCGTTGGCCGCCTCCGCCACCTCCCAGTCCGGCCTGAGCTGGCGCAGGAGCTTGGCGACCACGAGGCGCGCGAGCTTACTGTCGTCGACGATGAGGACGGTGATCGGCATGGTGGGCGATGCTGCTTGAATTGCGCGTGATACGCTCGGATGCGTGGCGGGAGGTCCCTTATGCGCTGGGGTGGTCGCGGGGCAAAGCCGTAAGTGTCAGGGACGCCGCGTTATCCTGGCCGGAAGGGGGCAGCCAGCGGTCGACGAACGGGTCGCCGCAAGTCCCCAGCATGTTGGGCCGCAGCCGGAGCAGGACTTGGTACACCGCGGTGTGCATGCGGGTGCAGGCGGTCCAGTCCACCGAGGCGGCCGGGTCTTCAAGGATTAGCAGGGCGAGCGTCTCGGCGTCCTCGACCGGGCAGACCCCTTCCAAGCTTATTGGCGCTCCCGACCCGGCATCGGTCCGGCGTACGATGGCCATCACCTTTGCTCCCGAGCCATTCGGTCCACTGTCAGTTCGCCCGCGAGCATGGAGGCAGGGTCGAGCACGAGCAACACGCGACCGTCCCCGAGAAGGGTCGTGCCCGCCACCCCCGGCAAAGACCCCACGAGGCCGGATGGCGGCCGGACCACGGCCTCGATGCGGTCCTCGACGCGATCGACTTCCAGGGCGACGGTCTCCGCGCCCGCTCGGACGACCAGGAGCAATGCCTGCGGCGCTGCGATGGAAACTTGCCCATGCCCCGACAGGTTGCCGAGCCGGAACACCGGAACGGTCCGACCCCGCAGGACCGTCGCGTTCCCGCCGGCGACGGCATGGATGGCCGTACGGGGCCAGCGAACGACCTCTACGACGGCATCCATCGCTATGCCGTACGATTCCCCGCCCGCTTCGACCACCATGATGCGGGCGAGGGAGACGGTCCGGGGTAGGTGCAGGCGGATGGTGGTGCCAAGGCCGACTTGGCTCTCGACCGAGACGCGGCCGCCCATGCGCACCGCCGCCGCACGCACCGCGTCCATGCCTACACCCCGACCCGACAGGGCGCCGACGCTCTCCACCGTCGAGAAACCCGGCGCGAAGATCAGGTCGGTGACAGCTTCGTCGTCCAATGTCGCGGCCGCCTCGACCGAGCATAGGCCGCGCTCGACAGCCCGGCGGCGGATGAAGGTCGGGTCGATCCCGCGCCCGTCGTCGGAGACCGACACGACGATGCCGTCGTCGTCCTGCCCGGCCGCGATGCGGATGCGCCCGGCTCCGGGCTTGCCGCCCCGTCGCCGCGTTGCCGAATCCTCCAAGCCGTGGTCGACCGCATTGCGCACGACATGCAGGAGCGGCTCGAACAAGTTCTCGACGATGCTCCTGTCCGCCTCTGTGTCCTCGCCTTCGACGTCGAGGACGACCTCCTTGCCGACGCCGCGCGCGGCCTCGCGCACCGGGCGCGCGAAACGGCGGAATACCCACGACAGCGGCGTGAGGCGGAGCGAGACGGCGCTCCGATGCAAGGCCGTCGAGAGCCGCCCGATTTTCGCATCGGCCTCGCGGATCGCGCGGGCCAGCGTGCCAGCATCCTCGCCGGCCTCGGCCCGGGCGGCGAGATGGCCCAGCGCGTTGCGGGCCACGACGAGCTCGCCGACCAGCGCGACGAGGCCGTCGACCCGGGCGGCGTCTACCCGCAGGGTACGGGCCGCGTCCCCGCCGGGGGACTCGGTTGCTCCCCTAGTCTCCTCGGGACCCGTTGGAGGAGCGATCTCCGGCCGGCCGGTCAGGACGGCTTCGATGGCTGCTCGGAGGGCATCTAACCCGCGTTCGAGCGCCTTGACGCACTGCTCGGCGTCGCCGAAACGGCCGACCGACCGAAGAGCGTTTGCCGCCGCCCGCGCGCAGGCTTCCGAGCGGCCCGCATCGGTGACCTCATCGCCCTCAGCAGCTAGCACCCGGACCTGTTCTGCGAGGATTGCTGCTACGACGGGCGGCAACGTGGGTGCGACCGCGGTCTGCACCGCGCCGACCACGGTCCGTGCGCCGGCGACGGGCATCTCAACGACCGTGATCTGGTCGCCGACGAGCCGGAAGGCCGTGTCCACCTCCGAGCGCGGGGCATCCGTCAACAGGGTGATGACGAGGTTGCAGGCATAGGCGTCGAACTCCTCGCCCGGTTCCCAAGGTATGGCCGGTTCGACCGAGACGGCCCGCAGGCCGGGCACCTTCCGGACCAGCGCGAGCGGGTCGTCCCCGGAGAAGAAGCAATCTTCCCGGGGCAGGTACCGCACCGCGGTCAGCGCTTCGCCACTGACGTCGGCGGGGTCGGCGAGACGGATGGCCCATCCAGGTAACGCTGCCGCATCAGCCGCCTGGACCTTCGTTTCGCGCCCGATGAGAGAACGGTAGCGCTCGGCCAGATCGGCCGCCTCGATCGCGGCGATGGCCGGCAATCGCTCCGTCGCCTCGACCGCGTCGGCCCAGCGTGCGGTCGCATCGAGGGTCTCCAGCGAGAGGTCGATCAGCTTGGCATCCACCGGGAGGGTCCCGACCCGCGCCGCGGCGAGGCCGTCCTCGGCGGAATGCAGGAGTGCGAACCACGGCGGATAATCGAACAGACCGACGGAGCCCTTGAGCGTGTGGAAGGCGCGGAACACCCGGTTCACCACCTCAGCGTCGCCCGGTGCTGCCTCAAGCGCGAGCAAGTCCTCCGTGGCTAACTGGACGAGCTCGCGCGTCTCGGCGAGGAATTGTTCGAGAAGCTCGTTCACGGGCGCCGTCCCGCGAGTGCCCGGGCATGCGCGGCAAGCGCGTCCTCGGAGAGCGGCTTCAACAGATACAGGTTCGCGCCCGCGGCTCGAGGCCGTCTCCCGGTCGCCGTCGCCAGTCTCGGTGCTCGTCATCAGGGCGGGGATAGACCGGATCGGGGGCTCGCGACCTCGCAGGGCGCGGAGGAAGCTGAAGCCGTCCATCTTCGGCATGTTCACGTCCACGACGAGAAGGTCGTAGGTCGTGCTCAGTACGCGTTCCAGCCCCTCGATGCCGTTGAGCGCCTCGTCGACGACGAAGCCAGCCTTCTCTAGGACACCGCGATAGTACATCCGCACTAGGCTCGCGTCGTCGACCACGAGCACGCGCGAGGCTTCGACGGGTGTGGTCGCTGTCTCAGACATGCTCGCCCTCGCGCGGCCGCCGGTAGACGATGGCGTCATCGTAGCGGCAGACCCTGAACAACGGGGAGATCCGGCTCATGCTCTCGGTGTGGCCCAAGCAGACGAACCCGCCCGGGACGAGGGCATCGTAGATGCTGTCTGCCGCCATGCGTCGAGAGGCGTCGTCGAAGTAGATCAGCACGTTGCGGCAGAACACGACGTCGAAACGGCCCTGCGTGGCCATCGCCGCCGCCTCCGTGAGGTTGCAGGGGGTGAAGCGCACGGAGCCGCGCAGGTCTGGAAGGATGCGCCAGGCAGGGCCGAGACGCGTCACTTCGCGCACGAAATAGCGGGCGACTAGCTCCGCGCTCAGCCGCATCAAGGCCCTTTCCCCGTACAGGCCCTCCTCGGCGGCGGCGAGCGCGCGGGTGTCGATGTCCGAGCCGACGATCTCGACGTCGTAGCGGTCGACGTCAGGCCAGTTCTCCAGGAGCCAGATTGCCACCGAATAGGGCTCCTCGCCGGTCGAGCAGGGCATCGACCAGATCCGCAGGGTCGATCCCGGGCCCTTGCCAGCGACCATCTCCGGCAGGAGCGAGGAGGTCAGGCAGCGAAGCTGGTGGTCTTCGCGGTAGAAGTAGGTCTCGTTGATGGTGAAGGTGTTGATGAGGTTCTCGACCTCGCCGTCCACGTCGGCGCGTAGCCGGGCCAGGTAGACCGCGAACGAGCGGGACCCTGTAGCCTGCATGCGCTCGGAAAGGCGCCGGTTGACGAAATACCGCTTGGCCGGCGTGAACAGCATGCCGGTGCGCCGGTACAGGAACTCGCTGAAGCGCGCGAAGTCGGCGTCGGTTACCGAGGATAAGGGTTCGACCACGCGCTCAACGCTCCTGGCCGAGGCGCGCGAGCACGGTGTCGATGGCCAGGGGCAGGAAGGACTCCGATGCGAACCGGATCCGGGCGGAACGCAACGCCGGTACCGCATCGGTCATCCCAACCTCCGCCAGCACCTCCACAGCCGCACCGCAGACGTTCGGGTGGGTCTCGTGCTCAAGCAGGCTCGCGAGCATGCCATTCGCGGCCTCGGTCGGCTGCGTCCGCACGATCTCGGTGGCGAGCAGCCGGACGTCGGGGTCCGCGTCGGTGAGCAGGCTGGGCAGCACCGAGGAAGCCGCGGCGGGCATCGCTTGGAGCGCCTCGATGCAGGCGTTGCGCAGCCACGCATCTTCCGAGCGCAGGTGCCGGGCGAGCGCGGCGGCGGCGGATGGATCGGCTATGGCCACAAGCGCCGCGAGAAGAGCTTCACGAGCGCGCAGGTCCTTCTCCGCTTCAAGGGCATTCCCTAGATCGTCCGCCGCCCCGGTGCGGCAGGTGAGGTCGCGTGGGAAGGGGACGGCTGCCGACACGCCCGTGCTTTCGGGCGAACGGGGTGGATCGCGGCGGACGAGCGGCATCAGGGCACCATGTTCAGCAGCGTGTCGGCGATACCATCGAGCGGCGAGACGACGGTGGCGCCACCCGCCCGGACCAGCTCTCCCGGCATGCCCCACACCACCGCTGTCTCCTCACTTTCGGCGATGGTGCGGCCGCCCTTCGCCCGCAACTCTGCCATCGTCGCGGCGCCGTCGCGGCCCATGCCGGTCATCAACACGCCGATCAGGCGCGAGGGCTGGACCAGTTCGAGGGCGCTCGCGACGAGGCGGTCAACGCTAGGGTGCCAAAGATAATCGGGATGAACCGGCATCGGCTGCACGACCAGCCCCGAGGGGCGGCGCGCGAGCGTCATGTCTGCGTCCCCCTGCCGACGTAGACGTTGCCCGAAGCCAGCGGCATCGGCCGCGTGGCTTCCTGCACCCGAAGGGCGCACAGGCCGTCGAGCCGGCGTGCCAGGGGCCCGGTGAAGCTGCCCGGCATGTGCTGTGCGACCACGACTGGCCACGGAAAATCAGCCGGCAATCGCGACAGCAAGGCATCGAGCGCGGGCGGTCCGCCTGTGGATGTCCCGACCAGCACGACGCCCTCGACCGGGCCGGGCGACGGCGACGAGGTGGGCGCCGCCGCAGGCGAAGACATGGTCACTCGTCTCCGTGGCGGCCCCTCCGCGCCGCGGGCCGAGGCGGCGCTCCTGGCACGGATGCGCTCGGCGAGGCGCAGGGTCGGGCGCAGGCGGGCGCGGGCGGCCGCCCGGACCTTCTGCACGATCAGCGGACCGAGGCGGTCGATCTCCAGGGAGACGGCGCCGCCGGGCTTGGCGACGAAGTCGACGGCGCCGCGCTCCATCGCGTCGAGCGTGACCTCCGCGCCATCCGCGGTCAGGGACGACACCATCACCACTGGCGTCGGCCGATCCAGCATGATGCGGTCAAGGCAGGCGAGGCCGTCGAGGCCCGGCATGTTGACGTCGAGGGTGATTACATCCGGGCGGAACCGGGCATGCTCTTCCAGCGCCTGGTCGCCGTTCCGCGCAAAGGCCAGCTCGAAGTCTGGTTCCTGCGCGAATACGCCGCCGAGGAGCTTGCGCATCAGCGCCGAGTCGTCGACGACCAGGAGGCGGATCATGCCTCGGGATCCGCGCCAGCTTCCCGCGGCCTCGGCCGCTTCGTCGAAGCGCGCACGCTGCGGTCCGTGCCAGCGAGGAGGGCCGACGCGTCGACGATGGGCAGTAGGCTGCCGTCGTCGAGGGTCGCGATCCGGTCGACGGAGTTCTCCGCGTCCCCGGAGAAGTCGGGCGTCGGCCGGATCGCGGCCGCCTCAAGGCGCAGCATGCGCGAGACGCCGTCGACCAGCAGGCCGGCGACGCTGCCACCGGCTTCGAGCACGACGATGCGCCGGCGCGGGCCGGCCTCGCCGGGCGGCAATCCGAAGCGCCGCCGCTGGTCCACAACGGCCACCACGGTACCCCGCACGTCTATGGCTCCGACGATCAGGTCCGGCGACCGAGGCAGGCGCGCCATAGCCTCCGGGACGCGGAGCACCTCCCGCACCGCGCTGACCGTCACGCCGTAGCTTTCACCCGCGACGTCGAAGATTACGACCTGCTCAGTCGCGTCTCCCGCCCGGACATCCGAGTGGTTGGCGTCATGGGAGCGTACGGGCAAGGTGGTCACGGACGTCCCTTCCAACAGGCGGTCGGCGGACAGCACGGAGACGAGCGTTCCGGCCGCATCGACCCGGCAGAGTGCGTCGATTGCGGTTGTGCCGCCCCGGCTCAACGCCGACGGCACCGGATCGATGGCATCAGGCGCGAGCCGGAGGATTGGACCCAAGGCATCGACGACGAGGCCGGTCTCTGTTCCTCCGAGACGCGCGACGACGATGCGCGCTTCCGCTCCCGGCGGGCGCGCGGCGAGGCCGAGCAGCAACGGCAGGCTCAGCAGCGGCAGCACCGCGCCCCGCACCGCGACGACACCCAGGGCGGCGGTCCCGGCTCGCGGCACCGGCACGACGTCCAGCGGAAGTGCGAGCACCTCCGCGACCCGCTCCAGCGGCAAAGCATAGGACCGCCCGGCAGCTGTGAAGGAAACCAGCGCGACGCGCTCCTCCTCCGCCGCACCGGCAACCTCATCCCGTTCATGCCGGAAGCCTGCGGATGCGGATATGCTCGTACGTCGGTGGGGAAACGCTTCCGCAATCAAGGCGGGGAGATCGAGCACGCGAGCCTGCCCCGACCCGACCGCGGTGTTAAGGCGCCGGACCTTCGATGGGCCGTCTTCCTCGAAGGATTCTGTGCCTCCCGAGAACGCGATGACGCGGTCGACCATGAGCCCGACCGCCTCGGCCACCTCCGCCACGACGACCCGGGTCGGTTCCGTGGCAGGCTCCAATTCGGGGCGTACGACGCGGCGAAGGTCGAGCACCGGCAGGGCCGTGCCGCGAAGGTTGGCGAGCCCGGCCAGCGCGGCCGGCGCGCCGGGCACCCGCGTCAGCCTGGGCGGCCGGAGAAGCTCGCGGACGGTGCTTGCATCGAGGGCGAAGTCTTCCGAGCCCAGCGTGACGACGAGGTAGCGTCGGTCGCCCGTGCCTTCGGCCTCAGGCATCCGCGGCCTGCAACTCGTCGGCGAGCGACGCGATCTCCTCGATGCTCGCCGCGAGGTCCTCGGCACCCTTCGACTGCTCGCGTGCCGCGGTCGCGGCCTCGCTGGAGGCACGGTCAGCCTGCTCGGCCGCGGCCGCGATCTGCTGCGAGCCCTTCAGCCCCTCGCGGGCCGCGACAACGATAGCGTCCGCACCGGCCAAGACGTCGGTGTTGCCTGTCTCGAGTCGGGCGATTTCTGCCTCTACGCCCCCGAGTGCGGCGACGAGGTTGCGATTGCGTTGCGCCTCGGTCTCGGATGCGGCGACGACTTGCTCCAGCGCACGTCGGACCGCGGCGACGCCGTCCTGGATGTCGCGGACGGTGTCGAGGATGCGGTCGGCGTTGCCCGCCGCGTCGCGCGCCAGGGCGCGAATGTCGTTCGACACCACGGCGAAGCCCCGTCCGCCCTCGCCAGCGCGGGCCGCTTCGATGGCGCCGCTGACTGCGAGCATGTTCACCTGCACGGCGACGAGGGCGATGGAGCCGACGATCTTCTCGATGCGACGATTGCTGCCCTCCAGTTCGCTGATGCGGGCGAGGCAGGCGCGGGTCTCGTCGAGTGACCGCTCGACGCCGTCAGCGAGGGAGCCAACCGCCGAGCGCACGTTCCGCAAGTTCGCGCCGATGCCGGCCACGCTTTCCCGGGCGGCCGTCGCGTTCGAGTTGAACACCGCCGCGCTACGCTCGACCTGAGCCATCGCGGCGCTGGACTGCTGCGCGGCGGCGCTTTGAATGGCCGTCCCGCGGCTGATCTGGTCGATGGCGGCGAGGATCTCGCCCGCCGCCCCGGACAGCTCCTGGACCGTGGCCGAGAGTTCCTCGGCAGCCGAGGCGACCTCCTCAGCTCGATCCCGGACCGAGCCGCTGCCGGTCAGGTCGTCGGCGAGGGTGGCCAACGCCTGCGCCGTCGTCTGAGCCTGGTCCAGGGATTGCGTCTGCTGCGCCACGGCCTGCTGGGCCTGCCCTGCGGCGGCAGCCTGCTCCTCCGCCGCGGAAGCGATCTGCTCCGCACCGCGCTGCGCCTCCCGGATGGCCGTCTCGGCCTCGATCGCGGCGGCCAGGATGGCCTGCGCGCCCTCCGACAACATGCCGAGTTCCGACCGGACCGCCTCCAAAGTCTTGGTCACGTGCCCGCCGGCCTCAGCCTCGGCCGTCGCCGTCCTGGCCGCGGCGCGCATAATGTCGCCGACGCCCCGAACCTCGGTGCGGATCGCCTCGGCCAGTGTTCGGACCTCGGCAGCGCTCGTTTCGGACGTTTCGGCGAGCGCCCGCACCTCGTCGGCGACGACCGCGAAGCCGCGCCCGTGCTCGCCAGCACGAGCCGCCTCGATGGCGGCGTTCAGCGCGAGCAGGTTGGTCTGGTCGGAGATGTGCTCGACCGTACCAGTGATCTCGCCGATGCTGGTAGCCCCGCGGTCGAGCTCCTCGATGAGGGTGACCGTGGCGGACTGCCGCCCGGAGTTGGCTTGAACTGCCGCGACCGAGGAGGTGATCTGGACCCCTGTCTCTGCCAGTAGCGTCTGGAATGCCGTAGTGCCCTGGCGTGAGGCGTCCGACCTCTCGCGGGCTTCGCCGAGGCGGCCGACGATGCCCGCGATGGCACCGATGGACTCCTGCGCAGCCCCGGCGGCTTCCTCAGCGCCGGAGGCGATCTGTTCCATCGAACGGCGCAGTTCCTCGGCGGCCGACGACGCCTCGGTCACCCCTGCGGCGAGTTCCTCCGTCGCGGCGGCGAGCCGCTCGGCAGCCTTCTCCCGTCTCGCGCGGGACCGCTCGCGCGAGCGTCCGGCTGGGATAGGCGTGACCTGGGAGGGGCTCGGAGCGATCGCTCCGGCATCGGCGGGCTCTCCCTGCGGCGCAAGCCGCGTCCTCTTCACCAGCGCCATGGACGGGTCACCCGCGTTCGACCGTCCTTCCTGCCGAACGCGAGGAAGAGGAGGGTTCGGAAGTTCAATCCGCGGTTCTAAGCCTGAGGGCGCTCCGGTCAAGAATAACCCAGCAGTCCCGCCCAGTTGCGTGTGGATGCCAGTAGCGCCGATGCTCCGTCCTGCGCGGATGATTGGCGGGCGGCGTCAGGCCCGTTCGTGGCTGGCTTGCCGGCCTGGACTGTTGAGGTGAAGAGGCCGGGGTCAACGACCGCCACTGAATTTAGCCGTGTCACCGCAGGCCGCCTAGTCCTCAATTTTTCTCTTCCGCTGCCATGCCCTCGTCACAAGCTTGGCCTCCGCTTTGACGTCGACCCGCGCCTTCACGCGAAACGCCTTGCCGTGGAGTTTGTTGTAGCGATCGAAGAAGCCCTCAATGTCGTCGAGAAGGTGCGGATCAAGATCGCGCAGATCCTCCACCTTCTCAAACGACTGCCCCTTCACCGGAACGACGAGAAGTCGTTCGTTGCGCCCCTGACCTGACCGGCTGCATCCGGGTCCGGTCTTGCTATAGCAGTCACTCACCCGCACAATTGCGAAGACCAGCAGAGGGCGCGAACCAGACCGACGACCTCGGCCGCTGCTATGTCCGCTCCGGAGCTTTCGCTGGCACAGGCCGAATGGCTGGGATGGGCGCCAAGCCGAACGTCTGGTCCTGTGCGCGCTGGCGATCCGGCGGGACGTACTCTGGCCGAAAGCAGCCTGACGGCTTCCGGCGTTCAAACCGGAGAAGCGTAGGGGTGGACGCCCCCTGACGGCACCTATGTGCCAGAGTGGAGGTGTTGCAACACCACTGCAGGAGGCGTCCATGGGTGAGGTTAGCACAGTCGGGATCGATCTGGCTAAATCAGTCTTCCAGGTTCACGGCGCGGATACGAGCGGCGCCGTCGTTTTCCGCAAGAAGCTGCGGCGCGATCAGGTGCTGACGTTCTTCTCGACACTTCCAAGATGCGTGGTCGCGATGGAGGCATGCGCCAGCGCTCATTACTGGGCCCGTGAGATAGCCTTGGCAGGCCACGAAACGCGGCTCATCCCACCAGCCTACGTGAAGCCGTTCGTGAAGCGGCAGAAGAACGACATGGCCGACGCTGAGGCGATCTGCGAGGCGGCGCAGCGGCCGACGATGCGGTTCGTTCAGGGCAAGAGCGCGCAGGCCCAGGCCTGCGCAGTGGGGTCCGGACGCGCGACCTGCTCGTGCGTCAGCGGACCCAGTTGATCAACGCACTGCGCGGGCACCTCACGGAGTTCGGGTACGTCGTTCGCCAAGGTGTCGGGCACGTCGGCAAGCTCGTGGCGATCGTCCGCGACCCGACATCCGACGTGCCAGCCGAGGCACGGCCGGTCCTGGCCATCATTGCGGGCAGCTTGGAGGCGCTCCAGGCGCAGATCGCGCGTCTGGACCGCGAGATCGCCCAACGCGCGAAGGACGATGCCGTGGCCAAGCGGCTGATGACGATACCGGGTGTCGGCCCGGTGATCGCGACCGCACTCATGGCTCTGGCACCGGCCGCCAGCACCTTCCGCCGCGGGCACGACTTTGCGGCTTGGCTCGGTCTCGTCCCGCGGCAACACTCCAGCGGCGGCAAGGAGCGGCTGGGGCGAACGACCAAGATGGGCGAGCGCAGCCTGCGACGGTTGCTGATCTTGGGCGCGAGCTCTGCGACCAAGGTCGCGGCACGTCATCCCGATAAAGCTGGGGCATGGTTGGCCGGCATGCTGTCGCGCAAGCCGCGCATGCTGATCACCGTTGCCCTGGCGAACAAGATGGCGAGGATCGTCTGGGCCTTGATGGCCCACGGCGGCTCCTACAGAGCTCCGGCCACGGCGTAATCGCCACGGCCTGAAGCGTCAGGGAAGCAGGGAAGGTCAGTCGAGAGGTATGGCGCAACGGTCAGAAGACGGGGTCGGGAAAATCCGTGAATGTCCAGGCGCCTCAAGCGCGCAAAAGCGATTTGGACCCGATCCGCGATCTCCATACAGGCCCGCAGCCGTGAGGATGGCTGCATCAACAGGCCGGACACACGGAAGCACCTGAACCTGCGCGCACAGATCTCTCAAACACCCCCTTGAATCCGATGGGGCGTCCACACACGGACATTCCGTGCCGCTCGATCGGCCACCACAAATGACCTCAGAGCGTCTAACAAAACCGATGGCCTGTGGGCCGAGATCGCACCGCTGCTGCCGCCTGAGTCAGCCAAGCCGAAGGGCGGTCGCCCGCGAAGCTCTGACCGCGCGGCGCTGACGGGCATCCTATTCGTGCTCCGCTCGGGCACGCCGTAGGAGTTGCTTCCGCGCGAGTTGGGCTGCGGCTCCGGCATCAACTACTGGCGACGCTTGCTCGACTGGCAGAAGGCCGGGGTGTGGGACCGCCTGCAACAGACGCTGCTCGATCGGCTCGGACGCCAGAACGGCATCGACTTCAGCCGCGCCTCGCTCGACAGCGCCTCCATCGCTGCAAAAAGGGGACCCGGCGTCAGGCCCGAACCCGACCGACCGGGGCAAGCCGGGTACGAAGCACCACGTCCTCACCGATGCGAAGGGCATCCCCCTCGCGCTGAGGCTGACGGGGGCCAACGTGCACGACAGCCGGATGCATCTCGATGGCGCAGCTTGAGCACAACCTGCTCCGCGCTCGTCTTCTGACCCCGCCGCATGTCCAACTCCTCTGGTCCTGGTTGATCCTCTCAATCAGCCCGGTCCAAAGCCAGCCGGTCAAGTCACACTCATGCAGCCCGAACCTGTGGGCCGCTGGCCTTCGCAGAGAGCGACAAGTAAGGAGCGCTGTTCAAGGGGGTCGGCAATCTCATCACCGCTCGACCTGCGGTTGGTGGGAGATCTCCCCCTGCTCTCATGTCGGCATAGCGATTCTACCAGCTGTGCCGATCGCTCCACCCCTCCGGGGACGACACATGACGCCAGCGACCGTCCAGCTTGAGCCCAAGCTTCTCCTGAAGAGCCTACGCGCCTTTCGGAAGGGGGACTTCACGATCAGGCTGCCCCTGGATCTAACCGGGATCGAGGGAGAGATCGCAGAGGCCTTCAACGACATCGTCGAGTTGAACCAGGGCCTGGCTCGCGAACTCGATCGCGTGGCGCGCACGGTCGGCAAGGACGGCCGCATCGGCGATCGCGGAAAGCTGCCGACGGCAACAGGGGGCTGGAACGACTGCGTCGAGTCGGTCAACACGATGATCGGCGACCTCGTCCAGCCGACCACCGAGGTGGCGCGCGTCATCGGTGCAGTCGCCAAGGGCGACCTGGGGCAGACCATGCAGATCGAGATCGAGGGCCGCCCGTTGCGGGGCGAGTTCCTGCGGATCGGCAAAGTCGTTAACACCATGGTCGACCAGCTCAATTCCTTCGCATCCGAGGTGACCCGCGTCGCCCGTGAGGTCGGCTCGGAAGGGAAGCTCGGCGGCCAGGCGCAGGTGAAGGGCGTCGGAGGCACTTGGAAGGACCTGACCGACAACGTGAACCTGATGGCCGCCAACCTCACCGGTCAGGTGCGTAACATCGCCGAGGTCACCACCGCAGTCGCCAATGGCGATCTTTCGAAGAAGATCACCGTCGACGTGAAGGGCGAGATCCTCGACCTGAAGTCCACCTTCAACACCATGGTGGACCAGCTCAACTCCTTCGCCAGCGAGGTGACGCGCGTTGCCAAGGAGGTGGGGACCGAGGGCAAGCTCGGCGGTCAGGCGCAGGTGAAGGGTGTCGGCGGCGTCTGGAAGGACTTGACCGACAACGTCAACATGATGGCGGCCAACCTCACCGGCCAAGTCCGCAACATCGCCGAGGTGACGACCGCGGTGGCGCGGGGTGACTTGTCGAAGAAGATCACCGTCGATGTGAAGGGCGAGATCCTCGAACTCAAATCGACCATCAACACGATGGTGGACCAGCTCAACTCCTTCGCCTCCGAGGTGACCCGCGTCGCTAAGGAAGTGGGCTCAGAAGGGAAGCTGGGGGGCAGGCTCAGGTCGAAGGTGTCGGCGGCACCTGGAAGGATCTGACCGACAACGTGAACATGATGGCAGCGAACCTGACGGGGCAGGTCCGCAACATCGCCGACGTCACCACGGCGGTCGCGAACGGCGATCTGTCGAAGAAGATCACCGTCGATGTGCGCGGTGAAATTTTGGAGCTGAAAAACACCATCAACACGATGGTCGACCAGCTCAATTCCTTCGCCTCCGAGGTGACCCGCGTCGCCAGGGAGGTGGGCTCGGAGGGCAAGCTCGGCGGCCAGGCGCAGGTGCGCGGGGTCGCCGGCACGTGGGCGGACCTGACCGACAACGTCAACCTCATGGCGGCCAATCTCACCGGTCAGGTTCGTAACATCGCCGATGTCACCACGGCGGTCGCCAACGGCGACCTGTCGAAGAAGATCACCGTCGATGTGCGCGGCGAGATCCTGGAGTTGAAGAACACCATCAACACCATGGTCGATCAGCTCAATTCCTTCGCCTCCGAGGTAACCCGCGTCGCCAGGGAGGTGGGCTCGGAAGGCAAGCTCGGGGGCCAGGCTCGCGTGGAAGGCGTTGCCGGCACCTGGGCGGACCTGACCGACAACGTGAACCTCATGGCTGCAGATCTGACGGGCCAGGTCCGGAACATCGCCGACGTGACGACCGCAGTGGCGAACGGCGACCTTTCCAAGAAGATCACCGTCGACGTGAAGGGCGAGATCCTGGAGCTGAAGTCCACCATCAACACCATGGTGGATCAGCTCAACTCCTTCGCCAGCGAGGTTACTCGTGTGGCGAAGGAGGTGGGGACCGAGGGCAAGCTCGGCGGTCAGGCGCAGGTGAAGGGCGTCGGCGGCGTGTGGAAGGGTCTGACCGACAACGTCAACATGATGGCGGCCAACCTCACCGGGCAGGTGCGCAACATCGCTGAGGTTACGACGGCCGTGGCCAATGGCGATCTCTCGAAGAAGATCACCGTCGCGGTCGAGGGCGAGATCCTGGAGCTGAAGTCCACCATCAACACCATGGTGGATCAGCTCAACTCCTTCGCGAGCGAGGTCGTACGCGTCGCACGCGAGGTCGGCATCGAGGGCAAGCTCGGCGGGCAGGCACAGGTGCGCGGGGTCGGTGGGACCTGGAAGGATCTCACCGACAACGTGAACATGATGGCAGCGAACCTGACGGGGCAGGTCCGGAACATCGCCGACGTGACGACCGCGGTGGCCAACGGCGATCTATCCAAGAAGATTACGGTCGATGTGCGCGGCGAGATCCTGGAGCTGAAATCGACCATCAACACGATGGTGGACCAGCTCAACTCCTTCGCCTCCGAGGTGACCCGCGTTGCCCGCGAGGTCGGCTCGGAGGGCAAGCTCGGCGGTCAGGCGCAGGTGCGCGGCGTCGGCGGGACCTGGAAAGACCTCACCGACAACGTCAACATGATGGCGGCCAACCTCACCGGTCAGGTTCGCGGCATCGCGGATGTCGTGACGGCGGTGGCGCAGGGCGACCTCAAGCGGAAGCTCTCAGTCGATGCGAAGGGCGAGATCGCCGCCCTTGCCGACACTGTCAACGAGATGATCGAGACGCTGGCCACCTTTGCCGATCAGGTCACCAACGTCGCGCGCGAGGTGGGTGTCGAAGGCAAGCTGGGCGGTCAGGCCCGGGTGCCAGGCGCGGCGGGCCTGTGGCGCGATCTGACGGACAACGTGAACCAGCTCGCGGCGAACCTCACGACCCAGGTGCGCGCCATCGCCGACGTTGCAACGGCGGTGACGAAGGGCGACCTCGCGCGCTCGATCTCCGTCGAGGCGTCCGGTGAGGTCGCCTCGCTGAAGGATACGATCAACGAGATGATCCGCAATCTGCGGGATACGACCCTCAAAAACGCCGAGCAGGACTGGCTGAAGACGAACCTCGCCAAGTTCACCCGCATGCTCCAGGGCGAGCGCGACCTCGCCACCGTCTCGAACTTGATCCTGTCCGAGATCGCATCGCTCGTGAACGCCCAGCGCGGCGTGTTCTACATGGTGGAGAGCGACGGTAGCGAGCCCGTGCTCGACCTCATGGCGAGCTACGCCTTTACCGAGCGCAAAAACCTGTCGAACCGCTACCGGATGCGGCAGGGTCTCGTGGGACAATGCGCGTTCGAGAAGAAGCGCATCCTGCTGACCAACGTGCCCGGCGACTACATCACCATCGGCTCGGCGCTCGGCGAGGCCCCTCCCCTCAACATCATCGTGCTGCCGGTCCTGTTCGAGCAGGAAGTCCGGGCGGTGATCGAGCTGGCCTCGTTCAACCGCTTCAGCGAGACGCATCAATCCTTCCTCGATCAGCTGACCGAGTCCATTGGTATCGTGCTGAACACGATCGCGGCGAACATGCAGACCGAAGGCCTCCTCAAGCAGTCGCAGCTCCTGACCGGCGAGTTGCAGAGCCGGCAGGAGGAGCTGAAGAAGACCAACGACCGCCTTGAGCTGCAGGCTGCCTCGTTGCAGCAATCGGAGGATCTGCTCAAGAGCCAGCGTGAACGCCTGCAGATGACCAACGAGGAACTCGAAGAAAAGGCACGCCTCCTCGAGATCCAGAAGAAGGAAGTCGAGGGCAAGAACCGCGAGGTCTCGAACGCTAAGGTCGCCCTTGAGGAGAAGGCCGAGCAGCTGAGCCTGACCTCGCGCTACAAGTCGGAATTCCTGGCCAACATGAGCCATGAGCTGCGCACGCCGCTCAACAGCCTGCTGATCCTGTCGAAGCTGCTCACCGAGAACAAGGGCGGGAACCTGAGCGACAAGCAGCGCGAGTTCGCCAAGACGATCCACGCCGCTGGCTCGGATCTGCTCGCGTTGATCAACGACATCCTCGACCTCTCCAAGATTGAGTCCGGCACGGTCTCCCTCGAGCTGGGAGAGGTGAAGCTGACCGACCTGACGGAGCATCTCGACCGCACCTTCCGGCAGCTCGCCGAGGAGCGTCAGGTCGCGTTTACGATCGAGGTCGCGCCGAACCTTCCCCAGGCCGTCCGAACGGACTCGAAGCGCCTGCAGCAGGTCCTGCGTAATCTCCTCTCCAATGCCTTCAAGTTCACCGAGACAGGCGGCGTCACCCTGAGGCTCACCGCGGCGGAGGGCTCGCCCCTGCGCTCCGGTAGCCGCTGGATGGCCCTATCCGTGACCGATACCGGCATCGGCATCGCCGAGGACAAGCAGCGGATCATCTTCGAGGCCTTCCAGCAGGCGGACGGCACTACGAGCCGGAAGTACGGTGGCACCGGCCTCGGCCTTGCGATCAGCCGTGAGATCGCGCGGCTCCTCGGCGGCGAGATCGTCCTAGAGAGCCGGCTCGGTGAAGGCAGCACCTTCACGCTCTTCCTGCCGTTCGATCCGCCAGCCGGTGCAGCAACCGCGCACCCGTCAACATCGATGGACGGCCCCAGCACGCCGGCGATTACCGGGCGACAACCTTCGGCGGCCATGGCGCTGTCGGCGTCCGCGGATGATCGCCACGCGATCCGGCCCGGGGATCACATCGTCCTGATCGTTGAGGACGACGCCATGTTCGCTTCCGTCCTCTTGGAGCTCGCACGCGAACGAGGCTTCAGGGGCTTGATCGCGCAGGACGGGGCGGCCGCCCTTGCGCTCGCGAACCGCTACAAGCCGCACGCCATCACCCTCGATATCGGCCTGCCCGACATGGATGGCTGGGCACTGCTCGACCTGCTGAAGAACGATGCCCGGACGCGGCACATCCCGATCCACGTCATCTCGGTGAATGACGAGAAAAAACGCGGGCTGAGAGCCGGGGCATTCGGGTTCCTGGAGAAGCCCGTCGACCGAGACGGACTGATGAGGGCGCTCGCCCGTTCGAAGGACTTCATCGCGCGGCCGGTCCGCAGATTGCTCCTCGTCGAAGACGATCCCAACCAACGCGCGAGCATCTCGGCGCTGCTTGAAGACGCAGAGGTGACGGTGCTGGGCGTGGGCACGGCGAAGGAGGCGCTTGAAGCCCTGGCGGCCGATCCCTTCGACTGCGCGATCGTGGATCTGGGGTTGCCCGATCTCGGCGGTTCCGAGCTGATCGAGCAGATCCGCGCCAGCGACGGCGGCGACGAACTTCCGATCATCGTCTACACCGGCAGAGAGCTGACTCCCCTTGAGGAGCAGCAGCTTAGGCAGACCGCATCAATGGTGATCCAGAAGGATCCAGGCTCCTCGGAGAGGCTCATCGACGAAGCCGCGTTGTTCCTGCATCGCACGATCCGCAGCACGTCGGCCCAGACCCCGATTCGAGTCGAGCGGCAGGAACCTCACTCGCTGCGGGGGCGTCGCGTCATTCTGGTCGATGACGACGTGCGAAATATCTTCTCGCTCACGAGCGCGCTCGAGCAGCACGACCTCGATGTCCTGTTCGCGGAGAGCGGCCGCGATGGCATCGCGCTCCTCCTGGCAAATCCAGATGTCGACGCCATGCTGGTGGACATCATGATGCCGGGAATGGACGGGTACGAGACCATCCGCGAGATCCGTCGACATGAGAGCTTCCGCCATCTTCCCTTGGTCGCAGTGACGGCAAAGGCTATGAAGGGGGACCGCGAGAAGTGCCTGGCAGCGGGGGCATCGGACTACGTGTCGAAGCCCGTCGACATCGACCAGCTCCTCGCCGTCCTGCGCGTCCAGCTCGAACGACGCCACAGCGCGCTCAACGGCGTCGAGGCTCCACCTTCGGAAATAGCGAACGGGACGGGTCTCCCGGCATGACGCGAGCCTCGCCTGTCGAACCGCCGTCCGATGCCGTCGAGCTCATCACGCATCCCAGCACGGATGCCGTACCCTCGCGGACGAAGATCCTCGTCGCCGACGACGACCGCCGCAATCTCTTAGCGGTCTCGGAAATCCTCGACGATCCCGCCCTCGAGCTGGTGCTGGTCGAGTCCGGCGAGGACGCGCTTCGGCAGACCCTACTCGCAGACTTCGCGCTGATCCTGCTCGACGTGCAGATGCCGCGCATGGATGGCTACGAGACGGCGACGCTGATCCGCAATCGTCCGCGTTCATCGCGCGTGCCGATCCTGTTCCTGACCGCCTTCAACAAGGACGACACGCATATCTTCCAGGGATACTCGGCCGGAGCGGTCGACTACGTCTTCAAGCCGATCCAGCCCTTGATCCTCAAGTCGAAGGTCGACATCTTCGTCGACCTCTACCGCAAGACGGAGGAGATCAAGCAGAAGGCCGCGGCCGAGAAGGAGCTGCTTCTGGAGAACCTGCGCGTTCGCGGCGAGAAGCTCGAGGCTGAGCGAGCGCTTCGACGTCGTGATGAGCATCAGGCCGCCGTTCTACGCGGGTTGCCGATCGCTCTGTACACGGGGCTGCCGGGGCAGGCCGATCGCTGCCTACACTTCACGAGTGACAGCATCGAGCGGATCACGGGCTTCTCGCGAGAAGCCTTCTCCCAGCCCGGCCTGTGGCAGTCGCGTGTGAACGCGGACGATCTGCCGCGCGTGCTCGCCGAGTTGAGCCGCGGGAGCCAGACCGGATCTGTGACGCTGGAGTATCGCTGGCGCACAGCAGATGGGGTGGAGCGCCATATCCTCGACCAGGTGGTGCTAAACCGCAACGACACCGGCGAAGGCCTTGAGATCTTCGGGATGTGGTTCGATGTGACCGAACGCAAGGAACTCGAACTCAATCTTCACCATGCCTCGAAGCTCGAGGCGGTGGGACGCCTGACCGGCGGGATCGCGCACGACTTCAACAACATGTTGAGTATCGTCATCGGCAACCTGGAGCTGGTACAAAACTCGCTCGGCGAAAATCCGAGGGCGCACCGACGTGTGCAGAACGCGATCGTCGGTGCGCAGCGATGCGCGGAACTCACGAGTCGGCTGCTCGCCTTCTCCCGTCGCACGCCCTTGCAAGCCACCGCCTTGGACCTCAGCGCTTTTATGCCGGAGCTAGCCAAGTTGCTCCAGCGCACCTTGGGTGAACGCGTCAGCGTTCGGCTCGATATGGCTGATCCACTCCCGTTGCTCCGTGTCGACGCGTCCCAGTTGGAAGCGGCCCTGGTCAATCTCGCGGTGAACGCACGCGATGCCATGCCGGATGGCGGTGAACTCGGCCTCGCAGTCACTGTCGTGAACGCCGGCCTGGGGTGTCCCGACGACACCGCCGATCACGTCCAGATCACCGTGTCGGATACGGGCACCGGGATGGAACCCGCGCTTCTCGGTCGGGTCTTCGAACCCTTCTTCACGACCAAGGAAGTGGGGAAAGGAACCGGCCTCGGGTTGAGCATGGTCTACGGCTTCGTTCAGCAAAGCGGGGGCGAGATCGCTATCGACAGCACACTTGGTCAGGGAACGACGATCAAGCTATCCCTTCCCGCCTCCCAGGATGAGGTCCAACCGACGACGGTTGCCACGGAAGGCGGTTGCGCAGAGCGCCTGAGCGGCGTGGGCCAGACGGTCCTCGTCGTCGAGGACGACGCCGATGTCCGACAGGTCACCACCTCGACGCTGCAATCTCTGGGCTTTCAGGTCAGGGAGGCCCGGACAGGCGAGGACGCGCTCGAGATGCTGGATGCAGATCCGACGTTGGCACTCGTCTTCACCGACGTGAATATGCCGGGCCGTGTCTCCGGTATCGAACTCGGGAGCATCGTGCGACAGCGGTGGCCGCAGATCCGCGTACTCCTCACGTCCGGCTATATTGGCGATGACCAAGACCTGAGCGGCCTTGAGATACTCCCCAAGCCCTTCCGAGCTGCAGATCTCACGGCAAAGCTTCGCGCGATGATGCTGAGGACAGCTGAGCATCCCCACACTCCGTAGCCATCGAAGCCACAGCCCGCGATCTGGAGCTCACCCGGGTCCAGCCCCGGCGTCGGTCGTCAGCAACGAAACGGCGCGTTATTCGACGTCAGGACAGCTGCGGTTGCGGGCTACGATGCCACTCCCACGATAGCTCGCGAGGCTTCGAAGGTCTCACTCTGTGGGATAGCATTACGCGTCAGACAGCATTCACGGAGCCGATCCGAACCTCCCCGGGGAAACGACCGCCACGAACAAGCGCTGGGCGGCGCCGTGCTTCTCCGACGCGAAGACGCGACGAGGTGCGCGCCGAGGTCATCGACGTGATCGGCCGTGGTCATCCTTCGACGTACAGCCATCCGAACCGTCCCGCTGAAGGAGGATGCGCTGGCTAACCGTCTCCGGGCCGGCAGAGGCATCCCCGTGGCACATGCGCCGCGACGGCACCTAGAAGAGCCATCCAGGGTTGTGCCATCGAGAGGACTCCCGGAGGCACAGCCGTCCTGGACGCAGGCTCACAGCGCCCGTACGGCGCCCAGGGGAGATGATCAGGTGTCGTGTCGAGACGAGAACGGGCCCAGCGGGGTCGACCTGCGGCTCCTGAAGGCGGCGGTCGAAGCGACTGGCGAAGCCATCCTCATCACCACGGCCGATCTCGATGAGCCTGGACCTACCATCGTCTACGCAAACCCCGCCTTCACCCGTATGACCGGCTACGCGGCGGCCGAAGTGCTGCATCGCTCGCCGCGCTTTCTCCAGGGGGCAGGCACCGACCGCGCCCACCTCGAACATGCCCGGCTCTCGCTGGAGGCGGGGAGTCGTTCCAGGGCGAGGCCTTGAACTACCGCAAGGACGGGTCGGCCTACATCGTCGAGTGGCTGATCACGCCGGTCCGCAACGCAGACGGCCGCATCACACACTGGGTCTCGGCCCAGCGCGACGTCACCGGACGCCGCGCCTTCGAGGACCGGCAGGCGTTGATGGTGCGCGAGCTGCACCACCGGGTGAAGAACACGCTCGCCACCGTGCAGGCGGTGCTGAACGCGACCATCCGCTCGTCCGTGACGATGCCGGAGTTCGCCCGAGCCTTTACAGGACGGATCGTGTCGCTCGCCCGGACACGCGCTCATCACCGAGGATCAGGCGCAGGTCGCTTCGTTCGAGGAACTGCTACGGGCCGAGCTCGACCCCTACAACGAGAACGGCCGGATCACGCTTCGGGGGCCGCCCCTGAAGCTTCCCTCGGAACTGGCGGTACCGGTCAGCATGGCCTTGCACGAATTGACCACTAACGCGCTCCGACACGGCGCGCTGGCGCACCCGGGCGGTCGGGTCGCAGTGACATGGATGGTCGAGGACACAGCGAGCGGGCCATGCCTGGCCTGGGTTTGGAACGAGCACGATGGCCCACCGCCGGCTCTGCCGACGCGCGAAGGAGTTCGGCTCCCGACTCCTCAACAAGATCCTCGTCGCGCAGACGGCGGCCGAGGTCGACATCGCCTTCGATGCCGACGGGCTGCGTGTCCAAGTCCGGGTGCCGCTCGAACGCCGCTAGGAACGACAGGCGTCGCGCTGGTTGCGCTTTTCCGAAAAAGCGTATCTCGCCCCAAAGCGGATCAGGAGGGAGCAGGCTTCGTCTCAGCTCCGACGACCTCTTCATCGGTCGGGAGTTCGCAACGATTATGCATGTCAGTGGCCGCAATCGCGCCGTCGCCTATGGCGACTACGATCTGGTCGAGGCCCCGCTCGACCCCGCCGGCAACGTAGAGGCCTGGCGCCGTCGTGCGGTGTGCTCGTCGACGATGAGTGCACCAGGCCCATCGTGTTCGGCTGCGAGCGCGAGCTCGGAGCGCAGCCTCAATCCAAGTGCCGAGTGTCGCCGCGACCGTTCTGGGCGTCGGCTCCGCCTTCGGGACGGGTTGAAGCTCATGCGCGAATGTCAGCAATGGATAAGCGTTCGAGGCGCCCGAAATGACCGGGAGGGGCGCCAAGCCGAACGTCTGGTCCTGTGCGCGCTGGCGATCCGGCGGGACGTACTCTGGCCGTTTGCGGCGCGTCTGCTTCTGACATGGAAACACCACCACAAGCAGACGTGTCGTGCTGCTACGTTCCGCATCGTTGAAAGCCGAAGACCCTTCGGTCGAGGCTGTGCCTTCAGCGTATCGACCGGATCCAAAGTTTAAGTTTAAGCGCTCAGCTCGTCATAGCGGAGGGGTCATCACCACCGGCAATACGCCGCCCAATAATGCACCCGGATCAGCCACACCATTGTGAACTCTCACGCGGGCTGCAGGGCTGCAGACCTCAACTCGCGCCGGCGTGTGCGGCGTCCAGGCTCGCTGGTCGTATCAAGCCAGATGACTAGGGCAAGAGCGATCAGCGCAGGAGCCCCAAGCGCCAGGAACGAACCGGTCCAGCCGAGCAGAGACTGCGCCAAGCCGCCGTACCAAGCCGAGAGTGCGCCGCCGATACCCTGCACGGCGTTGACGGTGCCGAGCGCCGTCTGGGTGCGGCCCGAGCCCCAGGTGAGATCTGCCACCACCACAGGCACCGCCACCCCGACGATGCCCGAGGCCACGCCGTCAAAGATCTCGGCCGAGATCAGCCACACTGGGTCGTCGACGAAGGCGGATAGGGCCGCGCGCACCGGCAGCACAGCCAAGGCGACCAGCAGGAGCTTGCGACGCCCGCGCTTGTCGGCGAGTGAGCCTGCGAAGAGGGCCACGGGGATCATGACCAGCTGCGCGACCATGACGTAGCGGGCCGTCCAGGCCGTGGCGTCTGTGCCGGCCGCCACGAGCTTCTGCCCAAGCAAGGTCAGCATGCCGCCGTTGCCGAGGTTAAACAGCGCAAGCGCCACCGCCAGCACCATTAGCTTGCGGTTTGATAGCACGTTACGAGTGGTCGCCCGTTCCGGCTTGTCGTCCGGATCGTCTTCCTTCCAGCCGACCGCGCGGCGTCCGTTGTAGCAGTGACCTGGGGTCGTCACGCTGGCCGCGATGGCGAGCACGGCCATGGCACCGAGCACCCAGAAGGCCACGGCGGGTCCGAACTGGACGGTGCCGAAGCTGATGAGACCCGCCGCGATGAGGATGCCGAGGTGGTTGTAGGCTTGATTGCGGCCCTGCTGCTTCGGAAAGCGGTCCTTGCCGACGATGCCGAGGGTCAATTCGGTGACAGCGGGTAGAAGGAGCACGCCACCGGCGGCTGCCAGCATCTGGGCGGCGAACACCGCCGGGAAGGACTTGGCCGGCAGGACCAGCAGAGTACCGGCGAGAATGGCCGCGCAGGCGGCGGCGATGAGGAGGCGCGGGCGCCCGATGCGGTCGACCAGGGCACCGGCTGGACCGCTGAGGAACAAGGCTCCGACGCCCACCAGCGTCGTAACAAACCCGACCCGGGCCGGCGACCACCCTCCGGTCGCGGCGAGCCAGGTTCCCAGGAAGGGGCCGAGGCCGCCCTGGATGTCGCCGGTGAAGACGTTGATGAGGGCAAGGTGGGTAGTGGCGAGCATGCTCTCAGGCCGGTGTGCCACGACCCCGCGGAAGAAGGGCATCGCAGCCCGCGCTTGTTGCGCGAAGACAGGTCACCAGAGACGCGTCAACAAGCTAAACCGTTCCGTGGCACATGGGTGCAAGTGGACGCAGGTAACTCGTGGGCTGACTCGGCCGCGACATGGTGAATGGTTAGGATCGGGCGAAGTGCATACTTCGTTGGAACGGACTTCCTGAGAGCGACGTTTTGACGGCATTCCTGAAACGGAGGCAGACTTTGAAGAAGCTTGCTTTGACGTTGACTGCTGGTGCCGCGCTCCTGGGCGCCGCCTCGACCGCCCAGGCCTATGAGTGGGGCGGCGGCTATGGCTATGGCCCGAGCTACGGCCACTCTCGCACCGTCGTCCGTGAAGGGTACCGCGACGGCTACCGCGGTGCTCGGTTCTACAGGCACGACTATGATCGTCCAGGCGTGCGGGTGATCGAGCGTCGTGGCCCTGGGTTCCGTCACCACCGCGACGACTGGGACCATTAAGTGCGCATCCGGTTCGAATGATTGTGGGAGGGGGCGCCCAGCCGGGCGCCCCTTCTCGTCTGGGCGCCCACTTGCGTCAGATGGGGATGTCTCGCAGAAGGTGGTGACTTGCGCAACCGGCACTCAACGGCCACGCTGAAACTTCTGGCGCCCAGGCTCATCGGTGCTAGCAATCCACCCACAAATGCGGGGACCGAGCCGCTCGACGGCGCGCCCGCTGCTCCCGAATACTTGCCGTCGGCTTAAGCGAAGTTTCTCCGGGTCGTTTCGCTTAATCTGGGTACGACGGCGTTCCGGCAACCCTGTGAGCAGCCTCGCGTGCCTTGTCATTCGCGGCAGCCTCCGCCTGATCGGCGGCTTCTGCGATCGTGCTCGATGTCACGCCGTTGTGGAGCGCCAGCCGGGCACGCAGTTCGTCAAGCTCTTCCTCCGCCAAGCCCTCGATCCCGATAAAGCGGTTCTGAGCGGCACTCGCCCGGATGAGTTCGTCGAGCTTGGCCTGAATGGCTGCCCCGTCCCGGTTCTGCGTGTTCTGGATCAGGAACACCATCAGGAACGTCACGATGGTCGTGCCGGTGTTGATCACCAGCTGCCACGTGTCGGAGAAGCCGAACAGCGGCCCCGTGACCGCCCAGACCACGATGAGGATCAGGCTCAGCGCGAAGGTCATCGGACGACCCGCGGCGCGCGCGACCCGCGAGGCGAAGTCGGCAAAGCCCCTCGGCGCCCTCATCGGGGTCTCCGCTTATCCATGATGGCCACCGCTCACACCTCCATCTCGGCGCCGACCTCCATCACCTGCCTAGCCGGCACACACAGGTAGCTCGCTGTTTCCTCGGCGTTGCGCTGCATCAGCGCGAAGATCTCTTCGCGCCAGGCTGCCATGCCGGGCTTCTTCTCGGAGGCGACCACCGTCTCATGGCTGATGAAGTAGCTCAGGCGATCGCAGTCGACGCCCGGGAGCCTGCCGTCCTCGATCGCGCCCCGGAGAGCACGGGGAACGTGGACAGTGTCCATGAAGCCGAACCGCAGGAACACGCGGGTCACGTCGGGCGTGACCGGCACGACTTCAACCCGCTCCACCTCGGCGGCATGAGGTACGTCCAGGGTCTGGAGCGTCACCAGGAGCACGCGCTCGTGCAGCACCTGCAGGTGGCGCACGAAGTTCATCAGCGGTAGCGGCATGCCGTCCTCGGCCGAGGTCAGGAACGCACCCGTGCCTGGAATGCGCGGAAGGTGCTTGGCCGCGACGCGGGCCAGGAACTCGTCTTCCGGCACGCGGATGTCGGTCCGAGCTGCCTCCAGGAGCTGCGTACCGCGTCGCCATGTCAGCATCAGGAAGGCCACGCCCGCCGCGAGCAGCAGCGGAAACCAGCCGCCCTCGAACAGCTTCAGGGTGTTGGCGCTGAAGAAGGTGAGGTCGACGACCAGGAACGCGCCGTTGACCGCCAGCACCAGGATCGGGCTGAACCCCCAGCGCAGCGCGATCAAGCCGGCCAGGATGGTCGTGATCACCATCAGCAGCGACACCGCGATGCCGTAGGCACCGGCTAGAGCATCGGAGGAGCCGAAGGCTAGCACAGCTCCGAGCGTGGCGAAGGCCAGCAGCCAGTTCACGATGGGCACGTAGATCTGACCGGCCTCGTGCGCGGAGGTGTGGACGATGCGCATGCGCGGGAAGAAGCCGAGCTTGATCGCTTGCTCGGTGAGTGAGAACGCACCCGAGATGATGGCCTGCGAGGCGATGACGGTGGCCAGCGTCGAGAACGCCACGAGCGGATAGTGGGCCCAGGCCGGGGCCACCTGGAAGAACGGATTGTCGATGGCCGCTGGATCGGCCAGCAGCAGCGCGCCCTGGCCGAGGTAGTTCAGCACCAGTGCCGGCAGCACGACCGCGAACCACGCGAGCCGGATCGGCAGGCGGCCGAAATGGCCCATGTCGGCGTACATCGCCTCGCCGCCGGTGACGGCCAGGAACGCCGCGCCCAGCATGGCGAACGCGATCCTGGGACCCGCGTCGAGCATGTGCCGGAGGGCGTGAAGCGGGTTCAGGGCTTGAAGCACGGACAGGTCCCGAACCATCCCGTGCAGGCCGACGAGGCCGATGGCCAGGAACCAGACCAGCATCACGGGGCCGAAGATGCGGCCGATGAAGCCGGTGCCCTTCCGCTGGACCGAGAACAGGCCGATCAGGATGGCGATGGTGATGGGCACGACAAAGGGGGCGACGCCGGGCGCGTCGAGCTTCAGCCCCTCGACCGCCGACAGTACGGAGATGGCGGGCGTGATGGCGCCGTCACCGTAGAGCAGAGCCGCGCCGACGAGACCCACGACCAGAAGCAAGGCGCCTCGGGAACGCGGCGGCGCGTGGCGGGCGCCGAGCAGTGCCAGCATGGCGACGATGCCGCCCTCGCCGCGGTTGTCGGCGCGCAAGATAAGGATGGCGTACTTCACCGCCACGATCACGACGAGCGACCATAGGATGAGCGAGACCGAACCCAGGACCGCCTCCCGCTGCGGCGGCCGCCGCGGCTGCGGCCTTGATGGTCTCGCGCAGAGCGTAGAGCGGGCTGGTACCGATGTCGCCGTAGACGATGCCGAGCGCGCCCAGGGCGACCGCCGCGGAAGCGGCATGCGCCTTCGAGGGAACCTGGCCCTGCACCATCGTCGCTTCCATGATGGCCTGACCTCAAGCGCGGCGGCTGCGGCGTTCCGGTGAATACGGCGAACGCGCCTTGACCGTTCCGTATCGCGGGGGCGTACTGATCCGGCGGGAAGTAAACAGAGCGCGAGCGGATTGGGGCTCTCGCATTCCCGCGGCCGCCGAGGTGATCCTTAGCAGTGCCGAGCGTGCCAAGACCTTCCTCGGCGGTCCGGTCCTGCTGATGCGGCTCTCGCCGGTGGATTACCACCACGTCCACTACCCCGATGCCGGCCGCGCAGAACGAGCCGGACATCTACATCCGCAACGATCGCCAAGTGGACATCCCGGAGAAGAAGCATTTCGGACGTCTCGGTTTCTTCGAGTTCAGCGCGCACACCGTCGGCCGGATCGTTCAGCGTCACCCGCTCGATCAGCCCTTCCAGCGGGGCGCGGAAAAGTCGGTGTTCAAGTTCGGCGGCTCGGCAGTAGCGATCTTCGGCAAGCCCGGCGCTTGGCGTTCGGCCAACGACATCCTGAAGCATACGCCCGGGGGCATGGAGACGATCGTGCGCCTCGGCGAACCCGTTGCGTCGGGCCTTCGCGCCGTATCAGCAGGGCAAAAGGAGGTTCTCCGTCGCCGCCTGCTACGTTCCCGGGCACCAAAGCACGTTCATGACCGTTGTGCGGATGCCTCAGGGCCAAGCAAGAGCCCTGCCGCCTCGGTGAGCCATGACGGACCAGCAGCCTATCGCATCGCCTCCTCCGCCCCAAAGCGGGCAGACCTCCTCGACGCTCTGGACGGTGTTCCTGGGCACCGCGCTGCTCGGGCTCGTAGCCCTCCCGAGAGGCCGGACCGCACCGCCGCAGGTAGCGAGGCCGGTGCGCGATACGGGTGAAAAACTTGGGGTTGAGGATGGGCACGCCTCGCACGAGGGCGCAGCGGCCAAGCGGCTTGCTGAGCGCGAGGTGGACCGAGGCCGGAAGGCGAACACCCCGTCCGAGATCTCAGCCAAGGGCTGGAAGGACATCGCGCTGCGCCTCTACCGGGAGTTCAACCACGACCGCATCCTCTTGGTCGCGGCCGGCGTCACCTTCTACGCGATCCTGGCGCTCTTTCCGGCCATCGCGGCGCTCGTCTCAATCTACGGCGCGGTCGCGGACCCGAGCACGATCAATCAGCACTTGAACGATCTGCGTGGCGTCCTGCCGGACGGAGCCCTCGACATTATTGGCGGCCAGGTGAAGCACCTGACCGCAAAGGGCAGCGGCACCCTCGGGCTCACCGCTGTGATCAGCATCCTGATCTCGCTGTGGAGTGCCAACGGCGGCGTCAAAGCCGTGTTCGACGCGCTCAACATCGCCTACGAGGAGGAGGAGAAACGCTCCTTTGTCATGCTCAACCTGCAGTCGCTCGCGTTCACGGCCGGCGCTCTGTTGTTCGTGGTGCTGGCGCTCACCGGCATCGTCGTCGTGCCCGCCGTCTTGCAGGTGCTCGGTCTCGACGAGAAGGCTTGGTACATCGCGCTCCTGCGATTTCCGGCGCTGCTTCTCCTCGTCATCGCCAGCTTGGCGGTGCTCTACCGCTACGGACCGAGCCGCCGGAAGCCGAAGTGGCGCTGGGTGACCTGGGGCAGCGGCGTAGCCGGCGTACTGTGGCTCATCGTGTCGGGCCTGTTCTCCTGGTACGTGGCCCACTTCGGCAGCTACAACGAGACCTACGGCTCGCTGGGTGCGGCCATTGGCTTCATGACTTGGATCTGGCTCTCCACCACGGTCGTGCTGCTCGGTGCTGAGCTCAACGCCGAGATGGAGCACCAGACCGCCCAGGATACTACGGTCGGCGGTCAGAAGCCGCTCGGCGCGCGGCAGGCCCACATGGCCGACACCGTCGCGGCAGCTCACTGAGGCTTGCGGAACCTACACGTGGCGCTCGGACGTTCCGCCCCAGCGGAGCCATGTGTGATGAGGCGGTCCTTAAGATGGAAAGACCGGGGGAGATTTGGCGGTTCGAGGCTAAGCCAGCCCAACCGCTTCCCACTTCAGCCCGCGAGGCACCCGACCTGACTTCACATCGGGTCGCCCGCGTCGCTCTCGTGCTCGTACTGACGGCTCTGGGCGTCTACATCCTACATCGCTTCCTGCCAGCGTTGATCTGGGCCGCGATCCTGACCGTGGCGCTCTGGCCGATGTACCGCAGAGCTGAGTTGCGCTTCCCGCCCGGCCGCCACAACGTCCTACTGCCCACTCTGTTCACGGCAGCGGTCGGGCTGGTGTTCCTCGTACCGTTCTTCGTCCTGGCCATCGAAGCGGCACATGAGGCGCATGCGCTGCTGGAGTACAGCCGCAGCGTCGAGCAATCCGGCGTTCCGGTGCCGGATGCCGTCTCGCACCTGCCCTACGGCGCGGGTGAGGTCACCAACTGGTGGAACGAGAACCTCGCCCACGCGGGTTGGTCGCACGAGCTACTCCAACGGTTCAATACGTCCTCGATGCGTGATCTCGGCCGCACGGCCGCAGGACAGGTGCTGCACCGGCTGATCCTGTTCGGGTTCACCCTCGTGACAGTGTTCTTTTTGTTTCGCGACGCACGCACGGTGCGTGAGCAGGCTCTGAGGGCGAGTAACAAGCTGTTCGGCCCCAGGGGCGAGCGCGTGGCCCGTCAGATGGTCGCCTCCGTACACGGCACGGTCGACGGGCTCGTACTGGTCGGCATCGGCGAAGGCTTCCTGCTGGGTGTGGTGTATTTTTTGCCGGCGCGCCGCACCCGATCCTGCTGGGCGCGCTGACGGCGGTGGCGGCGATGATCCCGTTCGGTGCGCTGCTCGTGTTCGGTGCCGCGGCCCTTGTCCTGTTTGCGCAAGGCTCGGCGGTGCCGGCCATAGTGGTCATCGGTGCTGGCTTGGTCGTGACCTTCGTGGCCGACCATTTCGTCCGGCCCGCTCTGATCGGCGGCACCACGCGCCTGCCGTTCCTGTGGGTGCTGCTCGGCATCCTGGGCGGCGTCGAGACCCTGGGCCTACTGGGGTTATTCCTCGGGCCGGCCGTAATGGCGGCACTGATGCTGCTCTGGCGCGAGTTCACGGAGAATGACCCCAGACCTGTCGCCTGACAGCAGAACAGAGATCGCTACCGCGGACCGCCACTCGGGACGGCGAGATCAGCGTGGCTGGAGTTCGACCACTCGTCCGAGGCGGAACCGGCTCTCGGACTTAGCGAAGCTCAGAGCGGCCTTACGGTGTCTGAATTGGCCGCCGATCAACCCGTGCATCTCCTGAACAAGCCAGCCACCATTCGGTCCTGGGCCCACAAGCAAGACGGGCGCCCAGCTCGATGGCGCGGGCGGTGAGATAGCCGGAAGTGCGGAGGTCGCCATCGTCACCATCGAGCACTGCGCACCAAACCTGCACGGACGCAAAGAACGCCGACAAGGCACAACCGGTTCAGACTGGTCACTACCAGACGTCAGAGGTGAGGACGGCGGCAGGGGGCGCTGGGCTGGCGCAGATCCCAGGACGCGAAGAAAATGCTGTAGTTGGACGCACGCTGCGGCGGCTGGAGCTCGACGACTTCGCCGTCAGGGTGATGGGCTGGCGGTAACTGCGTTGGCGCGCCGCTGCAGCCGCTCCCGCACGATCCGGCAGCGTGATCTCGTGGGCGGGACAGCGATCCGAGGTGGGTACTACATTTTCATAACGAGGCAGTCTCTGACGCATGGAGGTGAGCTCTCCACCGCTGAACATGTTCGGCGGCCTCGTGTTTAACATACTCTTGCCGGTCACTCGCAGCGCCAATTTGATCAACGCAGGCTCGAAGGAGGAGGGGCGTCGTGTTCCATCTCCCAAGATCGGCCTCCAGGCCGCCGGGCTTGGACGTGCCCGTATGATTATCCTGCAGCATGCCAGTTGCCGCGACGGAGAAGATCTGTCCACGCTGCGGTGCCCTGACCGGCGTGCACACGCGCAAGCGTGACGAGCCGGGGGCCAGCATGCTGGGCTTCAGCGCCGCAGCCGTGGCCGTTTTCTTTGCTGGTCTGGCATTGAAGTGGCTTGGCCTGATGCCGTAGCCGCGCAATTCGCCGGAGCGTTCTGAAGCGGCCTTGACGCCAGGCCTCGACATAGCTCGGATCAGACCAGCCGCGCTGTCCGGATATGAGAAGGGCCGCCCCGAAAGGACGGCCCCTGCTCACCACTTACCACGGTTTCGATGCTGCTCTGGTAATCCAGGACAGGACCGTTGGTTCCGGGCTAGCGCACCACCTCGACGATGCGCCGGGTATGCGGGTCGACCAGCACCGGCTCGTCGTTGACGATTGTGTACCGGTAGCCTGGCCGAACATGGTACTCGCTCGGCACGTCGTAGTAGGTCACACCGTCCTCAGGCAGCACGGCACCAACCCGGACATCTTCGCGGTAGCGATAGGACGGATAGTGGCGGCCCTCGACGTAGCTGCGGAAGCGGGGACGCTCGTCGACGCCCAAGATGCCGCCGACAGTGCCCGTCGCAGCGCCGACCCCGGCACCGACAGCAGCGCCGACTGGACCAGCGGCAGCGCCGCCCTCAGCGGCACCGCGGGCCGCACCCGGGAGCGTGCCTTGCGCATGGGCGGCGAACGAGGCCACGAGCATCGCGGCAGCGGTGACTGGGACGAGAAGTTTCATGATGTAAGCTCCACAATGGTGACTGCGATGCCCAGGAACGTCGTCCTCGCAGCACGGTTCCGCGGTGCTGGCCGTTCGAGAACGCCAGTATGGGTGCTATCGACGCCCTCCTCGGGGCAGACAACGATCTGCTGTTGATGCCCAGGTGGTCATCGCCGCCACAGCGGTTACGTGCACGTCCATAGGACCAGCGGATCCGTCACCTCTGTGCCAGCGAAGGCTACGGAGAAGGCCCATTCGCTGAGATAGGGGCGCGCTTGCAGGAGGGGCTCCTGGATGTGGGGGTGTCGCGGCAGAGGGTGGCGCCTGACAGGAACGGAACGGCCAAGCTTTGCGTTCCTTGAGACCTGTTTGGGAGCATGCCTTGAGACCTCTCATTCTCGCACTGCTCGGGTTGGTGCTCGTGGCCAACCCGCATGCTGTCCTCGCACAAGCCGCCGTCCAGGAGGTGCCGGCCATAGAGGCAGACGAGCCGCGCCCAGGTCCCCCTCTCCCACTGCCCGAGCTTTCCGATCCGAATGCCCGCGCAGGCGAGGCCCTGAACGAACCGGGCGAACGCTCCGGCATCCCGAAGGCGCTGCGCTCCTCGGGATCCAAGGCAGGAGGCCCGGCCAACGACTTGAACCCGGGCGGACGCACTGAGGCACCGGCCCCGCCGCGCGGGGATCTCGGCAACGTCATCGCCGGTAAGGAGCTGTTTCACGGCAACTACTGCGGGAAGGGGCAGCGGGGCGAGGG
This sequence comes from Methylobacterium phyllosphaerae, assembly GCA_050632685.1. Classification (GTDB taxonomy): domain Bacteria; phylum Pseudomonadota; class Alphaproteobacteria; order Rhizobiales; family Beijerinckiaceae; genus Methylobacterium; species Methylobacterium phyllosphaerae_A. The sequence continues at coordinate 3,316,949 of JBOEFT010000001.1, forward strand.
ATTGCCCCCTACTGACGCACTCGACGCCGCCTGCATGCGCCATGACGCCTGCTATGAGGCTGCTGGGTATAGCTCCTGCGGCTGCGATGCGGTTCTCCGGCACGAGGCGGCGGTCGTGTCCGACAGTCCAGGTGCGTCCCTGGAGGTTCGGCGCAGGGCGCTCAGCGTCACGGAAGCCGCTACTGCACTTGGATGCCGCGCACCCTGAGTTGCACGCATCCTCGTCGGTCGTTGCAACCTTCGCCTTACGCGCTCCGTTCACAGCATGTGCGAACAACGTGTAGGGGGAAGCGAACATGAGCAATCTGGTACGCCTTGTGGCGGCTTTTGCACTGACCGGAGCGACAGTAACCGCTGCTTCCGCGGCCAGCATGACACCCGAGCAGAAGGCGGTCCTTCAGCAACAGTGTGCCGGTGACTTCACGACCGTGTGTGCTGGCCTTCCGCCGGAGGACAGCCCCGAGGTGCAGGCGTGCTTCGAGAAGAACATGGCGAAGCTGTCGCCCGGCTGTCAGAGCGCGATCAAGAGCTACAAGCAAGGTAACAAGGGCTAGCCCTATTACTCGGTGCTGCCCACAGTCCCGCAGCTCAACGCCCCGATTGAGACCTTGCGGGGTGGGCCGAAGAGCGACTTATACGTTGGGAGTGCCTGCCTCAAAGAGCAGTGGGTAGCACCCTTTTTCGTACCGATCACAAGCACGCGACCATCGCTGTGGCAGCAAGTCTTGCAGCGCTTCATCGGCACCTTGCTCCTCAACGCATCTAACCGGCAGCCGTCCAGGAGATCGGGGACCAGCGGAAGGCGACCGTGAGACTGTCGGCCGAGCGGGCAGCCTCCCACATGAGCGCACACATCCATGATCTGCCCCCACGAGGTGGTCCGAGTTCAAAGTTAGTGCAGGGTCGGCCTCTGCTCTACGGGTAGCTTGGCCGACGGAGCCGGTCGGGCGAGCGCAGTCGGCCAAGCGGTCATGGCTGGCACGAACACTTCCGGCGCTGGTGGTTTGTAGCCGAGCGCACCGTGCGGGCGGATCGTGTTGTAGTGCCGACGCCAGCTTTCGATGATGATCTGCGCCTCCTTCAGGGTGTAGAAGATCTCGCCATTCAACAGTTCGTCCCGCAGGCGCGCATTGAAGCTCTCGACAAAGCCGTTCTCCCACGGTGAGCCCGGCGCGATGTAGGCGGTCTTCGCGCCAACGGCTGCAATCCAGGCCTGCACCGATTTGGCGATGAACTCGGGGCCATTGTCCGAACGAACGTGCGCCGGCACGCCGCGCAGGATGAACAGGTCCGCGAGCACGTCGATCACGTCAGCTCCCTTCAGCTTGCGTCCGACACGGATCGCCAGGCATTCGCGCGTGAACTCGTCGACGACGTTGAGCATCCGGAACTTGCGTCCGTCATGCGTGCGCGCCTCGACGAAGTCATAGGCCCACACGTGATCGCGCCGCTCTGGTCGGAGCCGGATGCAGGAGCCATCCCCGTCCCATAGCCGGCTCTTCTTCGGCTGGCGGCCCGGCACCTTCAGCCCCTCGCGTCGCCAGATGCGCTCAACCCGCTTGTCGTTGACGAACCAGCCGGCCGCCTTCAGCAGCGCGCCGATCTTCCGATAGCCGTAGCGCCCGTACCGGCGCGCCAGTTCCACGAGATCGGCCGTCAGCGCCGCCTCGTCATCTCTGCCCCGCGGCAGCTTGCGCTGCGTCGAGCGATGCTGCCCGAGCGCACGGCAAGCGCGGCGCTCGGAGACGTCCAGGACGTCCATGACATGCTCAATGCAGGCGCGTCGGCGCGCGGGGCTGGTCAGTTTCCCCGGGCGGCCTCCTGCAGGATCAGCTTGTCGAGCGTGAGATCCGCAATCGCCTTCCGGAGCCGCTGGTTTTCGGTCTCCAGGTCCTTCATGCGCCGGACCTGGTCGCTCTTCAGGCCGCCGTACTCCTTGCGCCAGCGGTAATACGTCACCTCCGTCACGCCGATCGAGCGGATCGCGTCCCCGACGCTTTGGCCTTGAGAGACCAGCACATCCACCTGCCGCAGCTTGGCGACAACATCCTCCGGCTTGTGCCGCTTCGTTCCCATCTGTCCGTCCTCGTCCTGGCCCGAAAGCCATACCTCAGGGCGGACCACTTCAGTGGGGGCAGATCAGGCTCCGCCAATGTCTATGTCCCCAGGATCGAGACAGCCCGCATCGTGCGCGGCGACAATCTTTGGACAATCAGCCGACGGACCTACGGCGAAGGCGAACGCTACACGCTGATCTACGACGCGAACCAGGACCAAGTCCGCGATCCGGACCTCATCTATCCCGGTCAAGTCCTCGTCCTGCCGGACAAGGGCGTCATCGACGCCGATCAAGACGGCAAGCGCGACTGACTAGGCAGTTCTGCCGCCCACGCGACGACCACGTTCGCCCCGTGGGTTGGGTTCGTGCGGGTCGTCCTCGGCTCGGCAGGGGGCGCCGCCGCCGGGCAGGGGCGAGCTCCGGACGCATTGGACGGTGCCGTGTGAAGGGGCCGGGCGGCAGCCAACATGCATTGCGATGCAGGGATCAGCGGCCCTCCTCATATCGGCTTCAGCGGTTCGGTCAGTTGCGAGGGTCGCTATTGCTCGACCACCGACATGTTCCCGGGTGTGCCGAGACAGGGTGGCGCCGCGCGCCGGCGCGGCGCCACCTCCCCGTTCAGTAGCTGACGTAGCCGCCGGCGCCCGCGAGGGTCGCACAGCGCCGCCGGTATTCACGGCCGGGGCGACCCGCTGGCGCTCGGCCTGGCGGTTGGCCAGGGCGCGGCCCGCGGCGCAGCCTCCGACGGCGCCGAGGACGCCATGCCCGGCATAATGACCGGCGATGCCGCCGACGATGGCGCCCTTGATGCAGCCCTTCGCCTCGGCCGCCTGACCGGCGGCCAGAAGGGCACTCGCCGCGACGGCGGCCACAGCGACACGCTTCATCATGATAATCTTCCCTCCACGGCCTCATCGTAGCCGCGAGGGTGATTTAGGTGCTCGGTGTTCGCGATAAAGACGCCGGCGCGCAAATTTCCGTGAATTTTACCACTTGAATCGACGTACGCACTACAGATCTGCGCGTCTATCCTCCCGAAGCTCCCGACTCCGGAAAATGAACACTACTTGAACGACGGCCGGACGCGTGACTTGAACGCGGGATGACACCATCGTCGATGGCCGCGCTCAAGCGACGTCAGGTCCTGCGTCCAGAGCGGAATGTGCCCCGCGCAAGGCGGCGGCCGCCGAGCCCATACACGGCTACGGATTGTCTTGGTTTGTCTGTGCCCCGATCCAGATCGCAACGGACGGCATCACCGTTGTGCCGTCCGCGGCGCGTGACCACCGAGACACTCAGATCCCAGGGGCCTTTCCGAACGGCCGGTTTCACAAACCTCCGCCGCGAAGCGGACGGCCGCAACGCCAACCCGATCAGCCAAGTCCGATGGCGACCCGACACTGCGGGCTTTGACCCGGCGGCCCATCGGTGAGCGGGAGGGCAATCCCGATAGGCTTCCCTCACATCGAAATGGCCGCTTCCTGCACGGCTAATCTCGAAGGGCCGCGACTGGGGTCCACGTCGCCCGTTGCGCGGACCTGATTGCGCCCCGCGCGCTTGGCCTCGTAAAGAGCCGCGTCCGCGCGATCCAGCCATTCGGCCCGGGTCGCCGAGGGATAGCGGCTGGTATGCATGAGCCCGATGCTCACGGTCACGATACCCATCGGACTCTGAGCATGGGGTAGCGCCATGGCCTCGATCGCGCGCCGGCACGTGTGCGCGACGGCCAAAGCGCGCGCCTCATCGACGTCATCGAGAAGGATCGCGAATTCCTCTCCACCGATCCGGTAGGCACTCCCCCTGCCTCCGCGGCACAGGTCGCAAGCCCTGCACCGACGGCCTTCAAGACGTGATCGCCGGCGGGATGTCCGTAGCGATCGTTGAAGGCCTTGAAGCGATCCACGTCGATCAGCGCGAGAGCGAACGGCGCGCCCCCGCTTCTCCGCTCCGATTCCGCGAGCATCTGCTCGAAATGGCGGCGATTCGGGATGCCGGTCAGGGCGTCCGTGAGCGCGAGGGCGGCCAATTCCGCTTCCACGGCAGCCCGGCGCTGCAACTCTCCTCCGAGCAGGCGCAGAAGGCAGAGCAATCCTAGGGCGAGGGTGCCCACGATCAGCACGATCGCCGTCGCTCGGCCATGCCAGACCGCGTTGATCGTCGCGACGGGGACCGACACGACGACCCGCATCGGGAGCGTCCCAACGCCCCGGGCGATATGCAGGACGTCTCCGCCGGCCGCAGGTGCAATCAGGGTCACGTGTTCCGCGCGCCCGAGAGCCGCGATGGTCTGGTTATCGATCGGGTCAGCCGATGGGTACTGGGCGGCCGCTTGGCCGTCCGCCGTCGCAGCGCCGTCCTCGAACAGCACGGTGATCTTGAGATTGAGGTTGCGATTGAGCCGCGCGAACACCGCCTCGAAGTAGGCGAGTTCGATCGCTCCGACGACGACCCCGGCAAACGCACCGTCGGCGTAGGAAAAGCGGCGGCTCAGCGGGATCATCTCGCGGCCGCTGACGCGCGTGCGCCACGGCCGCCCGACATAGAGGCCGGCGTCGCGGTCACGCTGCATCCGGAAGTAGGCGCGGTCGGCGCCGTTGAGTCGGCGCGGGATGAGTGAACCGGAATCGAGGAAGGCGTCGCCTTGAGCATCGAGGACGAAAATCGCGCCGTAGCCCGAGGCGGTCGCCGCACGGTCAAAGAGGGCGAGGTGCCTCACCTCCGGAGACACGCTCTCAAGAATCGGATTGCGCAGGCGTTCTGCGACCGCCTGCAGCGATAGGTCATAGAGCTCGAAGTCGCGCGCCAAAGTCCGCGTAAGGCTCTCGAGCAACGACTCGGCGCCGACGGAGGCTTGCTCCCACGCCGTGTCGCGCAGGCCCGTGACGGTCACGGCTGCAGATCCGCAGAGCACCGCGATGATGGCGACGCCGGTGGCAATCAAAAGTTGCGGAGCGCGAGCAGGGAACTTTAGTAAGGTTGTTGGCATCGCGACTTGGTAGCAATGATCCGTCGAAGCAATTTATCGCGTCGGGATTAAGCCGTCCCTACCAGCATACGACACCTCAGGTCAGTGTCTGTTGTCGATCTGTCTTGCTACTCGCGTGAACGCCTCGGGATGTCCGGCCAAGGCGGGACGGAATCACCGGCTCGCCGGCATTTCGGATCGCGAGGCAACGGGGCGTCGAACGCCGGGATCAACCCGACGACGGACCCGATGTTGACGATGGCGCCCTCGCCGGCCGCGGCGAAGCGGGGGGCCACAGCCCGGGCACGTCGCATCACCGACGTGGCGTTGAGGGTCACGAGGCGCGCGATGTCGTCCGGCGACGGCGCGGCGAAAGCGCCGCCGACGTTCGCGCCGGCGTCGTTGATCAGGATTCCGATGCGGCCGTCATCGCTCAGGCGCGCGTCTGGGCCACATCGGTGAGGTCAGCCTGCACGAAATCGATGGCCACGCCGGTGTCTTCGACCCCTCGCTGCGGTGCGGAACAGCCTCCAGCGTCAGAAGGGGGAGATCCAAGGGGCTAGGTCACGATGCGCGATGCGATGGGGAACGCGAGCGAAACCGCGCTGCACTTCAACGGAAAGCCGCCGAATCTCGCATCGTGATGATGGAGCGATGCGGAAGGGCTACTGACATTACCAGCGCGAACGGAGTCCTGCACCAAACCGGTGTGAGTATTTTAGCATGCAAAGCTGTCTGTGAGGAGTGCGATATATCGTGTATCACCATCTTGTGATCAGATCGACACCCTCCAAGCCAGTCAGCGACGAAGGAGGGCGCATTCTAAAATTACGCCTGTCAAATCTTCAAACCTGGGGCACCATGAAATCAGCAAAATCAAATTCCCGTAACTCGTCGACTTCCATCGATCGACTGCGCAGCATTCAGGAATTTTTGAAAGTCGAGAGATTTAAAAAATCATCGAAGCTAAGACGACTTCTTCGATCAAGCCATCAACAGCGGTGGGGCAAGTTTCAGTCGCGCATGGACGCGGAGAATTTTCTATCGAAATCAAAAAGGGCGCACTATGACAGCCCGGAAATTGTTGAAGTCAATCTAGAATTGTTTAGACATGTACACCTCTTCGACTGGCCGGTGCTGTACGCACTGCAGAGACTTGCAGCCGAAGGCAAACTCAAATCGGTCGTGGATTTCGGCGGTCACGTAGGCGCTAAATACTATGCTTATCGCAGCGTCATGGATTTTCCGTGGGATTTAAAATGGCAGGTTGTCGATGTGCCTGCAGTCTGCGCGGAGGGATCTCGCAGGCTCAAGCCGGAAGATAGCAACCTCAGTTACTCAGAAGACATCGGCAAGATTGATGCCTGCGACGTTCTATTTTGCTCAGGATCACTACAATACAGCGACGAACATCTTTTTCGTTTGCTGGCAGAAATTCCACTTCGGCCGCAGGTCATAATTCTCAACAAGGTGGCCGTGTCGGACGACATGTTTTACACGCTCGAATCGTTCGAGATCGGGCGCATGCCGTACAAAATTGTCACCCAGGATTATCTGGATGACGTGAGAAGACAGTTCGACTATCGCAAGTCGATCCAATGGTCTATCCCGGAGATGAATTTTACAGTTCCGCACAAGGGCGGCAAGAGCGCCGTGCGGATGATGGGCGAAATTTGGGTCGACCCAAACAATCAAACCAATCTGCCGATCCTGGGCAGTAACGCCGGCTGATGGAACACGACCGAGATCGCCGCCTGCGCAACACGGCCCGACACGATCATTCCGCTGTGGGGGCAAAGCCGAGATCGAGATGCCATGATTCCGATCTGGGTCGATCGGGTGGGACGAGCCCCCTGCATTCGACCCGGCTCAGCTCGATGGTGCAGGCTTGGAATCCGATGACCCAGAAGGTCCCGCGAGCGTCCACGCGCATTGCGCCGCGGTCCGGGTGACGCCGAACAGCTGCGTCGCGATCCAGCCGAGCCGCGCCGGCCGGTCTCGGCTCAGCGGCGCGACGACCGGGCCGGGGGCGAGGCGCAAGACCAGAGCCCCCGCCGCCATGCAGGCGAGGGAGCCGAACAGCACGCCGACCTTGGTCTCGGCCTCAAGCTCCGGCTGCTGTGCGAAGGCCAGCAGGCCGATGAACAGGCTCATCGTGAAGCCGACCCCGCAGAGAAGGGCGACGCCGTAGATCTGCGGCCACGTCGCGCCGGTCGGACGCTGTGCCCACCCGAGGCGCACGGTCGCGAGAACGAAGCCGAACACGCCGAGTTGCTTACCGAGGAACAGGCCGAGCGCCACGCCCAGTGTCACCGGATCGAGGAGCATCGCCGGCCTGAACGCGGCGAAGGACACGCCGGCATTGGCGAACCCGAAAACCGGCAGGATCAGGAACGCCGTCCACGGGCTGACGGCGTGTTCGAGGATGTGCAGCGGCGAGGTCGGATCGTCTGGTTTGCCCACGCTCAGCCGGAGCGGGATCGTCAGGGCGAGCAGGACGCCCGCGATGGTCGCGTGCACGCCGGACAGGAGCACGAACACCCACAGCACAGTGCCGAGGGCGAGGTACGGCCAAAGCCGGCTGACCCCCGCCTTGTTCAGCCCGTAGAGCGCCGCCAGGGTCGCGGCCGCGCCGCCGAGCATCGGCAGCGACAGGTCGGCGGTGTAGAACAGGGCAATGATCAGCACTGCGCCGAGGTCGTCGATGATGGCGAGCGCGGTCAGGAACACCTTGAGCGATACCGGCACACGCGGGCCGAGGAGAGCCAGGACGCCGAGCGCGAAGGCGATGTCGGTGGCGGCCGGGATGGCCCAGCCCCGCAGGGTCTCGGGGGAATGCCGGTTGACGGCGGCATAGACGAGGGCGGGCAGGATCATGCCGCCCAGCGCGGCGACGCCCGGCAGGATGCGGTCCGGCCAGGTGCGCAGGCGCCCGTCGAGCAGCTCGCGTTTGATCTCGAGGCCGACGAGCAGGAAGAACACGGCCATCAGGCCGTCGTTGACCCAATGCAGGACCGAGAGCGGACCGACATGGGCTTTCAGCGCGGCGAAATAGGTGTCGGCGAGCGGCGAGTTGGCGACGGCCAATGCCAGCGCGGCGCTCGCCATGAGGACGAGGCCGCCGCCGGCGGCGCTCGTCAGCAGGCCGCGCAGGGACGAGAGGGGTCGGCGAGGGAGTGAGGGCACGCGCACAGGCCTTCAGCCGCGGGCGGCCCGACCCGCGCAGAGACCTGCCGATCCGACCGTCGGATCGCGCACCCGGCGCGGCCTATCGCATCGATCGGCGGTTCCGGCAACCCGCACCTGCGCCCGGTGCCTCGGCGGCTTGGATGAGGGCGGCGCGCCGATCGACGAGCGCGGTCCGCTGCGAGCGATGCTGCGTGACACCGCGATGCCACCTGCGCGATGCCGGCACAAAGCCCGACGCCTCATTCGCGGAGACCCGGCATCCGCGTCGTCGAACCGACGTGGCGTCGGTGATCGACGGGTTCTCGGGGCAGACTGCACGGCGCATCGGTTCGGCAGACCCGTGCGTTGGGACAAGCGGTTCCCGCGGCGGACGCCCTCGACCCCGCCGCCCACAGGTGGAGACGATCGATGCGTGATGGCTTCCCCTCCATGACGGCGCTCCTGGGCCTGCTCGCCCTGGCCGGCTACCAGAACAAAGACAAGCTCGCCGAATTGCTCGGCGGCGCAGGACAGGGCACGCCCGCGCCCGCCGGCCCCGCACCGGCATCCGGTGGCGGCCTCGGCGGCTTTCTCGGCGGCCTCATGGGCAACCCGCGCGGCGCGGACCCGGGCGGGTTTCTGAACAGCGGCCTGGGCGAGATGCTGGAGCGTTTCCAACAGGCCGGTCACGGGGCGGCGGCGCAGTCCTGGGTCAGCCAAGGCCCCAACCAGGAGATCACACCGCCGCACTTGGAGCAGGCCATCGGTCCCGACGTTCTGGCGGCCCTGACGCAGCGCACGGGGCTGTCGCGCGAGGAGTTGCTCGCGCGGCTTTCCCGGGAGCTCCCGCAGGCGGTCGACCGCTATACGCCCGACGGTCGGGTTCCGGCCTGAACACGTTTCGCTGCGGCGGCCATCGTTGCCGCGGCGTGGTTTCGGCCGCGTCGCGGCAACCCGCTGACATTATATTAGGGTCGCCTAAATAAGGAAGTGTCCGACACTGCGGGATCAGGGGCCGATGGACGCCGCGACGCCGAACGAACTGATGCGCCTCCAGGACAAGGCCGGCGACGCCGCACGCCTGCTCCGCCTCCTCGCCAACGAGAAGCGCCTGCTCATCCTCTGCCTGCTCATCGCCCGCGGCGAGATGGACGTCACGAGCCTCGCAGGCGCCGTCGAACTCAGCCAGTCGGCGCTCTCGCAGCACCTCGCCAAGCTCCGGGAGGATGGGCTGGTCGCGTTCCGGCGGGAGAGCCAGACGCTCCACTACAGGCTCGAGGACCCCCGGGCCGCCCGCATCCTGGCGACCCTCAAGGACATCTTCTGCCCGGACCTCGCCTGACGGCCACGACCGCGAAGGATCTCCGCCTCTAGCCCCGGGCGGTCCGAACGATCGCCGAGGCGCAGGCTCAGCCCGACCCGGCGGGATGCCGTTTCGGCCGTCTCGGGACCGAGCCGACTTCCCGTCGCGTCCGCCAGGGCGTGGTCTACTGGTCCAGACGGGCCTTGCCAAAACATTAGAGATTTCTAAATCAGCGATCTCTAATGTTTTGGCACACGGACGCGGGAGCGTGCCGGTGCCGGATCGGTCCGGGCTCCGCCCACGGAGGGGCCGGACCGATCAGAGCGAAATTCGGGAGCGATCACCATGGACGGGTTCACACCCCTCAGTGCCGTTCTGGGCGGCGTCATGATCGGCGCCGCGGCAGCGCTGTTCCTGATCCTCAACGGACGCATCGCCGGCATCAGCGGCATCCTCGGCGGTCTGCTGGCCTTGCCCCCGAACTGGACAGGCTGGCGCGTCGCGTTCCTGGGAGGTCTGGTGCTGGCGCCGCTCGCCTATGCCGGATTGGGCGGAAGCCTTCCGCCGGTGACGGTCGACGCCTCGTTTCCGCTCTTGGCCGTTGCTGGCCTGCTGGTCGGGTTCGGCGCGCGCCTCGGCGCCGGATGCACGAGCGGTCACGGCGTCTGCGGCATCGGCCGCGGCTCGCCCCGCTCGCTAGTCGCGACCGGCACCTTCATGGCCGTCGCCATGCTGACCGTCTTCGTCATGCGCCACCTCGTTGGAGCCTGAACCATGGCCAGGGCAGTCAGCGCATTCGCCGTCGGCCTACTGTTCGGCCTCGGCCTTATCGTCTCCGGCATGGCCAATCCGGCCAAGGTCCTCGCGTTCCTCGACGTGACCGGACGCTGGGACCCGAGCCTCGCCCTCGTCATGGCGGGTGCCGTCACGGTGTCGGCGGTCGGCTACCGCGTCGCCAGGCGCCGCGGGCGGGCGGTCTTCGCGCCGAGGCTGGACATCCCGACGCGCCGTGACCTCGACCCGCGCCTGATCGCCGGGGCCGCGGTCTTCGGTCTCGGCTGGGGTCTGGCGGGCCTGTGCCCCGGACCTGCCCTGACCATCCTCACGCTTATGCCGGCCCGGGCCGCGACCTTCGTAGCCGCCATGGTCGTCGGTATGCTGATGGTCGGACTCGTACGCCGACCGGCCTCCGAGCCGACCGCGGCGAAGCGCGCCGATGCGTGATGCCCGCTCTTCCGACCGCCGGTCTCGCGGCCGGGGTGGCGCTGGTCTGCCTCGAACGTCAGGACACGGTGCCCGTCGCCCTCCGCGAGGGCAGAAATTGGCCAAGGATGGAAAGTCCGTCGGCGCCGTCCGCTGCGCCTGAACCCAGACGCGGGCACGTCTGGCGGAATCAGGACCGCTTCGAGTCCGCCGCCTGCGTCGAGGCATGATCGGCCGCGGGCGTTCCGCACCGGCTTTTGCCCGGGGCCTCTCCCTCGGCGGCGGGAAGCGCGCAGCGTTCCGGTCGGTCCTGGCAGCACTCGCGCGTCAGGAAGACGGTCAGTCCACCCACGGTCTCGGGAACCGCGACGTAGATGATCGACTGGGCCTGCCGGTGCGCGCGGACGAGGCCGGCGCCGGCGAGGTGCTGCATGTGGAAGGTCAGCGTCGAGGGCGCGCATCCGACCGCCGCAGCAAGATGGCCCGCTGTCATGCCGTCGGGCAGCCGCCGCAGCAGCACGCGGAAGGCGCTCAGACGGGTGTCCTGCGCGAGGGCCGACAGGACCGACAAGGCCTCGTCAGCCTTCATCATGACGCCTTATTTCGATGGACATCGAAATTAAATGCATTCCAGATTAGCTTGGCCGTAGCGCGGAGAAGCCTGACAGTGACCGATACCTCGCCCGGCGCCAAGCCGACGGCCGCATCCGCCGGCGACGGCAACCGCACGGCAGACCTCACGTCGCACCTCAAGGGTCCCCTACAGGACTACTTCGTCCTGGCCGAGCAGATGCCCCTCCCGGAGCGACTGTCGGACCTCGTCGGGCGGTTCGAGGCCGCGCTGGCACGCTCCGGCGAACGGCTTGCCGCGACGTTTCGCGACGACCTCATTCGCGCGCTGCCGATGCTGCGGACCTTCGCCATGTCGCTCTGCGCGAACGAAGCGCGCGCCGACGACCTCGTGCAGGAGACGCTGGTCCGCGCCTGGGCGAATCAGGCGCGGTTCGCGCCGGGTAGCAACTTCACTGCCTGGACCTTCACCATCCTGCGCAATCAATTCTACAGCGAGATCCGCAAAGCCAAGCGGGAGGTCGAGGACGCCGACGGCGTCCATGCAAGCACCTTGACGGCGGCGCCCGATCAGGAACACGCGGTCGCCCTCGGATCCGTGATGAACCTGATCGGCACGCTGCCCCTGCCGCAGCGGCAAGCCCTCCTCATGGTCGGCGCAGAGGGCTTCACCTACGAGGAGGCCGCGATCCGTCTCGGATGCCAAGTCGGCACGGTGAAGAGTCGGGTCAGCCGGGCGCGCAACGTCCTCGTCGAAAGCCTTGCGCAGGACGCAGGGGCGCTGGGCTTCGCAGGCCTCTAGGATCCCCGCCCGGGCCATCCTCGACTACCGCCTTGGATTTTGCTCCCCGGCGCAGCCGCGGGATCTACGGGGCGCGGCAGTCCATCGCGCCCGCGGCCTCGATAACGCTGAGGGCTCTGCGCCGGACCTCCAGACTCACGTTCGGGCTGTCCGAGACGGCGGATGCGTCACGCTTCAGCGTCGCATCACACGCGCAGGAGTTGTACCCGGCTGTGTCGTAGCAGGCATCGTGCCGCATGCAGGCGGCGTCGAGGTCGTCGGTCGGGGGCAGGCCCTCGCCGCGCTGTCCCTTCCCGCAGTAATTGCCGTGGTACAGTTCCTTGCCGGCGATGACCCGGCCGAGGTCGCCCTTCGGCGGGATCGGTGCCTCCGGCCGGCCGCCCGGGTTGAGGTCGTTGGCCGGGCCGCCGGCCTTCGACCCGGACCCGCGCAACGTCTTCGGGATCTCGGAGCGTTCGCCGGGCTCGTTCAGCGGTTCGCCGGTTCGTCCGTTCGGGTCGGACAGTTCCGGCAGCGGCGGAGGTGGCCCGGGGCGCGGTGCGCTCTCCTCGGTCTCCTGAGGCTCGACCACCGTCTGCGCCAGCGCGCCATGCGCCGCCAGTGCGGCAACGGCGAAGACGAGTGCGCGGACGAGTGTCATGAGGGTTCCGAAGTGCTGCGGCGTGGCCGGAATCGAAGGTCCAGATGGCCCAGGTTGATCGAAGCCTGGGCCGGCTGACGAGGCGCAGATCTATCGTCGGCAGCGCTAATAGCCGTAGCGATATCCATCGTAGCGACGGCCCTCGATCACCCGCACGTCCCTGCGGCCGTACCCACCAAAGTCCCGGTGACGACGATATCCATGGGCGGGCGCCCAAGGCGGGGGACCACCGTGCTGGAAGCCACGCTCGCCGCGAGCCCAGGGCGGATCGGCCATGGCAGCCGACGAAGTCCCGAGAACACCTCCCGCCACCGTCAGGGTCCCGAGCAGGATCAATATCGGCGTGCGGATCATGGATGCTTCCCACGCAGCGGGACAGGCCCCGGTGCGGTCCAGATACGGCGCACGGCCCGAAACCGTTCCGTGCCGGGTGAAGCGTGACGTGCCGCCGCCCCGACTTGGCCGCGACGCTCGGACGCGCTCGGTGCGGTCACTCACGAATACGGGAAATCCGAAACAGGCCGTCCGTATTCGCCCACACAGCGCCCCTGCGTCGCAATCCCTGCAACCTTATCCCGGCAGCCGGCGGTGAATCCAAGAACTTCAGCGCCCATTGCGCGGATCCGCGAATCCAGAACCGTCGAATTTCTTGGGAACGGTCACGGGAAGCACGAAGTTAAGTGGCCCTCAGCAGAGGAGACACTTGATGCGACGCTTGCCGATCATCGTCCTCGCCACCCTCGCTCTCGGGGGCAGCGCCCTTGCCGCCGAGCAGGGGGCGTCGTCCAAGACCCCCGGCCACGAGATGCAGGAGCGCGGAAGCCGCGCGGGGAGCCCCGGCGCCTCCGGCTATGCGCCGGGCCACGAGATGAAGTCCGGCGGGATGGAGTCGACCGGTTCGACCACCCGGACCGGTGGAACCGCGGCCGGCACCTCGGGCACTGGTTCGACCGGAACCCGCCGCTGACGCACCCGCTGCCGCCCCGGCCGGCCTTCCCGGCCGGTCGGGGCGCTTATCCGAAGAGTGAGGCCCACAGACCGGCAGTCTCGACCCTGCGAAGACCGTGCGGCCGCACCGGGGATCCTATCGCGACAGCGCGCCGGCTCATTTTCGGCGCCTCGCGTGAGCCGTACCAGCGGTCGACCTGCCCAAACCGCCCGATACAGCCTAACCGGACACCGACCCACAAGTCTTCGTTCGACAATCACATTCCATGAACGCCGGATGAATGAATATACTTGAACAATTATAGGCACAGTTCGGAACTGTCGTTTGCCGAAGCGTATTGTTCATTCGAAATCGCAAAGGGAGACAGATGATGACAAAGCTTGCCCTCACACTGGCTGCCGGCGCTGCCCTGCTGGGCGCCGCGTCCGCGGCCCAGGCGCATGAATGGGGGAGCGGTTACGGTTACGGTGATGGACCGGGCTACGGCCATTCCCGCGTGATCGTCCGAGACGGATATCGCGACGGTTACCGCGGGGTCCGGTTCGGCCATCGCGAATGGGACCGTCCCGGCGTCCGCGTGATCGAGCGCCGCGGCTACGGCTACGGTCACCGCAACGACTGGGACGACTGATCCCTTCTGAAACGCCGGATTGATCGATGGGGCGTCCTTCGCGGGGCGCCCCATTTTCGTGCGGAAACAGCGATGCGCAAAGAGGAGCCGGCCCGCAATCGCGTGGGCCGTCCGGTCCGCGCGTCCGCTCGGCACGGGCCCACGCAATGCGGGCGGCGGCGCTTCCGCGATCCGGAGCCTGAGGGTCGCAACCGGTGCATCGGGAGACGGGCGACCCAGAGGAGGGCTGCCGGCCCGCTCCGATGACTCGATCCGAGGGATTGCCGTGGACATGCTTTCGCCGCCTGGCCGTGTGACTGGCTTGGCGAATTGCATGCACGCCTCGCGGGCCGATCACGCCCGCACCGGCCCCAGCTTCGAGTCGCAACGATGAACATGCAGGTCGAGAAGGCCTCGGGCAGGCCCCTGAAGGGCATCGACCGGAACACCGTGATCGCGCAGTCGCTCCGGCAATTCGCCCGCCTGCCGGGCCTTCCGGACACCAAGAAGGGGTGCGCTCGTATCAGAGCCACGTCAAAAGCGATCCCTGGCTGCCCATCCTCTTCGTCGTCTGCTTCGTCCTGCCGGCCCTGGGCGGGGCCATCTATTACGGCCTGATCGCCTCGGACCGCTACGTGACCGAGGCCCGGTTTGCGGTCCGGCCGACGGTCGGCACCGCCGACAAGGCGACGCCCGATTCGGTCGGAACGAATGCGGGCGTGACCAAGGCGACGGTCGCCCAGGAAACGCTGATCGCGCTGGAATACATCCACAGCCGACCGATGGTCGAAACGGTCGCGGCCGAGCTTCCGATCCGCGAATGGTATGGCCGCGACAGCATCGACATGTTTTCCGGGTTCAACCCGGACAAGCCGGTCGAGAAATTCCTGCGCTATTGGAAGCGCCGGGTGGATGTCGACGTCGACTCTGTGTCCGGGATCATGTCGCTGTCTGTCGAGGCCTTCGATCCGGACGAGTCCCTCGCCATCACCAAGGCGATCATGGCCGAAACCGAGCGGATGCTGAACGACCTCAGCATGCGGTCCCGCCAAGATGCCCTGGATGTAAGCGCGCGCGTCCTGAAAGCCGCCGACGAGCGCGAGGCGAAGGCCAGTGCGGCGCTGAACGACCTGCGCAACCGCGAAGGCGTGCTCGACGTCATCAAGTCGAACACCGCCACCATCAAGTCCGTGTCGGAGTTGCGGGACTCGCGTACGAAGCTCGCCGTCCAACTGTCGGTGCTGCAGCGGGATCTCGGCCCGCAGGCCCGCAGCATCATCGACCTCAAGCAGCAGATCAACGACCTCGATGCGAACATCGCCAAGGTCCAGCAACAGCTGGCCGGCACCGCACCGACGGAGAAGCGTCGCCTCTCCGACGCGCTCACCCGTTTCGAAGACCTCGAGCACGAGCGCGAGAATGCCGAGAAGTACCATCGCGACGTGCAACTGGCCTATGACCGCGCCCGCATCGTCGCCCAGCAGCAGGTTGTGGCCCTGGCGCCGATCGTCGAACCCATCAAGGCCGGGTCTTCCACCGAGCCCAGACGGGTCCTGATGATGAGCATCGTCACCGCCGCCGCCGCCGTTCTGTTCGCGGCCGCGGTGTTCATCCGTCGGGTGCTCATGAACTGAGGCTGGCCGGGATCGGTACGGACGCCGATCCCGGGCGCATGCAGAACGGGCGGCGACGCGGCCCGGCGCTCAGAGAAGGCCCGCCGCGGCGGACCGGGCGGGCTGAGGGAGTGCTTGGGAGGAAGCGCAACCGTACGGCTCGGCCGCCTGGCATACCAGCCTAGGGTGTGCAGGGCAGGTCTGCGTCGCTGTAGGGCATCGTCGGGGAACGCTTTCAGCCGGCGCCACGAGCTCCGCCGCGCCGCGATAGTCCGATCCGGCGCGCCGGCCGGGCAGGGGCGTGGGCACCGTGGCCGCGACGGCCCATTCTCGGACGCTAGCCTCCGGCAGCGATCCTGGGCACGGTTCGCAGAGGTTGTACCTGGCTCCGCAGATGCGCCAGGGATCCGTCTGCGCACTGGAGCCGCTCCCGATCGGGTCGGGAGGGGGCAACAGCCGAGCCCGCGCCGCACAAGACGCGGACCCCTTCTCACGCACGGGAGAGGGGGGACGCGGCTGCCTCGACGGGAGTTGGCGTCCTTCCAAACCGTTGCAACAGGATTGCGAACGGCCCTAAGCGGACGCAGCCTGACCGTGCCTGGGCGGGTCTGCCGATCCCGCCGCGTCGTGGGTGCGCGTCCGCTGCTCGAGGCCGCGGATCGTCGCGCCGAGCAAGTTGTCCAGCGCGTCGCAGACGGTTTCCGGTTCGGCGCAGACCGAGTTCCGCGCAGCCTCCTCGATGGCGCGCAGCCGCGCCACGAGGGCACGGGCGCCGACATTCGCGCTCATCGACTTGAGGCTGTGCGCGGCCCTGGCGATGGCCGGCTGATCCGAGGCGGCGAGGGCGGATCTGAGGGCGTCGAGCGCCACCGGACCCTGTTCCCGGTACAGGCCGAGGATGCGGCCGAGGAACGCGCCGTCCCCGAGGGCGAGGAGCCCGTCCAGAACCTCGGCGTCGAGCAGGTCGTCTGCAGCCGATGCCGGGATCGGGGCGATGACCGGAGCCGTGTCCGATCCCGCCGCGGCCACCGGCGAGGCCGCCGCGTCCCGAAGGGCCGGCGCATGCGCCTGCAGCAGATCGGCGAGTTGCCGCAGCGTGAATGGCTTCAGGAGGGTCCCGTCCATCCCGGCCGCCGCCGCAGCCTCCGCGGCCTCGCCGAGGACGTGGGCGGTGAGGGCGACGATCGGGGTGCGCCGGCCCGTGGCCGCCTCGCGCTCCCGGATCGTCCGGGCGGCCGTAAAGCCGTCCAAGACCGGCATGCTGCCGTCCATCAGGATCAGGTCGAAGGTCTGCGCCTGGGCGGCCGCGACGGCTGCGGCGCCGTCCTCCACGGTGACGACCGCCGTCACGCCGCAGCGGGCCAGGGCCTCGACGGCGACCTCGCGGTTCACCGCGCTGTCGTCCGCGACGAGCACCCGCGCCTTCGTGAACCGCGGGAGCGGCTCCGCCACGATCGCGGGGGCGTTCGAAGGGGCGAAGGTCCGCCCCTCGGCGAGCGCCGCCAGGACCGGCTGCCACTCGGCCTGGGTCACCGGCCAGCGCAGAACCTCATCGGCGAGGCCGGACCGGAGTGCCCGGTCGGCCGCGCCGTCACCCGGCGCCGCGACGACCAGGACGCGCGCGGATGCATCCGGCCGGCGGCCCGCGGCGACCAGATCGGACGCGTCGAGGATCCAGTGGGCCGGCCCGCCGCCTGCCGCCGCGACCGGCACGAAGCCGGCCGCGCTCAGGCTGGCGGCGAGGGCCGATCGGGTGGCGGAACCGGCCGCGCGCAGCACGAGAGCCGCCGGAACCGCGGCGTCGCGCTGGATCGGACGGGCCGGTTCGACGACCGTCACTGGGATGCGCGCCGAAAAGGTCGATCCCGCTCCCACGCGACTCTGAACCGCGACGGTGCCGCCCATCGCGGCGATGATCTGCTGGGCGATCGAGAGCCCCAGGCCGGTCCCCCCGAAACGGCGGGTGGTGGATTGGTCGGCCTGCGAGAAGGCCGAGAAGATCGTGGCGAGCTTGTCCTGGGGGATGCCGATCCCGGTATCGGTGACGGCGACGACGAGGCATCCGTCCCCGGCATCGAGGGCCATCCGGACGGTGACGTGGCCGGCTTCCGTGAACTTCAGCGCGTTCGACACGAAGTTGCTCACCACCTGCCCCAGGCGGACGGGGTCGCCGAGGATGACCCGCGGCACCGCAGGCGCGATGTCGGCCGCGAGGTCGAGGCCGGCCGAGCGGGCACGTTCGGCGAAGAGCGTCACCACGGTGTCGGCGATCTCGGCGGGATTCACGGGCACGCTTTCGAGATCGAGCTTGCCCGCCTCGACCTTCGCGAAGTCGAGGATGTCGTTGATGATCGCAAGCAGCGACTTGCCGGACCGGGCGATCACCTCGGCGTAGCGGCGCTGACGCACCGGCAGGTCGGAACTCGCCAGCAGTTCGGCCATCACCAGCACGCCGTTCATCGGGGTCCGGATCTCGTGGCTCATCGTGGCCAGGAAGGTCGATTTGGCCGCGTTGGCGGCGTCGGCGGCCTGCTTGGCCTGGCTCAGATCCGCCGTCCGGGCGCGGACCTCTCCTTCGAGGTGGGCGCTGTGCGCCGCGAGGCGGTGATCGCGCTCGTTCACGGCCGAGAGGAGGTCGTTGAAGGTGCGCGCCAGCGCGCCGACCTCGTCGTCGCTCACCACGGGGGCGCGCTGCGCATAATCGTGGCGCAGCCGGACCGCGTCCATGGTGCGGGCCAGCGCGGCCAGCGGGCGCGTGACGCTGCGCTGGAGGTAGAGCGACACCCCGAGACCAATCGCGACGGCCAGCAGCGCCGCCAGGGCAGCGTTCTGTGCGGCGGCCCCGACGTGATCGAGGATGTCGTCGGTCTCGCCGACCAGAACGACCCGGCCGATCGGGCGCCCGTTCTCTAGGATCGGCGCGGTCGCCTGGAGGCTCCGCGTCTTGAGCAGGCGCAGGAGCGAGAGATCCTCACCATCCTGGGCGGCATCCCGCGTCAGGCGCAGGCCGAGCCCCTGCTCGGCGAGCACGACCCCGTCGGGCCGCTCGATCGCCCCGTAGACGATGGATGGGACCTGGCCGATCGCCCGCAGGGAGGCGGCGGCCGCATCGGCGTCGTTCTCGGCCGTCGCCCGGGCGCCACCGTGGGCGAAGACCTGCGCGACCGCCTCCAGTGCGGCGTGCTTGTCGGCGGCGTAGCGGGAGACCTCGCGCCAGACCGACAGGGCCGCCGCCAGGACGAGGGCCGCCGTGACGGCCCCGGTCACCGCCAGCGCCAGTCTGCCGGTCAGGGAACGTCTCGGCCTGAGCCACGCGAGGGACACGCTTCGCTCCTTCAGGAGGCCCGGACGGGCCGGATCGCGGGGAGGGATCGCCGGTGGCGACCGGATCAGGCGGCGGCCCGGGTGCAGGTGCGCGCCACCGTGTCCCAGCCGGCCAGAAAGGCGTCGACGCAGCGCGGGTCGAAATGGCGCCCGGCCTGTTCCATCACGAAGGCCCTTGCGCGCTCGATCGGCCAGGCCGCCTTGTAGGGGCGCTCCGTCACCAGGGCGTCGAAGACGTCCGCCACGGCCACGATGCGGCCGGAAAGCGGGATCGTCTCACCGTGCAGGCCCTTCGGATAGCCAGTGCCGTCCCAGCGCTCGTGGTGGCTCTCGGCGATCTCGGCGGCCAGCCGCACGACGTCGGAGGTGCTGCCCTCAAGAATCCGCCGGCCACGCTCGGCATGCTTCTCCATCTCGGCGCGTTCCTCGGCGGAGAGCGGTCCCGGCTTGAGCAGGATCGCGTCGGGAACGCCGATCTTGCCGACATCGTGCATCGTGGAGGCGAGCTTCAGGATCCGGATCTCCGCCGGCGCGAAACCGAGGTTTCCGGCGATGACGCCGACGTATCCGGCCACCCGGGCGATATGATCGCCGGTATCGGTGTCGCGGTGCTCGGCGGCGCGCATCAGCAGGGCGATGATCTCGCGCTCCCGCGCCTCGATCACCGCGACCGCGGCCGCGACCTCGCGGGCGAGCCACGCGGCCCGGTCCTGCTCCTGCCGGTGGGCCGCGCTGATCTTCATCAGGTTGGTGATGCGCGCCTGGATCTCGACGGGATCGCAGGGCTTGCCGAGGAAGTCGGTGGCGCCGGCACGCAGGGCCTCATGGCGCAGACTGCGCTGGTCGAGGCTCGTCACCATGACGATCGGCACGTGCTCGAAGCCCCGGACCGCCCGCGCCGCCGCGATGACGTCGAGGCCGGTCAGGCCGGGCATGTCGTAGTCGGTGACGACGACCCCGATCCGGTCGACGTTGGCCCGCAGGAAGTCGAGCGCCGTCACGGGGCAGGTGAACGCCACCGGCTCGCAATCGGCCACGGGCTTCAGCGCCTGCATGACCAGCAGGTTGTTCATCTCGGAATCGTCGAGGACCAGGGCGAGCACCGTGTCACTCCCACACGACGGACCGGCGGCGAAGGGCCTGCACCCCGTCCCCCCTCATCGCGACAGCCGCGTCGTGCCCGGCAGTTGACCGATCTCCTTGAGCCCCGGCGCGCTCGTCGCGTCCGCGCTGGCGTTCCGACAGGGGCTCGAGGCTTGATAGAGGTCGACCTGCTGGACCACGATCGCGGCCCGCTTCGACGGGATACGCGTGGCACCTAAAGATTTCGTCGTTTCTGTCAGGCAAAGCCTATCGTGGACCGACGACCATCATTTTACAGTAAACGATATCAATCCACTTGCGACCCAGGGTCGTTCGCTGCCCCACCGACCGTTCGGCGCGCGCACTGGAAGATGTTTCAGTCTAAAATTTTTCAACTTAAGCGTGCCGCGACGCTGTGAGGACGCGATTCATGCGTCCTGCTCATCAGAAAGCGGAAAATTATCGTCGGCCTTGAACCGTTTCTAAAGAGGCCTGCCGCAAGGTTGACCGGTCGGCGCCCGTGCGGCGCGACGAAGGCAGGCGCAGGACCTGCAGAGTTCGCTGTCCATGATGAGCATCCTGAGGCGCGGCGGTTCGCAGGTTCCACAGCGATCGGCTGCGATCGGACCTGACGACGGCACTGAACCCGCGGAGGCAAAACTTCCAAGCTCTTTAGCCTTGGTCGCCAGCCCGGCGCGCGAAGTCACCGAGCCGCCCGTCGCCGAGCCGGTGCGAACGGCCGACCCGACCGACCGCATGCGCCTCTTCTTCCTCCGCTTGCGAAGGCCGCGCGGCCGCAGCGCCGCCGAGTGCGGCCGACGGTTTGCCGCCCAACGCACCGGCGCCTCCGCGGTGGAGTTCGCGCTGCTTGCGGCCCCGTTCCTGGCGCTCCTGGGCGTCGTCGCGGAATCCGGCGTCGTGGCCATCGAGCAGCAGACCCTCGACATCGCCGTCGATCGCAGCATCCGACAGTTGCGCACCGGCAGCTTTCAGGAGGGCTCAGACGGCAGCGATCCGAGCCAGCGCTTCCGCAAGATCGTCTGCAGCAGCCCGACGGCGCTGTTCCCCTGCGCCGATCTGCGCCTCGACGTGTCGCGGACATCCTCGTTCTCGACCTCGCAACCGGAGGAACCCTTCGACAGGACGACGAAGACGTGGGCGGTCGGCTTCGGGCAGCGGTTCGAATGCCCCCAGGGCGGGGATACGGTGACGGTCCGGGTCGCCGTTCCTGTCATGCGCCTGTTCCAGATGCTGGATTTCACCGGCCGGATCATGTCGGACAAGTCGCAGCTGCTGATCGCGACCGAGATCTTCAAGGTCGAGGATTACGAGCCGAAGCCGTGCTGAGAGGCTGCACCCGCGCCGGCCTGTTGCGCTTCATCAGTTGCCGAGATGGCGTCAGCGCGATCGAGTTCAGCATGATCGCCCCGATCCTGCTGCTGGTCTTCATGGGGTCGATCGAGCTTCCCCGCGCCTACATGATCGGCAAGCGCCTCGACAACGCCGCGACCACGATGGCGGATCTGATCTCCCGCGGCAGCTACACCGATCTCAAGCCGGTCTTCGACGCGACGAGCGTGATCGCCAATCCCTACGACGTGACCCGGGCCAGCATCGTGCTGACGGCGGCCGGCACCTACAGCACCGGTAGCTCAGCGACGACCCAGGTCTGTTCGAGCGCCGAATCCAACGGACAAGCCTACGCGACCGGCGCGTCCCTCGGGCCGCCGCCGCCCGGAATGACCCGAAACGGCGATCGCTTCGTCGTCTCGGAAGTCACGATGGCCTATCGGCCGTTGTTTCCCGTCCTTACGAAGCTGGCCCAATGGACATTCCGCTACAGGAAAGTCTGGCCGGTCCGCGGCGGCGAAGTCTACAACGGACAGAGCGAGGTCGTACTGCCCGGCGGGAAGCCGTGCCCGGCCTGATCACCGGGCGCAGGGCGTACTGTCGGGCGAAGCGAACGCGCGCGGCCGATCAGAGGGCGGCAGGCGCCCGCAGCGTGCTGTGTTCGTGAGCCGGCGGCCATCGCTCGGGACGATGCCCGTGGCCCGTCGGTTTGTCGATCGGAGAAGGCGACCGGCGCCCCCGGATCTGCCGGGGGCGCCGGATCGCGGCCCATGCCCGCCTCAGCGGGTCGGAACCGCCGTGGCGACGACCCGCGGCGTGGCCGGACTCGCCGGGACGAGGCGTGGCGTCGTGGTCAGCTCGGAGGCCGGGCGGACGGCCGCCGTGGGACGGGCCTGCTCGCGGTAGAGCGGCGGGGTCAGGGTGACGGCCTCGTCGGCCAGGGCGGTGCCGATCATCGGAACGGCGGCGAGGGCGGCGAGAACGAAGGTGCGAACGGTCATGGTGGAAGATCCTCTCGGTGTCCGGGTCGTGCCCGGCGTCGAGGGATCATTTACGCTGCACAGCAACATGATCCAAACAGATAGAATCGATTTTAGATATCGATGAAATCAATGCACGTCGGGCTCCGTCCAATCGCCATCCCCGGGGCGCGGGCGACAACCTGACGGCGACCGCGGTGGAACGATCCGGTTAATCGAATATCAATCCTCTCCGCCGAAGGTCTGGCGCAACGGCAAAATCACTTCATTTTACAAAGATTTAGCGCGTAAAATTTTATCCTTCGCGCGGAAGGAGTCGGCCCGTTGCTGGTTGCTGCCCTGCTCTTCGCGGTGGGCATGTTGGAGGGCTGGCGGTACCGGGCCTCGGTTCTGATGGCGAGCTCGATGCTGGTCGGGCTCGCGTGGTTGGCGCTCTGGGCGTTCGTGTGGACGCGCTTGGATGCCGAGAAGATCCTGCTGCTGTTCGGCTATCTCACCGCCCATCAGGCGGGCTATTTCCTGGGCGCCTATCTCGGCGTGGATGCTGGCCGCGATCGGTGAACGCGGCCCCCGGATCGACACGCTCCCGTCCTCGGCTGCGGTCGCCCCGAAGACCACGTGTTCGGGGTGAATGGCGCTCCTGCGCTCAGCGGCCCAGTTGCACCGGGATGCTCAGATCGACGGTTCCGGCCCCGCTCAACAGCCGAGCCGGCGGAGCGGCGGTCGGGCTGATGTCGCGCACGGCGCGGAGCGCGCGCCGATCGAGGCCCTCGGATCCGGAACTGCGCTCGATCTCCGCCCGCTGGACCGCCCCATCCGCCGCGATCTCCAGGCGGACCACCACGGTCCCGGCCCGACGAACGGGCTCCCTGCGTCTCTCGGCTCGGTCGGCGGCGTCGATCCGCGTGACGAGATCCGAGAGCCAGTCCCGCACCCCTGGCCCGGTGTGCTCCCGAGCCACGGCCAGGGAGGTGGGCGCGAGGGTCAGGCCGAGAACGACGGCTCCGGCAGTCAGGACACGCAACGGCATGGGGGACGGCGGCTCCAACAGCCCGGGATCGCGGATCGACCCTACGCGCAGGGGCCGGTGCCTTGCGAGCCCCGCCTTGGGCCGCGCTCACGATACCCGGATCGCCTTCCGGCCCGCCGGGCCTGCGGCGGCCAGCATGATGTCGTCGCTCCCGACCTCCCCGCCGGTGTAGCCCAGCATCTCGGCGAGTTGCGTCCGAGCCCGCCAGACGCGGCTCTTCACCGTGCCGATCCGGCACCGCATAAGGGCGGCGGTCTCCTCGTAGGTGAGGTTCTCGATCGCGACGGCCACGAGCGCCTGCCGCATCGCGGGCGCGAGACGGTCGAGGGCGGCCTGGACGTCGCTCAGATCGAGGTGACCGCCTTGCTCGGGCAGCGAGACCATCCGCTCGGCCTGCGCGCCGTCCTCGTCCTGCACCTCGCGCCCGCGCTTTCGGTGTTCGTTGTAGAACTGGTTGCGCATGATCGTGAACAGCCACGCTTCCAGGTTCGTGCCCGGGGCGAAGCTGGCGCGCGAGCGCCACGCCCGCAGGAGCGTGTTCTGCAGGAGGTCGTCCGCGCCGCCCTGGCTGCGCAGGAGCGAGCGCGCGAAGCGCTGCAGGTTCGGCACCAGCGCCAGGAGCGAAGTCTGAAACGCCGCCTCCCGGCTGTCTTCGACCAAGCCGAAGGCACCATCCAGCAACCTCAGCACCGCGGCGAAGCGAACCGCGATCGTCGGCTCGACCGCGTGTCGGGCGTAAGTCGCCGCCAGCAGATGGCCGAGATGATCCTGCACGTTCCCGGGGAGCCGAGGCACCCGCGTGGTGATTGGATCCGCGTCGGGCGAGCGTTCGAGCATGCCAGTCGATCACCGAGGGGTGTACAGACACCGATGCGACGATCAATCCACGGATATCCCTTACACGCCGCAACATAGATCATGGATCAGACAGATCTCAGAATTGATCTATGCGGGAACGATCGCCTATCTTGACCGGAGCGAGAGCGGGAGGAAGGATTTCGATGAGGATCTACGCGCCGAACATCCACCTGTCGCGGCATCGCAGCTGCCTCGGCCGACGGAAAGATCTTACCGCTGCGAAGGTCAGCCCTGCCCGTGATGAACGCGCGACAGGCCGGATCGCGGGATTGCAGCCATGACCCGGGTCTCGGACCTTGAGGACGACCCCGCCTTCCAAGAGGCCGTCCTTGCGGTGCGGGGCGCAGCCGGCACCTTGAGCGGCCGCGCCGTGACGGCCGAGGAGGCCCGCTTCCTCGTCGGCATCGCGCTCACGACCTTCGCGCATGCCGGCGGCCTCGACGAGCCGAGCCGGAGCCGGCTCGCCCGTTTCTCGGAACGCATCGGGCCGGGCACGGTCGTCGAGACGCTGACGAAGCACTGAACCCAGGCCGTGGGATGGAGGGCTCAGGGGTCGCCCGACGTCACGCCCATTCGGCTTCCGCCAGCGAGCCTAGCGGCCGCCGCGTCAGCCGATCTGCTGGCTCTCCGCCCCGCTATCCGGACGTGCCGGACCGAGCACCGGCTCCTCGCCCATCGGCTGGTTCTGGACCACGCTGAAGGTGCCCTTGCCATCGAGCGACGGTCCCCGCGTCCAGCGCCCGGCCGGCGGCGGCGCACCGTCCGACGACGTCGCGAAGAAGGCGTAATTGAATTCCTGGTTCTCCTGCTCCTGCGGGAAGGAGTTCGGGATCGGCAGCGTGCCCTCGTCCCCGCCGAGTTCCTCGATGACGGCCAGCCATTGCTGCTGGTGCATCGTGTCGCGGGCGATGAGGAAGCTCCACATGTCCCGCATGCCCGCATCGTTGGTGGCGTTGAAGAGCCGAACCGCGAGCACGCGACCGGTGCTCTCGGCGGCGGCGTTGCAATACATGTCGGCCGCGATGTTGCCGCTGGCGTAGACGTGGCTCATGTCGAAGGGCACGCCGTCCGCATTGCCCGGGGAGGCGGCCATGCCGGTGGACAGCAGCGTCTTGTGCAGCATGCCCTCGGCGATGTGACGCGGATTCTCGCCGCCCATCACAGCGCCGACGATGGCATCGGCGGCCCCGGCTTCCTGCACCTTGGTGGGCGCGGTCTCGAGGTTCATCGCCACTGCGGTCGCGAGCATCTCGATATGGCCGAGTTCCTCTGTGGCCGTATGGAGCAGCATGTCGCGGTACTTCGTGGTCGGAGCGCGGTTGCCCCAGGCCTGGAAGAAGTACTGCATGCAGACGCGGATCTCGCCCTCGATGCCGCCGATCGCCTGCTGGAGCATGCGGGCGTAGATCGGATCGGGGCTGTCGACCCTGACCGGGTACTGAAGCCGCTTGTCGTGATAGTACATCGTGCTTGTCCCTCGCGAGAGGCACGGCGCACTCACGGGCACCGCACCATTGGCCGTCGGCGCGGTGCGCTCTGGAGCAGCGCGCCTGGTACCCTGTCCAACCCTGCTTCGGGACCGCGGTTCGATCTGCGAAGATATTTAAACCACTCGATTTTCGCACAGGTCCGTTTTATCGCACCATATCAGGCTATTGGCTGCGATCTAATCGACAATTTTCGAGATCACTCCGCCATTACTACATATCATATGTTAGGCGATACTGACCTGGATCAGCACTGGGGCAGCCGCATGGCGGCTGCTTCGGGCATTTCTCTGCGTCCGCGACCGAGTTCCGGAGCGATGTCGGCATCAGGCGTGCCTCAATCGAGGTGATCCAGCCAAGGTTGGGGACGGCCGCGCGGAGGCGGCACCGGTGCCGCTCAGATGAGGCCGGTTCGCCGTGCGAGCATCATCGCGAAGGCGAGACAGGCGGCGAGGCTGACGATCAACATGGCGACATTGGTCCAGAACCGGACCGGACGGCTGGAGCCGTCGAGCCCGCTGGCGCGCAGCCGCACCCAGGGCACGTAGAGATAGAGGGCGATCAGCGTGAGGATCAGGAACGCAAAGGTGGCGATCCGGCCCGTCACGAGGGCCGCGCCGGCCAGGACGGCCCAGCCGACGACGAGGCCCAGCATGGTGAACAGGGCTGTCGAGTTCACGTCCGCAGTCCCCCCTCAGCGGATGATGTCGGCAGAGCGGCCGCAGCGCGCCTCAGTCCGTGACAGGCCCTGTCAGGAAGCCCGTAGCATCGTCCGGACGAAGGGCAAGATCGGGAAAGTTTCTGGTGCTGCGAGAGAGGATTGAACTCTCGACCTCTTCATTACCAATGAAGTGCTCTACCACTGAGCTACCGCAGCAGGTGGCCGGGTCGCCCCCGCGGGGGCGTGTTCATCCGGCCGAGTGGGGCCATAACGGATCGCCGCCGCCTTGGCAACGCCGTGTTGCGCTTCCGTGCGCTTTACGTGCGGGCCGCGGCCCGGATGAGAGCGGCCAAGCCCGGTTCGGAGACCGCCTCGGCGGCATCAGACGGAGTGAACCAGCGGAGTTCCCGCTGGCGCGCCTCGGGGAAGTGCTTGAGCTGCTTGCGCACCTCCAGGGGAAACACCTTCACCTGACACAGGACGATGTCGAGGTTCCGGAGGCGCTTCTGGTAGAGGTACAGGCCGATCGGACGCTTGCCGACCGCACCGCGCAGGCCGGCCTCCTCGTAGGCTTCCCGCGCGGCCGCCTCAAACGGCTTGCGGCCCTTCATCGGCCACCCCTTCGGGATGACCCAGCGGCGGCTTTCCCGCGAGGTCACCAGCAGGATCTTCGGCTTCCCGTCCCGCCCATGCCGGAACGGCAGGGCGCCGACCTGCCGACGCGGCTCGCCGTCCTCGTCGTACAGGGTCACGGGCGCACCGCGCGACGCGGCATGCGGCCTGGACCCGGCGGACTCGACGGGTACTGGAGGCGCAGAACGGGCTGGTGGATGATCGGCCCCTCGGTCGACGGTTCTAAACCCACGCTATACGGCAGGTCGATTACTTCAACTGCCAGTAGACACATGGCGCGCCCTACCCGTGACCGCGGAGCATGCCTGTCATCCGCGGTCCATATCGTCGGCGCCCGTCACCCTGATCAGCCGGTCCTGCGCACCGTGCGTTCCCCCGAACCGGACGGCGGCAGCGCCGCGGCCGCCATTCCGACCGAGACCGGATCGACGTCGGCCGTCTTGGCGCCAGCCGCCTTCGCCGGCAGCACGGTCGGCACGGGCACGGCCGTCGCCGACCCGGCGGAATGCGTGGTGGCGACCGATGGGGAGACCGGCTTAGAGGCGGTCGGAGCCGCCGGAACGGTCGCGGTCGCAGGGAGGGTCGGGGTCGCCGGCACCAAGACGGGCGTGGTCGGCTCCGATTCCGGCTCGACCGCGGGCGCAGCGACCAGTGTGTTCGGCGGCTCGCGCCAGACGAAGGCGTCGAGGCGTCCGGTCACCGGCGAGACCGGTGCCCAGGTCTCGGAGGCGACGCCGTCGGCGATCCACAGGGGATCGCGGGGCGCCCGGGCCGCACGGGCGAGCCATTCCCGGGCCTGACCGGAGGCGGCACCGTGCTCGGCTTCCTCGATCGCCGCCATCATCAGGCAGGCACGGGCGGTCGGGCGGTCGGACAGGAGCGGCTTCACGGCCTCCCGCGCACGCTTGAAGTCCCGCGCGTCCAAGGCGGCCTGCCCCAGGGCGAGCCGGGACTCCGGATCCCAGACGGACAGCTTCGCCAGCACCTCGGCGCGGGCGAGGCGATCGCGGACGGAATCCCCCGTCCGCAGGCCGAGATAGACCTTGGCGAGGTCGGGATGCGGGTTGGCCTTCCAGGCCGCCTCGACGATCCGCGCCGCCTTCTTGAAGTCGCCGCGGCGGGCGAGGAGCCGGCCTGCGATGCAGGCGGCCGGCACGAGTTCGGGGGCGAGCTTGACCGCCTGCAGGACCCGCTCGGCCGCGAGCTCGGGCTCGCCGGCCTCGCGCTCGCCGGCGATCGCGGTCAGCAGCACGGCCCGCTGCCGACGGGCGCTCGCCTTGTCGATCAGGCCGAGGGACGAGCGCCGCTCGATGGTCTCGAGGGCCGCGGCCCAGTCACCGTCGGCGCTCTGGGCCTCCAGCAGCGCCTCGTTGGCCCAGGTGACGCTCGGAGCGAGGCGGGCGGCCTCGGTGGCGTAGGCGCGGGCGGCGGTCTCGTCCTCGCGGCGCCGGGCCTCCACGAACAGACCGCGCAGGCCCAGGACCCGGGTCTCCGGATCGTCGACCATGCGCTGGAAGGCGCTCTCGGCGGCATCCCGGTCACCGGAGATCTGCGCCGCCTGCGCCTTCAGCAGGAGGGTCAGCGGCTCGGTCCCGAGGAGCCGCTCGGCATCGCCCGCGTACCGGCGGGCCGCCAAGGGATCGCCCGAACCGACCGCCACCATGCCGCGGGACAGGGCGGAGAGGCCCTTGGCCCGGCGCCGCTCTGAGGAGCCGCGCACCAGCGCCTCCGGCAGGCCGATCACGCCGCGGACAATCGCCCAGAGGATTCCCAGGACGATCGCCGCCGCGATGACGCCCACGAGGGCGACCGCGAGGCTGGTGCCGATCTGGTAGCCGTTCCAGACAAGGGTGACGGTACCGGGCCGGTCGGCGATCCAGACCGCCCCGAAGGCGGCGAGTGCGAGCAGGGCCAGGAAGGCGAGGGCGCGCCACATGGGATCAGTGTCTCCTGTCGGCGGCCGGCGGATGGCCGTCGCGGGGGGCGGAAGGAGCGGAGCGCCTGCGCGTCCGCCCGGAGAGGTTGCAGCCGCGCGGCGCGCGGAGGGAAGCCGTCACCGGACTAACGCCCGGGGGCGGCCGGTGCGGCCTGGGACGGGGTGGCTGCGCCGACCGGAAGGGCCTTGAAGGCGGTGTCGAGGAGCGTCCGCGCGGCCTGCTCGGCCTCGGCCCGGGCCTTGAGCGTGGCGCCGAAATCGCCCGCCTGGTCCCGCGTCTCGGCCGGGAGTGCCGCGAAGGCCGCCTCCGCCGCCGTCAGGTCGCCACGGTCGAGGGCCGCTTGGACCTTGCCCTCCGGATCGTTCGAGGCCTCCGGAGCGGGCGCGTCGGCCTTGCGCACCTGCACGAGGCCGTCGGCCATGCTGAGGAGCTTGGAGCGGAAGTCACCGGTCTCGGCCGCGCTCTTGGCCCGCTGGGCCTGCCGCTGAGCCGCGATCCGCCCGGCAATCGGCCGGAAGGTGTCGGCGAGATCGGAGGCCGAGGGGGCGCCGCCCTCGGCGAAGGGCGCGAGGGCCTTGGCCTGCGCCTCGGTCCCCGGATCGAGCTTGCGCAGGGTCGCCAGCGGCTCGGCATAGGCCGCGCCGGAATCGAGAGCGGCCGCGACGCGGTCTGCCACGACGATCCGGAGCGCCGCCTGGACGGTGGCGGCCTCGGCGCGCTGCGACACGCTCTTGTCCAGGGCGGCGATCTGGTCGGCCTGCGCCTTCAGTTGCCGGTCCACAGCCTTCGCGGCCTCCGCGGCCTGGGTCTGCCCGGCCTCGGCGGCGGTGCGGCTCGCCTGGGTCGCCGCCTGGACGGCCTCGGTGGCCGCCTTCACCCGGGCGTCGAGGGCCTGCTGCAGCCCATCGAGCCGCTGCCCCAGCGCCACGTCGGCCTCGGCATTCGCCTTGGTCTTCTGCTCCACCTCGCTCTGCAGGGCGGCGACCTTCTGGGCGGCGTCCTCGGTCGCACCCTTGTTGGCGCCGGCCTCCTCCACCGCCTTCAGCCGGGCCTGGAGATCGGCGATCTGCTTGGCGTTGTCGGACTTGCCGCTGTCCTGAACGGTGCCGAGCTTCGAGTCGGCCGGCTGGTCGCGGCCCGGCTCCTGGCCGGGCTCCTCCTGAAGCGCGGCCACCCGCTGGTCGAGGCTGTCGAGGCGGGCGATCAGGTCCGCCGGTACGGCCGGCGCGGGGCCGGTCGTCTGGCCCTCCGTCGCGGCCGCGGCCGGCGCGGCGCCGGCCTTGTCCAGCGCCTGCTTGGCGCTCGTTTCCGTGGCGGCGAGGCGCTTGTCTAGGGCCGCCAGCGCGTCGCGCGGGGCGAGCCCGTCGACGCGCTTGTCGAGGGACGCGACCTGACTGGAGAGCCGCTGGTCCAGGGCGTTCAGGCGCGGATCGGGACCGATCCCGGCCTTCTCGGCGCCGAACAGTAGGCCCGCACCGATGAGGCCGCCGAGAAGCCCGGCAGCCGCGATCGAGCCGAACCCGGCGCCGCCGCGGCCGGACGGTGACGCCGCGCCCCGTGCGGGATCGGCAGCGGCTGCCGTCGGGGTCGGACCCTTCGGCGGCTCCCGGCCGTCCTTTGCGGCCTCCTTGACCGGCTCCCTGCCGGCGGCCGGTGCATCGGGGATGCGCTTGGCCTTCAGGTCGATGATCGGACCGGCCGTCACCGCTCCGGCCGCCGCCGCCCCCGCGGCACCGGTGGCGGGTCCGCCCGGGCGGGCGCCGGTCTGGGTGCCCGAGCCCGGCTGTCCGGGCTTGGTCGGATCGGGCGAGCCGGGCTCGACCTTCGCCCCGGTCGCCCCCGAGGCGGCCGCGGAGGCCGTCGACGCGGTGGAGGCTCCCGACTTGGCAGCGTCGGACGTTCCGGACTGGCCCATCTTCGGCGGCTCAGCCTTGGACGGCTCGATCTTGGACGACTCGATCTTGGACGGCTCGGCCTTCAGAGCATCGGGCTTGGCTGTCGATGGTTGGGCGACAGGGCCTGTCGAAGATTTCGGGCTCTCGGTCCCGGAACCGGGCTTGGCCGCGTCGGCCGTCGTGCCGGGCTTGGCGGACACCACGGGCTCGGTCGCCGGCTTGGGCGGCATCCCGGTGACCGATCCCTGCGGCGCCTTCGCGGCCTCGCCCAGGCCCTGTGCAACCGGCTTTGCGCCACCCGTGGCGGACGCCGAGGATGCGGAGGTCGACGCGGTGGACGCCGACGCCGTGGCCGACCGGGGCTGGCCCGCGGACGGGATCGGCTGCCCGGGCCTGCCGGGAACGGCGTCCGGCTTCCGGCCGCCGGATCCGGGCTTGTCGGCGTCGCTGGGTGGTGGCGTCACGGGCAAGTCCTCCAACGTTTTCGGCGTCGCCGCGCCCCCTAGCACCGCGGCGGCGCCGGGCGCGAGGGCGAGATACGGCGGCCCGGCCTCCCTGTCACCGCACCGACTGGCCCGGCGGCGGTGCGAGGGCGTCGAGCAGGTCCGTTTCGCGCGGATGCGCCGCGACGAAATGGACCGGAACACCGGCCGCTTCCAGGGGTGCCGCGACATCCGGCGATAGGCAGTAATGCCTCAGGCGGCGGAAAGCTCCGCCGTGCCCCGATCCTTCCGCGAGGGCGAGGGCCGTGGCGGCGCTGCGCCGGGAGTAGTGGAGGGCAGCGTCGAGGCGTCCGGCGGCGAGTTCACCGCCGACGCCTTCCGGGAGGTGCCGCAGCGCCTCGGCCCGATAGGCCACGAAAGTGGTGACCCCGAATCCGGCCGCCGTCAGCGCCGCCGCCGGTTCCGGCTTGCGCTCGGCCCCGGTCGCGTGGAGCAGGGATTGGCCCGGCGGCAGCGCGTCCGCCACCAGGGCGGCGAGGCCGGAGGCCGCGCCCGGCCCCTCCCGCACGGGACCGAGGCCGGCGTCCCGCGCCAACGCGGCCGTCCGCGCGCCGACCGCGAAGACCGGCAGGCCGCGTAGGGCGGATACACCCCGGAGCGCCGGCACCGCGTTGGCGCTGGTGAGGAGCAACGCGGCGAAGGGTCCCACGGGCGGCGCCACGCCGCTCGGCTGCACCACGAGCACCGGCGCCACCAACGGCGCATGGCCCTGGGCCAGGAGGGCTGCTCCGGTCCGCGTCGCGCCGGGCTCGGGGCGGGCCACCCAGACGCGCATCGCTCAGCCTTCGAGCGTCAACCGGACGCCGTGATTCGCCTCGGCCCCCGGGGCGAGCAGGCGCTGCGCATCGCGCTCGGCCAGGGGACCGGAAAAATCCGCCCAGTCGGCGTAGCCGGTCCAGCATTCGAGCGACAGGAACGGTGCCGTGGGCTTGGTCCAGACCGCGAGATGGGGGAAGTCCGCCATGTCCATGCGGATCGCCCGTTCCGGGCCGGTGAAACGCATCCACCGGCTGTGCGCGTTCCGGAACACGAAGGCCTCGGTGAAGATCGCCGGATCGAGGGGCAGCGTGTCGCCGACGAGGGGGATCGGCTGCTCCGCCCGCAGCAGGAGGCCGCCGGGGCCGACCTGGGGGGCGAATGGCCGCTCGGCCTGCTCGAACGCCACCGCGTAGCCGCCATCCCGGGCGCGGACGCCCCCCGCGAAGGGCCAGGGGAAGGCCGGGTGGAACCCGAGGGCGTAGGGCAGCGGGACGTCGCCGGGATTGGCGACCCTGACGTCGAGGTCGAGGCCCGCCGGGTAGACCCGGGCGGTGACGTCGAGCCGGAAGGAGAACGGGTAATGCGCCCGCGTCTCAGGCCCGTCGGTCAGGCGCAGGGTCACCGCGTCGGCGCTCTGGGCCACCACCGCGAAGGTCAGGTCCCGGGCGAAGCCGTGCTGGGCCATCGGGTAGCGCTCGGATCCGACCGTCACGTGCCCGTCGGCCGAGGCGCCGACCACCGGGAAGAGCCAGGGCGCATGGCGGTTCCAGTGCGCCGGGTCGCCGCTCCAGAGATACTCGATGCCCCCGACCCGCCAGGAGACCGGTTCGGCCCCATGGGTCGAAAGCGTCGCCGTTGTGCCGTCCGCGGCGGTCAGGTCGATGCGCGTGGTCACGGTGATCTCCCGGTCTGTCTCGGAGGGCCGAGGTAACGGAGGCGGCGTCGGGCGCAAGGGGCAGGCGTCGGGGGCAGGCGTTGGGGGCAGACCATGGGAAGCTGGCCTCGGAGACGTTCACGCGGCCGTGCCCAGCCCGGGGAGGACCGTCTCGGGTGGGCCGGAGGCGACGAGCCGCCCCGCCTCCAGCACGTGGACCGCGTCCGCGCCCTCGAGGGTCGACAGGCGGTGGGCGATCAGGATCAGCGTCCGCCGGCCCGACAGGGCGCGCAGCGCCCGCATCACCGCCGCCTGCGTCTCGTCATCGAGGGCCGAGGTCGCTTCGTCGAACACGATGACGTCGGGGTCGTGATAAAGCGCCCGGGCGATGCCGAGACGCTGGCGCTGGCCGCCCGACAGCCGCGCCCCGCGCTCCCCGACCCGCTCCCCGTAGCCGTGCGGCAGCGCCGTGACGAAGTCGTGGGCGCCGGCGAGCCGCGCCGCCCGCTCGACGGCGGCGAGGTCCGGCACGTCGAGGCCGAGCGCGATGTTCTCCGCCACCGTGCCGTCCACTAGGAACACCTCCTGCGGGACGTAGCCGATCCGGTTCTGCCAAGCGGGCAGGGTGGCGGGGTCGAGGGACCGACCGTCCACGGTGATCCGACCCGCACCCGGGCTGAGGACGCCCAGGATGAGGCCGGCGAGGGTCGACTTGCCGGAGCCGGTCCGGCCGGCCAGGCCGATCGTGGTGTTGACCGGGATCGTCAGATCGATGCCCGTCAGCGCCGGCCGCTCGGTGCCGTAGTCGAAGCCGACTCCTTCGAGCCGGATCGCCCGGGCGAAGGGCAGGCGCTCCGCGGTGCGGGGCCCGGGGACCCGCTCGCCGGCGAGTTCATCGACGATCACCCGGACCGCCGGCAGGGTGAAGCGCATCAGCGCCACCGAGGTGAAGATGTTCTGGAAGGCCGGGAGCATCCGGTAGCCCGCGAAGGCGAACAGGCCGAGCAGCGGCAGGATTCCGGCGACGTCGAGGCCCTGGGCCAGGGCGAACAGCACCACCACGATCACCCCGCCGAAGGCCAGGGCCTCGATCACGAAACGCGGCATCTGGCCGGTGAGCTGGCTCGCCGCGGTGGCGAGGGCGTAGGCGCGGGCCGGGGCATCGAACCGGGACGCGAATGCCTCCGCCCGGCCGTAGAGCTTCAGCTCGGTGAGCGCCCCGAAGGTCTCGTGCACGATCCGGAACCGCGCCTCGTTGTCGGCGACGGTGCGGCTGCCGAGCCGAGCGAGCCGGGCGCGCATGACGAGGTAGATCCCGACGTAGAGCCCGCCGAAGCCGCCGCCCAGGATCAGCGCGAGTTGCGGCGCGTAGGCCAGCAGGAAGGCGATCACCGCGAGCGCGGAACTCGCCCGCGAGGCGAGCACCGTGGCGGGCGTCAGCGCGCCGATCACCAGACGGTCGGTCTCGGACAGCACGTTCTTGGCGAGTTCGGCGCTGTTGCTCCGCGTGAAGAACAGCCGCTCCCGGTCGAGGTAGCGGAACAGCAGCCGCCGGCTGAGGCTGTAGCCGGCCAGATGGGTGAAGCGGAGCTGCGCGTAGGTCAGGCCGGCATTGACCAGGGCGGTGACCAGGATCGCCGCGAGGGCCGCGCCGCCGGTCACCAGCAGGAAGCCGCGCTCGTCGGTCAGGCCGAGGACGGCCCGGGCCTGGGCCAGATACGGGATCCGGGTCGCCGCCGACGGATCCCCGACCAGCGTCAGGAACGGGATCACCGAGGCGACGCCCACCACCTCCAGCAAGGCCGCCACCGCGAGACCGAGGGCGATCAGGCCGAGGCGTCGCCGGTCGGGCGCCCGCAGGGCGCGGACGAGGTCGATCAGCGCGCGCATGGCGTCGACGGGTTCGGCGGGGCGGCTGGCATGACCGGGCCGGGCTTAAGCGCACCGTCCCGGCCTGTCCACGCCGGGCTCAGCCGAGCTTCTTCAGGGAGCCGAGGTCCACGTCGCCGTTCTGGCTGGAGAAGGTCAGCGACGTCCCGGCCCCATCCGCCTGCGCGACGCCGCCGATTCGGTGATCGCCGCTGTCGTAGGTAGTGACCTGCCCGTCGCGCTCGATCAGCAGCCGGTGCTGGTCCGGGAAGAACGCGTACTTCATGCCGTTCTGCGCGCCGCTGGTCGAGGGATCCCCGAGGTCCTTCGGCCACCAGGGCTCCATTCCCTTCATCGGCTCCATGCCCTTCATCGGCGTCATGGGCTTCATGGGTTCCATCGGCTTCATCGGTTCCATGGGCTTCATCGGTTCCACGAAGCGTCCTCCTGCCTGGTGCGTGACAGGAGGACGCGGCAGGGCGGGAAGGGTTGCATGACGTCCCGCGCCGGCATCGGGTTACAGCGTCGGGCGCCCGGGCGTCGGCCGCTCGCGCACCTGCCCGTCGAAGCCGACATGGAGCTGGCGCTCGCGCCCGTCCCGGTCCTTGGCGGCCACCTCCCAGTGCCGCGGGCCGCGGCCGGTGATGCGCACGTCGCTGTAGCCGGCCGCCTGCACGGAGGCCGTCAGGGCGGCCGGATCGGGCTGCGGCCCGAGGCCCAGCCGATCCTTGGCCCAGTCCAGGCTACCCGTCGGCGGCCCGCCGGCCGGCCCCAGCAGGATCGTCCGGCCGTCCCCGTGGGTCAGGACCCGGGCATGCAGGAAGCCCGTCTCGAACCGCCCCTGGACGGTCACGGTCTCGCCCCTGGCGACGAGGCCGCCGCCCTCGCCCTCGCGGCCGGTCTCGACCAGCGCCCGGCCGGTCCCGTCCTGAACCACGAACTTGTTGCCGAAGATCTCGGCGACCTCGCCCTTGACGGCGGTCGCCCCGGACGGGGCGAGCGACTGGATCGCCACCGGCGCCACGGAGGTCGGCTGGAACGCCGTGCCTTGTGCCAGGGACAGGCCCACGGCGCCGAGCATCAGGGGAGCCGCCACCGCGCCCACCACCCAGGTCCGGCGGGGGATCGCGGTCCGCCGCGGGCCGGAAGGGTTGGAAGGGCCGGACGCCGGCTCGCGGATCTCCTGAGCCGTGCCGTCGATGGTCTTGTCGTCGGTCATGATGTGTCACCTTTGAAGGGTCCGGACCCGTTCGATCCGTGACCCCTTCGTAAGGACGGGCGGCCAATCCGGCCTGAACCGCCCGGTTCAGATCCGGTTAAATCGGCAGCGCTAGAGCGCATCCCGTGGAACTCTTGCGGATTCAAGGGCTTGGCTCGGGATTCTCATGCCGTTCGGCCGATCGGGATCGCCGTCGCCAAGGGGACGGGTGCCTTGAGGACACGGCCCTAACACTCGGCCCGGACTGCGTTTCGGCCCGAGACTGGATCGTTCCGCCGGACCCGAGGCTGGAGCAGGGAGAGCGGACGGGTGAAGATCCTGCTGGTGGAGGACGACGCGGCGCTGGCCGCCGAGGTGGCCAAGGTCCTGCGCGCGGAGAATTTCGTGCTGGACCACGCCGCCACCGGCGAGGACGCCCAGCATCTCGGCGAGACGGAGGGCTACGACGCCGTCGTCCTCGACCTCGGCCTGCCGAAGGGCGACGGCGTCTCGGTGCTGCGGGCTTGGCGGGCGGCGGGGCGGACGCTGCCGGTGCTGGTGCTCACCGCACGGGACGGCTGGAGCGACAAGGTCGCGGCCTTCAAGGCGGGCGCGGACGACTACCTCGTCAAGCCGGTCCGGGTGGAGGAACTGGTGATCCGGCTGCGCGCCCTGGTGCGCCGGTCGCAGGGCGGCGGCGCCAGCCGGATCGCCTGCGGCCCGCTGAGCTTCGACCCGGGGCTCGGCGCCTTCGAGCACGACGGCCTGCCGCTCAAGCTCACCGGGCTCGAATGGCGGGTCCTGTCCTGCCTGATGCTCAACCGCGAGACCGTGGTGCCGCGCCCGCACCTGATCGAACGGGTCTACGAGGGCGACGCGGACGTGGACTCGAATTCCGTGGAGGTGATCATCACGCGGCTGCGCCGGAAGATCGCCCCGGCGCGGATCGAGAGTGTGCGCGGCCACGGCTACCGGCTGCACGCGGATCCCGCCTGATGGCTGGGGGGACGCCGCGGCGCTCGCTCCGCACCCGCCTGCTCATGGCCGCCCTGGCCCTGGTTCTGGCCGCCCTGGTGGTGGCGGGCCTCGCCATCGGGCTGATCCTGCACCGGTTCGTGCGCGGTCAGCTCGACGGGCGCCTCGACGCGCAGATCGTCGCGCTGAGGGCCGGGCTCGAGGCGGGGATCCTGCCGCAGGACCTCGATGCGCCGCCCTATGATCGGCCCGGCCCAGGCTGGGCCTGGATGGTGCGCCGCGGACCCGAGACGATCCGCTCCGGTTCGTTGCGCGGCGGCGACATCCGCCTGTCGGATCCGGGGCCGGCGGACGATCCCGACCGCCCGCACCCGGCCTCGGCCACCGGTCCGCGGGGCGAGCCCCTCGTTGCCCGGGTGCTCACGGTGCCGGGACCGCAGCCCGCGACGATCCTGGTGGCGGCCCCGGAAGCGGAATTGCGCGGGCCGCTGCGCGAGGCTTTGACGAGCCTCGCCCTGGCCCTCGGCATCCTCGGCCTGTGCCTGCTCGCCGGACTGGCGTTCCAGGTGCGCCTCGGCCTCGCGCCGCTGACGCGCCTGGGCACCGACCTCGCGGCGGTCCGGGCCGGCCGGCGCGAGCGGGTGCCGGCGGACCAGCCCGCCGAGATCGCGCCAGTGGTGGCCGAACTCAACGCGCTCCTCGACCAGAACGCCCAGAACCTGGAACGCGCCCGCGGCCACGTCGCCAACCTCGCCCACGCCCTCAAGACGCCGCTCGCGACCCTGTCGATGGCGCTGGCCGAACCGACCCGCGACCCGGACGGGACGCTGCGGCGGCAGGTGGACGACATGGACCGCCGGGTGCGCCACCACCTGCGCCGGGCGCGGGCCGCCGCGCTGGCGGGCTCGGCGCGGGGCCGCACGCCGCTGGCACCGCGCGTCGCGGACCTGCGCGAGGCGCTCGCGCGTCTCTACGCCGACAAGGGCGTCGCCGTCGCCGTCGCCGTTCCGGACGACCTGTCGGTGGCGTGCGAGGGCCAGGATCTCGACGAGATGCTGGGCAACCTCGTGGACAATGCCTGCCGCTGGTGCCGGACTCGCGTGCAGGTCTCGGCGGCGGCCAGGGACGGCATCGTCCGGATCCGGGTGGAGGATGACGGGCCGGGTCTCGACGGCGCGGCCGCCGAGGCCGTGATGGCGCGGGGCCGGCGCCTCGACGAGGGCGTGCCGGGCCACGGCTTCGGGCTGCCGATCACCCTGGAACTCGCCGAACTCTACGGCGGCGGCCTGACGCTGGGGCGCTCGGAACTCGGCGGCCTGAAAGCGGACCTCGCCCTGCCGGCCTGAGCCAGTCCATCGCCAGTCAGCCCAGCGCCTCCCGCAAGATCGGTCGGATGCGCGGATCGGCGCAATGGGCGACGTTGAAGCGCATGTAGCCGTTCCACGCCTCCGAAAGGCTGAACGACGTCCCCGGCGCCAGCACCATGCCGCGGGCGAGCGCCCGGCGGGCGACCTCGGCCCCGTCGCGCCCGTCCGGCAGGCGCATCCACAGGAAGAAGCCGCCCCGGGGCTGCGACCAGGGCTCCAGCCCGCAGGCGCGCAGCTCCGCCGAGGCCTGCACCATCGCGCCGGCGAGCCGCCGCTTGGTCTCCGCGAGGTGACGCCGGTAGGCCCCTCGGTGATCAGCGTGTGCACCAGCGCCGCGGTGACGTGGCCATTGCCGAGGCTGAGCGCCAGCTTGAGATCGACCAGCGGCTCCACCCAGTCGGCCCGGAGCGCGATCCAGCCGCAGCGCGCGGCAGCCGAGAGCGTCTTGGAGAAGCTGCCGATCTGGATCACCCGCTCCAGCCCGTCGAAGCCCGCGAGCCGCGGGGCCGCCTCGGGCTCGAGGTCGCCGAAGATCTCGTCCTCCACGATGAGCGTGTCGTGGGCCTCACACAGCTTCAGCAGGCGGTGCGCCACGGTCGGCGCGAGGCTCGCCCCCGTCGGGTTCTGGAGGGCCGCGTTGGTCAGATAGAAGCGCGGCCGGTGCTGTTCCAGCAGGACCGCGAGGGCGCGCAGGTCCGGCCCCTCCGGGGTCATCGGCACGCCGCCCACCGCGACGCGCTGGGCGCGCAGTAGCGCCAGGAAGTTGAAGTAGCAGGGATCGTCCACCAGCACGGTGTCGCCGGGCTGGAGCAGGAAGCGGCAGACGAGGTCCAGCGCCTGCGTCGCCGATTCGACGAGGACGATCTGGTCGGGCTCGGCGCCCACGCCCTTCTCGGCGATCTTGCGGGCGATCTGGTGGCGCAGGGGCTCGTAGCCCAGCGGCCGGTCGTAGTTGGTCATCTCGGCGAGGCCGGCCCGGGCCACCGGCGCAGGCCGCGCCGGATCGCCTCGTGGGGCATCCAGGAATCCGGCAGCCAGCCGGCGCCGGGCTTGAGCTGGTCGGACCCGGCCTGCTGCGCCTGCCGGGTGATCCAGAGCGGGTCGACGATCCGGTCGAGCCGCGGCCCCATCGCCTGGAGCGAGAGCGGCCGCGTCTTGCCGGCGACGTAGAAGCCCGAACCCGGCCGGGCCACCACGGCCCCCTCGGCCGCGAGCCGCTCATAGGCCTCCACGACGGTGGATTTCGACACGCCCATCGCGTCCGCGAAGGCCCGCACCGACGGGATCCGAACGCCGGGCACCAGCCGCCGCGCCGCGATCCGCTCCCGGATCTCGCCGACCACGGCCTCGACGCGGGTCCCGGGATTCCTGATTGCGACCGCCATCCGTACTGCTCGCTTGTCCGGACAATTCTTCCGAACCGTACCGAAGTGTTCCTGTCATCGCCAGCCCTGCAGAGACAAGATCGCTTGCCCCAGAGCGATGGAGGAGGGGATCCATGAACCAGTGCATGACCGAGACCGCGGGCGCCGAAGTCCGGACCCCGTGGATCGCCCGGGTGGCCGCGCGCGTCACCGCGTTCGGCGCGGAGCTGCGGGCCGGCCTATCGCGTGCAGCGATGAACCGGCGGGTGCTCCAGCGCCTGTCGACCCTTTCGGACCGGGAGCTGAAGGATATCGGGCTGACGCCCCAGGATGTGGCGGATGCCCGTGTGCCGGGCACCGGCGACGCGATTCACCTGCTCGTCGGCCGGCGCGACGAGCGCCGCGAGGCCCGCGCCGCCACGCGGTGGTGGTGAGGCGCCCGCGCGCGGCGTAGGATGCACCCATGACGCTGCGCGACGGGCTCGCCGCAATCCTGGTGGTCACGATCCTCGGGCTGGCCTTCGTGGCCATCAAGGCCGGCCTGGAAACGGTGCCGCCGCTGATGCTGTGCGCCCTGCGCTTCGGCTTCGCGGCCCTGCCGGCGGCGCTGGTGATCCGACCGCCTCGGGCTCCCGTCGCCCTGGTGGCGGGTTTCGGCCTCGCCCTGGGGGTCGGCCAGTTCGGGCTGCTCATGACGGCGATCCGCCTGGGCATGCCGG
The DNA here is from genome assembly GCA_050632685.1 of Methylobacterium phyllosphaerae. GTDB lineage: Bacteria > Pseudomonadota > Alphaproteobacteria > Rhizobiales > Beijerinckiaceae > Methylobacterium > Methylobacterium phyllosphaerae_A. The sequence goes on from JBOEFT010000001.1 coordinate 3,357,697, forward strand.
CCGGGCTGTCGTCGCTGCTGATCCAGGTCCAGGTGCCCTTCACGGTGGCGCTCGCCTGGGTGTTGCAGAGGGAACGCCCGCGGGGCCTTCAGGTGCTGGGGGGCGCGATCGCGCTCCTCGGCGTCGCCGCGGTGGCGCTGGCGCGGGGTGGAAGCGCTCCGCTCGGCCCGCTGCTCCTGGTCGTCGGCGCCGCACTGGCCTGGGCCAGCGCGAACGTCATCGTGAAGCGGATCGGCCCGGTCGACAGGCTGGCGCTGATGGTCTGGGGCAGTCTCGCCACCACGCCGCCCCTGCTGATCCTGTCGCTGATCCTCGAGGGACCGGGTGCCCTGACGGCCCTGGCGCATCCGAGCTGGGCCGCGATCGGATCGGTGGCCTTCCAGGCCTATCCGACGACGCTCCTCGCCTTCGGCCTCTGGAACGGGCTCCTGACCCGTTACCCGGCGGCCGCCGTGACGCCCTTCGCCCTGCTGGTGCCCGTGGCCGGAATCCTGAGCACGCATCTCGTCCTGGGCGAGCCGCTGAGCGCCGACATCCTGGTGGGCGGCGGTCTGATCCTGGCGGGGATCGCCCTCAGCCTGCGCGGCACCCGGAGGGCCGCGCTGCCCGCGCTGAAGCCCGAAGCCGAAGCGCCGAAGGCGGCCTGATCCTCGTCGGCGGACCTGCGTTTCGATTCCGCGAGTCTCGACCCGGCTCGGCCGGATGCCCCGAAAGCACGGGTTCTCGCCGGCACGGACGACCGGGCGACGACATTGGATTTCAGTTTGGGGGGGGGACGTGGCGCGGGCGACGGGGCTCGAACCCGCGACCTCCGGCGTGACAGGCCGGCACTCTAACCAACTGAGCTACGCCCGCACGGCGTGGTCGCTTCGAAGGGGGCGTTTCGCCCGGCGACGGGCCGGGGTGTATGGGGCGCTACCCGACCTGTCAAGCGCGTCCGGCGCGGATTCGTATGCGCCCCGCGGCGCGGGTTCGACTCGGGACCTGTGCGCTTGCGTCGTGTTGCAGTCCGGCCGCGCAAGCCCATTTCGGTCATGACAGACCGGACGGCTGACACCGCCCTTTGTGCGACGCGACAAGCCATTGTCACGGGCGGGCGGCTCGACTAAGCCTCCGGCCGCGCGCATCCTGGCAAAGAACAATTCCACGGGCGAATCCGGGTCGGCGTCGCACCGCGGTTTCTTTCGTCTCGCGAGGCCCTGGCATGACCGGATTGTTGGCGGATTACCTGCCGCTCATCGTCTTCATCGGCGTGGCGCTGTTCATCGCCACGGCGCTGCTGGTGGTGCCGTTCCTGGTTGCCTTCAAGAGCCCCGACCCCGAGAAGCTGTCGGCCTACGAATGCGGCTTCAACGCCTTCGACGACGCCCGCATGAAGTTCGACGTCCGCTTCTACCTCGTCGCCATCCTGTTCATCATCTTCGACCTCGAGGTCGCGTTCCTCTTCCCCTGGGCGATCACCTTCGGGGACCTGGGCTGGTTCGGCTTCTGGTCGATGATGGTCTTCCTGGGCGTCCTGACCGTCGGCTTCGTCTACGAGTGGCGCAAGGGCGCCCTCGAATGGGATTGATGTCCCGCCGCTCGCCGCCCGCACCGAATTCCTGAGTCGCCGATGGCCCTGATCACCGACACGAACCGCGCCCTGTCCCGCGCCCCCGCGATCGCGCCCCAGCCGAAGGGGATCATCGATCCCAACACCGGCCGCCCGATCGGCGCGGACGATCCGACCTTCCTGTCGATCAGCGACGAGCTGGCCGACCGGGGCTTCCTGCTCACGACGACGGACGAGCTGATCAACTGGGCTCGCACGGGCTCGCTGATGTGGATGACCTTCGGTCTCGCCTGCTGCGCGGTCGAGATGATGCAGATGTCGATGCCGCGCTACGATTGCGAGCGGTTCGGCTTCGCCCCCGCGGCTCGCCCCGCCAGTCCGACGTGATGATCGTCGCCGGCACGCTTACCAACAAGATGGCCCCGGCGCTCCGCAAGGTCTACGACCAGATGCCGGAGCCCCGCTACGTCATCTCGATGGGCTCCTGCGCCAACGGCGGCGGCTACTACCACTACTCCTACTCGGTGGTGCGCGGCTGCGACCGGGTCGTGCCGGTGGACATCTACGTGCCGGGCTGCCCGCCCACCGCCGAGGCGCTGCTCTACGGCGTGCTGCTGCTGCAGAAGAAGATCCGCCGGACCGGCACGATCGAGCGCTGAGGAGCGGCCATGACGAACGGCATCTCGATCCTTCCGCACACCCAGCCGGAATACGGTGCGGGCGCATTGCCGGCGCTGGCCGAGCGGGTCACCGGCGCCCTTGGCCCGGCGGTGGTGTCGCACGCCATCGCGTTCGGCGAGCTGACCCTGGTGGTGCAGGCCTCCGACATCGTCTACGCGCTCACCTACCTGCGCGACGATCCGGCCTGCGCGTTCCGCAACTTCATCGACATTTGCGGCGTCGATTACCCGCAGCGCGAGAAGCGCTTCGACGTGGTCTACCACCTGCTCTCCCTGCGCCATAACCTGCGCATCCGGGTGAAGGTGCAGACCGACGAGGTGACGCCGGTCCCCTCGGTGATCGAGGTCTTCCCGGCGGCCAACTGGTACGAGCGCGAGACCTACGACCTCTACGGGATCCTGTTCTCGGGCCATCCCGACCTGCGCCGCCTGCTCACCGATTACGGCTTCGAGGGGCACCCCCTGCGCAAGGACTTCCCGCTGACCGGCTTCGTCGAGGTCCGCTACGACCAGGACGAGGCGCGGGTGGTCTACGAGCCGGTGCAACTGACGCAGGAATTCCGGAACTTCGACTTCTTGTCGCCGTGGGAAGGCACCGACTACGTGCTGCCCGGCGACGAGAAGACGTCGGCATGAGCCGCGGAGACCGTCCGTGACCGAACACAACATCCGCAACTTCGCGATCAATTTCGGCCCGCAGCACCCGGCGGCGCACGGCGTGCTCCGCCTCGTGCTGGAACTCGACGGCGAGGTGGTCGAGCGCGTCGACCCGCATATCGGGCTGCTGCACCGCGGCACCGAGAAGCTGATCGAGCACAAGACCTACCTGCAGGCGACGCCCTACTTCGACCGGCTCGACTACGTGTCGCCGATGAACCAGGAGCACGCCTTCTGCCTGGCGATCGAGAAGCTCGCCGGCATCGCGGTGCCGCGGCGCGCGCAGCTGATCCGCGTGCTGTTCTGCGAGATCGGCCGCCTGCTGTCGCACCTGCTCAACGTCACCACGCAGGCGATGGATGTCGGCGCCCTCACGCCCCCGCTCTGGGGCTTCGAGGAGCGCGAGAAGCTGATGATCTTCTACGAGCGGGCCTCGGGCGCCCGTCTCCATGCCAATTACTTCCGGCCGGGCGGCGTCCACCAGGACCTGCCGCCGAAGCTGATCGACGATATCGACGCCTTCTGCGACCCGTTCCTGCAGGTCGTCCAGGATCTCGACGACCTCGTCATGGCCAACCGCATCTTCAAGCAGCGCAACGTCGATATCGGCATCGTCTCGGTGGACGAGGCGATGGCATGGGGCTTCTCGGGGGTGATGGTGCGCGGCTCGGGCATCCCGTGGGATCTGCGCAAGGCGCAGCCCTACGAATGCTACGAGGAGATGGCGTTCGACATCCCCGTCGGGAAGAATGGCGATACCTACGACCGGCAGGTGATCCGCATGGAAGAGATGCGGGAATCGGCCAAGATCATGAAGCAGTGCTGCGCCAAGCTGCGCGAGCCCGCCGGCCAGGGGCCGATCGCCTCCGTCGACGGCAAGTTCGCGCCGCCGCCGCGCCGGGAGATGAAGCGCTCGATGGAGGCGCTCATCCACCACTTCAAGCTCTACACGGAGGGCTTCCACGTGCCCGAAGGCGAGGTCTACGCCGCCGTGGAGGCACCGAAGGGCGAGTTCGGCGTGTATCTGGTCTCGGACGGGACCAACAAGCCGTACCGCTGCAAGATCCGCGCGCCGGGCTTCGCGCATCTGCAGGCGATGGACTGGATGTGCCGCGGGCACCTTCTCGCCGACGTGTCCTGCGTGCTCGGCACGCTCGACATCGTGTTCGGCGAAGTGGATCGGTAAGTTAGAGCGATGGCAAACCGCAGACTCGCCCCCGCCTCGGAGCAGCCCGAGAGCTTCGCGTTCTCGGCCGAGAACGCCGAGTGGGCGAAGACCCAGATCGCCAAGTACCCCGAGGGGCGTCAGGCTTCCGCGGTGATCCCGCTCCTGTGGAAGGCGCAGGAACAGAATGGCGGCTGGCTGCCGCGCGCCGCCATCGAGGCGGTGGCGGCCGAACTCGGCATGCCCAACATCCGCGTGCTGGAGGTCGCCACCTTCTACACGATGTTCGCCCTGGAGCCGGTGGGTCGCTTCTGGATCCAGGTCTGCGGCACGGTGCCGTGCGATTCCTGCGGCGCGCGCGGCCTGAAGGAGATGCTCCAGGCCCGGCTCGGACCGGCCGGCCACGTCTCGCCGGACGGCAACTTCTCCTGGCTCGAGGTCGAGTGCCTCGGCGCCTGCTGCAACGCCCCGATGGTGCAGATCAACCAGGATTACTACGAGGACCTGACGCCCGAGTCCCTCGGCACGCTGATGGACGACCTCGCCGCCGGCCGACCCGTGAAGATCGGATCGCAGACCGGACGCGTCTCGTCCGAGCCCCTGGGCGGCGCCGACACGCTGACGGATCCGACCCTGTTCGACGGCTCGCGGGTCGGCGCCTGGCGCAAGCGCTTCGAGGAGGCCGGCAAAGCCGAGGAGCCGGCCGCCGGTCCGGTCTCCAAGACCGGCGAGGCGGCCTCCGCCACGCAGCAGGCCGCCGAGACTCCCAAGCCGGCCCGGCCCGATGCCGGCCGTCCGGTGGAGCGGACCGTGAGTGACGCCCCGGCCCAGCGCGCGGCCAACGGCGAGGCACCGGTCAAGCCCGAGGATCAGGCCGACGCCGCGGAACGGGGCCGCTCGACCGCCAAGCACGGCGCCGCCCGCCCGGGCGACGCGGACGTGCTCGACTCGCCGGCCAAGCGCGTCGCCGAGGGCGAGCCCGCCGCCGGGGATCAGGGACATCAGGATGTCCCGGACCGCGACGCGGTTCCGCAGCAGCCCGAGGCGTCCGGCGCCAGCGAGGGGAAGTCGCCGCCGAGGCCGAGGAAGCCCGCGTTGCCGGCGCGCTCGCGGCCCTTCCGAAGGATGCCACACCCGAGCAGAAGGCCGATGCGGTGGGCCGGCGCCCGCCGGGGCTCGACGCCGCCCGCGCCGCGACGCCGGACGACCTGACGCGGATCAAGGGCATCGGCCCGGGCAACCGCCAGCGGCTGAACGGGCTCGGCATCTACCATTTCGATCAGATCGCCGCCTGGACCCGCGACGAAATCGCCTGGGTCGGCACCTACCTCGCGTTCCCAGGTCGCATCGACCGGGAGGACTGGGTGGGGCAGGCCAAGGCCCTGTCGGCGCCGGCTCAGTGAGGACCTGACATGCTGTCGGATCAGGATCGCATCTTCACCAACCTTTACGGGCTGCAATCCCCGGGCCTGGACGCCGCCAAGAAGCGCGGCGCCTGGGACGGGACCAAGTTCCTGCTGGAGCAGGGCCGCGACTGGATCATCGAGGAGATGAAGGCCTCGGGCCTGCGCGGCCGCGGCGGCGCGGGCTTCCCGACCGGCCTCAAGTGGTCGTTCATGCCCAAGAAGTCGGACGGGCGCCCGCATTACCTCGTGGTCAACGCCGACGAGTCGGAGCCGGGCACCTGCAAGGATCGGGAGATCATGCGGCACGACCCGCATCTCCTGATCGAGGGCTGCATGCTGGCCTGCTTCGCGATGAACGCGCATGCCTGCTACGTCTACATCCGCGGCGAGTACGTAGCCGAGAAGCACGCGCTCCAGAAGGCGGTGGACGAGGCCTACGCGGCCCGCCTCGTCGGCCAGTCGAACGTGCACGACTACCCATTCGACATCTACGTCCACCACGGCGCCGGCGCGTATATCTGCGGCGAGGAGACGGCCCTCATCGAGAGCCTGGAGGGCAAGAAGGGGATGCCGCGGCTCAAGCCGCCGTTCCCGGCCAATATGGGCCTCTACGGCTGCCCCACGACGGTGAACAACGTCGAGTCGATCGCGGTGGCCGGCACGATCCTGCGCCGGGGCGGCGCGTGGTTCGCGGGGCTCGGCGGAAAGAACAACACCGGCACCAAGCTCTTCTGCGTCTCCGGGCACGTGAACAAGCCGTGCAACGTCGAGGAGGAGATGGGCATCACCTTCCGCGAGCTCATCGACCGCCATTGTGGCGGCATGCGCGGCGGCTGGGACAACCTCCTGTGCTCGATCCCGGGCGGCTCCTCGGTGCCCTTGGTGCCGGCCGAGCAGATTGTCGACGCCAAGATGGACTTCGACACGCTCCGCAACCTCGGCTCCGGCCTCGGCACGGCGGCGGTGATCGTCCTCGACAGGTCCACCGACATCGTCGCGGCGATCACCCGGATCTCGTACTTCTACAAGCACGAGTCCTGCGGCCAGTGCACGCCCTGCCGCGAGGGTACCGGCTGGATGTGGCGGGTGATGCAGCGCATGACCGAGGGCCGCGCCCAGAAGCGCGAGATCGACATGCTGTTCGAGGTCACCAAGCAGATCGAGGGCCACACGATCTGCGCGCTGGGCGACGCCGCCGCGTGGCCGATCCAGGGCCTGATCCGGCACTTCCGCCCGGAGATCGAGAAGCGCATCGACCGCTACACCGCCAACCCGCACAGCGAGCCTGTGCCGATGGCCGCGGAGTAGGGGCACGATGCCGGTGTCCAGCCCACAGCCTCATCCTGAGATGCCCGCGTCAGCGGACCTCGACGGAGGCTTCCGGAGATCGCGAGGCGGGCCGGACATCTCCTTCGAGGCTCGGCCGCGCCGCGCACCTCGGGATGAGGGCGCGGGTGAGATCCGGCTTCACGCGTTTGGGCCAGTTTACGAGACGATCCGATGACAAAAATCCTCGTCGACGGCACCGAGGTCGATGTTCCCGCCGATTACACCCTGCTCCAGGCCTGCGAGGCCGCGGGGGCCGAGATCCCGCGCTTCTGCTTCCACGAGCGCCTATCGATCGCCGGCAATTGCCGGATGTGCCTCGTCGAGCTGAAGGGCGCGCCGAAGCCGGTGGCCTCCTGCGCCTACGCGGTGAAGGATTGCCGCCCCGGCCCGAACGGCGAGCCGCCGGAGGTGCTGACGCGCTCGCAGGGCACCAAGAAGGCCCGCGAGGGGGTGATGGAGTTCCTCCTCATCAACCATCCCCTCGACTGCCCGATCTGCGACCAGGGCGGCCATTGCGACCTGCAGGATCAGGCCATGGCCTACGGGGTCGATTCGACCCGCTACACGGAGAACAAGCGCGCGGTCGAGGAGAAGCATATCGGCCCGCTGGTGCGGACCGCGATGAACCGCTGCATCCACTGCACCCGCTGCGTGCGCTTCCTCGCCGAGGTGGCGGGCGTGCCCGACCTCGGCGCGATCGGCCGCGGCGAGGACATGGAGATCACCAGCTACCTCGAGCAGTCGATGGCCTCGGAGCTCCAGGGCAACGTCGCCGACCTCTGCCCGGTGGGCGCCCTCGTGCACCGGCCGCAGAGCTACAACGTCCGGCCCTGGGAGCTGAACAAGACCGAATCGGTCGACGTGATGGACGCGGTCGGCTCGGCGATCCGCATCGACACCCGCGGCCGCGAGGTCATGCAGATCGAGCCGCGGATCAGCGAGGAGATCAACGAGGAATGGATCTCCGACAAGACCCGCTACCACATCGACGGGTTGCGCATGCAGCGCCTCGACCGGCCCTACCTGCGCGAGAACGGCCGGCTGCGGCCCGCCTCCTGGGGTGAGGCGTTCCAGGCCATCGCCGCGAAGGTGAAGGGCACGGATCCGAAGCGCATCGGCGCGGTCGTCGGCGACCTCGCAGGCGTCGAGGAGATCTTCGCGCTCCGCGAGCTGATCAAGAGCCTCGGCTCGCCCAACCTCGACTGCCGCCAGACCGATCCCGGCCTCGACCCGGCGCTCGGCCGCGCCTCCTACATCTTCAACCCGACCATCCCGGGGATCGAGGCGGCGGACGCGATCCTGATCGTCGGCGCCAACCCGCGCACCGAAGCCTCGCTGCTGAACGTCCGCATCCGCAAGCGCTGGCGCATGGCGCCGCTGGCCGTGGGCGTGATCGGCGAGCCGGTCGACCTGACCTATCCGAGCCACTACATCGGCGCCGGCCCGGACTCGCTGGCGGCCCTGGCCCGGGGTGAGCACAGCTTCCTCGAGGTGCTCAAGGAGGCGAAGGCGCCGCTCGTCCTCGTCGGCGCCAACGCCGAGCCGGGCATCCTGGCCGTGGCGGCCACGCTCGCCAAGGCGATCGGCGCAGTCTCGGCCGAGTGGAACGGCTTCGGCGTGCTGCACACGGCCGCCGCCCGCGTCGGCGCCCTCGATCTCGGCTTCGTGCCGGGGGAGGGCGGCCTGACCTTCGCGCAGATGCTGGAGCTGGGCGCGCTGGACGTCCTGTTCAACCTCGGGGCCGACGAGCGCGACGTCCCGCCGGGTGCCTTCATGGTCTACCAGGGCACCCACGGCGACCGCGGGGCCTCCCGCGCCGACGTGATCCTGCCGGGCGCCGCATACAGCGAGAAGTCGGCGACCTGGGTGAACACGGAGGGCCGGGTCCAGATGGGCAACCGCGCCGCCTTCCCGCCGGGCGACGCCCGCGAGGATTGGGCGGTGCTGCGCGCCCTGTCGGACGTGCTGGGCCACCGCCTGCCCTTCGATTCCCTCACCGCGCTCCGCCGGGCACTGTATGCAGCGCACCCGCATCTGGCCGCGGTCGGGGCCGTGGAGCCCGGCAACGTCGCGGAGGCGGTGGAGCGGCTCGCCGGCCTCGGCGGCGCGGCGAGCGGACCGGCCTTCGCCTCCCCGGTGACCGACTTCTACCTCACAAACCCGATCACCCGCGCCTCGCGCATCCTCGCCGAGTGCTCGCGCATCGCCCGGGAGCGCGCCGCCGAGGCGCAGCCCCTCGCGGCGGCCGAGTAGGAGCCATCGATGACCCCGCTCGAGATCCTCGGGACCGTGCTCCTGATCGTGCTGAAGAGCTTCGTGCTCCTATCCGCACTGCTCGTCTTCATCGCCTACGCGCTGCTCGCCGACCGGAAGATCTGGGCGGCGGTGCAGCTCCGCCGCGGCCCGAACGTGGTCGGGCCGTTCGGTCTGTTCCAGTCCTTCGCCGACCTGCTCAAGTTCGTGCTGAAGGAGCCCGTCATCCCCGCGGGCGCCAACAAGGCGATCTACCTGCTGGCGCCGCTGGTCTTCGCGATGCTGGCCCTGTCGAGCTGGGCGGTGATCCCGCTGGCGGACGGCTGGGCGATCGCCGACATCAACGTCGGCATCACCTACATCTTCGCGATCTCGTCGCTCGGCGTCTACGGCGTCATCATGGGCGGCTGGGCGTCGAACTCGAAGTACGCGTTCCTGGGCGCACTCCGCTCGGCGGCGCAGATGATCTCCTACGAGGTCTCCCTCGGCTTCGTGATCATCTGCGTGCTGCTCTGCGCGGGCTCGCTCAACCTCTCGCGCATCGTGATGGCGCAGGACACCAGCCTCGGCCTGTTCGGCTGGTACTGGCTGTGGCTGTTCCCGATGTTCGTGGTGTTCTTCATCTCGGCGCTCGCCGAGACGAACCGGCCGCCCTTCGACCTGCCGGAGGCCGAGTCGGAGCTCGTGGCCGGCTACATGGTCGAGTATTCCTCGACCCCGTACCTGCTGTTCATGCTCGGCGAGTACGTCGCCATCATGAGCATGTGCGCCCTCGGGACCATCCTGTTCCTGGGCGGCTGGCTGTCGCCGATCCCGTTCGCGCCGTTCACCTGGGTGCCGGGTGTGATCTGGTTCACCCTGAAGGCGAGCTTCCTGTTCTTCCTGTTCGCGATGGTGAAATCCATCGTCCCCCGCTACCGCTACGATCAGCTCATGCGCCTCGGCTGGAAGGTCTTCCTGCCGATCTCGCTGGTCTCGGTCGTGGTCGTCGCCTTCGTGCTCAAGCTGACCGGCCTCGCGCCGGGCGCCTGAGCCCACCCTTCGCATCGGAGATCCGGGCATGAAGCTCGATCAGGTCGCCAAGAGCCTTCTCCTGAAGGAGTTCGTGTCGGGGATGGTCCTCGGCATGCGCTACTTCTTCAAGCCGAAGGCCACGATCAACTACCCGTTCGAGATGGGCCATCGCGGCCCGCGCTTCCGGGGCGAGCACGCGCTCCGCCGCTATCCCAACGGCGAGGAGCGCTGCATCGCCTGCAAGCTCTGTGAGGCGATCTGCCCGGCGCAGGCGATCACCATCGAGGCCGGTCCCCGCCGCAACGACGGCACCCGCCGCACGACGCGCTACGACATCGACATGGTGAAGTGCATCTATTGCGGCATGTGCCAGGAGGCCTGCCCGGTGGATGCCATCGTGGAGGGTCCGAACTTCGAATTCTCGGTGGAGACCCGGGAGGAGCTGCTCTACGACAAGCAGAAGCTCCTGCTGAATGGCGACCGCTGGGAGCGGGAGATCGCCCGCAACATCGCGATGGACGCACCGTATCGGTGACGCGTCATCCCGAAGGGCGGCTTCCGGCCTTCGGACGAAGATGATGCCGAATCAAGGATCTCGTGCCCCGCGCCGGTTCCGGTTTCCGGCGCGATGCTCTAGAGCCATGCCGAGGGCGCTGTTGTGCCCCCGCCGACCGGGTTCTATAGACGGGCCGCCCGCTGCGGACCGTTTCAACGCACGGCAGAAGGGGCCGCTTCGGCGGCCGATCCCGACCAGCGCATGACCGCAGCAGCCGCCTTCTTCTACCTGTTCGCGAGCGTCACCGTCGCGTCGGGCTTCATGGTGATCGCCTCGCGCAATCCCGTCGCCTCGGTGCTGTTCCTGATCCTCGCCTTCGTGAACGCCGCTGGGCTGTTCGTCCTGATGGGCGCCGAGTTCCTCGCGATGATCCTCGTGGTCGTCTACGTGGGCGCTGTGGCGGTGCTGTTCCTGTTCGTGGTGATGATGCTCGACGTCGATTTCGCCGAGCTGCGCCAGGGCTTCCAGCAATACCTGCCGATCGGCGGCCTGATCGGGGCGATCTTCCTGGTCGAGCTGCTGCTGGTTGTGGGCTCCTGGAGCATCGATCCGGGCCTCGTCCAGGCGCCCCTCGGCAACGTCGCGGCGGCCGAGAACCTCACCAACGCGCAGGCCCTGGGCCGGGTGCTCTACACGGACTACGCCTACTTCTTTCAGCTCGCCGGCCTGATCCTGCTGGTCGCCATGATCGGCGCGATCGTGCTCACGCTGCGCGACCGGCCCGGCGTCAAGCGCCAGAACATCGCGGTCCAGAACGCCCGCACCCAGGCCATGGCGGTGGAGACCCGCAAGGTCCCGTCGCGCCAGGGTGTCGAGGTCTGATGCGCGGTCTGATGAAAGCCGGGAGATTCGAACGATGATCGGCCTGAGCCACTACCTCACCGTCGCGGCGATCCTGTTCACGCTCGGCGTGCTCGGCATCTTCATCAACCGCAAGAACATCATCGTCATCCTGATGTCGGTCGAGCTGATCCTGCTCTCGGTCAACATCAACCTCGTCGCCTTCTCGACGCAGCTGAACGACATCACCGGACAGGTCTTCGCCCTGTTCGTGCTGACCGTCGCGGCCGCCGAGATCGGCCATCGGGCTGGCCATCCTCGTGGTGTTCTTCCGCAACCGCGGCTCCATCGCGGTTGAGGACGTCAGCATGATGAAGGGCTGAGGCCTTCTTCTTCGCGCGCCCCGACTGACATCCGGACGCCGCCGCCAAGCGGACGGCCCGGAGGACGGACTGCAAGAGAGCGATGTATCACGCGATCGTCTTCTTCCCGCTGATCGGCTTCCTGATCGCCGGCCTGTTCGGCCGGTACATTGGGGCGCGGGCCTGCGAGTACGTCACCACGGCGTGCCTCGCCTTCACGGCGCTGATCGCCTGGGGCGTGTTCCTCGACGGCGGCCATGCCGAGCGGGTGCAGGTGGCGTCCTGGTTCTCGGCCGGCGACCTGCAGGTCGACTGGGCCTTCAAGGTCGACACCCTGACCCGGGTGATGCTGGTGGTGGTCACCACGGTCTCGACCCTCGTGCACCTCTACTCCGTGGGCTACATGGAGGAGGATCCGCACCGGCCGCGCTTCTTCGCCTACCTGTCGCTGTTCACCTTCGCCATGCTGATGCTGGTGACGGCCGACAACCTCGTGCAGATGTTCTTCGGCTGGGAGGGCGTGGGCCTCGCCTCCTACCTGCTGATCGGTTTCTGGTACGAGAAGCCCTCGGCCAACGCCGCCGCCATGAAGGCGTTCATCGTCAACCGCGTCGGCGATTTCGGCTTCTCCCTCGGCATCTTCCTGGTCTTCGTGCTGACCGGCTCGGTGGCGTTCGACGCGATCTTCGGCAAGGTCGATGCGATCAAGACGCTGTCCTTCCACTTCCTCGGCTACGACTGGAACGCCCTGACGCTGGCCTGCCTGCTGCTGTTCATGGGCGCCATGGGCAAGTCGGCGCAGTTCCTCCTGCACACGTGGCTGCCGGACGCCATGGAAGGTCCGACCCCGGTCTCGGCACTGATCCACGCCGCCACCATGGTCACCGCCGGCGTGTTCATGGTCGCCCGGCTGTCGCCGCTGTTCGAGGAGGCGCCGAACGCGCTGATCGTCGTGACGGTGATCGGTGGCATCACGGCGTTCTTCGCGGCCACGATCGGCCTCGTCCAGAACGACATCAAGCGGGTGATCGCCTACTCGACCTGCTCGCAGCTCGGCTACATGTTCGTGGCGCTGGGCGTCGGCGCCTACTCGGCCGGCGTGTTCCACCTGTTCACCCACGCCTTCTTCAAGGCGCTGCTGTTCCTGGGCGCCGGCTCGGTCATCCACGCGATGCACCACGAGCAGGACATGCGGAACATGGGCGGCTTGCGCCGCTACATCCCCTACACCAGCGCCATGATGGCGATCGGCTCCCTCGCGCTGATCGGCTTCCCTACACGGCCGGCTACTACTCGAAGGACGCGATCATCGAGGCGGCCTACGCGTCGACCCGGCCCGGGCACACGCTGGCCTTCCTGTGCGTGGTGGTGGCGGCCTTCTTCACCTCGTTCTACTCCTGGCGCCTGTTCTTCATGACCTTCGAGGGTCCGGCCCGCTGGGGCGCGCATGCGGCGCATGGCCATCACGACGCCCCCGCGGTGGCGCACTCGGCCCTGGCGCACGCGGCCCTGGCGCACGAGGCCGACGGTGCCCCCGGCCACACCGAGGGCGTCGCCCACGACGATCACGGCCACGACATCGAGCCGGCCCACAGGAGCGATCTCGTCGCCGACGATCATCACGGGCACGGCCACCACGGCGACCACACCCCCACGAGAGCCCGCTGGTGATGACGATCCCCCTGGCGATCCTCGCCTTCGGAGCGCTGTTCGCCGGGATCATCTTCCACAACCGCTTCATCGGCGAGGGGATGGACGCCTTCTGGGGCCACGCCCTGGCGCATGGGCCGAACAACCACATCATGCACGAGATCCACGAGGTCCCGGCACTCGTCTCCTACGCGCCGCTGATCATGCTGATCCTCGGTTTCATCCTGGCCTACTGGATGTACATCCGCCGGCCGGAACTGCCGGGCGAACTCGCCGCGCAGCAGCCGTCGCTGTACCGGTTCCTGCTCAACAAGTGGTACTTCGACGAGATCTACGACCGGATCTTCGTCCGCCCGGCCAAGGATTTCGGCCTGTTCCTCTGGAAGCAGGGCGACGGCCGGATCATCGACGGCCTCGGCCCGAACGGCATCGCGGCCCGCGTCGTGGACGTGACCCGCGGGGTGGTCCGCCTCCAGACCGGCTACCTCTACCACTACGCCTTCGTGATGCTCATCGGCGTCGCCGGCCTGATCAGCTGGTACCTGATGTCCGGCCTGCCCAAGGGTGCTCACTGACATGCTCGGCCTCGGAATCCTCTCCGGCCTGCTGATCGTGCCGCTCCTGCGGCGCGGCCTTCATCCTGACGCTGAACGGCGACGAGGAATCGGTCGCGCGCAACAGCCGCTGGGCCGCGCTCGCCACCACGATCGTCACCTTCCTGCTCTCCCTGGTGGCCTGGAGCCGCTACGACGCCGCCTCGTCGAGCTTCCAGCTGGTGGAGAGCCACGCGTGGCTCACCGAGACGATCCGGTTCAAGCTCGGCGTCGACGGCTTCTCGATGCCGCTGATCCTGCTGACCACGTTCCTGATGCCGTTCTGCATCGGCGCCTCGTGGCACTCGATCCACTTCCGGGTGAAGGAGTACTTCGTCGCCTTCCTCGTCCTCGAGACGACGATGATCGGCGTGTTCGCCTCCCTCGACCTGCTGCTGTTCTACCTGTTCTTCGAGGCCGGCCTGATCCCGATGTTCCTGATCATCGGCATCTGGGGCGGGGCACGCCGGATCTACGCGAGCTTCAAGTTCTTCCTCTACACGCTGCTCGGTTCGGTGCTGATGCTGCTCGCCGTGATGGCGATGTACTGGCAGGCGGGCACCACCGACATCCCGACCCTGCTGCAGTACCGCTTCCCGGTGCAGATGCAGACCTGGCTGTGGCTCGCCTTCTTCGCCTCTTTCGCGGTGAAGATGCCGATGTGGCCGGTCCATACCTGGCTGCCCGACGCCCACGTCGAGGCGCCGACCGCAGGCTCGGTGATCCTGGCCGGTATCCTCCTGAAGATGGGCGGCTACGGCTTCATCCGGATCTCGCTGCCGATGCTGCCGGTGGCGAGCCAGGAGTTCGCGCCCTTCGTGTTCGCCCTGTCGGTGATCGCCATCATCTTCACCTCGCTCACCGCGATGATGCAGACCGACATCAAGAAGCTGATCGCCTACTCGTCGGTGGCCCATATGGGCTTCGTGACGCTGGGCCTGTTCACCCTGAACGAGCAGGGCATCCAGGGCGCCCTGTTCCTGATGATCTCCCACGGCATCGTCTCGGGGGCGCTCTTCCTCTGCGTCGGCGTGGTCTACGACCGGATGCACACCCGCGAGA
Organism: Methylobacterium phyllosphaerae; assembly: GCA_050632685.1. Taxonomy (GTDB): domain Bacteria; phylum Pseudomonadota; class Alphaproteobacteria; order Rhizobiales; family Beijerinckiaceae; genus Methylobacterium; species Methylobacterium phyllosphaerae_A. The sequence continues at coordinate 3,372,756 of JBOEFT010000001.1, forward strand.
TCGCCGCCTATGGCGGCCTCGTGAAGCGGATGCCGCTCTACGCGGTGGCCATGCTGGTGTTCACCATGGCCAATGTCGGCCTGCCCGGCACCTCCGGCTTCGTGGGCGAGTTCCTGGCGATGCTCGGCGCGTTCAAGGCGAACCCGAACGTCGCCTTCTTCCTCAACCTTCGGCATCATCCTGTCGGCGGGCTACGCCCTGTGGCTCTACGCCCGGGTGGTCTACGGCAAGCTGGAGAAGCCGAACCTCCAGGGCATCCTGGATCTGGATCTCCGGGAAAAGATCATCCTGGCGCCCCTGGTTGCGCTGACGATCTATTACGGCGTCCATCCGGCCCCCGTGCTCGACGTATTCGCGCCCTCGACCGACGCGCTGATGACCAGCATGAAGGCCGCCCTGTCCAACACCCAGACCGCGGCCGCCGCGCTGCCGGTCCCGCGCTGAGACGGAAGACATGCCCACCGTCCACTCCGTCCTGCCCTCGCTGGCCCCGCTTCTCCCCGAGCTGATCCTCAGCGTCGGGGTGCTGGTCCTGATCCTCTACGGTGCGTGGCGCGGCGAGCGTTCCGCCGAGACCGTGAGCATCGGCGCCCTCATCCTGCTCCTCGTCGCCCTCTCGGCGGTGATCTCCCAGCCGGTGCATGGCCGCGTGACAACCCTGTCGGGCGCCTTCGTGTCGGATTCCTTCTCCAAGGTGATGAAGTCGCTGGTGCTGCTCGGCTCCTCGGCGACGATCCTGCTGGCGCACGATTTCTTCAAGCGCGAGCGCATCGACCGGTTCGAGTTCCCGGTGCTGATCGTGCTCTGCACCATCGGCATGATGGTGATGGTCTCGGCCAACGATCTGATCGCGCTCTATCTGGGCCTGGAGCTGCAGTCGCTCGCCGCCTACGTGATCGCGGCGTTCCACCGGGACGACGCCAAGTCCACCGAGGCGGGCCTGAAGTACTTCGTCCTCGGGGCGCTCTCGTCGGGCATGCTGCTCTACGGCGCTTCGCTGATCTACGGCTTCACCGGCACCGTCTCGTTCCCCGGCATCGTCTCGGCGCTCAACGAGAATGCCGGCATGGGCGTCGTCCTCGGCATCGTGTTCGTGGCCGCGGGCGTCTGCTTCAAGATGTCGGCGGTGCCGTTCCACATGTGGACGCCGGACGTCTACGAGGGCTCGCCCACGCCGGTGACCGCCTTCTTCGCCTCCGCGCCCAAGATGGCGGCCGTCTCGATGACGGTCCGCGTCTTCATCGGGGCGCTCCCGGACGTGACCGCGGTCTGGCAGCAGATCTTCGTCTTCGTCTCGGTTGTGTCGATGGCGCTCGGCTCCTTCGCGGCCATCGGGCAGACCTCAATCAAGCGCCTGATGGCCTATTCGTCGATCGCCAACATCGGCTACGCGCTGATCGGGCTCGCCTGCGGCTCCGAGGAGGGGATCACCGGGCTCGTCACCTACATGATCATCTACCTCGCGATGACGCTCGGCACCTTCGCGATCATCCTGTCGCTCCGGCGCCGGGACGTGATGTTCGAGTCGATCGAGGACCTGTCGGGCCTGTCGCGGACCCATCCGTGGCTCGCCTTCTGCCTCGCCGCGATGATGTTCTCGCTGGCCGGCATCCCGCCGCTCGCCGGGTTCTTCGCGAAGTTCTACGTGTTCGCCGCGGCCATCAAGGCGGGCCTGGTGACGCTGGCGGTGATCGGCGTGGTGACCAGCGTGGTCGGCGCCTACTACTACCTGCGGCTGGTCAAGATCATGTATTTCGACGAGCCGAAGGAGCCCTACGAGGCGATGGCCCCGGGCCTGCGCGTCGTGCTCGCCCTGTCGAGCGTCGTGGTGGTGCTGTTCTTCCTGCTGCCCGGACCCCTGGTCGGCGCCGCCGGCCGGGCCGCACGGTCGCTGTTCTAGGACGGCCTTGCCCTACCGACTTGGGGTCGAGGCGCGCAGCCAGGGCCACCGCCTGCACGTCCACGACACCCTTGGCTCCACCAACACGGAGGCCATGGCGCGGGCGCGCGCGGGCGAGACCGGCCCGCTCTGGGTCGTGACCCACCGGCAGGAGGCGGGGCGCGGCCGGCGCGGCAACACCTGGGCCTCGCTGCCGGGCAACCTCGCGGCGAGCGTGCTGTGGCCCGTCGCCGGGGTGGCGCCCGACCACCTCGCCGAACTGGGCTTCGTGGCCGGCCTCGCGCTGATGGACGCGCTGGAGGCGGCCTGCGGCACCCTGCCGGATACCGGATCCGGCCGTGACGCCCGATCTTGGCAGCTCAAGTGGCCGAACGACGTCCTGCTCGGCGGCGCCAAACTCGCTGGCCTGCTCCTGGAGGCCGAGACGCTGCCGGGCGGCCGGCGCGCCGCGGTGATCGGCTTCGGCGTCAACGTCGCGGCGTCCCCCGAGGGGCTCGGCGCGACGAGCTTGGCGGGAGCGGGTTACGCCGGGGACGCCGAAGCGCTACTGGAACAACTCTCGGACCGCATGGCCGCGCGGGCGCGCGCCTGGGACCGGGGACGGAATTTCGCTGCCCTGCGCGCCGATTGGCTCGCGCGGGCCGCCGGTCTCGGATCGGAGATCGCGGTGCGCAGCGGCGGGCACATCCTGCGGGGCGTGTTCGAGACGATCGACGAGGGGGCGGCTCGTGATCCTCGCCCCCGATGGGAATCGGCATACCGTGACGGCGGGCGAGGTGCATTTCGGAACGGCCGCGACGGCGGCCTGAGTTTGGACGACGACAGATGGCAATGGGACAGGAGGAGCTGGTCTTCCTGCCGCTCGGCGGCGTGGGCGAGATCGGAATGAATGCGGCCCTCTACGGGTTCGGCCCGGAGAAGGGCCGGAAGTGGATCATGGTCGATTGCGGCATGGGCTTCGCAAGCGAAGAGAAGATGCCGGGGGTGGACCTGATGTTCCCCGACCTCTCCTTCATCGAGGAGCGGCGCAAGGACCTACTGGGGATCTTCATCACCCACGCGCACGAGGACCATATCGGGGCGATCTCGGAACTTTGGCCCCGGCTCAAGGTGCCGGTCTACGCGACCCGCTTCGCCAAGAACCTTCTGGAGACGCGGCGCCTCTCGGAGCCCGGCGCCCCGAAGGTCGACCTGCGGGAGGTGAAGCCCGGCCGGCGTGTGACCGTCGGACCGTTCGAGCTCGAATACGTGCCAGTCTCGCACTCGATCCCGGAATCGAACGCCATCGCGATCCGCACCGCTGCGGGCCTCGTGCTGCACACCGGCGACTGGAAGATCGACCCGACCCCGGTGGCCGGCTCGGTCACCTCGCCGGAGGCGTTCACGGCGCTCGGCGACGAGGGCATCCTCGCCATCGTGTGCGACTCGACCAACGTCGTGCGCGAGGGCTTCTCGCCCAGCGAGAAGACCGTGGCCGAGACCCTCAAGACCCTGATCGCGGACGCCCCGCACCGGGTCGCGGTGACCACCTTCGCGTCGAACGTGGCGCGCATCCGCGCGGTCGCGGAAGCCGCCGCCGCCTGCGGACGCGAGGTCATCGCGGTCGGCCGCGCCATGGACCGGGTCATCGATGTCGCCCGCGAGTGCGGCTACCTCGACGGCCTGCCGGAGTTCCGGCGCACGGATTCCTGGAAGAGCCTGCCGCGGGAGCGGGTCGTGGCCCTGCTCACCGGCTCGCAGGGCGAGCCGCGGGCGGCGCTGGCCCGGGTCTCCCGCCGGGACCATCCGGATATCAGCCTCGCCCCGGGCGATCAGGTGATCTTCTCCTCGCGCGCCATCCCCGGCAACGAGCGCGATGTCGGGTCGATCATCAACGACCTGATCGAGCAGGGCGTCGAGGTGATCACCGACCGGACCGAACTCGTCCACGTCTCCGGCCACCCGCGCCGGGACGAGATGGTCGAGATGTACAAGTGGACCCGCCCCGGCACCGCGATCCCGGTCCATGGCGAGGCCCTGCACCTCGACGAGCATGCCCGCTTCGCCCGGGCGCAGGGCGTGCAGAACGTGGTCAAAGCCCGGAACGGCAGCCTGATCCGGCTTAGCCCCGGCACGCCGGCGGTGGTCGATCACGTGAAGGCCGGCCGGCTGTTCAAGGACGGCGACGTCCTGATCGACGAGAAGGACCGGGCGATCCCCGAGCGGCGCAAGCTCATGCAGGCGGGCCTCGTCTCCGTGGCGATCGCCATCGACGAGGACGGCGTGGTGCTGGGCGAGCCGGCCGTCGACATCATCGGCCTGCCGAACCGCGGCCGGTCCGGCGAGCCGCTGATCGAGACCGTGGTGGACGCGGTCTCGCGCGCCCTGTCGGGGATGTCGCGGGGCAAGCTCAAGGATTCGGAGAGCGTCGAGAAGACGGTCGACCGGGCCGTGCGCACCGCGGTCAACGAGGTCTGGGGCAAGAAGCCCGCCTGCCACGTGCAGGTGGTGGAGGTGTGACCTTGGCGGCCGATACGGGGGCGCGGTAATCTCCCGGGCCTCTCGGCCGCCGGACCGCTTGGTCGGCGGCCGGATGCGGTTCAGATCCCCTCTCCCGCACAGGAGAGGGAGCAGGTCGCGCGAGGCGCCCCGCTGGAGCCGCGTCGACAACCAATGAAGCTCCCGGACAGGGAGCCAGCACGCAGGGGAGGAACATCATGATCGGCCGTCTCAACCACGTGGCCATCGCCGTGCAGGATCTTGACGCCGCCTGCGCGGTCTACCGCGACACGCTCGGCGCCACGATCACGGCGCCGCTGCCGCAGCCGGAGCACGGCGTGACGGTGGTCTTCGTCGAGTTGCCGAACAGCAAGATCGAGCTGATGTCCCCCTGGGCGAGGGCTCGCCGATCGAGGCCTTCGTGGCGCGCAACCCGGGCGGCGGCATCCACCACGTCTGCTACGAGGTCGACGACATCCTGGCCGCCCGCGACAGGCTCAAGGCCGAGGGCGCCCGGGTTCTCGGCTCCGGCGAGCCGCGGATCGGCGCCCACGGCAAGCCAGTCCTGTTCCTGCACCCGAAGGACTTCCTGGGCACCCTGGTCGAGCTGGAGCAGGTGTGAGCGGGATGATGCACAGCCTGGCCCGCTCGACGCCGGTGACGCTGGCGGCGATCACCGTGCTGATCGCCGCCTTCGTGGCCGCGGCGGTGGGTCTGTTCAAGCTGACGGTGGGCGGCGCGATCGCCCTCTACTTCGTGGTCTGGTGGACGCTGCTCTTCGCGGTTCTGCCCCTGCGCAACCAGCCGGAGACGCGGCCCAGCCACGTGGTGCCGGGCCAGGATCCCGGCGCACCGGCGGCGCCGCGCCTGCGCGAGAAGGCCATCTGGACGACGCTGGTGGCGGGGGCCGCGTTCCTGATCGCCCTGGCGGTGTTCCCGCTCACCGGGCTGTAGCGCGGCGCGAAGCCGTTCACCGCAGTCAGCCCCAAGGTGGCATCACGTCCGGCCTCCGGCTCGGACCGGCGTCGAGGGCGCCCGCGCGTCCGATCGCGAGCCGGTACCAGGAAGCGCGACAATAAAAAAAGCAAGGCGCGAGGCCTTGCTTTTCAAGCTGCAGTGGCTCGACCTTGAGATATCCCTCGCATTACCTGCGGGGCGGTCGCTTTTCCTCCCGAGACTCGGACCTTGCGCCGCCTCTTCCGGGCGTCGCAAACATCGCCGGACGCTTATAGGAACAACAATTCGTGTTGTCACCGGGCCTGCGAGAAAAATCTGCGCTTTCTTGCCGGCAAATGGGCAGACCGCTTCCGTCCTAGGCAACCACCCCGTCGGAGCCGGCCCGCCGCCTCCGGTTCGCCGCGATTACGCCGCGCCGTGGTCGTGCAGTGCTTGTAATTTACGTCACCGGCGTGTTGTGTGCCGGCGCACCGCGGCTCGTCCCGGCCGGATTCACTCCCAAGACTCTGACGATATGCGTCTCTCCCGCTACTTCATGCCGACCTTGCGCGAGACGCCCAAGGAAGCCGAGATCGTCTCGCATCGGCTGATGCTGCGCGCCGGGCTCGTGCGCCAGGAGGCCGCCGGCATCTACGCGTGGCTGCCGCTCGGCCTGCGGGTTCTCGAGCGCGTCTGCGCGGTGATCCGCCGGGAGCAGGACCGCGCGGGTGCGATCGAGATCCTGATGCCGACGGTGCAGTCGGCCGAGCTGTGGCGGGAATCCGGCCGCTACGAGGCCTACGGCAAGGAGATGCTGCGCCTGAAGGACCGGCACGACCGCGAGATGCTCTACGGCCCCACCGCCGAGGAGATGGTCACCGAAATCTTCCGGGCGAGCGTGCGCTCCTACAAGGACCTGCCGAAGAATCTCTATCAGATCTCGTGGAAGTTCCGCGACGAGGTGCGGCCGCGCTTCGGCACGATGCGCTCCCGCGAGTTCCTGATGAAGGACGCCTATTCGTTCGACTTCGACCAGGCCGGCGCCCGCCACGCCTACAACCGCATGTTCGTGGCGTACCTGCGCACCTTTGCGGGCCTCGGCCTGAAGGCGATCCCGATGCGCGCCGATACCGGCCCGATCGGCGGCGACCTGTCCCACGAGTTCATCATCCTGGCCAAGACCGGCGAGAGCGAGATCTTCTGCGACAAGGCCTATCTCGACTTCGCGATCCCGCCCGAGACCGTGGATTTCGACGACGTCGCCGCCCTGCAGGGCATCGTCGACGGCTGGACCTCGCACTACGCCGCCACCGAGGAGATGCACGAGCCGGAGGCCTTCGCGGAGGTCGGCGAGGAGAGCCGGCTGGCCGCCCGCGGCATCGAGGTCGGGCACATCTTCTATTTCGGCACCAAGTATTCCGAGCCGATGGGCGCCAAGGTCGCCGGGCCGGACGGGATCGAGCGGCCGGTCCATATGGGTTCCTACGGCATCGGCCCGAGCCGGCTGGTGGCGGCGATCATCGAGGCGAGCCACGACGAGGCCGGCATCATCTGGCCGGATCTCGGTCGCGCCCTTCGACGTCGCGCTGATCAACCTCAAGGTCGGCGATGCCGGAACCGACGCGGCCTGCGCGCAGATCCAGTCGGATCTCGAGACCGCCGGCCTCTCGGTGCTCTACGACGACCGCGACGAGCGCCCGGGCGCCAAGTTCGCCACCGCCGACCTGATCGGCCTGCCCTGGCAGATCATCGTCGGGCCGAAGGGTCTCGCGGAGGGCAAGGTCGAGCTGAAGCGGCGCGCGGGGGCGAGCGCGAGAGCCTCGCGACCGTCGACCTGCTGGCGCGCATCCGGCGCGTCTGAGACACACCGATGGCGGCATCAGCGGCGTTGGACCGGGTGAAGGGCTTCGCGGCGTCGCTCCGCGAGGGCACTGCGCCGTTCGCGCCGTTCGAGTGGATCCTCGCCGGCCGCTACCTGCGCGCCCGCCGTCGGGGCGGCGGCGTCTCGGTGGTGGCGTTCTTCTCGGTGCTGGGCATCGCGCTGGGCGTCGCCACGCTGATCATCGTCCTGTCGGTGATGAACGGCTTCCGGGCCGAGCTGCTGTCGAAGATCGTGGGCATCAACGGCCATCTCTTCGCCACGCCGATCGACCGGCCGTTCAACGACTGGACCGACCTGTCGGATCGCCTGTCGAAGGTGGCGGGCGTGCGGGCGGCGGTGCCGCTGGTGGAAGGCCAAGCCTTCGCCTCGTCGCAATACGGCGGCTCGGGCGTCATCATCCGCGGCGTGCGGGCGGCCGATCTGGACGCCCTAGCGGCGGTATCGGCGTCGATCCGCGGCGGGACGCTGGAGGGCTTCGACGACGGCACGGGCGTCCTGATCGGGCGGCGGCTCGCCGACACGCTGGGCCTGCAGGCCGGCGACACGATCACCCTGGTGACGCCCAAGGGCTCGTCCACGCCGTTCGGGACCGCGCCGCGCACCAAGAGCTACACGGTCAAGGCGGTGTTCGAGGTCGGCATGACCGAGTTCGACCAGACCTTCGTGTTCATGCCGCTCCCCGAAGCGCAGGCGTTCTTCAACAAGGACGGCGACGTCAGCATGATCGAGATCTACGTCGACGATCCCGACCATGTCGGCGAGATGCGCGAGCCCCTGGAGATGGCGGCCGAGCGGCCGATCCTGCTCACAGACTGGCGGCAGCGCAACCGGACCTTCTTCGGGGCGCTGGAGGTGGAGCGGAACGTGATGTTCCTGATCCTCAGCCTGATCGTCGTGGTGGCGACGCTCAACATCGTCTCCGGCCTGATCCTGCTGGTGCGCGACAAGTCGAGCGACATCGCGATCCTGCGGACCATGGGGGCGACGCCCGGCACGATCATGCGGGTGTTCCTGATCAACGGCGCGCTCATCGGGATCGTCGGCACGCTCGGCGGGCTGGCGCTCGGCATCCTGATCACCCTCAACATCAAGCCGATCCAGCACGTGCTGTTTCCCGGCGCCTGGGACCCGACGGTGCGCTTCCTCGCCGAGATCCCAGCCCAGATGAACCCCAAGGAGATCACCGCCGTGGTGATCACCTCGCTGCTCCTGTCGCTCGCCGCGACACTCTATCCCTCCTGGCGCGCCGCCCGGCTCGATCCGGTGCAGGCCCTCCGCTACGGCTGACGGTCCGCCCACCGATGAGCGATTCGAGCCAGACGACCGGCGACCAGCCGGTCCCGGCCCTGTTCTTTTCCCGCGTCGAGCGACGCTACGCCCAGGCCGAGGGCGCCCTGGAGATCCTGCGCGGGGCCGACCTCGCGATCTGGCCGGGGGAACTGGTGGCGCTGGTGGCGCCGTCGGGCGCCGGCAAGTCGACCCTGCTGCACCTCGCCGGCCTCCTGGAGCGGCCGGACGGGGGCGAGATCTATATCGGAGGCCATCCCACGGCGGCGATGGCGGATGCCGAGCGCACCCGCCTGCGCCGCGAGGAGATGGGTTTCGTCTACCAGTTCCACCACCTCCTCCCGGAATTCTCCGCCCTGGAGAACGTGGTGATGCCCCAGCTCATCCGCGGGCTGAAACGCGCGGAGGCGAAGGCCCGCGCCACGGAACTCCTGAGTTTCCTCGGCCTGAAGGATCGCCTGCTCCACCGCCCGGCAGAGCTGTCGGGGGCGAGCAGCAGCGCGTCGCCATCGCCCGGGCGGTGGCCAACGGCCCGCGGCTGCTGCTGGCCGACGAGCCGACCGGCAACCTCGATCCCGGGACGGCGGGCCATGTCTTCTCGGTGCTGATGTCCCTGGTCCGTGCCTCGGGCCTCGCCGCCCTCGTCGCGACCCACAATCTCGAGCTGGCCGCCCGCATGGACCGGCGGGTGACGATCCGCGACGGGCTGATCACGCAGCTCGACTGAGCCGGGCGCGACGTCCCCACGGGCACGCGCCCCGATCGCCAGCGACGGCGGTGTCCGCAACCGGATCCCCGTGAAACCGGTCCAGACCCCAGGGCTCGGGACCGGCGTCGCCTCCCATGAAGCCTGAGGGACCGCAGCGTCGCCTGCCGGCGGCCGCGCCGGCTCCCGGGGCGTCTCCGCGGGGACTGCGCATGCGCCTTCCCGGTCGATCGGCCCGAAGAGGTCGCGTCTTTTAATCCCGCGCGCCGCGTGCGTCGAGACACGTCATGGCAGACACCGGCTCCCTATCTTCAGATCACGCAAGACGAAACAGGGCCGATTGATCGGACTGTACTGCGGAGGAGTTTTATAACCACCATGAAGACCCGTATCGCCGCCGTCGTCACCGCGCTTGTCCTTGGCGTCGCTCCGATCTCGTCCGCCATGGCGGCCAACGGCGCCCGCTGGACCGGCTTCGCCACCTCCGAAGTCGAGACCACCGGCTCCCTGGGCCTCGGGGTCCACGACAATCCCGCCTATGTGGGCTGCCCGCTGAGTTCGGCCGCGGAGGGCAACGCCGACCAGCAGACCCGGCCGGTCAAGCAGTACGGCCAGACCGCCGGCGGTTACCGCTGCTGATCCGACCGGAGGCCGGATGAAGCTCAAGGCCCTCTCCTACGTCATGATCGGCGCCTTCGTGACCGGCCTGCTCATGACGCTCTACGGCTCGGCCACGACCTTGCTGAGCCCGTGACCCTCCTGAACCCGTGACCTGCGTGCGTCGCCCCTTCGAGGGGCGGCGCCGCTCGCGCTTGGGTCGCCGTCTCCGGATCCGCCCCGGCCGGATCGGTCAGGGGACGCCCCGGGACCCGGCTCCGGCCTCGCCCTCCGCGGAAGCGGGGCTCTGTCCGGATCGGACGGCGGGGCGCGTCAGCGCCTCGACGTAATCGCAGGCGTCGAGGATAGCGTCGGAACTCCCCGCGATCCGCGCCTTCGCGGCCGCCGTCGCGCGCGTCACCACGGGATCGGTGAGCAGACGGCCGAGCACCCGGGCCGCCCGCGCCGGGCGGAAGGCGCGGCGGCTCAGGGTGGCACCCAGGTGGCGGTCCTTCAGCCGCCGCCCCTCATCGAAATGGTCGAAGGCCACCGGCACCACGAGTTGCGGGACGCCCGCGGCCAGCGCCTGCGCCACCGTCCCGACGCCGCCGTGATGGACCAGCGCCGCGCTGCGCGGCAGGAGGGCGCTCAGCGGCGCGTAGGGCAGGTGGATGATCTTGGCGGGCAGCGGCTTCGGGATCTGGCCGCCCTGAGGGGCGAGCAGAACGCCGCGGCGGCCCATGCGCCGGCACAGCCGCACCGCGGTGTCGAAGAAGCCGGCGCCCTGGCGCATGGCCGAGCCGTAGGTGAACACGACCGGCGGCGCGCCCGCCTGCAGGAACGCCTCCAGCTCCGGCGGCATGGCCGCTACGTCGCCGAACCGGTCGACCAACGGAAAGCCGAGCTGCACCGCTTGGTTCGGCCAATCGGCCTGCCGCGCGGCGTACCAGTCCGGGAACATGAGGAGCATGCCGGTCGGGCTGTTCCACCAGTGCCGCAGCCGGTAGACCGGGTCGAGGCCCAGACGCGCGCGCAGGGCGTTGAGCGGCGGCAGCGCGAACGGACCGACCACGACCTGATCGACGCCGAGATTCACGTAGGCCCGCAGGGACGCCGGCAGGAACCGTGGCAGCGGCAGGCCCGGCAAGCGCGGCGGATCGTACCGGCTCTCGATCAGGAACGGCATGACGTGCAGGGTCGCGGTCGGGAGGTCGTAGAGATCCTGCGCGAGCCGCGCCCCCATCCGAGCGGCGAGGCGACCACACGGAGGTCGACGCCCCGTCCCCGGGTCGCCCCGAGCCACAGGCAGGCCGCCTCGGCGACCTGAAGGGCGTAGTCGAACATCGGCCGGAAGCCCTGTTGCGGGTGCCACAGATCCGGCTGGCGGATCACCGCCTCGTAATCCGCCACCGTGCCCAGGGGCTGGAAGGCGAGGCCGGCCCGGCGGGCCATCGCCTCGAACGGAGCCGGGGCCGCCAGCGAGACGCCGTGACCGCGCTTCAACAACTCGTGACCCAGCGCGATGAACGGCAGCACGTCGCCGTGGTGCCGACGGCCACGAGGGCGACGTCGAACCGTTCGACCGTCCGGTGCGCGGGAATGGCTTGCTCCTTCGAACCCCCGATCAGATGACGAGTCCGTCTCGGCGCGAGGGCATGCCAGCACGCCCGATCCGCATCAAGACACTTTTTACCGTAACCAATAGACACGCCGGAATTGTTGCGCGCCGCCTCTAGCTATGGAACAAAACATGAACATACTGGGACTTGAACGCGGGAGGTACGACGATGCTGAAGCGAATGGTTCTGACCGGAATGGTCGAGTTCATGGCATTCGGGCTGTTGTTCGCGGCGGTCGGCGCCTGGGCGATAGCCTTGGCACCGGTTCGTTAGCCGGATTTTTCCAAAACATCCCAGGTTCCTGCAAGAAGCGGGTTATACACAGGCGATCGCCGCGGCACGGTCTATCATCCACAGGCCAGGCCCGAACTGGTGCTTCCGGGGCACGACCGGTGGATATCGTGCTTCAGTAGCCCGGCACACGTCGACTTGGAGCCGGCGAGCGGGGATGCTGCCCGACCCCTGAACAAGGTCGGCCATGCCACGCCAGCTCAAGGAGGTCGGATTCGTCCACCTCCATGTCCACTCGTCCTATTCATTGCTCGAAGGGGCGCTGAAGGTCGGGTCCCTGATCAAGGCTGCGGTGGCCGACCGGCAGCCGGCCCTGGCGCTCACCGACACCAACAACCTGTTCGGGGCGCTGGAATTCTCCGAGAAGGCGGCGGGCGAGGGCGTCCAGCCGATCGCCGGGGTGCAGCTTTCGGTGGCGTTCGAGGCCGCCGATCCGCACCAGCGGCAGGCGCCGACGAGCCACGGCATCGTGCTCCTCGCCCAGGACGAGGCCGGCTACGCCAACCTGCTGCGACTGGCGAGCCGCGCCTATTTCGATACGGCGCTCGGCGAGGCGCCGCGCCTGGACGCGGCGGCCCTCGTCGGGGCCTCGGAGGGTCTCATCGCCCTCACGGGCGGCCTGTCCGGCCCCCTCGACGCGGCGTTCTGGGCCGGGCGGCCCGAGTTGGCCCTCGCCCGCCTCAGGAGCCTGAAGGAGGCCTTCGGCGAGGACCGGCTCTATGTCGAGCTACAGCGCCACGGCCAGCCCGAGGAGGGGCGGATTGAGACGGCGCTCCTCGACCTCGCCGGCCGCCATGGCCTCGGGATCGTGGCGACCAACGAGCCCTACTTCGCCAAGCCGGACGATTACGACGCCCACGATGCCCTGCTCGCCATCGCGGAGGGACGCATCGTCTCCGACGAGCGCCGCCGCCGCGTGACGCCGAGCCACGCCTTCAAGACCCGAGCCGAGATGGCCGAGCTGTTCCGCGACCTGCCGGACGCGCTCCAGGCCACGGTTGAGATCGCCATGCGCTGCGCCGTGCGGGCGCGGACCCGCAAGCCGATCCTGCCGAATTTCGGTGCCGTGGCGGCGGGGGAGACGCCGCCCATGGCCGAGGCTCTGGCGGAGGCCGCCGAGACGGGGGTGCAGGCGGTCTCGGCCGACGAGCCGACGGAGCTGCGCCGGCAGGCCGAGGCCGGGCTGGAGCTGCGCCTCAAGCAGCACGGCACGGCGCCGGGCTTCTCGGAGGAGGATTACCGCAAGCGCCTCGCCTTCGAACTCGACGTCATCGTGTCGATGAAGTTCCCGGGCTACTTCCTGATCGTCTCGGACTTCATCAAGTGGGCCAAGGACCACGACATCCCGGTGGGTCCGGGCCGCGGCTCGGGTGCCGGCTCGCTGGTGGCGTGGTCGCTGCTGATCACCGACCTCGACCCCCTGCGGTTCGGCCTGCTGTTCGAGCGCTTCCTCAACCCCGAGCGCGTCTCGATGCCGGATTTCGACATCGACTTCTGCGTCGAGGGCCGCGAGCGCGTGATCCGCTACGTGCAGCAGCGCTACGGCGAGGGGCAGGTCGGGCAGATCATCACCTTCGGCACTCTGCTCGCCCGCGGCGTGCTGCGCGACGTCGGCCGCGTGCTGGAGATGCCCTACGGCCAGGTCGACAAGCTGACCAAGCTCGTGCCGCAGAACCCGGCCAACCCCGTGACGCTCGCCCAGGCGATCGAGGGCGAGCCGAAGCTGCAGCAGGCGATGGAGGAGGAGCCGATCGTAGGCCGGCTCATCGATATCTCCAAGAAGCTAGAGGGCCTGCACCGCCACGCCTCGACCCACGCGGCCGGCGTGGTGATCGGCGACCGGCCCCTGGAGGAGCTGGTCCCGCTCTACCGAGACCCCAAGACCGGCATGCGGGTCACCCAGTTCAACATGAAGTGGGTCGAGCAGGCCGGGCTGGTGAAGTTCGACTTCCTGGGCCTCAAGACCCTCACCATGCTGCGGTGCTGCACGGATCTCCTGAAGGCGCGCGGCATCGACATCGACCTCGCCTCGCTGCCGCTCGACGACCCGAACACCTACGGGCCGATGGGCCGGGGCGAGACGGTCGGCGTGTTCCAGGTGGAATCGGCCGGCATGCGCAAGGCGCTCTGCGAGATGCAGGCGGACCGGCTGGAGGACATCATCGCCCTGGTGGCCCTCTACCGGCCGGGCCCGATGGCCAACATCCCGGTCTACTGCGAGCGCAAGCTCGGCCGCGACGCCGGCAACGAGGCGTCCTGGTACCCGGATCCGAAGCTGGAGCCGATGCTGAAGGAGACCTTCGGCATCATCGTCTACCAGGAACAGGTGATGGAGATCGCCAAGGTCCTCGCCGGCTACTCTGCTCGGCGAGGCCGACATGCTCCGGCGCGCCATGGGCAAGAAGATCCGCGCCGAGATGGACGCGCAGCGCGACCGGTTCCTGAAGGGCTGCACCGAGCGCGGCCTGACCAAGGCCAAGGCCAACGAGATCTTCGACCTGCTCGCCAAGTTCGCCGATTACGGCTTCAACAAGAGCCACGCCGCGGCCTACGCGCTGCTCACCTACCAGACCGCCTACCTGAAGGCGAACTATCCGGTCGAGTTCCTGGCGGCCGCCATGACCCTCGACATCGACAACACCGACAAGCTCGCCGAATTCCGACAGGACGCGCAGCGCCTCAAGATCACGGTGGTGCCGCCCTCGATCAACACCTCCGGCGAGGTTTTCGAGGTCCGCGACGGCAAGATCTTCTACGCGCTCGCGGCCATCAAGGGCGTCGGCCGCGAAGCGGTGCGGGCGCTGGTGGAGGCCCGGGGCGACCGGCCGTTCAAGGACCTCGCCTGCCTCGCCCGGCGCCTCAACCCGCGGCAGATCAACAAGCGCACCCTGGAGAGCCTCGTCCAGGCCGGGGCGCTCGACTGCATCGAGCCCGACCGGGCGCGGGCCTTCGCGGCGGTGGAGCCGATGATGAAGCTCGCCGCCAGCGCTGCCGAAGCCGAGTCCGCCGGCGTCACCGACATGTTCGGCGGCGTGGTGGCGGACGACGTGTCCCTGCGGATCCCCCGCACGAGATCTGGCCGATGGCCGACACGCTGAAGCGGGAATACGCGGCGATCGGGTTCTTCATCTCCGGCCATCCCCTCGACGAGTACGGCGACCTCCTCGACAAGCTGCGGGTGCAGAGCTGGACCGATTTCTGCCGCGCGGTGCGGGCCGGGACGTCCAGCGTCGGCCGGGTTGCGGCCTCCGTGCTCGACCGGGCGGAGCGGCGCACCAAGACCGGCAACAAGATGGGCATCGTCACTCTCTCGGACCGGACCGCCCATTTCGAGGCGATCATCTTCTCCGAGGGCCTCGGCCAGTACCGCGACATCTTGGAGCCGGGCCGCCCGCTGGTGCTCCAGCTCCAGGCGAACCTGGAGGGCGAGGACGTGCGCGCCCGCATCCTCACCGCGGAGCCCCTCGACCAGGCGGTGGCCCGCCACCAGAAGGGGATCCGCATCCACCTGAGTGACCCGCGCGGCGTCGCGCCCGTGCAGCAGCGTCTGTCGATGCGCGGGGAGAGCGAGGTCTCGCTGATCCTCAAGCTCGACGGCGGCAGCCGCGAGGTGGAGATCCGGCTGCCCGGCAAGTTCCAGGCGACGCCGACGCTGGCCGGCCAGCTCCGGACCGTGCCGGGGGTGGTTCAGGTGGAGGTGAGCTAGAACGGCGCCGCGAGGCAGCCGGCGAGGGCGGTTTTCAGCGCGGCGGCGTCGGCCTCCGCCACCGTGGCCGTCGCGGTCAGGGCCGGATCGCCGGAGCGTGGGCTCGCCTGCGTCCAGGTGAGCTTGGCGCCGGGCTGGCTGAGCGCCTGGGCGAGCCCGCGCAGGGGATCGTCGCCACGGCGGGCGCCCGTCACCGTCAGGGTATAGCCCGCCTCCGCCCCGGTCGCCGCGCCCTGAACCGGGATCCGCACCGAGCGCACGCTGCCGGCGCTGGAAACCAGGATGCCGGTGAGGGGGGTCTCGCTGCCGGAGCCTGCGAGCCCGGCGAAGTCGAAGCGCGGCGCCAGCTCGGCGAAGCGCGGTACCGTCAGCGCCGCCGAAAGCCCGGTCCCGCCCGGATCGCAGGCGAGGCGCAGGGTCGCCGGGCGCCGATCCGTCTCCAGCTCGGCGGTGCCCATGAGGGTCGCGCTGCCACCGGGCGCCCGGGCGCTGCCGGCGAGCAGCGGCGTCTGCCCGGTGAGGATGTCGGACAGCCTGTCGCCACGGCTCAGCGGCCCCGCCAGGAGCGCCACGGCGGCGATGCCGACGACCGCCAGGGCCACGCCGATCCGGAGCCGCATCTCACATCCTCCGCCTGTGGACATCCCGGGCCGGCGGCATAGACGATCGGGGCCGGCCCGCAACCCTTCCTTCACCACGCCCGCAGGAATCCGGCTGCAAGTCCACCCGTGTGCACCGCAGCAACTTCTTAAAAAGCGATCGATCCTATGCACCGGCGCTCAAGCTTGAGCGTCGCCATGCGCACGAAGATCCTGCTCGCCCTCACTCTCCTGGTCTACGTCACCACCGGCCGCGCCCCCGGTATCCGGGAGCCGCGCAACCCCGATGCCGAGCATGCGGGCGGTCGCGTCGCGGTGGTGATGAAGCGCGCCTGGACCTGAGGCTCACACCGCGGGCATGCAGACGCGGAGCCGCTCGGCCACCAAGGCCTGGAGATTCCAGAGGTGGCGGTCGCGGATGCCGAGGCGCTCGCAGGCCTCCACGGTCCGGAACAGGTATTCCGCGCTCGGCCCCTTGTGCCCACAGGCGGCGGCGATTTTTCCGCGATCTCGGTGTCCGAAAGGCGGCCGGCGTAGCGGTCGCTGGCGCGGTTGGCCAGGAAGGTCAGCGCCGATACGGTCCCGGCCTCGGTGGCGACCGGGAGCCAACGGGCGACGTAGCCCCGGCCGCGCATCTCCCGTCGCCAGACCGGCATCAGCGTCTCGCGGATCTCCATGCCGGGCAGGCGGAAGGCGACGCCCCGGCACAGGCCGCCGCGGTCCAGCGCCAGGACGAAGCCCGGCCGCTCCGGGGTGCCGCGGAACCGGCGCTGGAGCAAGCAGAACCGGCGGTGGAAGCCGCGCACGGTGCCGATCCGGCGCTCGACGACCGCGAATTCCGGATTCCACATCAGCGAGCCGTAGGCGAAGACCCAGAGGTCGCGGCCCTCGCGCCCGGCGATGATCGCGTCGAGCCCCGGACGCAGTTCCGCGTCGCTGAGCACGGCGAGGGCGCTCGGATCGTCGGGCACCGGCTCGGAATGGGCACGGGCGATCAGGTCGAGGCTGAGGTCGAGGGCGCGGGTGGCATCGGGGGGCATGGCGCGTCAACGCGGATCCGTCACGGCTTGTTGCCCATCGCATCCAGTTCGGGGAAGGGCCGGCTGCGATGGCCGGTGCAGACCTCGTCGTCGTCGATTACCTCCAGCCGGTCGGCCGTGTAGCGCATCACCGCCTTCGGCCGCTCGGGCTTGCCGAAGGTGCGGCCGTACATCCGGCCCGACACGCAGTAGATCACCCGGCCGCCATCCGAGATCGGCCCGGCGATCCGGCTACCCTCGAACCGCACCGGCAGCAGCGAGACCGAGCCGAAGGCGACCTGCCTCAGCGCCAGGGCGGCGATCCGCTGGAGGAGGGCCGGGGAGGGCGCGTCCTCGGCCACCGGCTTCGGTGCCCGCGGCGCGGCCTGCGTCCCCGCGGCGATCAGGATCAGGAAGGCGGCGAGGGCGGCGCGGGTCGGCATCGGCGATGCCTACGCCGCCAAGGCTGCCCGGAGCTGGACAATGCGCGCGGGCAGCGCCGGACCGCGCGTTTTCCTATATGGGGCGGATGAGCGGAACGCGTCCGTCGCGCGCCGTACCCCTCTCACCGCGTGACGCGACCCGCGATGCAATGGACCGACGACGCCCTGGTGCTCGGCCTGCGCCGGCACGGGGAGACCGGCGTCATCCTCGAGGCGATGACCGAGAACCACGGCCGCCATCTCGGCCTCGTGCATGGCGGGCGCTCGCGCCGGATGCAGCCGGTGCTGCAGCCCGGCAACCGGGTCCGGCTGACGTGGCGGGCGCGCCTCGACGAGGGCCTCGGGTCCTACGGGGTGGAGCCCCTCGAGTCGCAGGTCTCGCGGATGATCGGGTCGAGCCTCGCCCTCTACGGCCTGGGCCACATGGCGGCCCTGCTGCGGCTCCTGCCCGAGCGCGATCCCCACCCGGGCCTCTACGCGGCGGCCGGGATCCTGGTCGCCCACCTCGACGACCCGACGATCGCGCCGCCCCTGATGGTGCGCTTCGAGTTGGCGATCCTGTCGGAACTCGGCTTCGGCCTCGACCTGACCGCGTGCGCGGCCACCGGCGACAACGATGCCCTGGCCTACGTGTCGCCAAAGAGCGGCCGGGCCGTGAGCGCCTCGGCGGGCGAGCCCTACCGGGATCGCCTGCTGGCGCTCCCGACCTTCCTGCATGCGGGCGGCCCCCCGGCCCCGACGGCGTTGCGCAAGGGTTTACCTTGACGGGGTACTTCCTGGACCGGCACGTCTGGGCGCCCCGCGGCCTCGGGCCTCCCGAGGAGCGGGCGCGATTCGTTGCGCTCGGTCGCGAGGCCGAGTAATGTTCGCTTTCTGTTCTCAACCGCCGCTCCGGGTGCCGCGGGCGAGCCCGGAATCCAGAGTCGCCGCAGCGTCGGATGCGAGGAGCCTCGCCCGGCGGAGACGACGCGTCTGGATTCCGGGCACCGCTTCGCGGCACCGGACGGACAGGCGCGCGGGCAGAGACGATTGAGAGTTTGAGGAGCCGTCATGGGCCAGCCCTTCGAGCCGCCGTCCGGCGACGGGATCGAGAGCGTCGAGCTGAAATCGGCGCTGGAGGAGCGCTACCTCGCCTACGCGCTCTCGACGATCATGCACCGGGCGCTGCCGGACGCCCGCGACGGGCTGAAGCCCGTGCATCGGCGCATCCTGTACGGCATGCGGCTGCTGCGCCTCGACCCGAATACCGCGCATAAGAAATGCGCCAAGATCGTCGGCGACGTGATGGGCGACTTCCACCCCCACGGCGACCAGGCGATCTACGACGCCCTGGTGCGGCTCTCCCAGGATTTCGCCCAGCGCTACCCGCTGGTCGACGGCCAGGGCAATTTCGGCAACATCGACGGCGATGGCCCGGCCGCCTACCGGTACACCGAGGCGCGGCTCACCGAGGTCGCCCGGCTGCTCCTCGACGGGATCGACGAGGACACGGTCGATTTCCGGCCCTCCTACAACGGCGAGAAGGAGGAGCCGATCGTCCTGCCGGCGGCCTTCCCCAATCTGCTGGCCAACGGCAGCCAGGGCATCGCGGTCGGCATGGCGACCTCGATCCCGCCGCACAACGCCGCCGAGCTGTGCGACGCGGCGCTCTACCTGATCAACCACCCCGAGGCGACATCGGCGCATCTCGCCAGGTTCGTGCAGGGTCCGGACTTTCCCACCGGCGGCATCCTGGTCGACTCGGCCGAGTCCATCGCCGAGGCCTACCGGACCGGCCGCGGCGCCTTCCGGGTCCGCGCCCGGTGGCACAAGGAGGATCTCGGCCGCGGGACCTGGAACATCGTCGTCACCGAGATCTCCTACGGCATCCCGAAGGGCCGACTCATCGAGAAGATGGCCGAGCTGCTGCAGGAGAAGAAGCTGCCGCTCCTGGCGGACGTGCGGGACGAATCGGCCGAGGACGTGCGCGTCGTGCTGGAGCCGCGCTCGCGCACGGTGGATCCGGTGATCCTGATGGAATCGTTGTTCCGGCTCACCGAGCTGGAAGCGCGCATTCCGCTCAACCTCAACGTCCTGGTTGGCGGCCTCGTGCCGAAGGTGATCGGGCTCGTCGAGTGCCTGCGGGAATGGGTCGACCATCGCCGCGTGGTGCTGCAGCGCCGCTCGCGCTACCGCCTCGGCCAGATCGACCGCCGCCTGGAGATCCTGGGCGGGTTGCTGATCGTCTACCTCGACCTCGACGAGGTGATCCGCATCATCCGCGAGGAGGACGAGCCCAAGGCCGCCCTCATGGCCCGCTTCGAACTCACCGAAATCCAGGCCAACGCCATCCTCGACACCCGCCTGCGCTCTCTGCGCAAGCTGGAGGAGATGGAGCTGAAGCGCGAATTCGACGCGCTCACCGCCGAGAAGGCCGAGATCGACGCCCTGCTCGCCTCCGAGCCGGCGCAGTGGAAGACGATCCAGGCGCAGATCCGCGCGGTGAAGAAGACCTTCGGACCCGAGACCAAGCTGGGCCGGCGCCGCACGACGCTGGCGAGCCCGCCCGATGTCGGCGGCATCGACTTCACCGCGGCTCTCGTCGAGCGCGAGCCGATCACCGTGATCGTCTCCACCAAGGGCTGGATCCGGGCGCTGAAGGGCCACGTGGCCGACCTCTCGGGGTTGGCGTTCAAGGGCGACGACACCCTGAAGATCGCCTTCCCGACCGAGACGACCCAAAAATCCTGCTGCTCGCGACGAACGGCAAGGTGTTTACGCTGGAGGCCTCGAAGCTGCCGGGCGGCCGCGGCTTCGGCGACCCGGTGCGCCTGATGGCCGACCTCGACGACGGCACCGAGATCGTGGCGGCTCTGCCCTACCGGCCGGAGACCAAGCTGCTCATCGTGGGCTCGGACGGCCGCGGCTTCGTGGCGCCCGCCGACGCGCTGGTCGCCAACACCCGGAAGGGCAAGAGCGTGCTCGGCCTCGACGGGGACGCCACCGCGGCCGTGCTGGTGCCGGCCGAGGGCGACCACGTCGCGGTGGTCAATACGGAGAAGCTGCTGCTGGTCTTCCCGGTCTCCGAGGTGGCTGAACTCGCCCGCGGCAAGGGCGTGCGGCTCCAGCGCTGCCGCAGCGGCCGGCTCCAGGACGCGCACGTGTTCAAGCTGGCGGACGGCCTGCCCTGGCAGGACGGCTCGCCGGAGGGGCGTCTCGCCAACACGTCGGTGCTGGAGAAGTGGCTCGGCCACCGGGCCGAAGTCGGGCTGATGATGGCGCGCAGCTTCCCGAAGTTCGAGCGGTTCGGGCGCTGAAGCGGGGCCTGCTGGAAGAAGTCGGAGATACACGTCCGTTCGGAAAGGCGCGACAAGCTTCCTCTCCCGTTCGGGAGAGGGTTGGGGTGAGGGGCGAGAAGGATCAGAATCGAGCTTCACCATCGACGCGCGTTCGGGTTGCGCCCTATCGGATGAGTTCTCGCCCCTCACCCTGTTCCTCTCCCGCACGGGAGAGAAGACCCGCGTCTCATCCGGCACACGGCCGGACGCACACGCAGATCGAGCGAGAGCGCGCCAAAGGCCAGAACGCCGCCGCCAAGTGGCACCGCGACCAAGAGAAGGAACTGAACTGTCGTCTCATGGGCAAAGGGTCCGCGGTGCGTGCCGCATGCCCGATGGGTGGCCCCGTCTATGACCCCGCAAACGAGCGGAGTGGTCAGCGCCGGCGCGAGCGAGCCCCCCGTCATCACGAGCGCAGCGAAGTGACCCAGGGCAGCGCGACCACCGTCAGCGCCGTGCCGACTGAATTGCTTCGCTCCGCTCGCTAGGACGATGGCGCTGACGTCATGGAAGGCGGTCACCGCCCCTTCACAGCCGCCTCGTCCGCCGCCCAGAGGTGCTGCGCCGCGTAGGCCCGATACGGCCGCCACGCCTCGGCCCGTGCCAGGAGCGCCGCCGGGCTGGGCCGCCCGGTGCCGTCCTCCAGCGCCCGCATCAGGCCGACATCGCCCACCGGCAGGGCGTCCGGCAGCTTGAGCGCCCGCATGGCGATGTACTGCGCCGTCCACGGCCCGATCCCGCGGATCGCGGTGAGTCGCAGGACGGCAGCCTCCAGGGACTCCGCCGGGCCGAACAGGTCCGGGTCGGCCATCGCCGCCGCCGCGAGCGCCCGGATCGCCGCGCCGCGGGCGCGCGGCATGTTGAGCGCCAGGGCGATATCCGCCTCGACCAGATCCGCCGGCGTGGGGAAGACGTGGGTCAGGGCGCCGACCGGATCCGGCAGCCGCGTCCCGAACGCCGCCACGAGCCTGCCCGCCAGCCCGATCGCGGCGGAGACCGAGACCTGCTGGCCGAGGATCGCCCGGCAGCCGGTCTCGAACGGATCCCAGGCGCCCGGCAGGCGCAGCCCGGGCCGGGCCGTCACGAGGGGGTGCAGGACCGGATCCCGGGCGAGACACGCGGCGATGGCGGCCGGCTCGGCATCGCAGTCGAACAGACGGCGCAGACGTCCGGCCATCGCCGGGGCGTCGGCGGCCTCGACGCCGCGGAATTCCGCGTGCAGGAAGCCATCGCCGGGCCGCATCGTCAGGAAGCCGGGCCGGCCGGCGACGCGGACGGTCCGGGCGTAGGTCGAACCGCCGGGATCGGTCGTCTCGACACCCGGGATCGCGCGCTTGGCCAGGAAGGCGTGCATCGCCGCCCAGTCGTACGGCGTCCGGCAGAAGAGACGGAGGTCGATCCCGTCCGCAGTCTCCACGAACGCGAAGGGCGGCCTCTCGGCCGCCCCCATGGTCGCGTCCTGGGTCGCGTCCCGGGACAGGTCCCGCCTCAGCCGCGCTGGTCGACGGGCACGTAGTCGCGCTGGGCCGGACCCACGTAGAGCTGGCGCGGGCGGCCGATCTTCTGCGACGGATCCTCGATCATCTCGGCCCACTGGGCGATCCAGCCCACCGTGCGGGCCACCGCGAACAGCACCGTGAACATGTCGGTGGGGAAGCCCATCGCCTTGAGGGTGATGCCCGAGTAGAAATCGATGTTCGGGTAGAGCTTCTTCTCGATGAAGTACTCGTCCTTGAGGGCGATCTGCTCCAGCTCCATGGCGACGTGCAGCAGCGGATCGTCGGTCTTGCCGAGTTCCTTCAGCACCTGGTGGGTGGTGTGCTGCATGATCCGGGCGCGCGGGTCGTAGTTCTTGTAGACCCGGTGGCCGAAGCCCATCAGGCGGAATGGGTCGTTCTTGTCCTTGGCCTTGGCGACGTACTTGCTGACGTTCTCGGGGGTGCCGATCTCCATCAGCATCTTGAGGGCCGCCTCGTTGGCGCCGCCATGGGCCGGCCCCCACAGGCAGGCGATGCCGGCCGCGATGCAGGCGAAGGGGTTCGCGCCGGAGGAGCCCGCGAGCCGCACCGTCGAGGTCGAGGCGTTCTGCTCGTGGTCGGCGTGCAGGATGAAGATCTTGTCGAGCGCCCGGGCGAAGACCGGGTTCACCTCGTAATCCTCGCACGGCACCGCGTAGCACATGCGCAGAAAGTTCGAGGTGTAGTCGAGGTCGTTCTTCGGGTACACGAACGGCTGGCCGATCGAGTACTTGTAGGCCATCGCGGCGAGCGTCGGCATCTTGGCGATCATGCGGATCGACGCGATCAGCCGCTGGCTCTCATCGGTGATGTCAGTCGAGTCGTGGTAGAAGGCCGAGAGCGCGCCCACGGAGGCGACCATCACGGCCATCGGGTGCGCGTCGCGGCGGAAGCCGGTGAAGAACCGGTTCATCTGGTCGTGCACCATGGTGTGGCGCGTGACCCGGTAGTCGAAATCGGCCTTCTGGGCGGCGGTCGGCAGGGCGCCGAACAGCATCAGGTAGCAGGTCTCGAGGAAGTCGCCCTTCTCGGCGAGCTGCTCGATCGGGTAGCCGCGGTAGAGCAGCACGCCCTCGTCGCCGTCGATGTAGGTAATCTTCGATTCGCACGAGGCCGTCGAGGTGAAGCCCGGGTCGAAGGTGAAGGCGCCGGTCTGGGCGTAGAGCTTGCCGATATCGATCACGTCCGGCCCGATCGTGCCGGATTTGACCGGCAGCTCGACCGACTTGCCGTCCACGGTGATGGTGCTGGGTGCGCTCATGGATCGTGGACCCTTCTCTGGCGACGTGGCGGATGCCGGCCTCGGGCTGCCCGAGCCGGTCCCGGGGGCCTGAGCACCACGCATTATGCTGCGGGTGCTCACTGGCATGGGTTACCCAAACGGCACTGCAGCAGCAACGGGGTCGATGACAACCCGACCCCGACGCCAAGCATATTCCGCCAAGCGAAATCCGGGCCGGGCGGTGGGCTCCCGGCTGCGCCCGGCCGTCTCAGCCCTGCGGCACCTGATCGCCGAGCCGGGCCAGGGTCTCGTCCCGACCCAGCACCGCCATCACGTCGAACAGGGGCGGGGAGGTGGTGCGGCCCGTGAGCGCGGCGCGCAAGGGTTGAGCCACCTGCCCGAGCTTGCATCCGGCCGTCTCGGCGTAAAGGCGTACGGCGCCCTCGGTCGAGGCCGCGTTCCAGTCTGTCAGCGCCTCGAGCGCCGGGCGAACACCCGCGAGGCGGGCGCGGCCCTCGTCGGAGAGGAGGGCGCCGGCCTTCTCGTCCAATGCCAGGGGGCGTTGCGCGTACAGGTAATAGGCGCTGTCGAGGAGTTCGATCAGCGTCTTGGCCCGCTCCTTCAGACCCGGCATGGCCTCGGTCAGCTTGTCCTTCAGGTCCGGCCGGAGCGGCGCCGACAGGCCGCGCGCGGGGCCGACATTCGGCAGGATGGTCTCGATCGCCGCCACGAGGTCGGCATCCGCGCTGGTGCGGATGTAGAGGCCGTTGAGGTTGGCGAGCTTGGCGAAGTCGAACCGCGCCGCCGAGCGCCCGACCGACCCGAGATCGAAGGCCGCGACCATCTCCTCGGTGGAGAAGACCTCCTGGTCGCCGTGGCTCCAACCGAGGCGGACGAGGTAGTTGCGCAGGGCCGCCGGCAGGTAGCCGAGGTCGCGATAGGCCTCGACGCCGAGGGCGCCATGGCGCTTCGAGAGCTTGGCTCCGTCGGCCCCGTGGATCAGGGGGATGTGCGCCATCTTCGGGACCTCCCAGCCGAGGGCGGAAAAGATCTGGGTCTGGCGCGCGGCGTTGGTGAGGTGGTCGTCGCCGCGGATGATCTGCGTGACGCCCATGTCGTGGTCGTCCACCACGACGGCGAGCATGTAGGTCGGCGTGCCGTCCGAGCGGAGGAGCACGAGGTCGTCGAGGTCCTTGTTGGCCCAGGTGACGCGACCCTGGACGGCGTCGTCGACCACGGTCTCACCCGTGAGGGGCGCGCGCAGGCGGATCACCGGCTTGACCCCGGCGGGGGCCTCGGACGGGTCCCGGTCGCGCCAGCGCCCGTCGTACCGGGGCGCGCGGCCCTCGGCGCGGGCGGTCTCGCGCATCTGCGCCAGTTCCTCGGCGGTGGCGTAGCAATGGTAGGCGCGGCCCGCGGCGAGCAGCTCCTCGGCTACGGCGCGGTGGCGCTCGGCCCGGGCGAACTGGAAGACCACGTCGCCGTCCCAGTCGAGGCCGAGCCAGGACAGGCCGTCGAGGATCGCGTCGATTGCGCCCTTGGTCGAGCGCTCCCGGTCGGTGTCCTCGATCCGCAGCAGCATCCGGCCGCCGGTGTGGCGGGCGTAGAGCCAATTGAACAACGCCGTGCGGGCTCCGCCGATATGGAGGTAACCGGTGGGCGAGGGCGCGAAGCGCGTGACGACGGCTGAGGACATCGGTCCGATAGGTTCGGGGGCGAGGCGCCAGGGGGTGGAGGCGGGGCGGCGGAAAGCGTGTCGATGGGTCTCGACACGGCGCCCGTAGCACGAAGCGCCGGCTGTAGCACGGGCCTGCGGATGGGTTAAGAATCGCCCCGGGAATCGCCCGGCCGCCGACGACAGGTCGCGCGGTGCGGGGCGGCGGCAATGCGACGGATCGGCGCGAGGCTCGCGGGTGGCGCTGTGGCGCTGGCCGGCCCGCGCGTGCCCGCTCTCCCCGCAGTCCGCCGCTGGGTGGCCGAGGGCCTCGTCCGGGAGGCCGAACAGCGCCGGCTGTTCCCCTGGCTGGCCGTGGCGTTCGGGGCCGGGATCCTCGTCTACTTCGTGGCGGCGGATGGCACGCCACTCCTGGCCGCGCCCCTGATCGGCGCGGGTCTCGCCCTGGCGCCGACCCCGACCCTGGGGGCGCGGCCGGCGGCCCTGGCGCTGGCCCTGGGCGTGGCGGCCGGGTTCCTCGGTTTCGCGGCGGCCACCTGGCGGGTCGCGCAGGTCGCCGCCCCGATCCTCACCCGCACCACCATCGGCCCGCTGGTCGGGATGGTCGAGGCGCTCGACGAGCGGGACGTCGGCGCGCGGCTGATCATCCGCGTGGAATCCTTCGCGGGGCTCGCGCCCGAGTCGCGGCCGGTGCGGGTGCGGGTCTCGTTCCGCAAGACCCCGATCCCGCGCCCCGGGGACGTCGTCGCCGCCACCGCCCGGCTGCTGCCGCCGCCGGAGGCTGCCCGGCCGGGCGGCTACGACTTCGCCCGGGACGCGTATTTCCAGGGCCTCGGCGCGGTGGGCTCGCTGGTCGGCGCGGTCGCGATCCGGGCGCCGACCGAGCCGCCGCCCCTGAGCCTGCGCCTCGCCGCTCTGCTGGACGAGGCCCGCAACGCGCTGACCCGCCGGATCGCGCAGGCCGCAGGGGGACAAGCGGGCGCGGTGGCGGCGGCTCTTGTAACGGGCAAGCGGGGACTGATCGGGCCGGCGACCAACGACGCGCTCCGCGCTGCCGGCATCTACCACGTGGTGTCGATCTCGGGGCTCCACATGGTGCTGGCCGCCGGCGTGGTCTTCTGGCTGGTCCGGGCGGCCCTCGCGGCGGTGCCGTACTGCGCGCTGGTCTGGCCGATCAAGAAAATCGCCGCCGGCTTCGCCATGGTCGGGGTCACCGCCTACTGCGCCTTCTCGGGCTGGGACATCGCCGCCGAGCGCTCCCTGATCATGACCCTGATCATGCTGGGCGCGATCCTGGCGGACAGGCCGGCCTTGTCGATGCGCAACCTCGCGCTGGCCGCCCTGATCGCCCTCGCCCGGGAGCCCGAGGGCCTGCTCGGCCCGAGCTTCCAGATGTCGTTCGGCGCCGTGGCCGGGCTCATCGCCTGCGCCCGGCTGATCGACGGGCGGCTGTTCGTGCGCCCCGGGGCGGGGCGGCTCGGACGGCTCGTCGGCACCGGTCTCTCGGCGGTGACCGGGACCCTGGCCACGACCCTCGTGGCCCAGATCGCGACCGCACCCTTCGCCACCTATCATTTCCAGACGGTCCAGCCCTTCGGGCTCGTCGGCAACGCTCTGACCCTGCCGCTGGTCTCCCTGGTGGTGATGCCGTCGGCGGTGATCGGGATCCTGGCCTATCCCTTCGCCCTGGACCGGCCGATCTGGTGGCTGATGGGTCAGGCGGTCGGGGGCATGCTCGTCGTCTCCGACTGGATCGCCGGGTTCGACCGGGCGATCGTCGTCCTGCCGGCCTTCGGCACGTCGGCGCTGATCCTGCTGACCCTCGGCCTGCTGCTGGCGACGCTCCCGGCCTCGCGCCTGCGCTGGCTCGCCCTGGCGCCCGCCCTCGCCGGCCTCGTCCTCGCGGCCAGGCCGGATCGTTACGACGTCTACGTCGACCGACAGGGCGCGGGGGCCGCGGTCCGGGGAGCGGACGGACGCCTCACGGCGCTGGGCCTCCCCTCCGGCTTCGTCCTGGAGCAATGGCTGAAGGCGGACGGCGACGGACGGCGGCCTGCAACGCTGATCACCCCGCAGGGCAGCGGCCGCTGCGACCACCTCGGCTGCACCGCGCGCCTGCCGGATGGCCAGGCGGTGGCCCTCGTCAGAGATCGGCGCGCCTTCCCGGAGGATTGCGCCCGCGCCGCGGTGGTGATCACCGGCCTCGTGGCGCCCCCGACCTGCACGCGCCCGCTGGTGATCGACCGGCGCGTCCTCGCCGCCCACGGAGCGGTCGCCCTCCGGGCCGAGGGCGACGGTTTCGCCACCCGATACACCCATACCGACGGCCGCGCCGTACCCTGGCGGCCTGGAGCGGCACGCAAGCCGGGACCACGGCAACCCGTCACCGCCGAGTCGGACGGATCCCGCGCGGCGGAAAACGGCGCATCGGCTCCCACTCCGGAACCCGATGGGTCAGGCAACGGCGCCGTCTCCGGCGACGCGCCCGTCGAGCCGCTTCAGTAGCGGCGAACGAGGCTGACGAGGCGGCCCTGGATCCGCACCCGGTCAGGCCCGAGCACGCGGGTCTCGTAGGCCGGATTGGCGGCTTCCAGGGCGATCGAGGAGCCCCTGCGACGCAGGCGCTTGAGGGTCGCCTCCTCGTCGTCGATCAGCGCCACGATGATGTCGCCAGTGTTGGCGGTGTCCTGCTTGCGGATCACCACGAGGTCGCCGTCGAGGATGCCGGCCTCGACCATCGAGTCGCCGCGCACCTCCAGGGCGTAGTGCTCGCCGCCGGCCACGAAGTCCGGCGACAGGGTGATGGCGTGACTCTGGTTCTGGATCGCGGAGACCGGCGTGCCGGCCGCGATCCGGCCCATCACGGGAATCGAGATGGCGCGGCCGGCCTCGTCGAGGATCCGCGTGCTCGCCGGTGCGGACGGCTGCTTGGACTTGCCGCCCTCGACCACGCTCGGCGTGAACCGGCGGGGCTCGGCCGAAGCCGCAGCCGGGGGTGCCTGGGTCAGGCTCTCGGGGATGCGGATCACCTCGATGGCACGCGCCCGATTCGGCAGGCGCCGCAGGAAGCCGCGCTCCTCAAGGGCCGTGATCAGCCTGTGGATGCCCGATTTCGACTTGAGGTCGAGGGCGTCCTTCATCTCGTCGAAGGACGGCGGGACACCGCATTCCTGCATCCGGCTCTGGATGAATCGCAGGAGGTCCAGCTGCTTGCGCGTGAGCATCGACGGGGGACTCGCGGCTTGGCGGACCGCCACGTGACGGTCTCCGAAACAAATCACGAACAGGTTAAACGTTCCGCAAGTGTTCCGCAAGGGCGGGACCGCTACGCTTGGACCGGCTTCAGCCCAGCCGGGCGGTGGATCCGGCGCGTCGGCGGACGGGACGGGTCGAGAAACGCATTGACGGCGCAAGCGGAGCCGTTTCAATGCTGGCCCGTGCCCCGCCGAAGAGGCGGCGGATCCGGGACGCGGGCCGGGACCAGCTTGGAATGACGCGGATGCGACAACCCGCAGCTCTGCTGCCCCTCGGCCTCGCCGCCCTCGGCCTCGCCGGCTGCACCACCGGGTTTTCCTATATCTCGCGGAACTACGTGGCGCTCACCCCTCAGGTGGTGACGATCGGCTGCAAGGAGCCCTACGAGGTCTACGACAACCGGCAGCAGCGCCGGATGCTGATCGTCTCGAACGCCCTGCGCGAATATGCCGGCTGCAACCTGAGCGAGGCGCGGATCGATCCGGAGCCGGACGCGACCCGGGTGAAGCGCTTCCGCACTGCCGCCCGGGCCTATCTCGACGAGACGGTGCGGGAGGATTGCCGGATCACCGGCGAGACCGTGTTCGATCCGTTGAAGAGCGAATTCGCCTACGCGTGCGACGCGCCGATCGAGAGGCGCGGCACGGTGGTTCCGCGCCTGCCAGGCCGCAATCCGGGTCTCGGCCCGCGCTAGTCGGGCGTCAGGCGCCCGGCTTCGGGAAGGTGCGTTCCGCCGCATCTCCGGCGGCGGCCAGCAGGGCGCGGGCGAAGGCGCGGGCCTCCGCGCGGTCGAGTACGATGGCGGCGGTCACCGGCGCACCGCCGAGGTCGGCGAGGGCGAGTTCCAGGCGCACCCCGTCGGGTACGGCGCTCGCCTGAAGGCTCCAGCCCGAGCCTCGATCCGTGCTCTCCGCCATCCCACATTCCTCCCGCCTGTCCCGTGAAGACGCCACAGGCGTCCGCCGGAACGGCCCCTGCTTCGGACGGTTCCCGGGCCGTGCCCAGCGCTTCCCTGCCTCGCCTTTCTGCGGACCTCAAGGCCGCAGATCGCGGACTCGTGGCGATGAGGGCCGATACCGATATCGGCAGCCCCATCGCGGCGGCCGAGAGGGGGTCGCCGGGCTGGAGATCGTGTCTCTCGCGGGCGCCTTCGTGCGGGCGGCCGCCGCAGAGGCAGCGGCCGTGCAGCGCTGGCCGGATCTCGTCGCTCTCAGCATCGCCATGGCGGCGGTGGACGCACTTCTCCTGCCCGCCACCCGCGCCCTGCCGGCGGGATAGGGGGTGTAGGGCACCGACGCGGGGGTGGTCGACACCGTGTCGGGGGTCACCATCGCCGTCGCGAGGGCCGGCATTGTCGACCGAGTCGGCCTGCTCTGAATCGATTGACGCGGGCGGCGCGATGATGTCTCCCGCGGGCTCCGATCAGGTGGAGTTCGAACATGCAAGAGATCTGGTTCCGCACGGGAGAGGCCACGGTGCTGGCGGCCGAGGGCCAGTACACCGACGCCATGCCGGAGGTGCTGATCGGCTCGGTGCGCGGTCCGGTCGGCCAGGCCTTCGCGTCGATGATGGGGCAGGTCCAGGGCCACACGCGGATGTTCGTGGTCCGCGACCTCAACCAGCTCGTGCGCCCCGCCACGATGATGACCACCAAGGTCACGATCCACACGGCCGAGTATGCCGAGCTCCTCGGCGGCGTGGTCCAGGCCGCCACCGGCGACGCGATCGTGGACTGCATCATCGAGGGCATCCTGCCCAAGGACGGGCTCGACGAGCTGTGCATGATCATCATGATCTGGCTCGATCAGCGCTGCGCCGAGGACGACAACCTCGACCAGAAGGACCTCTACCGGACCAACTACGAGGCCACGAAGCTCGCCATCGCCCGCGCCCTCAAGGGCGAGCCGACGGTGGACGAGCTGATCGCCAACCGGAAGACCGTGAAGCACTACGCCCTCGACGGCGTGATCGAGTACTGATCAACCGCGCCGCCCGCATCCTGCCGGGTCAAGCCCGAGATCATCCCGGCGGGATGCGCCCCACCGAGCACAGGGTCCGCATCGTGGTGCTGCCCGGGTCGGTATAGCAGGAGGCCGACCAGCCGTTCTGCTGGATGAACGACTTGCGCCGCTCCGACAGCGAGGTCCGGTAGGCGTTGGCGATGATCGGCTCGACGGTCGCGGCCGGTTGGCCGACGAGGATCTCGGAGGCCACCGAGAGGTCGCGGAAGAAGGTCGCCGAGGGAGTCGGCTCGGCGGAGGTCGCCTGCACGATCGGCTCGGCCCGGCAGGTCACGTCGAACTTGATCGGACCGGCCATGCGGATGTCGATGCTGGGGCCGGCGCGTTTGCCGACCTTGCCGCCGATCGCGCCGGCGATCTGGCGGGTGAGGTCGTCGCAGCCGTCGGCCCGGGCGGCCCCCACCAGGGGGCAGGACCAGCGGCAGGGCCGCGCAGGCGGTGAGGAGGAGGCGCGGAACGGCGAAGCTCGACATGGCCGCACTCTACCCGCGGCGCGGGTCCTGTCGAGGGGCGGCGGTCAGTGGAAATCCCGGCTGCGGTAGACCCGC
Source organism: Methylobacterium phyllosphaerae (assembly GCA_050632685.1). Taxonomy (GTDB): domain Bacteria; phylum Pseudomonadota; class Alphaproteobacteria; order Rhizobiales; family Beijerinckiaceae; genus Methylobacterium; species Methylobacterium phyllosphaerae_A. The sequence continues at coordinate 3,403,774 of JBOEFT010000001.1, forward strand.
CGGTCCGACGGCACGCCGAAATCCGTGTTCTCGGGGGGCAGCTTCATCCCGGCCTCGCGCAGGTCGCGCAGGGCGGCGGTGAGATCGCGAAACCCCTCTGCCACGAGGTGGACCACCCCGCCGGCCCGCTGGATCCGGCCGCGCACGGCGAGGAACCGGGCCTGCATGGCGGTCCGGCGGTTGGCCTCGAACACGGTCTTCCAGACGATCACGTTGGCGATACCGGTCTCGTCCTCCAGGGTCAGGAAGACCACGCCCTTGGCGGTCCCCGGCCGCTGGCGGATCAGCACGAGGCCCGCCACCGTGACCCGTGCCCCCTGGGGCAGGGCCGGATCGAGATGGGCTCGGGCCGGGATCGCGCCGATCCGGGCGAGCCGCCCCCGGAAGAACGCGACCGGGTGCCCCTGCAGCGACAGGCCGGTGGCGGCGTAATCCTCGGCCACCGCCTCGGACGGGGCCAGGATCGGCAGGTCCACGGCCGGCTCGTGCCGGAACAGGCCGTCATCGGCGTGCCACGCGAAGAGCGGCAGGGGCGCGTCGAGGAGATGGGCGCGGCGTTCGGAGCCGTCGGCTCTGGCGGCCTTGCGCGCCGAGGTTCCCTCCAGGGTGCGGACCATCCACAGGGCGGCGCGCCGGTCGAGGCCCAGCGAGCGGAACGCGTCCGCCTCGGCCAGCCGCTCCAGAGCGTTGCGGGGCAGGGCGAGGGACGCCTGCAGGCCCTCGATGCTGGCATAGCCGTTGGCGCGCAGGCGCACGAGCCGGCGCATGGCGGCCTCGGGCAGGCCGCGCACCACGCGCAGGCCGATCCGCACGGCGTGCAGCGCCGGATCCCCGGCCGGCTCCAGGGTGCAGTCCCAGTCGCTGGCGTTGACGCAGACGCCCCGCACCTCGACCCCGTGGGCGCGGGCGTCGCGCACGAGCTGGGCCGGCTGGTAGAAGCCCATGGGCTGGGCGTTGAGGATCGCGGCCAGGAAGACGTCGGGGTGCCGGCACTTCATCCAGGCCGAGGCGTAGACGAGGAGCGCGAAGCTCGCCGCGTGGCTCTCCGGGAAGCCGTAGGTGGAGAAGCCGCGGATCTGCGCGAAGCAGCGCTCGGCGAAATCCTGCGGGTAGCCCCGGCGGGTCATGCCGCCCACGAACTTCTCCGTGAACCCGCCGATGGAGCCGACATGGCGGAAGGTCGCCATCGCCCGGCGCAGGCCGTCGGCTTCCGCCGGGGTGAAGCCCGCCGCCGTGATGGCGATCTGCATGGCGTGCTCCTGGAAGAGCGGCACCCCGTAGGTTTTTTCAGGACCTCCTTCAGCTCGTCCGCCGGCCCGTGGTCCGGGTGCGGGGCCGGGTATTCCACCGGCTCTTCCCCCGAGCGCCGCCGCAGGTAGGGATGGACCATGTCGCCCTGGATCGGGCCGGGGCGCACGATCGCGACCTGCACCACGAGGTCGTAGAACTCCTTCGGCTTCAGGCGCGGCAGCATCGACATCTGCGCCCGGCTCTCGACTTGGAACACGCCGACGGAATCGGCCTTGGCCAGCATCGCGTAGGTCTCGGGATCGTCCTGCGGCAGGTCGGCCAGCCTCTCGTAGAAGGTGCCGTGGTCCTTCTCCAGAAACTCGAGGCCGCGCTTGAGGCAGGTCAGCATGCCGAGCGCCAGAACGTCGACCTTCATCAGGCCGATCGCGTCGATGTCGTCCTTGTCCCACTCGATGAAGGTGCGCTCCGCCATGGCACCGTTGCCCACCGGCACGGTCTCGTCGAGGCGGCCCTTGGTCAGGATGAAGCCGCCGACATGCTGCGACAGGTGGCGGGGAAGCCGATCAGCTGGTGGGCGAGGTCGAGCGCCTGCCGGATCGCCGGGTTGGCGGGGTCGAGGCCGGCCTCGCGCACGTGCTTGTCCGACATGCCGGTGCCCCAGGAGCCCCAGACGGTGTCGGCGATCGCCGCGGTCACGTCCTCGGTCAGGCCCAGGACCTTGCCGACCTCGCGGATCGCCATGCGCGGGCGGTAGTGGATCACGGTGGCGCAGAGGGCAGCCCGCTCCCGGCCGTAGCGGGCGTAGAGGTGCTGGATCACCTCCTCGCGGCGCGCGTGCTCGAAATCGACGTCGATGTCGGGGGGCTCGCCCCGGTTCTCCGAGATGAAGCGGGCGAAGAGCAGCCGGTGCTTCGAGGGATCCACCGCGGTGATGCCCAGGCAGAAGCACACGGCGGAATTGGCCGCCGAGCCCCGGCCCTGGCACAGGATGCCCTTGCCGCGGGCGAACTCGACCACGTCGAACAGGGTTAGGAAGTAGCGGGCGTAGTCCATCTTGGCGATGAGCCGGAGCTCCTCGCGAAGGGTCGCCGCGACGGCGTCCGGGACCTCGCCGGCATAGCGCCAGCGCGCCCGCTCCCAGGTCTTCTCCTCCAGGTATTCCTGCGGCGTGCGGCCGGGGGCACCGGCTCGTCGGGATACTCATAGCGCAGCTGGGGCAGGGAGAAGCCGCAGGCCTCGGCGATCTCGACGGTGCGGGCCAGCGCCTCCGGGTGGTCGGCGAACAGCCGCACCATCTCGGCGGCGGGCTTGAGGTGACGCTCGGCATTGGCCTCCAGCCGGTAGCCGGCCTCGCCGATCAGGCAGCCCGCGCGGATGCAGGTGACCACGTCCTGGAGCGGGCGTCGCTCGGGATGGTGGTAGAGCGCGTCCGAGACCGCGACCATCGGGGCGCGGGCGACCGCCCCCAGCTCGGCGAGCAGGCCGAGGCGCCGCCTCTCGTCGCCGCGGCGCGTGTGGCTCGCCCCGAGGAAGGTCCGGGCCGGGGCCGCCGCCGCGAGCGCCTCCAGCCGCGCCCGGAACCCCTCCGGCAGGCGTCGGGCCGGAGGCATGGCGATGAAGATCTGCCCCTCGGCGGCCTCCAGCATCTCGGCGAAGGAGAAGCGGCACTCACCCTTGCGGACGCGCCGGTTGCCGAGGGTAAGCAGACGGCAGAGGCGCCCCCAGGCCGCCCGGTCCATCGGGTAGGTGACGGCCTCGAACCCCTCCTCGGTGACGAGGCGCACCCCCGGCAGGATCCGGATCGCGGTGCCCTCCGCTTCGAGCGTCCGCGCCGCCGCATGCGCCCGCACCACGCCGGCCACGGTGTTGCGGTCGGCGATGCCGATGGCCTCAAGGCCGTAGGCCGCCGCCTGCACGACGAATTCCTGCGGGTGCGCGGCGCCGTGCAGGAAGGAGAAGTTCGTGGTGACGGCGAGTTCGGCGTACGGGACCTGAGGACTGCTCACGCGAACAGCCCGTGGACGTACCACGCGGCCGGTCGGTCGGGCGCGTGCGGCCCGTCCCGGTAGAGCCAGAGCCGGTGACCGGCCTCGCACTCGATGCGGTAGTAGTCGCGGTCGTGCCCCGGCGCGCGCCACCATTCGGCGGCGATCCGTTCCGGCCCCTCGGCATGGGCGACCTTGTGGACCTGGGCGCGCCAGCGAAAGCGCCGGGGCGGTCCCTCCGGCACTGTGGAGAGCACGTCGACGGCAGCCTCGCCCCGGGGGAACAGGACCAGGGGGCGGGGTGAGAGGTGGTCGGGCCAGAGGGGGCGGCACTCTGGGTTTCGGCCTGCTCAGGGCTCGACAGGAGGGTCTCTCCCGCGGCGACACGCGTCCTGCCTTCCCCCGCAGAGGAAGGCGGGAGACGCGCCGATGCTCGGCCGTGGCCCCCCACCGATCCCCGCCCTTCCTCCGCAACCCAAGCACGGCTCCGATCGGACCGCTCCGGCAGATGACTCGCCCGGGGCTCCAGGCGGAGCAGCGCCCGCCCGAGACGCTGCGCCAGGACGTCGGCCAAAAGCCGATGCCGTCGCCCTTGGCGTCCGTACCGAGATCCGTCTGGCGGGCCGGCATGGTGCCCGTCACCGTGACGGCGAGGGCCACCGTCTCGAAGCCGAAACCGGCGTCCAGGGCGGATCCCAGCCGGTCGAGGCGCAGGGAGACCAGGGCCGCGACTTGCTCAGGGTGACGCTCCGGACGCGACAGGCCGAGATCGAGTTCGCGCACCGCACCGTCGATCCGGTGGAGGGCGAGGCGCAGGGCGCAGGCGCCGAGCCCGTCCCGCTCCAGGCGGGGGGCGATCTCCGCCATCAGGTCCCGGACGGTCCGGACGATGTCCGATTGCCGGCCGATCGGGTCGAGGAAGCCACGGGTCGCCGCATACGCCGTCGCGTCCGACAGGGGCGCCAGGGGCTCGGGCCTGCGGGCCAGGGCCTGGTCGAGGCGCAGCAGCAGGGCCTCGCCGAATCGACGGGCGAGGGGGCCGCGGGGCAGGGCGTCGAGTTCGCCGATCCGGCGCAGGCCGAGCCGCCTCAGGCCCGAGACCGTGCCGGGATCGAGTCGCAGGGCTTCCACGGGCAGCCCCCGCAGTGCCTCCGCAGAGCCGCCCGGTGGGACGACGCACCCCTCGCCTCCGCCCTGGCTGGCCAGCGCGAAGGCGGCGCCGGGCGTGTCGGCCAGCGCGATCCGCGCCGGGATGTTGCTCCGGGCGAGCCGGGCGGCCAGATCCGCGACGAGGTTCGCCTCGCCGCCGCGCAGGTGGCTCGCCCCGGCGATGTCGATGTAGAGCCCGTCCGCCACCTCCGCCGGCCCGAACGGCGCTACCAGCGGCGCGTAGCCCGACGCCCAGCGGCAGAGGCGCAGCAGGGCCTCCCGGTCGGCGGCCGGATCGGCCGGATAGACCTGGAGCGGCACGCCAATCCGCGCCCGGACGCGGCCGAGGAGTTCGCCAAACGTCAGGCCGAGGGCGCGGGCCTGCGGATCGAGGGCCACGAGCCGCAGGCCCCCAGGCCCCTCGGCCGCCACCGCCAGTGGCCCCGCCTCAGGCGCGAGGCCGGCCCGCCGCAGCCGCGTCACCGGCCAATGGCTCAGGCAGATGCAGACGATGCGCGGCATGGTCCCACTCCAGAAGCCACTCGCCGCCGCGTCCATTGCGGCAGCGTTCGAGCCGCGCCCGCCAGCGCGGCCTGTCGAGGGCGCCGAACCGGTCCCGGGTTCCGGGCGCTGCGGCGATCCGCCAGCGGGTGGCGGCCCCGTTGGGCAGCCCGGCCGAGGCCGGCCGCAGGATCAGCAGGAGGGGCGGTGCGGCCCCCTCCGCGGCGAGTTGCAGCCGCCGGCCGGGCTTCAGCGGCAGGCCCTCCCGCAGCAGGCCGACGAGCGCCGTGAGGCTGCGGCCGTGCAGCGCCGCTTCCAGCGCGCGGAACACCTCCGCGTCGCTGCCGGCCTCCAGCAGCAGCAGCCGGGCCGGGTCGAGGCCCAGCCCCGCGAGCCCGTGGCCATGGGGCAGGGGCTGGCCGGGGGCGGCGGCGACCAGCGCCGCCCCCGGCATCGCGGCAAGGTGGCGGGCGCAGAGCGCCAGGACGAAGCCGAGGGCCGCGATCCCGTCCGCGGGTTCGGCCGGCGCGATCTCGTGGGGCGGCCCCAGGGTGAGGCCGCCCCCGGGCAGGTGGGCGTCGAGGGCGGGCAGGCCCAGCGGCAGGACCGGGTGCAGGTCCCGGCCTCCGGCCGGCGGCGCGAGGCGTTCCCGCAGGGCCGCCAGCCGTGCCCGGGGATCGCCAGACGCGGGATCCCGCTCGGTCTCGTCCGCAGGGTCCAGCCCCATCTCCGTCGGCTCCGATCATGCCGGACGATAGGAACATAACAGGAACATCTTCAAACGGTTTCCGCAGGGTCCCGGAATCCTGCGTCTGCCCAGCGGCTTGGCCTGTGGATGGCTGTGGACGCGTGTGGACTCAGCCTCCACCTCGAGCTTTGCGAACGCGGTTGACCTCACTCGCAGGGCGAGACCAAAGTCCGACGCCGCGTGCGTGACGCGGTCGAACCGGACCACGCATGCGCCCAGCCCTCGCCCTGACGATCCTGCTCGCCCTGTCCGGGGCGGCGCTCGCCCAGCAGCCGGCGGATCCGGGGGCCGCGGCGCCGGATCCGTCCGCCGCGGCGCGGCCGCGCCCGGTCCGGCCCCGGCGGCCGCAGATGCCGAGCCAGCCGATCATGGTCTACGACGCCCGCATCGAGGCCGGCGACCTGCGGATCTCGGGTTCGGTGCGCAAGCCGGGCGCGATCGTGGTGCTGGACGACGACATCTCGGTTCAGGCCGACCGGCGCGGGCGGTTCACCTTCCGGGTGCCCTATCGGCCTTCGACCTGTGTGGCGACGCTGAAATCCGATCCGGACGAGCGCGAGGCGGTGGTGGCGAATTGCGCTCCCGAGGGACCACCGGGTGCGCCGGGGCCCCAGGGCGTGGCGGGACCGCCCGGGGAGACGGGTCCCAAGGGCGAGCCCGGCGCGATGGGGGCCAACGGCGATACGGGTCCGAAGGGCGATACGGGTCCGAAAGGGGAGCCGGGTCCGAAGGGGGAGACAGGCCCTCAGGGTCCGGCCGGTCCCCAGGGGGCACCCGGACCGAAAGGCGAGGCGGGGATTCCGGGCCTCCAGGGTCCGCCGGGTCCCAGGGGCCAGGCCGGCCCGCAGGGTGGCCCGGGTCCGAGGGGCGAGGGCGCGGCCTCCGCCCTGCGGCCCGTGCGCAAGACCGACTGCGCGGGCGGTTGCGCCGTGACCTGCGAGGCCGGGGAGACGCTGGTCACCGCCCATTGCCTCAAGGCCGGCGCGCCGGTCTATGACGGGGAGGGCGCCAGCTGCCCGGCGGAGGCATCGGGCATCGTCGGGTTCTGCACGCGGCCGTGAGGCGTCCGCCTCACCCGCCGGTCTCGCGCAGCCAGTCGAGCATACCGGCGGCGGCCGCCCGGCCGCCCGCGAAGGTGCCCTGGAGCAGGTAGCCGCCGGTCGGGGCCTCCCAGTCGAGCATCTCGCCGGCCAGGAACAGGCCGGGACGGGCGCGCAGCATCGACCGCACGTCCAGGGCGTCGAGCCGGACGCCGCCCGCCGTCGAGATCGCCCGCTCGATCGGCGCCGAGGCCATGAGGGTCAGCGGTGCGGCCTTGATCAGCCCGGCGAGTTCCCCCGGATCGGCTGGGAGGGCGCCACCGCCTGCCTCGCGCAGGAGGCCCGCCGCCACGGGGGCGAGGCCCGCGGCCTTGCGCAGGCGGGTCGCGGTCGAATCCCCGGGCCTGGCGCCGGACAGGCGGCGGGCGAGGGCATCCCGGGTCAGATCGGGCCGCAGATCCACGACGAGCCGGGCGTTGCCCCGGACGGCGATCGCCGCGCGCAGGGAGCGCGACAGGGCGTAGACCGCCCCGCCCTCGAGGCCGAATTCCGTGACCACGGCCTCGCCCCGCACCGTGGTGCCGTCGCAGGCGAGGGCGATCCGCTTCAGCGGGGCGCCGGAAAAGCGCTCCCGGAACCGGTCGGACCACGCCACCGCGAAGCCGGCATTGGCGGCCTGCAAGGGCGTCACCGCCACGCCGAGCCCTTCGAGGAGCGGCACCCAGCGCCCGTCCGACCCGAGCCGCGGCCAGCTCGCCCCGCCCAGCGCCAGGAGCGCGGCACGCGGCCGTATGGCGCGGGGGCCGTCCGGGGTCTCGACCTGCATCCTCAGGTGCGGATGTCCCGCTTCGGGGTCGGAATCCCTGCCTCCGGCGGACGATCCCCCGCCCACGGTCGCGGGTGAGGATGGCGCCGCGCCGATCGCCGTGAGCCGGTGGCGGGTGCGGATCCGGACCCCGAGGCGGTCGAGCCGCGCCAGCCACGCCCGCAGCAGCGGCGAGGCCTTGAAGCTCTGGGGAAAGACGCGCCCGCTCGACCCGACGAAGGTCGGCTCGCCGAGGTCCGCGCACCAATCCCGCAGGGCCTCGGGCGGGAAGGCCGCGATGGCGGCGTCGAGGACACCGTGCGGGTGGTAGCGGGCGAGGAAGTCCGCCTGCTTCTCGCTGTGGGTGATGTTGAGGCCGCCGCGCCCGGCGATCAGCAGCTTGCGGGCGACCGACGGCATGCGCTCGTAGACCGTGACCGCATGGCCGGCCTGGGCCAGCACCTCCGCCGCCGCGAGTCCGGCGGGGCCCCCGCCCACGATGGCGATCTCGTCCGTGTCGTCCGGCATCCGCACGGAGAGCGGCAGGCCGTCGCCCTCTGTCAAGGGCGCGAGGGGACGGATCCGCCGGCTCCCGGGTCAAGGGTCCCGCTTCGCCGCTCGCGGCCGGGGTGCGGCCCGCCGCTCCAGATGCGTCAGCGCTTGCGCACGAACTCCGTGCGCAGGACGAGACCCTTGATGGTGTCGTGGCGGCAATCGATCTCCTCCGGATCGTCCGTGAGCCGGATCGACCGGATGACCGTTCCCTGCTTCAGGGTCTGGTTCGCGCCCTTGACCTTCAGGTCCTTGATCAGCGTGACCGAATCGCCGTCGGCGAGGACATTGCCGGCCGCGTCGCGGACCGCCGTATTTTCCGGGGGCGTGATCGCTGTCCCCGGCGGGAGCCATTCGCCCGTCGCCTCGTCGTAGACGTAAGCCTCGTCGTCGCCGTTCAAATCCGTGCCCCCGATTCGGATCGGGTCCGGGTCCGGTCAGGATCGCGCAGGCCCGTCATCCGCGTGCGTCCCGGCGCACCGAACCGGTCGCCGAGTCGGCGCGGGACGATCCGAGCTTAGCCGATCGGGCCGGCCCCGCGCGAGAGCGGCGGGCCGGCCCGGCGGGGTCGCCCTAGCGCTTCAGCGGCCCGGCCTCGATCACGTCCTCGACCGTGCGCAGGCCGGCGCGGGGAGAGTTGACGAGGCAGGCCATGTTGCCCGGCGGGTGCTGGTTCTTCCACATCTTGGTGTGGGCCTGGGGGATCTTGTCCCAAGGGAAGACCTCGCTCATGCACGGGTCGATCCGCTGGTCGAGGACGAACTGGTTCGCCGCCGAGGCCTGCTTGAGATGGGCGAAGTGCGAGCCCTGGATCCGCTTCTGGCGCATCCAGACGTAGCGGGCGTCGAAGGTGATGTTGAAGCCGGTCGTGCCGGCACAGAACACAACCATGCCGCCGCGCTTCGCCACCAGCGCCGAGACCGGGAAGGTCGCCTCGCCGGGATGCTCGAACACGATGTCGACATCCTGCTTGCCGGTGATGTCCCAGATCGCCTTGCCGAACTTCCGCGCCTCCTTGGTCCAGGCATGGAATTCGGGCGAGTTGACCTTCGGGAGCTGCCCCCAGCAGTCGAAGTCCTTGCGGTTGATGACGCCCTTGGCGCCGAGGCTCATCACGTAGTCGCGCTTCGACTCGTCCGAGATCACCGCAATGGCGTTGGCGCCGGACGCCGCGCAGAGCTGCACACCGAACACGCCCAGACCGCCGGAGGCACCCAGATCAGCACGTTCTGACCGGGCTTCACCGTATGCGGCGCGTGGCCGAACAGCATGCGGTAGGCGGTGGCGAGGGTGAGCGTGTAGCAGGCCGCCTCCTCCCAGGTGAGGTGCTTCGGCCGAACCATGAGCTGGCGGGACTGCACCCGGCAGAACTGCGCGAAGGAGCCGTCACCGGTCTCGTAGCCCCATATGCGCTGCGAGGGCGAGAACATCGGGTCGCCGCCGTTGCACTCCTCGTCGTCGCCGTCGTCGCGGTTGCAGTGGACGATGACCTCGTCGCCGACCTTCCAGCGCTTCACCTTGGAGCCGACCTTCCAGACGATGCCGGACGCGTCGGAGCCCGCGATGTGGTACTCGCCCTTGTGGACGTCGAACGGCGAGATCGGCTCGCCGAGGCCGGCCCAGACGCCGTTGTAGTTGACGCCCGCCGCCATGACGTAGACCAGCACCTCGTCGTCGCCGATCTCCCAGACCGGCAGCACTTCGAGCTGGTGGGACTGCTCCGGGGGTCCGTGGCGCTCGCGCCGGATCGCCCAGGCATACATCTTGGCCGGCACATGACCCAGCGGCGGGATTTCACCCATCTCGTAGAGGTCCTTGACCTCCCCGCCCGTCGGACTGATCGCAGCGCTCGCCGCCATCTCGCTCTCCTCTCAACCCGCGTGGTTCTCACGGCCGCGGTTCTCCATCGCGCTATAGCGGCGATGCCGGAGGCGTCCAAGTGGGCCGAAAGTCGAAACCCGGTGGTTTCCGACATGAAAAAAGCGCCGGCAGACGGCGGGCGACCACGTATTCAAAATCGGTTTTCCGGGAGACCAAGTATTATTCGGCGGTCGCCTTGGCCGTGTCGGTCCCGAGACCTTGCACGACGATGGCGTCCCGGACCTGAGCGGCTCCCGATCGCCCACGGGCACATGCAGACCTAAGTTATTGGTCTGACATGCTCTCTCGCACCAGAGCAGAGGAAGTTCCCGCAAACGGCAGATCAGGTGGACTTTATACCAGGGCCGGCAGTGCTGGTCCGGACCGGTTCGCGGTGCGCCCGGCGCGAGGGTCGCGCAGGGCTGGACGAGGTCGGCGCGCGCCGGCGCCTTCAAATCCTGCTGTTGCGGCGGGCAAGTTTTTTCATGAGCGGCCGAGGGCCGCGCGGGCGCCTTGCACTTCCGTCCCGGATGACGGGTGCCCACGCCTTCGCTACGGTGGCCGCAAGGCCGCGCCCCGCGCGCGACATTAAAGATCACACGGAGGCGAGGAATGGGCGCGAGCGTCGCGGAGACCAAGAGCGACAAGTCGAGCCGCGATAAGCCGTGGATCATCCGCACCTATGCGGGTCACTCGACCGCGGCGGAGTCGAACAAGCTCTATCGGGGCAACCTCGCCAAGGGTCAGACCGGCCTGTCGGTGGCCTTCGACCTGCCGACCCAGACCGGCTACGACCCCGACCACGAGCTCTCCCGGGGCGAAGTCGGCAAGGTCGGCGTCTCGATCGCGCATCTGGGCGACATGCGGACCCTGTTCCAGGACATCCCGCTCGCCCAGATGAACACCTCGATGACGATCAACGCCACGGCCCCCTGGCTGCTGGCGCTGTACCTGGCGGTCGCCGAGGAGCAGGGCGCGCCGATCGCCGCCCTCCAGGGCACGACCCAGAACGACATCATCAAGGAGTACCTGTCGCGGGGCACCTACGTGTTCCCGCCCGCGCCGTCGCTCCGGCTCACCAAGGACGTGATCCTGTTCACGACCAAGAACGTGCCGAAGTGGAACCCGATGAACGTCTGCTCCTACCACCTGCAGGAGGCGGGGGCGACGCCGGTCCAGGAACTGTCCTACGCGCTGGCCATCGCCATCGCGGTGCTCGACACCGTACGCGACGACCCAGAGTTCGACGCCGCGAGCTTCTCCGACGTCTTCGGGCGGATCTCGTTCTTCGTGAACGCGGGGCTGCGGTTCGTCACCGAGATCTGCAAGATGCGGGCATTCTCGGAACTCTGGGACGAGATCGCCCAGGAGCGCTACGGCATCGACGACCCGAAGAAGCGCATTTTTCGGTATGGCGTGCAGGTGAACTCTTTGGGGCTCACCGAGCAGCAACCTGAAAACAACGTCCACCGCATCCTGATCGAGATGCTGGCGGTGACGCTCTCCAAGCGCGCCCGGGCGCGCGCCGTGCAGCTGCCGGCCTGGAACGAGGCGCTGGGCCTGCCGCGTCCCTGGGACCAGCAATGGTCCATGCGCATGCAGCAGATCCTGGCCTTCGAGACCGACCTGCTGGAATACGACGACATCTTCGACGGCAGCCACGTGATCGAGGCCAAGGTCGAGGCGCTGAAGGCTCAGACCCGCGCCGAGCTGGAGCGGATCGGCGGCATCGGCGGCGCGGTGGCGGCCGTCGAGACCGGCGCGCTCAAGCGCGCGCTGGTCGAATCGAATGCGCGGCGGATCTCCGCCATCGAGGCCGGCGAGCAGATCGTGGTCGGCGTCAACAAGTGGCAGCAGGGCGAGCCGTCGCCGCTCACCGCCGGGGAGGGGGCGATCTTCTCGGTCTCCGAGACGGTGGAGATGGAGGCGCAGGGCCGCATCCGCGAATGGCGCAGCCACCGCGACGCGAACGCCGTGGGCCAAGCCCTCGACGCCCTGGAGCAGGCGGCGCGCTCCGGCGCCAACATCATGCCGCCCTCGATCGAGGCCGCCAAGGCCGGCGTCACCACCGGCGAGTGGGGCGCGCGCCTGCGGGAGGTCTTCGGCGAGTACCGGGCGCCCACCGGCGTCACCCTCGAAACGGTCTCCAGCGGCGCGGCCGAGGACGCCAAGCTCCTGATCGCCGATCTCGGCGAGCGCCTCGGCGAGACGCCTAAGCTCGTGGTCGGCAAGCCCGGCCTCGACGGCCACTCGAACGGCGCCGAGCAGATCGCTCTGCGCGCCCGCGACGTCGGGTTCGACGTGACCTACGACGGGATCCGCCAGACGCCCGCCGAGATCGTCGCCAAGGCGAAGGAGACCGGCGCCCACGTGGTCGGCCTGTCGATCCTGTCGGGATCCCACGTGCCCCTGGTGCGCGAGGTCCGGGCCAAGATGCGGGAGGCGGGGCTCGACCACGTTCCGGTTGTGGTGGGCGGCATCATCTCGCCCGAGGACGAGCTGGTCCTCAAGAACATGGGCGTGCGCGCCGTCTACACCCCGAAGGACTACGCCATCGACCAGATCATGGTCGGGCTGGCCAAGGTGGTGGAGAAGAGCCTGGAGCGCCGGGACGGTCCGGCGGAAAGCCCCCGCGCCGAGGCCCAGGTCTACTGAGGGCTCTGCCGCTGAGGTTGAAGCGACCGCTAACGCTTCTCAAACAAGTTTAACCGTTGCACGGTTATAACACCCTCGGTCCTCCTCCAGGACCGAGGGCGAAGTGACATGCGCACCGGTATCTCGATCGCGGCCAAGCTCGGAGGCTGCCTCGCCGCCCTGGTCCTGGTCATCGCCGCCACGAGCGGCCTCTCGCTGTCCGAGCTGCGCAGCGTCAACGCCACCGCGGCGGAGCTGCGCGACGTGCGCGTGCCCACCACCGATGCCCTCGGGCGGATGGGCGTCCTCATCATGCGCCAGCGGGTCAATGGCGGACGCCTGATCACCGCCGACACGCCGGAGCTGCGCGCCGAGGTCGCGGCCATGATCGCCAAGCGCGGCGCGCAGCTCGCCGCGCAGTTCGCCCGCTACGAGGCTGAGCCGCTCACACCGGCCGAGCGCGAGTCCTACGCGGCCCTTCGCCGGAACCTCGATGCCTACACCGCCCTGCAGACGCAGGCTCTGGACAAGGCCACATCCGGCGACGTCGGCGGCGGTCAGCGGATCTACAACACGACGATGTCGGCCGGCATCAACGCCGTCCTGAGCGAGTGGGACCGGCTGGTCGACCTGAACGCCGCCAGCTCCCAGGCGAGCGGCACGCTGATCGAGGAGACCTACGCGGCCGCCAACCGGAACATGCTGGCGCTCGCCGGCCTCGCCCTGGTCGTCGCCCTGGTCGCCCTGGTGATGGTGCTGCGCGGCGTCAGCCGACCGCTGCGGGCGATTTCCGCGGCGACGCAGCGCCTCGCCGCGGGCGACACCGAGGCCGAGATCCCGGGCCGGAGCCGCCGGGACGAGATCGGTGCGCTGGCCGGATCGGTCGTGGTGTTCCGCGACAACCTCATCCGGAGCCGCGCCCTCGAGGCGGAGACCGCCCTCGCCCGTGCGGACGCCGAGACCCAGCGCCGGGTCGCGACCCAGGCCCTGGCGGACGCCTTCGAGCAGGCGGTGGGCGGCATCGTCGGCGGCGTCTCGGCGGCGGCCACCGAGCTGGAGGCCACCGCCCGGTCCCTGACCGGCAGCGCGACGGATGCGGCCGGCCAGTCGGGCACGGTCGCGGCGGCCGCCGGAGAGGCGGCGGCCAACGTCAACACCGTGGCGGCCGCTGCCGAGGAGCTGGGCTCCTCCGTGCAGGAGATCGGCCGGCAGGTCAGCGGCTCGGCCGAACTCGCCCGGATCGCCGTCGCGGAGGCGACCGATACGGTGGCGCTGGTGCAGGACCTGAGCAAGGCGGCGGCGAAGGTCGGCGACGTGGTGGCGCTGATCTCCGGCATCGCCGCGCAGACCAACCTGCTGGCACTCAACGCCACCATTGAGGCGGCCCGCGCCGGCACCGCGGGGCGCGGCTTCGCGGTGGTCGCCTCCGAGGTCAAGGCGCTCGCCGAGCAGACCGCCCGGGCCACGGAGGAGATCACCGGCCAGATCGGCCGGATCCAGTCCTCCACCGGGCAGGCCGCATCGGCGATCGACGGGATCGGCCGGCGCATCCGCGAGATCGACGGCGTGGCGACGAGCATCGCGGCGGCCGTGGAGCAGCAGGGCGCGGCGACACAGGAGATCGTCCGCAACGTCGCCGAGGCGGCCGCCGGCACCGGCGCGGTGACCGGCACCATCGCGAGCCTCGCCCAGTCGGCCGAGGAGACCGGCGCGGCGGCGGCCCAGGTTCTCGGGGCCGCCTCCGAGATGTCGCGCCAGTCCGAGCATCTGACCGCCGAGGTCGGGCGGTTCCTCGCCACGGTGCGGGCGGCGTAGGGTCCTCACGGTCGCAGCGCGGATCGGTTAGGACGGCGCCATGCCGTCCGATTTGCCCTCCGCCCTTCCGACGCTCCTCCTCCTTGCCGTTCCGCTCGCCGCCGCCCTGTCGGCCGGGCTGATCCTGCGTCTTCGCCCGCTGCTGCAGCGCTACGCCCTGGCGCGGCCCAACGCCCGCTCCAGCCACACCGTCCCGACCCCCCAGGGCGGGGGATCGCGGTGGTCACGGCCCTGGTGACGATCTCGGGCCTGCTGATCGCGGCGCCCGAGATCGGCGGCCGGCCGGACTGGATCTGGCTCGCCGGATGCACCCTGGCCCTGGCGCTCCTGGGCGCCATCGACGACATCAGGCCGCTCCCGGCCGCGCTGCGCCTCGCCGCGCAGGCGGTGGCGGTGGGGCTGCTGGTCTGGCACCTGGACGGCCGGCTGCTGCCCGGCCTCCCCTCGGGCTCGAGCGCGCCCTCGCCCTGCTGGCGGGGCTGTGGTTCGTGAACCTGACGAACTTCATGGACGGCCTCGACTGGATGACCGTGGCCGAAATCGTCCCGGTCGCCGGCGCGCTCCTCCTGGCCGGCCTTGCCGGGCGCCTGCCACCGTTGCCGACGCTGGTGGCGGCCAGCCTGCTGGGCGCGGTGCTGGGCTTCGCGCCGTTTAACCGACCCGTCGCGAGGCTCTTCCTCGGGGATGTGGGGTCGCTGCCGACCGGGCTCGTCACCGCCTGGCTGCTGTGCCAGCTGGCCCTGGCGGGCGGCCTCGCCGCCGCCCTGCTGCTGCCGCTCGTCTATCTCGCCGATGCCAGCCTGACGCTCATCGCCCGGGCGGCCCGGGGCGAGCGGATCTGGGAGGCCCATCGCGGGCACTATTACCAGCGGGCGACCGTCAACGGGCTCGGGGTCCCGGGGGTTGTGGGACGGGTGTTTGCGGTCAACCTCGCGCTGGCCATGCTCGCCGCCGCGACCTTGCTTTGGCCGTCCTGGCTCGTCACGCTCGCCGCCCTGGCAGCCGGGCTCGCCTTGGTCGCCGCCCTGCTCCGCCGCTTCGCCCGCGCCCCGGCGCCGGCCTCAGCCGAAGGTGCCGCACAGCCGTGACCGGACTCATCGCGCTCACCGGGGCGACCGGCTTCATCGGCCGCCATCTGCTCGCCGACCTCACTGCGCGCGGCTACAGGGTCCGCGTGCTGCTGCGCCGGCCGTCCACCGTGCCGGAGGGCGCCGCGAGCGCGGTGGTCGGCGACCTGACCCGCCCGATCAACATGGCGGCGGCCCTAAGCGGCGTGGACGCGGTGGTGCATTCGGCCGGCCTCGCCCACGCCAATCTCGGCCCGACGCCGTCGGGTGCCCCGGAGGACGATTACCGGACGCTCAATACCGAGGCGACGCGCAGGCTCGCGGAGGCCGCGGCGCGCGCCAAGGTGCGCCGCTTCGTGTTCCTGTCCTCGATCCGCGCGCAGGTCGGGGCGAGCGCGCCGGGTGTGGTCGGCGAGGGGGATCCCGCCAACCCCACCGACGCCTACGGCCGCTCCAAGCTGGACGCCGAGCGGGCGCTCGCCGAGACCGGGCTGGATTGGGTCGCCCTGCGCCCGGTCCTCGTCTACGGGGCGGGGGTAAAGGGCAACATGGCCGCCCTCCTGCACCTGGCGCGCAGCCCCTATCCCCTGCCGCTGGGCGGCCTCGCGGCGCGGCGCTCGCTGATCTCCCTGGACAGCCTGTCGGGCGCCGTGGAGGCGGTGCTGGCGGCCCCCGGCCCCCTGAACCGCGCGCTCATCGCCGCCGATCCGGATCCGCTCAGCCTGCCCGAGATGATCGCGTCCCTGCGCCGGGGCCTCGGCCGCGGCCCAGGCCTCGTGCCGGTTCCGGCCGGGCTCGTCAGGACTCGCCTGCCGTATAAGCGGCCGGGACGCGCAGTTCGCCCGCGTCGCCGAAGGGCTCGTCGCCCGCGCCGACGGGCTCGCGGCGCTGGGCTGGCGGCCGGCCGCGCCGACCCCGGACGGCCTCGCCCGGCTGGCGCGCGACGGCGGCTGAAGGCGGGGCAGGAACAGAGCGGGGAACGTCGCGGTTCCTGCCCGCGGCGCCTTCGGCTAACCCGGGGGAAAGACCACGGCCCCCCGTCCGGCAGGCCCGGGTCGGGGTCCGGCAACGCCTACAGGTTCGTCACAGAGGTTCCTCATGCTCAGGCTGATCCTGCTGCGGCACGCCAAATCGGACCGCCCGCCGGGCGTGGCCGACCACGAGCGCCCGCTCAACGACCGCGGGCGACGCGTCGCCCCGGCGGTGGGCGCCCACCTCGCACGGGAGGGCCTGTGCCCGGATCTCGCCCTGGTCTCGACCGCCGCGCGGACGCGCGAGACCTGGGCGGCGATGGAGGCCGCCCTCGGCCACCCCGAGACACGCTGGCAGTCCGAGATCTACGAGGCGCCGGCGCGCCGGATCCTCGCGGTGATCCGGCAGGCACCTGATGCGGCGGCCACCCTGATCGTGGTCGGCCACAATCCGGGCCTCGGCGACCTCGCGGCGGACCTCGCGGGGTCCGGGCCGCGGGCGGCCCGGGACCGGCTGGCCCTGGAATTTCCGACGGCCGCCTACGCGGTGATCGATTTCGACGGCGATCGCTGGGCAGAGATCGCGCCGGGCCGGGGCCGCCTGGACCGGTTCGTGCGCCCGCGGGACATCGACCCGGACCTCGGGGGCTGACGCCTCAGGCGACCGGCACCGCGACGGCGCGTGCCTCGACCTCTGCGTGGGTGGGGAGGGAGGAGCCCGGCACGAAGGCCTCGAAGGCCGCCCAGAAATCCTGCCGGATCGCGTCCCGCTCGGTCAGGATCTCGTGCCGGGAATCCGGCAGGACCAGGATGTGGCCCGCCTTCAGCCGCGCCGCGAACCGCTCGGTGTCCGGCGTGCCGCAGACCGGGTCGGCGCCCGCCGCGACGATCAGGGTCGGCAGCGTGATGCGCGGCGCCGCCCGCGGGTCGCGCAGCCGCGCCATCGCCCGGAACGCCTCGGCGAGCCACGCGATCGTCGGGTCGCCGACCGCTCCGGCCCCCACCTGCCGCGCCGCCGCGGCGTTGCGGGCGTAGCGGACGGGATCGCGCGCGAGGCGGTTGCCGGCGAAGGGATTGGTGGCGATCGAGACCGGCTTGCCGAGCGGGATGTACCGGCTCCCGAGGCCCAGACGGTGCAGGCCCTGGGACAGCAGCGCGGCGCCGGTTGGCCAGCGGATCATCCGGATCGACAGCATCGGCGCCAGGGCCACCAGCCGCCGGAACGGCAGCCAGCCGTCGAGGGCTCCGAGGAGGGCCACGCATCCCCCCATGGAATGCGCGAGCCCGACATGCGGCTCGGGCATCAGCGGCACCAGCACGGTCTCGGCCACAGCCCTAAGGTCGAGCCGATAATCGTCGAACCGGGCGACGTGGCCCTTGTGCGGATCGTCCACCCGCCGATCCGATCTCGCCCTGGCCGCGCCAGTCGAAGGCGACGACCGCGAAACCCCGCCCCCGCAACTCGTGGATCGTCTCGTAGTACTTCTCGATGAACTCGGCCCGGCCCTGGAGCAGGCAGATGGTGCCCCGGCAGGTGCGCGCCGTCGTTCGCCAGTAGGCCGCCCGCAGGGTGCAGTCGTCCCGCGTGCCGACCGCGATCAGCGTGCCGCCCGGCGGAACCGGGTTGTCGGGCGTGCTGCGCAGGGTCAGGAGCGGCGGCTCGCGCCCGGTGTCACCGTCGAAGCGTCTCACAAGCCTCACCTCTGCGCGTCCGTGCACCGCCGGCGTGTACCCTCCGACCGTAGCGAAAAAATTGCGTTTCCTGCCATCGCCCGGGGTCTTGAAGCGCGATTTTCCCCTCCGATATCTCGTCTGTGCCGGCCGTCAGGCGGCACGAAAGGCGGGTCCGGCCCATCGGGCGGACCGGAATTGCATGTTGCTCAGACGAGGATATGTCATGCGTCAGTTCGATCTCGCTCCCCTGTACCGTTCCACCGTCGGCTTCGACCGCCTGTTCTCCGCCCTTGACCAATTCGCGAGCGCCGAGGCGGCCCCGACCTACCCGCCCTACAACATCGAGCGGACCGGCGAGAACGCCTACCGCATCACCGTCGCGGTCGCCGGCTTCACCGAGTCCGACCTGTCGATCGAGGTTCGGGAGAACGCCCTGACTCTGAAGGGTGAGCGCACCGCCGAGGGCAAGGCGGAATTCCTGCATCAGGGTATCGCGGCCCGCGCCTTCGAGCGGCGGTTCCAGCTCGCCGACCACGTCCAGGTGACGGGTGCGGCGCTCGAGAACGGCCTCCTCCACATCGACCTCGTGCGCGAGGTCCCGGAGGCGAAGAAGCCCCGCCGCATCCAGATCGCCACGGCGGCGCGCCCGAGCGCCCCGGTGATCGAGGGTGACGTCCGCAAGGACACGGTCCAGCAGGCCGCCTGATCCCGTCTCGCGCAGGACCGTCAGGTCCCGATCAGGTCCTCGGAGCGCCCCGGCCCCCGGCCGGGGCGCTTTCTTGTGTCGGCTGTCATAATGGCGTGTGGCCGACATGCTCTCTGTCGGATTCGACGGTGCAGGGACGCGCACCCGGAGTGAACCCGACCATGGTCGCCAATCTCGCCCGCGGAGCCTACAGCGCGCTCGGAGCCGGCTGGCACAAGGGCGTGCAGTGGGGCGTCGGCGCGCCGATCGCCAAGCTGCGCCGCCGGCCGATCTCGCTTCCGGTCGTCGACGGCGCGAACGGAATCGCCGACCTCCTCTCGGCCGAGCGTCCGATCCGCCTGCCCGAGCCGTTCGAGGGCCGCAGCCTCGGCCGCATCGGCAGCCTGGAGGTGCGGCTGGCGACGCGGAAATCCGAGATCCGGCGCGCCCAGCGGCTGCGCTACAAGGTCTTCTACGAGGAGATGTCGGCGGCCCCCTCCGCGCTCGCCGCCCTGTCCCGCCGCGACGTCGACGGCTACGACGCGGTCTGCGACCACCTCCTCGTCCTCGACCATGCCGCCGCGAAGCGGAAGAAGCCCTTCGTCGAACCGCGCCCGAAGGTCGTCGGCACCTACCGGCTGCTGCGCGGCGAAGTGGCCGAGCGGCATACCGGCTTCTATTCCGAGAGCGAGTACGACCTCGCGCCGCTGCTCGCCGCACAGGGACACCGGCGGATCCTGGAACTCGGCCGCTCCTGCGTTCTCAAACCCTATCGGAGCAAGCGCACCGTCGAGCTGCTGTGGCAGGGAATCTACGCGTACGTCCTGCATCACCGGATCGACGCGCTGATCGGCTGCGCGAGCCTGGAGGGCACCGATCCGGACCGGCTGGCGCTGCCGCTCGCCTTCCTGCACCACTATGCCCGCGCGCCGGAGGCTTGGCGGGCGCAGGCGCTGCCGGAGCGCGCGGTGACGATGGACCGGATGCCGCGCGAGGCGGTGGATGCCAAGGCCGCCCTTCAGGCGCTACCGCCCCTCATCAAAGGCTACCTGCGCCTCGGCGCCACCTTCGGCGACGGTGCGGTGATCGACCGTCAGTTCGGCACGACCGACGTGTTCGTCACGCTGCCGGTCGAGGCGATCGGCGCGCGCTACCGGGGGCACTTCGCCCCGGTCGGCTGAGGGTCCGGTTCGCGTCTTTCACGGGCGGGGCGCCCTCAGAGATCCCCCAGCGCCAGCTGACCCTGGTTGCGCGCCTTCGGCGGCGCGGCCTTGCGCTCCTTGGTCCGGGCCGGGGCGGCACGCGCGGCCGCCGGCTTCCTGGGCTTCGGATCGCCGCGCATCCGGGCCACCGCCTTGTCGCGGGCGATCGCCTCCGGGGCGCTCGGATCGTCGGTGAGCCACTTGCCGCGCTTGATCACCTCATTCACGCGGCCCTGGTTGACCCCGACCTTGAAGGCGATCTCCTGCTGGGTCATGCCGGTCGTGGCGTGCAGGTCCAGGATCGCCCGGGCGAGTTCCGGCGTCATCTTCTGACCGGTCAGCCGACGGGCCGGCTTGACTGTCCGGGTCGCGCGGTCGCGCTCGCGCAGGCGCTCGAGGAGCGCCAGCGCCATGTTCATGCCATGCTCGCGCAGGGCTTCCTCGAACTCTTTCAGGGTCGCCATCGGCGCCATCCTCCGCCGGGCTCTCGGGCCGGTATCTCGCGGGAGAACGTGCCGGGAACGCCGCAGTTGCGCAAGCGCCCGGGACAGGCACCCGATCCGGTGTCGGTGGACGACAGGTGTCATCCACTGGAAATCCCGGCCGGCCACCGCCCCTGGCCTCCCCGCAGCGGCTCGTCTACAGGGGGCTGACCTGTTCCGGCAGGCCAAGCCCGCGCTCGATGATCACCCCGATCCGCAGAATCGCCCCCGGCGAAACGCCCGGTGCTCTGGCCCGGGAGCTGGAGGCGGGGGCGGTCCTGCTCTTCCCGGACCTGCCCTTCCCGTTCAGCGCTTTCGAGCGCCGGTTCACCGAGCGGCCCTTCGCGGACGGCAAGGCCAAGAACGTCAACATCCGCGGCGAGGCCGCAATGTTGCGCGGCGCGGCCGGCACCCCGGAAGAGCAGGAGGCCCTGCGCCAGCTCCTGATCCGCTACCGGGCCTTCGCCCGGGAGCTGATCGGCACCTACCTGCCCAAGTATCTCGACCGGGCGAGCCTCGCCGGCACCTCCTACCGTCCCTTCGACGTCGACCGGCGCAAGCTCAGCTGGCGGCGCGACGACACCCGGCTGCACGTCGACGCCTTCCCGTCGAACCCGATCGGCGAGAGGCGGATCCTGCGGGTATTCCGCAACATCAACCCGGCGGGCGAGCCGCGCCGCTGGCGCGTCGGCGAGGATTTCGGATCGATGGCGGACAGGTTCCTGCCGCGGCTGCCGGGCTATTCGCCGCTCTCGGCCCGCCTGCTCGCCGCGCTGCGCATCACCAAGGCCAAGCGCTCGGAATACGACCACCTGATGCTGAACCTGCACGACGCCCTCAAGCAGGACGAGACCTATCAGGCGTCGGCGCCCCAGGCCGACGTGGAATTCCACCCCGGCGAAACCTGGGTGACCTTCTCGGACCTCGTGATGCACGGGGCGATGGGCGGCCGCTACATGCTGGAGCAGACCGCCTATCTGCCGGTCGCCGCCCAGGCCGACCCATCCTTGAGCCCGCAGCGCATCCTGGCGGCCAAGCTCGGCCGCCCTCTTCGCACCTGAGAGAGGGACGTCAGACCATGATCCTCGAGATCGCTCAGATCGAGATCAAGCCCGGCCTGGAAGCCGAATTCGAGGCGGGCATCACCGAGGCCTCGGCGATCTTCAAGCAGGCCAAGGGCTGCCGACACTTCGAGGTGCGTCGCTCGATCGAGCACCCGCAGCGCTACCGGCTGCTGATCCACTGGGACACGCTGGAGGCCCACACCAAGGACTTCACCGGCTCGCAGCCCTGGCAGGATTACCGCGCCCTGGTCTCCCACTGCTTCGCCGGGCCGGTGGCCGTCGAGCATGCCGAGCAGGTTCTGAAGGCGTTCTGAGCCTTCGCCCGAGGGACGGCAGAGCCGCTTCGCGGAGCGTCCTGCGCTGGGTCCCGGGTCGCATTCCGCGGGCGCTGCCTGCGCCCCGGGACAAGGCGTCGCGATTCATCCGATCCTCTGCCCTGTGCCGGACCGCTGGAGCGAAGCGGAACCTGATCCGCGACGCGGCGGCACGAGCAGCGCCGCGACAGCTCCCTGACGGATGCCCCAACGGCCCGCAGCGTTGCGACGCAGGCCGCCGGTGCTAGGCTCCGGCGCGACCGGCCCCGACGCGAATCATCGGGGACGCGGCAGGTGGGGAGCAGGCTGATGGCGCGGCTCGGACGGCTCGCGGGTGCCCTGGTTCTCCTCGGATGGGTCGCGGGACCGGCCCTCGCCCAGACCCCGGCCGCCTCTCGCGCCGCGCCGCGTCCGGTGACCGCGGTGTCCGCGCCGTTCGCCAGAAGCTTCGTCCGGCCGGACCTCGCCAGCGCCGCGGTCCGGCTGGAGACCGCGCTCAAGGCGGAAGCCGCCGGTCCGCTGCGGCCGGCTGGTCAGTCCCGCGCCGCCGGGCTGGCCCTGCTCGCCGCCGATAAGACCGACGAGGCCCTCGCATCCCTTGCCGCCGCGGTGGCGGCCGATCCGGCCGACGGGCGCAACTGGCAGTCGTACGCCCGCGCGGCTTCGGCGGCCCTGGGCACGCTCGAGGACAATGATTACCAGGGTCGGGCGCGCCTGCGCGGGCGGGCGACGGCCGCCGCCTATCGCGCCTACGAGCGCGCCGGCACGGCCGCCGACGCTGCGGCATCGCTGGCGGCGCTCGGCGCCGCGGAGGCGGATCAGGAATCCTGGCGGCCGGCGCTGGACGCCTACGCGGCGAGCCTCGCCCTGGCCGAGACCGGTTCGGTCCGGGAGACCTACGAGACCGTGCGGGCGCAGCACGGTTTCCGCATCCTCGACTACAAGGTCGATTCCGACGCGGCCGCCCCCCGGGCCTGTTTCACCTTCTCGGAGGCGATCAGGCCCAAGACCGATTACGCACCCTTCGTCGCCGTGTCGGGCAGCAGCGCGGCGGCGGTGACCGGGGAGGGCTCCCAGGTCTGCGTCGACGGGCTCAAGCACGGCGGCCGCTACGCCATCGTGGTCCGCCAGGGCCTGCCCTCCGCGGTCGGTGAGAGCCTGCTCAAGGCCGCCGATTACGAGGTCTACGTCCGCGACCGCGCCCCGCAAGTACGCTTCACCGGGCGCAACTACGTCCTGCCGCGGACCGGTCAGGCGGGCGTGCCCCTGGTCTCGGTGAACGCGCCGAAGCTCGACGTCGAGGTGCTGCGGATCGGCGACCGCGGCCTGCTGCCGACCCTGCGGTCGGAGGACTTCCTGGGCCAGCTCAGCGGGTCCACCGCCCGGACGATCGCGTCCGAGAAGGGCCAGCGCGTCTGGAAGGGCACCCTCGACACCGCCAAGGCCGAGCTGAACCAGGAGGCCGTCACCGCCTTCCCGGTCCTCCAGGCGGTGGGCAAGCTGGAGCCCGGCCTCTACGTGATGCTGGCCCGGCCCACCGGCATCGCAGCCTCCGACGAGGAGTACGACACGCAGGCGACCCAGTGGTTCGTGGTCTCGGACCTGGGGCTGACCGCCACCAAGGGGCGGGACGGGGTCCACGTGGTCCTGCGCTCGCTGGCCTCCGCGCAGGTGATGGCGGGCGCCGAGATCCGGCTGGTCGCCCGCAACAACGAGGTGCTGGGCACCCGGACCACGGATCTCGCAGGGGCACGTCGCCTTCGATCCGGGGCTCGCCCGCGGGGAGGGCGGTACGGCGCCGAGCCTCGTGGTCGCCCAGGCGGGCGGCGATTACGGCTTCCTCGACCTCAACCTCGGCGCCTTCGACCTCACCGACCGCGGCGTGAAGGGCAGGCCCGAGACCGGCGGCCTCGACGCCTACCTGTTCCCGGAGCGCGGGGTTTACCGCACGGGCGAGACCGTCCAGCTCACCGCCCTGCTGCGCGATCCCCGCGGCGCCGCCGTGCCGGACCTGCCGCTGACCCTGGTGGTCAAGCGGCCGGACGGCGTCGAGTACCGGCGCGTCTCGGTGCCCGACCAGGGGCTCGGCGGCCGGGCGCTGCCGCTGCCGCTCCTGTCGGGGGCGATGCACGGCACGTGGCGCGTCTCCGCCTACACGGACCCGAAGGCGCCCGCGATCGGCGAGACCAGCTTCCTCGTGGAGGATTACGTCCCCGAGCGACTGGAGGTGACCCTCAAGGCCCGGCAGGCAGCCCTGAACCGGGGCGAGGCCGCGCAGGTCGACGTCGCCGCCCGCTACCTCTACGGCGCCCTGGGCGCCGATCTCGACGTGTCGGGCAGCGTCGTGGTGCAGGCCGCCGCGTCGAGCGGCATCAAGGGCCTGGAGGGCTATGCCATCGGCCTCGACGACGAGGCGGTGGAGCCGGTCACGCAGGAACTCCAGGACCACGCTACCACAAACCCGCAGGGCAACGCCGTCGTGACGGTGTCGGTGCCGCAGGTCGCCGCCCCGCGGGCGCTGGAGGCGAAGATCACCCTGGCGGTCGGCGAGCCCGGCGGCCGGACCCTGTCGCGCAGCCTCTCCCTGCCGATCCTCCCGGCCGGCCCGGTCCTCGCCCTGCGCAAGGGCTTCGCGGAGCTCAAGGACGGCGGCAATGCGGCCTTCGACGTGGTCTTCAGCCAGCCGGACGGGGTACTCCTGGCCCGGCCGGGGGTGACCTGGACGCTGTCGCGGGTCGATTCCGCCTACCAATGGTACCGGGCGGACGGGCGCTGGTCCTTCGAGGCGGTCAAGACTGCCCGGCGCGTCGCCAGCGGCACCGTCGACCTCAGGGCCGCCGGCCCGAACCGGATCGAGGCGCCGGTGGGACTCGGCCGCTACCAGCTGGAGGTCTCGACCCCGGGCGCGCCCGAGGCGACCGCGAGCCTCGGCTTCGAGGTGGGCTGGGGCGGTTCCGAGACCGCGGAGGCGCCCGACCTCCTCGACCTGACCCTCGACAAGGCCGCCTACGCGGCCGGCGACACACTGCGGGCCAAGCTCAGCCCGAAATTCAAGGGTCAGGCCAGCCTGATGGTGGTCAGCGACCGCGTCCACGAGACCCTGGAGGTCAGCGTGCCGGAGGGCGGCACCACGGTGAGCCTGCCGGTGAAGGCCGAGTGGGGCGCGGGCGCCTATCTGGTGGCCACCGCCTACCGGCCCCTCGACCAGGCGGCCAGGCGCCTGCCAGGCCGGGCGCTGGGTCTGGCGTGGTTCTCGGTGGACCGGGAGCGGCGCAGTCTCGGCGTTGCCGTGAAGGCGCCTGAGAGGGCGCGCCCGCGCCAGGACCTCACCCTGCCGGTCCAGCTCACGGGCCTGAAATCCGGCGCGCCCGCGCGGATCACCGTGGCGCTGGTGGATGTCGGCATCCTCAACCTGACCCGCTACGTGGCGCCGGATCCGACGCAATACTTCCTCGGCCAGAAGGCCCTGGGGCCGGAGGTCCGCGACCTCTACGGCTACCTGATCGACGGCATGCAGGGCTCGGCGGGGGCGATCCGCTCCGGCGGCGACGCGGGCGGTGGCGAGCTCGCCGATTCCCCGCCGACCCAGCGCGCCGCTGGCGCTCTATTCCGGGGTCGTCACCGTGGGACCGGACGGCGCGGCCAGCGTCACCTTCCCGATCCCGGCCTTCAACGGCACCGGCCGCGTCATGGTCACCGCCTGGAGCGGCGACCGGGTCGGGCAGGCCCAGGCCGACGTGATCATCCGCGACCCGGTCGTGCTCAGCGCCACGCTGCCACGTTTCCTCGACACCGGCGACCGCTCGCGCCTGTTCGTGGCCCTCGACAATGTCGAGGGGCAGGCGGGCGAGTACACGGTCGACCTGAGCCCGACCGGCCCGGTCGTGGTCGGCGCCAGCGCGCTGCGCCAGACGCTGCGGCTGGAGGCCGGCGCCAAGGGCCAGTTCGCGATCCCGCTCACCGCCGCCGGACCGGGCACCGCCCGCCTCGACCTTGCGCTGTCGGGACCCGGCCTCCCGGCCGCCTTGAACCAGAGCTTCGCCCTTGGGATCTCGCCGGGGACCGGCACCCTGCTGCGCCGCTCGGTGCGCAGCCTTGCCCCCGGGGCGAACCTGACGCTGACCTCGGACCTCCTCGCCGACCTGCAGCCGGGCACCGGAAGCGTCTCGCTCTCGGCCACGCCCCTGCCGGGGGTCGACGTGGCGGCCCTGCTCCGGGTCCTCGACCGCTACCCATACGGCTGCTCCGAGCAGGTGGTGAGCCGGGCGATGCCGCTACTCTACGTCAACAAGCTCGCGGCCCTGGAGAAGCTCGCCCTCGACAACGGTGCCGACGACCGGGTGCGCGAGTCGATCGAGCGGCTGCTCGCCCGCCAGGATTCGAGCGGCGATTTCGGCCTGTGGTCGGCGCAGGGATCGAGCGACCTCTGGCTCGACGCCTACGTGACCGACTTCCTCACCCGCGCCCGGGAGCGCGGCTTCGCGGTGCCGCAGAAAGCCTTCGCCCAGGCGCTGGACTACCTGCGCAACGCCGTGGCCAACGCCACCGAGGTGCGCAACGGCGGCGCGGACCTCGCCTACGCGGCCTACGTGCTCGCCCGGAACGGCCGGCCGGTGATGGGCGACCTGCGCTACCTCGCCGACACCAAGATCGGCGATTTCTCCTCCGCCCTCGGCCGCGCGCAGCTCGCCGCCGCCCTGGCGTTGCTCGGCGACCGCGGCCGGGCCGCCAGGACGATGGAATCAGCGCTCACCGTGCTGCGGGCCGAGCGCGACAAGGGTGTCTACCGCGCCGATTACGGCTCGCGCCTGCGCGACGGGGCCGGGCTCATCACCCTGGCCGCCGAGAGCGGGCTGGCGCAGGGGGCGCTGGGCCCCGCGGCTTCCGTGCTCGGCGAGGAGCAGCAATTCGAGCGCTCGACGAGCACGCAGGAGAATGCCTGGATGGTGCTCGCCGCCGAGAGCCTGTCCAACGAGGCGGGCGCCCTGTCGTTCACCCTGGACGGCGCCCCGCAGACCGGCCTGCTGGCCCGGGTCTACCGGGAGGCGGCCCTGGCCGACCGGGGCGTTCAGCTCACCAATACCGGCCGCAGTTCCGTGCAGGTGGCCGTGACCGTCAACGGCAGCCCCCTGGTGCCGGAGCCGGCGGCGCAGCAGGGCTACACGATCGAGCGCAGCTTCCGGCGGCTGGACGGCAGCGTCGTCGACCCGGCGGGCGGCCTGCGCCAGAACGACCGGCTGGTGGTGGTGCTCAAGGTCACCGAGGCCAAGGCGGAGGCCGCGCGGCTCCTGCTGGTCGATCCGCTGCCGGCGGGGCTGGAGATCGACAACCCGAAGCTCCTCGACGCCGACGCGCTCCAGGGGCTCGCCTTTGCCAAGTCCGACGTGCAGCCGGTCCACACCGAGTTCCGGGACGACCGCTTCGTGGCGGCCTACGACCGCGACCCGAGCCAGTCGGCCTTCTTCACCGTGGCCTACACGGTGCGGGCGGTCTCGCCCGGGACCTACGTCCATCCGGGCGCCACCGTGGAGGACATGTACCGGCCGGCGCGGTTCGGCCGGACCGCCTCGGGCAGCGTGACGGTCGGGGCGGCGAAGTAGGGCGGGCGGTGCAACCCGCCGGGCCGGGCTGCTGCGTTGCGGCGAGCACATGGTGCGCCGCGGAACCGCCGTGAGCGCCCACCCATTCCCTTGGGATCCCCTTCGGAACCCGTGGAGCGATGCCCGATGCCGGACCTCGACGCGCTCGCCGGCTCCGCAGCCCGCGCGCTGGCCTACCTGCCGTGGTGGGCCGAGAGCCTGATCGTCATCGTCGCCTGCTGCGCCGTGGTCATGCCCCTGCACGGGATCGTCTACCGGGCGATGAAGCGGGCGGTTTCGGCCAAGAGCCTGTTCTGGCGCTCGCTGGTGTCGCGCACCCGCGGGCCGAGCCGCTTCGGCCTGATCGTGGTGGCGATCAGCCTCGCCTCGACCACCGTGCACCTGTCCTGGGAGGTGCGGATCGCCCTCAACCAGATCCTGCTGGTCGCCTTCGTGACGCTGACCGGCTGGTGCTGCGCCACCGCGCTCCACATTGCCACTGTGATCTACCTGCGCCGGTTCAAGCTCGACGCCGAGGACAATCTCCTGGCGCGCAAGCACTTCACGCAGATGCGCATCCTGGAGCGGGCCGGCGTGACGCTGGTGGCCCTCGTCACCCTCTCGGTGGCGCTGATGACCTTCGAGCCGGTGCGCCAGTACGGCGTCAGCCTGCTGGCCTCGGCGGGCGCGGCGGGCCTCGTCCTCGGGCTGGCCATGCAGCCGGTCCTGTCGAACCTCGTGGCCGGCATCCAGATCGCCATCACCCAGCCGATCCGGATCGAGGACGCGATCATCGTCGAGAACGAGTGGGGCTGGGTCGAGGAGATCACCGCGACCTACGTGGTGGTCCGCCTCTGGGACTGGCGCAGGCTGGTCCTGCCGCTGACCTACTTCATCCAGAAGCCGTTCCAGAACTGGACCCGCGACGGCGCCTCGCTGATCGGCAGCGTGTTCCTCTACGTGGACCACCGGGCGCCGGTCGCGGCGATGCGCGAGAAGCTCGCCGAGATCGCCAGGGCCACACCTTTGTGGGACGGCAAGGTGGTCAACCTCCAGGTCTCGGACGCGAAGGAAGCGACGATCGAGATCCGGATGCTGGTGAGCGCCCGCAACGCGCCGCAGGCCTGGGACCTGCGCTGCGTGGTCCGCGAGGCGATGATCACGTGGCTCCAGGCCGCGCACCCGGAGGCCCTGCCGCGCCACCGCACGGAATGGGTCGGTGCCGAGGCGCCGGCCCTGCGCCGGGCGGAGGAGCGGCGGTTCGCGGCGTGAGCCGCGCCGTTCCGTCTGCTGGGACTTCCGACCTCGTCCTCATCCTGAGGTGCCGAAGCGCAGCGGAGGCCTCGAAGGAGGACTCCAGGGATCACAGCGGCTTCTGGAGGGCTCCTTCGAGGCGGCTTCGCCGCACCTCAGGATGAGGGCGCGGGTTGGACATCCTCCGTTCGGGCGTCGCTCAATCGTCGAGGCCGGCGTAGAACCCCTCCACGCCGATGCCCTCTTCCTGCATCATCCGGGCGCGGGCGCGCAGCTTCTCGGTCTCGCTCTTGAGCTGGCCGCAGGCCGCCAGGATGTCCCGGCCGCGGGGCGTGCGCACCGGCGAAGCGTAGCCGGCGTTGAACACGATCTCGGAGAATCGCTCGATCCGGTCCCAATCGGAGCATTCGTAGCGGCTGCCCGGCCAGGGGTTGAACGGGATCAGGTTGATCTTGGCCGGGATGCCCTTGAGCAGGCGCACCAGCTCCCGCGCGTCCGCGTCCGAATCGTTGACGCCCTTCAGCATCACGTACTCGAACGTGATCCGGCGGGCGTTGCTCAGGCCCGGATAGGACCGGCAGGCCGCGAGCAGCTCGGCGATCGGGTATTTCCGGTTGAGCGGCACCAGCTCGTTGCGCAGCTCGTCGCGCACGGCGTGGAGCGAGATCGCCAGCATCGCGTTGGCCTGCTCGCCGAGCCGGGGGATCTGCGGCACCACTCCCGAGGTCGAGACCGTGATCCGGCGACGGGACAGGGCGAGGCCCTCCTGGTCGGACATCACCCCGACCGCGTCCACTACGGCGTCGAGATTGTAGAGGGGCTCGCCCATGCCCATGAACACGATGTTGGTCACGAGCCGGCCGACCTCGCCGGCCCCACCCGCGTCGCGGCTCGGCATCTGGCCGGGCCAGTCGCCGAGTTCGTCCCGGGCGGTGACGAGCTGCTGCACGATCTCAGGGCCTGAAAGGTTACGCACGAGGCGCTGGGTGCCGGTGTGGCAGAACGAGCAGGTGAGGGTGCAGCCGACTTGGCTCGACACGCACAGCGTGCCGCGATCCGGACCGGGGATGTAGACGCACTCGATCTCGGCACCGCGATTGTGCTCCTGCCGGTTGGTCGGGGCCATGCGCAGCAGCCACTTTCGTGTGCCGTCGCGGGAGACCTGCCGGCTCGCCACCTCGGGCCGCTCCAGAGTGAAGTGCTCGGCGAGCTGCGCCTTGAGGGCCTTGCCGACATTGGTCATCTCGGCGAAGTCCTGGGCTCCGCGGAAGTTGACCCAATGCCAGATCTGGCCGGAACGCATCCGGCTCTCGCGCTCGGGTACGCCCATGCCGACGAGCTGCGCCTTGAGGGCGTCGCGGGTCAGCCCGACCAGCGACGGGCGGCGGCCAGGCAGCGGCTCGGGGAGGAAATCGGGCGCCTTCTCGATCGCGGCATCGGCCGCGCGGGCGCTGTCGAGCGACGGCGTCGCCATGGCGTTCAAACGATCCATACAATGGAAAGCGTTGATATAGGCGATCGCGGCGGCGAATGCGAATGCGCGCCGCCCACAGGGGACCTGACGAAGAGCCATGGCGACCGACACCCGAGCCGGGCAGGCGATCTACAATCCGCGGACGCTGCAGCTCTACGATCTCGTCGTGCTGCGCCTGTCAAATCCGCTGATCTGGCGCTGCCCGACGGCGCGGATCCTCGACCTCTACGACCGGCACGCGGGCTCGGCGCATCTCGATGTCGGGGTCGGGACCGGCTGGTACCTCGACCGGTGCAGCTTTCCCGCGCCCGCGCCGCGCATCGGCCTGATGGACCTCAACGCCGACAGCCTCGCCTTCGCGGCAGACCGGATCGCGCGCTACCGGCCTAAGACCTACCGCGTCGACGTGCTCGGCGCCCCGGCCACCGGCATCGCGCCGTTCGACTCGATCGGGATGACCTACCTGCTGCACTGCCTGCCCGGGGACATCGCCGCGAAGGCCAAGGCCTTCGACACGGTGCGGCCGTGCCTGTCCGACGGTGGCGTGGTGTTCGGCGCTACGATCCTGTCCGGCGGCGTCCCCACTACGGGTGCGGCGCGGGCGCTGATGCGGGTCTACAACCGCAAGGGGGTGTTCTCGAACGCGGCCGACACGCTGCCGGAGCTGCGCGCGGCGCTGGACCGGCGGTTCCGGTCGGTCGAGATCATGGTCGTCGGCTGTGTCGCCCTGTTCGTCGCGCAGGAGCCGCGCTGAATCGGTCGTCGTCTTTGCGAGCGAAGCGAAGCAACCCAGCGGCGCCACGCCCGCCGAACTCGTGCTGGCCGTGGGTTGCTTCGCTCCGCTCGCAAAGACGAGCATGAAAAGGGCGCCCGCAGGCGCCCTCATCCATCGTGCCTGGCCCCAAGAGAATCAGGCGGCGGCGGTCTTCACCGGCACGCCCTTCTCGGCGAGGAAGGTCTGCAGTTCGCCGGACTGGAACATCTCGCGGGTGATGTCGCAGCCGCCGACGAACTCGCCCTTCACGTAGATCTGCGGGATGGTCGGCCAGTTGGAGAAGGCCTTGATGCCCTCGCGGATGCCCTGGTCGGCCAGGACGTTCACGCCCTTGAACGGCACGCCGAGGTAGTTGAGGATCTGCACCACCTGACCCGAGAAGCCGCATTGCGGCATCTGCGGCGTGCCCTTCATGAACACCACTACGTCCTGGGAGGCGATCTCGTTCTGGATGGTCGTGTTGGCGTCGGTCATCGGGTCGATCCTTGTTACTGGTCCGTGATCTAGTGATGGTCGGTGGGGAATTTCAACACTGCAGCCAAGCGTTCCAGCGCGACGTCCATGTCGAAGTCCGGAGCCAGCAGCTCTTCCGGCACGAAGGGCAACGTCTGCGGCAATCCGCCGACGAGCGTGTCGCCGTGGACCCTCAGCTGCACGTCGGCATTCGCCTGCGCGTCGCGCCAGAGTGCCTTCCAGTCGATCCGCTGCCGCATCGCCGGCGTGTAGTTCCGTCGCGCCGCGCTCTGGAACGCCACCACCTCGGCGCGCCATGACCGGGTGGATTGCGCCGCAGGCGCGGACAGGTACTTGAGCACGTGCACGAGGAGTTGCAGCAGGAGGCTCTCGACGCCGCGGATCTCAGACCGGCCCAAGGTCTCGATCTCCTCGATCACGTTCTCCCAATCGACGGCGTTCGAGAGATCGCTGCGGGCGGCGAGCGCGCGCAGAGCCGCCGCCTGCTCCTCGGCCCAGGTCACGATATCGTCGTCGTACAGACTTGGTCGGTCCATCGGGAGAACGCCCGCGAGAGGGCTCAATCCTGCGGGACGTCCGTGGTCAGCGCAAGGGCATGGAGCACGCCGCCCATCCGGCCCTGGAGGGCGCCGTAGACCATCTGGTGCTGCGCCACCCGGGTCTTCCCTTGAAGGCCGCCGACAGGACGGTGGCGGCGTAATGGTCGCCGTCGCCGGCGAGGTCGCGGATCTCAACCTGCGCGTCCGGCAGGGCCTCGCGGATCATGCGCTCGATCTCGCCCGCATCCATCGGCATCGGGTCACTCCTGGGTAGTAGGGGTCAGGACGCCGGAGCGGCCGGCTGGCTCGCCATGTAGGCGGGCAGCCAGCCCTCGTGCGCCGCGCTCAGCTCGGCGAGCGGTATGGTCTCGCCGCCCGGCAGGGTCAAACGGTCGGAGCCGGTGACACCGATCACCGCCGCGTCGATGCCCTGCGCCGAGGCGCTGTAGAGCAGGTCGCTCGCCGCTTCCGGATCGACCGCCAGCAGGTAGCGGCCCTGGTCCTCGCCGAACAGGTAGGCGTGGGGGGCGAGTGCCACGGGCACCTCGGGCAGGGCCGCGCCGAGCCCGCCGGCCATGGCCATCTCGGCGAGCGCCACCGCGAGGCCGCCATCCGAGAGGTCGTGGACCGTGTCGACGGTCCCGGACTGGATCAGGGTGCGGACGAAATCGCCGTTGCGGCGCTCCAGGGCGAGGTCGACGGGCGGCGGCGCACCCTCCTCGCGGCCCTCGATGACCGACAGGTAGGCGGACTGGCCGAGCCAGCCCTCGCCGGAGCCGATCAGCACCAGCACGTCGCCCTCGCGCTTGAGGGCGATCGTGGCGTGGCGCGCCACGTCGTCGAGGACGCCGACGCCACCGATGGTGGGGGTCGGCAGGATGCCGACGCCGTTGGTCTCGTTGTAGAGCGAGACGTTGCCGGACACGACCGGGAAGTCCAGCGCCCGGCAGGCCTCGCCGATGCCCTGCAGGCAGCCGACGAGCTGGCCCATCACCTCGGGCTTCTCGGGATTGCCGAAGTTCAGGTTGTCGGTGATGGCGAGCGGCTTGCCGCCCACCGCGGTGATGTTGCGCCACGCCTCGGCCACGGCCTGACGGCCGCCCTCGACCGGGTCGGCCTCGCAGTAGCGCGGGGTCACGTCGCAGGTCAGCGCGAGGCCCTTCGGCCCGTCCTCGACCCGCACGATGGCGGCGTCGCCGCCGGGCTTCTGGACGGTGTTGCCCAGGATGAAGTGGTCGTACTGCTCGAAGACCCAGCGCTTCGAGGCGAGGTCGGGGGAGCCGACGAGGCGCTTGAGCGCGTCGGTGAGGGAGGCGGGGGCCGGTACTTCCGAGGCCGCGAGCACCGGCAGGTGCGTGTTGGCGAGGTGCGGCCGATCGTAGAGGGGCGCCTCGTCGCCGAGTTCCTTGATCGGCAGGTCGGCCACGGTCTCCCCGTGCCACTTGATCACGAAGCGCAGCGTGTCGGTGGTCCGGCCGATCACCGCGAAGTCGAGGCCCCACTTCACGAAGATGGCTTCCGCCTCCGCCTCCATGCCGGGCTTGAGCACCATGAGCATGCGTTCCTGGCTCTCGGAGAGCATCATCTCGTAGGGGGTCATGCCCTCTTCCCGAGCCGGGACCCTGTCGATGTCGAGTTCGACACCGAGGTCGCCCTTGGCGCCCATCTCCACGGCCGAGCAGGTGAGGCCGGCCGCGCCCATGTCCTGGATGGCGATCACCGCGCCCGAGGCCATCAGCTCCAGGCAGGCTTCGAGCAGCAGCTTCTCGGCGAAGGGGTCGCCGACCTGCACGGTCGGGCGCTTCGACTCGGAGGCCTCGTCGAACTCCGCCGACGCCATGGTGGCCCCGTGGATGCCGTCGCGGCCGGTCTTGGAGCCGAGATAGACGATCGGGTTCCCGATGCCGGCGGCGGCCGCGTAGAAGATGCCGTCGGTGCGGGCGAGGCCCACCGCCATGGCGTTGACCAGGATGTTGCCGTCGTAGCGCCGGTGGAAGCCGGTGAGGCCCCCTGACCGTCGGCACGCCGAAGGAGTTGCCGTAGCCGCCCACGCCCGCGACCACGCCGGAGACGAGGCTGCGGGTGCGCGGATGGTCGGGGGAGCCGAAGCGCAGGGCGTTGAGCGCCGCGATCGGCCGCGCGCCCATGGTGAAGACGTCCCGGAGGATGCCGCCGACACCGGTCGCCGCGCCCTGGTAGGGCTCGATGTAGCTCGGGTGGTTGTGGCTCTCCATCTTGAAGACGCAGGCGAGACCGTCGCCGATGTCGATGACGCCCGCGTTCTCGCCCGGCCCCTGGATCACGTGCGGCCCCGAGGTCGGCAGCCCGCGCAGGTGCTTGCGCGAGGACTTGTACGAGCAGTGCTCGTTCCACATCGCCGAGACGATGCCGAGTTCGGTGAGCGTCGGGTCGCGCCCGATCAAGCCGCGGAAGCGGTCGTACTCATCCGGCGTCAGGCTGTGCTGGGCCACGAGTTCGGGGGTGATCGGAACGTCGTTGCGGAACATGCGAAGGGTCTCGGCAGAGAGCGGCCCGTCCCAGGAGGCGCGGGCCGCGGCGAGCCCGGACCGGGCGGGGATCCGGGCTGCCCCGGCTCTAGAGCGGAAGCGCCCGCCCTGGCAACATCCGCAGGTATTCCGGCACGGGGGCGCCCCAGCCGCTGCGTGACCGGACGCAGGTCCTCGATCCTTCCGGTCAGTGGCCGGGTCGGCGAACCGGCGGTTGGGCGAGGTAGCCCTCCCGGTCCGAGGACGCAAGGGTGTGCACCGGCTCCGGCCCGGTCATCAGGTCGAGATAGTCGAAGCCGTCCACGCTTTGGCTCGCCATGAGCAGCTGGAAATGCATCTGGAACAGGTTCCACTGGCGACGGCCCACGTCGCCGCCCGTGATCAGGTCGCTGATCATCACCCCGAGCACGGCCGGGCGCCCGGGATCCGGCGGGGTGAGGTCGCAGGCGGCGATGGGATTTTGCCCGTGGATCGACAGCCAGTCCCACGGGGCGCGCACATCGATCCAGCCGACCTGCCGTGCCCCCCGAAGCGCAGGAGCGCGTCGCGGAAGCTGTTGGCGGCGCGGTCCAGGCCGAGCCAGGGGATGACGCTGCCAATGCTCACGAACGTGACCGGCGTCCCGCGCGTGCCGAAGCCGGGATCGCGGGCGAGCACCCGGTCCAGCACCTCGATGCCCAGAAAGCTCGACGACGAGTGCCCGACCACAACCACCTCGTCGGCCTCGCCCTCGGCGGCCTGGATGCGGGCCGCGAACGCGTCGAGGCGCGGGGCGATCTCGGGCGCCGCGCCGGCCGCGTAGGCGTGGGTGAAGGCGGTGTCGTCCACGAGGTGGGAGACGTAGAGGGCTTGCCGCGGGTCACCCGCATCAACCCGGCCAGGACCGCGTAGGCCAGTGGCGGCACCGCCAGCCAGGGCCAGGGCTGCAGCACGGCCGGCGCGAGGACGGCGAGGCTCCCCGCCAGAGCGAGGCTGAGGAACACCAGCGCCAGATAGATCGCGTGGACGCCGAAGATCACCGTGGAGAAGCGCCGGCCCTCCCGGCGCAGGTCGGCCGCGTAGCCCGAGCGCCACAGCCGCCAGAGCAGCCTCGGCACGCCCCGGAGGCGCGCCCAGCCGGATTGCGGGAAGCGCGCGCGGACGATGTCTTCCCAGCGCAGGAGGATGGTGCGCGTGGCGACGCCGCGCGATCGAACGGTCCAGGCGAGTTCGAGCCCATCGGCCGAGCGGCCCGGATCGTCCACCACGATCGCGGCGCCGCGCCGGGACTCGGTGAGGCGGGCCTCCCGGCGGAATAGGCCCCAGTAGACTTCGGGATCCCGAGGATCGAAGCCCGGCAGATAGAACACGATCCGGGAGGTCAGTGCCCGCGACCGCGATGCGCTGGAACGTGGAGCGGTCTCGTCCGGACGGTCCTGGCGCGGGGCATCGGCGGTGGGCGCAGAAACGGAAATGATGGGTCCGATCGATTCGGGTGGGGCGCCCTGCCTACACGAACCGGTCCGCTGCACCGAAGACGATCATCCCCGGCGCAGCCGCTCACTGGGTCGCGGGATCGGCGAGGAACTCCGCGATCGCCGCAACGAATCGCTCGCCGTAAGCTTCGCGCTTGCGTTCGCCGACCCCGTGGACGGTGCGCAACGCCCACAGGTCGACGGGCTTCTGGCGGGCCATCTCGATCAGGGTGCGGTCGGGGAAGACCATGAAGGCCGCGATGCCCTCTGCCCGGGCGAGGGTGGCGCGCAGGCCACGCAGGTGCTGGAACAGCGCCTCGTCGCCCTCGGACAGGGCGATCTCGCCGTCCTCCCGCGGCGCGGCGCGGCGGCGCTCGCGCGAATCGGCCTTCGGCTCCGGATCCGGGCGGAGCTGGACCGGCTCCCGGCCGAACAGGATCGCCTCGCCCTTCTCGGTCATCGACAGGCCGCCGAAGCCGTCGGCGTTCTCGGCGATGGCCCCGGCCGCGAAGAGCTGGCGCAGGATCGCCCGCCACGCCGCCACCGGCTTGTCGGCGCCGACCCCGAAGGTCTTCAGGCCCGCGTGGCCGTTGCGGCGGATCTGCTCGCTCTCCTTCCCGTGGACCACGTCGCAGATATAGGCCGCGCCGAAGCGCTGGCCGGTGCGCACGATCGCCGAGAGGATCTTCTGCGCCGAGACGGTCCCGTCCACCAAGGTGACGCCGCCGCGGCACAGGTCGCAGCGGCCGCAGGCTCCGCTCGATTCGCCGAAATAGGCGAGCAGCGACTGGCGTCGGCAGGTGGCGCCCTCGCACAGGGTGATCATCGCCTCGAGTTTGCGCCGCTCGACCCGGCGGCGCTCGTCGGAGATCTCCTTCTCGTCGATCTGGCGGCGGCGGAGCGCCATGTCGTCGAGGCCGTAAAGGGTCAGCGTGTCGGCGGGCAGCCCATCGCGCCCGGCCCGGCCGATCTCCTGGTAGTAGCCCTCGACGTTGTTGGGCATGTCGGCGTGGCAGACGAAGCGCACGTCCGGCTTGTTGATGCCCATGCCGAACGCGATGGTGGCGGTCATCACCACGCCGTCCTCCTGGAGGAAGCGGTCCTGGTTGCGCATCCGCGTCGCCTGGTCGAGGCCGGCGTGGTAGGGCAGGGCGTCGAACCCGTCCTTCTTGAGGGTCTCGGCAAGCTGCTCGGTGCGCTTGCGCGAAGAGCAGTAGATGATCCCGCTCTCCGCGCGCCGGTGCTTGAGGAAGCGCTCGATCTGCCGGGCCGGATTGTCCTTCGGCTGGAACGTCAGGCGGATGTTCGGCCGGTCGAAGGAATGGACGAAGATCTTCGGGGGCCGGTCCTGCGGAAAGAGCCGCTCGGCGATCTCCGCGCGGGTGGCGGCATCGGCGGTGGCGGTGAGCGCCAGGGTCTGGATGTTGCCGAGCGCTGTCCGGGCGCGGGCGATCTCCCGGTATTCGGGCCGGAAATCGTGGCCCCATTGCGAGACGCAATGCGCCTCGTCCACCGCGAGCCGCCGGACCCCGGCCCCGCGCAGAGCCTCGATGCAGCCCTCCATCAGCAGGCGCTCGGGGGAGACGAACAGGAGCCGCAGGTCGCCGGAGCGCAGGGACCGCCAAGTCTCACGGGACTCCGTCTCCGCCACCGTCGAGTTGAGGGTGGCGGCCTCGATGCCGACGCTCTTCATCTGCTGCACCTGATCGTGCATCAGCGCGATGAGCGGCGAGACCACGACGGTCAGACCGGGCTCGACCAGGGCGGGGAGCTGGTAGGTCATCGACTTGCCCGAGCCTGTAGGCATCACGGCGAACACGTCGGCGCCGTCGAGCACCGCGCCGATCACCTCGTCCTGGCCGGGTCGGAAATCCTCGTAGCCGAAGGTCTTTTTCAGCGCGGCGCGGGCCTCGTCGAGGCGGGTCATCGGCATCCTTGATCGGGTGTCTGCACCGGGCTTGCGGCGCGGATGTGTAGACACTAGCCTTGCATGTCTACACGGAGGCGATCGTGCCGCTCAACATCCGCAGCGAAGAGGTGAATCAGCTGGCCGAGAAGCTGGCATCGCGGGCCGGCGTGAGCAAGACCGAGGCGGTGCGGATCGCGCTCGAGAACGAACTGAAGCGGCGCGTGCCGCTCGCGGAACGGCTGAAGCCCCTCCTCGACAGGATGGATGCCGTACCGCGCACGGGCCTCGAGGCTGACAAGGCGTTCTACGACAGCCTGAACGACGAGTGATGTTCGTCGACGCCTCGGCCCTCGTGGCGATCCTGACCGCGGAGCCGGAGCGCCCCGTCCTGCTGGACTGCCTCGACGGCGCGGTGACACCGCTCACCTCGGGCCTCGCCATCTTCGAGACGGTGGTCGCCGTGGCACGCAAGAAGGCATTGTCCGTGGCCGAGGCCGAGGCGGAAGTCGATGCGTTCATCCGCGTCGCCGGTCTGCGCATCGTGCCCATCGCCGAGGCCGTGAGCGCTCAGGCTCTCGCGGCCCACGCCCGCTACGGAAAGGGCCGCCACCCCGCACGCTTGAACCTCGGCGACTGCTTCGCCTATGCCTGCGCGCAGGTACACGGCTTGCCGCTGCTCTACGTCGGCGACGACTTTCCGCAGACCGACATCCGCTCGGCGCTCGGCTGACCGCCCGTTCGCATGTGATGCCGGGTCGCAGATCTCGGCACCGCCGTCTCTGCGAGCGAAGCGAAGCAATCCAGTAGCGCCGCGTCCTTTAATGGCCCGCCGCCCTGGGTCACTTCGCTGCGCTCGCGATGACGGCGAGCGGGGCCTCAGCCGCCGTGGAATTCGGCCACGTGCTGCGCCACGATGGCGTCGAAGGATGCATCCGCCCGGAAGCCGAGGGCCAGGGCCGCCTCCGGCTCGAACGCCTCCGGCCAGGAGCCGACGATCCGCGCGATGGTGGCATCCGGAGCGCGCCGGATCAGCGCCACGGCCTTGTCGCCCGCCGCGCGGCGCAGGGCCTCGATCTCCTCGGCGACGGTCGCCGAGACGCCCGGCATGGTCAGGCTGATCCGCGGGCCGATCGCCGCGAGGTCGAGCCCGGCCGCGTGGATGAGAAAGCCCACCGCCGCGGCGGGGCTGGCGAACCAGTGCCGCACCGTGTCGGGCACCGGCAGGATCGCCTCCTGGCCGGCCAGCGGCTCGCGGATGATGCCCGAGAAGAAGCCCGACGCCGCCTTGTTGGGCTTGCCGGGGCGCACGCAGATGGTCGGCAGCCGCAGGCCGATCCCGTCGAGGAAGCCGCGCCGCGCGTAGTCGGCGAGCATCAGCTCGCCCATGGCCTTCTGGACCCCGTACGAGGAGGCCGGCCGCAGGATGTGGTCGTCCGGGATGACCTTCGGGAAGGGCGGCCCGAACACGGCGAGGGAGGAGGTGAAGACCAGCTTCGGCCGGTAGCCATCCGCCGCGTTGGCCTGCCGGATCGCGTCGAGGAGCAGCCGTGTGCCGTCGAGATTGACCCGGTAGCCGAGTTCCAGGTTGGCCTCGGCCTCGCCGGAGACCACGGCAGCGAGATGGAAGATCACCCCCGGCCGCTCTGCGATGGCGGCCTCGGCGGCACCGGGGCCGTGAGGTCCGACGCCTCGGCGCGGACCGGCCCGGAGAAGCCCGCAGGTGCCGCGGGCGGCACCACGTCGAGCAGGGTCAGGGCGCTGAGCGGCTGCCCGCCGACCTGGCCGTCCTTCACCAGGGCGTCAACGAGGCGGCGGCCGATCATGCCGGCGGCGCCGAGAATCAGGGCGTGCATGGGAAACCTCTCGTCGGAGTATGCGGCCTCAGGCCATCATGTCGAGGGCGCGGCCGAAGAAGTCCGGACCGCCGAAATTGCCGGATTTGAGGGCGAGCAGCATCGGCTCCGGCCGTCCTGCGGTCCGCAGGACGGGCACGCCCGCCGCGATCTCCGGCCCGAGGAGGAAGGCGGTGAGGCCCAGCCGGTCGACCACCGCACCCGAGGTCTCGCCGCCGGCGACCACGAGCCGGCGGACCCCACGGGCGACGAGGCCCTCGGCGATGGCCGCCAGCGCCGCCTCGATGGCGTGGCCGGCCGCATCGACCCCGTGCGCAGACTGGAGGGCGCGCACCGCCTCGGGGGGCGCCGAGGAGGCGATCAGCACCGGGCCGGCGGCGAGGCGCTCCTCCACGAAGGCCAGGGCCTCGGCCACCACGTCGTCGCCCGCGAGCAGCCGCGCCGAGTCGAGGCGCAGCACCGGCATGATCGCCTCCGCGGCGGCGACCTGCTGGAGGGTCGCCTGCGAGCAGCTGCCGGCGAGGCAGGCCGAGGCCCCGCCCACCGGCTCGCCCACGGCCGCGCCGGCGGCGTCCTGGGTGCCGCGCCCGTCGGCCACGAGCGCCCGGGCGAGGCCGAGGCCGAGGCCGGAGGCGCCGACCGAGAATTTGCGGCCGACGATCGCCCGCCCGAGGATTTCGAGGTCGCTGTCGAAGATTGCGTCCGCGATGGCCGCGCCCTTGCCCTCGGCGGCGAGTGCGTCGAGGCGGGCGGCCACGGCCTCGGCGCCGCGCGCCACCGTGGCGGTGTCGACCAGCCCGACCGGGCTGGCGCTCTGACGCCCCAGCACGCGCACGAGGTTGGCGTCGCGCATCGGGTTGAGCGGGTGGTCCTTGAGCGGGCTCTCGTTCAGCGGCACCGCGCCGACGAACAGGTTGCCCTGGTAGACGCTCCGCCCCGTCTCGGGAAAGGCCGGGGTCACGAGGGCGATGGCTTCGCCGGCCTCCGCCCGCAGGGCGTCCGTAACGGGGCCGATATTGCCCGCATCCGTCGAATCGAAGGTCGAGCAGACCTTGAACATCACGTGGGCGGCGCCCCGCGCCCGCAGCCACGCTTCCGCCTCGCGGGAACGGGCCACGGCCTCGTCGGCCGGGATCGAGCGGCTCTTGAGCGCCACCACCACCGCGTCCGCCTCCGGCAGGGCGCGACCCGCCTCCGGCACGCCGATGGTCTGGATCGTTCGCAGACCGGCCTTGGTCAGCGTGTTGGCGAGGTCCGAGGCCCCCGTATAGTCGTCGGCGACGCAACCCAGCGCGAGGCTCATCGGGCACTCCCCTTGTAGGCGGCGAGCCAGCCGAGGCCCGCGACGGTGTCGGCGGCCGGGATGTACTCGCAGCCGACGAAGCCGGCGTAGCCGAGCCGGTCCAGCTCGTCGAACAGGAAGAAGTCCGCCATCTCGCCGGTGCCGGGTTCGTGGCGCTCGGGCACGCTGGCGGTCTGGACGTGGCCGACGATCGGCATCAGGGCGCGCAGCCGCATGGTCACGTCGCCGTGCAGGATCTGGCAATGGTAGAGGTCGAACTGCAACTTGAGGTTCGGCAGCGCGAGGTCGCGGATCAGGTCCGCGGCCCGGCCGAAATCGTTGAGGAAATAGCCCGGCATGTTCCGGCCGTTGATCGGCTCCAGGACGAGATCGAGGCCCGCGGTGGCCAGCCGCTCGGCCGTCCAGGTCACGGCCCGGCGGTAGGATTCGACCGCCTTGGGATCGTCCCAGGGCGCGAGGCCCGCCATGAGGTGGAGCCGGCCGACGCCAGTCGCCTCGGCGTAGCGGAGCGCCGTGTCGACCCCCGCCTTCAGCTCGTCGAACCGCTCGGGGAAGGCGGCGATCCCGCGTTCGCCCCCGGCGAAGTCGCCCGGCGGCAGGTTGAACAGCGCCTGGGTCAGGCCGTTCGCCCGGAGCCGCGCGCCGATGGCCTCCGGCGGGTGCTCGTAGGGGAACAGGAACTCGACCGCGTCGAACCCGGCGCGGGCCGCGGCCTCGAACCGGTCGAGGAACGGCACCTCGTTGAACATCAGGCTCAGGTTGGCGGCGAAGCGCGGCATTCCTTTGGGACTCCCTGCCCGATCCTTGAAACGCGACGATCCGCTCAGCGGACCATCATCTAACCCGTGCCCTCATCCTGAGGTGCCGGAGCGGAGCGGAGGCCTCGAAGGCGCCCTCCAGCCAGCCCTGCGATCCCTGGAGCCCGCCTTCGAGGCCCGCTGCGCGGTCACCTGAGGATGAGGCGGCGGGTGGGATCGGCACTGATCACTTCGTCCCCGGCAGCTTTGCCCCCGAGACCTGCGCGTAGAGCCTTGCCACGGAGGCGTCGTCGTCCCGGCCCATGCCGGCGCCGGACGCCATCAGGAACATCTGCAACGCCGCCGCGGCCACCGGGACCGGATACTTCTCCGCCCGGGCCATGTCCTGCACGATGCCGAGATCCTTGACGAAGATGTCGACCGCGCTCTTCGGACTGTAATCCGCGTCGAGGATATGCGGCACCCGGTTCTCGAACATCCACGAATTGCCGGCGGACTTGGTGATCACCTCGTAGACGCGCCGGAGATCGAGACCCTGCTTGGCGGCGAAGGCCATCGCCTCGCAGGCGGCGGCGATGTGGACCCCCGCCAGCAGCTGGTTGATCATCTTGAAGGCCGCGCCCTGGCCGGCCGCATCGCCGAGTTCGTAGAGCGTGCCCGCCATGGCATCGAGGGCCGGGCGCGCCTTGGCGAAGGCCGCCGCCGAGCCCGAGGCCAGGAAGGTCAGGCCGCCATCGGCGGCGCGGGCGGCGCCACCGCTCATCGGAGCATCGAGATAGTGGCGGCCGGTGGCCTCCAGCCGGGCGGCGAGAGCCCTGGCGACGGCGGGGTCCATCGTGGCGGAGGAGACGAACACCGCGCCCTCGGGCATCGCGGCGGCCGCGCCGTTCTCGCCGAACAGCACCGCCTCGGTCTGGGCGGCGTTGACCACCACGCTCACCACCACGTCGGCGTCGCGCGCCGCCTCGGCGGGGTTGGCCGCGCCCCGGCCGCCGGCGGCCGCGAAGCGCGCCACCGCATCCGGGTTCACGTCGCAGGCGGCGACCGAGAAGCCCGCCCGCAGGAGCGAGCCGGCCATGCCGGAGCCCATGGAACCCAGGCCGATCACCGCGGCGCGGTGTGTTGCGTTGGTCATCGGGGGCGGATCCTACGTGAGGGGGAGGGCGCCTCTGCGTCGCCGCGTGAGGCGCGGGTCCCCTCCCCCGTACGGGAGAGGGACAGGGTGAGGGGTGGGACCTCTCCGGAGAGACCGGGTCCCTCACCCCAACCCTCTCCC
Organism: Methylobacterium phyllosphaerae; assembly: GCA_050632685.1. Classification (GTDB taxonomy): domain Bacteria; phylum Pseudomonadota; class Alphaproteobacteria; order Rhizobiales; family Beijerinckiaceae; genus Methylobacterium; species Methylobacterium phyllosphaerae_A. The sequence goes on from JBOEFT010000001.1 coordinate 3,446,728, forward strand.
GCACGGGAGAGGGGCAGGTCGCGTCCAGATCGAAGGTCAGCGATTGACCATCCGGGCCGGCGTGACGAACACGCAGAACGCGCCGACCACCAGCATCACGGCCAGGGCGTACATGCCGGCGGCGGTGCTGCCGGTGGCATCGCGCAGCGCCCCGATCACGTAGGGGCTGACGAAGCCGGCCAGGTTCCCCACCGAGTTGATCAGCGCGATGCCGGCCGCAGCGCCCGCGCCGCTCAGGAAGGCGGTGGGCAGGGACCAGAACAGGGGCGAGCAGGTCAGCACGCCGGCCGCCGCCACCGAGAGCGCCGCCACCGCGACCGTGGTCGAGCCCGCGCTCGCCGAGACCACGAAGCCGACAGCGCCGAGCAGGGCCGGGACGATCAGGTGCCAGCGCCGCTCGCGCATCCGGTCCGCGCTCAGGCCGCACAGGACCATCACGACGGCCGCGCACAGGAACGGGATCGCGCTGATCAGGCCGATGTTGAGGTTGCCCTGCACCCCCGACGCCTTGACAATCGTCGGCATCCAGAAGGTCAGGCCGTACTGGCCGGTGACGAAGGCGAAGTAGATCAGGCTCATGAACCACACGCGGCCGTTGCGGAACACGGTGGCGATCGAGTGCGGGCTCGATTCCTTGCCGTGGTTGTCGGCGGCGATGTCGCGCTCCAGGAGCTGCTTCTCGGCGTCGGTCAGCCATTTCGCTTCAGCGGGGCGGTTGTCGAGGTAGAGGAACACGGCGACACCGATCAGCACCGCCGGCACCGCCTCGATCAGGAACATCCACTGCCAGCCGGACAGGCCGTGGGTGCCGTTGAGCGCGTCCATGATCCAGCCGGAGAGCGGATTGCCGAAGATGCCCGAGATCGGGATCGCCGCCATGAACACCGCGATCACCTTGGCGCGGCGATGGGCCGGGAACCACGAGGTCGTGTAGAGGATCACGCCCGGATAGAAGCCGGCCTCGGCGAGGCCGAGCAGGAAGCGCATCCCGTAGAAGCTCCACTCGGAGTTCACGAACAGGAACGCGCCGGAGATCAATCCCCAAGTGATCATGATCCGGGCGATCCAGACCCGGGCGCCGACCCGGTGGAGGATCACGTTCGAGGGCACCTCGAACAGGAAGTAGCCGAGGAAGAAGATCCCGGCGCCCAGCCCGTAGACCGTCTCGGAGAACTTCAGCTCCTGGGACATCTGGAGCTTGGCGAAGCCGACATTCACCCGGTCGAGATACGCCACCACGTAGCAGAGCATCAGGAACGGCACGAGGCGCCAGAACACCTTCCCGTAGGTGCGGTCGGCGAAGGACTTCTCGTCCGTGGGGGCGGTGGCGCCCCCCAGTGGGGCGGCTTGGACCGGCATCGCGTTCTCCCTGGTCCGCACGATCCCGCGTCCGGACACATAGTGCTCTTCGCCGCTCGACGGGCGGCGCTGCGGGCGAGATAACTCATTTTGGCAGCGCTGCCAATCAGGTTGTGCGAGATAATGCACGCGGCTATGTCAGTCGTGGAGCGCCGAGGACGGTCTTCCCATCCATCCCCCTCATCCTGAGGTGCCGGAGCGCAGCGCAGGCCTCGAAGGAGGCCTCCAGAGATCGCAGCGCTTCCTGGAGCCCGCCTTCGAGGCCCGCTTCGCGGTCACCTCAGGATGAGGGGGTGATGGGCGGTGCGACGGGCGTCATGAAAAAACCGCGCCGGGAGAAGCGGGGCCATGGACGACATTCAGCCGCCGGGGCGGCTCGTCACCCTCACCGACGTCGCCCGCGCGGCGGGCGTCGGCGAGAGCACGGTCTCGCGGGTCCTGCGCAACCATGGCTCCTACTCCAAGCGTGCCGGCGAGCGGGTGGCCGAGGCGGTGGCCCGGCTCGGCTACGTGCCGAATCGCCTCGCCGGCAGCCTGGCCGGGCAGGGGGCGAGCGCACGGCTCGTGGGCGTCGTCATCCCCTCGCTCGCCAACGTCGTCTTCCCCGACCTGCTGCGCGGGCTGACTTCGGCCCTGGATGCCGAGGGCATCCCCTGCGTGATCGGCGTCAGCGACTACGACCTGGACCGGGAGGAGGCGCTGGCCGCCGCGCTGCTCTCCTGGCGGCCGGCGGCGCTGCTGCTCACCGGGCTGGAGCACACGCCTGGAACGGCGGCCCTGGCCAAGGCCGCGGGCGTGCGCGTCGTCGAGATGATCGACACGGATGGCGACGGGATCGACACCGTGGTCGGCTTCTCCAACCGGGCCGTGGGGGCGGCGAGCGCCCGGCACCTCGTCGCGCGGGGCTACCGCCGGATCGCCTATCTCGGGCACGACCTCGCGGTCGACCTGCGGGCGGGCAAGCGGCTGGCCGGGTTCGAGGAAGCCCTGGGCGAGGCCGGTCTCGGGCTCCGGGGCCGGGAAATCCGGCCCGGCCCGTCCTCGCCGGCCTCGGGCCGGGCCGGGCTGGAGGCGCTGCTGGCGCGGCACCCGGATCTCGACGCCGTCTACTTCTCCAACGACGACATGGCGCTGGGCGGCTACTTCGCCTGCCTGTCGGCGGGGCTGGCGGTGCCGGGACGGATCGCGCTGTTCGGCTTCAACGGGCTCGACTTCGCGGCGGCGATGCCCCAGCCCCTGTCGACGGTGCGCACGCCGCGCCTGGAGATCGGCCGTCGGGCCGCCGCCTGCTTGACGGGCGAAGGCCCGAAAACAATCGATCTCGGGTTCGAGCTGATCGAGGGAGCGACCGCATGAGCGACGAGAGCCGGCTGCGCGAGGAGATCTGCCGCTATGGCCGCTCGCTGTTCGAGCGCGGCCTGACGCCCGGCTCGTCGGGCAACATTTCGCTGCGCCTGCCCGATGGCGGCTGGCTGGTGACGCCGACCAACGCGTCGCTCGGCTTCCTCGACCCGGCGCGGATCTCGCGGCTCGACGAGGCCGGCCGGCTCGTCTCGGGCGACAAGCCCACCAAGGAGATCCCGCTGCACACGGCGCTCTACGAGAGCCGGGGGAGCGCCAGGGCCATCGTCCACCTGCACTCGACCCATGCGGTGGCGGTCTCGATGCTGCCGGAGATCGACCCGCGGCAGGTGCTGCCGCCGCTGACGCCCTATTACCTGATGCGCACCGGCGGCACGGCGCTGGTGCCGTATTACCGGCCGGGCGACCCGGCGGTGGCGGAGGCGATCCGGGGCTTGGCGGGGAAGTACAGCTCGGTGCTGCTCGCCAATCACGGCCCGGTGGTGGCCGGGGACAGCCTGGAGGGCGCGGTCTTCGCCACCGAGGAGCTGGAGGAGACCGCCAAGCTGTATTTGTTACTCCGCAACCTCAACCCGCGGCCGCTCAGCCCGGGGCAGGTGGCCGATCTGGTGAGCCATTTCGGCCTGACCCTGCCGGAGCCGGAGGATCATGCCGGGCACGATCACGGGTGAGGGGGCCTCGGGGGTCGGTGCCAGGCGCAACGTCGCCCTCTCCCGTGCGGGAGAGGGTTGAGTGAGGGATCAGGTCCGTCCGGACAGGTCGCACCCCTCACCCTGTCCCTCTCCCGCACGGGAGAGGGGACCCGCACTGGATTCTGCGCGTGGCGCGCCGAACCTCACCCCTCGATCTTCGCGAACTCCGCCACTTCCCGCGTCGCGGCGCGCAGCGCGTTGAGCAGAGCCAAGCGGTTCTCGCGGAGCTTCGGATCGGGGGGCGTTGACGGTCACGTCCTGGAAGAACGCGTCGACCGGCGCGCGCAGGGTCGAGAGCGCCTGCATGGCCCCGGAAAAATCCTCGCGCGCGACGGCGGCCGAGGCCGTCTCCCGCGCCTTCGCGAGCGCTTCGGCCAGCGCCCTCTCGGCCGGCTCGCCCGCGGCGGCGAGGGCGGCGTCCGGCGCGGAATCGTGGGCGCGGCCGTCCTTCTTCTCCTCGATGCGCAGGATGTTGGCCGCCCGCTTGTAGCCGGCCAGCAGGTTCTTCCCGTCATCGGTGTCGAGGAACTTCTGCAGGGCTTCGACCCGGCGGACCACCATCAGCAGATCGTCCTGGCCGGGCAGGGCGAAGACGGCGTCGATCAGGTCGTGGCGGGCGCCCTGGTCGCGGAGATAGACCTTCAGGCGGTCGGCGAGGAAGCCGAGGAGGTCCTGCGCATCCGCGCCGGCCCGCCCGGCGAGGCCGCGATCCGCCGCGCCGACCTGCTCCAGCAGGCGCAGGCGCAGGCCGCGGTCGAGGATCAGCCGGATCACGCCCAGAGCCGCCCGCCGCAGCGCGAACGGGTCCTTGCTCCCGGTCGGCTTCTCGTCGATCGCCCAGAATCCCACCAGCGTGTCGAGCTTGTCGGCGAGCGCCACCGCGATGGAGACCGGGTCGCTCGGCACCCGGTCGGAGGGTCCAAGCGGCTTGTAGTGCTCCTCGATGGCCGCGCAGACGCTGTCATGCTCACCCTGGAGCGCCGCGTATTTGCGCCCCATCAGCCCCTGGAGTTCCGGGAACTCGCCGACCATCTCGGTGACGAGATCGGCCTTGGCGAGGCGCGCCGCGCGCTCGGCCAGCGCCGGATCGGCTCCCACCATTTGCGCGAGGTCCTTTGCCAGCGCCGCGAGACGCGCGATCCGCTCACCCTGCGTCCCCAGCTTCTCGTGAAAGACGATGCTGTCGAGCTTCGGCAGCCGGTCCTCCAGGCGGATCGCCTTGTCGGTCTCCCAGAAGAACTTCGCGTCCGACAGGCGCGCCCGCACCACCCGCTCGTTGCCGGCCGTGATCGCCTGTCCGCCGTCGCTGGCGACGAGGTTCGAGACCAGGATGAAGGCCGGGGCCAGGGCCTCCGAGCCGCTCTTCCGAAGCACGAAGCACTTCTGGTTCGCCCGGATGGTGGCGCGAATCGCCTCGGCGGGGATGTCGAGGAAGGCCTCGTCGAACGAGCCCATCAGCACCACCGGCCATTCCACGAGACCCGACACCTCGTCCAGCAGCCCCTCGTCCTCCACGAGGTCGAGGCCGCGGGCGAAGGCGAGGTCGCGGGCGTCGTGCAGGATCACGTCCTTGCGCCGCTCGGGGTCGAGGATGACCTTCGCGCGCTCCAGGGCCTGGATGTAGTCGTCGAACCGGCGGACCTCGATCGCCTCCGGGGCGAGGAAGCGGTGGCCGTAGGTCACCGTGCCGGCCGCGATCCCGCCGACCGCGAACGGCACGACCTCCGGGGTCTCGGTCTCCGGCCCGAAGGTCGCGACGATCGACTGCAGCGGGCGCACCCAGCGCAAGGCGCCCGGCTCGGCCGAAGCCGCGCCCCAGCGCATGGATTTCGGCCAGGGGAAGGTCCGGATGATCTCGGGCAGGAGTTCGGCCAGCACGTCCAGCGTCTCGCGGCCGGGCCGCTCGATCACCGCGAGGTAGAACTCGCCCTTCTTGGGATCGGTGACGGTCGTGGCCTGATCCAGGCTCGTCAGCCCCGCACCCTTGAGGAAGCCCTGGACGGCCGCCTCGGGGGCGCCGACCCGCGGGCCTCTGCGTTCTTCCCGGACAGCCTCGCCCCGGGGGGCAGGCCGGCGACGTGCAGCGCCAGCCGGCGCGGCGTCGAGAACGCCTTGGCGCCCTCGTACAGGAAACCGCGCGCCACCAGGGCGTCGGTCACGAGCTTCTTGAGATCCTCCGCCGCGCGCCGCTGCATGCGGGCGGGGATCTCTTCCGAGCGAAGTTCGAGCAGGAGGTCGGGCATGGGGCGGCCATATCGCCGCGCCGGACCCCTGTCGAGGGTCGGAACGCGGGGCTCAGTGCGCCTCGCCCTTGAGGATGGTCGAGAGCTGCCATTTCCGGTCGCCGATCGCGTGGGCGTCGGACACCTTCCACCCGCCATCCTCGCGCACGAGGTCGTACACGATGGACTTGGAACCGTCCCCGCCCTTGCGCTCCACCGTGACCTTCGCCTGATCCTTGCCCTCGGTGGCTTCCTTGAAGGTCAGGTTCTTGACGGTGTCGGGCTTCAGGGGCTCGCCATTGAGGCGGAAGTCGAAGTCGAGGTTGCCGGCGGCGCCGTTGGCCTGCTTGGCATCGGCGTCGAACAGGCCCTGCAGGCGCTTCGTGTAGACGGCGGAGTGATTCGGGTGCGGCTCGGCATAGAGCTTCTTGACCACGGCCTCCGGGCCGGGATCGGCCGCCAGCGCGGGGGCGAGGCCGAAACCGAGGAGGCTAAGGGCGAGGAGCGTCTTCTTCATCAGGAAAATCCCGCGTCTGCGGACGCGCCGGAGCGCGCCGATTGGCGGGTGTTGCAACGCGCGAAGCCTCAAGGGGCTCCGCAATCCGACATGCCGTCATCGCGAGCGCCGAGACGCGGAGCGCCCCTGGATCGCGTCACGCCATTCGCAAGGATGGCTCTCCCCGGAAACCTGCGGCCGTGCCGCAAAGGTGCCGAACCGCCGAAGCCCGGAGCTCACGCGCCCCCGGCCGCGGTCTTCAGCCAGGCCGCCCCGCAGGCCTTGGCCAAGTCCCGCACCCGCAGGATGTAGCTCTGGCGCTCCGTCACCGAGATCACGCCGCGCGCGTCGAGCAGGTTGAAGACGTGGCTCGCCTTGATGCACTGGTCGTAGGCCGGCTGCGCCATCCGGTGGCGCTCGCCCTCGGCGGTGGGCGCGCCCGCCGCGAGGTAGGACCGGCAGGCGGCCTCCGCGTCGGTGAACTGGCGAAACAGCATGGCGGTATCGGCCGCCTCGAAGTTGTGGCGGGAATATTCCTGCTCGGCCTGCAGGAACACGTCGCCGTAGGTGATCCGGTCGGCGCCCTCGGCGCCGTTGAAGTCGAGGTCGTAGACGTTCTCGACGCCCTGGACGTACATGGCGAGCCGCTCCAGCCCGTAGGTCAGCTCGCCGGCCACCGGGGCGCATTCGAAGCCCGCGACCTGCTGGAAATAGGTGAACTGCGAGACCTCCATCCCGTCGCACCAGCACTCCCAGCCGAGGCCCCAGGCGCCCAGCGTCGGGCTCTCCCAATCGTCCTCGACGAAGCGGATGTCGTGGAGCTTCAGGTCGACGCCGATGGCGGCGAGCGAGGCGAGGTAGAGCTCCTGCAGGTTCGGCGGGTTCGGCTTCAGGATCACCTGGAACTGGTAATAGTGCTGGAGCCGGTTGGGGTTCTCGCCGTAGCGGCCGTCCTTGGGCCGGCGCGAGGGCTGGACATAGGCCGCCTTCCACGGCTTCGGGCCGAGCGCACGCAGGGTCGTGGCCGGATGGAACGTGCCGGCGCCGACCTCCATGTCGTAGGGCTGGAGGATCACGCAGCCCTGCGCCGCCCAGAATTCCTGAAGCGTCAGGATCAGACCCTGGAAGGATTTTGTCTGGGACATCGGTCTCGGTGGCTCGGGCTCGCGCGGCGGATCGGGCCGCCGGCGGGCCGGTTTAGGTGCGGGCGGCCGGGGGTGCAAGAAGTGGGGTCTCGGGCGAAGGGCCAGGCGTCCCGGCCGGCCCGGGTTGCGCGGGCGGACCGGATGATGGTCCGATCGCCTCGGAGAACCGGAGGACATCATGGACAACGGCACCGCCGGCATCGCGATTCGCCCGATCGGACCCGGCGACCGGGCGGCGTGGCGGCCGCTCTGGCAGGGCTATCAGGCCTTCTACAAGGTCGACCTGTCGGAGGCCGTCACGGACACGACGTGGCAGCGCCTCAACGACCCGGCCGAGCCGGTCGACGGTGCCCTGGCCTGGCGCGGTGCCGAAGCCGTCGGCCTCGTCCACCACATCCGCCACCGCTCGGCCTGGACGATCGGGGATTACTGCTACCTGCAGGATCTGTTCGTGACGGACGGGACCCGGGGCCTCGGGATCGGGCGGCGATTGATCGCGCATGTCTGCGACGCCGCGACGGCCGCCGGCTGCGCCCGCGTCCACTGGCTGACGCACGAGACCAATACGGACGCGATGCAGCTCTACGACCGGATCGCCGAGAAATCCGGCTTCGTGCAGTACCGCAAGATTCTTCTGAGCGCCGGCTTCCGCGTGCGGCGGGACACCCAAGCGTGGCGGTTTTTGGGCAATAACCCGGAACCGCCGAGCTGACGGCCAAGTTATCAGCGCAACAGGGGATCTCGGCACCTCAGCGCTGCCGAACGAATACGTCGGACGACCACTCATGCGCAATGCTCGCACCGTTAGCACCTTCGGCCGCAAGAACATCGCCGTCTTCGCCGCGCTCGCCATCTCGTCCCTGGCCGCCACGCCCTTCGTGATGAGCGCCAGCCGCGCGCTGGCCACCCCGGAGGACCAGCCCGTCGCCGCGACCCTGCGGGTCGAGCCGGTGGACGTCACCCCCGTGACGGCCGCGCCCAAGGCTGCGGCGACCTGCCTGCGCAAGGTGCGGGTCGTCTACAGCGGCTACGGCCAGCCGGCGGATGGCTGCGCGGCCCACTGAGGTCGGCGCCCCGGATCACGCGTGGGCCGGCGCGGTGCCGGCCAGACGCTTGAGGTGGAGTTCCTCCAAGTCGATCTCCGCCTCCAAGTGCCGCAGGACCGAGCTGTGGATCCGGTTCTCCCGGTGCAGGTCGATCAGCGCCGACCGACCGGACCGGACGGCGAGGAGCGCGGCGGCGAAATGCTCGCGCTTCTCGGAGGCCAGGGCGGTCCGCTCGTCGCGGTCCCGGGACGTGGCCCGGACCCTCCGGCGGTACTCCTCCACGAGGCGCGGGTGCTGGAGCGCCCCGGTCTCGGGAAACACCAGGCCCTCCAGGGCGGCGAGACCCGCCTCGTTCACGAGGACGCGGGCCATCGTCGTGTCGAGATGGCCGTCGGGCAGGTGGCTCGCCGGATCGAGCCGGAGCCGGCGGATCAGCGCCCCGAGCGTCGTGCCCTGAACCAGCACGGTGAACAGGATCACCACGAAGGCCGCGACCAGGATGGCGTCGCGGCCCGGGAAGTCCGCCGGCAGCGCCAGGGCAGCCGCGAGGGTCACGACCCCGCGCATGCCGGCCCAGCCGACGATCAGCGGCACCGCCGGGTTCGGGGCGGCCTCCCGCGCCCGCACCCGGGCCGAGAGGATCCGGCGGAGGTAGACGGCCGGGAACACCCACAGGAAGCGGGCGGCCACGCAGGCCGCCGTGACGGCAAAGGCCAGCGGCAACCCCGCCGGGAGCGATCCGAGCGCGCCGCCGGTCCGCGCCAGCACGCCGCGGAGCGCCAGCCCGATCAGCACGAAGACCAGGGCCTCCAGCACGAACACCACGAATTCCCACACCGCCACGGAATGGCGGCGGGCCTGGGCGTCGAAGGTCTCGTGCTCCCGGCCGCCCATCATCAGGCCGCAGGCCACCACGGCGAGGACGCCGGAGGCGTGGACCTCCTCGGCCAGAAGGTAGGCGACGTAGGCGGCGAGGAAGCTCAGCACCGTGATGGCATTGGCGTCGTGCAGCCGCCGCATCCCGGCGTTCACCGCCAGACCGCAGGCGAGGCCGACCGCGATACCCGCCACCGCGAGCCACGCGAAGCTGCCGGCCGCGGCCCAGGCGCTGAAGCTGCCCGTGAGCGCGGCCGCCACGGCGAAGCGGTAGAGGACGAGGCCCGAGGCGTCGTTGACGAGGCTCTCGCCCTCCAAGACCGTGATCATCCGGCGGGGCAGGGCGACCCGGGCGAGGACGGCCTTGGCGGCCACCGCGTCCGGCGGCGAGACGACGGCGCCGAGGGCGAAGCAGGCCGCCCAGGGGAGCGCCGGCATCACCGCGTGGGCGACGAGCCCGACGATCAGCGTCGTGAACACGACCGCGCCCAGCGACAGGGACAGGATCGGTCCGAGGCTCGCCCGGAAGTCGCGCCACACGGTGAAGTAGGCGGATTCGAGCAGGAGGGGCGGCAGGAACAGGACCATGATCAGGTCCGGGTCGAGATCGAAGGCCGGCAGGCCCGGCGCCACGGCGAGCGCCATGCCGCCGACGACCAGGGCGGCGGCCGGCGGGAAACCCAGGCGCCCGGCCGCGAGCGACAGCAGCAGGGCCGCCCCGAGGAGACCGAGGATCAGCTCGAACAGGGCGACGGATGTCATGGATCGATCAGTCCCGACGCCGGAATTCCGGCAAGCGCGGCCGTTCTAGGCAGATTCCGGGCGCCCGTGGAATACCATCGCCCGTTACCCTGCTCGGTGCTCAGATCCAATCGGGATGCCCTCGCGCAGGCGCGGGCGAGGGTTTGTCAATCATCCAGACGATCCGCGGGAGCCGGTGGTAGACCGTCCTGCCGGTTCATGAGGCGATCGAAGGCATCCAGATCCGCACGTGCGCCGCGTTCGGCCAGGAAAGCCGCAGATTTGATCGCCGAGAGCTTCTCGGCCACAGCCGACGCGACGAATTGGTCCAGCGTCGTTCCGCCTTCGCGAGCGATCCGTTCGGCCGCATCCGTCAGCGCATGCGGCAACTGCACCGTGACATCGCGATCCATGGCCCATCAGCTCCTTTTCAGGACGTCACCCGGTCCGACGACGTCGAGACCGAAGACGCGGGGGACGCCCCCGAAATCCGCCCTGTTGAACGTGACGATCGCGTCGGCACGACCGTTGACCGCTGCCTCGAGGACCATCTCGTCTGCCGGATCCCGCAGCCTCGGCCTCCAAAGATAGTGGATTGCGACAGGTTCGGCGAACCGGGCGAGGACGTCGAGGACATTGGCAACATCCGCATCGGAGAGCCGCGCTGCCTGGAGATGCTCCGGCCGCATGACGACCGATTCATATTCCAGGAGCAGCGGAACGCTCAGCAGCATTCGGATCTCACCCGCCCTGATTCGGCGCAAGAGCGCGGCCGAGCCCCCCGATGGACTCCGCAGCGCCGCCACGATGATGTTTGTGTCTAGGACCAAGCGCATGCGGTCAGTCGAGTCGGCGCAAATCTGGCCGCCGACCGTATCCTACAGCGCCCCCTCCCGCACCGCGCCGGGATCGGCCAGCGCGTGGAGGATGCGTGCCGCGCTGTGGGCGAAGCGCAGCGTCACGGCCTTGCGACGGGCGCCGCTGAGGGGATGCTCGGGCGGCGCCCGCAGGATCCCGGCCCCGTAGGCGTCGGCGACGATCAGGCCGCATTCCTCCGGGATCAGGCTCTCCGGCACGTCCTCGGGGATGGCGAAGAAGAAGCGATCGCAGAAGTCGCGGTAATCCGGCCATTTCCGGTCGGCGCGGAAATCCGCCACGCTCGACTTGATCTCCACGATGGTGAGCTTGCCGGCGCCGCACAGGGCGATCACGTCGGCCCGGCGGCCGTTGACGAGGGAGAATTCCGGCAGGGTGACGCAGCCCATCTCGGAGAACAGCCGGCGCACGCCGCGCTGGATGCGCAGGGCCGTGGGCGATTGCCGCCGGTCGGGCGGCAGCAGCGCCTCGACGGCCGGGGGGGCACTGTCGGGAAGGCCGAGGGAAGCGGACATCAATCTCGGGGGATGCGTCTGTAACGAATCGGGACATCCTGCCAATCCGGGCGCCATCCGTCACCTGCGGCGGGGCATCACCCCGGCGCCGTCACGCCAGGCAGGCCCGGATCGCATCGAATCCGTCGGTGAGCGCGGCCGGGCCGGGCTGCAGGATCAGCGGCGCCTTGATCTCGTGGATGCGCCCGTCGCGCACGGCCGGAATCGAATCCCAGCCGGGCCTGGATCGGATGCGCGCGATGTTGACCCGCTTGCCGCACCAGGAGGCGAGGATCACCTCGGGCGCGGCCGCGATCACCTGCTCGGACGTCACGATCCGGTCCCTCGCGGCCGGTTGCCGGCTCAGATCCGGAAACACGTCCCGGCCGCCCGCAAGGCCGATCAGGTCCGAGACCCAGCCGATGCCGGAGATCATCGGCGCATCCCATTCCTCGAAGTACACGCGCCGGGGCGGACGGTCCCGCGTCGCCGCGTCCGCCTCCGCCAGCCGCGCCGCGAAGCCGGCCGCGAGGGCCTCGGCCGGCCCCGGCATCCCGACCAGGGCGCCGAGGGTGCGGATCATGGCGAGGCAGCCCGCCACGTCGCGCTGGTTGAACAGGTGGACCGCCACCCCCGCCCGGGCGAGGTCGGCGACGATGTCGGCCTGGAGGTCCGAGAAGGCCAGGACGAGGTCCGGCGCCAGCGCCAGGATCTTCGGGATGTCGGCACTCGTGAAGGCCGAGACGCGGGGCTTCTCCCGGCGGACCCGCGGCGGGCGCACCGCGTAGCCCGAGACGCCGACGATCCGGTCATCCGCGCCCAGCAGGTACAGGGTCTCGACGGTCTCCTCCGTGAGGCAGACGATCCGTTCCGGCGGGAAGCGGCGCATCAGCGGTCGCGCCGGATCATCGATCGAGCCGGATCATCGATCGAGCCACGTCAGCAGGCCGGCCCCGGGGGCCAGGAGCACGAAGGCCCAGACCAGGGCCGAGGCGACGTTGGCCGCCTGGAACGGCAGGCGGGACAGGCCGAGGATGCCGGCGAAGAGCGGGACGAGGGCGCGGGCCGGGCCGAAGAACCGCCCGAGCGCCACAGCGGCGATGCCCCAGCGCCCGATGAAGGCCTCGGCCCGCGCCATGAGGTCGGGATAGCGCCGCAGCGGCCACTTGGTCTTCGCCCCCGGCCCGAACCAGCGCCCGGCCTCGTAGGAGATCCAGTCCCCCAGCGCGGCCCCGAGGGCGGCGCCCAGGACCACCGGCCAGAACGGGATGTCGGCGCCGCCCACCAGGGCGCCGATCCCGACCAGGATCACGGTCGCCGGCACGAACAGCGACAGGATCGCGATCGATTCGCAGAAGGCGAGTCCGCCCGCGATGAACGGCGTCCAGACCTTGTGCGCCTCGATGAAGGCGAGGGTCGTGGTGCGCAGGGCTTCGATGTCCATGGGGCTCGGCGGGTGGGAGGAGGGTCGGTCCCATCTGAGGCGCGCGGGGGAGGGCGGCAAGGGATAGGGGTGCAGGCGGCGCGGGAACCGGCTAACCGTAGCGGGACAACGAGCGAGTCCGGCGTTGAACGTCCTGTCGATCCAGTCCCACGTCGCCTACGGCCATGTCGGCAACGCCTCCGCGGTGTTCCCGATGCAGCGGCTCGGGGTGGAGGTCTGGCCGGTCCACACGGTGCAGTTCTCCAACCACACCGGCTACGGGTCGTGGCGCGGCCCGGTCTTCGATGCGGCGATGATCCGCGACGTGGTGCAGGGCATCGGCGAGCGCGGGATGCTGCCCACCTGCGACGCGGTGCTGTCGGGCTACATGGGCTCGGCCGAGATCGGGGCCGCGATCCTGGAGGCGGTGACCGCCGTCCGCGCGGCGAACCGCCAAGCGCTCTATTGCTGCGACCCGGTGATCGGCGACGTGGAGGAGGGCGTCTACGTGCGCCCGGGCATCGAGGCATTCCTGCGCGAGCGCGCCGTGCCGGAGGCCGACATCCTCACCCCCAACCAGTTCGAACTCGGCCGCCTCACCGGGCTGCCGAGCGGCACGCTGGCCGAGGCCGCCGCGGCGATCGCGGCGCTCCAGGCCCGGGGCCCCCGGGTGGTGCTGGTCACCTCGGCGCTCTGCGCCGACACGCCCGTCGACAGCATCGACCTGCTCGCGGGCGCGGAGGGCCGGGTGTTCCGGGTCCGCACCCCGCGGCTGGACCTCGCGGTGAACGGGGCGGGCGACTGCATCGCGGCCCTGTTCCTGGTGCACTACGCCCGCACAGGCTCGGCGGAGGCGGCCCTCGGCGCTGCGGCGGCTTCGGTCTACGGGTTGCTCAAGCGCACCGCCGAGGCGGGGTCCCGAGAGATCCTGACGGTGGCCGCGCAGGACGAATTCGTGAATCCGACCGCGCGGTTTCCGGTCGAGCTGGTTTGAGGGCACGCCTTCGGACAAGCTCCGGCGGGATCAAAAAGGACCGACACGATGGCGCGCCGCTTCGTCACTCTCGACGTGTTCACCGAACACCGGCTCGCCGGCAATCCGCTGGCCGTGGTGCTCGACGCGGAGGGCATCGACGGGGCCGCCATGCAGGCCATCGCACGGGAATTCAACCTCTCCGAGACGGTGTTCGTGCTCCCGCCCACGGAAGCCCGGCATCGGGCACGCCTGCGCATCTTCACCCCCGGTCGCGAGCTGCCGTTCGCGGGCCACCCCACGGTCGGGGCGGCGGTGCTGCTGGCGCTGCAGGAACCGGCCGGGGGCGATGCCCGGGCCTTCGGGCTGGAGGAGGGGATCGGGATCGTGCCCTGCGTGGTCGAACCCCGCGCCGACGGCAGCGGCGGCCGGGCGCGGTTCCGGCTGCCGGTCCTGCCGGACTATCTCGGTCCGGGCCCCGAGCCGGCGGTGCTGGCGCGGCTCCTCGGCCTGGAGCCTGGCGATATCGGCACCGGCCGGCACGGCCCGAGCCGCCACGGTGTCGGCCCGAGCTTCACCTGCGTCCCGGTCGGCACGGTGGCGGCCCTGGACGCCGCCCGGCCGGCCCAGGCACCCGACGCGAGCGACGGACTCTACCTCTACGCCCCCGATCCCGAGGGCTCCGGCCGGAGCTGGCGGGTGCGGATGTTCGCACCGAATTTCGGCGTCCCGGAGGATCCCGCGACCGGCTCGGCGGCCTCCGCCTTCGCGGGGGTGCTGATGCAGTTCGAGGCGATGGGGGACGGCACCCACGACGTGGCGATCCGCCAGGGCCAGGCCATGGGCCGGCCGAGCGAGATCGCGCTGCAGCTCACGATCGAATCGGGCGCCCTGCGGGCGGTGGAGATCGGCGGGGCCGCCGTGATCGTGTCGGACGGCGCGTTGCATGTCTGACGGCGTCTCCGGCGGGTTCCGGATCACGCGGCTGACGGACGTCACGGCCCGGCTCGTGGATCACGACTGGGCCTTCTCCCGGGAGAACGCCGACGCCATCGCGGCGCATTGGCAGGCCCGGGTCGCCCGCAGCCCCGGCCTGTTCGACGGCACCGTCCTCCTGAGTTGCGACCACGCCGTCGTCGACGGGATCGCCCGGCTCGACCTGTTCGCGACGCGCTACGCGACCTTCACCTACGCCCGAGCCCGTCCGCAGGCGGACCCGCGGATCGCCAACGCCTTCGCGGCGATCGTGCCCTGGAGTGCGGACGGCGCGGTCCTGCTCGGCGCGATGGGCGCCCACACGGCCAATGCCGGCCAGCTCTATTTCCCCTGCGGCACCCCGGACCCGGACGACGTGCGCGGGGACCGGGTCGACCTCGCCGGCAGCGCCGCCCGGGAACTCACGGAGGAGACCGGCTTGGTGCTGCCGGAGGGCGCCGGGACCGCCTGGACTCTGCTGGAGGGGGAGGGCCAGCTCGCCTTCCTGCGCCCGGTGCGTTTCCCGGAGTCGGCCGCCGCGCTCGCGGCGCGGATCGACGGCCATCTCCGCGGCGAGGCCGAGCCGGAACTGTGCGGGATGCACGTGGTGCGCGGCGCGGACGACATCGAGACCGCGCGGATGCCGGGGTTCGTGCGGGCCTATCTGGCGGAGGCGTTCGCGGCCCGATCCTGAGGCGCGGGACCATCCTGGCGGTCGATGCCGTTTGCGAGGCCTACGCCACGGCTTCTGCCCGCCCGGTCGTCGAAGCGACGATTTTGGCCGGCGCTGGCCCGGCAGCCTGACCGGACCCTGGCCCCGCCGCGCCGCACCCGTGATTTTTGCGGCATCGCGGGAGCTTCGCTGTATCCGGCACGTTCACCAGGGGCTCCCCGCCACGGCACGTGGCCGGCGGGTCGCGTTCCGGAGTTTCCATGTCCGATTCCCGACGTCCCGTATCGCAGTCCCGCGCGGCCCGCTCGCGCATCCAGGAAGGCCAGCCCTATCCCCTCGGCGCCACCTGGGACGGGCTCGGCGTCAACTTCGCGCTGTTCTCGGCCCACGCCACCAAGGTCGAGCTCTGCCTGTTCGACGACCAGGGCGAGCAGGAGATCGAGCGGATCGAGCTGCCCGAGTACACGGACGAGATCTGGCACGGCTACCTGCCCGACGCCCGTCCGGGCACGATCTACGGCTACCGGGTCCACGGACCCTACGAGCCGAAGGCCGGCCACCGGTTCAACCCCAACAAGCTGCTGATCGACCCCTACGCCAAGGGGCTCGTCGGCTCGATCACCTGGAACCCGGCCCTGTTCGGCTACCAGATGGAGACGGGCGACGACCTGACCTTCGACGAGCGGGACAGCGCCCCCTACACCCGCCGCTCGCGGGTGATCGACCCGGCCTTCACCTGGGGGCGGCACCAGAAGCCGCTGGTGCCCTGGGACAAGACCATCGTGTACGAGACCCATGTCAAGGGCATGACCAAGCTCGACCCGCGGGTGCCGGAGAAGCTGCGCGGCACCTATGCCGGCCTCGGGACCCGGGACGTGCTCGACTACATCAAGAGCCTCGGCGTCACCTCGGTGGAGCTGCTGCCGGTCCATTCCTTCGTGCAGGACGACTACCTGCAGGAGAAGGGGCTGGTGAATTACTGGGGCTACAACACGATCTCGTTCTTCACCCCTGCCCGGCGCTACGCCGCGGTGCCGGATTTCGCCTTCTCCGAGTTCAAGGAAATGGTCTCGCGCTTTCACGGCGCCGGCCTCGAGGTGATCCTCGACGTGGTCTACAACCACACCGCCGAGGGCAACGAGAAGGGTCCGACCCTGTCGTTCAAGGGGGTCGACAACGCCTCCTACTACCGGCTTCTGCCCGACGAGCCGCGCTACTACATCAACGATACCGGCACCGGGAACACCTTCAACCTGTCGCATCCGCGGGTGCTGCAGCTCGTCACCGACTCGCTGCGCTACTGGGCGCAGGAGATGCAGGTGGACGGGTTCCGCTTCGACCTCGCGACGATCCTGGGCCGCGAGCCCTACGGCTTCGACGAGGGCGGCGGCTTCCTCGACACCTGCCGGCAGGATCCGGTGCTGAACAACGTCAAGCTCATCGCCGAGCCGTGGGATTGCGGCCCGGGCGGCTATCAGGTCGGCGGCTTCCCGCCCGGCTGGGCCGAGTGGAACGACCGGTTCCGCGACGACGTCCGCGCCTACTGGAAGGGCGATGGCGGGCTGCTGCCGGATCTGGCCGCGCGGATCGCCGGCTCGGCCGACAAGTTCGACAAGCGCGGGCGCAAGCCCTGGGCCTCGGTGAACTTCCTCACCGCGCATGACGGCTTCACCCTGCACGACACGGTCTCGTACAACGACAAGCACAACGAGGCGAACGGCGAGGGCAACCGCGACGGCCACTCGCACAACCTCTCGTACAATTACGGGGTGGAAGGTCCCACCGACGACCCCGAGATCCGGGCGGTGCGCCTGCGCCAGATGCGCAACATGCTGGCGACGCTGTTCCTGTCCCGGGGCACGCCGATGCTGCTCGCGGGCGACGAGTTCGCCCGCACGCAGAACGGCAACAACAACGCCTATTGCCAGGACAACGCGGTCTCCTGGCTGGACTGGGACGCGATCGGCGCGGAGGAGCGCGATCTCGCCGAATTCACCCAGCGCCTGATCATCCTGCGCAACGCCCTGCCGATCCTGAGCCGCGGCCGCTTCCTCACCGGCCAGTACGACGAGGAGTTCGGCGTCAAGGACGTGACGTGGCTGCGCCCGGACGGCAGCGAGATGGCGGGCGAGAACTGGTCCGACGGCGAGGCCCGGGCCTTCGCGGTCCAGCTCGACGGGCGCGCCCAGGCCACCGGACTGCACCGCCGCGGCGGCGACGCGACGCTGCTGATCATGTTCAACGCCTACCACGACCTCGTGACCTTCACGCTGCCCGAGTCGGTGGGGGCGTGGCCTGGACGCGGCTCCTCGACACGAACCTGCCCGACAGCCAGGACGTGGAGAGCTTCAAGTTCGGCACCGGCTACGCCGTGACCGGCCGCTCGCTGCTGATGTTCGTGCTGAAGCCCGAGGACAGCCCCGGGACCGAGGACAACGCCATGGAGCGCTCCTACCAGCACGTGATGCAGGCCTTCGAGCGGGCGAACGTGGAGCATGTCCGCTTCCACCTCGACGACGCCGAGGGGTGAGGGACGCGGCCGGGCGGTTTTCTCAACCCCCGGCCGTCTGCGCCTTGCGCCGGACGGCGCAGGCGGCTAACAGCACGGCACCGCGCGGCCCTGGCTGCGTCCGGCGTCCCCACGGGCGCGCCCGGACGCCCGGTTCGCGGCCGGAGGGGTGGCCGAGTGGTTGAAGGCGCACGCCTGGAAAGTGTGTATACGGGAAACCGTATCGCGGGTTCGAATCCCGCTCCCTCCGCCAGTTATTTAGCAACCAGTTTCATCTAGCCTTTTCAGTGGCTTACGCGACCGGAGATCGGTCGTGCCCCCCACGATGTCCCTGAATGTGTCCCCCGACGGACCACCTGCGGCATGTCGACCTTCAGCGAACGATACCTGCGGCCAGCGGTCATTCAGGACGACTCGCCTCGGATGCGGGTGCAGTTGCTCGCTCTCTTCGAGCGCATCGCAAGCAAGGATGCGCAGTGGACGATCCGCAACGTCCTTCGCGAGAAGACTGGAGGCGAGGTTCCTTGGGGAACGAATGGCCTCGACTGGCAGCAGTTCTTCAAGCAAGGCGACCTGCGCGATGGCCTGGACGTCATCAACGCGACCTACCTTGTGCTTCGCGCTCAACCCCACACTGACCGGCTGCCGGCGTCGCTCGGGGGCTACAAGTTTCCCGAGGCGACGTCCGCCAGCACCTGCTTCTACAGAGATAGATCGGCCACCAGACGACGAAGCCGGGCGTTCTCGCGCTCCAGATCCTTCATCTTCCGCGCCTGATCGACCTTCAGACCGCCGTACTCCTTGCGCCAGCGGTAATAGCTCTGCTCAGAGACGTCTACTGCCTTGCAGGCGACGGCGATGCTCTTGCCTTGTGCCGTCTGTACCTCGATCTGGCGCAGCATCAGCACGATCTGCTCTGCGCTCGGCCTTTGTCCTCGCTTCATCCCCAACTCCTCTGGTCCAGGCTGATTCTCTCAATCAGCCCGGTCCAAAACCAGCCGGTCAGGTCAGGTGGTGAGCGGGCCTTAGCGATGCGGCCGGAACCGGACATTCAAGCCGACAGCGAACAGTCTGGTTTGAGTGCGCCTTTAGCAGACCGGTGCTATCGGCTGCTCCCGACCCAACCCGGTCGTCAGGATCGCCATCCCCGCTTCCCAAAAGCGGACATTCACTGGCCTCCCGGTTACTTCGGCTTAGAGTGGATAGCAGAACTTGGTATGTTGCCCGTGGGAACGGCCATGCTAAACCTCCTTTATGACACCAGTTGCGCCGATCCCTAAAAATAAAAGGTTAATCCGCATCGTAGTCGGTATCTTTAGCCTACCCGTTATCGCAGTACTTGCTGTTCTCAACGGATGGGGTGTATGGCATGGCTTATACGCTCACCACTATGCCGGGAATAACGCTACTATCGATGCTGAAATCATCTCGACACGCGCTCATAAACTGACACTGTCAGGAGAAATACGCTTTCACACACATATGAAAGGTGCTTATTCGGAATGCATATCCCAAGTTAACCTATCATCAGAAAGTGAATATCTGAAATATCGGCCGGGGACTATAATTAAGATAATCCCGCGCACAGGCTGCGATGATCCTATCGTAGTGAGTAACGCGAAACTTCCGGTCATCGAGATATTATTGTGCACGTTTTACGTTGTGGTCGGGTTTATTGCACTCCGAAATTTGAGTTCCGCACTTCGCCAAGAGACCGCCTAGTTCGTGATCAGGCCGGGTAGAACCGTCCGCCTCTATGCCTCTCCGCTCGTAAGCGGACCGGCGGAAAATTAACCATAACAGCCAGCCAGCAGGGTTCGGTTTGGGTATGGCCCAGGCGAACCATGGCCATCGGTCTATTTTGGATGTCCAGTCGGACCATCCAAAACGAACTTTCTCAGCTGAACCAACCATAGCAAACCGGCAACCCGGAATGCCACTTAGCGGACATCGTGAGGGTCTGCTTGGGGTCGCAAGCGGCCACTCTACGATTTCGTCACCGCCGCGAGCCACGGCCATTTCGCAAACCGATCGCTGGTCTGGCGGACGTGGGTGTAGCGTTGCAGGCTCTGCCAGGAGCGATGCCCGCTGACCGAGGCGGCGAGTGGCACCGTTCGGCCCATCTCGAACAGGCGCGTCACGCCGCAATGCCGCAGATCGTGGAAGTGGAGATCTGCAATCCCGAGGAACGCGCAGGCCCGCGTGAAGGCCGCCGAGATCGCATCGGTGGAGTAAGGGAAGATACGCGCCTCGGTGCGCGGCATGGCCTCGATGATCGCCAGCGCCTCCGGCGGCAGTTCGCACCACACGTCGTTGCCGATCTTGTCGCCCGGGTTCTTCATGTCGCGCACCAGCACGCGGCTGCGGGACACGTCGAGATCGGCCCAGGTGATCCGGACGATCTCCTCCTGGCGCCGGGTCGAGTACAGCGCGAAGGCGATGATTTGCTGCATCGGCAGCGAGGCCGGCCGGCGCGCCCGCACCGCGCCGAAATGCGTCATCAGCCGGTCGAGCTCGTCCAGCGTCGGCAACCGTTCCCGCTGCTTCGACTTGCCCACCAGGCCCATGCGCCGGGCCACGAATGCGGCATCCTTCAGCGCCTCCGGATCGAGCGGCCAGCCCCAGCCGCGGCGGGCGCTCGTCATGACGGCCGACAGGTGCGACAGGTAATTGCCGACCGTCGACGGGTCGCGCCCCTTGCCCAACTCGGTGATGAAGGCGGTGATCTCGGGGCGCGTCACCGCGGAGCAGGGCAGGGCGGCCAGCGGGTAGCCCTTGATGGCCTGCAGCACCTGAGCCTTGGTCCGGCCGATGCTCTTGCGCGATTCGGTGATGTAACGGTCGATCGCCGCACCGAGCGTCGGATCCTCGATCTTCGCCTGGTCGAGGGCGCCGGGCGCGTCGAGTTCCGTCTCGCGCTTCCTGATCCAGGCCGTGGCCGCCGCACGCCGGTCGAAGGTCCGGGTTTCGCGGTGGACCTTGCCGTCTCTTTTGACCACGATCTGGGCGTGATACCCCGTGGTCCCGTTCTTCCGCGCGCGCTCGACGATGGTCCCCATCGCGTCCCCCGCGGTGGTACAGCATGGGGCCGAGCGGGTACAGCATTGCTGTACTTTGATCCATCTGAGGCCCGATGAGGCACGCCGAATCTCGGCGAGGTACAGCACGAGAGCGACAGCACGTGATTGCCGGACCAGAAGAACCCAGAAATCTCAGCGGATGGCGCTTTTCCGTCGCCCCGATGATGGACTGGACGGACCGTCACTGCCGGGCATTCCACCGGACCCTCTCGACGCGCGCCCGGCTCTACACCGAGATGGTGACCACCGGCGCGGTCCTGCACGGATCGCGGGAGCGCCTGCTCGGCTTCGCGGCGGTCGAGCATCCGGTGGCGGTCCAGCTCGGCGGCTCGGACCCGGCGGAGCTGGCGCAGGCTGCACGGATCGCCGCGGATTTCGGCTACGATGAAGTCAACCTCAATGTCGGCTGCCCGTCGGATCGGGTGCAGGAGGGCCGCTTCGGCGCCTGCCTGATGCGCGAGCCGGCCCTGGTAGGCGACTGCGTCGCCGCCATGAAGGCAGCGGTTTCCGTGCCGGTGACGGTGAAGTGCCGGATCGGCGTCGACGACCAGGACCCCGAGGCGGCCCTGGATGCCCTCGCCGACGCCGTGGCGACTGCGGGCGTCGACGGGCTGATCGTCCACGCCCGCAAGGCCTGGCTCCAGGGTCTCTCGCCCAAGGAGAACCGGGACGTGCCGCCCTCGATTACGGCCGTGCGGCGCGGCTGAAGCAGCGGCTGCCCGGCCTGCCGATCGCGGTCAACGGCGGCCTGCGCGACCTGGACGCCGCGCGGGCGCGGCTCGCCGAGGTCGACGGCGTCATGGTCGGTCGCGCCGCCTACACCGAGCCGGCGCTCCTGCTCGGCGTCGATCCCGGGTTGTTCGGCGTGCCGGCGCCCGCCCCCGACGCCTTCGCGGCGGTGGAGGCGTTCGAACCCTACGTCGCCGCGCTCCTCGCCCGGGGCGAGCGCCTGCACGCGGTCACCCGGCACATGCTCGGGCTGTTCAACGGCCGGCCGGGGGCGCGGGCGTTCCGGCGCCATCTCTCCACCCACGGCATGCGGCCGGAGGCCGACCTCGCGACCCTGCGGGCGGCAGTGGCGCTGGTCTCCCGCGCGGCGCCCGAGGCCTGCGCGGCCTGAGCGCGTCCGACCGTCCGGTCAGGGCCGCCGCAGGATCAGGCGGTCGCCGCGGACCTCGTAACCCGAGAGCCGCGACAGGAAGCTCTGGCCGAGGAGGTTCGCGGAGAGCGCCCCGGGCTTGGCCACCATGGCGTTCACCCGCCGCGCGGTGATCGTCCCGACGCTGAGCGAGTCGAGCTGGGTCGGCGCCGCGTAGGTGATGCCGTTGGCGGTGGAGACGCGGGCGGTGAAGTCGGCGGGGGCGGGCGTGAGGCCGAGGGCGGCGGCGTTCCCGGCGGTCAGCACGACGCTGCTCGCCCCGGTATCGAACAGGAAGGGCTGCACCCGGCCGTTCACCTCGGCGTCTACCCGGAAGTCGCCATCCGCCCGCCGGGTGACGGTGACGGAGCCGTCGCCGCTCGACGTCGCGCTTCCCGGCCGGAGATCGCCGAGCACCCGGGCACCGACCTCCTGGATCCGGTCGCGGTAGCTGTAGCCGATCACGAGGGCGAGGCCGATCGAAGCCCAGGCCAGGAGCGCCTGCAGGTTCGCGCCGAGCCGGGCGGTGAAGGACCGCCAGAACCCGGCCACCACCAGGAGCAGGATCGTCCCGGTCCAGGCCAGGCTGGCCAGCTGGTCGGGTCCGATCACGCCGCCGACGCTGTCGCTGCCGTCGCTGAGGACCAGGGCGAGGACCACCAGGGCGAGGGCGGCGAGGCCGAGATAGATCATGACGGCACGGGTGCTTCCAGGGGCGTGAGGCCGGCCTCCCGCATCCGGGCCTCGAGCCCGGCCATGACCGCGCGGCGCTGCATCTCCGACAGCGCGCCCCAGGCGGCGATCTCGTCGCGGGTCCGCCCGCACCCGCAGCACAGGCCGCTCGCGGCGTCGAGCACGCAGACCTTGGTGCAGGGCGAGGAGGGCTTCGGCGCGGGCGGCATCGGAAACCCTTGGCCGGGCGATCGTGGCCGGGTCAAGACGCAGCGCGCTTCGTCGATCCGCCGCTCTCGATCCGCCGCTCTCAATCCGCCACGCCCGCCGTCGCCGCCACCAGGGCCAGCAGGGCGGCGATCTCCGCGACCTGCTGGCAGGCACCGATCACGTCCCCGGTCTGCCCCCCGATCTTGGCGCGCGCCAACCGGGTCACGCCGAAAGCCGCGAGGGCGGCGCACAGGATCATCAGCGCGACGCCGCCGAATGGCAGGCCGAGCGGCACGGCCGCGAGCGCCAGGGCCGCGCCGAGGCCGAACGCGGTGGCGAGGCTCGCCCGATCCGGACGGCCCACCGCGGCGGAGAGGCCGCCCGGCCGCGCCGGGACCAGCAGCACCATCGGGGCGAGGGCGGCGACCCGCGACAGGGCGGACGCCAGGATCAGGCCGGTCGCGGCCGCGTAGCCGGTCCGGTCGAGGAGCGTCGCCAGGGCGCCGATCCGCAGGGCCAGCGCCAGGACCAGGGCCGCGCCCCCGTAGGCGCCGATCCGGCTGTCGCGCATGATCTCCAGGCGGCGCTCCCGGGTGGTGCCGCCGCCGAACCCGTCGGCGACGTCGGCGAGCCCGTCCTCGTGCAGGGCGCCCGTGGCCACCACCAGCACCGCGATGGCGAGCGTCGCGGCCAGGAACGGCCCGAGTCCGATCCGCCAGCCTCCGGCCAGGACCAGGGCCGCGGGCAGGGCCAGGATCAGGCCGGCCAGCGGCAGCATCCGGGGCAGGGTGGTGAAGTCGGGGCTGCGGTGCGGGTCCGGCTCGCCGGGCAGTTGCGGCACCGGCAGGCGGGAGTAGAAGCGCAGGCACCCGGCGAGGTCGTAGAGGGCGCCGCGCCCGGGCCAGTCGGCCTCCCCGCCGGTCTGCCTGTCCATCGCGGCCTCTCGCATCCGCCCGCCACCGCGCGCCGGTGGAGCGGGCCCGCCCAGTATAATCGCTCCGATCCGGCCTCGTCTCCCCGTCCGGGAGTGCCCACAGGAAATCATCGCCGCCATGACAGACCCGGTGACCGACCCGATGACCGCTCCCGAACCCGGTCCCTTCGACGACATCCGCAACCTGCTGAAGGCGATGCCCGGCCCGGACGCGGAGGCGAAGGCCGCCGTCGCCGCCCGGGACGCGACCCTGACGAAGCCCGCGGGCTCCCTCGGACGCCTGGAGAGCCTCGTCTCCTGGCTGGCGGCGTGGCAGGGCAAGGCGCCGCCGAGCTTCGACCGGCCGCTGGTCTGCGTCTTCGCCGGCAGCCACGGGGTCACGCGCCGGGGCGTCTCGGCCTTCCCGGACGCGGTCAACCGGCAGATGCTCGACAACTTCGCCGCCGGGGGCGGGGCGATCAACCAGATCTGCGCGGCCTACGGCCTCGGCTTCAAGGTGTTCGACCTCGCCCTCGACATGCCCACCGGCGACATCACGGAAGCCGCAGCCCTCGACGAGCGCGCCACGGTCGCCACCATGGCGTTCGGCATGGAGGCGGTGGCCGCCGGCACCGACTGCCTCGGCATCGGCGAGATGGGGATCGGCAACACCACGGTGGCGGCCGCCCTCTACGCCGCCCTGTTCGGCGGCGAGGCCGCTCACTGGGTCGGGCGCGGAACTGGAATCGACCGGGACGGCCTGTCCCGGAAGGTCGCGGCCGTGGAGGCGGCGCTCGCGCACCATGCCGGGCATCTCGACGATCCGCTCGAGGTGCTGGCGCGCCTCGGGGGCCGGGAGATCGCCGCCATGGCGGGGGCGATCCTGGCGGCCCGGCTGCAGCGCATCCCGGTGGTGATCGACGGCTACGTGGCCACCGCCGCCGCGGCCGTGCTGCACGCCGCCGACCCGGGCGCCCTCGACCATTGCCTGGCCGGCCACGTCTCGGCGGAGGGTGCCCACGCCGAGGTGCTGGAGCGGCTCGGTCTGGTGCCGCTGCTGGCGCTCGGCATGCGCCTCGGCGAGGCCTCCGGCGCCGGCATGGCGATGGGCCTGCTGAAGGGCGCGCTCGCCTGCCACACCGGCATGGCGACCTTCGCGCAGGCTGGGGTTTCCGAGAAGGGGGCGGGCTGAAGCCGCGAGGTCACCCGAGCCCCCCGTCTTTGCGAGCGGAGCGAAGCAACCCAGGGCAGCGGGACGTCGGCAAGCGTAGCGTGGCTGGATTGCTTCGCTGCGCTCGCAAAGACAGCGAGCCTTCAGGCCGGCTTGGATTCAGCCGGTCTTCTCGATGTTCCAGAAGAACTGCACGGGCGCCATGACCATGCCCTTGAGCTTCGTGCTGACGGCCATCGGCTGCTGCACGAGGCCCGCCGGGGCGTAGGGCACGACCTCGAAGGCCAGCTCCTCGATGCGCGCGGCCAACGCCTTCTGCTGGGCCTCGTCGCCCGTGGCGATCCACGCGCTGCGCAGGGTCTCCAGGGTCGGGTCGTCCGGCCAGCCGAACCACGCGGCCTGACCGTTGGCCCGGATCAGCGGGTGCAGGGCCGGGTTCAGCACGTCCGCCCCGGACCACAGCGTATGGAACAGCGACCAGCCGCCGGCATCGACCGGCCCGCGGTTGCCGCGGCGGGCGATGAAGCTGCCCCAGTCGGTGGAGACCAGATCGACGTTCATCCCGAGCTGCTTGAGCAGATCTTGGGTCACCAGGGACTGGTTGTAGGCGATCGGCTGGTCGGCCGGGGCCAGCAGCACCACGCGCTCGCCCTTATAGCCGGCCTTGGTCAGCATCGCCTTGGCCTTGGCGAGATCCGCCTGCATGGCGGCGGCCCCGCCGGCGCCGGTCGACATCGGCGAGCCCGGCGTGAAGAAGGTCTTGGCCTCCCGGTAGTATTCGGGGCTGCCGACCACCGCCTGCATGTAGTCGTCTTGCTTCATGGCCATCATCACGGCCCGGCGGATCTCGGGATTGTTGAACGGCGGCTGCGTGTGGTTGAACCGCATCAGCAGGATCAGCCCGAGGGGCACGTTGCGGATCTCGATCCCGGGCTTGCCCTTAAGGACGGGGATGAGGTCGATCGCCGGCTGCTCGTACCAGTCGACCGCGCCCTGGATCATGGCGCCCACCGCCGCCGAGGCTTCGGTGATGGCCAGCCACTCGATCCGATCGACCTTGGCGACCTTGCCGCCGGCCGCCCAGGAGGGCGCCCCTCGCGGGGGCGGTAGCCGGCGTGGCGGGTGTAGATCGCGTTCTGGCCGGGGATCCATTCCCGCGCCTCGAAGCGCCAGGGGCCGGAGCCCATGGGATCGGCGATGGGCTTGGAGGCATCCTGCAGGGCGATCCGCTCCGGCATGATGAACGGCACGTTGGAGGACAGCTTGCCCAAGGCCGCCGGGAGCAGGGGGAACGGCTGCTTCAGGCTGATCGTGAAGGTCCGGGCATCCTCCTGGCCGTACCCCTCCACGAAGCCCGCCAGGGTCTGGCCGAAGGCGTCCCGCTTGGACCAGCGCGCCAGCGAGGCGATGCAGTCCTTGGCCTCGACGGGGGCGCCGTCGTGGAAGGTGAGGCCGTCGCGGAGATGGAAGGTCCAGCGCAGCCTGTCGGGCGCGGTCTGCCAGTCGCTGACCATCTGCGGCTGGATCCGGAAATTCTCGTCGGTGGCGAACAACGTGTCGTAGACGAGATAGCCGTGGTTGCGGATGACGTAGCTCGTGGCGACGATCGGATCGAGGGACGGCAGGGGCGTGGACGGGATGAAGCGCAGCACGCTGCCGCCGGGCTGGGCACGGACCAGGTGCGGGAGGCCGATGCCGGCGGCGGCCGCGCAGGCGGTGCCGGCCAGGAGTTGGCGACGATGGAGCGTCATGGCGGGCAAACACTCTCCTGATCAGGCCCTGACGCCCGAGTTATTTTATACAATCTCAGCATCGGGGCGGCGTCGTCAAGGGCTCCGTCGCGCGCCCGGGCCTGACGGGGGGACGAGTCGATGATGAAGAACCGGACCCTCGCGGGTTCGATCGGATCCGAGATCCGGCAGCGCATCCTCGACGGGCGCTATCCGGCCGGATCGCAACTCCGTCAGGACGGCCTGGCGGCCGAGTTCGGCGCCAGCCGGATCCCGGTGCGGGAGGCCCTGTTCCAGCTCGAGGCCGAGGGCCTGGTGCGGATCCATCCGCATCGCGGGGCGACGGTGGCCCCGCTCTCGCCCGCCGATGCGGCCGAGGCCCTAGAGCTGAGGGCGGTCCTCGAACCGCGGCTCCTGGCGATGTCGGCCCCCTGCTGACGGAGGCGGATTTCTGGCGGGCAGATATCCTCCTCGACGAGTACGCTGCCGCCCTGAGCGCAGGCGCCACGGCGCGCTGGGGCGCCCTCAACACCGACCTGCACCTCCTGCTCTACAGCCGGGCCGACCGCCCGCGCGCCCTCGGCATCGTCGGCGCGCTGCTGGCCGAATGCGACCGCTACACGCGCCTGCAGCTCTCGATGGACGTGGCCGAACTGGAACGGGCCGACCGGGAGCACCGCGAGATCGTCCGGCTGTGCCGGAACGGTCACGTCTCGGCCGCCTGCGCCCTCTTGGTCGACCATATCGGCCATGTCGCCGACGCCCTGATGGCCTTCCTGGGCGACGGTCGCACGCTCCACATGCCCCGGGTGATTGTATAAAATCCTTGCCTTCAAGGGCCGCCGCTGGCATGGAGAGGCCCGCCCTCCGGTGCGGCTCCGTCGCCGGCCGGGATGACCGCCTCCAGACCGGACGACCCGCCGATGGCCTCAGACCGACAGATCTTCTCCGGCACGATCCCGGCCCTGATGACGCCCTGCCGGCCGGACCGCTCGCCCGACCTCGACGCCCTCGCGCGCAAGGGACGGGAGCTCGTCGATGCCGGGATGTCGGCGGTCGTCTATTGCGGCTCGATGGGCGACTGGCCGCTCCTGACCGACGCGGAGCGCATGGCGGGGGTCGAGCGGCTGCTGGCGGCCGGCGTCCCGGTCATCGTGGGGACCGGCGCCCAGAACCCGAAGCGCGCGGCCGCCCTCGCCGCCCACGCCAAGGCGGCCGGCGCCCACGGCCTGATGATCATCCCGCGGGTCCTGTCGCGCGGCAGCGCGCCGGCGGCGCAGGAGGCCCATTTCTCCGGAATCCTCGAGGCGGCGGTCGACCTGCCGTCGGTGATCTACAACAGCCCCTATTACGGCTTCGAGACCCGGGCCGACCTGTTCTTCCGCCTGCGCGACCGGTACCCGCACCTCGTCGGGTTCAAGGAGTTCGGCGGCGCCGCCGCGCTCACCTACGCGGCCGAGCACATCACCGGCCAGGCGCCGGACATCACCCTGATGGTCGGGGTGGATACGCAGGTGGTGCACGGCTACGTCAATTGCGGCGCCCGGGGCGCGATCACGGGCATCGGCAACGTCCTGCCGCGGGAGGTCCTGCACCTCGTCGCCCTGTGCGAGACGGCGGCGACCGGCGACGTCCAGGCCCGGCGGCGGGCGATGGAACTCGATGCGGCCCTGGCGATCCTGTCGAGCTTCGACGAGGGCACCGATCTCGTCCTGTACTACAAGTACCTGATGGTGCTGGAGGGGAACCCCGAATACGAACTCCACTTCAACGCCTCCGACGCGCTGAGCGCCGGCCAGCGCCACTACGCGGAGAACCAGCTGCGCCTGTTCAAGGCGTGGTACGCGCGGTGGTCGGAGGAGGCCGCCGGGGCCTGATCCGCCGCGGCACGCAGGGCAGCCCGCCTTTGCGCGGGACGGCCCGTCGGCGCTATGGCGAATGCGAGATCGGCCCCAGCCCGCGAAGCCCGCCCATGAAGATCACCCAAGCCTTCACCTTCGAGGCCGCCCACCGGCTGCCGAACGTGCCCGAGACCCATCGCTGCCACCGGATGCACGGGCATTCCTACCGGGTCGAGCTGACGGTCGCCGGCCCGGTCGATCCCCACACCGGCTGGGTGATCGACTTCTACGACATCGAATCGATCTTCGGCCCGCTGCTGGCGCGCCTCGACCACCATTGCCTCAACGAGATCGCGGGGCTGGAGAACCCCACCGCCGAGAACATCGCGGCCTGGATCTGGCAGCGCCTGCAACCGGATCTGCCGGGCCTCGCGCTGGTGCGGGTCGCCGAGACCCCGATGTCGTGGGCCGAGTACGATGGCGCGTGAGGCGGCGATCCCCGGGGACCGCGCGGCGCTGGTCCTGTTCTCCGGCGGCCAGGATTCCGCCACGTGCCTCACCTGGGCGCTCGACCGGTTCGACCATGTCGAGACCCTGGGCTTCGATTACGGCCAGCGCCACCGGGTCGAGCTCGACCGGCGCGCGGCCCTGCGGGCGGGCACGACGCGCCTCAACCCCGTCTGGGAATCCCGCCTCGGGGACGACCACACGCTGTCCCTCGACGCCCTCGGGCAGGTCTCGGAGACGGCGCTCACCCGGGAAACCGCGATCGGCTACGAGGCGTCGGGCCTGCCCAACACCTTCGTGCCCGGCCGCAACATCGTGTTCCTGACCTTCGCGGCGGCGCTGGCCTACCGGCGGGGCCTCCGGCACGTGGTCGGCGGCATGTGCGAGACCGACTATTCCGGCTATCCCGACTGCCGGGACGACACGATCAAGGCCCTGCAGGTGGCGCTCAACCTCGGGATGGAGCGGCGCTTCGTGCTGCACACGCCGCTGATGTGGCTCGACAAGGCGCAGACCTGGGGCCTCGCCGAGGCCCTGGGCGGGCGGGCGCTGGTGGAGCTGATCGTCGAGGAGAGCCACACCTGCTACCTCGGCGAGCGCGGACAGCGCCATCCCTGGGGCTACGGCTGCGGCACCTGCCCGGCCTGCCGGCTGCGGGCGGACGGCTACGCGCGGTTCATCGCTGCCTGAGCCCCTCCACCAGCACCGCCAGCGTTCCCCGGAAGGCGGCGGGGCTCGCGAACAGCCGCTCCATCAGCAGCGCCCCCTCCAGGGTGGCGACGACGAAGCGGGCGAGCGCCGCCGGATCCGCGCCGTCGCGGACGCTGCCATCGGCTTGGCCCGCCCGCAGGATCGTCTCCAGCCACGCGAGGTGATCCGTGAAGAAGGCTGCGATGTCCCGGCGCAGGCGGTCGGGGAGGGCCTCGCCCTCGATGGCCAGCGCCGCGCAGAGGCAGCCGAGCCCCTGCTCGACACCGCCGAGGTAGAGCCGGCCATAGGCCTCCACCCGGCCCGGACCGTCGGGCACGTCGCGGCGGATCGCCTCGAGGGCGGCGGCGTAGCGGGCCGCGTAGGCCGCCACCAGGGGCGGCCCCGAGATCCACCTTGGTGGGAAAGTGATGGTGGATGCTCGCCTTGCGGATGCCCACCGCCTCCGCGAGGTCGGCGTAGCTGAACCCGGCATAGCCCCGGCCCCGGACCAGGGTCTCGGCCTGGATCAGCAATTCGGCGCGGGTGTCCCTCATCGCGACCCTCGTCTTTCAGCGCGGGTCACGCGAACGTGCGACCCGCCCCTGTCCCACCGCCTGTCTGCCACTTGACGGTCGGTTAATCTACCTACCTAATGGTAGACAACAAGACCAGGAGGGTTCGGCATGACGGCTTCCGCCGTCGATCCGTGGGAGTCCGCCGTCGCGGGCCGCAGCACCGTGTCGCGGCGCGGCGCGCTGTTCGGCGGCCTGTGCCTGTGCTGCCTCCCGACCCTGGGCCGCGCGGCCGAATCCTTCACGATGGAGGAGGTCGGCCCCGGCATCTTCGTGCGAAAAGGCCTGATCGCCGACGCGACGGCCGAGAATGCCGACGCCATCGCCAATATCGGGTTCATCGTCGGCAAGACCGGCGTGCTGGTGACGGAATCCGGCGGCAGCCTCGCCGACGGCCAATGGCTGCGCGCCGAGATCGGCAAGCGCACGCAGAAGCCGATCACCCACGTGGTGCTGACCCATGTCCATCCGGACCACGTGTTCGGGGCAGGGGCCTTCGTGCAGGACAAGCCGGTCTTCGTCGGCCACGCCAAGCTGACCGAGGCGCTCTCCGCCCGGGGCGAGTTCTACCGCAAGCGCCTGATCGACCTCCTCGGCGAGGACCGGACCGGGCCGGTGGTCTACCCGACGATGCGCGTGGCCGACACGGCCGAGGTCGATCTCGGCGACCGCCGCCTGACCTTCACGGCGCACGGGGCCGCCCACACCACCTCGGACCTGTCGATGATCGACTCCGGCAGCGGCCTGCTGTTTCCCGCCGACCTGCTGTTCGTGAACCGGATCCCGTCCCTCGACGGCAGCCTCCGGGGCTGGTTCAAGGAGGCCGAGCGGCTCAAGGGCATGGGCGCGACCCGCGCGGTCCCGGGCCACGGCCCCGTCGCGGTGGACCTCGCCCCGGCGCTCGCCGACCTGACCGGCTACCTGACCGCGCTCCGCGACGGCACGCGGGCGGCGATCGCCAAGGACGTTCCCATCGAAAAGGCCGTGTCGAGCGTCGCCGCGGACCAGCGGGACAAGTGGGCGCTGTTCGATACCTACAACGGTCGCAACGTCACCGTGGCCTATCAGGAACTCGAGTGGGAATAGGGTTTCGGATCGCCATATCAGATCGAACCGGGAGAAACGCCATGACGCACAGGATCGGCACGACCACTTCCCTCGCTCGCCCTCGGCCTCGCGCTGACCACGACGGCGCTGGCCGGCCCGCTCGTCGGCGCGGCGCAGGCGGCCGGCGCCTCCGACACCGATCAGGAGCGGGCGGCCCGCTGGCAGGAGATCGCCAAGTCGATCTTCGGCGACCGCCAGATCGCGCCCACCGACACCCTCGTGAAGATCGACGCGCCGGCCCGGGCGCTGGACGCCGCCCTGGTGCCGATCACCCTGACCATGCCCAAGGACGGGCAGATCAAGGCGGTCTCGCTGATCATCGACGACAACCCGGCCCCCTACGCGGCCAAGTTCGAGTTCGGCCCGGCCGCCGACACGGCGGAGCTGAAGCTGCGCGTGCGGGTCAACAACTACACCGACATGCACGCGGTGGTGGAGACCCAGGACGGCAAGCTCTACGAGGCCAAGCAGTTCGTGAAGGCCTCCGGCGGCTGCTCGGCCCCCATGGGCATGAGCGACGAGGAGGCGATGAAGGGCATGGGCGACATGCGGATGAAGTTCGCCGAGACCGCGCCCGGCAAGCCCGTGGAGGCGACCCTGATGGTCCGCCATCCGAACTTTTCCGGCATGCAGATGAACCAGGTCAGCCGCGAGTTCACGCCGGCCCGCTACATCGACAAGCTCACCGTCTCGGCCGGCGACCGGACGGTGTTCACCATGACGGGCGACATCTCGATCGCCTCGAACCCGGTGATCAACTTCGCGTTCAAGCCGGACGGTAAGCCGGTCCAGGTGGCGGCGTCGGACAACCAGGGCGGCCGCTGGCAGCTAGCTTCACCCCGCCGAGCCCGACGAACTGAGCGATGCGGACCCCACGTCCGATCGGCCGGATCGCGGCGGCCTGCGCCGCGCTCCTCTGCCTCGCGGCCGCGCCGGCCGATTCTCCGGTCAACGTGCCGGAGCCCGAGGGGCTCTATGCCGGCCCGCCGAAGGGCTACACGCCGCCGACCCTGAAGGGGGCCACGGTGATCGACGCCGACGGCCTCGCCGCCCTGATGGCGGGGCCGGAGAAGCCGGTGCTGATCGACGTGGCGGCGCCGGACCGCAAGCCGTCGAACTTCCCCGCAGGCCGGCTCTGGCTGCCCGTGCATCCCTCGATCCCCGGGGCGATCTGGATGCCGGAGGCCGGGGCCGAGCCCCTGGCGGCCGAGCGCGAGGCGCTGTTCTACGCGCGGGTCGCGGCGTTGACCGGCGGCGACACGACCAAGCCCGTCGTGGTGTTCTGCCACGTGGAGTGCTGGGGCAGCTGGAACGCCGGCAAGCGGCTGGTGCTGAAGGGCTATACCGGCGTGCGCTGGTTTCCCGAGGGCGTCGAGGGCTGGCAGGAGGCGCATGAGACCGCGAACCTGCGCGTCGATCCGGACTGGAAAGCGGCCACCGAGCCGCAGGCGGGGCGCTGACCGGGAGCGTCGGGCGGTGTAAGGACGGGTGCGGACCGAACGCTTCACACGGAGGCGCCCCTCGCCCATGCGGGCGAGATCGGGTGAGGGATCGGGTCGATCCGGAGCGCGCATCTCCGCGACCCCGTCCCTCCGCCGCACGGAAGCGGGGATCCGCCCCACCGGGGCGCCGAAAGGGATCTGAACCATGTCGCAGGTCGTGCAGTCCCGACGCCTCCGGGCGATCGATATCGGCAAGCGCAAGGCCGAGGGGCGCAAGATCACCGCGCTCACCGCCTACCATGCCCACACTGCCGGAATCGTCGATCCCTACTGCGACTTCATCCTGGTGGGCGATTCCCTCGGCATGGTCATGCACGGGATGGAATCGACCATCCCCGTGACCCTGGAGATGATGATCCTGCAGGCGCAAGCAGTGATCCGCGGCACCGAGAAGGCGCTGGTCGTCGTCGACATGCCGTTCGGCTCCTACGAGGCGAGCCGGGAGCAGGCCTTCCTCAACGCCTCCCGGGTGCTGAAGGAGACCGGCGCCGGGGCGATCAAGATGGAGGGCGGCGCCCATTTCGCCGAGACGGTGGCGTTCCTCGTCCAGCGCGGCGTGCCGGTGATGGGCCATATCGGCCTCACCCCGCAGGCGGTGAACACGATGGGCGGCTTCAAGGTGCAGGGCCGGCTGCCCGACGACGAGCGCCGCCTCTTGGAGGATGCCCGCGCGATCTCCGAGGCGGGAGCCTTCGCGATCGTGCTGGAGGGCATCGTCGAGCCGGTGGCCCGCGCCATCGCGACCTCGCCGCGGGTGACGGCCGCCACGATCGGCATCGGCGCCTCGGCGGTGTGCGACGGGCAGATCCTGGTTCTGGAGGACATGCTCGGCCTCTCCGAGCGCACGCCGAAATTCGTCCGCCAGTTCGGCAGCCTGCGAGCCCATATCGAGGAGGCCGTGAAGGCCTACGCGGAGGAGGTCCGGGCCGGACGGTTCCCGGCCGACGACCACACCTACGGGTAAGGCACGGCGGCCCATGAACCGTCCGATCGTGCCGTCGGGTGCGCGCGCCGCGGGCCTTGTCATCGCGGTCGCGGTGTGCGCCGCCATCGCTCGACCCGGACCGGCATACGCGCTGCAAAACCCCGCCTCCGCGTTCTGCGCGACGATGGGCGGACAGTCGGTCCTCGCGACGCTGGCGGATGGGAGCGCGATCGGGCTCTGCGCCCTTCCGGGCAAGAAGATCGTCGAGGAATGGACACTGTACCGGATGCTCCACGGCAGGAAGCCGAGGCCCGACGCCAACCCGTTCCGCTAGCCCGGCCCCGCGCGGGCGCATCCGAGCCCCGGACGCTCGGTCGCTTTCGAAGATGCCGGGACGGCAGACGGGGCGCAGTCCGGGCCGGGCGCCGACCGGCGTGATTGATTTCGCCGGTCGGACGGTGCCACTCTCGGTGCCCGAGCCCTTCCGGACGGGACCGAAGACTCATGCAGCGGGCTCGATCGCGTCGACTCCTCGCCCGCTCATGCCTCGCCCGATCATGCTTGGCCCTCGGCGTGATCACGTCCGGGTCCGGAGCCGGATCCGCCCAGACGGTCACGCGGGCGCAGGTCGAGGCGCGGCTGCCGGCGCTCGAAGCGATGGCGCAGCAGGCCGTGGACGCGGGGGCCGTGCCGGGCCTCGCGGTTGCCGTCGTCCACGGCGACGAGACGCTCTATCTGAAGGGTTTCGGCGTCAGGCAGGCCGGGACGCCCGACACCGTCGACCCCGACACGGTCTTCCAGATCGCGTCCCTGTCCAAGCCCGTGACGGCGACGATCGTGGCGGCCCTGGTGGGCGAGGGGATCGTCGACTGGGAGTCACGCGTCGCGGATCTCGATCCCGCCTTCCAGCTGCACGAGCCCTATCCGACCGCGCAGGTCACCGTGCGCGATTTCCTCAGCCACCGCAGCGGGCTGCCGGGCCTCGCGGGCGACGATCTGGAGGGGATCGGCTTCGGCCGCGACGCGATCCTGCGGCGGCTGCGCCTCGTGCCGCCGGCCTCCAGCTTCCGCGCGGGCTACGCCTACAGCAATTTCGGCTTCACCGAGGGCGCGGTCGCCGCCGCGAAGCCCACCGGCCAGTCCTGGGAGACCGTGGCCCGGGAGAAGCTCTTCGCCCCCCTGGGGATGAACGCCACCGGCACGACCCATGCGGCGTTCCTGAGCCGGACCAACCGCGCGGCGCTCCACGTCCGGGCCGACGGCGTCTGGACCGCCGCGGTCGCGCGGAACCCCGACGCGCAGGCGCCCGCCGGCGGCGTCAGCGCGCCCATCCGCGACCTCGCCCAGTGGCTGCGGCTGGTGATCGGCAACGGCCGCTTCGCGGGACGGCAACAGATCGCGGCAGAGGCGCTGGCGCAGACGCACGCGCCGCTCATGGCCCGCGGCCGCAGTCCCGTCACCGGCGGCGCCACGTTCTACGGGCTCGGCTGGACCATCGCGTACGACCGCCACGGCCTCGTCTGGGGTCATGCGGGTGCCTTCAGCGCCGGCGCGCAGACCCTCGTGTCGATCCATCCGGAGGCCGGCTTCGGCATCCTCGTCCTGACGAACGCTTTCCCGTCCGGCGTGCCGGAGGGGCTCGCCGACAGCTTCGCCGACCTCGTCTTCGACGGCCGGGTCGGCCAGGACTGGGTGAAGGTCTGGGGCGCGGCCTACGAGAGCCTGTTCGAACCGGGCATCGCGGCCGACACGGCGGCCTACGGCGCGCCGCCGGCCCGGGCCTCGGCGCCGCTCGCCCTCGCGGCCTATACCGGACGCTACGCCAACGCCTATGTCGGCGACGCCGTGGTCACGGAGGCGGACGGCGTGCTGACGCTGACGGTCGGACCCGACGGCGCGCGCCGCTACCCGCTTCGCCATTTCGACCGCGATCTCTTCCTGAGCTTTCCCGACGCGGAGGCGCCCGGCCGGCCCTCGGCCATCCGCTTCGCCATCGGACGCGACGGCCGGGCCGCCGCCATGACGGTGAACGCGCTCGACGCGAACGGCCTTGGGACCCTGGCGCGACGCGCGGATTGATCCTGGTCGTCAGCCCACCCGCCG
This sequence comes from Methylobacterium phyllosphaerae, assembly GCA_050632685.1. Lineage (GTDB taxonomy): Bacteria > Pseudomonadota > Alphaproteobacteria > Rhizobiales > Beijerinckiaceae > Methylobacterium > Methylobacterium phyllosphaerae_A. Next base: position 3,482,751 of record JBOEFT010000001.1, read on the forward strand.
CGACGGCAGCCGCAACCCCGGCGCGGGTCGCTCCAGGAGAACCTCCCGGCGGAAGCGCACGAGCCGCGCCGGACGGCCCGCGGCGCCGCTGGTGACGCTCTCGGTCTCCTCCACCAGCCCCTGCTGCGCGACGAGACGCCGGAAATTCTGCTTGTGCAGCTGCGTCCCCGACAGGGCTTCGACGGTGCGCTGGAGCTGGAGCAGGGTGAATTCCGGCGGCATCAGCTCGAACACCACCGGGCGGTACTTGATCTTGCCGCGCAGGCGCCCGATCGCGGTGGCGAGCACCCGCCGGTGGTCGAAGGCCATGGGCACGCCGGTGGGGTCGTTCGGCAGCGCCGGGCCGGCATTGCCCCGCGCCTCCGGGATCAGCCCGGCCTCGAACAGCAACTCGTAGCGCTCCAGCACGCGCTCCTCGTTCCAGGTGCCGCCATTCATGCCGAAGGTGAGGCCGAGGCGGTCCAGGCGACGGGTCCGGGTGGCGCAGTCCTCGGGCTCCTGCGCCCAGGCGGCGAGGCGCGCCGCGATGGCATCGAGCTGGCGCGGGCGCCCCTGACGGAAATCCTCGTAGGGCAGGTAGCGGTACCAGTTCTGCCACGCGGCCTCGGCGAGCCCGGCCGGCCGTTCCTCGCGGACGAGCGCCAGATAGGCCACCGACAGGGAGTGCACCCTCGACAGGGTCGCGGTGCCCGAACGGTCGCGGTCGCCGAAGGTGTAGAGCTGCTCCACGTAGCCGAGGCGCTGGTGCGTCTGCCGTTCCACCCAGGCGCGCAGGCCCCGCTCGAGGGTGGCGTGCTCGGGGACGAGGGGACCGGCCGGCAGGCCATCGCCGCGGCCCGGCGCCTGATCCGGGACGCGGATCGTCAGGGCGCGCGGCTCCCCCTGGTCGCGGCGACGATCACCGCGACGAGGCCTACCGAGGAGCGCTCCGGCGGGGCCTGCACCCCGCGGGCGCCCGTCTGCGCCGCGGCACCATCCATCGTCCCTCGACCGCCTCGCCCGGGGCTGCGCCATAACGGATCCTCTATAGGGGTACAGCATCGCGGCCCGTCAACGCCGCCGTATGACGCCCCTGCGCCAAGTTGAGCGCCAAGTTGCCGGCCAAGTTGCTTGCCAAGGCCGCGGGCGCTGCCCAAACAGGGCGGGCCGGCCGCGGGGCCGGCGGGGGCGGATCGAGCGACGACAGCGATGCCAGCGAGCGCGACTTTCCCCGCGACCCGGGACCGGGCCGTCGACCTCCGCCTCTACGGCCTGCTCGACGTCGGCGTCTGCGGCGCCGACGGCGCCCGGCTGGCGCAGCTCGGCGCCGAGGCGGTGGCGGGGGCTGCACCCTGCTCCAGTACCGCGAGAAGGACATCCCCGATGCCCGCGCCGCCCTGGCGCGGATCCGGGCGATCCTGGACGCCGTGGGCGGTCGGGTGCCGGTCCTCGTCAACGACCGCGTCGACCTCGCCCTCGCCGCCGGGGCGGACGGGGTGCATCTCGGCCAGAGCGACCTCCACCCGGCCGATGCCCGCCGCCTCCTGGGGGAGGGCGCGATCATCGGCCTCACCCTCAAGAAGCCCGCGCAGGCGGACGAGCTGTACCGGCTCCCCGTCGACTACGCCTGCATCGGGGGCGTGTTCGCCACCACCAGCAAGGACAATCCCGACGCGCCGGTGGGTCTCGACGGGTTCGCCAGCATCGCCTTCCGCGCCCGCCTCGCCCGCGGGGCCGGCCTGCCCCTCGGCGCCATCGCGGGGATCGGCCTCGACAACGCCGCCGCCGTGATCGCCGCGGGGGCGGACGGCGTCGCGGTGATCACCGCCCTGTTCGGCACGGAGCCGGTGCGCCAGCGCGCCCGCGACCTGCGGGCGCGGATCGACGCCGCCCTGGCGGAGCGGGCGGGCGCGCGATGAGCCCCCCGCCGCCCATCGCGGTGACGATCGCGGGCTCGGATTCCGGCGGCGGCGCCGGCATCCAGGCGGACCTGAAGACCTTCTCGGCGCTGGGCGTCTACGGCGCCAGCGTGATCACGGCCCTGACGGCGCAGAACACGCAGGGCGTCCAGGGCATCCACGACGTGCCGGCGGATTTCGTCGCCCGGCAGATCGACAGCGTGTTCTCCGACCTCGCGGTCGCGGCCGTGAAGATCGGCATGCTGTCCCGGCCGGCGGTGATCGCCGCGGTGGCCGAGGGCCTCGCGCGCCACGCCGGGGCGATCCCGATCGTCCTCGACCCCGTGATGGTCGCCACCAGCGGCGACCGGCTGATCACCGACGACGCCGTGGCGACGCTCCGCGAGCGGCTGCTGCCGCGGGCCGACCTGATCACTCCCAATCTCCCGGAGGCGGCGGTGCTGCTCGGCGAGGCCGTCGCCGAGGACGCCGCGACCGTGGTGGCCCAGGCGCGGCGGCTCGTGGCGCTCGGTGCCCGGGCGGTGCTGATCAAGGGCGGCCACGGCGCGGGGCGCGAGAGCATCGACCATCTCGTCACCGCGGACGGAGCCCTGCGGACCCTGGCGGCGCCGCGGATCGCGACGGTCAACACCCACGGCACCGGCTGCACGCTCTCGGCCGCGGTGGCGGCGGGGCTCGCCCACGGCCTGAACCTCCCGGAAGCGGTGGCCGACGCCAAGGATTACCTCACCGCCGCCCTCGCCGCGGCGGACCGCCTGTCGATCGGGACCGGGCACGGGCCGGTGCATCACTTCCACGCCGTCTGGTCGTAGACCGATCCGAAGCCGGTGCTTTCCGGCGCCGGAGGCCCCGGCCGCCTTGCACCCGGTCAGGGATTGCGTTTGAAGAAGCGTACGATCGTTCGGATAACGGAACGGTGCAGGCGGACCGGTGACGATGCAGGATCAGGCGGAACGGCCCGAACGGGCGCGCGGGCGCGACCTGCTGACCGGCGCGCAGGTGCTGTCCGGCCAGCTCGGCAAGACCATCCAGCGGTTGCGCAAGGCCTACAACCTCTCGCTCTCGGAACTGGCCGAGCAGTCGGGCGTGGCGAAGTCGATCATCAGCCAGATCGAGCGCAACGAGACCAACCCAACCCTCGCGACGATCTGGCGGCTCTCCCAGGCCCTCGACGTCTCCATAGAGCGGGTGCTGGCGGCGGGCGACGAGGAACCGTTCATCGAGAAGACCTCCCGGGCGGACACGCCGATCCTCGTCTCCGAGGACGGGAAGGTGCGGCTCGCGATCATCGGCTGGCTCAAGACGATCGAGTGGCTGCAATGGTACGAGGTCACCGCGGATTTCGGCGGTGTCCTCGATTCCGATCCGCACCAGCGCGGCTCGGTGGAATCGTTGTCGGTCACCGAGGGGGCGTTCGAGGTCGAGATCGGCGGCGTCATGCAGCGGGCGCGGGCCGGCGAAACCCTGCGCTACCGCTGCGACCGGCCCCACCTCGTGCGCTGCACCGACGGGCCGGCCCGCGCCACCATGGTGGTCATCCTGAAGGCCGCCGTGATGGAGTGAGCGGCCTCACGGGCGCGCGGCGCCCGGCGCGGTCGCCCCCGTGCGCTTCGCCAGGAGGGCGCGCTGGCGGTAGTCCCGCGGGCTCAGGCCGTAGCGTGCCTTGAAGCGCCGGGAAAAATGCGGCTGGCTCGCGAAGCCGCAGCCGAAGGCCAGGATGCCGAGCGGCATGTGGAGCAGGCCCGGATCGGCCAGGCGCGTGGCCGCCACCTGCAGCCTGCGGCTCCAGATCCAGTCGGAGACGTGCTGGCCGCGTTCGTGGACAAGGTCCTGAAGCCGCCGCAGCGACACGCCGGCCGCCGCCGCCAGTCGGGTCGGGTCCAGGGCCGGGTCGTGGAGGTTGGCCTCGAGATAGGCCTTCGCGCTCTGGAGCGCGACGCTGCCTTGAGCCGATTGCGGCGTGCCCTGCGCGAGCCGCTCCGCGAGGCTGGCGACGACGAGGTCGAGCCCGGCCGCGACCATGCGCTCGGCCGCCTGCGGCGTCAGCCGATCGGCCTCGCTGAGCAGGTTCCCCAGGAACGACCGGGTCAAGGTCGCGATCGGCAGGTCGCCGCCCACGGTCACGCCGGCGAACCGACTGGCGGAGCCCAACTCGTCCTCGAGCCGCTCCCGCGGGATCCCGACGGCCAGGACCTCGCTGTAGCCGGTATGTTCGATGATCCAGGGGGCGTTCGCGTCGCGGATCGAGAAGTCGCCGATCCTGTCCGTGCCCGACCGATCGTATTGGTCGGCCCGCACGGAACCTGTGAGCACCATGCTCAGGAAGAGATGATCGGTCTTGTTGTTCTCGTGCCGGAGCGTCCGCGGCGTTGTCACCGCACGCAGGTTGCGCAACGCGAACTTCGTGAACAGCAATCCGCCGATACTTGCCCCTTCGATCGTCGCGTCGAATGGTTCGTCGTTCGGACAGTTCTGCGCCATCGGGACGAGACGATCTTCGCAGACTTCTCGCCAAAGGCGAAATCGATCTTTGTCCAATATGCTTTGGGTTGAAAATATCGTCTGCATGACTGCAGAACTATGGGCGCGCCGGATGCGATCTGCAACCGCGGGTGTTCGATAGACGCAGGCCCAACCGACGCGGCGCGCGGATCGATTTGTCGAGTCCGTGATGGTCTGCCATCGCCGCGAGTGCCGCAGCGGCCACGACGGATCGTCAGGCGGTGCAACCGGCCGGCGGCCTCGGCGGACGGGGCGCCCGAGGGCTGCGCCCGGTCCTCACCGTCCCGTATTCACCCAGCGCACCACGTCGGCGAGGACGGTCACCAGCGCCTGGTCGAGGGCGCGGGCGCCGCTGCCGGCGTCGATCTTCGACACCGGCACCCGCACCGTGAAGATCCGGGCCGCGGCGACCTTGCCGGTGCCGTCGGCTACGAGCTTCAACGACAGGTCGACCACCGCCTCGCCGGTCGCCGCCTGGACGTCGAAGGCGCGGATCTCGCTGATCAGCTGATAGTCGGCGGCGACCTTGTCGCCCGGCCGGCTCACCGAGCGCAGCCGCCCGGAATTCTCGAGGCTCTGGATGATCCGCGTCTGGATCAGGCGCGGCAGCCGATCGGCCCACTGGCCGCCGCCCAGGAAGGCGAGGGCCCCCCGGGCTCGCGCACGATGATCCGGTCGGCCTCGAAGGGCTGGATCCCCACCGGCTCCGAGACCACGATCGAGCGCCCGGCCGCGATCGGCCGGCCGCTCGGGGGCAGCGCCGCGAGGTCGAAGGTGAGGGGCGCCGCACCGCCGCCGCAGCCGCCCATGGGGGCGGCCAGCAGCGCGGCGGCGAGGATGTGGGACGAGCGGACCATACACATGACCTGAAGGACCCCGCCGGCGGACGGCGGAGCTTAAAAAGCTATGCGGTTAAAACTAATCCGCTGCGGCATCGGTGCCGTGCGCCGGGACACATCGGCCCGGCACTGGACGCTTTCAGCGACCACCGTTGTATTCGGGCAACGACGGCTTGCCGCCGAAGATCACCTGGCTCGGGTCCCGCTCAAGGCTGCGGACCGTGCGGTTGAGGGTGCTCAGGGTCCGCTGCCCATCCCCCGACAGGGCCTCCACCTCCCGGCGGCCGCTGCCGCTGAGGCGGCCGAAATTGGTCGTGATGCTGGCGGTGCGCTTGTCGAGGTTCTCCGACATGGTCCGGAACGCCTTGCCGGCGTCGCGCACCGAGACCGCCGCCGCGCGGATCTCCGCGAAGGTGCTGGAGCCCTCCTGGCCGGAGGCCGATCCCAGGAAGCCCTGGGCGCCGTTGAGCACCGCGTCGATCTTGTCGGCCGAGGCGTTGAGCTTGGCGGCGAGGGTGCGGGCATCGTGCAGACCGGCCTCGATGTCGGGGCTGGCCTTGGACAGGGCCGCGGAGAAGCGGTCGGCGTTGTCGACCACGCGGCCGAGCTTGGCGCCGTCCACCGCCTTGACCAGGGCGGAGATGTTGGGGCCGGCATCGGCCAGCGTCTTTGAGAAGGTCTCGACGTTGGTGAGCGAGCGATTGATCGCCCCCTCATTGGCGGAGACGAGCCGGTCGAGGCGGGACATCATGTCGTCGGCCCGCTGCGCCACCTGGCGCGCCAGCGCCATCATGTCCTGCATGTCGGAGGAATCGGCGAAGATCGTCGGCGGCTCGCCGTTGGCCATCGGGGCCAGCACCGGCGCGTCGGCGTTGCCGCCCGACAGGGAGATCACCGAGACGCCGGTGAGCATCGCCGAGTCGAGGCGGGCGCGGGTGTCGGCCCGGAGCGGGGTCGCGGGATCGACCTTGATCGTGGCGAGCACCCGGCGGGGATCCTGCGGGGCGAGGCGGATATCGGTCACCTCGCCGACCTTGATGCCGTTGAAGTTCACGCTCGAGCCGCGCGACAGCCCCCCGACCGAGCCGGAGAAGACGATGCGGACGATCTGGCTGACCTGCCGCGACGAGCCGCCGGAGAGCCACAGCACGGTGCCGAAGCCCGCCAGGATGACGGCGATCGTGAAGGCCCCGATCAGGGCGTAGTTCGCGCGAGTTTCCATGCGCTCAACCTGCGGTTCTGGCCGGCGGAGATCCGGCCGGGCCTGGAGCCCCGGCTCCCGGAAGGGAGCGGGGCGGGATCTGGGTGGGACGGTGATCTGGCATCGGGTCAGGCATGAGCCGAGGCGCCGCCCGTCGCGATGGTCCGGGCGCGCTTGCCGTGGAAGTAGGAGCGCAGCCAGGGATGGTCGCTCGCCAGCATCTCGTCGATCGTGCCGGCGGCGATGATCTGGCCGTCGCCGAGCGCCGCGATGCGGTCGCAGGCGGTGTAGAGGCTGTCGAGGTCGTGGGTGACCATGAAGACGGTCAGCCCCAGCGTCTCCTTGAGGGTCGAGACGAGGTCGTCGAACTCGCCCGCGCCGATCGGGTCGAGACCGGAGGTCGGCTCGTCGAGGAACAGGATCTCGGGATCGAGCGCCAGGGAGCGGGCCAAGGCCGCGCGCTTGATCATGCCGCCCGACAGTTCCGAGGGCAGCTTGTCGGCGGCGTCGGGCTTGAGGCCGACCATCTCGATCTTGAGCCGTGCGAACTCGTCGAGCAGGCGCTCGGACAGGTTCAGGTGCTCGCGCATCGGCACCTGGATGTTCTGCTTCACAGTGAGCGCCGAGAACAGGGCGCCCTGCTGGAACAGCACGCCCCAGCGCTGCTCCATCCGCCGCCGCTCCGCGTAGGTGAGTTCGTCGACGTCGCGGCCGAACACCTCGATGGTGCCCGCGCGCTTGGGATTGAGGCCCAGGATCGTCCGTGTGAGCACCGACTTGCCCTGGCCGGAGGGCCCGACGAAGCCCAGGATCTCGCCGGGGCGGATGTCGAGGCTCAGGCCCTTGAGGATGTTGCGGTCGCGGAAGCCGACCACGAGGTCGCGCACGCGGATGATCGGGGCAGGAGCGGTCATCGGAGCGGTCATCGCGGCGGCCTCAGAAGTCGATCGCGGCGAAGAACACCGCGAACAGGCCGTCGAGGACGATGACCATGAAGATGGACTTCACCACCGACGCGGTGACGTGGCGGCCGAGCGATTCCGCCGAGCCCTCGACGGCGAAGCCCTCGATCGTGGCGATCACCCCGATGGTCAGCGCCATGAACGGCGCCTTGATCAGGCCGACCATGACGTGGTGGACGCCCACCGCCGCCTGGAGCCGGACCAGGAACTGGTCGAGGGTCAGGCCGCCGTAGAGCATCGCGGTGATGCCGCCGCCGGCCAGAGCCGCGATGTCGCCGATCAGCGTCAGCATCGGCAGGCCGATCATCAGGGCGAGCACCCGGGGCACGATCAGGATCTCGACGGGGTCGAGGCCCATCACCCGGAGGGCGTCCACCTCCTCGCGCATGCGCATGGAGCCGATCTCGGCGGTGATCGCCGAGCCCGAGCGGCCCGCGACCATGATCGAGGTGAGCAGCACGCCCATCTCGCGCAGGATCAGCAGGCCGATCAGGTTGACCACGAAGGTCTGGGCGCCGAAGCGCTGGAGCTGGAAGATGCCCTGCTGGGCGACGATGCCGCCCACGAGGAACGAGATCAGCACGATGATCGGCGTGCCGTTGAGCGCCACCTGCTGGATCTGGTTGATCAGGGCGTTGCCGCGGAACGTGCCGGGCCGCAGGGCGACGCGGCCGCAGGCGGCGATCAGCTCGCCCAGGAAGGCGAGGGCGGTGACGAATTCGTGGCCGCCCTGCACGGTCCGGCGTCCGGTGGTGTCGAGCAGGCCGACGATCGGGCCGTGCCGCCGGGGCGGCGGGGCGTCCGGATCGCGCAGGCGCACCTCGCCCAGCAGGGTGCGGTGTTCCGGCCGTGCGTTGAGATAGGTGAGGGTGCCGCCCGCCTGCTCGATCTCGGCACGGGTCCGCTCCAGCACCCAGGCACCGAGGGTGTCGAGGCGCTCGATGCCCGACAGGTCGACCGCCACCGGCCCGGCGCGGCCGGCCGCCGCGATGCCGGCGGCCGCAGCCTCGACGGTCGGTGCCTGGTCGGCGGTCCAGCGGCCGTCGAGCGCCAGACGGCCGTCGGCCGACCGCTCCCGCAGCGCGGCGCCGGCCAAGGCGCCGGGGACAGTGCCCTCGCTCAGCAACACCCATACTCCTCGATCGAGGCACCACCCTGCCCGGCGGTTATGACGACATTACGGTTGACGATCGGTGTCCAACGTCACCGACGGCGCGTGGCGCGAGGCCAGGGCGAGACCCAGGCCGGCGGCGGCCAGCGGCGCCATCAGCAGGAAGGCGAGGGGTCCCCCGGCCCGGTAGGCGAGGCCGCTCCCCAAGGTCGCGACCACCGAGATCCCGGCATTGACGGCGCTGAGCGTGCCCTGAGCCCGGCCCCGGGCGCCGTCGGGGGCGTAGGCCGAGACCGCCGCCATGGCGCCGAGCTGCGTCGCCCCGAAGGTCAGGCCATGGAGGCCCTGGAGCGGCACCAGCGCGGCGAGATGGTCGCCGAGGAGGTACATGCCGATCGCCCGCAGGATCGCCGCGCCGGCGCCGGCGCCGAGGAGCCGCACCGGGCTGCGCCAGGCGGCGGGCAGGGCCGGCAGGCCGGCGAACAGCGCGATCTCGGCCAGCACCCCGGTCGCCCAGAGTGCGCCGACCCAGGCCGCCGGGATCCCCTGGCTCGTCCAGTAGATGCTGCCGAACCCGTAGATCGCCCCGTGGCTCGCCTGGATCGCGGCCGCCGCGCCGATGCACAACCACAGCTTCGGCGGAAGCCGCTTCCGGACGGTGCCGTCCGCCGCCTGCGGCAGCGCCGCCACCCGCGCGGCTGCGCCACGCCACGAGGGCCGCCCCCAGGGCGAGGCCGGTGAGCAGCAGCGGCACGGCCAGCCGCCCGCCGAGCGTCGAGAGCAGAGCCCCGCCCGCGAGGTTGGCGAGGAGGAAGGCGACCGAGCCCGCCATCCGGATCCGCGAATAGGCGAGGCGGGAATCGTGGCGGACGGCCGCGAGGGTGAGGTAGTCGATGCAGGGCACCAGCGGCGCGCCGGCGACGGCGTTGAGCACGATCAGCCCGGCGAGGAGCGGCCACGCGATCCCCGCGGCGACGGGCATCAGCGCGTAGGTCAGGCTGAGCGCGAGGCTGCCGAGCAGGATCAGCCGCCGGGGGCCGAGGCCGCGGTCGAGGAGGCCCATCAGCGGCGCCGTGGCGGCGATGCGGGTGGCGATCGGCAGGGCGAGGAGGACCCCGATCACCCCGGCATCGAGACCGAGGGCGTCGAGCCAGAGCGGCATGAACGGCATCGCGATGCCGATCTCGGTGAACACCACGGCGTAGAGCAGCGACAGGCGCGCCGGGCCGGACGGGCGGGGCAAGGCGGGTCTCGACGGGAGGGGCGGGGGCGGAGGCCGTCCGTAAGCGCCCGCTAAAGTTATGGAAGTCTAAGCTATTGATTTCTTTTGGCTTCTGTCAACCCGTTCCCATTCTCGGCGCGGCATGTGGGACCCAGCAGGCTAGCTTCCTATCGCATGTCCCGCCAATTTGCCTCGTGAGGCAACACAACCTAGAATGGTTGCTGATGACTGCAAGAGGCGACAGGCTCAGTTCGCCACACAGTGCGGTTGCCTTCGGTCTGATGGCCCAAATCGATCCGTTGCAGAAGCTTAGAAGGTCGGCTCTAAGGCAGCTTGGTGGAGGAGGACCTACGACTGGATTGGGTGGCTGTCCGCCCGTCCGCTTCCGAGGGGCGGACGCGTCAGAGCGGACATAGCCGCAAGGGGCACCTCTCGGCCCGTAGAAACATCCGCTCCACATCCAGAGCAGCCGATCCGAGATCGCCGGACCAGCATCGGGGATGTATGATCATGCCCCGTTGGGACCGGCGTCAGCGCCGGCACCACCGTCAAACGGAAAATTTTTCACGCTTTTTTAAGGAACGCTTTTTGCTGCACCGCCGTTTCAGGCGCCAACTCCATAACTGAATGGAGATCGCTGGTCACCGCAGGATCACAAATAAGACATCGCATTATTTTGCCTAATCGACGCTGCAATCACAAGCATCTATCCCTAAAAGCAATTAGTCAGCCAATAATATTTCAGTCGCTCGGGAGAATAACCCCGAACAATGCGACGTCTATAAGGCTGTCTTCTGTGCTCTATATGAAAATACATGTCGTCTGGCGCATAATGACGAAACGTCGCATTTGACATCGTATCAAAAAACATTCAGTTAATTTAGCAATGACGATTTTCTGGCTGATTTCGGGAAGTATTAACCTGACGATGGCTCAAGAAAATCGTTTTTACTGCTGAAATAACATGGCATATCGCTAACAAGTGTTGCCGCACGTGATTGTTGCTGATCCGGTGCGGGCGAAAGGACTCAAGTATGCTGCCTGGCCCTGCGCTTAACTCGCTCCCCAATGCCGATTGCGCTGCACACAAAAATCGCGCCGCTGTTCACAGCAAAGTGGTGCGGGTATCTGCCTACTCAGTTGCGACCGTGCTGGCGTTGCTGATGACGAGTGCGACGCTGCCGCCGCTTATCGCTGATCAATCCGACCGCGCAGTTATAAATGCACCCATCACGCTCATCACTGCCCCGATTCCTGGGGAGGTAACAAAGGTTTATTCCAAACTCGCTGAAGATCTTGAGGCCGGGGAAAGCATAGTTCAGATCCACAATGGGCGCGTTGATCGCAGTACACTTATAGGCCTCGACGGTAAAACCGACGAGCTGCGAACCGGACTAGTATCTGCACAGAAAAAGATCGACTCTGATAATATATATGCCGCATCATTGGCTGCGGAAATAAATAAACAAGTCGAGCAAAGCGCAATCACTCTGGAAGGTGAAATCGCAGAAGCGAAGGCCCATGTGGCGGCGGCCGACGCACAAAGTCAGTCCACAAAGGCAGTGTTCGACCGCCAACAATCCATGGTGAATTCTAGCGCTGCCAGCGCTGAGATGCTTCGGCCTACACAGCATAAGCTCGATGCGACCCGCTTCGACAAGGACGCGGAAGCGGCGAAATTGTCGCAGAAAGTCAGTGAGCTGGGAGCGATCAAGAAAGGCATTTTTGTTGGTAGCCAGTCCAGCAGCCTCGCGGCTCTTGCGCAAAAACGGCGCGATCTAACTTACGATGCTCAGCGTCTCTCCATCGAGGCAGGACAGCTGGCCTCGAGCCTGAAGACACATCAAGTACTCGCTGATGCGGAGCGCAGGCGCTTCGATAGTCTCACAGATGCTACCGTGCGCACCGTGAGCAGCGGTGTCGTTCTCAGCCTCGGCGTCGCGCAGGGGCGCCATGTCAACCCAGGTGACTCGATCGCAACATTGGTAGACTGCAACCAGTCGTTTGCAGTTGGCATTTTCTCATATCGCCAAGCCCAGAATCTAACTGTTGGCACGCCAGTCACAATCTCCTCTTCCGATCCTGATGTGCCAAAGCGCGGAAGAGTGAGCGAAGTGCTACCAAAGACCAGTGACAAGACTGATCAGCTCTACGCAGTTCCGTTTCCGCAAACCGAACGCCGTGAGATGTACGTTTTAGTAAGCCTTGACCGCCCTGCGTCGGACACGACTGAGGGTCGGTTTAGCGACCGGAAGCACGTGAGCGCTTGCTCGGTTGGCCAATGGGTGACGATTACGCGTGAGAATAGCTGGATTCCCTCAGCTTCGGTAGCCTGGCGAGCTACCGCGTCGATGCTGACTGGGCCAACAGCACAATCTGCCTTGACGGCCACGGTGGAGACCACCAAGCGCGCGGTCGACATAACTTCCGACGCGGTGATGCAGCTAGCTAGCTCGCCGCCCGCGAAAAAGACTTGGAGCGCTATTTCTGCCAGCACAACTGAAGCCTTCCACCAAATGTCGCGCGGCATCACGTCTCTGGCCAACTACGTATCTCCGGCCCCGTCGGCCGGTGCTACCGGCAGTGATAAATCGCGCGAGCACCGGGCGGAGTACCTTCGTTGATTGGGCGCCTTGCTTCAGGAGCCCTAGCGTTTCTCATAGCGCCCACAGGAGTTTCCGCTGCTCCGAAGCTTCATCCGCTCACGGCACCTCTATGCCAGGCTTTAGTTCAGGCGGTTGACGCCGAGGGACCGGGGCCTGTCTTACTGCAGAGCTACCGGCCCGGCCCCAACGAGGTAGAATTGCCTCGTGCTCTCCGCCACTCGGCGTTTACGTATGACAATGCGCTCGCTGCGATCGCTCTAACTGCTTGCGGGCAAGTGACATACGCGCGACGGATCGGTGATGCGCTGCTTCACGCACTTGGGAATGACCGCACCTTCCATGATGGTCGCGTGCGCAACGCTTATCGCGCTGGCCCGGTCGGTGGTGGGGCGCCTGCCCTGCCGGGCTGGTGGGACGCAGAGCAGAAGCTCTGGGCCGAGGATGCCTACCAGGATGGCACCGCCACCGGAAACGTCGCCTGGGCGGCGCTTGCCCTTCTAACTCTCGACGCGGCGGCCCCTAAGACCGACTATCGAGCAGGCGCTGCTCAAATACTCGGTTGGATTGCCGCCAATACCGCTGATCGGCGGAGCCCTGCCGGCTTTTCCGGCGGAGTCGACGGGTTTGATCCCGTGCAAACACGGCTGGCTTGGAAATCAACCGAGCACAACCTAGACGTCTACGCAGTTGCCAATTGGCTGCACAGGCTGGGCGGTCGGCCAGAGGATGCACGCGTTGCGCTAGAAGCGCGTAACTTTCTTGATGCCGTCTTTGTTACCGACCAAGGGGGCTTTCGCCTGGGCACAAAGCCGGATGGCACTCTCCAGCCCCTCGATCAGGTTGCGCTCGATACTCAGCTTTGGCCCCAACTCGGCGTGACAGACGCGCCTGCCTCATGGCGGCGCGCCCTGGCATTTGCCACGCATAAAATGGCTTTACCAGGCGGGTTCGATTTCAACAGCGACAGGGATGGCGTCTGGGTTGAAGGGACCGCGCAAGCTGCACTGACACTGCGGACGCTCGACGAATACGAGCGGGCGAGCCATCTCCTAGACCAACTTCAGCACGAAGTTGCGCCGTCCGGCTATCTTTACGCGTCGAGCATTCCCCGTTTGACAACCGGCCTTCCCATTGGGCCGGCCAGTCCCGGAAACGACTTCTACTATTTTCGCCGGCCGCATCTCGGTGCAACTGCCTGGGCAGTTCTCGCCGGCATCGGCTGGAACCCGTTCACCGGTCAGACTGGGGATTAAGTGACGCGATGTTCGAAGCGCCGCAAGACGCCGCTGCAGTCCTCATCCTGGACCTCGGTATATTGATCAGCCTAATTTTGATGGCCAGCTTACTTGACCGAAAAAGCGCGGCTGCTCGCCTTCTGTTCGGCGTGACAGCCGCGACCTTCATTCTTTGCTACGCAGCATGGCGCTGGCATGACACCCTGCCAAATGACGCGGGCCAAGGGCTAGCTCTGCTTTGGCCCTACATATTCATCTTCTTCGAGACCGTGGCAATTACATATACTCTGATGTCTATCGCCATACTGATCAGATTTAAAGATCGATCGCAGGAAGCCGACCGGCAGGAGGCCCATCTTACCGCTACTGGCGCTTGGCCAGCCGTTGACATATTTATTTGCACCTATAACGAACCACTCGAGGTGATCGAAAAATCCGTCATCCCAGCGCTCTCGGTAGATTATCCAAACGTCACTGTGTGGGTCTGTGACGATACCCGCCGCAGCTGGCTGAGGGATTATTGCACGGAAGTCGGAGCTCAATACCTGACTCGGCCCGACAACCATGGCGCCAAGGCCGGCAATCTTAACAATGCATTGCGGCTTACGGCAGAGAGCACAAATGCACCGCTCATCCTTGTTCTTGATGCCGACTTCGCAGTAGCACCAAACATTCTACGTCGCACCGTTGGGTTGTTTCATGATCCGAAGGCAGCTGTGGTGCAAACGCCGCAATTCTTCTTCAACGCCGACCCGATCCAGCATAATCTGATGGCCGCAGAAGCTTGGGTCGATGATCAACGGATTTTCTTCGATATATTTCAGCCGGCCAAAGATGCCTGGGGATGCGCGTTCTGTGTGGGTACTTCGTTCGTCGTTCGACGTGATCGCGTCAATGAAATGGGTGGCTTCCCGCAAGACGCGATTTGCGAGGACATCAATCTTACCTATTCTCTGATGCGTTATGGTTACCGGACCCATTGGCTTAATGAGCGGCTCAGCGCCGGTCTCTCAGCAGAGGGCTTGCCCGAATACGTTACACAGCGAACGCGCTGGTGTCTTGGAACCATTCAAGTTGCTTTGCTGAAGAACGGTCCGTTTCTCGGGCGTGGCTATAGCTTGATGGAGCGGATTCACTATCTCCACGGGGTCTTAAACTGGCTGTGCAAACCGTTTATTGTGCTAATGCTGGCCGCGCCTTCAGTATATTGGCTCCTCGACGTTCCTGCCTTTCAAGCGGATTACCTATCGTTCATGCGCTACGGCGTGCCTGCTCTCCTGGCGCTGTGGGTCTATAGTGGATGGGTCTCTGGCAAACGCACGCTACCATTGTTTATGGAAGTCACCCATATCATGACCGCGCTGGCGATCACTATCACGCTAGTCTCGGCGGCAATACGCCCATTTGGGAGGCCATTTAAGGTCACTGATAAGGGCGGCGATCGAACGATATCGACCGTGCGTTGGCGGATGGCAGCAGGATTCGGTAGTATAGCGCTGCTGTCAGGCGCTTCAATTCTGTGGTCATTCATCTCACCTTACGGCGCCACCGAAATCGCGCCCATTGATTTCTTCAATCTTGTCTGGGCTGGCGTAGCAATGCTGTTTAGCTTCGTTGCCTTTTTAGTCTGTTTTGAGCGTCCACGTGCCGCGGAACGGTTTGCCGTCAATGAGCCGTCCCAGGTTTCGAAGGGCAACGACTTGCATGACGTCATTTTGCTGCAACTCGGTATGGAGACTGCTCAGCTGCAAGGTGCGCTGCCCGAATACCTTACGCCTGGATCATCCTTCCGGTTGTGGATTGAAGGGACGGGCTGGGTCGAGGCGCAGCTCGAAGTTACAACGAATGGCCGGAATGAGGTTCGCCTCAATCCAAATCCTCTCCAGCGCAGAACACTGATCCTACGCCTGTTTACCACCGGCATTGACGCCATAGCCCGGAATGCAAGCCTATCCCTCGCCTTGCGCCGTCTTGCATATCGCTGCTTTCGGGCGGCCTGAGGCTGGTCGCACGGAACTATCGGTCCCGCCTGGCTGAACCCGAGTGGAAAACGTCGTCATCAATGGAAAATTTAAACAAGTTCGAGCGGAGAATTTGCAACCGGATCGCCAGTTTACCAATACGCCATGCCAATTGATGTTGTGCTCGGCAGCATCAAACGCAGCGAAAAGTCCAAATTGTCGATTATCAGAGCTCTCTAAGCGACGAGCAAATCCATATGGGCTGGCATTCGGGCGCCGATCCGATGAAAGGTCACACCCTGAGCCGAAGTGGCCGGACTGCCGACGAACGGCTGCTTTAGAGGAGCGCCGAAAGCGGTCCTCACGGCTGACTTAGGTCGTAGGCGGAATGTCCGGTTCTGGCCGAAAGTCCAAGGGCCGCTCGCCACCCGTTACGGACCTAGCGATTGGGCGCCAAGCTTCAGACTCAAACCGCCGAGCTCAGGTCAAGCTGTACACGCAGCCGTGGCGCACTGATAGCGATCGAACACTTTGGGCCATACTTAGAGTGGGCGCAGCGTGGCAACAACGTTTAGAACATATAGAGAACAAAATCTGAGATCCAGCCAGCGCGTGAACAGACCAAATGGTAAAGAAATCAATAATTTAGCGTTAGGCGCCCGTTAAAGGGACTCTGTCAAATTGTTGGGGAACGGGCGCACCCGGGCGGGCCGCCGCCGCGCCCGCCGCCAGCGTCCAGAGAGGCCCATGTTCGGTTCCGTCATCCCGAGCGCGAACGCGTCGGCCGAGTACGAGGCGATCGAGGCGACCATCGGCGCGAGCGAGCGCGGCCGCTGGTTCCTCGCCGAGTACGCCCGGCGCAACCGGGGCGCCGAGACCGAGGTGCTGCTCGGGGCGATCGCCCGGCTGGAGCGGAGCGTCACCGCGGACCGCGGGCAGGAGGCCTTCGGTCACCTGCGCGGCAACCTCCTCGACATGGCCGACGCGATCAGCCGGACCAAGGGCGAGATCGCGGCGATCAGCGCCGCGAACAGCGAGGAGACCCGCCTGATCCAGGCGTCCCTCGCCCTGGACGCCATCGTGCGCGAGACCGAGCAGGCGACCTCCGACATCCTCGGGGCCGCCGAAGCGATCCAGGAGGCGGCCTGGACCCTGCGGGAACGCGGGGCCGACGCACCGGCCTGCGACGCCCTGGATCGCCACGCCACCGCGATCTACACGGCCTGCTCCTTCCAGGATCTGACCGCGCAGCGCACCGCCCGGATCGTCTACACGCTCCGCTACCTGGAGGACCGGGTCTCGGCGATGATCGCGATCTGGGGCGAGGAGGCCGTGCGGGTGCCGCCGCATCGGGGCGCCCGGCCGGCCGGCGAGCCGTCGGACCTGAACCAGAGCGACATCGACCGCTACATCGCCATGGACGTGCCGGCCGTCACGGCAGCCGCCCTCGTGGCCCGCCCCGGCAGCCCGGCGCTCCACGAGGATCTGGTGTTCCTGCCGGTCTCGGATGCGGCGCAGGCGCCCGCCGAGGCCACGACCGGGCGGACCCGGCCGTGGGCACCCTCCCGGAGCCGGACTTCGAGCCGGCCTTGGAGACGGCCCCGGAGATCGCCCCGGAAACCGAGGAGGACGCCGACGGAGAATCCGCTGGGAAACGGCCCGACGCCGCCTTCGCCGAGGCGGCGATCGACCTCGCCTGGGACGACGCCGTCGCGGCGCCCCCGAGGCCGCCCTGCCGCCGGAGGAGCCGGTCATGAGCTTCGCCGAGATCGACGCCCTGACGCCGGAGCAGCGGCTGGCGCTGTTCGCCTGACGGGTCGCCCGGCAGGCGCGTCCGGGTCCGGACCCTGCTATCAGGGGCGCCCCGACAATCCCGAGACTGCGCGACCGTGGCCCTGCACCTGATCAAGCTCTGCGTCGGCCCCGCCACCATCGCCGATCTCGAAGCGCGGCAGGCCCGGTTCCGGGACGAGGCGCTGCGGGAGGGCCGGCCGGCGGACCCGTTCCACGTCACCCGGACCCTGCCCAAGCGCCACCGGGAGATCGCCGGCCACGGCTCGATCTACTGGGTGATCCGCGGGACCCTGTCCTGCCGGCGAGGCGATCACCGCGATCGAGCCGCTGACCGGCGCGGACGGCATCCCGCGCTGCCGGCTGGTCTTCGATCCGCGCCTCGTCCCGGTGGCGCCCCGGCCCTGCCGGCCGTTCCAGGGCTGGCGCTACCTGACGGCGCGCGACGCGCCGGCCGATCTCGGAGCCGCGGCCTCGGGGGATCTCGCGGAGATGCCCGAGGCCCTGCGGCGCGAGCTGGTCGGTCTCGGCCTGCTGTGACCCTCGGCCCGCATTGATCGCGGCCCTCCGCTCCGCGCCCGGATCCCGAGGTGCCGGAGCGCGGCGGGGCCTCGCAGGAGCCGGCCTTCCGGACACGCCGAAGAGCCGGCCCCTCAGGCCGAGGGGAGGGCGGCGCGCGGTTCGTCGTCGTCCGTCCGTGCCCCGCCGGAACCGGTCTCGGCCCCGGCGGGATCCGCCCTACGCCCCGTCGAAGCGTCCGCTGGCATGGGCCAGCATCGTGTAGACCTTGCCGGTCTCGGAGGTGAGATAGGCGTCGGTCCGCTTGGCATCGCTGTCGTTCTTGATCACGTCGCCGAGCAGACGCTCGAACTCGCTGACGTAGCGGTCGACACTGCGGCGGAACTCCGCATCCGACCGGTACCGGCGCTGGATCTCCGCGAAGGTCGCCCGACCCTGCGGCGTGTAGATCCGCGGGTCGAACAGGTTTGGCTCGCCGCGGCGGTACCGCTCCCAGAGGTCGACCGCGGTCCGGTGCTCGATCATCTTGGCGATGTCGGTCGAGATCGTGTCGAGGGCGATCCGTCCGGTCTCGGCGGCCGCCACGGCGGGCCGTCGGGCCGGCTGGGCGGGCGCCGGCGCGTCGGTGGCCGGCACCTCCTCGTCGTCGTCCAGCGAGGCGCGGGTCAGCAGGTCGGACAGCCAGCCGCGCTTGTCGCCGGCCTGGGCCGTGCGGGCGGTCGCGGAGGGGCGTGGCGCCTCGATCCGGGCCGGGGCGGCGCGCGGCGTCGCCGCGGGGGCCGGGAGCGCGGCGGCGGGGGCCGCCGGTGCGGCCGCAGGCGCTGCCGTGGAGGCCACTGGGGCCGCGGCGGACGGCGCCGCGACGGCGCGGCCGCCGCCCTCCGCGACCCGGCGCTGGGGCTGGGCCTGCGGCTGGGCGACGTCGACCGAGCGGCCGGACCGGGAGACCAGGGACGACAGCTCGTTGAGGGCCTTGATCTGGTCCGCCACAACCCGGCGCATCTCGCCGGTGGCGTCCTGCGTCTCGCGCGGCAGCTCGAGGACGCCCTTGGCGAGTTCGGCGCGGGTCGCGTCGAGCTCGCCGCGGATCGAGCCCGCCATCTCGCGCAGGGCCGAGAAGGAGTCGCCGAAGCTGGCCTGGGCCTCTTGGAAGCCGCTGCGCATCTCGCGGGACGCCTCCTCGATGACCTGCCGGACGCCCTGGGCGGCCTTCTCGCCCTCGGCGCTGGCGCTGTCCTTCAGGTCGGCGAAGGCGCTCGTCACCGAGGCCCCGGCGCCCTGGGCCGACTGGGTCAGGGATTCGCCGACGCTGCGGGCGCGCTCCTCGGCGGCGCGCAGGGTCTGGTCGATGGTCTGGGCCAGGGCGGTGCCGTTCTGCTCCAGGGCGGCGGCCCGGGCCTCGAAGGCGGCTAGCGCCTCGGTGAGCTTCGTCTCGCGGCCCGACAGGGCCGAGTCGAGACGCTCCTCGATGGCCGCGAGAGACGCCGCGGCCCGGTCGAGGGCCGCCACGTGCGCGGCGGTCTGTTCGCCGAGGGAGCGGCCGCGGCCGTCCAGGGTCTCGGCGAGGCGCGACGCCTCGCTGAGCGCCCCGTCGGCGGCGCCGCGCAGGGCCTCGACCTGGGCCGAGACGCCGGCGCTGGCCCGGCCGGTCTCGGCGGCGATGCGCTCCAACGCCCCCTGGACCTGCTCGATGCGGCCGGCGAGGCCCTGCTCGATGGCGCCGAGATTGGTGTCGGCCCCGGCCACGAGGTCGGTCAGCGCCGTGTTGGCGGCCTCGATCCGCTGGAGCAGGCTGCCGAGTTCGCGGCCCATCCGGTCGTTGGTCTCGAACAGCTCCGAGAGGGTGCGGCCCGCGCCGTCCTCGACGGCGGCGCGCAGCAGCTCGGCCGAGGCCCGCGACTGCACGGCCAGTTCCTCGGTCCGCTCCCGGAGGCTCTCGGCGAGCGGCACGCCGGTCTCGGCGAGCGTCCGCTCGATCGCCTCGGCCCGGTCGGACAGGGCGCGCGACAGGTCCATCATCGGCCCGTCGATGGCGCCGCGCAGGCGTTCGACATGGCCCTCCAGGCTGTCGCCGACGGCGCGGCCGCTGCCCTCGACGCTGGCGAGCAGCGCGCCGCCGCGCTCCTCGATGGCGCGCACCAGGGTCTCGGCACTCTCGGCGAGGCGGCGGGACAGGGCCTCGCCGCGGGCATCCACCAGGGCGCCGAGCGCCGTGGCGCGGCGCTCGAACCCGGCCCCGAGGGCCTCGGTGCGGGCGTCGATCAGGCCGGCGAGCGCGGCCTCGCGGCGGCTGAGCGTCTCGGCCAGCGCGGCGTTGTGGGCCTCGACCTGCTCGGCATGGGCGCGGGCCCGCTCGTCGAGGGCGGCGACCAGGGACGCCGTGCGCTCATCCATGAGGCCCGCGAAGGCGTCGTGGCGGTCGTCGAAGGCGGTGGCCAGGGTGTCGGCGCGCTGCGCCACCAGGGTCGCGAACAGCCGCATGCGGCTGTCGATGCGCTGCGTGAAGGCGTCGGCGCGGGCATCGACGCCGCGGGCCAGGGCCTCGCTCTGCGCCTCGACGGCCTGCGCCAGGGCCGCGGTGCGGCCCTCGACCACGCCGTCCAGCTCCCGCAGCCGGGCGTCGAAGGTCTCGACCAGGGCACCGGTGCGGCCCTCCACGGCGCCGTCGAGGGCGCGCAGGCGGGCGTCGAACGCCTCGACCAGGGCGCCCGTCCGGCCCTCGACGGCACCATCGAGCGCACGCAGCCGGGTATCGAAGACCTCCACCAGGGCGCCGGTGCGGCCCTCGGCGGCGGCCACCAGGGCCTGGCTGCGGTCCTCGAGGAGCCCCTCGATCGACGCGCGCGCCTGCTCGAAGGTCGTCCGCAGGGTCTCGATGCGCGCATCGACCCGCTCGGACACGTCGCGGCCGGTGCCCTCGACCAGGGCGCCGAGGCGGTTCTGCACCCGGTCGAACAGGGTCTGGAGTTCGCCCGTCCGCTCCTTGAGGGTCTCGGCGAGGCGGTTCTCACGCTCCTCGAGCAGGCCGGCGATGGCCGGGTTCACCCCCTCGATGGTCGCCTGGAGCGCCTGGGTGCGGTGCTCGATCGTCCCGGCGATCTGGCGGCCGCGGGTATCCACGAGGCGGTCGATCTCGCCTTGCGCCCGCTCGAACAGGCTCTGGAGGTCGGAGAGGCGGCCGTCGAGCAGGTCCGCCATCTGGGCGGGCGCCGCGTCGAGGGTCGTGCGCAGGCCCTCGGTGCGGGCCGCGATGGCGTCGGCGACTTCCTGGCCGCGTCCTTCGACGAGGTCGCGCAGGCCGGCCTGGGCCTCCTCGAACAGGGTGTGGAGGCGCTGCGTGCGGGCGTCGAGGCTCGCGGCGAGCTGGCGCTCGCGGGTCTCCACCAGAGCCGAGACGGCGGCGGGGGCCTCCTCCAGCACCGCACGCAGCGACTGGATGCGGGCATCGACCGTGGCGGCGAAGCGGCCGCCGCCGCCCTCGACCACGCCGTCGAGGGCCGTATGGGCCTCCTCGAACAGGGTGCGCAGGGCCTGGGCCCGGGCGGTGAGGGTGTCGGCGAGGCGGGTGCCGCGGCCCTCGACCAGATTCTCGAGATGGCCGAGGCGCTCGTCGAACAAGCTGCCGAGCTGGCGGGTGCGGTCGTCGAGCGCGCCGGTGGCGGAGCCGAGCGCGCCCTCCAGGGCGGCGACCAGCGCCTGCCCGCGGCCGTCCAGCGCCGCGTGGATCGGCTCCATGCGGCCGTCGAGGGTGGAGGCCAGGGAGCCGGCGTGCTCGTCCAGCATCACGCGGATCTGGTTGGTCCGGTCGTCCAGCAGGGTGTGGACCGAGCGTACGCCGTCGTCGAGCAGGCCGCTGATGTCGGCGGTGCGGCTCGACAGGGTGTGGCCCAGGCGGCCCTCGCCGGCATCGAGCATCCGCTCGGCATCCGCGATGGTCTGCTGGAGCTTGGCGAGCACGCTCTCGCCGCGCTGGTCGATGAGTTCGGCGAGCGAGGTGCCGCCGCGATCGAGCAGGCGGGCCAGCTCGGTGATCCGGCCGCCGATCGCCCCGAACACGGCGCGGCCCTTCTCGTCGAGCTCGCCCGACATGGTGGCGATGCGCGCGTCGATGAGGTGGCCGAGGCGGTCGGCCCGCTCCGCGAAGGCGGCGTGGACGGCGTCGGTGCGGGCGGTCAGCGCCGCGTCGGCGGTCTCGGTGCGCTCGTCCACCAGACGGACCAGGGACTCCGCACGGTTCGCCAGGGCGGCCTCGAGGCCGCGGGTCGCCTCCTCGATGGTGCCGGTGAGGGCGCGGACGCGCTCGGCCATGGCGCCTTCGAGGCCGCCGGTCCGGTCGGCGATCATCGCCACGAGGTCGCGGGTCCGCCCGGCCAGTTCCTCGTCCACGGCGCGGGTGCGCGCCTCGATCAGGCGGATCGCCTCGAAGGCCTGCACGCCGAAGCTCTCGTCCACGAGGCGGGCGCGCGCATCCAGGGTCTCGGCGATCGCCTGCAGGCGGCCGATGACGCCGGTGTCGAAGTGGCCGGCGCTCTCCTCGATCCGGCGGGCGATCTCGCCCGTATGCCGGGCGATGTCCTGGCCGAGCCCGGAGGTACGGCCCTCCAGCATCTCCATGAGGCCGCGATGCCCCTCGGCCATGACCCGCGCCATCTCGTCGGTCCGGGCGCGCAACGCGTCGTCCACGGCGCTGGTGCGGCTGCCGAAATGACCGTCGATCTGGCTGACGAGCGCCGCCACGGCGGCGGCGATCTCGGCGGCGCGTTCCGCGGAGCGCGTCTCCAGGCCCCCGAGATGGGTCTCGATCAGGCTGCCGGCCTCCCGCGCCCGGGCGGCGATCGTCTCGGCGACGGCCTCGCCCTTGCCGGTGAGGAGCCTGTCCATCTCCTCCAGGCGGGCGCCGACCGTCTCGCCGAGGGCGGCGGTGTCGCGGCCGATCCGGTCGGCCAGGATGTCGCCGCGGGCGATGGTCTCCTGCAGGGCGGCGAGGCGGCTGCCCAGCGTCTCGTCGATCGCGCGGACCCGGCCGTCGGCGGTCTCGGCGAAGCTCGCGCCGGTCTGGCTGAGGGTGTCGGCGATGCGGGCGCCCTGGCTCGCCACCGCGAGCACGATGTCGCGGCCGGTGCCGCTGATCCGAGCCTGGGTCTCGTCGGCGTGGCTGGCGAGCAGCTGGGCGACGCTCTGGCCGTGCGCGCCGAAGGCCGCTTCCATCTCGCCGATCCGGGCGGCGAGGTCGGCCGAGATCGCGCGGGCGGCCTCGGCGAGGCTGCCGGTGGCGTCGCCGGTCCGGGCGGCGAGCTCGCGGTTGAGGTCGTCGAGGGCGGCGTGGACCGCCGAGACGGCGGCCGTGCCGCGGGCACCGAGTTCGGTGCCGGCGCGGTCCGCGACGTCGCGGAACCGTGTCGTGAGGATCGCGGTCTCGGCCTCGACGGCGCCGGTGATCTCGGCGGAGGCGTTGCGCAGGGTCTCCAGGGCGCCGGCGAGCCGGGCGGCGGCATCCCGCGTCTGCGTCTCGGCGGCATTGCCCGCCTGATCGGCGGCGGTCCGCAGCGCGGCGGCCGCCTCCTCGGTGCGCGCCGACAGGGCGGCGGCGGAATCCGCGACCCGGCGCTCGAACAGCCGAACGGCCTCAAGGGTCCGGGTCTCGACCGCGTCGGTGGCGTCCTCGGTCGTGCCGCGCAGGGCGGCAGTGGCCGCCTCGGCCCCGCGCTGGAGAGCCGCGACCGCCTCGGCGGTGCGGCCGTCGATCTCGCCGGACAGGCCCTCGACGGTGCCCCGCAGCGACTGGACCGCGGAGGACGCACCGGTCTCGAAACCCTGGCCGAGCGCCGTGAAGGCGGCCTCCAGGCGCGCCGCGACCGTCTCGGTGCGGTGCGCGATGCTGCCGCCGGCCTGCTCGGCCGCCGCCGCCACCCGGGTTTCCAGGTCGGCGGCGCGGACCGTCACGGTCTCGTCCAGGCGCGCCGCGATGCCGTCCATCCGCTCGGCAAGGGAACCGCCGCGCTCGGCGAGGGCCTCGGCGATCCGCTCGGCCGTGCCGAGGAGGTCGTCGCGCACCGCATGGGCGCGGTTCGTCAGGGCCTCGCCGGCGCCGCCGGCGGCCAGCGCCAGGGCGGCCTGGGCGTCGCGACCCCGGCCTTCGATCGTCTCGGCGACCGACAGGCCCGCGCTCTCGATCTCGGCGCGCAGCGCCAGGCCGCGGCCGGCGATGTCCTGGGTGAGCGCCGAGCCCGTATCGGCGAAGCGGGCGGTAATCTCGGCCCCCATCGCGCCGAAGCGCTCGGTCAGCTCCGAGCCCCGCGACAGGAAGACGGTTTCCAGCCCCGTGACCGAGCGCTCGAAGCTCTCGCGCACCGTGCCGGCCTGATGCGCCAGGGCTTCACCCACCCGCGCGCCGGTCTCCTCGAGGCTCCGGGTGAGGGTGCCGGCATTCTCGGAGAGGCGGTCGGCCAGGGCGCTGCCGACGGCCTGGAAGGCGCCCGTCGCCTCGCCGGCGCGGCTCTCGAAGGCGCGGGTCAGGGTCTCGCCGATCTCCTGGAACCCGCCGCGCACCTCCTGGCTGGTGGCCGCGAGATTGTCGATCAGATCGCTGCCGCGGGCGGTCATGAGGTTGACCACCCGGTCGCCGGCCTCGCCCAGGGAGGCGGTGATCGCGGCGCCACGGGTCTCCAGGGCACCGGTCACGCGCTCGCCCGCGCCGGTCACCGCGGAGACGATCCGGTCGGAGGCGCCCTCAAGGTCCTGGCTCAGGCTCTGGTGCGACCCGGTGATGGCGCTGCGCACCCGCTCGGCGTTGGTGACGATCGCCTCGCGCTGGGCCACCAGCTCGTCCACGAGGGAGCGGATGCAGATCTCGTTGTCGGAATAGGCCCGCTCCAGGGTGGCGATCTCGCCCCGCACGAGGGTCTCCAGCTCGCCGGCCCGGGCGAGCGCCCGCTCGACACCGTCGCCCACCGCCGCAACCTCGCGGCGCACGGTCTGCGACATGGTCAGGACCGCGTCGGTGGAGAAGCTCTCGGGCTCGGCGAGACGCACCGCGACCTCGCCGACTGCGCGGGCGACGAGGCGCATCTCCTGGGCGCGCACCGCCAGCATGGCGGCGATCACGAACAGCACCACGGGGCCGAACAGGGCCGCTGCGCCGACGCTCGCCTGCAGGGCCGAGAGCCCTGAGACGACGGCGCGCAGGTCGCCGTCGGATTTCGACCACGCGATCAGCGCCAGGGCGCCGATCCAGACGGCCCCGGCGGCGAGGGCGAAGAGGTAGGGCTTGGGCGAGGAGCGCACCCGCAGGGTCTGCTGCAGGATGCCGATGTTGCGCCGGTCGTCGTTGGCCACCAGCGAACGGTCGGGGGCAGGAGCCCGCCTTCCCGGCGCGGGCGGTCCAAGCCCGGCGGCGGCAGGTCGGAGGCGAGGGGCGGGTCGAGGTCGAGGCGCGGCGGCATGATCCGCCCGGCGGCGTCGAGGCCGCCATCGAGCAGCGGCTCGGCGTCGCCCACATCGGGCAGGCGCGGCTCGGCGCGGCCATCGGTGCCGGTCGGCGTCAGGGCGTCGAGGTTCAGCGCCTGCTCGATCGCAGAGAGCGCGGCCTCGGCCGGGTCCTTCAGCTTCTTCTCGATCGCCATTCAACGCCTCGTTACACGGGCTCACCGGCACCTGGGGAGGCTGATGCCGGAGACGCAACACCCCGTTTACCATCGAAGATTAAACCCAGGCACCGACTGTCGATACCCGAGCCATCGGCCGGCCCCAGAAAACGTTAACCGAATGGTTACCGAGCCCGCCGCTCGCCGCCTCGGCCATCCTGCCGCAGGGAGGGGGTCCGGCGCGATCCCCGGGCGACGAGATCAGCGGCTGAATCGTGTGGATCAGCCCAGCAATCCCCGAAGAACACCGATCCCGGGACCTCACGCATGCAGGCCATCGACCACGCGGCCCTCGACGCCCAGACCGGCGGGGACGCCGACCTCGCCCGCGAGGTTCTGGCGCTGTTCGCCGGCCAGTGCCGCGCCATCCTGCCCCGTCTCACCGACCCGGCCCTGCCGCCCGATCAGCGCGCCGACCTCGCCCATACCCTGAAGGGCTCGGCCGCGGGCGTCGGGGCCGAGCGGGTCTGGGGCCTGGCGGACGCCGCCGAGCGGCGCCTGCGGGACGGCGGGACGCCACCCCTGGACGACCTCGCCGCGGCGGTCGCGGCGGCGCTGTCCGAGATCGCGGGCGGGCCGGCCTGACGGGCCGTCCGGGCCGGCCCCGCGCGATGCGGCGATCGATCCGCGACGGGCGCCTACCGCCGCGCTTGCATTCCGCGGTCTCTGCCGCCAAGCAGGCACGCCGCCCGTCGGACAGATTGCGCCCGACGCGAGCCCGGAGCCCCCAGCATGCCCAAGATCACCTACGTCGACCACGCCGGGACGGAAAGAACCGTCGAAGGCAGCGTCGGCGCGACCGTGATGGAGACGGCTCTGCGCAACAACGTGCCGGGCATCGACGCGGAATGCGGCGGCGCCTGTGCCTGCGCCACCTGCCACGTCTACGTCGCCGACGCGTGGATCGAGGTGGTCGGCAAGGCCCAGGACATGGAGCAGGACATGCTCGATTTCGCCAGCGACGTGCGCGAGAATTCCCGCCTGTCCTGCCAGATCAAGATCACCCCGGAGCTCGACGGCCTCGTGGTGACGACGCCGTCCCAGCAGGGCTGAGCCAGCCTCGGCCGTTTTCACGTTCCTTCCTCTCGTCCGTCATCGCGAGCGCAGGGAAGCGACCCCGGGACAGCGCGACATCGTTGAGGGTGGCGATGCTGGAGGCCTGGGAGTCGCTCGCAAAGGCGGTGGCCACGCTTCATGAGCCGCCCACTTGGCCGCCCGGCGCCCCAACACGCCCGTCACCGGACGGCGGCCAGTGACGCGTCGATCCCCGGGACGGCTTCCGGAAACCGTGCCTGGACCCTCGTGCAAGGCCGTCCGACTTCATGCAGGATAGGCAGAGCACCGGTGGAGTCGCGGGGACACGGGCATGACGACAACTGGGTTCCGGCTAGATCGCGCTCCGTCCCCGTCCGGAGAGACGACCCGACAGCGGGAGGCACGGCTCAACGCGGAAGCCTCGCTTCTGGCGGTCGCGCAGGCCGATATCGCGGCCGGCCGCTACATCGCGGACAGCGATCTGGATGGCTGGCTAGAGGCCTGGGAGACGGGGCAACCTGTGGCGCTACCCGAAGCCCCGGCCCCCTCGTCCAAGCGCTGATACCAGCCTTCCGGACCGGAACCCGTGCCCTGGGACGTCCGGATCTCCCGTGCCGCCGCGGCCGATCTCATGGCCGCACGCGAATGGCTCCGCCAACCCGGCGCCGGCGGGAAGGCGGCAGAGCGTCTGACTCAGATCGGCAGAGCACTTCGAGCCCTGCGACACGACCCGCTCTTGTGGCCTGAAGGGGAGCACCCGGGGACACGCTCGCGCAGCGTCGCTGGCTATCGCATCATCTACGCGATCACAGGCCACGAAGCCGCGAGAGCCGTGATCGTGCTGCGCGTCTTCGGTCCAGGCCAGCGCCGGGACAGACTCTGATACCGACGGCCGAAGACGTCGACTCGTCCAGCCTTCGGCCGTCGGCAAGCCCGAACGCGCGCCGCCGCAGGCAAGCTTGCGCAGCCGGCGAACACGCGGCTGCATGCGGCAGCTCGCCCGAAAGGCGTCACATCGGCCACCGTTATGGGCCACCGATATGAGGCCGCACGCAGCCGGCCGGGTCACCCCTCACTGCACGAGCGCCCGCGCCGCCGCGTCCAGCCCCTCCAGGGTGAGGGGGAACATCCGGCCGGCCACCAGCCGCTGCATCATGCCGATCGACTGGGTGTAACCCCAGTGGGTCTCGGGCACGGGGTTCAGCCACGCCACCTTGGGGAAATGGTCGAGGAGCCGCTGCATCCAGACGGCGCCGGCCTCTTCGTTCCAGTGCTCCACCGAGCCGCCGGCGGTGGCGATCTCGTAGGGGCTCATCGAGGCGTCGCCCACGAAGACCACCCGGTAGTCGCTGCCGTAGGTGCGGATCACGTCGAGGAGCGGCGTCTTCGCCTCGTGCCGCCGCCGATTCTCGGTCCAGACCGCCTCGTAGGGACAGTTGTGGAAGTAGTAGTGCGCGAGGTGCTTGAACTCCGAGCGCGCCGCCGAGAACAGCGCCTCGGCCTGCTCGATGTGCCAGTCCATCGAGCCGCCGACGTCGAGGAACAGCAGCACCTTCACGGCATTGCGCCGCTCCGGCCGCAGCTTCACGTCGATGTAGCCCTGGCGGGCGCTCGCGCGGATCGTGCCGTCGAGGTCGAGTTCCTCGGCCGCCCCGGTGCGGGCGAAGCGGCGCAGGCGCCGGAGCGCGAGGCGCAGGTTGCGCGCGCCGATCTCCCGGTCGTCGTCGAGATCCTTGAACTCGCGCTTGTCCCAGACCTTCACCGCCCGAAAGTTCCGGTTGCCGTCCTGGCCGATGCGGATCCCCTCAGGATTGTAGCCGTAGGCGCCGAAGGGCGAGGTCCCGCCGGTGCCGATCCATTTCGAGCCGCCCTGGTGGCGCCCCTTCTGCTCGGCGAGGCGCTCCTTGAGGGTCTCGAACAGCCTGTCCCAGCCGAGCGCCTTCAGCTCCGCCTTCTCGGCCTCGGTCAGGTACTTCTCAGCGAGCTTCCGCAGCCACTCCTCGGGAATGGCCGTGGGCTCCACCGCCGAACCGAGGGTTTCCAGACCCTTGAACACAGTGCCGAACACCCGGTCGAACCGGTCGAGATGCGCCTCGTCCTTCACGAGCGCCGTCCGCGACAGGAAGTAGAAGGCTTCGACGTCGTGCCCGGCGAGGCCCCGGTCGAGGGCGCCGAGCAGCGTCAGGTACTCCTTCAGGGAGACGGGGACCTTGGCGTCCCGGAGGGCCGTGAAAAACTGCAGCAGCATGGCGGGAGAACGCGCCAGCCGCGCGCCCGGGTCAAGCCCGCGCGAATCGGTCCGGTCCGCGCCAGGCGGAGCGGGACTTTCACCGGCCGATGTCGAGTCTTCGGCGATGGCCGACAAGATTCAGTGCTGTCGACGCCGCAGATTCTGGGGGCGGAGCGAGTCTCCGCACGCCGATGGGACTCATAACCTGGGTATAAGTCCTCGAATCTGTTGATATGTGACCGGACAAGCCTCGCGCAGTCACTCAATCGGTCATGAGAATCGCTCAACTCGTCACATCGAGTGTGTGCGGGCGCGGCGACGCGGCCCACACCAGGCTAGCGAGGAGACCTGCGATGGCGGTCATCCTGCGGAATCTGGCGGAATTCAAGCGGTTTCTCGGGAAGCCGGGGGCGACGATTCAGCTGGTGCGCAACACCTTCATGGACCGCCAGCCGGAAGCAACCCGGGACGCGTATCGCGACAAGGGCATGTACGCCCCGCGGGCGGTACAGGCCCTGTCGCGCAAGGCCGCGGTCTTCACCCTTCGCGGGTATCCGGGGACGGTCTGGCTGTACTGGGACAAGGGCGCCCGCGGCTGGCGCTTCTCCGGCGACACCGTGACAGTGCCCCTGGTCACCGGCCTCGGGCCGGCCGACGAACTGGTCTACCGCTGCAGCTTCGCCGACGGGTTCGAGCCGGCCCCCCGAAGCCGCGTGGCGCGGCGGGCCAAGCATGAGGACGCGCATCCGGTCCTGATCTGAGCGGAGGCCCGGAGCGCGGGCGGTCCGCTCAAGCCTCCTGCCCGGCCGCCTCCTGACGCTCGGGCTCCCGCTTGGCCGGGGGCTTGGCCAGGGCCTTGCCGACGGTCCGGCGCGCCCGGAAGATCGGCTTCGCCTCGTTCTCGCGCTTCTTCAGCAGGGCGCGGTACTCGTCCCGGCGCTCGTGGATCGAGGCGATGACGAGCCCCATCGGGACGCCGACATCTACCAGCACCGCCTCCGACAGTTGCAGCGAGGCCTCGATCGTCTCCGGGACCGCGTCGTCGACGCCGAGTTCGTAGAGCGAGGAGGCGTGGCGGGCGTCGCGCGCGCGGGCGACGATGGTCAGGTCCGGGCGCTCGGCGCGGGCGGCCGTCACCGCCGCCTCGACGGCGCGCGGATTGTCCAGGGTGACCACCAGAGCCCGGGCCGAGGCGATGTCGCAGCGGCGCAGGATCTCGGTGTTGCCGCTGTCGCCGAAATAGACCGGCGCCCCGGAGCGCCGCTGCTCGGCGACCCGGGCGGCGTCGGAATCCAGGGCGATGTAGGGGATCTTGTGCCGCTCCAGCATCTCGCCGACCTGGCGGCCGACCCGGCCGAAGCCCGCGACGATCACCCGGTTCTCCACCCGCTCCGGGAGCGGCTCGGCCTTGGTGGCCGCCTGGGCGTGGGCGGTGGCCCGCAGCTTGAGCCGCCGGCCGATCGCGGCCAGCGCCGGGATCATGATCATCGTGACGGTGGTCACCACGAGGGCGGCGGCCCCGACCTCCTCCGGCACGAGCCCGGTGGCCATGGCGCCGCCGATCAGCACGTAGGCGAATTCGCCGCCCGGCCCGAGCAGCAGGGCCGTCTCCAGAGCCACGGGCTGCGGAATCTTCATGACGGGGGCCGCCATCATCACCACGGCGGCCTTGATCAGGACCAGCGCCAGGGACAGGCCGAGGATCGCGCCGGGCGTCGCCATGAGCTGGGCCGGATCGAGGTTCATGCCCACCGAGACGAAGAACACGCCGAGCAGCAGGCCCTTGAACGGATCGATCGTCGCCTCGATCGCCCGGCGGTACTCGGTCTCGGCGAGCAGCAGGCCGGCCACGAAGGCGCCGAGCGTCATCGACAGGCCGCTCGCCGCCGCGGTCAACGCCGTGCCGACGATGACCAGCAGGCAGGCGGCCATGAACAGCTCGGTGGAGCGCGTGCGCGCCACCAGCTGGAACAGCGGGCGCAGGGCGAGGCGGCCCGCGACCACGATCAGCACCAGCGCGATGGCGGCCTGGCCCAGCGCCATGGCCAGCGCCCAGCCCTTGTCGCCGCCGTCGTCGCGGCCGAGCACCGCGATGGCGAACAGGACCGGCGCCACCGCCAGATCCTGGAACAGAAGGACCGCGAAGCTGGTGCGGCCGGTGGGCGCGTTGAGCCGCTTCTGCTCGGCCAGCACCGGCAGCACCACGGCGGTGGATGACAGGGCGAGGCCGATGCCGACGATCGCCGCGCCGGTCAGCGGCACGTTGAGCCCGTACAGGATCGCCCCGAGGATCAGGGCGGAGCAGCCCACCTGCAGGGACCCGAGGCCGAAGACCAGCCGGCGCAGCACCCGCAGGCGCTCCCAGGACAGCTCGATCCCGATCATGAACATCAGGAAGATCACGCCGAACTCGGCGAGGTGCGAGATCTCGGCCCGGTTGCCGATGGTGAAGAGGTGCACGGAGGGATAGGTGTCGGCCAGCCGGCCGAGGCCGAAAGGTCCGAGCAGGGCGCCGGCGCCGATGAAGCCGAGCACCGGCGAGATCCGCAGGCGATGGAACAGCGGCACGACGATGCCCGCCGTGACGAGGAACAGGATCGCTTCCTTGTAGGAGCCGGCGTGGACCTCTGGCATCGGCGGCGGATCGAACCTCGTCTCTCGGGGCTGCGGGGGTCGCCGATCACGGCTTCGCGATCATGGGTCGTCGCTGTGCTGCGGGCAACCGCTTTCAGGCCCGGAACGGGCCGGCGCAGGTGCGCTCCGACACAAGCCGGATACGTCGATCGGGTGAGACATTTACGTCACCCGGCCGATGCCGCGGGCGATCGCGCGGCGGATGTGTCCGGCGGGTGCGTGCAACCCGGCTCAAAATCGGCACAATGCGCCCATACACGCCCGAGTAAACCGGGGGTTAAGCTCGGCCCGGCCGGACCCGGGACTGGACCCGATGGATGCGACGAGGCCGATGATCTCCCTCAAATCGATATTCTCCGGCCCGACTGCGCTCCCCAGCCGCGATCTCGACCGCGAGAAGCGCGAGTGGAAGCTCGAGTCGGACCGCTGGCGCCACCAGCGCCACGTCGAGAAGGGCTACCGGATCAAGTGGGGCTACGTGGCGATCGCGTACCTCGTCGAGTTCATGGTGATCGGCGCCTCGCTCTGGGGCGCATGGCTGTTCGCGGGCGTCTACAGCGACGGCGACTGGCACGCCTTCTACTTCATGCTGCTGGCGCCGCTGGTCTACGCCGCCGTTGAGCTGTGCCGCGTGCCGCTCGGCATCCTGGCCCGCACGCAGCGCTCGCATTTCGTGCGCGGCCTCGCCGTGCTCGGCATCATCTTCGCGGCGGGCGTGACCACCAAGTCGGTGTCGCAGCTCGGCGAGATGATGTTCCATCCCCGCCTGATGGAGGCGGCCCGGACCAAGACCGCTCTGAAGGACGCCCAGGCCGACCGCGCCACGATCGGCGACCGGATCAAGGCGGCGGACGAGCGCGTGGCCCAGTACACGTCCGAACTCGACCAGATCGAGAAGCGCTCCGCCGACAACGCCCAGCAGCTCGCCGGTCTGCCGGCCCAGCGCTGCGAGCGGGTGTTCGGCACCAACAGCAAGGGCCGGAAGTACCAGAACCTGAAATGCGTGGCCGACCCCCGCGTCGCCGCCCTGTCCCAGGGCGTCGCCAAGGCGTCGGCCGACCGCGCCGGGATGATCAAGGACCTTGAGGAGGCCCGCAAGGCGCGCGCCGCCCTCGACCCCGGCGCCGCCGACCGGCGCGTGGCCGATGCCGAGCAGGGCTACCGAAACGCGGTCAACCGCTCGCAGCTCCACTCGTTCACCGCCATGGTCTACGGCGTCGACCCGATCGACGTGACCGAGAGCCAGGTCCACGCCTTCCTGCGGATCTTCGTGTTCCTGCCCGCGGTCTGCGCGGCCTTCGCGTCGACGATCCTGGCGCTCTGCGCGGTCTCGACCCGCCGGACCTTCATGGACGAGGACGACCTCGGCGCCGCCGTGAACCCGGAGGCGGCCCCCTACATGCTCGACGCGATCGCCGACGCCCTGCGCTCGAACCCCGAGCCGATGCTGCCGCGGGCCGCCAACGCGTCGGGCGCGGTGATCCCCATGAACCGCCCGGCCCAGGGCCAGCAGGCGCTGCCGAACCAGACCCATCCGGGCCCGACCCTCCCTGCCGCTGGAGCCGGCGCATGAACTACGTCGCGAGCGGGACCCCCGAGAACATCGCCCTCGCCCAGCAGGTGAATTCCCGCCTGCGGGCGGATTCCAGCTACGTCGCCGCCCGGGCCTTCCTGTTCCGGGCTCTGGGCTTCGGCGCCTTCGCGTGCCTCGCCGGCATCGGCATCGGGGCGGCGGCCTATGGCTGGGCGACCTTGAACCGGTTCGACACCGCCGCCGAGAAGATCGCCGCCGCCATGCAGGCCGCGCTCTCGGACGTGACGCTGAAGACCAAGGGCGAGGTCACGCTGACCGACAACACCCTCAAGCTCGAGGGCCTGCCCAAGGTCGCCGCCGCCTCGCCGACCCCCACCAAGGCGCAGCTCGGCAGCGACGCGGCCCCGGCCTCGAAGGCGACGGTGAACACCACCTTCACGGTGTTCAAGCAGGTTCCTTACCTCGACGGGCAGATCGTGACCGGCTGGAACTTCAAGGACAGCGCCGATCAGCCCTACCAGCAATACTGCTACTTCTCCCGCCGCACGGCCGAGGCGAAGGGTCAGGTCGAGATCAAGATCGACCTCGCCATGGACGGCAAGACCCTGCCGCAGCCGCAGAAGTCGGACGTGAACCTCGAGATCCTGGCCCGGAACTGCGTCTGGCACGAGAAGGGCTGACGCTGGCTCCCTCTGAGGCTCCGCCGTCCCGTCCTTGCGAGCGAAGCGAAGCAATCCAGGGCGCCGCCACGCCTCCGGACGTCCCGCTGCTCTGGGTCACTTCGCTTCGCTCGTGATGACGGCGCGGACCATTCGGCGGGCGCATCAGCCGGAGCCGACTGGATCGATCAGACAGGGACGGCGCTTGCGGGCCGCCCGCGCCCCGCGTTACCCGTCGGCCCGAGTCCACCTCTCCGAGACCATGATGCGCTTTTCCGGAACCGAGACCTACGTCGCGACCCCCGACCTCACCGCGGCGGTGAACGCCGCCGTGGTCCTGGAACGGCCGCTCCTCGTGAAAGGCGAGCCCGGCACCGGCAAGACCGTGCTGGCCGAGGAGATCGCCAAGGGGCTCGGCGCGCCGCTGATCGTCTGGAACATCAAGTCGACCACGAAGGCGCAGCAGGGGCTCTATGAATACGACGCGGTCTCGCGCCTGCGCGACTCGCAGCTCGGCGACAAGCGGGTCTCGGACATCTCCAACTACATCCGGCGCGGCAAGCTCTGGGAGGCGTTCACCGCGCCCGAGCGCCCGGTCCTGCTCATCGACGAGATCGACAAGGCCGACATCGAGTTCCCCAACGACCTGCTGACCGAACTCGACCGGATGGAGTTCCACGTCTACGAGACCGGCGAGACCGTCAAAGCCGTGCGCCGGCCGGTGGTGATCATCACGTCGAACAACGAGAAGGAGCTGCCGGACGCGTTCCTGCGCCGCTGCTTCTTCCACTACATCAAGTTCCCCGACGCCGAGACGCTTCAGCGCATCGTCGACGTCCACTATCCGGCCATCAAGCACCGCCTCGTCGAGGAGGCCCTGCGGACCTTCCTGGCGATGCGCGAGGTGCCGGGCCTCAAGAAGAAGCCCTCGACCTCGGAGCTGCTCGACTGGCTGAAGCTCCTCGTCTCCGAGGACATCGCCCCCGAGACCCTGCGCGAGCAGGACGGCCGCAAGCTGATCCCGCCGCTGCACGGGGCGCTCCTGAAGAACGAGCAGGATGTCAGCCTGTTCGAGAAGCTGGCCTTCATGATGCGCCGGGACCAGCGCGGCGGCTGAGCCCGGACGGAAGACCCGAGGACTCCCGCGAGAGGAGCCCGGGGCAGGGATAGGGAGCGTGCGGCATGGGCGAGATCGCGGTCGTCGGCGGCGGATTGATGGGGCACGGCATCGCCCTGGTGCTGGCGCTCGCCGGCCACGGCGTGCGGATCACCGACACGCAGCCCGAGACCCGGGCGCGAGTGCCCGCCCTCATGGACTCGGCCCTCGCGACCCTGCGGGAGGCCGGCGCCGCCCCCGAGGGCTGGGATTCCGAGCGGCTGGCCCGGGCCGTCCGGGTCGAGGCGGAGCTGGAGGCCGCGGTGGACGGCGCGGGCCTCGTGATCGAGGCGATCACCGAGAACCCGGAGGCCAAGCACGCGCTCTTCGCCGACCTCGACCGGCTCTGCGCGGCCGACGCGATCCTCGCCAGCAACACCAGCTACCTCGACGTCTTCCCGCTGATCCCGGAACGCCGGCAGGCGCGGGCGCTGATCCTGCACTGGTACACGCCGCCCTATATCGTCGACCTCGTCGACGTGGTGCCGGGACCCGGGACGGATCCGGCGGTGGTCGCCGCGATGGCCGACCTCGTGCGCGGCCTGGGCCAGGTCCCGATCGTGCTGAAGCGCTTCATCCCGGGCTACGTCGCCAACCGCATCCAGCAGGCGATCAGCGCCGAGGTGTTCCGGCTCCTCGACGAGGGCGTCGCCGCGCCGAAGGACATCGACGACGCGATCATCCACGGGCTCTCCCTGCGCATCCCGATCCTCGGCCACCTCGCCAAGGCCGACTTCACCGGCCTGGAGCTGACGCAGCGGGCGCTGGCCAACGGCAGCTACGCGCCGCCGCCCCCGCGGACCCGCTCCGAGACCCTCGACGCCCTCTGCGCCGAGGGCCGGACCGGGGTGATGGCGGGGCGGGGCTACTTCGACTGGGGCGGACGGGCGCCCGCGGACCTGTTCCGCGAGCGCGACCGCAAGCTCCTGGCGCTCAAGGCGGCGATGGCCGGGATCGGCCGGATGGAGGGATCATGATCGCAGCGGATCTGTCGGGACGGCGCGTCCTCGTCACCGGGGCCTCGTCGGGTATCGGCCTCGCGACGGTGGAGATCTTCGCCCGGAACGGCGCCACGGTGGCGCTGAACCACCTGCCCGACGATGCCCGCGGCCCCGACGAGGCCGCCCGGCTCGCCGGGGCGGGGTTCTCGGTGATCGCCCTGCCCGGGGACGTGTCGGCGCCCGGCGACGCGGAGGCGATGGTGGCGGCCGGGATCGACCGGCTCGGCGGCCTCGACGTCCTCGTCAACAATGCCGGGACGTCGGGCAC
The DNA here is from genome assembly GCA_050632685.1 of Methylobacterium phyllosphaerae. GTDB lineage: Bacteria > Pseudomonadota > Alphaproteobacteria > Rhizobiales > Beijerinckiaceae > Methylobacterium > Methylobacterium phyllosphaerae_A. The sequence goes on from JBOEFT010000001.1 coordinate 3,518,758, forward strand.
GACCACGCCGATCGCCTTCGAGGACCTCGACGCGATGACCGAGGACTTTTGGGCCACGATCCTGGCGACGAACCTCCTCGGGCCGTTCCGCTGTGCCCGGGCCGCGGCCGCGACCCTCAAGGCGAGCCGCGGCGCCATCGTGAACACCGCCTCGGTGGCCGGGCTCGGCCGGCGCGGCTCGTCGGTGGCCTATTCGGCCAGCAAGGCCGGGCTGATCAACCTGACCCGCAGCCTCGCCCGGGCGCTGGCGCCCGACGTGCGGGTCAACGCGGTGGCGCCGGGCCTCGTGGCGACCCCCTGGACCGAGCCCTGGTCGGAGGAGCGCAAGGCCTCGACCGTGGGGCGCACCATGCTCGGCCGCATGGCCCGGCCGAAGGACATCGCCGAGACGATCTTCTTCCTGGGCGCGGGCGCCGCCTACATCACCGGCGAGACCCTCACGGTCGACGGCGGGGCCATCTGAACTCGGGGAGTACACCGATGTCGAGCACAACCGTCATCACCTGCGCCCTCACGGGCTCCTTCGACACGCCGCGGAAGAACCCGGCGGTGCCGGTCAGTCCGAAGGCCATCGCGCAGTCGGCCCTCGAGGCCGCCGCCGCGGGGGCGGCCGTGGTCCATATCCACGTCCGCGATCCCGAGACCGCCGCGCCCAGCATGGAACTCGCCCATTACCGCGAGGTGGTGGAGCGGATCCGCGACCGGAACGACAGCGTGATCCTCAACCTGACCACGGGGGCGGGGGGCCGGTTCGTGCCCGGCGCTCCCGATCCGGCCGTGGCCGGCCCGGGCACCACCTTCGTGGGACCGGAGGCCCGCACCCGGCACGTGGCGGCCCTCAAGCCCGAGATCTGCACCCTCGACGTCGCCACGATGAATTTCGGCGAGCACCTGTTCCTGAACACCCCCGGCCACCTGCGGGCCATGGCGGCACAGATCCGCGACGCGGGCGTGAAGCCCGAGATCGAGGTGTTCGACCTCGGCCAGATCGAGCTGGCCCGGCACCTGATCGCGGAGGGGCACCTGGCGCGGCCGCCCCTGTTCCAGATCTGCCTCGGCATCCCCTGGGGAGCGCCGGCGACGCCGGAGGCCCTGGTGGCGATGCGCGCCCGGCTGCCGGAGGACGCGGTCTGGTCTGCCTTCGGCATCGGCCGGGAGGAATTCCCGATCCTCGCGGTGGCGGCCGGGATGGGCGGCAACGTTCGGGTCGGGCTGGAGGACAACCTGTACCTGTCCCGCGGCACGCTCGCGCCGAGCAACGCCGCCCTGGTGGAGAAGGCCGTGAGCCTGCTGGCCCATATCGACCGGGAGCCGGCCACGCCCGATCAGGCGCGGGCGATCTTCGGATTGGCACCGCGGGGCGGTTGAGAGTTCGATCGCCGCCGCTCACCCGTCATCACGAGCGCAGCGAAGCGACCCAGGGCAGCGCGACCGCGGCGAGCGTGGTGCTGCTGGATTGCTTCGCTCCGCTCGCAAGGACGGCGGTGTCGTCTCGGGCGGGGAGGGCTGCCCCTGACGGAACGCCCGCATCCTCACCCGCGCCCGTTTCGGCGGCGTTCCTCCACGGATACGCTGCATCCGGACGACCGCGAGCCGCGATCAACGCCGCCGCGTTCATACAGCAGGGAGAGAGACATGACGGTCCGCCACCGCGCCGCGGCGCTGCTCGGGAGCTTGTGCGCGCTCGGCGCCGGTGCCGCCTTCGCGGCCGACCTCGCGCCGGTGAAGATCGGCGTGCTGAACGACCGCTCCGGCGTCTATTTCGATTCCACCGGCGAGGGCTCGGTGGTCGCCGCCCGCATGGCGGTGGAGGATTTCAAGCCGGAGGAACACGGGCTGAAGGTCGAGGTCGTGGCCGCCGACCACCAGAACAAGCCGGATGTCGGCGCCTCGATCACCCGGCAATGGTACGACCGCGACGGCGTCGACGCGGTGTTCGACGTGCCGACCTCCTCGGTGGCGCTCGCCATCGCGCAGATCACCAAGGAGAAGAACAAGGCCTTCATCAACTCGGGCGGCGGCACCGCCGACCTCACCGGCTCGGCCTGCACGCCCAACACCGTGCACTGGACCTACGACACCGCGGCGCTCGCCAACGGCACCGGCAAGGCCATCCTCAAGCGCGGCGGCAAGAGCTGGTACTTCATCACCGCCGACTACGCCTTCGGCCTCGCCCTGGAGCGGGACACCAAGGCGGTCGTGGAGAAGAACGGCGGCAAGGTCGTCGGCGGCGTGCGCACGCCGTTCCCGAACCCGGACTTCTCCTCGTTCCTGCTCCAGGCGCAAGGATCGGGCGCCCAGGTGATCGGGCTCGCCGATGCCGGGCTCGACGCCGCCAACGCCATCAAGCAGGCGCACGAATTCGGCGTCCGCCAGGGCGGCCAGACCCTCGCGGCCCTGCTCATCGCCATCACCGACATCCACTCGCTGGGCCTGGAGGTGGCGCAGGGGCTCGACTTCACGGCCTCGTTCTACTGGGACCTCAACGACGGCACCCGCGCCTTCGCGGAGCGCTTCGAGAAGCGCATGCCCGGCAAGAAGCCGACCTCCTATCAGGCCGGCGTCTACGCCAGCACGCTGCACTACCTGAAGGCGGTGGCGGCCCTGCACTCGGCCAAGGACGGCGCCGCCGTGGTCGCCAAGATGAAGGAGCTGCCCACCGACGACCCGCTGTTCGGCAAGGGCACGATCCGGCCGGACGGGCGCAAGATCCACCCGATGTACCTGTTCGAGGCCAAGGCGCCGTCCGAGTCGAAGGGCGAGTGGGACCTCTACAAGGTGCTGGAGACGATCCCGGCCGAGCAGGCGTTCCGCCCGATGAGCGAGGGCGGCTGCCCGATGGTGGCCGGCATGACGGCGAAGTAGGCGTCGGGTCGATCATTTCGGCATCGCCGTCTTTGCGAGCGGAGCGAAGCAATCCAGACGGCGCGACGCCGACCGTCGTCGCGCTGCCCTGGGTCACGTCGCTCCGCTCGTGATGACGGGGAGGATACCGCGACCTGAGCGTCCGAATGGAAACCGTTCACGCCGCCCCGATCCGATCCAGCGCCGCCATGGCCTCCTCCGGCAGGCGAAGCTCCGCCGCCGCGAGGTTCTCGCGCAGGTGGCCGAGGGACGACGTCCCCGGGATCAGCAGGATGTTGGGCGACCGGCGCAGCAGCCACGCGAGCGCCGCCTGCATCGGCGTCGCGCCGAGCCCCGCCGCCACCTCGGACAGGGTCTCCGACTGGAGCGGGCTGAACCCGCCCAGCGGGAAGAACGGCACGTAGGCGATGCCCGACGCGGCGAGGTCGTCGATGAACGCGTCGTCGGCCCGGTAGGCGAGGTTGTACTGGTTCTGGACGCAGACGATGTCGGTGATCCGGCGCCCGTCCGCGACCTGACGCGGCGTGGCGTTGCTCAGGCCGATCCGGCGGATCAGCCCCTGGCGCTGGAGATCCGCCAGCACCGTGAGCGGCGCCTCGATCGACCCCTCGGCGGGGCCGTGGACGTCGAACATCAGGCGCAGGTTGACCACGTCGAGGGCGTCGACGCCGAGGTTGCGCAAATTGTCGTGGACGGCCTGGGTGAGGTCCTCGGCCGAGAAGGCCGGGTTCCACGAGGCGTCGGCCCCGCGCCTGGCGCCGACCTTGGTGACGATCACGAGCCCGTCCGGGTAGGGGTGCAGCGCCTCGCGGATGATCTGGTTGGTGACGTGCGGCCCGTAGAAGTCGCTGGTGTCGATGTGGTCGACGCCCGCGGCGACCGCTGCGCGCAGCACCGCGACCGCGGCGGCGTGGTCCCTGGGCGGCCCGAACACGCCGGGTCCGGCGAGCTGCATGGCCCCGTAGCCGAGCCGCTTCCACGGTCCGGTCTCCCAGCTGGAACGTGCCGGCCTGGGCGATGTCGGTGGTGGTGGCGGACATGGCAAATCTCCTGTTGGCGCGCCGGATGTAGATCGCAGCGTTCAGGCCGATAAGCCGTGACACTCGGCACGGGCCGTGCGGATTCTCGAACGATGACCCAGGATCTCTCGGACCTCGCCGCCTTCGTCACCGTGGCGCGGGCCGGCGGCTTTCGCGAGGCCGCCCGCGCGGGCGGTGCGAGCGCGTCGAGCCTCAGCGAGGCCGTGCGCCGGCTGGAGGCGGGCCTCGGCGTACGCCTCCTGAACCGCACCACCCGCAGCGTCGCGCCCACCGAGGCCGGCACCCGCCTGCTGGAGCGGCTCGGGCCGGCGCTCGCCGAGGTGGACGCCGCCCTCGACGTGGTGAACGGGTACCGCGACCGGCCGGCCGGGACGCTGCGGCTCAACGTGCCGCTGAGCGCCGCCCGGCTGGTGCTGCCGGCGCTCGTGCCGCCCTTCCTGGCGGCCTATCCGGAGATCCGCCTGGAGGTGGTGGTCGAGGACGGGTTCGTGGACGTTCTGGCGGCGGGCTGCGACGCCGGCATCCGCTACGACGAGCGCCTGGAACTCGACATGATCGCCGTGCCGATCGGCCCCCGGCGGCAGCGCTTCGCCACCGCGGCGTCGCCGGCCTATCTCGACCGGCGCGGCCGGCCGGACCACCCGCGGGACCTCCTGGACCATGCCTGCCTGCTCGGCCGCTTCCCCAGCGGCGCCCTGACGGCGCCCTGGGAGTTCGAGCGCGACGGCGACATCGTCCGGGTCGATCCGTCCGGGCCGCTGATCGTGCGGGTGGGCGCCAGCGACCTCGCGGTCGCGGCCGCGGTCGCGGGAACCGGGATCGTCCACCTGTTCGAGGACTGGCTTCGGCCTCAGCTCGACAGCGGCGCCCTGGAGCCGGTGCTGGAGCCCTGGTGGCAGGCCTTCTCCGGGCCGTTCCTCTACTATCCGGGCCGGCGGCTCCTGCCGGCGCCGCTGCGCGCCTTCGTGGACTTCGTCAGTGCTCGGCCGGCGGTGCCGGGGCCGGCAGCTCGAACACCGTGAGCTGCCCGCCCGGCGCGGTGTACTGCGACAGCGCCGCGTAGCCGCCGACCGCCCCCGAACCGTCGGCCGGGTCGGTGAGCCCGGCCGCCAGGCCGATCCCGGCCCAGCCGCCGACCCCGGAGAGCACCGCCACGTATTGTCTCCCGCCATGTAGGTAGGTGGTGACGTTGCCCACTATCCCGGACGGCGTCTTGAACCGGTAGAGCTCGTGCCCGTCCCGGGCATCCACTGCCTTCAGGGTGCCCTCCAGCGTGCCGTAGAAGACCACGTTGCCCGCCGTGGCGAGCGCCCCCGACCAGACCGAGAACGTCTCCGGGATCGTCCAGGCGACCCGGCCCTTCGCGCCGTCCCAGGCGATGAACGCCCCGGTCCGGTCGGTGCCCTCCGGCGGGTGCAGGGTGAGCGTCGCGCCGACATAGGGCTGGCCGGGCGTGTAGGTGACCCGGAACGCCTCGTAATCCATGCACATGTGGTTGGTCGGCACGTAGAACAGCCGGGTCAGCGGCGAGTAGGCCGCGGGCTGCTGGTTCTTGGCGCCCAGCGCCCCGGGACAGATGTTTTTCGTGGTCTCGTCCTCGTCGGCCTCGCCGGGGCGTAGCGCTTGTCGACCAAGGGCCGACCGTAATCGGGCGCGGCGGGGTTCATCTCCACGCGGCTCGCCCAGTTGACCGGTAGGGTCGAACTTTTCGGCCACCAGCAGCTCGCCCGTGGCGCGGTCGAGCGTGTAGCCGAAGCCGTTCCAGTCGAAATGGGTCAGCACCCTGCGAGGCCGGTCGCCGATCACCTGCTCGGTGAGGATCATCTCATTGACGCCGTCGTAGTCCCACTGGTCGTGGGGGTCATCTGGTAGACCCAGCGGGCGATCCCCGTATCGGCGTCGCGGGCGATGATCGCCATCGCCCACCGGTTGTCGCCCGGACGCTGGTTCGGGTTCCAGGTCGAGGGATTGCCGGTCCCGTAATAGACGAGGTTCAGGTCCGGGTCGTACGAGAACCAGCCCCAGCTGCAGGCGCCGCCGGTTCGCCACTGGTCGCCCTCCCAGCTCTTCAGGGAGGAATCCCGGCCGATCGGGCGCCCGAGCTCGGTCGTCGCCTCCGGATCGACCAGCATGTCGGCGTCCGGCCCGGTGGCGTAGGCGCGCCAGAGGCGCTTCCCGCTGGCCTGATCGTAGGCGGTGACGTGGCAGCGCGCCCCGTACTCGCCCCCGCCAGCCCGACGATGAGCTTGCCGTGGACCGGCAGGACCGTGGCGGTGTTGGTCTCGCCCCGGCCCGGGTCGCCGTTCTTCACCGACCACAGCACCCGCCCGGTCTCCGGATCGAGGGCCACCACGGTGGTGTCGGCCTGTTGCAGGAACAGCCGGCCGTCCGCGTAGGCGAGCCCGCGGGAGACCGTGTCGCAGCACATCACGGCGATGACGCCCGCCTCCTGCCGCGGGGCGTAGCGCCACAGGATCTTCCCGCCCTGGTCGAGGTCGAGGGCGTAGACCACGTTGGGGAAGGGCGTGTGCACGACCATGATGTGCCCGACCACGATCGGCGCGCCCTCGTGGCCGCGCAGCACGCCGGTCGAGAAGGTCCAGGCGACCTTCAGGCGGCCGACATTGCCGGCATCGATCTGCGCCAGGTTCGAATAGCGGGTGTTGGCGTAGTCCAAGGTCTGGAGGACCGGCGACGGGCCGGCCGCGGCCGCGCCGGCGAGGCCGGCGAGCGGCAGGGCCGCGAGGATCGAAGCGCGCATCCTGAACATCCTCTCGCCGCGCGGTCGGCGGTCCGCCGGGTCCGGCGGAGCCGCCTACATCCGCTGCTGGACGATGGTCTCGGCCTGGGGGTCCGGCTCGTGGCCGGCCTCGCGGAGCATCGGCACCACCTCGGCCGCCTCGCGGGCGACGAGGTAGCTGAGATCGAGGCCCTCGCGGATGAAACCGTGGCCGCGCATGTGCTCGAACAGGGCGAGCAGCGGCGACCAGAACTCCGCCACCGAGACCAGCACCACCGGCTTCCGGTGCCGCCCGAGCTGCGCCCAGGTCAGCTGCTCGACCAGCTCCTCCAGGGTGCCGATGCCCCCCGGCAGGGTCACGAACGCGTCCGAGCGCTCGAACATCAGGCGCTTGCGGGTGTGCATGTCGGACACCACCACGGTCTCCTGGATGTCCGCCAGCATGTGCTCGCGCGCCTGGAGGAAGTCCGGGATGATGCCGGTGACGTGGCCGCCGGCGGCGAGCGCCGCCCGCGCCACCGTGCCCATCAGGCCGACATCGCCGCCGCCGTAGACGAGGCCCATCCCGGCCTGCGCGACCGCGGTCCCGAGGATCTCGGCGGCCTCGCGGAAGGCCGGATCACGGCCGAAGCCGGAGCCGCAATAGACACAGACTGTCCTCACCGGGGCCATCCGGCACCCTCCTCGCGCGTCCGTTGCGAGCCGTCCGGACAGAGCCCCGCGCCCGGCACTCCACGTGCCAAAGTGCTGAATTCGCGCGGGATTCACCCGCCTGGGCGGCAGGACGGCTTGGTGTGGGCACCATGTACGGTATTATGGGCGGCGCCGTCGACGGTTTTCGCGTGGGCGGGGATCCGCCCGACGGGCGGCGGCAGGATCGGGGGAGGCCTTCGTGGCGATGTCGGGACAGGTGCGGCGCAGTCTCGCCCTGGCGCTCGCCGGCCTTCTCGGCGGACTCGGACTCGTGCTGGCGCTGTTCGGCGGCGAGTCCCTGCGGCGGCTGACCGGCCGGCCCGGGGCGGAGACGCCCGCGGCCACCGCACCGCGCGGCGACCTGCGCAGCCTCGCCGATCCCGGCACCCTCGCCGGCCGCGCCGACCCGTCCATCGACTTCCGCGACGACAAGCCGGGCCGGGCGGGATCCGGGCCGGTGCCGGGGGCGGGCGACACGGCCACGCGCGGGCAACCTTCTCGCGACGGCGCACCCGCGACGCCGCAGGGCGGAACGGGCATGAGCCCGCAGGCGCCCCGGGCGGACGCGACCGAGGCGCCGCGCTTCGACATCGTCCGCGTCGAGCCGAACGGCGACACCGTGGTGGCCGGCCGCGGGGCGCCGGGTTCCACGATCGAGATGCTGGTCGGCGGCAAGGCCGTGGCCCGGGCGACCGCCGACGCGGACGGGCAGTTCGCCATCGTCCCGCCGGCCCTGCCGGCGGGGCGAGCGAGATCCGCCTGCGCATGACCGGCAAGGACGGGCGCGCGGCGGAGTCGCAGCAGAGCGTCGCGGTGGACGTCGCCCCCGGCCGGGACCGCCAGCCCTCGTGGCCCTGACCGCCCCGGATGCCGCCACCGTGGTGCTGTCGCAGCCCGGGGCGCCGGAAACGACGGCGGGCGCCAGGGTCGCCGATGCGGCACCGGCGGCCCAATCGCCGGGACACGGCAACACCCGCGCGGTCGCCGCGCCCCGAGGCGGGACGCCGACCCGGATCGTCAGCGTGGACGTGCAGGGGAGCGGCCGCCTGTTCGTGACGGCGACCGGCGCTCCGGGGGCGAAGATCCAGCTCTACCTCAACGACACCCTGGTCGCCCCGGGCCAGATCGGGCCGGACGGGCGGGCGAGCTTCACGATCGGACGCGGGATCAGGCCCGGCCAGTACCAAGTGCGGATCGATCAGGTCGATCCGTCCACCGGGAAGGTCGCCGGCCGCGCCGAGGTGCCCCTCTCGGTGCCCGAGCCGGCGCAGGTCGCCGCCGGGGAGGCCGCCGCGCCGGCATCGGCACCGCCCGCCGCGAACGGCATGCGGGACGGGGCGCACCGGAGCGGGGCCGACGCCCCGGCCCGGGACGGGACCGCGGCGGGATCGCCCCCGGCCTCCGACCCGAGCCATCTGGCGGCGGAGACGACGGGTCCCGTCCGGGCCGGGGCGGTGTTCGTGCCCGAGATCAGCACCGCCCGGATCACCCGCGGCGACAACCTCTGGCGGATCAGCCAGCGCACCTATGGCCGCGGCGAGCGCTACACGGTGATCTACGACGCCAACCAGAACCAGATCCGCGATCCGGACCTGATCTATCCGGGCCAGATCTTCGTGCTGCCGGTCGACAAGCGCGGCTGAGCGCCGTCACTCCACGACCTGATCGTCCCCCGCGAAGGCGAGGCGGCGCAGGGTCCGCAGCGCCCGCTCGAGGTCGTCCCGCGACGGGGCCGCCAGGGCGAGGCGCACGGCGTTCGGCGCGTGGCCGGGATGGACCGCGAAGGCCGAGGCCGGGAGGAGGGCGATGCCCTGGCGCAGGGCCGCGGCCGCGTAGGCCTCGGCCCGCCAGGTCTCGGGCAGTTCCAGCCAGAGGTGGTAGGCGTGGGGATCGCCGACCACCCGCAGATCGGCCAGCGCCGCCCGGGCGAGGGCCTGCCGGTCCGTGGCGTCCCGCCGCTTGGCCCCGGCGAGCGCCGCCGCCGAGCCCCCCGCCATCCAGTGCATGCCGGCCGCGAGCGACAGGCCGAGCACCGTCCAGGCCCCTGGCGGACGGAGGCCGCGAGCCGGTCGGTGAGGGCAGGGGGCGCGGCGATCAGGCCGACCGTCAGCGCCGGCATCACCCGCTTCGACAGGCTGTCCACGAAGATCACCCGGTCGGGCACGAGGCCGGCGAGCGGCGGCGCCTCGGCGAGGAAGCTGTAGACCGCGTCCTCGATGGCGGTCAGCCCGGTCCGGTCCAGGACCTCCGCCAGGGCTTCCCGCCGCGCCGGCCCCATCGTGGCGCCGAGGGGGTTGTGCAGCGTCGGCTGGAGATAGACGCCGCTCAGCGGCGTCGCCCGGTGGGCCTGGAGGAGCGCGTCGGGACAGACGCCCTCGGCATCCATGGCGAGGGGGATCAGCGTGATCCCGAGCCGCGCGGCGATGCCCTTCACCCCCGGGTAGGTCAGGGGCTCGCAGCCGATCCGCTCGCCGGGCGCCGCCAGGGCGGCCAGGGCCGCGGCCAGGGCCTGCCGGCCGTTGCCGGTGAACAGGATGTCGGCCGGGTCGGGGGCATAGCCGTCGCGGGCCAGGAACGCGGCCGCAACGGCCTGCGCCCGGGGGGTCCCGGCGGGTCCGTACTGGCTGAAGCCGATCTGGCCGTTGTCGCGCGCCAGGGCTGCCAGGGTCTCGGCCAGCACGGCCTCCTGCTCCGGCAGCCGCGAATGGGTCCGCTGCAGGTCGAGGGCCGCGGCGGGCGGCTCTGGCCGGAGCAATCCGGCCTGCCCCGGATCGCTGCGGACGTAGGTGCCCCGCCCGACCTCGCCGGTCACCAGACCCCGGCGGGCCAGCTCGGCGTAGACGCGGCTCGCCGTCGAGACCGCGATGCCCCGCGCGTAGGCGAAGTCGCGCTGCGGCGGCAGCCGCGCGCCGGGCCGCAGCCGGCCCGCGGCGATGTCGGCCGCGATCGCGTCGGCGACGGAGCGGAAATCCGCGGCGCGCATCATTGCTCCGAGATCAATGTTTCGATTGATCCGAGATCTGTATCGGATCAATGCTCCGCCCGCAATCCCGGCCGGACTGCATCCCCGCCACCGGATCGACCGCGATGCCCGCCCTGACCCTGTCCGCGTCACCCGCCGCCCGCCGCCCCGCCGCGCGCCCGTCCCTGTTGCGCATGTCCCTGCTGCGCACATCCCTGCTCCGGACATCCCTGCTCCGGACTTGGCTGAACCGGATCCGCACCCGGCGCGCCCTCGCGGCGCTCCATCCCGACCAGGCCCGGGATGCCGGCCTGGAACCGTGGGACCTGCGCGCCGAGGTCGCGAAGCCGTTCTGGCGGGCCTGAGATGGTGCCCTGCACGCAGCGCGGGTGATCCCGGGCGATCCCGGGCCTATATGCGGGGCTCACGACCCCTCCCGACTGAACCTGCATGACCGACAAGACCGCGCCCCGGCCGGGCCGACTCCCCCAGCCGAGCGCCCCGGCCTGATCGCCACCTACCGCCGGCTCTGGCCGCATCTCTGGCCCCATGGCCGGCCCGACCTGCAGCGGCGGGTGTTCCTGGCCTTCGGCCTGCTGCTGGCGGCCAAGCTGGTGACCATGGTGACGCCGTTCACCTTCAAGTGGATCACCGACGCCCTGGTGGCGGCCGTCGGCGGCCGGGACGCGCCGGTGCCCACGGGGCTGCTCGCCGCGCCGATGCTGCTGATCGCCCTCTACGGCGTCTCGCGGATCGCCATGTCGGCGCTCACCCAGGTGCGCGACGGGCTGTTCGCCAAGGTGGCGATGCACGCGGTGCGGCGGCTGGCGCTGCTGACCTTCGAGCACATGCACCGCCTGTCCCTGCGCTTCCATCTGGAGCGCAAGACCGGCGGCCTCACCCGGGTGCTGGAGCGCGGCCGCGCGGGCATCGAGGAACTGTCGCGCCTGATGGTGCTGACCCTGGTGCCGACCATCGTCGAGTTCGCCCTGGTGCTCGGCGTCCTGGCCTACGAGTTCGACTGGCGCTACGCGGCGACCGCCTTCCTGACGGTCGCGGCCTACCTGGCCTTCACCTACAAGGCGACCGAGTGGCGGATCGCGATCCGCCGCCGGATGAATGCGTCGGATACGGACGCCAACACCAAGGCCGTCGACTCGCTGCTCAACTACGAGACGGTGAAGTATTTCGGCGCCGAAGGCCGCGAGGCCGGCCGCTACGACGAGTCGATGGCGCGGTACGAGAAGGCCTCGACGCAGACCTACGTGTCGCTTGCGGTGCTCAATGCCGGGCAGGCGGCGATCTTCACGCTGGGCATGACCGTGGTGATGTGGCCTCGCGGCGCGCGACATCCTGGCCGGGCGCACCACGATCGGCGGCTTCGTGCTCGCCAACACCATGCTGGTGCAGCTCGCGATGCCGCTCAACTTCATGGGGATGATCTACCGCGAGATCAAACAGGCGCTGATCGACATCGACGACATGTTCCGCATCCTCGGGCAGAACCCCGAGATCGCCGACCGGCCGGGCGCCGCCCCGCTCGCCGTGGCGGGCGGCACGGTGCGGTTCGAGGACGTGCGCTTCGCCTACAATCCCGAGCGGCCGATCCTGCGCGGCGTCTCCTTCGAGATCCCGGCGGGCCAGACGGTCGCGGTGGTCGGCCCCTCGGGGGCGGGCAAGTCCACCCTCTCGCGCCTGCTGTTCCGGTTCTACGAGCCGTCGGCCGGCCGGATCAGCGTCGACGGGCAGGACATCGCCGCGGTGACGCAGGCGTCGCTCCGGGCGGCGATCGGCATGGTCCCGCAGGACACGGTGCTGTTCAACGACACGATCGGCTACAACATCCGCTACGGCCGCGCCGACGCCACCGAGGCGGAGCTGCGTGAGGCGGCCCGGCTCGCCCAGATCGACCGCTTCGTCTCGAGCCTGCCGGAGGGCTACGACACGCCGGTGGGCGAGCGCGGCCTGAAGCTCTCGGGCGGCGAGAAGCAGCGGGTCGCCATCGCCCGCACGATCCTCAAGGCACCGCCGATCCTGGTGCTCGACGAGGCGACCTCGGCCCTCGATTCCTTCACCGAGGCCGAGATCCAGGCGGCTTTGGACCGGGTCAGCCGCGGCCGCACCACCCTGGTGATCGCCCACCGCCTGTCGACGGTGGTCAACGCCGACGCGATCCTGGTCCTCGACCACGGCCGCATCGTCGAGCGGGGCACCCATGCGGAGCTGCTGGAGGCCGGCGGCGTCTACGCGGCGCTCTGGGACCGTCAGCGGGAGGCCGATGCGGCGCTCGAAGTGCTCCAGCGGGCCGACGCCCCGGCGCTGCCGGCACGGTCCGGGCATGCGGCGGTGCCGGAGACGGAAGCCGCGGAGTAATTCGATGTTCGTCTGAACACTTCGGCTGAAGCGTGTCCCTCCGTCTTCACGAGCGCAGCGAAGTGACCCAGGGCAACGCGCCATGTGGAGACGTGGCGCCGACTGGATTGCTTCGCTCCGCTCGCAAGGACGGCGGTGCCGACGTCATCGACCGGAAAACAGTGTGACGCCGATCCGACTGCGACGCGTCAGTCAGCGCGCCCGTCCCCGCACCCGCACCCCCAGCAATTCCTCGAACGGCAGCACCATCGCGCCCTTGTCCCTGTCGGCGTGGCCCTGACGCAGGGCGGTCTGGTAGGTGGCGGTGGCCGCCGCGGTCACCGGCATGGGGAAGCCGTTCTCGGCCGCGATCGCCGCCGCGGCGACGAGATCCTTGTAGGCCGACCCCATCGGGTAGCCCTCGTCGAAGCGCCCCTGCAGGATGCGCGGCACGAAGTACTGCGCCGCGTAGCTGCGGCTCGTGCCCGTGGTGACCACCTCGGCGACCTGATCCGGGTCGAGCCCCATGGCCACCGCCATGGGCAGCACCTCGGCGAGCGCCGCAATGTTGATGTCGTAGAGCAGGTTGTTGATCGTCTTGGTGAGCTGGCCGGACCCGGCCGGCCCCATATGGAGGATGGTGGTGCCGATCCGCTCCAGCAGCGGACGCACCCGCGCCACCGCCCCGGCCTCGCCGCCGCACATCACGGTGAGCGTCCCGGCCTCGGCGCCGGCCGGCGCGCCGGAGACCGGCGCGTCGACGAAGGACCGCCCGGTCGCCGCCACGGCGCGGCCGATCGCCAGGGCCTTGGCGTGCGCGATGGTGCTGAGATCGATCACGATTGCACCGGGCGCGAGGCGCTCGGCCAGGGTGCCGGCGCCGAACAGCGCCGCCTCGACCGCGTCGCCGTTCGGCAGGCACAGGACCAGCACGTCGGCGCCGTCGGCCCGGCCGGGATCGGTGGTGGCGACGAGGCCCGGCGCGTCGAGGCCGGCGAGGCGCGCCGGGTCGGAATCGATCGCGACGAGGGTCTCGGCGTCGGAACCCCGCTTGGCCGCGAGGTTGCGGGCGATGGGATGCCCCATCGCGCCGAGGCCGAGGAGGGCGATGCGCGCAGCCATGCGGTTGTCCCTGTTGCGAGTGTCCGGCCGCCCGCCCGTCCGGGCGGGGGAGGCGCCGCGCCAGCATGTCGCCAGACGGAGCCGTCTTCCAGCCCCGGCCCCCGGCATTCGTGGGACACGTGTCGTCCCGGGGCGCCGCGGGCGGAATCCGGGATCCGGACGCGCCACCAGGCCGGGACCCGGCTCGGACGGCGGCTTCCGGTGGTGCCGCAACCACCTGAACCGCGGGCGTCTCCTGTGGGGTCAGGTGCGCCATGCCCCTTCTCCCGAGCGGCCTGGCGAATTCCCACATCCGCCTCGGCAACCCGTCGTCAGGACAGGGCGCGGGTCCCCTCTCCCGTGCGGGAGAGGGACAGGGTGAGGGACGTGCGGCCTCCGCAGAAAGCGCGACGGACGCGCCCGTCGACCGCGTGCTCGATCCCGACGCGTCGTGCCCCTCACCCCAACCCTCTCCCGCACGGGAGAGGGGGCGCGTCGCGCTCGGCCGCCAGCGCCCGTGTCCGACCCGGATGCGTGACCAGCGCAGCCCGCACGGGCGAGGGGACCCGCGCCTGACCCGCACGCGTCGCGGCGTCCCGCGGCGCAGGGATCTTGACAATGTTCCTATTTTGTGCTCATTAGCCGCCACCTGTCCACGGCGCCTGGGGAGCGATCCCGGGGCGTCCTTCGGGGGTCCGTGCGGTGGCTGACCGGGCGGATCCGGGGACGGGGCGGCGCCCGCGTCGGTGGCTCTCAGCCGCCATCGCCCCGGGCGGCGTGACCGGTGCGGGGCGTGTCTCGGAGGCGGGCGTGAGACCGGGCGGCAGTTAGCCCGGCGGGGTGGAGGAAATGCCCCCCGCGCCGACCCCTCTCTGGGCCGACCCTGAGCAACCTGCGGACCCGCCCACTACGAGGCGGGCGGCGGCTGGAAGGCCACGGCGGTGATGCGGGTTCCGGAGGTGCGTGCGCCTCGCCGGTGACCGCTGAAACGGAGTCGCAGGACCGGGGCGCCGGCAAGACGCCGCGACGAGACAGACGGCACCGGCCGGGGGAGACGCCCGGTCGATGCCGCGGGGCGCCGCGGGGACCGGATCCCGCGCGTATCATGGCCGACACAGGGTTCCCGCGGCGTCCCGCGTCCCTCGTGCGCGCTTCCTGGGCCAAGCCCCCGGCGCAACCGGCGCGCGGGGACGATCACGCATGTCCGGGGACAGGCCGGATGGGGCAGGCCGGACGGGGCAAGCCGGACTGAGCAGGGATGCGCGGAGTTGCGCAGCACCGTTGTTCCCTCGCCTGGAAAATCGGTCTACACGGCCGCTCCCCCGAAGACGCTTACCTGCCGCGTATGCAGGACTGAGCCTGGAGAGCCTGAACCATGCCGATTCTCACCTTCCCCGACGGCAACACGCGGGAGATCGCCGCCGGCACCACCGGCCGCGCCGTGGTCGAGGGCATCGCCAAGTCGCTGGCCAAGCGGACCGTCGCCATGGCGCTCGACGGCACGGTCGCCGACCTCGACGACCCGATCGACCGCGACGCCCGCATCGAGTTCCTCGACCGGACGGACCCGCGCAGCCTGGAGCTGATCCGCCACGATTGCGCCCACGTGCTCGCCGAGGCCGTGCAGGCGCTCTGGCCGGACACGCAGGTCACGATCGGCCCGGTGATCGAGAACGGCTTCTACTACGACTTCTACCGCGAGACCCCGTTCACGCCCGACGACTTCCCGAAGATCGAGGCGAAGATGCGCGAGATTATTTCGCGCGATGCGCCCTTCACCAAGGAAGTCTGGACGCGCGCGGACGTGCGGGCGCTGTTCGAGGGCAAGCAGGAGACGTTCAAGGTCGAGCTGGTCGACGCGATCCCGCCGGGCGAGGACCTGAAGATCTACCGCCAGGGTGACTGGTTCGACCTCTGCCGCGGCCCGCACATGACCTCGACCGCCAAGGTCGGCACCGCGTTCAAGCTGATGAAGGTCGCGGGCGCCTATTGGCGGGGCGATTCGAACAACCCGATGCTGACCCGCATCTACGGGACCGCCTGGGCCTCCCAGGCCGATCTCGACGATTACCTGCACCGGCTGGAGGAGGCCGAGCGCCGCGACCACCGCCGCCTCGGCCGGGAGATGGACCTGTTCCACTTCCAGGAGGAGGGGCCGGGCGTCGTCTTCTGGCACGCCAAGGGCTGGACGATCTTCCAGGAGCTGATCGCCTACATGCGCCGACGCCTGCGCGGCGACTACGCCGAGGTGAACGCCCCGCAGATCCTCGACAAGGCCCTGTGGGAGACCTCCGGCCACTGGGGCTGGTACCGGGAGAACATGTTCGCCGCGCAGTCGGCCGGCGAGGAGGCCGAGGACAAGCGCTGGTTCGCCCTCAAGCCGATGAACTGCCCGGGCCACGTGCAGATCTTCAAGCACGGGCTGAAATCCTACCGCGATCTGCCCCTGCGCATGGCCGAGTTCGGCGTGGTTCACCGCTACGAGCCGTCCGGCGCCATGCACGGGCTGATGCGGGTGCGCGGCTTCACGCAGGACGACGCCCACGTCTTCTGCACCGAGGACCAGCTCGCCGACGAGTGCCTGAAGATCAACGACCTGATCCTCTCGACCTACGCGGATTTCGGCTTCGACCAGATCGTCGTGAAGCTCTCGACGCGCCCCGAGAAGCGCGTCGGCTCCGACGCCCTCTGGGACCACGCCGAGGACGTGATGACCCGCGTGCTGGCGCAGATCGAGGAGCAGTCGGCCGGACGGATCAGGACCGCGGTCAACCCGGGGGAAGGCGCGTTCTACGGGCCCAAATTCGAGTACGTGCTGCGCGACGCGATCGGCCGCGACTGGCAATGCGGGACCACGCAGGTGGACTTCAACCTGCCCGAGCGGTTCGGCGCCTTCTACATCGACGCCGACGGCGCAAGGAAGCCGCCCGTGATGGTCCACCGGGCGATCTGCGGCTCGATGGAGCGCTTCACCGGCATCCTGATCGAGCATTTCGCCGGGCACTTCCCCTCTGGCTGGCGCCCGTGCAGGTGGTGGTGGCGACGATCACCGGCGAGGCCGATCCGTACGCCCGGGACGTCATCCGCGCCCTGGAGCGCGCGGGCCTGCGGGTGGAGGCGGATCTGCGCAACGAGAAGATCAACTACAAGGTCCGCGAGCACTCGCTGGCCAAGGTGCCGGTGCTGCTGGCCCTCGGAAAGCGCGAGGCGGAGGAGCGGACGGTCTCGATCCGGCGGCTGGGTAGCCAGCAGACCCGCACCCTGCCCCTGACCGAGGCGGTGGCGGCCTTCGTGGCCGAGGCGACCGCCCCGGACATCCGCCGCGCCGAGGCCGTCGCCGAGACGGTCCCGACCAGCGACACGGTGCTCGACGGCCATCACGGCGTGCACGCCACGCCGTGATCCGACCCCGGGTCGTCGGACCCGGGCCGTCGACGGTCGAGGCGGCGGGCAGCCGGCGCCTCGACGTGCGGGCAGGGCGGGCGCGCAAAGGATCGTTCAACGCATGGTCCTTTCGTCAAGGTTGGCGAAAGGAATCCCATTCTATCAGGAACCGGGATTAATTTCCGGGCCGCCGATCCGTTGGTCGTGCGACGGCCGATGTCGGGCTCTTCGGGGGAATGGCCATGGCGGCGCGGGCGGACTGGGCGGCGATGAAGCGGGCGCGGCGCCATCGCCAGGCGGTCCGCGACCGGCGGCCGGACGGGCTCGGCCGCGCGCGCCAGCTCGGCCCCGGGATCGTCCAGGCGCTGGACGCGCTCCCGCACGGTCTCTGCGTGTTCGATGCCGCCGACCGGCTGGTGTTCGTGAATGACGGCTTCCGGCGCCTGTTCGGCCCGGGCGCGCACCGGGTCAGGCCCGGCCTGCATGCCCGGAAGGTGGGCGCGGCGGGACTGGCCGGGGCCGACGGGGCTCCGTCCGGCCTCTGGGCGGCGCGCCGGCGGCTCCTCGCCCGGGGCACGGCCGATCCGGTCGTGCAGGGGCTTCCGGACGGGCGCCAGATCGCGATCACGCTGCACCCGCAGGCGGGGAGCGGCTGGACCGTCCTGTGGGAGGACGTGACCGAGCGCCGCCGGGCGGAGGCGCTCCTGCGCTACATGGCCCACCACGACCCGCTCACCGGATTGCCGAACCGCTACCTGTTCGCGGGCCGCCTCGACCGGGCGCTGGCGAACCTCGATCGCGCGGCCTGCGCGCTGCTGTGCATCGACCTCGACGGCTTCAAGCCGGTGAACGACCGCTACGGCCACGCCGTGGGCGACGCGCTGCTGCGGCACCTGGCCGAGCGCCTGCGGGAGGGCCTGGGGGAGGGGGACATCGCCGCGCGGCTCGGGGGTGACGAGTTCACCATCCTCCTGGGCGACGCGGGGCCGGCACCCGCGCTCAGTTTCGCCCTGAACCTCCAGGCGCGCCTCGCCGAGCCCTACGATCTCGGGGCGGGCTCGCCGATCCGCATCGGCGCCGCGATCGGCGTGGCCTGCGCCCCCTGCACTCCACCCGGGCGCAGGGCCTGACGGAGCGGGCCGACGCGGCGATGTACGAGGCCAAGCGGCTCGGCCATCCCTGCCTGTGGGATGCGGCGCTGATCCTGGGCACGCTGCAGCCCGGCCGTGCGGCCGCTCTCTGATGTGTCGCGGAACACGCGCGCCGCGAAAGCTTGGGCTTACGTCATCTCCACACCGCGAACACAGTCGCGAACCGAAGGAGATCGACGATGAGCTGGACCAACCGCATCACCCTGGCGGCCACCCTGATGGGCGGCGCCATCGCGTTGACCCTGTACGCGCAGGGCCTGTCGCTGCCGGCGCACTTCGTCTGAGCGGCGAACCGCGCCCGCTAGGGCGCTCAGCGCGCCTTCTCGTGCTCCCCGAGGCCCACGGCTTTGTAATCGTAGGTCGGGTAGAATTCGGTGCGGTACGCCCCCCAGGCCGTGTCCTCGAGGACGCGGTTGACCTCGCGCAGGCGGGACGCGGGCAGGCGCAGGACGATGATCTGCCCGATCCCCATTACGACGTTCCAGGAGACCACCTCGATGCCCGGAGGCGGGAAGGCCTTGTAGAAGCCCTGCTTGGCGAGCTGCGCGTTCAGCTCCGCCAGGGGCGGGACTGATCGTGGCGCAGGAAGACCGTCAGCAGCACGGCGTTGTCCGCCGTCGCCGTGGCGGAGCCAACCTGCGGCGGCGGCGCGGTCTGGGCCGTCGCCGAGACCGCCGGGCAGAGCACCATCAGGGCCGCCACGAGCGGGCCGACCAGACCTGTTGACTGTCCCATGCGATCTCCCCGGCCCTGCGCCGTGCCAGCCCCGGTCAACGCGACCGGGCGCGGCGCTTTCCACGCCGCGTGCGACGGCCGCTCCATCAGCTGGCCTCGACATCGTAGGAGAGGCGGAGGCGCAGGCGAACGGTGCCCTGCTCGTCGCGCACGGCGATCACGTAATCCTGCCGCTCCATCGGATCGGTCAAGCCCTGCGCCAATCGGGTCAGGATGCGAACGGCCTGAGCCCGCGCGGCAGCGAGGTCCGGAAGATCGAAGCCGTCCCGGTCGCGCACCAGGTTGGCGCCGTCGTGGAGATCGATGAAATAGCGGGGCACGGATGCGGGCTCGGCGAGCAAGGGGGGCTCGCAAGATTCAGTCTCCGTTGTTTCTACGTAGTTTCCAGCCGACCGCAATCCGGCGTCCCCCCATGTCGCACGCTGAGACGCGGCCGCGGATGCGCTCAGGACCCCAGGAGTGTCTCGGCGAAATCCTCCGGGACGGTCCCGAACTGGCCGAGAATGGTTACGCCCTCGAGTTCACCGGTCTCGTCGTCGGCGACGACTTTGAGGGCCGCCGCGCCCGGCATCCGGGCGGCCAGGGCCTCCGCCTTCTTGAGGGCGCCGAACTCGCTCTGCGCCGGCTCCTGACGCGCGGGCCGCAGGCGGTTCCGATGCAGCTCGAAGGGCTGCACGAGATAGGTGGTCTTCAAAGCCATTCCGGTCTCCCCGCGCGGACAGCGATCGCGACTGGACCGACGGCTCGTCCCCCCTACAGGCTGCGGGTGGTCACCCCAAGGGCGAGGAGAACATAGGCGCCGATAAAGAACCACTGCCGGTGCGCCACGACCGTACGCCCGACCATGGGAATGCGCGTGTAGAGACTGGCGATGGCGAGGCCGATCAAAACGGCCGACACCAGGAACGTGAGCAGGCGCGGGGCGGAGAGCGTGGGCATGATTTATGCTCGCGCCGGGAGGCTTACCGAACCGTTACCGATCAAGCACGGGGACGAGGGGACGATGCGCCGTCAGCGGTCCCTGAGATCCCGGCAGCAGCCCGACTTCGGCCAGCCACAGCGCCATGATCGCACCTGCCAAAAGCGTTGCCAGCGAAGCCAAGCGCCCGGTCCATCGCCGCAGGATGATCATCGCCGTCACGACGGCCAGGAGGGAGAGGAGAAGCGCGAGCATCAGCATCGACGCGCCATGCCATGGCTGGTCGGCCGCGTCACCGCAGAGGATGATGAAACCACTGGCCCTCGCCGGCGGCCCGGTAAAAAATCGTCAGATTCAGCTTCTGATCGTTCCGCGGTGCGGAAACACTACCGCAGTTGATAGGACGGCCGCGGCTGCGGCTGGAAGTTTTCCGCCGCGCACGCTCAGAAATCCCCGTCGATCGTCCGAAGCGAGCGCACCAATCACGCGCGGGATTCCGGCCGCCTAGCGCTTTTGTAACTTGCATTCAGCGCGCAAAGGTAGCAAATCGCCTGTGAGGGGCACACTAGGAATCTTACAGTGAGAGAAGAAACCACGGGGCCCAACTCCAACTTCATCGAGCTGGCGGGCGATATCGTCGCCGCCTACGTGTCGAACAATCCGGTCCCGGCTTCCGAATTGCCGGCCCTGATCGCGCGGGTGCACGGCGCGATCAGTGGGCTCGTCGCCGGGACGCTGACGGCTGAGACTGGGACAGCATCCGCGGCCGATGTCGAGAAGCCGAGTGCGGCCCAGATCCGCAAATCGGTCCGGCAGGACGGCATCGTCAGCTTCATCGACGGCAAGACGTACAAGACGCTCAAGCGCCACCTGACCAGCCACGGCCTCGACCCGCGCAGCTATCGCGACCGCTACGGCCTGCCGGCCGATTACCCGATGGTCGCCCCGAGCTACGCCGAACAGCGCTCCGCCCTCGCCAAGGCGATCGGCCTGGGCCAGCCCGGCGCCATGGCCGAGCGCGAGCGCAAGGGCCGTAAGGCGGCCTGAGCGGAACGCCTCCGGGGGCGTCCCGCGCAGGGCGCCTCCCTGAAGACCGACCGCGCTTCACCCATACAGTCTGCCGCATCACCCGGCCGCGATCCGCAAATACCGGAGCGCGGAAGGCCTGCGGCATGGCCGTGCCGGACCTGACCGGAATCGTTGCATCGTCGCCACACCTGTCCACGACATCGCAGGACACGGACAAGCTGCCACACTCTGCACAAAGCAGATGCGCACGCCAAAGCCCGAAGATGTTACCGAGGGGTTTGGCGAGATGAAGCGAGAGCAGACGATGACGAGTTCGGTCGTGCCGTTCCCGGCGCACATCGCGCCCACGATCGCGGACGAGGACACGGCGTCGATCATCGCCGTGCTTCAGGATCAGCTGGCGCTGGCGCGTGAGGGTCGGCTGCGTTCGGTGGCGATCGTCTCCGTCTCCGCGGACGGCGAGGCGATCGGCACGCAATGGTCCTGCAAAAGCACGGATATCAGCAGTCTGATCGGCAAGCTGACCGTCCTGACCCATGACATGATGGCCGCCCGGAAGTGATCGACCGGGTCTGACGGGCGCTCCCGCGGGATCGCCCGCACACGACCGTGACGACAGGCGGGCGCCGCCCTTCGTCCCCTGCGGTGATCCAGACGCGCGGTCCGGCTTCGGACCGGAGGAGTGCCGCCGCATGAGACACGCCCTACTCGCAGTCCTGATGGCCGCAACGGCGCTGCCCGACGCGGCTTCGGCCGCCGAGGACCCGAAGGCTGTCAAACGGACCGAGACGATCGAGGGCCTCGTGCGGATCGTCGGCGCGCAGGCCGGTATCGTCCTGTATTGCCGCAAGCTCTAAACCATCGACGACACAGTCTCCGAGAGCCTGTCCCGGACGGTCCGCCGCGCCCTCGACGCGAGCCTCGGCCACCGCCGAACCCAGAGCGTCATCGCCGAGGAGGGTCGGCGCGTGGCGACCGAGATCGCCGCGGTGGGCGCGGAGCAATGGTGCGCCGATCAGCGGGACATCCTGAATACGGACGGCGTCCGCGTTTTCGTCGACTGAGTGCGTTCAGGAGCGTGGGCGAGGAACGCACCTCGAAATCGACGGCACTCGCGGTGGATTCAACGGGAGGCCCGCGCCTAGGTCAGATCATGCCGGCGCTCCGACTTTATGTTCCGCAATGCAGAACAGATTATCGTCTTGTTCGCTACCGCGCCGTCTGTCATGTCTTAAAGACGGATGCGCCTGAACAGATCACGCCGGTCGTCGTCATCCGCACAAGAGCCCTGAAGGGCCGCGAGACCGGCGGAAGAGGAAACGCCATGTCTCGACCGATCTATCTGGCCCTTGCGCTCGTCATCTGCGGGGCGGCCGTCACGCTGTTCACCTTCCTCCGTGCGCCTCGGTCGAATGAATTCGCCGGCTGGGATGTCGCCTTCATGAGCGGCATCGGCGCCGTCGCCCTAGGCTTTCTCACCACCCTCGTCGAAGTCATCACCGGTTAGCGTCGCGGGCCGCGACGCGCGCGACCACTCCGACGGAGATCCGAGCCTCCCGGCTTCACCGCGCATCGATCCGGCGGCCGGGACGCGCATGCCGTTTGGTTTGTCCCCGCGGATCGCCCGAGATCACGAAATTCACAGGGCCGCCGGTTTCCTGACAAGTTGATGCATTTTCCAAACCCGACCTGAACCCGGGAGCCCGATCCTGCTCAGCACAGGTTTCCGAGGCGGTGATGTTCGAACGACGCAGCGCGCCA
Organism: Methylobacterium phyllosphaerae; assembly: GCA_050632685.1. Classification (GTDB taxonomy): domain Bacteria; phylum Pseudomonadota; class Alphaproteobacteria; order Rhizobiales; family Beijerinckiaceae; genus Methylobacterium; species Methylobacterium phyllosphaerae_A. Next base: position 3,541,490 of record JBOEFT010000001.1, read on the forward strand.
CGCACACTTCTCAATGAGACCGGCAGCATCTCGGTGGATGAGCACCGAAGCCTGCCCTGCATCGTCTACGACCGGTCCGCCGGGGGCGTGCGGATCGCCCTCCCGGACGCCGAGATCGTGCCGGACCGGTTCGTCTTGAGCATCGATGCCAGCAACGAGATCCTCGTGTGCCAGGCTGTCTGGCGCAAAACGGAAGAGATCGGGGCAGCCACCGACGTTCCCGAATCCGCGCACCCGAGCCGATCAAACCTCCGACGCGAATTGGAGGCGATCTGACGGCTCCGGCCGGCGGCCGATCCGCCCTCGGCGGACGCACCTCCGTCGGTCGCGGACGCGCCCTTCGCTGGCGAGGAACCCGCGCGTTGGGACGGGCCGGTTTCGGAGTCCCGTGCGACGAACCGCGTCATTCCCAATCGATGTTCAGAGAGCGTTCGAAGGCGGCCGCTGTCAGCTCTTTGCCCCTCGGGTCGGAGACCGTGATCTCGCGGAAGCCGCGTCGGGCCAGTTCCCAGGTCTTCTCCATGGCCTGCTCGTCAGTCCCGCAGGCGAACGTCATGACGCGCCCGGACGGATCAATCCCCTTAACGGTGAACACGCCACTCTCCCTGCTCGCGCCTCCCATATAGCGCTGCGCGCTCCATCCCGCCTCCCACCATCGTGAAGCCGACGCGGGACCCGCCGCCTGACCGACGCGTTGCCGAGGGGCAAGAGGGGATCTCATGACCGACGCGCGCGAAACCGCAGCCCGGCCGAACCGCGAAACGGGTCCGCGCGCTCCGGAGACCCCGCCCCCGAGATCCGAACGCCTCGATGTGCCGACGACACTCCCGGGCGAGGATCCGGAGGTTGGCGTGGCGCAGAAGGGCCATGGCGAGGACGCGATCGTTCGGCGCGAGACCGAGATCTGACGTGTCGCCCGGCCATGCGCCGGTCCACGGACGCACGGGGCCGCGCAATCCTTGTCCGAAGCGGCCGAAATCCAGGCCGCATACGCCCGAGGACGTTTCGACACCCTGCAGGCACCGACCAAAGGGGTGGAGAGCCTGCCCCCGATGCAAACCGGCAGGGAGCGGAGCGTGCCCGCACCGCGTTGCCGCAGGGCGCCGAGGAGGCCCGCAGGGCGATGGAACGGGGACGGGATGCAGATCAAGAGGCAGCCGTGTCAGCCCGGCGGCCACCGACGAGGCATCCGCTTGAGCGGATCCCCGAGGGGCCGCAGAGTCAGTGAGCCGGCAGCCCGGCGATGGGCTGCCGGTCGTGATCGGACGCGGAGTCGGACATGATGTACGGGGAGGTTGGCCGCTTGGCAGATGAAAGCCTGCGGCTGGGTCTGCGGCAAGCCGAGAATGCCGTGCTGCTGATGATGGCGACGCAGTATGCGTGGGCACATCTGTGGTTCGAGGGCTACCGCGCGGCAGGAACCGCCCTGAGCGCCGAACGCGATCAGCAGGCGCGGATCCGGCGTCTGGTCCGCCGCGGCGTGTCCCCCGCGGTGGCGGCTCAGAGCCTGCATGTCGTCTGAAGACGTGCCGGAGACGGGACCGCCCGAGGGCGGCGCGTCTCCGGCAGCGGGCTCAGCGGCGCGACTCCGCGGAAGCCTGAACCATCGGCCGGCTCAGGGACGAAACCGTCCGGCCGGAGGCTACAGGGACCGAGACGGGCTGGGGCGTCGTGGTCAGGTCGTGAATGGTGCGGACTTGCTGGGCAGCCCGAGCCTGGTCCCGATAGAGCGGCGGCGTCAGGTGCAGTCGCTCGTCGGCCGTAGCGAGCCCCGTGAAGGCGGCCGAGGTGAGCGCGGCCGACGCGAGGATGAGAATCGTGCGCATGGTGCGTCTCCGTTTCGATCGCAGCGCCGAGCGCAGGATGCGATCGGCCAACGCATGAGACCACGGATTTGTGCGTTGCGGTATGCGTTTTGCGCATTGCATCATAACGCGAGCCCGGCATGGTAATGCAGTGTTCGCCACGTCTCCTGAGGCACACGTCCGGCCCGACTTCGCCAGTTCCATGCATTCGCTGCAAATGAACTAAATTTCCAATGGCGCATGTTCAAAGCAAAATTGCTGCGCCGCATCATTTAATTTCACGGCCGGAACTCGGATTGTCTGGCTGGACCGCGCAAGCGTGCCCGTCGCCGCGGATCTCGGTACCGACACGAATCGGCAACACGCGCGCCAGATCCGCGTCACAGAAGCCCGCTAGAACCGCGCACACCGCAGAACCGCATGGGCTTGCCGATGACGCCCGCCGATCTCGATAAAGCAGCCGAGCTGACCGTTTGGTCCAGACGCTCGCCTGGGCGGTCCGCGGAGGGTCGCCCCTTCGCGACCCTCCGCGAAGCGCTCGTGGTCGCCCTCCGGGCGCTCGAAACCGGGGAGGCCCAGCCCTGGATCATCACCGAGGCCGGCGACATCCTCTCGCCGCACTGGATCCAGGCGCATTCACGGTCGAGCGCACTGCAATAGTCGACCCGGCCTTCGCGGAGTGATCAGCAGCCAATGCAGATGTCGCGCACCACGTGCTCGTGTCGCGGACCGGTGCGCTGGTTCGGGAGATGGCCCTCGATCGACGAGAGGCCGCTGCCAAGAGCATGCAGCCGCCGGCGACCGACGGGCAGGTTGAGCTCGGCTTGAGCCGGGGCGGCCGCCCCCGGCGCGGGCGTGGGCGGGCCGTTGGCCATGCCGGGATCGGGAGGCGTCAGGGCCATACCGGGCACCGGCGCCGTCTGCGCGAACTCACCCGCCTGTCCCGAGACGGGCGCGATCAACAGGCCTGCGACGAAGAGCCGGCTCAGCCGATGCATCACACGCTCCTGGCTCCGAACCGATCCGGCGACGAGCCCCACGCCGCCGGAGACCCGCCGGATCTGTTCCTGTCCGCATCGCGGTCGGTGACGGGCACGCATTACGGTGTGCGGCGCAAATCGGCGCCGCGCCATTCATCCCTTCGGCGGAGCGCGCTCAGTCTGGCTCAATAGGCCCGGCCGTAGAAGGGTTGGGAGACCGGATGATAGCGGTCGCTGACCGGCCACGTGTAGGGCTGGTCCCTGCCGGTACGCAGGTTCGAGCGGAACTTCGGCTCGGTAAACCCGATGCCGTGCAGGCCCGTCGTGCCCTTGGCACCGGGGCCTTCGGCCCGGCATCGCGTGCGAGGGCGCCGCCCGAGACACCGACAACGAGAGCGGCCGCGAGCGCGACACGGCCCAGAACGACGTTCATCTTTGCCTCCTGTCCCGGCCGAGGTGCCGGAACAGAGTGAACGGCAGCGGTTCGGCCGGGTTCCGGACGCTCGCGCGGCTCAGAACGCGCTGCCGCCGATGCAGGCCTCGGCCGGAAGGCCGCCGCAGGTATCGCCGATCCGGATCGGGGCGGCTGCCGCGCCGCCGATACCGGCACCGCCGACCGCGCCGCCGCCGGACGGCGTGGTGTTCGCCGACCGGATCGGGTCGAGCACCGGGGGCGCCCCGGCGATCCCGGCCCCGCCGGTCCCGATCCCGCCGGGGCCCGCCGCCACGACGGCCGTCGCACCTCCACCAGCACGCAGGTCGGTCCCGGCTCCGAACGGCGTGAACGGGTCGACGGTCGACGGCACGGCCCCGGAGGTGACTGTGGGGGCGGCGGTGGTACTCACGAGACCGGTCGATCCGGACGCCAGGGTCGCCCCGGTGGCGGGCGTCGCTCCGGAGAGCGCGCCGGTGCTCATACCGGTGGCCAGACCCGAGCCGTTTCCGAAGCCGGCACCGGCTGTGGTCGCACCGAAGGCGGTGGTCGACGAGGGAAGTGTGTTGGCGGTCTGGCCAGTGCCCAGAGCCGCGCCGCCTCCGAGGCCCCGCGTGCCGCTGATCGACGATAGCGCGCTGCCCGAGATCGAGCCGCCCACCGCGCTCGACGCGGTGCTGAAGCCGTTCCGCAGGCCGGTCGCGCCGATCGTTCCGGCGGTCCCGACCGTGCCCGACGGCGCACCGGTGACGCCGGCCCCGCCGGTCGTGCCCGAAGCCGCGGCACCGAGCTGACCCACTCCGGTCGAGGATCCGATGCGGCCGCCTCCGCCGCCCGCGCCCCCGAGGCTCAGCTGGCCGGCATTCACGAGGCCGCCGGTCTGCGCCGAGAGCGTCGGAAACGGGCCGGTGGTGGCGCTCCCGCCGAGACTGAGCTGCCCGGGATTGGCGATCGCCGTGATCGGCTCCAGCGAAGCCGAACTCGGCACCGTGGCGGTGGCCGACAGGCTCTGCGCCGCGGCCGAAGTCACGAGCGCCACCAGCAGGGCGGCGGCGAGGATGGACCGCATGGCACGCTCCGCGGACGGGGTCAGGGGTGTCGCCGACAAACCGGCACGCATCCGGCGGGTTCCGGCGGCGCACCGACGCGGGACGCGGAAAGGGACCGTCCGGCCTTCATGCTGCCGGAAAGGCGGTGTGCTCTCCCGGGCTGATCCGCCCGAACCGGCGCACCAACCTGCGATCGTGCCGTTGTCCGAATTTTTCGCCCGAGGCTTGCGTAGCGCCGGTTGGCTCGCCGGCCTGCCGGCGCTCGCGCTGATCTGGGCGAGCGCGTCCCTCTATGCCGCCCCGCGGATCGCCGAGCGGCTCGAAGCCGAGGGCGCGGGCGTCGCGGCCGGCACCGCCACGGCCACCGGCGAGCCCTGGCTCCGGCTCGGGGTGAGCGGCCGCGACCTCCTGGCGGCCGGCGAGGCGCCGGACGTCGCCGAGCGGGCCACCGTGCTGTCCCGCCTTGCCGCGCTGGACGGGCCGCGTCGCATCATCTCGGAGGTGGGCATCGTCGAGACCGCGACCCCCTTCCAGTGGGCCGCGATCCGCACCGGCCCCAACCGGATCGCCCTGGAGGGCAGCCGCCCCGTGGAGATCGGCAGACGGGCGCTGGAGGCGCGGATCACCGGCGCCCTCGATCCCGGCACCAGCCTCGACGACACGGCCAGGGCCGCCCGGGGGCGCCGCCGGATTTCGCCAGCGCGGCCGCGTTCCTCGCGACCCGACTCTCCGGCCTCGCCAAGGGCGGCCGGGCGGCCCTCAGCGACACCGTGCTCACCCTGTCCGGCGAGGCCCTCGACGTGCCCGCCTACGAGGCCCTGCGGGCGGCCCTCTCGAACCCGCCGGAGGGGTTCAGCATCGGGCGGATCGAAATTCTGCCGCCCAGGGTGGCGGCATACCGGTTCGCCGTGGAGAAATCGGCCCGGGGCCTCGTCCTCGACGGGTTCGCCCCCTCGGCGGCCGACCGCGAGGCCGCCCTGCGCGCCGCCACCGAGGCGGCGGCCGGCGGCACCGTGGAGGACCGGCTCCTGGCCGCTCGCGGCCTCGACCCGGCCATCGACCCGAAGAGCCTCATCGCCTTCGCGTTCAAGCTCGCCGAGCTGATCCAGTCCGGCACGGTCGTGTTCACGGACGGGGCGGTCTCGGTGACCGGCGACGCGATCGACGGGCAGGCCATCCCCGACGCCGCAGCGCTGATGCGCGACAGCCGGCCCGCGGGCGTCGCGGCCGGGACGGTGGCGCTCACGGCGCGGCCGCTCTCGCCCTACCGGGTGGCGATCCGCCGGACGGCGGATGCCGTCACCGTCACCGGCCACATGCCCGACACCGCGACCCGGGAGCGGGTCCTGGCCGCCCTGCGGCCGCGCCTGTTCCGGGAGCCCATCATCGACCGCACGCGCCTCGCCGACGGCGCCCCGCCGGATCTCGGGGATGCGCTGGCCGCCGCCGCGCCCCTGGTGACGAACCTCGCGGACGGGACCGTCTCGGTCTCGGACCGCGCCCTGACCCTGACCGGCGAGAGCCTCTACCGGGAGGGGGCCGCCCGTGCGCCCGACCGGCTGGCCGAGTCGCTGCCCCCCGGCTGGACCGCCCAGGCCCATGTCACGGCCCGGGACGCGGCCGAGCGGCGCGACCCGGCGACCTGCCGTGCCGACGTCTCCGCAATCCTGGCGGGGGCCGACCTGCGCTTCCCCGCGGGGGGCGCGGTCCTGACGCCGTCCTTCTACCCGACCCTCGACGCCCTCGCCGCCCTGGCCAAGACCTGCCCGTCGCTGCGCATCGCGGTCTCGGGACCGGCCGACCCGGCCAAGCCGCCTCCGACGCCGGCCGCCGGACCGGCCGCGGGGGAGGGCGCGCCCGCCGTCGCACCGGCCCAGGTCGCCAGCGCCGCCAGGCCGGACGCGCAGGCACCGCCCACGGTGCCCGGGAAGCCCGCCGCGGAGGCGAAGGACGTGGCCAAGGCCGGTTCCTCCAAGGCCAGTTCCTCCAAGGCCAACACAACCGAGGCCGACGCCTCCGGGAAGGACACCGCCAGGGAGCGGGGCAAAACGGATCACGGCAAGCCGGATCACGGCAAGCTGGATCACAAGGCCGAAGCCGGCAAACCGGCTTCGACCAAGACGGATGCGGCAAAGAAGGAGACGGCCGCGCACGGCAAGGCGGCGGCGAGAAAGCCCGCCGAGACCCCGGAGGAGCCGCCCCTCGACCTGCCGCGGCTGCGCGCCCAGGCGGTGGTGGAGTATCTGCTCCAGGCCGGCGCCCGGCCCGAGCAGGTCGGCGCCGGGCCGGACGGGCCGGCGGGACCCATCGTCTTCGCGCTGCTGCCGTGAGAGAAGCCCCCTCCGCCGCGCGCCCACCCGCCGGGCGACGCCCATCCGCACGCCACCATCGCGCCCGCAGGGAGGCCGCACGGCCGTGACGCTGCTGCTTGTCGGATTCTGGCCCGGACTCGCCGGGGCGGCCGCGCTCGGCCTCGTGGTCGGGGCGCTGGTCGGCTGGCCGGACCGGCTCGCCGCCTCCCTGGGGCTCTGCGTGGTTGCGGGGCTCCTGGCCGCGGCGGCCCTCGCCGGGTTCGTGCCCGGCCTGCCCGGCCTGTGGCTGGAGGGCGCGGGCCTGATCCTGCCGGTCTACTGCGCGGGCTGCATCCTCGGGGCGCTGGGGCGGCGCGTCATCAAGCGGGCGTAACGCCCCGGGAACCGGGGCGCCCCCCGGCGGCGTTCCCTCGGCAACAGGGCCACGGAGCCCGCCCCGAACCCGGAGAGGCCGCGATGCCCAGGACCGTCGAACGTCCCCATCCCGCGAAACGCCGCGCCATTCGCCTGCCGCGCCCCCGCGCCGGCGCCGCCGCCACGGGCCTGTTCCTGGCCGGACTGATCCTTTCGGCCGCCACGGTGCCCCTCGTCGAGCCCGCCGACGCCACTACCACCGCCCCCACCACGCAGGCCACGCTCACGCCTCCGGTCCGCTGAGCGAGGCAACCCGCGCCCGTCCCGGATTGTTGTTTGCCCGGGCTCGCCTTCGGGCCTCGGGGAGACGGCCATGGGACTGCTCGAGATCGGCGATCGGCGGCGTGCTCGGTCAGGTGTTCGGCGGGCAGAAGCAGGGGGCTGGGGGCATGTCGCCCCTGGTGAAGGCCCTGCTGATGCTGCTGCTCGCCAAGGGCGCCAGCGGCGGCTTCGGCGACATCTTCGGTCGCGGGCATCAGGGCGAGCCCGGCCCCGAGGCCGACCGCTCCGGCGGCGCCGGACCCTACGGGCGCGATCCCGGCCAGCACCCCGCCGATGCCGGCGGACGCCCGGACGACAACGGCGATATCGGCGGCTTCGACCAGTATGGCGGCCGCCGCGACGGCGGCCCGGGCGGGCCGGTGGACCGGTCCCTGCCGCCCGGCGATTTCTCGGATCTCTCCGGCATGCTCGATGGCCCCGGCGACGCACCGACCCCGAGCCGCGCCGCTCCGGACGGGCAGGGGGATCTCGGCGGCCTCGACGGGCTGGTGGACCGATTCCGCCAGGGCGGGCTCGGCGACGTGATCGAATCCTGGATCGGCCACGACGCCAACCGCCCGGTGGCCCCGGATCAGCTCGCCCGGGCGCTCGGTCCCGACACGGTGGACACCCTCCAGAGCCAGACCGGGCTGGACCGCGCGACGCTGCTGTCGCAGCTCGGCTCAGGCGCTGCCGGAGGTGGTGCGCACGCTTACCCCGCAGGGGCGGGTGCCGGGAGAGGCGGAGCGGCGGGGGTGGTAGCCGGACGACTATTCGGGTGGCGCGCGGCGCGTCTGACAGCACACCATATCGCGACCTCATCCTGAGGTGCCGGAGGGCAGCGCAGGCCTCCAAGGAGCCGTCCAATCAGCACTGCAATCTCTGGAGCCCTCCTTCGAGGTTGCTGCGCAACAGTTCAGGATGAAGGCGAGCGCGGGACCTGGGTCATAGGTCTCACGCAACCAGCGTCGCGGATTATAGGAAATGCGATTGCGCAGGCGCGATCGCCAGATGAGAAACACCATCCTGCACGCAGATCTATATTGGACTAAAGGGCTTTACCGATTCGTCGATGAAACGTTCGCGTTGATCGACTGAAGAGCTATGGTCAGAATGTATTTTTCCAAACATGCTCTCGACGCGCGCGATCCGAGATGTTCAGGATAATCCTGGGCCGTTCGACCCGTTAGACAGCGATCTCGACAGAGCTCGTCGCATTGGCAAACACGCGACGAGTTTCAGACCCCTGCTAAACTCTACTGCACGGACGAGCACAGCCTGTCCTCATGCAACGGGCGCCTTCTGCAGGAACGCCGCAGCATTCCGTACGTCAGATAGCGG
>JBOEFT010000002.1:0-410000 GCA_050632685.1 Methylobacterium phyllosphaerae
AGGATCGAGAAGATCGCCTCAACCGAGCCGGCGGCGCCCAGCGAGGTGGCCCACCGAACTCTTGGTGGACGACATGGTGGCGTTCGCGGCGGCATCGCCCAGGAGGCGCTCCACGGCCTTCAGCTCCAGCTCGTCGCCCATGGGCGTCGAGGTGCCGTGGGCGTTGATATAGCCGATCTCGGCGGGGAGATCCCGGCTCGCTTCACCGCGGCGCTCATGCAGCGGAAGGCGCCGTCGCCGTCCGGGGAAGGGGAGGTGATGTGGTAGGCGTCGCCCGAGAGGCCGTAGCCCACCACCTCGGCGTAGATCCGGCGCGCCGCGGGCCTTGGCGTGCTCGTACTCCTCCAGCACCACGATGCCGGCGCCCTCGCCCATGAGGAAGCCGTCGCGGTCGCGATCGTAGGGGCGGGAGGCCTTCTCGGGCGTGTCGTTAAAGCCCGTGGTCAGCGCCCGGCAGGCGGAGAAGCCCGCGATCGAGAGGCGGTTCACCGGCGATTCGGCGCCGCCCGCCCACCATCACGTCGGCGTCGCCGAGCGCGATCAGGCGGCTCGCGTCGCCGATGGCGTGGGCGCCCGTGGAGCAGGCCGTCACCACGGCGTTGTTCGGCCCCTTCAGGCCGTGGGCGATCGAGACCTGGCCAGAGGCGAGGTTGATGATCCGGCCCGGGATGAAGAACGGCGAGATCCGGCGCGGTCCCTTCTCGTGGAGGGTCACGGAGGCGTCGTAGATGCCGCCGATGCCGCCGATGCCGGAGCCGATCAGCACGCCGGTGGCGCACTGGTCCTCGTGGCTCTTAGGAAGCCAGCCGGCATCCTTGAGGGCCTCGTCGGCCGCCGCCATGGCGTAGACGATGAACGGATCGACCTTGCGCTGCTCCTTGGGCTCCATCACCGCGTCGGGGTTGAAGGTGCCGTCGGTGCCGTCGCCGAACGGAATCTGGGCCGCGATGCGGCAGGGCAGGTCGGCGGATTCGAAGCCGCGGATCGGGCCGGCGCCGCTGTCGCCCGCGATCAGCCGGCTCCAGGTGTGCTCGACCCCGCTGCCCAGCGGCGTGACCATCCCCAGACCCGTGACCACCACCCGCCGCATCGCAACCGTCCCGTCTTGAGGCGCTTCCCCGCCGCCGACGGCCGAGGAGCCCCGCGGGGCCGGAGCGCATCCTGAACAACCGAATGAGGCAGGATCCGGTCCGCCCTGCAGGGCGTCGCGGCGCGCAGCCTCGAAACGCATAACGGCGCGGGGGCTGTTTCGCCTCACCCGCGCCGCGTGAAATCGAACCCGGCGCCTTTAGGCGGCGGAATTCTTTTCCAGGAACTTCACGGCGTCGCCCACCGTCTGGATCGTCTCGGCCGCGTCGTCCGGGATCTCGACGTTGAATTCCTCCTCGAAGGCCATCACCAGCTCGACCGTGTCGAGGCTGTCGGCACCGAGGTCGTCGATGAAGTTGGCGCTCTCGACCACCTTCTCGGGCTCCACGCCCAGGTGCTCGACGACGATCTTCTTCACGCGCTCAGCGATATCGCTCATCGGTCTTCCGTCCTCGTCCTTTTGGTCTGTCAGTCTTCTCGGGGTGGTGCCGTGGCCACGTCGCGCCCCTGCCGCTTGTTGTGACGGGCCGGTGTCCGATCGCGCGTGCTTCGAGGTGAACCGGCGCGTGAGCCGGGATGCCCCCGCCGGGGGGCCTTGGACTGAAAACCCGCTGAACCGTCAACCCCCTGTACGGCTGCGGGGCGTGGTAGCACAGGGTTCCCGCCCTGGCGAGGGGCCGTTCAGAAACCCTTCATGGGTGTGGCACTTGCGTGCCGGCGGGGGTGATTCGGGCGCGGTTCCGACGGGTCCGGGGCCGGTCTAGTACATCGCCATCCCGCCATTCGTGCAGCGTGTGGCCGGTGACGTAGCCGGCCTCCGCGGAGGCGAGGTAGAGGCAGGCCGCCGCCACCTCGGCGCCCTCGCCGAGCCGCCCGGCGGGCACGCGGGCCAGGATGCCCTCGCGCTGCTTCCCGTTCAGGGCATCGGTCATGGGCGAGCTGATGAAGCCCGGGGCGACGCAGTTGACCGTGATTCCCCGCGAGGCGACCTCGGCGGCGAGCGCCTTGGTCATGCCGACGAGGCCGGCCTTGGCGGCGGCGTAGTTGCCCTGGCCGGGATTGCCGGTGCTGCCGACCACCGAGCCGATGTTGACGATCCGCCCGGAGCGGCGGCGCATCATGCCCTTCACGGCGGCCCGCGACAGGCGGAAGGCGGCGGTGAGGTTGACGGCGAGCACCTGCTCCACTCCTCGTCCTTCATGCGCATGAACAGGTTGTCCCGGGTGATGCCGGCATTGTTCACGAGGAATGTCCAGCGGCCCGATCCGCGGCCTCGGCGGCCGGCACGAGGCCCTCGACCGAGTCCTTGTCGGAGAGGTCGGCGGCGACGGGGCTCGCGCGCTCGCCGAGTTCGGCCGCCAGCGCCTCCAGGGCCTGCAGGCGCGTGCCCGACAGCGCCACGGTGGCGCCCTGGGCGTGCAGCGCCCGGGCGATCGCCTGGCCGAGGCCGCGGTGGCGCCGGTGACGAGGGCCTTGCGGCCGGAGATCGAACATGCGGGGCTCCTGTGGGATCAGAGCGCGAAGGCGGCGACGTCCGCGGGCGCGCCGATCGCGGTGGCGCTCGCCTGAGGCGCGATGCGCTTGACGAGGCCGGTGAGCACCTTGCCGGCACCGAGCTCGTGGAACCGGTCGACGCCGGACGCCGCCATGGCGGCGACGCTCTCGCGCCAGCGCACGGTGCCGGTGACCTGCTCGACCAGGGCCGTGCGGATCGCCTCCGGCTCGGAGACCGGGGCGGCCATGACGTTGGCGTACAGGGTGACGCGCGGGGCCTTCAGGGTGACGGCGGCGGCCCAGGCCATGGCGTCGGCGGCCGGGGCCATCAGGCGGCAGTGGAACGGCGCCGAGACGGTTGAGCAGCACGGCGCGCTTGATCCCGCGGCTGGTGGCGATGCCGATGGCGCGCTCCACCGCCGGCCGGTCGCCCGAGCACCACCTGACCGCCGCCATTGTCGTTGGCGACGTCGCAGACCGCGCCGTCGCCGGCCTCGTCGGCGGCGGCCTCGGCCGCCGACCGGGCCGCCTCGACGTCGGTGCCGATCAGCGCCGCCATGGCGCCCGCACCCGGCGCCACCGCCGCCTGCATGGCCTCGCCGCGCAGGCGCAGAGGCCTGGCGGCGTCCGCGACCGTGAGGCTGCCGGCGGCCGCGAGGGCGGCGTACTCGCCGAGCGAGTGGCCGGCCACGCAGGCCACGTCGCGCGCGAGGTCGAGGCCGCGCTCGGCCTCCAGCACCCGCAGCACCGCGAGGCTCGCCGCCATCAGGGCCGGCTGGGCGTTGGTGGTGAGGGTCAGGTCCTCCACCGGCCCCTCGAACATCAGCCGCGACAGGTTCTGGCCGAGGGCCGCGTCGACCTCGTCGAGCACGGCCCTGGCCTGCGGGAAGGCCTCGGCGAGGTCCCGCGCCATGCCGACCGCCTGGCTGCCCTGACCCGGAAAGATGAGTGCGCGCATGGTGCGTCCTGATCGCCGGCACGATCGGCGCGCGGACGCCGCCCGTGTCGGCCGAAACTCTGGGATGGCGGGCGCACTCGCACCCGCGGCCGCGGGTGTCAACAATGCGTCGCACCATGCCGGCCCCGAGGCCCGCCCACGTGCCGCCCCGGCGCACGCGCCGGTCCGGCTCGGGGCGCCCGACTGGAGCGCGCCCTGCGCAAGCCGCTGTGCTTGTTGCACAACGGCATCCGGTGTAGAGTGCCGGCATACCCGACATCACCCGTCGCTCAAGCCCAAGGAGCCGCCCCGCATGGCGCGCGTCACCGTCGAAGACTGCATCGAGAAGGTCGAGAACCGCTTCGAGCTGGTGCTGCTGGCGAGCCACCGAGCCCGCCTCCTGGCTGCCGGCGCCCCGCTGACCATCGACCGCGACCGCGACAAGAACCCGGTGGTGGCCCTGCGCGAGATCGGCGACGAGACGATCACGGCCGACGACCTCGAGGAGCAGCTGATCCACTCGATGCAGAAATACGTCGAGGTGGACGAGCCGGAGGCCGAGACCGTGCCGCTGCTGTCGAGTTCGCCGGCCGCCGCCGCGGTGGCGCCCCAGTCCTCCAGCGACGACGCGGCGGTCCAGTTCGACCGCATGAGCGAGGAGGATCTCCTGCGCGGCCTCGAGAACCTCGCCCCGCCGGTCGAGACCGACGACGAGGGCGAGTGAGCCGCAAAACGTGGGCCTGGATGCGCACGACCTGACCGAGACCGGACCCGGCGGAGACGCCGGGTTCTCTCGTTCCGACACCGGCGCGACGCCGGCCGGTTTTCCCCCGCCGGGGACTGGCGCCGGCACGGCGGTTGCGAAACAATCGCGTGTGATCCCGACCCCGCGCAGCACCCAGGACTCGGCCCCGTCGCGCCGGATGATGCGCCAGTACGAACTCGTCGAACGGGTCAAGCGCTACAACCCGGCCGCCGACGAGGCGCTGCTCAACCGCGCCTACGTGTACGCCATCGCAGGCGCACGGCACGCAGAAGCGCGCCTCGGGCGACCCCTTCTTCGCCCACCCCCTCGAAGTCGCGGCGATCCTCACGGATCTCCACCTCGACGACGCCACCATCGTGGCCGCGGTGCTGCACGAGCACCGTCGAGGACACCGAGGCGACCCTGGACGAGATCCGCCGGCTGTTCGGGTCGGAGATCGGCGCCCTGGTGGACGGCCTGACCAAGCTCAAGCGGCTCGACCTCGTGTCGAAGCAGGCCGCGCAGGGCGAGAACTTCCGCAAGCTGCTGCTCGCCGTGGCGGCGGATGTGCGCGTGCTGCTCGTCAAGCTCGCCGACCGCCTGCACAACATGCGGACCCTCCAGCACATGCGGGAGGACAAGCGCCACCGCATCGCGCAGGAAACCCTCGACATCTACGCGCCGCTCGCCGGCCGGATGGGCATGCAGGAGCTGCGCGAGGAGCTGGAGGATCTGGCCTTCCGCAACATCGAGCCGGAGGTCTACGCCACCATCACGCAGCGGCTGGCGCGGCTCACCGCGAAGTCCGAGGCGTGGTCGAGACCATCGCTCAGGTGCTGACCGGACAAGCTCGCGGCCCAGGGAATCACCGCGGAGGTGAGCGGCCGGCAGAAGCGGCCGTTCTCGATCTGGTCGAAGATGGAGCGCAAGTCCGTCGCCTTCGAGCAGCTCTCCGACATCTTCGGCTTCCGCGTGGTCGTCGACACCGTTCAGGCCTGCTACGCCGCGCTGGGCATCGTCCATACCAGCTGGCCGATGGTCCCGGGCCGGTACAAGGACTACGTCTCGACCCCGAAGCAGAACGATTACCGCTCGATCCACACCACGGTGATCGGGCCGAAGAGCCAGCGCGTCGAGCTGCAGATCCGCACCCGCGCCATGGACGACATCGCCGAGTACGGCATCGCGGCCCACGCCCACTACAAGGAGGCCGGGCTCCGAGCTGATCAAGGAATCGGGACGCGAGGAGCGGCGTGCATCCGCGGCTCGCCGCCGAGAGCGGCGCCTATCAGTGGCTGCGCCGGACCATCGAGCTGCTCGCCGAGGGCGACAGCCCGGAGGAGTTCCTGGAGCACACCAAGCTGGAGCTGTTCCAGGACCAGGTATTCTGCTTCACCCCAAGGGCCGGCTGATCGCCCTGCCGCGGGAGGCGACGCCGATCGATTTCGCCTACGCCGTGCATACCGATGTCGGCAACACCGCGGTCGGCGCCAAGATCAACGGCCGGATGGCGCCGCTGCTGCACGAACTCGCCAACGGCGACGAGGTCGAGATCAGCCGCTCGGACGGGGCCTCCCCCGGCGGCCTGGGAATCCCTCGTGGTGACCGGCAAAGCCCGCGCGGCGATCCGGCGGGCGACCCGGGCCGCCGTGCGCCGGCAGACTATGCCGGGCTCGGACGCCAGATCCTGGATCGGGCCTTCGAGCGCGCGGCCAAGACCTTCTCGGAGGACAAGCTCCGCGGCGCCCTGCCGCGGCTCGCCCGGGCGACCACCGAGGACGTGTTCGCCGCCGTGGGGCGGGGCGAGATGTTCTCGGGCGACGTCGTCCGGGCCGTCTATCCCGACCACCGCGACGAGCGTCGGCCTTCCCCGCCCAGGGGGTCGTCAACGGTGCGGGCCGCCTCGTCCGTTCGGCGGACCAGACCATGCGGCTGACCTTCCCGGGCGCCGAGGGCGGCAAGGACGGCCAGGCCGAGGACCGGAGCGACGCGATCCCGATCCGCGGCCTCGCAGGCGACCTGCCGGTGACCTTCGCGCCGAATGGCGGCGCTGTCCCGGGAGACCGGATCGTCGGCATCCTGACGCCGGGCGTCGGCGTCACCGTCTACCCGATCCAGTCGGCGGCGCTCGCCGCCTTCGACAACGAGCCCGAGCGCTGGCTCGACGTCCGCTGGGACACCGAAGGGCTCGGCGGCGAGCGCTTCCCCGCCCGGCTGGCGCTGAAGTCGATCAACGAACCGGGCGTGTTCGCCCAGATCGCCCAGGTGATCGCCGACCATGACGGCAACATCGACAATATCTCGATGAAGCGCCGCACCCAGGACTTCACCGACATCACGATCGACCTGTCGGTCTGGGATCTCCAGCATCTCAACGCGATCATCGCCGAGCTGCGCGGCAAGCGCCGGTCAACAGCGTGGAGCGCGTGAACGGCTGAGGCCGCAGCCGGACGGATCTGAGGTTTACAAGATCGACCTTCGTAAATCTTACTCTACATCAAAAAGAGCCTGCTGCGGCTGGCCTTTCCAGTCCATCAGTCCCGGTTTTCGAGGCCGTACGTTTTCGGCTCTGCTTGACAAGATCGCGTTTGAAACGAATGGTCGGGCGGCCAGGGCATCGGTCGCACAGAGATGGACCGCACGGCTTCGCCCCGGATTGCAGAGCCTGACGACCGTGATCGCGGCGCACCGCCATCGGCCTCCGGCGGACTCTGGCCGTTTGTTTAGACGATTTTTGTCGCCCCCTATTGTTCGGGATTTGACTTGTTCATGCCAGCCACCCAGCGCAGCGCCATCTTCATCGACGGCGCAGATCTCTATGCCACCACCAAGGCCCTCGGCTTCGACATCGATTACAAGAAGCTTCTCAAGGAATTTCAGTCACGCGACAACCTGCTTCGTGCATTTTACTACACGGCCATGATCGAGGACCAGGAATATTCTTCGATCCGTCCACTGATCGACTGGCTCGACTACAACGGCTACCGCGTCGTGACCAAGCCCGTGAAGGAGTTCACGGACTCGATGGGGCGGCGAAAGTACAAGGGCAACATGGACATCGAGCTGGCGATCGACGCCCTCGAACTCAGCCCGCATATCGATCACATGATCCTGTTCTCGGGCGACGGAGATTTCCGCTCCCTGGTCGAGGCGATGCAGCGGCGTGGCGTGAAGGTGACGGTGATCTCCACCATCCAGACGCAGCCGGCGATGATCTCCGACGAATTGCGGCGGCAGGCCGACGAGTTCGTCGACCTCGCAGAGTCTCGCGGGCCGGATCGGTCGCGAGCCCGGCGAGCGTCCGGCCCGGCCGGCCGGGGACGCCCCGAGCCGCTATCGTGGCGAGGGTCGCGCGGACCCGGGCCTGGAGAACCGGTACGGCATCCGCCAGCCGGAGGCCGAGGAATAGGCCCTCACGCGCCCGTCGCGTCGAGCCACGCCAGCACCTGCCGGGCGCTCTGATCCGGCGGGAAGACCGGGTAGAAGACCCGGCTGGCCACGCCGTCGTCGATCACCAGGGTGAGGCGGCGGAGCAGCACCTGGCCGCCCGCCTCGAAGACCGGCAGACGCGCGGCCATCGCGAAGGCCCGGTGCGGATCGGCCAGGAGCGGGAACGGCAGGCGGAGCCGCTCGGCCGCCTCCCGCTGGTAGGCGCTGGTCTGGGTCGAGAGGCCGTAGACCTGCGCGACGCCCCGCGCCGTCAACGCGGCGTGGTGATCGCGGAAATCGCAGGCCTGCGGCGTGCGGCCCGGGCGCCGGGGATCGCGTCCCAATCGGGCGTCAGGCCGGGCTGTCCCGGCTCGCCGGTGCGCGGGTAGGCGTAGGCGACGGTCCGGCCGGTCAGCCGCGCGAGCGAGACCGTGCGGCCGTCCGTGGCGGTGAGCGCCACGTCGGGAAGCCGCATGCCGCGGAGATGATCGGCCGCGCCGTCGTCCACCGGAACCGGCAGGTCGTCGGGCAGGGCATCGTGGGTGGATGACATGGGTCGCTCCGCAGGATCGCAGGCTCAGGACGCCGCACCAGGCAATCCGGGATCTTGAGACATCGCGCGGTCAGCGCCAAGGCGATCGCATTCCCGCCTCCAAGGCACCCTCTGCCGGGGACGTCGAAACGGCCGTCTTTGCGAGCGGGCGAAGCAATCCAGTCGCGCCGCGTCTTCAGACGTCGCGCTGCCCTGGGTCACTTCGCTGCGCTCGTGATGACCGCGCGGAAAGTCGCCCCTGAGAGGCGTCCTGCGCGCCCCGCCTCAGCCCCGATCCCGCAGAAGCCGCGCCCGGTCGCGCTGCCAGTCGCGCTCTTCGCGGCCTCGCGCTTGTCGTGGGCCTGCTTGCCCTTGCCCAGCCCCAGCTCGACCTTCGCGCGGCCCTTGTCGTTGAAGTAGATCTTCAGCGGCACGACCGTGTAGCCCTGGCGCTGGGTGGCGCCGATCAGCTTGTTGATCTGGCGGCGGTGCAGCAGCAGCCGGCGCGGGCGCTTGGTGTCGTGGTTGAAGCGGTTGGCCTCCAGGTATTCCGGGATGTAGGCGTTGAACAGCATCAGGTCGTTGCCGGAGGGGCCGGCATAGGCCTCGCCGATCGTCGCCTTGCCGCCGCGCAGGGACTTCACCTCGGTGCCGGTCAGCGAGATGCCGGCCTCGAGGGTGTCCTCGATCGTGTAGTGATAGCGCGCGGCGCGGTTGTCGGCGACGATGCGCCGACTGGGCTCCGGTTTCGGGGCCATGATGCGTGACTTCCCTCAGTCGACCAGCAGGCCGGCATGGCGCAGGGCCTCGTCCACGATGCGCTTCGTGGGGTCGGTCACCGGCACGAGCGGCAGACGCAGCTCGTCGGTCATGTGACCGAGCCGGGACAGGGCATACTTCACCGGCGCCGGGTTGGCTTCGGCGAACAGGCCCGCCTGCAGGGGGAACAGCTTGTCCTGGAGGGTCAGCGCCCTGGCGTAGTCGCCCGCGAGCGTCGCCTCCTGCAGGTCGGCGCAGAGGCGCGGGGCGACGTTCGCCACCACCGAGATGCAGCCGTGGCCGCCCTGGGCGTTGTAGCCGAGCGCCGTCGCATCTTCGCCCAGAAAGCTGGATGAAGCTCGCACCCATGGCCTGTCGCTGCTGGCTGACGCGGTCGATCTTGGCGGTCGCGTCCTTCACACCGGCGATATTCTTCAATTCGAAGAGCCGGGCCATCGTCTCGACGCTCATGTCGACGACGGAACGCGGCGGGATGTTGTAGATGATGATCGGAATGCCGACCGCATCGTTGACGGCCTTGAAGTGGGCGTAGAGGCCCGCCTGCGTCGGCTTGTTGTAGTACGGCGTCACCACCAGGACGGCGTCGGCGCCCGCGCGCTCGGCGTGCTGCGCCCGCTCGACCGCCTCGGCGGTGGAGTTGGATCCCGCGCCCGCCACGACCGGCACGCGCCCGCCCGCCTCGTCGATGCAGGCTTCGACCACCCGGTCGTGCTCGGAATGGGTGAGGGTCGGGCTCTCGCCGGTGGTGCCGGTGGGCACGAGGCCGTGGCTGCCCTGCTCGATCTGCCAGTGCACGAATTTCCGGAAGGCAGCCTCGTCGAAGGCCCCGTCGCGGAAGGGCGTCACAAGGGCGGTGAGCGAGCCCCGCAGGCGGCTCCCGGTCATGTCGGTCATCTCAGGCGTCCCAAGGGGTCTCAACTGGGATTTCGGCGGTCTCGGTGCCGCGCGTGGTCCGCATCGTACGGGCACGGGCCGGCAGACATAGGCGGTCGCGCCACGGCGCGCAAACAGATCGTGACGACGGTTAACGCGTTCTTAATGGTCGCGGCCTCAACCTCGGTCTTTCCGCTCCGGCGATCAGCAGGGGGAAATCGTGATCCGATCCGCGGCCTCGCATCCGGCCCCGAAGCGCACGTCCCTCACCGCCGCCGCGCTCCTCGCCACCGTCGGCGTCGCGCTGGCCGGCCCAGCCGGGCCGGACGTGCCCGCGACGACGCCGCCGGCCACACAGCCCACGCCGCCCGCGAGCGACGCCGCCCTCTCGACCGCGCAGGTCCGGGGCGCCCAGGCCGAGAAGGCCGCCGACCCGGTCGCCGCCGACGCCCTGAAGCTCGACCCGATCCACGCCTCCGGCGGCGACGACAAGGGCGAGGAGCCCGCGCGGGCGCTGCCCGCCGCGGCCTCGGCCTACGCCTCCGCCGACCCCGACGCCCCGGTGGCCTTCCCGCTGCCCGACGCCGCCGTCACCCCGGCGGCGCCGGTGCCGGAGGTGCCCGACCCCGCGCGGCCGAAGATCTCCGGCGACACCGACCCGACGCTGCTGCGCGGCGCCATCGACCTCTACCGCAAGGGCCGGGTCGCCGACGGCGACCGGATGCGCGACACCTTCACCGATCCGGCCGCGAAGGCGCTGCTCGAATGGGTGGCGATCCGCGCGGGCGCCGGCATCGGCTTCAACCGCACGGTGGCGTTCGTCCGGGCCAATCCGGACTGGCCGGCCGGCCCGCTTCTGCGCCGCCGGGCCGAGGAGGCGCTGCTCTCCGAGCGGAAATCCCCCGCGACGGTGCGGGCCTTCTTCGCCACGGCGAAGCCGTCGAGCGCGCCGGGCAAGTTCGCCCTGGCACTCGCGCTGCGCGCCGAGGGCTCCGAGGCCGACGCCGCCGAGATGGTCCGCGACCTCTGGCGCACCGAGAGCTTCGGGCGGAGCCTGGAAGCGAAGGTGCTCGACGCGTTCCCCGATACGCTCACCCGGGTCGACCACCGCTACCGGATGGAGCGGGCGCTCCTGAAGGATGACTGGGAGAGCGCCGGCCGGGCGGCGGGCTACGCGGGCGGATCCTATGCCAGCCTCGTGCGCGCCCGCCGGGCCGTCGAGGACAAGTCCTCCGCCGCCGCCGCCGCGCTCGCCGCGGTGCCGCCGTCGCTGCGCAGCGACGCCTCCTACATCTTCTCCCGGGCGCAGTATTTCCGCCGGGCCGACAAGCCCGAGGCCGCCGCCGCCGTGCTCGCCGCGGCGCCGGGCAACCCGGACGTCTTGGTCGACGGCGACGAGTGGTGGATCGAGCGCCGGATCGTGGCGCGCAAGCTCCTCGACCTCGGCGACGCCCGGACCGCCTACGCGGTGGCGAGCCAGCAGGCGGCGCGCACGCCGGAGAAGCGGATCGAGGCCGAGTTCCACGCCGGCTGGATCGCCCTGCGCTTCGCCGGCGATCCGGCGGGCGCCGCGCAGCATTTCGCCCGGGTGGCGGCGATCGCCGAGAGCCCGATCTCGGTGGCGCGGGCCGCCTACTGGCAGGGCCGGGCGGCCGAGGCCCTCGGCCAGGGCGAGGAGGCGAAGCGCTTCTACGAGCGCGCGGCCCTCCAGCCGATCGCCTATTACGGCCAAGTGGCCCGGGCGCGGCTCGGCCAGACCAGCCTGCCCCTGCGGGCGCCGGCCGACCTCGAGGGCGCGGAGCGCCAGGCCTTCGACGGGCGGCTCTACATCCGCGCCCTGCGCCTGCTCGGCGAGGCCGGGATCAAGGAGCTGGCGCTGCCGCTCTACATCGACGCCGCCCGGGACCTGTCGGATCCGCGCGAACTGCAGGCGCTCGGCGACCTCGCCACCGACATGAAGGACCCCCGCGCCCTGGTGGCGATCGGCAAGCTCGCGGTGCAGCGGGGCCTGCCGCTGGACGCCCACGCCTACCCGACGATCGGGATCCCCGCCTATGAGACCTTCACGGCGGTGCCGCAGGTGGAGCGGGCCATGGTGTACGCCATCGCCCGGCAGGAGAGCCAGTTCGATCCGCGGGCGCAGTCGGGCGTCGGCGCCCGGGGCCTGATGCAGATGATGCCGGCCACCGCCCAGCGCACCGCCCGCCGGGTCGCGGCGGCGTTCGACGTCGACCGGCTGACCAGCGATCCCGCCTACTGCGCCAAGCTCGGCCAAGCCCATCTCGGCGAGCTGATGGAGGATTGGCGCGGCTCCTACGTGCTCGCCTTCGCCTCCTACAACGCCGGCGGCGGCAACGTGAAGAAGTGGATCGACGCCTACGGCGACCCGCGCAAGGGCGACGTCGATGTGATCGACTGGGTCGAGCGGATCCCGTTCACGGAGACGCGCAACTACGTGCAACGGGTGATGGAGAACCTGCAGGTCTATCGCTCGCGGCTCGACAGCCGCAGCGCCCTGCTGATCGACGGCGACCTCCACCGCGGGGCGCGGTAGCGAGCTCCTCACCGTCTTTGCGAGTGGAGCGAAGCAACCCAGTCGCGCCGGACCGCCGGACGTCGCGTTGCCCTGGGTTGCTTCGCTCCGCTCGCAAAGACGAAGTTCTCGACCAGCAGCCTGCCGCCGGGACGTAACCCGCACGCCGCCGCGGCGAAGCTTGCGGTTGTGCTTTTGGCCCTTCGCTCCCTAGAAGATGGGCCGGTCCGCATTGACCGGCTCCCGAGAGCCCGCGCTGCCGAGAGGTTCCCATGCTGCGTTCGAGATTGGGTTTCGCCCTCCTGCTGGGCACCGCGCTCGCGGCCGCCGCCCCGGCCCTGGCCCAGGAGGCCTCCACCGCCGAGCAGACGATCGACGTGATGAACACGCTGTTCGGCAAGCATCCGGGGGCGCGTGCCAACCGCGCCAAGGGCGTGGTCGCCGAGGGCAGCTTCACCCCGTCGCCCGAGGCGGCCAAGATCAGCAAGGCCTCCCTGTTCAAGGGGCCGGCCGTGCCGGTGACGGTCCGCTTCTCGGACGCCACCGGCGTCCCGACCATCCCGGACGGCGTCGCCGACGCCAACCCGCACGGCCTCGCCCTCAAGTTCAAGCTGAGCGACGGCGCCGAGATGGACGTCGTCACCAACGCGCTGAAATACTTCCCCGTCGCCACGGGCGAGGAGTTCCGCGACCTCCTGAAGGCCGTCGCCGACAGCGGCCCGAATGCCGCGCATCCCACCGCGCTGGAGCGCTTCGCCGCCGCCCATCCGGCCGCCGCCACCGCGGGCGGGACCGCCAAGACCCCGTCGAGCCTCGCCCGGCAGACCTATAACGGCGTCAACGCCTTCCTCTTCGTCGACGACGCCGGCAAGCGGCAGCCGTTCCGATTCCGCTTCGTGCCGGTGGAGGGCGAGGAGATCCTGCCGCCCGCGGAGGCGGCCAAGCGCGATCCGAACTTCCTGATGGCCGAGATCGGCCCGCGGGTCGCCAAGACGCCGGCACAATTCAGGATGCTGGCCCAGCTCGCCGAACCGGGCGACCCGACGAACGACGCCACGAAGCCCTGGCCGGACGACCGCAAGACGGTCGATCTCGGCACCGTGACGGTGAACAAGGTCGTGCCCGACAGCGCCGAGGCCGAGAAGGCGCTGCTGTTCATGCCCAACAACCTCACCGACGGCATCGAGGTCTCGGACGACCCGCTGATCGACGCCCGCGTCCAGGCCTACGCGGTCTCGTTCAGCCGCCGTTCGCAGTAGCGCCCACCGCCACGGACGGCCGGGATCGCCGATCGCATGCTCATCGCCGCGACGCCGCGCAGGGTTCGACCTGCGCCGCATGTGTCGGTGCCCTTCGTAGCGGCCTAGCGGATTCACGCATCTCCCTTGGCAACGCGGCGTCGGGACCGGGCGCGGGTCCCCTCTCCACCCGAGTCGGGCTTGTCCGACTTGGGCTCCTCGGTGCGGATCTCGGGCAGGCCCGAGGCCCGTGAGGGAGAGGGATGCGCGGCATCCGCAGACAGCGCGACGGACCCGCATGTCGACCGCGTGCTCGATCCTGATGCGTCCCGCCCCTCAACCCGACCCTCTCCCGCACGGGAGAGGGGGCGCGGCGCGCTCGGCCGCCAGCGCCCGTGCCCGAGCCGGATGCATGAACAGCGCGGCTACGCCCCTCGGCAGCCTGACTCAAGCGCATCAGCAATACGCTCAAGGCCCGGGCGCAGGCCTCCGTGCTGCGGCCTTCCGTGGGGACGGTCAGGTCCGGCCGCTCGGGCGCCTCGTAGGGCGCCGAGATGCCGGTGAAACCCGGGATGCGACCGGCGCGGGCCAGCCGGTACAGGCCCTTCGGATCCCGGGCCTCGCACAGACCGAGCGGCGTATCGACGAACACCTCCAGGAACGGGATGTCGCCGGCGATCCGGCGCGCCAGCGCCCGGTCGGCCCGGTAGGGCGAGATCAGCGAGACGATCACCACCGATCCCGCCTCAGCCATCAGCCGCGCCACCTCGGCGGTGCGCCGGACGTTCTCGGCGCGGTCCTCCGGCGAGAAGGCGAGGTCGGCGTTCAGCCCGTGGCGGAGGTTGTCGCCGTCGAGGACGGCGCTGTGCCGGCCGGCCGCCACGAGCGTCCGGTCGGCTTCCGCCGCGAGGGTCGACTTCCCCGCCCCCGACAGGCCGGTCAGCCATGCGATCACCGGCACCTGACCGAGACGCGCCCAGCGCTGTTCCCGGGGCTGGAGCCTGTGCCACGTGACGCCGGTCGGGATCTTCTGCACGACGCCCATATCCACCGCCTGGGGCATGCGCTGCGCGCGGCCGCCCGTCATCCGGAAAAGTCTGTGTGGTCGGGGTCCGGCACGCGGCGCCTACGGCACGCGCCAGACCGGAAAGCCGATGGCGTCGCCGGCGCGCTCCCTGGCCTCTTCAAGGAGGTGTGCCGCGTGCCGCCGCCAGGCGGGCGGCGGGCGGAAGGCGGCGTGCGCCGTCGCGGCCGTCACCAGCGCATCGACCAGGGCCTCCGTCTCCGGCGCGATCGTGCGCGCGGCGAGTTCGTTCGGAGTGGCCGCGGGGGCGGTCGCGACGACCGCGTCCCAGGATTGCCCCCAGCATGATGCGGCGAAGCGGGCGTTCGCGCTCGCGAAGCGCATGGCGACCCGCACGAGGCCCTCCGGATCGTCTCCCCGGAACCGATCCGCGTCGAGCCCCCGCGCCCACGCCCAGTCGTCGAGAACGTGGCCGAGCCGGCGAGGATGCCCGATCACCTGCCTGTGCACGCCGAGCCGGTACAGCCGGCGCGCGGCCTCGACCGCGACGGGTCCGGAACTCCGGTTTGTCCGATAGTCCAGGTCGGCCGGCTCCATCAGCGGCGCGAGGCGCTCGCAGAGGCCGAGACCGTCGATCAACCGCCGGAGCAGCGGCGCATCGGACCGGCGGTCGCGGTAGGGCACGGCAACGACCCGTCCCGCCGCGGCACGCCGCCAGGGTTCGAGCCGGGCCGCGTAATCGTAGCGCCCGGACCCGCCCTCGCCACGCAGGAACCCGCGGAAGGTTCGGCCTTCGCAGACCACCTGCGTCCGCAGGGCGTAGGCCGAGGCCAGCTGCTCGCCCTGCGGCTTGACCACCAGCGCCGCCTCCAGGGCGAAGCCGTGCCGCGCGAAGAGGGCCCGCAGGGTCTCCGGCACGGACCAGCAGGAGCGTTGCACGGAGAAGTCCTCGTAGGACAGGAGCAGCGTGTCCGCCCGGGTGGTGCCGAGGATCCCATCGAGGCGTGCGAGGGCGTCGCGGCGCTCCGCGGCGGGGCGGCGGCGGTCCAGGGCCTGGCCGAGCCGGAAGTGGTTGACGTCGTCGCTCCCCGGGGATCCGGGGGGCGCGAGCGCCGGGTAGCAGATCCCGGCGGAGTCGAGCCGCGGCCTGAGGCGGGTCAGAACCTCCTGGAACGAGGTCGAGCCGGTTCGCGGCATGCCGATATGGACGATCGCGCGGCGCACCTGTGCTGTCGACCTCGCTGGACTGCGTGATGGCGGCCAGATCTCAGTCCAGCAGAGCACAGTCCACGCCTCCCTCAAGGACGCGGATGTCTCGGGAAAGAGCCTGCCAAATCCGTAATCACGGTCCGATCACGGGAGCGCGACCAGAAATAGCCAAGCTGCGTTTCTGCTCTATTTCAGGACATGCCTGACGCGGATGCCGGCCCCGGCGTGACCGTTCGGAGCCGACGGCTCCGGAGGCGGAGGATCGCGCAACGCCGTCCGCACCGGACAGGACGCCGCGGCAAGCCCGGATCCCACGCTTCGCCGCGCCGACCCCGGGATGGCGCGGCGAGGGGGCTTCGGTTCGATCTCGACACGAGCACCGGAGGTGCGCGGCCCCGAAGGACGACGATGTTCCCCCACCGGCTGAGGCGGCGCGGCCTAGCGCCGTTCCCGACCGGGTTGGGATTGGGGCGATAGCCGACCCGCGCCGCACAAGGCGCGAGTCCCCTCTCCACCCAAGTCGGGCTTGCCCGACTTGGGTGCCTTAGCGCGGATCTCGGGCAGGCCCGAGATCCGTCGGGAGAGGGACAGGGTGAGGGATCAGGTCCGTCCAGACGAGGCTCACTCGGACCCAGCGGCGATGGCGCGCTCGATCGGGACGCGTCCTGTCCCTCACCCCAACCCTCTCCCGCACGGGAGAGGGGGCCTGGCGCGGTTATCTCGACCGGAAACGCCGTCCCTCCAAACCGTTACGATGCCTTCGGTAACGGCTCTAGCGCTTGGCCTCCGCGTCCGCGCGCCGGAGCAGGAACACCCCCTGTGCGCCGAACAGGTTCCAGACCCACCACGGCATCGAGAACCGCATCGGCCGGCCGCGGGCGTCCAGGGCCGTGGCGTGCTCGATCCGGGCGCCGATCAGGCGGCAGAGGCCGACGAAATCGCGGATCGTGCAATGGTGGATGTTGGGTGTCTCCCACCACGCATCCGGCATGATCTCGGTGACCGGCATGCGTCCGCGGAAGGCCAGCTCGGAGCGCACGCGCCAGTGCCCGAAATTCGGGAACGAGATGATCACCTGCCGGCCGATGCGCAGGAGGTGCTCCAGCACCACACGGGGATTGCGGGTCGCCTGGATGGTCTGGGACAGGACCACCACGTCGAAGGCGCCGTCCGGGTAATTGGCGAGGTCGGTGTCGGCGTCGCCCTGGATCACCGACAGGCCGCGGGCGAGGCAGGCGTTGACGCCCTCGCGGGACAATTCGATCCCGCGCCCGTCGATGCCGCGCCGGTCGCGCAGCAGTGCCAGCAGGGAGCCGTCACCGCAGCCGATGTCGAGGACCCGGGCGCCGGCCGGCACGAGACCGAGGACCACGATGTGGTCGACCCGGTCGCCGCCGCCCCCGACCGCGTGGGGCAGGGTGTCGGCCCGTTCCCAGGGGGTCCGGTGCGCAGCCTTGCCCAGGGGCATCTTGCCGAACGTCATCTTGCCCGGCCGGCCACTCACAGCCCGCGCGCCGTGCGGCGGCGTCGATGAAGCCGCGGGCGGCGGAGAACATCGCCGGCTCGTCGAGGAGGAAGGCGTCGTGGCCCTTGTCGCTCTCGACCTCCACGAAGGCCACCGGCGCCGCGGCGGCGTTCAGCGCGTGGACGATCGCCCGCGAGTCGCGGGTCGGGAACAGCCAGTCCGACGTGAACGAGATCACGCAGAAGCGGGTCTTGGTGCCCCGGAACGCGTTGGCCAGCACGCCGCCATGGTCTTCGGCGAGGTCGAAATAGTCCATGGCCCGGGTGAGATAGAGATAGGCGTTGGCGTCGAACCGTTCGACGAAGCTCAGGCCCTGGTGGCGCAGGTAGCTCTCGATCTGGAAGTCGGCGTTGAACGAGAAGGTCGGCGCCGAGCCGCCCTGGAAGCGGCGGCCGAACTTCCGGTGCAGCGCCGGCTCGGAGAGATAGGTGATGTGCGCGCCCATCCGGGCGACGCCCAGGCCCTTGGCGGGCCGCGTGCCCGCCTCGAGGTAGCGCCCGTCCGCCCATGCGGGATCGGCCATGATCGCCTGCCGGCCGACCTCGTGGAAGGCGATGTTCTGCGCGGAGTGGCGGGCACCGGTGGCGATCGGCATCGCGGCGAAGACGCGCTCGGGGTAGAGCGCCGCCCATTGCAGCACCTGCATCCCGCCCATCGAGCCGCCGATGCACAGGAACAGGTTCTGGATGCCGAGGCGCTCCAGCAGCATCGCCTGGGCGCGGACCATGTCGCGGATCGTCACCAGCGGGAAGTTCAAGCCATAGGGCCGCCCCGTCGCCGGGTCGATCGAGGCCGGGCCGGTGGAGCCCATGCAGGAACCGATGACGTTCGAGCAGACGACGAAGTAGCGGTCCGTGTCGATCGGCTTGCCGGGGCCGACCAGCGTCTCCCACCAGCCCGGCTTGCCGGTCACCGGATGGGTGTGGGCGAAGTACTGGTCGCCGGTGAGCGCGTGACAGATCAGCACCGCGTTCGAACGGGCGGCGTTGAGGGTGCCGGCGGTCTGGTAGGCGATCTGGAAGGGCGCGAGCTCGACGCCCGCATCCGTGAGCAGCGGCGTGTCCGCGGCGAAACACGCCACCGGGCTCTTCGGGTCGAGCGCCTGGGAGCGCTCGGAGGCGCGCCGCGACGGCTCGTCGATCGGGTCCGGCCGCAGAGCCGTGTCCGGTTGGGTGTCCATGGCGGGTCTTGACGACCGTGTATCCGATCGGATCCGAACCGGGAGAGCAGGGTGCCGCCTGACGCGCCGCACTCGCCCGACGCGGCCAGCAGGCTCCGGAGGTAATGCGCCCGACGCCAAGCGTCAACGCGCGCAGAGGGGTGAGGCCCGTCGGGCCGCGTCCGACGCCGTGCGCAAGCAGCTGCTCAGTCCGGGTCGCGCCCATCGGAGAGACCGGATGTGGCCGCTCGAAGGACGGCCGCCGATGTGCCGGTCGGAGCGTGTTTCGTTCGCGGCCAAGGCAGTTCGAGCGAGCCCGCGGCACCGTCCGGAACGAGGTCCAACACGGCACGCATCGGGCATCTCCCGCGCGGGATGTCGCTGCGACGGCGAAGGTCTCCGATCACCCGCCGCGGGCGGCGGTGCGCACGGGATCGAGCCGCCGCCTTGCCGCCTGCGCTTACGCGATTGGTGCCGCCATCACGGCCAGCCCCAGCGCCGGCAGGCCCAGCGCGAGCGCGGCCCGGGCATCGAGCCGGTCGGCGCGGATCCCGCCGCGCCAATGCCGGCTCGCCGCGCTCTCGATCAGGATCCCGGCGAGAACGAGCCCGCAGCCGATCAGCGCCTGAAACGAAACCATCACCACCTCGTCCAGCCGACCGCGCACCCTGGGGCGGCGCCCGCTTCCCGCTGGAAAAGCCGGGCCAGAGGCCGATGTTCCTCAGCGCATCGCGGTCGCGCAGGCCGCGAAGACCAGGGCCGCGCCGGCGGCCGTGATGCAGCCGTTGGCCCAGGGCGCGGCTTCGACGCGGCGCAGGCGGCAATCCGCAGCGACTGACATGAGGATCCCAATCAGGAACAGGCTGCAGGGGATCAGGTCACCGGGCATCGTCGATCCATCCAGGCGCTGTGGGGCGCGGCACGCCCGACGCGCCCCTCTTCTCCCGGATCAACAGGCCGAAACGTGGCGAGTGCCCCGCGACATTTGCGCGTCGCGGTTTTGCCGCGGATGGATCCTCGGCCTCAGAGCTTGGTCGAGGCTGGCTGCGAGTCGAAATCCTCCGGTCCCATGTCGAGCAGGTCGTTCGGCGTCTCGGTCCGGTCGTAGGCGCGGCTCGCGGCGGCCTCGATCGCCGCTTGGTTGCGGGCGAACAGGTCGAGGGGGCGAGGTCGGGTCCGCCCGGGAAGCGCTGGCGCAGGACGGGGATCGGCACGTCGATCCCGATCACCCGCTGGCCGTTCGTCATGGCGAAGCGGATCAGGGTTTCGTCGGCGGGCAGGATATGGGCGCCGCCGTCCAGATAGCGTTCGAGGGGCATGGTGCTCTCCTTGTCGCAGGCCGATGCGTAGCCCCCAAGAGGTAGGGCGACGCGGCGGCAAGGGCCATGACCGACGCCGCGGAGGGCCGGGTTCACCGGCACGGGAAATGTTGTAGACGGGCGCGCAAGTCCTCCAGCCCGCGCATCCCGAGTCGCCTCCCATGTCCGCCCCCCGACCCGCCCGTCCGGAACCGCGCCCCGGCGTCCTGGCGATCGACACCTACGTGCCCGGCAAGAGCGGGCGGCCCGGCGGCGGCAAGGTCTACAAGCTCTCGTCGAACGAGACGCCGCTCGGCCCGAGCCCGGCGGCGCTCGCCGCGCTCCACGAGGCGACCGCCAAGCTGGAGACCTATCCGGACGGCCGTGCCACGGCGCTGCGCACCGCCATCGCCAGGCGCTACGGTCTCGATCCCGAGCGGATCGTCTGCGGCGCGGGCTCGGACGAGCTGCTCTCCCTGCTCGCCTACGCGTATGGCGGGCCGGGTACCGAGGGCATCTATTCCGAGCACGGCTTTCTCGTGTACCGCATCGCCATCCTGGCCTCGGGGGCGAGCCCGTGGTGGCGCCCGAGCGCGACCTCACGGTCGATGTCGACGCGATCCTGGCCAGGGTCACGGACCGGACGCGGATCGTCTACGTCACCAACCCCAACAACCCGACCGGCACCTACCTGCCCTTCGACGAGATCCGCCGGCTGCATGCCGGCCTGCCGCCGCACGTGCTCCTGGTGATCGACGGCGCCTACGCCGAGTACGTCCGAGCCAACGACTACTCGGCCGGGCTCGAGCTGGCGCTGGAATCCGAGAACGTCGTGATGACCCGCACCTTCTCGAAGATCCACGGGCTCGCCGCCGTGCGGATCGGCTGGATGGTGGCGCCGTCCCACGTGGTGGACGCGGTCAACCGGATCCGCGGCCCGTTCAACGTCTCGGGCCCGGCGATCGCCGCGGGTTCGGCCGCCATCGGCGACGAGGCGCACATGGCGGCGGCCGCCGCCCACAACGCCGCGTGGCTGCCGAAGCTCACCGAGGGCGCCCGGTCGCTCGGGCTCACCGTCACGCCGAGCGTGGCGAACTTCGTGCTGATCCACTTCCCCGACGCGCCGGGCCGCACGGCCGCCGACGCCGACGCCTTCCTCACCGAGCGCGGCCTGATCACCCGGCGTGTCACCGCCTACGGCCTGCCGAACGCCCTGCGGGTGACGGTGGCGGGCGCCGAGGCGAACGAAGCCTTCCTGGCGGCGCTCGGCGACTTCGTGCGGGGCCATCATGCCTGAGACGCCCAGGGCCGAGCCCGTGGTCGAGCGCCTGGCCATCGTCGGCCTCGGCCTGATCGGCTCCTCGATCGCCCGGGCGGCGCGGCGCTACGGCCTCGCCCGCACGGTGGTGGCCGTCGACCGCGACGCGGCGGTGCGCGAACGGGTGCGCGAACTCGGGATCGCCGACGTCATCACCGGCGACCCGGCCGAGGGCGCGGCCGGCACCGACCTCGTGATCCTGTGCGTGCCGGTGGGCGCCATCGGGGACGCGGCCGCCGAGATGGCACCGCATCTCAAGCCCGGCGCCATCGTGTCGGATGTCGGCTCGGTGAAGGGCGCCGTGGTGGCGGCGATCCGGCCACACCTGCCCGAGGGTGTCGCCCTCGTTCCCGGCCACCCGATCGCCGGAACGGAGTTCTCGGGTCCGGATGCCGGCTTCGCGACCCTGTTCAACGGCCGCTGGTGCATCCTGACCCCGCCCGAGGGCACGGACCCGGCAGCCGTGGAGCGGGTCCGTGCACTGTGGGAAGGCATGGGCGCGAATGTCGAGGCGATGAGCGCCGAGCACCACGACCACGTGCTGGCGATCACCAGCCACCTGCCGCACCTGATCGCCTACAACATCGTCGGCACCGCGGCCGACCTCGAAGCGGCGACGCAATCCGAGGTGATCAAGTTCTCGGCGAGCGGATTCCGCGATTTCACCCGCATCGCCGCCTCCGACCCGACCATGTGGCGGGACATCTTCCTTAACAACCGCGAGGCGGTGCTGGAGATGCTCGGGCGGTTCAACGAGGACCTGTCGGCGCTGGCCAAGGCGGTGCGCTGGGGCGACGGCGATGCCCTGCACGCCATGTTCACCCGCACCCGGGCGATCCGGCGCAGCATCGTCGCGCAGGGCCAAGAGACCGCAGCCCCGGATTTCGGCCGGCCGCGGCCGCCGGAAGAGTAGGGAAGTCTGGACGGCTCGCGATGCGCGCACCGTCGTCCTTGCGAGCGCCGCGAAGCAATCCAGGGTGGCGCCACGCTCAAGGCTGTCGCGCTGCCCTGGGTCACTTCGCTGCGCTCGTGATGACGGTGAGAGCGCTCAGGCCGGCGGCCGGTTGACCAGCACCGGCCGCGCCGCCGTTCGCTCCGGGAACAGGGCGCGCAGCGCCTCCAGCTTCGGCGCGTCGTTGGCGGCGATGTAGGGGTGCCCCGGGTGCAGCGCCATGAAATCCTGGTGGTAGCTCTCCGCCGGGTAGAAGGCCGCCCCGGACTCGATCCGGGTCGCGACCGGTCGGGCATAAACCTTGGCCGCGTCGAGCTGGGCGATGTAGGCCTGCGCCACCCGCGCCTGCTCGGCATCCTGAGGGAACAGCGCCGAGCGATACTGCCGCCCGGTATCGGGTCCCTGGCGGTCCACCTGCGTCGGGTCCAGCGCCACCGAGAAGAAGATCCGCAGCAGGTCGTCGTAGCGGATCGCGGCCGGGTCGTAGGTGACCGCCACGGCCTCGGCATGGCCGGTCCCGCCGCCGCTCACCGTCCGGTAATCGGCATCCGCGCGGGTGCCGCCCGCATAGCCCGAGACCGCCTGGCTCACCCCCGGACGTGCTGGAACACCCCTTGGACGCCCCAGAAGCAGCCCCCGGCGAACACCGCCACGCGCGAGCCCGGCGCCTCGCCGGCCCGGGTGGCGGCCTCCGGCAGGCGCCGGGGCGCCTCCTCGGCAAAGGCCGGCAGGCGCGGCAGCAGCAGCGCGCCGGCGAGGCCGAGCCCGAGGACGGCCCCGAGGAGCGGGCGGATCCGATCGCGACGAGCCATTCTGTCCTCCTGCCGGAAACCAATACGGGGTTCGCCCCGTGGCCCGATCCGGTTACGCGGGCGGCACGCCGCATTGCGGTCACGCCCGCATGGGTCTACGCACCGGCAACAGATTGACCTCCGCGCGCGCAGGATCCGTCCCGTGACCATCGCCCCCGAACCGAACTCCTTCCGTACCGGCCCCGACGAGCGCGGCCGCTTCGGCATCTTCGGCGGCCGGTTCGTCGCCGAGACGCTGATGCCGCTGATCCTGGAGCTGGAGGCCGCCTACGAGGCCGCCAAGGTCGACCCGGCCTTCGCGGCCGACATGGCCAGCTACGGCACCCACTATATCGGCCGGCCGAGCCCGCTCTACTACGCCGAGCGCCTGACCGAGCACCTGCGCGCCAAGGCGCCGGCCGGGCAGGGCGCCAAGGTCTATTTCAAGCGCGAGGAGCTGAATCATACCGGCTCCCACAAGGTGAACAACGTGCTGGGCCAGATCCTGCTGGCCCGCCGCATGGGCAAGCCGCGGATCATCGCCGAGACCGGCGCCGGCCAGCACGGCGTCGCCACCGCGACGCTCTGCGCGCGCTTCGGCCTCAAATGCGTCGTCTACATGGGCGCGGTCGACGTCGCCCGGCAGGCCCCCAACGTCTTCCGGATGAAGATGCTCGGCGCCGAGGTGATCCCGGTGGAATCCGGCACCAAGACCCTCAAGGACGCGATGAACGAGGCCCTGCGCGACTGGGTCACCAACGTCGCCGACACCTTCTACTGCATCGGGACCGTCGCCGGGCCGCACCCGTATCCGGCCATGGTGCGCGACTTCCAGTCGGTGATCGGGCGCGAGACCCGGGAGCAGATGATCGCCCAGGAGGGCCGCCTCCCGGATTCGCTGGTCGCCTGCATCGGCGGCGGCTCCAACGCCATGGGCCTGTTCCACCCGTTCCTGGACGACCGCGAGGTCGAGATCTTCGGGGTCGAGGCGGCGGGGCACGGGGTTCATTCCGGCCTGCACGCGGCCTCGCTGACCGGCGGCAAGCCCGGGGTTCTGCACGGCAACCGCACCTACCTTCTGATGGATGCGGACGGGCAGATCGCTGACGCGCACTCGATCTCGGCCGGGCTCGACTATCCCGGCATCGGGCCGGAGCACGCGTGGCTGCACGAGGTCGGGCCGGGTCACCTACATCTCGGCGACGGACACGGAAGCCCTCGAGGCGTTCAAGCTCTGCTCGATGCTGGAGGGCATCATCCCAGCCCTGGAACCCGCCCACGCGCTGGCCCGGGTGATCGATCTGGCCCCGCAGCGCCCGACCGACCACTTGATGGTGATCAATCTCTGCGGCCGCGGCGACAAGGACATCCCGCAGGTGGCGGAGATCTTCGGGACGAAGCTCTGAAGGCGGCTCAGGCCTCGGTCGAGCCTTCGTTCCGCCACCGAAGCGTCACCGGGCCTCGACGTCGGTGAGCGGGGCGGCGTTGCCCGCGCGGATCAGCGGGAGCCGGAGCGGCCGGGCACGGGCAGGGGCGAGGCCGTCCGGACGTTGAGACCGGCGTCCGCCGTCGCGCGGACTGGGTCCCAGGCCGGCCCGTTCGAGAAAGGCGTCCGGCGAACGGTAGACCGGCGGAGGAAGGGTCCGCCACCGCCTCACCGCACCGTCACCTGATCCTTGATCCGCTCGTACACCGTCCGGCTGAGCACCCGCTTCGACAGCAGTTGATCCACCGACGCATAGGGGCGCTTGGCGATGATCGCCCGGCCGATGGCGCCCCCGCCCCGAAGGCGGTTCAGCTCCGCCACCGAGGCGGTGTTCAGATCGACCACCGCCAAGGCCCGGGGGCCGGCGCTGTCCTCCGCCCTGTCGACCTCGGCCTGACCGGCCGATTCCGCGCCCTCCGGCTGAGCCTGCGTCTCCGGCGGGGCCGACGGAACGTCGGGAGCGGCCAGGGTGTCGGACGGCATCTGAGCCGGGCTGGCGGGGGGCTGGATGGTCCGGACCGGGGCCGCCGGCTCGCGAGCGGGCGGGTCAGGCGCGAGCGGTGGCGGGGACGGCGGCGGCTCCACCGGTCGCACGGTCGGCGGCAAAGGGGCCGCCGGAGCCGTCGATGGGACGGGCCGGGTCGCCGGCCCGGGCATCGAGCCAGGCAACAGGAATTGCACCACCGCCGCGAGTATGCCGGCAATGATGAGCAAGACCGAAATTCTGAGGATTGCAGGACCGCTGAGCACGCACCACTCGACGAGGATTAAAACTAAATGCCGCTACAGTTAATGCTGTCTTTGCGTGACGTCCAACCGGCCCCCGACATCCGGCGGGAAATCCCCAGGGGATGACGGAGCGGGCACCGCGTCTCGGTGGGGAAGCCCGTGAGCGCCTGAGCGAGCGCCTCGGAGCCCTGCGCTACCTGCCGACCCTGTTCCGGGAGATCGCCGCCGCCAGCCCGCGCCTGCTCGCGGCGAGCCTGTCCCTGCGCCTCGTGGCGGCCTGCCTGCCGGTCCTGATGCTGTATCTCGCCAAGCTGATCCTCGACGGGATCGTGGCCGAGCACGCCCGGCCGGTCCCGGGAACAGGGCCGGCGGACTGGCTCGCCGATCCCGGCCGGGCGCGGCTCGCCGGGCTGGTTCTGGCCGAATTCGGCCTCGCCCTGGTCTCGGACCTCACCGGCCGCCTCGCGGCCCTCACCGAGACCCTGATCGGCGACCTCTACGCCAACGCCGCCTCCTTGCGGCTGATGGCGCATGCCGCGGCCCTGGACCTTGCGCAGTTCGAGGACAGCGCCCAGCAGGACCGGCTGGAGCGCGCGCGGCGGCAGGTCAGCGGCCGAACCGGTCTCATCGGCACGGTGTTCGGCCAGGCGCAGGGGCTCCTGACCCTCGCCACCCTGGCGGCCGGCGTGGCGGCCTTCACCCCTTGGCTGGTGGTGCTGATCGCCGCCGCCCTGGTGCCGGCGGTCCTTAACGAGTGGCATTTCACGAAGGCCGGCTACCGCCTCGCCTGGATCCGCAGCCCGGAGCGCCGACGGATCGACTATCTGCGCTACCTCGGCGCCAGCGTCGAGACCGCCAAGGAGATCAAGCTCTTCGGCCTCTCGGATTACCTGACCGACCTCTACGGGACGGCGGCGCACCGGCTGCTCGCCGAGAACCGCGGTCTCGCCACCGCCCGGGCCGGCTGGGGCTTCGCCTTCGCGAGCCTCGGAACCCTCGCCTACTACGCCGCCTACGCGGTGATCGTCTGGCGGACGGTGGCGGGCGGGTTCTCGGTGGGCGACCTCGCCTTCCTGGCCGGCGCCTTCCAACGCCTGCGCGGCGGCCTGGAGGGCCTGCTCCTCGGGGTGACCCAGATCACCGGACAGGCCCAGTATCTCGACGATTTCTACTCCTTCTTCGCGATCCGGCCACAGATCCGCTCTCCGGCGCGGCCCGTACCGGTGCCGGATCCGATCCGCGAGGGGCTGGTCTTCGAGGGGGTCGGCTACCGCTATCCCGGCACGGAGACCTGGGCGCTGCGCGGCCTGTCCTTCGCGGTGCGGGCCGGCGAGACCGTGGCGCTGGTCGGTGGCAACGGCGCCGGCAAGACCACGATCGTCAAGCTGATGACCCGGCTCTACGACCCGCACGAGGGCCGCGTGCTCCTCGACGGGGTGCCGCTCCCGGCCTACGACCTCGAAGCGCTGAGGGCGCGGATCGGGGCGATCTTCCAGGATTTCGTCCGGTTCGATCTCACCGCGGGCGAGAACGTCGCGGTCGGCCGCATCGAGGCCGCCGGGGATGCCGGCCGCATCGCGGCCGCGGCGGTCCGGGGGCTCGCCGCCCCGGTGATCGCGCGCCTGCCCGAGGGCTACGCCCAGCCGTTGGGCAAGCGCTTCGCGGGCGGCCTCGACCTGTCGGGGGGCGAGTGGCAGAAGGTCGCGCTGTCCCGGGCCTACATGCGCGAGGCCGACATCCTGATCCTCGACGAGCCGACGGCGGCCCTCGATGCCCGGGCCGAGCACGACGTCTTCGCGCGGTTCCGGGAGCTGTCGGCGGGACGGACGGCGGTGCTGATCTCGCACCGGTTCTCCACGGTGCGCATGGCCGACCGCATCCTGGTCCTGGAGGGTGGCCGGCTTCTGGAGGAGGGGAGCCACGCCGCCCTGATGGCGCGAGGCGGGCGCTACGCCGAGCTGTTCGCCCTGCAGGCGGAGGGCTACCGGTAGGCCCGGCCCCGCGGCGGCGCTCCCCGCGCCGTGCACACGTTGCCCGATTCCCACAGCCTGCTATCTGCGGCGGGCTG
Organism: Methylobacterium phyllosphaerae; assembly: GCA_050632685.1. GTDB lineage: Bacteria > Pseudomonadota > Alphaproteobacteria > Rhizobiales > Beijerinckiaceae > Methylobacterium > Methylobacterium phyllosphaerae_A. Next base: position 27,210 of record JBOEFT010000002.1, read on the forward strand.
AACCGAGGTTGTCCATGCGCCTGCGCCTCCTGCATCTCCTGACGGCCAGTCTCGTCGTCTCCGCCTGGGGCGCCCGGGCGGCCCCGCCCGCCGCGCCCGAGCCGGAGGCCAAGCCGCAGGCCTCCGCCCCGGCACCCGAGATCGTCCTGGCCAATCACCGGGCGGTCTACGACCTGTCCCTCGCCGAGGGGGCGGCACGCGCTCGGTGGAGAGCGCCCGCGGCCGCATCGTCATCGACTTCCGGGGCGATGCCTGCCGCGGCTACACGATGCTGACCCGGCAGGTGACGGAACTGTCCTCCGGCGAGACCGGCACGCGCCTGTCCGACATGCGCAGCACCACCTTCGAGGGCGGGCAGGGGCGCGAGTTCCGGTTCAAGACGACGACGCTCACCAACAACAAGCCCGCCGCCCCGTGGACGGGACCGCCTCCGAGCAGGGCGACGCCGTGACGGTGAAGCTGAAGGGCGGCCCGAAGCCGTTCACCGTGGACGGCCCGGTGCTGTTCCCGAGCGAGCACATGCGTCGCCTGATCGAGACGGCGCGGGCGGGCCAGTCGACCCTCTCGGTCAAGGTCTTCGACGGCTCCGACGACGGCCGGAAGATCTACGACACCTTCGCGGTGATCGGTCATACGGAGACCGGCCCGGCGCCGGCGAAGGATTCGTCCCGGGACAAGCCCCTGCGCGACGGGGCGCTCGCCGGCATGCCGCACTGGCCGGTGCGCCTCAGCTACTACACCGAGGGCGCCGGGGAGCGGACGCCGATCTACACCCTCGGCTTCGACCTCTACGAGAACGGCGTCAGCGGCGCGCTCAAGCTCGATTACGGCGACTTCGCCATCCTGGGCGACATGAGCGCCCTCGACATCGACGCGCAAGCGGGGCGGCCCGGCGCGAAGGAGGCCGGCAAGGGCTGCACGCCCTGAGGGCGCGCGGGACCGCGGCGACTCACGCCCATTCGTCGTCCGGTCGCGGCGACAGCCGGTGCCAGGCCGCGGCGATCCGCTCCGGCTTGACCCCGAGGGCGCCCGCGCAGGCGGGGAGGACGTTCTCGTCGCCCATCACGTGGTCGAGGACCCCCACCAGGAAGGCGGGCTCGCCGACGCTCGCGCGCAGGGTCTCGGGGCTGAGCCCGCTCGCCGCCAGGAAGGGCAGGAGCCGGTCCTCCGCCGCCGTGATCCACAAAAGAACGTCCAGGGCGAGCCGTTCGGCGGACTCATCCCCTTGAAGAGGTTTGCCATTCATCAACATGTGAACGCTACAAAGGTGACGGAGGGGCTTCACGGCCCGCTAATCATGATCGGCGCGCACCGGGACATCGGATCATGAAGAAGACGGTGCTGATCGTCGAGGACAACGAGTTGAACATGAAGCTGTTCAACGATCTCCTTGAGGCGAACGGCTACGCGACCCTGAAGACCGCCCACGGCATCGAGGCGATCGAGCTGGCGCGCGCGCATCATCCCGACCTGATCCTCATGGACATCCAGCTCCCCGAGGTCTCCGGCCTCGAGGTGACGAAATGGCTCAAGGAGGACGACGACCTCAAGAAGCATTCCGGTCATCGCCATCACGGCCTTCGCCATGAAGGGCGACGAAGAGCGGATCCGCGAAGGCGGCTGCGAGGCCTACCTGTCGAAGCCCATCTCGGTCGCGAAGTTTTTGGCAACGGTTCCGGGCGTATCTTGAACCGCGATGACGCCGGCGAGGCGTGCCGTTGAACCGAACCTCCGACCGCGCCGGGTCGGGTGAGCGGTTCAATCGTCCGTCCCGTCCTGCCCGCTTGAGCCGATGCGGCTGCCCGGCGGTGGGTTCCCACGGCACATGGTGCCCGGTCCGGGCCGCTCCACCGCGCCCTTACGAGGAAGCATGTCGGCCCGTGTCCTGATCGTCGACGACCTGTTCCCGAACGTGCGGCTTCTGGAAACGAAGCTCGGGCTGGAATATTTCGACACGCTCGCCGCCATGAACGGTCGGGACGCGATCGCGATCTGCGAGAAGGGCCTCTGCGACCTCGTCCTGCTCGACGTGATGATGCCCGGCATGGACGGGTTCGAGGTCTGCCGGCACCTCAAGAACAACCCCCTCACGGCCCACATCCCGGTGGTGATGGTCACGGCCCTCGACCAGCCGGCGGATCGCCTGCGCGGCCTCGACGCCGGGGCCGACGACTTCCTGACCAAGCCCGTGGACGACACCGCCCTGTTCACCCGGGTGCGCAGCCTCGTGCGCCTCAAGGCGGTGACGGACGAGTTGCGCCAGCGCGCGCTGGCCTCGCGGGAATTCGGCATCGGCGACCCCCTGGCGCTGGCCACCGCCGAGACCGGCCTCGATGCCCGGATCCTGCTGATCGAGGACCGCCCCGGCTCGGCCGAGCGCCTCGCCGGCGCCCTGCGCCAGCACCACGGTCACGGTCGAGACCGACCCGCACGAGGCCCTGCGCCGCGCCGCCGAGGAGGCGTTCGACCTCGCCCTGGTGAGCCTCGACCTCGCGGAGTTCGACGGGCTGCGCCTGTGTGGCCAGCTCCGGTCCCTGGATCGGACCCGGGCGATGCCGCTGATCATGATCGCCGAGGAACATGACCGCGCCCGGGTGGTCCGCGGTCTCGATTTCGGCGTGCACGACTTCCTGATGCGCCCCGTCGACCGCAACGAGCTGATGGCCCGGGTCCGCACCCAGGTGAAGCGCAAGCGCTTCACGGATGCGCTGCGGGGGGCGATGCAGGCCTCGCTGCAGATGGCCGTGACCGATGCGCTGACCGGGCTGCACAACCGGCGCTACCTCGACAACCATCTCGGCGCGCTGTTCGGCGACGAGGCCACGCGTCGGGCACATCTCGCCGTGCTGATCCTCGACATCGACCACTTCAAGGGCATCAACGACAGCTTCGGCCACGAGGCCGGCGACGAGGTCCTGCGCGGCTTCGCCGAGCGCGTCCGCCAGCACCGCGGCCGATCGACATCGTGGCACGCTTCGGCGGCGAGGAGGTGGTGGTGATCCTGCCAGAGGCGGGGCTGGTCGAGGCGCAGAGCATCGCCGAGCGCATCCGCGAGCGGGTCGAGGCGGTGCCGTTCTCGGTGCAGGCCGCCACCCGGACGGTCCCGGTGACCGTCTCGATCGGCGTCGCCGTGCGCCACGGCGAGGATCTTGGTCCCGGCGACATGCTGCGGCGTGCCGACCTCGCCCTCTACCGGGCCAAGGCGGCGGGGCGGAACCGCGTCGAGTTGCAGGCCGCCTGACAGCCGCGCCCCGCGTCAATACGCGCCCCCGCGCGCGCGGATGAGCAATACGCGCCTTCGCGCGCGCGGATGAACTTGCCGGCCTCGCCGTGTTATCGGAGACGGCCGGCCCGTCGCGGGCGGCGGAGCGGGGCGCGGGATCGGACGGAACCCATGGACATGCAGGTGCCGGCAAGATCCGGCCGCGACGCGAGCGTCCTCAACCACCGCCGCCTGTGCAAGATCGCCTCCTCGCCGCACGCCTATGTCCGCGGCAGCACGGCGCGGTTCTACGAGCTGCTCGCCGGGATGCCGGCCGGCACCCTGCCCGAGGGGCCGCCGGTCTGGATCTGCGGCGACGCGCATCTCGGCAATCTCGGGGCGCTCGCCGGCCCGGACGGCGGGATCGACATCCAGATCCGCGACCTCGACCAGACCGTGGTGGCGAACCCGGCCTTCGACCTCGTCCGGCTCGCGCTCTCCCTGGTCACCGCGGCGCTCAACGCGACCCTGCCGGGCATCGTCACTGCCCGGATGATGGACGCCATGGCGGACGGCTACGCCGACGGGATCGCCGATCCCGAGGGCGCCGAGCAGGGCGTCGAACCATCCGAGATCGTCGCCACGACGAAGCGGCGGGCGCTCGGCCGGCGCTGGCGCCACCTCTCGCGCGAGCGCCTGAAGGGCAAGGCCGCCCGGCTCCCGCGGGGCAGCCGGTTCTTCGACCTCGACGCCGACGAGCAGGAATCTCTGACGGGGCTGATCCGCGCCCCGGAGATCCGACGCCTCGTCCTGGCCCTCGGCAGCGCGGCCGACGACGCCGAGATCCGGCTGCTCGACGCCGCCTACTGGATCAAGGGCTGCAGCTCCCTCGGGCGCCTGCGCTACGCCGCCCTCGTGGAGGTCCTGGGCGGCGACCGCCCGCAGCTCGCCCTGCTCGACATCAAGGAGGCGGTGCCGCACCTCGCGCCGGCCGCCGCCGGGATCGCGGTGCCGTCCGACCACGCCGCGCGCGTCGTCGCGGGGGCGCGGGCGCTGTCGCCCAACCTGGGCGACCGGATGGTCGCCGGCCACGTCGGGGACCACCTCGGTGGCACGCCCGTCACGGTCCGCGAGCTGCTGCCCCAGGATCTCAAGATCGACGCCGAGCAGTTCTCCCGCGGCGAGGCGGTCCGCGTCTCCCGCCACCTCGCCGCCATCCTGGGACGGGCCCACGGCCGCCAGATGGGCGAGGCCGACCGCCGGGCCTGGATCGACGCCGTGCGGGCGCCGGGTCCCGGCCCCGACGCTCCCGGCTGGCTCTGGTCCGTGGTCACCGACCTGATGGGCGCGCACCAGCGCGGCTACCTGGAGCATTGCCGCCGGATCGCCGGGGAAGAGCTGGACACGGCCTGAGCCGCCACCGGTGCGGGGCGCTCCCGCCATGCCGCCGGTTGACACCATCCCCGCCATCGCCAACACCTCGCGCCCGCCGCCTCTCGCGCGGCGGACCCCGGGAAGACCTGTAATACGATGGCGGTGACGCGCACCTACCTCGACTTCGAGAAGCCGGTAGCCGAGCTGGAGGCCAAGCTCGAGGAGCTGCGGGCAGTCGGCGCGCGCGACGGCGCTGTCTCCATCGCCGAGGAGGTCGGCCGGCTCGAGGCCAAGGCCGGCCAGGCACTCGCCGAGATCTACGCCAATCTCACCCCTGGCAGAAGACCCAGGTGGCCCGCCACCCGCAGCGGCCGCACTTCGTGGATTATTGCGACGGGCTCATCACCGAGTTCACCCCGCTGGCCGGCGACCGCAGCTTCGGCGAGGACGCGGCGATCCTGGGCGGGTTCGGCCGGTTCCGCGGCCGGCCGGTCCTTGTGCTCGGCCAGGAGAAGGGGGCCACCACCGAGGCGCGGCTGCGCCACGATTTCGGGATGGCCCGGCCCGAGGGCTACCGCAAGGCGGTGCGTCTCATGGAGACCGCCGACCGGTTCGGCCTGCCGGTCCTCGCCTTCGTGGATACGGCGGGCGCCTATCCGGGCATCGAGGCGGAGGAGCGCGGCCAGGCCGAGGCCATCGCCCGCTCCACCGAGGCCTGCCTCGCGCTGGGCGTGCCCAACGTCGCGCTGGTGATCGGGGAGGGCGGCTCGGGGGCGCCATCGCGCTGGCCACCGCCAACCGGGTGCTGATGCTGGAGCACGCGATCTACGGGGTGATCTCCCCGGAGGGCGCCGCCTCGATCCTGTGGCGCGACCAGGGCCGCGCCTCCGACGCCGCCACCGCCATGAAGATCACCGCCCAGGACCTGCTGCGCCTCGGCGTCATCGACGCGATCGTCCCGGAGGCCACCGGCGGCGCCCATCGCGACCGCGAGGCTGCGATCCGGGCCGCCGGCGATGCCATCGCCGAGTCCCTCGCCCAGTTCGACGGCCTCAAGGCCGACGAGATCCGTGACCGGCGCGCGGAGAAATTTCTCGCGATCGGCCGGAGCCTGTGAACGAGCTCGGGGCGACGGGTGGCCTGTTCGGCGCGATCGGGCGGCTGCTCGGCCGGCGCGACGCCCGGGAGCCCGGCCGGCACAACCACGTGTCGCTCGGCTGCAACTGCCAGATGGCACACGTGCTCAAGACCCTCGACCTGCGCCACTGGTCGGGGCCGCTGGACTGGATCTTCTCGATGCCCGGCATGGCCCGGGACTGCCTCGCCGACGACTTTTCCGCGCTCGTCGACCGCGCGCAGCTGGAGAGCATCCCGGAGTCCGAGCGGCGCGGCCCCGACATCTGGCGCGGGCGCCACCGCCTCTACCGCGAGCGGCACGGGCTCGAATGCGTCTTCAATCACCACGACCCGGCGGCGAACGACGCGGATTACGCCTTCCTGACCGAGGGCGTGCGCCGGATCCGCACGGCGCTCGACACGAAGGGTACCGACAACCGCCTGTGGATGATGACCCACCTCCACACGCCCCGGGACGTGATCGAGGCGATCGACGACCTGCTCGGGCAGCGGGCGAGCCGCAACCATCTGACCTTCCTGCAACTCGAGACCGGGCATCCGGCGGTGGCGGTGGTCGAGGCGGCCGACCTCCGGCCCACCCTGCGCTGGCTCACCGTGCACACGCCCTCGGAGCCGGTCGGCCTGCGGCTCGCCGACCCGGCCGACGACGCCGCGCTGGTGGCGATCATCCGCTCCGAGGCGGCGCGGCGGCCGGTCCTGTTCGGCTGACCGGGCGGCCATTCGCGGCAGGCGGAATACAGACGATCCCCCACGTCGCGGCTTCGGTACGGGCGTTTCGGGCTTTTCCTTGACCCGTTCCGATGAATATCCTGGGATTCGTGCCGCTCGGAAGCGGTGCAGTGTTGCGCCCGCGTCCTTGCGGTAAGGAAGGCGCAAGCTTAACGAGCCTATTGGGTTGGGGAGTGGCACCCGACGCGGCCGGCAAGGCCCGCGGGCGCGCGTAAGACGATCGAGGTTCCCCATGACGGCGCGTCTCGCGACCGCGCGACTGCTGGCGGCGGCGTCCCTGCTGGCCCTGTCGCTCGCCGCCTGCCAGGACGGCTCCGGGATCAACGGCCCGAGCGCGCGCAGCCTCGCGCCGATCGCCCCCCAGACGGTCGCCCTGATGCAGACCAAGGGGATGCAGCAATCCGACCCGATCCTGATCCGCGCCTACAAGAAGGAGGCGGAGATGGAGGTCTGGAAGCGGGGCGGCGACGGCCGCTACGCCCTGCTGAAGACCTACCCGATCTGCCGCTGGTCCGGCCAGCTCGGCCCCAAGAGCCGGGAGGGCGACCGGCAGGCGCCGGAGGGCTTCTACACGATCACCCCGGGCCTGATGAATCCCAATTCTTCGTACTATCTCTCGTTCGATACCGGATTCCCGAATGCCGTCGACCGGGCCAACGGACGTACGGGCAAGTACCTGATGGTGCATGGCACCTGCTCGTCGGCGGGCTGCTTCGCCATGACCGACGCCACCATCGCGGAGATCTACGCCATCGCCCGCGAGGCCTTCGTCGGCGGCCAGCGCAGCTTCCAGTTCCAGTCCTACCCGTTCCGGATGACGGCCCAGAACATGGCCAAGTTCCGCAACGACCCGAACATCGGGTTCTGGCAGAACCTCAAGGAGGGGTCGGACTATTTCGAGGCCCTGGGCGAGGAGCCGAAAATCGGCCAGTGCGGCACCAAGTACGTGTTCGGCGGCGCAGACGCGGCGGCCGGCTCGTGCAAGCCGAAGGTCGATCCCCTGGTGGCCGAGAAACGCGAACGCGACGAGCGCACCGTCGCAGACCTCGTCGCCAAGGGCACGCCGGCGGTGCGGGTGGTCTATCAGGACGGCGGCCAGAACCCCGTCTTCCGTCCGCAGAACGCCAGCGCCTTCGCGAGCCTCGGCGGCACCGAGACGGTGGTGCCCTACGACGTCAAGGAATACGGCCGGCACAACCTCGGCGACGTGAGCCGCCCCGAGACCCTGGCGGCCGGTCCGCAGGAGATCGAGGTCGGGCCGAAGGGCCAGGCGGTGATGATGGCCGGCGCCGAGCCGGCGGCCCCGGCCCGGGCCGCGAAGGCCGACGGCAAGGCCCGCGGGCTGCGGGAACCCGCGAAGCCGGCGTCGACGACGCTGATGGCGAATCGGGTCGAGCCCGGCGCGCAGGTCGAGACCACGGCGGCGCTCGCCGACAAGCCCGCCCGGATCGCGGTGGCGGATGCCGACGGCGACCCGAGCAGCTACCAGAAGCTGTTCGGCCAGCTCTTCCCCAAGGACAAGCCGGCCCCGGCCGCGCCCGCGACTCCGGCCGTCGATGCCGCGGTCGTGCCCGAGCCGGTGAAGCTCGCCCACGTCGCCGAGAAGGTGGCGCCGAAGGTGGTCGCCAAGGCCCACGCGGTGAAGACCGCCAAGGTGGAGGGCAGGGCAGACGGGAAGGGCGACGCGAAGGCGGACGCCAAGCCCGCCCTCCGGAAGGGCGAGTCCGAGGCCAGGAAACCCTGACCGCTCAGACCAGCGGCCGGTCGCGGTTCATCAGCCACAGGGCGTGGACCGTACCCGGCAGCCAGCCGAGGATCCACAGCAGGATGTTGAGCAGGAACTGCAGGCCGAAGCCTGTGGTGACGAGCACGGCGATCGGCGGGAAGAAGATCGCGAGCAGGATGCGGACGAGGCTGGACACAGGCACTCCGGGCGTGACGTCGACACGACCCGGCTCCAACGAAACACGATTTTATCCGTTCCCTGGGTCCGCGCCGTCATTCCGGGGCCGCGCACTCGACCCGGACCCCCGGATGCACGGTCCGTCCGGCGGTGCCCGGACGGACCGGCGGCGCCTCAGTTCTTGACCGGCGGGGTCGTGGCGGTCGGCACGTTCGCCGCTTGCTTCTCCGGATGCTTCACCTGGCTGTAGGCGACGTTGGAGAAGGTGCCGATCACCGCGGGCCAGCTCGGATTGGCGTATTGCGGGTCGTCACGGCCGACCTTGCAGAAGGCCGTGGTCAGGGCGTTGACGACGTCGTCGTCGGTGGCTCCCGTGTCGGCGGCCTTCACCTGCGGCACCAGCCGAACCAGCGTCGTCACGAAGTCCTGCTGCTTCAGACCCGTGAGCGTGGCGCCGACCCCGATCCGCTCGAAGGCGGCCTTGAGCTTGTCCTGCTCGATCTCCGCGCAGGGCGCGGTGCCGGCCAGCATGGTCTTGGTGGCGGCCCGGGCGTCGGAGGCCTTGTCGCCGGTCACCGGCGGGGCCTTGTTGCCCCAGGAATTGCGGATGTAGTCGGTGACGTTTCGCACCTCGACATCGGTCATCTGCTGGCCGATCGCCACCATCGGGGCGAGCCCGCTCTGGGCGGCCAAGCCGCCATAGATCACGCGCAGCACCGTCTCGGGTCCCTCGGCCATCACCGAGGTGTTGCCGGCGAGCGCCGGGACCGCACCCTCGATGCCCTTGCCGTCGGGCTGGTGACAGGACGAGCAGTAGGTGAGGTAGGTGGAGGCGCCGGGGGCATCCGCCTTGTCGAAGACCGCCAGATCCTTCGGCTTGTAGGTCTGCTTGGCCGGGACGGTGCGCAGGTAGGCGACCATGGCCTTCAGGTCCTCCTCCTTCACCTTGGAGAGGGATTCCATGATGGTCTGGCGCATCGGGCCGGCGGCGACGCCGGGCCGGTTGCCCGGGGCGGTGCCGGTCTTGAGATAGGTCACCACCTGCTCGTCGGTCCAGGCGCCGATGCCCTGGTGACCGTCCGGGGTGATGTTGGGGGCGTACCAGCCGTCGATCACGCCGCCGCCGAAGCGGCCCGCGAAGCTCGAATTGCCGACGATCTTGTTCTCGTTGTGACACATGGCGCAGTGGCCGAGCCCCTCGACCAGGTAGGCGCCGCGGTTCACCTCGGCGCTGGCGTTGGGGTCGGGCTTGAAGCGCTCCTCGGTGAAGAAGGCGGTCCGCCACGTCACCAGCGCGGTGCGCACGCTGAACGGGAACGGGATCTGGCTCTCCTGGCGCTTCTCGCTCACCGCCGGGATCGACTGCAGGTAGGCCCAGATCGCCTTGGTGTCCTCGTCGGTGACCTTGGTGTACCAGCCGAACGGGAAGGCCGGGTACAGATAGCCGACATGCTTGCTGTAGCCCTGCCGGAACGACTTCTCGAAGTCGGCATAGGCGTAGTCGCCGAGCCCGGTCTCCTTGTCGGGGGTCAGATTGGGCGTCATGATCACGCCGAAGGGCATGTTCAGCGCGTAGTTGCCGGCGAGGTACTTGCCGCCGGGCGCCGTGTGACAGGCCGCGCAATCGCCCATGGTCACGAGGTACTTGCCGCGCTCGATCTGGTCGGGGGAGCCGTCCTGTGCCAGGGCGGGCGCGGCCAGGAACAGGCCTGCCAGGATCGGGGTCGAGGCCCAGCCGGAGAGGCGGGCATTCGTGCGCTTCATGGCAACCTCTCCCGAACGGACTTTAGAGTTTCTTCAATCAGGTGACGCGCGTGAACGCGGCCGTTCGCGGCGATGTTCCGGCCTGCGCCGGGCTGCGGCGTTGTGCCGTGGCCGCCCGGAACCGCAAACCGAGATCGGCGAGATGCGCGACGAGCCCGGCGAGCAGGAAGCCGGCGACCGCGATCCAGCCGGACCCCGCCAGCGCCGCCCGCAGGGCCAGCATCAGCGCGGCACCGGAGGCGAGGTTGGCCAGCAGGGCCGGCAGTGACGGGCCGCCCCGGCGGCAGAGCCATGCGAGGAGGAGCGCCTCCCCGGCGACGAGCAGCAGGATCCCGTCGACGATCCGGCCGGAGGCGAACAGGGCGGCGAACAGCCCGTCCATCAGGCGGGCTGCCCGAAGGGCGCGTTGAGGCGCACGATCCGCAGGTTCAGGCAGGCGGCGACGCTGACCCAGGCGAGGTAGGGCAGGTTCAGGAGCCCGGCCGCACCGGAGACGCGGCCGGTGACCAGCACCAGCGCGGCGATGGACAGCCACAGGGCCGCGACCTCGGCCAGCGCCCAGTCGGGCCGGCGGAAGCGGAAGAACAGGACGCTCCAGGCGATGTTGAGCACGCCGTTCACCCCGTAGGCGGCGAGCAGCGCCCCCGGGCGGGCGGGTCGGGATCGCCGGTCCAGGCCAGCACCCCGGCGGTCGCGGTGAGGGCGAAGATCACGGTCCAGACCGGCCCGAACGCCCAGTCCGGCGGCTTCCAGGCGGGCACGCGCAGGCGCCGATACCAGCCGTCCGTGGTGGTCGCGACGGCGCCGGCCACGGCCACCAGCACGGCGGCCAGGGCCGCGACCGCGGGCGGCCCCCAGCCGGCGCCGAAGGAGAGACTCACGGCGAGACCCAGCGGAACAGGTGGGCAAGGTCCTTGAAGAAGATCCGCGCATGGGCGGCGGGCTTCGCCCGGACCAGCTCCTTGTTCATGTAGCTGTCCCAGGTGAGCTGCTGGACGTCCTTGTCCCGGCAGATCGAGACGAAGCGTTCGCGCAGGCCGTCGCTGCGGTACCAGACCCACTGCATCATCCCGAGGATCCAGAACACGCGCCCGTGCAGCCTCATGAACTGCTTGCGCGCCCCCGCGAGGGCGCGGGCCTCGCCGGTCCGCAGGAAGGCGGCGGCGGCCTCGGCCGAGAGGCGGCCGCCGAGCATCGCGTAGTAGATCCCCTCGCCGGAGGCCGGCGCGACCACGCCGGCGGCGTCGCCGGCGAGCAGCACGTCCCGGCCGTTGTCCCAGCGCTTCAGGGGCTTGAGGGGCAGCGGAGCCCCCTCGCGGCGCAGGGTCTCGGCCCCGTCGAGGCCGGTGGCCGCGCGCAAGGCCCGGATCGACGAGCGGAGGAAAAGCCTTTCCGGGCGCTGCCGGTGCCGATGCTCAGCGTGTCCCCGTGGGGGAAGATCCAGCTGTAGAAATCCGGCGAGTGGCGGCCCTGGTAGTAGACGTCGCAGCGGGTCGCATCGACGGAGGCGGCCCCTGGAGCGCCGGCCTCCGGTACCCGGAGGATCTCATGATAGGCGAAGACCTGCCGCATCTTGGCGTGGCCCGGCACCTCGGCCCGGCCGACCGGCGAGCAGGCGCCGTCGGCGCCGATGACGAGGCGCGCCCGCACGGCGTCGCGGACGAGATCCGCGCCGGCGCCGGTGGTGAAGTGGACGCGCGGCGGCCCGTCATCCGGCCGGGTGATCCGGTCGTAGGCGGCCGCCCGCAGATCGGCGCCCGCCTCCTCGGCCCGGGCGCGCAGCCACGGATCGAAGGATTCCCGGTCGACCATGCCGACGAAGCCCTCGCCCACCGGCATGTCGACGGCCTTGCCGCTCGGCGCCACCATCCGGGCGGCGCGGATCTTGGCGACGAGGAGCGAGATCGGGGATGGCGAAATCGCGGATCAGCCGCGGCGGGATCGCACCGCCGCAGGGCTTGATCCGGCCCGGCTTGTCGAGGAGCAGCACCGTATGGCCGGCGCGGGCGAGGTCGGTCGCCGCGGTGGCGCCGGCCGGGCCGCCGCCGACCACAACGACGTCGTACATCGCTTCGCCGTCGGCATCATCCAGCCAAGCCATGGCCTCACCTCGCGCTGAAGGCAGGATCGAGCGACACCGTGCCGGGTGCCGGAGCAGGTTCGAGGCGCGCCGCCAGGGCGACCGCGACGAGGAAGAGCACGCCCTCCGCGGCGAACACCGCCGCGTAGGCCTGGACGGGCTCGGCCGTGACGAGCCGGACGGCATCCACCGCCACCGCACCCAGGAATCCGCCGGCGCCGAAGGCGATGCCCTGCGCGGCGCCCCAGACGCCCATGCGAGTGCCGCGCTCCCGCGCGTCGCCGCGGCCGGCCAGCGCCATCATCGAGCCGATGGCGGCGACCGCGTAGGCGCCGTTGGCGACCCCGAGGGCGAAGACCGTCTCCCTTAGCGGGAAGTCCGAGCCGCCCGCCGCACCGCTCGCCAGGGCGAACAGAGCCGCCGCCGAGCCGGCGCAGCCGATCCCGATCCAGAGCCGCAGGGAGGCGAGGGCGGTGCCGCGGGCGGCGAGCGTCACCGCCGCCACGAGCAGCATGCCGGCGAGCACGCCGCCGTGCTGGAGCCCGGCGAGCTTGGTTGTGGCGCCCGGGCTCATCGCGAAGACGAGACCGGCATAGGGCTCCAGGATCAGTTCCTGGGCACTGTAGGCCAGCATCGAGACGAAGACGAAGACCGTGAAGGTGCGGGCGACGGGATCGGCGAGGACGTGAGCGAGCACCGCGAAGAACGGCCGCCGCGCCGCTTCGGGCTCCGGGACGCGGGCCGGCAGGCGGCGCTCGACGCCGGCCACCGCCAGGGCGGCGACGCCGAAGGCGACGAGCGAGACGGTGCCCGACACCGCCACGAGCCGGAGGCCGGAGAACGGATCGAGGAAGTGGCCGGCGAGCGGCGCCGTGACGGCGAAGCCGACGATCATCATCACCCAGACGATCGTGGCGGCCGCCCCCGCCGGGCGGGCGCGACGCCCCCGACAGAAGAACCAGCAGGGAGGTTCCCGCTGCCCCGACCCCGATCCCGACGCACAGGAAGGAGAGGGCAGCCAGCGCCAGCCCGAGGACGAGGCTCTCCGCGGCGAGGGCGGTCCCGCAGGCCGCCCCGAACCCGCCGAGGCAGAGCGCGGCCATTCCGCCGACGATCCAGGCGGTGCGCCGGCCGCTCCGGTCCGAGCCGTAGCCCCAGCGCGGGCGCAGCACCTGCACGGCATAGTGCAGGGCGACCAGCAGGCCCGGCACGACGGCGGGCAGGGCGAGTTCGACGACCATCACCCGGTTGAGGGTGGCGGTCATCAGCACGACGACGCTGCCCAGCGCGGTCTGGACGAGGCCCAGGCGGACGATCTGGGGCCAGCCGAGTTCCGCGGAAGGAGGCAGGGGCGGGGGCGGGAGGGCGCCCGCCCTGGGCGCGCGGGCCACGGATCCCATCACGCCCCTCCCACCAGCGGCCGCAGGGCGAAGGCCGCCACCAGCATGCCGAGGACGTAGAGCGTGGTGCCGGTGCCGTTGTACCACGCGGCGCGCTCCCGGGGATTGCCGAGGAACCGGACCATCAGGGCGAGCTGGCCGGCGAGCAGCGCCGCCACGATCCCGGCATGCCAGTACCGCTCCCAGCCGACGAGGAGGGCGATCACCACCACCTGCGGAACCGCCATGACCAGGCAGGCGAAGCGCGCCGCGCGCTCGGAGCCCAGCTGCACCGGCAGCGACAGCAGGCCCATGCGCCGGTCGCCCTCCACGGACTTGAAGTCGTTGAGCGTCATGATGCCGTGGGCGCCCGCCGAGTAGAGCAGGGCGACGGCGAGCACCCGCCGGTCCGGCAGGGTCGCGGCCATCACGGCCGCGCCGGTGAACCAGGGCAGCCCCTCGTAGCAGAGCCCCACCGCGGCGTTGCCCCACCAGCCGTTCTTCTTCAGGCGCAGGGGCGGTGCGGAATAGATCCAGGCGAGCACCAGCCCGAACAGGGCGGCGCCGAGGATCCACGGCCCGAGGGCGACGGCCACCGCGAGCGACAGCAGCGTCCAGCCCAGCGCGAGGTAGAGGCCCCAGCGGCCGGGGATGCGGCCTGAGGAATCGGCCGGTTCGGCTCGTTGATCGCGTCGACGTGGCGGTCGAACCAGTCGTTGGCCGCCTGGCTGGTGGCACAGACCAGCGGTCCGGCGAGCAGTACCCCGGCGGCGATCACCGGCCATTGTCCGTGCGCGGGCTGTCCCGAGGAGATCACGCCGCAGGCGAAAGCCCACATCGGCGCGAACCACGTGATCGGCTTCAGCAGCTCGATGACTGCACTCGGGGCGGGCGTGGCGGCCATGGCAGCGAGGCTACCGGCGCCACGGAAAGTGTCAAGTCAGATTTACACCTGGTGGCAGAATGTCCGAACGGTTTGTCGGCCGAATACATCGGTCCTCTTGAAATACAATATGCAAGACAAGGGCGGATTGTGCATCTGGACCGGGGTCGGGGGGCCGTGTTCGGGTCCTCTGCGCGTCTCCGGCGCCGGGATCGAGCACTGGATCGACGGCGGCCGGCAAGGCCGCTGAGGCGGTACGGATCGGCGGCCGCCGGGGCTCGGACCCGCCGCCGGCTCCCGTGGATGCGGCGCGTCGCGTGGAACGGATCAGCCCGGAATCGGTCTCCTGCCGACCCTAAGCCTCACTCCACCTCGACCGGGCCGTCCAGGTCGCCGACGCCGTAGCGGCGCATCTTGGCATAGAGGCCCTGCCGGCTCAGGCCGAGCATCTCGGCCGCGGAGGCCCGGTTGTCCCGGGTGATCCGCAGGGCCGCCTCGATGCAGAGCTTCTCGATCAAGTCCGTCGTCTCGCGCACCAGGGTCTTCATCGAGACGCGGCCCACCAGCTCGGCCATCTGCTCCACCGAACGCGGTACCTCCCGTCCGACCCCGACATGGCGGCCCTCGGGGATCCGCCGCGGGCCGGGCCGGATGGCGAAGCCGAGGCACGGGCGGGGACCGGCCACCGACACGGCGGCGACCTCCACGTCCTCCATGCCGCCGTAGGTGCCCCGGACGACGGTGCCGAAGCGGCGCACGGCACCATGATCGACCAGCGTGGCGAACAGGGCCTGCGCCTCCGACTCGTCGCGGCCGAGCCAGTGGTCGAGGGTGCGGCCCCGCGCCTGTCCCTCGGTGGCGAGCTGCGCCAGTTCCAGGAAGGCGGCATTGGCCATGAGGACCCGCCGCGCCGGGTCGGTGACCACGAATCCCTCCGGCATCGTCTCGATCACAGCGGCGGTGGGCGCCTCCTGATCGAGCCCGGCCTCCGCGACCGCCGCGTCGGCGACCAGCTGCAGAAGGACGCTGGCGCCGCCCTCACCCCGGAACAGCGAGGCCGAGACCGTGACTTCTCCCCGTCCATGCGACAGGGCAACCCGGATCTCCCCGGCCTGCCCGGTCGCCCGGAGAACTCCGAACTGGGCCTCCAGGGCGCGGGTACTGGCGGAATCGAACAGGTCGACCACGTCCTGGCCGGCGATACGCTTGGCGGGGCGCCCGATCAGGCGGGCGGCAGCCGGGTTGACCTCGGCCACCCGACGCGTCCCGGCATCGACCACCAGCACCGGCTCGCCGGAGATCTGGAACAGCAACCGGTAGCGGGTCTCGGCGGCGCGGAGCCGGTCGTAGTCCCGCTCCAGGGCCTGCTGCGTCTCCATCAGCCGGCGCTGCAGGGCCGCAACGGCCCGCATGTCCCGCCCGAGAACCAGGATCGGGCCGCCCTCCGACGGTCGGATCGAGGCGTAGCGAGATCGGCAGGTCGGCGCCGTCGGGGCAGGGGTGGTTGACCTGGCGCCAGCGGGTGATGCCTTCGGCCCGGGCATCGCGCAGGAGGGCGTCGACCTTCGGCCGGCTCTCCACCGTGACGGTGTCGATCCAGCGCCGGCCGAGCCAGCCCGCCACGGTCGCCGCCTCGAGGTCGGTGCCGACGGTGGCGTCGCGAATCACCCCGTCGGCATCGACGATCAGCGATAAGTCCGCGGAGGCCGCGACGATGCGCCCGACCGCCTCACCGTGGAGGAGGCCGGCCACCTGCTGCAGGGCCGCGGGCGGCGGCTGCGGGGTGGGGCGAGGCTGGGGTGTCACGGTCACCGCAATGTGATGTTCGGGGAATGCCCCTTTCAGCAGGCCAATGCCTGCCTGTCCAGCAAAGCTTCGGCCGCGGCGGGTGCGAGGCACGCGTCCGCCGCACAGGCATCCGCCCCGACGATCCCCGCCTCGCCGCCGTAGCGGGCGAAATAGGGGCCGCCGACCAGCACGCGGATCTCGCGGTTGCGCGAATCGCGGCGCACATCCGCCACCGTCGCCGCCAGGGCCGGCAGCAGGACGTCGCAGGACAGCGACAGGCCGACCACGTCGAACCAGTCGGTCCGGAGCAGGTCCAGGGGATCGACCCCCGGCCCGGGCACCGCCGTGGTCACGTCCCAGCCGGCCTCCCGGAAGAAGCTCGCGACGAGCGACAGGCCGAACAGGTGGGTCTCCCCGGGGCAGGGCAGCAGGAGGACGCTGCGCCCGTTGGCCAGGATCGATTCGCGCTCCAGCTCGGCGCAGAGGCGGCGGCTCACGGCGTGGAGACGCCCGAGCGCCTCCGTGACCGCCAGGAAGTCGCAGGCATCCTCCTCCCAGAGGACGCCGAGATGCCGGGCGGCGGGGGCGAGAAGGTCGAGGAGGAGGCGCGCCAGGGGCAGCCCGCCGTCGCGCAGGGCCTCGACCCGGGCATCGAGATCCACCGGGCCGGCGGTCAGCAGCAGGGCGCTGAAATCGGCGATCTCCCGCGGGCTCGGCCTGCGGCTGGCCTGCGCGCGGCGCCCGGGGGCGGGACGATGGGCGAGCATCAGCCGGGGCAGGATCTCGGCCTCGACCACCCGGGCGATGGCGTCCGGAACGGGTCGGCCCGGATCGGACCAGGCCAGGGGCGGGTCGCTGAAGACGGGAAAGCCGCCGCTAACGGGACTGCAGCCGGCCAAAGGCGAGCCGGCATCGAGGCGGTCACCGAAATGCCTCCAGTTTCCCATCGGCATCCCTCCCTGAGACGACCCCGGACCGAAGGGACCGGCGGCACCGCTCGCGCATGGGGTGGGGCGTTGCTCGCCCGCCTATTCTTCGACTTCACCAGTTGCCGGATCTGACCGATCGAACCGCAGCAATCTCGGCCGTCGCACCCGACGATACGCCTCTTGTCGATCTTGGCAATGATCTAATGTGAAGAAAAATATCTCTCCTCCTGTCACATCGTGAAAGCGTCAAGCGCACTTGACACTTCTGGGAGCTCGGCCCTAGCCTCTGCCAACGACGGAGCCATTGGCGACGCCGAGCACCAGGGAGCGGATGCATGGGTCCCGAGGACCGGCCGGCACGACCGCTCTACACGCCTGCCGAACGGCGCCGGCGCGATTCCTCCCCCTGGACCCTGGTCCAGGGTGTGCTAGCCCCCTGCAGTTCGCGATCTTCCTGATCAGCCTCGTCCTGGTGCTGCGCACCCTGGCCACCGGTGACGGCCTGCTCGCCGCCGAGATCTCGGTGGTGGTGAAGACGCTGGCGCTCTACGCGATCATGGTCACCGGCTCGATCTGGGAGAAGGCCGTGTTCGGTCGGTGGCTCTTTGCCCCGGCCTTCTTCTGGGAGGACGTAGTCAGCATGCTGGTGCTGGCCCTCCACACGGCCTATCTCGCCGCCCTCGCCACGGGCGCCCTGGGCGGGCGGGCGCTGCTGCTCCTCGCGCTGGCGGCCTACGCGACCTACGTGGTCAATGCCGGCCAGTTCCTGCTGAAGCTGCGCGCCGCCCGCCTGGATGGCGCCGGCAGCCGCGCCCCGCGCCTCGCGGAGGCGCTGTCGTGAACGCCCCCTTCTGCATCAATCCGCCTGCGGCGGCATCGACCTGCACCAGGAGCAGGGGCAGCGCGCGGTATTCTGCGGGCTCACCGGCATCGTCTGGCTGCACCGGAAGATCCAGGACGCCTTCTTCCTCGTGGTCGGCTCGCGCACCTGCGCGCATCTGATCCAGTCCGCCGCCGGAGTGATGATCTTCGCCGAGCCGCGCTTCGCGACCGCGATCATCGACGAGCGCGACCTCGCCGGCATCGCCGACGCGAACGAGGAACTCGACCGGGTCGTGACCCGGCTGATCGAGCGGCGGCCGGACATCAAGCTCCTGTTCCTGGTGGGCTCCTGCCCGTCGGAGGTGATCAAGCTCGACCTGTCCCGGGCGGCGCAGCGGCTGTCCGGCCGCCTCGCCCCCGTGCGGGTCCTGAACTACTCCGGCTCCGGCATCGAGACGACGTTCACGCAGGGCGAGGATGCCTGCCTCGCGGCCCTGGTGCCGGACCTGCCCCACGAGGCCGAGACGGCCGCGTCGTCGCTCCTGGTGGTCGGGGCGCTGGCCGACGTGGTGGAGGACCAGTTTCTCCGGATCTTCGCCGCGATGGGGATCGACGACGTCCGGTTCCTGCCCGCCCGCCGGGCCGGCAGGATGCCGGCGGTCGGGCGCAACACGCGCTACCTCCTGGCCCAGCCGTTCCTGGCCGACACGGCCCGCGCCCTCGAGGAACGCGGCGCCCGCCGGCTCCCCGCACCGTTCCCGCTCGGCGCCGAGGGCACGACCGGCTGGCTGCGGGCGGCCGCCGAGGCGTTCGGCGTGGCCGAGGCCGTCTTCGACCGGGCGACGGCCCCGGGCCGCACCCGGGCCGAGACCGCCCTCGCGCCCCACCGCGAAAAGCTCGCGGGCAAGCGCGTGTTCTTCTTCCCCGATTCGCAGCTGGAGGTGCCCCTCGCCCGCTTCCTCGCCCGGGAGCTCGGCGCGGACCTCGTGGAGGTCGGGACGCCCTACCTGCACCGGGGGCATCTCGCCGCCGAGATCGAGCTTCTTCCTGCGGGCACGCGGGTGACCGAGGGCCAGAGCCTCGACGACCAGATGGATCGCTGCCGGGCGGCGCGGCCGGACCTCACGGTCTGCGGCCTCGGCCTCGCCAACCCGCTGGAGGCGGAGGGCCTGTCGACCAAGTGGTCGATCGAGCTGCTGTTCACGCCCGTGCAGGGCTACGAGCAGGCCGGCGACCTCGCCGAGCTGTTCGTGCGCCCGCTCCGGCGCCGCGCCCTGCTGGAGGTGTAGCGCCATGCAGCTCACCCTCTGGACCTACGAGGGTCCGCCCCACATCGGCGCCATGCGCATCGCCACGGCGATGTCCGGGCTGCACTACGTGCTGCACGCGCCGCAGGGCGACACCTACGCGGACCTGCTGTTCACGATGATCGAGCGGCGGGACGCCCGCCCGCCCGTCACCTACACCACCTTCCGCGCCCAGGATCTCGGCCGCGACACGGCCGAGCTGTTCAAGACGGCGGTCGCCGACGCGCACGCCCGCTTCCAGCCCCAGGCGATGATCGTCGGCGCCTCCTGCACCGCCGAGCTGATCCAGGACGATCCGGGCGGTCTCGCCAAGGCCCTCGACCTGCCGATCCCGGTGATCCCGCTGGAGCTGCCCGCCTACCAGAAGAAGGAGAACTGGGGCGCCTCGGAGACCTTCTATCGCCTCGTCCGTGCGCTCGCCGGTCCGCCGGCCCCGCGTCCGGCGCGCGAGCCCGGTCGGCGCCCGCTCTGCAACATCCTCGGGCCGACGGCCTTGGGCTTCCGCCACCGGGACGACCTGATCGAGATCCGCCGCCTGCTCGATTCCCTCGGGATCGCCGTCAACATCGTCGCCCCGCTGGGGCCTCGCCGGCCGATCTCGGACGCCTCGGGGACGCCGATTTCAACGTCGTGCTCTACCCCGAGACCGCCCGGTCGGCCGCGGACTACCTGAAGAAGAACTTCGGGCAGCCGTTCACGCAGACCCTGCCGATCGGCGTCGGCGGCACGCGCCGGTTCGTCGCCGAGGTGGCGGGGATCGCCGGGATCGATCCGGCGCCCGTGCTCGACGGCCCGGGCTCGCGCCTGCCCTGGTACTCCCGCTCGGTCGATTCGACCTACCTGACGGCCAAGCGCGTCTTCGTGTTCGGCGACGCGACCCACGCCATCGGCATCGCCCGCGTCGCGGCGCGCGAACTCGGCTTCACCGTGGTCGGCCTCGGCACCTACAGCCGCGAATTCGCCCGCGAGGTCCGCGCCGAGGCGGCCGAGCACGGGATCGAGGCGCTGATCACCGACGACTACCTCGACGTCGAGGCGGCGATCCGTGCGGCGGCACCGGAACTGGTGCTCGGCACCCAGATGGAGCGCCACGTCGCCAAGCGGCTCGGCATCCCCTGCGCGGTGATCTCGGCGCCGGTCCACGTCCAGGATTTCCCGGCCCGCTACGCGCCGCAGATGGGGTTCGAGGGCGCCAACGTCCTGTTCGACACCCTGGTCCATCCGCTGATGATGGGCCTCGAAGAGCACCTTCTCGGCATGTTCCGGGAGGATCCCGAATTCCACGACGGCGTCGGCCCCTCGCATCTCGGCGGCAAGTCCTTCGGGACTCCGGCGGACGGGGCGCTCGAGGCCGAAGAACGGGCGCCGGCCGACACCCCTCCGACGCCGGCGCCCGTTCCGATCCTGCTGGACAGGGCGGTGGCGACCGCGTGGTCGCCGGAAGCCGAGAAGGAACTGAGAAAGATCCCGTTCTTCGTGCGCGGCAAGGCCCGCACCAACACCGAGACCTTCGCCCGGGAGCGGCACCTGCCGCTCATCACCATCGAGACCCTCTACGATGCCAAAGCGCATTACGGCCGCTAGGCCGCCGATCCGCGTCGTCATCGTCACGCTCGACAATCACTTGGCGAGCGCGGTGGAACGGGCGCGCCTGCGCCTCCGGTCCGAGATGCCCGGACTGGTGCTGGGCTTCCACGCGGCGGCCGAGTGGGAGACCGACCCGTCGACGCTGGAAGCCTGCCGGGCCGACATCGCGCAGGCCGACATCGTGCTCTCGGCCATGCTGTTCATGGACGAGCATGTCCGGGCGATCCTGCCGGCGCTCGCGGCCCGGCGCGAGGCCTGCGACGCGATGATCGGCTGCCTCTCGGCGAGCGAAGTGGTGAAGACGACGCGGCTCGGCCGCTTCGACATGAGCGGCAACAAGCGCAGCGCCCTCGACTTCCTCAAGAAGCTGCGCGGCAAGCCCGGCCAGCAGGGCAATGCCGGCCGGCAGATGGCCCTGGTGCGCAAGCTGCCGAAGATCCTGCGCTTCATCCCGGGTTCGGCGCAGGACGTGCGTGCCTACTTCCTCACCCTGCAATACTGGCTTGCGGGCTCCGACGAGAACGTCGCCGCCCTGGTGCGCTTCCTCGTGCACCGCTACGCGGCGGGCGAGCGGGCGGCGTGGCGCGACGGGCCGGCGGCCCCCGCGCCCCTCGACTACCCCGAGACCGGTCTCTACCACCCGCGCCTGCCCGGCCGGATCGGCGCCGACCCGTCCCGGCTGCCGCGCCTCCCCGGCGCGAAGGGCCGCGTCGGGCTCCTGGTGATGCGCAGCTACGTGCTCGCCGGCAACACCGCCCATTACGACGGCGTCATCGCGGCCCTGGAGGCGAAGGGCCTCGACGTGGTGCCGGCCTTCGCCAGCGGCCTCGACAACCGCCCGGCGGTGGAGTCCTTCTTCATGCGGGACGGGCGCGCCTGCATCGACGCCCTCGTGTCCCTCACCGGCTTCTCCCTGGTCGGCGGCCCGGCCTACAACGATGCCGCTTCCGCCGAGGCGATGCTGACCCGGCTCGACGTGCCCTACCTCGCCGCCCAGGCGCTGGAGTTCCAGACCCTGGAGCAGTGGGAGGCGGGCGAGCGCGGCCTGTCGCCGGTGGAGGCGACCATGATGGTCGCCATCCCCGAACTCGACGGCGCCACCGCGCCGATGGTGTTCGGCGGCCGCTCCGCCGCGTCGGGCAGCGACAATTCCCGGGACATGCGCGTCCACCCCGAGCGGGCCGCGCGCCTCGCCGAGCGGGTCACGCAGCTCGTGTCCCTGCGCCGGACCGCGAAGGCCGAGCGCCGGCTCGCCGTGGTGCTGTTCAACTTCCCGCCGAACGCGGGCGCCACCGGCACGGCGGCGTTCCTGTCGGTCTACGCCTCGCTCCTCAACACCCTGAAGGGTCTTGCGGCCGACGGTTACGCCGTGGACGTCCCGGAGAGCGTCGATGCGCTGCGCACGGCGATCCTCGACGGCAACGCCAAGCGTTACGGCACCCAGGCCAACGTCCACGCCCGCATCCCAGCGGAGGACCACCTGCGCCGGGAGACCTACCTCGCCGAGATCGAGGCGCAGTGGGGTCCGGCGCCGGGCCGCCACCAGACCAACGGCGCCGAGATCTTCGTGCTGGGCGCGCAATTCGGCAACGTCTTCGTCGGGGTCCAGCCCGCCTTCGGCTACGAGGGCGACCCGATGCGGCTGCTGTTCGAGCGCGGCTTCGCGCCGACCCACGCCTTCTCGGCGTTCTACCGCTACCTGCGCGAGGACTTCTCCGCCGACGCCGTGCTGCATTTCGGCACCCACGGGGCGCTCGAATTCATGCCCGGCAAGCAGACCGGCCTGTCCGAGGCCTGCTGGCCGGAGCGTCTGATCGGGGCTCTGCCCAACGTCTACCTCTACGCGGCCAACAACCCGTCGGAGGGGACGCTCGCCAAGCGCCGCTCGGCCGCGACGCTCGTGAGCTACCTGACCCCGAGCCTCGCGGCCGCCGGGCTCTACCGCGGGCTGATCGACCTGAAGAGCTCGATGGAGCGCTGGCGCGGCCTCGACCTCGAAGCCGGGACCGAGCGCGACAGCCTCGCCCGGATGATCCAGGACCAGGGCGCGGCCCTCGATCTCGTCGCCGCCGAGCCGGTCTGGACCGGCGATCTCGGCGCCCGGGTCGGCGCCCTCTGGTCCGCCGTGCAGGAGCTGGAGCAGACGCTGATCCCGCACGGGCTGCACGTTGTCGGCGACGGCGTCCCGGCGGAGGAGCGGGTCGACCTCCTGCTCGCCCTGGCCGAGGCCTCGCACGGGCTGAAGCCGGACCGCGCCGGCCTCGACGCACTGATCGCCGGAGCCGGCACCGAGGCGGCGTTCGCGGCCTCCGGACTGCCCGGCGATCCCGAGACCCGCGCCGCCTTCGCGAGCCTCGCCGAGACCGACCGGCTGCTCGCCGAAGACCACGAGGTCCCGGCCCTGCTGCGGGCGCTCGACGGCCGCTTCGTGCCGCCGGTGGCCGGCGGCGACCTCCTGCGCAACCCCGCGATCCTGCCGACGGGCCGCAACCTCCACGGCTTCGATCCCTACCGCCTGCCCTCCGCCTTCGCGGTGGCGGACGGCGCCCGGCAGGTGGCCCGCATCCTCGAGCGCTTCGCCGCGGACGGAAAGCCCTGCCCGGAGAGCGTCGCCCTGGTCCTGTGGGGCACCGACAACCTCAAGAGCGAGGGCGGCCCGATCGCCCAGGCGCTCGCGCTGATCGGCGCAAGCCCCCGCTTCGACGGCTACGGCCGGCTCAGCGGTGCCGAGCTGATCCCGCTCGAAACCCTCGGCCGCCCGCGCATCGACGCGGTGGTCACCCTCTCGGGCATCTTCCGCGATCTGCTACCCTTGCAGACAAAGCTTCTGGCTGAAGCGTCGTACCTCGCCGCCACCGCCGACGAGCCGCTGGAGCAGAACTTCGTCCGCAAGCACGCCCTGGCGATCCAGGTCGAGCAGGGCTGCGATCTGGAGACCGCGTCCCTGCGGGTCTTCTCCAACGCCGAGGGGCCTACGGCGCCAACGTCAACCACTTGGTCGATTCCGGGAACTGGGACGACGACGCCGAGCTGTGCGAGACCTTCTCGCGCCGCAAGAGCTTCGCGTACGGCCGCACCGGCCGCCCGGCGCCGCAGCGCGCCCTGATGCAGGCGGTGCTCGCCTCCGTCGACATGGCCTACCAGAACCTCGACTCGGTCGAGGTCGGCGTCACCTCCGTCGACCACTACTTCGACGGCCTCGGCGGCATGGGCCGGGCGGTGGCCCGGGCCAAGGGCGAGTCGGTGCCGATCTACATCAGCGACCAGACCCGCGGGGAGGGGCGCGTCCGCTCCCTGGAGGAGCAGGTGGCGCTGGAGACGCGCACCCGGATGCTCAACCCGAAATGGTACGAGGGCCTGCTCGGCCACGGCTACGAGGGCGTGCGCCAGATCGAGACCCACCTGACCAACACGGTCGGCTGGTCGGCCACCGCCAACGCGGTCCAGCCCTGGATCTACGAGCGGATCACCGAGACCTACGTCCTCGACCCCGCCATGCGCGAGCGCATGGCGGCCCTCAACCCCACCGCCTCCGCCAAGGTCGCCCAAAGGCTGATCGAGGCCCACCGGCGCGGCTTCTGGACTCCCAACGCAGAGATGCGGGACGCCCTCGATCGGGCCGAGGAGGAGCTGGAGGATCGTCTCGAAGGCGTCACCACAGGAGTCGCCGCATGAACATCGCCATCCGCAATCCGGTCGTCGCCCGGAAGGAAGAAGGCAGCGTCCAGGTCGCCCTCGATCCGGACCTGAAGATCGAGACCGCGAAGGTCTTCGCGGTCTACGGCAAGGGCGGCATCGGCAAGTCGACGACCTCGTCGAACCTGTCGGTGGCCTTCTCGAAGCTCGGCAAGCGGGTGCTGCAGATCGGCTGCGACCCGAAGCACGACTCGACCTTCACGCTCACCAAGCGCCTCGCCCCGACGGTGATCGACGCCCTGGAGGCGGTGAACTTCCACTCCGAGGAGCTGCGCGTCGAGGATTTCGTGGTCGAGGGCTATAACGGCGTGATGTGCGTCGAGGCAGGCGGCCCCCCGCCGGCACCGGCTGCGGCGGCTACGTGGTCGGCCAGACGGTGAAGCTCCTCAAGGAGCACCATCTCCTGGAGGACACCGACGTCGTGGTGTTCGACGTGCTGGGCGACGTGGTCTGCGGCGGCTTCGCCTCGCCGCTCCAGCACGCCGACCAGGCGCTGATCGTCACCGCCAACGATTTCGACTCGATCTTCGCCATGAACCGGATCGTGGCGGCGATCCACGCCAAGTCGAAGAACTACCCGGTGCGCCTGGGGGGCGTCATCGCCAACCGCTCGGCCAAGACCGACGAGATCGACCGGTTCAACGACGCAGTCGGCCTGAAGCGGCTGGCCCACTTCCCCGACCTCGACGTGGTCCGCCGCTCGCGGCTCAAGAAGTCGACTCTGTTCGAGATGGACTCGTCCCCGGAACTCGACGCCGTGACCGCCGAGTACATGCGGCTCGCCGAGACGCTCTGGTCGGGCGCCGCGCCCTGCGAGGCGGTCCCGATGAAGGATCGCGACCTGTTCGAGTTCCTCGGTTTCGATTGAGTTTGGGGTGCGACCGATGGCCAGCGCCAGCTACGACGCCCGCCGGGGCGAATTGACCACCTACTTCGACCGCACCGCGGTCGAGGCGTGGTCGCGCCTGACCTCGGACGCCCCGGTCAGCCGGATCCGCGCCACCGTGCGGGCCGGGCGCGACGCCATGCGGGCGACGCTCCTCTCCTGGCTGCCGGCCGACATGACCGGCCTGCGCCTGCTCGATGCCGGCTGCGGCACCGGGGCGCTCAGCGTCGAGGCGGCGCGCCGCGGCGCGGAGGTGGTCGCCATCGACGTGTCGCCGACACTGGTCGGGCTCGCCCGCGAGCGGCTCCCGGAGATCCCCGGCGCCGGGCGCATCGATTTCCGTGTGGGCGACATGCTCGATCCGAATCTCGGGCGGTTCGACCACGTGGTGGCGATGGATTCGCTGATCCATTACCGGGCCGCCGACATCGTCCGGGCGCTGGCGGCGCTGGGCGCGCGCACGGACGGGTCGGTCCTGTTCACCGTGGCGCCGCGGACGGCCCTGCTGACCGTGATGCACGCCGCCGGGAAGCTGTTTCCCCGCGGCGACCGCTCGCCCGCCATCGTGCCGGTGACCGAGGCCGGGCTGCGGCGGCGGATCGCTTCGGAATCCGCCCTCGACGGGCTCGGCTGGACGCGGAGCCACCGGATCAACAGCGGGTTCTATCTGTCGAACGCGATCGCGCTGTCGCGCGCCGTCCCGTCCCCCGCAGAGGGGGAGGGAACCCGGCGGCGCCCGGGGCGCGATCACGACCGCCGCATCCCAGAAGCTCACCCGCGCCCTCATGCGCCTCGGCCCGGCCATCCTGCCCTTCGCGGACGCCGCCACGGTCGAGCTGCCCCTGGGACGCCTCCTGCGCCTCGCCCTGTTCCAGGTCACCGTCGGCATGGCGGCGGTGCTGCTGATCGGCACCCTGAACCGGGTGATGATCGTCGAGCTCGCCGTTCCGGCCTGGATCGTCGCCATGATGCTGGCGCTGCCGCTGGTCTTCGCCCCCCTGCGGGCGCTGGTCGGCTTCCGCTCGGACACGCACCGCTCGGTGCTGGGCTGGCGGCGGGTGCCCTACATCTGGTTCGGCACGCTGCTGCAGTTCGGCGGCCTGGCGATCATGCCCTTCGCCCTGCTGATCCTGTCGGGCGACACGACCGGGCCGCTCTGGGTCGGCGACCTCGCGGCGGCGCTCGCCTTCCTGCTGGTCGGGGCCGGCCTGCACACCACCCAGACCGTGGGCCTCGCCCTCGCCACCGACCTCGCCCCGGCGCATGCGCGGCCGAAGGTCGTGGCGCTGCTCTGCGCGGCGCTGCTGTTCGGCATGATGGCGAGCGCGGTGCTGTTCGGGCTGTTCCTGGCCCACTTCTCGGCCGTGCGGCTGATCCAGGTGATCCAGGGCGCGGCGCTGGTCACCATCATCCTCAACGGGATCGCCCTGTGGAAACAGGAACCCCGCGATCCCCACCGCACCCGCGAGGCCCCACAGCGCGACTTCCGGTCGTCCTGGCAGGCCTATGCGGGCCAGGGCACCGCCCGGCGGCGCCTCGTGGCGATCGGCCTCGGCACCGCGGGCTTCTCCATGCAGGACATCCTGCTGGAGCCCTATGGCGGCCAGATCCTGCACCTGTCGGTGGGCGCCACCACGGCGCTCACCGCCCTGCTCGCCGCCGGCGGCGGGCTCGGCCTCCTGGTGGCGGCGCGCTGGCTCGGGCGCGGGGGCGATCCGTTCCGGGTCTCGGCGGTGGGCGTCGGGATCGGAATCCTCGCCTTCTCGGCGGTGGTCTTCGCCGCGCCCCTGGCCTCGGCCGACCTGTTCGCCGCCGGCGTCAGCCTGATCGGGCTCGGCGGCGGCCTGTTCGCCCACGGCACGCTCACCGCCTCGATGAACCGCGCCGGCCCCGAGGATACCGGGCTCGCCCTCGGCGCCTGGGGCGCCGTGCAGGCCACCGCCGCCGGACTCTCGATCGCGGCGAGCGGACTCGTGCGCGACGTCGGCGGGGCCATCGCCCAGTCGGGGGTGCTCGGCGAGGGCATGAACGAGCCCGCGATCGGCTACCTCATCGTCTACCACATCGAGATCGCCCTGCTGTTCGCCGCGCTCCTCGCGCTCGGACCGCTGGTGCGTGAGGACGCGCGCACAGACCATCGTGACCGAATCGCCGGCGACCTTGCCGGCCGAACCGCCTGAGACACGGGGAGGACAGCCATGCCAACCGGCGCACTTACGGGCTACGTCGACGTCGCCCAAGTCGTGCTCTACGCCTTCTTCCTCTTCTTCGCGGGGCTGGTCTTCTGGCTGCGCCGCGAGGACCGGCGGGAAGGCTATCCGCTCGAGAACGAAGCAGTCGGGCGCCGCAAGACCGTCGATCCGATCCTGATCCCCCGGTCCAAGGCCTTCCATCTGCCGGGCGGCGAGACGACCTACGCGCCGCAGGCGATGCACGGCCAGGACGACATCGAGACCGGCATCCCCGCCCGCAAGGTCGAGCCCTGGCCTGGCGCGCCCTACGAGCGCACGGACACGTCGCTCCAGGCCGGCGTCGGACCCGGCTCCTGGGTGCTGCGGCACGACGTGCACGACCGGACCTGGGACAACGAGATCCGTATCGTGCCCCTGCGCGTGGCGAAGAACTTCGTGGTGCACGAGAGCGGCCCGAACCCGATCGGCATGACGGTGTTCGGCACCGACAACGCCGTGGCGGGCGTCATCAGCGACGTCTGGGTCGACCGCGGCGAGTCGCTGATCCGCTACTACGAGGTGGAACTCGCGACGGGCGGCCGCCGCCTCATGCCGACCACCTTCTGCCGGGCCGGTGGCTTCACCAAGACGGTGAAGACCGAGGCGCTGCTCGCCAGCCAGTTCGCCGACATCCCGGAGATCCGCGATCCCGACAGCGTGACCTTCCTGGAGGAGGAGCGGATCATCTCGTATTTCGGCGCCGGCACGCTCTACGCCACGCCCGCCCGGGCGGAGCCCCTGATATGAGCGGCGACTTCCTCCCCGAGGGCACCCTGCGGGGTCTGCCCGGCCCGCTGCCGGCGGGCGAGCGCATCCTCTGGCAGGGTGCGCCGGCCACCGCGGGCCTGCTGGTCCGGGTGTTCCACGCCCGCCTGGTGATCGCGTGGTTCGCGGTCTGCGCCTTGGCCTTCGGCCTCGCGGCCGGCACGCCCGCCGCGGCGCTGCGGGTGGTGGGACCGACGCTGATGATCGGTGCCGGTGCCGTCGCGCTGCTCTGGCTGCTCGCGTGGCTCACGCACCGGACGACGCTCTACACGGTGACCAACCGCCGCGTCGTGCTCCAGGCCGGCATCGCCCTGCCGGTGACCCACAACCTGCCCTTCGCGCAGATCGACACCGCGTCGCTGCGTGCCTTCACGGATGGCAGCGGCGACCTTCCGCTGCGGTTGCGGTCGGGCCTCCGTATCGCCTACCTTCAGCTCTGGCCGCATGCCCGGCCCTGGTGTCTCGCGCGGACAGAGCCCATGCTGCGCTCCGTGCCGGACGCGGAGGCGGTGGCGACGCTGCTGGCGCGAGCCCTGGAGGCCCATGCCGACGGCACCGCGCCGCCGGTGCGGGTCACCCGCCTGGGCCGAGCGGACGAGAATCCCGGTCGCCTCGTCGCGGCCGAGTAGGGAGAAACGCGATGGGCGAGCGGGCGGAGGGCGCCGGCCGGTCCTTGGGGTCGGCGGCCGCGGGACCGGCACCGGCGCTGCTGATGATCGGCGCCGGCGCGCTGATGGGCTTCACCATGCTGGCGGTCCTGGTCGGCCGGAGCGAGGGTGTCGGCCTCGTCGCCCTGCCGCCCGCCAAGGCGGTGGCGCGGCTCGAGTTCCGCGCCGAGGATCAGGTCGACGGCTCCATCGCCCTGCGGGACGTCGCCGACAGGCACATCGTCGCCTGGATCCGCCCCGGCGAGGACGGCTTCCTGCGCGGGACCCTGCGGGGCCTCGCCCAGGCCCGCCAGCGGGAAGGCCTCGGACCCGAGCAGCCCTTCAGCCTCACCCGCTTCGACGACGGCCGCCTCGCGCTGGCCGACGAGGCCACCGGGCGCCAGGTACCCCTGGAGGCCTTCGGCCCCACCAATGCCGGTGCCTTCGCCCGGCTGATGCCCGCGCCGGGTGTCTCCGCGACGGAGACCCGGTGATGGGCCTGTTCGGCAGCCGCACCGTCACCGTGCCCTGTACGGTGGAGATCGAGCAGACCCCCGAGAGCCTGCACGCACACGTGACCCTCGATGCCGGCTTCGAGATCGCGCCCGGCGACGAGGTCCAGGTCCACGATGCACCGACATCCGTGCCCTACGGCGAGCGGCTGACCGTGCGCCGCACCGCCACCGTCACCTGGGCCGGCCCGCTCGAGCGGGCCTGGACCAAGCTCATCGCCCATCTCGAGCTGACCGAACTCTACGAGGTCAGCTTTTCCGAGAGGAGGAAGCTGTGAACGCTCCTGTCGCGCCCCCCACCGGACAGCCGGTCCCGAAGATGCCGGTCAACGAATCGACCAAGGCCGCGCAGGAGACGACCTTCCTGTCGCCCCGCTTCTACACCACTGATTTCGACGAGCTCGACCGCACCGACGTCGAGCCGGTGCGGCGGGACTGGGACGTGCTCATCGCCGAGCTGCGCGCCGACCCGAACAAGCGCCACTTCACCCGCAACGAAGAGTTCGACTGCGACCTGTCGCGGATGGAGCCGGAGCTGCGGAAGGAGTTCCTGGACTTCCTGGTCTCCTCCATCACGGCGGAGTTTTCCGGCTGCGTCCTCTATGCCGAGATGCGCAAGCGGGCGAAGAACAAGGACATCAAGGAGCTTTTCGGCTTCATGAGCCGCGACGAGGCCCGCCATGCCGGGTTCATCAACGACACGCTCAAGGATTTCGGCATCGGCGTGGATCTGGGCTTCCTGACCAAGTCCAAGAAATACACGTTCTTCCGGCCGAAATTCATCTTCTACGCCACCTATCTCTCGGAAAAGATCGGCTACGCCCGCTACATCACGATCTTCCGCGAGCTGGAGCGGCACC
The DNA here is from genome assembly GCA_050632685.1 of Methylobacterium phyllosphaerae. GTDB lineage: Bacteria > Pseudomonadota > Alphaproteobacteria > Rhizobiales > Beijerinckiaceae > Methylobacterium > Methylobacterium phyllosphaerae_A. Next base: position 57,691 of record JBOEFT010000002.1, read on the forward strand.
CGGAGCGGCGCATCCACCCGATCTTCAAGTGGTTCGAGCTGTGGTGCAACGACGAGTTCCGCCACGGCGAGGCCTTCGCGTTGCTGATGCGCGCCAACCCGAAGCTGACGAGCGGCGTGAACCGCTACTGGATCCGGTTCTTCCTGCTCGCGGTCTTCGCCACGATGTACGTCCGCGACCATCACCGCCCGGCCTTCCACGCGGCGCTCGGCGTCGATCCGTCCGACTACGATTTCAAGGTCTTCCGGATCACCTCGGAGATCTCCCGCCAGACCTTCCCGCTGGAGCTCGACATCGACAACCCGAAGTTCAAGGCGGGCCTCGACCGGCTGCTCGCCTGCTCCCGGGCGATCGCCGACGCCAAGGCGCGGGGCGGCCCCGTCGGCAAAGTCCTGCAGGGATTCCACGCCGCCCGGGCGGCCGCGACCTTCGCCCGGCTCTACTGCCTGCCCGTCAAGGCCAACGCCCTGCCGGCCGACATCCGCCTCCAGCCGGTCTGGTAGCATGGGGACCTACGCCGCCCCGGTCCTGTACGCGGTCCTGCTCTGGTGGTTCTCCACCGGGCTAATCCTGCTGCTCGACCACGCCCCGCGGCGGACGCATCCGTGGAGCATGGCTGGGGCGACCCTGCTGCTCGCCGGCGCCCTGGTGGCGATCCGGACCAGCGCGGCCGACACGAGCGCGACGGGGGCCTACACGGCCTTCACGGCGGCGCTCGTCGTCTGGGGCTGGCAGGAGATGAGCTACTACATGGGCTTCCTGTCGGGTCCGCGGCCCGTGGCCTGCGCCCCGGGCGTGCGGGGGTCGACCGGTTCTTCGCGGCCCTGGCCACCAGCCTGTGGCACGAATTCGCCATCGTGATCGGCGGCCTCGCGATCCTGGCGCTGGTCTGGGGCAGCCCCAACCGCTTCGCCCTGTGGACCTACGGCACCCTGGTGGTGATGAACCTCTCGGCGCGGCTCAACCTGTTCCTGGGGGTCCGCAACCTCCACGCCGAGTTCCTGCCGGACCATCTCGGCTACCTCGCCTGCTACCTGTCGCGGAAGCCGATGAACCTGCTGTTCCCGGTCTCGGTGAGCCTCGGGACCATCGCGGCGGCTTTGCTCGGGCGCGCGGCCCTGGGGCCGGACCTGCTGGAGCACGAGCTGATCGGCTTCACGGTCCTGGCGACGCTGACCGCGCTCGCCACCCTGGAGCACTGGTTCCTGATGCTACCGCTGCCCTCGGCGGAGCTGTGGCGCTGGAGCCTGCCGGCTCGGGCGTCCGGGGAGGCGGCGAGACCGCCGGATCGCGTGTAGGTCGGGGGATCACAGCCGGGCGGCGCACGTCCACCAATCTGGAACTGGTCTTGTGCGAAATCCGGTGTCACAGGCGGGATCAACCCGCAGGGTTCGTTCGGGGAGAGGCGACATGGACTACGAGACCTTCTTCGGGACCGAGATCGCCGGTCTCCACCGAGAGGGGCGCTACCGGGTCTTCACCGACCTCGAGCGCCATGCCGGCAACTTCCCGCATGCCACGCACCACCATGCCGGCGGCACGCGGCCGGTCACGGTCTGGTGCTCGAACGACTATCTCGGCATGGGCCAGCACCCGTCCGTCACCGGGGCGATGCACGAGGCGATCGACCGCTGCGGCGCCGGGGCCGGCGGCACCCGCAACATCTCGGGCACCAACCACTACCACGTGCTTCTGGAGCGCGAGCTCGCCGACCTCCACGGGAAGGAGGCGGCGCTGCTGTTCACCTCCGGCTACGTGTCGAACTGGGCGGCGTTGGGCACCCTCGCATCGCGGCTCCCGAATTGCGCGGTCTTCTCCGATGCCGAGAACCACGCCTCGATGATCGAGGGCATCCGGTTCTCCCGCGCCGAGCGCCACATCTTCCGCCACAACGACCCGGAGGATCTGAACCGCAAGCTCGGCCTGATCGACCCGGCCCGGCCGAAGCTGGTGGCCTTCGAGTCGGTCTACTCGATGGACGGCGACATCGCGCCGATCGCCGAGATCTGCGACGTGGCCGAGGCCCACGGGGCACTCACCTATCTGGACGAGGTCCACGCGGTCGGCCTCTACGGCGCCCGCGGCGGCGGCATCTCGGAGCGGGACGGAGTCGCCCACCGGCTCGACGTGATCGAGGGGACTCTGGGCAAGGCGTTCGCGGTCCACGGCGGCTACATCACGGCCTCCGAGAAGCTCTGCGACTTCGTGCGCAGCTTCGCCTCGGGCTTCATCTTCACCACCTCGCTGCCTCCGGCCGTCGCGGCAGGCGCGGCGGCGTCGATCCGCCACCTGAAGACGAGCGGCGTCGAGCGCGCCCGGCACCAGGAGCGCGTGGCGAAGGTCCGGCAGGCGCTGGAGGCCGCCGACATCCCGACCATGCCCAACGACAGCCACATCGTGCCGGTGATGGTCTGCGACCCCGTGCTGTGCAAGGGAATCTCCGACACCCTGCTCGACGAGTTCGGCATCTACGTGCAGCCGATCAACTACCCGACGGTGGCCCGGGGCACGGAGCGCCTGCGGATCACCCCGTCGCCGCTGCACACCGATGCCGACATCGCCCGTCTCGTCGAGGCGCTCACCACGATCTGGGGACGGATCGGGCTCCGGCAGAAGGCCGCGGAGTAGGCCGCTCGTACCCTCCCCGTGCGGGGAGGGGTAGGGGTGGGGGTGGTGCAGGCGGCACCGCTCCGCTCGATGTTGTACCACCCCACCTCCGGCTCCTCCCTACCCAGATCGGGCTTGCCCGTCCTGGGCAGACACGAAGCGGATCTCGGTCTGGTCCGAGACTCGCGGGGAGGAGAGGGGGCACAGTGCGAGTTCTGCGTGCCCACCTTTCCCTTCTCGGCCATCGTCGGCCAGGACGAGATGCGCCAAGCCCTGCTGATCGCGGCGGTGGACCCGGCGGTCGGCGGAGTGCTGGTCTTCGGCGACCGCGGCACCGGCAAGTCCACGGCGATTCGGGCGCTGGCCGCCCTGCTGCCGCCGATGCGGGCGGTGGTCGGCTGCCCGTACAATTGCGACCCCGACAGCCCGGCCGAGTCCTGCCCGCACTGCGCGGTGGGCGGCCCGCGCAAGAGTCACAAGAAACCGGTGCCGGTGGTGGACCTGCCCCTGGGCGCCACCGAGGACCGGGTGGTCGGCACCCTCGACCTGGAGCGGGCGCTCGGCGCCGGCGTGAAGGCCTTCGAGCCGGGGCTGCTCGCCCGGGCCAACCGCGGCTTCCTGTACATCGACGAGGTCAACCTCCTGGAGGATCACCTCGTCGACCTGCTGCTCGACGTCGCAGCCTCAGGCGTCAACACCGTCGAGCGCGAGGGGCTATCCCTGCGCCATCCGGCGCGGTTCGTCCTGGTCGGCTCCGGCAATCCGGAGGAGGGAGAGTTGCGCCCGCAACTCCTCGACCGGTTCGGCCTCGCCTGCGAGGTCGCGACCCCGAAGGACATCCCCACCCGGATCGCGGTGGTCCGCGCCCGCGACGCCTACGAGCGCGACCCGGTCGCCTTCTGCGCCGCGCGCACCGGCGAGGAGAAGAAGATCCAGAAGCGGATCCTGCTGGCGCGGGAGCGCCTGCCGGGCGTGACCGTGCCGGATGCCGCCCTGGAGCGCGCGGCGCGACTCTGCCTGGCGCTGGGCACCGACGGCCTGCGCGGCGAGCTGACCCTGATGCGCACCGCCCGGGCGCTCGCCGCCCTCGACGGCGCCGAGACCGTCACCGACGACCACATCCGCCGCATCGCCCCGGCCTCCCTGCGCCACCGCCTGCGCCGCAACCCGCTGGACGAATCCGGATCCACCGCCCGGGTGGAGCGGGCGCTGGCGGAGGTGTTTGCGTGACGATCGCGCCAGCCTCCGGCGCGCGCACGAACCCAGCCCGCGGTCCGGGCCTCTGGGTGTCCGGACGGGGCACGGGTCCCCTCTCCACCCGAGCCGGGCTTGCCCGACTTGGGTTTGCAGGTGCGGATCTCGGGCAGGCCCGAGATCCGTCGAGAGAGGGACAGGGTGAGGGATGTCCGGCATCCGCAGACAGCGCGACAGGCTCGCGCATCGACCGCGTGCTCGATCCTGAGGCGTCCCGCCCCTCACCCCGACCCTCTCCCGCAAGGGCGAGGCGGCGCGGCGCGCTCAGCTGCCAGCGCCCGTGTCCGACCCGGATGCGTGAGCATCGTCGCCCGTGCGGGAGAGGGGGCCGGTTGCGCCCTGCACACGCCGATGCGTGACCAACAAGGCTCCGCAGACGGGAAGGGGACCACGCCGGGTCCCTGGGCCGACGCCCGACTGGCCGCCTGTCTGCTCGCCGCCGACCCGCACGGGCTCGGTGGCGCGGTGGTGCGCGCCGCGCCCGGCCCGGTACGCGAGCGCTGGCTCGAGACCCTGCGGGACGCGCTGCCCCTCGGAACGCCCTGGCGGCGGCTGCCGCCCCAGATCGGCGACGACGGCCTGCTCGGCGGCCTGGATCTCGCCGCGACCCTGGCGGCGGGTCGTCCCGTCGCGCGGACCGGCCTGCTGGCGGAGGCGGATGGCGGGATCGTCGTCGTCCCCATGGCCGAGCGTCTGCCGCCGGGCACCGCGTCGCGGCTCGCCGCAGCCCTCGACACCGGCACGGTCTCGGACCGCGACGCCCGGTTCGGCCTGATCCTCCTCGACGAGGGCGAGGCGGACGAGACCGTGGCCGAGGCGCTGGCCGATCGCCTCGCCTTCCGGATCGACCTGAGCGGCCTCGGACTCGCGGAAGCCTCGGCGCCCGAACCGGAACCCGCCCCGGGCATCCCGGAACCGGACCCGATCGGCAGCCTCTGCGCCCTGGCCGAGGCCTTCGGGATCGCAGTCGCTGCGCGGCCCGATCCTGGCGGCGCGCGTGGCGCGCGCCCTTGCGGTGGACCGGCCGGTCGCCCAGGCGGAAATCATGGCGGCCGGGCGCCTCGTCCTGGCGCCGCGCGCCACGCGCCTGCCCGCACCGGAGCAGCCCGCCCCCGAGACCGCGGAGGCGCCGCCGCCCGAGCCGGCCGAGCCGCCCGACGCGGAGGCATCGGATCCGGCCGCCGCGGAGGCACCCGACGACGTCGTGCTGGAGGCGGTGCGCGCCGCGATCCCGCCGAACCTCCTCGACCAGTTGCTGGCGGGCGCGCAGCGACTTCCGGCCGTGAAGGCCGGCCGCGTCGGGCAGGCGGCCGCGGCCCGGACCGGGCGCCCGATCGGCAGCCGCCGGGGCGACCCGCGGCGGGGACGTCTGGACCTGCTCGCCACCCTGCGGACGGCGGCGCCCTGGCAGGCCCTGCGGCGCGGCGCGGAGGAGACACGCCGCATCGTGGTGCGGCGGGACGATCTGCGGATCCGGATCCTCAAGCAGCGGACCGAGACCACCACGGTGTTCTGCGTCGATGCCTCGGGCTCGGCCGCCCTGGAGCGGCTGGCCGAGGCCAAGGGCGCGGTCGAGCTGCTGCTGGCCGAGGCCTATGTCCGGCGCGACCGGGTGGCGCTCGTGGCGTTCCGCGGCGCCGGCGCCGAACTGATCCTGCCGCCGACGCGCTCGCTGACGCGGGCCAAGCGCGGCCTCTCGGGGCTGCCGGGCGGGGGCGGGACGCCCCTCGCGGCCGGGATCGACGCGGCCGTCGCGGTGGCGCTGGGTGTGCGCCGCGGCGGAAGCCGTCCGGCGATCGTGCTGCTGACCGACGGGCGCGCCAACGTCGCCCGCTCGGGGAGGGGGCCGCGCCCGGGCGGGCACGGAGGCCCTGCAGGCGGCGCGCGCCGCGCGCGCCGCCGGGCTGCCGGCCCTGGTCGTGGATACCGGCACCCGGGGCGAGGAGGCCCGGGCGGTCGCCGACGCGATGGGCGCCCGCTATCTGAAGCTGCCGCGGGCCGAGGCCGGTCAGCTCAGCGCGGCGGTCCGGGCGGCGCTCTGAGCGCCGCGATGCCGCCGCTTGAGACGAGGCCTCAGAGGTCGCCGCCGATGCCGCTGTCGGCGAGGCGCTGGTGGTGGGCCAGCCAGGAGTTCAGCATCTCGCGGACGAGGGTTCTGAAGCTCCAGGCGCCGGAGACCGGGGCGGCGATGTTCTGGGTCGAGGAGGTGAAGAGGATCATGGCCTTCTCCAAAGTCGGGGGCTGCGTCTTGGTCTTGTTCACCGGTGGTATGCCGTTGCTGTTGCATCGCAGCAATCAGCCTCCGCTCACCCGTGGCATGCGGCCGCCGCATGGGATTGTTCAGTGTTACGAAATACTTCCGGCCATGAACGATAGCACCGCCTTTGCTCCTCGGCGGCCCGGCCATACCGCAATGCGGGATACACGTGCATGCTGACCGGATCTCGACGCGGACCGGCCCGACTGGGCGGTGGAGGGTCTGGACTGGCCCCACCGGGAGGCCAGCCGCTTCGTGGAGGCGGCGGGCCTGCGCTGGCACCTCCAGGAATTCGGGCGCCCGGAGGCCCCGACGCTGCTGCTCCTGCATGGGACGGGGGCGGCCACGCATTCGTGGCGCGGGCTGGCGCCGCTGCTCGGTCAGGCCTTTTTCGTGATCGCCCCGGATCTGCCGGGCCACGGCTTCACGGATCCGCTCCCCGACGCTGACCTATCCCTGCCCGGCATGGCCCGGGCCGTCGCGGGCCTCGTGGCGACGCTGGGCCGGCCGCCGGTCCTGGTGGCGGGCCACTCGGCCGGCGCGGCCGTGCTCGCCCGGATGTGCCTCGACGGCGCCCTCGCACCGCGGCTGCTGGCGGCCTTCAACGGCGCCCTGGCGCCCCTGCCGGGGGCGGCCAACCTGCTGTTCCCCAGCATGGCGCGCCTCCTGTTCCTCAACCCCTTCACCCCCGGATCTTCGCCTGGACGGCGGACCGGTCCGCGGCCAAGCGGCTGATCGAGGGGACCGGCTCGCGCCTCGACCCGGAGGGCGTCGACCTCTACCGGCGGCTCTTCGCCCGGGCCGGCCATGTCCGCGGGGCGCTGGGCATGATGGCGAACTGGGATCTCGCCGGGCTGCACCGGGCGCTGCCCGGCCTCGCGACCTGGACCCTGCTGATCGTCGGCGGCGACGACAAGGCCATCCTCCCGGACACCGCCTTCGCCCTGCGGGACCGCCTGCCCGACGCCCGCGTCCGCCTGATCCGCGGGCTCGGCCACCTCGCGCACGAGGAGGCGCCGGAGCGCGTGGCCGAGGTCTTCCGCGCGGAGGCGGCGGCCATCGGCCTGCCGTGATGCGGCCATACGCCCTCCGAGGGACTGGCGCCGGCCTTGCGTGGGTCGTAGAGCCTCCCCGGGCCGTGCGCGCCCGTCCGAAATCCAGCCTTGAGGAGCAGCCGGGACGATGGCGAGACCCGTGATCGGCGTCATCGGCAACGCGCGCCTGATCGACAACCGGTTCCCGGCACAGATCGTGGGCGAGAACAACATGCAGGCGGTGGCCACGGTGGCCGGCGCCCTGCCGTTGATGTTCGCCGCCGCCCCGGCGCTGACCGACCTCGGCGACCTCTTGGAGACCGTGGACGGCGTCCTGCTCACCGGCGGCCGCGCCAACGTCCATCCGACCCGCTTCAAGGCCGCGCCCTGCCCGGCGCACGAGCCCTATGACGAGGCCCGGGACGCGGTGGCGCTGCCGCTGATCGAGGCCTGCGTGGCGCGCGCCGTGCCGCTGTTCGGCATCTGCCGCGGCTTCCAGGAGATGAACGTCGCCTTCGGCGGCAGCCTGCACCCGGAGATCCGCGACCTGCCGGGCCGGCTCAATCACCGCATGCCGCGCCTCGCCAACGGCGAGATCCACCCGGACCTCAAGGTGATCTTCGCCGACCGGCACGAGGTCCGCCTCACGCCCGGCGGGGCCTTCGCGCGCCTCCTGGAGCGCGAGACGATCCGGGTGAACTCCCTCCACGGCCAGGGCATCCTGGAGCCGGGTGGACGGATTGTGATCGAGGGCGTCGCCGAGGACGAGACGGTCGAGGCGATCCGCATCCGGGACGCGGCGGGCTTCGCCCTCGGCGTCCAATGGCACGCCGAGCACGATCCGGCGACCAACCCGATCAACCGGGCGCTGTTCGAGGCTTTCGGGGCGGCCGCGGCGGAGCGGCGCCGGGCGCGGTCGGCCGGGACGCGTTGATCGCCGTCCGCGCCGCTCAGGTCCCCAGTCGTGGCGGCGCGTGGGACAGATGATCCATCTCACGCACCCGGCAGATCGAGTCGTTCTGGTCTTAACTTATGTTGATCCGAGGCGTCGGATGCGCGGGATATTGCGCCGATGCCCGGAAAAAACTTGGTTTTGCACCGTCTAATTCACCTCATCCCCGGACGACCTGTCGCAGGACGGAACAGCCGTCCGCCGATGGTGTTGCCGGAGTCCCGACAGGCGGCAGCCTCACGACGCGGCAGACCGCACAGATAACGGGCAGGATCCCTATGCAACTTCCCCGCGATGACCGCGAGCACCCGCGTGCCGAGGCCTTCCGCGCCTTCATCCGGAACCCGCCCTTTCCCTGCGTGGGGGCCAAGTCGGCGCTGTCCCGCGGACGCATGCGGATCGTCGTGGCGCGGGACATCGCCTCGGGCTGGGACGACATGCGGATCTACCCGGCGTTGCTCGCCTTCGTGGCCCAGTATCGGGCAGACCCCGAGCTGTTCCAGAGCTTCGCGGTCGTGTTCGAGGGTCCGGGCGATCTCTCCGAGGAGGATTTCGAGCGGTCCCTCTGGGCGCGGGCGCAATCCCTGACCGACAAGGATGCCTGGCTCGGCCAGCCCCACGATGCCCGCGTGGCGGACGATCCCGACAACCCGCATTTCTCCTTGAGCTTCGGGGGTGAAGCCTTCTTCGTGGTCGGACTCCATCCGCGGGCCAGCCGGCCGGCACGGCGCTTCTCGTCCCCGGTGCTGGTCTTCAACCTGCACGCCCAGTTCGAGCGCCTGCGCGCAGAGGGGCGCTACGAGAAGCTGCGCGCCTCGATCCTGGAGCGCGACGAAGCCCTGGCCGGCAGCCGGAACCCGATGCTGGCGCGCCACGGCGAGGCCTCGGAGGCGCGCCAGTACAGCGGCCGCGTGGTCGATGCCGCGTGGCGCTGCCCGATGAAGGGCCGACCGGATCCGGCCCCCGAGGCCGATACTTGGCATCCACCGGCCTTTCCGCTGGACACGACCCTGCCGGGAACCGGCGCCTGAGCCGGATCCGGAGACGGGTCCACCGGGTCGGCGTAGAGAGGGGGCAGAGCGAGGACAGCGATGACGAACCCACCGGACGTTCAGCGGATCGAACCGCGCTCGGGCGTCGCCTTCACCCTCGACCGGGGCCAGCGCCTCACGGTGATCGACCCGTGCGGCGAGCAGGTGGCCGACCTCGTCGCCTACAACCGCCACGACACGGGCGAGGTGATCTCGTCGGGCCGGACCCTCGACTATGCGAGCCGGATCTACCTGACCACCGGCGACCTGCTCTACTCGAACCGGTCGAACATCCTGCTGCGGATCGTCGAGGACACGGTGGGGCGGCACGATTTCCTGCTGACCCCGTGCTCGGCCGACACGTTCCGCATCCTCTACGGCGACACGGACCCGCATCGCGGCTGCTTCGGCAATCTCGCCGCGGCGCTCGCCCCCTACGGCATCGCGCCGGACGCCATCCCGGTGGCCTTCAACTGCTTCATGAACGTGCCGATCGACGGCACAACCGGGGCACTCACCGTGGCGCCGCCCCTCAGCCGGGCGGGGGACCGGATCGCGTTCGTGGCCGAGACCGACCTGATCATCGGACTGACCGCCTGTTCGGCCCTGCAATCGAACAACGGCAGCTTCAAGCCGATCCACTACGACGTCGCCGGATAAGACCGTGCCGCGACAAGTCCCGGCTGAACCGGCCCGGCGGCGAAACTGATCTATGTAAAACTTTAAAATCGATCGAAGCACCGAACTACAGAGGCGTTATTCGCTTCCGTATGTTCGGTTTCAGATCGACGTGTTTGCGATTTTCTAACGCACCGTCACGATTCTGGCCGGGTGCAGCGTCGGCGGCGATCCCGTCCCGGCCGGCTGCAGATGCAAGTGTTCCGGTGGTCGGATGATCCCCACGCAGTCACACCGTCCCGCCGCCGACCCGGTCGCGGCGGGGCGCCGCCTCGCGAATCTCGGCCTGCGCCACAAGCTCGCGGCCGTGATGGCCCTGGTGATGGTGGCCATCGGGGCACTCAGCGGCCTGAACTACGTCGATACCCGGACCTCGGCCCTCGAGGACCGCGCCCTCATGACGAAGCGCCTCACCGAGGTGGTGCAAAGCCTGCTGGTCCACTACGCGGCGCAGGCCGATGCCGGCCAGATGACCCGCGATGCGGCGCAGAAAGCCGCCCTCGCGGCGATCACCGCCCTGCGCTTCGGCAACGAGGACTACTTCTTCGTCCTCGATTCAGACGTTCGGCTGATCGCCAACGCCTACAACGCCAAGAACGTCGGCAAGCCGATGCAGGACCAGACCGATGTCCCCGGCGGCAAGCGCTACTTCGCCGAGATGGTCGAGACCGCCAAGCGCGACGGATCCGGCTTCGTCGATTACCTGAAGCCGCGCGCCGGCGGGACCGTGCCGGTGGAGAAGGTCGCGAGCGTGCAGATGTTCAAGCCGTGGGGCTGGATCGTCGCCACGGGCCTGTACCGGGACGACGTGCAGGCGGCCGTGCGCGACCGGGCGATGACCGCCGGGCTCTGGTCTGCCGGCCTCGCCCTGCCGATCCTGGCGCTGCTCCTGATGATCGGCAACAGCCTGTCCCGCCCGATCACCCGCCTGACCGCGGCGATGCGCGGCCTCGCGGATGGCGACCTCGCCGTGCCGGTGGCGGATCAGGGGCGTGGCGACGAGGTCGGCGCCATGGCCCGCGCCGTCCAGGTCTTCAAGGACGCCCTGATCGCCAAGCGCGCGGCCGACGCGGCGGCCCTGGCGGAGAACGAGGCGAAGATGCGCCGGGCGGAGATGCTCCTTGCGGTCACCGCGCGGTTCGACGCACAGGTCGGCGCGCTGACGCAGGGCCTGTCCTCGGCCGCGGTGGAGATGGAGGCGACCGCCCAGGAGATGACCCGCACGGCGGCGCGGACCACCGAGCAGTCCGTGCGGGTGAGCGCGACCTCGGAGCAGACGTCGAGCAACGTCCAGACCGTGGCGGCCGCCAGCGAGGAGATGTCGGCCTCGATCCAGGAGATCGCGGCCCGCGTCGCCCAGTCCTCCGCGATGGCCGACCGGGCCAGCACCGACGTCGCCCGCACGAACGACCTCATGCAGGTCCTGTCCCGGGGCACGGACCAGATCAGTGAGGTGATGGGCCTGATCGCCGGCATCGCCGGGCAGACCAACCTGCTGGCGCTCAACGCCACCATCGAGGCGGCGCGGGCCGGGGAGGCCGGGAAGGGCTTCGCCGTGGTCGCCGGCGAGGTGAAGGCCCTGGCGTCCCAGACCGCCCGGGCGACCGAAACCATCGCCACGCAGATCGCATCGATCCAGGCCGAGACGCGGCAGGCCGCCGAAGCGATGCGGACGATCGGGGGGACGATCGACGAGATGCGCACGGTGGCGCTCAGCGTGGCCGCCGCCATGGAGGAGCAGGGCGCGGCGACGGGCGAGATCGTCCGGAACGTCACGCAGGCCGCGGAAGGGACGCAGGCGGTCAGCCACGACATCGCCGACGTGCGCAGGGCCGCCGGCGAGACGGGCGCGGCCTCCAGTCAGGTCCTGACCGCCGCTCAGGAGCTGGCCCGGTACTCCACGAGCCTCGGCAAGGAGGTGACGACGTTCCTCGCCGCGGTCAAAGCGGCCTGAGCCCGCCCGGGGCCGCCGACCTCCGGCGCCGGCCGCGGGTCAGGCGATCCCGTCGATCGCCACCCGCAGGTGCTCCGGCCCGCGCAGGGCCGCGCCCGGCCGGTAGGGCGGCGGGTCCTCGATCAGGCGCGGCGCCTTCAGCCGAGACGCCAGGGCGGTCAGAGCCGCCTCGGCCTCGAACCGGGCGAGCGGGGCGCCGACGCAGTAATGCAGGCTGCCGCCGAAGCCGAGATGGCGGATGCCGGCGCGGTCCGGGTCGAACCGGTCGGGATCGGGGAAGACGGCCGCGTCGCGGTTTCCGGCGGCCAGCAGCAGGACGAGGTCGGCGCCCGCCGGGATCGTCACGCCCGCGATGTCGATGGCCGAGAGCGTCCGGCGGGTCCGGAACTGCACCGGCGGCTCGTAACGCAGCAGCTCCTCGATCAGCCGTGGGGCTCGGAGCGGATCCCGGCGCAGGCGCTCCAGCTCGTCGGGATGCCGGAGCAGGGTCAGCAGACCGTTGGTGATCAGGTTCACGGTGGTCTCGTGCCCGGCCACGAGCATCAGGATCGACGTGGCGATGAGGTCATAATCGCCCATCTTCGCGCCGGCCGGTGTGGCATGGTTGGCGAGCCCCGAGAGCATGTCGTCCTGCGGATGCCTGCGCTTCTCCTTGATCAGGTCGCCCATGTAGCCGCCGATCGCGTCGAAGGTCCGGCTGTTCTCGGCACGGATCTCGGGGTCGGACAGGCTGTCAGGTTCGAGGGCGGTGGCGAGCTGCGTCGCCCAGCCGTGGAACTTCGGCTCGTCCTCCCGGGGCACGCCGAACAATTCGCAGATCACCGTCACGGGCAGCGGGTAGGCGAGGTCGTCGACCGCGTCGATCTCCCGGGCGCCGCACTTCTCGTTCAGCAGATCGGCCACCAGCCGCTCGGAGCGCGCGCGCATCGCCTGGACGCGCGCGTGGCTGAACTGGTGCATCACCGCCGAGCGCAGGGCGTCATGGTCCGGCGGGTCGCGGAAGATGAAGACCCGGTGCCGGTCCATCATCCAGTCCTTGAGGGGCTTCACGATCAGGTCGGTGAGGGGATTGCCGGTGCGCGGCCGGTCGGCCGGCGGCAGGGTCTCGGAGCTGACCCGCGGGTCCTGCAGGAGGCTCGCGATGGTACCGTGGGTCGCCGCCACCCAGGTGCCGTCCGCGGTGCCGTCGTCCTGGCGGGAGACGGGGTGCTCCCGCAGCTTCGCGTAGACGGGATAGGGATTCGCGCGGTTGGCGAAATCCTTGACCTGATCGAGGAGGCTGGCGTCGGGCATGGATCTCCTCAGAAGAAGCCCGGCTCGAGGACCGCGACGTCCTTCGGCCGGTCGGTCGCGGCGTCCCGCGGCGGAAATGGTGCCCCTGCGGCGACCAACTCGGCATGGGCCGGCAGCCAGCGGGCCGAATCCACCGATACCGCCGCGATGCAGCGGCCCGCACGGCCGTAGACCGCGACGAAGCGGCCGGACGCCGGATCGCCCTGCGTGACGGCCACCGCGTCGGCGCCCTCGGTCAGGCCGGCGGACTTCACCACCAGGTCGCCCTGCGTCGACCAGAAGGTCGGCAGGGCGCCGTAGGGCACCCCGGTCGGCGCTCCGACGAGAAGCCGGCCCGCATGGACGCCCTGCTCCACCGCGTGGCTCCAGTGCTCCAGGGCGATGCGCCGGCCGCCGTAGAGCGGGTGCGGAAACCGCGCGACGTCCCCGGCCGCGGCGATGCGCCGGTCGGGTCGTCCATCGGTATCGACGACGTGGCCGTCCCCGTCGCAATCGACGCCGCCCGGATCCGCCGAGAGGCCGGACCCGTCGAGCCACTCGGTGTTGCGCACGGCGCCGAGGGCGATCACGGCGACGTCGGCCTCGATGCAGCCGCCGTCGACGAGATGCGCGCGCGCCAGTCGCCCCCCGCCTCCTCCAGCCACTCGACCTCGCTGCCGGAGCGCAGCTCGACGCCGCGCCCGGCGTGGATAGCGCCGATGAAGGCCCCGACGGTGGCGCCGAGGATGCGGGCCAGCGGCGTCGGGCCGGGCTCGACGAGGGTGACGGGCAGGCCGAGCTGCCGGCACAGGCTCGCGACCTCGCAACCGATGAAGCCGGCGCCGATCACCAGCACACGCTTCGGGCCGGCGGCGAGGGCGCGCCGCAGGGCGGCGGCGTCGTCCCGCCCGCGCAGGGTGAAGACGCCGGCGAGCCGGCCCTCGTGCGGGTTCGCCCAGGAACGGGCACGGGTGCCGGTGGCGATGAGCAGGCGGTCGTAGGGCAGGACGCGCCCGTCCGCGAGACGGACGGTGCAGGCCTCCCGGTCGAGGCCGACGGCCGGGTTGCCGAGCTGCCAGTCCGCGGCGAGACCTTGGCTGCCCGGCAGGGTCGTGGCATCCGCCGGGATGGCCCCGGTCAGGACGTGCTTCGAGAGGGGCGGCCGGTCATAGGGGCGACAAGGCTCGTCGCCGACGATCGTGAGCGGGCCGGCAAACCCCGCCGCCCGCATAGCCTCGGCGGCGCGCAGGGCCGCGAGGCCGGCCCCCACCACGAGGACACGCCCGCAGGTCTGCGCCATCAGGCGCCCTGCTCCGGATCCTCGACCCGGATCGCCTGAACCGGGCAGGCGACGCGCGCCCGCTCGATGTCGTCCCGGTCCCGCGCGGCGGGCGCAGGATCGTAGAACAGGGCCTCATGGCCGTCGATGCGGAAGTGCCGTGGCGCCGCATAGCAGCACTGGGCGTAGGCCTGGCACAGGTTGAGGTCGACGCTCACCCGCAGGCCGGGCGGGGGCCGGAAGACGCATCGGCAGGGGTGGACATGGCCAGCCAACCGCGCACGCAGCCGCGGGTTCCGCCGGCCATCGCCGAACCGACCGATGCGCCCCGTGTCCGGCGGGATCGCAGTGTCATCGGTATTAAACGTGTTTCGGCGATCTTCGTGGAATTGGATCGACGGAATTCCCCTGCGCGGCGGTTCGATCTATTGTCTCGCCGCCCCGCGGATCCGTCCGAACCGCCGCGATTTCAGGAGTGCGCCATGCCGTACGGTGCGCGAACGAGCCTCGCCGCCCTCATCCTGGTCCTCGGCCTCGGGGGCGCCTCCGCCGAGCCCGCGGCCACGACTTGGACGGACCCGCCGGCCCACAAGCCGGCCGCCGAGACGGCGCCGGCCGCGGATCGGAAGGCCGTCGCACCGGTGCCGGCCGTATCGACCCCCGCCGCCGCATCGTCGGACATCAAGACGACGTCGGCCAGGCGGAAGGCCGTCGCGGCGCGGCCCGCCCGCGAGCGGACGGTGGCCCGCAGCCGGTCACCGGTCGCGAAGCGGATAGCCGCTACGCCGCGCCGCGCCCGCGTCGCAGCGACACGGGTCCGGACGATCCGCAGAGCCCCGCAGGTCGCCGCCGCCGCACCGCCCCCGCCGCCCACGGAGGGCTACGCCCGCTACCGGGCCTACGGCTATGGGCCGGGTTATGGCGAGGCGCCCGGCTATGCCGACGATCGCCTCGACCGCCTGAGCAGCGCACAGGCCGCCGGCTACCTCGTGGTCCACCGCCGGACGGTGCAGTTCCCGGACGGCCGGACCCTGCGGGTCTACCGGCCCGACGACGGGGGCGAGCCGTTCTGAGCTGAGGCCTCCGCGAACACCGTCCGCAGGGGCGCCCGCAGGATCTTCCCGGCCGGGTTGCGCGGCAGCAGCCCGTCCCAGATCACGATCCGCACCGGCACCTTGAACGCCGCGAGCCGCTCGGCCGCGAAGGCGCGGATCTCCGCGGCGCCGGTGCTCGCCCCCTCCGCCAGCGTCACGATGGCACCGGGCTCCTCCCCGAGGGTCGGATGGGGCACCGGCAGAACCACGGCGTCGATCACGTCCGGATGGGCGAAGAGGGCGTTCTCGACCTCGCAGCAATAGATGTTCTCGCCGCCGCGGATCAGCATGTCCTTGATCCGGTCGACGATGGTCAGGAAGCCCTCCGGGTCGACGCGGGCGAGGTCGCCGGTGCGCAGCCAGCCCTCCGAGAACGTCTCGGCGGTGGCCTTCGGGTCCTCCCAGTAGCCGCGGACGACGTTCGGCCCCTTCGCGCAGAGTTCGCCGACGCAGCCCGGCGGCAGGTCGTCCCCGACGGCGTCGACGATCCGCACCTCGCAGACCGGCAGGGGCGGTCCGCAGGAATCGGGATGGGCGAGGTAATCCTCGCCCTGGTGATGGGTGAAGGTCGCCGAGGTCTCGGTCATGCCCCAGCCGGTGCCGGGGACGACCCGGGGCAGGGCCTCGCCCAGCGCCCGCACGAGGTCGCCGGCGGCCGGCGCGCCGCCGTAGGTGACGCCCTCGAGGGTCGGCAGCGGCCGGCCGGCCTCCCGGGCGGCCGTGGCGAGCTGCCACGCGATGGTCGGCACCCCGCCCGCGCTGGTGCAGCCCTCGGCCTCGATCAGGTCGAGGGCCGCGTGCGCGTCCCAGCGGTGCATCATCACCAGCCGGTGGCCGCCATAGAGCGCCGCCCCGAGGCTCGCGTGGCAGCCGGTGACGTGGAACAGCGGGATCACCAGCAGCGCCGCCCGCTGCGGCGCGGACGGGTCGGGCCTGGGCGGGCTCTCGCCCCGGCGCAGAGCGCTGCGCGCCGCCGAGTAGGGATAGGCCATCACCGTGGTGGCGGCCGCCCGGTGGGTGCCGACCGCGCCCTTCGGCTGGCCGGTGGTGCCCGAGGTGTAGAACAGGGTCGCGTCGTCCTCTGGATCGAGGGCGATGTCGGGCAGGGCCGCCTCGGGCAGGTTCGCCCAGTCCTGCACCGGCCCGACGAGGTCGGAGAGCGGGACCGTCCGGGGATCGGGCTCCATCCGGGTGGTGAAGATCCGTTCCGGGGCCGGGCCTTCGGCGAGGTGCGGAGCGATCCGGGCGAAGCGCTCGCCATCGGCGATCAGCACCCGCGCCCCGGAATGCCGGAGCCCGTAGGCGAGTTCGGGACCGGTCCACCACGCGTTGAGCGGCGTCGCGATCGCGCCGGCGAGCAGGGCGCCGAAGTAGCTCACCGGCCATTCGGGCAGGTTGCGCATCGCGATGGCGACGCGGTCGCCCTTCCGGATTCCGGCCGCCGCGAGCGCCCGCGCCAGGGCGATCGCCGCGCGGGAAAACCCCGTGAAGGTGACGCGCTCGTCGCGGTAGACCACGAAGGTCCGGTCTCCGTGCCCCTGGGCGATCCGGAACAGGTCGCGCAGGGTCGGCGGGGCCTTCACCCAGATCCGGGTCGGCACGCCCCGGATCGCGACCGTGGCGATCTCGAAGGGCGCGCCCGGGCCGGTGAGCCGCGCCTCGGCGTCGCGGAAGGGCAAGGCCGGCCAGCCGGCGGGAATGCGGGGATCGGGGCTCATCGGGCGATCGTCACCCCGCCGTCGACGACCAGCGCCTGGCCGGTGACGAACCGGCCCGCCGGGGCGGCGAGGAACACGGCGGCGCCCGCGATCTCGTCGGGCTCGCCGATCCGGCGCAGGGGGCGGCGGACGTGGTGGAGGCCAGCATCTCGGGATCCTCCCACAGGGCGCGGGCGAAATCGGTGCGGATCAGGCCCGGGCAGAGGCAGTTCACCCGCACGTTGGCCGGACCGTACTCCACCGCGTAGTTGCGGGCGAGCTGGAGGTCGGCGGCCTTGGAGACGTTGTAGGCGCCGATCACCGGCGAGCCCTTGAGCGCCCCGATCGAGGAGACGATGACGATCGCCCCGTCCCGCCGCGCGACCATGCCGGGGGCGACCATCTGGATCAGCCAGTGGTTCGACAGGACGTTGTTGTCCAGGATCTTCCGGAACTGGGCGTCCGAGATGTCGGCGAGGGGGCCGTAATAGGGGTTGCTGGCAGCGTTGCAGACCAGGACGTCCACGGGACCGAGCCGGGCCTCGGTCTGCGCGACGAGATCCTCCAGCTCGGCCTTCACCGAGATGCTCGCCGGAATCGCCACGGCGCGGCCGGCCCCGTGCGCGGCCTCGATCTCGGCGACCACCGCCGCGCAGGCCTCGCGCTTGCGCGAGGAGATCACCACCCGGGCGCCGTGCTCGGCCATCCGCAGGGCGATCGCCCGGCCGATGCCCCGGGAGGAGCCGGTGACGAGGGCGACCTTGCCGGTCAGATCGAACAGCGACATGGCACAGCTCTGCTCTTGTTGGCGCGGCGCACAGGCACCCTCACCATCACCTTGACTCCGGTGCACGCGCATCGGCCCCTGAAGTCCGCGACCGGCCCCCTCTCCCGCACGGGAGAGGGGACCCGCGTTCCATCCGGCCGCCGAGGGTGTTGCCGGACGTCGCCCATCGTCAGTCCCCCGCCCGCATCGATCGGCGCAGGCGCGCCATGCCGGCGAGCCAGCGGTCGGGATCCTCGGCCCGGCGGCGGGCGTATTCGGCCACCTGCGGGTGCGGCAGGATCAGGAAGCGCCCCGCCGCCAAGCCGTCGAGGGCGGCCTCGGCCACCGTCTCCGGCGCCAGCACGCCGTCGCGGGCGGCGGCGCTGGCGGCCCCCAGCATGGCGGTGTCGACGCCCTGCGGGCAGAGGGCGGCGACCCGGATCCCGTCCTCGGCATGGGCGATGGCGAGGTGCTCCAGGAAGGCCAGCGCCGCGTGCTTGGTGGCCGAGTACGTGGCGCTGCCGATCTGGCTGAGCAGCCCCGCCGCCGAGACCGTGCCGAGGAATGCGCCCCCGCCCCGTCCGCGCCAGAGCGGGACCAGAACCCGCGCCGCGTGGACATGGCCCATCACGTTGACCGCCCAGGACCGCGCCCAGCTCTCCGGATCCGCCGAGGTGGCGAGGTCCGGATCGGGATCGCGCTCCAGGATGCCGGCATTGGAGCAGTAGAGGGCGATGGGACCGATCTCGCGCTCGATCCGCGCGAGAACGGCGGCGACAGCCTCCGCATCGCCCACGTCGAGGGCATAGGCCTGTCCGCCGAGCCGGGCGGCTACGGCCTCCGCCCCGGTGCCGTCCCGGTCGAGGGCCACGATCGTCGCGCCGCGCGCCCGCGCGGCCCCGGCGAGGGCTTGGCCGATGCCCCGTGCGGCCCCCGTGACGGCGACGACGCGGCCGGCGAGGTCCACGGCGGGATCCATGCTCACGCCCCCGCCCGCTCGGCGAAGGACCAGGCCGCGGCGGCGAGCTTCGGCACCCGGGCCGCCATGGCGGCGGCGTGCTCGCTCGCGGCGTTGCCGGCCTTGGCGCGGGCCGCCACGCCCTGGAGAATGCCGACCAGCCGGAACAGGTTGTAGGCGAAGTACCAGTCGAGATCGGGCAGGGACGTCCGGTCCGCGGCCCGGCAGTAGAGCGCCACCGCCTCGGCCCGGGTGGGGATGCCGAGCGCCTGAAGGTCGAGGCCGCCGAGCCCGCTGCGCCCGTCGGCCGGCAGCTCCCACTGCATCAGCAGGTAGCTGAAATCGGCGAGTGGGTCGCCGAGCGTCGACAATTCCCAGTCGAGGACGGCGCCGACGCCGCCGTCGCGGGAGAAGATCAGGTTGTCGAGGCGGTAGTCGCCGTGGACGATGGCGGCGCCCTGCTGCTCGGGCACGGTCTTGGGCAGCCACGCGATCAGCCGCTCGACATCCTCCAGGCGCCCGTCCTCGGCGGCGCGGTACTGGCGGGTCCAGCGGTCGACCTGCCGGGCGAAATAGTTGCCGGGCCGTCCGTAATCGGCGAGCCCCGCCGCCTCCGGGTCGATCGCGTGGAGGCGCGCCAGCGTGGCGATCATGCCGGCATAGTGGCGGTGGCGGGCGTGGGGATCGAGGCCCGGGAGGGCGCCGTCCCAGTGCACGGCGCCGTCCACCGCCTCCATCACGTAGAAGGCCGCGCCGATGACCTCCGGGTCCTCGCAGAGCGCGAAGGGGCGCGGCACCGGAAAGCCTTCGCCGTAGAGGGCGCCGATCACCCGGAACTCGCGCTCCACCGCGTGCGCGGAGGGCAGGAGCGGGCCGAAGGGTTTTCGCCGCAGCACGTAGGCCTGGCCCGGCGTGTCGAGCCGGTAGGTCGGGTTCGACTGGCCGCCGCGGAACTGCTGCACGGTGAGCGGGCCGGCGTAGCCGCGGACGTGCCCCTCCATCCAGGCGGCGAGCTTCGCCTCGTCGATCCGGTGGCGCGGCTCGACCGGCTTCACGCCGGAGAAGACATCCGCGTCGCTCATGCGCCCTCGCGGGCATTGGTGTAGCGCCCGAATTCCAGCCGGGCGATCGAGCGGTTATGGACCTCGTCGGGTCCGTCGGCGAGCCGCAGGGTGCGGATATGGGCGTACATCTTCGCCAGCCCGAAATCCTCCGAGACGCCGGCCCCGCCGTGGGCCTGGATCGCGTCGTCGATCACCTTCAGCGCCACCCGCGGCGCCGCGACCTTGATCATGGCGATCTCGAGCTTGGCGCCCTTGGCGCCGACCTTGTCCATCATGTCGGCGGCCTTCAGGCAGAGCAGGCGGGTCATCTCGATGTCGATCCGCGCCTCCGCGACCCGCTGCTCCCAGACCGATTGCTCGCTGATCCGCTTGCCGAAGGCGACCCGGGACACGAGGCGCCGCGCCATGGCCTCCAGCGCAACCTCGGCGGCCCCGATCGTGCGCATGCAATGGTGGATGCGGCCCGGTCCGAGCCGGCCCTGCGCGATCTCGAAGCCGCGGCCCTCGCCGAGGATCAGGTTCCCGGCCGGCACGCGGACATTCTCCAGGACCACCTCGCCGTGGCCCTTGGGGGCGTCCTCGTAGCCGAAGACCGGCAGCAGGCGCGCGACGCGCACGCCCGGCGTGTCCATGGGGACGAGGATCTGCGATTGCTGCCGGTGGCGGGGCGCCTCCGGATCGGTCTTGCCCATCAGGATGGCGATCCGGCAGCGCGGGTCGCCGACGCCGGTCGACCACCACTTGCGGCCGTCGACGACGTAGTGGTCGCCGTCCCGGCGGATCGACGTGCTGATGTTGGTGGCGTCCGAGGAGGCGACCTCCGGCTCGGTCATCAGGAAGGCCGAGCGGATCGCCCCCGCCATGAGCGGCCGCAGCCACGTCTCCTTCTGGGCCGGGCTGCCGTAGCGGTGCAGCACCTCCATGTTGCCGGTGTCGGGCGCCGCGCAGTTGAACGCCTCCGAGGCGATTCCGACCCGGCCCATCTCCTCGGCGCAGAGTGCGTAGTCGAGGTTGGTCAGGCCCGCGCCGCGGTACTCCACCGTGTCGTGCTCGGGGGAGGGCGGCAGGAACAGGTTCCACAGGCCCTCGGCCCGCGCCGTCTCCTTGAGCCGCTCCATGGTGGGGGAGGGTTCGCGGCTCTCCGCACGCTCAGACGCGACCGCGGCGGCAGCCGGCAGGATCTCGGCGGCGATGAAGGCGCGGACGCGCCCGAGCCAGTGCGTCTGGGACTGGGACAGATTGAAGTCCACGGCGTCCGCTCCCTAGGATTTTTCTGACGGATTAGTGTGCCAAGCTTGCGCGAACCAGGATTTGCAGAGGTGGTCCAGACCGACCCGCGGTTGGCGCGACGAGCCCCCTCTCCCGTGCGGGAGAGGGTTGGGGTGAGGGACGAGAAGCTTCAGGATCAAGCACATCGTCAAAGCGCTCGCAGGCCGCGCCTCATCCGGAGCGTTCTCGACCCTCACCCTGTCCCTCTCCCGCACGGGAGAGGGGACCCGCGCCCATCCTTGAAGCGGACGCGACAACGAGCGGCCAGGGTCATGATGCCCCTCACAGGTACGCCGATCCCATCTCGCTGGCGAAGCGCTGCGGCGGTCCTTCCCACACGATCCGGGCCTGTTCCAGCACGTAGACCCGGTCGGCGTGGGGGAGCGCGAAGGTGACGTTCTGCTCGCCGAGCAGGACCGTGATCGGCGTGGTCTGCCGCAGCTTCTCCAGCGCCTTCGACAGCAGCTCCAGGATCACCGGGGCGAGGCCGAGGGTCGGCTCGTCGAGGATCAGGAGACGCGGGCGCATCATCAGCGCCCGGGCGATGGTCAGCATCTGCTGCTCGCCGCCCGACAGGGTGCGGGCGGTCTGGCCCTCGCGGGCCTTGAGGATCGGGAACAGCTCGTAGAGCCAGTCGCGCTGCTTGGCGCTCTCGGCCTTCGGAAAATGCTGGCCGCCGAGGTCGAGGTTCTCGCGCACGCTCAGGTCGCCGAACAGCTCGCGGGTCTCCGGCACCTGGACGATGCCGGCCCGGGCGATGGCGGCGGGCTTCATCCGCGAGAGATCCTGGCCGTCGAACCGGATCGTGCCGGTATGCGGGACGAGGCCCGAGATGGCGTTGAACAGGGTGGTCTTGCCGGCCCCGTTCAGGCCGACCACCGAGACGAACTCGCCCTCGTGGACGTGGATCGCGGCGGAGCGCAGGGCCTGCGCCTTGCCGTACAGCACGTCGACGTTCTCGACGGTCAGCAGCGAGTCGGGCTTGAACGCCGCCTCGGGCCGGGCCGCCGTCTCGATGCTGCCGCCGAGATAGACCCGGCGCACGGTCGGATCGGCCATCACCGACTCGGCCGAGCCCTCGGCGATGCGCTCGCCGAGATACATGGCGAACACACGATCCACGAGGGCCGAGACGCTCTTCACGTTGTGGTCGACGAGGAGCACGGCCTTGCCCTCGTCGCGGAAGCCGCGGATCAGCTCCGAGAAGGCCGCGACCTCGCCGCCGGTCAGCCCGGCGAAGGGCTCGTCGACGAGCACGACCCGGGGATCGCGGGCGATGGCCTTGGCCAGTTCGAGCCGGCGCAGGTCCGCGAAGGGCAGGGTGCCGGGGCGCCGGTCGGCCACGGCGCCAAGGCCGACGCGTTCGGCGATCGCGCGCGCGCGCTTGGCCACGTTCGGGTCGGCGGCCAGCCGGATCAGGCTGTCGGGCAGGAGCGCGAGGCTGATGTTCTCCAGCACCGTCTGCCGCTGGAGGGGCCTGGCGTGCTGGAACACGAGACCGATCCCGGAGCGCGCCACCCGGTGGGCCGGCAGGCCGCCGATCTCGGCGCCGTCGAGGCGGATCGAGCCGGCGCTCGGGCGCTCCAGACCCATGATCAGCTTCATCACGGTGGACTTGCCCGACCCGTTCGGGCCGATCAGGCCGAGGATCTCCCCGGGCCGGAGGTCGAGGTCGATGTCCTTGACGGCGACGAGGCCGCCGAACCGCTTGGTCAGGCCGCGCACGGTGAGGCAGGGTTCGGCGGTCACGGCGGGGGCGACGGGCTGCAGCGGCGCGGGCCGCACGGCGACGGTCATCGCGCTCTCCGGAAGGATGCGAGGCCGAGCAGCCCCGACGGCACGAACAGGATCACGAGGAGCGCCACCGCGGAGACCACGAAGGTCGAAAGCGCCCCGAGCGGCCGCAGCAACTCGCCCGCCGCGATCAGGAACACGGCGCCCAGAGCCGCACCCACGATGGTGCGCCGGCCGCCGAGCACCGCCGCGATGATCACCTGCACGCCCACCGACGTGCTGATCAGCGTGCCGACCGAGGCGGTGCCCATGTAGAAGACCACCAGCCCGCCCGCGAGGCCCGAGAAGGCGGCGCTGACCGCGAAGGCCGCGAGCTTGTGCTTGGCGACGTTGAAGCCGAGCGCCCCGGTCACCACCGGGTCCTGGCCGGCGGCCTGGAGGATCAGGCCCGCCGGCGAGCGGGCGATGGCCGTGAGGATCAGGCCGGAGACCGCCATGAAGCCGAGCGCCAGCCAGTAGTTGGTGTCGGCGTCGATCGAGATGACGTCGGGCACGGTCAGGCCGATCTCGCCGCCGGTGAGGTCCGAGAAGACCACGATCATGTTCTGCAGGAGCAGCACGGCCACCAGGGTGATCAGGCCGAAATACGGGCCGCGGACCTTCAGCGCCGGCAGCGCCAGGGCGAGGCCCCCGACCACGGCGAGCACGGTCCCGGCCGCGAGGCACCAGGGGATCGGCAGCTCGTAGCGGTTGTTGAGGATGCCGGCGCCGTAGGCCCCGAGCCCGATCAGGAAGGTCGGGCCGAAATTCACCTCGCCGGCGAACCCGAAGAGCAGGTCCCAGGCCATCGAGAAGACGCCGAAATAGTAGGCGATGGTCAGGAGGCCGAGGATGTAGCCGGAGACCCACCAGGGCAGGGTGGCGGCGGCCAGGACGGCGAGGATCGCGATCCAGAAGCCGGGGGTGGTGAGAAGCTTCATGGATTGGCCAGACCGAAACCGCTCTGAGGGATCCGATTGCCCGAAATGCTACGGGCAAGGCGCGGGTCCCCTCTCCCGAGCGGGAGAGGGACAGGGTGAGGATCAGGTCTTGCAGGACGAGGCGCGACCGGAATGCGCGGGGATGGGGTGCTCCATCCGGAGCCTTCTCATCCCTCACCCCAGCCCTCTCCCGCTCGGGAGAGGGGTGCGTCGCGCTCTGCCGCTGGCGTTGGTGCCCGACTCCAATTCCACCATCACCGCCGCCCCAGCAGACCCTGCGGGCGCAGGTACATCACCGCGACCAGCAGCAGCAGCGCGGGGATCACCCGGTAGGCGGGCGAGATCAGGTAGGCGGTGGCGGTCTCGAGGTAGCCGACCACGTAGGCGGCGATCAGCGAGCCGGTGACCGACCCCAGCCCCCCAGCACCACGATCGAGAAGGCGCTCGCGGTGAGCGGCCCCACCGAGTAGGAGGAGACGCCCAGGAACATCCCGAGCAGCACCCCGGCGATGCCGGCGAGCAGCCCGTAGATCGCCCAGACCGCCACGTAGATCTTCCCCATGTCGTGGCCGAGCAGCGTGACGCCCCGCGGGTTCATGGAGGCGGCGAGCAGGACCTTGCCGGCCCGCGCCCGGTTCACGAACAGCCACAGCAGGGCGATCACCACCCAGCAGATCACCGCCGTGAAGATCTCGTTCTTCGGCGTTCGCACCCCGGCGATCTCGATCACTCCCTCGACGATCGGCAGGACCGTCTTGGGGTTGTCGGTGAAGAAGTAGGCCACCAGCTCCTGGATCATGATGCCCCAGAGCAGCGTGCCGGTGAGCACGAAGATCTCCTTCTCCTCTCTGGGAATCGCCTTGCTGCGCTCGATCGGCGCGACGATGGCGAAGTAGGTGACCAGGGCGCCGACGAGCCCGCACAGGACGCCGATCACCGCCCCCGCGTAGGAGCCGAGTCCGAACAGCGCGGAGGCCGCCCAGGCCGCTACCGCGGCCATGACCATCAGCGCCCCGTGCGTGAGGTTGAGGACGCCCGAGACCCCGAAGATCAGGGTGAAGCCCATCGCGCCGAGCGCATAGAGGGCCGAGATGGCGAAGCCGTCGACGAGAATCTGGAGGCCGATCACCGCGCTGCCCCGCCCCGGCCTACTGCACGGCCGGCTTGACCGCGGGCGGCAGGACCATGGTCCCGTTCGCCGTCGCCGCCGGCCAGATCGCCACCTGCTTGCCGTTCTGCCACTGCCCGAGCACGCTGGTCATCAGGCCGGCGCCGTACTGGATCGAGTGGGTGAACGGGTCGTCCTTGCCGTAGAACTTCAGGTGCCCGACGGTGCCGACCCAGTCAGTCTTCTCCAGGGCGTCGACGAGCTTGTCGGCCTCCGTGGAGCCGGCCCGCTTGATGGCGTCGGCGGTGTAGTACACGGCGTCGTACGCCATGAACCCCGCGTAGGACGGCGCCCCGCCGAAGCGCTTGGTGAAGGCTTCCGAGAACGGGATCGTCTTCTCGGTGAGCGCCACGCCCGGCAGCGCCACGCTGTCGAACAGCACGCCCTGCGTGCCGCCGTTGGTGTTGGCCCAGAAGGTCGAGGAGGTGGCCTGGCCGCTGATGCCGGTCATGGCGATCGGGACCTGCTGGTTCTGCCACTGCACGGTCGGCTGAACGCCGACATGGGCGATGCCGGTGACGATCAGGTCGGGCTTGGCCGCCTCGATCTTGTTGTAGATCGGCGTAAAGTCGCCCGTGTCCGGCGAGAAGCGGACATGCTCCACCACCTTCAGCCCGGATTTCGGCAGGCATTCCTGGTAGGCGGCGTCCAGCGGCCGGGTCCAGGCCGCGTCCTCGCTCATGATCGCCGCGGTCTTGGCCTTGAGCTTCTCGACCAGCACCTCCTTGGCCGAGTCGCACACCGCCTGCGCCAGGGCGTGCGAGGTCAGGTAGCCGTGGAAGGTGTACTTGTTGCGCGCGTAGTCCTTGTGGACGTTGACGCTGATCTCGTTGGAGGCGGCGCCGGGGGTGATCATCGGCGTCTTGAGCCGGGCCGCCCAGGGCATCAGGGCGAGCACCACCTCGGAGATGTAGCTGGCGATGACGAAGTTGACCTTGTCCTCCGAGACCGCCCGCTGGAAGGCGCGGACCGCGTCGGAGGCGGAACTCTTGTCGTCGTAGGTGACGACCTGGATCTGGCGGCCGTCGACGCCGCCCTTGGCGTTGATCTCGTCGGCGGCGAGCTGCACCGCCTGCGGGATCGAGGCGCCGGCCACCGACTGCGCCTCGGCGATCACCCCGATCTTGATCGGATCGGCGGCGTGCGCGGGTCCCGCGAGCATCGAAGCGGCCGCCAGCAACGCGGGCAGCCCGCGCCGGATCTGAGCGCGCCGGGCGACGGCATGCGCGGTCTCGGCCATCGGCATTTCCTCTTCCCTCGTGCCCGAATTTTTTATTCGCGGGCTTGGGCCGACTGTAGCCGGCGCCCGAGGGATCACAAGGGGCCGGCGGCGCGGGGCGTGTGACGTTTCCGGCCAGTCGTTCGCGCCCGGCTCCGCCCCGGGACGCCGTTGCGGCCCGGCAACGGGCGGCGATGATCCGGGCCAACGCGGGCGCCCATCGCCCTCGGGGGCGACGCACGGGGCGTCGCGCAGGCCAGCCCCAGGACAGGGTCGTGGTGTCGAGATCGCGTCCGGACCGGACTCCTGGGCAGGTGCGCCTCGGAGCGTCGGGAAGGGGGACGCGATGCGCAAGGACACGGTGACGGCGGCTCTGGCGGTGATCGCCCTGACCCAGGGGGTCAGGCAAATGCCGCCGCCGTGACGCAGCCCGGAGAGCAGGTCGGCCTCACGCCGGGCCTCCCCCTGCCGGAGGGCTTCTACGCCTTCGACACGTTCAGCTGGGGACGGGCCGACCGCCGCGACGCCGCCGAGGTCGGCGTCAACATCCCGTTCCTGATCTACGCGTCGCCGCTCAAGGTCCTCGGCGCGCGGATCGAGCCGGTGGTGGCGTTCCCGTCGGTGTTCATCAACACCCACAATCCGGCCCCCATCCCCAACAAGGAGATCAGCACCTTCTACACGCCCTTCCTGGGCAGCATCTTCGCCTGGAACCTCGGCGGCGGGTTCGGCGTCTCGTACATCGCTGGTGCCTACCTGCCCTACGGCGACCGCGGCTCGCTGGGCGTGGGACTCCGGGGCACGCCGCTGGTCGCGCAGGCCGCGTCGGCGACGCTGACCCAGCGCGTCGCCGCCACCTATGTGGGCGACGGCAGCCTCAACCTCTCGGCGGTCCTCACCTACAACCGGCCCTTCGACGCCCATGGCCGGTTCGGCGGCTCGGCCGGGGCGGCGATCGGCCCGATCCCGCTGGCGGACCAGGTCAACCTCGACCTCACGGCGACCAGGAAGTTCGGGCCTTTCGAGATCGGCGCCGTGGCCTTCGGCTACACCGACCTGGCGGTGAACCGCCGCGACCGGCTGTTCGCCCGCTTCCAGCGGGACGGCTCCATCGCGGCGGGAGGCCTCGTGGGCTACAATTTCGGGTCCGTGATCCTGCAGACCTTCGTGACGCGCGAGATCATCGCCCGCGACACCCTCAACCGTGCCGGGTATCACCAGCACAACGAGGAGACCCGGGGCTGGTTTCGCGTGATCGTCCCCTTCCCGGTGGCGGCCGCCGCGTCGGCGCCTGAGATCCGCAGGCCTTGATCCCGGCGGCGGTTTCAGGACGCCGCCACTGTCCGCCCGCGGGCTTCCGGGCACGGGCCGCCGCCCCTAGGCTCCGGGTCGATCCGCCTGTGGCGGGTCCGAAGGCCTCACAGAAGGGCACGGACAGGTGAGGAACGCATGCGCGGACACGCCCGGGACCGCCCCGGGCCACGGCGTCCTGTCGAGGCGGGGCTCGAACCCATGACCCTGCGCTGGACCCGCCGGCCCGAGGGCTCGACCTGGGGGGATTTCGGCCCCGACGATGAGCGCGGTCGGCTGAACCTGCTGACCCCCGAGAAGGTGCGCCAGGGCGTCGCCGAGGTGCGGGAGGGCCTGACCTTCTGCCTCAGCCTGCCGCTGGACCTGCCGGGCGGCAACGTCCTGAATCCGCGCCGCCACCCGCCGCAGATCACCCCGACCCGCCGCGCCAACGGCCGGCCGAACATGAACTTCCCGGTCTGCGAGGAGGTCGACGGCGCCACCGACGTGATCTGCGACGACCGCGCGCTGATCCACCTGCAATATTCGACGCAGTGGGATTCTCTGGCCCATGTCGGGTCGCTGTTCGACGCGGACGGCACCGGCTCGCGCCCCACCTTCTACAACGGCTTCCGCGGCGGCCGGGACATCGTCGGGCCCGAGAGCGTGGCGGCGGCCGACCAGCCGTCCCGGGCGAAGAAACTCGGGATCGAGCGCCTGGCCGAGACCGGCATGCAGGGCCGGGCCGTGATGATCGACCTGCGCGCCCATCTCGGCGACGCCAAGGTGAAGGTCGGCTACGACCAGCTCGCCCGGATCCTGGAGGCCGATCGCGTCGTGGTGGAGCCGGGCGACATGGTCTGCCTGCATACCGGCTTCGCCGACCGGCTGATCGACATGGGCGGCGACCCGGACCCGAAGCAGGTCCACAACCTCTGCGCCGGTCTCGACGGGCGCGATCCGGCGCTCCTCGACTGGATCACCCGGTCCGGCCTGTGCGCGCTGATCGCCGACAACTACGCGGTGGAGGCCTACCCGGCGGGGCCTGGCCCCGCCTGCTGCGCGACCCTGCCGCTCCACGAGCACTGCCTGTTCAAGCTCGGGGTCAATCTCGGCGAACTCTGGCACCTGACGCCGCTCGCCGCGTGGCTGCGCGCCCACAGCCGCAACCGCTTCCTGCTCACCGCCCCGCCGCTGCGCCTGCCCGGCGCCGTCGGCTCGCCGACGACGCCGATCGCGACGGTCTGAGGGCCGGGTCGGCCCGAGGCACGATCTCGGGGGCCGGCCGGGTCAGCCGGGGACGGCGGAAGCGGCGTCGGCGCGCGGCGCATCGCCGTTCGGCTCCGCGGCCGCCTGGGGCGCCCCGGCGCGCAGGACGGCACGCTCGCGGAAGTGCGGGATCGCCGCCTCGAACACGGCCTCGGCGGCCGCCCGGTCGCCCGACGCCACGGCGTCGCGCAGCCGCGCCACCCAGGCATCGAGCCGGTCCCGGTCGGCGAAGACCGGCCGCGCCGCCATCACCCCGTCGATGCCCGGCAGGGCGATCCAGGGCTCCTCGCGGGCGAACAGGATCTCGTTGAGCCGCTCGCCGGGCCGGGCGCCGGTATAGGCGATCTCGATCTCCGCACCGGGCTCGAAACCGGCCAGCCGGATCATCCGCTCGGCGAGGTCGGCGATCCGCACCGGCTGGCCCATCTTGAGCACGTAGACCGCGGCGCGCTCTGCGCCCGCCCGGGCCTCGCCGTCGGCGTGGGACGCCGCCGTCAGCACGAGGTCGCAGGCCTCGCGCACGGTCATGAAGTAGCGGACCATGTCGGGGTGGGTGACGGTCACCGGGCCGCCCCGGGCGATCTGCGCCTTGAACACCGGTACCACCGAGCCCACGGAGCCCAGCACGTTGCCGAAGCGCACGGCGATCAGCCGGGTCGCGGGGCCGGCCTTGGCCGACTGCTCCGCGTCGAGGGCCTGGGCGACCATCTCGGCGAAGCGCTTGGTGACCCCGAGCTGGGACACCGGCTCGATCGCCTTGTCGGTGGAGATCATCACCAGGGCGCGGGCGCCGGCCGCCACCGCAGCCTCGGCGACGTTGATCGAGCCGAACACGTTGGTCTTGATGCCCTCCTGCCAGTCCCGCTCCAGGTAAGGCACCTGCTTGAGCGCGGCGGCATGGAGCACGTAGTCCGGCCGGAACGCCGCGATCACCGCGCGCGTCCGCTCCCGGTCGCGGATATCGGCCAGCACGCCGGTCACGTCCGCCTCAGCGGCCAGGATCGCCGGGTGGCTGAGGATGCCGTGGAGCGCCGGCTCGGAGGATTCGAGCACCAGCACGGCAGCGGCTCCGAAGGCCACGGCCCGCAGGCAGATCTCCGAGCCGATCGACCCGCCGCCGCCGGTCACCACGACACGGCGGCCGGCGAGGAACGCCTCCAGGCGCGGCCGGTCGATCGCCACGGTCGGCCGCAGCAGCAGGTCCTCGATCTCCAGCGGCGCCAGTTCCGGACCCTGCAGGCCCTCGCCGAGGCCGACCACCCGGGCGAGGGGCAGGCCGAGGCGCCGGGCGCGGGCGATCAGGTCGTCCGGCGCCGCCTCCGGCACGAGGGCACTCGGGGCCGCCACCAGCCGCCGCACCGGCTCGCCGCGGCCTGCGAGGTCGGCGACCACGCGCTCGAGATCCGGGAAGCCGCCCAGCACCGGCACGCCGCGCATGAACTGGCCGCGCTCGTCCGCCCGGGGCGACAGGATGCCCCGCGGCGCGAGTTTCCGCACCGAGCCCGCCTCGATCGCCCGGATCAGCACGTCGATGTCGGCGCCGCGCCCGAGGAGCAGCGTCGGGACCGTGGCGGCCCGGGCGCTCGACTGCCGGGAGCGGGTGTCCTTGAGGTAGCGGAACGCGAGCCGCGTGCCGCCCAGGAAGAAGATCTGCAGGACCCAGTAGAGCAGGATCGCAATCTTGCCGAAGAAATAGAACCCGTACAGGTCGGACGAGACCAGGACCCAATCGGTCACTAGGAGCGCCAGCGCCAGCACGCTCGCCGCCCGGACGATCCCGGCGAGATCCTGCAGCGAGGCGAAGCGCCACTTCGTCCGGTACAGCCCGAAGCGCCCGTAGACGAGGCCGGCGAAGAGCAGGAACGGCGGCAGCAGCAGGGGCAGGGCGTGCAGGCGCTCGGCGAGCATGCCGCCGTGGAAGCGGAACAGGAAGGTGAGCGCCACGGCGGCAGCGGTCGCCGCGAGGTCGTGGGCCACCATCACCGCGGTCTTGTAGAGGCGCTGCTGCATCGGGTGCCGGATGGGATGCCGCGGGGTATCCGCCGCGGCACCGGCCCTGTCAACGCGCGGTGCCGGTCCCGCGCCACACGGACGCGCGACCGGCGCGTGACCTACCTGACCAGGCCGCCGCCGAACCCGGACTTGAAGTTCTTCTGATACGTGCGGCCCTTCACCGGATCGGCCTTGTCGACCATCAGAATCTTCACGCGTTCGTTGAAGTCTTCCGTGGTCACGATCTGCGCCCGGCCGGTGATCAAGATTCTGGCCATCATTTCCTCCGCATGGTTGCCCAGGGCACAGGATTGCGCGGAGGGTCTCTTTGACTTGGGGCGCGGGCGGCCGATTACAATCGGAACGCCCTCGGAATTGCCGGACTCAGGTCAGCGCCCGGGCCGCGGCGCCGGCCGCATCGTCCACACGGTCGATGTCCGGGGCCTCGATATGCCGGTACCGGGCCTGGATCAGGCCGAAGGCCCCGAACGCCGCGTGGCCCGCCGCGGCGAGCCCGAGCAGCACCCAGCCGTAGGGCTGCGCGCGCAGCAGCGCGAAGGCCTCGGCCAGCCCCTTGGCGTCCGACGAGCGCTGATGCCACGCCGCCGCCACGAGGAACCCGCCGATGATCAGGAAGGCCAGGCCCCGCGCCGCGTAGCCGAACCGGCCGATCGGGCCGGCCCAGCGCGCGCGGGCCTGCGCGTCGAGGGCGAGGCGGTCGGTGACGTCGCCGCGCCAGGCCTTGCCGAGGAAGCCGAATCCGCCCCCGACGATGGCGAGGCCGCCGAGGGCCACGAGCCAGCGGCCGAAGGGCTTGCCCAGGAGCCACGCGGTCCCATCGTGCATGCCGTCACCGCCGCCCATGCCGAGTCCGAGGCTCAGTGAGGCCGCGCTGGCGGCGAGGCCGAGATAGAGCGCGGCGCTGATCAGGTGGGCGCCCCGCACCGCGAGGCCCTTGGCCGACGTGCCCCGCCGGTCGGCATCGGTGATTCCCTCCACGAGGCGCCAGAGGGCGAAGCCGAGGAGGCCGAGGGCGATCAGTCCGACGATCGCGGCGCCGAACGGTCCGGCGAGCACGGCGCGCAGGGCGTCCTTGCTGTCGCCGGCCCGACCGCCGTGCCCGAGGGCCGCCAGCAGGGCCAGGCCGCCGACCAGGATGTAGACCACGCCGCGGGCGCCGTAGCCGAAGCGGGCGATGCGCTCAATCGTGTTGCGGCCGCCGGGGAGGGTTCTCATCGGCGGCACCGGGCGGCAGGGGAACGGGGGTTCGACACGGGGGGATCCGATGACGCGGGACCCATCAACGCCCGGCGGGGCGCGCCCGATCCGTTGCCGGCGCAGAGATCCGGCCCCCTACATCGGCGTCCGGTCGGCCCGTCCGGCGAGCGACACGTAGAAGCCGAGCCCGTCCTGGGCCGGCAGGGTCTGGAGGCGCTCGATCAGCCCGCGGCGCTTCGCGTCGAGGAGCAGGCGGCCGGCCGGCTGGAACAGGGTCTCGCCCCCGCCCGCCGGTGGCGGATCGAGCCGGATCGCCACGGTCTTGCCCTTGGCGAAGCGGCTGCGCTCCAGCATGTCCTTGAGGGAGGCCTCGGCGGTCGCCCGGTTGGTGCCGCGCAGGTCGAGCACCGACTCGGCGTCGGTCACGCCGAGGGAGCCGCGCAGCTTGGCCGCGTAGAAATCTTCGAAATGGGGCAAGTCTCGGTGCCTTGATGCGTCGCCGTTCGATGAGGTGGGGTGTGCGTTGTCAGAAGGCGAGGCCACGGTAGATGTCGCGTACCGGCACCGCGCCGTCGAGTTCCGGCAGCGACAGGGTGCCGTCGAGCCCGAGGGCCGCGACGCTCCAGTCATCCCCCGCGCGCCGCCAGACCTCGACCCGCGCCTCGTCGGAATAGACGATCAGCAGCACCGCGAGGCTCGGCACGGTCCGGTAGAAGTCGATCTTGCGGCCGCGGTCGAGGCTCATGGTCGAGGGCGAGAGCACCTCGGCGACGAGGAGCGGATCCGCGGCGTAGCCCTCCGGCAGCGGCGGCCCGCACCGCACCACCACGTCGGGGATCGGCGCGAAATCGTCCATGGCGGCGCTGAGGATAGCCAGTCCCGGCAGGGCGCGGCAGCCCCGCGGTTCCGCCAGCGCGTCGAGCCGGCCTGCCAAGTTCATGACTATGCGCTGATGCCGCTCCCGCGGCGGCGCCATCAGCATCGGCTCGCCGTCGAGCAGCTCCCAGCGCTCGTGCTCGGGCCGGCTCTCCCTCCAGAGCCTGAACTCGGACACATCCATCCGCACGTCGCGCTTCGCGGCCAGAGCCATCGCCGATCCCCGATCTCGACCCGATCGTAGCACCGGGCTGGCCGCCCGCAACAGCACCGGCTCGGGAGGCCACCGGGGCGCGGGCGTCGCCTCACGGCAGGGCGCCTCCGCGCTCCGGACAAGCGATCGCGTCGTCCGGGCCGGCGACCCGCATCGTCCAGCCCACATCCAAGCGCCGGACCGCGATCCGAGATGCAATCGGGTCCACGATCGGGCGGGACCGGAGGCCATGGCGGTCCCCGATCGCGACCCGGAGGGTCTCACGGGGCGGCCACCCCGGAGACGGGCTCAGTCGACGCCGAGCCGGGCCGCCACGACGGTCGCGCCGGCCTCCAGGAACCGCTGCGGATCCACCGGCTCGCCGTCGATGCGGGTCTCGTAATGCAGGTGCGCCCCGGTGGAGCGCCCCGTCGAGCCGACGGCGCCGATCACGTCGCCCGCGGCCACGCGCTGCCCGGGGCGCACCGCGATGCGGGCGAGATGACCGAACCGGGTGGTGAGGCCGTGACCATGGTCGATCTCGACCATGTTGCCGTAACCGCCCGCAGCCTCGGCGGTGACCACCCGGCCCGGCGCGGTGGCGCGGGCGGGCTCGCCGTACTCCGCCTTCAGGTCCAGGCCGGTATGCAGGGCCAAGCCCCGGGTGAAGGGATCGAGCCGCGTGCCGAACGGGCTCGACACGGTCGAGGCCCCCGGATCGGCCGGCCCAGGGGCAGGGTGGCGGCGAGGCGGCGCAGGCGCTGGCCATCGTCGAGCGTCCGCCGGGCCAGGGCGAGGCCCTCCGCGAAGCCGGCGCCGTCCAAGACGCGACCGTCGAGGGGAACCAGGGGCCCGCCGAGACCCGCAGCCTGGGCCGGGGTGTCGAGGCGATCCGGATCGAGGCCGGTGCGGCCGATCAGCCCGCGCAGCCGCCGCACCGCGTCGCCGGCGCGGGCGCCGAGATGGGCGAGGCGCTCGCCTTGAGCCGCCTGCACGCCCTCGAGCCGCGCCTCGAGCCAAATCAGGCCGGTCTCCACCTCGCGGGCGCTGCGGCGGGGCAGGCGATGGGTGGCGGGCCGCTCCGCGGCCGCGCCCTCGGACGGACGCAGCACCAAGCCGTCTCGGACCGCGTCTCGCGGCGCGTCGACCAGATCGGGCAGCGCGCCGGTGGTCAAGGGGTCGGTGGTCAGGGGGTCGGTGGTCAGGAGGTCGGACTGGGCCTGCCGTTCGAGGCCGGCCAGGGCCGTCATGCGCCGTTCCATCTCGGCTTGGTGCGCCAGGGCGGCCGCGACCCGATCGGCCAAGCCGGCCTCGCTCCCGGCCCGGTCGTCCCGGTCGCGGTCGAGGCGGTCCTGCAGCTCGCCGATGCGCGTCTCGTAAGCGTCACGCAGGGCCGCCTGCCGCGCGACGAAACCCGCGAGCACGTCGTCGTGGAACACGATCAGGTAGGTGGCACCGAGCGCCCAGACCAGCGCCAGAGCCAGGCCGGCGGCGAGCCAGGCGGCGGCCCTGTGCGGCCGGGAGCGCGAAAGCAAGGTCTGAGGATGCATCGGGACGGCCCCGGGGGAGCCGCCATTCAGACCCTAGTAGGGTTAAGGATCCGTCGCGACCGGGTAGCGGCCGGTCAGGGCAGGGCGCGGGCGGCGGCCAGGACGGCCTCGGCGTGGCCCGGGACCTTCACCTTCGGCCAGATCTTCGCGATGCGCCCCTCGCGGTCGACCAGCACGGTGGTACGCTCCACGCCCATGTACTTGCGCCCGTACATGCTCTTCTCCACCCAGACGCCGTAGGCTTCGAGCACGCCCTTGTCCTCGTCGGCGGCGAGCGGGAAGGTCAGCCCGTACTTGGCGCAGAACTTGTCGTGGCTCTTCACCGGATCCGGCGACAGGCCGATCACCGTGGCGTCGGCCTCCGCGAAGGCCGGCAGCAGACCGTTGAAGTCCTGCGCCTCTAGGGTGCAGCCGCTCGTGTCGTCCTTCGGGTAGAAGTAGAGCACGACTTTGTGACCCTTGAGCGCGGACAGTCCGATACGCCCTCCACCGGAGGCGGGCAGGTCGAAATCGGGGGCGCGTTCCCCCTCTGACAGCGGCATCGTGCCTTCCTTTCGGCCGATTGATGATGTGCAACCGATCTCGTGCGCGGCCCGGAGCGATTGCGCCGCGCACGTCCGAGCCAAGCCCGGAGTCGCGGCCGCTGTAAAGCGCGGACGCGCTCCGATCCACCGGCCGCGGTGCCCGAGGGCGCCGCGCGCAGAGACCCCGGAACAAAGGTCCCGATGGCGGACGAGACAACGTCGGCATGCAGGCCTCGGGGGAGGGCGCGGCGCGTGGGCGGCGTCTGCCTCGTGAGCGCCCTCGCGCTGGTGCTGCTCCTCGGCGGCGGGATTGGGCTCGTCGCCCTGCGCCTGTCGAACGGGCCGTTGCAGATCGACGGCCTGTCGCGGCGCGTCGCGGCCGCGGTGGCCGAGCGAATCGGCCCCGGCTGGAGCATCGGGATCCGCGGCAGCAGCCTGGAACTCGACCGCGAGAATGCCCTGAGCCTGCGCTTCTCCGGCCTCGACATCCGCAACCCGCAGGGCGACCTCGTGGTGCGCGCGCCCCTGGCGCTCGTCAGCCTCGATCTCTGGGGCCTCCTGCGGCTCAACCTCCAGCCCCGCTCCATCGAGTTCCGCGAGACGCAGACCACCGCGCTGCTGCACCGAGACGGCTCCATCGCCTTCGCCGCCTCGGAGGCCAACCATCCGGTCGATGTCGCCCCGCACACGCCGCCGAGCGTGGACGGGGTGCGGGGCACCGTCTCGCCGCTCTCGGCCGCCATCGCTTCGATCTTCGGGGTCGTCCTCGATCCGGGCGGCGTGGTCGGCGCCCTCGACCGCGCCCGCGTCACCGACGCGCGGCTGCGGCTGATCGACGAGGACGGCCACGAGCGCGCGGTGTTCGCGCGGGTCAACGGGCTGTTCGGGCGCGATCCGGTCAACGGCACGCGCAATTTCGAGCTGCGGCTCGACGGGCCGCACGGGGAATGGCGTTTCGGCGGCGCGCTGCGCGACGGCGGCGAGGGACAGGTGCGTTCGGGGGTCATCACCCTGGACGATCTGCCGGTGACCGACCTCCTGCTGCTCTCGGGCCAGTCCGGCCTGCCGCTGACCACGGACCTCAAGGTCTCGGCCCGCGCCGATGTCAGCCTCGCGGCCGGTCGCATCACGACGATGAACGCCAAGCTCCACACCGGCGACGGCACGTTCCTGATCGAGGAGAAGGACTTCAACCCCGTCACGGTCGACAGCGTCGACGCCGCCCTGGACTGGGACGAGGCCGGCCGCGTGATGTCGCTCTCCGGCCTGGACTATCGCGGCGCCGGGAATGCCGTGCACCTGGCCGGGGCGTGGAAGGGGAGCCCCGGATGCGCCGACGACCTGGACCGCGACGCTGGCCAGCCGCGACGCCACCCTGCGCGGGGCGACGCCGCAGGACGCGCCGGTGAAGATCGACGCGATGGAGGCGCAGCTCTCGGGCCGCGACGGCGGCATCGCCATCGAGGCGCTCAACCTCGCCGCGCCGGGGGTGACGGGCACCATCACCGGGACGATCGGCACGACGGCCGACGATGGCGGCCTCAACCTCCACATCGTTGGCCATGACGGCGAGGTCCGGACCGGGCTGCGCCTGTGGCCGGAACACATCGCGCCGCCGGCCCGCACCTACCTGGTGGACCAGCTCCGGCGCGGCCGGGTCGATTCCGTCGACATCAAGGTGAAGATGTCGGGTGCGGTCCTGGCCGCCGCGACCCGGGGCGATCCGGCCCCGGACGATGCGGTCCATATCGACTTCCACGTCTCGGACGCGGCCATCGACGTCACCGCCGACGCGCCGCCGGTGACCAAGGGCAACGTCGTCGGCGTCATCACCGGGCGCTCGACCACCGTGCGCAACGTGACCGCCGAGGTCCACGGGCCGGACGGGCGGGGACTGGCCATCTCGGATGGCAGCTTCGTCATCCCGCAGATCACGCCGGATCGGGTCGTGGCGCAGATCGGCATGCGGCTCTCCGGCGGTGCCGACGGGATGGCCTCGGTGCTTCAGGCCAAGCTGTTCAAGAGCGTGATGAGCGTCGATCTCGACCCGGCCACGATCAAGGGCAGCGCCGACATGCGGGTCGACTTTCCCCTCGACCTCAAGCACATCCCCGACCTGCCCGACCTGCCGGTGACCCTGACCGGAACCCTGGCCGACCTCTCGGTCGACAAGGTGATGGGCAAGGACCGGCTGGAGGCCGGCAAGTTCTCCCTGTCGTACGACCGCGGCGCCTTTGGGCTGAAGGGCGACGGCCGGGTCGCGGGCGCCCCGATCTCCGTGGACCTGCGCCAGCCCAAGGTCGGCCAGCCGGGCGAGGCGGTGGTCAATGTCCTGCTCGACGATGCGGTCCGGGGCCGCAAGGGTCTGCCGACCGCACCGCAGCTGAGCGGCACGATCCCGGTCCGCGCCGTGGTGCCGATCGGCCGGCCGGGCAGCGGCAAGCCGCCGATCCGGGTCGAGGCGGATCTGGCCAAGGCCGGGATCGACGGGCTGATCCCGGGGCTGACGAAGCCCCCGGGCAAGCCGGGCCGCCTCACCTTCACCCTGGTCGACAGCGGCCAGTCCCTGGACCTGCGCGACTTCACCTTCGATGCCGGGCCGGCGACGGCGCGCGGCAGCGTCTCGATCACCCCCGAGGGCGGCCTGGAGCGGGCGGATTTCACCGGCGTCAAGCTCTCCCCCGGCGACGACTTGCGGGTGAGCCTCGACCGGACCGGCAGCGGCTACAAGGTCGTGGTCCGGGGCGCAGTGGCCGATGCCCGGCCGTTTCTGAAATCGCTGGGCGCCCCCGAGCCGAAGGGCGGCCGCGAGCCGAAGGACGCGAACCCGAAGGATATCGACGCCGACATCCAGGTGCCGATCGTCACCGGCTTCAACGAGGAGGCCCTGACCGGCGCCAACCTGAAGCTCTCCCTGCACGGGAAGACGCTGCGCGCCGCCACCATCTCAGGGCGCTTCCGGACCTCGCCCTTCGCCGCGACGGTCACCCGGGGCGAGCGCGGCGTGCCGACCCTCGCGGTGGAGACGGCCGATGCCGGCGCGACGCTGCGGTTCGTCGACGTGTACCGGCGGATGTATGGCGGGCGGCTCACGGCCGGGATCGGCCTCAACGACGGCCCGCAATCCGGCGTCGTACAGATTCGCGACTTCATCCTGCGCAACGAGCCGGCCCTGTCGAGCATCATGGCGCAGGGGCCGGAGCCGGCCGGAAACGGACGCGGCCCGCGGTCGCCGGGTCGCCCCGGGCCGGGGCGCCGGCGACGTCACCTTCGACCGCATGCGCGCCAATTTCGTCCGCACCGGCACCCGCGTCGATTTCAGCGACGCGGCGATCTCGAACGCCGCCATGGGCTTCACCCTGTCGGGCTGGCTCGATACCGGCCGCGAGCGCACCGACATGACCGGCACCTTCGTGCCGCTCTACGGGCTGAACAACGTCGCCTCGCAGCTGCCGCTCCTCGGGCCGCTGCTCGGCGGCGGCCACAACGAGGGCCTGTTCGCGGTGAATTTCCGCGTCTCCGGCAAGCTCGCCGCGCCGGACGTGAGCGTGAACCCGCTCTCGGCGATCGCCCCGGGCTTCCTGCGCAAGCTGTTCAGCGCCGGCGGCGGCCCCTTCGCGGACGGGTTGCCGGGCGTGCCGCAATAGGCGGGTGCGGCCGCCGATCGCGCGCGGCCTGCGACGGTCCTGGACGGCGCGCTGCGGCGGGGCCGGCCTCCGCCGGGCGGGATTGCTTCGCTTTGCGCGCGGGCCTCTCCCGCCGTCGACGGCACGGGGCACGAAAAAGCCCGGCGCGGCGAACCGCACCGGGCTGAAACCGAAGCCGGATGGCGGGAAGGCCTACTTCTCCACGAAGGCCTTCTCGATCACGTAGTGACCGCCCTCGCCGTGGTTGCCCTCCTCGTACCCGAGGCCCGAGAGCAGCTCGCGGGTGTCGCGGATCATGTCGGGACTGCCGCACAGCATGAAGCGGTCGTTCTCGATCGACATCTCCGGCAGGCCGATATCCTCGAACAGCTTGCCCGAGACCATCAGGTCGGTGATCCGGCCGCGGTTGCGGAACGGCTCGCGGGTCACGGTCGGGTAATAGATCAGCTGCTTCGAGATCATCTCGCCCAGGAACTCGTGCTGGGGCAGCGTCTCGGTGATCGTCTCGCCGTAGGCGAGTTCCTGCACCTGCCGGCAACCGTGGACCAGCACGACCTTCTCGAAGCGCTCGTAGGCCTCCGGATCCTTGATGATCGACAGGAACGGCGCGAGCCCGGTGCCGGTGCCCAGCAGGTAGAGGTTCTTGCCCGGAAGGAGGTTGTCGAGCACCAGGGTGCCGGTCGGCTTCTTGCCGACGATGATCGGGTCGCCGACCTTCAGGTGCTGCAGCTTCGAGGTCAGCGGGCCGTCCTGGACCTTGAT
The DNA here is from genome assembly GCA_050632685.1 of Methylobacterium phyllosphaerae. GTDB lineage: Bacteria > Pseudomonadota > Alphaproteobacteria > Rhizobiales > Beijerinckiaceae > Methylobacterium > Methylobacterium phyllosphaerae_A. The sequence continues at coordinate 97,279 of JBOEFT010000002.1, forward strand.
CGAGAAGAACTCCAGCTCCTCCTCGTAATTGGCCGAGACCACCGAGTAGGCGCGCAGCAGCGGCCGGCCCTCGACTTCCAGGCCGATCATGGTGAACTCGCCGTTGCGGAAGCGGAACGCCGGGTCGCGGGTCGTGCGGAACGAGAACAGATTGTCGGTCCAGTGGTGCACCGACAGAACGCGCTCCTCGTAGAACTTGCTCATCGACGGATCAGTCCTCGAATCCTCTGATGCTCGGCTCACGGTCCCGACGATTCGGGGTCCGTGGTGCGGCGGATCCCCGCCGCCCCGCTCGGGCGGGGGTGGATCCTCGGCGACAGAGCCCGCCCGGATCCGGATGACAAACACACGTGCGCTGCTTCTTTCGCAGTTGCAGCACGCCCGTCAAGGCGTGCCGGGATCACACCCACGAAAGAAGTGAACGACCTGGAATCGTTCGAATATTTAGCGTCCTCGGAGAATGTCTGCAGCACCGCTCCGGACATGGGAGGGTTGCCGCCGGCCGCCCCCGGTGCGATCAGCCGGCCGGGCCGGGCCGGAGCGGCTTCAGCCCGGCCTCGATCTCGGCCCGGCGTGGCTCCAAGAATGGCGGCAGGGCGAGGCGCTCGCCCAGGGTCTCCAGGGGCTCGTCGGCGGTGAAGCCGGGGCCGTCCGTGGCGATCTCGAACAGGATGCCGTTGGGCTCGCGGAAGTACAGGCTGCGGAAGTAGTAGCGGTCCACCGGCCCGCTGGTCGGCACCCGCGCCGCCCGGAGCCGGTCGGCCCAGGCCTCGTAATCCGCGTCCGGGATGCGGAAGGCGACGTGGTGGACGGCGCCGGCCCCCTGCCGGGCCGGCGGGGAGGGGTCGGCCTGGAGCTGGACCTCCGCGGCGGGGCCGCCGTCACCCATGGCGTAAACGGCCACGGGCCCTTCCGGCGTCTCGAAGGCGCGCACCCGGCGCAGGCCGAGCACCGCGGTCAGCACCGCCGCGGTGCGGTCCGGGTTCGGCACGGCGAGCCGGATCGGCCCGAGACCGCGGATCTGGTAGGCCGCCGGCACGGATGAGCCGTCCCAGGGGTGCTCCGGCCCGGTGCCCCCATCGTCCACGAGGGCGAGGCGCTGGCCTTCCGGATCCTCGAAATCGAGGGTCAGGCGTCCGTCGCGGGCGGTGGGCTCCGCCGCGGCGATCCCGGCCTCGCGCAGCCGGCCATGCCACCAGGCCACCGCGTCTTCGCCGGGCACCCGCAGATGCGTGCGCGTGATGCTGTTCGATCCGCGCCGCTCCCGGGGCGCCGGCCAGTCGAAGAAGGTGATGTCGGTCCCGGGGCTCGCGAGCCCGTCCGCATAGAACAGGTGATAGGCCGAGACGTCGTCCTGGTTCACCGTCTTCTTCACGAGGCGCAGGCCGAGCGTGCCCGTGTAGAACGCGACGTTCTCGGCCGCGCGGGCGGTCACCGCGGTGAGGTGGTGGATGCCGGTGAGCTGCATGTCGATCCCGGGTCTGACGCCGATGCGCCTCAGGTAAGGATCCGCAGCGCCGTTGCGAGGACGGCGCCGTCGCGGAACGGAGCCGGTGTCGCCCGGCCGGGGCGCGTGGGAGCCCGAACGACGCCTGCGGCGACCGGTTCGACATCCCGGCGTCGGCCGTCTGGGTCGGTTGCGCCCCGCGCGGGGTCCGGGGGCGGCGACCTGCGGGCCAGATGGCGAAACCACGGCCCCCGGTCCCATCGCCGCCGAAGCCATCGATGGCTTGAGGGCTCTACGGTCACCGGTCGAAGCCTTCGGTCGATGCGGCCCTCGACGTCATCGCGGGCGGCGGGGCGTCGAACGACGGGCGCCCCATACGCGGTTCGCTGCGCCTGAAAAGACGGCCGCGCGCCCTGGGACGCGCGGCCCGCCCCTCAGAGCCCGACCGGCCGGCCGGCGGCGACCACCAGCATCCGGCCGTCCGCGAAGGTACGGGCGGCGGCGCGGCGGATGTCCGCCTGGGTCACGGCCGCCACCATGGCGTTGCGGCGCGCGATGTAGTCCATGCCCAGTTCCTCGAAGGCGATCTGCACCAGCTGGTGGGCGATCTTGGTCGAGGTGTCGAAGCCGAGGGCGTAGGAGCCGGTCAGGTAGTCCTTGGCCTTCTGCAGCTCGTCGTCGTCCGGCCCGTCCGCGATGAGCCGGCCGATCTCGTCGCCGATCACCGAGAGGGCCTCGCCGACGCGCTCGTTCTTGGTGGCGGTGTAGCCCCAGGTCATCGCGGCCGAGCGGTGGCTGACCAGCGAGGTCCCCACCGAGTAGGCCAGCCCGCGCTTTTCACGCACCTCCTGGAACAGGCGGGACGTGAAGGCGCCGCCGCCCAGGATGTGGTTCAGCACGTAGGCCGGGATGAAGTCCGGGTCGCGCCAGGGCACGCCGGCCATGCCGAACCGGATCACCGACTGGGGCACGTCGAGGTCGACGACGATGCGGCGGCCGAGATCCTGGACCTCCGTCCGTGGCACCGCCGTCAGCGCCCCGGCCTCCGGCAGGGCGCCGAAGGCGCGGTTGAGGCCCTCGGCCAGCTGCTCGGCGCCGATGGCGCCGACCGCCGCGACCTTCACCCGGCCGCGGCCGATGATGCGGGCATGCATCGCCAGCAGGTCGTCCCGGGTGATCGCCGCGACGCTCTCCACGGTGCCGGAGGAGGGGCGGGCGTAGGGATGGCCGGCGAACGCCTCCGTGAAGAAGCGGCGGGAGGCGAGGACGCCCGGATCGTTCTGCTGGTAGCGCAGGCCGGCGACGATCTGGCCGCGCACCCGCTCGATCGCGTCGGGGTCGAGGCGAGGCTTGGCCAGCGCCAGGGCCAGGAGAGCGATGCCCTCGTCGGCGTGCTTGACCAGCATCTTCAGCGAGCCACCGACCGCGTCGGCTCCGGCATGAAACGATAATTCGATCGCCCGGGCGGCGAGCTGCTCCTGGAACAGGTCGGAGGTGAGGTCGCCCGCCCCCTCGTCGAGGAGCCGCGCCAGCATCTGGGCGCAGCCGGCCTTGCCCTCCGGGTCCTGGGCGGCACCGCCCTCGAAGGTGAAGGCCAGGGCGATCATCGGCACCACGGGGGATTCGACGTGCCACGCCTCGATGCCGGGGGCGGTCGTCACCGGCAGCGCCGTCGTGGGCGAGTTAGCGGCGGGGGCGGCGGTCTCGACCAGAGTCTCGGCCAAGCTCATGGGAACCTCGTGTCTCTTTCTCGGGCGACGGCGGAGCGGGCCAGGGCTCCCGTTCGGCACACGCCCCGTGCCGGCCCTCCGAGGGGCCGGGCGGGACGCGCCGGGGGCTACTCGGCGGCCATCGCGACCGGGGCGTCCGGATCCTGCGCCTTGGTCAGGTAGCCAGTCACCGAGCGGGCCGGCGTCAGCCAGCGCTCGGCAGCGGTCTTCAGGCGGTCCTGCGTCACCGCCTCGATGTCGGTCGGCCAGCGGCGGACCTCCTCAATGGTCTCGCCGATCGCCAGCGCCGAACCGTAGATGCGCGCCAGCGACGACTGGCTGTCGGAGGAGTAGACGGTCTCGGCCACGAGGCGGGTCTTGGCGCGCTCGATCGCCTCGGCATCGAGGGCCTCCGACGGCGCGCGGCGCAGCACCCTGTCGACGGCCTCCTCCAGCTTCTCCAGGGGCACGCCCTCGGCGGGCACGGCGTAGACGGAGAAGCGGGTGTCGTCGATCGCCGAGCCCATATACCAGGCGCCGGCATTCACCGCGAGACCGGTCTCCATGACCAGCTTGCGGTAGAGGTACGAGGTCGAGCCGCCGCCCAGCACCTCGGCGAGGAGCTCGAGGTCGTGGCAGCCGCCGTCGCGGGCGGTGATGCAGGACGGGGTCAGGTAGAGCCGCTGCAGCGTCGGCTGCTCGACCTTCGGGTCGGCGACGGCGACGCGGCGCAGGGCCTTCGGCTCCGGCTCCCGCGCCCGCAGGCGCTCGGGCCGGGCACCCTGGGGCGTCACGCGGCCGTAGGTGTCCTCGGCGAGGCGACGCACCTCGTCCGGGGTCACGTCGCCGGCCACCACCAGGATGGCGTTCTCGGGGGTGTAGAAGCGCTTGTAATAGGCCAGCGCGTGCTCGCGGTTCAGGCCCTCGATCTCGTGCATCCAGCCGATGATCGGGATGCCGTAGGGATGGTGCACGAACAGGCCGGCGGCCATCGCCTCGGAGAGCTGGGCGGAGGGGTCGGTCTCGACCCGCATGCGTCGCTCCTCCAGCACGACGTCGCGCTCGGGGGCGACGACGGCGTCGTCGAGGACAAGGCCGCTCATGCGGTCGGCCTCGAACGCCATCATGGTGCCGAGGTGATCCCGGGCGACCCGCTGGAAATACGCCGTGTAGTCGTAGCTGGTGAACGCGTTCTCCTGGCCGCCCAGACCCGACACCGCCTTGGAGAAGGCCCCCACCGGGTGCTTCTCGGTGCCCTTGAACATCAGGTGCTCGAGGAAGTGGGCGATGCCCGACTGGCCCAGCGGATCATCGGCCGAGCCGTTGCGGTACCAGATCATGTGGGTGGCGACGGGCGCCCGGTGATCGGGGACGACCACCACGTCGAGGCCGTTGTCGAGGGTGAAGGCCGTCACTTCCGGCCCGCCCGCCTCGGAACGCCCGAACGGCGCGGCCTCGCCCCGGCCGGCGCTGCCGCCGAAGGACTGGCCCGGACGCAGCGGGAAAAGTTGGGGCGTCGCCTTCCTGAACAGGTGCATTCCGCTTTCCTTCTGCCGGCCCCGGGCCGCAGCGTCTCGCGTCGGGACGCGTGCGCGGATCGGGGCCGTCCTGGTCGCCGGCGCGCAAGAACCGCACCGGGACGATGATCTCATGTTGCCATGCCGCAGCGCCGTTGCAACGGCGACACGGCGCCCCCGTCACTGCTGCGCGCGCTGACGGAGATACGCGCCGGGATCCGCCTCTTCGCGTTCGCGGCTGGCGTTGTTGATCGGATCGCTCGAGGGCGGACGGACCAGCTGCTTCGGCGACTGCCGGTAGCCGGTGGGCGGATCCGTGAGGGTGTCGCGGCTCGGCTCGATGTCGGAAGGCTCAGCGTTGGCGCTCTTGCCCTTGAGCAGGTCGAAGGGGCTGAGCAGGCTGTCGTCGCGGTTGTTGTCGCCGGGCTTGCGCTCGGGGCTGGTCACCAGGCCCGCCCCGGCCCGGCGTCCGCTGCGCATCTCGTCCACGGAGAGCGTGGCGTTGTTGTCGTCGTAGCGGCCCTGGGCCTGCGCCCCTCTGGGATTGCGCCGTTCGACAGCGGCGCGCTCGCGCTCGACGATCTCGGGATTCTTAGGCCAGGCGGTGCTGGTGGAGCGCGCCCGCGGCTGGGGTAGGGCCTTCCCGTCGAGCTTGGGCGGCATCACCAGGGGCGGCCGTTCGTGGTAGTCGATCGGATCCTGGCGCTTCTCCAGGAGGCCGATGCCCGACAGGGCGTCGCGCATGAATTCTCCGCGCTCCTGGGCCAGCGCGGGGCCGGCGCAGAGCGGAGCCAGGGCGACCGCGGCGGAGAGGAGGGGACGAAGCCTGCGATGCCCGGTCATGCTGCCTCACGGATTCCGGACGGCGCGTCCGGTTCTGGGATGACCGCGGCGCGGCCTGATCCGACAGGTCCCGGCCTGGGACCGGTTTCCGGCGATCGTATGGCGCCTTGGCCACGTCGCGCCAGGGCGGGGATGCAGGCGGACCTGTGTGTTGCGCGGATCACAGACGCGGCGCCGTGTCGCCCTCCGCCGGATCCCTCCGTGCCGTGCGGCCGGCCGGGGACAGGCTGTCGAGGATCAGGCCGATCACGCCGGCCACGATCGCCGCATCGGCGACGTTGAACACATACCAGGACCAGCCACCGGCATGCAGGTGGACGAAGTCGAACACCGCCCCGTAGGCGGCCCGGTCGATGGCGTTGCCGAGCGCCCCGCCGACGATGAGGCCCAGCGCCACCGCGAGGAGCCGCGAGCCCGCCCGTCGCATCCAGAGCCCGAGGCCGAGTGCGGCGGCGAGCGACAGGGCGACGAGGAGCCAGCGGCCGAACCCGCTCTCCTGCTGGAACAGGCCGTAGGACACGCCCCGGTTCCAGACCACCACGAAGTCGACGAACGGCGCCATTCGCCAGGGCTGCGTCAGGACGAGATCGGTGCCGAAATAGAGGCCGAGCTTGGAAGCCTGGTCGAGGAGGAGGGTGAGGAGGAGGGCCAGGAGGCCGGCGCGGGAGGGGGTCATGGGCGGCGCCCCGGTGATCCGCGCCGCGCGGGCGTCGCTCTCCGGGGGCCCCGACGGTCACGCATCTCCGTTGAGCACCGCCGCTGGCGACGGAGCTCGACCTGCCCCCTCTCCCGAGCGGGAGAGGTCTGGGGTGAGGGACGAGACGCTTCCGGGTCGAGCGCGCGATCACCGCGCGCGTCGGTCGCGCCGATTCCAGACAGGTCTGGCCCCTCACCCTGTCCCTCTCCCGCACGGGAGAGGGGACCCGCGCTCGATCCCGAGCCGGTATTGACGGAGCCGATGCGTGTATCCGTGAGTCCCCTCGGAGGACGGCCCCCCGCGGAGCGGGGAGACAAACATTCTGCCGACGCAGCGGCCTCCCTCCCTCGCGGAGGGGAGCGGGAGAGCACCGTCGCGAGCCTTCTCACGCCGCGCTCGCCTCCGGATGCGCCGTGTCCCACTCGCGCAGGGCCTGGGCGTCGCGGGGGGTCACGTCCGGGTAGTCCGGATCGCCGCCCACGCTCGGGCTGACCCGCCAGGAGCGGGCGCATTTTCGCCCCTCGGCCGGGCTCGGCACCACCGCCACGCCGCGCACCTCGTCGAGGCGGAAGGCCTCGGCCGGGCCCTCGCCCGCGACCACCGTGATGGCGGAGGTGATGCAGGTATCGGCGAAGTCGCAGCCCTCGAGCGCCGCGAGCAGCTCGGGATCCGCCACGTAAACCGTCGGCGCCGCCTCCAGGCTCGCGCCGATGCGCTTGGCCGCGCGCTCGATCTCCAGGGCGCCGGTGACGACGCGCCGGACCCGCCGGATCTTGTGCCAGCGCTCCGCGAGGGCGGCGTCGAGCCAGTCCGCCGGCGTCTCCGGAAGGGTCTGGAGATGCACCGAGCCGTCCTCGGACGGGTAGCGGTCGAGCCACGCCTCCTCGGCCGTGAAGGCCAGCACCGGGGCGAGCCAGATCGCCACCCGCCTGAACGCCTCGTCGATCACCTGGAGGGCCGCCCGGCGGCGCACCGAGGAGATCGGGTCGCAGTACAGGGCGTCCTTGCGCACGTCGAAGTAGAAGGACGACAGGTCGCCGGTCATGAAGCCGTTGAGCAGCGCCACCACCCGCTTGGTGTCGAAGGCCGCGTAGGCCTCGCGGATCTCGCCGTCGAGCTCGGCGAGCCGGTGCAGGATCAGCCGCTCCAGCTCCGGCATCTTCTGGAACTCTACGTCGTCGCCCGGCACGCGGTGCGCCAGGGAGCCCAGCATCCAGCGCAGGGAATTCCTGAGCTTCCGGTAGGTCTCCGCGAAGGTCTTGATGATCTCCGGGCCGATGCGCAGGTCGTCGGTGTAGTCGGAGGCGGCGACCCACAGGCGCAGGATGTCGGCGCCGGAATCCTTGATCACGCTCTGCGGCGCGACGACGTTGCCCTTCGACTTCGACATCTTCAGGCCCTTGCCGTCGAGCACGAAGCCGTGAGTCAGGACGATGTCGTAGGGCGCCCGGCCGCGGGTGCCGGCGGATTCGAGCAGCGAGGACTGGAACCAGCCGCGGTGCTGGTCCGAGCCCTCCAGGTACATGACCCGGTCCTGCCCGCCGTCGCGGACGCGCGTGACGCCGGCCAGCCCCGGGAAGGCTTCCGGATCGTCCAGCACGAAGGCGTGGGTCGAGCCGGAATCGAACCAGACGTCGAGGACGTCGGTGACCTTCTCGTAGGAGGCCGGGTCGTGGTCGGGCGCCAGGAAGCGCTCGGCGGCATCGTCCCGGAACCACGCGTCGGCGCCCTCGGCCGCGAAGGCCTCGCGGATCCGGGCGTTGACGGCATCGTCCTTCAGGATCTCGGCGGTGTCGCGGTGGACGAACACGGTGATCGGCACGCCCCAGGCGCGCTGGCGCGAGACCACCCAGTCCGGCCGGTTGGCGACCATGCCGGTGATGCGGTTCTTGCCCTGGGTCGGCACCCACTGGGTGTCGTCGATGCCCTGGAGCGCCACCTCGCGCAGCGTCCGGTTGCCGAGGGACTCCACCGGCCGGTCCATGGCGATGAACCATTGCGGCGTGTTGCGGAAGATCACCGGCTTCTTGGAGCGCCAGGAATGCGGGTACTGGTGGCGCAACACCCCGCGGGCGATCAGCGCCCCGGCCTCCGTGAGGGCGGCGATGACCGCCTTGTTGGCGTCGCCCTTCTCGCCCTTGGTGGTGAGCACGCGGGTGCCGGTGAAGCCCGGGGCGGCCTCGGTGAGCACGCTGTCGGCGTCGACCGTGTACGGAATGGTCGCGTCGATGCCGCGCTCGCGCAGCAGCCGGCCGCTCGCCATCCAGAGCTCGAAATCCTCGCGGCCGTGGCTCGGCGCCGTGTGGACGAAGCCCGTTCCGGACTCGTCGGTGACGTGGTCGCCGTCGAGCATCGGCACGGCGAAGCCGTAGCCGAGCGCCGCCAGCGGGTGATTCAGGGTCAGGCCGGCGAGCTGGGCCGGGCTGACATCCGCCACGCGCTCGAACGCCTCGACCCGGGCGGCCTTGAACACGGTCGCAGCCAGGCTGTCGGCGAGCACGTAGGTTTGGCCTGCGGTCGCCCAGTTGTCGGCCGGCGCCTCCGTCACCCGATACAGGCCGTAGGCGATCTTCTTCGAGAACGCGACGGCGCGGTTGCCCGGGATCGTCCAGGGGGTGGTCGTCCAGATCACCACCCGGGCCGCCGCGAGGTCGCCCTCGGCGCCGGAGCGGATCGGGAAGGCGACGAACACCGTGTCGCTGACGTGCTCCTCGTACTCGACCTCCGCCTCGGCCAGCGCGGTCTTCTCGACCACCGACCACATCACCGGCTTGGAGCCGCGATAGAGCTGGCCGCTCATCGAGAACTTCATCAGCTCGTCGGCGATCACGGCCTCGGCCGGGAACGCCATGGTGGCGTAGGGACGGTCCCAGTCGCCGGTGACGCCGAGGCGCTTGAACTCCTCGCGCTGCACGTCGAGCCACTGGGCCGCGAAGGTCCGGCATTCCTGCCGGAACTCGATCACCGGCACGTCGTCCTTGTTGCGGCCCTTGGCGCGGTACTGCTCCTCGATCTTCCACTCGATCGGCAGGCCGTGGCAGTCCCAGCCCGGGACGTAGTTGGCGTCGAAGCCGAGGGCGGTCTGCGAGCGGACCACCACGTCCTTGAGGATCTTGTTGAGCGCCGTGCCGATGTGGATGTTGCCGTTGGCGTAGGGCGGGCCGTCGTGGAGCACGAATTTCGGCCGGTTCTGCCCACGGGCCCGCAGCGTCCCGTAGAGGTCCATCCGCTTCCAGCGCTCGAGGAACAGCGGCTCGCGCACCGGCAGGCCGGCGCGCATCGGGAACTCGGTCTGCGGCAGAAACAGGGTCTTGGAATAGTCGCGGGCGGGCGCGGTCTCGGGGGTGGTCATCGGATCTCGCATCGGCGGTCGGGCCGGCGGCAGGCCGGCGGCATCGGGTCAGGCGGCAGGAGGATCCCGGACCTCCGCGCGGCCGCGCCGAAGCGGGCTCTCAGGCGGAGGCCGGGCCGGTAATTCGAATCGGGCGGCCGAGGCCGCGCAGGGTGCGCGAAGCGGGCATGACGGTTCTCTATCAGCCACCCCGGCCCGAGGCCAGCGGCAGCGCGGATCACGCGCCCGTGACCGCCGATGGGACCAATCGGCGTCTGAACCGTTGAACAGGCACATCCTCCGCGCCCCGAGCCGGCGCGGAGCCTTCAGACCGCAGACGGAGCAGACCCATGAAGAAGCTTCTGATCACGACCCTCGCCCTCGCGCCCATCGCCTTCGCGGGAGCCGCCCAGGCCCAGGGCACGGTCCGCGGCGCGCAGCGCGGTGCCGAAGACGGCGCGGCCGCGGCCGGCCCGGTCGGCGGGGTCGTCGGCGGCGCCGTGGGTGCGGCCACCGGCACGGTCGGCGGCGTCCTCGGGACGGATCCGGATCCGGCCCGCCGCGCCCGCGAGAACCGCCGCGAGGAGCGGATGGAGCGCCAGGAGCGTCTCGGCCGCTAAGTCACCCGGTCCGGCGGGCCGTCTCAGGCGGCCGGCCGCGCCTCCCGGCGGATCGTCTCCTGCGCCAGGAGGTACAGGCCCGAGCCGACGACGATCATGGCCCCCGCCACGGTCCAGCGGCTCGGGACGTCGCCGAACAGCAGGAAGCCCAGCGTCACCGACCAGAGCAGCTGCGTGTAGATGAACGGCGCCAGCACGTTGGCCGGCGCCCGGGCATGGGCCATCACCAGCAGCCAGTGGCCCAGCGTCCCGAACAGCGCGACCCCGAACAGCAGCGCCCAGTGGGTCAGGCTCGCCGGGCTCGTCCAGATCCAGGGTAGGAGCGGGGCCATCAGCGCCAGGCCCGCCAGCCCGGTGTAGAACATCGTCGTGGCTGTGGAATCGTAGGCTGCCAACTTGCGGGTGATGATCGCGTAGAAGGCATAGACCACGACGTTGGCGACGGACAGGAATGCGGCCGGGTGCATCCCGCCCGCGCCGGGGCGCACGATCACCAGCACGCCGAGGAAGCCGACCCCGATCGCCGCGAGCCGCGCCCGCGACGACCATTCGCCGAGCAGCGGACCGGCGAGCAGCGCCACCGTCAGCGGAGCGGCGAACTGGATCGAGATCGTCTCGGCGAGTTGCAGGTACCGCAGCGCCAGGAAGTTCAGGGCCGTGGAGGCGAAGAGCAGCAGCGAGCGGACGATCTGCAGGGTCAGGCGCCGGCTCTTGACGACACCCGGCGTGCGCACCGGGTTGATGAACAGCGAGATCATCGCCACGCTCGCCGCGTAGCGCATGAAGGTGGTGACCAGCGGGTCGACGCCGGCTCGCGCCAGGGTCTTGCCGCAGGCATCGAGGCTCGCGAAGAACGCGACCGCCCCGCACATCAGCGCGATCCCGACGATCCGTCGACGGCCGGCGAGGTCGGCCTCCGGAGCGGCGCGCGCCGGGGCGCCGTCATCGGGAACGGAGGTCGCGACCTGCGTGCTCATGCCTGACCAATCTCGGTAGAGGCCGCCTTCGTGCCACGCCCGGAACAGCCGCGGTATCCGCCGTCGCGCAGGGGAACCATGCAGCCGGCACGGCCGGCCCGCGCGGGCGGGGGCTCAGCGCCGGGTCGAGGCCTTCTCGGCGGAGGTGGTCTTATCGGCGGAAGCGGTCTTGGCCGCTGCCTTGGCGAACTTCGGCTTCGGCGGCGCCGCCCCGGCGATCAGGGCGGCCAGATGCGACTGATCGAGCCCCGATGCGGCGCGCGCGGCCGCCACCGGAACCGGCGGCGTCACGGGGGCGGGCGCGAGCGCGGCGGTACGCTCGACCCGCCGCGGCTCGATGGAGCCGGTCGCGACCGGATCGGGTGCGCTGGCGGCAACCGGGATCGGCGCCGGAGAGTCGCGCTGCACCCGCAGGGTCCAATGGGCGGCGGTGGAGAGGGCGGCGATGCCGAGGATCGCCTTGATGCCGCCGGTGAGCAGGGCTCGCATGGTCGTCAGGCCCGAGAGAACGCGGTTACGCGGAACCGGATCCCCGGCGCCCACACATCATCGCGCCGGAGCGTGAACGAAGCCGCAACCGCCGCGACCGGCCCTGTCCCGGAACGGGGCAGTCCTCTCCGGCGGAGCGGCCGGGCGCAGGGTGGTGGCAATCAATGTGGGCCTTGCGCCGAACCCGCGGTTCCTGTTCCCCGCGCTCCCGACACTCCTGCAGCGACTCGGCCCACTGAGCCTCACAGGAACGGCCCAGAGAACTGGTCCGGACCGCCCCGTCACTGCCGACCCCGCCACCATGCAGGCCCGAGCGGGCTCGCGAAACCTTCAGGCGCATCGGCCGCTGGGGACAGCCCGTGTAGAGGGTGGCAGCCGAGCCGGCAACAGAGGCGGGACCGTTTCCGCGACCTCCGCGGCGATCAGCGCTCCGCCGCGGCCGCGGCGAAGCGTATCAGCGCGGCGATCTCCGCCGCGCCGGCCTCCGCGGCGAGGTGCCGGTAGAGCGCCGCATAACCGGCGAAGACCTGCCGTCCGGCCGGGTCGGCCCCGAGGAAATCGGCGATCTCCTCCATCTCGGGCGCCCAGCGGCGGGCCTTCGGCGCCATGTCGGGCAGGCCCTTGGCGAACCGGGCCAGCAGCGCCGGTTCGTTCTCGGAGAGTTCGGCCAGCAGCGCCTCGCCGGCGCCGGCGCGCTCGGCGGCGCCGATCATGAGCGCGGCGAGCGCCGTCAGGCCCTTGTTGAGGCCGGCATAGCTCATCTTGAGGCTGGAGGCCGCGCCGACCGCGCCGGGACAGACGCGCAGGTCGAGTCCGAGGTCACGCAGCACCAGCGCCGGGGCGGTCTCGGGACCCGAGACGTAGACGCGCGGTCCCCGGGCGCCGGGCTTCGGCGGCAGGCCCAGGATCGCCCCGTCGAGGAACGGCGTGCCAGTGGCCGCGACGACCCCGGCGATGCGCCCGACCGTCGCCGGGCTCACGGCGTTGGCGTCGATGTAGACCGGCTTCCGCGCGGTAGCCGCGAGGGCGGGTGCGAGGCGGCGGGCAAGCGCCTCCGCGTCGGCGGGGGGCACGATCGCGAGCAGGAGGTCAGCGGCGGCGAGGTCGCCGTCGCCGGCATGCGCCATGCCGGCAGCCTCGGCCCGAGCGCGGCTTTGAGGCCCGCGCCCGTCCAGGGAGGTCAGCACGCGCGCGCCATGCCCGGCGAGCCGGGCTCCGATGGCGCTACCCATGGCGCCCGGGGCGATCACCGCGATGGTGGACACCACGGTGTTGGGCACGGGACGCCTCCGGGGCTTCGGATGCTACCGCAGCGAGCCGCAGAACCGCTGGATGCGCCGGCAGGCCTCCTCCAGCACCGCGTTCGACGTCGCGTAGGAGATGCGCAGGTTCGGGCCGAGCCCGAAGGCCGAGCCGTGGACCGCGGCCACGCCCTCGGCCTGGAGCAGCTCCATGACGAAATCCTCGTCCGTCTCGATGGTCTTGCCGGCTTCCGTCTTCTTGCCGATCAGCGCCGCACAGGAGGGGTAGACGTAGAACGCGCCCTCGGGCGTCGGGCAGGTCAGGCCGTTGGTCTGGTTGAGCATCGACACGACGAGGTCGCGCCGGCCGTGGAAGGCCGAACGGAATGTCGCCAGATGGTCCTGCGGGCCGTCGAGGGCGGCGACCGCGGCCCATTGCGCGATCGTGCTCGCCCCCGAGGTCTGCTGGCCCTGGACGAAATCCATCGCCTTGATCAGCGTCTCCGGGCCGGCCGCGTAGCCGATGCGCCAGCCGGTCATGGCATAGCCCTTCGAGACGCCGTTCATGGTCAGCGTCCGCTCCACGAGCTGCGGCTCGACCTGGGCCGGGGTGACGAATTCGAAGTCGCCGTAGGTCAGATGCTCGTAGATGTCGTCGGTGAGGATGTGCACGTCCGGGTAGCGGAGCAGCACGTCGGTGAGCGCCTTCATCTCGGCGCGGGAATAGGCGGCCCCGGACGGGTTCGAGGGCGAGTTGAGGACGATCCACTTGGTCTTCGGGGTCAGGACCCGGTCGAGTTCCTCGGGCTGGAGCTTGAAGCCGTTGGCCATGTCGGCATCGGCGAAGACCGGCGTGCCGCCGCACAGGCCGACCATCTCCGGGTAGGAGACCCAGTAGGGGCGGGGGATCACCACCTCGTCGCCCGGGTTCAGGGTGGCGAGGAACGCGTTGTACAGCACCTGCTTGCCGCCGGTGCCCACGATGGTCTGAGAAACCTTGTAGTCGAGCCCGTTCTCGCGCTTGAACTTGCGCACGATCGCCTCGCGCAGGGGCACGATGCCGGAGACCGGCGGGTAGCGGGTCTCGTTCCGGTGAATCGCGTCGATCGCCGCCTGCTTGATGTGCTCGGGCGTGTCGAAATCCGGCTCGCCCACCGACAGGCTGATGACGTCGACGCCCGACGCCTTCAGGTCCCGGGCCTTCTGGGTCATCACGATGGTCGCGGACGGCTTCACCCGCGAGAGGACGTCGGCGAGGAGAGCCATGGCGTGCGGTGCTCCGGATTTTCCTGGGCGACGGAGGCCCGAGCGCCGCACCTGCTGCGGCGCGGCGGACCCTAGGCCCGGGGCGCTGAGCCGGCAAGGCGGTGCGCGGCACGAAGCTGGATCTCGCGCCCGGCGCGCCGTGCAGGTCTCTCCTGCGCGGCCGCTCTCGCTTTGCGGGATCGTCGATACCAGATCCTGTCCATGATCCCGCTCTCCGTCCTCGACCTCTCCTTCGTCAGCGCCGATCTCGACCCCCGCGCAGGCCCTGCACGACACCCTGGCGCTCGCCCGTCACGTCGACGGCCTCGGCTACCGGCGCTACTGGCTCGCCGAGCATCACGCCCTGCCCAACGTGGCGAGCCCCGCTCCCGAGATCATGATCGGCCAGATCGCCGCCGCGACCCGGACCCTGCGGGTCGGCTCGGGCGGGATCATGCTGCCGAACCACGCGCCGCTGATGGTGGCCGAGCGCTTTCGGGTGCTGGAGGCCCTGTTCCCGGGCCGGATCGATCTGGGGCTCGGCCGGGCACCGGGCACGGACGGCCTCACCGCGCGGGCGCTGCGCCGCCGCGAGGCCCCGGGGAGGCCGGGGGTGACGACTTCCTCGACCGCCTGCAGGAGCTGCTGTTCTGGGACGGCGGCTTTCCGGAGGGACACCCGTTCGGGCGGATCGCGGCGAGCCCCGCGGGGGTGCCGCTGCCGCCGATCTTCCTGCTCGGCTCCTCCGACTACAGCGCCCGGCTCGCGGGCGAGATCGGCTGCGGCTTCGGCTTCGCCCAGCACTTCTCCGGGATGCCGGCCGAGGCGCCGATGCTGGATTACCGCCATCGGTTCCGGCCGACGCGGCTCGGCGCGAAGCCCCACGCGATCCTGGCGGTGGCAGCAATCTGCGCCGCCACGGATGCGGAGGCCGAGCGCCTGGCGTCCAGCGCTCGGCTGGCGACCCTGCGGCGGGAGCGGGGCGAGTACCGGCCGCTGCCGAGCCTCGCCGAGGCGCTGGCCTACCCGTATTCGGACGCCGAGCGGATGCAGATCGCGCGCGGCGGCGACCGGCTTCACGTGGGCGGTCCCGAGACCCTGCGGGCTCGGCTCGCCGACATGGTGGCGCGGACGCAGGCCGACGAGCTGATGGTCGTGACGGCCATTCCCGATCAGGCCGCGCGGCACGAATCCTATGCGTTGCTGGCGCAGGCCTGGGGACTCGGCGTCGCCTCACAGGCGGCCTGACGGTCCCGGGTTCCCAAAGGGCGCAGCCCTTTGGCGGGTCGGCAGGGCGGAGCCCTGACAGATCGGGCGAAGCCCGCCAGCAGGGCGCCGCCCTGCACCCGCAAAAGGTCTCGGACCTTTTGAAACCGGAACTTCAGCGTCCGAACAGGCGACCGAGGCGGGCCAGGAAGCCGGGGGCCGCCCGGGGCTTCGGGCTCGATGCGACCCTGGCGGCCTCCGCCTTCGGCGTCAGGACCAGCCCGAGGGCCGCCGTGTCGGTGGTCTCGCGGTCGATCAGGATCAGGCTGCCGGTCTCGCGGTTCTCCGCGTAGGCATCGACCGCCACCGCCCGGTCCAGGCGCAGGGCCACGTCGGCGATGTCGTTGGCCGACAGGCGCTCGGCCGGGCCCGGCCGGCCGGTCTCGGGATCGATGCGCGAGACGATCCGCTCCACGGTCGCGGTGACCGTGGCGGTGCCGATCTTGGCGAACAGGCTGGCACCCGGGCTCAGATCGGTCTCGGCCGCCCAGAACAGGCGGGCGTCGAGGGTCTCGGTGACCCGCATCGGCGCGTCGGTGGCGACGATCACTTGCCCGCGGGAGGCGTCGATCTGGTCGGCCAGCACCAGGGTCACCGACTCGTCCTCGCCGGCCTCGGGCAGATCGCCGTCGGCGGTGTAGATCCGTGCCACCGTGGAGGTCCGGCCGGAGGGCTGGACCGTCACCGAATCGCCCGGCCGCACCCGGCCGCTGGCGATCCGGCCGCTGTAGCCGCGGAACTCGGAATTGGGCCGGTTGACCCACTGCACCGCCATGCGGAACGGCGCGTTCAGCGCCTCCGCGCGGACCGGCACGGTCTCCAGGTAAGCGAGCAGCGGGCCGCCCGTGTACCAGGGCGCCGCGATGCCCGGCTCCACGACGTTGTCGCCGTTCTTGGCCGATAGCGGGATCGCCTTGACCTCGGAGAAGTTCAGCCCCCGGGCGAAGTGCGAAAAACCCGCTACGATGCCGTCGAAGGTGCCCTGCGCCCAGCCGGCGAGGTCCATCTTGTTCACCGCCAGCACGACCCGGCGGATCCCGAGATTGGAGACCAGCAGCGCGTGGCGCCGGGTCTGGCGGGTCAGGCCCTGGCGGGCATCGACCAGGATCACCGCCACGTCCGCCGTCGAGGCGCCGGTGGCCATGTTGCGGGTGTACTGCTCGTGGCCGGGGGTGTCGGCCACGATGAAGGAGCGCCGGTCGGTGGAGAAGAACCGGTAGGCGACGTCGATGGTGATGCCCTGCTCACGTTCGGCCTGGAGGCCGTCCACCAGCAGCGCGAGATCAACCTCCTGTCCCTGCGTCCCGTGCTTGCGCGAATCGCGTTGGAGCGCCGAGATCTGATCATCGAAGATCTGCTTGGTGTCGTGCAGGAGCCGCCCGATCAGGGTCGACTTGCCGTCATCCACCGAGCCGCAGGCGATGAAGCGCAGCACCGCCTTGCTGCGGTGGGCGGTCAGGAAGGCCGCGTAGCCGGAGGCGCGGTCGGCGAAGGCCGTGGGAGCCTGGTGGACGGTCATCAGAAATAGCCCTCCTGCTTCTTGCGCTCCATGGCGCCGGCCCTGTCCTTGTCGATCACCCGGCCCTGCCGCTCCGAGGTGCGCGCCGCCAGCGTCTCGCCGATGATCTCGGGCAGGGTCGCGGCGTCGCTCTCCACCGCGCCGGTGAGCGGGTAGCAGCCGAGGGTGCGGAAGCGGACGAGGCGTTGCTGCGGGGTCTCGCCGGGGGCGAGCGGCAGGCGCGCGTCGTCGACCATGATGAGCTGACCGTCGCGCTCGACGACGGGCCGCTCCTTGGCGAAATAGAGCGGCACGATCGGAATGTTTTCCTGCTCGATGTAGAGCCAGATATCGAGCTCGGTCCAGTTGGACAGCGGGAAGACCCGCAGGGACTCGCCGCGCTTCTTCTTGAGATTGTAGAGGTGCCACGGCTCGGCGCGCTGGCGCTTCGGGTCCCAGCGGTGCTGCGCGGTCCGCAGGGAGATGATCCGCTCCTTGGCGCGGCTCGCCTCCTCGTCGCGGCGTGCACCCCCGAAGGCGGCGTCGAACTTGTGCTTGTCCAGCGCCTGCCGCAGGGCCTGCGTCTTCATCACGTCGGTGTGGACCTCGGAGCCGTGGCTCACCGGTCCGACCCCGCGGGCGAGCCCGTCCGGGTTGGTGTGGATCAGGAGGTCGAGGCCGAGTTCCTTGGCGCGGGCGTCGCGGAAGGCGATCATCTCGCGGAACTTCCACGTGGTGTCGACGTGGAGCAGCGGGAACGGCAGCCGCCCGGGCGCGAAGGCCTTGAGCGCCAGGTGCAGCAGCACCGACGAATCCTTGCCGATCGAGTAGAGCATCACGGGATTCTCGGTCTCGGCGACCGTCTCCCGGAAGATGTGGATGGCCTCAGCCTCCAGCCGCTTGAGGTGGCTGAGGCGGTCGGCGGCGGTCTGTACGGGCATCGTGGCGCTCGGCGGCACGGCGGCGGCGAGGGCGGCGCTCATCGGGCGAACTCCGGCTGACGGGTGAGATTCGGGGTGGTCTCGAAGGCGGCGGCCTCACGGGGTGCAGGCTCAAGGACTGCAGGCTCAAGGACTTCAGGCTCCTGGCCCGGCTGAACCGACGCGCCGGGTCGTCCGACGTGCAGGCCGCATTCCTTCTTGTCTTCCTGCTCCCACCACCAGCGGCCGGCGCGCTCGGGCTCGCCGAGCTTCACCGCCCGGGTGCAGGGGGCGCAGCCGATCGACGGGAAGCCGCGGTCGTGCAGGACGTTGTAGGGGACGAAGTTGTCGCGCACGAAGCCGTCGATCCGCGCCCGCGACCAGTCGGCCAGCGGGTTGAGCTTGATCAGGCCGCGCGCGGCGTCGAATTCGGCGAGCGGCGTCTCGGCGCGGTTCGCCGACTGGCCGGCCCGCAGCCCGGTGAGCCAGCCGCTCGCCCCCTCCAGGGCGCGACCCAGCGGCTCGACCTTGCGGAAGCCGCAGCAGGCCTGCCGGGCGGCCACCGAGCGCCGGAAGCCGTTGATGCCCTCGGTCCGCACGAAGTCCTCCGCGGCCGCCCGCTCGGGGGCGTAGGCAGCGATCCGGATGCCGTAGGCCGATTCGGTCTCGGCCCAGGTGTCGTAGGTCTCGGCGAACAGGCGGCCGGTATCGAGGGTGACGATCTCGACGCGCCCTTTCGCGAGGCCCGCCATGGCCAGCGCATGGGTCAACGCCTGATCCTCGACCCCGAGACCTCGTGGTGAAGACGAGCCGGCCGGGGATCTCGGCGGCGATCAGGTGGAGACGGCCTGGAAGGTCGAGCCCGGACAGCCGCTCCGCAAGGGCTTCGGCCGTCTGTCGGTCCGGACGGGTCATCGCGCCATGTCCCGGGGTTCGCGAGGTGGAAAGACCACGGCCTGCGCCGTGCCTGTTGTCGAAGGGTCGAAATGTTCGCTATACCGAACGAAGTCAAGGCGCTCAGGTGCCCTTGCCGGGGTCGGATCGGCGGTTCGGCGTGCGGTTGCGCACAACGACCCGCACCGTTAGCCCGGGCTCGAGGTAAAAGATTCTTCTCAATGGCACCGGTAGCCTCGTATATGCACCCGCGCCTCTCGCGCGGCGGAAGCCCACGGAGACAGCTTTGGACGCGATCGATCTGAAGATTCTCCGCCCTGCTGCAGACCGACGCGACGCTCTCCATCGCGGCGATCGGCGAGCGCGTGGGCCTGTCGCAGACCCCCTGCTGGAAGCGGATCCAGAAGCTGGAGGCCGACGGCGTCATCGACCGGCGCGTGGCGGTGCTCGATCCCGTCAAGCTCGGCCTCGGGCTGACGGTGTTCGTCTCGATCGAGACGGCCGACCATTCCCAGGAGTGGCTGCAGCGCTTCGCCGCAACCGTCTCGGCCATGCCGGAGGTGCTCGAGTTCTACCGGATGGCGGGCGACGTGGATTACATGCTGCGGGTCGTCGTGGCCGACATGCAGGCCTACGACAGCTTCTACAAGCACCTCATCGCGGTGCTGCCCCTCAAGAACGTCACCTCCCGATTCGCCATGGAGAAGGTGAAGTCCACCACGGCCCTCCCGCTGCCGGCGCCCCCGAAGAACGGGCGGCACCTGCCCGGGACGGCTCCCGTCCTCTCCGTGGTCGGAGAATAATGTTCTATTTTTTCGCAGCGCAGCGAATGTGATGTCCTAAACTCCGCCCGTTCTGCAAAACGAACGTTTCTCGATTGACTCCGGCCGCGTTGGCCCCGACATGGTCCCGTAATGTCCCGCCAGAATCTCCTCCCGCGCACCGCCCCGTTCGGCGACGGCGAGCGCGCCAGCCTCGATGCGGTGCTTGGCGCCGCGAGCCCCACGCAACGCGCATGGCTGGCCGGCTTCCTGGCGGGCCTCGACGCCGCCGGCGGTCAGCCCGCCGCGGTGCCGGCCGCCCCGCCCAAGGCCGCCACGCCGCTGACGGTGATCTACGCCAGCGAATCGGGGAATTCCGAAGCGCTCGCCGGCAACGTCGCGAAGCTCGCGCGCAAGCAGGGCTTCAAGCCGAAGGTCGTGGACTTTGCCGACCTCGACCTCGCGACCCTGCCCAAGGCCGGCAAGCTCATCGCCATCGCGGCCACCTGGGGCGAGGGCGAGCCGCCGGCCCGGGCCGTGCGGGCCTACGGCGAGCTGATGGGGGAGGGCGCCCCGCGCCTCGACGGCGTCGAGTTCGCGGTCCTGTCCCTCGGCGACACCTCCTACGTGGAGTTCTGCGCCATCGGGAAGGCGCTCGACGCGCGCTTCGAGGCCCTGGGGGGCCGGCGCGCCGCCGAGCGCGCCGACCTCGACCTCGATTTCGAGAAACCCGCCGCCGACTGGATCAAGGGCGCGCTGAAGGCGCTCGCCCCGGCGGAGCAGCCCGACAACGTCGTGGCGGTGGACTTCGCCCGCGCCGCCGCCGGCGAGGACGACGAGGCCGAGCCGAGCCGCGAGCCCGTGGTGGTCGAGGTCGTCGAGCACGTGAACCTCAACTCCTCGCGCTCCGACAAGGAGACGATCCACCTCGCGCTCGCCTTCGAGGACGGCGCGCCGGCCTACGAGCCGGGCGATCTCGCTGGAGATCTTCCCCGAGAACGACCCGCAGCTCGTGGACGAGATCCTCAACGCCGCGGGTCTCTCGGGCGACGAGGCCCTGCGCAAGGCGCTGCTCGCCGAGCGGGACATCACCACGCTCTCGGCCGCCACGATCGAGCGGTTCGTGAAGGCCACCGGCCACACGGAGGCGCAGACGCTGATCGACAGCGGCGAGGCCAAGGCCTGGATCGAGGGCCGGCACCTGATCGACCTGCTGAAGGCCTACCCGGCCCAGCTCACGCCCGAGCACGTGACCACGATCACCCGGCCGCTGCCGCCGCGGGCCTACTCGATCGCCTCCTCGCGCAAGGAGGTGGGCGATGAGGTCCATCTCGCCATCGTGGCGGTGCGCTACGAGACCCACGGCCGCGCCCGCTCGGGGGTCGCCTCGGTCCACGTGGCCGACCGGATCCGCGACGGCGCCAAGCTGCGGGTGCGGCTGAAGCCGAACCGGCATTTCCGCCTGCCGCAAGATCCGGCCACCGACATCATCATGGTCGGCCCCGGCACCGGCGTCGCGCCGTTCCGCGCCTTCGTGCAGGAGCGACGGGCGATCGAGGCCCCCGGGCGGTCGTGGCTGTTCTTCGGCGATCGGCACTTCACCCACGACTTCCTGTACCAGCTCGAATGGCAGGACGCCCTGGAGGACCGGTCGCTCACGAAGATCGACGTGGCCTTCTCCCGGGACCAGCCGGAGAAGGTCTACGTGCAGGACCGGATCTCCCAGAACGCCGCGGAGCTGGTCTCGTGGCTCGACGGGGGCGCGCATTTCTACGTCTGCGGCGATGCCAAGGCCATGGCCAAGGACGTGCGGGCCGCTCTGGTGAAGGCCTACGAGACCACCAAGGGCCTGAGCGCCGCCGACGCGGAGGCGCAGGTCGCGTCGCTGGAGCGCAGCCACCGGTACCAGCAGGACGTTTACTAGATCACGGGAAACACCAGCCCTCCCCCTCTGCGGGGAGGGAGACGCGTTCAGAAATCTGGATTCACCCCATGGACGACCACAGCCCCCGCGACGCCGCTGAGACCCCGGCCCCCGGCTCCGCCCCCACCCAGGGGAAGCGCGTCTACGAGACCCCGCCGACCGCCCGCCCGATCACGGACGCCGAGGCCGCGCGGGCGGAAAAACTCGCCGCGAACGAGCATATCAAGATCGCCAGCGGCTACCTGCGCGGCACCCTGGCGGACGGCCTCCTGGCGCACGCCACCGGGGCGATCTCGGAGGATGACGGGCAGCTCGTGAAGTTCCACGGGATGTACCTGCAGGACGACCGCGACCTGCGCCCCGAGCGCACCAAGAAGAAACTCGACAAGGCCTACAGCTTCATGATCCGCCTGCGCATCGCCGGCGGCGTCATCAGCCCGAAGCAGTGGCTGGTCCTCGACGACATCGCCCGCACCTACGCGGGGGGCGCTACGGGCGACCACGCGCCAGACCTTCCAGTACCACGGCGTGATCAAGTCGAACCTCAAGCGCACGATGGCCGCCATCGACGGCGCGCTCCTCGACACGATCGCGGCCTGCGGCGACGTCAACCGCAACGTCATGGCGGCGACGAACCCGGCTCAGGTCGGCGCCCACAAGGCCGCCTACCAGCTCGCCAAGGACATCTCCGACTCGCTGCTGCCGAAGACCAGCGCGTGGCGGGAGATCTGGCTCGACGGCGAGCGCGTGGTCGGCGGCGAGGAGGACGCCGAGGTCGAGCCGGTCTACGGTCGGACCTACCTGCCGCGGAAGTTCAAGACCGTCGTGGCGGTGCCGCCCTCCAACGAGGTCGACATCTTCGCCCACGACCTCGGCTTCATCGCGATCCTCGACAAGAAGAACCAGGTCACCGGCTGGAACGTCACGGTGGGCGGCGGCATGGGCATGACCCACGGCGAGCCCGACACCTTCCCGCGCACCGCCGACGTGATGGGCTTCGTGAAGCCCGAGGACGCCCTGAAGGTCGCCGAGGCGGTGATGACCGTCCAGCGCGACTGGGGCAACCGCAAGAACCGTAAGAACGCGCGGCTGAAGTACACGATCGAGCGCTACGGGCTCGACGCCTTCCGGGCCGAGGTCGAGAAGCGCGTCGGCAAGACGCTCGGCGCGCCCAAGCCCTACACCTTCACGGGTAACGGCGACCGCTACGGCTGGGTCGCGGGCGACGACGGCCGCCACCACCTGACGCTCTACGTGCCGGCGGGCCGGATCAAGGACATCGAGGGCGGCCCGCAGTTCCTCTCGGGCCTGCGCCGCATCGCCGAGGTGCACCAGGGCGACTTCCGCCTCACCGGCAACCAGAACGTCATCATCGCCAACGTCCCGGCGGAGAAGCGCGCCGAGATCGACGCCCTCGTCGACGAGTACGGCCTGACCCGGGGCGCGAGCGCGCTGCGGCGCAGCTCGCTGGCCTGCGTGGCCCTGCCGACCTGCGGCCTCGCGCTGGCCGAGAGCGAGCGCTACCTGCCGGACCTGATGACCGAGCTGGAGGAGAGCCTCGCCTCCCACGGGCTCGCCGAGGAGGAGATCACGATCCGCTCCACCGGCTGCCCGAACCGGCTGCGCCCGGCCGTTCATCTCCGAGATCGGCCTCGTGGGCCGCGGCCCCGAGCGCTACCACCTCTATCTCGGCGCCGCCCATGACGGCTCGCGGCTCAGCAAGCTCTACAAGGAGGATGTGGCGGCCTCCGAAATCCGCGACACCCTCGACCCGCTCTTCGCAGACTACGCGAAGGGCCGGGAGCCGGGCGAGCATTTCGGCGACTACCTGATCCGCGCCGGCCACGTGGCCAAGACCACCAACGGCCCTGACTTCCACGAGCGGATCGGGGCGCTCAAGCCGGCCATGAACGCTTGAGAGCGCGGCCTGTGCACATCCGGGTGACCGGATGCGCGCAGGCTCCGCGGCTGCGCGGGGTGGTCGCCGAGAGGGGTTGGCCGCAATCCCCGCACGGTCCTGCAATCCGCCGCTCCGTGCCTTCCGGCGCGGCGGCGTCAAATCCCGTGCGAGGATGTTGGTTTACGAACCCGCGGGATCGATCGTCCCCCCGGCGAAGCGCCGCGCGTGTCGACCGGGCCTCGGGCTGGCAGGCCCTGAACCCGCGGGGGTGCGGCCCCCTGGCCGAACGGCTTCGAACCTCATCCCGGTCCTCCCCGACGCCCACTGCCTCCCCAGGCCGGATCGACGCCGTGACCCGGCGAGAATGAACGTTCATTGACATGAGAATGAACGTTCATTACAAAGCTTGGGCAATCAGGAGCGCGCGATGGCTCTCACGTTCGAAGGCCGCTGGTCCGAACTCGATGCGGAGCGTCACGGCGCCCGCGGCCCGGGTGTCCTCGCCCACGCCCGCGCGGCCTGCACCCCTGCCAATCTGACGTTCGCGGCCGCGGTGGCGCTGGCCTGGATGGCGCTGATCGGCTGGACCGGGGCGGGTCCGGAGGGCTGGCAGGCCCGGCTCTGCGCGGATCTCTATCAGGGGCCGCAGGCCTGCGCGGCCACGGCGATCGGCAAGGACCAGAGCCGTATCACGCCCGTTGCCCTCGCGGCGCAGACCGCACGGTGACCCTCGCCGCGGCGGTCGACACGCGCGCCGGTCCGGCCGCCCGGCGCGAGCACATCCTCGACGCCGCCGAGACCTGCTTCGCGCGCAACGGCTTCCATCGCACGACCATGCAGGACCTCGCCCGCGAGGCCGCGATGAGCCCGGGCAATGTCTATCGCTACTTCGACTCCAAGGAGGCCCTGGTCCTCGGGCTGGTGGAGCGGGAACGCGAGCGCGGCCTCCATCTGGTCGCCGAGATGGAAGGCAGCGGCGACCAGCGCGGGGCATTGCTCAGCATCATCGCGCGCTACTTCGTGTCCGTCACCCGCGAGGCCGCGATCCT
Organism: Methylobacterium phyllosphaerae; assembly: GCA_050632685.1. GTDB lineage: Bacteria > Pseudomonadota > Alphaproteobacteria > Rhizobiales > Beijerinckiaceae > Methylobacterium > Methylobacterium phyllosphaerae_A. The sequence continues at coordinate 121,607 of JBOEFT010000002.1, forward strand.
CCGGGTTGAGATCTGGTCGGAATCGACGCGCAATCCCGCCATCGCCGCCATGACCGAGCGGACGGAATCCGAGACCCGCGCGTGGTTCGTCGACACGCTGTCGGCGCTCGCCACGGCGCCGGACTGCGATCCGGAGGCGCTGTACGTCCTGCTCGCGCCGTTGATGCGGGGCATCGTCGTCGGCCGCGCCGCGCTGCCGGGTTTCGACGTGGCGGCGGCCGTGGCCCAGCTTCACGCGCTGCTGGATGCGGGCCTCGACGGCCGCCTGCCGCGCCCCGGAGATGCGCGTTCGCCTGCGGTCCGCTGATCCGCATCCGCGCCGGACGCCATGACGGAGCATGGGAGGCCGTCGCGGCCCACGAGGCCGAGGACAGCTCCTTCCCCGATCGCGCGCCGACACCGGCGCGCGGTACACCGGCCGGCCCGCAATCCCCCTCATGCGGGCCGGCCGGTCGTGTCCGAGGCCGCCCGCGCCTTCAACCCGCGCGCGATTCGGGTTCGACACCACAACCGCATACACGCACAAGTAGGTAGGCTGGAGGTGTTTTAATATATCGCTCCCCGATTCGTGCTATTTCCGCCACATTCCGATGATGGATGCGCATTCCTGCGCCCAGGATACGCATCGTTGTTGAGATGATCGGGCGGATCCATTCTAGGAGTACGACATCGCGCTGGCGCATCACTCCTGAGAACGATTATAAACTATGCTTTCTGGGCGGATCGACGGGGTCGATGGCACGCGCCGTCTCCGCGAGTACTTGAGTTTCTCCCACACGGGACTTGCCACCACCCTTCTGTTCCTGTCCTCGGCGGCTGGTCACGCGCAGGCGCAGACCGAGGAGGTCGCCCTCTCCGAACTCAGCGTAACCGGCACCGGGCCTGCGGCGGAGCGGGCGGGCGGCCCGGTGATCGGATATCGCGCCACGCGCTCGGCCACCGCGACCCGGACCGACACGCCCCTGCGTGACACGCCGCAATCGGTGCAGGTGGTGCCGCGCGACGTGCTGGTCGATCAGCAGGACATCCGTCTGAGCGACGCACTGCAGAACGTCAGCAGCGTCCAGCCGGGGGGCACGATCCAGGGCCGGAGCGACACCTTCATCATCCGCGGGTTCAGGACCCAGACCTACGCCATCGACGGCGTCCTCCTGAACCAGGCCGGCAACTTCTCCGCGGTGACCCGGGATCTCGCCGACGTGGAGCGGATCGAGGTGCTGAAGGGGCCGGCCTCGGTCCTGTACGGGCGCGGCGATCCAGGCGGCCTGATCAACATCGTCACCCGCCAACCGACGCTGGCGCCGTCCGGCGACATCAACCTGCAGGCCGGCAGCTTCGGCTTCCGGCGGGTGCAGGGCTCGGTCTCGAGCGCGATCGAGGGCGTGGAGGGCCTGTCCGGGCGGCTCAGCTTCGCCGCGCAGTCGGATCCGACCTTCCGCAACTTCTACGGCCGCGACAATGCCCGCAGCTTCGTAGCCCCGGCCTTCGCCTGGAACCCGACCCCGGACACGCGCGTCACGTTCCTCGGCGAATTCACCCGGGTCGACAACCAGTACGACGAGGGCCTGATCGCCCGGAACGGCCGCGTACCCCTGGACAACGTCGCGCGCTACTACGGCGAGCCGTTCTCCCGCTACAACGGCAGCGCCAATTTCGGCCTGCTCAAGGTCGAGCACGACCTCAACGCCAACATCACCCTGCGCGAGGTGCTCAACGCGCAGTGGGGCGGATTCGACTTCCTGGCGACCCGCGCCACCGGCCTCACCAACCGCAACACCCAGGTGACCCGGCGGGAGACCGCGGGATACTCGACCTACGCGGCCGTCGACAGCCAGACCGAGATGGTGGCGAAGTTCGACCTGCTCGGATTCCGGCACACGGTGCTCACCGGGGTCGAGTACACGAACGGCTACCGGCGCGCCTACACGACGCAGAGCACGAACTTCCCGTCGGTGAGCTTCCTCGACCCGGTCCCGGGATCGCCGATCGTCGGGCTGCAGTTCCAGTCCGACCTCAAGCAGAAGAACGCGCTGACCGGCCTCTACGTGCAGGACCAGATCGATCTCGGCTTCGGCCTGCAGATGCTGGTCGGCGTCCGCTACGATACGGGCACCCAGTACTATTTCAGCCGCGTCCCGACCTCGCGCACCATCCCGCCCGACCAGCAATTGTCCGGCACCTCGCCGCGGGTCGGCCTGATCTACCGGCCGGTGGAGCCGCTGACGCTCTACGCGAGCTACGCGACCTCGTTCAAGCCGCAGACGGACAACGTCTACAACGCCGTCAACCCGCGTCCCGAGACCGGCGAGCTCTTCGAGATCGGCAGCCGCCTCGACCTCAACCCGGACCTGACCCTGTCGACGGCGGCCTTCCGCATCGTCCGCAACAACGTCTCGGCCGCCGACCCGGTCAACACAGGCTTCTCGGTGATCACCGGGCAGCAGCGCTCCGAGGGCGTGGAGGCCGACCTCGCCGGCCAGGTCCTGCCGGGCTGGAAGGTCATCGGCGGCATCAGCTTCCTCGACGCCAGGATCACCAAGGACACGACCTTCGCGGTGGGCAATCGTCTCGTCGGGGCGCCGGCCTTCAGCGGCAGCATCTGGTCGACCTACCAGTTCCAGGAGGGCTTCCTGCTCGGCTGGAACGTCGGGGCCGGGATCACCTATGTCGGGCGCCGCGCCGGCGACCTGAACAACAGCTACTCGGTGGGCGGCTACGCCCGGCTGGATGCGGCCGTTTTCTACGACTTCAGCGAGCACGCCCGGTTCTCGATCAACGCGCGCAACCTGACCGACCGCCGCTACATCGAGCAGCCGTTCAATCAGTTCAACAATCTCCCCGGCGCGCCGCTGTCGGTGCTGGCGACGATCACCGCCCGGCTCTGAGGCGGGCGGCCTGCCTCGCGGGGCGCACCGAGGCGAGCCCGTCAGGACGAGACCACGGGTTGGAACTCGTTCCGATAGGCGCTCAGGGGCTCGGCGGGCTGACGGTCACGCCTGTACGGTCACGGCTGGGGCCTCCGGTCGGGCGGCCCTGCGGCGGACACCGGCGCGGCGGCGCAGGACGTAGAGCGTCAGGCCGGTGGCCGCGAAGCCCGGCATGGCCAGGGCCGCCAGGCAGAACAGCAGGGCGACGAGGTCGCCGAAGAAGCGGCCGCGATGCACCTCCAGCACGTTGTCCAGGAGGCGCCGGCCCAGCGGCGCCTCCGTGGCGCGCTCGGAGGCCAGCAGGGCGCCCGTGCGGGCATCGTAGCGATCCTCGTTGCGGGCGCTCGGCGCGTCGACGCCCGTGGGCAGCCAGCGGATGCGGATCACCTTCGCGTCGGCCCCCGGCAGGGTTAGGACCGCCGAGCCAGCCGCGCCGGCGTTCCGCGCACGGAACTCTGCCCAGGCCCGGTCCACCGCCGCGCCGCCGGCCGCCGCGCCGGACGGAGCGGCGTCCGACATCGCCTTGCGAGCGGGGCGCGGCCTCGGCGCCGCCGCGTCCGGAGCGCCCGCGAGCAGCCACGTGGCGCCGTCCTTGAACGACGGGTAGGACCACGTCAGGCCGCTCAGCGCGATGACCAGATAGACGGGCAGGAGCCACGTCCCGACCACGGCGTGCAGCGACCACCAGCGCGGCCGGCCGGGCCGCGACAGGGCCGGCTTCAGCCAGATCCGCCAGCGATGGATTTGGGGCCAGCGCAGGTAGAGGCCGGTCGCCAGGAAGGCCAGCAGCGCCAGGGTACAGGCGCCCGTGACCGTGCGGCCCCAGCCCTTGGAGCCGCCGGGGAGCAGCAGCCAGCGGTGCAGGTCCCGCACCGTGGTGAAGGCCCCCTCCAGCCGCACCGGGCCGAGCAGCGCGCCGTCGTAGGGGTCGGCGTATTCCGCGGGCGGCCGCGCGCGGGTCCCGGGATCGCGGGCGAAGCGGACATGGACGCTCGCGCGCGGGTCGTCCGAGAGGGTCAGCGCGTCAGCGACGCGGCTCCCCGCCTGCGCGTCGATCCGCGCCGCCAGCGTCGCGGGCGACAGCGCCGTCCGCCCGCCGGGCGCGACCTCCAGCCGGTCGCGGTTGGCGAAGGCGGTGGCCGCCTCCTCGTAGCTCATCAGTGCCCCGGTCAGGCCCATCAGGGCGAGGACGAGACCGGCGGTGAGGCCCAGCGCCCAGTGCAGGCGGAAGAGCAGGGTCCGGAGGGAGAAAATCGGCAGCGTCATGGCGGTGCCGGGTGCCTAGCAGAGTCCGGCCACGCTGACGACGCCGCCGGCCGCATGCCCACCCGTCCGCCCGGTCTCAGGTGATCGGCGCCGGGTTGAACAGGGTTAGGTCGTTGAACAGCCCCCACCGGTCCGACCAGGGGCGCTTGCGCCCGCTCGCCACGTCGAGGATCAGGTGGAACAGCTCCCAGCCGACCTCCTCGATCGTGGCCGCGCCGGTGGCGATGCGGCCGGCATCGAGGTCGATCAGGTCGGACCAGCGCTCGGCGAGCTCCGTCCGGGTGGCGACCTTGATCACCGGCGCTTGGGCGAGCCCGTAGGGCGTGCCGCGGCCGGTGGAGAAGACCTGCAGGGTGATGCCCGAGGCGAGCTGCAGCGTGCCGCAGACGAAGTCGCTCGCCGGCGTCGCAGCGAAGATCAGGCCCTTCTCGCGGACGCGCTCGCCCGGCGCCAGGACCCCGGAGATCGCGCTCGTGCCCGACTTGGCGACCGAGCCGAGCGCCTTCTCGACGATGTTGTTGAGGCCGCCCTTCTTGTTGCCCGGCGACGGGTTGGCCCGGCGGTCGGCCTCGCCCTTGGCGAGGTAGGAATCGTACCACGCCATCTCGCGGACCAGCGCCTCGGCGACCTCCGGGCTCTTCGCCCGGGGGGTCAGGAGGTGGATCGCGTCGCGCACCTCCGTCACCTCCGAGAACATCACGGTGGCGCCGCAGCGGACCAGCAGGTCGGCCGCGAAGCCCAAAGCCGGGTTGGCGGTGACGCCCGAGAAGGCGTCGCTGCCGCCGCACTGCAGGCCGACCACCAGCTCGGAGGCCGGGCAGGTCTCGCGGGTCCGGCGGTTCAGCACTTCCAGGCGGGCCTCCGCCATGGTCAGGATGCTGTCGATCATGGCCGAGAAGCCGTGATGGCGCTCGTCCTGCAGCCGGACCACCCCGTCGCCCGCGGCGCCGTTGTCGGGCAGGAGCCGCTCCGAGACGAGCTTCTCGCAACCGAGGCCGACGACCATGACCTCGCCGCCGAAATTCGGGTTCTGCGCGAGGCTCTGGAGCGTCCGGATCGGCACCACCGCCTCGGGGGCGTTGATGGCGACGCCGCAGCCGTAGGCGTGGGTCAGGCCGACCACGTCGTCGACGTTGGGGTAGCGCGGCAGCAGCTCCTGCTTGATCCGCCGGATCGCCACGTCGAGGGTGCCGGCGACGCACTGCACGCTGATCGAGATCGCCAAGATGTTCTTGGTGCCCACCGACCCGTCCGGGTTGCGGTATCCCTCGAAGGTGTAGCCCTCGAGCGCGGGCAGGGGGCCGGCACGCGGGTGGCCATCTCCAGGGCGTCGAGGGCGGGGGCGACCGGCGTCGCGACGCGGGATTCCTCCACCCAGGCGCCCCGCGGGATCGCCTGCGTGGCGATGCCGACCACCTCGCCGTAGCGGCGGACCTCGCCGCCCTCCGGGATGTCGGTGAGCGCCACCTTGTGGCCCTGCGGCACGAACTCGACGAGTTCCAGCCCGTCCGGGAACACCGTGCCGGCCGGCAGCCCGAAGGCGTTGACCACGATCGCGACGTTGTCGCTGTCGCTCAGGCGGATCGTGCGCGGCACGTCTCCCGCGGCCCCTCCGGCCTTCGTGCCGGCCGGCTGCGGGCGGGTCGGGGCTTCGATCTCGGCCTGCATCGGATGCTCCTTCCGTCTCGCGCCCGTCCGGGCTTCTGTCGGGCTCAGGCGGCGTCGCCGACCGCGTGGTTCGCCAGGGCCTCCAGGGCCTTCACCATGGCGGAGTGGTCCCAGGCCGCGCCGCCTGGGCCACGCAGGCCGAGAACAGCTGCTGCGCCAAAGCCGTGGCGGGCAGGCTGAGGCCGAGCGTCCGGGCGTTGTCCAGGGCGAGGTTGAGGTCCTTCTGGTGCAGGCCGATGCGGAAACCCGGGTCGAAGGTCCGCTCGATCATCCGCGCGCCGTGCAGCTCCAGGATCCGCGAGGTGGCCAGCCCGCCGGTGATCGCCTGCCGCACCTTGGCGGGGTCGGCGCCGGCCTTCGAGGCGAAGAGCAGCCCCTCGGCCACCGCCTCGATGGTCAGGGCGACGATGATCTGGTTGGCGACCTTGGCGACCTGTCCGGACCCGACCGGGCCGACATGCGTGACCGTCTTGCCCATCGCGGCGAACAGAGGCTTGGCGCGCTCGAAATCCTCCGGCTCGCCGCCGACCATGATCGACAGCGCGGCGTTCTTCGCTCCGACCTCGCCGCCCGAGACCGGCGCGTCGAGATAGGCGCCGCCCCGCGCGGCGACCCGGACGGCGAAATCCTTGGTGGCGAGTGGCGCGATCGAGCTCATGTCGATGACGGTCTTGCCGGGGGACAGGCCCTCGGCGACGCCCCCGGGGCCGAACAGGACCTGCTCGACGTCCGGCGTGTCGGGCAGCATCAGGATGATTGTGTCGGACCGCTTCGCGACCTCGGCGGCGGTGGCGCAGGCCGTGCCGCCCGCGGCCAGCAGCGCGTTCGGGACGCTGCGCCGGCTCTTGAGGAACAGGCTGTGGCCCGCCGCGATCAGGTGACCCGCCATGGGCGCGCCCATGATGCCGAGGCCGATGAATCCGATGTTCATGCGTAGCGATCCCGGTTGCGGAACTCAGGCGCGGAAGCGGGCGGCCAGCGCCTCGGCGTTGCGGGCGAGGAGCCCCATGTCGGAGCCCACCGCGGTGAAGCGGGTGCCGGCCGCGATGTAGCGACGGGCGAGCTCCTCGCTCGGCGTGAGGATGCCGGCCTGCTTGCCGGCCCGGACGATCCGGGCGACCGCCGCCTCGATGGTGGAGACCACCTCCGGGTGGCCCTGCTGGCCGACATAGCCGAGGCTGGTGGAGAGGTCGCCGGGTCCGATGAACACGCCGTCCACGCCCTCCACGGCGGCGATCGCGTCCAGATTGTCGAGGGCGCGCCGGGACTCGACCTGCACCGCCACGAAGATCTCGGCCTCGCAGCGGGTATGGTAGTTCTTGATCCGGCCGAACCGGGCGGCGCGGGGCGCCTGCGAGAAGCCGCGGATGCCGCGGGGCGCGTAGCGCGTCGCCGCGACCACCCGGGCGGCCTGCGCGGCATCGTCGATGTTGGGGATCATCAGCGACTGCGCGCCGGCGTCGAGGATCCGCTTGATGGTGATGGGGTCGTCGCTCGGCACCCGCACCATCGGGTGCGTGTCGCCCTCCATCATCGCCTGGAGCTGGGCGTAGATGTCCCGGAGGTCGTTGGCCGAATGCTCCATGTCGAGGAGCAGCCAGTCAAACCCCGCCCCGGCGACCACCTCGCTGGAGATGGGACTGGCGAGGCTGCACCACAGGCCGATCTGCTGGCGTCCTTCGGCGAGGGCCGCCTTGAAGCGGTTGGTGAGGCTGTCCATCACGATCCTCCCTGGGCGCGAGCCCGTCGCGGCGTCTGCGCGCCGTCCGACCCATCACGCGCAGCCTTCCGCCGCGAGGTCAAAGCCAAACACTGGATCGATCGATGCCGATCACGCATCGATCGGCCGTCCGCGATCAGGCGGGCGGCATCTCCGCCAGGATCGAGACGAGCTGGGCGATGAGCGGATCGTCGGCATCGCGCCGCCAGGCGAGGAGCAGTTCCACCGGGCGCGGGGTGGGCAGGGCGAGGGGCCGGAACACCACGCCCTCGAAGCGCAGGCGCTCGGCGGCCGCCGGCACCAGGGCGATCCCGAGGGCCGCCCGGACGAGGGCCAGGATCGAGTGGATCTGCGTCAGCTGCTGGACGATCCGGAGCTGGATCTCGGCTTCGGCGAGCACGCCGAGGACGAGGTCGTGGAAGTAGCGCGCCTCGTTGGGCGCGTAGCCGATGAACGGCGCGCCCCCGAGATCGCCGGGGGTCAGTCCGTCGCGCAGAGCCAGGGGATTGCCGGCGGGCAGCGCCACCACGAGGGGCTCGGCGAGCGCCCGGACGGCGATCAGGTCCGGATGCGTCACCGGCGGCCGCACCAGCGCGGCGTCGATGCGGCCGGTGAGCAGTTCCTCGATCTGGTCCTTGCTGACCATCTCCCGCAACGCGAGCGACACGTCCGGCAGCGCCCGCCGGAACGCCGTGACGAGGCGCGGCAGGAAGTCGTAGGCGGAGGCCGCCGTGAAGCCGCATTTGAGGATGCCCGCGCGCCCGGCCGCGACCTGCCGGGTGACGAGGGTCGCAGTCTCGGCGAGCCGCAGGATGCGCTGCGCCTCCGGCAGGAAACTGCGCCCGGCGGCGGTCAGCCGGACGGTGCGGCTGGTCCGCTCCAGGAGCTGCACGTCCAGGACGCGCTCCAGAACCTGGATCTGCCGCGACAGCGGCGGCTGCGTCATGTTCAGCCGGGCGGCCGCACGCCCGAAATGCAGCTCCTCCGCCACGGCGGCGAAGCACCGGAGCTGGCTGAAGTCGAACATGGGCACTCCCCGCGCGGCGATGCGGATCGGGATCATAGTGCCTCGGCGGCGTCCGCGTCCCGGCGGCCGGCCTCATCCAAAAAGGCTAAGCCCACGGGCAGTGGCGGACCACCGTTTCATCCGTCCCGCTCCCGATGGGTCGCGGGTCCGTGTCAGGGACCCGGCGGCCGCGCGTGCGAAGCCGGCTTCGGGAGGCCGCTCGAACGCGCGCGCCCCCGGCCGGGCCGATCGCGACGCCGGCCTCCCCCGGCCCCTCCGCGTCACGGTGCCAGTTCGTTGCCCGCGTAGTCGATCCTGCCGTCGGCGCCCGTCTTCCAGGCGTACATGACGTAGGCGGGTCGGGTGATGTCGCCCTTCCTGTCGTAGGCGATCGGCCCGATCACCGTGTCCACGGGCTTGCCCTGGTGCAGCCAGTCGGCGAGCGTCTTGCCGTCGCTGGAGCCGGTCTCGGCCATCGCCTTCGCCAGGACCTGGACGGCCGCGTAGCCATAGAGCGTGTAGGCGTCGGGATCGATCGCCCGGGCGTTAAAGGCCGCCACCACGGCCTTGGCGTTCGGGTTCCTGCGCGCGTCGGGTCCGAAGGTCATCAGCGTGCCGTCGGCGGCGGGACCCGCGATCTGGACGAACTCCTTGGGGGCGAGCCCGTCGCCGCCCGCCAGGATCGCCTTGAGGCCCTGGTCGCGCATCTGGCGCAGGATCAGCCCGGCCTCGGTGTGGTAGCCGCCGAAATAGACGACGTCGACATGGGCCGACTTCAGCTTGGAGACGAGGGCCGAGTAGTCCTTCTCGCCCGGGTTGATGCCCTCCAAGAGCACCGCGCTGCCGCCTTTGGCCCTGAGTGCCTTCAGGGTCTCCTCGGCCAGGCCCTTGCCGTAGGGAGACTTGTCGTGGATGACGGCGATCCGCCTGTCCCGGAAATGATCGGCGAGGTAGGCGCCAGCCACGGCGCCTTGCTGATCGTCGCGGCCGCAGGTGCGGAAGGTGTTCCAGAGGCCCCGTTCGGTGAACGTCACGTTCGTGGAGGCGGGGGTGACCTGGATGATGCCGGCATCGAGATAGACGTCGGAGGCCGGGATCGACACGCCCGAGTTGAAGGCACCGACCACCATCGTCACACCCTCGGCGGCGAGCTTGTTGGCCACCGAGACACCCTGCTTCGGGTCGGAGGCATCGTCGCCGATGACCGCCTCGAAGGTTCGTCCCCCGACCCCGCCGGCCCTGTTGATGTCCGCGATCGCCTGCCCCGCGCCGGTCCGGATCTGAGCCCCGAAAGCCGCGTACGGCCCGGTTATGCCGACCGCGATCCCGATCTTGACAGGTCCGTCCCTCTCGCCGGCCTGCGCGGCACAGAGCATCAGCAGACCCGTAACGGCGGCAAGGTGCAGGCTTCTCATCGATCCCTCCGGCATGCGACGCCCGGCAATCCGGCCTCATCGGAAAAGACTTCATCGGTCACGGGGCGCGATCCCGGGCGCCGTGAATCTCGCCCTCACAGACTTGCAAGCGCAAAAAACGGCGTCAAGCTTCGATGGGCGACCGCGTTTGGCCTTTTGAGATCTATATTCAAACCCAATCCAAGGCGATAAAAGCAATAAATATAGCAAATATATTAAACATACGCAGTATCGACGACAACGGACTGCGTTCCAGACCGCCATGTCCCCCGTTCCGGAGGCGGAGGTCGCTGCCTGGGGGCGAAGTGGCGTCGATGATGCATCCGGCCAGGGACGTCACCGCAGCCCGCAAGACCGATGACCGCCCCTCACACGCCCCGCCCGCGCATGCCGCGGCCCTCCCGATCCCCGTATCGGGAACGCCCCTGATGGGTCCCCAGAAGGAGGAATCCGTGGACTGGGCGGAGCGCCGCCGCATCGCCGAGCAGGGCCGCGGCGACCGGGCGTGGTCGCTCTGGGGTCCCTATCTGAGCGAGCGCCAATGGGGGACGGTGCGGGAGGATTACAGCCCCGACGGCGATGCCTGGCGCGCCCTTCCGCACGAGGAGGCCCGCTCGCGGGCCTATCGCTGGGGCGAGGACGGGCTGGCCGGGATCTGCGACGCGCGCGGCAGCCTGTGCCTCGCGCTCGCCCTCTGGAACGGGCGCGACAGGATCCTGAAGGAGCGGCTGTTCGGCCTCACCAACCAGGAGGGCAACCATGGCGAGGACGTCAAGGAGGTCTACCACTATCTCGACGCCGTCCCGAGCCACGCCTACCTGAAGATGCTCTACCGCTATCCCCAGGCGGCCTTTCCCTATGAAGACCTCGTCCGCGAGAATGCCCGGCGCGGGCGGGACGAGCCCGAATACGAGATCGAGGACACGGACCTCTTCGACGGCAACCGGTTCTTTGACGTCACGGTGGAATACGCCAAGGCGGATGCCGACGACATCCACGTGGTGATCACCGCGCTGAACCGCGGCCCCGAGACCGCCGGGCTGCACCTCATCCCGCAGCTCTGGTTCCGCAATACGTGGGCCTGGCAGGCCGGGAGGGGCGGCCGCGGATCGCGCGCGACCCCGCCGACGGCGGGGTGGTCTGCGCGCATCCGCGGCTCGGGCCGTACCGGCTCGCCTTCGACGGGGCGCCGGAGCTGCTGTTCTGCGAGAACGACACCAACCTGCGCCTCCACGGCGGGCAGCCGGACGCCCCCGGACCATTCAAGGACGGGCTTCACGCGGCGATCGTCGGAGGCGACGCTTCAGCGGTGCGACGGGATGCGGGCACCAAGCTCGGCCTGCACTACGCCCTGCGCCTGGAGCCCGGGGACACCGTCCGGGTGCGGCTGCGGCTGTCGGCGGGCGTCCGCGCCCGCGCGGTCGACGGCGAGGGCGTCCTGGTCCGCCGCCGCGTCGCGGAGGCGGACGCCTTCTACGAGGAGCTTCAGGACGGGATCGGCGACGGGGATGCCCGCGCGATCTTCCGCCAGGCCGCCGCCGGCCTGATCTGGTCGAAGCAGCTCTACAGCTACGACGTGCGGCGCTGGCTGGCGGGCGACCCGCTCCAGCCCGTGCCGCCCCGGGAGCGCGACGGCGGCCGCAACAGCCAGTGGCGCCATTTCGCGGCGGCCGACGTCCTGTCGATGCCCGACACCTGGGAATATCCGTGGTTCGCGGCCTGGGACCTTGCCTTCCACTGCCTGCCGCTGGCCCTGCTGGACCCGGATTTCGCCAAGAAGCAGCTCCTGCTGCTCACCCGCGAATGGTACATGCACCCGAACGGGCAGCTCCCGGCCTACGAGTGGGAGTTCGGCGACGCCAACCCGCCGGTGCATGCCTGGGCCGCCTACCGGGTGTTCGAGATCGACCGCGACCGGCGGGGCGGGCGGGGCGACCTCGCCTTCCTGGAAGGCGTGTTCCACAAGCTCCTGATCAACTTCACCTGGTGGGTAAACCGCAAGGACGCGCAGGGGCGCAACGTGTTCCAGGGGGCTTCCTGGGGCTCGACAATGTCGGCGTGTTCGACCGATCGCGGCCGCCTCCGGGTTTCGGGGTGGTCCATCAGGCCGACGCCACCGCCTGGATGGCGATGTACGCGCTCAACATGATGCGCATCGCCCTGGAACTCGCCCTCCACAACGACGTCTACGAGAGCACCGCCTCGAAGTTCTTCGAGCACTTCCTGCTCATCGCCGAGGCGATGACCGACATGGGCGGTCAGGCGGGCGACGCGGGCTTCGGCCTGTGGGACGAGACCGACGAATTCTACTACGACGAGGTCGACATCCCCGGGGGCGGGATGCTGCCGCTGCGGGTCCGCTCCATGGTCGGGCTGGTGCCGCTCTTCGCCGTGGAGGTGATCGAGCCCTCCGTGCTCCAGCGGCTACCGGACTTCGCCCGCCGCCTGAACTGGGTCCTGGAGAACCGGCCCGAACTCGCCCGGCTGGTCTCCCGCTGGAACGAGGGCGGCGTGAAGGATCGCAAGCTGCTGTCGCTGCTGCGGGGCCACCGGATGAAGGCGCTGCTGCGGCGCATGCTCGACGAGGCCGAGTTCCTCTCGCCCTACGGCGTGCGCTCGCTGTCAAAGGTCCACCGCGACGCGCCCTACGTGCTCAACGAGCTGGGCGCCTCCTTCACGGTCCGGTACGACCCGGCCGATTCCACCTCGAACATGTTCGGCGGCAATTCGAACTGGCGCGGCCCGGTCTGGATGCCGATGAACTTCCTCATCGTCGAGGCGCTGCGGCGCTTCCACACCTACTACGGCGACGAGTTCCAGGTGGAGTACCCGACGGGCTCGGGCAGGCCGATGACGCTCAGCGCCATCGCGGATGCCCTCGAGGACCGTCTGATCGCCCTGTTCGCCAAGGACGGGACCGGTCGCCGGCCCGCCTTCGGGATGCGACCGCCGATATCCCCGGCACCGGGCGCCGAGGAACCGCTTCTGTTCCACGAATTCTTCGACGGCGACACCGGCCGGGGTCTCGGCGCCGCGCACCAGACCGGTTGGACGGCGCTGATCCTCAACCTGCTGCGCGATCGGACGCGGTCCCGATAGGCTTGGCCGACAGGCGTGCCGGCGCCCGACCGGGTCGGGCGCCCCGCGATCCCGGTCAGCAGCTCAGGCGGCGACCCTCGCGACGCCCGAACACCCGATAATGCGCGGCGCCGGATTCCATCTGACCGTTGGCCACGGCGCGGCGGACATCCGGATTGCAGCGCAGGTATTCGCGCTCGTCGAACCCGTAATTGGCGCGGCCGCGATACTCGTCCCGATCGCGGTAGCCACGGTCGCGGGAGTCGTAATCGCCACGATCCCGATAGCCGCGGCCGCCGTAATCGTCGTAGTCGGGGCGCGGCTGTGCCAAGACCGGGCCGACGACGCCCAGGATCCCGAGGCTCAAAGCGGCCGCTGCCAGAATCGCCTTCATTGTACCAATCCTCCCTTTCGGTGCCTTGAAACGCACAGCGGCACGGATGGTTCGATCGTCCCAAACGTGGGGTGCGCGGCACCGTCCGCGAGCATGGCCGGGCCTGCGGATCGCGCGAAACTCCGGATCCTGCCGGGCGACGGAGCGCGGGCCGGATCTAGGTGCCGGCCTCCCGACTTCGACGGGGCAGGGGGTCCGAGGTCCGGTTCGCCGCGGGCGTCTTCGGCGTACCGCACAGGGGGACGTCCGGGGTCGGGCTCCGGTCCAGGGGCGCCCGGCGATCGGGAGCCCGCCGCGGCAAGCTCCCGAAACCCGCGCGTCGCGCCCGGCTTTCGCCGGACCCGACGCGGATCGCCATCACATGCGGTGCATCATCTCACGACGCATCATGCGGTGGCGCATCTCACGATGCATCATGTGCCGCTCCATCCGGTGCCGCATCATCCGGCGCTCCATCCGGTGCCGCATCATGCGCCGCTCCATCCGATCCATCTGGACGGTCGAAACCATGCCGGCGGGCGCCGACACGCCGGTGCCGGGGCCGATCGGCGCGGCGGAGGCCGGGATCGCGACGACGCTGCCGAGGGCCGCCAGCAAGGCGGCGGTGATGATCGCTGAACGCAAAGGAAGTATCCTCTCTGCCGCCGGGGGAGGGGCGGGCATGTCCCATGGGGTCGCGGCCGGCGCAGGTCCACCCGAAGCCCCGCCCAGGAAGGCGCCGACCGCCGGGATGGTTCCCCGGATCGAATCCGCCGCGTGCGCCGAGACCGGAGACGAGGCTCGGCCACGTCCGGCGGAATCGGGGACGGGCGAGCCCAAGGCGCTCGCCGGGATGGCGGACCGCGCCTGACGGGCTTCGCGCCGGACGCCAGCGGCGATTGGCGCAGCGATACCGACAAGAGTACCGGCGAGCGGACCGCCCACCGGTGATGCACCGACGCATCACTGCAGTCGAAAGCATGGCGCTCCCGGACTCGCACAAGATCAAATTCGAGCGCATGTACTCAAGCAACGGGCGACGAAGACATCTCAATTTTTAGATATACTTACTTCTTTTCGACAGATATTTCGATCCGCCTCAACATTCGCGCAAGCGTAGGGTTTCGATTTTTGAGGCCATATCTTCCGAATCGATTTATTTTTCCATATACGTATCGCCGCAGCATGATCGAGCACAGGTCTTTGTTCGACGTCTGTTTTCAACAGGCCATGAACTCAACGACATGAAAATTTTTTAATCCGGCCTTCGATCATGCAAGACTGGGGGTCTACACATGACGCGAACATTGAAATCAAAATTTTTTCTGTTGCTCCTCTCGCAGACCGCGATGGCGGCGGACCTCCCACGGTCATCCCGCCCGGCGCCACCAACCCTGCCCGTCTTCACCTGGACCGGAGCCTATGCCGGCCTGTTCAGCGGGTACGGCACATTGGATCGCGCCACGCAGTTCGTCTGCACAGGTCCGGGCGGCCAGCCCAGCGCACGCTACTGCCCCGTCCTCCCGGCGAAGAAGGCCTCCGATAACGGCTTCATCGGGGGCGGCGAGATCGGCTACGATTGGCAACTGGGCTCAGGGCTCATCGCCGGCGCCGCCGTCGATCACCAGTTCACCCGGCTCTGGGGTTACGATCGCTGGAAGGGCACCTTCCCAACCGAAGCCGGCGGCTATTTTCGCCGCAGCGTCGCCCATTCCGGGCAGCGGCTGGACGACCTGACCACGCTCCGCGGCAAGGTCGGCCTCGCCTTCGACCGGACCCTCGTCTACGCCACCGGCGGCCTCGCCGTCGGGAGCGTCCGGACCGACAACAACGTGACGCTGGCAGGCTTTCCCCTCTTCGATGGTCGGCACGGCGAGATGCGCCTGGGCTACGTGGCCGGCGGCGGCATCGAGCACGCTTTCAGCGCGCACCTCTCGGCCAAGGTCGAGGGCCTGTATTACGACCTCGGCAGCCGCGCAGTCCTCCCGGCCCCGAGCTATCCCGTGCTGACCGGCTACCATGCCGGCACCCGCATCGCGACGGACGGCTTCCTGACTCGGGTCGGCCTGAACTACCGGTTCGGAGCCGGCCTGCCCGACCTGCCGCCGCCGTCATCGACCGGCCCGGCCACCTGGGGACTCGAGGCCGGCCTGCGCTACGTCTTCAGTTCCGGCAGCCCGCGCGAGAAGCTCGGCGACCCCTACGTGCCCGGCCAGCTCAATTCCCGCCTGACCTACGCCAAGACAGACGCCCATGCCGGCGAGACCTTCGTCCGGCTCGATCACAACCCCACGGGCCTGTTTGCCAAGGGATTCCTCGGCTCGGGCGGAGTCACGGGCGGGCGACTCGCAGACGAGGATTTCCCACCCGTCGAAGTTCCCTATTCGAAGACGCATTCACCGATCAAGGACGGCGATATCGGCTACGGCGCGATCGACTTCGGCTACGACGTGTTGCGTCGGGACGGGTTCAAGCTCGGGGGTTTCCTCGGCTACCAGCACTTCTCCGAGCTGTATAACGGCTACGGCTGCCGGCAGGTGGCGCGCGGCGACATCTGCACCAGCGATGCGCAGCCGGCCAGCATCAAGACCCTCGGCGAGATGATGCAGTGGTACGCCCTGCGCGTCGGCGTCATCGGCGAGGCGCGGTTCGACCGGGTCCGGCTGAGCCTGGAGGGTGCCTACCTGCCAGTCGTGTCGCTGAGCGGCGTCGACCGGCACTGGAACCGGCCGAACATCAACCCGGGGGCGGAATCGGGCCAGGGCGACGGCTACTTCCTGGAGGGCATCGCCTCCTACGACCTGACACCGTCCGTCAGCATCGGCGTCGGCGGCCGTTACTGGCGGATGCAGACCGACAAGGCCAACACGACGGCCTTCGCGTTCTCCAAGCCCAGCCCGATGCGGTTCCAGACCGAGCGCTACGGCGGGTTCGTGCAGCTCTCCTACAAGCTGGCCGATTTTGGGTTCGGCGAGGCGGCCGGCCCGGTGGCCGTGGTCCTCAAGGACTGAGCCCGCATCCGCGGCCGTCAGCCGGCCGAAGCCGACCGGACCGGAGGGCGAGGAGTCGGAGGAAGAAGAGCTGGACGGCGCCGGATCATCGACCGGCGCCACGATGCCGGCGCCCGACATGCGAAAAGGCCGGTCGCGTGTCGGCGCACATCGGAGGATTGGCCCACCCTGCGCCGGGCCGGCGGCACTTCGATCACCCCGGAGGCGGGCTCGGCGCACCCGGCCTCCTCACGGCCGCAGCCGGGCCGGGTTGCCCAGGGCGGTGGCGCCGGGCGGCACGTCGCGCGTCACCACGCTGCCCGCCCCGATGATCGCATCGTCGCCGATCGTCACCCCGGGGAGGATGATGGCGCCGCTGCCGATCCAGACGTTGGCGCCGATCACGACGGGACGGCCGAATTCCAGCATCTGCCGACGCTGCGCCGGGTCGCGCGGATGATCGGGCGTCAGGATCTGCACGGCCGTGCCGATCTGGGTCATGTCGCCGATGGTGACCGACACCACGTCGAGGATGCAGCAGCCGAAGTTCAGGAACACGCCGCGGCCCAGGCTGATGTTGTAGCCGTAGTCGCAGTGGAACGGCGGCCGGATGTTGCAGCCCGGGCCGACGCGCGCGAAGGCCTCCTCTAGGAGAGCCTGCCGCTCGGGCTGGCTCCGCGTCTGCGTGGCGTTATACCGGTCCATCCACTCCGAGATGCGCCGGTTGTCGGCGGCCAGTTCCGGGTCGTCGGCGCAGTACAGCGCGCCGGCCAGCATCTTCTGCTTCTGGGTCTTCATGATCTCTGTCTTCATGGTCAGGACACCCCTTCGGCCGCGTCGGGCGCCTCAGGCCCAGCGCGGCCGCGCGGGCTGTCGGCATCGGCACCGCGGACCCTAGCTATGCGTACATATGTACGTATCAAGGCCGCGGGCACCACGGCCCGGCTGCCCTGAACCGGATCCGAGGAGGTCTGCTTGCCCGCCGCCCAGCGCCGCTTCGACCCGGATCGCCGGGCGCGCATCATCCAGGCGACCCTCGACGTCGTCGCCGAGCACGGCGTCGCCGGCACGACCCATCGCCGGGTCGCGGCGGCGGCCGACGTGCCGCTCGGCTCCATGACCTACCATTTCGACAGCCTCGACGCGCTGCTGACGGAGGCGTTCACGAGGCTCGCCGACACGGTCTCGGCGCGGTTCGCCGATCGGCTCGCCGCGGCCGCGACGGTCGATGCGGCCTGCGAGGCCGTGGTCGACTTGATCGTGAGCGACCTCTGGGCGAGCCCACGCACGATGCTGCTGAGCTACGAACTCTACGCCTTCGCGGCCCGGAAACCGCCGCTGCGCCGGATCATGCAGGACTGGATGGCCAAGAGCCGCGCCGCCCTGGAGCAACACTTCGCGCCGGAGACCGCCAAGGCCCTCGACGCGATGATCGAGGGCCTGACGATTCATCGCTCGGTCGACCCGCACCCCGCCGACCGGGCGCAGGTCCGGGCGATCGTCGAGCGACTGGTTCGCTAGGGCACCGATCCGAACGAAGGCGTCGGCGGCGTTTCGAACAATCGATGCCTCGACGGGGACCGGGGGCTCATGAGCAGGAACGGCGCGACGGCGTCCGAGCACGCGGTGCTCCGGCCGGGGCGGGTCGGCGCGACGCCGCAGGGTGACCGGCTCGCGCGCGATCAGGCTGCCTCCGACGGGAGCAGCGCGCGACGCCGCGGCGCCGGCCCTTCGGCCTCACCCCCTTGCTTCCGAACCCCCTTGCCTCCGAAGCCAAGCCTGTCGGACCCTGCCCTCGTCCGGACGACCCGTGTCGTGAGTCGGCCGGCCGGAGAGGGACTCCACGTCATGACATCCGTCGGTCCGCACCGCCCCGTCGCGCTGGCGACTCTGGCGTCGCTGGTTCTCGGCCTCCTGGTGCCCGGATTTGCCCGGGCCGCCGACAAGGAGGTCACCTTCGCCCACCAGGACATGGTGGTGCCGTTCCGGGCGCTGATGGACTCCGGGCGCCCTTGAGACGGCGACCGGCTACACGGTCCACTGGCGCAAGTTCGGCGGCGGCGGCGACGTGATCCGCGCCATGGCCTCGGGCAGCGTCCAGATCGGGGAGGCCGGGTCGAGCCCGATCGCGGCGGCCGCCTCCCAGGGCCTCGACATCCAGCTGTTCTGGATCCTCGACGAGATCGCCGATGCCGAGCAGCTCGTGGCACGCAGCGGCAGCGGCGTGACGCGCGTGGCCGACCTGCGCGGCAAGACCATCGCGGTGCCGTTCGTGTCGACGTCGCACTACCAGCTGATCGCCGCGCTGGCGGAGGCCGGGCTCTCCCAGATGGATGTCCGGATCCTGAACATGCGCCCGCCCGAGATCGCCGCCGCCTGGGAACGCGGCGACATCGACGCGACCTTCATCTGGGACCCGGTGCTCGCCCGGGTGAAGAAGTCCGGCACCGTGGTGGCCTCGGCGGGGGACCTCGCCCGCCGAGGCAAGGCGACCTTCGACGGCCTGGTGGTCGACCGGGCCTGGGCGGCGCGGAACCGGGACTTCCTGGTGACCCTCGTCAAGCTGATCGCCGCCCAGGACGCGGCCTACCGGGCCAAGCCCTGGGACGCCGACGCGCAGGAGGTGAAGGCCGTGGCCCGGATCACCGGCTCGACTCCGGCGGAGGTGCCGGCGAGCCTCGCGGCCTACCGGTTCCCGACCCTGGAGGCGCAGGCCTCCCCGGCCTGGCTCGGCGGCGCCGCCGCCAGGGCGCTGACCGAGACCGCGGAGTTCCTGAAGGCGCAGGGCCGCGTCCAGACCCTGGCCCCCGATTACGGCCGGTTCGTCACGGGGGACTACGTGGAGGCGGCCCGGAAATAGCCTGTTCCCGGACCGGAGGCCGCATGATCGAGATCCGCAACCTGACCGTCCGCTACGGCGCGGGCGTCGACGCGGTCGCCGCGCTTTCGCGGGTCGACCTGACCATCGCCCCCGGGGAGTTCGTGGTGGCGCTCGGCGCCTCGGGCTGCGGCAAGACCACCCTGCTCTCGGCGATCGCGGGCTTCCTCGAACCCACCGAGGGCCGCATCCTCCTCGACGGCGTCCCGGTCCGGGGGCCGGGGGCCGACCGGGGCGTGGTGTTCCAGCGCCACGCCCTGGATGCCCTGGCTGGACGTCGCCGGGAACGTGGCCTTCGGGCCGAAGATGCGGGGCGTCCCCCGGCCGGAACGCCGCCGGATCGCCCTGGCGATGCTCGACCTCGTGGGTCTCGCGGGCTTTGCCGACCGCAGGGTCTACGAACTCCGGGCGGCATGCAGCAGCGGGTCGGCCTCGCCCGAGCGCTCGCCGGCGACCCGCGCGCCCTGCTGATGGACGAACCGCTGGGCGCCCTGGACGCCTTCACCCGCGAGCAGATCCAGGAGCTGATCCTCCGGATCTGGCACAGGACCGGCAAGATGGCCTTCTTCATCACCCATGACGTCGAGGAGGCGGTGTTCCTGGCGACCCGCCTGGTGATCAGTGAGCCCGCGGCCCGGCCGCATCGTCGAGACGCTGGAGCTGCCCTTCTCCCGGGCGGCGCTCGGGGGCCGCGACACCCGGGCCGTGAAATCGGATCCCGCCTTCATCGCCGTGCGCGAGCGCGTCCTCGACCGCATCCGCCAGGGGTGCGAGGCACCCGCCGGGATCCTCCGATGAGCGGGCGGCCCTCGGCCCGCCGGCCGGCCTGTCGGACCCCGCAGCGGATCCGCCGCCGCGGCCCGGACCGCGCCGCACCGGGGCGCTCGTCCCGGCGGTCAGCGCCGCCTCCGTGCTGGCGGCCCTCGGCCTCTGGGTCCTGGCTACCCGCGCGGGCTGGATGAAGCCGCTGTTCCTGCCGCCGCCGGAGGCGGTCCTGACGGCCTTCGGGCAGGCGTGGCGCGGGGAGATCGACGGCGTCCCGCTCGGCTTCCAATGTCCGCGACAGCCTCCTGCGGGGTTCTCGGCGCCTTCGCGCTCGCGGTCCTGGTGGGGATCCCCGCCGGGCTCGCCATGGGGACGAGCCGGATCGCCCGCGGCGTCCTCGACCCGCCGATCGAGTTCTACCGGGCCGCTGCCGCCGCTCGCCTACCTGCCGCTGATGATCATCTGGTTCGGGATCGGCGAGCTGTCGAAGGTTCTGCTGATCTTCCTCGCCTGCTTCGCGCCGGTGGCGCTCGCCGCGCGGGCCGGCGTGCGCTCCGCCGCGACCGACCAGATCAATGCCGCGCGCGCACTGGGGGCGAGCCGCTGGCAGTGTCCTGCGCCACGTGGTCTTCCCGGCGGCGCTGCCGGAGATCCTGGTCGGCCTGCGGATCGGCATGGGCGTGGGCTGGACCACCCTGGTGGCCGCCGAGATGGTGGCGGCCCAGGCCGGCCTCGGCCAGCTCGTGCTCAACGCCTCCAACTTCCTGCGCACCGGACGTGGTGCTGATGGGAATCCTGGTGATCGGCCTGTTCGCCGCCCTGTTCGAGCTGGGGATGCGCCTGCTGGAGCGCGCACTGGTGCCATGGAAGGGCAGGGCTTGAGCGGCGGCACGCGGAACCGGCTTCGGCGGACAGCCCTCGCCCCCCGATCCGCCATCACCGCGGTACACGCAGCCACCCAGGCCGGAAAGATCGGGCAAAACGCCTCAAGACAAAATACAATATCTGGATATTTGTAGACAAAATCATTTCGATCGCCGATCTGAAATCGAGGCGGCATATGTAGGATCACAAGCGGCGCGTCGAAGGACCCGTGCCTGCGATGGGATCGGGGAAGTTTCGGATGCTCCAGACGGACGACGTTGTGTCCGAGGCGGCGCTCGTCGCGGCGCTCGAAGCCTCCGGTGGCGTCGGCTTCTGGATGTGGGACATCCTCCGGGACGAGGCGCGGGCCGATCCGGTCAGCGCCCTGCTGTTCAACATCAGCCCGGCCCGGTCGCAGGTGGGCGTCAGCCTCTCCGAGATCCTGAAGGCCGTCCACCCGGACGACCAGCCGCATATCTCGCAGGTCATCCTGGACTGCGTCCGGACCGGCGGTTCCTACACGGCCGAGTACCGGGTCTGCTCGCCGGCGGGCAGGCTGCGGTGGCTGTTCACCCGGGGGCACTTCTACCTGGACCAAGACGGCCGACCGACCACCGGTCGGGGGTGATCGTGGAGATCTCCGACAGCAAACCCGCCGGCCCGGCCTTCGCGGAGCGCGACGGCACCACGATCGACGATCCGCTCAGCCTGACCGCCGACCTGTGCCTCTCGCTGCACAACACGGTCTCGCAGCTCGGCGACGCGGCCCTCGTGGCGCTGACGGAGACCCTGCTCCTCGAGATCGGCAAGCGCCTGGCGGATCGCGAGCGGGCCGAACGGATCAGCGGCCTGCATTGAGCGAAACGGCTCTTCCGGCTCCCGCGGAGCCCCCGCCGTCCGGAACTTGGCCGCGCGCCACTCTGGTTTCCCGGTGGAATGAGCCTCGAGGCTCGCAACCGGAAAGAGGTGACGCCATGGCCACGGACGCCCGCGAGATCTACGTCACGGCCCTGAAGAATACCCACGCCGTCGAGATGCAGGCCCTGCAGATCATGGAGCGGCAGGTCGAGCGCCTGGAGCGCTATCCGGAGATGGAGCAGGCCCTGCGCCGCCACATCGAGGAAACCCACGGCCAGCGCCACCGCCTGGAGGAAGCCCTGCAGAGCCTCTCCGAGAGCCCCTCCACGCTCAAGGAGGGCTTCCTGGGCTTCGTCGGCAACATGATGGCCCTGGGCCATACCCCGGCCCAGGACGAGATCCTGAAGAACACCTACGCCAACCACGCCTTCGAGAACTTCGAGATCGCGGCCTACGAGTCGCTGCTCACCATCGCCGAGGCCGCCGGCCAGCAGGCCCATCGGACGGCCTTCGAGCAGTCGCTGAGGGAGGAGCAGGCCATGGCGGAGGCGGTGCGCAAGCTGATCCGGCCGACCACGGAACGCTACCTGTCGCTGACCCTCGCCGGCGAGAAGGCCGACCGGTAGGACCGTCCGCCGGAAGGGGACACGGGCTCGAGGTCCGCATCCCGCCCAGCCCGTCCCGCCGCAGGAGCCCCGTCGCGCGTGTCCGAATCTCCCCCTGGAAGCACGACCCGGTCGCGGGACGGACCGCTCCGGGCAGGACGGCGCGGCCGTCTCCGGGCCGCTGGGGGCGGGGTGCGTCCACCTGTGCGTGGACATGCAGCGCATGTTCGCCGAGTCCACCGACTGGCAGACCCCGTGGATGGGCCGGGTCCTGCCGCAGGTGTGCCGCCTCGCGGCGGCGCATCCGGAGCGGACCGTCTTCACCCGCTTCATCCCGGCCGCCCGACCGGGCGACGGCCGCGGCACCTGGGCGACCTACTCGAAGCGGTGGGCCACCATGACACGGGAGCGCCTCGCCCCGGGCCTGATCGACCTCGTCCCCGACCTCGCCCAACTCGTTCCGCCCGCTTCGGTCATCGACAAGAACGTCTATTCCCTTGGCTCGACACCGGCCTCGATGCCCACCTGCGGGCGCGGGGCGTCGATACCTTGATCATCACCGGTGCCGAGACGGACGTCTGCGTGCTGGCTGCGGTGCTGGGCGGCGTCGATCTCGGCTACCGGATAGTGCTGGCCACCGACGCCCTGTGCAGCTCCTGCGACGCGGCGCACGACGCCCTGCTGCTGATGTACCGGATGCGCTACGGCCATCAGGTCGAGACGATGACGACCGCCGAGGTTCTCGATCGCTGGTCCTGAGCCGCCCGGGGGCGCACCGAACATTCGACCTGTAATGGCCAAGCTCAGGCGAGGTCTGTCCGAACGGTCCGTGCCCTTCTCGTATCGTCAGCACTCAAGCCGCGTGCATCCGCGCGCGAAAACAGTCGCGCGGCGCGAACCGCCGGCCGGCATGACCGTTATGTCTCCGAACATGGTTCCGGAGGAAGGTTATGGCCAAGCACGAGATCCTCGGCTACTTCGAGCACCGCCGCGACGGGGCCTGGGTCTGCGTCCGTCCCTTCACCCTGACCACGCGGGATGCCAGCGTCGACATCCGACAGGGCATGCGCTTCGACTACGGCAAGCGCGTCGGGGGCGTCGATCTGGCCGAGTACCTCGAGCGGCTGGGCTCGCAGTTCGGATCCTGAGGCGGGCTCCCGCCCCCAAAGCGTCCGCCCTCAAGGATCAAGACACGCCCCAAGCAGTACCGGACGCACGTCCGGTGCCGCCCTGCGTCGTTCAGGCGCCGCCCCACTGCATCGTCAGGCCGCCATCGACCACCAGGGTGTGGCCGGTCACGTAATCGGCCGCGTCCGAGGCGAGGTAGAGAATGGCCCGGGCGATCTCCTCCGGCTGGCCGGCGCGGTGCCACGGGATGCGTTCCAGCGACTGTTCGAGTACCGCCGGATTCTCGAAGCGGTCCGATGTCATCGGGGTCTCGATCAGACCCGGGGCGACATTGTTGACGTTGATCCGGTCCTCGGCGAGTTCCCGCGACAGGGAGCGGCAGAGAGACCCGAGGCCGGCCTTCGACATGCCGTAGGGGGCGCTCTCCGGAGTCGGCAGGTGCTGGGCCACGGAAGAGACGAACACGATCTTGCCCCGGCCGCCCTGAGCCTTGCGCATCTTGATGAATGGCCGGGCGCAGAACAGCGGACCCATCAGGTTCACCCGGAGAATCCGCTCCAGCACCGCATCGTCCATCTCGGCGACCGGGACGCCGCTCATGGCCTGGCCGGCATTGGCCACCAAGATGTCGAGGGTGCCGAACTCGCTGCCGATCCGGTCGAAGGCGGCGTTGACGGCGGCCGGATCGCCGACATCGAGCTGGAGCACCAGTGCCCGGCGCCCCGCGGCCTCGACGCGGGCGGCGGTCTCGCGGATGCCGGCTTCGTCGGTGTGATAGGTGATCGCCACGTCGGCGCCCCCGCGGGCCAGCAGGTCCGCGGTCGCCTGACCGATGCCGGAATCGGCCCCGGTCACCAGGGCGCGGGTATCGGTGAAGGTCATACGGGCTGATCTCGTTCAGGCGCGCCGCTCGCGCGGCCAGATGCCGGGGCAATGGATGCCGCCGGGGCCGGTTCCGGGCGCGCGCACCGGCCGCAGGGGAACCCGATCCGAGCCGGCGTCTTTGACGCTCCGCGGCCGCATGGCCTAGTGAGGACGCATGTCGCTGGATGATACGACCCACCCGATCGCCGAGGAGTGCGCGCCCGACACGCGCAGCCGCATCCTCGCGACGGCGGACGCGTATTTCCGCGAGATCGGCTACCAGAAGACGACCGTGGCCGACATCGCCCGGACCCTGAAGATGAGCCCGGCCAACGTCTATCGCTTCTTCGACTCGAAGAAGGCGATCAACGAGGCGGTGCTGGAGCGGTTGATCGGGGAGAGTGAGGCGGTGATTTCGTGCATCGCCGACCGGCCGGGCCTCGACGCCACCGGGCGCCTCGTGGCGGCGATCGAGACCCTGCATCGCGACTGCACCCGGCGCTGCGAGACCTTTCCCCGCCTGCACGAGATGATCGAGGCGGCGATGACCGAGAGCTGGGACGTCTGCCGCCATCACGTGGCCCGGATCACCGCCGGGTTCGAGCGGATCATCCGCGACGGGGTAGCCCGGGGCGAGTTCGAGGCCGCCGATCCGGCCGAGGCGGCCGCCTGCATCCACGTCGCCATCGCGCGTTACACCCACCCGCTCCTGGTGGGCAGTGCCAGCCTCCAGCCGGTTCCGCCCGTAGAGGCCATGGCGGCGTTCCTGCTGCGGGGCTTGGCGCCGCGGAGAGTCTAGGAACACCCCGCTTCGGAGGGTTGCGGCACGTGCACCGGGCGCCCCCGATGCAGGGCGAGGCCGGGGAGCGCCGCTCCGCCCGCCTATTCGGAGGCCGCCCCGGCCTGGGGCGCCGGCTCGGAGGCGCTGGGTTGCGGGCCGTCATAGCCCTCGATCACCAGGATCTCCGCCTCGACGCCGCCGCGCTGCTTGGCTTTGGCGGCTTGGTAGAGGTCGGAGTTCCAGCAGGCGAGGGCGTCGGCGTAGCTCGGGAACTCGATCACCACGTTGCGGGACCGGGCCGGCCCCATCACCGCCTCGTGGGCGCCGCCGCGCACCAGGAAGCGGCCGCCGTACCGGGCGAAGGCGGCGCCGTTGGCGGCCACGTACTCCTTGTAGGCCTCCGCGTCGCGGACATCGACCCGCGCGATCCAGTAGCCCTTCGTCATGCCGCGACTCCTCCGTTGGGAGGCGAAGTGGGTCCGATCCGCGCGAAGGCAATCCCGGTCCGGGTCAGGCGAGGTCCGCCACGATCGCCTGCGCCACGGCGCGCGGGTCGGCGGCGCCGGTGATCGGCCGTCCGACGACCACGTGGTCGATCCCGACCGCTCGGGCCTCGCCGGGCGTCATGACCCGCTTCTGGTCGCCGGCCGCTGCGCCCGCCGGGCGGATGCCCGGGGTGACGATCAGCCGGTCCGGCCCGACGATGCCCCGGACCGCCGCGGCCTCGGCGGCGGAGCAGACGAGGCCGTCGATGCCGATCTCGGCCGCCTGGGCGGCGCGCTGGGCCACCAGTTCGGCCACCGGCAGGGCGTAGCCGGCCTCCGCGGCGTCCGCGTCGTCGTACGAGGTGAGCACCGTCACGGCGAGGATCTTCAGGCCCGGGCCGCGCCCGCGCAGAGCCGCCCGCATGGTCTGCGGGTAGGCGTGGACGGTGAGGAAGGTGGCGCCTGAGCCGGAGGCCGAGCGGACGCCCTCCTCGACGGTGTTGCCGATGTCGTGGAGCTTCAGGTCGAGGAAGACCTTGAGGCCGCGGTTCGCCAGCCGCTCGGCCAGGGCGAGGCCGCCTGCATAGCCTAGCTGGTAGCCGATCTTGTAGAAGGTCGCGGCATCGCCGATCCGGTCGATCAGCGCCTCGGCCGCCTGCACGCTCGGCAGGTCGAGGGCCACGATCAGGCGGTCGCGGGGGTCTGCGGTCTCGGTCATCGGCGCGTCCTTCGGGGTCGCGGCAGCGATCCCGCGGAACGCCCGCGAGGTCAATGCCGGCCCCATCGCGCCTCACCCCGCCATCACCTGCGCCACCTCGGCCCGCAGCACCGGCAGCAGCTCCGCCGCGAACCACGGCTCGCGCTTGAGCCAGCCGTTGTTGCGCCAGGACGGGTGGGGCAGGGGCAGCACCCGCGGGCGGCGCGGCTCGGACAGGATCTCCCGCCAGCGCCGCACCGTGCCGGTCAGCCCGCCGTCGCGCTTTCCCAGGTGCCAGCCCTGCGCGTACTGGCCGATCACCAGGATCAGATCGAGGTGCGGCAGGCCGGCGAAAAGCTCCACCCGCCAGTTTTCCGCGCATTCCCGGCGCGGCGGCCGGTCGCCGCCCTTGGCGTCGAGGCCGGGAAAGCACGCACCCATCGGCACGATGGCGACCCGGGTGGCATCGTAGAACTGCGCCGCGTCGAGGCCGAGCCAGGACCGCAGCCGCACGCCCGAGGGATCGGTGAACGGCTGCCCCGTCCGGTGCGCGCGGGTGCCGGGGGCTTGGCTGGCGATGCAGAGGCGGGCCGTGGCCGAGCCCTGCACGATCGGCCGGGGTTCCTGGGGCAGGGCCGGACCGTAGAGCGGGGCGTCCCGGCAGAGGCGGCAGGCGCGCAGGCGCGCGGCGGTGTCGTCGAAGGGCATGGCCCGGAGATGGAGTCGCGGCGCGCAAAAAGAAACGGCGCGGTGTCGCGCCGCGCCGTCGTCAGTCGGGTCTCTTGCCTTGGGGGAAGGCCCGTCCGTCTTACGCCGATGCAGGCCGGCGGAAGGTGCGTTTCCTCACGCGCCCTTCACCCCCGAGAGATCGAGCGGCGGCGAGCGCAGGCGCCGACCGGTGGCGGCGAAGACCGCATTGGCGATCGCAGGCCCCAGAACGGGCACCCCTGGCTCGCCGATCCCGGTGGGCGCCACCTGGCTCGGCACGATGTGCACCTCCACCGTCGGCATCTCGCTCATCCGGGTCGGCGCGTAGGCGTCGAAATTCTGCTCCTGCACGTGGCCCTCCTTGAGGGTGATGCGGTTGCGGAGCACCGCCGACAGGGCGAAGCCCACCGCGCCCTCGACCTGCGCGCGGATCACGTCGGGGTTGACCGGCACGCCGACATCCACTGCCGCCACGATCCGGTTCACCCGGATGCCCGCATCCTGCGCGGTGACGTCGGCCACCATGGCGACGTAGGAGCCGAAGGATTCGTGGACCGCCACCCCGAGGCCGCGACCCTGGTCCTGCGGCTTGGCGCTCCAGCCGGCCTTGTCGGCGGCGAGGGTGAGCACGCCGGACAGCCGCGGCGCCTGGGCCAGGAGGGAGAGCCGGTAGGCCACCGGATCGACGTTCGCGGCATGGGCCAGCTCGTCGATCATCACCTCCATCACGTGGGCCGTGTGGGTGTGGCCGACCGAGCGCCACCACAGGACCGGCACGCCCTCGCGGCCGTTATGGACACCGAACCGATAGGCCGGGAGCGCATAGGGCGTGTCGGAGGCACCCTCTACGGTGGTCGCGTCGATGCCGTTCTTGACGATCATTGCCTCGAAGGGCGAGCCGATCATGATCGACTTGCCGACCATGACGTGGTCCCAGCCGACCACCGCGCCCTTGCCGTCGATGCCGGCCCGGACCCTGTGCAGCACGGTCGGGCGATAATAGCCGCCGGCCATGTCGTCCTCGCGGGTCCAGACGAGGTGCACGGGCGCCTTCTCGCCGGACGCCTTGAGGACGGTCGCGGCCTCCGCGAGGTAGTCGGCGGTGGGGGTCGCCCGGCGGCCGAAGGAGCCGCCGGCCCAGTTGCTGTGCAGCCGCACCCTGTCGGGCGTCACCCCCAGGATCGCCGCCATGGTCGCCTGCTCGACGGTCTGGAACTGGAAGCCCGCGTAGACGTCGTAGCCGCCGTCGGCCGCCCGCTCGATCGTGGCGTTGAGCGGTTCCATCGCCGCGTGGGCGAGGTACGGGAAGGTGAACTCGGCCTCGATCACCTGGGCGGCACCCTTCAGCGCCGCCTGCGGGTCGCCGCGCTCCGAGGCCGTGAGGCCGGGACCCTTGGCCCGCTCCCGGTACTCGGCGAGGATCGCGTCCGACGAGCGGGTCTCGGCGGTGCTGTCGTCCCAGGCGACGGTGAGCGCCGCGCGGCCCTTCATGGCCGACCACGTGTCGCGGGCGATCACCGCCACGCCGGTCGGCACCTGCACGACGTCGAGGACGCCCGCGACCTTGCGGGCGGCGGCGGGGTCGAAGCTTTTCACGGTGGCGCCGAAGCGGGGCGCCCGGGCCACCACCGCGGTGACTTGGTTCGGGCGACGGATGTCGAGGAGTAGACCGCCGTGCCGTTGGTCTTGGCCACGGAATCGAGGCGCGGGATCCGCTGGCCGATCAGCCGCCACTCGCTCGGGTCCTTGAGCCGCGGCTCGGAGGGCACCGGCAGCGAGGCCGCCGAGGCCGCGAGCTCACCGAACCGGGCCTGCCGGCCGGACGGGGCGTGGCGCACGAGATTGTCGGCGACCGTGATCTCCGAGACCGGCACCTTCCAGCGGAAGGCGGCCTCGGCCATCAGCATCTCGCGGGCGGCGGCGCCGGCCTTGCGCAGCTGGAACCAGGAATTGGCCACCGCGGTGGAGCCGCCGGTCCCCTGGATCGGACCCATCAGGCTGTTGTTGTAGAGCGTCGCGTCGGCGGGCGCGAACTCGGTGCGGACGGTCTTCCAGTCCGCGCCGAGTTCGTCGGCCAGGATGGTAGCGAGGCCGGTCGTGTTCCCCTGGCCCATGTCGAGGTGCTTGATCACCACCGTGACGGTGTCGTCCGCGCCGATGCGCACGAAGGCATTGGGCTGCGCCTTGACGTCGGCGAGGTTCGGGCCGGCGGCCGCGCGGGCGGATTTTGGGTCGAGCCGGAAGGCGACCACGAGGGCGCCGGCGCCGGCGAGCAGGCCGCGGCGGCTGGGTCGGGCGGGGAGGGCAGTCGGTCGACGGGCGTTCAGCATGGCGGCGAGGCTCCGGTCAGGACCGCGGGGAAGATGAGGCCTGGGGCGGATCAGGCGAGGCTGCGCGCGGCTTCGTGAATCGCCGCGCGGATGCGCTGGTAGGTGCCGCAGCGGCAGATGTTGCCGTCCATGGCGCCGTCGATGTCGGCGTCGCTCGGCTTGGCGTTGCCCGAGAGCAGTCCGATCGCCGACATGATCTGGCCGGACTGGCAGTAGCCGCACTGGACGACGTCGAGCTTGCGCCACGCCGCCTGGACGGCCTCGGCCACCCGGCCCGAGACGCCCTCGATGGTGGTCACCTGGGCAGCGCCGACATCGCCCAGCCGGGTCTGGCAGGACCGGACCGGCTGGCCGTCCAAGTGGACCGTGCAGGCGCCGCACTGCGCGATGCCGCAGCCGTACTTGGTCCCGGTGGCGTCGAGCCGGTCGCGCAGCACCCAGAGCAGGGGCATGTCCGGGTCGGCGTCGATGGCGTGCGTGACGCCGTTCACGGTGAGATTCGGCATGGTCGGCGACCCTCTCTCGACGCGTGCGTCCGGTCCCCAATCGCGGCCCGACGCCCCGTCCGGAGGCACCACCGCCCGCGCGGACCCTAGCGATCGCGTGCCCGGACACGATGTGCGGCAGCGCACTTCGATCCGGCGGCGGCCCAGTCTCGATACAGCCCGGGATGCTTAAGATTGAAGGGATACCGGCAGCCGCTTCTTAACACATCCGCCTCATCCTCACGCAGTGCTTCCCAGCCACCTCCGCCCGCCGGCGCCTTCGAGCCGAGTTTCAAGACGCGCATGCCCGATCTCACCGTCGAGATGGTCCAGCGCGGTCGCGGTCCCTCGACGGAGGAGGCGGCGCGCCGCCGCGGAGTCGCCCGCGAGATCCGCTCGGCCCGCGAGAAGTTGACCTCGCAGACCGGGCTGGAGCGGGCCTTCGACTACGAGTTGCTGCGCCACTACGCCCATTACCGGGCCGGGGCGGGCATCCCGCTGGTGGGGTTCGCGGCGGCGCTCGCCACGGCCGCGACCTTCTGGATCGCGCCGGCTGTGGCGGCGGCCTGGGCGCTCGTCGTGTTCCTGATGATCACGCTCAACACCACGTTGAGCCGGCGCTTCCTCCGCACCGATCCGGCGACGATCCCCCTCGCCCGCTGGCGCCGCCGCTTCCTGATCGGCGAGGTGCTGCAGAGCCTCTCGTGGTCGGCGATGATCGGGCTCGGCACCACCGGCGGCTGGACCTTCGCGCTGTTCGGCCTCGTCATCGCGGCCGCCGTCACCACCATGCTGGCCGCGACGGTGCCGATGGCGGCCATCGCCGCCCTGGTGCCGCTTGCGGTCGCCACCGCCTCGCTCGCCGCCTTCTCCCGAGGGATGGACCTTCTGATGCTCGTGGTGATGGCCGGGGGTGCGCAGATCTTCTTCCTCGGCCTCTCGCGGCGCCTCTACACCTCGACGGTGGGCGCCCTGCGCTCCCGCGCCGAGAAGGACGCGGTGTTCGGCGAGCTGGAACAGGCCAAGGCCAATTCGGACGAGGCCCGCCGCCGGGCCGAGGAGGCCAACCTCGCCAAGTCGCGCTTCCTCGCCACCATGAGCCACGAGCTGCGCACGCCGCTCAACGCCATCCTGGGCTTCTCGGAGGTGATGAAGAACGAGGTGTTCGGCGTCCACACGGCGCCGTCCTACCGCGAGTACTCGCACGACATCCACGACAGCGGGATGCACCTCCTGAACCTGATCAACGAGATCCTCGACCTGTCGCGGATCGAGGCGGGGCGCTACGAACTCAACGAAGAGGCGGTGCAGCTCGCCCACGTGGTGGAGGAGTGCCGCCACATGATGGGCCTGCGCGCGAAGGCGAAGAACCAGACCTTCCACGACCTCGTCGACGGCGCGCTGCCGCGGCTCTGGGCGGACGAGCGGGCGCTGCGCCAGATCGTGCTGAATCTGCTGTCGAACGCCGTGAAGTTCACGCCTCCCGGCGGCGCGATCTGGCTGAAGGTCGGCTGGACCGCCTCTGGGGGCCAGTACGTCTCGGTGAAGGACAGCGGCCCGGGCATCCCCGAGGACGAACTCGGCACGGTCTTGTCCTCGTTCGGGCGCGGCTCCCTGGCGATCAAGACCGCCGAGCAGGGCTCGGGGCTGGGCCTCCCGATTGTGAAGGGGCTGGTGGAGCTGCACGGCGGGCAGTTCCAGCTGTCCTCCAAGCCCCGCGAGGGCACCGAGGTGGTGGTGACCCTGCCGGCCTCCCGGGTGATGGACACGCTGTCGGCCGTGGATTTCGATCCGGAGGCCGTGGCACCCGCGCGCAGCCCGCTCAACCGCGCGGCGTGACCCACCCGCCGGGGCCGTCCCGGTTGAAGCGGGGGATGGGCCGGGCATCCCGCTTCGCACTCAGTCAAGGCCGCCGAGCGTGCGGATCCGGGTCCATTCCGCGTCGGTCACCGGCTGAACCGACAGGCGGGAATTGTTGACGAGCACCATGTCGGCCAGCGCAGGGTCGGCCTTGATCGCCTCGAGCGTCACCGGCCGCGGCAGCGCCTGCACGGCCTTCACGTCCACCATGCCGAAGCGCCCGGTCTCGTCGGTGTGATCGGGATAGTAGGGCCGGATCACCGCCACGATGCCGACCACGGCCTTGCCCTCGTTCGAGTGGTAGAAGAAGCCCTGCTCGCCGACCTGCATGGCCATCAGCTGCTTCTTGGCGAGGTGGTTGCGCACGCCGTTCCAGTGCGTGCCGGACTCCCCGGCCGCGACCTGCTGCGCCCACGACCAGGTCGCGGGCTCGGATTTGAACAGCCAGTACGCCATCGCTGAAGTCCCCGAGGACCGCCCGGCCGGGCGGCACGCCCCGCCATAGCCCAGCTTCCCCCCGCGCGCACAGGCCGCCTGCGGCGCACAAGGCGGCGCCCGCGGGCGAAGATGTGCCCCTGTTGAGATCGGGATGTTTCCCGTGCGGCCCGGTCAAATTTTAAATTTTGCATGCCAATAGACCAGGAGGATCCTCACCAGCCACCGCTTGGTTGCCTGCATGCTGCCCGTGATCGGTTGTTTTATTGGCGAACACAACCTGTGGCTAGTAGCATTGGCAGCGCTGATCTGCGCGCTGGCCAGCACGACCGCCATGGAGCTGCTCACCCATGTCGGCCGGGCCAGGGGCCACAGCCGCTACGCGTGGCTCGCCGTGGCGGCCGCCGCCGGGGGCTCCGGAATCTGGGCGACCCATTTCCTGGCGATGCTCGCCTTCGAGCCGGGTCTGCCTTCGGGCTACGGCATCGGGCTGACGATCCTCTCGTACGCCGATGCCGTCGCCATCACCGGGCTCGGCTTCGCCCTGGCCGTGTCCGGCCGGACCGTGCAGGCGGGGCTCGGCGGCGCCGTGGTGGGCGGCGGCATCGCGACGATGCACTACACCGGCATGGCCGCCTATCAGGTGCCGGGGCACCTCGTCTGGAGCCCGGCCCTGGTGGTCGCCTCGATCGGGATCGGCGCGGTGCTCGGGGCCGCGTCCCTGAGCGTCGGCCTGTCGGCACCCACGATCCGGCGCCGATACGGCGGCGCCGCGCTGCTGATCCTGGCGATCTGCGGCCACCACTTCACCGGCATGGGGGCGGTGTCCATCCTGCCCGATCCCCGGGTGGAGATCCCTTCGAGCGCGATCCGGACGACGTGGCTCGCCGGGGCCGTGGCGCTGGCGAGCTGCCTGATCCTGCTGCTCGCCGGGGCGGCGCTGCTCCTCGACCTGCGGGAGCGCCGCCGCGCCGAGTCCGAGCGCGAGCGCCTGCGCAGCCTCGCCAATGCGGCCGTGGAGGGGCTCGTCGTGTGCCGCGGCGGCCAGATCGTCAGCGCCAACGAGGCCTTCGCCCGCCTCGCGGGTCTCGAGGCGGCGGCCCTGGTGGGCACCAGCCTGGCCACGTACCTGCCGGGCCTCGCGCCCGCGGGCGGAACGGCGGACCAGCCCCTGGAGGCGGATCTCGTCCCGGCCGGCGGCGGCCCCATCCCGGTGGAGGTGATCATGCGCCCGGTGGCCGATTACGGCCGCCAGCCGCACCACGCCGTGGCCGTGCGCGACCTGCGCGCCCGGCGCCGGGCGGAGAGCCAGATCCACTACCTCGCCCATCACGACGCGCTCACGGGGCTCGCCAACCGCACGAGCTTCCACACCCGGCTCGAGCGGGAGATGCGCGCCGCGGACAACCAGGGCGCCCGCCTCGCCGTGCTGTGCCTCGACCTTGATCGCTTCAAGGAGGTCAACGACCTGTTCGGGCACGCGGCCGGCGACGCGATGCTGCGCGAGTTCGCCCTCCGGGTCGGCGGGCTGCTCGATCCCAAGCAGTTGATGGCGCGGCTCGGCGGCGACGAGTTCGCCATCCTGACGCCGCAGGGTGAGGGCTCGGCCGAGCGGCTGGCCGAGCGGATCCTGGCCACCCTGTCGGCGGTGCCGGCGGCCTCAGGCCCGGTGATCGCCTCCAGCATCGGCATCGCGGTGTATCCCGACGACGCCGCGGACCAGCGCGCGCTCCTGAGCCACGCCGACGCGGCCCTCTACCGGGCCAAGAACGAGGGCCGGGGCACCTGCCGCCGCTACGATGCCAGCATGGGCGCGCAGATCCGGGACCGGCGGCAGCTGGAACACGATCTGCGCCACGCGGTGGTCCGGGGCGAGCTGGCCCTCGTCTATCAGCCGCAGAGTCAGATCGAGACCGGCGCGGTGACGGGCTTCGAGGCGCTGCTGCGCTGGCACCATCCGGAGCGGGGCACCATCTCGCCGGCCGTGTTCGTGCCGATCGCCGAGGAGACCGGGGCGGTCCTGGAGATCGGCGCCTGGGTGCTTCGGGAGGCCTGCCGGACGGCCGCCGGCTGGCCGAACCCGCTGGCGATCGCCGTCAACGTCTCGGCGGTCCAGCTCCACAACCCGCACTTCGTCCAGTTCGTCCACGGCACCCTGTTCGCGTGCGGCCTGAAGGCGGAGCGCCTGGAGATCGAGATCACCGAGACCGCCCTGATCCGAGATCCGGCCCGGGCGCTGCTCACCCTGCGCCAGCTCAAGGCCCTGGGCGTCAAGATCGCCATGGACGATTTCGGCACCGGCTATTCCTCGCTCTCGAACCTGCGCTCCTTCCCGTTCGACCGGATCAAGATCGACGGCTCGTTCATCAAAGCGGTCCACAGCAACCCGCAGGGGGCCGCGATCGTGCGCTCCGTGCTGGGGCTGGGGCGGGGCCTGGGGCTCGCAGTGGTGGCAGAGGGGGTGGAGACGGACGAGGAGCTGTCCTTCCTGGCCGCGGAGCACTGCACCATCGCCCAGGGCTACCTGCTGGGCCGGCCCGCACCGATCGCGCGCTTCGCCGACCACACCCACGGGACCGCGCCGGAGCCGGCGGCCGCCGTGGCGTGAGCCGGCGCCGCGGCCTCAGTCGGTCTCCCCGCGCAACGGCCGGGCCAGCAACCCCGCGATCACGTCGTCGACGCTGGCCCGGCCTGACACGATGGCGGCCGCGGCCTCCGCCACCGGCATCTCGACCCCCTTCGCGGCGGCGAGGCCGGTGAGCGCCGCCGCGGTGAACGCCCCCTCGGCGAGCTTGCCGCCCGCGGCCTCGGTGGGGCTCGCCCCGGCGCCGAGCCGCTGGCCGAAGGCGAAGTTGCGCGATTGCGGCGAGGAGGCGGTGAGCACGAGGTCGCCGAGGCCCGAGAGACCCATCAGCGTCTCCGGCCGCCCCCCGAAGGCGCGAGCGAAGCGCATCAGCTCGGCGAAGGCCCGGGCGATCAGCGCCGCCCGGGCGCTCTCGCCGAGCCCGCGCCCCGCCACGATCCCGCAGGCGATGGCCAGGACGTTCTTGCCGGCGCCGCCGACCTCGACCCCGCGCACGTCGTCGGTGTGGTAGAGCCGGAAGCTCGGTCCCGAGAGCAGCGCGCACAGGGCCGCCGCGAGGCCGGGATCGGCCGCCGCCAGGGTCACGGCGGTGGGCAGGCCCCGGGCGACGTCGGCCGCGAAGCTCGGCCCCGACAGGACCGCCACCGGCGTCCCCGGCCGCAGCACCTGCCCCGCCACCGCGCTCATGAAACTGTCGCTGCCACGCTCGATCCCCTTGGCGCAGAGGACCACAGGTCCCGCCGTGGCCAGGGGCGCGCGCAGGGTCTCCAGCACGCCGCGCACGGTCTGGGCCGGCACGACCAGCAGGGTCGCCCGCGCGCCGGCGAGGTCCTCCGCCTCCGCGGTCGCCCGGATGCGCGGATGGAGCGGCACGCCGGGCAGGTAGCGCGGGTTCTCCCGGCTCGCCTGGAGGGCGGCGGCAGCCTCCCGGTCGCGCAGCCACAGGGTCACGGGATGGCCGGCCCCGGCGGCGGCATTGGCGAGGGCCGTCCCCCAGGCGCCGCCGCCGACGACGTTGATCGCGGTCTCGGCCCTCATGCCGCAGCCTCCCTGTCGACGCCATCCAGCCGGTACAGGACATGTTCGCAGAGCGGCCCCTCGGGAACCGCCGGATGCGGGAACGTCCCGGCCGCAACCATGCCGAGGCGCCCCATGACCGCCCGGGAGCGCAGGTTGCCGGCCGCCGTGTAGGCCACGACGGCGCGGATGCCGCAGCGTTCGGCGAGGTCGGCGAGGGCCAGCCGCGCGGCGCGCGTGGCCAAGCCCCGGCCCCAAGATGCCTGCGCCAGGCGCCAGGCCAGCTCGACCGTGCTCCCCGGCCGGTCGCCGCCCGGGAAGGGCAGGGGCCTGATGATCCGCATCGCGCCGGCGAAACCGATGAACCGGCCCGCATGCTCCAGAGCCCAGGGGCCGAACCCGTCCGCAACGAAGCGGCGATCGCAGAGGCCGGCCTCGGCGGCGCTCTCCGCTCCGGTCCGGAGCCGGGGAAGTGGGCCATCACCGCCGGATCGGCATTGAGCGTCGCGAAGGGCGCCGTGTCCGCCGGGCGCCAGCGTCGCAGGAGCAGGTCGCCGTCCCGGACGGCGCCCGGCACCGGAGCGGTGGCGATCTTGCCGCGCCATGCGAGCGACCGGCGGTTGAGCAGGGCGAGATCCGCCCGACCCGCGAGCACCGCCTCGCCCAGCGCGATCGCAACCTCGAGCTGATCCATGGGCATGGTGGCGTGGGCGGGCGGGCGGACATGGTCGCGCCAGGCCGCCGCAGGCGTTGTCGAGGAGGATGCGGGCGAAGCAATGGTCGAGGCGCACCGGCCAGTCCGGCCGGGCGGCCGCGGGCAGGCGGCGTCCCACCAGATCCCGCCAGTCCGCGCGCCGGGCCGCGCTCATCCGGCCGGAACCGCCGCCCGGCCGGGATCGGCCGCCAGGGCCAGCGGGGCCGGGCCGGAGCGGTGAGGTCGTCGACCAGACCGAGGCGCAGGCGCTCCAGCCCGGCCCAGGCGATCATGGCGCCGTTGTCACCGCAGAGCGGCAGGGGCGGCGCCACGAAGCTCAGGCCCGCCTCGCCGGCGAGGGCGGCGAGGGCGCGCCGGACGGCGCCGTTGGCCGCAACGCCCCCGCCGCCACAAGGGCGGTGGGCCGGCCGGCTACGCCCGAGAAGGCGCGCAGGGCAACCCGGGCGCGATCCACGATCACGTCGACCACGGCCGCCTGGAAGCTCGCGCACAGGTCGGCGACGTCGCGCTCGGCAAGCGGCGCGATCCGCTCGGCCTCGATCCGCAGCGCGGTCTTGAGGCCGGAGAGGGAGAAGTCGGCCTCGCGCCGGCCCAGCATCGGCCGGGGCAGGGCGAAGCGCTCGGGATCGCCGGTCTCGGCCATGCGCTCGACCTCGGGGCCGCCCGGGTAGCCGAGGCCGAGGAGCTTGGCGGCCTTGTCGAAGGCCTCCCCGATGGCATCGTCGATGGTGGATCCGAGCCGCACGTAGTCGCCGACGCCGCGCACGGCCACGAGCTGGGTATGGCCGCCAGAGACCAGCAGCAGCAGGTAGGGGAACGCGATCCCGTCGGTGAGCCGCGCGGTGAGGGCGTGGGCCTCCAAGTGGTTCACGGCGAGCAGCGGCTTGCGGGTCACCAGCGCCAGGGTCTTGGCGGTCACGAGGCCGACCAGGACGCCGCCGATCAACCCGGGTCCAGCCGCCACCGCGATTCCATCGAGATCGGGGAAGCCGATCCCGGCCCGGTCGAGGGCGCGGGCGATCAGCCGGTCGAGCACCTCGACATGGGCGCGGGCGGCGATCTCCGGCACGACGCCGCCATAGGCCGCGTGCTCGGCGATCTGGCTCAGCACCTCGTTGGCGCGGATGTGACCGACGCCCTCCTCGTCGACCGAGACCACCGCGGCGGCGGTCTCGTCGCAGGTGGTCTCGATGCCGAGCACGGTCTTCTGCACGCGTGGAACTCCTCCGGTCCGAACCCGCTGCCGCCTCGCGCCGGGTCCTGCCGCTCAGGATGTCATAGCGGCATCCGGGGCCGCAGCGTTAGCGGGGGTTCGCGCCCCGGCCGGGCCGGCGCGCGAACCCGTGCGCCTCAGTCGACCGCCACCATCACGTCGGAGGCCTTGATCACCGCGTAGGCGGGGCCGCCCGCGACGAGCTTGAGGGAATCGACGGCCTCGTTGGTGATCGAGGCGGTGACCACTTGGCCGGGGCTGATCTCGATCTTGACGTGGGAGGTGGTCGCCCCCTTGTCCACCGAGACGACGGTCCCCTCGAGGACGTTGCGCGCGCTGATCTTCATGGTGTGGCTGCCCGATTCTGAGAGCCGTGCCGGGCCGGCTCGGGCGGCTCTCCTACAGCAAGGCGGCGCACCGCGCGACCACCTCAGCGCGGATCGTCCTCCGGCCCGCCGGACTCCGCCGCCGCTTCCGGGATCGGCGCGGCGCCCCAGGCGGCGAGCGCGGCGTTGAGGTCGTCGAGGACGAAGTGACGGGCGCTGTCCCGGTCGTAGCCGTCGGCCAGCAGGTCGTCGTACTCGGTGAAGACGTGGCGCGCGTACGTCACCAAGGCGAGGCGCGCCGCGGTCTCGGGGGCGGCACGGCGCAGGCCGGGACTGGCCAGCGCCCGGTCGAGGACGGCCTCGGCTTCGAAATCCGGCAGGCGCGGGGCGAGCCGGGCGAGCGCGGCGGCGACGGCGTCCCGGCGGTTCGGAGGCGGTGGTGCGGCGCTCATCGGGGGCCTGCCAACGGCATGATTTTAACGGCGTGATCGGATAGGATCGCTGCCGGATGAGGCGGGGCCTGCACGGGATCCTCCGCCGGGGAGATCAAGTCCATGGCAATTCTTCGTCCCGCGGTGCTGCTCGGCCTCCTGCTCGGAGCGGCACCGGCGCTGGCCCAGAGCCCGATGTCGGGCGCGAACCCGGGCTCGGCCGCGTCCCCGGCTCCGGCCGGGACCGCGCCCGCCCGCCGCATCACGGCCACGGGCCAGACCAAGCCCCCGGGCGGCGGCACCGCGGTCACCGGGATGCCGCAGCCCGTGAACCAGGCCGAGATGATCAAGGCCCAGAAGGCGGCCGAGGCCCGCTCGAAGGCATGGGACAGCAAGATGCGCCACACGATGGGCTCGATCTGCCACGGCTGCTGAGGCCGCGGCGCCCCGGCCCGGACGGCGGAACCGGGACGCGTCTCCGGTTCCCGAAGACCGGAAGCCCACCTCGGACGGAGGCTCCGGAAAACGCGAAGGGGCCGCCCGCGCGGGCAGCCCCTCCATCGGTCGCGCGCTGCGACAGGATCAGCGGGAGTAGAACTCGATGACGAGGTTCGGCTCCATCTGCACCGGGTAGGGCACCTCGGACAGGCTGGGGATGCGGGTGACGCGGGCGGTCATCTTGGCGTGGTCGGCCTCGATGTAGTCCGGCACGTCGCGCTCGGGGAGCTGGGTCGCCACGATGACGATCTCGAGCTGACGGGACGACTCCTTGACCTCGATGAGGTCGCCGGCCTTCACCTGATAGCTCGGGATGTTGACGCGGACGCCGTTGACCTTGACGTGGCCGTGGTTGACGAACTGGCGCGCGGCGAACGGGGTCGCGACGAACTTCGCCCGGTAGACCACGGCGTCGAGGCGCCGCTCGAGCAGGCCGACGAGGTTCTCGCCGGAATCGCCGCGCAGGCGGATCGCCTCGGCGTAGTAGCGGCGGAACTGCTTCTCGGTAATGTTGCCGTAATAGCCCTTGAGCTTCTGCTTGGCGCGCAGCTGCGTGCCGAAGTCGCTCATCTTGCCCTTGCGGCGCTGGCCGTGCTGGCCGGGGCCGTACTCGCGGCGGTTGACGGGGCTCTTCGGGCGGCCCCAGATGTTCTGGCCCATGCGGCGGTCGAGCTTGTGCTTGGCCTGAATCCGCTTCGACATGTTTCGCGTCCTCTCGTGACGAGAATGAGGAACGCGCCCTCCTTTTCCCGGACGTTCAGGTCCGGGACGACAGGGCGGGGGATCCCGCCCACGGGTGCGCGTGAAAACGCGATGGGGCTCCGCACGGAGCCCCATCGACGGGCGGGTCTTTAGGGGACGGGGGCGTTGCGGTCAACCATGGACGGTCGGATCGATGAGGCAGTGGCGGTCCGGCGCGGTGTGCCCGCGGACGTGGCGGCGATCCGGGCGCTGGTAGCGGCGGCCTACACCAAGTGGATCCCGGTGATCGGCCGCCTGCCGATTCCCTATGACGGACCGGGCCGGACCCGCGACGACGACGTCACCGTGCACATGGTGAAGGACTTAGTTTGAGAAATCGGCGCCGGCCCTGCCGTCATCGCGAGCGCAGCGAAGCGACCCAGGGGGCGCGCCGCCGTAGAGCGTGGCGCCTCTGGATTGCTTCGCTGCGCTCGCAAAGACGGCCTGTCGCCCCGGCGCGGACCGGAGGCCCGGTCTCCCGGCCCCCTCAGGTCACCACGCTCGGCTCAGACCTTCCGGTGCGGGGCTCGATCTCGGCGATCGCGCCGGCGGCCGCCGCCACCGGGGCCAGCACCTCGGCCACCGGCAGGTCGAGCCGGTCCGGCGCGTTCTCGTAGCGCTCTAGATAGACCCGCAGCGTCGCCCCGGCGGTGCCGGTGCCCGACAGCCGGAACACCGCCCGCGCGTCCTCGGCGAAGCCGATCCGGATGCCCTGGCGCTCGGTGAGCGAGCCGTCGACCGGGTCGCGGTAGGCGAACTCGTCGGCCGTCGACACCGTGAGGTCGCCGATCCGCGTGCCCGGCAGCCCGGCGAGCTTTTCGCGCAAGCCATCCATCAGGCCGTTGGCAGCGTCCGAGTCGACCTCCTCATAGTCGTGGCGGGCGTAGTAGTCGCGCCCGTAGCTGCGCCAATGCGCCCGCACCAGGGCATCGGCGCGCTCGCCGGTGGCCGCCAGGATGTTGAGCCAGAGCAGCACCGCCCAGAGCCCGTCCTTCTCGCGCACGTGGTTCGAGCCGGTGCCGGCGCTCTCCTCGCCGCACAGGGTGATGAGGCCCGCATCCAGCAGGTTGCCGAAGAACTTCCAGCCGGTGGGCGTCTCGTAGGCCGCGATGCCGAGGGCGGCCGCGACCCGGTCGGCGGCGCGGCTCGTGGGCATGGAGCGCGCGACCCCCGCGAGACCGCCCGCGTAGCCGGGCGCCCGGTGGGCGTGGGCGGCGAGCAGCGCGAGGCTGTCGCTCGGCGTCACGAACAGGCCCGGGGCCACGATCATGTTGCGGTCGCCGTCTCCGTCCGAGGCGGCGCCGAAATCCGGCGCGTCCGTCCCCTGCATCAGGTCGAACAGGTCGTGGCAATGGACCGGATTCGGGTCCGGGTGGTGGCCGCCGAAATCCTCCTTCGGCACGGCGTTGACCACGGTGCCGGCGGGGGCGCCGAGCATCCCTCGAGGATCGCCGTCGCGTACGGCCCAGTCACCGCGCTCATGGCGTCGAAGCGCATGCGGAAGCCGGAGGCGAACAGGCGCGACACCGCGTCGAAGTCGATCAGCGTGCGCATCAGGTCGGCGTAGTCGGCCACCGGGTCGATGACCGTGACCGTCATGGCGCCGAGGCGGGTGTCGCCCAGCGTGTCGAGGTCGAGGTCCGGAGCCTCAACGAGGCGGTATTCCGTGATGGCCTTGGCCCGCTCGAAGATGGCGTTGGTGAGGGATTCCGGCGCCGGGCCGCCGTTGGCGGCGTTGAACTTGATGCCGAAATCGCCGTCCGGCCCGCCCGGGTTGTGGCTCGCCGACAGGATGATGCCGCCGAGCGCCTTGGCCTTCCGGATGACGCAGGAGGCGGCCGGCGTCGAGAGCAGGCCGCCGCGCCCGACGAGGACCCGGCCGAAGCCGTTGCCGGCGGCGAGGCGCAGGGTCTTCTGCACGACCTCGCGGTTGAGGAAGCGGCCGTCGCCGCCGAGCACCAGGGTGGCCCCAGCCTTGTCGGGCAGGGTGTCGAAGATCGCCTGGACGAAGTTCTCGACGTAGTTCGGCTGCCGGAACACCGGCACCTTCTTGCGCAGGCCGGAGGTGCCCGGCTTCTGGTCGGGGAAGGGCGTGGTGGCGACGGTCGTCGGGGTCGTCATAAGCGGGCGTCTCCCGGGCTCTCCCGCCTCAATGCCCGCGCGGAGGCGCGGCGTCACCAGCCCCGGCGACAGGGGCGGGCTTTTTTCACGCTGTTTCGCCGGATCGGGCGACGGAACCCGCCGCCTGTCCGCCGCCTGCCGCCCCGGAGCGTTGCGCCCGCCGGCACCCGCCGGTTCAATCGCCCGAGCCGCCAGACAAGGCGGACCGGAGGAAACCATGGCGGACAGACCGATGCGGACAGACCCGAACGGGGCACGACCGGGCCGGGGCCTGGCCCGGCGCGAGCTGGTCGGGGCGCTCGCCGCCGGGGCGGCGGTCGCGGCCGCGGCGGCCCCTGCCGTCGCGGCCCCCACGGCCCGGCTGGCCATGGAAGAGTTCCGCCTGCCCTGGAGCGAGCCGGGGGTCGACATCTACGTGCGCAACAAGCGCCCGGTCGGGACCGATACGTTCCTGGGCGACCGGATTCTGCTCTACGTGCACGGCTCGACCTACCCGTCCTCCACGGCCTTCGACCTGCCGCTCGGCGGGATGTCGGCCATGGACTACCTCGCGGGCCTCGGCTTCGACGTCTACTGCGTGGACCTGCCGGGCTACGGCCTGTCGGGGCGCCCGGCCGCCATGGACGCGCCGCCGGACGACAACCCGCCGCTGATGCGCACGCCCGACGCCGCCAAGGTGGTGGGGCAGGTCGTCGACTTCATCAAGAAGCGGCGCGGCGTCGAGAAGATCGACCTGATGGGCTGGTCCTGGGGGACCTCCACCATGGGGCTCTACACCAGCACCCACAACGACAGCGTCAACCGCCTCGTCCTCTACGCGCCGCAATGGCTCGCGCGCACGCCGGGCCTCATCGGCGGCGACGGCAAGGTGGGGGCCTACCGCACCGTCAGCCGGGACAGCGCCCGGGCTCGCTGGCTAACCGGAGTGCCCGAGGACAAGAAGGCCGACCTGATCCCGGCGGCTTGGTTCGACCAGTGGGCCGACGCGACCTTCGCGACCGACGCGGCCGGCGCGAAGCGGTCGCCGCCGGTCCTGCGCGCGCCGAACGGCACGGTCGCCGACAAGGACGCCTACTGGGCGGCCGGCAAGCCGCTCTACGACCCTGGCGAGATCCGCGTGCCGGTGCTGATCATCCATGCCGAGTGGGACGCCGACCTGCCGAGCTACCAGGCGCAGGAGTACTTCACCAAGCTCACGCACGCCCCCTACAAGCGCTTCGTCGAGTTGGGGGAGGGCACCCACACGGTGATGATGGAGAAGAACCGCATGCAGTTCCTCCACGCCGTCGGGGCCTTCCTCACGGAGGCGGACCCGCAGGCGCTGAACTGAGGCGCCTCGGAACAAGGTCCGCGGCGGCCAGCCCGGCCGCCGCGGGAGGCTCGCCCTACTCCGCGGCCTGCCGGGCCGCGTACCCCAGCCGCTCGTTCAGCGCGCGGATCAGCTTGGCGGCGGCCTCGGCGATCACCGTGCCGGGCGGGAAGATCGCCGCCGCGCCCGCCGCCGTCAGCGCCGCGTAGTCGCCCGGCGGGATGACGCCGCCGATGGCGATCATCACGTCGTCGCGGCCCTGCTCGGTGAGCGCCGCCTTCAGCTCCGGCACCAGCGTCAGGTGGCCGGCCGCCAGCGACGAGACGCCGACGATGTGCACGTCGTTCTCCACCGCCTGCCGGGCGGCCTCCGCCGGGGTGGCGAAGAGCGGCCCGATATCCACGTCGAAGCCGAGATCCGCGAAGGCCGAGGCGATCACCTTCTGGCCGCGGTCGTGCCCGTCCTGGCCCATCTTGGCGACTAGGATGCGCGGCCGACGGCCGTCGTTCTCCTCGAACGCTTCGACCAGCGCCCGGACTTCCTCGACCACTGGCGACATGCCCCCCACCTCACGCTTGTAGACGCCGGAGATCGAGCGGATCTCGGCGCGGTGCCGGCCCCAGGCCTTCTCCAGGGCCTCGGAAATCTCACCCACCGTCGCCTTGGCGCGGGCGGCCTCGACGGCGAGTTCCAGCAGGTTGCCGGCACCGTCGGCGGCCTTCGTGAGCGCCTCGAGCCGGGCCGTCACGGCGGCCTCGTCGCGCTCGGCGCGCAGGCGCTTGAGCTTGTCGATCTGGAGCCGGCGGACGTTGCCGTTGTCGACCCGCAGCAGCTCGATCGCCATCTCGTCGTCGGCGCGGAACTTGTTGATGCCCACGATGGTCTGTCGGCCGGAATCGATCCGCGCCTGGGCGCGGGCGGCGGCCTCCTCG
The DNA here is from genome assembly GCA_050632685.1 of Methylobacterium phyllosphaerae. GTDB lineage: Bacteria > Pseudomonadota > Alphaproteobacteria > Rhizobiales > Beijerinckiaceae > Methylobacterium > Methylobacterium phyllosphaerae_A. The sequence goes on from JBOEFT010000002.1 coordinate 165,680, forward strand.
ATGCGGAGCTTCGGGATGCCGGCCTCGATCGCCTTGGCCATGCCGCCGAGTCCGTCGACCTCGCGGATGTGCTCCCAGGCGCGGGCGACCATGTCGGCGGTGAGCTTCTCCACGTAGTAGGAGCCGCCCCAGGGATCGACGATCCGGGTGGTGCCGCTCTCCTGCTGCAGGAACAGCTGGGTGTTGCGGGCGATCCGGGCCGAGAAGTCGGTGGGCAGCGCCAGGGCCTCGTCCAGCGCGTTGGTGTGGAGCGACTGCGTGCCCCTTGAGTCGCCGCCATCGCCTCGATGTTGGTGCGGGTGACGTTGTTGAACACGTCCTGGGCGGTGAGCGACCAGCCCGAGGTCTGCGAGTGGGTGCGCAGCGCCAGCGACTTCTCCGACTTCGGATCGAACCCCTTCACGAGCTTCGCCCAGATCAGGCGCGCGGCCCGCATCTTGGCGACCTCCATGAAGAAGTTGGTCGAGATCGCCCAGAAGAACGACAGGCGCGGGGCGAACTGGTCGATGGTCAGCCCGGCCGCCAGCCCCGCCTTGATGTACTCGACGCCGTCGGCCAGCGTGTAGGCGAGTTCCAGGTCGTTCGTCGCCCCGGCCTCCTGCATGTGGTAGCCGGAGATCGAGATCGAGTTGAACTTCGGCATGTTCTTCGACGTGTAGGCGAAGATATCCGAGATGATCCGCATCGACCCCTTGGGGGGATAGATGTAGGTGTTGCGGACCATGAACTCCTTGAGGATGTCGTTCTGGATCGTGCCGGCGAGCTTCTGCGGCGGCACGCCCTGCTCCTCGGCGGCGACGATGTAGAGGGCGAGGATCGGCAACACGGCGCCGTTCATCGTCATCGACACGGTCATCTCGTCCAGCGGGATGCCGGAGAACAGCGTGCGCATGTCGTAGATCGAGGTCGATCGCCACGCCCGCCATGCCGACATCGCCCGAGACCCGGGGATGGTCGGAATCGTAACCGCGGTGGGTGGCGAGATCGAAGGCCACCGACAGGCCCTTCTGCCCGGCCGCGAGGTTGCGGCGATAGAAGGCGTTCAGATCCTCGGCCGTGGAGAAGCCGGCATATTGCCGGATCGTCCAGGGCTGGGTGACGTACATGGTCGGGTAGGGGCCGCGAAGGAACGGCGCGATCCCCGGATAGGTGTCGAGGAACTCGATGCCCGCCCGGTCCTCCGGCCCGTAATGGCCCTTCACCGGGATGCCCTCCGGGGTCATCCAGGGCTCGGCCAGCGCCGGAGCCGCGACCGCGAGGGATTCGCCGGAGAACGGGATTTCGGCGAAGTTCGGGATGCGGGAGGTCATGGCACTGACTCGTTGTGGCGTTTGTCACGCCATTATAGAGACGCGCTCGGAGCGGGCTACTCCCCCTCGGGTCGAGAACGGCGCCCACCCCGCAGGAGATAGATCACGGCGCCGGCCAGCATCAGCGCCATCCCGTACCACGTGAGCGCGTACACGAGGTGGTTGTTGGGGAAGGCGACCACCGTGAGGCCGCCCACCGGCAAGCCGCCGGGATTGGGCGTCGCGTCGGCATCGACGAAGTAGGGGGCGACGTCAGCGAGGCCCCGCGCCGCCGCGATCGCCGCCACGTCGCGGGAATACCACCGGTCGTCCTTCGGGTCATTGGCGCGCAGGAAGGCGCCCCCGGGCTCGGTCAGCCGCAGGAGGCCGGTCACCGCGGTCTCGCCCGCGACCTGCCCGGCCGCTCGGGTCGCCGGGTCCCGCCGGTCGCCGGGCACGAACCCGCGATTGACCTGCACGACGGTCCCGTCCGGGCGCCGCAGGGGCGTCAGCACCCAGAAGCCGCCGCCCAGCTCGGTGACGGCCTGAACCAGGGTCTCGCGATCGTGCAGGAAGGTGCCGGAGAGCCGGACGTGCCGGTAGGCATCGTCGGGACCGACGCGCGTCCAGTCCGCGGGGCCGGGGGCCGGCACGGCCGGTGCATGGATCCGGGCGTCGACCCGGGCGATCAGGTCGAGCTTCCAGGCCCGCCGCTCCACCTGCCAGGTTCCGAGCCCCAGCAGCACGACGAAGACGAGGCCCGCGCCGACGCCGAACACGGCGCGCCGCAGCAACGAGAGCGGGGCCGGGGAGGGGCTCAGCCCCCGCCGACCCCGCGGGCCTCGCCTCCGGACGGGCGCTCAGCGGGCGTTGTTCATGACGTCGTGGGCATCCATCGGCATCATGTTGTGGTTGAGGTGGTACATGACCCACACCGAGCCGGCGAGCATGATCACCACCAGCGTGATGGTGAAGATCAGGGCCATGAAGGTCCAGCCGCCCTCCGACTTCGTGCTCATGTGCAGGAAGTAGATGACGTGCACGACCATCTGGACGCCGCCGAGCGCCAGGATGACCAGGGTGGTGACGAGGCTGTTGTCGAGGACGTTGCCCATCACCAGCCAGAACGGGATCACCGTCAGGATCACCGACAGGACGAAGCCCGTCATGTAGCTCTGGAAGCTGCCGTGCCCGCCCTCGCTGTGGGCGTGGGCGTCGTGCGTATCCTGGCCGTGGCCGGCGAGGTGGCGTGCGTCGGCGCTCATTCGAGCACTCCCATCAGGTAGACGACGGTGAAGACGCCGATCCAGATCAGGTCGAGGAAGTGCCAGAACATCGAGAGGCACATCAGCCGGCGCTTGTTCTCGACGATCAGGCCGCGCTTGCCGACCTGCACCATCAGAACGACGAGCCACAGGATGCCCATCGAGACGTGCAGGCCGTGGGTTCCGACCAGCGTGTAGAACGAGGACAGGAACGCGCTGCGCCAGGGCGGCGCGCCCTCGTGGAACAGGTGGACGAATTCCCGGATCTCCAGGGCCACGAAGGCGATGCCGAACAGGCCGGTGATGGCAAGCCAGATCTGCGTCGGCCTCACCCGGTCCCGGTCCATCTCCAGCATGGCGAAGCCGTAGGTGATGGACGAGAACAGCAGCATGGCGGTGTTCACCGCGATGCCCGGCAGGTCGAACAGCTCCTTCGGGGTGGGGCCGGCCGCGTAGCTGCGCCCGAGCACTCCGTAGGTCGCGAACAGGGTCGCGAAGATGAGGCAGTCGCTCATCAGGTAGAGCCAGAACCCGAGCATGGTCGAGCCCTCGGAATGATGGCCCTCCTCGTCGGTCTGGTAGAAGACCGGCGCCGCGGCGCCGGGGGTGCAGTCTCCGCGTGCATCATCGGATCACGCCATCTCCAGTTCGCGCGTCCGCTGACCTTCCGTCCGACTGACAACGTCGGCGGGAATGTAGTAGTCGCGATTGTAATTAAAGGTATGCGCGATCGCGACGACAAAGATCGCCACGAAGCTGAGGATCGCCAGCCACCAGACGTACCAGATCATGGCGATGCCGAAGGCGAAGTTCAGGCCCGCCAGGATCGCGCCGGTCGCGGTGTTCTTGGGCATGTGGATCGGCTTGTAGCCCTTGAGCGGGCGGTCGAAGCCGCGGTTCTTCATGTCCCACCACGCGTCGGAATCGTGGACCACCGGCGTGAAGGCGAAGTTGTAGTCCGGCGGCGGCGAGGAGGTGGACCATTCCAGCGTCCGGCCGCCCCACGGGTCGCCGGTGAGGTCGCGCAGCTTGTCGCGGTTCCGGATCGAGACCACGAACATGATGATCTGCGAGGCGATGCCGCAGGCGATGAGCGCCGCGCCGATGGCCGCGATCACGAACCAGATCTGCAGCGACGGATCGTCGAAATGCTGCATGCGCCGGGTCACGCCCATCAGGCCGAGCACGTAGAGCGGCATGAAGGCGACGTAGAACCCGGTGACCCAGAACACGAGGGCGACCTTCCCCCAGAACTCGTCGAGCTTGAAGCCGAAGGCCTTCGGGAACCAGAAGGTCACGCCGGCGAACATGCCGAACAGCACGCCGCCGATGATCACGTTATGGAAGTGCGCGATCAGGAACAGCGAGTTGTGCAGCACGAAGTCGGCCGGGGGCACCGCCAGGAGGACGCCGGTCATGCCGCCGATCACAAAGGTGACGATGAACGCGACCACCCACAGCATCGGCACCTCGAACCGGATCCGGCCGCGGTACATGGTGAACATCCAGTTGAAGATCTTCGCGCCCGTCGGGATCGAGATGATCATGGTCGTGATCCCGAAGAACGAGTTCACGTCCGCACCGGAACCCATCGTGAAGAAGTGGTGCAACCACACGAGGTACGCGAGGATGGTGATGACCACCAGCGCGTAGACCATCGAGGTGTAGCCGAACAGGCGCTTGCCGCAGAAGGTCGAGGTGATCTCCGAGAACACGCCGAAGGCCGGCAGGATCAGGATGTAGACCTCCGGATGGCCCCAGATCCAGATCAGGTTGAAGTACAGCATGGCGTTGCCGCCGAGGTCGTTCGTGAAGAAATGCGTACCGACGTAGCGGTCGAGCGACAGCATCGCGAGAACGGCCGTGAGGATCGGGAAGGCGGCCACGATCAGGATGTTGGTGCAGAGCGACGACCAGACGAAGATCGGCAGCTTCATCATGGACATGCCGGGCGCCCGCATCTTCACGATGGTGGCGATCAGGTTGATGCCCGACAGCAGGGTCCCGATGCCGGCGATCTGCAGCGCCCAGATGTAGTAGTCGACGCCGACGCCGGGGCTCATGGAGGCCTCCGAGAGGGGCGGGTAGGCGAGCCAGGTGGCGCGGGAGAACTCGCCGACGAACAGCGAGACCATCACCAGCATGCCGCCGGCGACCGTCATCCAGAAGCTGAAGTTGTTCAGGAACGGGAAGGCCACGTCGCGGGCGCCGATCTGCAGCGGCACGGCGAAGTTCATGAGCCCCGTGACGAACGGCATCGCCACGAAGAAGATCATGATCATGCCGTGGGCGGTGAAGATCTGGTCGTAGTGGTGCGGCGGCAGGAAGCCCTGCTCCGAGCCGAACGCCACGGCCTGCTGCGAGCGCATCAGGATCGCGTCGGCGAAGCCACGCAGCAGCATCACGCCTGCGAAGATGCAGTACATGATGCCGATCTTCTTGTGGTCGATCGACGTGATCCAGTCACGCCACATCGTCCCCCAGAAACGGTAGTAGGTGATGACGCCGAGCACGGCGAGGCCGACCACGGCCACGCCGGCGAACGTCCCCTGCAGGATCGGCTCATGGTAGGGGATCTGCTCGATCGTAAATCGACCGAAGAGCAGTTGCTGGAGGTCCAGGTTTGCGAACATGGGATCGGCCCGTTCAGTGGGTTCGACGGCGACCGCCGGTTGTGTGTGTGGAGTCCGCTGTCAGCACGCGCGGCCTCACTGGTTCAGCTGCTTGGGGGCGATCTGGATGACCCCGCTCCGACCCGCGCCGGAGCGCTGGCCCGTGGCGTCGGGCGGCGGCGTCTGGCCCCGGACGTCCGGGTTGCCCATGTCGGGCCGCGGCTGCATGCCCTGCGGCTGCGTCTGGCCGTGCGGCGCGGTCCCGGAGGCCGGCGCCGTCGCGCCCGGCCCCTCGACGCCGCGCTCGGCGAGGCGGTTGTCGTACCGGAGGCGCGCGTAATTCTCCGCGGCCTCCGCGCCGGAGGCGCCGCCCTGCGCGTCGATCTTGGCCATCTCGCCGACGCACATTTGGTCGGGCCGGGGGCACATGCCGATGATCCGGTCGTACAGGCCCTTCATGTAAGACTTGTAGAACCGCGCCGGCTCGGCCTCGCTCGGCTCCTCCAGCTTCAGGTAGGCCTCCTGGCTCAGCTCGCCGCCCTCGGCCTTGGCCTTGGCGATCCACTGGTCGAACTTGTCGTTGGTCAGGCCGTGGAACTTGAAGAACATGTTGGAGAAGCCGGCGCCACTGTAATGGGCCGAGCGGCCCTCGTAGGCGCCCTCGCGGTTGATCACCGCGTGGAGCTGCGTCTGCATGCCCGGCATCGCGTACACCATGCCGGCGAGGGTCGGCACGTAGAACGTGTTCATCACGTCGGTGGCGGTGATCTTGAAGCGGATCGGCCGGTCCACCGGCGCGGCCAGCTCGTTGACCGTGGCGATTCCGTATTGCGGGTAGAGGAACAGCCACTTCCAATCCATGGCCACCGCCTCGACCTCCAGCGGGACCGTGCCGGCCGGGACGTCGCGCTTCGGGTCGATCTTGCTGAGCGGCCGGAACGGATCGAGGGTGTGGGTCCCGATCCAGGTGAGGGCGCCCAGCGCGATGATGATCATCAGCGGCGCCGTCCAGATCAGCACCTCGAGCTGGGTCGAGTGGTGCCATTCCGGATCGTAGACCGCATCCTGGTTGCCGGCGCGGTAGCGCCACGCGAAGATCAGGGTGAAGGCGATCACCGGGACGATGATCAGGAGCATCAGCCCGGTGGCGGCCAGCACGAGGTTGCGCTGCTGCTCGGCTACGTAGCCGGCCGGGTGCAGGACCACGAAGTTGCAGCCGCCGAGGAGGGTCAGAAGCGGCAGGGCGAGGAGCGGCAGCATGCGCCGGACGCGACCGCCTCGGCGGGTCGCAGTGTCAGTCCTGTCGGGTCGATCGGTCGTGAAGGTCACAGCACGCGTCTCGTCATCCCAGGCCGCTCGCGCGGCGCTTTGCCAGGCCGCTCGCGCGGCGCTTTTGCCAGGCCGCTGCCGCGGCGCTTCTGCCGTGCCGCGCGAGGCGGCGATCCTGTCAGCCAAGGGTGGGCAGCCAGCCTGCGCCGCCCGCCACAGCCGTCACATCTGACGCATTTCCGAGCGGTCGGTGAACAGGGCCACGAGGCTGCAGACCGCGCCGGACAGGAGGTAGACCCCGATCATCGCCAGGCCGTAGCGCTGCGACAGGAACAGCGCGACGAGGGGAGCGAAACCGGCCCCGAGCAGCCATGCGAAGTCCGAGGTCAGCGCCGCGCCGGTGTAGCGGTAGCGGTTGCCGAGGCGGGCGCTCACCGCACCCGCGGTCTGGCCGTAGGCGAGGCCGAGCAGCATGAAGCCGATCGTGACGTAGATCGTCTGGCCGATGGCACTCTCGCCGAACAGGAGCGGCGCGATGATGCTGCCGACGGCGAAGAAGCCGATCAGCGAGCTGCTCATGATCAGGCAGTTGCGGCGGCCGATCTGGTCGGCGATCAGCCCGGAGGCCGCCACCGCGCCGGCGCAGACGATGGCGCCCGAGAACTGCACGATCAGGAACTCGCCTGGCGAGCGGGTGGTGCTGTTCAGCGCCAGCCACGCGATCGGGAAGATCGTCACGAGGTGGAACAGCGCGAAGGCGGCCAGCGGTACGAAGGCGCCGCGGACCACGTCGCCGGCGTGGTGGCGGAACAGTTCCAGGGCCGGGACCGGGCGCAGCCGGTCGAGGTCCATCATCCGGGCGAACTCGTCGGTGGCGACGAGGCGCAGCCGGGCGAACAGCGCGACCACGTTGATGGTGAAGGCGCAGTAGAACGGGAAGCGCCAGCCCCAGTCGATGAAGTCGGCCTCGTCGAGGTTGACGATGAAGAAGGCGAACAGCGCGCTGGCCACCATGAAGCCCAGCGGCGCGCCGAGCTGCGGGATCATCGCATACCAGCCGCGCCGCTCCCGCGGGGCGTTCATGGCAAGGAGCGAGGCGAGGCCGTCCCAGGCACCGCCCAGCGCGAGTCCCTGCAGGATCCGCAGGCCGGCGAGGATGTAGACGGCCGAGATGCCGATGCTGTCGTAGCGCGGCAGGAAGCTCACCGCCGCCGTCGACCCGCCGAGCAGGAACAGCGCCGTGGTCAGCTTGACGCTGCGTCCGTGGCGGCGGTCGATCGCCATGAACAGCACGGTGCCGACCGGCCGGGCGATGAAGGCGAGGGCGAAGATCGCGAAGGCGTAAAGGGTGCCCTTCAAGGGATCGACGAAGGGGAAGAACACCTTCGGGAAGACGAGCACGCAGGCGATGCCGAACACGAAGAAGTCGAAGTATTCGGACGCGCGTCCGATCACCACGCCGATGGCGATCTCGTTGGGATGAACCTTGTGGTCCCCCATCGCCTGCTGGGCGTCGCGCTCCAGGGTCGTGGCCGAGGCCATGGGTGTGTTCGAACTCATTGTTGGCTGCCGCCCTCGCCGTGCGCCCGTAGGGTCACCTTGGCCGGAACCGCCTCATGCGGCATGTCCAGAGGTATCGCAACCGGCTCCGGACGCAAGTTCACCCACTGACGCATGCATGGCAACACGGGGGCGCGGCCGGTCGGCGACGGAGCCGGCGCGCGCCGCTCACACCCGGTAATGCGCGGAATTCCGTGACAGGTTGATGTTGTAATAGGGATCGGCACGCAGCTCCGGCCCCCAGCGGTCCAGCATGGTCAGGACCTCGCCCTCGAAGCGCTTCTGCTTCTCCGGGGTGTCCTCCGCCCCGCGGCTCTTCGACTCGTGGTGGATCAGGGTGGCGAAGGGCGTCCAGATGATCCGATAGCCGGCCTGGCGGACCTTCAGGCAGAGGTCGACGTCGTTGAAGGCGACCTTCAGGGCCTGCGCATCGAACCCGCCGACCTCCGTGAAGACCTGCGCGCGCATCGCCAGGCACGCCCCGGTGACCGCCGAGACCTCGTGGGCGATGACCATGCGGCAGAAATAACCGGGATCGGTGTCCGCGGCGCCGAGATGGCTGTGGCCGGCCACACCCTCGATCCCCAGCACGATGCCGCCGTGCTGGATCGTCCGGTCGGGGTAGAGCAGCTTCGCCCCCACGGCGCCGATCTCCGGCCGCACCGCGTGGCGGACCAGCTCGGCGAGCCAGCCGGGCTCGAGCACCTCGATGTCGTTGTTGAGGAACAGGAGCACCCCGCCGGTGGCCGCGGCGGCGCCGCGGTTCGACAGGTCCGAGAAGTTGAAGGCGCCGGGCACCAGCACGACGCGCACCCGCGGATCGTCCCGGTAGCGGGCGAACAGGGCCGCGGTCTCGGGCTCGCGGCTGTCGTTGTCGACGATGACCACCTCGATGTCGGGGTAGTCGGTCGCGCCGAGCAGCCCGTCGAGGGTCACCGCCAGGATCTCGGCCCGGTCCCGGGTCGGGATGATCGCGGAGACCCGCGGCGGCGGCGCAGGCAGCGGCCGGATCAGGCGGTTGAAGCCGCCGGGTCCGCGCTCCGCCCGGCCGCCCCAGGGGGCGACGACTTCCTCCAGGGCGCGCAGGCGCGCGGCCTCCGCCCGGGCGAGGGACCGGTCCGAGAAGGTGCCGGAGCCCTGCGCGGCGCGCCAGTGATAGAGCACCCGCGGGATGTGGCGGATGCGGCCGGGGTCAAGCCCGTCGGTCAGCCGCAGCAGCAGGTCGTGGTCCTGGCTGCCCTCGAAGCCCGGGCGCAGGCCGCCGACGGCGCGCAGCGCCGCGGTGCGCACGACCGTGAGATGGTTGATGTAGTTCTGCGCGTAGAGCAGCTCGCGGTCGAAGCACGCCTTGAAGTGCGGGTCGAACCGGCGGCCGCGCCCGTCGATCTTGTCCTCGTCGCTGTAGATCAGCACGAGGTCCGGATCGCGGCGCAGCGCCCGGGCGACCTCGTAGAGGGCGTCCTCGGTGAGGACGTCGTCGTGATCCATGAAGGCGCAGACCGCACCCCGGGCCAAGCCCAGCGCGTCGTTGGTCGCCCGGGCGATGTGGCCGTTCTCCGCCCGGGTGAGGACGCGGATCCGCGGGTCGGCCTCGGCGGCGCGGGCCAGGATCCGCGGGATCTCGGGGCGCGTCGAGGCGTCGTCGACGGCGCACAATTCCCAGTGGGGATAGAGCTGCCCGCGCAGCGACGCGAGGGCCGCCCGCAGCACCTTCGGGTCGGGATCGTGGACCGGCATCAGCACGGAGATCAGGGGCGGATCGGTCCAGGCGGCGATCTCGGCGGCGATCCCGTCCCGCTCGGCGCGACGCAGGGCGTGGGTGCCGAGCCAGGCCTCGTAGCCGCTCACGCGCCGGTGGCGCAGCGCCCGGCCGAGGTAGCCCCGGGCGCGCACCTTCTTGCCGAGGAGCCGCCAGTACAGGGCCTGCACGGTCAGGCCGGGATCGCGCAGGAGGCCGCGCGTGGCCAGGATCGGCCGGGCGAGCCTGCGCACGGCGATCCGGCGCAGCCGGACCGGGACCCGCCCGGCCGGGTCGGCCACGCGCAGCTCGACGACGTCCTCGGGCAGGCAGCCGATCCACGCGAAGGCGCCCCCACCGCGGGGTTCCTGGGGCAGCAGCGAGCCCGGACGCCCGTCGGCGCCGACGAAGCTGATATCCGGGACGGTGTCGCGGCCCTCCGCGGGGTCATTGGACAGGACGATCTCGACCCAGCGGCCCGCGAGTTCCGGAAGCGGAACGCGCAGCCCGTCGGAGCCCGCCCGGGCCGTCAGGTCGCGCCCCTTGCGCCAGAGCCCCGTGAACCGCGTCGGCGGAAGGCGGGGTTCGGACACGGCCGGCCCGGTCGAACGCACCATCAGCTCCAGCTCTTGTCGACCGACGCCTTCACGGCGTCCGACATGGCGACGTCGAACACGATCATGTCCTCGATCGCCTTGACGGACTTCAGGCGCTCAGCGAGCGCCAGCGTCTCGGCCGGCACCGGGGGCAGGGCCGGGATCGGCGTGCCGATACCCAGGCGGTCGAACAGCGTCGACGCGAAGGCGGGAAACCGGGTCTTGTGTCCGACGATCCCGATCCGGGCGAGAATCTCGATCGCCGCGATGGAGTTGCCCGGATGCAGCCGGTCGTCCGGCATGCGGGTCCCGAGCTGGCGGGTCAGCGGGTTGTAGAGCAGGCGGTAGGCGGGCTCCGGCAGCATGCGGAAAAAGCGCTTGAGGCTCTTCACGTCGGAGAAGTCGTAGCCCTCCGCGAAGGCGGCGGCCTCGGCGAGGGAGCCCAGGCGCCAGCTGCGCGCCGGATCGGCGGCATCGGCCGCCCGGGCCTTCAGCCAGCGCATCCGGGCCGCCATCTCGATCTGCGGCTCCTGCAGCAGGATCGCCGTGATCATCAGATCCGGCGTCATGAAGTTCTCGTAGCGCGGGACGGTGATGGCTCCCGATAGGAGGGCCGACGGCGCGGCCGGGCCGGTCAGCACGCAGCTCAGGATTTCGTCCGGAAGCTTGTGGATGCCAAAATGGCACTGCTGGAAATGCGGGAAGAGCGCCGTCTGCAGGACGCTCTCGGGCTCGATGCCGGTGTTGATCAGCATGGTCCGCAGCCGCACCCGTCCCTCGCTCGGCACGCGGCGGTAGACCGGCACGTTGGTGTCGGCGTCGTAGAGTTCGAGCCGCGGGATCTCGGGCAGCCCGGGCACCTCTGCCTCCGTGACCACGAAGGTGCACTGCCCGGTGGCGTGCCAGCCGTTGCGCTTGAACGCCTCGTCGGTGACGCTGGCCGGGACCTCGGCCACGCGTCGTCCGTCGACCGCGACCACGACCCGGCTGATGGCGAGGGGATTGTCCGGCACGATCCAGCCGCGGATCGAAACGCCCTGATCGTGGTCGATGAAGTAGCGCATGTCCCGAAGCGTGAGGCGGCGGCGTACCGGCGCCCCGTGTCCGCCCTGTGTCGCGGCACGGCCGGAGGCCGAGCGGCAGGGCCATAGCGCATTTTTCCGCCGGCGTGCACCAGGGCGCCGTCGAGCGGCCGGACGGCGTCGATCCGGCCCGCCCCACGCAGGTTCCGCTTGCGCCCTCGCCGAGCAGCGGCTATAGGCCCCGCCCACCGGAGCACGCATGGCTCCGGCCCGGGCGCGTAGCTCAGCGGGAGAGCACTACCTTGACATGGTAGGGGTCACAGGTTCGATCCCTGTCGCGCCCACCATCTAGCCTATTGAGGTTGGATGGTTTTTTGACCGGTAACGGCGATCAGCTGAGTTCTCGCAGGTTCGGCGAACCGGAGACGGGTCCAGAGAACCTCGCCAGCAGGTTCACGTAGCCACTAACCCAACCCTCTTCAGAACTGCGTGAAGCCGTCGAGGTCTCCCGGCAGGAGGTCGATGAGGCGGTCGACGCGGTGCTGGCCGACCTCGCCCCCGAATCCTACCTGCCCGCGAAGGGGCCGGCCCCTCGAACTCGGCGAGATGCTCCGGACGACCGTCTGCGCGGCCGAGGCGTTGACCATCGACAGGACGGCCTGAAGGCGGAACCTGGTGCGGACTGCGATGCTTCTTGCTCATCCGACGAAGGGACGAGCGAGATGACGCCGGAGCCGCCAGCGAGCGTGCCGCTATTCGGCACACAATGCGGCACCCGAGTGGATCTCGCGCGTTGGCTTGGCATTGAGGCGACTGCAGTGCGAGAAGTGGTAGAGAAAATCGCAGCCGACCTGCCGGTGCGATCCGACGAGGACCCTTTGGACACCGCTCGCCAATGCCCAGTGGCCGCGGAGTCGGCTCAGGCGAGATCAGGGTACCGATCCAAGGGTGCCGGTGTCCCCAAGGATCGTCACCAAAAGGGTTAAGGCTGCCAGGATGCAGCCGACATCACGCCTGACCTGCAACCGTATCAATTGTGCGACTGTGCCAACCAGATCCGCGCGAACCGGTCGCTCAAAGGTATCGGCGCACTTCAGCTCGATGACCTCACCGCCAAATGGCTTGACCACGGCCGATTTTCCGAGCCGGCGCTTGGCGGCTCCGATCCATCGCACGGTCCAGCGCTCTCGACCGCGGCGAGTGAATGGCGATGGCTGGAGCTTAGACCAACGTCGGGCCGATCTGACTCTGTCGAGCTTGGTCAAGGTCATGAGAATTTGCCCTCATTGATGCCCCGGCGCCTTCGATGCTTCAGCCGCAAGCTGAGCAGCTTCAGCCGGCTGAGGACGCTGCGAAGATTGAGCGGTCATTTCCCGCAGCGGCAATGATTTGGATCAACGCGTGGCCTATCTCGATCGCGCGCTGGCTGGTCGAGAAGAGCAAGCCGCAATCGCTCGGTAAAATGCCCACGGCCCCAGCACCTCAAGGCGCTAGGCCGCGCTTGGATATCCGCCCGCGCGTCCTGGCCGCTCTGACCTCTGTGTCATCGACCCCAACCGAGATTGCCCAGCACGCCGGATTGCCCGGCCGGGAGCGCGCCATACACGCGACCCTGGCGCTGATGCGCCTGGAGGCCGATGGCATGGCTGTCAGCGAGACCCGCCGGAACTGGACGTGGTGGCGCTCGGCGGCGGCACCTCCCGCTTCCGCACGACCCGGGCGCGATCCCGGAGCGTGACCTCGTGCATCGGCCATTCCAGACAGGCGGCCTCGAACGCAACGATCGCCATAGACAGCGGATAGATCGTCGCGAGGTGCAGCTCGACGTTGCCGCCTGTCTCGCGCCAGACCTCGATCGTGTAGGGCACGCCCGGCGGTACCGGAGGGACCTTTTTGGTGGGCGGCGGCAATGTGATCGCGGCGAGGCAGAGGTGCTCGTATTTCCGCGCGGGCGGCGCACCAAGTGGCCGTTGGTGACGGCACGAGGCCGTCAGGTGGCGCAGGATGTCGATCGTGGAGATGTCGGCCCCGTAGCGACCGATCAGGCTGGCGACGGTGTAGCGCCCCGAGCGTTTGCAGGACGCGCAGTCGACATACACCCGACCGGGCGCTGCATCACCCAGGCGCCCCATTCTGGCGGCCTCCGTTCGCGAACGGATACGGAACAAGCCTGAGGTGAGTGCATGCTGCAAGATGCGGCCGGCTACGATCTTCGCGACCGGTGGACGAATGTGGATGGCGACCGAATTCGTAAATCAGGTCGTTGGCTTACGTATGGCAAGCAGTTCGCCCGGATCAGGCTGCTTGGGGCACATTGCTAGGGGCGTCGCGGGCCTTGAGGATGCGCTCCGCGAAGCTATGAGCGGCCTCCGACGTCCGGGTCTTGGACGGAGAGGGCCGCTCCGCTTTCGGCACCGAGACCGCAGACCCAGCATGGCAGCTTGGCCATAATACCAGTCTGTTTGATGTTACCTTTGTCGGAGGAGTACGCCGACAGCCTGAACGGGAACGACATGGCAGAGCGGTACTACTTCCGCCTGAGAGGCCCGAGCGAGGTCCTTGAGGATGAAAAGGGCGTCCTTGCAAGCTCGATCGAGGTCGCAGTAGCCGAGGCGACGCAGATCATCGCCGACATGCGCGCTCGGAACGAGTTGCCCGATCCTTGCCAGCATTGGTCATTGGAGATCCACGACGATGCCGGCATCGTGCTGCGCTCGTTTCAGCTGTACTAAGCGTCGGCTTTTGGACGACATAGCTTGCGCAAGATCTTTCGGACGTGCTCGCGGAGGAGGAGGCTCTCAACCGTCGGTCCGATATCCGAATATACTACGGAATGATCCATGCCATCGCAGACTGAGCCGTACATCGCACTCTCCGCCTGATTCGAATCCAGTTTCTATCAGATAGATTGGCGCAGCGCATCCACCATACGACGGAACGGTGTTAGATAATCGGCTTAAATCAATCCAACCTGCGGTTTTTAGTATCGGAAACAATATTGCAATAGGATTTCAAGCCCTTTCAGTTTGAACAGGAGGCGATACAACGGATAACCCGAACTCATTGATTCGAAAAGGCTTCGTCCCATCACAGATACACTCGCGCCGGATGTGAGCGCCATATCTCGGCGCAGCCTGGCGACCCATAGCTACCTGTTCCGTAAGGCAAACTTCCAGACCGGGAGGTCCGGTGTCTGGCCCTTCAGGAAGCGGCGTCCGGAGGTCTAAGCGAAGGCACGATGCGGCAGGCCACGATGCCGTGCGCCGAGGTGTTGCCGACCATCACGGCGCCGAACCTGTTGTCGACCAGTCCGTCGCAGGTCTGCGCGGGTGCGACGGCTTACGTGGAATGGCCCAAGATGCATCGCGAGGGGGATACTAGCACCTTCCCCAACCCAACTGGCCGTTCCACCGTGACGAACTGTTTGTGGCAGGGTGTTGATCTGCCGCAAACGGAGCTAGCGCCTGCCGAGACACGGGCGAGGCGGACTCGGACAGACGCTCGACCTGGTCGCACCGAGAGACGACGGCGGACGGAAGGTCCAGCATGCTGCCGCGATAGGAGCATGGAGTTGGCGAGGCGCTACCTACACGCCGACATCTTCATCCTCGTTGAGGAGGCCGGCGGGGGGGGCAGGGGGCGCGGCTCAGGAATGGCTGGGGACGAGCTATTCGAGCTCCGCGGAACGATGCGTACATTCCAGTTCGATTTCCACCGTGCCATGCTCAGTCCAAAGGAAGGATGATCTGCATGCGACAGTTCGCAAGCCTTGGCTTCGCGCTTGCCTTCGGGGCCGCGGGGGTCCCCGCTGGAGGCCCAGCCATGGCGCAAGAAATCAAACGCACCGAACTCAGCCGCTCGCCGGTATCTGGCGACGACACCAAAGAGATCGTCATGCAGTTGGTGGAGTTTCCACCGGGCGCCACCTCACCTCGGCATTTCCACAACGGCGAAGAAGCTTTCTACGTTCTGGAAGGCGGCAGAGTTCAGGTTCCCGGCAAGGAGCCGAGAGAGCGGGCTGCCGGTGAGCACGGCATCAACCAGCGCGGCGTACCGCATGCGGGTTATACGGTGGTCGGCGATCGGCCAATCAGAATCATGTCGGTTTATGTCGTCGACAAGGGCAAGCCGTTGCAGGAGCCTGCGCCGTGATCGCCGACAGAGCCGATCCGAAGCTATTCAATCTGGAAGCGATACGCGAAGCCTCGCCGAGGATCTGAAAGCGAAGGACTGGTGAAGTGAGTATGACGTCCGTCGGCTGATACCGAGTAGCCAGATGCGCACTATCCTCGTTGCAGCGGCATTCGCAATCGCTGTCGTCGCCATTTTGATCCTCGGCGGAATCGCGACCGATCACGGCGATTGACCTTGGACCGCTGTGGCCTGTGGATCACGCAAATTCTGAATTGACGAATCGTCCATTTTTATCGCTGGCGGACGAATGCTGTCTATGGTCATCAAGGGCCGTGTTTTTGCGAGCACCCGTCGATGCCGAGCAATCTTTACGACCGCCCGCACCGCTACATCGTAGTCGCGTTGGTATGCGGAAGCGTTGCCATGATGACCGCGGCTTGGCTCTGGGACATCCTGTGATGCAATGTCTCGCCTGCCAGCCGGACTCGATCTATGAGGACGACATAGAGGCGGTGCAGCACTGAGAGCTATTCGACCGCTTCTTGATGGCGCGCAGACATCCGGAAAGCGTGTTTTAGATTCCGCGGGCATCCGGGACGCGCCCAGCAGCGCGCAAAAGATACGCGCTGCTCCGGGGCACAGGTTCCGAGGATCGAGATTCGATCATGGCCCATCGGGTAGCGCTTGATCGGATTACGGTCGAGCCGTTGCGCCGCTCTAAAGCGGAGTGCGTACCACACGCTCTCCACCTTCGCTTCGCAAGTTTTGGATGGACGCCGACTTGCCGGATCATGTCCGACGGTCTGGCAATCGAATAGGCCGCGCAGCCACACAGGGCATCCACTCGCTCCGGACCCGACCTGCTCAGGGGACGGGGGAGCGCGATGACGGACACGCCTTGTCAGCCGCTTTCTGCACGAACAGCAGAACCTGAAGCCGTTCTTCGGGATCTCCAATGCGGTTGAAGGCTGCCAGCAGTTCCGCGCTTTCAGTTTCGCCTACGCCTGAGGTCGTAGATTCGGCCTTGGAGGATATTGCTGCGTCGACCGCGTCCGGCGGACTGTAGAACATGCCCGGAGAAACCTGTATTGCGTCGGCGATCCGCTTTAGAAGCCGTTGCGTGCTCGCTCCCCGAGTGACCGAATGCCTGTGGGGCTCATCCGCATGCAGTCCAACCGACGAATGCCCGCGAACGAGGGGCTCCTTGGATCCCATGTGCCTCCGAAGGGGCGCACGATGCGCCATTAATCCACGGCTCAGCCAAACGGCATCCTATTGGCTTGTGCGCAGTGCGCAGCGGTTGCGGCAGCGCAAAGCTTGCTCGTGAGAGTTGTAATATGCGATCGTTCACGCGGATGTGAACTCGTAGCGAAGGCGGTGCCGCGTGCCGAAGCCCAGCTTCCTCAGTGGTCGAACTTGTCGTGAGGCGTTTCAGTCAGCGCTCGATGCCCTCGACGTAGTCGGTCGTTGGGAATGGGATGCTGCCACCGATCGGGCGCGCGTCGACGGTTTCGTGGCGCTGCTGTTCAACATCGATCCGGACAGTCCTGAGGACAGCGTTCCGCTGTCGGCAATCATCGACAGCGTTCACGTTGATGATCGAGAACGTGTCCTCGCGGTGATCCGCCGTAGCGCTCAAGAAGGCGCCACCTACCTGAATGAGTATCGAGTCGTCTCGGCTGATGGGCAGACACGTTGGGTTCTGTCACGAGGCCGATTTACCAGGGATCACGCTGGTCACCCCGTGGGCGGCAGCGGCATCCTTGTCGACATCACGCGCCTGAGGATGAAGGAAGGGACATTCAATCAGGTCGAACCGGATCCCATTGAAACGTCACTGGACCGGGCGGCTCACCACGCCATCAATGCCCAGAAATTGATCGTCGATCTACTAGACCCAAAGTTGAAGGCTTATGCAGATGCGCTGCTGATGGCACTCGGACGCAAGCTTGCTGAACAGGAAATACTGGAACGGCGCAAAGGTATGCACTGAACCGCGGGCAGAGGCTCCTCCACCTTGGAGTTGGAGGAGCGCCTGATTTCACCGGCGATGAGCCGTTACGCAACGCGGCTCGAGCGCAGGCTGGCGTGCAGAGACCGTCGCAGTCCAACCCGGCGAAACCGAAACTTAAGCTCACCGGCTCACCATCCGGGTCTCATCCCGGCTACCGGTGGCATCCATGACCCTTGCTTTATTGGCCGCCTTGGTCGCGGGGGCGATGTGTCTCGGGATGATCTCTGCCTTCGTGCCGCTTCAGCGCCGACAGGAAGCGGTCGAGTTGGCAGATCTTGACGAAGACGATTTCTTCGACATTGGCGGCCCCATCATCGATTTGCAGGCCATGCGCTAGAGGCGCTTCCCGCGAATTCATTGCGCGTCGGTCGGTTGGCAGGGCATGAAGAGCCCGCGCCAGCGGACCAGGCAGGTCAAAGCGGAGGTGCGCCGTGGACACTCAACGTTTAACTATTGATACCGAGGCTGAGGCGCAGACGTATTTGGCCGATCTCCTCAAGAACCCAAAAAATCGGTTCATGAGCGAGATCGCGAGACACTGCGCCCTACGGGTCCGCAACCCGAAGATCAAGGCGTTCTTTCTGACCGAGGGTGCCACAATGCTCGCAGAGATGAAGGCGTAGGGCCGAACCAAGAAAGCCCGCACCGGTGGATCGGGCGGGCTTCCCAGATCCGCGACTCGCGTTTTGAGAACGAGCGGATCCACTGAGAACGTTACTGCGCTTCGGTGCAAAATGAGGCCCCTGCGCGGCGTTGCCGTGGGTCTGAGTGAGCCCTTCATCACCTCGGCCATGGCGCGGCCCAGATCGGCCTGCTGCTCGATCAGCGCCCGCTGCACCTGCAGCCGCTCGCCCTCGTCGGGCAGCACCTTCGCCAGGATCGGGCCGACGGCACCGAGCAAAGCCGGGAGGAGGGCAAGGAACCCCATAGTCAGGCGCCTTTCTGCATGTTGTGGCGGATCCCGCCGCGCAGCCGCAGCCACCAGGATTCGGGACTGATGACTGGCGTGCCGGTCATCGGCGCCACCGGATCGGGCCGCGCCGGCGCGGCCGGGACCACGCCGTCCGGCGTCCGCACCGGTTCGGGATCGCCCCGGCGAGCGGAGACGGCGCCGTAGGCGGGCAGCGCCGCCTGGTCGCGCTCGCCCTGGCGCCGGGTGAGGATCGCGGCCGGCCGGTCCCACATCGCGCCGTGATCGGGGCGGGGAAGGCCACCGGGCTGTTCGGGGCGAGCACGATCGGGTTGCGCGCCCTGACCGCGTCGTAGACCATCAGGGCGCCGCCGGGGGTCCCGCCCGAACGACCACTTGGACCACAGGCTGCCGTCGGTGAAGGCGATCGACGCGACGTTGCCGCCGCCGTTGATCACCAGCTGATCAAGCGTTCCGCAGAGCGCGAGGTTCGTCAGGGTCGCCGCGGCGCCGACGAGCGGACCGGGCACGGTGACGGCAAGCCGACCGCTGAGCGCGAGCGCTCCCTGATGGAACTCGCGGGTGAGCGCCTGACGGGCCTCGCGACGCAACACCCTCTCACCGCTGCGATGCTCGAGGGTTCGGAACGGGAACCGCCAGCCTGCGACGCGTACGAGTTCCTGTACGGCGTCGACACCGCGCAGGTCGGATTCGTCCAGCACCCCACGATCGTTATGGCCGGAGCAAGCCTGGATCGCCTCGTCGGCGCGGACGGCCTCGTCGAGCTCAAGTGCCCGACGCTGCGCGAGCATCTGGAGACGCTGCTGTCTGGCGAGATCCCGAAGGGTCATCGGCCGCAGATGCGCTGGCGGATGGCCTGCACGGGCGGGGCGTGGTGCGACTGCGCCTCGTGGCATCCGAGCGTGCCGCTGGCCCTGCGGCTGCAGGTCAAGCGGCGCCCCCGCGACGAGGCGCAGATCGCGATGGACGAAGAGGCCGTGCGCGCGCTCCTCGGAGAGGTCGAGGCGCGTGTGTCGCGCGTGCTGGCCATCGGCTGCGGAGGCCGATGCAGATGCCGAGCGCGGGACATGCGATCTGCTCGGCGGAGAGGTGGGCCGTCGGTGAATGATCAAGCAATCCGCTTGATCCCGACGTCAGCTGGCAAGTGCCGTGTCTTGGACGAAAATCAATCCGAGTTGCTTGGGACGCCGCCAGACTACGCGAGCCCATAGTATTTCATCCGTCGTCATAAATCTGATTTGAAATACGTCTGGAATCCCGAACACGCTGTTCACCTCCAAGCGCGCTCCGCTTGGAGACAAATCCGCCAAATGGCATGGTATTGGCGGTCCATATGCTGGCAATATTTCGACCATAGCAGACGTCTCGACGCGCCATTGCTTTCTGAGATCGCTCACGAATACCCCCCGCAGCAACTTCCGGCAGGCCAGAATATACAAATCATGATCTAATGATTTTATAAATCAATCTTCGACGTATCGGAGCAATCGACATTTTCTCGATACCGAAAGAAACATATTCATTCAAATCCAGCGCTCGCAATCTTCAAGAATGACAGATTTTCTCATTGTGAAACGGCCGGCATTATGACAGCCGACAGGTTCAAATCTTGCTTCGCCGCATCGATTTTGGCAAACATCAAGACGCAGACCATCCGAACCGAGCGCCTACGCCGGTCGCGGCATCCCCGATCAGGCGAGCGGGTCCAGCTCTACACCGGCATGCGCACGCGCCCATGCAGCAAGCTCGGCGGATCACAGTACATCGCCGTCTGGCTGATCGAGTTGCACCCGCGCGGCGGCATCGTCTTCGCCAACGGCGGGGGGATCCGGACGGCGAAGGACTTCGACGCGCAGGGAGCGTGCGTCCTCAGCTTCTGGGTCAGCGTCGAAAGGCAGAGGAGATCCGTTCGTACCCGGGCCACGAAAACGTCGCGACCGCGCGTCGAATGTACGCCGGGTTCTCATCGAATTACCTTCGCGGCGCCGCCGCGAGCCTGGAGCGGGATGGGGGTCTGGAGCAGATCGCGCCCGGAGCGGCGCGTGTCAGGTCGTTCACCCCGTTCGGCAAACCCCGAAACCGTGAACGTGCGTCGAACATCGGGGCATTCCCGCCTCAGGGCGCGCAGAAGAAGGTCTATGATGTCAACATGTTCAGTTTAGGGAACGACGTTGACAGGGGAGGGCTCACAGGTTCGATCCCTGTCGCGCCCACCATCTAGCCTATTGAAGCTGGATAAATTTTCGGACCGGTAGCGGTCCCGTTCCGCGTTCCCTCAGGTTCGGCGAACCTGAACCGGTCCGTCCCCTCCGGTCGAAGACAGCCTGGACCCTGACCGATCCGGGTCGCCTCACCGGAGTCCGCCGCTCCGATCGGACCAGCCGCGTTCGACCGCAGCGGACAGCGCCGGAAAACCGCCGCGCAGGTCGATGGCCGCCATCCAGTATCGATGATCGCCGAGGACCCGGTTCAGCCGCGCGACGCGCCGCGCGCGGCTCGTCCAGGGAAGGGACGCATCGACGCGGGGATCGACCTCGAGCGCGATCATGCGCTGACGCCGGATCGCCACCGTCGCGATGCCGCGAATGGCCGTCCAGGGAATCCAGTCGGTCGAGAGCCTCCGATCGAAGATCCCGCGTGGCCCCACCGAGACCACCGGGCCGCGCTGGAACAGCATCGGGACCACGAGGGCCGCGCAGAGGCCGAAGACACCGAGGCCGACATACGCCACGCAGGCGGTGAACCTCCCGGTCGCCACCGCGGAGCCACCGGTTCCTGGCGGGTCGCCGATCAGCCAGAGGCTAGCGGCGACGAACGCGCAGGCCCCCGCGAACAGCCCGGCCACCCTCCAGCGCGACCGGTGGATCTCGACGATGGTCAAGGCGATGGGCTCCCGCCGGCTTCCTGCCCGACCCGGCCGTCCGGACCGGGATCCTATAGCGAGGGCACCCCCGTCGGGCACCCGGTCGCACCGGACGGCCTGCGGGAGCCCCGTCCAGAGCGGCCCGCGCGGTCACGGGCCTCGGCCGACATGTCCAGCAGGGCCGAGGCGGCCGCCATGATGGCCAAGGCGGTCGCCGATCCGACCGAGATCAGGAAGAAGATCGTTGCGATGACTTGCGGAGCGGTCATGGCGCACCTCCTCGGGTGCCACGAAGTGAGGATGGATAGATATGACCGTGGCGGACGCGCCTGCGTGCGGGCGAGCACGGGCCGCATCGCGTCGGACCGACCGAGCCCAGCCGGCGCCCTATGCGAACCCGCGGCGGTCGCAACGCGCCCTCAGCCCCAGACTGAGAACCGCGGCCCATCCGGCCACGCACCGGGCCGACGGCGCCCGCCCGTGTGCCGGCGCAGCCCGCGCGATCGCGGATGCGCCGCGCCGGACGCACCGTGTTAAGATTCCACCGACGTCCCGCGGATCGTTTAACTATTTGTTAACCCCTCTAAACAGTTTAGTCGGATCAGGATTGCGTCGACAGGGAGTGGAGGATCCGTGAGCGAGCTGCAGAGGCTTCTGAACGACCCTCGGTTCCGGCCCGCCGACAAGAGCCCGCGCGAAGCCGGCGCCACGCCCGAAGCCAATCTCGGCAGCGTCCTACGCGTCGTCTCGTCGATGCACGCCCGGACCGAGTTTCCGAAGCCGCCCGCCTCGTCGCAGGACTGGGACGCGCTGATCCACCGGGTGCAGGCCGCGGCCCGTCAGGCGCGGGTGATCGAGGCGCAGGCCCGCGAGCGGGAAGAGCGTATCGAGCACGTGCTGGAGCAGGTCCGGGCCGAGATCAACACGTCCAACGAGCGTGCCCGGATGGCCGAGATGCAGGCTCGCGACGCGCAGGTGCGCGCCGAGGCGCAGATCATCGCCGCCGAGGAGCGCGCGAAGGCTGCCGAGGCCCGCGCCAGCACCGCCGAGGACCGGGCGCGGCAGGCCGAGGAGTGGCTCGAACGCGTCCAGCAGGCGATCCTGTCCGAGTTCTCGGATCTCACCGATCAGGCGGCGGCATGAGCATCGCAGCACGGGCGCGGGCCGACCTGACGGAGACGTCCCCCTGGCCCATCCGGTGGGGCCTCGCGACGGCGATGCCGCTCCGATCGACCGGGTCGTGGCGCTGTTCGCCGGGGCCGCTGCGGCCGCCCCCGCCATCCCGTCGGATGAGGACGACTGGACGACCTCCCTGGCCGCCGTGCGCGGCGTGGCGGTGCGGGTCCGCACCCTGCAGGCGCAGGCCCGCGACTCGGTCCGGGAGGCGCAGGGTTCGGTGCGCGCGGCCGAGGCGGCGATCCGCGCGGCGGAGGAGCGCGCCCGCCACGCCGAGACGCTGCTGCGGGCGGCCCTCGAACGGGCCGAGCACGCCGAGGCCGAGGCCCGCGCGGCCGGGGAGCGGGCCGACCGGGCGGAGGCCCAGCGGACCGAGGCACGCGCCTGGCTGCGCCGCATGCACGAGTGCATGGTCACCGAGTTCGGTGCCCTATCCCGGGAGCCGGGCCAGGCCTGAGCGGGCCGGCGCCGGCGAGGGCCGCCGGGCTACGCCGCCGCCGGCGCGGCCATGACGTCGACCGCGTGCTGCGCCCAGCCATAGGGCTCGATGGCGCCGTGATAGACCGCGATCTCGAGCTGCAGGATCCGGATGCAGGCGTCGGACAGGCCCGGCAACAGGTCGCATCCGCCGCGGTCGACCGCTGACAGGATCCCGGGGAGCGGCCGACCCTCGGCATAGGTCACGCGGACGGTCTCACCGGCCTGGGGATCGCGCGGGTTGACGCAGTAGCGGGCCGGCATCCGGTCAGTCCTTCCCATGGATCGCCCTGCGGGTCGCCACAAGGATCGCCCCGAGGATCCAGGGCGCTGCGTCCTACCGCTGCCGTGCAACGCCCCGATGAAGGGCGGCCGCCACCGGCGCCGCGCCGGCCCGGATGGCCGCGGCTCGGACGGTGCGGATCTCTTGTGATTTCGACCCCGACCTTTGCAGTCCGACCGTGCAGCTTAATCCTGCGAAAACAATTCTCAGGCCAGAGAGTGAGGATCTCGTCCTTGCGTCTTCCGCGTGGCAGGCTCGCCGTGACCCTCAGCCTCGTCCTCAGCACGTCCCTTCCGCTTCTGACCGCGGCGATGGCCCTGTTGTGGGCGGGGTTCGTCGCCCCCGAGCGGGAGGAGCGTCCGGACGTGCGCGGCGCCCGCGACCTGCGCACGTGGTGAGCGCCCCACCCCGTCCGGGCGCGCCGGGGCTGCTTTCGGGGACCGCGTCCGGCGCGCTATGAGGACCCGGACGCGCTCGCGGCGAGGGCCAATTCGGGGAAGGCGCACATGGATCTCGGCTTGAGCGGGCGCCGGGCGCTCGTCTGCGCGGCGAGCAAGGGGCTGGGCAAGGGCTGCGCGCTGGCGCTGGCCCGGGAGGGCGTCGCGGTGACGATCACCGCCCGGACCGCGGAGATCCTGGAGCGGACCGCCGCGGAGATCCGCAGCGAGACCGGCGCCACGGTCACCGCCGTGGCGGGGGACATCGCCACCGAGGCCGGCCGGGCCGCCGCGCTCGCCGCCTGCCCCGAGCCCGACATCCTGGTCAACAATGCCGGCGGCCCGCCCCCGGGCGATTTCCGCGAGTGGGACCGCGACGCCTGGATCCGGGCGCTCGACGCCAACATGCTGGCGCCGATCGCGCTGATCCAGGCGACCGTCGACGGCATGATCGCCCGCGGCTTCGGCCGGATCGTCAACATCACCTCCGGCGCCGTGAAGGCGCCGATCGCGCATCTCGGCCTGTCGAACGGCGCCCGCTCGGGGTTGACGGGGTTCGTGGCCGGCCTCGCGCGGCAGACGGTGCGGCACGGCGTGACGATCAACAACCTGCTGCCCGGCCCCTTCGACACCGACCGGATCCGCAGCAACGCCGCCGCGGGCGCCGCCAAGGCCGGCACGACCGTGGAGGCGTTCCTGGAGGCCCGCGCCCGCGACAATCCCGCCGGCCGCTTCGGCGAGCCGGAGGAGTTCGGGGCCGCCTGCGCGTTCCTGTGCAGCCGGCAGGCCGGGTTCATCACCGGCCAGAATCTCCTGATGGACGGCGGTGCCTATCCCGGCACGGTCTGAGGCGGGTCCCCGCCTTGCATGGGGGTGCGGGACGAGGATGCGGTGAGGGTCATGAGCATACGCGAGATCGTCGAGGAACGCCTGGCGCGGATCGAGGCCGGCGATCCGGCGGTCTTCACCCGCCTCTACCGGGACGGCGCCCGCGCGGCGGCGGAGGCCGCCGAGGCCCGCCGCCGGGACGGCGTCGCGCTCGGGCCGCTCGACGGCGCGATCGTGTCGATCAAGGACCTGTTCGACGTGGCGGGCGAGACGACGCGCGCCGGCTCGGTCCTCCTGGCGGACGCCGCCCCGGCCGGGGCCGACGCCCCGGTGGTCGCCCGCCTGCGCCGGGCCGGGGCCGTGATCCTGGGCAAGACCAACATGTCCGAGTTCGCCTTCTCGGGGCTCGGGCTCAACCCGCATTACGGCACCCCCGGCAACGCCGCCGATCCGGCGCGCATCCCGGGGGGCTCGTCCTCCGGCGCCGGGGTCTCGGTGGGGCAGGGGACGAGCGACATCGCGATTGGCTCGGACACGGGCGGCTCCGTGCGGATCCCCGCCTCCCTGAACGGCGTGGTCGGCTTCAAGCCCACCGCCCGGCGGGTGCCCCTGGAGGGGGCCTTCCCCCTGTCGTTCTCCCTCGATTCCCTCGGCCCGCTCGCCCGGACCGTGGCGGAGTGCGCGGCGGCCGACGCCGTGATGGCCGGCGCGGAGCCCGCACCGCTGGAGGCGTTCCCCCTCGCCGGCCTGCGGATCGGCGTGCCCCGGGGCCTGATGTTCACCGAGACGGAGCCCTGCGTGGCCGAGGCCTTCGAGCGGGTGCTGGCGCTCCTGTCCCGGACCGGCGCCCGGGTCGTCGATCACCCGATCGACGATCTCCTGGCCGCCATGGACGCGGCCCTGCCGGACGGCTCCATCGCGGCGATCGAGGCGGCGGCGATCCATGCCGACTGGCTGGACAGCGAGGCCTCCCGCTACGACCCGCGCGTCCACCGCCGGATCGCCGCCGGCCGGTCGGCGCCGGCCGCGCGCTACGTCCGGACGATGCGCCGCCGGGCCGAGCTGATCGCGGCCCTCGACCGGCGGCTCGCGCCCCTCGACGTGCTGGCCCTGCCGGCGACCGCCGCCACGGCGCCGCTGACCGCGCCGCTCCAGGCCGACGACGCGGCCTTCCTGGCGATGAACCGGCTGATGCTGCGCAACACGGCCTTCGGCAACTTCTTCGACCTCGCCGGCCTGTCCCTGCCGATGCCCGGGCTCGCCCGGCCGGCGGGGCTGATGCTGCTGGCCCGGCACGGGCAGGACCGCCGCCTCCTGGCGATCGGGGCCGGGGTCGAGGCCGCCCTGGCGGCCTGACACGGGGCGGCGTGCCCGTCCGACGCCGCCCCGGGATCCGGGCGGGACCCGGCCGTCCCGTGGTTCGGGACTCCCTTGGCCCGGGACTCCCTTGGCCCGGGACTCCCTTGGCCCGGGACTCCCTTGGCCCGGGACTCCCTTGGCCCGGGACTCCCTTGGCCCGGGACACAGAGAAGCGGCCCCGCGCGGCGCACCGCCGGGGGCATGACGAAATCCGTGGCCCCACCCGCCTCCGGGGTGACGCGGGACGCCGCGAAGCCCGAACGCAACGTTGCTCAAAGCCGGCTTCCCGGCGTCCCGCGGACGCGGCGCGCGCACCGGCAGGCCGGTGTCCGTCCGCGTCCGTTCGTGCGTCCGGTGTCCGTCACGCGGGGGCTCGAATGACGCTAAGTCGTTCCAGGGTGCGGATCGCCCCCCGACGCTTCCGAGCGAGCCTTCGTCGCACGCCCCCTCGTGATGGAGGGCGCCGTCTGACCACCACACCGCCCAGGACAGGGTCGCGGATCGGCCCTGAACGGCCCGCGGCATTTCCTCCGCCGGCCGCCGCCCAGCCCGAGCCGGGGGCATGTCGAGTCCCGCGCCCGGGGCTGCCGCAGCCGACGGCAGACGCAGGCACCGTCCCGCCGCCACCGGTCCGGCGGCTGACCGGACTGACGCCCCGAGGCGCCTCACGGCGCGTCACGGCAGGTGGGGGACTTGGAGCACAAAATAGGAACATTGTCAAGATGCGGCGGCGCTCTCACAAGCCCGCACATTGGACGCCACAGGCTCCCGTCGAGCCGCAGGACGAGGGCGCGGGCGGGAGGAGGGGGCCGCCCGCCCCGGGGCGCGGCGCCGGCTCTCCCGGTCCGGCGCATTGCCGGACGGCGTCCCGTGGTGCACCCTGCCGACGTTCCCGGCCCGATCCGCGCCCCTGGGGCTCGGCCGCGCCGGGGGACCGGGACCGCCCGCGCCGGGCGGCGATCCCGATCGAACCGGCCGGCAGGGAGCCGTCGCATGAGCGCAGCCACGCAGTCGATCGTCGCGGACCGGGACGCGGAGCCCGGCGGAGGGGATCGGGAGGCGGTCCAGGCGATGCGCGTCGACCTCGCGGCGGCCTACCGGCTGATCCATCGGCTGGGCCTCGACGACAGCATCTACACCCACATCTCGGCGCGGCTCCCCGGGGGCGGGCACCGGTTCCTCATCAACCCCTACGGGTTGCGCTTCGAGGAGGTGACGCCGGCCAACCTCGTCACCGTGGATATCGACGGGCGCGTGATCGAGGATCCGATGGGGCTCGGCATCAACCCGGCCGGGTTCACGATCCACAGCGCCATCCACGCGGCGTGCCACGACGCGGTCTGCGTGCTGCACACCCACACGGTGGCGGGGGTCGCGGTCTCCTGCCAGGAGGAGGGGCTCCTGCCCCTGAACCAGTGGTCGATGCAGTTCGCGGGGCGCCTCGCCTACCACGCCTACGAGGGCATCGCCCTCGACCTCGACGAGCGGCAGCGGCTGGTGGCCGATCTGGGCGACAAGCCCGTGATGGTGCTGCGCAACCACGGGCTGCTGACCTGCGGGCGCACGGTCGGGGAGGCGTTCCGGCTGATGCACAACATGGAGCGCTCGTGCCGGGCGCAGCTGGCGCTCCAGGCGGCGGGCGCCCCGGTGATCCGGCCGTCGGCCGCCGTCGCCGCCAAGACCGCCGGGCAATACGCCGCCGGCTACGACCGCGTCGTGGTCCAGGGGGCGCCCGACAGCGAGTGGGCGGCGTTCAAGCGGATGCTGGCGCGCACGGATCCGGATTTCTTCGCAGCGGGGTGACGACCCGGCCCCGCAGAGCCGTGCGGGCCGGCGGGCTCGACGCCGGCGGCTCGGGGACGGCGCGCGGGTCCCCGCTCCACCCGAGCCGGGCTTGCCCGGCTCGGGCTCCCCGGTGCGGATCTCGGGCAGGCCCGAGATCCGTCGGGCGAGAGACAGGTTTAGGGATGTGCGGCATCCGCAGACTGCGCTACGCGCCCGCCTGCCGACCTCGTGCTCCATCCTGAAGGTTCTCGACCCTCACCCCAACCCTCTCCCGCACGGGAGAGGGGCGCGTCGCGCTCCGCCGCCCGCGCCCGTGCCCGACCCGGATGTGTGCCCCTCTTCTCCGGTGCGGGCGCGGGGCCGGTGGCGTCGCGGCCCCGCCCCGCCTGACCGGATCGGTCCGCCCGCTCACCCCTCCGCCCAGGCCCCGCTCGACCGGTAGATCTGCCGGAAGAACGCGATGAACGCCCGGGTCTTGGCGGGCACGAAGGCCCGGCTCGGATAGACCGCGAAGATCCCCGCCGAGGCCGCGGCCGTGTAGGCGGGCAGGACCACCTCCAGCAGGCCGTCGCGCAGCTCCGCGTGCACGTCCCAGGTGGAGCGCAGCGCGATCCCGAGGCCGCCGATCACCGCCTCGCGTACCACCTCGTTGGAATGGGTGCGCAGGGGACCCGACGCGCTGACCGTGCAGGGACCCTCCGGCCCGATGAGCCGCCAGGGATTCTGGTTCTCGGTGGCGAGGCAGACATGGCCGCGCAGGGCGTCGAGGGTCTCCGGGCGCCCCGCCGCGTCGAGGTAGCCCGGCCGCGCGCAGAGGACCCGCCGCACCGGGGCGAGGCGCACCGCCGTCAGCCCCGAACTCTCCAGCGCCCCCACCCGGATGGCGAGGTCGTAGCCGCGCTCGACGATCGATTCGAAATCGTCGCTCAGCTCCAGGTTCAGCACGAGGTCGGGGTGGAGGGCGAAGAAGGCCCGCAGGTGCGGGACGATGTGCAGCCGCCCGAAGGAGCTCGGCGCCGTCACCCGTAGGGTCCCCCGCGCCCGGGTCGCCGTCTGCGACACGAGGCTCTCGGCCTCCGCGATGGCGTCGACGATCGGGGCGATCCGCTGGAAGAACGCCGCGCCGACATCGGTCGGGGCCACCCGCCGGGTGGTGCGGTGCAGCAGGCGCACGGCGAGGCGCTGCTCCAGCCGCTTCAGCCGCTTCGAGACCACCGCCACCGACAGGCCGAGCTCCGACCCGGCCTGCGTGAGGCTGCCGGTGCGGACCACCCGGGCGAAGATCTCCAGGTCGCTCTGGTCGTGCATTCTCAACGCTGCGGAAAAAATCAAATCCCTTTTGCCGCCTTTCTCGCGGGTGCCAAGGGGTCTATCGGTGGACACCTCAAAAAATTTCACCCGCCGTCCGAATTTTTCTGACGGTCGGGCCGTCCACAGCTGAAGGAGCCGCCATGTCGGGTCTCATCGTCGCCGAGGAACTCCGCACCTTCCTGTCCGAGGAGGCGCTGCCCGGGACGGGCCTTTCGGCCGACACGTTCTGGTCGGGCTTCGAGGCCCTCGTCCGGGATCTCGCACCGCACAACCGGGCGCTGCTCGACCGGCGCGACGGCCTCCAGGCCGACATCGATTCCTGGCACCGCGACCATCGCGGCCAGCCGCACGACCCGGCCGCCTACGCGGCCTACCTGACCCGGATCGGCTACCTGCAGCCGGAGCCCGAGACCGTGCGGGTAACCACCGGGAACGTCGACGCCGAGATCGCCGCCATCGCCGGCCCGCAGCTCGTCGTGCCGATCTCCAACGCCCGCTACGCGCTCAACGCCGCCAATGCCCGCTGGGGCAGCCTCTACGACGCCCTCTACGGCACCGACGCGATCCCGCAGGATGGCGACCTCGCCGCCGGCAACGGCTTCAACCCGGCCCGGGGCGCCGCGGTGGTGGCCAGGACCAAGGCGTTCCTTGACGCCACCGCGCCGCTCAGCGTCGGCTCCTGGGCCGATGCCGTGGGCTTCGCCGTGGCGGAGGGCCGCCTCGCCGTCGATCTCGGCGCCGGCCGGAGCGCCAGCCTGACGGGCGGGGCCGCGTTCGCGGGCTTCACCGGCGAGGCCCCGGCGCCGACCGCGCTCCTCCTGCGCCACAACGGCCTGCACATCGAGATCGTCCTCGACCGGACGAGCCCGATCGGCCGCACCGACCCGGCCGGCATCGCCGACGTGGTGCTGGAATCCGCCCTCTCGACCATCATGGACATGGAGGATTCCGTCGCCGCCGTGGACGCGGCCGACAAGGTCGCGGTCTACCGCAGCTGGCTCGGCCTGATGCGCGGCGACCTCGTCGCCACCCTGTCCAAGGGCGGGCGCACGGTCGAGCGGCGGCTCGCCGCGGACCGTACCTACACGGCCCCCGGCGGCGGACGCCTGACCCTGCCGGGGCGGTCGCTGATGCTGGTCCGGCACGTCGGCCACCACATGGACACCGACGCCGTGACCCTCGACGGCGCCGAGATCCCCGAGACGATCCTCGACGCGGCGGTGACCGCGGTCATCGCCCTGCACGACCTGAACGGCAGCGGCGCCCTGCGCAACAGCCGGACCGGCTCGGTCTACATGGTCAAGCCGAAGCTGCACGGCCCCGACGAGGTCGCCTTCGCGGTGGCGCTGTTCGGGCGCGTCGAGGCCCTCGTCGGCCTCGCGCCGCGGACCCTCAAGATCGGCGTGATGGACGAGGAGCGGCGCACGACGCTGAACCTCAAGGCGGCGATCGCCGCGGCCTCCGACCGGCTGTTCTTCATCAACACCGGCTTCCTCGACCGGACCGGCGACGAGATCCACACCTCCCTGGAGGCCGGCCCGGTGGTCCGCAAGGATTCCATGAAGGCGACCGCCTGGATCCAGGCCTACGAGGACGGC
This sequence comes from Methylobacterium phyllosphaerae, assembly GCA_050632685.1. Taxonomy (GTDB): domain Bacteria; phylum Pseudomonadota; class Alphaproteobacteria; order Rhizobiales; family Beijerinckiaceae; genus Methylobacterium; species Methylobacterium phyllosphaerae_A. The sequence goes on from JBOEFT010000002.1 coordinate 196,227, forward strand.
AACGTCGATGCCGGCCTCGCCTGCGGCCTGCCGGGCCACGCGCAGATCGGCAAGGGCATGTGGGCCGCCCCCGACCGGATGGCGGCGATGCTGGAGGCCAAGGGCGCCCATCCGGAGGCCGGCGCCAACACCGCCTGGGTCCCGTCCCCGACGGCCGCCACGCTCCACGCTCTGCACTACCATCGGACGGATGTCCGCGCCCGCCAGGCGGACCTCGCCGGCCGGGCGCCCGCCACCCGGGCGGCCATGCTGACCCTGCCGCTCGCCGAGGGCGCCTTCGCGCCGGAGGCGGTGCGGGAGGAACTCGACAACAACTGCCAGGGGATCCTGGGCTACGTGGTCCGCTGGGTCGACCAGGGCGTCGGCTGCTCCAAGGTGCCGGACATCCACGAGGTCGGCCTGATGGAGGACCGCGCCACCCTGCGGATCTCCAGCCAGCACATCGCCAACTGGCTGCGCCACGGGATCGTCGACCGGGCGCAGGTCGCCGCGGCGCTGCGGCGGATGGCGGCGGTCGTCGACCGCCAGAACGCGGGCGATCCGGCCTACCGGCCCATGGCCCCGGGCTTCGACGGCCCGGCCTTCCGCGCCGCGGAGGCCCTGGTGTTCGAGGGGGCGCAGCAGCCGAACGGCTACACGGAGTTCGTGCTGCACCGGTTCCGCCGGGAGGCCAAGCGCGAGGAAGCCAAGCGCCGGGGGGCGTGAGGCGTCAGGCGACAGGCTTGGGGCGCGACGCCGGATGACCGCGGACGGTCGGTCCGGCACCGCGCCGCTTCGTCGGCGCGCCGCGCCTCAGCGCCGCTTGCGCGTCATCACGTAGACGAGGAGGTTCGCCACCGCCCGGTAGAAGTCCGCCGGGATGGCGCGGTCGACCTCGACATGGTCGTACATCGCCCGGGTCAGGGCCTTGTCGACGACGACCTCGATGCCGTGCTTCTCGGCGATCTCGCGGATGCGCAGGGCGATCAGGTCCTTGCCCTTGGCCAGCACCATGGGGGCGTCGTTCTCGCCCTGGTCGTAGCGCAGGGCGATCGCATAGTGCGTCGGATTGGCCAGGATCATCGTGGCACGGGGACCGCGGCCATCATCTGCCTGCGCCGCCGGTCCTGCGCCAGGGAGCGCAGGCGGGCCTTGACCACCGGGTCGCCCTCGAGCTGCTTGAACTCGTCCTTCAGCTCCTGCCGCGACATCCGCAGGTCCCGCTGCCAGCGCAGGCGGGACCAGACCAGATCGCCCGCCACCAGCGCGATGGTCGCCACGCTGACGGCGGAGATCAGGCGGACCGACAGGGTCAGCAGGAACTCGGGCAGGCCGATCGGATCCACAAACATGACGTTCACGATCTCGTGCCGGTCTGCGCGCAGAACCATGAAGGCCATGCCGCCGATCGCCAGGAACTTGAAGAGACTCTTCCCGAACTCGACGAACCCCTGCGTGCTGAAGATCCGCTTCCAGCCGCTGGCGGGCGAGATGCGGGACCATTGCGGCTGGATGCGATCGACCACGATGCGGGGCGCATTCTGAAAGATCGAGGCGGCGATCCCGGCGACGAGCAGGATCACGAGGATGGGCAGCAGGAACCGGCCCATCTCCAGGGCCAGGGCATGGATGAGGCGCGCGGCGTCCGGGCTGGTCTCCACGCTGAAGTTGCGCGGCTGCGCGAGGAGCAGGGTGAGCCGCCGCACGAACGGGGCGCCCTGATCCCGCACCACGAACACGAGGAAGATCAGGAGGCCCAGGATCGACGCGAAGACCGGGGCCTCGCGCGAGAACGGGGTATTGCCCTGGGCGACCGCGTCGCTGATCTTCTTCTCGCTCGCGGCCTCGGTCTTGCTCTCCGTGTCGTCCGACATCGCGGCGGGCCGATCTCAGGCGTTCTGCGCCGAGCGGCGGACCGACCCGCCGACAGGGCACGCGTTGCAGGCGGATACGGGGCCGGCCGCGATCCGGCGCGACCGGCCTCGGCCCTAACGGATGTAGGTCTCGTCCGAATCGGCGGAGCTGAGTTCGACCTCGCCCCTGGCGGCCATCTCGAGCGCCTGATCGGTGATCGCGCGGCGGGCCTCGTGCACGTCCCGCTGCGAGGCCGGCTCGCCGCCCTCGAGTTCGTGCTCCACCAAGCGCCGGGCGCGGGCCGTCAGGGCGCTGAGCACAACGTTGCGCAGGGGCCCGCTCGTGCCCTTGAGCGCCAGGATGACCTTCTCGTGGGGGATCTGGTCGAACAGGGTCGTGCGCGCCCGCGGCGTCAGGTTGATGATGTCGTCGAAGGTGAAGAGCAGGCTCTTCAGGATCTCCGCCGATTTCGGGCGCGACTGGGTGAGGTTGTCGAGCACCTCCTCCATGCTCTGGCGCTCCATCTTGTTGATGATGTCGGCCATCCGCGAATGGGTGTCCGCCGCGGCGTTGCGCGCGAGGTTGATCATGAAGTCCTCGTGGATCGTCTGCTCGATCATCTTCATCGTGGTCTCGACGATCGGCTTGAACGTCAGCATCCGCCGCATGACGCCGTTGCGCATCGGCGCCGGGAGCTGGGCCATCACCTTGGCGGCACAGGCCGGCTTGACCTTCGACAGGATCAGGGCCGCGGTCTGCGGATGCTCTTTGATCAGGTAGGTGGCAAGAGCCGTCTCCGAGCCGTTCGAGATCCGGTCCCAGATCGACCGCTCGCCCCCACCGAGCACATCGGCCATGATGTCGGCGATCTGCTCCGGAGGCAGAACGCCCTCCAGCAGCTTCTCCATCTCGCGGGCCGTCCCGATCAGATTCGCACCGTCGGCGAAGAAGGCCGCCAGCTGCTCCACGATCGTCTCGAGCTGCGGCCTCGGGACGGGGCCGAGCTGCGAAACCGCACGGGTGATCTGCTTCAGCTCGGCCTGATCGAAATACTTGACCAGCCGGCCGGCCGTCGTCTTGTTCATCGCGATGAGGACGGCCGCGACCTCCTCGGCAGGGGTCAAGACGCGTCGACCGGCTTTGGTCACGGAACCTGCGGCCATGGCGCTGCTTCCCCTCAGCCGTTGGAATCGGCCGCCGCGGGACCGACGATTTCGGTGAGGGACACGCCGAAGCGGGAATTGTCGTCCTCGACAACGACGACTTCGCCCCGGGCGATGACGCGGCCGTTCACGACGACGTCCACCGGCTCGCCCACGCGATGGTCCAGGGGCACGATCGCCCCGCGCCCGAGCTTCATCAGGTTGGCGACCGGCATCGTGGCCGATCCGAGGACCACCTGCATCAGGACCGGGATCCGGAGGATGGAATCGAGGTTGCGGCCGTTGCCCAGGCGCTCGTCCTGAGACCGCGGACCGTCGGCCTGCGCCTCGATCTTGGCGAACAGGCTCTCGCTGTGCCCGTTCCCGGTCCCTGAATCGACGGTCTCGTGGTCTGCGGGGGATGACATCGGATGCTACATGCTGACCCGCGCGGGCATCGACGAGTCCCGGATCTGGCGCGTCGAGGGGGCGGCCGACCGGACGCCGCGCAACGCGGCGGATCCCAAAGCGCTGGAGAACCGGCGGATCGAGATCCTTCTCCAAGGCATTCCAAGATGAGGCGGATCCTGCTGGGCGCCCTCGGTGCGCTCGTCACAGGGCTCGCGGATCCGGCCCTCGCGGAACCGGCGCCCGCGGCCGGCCCGCCAACGGACCGTCCCGCGCTCCGCGAGCCCGCGCCGGCCGCAGCGGCCGTCGAACCCCAGGGCCAGGGCCTGACGGGCAGTCCCGTCGCCGCAGTGCGGACGCTGCAATTGCTCCAGGACCAGGTCGCGTCCGGCTCTGTGGCCGCCCACGAAGGCCAGCCGCGGCTGATCGCACGGATCAACGCGGAGCTTCTTCATGCGCCGCCGGACGTCTGGGCCGATGGGCACAATGTCAGAGCCGCCCTCGTCTTCTCGCTGAGCGGCGGGGGGCCGGCGATTCTGCGTCGCCTGACGGCGCTGGACAGCCTGGGCGACCCGGAGGCGACGCTGGCCCGTGGCGCTCTTGCCTACGTCGAAGGACAGGAGGCGGAAGCGAACCGTCTCCTCAGGGATGTCGACACAACGGGTCTGCCGCCGACGCTGGCCGGTGCGGTCGGGTTGGCGCAGGCCTCGCTCATCGTGACGGAGAATCCGGTCCGGGCGATCGCCCTGCTGGACCACGTGCGGCTGCTGCTGCCGGGGACCCTCACGGAGGAAGGCGCCCTGCGCCGCGAGGTCTTCGTCCTCGGTCAGATCGGTGACCTGAAGCGGTTCGAAGCGCTGACGATCCAGTATCTGCGCCGGTTTCCGCACTCGGTCTATGCAGGCAATTTCAGCCAGCGCCTCGCTTACCAGTTGACCCAGTTCGATGTCGGCCGGGACACGGCACGCTTCGAGGCCCTCAACAGGATCGTCAGGGAACTCGCGGCGGGGAGCCGGCGCGACCTGTACCTGCTCATCGCCCGTACGGCGATCCAAGAGGGCAAGACGGCCTCGGCGCGCCTGGCCGCCGACGAGGCCCTCGCCCTCTGCGCGCCCGAGAGCCCGGAGGCGGCCCAGGGCCGCCTTTACCGGGCGGCGGCCGAGATCGTCGACCTGGCGACCTTCGAGCCCGGGCTGCGGACGTTGCAATCCCTCGACCGGTCCAAGCTTCCCGCCCGCGATATCCCCCTCCTCAAGACAGCCCTTGCGACGGCCGAGGAGATCGGGCGCGGTCTCGTTGGCACCCGCGCGCCGGCGGCGACCGACGCCGCGCCATCGCGACAGGCGCAGGCCTCGGCGGATCCCGCCGATGGCGCCGCCAGACTGATCCCCAAGGCCCAAGCGACGATCGACCAGATCGACCTGCTTCTCCGGAAGGCAAGCCCGTGACCCTGATCCCCGCCACGGTTCAGAGACCCGCGCCGAAGCCCGATCGGGAGCTGGCGCGGCGCCTGCCGGAGACCGACATCCAGAACCCGCCGGACAGGGGCCAGGACGGCACCTTCGCCGCGGTCCTGCGCAAGATCGCGGATGCGCCCTCCACGTCTTCGGCCGACGACGGCCGGGATGACGCGGCGACACCGAGCGACGCTGCCGCGCCGGGGCGCCCCGACGCGGCGCGTACGGCACCCGCGCAGCCCGCCGCCGACCTGGCCGGCGCCGGCGCGACGGCGCTGGCCAGCGTCCTGAACACCGCCCTTCCGGCGGCCGGCGCGCCAGCCGCCTCCAACCCCGCGGGCGCGTCGGACGGCCCCTCGACCGGGGACCCTCCGGCGCCTCGCCCGACGGCCCCCGACGCCGCGATCCGCCCCGGCTCCGCGCCGGTGCGCGCGGCGGGATCAGCGCAGGGGCCGCTCGCCGGATCCGGTTCCGGTCCCATGCAGGCCAGTCCCATCCCTGCCGTCACGGTGCTCGACCGCGCGGTCCATTTCAAACCGGTTCTGCCCCCGTCAGAACGGCCCGACGCCGTGCCCGCCGAAGCCGCGACGGCGACGCCCGGCGCAGCCGTCATCGCCGGACAGCACGCCGCTCGGCCAGGACTGATCGACATCATCGCCACCGCGGCGCAGAATCGTCAGGTCCCGATCCCTGTCGAGCCACAAGCTCCCGACGACGCGGCGATGCGCGCGGCACCCGGCGAAGCCGACAAGGCCGAACCGAGCGTGCTGGAGGACGGCCGTGCGATCCCCGGGATCGCCAGGACGGTCCTCACGACGGGAGGGCATCCAGGCCGGCCCGACGGCGCCGCCCTGGCGCGCGGGGATGGCGTCGGGACCGAGGCGGGCCTGGCCGCCCTCGCCCTGCCGTCGATCGCCGCGGCCATCGCGGATGAGATCGCGCGTGCGACGACATCAGGCCCGGATCCGGTCGGCAATCGTGCCGACCCGGCTGTGGCGCCCCCCGGACGGGCCGCTGCGGGTGCTCAGGATCCAACTGAAGCCGGAGGAGCTGGGGACCGTCACGGTGGAGCTGCGGCTCGCGAACGGCCAGCTGGAGACGCACCTGCGGGCCTCGCGGCCGGAGACGGCGACCCTCCTGCACCGGGACGCGGCGGTCCTCACAGACCTGCTGAAGCAGGCCAACGCCCAGGCCACCGTGACCGTCGGGCCGGCCCGCCCGGCCGAGGCGGGGGCTCTGCCGGAGGCGCCCCGTCCCAGGGGCAGCCCAGCTTCACCGATGGGGGCGCACGGCCGGGCACGGGGGAGAACCGGCACCGCCAGGCGGCGCATCGCCCGGCCGCAGGCCGGCACGACGGAGAGCGGATGGATGAAACGGTACGTCCTCGCGACGGCGGCGTTTATCTGTAGCGCGGTCCCGGCCGCGGCGACGGTGTGCGAGGCCGAGATGGGCCGTGCCTCGGCCCGCTACGGGGTGCCCCTCGGCGTGCTCTACGCCGTCGGCCTCACCGAGACGGGCAAGCGCGGCTCGCTCCAGCCCTACGCCATGAATATCGAAGGGAAGGCCTATTTCGCGACCGGGCTCCCGGACGTGCTCGCCCACTTCACCGAGGCGCGCCGCAGGGCGCGCGCCTGATCGATCTCGGCTGCATGCAGATCAACCATCGCTATCACGGCGGCAAGTTCGGCTCGGTAGAGGCCATGATCGACCCGCACGCGAATGTCGACTACGCGACGCAGTTCCTCCGGGACCTGAAGACGCGGGAGGGCAGCTGGACGATGGCCGTGGCGCGCTATCACGCCGGCCCGCACAACAACGCGGCGCAGAAGATCTACATCTGCCGGGTGGTGGCGAACATGGTCGCGACGGGCTTCGGCCAATGGACGCCGGCCGCGGCGCACTTCTGCCGGTGATCGGCCGCGGCCGGGACGGTGGCCCGGACGGAGGGATGCGGGCGGGGAGGCGGCATGGAACCAAGCGGACGACCGATGTCTTTCGCCAGAGGCCAGGCATCCGCCGTCGCGCATCGAGCAGGACGGTCGCCCGCGTCCGTTCAACGGCCCGGAGGAGCCGCATGACCGATGCCCCAGATCCGCCGGAGGGGTCATCCGGGAAGACAGCCCTGCTGATCGCCCTGACCCTCGCGGCCATTGCCGCCGCCGCTTACTTCCTGGTCCACATGGATTAGCCCCCGCGGCGGCGACCGGTCCGGCGCCGCAACTACAGGGTTCGGCAATTCCCGTAGGTGACCCTGACCTCACGGCGCTCTTCGGGGTTGAGCTGCGCCTCGACGAAATTCATCTTGTTCAGGTCAATCAGCAGGAAATAGACGCCGTTCTGGCATTTGATCGCGTTACGCGGCGTGCGTTCGTTCAGCCGCGGCGATGCGGTCTGGCACTCGTAATAGTCGGAGCGTCCGGCCGAGATCACGGTCAGAAGGCCGCCGCTGGTGACCAGCGAGAAGGTCCGGGCCTTGTGGGGCTGCGGTTTCGCCCCCTCCGGCGGATCGGGATCGAGACCGACCGACCCCTCCTCCGTACAGGTCATCGGACGGCGCAGCTGAGCGGCCGACGGCGTGATGCTCAGCAGGAGGAGCGCACCGGCGAGCGCTACCCGTTTCGCGATCATCGGCGGAGGATCCGTGATTCGTGGGTAGTTTCTACCGACAAGCTAAGCCACGATCCATCCGTGTAAATGCCGCATGGTCCAATGGACAGGCCGTTCAACAGATTTGCCGCCACATTCGATTGTCCGAAGCGAATATTTATGCGTTCGAACGGTCCCTGAGCGGGCAGCCTGACGCGGCCCCGCCGGCCAGGCCGGTCCCCGCACCGGCGGCGCACACGCTAATCCTCGGGCGCATCCGGATTGTCGTTGGCGGCCGCATCCGCGTCGCGCCGCGCCGCGATCGCCGTTCCGATCTCCAGGAGCAGCAGCCGGGACAGGAGTTGCATGGTCGCCGTGCCGTTCGAAACCAGGAGGTGATGGGCCACGATGGTCGCCTCCACCATGCGGTCGAAACCGTCGTCGTCGGACATGGCGGGGCAATAACCTGGTTGAATGCAGAGCATACAACTTAAAGGTAAGGGTCCGGTTCGATCGCCCGCCCACAAACAGGATTCCCCATGCGCCCGACCGCCCGAGCCGACGCTCTGCTGGGGCGACTGGCCGAGGCGCTCGGGCATCCGGTCGAGATCTTCTTCGCGGAGGCCGGGCCTGAAGCCGCACCGGACCGCGAACCGATCGCGACCCTGGAGCTGCTCCGCCTGTGGAGCGCCCTGCGGGAGCCGCGGAGCCGGCAGCGGGTCCTGGCCGCCGCCCGGCGGGAAGCCCGCACCCTGCGCGAGGCCCCCGCTGATCGCACCGGCCGCCCGCTCAGGTCCGGGCCGGTGTGGACCGCTCTACTGCGCCGCCGGAGCGGGCACGGCCGCGTAGGTCAGGGCCATCGCGGGCAGGGCGGGCGCCGCAGGTGCGGCCGGCTTGTCCAGCTTGGCCGCGCGGCGGTCGCGCTTCTCGTAGAAGGCGTTGCCGCCGGCGACGGCCACGTAGTGCATGTTGTCGTAGGGGTAGTGCCGGCCCGCGGTGTGGAAGTACATCGCCTTCCCGACCTTCGGGTGACGCTCCCCGGCCAGGACGGCGTCGGCGGCGTCGGCGACCTTCAGCAGGTCCTTCTCCTGCATCGGCTTGGTGAGGACGCCCGGCGCGAACTGCCCCGGCTGCCCGACCACCGCGCAGATGCCGCCCGGGAAGATCGCGTTCTCCAGCCGGTTCATCACAACCGTGCCGACGGCGACGAGCCCGTCGCTGTCGCTGCGGTTCGATTCGAAGTACATGGCGCGGCCGAGGCAATCGCGCTCGGCATCGCTGACGACCATCGGCGCTTTGCGGTCGGGGATCGAGCCCGTCGTGAGAACCGGCGAGGCGGTGTTGCAGGCCCCCAGGCCGCCGGCCGTTGCCAGGACGATCAGTGCAGGACCGATCCGCGTCCTCTCGCTAACCCGCATGCATACGCGCTCCGTGCTCGGCCAACCTGGCCGCATCGGGCGACGCCCCGCCCGTGCGAAGGCGAAGCTTGACCGCACGTTCGCGGCGAGGATGTGGCAGCGGCATCCGCGCATTCGGGCTCGGGGCCGGATCCATGGGACCGCCGAGGGGTCCCGGGGACAGCGCTGTGGCCGCCGCACCGCAGGGAGCGCCACAGGGCCTGCCGCCCGGCCCCGGCGTGTTGACGCGGCCCGCCCGTCCGACGGAAGGTGGGCGTGACGGTTCCCCTCGGGGATCAAAAGGGAACGCGGTGAGGGCTCGCCCCGAAGCCGCGGCTGCCCCGCAACTGTAAGCGGCGAGCCCTTCACCACCACGTCACTGGGTCACCCCGGGAAGACGGTGCGAGGGCGGCGACCCGCGAGCCAGGAGACCTGCCGTCAGCCGTGGTCACACGCGAGACGCGCCGGGCGGGGTGTCCTGGCGGGTGTCGAGGCGCCCGCGCGCGAGCACGGACGCCGAGGCCTCGTACGCGGTGACGTGCCACAGCCGCCGCCCGAGATCCCGTGACCCGTCTTGCCCGCCGCTCCGCGCTCCCCACCCTCGCCGCACTGGCGGGCCTGACATCCGCGGCCTCCGCCCTGGACCGGCCCGGGCCGGACCCCGCCGAGACGCGGCTCGACGAGATCTCGGTGACCGCCGAGCCCGCCGCAGCCGCGGCTCCGCCAGTCGGTCCCTCCGCGAGCGCAGGCTACGTCGGAGGCACGACCGGCATCGGCGGGATCAGCACGCCCGTGGATTCCGCCAGCTCCGGGCTCATCACGGGTGCGCAGGTCAACAGCCGCCCCGTGACCCGCCCCGGAGAAGTCTTGGAAGCGGTGCCGGGCCTGATCGTCACCCAGCATTCCGGTGAGGGGAAGGCCAACCAGTTCTTCCTGCGCGGCTTCAACCTCGACCACGGCACCGACATCGCCCTGTTCCTGGACGGCATGCCGCTCAACATGCGTACCCACGCCCACGGCCAGGGCTACGCCGACATCAACGTCCTGATCCCCGAACTCGTCGGCGCGGTGGCGTTCCACAAGGGGCCGTACTTCGTGCGCGACGGCGACTTCGCCTCCGCGGGCTCGGTGCGGATCGACTACCTCGACGCGACCCCCAAGAACGTCGCCCTGACCGCGTTCGGCAGCTTCGGCTACAAGCGCGCCCTACGATCGCCACCGTGCCGCTGGGCGAGGGCAACCTGCTCCTGGCTGGCGAGGCGCAGGTCTACGATGGGCCGTGGGTCGTCCCGGACGCGCTGCGCAAGATCAACGGGGTCGCCCGCTACAGCCAGGGCACGGCGCTCGACGGGTTCTCGGTCACCGGCATGGCCTACGCGGCGCGCTGGACGGCGACCAACCAGATCCCGGAGCGGGCCGTCACCGAAGGGCTGATCAGCCGCTACGGCACGATCAGCCCCACGGACGGCGGCGACACCTCGCGCGTCTCGCTATCGGGCAAGTTCAGTGCGACGGACGACACGGGCGTGACGCGAGCCTCGGCCTACGTGATCCGCTCGCAGCTCAACCTGTTCAACGACTTCACCTATTTCCTCAACGACCCGGTCAACGGCGACCAGTTCCACCAGCTCGACCAGCGCATCATCGGCGGCGGCGAGGCGTTGCATATCTTTCAGGGCGACCTGTTCGGGCGGCCGATGGAGACCGAGTTCGGCGTTCAGACCCGGACCGACTCGATCCGCGTCGGATTGTTCAACACCACGAACCGCCAGTACCGCTCCGGCGTGCTCGACGATCGCGTGCTGGAGACGAGCGGGGCCTTCTATGTCGACAACCGGGTCCGCTGGACAGACTGGCTGCGCACCGCGATCGGCTTCCGTGCGGACGGCTACTCCGCGCGCGTCGTCTCGGACACACCGGCCAATTCCGGCACGGCGCGCGACGGCATCGTCAACCCGAAGCTGGGCCTGACCCTCGGCCCGTGGTTCGATACCGAACTCTACGTGAATTACGGCGGCGGCTTCCACTCGAACGACGTGCGCGGCGTGACCGCCACCGTCGATCCAACGAGTTCGCTGTTCAACACCACGCGCACGCCGTTCCTGGTGCCGTCCACGGGCTACGAGATCGGGCTGCGCAACCGCTCGATCGCCGGGCTGGAGACGAGCCTCGCCCTGTTCCGGCTCGACTTCGCCTCGGAGAACCTGTTCCAGGGGGATAGCGGCACGACGGAGCCGAGCCGCCCGACCCGGCGCTTCGGCGTCGAGTGGACGAACCGTTACGCGGTGACGCCCTGGCTGTCTCTGGAGGGCGACCTGACGATCACCAACGCCCGGTTCTCGGACTACGACCCGGTGGGCAACCGGGTGCCTGAGGCCCCCACCACCATCGCGTCGGCGGGCGTCACGTTCGGCGAGCCGCTCGGCTGGTTCGGCGCCCTGAGGTTCCGCTACTTCGGACCGCGCCCGCTGATCGAGGACAACGCGATCCGCTCGCGGCCGACCGCGTTGTTCAACGGCCGGGTGGGCTACAACTTCGAGACTGGCATCAGCGTCTCGCTGGACGTGCTGAACCTGACCAACAGCAAGTCCGACCAGATCACCTACGCGTACGTGTCCCGCCTGCCCGGCGAGCCGGCCGAGGGGCTCGTCGACCGCGTGTTCCACCCGGTGGAGCCCACGGCCGTGCGCCTGACGATCGCGGGGCGGTTCTGAGGATGCGCGGTGGTCAGTGCTGGCCCTGGCCGACGGCCAGGATGGTCACGCCCACGGCGATCACCCCGATTCCGGCCAGCAGGGTCGGGTTGAGCGCCTCGCCGTACAGCCACGCGCCGCCGAGCGCCGCGCCGATCATGCCGACCCCCGACCAGATCGCGTAGACGACGCCGATGGGCAGCATGTCCATGCTGGTCGACATCAGCCACAGGGCGGTGCCGTATCCGAGGGCCACGATCACCGTCGGCCCCGGGCGCGTGAGGCCCTCGGCGGCCTTCAGCGCGAGGGTGGCGGTCACCTCTGCGCCGATGGCGAGCCCGAGGATCAGGTACGGATTCATGGCACGGCGACCTTTCGGGCTGTCGGGGCAGCGTGAATCGGGCGATCGAGGCGTGGAGAACCGGTTTCGAATCGGATGCCCGAGCAGACGGAGAGCCGCCGGTCCGGCCCAACCCTGCGGCGAAGCGACTGCAGGATCGCGGCGGACGCCCGGCACATCGCCACAGAATCCATGAACATTTCCGAACCGGCGCCCCGGATCGTCACCGGCGACGGAGGGCGTCCGTCGCGGCCGGTCCCCGCCCGGCGGCCGGGCGCGGACCGGCAGCCGGGCGGCGACCGAGTGGGGCTTTCGTTAAGGCCTGCCCCTCACGGTGGCCGCGCGCCGGCCCCCGCCGCGGGGCCGGCCGCGCCACGGCGACGATTCAGAGCGACACAGACCCAGCATGACCGCGTCCTCGGCGATCCCGGATTCTCCGGCCCGCACACGCCGGGGCCGCCGGTGGAGTCTGATCGCCGCGGCCGGCGCCACCGCCGTGGCGGGCTGCGCCTGGACCGCCGCCGCGCTGATCAACGTCCCCGATCCCCTGACCCTCACGGCGCTGGCGGTGATCGAGCCGTCGTCGGTGGGCACGTGGTTCCCGAGCCGGATCGTCCAGGCCCCGGCCCAGGGGAGCGCGCTGCCGGCCCGGCCGCGCCCGATCCTCGACCGCGTCCCCTGGAAGGGGAAGGCGGTCCCGCTGATGACGGTGCTGGAGGCCACCCACACCAACGCCTTCCTGGTGGTGCAGGACGGGGCGCTGATCCACGAGTGGCAGCGCCCGGGCACCGGACCGGAGACGCTGTTCCCGTCCTGGTCGGTGGCGAAGTCCGTCGTCTCTCTGCTGGTGGGCGCCGCGGTGGCGCGGGGCCAGCTCGCCGAGACCGACCGCGTCTCCGCCCTCCTGCCCGAGCTGAAGAACGGCGCGGTCTTCGGACAGATCACCGTGCGCAACCTCCTCGACATGGCGAGCGGGATCGCCGTGCCGGAGAACTACGATCCCCGGCACCCCCTGACCGGCACCGCCGGGATGTACCTGACCCGGGACATCACGGCCTTCGTGCGCGACAACGCCCATCTGGCGTTCAAGCCCGGCAGCAAGGGCCGCTACCGCAGCATCGACACCGAGCTGCTCGGCCTGATCCTCGCCCGGATCGAGGGCAAGCCGCTCGCCGACATCCTCTCGGAGCGGATCTGGAAGCCGATGGGCGCCCAGGCCGACGCCACTTGGAACCTCGACAGGCCCGGCGGGATCGAGAAGGCGTTCTGCTGCATCAACGCGACGGCCCGGGACTTCGCCCGCCTCGGCCTGCTGGTGGCCGATCAGGGCCGCCTGAACGCCAACCGCATCATCCCGGCCCGCTGGATCGAGCGGATCATGACGCCGGCCCAGCGCGCGGTCGACGGCTGGCAGTACTCCGCCCAGTGGTGGCACGCGCCCGGCGGCGACGACGACGACATCTCGGCGATCGGCGTCTACGGCCAGTACATCTACGTCAACCGCGAGACCGGCACGGTGATCGTGAAGCTCAGCGACCACGGGGCGGAGCAGGACGAGATCGAGACGCTCGCGGTGATGCAGGCCATCGCGGCCGACCTCGCCGCCGGCCGCGCCGCCGCGGCCGGCAAGACCCCTGAACGGGGGGCGCGTTCCGCCTCAGGCCTCGGTCGGTCCCGCCTCCGTCCCGGCGGGCTGCCGGCCGATCCGGCCCAGGCGCGTCAGGCTCCGTGCCCGCCAGTTGCGCAGGAGCCGCCATCCGACGCGCCTCCAGGCGATCGACGGCACCGGCGAAGCGGGATCGACGAGGGCGCTCAGCGCCCGCGTGTAGTCGAGCACCAGGCCCGGGGTCCACGTCATGGACCGCGCACCGCCGCGCAGGAAGGCGGCGGCCCAGAATTCCGGCGTGGTCAGCGCCGCGGCGAGCGTCCGCCAGGGATGGCTGCCGCGGCTGAACGCGCCCTCGACGGCGACGTCCAGAGACCGGGCCACCGTGGTGGAGCAGTTGCGGCTGATGAAGTTGTAGGTGGTGTCCGCGCTGTAGCGCGCCCAGAAGGCCCGCAGCCGGGCGGCGTCGATGCCGTTCAGCCGCACCGCCACCGTCGCCGGACACCAATCCGCCACCTCGGCGTCGTGCGAGGGCAGGAAGCGCCCCGGCACGTCGTTCTCGGGACCGGCGCGCAGGCTCGACCGCAGGTTGGAAGGTGAGCGGTCGATCTCCACCGCCGGATAGTGGCTGACGTAGAGGTCGTCCTCCAGCTGGAGGGCGGCGTGGCCCGTGGAGAACCGCCCCGCCTTGTCGACGGAGGCGACGTAGCGCCGGATCAGGCGCTGCCCTGCGGGCGTCGTCGCCTGCCCGGTGGGCGTCCAGACATAGACCGTCAGGCCGCCGGACTCGGCGGCGCAGCCAGGCTCGGCGGCGCAGCCGGACAGGGCCGGTTCTGCGACGCCCAGGCGCCGCGTCCGCAGGCCGACCAGCGCGAGGTTGGCGCCGTTCAGGATCAGGAACATCCCGATGCAGTAGCCCACCGTGCCGGCGTACCACGTCGGCCACGGCTGGAGATGGAACACCCCGAAGGCGATGCTGAGGCCCCCGAGGGCCACCGACGCCCGCCAGCCGGCGAATTTCAGCAGGCCCGCGATCGTGATCCGGACCAGGCCGTCGACCACGAAGGCGACGCCGAAGATCATGGCGAGCAGGAAGGTGCTGTGCCGCGTGGCCATCATGATCAGGACGGCCATGATCGACAGCAGTCCCCCTTGAACAGGCGCAGCCGGCGGGCGGCGCCGATTGCCGACAGCCCGACGGCGAGGGAACTCACGCCCTCCGCGAGCAGGATCAGGCCGAACCACCGGTCCGGGACGTGGAGCGCCCCATCGAGGGAATCGACCACCACGAGGATGCCGAGGGACGACCACAGCAGGCCCATGGCGCCGATGAGGTGCCAGTGCCGGCGGACCGCGGCCCGCCCAACGAGGAGCATCCAGAGGGGCGCCGTCCGGCCGCCGACCGCCTCCGCGCCGTCCGCCTGGAACGCGTCGCGCGTCGACAGGGCGCGCGGCATGGAGGTCGAACACGGTCCGGACATAGGGGTCGCCCTCGAAAGCGCGTCGACGCGCCGGTCGTACACAGGACGCCGTGCCGTCACGGCCGGAGCCCGTCGTCCGGCACGCGCGCGTTCGGCGAAGCGCCCGGAGCGCACGATCCACAACTTGGCTGATGACTTTGTTAATCGCGGCGTCGCCCGGACATCGCCGGTGCGGACCGCCCTCGGATCGCCGGACCGAAGCCCGGATTTTCGCCGCGCCCCGGTCGATCGCGGTCCGGCGGCGCGGAAAGGCCCGGGCGCGGCCCCGCCCGTCGGGGGTCGAGATCCCGTTCAGGCCCTGTCTCCACACCTGATTCGTGGGTCCGCAGCCTGTCATCGTGAGACCATCCGAAGTCATCGCCGACAGGTGGCCGACCCAAAGGCCGACGCTGCGCAATATTTGCTGCGCATCCGAAGCAGAGCAACCTCATGTTGCCTCGCCCGAGCAGAAATTGTTCAAAGATCATCTTGAGATAAACTGTGGACAAATCGCACCGATTTTGTATTGTTACGCGCCAATCTTGGCAGAAGCGAAGCAGTTTGGCGCACGATTGGGCGGTAAATGCTGATCCTGGAATCGGCTTTATCGATGCGCCGGCCTTCATGCCTCGCTTCTCACGACTGGGGGATCCATGAACACTATCGATTTGCACGAAAAGTCGACGGATCTGAACACAGATCTGATCAAGTGCACGACATCATTGGTTGCGGCCTACGTGTCTCGGAATGCGGTGGGCGTGGGGGATCTGCCGGTTCTCATCGACCAGGTACACTCGGCCATCACGGTGCTGCAGGGCGGCGGCTCCGGATCGGGTGCGGGCTGGACCGGCCCGACCGCGGCGCAGATCGAGGCCTCGATCCAGGAGGATGGCCTGGTCAGCTTCATCGACGGCCGCTCCTACAAGACCCTGAAGCGCCATCTCACCGCGCACGGGCTCACGCCGGAGCGCTACCGGGCGAAGTATGGCCTGCCGGCCGACTACCCGATGGTCGCCCCGGGCTACGCCGCCAAGCGCTCGGAGATCGCCAAGGCGATCCAGCTCGGCCACAAGGCGGCCTGAGCACGATCCGCGCCGCATCGCCCGCCATCGACGGCCCGCCCGGTCCGCCGTTTCGAGCGCTGCGGGGTGGCGCGCAGCGTGCCGGATCGCGGCGCGATCCGGCATCCGGTCCGACCGGACGGGCATCCGCACCGCGGCGCCGGGGGCGCGGCCGGACGGATCCCGCGCGCCGGCCCCGCCGGTCGCGGGCGGCGCTCAGGCCCGGGCGACCGCCAGGGTCCCGTCATCGATGGGAACGAAGCGGACACCCGCCCGGTGCAGGGCCTCGACCGCGTGCAGGCGGGACCGGCTCCCCCGATGCTCGCTGTCCTCCTCCAGGCGCCGCACCGTGGAATGCGACAGGCCACTCGCCTGGGCGAGATCCATCATCGACCAGTCGAGGAGAGCCCGTGCGGCGCGCAGGTGGTGCCCGGCCACCGACTGCTCCAGCCCCTCGGGCAGGCCGACCGGGGCCGGTGCGCGGTTGCGGACGGGATATTTGAGACCGCCGCGGCCGAGATAGGTTCCGTCCGGGTCCCAGATCGGCATCGTAAGGACCCGGAAATGCCAGAGCTCGCCGTTGGCGAGGCGCTCGTGGGCCGTACTCTGGAAGAACGCCCGCCGCTCGATCTGCTCCAGGGCCGCCGCGCGCAAGGCCCTGCGTTCCTCCGGGACGACCATGAGATACGGATCGGCGCAGATCTCGTCGAGCGGCAGGCCGTGGACCTCGGCGACCGTGAACGGGATCTCCCGGATGAGGTCGAGCCCCATCGAGAAGGTCGTGATGTGCTCGGTGCGATAGAGCGCGCCCTGGCGGCGGCGCTCCTCGTGCCGCAGGCGGGCCAGGTGCTCGCGGTCGCTGACGTCGAGGGCGGTCCCGTTGAGGGCGACGGGCCGCCCCTCGGCCGAGAACCGCACCTCCATCGCCAGCGAGAGAATGCGTGCCGTGCCGTTCGGCCGGATCACCCGGACGATGACCTCGCGGGGGACCTGGCCCTGCCGGATATCGGCGAGCGTGGGCATCAGGGCGCGATCCTCCGGATGGATCAGGCTCAGCAGCAGGTCGTAGCGCGCCTTCGCGGCATTCGGGACGAGGCCGAGCAGCCGGTAGAATCCCGGAGACCAGACCAGGTCCCCGCCCGCGAAGACCCAGCTCCACGCGCCACTCATCCCGCGACCTTCGGTGAGGGTCAGGAATTCGCCCGCAGAGAACGTCAGAGCACTTAAGGCCGTATGGAACATGTCAGCACCACAGGAATCGCACCAGCACTCCCCAAGTTCATGGAAATGCTGGCCTCCGATAAAATTCAGAATTCATTCACGTAATTTTTCGACAAGCCCATCGATATCTTCCCCGAAGCGGCATCATAACGCGTCTTACTGAAAAACGACATGGCGCCATCGCGGAGAGAGTACGGAATCGACGCGGCGGCGACACCGGCATTCCGAAGCCGCCCGGCTCGGCTTGCAGGTCGCGCCACCGCTCCGGCACCGGTGCACCCAGCCCCCGTCCAACCCCCCATGTCAGACTCGTCATGGAACACTTCGCGTTTCAGATGTGTGATTTTCCAGGATCGCTTTGCCATCATTGCTCCACCCAGATCACTGATCGCGACCCAATATGTTCGAAGATATTTGAGTTTTATTTTATCACGTTCGATACAAGACAAAATAATTGGTGTAATGATTGTATTATTTCTCCAATGCAATTCAGAATTATTTCTACTGTCCGCGATCATTGCTATCCGGCCGGCGAGTCATCGGTCGCAACGGCCCGATCCCCGATCGAGCCGGCGGGAATCGGGGGCCGGGCGGGAGATTGACAGAGCGGGCCGAACAATGCGGGGAGACGGCATCGCGCATCGGGAGGAACCGCATGAGGGTCGCCTGCATCGGCGAGTGCATGGTCGAGTTGTCCGAGCGCCCGGACGGGACTCTGGCCCGCGGCTTCGGTGGCGACACGCTGAACACCGCGCTCTACCTCGCGCGCCTCGGCGTCGCGGTCGATTACGTGACCGCGCTGGGCGACGACGTCTGGAGCGACGAGATGGCGGCCGCCTGGGGCCGCGAGGGCATCGGCCTCGACCGGATCCGGCGGCTGCCGGGCCGCATGCCGGGGCTCTACATCATCCGCACGGATGCGGACGGCGAGCGCAGCTTCCACTACTGGCGCGACCGCGCCGCCGCCCGGGACCTCTTCACCGAGGCGGGCGCCGCCGAGACCGAGGCGGAACTCGCAGGCTACGACCTCGTCTACCTGTCCGGCATCAGCCTCTCGCTCTACGGCGAGACCGGACGCGCCGCCCTGTTCGAGACCCTGTCGCGCCTGCGGGAGCAGGGCGGCCGGGTCGCCTTCGACACCAACTACCGCCCCCGCGGCTGGCCCGACCGGGACGAGGCCTGGGCGGCCTTCCGTGCGGCCCTGGCGCTGGCCGACCTGATCTTCGCCTCCGCGGAGGATCTGGACTGGCTGTTCGGCGCGGCGGGCGCGGACGAGGTCCTGTGCCACCGCGACCGGGCCGAGATCGTGCTCAAGGGCTCGGACGGATCGGGGCCGGTCGCCCGGGTGCTGCACGGCGCGGCCGACACCACCGTGCCGGCCGCGCCGGCGGCGCGGGTCGTCGACACGACGGCCGCGGGGGACAGCTTCGCGGCGGGCTACCTCGCCGCGCGCATCGCCGGGCTGCCGCCGGAGGCCGCCGCCGCCGAGGCCCATCGCCTCGCCGGCGCGGTGATCGGGCATCGCGGCGCCGTGATTCCCCGGGACGCGATGCCGGATCCCGCCGTCCGGCCGCCCGGCCCGGACGCCTGAGGGCCGGCGGGGCCGGACGCTGCGCCCTTGAGGCGGGGAAGCGCAACCGCTACCTCTGCCGTCGGGGGATGGCCCCCGCAGCAGGATCGCCGCGCGTGGTGCGGCCGAGAGGGCACCCGTGGCGCCGAGTCCCCCGCCGATCCAGGTCCCCGAGCCCGACGCCGCCGCGACGGGCGGCGGCGCCCCGAAGACGCGGGTCAGCGCCCGCGGCCGGCTGCGGACCTACTTCCTCACCGGCGTCATCGTGGCCGGCCCCCTCGCGATCACCGCCTACATCACCTGGTGGTTCATCGCGCTGATCGATTCGTTCGTGAAGCCGCTGGTGCCGGCGAGCTACCTGCCGGACCATTACCTGCCGTTCTCGATCCCGGGGCTCGGCCTGGTCATCGCCTTCCTGGCGGTGACGCTGCTCGGCTTCCTCACGGCGAACCTCGTCGGGCGGTCGGTCATCGAGTTCGGCGAGGTCCTGCTGGCCCGCACCCCGGTGATCTCCGGCCTCTACAAGGGCCTGCGGCAGATCTTCGAGACGCTGTTCTCCGCCAACGGCACATCGTTCCGCACGGTGGGGCTGGTGGAATTCCCGGTGAAGGGCACGTGGTCGGTGGTGTTCCTGTCCGCCCCCGCGGCCCACGAAGTCGAGGGGGCGCTGCGGGCGCGGGGCGCCGCCGCGGACGACCTCGTCGGCGTGTTCCTGCCCTGCGCGCCCAATCCGACGACGGGCTTCTTCTTCTACCTGCCCCGGGCCGAGGTGGTGGAACTCGCCATCAGCGTCGACGACGCCGCCAAGCTGGTGATGTCGGCCGGGGTGATCCAGCCGGAGGACCCGCAGGGCCGGCTCAACGCCATGGCGGCCTCCCTGCGGACGGCCCAGCAGGCGGGCGGCCCGGCGCTGCAGCGGGAGCCGCAGGACGCGTGAGCAGCCGGGCGCGGGAACGGGCACCTGTCCGGGAGACCGTCGGCCATCAAAAAGGCCGCCCCGCGCCTGCGGGGCAGCCCTGGACGTCCAGCCTGTCGGTGCGGCTCAGCGCTGCAGCGAGGCCGTCTGCGGCGCGATGGTCGGCGGGGTCGCCTGCGCGACCGTCACGGCGCTGCGCGGCGCCGTCGGCGCCCAGCCGGTGGCGCATTGCAGGGTGAGGGCGAGGCCCAGGGCGATGCAGAGCCCGTTGGCGGCCAGCCAGAACGGCCGGGCGGCCCGCCGCACGGCGGCCTGCAGCTCGTCCGCGGTCTTGCTCGCCGCCTCGGCGGCGCGATCCGAGATCGGCAGAAGCCAGGGCTCGGTCGGCAGGGCTTGGATACCGGCCATCTCGTGGGAGCCCGGCAGGTTTTGGAACAGTCCGTTCGACATGTCCGTCCTCCAGATTCGTCCGTGATGTCCCGGCTTACCGGGCCATTCGTTCATCTCCAGTTAAGGGAGGATTGTGGCTGATGCAAGGTCACGAGGCGTGCCCGCGGCCCTTCCGGTCGCCGCCGAGGCGCCGCGCAGCGTTCGCGCATCACCGCCAAACACTTGAAATCAATGCATTTTTCCGAAGTCATGTGGCATAGCTGCATCGGACTACCGATCTGGCCGATCGGGGCCTTTGACGGCCGCGACCGTTCATGAACGTCGGACTTTCCTGAACGACACCGTTCATGCTGCCGTTCATCCGGCGCCGATCAGCCGGATCGCCGCCTCGCGCTCGAACAGGTAGAGGAGCGCCCGCAGGGCCTGCCCCCGGGGGTCTTCAGGCCGGGGTCGCGCTCCACGATCATCCGGGCGTCGTCGCGGGCGGCCTCCAGCAGGGCGCCGTCGCTCTCCAGCCGGGCGAGGCGGAAGGCGGCCATCCCCGACTGCCGGGTGCCGAGCACCTCGCCCTCGCCGCGCAGCTTCAGGTCCGCCTCGGCGATCCGGAAGCCGTCCTCGCTCGACCGCATCATCTCGAGCCGCGCCCGCGAGACCTGCCCGAGGGGTCCCCGGTAGAGCAGCAGGCAGGACGAGGCCCTGGAACCGCGCCCGACCCGGCCCCGGAGCTGGTGGAGCTGCGCCAGCCCGAACCGCTCGGCGTGCTCGATCACCATGATGGTGGCCTCGGGCACGTCGACCCCGACTTCCACCACGGTGGTCGAGACCAGGAGCTTGGTCTCCCCGGCGGCGAACCGGGCCATGGCGGCATCCTTCTCGGGACCCGGCATCTTGCCGTGGATCAACCCGACCGCGTCGCCGAAATGCTTGCGCAGGTCGTCGAAGCGCTCGGCCGCGGCGGCGAGGTCGACGAACTCGGATTCCTCCACCAGCGGGCAGATCCAGTAGACCCGCTCGCCCCCGGCGATCGCCCGGGCGAGGCCGGCCACGACCTCGTCGATCCGCTCGGTGGACAGGGTCAGGGTGCGGATCGGCTGCCGGCCGGCGGGCTTCTCGTCGAGGATCGACACGTCCATGTCGCCGAAGAAGGTCAGCGCCAGGGTGCGGGGGATCGGCGTCGCGGTCATGACCAGGAAGTCCACCGCCTCGCCCTTGGCCCCGAGGGCGAGGCGCTGGTGGACGCCGAACCGGTGCTGCTCGTCCACCACCGCGAGGCCGAGGTCGCGGAAGGTGACCGCCTCCTGGAACAGGGCATGGGTGCCGACCAGGATGTCGATCGCGCCCGCGGCGAGGTCGGCCAGCGTGCTCTTGCGCTCCGCGGCCCGGTCGCGGCCGGTCATCAGGCGCAGGCGCAAACCGCCGGCGAGGGGCTTCAGCCGCTCGAAATGCTGCCGGGCGAGGATCTCGGTGGGCGCCATCAGGGCGGCCTGACGCCCGGCCTCCACCGCCGAGGCCATGGCGAGCAGGGCCACCGCGGTCTTGCCCGAGCCGACATCGCCCTGGAGCAGGCGCAGCATCCGGCGGGGCGCGGCGAGGTCGGCGCGGATCTCCGCCACCGCCCGGCCCTGCGCGCCGGTCAGCGCGAAGGGGAGGGCGGCCTCGATGCGGGCGCTCAGGGCGCCGTCGCCGGCATTGACCCGGCCGGCCTTGCGCCGCTGGCGGGCGCGCAGGAGGGCGAGCGCCAGCTGGGAGGCGAGGAGCTCGTCGTAGGCGAGCCGCCGCCGGGACGGGGTCGCGGGCGGTGGCTGGAGCGGATCCTCGGCCTTGGGCGGCGCCTCCTCGGGCCGGTGCTCGAGGCGCAGGGCCTCCGCGAAGGCGGGCAGGCGGTTCTTCTCCAGCCAGGCCGGATCCTGCCATTCCGGCAGGACCGGCAGGCGGTCGAGGGCCGCCACCGCGAGCTTGTTGATCGCCCGCGAGGTCAGCCCCTCCGTGGCCCCGTAGACCGGCTCGACGGCGGGCAGCTCGGCCAAGCCCGCCTCGTCCACGATCCGGGACGGGTGGACCATCTGGCGGGTGCCGTCCCAGAGGTCGATCCGGCCGGTGATGTAGCGGTGCGCGCCGAGCGGCAGCATCTTCTCCACCCGGGCGCGGGGCATGCCGAAGAACACCAGGGTGATGTCGCCGGTGGCATCCTCCACCAGCACCCGGTGCGGGCGCCGGCCCGCCCCGGCCTGGGCCGGGCGGTGCGCCACCACGGTGACGCCGATCGTCACCGGCTCGCCCACGGGGGCGTCGCTGATCGAGCCCATGAGCTTTCGCGCGACGCCACCCTGGGGCAGGTGGAACAGCAGGTCCACCACCCGGGCCTCGCGCTCGGGGGTGCCGAGCAGCTTCTCGATGAGCGGCGCCATCTTCGGCCCGATCCCCGGCAGGGCGCGGGCCGGCGCGAAGAGCGGATCGAGGAGGCTCGGCCGCAGGGCGGGCGCGGCGGGCGCGCGGCCGGCCTCCCCCTCCGCGGCCTCGGCCGCGTCGGAATCCTTCAAGGCCGGGTCCTGAGTCGCGCGTGCATCTGTCATGGCGGTTCGGCGGACATGGTGCCGGAGGCGCCTTATCATCCGGTGCATCCCGGCGCGCCAGTGCGGCGGGAGGGACACCGCCCCCGGAGATCGATCCCATGGCCAGCGACTTCCTGCCGGGCTTCGACCGGCACCGGATCGAGACCGCACCCGGCGTGACGATCCACGCCCGCTCGGCGGGCTCCGGGCCGCCGGTCCTGCTGCTGCACGGCCACCCGCAGACCCTGTCCACCTGGCTCCACGTCGCCCCGCGCCTCGCCGAGACCCGCAGCGTGGTGGCCATGGACCTGCGCGGCTACGGCGATCGGGAAAGCCCCCGGGGGCGAGCGCCACGTCGCCTATTCCAAGCGCGCCATGGCGGCCGACGCGGTGGCGGTGATGCGGGCGCTCGGCCACGACCGGTTCGCCGTGGTCGGCCACGACCGGGGCGGGCGCGTCGCCCACCGCCTCGCCCTCGACCACGCCCAGGCCGTCGCGCGGATCGCCCTGTTCGACATCGCCCCCACGGCGACCATGTACGCGCGCACCGACAAGGATTTCGCCACCCGGTACTTCTGGTGGTTCTTCTTCATCCAGCCCCATCCCCTGCCGGAGACGCTGATCGGGGCCGATCCGGAATACTTCCTGCGCCATCACGTCGAGGGCCAGTCCAAGACGCCCGGCTCGCCGCCGCCCGACCTCTTCGCCGAGTACCTGCGCTGCTACGCCGACCCCGCCTGCCGCCACGCGATCTGCGAGGATTACCGGGCGGCGGCCGGGATCGATCTGGAGCACGACGCCGCCGATGCGCAGGCGCGGATCACGGCCCCGCTCCTGGCGCTCTGGGGGGCGAGGGGCGTGGTCGGCCAGACCTACGACGTGCTGGAGACGTGGCGCGCGAAGGCCACCGCCGTCTCGGGCCGGGCGCTGGATTGCGGCCACACCCTGCAGGAGGAGCGGCCCGAGGAGGTCCTATCGGAGCTCACGGCGTTCCTGGGCTGACGCGGCTCAGCCGCCGGCCCGGGCGAGGGGCACGGACAGCGTGGCGCCGACCGGGGTGCCGCAGGCGTGCGGGCGACGCTCCGGGATCCGGCCCGTCACGCGGCGGCGCGGCGGAGGGGCGCACCGGATCGCGCCGGCCCGGGGCCGCCGGGCTGCGGCGCTGTGGCCTTCGCGGATCGGGCTTGGCAGAGACACCGGAAAGCGCAGATACGGGCACGGGCCGCGCGGAGGAGACGCCGCGGCTCCGGCCGGCCGCCGGGCACCCGATGGGCGGCCGGTCGGCGGGGGACCGAGCGGAGATCGTGCGGGGCAGCATGTCGGTAGGAGCCAAGGCCGCAGGGGCCGTCACCGGGTCCGTCACGGGATCCGGGACGCCGTTCGAGGTCGCCGTGGTCGGGGCCGGGGCCGCGGGGCTCGCCGCGGCGCTGGCGGTCGCCCGGGCGGGGATCCCGACGGCGTTGGTCGGCCGCCACGCCCCCGTGGCGGACGGGCGGACCGTCGCGCTCCTCGACGGGTCGGTGCGGTTCCTGGGGGCGCTGGGCGCCTGGGAGGCGGTGGCGCCGCACGCGAGCCCGCTCTGCGAACTCCAGATCATCGACGACACCGGCAGCCTGTTCCGGCCGCCGCCGGCGCGCTTCCGCGCCGCCGAGATCGGCCTCGACGCCTTCGGCTGGAACGTCGAGAGCGCGCGGCTGGTCGAGAGCCTGCGCGCCTGCGCCCGGGGACAGGACAACCTCACCCTGGTCGAGGCGGATGCCGCCGGCGCCGTCCCCGGCGAGGCGGCCGCGCGCATCGCCCTGGCCGACGGGGGCGCGGTCGAGGCCCGGCTGGTGGTGGGGGCCGACGGGGCGCGCTCGCCGCTGCGGACCGCCAGCGGCGTCCGCGTGCGCGACTGGACCTACCCGCAGAGCGCGATCACCACGATCCTGGCCCATGCGCGCCCGCATCGGGACGTCTCCACCGAATTCCACACCCGGTCCGGCCCCTTCACCCTGGTGCCGCTCCCGGGCGGCCACCGGTCCAGCCTGGTCTGGGTGACCGGGGAGGGCGCCGCCCGCCGGCTGGCGGCCCTCGACGACGGAGCCCTCGGCCAGGCCGTGGAGCGGCAGGCCCGGGCGATGCTGGGTGCCATGCGGGTCGACGGCCCCCGCGGGCTCGTGCCCATGCGCGGCCTCGCGGTGACCCGGCCGGTGGCGAATCGGCTGGCGCTGATCGGCGAGGCGGCCCACGTCTTCCCGCCGATCGGCGCCCAGGGCCTCAATCTCGGCCTGCGCGACGCCGCGACCCTGCGCGACGTGGTGCTGGCCGCCGCCCGCGACCGCCGCGACCCCGGTTCACGGGCCGTGCTCGACGGCTACGCGCGGGCGCGCCGCGTCGATACCGCGGCGCGCACCGCCGCCGTGGACCTCCTCAACCGCAGCCTGCTCACCGCCCTGCTGCCGGTGGACGCGCTCCGCGGCCTCGGCCTGCTGGCGATGACGCAGCTCGGACCGCTGCGGCGGCTGGTGATGCGGGAGGGGGTCGTGCCGAGGCTCGGCGCGCCGGAACTGATGCGCGCGGCGCGCTGACGCCGTCGCCGCCGGAGGCGCGGGCCTGCCGGCGGCCAAGACGGTCCGCGTTCCTAGTCCTGATTCGAACGGGGCTGGCGTCAGAGATCCGGCTGTGCGGCCACGTAGGCGCCGAGCCGGGTCGCGAGATCGACCGGGCCGCCGGCCCGGGCCTCCCCCGAATCGCCGATGAGAATTACCGGGATGCCGCGGTCGCGCAGATGGCCGCGGAGGCGGGCGGCGCGGCGGGCATAGGCGGGATCGCGCCGGGTGGGAGCCTGGAGCAGGACCGCGGCCGGTCGCGCGATCACGGCCAGCACGTCGTCCGCCGCCTCCATCGAGGCGGTCACGCTCGCATAGCCGAGGCTGGCCAGCTCGCCCGAAAGGGACCGGTCCACGGCGCGGACGCCGTCGTCGACCACGAGCACTTGTTGCAGCGCACCCATAAGCTTGAGCGGTACTCCATCCCGGACGACTTGGAAAGATAGCCGTCACGACAATCCGATGCAGAACCCGCGAACAGGCGGATCGGATCCGTCGGTCCGTGTGCAGATGCGAGATTATCTGCGCCGCCTGAGCGCCGGATGAACCGGTTTGGGGCCGCCGTTCAGGCCGCCACGATCGCGGCGGCCGAGCCGCCCGACAGGAGGGGGCGGTAGCCGGCGCTCCGCCACAGGTGCGGATCCGGCTCGGGCGTCCCGCCGCCGGGGAGCGGAGCGGCCGCGCAGGCCGGCCCGCGAAAGGCGAGGCCGCCCTCGGTCCCGCGGGCGACGTCCAGGAGCCCGCGGGGCAGGGGGGCCTGCTCCGGATGGGCCAGAGTGGCGGCGAGGTCGTCCAGGCCGGGGCGCGTGAGCACCACCGCCTCGCCGAAAACCACCGTGTCGAGGCGCTGCGGACCCGCGGTCCCCGCGCTCCGCGGGGTCAGGCGCGTGGGCGCGCGGCGGACCACGTGGAGGACGCGGACGGTCCAGGGCAGGGGCGGGGCGGCCAGGGCAGGGGCGATCAGGGCGGGCTCGATCAGGGCGGGCACGACGAGCCGTGTGGGCACCGGCCGCAGCAGGGCGGCGCGGAACCCGGCCTCGTCGAAGGGCAGCACGGTCTCCAGGCCGGCGCCCGCCGCCAGGGCCGTGCCGAGGCCGGTCACGAGGCCGCGCAGATCGTGGCCCGGCAGGAGCGTCAGGACCCGCTCGTCCGCGGACAGGGGCAGCGCATCGAGATGGGCGGCGATCGCCGCCGCGAGCGCCGCGGCGCTGCGATGGACCGGCCGGCCGGGATCGCCCCCCGCGAAGGTGACGAGGCCGCGGCTCGCCACGGGCGCGACCACGCCCCGCTCCAGGGCCATCGCGTCGAGGCTGATCACACCGTCCGGCACGCTCGGGCCGAAGGCCGCGAGGTAGCGCAGGCCGAAATGGCGCATGGCCGCCTGGGTGAGGTCTTCCGCAGGGCGGCGCGCGCCGCGGCGGCCCTCCGTGAGCACCGCCACGAGGCCGGCGGCCTCGATCCCGGCGGAGAGCTGTCCGGGATCCCAGGCGGCGGGCATCGCGCAGGGCAGGTGGCCGGCCGCCTCGACGGCGAGGTGGGCGAGGGCCGCTTCGGCGCCTCCGGCGAACCA
Source organism: Methylobacterium phyllosphaerae (assembly GCA_050632685.1). Lineage (GTDB taxonomy): Bacteria > Pseudomonadota > Alphaproteobacteria > Rhizobiales > Beijerinckiaceae > Methylobacterium > Methylobacterium phyllosphaerae_A. Next base: position 223,020 of record JBOEFT010000002.1, read on the forward strand.
GAGCCCGATCCGGCTGCCGGCCGGAAGGCGCCAGGCGCCGATGCCGCGGGCGAGCCGACCGACGATCTCGGCGGCGGCCGCGTAGGTCCAAGTGATGGCCGGACGGCCGCACCAGGCGACCCGGTCACCCGAATCACGCAGGATCGTGCGCTCCGGGCCGGTGCGCGCCGCCGCGAACAGGCAGGCCGCGAGGCCGTCGGATCGCGCGGACGCGTCCGGTGCGGCGTCGGCCGCCCACTCCGCCACCGCCAACGCGCTCAACCCGCCGCCCCCACCGAACCTGCCGATCCCGTCCCATGGTCGGCCCAGCAGGGTTAACCGACCGCTAAGACGCCCGGCGCGCAACCCCCGACGCGGCGGCCGCCGGCGCGAATCGATCACGCGCTCGTGCCTCGCGCCCGGGCCACGTCGTGCTTGCGGCGGGGCGGATGCGGGCCTATCGGGGGCCGGGCGCGGCCAGGACGGTCCTGACAGCCCTCCCGGCCGCGGTGTCATGCCTTCGCCTCATTCACGGGGAAAGGCAGGCCGCCCGGTCGCCGGGGTGAGGGATGCGCGCCGACGGGCGCCCGTCCCGCCCCGATGGTCGGACCGATTCATCCGGAGCTCCGGTGAGCGCGCCAACGCGGCGGGCATCCGGACGGTCCGGCGGACCTGCCGCCAGGCCGGCTCCGCATCCTGCCAGCCACACCACGTCTCTTCCAAGGGGTCAGAGCCGATGTCCTTCACCCGCACCGCGACGCTCGCGCGCGCCGCCCTCCTCGGCCTCGCGGGCCTCGGCCTCGCGGCCGCACCGGCCCTGGCGCAGCCGAAGAAGCCCGCCGCTCCCGCGCCGACCGCGCCGGCGCCGACCGCGCCGGGCACCCCGGCGGCCAACACGCCGGCCGCCCAGACCGGCCCGCAGATCGTGACGGTGAAGTCCGAGCCGAGCCAGGCCGACTGGACCAAGGTCTGCGGCAAGGACCAGGGCTCGGGCACCGACATCTGCTACACGACCCGCGACTTCGTGTCCGACCAGGGCCAGCCCGTGCTGGCGGTGGCGGTCTACGAGATGAAGAACGCCGCCCAGAAGCAGGAGGTGCGCGTGGTGCGCTACCTGCTGCCGCTCGGCCTGCTGCTGCAGCCGGGCATCCGCTTCAACGTCGACAGCCAGAGCCCGACGGCCGGCCGCTTCGCGGTCTGCTTCCCGAACGGCTGCTTCGCCGAGGCGGGCGGCGTCGATGCCGGCGTGATCGCCGCGATGAAGAAGGGCACGACCCTCAACGTCTCGGTCCAGAACCAGACCCAGCGCGAGGTCACCTTCGCGGTGCCGCTGGCCGGCTTCGGCAAGGCCTTCGACGGCCCGGCCATCGACCCGAAGGTGCTCGAGGAGCAGCAGAAGAAGCTCCAGGCTGAGCTGGAGAAGCGCTCCGAGGACATGCGCAAGAAGCTGGAGCAGCAGGGCGGCGCAGCCCCGGCTGCCGGCGCCGCGGCACCGGCCCCGGCGGCCAAGTAAGCCCTCACTGGGACCGCGATCGTCATCGACCCGCCGCAGGGCGGGTCCGCACCGGGGGCCGGGCCGCGAGGTCCGGCCCTTCGCGTTGTGGGCCGCCCGCCTGCACGATCGACCGGTTGTCCACGGATTCCGGACCCGGCTGGACGATCAGGGCGCTTGCCAGGGCCTTGACGTGCCCGGCCCTCAGTTCGTGGCGCGGTCGCGCATCCGGTACGCGCCGGCGGCGTCGCGCTCGAACATCTCGGCGATGCCGGCATGGCGCAGGGCCTCGCCCGACGTGTCGGGCAGGAGGTTCTGCTCCGACACGTAGGCCACGTATTCGGTCTCGGCGTTCTCGGCGAGCAGGTGGTAGAAGGGCTGGTCCTTGCGCGGCCGGACCTCCTCGGGGATCGCCAGCCACCATTCCTCGGTGTTGTCGAACACCGGGTCGACGTCGAACACGACGCCCCGGAACGGGTAGATCCGGTGGCGCACCACGGCGCCGATCGCGAATTTCGCGGTTCTCAGTGTTACGTCCGACATGGTTCAACCCGTCCAGATCGGACAGATAGGTCCGATGACGGATCGTGTCACCCGGTCGCCGCGGAAGTCGGCGTTTCCGCGGCGCGGATCAGGCGGTCCCGGACGGCGATCGCCTCCGGCAGCGGCCGCCACAGGACGGTCATCTCGGCGATGCGCCCGGCCGCGTCGAGGCGCCAGTAATCCATCCCGTCGAGCCGGTGCGGGCCGGCCGTCGCGCCGAAGAAGGCGGCGGCGTGCGTCGGGCCTTCGAGGATCTCGCGGATCTCGAAGGCGTCGACCGCCGCCAGCAGGGCGTCGACCACCGGCCGGATCGCCGCCTTCCCGCGCACGGGCTCGGCGGCGAGCGGCGTGTTGAGCACCACCGCCTCGGTCATCTGCGCCAGCATGGCGTCCCGGTCCTTCGCCGCCAGGGCGGCCGCGAAGGCGCGGACGTGGGTGAGGTCCATCGGAGGTCTCCTACGGGATCCGGATGCCGAGCTCGGCCGCGATCGCCCGGGCTGTGGCCTCGCGCCGGGCCGTGATGTCGGCCGCCGCCGCCCGCGCCCGCGCCACGAGAGCCGGGGCGGCCGTGCGCGGCGTGCCGCTGTCGAAGGGGGCTCGGGGGCGTACTGCATGCCGAGCTGGATGCTCCGGGCGGCCTCCTCGCCGCGCAGCGCGGCGGCGAGGCGCAGCGCGCCGTCGATGCCCGCGGTGACGCCGGCCGCGAACACCCAGGTGCGGCCGTCCGCATCGCGGTCGATCACCACGCGTTCGTCCACCGGTTCGGCCCCGAAGAACGGGAGCAGATGGACCGCGTTCCAGTAGGTCGTGGCCCGGCGCCCGACCAGCAGGCCGGCCGCCCCGAGGAGCAGCGCGCCGGTGCAGACCGAGAGCACGTGGCCGGCGCCGGCCGCCTGGTCGCGGATCCAGCCGAGCAATGCGGCGTCGCGCATCAGCGCCTCCTGGCCCTGGCCGCCGGGCACGTGCAGCACGTCGAGGCGCGGGGCCTCCGCGAGCGTCGCGTCCGGCAGCATCCGGAGGCCGCGGACGTCGCGGACGGGCTCGCGGCCCGGCGCGTAGAGCCGGTAGGTGCTGTTGGGCACCCGGGACAGGACCTCGAACGGGCCGGTGAGGTCGATCTGGTCCAGCCCGTCGAACAGCAGCGAGCCGATCTGCAGGTGGGTGTCGGGGGGATCATGCCGGAGCCTCCGTGGTGGACAGGGAGACCCTACCGCGGCAGGATCTGGCCGAAATGCCAAAGACCCCTCGTTTCTCGCCAGATCCGCCGCGCCCCGTCGAGGTGCTGGCGTTCCCGTCGGTGCAGCTCCTCGACGTGGCCGGGCCGCTCCAAGTCTTCGCCACCGCCAACGAGCATGGCGGCGCCGGGGAGCCCTATGCGCCGCGGGTGATCGCGGCCGGCGACCCGGGGCTGACCGCCTCGGCGGGCCTGCGGCTGGTGGCCGACCCGCTGCCGGATCCCGACGCGCCGGTGGACACGCTGGTGATCGCGGGCGGCCCCGGCGTCGTCGCGGCCTGCGACGACGACGCCCTGGTGGCCTGGGTGCGGACCCGGGCGGGGCGGGCGCGCCGGGTCGCCTCGGTCTGCACCGGGGCGTTCCTGCTCGGCGCGGCCGGGCTCCTCGACGGGCGGCGGGCCGTGACCCACTGGAAGCACTGCGGGGCTCTCGCCGCGCGCTACCCGCGCGCCCGGATCGAGCCCGACCCGATCTTCGTGCGCGACGGCCCGGTCTGGTCCTCCGCGGGGGTCACGGCGGGCATCGACCTGACGCTGGCCCTGGTCGAGGAGGATCTCGGCCGCGCGACCGCCCTGGCGGTGGCGCGCCACCTCGTCATGTTCCTGAAGCGCCCCGGGGGGCAGGCGCAGTTCAGCGCGGCGCTCGCCCTGCAGGCCGGGGAGGAGCGGTTCGGGCGGCTCCACGCCTTCATCGCCGACAACCTGTCCGGCGACCTGTCCCTGCCGGCGCTGGCCGCGGCGGCCGGGATGAGCGAACGCAGCCTGAGCCGGCACTATCGAGAGGCGACCGGCCTCACCCCCGCCCGGGCCGTGGAGCGCCTGCGGGTGGAGGCGGCCCGGCGGGCGCTCGCCGAGACGGCGCAGCCGGTGAAGCGCATCGCCCGGACCTGCGGCTTCGGCTCGGAGGAGACGCTGCGGCGCAGCTTCCTGCGGCACGTCGCGGCGACGCCGCAGGCGTACCGGGCGCGGTTCGGCGGGTGATCACACGGTCTCGCGGCGTTCGAGAGCCGCCAGGATGGTCTCGCGCACGCCTTCAGGATGCGCGCGGATATCCGCATTCGAGATGCGGAGGAGGGCGAGGCCGAGCGATTCGAGGATCTCGGTGCGCGCGGCATCCCGGGTGATTTCAAGGAGGGTCGAATGGGTTGCCCCGTCGACTTCAACGATCAGCCTCGCTTCGATGCAGGCGAAGTCGACGATGAACCGGTCGATCGGGTGCTGCCAGCGGAACTTCCAGCCGTTCAGGGCGCGGTTTCGCAGAACGCGCCAGAGCTTGGCTTCGGCCGACGTCTGGGTGCGACGCAGGTTGCAGACCCGCGGGATCGATCTGTTCACCGCTCGGTTCCGGCAACCCAGTTGCGGACCCGGTGGATGATACGGAGGCCTCGCTTGCGCGGGCCTGACCCGACGAAGCGCTCGGGCCCGCAACGGCACCGGTCCAGCCCGGCGCGACGCGCCCCCTCTCCCGTTCGGGAGAGGGGTGAGGTGAGGGACGAGAACGCTCAGGATCGAGCACGTGATCGACGTGCCGACAGGGCGCGCCTCGTCCGGACAGACCCGATCCCTCACCCTGTCCCTCTCCCGAACGGGAGAGGGGACCTGCGCTTCGTCCCGTCACCGCGGCGCCGCACACGATGCCCGTGTTCGGCAGCCAGCCCGCTCACCCCAGCTTGTAGACCGCCGCCAGCTCCGGGTCCTTGGCGGCGACCAGCTTGGCGAGGTCCACGATGACCTTGGCCTGCTTCCAGGTGGCGTCGTCCTGCATCTTGCCGTCGAGCATCACCGCGCCGGTGCCGTCCGGCATGGCCTCGACGATCCGGGCCGCGAAGGCCACCTCAGCCGGGTCCGGCGCGAAGACCCGCTTGGCGATCGCCACCTGGCTCGGGTGCAGCGTCCAGGCGCCGGCGCAGCCCATCAGGAAGGCGTTGCGGAACTGCGCCTCGCAGGCATCCCCGTCGGAGAAGTCGCCGAACGGGCCGTAGAAGGCCTTGATGCCGTTGGCCATGCAGGCGTCGACCATCCGGGCGATGGTGTAGTGCCAGAGGTCCTGCTGGGCGGTGGCCCGGGGGCGTCGCCCGACGGGTCGCTGAGCACCCGGTAATCGGGGTGGCCGCCGCCGACCCGGGTGGTCTTCATGCCGCGGGACGCCGCGAGATCCGCCGGCCCCAGGCTCATGCCGTGCATCCGCGGCGAGGCCGACGCGATGGCGTCGACGTTGGCCACGCCCTCGGCGGTCTCCAAGATCGCGTGGACCAGGATCGGCTTCGTCACGCCGTGGCGCGCCTCGAGCTGGGCGAGCAGCTGGTCGATGTAGTGGATGTCCCACGGCCCCTCGACCTTGGGCACCATCACGACGTCGAGCTTGTCGCCGACCTCGGCGACGATCGTGAACAGGTCGTCCAAGATCCACGGCGAGTTGAGGGCGTTGATCCGGGTCCAGAGGCCGGTGCCGGTGGCGGCGAAGTCGGTGGCCTGCGCCATCGCCACGAAGCCCTTGCGGGCCGCCTCCTTCTGGTCGGCGGGGACCGCATCCTCCAGGTTGCCCAGAACCACGTCGACCGTGCCGGCCAGCTCCGGCACCCGGGCGCGGACCTTGTCGTTGTGGGGCGGGACGAAGTGGATCATCCGCTCCAGCCGCACCGGCAGCTCGCGGAACGGGGCCGGCGCGCCGGTGGCGAGGGGCTGGAAGAAGCGGCGGGGCAGTTTCATCGGGTGCCTCTTGTCAGGGCTGGCGTCTGAGCCCCGTTAAGGCAGCTTGGGCGGGCGCGTAAAGCCGCGCCGCGCCGAAGTGATCCCGCGGACGTTCGTGATTTCGGACTTTCGGCCCAGCGCGCCGCCGGCTGCGCCGATCCTCAGCCCCGGCCGCCCCGGCGGCCGATCATGCCGATCCGGTTGAGGATGCCGCCGTCGCCGCTGCCGGCCACCACCACGAGGCGCCGGACCTCGCCCCGCAGGAAGGCCTGCAGGAAGCGGTTGTAGTCGCGGAAAGAGACGCACCCGTTCGAGGCGCCGGGCTGACGCAGCATGTAGGTGTGGGCGAGCAGGCCGTCGCGCCCGTGGATCGCGCCGCTGCCGCCGACCGGGTTGAGGCGGATCGCCCGCACCCCGTGGAACAGGCGCTCGCGCTCGGTCAGGTCGTAGGTGCCGGGGGGCGTCGAGCCGCGCATGCGCAGGTGGACGTAGCGCGGGTTGTCCATGGCCTCGCCGAGGCCGGAATGGGCCTCCAGCACCTCGCCGGAGGGCAGCGTCACCGTGCGGGCGCTGATGTCGTAGACGGCCGTGCCGGCCACGGATTCGGGCGCCGGGCTGATCCGGGTGCGCGGGGCCTCCCGGGGTAGGGCGTCCTGGGGCAAGGCGTCCGGGCTGGCATAGGCCAGGGCCTGGCGGGTTTCCGGGCGCCGCTCCTGGCGGGGATCTTCCTGGGGCGCGGCGGTCCCGACGCCGAACAGCTTCTCGAAGAAGGACGGCTCCTCCGCCATCGCGGCGCGGAACACGTCGCGGGTGCGGGGCAGGGCGCGGGCCGCGACCCGGGCGTCCGGAGCGGCGGGCGGGCGCCGCAGCTCCGCCGGGCGGGCCACGGGCAGCGGCACGAGGGCGGCGACGCGGGGCGGCGCGAGGGCGGCGGGCGTGGCCTCGGCCGACGCGATCCGGACCGGCGCCGGGGGCGCCTCCACGGCCTTCTCCACGGCCCTGGCCTGGGCCATCCGCATCGGGGCGGCCCTGGCCTGCTCGGCCCGGGCGACCTGCCGGGCGATGTCCCGGATCGCCGGAGACGGCTCGGCAGCGGCGAGCTGGAAGCCGGGGGTCGGCGGCGTCTCGGTCCCGAAGGCCGTCGCGGTGCCGGAACCCAGGGCCGGGCTCGGGTCGAGCATCCAGGCGATGCTCGATTTCCGCGGGGCCGTCCGGGCAGCCGGCCCGACCGCGCTCGCCGGCGCCGGTTCCGTTGCGGCGGCCTGCGGGGCGGCGAGGCCGGCGGACTCGATCCCGGCAGGCCCCTGCGGGTGGCTCAGGACGGCCCAGCCGGCCAGGGTCATCGCCGTCAGGGAGAGGAGCGCCGTCAGCCGGGCCCGGCGGCGGGCACGCCGCATGGCGCTCGGGTAGGGTGCCCGGGTGCGCAGGACGGGATCGTAGGCGGTCTCGACATAGGCGATCCGCGGGGGCACCGGGCGCAGGGACTCCGCGGGGCGGTACGCGGTTCGGGACAACGCAGCCTGGGCCATTCGGGGAACTCGCGTACGCGCTTCCCCGCGGGCAGCCGCCGCCGTTCGCCCGCGGAGGCTTTTTCCGCGCACGTGGCCTGGGTTGCCCGTCTGGGGAGGACATCAACCGTCCGCCCCATTAAGCCGCCGTGTGGTTAATCCCCGCTAAAGAGACAGTTTCCGCGCGCATTCCCGTGTTGGGACACAGCCTCAGGTCGCCTGTCCGGGCGCGTCCATGGGTCCGTGCCGGCGGGCGACGAGGAGGCACAGCAGGGCCACCGGCACGCCGATCAGCGACGTGCCGACGAAGAACCACGTGAACCCGGTCCGCTCGATGACGAAGCCCGAGAGCCCGGCGAGCAGGCTTCCGGGGAGGGCGCAGAGCGAGGTGAGCAGGGCGTACTGGCTCGCGGCATGCGCGGTGGCCGCGAGGCGGGACATGTAGGTGATCAGCACGATCGACGCGAAGGCGTAGGCGAAGCCGTCAATCCCCACGGTCAGCGCGAAGGTCCAGAACGCCGCCCCGCCATGGCCGCCGTGCCACGCGAGGTAGGCCAGCGCGAGGTGGGAGGCCGAGGCCGTCACGGTGCCGATGAGCAGGCTCGCCATCATGCCGATCCGCGGGATGATCGCGCTGGCCAGGAAGGTGCCGCCGAGCGCGATCCAGAAGCCGAACAGCTTGGTCACGGTGGCGATGTCGGTGTTGGAATAGCCGAGCGTCTTGAACAGCGGGATCGCCATGGCGTTCGAGACGTAGCCGGGCATCCGGAAGCCGGCCACCAGCGCCAGGACCGGCACGGCGAGGGGCCCGAGCCGGGCGAGGAGGTCGCGGATCGGCGCCCAGACGGTCTCGACGAAGCCGCCGGTGGCCGGCGTCTCGGGGGCGGGGGGCTCGGGGGCGAGGAGCGCCGCCACCGTGCCGGGGGCCATGAGCGCCGCCATGCACAGGTAGGCGGCGCGCCAGCCATAGGCGTCGGACAGGTAGAGGGCGCCCGCCCCCGCCGCGAGGTTGCCGATCCGGTAGCCGATCTCCGACCACGACGACATCAGCGCCTGCCGCTCGGGCGGCGCGGCGGTGATGCGCCAGCCGTCGATCACCACGTCCTGGGTGGCGCCCGCGACGCCGAGCGCCAGGGAGAACGCCACCGTCCAGGCGAGCCAGTGCGCCGGGTCGCCGAAGGCGACGCCCGCGAGCGCCAGGGCCACCAGGATCTGCGTGGCGACGATCCAGCCCCGGCGCCGCCCGAGCCAGCGGCCGATGAGCGGCGCGTCGTGGCGGTCGAGGAACGGCGCCCAGAGGAACTTGAGCTTGTAGGCGATGGTGAGCTCGCTCATCAGCCCGATCGTGGCGAGCGGCACCTTCGCCTGGACGAGCCACGCCGACTGCGTCGCGTAGACGAGCAGGAACGGGATGCCCTGCGCGAAGCCGAGGCCGAGCACCGCAGCGACGCGCCGATCGGTGAACAGGGGTCTGAGGAAGGCGTTCTCGTCGGACTTCGCCGGACCGGGCACGCCGGTGACCTCCGCCGGGTTTGCCATCCACGCGTCTCCTGGGCTCCGTGCTCGGTGAGAGCAGAGATGAGCGTCAGGCGCAACGATCTGGCGACCGTCCCAACCGCCACCTCATCCTGAGGTGACCGCGAAGCAGGCCTCGAAGGAGGGCTCCAGGGATCGCGGTAGTTTCTGGAGGGCTCCTTCGAGGCTGCTGCGCAGCACCTCAGGATGAGGGCGTTTGATGGGACGGGCGTTGCGCGCCCCTCACGCCGCCTTCTTGCCCCGCTCGGCGATCTTCACGAGGCTGCGCAGCACCTCGGTGGCGGTCTTGAGCCGGGCCGGGACCGTGGTCAGCTCGCGCACGAACACGACGCTCATGTCGGGCCGGACCTTCGCGAACGAGGCCTGCTCGGCGACGTAGGCCACGAGCCCCTGCGGGTTGGCGTAGGACTTGTCGCGGAAGTGGACCACCACCCCCTTCGGCCCGGCCTCGACCTTCTCGACGTTGGCCTTGAGGCAGAGGATCTTGATCGTGCCGATCTTGAGGAGCTGCTCCACTTCCGGCGGCAGCGGCCGAACCGGTCGATCATCTCGGCCCCGAAGCTCTCCATCTCGGCGTCGTCCTGGAGGGTGGCGAGGCGCCGGTAGAGGGCGAGCCGGACACCCAGATCCTCGACGTAATCCTCCGGGATCGTCACGGGCGCGCCGAGCGCGATGGTCGGCGACCACGCCTCCTCGGGCAGGTCCTCGATGCCGGCCTTCAGCGCCGTCACCGCGTCCTCCAGCATCTGCTGGTAGAGCTCGTAGCCGACCTCCTTGATGTGGCCCGACTGGGCGTCGCCCAGGAGATTACCGGCGCCGCGGATGTCGAGGTCGTGGGAGGCGAGCTGGAAGCCCGCGCCCAAAGTGTCGAGGCTCTGGAGCACCTTGAGCCGCTGCTCGGCCTGGGCGGTGAGCTGGCGGTTGGCCGGCGTCGTGAACAGCGCGTAGGCGCGCGCCTTCGAGCGCCCGACCCGGCCGCGCAGCTGGTAGAGCTGAGCCAGCCCGAACATGTCGGCCCGGTGGACGATCAGCGTGTTGGCGGTGGGGATGTCGAGGCCCGATTCCACGATCGTGGTCGAGAGCAGGACGTCGAACTTGCCCTCGTAGAAGGCGGTCATCACGTCCTCGAGCTGGCCCGCCGCCATCTGGCCGTGGGCGACCGCAACCTTGATCTCGGGCATCTCGGCATCGAGGAATTTCTTGACCTCCGCCAGATCCTCGATCCGCGGCACCACGTAGAAGGCCTGGCCGCCGCGGTAGCGCTCGCGCAGCAAGGCCTCCCGGATGGTGAGCGGGTCGAAGGGCGTCACGAAGGTGCGCACCACCAGCCGGTCCACCGGCGGGGTCGCGATGATCGAGAGCTCGCGCACCCCCGTCATGGCGAGCTGGAGCGTGCGCGGGATCGGGGTCGCCGACAGCGTCAGCACGTGGACGTCCGCCTGGAGCGCCTTCAGCCGCTCCTTGTGGGCGACGCCGAAATGCTGCTCCTCGTCCACGATGATCAGGCCGAGATCCTTGAAGGCGATGTTTTTCGCCAGCAGCGCGTGGGTGCCGACCACGATGTCGACCGTGCCGGCGATGAGCCCGGCGCGGGTCTGCTTCATCTCCCCGGAGGAGACGAAGCGGGAGAGCTGCGCCACCTGGACCGGCAGCCCCTTGAAGCGCTCGGCGAAGGTCCGGAAATGCTGGCGGGCCAGCAGCGTCGTGGGCACGATCACCGCCACCTGCTTGCCGGCGATCGCCGCCGCGAAGGCGGCGCGAAGCGCCACCTCGGTCTTGCCGAAGCCGACATCGCCGCAGACCAGACGGTCCATCGGCCGGCCGGCATTGAGGTCGTCCAGCACCGCGTCGATGGCGTTGGCCTGGTCCTCGGTCTCCTCGAACGGGAAGCGGGCGGCGAATTCCCCGTAGAGCCCCTCCGGCGCCTTGAGGGCCGGCGCCTTCCGGACGAAGCGCTGGGCCGCGACCTTGATCAGCTCGCCCGCCATCTCGAGGATGCGGCGCTTCATCTTGGCCTTGCGGGCCTGCCACGCGCCGCCGCCGAGGCGGTCGAGGGCGACCTCGGCATCCTCCGAACCGTACCGGGTCAGGAGCTCGATGTTCTCCACCGGCAGGAGCAGCAGGCCGCCGGTATATTGCAGCTCCAGGCAATCGTGCGGGGCGCCCGCGGCGTGGATCGTCTTGAGCCCGACGAAGCGGCCGATGCCGTGATCGGCATGGACCACGATGTCGCCGGGCTGGAGCGCCTGCACCTCCAGGATCACGTCCTGGGGCCGCTTGGCCTTGCGCTTCTGGCGGACCAGCCGGTCGCCCAGGATGTCGCCCTCGGACACCACCGCGAGCTCGCCGGCGGTGAAGCCCGCCTCCAGGCCCCAGACCGCCACCGCCGCGTCGGTGCCGCGCTTGAGCGCGTAGACGTCGGTGAGCCGGGTGATCGCCACGGGCTTCTTCAGGCCGTGGTCGGTGAGCACGCCGCAGAGGCGGTCCCGGGATCCGTCGGACCAGGCTCCCAGGATCACGTGATGACCGGATCCCTGGAGGTCGCGGATATGCGCCACCGCGGCGTCGAACACGCTGGTATTCTCGTCGGCCCGCTCTGGCGCGAAGTTTCTTCCGGATCTGGCGCCGCAATCGATGACCGCGCGCTCGGGCGATTCGGGCTGCGCGAAGGGGGTCAGCCGCGCCACCGTGGCGGCGGCGATCCGCTCCTTCAGCTCGTTCGGCATCAGGTAGAGGGCGCGGGGCGGCAGGGGCTTGTAGGGGGCGACGCCGGCCTGCGGCGTCTTCATCGCGCCCTCGCGGGCCTGGTAGTAGTCCTGCACGAGGGCGATCCGCTCGGCGGCCGCGTCCTCCACCTGCGGGTCGAACACCAGCGGCACGCCGCCGAGGTAGTCGAACAGCGTGTCGAGGTGGTCGTAGAATAGCGGCATCCAGTGCTCGAGGCCGGCGTAGCGCCGCCCCTCGCTCACGGTCTCGTAGAGGCGGTCGTCGCGGGTCGCGGCGCCGAAGCTCTGGATGTAGCCCTGGCGGAAGCGCCGGATCGTCTCCGTGGTGAGCTGGACCTCGCTCATCGGCATCAGGTCGAGGGAGCGGAGCTGGCCGGTGGTGCGCTGCGTCTCCGGGTCGAAGGCGCGGATCGATTCCAGCGTGTCGCCGAAGAAGTCGAGGCGGATCGGCGCGGCTAAGCCCGGCGGCGACAGGTCGAGGATGCCGCCGCGGACCGCGTACTCGCCCGTGTCGCGCACCGTCCCGGTGCGCAGGAAGCCGTTGGCCTCGACCCAGGCCACCACGTCGTCCATCGCCACGACATTGCCGATCGCCGCCGAGAACGCCTCCCGGGCGATGTGGGTGCGGGGCGGGACCCGCTGCACCAGGGCGTTGACCGTGGTGCAGAGGATGCGCGGGCGGTCCTCGGCCGAGCGGGTGCGGGCGAGGCGGGCCAGCGCCGTCATCCGGGCGGCCGCCACGGCCGTGGTGGGCGAGACCCGGTCGTAGGGCTGGCAGTCCCAGGCCGGCAGGCTCATCACGTCCATCTCGGGCGCGACGAAGCTCAGAGCCGCCTGGAACGACGCCGAGCGCCCGGAATCGCGCGCCACGTGGACCAGCACGGCCGGCGCGTCGACACTGGGCGCCAGGGCGCGGGCGAGGTCGGCCAGCGCCAGGGCGTCGAACCCTTCCGGGGCGCTCGCCAGCACCGGGCTGTCGCCGCGCTTGAGGGCGTCGATCGCCTTGGCGAGCGCGGAGGATTTCGGCAGCGCGAAGCGCGCGACCTGCGGCTTGGCGACCGGCTTGGCGACGGAGGCGGGGGCTTCGGCTGAGGCTTGGCCATCGGGTCTTTCGCGGGGAGGCCCGCCGGGCGCGTCAGGGGCAGAGATCGGGTGGCGTTAGCCGATCGGGCCGTCGCGATAAAGCGTCCCCGCGGTCACGGCCGAACGCATCCTATCTGGCGGTCCTGCTGCGGCAGGGAATGGTGGTCGTCCTTGCGAGCGGAGCGAAGCAATCCAGGGCAACGCCATGGCTCCCGACGTCGCGCCACCCTGGGTCACTTCGCTCCGCTCGTGATGACGGAGCGCGCTGCAACAGCCGAAAGCCGCGATGGGATGCGGTCGAAGCCCCGGCCCACGCCCCTCACGCGTCGGGTCCGACGATCTCCGCCAGCGCCGCCTCGACCCGGCCGCGGAAGAAATCCGCGTTGGGCATGTGCTCGGTCATCGTGGCGGCCCGGCCCGTCGCCTGCCGCAGGATCTCGCCGCGCAGCGCCGGATCGGAGCGCTCCATCATCTCCAGCATGATGCGCACCACCAGCTCGGTGGCGATCGAGCGGGCGGGGTGGTCGTAGGTGGGTTTCGGTTCGTCCATCGCGCAACCCCTCAGGAATGGATCGGCGCATCGTGCCGGTGGAACGCCCGCACCCGCCGCCAGACTGACGTGTCGTAGTTCGACGGCGTCTCGACCTCGCCGGTCAGCCACTTGAACAGGTCGCGGTCCGGCACCTCGATCAGCGCCTCGAACTCGTCGAGTTCCGCCTCCGAGAGCTCGCCGATCTCGGCATCGGCGAACCGGCCCATGATCAGGTCCATCTCGCGGATGCCCCGGTGCCAGGCGCGGTAGAGGAGGCGGCGGCGGCGCGGATCGAGATCGGCGCTGGTTCGGGTGGTGCCGGACATGGCGGTCGGACCTCGGCTCGGACAACGGGCAGGGTCTAGATAGGCGCCCGGGACCGGCGGATCCAGAATGGCGATGCCCCGGGGAGAGTTACAACCGGCACGCGAGGGGACAAAACGAATTGCCTCCGGCGGGCGGTCCGTTATCTCGGGCGGCAACGCCCCCGGACGGGGCGGCGAGCGGGAGTACGACGATGCCGAAGGCGATCCGGGTCTACGAGTACGGCGGCCCCGAGGTGATGCGCTACGAGGACGTGCCCCTGGCCGAGCCCGGCCCCGGGCAGATCCGCGTCAAGCAGGCCGCCATCGGCGTCAACTTCATCGACATCTACTTCCGCACCGGGGCCTACAAGTCCCCGCAGATGCCCTTCACCCCCGGCAAGGAGGGCGCCGGCACCGTCACGGCGGTCGGCGAGGGCGTCACCCAGTTTAAGCCCGGCGACCGGGTCGCCTACGGCTCGGTGGCGGACGGCTGCTACGCCGAGGAGCCGGTGATCCCGGCCTCCGCGGCCGTGCCGATCCCCGACGGCGTCGACGAGAAGACCGCCGCCGCGATGATGCTCAAGGGCCTCACCGTCGAGTACCTGCTGCACCGGACCTACGCGGTGAAGCCCGGCGACACGATCCTGTGGCAGGCCGCGGCCGGCGGCGTCGGCCTGATCGCCTGCCAGTGGGCCAAGCACCTCGGCGCCACCGTGATCGGCACCGCCGGCAGTCCCGAGAAGGCGGACCTGGCCAAGAGGAACGGCTGCGACCACGTCATCCTCTACCGCGAGGAGGACGTGGCCAAGCGCGTGCGCGAGATCACCGGCGGCAAGGGCGTGCCGGTGGTCTATGACGGCGTCGGGCAGGCGACCCTGATGGGCTCGCTGGACAGCCTCGCGCCGATGGGGCTGCTGGCGAGCTTCGGCTCGGCCTCCGGGGCGATCACCGGGCTCGACCTCGGCCTGCTCGCCCCGCGCGGCTCGCTCTACGTGACGCGCCCGACGCTCGCGACCTTCTCGTCGAACCGCGCCACCCTGGAGGAGGCGGCCGCCCGCCTGTTCAAGGTGGTCGGCGACGGCGCGGTGAAGATCGCGGTGAACGCCACCTACCCGCTGGCCGAGGCGCAGCAGGTCCACCGAGACCTCGCGGGCCGGGAGACCACCGGCTCGATCGTGATGCTGCCCTGAGGCACGCGGCCATGACGCCCGGCAGCACCGACCTGCTCCTCGTCGTCGACGTGCAGGTCGACTTCCTGCCGGGCGGGGCGCTCCCCGTCCCGGGGGCGACGCGGTGATCGAACCCATCAACGCGCTCCAGCACCGCTTCCGGCACGTGGTGCTGATGCAGGACTGGCACCCGGCCGATCACGTCTCCTTCGCCGAGACCCATCCGGGGCGGGCCCCGTTCGAGACCGTAGCGCTGCCCTACGGGCCGCAGGTGCTGTGGCCGCGTCACTGCGTCCAGGGCAGCCGCGGGGCCGCCTTCGCGCCGGGCCTCGCCACCGACCGGGCCAGCCTGGTGGTCCGCAAGGGGCTGGATCCCCGGGTCGACAGCTACTCGGCCTTCTTGGAAGCCGACCGGACCACCCGCACCGGGCTCGCTGGGGCGCTCCGGGAGCGCGGCATCACCCGCGTCGTCGTGTGCGGCCTCGCCACCGATTTCTGCGTCGCCTGGAGCGCGCTGGACGCCCGCGACGCGAGCTTCGATGTCTGGGTGGCGGCGGATGCGGTGCGCGGGATCGACGTGGACGGGTCGCTCGCGCAGGCCTGGGCGCGGATGGAGGCGGCGGGCGTGCGCCGGATCGCGGCGGCGGAGATCGGCTGAGCGCTCCCGGGGTGCGGGAGACCGCCCCCGCGCCGACGCGTCGGCCCGGCATCGGCATCGGCAGGATGCCGGTCGGGAGCCGGCCTGTGAGGCCAGCGCCCGAAGACCGACGCGCCTACGGACACCGACCGCACGGGCCATCCGGAGATCGGTCCCGCGAAGGGGATGACCGGCGCCGACCCCGCGGACCTGCAGGCGGATTCGACCTCAGCGGGCGACGTCGACCCGGACCACCGGCCGCGCAAGAACGCATCACCGAGAGGTCGTGACCGCCTGCCCGGGCCGGCGCGGGCGATCCCCGTCAGCGGGCGCGGGCCGGCGGCTTCGGCCGCTGGGGCGCCGGGGCCGGGCCGGTCGCGATCCCGGCGGACGGGCCGCCCGCCGGGACGTAGAGCTGGGCGGGGCTCGCGGTATAGCCCAGGAATCGCGCCGCGTTGGCGGCGCCGAAGGCGGCGGTGCCGTCGGCACGGGCGGCGCCGGTCGCGTGGGCCGATAGAAGCGCGGCGGCCAAGGCCAGGAGGGCGTGCTTTGACATCGGCAGGGTCCTCGTGTTCGCACGGGCTCGGACAACCCCGATCCGTGCGGGATCGCTCCGCTCCGGGACCGATCCCGCCGGCCCGACATGCGGAACCGCACAGGCGCAATGCCGTGCATGACGGAGGCGGCGCCATCGTTTTCCGATCGATCGTTTCCCCACCGCCGTCGTTGCGAGCGGAGCGAAGCAATCCAGGGCCGCGCCACGCTGACCGATGTCCTGCTGCCCTGGGTCACTTCGCTGCGCTCGTGATGACGAAGCGGATGCCTTGACGCCGTGTCAGACCGCCAGCCCGAGCTGCTGCGGCCCTCCGGCGCGTCCTGCGCAAACCCCGACAGCGACACCCCGATCAGCCGCGCGCTGCGCCGCAGGGGAACAGGCCGGCCAGCAGGTCGAGGCCGATCCGCTCCAGGCCGGCCCGGTCGGCGACGGGCGCGGTGAGCGACTTCGCCCGGGTGACCTGGGCGAAATCCGAGAACTTGAGCTTCAGGGTCACGGTCCGGGCGCGCATGCCCTTGGCGTCGGCCCCCGCCCAGACCTTGTCGAACAGCGGCGCCAGCCGGGCGGCCAGGACCTCGAAGGCGGCCGTGTCGTCCGAGAAGGTGGTCTCCGCCCCGATCGACTTGCGCACCCGGTGGGCGCGCACCGGCCGCGCGTCGATCCCGCGGGCGACCGCGTGGTAATAGGCGCCCGCGGAGCCGAAGGTCTCGCGCAGGCGCTCCGGCGTCCAGGCGCGTAGATCCGCCCCGGTCTCGATCCCGAGCCGCTTCATCTTGGCCTCGGTGACCGGGCCGACGCCGTGGAACCGGCCGATCGGCAGTTCGGCCACGAAATCCGGCCCCATGGCGGGGGTGATGACGAACAGGGCGTCGGGCTTGCGGTGGTCGGAGGCGATCTTGGCGAGGAACTTGTTGTACGAGACGCCGGCCGAGGCGACGAGCCCGGTGCGCTCCAGGATCTCGGCCCGGATCGCCTTGGCCACGGCCGTCGCCGTCGGGAGGCCCAGGAGGTTCTCGGTGACGTCGAGATAGGCCTCGTCGAGCGCCACCGGCTCGATGAGCGGCGTGTGCCGGGCGAAGACCGCGCGGATCTCCTCCGAGACCGCCCGGTAGACCTCGAAGCGCGGCTTCACGAACAGCAGGTCGGGGCAGAGCCGCCGCGCGGTGGCCGACGGCATGGCCGAGCGGACGCCGAACTTCCGGGCCTCGTAGCTCGCTGCCGCCACCACGCCCCGCTCCCGGGAGCCGCCCACCGCCACCGGCAGGCCGCGCAGGGCGGGATCGTCGCGCTGCTCCACGGAGGCGTAGAACGCGTCCATGTCGATGTGGATGATTTTTCGGAGCGCGACCTCCGGATCCATCGCCGCCTCGGGTCCTGACCAAGTTCCTGATCTGTTCTGAAAGACCGTGCGGGGCGGCCGAGGTCAAGCCGCGCCGGACGCGGCGTCAACAGGAGTCTGGTCCGCGCCCGTCATCGCGAGCGCAGCGAAGCGACCCAGGGCAGCGGGAGGTTTCCGAGCGCCGCGCCTCCCTGGATTGCTTCGCTGCGCTCGCAACGACGGTGTTCCGCCTCAGGCGACGCTGCCGTACAGGTCGTAGGCCTCGGCCCGGTCGATCTTCACGGTGACGATGTCGCCGACCCGAACCGGACGCCGGAAGGCGGCGTGGACGGTGCCGTCGATCTCCGGCGCGTCGGCCTTGGACCGGCCGCGGGCGACCCCGCCCTCGACGGCGTCGACGATCATGGGAAGCCGCTTGCCGACCTTGGCCCGCTGGAGCCGCAGCGCGATCCCGTTCTGGGTCTCCATGAACCGGCGCTTGCGCTCGGCCTTCACCGCCGGCGGCACGAGGTCGCCCAGCGTGTTGGCGGTGGCGCCGGCCACCGGCTCGTACTCGAAGCAGCCGACGCGATCGAGCTTGGCCTCCTGCAGCCACGCCAGCAGCTCCTCGAACTCGGCCTCGGTCTCGCCGGGGAAGCCGACGATGAAGGTCGAGCGGATCGCGAGGTCCGGGCAGGTCTGCCGCCAGTTCCGGATCCGGTCGAGCTGGCGCTCCTGGTTGCCGGGCCGGCGCATCCGCTTGAGCACCGACGGGCTCGCGTGCTGGAGCGGCATGTCGAGGTAGGGGAGCACCTTGCCCTCGGCCATCAGTGGGATGACCTCGTCCACGTGCGGGTAGGGATAGACGTAGTGCAGCCGCACCCAGGCGCCGAGCTCGCCGAGTTCCCGGGTCAGGTCGTAGAACTTCGCCCGCACTTGGCGGTCGCGCCACGGGCTCTCGGCGTAGCGGATGTCGACGCCGTACGCGCTGGTGTCCTGGCTGACGACCAGCAGCTCCTTCACGCCGGCCTTCACCAGCTTTTCCGCCTCGCGCAGCACGTCGGCGGCGGGTCGGCTGACGAGGTTCCCGCGCAACGACGGGATGATGCAGAAGCTGCAGCGGTTGCTGCATCCCTCCGAGATCTTCAGGTAGGCGTAGTGGCGCGGGGTGAGCTTGATCCCCTGGGGCGGCACGAGGTCGAGGAACGGGTCGTGGGCCGGCGGCACCGCCTCGTGGACGGCGGCCACCACCGATTCGTAGGCCTGCGGCCCGGTCACCGCCAGGAGATCGGGGTATTTCGCGCGGATCTCCTCGGGCTGGGCGCCCATGCAGCCGGTGACGATCACCCGGCCGTTCTCCGCCATGGCCTCGCCGATGGCCGAGAGCGACTCCGCCTTGGCCGAGATCCAGGAAGCCGCAGGTGTTGACGATCACCACGTCGGCCCCGTCGTGCCGGCGGGCCAGCTCGTAGCCCTCCGCGCGCAGATGGGTGAGGATCCGCTCGGAATCGACCAGCGCCTTCGGGCAGCCGAGCGAGACGAACGAGATCTTGGGGGCCGCGCTGTTGGGGGCCGCGCTCTTGGAGTCGGCTCCGGGAGCGGGGCCGCGGGGGGCAGGTGTGGCAGTCATGGCATTCGGGTCGGACAGGCCCGGCGCGGGCAACCGAGGGTCGGTCGCCCGGAGCGCCAGGACGGGAATTCGGGATCGCGCTCCCTATACAGGCTCCCGCGCCGCCGCGCGAGACCGGCTGCCGCAGGGGTGACCGGACCGGCGCGCGACGCTGACGCGGAACCGGAAACTTGGCTGTTCACCAGGCGTTTGCGCGTCTGCCCTGACACCCCACATGAAGATGACGAACGGCGGGCTGCGTCGAGGACACGCCCCGTCTGCCCCCGGGGCGGCCCCTGCGTGCAACTGCCGCTTCCCCCGCGGCATCGCCTGTGCGACGGCAGGGTGACACGATCTGCCCCGCCCGCGCCCAGGACGACAGCCCCGAACCCGGTCATGTGGACCCGAGAGATCCCCTTCATCGATCCCGTCGCGGCGGCCGCCCGGCTGCGCGCCCTGCCCGGGCTCGCCTTCCTCGACAGTGCCATGCGGCACGATTCCCTGGGGCGCCATTCGATCGTGGCGGCCGAGCCGTTCGCGCGCTTCCGCTACCGCGACGGGTGCGCGACCCTGGACGGACACCCGGTCCCGGGCGGTCCGTTCGCGGCCTTGCGGGCGTGCCTCGCGCCGTACCGGATCGAACCCGACGCAGAACACCCCTTCCCCGGCGGGGCGATCGGCTACCTCGCCTACGATCTCGGCGCGGCGCTGGAGCGGGTCGCGGCGCCGGCGCGGCGGGCGGGGCTCACCGACGACATCGCCCTGAACCTCTACGACACGGCCCTGGTGATCGACCACGCCGCCGGCACCTGCCGGCTCGTCGCCACCGGCTTTCCCGAACGCGACCCGGAGAACCGGCAGGCCCGCGCGGCGGCGCGGCTCGCCCGCTTCGCGGATCGGCTCGGCACCGCGGAACCGCCCCTCGGAGCTTCCGCAGCGCCGCCGGAACCGCTCACTTGGCACTCGAACTTCGACCGCCAAGGTTATGAGAACGCTGTCGAAACGGTTCGCGCCTATATCCGCGCCGGCGACATCTACCAAGCCAACATCGCCCAGCGCTTCACCGCCAATCTGCCGGCCGGTTTCGACCCGTTCGCCCTCTACCGGCGCCTGCGCGCCACCAACCCGGCGACCTTCGGCGCCTACCTGGAGCTGGAGGGGCTGAGCGTCGCCTCGTCCTCGCCCGAGCGCTTCATCCGCCTCGACGGCCGGCACGTGGAGACGCGCCCGATCAAGGGCACCGCCCGCCGCGCGGACAATCCCTTGGACGACCCGGCGGCCGACCGGGCGGCGGCCGAGGCGCTCCAGGCCAGCGTCAAGGAGCGGGCCGAGAACGTTATGATCGTCGACCTGCTGCGCAACGACCTGTCTCGGGTCTGCAAGCCGGGCAGCGTCGCCGTGCCCACCCTGTGTGGCCTGGAGACCTACGCCAACGTCCACCATCTGGTGTCGGTGGTGACCGGAGACCTCCGCGACGGGCTCGACGCCCTCGACCTCCTGGAAGGCACGTTTCCCGGCGGCTCGATTACGGGCGCCCCGAAGATCCGCGCCATGGACATCATCACCGAGATCGAGGGCGACGCCCGGGAACTCTACTGCGGCGCCATCGGCCGGATCGGCTTCGACGGGTCCCTCGACACCGCGATCGCGATCCGCACGGTGTTCATGGACGACCGACAGGCGGTCCTGCAGGCCGGAGGCGGGGTGACCCTGCTGTCGGAGCCCGGCCCGGAATACGACGAAACCCTCGCCAAGGCCGCCCGCGTGTTCGAGGCCTTCGCATGATCCTCGTCCTCGACAATTACGACTCGTTCGTCTTCAACGTCGTCCGCTACCTGGAGGAGCTGGGCGAAGAGGTCCGGGTCGTGCGCAACGACGCGCTGGACGTGCCCGGCATCCGGGCGCTCGCCCCCGAGGCCCTGGTGGTCTCGCCCGGACCCTGCACCCCCGCGGAGGCCGGCATCTCCATGCCGGCGATCCGGGAGCTGTCGGGGGCGGTGCCGATCCTCGGCGTCTGCCTCGGCCATCAGGCGATCGGCGCGGCCTTTGGCGGCACGGTCGTGAGGGCGCAGCGCCCCCTGCACGGACAGATGACGCCGATCGCCCACACGGGCGAGCGGCTGTTCTCCGGGCTGCCGGCGCCGATGCCGGTGGGGCGCTACCACTCGCTGGTGGTGACCCCGGGTCCCGAGATGGACCGGCACCTCTCCGTCGACGCGGTTTCGCAGGAGGGGAGGTGATGGCGCTCTCGCACCGCACCCACCCGACCTACGGCATCCAGTTCCACCCGGAATCGGTCCTGACCGAGGGCGGCCACGCCCTGTTCGCCAACTTTTTGGGACTCGCCCGCGCGTGGCGCGAGAGGCCGGAGGGACGCCGCGATGCTGTGGCGTGACGGGGCGATCGCCCCCGGTACCACGGCCCCCTCGACCTCACCGACCGCGGCCTGACGCTGGGCGACGGCCTGTTCGACACGGCGCTGGCGCTGGGCGGCCGCGTGGCCTTCGAGGACGCCCACATCGCCCGGCTCGTGGCCGCCGCGGGGACGCTGGGGATCCCGGTCGCGCCGGAGCGGATCCGCGCCGCCATGCGGGCACTGGCCGAGGCGGGGGGCGACGATGGCGGGCGGCGCGCGATCCGCACCACCCTCACCCGCGGCTCCGGCCCGCGGGGGCTGAAGCCGCCGGAGGCTCCGAACCCGACCCTGTTCGCCACCGCGGCGCCGAGCGCCAGGAGCGCGGCCTTCGCGCCCCTGCGCCTGTGGCCGACCCCGATCGCCCGCAACGACACCTCCCCGGCCGCCCGGCTGAAGACCCTGGGCTATGGCGACGCGGTGCTGGCCGCCCGCGACGCCGCGGCGGCGGGTTTCGACGAGGCGTTGTTCTGCAACACGCGCGGACGCGTCGCCTGCGGGGGCACCGGCAACCTGTTCGGCCTGTTCGGCGGGATCCTGGTGACGCCGCCGCTTGCCGACGGCGTCCTCGCCGGGATCGTGAGGGCGGAAATCCTGGCGCTCGCCGCCGGATGCGGGCTCGGGGCGGAGGAACGGTCGCTCACCCTGCCCGACCTCCTCGGCGCCGAAGCCGTGTTCCTGACCAACTCCCTGCGGCTCCTCGCCCCCGTGACGGCGGTCGGCGACGCGACCTTCGCGGGCGGCGGACACCCGGCGATCGCCCGCCTGACGGCCGCGCTCCGCGGGTCGGTGGCCCGGTCCTGCGGCGTGTCGGAGGCGGCGGTCGCGTGACCGGGCCAGCGCCAGACCGAGCGGCAGGCCAATCGACCGAGACGGGGCGCCGGCGGCTGCGCTACGCGCTGGCGGCACTCTACGCCGTCATCGGGATCGTGCACCTCGTGGCGGCCGACGCGATGCTGCCGCTGATGCCCGACTGGGTGCCGGAGCCGCGGCACGTCATCCTGGCGACCGGCCTGTGCGAGCTCGCCGGCGCCGCCGGCCTGCTGTTTCCCCGCTCCGCCGCGCGGCCGCGATCGGCCTCGCCCTCTACGCGGTTTGCGTCTACCCGGCGAACCTCAAGCATGCCTTCGACCACGTCCACGTGGACGGCATTCCCGATTCCTGGTGGTACCATGGCCCGCGTCTGGCGTTTCAGCCGGTCTTCGTCTGGGCGGCGCTCTGGGCCGGCGGCCTGATCGACTGGCCGTTCGGCGGACGCCGGAGATCTGGCGAAGCCGCGGGCAAGATCTCCGAGGGTCCACGGCAGCCCGGCCCGGCTCTGCCGACAGCGCCGCCAGCAACCATCCGGGAACCTTGATCACAGGATCCGGGGATCCGAGGATCACGGCAGGCTTTGATCCCGGGATCACGGTCGATACACCGGCCGTCAGCCGCTCCGCGCGCCGGAAGACCGCGCCGCCCGGCTCCGAGACAGGCGGACGACATGCCGAAGCGCCGCGACCCGGACCAGAGACCGCCGCGCCCCGACGCGCCGCCGGACCGCGCCGCGGTCGAGCGCGCCCTGGAGACCATCCTCGACCGCCTGCGTCCGGCAGCGCCGGTCGCCAAGGCGACCGGCAAGGCTCCCGGACAGCGGGCTGCGCAGGCGGACCGGCGCAGGCGCGCGCCGCGGCCCGGACGTCCGCACGGCGAGGAGACCTGACCGCCGAAAGGTTCCTCCCCAGGACGGCGATATCGTCCGGATACCGGCGGCCGGACCGGCGTTCCCCGTGCGGAGGCCGCGGACAGAAACGGCGGCCGTTCAAGGGAGACTGACCGCCATGACCAAGCAGAAGACGCTGCACGACGCCTTCTACGAGACCCTGAAGGACGTCTATTACGCCGAGAAGCAGTCCGTGAAAGCGCTCAAGAAATCCGCCAAGGCGGCCGAGCACGCGGAGCTGCGCCAGGCCTTCGAGACCCATGCCGAGGAGAGCGCCCAGCAGGTGGAGCGCCTGACGCAGGTCTTCGAGATCATCGGCAAGCCCGCCCGGGCGAAGACCTGCGAGGCGATGCAGGGCATCGTCTCGGAGATGGAGGAGGATCTCGACGACTTCGAGGGCAGCCCCGCCGCCGACGCGGTGCTGGCCGCCTGCGCCCAGGCGGTGGAGCATTACGAGATCGCCCGCTACGGCACCCTGAAGACCTGGGCCGGCCAGCTCGGCTACGCGGACGCCGCCAAGCTCCTGGACGAGACCCTGCAGGAGGAGAAGAAGACCGACGCGCGGCTGTCCGAGATCGCCGTGTCGATCAACGCCGCGGGCGATCCCGAGGATGCGGAGGGGTCGAAGGGCAAGGGCCGGAAGGCCGCCTGATCACGGACGGATCCGGCGCCCCCTCCGGGCGCCGGGCCTCCCGGACCGTCGTCCGGAAGGCGTCAGTGCGCCGTCTCGATGGCGCTGAGGGGCGTCCAGTAGCAGCTGTCGTGCGAGTCCTTCAGGGCGAGACAGCCGTAGGTCATCGTCCGGCTCTCCAGGCGGACCTCCTCGCCCTGCTTCCAGGACCGGCACTCGCCGTTGGCGAGGCTGCCCTGCAGCAGCTGGCCGAATCCCGATTCGTCCCCCGCCATGACCAGCTTGAACAGGCGGTCCGTGACCTCCTGGCTGTGGCAGCCGAACCGATCCTGGACGATCGTCTCGGCCCCGGCGGGCCGCGACAGGGCGGCGGTTAAGACGAGGGCGGCGAGGGCGGGGAGGGCAAAGCGCATGCGCGGAACATATCCGCCCGCGTCCAGCTGTCGAGCCCCCGCAGCGGCGGGGCGCCGCGGAGGATCACCGCGCCTACGGTCGGCCCGTCGCCTCGTCGCGCTTGGCTGCCTGCCACGCCGCCTCCATGGCGGCGAGGTCGGACCGGCCGAGGGCGCCCCCGGAGGCCGCGAGATGCCGCGCCATGGCGGCGAAGCGGCGCTCGAACTTGGCGGTCCCGTCGCGGAGCGCGGTCTCCGGGTCGATCCCGGCATGCCGGGCGAGGTTCGCCACCGAGAACAGGAGGTCGCCGATCTCCTCGGACAGGGCCTCCGGGTCGCCCGCCGCCAGGGCCTCGGCGACCTCCGCGGTCTCCTCGCGGACCTTGTCGACGACCTGGGCGGCGTCGTCCCAGTCGAAGCCGTAGGCGGCCGCCCGGCGTGAGATCTTCTCCGCGCGGGCGAGGGCCGGCAGCGCCCGGGCGACGCCGCCCAGGGGGTCCGGATGGGGGTCTGGCGCGCCGCCCGCGGCCCGCCGCTCGGCCCGTTCCTGCGCCTTGATCGCCGCCCACTGGGCCTCGACCTCCGCGGGATCGCGCAGGGGCGAGCCTGCGGGCAGGGGCGCGCCGTCCGGAGTGAAGACGTGGGGGTGGCGCCGGACCAGCTTGTCGCCGATGGCGCGGGCCACGTCGTCGAACGCGAAGGCGCCCTGCTCCTCGGCCATGCGGGCCTGGAACACCACCTGGAGGAGCAGGTCGCCGAGTTCGTCGCGCAGGTCGCGCAGGTCGCCCCGCGCCACCGCGTCGGCGACCTCGTAGGCCTCCTCGATCGTGTAGGGCACGATCGAGGCGGGCGTCTGCGCCACGTCCCAGGGGCAGCCGCCGACGGGATCGCGCAGCGTCGCCATCAGGTGCAGGAGCCTGCGCAGGGATGGGGTCTCCCCCGCCTCACCGCCGGTCACGCCGGACCGGGCCGCCTCGTCTGCCTCGCTCATGCGGCTGGCGTTAGAGCATGACGGGGCAAAGGGAAATCCGCCGGCCCGGTGCGGGCGGGCACCGGAGCTCGAGACCCGGGCGTCGCGCTCGCGCACCTGCTCGGCCTGCAGCCCGTTGAGGTAGCCGGTCAGCCGGCCGCTGACCGCCGGATCGGCGCATTGCACCCAGAGGGGCGCCGGAAGGGCGCGGGCGGGCAGGCGCAGCAAGAAGGCCTCGGCCGACAGGGCCGCCTCCCGCTCGGACGCGGCCGCCAGCAGGCGAGCCCCTGCCTGCGTGCCGATCAGGATCGCGATCGTGGTCATGGCATCTCCCTCGCGGAACAACGGCGCGCGGGCCGTGGGCGTTGCACCGCGCTCAGCTCGTCGGCCGGACGCAGAGCGGCTCCCGGGCCAGTGCCAGGGAGAACGACCACAGGATCCGGCCGCACGCGTCCATCAGCACCGCCCCGGTCAGGAGCATGCCGGTCGCGGTCCCGCACAGGGTCCGGGCGGCGCGGATCGCCGCCTCCACGTCGTCCGCCTCCAGCAGGTCGCTGGCGAAGGCGAGGCCGCCGCGGCCGTCCACGTGCTCCAGGGTGCGTCGGAGGTGATAGGCCGGCATGCTCGGGCCGCCGCGGGGAGACATGCCGGGGCCGCCCGCGCCACGGACGGGAGCCGGCGGCGGATGCTAGCGAGGCCGCCGGCCGGGACGACTGATCCAGATCAAGCGGATGCACCTTCGCCGCCCCCGGACCCGGACCCGGTGTCGCAGGGCGTCGCAGGGCGCCGGGACCGGTTCAGCCGCCCGCTGCGCGGAGGTCCGCGCGAGGCCGTGGCGGGTCTTGTTCCAGCGGACCGGTGCGCGGACCAGCTCGATCAGCGCCAGCCACGCGGCCAGGCTGACCAGCAGGAAGTAGAGCGGCATCCACGGGACCGACTGGGCGAGGTCGCCCCAGCCGCGCCGGGCACAGCCGAGCAGGGCCGGGAGGACCAGGGCGGCGAGCCCCGTCCCGAACAGGGTGATGGCGAGCCCCGTGGACAGGTTGTCCAGGAAGACCGGGGCGGCCGGGATCTCCAGGACCAGGAAGCACCAGGCCGCAGCGACGAGGCAGACGGGGTAGGCGAGGGCCGAGGCCACGGTGCCCGGCACCAGGGCGGCGGCGCAAAGGGTCTCCAGGCCGCCGAGGCGGCACGCGTTGGCGAGGGGACGCCGCCCGTGGGTGAGGCTCGTCTGGAGGAGGCCCTTCAGCCAGCGGGTGCGCTGGGCGAGCCAGGGGCCGAGGCGGGCCGGGGCCTCCTCGAAGGTGGGGCTGGGCAGGTCACCGACCGTGTAGCCCGCCAGCGCGAGGCGCAGCCCGAGATCGGCATCCTCGGTGACATTGTGGGCATCCCAGCCGTGGAGCGCCCGAACCACCCCGGTGCGCAGGTGCGGTATTAGGTAGCAAACGCATATAGGAATCCGAGGCAGGGCATCCGGAACGGGTAACGCCCCAAAACCGGAAGAAGCGGAAGACGCGACTTTTTCTAAAAATGGCGATCGACTCCCCGGCCAGGGCCTGCTACGCCCGCTTCCGGAAGGAGTTTCGGAATGGCCGGAAGTCTGGACAACGAATTGAAGCGTACCCGGGAAGAGCTCGCTGGCATCGCCTCCGAGCTGACCGTGGCGATTCAGAAGATTCAGGTCGATGCGGCTGAGGGGGTCATGCGTCTCGTCGGCGAAGCGGATGTCCGCAAGGCCGCACTTCTCGTCAGGCTGTCGCACCTTCAGGCTCTCGTCGGCACCAGCCCCTTGCCTTCGTTGGAGGAGGCTGCGCCGGCCCCGAGAGGACGGGCATATCAGCCCCGGACGCAATCCTGACGGCACTACTGGAGTGCGATCTATCCGCGAACGCCCTCGACAAGGTCGTTATGGATCAGGGTCTCAGCAAAGCCTCGGCAGAAAAGGCTAAGTGGACCTGCAAAACCAAAGGCTGGGCCACTCACGCCAAGAGAATTTGGTCGATCACTCCCCAAGGGAGAGACAAGATCCTGGGGCAAGATAGCACCCAGGAAACGTGAATGGCGCCGCCTCGCGGCGACGCCATTCAATATGCGGACGTAGTGTAGTGGTAACACGAGAGCCCTGCCCAGGCCTTATCGCGGGTTTGATTCCCGTCGTCCGCTCCAGAGACCGGACCCGCTGCCCCCACAGATTCAGAGGGGCAGCGGGTTGTCAACCACCCCGACGGATCACGCCGAGCGGTTTACCCTCTTCGTCGAAGGTGAGATCGAGCCCGGCCTCTTCCAGTGCTTGAGCTAAAGCTCTGGCATTATTGGCGATTGGCGTTCGACGCCCCTTCTCGAAGTCTCTGACTGTGGACAACGACACGCCCGCGCGCTGAGCGAGCTCCTCCTGCTTCCAATCGAGCCATGCCCTAGCGGCGCGGCACTGCTCTGGGGATATTACCATGGCTATCGAGGACAACTTTCAGGATCAACGCCAACGCCTATCGTTGACTTTTGACATGTCCGATTCCATGTCTGACGCCAACGGTGGGCGTTGGGATCATGCATGCGACGGGCAAGGGGGCAAGGGGGACGGACAGCACTTCCTGCTGTCCGCCGCCGCTCGTCGCTTGTCCGTGGCTCAAGTCGCCCGGCTGGATGACGAGGAAGCCTTCAGGCTCTTCTGCGGCATCCGCTGGTGCGCGACCGAAGGCGACCCCGTGTGCCCGCACTGCGGATGCGTCGCCATCTACAAGCACGCCAAGCGCAAGATCTTCACCTGCAAGGCGTGTATGAGGCAGTTCAGCGTCACCTCCGGCACTATGTTCCATGCCAGGAAGATGCCGCTCCGCGACCTGCTGGTCGCCATCGCGATCTTTACGAACGGCGCCAAGGGTCATGCAGCCCTTCATCTCGCCCGTGACTTGTGTTGTCAGTACAAGACGGCATTCGTGCTCGCCCACAAGCTCAGAGAGGCCCTGGGCGCCGAGACGGAGACACGCCATGCCATGGGCGAAGTCGAAATCGATGGTGCGTATTTCGGAGGATACGTAAAGCCGGCCAACTGGAAGGTGGATCGGGTCGACCGGCGCTTCACGAAGAACCAGAACGGGAAGCGTCGGGTCGTCGTCATCATGCGGGAGCGCGGTGGCCGCACGCTGCCCTTCGTCGTCAGGCACGAGGTGGACTCGATCCCGACCCTGCAGGATCGGATCAAGCCGGGGAGCACCGTTCATGCTGACGAGGCGCGGTCCTGGGATGCGCTCACCTATGCCGGTCTCGGCCTGATGCGCATCAATCACCAGGAAGCCTACAGTGACGGCGACGCGTGCACGAACCAAGCCGAGTCGTTCTTCTCGCGCATCCGTCGTGCCGAGATCGGCATGCATCACCACATCGCCGGGCCGTACCTCGCGGACTACGCCCACGAGATGGCTTGGCGCGAGGACGCCAGGCGGATCGACAACGGCCAGCAGTTCCTGCTGATCGGTCTGGCGGCGTTGATCCACCCGCCATCGAAGCGATGGAAGGGCTACTGGCAGCGCGCGAAGAGGGTCGCGCCGAGCTAGCCTTCCTCGTTCGGCCTCATGGCCGGAGGGAACATCATCGGGTCTACGACTTCACCCCGTCCGAGGCGTCGTGACCAAAGCAAATTGCCCGATGCGTCGGTCGAGGATCGGACCCGGCCTTCCTCGCGATGTGACCTGAGGGCCTTGGAGACCCGGCGCGTCACCTCGGAGATGAGCCGGCGGTCGCGCACGTCGTCGCCCCGCAGCGCAAGAATGCCCTGGGCCAGCTCTCGTGACGTCATGGGCCCATCTGCGTCACGAAGTTCCCGCAGTAGACTCCGTGTTAGTTCTCCCTGGCCGAACAGAACCTCGCGCTTCTGCCTCGGCATCTGGTCGTCGAGGTTTCCGGTGTGGCCAAGGACGGCCAGCGTCCGGTCCAGCGCACCGATGTCATTCCGGATCTCGGCCAGCCGGTCGCGAATACGTTCCGCCTCGCTGAAGAGTTCGGATCGCTTCCGGATCAAACCCGAAATCGTGGCGGTCGCCGGCTCAGGCTTCTGGTTTGTCATCCTGTCAGGATGCCGGAAGCAGGCCGGATGAGGAACGGACGTTTATATGCGTTTGCTACCTAATACCGCGCAGGTGCATCGAGGTGCCCCCGAGCGGCACCGGCAGGCGGCATCGGGCGAAGGCCGGGTTCAGCACGTCGAACAGGCCCGCATATTCGAGGGCGAAGGCGCGGGCGAGACGCAGAATCGCCGATGTTGTCGATCACCAGCCGCCCCTGGAGGCAGGCGATGCGCGCGGGCAGGCTTGCGAACAGGGAAGCCGCCAGCCGCAATTGCCCGGGATCGGGCACGTCCTCGGCGTCGTAGACCGTGAGCAGGTCCCCGCGGGCCAGGGGCAGGGCGGCGTTGAGCGCCCGTGGCTTGGTGCGCGGGCCGCCCGGCGGCACCGTCACGACCTCGAACCGGGCCGGCAGGGTGGCGCGGGCGAGCGCCGCGGCGGTCTCCGGGTCGTCCGCCTCGAGCAGCAGCTTGATGTCGAGCTTGGCCGGCGGATAGTCGAGGGCGGAGAGCGCCCGGAGCAGGTCCGGCACCACCGCCGCCTCGCGGTGGAGGGGGACGAGGATCGTGTAGACCGGCAGGTCCGCGTCGGCGAGCGCCGTCGGCGCCTCCGCGGCCACCGGCGCCGCGATGGCGAGCGCCGCGATCCGGAGGCCCGCCATGGCCAGGAACAGGATCTGGCCGACCACCCCCACCGCCCGCGCCAGGGGTGCCGGCAGCGCCGCGCACAGGCAGAGGGCGGCGGTGAGCGCGAGGGCGAGGACCAACAGCCAGCGGAGGGCGGGCTCGGGCGCGCTCGCCCGCTCGGGGGCCTGCCGCCGCAGGTCGTGCGCCGCGTAATCCGCCACCTGCCCGGGGATGGCGGCGAACACCGCCTCGCGCAGGCGGGTGGGGCTGGTGATCGCCGGCACGGCGGCGCGGGGCGGGGCGTCGAGGAGGTCCGCGATCGTCCGGCCGCGGGGCGCCTGCACCCAGGGCGCCACCGACCCCGGCGCCAGGGGCGCGAGGCCGGCCACGAGGCTGTCGGGGAAGCGCAGTCCCAGGCCGAACGGGATCGGGCCGTCGAGATAGGGGGCGCCGAGCGCCCGGGCCAGGGCCGCGTAATAGGCCGGTTCCGCGATGAGGCCGGCATTCAGGAGCGCCGTCGCCGCGTCGGTCCCGGCCTCGGCCGCGGCGGCGGCCCGGGTCAACAGCCGGACGTCGACCCCTTCGGCCAGCAGGAACGCGATCTCGGGTGGCAGGGCGGCCTGCTCGGCGGGCGAGCGCTGGAACGACACGCCGCGCGCCTCCCCCGGCGGCCCCAGGACGTGATAGAGGAGGGGGTGAGCCAGTCCCCGCCCCCGCGCTCCGAGAGGAGCACCACCCCTTCCCCGTCGTCAAGAGGCGATAGGACCGCCATCCCATCCTGGGTCGCGACCGCGGTGATCGCCGCGTTGCTCTGTGGCGGTCCGCGGGTCGCGGGCGCGGCGGCGCCCCCGGAGGCTCAGGCTCCCGCCGCCGCCAAGCCGGTCGACACCCCCGCCGTCACGGTGCCGGACTTCTGGAACCCGCGCAGCCGGGGCGAGCGGGTCGAGGCGCCCCAGACCGGCCGGGCGGTCCGCTTCCTCACCGACGACGAGTTCCCGCCGCTGCACTTCGCCGGACCGGACGGCAACCCCACCGGCTTCGTGGTCGAACTCGCCCGGGCCGTCTGCGAGAAGCTGTCGATCCCCTGCACGGTGCAGGCGCGCCGCTTCGACACCCTGCTCGACGCCCTCGACGGCAAGCAGGGCGACGTGGTCGCGGCCGCGATCCCCCTGACCGCGGCCCTGCGGCAGAAATTCCTGGCGACGCGGCCGTATTTCCGCTGGCCGGCGCGCTTCGCGGCCCGGACCGACAAGGGCCTGCCGGTCCCCTCGGCGGCGGCGCTGGCCGGCCGCAGCGTCGGGGTGATCGGCACCAGCGCCCATGCGGCCTACCTGAAGGCCTTTTTCCCGAAGGCCGTGGGCAAGGACTTCACCGACCTCGCGGCGGCCGAGGGCGCGCTGAAGCGCGGCGAGATCGACTACCTGTTCGCCGACGGCCTCAACCTCGCCCTCTATGTCGGCGGCCAGGATGCGGAAAACTGCTGCGCGCTGATCGGCGGCGACTACCTGGAGAATCGCTATTTCGGGGAGGGGATCGGCCTGATCACCCGCCAGGAGGATGCGGCCCTGTCCCGGGCGCTGGACGACGCGCTCCAGCGGGTCTGGGACGACGGCCGGTACACCGAGCTGTACCTGCGGTTCTTCCCGGTGAGCCCGTTCTGAGGGCTTTCGTCGCCCGCGGGAAACGGGAATCCTGCCCGCCGGGCTTCGGTTGCCGGATTGCACCCTGACGGATCTGCTCGAGAAGGCCGTGGCGAAGGCGCGCGACCTGTCTGCGGGCCAGCGATGGAACCCCGCAATGCACCGTCGGGCGTTCCGCTCCGATGCGAACCGCTCTAGGGTGCGCGCTTCCAATTCGCGTTCATCCCAGAAGACATGCCCGCCGTTTCCCCAGCCCTGACTCTCGACGCCGACACCATCGCGGCCGCCGCCACCGCCGCCGCCTGGCCCTTCGAGGAGGCGCGCAAGCTCGTGGCGCGGCTGGAGAAATCCGGCAAGACCGAGGTGCTGTTCGAGACCGGCTACGGACCCTCGGGCCTGCCGCATATCGGCACGTTCGGCGAGGTCGCCCGCACCTCCATGGTGCGCCACGCCTTCCGGGTGCTCACCCGAGACGCCGTGCCGACCCGGCTGATCGCCTTCTCGGACGACATGGACGGGCTGCGCAAGGTTCCCGACAACGTGCCGAACCGGGAGATGCTGGCCGACCATCTCAACCAGCCGCTGACCCGCGTGCCGGACCCGTTCGGCACCCATGACAGCTTCGGGGCGCACAACAACGCCGAGTTGCGCCGCTTCCTCGACGCGTTCGGGTTCGCCTACGAGTTCCGCTCGGCGACCGAGTGCTACCGCTCGGGGGTGTTCGACGCGACGTTGCTGCGCGTGCTGGAGCGCTACGATTCCGTGATGGAGATCATGCTGCCGTCGCTGCGGGCCGAGCGCTCGGCGAGCTACTCGCCGTTCCTGCCGCTCCACCCGGTCACCGGCCACGTCATGCAGGTGCCGATCGACGAGGTGAAGGCGGAGAGCGGCACGATCGTGTGGCGCGATCCCGCAACGGGCGAGCGCTACGAGACCCCGGTGACCGGCGGCCACGCCAAGCTGCAGTGGAAGCCCGACTGGGCGATGCGCTGGGTGGCGCTCGGCGTCGACTACGAGATGGCCGGCAAGGACCTGATCGATTCGGTCAAGCTCTCGGCCAAGATCGCCCGGGCGCTCGGCGGCGAGCCGCCAGAGGGCTTCAACTACGAACTCTTCCTCGACGAGAAGGGACAGAAGATCTCGAAGTCGAAGGGCAACGGCCTGACCATCGACGCGTGGCTCACCTACGGCACGCCGGACTCCCTCGCCCTGTTCATGTACAACAAGCCCCGCGAGGCCAAGCGCCTGTTCTTCGACGTGATTCCCCGGCACGTGGACGAGTATATCGGCTTCCTCGACCGCTATGCCGGCCAGGACGCGAAGCTGCGGCTCGGCAACCCGGTCTGGCACCTCCATGCCGGCAACCCGCCGGTGCCGGAGCGGGTCGAGGGCGCGAGCCTGACCTTCGCGATGCTGCTCAACCTCGCCGCGGTGGCCAACACCGAGGATCCGGCGGTGCTGTGGGGCTTCATCCGCCGCTACGCGCCGCAGACCGGGCCGGAGACCCATCCGGGCCTCGACCGGCTGGTGAAGCACGCCCTGACGTACTTCTCGGACTTCGTGCGGCCGGCCAAGACCTACCGGGCGCCGACGGCCGAGGAGCGGGCCGCCCTGGAGGACTTGTCGGAGACGCTGGCCGAGCACGCCGGCTCCACCGATCCGGAGGCCCTGCAGGCGGCGGTCTACGAGGTCGGGCGGCGCCACTTCCCCGACACGTCCGGCAAGGCCAAGAGCCCGGACGGGCGGCCCGGCGTGTCGCAGGCGTGGTTCACGAGCCTCTACAATGTGCTGTTCGGCGAGGCGCGCGGGCCCCGGTTCGGCTCCTTCGTGGCCCTCTACGGCGTCGACGAGACCCGGGGCCTGATCGCCGCGGCCCTGTCGGGGGCGCTCGTGGCCGAGCACGCGGCCTTCGCGGCCGGCAAAACGGCCCCGGTCGCGTGAGGGCGCGATGATCGTCGACGATCTTGCCGCGCTGGAGGCGATCTACAGCGCGCCCCTGGCGTCCGCCTCCACGGTGAAGGTGGCGGCCTCGGTCACGACGGACTACGCGGCGCTGATCGCGGCCTCGCCCTTCGCGGTGCTGGCGACCGCCGGCCCCGAGGGGCTCGATTGCAGCCCGCGCGGGGACCAGCCGGGCTTCATGCGGGTCGCCGACCCGCGCACGCTGATCCTGCCCGACCGGCGGGGCAACAACCGGATCGACTCGCTGCGCAACGTCGTGCGCGATCCGCGGGTGGCGCTGCTGTTCCTGATCCCCGGCTCGGGCACGACGCTGCGGGTGAACGGGCGGGCGGTGATCTCGGCCGACCCGGATCTCCTCGCGACGTTCCGGGTCGACGGCCACGCGCCGCGCACCGCCCTCGTGATCACGGTGGACGAGATCTACTTCCAGTGCGCGCGGGCGATCATCCGGGCCGGGCTGTGGGATCCGGAAGCCCGCGTCGACCCGGCGACCCTGCCGACGCCGGGGGCGATCCTGGCGGCGCTGACCGCGGGCGAGGTCGGCGGCCAAAGCTACGACGCGCAGTGGCCGGAGCGGGCGGCCAAGACGATGTGGTGAGGGCCGGTCCGCCTGCCGGCGCTACGCGAGACCAAGGAACAGCGCGAGGGACCGCGTCACGGCCAGCAGGGTCGCGTCGTCGAGGCGCCCGATCGGCGGGCCGACCTTCTCCCGCCGCACCGACATGGCCTTGTCAACCTGCACTTGGGACGGCTTGTTCAGGCCGTTCTGAGATGTCGGCGGCAGGGTCGGCCGGATCAGCGGCGCGTCCACCAGCGTCGACGAGAGCAGGAGGACCGTCACCGTGCCGGTCTGGGCGAAGGCGTCGGACTGGATCACGAGCGCCGGCCGCGGCTTTCCGAAATCGCCCGCCATCGCGACGGTCACGAGATCGCCGCGCGTCACGGCTCGGCCGGATCGTCGAGCTCGGTGAGGGCGGCATCGAGGAAGGCATTCAGTTCGCGATCGGCCGCATCGGCCTCAGCCACCAGCAGCGACTGGCGCCGGCATTCCTCGACGAAGCCCGGCCGGCTCGTGTCCGGAACCCAGATCTGCACAGGTCGGAGCCCGGCGGCGCGGAGAGCGTCCCGACGCTTCCGAACGCGCTCGGCGACAGGGGTGGACATCGCCGTCTCGATTTCTGTTACATGTAACAAATAGGGACTTGGAATGGCGGACGTCAAGGCGCGGTGCGTGAGAACCCGGACACCGCCGTCCTGGCGAGCGCCGCAAAGCCTCCCGGGGCAGCGCGACAGCGGCAAGCGATGGGCCGACGCCGCCTACCCCACCAGCGCGAGATCCTGCGTCTCGGTGTCGGGGATGACGTCGACCTCGACCTTGAGGCGCTGCTTGCCCGAGCCGCTGACGATGCCGTCCACGGGGGCCACGTCGCCGTAGTCGCGGCCGCGGGCCACCACGATGTGGTCGTCGCGCACCGCGACGCCGTTGGTCGGGTCGAGGCCGAGCCAGCCGTCGCCGCACCAGACCGCCACCCAGGCGTGGCTCGCATCCGCCCCGCGCAGGCGCGGACGGCCCGGCGGCGGCACGGTGCGCAGGTAGCCGCTGACATAGGCCGCCGGCAGCCCCATGCCGCGCAAGCCCGCGATCATCACGTGGGCGAAGTCCTGGCAGACCCCGGCCCGCAGGGCGAAGGACTCGGCGAGGGGCGTGTAGACGGTGGTGGCCTTGGAATCGAACCGGAAATCCTGGCCGATCCGCAGCATCAGGTCGTGGGCCGCCCCGTAGGCGCTCCGGCCCGGCGCGAAGCTCGGTCGGGCGTAGTCGGTGACGGCGGGCAGCAGCGGCACCCGGCCGCTCGGGAACAGGAGATGCACCGGCGCCCGCCCGCCGAGGTCGCGCCCGGCCACCACGGCGTCGCGGACCCGCTCCCAGGGCAGCCCGGATTCCGGCGGCGGCGGGACCGGGCGCTCGACCCGCACGGTGGAGAGCGCCTCGACGCTGAAGGTGGTGTGGGGGACCTCCAGGGTGATCGCCAGGGCGTCGATCCCGAAATAGTCGCGCCGGGTCACGGCGGTGGCCGGGCTCGGGTCGATCGTCACGGCGCTCGCCAGCACGCTCTGGCCCTCGCCATCCTGCGGCTTGAGCCGCAGGGTGCAGCGGGAGAAGTGCACCGGCTTACCGTAGCGGTAGGTGGTGCGGTGGCGCAGCGTGTAGATCATCCCGGCGCCCGCCCGTCGCGACGTCCGTGGCCCGCGGTCGCCGGCACGCGCGCAGGCGCGCCGCAGCAGGCAAGCCTGCGCAGCCTACATGCATTTGGCAGCAGGCCGCGGATCGTCCCTGAGGCGGCCGCGTCGCGGACACACCGCATCACGCCAGCCCCGTCAGCTTCTCGGGGCGCAGCGCGTTCGGCCCGGTGGGGAAGTAGCGGACCGCGATGCCGTCGGCGAGCCGCTCCAGGTCGGTCGCGAGCGCGGTGAGGCGCACGGCGTCGAAATCCGCGGCCTCGCCGCTGCGCAGATCCGACAGGATCCGGGTGGCGAGGCGGCAATGGGGCTCGGGAATGCCGTCGGCGGCCAGCGCCGGCAGGTCGGCGAGGTGCCGGGCGATCGCCTCCGCCTGGAAGGCGATCGAGCGGGGTTGTAGGGATCGAGCAGGACCATGTCGCGGACCGGGTCGAGGGCCGCCCCCTGCAGGTAGCGACGGCCGTAGCTGATCTGGGAGTCGCAGAGCGACAGCATCACCCCGAGGCAGCCCGGGGTCGCCTCGTCGTTGGCGAAGGCCAGGGCGAAGGCGCCGGTGTTGATCGCCCGCTCGATGCGCCGGCCGAGTTCGATGAAGTGCCAGCCCTCGGCGCGGCTCATGTTCTCGTGGGTCAGGCCCGCGAGGGCCGCGAGATGGCTCAGCGCCCGCTCGGCGCGGCCCGCGAGCTGCGACTCGGTCAGCGCCCGCTCGGGATCGAGGGACAGGAGTTCGTTCAGGTCGGCCAGGACCCGCCAGGCCTCGCCGGAGAGGCGGGCGCGCAGGGCGGCGGCATTGCGCCGCGCCGCGATGATGTGCGCGCGGGCCGAACCCGGCCGCTCGCGCCCGGAAAGCGCCTCCTGGGCGAGGCGGGCGGTGGGCAGGTCGGCCGCGCCGGTGGCGCCCCACTCGTGCAGGAGGGCGCGCAGCGCCAGGGCCGCCGGCGTGTCGAGGGCGCCCGAGATGTCGGTCCCGACCGCGTCCCCGACGCTGCGCAGATGGGCGAGCACCAGCCGGATCACCGCCTCGCTGCGCTCGAGGTAGCGGCCGAGCCAGAACAGGCCGTCGGCCGCCCGGGCGGGGAGGTGGCCGCCGACCCGGCGCACCCGCGGGGCCGCATGCGAGCCGATCAGGGGCGCGGCGACCGGCTTCTCGGACAGGACCCAGACATCGGCGGAGCGGATGCCGAGCCGCAGCTCGATCGGGTCGACGTCCTCGCGCTCCGAGACGCGGCAGAAGCCGCCGGGCATGACCTGCCAGCCGAGGGGCGTCCGGGTGGCGAAGACGCGGACCGCGAAGGGGCGGGGCACCAGGGAGAGGCCGGCCTCGCCGCGTTCCCAGCCCGGCATGGTCGAGAGCGGCGTCGCATCCTGGGCGACGTAGTCGAAGGGCCGGTCGCGCAGGGCCGCCACGACCCGCGCGCGCTCGGCCGCCAGGACCGGCCCCGCCAGGATCGCGTCGCGCCCCGCCCCGCGCTGGGGCGTAGCGGCCGGGCGCAGGGTCAGGCTGTCGAGGTTGGCCTGGGCATGGGCGAGGCCCTCCAGGTCGCCGCACCACCATGTGCGCGGATGGCCGAGCCGCAGGGGCTCGCCGAGCACCCTGCGGGCGATGCCGTCGAGGTAGGGGGCGAGCGCCGCCGATTCGACGAGGCCCGAGCCCGGCATGTTGGCCATCACCAGGGAGCCGTTGCGCAGGGCGTCGAGGATGCCCGGCACGCCGAGCCGCGAGGCCGGGTTCAGTTCCAGGGGGTCGAGGAAGTCGGCGTCGATCCGCCGCCACAGGGCGTCGGCCCGCTTCAGCCCCGCGACGGTGCGCACGTGCAGGCGCCCGTCCTGCATGACGAGGTCGTCCCCCTCCACCAGCATGAGGCCGAGATAGCGGGCCAGCGCCGCCTGCTCGACATAGGTGCTGCTGTAGGGGCCGGAGGTCAGCAGGCAGATCCGCGGGTCGACCCGCTCGGCGCCCAGGGCCAGGCCATCGCGAAAGGCCTGGAAGAAGGCCGGCAGGCGCTCGACGTGGAGGTCCTGGAAAAAGTCCGGGAAGGTCCGGGCCAGGACCATGCGGTTCTCCAGCGCCCAGCCGAGCCCCGAGGGCGCCTGGGTCCGGTCGGCCAGAACCTGCCAGCGCCCGTCCGGACCCCGGCCGAGATCGGCGGCGTAGAGCTTGAGGTAGTGGCCGCCCGGGGGGGCGACGCCGTGGAGCGGATGCAGGAACTCCGGCGTTCCGGCCACGATCGCGGCGGGCAGGAGCCCCTCGGCGACCAGCCGCCCGTCCCCGTAGACGTCGGCGAGGATCGCCTCCATCAGCTCCGCGCGCTGGACGATCCCGGCGCTGAGCGCCGCCCACTCGTTCCCCTGGATCACCAGGGGCAGGCAGCCGAGCGGCCAGGGATGCTCGCGCTGGTCGCCGGCGATGCGGAACGAGATGCCCGCGTCCCGGATGTGCCGCTCCGCCGCGACGAAGCGGGCCGTGATCTCCGGCTCGGTGAGGGCGCCGAGACGGTCGAGCAGGCGCGGCCACGCCCCGCGGGGCCGGCCGTCGGAGCCCAGGAACTCGTCCGGCCGGCCGGGTTCTGGGCGATAGCCCGCGACCCAGCGCGCGACGCGCGCCCGCGGGCTCTCCGCGGGCTCGGCCCGGTCGGTGCCGGCCGCGAGCGCAGCGTCCATCACGGCCCTCCGGTCATTGCGGCTTGCGGATCCACATATCGTGGACGGCGACGCGGCCGCAGAACGGAGCGCGGGTCCCCTCTCCCGTACGGGAGAGGTCTGCTTTCGCAGAAAGCCGGGTGAGGGATCATATCTGCCCGAAACAGGCGCGTCCTGCCGGCGCGTCGACGGCGTGCTCGATCCTGAAGCCTCTCGTCCCTCACCCCAACCCGCGTCCGCACGGGAAAGGGGGCGCGTCGCGCTCTGTCGTCCGCGTCAGTGTCCGATCCAGATGTGTGAACATCGTGGATCATTGCGGGGCCGGCGTCCGTAGGTCGAGGGTGAGCGGGAACTCGGCGCTGGC
The DNA here is from genome assembly GCA_050632685.1 of Methylobacterium phyllosphaerae. Lineage (GTDB taxonomy): Bacteria > Pseudomonadota > Alphaproteobacteria > Rhizobiales > Beijerinckiaceae > Methylobacterium > Methylobacterium phyllosphaerae_A. The sequence goes on from JBOEFT010000002.1 coordinate 261,580, forward strand.
CTCGGCCCGGGGCATGTCCACCCGACCCGGCGTGTGGCCGTTCGGCTGGAACCGGGCGAGGCGGCGCCCCTCCGCCTCGTAGGCGTTCACCGGATGGGTCTCGTAGTTGCGGCCGCCCGGATGGGCGACGTGGTAGCGGCAGCCGCCCAGCGACCGCCCGCTCCAGGCGTCGAGGATGTCGAAGGTCAGCGGCGAGTGGGCGGGGATGGTCGGGTGCAGGGAGGAGGCCGGCTGCCACGCCTTGAAGCGCAGCCCCGCCACGGCCTCGCCGCCCCGGCCGGTGCCGGTCATGGGCAGGCGGCGGCCGTTGCAGGCGATGACGTGCCGCTCGGGCACGAAGCCCTCGACCTTGACCTGCAGCCGCTCGACCGAGCTGTCGACGAAGCGCACGGTGCCCCCGCTCGTCCCTTCCTCGCCCATGACGTGCCAGGGCTCCAGCGCCTGGCGCAGCTCCATCCGGACCCCGCCCTGCTCGACCGTTCCGAAGACCGGGAACCGGAACAGGGCCTGCGCCTCGAAGGCGACCGGATCGAAAGCGTACCCCGCCGACCGGAGATCCTCCAGCACCGAGAGGAAGTCGGACCAGAGGAAATGCGGCAGCATGAACCGATCGTGGAGGTTCGTGCCCCAGCGGACACAGCCCCCGGTCTGCGGCTCCCGCCAGAGCCACGCCACGAGGGCGCGCAGCAGCAGCTGCTGGGCGAGGCTCATCCGCGCGTCCGGCGGCATCTCGAAGGCCCGGAACTCCAGGAGGCCGAGGCGCCCGGTGGGTCCGTCCGGGGAGTAGAGCTTGTCGATGCAGATCTCGGACCGGTGGGTGTTGCCGGTGACGTCCACGAGAATGTTGCGGAACACCCGGTCGACGAGCCAGCGCGGGATGTTGGGCGCGTCCGGGGCCGGGATCTGGGCGAGGGCGATCTCCAGCTCGTAGAGCCCGTCGTGGCGGGCCTCGTCCATGCGCGGGGCCTGGCTCGTGGGTCCGATGTAGAGGCCGGAGAACAGGTACGAGAGCGCCGGATGGCGCTGCCAGTAGAGCACGAGGCTCTTCAGGAGGTCGGGCCGGCGCAGGAACGGCGAATCGTCCGGCGTGACGCCGCCCATGACCACGTGGTTGCCGCCGCCGGTGCCGGTGTGGCGCCCGTCGGTCATGAATTTTTCCGCGCCGAGCCGGGTTTGCCTCGCTTCGGCGTACAGGTCGGTGGTGATGGCGACCGCCTCCCGCCAGGAGGCGGCCGGGTGGACGTTCACCTCGATCACGCCCGGATCGGGGGTGACCTTGATCACGCCGATGCGCGGGTCGTAGGGCGGCTCGTAGCCCTCGAGGTGGATCGGCAGGCTCAGGGCCGCGGCCGCGGCCTCGAGGTGGCCGGCGAGTTCGAGATACTCGTCCACGCGCTGGACCGGGGGCATGAACACCCGCACCACGCCGTCCCGGGGCTCGATCGACAGGGCCGTGCGCACCGCCACGCCGGTGATGCCGGAGCCGTTGACGGTGGCCGCGCCGGGATGCCCGTCGGGGAGGGGCGGCCGGGGCTCCAGGGGATCCTGCGGCTGATAGTAGGGATAGTGCTCCGGCGGCACGTAGGGCAGAGACGACAGGGGCAGGCGGAAGCCGACCGGCGAGTCGCCCGGGACCAGGAAGGCGTCGCCCCGGCGGAATGCCCAGGCCTCCGAGATCCAGACCCGGTCGGAATCGCCGTCCGTGCCGGTGGGCAGGCTCGCGAGCGGCAGGACGTAGCCGGCGGGCTCCCCGAGGCCCCGCTCGTAGACCCGCTTGATCCGGGCGTCGAACTCTACGGAGCCGGACCGGGCCGCGTCGGGCGTGACGTTGACCGGCAGGTCCGCGGCCTTCTTCTCCCAGAGGTCGCCGTCCTCGAAGGCCGGGATGACGTAGTCGGCGAGGCCGAGGCGGCGGGCCACGGTGTCGGCGAGGGCCTTGGCCTGCGCGATCGTCGCGGTGCCCGCCTCCCCGGGGGCGGCCTCCGGGGCGATCAGGTCCGGGTTGCGCCAGATCGGCTGGCCGTCCTTGCGCCAGTACAGCGCGAAGGCCCAGCGGGGCAGGCTCTCGCCGGGATACCACTTGCCTTGGCCGTAATGGAGCAGCTCCCCCGGGCCGAACCGGTCGCGCAGGCGCCGGATCAGCTGGTCGGCGAGGCCGCGCTTGGTCGGGCCGACGGCGGCGATGTTCCACTCGGGCGATTCGAAATCGTCCACCGACACGAAGGTCGGCTCGCCGCCCATGGTCAGCCGCACGTCCTGCGCGGCGAGGTCGGCGTCGACCCGCTCGCCCAGCGCGTCCATGGACGCCCAGACGTACTCCGAGAACGGCTTTGTGATCCGCGGCGTCTCGGCGACGCGGGTGATCGTCATCTTGAAGTCGAACGCGGTCTCGGCGGGCTCCATCGCCCCCGAGATCGGCGCGGCGGAGTGGTAGTGCGGTGTCGCGGCGAGCGGGATGTGGCCCTCGCCGGTGAGCAGGCCCGAGGTCGCGTCCATGCCGACCCAGCCGGCGCCCGGCAGGTAGACCTCGGCCCAGGCATGCAGGTCGGTGAAGTCCGACGCGGTCCCGGCGGGGCCGTCGACCGCGGTGGTGTCGGGCACGAGCTGGATCAGGTAGCCGGAGACGAACCGGGCGGCGAACCCGATCCGGCGCAGCACCTGCACGAGCAGCCACGCCGAATCGCGGCAGGAACCGCTCTTGAGCCGAAGGGTCTCGGCGGGCGTCTGGACGCCCGGCTCCAGGCGCACGCCGTAGGCGGTCTCCCGGGCGATCTGGGCGTTCAGCGCCACCAGGAACTGCACGGTGCTGGGTTCGTCCGGAAGGCGCGCCAGCAGCGCCTCCATCTCCGGACAATCCGCGTCGACCGGCGCCCGGTAGGGGGCCAGTTCCTCCGCGAGGTCCGGGTCGTACGCGAAGGGGTGGGTCTGGGCGTAATCCTCGACGAAGAAGTCGAACGGGTTGATCACCGCCATGTCGGCGGTGAGGTCGACCTCGATCTTCAGCGCGTCGGTCTTCTCCGGGAAGACGAGGCGGGCGAGCCAGTTGCCGCTCGGGTCCTGCTGCCAGTTCAGGAAGTGGTTGGCCGGCGTCACCGTGAGCGCGTAGGCCGGCACCTTGGTGCGCGCATGCGGGGCCGGACGCAGGCGGATCACCTGGGGGCCGAGGCTGATCGGCCGGTCGTAGCGGTAATGCGTGACGTGGTGCAGGGCGGCTTTGATCGACACGATGGCTCCGTCTGAAGGATCGAATGCGGCCTCGTAGCCGGTACCGGACATCGCGGCAGGTCGAACGTCGGCCCCCACCGCGCGGTTATGCGACACAGATCGGGCCGCAAGCAATTTTCGTGCGGCGGCCCGCGCCCGTCGGGCGTATGGCAGGAACTTTGCCGGCCGGCTCCGCTTGATCGCCAGATGGGTCGGCCGCCGGCCCGGGACCGCACGATGAAGATCTTCCAGTGCCAGGCCTGCGACCAGCCGGTCACCTTCGAGGCGACCGGCTGCGAGAGCTGCGCGCGGCAGCTGGGCTATACCTGCGCGGTCCACGAGGTCTCGGCCCTGGAGCCGCAGGGTCTCTCGGCCCATCCGAGGATGGGCGGGGCGCAGGTCTTCCACGCCTACGCGGATCCCGGCCGGCGCTACCGCCTGTGCAACAACGCCCTCTCGGAAGCCTGCAACTGGCTGGTGCCGGAGGACAGCCCGGACATCTACTGCACCGCCTGCCGCCACAACCGCGTGGTGCCGGACCTGTCGCAGCCCTGGAACCTCGCCCGCTGGCGGCAGATCGAGGCGGCCAAGCACCGGCTGTTCTACTCGCTGCTGCGCCTGGAGCTGCCGCTGGCCACCCGCGCCCAGTACACGGACGGGCTGGCCTTCGATTTCCTGGTCGATCCCGCCGAGAGCTTTTCCGGCGGCGTGCCGGTGCTCACGGGCCACATCAACGGCCTGATCACCATGAACATCGCCGAGGCCGACGACGTCGAGCGGGAGCGCCGCCGGATCCTGTTCGGCGAGCATTACCGCACCCTGCTCGGCCATTTCCGGCACGAGATCGGGCATTACTTCTGGTACCTGCTGGTGATGAACAGCCCCACCCTGGACGCCTTCCGGGCGCTGTTCGGCGACGAGAGCCTGAACTACGTCCAGGCCCTGCAGGGCCATTACGCGCGGGGCGCGCCCGCCGACTGGGGCGAGGCCTACGTCTCGGCCTACGCCACGGCCCATCCGTGGGAGGACTTCGCCGAGACCTTCGCGCATTACCTGCACATCGTCGACACGGTGGAGACCGCCTCGACCTTCGAGCTGCACGTGCGCCCGCGCCTGCGCCACGGGCAGGCCGCGCCGACCGTGATCGACTTCGACCCCTACAACACCCTGGATCTCGACCGGCTGATCGCGGCGTGGCTGCCGCTGACCTACGCGATCAATTCGCTCTCCCACAGCATGGGCCAGCCGGCGCTCTACCCGTTCAAGCTGACCCCGACGGTGATCGCCAAGCTCGCCTTCGTGCACGAGCGGATCTACGCCTCCCGCACCGGCATCCTGCCGGATGCCGGCGAGGCGGGCGCCGAGATGCTCCGGGCGGTGATCATGGGCCTGCGCCAGAAGGTGCCGGCGCCGACGGTGTGAGGGCAGGGCGGTCGGACGGACGTCTCACGCCCCCGTGCCGCTCCGCGAAGGCGCGGAACGCCGCCAGGGTCTCGGCGCTGACGTGGTGCTCGATCCCCTCGGCGTCGCGCCGGGCCGTCTCGGGGCTCACCCCCAGCGCGCACAGGAAGCGCTCGACGATCCGGTGGCGCTCCCGCGCCTGGGCGGCGAGCCGGCGCCCCGCCTCGGTCAGGAACACGCCGCGATAGGGCCGCTGCTGGACGAAGCCGTCCTCGCACAGGCGCTTGAGCATCTTGGCGACGGTCGGCTGCGCCACGCCGAGGCGGGCCGCGATATCCACCTGCCGGGCCTCGCCGCCGTCGCCGATCAGGTCGTCGATCAGCTCGACGTAATCCTCGACCAGCTCGGAGCGCCGCGCCTCGCGGGCCTGGCGGAAGCTCTCCACGTGGCGCTCGGGATCGACCAGCACGGTCTCGGGCGAGCCTTGCTCGGACGGTTCCTGCATCGGCTCTCCCCTCGGCACGCACACGCCGCCCCGGCCCTCTCTAGCAAAGTCCACCCCCGGGAGGGGAGTCCCGTACGGTCCGTGACCCCCCTTGAATCCGGCGGGCGATGCCCTGAATATAGCTCGGGCTATATCTTTGAGGAGACGCTGAGCATGGTGGCGCCGAACGCCGCGACGGTCCCGGGGAGCGCCGCGCCCGGGGCGATGAGCCGGCGGACGGAGGACGCCATCCGCGACGTCCTCGACGGGCGGCGGGGCGGACGGGGGCGGTTCCTGCTGTTTGCAGGCCCCGCCGTGACGGCGTCGATCGCCTACATGGACCCCGGCAACTTCGCCACCAACATCCAGGCCGGCGCCCGCTACGGCTACGGGCTGCTCTGGGTGGTGCTGCTCGCCAACCTGACGGCGATGCTGTTCCAGGCGCTGTCGGCCAAGCTCGGCATCGTGACCGGCAAGAACCTCGCCGAGCATTGCCGGGACGCGACGACGCGCCCGGTGCGCCTCGGCCTCTGGGGCATCAGCGAGGTCGCCGCGATGGCCACCGACCTCGCGGAATTCCTCGGCGGCGCCATCGGCCTGTCGCTGCTCACCGGCATGCCGCTCATGGCCGGCATGGCGGTCACCGCCCTCGTGACCTACGCGATCCTGCGCCTGGAGCACGAGGGCTTCCGGCCCCTGGAGATCGCCATCGGCGCGATGGTGGGCACGATCGGCCTCTGTTACGCGGTCGAGCTGCTGATCGCCCCGGTGGCCTGGGGCGAGGCCGCCAAGGGCCTCGTCACACCGCGAATCCCGGACGCGGAGGCGCTGACCATCGCGGTGGGGATCATCGGCGCCACCGTGATGCCGCACGCGCTGTTCCTGCATTCCGGCCTCACTCAGGGGCGCGGCAGTCCCCGGACCGAGGCCGACCGGCGCCTGCTGGTGCGCTACTCGAACCGCGAGGTGGTGGTGGCGCTGCTGCTGGCGGGCCTCGTCAACATCGCGATGGTCATCATGGCGGCGGCGGCCTTCCATGCCGGCCACAGCGGGGTCGCCGAGATCGGAGAGGCCTACCGCACCCTTACGCCGCTCCTCGGCCCGGCGGCCGGGGCGGCCTTCCTGGTGTCGCTGCTCGCCTCCGGGATCTCGTCCTCGGTGGTGGGGACCCTCGCCGGGCAGCTGGTGATGCAGGGCTTCACCGGCTGGCGCATCCCGCTCCTCGTCCGGCGGCTCGTGACCATGCTGCCGGCCTTCGTGGTGGTGGCGATCGGGGTCGACCCGACCCGGGCGCTGGTCCTGTCGCAGGTGGTGCTGTCCCTCGCCCTGCCGGTGCCCATGGTGGCTCTGGTGGTGTTCACCCGGCGCCGGAGCGTGATGGGACCCTTCGCCAACGGGCCGCTCACCCAGGCGGCCGCCGTGGCGGGGGCCGCCCTGGTGCTCGCGCTCAACGCGGTGCTGCTGGCGGCGGCCTTCGGGGTGCCGGTGCCGGGGCTGGCGTGAGCCCGCGAGGCCGGTCGGCGTGACCGGCCGGCGGGTGCGGCTTCGATCCTAGAAGAGCGCGACGAGGGCGACTCCGGCGATCATCAGCACCCCGCCGAGGATGCGCCAGAGACTGGCGGGGTGGCGCTCGAAGCCGACCCAGCCGAAGTGGTCCAGCACGATCGATGTGGCGACCCCGGCCGTGACGAGGAGGCCCAGGAACGGGGCGGCCCCGATCTGACGGGCCACGACGAACTGCGCCAGGATGATGCCTCCGCCCAGGACCCCGCCGAACCAGGCCCACCAGGGCATGCCGAGGGCCTGCGCGGCCGTCGGCCAGGCGAGCTTTCCGGAGAGGAGCCCCACCGCGAGGATGCAGGTCGCCGTCCCGGCGGCGACCACGAGGCCGGCGGACAGCGACTCGGCCAGCCCCTTCGACAGCGTCCCGTTCTGTCCGGCCTGGACGGCGTTGGCCACGCCGGCCAGCAGCGCGAAGCCGTAGAGGTACCACATGTCTGAGATCCCGCCCGGTCGAACCGATCCCTAAGGGAGCACGGGCCGGACGTTCGTGTTCCGCGGCCGCCGCTGTGTCCGAACGCCGCGACGGCCCTCGGGGCCGCGCCCCTCGGAGGCCGGCGGAGGGGCGGCCCCTCACGTCGCCCGCACCACCACCTCCACGAGGTTGGCCCCGCCCGACCGGATCCCGGCCTCGATCGCCGGGGCGATGTCGGCCGCGGCCGTCACCCGCCGCGCCGGGACCCCCATCGAGGCGGCGAGCGCCAAGAAATCGATCCGCGGGTCGGTGAGGTCCATGGCGATGAAGCGGTTGGCCCGCACCGAGGCGTAGTGCGCCTGACCCTTCATGAAGGTCTTGAGGATGTTGTACTCGGCGTTGTTGATCACCACGAAGGTGACCGGCAGCTTCTCGTGCGCAGCGGTCCAGAGCGCCTGCGGCGAGTAGAGGGCGGCCCCGTCGCCGACGACGCAGACCACGGGCGCCCGGTCGAGTCCCAGCGAGAAGCCCACCGCGGCCGGCATGCCCCAGCCGAGGACGCCGCCGCGCATCGCCGCGTATTGATGCGCCGAGGGGCTGTCGAGGAAGGTGCGCAGGTGGGTGAGCGTCGCGGGCGCCTCGTCCACGATGGTGGTCTCGGCCCCGACCGCGCGGGCCACCTCCCGGGCGGCGACCAGGGGCGCGATCACCGGATCCTCGAAGGCCGCGTCCGCCGCGGCGGCGAGCTTCGCCCGCCGCTCGGCCCGGGCGGTCACGGCCGCGCCGCGCAGCCGCGCGGAAGGCCTCGGCCCGGTCGGCGAGGCGGGGGCCGAGCAGCGGCAGCAGGGCGTCCAGCGAGGCGCGGATGTCGCCCACCGTCGACAGGCTGGTGGCGTAGGTGCGCCCGAGGTCGCGCACGTCGGCCGAGAGCTGGAAGACCTGCACCCCCGGCGGCACCGCCGAGACCTCCGAGTAGAGCACGGTGATCAGCGACTTGCCGCCGAGCGCGAACACCGCGTCGTAGCGCCCGAGGATGTCGGCGATGGCGTCGGCCCTGGTGGGCAGGTTGCCGGCCCAAAGGGGATGCGCGGTCGGGAAGGGGATGTGGGCCGGCCAGGACGAGCCGTAGACCGGCGCCGCCAGCAGGTCGGCGAGCGCCACCATCTGGGCCGAGGCGTCCGAGGCGTCGATCTCGTCGCCGGCGATCAGGGCGAGGCGGCCCGGCGCGATGGCGGCGAGCGCCTCTGCCAGCCGGTCGAGGGAGCCCGCCACCGCCCGCTGGTCGATGGTGGAGGTCTCGCCCGCGGGGACCGCGCTCATCGCCTCCATCACGTCCATGGGCAGGGACAAGAAGACCGGGCCGGAGGGGCGGCCCCCGCATCGTGGAAGGCCCGGCGGAGGAGGATCGGGATCTGGTCGGGGCTCGTCACCTCGCGCGCCCACTTCATCACCGGGTCGGCGATGGCCACGAGGTCGCCCATCAGCAGCGGGTCGGTCAGCGCGTGGCGGAGATCCTGCTGCCCGGCGGTGACCACCAGCGGCGTGCCCGAGACCTGGGAATTCACCAGCCCGCCCATGGCGTGGCCGAGGCCGCCCGCCGTGTGCAGGTTGAGGAATGCGGGCCGCCGCGCCCCTTGCGCGTACCCGTCCGCCATGGCCACGGCGGTGGCCTCCTGCAGGGCGAGCACGTAGGCGATGTCCGGCGCCTCGGTCAGGGCGTCGATGAGCGGCAGTTCGGTGGTGCCGGGATTGCCGAAGATGTAGCGCACCCCTCCGAGCGCAGCACCTCCACCAGGAGATCGGCGCCCCTCCGGCTGCCGGCGTCCTCCACGGTCTCGATCGGCATCATCCCAGTCCCCTCCGGCGGAATCAGCGGGAGGCTAAACCATGGGCGGGCCGGGGCAATGCCGCACCGCTGCCCGCAGCCCGAGCGGCCGACCCGCGCCGGCATGCCGCGGGCGACGGGCGCGCGTCACCGGAGGCGGCACCCGTGCCGACTCCGGACGGCAACCCATCGGCAGCCTTTCCCGTCGTATCATCCTGCGGCCGGGATGCTCCCGCGCCCTCGGGCACAGGCCTGACGGTCCATGCCACCAACCGGGACGACACCCATGCGGATCGCGGCTGCCCTTGCGCTCCTGGCCACGCTGGGCCTTCCCGCCATCGCCCAGGCGCAAGGGCTGGAGCGCGGGGCTCAGGAGGGCGCCTCGCGCGGCGCGGAAATGGCGGGACCCCTGGGTGCGATCGTCGGCGGCGCGATCGGTGCGGCCGTGGGCACGGCCAACGGCATCCTCGGCGTCGACCGGCGGGAGCGGTTCCGCATCTACGCCCTCGGCGAGCGCCGCCCGTCCGCCGCCCTCGCGGGTCCCGTGCAGGTCGGAACCGTGCTACCCGAGGAGGGCGTCGTGTATTACGATGTCCCGCGCGAGTTCGCCTTGCCGGAGTACAGCTACACGATCGTCAACGGCCATCCGGTCCTCGTCGAGCCGCGCTCGCGCCGCATCGTGGAGGTGATCGACTGACGATCCCCTGCCGGTTGGTGCTCGACAGAGGGTATCGGCGCGATGGCGCGGGCGATCCGCTGCGGAGAACAGAGGTGGCTGAGACCGCGATCCTGTCGGCGCCCCCGGTGACGGAATGAGCGCGCGCAACGCCGCAGAGGCCGATCGGCGGCACTGGTTCTACGACAACCGGCTCCTGGTCAGCGCGTTCTGCTTGATCGCCGTCATGGTCATCTTCTGGCAGGTGAGCCGATTCGAAGGCTTCCAGCCGATCTTCACCTGCGCCCGGGATCAGGACGTCGATCGCGGCCTGCTCTCCCTCGGGATGCGGGCGTGCATGGGCGACGCGACCTCGCAGGCCGCCCAGGCCCGCTGCATGCACGTCGTCTACGTGCTGGCCTGCACGGAGGAGCGCTGGCGCTGACGGCGCCGGTCTCCACCGCGAGGCCGCGGGCGTAATGGCTGGCGCGCAGGCTGCGGGCGTCGCTGAACCGCTCGACCGGGTCGGCATAGAAGGCCGCGATCTTGTCCCGTCCCAGGCCGGGCGTGGCCGAGCCAGGCCGGCACGTGGACGCGGGCGAGCCGGTCCGCGTCCACGAGGAGCTTGCCGAGTCCGGTGCCGGGGATCGGGCAGGCGGTCTGGACGGCGTCCCAGATCACCGCCAGCCCGTCACGCTCCACCCCGTCGACCCGGACGAGGTCGATCGGCCGGACCGCGAGGGGGCCGGCGACCGCGAGTTCGGGGCAGGCGGCGGGGAGGCGGGGCATCATCGCCCGCAGGGTGGCCTCCGGATCCCGGCGCAGGGCCACGACCCAGGCCTCGCCGGGATCGCGGTAGCAGAACAGGTTGGCCCGCATGACCGCGCCGGGGAACAGACAGGCCCGGTCACAAGACAGTTGTGCCCGGCCGCAGGCGGCGGCCCAATGCAGACCCCGGCCACGGAAGGACGCGATGCAGGGTGGCGAACATTGACGTTCTGCGCAGGCCTCGCGCGGTGCGTTCGTCCGACCGGGCGCCGGGAGGCCCTCAGCCGCGCAGCTGCGCCACGAAAGCCCGGATGAACGGCGGCAGCCCGTCGAGGTCGCGCAGGCACAGGGTCAGGTCGCGCCGCGCCCACGGGTCGGCGAGGGGCACCACCGCCAGGGCGAGCCCCTGCGCGGCGCGGGCGACGGCGCTCTCGGGAAGGACGGCCAGCCCGACCCGGGCCTCCACGAGCCGGCAGACGGCGTCGAAGTCCCGCAACTGCACCCGCAGGCGCATCGGCCGACCCTCCCGCACCGCCTGGGCGACGAGGAACCGGCTGATGGCGCTGCGCCGATCGAGGCCGACGAGGTCGTGGCCCAGCACCTCCGCGAAGGGAATCGCGGCGCGCGCCGCCAGGGGATGGTCCCGGGCCGCCACCAGCACGAAGCGATCCTCCCGGAACGGGAAGGCCTGGAGCGAGCCGGTATCCACCGTGCCGGACAGGATGCCGAGATCGGCCGCCCCCTCGGCCACCAGCCCGACGATCTCCTCGGAGGTGCGCTCGTCGATCTCGACCCCGATCCCGGGATGGGCCGCCAGGAAGGCCGAGAGCGCGTCCGGCAGGAACTCGGTCAGGGCATTGGTGTTGGCCAGCACCCGGATCTGGCCGAAGGCCCCGCCCGAGAAGGCCGACATCTCCTCGCGCAGGCGCTCCACCCCGGCCAGGACCTCCCGGGCGTGGACGAGGAGCGCGCGCCGGCCGGGGTCGGGCTGACGCCCAGCCGACCCCGGGTCAAGAGGGCGGCGCCCAGGGACTCCTCCATGAGCCGGATCCGCGTCGAGGCGGCCGCCAGGGCGAGGTTCGCCCGCGCCGCCCCGTGGGTGATCGAGCCGGCCTCGACCACGTGCCGGAACAGGCCGAGATCGGTGAGATCGAACCGCATCATCGCCCCGGCGCCTCCCGACACGCCGCCGGCACCGGTGACGGCAGCGGAGCGGGGCAGGGCGCCCGCCGTCCGTCGGCCGCGTCGCGCCGTCGTCCGACCGTAGTCTCGGACGACCCAGGAGTCTCGGGCGGCCGAGATGTCAGCGTCTCGTCGCGCCGGCGCCGAAACCGGGCCGGCTCGCCCCCCGAAGCCACAGCGATCCGTTCGGTCGCCGCAATCCGGCTCGGAATCCTGCAAAATAATCACGGCAGACGCCATCCTTATTGAAAATCCTGACTATCGCGACGAAGCGATTTGACGTTCTAGATATCCATGCAAAACCGGCAAACATCCACGAATAGACAGGATCTGTAGATCGAAGAGTCGACGGGAAGTTATATCCATTATTTACCAATCTTTAACTGAACGTCATTCATTAGGGAGACAGAATTACTGAAGTCATGAACATGGCGACCGCCCCTAGCCCGTTGCCGGCCGGCGCGCCTCCGGGGCGGCCCGCCTGACCGTGCCGCCCGTGCCCGCGATGCGATCCGAGAGCCCATGATGGACGCGCTCCTCGTTGACGACAGCCCGACCATGCGCCTGCAGGCTGCGCCGGCTGCTGGAGGCCAAGCCGGACGTGAGCGTGACCGATCACAGCGAGACGGCCGCGGCCCTCGTCGAGGCACAGATGCACGCCTTCGACCTCGTTCTCGTCGATTGCCACAAGCCCGCCATGGACGGGATCGCCTTCATCCGGTGCCTCCGCACCATCCCGCACTACGCCCAGGTGCCCATCGTGATGGTCACCAGCGACATCTCGGACGCCGCGCGGCTCGCCGCCCTGGAGGCGGGGGCCACCGACTTCCTCGACAAGGCCATGCGGGGCGTCGAGCTGACGGTGCGGCTGCGCAACGTGATCCGGCTCGCCAAGGCGGCGCGCCGGCTGGCCGAGCAGGCGGCGTGGCTCGACGGCGCGGCGGAGGCCGCCCTGCGCCAGATGCGCGAGCGCGAGGAGGAGATCATCTTCCGCCTGGCGCTCGCCGTCGAGTACCGCGACAACGATACCGGCGATCACACGTGGCGGGTGGCGCGCTACAGCCAGATCGTGGCCGAGGGGCTCGGGCTGGGGCCGGAGGCCTGCCGCAACCTCTATCTCGCGGCGCCGCTGCACGATGTCGGCAAGGTCGGTATCCCGGACGGCATCCTGCTCAAAGCCGGGCGGCTCGACACGGAGGAGTTCGACCGGGTCAAGACGCATCCGATGATCGGCCGGCGCATCCTGGGCGGCAGCGCCTCCGAGCTGATCCGCCTCGCCGCGGAGATCGCCGAGTTCCATCACGAGAAATGGGACGGCGGCGGCTACCCGCACGGGCTCGCCGGCGCCGCGATCCCCCTGTCGGCCCGGATCGTCGCGGTGGCGGACGTGTTCGACGCCCTGACCACGGCGCGGCCCTACAAGGCCGCGATGTCCTTCGCGGAGGCGCTGGCGTGCATCCGCGCCGACAGCGGTCGCCATTTCGACCCGGCCTGCGTCGCGGCGTTCTGCGCGCGCTTCCCCGACATCCGCGTCGCCGGCGGCCAGAACCGGGCCGCGGTCCGGCCGAACGCCGGACCGGTCACGGAGCCCTGGGCGCGGGTCCCAACCCTGCTCCGCGAGGGCGCCGCCCCGTCGCCGGCCCCGGCAGGATGGCGCGTCAGCAGCCCCGAAGCGCTCCTGACGCCGTCGGCGAACCCGGACCCGCCTGCGCCGTTGACCCCGGACACGCACGGATCACGGACGGAGCCGCACCATGACCACGACCTGGAAGACGCTGCCGGAGATCGCCCTGGCCCGCCAGATCTCCCTGGACGCGGCCCGGCGCCTGGTAGACGGGGCGAACTGCCCCAAGGTGTACCGCACGGACGGCACCGTCTACTTCATCTGAGCGCGGGCCGGGCGGATGACGCGTCCCCCGGGAGGCCCTAACCTTCCGGCATGCGCATCTTCCACACCCCCGATTCAGGCCGGCACAATCCCGAACGCTACATGCGGCGCGGCGCGCCGATCCCACATCCCGAGCAGGCGGCCCGATACGCGATCCTGCGCGACGCGGCCCTCGGGGGCGGCCACGACCTCGCCGAACCGGCCGATCACGGCCTCGACCCGATCCGGGCAGTGCACGATCCGGATTACGTGGCGTTCCTGGCCGAGGCCTGGGCGCGCCGGTGCGAGATCCCCGACCTCGGCGACGAGATCCTGACCGGGTCCTTCGCCCGGCCGCAGATGCACCGGAAGCCCACCGGCCTCCTCGGGCGCGTCGGCCTCTACACCGCCGACACCTCGACGCCGATCCGCGCCGGCACCTGGGCGGCGGTCTACGGCGCGGCGCAATGCGCGGTCGCGGCCGCCGACGCGGCGCTGGCCACGGGGCACGCCTACGCCCTGTGCCGCCCGCCCGGCCACCACGCCTACGCGGACTCCGCCGGCGGCTTCTGCTTCCTCAACAACAGCGCGATCGCGGCCGAACGGATGCGCGCCGCCACCGGCGGCCTGGTGGCGATCCTCGACATCGACGTCCATCACGGCAACGGTACGCAGGGGATCTTCTACGCCCGCGCCGACGTGCTGACCGTTTCGGTCCACGCCGACCCGTCCGACTACTTCCCGTTCTTCGCCGGCTATGCCGACGAGACCGGGACCGGGGCGGGCATGGGCTTCAACCACAACCTGCCGCTGCCGCCGGGCTCGGGGGACGCCCCTGGCTCGCCGCCGTGGAAGCGGGGCTCGCGGCGATCGCCGCCCAAAAGCCCCGCGCCCTCGTGGTGGCCCTCGGCCTCGATGCCGCCGCGGACGATCCGATCGGCGCCCTCGCGGTGACCCGGGCGGGCTTTGCCGGGGCGGCGGAGCGGATCGCCCGGGCCGGGCTGCCCACGGCCCTGGTCCAGGAGGGCGGCTACCTCTGCGCGGCCCTGCCGGAGAACCTCGCGACAGTCCTGGCGGCCTTCGACGCCGCGCGCTGAGATCCGCTGCGCCGCGACCGGCGGGGTGCGCGGGCGGGGTGAGACGTGATCGCCGCCCCGCGCACGACACCCGGCCGGATGCAGTCGACCTGATACCACGACGGGCCTATCAGAGCGGGGCGGGCGCCGCAGACGCGTTCCGGACGGGAGGAACGGACGATGGGCGCGGGTGACGTCGGGCTGGGCGAGGCGGCCAGCGCGCCGTGGTACGCGGGTGTCACCCCGCGGCACTGGCGGATCCTCTGGGGCAGCTATCTCGGCTGGATCTTCGACGGCTACGAGGCGGTGGCGCTCGTCTACGCGCTGCGGCCGGCGCTGAATACCATCCTCACCCCCGAGCAGGCCCACACGCCGGCCTTCTACGTGGGGGCGGCCATCGGCATCACGCTGCTCGGCTGGGGGCTCGGCGGGCTGCTCGGCGGGATCGCGGCCGACTATATCGGTCGCAAGCGCATGATGATGCTCTCGATCCTCGGCTACGCGGTCTTCACGGGGCTGACCGCCTTCGCCGGGAGCTTCACGCAGCTCGCGCTCCTGCGCTTCATCACGGGGCTCGCCATCGGCTCGGAATGGTCCACCGGCATCGCCCTGGTGGCCGAGACCTGGCCGAACCGGGCGCGGCCGAAGGGCTGCGGCTTCCTGCAATCGGGCTTCGGCGGCGGCGCGGTGCTCGCCGCCATCGTCTGGGCGGTGCTGGCCGCCACCAACCCCCTGGGCGACCAGTCCTGGCGGATCATGTTCGCGCTGGGCGCCCTGCCGGCCTTCGTCTGCCTCTACCTGCGGCGGGCGCTGGAGGAATCCGAGCAGTGGATGCAGGCGCTCAAGGCGCAGCGCTGGGCCGCGACCGCGGAGGATGCCGGCCACGCCCCGCGGGCCGCGCAGCGCCCCTTCACCCTGACGGAGATCTTCCGGGAGCCGGAGAGCCGGCGGCGTGTATTGCTGGCCACCGCCATGTCGTTCGCCACCACGGTGGGCTGGTGGGCGGTCTCGTCCTGGCTGCCGGCCTACACGGAGGGGCTGGCCAAGGCCGCGGGCGAGCCGGCCAATGTCTGGGGCCCGCGCATGGGCATCATCTACAATGTCGGGGCGATCACTGCCTACCTGATCTCGGGCTTCGTGGCGGACGCGATCGGCCGCCGCGCCTTCCTGCTCGTGACCTATGTCGGCTGCATCGCCACCTCGCTGGCCTGCTATCTCTGGACCGGCGGGCTCGTACCGTTCATGGGGCTCGCCTTCCTGAACGGGTTCTTCACCCTGGGCTTCGCCTTCTCGTGGATGGCGATCTACCTCGTCGAGCTGTTCACCCCGGCGGTCCGGGCGACGGCGGCGAGCTTCGTGTTCAACGGCGCGCGGCTGATCGCCTGGGTCTTCCCGATCATCGCCGGGCAGATCGTGACCGCCTTCGGGGGCGTCGCCGCGGCGGCGCTGACCCTGTCGGGCGTCTACGTGATCGGCCTCGTCGTGCCGTGGTTCATGCCGGAGACGACGGGCAAGCCCCTGCCGGAATAGGGCGATCGGGGTTCCGGCCGCCGGCGGCCGGTCTCAGGGCGGCCCAGACGCGAAGCGGCCCCCGACTCCGATGGAGTGGGGGGCCAGCCCGCAGGGCGCGTGTCCCGTGGCCCCCGCCCGGCCGGAGCCGGGTGGGGCCGTCCTGGGTCCTAGTCCTCGTCGTCCTCGTCCTGGTGCCGGCCCTTGAGCTTGGCGAAGACCGAATCGGCGTCGATCCGCTCCTCGCGGCCGCCATGGGCGTCCTCGTGCGCGTGTTCCGGCTCGTCGCGGGCCGTCGAGACCTCGGTCGGCAGCAGCGAGGCACCGGATTCGGCCGCCACCGCGGCCGGGCGGTCGGCAGCCGCGCGCTGGACCTCGAAGTCGAGGTTGATCTGGGTGGTGAGCCCCAGGGTCACCGGGTCCATCGGCTGGAGCGAGCCCGAGTTCCAGTGGGTGCGCTCGCGGATCTGCTGGATCGTCGACTTGGTGGTGCCCACGAGCCGGATGATCTGCGAATCCTTCAGCTCGGGGTGATTGCGCAGCAGCCACAGGATGGCGTTCGGCCGATCCTGTCGGCGGGACAGCGGGGTGTAGCGCGGACCCTTGGTGGTGCGCTTCACCTCCGGCAGCTTCACCTTCGAGACGGCGGGCTTGAGCTTGTAGTGCGGCGCCTTCTGGGCCTTCTCGATCTCGTCGCGGGTGAGCTGGCCGGTGGAGACCGGGTCGAGTCCCTTGATGCCGGCCGCGACCTCGCCGTCGGCGATGCCCTTCACCTCCAGCGGGTGCAGCTTGCAGAAATCGGCGATCTGCTCGAAGGCCAGCGAGGTGTTCTCGACCAGCCAGACGGCGGTCGCCTTGGGCATCAGCGGACCCTGGGACATGTCTTCTCGTGCTCCGGCCTGGCGGGACGGGGGCCGGGCATCGGGCCGCGGGCTCCGGATGGTGGATCCGGATGTCCCGTCTCACGCTGTCGAATGGGGATGGGGCACTATAGGCCGGGGCCGGAAGGGGCGCAATCGCGGCGTCGGGGCGCCGACGCGGATTCTCCAGTGTCCGAAGATACGGCTCAGCTTCACGCCGTGAGCCTGACCGACTCACCCGCGAAGGCCGCATGCGGCCGGGAGTGTGGAGAGATGGTCTTGTCTCTTGCAGTCTCAAGAAACGGAAATGGCGCGTGGAGGGTCAAGCTCCAACTCGCCATCCCCGGTGTTCTTGAGTTGGCTAAACCCTAACGGGTCATTGCCGGGGATCGGCGGAGGCAACCCGTCGATCCCACTCCCGAATAGTGCGCGGCCCGGGTGCGCCCACAACAATCCGGGTCGGCCCGTCAGCGCGGGCGGACCCCGTCGAGGAACAGCCGCACCGCCGCCTGCCGCCGCCGCTCCTGTGCCTCCGGGTCGGTGGCGATGCCGTAGAGGGTCGCCTGGGACGACCGGCCGAGGACGAGGCTGAGGAACAGGTCGGCCGCGATCTCGGGATCCGCCACCGCGATCCGCCCACGCCGCGCGAAGGCGTCGAGCATCTGCGCCACGGCGCGCACGCCCCGCAGCCAGCCCTCCTCGTGGGCGAGGCGAGCGAGTTCGGGAAACTGCAGCGCCTGGGCCACGAGGTTGCGCTTGAGCATCGCCGCCCCCGGCGACTGCCCGTGGGCCAGCAGGGTGCGGCTTAGGTCGTGCAGGGCGGCCTCGACGTCGTCGGTTCCGGCATCCGTCCCGGCCTGGGTTCCGGCCCGGGCGGCCTGGGCCTCGGCGGCGGCGGCAAGGGGGGCCAGCCACGCGGCGATCCGCTCGCGCAGGACGGCCTCGAACAGGGCACGCTTGTCGCGGTAGCGGGCGTAGACCGTCGGCTTGCTCATCCCGGCGGCCTCGGCCACCGCGTCGATAGAGGTCGCGTCGAAGCCGCGCTCCAGGAACAGGGTGGTTGCCACGGCGATCAGGTGCGCCTCGCGCCGGACCGCCTCCGCGCGGGTGGGCCGGCCGCCCCGCCGCGGCCCCGCCTCAGCCCCTCGATCTCCGTGACCGTCACCCGCGATTCTCCTTGCCCGACCCCGCCGCGCGTATTATTAAAACGATACCGTACCGTTTTGATTTTGGCCAGACCCGATGGACGCACGTCGCAGCGACAGCTTCAAGAGTGCCGGCCCGGTCGCGGGAGCTCCGGCGTCCGCGCCGGTCACCGCGACCGTCACGATCCCGGTCTCCGCACCAGTCCCGGCCCCCGTTTCCACCCCGGCGCCGCGGCGCCGCCGGGCGCGGATCGTGCTGCCCCTCCTCGGCGTGCTCGCGCTGGGCGGGACCGGAAGCTATGGCTGGCACTGGTGGACCGTCGGGCGCTTCCTCGAGGTGACCGACGACGCCTATCTCCAATCCGACAAGGTCACGGTGGCGCCGCGCATCGCCGGCACCGTCGCGGAGGTGCGGGTCGGCGACAACCAGCCGGTCAAGGCCGGGGACGTCATCGCCCGCCTCGACGACCGCTCCTACCGGGTCCAGCTCAAGCAGGCCGAGGCCGAGGTCGACAAGGACAGGGCGCAGATCCTGGGTGTCGCCGCTGCGATCGTCCAGCAGCAGGCGCAGGTCGCCTCGTCGCGGGCCGACCTCGCCAATGCCGAGGCCGCGCTGACCTTCGCGCAGCAGGAGTACACCCGCTACCAGAACCTGCTGCAGACCGGCTCCGGTACGGTGCAGCGCCAGCAGCAGGCGGATGCCGACCTCCGCCAGCGCCACGCCGCCCGCGACAAGGCCGCCGCGTCGCTCGACGCCGCGCAGAAGCAGATCGACAGCCTGAAGGCGCTCGAGGCCAGCACCCGGGCGAGCCTGGAGGGCGCGCAGGCCAAGGTCGAGGGCGTGAAGCTCGATCTCAGCTACGCCACCATCCTGGCGCCGATCGACGGCGTCGCCGGCGACCGGGCGCTCCGGGTCGGCCAGGTCGTCGCGCCCGGCACGGGGCTCCTGACCCTCGTGCCCATGGGCCGCGACATCTACCTCGTGGCGAACTTCAAGGAGACCCAGACCGGGCACATGGTCGAGGGCCAGCACGTGACGTTCACGGTGGACGCCTTCGGCGACCATGCCTTCGAGGGCCGGATCGAGAGCTTCTCGCCGGGCACGGGTTCCCAGTTCGCGCTGCTGCCGCCGGAGAACGCCACCGGCAACTTCACCAAGGTGGTGCAGCGCGTGCCCGTGCGCGTCGCCCTCGATCCCGCCGACCCCCTCGTCGGCCGCCTGCGCCCCGGCCTGTCCGTGGAGGCGACCGTCCACACCGCCGACCCGGTGGAGCCGGCGGATCCGGCCCGGGGCCGGCCGAAGCGCGCCCCGGCGGCCCTCGTCAGCGAGGCCCTGTCCCGATGAGCCCTGCCCCGATGAGCCCGGCGGCGGCCGTGCCCGAGGCGAAGGCGAGCGCCCGGGACTGGCTCGCCGTGTTCGGCGCGATCCTCGGCGCCTTCACGGCGATCCTCGACATCCAGATCACCAACGCGTCGCTCGCCGACATCCAGGGGGCGCTCGGCGCCTCCACCGAGGAGGGAAGCTGGATCTCCACCGCCTACCTGATGGCCGAGATCATCGTGATCCCGCTCACCGGCTGGCTGTCCTCGGTGATCGGCCTGCGCCGCTACCTCGCGGTGAACACGATGCTGTTCACCGCCTTCTCGCTGGCCTGTGCGCTCTCGACCACCTTGAGCCAGATGATCCTGTTCCGGGCCGGTCAGGGCTTCACCGGCGGCGTGCTGATCCCCACCGCCATCGTGATCGTGCGCACGCGGCTGCCGAAGAGCCAGCAGGCGGTCGGCATCGCCCTGTTCGGCCTGACCGCGACCTTCGCGCCGGCGATCGGGCCCACGGTCGGCGGCTGGCTCACCGACAACCTGTCCTGGCACTACATCTTCTACTTGAACCTGATCTTCGGGCCGATCGCGGCCGCGATTCAGCTCGGCGCCTTCGAGAAGGCCCCCGCGCGCTGGGCCGAGCTGCTCGAGGGCGACTGGATCGGCATCGGCCTGATGGCGACCGGCCTGCCGGCGCTGACCTTCGTGCTGGAGGAGGGGCAGCGCAAGGACTGGTTCGGCTCGCCCGTGATCGTCGAGGCGAGCTGGCTCGCCGCGGCCGGCATCACCGGCTTCATCGTGCGCGAGCTGACGGCGGCCAAGCCCTTCATCAACCTGCGGGTTCTGGCCAACCGCTCGGTCGGGGGCGCCTGCGTGCTGATGACCGTGCTGGGCGCCGTGTCGTTCGGATCGATCTACATCATCCCGGTCTACTGCGCGCAGATCCAGGGCTACAACGCCGAGCAGATCGGCACCGTGGTGATGTGGTCGGGCCTGCCGCAGCTGGTCCTGTTCCCGATGATGCCCCTGCTCATGCGCGCCGTCGATGCCCGGCTGCTCGTGGTCATCGGGACCCTGTTCTTCATCGCGAGCTGCTGGATCAATGTCGGCCTGACCCACGACGTCGGCGCCGACCAGCTGATCCTGCCGCAGCTCATGCGGGCGATCGGCCAGCCGCTGTTCACGATCCCGCTCTCGCAGCTCTCCACGGCCGGCCTCGCGCCCCGCGACACCGCCGACGCCTCGGCGCTGTCGAACATGATGCGCAACCTCGGCGGCTCGATCGGCATCGCTATGCTCTCGACCATGATCGACCGGCGGGAGCACTTCCACTTCTCGATGCTGGCTGAGGCGATCACCGTCAACGCGACCCGGACCCAGGACCGGCTCGCCACCATGGCCGCCGGGATGCATGCCCGCATCGCCGACCCGCTAGCCGCCAAGGGCGTCGCACTGGGCCAGCTCGCCGCCCAGGTCCGCCGCGAGGCCTACGTCATGGCCTACGCGGACGGATTCTGGCTGGTTGGCGTGAGCCTCGTGGCGAGCCTCGCCGTGGTGGCGATCCTCAGGAAGCCCCCGCGCGCCACCGGGCCCGTGGAGGCGCACTGAGCGGCAAGCCGACCGCCAGGGGGCCTACTTTCCCGGCAGGTTGTGGACGATCGGGAAGAACGTGTCCTTCCAGTCCTTGGGCTCGGCCTTGATGGTCTTCATCGCGTAGAAGTGCCGGGCCTGGAGCATGATGCCGTAGGGGGTGGTGGAGAAGTTGGTCCCCGGCTCCTTCATGATCGCGACCAGCGTCTCGGGCGGGGTCTTCTCGTTGGTGGCTGCCACGTAGTCCTTGGCGGCCTGGAGCGGGTCCCTGGCGATCTCGGCATTGGCCTCGTCGATGGCGGCGACGATGGCGGCGGCAAGCTTCGGGTTGCGGTTGAACCAGCCGGTCCGGGCGTAGAAGATCGCGTTGCTCACCGGCTCGCCGACCAGCTCGTAGGAGTTCAGTACCTTGTGGATCGCCGGATCCTGCAGCTCGCGCTGCTGGAACGGCGGCAGCGAGAAGTGGCTGTTGACGTCGTTGTGCGGGCTCGCCAGCGCCGCCACGGCGTCGGGATGGCCGAGCTGGACGGTGAGCGGGTCGAGCTTGGTGGCGCTCTCCGGCCCGAAGGCCTTCTTGGCGGCGATCTGGAGCAGCACCGCCTGGGACGAGACCTTCACGGAGGGGAGGGCGATCTTGTCCTTGGACGAGAAGTCCTTGAGCTCCTTCACGTCCGGGTTGCGGGTGAGCAGCATCATCGGCGTGGTTCCGACGCCGCACAGGCCCTTCACGTCACCCCGCGTCCGGTCGTTGAGCAAGAGCATGTTGGTGGAGCCGCTGTCGACGATGTCGATGTTGCCCGACAGGAGCGCGTCGTTGCCGGCGGCGCCACTCGTCAGGTTGACCCACTCCACGCTGACGTCCCCGAGCCCCGCGGCCTTGGCGTGCTTCTCGATCAGCTTGTGCTGCTCGGCGAGCACGGCCGGCAGGTAGACGAAGCCCGGCTGCCGGCTGATCCGCACCCCGGCATCGTCGGCCCGGGCAGGGATGGCGAGCGCCAGCCCGGCCAGTAGCAGGGCCGGCCCCGCCCCCAGGAACCGGCGGCAGCCCAACAGCAACGCGGCCGTCCGCGACGTACGCACCATGACGCTTCTCCCTGTGGTCCGGCGGCTTCGTGCCCGCGTCGGACTTGTCGTTGGCAGCGAGTGGACAGAATCGGGCCGGCGCGCGCAAGGCCCTGCCGTCACGGTCGACTGACGCAGCGGCCTCAAAGTTCGGCGACCGGGCTCAGAGCCAAGATCAACGCGATCAAGATGCACACGATCACGGCCGCCGCGCCGGTCGGCATCGTCGGCCGGACATCCCAGGTCCAGCCGGACCGGATGGCCGACGCCTCTGCCGAAGCACGCCCGCAGGCTGGGCGCTGCGCCCTGGGGCCGGGTGATCGGAGGCCCGAAATTCCATGCGCTCGCGACTCACGCATGGGTGCGGTCTCGAATCTCGAACAGGGCAAGATATTTCAACAAATCAAGATTTTTGGCGTACCAATTTTGGCCAATTTGCCAATATTAATTTATCCGTTCTGTCTTGATTCCCGCGTCGTGCGTGCGACGCAGTGGCAGACGCGAATATTTATCGGCCCCTCCCGGGATGATTAGGTCAATGAAAACGTGACCCTTACTAACTCAACCGCATCGGTTGGTCGAGCGGAGATTTTTCATTCTCTGAATATTTTCCGAACAGGCGATGAGGAGGAGGTTCGATGAGATCGCTATTCTCGTTCCTGAAAAGCATCATGCCGAACGGCGTGAGCCTCCGGCTTCGTCTTCTCAAGGCGAAGATGGTTGATTCGGACACCGCGGCATTTGCGAAATTCGTCAATCGCGTCGTGGATAGAAACGCGATCGCGATCGACGTTGGAGCAAATTCCGGCTTGTACAGTGCTATCTTAGCAAAACATTTCGATAAGATAGTCACCATAGAACCGAACCCGGATTGCGTCCGATATATGCAGGATGCACTGCCCTCCAACTGTCAGATTTTCCAATGCGCCGCCTCCGACCAATCCGGACATGCCGTTCTGCGTATTCCGATGTTTGGCGGAACCGTCGAAACGACGCGCGCAACGATCTCCGATGACAACACGTTCTCGTCCAAGTCGCCGACCGGATTTTCTAATATTGAAGTCATAACTGAAACTGTCGATAATATTTCTAAAGACATCGCAGATGATAAGCCCGTTGCTATTCTGAAGATCGATACCGAGGGACATGAATTCGCAGCTTTTCTGGGCGCCGAAAGAATCATTGCCAAACACAAGCCTGCTCTGTGCATCGAAATTGAGGGGCAGCACGGCGTGCAAGCGGTGAAAATTTTGAACAAGATTGCAGATCTCGGCTATATCGGCATCATTCTACGGGAGAATAAATTTCAGAATGATGCCAGATTTTCGGACGGTCGCTTTCAAGAGATCCTAGCGGATACGTCAACCGCCAACAGATACTTTGTTCACCGAAACAAGGTAGGAATTTTTCCTGATATCGAATTGCGACGGACTGCTGAAACGAGGCTTGCCGTGTGAGCTGGGCGTTCAAGACCGTGACGGGCCGGCGCGCGCACTGAAACCTGGGCCTGAGGCCAAAATCCCGCCGGACCGGGCAAGCCGGTTCCGGCCGGGCAGGTCGTCGTTCGGGTGATGGCTCGAGAACGGTCTTGCACCGCGGACCGCGGGGACCGGGACAGGGACGTTGTCTCACCTCTCCGCCCGGCGCGGCGGAAGTGGGGTCGGGCATAGGCGGTCACCGCCGGACAGACGGGGTGGGGCCGCTCCGTCCAGGCCCGTCCCTCGACGGCGTCGAGGTCGCGGATCGCCCCTCTGCCGATGCGAGCGGTCCCGGCGTCAGGATCCCTGGATCCGTCCCGCCCGGGGGCGAACAGCGTTCCGGTCGGAAGGTTCGGGAGGCAGACCCTTCACGCGTCCGGGGCGCCGGCATCGCGCGTCCGGCGGACCGCGTCCCTGCTGTGATCGGCATCCACCGGGTTGCTCGGCGGATCGGGGCGCGACGCGGCCCGCGCCAAGGGTCGGATCCGGACCGCTAACCCTGCGCGAACCCCCGGACCGCCGCACGCACCAGGGCGTCGATCATCGGCCGTACGTCGTCCACGCCCAGCGGCCCGAGGCTGCCGAGATCGGCCAGGTAGGTCATGCCGTGGACGCTGGACCAAAGCGCCCGCGCCATCACGGGGATCGCCGCTTCGGCGAGCCGGCCACCGTCGCGCAGAACCCCTCCAGGATCGCGAACAGGGCGGCGATGTCGGCCTGCACCGCCTCGGGCGCCGGCACGGTGCGGCGCTCGAAGATCGCCGCCCAGGCCGCGTGGTTCACCGCCGCGAAGGCGAGGTAGGCATCGGCCAAGCAGAGGAGGCGCGCTTCCGTCTCCCGCGCGGGACAGGCCGCCAGCGCCGCCGCGAGGGTATCCCGAAGATGCCGCAGGGTGACCGCGTTGGCCTCCAGCCGCAGCAACTCCAGGCTGTCGAACTGCGTGTAGACCGAGCCGACCGCCGTGCCGGCCCGCTCCGCGACGTTGCGGGCGGTCAGCGCCGCCGCGCCGCCCGCGTTCAGGATCGCCACGGCAGCGTCGATCAGCGCCCGGCGATCCGCCTCCCGGTCGACCGATCCCTTCCGCGGACGTCCCCGTCCTTTTTTCTGAACCTCGTTCATTTTATCCCTTGCAGGGGCGGCGACACCGTGATTATCTCTTTCGTGAACGACGTTCAATCAATTCCGGACCTGATCCGGGCCGTCGTCTCCGCGAGGTGACCGTGATGAGGACCCTGTCCTTCCTGATGCGCGGCGTGATCGCCGACAATGCCCAGGCGATCCACGATGCGCATGCCGTGACGATCCTGCGCCAGCAGATCCGGGACGCCGCCGGCGCCCTGGCGACCGCCCGGCGGGAACTCGCCGTGGCCATGGCCTACCACGCCGCCGAGACCCGTGCCCTCGATGCCATCGGTACCCGTATCGAGACCCTGTCGGACGGGGCGCGGCGGGCGCTGGCGGACGGCCGGGCGGACCTCGGGACCGGGGCGGCGATCCACATCGCCGCCCTGGAGGACGAGCAGGCCGACCGCCGGACCGCCGCGGAGCGCTTCGCCGCCGAGGTCGAGCGGCTGAAGCGCCGCGTCGGCCAGGGGAGCGAGCGGCTGCGGGATCTCGACCGCGGGCTCCAGACCGCCCGGACCACCGAGGCCCTGCGCCGGGCGGGGCTGGAAGGCCGCCGGGCCACAACCCTCTCGGCCGGCGCGCTGGGCGAGGCCGAGCGGACGCTGGAGCGCCTGCGGGCGCGGCAGGCGGCCGAGGCGGACGTCGCCGCCGCGCTGACCGAGCTGGAGGCGGATGGCGCGGGCGGGATCGAAGCCGAGCTCGAAGCGGCCGGCTACGGCCGTCCCCGCACGGACCCGCGGGCGGTGCTCGACCGCCTCAGGTCAGAAGCCTGACCGGATCTGCAGCGCCCCCGATCAAACCTTATGCCAAACCTTATGCAAGGAGACCGCACCATGACCCCGCAGATGCCCCATACCGGCGCGTGGAAGACCTTCACCCTGGTCAGCTTCGCCGCCGCCGCCGCCATGCTGACGATCGGGATCTTCTTCCTGCCCGCGGATATCTGGATCAAGGGCTACCTCGCCATGGCATCGCTGTTCCTCACGGGCACGACCTTCACCCTGGCCAAGACCCTGCGCGACGAGCACGAGGCGAACCGGCTGATCAACAAGATCGAGGACGCCGCCGCCGAGCGCGTCCTGCGCGAGGCGGTGCCGGGCCGGCTCTGAGGCGGCCCTGCTCAGCCCGGCGCGCCCAGGAACCCGGCCACGGCCTTCGAGAATTCCGGGGTCCGGAGGTAGCCGTAGGACTTGTGCCGGTTCTCGGCGCCGTCCGGCCTCCGGTAGGCGTTGATCACCGGCACGTCCCGCACCCGCACCCCGGCGGCGTTCGGGGCGTAGAGCGCCACGAGATCGTCGCCCACGGTGGCGATGTCCCGGCGGTCCATCAGGTTGGTCCAGGCGGTGAGCGCCGCCGGCACCCGCAGGGGGCCGTGCTCGTCGGCGAGCTTCAGCTTGAGGTCGGCGAGCCCCAGGGGCGCGCCGAGGGTGACCAGGGCGCAGCGGGGCAGGGGCGTCCCGTCCGCCTCGGCGGCGCGCAGGACATCGTAGGCGATCAGGCCGCCCATCGAATGCGCGGCGATCAGAACCTCGTCCGCCACGGCGTCGGCCAGGGCGGCGCGCAGGCGCGCCCGCGCGCTGGCCCGGAACGCCGCATCCTCGCAGTAGCCCCAGAGATCGTCGAGGCGGTATTCCAGGATCAGGTCGTCCACCGGGGTCAGCCCGACGGCCTCCTGCAGGTGCGACAGGCCGCGATAGATCCGGTCGGTGAGGGTCGGCTCGGCGCGGTCGGGCTCCCCCGCCGGGGAGGGGAACGGCCCGAGGCCGTGATCGGGGCGGTAGGGTTCGCGGTTGCTGTCGCCCGAGAGCGGCTGCGGGTAGCGCAGATCTGCCCAGTAGACGAAGTCGAAGGGCAGGTCGGCCTCGGCCACCTGCCATCCGAGATTGCGGTCGAGACCCTCACGGATCGCCGCACGCCACCAGCCGGCCTTCTCGTCGCGCGGCGGCTTGTTGGCGAGACCGTGGATGCCGATGATGCGTGCCCGACCCAGTGTCCGCTCCCGCGCCGACGAGATTGCCGGATGGTCGAGATAGGGCCGTCCCCCGCGGACGGCACTGCGGCTTAGTTTCCGGGGGGCGTCCGCGTGGCCGAGGCCCCCCCGGTCCTCGGTGCCGACGGGACGCCCTGCACTGAGAGGGTGGGGCCGAGGGAGCGGGGCTGAGGGAGCGGAGCTGAGGCGGCGGGGCTGAGGCGGCGGGGCGGGCTGCGTCGGGCACGCGCGGTCCCCGGAGGCAAGGGTTCCGTCGCCGGTAGACCCCATTGCCACGCGGCCTTGCCGCCATAGCTGCGCTGCGGGAACCGGATCGACCCCGGGGCCTTCTCCCACGACGGATGATCCTGCCGCGCTTGCGTCCCGGTGCGCGCGGCCAATGACAAGGACGGTGGCCCGATGCGGCGCGCCCACAGCATGGATTTCGGGGCCGAGATGGTCGGGGGCGGCGTCCGCTTCGCCCTCTGGGCACCCACTGCGCAGAGCGTCGAACTCGTCGTCGACGGCGTCGCTCACCCGCTGCCCGAATCCGGTGGCGGCTGGCGCCGCACCGCCCTGCCCGGCGTGAAGCCCGGCGCCCGCTACGGCTTCCGCATCGACGGCGACCTCGTCGCCCCCGATCCTGCCTCCCGCTTCCAGCCCGACGACGTCTCGGGCCTGAGCGAGGTGGTCGATCCCCGCGCCTTCGCGTGGTCCGACGACGGCTGGACCGGGCGGCCCTTCGCGGAGGCCGTGATCTACGAGTGCCATGTCGGGACCGCGACGCCGGAGGGCACCTATGCCGGCCTGCAGGCGCGGCTGCCGGACCTCAAGGCGCTGGGCATCACGGCCATCGAGCTGCTGCCGCTCGCCGACTTCAAGGGCGCGCGCAACTGGGGCTACGACGGCGTCCAGCCCTACGCCCCGGACGGCGCCTACGGCCGCCCCGACGACCTCAAGCGCCTGATCGACGCTGCCCACGGGCTCGGCCTGATGGTCTATCTCGATGCGGTCTACAACCACTTCGGCCCGGCCGGGAACTACCTCCACGCCTACGCCAAGACGTTCTTCACCGAGCGCCACCAGACCCCCTGGGGCGCGGGCATCAATTTCGACGGCAAGGAGAGCGGCGCCACGGTGCGGCAGTTCTTTATCCAGAACGCCCTGTACTGGCTGGAGGAATACCGGTTCGACGGACTGCGCTTCGACGCCGTCCACGCCATCCTCGACGATCTCGCCCCGTCACTTCCTGGCCGAGCTCGGCGAGACGGTCCGAAAAACTTTCCCGGACCGCCAGATCCACCTGATGCTGGAGAACGAGGCCAATCAGGCCCGTTGGCTGGAGCGCGATGCCGCCGGCCGGCCGAAGATGCACGACGCCCAATGGGCCGACGACCTGCACCATTGCTGGCACGTCCTGCTGACGGGCGAGGATGCCGGCTACTATAAAAGCTTTGCCGACAAACCGGTCGCCCACCTCGCCCGCTGCCTCGCCGAGGGCTTCGCGTATCAGGGCGAGCCGTTCGCGACCCTCGACAACCACCCGCGCGGCGAGCCCTCCGGTCACCTGCCGCCCTCGGCCTTCGTGACCTTCCTCCAGAACCACGATCAGGTCGGCAACCGCGCCTTGGGCGAGCGGCTCAACCATCTGGCAGATCCGAAAAACTCGACCTCGCCCGGGCCGGCCTCCTGCTGGCGCCGCAGATCCCGATGCTCTGGATGGGCGAGGAATGGTCGGCCTCGGCGCCGTTCCTGTTCTTCGTCGACTTCGCGCCGGACGAAGAGCTGAACACGGCGGTGCGCGACGGCCGCCGCCGGGAGTTCAAGAGCTTTGCGGCCTTCGCGGACGACACCTCGACGATCCCCGATCCGACGGAACGGGAGACGTTCGCGGCCTCGAAGCTCGACTGGTCCGAGCGGGAGCGCTCGCCCCACCGGGAGGTGCTGGCCGAGACGACGCGGCTCCTCGGGCTGCGCCGCGACGTGGTCGTGCCCCTGGCGAAATCCGGCTACGAGGGCGCCGCCGCCACCCTGCCGCGGTCGGACGTGGTCGACTGCACGTGGCGCTTCGGCGCCGGGACCCTGCGCTTCGTCGCCAATGTCGGGACTGAGCCCTTCGCCCTGGATCCGGGCGGCGCCCGCGTGGTCTGGACCAACGCCCCGGACGGGGCCGGACGCGACCTGCCCGCCTGGACCGGCGTGTTCCTGACGGAGTCCCGCTCGTGAGCGCCCTGGAACAGCTCGCCGACCTCGTCGGCGTCGCCCCCGGCTACACCGACGCCTTCGGCCAGCCCGTCGAGACGTCGCTGGAAGTGCGCCGCGGCCTGCTGGCGGCCCTCGGCTTCGCGGTGGAGGACGAGGCGGCGATCGCCGCGAGCCTCGCGGAGGTCGAGCACCTGCGCCGCGGCCTGATCCCGCCGCTCCTGCCGGTGGAGGCCCGCCGGGTTGCCCGGGTGCCGGTGCGCCCACAGGACGGCGCCCCACACACGCTGGTCTGGCGCCTCGTCGACGAGCGCGGCACCGCCCGCGAGGGGCGGGCGAACCCGCAAGGCGCCGATCCGGGCTTCGAGCTGCCGCCGCTGACGCCAGGCTATCACCGCCTCACCGTGCAGGCCGGGCAGAGCCGTACCGAGGCCTGGGTCATCGCCGCGCCGCAGCGCTGCTGGCGTCCGCGCCCCTACACGGAGGAGGGGGCCTCCGACTGGGGCATGGCCGCCCAGCTCTACGGCCTGCGCTCGGCCGCCAATATCGGCATCGGCACCTACGCGGATGCCGGCGAGGCGGCCCGCGAGGCGGCCCTGCGCGGGGCGGCGTTCCTGGGCTTGAGCCCGGTCCACGCCCTGTTCGGCTCCGACCGGACCAAGATCTCCCCCTACTCGCCCTCCTCGCGGCTGTTCCTCGAGACCCTGTTCATCGCCCCGCGCAGCCTGCCGGGGCTTGCCGGCTCCCGGGCCGAGGCGCTGCTCGCCGAGCGCGCGGACGCGATCACGGCCCTGCGGGAGGCGGCCCTCGTCGACCACCAGGGCGTCCACGACGTGCTCGACCCGGTGCTGCGGGCGCTCTGGGCAGATCTGCCCGCCCGGGCCGGCACCGATGCGGGCTTCCAGCGCTTTTGCCAGGAAGGGGGCGAGGATCTCGAAGCGCACGCCCTGTTCGAGGCACTCTCCGAGCATTTCCGGGGGCAGGGGGCACACTGGCTGGGCGACTGGCCGGAGGATTATCGTCGCGCCGGCACCGAGGCGGTGCGGGCCTTCGCGGCGGAGAACGCCGAGCGGGTCGGCTACCACGCGTGGCTGCAATACCTCGCCGACGGGCAGCTCGCCGAGGCCTCCGCGGCGGCGCTCGGCGCCGGGATGCGGGTCGGCCTGTACCGGGACCTCGCGGTCGGCGCCGACCGGGGCGGCTCCGAGATCTGGTCCCATCCCGAGCGCTTCGCCGACCGGGTGTCGATCGGCGCGCCGCCGGACCTGCTCGCCCCCAAGGGCCAGAACTGGGGCCTGCCCGCCTTCGACCCGCTGGCGATGGAGCGCGACGGGCTCGCGGCCTTCCGCGCCCTGGTCAAGGCCAACATGCGCCACGCCGGCGCGATCCGGATCGACCACGCCTTCCAGCTCGCCCGCCTGTTCCTGATCCCGCTGGGCGCGGGCGCCCAGGCCGGCGCCTACGTGGCCATGCCGTTCGAGCCGATGCTGGCGGTGCTGCGGCTAGAGAGCCACCGCAACAAGTGCCTCGTCATCGCGGAGGATCTCGGCACCGCGCCCGAGGGCTTCTCCGACGCGCTGATGCGGGCCGGGGTGCTGAGCTACCGGATCCTCGCCTTCGAGCGCGAGGCCGACGGCCGGTTCAAGCCGCCCTCGGCCTATCCCCGGGACGCGCTCACCGCGATCACGACCCACGACCTGCCGACCTTCGTCGGCTGGTGGCGCGGGGTCGACACCGACACCCGCCAGTCGCTCGGCCTCTACGACCAGGAGCGGGCCGAGGCCGAGCGGGCCGAGCGCGTCGTCGAGCGCCGCCGCCTCGCCGAGGCGCTGGCCGGGGAGCAGCTGCTTCCCTCCGCCGAGCCGCCGGAGGCCGCGCCCTTCGAGGCGGCGGCCCGCTACCTCGCCCGGGCGCCCGCGATGCTGACCGCCGTCCAGTACGAGGACGTGGTCTCGGAACTCGCCCAGGCCAACGTGCCGGGCTCGACGGAGGGCTACCCGAACTGGCGGCGCAAGCTCGACCGCGAGTTGACCGACATCGCCGCCCCCGGTGGACCCCTCGCCAAGCTGGCGGCCTCCCTCTCCGCCGAGGCCCGGGGGCCGCGCTCGGGGGCCGCGCGGCTCGCCGCGCCGCCGCCGCGCTCGACCTACCGGCTGCAGTTCCACAAGGACTTCACCTTCGCGGATGCGGGCCGGATCGTCCCCTACCTGCACCGGCTCGGGATCAGCCACGTCTACGCCTCGCCCCTCCAGACGGCGCGGCCCGGCTCGACCCACGGCTACGACATCGTCGATCACGGGGCGATCAACCCGGAACTCGGCGGCGAGGCGGGCTTCATCCAGCTCTCCGAGACGCTCCACGCCCACGGGCTGAAGCTGCTGCTCGACATCGTCCCGAACCACATGGGCGTCGGCGGGTCCGACAATCCGTGGTGGCTCTCGGTCCTGGAATGGGGCTCCCTGTCGCCCTTCGCCGACGCCTTCGACATCGACTGGCAGCGGCTCGGGGCCGGGCGCAACCTCGTGATCCCGTTCCTCGGCGACCGCTACGGCGAGGCCCTGGAGAAGGGCACCCTGGAGCTGAGGTTCGACCCCGACAAGGGTGCCTTCAGCGTCTGGCACTACGAGCACCAGCTGCCGATCCGGCCGCTCAGCTACCCGACCATCCTCAACCGGGTGATCGCCGCCATCGGGGCCGTTGACGACGACACCACCGCGGAGCTGCTCGCCATCTCCGAGCGCCTGCGGGCCATGGCGATCGACACCGACGAGACCCGCCGCCAGGGCTTCCCCGAGGAGGCCGAGGGGCTGAAGCGCCGGCTCGCCGAGATCTACGGCGTGTCGCCCCTGATCCAGGAGGCCACCGCCAGCACGCTCGCGCTCCTCAACGGCTTCAAGGGCCGCCCGGACAGCTTCGGGCCGCTGCACCGGCTGCTGGAATCGCAGGCCTACCGGCTGGCCCACTGGCGGGTGGCGTCGAGCGACATCAACTACCGCCGCTTCTTCGACGTGAACTCCCTGGCGGGGTTGCGGGTCGAGCTGTCCGACATCTTCCACCGCTCGCACGAGACCGTGTTCCGGCTGGTTCGCGAGGGCCGGATCGACGGCCTGCGCATCGACCACATCGACGGGCTCGCCGACCCGCTGGGCTATGCGCGGGCGCTCCAGGCCGCGGTCGGACCGGGTTTCTACGTCGTCGTCGAAAAAATCCTGGAGCCGGGCGAGCGGCTGCGGCCCTGGCCGGTGGCCGGGACCACGGGCTACGACGTGCTCAACCAGCTCGACGGGATCCTGGTCGACAAGACCCGGCGGGGGAAGGTCGAGCGCCTCTACACCTGGGCCACGGGGTTCGACGAACCCTACGGCTTCCAGCTCCGCGCCGCCAAGGCCGAGATCCTGGAGATCAGCTTCGCCAGCGAGCTGGAGGTGCTGACCACCGACCTCAAGGAGGTCGCCGATGCCGACCGGCGCACCCGCGACTTCACCGTCAACGCCCTGCGCCGGGCGCTGATCGAGATCATCGCGCGCTTCCCGACCTACCGGAGCTACCTGCCGCCGGAGCTGGAGGAGGGGGATGTCGAGCCCGAGGACGTGCGCCTGATCGAGGGCGCCGTCGCCAAGGCCAAGCGCTGGTCGAGCCTGCCGGACCGCTCGGTCCACGACTTCGCCGCCGAGGTGCTGCTCGGGCGCATCGAGACCACGGGACCGGGCCGGCCGGACCCGCGGGTGGCCTTGCGCTTCCGCCGCCGGTTCCAGCAGCTCACCGGCCCGGTCATGGCCAAGAGCCTGGAGGACACGCTGTTCTATCGCTACGCGTGCCTGCTGGGCCTCAACGAGGTCGGCGGCGATCCGGGCGAGTACGGGATCGACGAAGGCCATTTCCACGACCTCCAGATCGCCCGCGCCCGGGACTGGCCGAGCGCCATGATCACCACGGCGACCCACGACACCAAGCGCGGGGAGGATACCCGCACCCGGCTCCTCGCCCTCTCGGAGATCCCGGAGGAATGGGCCGGGGCCTGGGACCTGTGGCAGCGCACCGCCGGGCCGCACCTCGCCCGGATCGACGGCGAGCCGGCCCCCGACGCCAACGACCAGTGGATGTTCTTCCAGGCGATCCTGGGCGCCTGGCCCCTGGAGCTGCTGGAGCGGGACGAGGCCGGAATCGTCGCGGAGTTCCGCGACCGTCTGATCGCCTACGGCGAGAAGGCCATGCGCGAGGGCAAGCGCCGGTCGAGCTGGGTCAATGTCGACGCGGTCTACGAGGGCGCGGTCCGGAAGCTGTTCACGGCGCTGATCGCCCCGGGCTCGGACTTCCTGCGCGCGCTGCGCCCCTTCGCCCGGCGGCTCGCCCATCTCGGCATGCTGGCGAGCCTCGGCCGGACGGTCCTGAAATGCACCCTGCCGGGCCTGCCCGACACCTACCAGGGCACGGAGGTGTGGGATTTCTCCTTCGTCGACCCCGACAACCGCCGCCCGGTGGACTACCCGGCGCTGGAGCGGATGCTGGAGGAGGGCGGGGCGCCCGCGGCGCTGCTGGGCCACTGGCCGGACGGGCGGGTCAAGCAGGCGACGCTGACGCGACTCCTCGCCGAGCGGGCCGAGCGTCCGGACTTCTACGCCAGCGCCGCCTACGAGCCCGTGGCGGCCACCGGCACCCGGGCCGACCACGTGATCGCCTACCGGCGGACCGATCCCGGCCAGGAGGGCGGAGACCTGTTCGTGGCGGTGCCGCGGCTGGTGGCAGGCTTCGTCGGGGAGGCGGTCTGGTCGGGCGAGGCCTTCGCGGGCACCCGCGTCGACCTCGGGGCCGGGACCCGCTGGCGGGACCTCGCCTCGGGGCGGGTCATCGAAGGGCAGGGGGCGGGCGAAGGCGTCGATCTCGGCACCCTCCTGCGCGACCTGCCCTACGCGGTGCTGCGGCGGGACGCGTGAGGGGAATGGCTGGATCCGCGGCTCTGCCTTTCCCCTCTGTGGGTTTGCAAACTCACACACCGGGAGCAGCGATAAGGCCGCAGGACGGAGCGCAGGTCCCCTCTCCCGTGCGGGAGAGGGACAGGGTGAGGGATGAGAATTTTCAGAATGCGGCGCGTCCGGTCGGCGCATCGATCGCGTGCTTGATCTTGAGAGTTCTCGTCCCTCACCCCAGCCCTCTCCCGCACGGGAGAGGGGGCACGTCGCCCTCCGTCATCAGCCTCGGTGCCGAACCCGCACGTGCGCACATCTTGGCCACTGCTGGGGCAAGGGGCGCGTGGCGAAGGCCGCCCTCCGCCGCCGTGTCACGTAACTCTGCTGAGACACGTCGGACCGGATCGCGCGGCACACCCGCGCGGTTCGGGCGTTACGACACAGGGAACGGGAGCCGAGAGGCAGCATGAACGCACCGACCAAAGCCGCTGCGACGTCCAGGGCCGAAGCCGTCCTGCCGGCGGCCCTGGCCCCCAGGGCCGAGGGGCCGCGGATCTACAACCTGTTCCCGCTCTTGGTCGGGCGCGTGTCGGACTGGACCGCCGAGCTGCCGCGGATCGCGGGTCTCGGCTTCGACTGGATCTACCTCAACCCGTTCCACCAGACCGGCGGGTCGCGCAGCCTCTACGCGGTGGCCGACCCGGAGCGCCTCGACGAGCGCTTCCGCGATCCTGACGGCACGCCGGACGACGATCAGATCCGCGGCTTCTGCGCCGCCGCCGGGGCGGCCGGCCTGTCGGTGATGACCGACCTCGTGATCAACCACACCGCCGACAACGCGCGGCTGGCCACCGAGCGGCCCGACCTGTTCCTGAAGGAGCCCGACGGCTCGATCATGCACCCGGCGGCGGTGGATCCGGACGATCCGTCGATCCGCACCGTCTGGGGCGACCTGGCCGAACTCGACTACCACACGCCGGCGGCCCGGGACGAGCTGACCCGGATCTGGGGCGCCTACGTCGCCCGGCTCCAGGGCCTCGGCGTGGCGGGCTTCCGCTGCGACGCGGCCTACAAGGTGCCGCCGGAGACCTGGCGCGTCCTGATCGGGGAGGCCAAGGCCCGCGATCCTGCCTGCCTGTTCGCCGCCGAGACCCTCGGCTGCACCTTCGAGGAGGCGCGGGCCACCGCGGGCGCCGGCTTCGACTACCTGTTCAACTCCTTCGCGTGGTGGGACCTGAAGAAGCCCTGGGCATTGGAGCAGTACGAGCGCCTGCGGGTGCTGGCGCCCTCCATCGCCTTCCCGGAAAACCACGACATGACGCGGCTCGCCGCCGGGATCGGCGACGGCCCCGAGGCGGTGGCGGCCCACCTGCGCACCCGCTACGCGCTGGCCGCCTTCTTCTCGGCGGGCGTGCTGATGCCGATCGGCTACGAGTGGGGCTACCGCCGGACGCTGCACGTGGTCGAGACCACCCCGCGCGACCGCGAGACCGAGACCGGCCTCGACATCTCCGGCTTCGTCCGGGCGATAAACGCCCTGCGGGCGGAGCTGCCGGCCGCCAATGTCGAGGGCGCGCAGATGCGCCTCTCGTCCCCCGACAGCGACCTGGTGGCGCTCGCCCGTTTCGACACCGGCCATCCGGCCTCGGCGCGGCACGGGCTGATCGTGCTCTACAACCCCACCGACCGGCCGGTGCCGGTGGAGGCCGGCACGCTCATCGCCCGGACCGGCGGCATGCTCGGCGCCTTCGTCGACCGGACCCCGGAGGCCGAGCCGATCGCCTTCCATCCCGGCAGCGCCATCGACCTGCGCCCCGGGGAGTTGCGCATCCTCGCGGCCGGCGCCCAGCAGGTCGCCCGGCAGCCGGCGCGCGGCACGCCCGACGGCACCGGACGGGTGGTGATCGAGGCCGTGAGCCCTGAGATCGACGGCGGCCGCTCGCCGGTGAAGCGGATCGTCGGCGAATCCCTCCGGGTCGAGGCCGACATCTTCTCCGACGGCCACGAGATCGTCGATGCCGCGATCCTGTCGCGGGTCGCCGGCGGCGACAAGTCTGGCGGCGAGACCTGGCGCGAGGACCCGATGGTCTTCGTCGACAACGACCGCTGGGCCGGGCACTTCCCCTGGAGCGGAACGCCCGCTACGAGTTCACCCTGATCGCCTGGCGCGACGCCTTCTCGTCCTGGGTGCGCGACACCCTGAAGAAGCGCGCCGCGGGCGTCGATGTCCGCCTGGAGACGATCGAGGGCGTGGCGCTGGTCGAGACCGCCGCGTCCCGCACCCGCGGCGGCCGCGACGCCGAGCGCCTCGCCGCCCTGGTGGCGGCGCTGGCCGCCGAGGAGACGGGCTCCGCCGCCCAGCTCGACCGGATCCTCGAGCCCGAGGCGTCCCGCCTCGTGCGCCGGAACGCCGAGCGGGTGAACCTGACCCGCTATCCCGTGACCCTGCCGGTGATCGCCGACCGCCTCGCGGCCCGGTTCTCCGCCTGGTACGAGATCTTCCCGCGCTCGCAGTCGATGGACGTCGACCGCCACGGCACCTTCGACGACGTCATCCGACGCCTGCCCGAGATCCGCGAACTCGGCTTCGACGTCCTCTACTTCACGCCGATCCACCCCGTGGGCCGCACCAACCGCAAGGGCAAGAACAACACCCTCACGGCCCAGCCCGGCGATGTCGGCTCGGTCTACGCGGTGGGCGCGGCGGAGGGCGGCCACGAGGCCGTGCATCCCAACCTCGGCACGCTCGCGGATTTCGAGCGGCTGGTGGCGGCGAGCCACGCCTACGGCATGGAGATCGCCCTCGACTTCGCGATCCAGTGCTCGCCGGACCATCCCTGGATCAAGGACCATCCGGAATGGTTCGAGTGGCGCCCGGACGGCACGCTGAAATTCGCCGAGAATCCGCCGAAGAAGTACGAGGACATCTCGAACGTCCACTTCTACGGCGGCGCCCTGCCGTCCCTCTGGATCGAGCTGCGCGACATCCTCCTCGGCTGGTGCGCCCGGGGCGTGCGCATCTTCCGGGTCGACAACCCGCACACCAAGCCGATCCCGTTCTGGGAATGGGTGATCGGCGAGGTCAACGGCCAGTATCCGGACGCGATCTTCCTGGCCGAGGCCTTCACCCGGCCGAAGATGATGAAGAAGCTCGCCAAGGCCGGCTACCAGCAGAGCTACACCTACTTCACGTGGCGCAACACCAAGCAGGAGCTGACCGACTACGCCCTGGAGCTGGCCGGCGAGATGGGCGAGTATTACCGCCCGAATTTCTTCGCCAACACGCCCGACATCAACCCGTACTTCCTCCAGACCAGCGGGCGCGCCGGCTTCGTCATCCGCGGCACGCTCGCCGCGACCCTGTCGTCGGTCTACGGCATCTACAACGGCTTCGAGCTGTGCGAGGCCGCGCCCTATCCCGGCAAGGAAGAGTACCTGAACTCCGAAAAATACGAGCTGAAGGCCTGGGACTACGACCGGCCGGGCAACATCCGCGAGCACATCGTCAAGCTCAACCGGATCCGGCGCGAGAACCCCGCCCTCTGGGATTTCCGCAACGTCGTCTTCACCGGGGCCTTCAACGACCAGATCATCGCCTACGCCAAGGCGACGCCGGAGCGCGACAACTGCGTCTTCACCATGGTCAACCTCGACCCGAAGAACCGTCAGGAATGCACCTACGAGGTGCCGCTCTGGCTGTTCGGCCTGCCCGACGACGGCGCCGTCGAGGTCGAGGACCTGCTCCAGGGCTACACGTTCGAGTTGCGCGGCAAGACCCACCGCATCGCCCTCGATCCGGCCGAGCGATCCTGCGTGATCTGGCGCCTCCGGGCGCCGCGGCGGGTTGCGGGCTGAGGCCGCCCATGGCACCTGACCGTGGCACCTGACCCCAGCGGCGGGCCTCCCCGTCGCCGACCATTGCATCCGCGCGGCGGTCGTCCGCCCGCTCCCGGCCGGCTCCCGCCGCCGGTCCCGTCAGATTCGACCGATGAGGCAGCGACGCGATGATCGATCGCAGCGACCCGCAATGGTACCGTGACGCCATCATCTACCAGATCCACGTCAAGTCGTTCTTCGACGCGAACAACGACGGGATCGGGGATTTCGAGGGCCTGACCCAGCGCCTCGACTACGTGCGCGATCTCGGCGTCACGGCGATCTGGCTGATGCCGTTCTACCCTCGCCGCTCCGCGACGACGGCTACGACATCGCCGATTACGAGGGCATCAACCCGTCCTACGGGACCATGGAGGACTTCAGGGCCTTCGTGGCGGCGGCGCACGAGCGCGGCCTGCGGGTGATCACCGAGCTCGTGATCAACCACACCTCGGACCAGCACCCCTGGTTCCAGGCCGCCCGGGAGGCGCCCCCGGCTCGCCCGAGCGCGACTTCTACGTCTGGTCGGACACCGACGAGCCCTACCGGGATACCCGGATCATCTTCCTCGACACCGAGGCCTCGAACTGGACCTGGGACCCGGTCGCCAAGCAGTATTTCTGGCACCGGTTCTACAGCCACCAGCCGGACCTGAACTTCGACAACCCGAAGGTGCTGGACGCGGTCATCGCGACCATGCGCTACTGGCTCGACATGGGCGTCGACGGTCTGCGCCTCGACGCGATCCCCTACCTGATCGAGCGCGACGGCACGAACTGCGAGAATCTCGCCGAAACCCATGACGTGATCAAGAAGATCCGGGCGGCGCTGGATGTCAGCTACCCCGATCGGATGCTGCTCGCCGAGGCCAACCAGTGGCCGGAGGAGACCGCGCAGTATTTCGGCGACGGCGACGAATGCCACATGGCGTTCCACTTCCCGCTGATGCCGCGGATGTACATGGCGATCGCCCGGGAGGACCGGCATCCGATCACCGACATCATGCGCCAGACCCCGGAGATCCCCGAGGGCTGCCAATGGGCGATCTTCCTGCGCAACCACGACGAGCTGACCCTCGAAATGGTCACCGCCGAGGAGCGTGACTATCTCTGGTCGTTCTACGCCGCCGAGCGGCGCGCCCGGATCAACCTCGGCATCCGCCGCCGCCTCGCGCCGCTCCTGGAGAACGACCGGCGCAAGATCGAATTGATGAAGTCCCTCGTCCTGTCGATGCCCGGCACGCCGGTGCTCTATTACGGCGACGAGATCGGCATGGGCGACAACATCTACCTGGGCGACCGCGACGGCGTGCGCACGCCCATGCAGTGGAGCCCCGACCGCAACGGCGGCTTCTCCCGGGCGAACCCGCAGCGGCTGTTCCTGCCGGCGATCCAGGACCCGATCTACGGCTTCGACGCGATCAACGTCGAGGCGCAGACCCAGGCCCAGACGAGCCTGCTGAACTGGACGCGGCGCATGATCGCGATCCGCAACAACAGCGTCGCGCTGGGGCGCGGCACGATCCAGTTCCTCTATCCGTCGAACCGCAAGGTCCTGGCCTGGATCCGCGAGCACGAGGACGAGCGGATCCTGTGCGTGGCGAACCTCTCGCGCGCGCCCCAGGCGGTGCAGCTCGACCTGTCGGAGCTGCGGACCGCGGTACCGATCGAACTCACCGGCGGCACCGAGTTCCCGCCGATCGGCGATCTGCCCTACCTGCTGACCCTGCCGTCCTACGGCTTCTACTGGTTCAGCTTGAGCGCCGCGCGCTCCGGGGTGGTCGGCCCGCAGCAGGAGCCGCCGGAGCTGTTCACCCTGGTGCTCACCGGCGGCATCGAGAGCCTGATGTCGGGCCGCGAGCGCGTCGCCTTCGAGCGCACCGTGGTGCCCCCTTCCTGACGAGCCGGCGCTGGTTCGGCGCCAAGGGCTCGCGGATCAAGGGCGTCAAGGTCGTCGACTGCGCCGCCCTGACGGATGTCGACGGGAGCGCGCGCTTCCTGCTGCCGCGGCTGCAGGTGCAGCTCGCCAGCGGCGAGACCCAGGAATACTTCGTGCCCGTGGGCGTCGAGGAGGGCCGCGAGGATGAGGCGCTGATGCCCTTCGCGGTGGCGCGGGTGCGCCGGGGGCCGCGGACCGGGCTGCTCTACGGGGCGGCCGGCTCCAACGACTTCGCCGCCTGCCTGATCGACGACATGCGCCAGGGCCGGGAGATCCCCACGGAGACCGGGCGCCTCGTCTTTGCGGTCACCTCGGCCTTCGATCCGGAGGTCACGGTCGATCCCGCCGACATCCGCCGGCTCTCGGCCGAGCAGAGCAACACCTCGATCGCCATCGGGTCGAAGATGATGCTCAAGCTGCTGCGCCGCCTGCAGCCGGGCCTGCATCCCGAGATCGAGATCGGGCGCTTCCTCACCGAGCAGGCGGGTTTTTCGAATACACCCGCCCTGCTCGGCACCCTGGAGCATGTCGCCGAGGACGGCACCCGCACGGCGCTGGCGGTCCTGCAGAAATTCGTCATGAACCAGGGGGACGCCTGGACCCTGATGCTGGAGGGCCTGCGCCGGGACTTCGAGACCGTGGTGCTCACCCCCGAGAGCGAGGCCGCCACCCCCGAGGAGGCGTTCCAGGCCCACCGGCCCTGGGCCGACCTGCTCGGCCGGCGCACCGCCGAGCTGCACGCGGCCCTCGCCCTGGAGACCGACGACCCGGCCTTCGCCCCCGAGCCGTTCGCCGCGGACGACCTCGCCGTGCTGGCGCGCGACGCCCGCCACCAGGCCGAGCGCGCCTTCCGGGCGCTCAAGGGCCTCGTCGACCGGGGCCTCGACGCCGGCAAGCCGGCCTGCGCCGAACTCGGCCAGCGCCGGGGCGCGGTCGAGGCGCTGATCGCGTCGCTCACCGCCGCGCCGATCCGCGGCGCCCACAAGACCCGGATCCACGGCGACTACCACCTCGGCCAGGTCCTGGTCGCCGAGAACGACCTGATCATCGTCGACTTCGAGGGCGAGCCCTCGCGCCCGGCCGACGAGCGCCGGGCCAAGTCGATGCCCCTGCGCGACGTCGCCGGGCTGATGCGCTCCTTCGCGTACGGGGCCGAGACCGTGACCCGCGAGATCGCCGCCCGGTTCGGCGACACCGAGGAGCGGGCGCGGGACGCCGCCACCGCCTGGCGGGGCATGATCGAGACCGCCTTCCTGGCCGGCTACGAGGCCGCCGTGGCGGGGTCGCGCGCCGCGGTGACCGACCCGGATCTCGCGGGCTCGGCTGCTGCGCCTCTGCCTGCTGACCAAGGCCCTGTACGAGGTCGACTACGAGGCCAACAACCGGCCGGACTGGATCGAAATCCCCGCCCGTGGGGTTCTCACCATTCTGGACACGGACGGACACGAGCCCGGAGCAACTGAATGACGGCGATCGACGAGACCTTCGCAACGCGGGTCGACCCGGAATCGGCGACGGCGCGGACCGCGGATGTCCCGGGCTCCGGCACCGCCCCGGCGGCGCCGAGCGTCCACCCGGACGCGATCGCCGCGCTGATGGCCGCCAATCACGGCGATCCGTTCTCGGTGCTCGGCCCCCACCGGGTCGGTCCCCAGGCCTGGGAGGTCCGTGCCGTTCTGCCCGAGGCGCGGGCCGCCGCCCTGGTGATGGACGGCCGCACCGTACCCTTCGAGAAGCGCCATCCGGACGGGTTCTACGTCGCCCGGGTCGAGGGGGAACACCGGCCGCTCTACGAGATCGAGGTCGAGGCCTGGGACGGGACGAAGCGCCGCCGCTACGACCCCTACGGCTTCGGCTCCTCGATCGAGCAGTACGACGTCGCGACCCTGCGCGAGGTCGGCACCAACCTCGTCTACCGGATGCTCGGCGCCCAGTCGGGGCAGCTCGACGGCATCGACGGCTTCCGCTTCGCGGTCTGGGCTCCGAATGCCCGCAAGGTCAGCGTCGTCGGCGACTTCAACGACTGGGACGGGCGGCGCCACCCGATGCGCCTCTGGCAGGACGGCGGCATCTGGGAGCTGTTCGTGCCCGGCCTCAAGGCCGGAATCCGCTACAAGTTCGAGATCCGCGGCCCGGACGGGTCCCTGATCCCCCTCAAGGCCGACCCGGTCGCCTTCGCGGCCCAGCACCCGCCGGAGACCGCCTCGGTCACCCACGGGTCGGGCGAGTTCGACTGGCACGATGCCGGCTGGATGGGCAACCGGGGCGCGAAGGACCCGCGCCACGCGGCGATCTCGGTCTACGAGGTCCATCTCGGCTCCTGGGCGCGGGTGCCCGAGGAGGGCAACCGCTTCCTGACCTACCGGGAGCTCGCCGAGCGGCTGATCCCCTACGTCAAGGATCTGGGCTTCACCCATATCGAGATGCTGCCGATCACCGAGTTCCCGTTCGACGGGTCCTGGGGCTATCAACCGGTCTCGCTGTTCGCGCCGACGAGCCGCTTCGGCACGCCGGAGGAGTTCGCCGCCTTCGTGGACGCCGCCCACGAGGCCGGCATCGGCGTGCTGCTCGACTGGGTGCCGGGGCACTTCCCCCTCGACGCCCACGGGCTCGGCCAGTTCGACGGGACGCATCTCTACGAGCATGCCGACCCGCGCCAGGGCTTCCACCAGGATTGGGGCACCTACATCTACAATTTCGGGCGGACCGAGGTCGCGACGTTCCTCGCCGCCAACGCCCGGTTCTGGCTGGAGCACTACCACCTCGACGGCCTGCGCGTGGATGCCGTCGCGTCGATGCTCTACCTCGACTATTCCCGCCGCCAGGGCGAGTGGATCCCGAACCGCTACGGCGGCAACGAGAACCTCGACGCCATCGACTTCCTGCGCAAGACCAACGAGGCGACCTACAGCCACGCCCCGGGGACGATCACGGTGGCGGAGGAATCGACCTCCTGGCCGGGCGTCTCGCACCCGACCTATACCGGGGGCCTGGGCTTCGGCTTCAAGTGGAACATGGGCTGGATGCACGACACCCTGCATTTCATGCAGGAGGATCCGATCCATCGCCGCTACCACCACCACAACCTGACCTTCGGGCTGCTCTACGCCTTCTCGGAGAATTTCATCCTGCCGCTCTCCCACGACGAGGTGGTGCACGGGAAGGGCTCGCTGCTCGGCAAGATGCCGGGCGACCGCTGGCAGAAATTCGCGAATCTCAGGGCCTATTACGGCTTCATGTGGGGGCATCCCGGCAAGAAGCTGCTGTTCATGGGCGGCGAGTTCGGCCAGGAGCGGGAGTGGAACCACGACAACAGCCTGGACTGGCACCTCTTGGACGATCCCCTGCACAAGGGCGTCCAGAGCGTGATCCGCGACCTGAACCGGCTCTACGTGTCGACCCCGGCCCTCTACAGCCGCGACGCGGAGCATACCGGCTTCCAGTGGCTGGTGGCGGACGATCAGGACAACAGCGTCATCGCCTGGGCCCGCAAGGGCGCCAAGCCCGGCGAGGTCGCCATCGTAGTGTCGAACTTCACGCCGGTGCCGCGCGAGGGCTACCGGATCGGCGTGCCGCAGGCGGGTTTCTACCGGGAG
Organism: Methylobacterium phyllosphaerae; assembly: GCA_050632685.1. Lineage (GTDB taxonomy): Bacteria > Pseudomonadota > Alphaproteobacteria > Rhizobiales > Beijerinckiaceae > Methylobacterium > Methylobacterium phyllosphaerae_A. The sequence continues at coordinate 304,594 of JBOEFT010000002.1, forward strand.
GCGTTCAACTCGGATGCCGGCGTCTACGGCGGCGCGAACCTGGGCAACCAGGGCGGGCGCCACACCGACGCGGAGGCGAGCCATGGCCAGGGGCAGAGCCTGTCGCTCACCCTGCCGCCGCTCGCCACGATGATCTTCCTGCTGGAGGGGTAGGGCGGTCGGGCGCGCCGGCCTCCCTCCCCCTCTGCGGGGGAGGGGGCGCCGCTGACGCCGTCCGCGAGAGATCTCTACGCCGCCCGCCAGCGCAGCGCCGTGCTGTTGCCGATCGCCCGGCCGTAGAGCCCGGCATAGTTGTCGGCCGCCTGATCCCAGCCGAAGCGGGCCGCCATGGCCCGCCGCCGCATGGCGTTGAGGCGCTTCGTCTGGCCGAAGGCCTCCAGCGCCCGGCGGACCGCCGCCCCGAAGGACGCGGCCGAGGCCTCCCCGAAGGTGAAGCCCGTCACCCCGTCCTCGACCGTGTCGGCGAGGCCCCCGGTCCGCCGCACAATCGGCAGGGACCCGAAGCGCTGCGCGTACATCTGGGCGAGGCCGCAGGGCTCGAAGCGCGAGGGCATCAGCAGGAAGTCGCTGCCCGCGAACATCCGCCGGGCCTGCGCCTCCTCGAAGCCGACATGCACGCCGACCGCGTCGGGATGGCGCTTGGCGAGGCCCCGGAGCGCCTGCTCGAACCGGCCCTCGCCTTGGCCGATCACCACGAGCTGGCCGCCCCCGGCCACGATGGTCTCGGCGGCCTGCAGGCTGAGGTCGATGCCCTTCTGGTGGACGAGGCGCGACACGATGGCGAAGAGCGGCCCGCGGGAGACCGCGAGGCCGAATTGCCGGCGCACCGCCTCGGCGTTGGCGCGCTTGCCCTTCCAGTCGTCGATCTCGAAGCGGGTGGCGAGATGCGGATCGGTGCTCGGGTCCCAGGTCTCGTCGATGCCGTTGAGGATGCCGGCGAGCCGGCCCTGGCCGGCGCGGGTGCGCAGCAGCCCGTCGAGGCCACAGCCCAGCTCGGGTGTCTGGATCTCCCGGGCGTAGGTCTCGCTCACGGTGGTGACCTGCGAGGCGTAGAAGATGCCGGCCTTGAGGAAGGAGAGCTGCCCGTAGAACTCCGCGCCATCCATCTGGAAGGCCGAGTCCGGCACCCCGAGCCGGGGCAGGGCGTCCCGGGGGAACAGGCCCTGGTAGGCGAGGTTGTGGATCGTCAGCACGCTGGGCACCCGCCGGCCGCGCCACGCGAGGTAGGCCGGGGCCAGGGCCGCCTGCCAGTCGTTGAGGTGCAGGAGGTCGGCCGACCAGTCGGGGTCGGCACCCGCGGCGAGTTCGGCCGCCGCGAGGCTGAGGCGGGCGAAGCGCAGGTCGTTGTCGCCGAAATCGCCGTGCTGGTCGCCGTAGGGCGTGCCGTCGCGCTCGTAGAGGTCGGGGCTCAGCAGGACGTAGATCCGCAGGCCGTCGACGGCCTCGACGAGGCCGAGGTCGCAGGCCGGGACCCCCGCGAAGCCCTCCAGGCGGCCGATGACCGGGATCTCGGGAAAGGCCGCGCGGACCTGTCGGTATCCGGGAATCAGGACGCGGATGTCGTAATGCGGCACGAGCGCCCGCGGCAGGGCGGCCGAGACCTCGCCGAGACCGCCGGTCTTCACGAAATCGGCCATCTCCGGCGTGGCGTAGAGGATGCGGCGGCGCAGCGAGGCGGGCCGGGCCGGCTGGTGGATCGTGCGGGCGCCGTCTCCTTCGCCGGATGACCACGCGGCGAAGGAACCACCACGGCACGTATCGAGCATCGGCATGGATCCTGGCCGGGCGGAATGCCCCGGTCTGGCAGACGATCGGGCAGGCACGGCTGTCACGATCTCAACCACGGCTAATACTCCTCCGCCGCGACGGTTCCGCTGCGACGCACAAAATAGGCCACCGTGAGAATTAAGCTTCACTTACCTATGTGGCATTGCAGCAAAAATTCGCGTCGGCCCGGCGGTTTTCGGCCGACCCGACGCCTTTCCGCACCGGGATCAGGCCGCCCGGACGCCCAGGGGAGAGGTCAAGGGAGAGGTCAAGGGACGGGGCAGGGGAGCGGATCGTGCCGCCGCGGCAGCGCGCCGGCGCCCGAATCGGGGTTCGGGCGCGCCCGCCCCCGGCCGATGGAGCCGGCACCCGCCGCCCTGCGCGCGTGCCGATGACGGCTTGCAGCGACCGCGCGATGCGGCCGGAGACCGGATCACGCCGCCCGGCCAGGACGGGATCGGAGACGGGATCGGAGACGCGATCGCGGCCGCGATCGGCGCCCCCGATCCGAGGCCCAGCGCGGACGCGCCGACCCGGTCCCGCTCACCCGGCGCGGCGCAGGATCACCCCCTCGGCGGGTCCCAGCGCCAGGGCGCGACCGGCCGTCTCGCCCGCCCGCCCAGCGCGGGTCGAGAGCAGCACGGTCCAGCCACCCTCGGGCAGCGGCAGATCCTGCGGAGCCGCACCGAAGTTCAGGACCACGCGCAGGACGGCCTCGTCGACGAACCGCTCATAGGCGAACACCTCCGCAATCCCAAGCGGCACCGCCCGGTAGCCGCCGACCGCGAGGGCCGCGTGGTCGCGGCGCAGGGCGAGCAGCCGCCGGTGCAGGGTGAGCATCGAGGCCGGGTCCGAGCGCTGGCCCTCGACGTTGCAGGTCGCCCAGTCCTGCGCCAGCGGCAACCACGGCTCGGCCGTGGAGAAGCCGGCCTGGGGGCTCTCGTCCCACTGCATCGGCGTGCGCTCCGGGTCCCGGCCGTGGCCGGGCTCGTTGTGCTCCCAGGGATCGCGGGCGCGCCCCGGCGGGATCGGCACGTGGCCGAGGCCGATCTCGTCGCCGTAATAGAGGGTCGGGGTCCCCCGCAGTGTCAGGAGCAGCATCGCGGCGATGCGGGCCTGATCGGCGCCGACCCGGGCGGCGATGCGCGGCTGGTCGTGGTTGCCCAGCACCCAGTTCGGCCAGCCGCCCTCGGGCAGGGCCGCCTCGTAATCGGCCACGAGCTCGGCCACCGCATCCGCCCGCCACGGGGTCTGGATCAGCTGGAAATTGAACGGCAGGTCGGCGCCGGTGAGGTCCGGGCCGTAATAGGCCACCAGACGCTCCACCGGCAGGTAGATCTCGCCGATCAGCACCCGCTCGCCGTACGGGCGCAGCACCGCCCGCATCCCGGCGATCACGTCGAAGATCTCCGGTCGGTCGGCGGAGTAGACCTGGGTGAAGCGGTTGATCTCGGGCGAGCCCGGCGCGTAGTCGGGATTGGCCGGGTTGTCGCGGAACCCCGCATCCTTCATCAGGTGCCAGATCACGTCGACCCGGAACCCGTCGACCCCGCGCTCCAGCCAGAAGCGGAGCACGTCGTGCAGGGCGTCCCGCACGGCGGGGTTGCGCCAGTTCAGGTCCGGCTGCTCCGCCAGGAACGCGTGGTAGTAGTACTGGCCGGTGGTCTCGTCGCGCGTCCAGGCCGGGCCGCCGAAATTCGACAGCCAGTTGTTGGGCGGCCCGCCGTCGGGGGCGGGATCGCGCCAGATGTACCAGTCCCGCTTCGGGCTCGTGCGCGACGACCGGCTCTCCGCGAACCACGGATGCGCGATCGAGGAATGGTTCGGCACGAAGTCGAGGATCACCTTCAGCCGGCGCCGGTGGGCCTCGGCGATCAAGGCGTCGAAGTCGGCCAGCGTGCCGAACAGCGGATCGATCCCGCAGTAATCGGCCACGTCGTAGCCGAAATCCGCCATCGGCGAGGGATAGACCGGCGAGATCCACACGGCATCGACCCCGAGCCAGGCGAGATAGTCCAGGCGCGCCGTGATGCCCGGAAGGTCGCCGACCCCGTCGCCGTTCGTGTCCTGAAAGGAGCGGGGATAGACTTGGTAGACGGTCCCGCGCTTCCACCAGACGGTGTCGGTCATACTGCGCCCCTCGCGTTTACGGCCCGGGATAGCCGCAGAGTGGCGCGCTGGCGACCGGCGGCGGATGCGCGCAGTGCAGCGGAGCCGCGCGCGGGTGTGCCTGGAATGTCACGTTCCCGCGCCATATCTCATCCGGTGTGCCCAGGTGGCCCGCCGGAGCGGTGCTGCCACGACTTCGCCAGACACCGGCCGCACCCTCGGATGCTTCGGGGCATGGATCGCCCGTCCGTTCACGCGGCGGCAATCCATCAAAAGAGATAATCCGCCCACGATACCCCCGGCGCTAGAATCCGGGGCGACGACTTTGGGGGACCCGCACGTGTTGAACGATGTTCTGACCCGGCCAGTGCCACAAGATGTCACGCGCGACGAGCGCGTTCCCGAGGCTCCGGCCGCTGCCCCCTGGACCGCCCCGGCGCTGTCCGGAAGCGGCGACGCCGTAGTGGACCTGCGGGAATCGATCCGCGCCAAGCTCACCTTCGCCCTCGGCCGCACGCCCGAGACCGCCCGCCCGCGCGACTGGTTCGCCGCGACCGCGCTGGCCCTGCGCGAGCGGATCGTGGCGGCCTGCACTGGCGTCCGAGCGCAGCGTCCCGAACAAGCGCGTCTACTACCTGTCGCTGGAATTCCTGATCGGCCGGCTGATGTCGGACGCGATGAACAACCTCGGCCTGACCGAGACCACCCGCGCCGCCCTGCGGGAACTCGGGGTCGACCTCGACGCCGTGCAGGAGGCCGAGCCCGACGCCGCTTTGGGGAACGGCGGCCTCGGGCGGCTCGCCGCCTGCTTCATGGAGAGCATGGCGAGCATCGGCATCCCGGCCATGGGCTACGGGATCCGCTACGACCACGGCCTGTTCCGCCAGTCCTTCGAGGACGGCTGGCAGCGCGAGGCGCCGGAGACGTGGCTCGCCGAGGGCAACCCCTGGGAATTCGCCAGGCCGGAGGCGACCTACGCCATCGGCTTCGGCGGGACCGTCACCATGTCCTCCGCGGAGGCGGGGTGATCCGCCGGCACTGGCAGCCGGCCGAGACCGTGCGGGCGGTGGCCCACGACGTGCCGGTGGTCGGCTGGCGCGGGCGCCACGTGAACGCCCTGCGCCTGTGGAAGGCCGAGGCCGGCGAACCCGTGGACCTCGCCCGGTTCAACGGCGGCGACCATGTCGGCGCGGTGGCGGCGCGGATGCGCGCCGAGGCGATCTCCCGCGTGCTCTATCCGAGCGATTCCTCGGCCGAGGGGCAGGAGCTGCGCCTGCGCCAGGAATACTTCTTCACGGCGGCGTCGATCCAGGATCTCGTCGCCCGGCACGTGGCCGAGCGCGGCGACGTCCGGTCCCTGCCGGACCACGCCGCGATCCAGCTCAACGACACGCACCCGGCCATCGCGGTGCCGGAGCTGATGCGCCTCCTCCTCGACGGGTACGGCCTCTCCTGGGAGGATGCGTGGCACGTCACCACCAACACGCTGCACTATACCAACCACACCCTCCTGCCCGAGGCCCTGGAGACCTGGCCGGTGGAGCTGATGGAGCGGCTGCTGCCGCGCCACATGCAGATCATCTACCTGATCAACTGGATGCACCTTGAGGAGCAGGCCAAGCACGGCCGGCAAGGACCGGCGGATTCCGCCGCCTACCTCGCCTCGATCTCGCTGATCGACGAGTCGAACGGCCGCCGGGTGCGGATGGGGCACCTCGCCTTCCACGGCGCGCGCCGGGTCAACGGCGTCTCGGCGCTGCACACCGACCTGATGCGCTCCACGGTCTTCTCCGACCTGCACGCGCTGGATCCGGACAAGATCGTCAACAAGACCAACGGCATCACCTTCCGCCGCTGGTTCCACAACGCCAATCCGGGCCTCACCCGGCTCGCCGTCGAGACGGTGGGCGCGGGCGTGCTCGACGACCCCGAGCTTCTCCGGGGCCTGGAGGCCCATGCCGAGGATCCGGCCTTCGTGGCGCGCTACGCGTCCGTGCGCCAGGAGCGCAAGGCGGCCCTGGCGGCGATCATCGCCGAGCGCACCGGCATCGACGTCGATCCGGCCGCGCTGTTCGACGTCCAGGTCAAGCGCATCCACGAGTACAAGCGCCAGCTCCTCAACGTGATCGAGACCGTGGCGCTCTACCAGGCGATCAAGGCCGAGCCGCACCGGGACTGGACGCCCCGGGTCAAGATCTTCGCCGGCAAGGCGGCGCCGAGCTACGTCCAGGCCAAGCTGATCATCAAGCTCGCCTGCGACGTCGCCAAGGCGGTGAACGACGATCCCGAGGTCGCGGACCGGCTGAAGGTGGTATTCCTCCCGAACTACTCGGTGAGCCTCGCCGAATCGATCATCCCGGCCGCCGACCTGTCGGAGCAGATCTCGACGGCCGGCATGGAGGCGTCGGGCACCGGCAACATGAAGTTCGCCCTCAACGGCGCGCTGACGGTGGGCACCCTCGACGGCGCCAACATCGAGATCCGCGACCATGTCGGGGCGGACAACATCTTCATCTTCGGCCTGGAGGCCGACGGGGTCCGCGCCCGGCAGGCCGAGCCGGACTACGCGGCCCGGGCGATCCAGGCCTCGCCGCGGCTGGCGGCGGCGCTGGACATGATCGCCTCGGGGCGGTTCTCGCCGGAGGAGCCGGGCCGGTTCCGGCCGCTCACCGACGACCTGCGCCGGCGCGACCAGTACCTGCTCACCGCCGACTTCGACGATTACTGGCGGGTGCAGCGCGCCATCGACGCCGCGTGGCGCGACCCGCGCGGCTGGTGGGCGAAGGCGATCCGCAACACCGCCCGCATGGCGTGGTTCTCCTCCGACCGGGCGATGCGCGAATATGCCGGGGAGATCTGGCGGGTCCGGCTGGGCTGAGCCCGGTCGTCCGGCCCCGCGAGCCCCACGCGGGGGCGGGGCCGGTTCTCAGGCGGCGCGAACGCCGACCAGGAAGCGGCCCACCTCCGCGGAGAGCCGCTCGGACTGGCGCGACAGGGCGGTGGCGGCCGTGAGCACGTGATCGGCCGCCACACCGGTCCGCTCCGAGGCCTCGGCCACCCCGGCGATGGTCCCGGTCACCTCCGTGGCGCCCCGGTTCGCCTGCGCGATGGTGCGCACGATCTCCTGCGTCGCCGCGCCCTGATCCTCTACGGCCGACGCGATCGCGACCGCGACCCCGTTGATCGCACGGATCCGCGCGCTGATCGTGCCGATCGCGCCGACCGCGGCGCCGGTCACGCCCTGGATCCGGCCGATCTGCGCGGCGATCCCGTCGGTCGCCCGGGCGGTCTTCTCGGCGAGGCCCTTCACCTCCCCCGCCACCACGGCGAAGCCGCGGCCGGCCTCGCCGGCGCGGGCCGCCTCGATGGCGGCGTTCAGCGCCAGCAGGTGGGTCTGACCGGCGATGGACGAGATCAGCCGCACCACGTCGCCGATCTCTGAGGCCGCGGCCTGCAGGTCCGAGACGAGGCCGGCGGTCTGGTCGGCCTCGCCGACCGCCTGCTGGGCGAGGTCGGACGAGCCGCTCGCCTGGCGGCCGATCGCCCGGATGGCGCTGCCGAGCCGCTCGGTCGAGGCCGCGACGGCGTTGATGTCGCCGGCGGCCGCCTCCGCGGCCGACGCCACCGTGTTGGACTGGCCGGCCGTCTCCCGGACGGTCTCGGTCATCCGGTGGGCGGTGCCCTCGAGTTCGTTCGCCGAGGTCGAGACGCGGTCCACGATCTTGGCCACCGCCTCCTCGAAGGTCCGGGCCAGGTCCATCATGGCGTCCTTGCGCACCCGGGCGGCTTCGGCCGCCGCGCGGCGTCCGCGGCGGCGGTGCGGGCCACCATGGACCGGATCGCCTCCACCGCCCGGCCGACCATCCCGATCTCGTCGCCCCGCCGCGCCTCCGCGATGGTGGCCTCGGTCTCGCCCCGCGCCATGCGCTGCAGCACGGCGACGAGGCGGTGGAGGGGCGCGTGACGCCGAGCACCACGATCGCCGCCGACAGCCCCAGGGCGGCGAGAAGGCCCGCCAGGGCGGAGCCGATCAGCACCATCCGGGCCTGCCCGGTCTCCCGCCGCGTCGCGGTCTTCGCCTCGCCGAGACGGGCCGCCGCCAGCGCCTCGTATTCCTCGGCGGCCCTGTCGAACCGGACCCGGATGTCGCGCGCGCCCACGAGGCCGACCTGGATCGCCGCGGGCCGATCGTTCCGGAGGGCGAGGTCGTTGGAGCGGTCGAGCCGATCGAAGTAGTCCCGGGCCAACTTGCCGATGGTGCGCTGGATGTCCTGGACCTCCTGTCGCCGCGAGCCCGCAGCCAGCGTCTCGATGCCGTCGGCCACCGCCTTGACGGATTCGTCGTAGCGTCGGCGATAGAGGGGAGATCGCTCTCCGGCTGGCCGATGATGAGGTTGCGATTCATGAGCGCGGCGTTGAGAAAATTCTCGCGGACCTGCGCAAACTTTTCCAGCCGAACAAAATAATAAACGACTAGATAATCGTTCCTTTTTTCCATCAGGTCGAAGTCAGATATCGAATAATAAACAATTACCGCGCTGACCATTACCATGATCGAGATCGGCGCCGACATCTTCACCGACAACCTCATGTTTCCGAGACGAAACATCAGCGACCGCCCCCGATCGGAATCGAAGGGCGATCTAACACGTCGGATTTGCTTGGATCCAGTCTCGGACGGGTGAATTTATACCCAGAACATCTCGAATGATCTTCGCGACGCGGCGGGTTTCCGGATCGATGCGGCGCGGCCAGCGGGCCTACGGCGCGCGGATCCCGGTCACCGGGATCCGCAGGGCACCGTGCGGGCCGCGGCTGCGGCCCAGGGAGGGCGCCGACGGCGTCCCCGCCTCCGGATCGGATCGCGGCCCGTGCCGCCCGGCTGCCGGATCCAGGCCTTCCGGCACCGGCGCCGGAGGCGTGCGGTCCGCTTCGTGGCGCCCTCCGCCCCGTGCGGACCGGGCTCACGCCCCCGCAGACGCCCGAGCCGCAGCGCGACGCGGCGCAGGTCGCGCAGGAGCCGGTGGCGCAGGCGCGCGGCGCGCGCGGCGAGGCCCAGGGGGCGCCGGCAGACGATGTGCGAGACGCGCCCGAGCCGCGGCCCCGGATCCGGCACGCCCTTGCGCAGGGCGATGTCCGGCCGCGCCGCCGACTGCGCGAGCGTCAGCGCGCGGGCGGCCAGGAGGGCGACGCTGCGGTACATCGCGCGGACGTAGTAGGAGAATTCATCGTAGGCGACGAGGTCGTGCGCCCGCCCGGTTGCGGGATCCCGGACCGTCAGCGTGCCCGCCTGCGGTCCGTAGGTCGTGAGGATGCCGATCACGTCGCGCGGACGCCCGAGGGGGATCTCGACGCGCGTGGTCTCGGGGATCTCCAGGAAACGCAGCGGGATGCCGTTGCGCCGCAGTTCGAACCCGCAGGTCAGGCCGGGGAGGGTGCACAGGGGCAGGGATTCGAACCGGCCCGGCAGCTCCCGGAACCGGGGGATGTAGGCCCGGCCCGGCGGCGGCGCGCGCAGGAAGCTGTAGACCAGGGTGCCGTAGACCTCCGCGCCGGCCGGCGTGACGTGGGTGCCGTCCTTCAGGAGAAAGGTGATGTCGCCGGCCCCCGCCCCGGCCACCGGGGCGGCGATGTCAAGATACGGGATCCCGTAGAGGGCGCGATACTCCGCCAGCAGGCCGGCGACGGTCTCGGCCGCGTAGTCGACGCCGCCCTGATGAAGGTTGAGAAAGGCGACGGGCAGGTCGCGCCGGGCGGTCGCCGCGAGGATGTCGTCGAGATAGCCCCGCATGGTCGCGCCGTCGAAGTAACGGACGTTGCCGGTGAACAGCTCCAGCAGGACGTGATCGCAGGGGATCGCGTCCAGGATCTCGTCGATCAGGGCCGCGACGGAGGGCAGGGAATGGCCGCCCCAACCGCTCCGGAGGAGGGTGACCGGGCGTCCCTCGGCCTCGGCCAGGGCGTTGGCCCGCTCGACATAGCCCGGCAGCTCGGTAACGCTGTAGCCGAGGCAGAGGACACGGACCATCGGGGATCGGACTCAGGGGCCGGCCGCGTGCGGCCACCCCGGCGCGGGTATCAGCCGATCGCCGCCGCGTCGAGGCGCCCCACCGTCCAGTCGATCACGATCGGGTAGCAGCGGGCGCCCACCGAGGCGGCGAGCACCTGCACGGCGCCGACCGTCGAGACGTCGCCCGCCACGTGGACCACGTCGGTGGCGCGCAGGCTCGGCAGGTGGGCGCTGAGGGGCCGGACCGCACGTCCGGCGGCCGCTGGCGGCCGCGGTCGGCGCAGAGTACGATTCGGGCGACGCCGGTCCGGCGCAGCCAGTCCAGGCTCTCGCGCATGTAGAGGTCCAGGGCGTCGCGGGCGCCGATCGCCAGGGCCATCTCGCGGGCGGGCTCGACGTAGCGGGCCGCCCGGGCGATCGCCCAGATCGCCCCGAAGCCCGCGCCGGCCGCCACCAGCACGAGGCGGCCGCCCCCGGGCCGGTACTGTCCCCGGCCGACGGGTCCCTTGAGGCGCACCGGCTGGTCGAGGCGGAGCGTGTCGAGGGGTCGCCCTCGGGGTCGCGGGCGAGGTGGAACACGGCCTCGTTGATCTCGCTCGTGCCGTCGACCCGCAGGGTCGGGGACAGCGTCATCGCGGGCAGTCCCGCGAAGGTCACGAGGGCTTGGTGCCCGGGCTCGCAGGTCGGCCGCCGCGTCAGGGTCGCGACGACCTCGACGATTCCGGGGCTGAGCCGGCGGATCTCCGTGACCGTGCCCTTGCGGACGGCGACCGCCGGCGGCGGCGCCTCCTCCGCGCCCTGGATCGGGGGTCCCGGGAGGGCCGGACGCAGGGCCTCGGCCCGGGTCCGCCGGGCCGGGTGACGGCGACCGGACGGCGCCGTGCTGCCCTGGGCGAGCCCCTGGCCGGCGAGCAGGGTGCCGGACTGTGCCTGGAACGGGGCGATCATGCCCTCGGCCAGCGCCGCCTCCAGCGGCGTGTCGCCGGTGGAGACGCGCACCGACCGGCCGTTCACGACGAGCGAGCAGCGCGCCCCCATGGTCTGCCCCTTCCTGGCCTGACCCCGCATGTCGGCCGACGGATCAGCGGGCGCGGATCAGGAGCGTGTCGACCAGGGCCGCCCAGCGCTCCCGGGTCGCGCGGACGTCGTCGTCAGGGGCCGAGTCCGTGAGGAGCTGGCGCTGCGCCCGCAGCGCCTCGACCTCCTGCCGCTGGGCGCGGAGCACGGCCTTCATGACCTGCAGCTCGGTCTCGAGCCGGGCGATCTCGTCATCCTCGTCCGGCGCGTCCGACGGATCGTCGGCGAACGCCTCGACGGGGCGCGGGTCACGGAGGGGCAGCCGGGTCCGGGCCTGCTGCTCCAGCCGCACCGGCCGCGCCATCAGGCGGCGCACGAGGTCGGAGCCGCCTGCCTGCTGGTAACGCCGTGCCGCCTCGGCCATCCGACCATCCCCCGTCGCGGGCGAAAGGCCCGTTCATCAACAGGAGCTTGATCGGACATGGTTAAGGGGGCCTTAAGCCGATCCTCGACTCACGCCGTCTCCGCGGGCGCCCGCGGCATCACGCGGGCGACGCATTCGCCGATCCCGGTTCGGGCTGCCCGCCCCGGCGCGGACGGGCGGCCGTCGACCGGATTTACCCGGCCGTTCGCGATGTCAGGCCGCTTCCGGCGCCGCGCCGACGATCTGGCGGGCCTGCAGCAGCGTCATCGGCTCGCCGAAGGCGGGACCGAGGGCGTATTCGCAGCCGAGCCCGGCCAGCGCCTGGGCGTCGGCCTCCGACTCGCAGCCCTCCGCCACGATGGCGAGGTTCAGCTCGCTCGCCATCCGGACGATGGAGCGCAGGATCGCGGTCTGGCCGGTGCCGATCTGGCGCACGAAGGTCGCGTCGACCTTGATCGTGTCGAAGGGAAGCGCTGGAGGTAGGAGAGGGCCGAGTAGCCGGTGCCGAAATCCGACAGGCACAGGCCGGCCCCGAGATCGTGGATCCGCGCCAGCATCTGGGCGGCGTATTCGGGGTTCTCCATCACGAGGCTCTCGCTGAATTCCAGCTTGAGCGAGCCGGGCAAGGCGCCGGAGCGGGCCAGGACGGTCTTCACGTCGTGCAGGAGATCGTGGCGCAGGAGCTGGCGCGAGGACAGGTTGCAGGCCGCGAAGATCGGCGGCTCGACCTCCAGGGAGCGCTGCCAGGCCGCGAGTTCGAGGGCGGTGCGCTCTAGGGCGAAGATTCCGAGGTTGACGATGAAGCCGCTCTCCTCGGCGAGCGGCAGGAAGGTCGCGGCGGGGATGCGCCCGAGCTTCGGGTGGTCCCAGCGCAGAACGGTCTCGAACCCCGCCACGGTGCGGTCCTCGAGCCGCACCACCGGCAGGAACAGCACCTTCAGCTCGTTGCGCTCGATCGCCTTGCGCAGGTCGCTCTCCAGCATCAGCCGGTCCGAGCGGTCGGTGCGCATGTGGGCGCGGAACACCTCGATCCGGTCGCCGCCGTTGCGCTTGGCCTGGATCATGGCGATCTCGGCGCTCTTGAACACCTCGTCGCGCTTCAGGTTGGCGCCCGCTTCGTAGAGGGCGAGGCCGATCGAGACGGTGAGGAAGATCTCGCGGTCGGCGTAGGTGATCGGCGTGGCGATCGCCCGGCGGATCATCTCGGCGAAGGCCAGGATCCGGTCGGGGTCGCGCTCCGACAGGAGGATCACCGCGAACTCGTCGCCCGCGACCCGGGCCAGGGTGTCCTGCGGCCGAAGCAGGCGGCCGAGGCGGCGCGACAGGGTCAGCAGGATCGAGATCGCCCGCCGACAGGCCGATCGCGTCGTTGATGCCCTTGAAGCGGTCGACGTCGAGGACGATCACGGTGGGCTTGAGGCGCTGGTCCTGGCCGGCGAAGGCGAGGGCCGCGTCGAGGCGGTCGCCGAACAGCTCGCGGTTCGGCAGGCCAGTGAGGCTGTCGTGCACGGCGTCGTGGAGCAGGCGCTCCTCGGCGGTCTTGATCTCGGTGACGTCCGCGATGGTGCCGACCACCCGGATCACCTCGCCGTCGGCGCCGATCACCGGCCGCGCCTTCAGCCGGTACCAGAAAAACGTGCCGGCCTCCGAGCGCAGGCGGAAATCGTGGACGATGCGGCCGCGCCGCTCCTCGATCACCGTGTCGAGGGCCGCCGAGTAGCGCTCCACGTCGAAGGGGTGGAGCGCGCCGAGCCAGTTGGTCGCCGGCCCCTCCAGGGTGCCGCGGGCGAGGCCGAGCTGGCCCTCGATCTCCGGGCCGACGAAGACCCGGTCGGCGGGCACGTCCCAGTCGAACACCACGTCGCCGGCCCCGGTCAGCGCCAGCGCCCGCCGCTCCGTGTCGGACACGAGGGCGTGGCTGAGGCCGCCGCCCGCGAAGGCGTGCTGGAGCACCGTGAAGCCGATCAGCATCACGATCAGCACGAGGCCGCCGATCAGGGCCGGCTGCACCAGGTCGCTGCCGATCTGGCCGGTGACCGCGAAGCCCGCCGCGGTCACCCAGACCACCAGCAGCAGCCAGGTCGGGACCAGCAGGATCGCCCGGTCGTAGCCGTTATGGGCGGCGAGGTAGACGATCAGCAGCAGCCCGATGCCGGCCACCGCGGCGATGGAGATCCGCGCGACGCCGGCCGCCACCGGCGGGTCGAACACCGCGAGCCCCACGAGGCCCGCCAGGAAGGCGAGCCAGAAGAACGCCACGTGGCTGTAGCGCACGTGCCAGCGGGCGAGGTTCAGGTAGGCGAACAGGAAGACCAGCAGCGTCGCCCCGAGCACCGCCTCGGCGGAGGCCCGGTAGACCCGCTCGGCGAGTTCGGTGACGGGGAAGACCCGCTGGAGGAAGCCGAAATCGATGCAGGCATAGGCGAGCACCGACCACGCGAGCGCGGCGGCGGCGGGGAAGATGATCGCGCCCTTGACCACGAACACGATGGTCAGGAACAAAGCCAGCAGGCCGCTGATCCCGATGATGATGCCCTTGTAGAGGGTGAGGCCCGCGGCCTTCCGGCGGTAGGCGTCCTGGTCCCAGAGGTGGAGCTGGGGAATGTTGGCGCCGCGCAGCTCGGCCACGTAGGTGACGGTGGTCCCGGGATCCAGGGTGATGGTGAACTGGTCGGCTTCCGGATTCTCGTCGCGCTCGGGCCGGATGCCCTGGCTCGCCGTGATGGCGGCGATGCGCGAGCCGCCGAGATCGGGCCAGATCACCCCGGAATCCACCAGCCGGAAATGCGGCGCGACCAGGATGCGGTCGATCTGCTCGTCGGTGTCGTTGGTCAGCGCGAACACGATCCAGTCGGGCCGGGCGCCGGCGTCCCGCGCCTTCACGACGATGCGGCGGACGATGCCGTCCTTGCCGGGCGCGGTGGAGATCTGGATCAGGTCGCCGTCCGAGCGGTAGCGCTCGATCGCGGTGGTCAGGTCGATCACCGGGGCGTCGAGGGTGACGCGGACCGCTTCCACGGCCCGGGCCGGACCGCTGAGCGCGAGGGCACCGACGAGACCGCCGACCAGGGTCAGGAGGAGGGCGAGGATGCGCAAGGGTGTCTTGATGTCCGGCCGTGCGAGAAGCGGCGTCGGCCGCCCGGGCGGCCTCGATCGATAGGTGCGGGCCTGGCCTGGGGCAAGATCCCCGGGATCGGTCCACATGCCGCGGATCGCGCCCCTTTGCGGCCAAATCAAGTTGGGCGGGGCGGGCGCGGACGTTCCGCCGCCCTCTCCGTCATCGCGAGCGCAGCGAAGCGACCCAGGGAGACGCTCCAGTCGGAGGCCGCGCGCTCCCCTGGGTTGCTTCGCTGCGCTCGCAAAGACGGCGTCGGTCTCAGGCCCCCCGGAGCGCCCCCGCGATCCTGTCGAGGGTCGGCAGCTTGCGGATCGGGCCGATCGCCGCCAGCGTCGGGGTGCCCCGCAGCATCGCGGCCGCCGCCGCGCGGACGTCCTCGACGGTGACGGCGTCGACCTTGGCGATCACCTCCCCGGCGGGGATCACCCGGCCCCAGGCCAGGATCTGACGGGCGTTCCGCTCGATCCGGCCGCCCGGCGTCTCGAGCGCCGAGAGCAGCGACACCTTGAGCTGCGCCTTGGCGCGGGCGATCTCGGCGGCGTCGAGGTCGCGGGCCGCCCGGACGGTGGCGTCGAGCGTCACGGCGACGAGTTCGGGCAGATCCGCCCCGGCTGTGCCGGCGCCGATGCCGAACAGCCCGCAATCCGAGAACGGCCAGTGGAAGGCCTGGATCTCGTAGGCGAGGCCACGGGTCTCGCGCACCTCCTGCCACAGCCGCGAGGTCAGGCCGCCGCCCAGAACCTGGGCGAACATGTGCAGCGCGTAGTAGCGGTCGTCCCGGAACGACAGGCCGGGCAGGCCGATCACCACGTTGGCCTGTTCGAGCTTGCGCGTCATCCGCCGCTCGCCGCCGCTGTAGGACCCCGGCACCGCCTCGGGCGCGGCCTTCGCCGGCAGGGCGCCGAAATGGCGCTCGGCCGCCGCCACGATCGCCTCGTGGGTGACGGCCCCGGCTCCGGCCACGACGATCCGGTCCGGGGTGTATTCCCGGTCGAGATAGGCGCGGATGCCGGCCTCGTCGAAACTCCGGATCGTCTCGGGCCGCCCGAGGATCGGCCGGCCCACCGGCTGGTCCGGGAAGGCGGCCTCCGTGAAGGCATCGTAGACCACGTCGTCGGGTGTGTCCTCGACGGCGGCGTATTCCTGCAGGATCACGCCCTTCTCCCGGGCGAGCTCCCCCGAATCGAACACCGAATCGGTGAGGATGTCGCCGATCACGTCGAGGGCGAGGCCGGCATCCTCGCCGAGCACCCGGGCGGTGTAGCTCGTGCCCTCCGTGGAGGTGGCGGCGTTGATCTCGCCGCCGACATTCTCGATCGCCTCGGCGATCTTCTGCGCGGACCGGGTGCGGGTCCCCTTGAACGCCATGTGCTCGATGAGGTGGGACAGCCCGGCCTCGTCGGCGCGCTCGTTGCGCGAACCGGCCCCGACCCAGACGCCGAGGCTGGCGGTGGCGACCCCGGGCATCGGCTCGGTGACCACCGTGACGCCGTTGTCGAGCCGCGTGGTGCGCAGGGACGGCGAGGCGGCGTGCGTGGAGAAGTGCTGGTTCATCGACGGCTCACGCCCCCCTGGTGATGCGGGCGCGCGCGCGGATCAGCGTCTCCAGGGCGGCCTGGTCGTTGGCCACCCGGGTCAGCCGCTCGGGCCGGTCCATCAGGTCGGCGAGGTGCGGGGGCAGGGCGGGGCGCAGGCCGCCGGTGGCCTTGGCGACCGCGTCCGGGAACTTGGCCGGGTGCGCGGTGGCAAGGGCGACGACCGGGGTCGCCGGATCCCGCTCCAGCAGCCGCCGCCCGGCCCGCACGCCGATGGCGCTGTGGGGATCGAGCACCACGCCGGTGGCCGCCTGGGTCAGGGCGATCTCCGCCATGACGTCGGGCTCGGGCACCGCGACCGCGTCGAACTCGGACCGGACCGTGGCGAGGATCTCCGGGCTCAGCGAGAACCCGCCGGACTGCTTCAGCCCGGCCATTAGCCGCGACAGGGACGCGGCGTCGCGCCCCAGCGCCTCGAACAGCAGCCGCTCGAAGTTCGACGAGATCTGGATGTCCATGGAGGGCGAGGTGGTGGGCACCACGCCGCGTAGCTCGTAGGCGCCGTGCTCCAGGGTGCGCACCAGGATGTCGTTGGCGTTGGTGCCGATCATCAGCCTCTGGACCGGCAGCCCCATCTGCTTGGCGACCCAGCCGGCCAGCACGTCGCCGAAATTGCCGGTCGGCACCGCGAAGGAGACCGGCCGGTGGGGGAGCCCAGCGCCACCGCGCTGGTGAAGTAGTAAACGGCCTGCGCCGCGACCCGGGCCCAGTTGATCGAGTTGACCCCCGACAGGCGCACCGCGTCGGCGAAATCGGCGTGCTGGAACAGGGCTTTGACGAGGTTCTGGCAATCGTCGAACGTGCCGTCGACGGCGAGCGCGTGGACGTTCTCGGCGGGCACCGAGGTCATCTGCCGGCGCTGCACCTCCGAGACCCGCCCGTGGGGGTAGAGGATGAACACGTCGACCCGGTCGAGGCCGCCGAAGGCCTCGACGGCCGCCGAGCCGGTATCGCCCGAGGTCGCGCCCACGATGGTGGCACGGGTGCCGCGCTCGGCCAGAACGTGGTCCATCAGCCGCCCGAGCAGCTGCATCGCCACGTCCTTGAAGGCGAGGGTCGGCCCGTGGAAGAGTTCCAGCAGGAACAGGTTGTCGTCGAGCTGGGTCAGCGGGCAGACCGCCGGGTGCCGGAACGTGGCGTAGGACGCGTCGATCATCCGGTCGAGGTCCGGGCCGGCGACGTCGCCGTCGATCAGCGGGCGCAGCACCCGCTTGGCGGCCTCCGCGTAGGGGCGGCCGGCCAGGGCGGCGATCTCCGCGGGCGCGATCTGCGGCCAGGTCTGCGGCACGTAGAGCCCGCCGTCGCGGGCCAAGCCCGCCAGGAGCGCATCCGAGAACGAGAGCGGCGCGGCCGCGCCGCGGGTCGAGACGTGGAGCACAGGGTCCTCCGAGGGAAGGCGCCCCCTCTACACGATGCGGGCGGGCCTGTCGAAAGCGCCGCACGGGCGGGCGGAGCTTCGGACAGGTCCGTCCCGGGGGCGGGCGGGCCTTTAACGGGGGCTGAACGGGCCGGTTCAGGGCCGGTTTGGCGGGCGCGCCTAGAGCCGGAGCACCCCGCGGCCCCCGAGCCGGCGGGGCGGATCGAGCCTCGGAGAGAGCCGACATGACCCGAATCATCGCCCTCGCGGCTGCCGCGGCGCTGCTGTCCGGCACCGTCGCCATCGCGCAGGTCCCACCGCCGCCCGGCGGCCCGCGCCCCGGTCCCGAAGCGGGCGCGCCGCCGCCCCCGCCGCCCGGCGACCCGCGGCGCGGCCCCGGCCCCGACGGCCCCCGCCGCCTCCGCCGCCGCCGCCGTCGCGGGCCGCCCACATCATGCTGGAGCGCGGCGACGCGCGCGTCGACGTGACCTGCGCGGCCGACGACGCGACGAAGGCCTGCGCCGACCTCACCCTGCAGATGCTCGACCGGCTCGCCACGTTCCGGCCCTGAGCCGGCCCTGAGCCCGACAGGTCCCGCGCCCGCCGCGACGGCGGGCGCCCCTCAGGCACTCGTGCCCGGCGCCTTGATCAGGCGGCATCCGGTGATCCGCCACTGCCCGTCCGCGTCCCGGGCGAGGGTGTACTCGGCGGTCCAGTCGACGCCGTACTCGTCCTGGATCGCCACCGACTGGACCACGGCCGCCCCGTCCGCGTCCCGCGCCTCGCCGAACACGAAGCTGCGGTGGCGGTAGACCGGGCGGTACTGGTTGCGGACCATGCCGATGAACAGATCGGCGTTCGGGAACAGCTCCCGGATCGCCGGGGCGGCCTGCTCGTAGGCGGTCTGCGCGTCGTCGCGGCCGAGCGCCTGCTCCTGCTTGGCGATCACCGCCCGGGCCGCGGCGCGTCCCGCCTCGTCGGCCGCCGCCGGTCCCGCGAGGCCGAGGACGAGAAGGAGGGTGAACCACGCGCGCATCGCTGTCACTCCGGCAGGATCCAACCGACATTCATCGTCGCCCCCATGGACATGGTCCCCGGTTCGGCGGCGGCAATCGGCGCGCGACATCCCGGCAGGGGTACCGCACGCGAACCGATCGCGCCGGCCCGGCGCCGGGGTGCGGGCCTCGCATTCGGGAGCGCGCACGCGTTGGGCAGGCATCGCGTTCCGGTTGTGCAAGTCGCTGGAAAGATGGGCATTTCCGCACCGCTCCGGCGCCGCGGGTTTGACCCTCCACCCGTGTTTTGCGAGCCTCCGGGTGCCGAGTCGGGTCCGGGGGGAACCGGTCGGGCGGAGGGCGGGACGATGATGCAGAGCCACGCGGACGCGACCACCGCTGCCGAAGGAGTCCCGGCGGAAGGGATGCCGGGCGAAGGGATGCCGGGCGAAGGGATGCCGGGGATGAGCGTCGGGGTGTTCATCCCGATCGGCAACAACGGCTGGCTCCTGTCGGAGAACGCCCCGCAGTACCGCCCGAGCTTCGCACTCAACAAGCAGATCACCCTGAAGGCGGAAGCGCTCGGGTTCGACTTCGCCCTGTCGATGATCAAGCTGCGCGGCTTCGGCGGCAAGACCGAGTTCTGGGACCACAACCTCGAATCCTTCACCCTGATGGCCGGGCTCGCGGCCGTCACCACCCGGATCAAGCTGTTCGCCACCGCGGCGACCCTGTGCCTGCCGCCGGCGCTCGTCGCCCGCATGGCCGCGACCATCGACTCGATCTCCGACGGACGCTTCGGCGTGAACCTCGTCACCGGCTGGCAGAAGCCGGAATACGACCAGATGGGCCTGTGGCCCGGGGACGCCTATTTCGCGCAGCGGTACGACTACTTGGCCGAGTATGCTCAGATCCTGCGCGACCTTTGGGAGACCGGCGTCAGCGACCGCAAGGGCACGTTCTTCCAGATGAACGATTGCCGCCTGAGCCCCCGGCCGCAGGCCCCGATGAAGATCATCTGCGCCGGCCAGAGCGGCGCCGGGCTGGCCTTCACGGCCCGGTATGCCGACTACAATTTCTGCCTCGGCAAGGGGATCAACACCCCCACCGCCTTCGCGCCGGTGGTGGAGACGCTGGCGGCGGCCCGCGCGAAGACCGGGCGGCGCGTGACCTGCTACGCCCTGTTCATGATCATCGCCGACGAGACCGACACCGCCGCCCTGGCCACCTGGGAGCATTACCGGGCGGGCGCCGACGCCGAGGCGATCGCGTGGCTCGGCCTCCAGGGTTCGGCCGACACCAAGTCCGGCGGCGATACCAACGTGCGCCAGCTCGCCGACCCGGCCTCGGCGGTGAACCTCAACATGGGCACCCTGGTGGGCAGCTACGCCAGCGTGGCCGCGATGCTCGACGCGATCGGGGCGATCACGGGGGTGGAGGGCGTGCTGCTGGTGTTCGACGACTTCCTCAAGGGTCTCGACGCCTTCGGGACGCGGATCCAGCCCCTGATGCGCACGCGCCGGCACGTCACGGCCCCCCACGCCGAGGTCGCCTGATGGACGCCCCCGCGGGTTTTCGCGATCCCCACGGCCGCCACGGCGACGTCGTCCTGCCCGCCCGGCCCGAGCCGATCGCCCTCGACCCGGCCACGACGGTGCTGATCGTCGTGGACGTCCAGAACGCCTATGCGAGCCCGGGCGGCTACCTCGACCGGGCGGGCTTCGACGTGGCGGGGACCGGCCCGGTGATCGCCCGCATCGCCCGGGCGGTGGCGGCGGCCCGGGCGGCCGGCATCCGGGTGCTGTGGTTCCAGAACGGCTGGGACCCGGATTACGTCGAGGCCGGCGGCCCGGGCTCGCCGAACTGGCACAAGTCCAACGCCCTCAAGACCATGCGCCGGCATCCCGAGATGAACGCGCAGCTCCTCGCCAAGGGCTCCTGGGACTACGCCCTGGTGGAGGCCCTGACGCCGGAGCCCGGCGACATCGTCATGGCCAAGCCGCGCTACGGCGGCTTCTACAACACCCCCTCGACAGCACCCTGCGCGCCCGGGGCGTCACCACGCTGGTGTTCACCGGCATCGCCACCAACGTCTGCGTGGAATCGACCCTGCGCGACGGGTTCCACCGGGAGTATTTCGGCATCGTGCTGGCCGACGCCACGCACCAGGCCGGGCCGGAGAGCCTGCAGCACGCGGCGCTCGCCAACGTCGAGACCTTCTTCGGCTGGGTCTCGGACGTGGCGGCGTTCGAGACGGCCCTCGGCGCGGGTCCGCACGCCGCGGTTGATCTGGCCGAATAAGTGCATCGCGCCGCCTGTCGGTCACCGACAGGGTGCACGAACGCCGCCGCCCCGCGGCGGCCTCCCGCGCGGCCTGTCCCGGCCCGGCCGACAGGTCGAACGCGGGAGCCGCACGGGAATGCCGAAGCAGGTCATCATACCGCCGGGGACCGGCAAGCCGCTGGCCCCCTACGTGCCGGGCACCCTGGCCGACGGGGTCCTGTACGTCTCGGGCACGCTGCCCCTGGATGCGGACGCCAACGTGGTCCATGCCGGCGACGCGGGCGCCCAGGCCCGCCACGTGCTGGAGACCATCAAGGGCGTGGTCGAGGCCGCGGGCGGCACGATGGACGACGTCACCTTCAACCACGTCTTCCTGAAGGACTGGGCCGACTACGCGGCGATCAACGCCGTCTACGCGGCGTTCTTCCCCGGCGAGAAGCCGGCGCGCTACTGCATCCAGTGCGGCCTCGTGAAACCCGACGCCCTCGTGGAGATCGCCTCCGTCGCCCATATCGGCCGCCGATGACCCGGCCTGCGGCGGGGGCGGCCCCGCTCCATCACGCGGTGGCGGGCGCGCCGGACGGGCGCCCGGTGCTGCTGTCTCCGGGGCTCGGCGGCGCGGCGGGCTACTTCGCGCCGCAGATGGCGGCCCTGACCGGGCGGTTCCGGGTCGTCACCTACGACCATCGCGGCACCGGGCGCTCGCCCGGCCGGCTCGCGCCGGACCACGACATCCCGGCCATGGCGCGGGACGCCCTCGGGGTTCTGGACGCCGCCGGAATCGACCGGGCCGACGTGGTCGGCCACGCGCTCGGCGGCCTGATCGCCCTCCAGATGGCGCTGACCGCCCGCGCGCGGGTCGGACGGATCGTGGTGATCAACGGCTGGGACGCGCTGGACCCGGCCACGCGCCGCTGCTTCGCGGCCCGCCGGGCGATCCTGGCCGGGGGCGGTCCGGAAGCCTTCGTGCGGGCTCAGGCGCTCTTCCTGTACCCGGCGCCCTGGCTCTCGGCCGAGGCCGAGCGGGTCGCGGCCGACGAGGCGCACGCCCTGGCGCACTTCCCCGGGGCCGAGACGGTGCTCACGCGCATCGGCGCCCTGGAGCGCTTCACGGTGGCGGACCGCCTCGGATCGATCGATCACGAGACCCTGGTGATGGCCGCCCGGGACGACGTGCTGGTGCCCTATACGCGGTCCGAGCGCTTGGTGGCGGCACTGCCTAACGCCCGCCTCGCCCTCGCCCCCGAGGGGGCCACGCCCACAGCGTGACCCGGCCCGAAGCCTTCAACCGGGCGCTGCTGGACTTCCTCGGCCGAGACTGACGCCTGGATCGGGACGACGCCGGCACGCCCCTCACGGCCGCAACGCCGCGAGGGGCAGCGCGACCGCGTCGATCGCGGCTGCCAGGACGGGGAGCAGGGCCGGCCAGCGCAGGGAGGCCGCGGTGCCGACCCGCCCCCGGGCGAAGGCCAGCACCAGCATCGGCCCCAGCGGCAGCACGGCACGGAGGTCCAGCCCGTCGAGGCGGCCCGCGGCTCCGGGCGGGGCGAGGGCCTGCGCCAGGACCGTGAGCCACAGGCCGAGCAGCGCGCTCCCCGCGAGCCACAGCCGCTCCGCACGGGGGGCAGGGGGCCGCGCCGCAGGGCGACCAGCGGCACCAGCAGGCACACGGTCCAGAGCCCGTCGAGGAGCCCATAGAGGTGCCCGTCGAGGAACCCGTGCAGCGGGACGGGCGCGGCGGGGGCGGGTCCGCCCCCCGCCCCGGCGCCGAGGTGCATCCCGAGGGCGGGCAGGAGCGCCAGGCCGGCAAGCGGCAGTCGCGCCCGGCAGAAGCGGGCGAACCGGCCTCTCGGCGGGAACGGCACCAGCAGCATCCCGGCGACCGGCGCGCAGGCCGGTCGCGCCAGCACGATCAGGGCGATCGCCAGCGCCGCCCCCGCGCGGCGCAGTCGTCGGCCGCGCCCCGTCAGGGGCCGGGGCGTGAGCAGCGCGGCGGCGAGGGCGGCCAGCGCGAGGATCGGCCCGTCCGGGCCGGACGCGGCCGCGAGGGATGCGGGCAGGCAGAGGAGCGCGAACAGGGCGGCCCGGCCCCGGACGGCCAGGGCCAGGGCGGCCAGGCCCAGGGTCATGAAGGCGACGCCATCGGCGAGCCGGCAGAGGCGCCCGGCACCCGCGGCGTCGAGGCCCAGGGCCGCGCCGGCCCGCAGCCTGAGGGCGCCGGGGATCCCGAGAGCACCGGGGATCCCGAGAGCACCGGGGATCCCTTGGCCGGCCGCCTCGGGGGACGCGGTCAGCGCCAGCGCGAGGCAGGCCGGCAGGCCGAGGCCCAGGAAGGCGAGACACCAGAACCGGGCGCCTCCGGCGACGGGCGGGCTCACGGCCGCGCGCGGCCGAGAGCCCGGGCATCGTCCGGAGGGGGCGTGGCGGCGGTGGGCATCCCGTGCGGCATCGCGGCCTCCGGATCGGTGCGGTCGGGCTGCGCCCCGCGGCAGGGTCGCAGGGCGCGGGGCATGGCCTACCGGATCAGCCGCCCGTCCGCACGCGCGGAGCGCCCCGCAGGCCGGGCACCAGGTCCGGCAGCGCCGCCGCCAGCAGGGCGGCCGCCCGCAGGATCTCCGCGGCCTCCCGGGGCGACCGGCGGGCGAGCGCCAGGGCGATCCGCAGAGGCACCTGCGCGCAGAAGCTCGCCGCCGTCAGCGCCAGGGCCGCGGCGGCGCCGTGATGCTTGCCGGCGTAGAGGATCTGGCTGCGCAGGAAGTAGAACAGCCGTCGCGCCCGCACCTGCCGGGTCGTGCCCTGGCCCTCGTGGCGGGCGACCGCCCCGGCGACGTGCCGCACGGAAAAGCCCGCCGCCCGGGCGCGGGCGCAGAGGTCGACATCCTCCCAGTAGACGAAGAACCGCGGGTCGAACCCGCCCAGCCGGGCGAACAGGTCGCGGCGGATCATCAGGAAGGCGCCCATCACCTGGTCGACGGCGCGGTCCTCCCCGTGGTCCCATTCGAGGAGGAAGTGCGGCCGCACGAGACCCAGCCGGTCCAGCGCCAGGGCGCGGCCGAGGAGGCCGAGGGCGGACGGCGCCCGGGCGCAGGAGCGCGCGGTCCGCCCGTCGGGATCGACGAGCCGGGCACCGACGATCCCGGTCCGGGACTCGGCCGTCAGCGCGGCCCGGGCGAGGCCGAGGGCGTCGGGCTCCACCTGCGTGTCCGGATTGAGGAACAGGATCGCGGGGGCGTCGCCCGCGGCGGCACCCTGGTCGCAGGCCCGGCCGAAACCGAGATTCGCATCGTTCCGGATCAACCGGAGCGGGCGGGGCAGGGCGGGCAGGTTCTCGGTGGAGCCGTCCGTCGACGCGTTGTCCACAACGGTGACCTGCACGGACCCGGCGTCCCGGGCCGCCGCGAGGCTCGAGAGGCACGTGCGCAGCAGGGCGCCGCCGTTCCAGTTGACGATCACCACGTCGAGGGCAGGGCGGTCGGTCACGGCCGAGGCTCGGGGAGGGTCTTGGCAGGGTGCGGGGCAAGATCCTGAGCAAGGTCCTGAGGAAGATCCTGGGGCGGCCCGAGGCGTCCGAGGGCGCCGTCGCGGGCGGCCGCGAGGAGCCGCAGGAGCACGACGGGCCGAAAGCCCGAATCCGCCCAGTACAGCCCGGCCTGGAGCGGCAGGTAGACGGCCTGGGCGAGCTTCCAGCGGAGCGGCACGTGCGGCAGGCGCCACGCGTAGACCGCGTTGCGCAGGTAGGTCGCCATGCGGAACAGAGGCTGGCGCGGCATCGAGACCCCGAACGCCCGGATCACCCCGCCGCCGACCCGGTGGGGGATCGCGACGGCGCGGGCGCGATAGCAGCCGTAGCCGAGGCTCCAGGCGCGAAAGCACCATTCGAGCTCGACCCCGTCGATGAAGAAGTCGCCGCGGAACGGCCCGATCCGCGCGAAGGCGTCGAGGTCGACGAGGGAGCCCGACGTCGCCAGGAACTGCACCGGGGCGAGGCCGTCCCGCCCGGGCGCGCCGGGACGGGGCGGGTAGGCGGGCGCCTTGTGGCCGGGGGCCGGCGCCGGGGCAGGCCCCACCACCGCCGCCGGGATCCCGGCCGCCCGCAACCGATCGAGCGCCCCCGCAGCGCGGCGGCGAGATCCCGGGGCGGCTCGGCATCCTGGTCGAGGAGCAGGAGGGTCTCGGCTCCGGCGGCGCGGGCGGCCCCGGCGATCCGGTTGAGCGCCTCCGCGATGCCGAGGTTCCGCCCCTCCGACAGCAGGGTGACGCCGGCCCCGGCGAGGCGCTCCGCCGCCCCGGCCGGGAGGCCGCCATTGTCGAAGGCGATCACCGCGGAGGACCCTGCCGCTGCCAGGGCACGGACGCGCTCCACCTGATCCGGTCCCGGCCGGAACAGGGTCACCCCGATGGCGATGGGGCTCGACCGCGGGTCAGGCACCGGCCGTCCCCCGGCGGCGGTCGCGATCCCGGCCCCTCACGCCCGCTCCACCGCGGCGGTCGCCGCCTCCAGGGCGGCCGTGATGGCGGCGGCCTGCTCGGGGCCGAGCGGGCCACGGGCGAGCCGCATCTGCAGGGCGAGTTCCAGCCCGTGCTGGGCGCGCACCACCGAGGGCGGCGGGCCTTCGCCGCGGGCGGCCTCGGCCTGTGCCATGCGGGCGCGGATCGCCTCCAGGGTCGGGCGGTTGCCGTCCAGGACGGCCTGCCCCTCCGGCGTGATCGTGTGCAGCCGCTTGGTGCCCTCCCCGGGGGTCACCGTCACGTGGCCGAGTTCCTCCAGGTGCGTGAGCGTCGGGTAGACCGTGCCGGGGCTCGGGCTGTAGGCGCCGCCGACCCGCTCCTCGATGGCCTTGATGATCTCGTAACCGTGCCGGGGCTTCTCGGCGATGAGGTGGAGGATGACGAGGCGCAGGTCGCCGTGGGCGAAGAAGCGCGCGGGATCGCCCCGGCCGCCGCGACCGGCCATCCGGCGCTCGCCCGGCCCCCGGCCGTGGGGACCGTGGTGGCGCCCGTGAGGACCGCCCCCGGCGGGCCGCGATGCGCCCGGAAGCGGACGGCGTCGAAGGGACCGGCGCGGACGCCGCCTGGAGGATCGGGATCCATGCGGACGATCCGGTTTCGATATGACTGAAAGTCAGATATATCGAAATCAGATCGCCCGCAAGGAACCGTGCGAGGGCGGACTCTTCCACCCCGGACTCTCCACCCGGAACCGATGCGGTCGCCCGGGGCGGGGATCGCCCGCGCAGCCCACGGTTTACGGACCCCGCCGGTTCCGTTCGTGCGACGCAAAGCCAAGATCCCCTTGCGCCGCCTTGCGCTCCGACGCCGCCCCCCGCTGCCGCCCATGAACCGATCCGCGCCCCGCGCCTCGATCGCGCCCTGAGATGCGCCGCGGCGCCCACGGCATCGGCCAGGTCTCAGTGCCTGCCGGTGGCAGCCTTCGATCTCGGCGACATCGGCCGCCGGCACGCTGAAACGGAGACCGGCGCCGACCAACATGGTCCAGATCCCGTCGGAGGTCGCTTCCCTGCGGATCTCCAGGGCCATCCCCCGGCACGGCCCCCGATCGGCGCGCCGCGGCCGTCCACCCAGGCCGGCGGCGCCGCGGCCGCCGGTTCGCTCACCCCGCCAGCACCCGCGCCGCGGCATCCCCGAGCGCCCGCACCCCGAGGGCCAGGTCGGCGTCGGAGGTGTCCTCCGCCCAGTGGTGGCTGATGCCGCCGATCGAGGGCACGAACAGCATCGCGGCCGGCAGGATCCGGGCGACGTTCTGGGCGTCGTGGCCGGCGCCCGAGGGCATCACCTGCCAGTGGCCGGGGCAGAGGCTCTCGGCGGCCTCCGAGAGGGCGCGCATCAGGGTCGGGTCGCAGGGGGCGGGGACCGCCTTCGCCAGGGCCGTCAGCGTGGCGGTGCAGCGCTCGCGCCGGTTCGATTCCCGCACCAGGGCCTCCAGGCAGGCCTCCATCCGCTCTAGGACCGGGATCGCCACGTCGCGGAACTGGAAGAACACCTCGGCGCGGCCCGGGATGATGCTGAAGCCGCCGGGATCCAGGGTGATCCGCCCCGTGGTCCAGGTGCTGCGCGGGCCGCAGACCGTCGGAAACGCCCGGTCGATCGCCGCGAGCAGCCGCACGGCCGAGAGGCCCGCGTCGCGCCGCTCAGCCATGGTGGTGCCGCCGGCATGGTCTTGGTTGCCCTCGAACACGATCCGGAACTGCCAGATCGCCACGATGCCGCTCACCACGCCGAGGTGCAGGCCGGCGGATTCGAGCTGCGTGCCCTGCTCGATATGCATCTCCAGGAAGCCGCGGTAGCGGTCCGGATCGAGCCGCATGCGGGGCAGGCCGGCGAGGCCGGCGGTCGCGAGCGCCGCGCGCAGGGGCGTGCCGTCGGTGCGGTTGCGGGCTTCGTCGATCTCGGCCTCGGTCAGGTCGCCGATCGCCGAGCGGCTGCCCAGGAAGCCGCCGGAGAAATGCCCCTCCTCGTCCGCGAAGGCGACGACGTCGACGGGCAGCCCGGCCCGGGCCAGCGCCACCCCGGCCACGACGCCGAGCGCCCCGTCGAGCCAGCCCGCCTCGTTCTGGGTCTCGATATGGCTGCCGACCAGCAGGTGCGGGCCGGGGCCGCGGTGGCGTCCCAGGACGTTGCCGATGCCGTCGATGGAGGCCTCCAGGCCGCATTCCTCGAGCCGGGCCATCAGCCAGCGGCGGGATTCCATGTCCGCGGCCGAGAAGGTCGGCCGGTGGACGCCGGTGCGGAACCGGCCGATCTCGCGCAGGGCGTACAGGTCGGCCAGGAAGGCTTGGGTGTCGATCGCGGTCATGATGAGCCCGGATGGTGGAGGCGTGGACCCTGCAAGCCCCGTGCGGCGGCCTATTCCGCCGCCGCGGGTCTCCAGGCGCCGCCCTGCGCGCCCGCCATCCAGGCGGCGAGGTCGGCCCGCGCCCGGTCGGTCAGCGCGCGCTTCTTCAGGGCGGCCTTTTCCGGCCCGCGGAGGCGGCGGCCGGTCTCGTTGCGGGGCGCCTGCGCGAGGGGCGGGAACAGGCCGAAATTGACGTTCATCGGCTGGAACGAGCGCGGGGCGTTGGCCTCCCCGTCCGCCGCCGAAGGGTCGCTGGTGATATGGCCGCCGGTGATGTGGGCGATGAGCGCCCCGAGCGCCGTGCTCTGGGGCAGGGGCGCGAGGGGGCGACCGGCCGCCTCGGCCACCGCGAAGCGGCCGGCCATCAGCCCGACCGCGGCGCTCTCGACATAGCCCTCGCAGCCGGTGATCTGGCCGGCAAAGCGTAAGGCGGGCCGGGCCTTCAGCCGAAGGGTGGCGTCCAGCAGACGCGGGCTGTCGAGATAGGTGTTGCGGTGCAGGCCGCCGAGGCGGGCGAACTCGGCCCGCTCCAGGCCGGGGATCGTGCGGAAGATCCGGACCTGCTCGGCGTAGGTCAGCTTCGTCTGGAAGCCGACCATGTTGTAGAGGGTGCCCAGCGCGTTGTCCTGGCGCAGCTGGACGATCGCGCAGGGCTTGACCAGCGGGTCGCGGGGATTGGTGAGGCCCACGGGCTTCATCGGGCCGTGCCGCAGGGTCTCGGCTCCGCGCTCGGCCATCACCTCGATGGGCAGGCAGCCGTCGAAATACGGCGTGCCCTCCCACTGCTTGAACCCGATTTTTTCGCCCTGCACGAGGGCCGCGACGAAGGTGTCGTACTGCTCACGGGTCATCGGGCAGTTGAGGTAATCGGCCCCAGTCCCGCCCGGCCCGGGCTTGTCGTAGCGGGACTGGAACCACGCGACGTCCATGTCGATCGAGTCGCGGTGGACGATCGGCGCGATGGCGTCGAAGAAGGCGAGGGATTCGGCGCCGGTGAGCGCCCGGATCCCCTCGGCGAGGGCGGGCGCGGTGAGCGGGCCGGTGGCGACGATGCAGGCCCCCCAATCCTCCGGCGGCAGCCCCTCGACCTCCCCGCGGACGAGGGTGACGTTGGGGTGCTGCTCCAGAGTCTGGGTCACCGCCGCGGAGAAGCCCTCCCGGTCGACCGCCAGCGCCCCGCCGGCCGGCACTTGGTTGGCGTCGGCCGACCGCATGATCAGCGAGCTCAAGCTGCGCATCTCCTGGTGCAGCAGCCCGACGGCGTTGCTCTCCGGGTCGTCCGACCGGAAGGAGTTCGAGCAGACGAGCTCGGCGAGCCCGTCCGTCTGATGGGCCTCGGTGCCGCGCACCGGGCGCATCTCGTGGATGACCGCGCGATGCCCGGCTTCGGCGACCTGCCAGGCGGCCTCGGATCCGGCGAGGCCGCCGCCGACGATATGGATGGTCTGTGTCATGCCCGAAAATAGCGAAGGACCGCCGTCCGGATCAACGGGCGACGGTCCTTCGCGATGTCGTCACGCGCGCCGGTATCAGAGACGGGCGACGCCGCGGATCTCGCTGCGATTGATGCCGAGATCGGCAAGGTCGCGGTCTGACAGGCGGGACAACTGGGAAACGGTGTCGCGGTACCGGAGGTAGGCGCGGACGCGGCTCAGGACGCTACGGGCGGCGGACATGGTGTGCTGTGACCTCTGCTCGGGCAGACGATGGCGCTCCAGTGCGCATCGCTGCCTCTTGTTGGTGCACCGCACATATAAGCCCGCCGCAGCGCAACAGGAGGCGCAAGGTCAAGCATCAGACCTGCGGAAATTGCATAACCGGCTTAAGAAACCGGCAAGGTTTCCGGACGGTCATTCTTTGTGCGCATGCGGCCCATCCACAACACCGTGCGCAGACGAAGGCAGGGCGCCCCGCCGGTCGGCGGAACGCCCTGCCTCGTCGGGATCGCCGGGATCCGCGTCTCAGTAGAAGGGGCGGGGGCCGTAGAAGCCGTAGGGCCGATAGACCGGCCGCGGCCGGTAATAGCCACCGTAGCCGCCGTAATAGACCGGCCGCCGCCAGTGCCCGTAGGGCCGGGGACCCCAGTTCGGCCGGCAGATACCCCAGGGATTGGGATGGAAGCCGGGGCCGCAGCCCCCGGCCGCCTCGGCGGAACTGGCGAGCCCGAGGCCGCCGGCGATCGCGGCGGCCATCACGAGCGCCTTCGCGCGCGGTGCGCTCAGAATCGTCATGATTGCATCTCCTCAACGCTTCCGGCGGATCAGGCGCCGGCCATCGGAGATTCGGTCCCGCAACCTGAACCGTCGCTGAGCCGTAGGTTGTGCCCGGTGCAGGCCCGCGGCGGCATCGCCGCGTTCCGGGCGCGGGTTGCGTCCCCGCGCAGGCCGGCGACGGTCCGGTCGGGCTCCCCCTTCAGTGCAGCGACGGCGTGCGCAGGAACCGCTCCCGGTCCCCGGAGACGAGGGCGAGCTTCACGCCGCGCCCCTCGCGGCGGACCGTCAGGGGCACCCGCACCCCGGCCTCCCCCAGCGCCCAGACGCTACGGAACAGGGCGGCGAGATCGGCCACGGGCTCGCCGGCCACCGCCTCGATCACGTCGCCGGCCTGGAGCCCGCCGGTCTCGGCCGGCCCGTTATCGGCCAAGCCCATCACGACGATGCCCTCCTCGCTCTCGGTGGCGTAGAGGCCGAGCCAGGGACGCGGCGGCCGATCGGCCCGCCCGCGGGTGGCGAGGTCGTCGAGGATCGGCGTCAGCAGGTCGATGGGCACCACCATGTTGATCGGCCGCGCCCCGCCGGCTCCGCCCTGCTGCAACTGCAGCGAGCCGACGCCGAGGAGTTCCCCTTGGGAACCGATCAGCGCGGTGCCGCCCCAGTGCGGATGCGCGGGGGCGGTGAACAGAGCCTCGTCGAGGACGTATTCCCAGTAGCCGGCGAATTCCTGCCGGGCCACGACTTCGACGGCGACGCAGCGCTGGCGCCCGCCCGCCCCCGCCAGCACAGCCCGGTCGCCGGTCTTCAGCCCGGCCGAGCGGCCGATCGGGAGGGCCGGTACGCCGAGGCTGCCCAGCGCCTGGACCAGGCCGAAGCCGGTGGCGGCATCGAAGCCGAGGACGTGGCCGGGCACCGAGCGTCCGTCCCGGGTGGTGAGCCAGACGCTCTCGGCCTCGGTGACGAGGTAGCCGATCGTGAGCACCAGCCCGTCCTCGCGGATCACCACGCCGTTGCCGGCGCGTTCGGTGCCGAGGGTCTCGGCCGTGAAGGCACTCTCCGGAATCCGCGCCGACAGGGCCAGCACGGCGGAGAGCGCCCGGTCGAGGTCGTAGCCGTAATCGGCAGGCCTGGGCTGGGCCTGCGCGGGGATCTTCCACTCGCCCTGCGTCGCCATGACAATCCTTCGGCTCGTCCGCCTGCGCTCCGGCCGGCACCGGACGCGCGCAATCGGGACACCATAGGATGTCCGCGCCGTCCGCGTCACCCGCGGCCCGTTGCGGCGGATGGCTCGGGCCGGCGCGGGGCGGGCCGTTCAAGCAAAAAACCGCCCGGCGGAGCCGGGCGGCGCGCCGTCCCGAAGGACGGCCTGTCGGAGATCCAAGTTCCCCGCCGCGGACGGCGGGGAAGCCGGCGTCTCGGGATGGTCTCAGTACTTGCGGACCAGCGGCGCCGGGACCGGCGAGACCGGGGCCGGCGAGTAGAGCGGCACGATGAACCGGATCCAGCCGTCGGTGGAGTAGTCGCTGCGGGTGCGGCCGAACGCGTTGGTGTACTGCGCGCCGGTCACGACGTCGCGGGCGACGTAGGCCTGAACGGTGAAGATCTTGAAGTCGTAGCCGACGAGGCCGCCGATCGCGAACCGGCCGCGGTTGCCGGCTGCCGCGCTGAACTGGCTGATGTCGAAGTTGTAGGTTCCGTAGGCAACCGGACCGATCTCGAAGTTGCCGAACTTCTTCGTCGCGGTGAGGTCGAAGTTCAGCGAGTTCGAGAGATTGATCGGACCAATGGCGGCGCCGACCTGACCCGGGAAGCGGCCGGGCGAGTCGTAGATGTTGGCGGTCAGGTTACCGGTGATGTTCCAACCGTCACCGGTGTAGCTGCCGGCAACGCCGAAGCGGTAGGTGTTGGAGGAAAGCTGCGGCAGAACCGGAGTGCCGACCACTTGACCATTGACGACGCCGCCATTGATCGAGCCGCGGTCGCCGTTGAGGTCGTTCAGGTACACGCCGCCGAGCAGGCTGACGCCGAAGTTGCTGCCGAGGTCGAACGCCCAGATGCCGCCGACGAAGGTACCGACGTTGATCGAGATGTCCCGGTTGCGCACGCCAGCCGGGTTGCGGGTGAAGACGAACACGGTCGGGGGCGCCACGAGCAACTCGACGCGACCGCCGAACGGCACCAGCGGGGTTGACCAGACCAAGACCGGGATGTTGACGGCCGTGTCGGCGTCGTTCCGGCCGTCGGTGCGGCGGTAGGTGAACGTGTTGATGGCATAGAGGCCTTCCGGCAGCGGCGCACCGACCGCGAGGCCGACCTGCTCGCCCGGAACCGTCGTGGTCTGCGCCTGCGCGATCGTCGAGGTCATGCCGACCGTGAGCGCGACCGTGCCGGCCGCGAGCCAGTTCTTCATCATTTTCTCATTCCTTCCCAAGGTCACACGGCTTCCGTCCCGCATTCGGCACTTCCCTGCCGGTCTGCTCGCCTATCGCGGCTGCCGGCTTTGGACCTACCGAGCGCCCCCACGGAGCCTGCCCGTCTCAACGTCTGCGACTATTCTACAGAGACCTGCGGAAAGACAGTGGAATGCTCGCCGAAACGCCACAACCGGCCGAACCGTTGCGCAAAAGCCGCATTTTTGCGGCGATGCAACACTGTCCCCAGGCATCGGCCAAACGGGGCGCCCGGCAAAATATCGTTGAATGGTCAAGCTGTTGTCGCGCCGGATCGTGGGAGAATCCGGCAAGCCCCCGGGGGTGATCGGGAAAGTCCGCGGTCCGGACGCGCGGGCCGGGATCTGGCGCCGGACCGGCCCGCAACCGGTCCGGTCCGGCGCCGCGGGGCTCGAATCACCGCTCGCGCCGGCGCGTTCCGGAGGGCACCCGGCAGAAACTGCCGCCCCGGTGCCGGTGGATTCGCGCCGCCTCTGTCCGGGCGACCGGATTCGCGCGGGCTCCAGCCGGCCGGGTCGCTACTCCGCGGCGCGGCTTCGGCGCGGCGGCGCGGCGGGGCGCCGCTCCAGCACCTCGCGCAGGAACCGGCCGGTATGGCTGGCCTTGGAGCGGGCGATCTCCTCCGGCGTGCCCTGCGCCACCAGCCGGCCGCCGCCGTCGCCGCCCTCGGGACCCATGTCGATCACCCAGTCGGCGGTCTTGATCACTTCGAGGTTGTGCTCGATCACCACCACGGTGTTGCCCTGGTCGACCAGTTCGTGGAGCACATCCATGAGCTTGGCGACGTCGTGGAAGTGCAGGCCGGTGGTCGGCTCGTCGAGGATGTAGAGGGTGCGGCCGGTGGCGCGCTTCGACAGCTCCTTGGAGAGCTTCACCCGCTGCGCCTCGCCCCCCGACAGGGTCGTGGCCTGCTGGCCGACATGGACGTAGTGCAGGCCGACCCGCTTGAGGGTCTCGAGCTTGTCGCGGATCGCCGGCACCGCCTTGAACAGCTCGGCCGCCTCCTCGACGGTGGAGTCGAGCACGTCGGCAATCGACTTGCCCCGGTACTTCACCTCCAGGGTCTCGCGGTCGTAGCGCTTGCCCTTGCAGACGTCGCAGGTGACGTAGACGTCCGGCAGGAAGTGCATCTCGATCTTGATGACGCCGTCGCCCGAGCAGGCCTCGCAGCGCCCGCCCTTCACGTTGAACGAGAAGCGGCCGGGCTGGTAGCCGCGGGCCTTGGCCTCGGGGAGGCCGGCGAACCAGTCGCGGATCGGCGTGAAGGCGCCGATATAGGTGGCGGGGTTCGAGCGCGGGGTGCGACCGATCGGCGACTGGTCGATGTCGATGACCTTGTCGAGATGCTCCAGCCCCTCCAGCCGTCCGTAGGGCGCCGGGTGCTCCAGGGCGCCGTTCAGCTTCTTGGCGATGGCCTTGTAGAGGGTGTCGATCACCAGGGTCGACTTGCCGCCGCCCGAGACGCCGGTGATGCACGTGAAGGTGCCGAGCGGGATCTCGACGTCGACGTCCTTGAGATTGTTGCCCCGGGCGCCGAACAGCCCGAGCTTGCCCTTCCGGCCCTTGCGGCGGGTGGTCGGCGTGCGCACCGCCATGGCGCCCGTGAGGTACTTGGCCGTGAGGGAGGCCGGGTTGGCCAGCACCTCGGCGGGGGTGCCCTGCGCGA
Source organism: Methylobacterium phyllosphaerae (assembly GCA_050632685.1). Classification (GTDB taxonomy): domain Bacteria; phylum Pseudomonadota; class Alphaproteobacteria; order Rhizobiales; family Beijerinckiaceae; genus Methylobacterium; species Methylobacterium phyllosphaerae_A. The sequence goes on from JBOEFT010000002.1 coordinate 338,451, forward strand.
TGATCTCGCCGCCGTGGATGCCGGCCCCCGGGCCGACATCGACCACATAGTCGGCCTGCAGGATCGCGTCCTCGTCGTGCTCGACCACGATCACCGAGTTGCCGAGGTCGCGCAGGCGCTTGAGCGTGCCGAGCAGCCGCTCGTTGTCGCGCTGGTGCAGCCCGATCGAGGGCTCGTCCAGCACGTAGAGCACGCCGGTGAGGCCGGAGCCGATCTGCGAGGCCAACCGGATGCGCTGGCTCTCGCCGCCCGAGAGCGAGCCGGAGCCGCGGGCGAGCGTCAGGTATTCGAGGCCGACATCCACCAGGAAGCTCAGCCGGTCGCGAATCTCTTTCAGGATCCGGACCGCGATGGCGTTCTGCTTCGCCGTCAGCTTCTCGGGCAGCTCGGAGAACCAGCGGTGAGCCTCGGAGACCGACAGGGCGGTCACGTCGGCGATGTCCGCCATGGCGACCTTCACGGCCAAAGCCTCGGGCTTCAGCCGCTTGCCGCCGCAGGCGGCGCAGGGCGTCTCGCTCATGAAGCGCCCGATCTCCTCGCGCACGGCGTCCGAGTCGCTCTCCTTGTAGCGGCGCTCCAGGTTCGGGATCACGCCCTCGAACGGCTTGTTGACCGTGTACTTGCGCAACCCGTCGTCATAGGCGAACCGCACCGCCTGCTGGCCCGAGCCGTACAGCACGATGGCGCGGGCCGTCTCCGACAGGCTCTGCCAGGGTACGCCGGTCTTGAAGCCGAAATGCTCGGCGAGCGCGTCGAGGGTCTGGCCGTAATAGGGCGAGGTCGACTTCGCCCAGGGGCCGACCGCGCCGCGCTTCAAGCTGAGCGCGGGGTCCGAGATCACCAGCTCGGGGTCGATCCGCATCTCGTGGCCGATGCCGCTGCAGGTCGGGCAGGCGCCGAACGGGTTGTTGAACGAGAACAGCCGCGGCTCGATCTCCGCGATGGTGAAGCCCGAGACCGGGCAGGCGAAGCGCGACGAGAAGGTGATGGTCCGGGGCGTCTCGCCCTCGGGGGCGTCGGCGAAGACGATCTCGCTGATGCCGTCGGCGAGTTCCAGCGCGGTCTCGAAGGAATCGGCCAGCCGCGCGGCGATGTCGGCCCGGACCACGATCCGGTCGACCACCACGTCGATGTCGTGCTTGAATTTCTTGTCGAGCTTGGGCACGTCGTCGATGGCGTAGTACTCGCCGTTGACGCGCAACCGCTGAAAACCTTTCTTTTGGTATTCGGCGATTTCCTTGCGGTACTCACCCTTGCGGCCGCGGACCACGGGCGCCAGCAGGTAGAGACGGGTCTTCTCCGGCAGTTCCAGCACCCGGTCGACCATCTGCTGGACGGTCTGGCTCTCGATCGGCAGGCCGGTGGCCGGCGAGTAGGGGATGCCGACCCGCGCCCAGAGCAGGCGCATGTAGTCGTAGATCTCGGTGACCGTCCCCACGGTGGAGCGGGGATTTTTCGAGGTGGTCTTCTGCTCGATGGAGATGGCCGGCGACAGCCCGTCGATCTGGTCGACGTCGGGCTTGGACATCATCTCCAGGAACTGGCGGGCATAGGCCGAGAGGGACTCGACGTAGCGGCGCTGCCCCTCGGCGTAGATCGTGTCGAAGGCAAGCGACGACTTGCCCGAGCCCGAGAGCCCGGTGAACACCACGAGCTTGTCCCGGGGGATGGTCAGGTCGACGTTCTTGAGATTGTGCTCCCGGGCGCCGCGGATGGCGATGACCCGCCGGTCATCGGCCGGGGTGGGGGCGGCGTCGAACAGGGCCTCCAGCTTGGCGTCGCGGGCGGCCTCCTCCGACCGGGCCGCTTGTCCGGCCTTCGCGCGATGCGGCTTGGGCTGGACCGGCTCGGGGGCGACGGGGGCCTCCGGCTTCGGAGCCGTGGCCTTCGGTTTCGTCTTGGCGGCGGATTTCGGCGTGGCGATGGGACTGGCTTGGGCGGCGCCGGCGCGGCTTGCGGCACGACTTCCAGCTTGGGCTTTGGCCATGAGGGCGGCGGTCTTTCGAGGCGTCGACGCAGTCGGATCGGAGTCCGGATCGGATTCGCGCGCGGGCCAGCCGCGGCTCCGACACATGTCGAGCCCGAGGGGGCCGACGGCAAGGTGGGGCCGGCGGGACGCAGGCCCGTCATGCACCGCCCTTGCTAGAACGAAACGCGTACGACGACAACCACCCGTGGATCGGCTTCCGTACCGGCGCGCGCGGCGAGGCGATCCCGGGGCGCCACACGGATCGCGCACGGATCGCGGCAGCGCCGCCCTCGATGGCTGCGCTGCGCGCGCGACGACGGGCCGGTGTTGCACCGCGGGCGTCCAGGCCCCACGTCGCCGAGGCCCGCCCTCAGACCCCTTCCCGCCGACCGGTGCCGATGCCAGCGCTCGACCTGACCGACCCGGCCGCCCTCCGCGCGGCCGACGACCGGGCCGCAGCCCAGCGGCGGCTGTCCACGCGGCTCCTGTTCCTGATCGTCGGCATCGCCAACGCCACCTGGGCGCCGGTGGTGCCGCTGGTGAAGGCGCGCGCCGGCCTCGACGCGGCGGGGCTTGGGCTGCTGCTCCTCACCTTCGGCATCGGCTCGCTCCTGGCGATGCCGGGCGCCGGGGCGGCGGCGGAGCGGCTCGGCTACCGGCCGGTCCTGCTCGCCGGGACGGGGGCGATCGGCCTCGCCCTGCCGGTTCTGGCAGTGGGCGCGGGGCTCGTGCCGCTCACCCTGGCGCTGCTGCTGTTCGGGGCCGGGATGGGGGCGGTGGACTGCGTCATGAACCTGCAGGCGGTGGTCGTGGAGCGCGCCGGCGGGCGGCCGATGATGTCGGGTTTCCACGGCCTCTACAGCCTCGGCTGCATCCTCGGGGCGCTGCTCGCCAGCGGCCTGCTGGCCAGCGGGATCGGCGCGGGCTGGAGCGTGCTGATCCTGGCCGGCGGGATCGCGGTCCTGTTCGCGGCGGCTTGGCCCGGCATCCTGGATGGGGAGCGGGGCGGGGGCGGCCCCGCCTTCGCGCTGCCCCGCGGCCCGGTACTGGTTCTGGGCCTGCTCTGCTTCGTCGTGTTCCTCACCGAGGGCTCGGCCCTCGACTGGAGCGCGGTGTTCCTGATCCAGCAGCGCGGGCTCGACCCGGCCTGGGCGGCCCTCGGCTACGCGGCCTTCTCGGTCACCATGACCGCCGGTCGGCTGACCGGTGACCGGGTCGTGGCCCGGCTCGGCCGGCGGCGCGTGGTGATCCTCGGCGGCCTGCTGGCGGCGGCCGGGCTGGCGCTCTCGGTCGTCGTTCCGGCCTGGGAGGCGGCGCTCGCCGGCTACGCCCTGGTCGGGGCGGGCTGCGCCAACATCGTCCCGGTCCTGTTCACGGCAGCGGGCCGCCAGACCGCGATCCCCGCGCGCGTCGCGGTGCCGGCGGTGACGACGCTGGGCTATGCCGGGGTGCTGGCGGGGCCGGCCCTGATCGGATTCGTGGCGCAGGCGCTCGGCCTGCCCGCGGCGTTCTTGCTCGTGGCGGCCCTGCTCCTCGGCGTGGCGGCGACCGGGCGGTCCCTGCGGGTATGAGGCTCACGCCTCGGCGTTGCGCGCCAGGAAGGTCGCGGGGCTGCCGTCCTCCGGGTTCACGAAGACGATGTCGGTCGGCGCCCGCCGGGGCGTGTCGATCGACAGGAAGGTCACCGGCGCGCCGGACTCGATCTCCGGCATCGCGTGGACCGTGCCCTTCTCGAAGACCAGCAGCTGGCCGGGGCCGAACGGGGCCACCGAAGCGGGGTCGCCCATCCAGAACGTGCCCCGTCCCGACAGGCAGTACAGGTACTCGTCGCAGGTGGCGTGGTAGTGCGGCGGGGTCGGCCGGTAGACCCGGAACACCCGGGCGCTCGCCGCCGCCCGGTCGGTCAGGTAGGTGTCGACCAAGAGGGTCTGGGCGCTGTCGGGCAGGGCCGCCGCCAGCGCCGCCACGTCGAAGATGCCGGTCCCTGCCTCCGCCATCGCGTCCTCCTCAATCCGAAAACCCTGCGAGCACGATCTTGCCCTTGGCCCGCCCGCTCTCAATCAGGGCATGGGCACGCCGCAGGTTCGCGGCATCGATCCGCCCGTAATGCTCTCCCAGGGTGGTGCGCAGGCGGCCCGCGTCAACGAGGCGAGCGATCTCGTCGAGGAGCGCGCCCTGGGCGGCGATGTCGGCGGTGGCGAACATCGACCGGGTGAACATGAACTCCCAGTGCAGCGACAGGCTCTTGCGCTTGAGGAGCCCGACATCGAGGTGCTCCGGATCGTCGATCAGGGCGAGGCGGCCCTGGGGGGCGATGAGGTCGACGATCGCGGCGAGGTGCGCGTCGGTGTTGGTCGTGGAGAAGACCAGACCCGGCGCGCCGAGGCCCAGGGCCGCCACTTCGCCGGCGAGGGGCCGGGAATGGTCGACCACGTGGTGGGCGCCGAGGTCCCGGCACCAGTGCGCCGTCTCGGGCCGCGACGCGGTGGCGATCACGGTGAGGTCGGTGAGCGCCCGGGCGAGCTGGATCGCCACCGAGCCGACGCCCCCGGCACCGCCGACGATCAGGATCGCCGGGGCGGCGCCCGGGACCGGCTTGTCCGTGTCGAGACGGTCGAACAGGGCCTCCCAGGCGGTGATCGCGGTGAGCGGCAGGGCGGCGGCCTGCGCCCAGTCCAGCGATGTCGGCTTGTGGCCGACGATGCGGGCGTCGACGCAATGGTATGCGGCGTTCGTCCCCGGCCGGGTGAGGTCGCCCGCGTAGAACACGGCGTCGCCCTCGGAGAAGCCCTCGACGTCCGCGCCCGCGGCGACGACGGTGCCGGCCGCGTCCCAGCCCAGCACCTTGACGCCGCCGGTCTCCGGCTCGGCCCGGCGCCGAACCTTGGTGTCGACAGGGTTCACCGAGACCGCCTCGACCTTCACCAGCAGGTCGCGCGGGCCGGGCTCGGGCTGCGGCAGGTCGCAATCGACCAGGGCTTCGGGATCGGTGATCGGCAGGGACTTGCGGTATCCGACGGCGCGCATCGCGGCCTCCTCTGGCTTGCCGTCCGGGAGATGCCGCCCGTCTTCACGCGCCGCAAGTCCGCGCATCAGACGATCGTGCCGGGCAGGATACCGTCGGCGCCGTCGCCATGCCCCGCACCCGCCGCCATATCGGCGCCCGCAGCCCCGGCTGCGCCGCCGCGGCGGCCCTCCGGGACATCGACAGCACGGGACAGGCGTGGGTCTCGACCGCCTGGGGAGGGGACCCTGCGGTTCGACGCAGGCCGGCGGCGGCTGACCGGCGTGATCCAGAGCAGGCTCACCAGCCCGCGGCACGAAATGGAGGCGGACAGGCTGATCACGCGGAAAGTCTAGGCCCAAGTCCCTTCGAAGGTGAAATACAGCCTGACAGGGCGCGGGCGCTCTTGAGAGCCTTTTATCCGCGTCCTGAAAACCTGGGTGACTTGCACGCCGAGACGGCAGAACCGGCACAGACTGCCTTCTGATCGAGCAGAATGGCACCGCATCGGCTCGGAAGACCCTAACTCAATCTTTATATCTTGCCCGGATGGTGCATTGTTTCCGTCCGGACAGTTCCCGATCTTCCGATGCCCGTGCTTTCCTCGCTCCGCGCCCGCATCCTGGCGGTGGCGCTCGCTCCCTGCCTCGCCTTCGCGGGGGCGGCAGGCTTGGCCGCCTCCGATCAATGGGCGCGGCGCGCCGAGATGGACCGGGTCGAGAGCCTGGTCGGCCTCGCCTCGCGGATCAGTGCCTTCGTGCACGAGGCCCAGCGCGAGCGCGGCGCCTCCAGCCTGTTCCTGGGGGCGGCAGGCGCGCAGTTCGGGCCGGAACTCGCGGCCCAGCGCGGGCGCACCGACGCGGCCCTCGCCGGCCTGCCCGAGGCCATGGCGGCCGCCACGGGTTTCGGCCCCGCCTTCGCGGCGCGCGGGGCGGGCTTCACGCGGGCGCTCGCCGGGCTCGCGGCCCAGCGCCGGGCGGTGGACGCCCTCGGCTCGAGCGCGCCGCAGGCGGCGGGCTTCTACACCGGGCTGATCGGCGAGGGGCTCGGCCTCGTGCGGGCGATGGGCGGGGTGATCGACGAGGCCGGCCTCGCCGCCCGGGCGAGTGCCTACGCGGCCTTCCTGGCGCTCAAGGAGGCGGCCGGGCAGGAGCGCGCCGCCGCCTCGGCGGCCTTCGCCTCCGGCAGCCTGGACCTCGCCGGCGCCCGCCGGCTCGCCACGCTGGCGGCCGATCAGGCGACCTATGCGGGCCTGTTCCGGGCCGGGGCCGCGGCGGGGCAGGGGCTCTGCTCGACGCCGCGGAGGCGACCGAGCCGGCCCGGGAGATCGCGCGCCTGCGCACGGCCGCCCAGGAGACGATGCCGGGCACGGCGCTGGCCTTCCGCGACGCGCCCGGCTGGTTCCGTCTCGCCACCCAGCGGATCGATGCCCTGAAGGGCGTGGAGGACCGGCTCACCGCAGACCTCGTAGCCGCGGCCGGCGCCGTGCGCGCCCAGGCCGACCGGATGCTGACCATCTGGGTCGCCGGGGGCTCGCCCTGTTCGCCCTGTCGGCCGGCCTCGCGGCCTGGATCGGCACGGCGATCGCCCGGCCCCTCGCCCGGATGGCGCAGGTACTGACGGCGATCGGCCGGGACGGGGAGACAGCCGATCTCGCGGTCCCGTCCGGCGGCCCCCGCGAGGTGCAGGCGATCGCCGCCGCCGCGGTCGCCTTCCGCGACAGCGTCGCCGAGCGGCGGGCGGCCCGGGCCGCGCAGGACCGGCTCGCCGCGGAGACCGGCGCCGCCCAGCGCGCGGCCGCGCTCGGCCTCGCCGACAGCTTCGAGCGCCAGGTCGGCGGCATCGTGGAGGCGGTGTCGGCGGCGGCGGCCCAGCTGGAGGCCTCCGCGCACGGCATGGCCCGGGCCGCCCAGGACACGACCGATCTCAGCCGCGCGGTGGCCGGATCCGCGGAATCCGCCGCCCGCTCGGCCGACACGGTGGCGGCGGCCACCGAGGAACTCACCGCCTCGGTCCGGGAGATCGGCGTGCAGGTCGGGGCCTCGGCCGACCTCGCCGCCGCCGCTACCCGGGACGCCGACGGGATGGCCGGGGAGGTGCAGCGCCTCGCCCAGGCGGCGGGCAGCATCGGGGAGATCGTCGCGATGATCTCGCAGATCGCCGGCCAGACGAACCTCCTGGCGCTCAACGCGACGATCGAGGCGGCCCGGGCCGGCGAGGCGGGCCAGGGCTTCGCGGTGGTGGCCGCCGAGGTCAAGCACCTCGCCGAGCAGACGGGGCGCGCCACCGGGGAGATCGCCGCCAAGGTCGCGGAGATCACCGGATCGACCGAGGCCTCGGTCCGCTCGATCGGCGGCATCACCGAGGTGATCCGCACCCTCGCCCGGATCGGCGCCGAGATCGCCGCCATGGTGGAGCAGCAGGGGGCGGCGACCGCCGAGATCGCCCGGACCACCGCGCAGACCTCGCAGGACACCCGGGGCGTGTCGGGCCACATGGCGGGCGTCGGCACGGCGGCCGGCACGGCGAGCCAGGGCTCGGCCCAGGTGCTGCGGGCGGCGGCCGACCTCTCCCGTCAGGCGGGCGATCTGCGCGGGGCGGTCGAGGGCTTCCTGGCCCGGGTCCGGGCCGCCTGAGAAAGGGGTTCCCAAAGGGCATGCCCTTTGGCGGGATGTCGGGGCGGAGCCCCGACATCGGTCGAAGGCCGACCATCGAGCTGCACCCGCGGAGGGTCCCGACCTCCGCATCCGGGCTTCCTACGCCAGCCCGAGACCGAGGAGCCGGTCGGCGTTGCGCCAGAGGGCGGCCTCCAGGGCCTCCTCGGAGAGCCCGGAGGGCGCGGAAATCGGCCACGCCCTGGCCCATCGGCCGGAACGGGAACGAGGAGCCGAACAGGAACTGGTCCTTCATGAAGCCGTTCGCCGCCTCGACGTAGAGATTGCCGCCGGGCGCGAAGGTGTACATGTCGGGCGAGACGAAGACGTTGGCGTTGCGGAAGGCCACGGTCACCATCTCGGCGACGTTCGGGTAGAACCCGTGGCAGCACACGATCGGCAGGCTCGGGAAGGCCTTGGCGACCCGGTCCACCGCCAGGGGTCGTTGAGGCGCAGGTCCGGGGTCGTCGGACCCGACATCACGAAGGCCGGGACCTTGAGGTCCTCGCACAGGGCGTAGAGCGGCAGCAGCCGCGCGTCGTCGGCCTTCATCGCCTCCCGGTAGAAGCCGGCATCCAGGTTGATCCCCCTGAAGCCGAGTTCGGTCACGGCGCGCGTCGCCTCCGCCAGGGCGGCCTTGCGGCCGAGCTTGACCGGATCGACCGAGGCGATCCCGACGAGGCGCTTCGGGTCGTGCCGGGCCACCGCCGCGAGGGCGTCGTTCGAGACCCGCACCCCCGGGACCGAGCGGGCCACCATCACGGCGACGTCGATCCCGGCCCCGTCCATCTCGGCGCGGAAGCCCTCGATCGTCGCACCGCGGGTGAAGTGCTCGACCTCCCGGCTGCCGACCCGTGCGTTCAGCCAGCGCGCGACGCCGAATTCCGGCGTGCCAGCCTCGGCGCCGAAGAACCTGTGCAGGAAGGTCGGACGGCTGCGCATGTCCACGACGGGCATGGTCTTGTGATTCTCCGGTGCGTTCGAGAGGTGTCGTCCTGTCTACCGGCACGTCCCGGATTTCCAAAGGGCCCCGGCGCTTCGGCGGACGATCGGGCGGGCGCCCGGATGCATCGGGCGGCGCCCGACGGCACGGCTTCGCGCCGCACCCACCGCGCGCGTTCCGACCGTCCGGATCCGGACGCGTCTCAGTGCGAGACGGCTTCCAGCACCTTGCCGCGGGTCTCGACCCCGAGGGTGACGACCAGCAGGGCGGCGATCAGGAAGCCGCCCGCGCCGACCTGGAAGGCCGCGGCCGGGCCGTGGTCGCGCACGAGCACCGGCACGATCATCGGTCCCAGGATCGCGCCGATCCGCCCGAAGGCCGAGGCGAAGCCGGCCCCCGTGGCGCGGGCTCGGGTCGGATACAGCTCCGGCGTGTAGGCGTAGAGGCAGCTCCACATGCCGAACATGAACAGCTGCATCACGAAGCCGGAGACGAACAGCCAGGTCTCGCCGACGGCGTTGCCGTACAGGTAGGCCGACGCCGCCGCGCAGACGAGGAACAGGGCCGTGGTCGGCTTGCGGCCGACCCGCTCCAGCAGCAGGGCCGCCGCGGCGAAGCCCGGGATGCCCCCCAGGGTGATCAGGGTGACGAAGCCCACCGAGCCGACGATGGAGAAGCCGCGCTCCTTGAGCAGCACGGCGATCCAGGAGTTGAGCCCGAAGAATCCGATCAGCGCGAAGAACCACAGGCCGAAGGCCATCACGGTGCGCAGGCGGTATTCGGGCGCGAACAGGGTCGCGACGGCGCCGCGCCGCGGGCCGGGCGCGGCGTCAGCGACCGGGCCGGGCGCAATCGGGGGCAGGGGCCGTCCCGTGGCCCGCTCCACGGCGCGCTCCATCCGGGTCATCACGGCGTCGGCCTCGGCGGCGCGGCCCGCCTCGGCGAGCCAGCGCGGCGATTCCGGCATGGACCGGCGCACGGCCAGGACCACGAGGGACAGCAGGCCGACCACCACGAAGGCCCAGCGCCAGCCGAGATAGGGCAGCACGAAGAAGCTGATCGCCCCCGACAGGACGTAGCCGACCGCCCAGAACCCCTCCAGGATCGCGATGTACTTGCCGCGGACCTGCGCGGGGACGATCTCCGAGACCATCGCCTGGGCCACCGGCGCCTCGCCGCCGACGCCGACCCCGATCAGGAACCGGCAGGCCATCAGCACGGGCAGGCTCCAGGCGGCGGCCGCCGCGAGGCTCGCCAGGCCCCAGACCACCATGGTGACCTGGAACACCGCCCTGCGGCCGAACCGGTCGGAGGCGGTGCCCGCGAGGACGTTGCCGACGAGCTGGCCCGCGAAGGTCATGGCGGCCAGCTGGCCGGCCTCGGTCGGCGTCAGGCCGAACGCCGCCACGATGGCGCCGAGCAGGAAGGTCAGGAGGGCGACGTCGATCTGGTCGACGAGCCACGCCGAGGCGATGATCGCGAAGATCCTGCGCTGGTAGCCCGACATGGGCAGCCGCTCCAGGCGCGCCGCGATGTCGGGAGGCGCCGGGCCGCGCGGACCCGGGAGAGGGGGCGGCCGGACGTTCGGCGGATGGCGGCACGGCTGGCTGTCTCCCGCCGCGCCCGGACGGTTCCGGGGCGGCTCGGCGGATCCGGTACAGCACGCCGGGCCTCCGGAACAGGGACGCCCCGCGGCGAGCGGCCCCGGCGTTCAGGGCCGGCGCCGGCCCGTCCGCCCCGCTGCCGGATCGGCGGGCTCAGTCGGGAATCGCGAACCCGATCGACAGGCACAGGGCCGCGACGGCCGTCAGGGCCATGGCGGCCTGGCGGACCTGATGCCAGCGCGCGCTGCGCGCGCGCTCCTCCGGGCTGGCGCCCAGCTGCAATTCGTCGTCGAAGCCCCTTACGAAGGTTTCGAAGCTCGGGAAGGCCCGCCGTGCGAGCCACATCCACACGCCGACGGCGAGCAGGCTGAAGGCCCAGCCGCCGTAGGTAAACGCATCGTCCAGCATCCGGCGCAGCCTTCCAGCCTACGCCCCCTCACCGGCCACTGTACGGCAAGGCGCGGAGATCGCCTAGATGGGAGAACGGCTTCCGGCGCCGGCTTCGCGTTTCCGAACGTGTCCGGATCGCGCCTCAGCCCCCGGACCGGCCGAGGGCGTAGAGGGTGATGGCGGCCGCGTTCGAGACGTTGAGGCTGCGGATCGCCCCCGAGAACGGAATCCGGGCCAGGACGTCGCAGCAGCCCCGGGTCCGCTCGCGCAGGCCCTTGCCCTCGGCGCCCAGCACGATCACCAGCGGCCGGGCGACCGTCAGCGCGTCGAGGCTCTCCGGCGCGTCGGAATCGAGGCCGACCCGGGTAAAGCCGCGCTCGCCGAGGGCGATCAGGGCCTCGGCGAGATCCCGGACGGTCACGAACGGCACGTGCTCCAGGCCGCCGGAGGCGGATTTCGCCAGGACCCCGGTGGCGCCCGGCGCGTGGCGCGCCGTGGTGACGATCCCGGCCACCCCGAAGGCCGCGGCGGTGCGCACGATCGCGCCGACATTGTGCGGGTCGGTGATCTGGTCGAGCGCCAGCAGCAGCGCATCGGCGGGCAGGTCGTCGAGGCCGGGGGCGGGCAGGGGCTCGGCCTCCAGGTACAGGCCCTGGTGGACGGCGTCCGGGCCGAGGAGGCGGCCGATATCGCTCGGCCGCACCAGCTCCGGTGTGATCCGCACGGCGCCGCCGAACTCGGCCTCCAGCCGCGCGACCGCGTTCTCGGTGGCGAGCAGCCGGTGCAGGCCCCGCGCCGCGTTGCCCAGGGCCTGGACCACGGGATGCCAGCCGTAGAGCACCGTCGGGCCGTCGCCGCCGCCCTCCCGGGGGTGGCGGGCCGCATCCGGCCTGTGGCCGGACCGGGGACCCGGGCGCCGGGCGCCGGGCGGGCGGTGCTTGGAGAATCGACCCGCGGGCGGCCGGTCGTCGTCGCGGCGGTCGGTCATCGGGACGCGATCGGGACGGGGGGCATCGGCGCACGCTTCTCTGAAAGTCCACTCGGAAGAACCCGACAAACCGGGCGGCATCGCCCGCGTCAAGCGGGCATCGCGGGTCCTGTCGCTGCAGGGTTGCGCGCCCGCGGCGCCCAATCGAGCGTCGACGCGCGAGCGGACGATTCCGTATGGGAATGTGGACAACGACTGAATATTCCCATTCCTGCCTGTGCATCCCAGGCTGGCTCCGGTTCGTTCGTCAGAACGAACGTCCGCCAACGGACTAGGAAAGTTATCTGTAGGAATCTTTCAGAGAGTCAGTTCAGCAGGTTATATGGTGTGGCAGAATTCATTGCGGGATCAGAGCTTTGGGTGAGGTTTGCGCATTCGATTCTGCGTGCTGCCGCATCGAACTCTGCGCTGGCGCGTATTGGAATCTGCGTCGGGTCGACCGGTTCGCGTATCGGAGTCTGCGGTGCGGCGTATCGAATTCGGCGCGGATTCGGGTCGAGGCCGGTGGATAACGGGGACGGAACACGCCCGGCCGGCCGTATCGGACTCTGCGTCGGTCGGTGGGGCGGCGCCGGGTCGTATCGGACTCTGCGCGCTTCCCCGCGGCGGGTCCCTGCGCGCATCTCCGTGACCCGCCGCGGGAAGCGTGGATTGCCGGGACAAGCCCGCTCGGCCCGGGGCCATGGCGGCCGAATCGTGGCATGGCAGGATCGGGCCACCCGTCCGTTCACCGGCGGGACGCGCCCATGCGCGGCGGGCCGAGGGGCGATGAGCATCGAGGAGAAGATCGCCGGGATCCACGCCCCGGACCTGCTGGCCGAGGTCGAGGCGGCGCGGGGCGGCTTCCTGTTCGCCCAGATCGTCGAGCATGTGCTGCACCGCCAGCGCGAGCGCGACGCCCAGGCCGCCCTCCTCGGCGAGGAGGAAAGCCGTCGGGCCGGCCTGTCGCGGGACCAGCGCCGACGGGACGCGGTGCGCCTCGTGATCGAGAACGAGCCGGCGCTCCCGTCGAGCCTCCAGCACATCCACTCGGTTCTGGCGCTGTGCGGCCTGCCCTACCGCGACCCCGGGCCGGTGCGCGAGTTCTCCCGCAGCTACGGGCGCAACTCCCTCAGCCTGATCGCGGGCCGGATCAAGGATCCGGTCACCGGTGCCTTCGAGGCCCAGGGTCTGCCCTTCGGCCCGAAGGCCCGGCTGGTACTCCTGCACCTCTGCACCGAGGCCGTCCGCCAGCGCAGCCCCACCGTGAAGGTCGCCGAGACCCTGTCGGGCTTCATGCGCGAGATGGGCTTCGCGGTCACGGGGGGCGAGCGCGGCACCATCCGGCAGTTCAAGGAACAGTTGAACCGGCTGGCCGCCTGCTCCATGCAGATCGGCCTCTGGGACGGGCGCGACAGCGCCACCACCCTCAACGTCCCGCCGTTCCGCAGCCTCGAACTGTGGCGCCCCCGCGCCGGGGAGGGGGATGACGAGGGGGGCGCACGGTGCGGTTCGACCCGGAATTCTACGAGACCCTGATCCGGCACGCCCTGCCGGTGGACGTGCGGGCGGCGCGAGCGTTCTCGGGCTCGGCGCGCAAGCTCGATCTGCTGTTCTGGACCGGCTACCGCCTGCGCGCGCTGCAGCGGCCGCTCCGCCTGACCTGGGCCAACCTCCACGCGCAGTTCGGCGCCGAGAATGCCTCGATCCGCAGCTTCCGGCAGGCGTTCAAGGCGGACCTGGCGCATCTGCGCGAGGTTTTCCGCGGCTGCCGCTGGTGCTCGACGAGGGCGGCCTGACCCTGCATCCGGCCGATCCGAGTGCGCTGCTCGTGCCGCCCCGGCCGGCCTCAAAGGGAATACGGAAGCGTTCGAAGGAATAAGGCGTTGGGAACGGAACACGGCGTGCACTGACCCGGGACGAAAATTCCCTACCGTCCTCATTCCCAAAGTCGGCGAGCACGGCTATACATTCCCTTCTCTTGGAGGGAACATCCTGTGGGTCTGTCGGAATCCGAGATCGAGGCGCGGCTCGCCGCCTTGCGGCGTCGGCGCGAGGCGCTCGATCGGGAGATCGCCGATCTCGTGCTCTATCTCGAACTCGGCCGCCGCCTGGCCGCCGCCGGGTCCGACGCGCGGCAGGATCCCGCCCCGGTTTCCGCTCGGCCCCCGGTTCCTGCCTCTGATCCTGCCTCTGACCCTGCCGGGGATCTGGCCGACGCTCCGGCAGGGCGGGAGCGGGGCGTTCCGGAGGTCCGGTCCGGAGCCGCTGCGGGCGCCCCGTCGCGCGGCCTGGGGGCGGCCGAACCCCTTCGGGCGGCGCGTGCCGGATCCCGGCCCGAAGCCTCCGGCGGCCGCGTCCCGATCCCGCCGGCCATCGCCTTCACGGAGGATGCCGCCGGCGCCCGCCGCTACGGCCGGGCCGTAGTGGAGGCGGCCGCGGCCGCGATCGCCCGCGCGGGCCGGCCGCTGCACGCGTCCGAGATCCTGGAGGACCTCGTCGGGCAGGGCTTCACCCTGCCCGGTCGGGATCCGGTGGCGGCCCTCAACACGCGCCTGTGGAAGCGGGCCGGGCCGGGCGGGCTGCTGATCCGGGTCGGCGAGGCCACCTACGCCCCGGCTTCGTCGGATCCGGAGCGCGCCTGAGGAACGGCCCGGTCACGAAGACGTGACGCCGGGCCGGGTCGCCGTCTCCCCCATATTGGGGTCGTTGGGGTGCCGGAAACCTGCTTGGCTGCGGTCGTTCAGGTGGGGCGCCGGCCGCTTCCGGGCATCGGCGCGTCCCAGGCGGGGCGGGGTGCCATGGACGCGATCGGCGACAGCGGATCACCGGGAGGTTGCGATGACGACGGCCCTTGCCATGCCGGCCACGCAGGTCTGCGCCTTCGTGCTCGGTTGCGCGGTGATCCACGCCGCCCGCGCGCATGCGGAGCAGATCACGCGGCTGCTCGCCGTCGCGGCCGTCGGAGCGGCCGTGCTGGTGCTCCTCGTGGCCTCCCTCGACTACGCGCCGGAGGCCGGCGAGACCTTCGACGAGGTCACGGTCTACGCGGCGTCCTGAGCCGGCCGCCGAGTCCGGTCCGGCCGGGCCGACCGCTCAGTTGACGAGGCAGAACCCGAGACCGGTGCCGACGCGCCGCTCCTGCGCGCACCACGGCTTGGGGGCTGCGGGCGGGGCCTTCAGGCTGGCGGTCGTCTGCACGGCGTCGGATGTGGCGCTGCGGAGCGCGGGGCTGCCGGGCGGCGTCCGTGCGGGCTCGGGCCGGATCCCGGCCTGATCCGGAACCGCCCCCAGTCGCAATCCCGGCGGGACGGCACCGTCCGGCGCCGGCGCGACGGGGCTCGCCGTCACCGGCTGCGCCGCCTCGGGCGGGCTCAGGGTCGCGAGGCCGGGCATGTCCTGTGCCGCTGCGGCGCCGCACAGGACCAGGCATGCGGCCGGGGCCGCGAGGAACCTGATCATCGACGAAGCTCCTGACGAGACGCATTCCGCCGGCCGATCCCGCGCAGCGGGCCTGCCGTCTCGGCGAGTCTGGCGCGCATCTCGTTAAGGGCGCGCGAAGATTCAGGATTAACCGTTCTTGAAGATCGGGCCGGCCCCGGGTTCGCGACGGGACGGACCGGGGGAGGCGTCCCACCCGGCCGACCGGGATCCGGCTCGGGGCTCCGCGCCGGAAGTCCCCGTCCCGGAAGTCCCCGTCCTGGCAGGCCCCGCGCCGGGGAGGCTTTCCCTCCGGCGCGGGGCGCCCTGGTGCATCGATCCGAACGACGGCGTCAGCGGTGTCTGGAAGATCGATGCACCGACAAGGACCGAGGGCTCCCGCGCGGGGATGCGGTGACCGCGTCCGAGCCCTAGCGGGCCGGCGCCGCCACCGCGGCGGCGAGCCGGTCGTGGGGGACGCCAGAGCCGCCGACCACGGCGATCCGGCTGCCGGCGGCGCTGCGCCGGCTCGCCCAATCGCCGATCATCTCCAGGCAGGTGTGGTCGATCGCCGTGAGGTTGTCGGTGGCGAGGCGGACCTCGCCGCCCGCGGGGGTGCGCTCCAGGGCCGCCGTGAGGCTCGGCAGCTGCAGGAAGGTCGCCGCCCCCGACAGCCGCAGTTCCGGCACGCCGGGCACCTCCGGAGCCGCCGCGTGCTCGATCCGGAGCCGGCCCTTGCGCAGGCTCGGCAGGGCCTGGACGAGGCTCAGGGCGAGGCCGGTGAGCACGCCGGTGAGCAGGTCCACCGCCACCACGGTGGCCATCGTGGCGAGCCAGATCGCCGCGGTCAGCCAGCCGTAGCGGGCCTGCAGGTGCAGGGCATGGGCCGGGCTCGCCAGCCGCCAGCCGGTGACCACCAGGATGCCGGCGAGGCTCGCGGTCGGCACCAGGGCGAGCAACCAGGGCAGGACGAGCAGGAAGGCCAGGATCCAGGTGCCATGCATCACCGTGGCGGCCCGGCTCACGGCCCCGGCTTGGACGTTGGCCGAGGAGCGCACGATCACCCCGGTCATCGGCAGCGCACCGAGGAGCCCGCAGATCAGGTTGCCGATCCCCTGCGCGCCGAGTTCCCGGTCGAAGCGGGTGCGCGGGCCGTCATGCATCCGGTCGACGGCCGCCGCCGACAGCAGGCTCTCGGCGCTGGCGATCACCGCGATGACCAGGGCCATGATCAGGATCTCGGCCTCCGCGAGCCGCGCCCAGGCCTCGGCCCCCGGCAGGGCGAGGCCGGAGAACAGCGCCTCCGGCACCGCCACCCGCTTGACGGCGAAATCCCCGAGACCGGCCGCCAGGCAGCCCGCCACCACGCCGACCAGCGCCCCGGGCAGGAGCCGGAGCCGCGCCGGGCGCAGCCGCTCCCAGGCGATCATCGCCGCGATGGTGATCCCGCCGACGATTACGGCGCCGGTGCGGTCGCCCGCGCCGGTGACGAAGTCGAAGAACGCGGCCGGGATCGCCACGAGGTTGTCGAGGCCGCTCGCCCTGGGGAGGGCGTCGGTCAGGACGTGGATCTGGGCGAGCACGATCAGGATGCCGATGCCGGCCAGCATCCCGTGCACCACGGCCGGCGAGATCGCCCGGAACCAGCCGCCGACCCGCAGGGCGCCGGCGGCGAGCTGGACGAGGCCGGCCACCACCAGGACCGGGCCGAGGGCGTCGAGCCCGTGCGCCTGCACGAACCCGTACACGATCACGGCGAGCCCCGCCGCGGGTCCGCTGACCTGGAGCGGCGAGCCCGCGATGAGGCCGACCACGATGCCGCCGACGATGCCGGTGATCAGGCCGCGTTCCGGCGGCACGCCGGACGCGATGGCGATGCCCATGCACAGGGGCAGCGCCGCCAGGAAGACCACCACGGAGGCGGGCAGGTCCCGGGCGAGGTTCGTCCGGACGGCGCCCCCGGGGGCGAGGGCGGCGGTCAGGCTGCTGGGGATCCGCATGGGTCAGGCCGCCTGCAGGCGGCTGCCGGCGGAGGAATCCTGCGCCACGGGCATGTCGGACCCGGCGATCGGCCGGAAGCGCCCCGCCCGCGCCGTCATAGGCCAGGAGGGCGCCGGTCTCGATCTCGAAGAACCAGCCGTGCAGCCGCAGGGACCCTTGGCGAGGGCGGCGGCGACGCTCGGATGGGTGCGCAGGTTGGCGAGCTGGACCACCACGTTCTCCAGGGCCAGGGCGTGGTGTCGGGCCTGCGCGTCCATCCCCTCGGGATAGGCCTCGCAGACGATCCGCTCGGCGGCCTCGGCGTGGCGCAGCCAGGCCGCGACGCTGGGCATCCGCTTGAGCAGGTCCCGGTTCATCAGTCCCTTCATGGCGCCGCAATCGGAATGGCCGCAGACCACGATGTCGCGCACGCCCAGCGCCACCACGGCGTACTCGATCGCCGAGGAGACGCCGCCGACCACGTCGGAGGCCGGGGGCACGATGTTGCCGGCGTTGCGGCAGACGAACAGGTCCCCCGGCCCCGCCTGGGTGATGTGCTCGGGCGAGACCCGGGAATCCGCGCAGGCGATGATCAGCGCGCTGGGATGCTGACCGTCGCGCACCAGCTGCTGGTACATCTGCCGCTGACCGGGAAAGACGCTGCCCTGGAAGCTGGCGATGCCCTGGATGAGGGAGTTCATGAAGGGGACCCTGAGCGCTGGGTGAACCGGAGGATGGAACGGGGACGGGCGATGCGCGCAGGCCGCGCCCGTCAGAGGATGGACGGAGCGTGCGGAAGGGGGCGTTCTGAGCGGCGCTCGAAGCGGATCATGGCGCGCCCGGCTGGCGGGGCCGGGCGGAGGAGGACGAACCGCCGGCCCGGAGCCGGGCTGTCGGTCTCAGCGCCGGATCCGGTGGCGGGCGGCGGTTCCGGAGGCCCAGTGCGGGTCGACCATCCGGCCGCGCGCGACCGTCGCCCCCGCCCTGTCGTGAAGCATCGGCGCACCGAGGAGCTGCCCGGTCCCGGCGCGCTGCGAATAGAGCGAGCGCGGGTCGTGATGGGGATCGCTGATGTAGGAACTCATGTGGCCGCCGCCGGCGGCCTGACGGCTGCCGCCGCCGCCCTCGCCCGCCTGCGCCCCCAGGGGCATTCCGAGCAGGCCGGTCAGGAGGCCCAGAGCGAGACCGACCGTGGTGCCGCGGACCGGGAGATGTCGTGACGGGGTCATGGCGTTTCCTCGCGTGTTCGACGTGTGGCGAGGGACACCGCATCCCTGCCGACAAGTCCACATTAGTCAAACGTTTCGGAATAGTGTGTGCGTCTCAGCACGTTACAGAGATGAAAGCTTTAATCCACGCCGCTGAATTACTTCGTGTGATTGCGCACGTCTTTGTCCTGGCGCGAATTCAGTGGCGGGATTAAAGACGGACCTGTCTTCGACACGCGCGCATCGCGTCCTGCCGGGCCGCCGCCAGGGGCGGCCGCCGTCCCGCCGCGTGGGGGCGGGGGCGATGTCGGGAGGGCCCTGGATCGACGGCCGATCGGGCGGGAGCGGGTCGGGCAGGACCGGGATCAGGGCCGCCCGGCACGCGGACGCGGCGTCGGCCGGGTCTGCGCGGGGCCGGCGGGGGGCAGGGGATTGACCGCCCCGTAGACGAGCCCCGCCGCCTCGTACGCGCGGGGCGCTCCGGTTCCCGGCAAAACCCCGCTCCAGCAGGCGGGTACCGAAGCCCTTCCGCGACGGGGGCACGAACGGGGGGCCGCCGCTTTCGCGCCAGCGCATCCGCAGGATGCAGGCCTCCGGACCGGACTCGACGGTCCAGGCCAGCGCCGCCCGCCCGGGATCGAGCGGGCGCCGTGCTTGACCGCGTTGGTGCACATTCGTGCAGGATCATCGCGAGCGCCTCCTCGGGTGGCAGGCGCAGGTCCGCGCGCGCCCAGCTCTCGCGGGTCAGGAGGTTGTGGGCGCGCGACAGGGCGAGCGGTCGCGCCTCGAGCGCGTCGAGCCCTGCGGCGGCGGGGCCGCCGAATGTCTACCGGGAGCTGCAGATGTGCCCGTATCGCCCCGGACTGTCAGTCCCCGAGGAGGGCATGGGCCGCCCGGACCAGGATCCCGTCCGGCCGGCGCAGGGCGCCGAGCACCGAGAAGTGCTCGGCCTCGGGCACCGGCAGCAGGCAGCCCGGCGCATGGGCCGTCGCCCGCAGGGCGTGCAGGTTGCGGGCGTCGTGGATCAGGGCCGGCAATTCGCGGGAGCCGTAGGCGATGCAGAGCGGCTTCGCCACCACCGGGAGGCGCAGGGGCGACAGGGTCTCCACCTCCGCGTCGGTGAGGTTCAGCTTGGCGTTCAGATCGGTCTCGCGGATCGGCGCGAGGTCGTAGACGCCGGAGATCGCCAAGCCGGCCGCCACCGCCGGGTGGCCGAGCTGCATCGCGGTCAGCAGGCCGCCCGCCGACCAGCCCGACAGGACCAGGGGACCGCGGATCCCGTGGGCGGCCCCGTGGGCGGCGAGCCAGTCGAGGGCCGCGCCGACCTCGGCCACGATCCGGGTGAGGCTCGCCTCCGGCGCCAGGGTGTAGCCGACCATCGCCACCGACCAGCCGGCGGCGTTCGGCCCCTGCGCGAAGCAGGCGAACAGCTCCCGGGCGCCGCGCTGCCAGTAGCCCCCGTGGATGAAGACCAGGCAGGGCGCCGCGCCGTCCCGGGCCGGATAGAGGTCGAGGGCGTTGCGGGCGCCCGGGCCGTACGGCACATCGAGTCCGGCCGGATGCGCGGCCCGGTAGGCCGCCGAGGCGGCATCCCGGGCGGCCACCTGATCGGCGCTGTCGGCCACCGCGCGGGTGTTGTCGTAGCAGGCGTTCCGCGCCTCCTGCGCGAGGGCGGACCACCGGCGGCGCGGATCCGCGGGGGTCGGATCGTCCAGGCGGAACTCCGGTACCATCGTGGCTGTCTCAGGCTGTCCCGATCGCCCGCACCATGGCAGGCGGCCGGGCCTCGGTCGAGGCGGATCGGGGTGCCGGCTCCCGACGCCCGACCAAAGATCCCCAACGATCCCCATGGATGGATCGTCCGGGTGGTTCAGAAGCCGGGCGCGGCCCCGGGGATCGTGCCGCCGTAGCCCCAGCCCGTGAAAGGGGGCGCGGCGACCCGCTCCCGCGTCGCCGGGGCGAACACCCGCGCGCGCGGCCGCGGCGGCTGCCAGACCCGCCAGTGCGGCCGCGCGCGCGCCGCCATCCGGGCAAGGGTCCCGTCCATGTCGGATACCGTGCGGTGATGCGGCCGCCCGGCCTTCGGGCGCGCCTCGGCCGGGACGGCCAGCAGCAGCGTCGCCGGCAGCAGGGCGGCGAGGATCGCGACGGGACCGGCTTGCATGGTTCGGGCTCCACGGGGACCGGCCCTCAGGGGCCGTCACCGGCAGCTACGTCACCCACGCCCCTCCGGTTCCGCGGGACCCGTCGGGCGGGCCGGGCGTTGCCTCGGATCCCCGGAACGCCCAAAAACGCCGTACGAATCCGGATCCCCTCGCCGGACGATTCGCGCGGTTGCAGGACCCCATCCATGACGCGCCATCCATGACCGAGCCCGCACAGATC
This sequence comes from Methylobacterium phyllosphaerae, assembly GCA_050632685.1. Classification (GTDB taxonomy): domain Bacteria; phylum Pseudomonadota; class Alphaproteobacteria; order Rhizobiales; family Beijerinckiaceae; genus Methylobacterium; species Methylobacterium phyllosphaerae_A. The sequence continues at coordinate 358,975 of JBOEFT010000002.1, forward strand.
GTCGCCCCGCCTCCCTCCGACGCGCCCGATCCGGTGGCGCTCCTCGGAACGCTCATCGCGTTCGACACGGTGAGCGCCCGCTCGAACCTGCCGCTGATCGACTGGGCGGAGGCCTATTGCCGCGGCCACGGCGCGGCGGTGGAGCGGGTGACGGATCCGACTGGCCTGAAGGCGGCGCTGCTGGTCAGCGTCGGCCCGTTCGAGGACCGCCCCGGCTACGTGCTCTCCGGCCACAGCGACGTGGTGCCGGCCGACGGCCAGCCCTGGTCGTCGGACCCGTTCATCCTGCGGGAGGAGGGGGCCGGCTCTACGGGCGCGGCACCTCCGACATGAAGGGCTTCCTGGCGGTCTGCCTCGCGCTCCTGCCCGAGATGGTCGCGGCGGACCTCGCGACCCCGATCCACCTCGCGATCTCGTACGACGAGGAGGTGGGCTGCCTCGGGGTGCGGCCGCTGATCGCCCGGATGCTGGAGCGCGTGCCCCGGCCGCTCGGCTGCTTCGTGGGCGAGCCCACCGGGATGGACGTGGTGGTCGGCCACAAGGGCAAGGCGGCGGCCCGCGTCACCTTCCGGGGCAAGGCCAGCCACTCGGCCCTGGCGCCCCAGGGCGTCAACGCCGTGGAATACGCCGCCCGGTTCATCGAGCATGTCCGGCTGTCCGCGGAGTCGCTCGCCCGGGACGGCGCCCGCGATCCGCTCTACGACGTGCCGCACACCACCGGCCTGTCGAGCGTGGTCCGGGGCGGCACGGCGCTCAACATCGTGCCGGATTCCTGCAGCGTGGACTTCGAGTACCGGGCGATCGGCGCGGACGATGCCGGGGCGCTGGCGGCCGCGGCGATCGCCTACGCCACCGACACCCTGGCGCCGCTGATGCGGGCGGGGGATGCGGCCTGCGGCGTCGCGGTCGAGCCGCTGATCGACTATCCGGGCCTCGACACCGACCCGGAGGCGCCGATCGTGACCCTGGCCAAGCGGCTCGCCGGCCGCAACGGCCACGCCAAGGTCTCGTACGGCACGGAGGGCGGGCTGTTCGAGCGGCTCGGCGGCGTGCCGGCCGTGGTGATCGGGCCGGGCTCCATCGCCCGCGCCCACAGGGCCGACGAATTCGTCACCCGCGCCGAACTCGACGCCTGCGCGGGCTTCGTCCGGCGGCTGATCGGCGACTGCAGGTCCCCTCGATAGGATGCGCGGTGGCGGACGCCGCGGGCGACGCCGCCTGCGCCCGACGCAGCGGCAGCGGTTCTCCAGCGCAGGATCCCGCCGCGTGCCGCCTGCGGTCGCTCCGCCCGGCGCGACGCGGGGCGGCGCTAGGAGGCGCGGTGCTTCATCACGAAGTGAAAGCCGAGTTCCGGATTCTTGCTGAAATCGGCATCGTAGAACGTGTTCTGATTGCCGGAGCCACGGCAGAAATCCTTGAACGCGAACATGGTCGTGGGGACGAATTCCAGCCCGTGATCCCGAACGTAGTCGCGCCACCACGTCTCCGGCTTCACGGTGGGATGATAACTCACCCCGTCGGCGACATCATCGTAAGTTGCGGCAGAGCCGACGAAGAGACCGTCGTCGGCAAGATGGGATTTGACGTTGGCAAGGAGCTGAGGCAGCCGGGCTTCCTCAATGTGCTCGAGGACCTCCCACATCGTGATCACGTCGAATTTGGCCTGCGTGCCGCTGCTCCGATCGGTCAGCGCGAACGGCTTGGTGATGTCGCAGGTTCTCAGATAGTCCGGAATGACCGGCCATTCGGCTCGCTGGGCCCTGAGGGAGTAATCACTGCCTTCGAGCCCGAACGCCACGTTGCCGCGGACCAGAAAATCGAGCACCAGCCCGCCGCCGGCACAGCCGAGATCCAAGGCCGAAACCTTCCGGCTGAAATAATTCTCGACCGATCGACAGAAGCGCTGGTTCCGCGTGTTGTCATCCTTGGTACCCCGCGGAGCCGTATGATCATTGCTCTCGTAGGCGATGGGATGCTCGGTCGTGAGGACGATGGAATTCGTCGGTGCGAGCTGCAGCAGGGCGATGCGTCTGACGTCCTGCAACTGAGCGCTCTGCTGAGCCTGGGCGGTCGCGATCTTGGTCTCAAGGGCCGCGTAGAGCTGACGACCGATGTCGAGCATCTGCTGCGCGATGAATTGCTTGTCGTCTTCGGTCATGGGATCACCTCGAATAGGGATTGAAAGGAGTGTGTTGCGGTGATTATGGACGTTCTATGACGATGCTGTTTCAGCCACGACGCGGGGCTCCGAAGGAATCGCGCGTGGGGGCATCGTTCGCGTGCCAGATCTCAGGTCGAATCGCTGGGGGATGAACCTTCGATGAGATTGCGTGTTTCTTTATTGAAGCCTTAATTATTATCGAATGATGAAATTATACGGACTGGCATTCATGTCGGACACCGCGACGCCTGGACATCATCCTGGATAGAGACCGAAGACAGAGAGTCGGCGCATCGATCTGCGCCCTGTGCCGGGGATCGGTGGCCGAGGGGCTGTCGCGGACGAAACCTTTGCGCTCCTCGCGGCTTGGATCAGCGGCCCGAACCGGGCCGGATCGGGGTCGATTCTGCGCATGGCCAGCCTCAGCGTCGCGATCGCGTTCGGCGTCCGCCTGCTCCTCGTGCTGCTGTTCCTGCCGTTCAGCGCCCTCGACAAGATCCTGAACTTCAGGGGCGCGGTCGGGCAGGCGCGGGAAGCCGTGCACGCCACCGCGCCCGCGACGGCGCTGATCCTGATCGGGCTCTGCGTCGAGATCGGGATGTCGCTATGCATCCTGACCGGGACCGCCGACCGGGCCGCCGCGTTCGTGCTCGCCGGCTAGTTGCGGCCTCACGGCCCTGCTGTGGAAGCAGTTCTGGCGGCCGGGGGATTTCTGGGCTGGGGGCAAGGGCCGCGAACTGTTCTGGGACTTCCTGAAGAACATCGCGCTGGCGGGCGGTTTCCTGCTCATCACCTTCGGCACGGGGGCCGGCACGGTCCAGGACTTCCTGGCCGACCCCCTCGGCTCCACGCATCCCTACGCGATCGCCGATCGGGCTCGGCCGTAGCCGAGCCCCGGGGGCAGGCTCTCAGGCCTTCGGCACGGTGGCGTCCATCGAGGGGCGGCGCTCGAAATCCGCGTACCACGCCGCGACCGCCGGACGGCCCTCCCGCCACGCGAGGTCGGGGAAGCGCAGATCGAGGTAGCCGAGGGCGCAGGCCATCGCGACGGTGCCGATATCCAGCGCCGGCATGCCGGCGACCAGGGCTTCGAACCGGTCCAGCGCCGACCGGATCTTGCCGATCTGGCCGGCCTCCCAGGCGTCCCAGCGCTGGGGCTCGGGGCGCAGCACGCGCTCGTAGCGGGTGAGCAACGCCGCATCGAGCAGGCCGTCGGCGAGCGCCTGCCGGGTCAGCGCGTCCCAGCGGGCGGCGCCCTGGGGGAACAGGTGCGGGCCGGCCGAGAGGCTGTCGAGGTACTCGCAGATCACCCGGCTGTCGTAGAGGGCGGTGCCGTCCTCCAGGACCAGCGCGGGGATCTTGCCCAGCGGGTTGTGGGCGGCGACCTCGGCGGAGGGGCCGGTCGGGGACGCCCCGGCGACCGTGACGGCGATCCGGTCGATCAGCCCGGCCTCGTGGGCGAGGACCAGAACCTTGCGGGCGTAGGGGGAGGCGGGGGAGTAGAGCAGCTTCATCGGACCGTCCCGGTTGATCGTGGCGCCGGGACCTTGCACCGATGCCACCGGGAATCCAGCCCCGGCGCTCAGACCTTCCGGGTCATTCCGGACCCGGCATGAACCGCCCGAGACCGGCTCAGGCGTTGTGTCCGCATCCGCTCGCGCCAGGTGAGGATGGTGGTCGCGGCCCGATCCAGGACGAACATGCACAGGCTGCCGATGATGGCCAGCACGCAGACGGCCCCGATCAGGACCCCCAGATCCCGGGGGCCGGGATGATCATCAGGCACAGGAGACCGAAGACGGCCGCGCCGGGTATCCACTTCGCCATCGCGCCGCCTTCCTGAACCAGAACTGTGTCGCTCTGATCTTGCCTAGGCTGAGACTCTTAAAGATCCCGGTCGCACAGTGTCGACCGAAATCTTTCTGTATTCAGTGAGCGAAAATCCGGATTGCTGGGTTTATAGATCGTAAATCCGCCACTTGGATCGGCGGCCATCGCGCACCGTGCCGGCGCAGGTCGCCATCCCGGTCCGCATCGGGTGCCCCCGGCACGCCTTCGTCGACCGGCTGCGGCCCGGATCGCTCCCGGCCGGTGACATCCCGCACCCGCTGTCCGCGGAATCGGATTCCGGTCCGGCCTGCGGGCTTCTCCCCCAGGGCCGAATCGGCGTATCGGAGGACCAGCCCATCGCGACGATGCGGGAGAGACCGGGATCTTCCCAGCAGAGGGGACCCGGCGCCGACGGAGCAACCGCCCCGGAAACTCTCAGGCACCGGAACCGTGTCGTCAGGGCGATCTGGAGAGCGGTGCAGCGGGTGGAACCCGTGGGCACCCGCCGAAGGGGACGTCCGTGCTTCGCCTCGCCAGGGCTGGGCCGGATCAAGCTCTCAGGCACCGGGACAGATGGGGCGCGCAACCGGCCGACCGCTCGCGGACGGCCTCCACGCGTCCACGTCCCGGAGTCCAATCCCATGACCCACATCGCCGTGATCGGCGCCGGTATCACCGGCGTGACGACCGCCTACGCCCTCGCCCGGCGCGGCTACCGCGTCACCGTCCTCGACCGGCAGCGCTACGCCGCCATGGAGACCTCCTTCGCCAATGGCGGCCAGCTCTCGGCCTGCAACGCCGAGGTCTGGAACAAGCTCTCCACGGTGATGCAGGGCCTGCGCTGGATGCTGCGCCGCGACGCGCCGCTGTTGATGAATCCCAAGCCCTCCTGGCACAAGCTGACCTGGATGGCCGAGTTCGTCCGCGAGATCGCCCATTACCGGGAGAACACCGTGGAGACCGTGCGGCTGGCGCTGAAGGCCCGGGAGGCCCTGTTCGCCATGGCCGGGGCCGAGGGGATCGACTTCGACCTGAAGACCCGCGGCATCCTGCATTTCTACCGGGACCGGGCGGGCTTCGAGAAGGCGGCCGGAGTCAACGCCCTGCTGCGGGAGGGCGGCCTCGAGCGCTACGCCGTGACCCCGGAGGAGATCCGGGCGATCGAGCCGACGCTCTCCGGGACCTACCACGGCGGCTTCTTCACGCCCTCCGACGCCACCGGCGACATCCACAAGTTCACCCGGGGACTGGCTTCCGCCTGCGCCCGCAAGGGCGTCCGCTTCGTCCAGGACGCCGACGTCGCGACGATCGCGCCGGGGAGGGGGCTATGCCGTCACCTGGCGGCAAGCGGGTCATCTTGCGGGACATGCCACGGCGGCGGCGCAGGTTCTGCAGGCCGACGCGGTGGTGATCTGCGCGGGCTGCGCCAGCCGGCATTTCGCCGCGATGCTCGGGGACCGGGTGAACGTCTACCCGGTGAAGGGCTACTCGATCACCGTGAACCTGCTGACCCCGGAGGCCCAGAACGCGGCCCCCGAGGTGAGCATCCTCGACGAGGCGGCCAAGATCGTCACGAGCCGCCTCGGCGACGCGCGCCTGCGGGTCGCCGGCACCGCCGAGTTCAACGGCTTCAATCGCGACATCCGCCACGACCGGATCCAGCCGCTGGTCGACTGGACCCGGGAGCAGTTCCCGCGGGTCGACACCGACCGGGTGGTGGCCTGGAGCGGCCTGCGCCCGATGCTGCCGAACATGCTGCCCAAGGTCGGCCGCGGCCGCCGGCCCGGCGTCTTCTACAACACCGGCCACGGCCATCTCGGCTGGACCCTGGCGGGCGCCACCGCCGAGATCGTCGCCGGGGCGATCGCCGCCGAGCACGCCCCGGAGCCGGCGGTCCTGCCCCTCGCGGCCTGAGGATCCCGGGTTTCCGAAGGGCGCCGGCCCTTCGGCGGCTCGTCAGGCCCCAGCCCTGACGAGGGGGCCTCGCCCGCCCCAGCCTGGATCGCGGCGCGCCGTCCCGGCCCCGAGAAGGGAGGCGCGCCGCTCAAGATTATTTTGTATTATCTTCCCGAGCCGCCCCGGAAACCGAGCCGCGATGTCCCTGTCCCCGGCCTATCTCGACCCCGCCACCGGCGCGACCTACCCGATCGAGACGCCGCGCTGGCGCTCCGAGACGGGCGGTCCGCTGATGATCACCGACCTGCCGGGGATCGGCCGGGCCGAGATCGACACCGGCACCCACTCCCTCTGGCGCTACGCCGCCGCGCTGCCGGTGGCGGTGGCCGATCCGGTCTCGCTCGGGGAGGGCTGCACCCCGCTGGTGCGCCGGCCCTGGCGGGGCGGCCACGCCCATTTCAAGCTCGAATGGTTCGCGCCCTCGGGCAGCTTCAAGGACCGGGGCGCCTCCGTGATGCTGTCGATCCTGCGCCAGCAGGGGTCGACGCGGTGCTGGAGGATTCCTCCGGGAACGGCGGTGCCGCGGTGGCGACCTACGCGGCCGCCGCCGGGATGCGGGCCAAGATCCTGGTCCCGGCCTCGACTTCGCCGGCCAAGACCGTGCAGATGCGCGCCGCCGGCGCCGCGGTCGAGCTGGTGCCCGGCACCCGCCAGGACACCGCGGACGCCGCGGTCGCCCAAGCGGAGTCGATCTTCTACGCCAGCCACAACTGGCAGGCCCATTTCCTCCAGGGCACCAAGACCCTCGCCTACGAGCTGTGGGAGGATCTGGGCTTTGCCGCGCCCGACGCCGTCATCATCCCGTGCGGCGCCGGCAGCAACATCCTCGGCTGCGATATCGGCTTCTCGGAGCTGCTGCGCCGGGGCGCGATCGCCCGCCTGCCGCGGCTCTACGCGGTCCAGCCGGCCCATTGCGCGCCCCTGCATGCCGGGTTCGAGGCCGGCGCCGCCGATTTCGTGCCGGTCACCCCGCGCCCGACGCTGGCGGAGGGCGCCTCGATCGCCCAGCCGGTGCGCGGCCGGGAGGTGCTGGCGGCGCTCCGCCGCTCCGGCGGCGGCACCGTGGCGGTCTCCGAGGAAGCCATCGAGGCGGCCCTGATGGAGCTCGCCCGCTCGGGCCTCTACGTCGAGCCGACCTGCGCCATGGCGGCGGCGGCGCTCACCGATCTCACCGCGCGCGGCGCGATCCGGCCCGACGAGACCACCGTGGTGGTGCTCACCGGCACCGGCATCAAGGCGACGCCGCGCATCGCCGAGCTTCTGGGCCTCGCCCCGTGACCCACGCCCGCTGACACGCGATCAGGAGGACACACCATGCGCAACAACATCCCCGCCAGCGTCGGGATGCCGGTCGAGGAGGTGGACACCCCCTGCCTGCTGGTCGACCTCGACGCCCTCGAGCGCAACGTCGACAAGCTCGGCCGCTTCATGAAGGCGCACGGCCTGCGCCACCGGGCGCATGCCAAGACCCACAAGTCGTCCGACATCACGGTCCTGCAGATCGAGCGGGGCGGGGCCTGCGGCGTCTGCTGCCAGAAGGTGAGCGAGGCCGAGGCGCTGGTGAGCGCCGGCATCCGCGACGTGCTGGTCTCCAACCAGGTGGTGGCGCCGAAGAAGATCGAGCGCCTCGCGGCGCTCGCCACCCGGGCGCGGGTCCTGGTCTGCGTCGACGACCTCGGCAATGTCGACGACCTCTCGGCGGCGGCGGTCAAGTTCGGCGTCACCCTCGAGTGCCTCGTGGAGATCGACGTCGGCGCCGGCCGCTGCGGCGTCGCGCCGGGCGAGCCAGCAGTCGCGATCGCGAAGAAGATCGCGGCGGCGCCGGGCCTCAGCTTCGCGGGCCTGCAGGCCTATCAGGGCAAGGCGCAGCACGTGCGCGACTACGGCGAGCGCAAGGCCCTGATCCAGACGGCGATCGACGAGACGCGGCGCACCGTCGACCTCCTGAAGGCCGAGGGGCTCACCTGCGACATCGTCGCGGGCGCCGGCACCGGCAGCTTCGCCCTGGAGGGCGGCAGCGGCGTCTACAACGAGCTGCAATGCGGCTCCTACGTCTTCATGGACGCGGACTATCAGCGGGTGAAGGACGCGGAGGGACGCCCGATCGCGGAGTTCGAGAACAGCCTGTTCATCTACACGGCGATCATGAGCAAGGCGAAGGCGGACGTCGCGATCTGCGATGCCGGCCTGAAGGCGCAGAGCATCGACAGCGGCCTGCCGGTGGTCTTCGGCCGGGAGGACGTCGCGTACATCAAGTGCTCGGACGAGCACGGGGTGATCAGCGATCCCGGCAACGTGCTGAGGCTCAACGAGCGCCTGAAGCTGATCCCCGGCCATTGCGACCCGACGGTCAACGTCTACGACTGGTACGTGGGCGTGCGGAACGGCCGGGTCGAGGCGATCTGGCCGGTCACCGCCCGCGGCATGACCCTGTAGGGGTTTCGAAGGGCTCCGGCCCTTCGGAGGGTGTCGGGGCGGCGCCCCGACGCTCGGGCTCTGCCCGATACCCGCAAAAGGGTCCAAGACCTTTTGAAACCATGACTTTGGAGATCGTCACGTCATGCGCTTCATCTCGGAGGAGGAATCGGCCGCCCTAGTCGATCACGCCATGGCGTTCGACGCGGCCCGCGAGGCGCTGATCGCCGCGGTGGCGCCGGGCACCACCCTGTTCCCGGCGGTGCTCGGCCACGGCTCGGAGCCGGCCAACCGGTTCTCGATCAAGTCGGGTTCCACGGCCGACTATGCCGGCCTGAAGGTCGGCTCGTTCTGGCCCGGCAACCCCGACCGGGGCCTGCCCCGGCACAATTCGGTGATCCTGCTGTTCGACCAGGCTGTCGGCCGGGTCGACACGGTGATCGAGGCGGGCCGCGTCAACGCCTACCGGACCGCCGCCGCCGACGCTGTGGCGGCCAGTGTCCTGGCGCGGCCGGATTCGGCGGTGCTGGCGGTGTTCGGGGCCGGCAACCAGGCCGAGTTCGAGTGCGCGGCGCTCGCCCGGGTCCTGCCGATCCGGACGGTGCTGGTGGTCGCCCGGGACGCCGCCAAGGTCGCGGGCTTCGCCGGGCGCCTGGCGGGGCAGGGGGCGTCCGGGATCGCCGTGCGGGCGGCCTCCGCCCAGGAGGCCTGCGCGGCCGCCGACGTGATCGTCACGGCGACGCCCGCCCGCGCGCCGCTGTTCGAGGCCGCCTGGGTCCGCCCCGGCACGCATGTCGCCGCCATGGGCGCGGACGCCAAGGGCAAGCAGGAGCTGCCTCCCGCCCTGCTGGAGCGGGCGGCCCTGTTCTGCGACCTGCCGGAGCAGTCGCGCGCCATCGGCGAGTTCCAGCACGCCTCCGCGGGGGCCCTGGCCGGCCTGCGGGCGCTCGGCGACGTGCTCCGGAGCGGGGAGGGGGCCGGACCGATCCGGAGGCGATCACCGTGTTCGATTCCTCCGGCATCGCCCTGCAGGACCTGACCATCGCCCGGGCGATCCTCGCCAAAGCCGGCGCGCGCGGGTAGGGGAGGCCGGCGCCGGCCCTCCCCGCACCGGCGGAGGACGGCCACGCATGCAGGACAGGCAGATCCGGGTCATCGGCATCGGCACCGGCGATCCCGAGCACCTGACCCTCCAGGCGGTGCGGGCGCTTGCCGACGTCGACGCGGTGTTCGTGCTCGACAAGCGCGCCGAGACCGCCGACCTCGTCGAGATCCGCCGCCGGATCTGCGCGGCCCACATCGCGAAGCCCCATCGGGTTGTCACGGTCGAGGACCCGCCCCGGGAGCGCCGCCCGGCCGATTACGGCGGCACCGTCGCGGCCTGGCACGCGGCCCGGGCCGAGCGCCTGGAGGCGGCCTTCGCGGCGGATCTCCGGCCGGGGGAGGTGGGGGCGATCCTGGCCTGGGGAGACCCCGCCCTCTACGACAGCGTGCTCCGCATCCTCGACCGCATCGCCGCCCGCGGGCGCGTCGCGTTCACCCGCAGGGTGATCCCCGGCCTGACGAGCGTGCAGGTGCTCGCCGCCCGCCACGGCGTGCCGCTGAACGGCATCGGCGGGTCGGTGCTGATTACCACCGGCCGGCGCCTCGCCGCGGGCTGGCCGGCGGACGTGGAGAGCGTCGTGGTGATGCTCGACGGCGACCCGGCCTTCGGCCATCTCGACCCGGACCTGACGATCTACTGGGGCGCCTATCTCGGCGGCTCGGACGAGATCCTGCTCGCCGGCCGGCTGGGCGATACGGGCGATGCGATCCGCCGGGTCCGTGCCGAGGCCCGGGACCGCCACGGCTGGATCATGGACATCTACCTGCTGCGCCGTGACCGCGCCGCCACGGACAGGGCCGGCGAACCCGCTTAGACCGCCGCCATGCTGCGCCTGCGGGACTACCAGCGCGCCAGCCTCGACGCGCTCTCGGCCGCCTGGGCGCGGGGAGGGGCGGACGCGGCGGCGCCCGGCTACCTGATCGTGCTGCCCACCGGCGCCGGCAAGGCCCTCGTGATCGCGGCCCTCGCCCGGGAGACCCTGGCGGAGAACCCCTCGCCCGGGTGGCGATCGTCACCCACAGCCGCGAGCTGGTCGCCCAGAACTTTTCCGAGCTGACCCGCCTCTGGCCGGAGGCGCCGGCCGGGATCTTCTCCGCCGGGCTCGGGCGGCGGGAGGCCGACGCGCAGGTGCTGGTCTGCGGCATCCAGTCGGTCGCCGACCGGCTCGACGCGGTGGGCCCGCGCGACCTCGTGATCGTCGACGAGGCCCACCTGATCCCCCGCGCCGCCGACACCCGCTACGGCCGGTTCCTGTCGGGCCTGCGGGCGCGGACCCCCGGGCTGCGCGTGGCGGGCTTCACCGCGACCCCGTACCGGCTCGATTCGGGCCGCCTCGACGAAGGCGAGCACCGGCTGTTCTCCGGCATCGCCTACGAGGCCGACACGTTCACGCTGATCCGGCGGGGCTTCCTGGCGCCCCTCGTCTCCAAGGCGACGCTGACCCAGCTCGACGTCTCGGGGGTCGGCCGGCGCGGGGGCGACTACATCCCGGGGGAACTGGAGGCGGCGGTCAACCGCGACTGGATCACCCGCGCGGCGGTGGCGGAGCTCGCGGAGTACGGGTGCGGGCGCCGGGCCTGGCTCGCCTTCTGCGCGGGCCTCGCCCACGCGGAGGCCGTGCGCGACGCCGTGCGGGCGGAAGGCTATGCCTGCGAGACCGTCTCGGGCGAGACGCCGCGCCGGGCGCGCGACCGGATCGTGGCGGCGTTCCGGGCGGGACAGATCCGCTGCCTGACCTCGGTGGGCGTGCTCGGGACCGGCTTCAACGTGCCCGAGGTCGACTTGGTGGCGCTGCTGCGCCCGACCCGCAGCACCGGGCTCTACGTGCAGCAGGTCGGCCGGGCGCTCCGCTGCGCCCCCGGCAAGGCCGATGCCCTGATCCTCGACTATGCGGGGCTGGTGCGGATGCACGGTCCCGTGGACGCCGTGACCGTCCGGAGCGCCACTCAGGGCCTGGGCGGGGCAGGGGCCTCGCGCGCCAAGCCCTGCCCCGGCTGCGGTGCCCTGATCGCCCTGAACGCCTCCACCTGCGAGGCCTGCTGGACCGAGCCGGAGGCGGACCCGGACGCGGAGGCTCCCCACGAGGCCGCGGCCGACGACGAGCTGGCGATCCTCTCGGCTGATCCCGGACTGCCGGGTGCCGAACCGGCCGGTCCTGCCCCCAGGGCGGAAACCGGCCGGCACGAGGCCGCCTGGCATCCGGTCACGGCCCTGAACCTGGAAGCCGCGCCGGACGGGGTCGACCTCGTGCTCGGCTGGCGGGACGGGGTCGCGCAGGCCCGCTGGCGCGTGCGCCTGCGGCCGGAGCGCAGGGGCTACGAGCGGGAGAAGGCGGTGTCCTGGTGGCGGGGGCTCGGCGGCGGGCGTGACGCGCCGATGACCGCCGCAGGGTTCCTCGAGCACGCCGAGACCCTGACCCGGCCTGCGGCCGTCCGCGTCCGACCGGGCCGCATGTCGGAGCAGATCGAGTGTCGCACCCGCGACGGCCGGATCCTGGGCGAGCGCCGGACGCCCGGTCCCGACGGCTGACAGCGTCTCATCCCACAGCGCGTCCGCAGGCCGTTGGAGGCGCGGGATCGGGGAGGGGGCTCGCACTGCCCTCGCCCGGTTTCCCTGGCGACGCCGTCCGGCACCGAGATCGGCCGCGCCGGCGGGATTGGCCACAGATCCGGCCAGGATCCCTGCTATCCGTCGGGCTGCCGACCATCGGGCCGCCGATCGGGCCGCCTGGCATGCCGGACCCCCTCACCCGGCCCGGTTCGAGGTATTGGTTCCATAATATATCTTATGCGAACTCCCGATGTGGGCTCGGGACCGGGTGAGGGCTGTCGTGCCCGGGTTGAAAACGGCCCTGGCCCCCTCCGCAAAACGGTACCCGGTCCGCCCTCCCCGCTGGGGAGAGCGCGCTGACGCTCCGCGGGCGGGTGACCGTGGGTCCTCGCGACCGCGTCCGCCAAAGGATGACAGAGCCTCCTTCGCACCGTCGGCCGCCGCCTCTGCGGGCCTGGCCAGGGCCGATGCCAGGGCCGAAGCCAGACCTCGGCTTGCTTCGGGCGCCAGCGGTCGAGCGAACCTGCGTCGTCCTGGTCGGGCCGCTCCGAGACCCGGTCGGGCGTCTCGGAGGACGGCCGGTACGAGAAGCGCCCCAGGACATCGGCCACCGCTTCCGCGCGTGCGCCGGGGAGGGCCGCAGGATCGGCCTCGGCTCCCGGACCTGTCGGCGAGGTGCGCCGTCTCCAGCGCGACCCGGTGGCCGTGGTGCAGCGACAGGCCGAGCCGGCCTTCCGGAACCGTGGCCGCCCCGCCCTGCCCCGTCTCCGTCAGGTGAAGGCGTGGACGGCGTTCGACGAGGACGCCACGCCGGCCGCTTTGCAGACGTCGGCGGGGCGAACGCGGAGGCGTGCCATGATCGACGCCCCGCAGGTCGTGGCGCGCGCCGCCTGGGCCGGCGTCAGGTTCCGCGTCCGGCCGCCGAGGGCCGCAGCGGCCCGACGCCTCTTCGCGAACCGGAAACAGACGCTTTTCCAGAGGCTTGAGGCGGGGCGGCCCATCCCTGCCCCGCCCTCTATCCTGGCACCCAGCCGAGGTCTTCCGACACGCGCCCCGGCACAATCTGACACCGGCGGCCGTCGTAAGGCCAGGTCATGCTGCGGGAGGGGGCGGATGGACCGACCGGAGGCCCCTGCCCCGGCCGTCAGCCAACGTGCCGAACAAGGCGCGGACCGGCCAGACGACATCCGTCCCCGCCATGGGCTGCGGGCGGCGGATCGCCCGCTCCGACGGCAGGAGCGAGCCGGCGGCTCCCGGCGGGAGGAACGCGACGGAGACGGCCTGGGGCCAGCCAGGGGCGGCGAAGCCGCTCAAGGGTGCATCGCCAGCATCCAGACGGCCATGGCGACCATCATCACGTTCTCGGTCAGCGACACGAAGCCGAGCGGCACCTTGCTCGATCCCCCGACGCAGGCGCACCTGATGTCCCGCTTGTCGACGTAGACCGCCTTGAACACCGAGACCGCCCCGACCGAGCCGATGAACAGGGCGACCGGGATCGAGATCCAGTTCAGGGCGCCGGCCACCATCAGCACGCCGGCGATGCCCTCCAGGAACGGGTAGGCGTAGGCGTAGCGCACCCAGCGCTGCCCGAGCAGGTCGTAGCCCAGGAACATCGAGGAGAAGCTCTCGACATCCTGCAGCTTCAGGAGGGCGAGCACGCACATGCTGAAGGCGATGAACCACGCGGCGGCGCGCATGGTGAACGGGGTGCCGTAAACGGCGTGGCTCGCCGCCAGCGCCATCAGCGCCGTCATCGAGAACACCGCGACGACGGGCACGTAGGTCGGCTTGTTCGGGTCGTTGGCGGCCTTGCCGAAGTGCTGCTGAAGGTCGTCGAAGCCGCCGACGCGCGCGCCGTCGATGAAGGTCTGCGGCGTCGACTTGACCCCGTGCTCGTCCTTGAACCGGTCGATCTCGTAGCGGGTCGTCAGAAAGTGGTCCTCGACCGCGAAGCCCTTGCGTTCGAGGAGGTCCTTGGCCTTCAGGCCGTAGGGGCATGTGTGCTCGGGGGTGACCATCCGATAGAGGACGGCCTTGCGGGAGGCGGTGGCTTGCATCGGACGCTCCGGATGTGAGGTCGGACCGGCTCCGCCCTGCGCGCTCCCGGTTCGGGGCGGCGGGCCGGCTCGGTCGTCAGAGGTTGCGGACAGTCGTGAACCTTCCCATCATAGTAAGGTCAACACGGGGTTGGTGCCGTCATGAACATCGGCCAGGCCGCCCGGGCCTCCGGGGTCTCGGCCAAGATGATCCGTCACTACGAGAGCATCGGCCTTGTGCCTCCGGCCGACCGGCGGGACAGCGGTTACCGGGATTACGGCGCCGCCGATCTGCACCGGCTCGGCTTCATCCGGCACGCCCGGGACCTTGGGTTCTCCCTGGAGCGCATCAGGGTGCTGCTCGGTCTCTGGAGCGATCCCGGCCGAAGCAACGCCGACGTGAAGGCCCTCGCCAAGGCGCACGTCCGGGAACTTGAGGAGCGCGCTCGCCAACTCAACGAGATGGCCGACGCCCTGCGCACTCTGGCCGACGCCTGCGACGGCGACGGGCGGCCGGACTGCCCGATCATCGCCAGCCTGGAGACCGGAGCGGACGTCCCGGCCTGTCACCCGCACCCCGCCCCGACGGCGTCGGACCCTCCGGCTCCGCGCGAAAAGGCCCGCGCCCAGCGTTGAGGACGCGACGGCCTCGCCCTCGAACGCTCGGCGGGCCGCCTCACATCCTCATCGACTTGCCCATTCCCTCGCAGCAGCAGCCCTTCTTACCGCCCTTCATGGACATCGCTGCCATCGGCTTGGCGCACATCCCCTTTCCGGACTTGCCGCAGCACCCGGCGGCCATGGCCGGGGTCAGCGAGAGGGCGAGGAGGGCGGCGGTGGCGGTCACGAGACGCTTCATGTTCATTCTCCTTCGATGGTTCGATTGCACCCCGGCGTTCCGGGAGGTTGGTACAAAGCCTACTGGCCGTGCCGCTTGAGCCACGCCTCCATGTCCGCGATCTCCTTCTCCTGGTCGTCGATGATCGTCTGCGCCATCGCCGTGGTGGCCGGGTCCTTGGCGTGCTTCAGGGCCACCTTGGCCATGGCGACCGCACCCTTGTGGTGCGGGATCATGTGCGTGCGGAAGTCGACGTCGGGGTCGCCGGTGTAGGCGACGTCCATGTCCTTCATCATCGCCCTGTCGGCGGCCTTGAACTCCTTGGTCGAGGCGTCGTCCTTTGGGGCCGGCTTCATCGAGCCCATCGAGCCCATGTCCTTGCCGGACCTGGAGCCGTGGTCGTGCATGCCCTGCGCGAGGGCGGCGCCGGCCAGCCCGGTCGACAGGAGGGTGGCGGCGAAGAGGGTATGGATGCGGGTCATGTGCAGGGTCCTCACGATGCTGGGGGTCAGTTGAGCTTGCCGCTGGCGGTGGCGCCGTCCGGGGCGGTGAGCTGCACGGCGCCCTTCGGGCTGTCGCCGAGCGCCGCCGCGGCCTTGCCGGTGAGGCGGTTGCCGTCGGCGGGCTCCAGGGCGACGCGAGCCGGCTTGCCGCCGACGACGAGGATGGCCGTGCCCTTGAACCCGGCGGCCGCGACGGGCTTCTGCTTGGCGTCCGAGACGTAGACGTCGACGCTCTCGCCCTTGGCCACGAGCTCGACGTGGAAGTCGCCCGCGTCCGTCAGGCGCCCGCCGTGCTGGCCGGCGGCCTCGTGGGCGCAGACGGCTGATGCGGTCAGCAGGGCGGCGATCAAGGCCAGTCTGGTTAGGATCATCACGGGGCTCCTGGGTCGTGCGGGTCAGTAGGCCTCGGCCGGGCGCGGGCGCGCGCCGTCCGGGGATGGGTGGGCCGGCGCCTCGGCGTGGAGGGCGCGCAGCCGCTCCAGCGGCTTGCGGCCGAAGCGCAGGAACAGGACCGGGGTCAGGAGGGTGTCGAGCAGCGTCGCGCTGACGAGTCCGCCGAAGATCGTCACCGCCACCGGGTGCAGGATCTCCTTGCCGGGGCTCGCCGCGTCGTGGAGCAGCGGCACCAGGGCGACGCCGGCCGAGAGCGCCGTCATCAGCACCGGGGTCAGGCGCTCCAGGCTGCCGCGCACCACGAGGTCGGCGCCGAACGGCACACCCTCGTGCAGCGACAGGTTGAGGTAGTGGCTGATCTTCAGGATGCCGTTGCGCGCCGCGATGCCGGTCAGCGTGATGAAGCCGATCATCGACGCCACCGACAGCGGCTGCCCGACCAGCCACAGCGCCGCCACCGAGCCGATCAGCGCCAAGGGCACGTTGCCCATGATGATGAGCGCCAGGGCGGCCGAGCGGTACCGGCTGAACAGGATCGCGAAGACCAGGGCCAGGGACAGCGCGGAGAGCGCCGCGATGGTCCGGCTGGCCTCCTCCTGGGCCTGGAAGGTCCCCTCCAGGCTGGTGAAGAAGCCCGGCGGCAGCGGCTCCTTCGCCACGGCCTCGCGGATGGCGGCCACGATGGTCGCCATGTCGCTTCCGCCGTCCGTGTTCGCTTGGACGACGATGCGGCGCCGGGCGTTCTCGCGCAGGATCTGGTTCGGCCCGTCCGTCTCGCGGATGTCGGCCACCTGGCGCGCCGGCACCCAACCCGAGGGCGTCTCAAGCAGGAGGTCACCCAAACCCGCCGTGGTCCGTCGGTCCTCCGACAGGCGCAGCACCACGTCGAAGCGGCGCACGCCGTCGACCACCGTCGACACCACCCGCCCGTTCGACAGGCGGCTGATCTGGTCGACCACCGCGGCCGGCTGGACCCCGTAGAGGGCCGCCCGGGTGTAGTCGACGCGGACCTCCAGCTGCGGGATGCGTACCTGCCGCTCGACCTGGAGGTCGACCAGACCCGGAATCGCCGCCATTCGGTCGCGCAGGGCGTTGGCCACCCGCCGCAGGGCGTCGAGGTCGTCGCCGAACACCTTGAGCGCGATCTCGGCGCGCACGCCTGACAGCATGTGGTCGAGCCGGTGCGAGATCGGCTGGCCGACGTTGACCGCCACCGGCAGGGCCGCGAAACGCTCGCGGATGTCGGCGACGAGCACCTCTTTCGAACGCTTCTGCCCCTCGTCCAGGGCCACCTCGATCTCGGACGAATGGACCCCCTCGGCATGCTCGTCGAGCTCGGCCCGGCCGGTCCGGCGGCCGACCGCCTTCACGCGCGGGATATCGAGGAGGAGTTTTTCCGCGATCAGCGCGACCCGGTTGCTCTCGGCGAGCGAGATGCCCGGGTTGAAGGTCATGTTGACCGTGAACGAGCCCTCGTTGAACGGCGGCAGGAAGGCCCGGGGCAGGTTCCAGGCGGCGATGCCGGCCGCGCCTACCGCGACGGCAACCGTCCCGATCAGCAGGCGCTGATGCCGGAACGCGACCCGCAGCAGGGCGGCGTTGCCCCGTTTCAGCAGCTTGAGCAGGCGGCTGTCGTGCTCCTCCAGGTTTCTCAGGCCGGGCAGCAGCAGGGACGCCAGCACCGGCGTCAGGGTGATCGAGGTGAGCAGGCTCGCCAGGATCGAGATGATGTAGGCCTCGCCCAGCGGGGCGAAGAGGCGGCCCTCGATGCCCGACAGGGCGAAGAGCGGCACGAAGACCAGGATGATGATCAGCGTCGCGACGACGATGCCCGAGCGCACCTCGTTCGAGGCCGAGACCACGACCTCGAACACGCTCTTCGGGTTGCCGGCCTTCCGGTTCTCGCCGAGGCGCCGGTAGATGTTCTCGACGTCTACCACCGCGTCGTCGACGAGCTCGCCGATGGCGATGGCGAGCCCCCCGAGGGTCACGGTGTTGATCGACAGCCCGAACAGGTGGAACACCACCGCCGTCGTCAGCACCGAGACCGGGATGGCCAGCAGCGAGATCGCCGTGGTGCGCACGTTCAGCAGGAAGGCGAACAGCACCACGGCCACCACCAGCACCGCCTCGACGAGGACGCGCTCGACGTTGTGGATCGAGGTCTCGATGAAGTCGGCCTGGCGGAACAGGACCTGGTCGGCCCTGATGCCGCCGGGCAGGGTCGGGTTCAGCGCCTTCAGGGCGGCCTCGATGCTGCGGGTCAGGCGCACCGTGTCGACGTCGGGCTGCTTCTCGACCGAGACGATGACCGCGGGCTTGCCCCTGTAGCCGGCGTCGCCGCGCTTTACCTTGGCGGCGAAGGAGACCTCGGCGACCTGTCGCAGGTAGACCGGTGCGTCCTTGACGGTCGCGACCACGAGGTTGCGCAGGTCGTCGAGGCTCATGGTCCGGCCGATGTTCCGGATCAGGTACTCGCGGGCGTTCTGGTCGGTGAAGCCGCCGCCGGCGTTGGTGCCGAACTGGGCGAGCGCGGTCTCGAGCTGCGCGTTGGTCACGCCGAGCGCGCGCATGGCGGCGGGGTTCGGGCCGACCCGGAACTGTCGGACCTCGCCGCCGATGGGGATGACCTGCGCGACGCCCGGGATGGTCAGCAGCCGCGGCCGGAGGGTGAAGTCGGCGACCTCGCGCACCTGCATGGGGGTCGCGGTCTCGCCCGTCACCGCCACCAGCAGGATCTGGCCCATGATCGAGGAGATCGGGCCCATCACCGGCGTGACGCCGCGCGGGAGCTGGTCCTGCACCAGGGCGAGGCGCTCCGCGACCTGCTGCCGATTCCGGTAGATGTCCGTGCCCCAGTCGAACTCGACAGTGGTGATGGACAGCCCCACGCCCGAGACCGAGCGCACCCGGCTGACGCCCGGCAGGCCGTTCATCCGGGTCTCGATGGGGTAGGTGACGAGCTGCTCGACTTCCTGGGGCGCGTAGCCCTCCGCTTCGGTCATGAGGGTGACGGTCGGGCGGTTGAGGTCGGGGAAGACGTCGACCGGCAGCCTGGTCGCGGTGAAGGCGCCGTAGAGCACCAGCACGGCGGCGAGCGCGAGCACGAGCAGGCGGTTGCGGACCGACTGGCCGACGAGGAAGGTGAACATCGGCGGCCTCCTCAGCGGACCTGGTCGAGGAGTTCGGCGCCCTGGGTCACGACCCGCTTGCCCGGTCCGATCCCCTCGGCCACCAGCACGCGGCCGCCGTCGAGGGGCTCGATCCGGACCGGCCGCGCCTCGAAGCGCTCGGCGGAGGTGTGCTCGTAGACGACGTCCTGCCCGTTCCCGGCGCGCACGACCGCCGCGCGCGGCAGCGCCAGCCCGGTCTGCTCCGTGTCGGTCCCGGCGAGCACGGTGACGAACTGCCCGACCCGCAGGCCGGAGGCGTCGCCCTGGACGGCGAACTGCACCGGGATGGCCTGGTTGCGGTCGGCGAGGCCCGAACCCTGGTAGGCGAGCCTCAGGGCGTGGCCGTCGGCGAGCCGGGCCGTGGCGTCCTGCGCCGGCGTCAGGGCGTCGAAGCTCAGCGCCTCGACCCAGAGGCGGTTCGGGTCGACGATCTGGAAGACCATCTGCCCGGGACTGGCCATCTGCCCGGCCACCGCCGCGGCCTGGGCGACGACCCCGTCGACGGGCGCGACGAGGGGCTCGGGCTGCTGACGGAACTTGTCGAGGGCCGCGCGGCGGTCCTGCAGGCCCTTCAGTTCGGCGATCGCGTCCTCGAGCTGGCTCTGGGGCACCGCGGCGGTCGTGGCCAGCCGCCTGTAGCGGTCGACCCGGCGCTCGACGATGGAGATCTGCTGGTCGAGGTCGCCTTGGGTCTGGCGCATGTCCGAGGCGTCGACCGCCTGGATCGGCGGCGTGACGGTCGCCAGCACCTCGCCCGTGCGCACCCGGGTGCCGAGGCGCGGGAACAGCCCGGAGGCCGGCGGGGAGAGCCGGCCGCCGACCGAGGACTGCACGACGCCGCTGGCGTTCGGGTCCGGGATGATGCGGCCGGGCAGCGCGACCGAGCGGCGGAAGCGGCCCTGCTCGGTCATGACCGTGCGCAGGACCAACAGGCGCTGGGTCGGCTTGGGCACGAACACGGACCCGTCGGGAAGGCGCTGCGCCAGGTCCGACGACGCGGCCGCGCCCGGTCGCGGGTCGGTCAGCGCGGCCCCCTGCACGGGCGCGCCATGGTCCTCGTCGCCGTGCGCGAAGGCGGCGGTGCCCAGCACGAGGGTGATGCCGATGGCGGCGAGCGCCACCGCCGGGCCGCTACGGCGGCCCCGCGCGAGCCCGGTCACGAGCATGCCGAGCAGGAAGGCGACGGCGATTGCGCCGATCAGGGTCGGGTCCCTTTCGCCCAGGCGCTCGCGAATGCCGCTGGCGACCCCTGAGACGCGCGAGGTCACGCCCTGCATCGAACCCGCCGAGGGCGTGGTCGGCGCGGCAGCAATCGTCGCCTTCCCGTCCGGGACGGTGACCGAGACCGCGAGGATGTCGACGTCGCCGCCCGCCGTGACGGTGGCGGCGAATGCGTGCCGCCCGGGCTTCGACAGCCACGGGGCCGGCAACGCGTAGCCGCCCTCGGGCGTGGCGGTGGCGGTCCGCGGACCCTCGGGCGTCTCGACCTCGATCGTCGCGCCGGTCACCGGCTCGTTCGTCCGGAAGCGGTCGAGGAACAGGGTCAGGATGCCGTCGCGCGGGACGGCGACGAGCTCGAAGGCGTCGGACAAGGCCTCGCCGCGCGGGGCGATGGTCTTCGAGACGGGCGGCTGGGCGGCGCCGTGGTCGTGGCCCTCGTGGGCGAGCGCGGGCCCCGCCAGGACGGCGGCGAGCAGCGCCACCGCGCCGAGGGCGGCGGCAGGACGGATCGACATGGAGACGGTATCCTCGCGGTGGGGATGCCGGGCGCGGCCACGGGCGGGCGCACCTCGGGCGTCGCGCGCCTCAGGCGCGCCTCATCTCACGCGCGGGTTCGTGGGGGCTCGGGCAGGGCCTCGGGGCCGCTTCCGGCGCGGCCGGCGACGTCGCGCGGGATCAGCGTGACGGTCCGGAACAGGGACGGCGACAGGCCATGGGGTCCGGTGAGGATCGCGGTGGCGCAGCAGGCCATCGTCCCGCAGCAGCGGGTCCTGCAGCCCGGACGGCAGCACCCGTCCTCGGCCGGCTCGATCCGCGCCGCCTCGGCGGTGGGGAGCACGACCTTGGACCATGTCGGCGCGTCGGCCCGGGCGGCGGCACTCGCCGGCATGGACGTTGTCGCCGCGACCGCAGCGACCGCCTTCGGCCGCGCCGCGGCCATTTGGTGACCGCGGTGCGCATGGCCCTCGTGGGCTTGGGCGGCGGACGGCGCGACGTAGGCGATGATCGCGAGGATCATCGCCGCCATCAGGCGCAGAATCTGCCGGTCCAGGCTCATGGGTACGGGATTACACCGGTTCGGGTGGCGGGACTATGAATGCCGAAGTGAGTTTTCGGTTGCCTTGCGCCGGCTCAGGCCGCCGCGGGCACGGGCTCCGCCGGGTAGCCGGCGGCGGTGATGGCCCGGGCGATCCGGTCGGCCGGGGCAGTTATGCCTGATACGGTGACGCGCTTCGTCGCGAGGTCGACATCCACGCGGGCGCCGGGCTCGACGGCCTGCACGGCCTCGGTCAAGGACCTGGCGCGGCCGCCGCACCCCATCTTCTCGACCTTGAAGCGGATCATGACGCTCTCCTTCGGATGACGTCCCGACGCAATGGGGCTTCCCACCGTGGGAAGGTCAAGCCCTCCGAACCCGTGGAGTCCCGAGGATCCGGGCTGCCGCATTCTCCGGCTGCGCCGCGCCCGGGTTCGCCGGCCTCACGCGTAGCGGATCAGCCCTGCGAAGCCCTCGTCCATGTGGTCCTGGTGGTGGCAGTGGAAGAAGGTCGCGCCGGGGGCATCGGCGACGACGTCGATCTCCGCCTTCGAGAAGCGCGGCAGGCTGATCGTGTCCTTCATCAGCCCCGACATGGGCTGGTCGCCGACCTTGGTCACCTCGAACGCGTGGCGGTGGATGTGCACCGGGTGCTCGTCGCCGCTATGGTTGTCCATGACCAGGCGGTAGCGCTTGCCCCGTTGCACCGTGAACAGCGGATCGGTGTCGGGCCAGGACTTGCCGTTGATCGTCCATCGGTTGTAGCCGCCGCGGCCCCCGGGGATCTTCTCGAACCGCAGGGCGATGGTCTCGTCCGGCGCGGCCGCCGCCCCGGCCCGGGCGAAGGCGGCATAGCGCCAGTCGTCCCGCTCTGGCCTGATCCAGTGCGGCTCGCCCTGCCGGTTCGCGTATTCGACAACCACGCCCATGCCCATGCCGCGCTCGTCGTCCTTGGTCGAGCCGAGCACCCAGACGCCGGGGTTGTTCATCTCGACGATGACGTCGACGCGCTCCGCCACGTCGAGCTTGAGCACCTCGACGGCGGCCTGGACCGGCACCGGGTTGCCGTCGAGCGCGATGACCTGGAAGCGGTGGCCCGGCAGGGCGAGGGAGATGCCCATGCTCGCGTTGGCGTTGAGGATGCGGAACAGCACCCGCTCGCCCTCGCGAACCCGGACGGGCTCGCCGTGGCCGAGCATCCGGTCGCCCAGCGTCGCCGAGCGGTACATCGCCTCCAGGCCGTTGTCCGGCGGCGGCCCCTTCCTCATGTCCTGCATGCTGACCCAGTGGCCTTCCCAGGTGTGGGATGCCAGCAGCACCTCGCGGTCGTAGCGGCCGGGGTCGCCCGCCGCCGGCTCCACGATCAGGAAGCCGAACTCGCCCGAGTAGGTGCTCTTCGTCAGGTCCTCCATGGCCATGGCATGGCTGTGGTACCAGCGCGTACCGGAGGGCTTCGGCGTGAAGGCGTAGACCAGCGACCCGCCCGGCGCGATGATGGGCGAGCCTTCCTCGATCGCGCCGTCCTGCTCGGGCGGGAGGTGCAACCCGTGCCAGTGGACGAGGTTGGGATAGCCGCTGTCGTTGACGACGTTGATGCGGACCGGCTCATTCTCCTTCAGGCGCAGGACCGGCCCCGGGACGGCGCCGTTATAGGCCGTCGTCCGGATGACCTTGCCGGGGGCGATCTCGTGCGAGACCGGCGCGATCCGGATGGTGTGGTCCGCGCCCGCCTCCGCGGCGTGGCCGGAGGACGACGGGAGCGCGAGGCCGAGCGTCGCGGCTCCGCTAGCGCCAAGGACTTGGCCAAGGACCTGGCGACGGTCCGGGTGAGGCATGCGGACGGGCATGGTGGCGTCCTTGTCGCGACGGGGGCGGGACGGGCCTGCGAGGGCGCCTTGTACCGGCCCCTCGTCCTCGATATCGAAACCCGATACCGCAGGAAGGCTCACCGATCCAGGCGGCTGCGACAGCATGACGGACCGGTGCTCGATGGGGCGCCGGGAGAGGCCGTCCTGCGAGGGACGCCGAACCCTGGACGTCCGCGAACCCCTCCGCCTGCCGAGACGGACCGAGACGGACCATGGCCGATGCTCCCCCGACCGCTGAGACGCGGCGTGCCGACGAGGCCTCGGCTGGCCCTGCCGGCTCCGTCGGCGAGGTGTTCCTCGCCTTCCTCAAGCTGGGCCTGACCGCGTTCGGCGGCCCCATCGCGCATCTCGGCTACTTCCGCGACGCGCTGGTCACCCGGCGTCGGTGGCTGGACGAGCGCGCCTACGCCGACCTGGTGGCGCTCTGCCAGTTTCTGCCCGGGCCGGCTTCCAGCCAGGTCGGCTTCTCGCTGGGCGTCCTGCGGGGTGGCGGGCTTCTCGGCGGGCTCGCCGCCTGGGCCGGGTTCACCCTCCCGTCGGCCCTGCTGCTGCTCGCCTTCGCGTACGGAGCCGCCGCGCTGTCCGGCCCGGTCGCCGACGGCGCGATCCACGGCCTGAAGCTCGTCGCCGTCGCCGTGGTCGCGCAGGCGGTGTGGGGCATGGCCCGCTCCCTGGCGCCGGACCGGCCGCGCGCCGGCATCGCGGTGGCGGCGCTGTTCCTCACCGTGTTCGTGGCCGGCTCGGTCGGGCAGCTCGCGGCCATCGTCCTCGGGGCCGTCGCCGGCCTCGCCCTCTGCCGCGCGGCGCCGCCGGGTCAAGCCGGGCACCTCGCGTTCCCGGTGTCCCGTCGGGCAGGGGCTGCGGCGCTGATCGCCTTCGCCCTGCTCCTCGTCGTGCCTCACCTCCTCGCCGCCGGCCTGCACGCCCACTCCTTGGCCCTGTTCGACGCCTTCTATCGCTCCGGCGCCCTGGTGTTCGGCGGCGGCCACGTGGTGCTGCCGCTGCTGCAGGCCGAGGTGGTCGCCCCGGGCTGGGTCGGCCCCGGCACCTTCCTCGCCGGCTACGGCGCAGCCCAGGCCGTGCCCGGTCCGCTGTTCACCTTCGCGGCCTATCTCGGGGCCGTCGCCGGGCCGGCACCCCACGGGGCGGTCGGTTCGGCCATCGCGCTCGTGGCGATCTTTCTCCCGGGGCTGCTGCTGGTCTACGGCATGCTGCCCTACTGGGACGCGTTCGGGACGCGTCCGATGGCCCAGGCGGCCATGCGCGGCACCAATGCGGCGGTGGTCGGCATCCTCGGTTCCGCGCTCTACGAGCCCGTCTGGACCAGTGCCGTCGGCAACCCCCGCGATGTCGCGGTGGCCGTGCTGGCCTTCGTGCTGCTCACGGTCGGTCGGGTCCCGCCGTGGATCGTCGTCGCGCTCACGGCCCTGGGCGGCGTCGCCCTGGCCCTGCTCTGACCGGCCCCGCCGCCAGGATCCAGTCCGCCTTGCCCGATCCGGCCGGGGCTCGATGCCCGCGATGACGGGGATTGCGGGCCAGGTCGCGGGCCAGGTCGCGGGCCGGGGGCGGCACGCGTTCCCGAATCCGACCGGGAGGCGGCTTCCGAGCGGGCCGATGCCGATCTGTCCGAGGTCGGGCACCGGCGCAGGCCGATCGGTGACCTCGGGATCGGCGGACCGGGCGAAGGACGAGACCTGTCCCGTCGCGCGCGACGGCGACGGTCAGGGATAGCGGTCGGGTTCCTCGCGCGGCAGCACCTCGTGGAACAGATCACGCATCCGCTCGCGCGCCAGGGCGAGGGCCTCGCGGCCCAGCGGCGTCGCGCGGTAGATCCGCCGCTGGCTGCGGCCGGCCCGCTCCGTCCGTGAGGTCAGGTACCCCCGGCGCTCCATGGCGTGCAGCATCGGGTAGAGGGTCCCGGCGCTGAGCGTGTAGCCGTGGCGACCCAGTTCCGCGATCATCCACTGGCCGTAGAGGTCGCCCTCGGCCGCGTGGTGGAGGATGTGCAGCCGGACGAAGCCAGCCAGGAGATCCTGGTGTTCCATGTGACCAAGGTCGCGGATAACCCGGCGCGGGGACAGGGCAAAGGTCGTGCGCACCGGGTTCGGCAGGCTCTCGGCCGCGCGCCGGCGGGGCGGTGCCGGAGACCCTGCCGTCGCGGAGGAGTGTCGGTCAACCGGCCCAGCTCGACGCGCTCTCTGCCCGTGTGGCCGCGGGATGATGGAGGCCTTCCCAGCCGAGCCAGCCCGTGTAGAGGCCGACCAGGACGATCAGGGCGGCCGAGGCGTAGGGCGCCTGGCGGGCGAAACCGCCGAATCCGGACCAGCGCGCGGCGACGTGCCTGACGCTGAGCGCCGCGATGACGCCGGCCGAGACCATCGTGAGCGCCAAGCCGATGCTGAAGCAGACGACGAGCGCGAAGCCCAGGCTGAACTGCTTGAGCTGGATGCAGAGGAGCAGGACCGTGATGGCCGCCGGGCACGGGATCAGGCCGCCGGTCAGGCCGAACAGGACGATCTGACCGGTCGTCACCTGCCGGCCCGCGAAGCGGCGGCGGATGTCCTGGGCATGCGCCCTGGCATGGGCGTCGTCCTCGTCGCCCAGGTTCATGTGTCCATGGTCGTGGTCGTGCTCCGCGAAGGCAACCTCATGGGTCTCGGCGCCGGCCGGCCCTTCAGGTGCAGGCGCGCCGTGAAGGCGTGCGGCTCGGGGACGGTCTCCAGGCTCTCCAGGACGTCGCCCCCGCTCGCGAAGGCGAACGTCTGCCGACCGCCATCGGGCCGGACCGTCTCGACGGTCATGGTCCCGGGGGCCGGCAGCGCGCCGCCCTCCGCCCGCACCCGCCAGTGCGGCGGCACGCCGTCCTCGAACAGTTCCAGCGTCAGGATTCCGGCTTCGGTCGCGACGCGCCTCGCCTCGTCGTGATGGGGGTGATGGTCGTGGTGCTGCGCGCGCCAAGTGCGCCACGCCATCCAGAGCGCGATGCCGACGATGGCGACCGCGGAGGCGAGCTGGAAGTACGGCTCGCTCGCCGCGCCGCCCCATTCCTGGCCGACGTACTGCCCGCCCAGCGCGATCACCCACACGACCGCCGTGTGCGAGAGCGTGGCCGCGAGCCCCAGCAGCACCGCCTGCGTGACCGTGCCCCGGACCGCGATGATGAAGGCAGCCATCATCGTCTTCGCGTGGCCCGGCTCCAGGCCGTGCAGGGCGCCGAGCAGGATCGCGCTCGGCACGAACAGCCACGCATGCGCGGTCCCCTGCTGCAGCAGGTCAGGCAAGGAGGTCATGGGATCTCGTCACTTGAGGTAGGTCCGCACCACCTCGATCAGCTCGGTCGCGCCCCGGGCGCGCTCGGCGTCCGGCTCGACGTCCGGGTTCACGACGTGGTGGCGGATGTGGTCTTCCATCAGCTCGGCGGTCAGCCCGTTGATGGCCCCGCGCATCGAGGCGACCAGCATCAGGACGTCGGTGCAGCCGAGTTCGGCCTCCAGGGCCCGCTCGACGGCTTCCGCCTGTCCCTTGATCCGGCGCACCCGCGCCAGGAGCTTGGTCTTGTCCTTGATCGTGTGGGCCATCGGGGGCTTCCTCGTCGTCGTGATATATAGGGGGTACCCTATCTGTGTCGACCGGTTGATGGTCCTCGTGACGTGCGGAGCCCTAACATGAAGAAGGACGACCCCTGCATCGGGGTTTGCCAGTGGGACGGGCGTACCGGCTGGTGCCTCGGTTGCGGCCGCACGGTCCTGGAGATCCGCGCGTGGCGGAAGATGGCGCCCTACAGGAGGACCGCCCTCGTTCGCGAACTGCCGCGGCGGATCCGGCAGATCGCCGGCGTACAGGCCGAGACGGATGCCGACGGGTCCTGAAGACCCTCGTGCGGAGCGGCGGGCCGCCGTGCGTGACGCGGGCATCCGTCGGGCCTCGCGCGCGATCGAGAGCCTGGCGATCGCGATGGACCGGACGCGACTGTGGGAGAGGTGGATCGACCGCACGGGTGAGGGCGCCTGTGCGCCACCGCGCTGTCACCCGGGGCAGGCTCCCCCTGCCCTGTCTGACGGCTGCCGCCCCGGGCGGTCGACCCGACGCAGGACCGACACGCCGGTCGGAACCGGCCGGACCCCGGCCCGGGTCCTGGGTGCAAACCGGACGTCCGGTCAGGCGCGGACCGGCACCACGGAGCCGCGATAGCGCGTCCGGATGAAGCCCGCGACCTCGGCCGACGTCAGGAGGTCGACGAGGCGCAGGATGCGCGGATCGCGTGCCAGTGCCTCCGTGGTGACGAGGACGTTCGCGTACGGATTGCCGTCCGCCCGTTCCAGCGCCAGGGCGTCCCGGGCAGGCGTCAACCCCGCCTCCAGCGCGGAGTTGCCGTTGATCACCGCGAGCGCCACGTCGTCGAGGGAGCGCGGCAGCTGCGCCGCGTCGATCTCGACGAAGCGGAACGCCTTCGGGTTCTCGGCGATGTCGTCGGTCGTTGCCAGGATCCCCTCCCCGCCCGGCCGCAGGCGGATCAGGCCGTTCTCCTGGAGCAGCGTCAGGCTCCGGCTCGCGTTCGACACGTTGTTCGGGAGAGCGATGACGCCGCCCTTGGGCAGGTCGGCCAGCGCCCTGGCGCGTCGACTGTAGAGCCCGAGGGGCTCGACATGCACCGTCGCCACCACGGCGAAACGGATCCCCAGCGCGGCTTCCTCGGCCCGCAGGTAGGGCACGTGCTGGAAGAAGTTGGCGTCGGCATCGCCGTCGCGCAGCAGCGCGTTCGGCCGAAGGTCGCCGCTGATCTCGAGGATCGTCAGGGGAAAGCCGGGGGCGAGGGTCTCGCTCACGAAGCGCAGGATCTCCGCATGGGGCACCGACGATGCCACGACGCGCAGGGGCGGCCCGGCGGCACGGGCCGCCCTTCCGACAACAAGGCTCAGGGTGCCTGCCAGGACGAGGCGGCGCGACGGGACACGCATGGGGCGGGCCAGATGTTTCGCACAACAGCGCGGGAGGCCAAGTTTTATTCAATGTGAAATCAAGATCAAGAAAATGAACGCGTCGATTTTACCCCTGAACGCAGGCGTAAATCCTGCGGTTGAGCCGACGAGGGGTAGGGTTTTACGGGAAGCCATCTTCGCTGAGTCGATCGTCGACTTTGCCCGGACGCTCCCCCATCGGCATCCTGTGGGTGTGCGGCCGGTCCCGCCGGGTCGATGGCGGGACCCGGCGCGCCGGCGCCGACGATGCTACAGGAACCGCGGCCGCAGCCGGCCGAGGAGGTCCAGGCCCGGGAAGCGGGCGGGCGGCATCCGCAACGCCGGCACGGGCTCGTCCCCCGGGATCGGTCCTTCGGCGAAGCGCGCCCCGGCGGACCAGAACGCGTCCCGGTTGGTGCC
This sequence comes from Methylobacterium phyllosphaerae, assembly GCA_050632685.1. GTDB lineage: Bacteria > Pseudomonadota > Alphaproteobacteria > Rhizobiales > Beijerinckiaceae > Methylobacterium > Methylobacterium phyllosphaerae_A. The sequence continues at coordinate 387,441 of JBOEFT010000002.1, forward strand.
GATCATGCCAAGCCCGACCGGCTCGCGCGTTGCCTCGGGCCGCAGCCGCCCCGCGGCCCAGACGCGCTGCCAGCAGCCGCGCTGCGACAGGTCGGCATCCCGCCAGCCGAGCCGCGCGTAGCCGGCCGCCGCGAAGACCCGCGTCCCGGAAAAGTCCTCCGGGATCCACACCCAGCTCGAGAACACGTGGACCGCGTCGCCCCGGAAGCCGGCCGGGTCGACCGCCCGGGTGTAGGCGCTCAGTGCCCGCTCCCGGTGGCGGCCGACATGGCGGCGCAGGCGGCCCGGCAGCGCCAGCGCCTGCGGGAAGGCCGTGGCGTCGAGGCGGCTCGGCGCCGCCCCGCGCACGAGCGCGTAGGCGCCGTCCACGAGGTGCATCCAGGGTTCGAGGTCGACCTCCCAGGCCTGCTCCACCGGCGCGAACCGGCGGACCCGTCCCGCGATCAGGCGGTCGGCGACGCGCCGGGCCGGCTCCGGACGCCAGTCCGGTCCGGCCTCAGTCACGCGCAGCAGCGTCGAGGGTCCGTGCGCCCAGACCGCCTCGGCCAAGCGGGCGAAGTCGGCCTCGGCCTCGTCGCGGCCGACCTTGCGCACCAGGATCTTCGAGCCGTCGGCGAGGTCGTCCAGCAGCTTGCGCTTGAGATGGGCCAGCCGGCCGTATTCCCGCTCCAGCAGCAGCTCCGGGGCGATCGAGCCGGCCGGGTGCCCGGTATTCGCCCAGATGTTGTAGGCGCAGCTGTGACAGTAATAGGTGCCGCCCGCGCTCACGGAGAGCCGCAGGTCGCCCGGCACGCCGAAATCCGAGAACCCGCAGCGCAGGCCGCGGATCAGGTCTTCCATCGGCGTGTAGGAGAAGCGCAGCAGGCCGGAGGGCTCGACGCCGCCGTAGCGCTGCACGAACCCGAACTCGCAATTGTCGCCCAGGCTCCGGAAGGCGTGGAGCCGCTCGGCGAGGATCGCCGCCGCATCCCTGATCCCGGTCACTGCATCCGCTCTGTCTCGCCCGCGCCGTCGCGCGCAGATCGCGACGGCGCGGGACATTTGTCCAGTCCCGGCCTCGCCGCGCGGCGCGGCGGCGCGGGCGTTCATTGGGTCATCGGCACGTCCAGCCGGAAGCAGGCGCCCCGCCCGCGGGCGGGCGTCGTCAGGCTGCCGCCGAGCTGGCGCGTCAGGCTGCCGATCACCCGCATGCCGAGGCTCTTCGAGGCGCGGCCGATCTCGAACCCCGCCGGCAGCCCGACCCCGTCGTCGGCCACCTCGACCACGAGGGTGTCGAGCTGGCGTTCGGCCCGGACCCGGATCTCGCCCCCCTCCGGGTGGGTCGCGGGCGGGTAGGCGTATTTCAGCGCGTTGGTCACGAGTTCGTTGACGAGGAGGCCGATCGGGATCGCCCGGTCGGCCGAGATCCGCTGCGGGCAGGCCGTGCAGGCGAGACGCAGGCCCGGCGCGCCGCTGTCGAGGTTGGCCACCAGCTTCTCCAGGAAGGGCGCGAGGTCGAGTTCCCCCGGGACCCCCTCCCCGTCATCGGCCGCCCCGTCACCCTGCCGCCAGAGCTGGTCGTGGACGCCCGCGATCGCCTCGACCCGGCTGCGCGCGTCCGTCAGGGCCGCCTGCACGGCGGGCTCCTCGGCGGCGCGGGCCTGGAGGGCGAGCAGGCTCGCCACGATGGCGAGGCTGTTCTTGACCCGGTGGCTCATCTCCCGGGCGAGCAGGTCCTGGCGGGCCAGCGCCGCGCGCAGCAGGCTCTCGGTGCGCTGGCGCTCGATGGCGCCGCCGAGCAGGTTGGCGAAGCCCTGCATGAACGCGATGTCGGCCTCCGCGAACATGCCCTCGCGGGTGTCGTCCACCTCCAGCACCCCGAAGGCCCCGTCCCGGTTCTCGATCAGCACGTTGATCGCCCGGCGGACGCCGTGGTCGGCCATGAGCTGCGGCGTGCGGAACCGGGTCTCCGCGGCGAGGTGGTTCGAGATCACCGGCCGGCCGGTCTTAAGGGCGAAGCCCGCCGGGGAGGCGAGGTCGGCCCCGACCCGGGCCTTCCCGATCACGTCCGGCCCCCAGCCGACGCCGGCCCGCACCAGCAGCGTGTCCGCACCGCGCCGGTATTCCAGGGCCTTGCAGAACTCGGCGCCCATGCCCTCGGCGCACAGCTCCGCCGCCCGCTGCAGCAGGTGGTCGACATCGGTGCCGCGCAGGGCCTCGACGCCGAACTCCGACAGGATCGCCTGCTGGCGCAGGCGATAGTCGAGGTCGTGGGGTTCGGGTCCACCGGCCGTCTCGGGGCTGGGTTCCACTTCGGTCTGGTCGGTGTTCGGCATCATGCAGGCGGCAGAGTAGCAAAAGGCGGGGCTGGGGCGACGCGCGGCCGCCGCGACGGTCGCACCCGTCGTCGCACCCCCGGCGGCCGCCGGAGCCGTCGCCCCCGCAGGGCGTTCGTCCGTCGAACCCGACCCGGGACCGGTACGCAAGGACAACCATCATGGCCGACGACGTGAACGGACTCTCGGACAAGGCTCTCTCCGACAAGGCTCTCTCGGACAAGGCCCTTTCGGACAAGGCTCTCTCGATCCTCGCCTTCGCGGCCTATCACCGCCTCGTCAGCGGCGAGAAGGTCACCGCGGTGATCCGCCGGGACGGCGCGGGCCACGAGGCGGATCCGGAGGGCGTCCAGGAGCTGGAAGGGCACGGCCTCGTGACCGCCGGCGCGACCCAGATCGACCTCGGCGAAACCGCGCAGGCGGCGGTCGAGACGATGGTCGCGGCCCTCCGGGCGGCGGTCGGCCGCTGAGGGCCTGCTCTTCAGCTGTCGTCCGGGCGCCGGAAACGGTCCGGCGCGTCGCGACGGCTGCGGAGGCGCGCCGCCGTCTGGCCTGCCGAAAGGCGACCGCGCGTCTCCGTGACAGGAGGCGGCTAGCCACGCGGCCTGGCCGCGCGCCTGCGGCATCCCGGCCGTGGACACCCGGGAACGCCCCTGCCCCGGCCCGCTTGTCCCGGCATCCACGAAGGAGACGCGCATGACCGCCAAGGCGAAGGTGAAGACCGGGGACGATGTCACCTACAAGTGGGGCAAGGGCAGTGTCTCCGGCGAGGTGACCAAGGTCCACACCCAGGACGTCGAGAAGACCATCAAGGGCAACACCGTGAAGCGCGCGGCCTCGAAGGCGGAGCCGGCCCTTGAGATCAAGACCACCAAGGGCAAGACGGTGCTGAAATCGACCTCGGAAGTGACGGTCAAGTCAGCATAACCGCGCAACCGGCACGGACCGTGAGCTTGCGCACATCGCCCCCGGGTTGAGGCCTCGCCGAGGGCCGGGCGGCGGCTATCTGTAACGGTTCCAGCCTTCAAGCCGGGACCCCCGCATGACCATTCCCCTCAGGTTCACCCTGAACGGGCAGCCGCGCGAGATCGCCCTCGACGATCCGCGCGTCACCCTCCTCGACCTCCTGCGCGAGCGCCTCGGCCTGACCGGTGCCAAGAAGGGCTGCGACCGCGGCCAGTGCGGCGCCTGCACGGTTCTGGTGGACGGGCGGCGCATCAACAGCTGCCTGACGCTGGCCGCGAGCCTCGACGGCGCCGAGATCCTGACCATCGAGGGGCTGGCCGAGGGCGACCGGCTCCATCCCGTCCAGGCGGCCTTCATCGCCCATGACGGCTTCCAGTGCGGCTTCTGCACCCCCGGCCAGATCATGAGCGCGGTCGGCCTGATCCGCGAGGGCCACGCCGGCACCGATCCGGAGCGCATCCGCGAGGGCATGAGCGGCAACCTCTGCCGCTGCGGCGCCTATGCGGGCATCCTGGACGCCGTGCAGGATGCGGCCGCCCGGACCTCGGAGCAGCGGGAGGACGCGGCGTGAGGACCTTCGACTACATCCGCCCCGCGAGCGTGCCGGAGGCCGTGGCGGCCGGGCGGCAGCCGGGCACCGCCTATCTCGCCGCCGGGACCAACCTCGTCGACCTGATGAAGGGCGGCGTCGCCACCCCGGAACGGGTCGTCGACATCACCCGCCTGCCCGGCCTCTCGGCCATCGAGCGGCTGCCGGACGGTACCACCCGGGTCGGCGCCCTGGTGCGCAACAGCGACCTCGCCCACGACCCCGCCTTCGCCACGGCCTACCCGATGGTGGCCGAGGCCCTGCTGTCCGGCGCCTCGGCGCAGCTGCGCAACGCCGCCACGGTCGGCGGCAACCTGATGCAGCGCACCCGCTGCCCGTACTTCACCGACGCGGTCTCGCCCTGCAACAAGCGCGCGCCCGGCTCCGGCTGCGCGGCCCTGGGGCACGCCACCCGCATCCACGCGGTCCAGGGCTGGAGCGCGCACTGCATCGCCACCCACCCGTCCGATTTCTGCGTGCCGCTCGCCGCCCTCGACGCGGTGGTGGAGATCGCCGGGCCGGACGGTGACCGGACGGTGCCGCTCACGGCCTTCCACCACCTGCCTGGCGACCATCCGGAGCAGGAGACCGACCTGCGGCCCGGCGAGCTGATCACCGCCCTGCGGCTGCCCCCCGAGGCCTCCGCCTTCCGAGCCCATGCCCGCTACCTCAAGGTCCGCGACCGCACCTCCTACGCCTTCGCGGTGGTGTCGGCGGCCGCCGCCCTGACCCTCGAGGGAGGCCGGATCGGCCGGGCGCGGCTCGCCTTCGGCGGGCTGGCGCTCAAGCCCTGGCGGGTGGCGGAGGCCGAGGCGGCGCTCGCCGGACAGGCGCCCGCCCCCGAGGCCTACGCGAAGGCCGCCGACGCCGCGCTGGCCGGCGCCAAGCCCACCGGCGAAGCCAACGCCTTCAAGATCGAGCTCGCCCGGCGGGTGGCGGTCCGTGCGCTGACCCTGGCCGCCGCCGGGACGCCCGCTCGGATCCCGGCACTCCCCGCCTCCCCGTTCGGCATCGTCTGACCCTGCCCCCGGTCGGCGGCTCCGGCGCCGTCTTTGCGAGCGGAGCGAAGCAACCCAGGTGGCGCCACGATGTCCGATGTCGCGCTGCCCTGGGTCACTTCGCTCCGCTCGTGATGACGGAGCGGGTCACCGCAACCGAAGGCTTCAACCGGAACCCGTCTTGAGGAGACCCGCATGACCGCGACCTCCACGCCCTCGAACACGCCCGCCTCGAACCTCCCCGCCGGCGCGGTCCGGCACGGCTCCAGCATCGGCCAGCCCCTGACCCGGCGCGACGGTCCCCTCAAGGTGACCGGTCAGGCCCGCTTCTCCGCCGACAATCTGCCCCCCGGCACCCTCCACGCGGCGCTCTGCGTCGCCCGGATCGCGAAGGGCCGCGTCACCGGCCTCGACGTGGCCGCCGCCGAGGCCCATCCGGGTGTCGTCGCGGTGATGCGGCCGGGCAATGCCCCGGCGCTCGCCAAGGACCCGGACGCCAAGGACGGGCCGTTCACGTTCCGCCTCGACCTCCTGCAGAACGACCGGGTCCGCTACGCCAACCAGCCCATCGCGGTGGTGATCGCCGAGACCCTGGAGGCGGCGACCGAGGGCGCCCGGCTGCTCGCCCCGACCTACGCGGCCGAGACGCCGCGGATCGGCCTCGATTCCGGCGAGGCCTTCACGCCGGATTCGGTCGGCGTCGGCGCGCCGCCGGTGGAGACCGAGGGCGACGTCGAGGCCGGGCTCGCGGCCGCGTCCAAGACGATCGCCGCCACCTACGAGACGCCGGCCCAGTACCACAACGCCATGGAGCCGCACGCGGCGGTGGCGAGCTGGGACGGGGACCGGCTGACGCTGCTCATGCCGACCCAGGCGCTCGCCATGTCGCAGGGGCGGCTCGCCGGCCTGTTCGGCATCCGCCCCGACGACATCCACATCGACAGCCCCTATCTCGGTGGCGGCTTCGGCTCCAAGGGCGTGCCCGCCGGGCCCCAGGTGCTCGCCTGCATGGCGGCCAAGCTCGTCGGCAGGCCGGTGAAGCTCGTCCCGACCCGCACCCAGATGTACGGCCCGATGGGCCATCGCGGTCCGACGCGGCAGACGATCCGGCTCGGCGCCGACGCGTCCGGCAAGCTGACCGCCCTCGATCACCACATCCGCACCGCCTCGTCGAGCTTCGACGACTTCTTCGAGCCGGCGGGCCGGGCGACCAGCACCCTCTACGCGAGCCCGGCCATCGCCATCCGGCACGAGGCGGTGCGCCTCGACACCGGCACGCCGCTGTTCATGCGGGCGCCCGGCGAGGCCACCGGCAGCGTCGCCCTGGAGAGCGCGCTGGACGAGATGGCCCACGAACTCGGCATGGACCCGCTGGACTTCCGGCTCGCCAACTACGCCGAGGTCGAGCCGATCACCGGAAAGCCGTTCTCCTCCAAGGCCCTGCGGGAATGCTACCGGCGCGGCGCCGAGGCCTTCGGCTGGGCCGGGCGCCCGCTGCAGCCCCGCCAGACGCGGGACAGGGATGGTTTCCTGGTCGGCACCGGCATGGGGACCGCGACCTTCCCGGCGCTGATCTTCGAGGGGCTGGCCCGGGCCGAGATCCGCGCCGACGGCACCGGCACGGTGGAACTCGGGGCGATCGACATGGGCCAGGGCTCGTGGACGGCGCTCGCGCAGATCGCCGCCGACGGGCTGGGGATCGGGATGGACGCCCTCACCTTCCGGATGGGCTCGTCCGACCTGCCGAATGCCGGCATCGCGGGCGGCTCGGGCCACACCGCCACGGCGGGCGGCGCGGTCCACGCGGCGGCCGGCGACGTGATCCGGCAGCTCGCGGAGCTCGCCACCAACGACCCCGCCTCCCCGCTCTACGGCGCCGGCAATGCCGGCGTGACCGCCGCGGGCGGTCACCTGACCCGGCGCGACGACCCGGGCCGGAGCGAGTCGTTCACCGACATCCTCCGGCGGGCCGGCCGGTCCAGCATCGAGGGCCAGGGCAAGGCCGGCGCCGACCCGGCCGCGCAGGCCTCCTACGCCATGCATGCTCACGGCGCTGTCTTCGCCGAGGTGAAGGTCGATCCCGATCTCGGCCAGATCCGGGTGAGCCGCCTCACCGGCGCCTTCGCGGCCGGCCGGGTGATCAACCCGCGCCTCGTCCAGAGCCAGTATTACGGCGGGATGATCTGGGGCCTGTCCTTCGCCCTCCACGAGCGGGCCGAGATGGATCCGCGCACCGGCCGCTTCCTCAACGACAACCTCGCCGAGTACCACGTGCCGGTGAACGCCGACATTCCGGCCCTGGAGGCGATCCTGGTCCACGAGGACGATGCGGTGGTGAACAACCTCGGCGTGAAGGGGGTCGGCGAGATCGGCATCACCGGTACGGTGGGCGCCATCGCCAACGCGGTCTGGCACGCCACCGGCGTGCGGGTCCGCGAGATGCCGATCACCCTCGACAAGCTGCTGGGCTGAGCCAACGGGTCGATCGCACGCGCCGAACGCGGTCCGATCCCGTCCCGGGCGCGTCGCGTCGCCCGGGATTTTTAGTATGGGGCATGCCACCCGGCGGCCGGCGGCCGCCGCAGCAGCGCGGAGACCGGCATGCCCCTCACCAGCGACATCGGCGGCGTCGTCCCGATCGCGCCGACGCCGTTCCATCCGGACGGCCGGATCGACGAGGATTCCCTGGACCGGATGACCGATTTCTTCGGGTCGGCCGGCGTCGACGGCCTGACAATCCTCGGTCAGCTCGGCGAGGCCGGCAAGCTCGACCACGCGGAGGGAATCGCGGTGGCCAAGCGCGTCCTCGGGCGCACCCGGCTGCCGGTGATCGTCGGCGTCACGGCGCCGGGCTTCGCGGCCATGCGGTCGCTCGCCCGCGAGGTGATGGAACTGGGCGCGGCCGGCGTGATGATCGCGCCGCCCAACACGCTCCGCACCGACGACCAGGTGGTCGGCTACTACCGCAACGCTGTGGAGGCGATCGGGACGGACGTGCCCTTCGTGCTTCAGGATTATCCCCTCACCTTCTCGGTCCAGATGACCCCCGGCGTGATCCGCCGGATCGTGTCCGAGAACCCTTCCTGCGTGATGCTCAAGCACGAGGACTGGCCGGGACTCGAGAAGATCTCGACGCTGCGCGGCTTCGAGCGCGATGGCTCCATGCGCCACATCAGCATCCTGGTGGGCAATGGCGGCCTGTTCCTCGATTTCGAGACCGAGCGCGGCGCCGACGGGGCCAATACCGGCTACGCCTTCCCGGAGATGCTGGTCGACGTGGTCCGCCTCGGCCGGGCCGGCGAGCGCGAGGCCGCCCACGACCTGTTCGACGCCCACCTCCCCTATCTCCGCTACGAGCAGCAGCAGGGGCCGCTGGGCCTCGCGGTGCGCAAGTACGTGTTCATGCGCCGGGGGATCTTCTCATCCGACGCGCAGCGCAAGCCGTCCCAGGCGCTGACCCCGCAGGCGAAGGCCGAGGTCGAATACCTGCTGGGCCGCCTCGCCCGCATCGACGCGCGGGCGCGGCTGGCGGGCTGAACGGCACACCGCCTCGGAAGGCCGGGGGCGCCCGCCGGCCCTGCAGGCCGGTCCCGGCGTCGCGACGGGCGCGCCGGCTCACTCGAGCCGGAAGGCGATGACCGAATCGCCCGGCGTGGTCCCGAGCGAGCCGTGCCCGCCCGCCGCGATCACGACGTATTGCCGGCCATCCTTGCCGCGATAGGTCATCGGGGTGGCCTGACCGCCGGCCGGCAGCGGCCTGGACCATAGGACCGCCCCGGTCTGCATGTCGTAGCCGCGGATGCGGTCGTCGAGGGTGGCGGCCGTGAACGCGACGCCGCCGGCCGTGGCCAGGGTGCCGCCATGGGCCAGCATGCCCATCTCGAACGGGATCGGGACCGCGAGACCGCCGATCCTCTGCCCCGCGACGGTGCCGTTGCGGCGCTTCCAGGCGGTGGTGCCGTCCGCGAGGTTCACGCCGACCCGCACGCCCCAGGGCGGCGCGTTGCACGGGACGCCGAGGGCGGAGCGCATATGCGCGATGGACACCGCGTAGGGGCCGCCGAGATTCTCGTTGCCCGGGGTGGAATCCGGATCGACGCTGACGAGGCGCCGCTCGGGCTCGCTCGCCGGTCGGGGGAGCAGGCGGTAGATGTAGGGTAGGTATTGCGGCGTCGCGATCATCCAGTGATGGACCGGATCGACGGCCACCGAGCCCCAGTTGAACACACCGATATTGCCCGGCCAGATGATCGCGCCTTCCGACGCCTGGGGCGGCGTGAACGGGTTGCCGTCGTAGCGGTTCGACCGGAAGGCGAGGCGGCACTGGATCTGGTCGAAGGGCGTGACGCCCCACATGTCCGCCTCCGTCAGCGGCGCCGGCGTGAAGCGGAGGGACGCCATCGGCTGGACCGGGGACGGTGTCTCCCCCGGGATGTCGGTCCGGGTCGAGACCGCCACCTGAGAGATCGGCCGGATCGGGTCGCCGGTGCGGCGATCGAGAATCCAGACGTTGCCGACCTTGGTGGGGATCAGGATCGCCGGCACCGGCGCGTCGCCCCGGTCGCTTCGCGGCAGGGTCAGGAGCACCGGCTGGGACGGATTATCGCGGTCCCACAGGTCGTGATGGGTGGTCCGGAACGCCCAGGCCAGCTTGCCGGTCTGCAGGTCCAAAGCCGCCAGGGCGTCGACCAGGGCCTCGTCCGCCTGGGACCGGGACACGCCGACCTGATCGGGCGCCCGGTTGCCGAACGGCACGTAGACCAGCCCCAGGGCCTCGTCGGCCGAGAACTGCGTCCAGGCCACCGCCGAGTTGGGCTCGTAGAGCGCCCCCGGCTGCAGCGGCGCGGTCTCGTCGGGCTTGCCGGCGTCGAACTTCCAGACGATCGCGCCGGTGCGCACGTCGAAGGCGCGGATCACGCCCGACGGATTCTCCGCGTAGTAGTTGTCGGCGATCGCGCTGCCGAGGACGATGAGGTTCCGGGTCACCAGCGGCGCCGAGGTCTGCTGATAGGCCGCGCGCCGGAGGTTCGGCATCTGTGCCGTGAGGTCGACGAACCCGTCCGCCCCGAAGGTCCTGCACAGGGCGCCGGTCTCGGCGTTCAACGCGTAGAGCCGTGCGTCGACCGAGGACGCGATGATCCGGCGCGGGCATTCGGCGATCGCCGTCGCGACGGCGGCGGCCGTGGCGGGATCGGTCCCCGGCGGCGACGCGTAAGCGGCCGAGTCGTTGTAGGACACGCCTCGGCAGGTCTGGTGCTGGTACTGGCCGTCCCGCGCCATCTTCGGATCGAAGGACCAGACCAGCCGGCCGGTCTCGGGCTCCAGGGCCTGGACGATGTTGTGCGGGGTGCAGAAATAGAGCAGCCCGTTCACCTTGATCGGCGTGGCCTCGAAGGTGAACTCCTTCGAATCCGTCCGTCCGTCGCCGCGCAGGTCGCCCGTGTGATGCTCCCAGGCCACCGCGAGGTCCCGGACAGTGCCGGTGGTGATGTCCGTGAGCGCCGAGTAGCGCTGGCCGAGATTGGTGCCGCCATAGGCGACCCAGTCGTCGGCCGGATAGGCAACGCCGCTCGGATCCACGGCGGCGGATCCCGCCTCCGCGGTCTTCGGCAGGCTGCCGCGGATCTCGGCCGGATCGACGAACCAGGCCGCGGCACTCGCGGCCGCGATGAGCAGGACGATGGCCCGAAGGAGGAGCGGGCCGTTTCCGGGGCTCGGTACCCAGGGCCGCCCGGGCGCGTCGCGCAGGCGCCGCACGACGAAGGGCAGGCAGAGAATAGCGCCGACGAGCAGGATCAGGGCGCCGCGCGGGATCCACTGCCACTTGTCGAACCCGACCTCGCCGATCGTCCAGGCGAAGGCGGCCGCCAGGACCAGGGCGTAGATCCACAATCCGCTCCGGCGGCGCCGGGCCAGCTGAACGCCGGAGGCGAACACGCCCGCGCCCAGGGCGACGTAGAACCAGGACCCGCCTGCAAGGGTCAGCTTCAGCCCGAAGAGCCCGAGGGCGAGGCCGAGCAGCGCGATCGACAGCGCTATCGTTCCGAGTGCCACGGCGGTCGTATCCGCTTCCTGAGCCAGCCTGTCGCGGCGGACGCCGCGGGTCCTGCGGCTTATCGCCGACGGAGCTGTCCCAGGGCTGGACACGGGTCGCACGGGTGGGGCGGCCGCACGGGTCTGTCCCGCACCGGACGGCTGGCGCCGCGTCCCGCGGCGCCGCTCACGCCCCTGCCCTGTCCTCCGGAGGCAGGGTGACCCTGTCGCCGTCGCGCAGGGAGGCCGGAGGACCCACGACGACGCGCTCGCCGCCGATCAGGCCGGTGCGCAGCTCCAGGAGCGTCCGGGTCTGCCGGAAGATGGTGACCGGGCGCATCCGCACCACCCCGCTCCCGTCCCCGGCCGGTTCGACCGCCGCCACGCGGGTCCCGTTCTGGTCGAAGATCAGGGCGTCGTTCGGCACCGTCACGGCGGGCGCGACTCGCGGAATCTCCAGCGTCAGGGTGATGTAGAGCCCCGCTCGCAGGGCGCCGTCCGGGTTGGGGATGTCGACCTGCGTGACCAGGGTCCGGGCGGCGGAGAGCAGCGTCGTCGAGGAGCGCGAGACCGTCCCGGGGAAGACCTTTCCGGGGATCTGCGCGACCTCGACCTTGGCGTCGAGCCCGTCGCGGACGCCGTCGGCGGCGTAGAGCGGCACGTTCACCGCCATGCGCAGGACGTCGTCCCGCGCCAAGGTGAGGAGCGGCGCGCCGGTGTTCGTGTCCGCCGTGACCGCGTCGCCGACATCGTTGTTGCGGGTGGTCACGACCCCGTCGAAGGGCGCGCGGATCTCCTCGAAGCCGGTCAGCACCTTCAGGCGCGCGACCTGCGCCTCCTGGGCGGCGATGTTGGCCTCGGCCACCTTCACGGCGGCCCTGGCGGCGTCGACATTGGCGGTCTGGGCCAGCACCCCGGCCTGGGACGTGTCGGCGTTCTGCCGGGTCTCGACGCCGGTGCCGGCGAGCGTCGAGGTTCGTCGGTTGGTCACGTCGGCGAGGTGCCGGTTGGCCTCGGCCTGGTCGACCATCGCGCGCCTGGATCAGCGCCGCCTGGAGCTGCAGCACCTGCGACTGCGCCTGGACGAGCTGCTGGTCGAGGTCGGGGGCGCTGATCCGGAACAGCAGGTCGCCCGCCTTCACGTGCGAGCCGATATCGACCTTGCGCTCCACGATGTAGCCGGTCGCCCGCGGGTAGAGGCTCGCCGCGTCGAAGGCCTGGGTGGTGCCGGTCTGGGTGAGGCTCAGGGGACCCGTGGCCCGCTCGGCCTTGGCGACCCGCACGGAGGGCGGCTTGGCCGGGGCGGAGCGCGGCGGGCTCGCCGCCCGGGACTGCTCCGGCCAGTGGCGGTAGCCGAGGAAGCCCACGCCCGCCAGCGCCAGCAGGGCGATCCACAGGCGCCCGTGGGACGCGGCGCTGCCCGCTCCGCCTGCGGCTGAACTGTCCCGGTTCGCCATCCTCGCCCTCGGGTCGCGCATCGTGCGCCGCAATGGCGCCCGCCACCCGGTCGGGACGCGTCGGGTCCTGCATTCAATATATAGGCCGCAAGTCGGTTCCGGGCGAGATGCCGCACTGCACGATGCGCCCCGATCGCGGATCCACCCGTCCGCCGGCCGCCGAGGAGCCCTTCACCCTGGCGCCGCCCGCCACCGACCACGGCACGATGCCGAACCTGAAATGGTCCTTCGCCGACAGCCACATGCGTCTGGAGGCGGGTGGCTGGGCACGCCAGACGACGATCCGCGAGCTGCCGGTCTCGAAGGCCATGGCCGGGGTCAACATGCGGCTCAAGGCCGGCGCGGTCCGCGAGATGCACTGGCACAAGGAGGCCGAGTGGGCCTACATGATCGCGGGCCGCGCCCGGATCACCGCCATCGACCAGGACGGCCGCACCTTCGCGGACGATGTCGGGCCGGGCGATCTCTGGTACTTCCCGGGGGGCATCCCGCACGCGATTCAGGGACTCTCGGCCGACGGGGTCGACGGCTGCGAGTTCCTGCTCGTGTTCGACGACGGCGGCTTCTCGGAGGATTCGACCTTCCTGCTGACCGACTGGCTGGCGCACACGCCCAAGGACGTGCTCGCCAAGAATTTCGGCCTGCCCGAGAGCGCCTTCGCCAACCTCCCCGAGAAGGAACTCTACATCTTCCCCGGGCCGATGCCGGGCGCCCTCGCGGCCGACAGGATGCGCGGCGCCGGCGAGGTCCCGAAGGCGTTCAGCCACCGGATGCTGGCGCAGGCGCCGATCCGCACCAAGGGTGGCTGCGTGCGCATCACCGATTCCACGGTGTTCCCGGCCTCGGTCACCATCGCGGCGGCCCTGGTCGAGGTCGAGCCCGGCGGCCTGCGCGAGCTGCACTGGCACCCCACCGGCGACGAGTGGCAGTACTACCTGTCCGGCCAGGGCCGGATGACCGTGTTCGCCTCGGAGTCGAAGGCCCGCACCTTCGACTACCGGGCCGGCGACGTCGGCTACGTGCCCTTCGCCATGGGCCACTACATCGAGAACACCGGCGACACGACGCTGACCTTCCTGGAGATGTTCAAGAGCCCGCGCTACGCCGACATCTCCCTGACCCAGTGGCTGGCGCTGACCCCGCATCCCCTGGTCCAGGCCCATACCGGGCTGGAACCCGGGCTCGTCGCGGGCCTGCCGGAGACCAAGTCGCCGGTCGTGCCGGGTTGACGCGGCCCGGAACCCGGACTGATCCTGGCGCGTCGAGTCGATAGGTTCCTCGAACACCGCACGGAGAGACCCATGCGCGCCGCGTCCCGCGCGCTCCTCGCCCTGGCGCTCGCCCTCCCGGCGGGCACCGCCGCGGCGCAGGTGCAGCAGAACGACCCGAACGCCGCCAACGCCTCGTTCGCCCTGCAGGGTCAGCTTCGGACCTTCAACCAGCAGCGGGTCACCGACTTCAACACCCTGAACCAGACGATCCAGCGCAACGTCCAGTACCAGGACCTCGGACCCTCCCTGCCCTACCGGGGGATCCGTGGGGGACGCCATATCGGCCGTCACGGGGTCGTGCGGCGCGGTGGCGGCGTCAACACGGGCGTCTGCATCGGCTGCTGAACGGGCGGGATATCCGCGTAGAGCGGGGAAAGCCCGGAAAAAACCTTTTCCCGCCGACACGCTTACCCCAGAAGCTGGGCTCATGGTGGCGTGCACATGAACATCCTGCTGATCGGCTCCGGCGGCCGCGAGCACGCCCTGGCCTGGCGACTGGCCCAGAGCCCGCTCTGCACCCGCCTGTTCACGGCGCCGGGCAATCCCGGCACGGCCCGCCACGGGACGAACCGTCCGGACCTCTCCGTCACGGACCACGCGGCCGTGGCCGCCTTCTGCGCCGCGGAGTCGATCGGCCTCGTGGTGGTCGGGCCCGAGGCGCCCCTGGTCGCCGGGCTCGTGGACGACCTGAAGGCCGCCGGGATCCGCGCCTTCGGGCCGACCCGCGACGCCGCCCGGCTCGAGGGCTCCAAGGGCTTCACCAAGGATCTCTGCGCCGCCTGCGGCATCCCCACCGCCGCCTTCGCGCGCTTCACGGCCCTGGAGCCGGCGCTGGCCTATGTCCGCCGGCAGGGCGCCCCGATCGTCGTGAAGGCCGACGGGCTCGCGGCCGGCAAGGGCGTCACGGTGGCCGAGACCGTCGACCAGGCCGAGGACGCGCTGACCGCCCTGTTCGCCGAGCCCGGCGCCGAGGTCGTGGTCGAGGAATGCCTGTTCGGCGAGGAGGCGAGCGTCTTCGCGCTGTGCGACGGCACGCGGGCCATCCCGCTCGGCACCGCGCAGGACCACAAGCGCGTGTTCGACGGCGACCGCGGCCCCAACACCGGCGGCATGGGCGCCTATTCCCCGGCCCGGGTGGTCACCCCGGAGATCGAGGCCCGGGTCATGGCCGAGATCATCGCGCCGACGCTGGCCGGCATGCGGGCGCGGGGCTGCCCGTTCACCGGCATCCTGTATGCCGGCCTGATGCTCACCGCCGACGGGCCGAAGCTCATCGAGTACAACACCCGGTTCGGCGACCCCGAGGCGCAGGTGCTGATGCCGCGCCTCGCCTCCGACCTCGTGCCGGCCCTGCTGTCGGCCACCGAGGGGGACCTCTCCGGGGTGACCCTGGAATTCGACGCCCACCGGGCCGCCCTCACCGTGGTGATGGCGGCGGCGGGCTATCCGGGGGCCGTGGTCCGGGGCTCGGTGATCCGGGGCGTCGATGGGGCCGAGGGCGACGGCGTCCACGTGTTCCAGGCCGGCACCCGCGCCGAGGGCGGCCAGCTCCTCGCCGATGGCGGCCGGGTCCTCGCGGTCACGGCGCTCGGCGACAGCGTCACCGACGCCCAGGCCCGCGCCTACGCGGCGGTGGCCCGGATCGACTGGCCGGAGGGTTTTGCCGCCGCGACATCGGGTTCCGGGCGGTGGCCCGGGAGGCCGGAGAGGGCTGAGCGTCCGGCGTGTCATGCCGGGCGCCGCCTCGCGGGTCCGGCGTGACGGGTTTGTTCCGATGGGACCGGCCGCGCCCTACTCCCCACGGCCGCGCCCGCCGGCCGCCGGTTGTCGTTGGCACCGTAGAGCAGCCCCGGGCGCATCCGCTCGGTGCGCGAGGCGTCGTTGCCCGAGGAGGCCGTCTCCGGCCCGGCCGGGGCGGCGGCGCGCACCGCGATGAGTTCCTGCGCCCCCCAGGGTTTCTGCTCCACGATCGTGTGGCCCATGGCGCGCAGGATCGCCTGCGTGTCGGCCGAGAGCGCGAAGGGCTCGGCGTAGACCGTGTCGGGCAGCCACTGGTGGTGGATGCGCGGGGCGTCCACCGCCTCCTGCGGCTCCATGCCGAAATCCAGCATGTTGATCAGCGTCTGCGCGGTGATCGTGATGATCCGCGACCCCCCGGCGAGCCCGCCACCAGCGCCACCTTGCCGTCGCGCAGGACGATGGTGGGGGCCATCGACGAGAGCGGGCGCTTGCCGGGCGCGATCGCGTTCTTCGTCCCCTGCACGAGGCCGAACAGGTTCGGCACCCCGGTCTTGACCGTGAAGTCGTCCATCTCGTCGTTCAGGAAGAACCCCGTGTCGCCGGCGATCACCCCGGCGCCGAAATAGCCGTTGATCGTGTAGGTCAGCGAGGCCGCGTTGCCGGCCTTGTCCATCACCGAGATGTGGGTGGTCTCGGGCCGCTCCCCGTCGCCTGGCCGGGATCCGGGCGGATCTCCGCCGACGGGGTCGCCCGGTCCGGACGGATCGAGGCCCGGAGCGTCTCCGCGTAGGCCGGGGACAGCAGCCGCTCGACCGGGTTCTCCACGAAGGCCGGGTCGCCGAGCAGCAGGTTGCGGTCCGCGTAGGCGCGCCGCATCGCCTCGACCATCAGGTGCACGGTCCGGGCCGCGTTGAACCCGGCGGCCCGCAGGTCGTAGCCGTCCAGGATGTTGAGGATCTCGCAGAGCGTGGTGCCGCCGGACGAGGGCGGGGGCGCCGACAGGATGGTGGCACCCCGGTAGCGGCAGGTGAGCGGCTCGGATTGCGTCACCGTGTAGGCGGCGAAGTCGGCCGCCGTCAGCAGGCCGCCGCCCGCGCGAGGCCGCCGCCACGGCGGCCGGGATCGCGCCCCTGTAGAACGCGTCCGCGCCGTGCTCGGCTATGGCCTGGAGGGTGCGGGCGAGGTCGGCCTGGACCAGCCGGTCCCCGGGCCGCCAGGGGCTGCCGTCCGGGCGCAGGAAGATCCGGGCGACGTTGCCTTGCGCGGCGAACAGCTTGGTGCCGGATGCGAGGATGTCGGTGTCGCCCCGGGTCAGCACGAACCCGTCGCGGGCGAGCGCGATCGCCGGCGCCATCACCTGCGCCAGCGGCAGGGTGCCGTATTCGGACAGAGCGGTGTTGAGGCCGAGCACCGTCCCGGGCACGCCGGCCGCCTTCCAGCCGCGCAGGCTCGCGCCTTTCACGACGGTGCCGGCGGCGTCGAGATACATGTCCCGGGTGGCGGCCGCCGGGGCGGTCTCTCGGAAATTGACGAAGCGGCTGCGCCCGTCGGCGCTGTGGAGCACCAGGAAGCCGCCGCCGCCGAGATTGCCGCAGCACGGGTTCACCACCGCCTCGGCGTAGGCCACGGCCACCGCGGCGTCGACGGCGTTGCCGCCGGCCCTCAGGATGTCGGCGCCCACCTGCGAGGCGAGGCGCTGGGACGAGACCACCATCCCGTTCTCGGCCTCCACGGCCGGCCCCGAGGCGGCCCGCGCGGCCGGACCTCCGAGGGCGAGCAGGGTGGCCAGGAGCAGCGCGCGTGCCGGTGCGATCATCCCTGCTCTCTATGGTGCGTGTCCCGCGCGGCCATATAGGGGACCGCGCGCCGGAGTCGCTGGCCCCGTCCGATCGCCGCATCCTGAGATGCCCGCGCCAGCGGGCGCCTCGGAGGAGTTCCAGGGATCGCGAGACTTCCGGAGCCCCTTCGAGGCTGCTGCACGGCACATCAGGATGAGATGGCCGAAGGCAGGTGAGGGATCTGGACGCTCCGCCTCACACGGCCTCGCTCGAACGCTTCGGTCGAGGTGCCCCACTCCGTCATCACGAGCGCAGCGAAGTGACCCAGGGGCACGCCACGTCGGGAAGCGTGGCGCCGTCTGGATTGCTTCGCTCCGCTCGCAAGGACGGCAGTGCCGAAGGCATCGACCGGTAACGGTATCAGCCGTTGCGGAACGTGTAGCTGTAGCCGTTCAGCGCCGGCGCGCCGCCGAGATGGGCGTAGAGCACCTTCGAGCCCTTCGGGAAGAAGCCCTTCTTCACGAGGTCGATCATGCCCTGCATCGACTTCCCCTCGTAGACCGGGTCGGTGATCATCCCCTCGAGCCGGGCCGAGAGCCGGATCGCCTCCACGGTTTCCTTGGAGGGCACGCCGTAGACCGGGTAGGCGTAATCCTCGTTGAGCACCACGTCGTCGGCCACGATGTCGCCCGCGCCGACCAGGGCGGCGGTGTTCTGGGCGATGTCGAGGACCTGGGCCTTGGTCTGGGCCGGGGTGCAGGAGGCGTCGATGCCGATGACGTTGCGGGCGCGCCCGTCGGCCGAGAAGCCCACCAGCATGCCGGCATGGGTCGAGCCCGTGACCGTGCAGACCACCACGTAGTCGAAGCGCAGGCCCATCTCGGCCTCCTGCCTGCGCACCTCCTCGGCGAAGCCGACATAGCCGAGCCCGCCGTACTTGTGCACCGAGGCGCCGGCCGGGATCGCGTAGGGCTTGCCGCCCTCGGCCTCGACCTCGGCGAGCGCCCGCTTCCACGAATCGCGGATGCCGATGTCGAACCCGTCATCCACGAGCTGCGTCTGCGCGCCCATGATCCGCGACAGGAGGATGTTGCCGACCCGGTCGTAGACGGCGTCCTCGTGAGGCACCCAGGCCTCCTGGATCAGCCGGCACTTCATCCCGATCTTGGCGGCCACCGCCGCGACCATGCGGGTGTGGTTCGACTGCACGCCGCCGATCGACACCAGCGTGTCGGCGCCGCTCTTGATCGCGTCCGGCACGATGTACTCGAGCTTGCGCAGCTTGTTCCCGCCGTAGGCGAGGCCGGAATTGCAATCCTCGCGCTTGGCGTAGAGCTCGACGTCCCCGCCGAGATGCGCGGTCAGGCGCTTGAGCGGCTCGATCGGCGTCGGGCCGAAGGTCAGGGGATAGCGCTCGAACTTGTCCAGCATCGGGTCTCTCCGGGTCTCGGGGCGCGGCCCGGGCAGGAGCGGTCTCCCTCCGGCCCGGACGCGTTGAAGCGAGGCCTCGGGGACGGTCCGGCGCGGGGCTCGGCTCCGTCTTCGAGGCGCAGGGAAAACTACCCGATCCGGCATGAAAGGTGCTCTCGATCTTTCAGATCGGAGGTGCGCAGCCTTGCGCTGTCGAGCGCGTTCACCGCAGAGAATCCCGGATTGCGTGTCTCTCCTGAAAGAATCCACCATGTCCGAAGGGCTCGACCGGATCGACCAGAAGATCCTCCGGCTCCTCCAGGCTGACGGGCGCATGGCCAATGCCGAGATCGCCGAGCGGGTCGGCACCAGCGCGGCCACCTGCCATCGCCGGATCCAGCGCCTGTTCGCCGACGGGTTCGTGCGGGCGGTCCGGGCGCTGATCGACCCGATGCGGGTCGGGCGCGGCACCCTGGTCTTCGTCGGCGTGGTGCTCGACCGCTCCACCCCCGAGAGCTTCTCCGCGTTCGAGGCCGCCGTGCGGGCGATCCCCGTGCTCCTCGACTGCCACCTCGTGGCCGGCGACTTCGACTACATGCTGAAGATCCGGGTCTCCGACATGGCCGATTTCAACCGCCTCCACAGCGCCACGCTGATCGGCCTGCCGGGGGTGCGCCAGACCCGGACCTTCTTCGTGATGAAGGAGGTGATCGACAACGCGCCGTTGGACCTGTGAAACCGTCTTTGCGAGCGGAGCGAAGCAATCCAGACAACGCCACGCCGCCGAAGGTCACGCTGCCCTGGGTCGCTTCGCTGCGCTCGCGATGACGTGGTGGAAGGAGGACGGGTCGCTAGCCCTCCCCGCGCCGCGCTTTCCGCAGCGCCTCCCACCGGTCGAGGCGCTCGGCGAGCCGGGTCTCGTAGCCGCGCTCGGTGGGCCGGTAGAGGTGCTGGCGTCCCAGGGCGTCGGGCCAGTAATCCTGGCCCGAGAAGGCGTCGGGCTCGTCGTGGTCGTAGCGGTAGCCCTCGCCGTAGCCGATCCGCTTCATCAGCTTGGTCGGCGCGTTCAGGATGGTGCGGGGCGGTGCCAGGGAGCCCGCCTCCTTGGCGAGGCGGGTCGCGGCCTTGTAGGCCTCGTAGACCGCGTTCGATTTCGGCGCGCAGGCGAGGTAGATCGCCGCCTGGGCCAGCGCCAGCTCCCCTCGGGGCTGCCGAGGAAGTCGAAGGCGTCCTTGGCGGCGTTGGCGACCACCAGCGCCTGCGGGTCGGCGAGCCCGATATCCTCCACCGCCATGCGCACCAGCCGGCGGGCGATGAACAGCCGGTCCTCGCCGGCATCGAGCATTCGGCAGAGATAGTAGAGCGCCGCGTCCGGGTCCGAGCCGCGCACGGTCTTGTGCAGGGCCGAGATCAGGTTGTAGTGGCCCTCCTGCGCCTTGTCGTAGATCGGCGCCCGGCGCTGCACGATTTTTTGCAGTTCTTCCGCGTCGAGGGTCTCACCGGGGCCAGCCGAGCGCCAGACCTCCTCGGCCAGGGTCAGCGCCGCGCGCCCGTCCCCGTCGGCCATCCGCACCAGCACGCCGCGCGCCTCCTCGGTGAGCGGCAGGGCCTGCCCGGTCAGCGCCTCGGCCCGCACCAGGAGCCGCGCGATGGCACCGGATCGAGCGCCCGGAACAGCAGCACCCGGGCGCGGGACAGGAGCGCGGCGTTCAGCTCGAACGAGGGGTTCTCGGTCGTCGCGCCCACCAGCGTGACGGTGCCGTCCTCCATCACCGGCAGGAAGGCGTCGAGCTGCGCCCGGTTGAACCGGTGGATCTCGTCCACGAACAGCAGGGTCGCCTGCCCGCTCGCCCGGCGCCTGCGCGCCGCCTCGAACACCTTGCGCAGGTCGGGCACACCGGAAAAGATCGCCGAGATCTGCTCGAAATGCAGGTCGGTGCCCTGGGCGAGCAGCCGCGCCACCGTCGTCTTGCCGGTGCCCGGCGGTCCCCAGAAGATCAGCGAGCCGAGGCTGCGTCCGCGCAGCAGCCGCGTGAGCGCCCCGCCCTCCCCGGTCAGGTGCTCCTGGCCGACGACCTCCGCGAGGCTCTGCGGGCGCAGCCGGTCCGCCAAGGGCCGGTCCGCGAGGGGCCGGGCGGCCTCGGGGCCGGGGGCTAGATCCGGCGCGGAGGGCGGCTCCGCGGAGGCGAACAGGTCGGACATCCGCGCATCAACACCGGGCGCGGGCGGCGGCGCAAGCCGGGAGCCGGCGCTTGCCCACGGTTACGGAGCCGTCCGCCCGGGGGGATCAGCCGCCGAACACCGAGGTCAGGATCTCGCCGTTGCGGTTGATCGCCACCTCCCAGGAATTGAGGCTGTTGCGGGTGACCCGGTCGAGATCCTTGGTGGTCGGCACCGGGACGCCGTTGACCGAGAGGATTACGTCGCCCTTCTGCAGACCGACCCGGGCCGCGATGGAGGTCTCGTCGACCGCCTGCACGGCCACGCCGTCCGTCTGGAAATCGACCTGCATCTCCTCGGCCACCGCCGGCGAGGTGTTGACGAGCGTCGCGCCCAGGAACGGCGAGCGGGTCTTCACCTTGAGCACGTCGCGCGGGCGCGTCTCCGGCGCCGGGGCGAGCTTGACCGCCACCGTCTGGCGGCTCGTGCCGCGCAGGATCCCGAACCGGGCCTGGCCCTGGACGCCCTTGAGGGCGAAGCGGTAGCCGAAGGCCTCCGGGTCGGCCACCTCCTGGCCGTCGACCGTGAGGATCAGGTCGCCGCGCTTCAGGCCGGCCTCCTCGGCGGGGCTCTTGGCCTGCAGGCTCGCCACCAGAACGCCGGTCGGGTGATCGAGGCCCATGCTGTCGGCGATGTCGGGGGAGACGCTCTGGATGCGCGCCCCGAGCCAGGGCCGGCGCACGACGCTTGCGCCCTCGCGGGCGGCGTCGACCACCGCCTTGACCATGCCCACGGGGATCGCGAAGCCGATGCCGTGGCTGCCGCCCGACTGCGAGTAGATCGCGGTGTTGATGCCCACCAGATGGCCGCGCAGATCGACCAGCGCCCCGCCCGAATTGCCCGGGTTGATCGCCGCGTCCGTCTGGATGAAGTACTGATAGTCGGCCGAGCCGACCTGCGTCCGCGCCAGCGCCGAGACGATGCCCTGCGTCACCGTCTGGCCGACGCCGAACGGGTTGCCGATCGCCATCACGAAATCGCCGACCTCGAGGGCGTCGGCATCGCCGAACGGCATCGGCACGAGGCCCTTCGGCACGTCCTTGATCTTGAGCACCGCGAGGTCGGTGCGGGTGTCGCGCATCACGATCGTCGCCTCGAACTCCCGACGATCCGCCAGCGCGATCCGCACCTCGTTCATGTTGTCGATGACGTGGTTGTTGGTGATGACGAGGCCGTCGGCATCGACCAGCACGCCGGAACCCAGCGACTTCTGAGCCCGGTCGCCCCGGGGGCCGCGACCGCCCTCCGACTCACCGAAGAAGCGGCGCATGAACTCCTCCATGGCGCTGGAGCGGGCGCTGGCGCGCTTCTCGACATGGGAGGCGTAGACGTTCACCACCGACGGCGCGGCCCGCTTCACCACGGGGGCGAAGGAGAGCTGCACGTCGGCCTTGCTGAGGGGCACGACCTTGGCCGTCCCGTCCCTGGGGGCTTCCCGCGCCTCCGTGCGCGCCATCTGCGCCGCGGCCGGGCCGGTGGCCATCAGGGCGGCGGCGAGGGCAGGCAGGGCGAGGCGGGTCAGCATGCAGGGCTCCGGCATCAGGGCGGGTGCGCCGTCCAGACCGATCAGGCGGGCGCACCGTGCGGCCCCACGCTATCGAGGCCGATTGCGGCAGGGCGACGACACCTTCGCCGCAAGTGCTTCGCAATCAGGCGACCGCTTTGCTGCGCACCCGGCGTCGTCCCGCGGGTTGAGGGGCGGGGTCGGGCTCCGGAGGCGCTTCCGCGGGCTTCACCCGTTGCTGCCCGAGGCCCAGGGAACGGGCGAGCTGCGAGCGCTGCT
>JBOEFT010000002.1:417500-2800000 GCA_050632685.1 Methylobacterium phyllosphaerae
ATCGCGGTCGACGTCGATGTCGCGCAGATCGAGGATCGGTGGATAGGCGCTCCCGGGGGGCGTCTCGAAGCAGTAGCCGAACCGGGTGGTGAGCAGCGACCGGGTCAGGGCGTCGGCGTAGACCGGGATGCGCCGCCGCATGGCGATGACCAGGGGGCGCAGGTCGTCGATCCCGTGGGTGTGGTCGGCGTGGGCGTGGGTATAGGCGACCCCGTCGAGGTGCCGCACGCCCGCGTCGATGAGCTGCTCGCGCAGGTCCGGCGACGTGTCGACCAGGAGGGTGGTCCGCCCTGCCCTGGAGGCGCGCTCCACCAGGATCGAGCAGCGCCGCCGGCGGTTGCGCGGCTCCTCCGGATCGCAGGCGCCCCAGCCGCTGCCGACCCGCGGCACGCCGCCCGAGGAGCCGCAGCCGAGGATGCGCAGGGTCAGGCTCGCCATCCGGATCTCCCGCTCCTAACGCGTCACGCGGCGCCCGGAGGCGTTGCGGCGGCCTTGTCGAACAGCGCGAAAAAGTTCGCCGTCGTGATCCGGGCGAAGTCCTCGGCGGGCAGCCCCAGGGTCTCGGCCAGCGACCGGGCGGTGTCGGCCGTGTAGGCCGGCTCGTTGGTCCGCCCCCGATGGGGCTCGGGCGCCAGGAACGGCGCGTCGGTCTCCACCAGGATCCGGTCGCGGGGCACGCTTCGGGCGATGTCGCGCAGGTCGTGCGAGCGGCGGAAGGTGACGATGCCCGAGAACGACACGAACAGCCCCAGCTCCACCCCGGCCTCCGCCAGCCGCTTCCCGGAGGAGAAGCAGTGCAGCACCGCCCGGAAGGACCCTTTGCCCATCTCGTCGGCGAGCACCCGCTCCATGTGGTCGTCGGCGTCGCGGGCGTGGATCACCAGCGGCAGGCCCGCGAGGCGCGCCGCCTCGATATGGGCGCGCAGCACCCGTTCCTGCACGGCCTCGGGGGCGGCATCGGCGTAGTGATAGTCGAGGCCGGCCTCGCCGATCCCGACGCAGCGCGGGTCGGCACGGGCGAGGTCCGCGATCGTCCCGGCGTCGACGTCCGGCTCCTCGGCGGCCCCGTGGGGATGGGTGCCGATCGTGTACCAGACCTCCGGATGGGCCGCCGCGATCGCCCGGTAGGTGTCGGCCTTGGCGACCCGGGTGGCAATGGTGAGCATGCCGGTGACGCCGGCATCCCTGGCGCGGGCGATCACACCCGGGAGGTCGGCGGCGAAATCCGGGAAGTCGAGATGGCAGTGGCTGTCGATGAGCATCGGGTCTCGGGGCCGTCAGGCGGCCGGATTGTCAGGGCGCTCGAAGCGCGGGAAGATCGGCGCGGGGGCGGGGAGCGCCGTGCCGGGCACGAGCCGGCCCCCCTCCCCCACGGCGGCGAGGTTGCGCCGATCGGCCGGCACCGCCAGCAGGTCGAGGAGCTTGGCCGCCGCCCCCGGCACGAAGGGCTGGGTCAGGATGGCGAAGGCGCGCAACGCCTCCAGCGTCGTGTAGAGCACCGCGTTCATCCGCGCCGGGTCGGACTTGCGCAGCTTCCACGGCTCCTGGGCGGCGAAGTAGCGGTTGGCCTCGGCCACCACGGCCCAGATCTCGGCCAGGACGGTGTGGAGCGCCAGCTCGCCCATCAGGGTGCGCGCCCGCTCCGGCAGGGCGTCGGCCTGGGCCAGCAGGGCTCGGTCCGCGTCGTCCAGGCTGCCGGGATCCGGCACCGCGCCGTCGCAGTTCTTGGCGACCATCGAGAGCGAGCGCTGGGCGAGGTTGCCGAGGTCGTTGGCGAGATCGGCGTTGATCCGGCCGATGATCGCCTCGTGGCTGTAGCTGCCGTCGCCGCCGAACGGCACCTCGCGCAGCACGAAGTAGCGCACCGGGTCGACCCCGTAGGTATCGGCGAGTTCGAACGGGTCGAGGACGTTGCCCAGCGACTTCGACATCTTCTCGCCCTTGGAGAGCAGGAATCCGTGGCCGAAGACGCGCTTGGGCAGGGGCAGCCCGGCCGACATCAGGAAGGCCGGCCAGTAGACCGCGTGGAACCGGACGATGTCCTTGCCGATCACGTGCAGGTCCATCGGCCAGAATTCCCTTCTGGAATCCGCCTCGTCGGGGAAGCCGGTCACCGTCAGGTAGTTGGTCAGGGCGTCGACCCACACGTACATGACGTGGTTCGGATGGCCGGGCACCGGCACGCCCCAGTCGAAGGTGGTGCGGCTGACCGACAGGTCCTTGAGGCCGGAGCGCACGAAGCTCGCCACCTCGTTCCTCCGGGTCTCCGGCCCGATGAAGCCGGGCTGCTCCTCGTAGAGCTTCAGCAGCCTGTCCTGGTAGGCGGACAGGCGGAACAGAAAATTCTCCTCCTCCATCCACACCACCGGCGTGTCGGTGGCGAGGCTGCGGCGGCTGCCATCCTCCAGGAGCCGGGTCTCGGCCGCGTCGTAATAGGCCTCGTCCCGCACCGAGTACCAGCCGGCATATTTGTCGAGGTAGATGTCGCCGTTGGCCTCCATCCGCCGCCAGATCGCCTGCGCGGCCTCGTAGTGGCCGGGCTCGGTGGTGCGGATGAAGCGGTCGTAGGCGCAGTCCATCCGGTCGGCCATGGCCTGGAACCGGGCGGCGGTGCCGTCGACATAGGCGCGCGGCGTCGTGCCGGCCCGGGTCGCGGCCTGCTGGATCTTCAGCCCGTGCTCGTCGGTGCCGGTGGAGAACAGCACGTCGTAGCCGTCGAGCCGGTGGAAGCGGGCGATGGCGTCGGCGGCGATCACCTCGTAGGCGTGGCCGATATGGGGCGCGCCGTTGGGGTAGGAGATCGCGGTCGAGAGGCCGAAGGTTTTTCGAGCATGCGCCGGGGCGTTGGACGTCACGTCTGTGGTGTTCCGGATGAGCGCGGGAAGCTGCCCGCGTTGTCGCGCGGCCGGAGCCGCGACGCAACCGTCGCGGCTTGCGGGAGCGGCTTGTGGGACTGGCTTGCGGGACCGGCGCCATCCCGTCGACCGCGGCCGGACCGGAACGCGCGGGAACCTCCACGGTCCCCGGACATGCGTGATCGTCCCCGCGCGCGTGTTGCGCCGGGGGCGTGGCCCAGGGAGCGCGCACGAGGGACGCGGGACGCCGCGGGAACCCTGTGTCGGCCATGATACGCGCGGGATCCGATCCCCGCGGCGCCCCGCGGCATCGACCGGGCGCCTCCCCCGGCCGGTGCCGTCTGTCTCGTCGCGGCGTCTTGCCGGCGCCCCGGTCCTGCGACTCCGTTTCAGCGGTCACCGGCGAGGCGCACGCACCTCCGGAACCCGCATCACCGCCGTGGCCTTCCAGCCGCCGCCCGCCTCGTAGTGGGCGGGTCCGCAGGTTGCTCAGGGTCGGCCCAGAGAGGGGTCGGCGCGGGGGGCATTTCCTCCACCCCGCCGGGCTGACTGCCGCCCGGTCTCACGCCCGCCTCCGAGACACGCCCCGCACCGGTCGCGCCGCCCGGGGCGATGGCGGCTGAGAGCCACCGACGCGGGCGCCGCCCCGTCCCCGGATCCGCCCGGTCAGCCACCGCACGGACCCCCGAAGGACGCCCCGGGATCGCTCCCCAGGCGCCGTGGACAGGTGGCGGCTAATGAGCACAAAATAGGAACATTGTCAAGATCCATGCGCCGCGGGACGCCGCGACGCGTGCGGGTCAGGCGCGGGTCCCCTCGCCCGTGCGGGCTGCGCTGGTCACGCATACGGGTCGGACACGGGCGCTGGTGGCGGAGCGCGACGCGCCCCTCTCCCGTGCGGGAGAGGGTTGGGGTGAGGGGCGAGACGCGTCAGGATCGAGCACGCGGTCGACGGGCGCGTCCGTCGCGCTTTCTGCGGAGGCCGCCCATCCTCACCCTGTCCCTCTCCCGCACGGGAGAGGGGACCCGCGCCCTGTCCTGACGACGGGTTGCCGCGGCAGATGTGGGAATCCGTTAGGCCGCACGGGAGCGGCGATCCGCATTCGGACGACGGACCGGACAACCGGCCCGCCGGCGGGGGCGACACGGGTTGGCGGACGGGCATCCGGGCGCGGGACGGGATGCGCGGCGGGCAGCGTCCCGCTCGACCGCGTTCGCGGGCGCCCGCACCGTCCTCCGGGCGCCCGTCCGTCGGGTCAGCACACCGCCCGCGCGGCTTCGCGCACCTGCCGGGTCGCCCCGTCGACCCGCTCGCTCGCCCGGGCGATCGCCTCCATGCCGCTCGCGATCGTCGCGACGCCCTGGGCGGCGGTCTGCATGCTGCCCGACATCTCGCGGGTGACCGCCGATTGCTCCTCCACCGCGGCCGCGATCGCCCCGGAGACCTCATTGAGGGACTGGATCGTCGCCTGGATCGACCCGATGGCGGCGACGGCCTCGCGCGTGGCCGCCTGCGTCGCGACGATCTGCACGCGAATCTGATCGGTCGCCCGGGCGGTCTGCTCGGCGAGCGCCTTGACCTCCGCGGCGACCACCGCGAAGCCCTTGCCGGCCGCGCCGGCCCGCGCCGCCTCGATGGTGGCGTTGAGCGCCAGCAGGTTGGTCTGCCCGGCGATGCCCTGGATCAGGGTCACGACGTCGCCGATCTGGGCGGCTTGTCCGCTCAACCCCGCCACGATGGCGCCGGTGTGCCGGGCCTGCTCGACCGCCGCGCCGGCCATGCGCGCGGCGTGGCTGACCTGCTGGCTGATCTCGCCGACCGAGGCCGACAATTCCTCCGCGCCCGAGGCAACGGACTGGATGTCGCTGGAGACATGGCCCGTCGTCGCGACCGCCGTGACCGTCTGCCGGGTCACGTCCTCGACGGCCGTGCCGATCGCATCGAGGTCCGCGCCGATCGCCTGCTGCGCCTCGACCCGCCGCTGGCGGTCTCGGACCTGCGCCGTGATGTCGGACGCGAACTTCACGACCTTCAGGACGCGCCCGTCGACGTCCAGGATCGGGTTGTAGGTCGCCTGGAGCCAGACGTCGCGGCCGTCCTTGGCCACGCGCCGGAACTCGCCGGCGGTGAATTCGCCCCGCCCGAGCCGATCCCAGAACGCCCCGTAGGCCTCGCCGGTCCGCTCGGCCGCCTCCACGAACAGGCTGTGATGTTGCCCCTGGATCTCGCTGCGGCGGTAGCCCATCGTGTCGAGGAAATTGACGTTGGCCTCCAGGATCGTGCCAATCGGATCGAAGGCGATCACGGCCTGCGAGCGGTGCAGGGCGGCGATCTGGCCGCTCAGTTTCAGGGCTTCCGCCTTCAGGGCCGTGATGTCGCTGGCGACCGCCACGACCTTCTCGATCCGACCGCCGCGCCCGACGACCGGGACGTAGCTGCCCTGGATCCAGACCTCGCGCCCATCCTGGGCGACGCGCAGGAATTCGCCGCTGCGGGCCTGACCCCGCCCGAGATCGTCCCAGAGTTCGCGATCGGCGGTCCCGCCGCGATGACGGGCCGGGACGAAGAGACTGTGATGACAGCCCTGCACCTCGGACAGGCCGTAGCCCATAAGAGCCAGGAACGGGCCGTTGGCGGAGAGAACCGTCCCGTCCGTCCCGAACTCGACCTTGGCTTGGACGCGATCCAGGGCGTCGAGCAGGAGACGCTCCAGACGCGGGCGAACAGTCAGCATTGCAGGATCCCGGGGTCGGTGTCGGCGGCGGTGAAATCTGACATTTTATTCAGATGACGCCAATATCGGTATTTTATATTGATTAAAGAATCACAAACAGGCCTTATTTCGCAATAATAATATTGACTTCGCATAATTTATAATACTGAACGTCACCCTATAAACATTCGGTTTCTCTGGATCCTCTTGCGTGAGAATAAGCGGTCCGGTTACTGGTATCTGCGAAGCGCCCAATGCGATTTCGTAGACGGCATTCGGAGTTCAGAGCCGACCGGCATGACGACAGTTCAGGCGGCCCTCGATCCGCGCATCTGGCGGCCCCAGGCGCAGTTCTCGGCCAGCATCGCCTCGCCGACCCAGCTCAAGCGGTTCAACGACACCGGCGGCATCGCGGTCCATCTGGATGTCATGCGCGAGACGCGGCCGGACATCGCGATCTCCGGCAGTCAGAGCGAGACCCTGAGCGTCTGGGAAACGCGCTCGTCGAGCGGCTTCGTCACCAAGCCGAAATTCGTGGCCGGGCTCGTGACGATCCGCTTCGTCACGCGCGGCCACGTCGTCTCGTCACGCCGAACCGGCGATCTTCTGGCCTCGACCGCCATCGCGACCCTGACGGGCTTCGAGGAGCTGCACGAGGTTCACGCCTCGCCCGCGGTGAGCGCCGTGAGCGCCACGATCGCGGCGGCCACGCTCGCCGCGGCCAACACGGCGCTGACGGGCAGCGATCAGCCGGGCCTGCCGGCCCTGGCGCCGATCGCCGAGATGACGCGGCCCGGCATGGGGTCGCTGTTCTGCACGATCCGGCTGATCCAGGGCCGCATCCAGGGGCTCGATCGGCGCGCCGATCTGGTCCTGCCCCTCCTCGAGGAGGTCATGAGCTACCAGCTGCTCTCGACCTGGCCGAAGCGCGCCGACGGGACTCCGGCGCCGCCGCCGGATGTCGCCCCGCGCCGTCTCCGGCGCGCCATCGACTACATCGAGGCCCATCTCGCGACGGCCCTGACCCTGGCCGACGTGGCGACGGCGGCCGGGATCGGCGTCCGCTCGCTCCAGAACACGTTCCGGACGGAGCTGGGACGGACGCCGGTTCAGTTCATCATCGACCGGCGCCTGGCGCGCGCCCATGCGGATCTCCTCGCCGACACGGGCGCGCGCCGGTCGATCGCCGAGATCGCGCGGTGCTGGGGGTTCGTCCACATGAGCGACTTCGGGCAGCGCTATCGCCGGCTCCACGGATGCACGCCCTCCGAGACGCGCCGGCAGGCGCAGCGCGGGCACTGAGCGCGGGCGATGGCGGACCCGCGGGGGCGCCCCGCCCGTTCCGAACCTCCGACGCGCGCGCTACGCGACCTCCGCGAGCGCGCCGAACAGCGACAGCACCACCGGCCGCCGGTCGAGGTTGTAGATGGCGGCTTCCCGGGCGGCACGGCCGAACCGGTCGGCGACCTCCACCAGGGCGGCGAGACGGGCCGGCGGCTCGCCCCGGCGGCGGTCGAGCTCGGCCGAGACGAAGCGCAGCACCGCGTCCTGGGCGGCCTCGAACCGCGCCTCCGCGTCCCGGCCCGCCAGGGTCTCGGCGAGCTTCAGGACCCGGCCCCAGTCGGGGTCGCGCGCCCGCGCCAGCAGGGTCTCGACCTCGGCCACGAGGCCGGCCGTGACCGGGTCGAGCATCGCCAGCGCCCGGGCGACCGAGCCCTCGCACGGGGCCAGGGCGCGGGCCAGGGCCGATTCGTCGGGCTGCGGGAAGGGCGGGGCAGGGCGCGCACCACGCGCGCGACGTCCTCGGGCGCCAGGGGGCGCAGCGTCAGCGCCCGGCAGCGGGAGCGGATCGTCGGCAGCAGCCGGCCGGGCTGGTGGGACAGGATCAGGAACAGGGCGCGGGGCGGCGGCTCCTCCAGCACCTTGAGCAGGGCGTTGGCGGCGTTGGCATTCAGGTCCTCGGCACTGTCGAGGATGCAGACCCGCCAGCCGGAATCCGTGGCCGTCGATGCGAACAGGTCCAGCGCCCGGCGGACCATGTCGACCGAGATCTTGGTCGGCAGGGCCTTGGCGCCGGGGGATCGATGGCGGCGCAGGACCACGAGATTGGGATGCGACAGGCCCGCGACCTTGCCGGTCACGGGGTCGCCCGCCGGCACGTCGAGCCCGGCCGGCCCCCGCCCCCGGGATGGGCGAGCAGGCGGCGCGCGACCCGGTAGGCGAGCGTCGCCTTGCCGATGCCGGGGGCGCCGCCGATCAGCCAGGCATGGTGCAGGCGCCCCGCGGCGATCGCCGCCGCGAAGGCCGCGGCCGCCGCCTCGTGGCCGACGAGGCCCAGGGTCTCCCGCGGGCGCGGGATGCCGGGCAGGTCCCCGGGCTCGACGTCGTCGGCGGCGCGGTCGATGGGCTTCATGGCGCGTCCCTGCGGGCTCTCGTCCGACTGGCGGGCTCGGGGGTGCTGCTTACAGGCCCCGACGGGCGGCGCCCAGCGGCCCCGGTCGCGGGGCGACAGGACGGGGGCAGGCACCCCCTCACGCCGCGTCGCCGCGGCTCCCCGTCCCTCCTCCTGCCTCGGCCATCAGGTCCGGCAGGCGGGCCGCGACGGCCGCGCGGATCGCGGCCTCGACCGAATCGGATCGCGGGCCGCGTCGATCACCGCGCAGCGCTCCGGCTCGGCCCGGGCGATCTCCAGAAAGGCGTCCCGCAGGCGGGTGTGGAAGTCGAGGGATTCGGCCTCGAACCGGTCGGCCGCTTGACCCGCCCCTGCCCGGCCCCCCGCGCGACCGCACGGGCGAGGCCGGTCTCGGGGGGAAGGTCGAGGATCAGAGTCAGGTCGGGCCGGGTCGGGCCGACCACGACCCGCTCCAGGGCGCCCACGAGCCCCGGATCGAGGCCGCCGGCGGCCCCCTGATAGGCCCGGGTCGAGTCGATGAAGCGGTCGCACAGCACCGTCTCGCCCCGCTGGAGCGCCGGGCGGATCAGCCGGTCGAGGTGGTCGATCCGGGCGGCGCTGAACAGCAGCGCCTCCGCGAAGGGGCCGTGGGGCTTGGCCACGCCGGACAGCAGCGCCGCGCGGATCTCCTCCGCCCGGGGCGAGCCGCCGGGCTCGCGGGTCACGCACACGGCGCGGCCGGAGCGGGCGCGCAGGGTCGCGGCGAGGCGGGCGATCTGGGTCGACTTTCCGGCCCCCTCCCCACCCTCGAAGGTGACGAAGGCGCCCCGCGCCGGCGCGGATTCCCCGGCGGATTCCCCGGCGGATGGCACGGTCACGGGCCTCCGGTCACGACGGGTTGGCCGCCTTGTCGCCCCCCTTGCCCGCCCGGTCGAGGGCCTTGCGCACGAGGCCGGTGCCGAATTCCAGCGCCGCATCCATCGCCCGCTGCGGCAGCGTGCCTTGCTCCACCGCGGCACCGGCATAGAGCGGCTGATCGAGGGCGACCGTGTCGCCGCGCTGGACGCGCAGGACGCCGACCCGCTGGCCCTCCTCCACCGGGGCGACGAGCGGCCCGGTATAGATCGCCTTGGCGCTCACCCGGTCGCTGGAACCGCGGGGCAGCAGCACCCGCACCGGCTTCTTGGCCACCAGCGGCACCGAGCCCGACTGGCCGCCGAACACCGAGGCCTCGGCGACCGTCTCGCCGGGCGCGAAGATCTGCCGGGGCTCGAACGCGCGAAAACCCCATTCCATCAGCTTGCGCGACTCGGAGGCGCGGTCCCGGGCGGTCTTCAGCCCCGAGACCACCAGCACCAGCCGCTGGCCGTTCTGCACCGCCGAGCCCGTGAGCGCGTAGCCGGATTCCTCCAGGTAGCCGGTCTTGAGCCCGTCCGCGCCGATATCGAGGGCGAGCAGCGGGTTGCGGTTCTGCTGGCGGATCTTGTTCCAGGTGAACTCCTTCTCGGAGAAGATCTTGTAGTAGTCCGGGTAGGTCTCGATGATGTGGAGGGCGAGCTTGGCCATGTCCCGGGCCGTGACCTTCTGGTCGGGCGCCGAGTAGCCGGTGGCGTTGCGGAAGGTCGAGTTCGTCAGCCCGATCTCCTTGGCGCGCTGGTTCATCAGGCCGGCGAAGGCCTCCTCGGACCCGGCCATGTTCTCCGCGATGGTGATGGCCGCGTCGTTGCCCGACTGCACGATCAGGCCGCGCAGCAGGTCCGCCATCTTGATGCGGCTGTTGACCTGCGCGAACATCGACGAGCCGCCGCCCCCGCCCCGCCGCGCTTCCACGCGTCCTCGGTGACGGTGAACTCCGTGTCCATCGACAGGCGCCCGGATTTCAGCGCCTCGAACACGATGTCGGTGGTCATCAGCTTGGCCATGCTGGCCGGCGAGAACCGCTCGTCGGCGGCCTTCTCGAACAGGACCGAGCCGGAATCGGCGTCGATCAGGATGGCGTGCGGGGCCGCGGTCTGGAAGCTCTGCGCGGCGGCGGCGGCGAGGCCGGCGCCCAGCGCGCAGGCGGCCGCGAGGAGGGTGAGAAGGGGTCTGCGCATCACCGGTCCGTCCCGCGCCTGCCGTCGGGCCGGAAGCATCCCGGCCGTATCCCAATAACAAGCGTGACCATATTACGGTTTCGGCTGCGGATCGAACGCGAAATGCCGCATCGGCGGCCGGATCCTCCGAGGGGCCGGCCTCAGTAGATCCCGGCGAGGCGGGCGTGCTGCCCCCCGGCGGCCTTCACAGCAGGCGCCTTCACCGCGGGTGCCTTGGCGGCCGCCGTCTTCGTCGGCACGGCGCCGGCGGTCGCGCCGCCCTTGGCACCGGCCGCCTTGGCCGGCACCGCGGCGAGGCGCGCCATGGCGAGCTTGGCCGCGACCGGCATCGCCGCGGGGGGCGCGGAGGGGCGCGCGGATGGGGGCACGGAGGGACCCTGGGCGAGCTTCGTCGGGCCGGGTGCCGCAATCCCCCGGCCGTGGACCTCGGCGAGCGCCGGACGGGCCGCCGGGCCGGGTTTCGGGGCGAACTTTCCGGCGGCAAGACCGTGCGCCGGGGCCGGGGCCGGGGCGGGGGCCGGGGTGAGGCTTGAGGCGAGGGCTGGGTTGAGACCCGCGACCTTCAGGTTCCCGGCCGCGAGGCCGCCGCCCCTGGCGGCGGTCTGGACGGGGGCGGGCCGGAACTCCCGCACCCGGGCGGCGGTGGGCTGCACGGCCGCCGGGACCGTCACGGCGGCCGAGGCCAGCACGATCGGCGCGCGCACCGGCGTCGGCCGGTCGGGCCGCGCGGCCGGGGCCTCGGCCGGCTCCGGAGCGGAATCCTGCGCGGGCCGGAAGGCGAGCGGCGCCGGGGCGGAGCGCGCGTAGCGCTCGGTGTCCTCCGTCGGCCCGAGATCGGCCATCATCACGGTCGAGCGGCCGGCCGGGCGCCCGTCGGTGCGCAGGCTGGCGAGCAGCTTGCGGTCGTCACTGCCGGCCACCGAGGCCTTGCCGACATACTCGACGCGCACATGCGCGGTGCCCTTGCGGTGGAAGCCCAGCGCATCGGCCGCCTCCTCCGACACGTCCATGACGCGCCCGGCATGGTAGGGTCCGCGGTCGTTGACGCGCACCACCATCGAGTAGCCGTTGTCGAGATTCGTCACCCGGGCGTAGCTCGGCAGCGGCAGGGTCGGGTGGGCCGCGGCGATCGAGTGGCGGTCGAACACCTCGCCGTTGGCGGTCATCCGGCCGTGGAAGGCCGAGCCGTACCACGAGGCGAGCCCCTCGCGGACGTAGCCGCTCGGATTCTCCTTGGGCACGTAGGTCTGCCCGGCCACCACGTAGGGCTTGCCGGTGTAGCGGCGCCCGCCGCCCTTCGGGATCACGTCGCCCTCGTTGTAGAGGCGCGGGCTCGCCTTGACCCCGTATTTCGGGTCGATGCCGTTCCCGGCGGCGAGCTTCTGCTGAGGCGAGGTCGCGCAGTTGGCCGTGGCCAGGGCCACGCCCGAGACGGCCATGAGCCGCAGGGCGAGGCGCGCCGGCCTGGGGAGCGTCGTGCGCACCATCGTGGGGTTCACCAAACTCTACGCGTGACCGGGGTCCGCAACCGGACCGGATCCGGCCGCGTCCAGAGGACCGCGACCGGGTCCACCCAGAATTGTAGCGGTCGCGTAAAGGAAGCCTGAACGACCGCGGCCGCCGGGGTTCAGATCCTGCGCCGGACGGAGCCGAAGGTCTCGTGCAGATTATTAAGAAAAGCCAACAACGATCTGATCTAAAAGAAAAATCAGAGATCCGCCCTGGCGCAGGTCTCTCCCCGGCCACGGGTCATAATGTTCGCGCCGTGGTTCGGGACAGGGCGCGCCACCGCCGCGCGGTCGGCGCGTGCCCGTCGCGCCAGCCGGCCACCCTCCCCGCCCCTGTCCGCCTCCCGCCAGGAACGGGGACCCGCGCTCCGCGAAGGGCGGGTCTCGATCGCTCGCCCTCCGCGTCCCTCCGGCGGCCGACACGAATCTCCCTCAGCGGGTCTGCGTCTCCGTCAGCTGCGCGATCGACTGGGCGCCGCGCTGCTTGAACAGCAGGTCGAGCCCCTCCAGGATCAGGGCGTGCATCTTGGTCCGCTCGGCATAGGCGAGGTCGCGCAGCTGGTCGTAGACCGGCGGCTCCAGGTAGACCGACATCTGGCGGGCGCGCTGCTTGAGCGTGGCCGCGGGCTTCGGCGCCGGCGGCGCCAGGGTCAGCGACACGATCTCGGCACCCTGCGGCCGGCCCCCGGCGCGGATCGGGCGAGGGGATTCACCTGCGGGTTCGCCGAGGCCACGATCGCCGCGAGGCTGAGCTTAGGCGGCTTGGACATGCTGACCCGTCCTCAGGGACTGCGTGCGGCGCTCGATCCAGGACCAGAGGCGGCGGACCTCCCCGGCGGCCTGACCCTTGGGGTTGAATTCCGTGACGCCCTGGCCGAGGCCGATCGCGTCCTGATGGTCCGCGCGGGCGACGATGTTGACGTCGGGCAGGATGCCGAGCACCGCCAGCCCGTCCGCGGCGTCGCGGACCCGGTAGGAGCGCGGCGGGGTCTGGTTCAGCACGAAGGCGAACTTCTTCTCCAGCCGGTAGACGGCGGCCAGGGTCGGCTTGAACGCCCGCAGGTCCGCGGGGGTCGGCCGGCACGGGATGATGCACAGGTCCGCCGCGCGGATCGCCGAGAGGGTACCGGTGGAATCGACCCCCGGCGTGTCGATGAACACGTAGTCGTAGGCCGAGTCGCGCAGGCGCTCCATCACGGCGTCGATCTGGGTGGCGTCGATCTGCGCCACCTCCGGACCGTCGGCGGTGCGGTGGTCGAGCCAGTCGGAGATCGTCGCCTGCCGGTCCATCTCCAGGATGCAGACCGTATGGCCCGCCTCACGGGCGGCCACCGCCAGGGAGATGCACAGCGTGCTCTTGCCGCTGCCGCCCTTCTGCGTGACGAAGGTGATCGCTTTCATCCTGGGCGTCCTCCAGAAGGCCCCGTGCATCCGTCCGGGCTCTCGCGACCGCCGGTCGCTGCGCCGTCCGTTCAAACCTCAGGTATGCGCATCGCGGCGTGCCGCGATCCTGTGACCCAAGGATGTCCCGGCACAAAGTGACGCCGTCATGGTTAACGCATCGTTAAGACCAGACGCCGCCCGGTCGTTCGGTTCCGGCGCCGCGACAGGACATCCACCTAAACTTCAAGTTAAGATTCGCGATCGATAAGAGGTTAACAGCCTTTCCAGGGCCGCCAGGATACCGTAGCGTGACCGCGCAGACACCAGGAGCTTGTCGGGGTTGAAAACCTCAAGTTTACTCACCCCGGTCGCTCCGGCGAGGAATGGCATGGCTGAAGCCCCGATCCCGCAATCGATCCTGGAGGCCTCCGGCGTGGTCGGCACCTGGGCGCACGATTACTGGGCCGGACAGCTGGCGCTGTCGGCCTCCTTCGCGGGTCTGCTCGGCCTCGATCCCGAGACCGCCGCCGCCGGAGTGTCCCTCGAGGCCTTCCTCGACCGCACCCATCCCGAGGACCGCATCCGGATCGAGAGCTACCTGCACGCGGTGGCCGAGACCGGCGGCCCCGTGGAGGCGGAGTTCCGCACCCGGGACACGCGGACCGGCATCCGCACGCTGCTGATGCGCGGCCGGATCGAGCGGGACCCGGCCGGCGGGGCGACCCGCGGGCGCGGCATCGCCATCGACCGCACCGAGGAGCAGGCGGCCAACCTCGTGCAGAGCGAGCGGGTGGTGAACCGGATGGCCGAGCACATCATCGCCCTGCGCGACCTCGCCCGCGCCCTGCACCGGCCGGCGCTCACCGACCGGATCGAGCACCTGATGATCGAGATCGGCTTCGAACTCGCCCGCTTCCTGCCGGAGCCCGAGGACGAGCCGCGCCACTGAGGACGCCGGCGGCCGCCCGATTGATCGCGCCCGTCCCGGCCAGCTACTGTCCCGGCAACACTTTGCCGGGAGGACGGGGATGGCCCGCGACACGATCTACGACCGCGACCTCGACCGCGTCCCGGCCAATCACCAGCCGCTGACCCCCCTGCTCTACCTCGACCGGGCCGCGCGGGTGTTTCCCGACCACGTGGCGGTGGTCCACGGCCCCCTGCGGCGCTCCTACCGGGACGTCTACGCCCGGGCGCGCCGCCTCGCCTCGGCCCTGGCGGCGCGCGGGCTCAGCCGCGGCGACACCGTGGCGGCGCTGCTCGCCAACACCCCCGAGATGGTCGAGTGCCATTACGGCGTGCCGATGACCGGGGCGGTGCTCAACACCCTCAACACCCGCCTCGACGCCGACGCGATCCGCTTCTGCCTGGAGCACGGCGAGGCCAAGGTCCTGATCACCGACCGGGAATTCTCCCGGACGGCCGCCGCGGCGCTGGAGGGCCTGGAGACCAAGCCCTTCGTCATCGATGTCGACGACCCCGAGTATGACGGCCCGGGCACGCGCCTCGGCGACACCGACTACGAATCGTTCCTGGCCGGGGCGACCCGGAGCACGACTGGCGGCTGCCGGACGACGAGTGGGACGCGATCGCCCTGAACTACACGTCGGGCACCACCGGCGATCCGAAGGGCGTGGTCTACCACCATCGCGGGGCGGCGCTGCTGGCGCTCGGCAACGTCATCACGGGCGGGCTCGGCCAGCACCCGGTCTATCTCTGGACCCTGCCGATGTTCCACTGCAACGGCTGGTGCTTCCCCTGGACCCTGTCGATCGTGGCCGGGACCCATGTCTGCCTGCGCCAGGTGCGGGCCGAGGCGATGTACCGGCTGATGGCCGAGCACGGGGTCACGCATCTCTGCGGCGCCCCGATCGTCATGCAGATGCTGATCAACGCCCCCGATGCCGAGCGCCGCGACCTGCCCCGGCGCGTCGCCTTCTTCACCGCCGCTGCGCCGCCGCCGGAGGCGGTGCTGGCCGGCATGTCGGAGGCCGGGTTCGACGTGACCCATCTCTACGGCCTGACCGAGAGCTACGGTCCGGCCGTGGTCAACGCCTGGCACGCCGACTGGGACGCGCTGGCGGCCGACCAGCGGGCGGCCAAGAAGGCCCGCCAGGGCGTCCGCTACCCGGTGCTGGAGGGGCTGGACGTGCGCGACCCGGAGACCCTCGAGCCGGTGCCCGCCGACGGGGCGACGATCGGCGAGGTGATGATGCGCGGCAACGTGGTGATGCGCGGCTACCTCAAGAACCCGGCGGCCACGCAGGCCGCCTTCAAGGGCGGCTGGTTCCGCACCGGAGACCTCGGGGTGAAGCACCCGGACGGCTACGTGCAGCTCAAGGACCGCTCGAAGGACATCATCATCTCGGGGGCGAGAACATCTCGTCGATCGAGGTCGAGGACGCCCTGTTCAAGCATCCCGCGGTGGCCGCCGCCGCGGTGGTGGCCAAGCCCGACGCGAAATGGGGCGAGACGCCCTGCGCCTTCGTGGAGCTGAAGCCGGGGGCGAGCCCGAGCGCCGACGAGCTGATCCAGTGGTGCCGCGGGCGCCTGGCCTCCTACAAGCTCCCGCGCCACGTCGTGTTCGGCGACCTGCCCAAGACCTCCACCGGAAAGGTGCAGAAATACCTCCTGCGCGCCCGCGCCCGGGAGGACGACGGGGCCTGACCGGTCTGCGGGCCGGGTCAGGCCTGCGGCGGGTCCCGGCGGTCGGCGCGGACCGGGACCGGGGCGGCCTCCGGGGCGGAGCCGGCGCCGCGCAGGTCGGCCAGGATCAGGGCGACGACATCCTGGAGCGACATCAGGCTGAACACGGCGATGGAGGCGACCAGGGCGGCGGAGACCAGGGTCTTGGCGGTTGCGGGATCCACGGCGGGAGTCCTTGGCTTCGCCCCGCGCGGGCCATCCGGGCGGGGGGCGCCGCAGACGGCGCCGGTGCCTCTCCAAGGTGGTCGCGCCGCCCGCCCCGCGCCAGCGCCGCCGCGGTCGCGCCTGGCATGCGTCTGGGGCCGGGCTCGGCCGTGATCCTGGTTACCGCAACGCTTCCCCGGCCGGCTGGCCGCCGTCGCGCCCGGACCCGTGCAGCTTTCCAGGCTGGCCGAACGTTGCGTTTCCCGCAATAAGCGCCCGCGCGGAGCGGCGCGCATCCGGGAGAGAGGACGGCATGGCCGGAAGCGGCATCGCTAACGGCGCCCGCGCGGCGCTGCTCGCCGTTCAGGGGCTGATCCTGGCCGCGGGACCGGCCCTGGCCCAGGGAACCGTGCCGGTCCAGCCGCCGCCGGTCACGGCCCAGGCCGCGCCGCCCTCGGAATCGCCCCAGGCGCAGCCGCCCACCGCGGTGCCGGCCGAGCCGGTGACCCGCGCCGGCTACGCCTACATCGGCGGCCGCTACCAGAAGCTCGGCGACAAGACCGTGATGGTCGGCCAGATGTTCGTGCAGTCGCGCACGCCGGCCCGGATCACGCAGCCCTACCCGGTGGTGATGGTCCACGGCCTCGCCCAGACCGGCGTGAACTACCTCGCCACCGCGGACGGCCGGCCGGGCTGGGTGCAGCGCTTCGTCGAGAAGGGCTACCAGGTCTACGTGGTCGATCAGGTCGGGCGCGGGCGCTCGGGCACCAACCCGGAGGTCTACGGCCCCTACGACCGGCTCGGCACCCGCAGCCTGGAGCGGACCCACACGGCGCCCGAGGTCTACGACCTGTATCCCCAGGCCAAGCTGCACACCCGCTGGCCGGGCGGGGCCGGCGTGCAGGGCAACGCCGCCTTCGACCAGTTCTTCGCCAGCCAGGTCCCGTTCCTCGCCAACAGCCAGCAGACCGAGGAGCTGGTCGACCCCGCGCTGACGGCGCTGCTCGAGAAGATCGGGCCGGCGATCCTGCTGAC
Source organism: Methylobacterium phyllosphaerae (assembly GCA_050632685.1). Classification (GTDB taxonomy): domain Bacteria; phylum Pseudomonadota; class Alphaproteobacteria; order Rhizobiales; family Beijerinckiaceae; genus Methylobacterium; species Methylobacterium phyllosphaerae_A. The sequence continues at coordinate 434,334 of JBOEFT010000002.1, forward strand.
CCACGGCCAGGCGGCCCTGTTCGGCTGGGCGGTCTCCGACGCGCGGCCGGACCTCGTGAAGGCGCACGTCGCCGTCGAGCCCAACGGGCCGCCCTTCTTCGACGTGCAGTTCCGCGGCGGCAAGGACTTCTGGGAGAAGACCGGGGACGGGCGCGCCCGCGCCTACGGGCTGACCCGCATGCCGCTGACCTTCGACCCGCCGGTCAAGGCGCCCGAGGACCTGGCCGTCGCGCAGCAGGCCAAGGGATCCGACGGCAAGGCGGTGGACGGGCGGATCCGCTGCTGGCTGCAGGGCGAGCCCGCCCGGACCCTGCCGAACCTCGCCAAGGTGCCCACCGTGGTGGTGACCGCGGAGGCCTCCTTCCACGCCACCTACGACGAGTGCACCATCGCCTTCCTGGCCCAGGCCGGCGCCAAGCCGGACGTGATCCGGCTGGCCGACCGGGACCTCCACGGTAACGGCCACATGATGATGCTGGAGACGAACAGCGACGCCGTCGCGGACGTGCTGGCCGGCTGGCTCGCGGGCCGCCTGCGGTAGCCCCGGGGCGCCGCCCACCACACCACCGATACGTGTCGCAACGGCAACAGCCGTCGCCTTCCGCGTGAAGGCCGCTTGCGGAAGCGCCCGGCTGTCCGTAGTCCGGGTCGTAGAAACATCAAGTATTACAGTAGTTTATCACAATTCTAAACAGCCCGGTCGAGGCGTCGGGGGCGAGATCCGGCGAACGCGGCCGGCTGCCCGCAGCGTCGCATCCGGCGAGAGATCATGAGAGCCGCCCAGCCCCTCCCCTGCGTCGTCCGGCGCGTCACCCTGCGCACCCTGCTCGCCGGCGCCTCGCTCGCCGTCCTGGCGCAGGCCGCGGCCCTGGCGCAGGACGCGCCACCGCGCCGCGCCGCCCGTCCGGCGGCGGACGGCTCCGTGCAGCTCGGGGAGCTGAGCGTCGAGAGCCAGGGCGGCGGCGCACCGGTCTCCGCGGTCCGCGCCGGCGCGCCGGCGCGCGCCGCGGAGAGCCCGACCGGGCCGATCGACGGCTACGTGGCCCGGCGCTCGGCCACCGCCACCAAGACCAACACCCCGCTGATCGAGACCCCGCAATCGATCAGCGTCGTGGGCCGCCAGCAGCTCGACACCCAGAACGCCCAGACCCTCACCCAGGCGACCCAGTACGTCGCCGGCACCTACGCGGGCACCTTCGGCGCCGACACGCGCCTCGACTTCTTCCAGCTGCGCGGCTTCGTGGTCAGCGATTACGGCCTCTACCTCAACGGCCTGCAGCTCCTGAACTACGGCTTTGCCTACAGCCGGGTGAACACGTTCGGGCTGGAGCGCGTCGAGGTGCTGCGCGGCCCCTCCGCGGTGCTGTTCGGCGCCGGCAATCCCGGCGGCCTGATCAACCAGATCAGCAAGCGCCCGACCGAGAGCCCGTTCGGGCTCATCGAGGTCGGCGGCGGCTCCTTCGACCAGCGCTACGCCGCCTTCGACGTCGGCGGCCCGGCCGATGCCGAGGGGCACTGGTTCACACGCCTGACCGGCTACGCCCGCAACGGCGGCACGCAGGTCCAGGGGGCGCCGGACGACAGCTACTACATCGCCCCGGCCTTCACCTATAAGCCGGACGGGTCGACCAAGTTCACGGTCCTGTCGAGCTTCCAGCACGACAACACGGCGGTGACGGCGAACTTCCTGCCCTATTACGGCACGGCGCGGCCGACCGTGCTCGGCCTGCGCATCCCGCGCTCGCTCAACGTCGGCGATGCCGGCTTCAACACCTACCGGCGCGACCAGGCCTTCATCGGCTACGAGTTCGAGCACGTCTTCGACGACACCTGGGCGGTGCGCCAGAACGCCCGCTACGCCTACACGCAGAGCTACCAGAACTCGTATATCGGCCAGCTCGGCTACGCCGACCCGCTGCAGACCCAGCTCGGCCGCTACCTGTTCCGGGATTCCGCCAAGATCGCGCAGCTCGACGTCGACACGCAGGCCGAGGCCAAGTTCTCCGACGGCTTCTTCCGCCACGACTTCCTGATGGGCATCGAGTACCGGAACTTCCAGATCCACGACAATCAGGCCTCGGGCTTCCCCGGGCCGAACCTCAACATCTTCGCGCCCTCCTACGGCCCGCAGGCAGTCTCGGCCTCGCCCTACTTGGTCAACGCCGACTCGTTCCAGCAGGTCGGCCTCTACTTCCAGGACCAGATCAAGCTCACGCCGGAGCTGACCCTGATCCTCGGCGGCCGCCAGGACTTCGTCCAGAACACCGTCTACGACCGCCTGACGCCGTCGAACACCAACGGCCGCAACGACAGCGCCTTCACCTACCGGGCGGCGGCGATCTACAATTTCGACTTCGGCCTCGCGCCCTACATCATGTACGCGACCTCGTTCCAGCCCGAGATCGGCTCGGACATCAACAACCGCGCCTTCAAGCCCGACACGGGCGATCAGGTCGAGGGCGGCGTGAAGTTCGAGCCGCCCGGCCAGGGCTACTTCCTGACGCTCGCCGGCTTCGACATCCACCGCAACAACGTGCTCACCCCGAACCCGGTGAACACGCTGTTCAACACCCAGCTCGGCGCGGTGCGCTCCACCGGCTTCGAGGCGCAGCTCGTGGCCAACGTCGCCGACGGCCTCAACCTCGTCGCCTCGTTCACCAAGTTCGACTTCACCACCGTGCGGGATCCCGACCCGGTGCGGGTCGGCAAGATTCCGGTCAACATCCCCCAGACCCTGGCCTCGCTGTTCGCCGACTACACGATCCCGGTCGGACCGTGGCGCGGCTTCGGCTTCGGCGGCGGCGTGCGCTACGTCGGCAGCTCCTTCGCGGATGTCGGCAACACCCTGCGGGTGCCCGACTACGTGCTGTTCGACGCGCAGGTGCACTACGATTACGAGAACTGGCGCTTCCAGGTGAACGCCGCGAACCTCGCCGACCGGCGCTACGTCGCCTCCTGCCAGTCGAACGTGTCGTGCTTCTACGGCGACGCCCGGCGGGTGCTGGCGAAGGTCAGCTACAAGTGGTGAGATCGGCAAGATCTCAGGACAATCCGGGTTGGAGGCCGCCCAGCGCGTCTCCCTCCCCCTCTGCGCGGCCGAATTCACCCCTCGCGTGCGGCAACTCGGCTTCAGGACGGAGCGCGGGTCCCCTCTCCCGGGCGGGAGAGGGACGGGGTGAGGGATGAGAACGGTCCGGATGAGGGGCAACGGTACGCGCCGCGAGGCTGTGCTCCGTCCTGAAGCCCCTCGACCCTCACCCCAACACACTCTCCCGCAGGGGAGAGGAGGCCGGTCGCGCCCGTCCGCGCCTGTCGGTGTTCACGAGAGATAGGGGCACATCGTAGCCCCTCTGCGGGGGCCCGGAGAGCACCTTTGTGGCGGGGCGCAATCCGCTCGCCCCGGTGATCGGCCCCGGTGATCGGCCCCAATGATCAGCCCCGGCCCGGACAGCCGGGTCGGCAGGGCGTCGATCCGCAGGGACCGGCGCAGCGCCCGCGCGACGGCGTCGACGTGGAAGCCCGAGGTCGCGACCGCGGGATCCCGAAGATCGCGCTCTCCCGCAGGATCAGCTCCCGGCGGTGGAGGAGGTCGGCCAGGACCTGCCCGGAGAGGCGCGGCACGGTCTCGTCGGCGCCGGTCATCGGCGGCGGAGGCCTTCCGGAGAACGAGGGCCGCCCCGACGAGCGCCCCCTGCCCGTCACGCAGCGCGCGGGGGCGGGGGGCGGCCGATCAGCGGGCGTGCCGGCGCATCATGTGGCGGTGGTGATGCCGGTGCATCATGCGGTGGCGCGCCATCCGCGACTGCATCCGGGCGGTGCGGTGCATGCCGCCGAAATTGCTGTTGCCGGTGGCGGCGGAATTCCGGCTGAGGCCGTCCCCGGGTGCGGCCAGGACCGGCGCCGCCGTGCCGAGGACGAGGCCGAGTGCGAGCGTCGCGCCGAGGATGATCTTGTTCATGGGGCGGATATCTTTCAGCGACCCTGCGTCGCGCCGACCGAACGGACCAGAACCGCTCCGGTTCCGGAGACGGTCGGGCGTCGCGGTGCGGCATCCTGCAACGGGGGAGCCCCCGTCCCCGTACGCGGGCGGTGGCCGGGTCAGGCGCCGGGAGCCACCGTGAGCGCCGACAGGGTGAGGTGCTCCGGCAGGGCGGCCTCCAGAACCGGGACCGACCGGATCCCGGCCGGGAGCACGCCGCCGAGCAGATCCAGGAAATCCCCCGAGGCGGCGAGCTCGATCTCGGCCGCCTTGGCCTGGGTCTCGATCCGCGCCAGGGCGTTCATCGCCGGACCCAGCACCGTGTACTCGGCCCGCACCCCGTCGTCGAAGACACCGACCAGGAGGTCGCCCGCGTGCAGGGCGACCACGACCCGCAGGGCGAACAGGCCCTCCCGCGCCCGGGCGGCGTTGAGGGCGGCGATCCGGTCGCGGATCGACAGGGCGCAGGCCAGCGCCGCCCGGGCCTGCGCGTCGGGGCGGCCGACCACGAACTGCACCAGCACCGCGTCGCCGATATACTTGTCGACGAGGCCGCCCTGTTCCGCCACCGCCGCCTGTGCGGCCGCCCGGACGGCGAGCAGGGCCGTCACCATCGCCTCGGGCGGGTGCTCGCGGCTCATCCGCGAGAAGCCGCGGATGTCGAGCATCAGCAGGCAGGCGTGGCGCCGGTGGATGCCGAGGCCGGACTCGCCGTCCTCGGCGGCGAGGTCGAGGGCGACCGTGTCGGGCACGAAGCGGGCGAGCTGGGTCCGCTCGTGCTCCATGCGCAGCGCCCGGGTCACCGCGGCGCGCAGGCGAGCCGTGCCGTCGACCACCAGGAGGCCCGCCGCCACGAAGGTGGCGAGCCCGGTCACCTGCGCGGTCGGGAAGGTGTCGGGGCTCGGGAACAGCTCCGGGTGCAGGACCCCGACCAGGAAGGCCGCGCTCCAGCACAGGGTGACCAGCCCGCAGAACACCAGGGTCTGCGCCACCCGCATGCTCAGGCCGGTCTGGAGCAGGAGCAGGAAGGCGGGCAGGCGGCTCACCGCGTCGGCGCCGAGCCCCGCCCCGCCCCCGGCCATCATGTGCTCGATGATGACGTAGACGGCGAGCCCGGCATTGAGCCCGGTGCCGGCCCAGCCGTACGCGTTGGCCATGGGGCCGCCGCCCCGCTCCCGGAGCCCGAACCAGACCGTGCCCAGACCGTAGAGCCCGAGGATGAACCAGTGGCTCAGGGCGTGCAGCGAGCCGTCATAGGCCTGGGCCGCCATCAGCAGCACCAGCACGATCACCACGCGCAGGGCGAGGAGGCGCAGGCCCCCGCCCGCCTGCATGGCCCGCAGCACCGCCGCGTCGTCCGATCCCGGATCCGTCCCCGCCGCCACCGGCGCCCGCGCGGCCCGCAGGCCGGGCAGCGGCGGGTTGCCGACGCCGCCCGCGGCCATCAACCCCCCCGGCCGAGGCGCCGGGCCGCCGCGAAGCGGTTGAGGAAGCGCGGCTCCTTCTCGGGGGCGATCCGGACCGCGAGGTGCAGGGTGCCGTCGGCCTCGGACCGGCGGTCGAGGATCTCGGCGTTCTCGTAGAGCCAGTTCAGCGCCGCCCCGTCCTCCGGCGGCAGCGCCACCGCGAAGCTCGCGCGGTTGCGCCCGATCCGGGCCTCGATCCGCGCCGACAGGGCCGCGAGCCCCTCCCCGGTCACGGCCGAGACCAAGACCGGTGCGGCGCTGTCGCGGTCGTTGCGGGCCTTGGCCTGGCCGCTGAGGTTCAGGAGCCTCGTGCGCTCGGCGTCGTCGAGGAGGTCGGCCTTGTTCCAGACCTCGATGATCCGGTCGGCGCTGGTCTCGATGCCGAGCTCGCGCAGAACCTCGCCGACATCCTCGGCCTGGGCCTCGGAATCGACGTGGCTGACGTCGCGCACGTGGAGCAGCACGTCGGCCTCGATGGCGTCCTCCAGGGTCGCCCGGAAGGCGGCGATCAGCGGCGTCGGCAGGTCCGAGATGAAGCCCACCGTGTCGGACAGGATGACGGTCTCGCCGTGGGGCAGCTTGGTCGCCCGGGCGGTGGGGTCGAGGGTGGCGAACAGCATGTCCTTGGCGGTGACCTCGGCGCGGGTCAGGGCGTTGAACAGGCTCGACTTTCCGGCATTGGTGTAGCCGACGAGCGCCACGATCGGGTACGGCACCCGCGCCCGGCTCTGCCGGTGCAGGCCCCGGGTGCGGACCACCGCGTCGAGGTCGCGCTCGATCCGGGTCATGCGCTCCTGGATCATGCGCCGGTCGGCCTCGATCTGGGTCTCGCCGGGGCCGCCCAGGAAGCCGAAGCCGCCGCGCTGGCGCTCCAGGTGGGTCCACGACCGCACGAGCCGGGACTTCTGGTAGGCGAGGTGGGCGTGCTCGACCTGGAGCGTGCCCTCGCGGGTCGAGGCGCGGCGGCCGAAGATCTCCAGGATCAGGCCGGTCCGGTCGATGACCTTGGCGCCCCAGGCCTTTTCCAGGTTGCGCTGCTGCACCGGCGAGAGGGCGCAGTCCATCACGACGAGGCCGATCTCGCGGGCGCGGATCAGGCCGGCGATCTCCTCGACCCGGCCCTTGCCCAGATAGGTCGAGGGGCGGATCCGCGGCAGGCTGACGGCGAGGCTCTCGAGCACGTCGAGTTCGATCGCGGCGGCGAGCCCGGTCGCCTCGTCGAGGCGGGCCTCGACGGAGCGGGTGGGCGCGGCCGGCCCGTGCCCGGCCCCCGATGCGCCGCGCGCGAGGTAGGGGCCGATCACCAGGGTGTGGGTCGCCGCGGCGATCTCGCCCTCGGGGGCGGCCTGCGCCTTGAGGCGGGCTTCGCCGGGCGTCAGCGTTTCGGTCATACGGCCTTTGGCGCCGACGGCGGACCGGCGGCTTCGTTCGAGAAGTCGGATCCGTCAGAATGGGGATGCGGGCGGGCCGGGCCAAGATGCCGGAAGGGGATGGCCGCAGATATCCGCACGGGCGCAAGCAGCTCCGCCTCTCGCCCTCCTCCGCAGGGGGAGCGATATTCAAACGTCTTCATCGGACAAACGATGAACGGCTCCCCCGTCTCCCTCCCCCGCAGAGGGGGAGGGAAAGCCGCGAGTCCGGCCCCCTATCCCATCGAAAAAATCACGCCTTCTCGGCGGTCTCGTCCGGCTCGAACAGCTGCACCGGGTGGCCCGGCATGATCGTCGAGATCGCGTGCTTGTAGACCAGCTGCGAGTGCCCGTCCCGGCGCAGCAGCACGCAGAAATTGTCGAACCATGTCACCACGCCCTGGAGCTTGACGCCGTTGACGAGGAAGATGGTCAGCGGGATCTTGTTCTTGCGGACATGGTTGAGAAACGTGTCCTGAAGGTTCTGTGCGCGTTCGCCCGCCATCTTCTTGGCCTTCTTGTTGTCCCGGATCGAGCCGCCCGGGATGGGTCTGTCGCGGGCCGGATCACCCGACCATCCCGCCCGCGCCTGTGTATACAAGCACCATGACTTGGCGAAAGCGGGGGCACATGCAACCCCCGCGCCGGCGTCACCCGTGACGGATCGGCACCGCCTCACCGCGACGGCCCGGCCCCGGTTCACGGGCCGATGCCGAGGGACTTCAACTTGCGGTGCAGGGCCGAGCGCTCCATCCCGATGAACTCGGCGGTGCGGGAGATGTTGCCCGAGAACCGCGCGATCTGCGCCACGAGGTACTCGCGCTCGAAGATCTCGCGGGCCTCCCGGAGGGCAAGGCTCATCAGCTTCTCGCCGCCCGCGCCGCCGGGCGTCGTCGGAACCAGGGCGCCGATCTCGGAGGGCAGCATCTCCGAGGTGACCTCCTGCTCCGGGTCGGCCTGGGTCAGGATCATCAGCCGCTCGACGTTGTTCTTGAGCTGGCGCACGTTCCCCGGCCAGTTGTGCGACTGCAGCACCGCCATGGCGTCCTCGGCGATCCGGCGCTTGGGCAGGCCGGTCTGGGACGAGATGTTGTCCATGAAGAACTGGATCAGCTCGGGCACGTCCTCGCGGCGCTCCGACAGGGCCGGCACCTGGATCGGCACCACCGAGAGGCGGTGGAACAGGTCCTCGCGGAAGCGGCCGGCAGCGATTTCTTCTTGGAGATCCCGGGAGGACGAGGAGATGATCCGGACATCCACGTGGACCCGCGTCGTGCCGCCGACCCGCTGGAAGTTCTGGTCGACGAGGACGCGCAGGATCCGGTTCTGGCTCTCCCGCGGCATGTCGGCGACCTCGTCGAGGTAGAGGGTGCCGCCATGGGCCTCCTCCAGGGCGCCGACCCGCCGGCCGCTCTCGCCCTCCACCCCGAACAGCTCCGACTCCATGGTCTCGGGCAGGATCGCGGCCGCGTTCAGCAGCACGAACGGGCCGTTCGCCCGGGCCGAGGCCTTGTGCAGGCTGCGGGCGGCGAGTTCCTTGCCGGAGCCCAGCGCCCCCGTGATCATCACCCGAGCGTTGGTCGGCGCCACCCGTTCGAGGGTCTGGCGCAGCTGGTTGATCGCCAGGGAGCCGCCGACGATGCGGTTGGTGGCGCCGGAGCGCGCCGTCAGGTCGCGGACCTCCCGCCGGAGCCGGGAGGCCTCCAGCGCCCGCTCGGCCACCAGGATCAGCCGGTCGGCCTTGAACGGCTTCTCGATGAAGTCGTAGGCGCCCGCCTTGATGGCCGAGACCGCGGTCTCGATGTTGCCGTGGCCCGAGATCATCACCACCGGCAGGTCGGGGTTCGCTGCCTTGATCAGGTCGAGGACCTGCAGGCCGTCCAGGCGCGACCCCTGCAGCCAGATGTCGAGGAAGACGAGGTGCGGCCGGCGCGCCTCGATGGCGGCGAGCGCCTCGTCCGAGCCGCCGGCCGTGCGGCAGCGGTGGCCCTCGTCGTCCAGGATGCCGGCCACGAGGTCGCGGATGTCGGCCTCGTCGTCGACGATCAGGATATCGGCGCTCATGCGTGCATCTCCGCGATCCGGGGGCCGTCGCTGCGGCGCCCTTCTCCTCTGTCGTGACGGGACTGGTCTCAGGGGTCGCCGCCGGCTCGGGTCCGTGCTCGCGCGGCACCCGCATCCGCACCTGGCCGCCGCGGCCGGCGGGATTGTCGTTCAGCTCGATCCCGCCGCCGTGCTCCTCCAGCACCTTGCTGACGATGGCAAGCCCCAGCCCGGTCCCGCCCTCGCGGGTGGTCATGTAGGGCTCGAGCAGGCGCTGGCGCCCCTCGGCGGGGAATCCCTTGCCGTTGTCGGTGACGGCGATCACCGCGAACCCGTCCTCGACGGCCAGGCTGAGCGAGATCTTGCCCTTGCCGAGCCTCGGCCTCCGGCACCTCGGCCACCGCCTCGACGGCGTTCTTCAGGATGTTGGTGATCACCTGGCTGAGCAGCCGGATGTCGAAGGCCGCCACGATCTTCTCGGCGCTGCCCGCCCCGCCCTGGGCCGAGAACGCGAAGTCGATGTCGGGATGCGCCACCCGCATCATGAACAGGTTCTGCTTGGCGATCTCGGTGAGGTCGTTCGGCGCGATGGCGGGCTTGGGCATCCGCGCGAAGGCCGAGAACTCGTCGACCATGCGCTTGATCTCGTCCACTTGGCGCACGATCGTGGCGGTGCACTGGTCGAACACCTCCTTGTCGGCGGTGATGACCTTCCCGTACTTGCGCCGGATCCGCTCGGCCGAGAGCTGGATCGGGGTCAGCGGGTTCTTGATCTCGTGGGCGATGCGGCGCGCCACGTCGCCCCAGGCGGAGCTGCGCTGCGCCTGGACGAGGTCGGTGATGTCGTCCAGCGTCACCACCGAGCCGCGGGGCGCGCCCTGCGCCTGCTCGCTCGTCACCCGCACCGTGATGGTGCGCTCGCCCCGGGACCGGGCGAGCTGGATCTGCTGCTGCTGCAGGCTGCGCGGGCGGGCCTCGCTCTCGGCCAGCACGGGGGCGAGTTCCGGCACCGCCCGGCCGAGCGGCTGGCCGACCAGGGCCTCGCTCTCCAGATCGAGCATCCGCTCGGCGGCCGGGTTGGCGATGGTGACGAAGCCCGCCGCGTCGAGGCCGATCACCCCGGGCGAGACCCCCGACAACACCGCCTCGGTGAAGCGGCGGCGGGTGTCGATCAGGTCGCTCGCCGCGATCAGGCCGGCATGCTGGCGGCGCAGCTCCTGGGTCATCTTGTTGAAGCTCTCGCCGAGATGGGCGAGGTCGCCGCTGGTCTTCTTGGTCGGCACCTGGGCGTAGAAATTGCCCGAGGCGACCTGATCGGCGGCGTTGATCAGCCGGCGGATCGGCGCCACGAACCGGTTGGCGAAGTTCATCCCGAACCACACGGCCGAGAGCAGCGCGATCAGCGCGATCAGCAGGAACACCGACGCGAAGGTGATCTGGATCGAGCGGCGCAGGGAATCGTAGGTGAGGTACTCGGCCGCCGCCGCCCGGGACACGCCGGGGAAGTCGATGGCGAGCTGGCTCACCTCCCGCTGCACCATCAGCACGGCGTCGTCGTAGGCCGGCATGCGCAGGAGCGCGGCGAAGACCCGGCCCTCGGTGGGCAGAAGGCAGATCGGGTCGGCGGAGTTCGCCGCGTCCTCGAAGGCCGCCGCCGAGGGCAGGCGGTTCGTCTTCAGGACGTCGATCTTGGCCCGGGCCACCACCTCGGTGGGACCGCGCATGATCTGCGCCACCGGTAGGCCGAGATTGGTCGCCCGGGTGGTCAGGAAGGTCTGGAACCAGTCCCGGTTCACGTCGAAATTCGGCCGGGCGCGGGTGAGGTCGTCGGCGAGGATGCGGATCTCGCGGGCGAGGCTCTGGCACTGGTTCTCCTGGTAGGCGTCGGCCACCTCCACGGATTTCAGCACCACGTCGCGGACCCGGTCGGTGAAGCCGAGCGACAGGCCCCGGTCGATCGTCACGGAGGCGACCACGGCGAGCAGGATCGTCGGCAGGATCGCGATCAGCGAGAACAGGCCGACGATGCGGGTGTGCAGGCGCGCCACCGCGGCGTTGGCCTTGCGGGCGTGCAGGAAGACCCGCGCCTCCCAGGCGATGATGACGGCGAGCCCGAGCACCAGGGCGGCGTTGATGGCCAGCAGCGTCACGCCGTAGGCCGGCGTCGGCGTCACCCGGATCACGCCGGCCAGGATCAGGAAGGTCGCCAGCGCCGAGACCAGGGCGGTGACCACCATGGCGGCGCCGATCCAGCCCGGGCCGCGGGGACCCGGCCGCAGGGACTCCGCCAGGGGGCGGCGGGCGCCCGGGCTGCGTCCTGGCCTGCGCCGTCGCCCGACCCGTCGGGATCGGGCGCGGGGACTTCCTCGGTCCGTGAGCGTCGCAGGAACGGCATGACTGGTGCAAGGCCACAACAGTGTGGCGGAATTAATACGAATTCTGGCCGGACGGTGATGGCCGGCTCAGCCCTGTTCCGCAGAAAACGACGAGGGGAAGCACCCCGCGGCGGACCGGTCGAGGCCGGTCTGGCAGATCAGGGTTCGTCTTGCGCGGCCGCTTGGCCGCCGGGCGTGCCAAGTGTTACGCTGATCTTAAGGAAGAGGCGGTGTTCGCCGATCGATCGAACGGTTCCGCGGCGCGGGTTGCAGATTTTCTTCTTGCGCGTTGCTGACGGCATGGAGGGCATGGCCCGATGATGCACGGTCCGTACGGGATGGGACGAACGATGCGCGCGCGCGTCGCCCTATCCGTCCCGGCGCCGCCCCGCTGTCGCGACGGTGCGACGCGGTGACGGCCCCCGCGATCCGGGTCGGCCTGATCGGCTACGGCTATTCCGGCCGGACCTTCCACGCGCCCCTGATCCGCTCCGTCGCGGGTCTCGATCTCCGGTTGATCGCCTCGCGCGATCCCGCCCGGGTCGAGGCCGAATGTCCCGGCGTCGCGGTGGCCGCCGACCCCGTCGCGGTCGCGACCTCGGAGGCCGTCGACCTCGTCGTGATCGCGTCCCCGAACGACACCCACGCGCCCCTGGCGCGGGCCGCCCTGGCGGCGGGACGGCATGTCGTCGTCGACAAGCCCTTCACCCTCGATCTCGCCGAGGCGCGGGCCCTGCGCGCGGCGGCCCGGGGCCGGGGCCGCCTGCTCGCGACCTTCCACAACCGCCGCTGGGACAGCGATTTCCTGAGCCTCCGCGGCGCCATCGCGGCGGGCGTGGTCGGTCCGGTGCGGCATTTCGAATCCCGGTTCGACCGGTTCCGCCCTCAGGTCCGCAACCGGTGGCGCGAGGGCGACGGTCCGGGCAGCGGGATCTGGTACGATCTCGGTCCGCATCTCGTGGACCAGGCGCTCCAGCTCTTCGGCCTCCCCGAGCGGGTGACCGCGCAGCTGGTCCGGCTGCGTGCCGGGGCGCGCTCCGACGACTGGGCTCACGCGGTGCTGGCGTATCCGGGGCTGCGGGTGGTGCTGCACGCGAGCCTGCTCGTCGCCGGCGGCTCGCCCCGCTTCGTGGTCCACGGCGAGGCCGGCAGCCTGATCAAGCACGGCCCCGACCCCCAGGAGCGGCAATTGCTGGCCGGGCTGGCGCCGGGCGCGCCGGGCTGGGGGAGGATCCGGACGGGCTGGAGATCCACGACGGGACCGGGGCGGTGACGCGCGCGCCGGCCGTGGCGGGGGACCAGCGGCGGTTCTACCAGGGGATAGCCGAGACGCTCCTGAAGGGGGCGATCGACGATCGGGCGGCGCTGGAGGGGGTCCGGGTGATGGCGTGCCTTGAGGCCGCCCGCCTGTCGGCCCGCACCGGGACGTCGGTCGGCCTCCCGCTCACTCCGGACGAGGCCGATCCCTGACGCAGGCTGCCCCGGCGGCGCGACCTTTGCGCGCTGCCGGGCCGGACCACCCGGCGCGGGCCGGGCCGGGCCTTGACCCCGCCGAGGACGGCCCGTAACCCCGTCCGTGGAGGCGAACGGGGTCTGGTGGCCCTCCTGGTCTTCAAAACCAGCGGTACGCCAACAGCGTACGGTGGGTTCGATTCCCATCCGCTTCCGCCATTTTTAAGATCGCCGTTTTTCAGATCGCATTGACCGACAAATCAGTGTTCGGGGATATCCAGGCGACATACGCGGCGAAATTGGCAATACTGGCGTAACGGAACTGCGGGGGTGCGGATCCGTTTCAAGGGACTGTTCCTGCGCTGGTGACTCCCGTGAAGAACCGTTCCGCCGCCACCGTCCCGTTCCCGCCGCTCCCGGCGGGCCGTGCGCGCTGAGGCCGGTCATGCTGGACAGACTCGTCACGTTCCTCCCGCCCGGCGCCCGTGAGGCGCTGCGGACCCTCGCGGCGCGCCGGCCGGTGGTGTCCCGGCCTGATCCCGGGCCCGCGATCCTCCCGGGCCTCGACACGCGGCCCGCCGCGATGGCGCCGCTCCATCCGCCCGCCGCCATCAACGACAACCCGCTTGAGGCCGTCCACGAGGCCGTCGAGCGGGATCTGCGCGCCAGCGGCCACCTGCGCTGAGGGTTGGCCCGTCAGCGCTTGGCCGGACCGGAGCCGACGGGGATCGTCCCGGCCTCGATCCAGTGGCAGGCCGTGGTGCCCCGCACGCCGATGCAATCGTAGTTCTGGCCGCCCAGGGTCACCTTGTCGACGAGGCCGGTGATCTCCGCCCGCGCCAGCGCCGTGCAGCCGAGATGGTCGGCCTTGGGATCGGCGAGGTGCGCGGCAGCCGCCGCCGCGCCGTCGCGCATCAGCATCCGGTAATTGGCGAGCGACGGGCAGCCGATGACCGGCGGAGCGGCGCGCCGGTCGGGGGCGTTCCTGTCGGATCCGGGCCGGCCGGGGGCGCGGGGCGCCTGCTGCGCCAAGGCCGGCGCTAAGACGGGCGTCGCGCAGAGGCCGAGCGTCAGGACGGCGATGACGACGGGGGCGGGCAATCGGCGTGTCATGGGCCGCTCCTAACACGCCACCCCCGGGTTGCACCTCCGCCGCGGCGCCGCGCCCAGGACCTGCCGTCGCGCAGACCTGCGAAGGGATCAGGGCTCGGCTGCGGAGGCTCAGACTTGACCGGAGGCCCGCCATTTGCGAGCGCCGAAGGCGAACGGGAGGACCGGCCATGACGACGGAAATCGAAAGCAACCAGAGGCTGCACTTGGTCTTCGGCGGTGAATTGCAGGATCTCGACGGGGTCCGATTCCGTGACATCAAGAACCTCGACATCGTCGGCATCTTCCCGGACTACGCCTCCGCCCAGGCGGCGTGGCGGGCCAAGGCCCAGGCCACCGTCGACAGCGCGCAGACGCGCTACTTCGTGGTGCACCTGCACCGGCTGCTGGAGCCGCCGGCTCCCTGAGCGGCGCCCGGCTCCCGCGCGGCGGTACCCGGCACGGCCGTGAAGGCATTGTGACACTTCCGGCCCGCTGCTAAGAGCCTCGCCCGTCATCGGATCGTTCCGGCTCCCCGGGAGACCGGTCTTCGACAGGAGCGGCGGAAGGTCCGGCCGCGAGTGAGCGGCCGCCCATGAAATCCTCGATCAAGATCATCGCCGGGAATGCCAGCCGGCCCCTGGCCGAGGCGATCGCGGCGTATCTCGAACTGCCGCTCGCGAAGTGCATGGTCCGGCGCTTCGCCGACATGGAGATCTTCGTCGAACTCCAGGAGAACGTGCGCGGCGAGGACGTGTTCATCGTCCAGTCGACCTCGTTCCCGGCGAACGACCACCTGATGGAACTGCTGATCATGATCGACGCCGCGCGTCGGTCCTCGGCCCGGCGCATCACGGCGGTGATTCCTATTTCGGCTACGCGCGGCAGGACCGGCGCACCTCGGGCCGCACGCCGATCTCGGCCAAGCTGGTGGCGAACCTGATCACCCGGGCGGGCGCCGACCGGGTCCTGACCCTCGACCTCCATGCCGGCCAGATCCAGGGCTTCTTCGACATCCCCACCGACAACCTGTTCGCCGCCCCCGTGATGGTGCGCGACATCAAGGAGCGGCTGCCGAGCGCCGACCGGATGGTGGTCTCCCCCGACGTCGGCGGCGTGGTCCGGGCGCGGGCCATCGCCAAGCGGATCGACTGCCCGCTGGCCATCGTCGACAAGCGCCGCGAGCGCCCGGGCGAGTCCGAGGTGATGAACATCATCGGCGAGGTCGAGGGCCGCTCCTGCATCCTGGTCGACGACATCGTCGATCTGGGCGGCACCCTGGTCAACGCCGCCGAGGCCCTGCTCAACGCCGGCGCCAAGGACGTCTCGGCCTACATCACCCACGGCGTGCTGTCGGGGGGCGCGGTCTCCCGCATCGCCGCCTCGCGGATGAAGGAGCTGGTGATCACCGATCTGATCCAGCCGACGCAGGCCGTCAAGCTCGCCCGCAACATCCGGGTGGCGACCATCGCGCCGCTGCTCGGCGAGGCGATCGGCCGGACCGCGACGGAATCCAGCGTCTCCAGCCTGTTCGACTGACGGGGCCGCCGGGGGCGGCCCCGTCCCTGGAGCCGTTATCGAAGGTATTACAACGGTTTGGAGGGACGGCGTTTCCGGTCGAGACAGCCGCGCCATGCCCCCTCTCCCGACGGATCTCGGGCCTGCCCGAGATCCGCACTGAGACGCCCGTTTCGGGCAAGCCCGACTTGGGGGAGAGGGGACCCGCGCCTTGTGCGGCGCGGGCTCGGCTAACGCCTCCCTCCCAACCCGGTCGGGAACGGCGCTAGTCCCTCGGCATCCAGCCGCTCCGGTCGCCGGTCACCGTCCCCGGCGCGGTGAGCACCAGGACCGTGCGGCCCGGCAGTGGCACGGCGGCCCCGGCTTCGATGGCCGGCGAGTCCGGCGCGCGGGCGCCTGCGGGCTCGCCCGTGTCGAAGACCGGACTCCACGGGCCGCCGACCACCGGGGCGAGGCGGAAGCTCACGGCCTCCGCCCCGGCATTGAACAGCATCAGGAGGCGGTCGCCCGGATCGCCGTCGTTGCCGATCTGCATGCCGAAGACCTGGAGCCCGTCGTCGGACCAGTGGCGCCCCTCCATCTCGGTGCCCTCGGGGGAGAGCCAGTGCACGTCGCGCAGGGGCTCGTCCGGGTCGATCAGCGCGCCGGTGAAGAAGCGCCGCCGCCGCAGGGCCGGCTGGGTCCGGCGCAGGGCCAGGAGGTTGGCGACGAAGTCCGTGAGACGTGGGTCCGGATCGGTGCTCCAGTCCATCCAGCTCGTCGGGTTGTCCTGGCAATAGGCATTGTTGTTGCCGCCCTGGCTGCGGGAGCGCTCGTCGCCCATCAGCAGCATCGGCACGCCCTGGGCCAGCATCACGGTGGCCAGCATGTTCCGCTTCTGGCGGGCGCGGAGCGCCAGGATCGCCGCATCGTCGGTGTCGCCCTCGACGCCGTAGTTGCGGCTGACGTTGTGGTTATGGCCGTCGCGGTTGTCCTCGCCGTTGGCCGCGTTGTGCTTCTCCTCGTACGACACCGTGTCGGCGAGCGTGTAGCCGTCGTGGCTGGCGATGAAGTTGACGCTGGCCAGCGGCGAGCGCCGGGACGGGGCGAACACCTCTCGCGAGCCGGTCAGCCCCTGCGTGACCTTGGCGAGCGTGGCGGAATCGCCCTTCCAGAAGCCCCGGGCGGCGTCGCGGAACTTGTCGTTCCACTCGCTCCAGCCGCGCGGGTAGCCGCCCAGCTGGTAGCCCCCTCCCCGACGTCCCAGGGCTCGGCCACCATCTTGACCCGGGCGAGCACCGGATCCTGCGCCACGGCCTGGAAGAAGGCCGCCCGCGGGGTGAAGGCCAGCGGCGCCCGTCCGAGGCTCGAGGCGAGGTCGAAGCGGAAGCCCGCGATCCCGTAGGCGGTGACCCAGTGGCGCAGGGAATCAAGCACCAGCTGCATCACCCGGGGGTGGCTCGCGTCGAAGGTGTTGCCGCAGCCGGTGCAGTCCACGGTGCGGCGCGGGTCGGCGGGGTCGAGCTTGTAGTAGCTGGCGTTGTCGATGCCGCGGAACGACAGGGTCGGGCCGGTGTGGTCGCCCTCCGCGGTGTGGTTGTAGACCACGTCGAGCCAGGTCTCGATCCCGGCGGCGTTCAACTCCCGGATCGCCGCCTTCAGGCCGCTAAGGCCGCCCTCCCCCAGGTAGCGCGGATCCGGGGCGAAGTAGCTGAGGGGCTGATAGCCCCAGAAATTGACGAGTCCCTTCTCCACCAGGAAGCGGTCGTCCGCGAAGGCCTGGATCGGCAGCAGTTCCAGGGCCGTGACCCCGAGCTTGACGAGGTGCGCGATGATCGCCGGATGGGCGAGGGCCGCGTAGGTGCCGCGTTCCGCCTCGGGGATGTCGGGATGGGTGCGGGTCAGCGCCTTGACGTGCGCCTCGTACACCACCGTCTCGGCCAGCGGCCGGCGCACCGGATCGAGGGCGAGGTCGGGTACCTCGGGGGCGGTGACCACGCATTTCGGCATGTAGACGGCGCTGTCGCGCCGGTCGATCCGGTCCTCCCGGCCCCGGCGATGGCCGTAGAGCGCGTCGTGCCAGCGGATCTTGCCGCGGATCTCCCGGGCATAGGGGTCGAGCACCAGCTTCGACGCGTTGAACCGGTGCCCGGAGGCCGGGTCCCAGGGGCCGTGCACCCGGTAGCCGTAGAGCTGGCCCGGCAGCACCCCGCGCAGGTAGCCGTGCCAGACGTCGTCGGTCCGGCAGGGCAGCCGGACCGTGCGGGTCTCGTGCCGCTCCCCCGGCTCGAACAGGCAGATGTCGACCGCGGTAGCGTGCTCGGAGAACAGGGCGAAGTTGACGCCGCGCCCGTCGAAATGGGCGCCGAGGGGCGCCGGCACCCCGTCATCGACGGCGATCATGGGCAGGGTCCGATTGGGTTGAGCGTCGGCCGAGGCGCACGCCGGCGCGCCGCGTCCGCCTCCGCGGCCGGCGGCAAGACGCTCGAATAGATACGGGTTTCATCCGCCGTGCAAAGCGCGCGGGCGATGCGGATCGGCGCGGGGGATCCGATCCCGTCGTCGGCCGGATGCGGCCCGGGTCCCCTCTCCCGCACGGCCGAGGGGACATGGCGCGGCCTGCAAGCGCGATGGCGCCTCAAAGCGGTATCGACATCGTCGGCGTCAGCGAAACGGAGCCCGCTATTCGGCGGCCGCGGCGGCGGCGGGGGCTCGCGCTCGACGGTGCGGAAATTCTCGAGTTCCGCCAGGAAGTTGCGCGCCCACCAGTCGACGTCCTCGCGGGTCATGCGCTCGACCATCGGCTTCCAGCGCGCCAGCCGCTCGGCCTTGGGCATGTAGAGCGCGGCGCGGATCGCCTCGGCGACCTCGAACTTGTCGTAGGGGTTGATCAGCAGCGCCTCGGGCAATTGCCGGGCGGCGCCGGCGAATTTCGACAAGACCAGCACCCCCGGATCGTCCTCGGACTGGGCGACCACGTATTCCTTGGCGACGAGGTTCATGCCGTCGCGCATCGGCGTGACGAGCCCGACCCGGGCGGCCCGGTAGAGGCCGGCCAGCACCGGTCGCGGATAGGCCTTGGTGATGTACTGGATCGGCGTCCAGGCCGGGTCGCCCAGCGAGCCGTTGATCTCGCCGACCTTCTCGTTCACGTCGCGGGCGAGCTGCTCGTATTCCGGCACCTCGCTGCGGGATTTCGGCGTGATCTGGATGTAGGTGACGTTGCCGCGCTGGTCGGGGTTCGAGGCGAAGAAGCTCTCCACCGCCTCCATCCGCTCCGGCACGCCCTTGGAATAGTCGAGCCGGTCGACGCCGATCAGCAGCTTGCGCGTGCGCAGGCCCGCCATGGTCTCGCGGACAACCTTGTTGGATCCCGCCTTCTCGGCGGCCTCCTTGAAGCCGGCGACGTCGATGCCGATCGGGAAGGCGCGGATCCGGGTCCGGCGGCCATCCACCATCAGCGAGCCGCCGCCCAGGGGAATCGCCCGCTGGGTGTCGACGAGGTTGCG
This sequence comes from Methylobacterium phyllosphaerae, assembly GCA_050632685.1. GTDB lineage: Bacteria > Pseudomonadota > Alphaproteobacteria > Rhizobiales > Beijerinckiaceae > Methylobacterium > Methylobacterium phyllosphaerae_A. Next base: position 453,153 of record JBOEFT010000002.1, read on the forward strand.
CTGCAGGTTCTGGACGTCCGCCTCGGTCTGCAGGCCGATCAGGTCGTAATCGACGATGGCGCGCAGCAATTCGGTGCTCGCCGGCAGGGAGTTGAACACGTCGGCGGCGGGCCAGGGGATGTGGTGGAAGTAGCCGATCGGGTTGTCGAGCCCGAGGCCGCGCAGCTCGGCGGCGAGCGGCACCAGGTGGTAATCGTGGACCCAGATGATGTCGTCGGGCTCCACGAGCTTGGCCAGCGCCCGCGCGAAGGTCCGGTTGACGCGGCTGTAGCCGGCGTAATCCGAGCGCGAGAACGCGCCGAGCCCCAGCCGGTAATGCATGATCGGCCACAGGGCGCGATTCGCGAAGCCGGCGTAGTATTCCAGGTGGTCCTGCGGCGAGAGGTCGACGACCGCGTACTGGACCCGGCCCCGGTCGATCAGCGTCGGTTCCTCGGAGGGCTCCTCGGAGATGGTGCCGCTCCAGCCGAACCACAGCCCCTCGTAGGCCGTGAAGGCCTCCTTCACGGCGACCGCCAGGCCGCCCGCCGCCACCGCCTTGCCGCCCTCCTCCGGGACGGCGACGCGGTTCGATACGATCACAAGGCGTGCCACGCGGGTCGGCTCCGGATCAGGGGCGCGGGTCGGGTCGAGGATCTCGCCGCGCCTGCATCGGGACTTCAACTGTATGTCAGAACGCGCGCAGGCCCCGCGCGATCCTTGGGTCGGTTCGTCAGGCAACCCAAGCGTGAAGCCGGGCGCGGGTCAAGTCGGGGCCAGGCCGATCCGGGACAGGGTGGCCGCTCCGTCCCGGTCCTCCGCCCGAGACCTGGGAGCACCCGCCGGAGGCGCGTCCGGCGGGTGCTCCCAGGCGCGTTGTGGAAGCGTGGCCGTTCTGGCAGATCGTGTCTGAACGCGGACTGAGCGGTGCCGCGCGTCGCGGCGCGTCTCGTGTGCATGCGGGGCCGGAACCCGTGACAGCCCGATCGGTTACTCAGCCATCGCGGGGGCCGCGGTTGCCGCCAGCGGCTGTGCCCCCCGCCGCGAGGAGTGTTTTCGAGATGGCCGGCAACGAGTTACCGCAGGGCGCACCCGTGGATCCGCTCGCGGATCCGCATCGCGAGGCGCCGCACGCAGCGGCGGACGAGCGCGCCCAGTGGCGCGCCCTGCAGGGCGACGTCGAGGGGCTGGCCGACGTGGCGGCGGAACGCGGGCGCGGCCTGCTCGACGCGGCGCGGCTGCAGGCGCAGACCTATGTCGAGCAGCGCAAGAGTGACGCGGCCCAGTCGGTCCACGATCTGGCCCAGACGATCCGCAATTCCGGCCGCGACCTCGGCGACAAGCCGAACGTGCGTGCCTTCTTCGACAGCGCCGCCGATGGCCTGGAGCAGCTCGGCTCCTCGATCGAACGCCGCAGCCTGGGGGACTTCTATAACGAGGCCGAGTCCTTCGCCCGGCGTGCGCCGGTGGCGGTGGCGGTGGGGACCTTCGTGGCCGGCCTGCTCGCCGCCCGCTTCATCAAGTCGTCGAGCCTGCCGCCGGAGGCGCCGGACGGCGATGCCCGCGACAGCTTCCGGGCCTGACGCCATGGCCCAGGGTTCCGACCCCCGCCAGGCGGGCTCCTCCAGCATCCAGAGCCTGATCGGCGATGCCCTGCGCGAGACGAACGACCTCGCCCGCAAGGAGATCGCGCTGTTCCGGGCCGAGATGGCCGGCAACGTCCGCCAGCTCATCGTCGGCCTCGCCTGCATGGTCGGATCGGCCGTGTTCGCCGTGGTCGCCCTGCTGGTCCTGATCGGCGCCTTCGTGAAGTGGCTCGCCACGGTCGTGGGCTCCGAATGGCTTTCGGCCCTGATCGTCGGCGGCGTGCTGCTGGTCATCGCCCTCGGGATGGCCCTGTGGGCGCGCAGCGTCCTCTCCTCTCGACCCTGGCCCCGACGCGCACCACGCGCCAGGTCCGCCAGGATGCCCAAGCCCTCTCGGAGCGCGTGTCCGGATGAGTACGATGAACGACCTCGAGAAGGAGATCGAGGAGAGCCGGGCGCGGCTCGACGACACGATCGACCGCATCCAGGGCCGGCTCTCGGTGCCGAATCTCGTGGACGAGATGCTGGGCAACGCCCGAAAGGTGCCGGCCCTGAACAGCACCTACGACAGCGCCTTGGAGGCGGTGCGCCGCAACCCCGTGCCGGTTCTGCTGATCGCGGCCGGCGTCGGCCTGCTGTTCAACCGGATGGCCCGCGACGCCCAGCGCCGGCGCACGGAGGTCTCGGCAGAGCGCGTGCCCACCCTGAACACCGGGGCGGCCCGCGGCTACGACCCCGACCTCCCGACCAGACGCCCGGCGCGCGATCCGCTGGACACGACCGAGATCTGACGGCCGGGCGGAACCCGGGACGAGACCCTGACGCGCCCGGCCGTTCGGCCGGGCAGGCCGGCACCGAAGGCGGGCCGCCGAGACCGACATCCGAGGACAGCGCCATGACCGACAAGCCGGGTACCCCCGCCACCCCCTCCAGCATCCCCGAGCCGCACGGCGCCCGAGACAGCAGCCTGCAGCCCGATCCGGCCGGCCTCGGCGACCCGCGCGGGATCCCCGGCACGGCGGCGGGGGACTTCACCCTCCGGCCCGATCCCCGCGGCCTGCACGACCCGCTGCCGCATGGCGCCGCGCCCCTCTCGGCCGGCGGCCATTCGAGCGGCGGCGCCACCGCGGGCTCGCGCGTGGACGCGGCCTCCGCCACCGTGAAGGAGGGGGTCCAAGCGGCCGGCGACCGCGCCGCCGACCTCGCCGGACAGGCACGGCAGACGGTGTCGGACCTCGCGGACGATGTCGGCAGCCGCCTCGGCGACGCCGCCGATCACGCCCGCGACCGCGCGGCGTCCGCCTACGACGAGGTCCGGGAGCGGGCCGGCACGCTCCGCCGGCGCAACATGCGGGCGCTGGACGACCTGACCACCCAGGGGATCGACGGGCTCAACCGCGGCCGTACCGCCGTCGAGCGCTTCGTGGACGACAACCCGCTCCTCGTCGGCGTGGTGGGCGTGGCCGCCGGCCTGATCCTCGGCGCGCTGCTGCCGCGCACCCGCCAGGAGGACCGGAATATCGGCCCCTGGGCCGACGAAGTCCGCGACCAGGGGCTGCGCTACGCCCGGGAGGTGACCAGCATCGGCCGCGAATTCGTCCAGACCGCCCTCGATCCGGACAACCTCAACGCCGCCGCCCGCAAGGTCGTGGATCCGGACGGCCACACGCCGCCGGAGAACGAGCGGACACAGCACAATCTCTGATTCGGATTTCGGTGCGGGCGAGTCACGCCACACCGTCATCACGCGCGGAGCGAAGTGACCCAGGGTTGCGCTACGTCTGGTATCGTGGCGCCGCGCCGGGTCGCTTCGCTTCGCTCGCAAGGACGGTGCGGCTCCGATCCCCAGTCCGGCACCCCTTTTACCGCTGGACCGGCCGGAATCCTGAATCAGTCGCGGTACAGCCCCGCATGGGCGTCCCGGAGCAGGTTCTTCTGCACCTTGCCCATGGTGTTGCGCGGCAGCTCGTCCACGAACAGGACGCGCTTGGGGCACTTGAACCGGGCGAGCCGGCCTTCCAGGGCGGCCTGCACCCCGGCCTCGTCCGGGCATCCCGGGCCGCCCACCACCACGGCGGTGACCGCCTCGCCGAAATCCGGGTGCGCCAGACCGATCACCGCGGATTCGACGACCCCCGGCAGGGCGTCGATCTCGGTCTCGACCTCCTTCGGGTAGACGTTGAAGCCGCCGGAGATGATCAGGTCCTTGCCGCGCCCGACGATGTGGACGTAGCCCCGCGGGTCGAACTTGCCGAGGTCGCCGGTGATGAAGAATCCGTCCGCCCGGAACTCGGCGGCGGTCTTCTCGGGCATGCGCCAGTAGCCCTGGAACACGTTCGCGCCCTTCACCTCGATCATGCCGACCGCATCGGGGCCGAGGGCCGCGCCGGTCTCCGGATCGACCACCCGAAGCGACACCCCCGGCAGCGGGAACCCCACCGTGCCGGCGATCCGGTCGCCCGCATAGGGGTTCGAGGTGCTCATATTGGTCTCGGTCATGCCGTAGCGCTCGAGGATGGCGTGGCCGGTGCGGGCCTGCCAGTCCCGGTGCGTCTCGGCGAGCAGCGGCGCCGAGCCCGACACGAACAGGCGGATGCCCTTGGCAACCTCGGGGGTGAGGCCGGGCTCCTTGAGGAGGCGGGTGTAGAAGGTCGGCACACCCATCATGACGGTCGCCCGGGGCATCAGGCTCAGGATCAGCTTGGGGTCGAGCCGGGGCAGGAACAGCATCGTGCCGCCGCTCGCCAGCACCGTGTTGGTCGCCACGAACAGGCCGTGGGTGTGGAACACCGGCAGGGCGTGGATCAGCACGTCGTCGGCGGTGAAGCGCCAAGCCTCCACCAGCGTCCGGGCGTTCGACGCGAGGTTGTCGTGGGTCAGCATGGCGCCCTTGGAGCGCCCGGTCGTGCCGGATGTGTAGAGGATCGCCGCGAGATCGTCCGGCCCCCGGGGCACGTCGGCGAAGTCGCCGCTCTGCTGGTCCGCCGCCTCCGCGGCGCTGCCGCGGCCCGCGGCGTCGAGGGTCCAGACCGCGCGGACGCGCGCGGCGGCCTCGGCCAGGGCGTCGCGCCGGGCGGGGTCGCAGACGAACACGGTGGGCTCGGCGTCCCCGAGGAAGTAGCCGATCTCCGCCGGCGTGTAGGCGGTGTTGAGCGGCAGGAACACGGCGCCGGCCCGGACGACGCCGAGATACAGGACGATCACCTCCGGGCTCTTCTCGACCTGTACGGCCACCCGGTCGCCGGGCGCGACGCCCGCCGCCCGCAGGGCCGCCGCGTAGGCGCCGGAGCGGGCGATCAGGTCCGCGTAGGTGGTGCGGTGCCCCTCCGGGGTCTCGATCACGGTCTTGGCGGGATCGGGGACGCCGTCCCGCACCAGGGAGAAGAGGTAGTTCGTCATCGTGAGGCTGAGCTATCACGGGCTGCGTGTCCCGCGCACCCATAGCCGCCTGAAGGCCCTCTCGGCGAGCCCTTTCAGCCGGCCAGCCGCTGCCGCGACGACAGGAAGGCGCCGTCCGGGGTGCGCGCGGGGGCGAACAGCCCGAGCCCGGTGGGCGCCGGCATGCCGACATAGATCGCCTCCATGCCGCGCCGCCCGTAGGCCTCGTGCCAGAAGCCGGAGCCCCTGGCGTCCCGGCCGAAGTCGCGCCACCACGTGCGGTGCGGCTCCGAGCGGGTGAAGCCTTCCAGGCTCTCCAGATCGCGCCAGTACTGGCGCATGCCGACATGGGTCAGCCCGAAGAACAGGTTTTCGTGGGCCAGCAGCCCGTCCGGCCGCGCGCGCACCGAGGCGGCGATGCCGCGGCCGAGGCCCATCAGCGCCAGCAGGCCGCGCCAGCGGGTGACCCGGAAGCCGAGATACACGACGACGAGGTCGGGATAGGCGGAGAGATCCACGGACCGGCGGATGGGGGCGCCTTGCATGGTGTGGCCTCCTGGGCTTGTATGCACCGTAAACATGCGGCGGTCTGCGTACAGTGTCAACATCTCCTTCGGGCAAGACCTATCACCATGGCGACCTGCGCGCCGCGCTGGTCTCGGCCGCCCTGGACCTGCTGGAGACCGGCGGCGAGGCGGCGCTGTCGCTGCGCGCGGCGGCCCGGGCCTGCGGGGTCTCCGCGATGGCGCCCTACCGCCACTTTCCCGGCAAGGAGGACCTCCTCCAGGCCGTCGCCGCCCGGGGTTTCGAGGATCTCGCCGCAGGCCTGGAGGCGGCCGACGGATCGGCGGCGGGAGCGCAGGCCCTGGCCGCGCAGGGGGCGGCCTATGTGGCCTTCGCCTGCCGACACCCGGCCCTGTTCCGGCTCATGTTTACGGGGGCCTGCCGGACATCGGACAAGGCGCGGGCCTACGGGATCCTTGAGCGGCGGGCGGCCGCCCTCGCGGGTCCGGCGATGCCCGCCGAGGACCTGACGCTCGCCGCGTGGTCGCTGGTGCACGGTCTCGCCGCGCTGATCCTCGACGGCCGGGTGCCCCTGGAGGGCGAGGCCGCGCAGGCCGCGGCCCGGCGCATCACCCTGGCCTTCGCCACCCGGTTGACCGCGGGCGCCCCATGATCCGGCCGTAGTCCGTCCGCAGCACGGCGCTCCCGGGGCGCCCCGCCCGCAACGACGGGGCGCGGGTCCGGGGTTGCGGTCCTACGCCTCGGCGAGGACCACGGCCCGCGGCGGCGGCAGCTTGGCGCGCAGCTCCCGGGTCACCGCCGGGGCGGCGACCACGGTGCCGAGATTGGCGTAGGTCTCGTGGTTCCGCTCGATGGCGGCGAGGTCGTACAGGTAGTTGACCATCAGGCCGTGCGACTGGGCGAGCCCCTTCTTCGAGGTGTCGCCCAGGAAGTTGATCCGGTCGAGGCGCGCGCCGTTGCCGAGGTGGAACCGGGCCACCGGGTCGAGGGGGCGGCCGCGCTCGTTCTTGGCGCGCAGGAAATAGGCCGCCGCGGCCGGGATCAGCGCCTTGCGCACCGTCTCGGCCCGGGCCTTGTCGGCGGCCCAGTCCGGATCGTCCAGCGCCCGCAGGGTCTCGACATCCTCGGGGAGCAGCCCCTGCGGGCTGTCGGCCCGGCGCTCCCGGGCGAGCCACGTGGCGAAGCCCGGCACCGGCGACAGCGTCACGAAGGTCTTGAGCGTGGGGATCTCGCGGGTGAGATCCTCGACCACCTGCTTGATCAGGAAGTTGCCGAAGGTGACGCCGGCGAGCCCCTTCTGGCAGTTCGAGATCGAGTAGAACACCGCCGTGTTGGCCGCCTGCGGCTGCAGGGTTTGCGCGCCTGCGACAGGATCGGGGCGATCGCCGGGGCGATCTGGTCGGTGAGCGCCACCTCCACGAAGATCAGGGGCTCGTCGGCCAGCGCCGGGTGGAAGAACGCGAAGCAGCGCCGGTCCGGCGGCTCGATCCGGGCGCGCAGGTCGTCCCAGTCCGCGATGGCATGCACTGCCTCGTAGCGGATGATCTTCTCCAAGATATGCGCCGGCGTGGTCCAGTCGATGTGGCGCAGCACCAGGAAGCCGCGGTTGAACCACGAGGCGAACAGGTGCTCGAAGTCGGAATCGAGGCTGTCGACGGCATCCAGCAGGGCGGGGCCGGCCTCCTCGCCGGCACGCAGCGTCCGGCGCAGGTCGAACAGGTCCTCGCGCATCCGCACGAGGCTCAGGGTGCCGCCGCGGGCGAGGTTGAGGCGGCGGATCAGTTCCTGGCTGCGCGGCTCGGCGGCCTCGTGCAGGTCGCCGAGGCGGGCGCGGGACGGGGCCGCCCGGTAGGCGGCGATCGCCGCGTCGACGGCGGCGTGGTCCGCGTCGAAGTCGAGAGCGATGGCCCGCAGGAAGGCGTGGCGCTCCGCCTGCCCGAAGCTCGCGTAGCGGTCGAGGATCAGGCGGGCCAGCGCCACGCCGGAGGCCTCGCCCCGCCGGGAGATCAGGTCTTCGCACAGCTTGACCAGGTCGCCGGCGCTCGCCCGGGACCCCAGGTCGCCGCGCCCGATCCCGATCAGGTCGCGGCCGCGCTCGCTGATGGTCTGGAGCAGGTCGCCGAAGAAGGAGATCGCCGCCATGACCCTCGCAAGACCCCCGTCGACCCGGACTCGAGACGCTGCCGGCCCCGCGACGCCGGCTCGTCGAACGAGTGTGCGCGAAACCGGATCCGGGAGCCGCCGGTCCTCCCGAGGAGGACCGCTCCGCGTCCCGATCCGTCCGCCACTCTACGGCGCCACGGCCGCCGCGACCAGAGCTTGGCCGCGCGCGGATGTCCGGCGCTCAGCCTGCGGGAACACCGCGAAGGTGGTGTGACGGGCCGAGGCCCGGATGTGTCAGAGCCGCTCGGCCACGGTGGCGAGGTCGGCCCGTTCCCGCCAGTCGCCGACGCCGTGCTGACGGGCGAACCGGAGTTCGGCCGCACGGCGGGCGCGCTCGGGGTCGCGGGCGCGGGTGATCGCCACGGAGCCGATCGTGAACGGCACCCCGAGGATCTCCTTGGCGAAGTCGATGCGGTAGTTCGGCATCCCGTACTCCCTGATGCGGCGGTCCCGGAGCCGGATGCTCGGAACGGAACCGCCCTCTCGTTCGTAATCCGGGTCGGAACCTGGATCGGCTCGACGCCCGGACCCGTGCCTGCAGCGTCGGCAAGTGCTCGGACCGGCGTGCTCGGACCCAGCCGGATACATCGAGAGCATATGGTGCGGCGGCGGCGCCGGTGAAGGGTGCCGGCGCGTGCCGGCAGGGATGCATCGCCGCAGCTTGCGCCGCGGCGCGCCCTGCCCGTATCGCTCGCGGCCCGGATCTCCTCCCGCACACGGACCCGACCATGGCCCTTCCGCGGCGGCGTGCCTGCCTGCCCCCGACCCCGCCGTGACCACGACGCTCGACGCGAAGGCCCGGCTCGGCCTGACGCTGATCGCCGGCGGGGCGGTCGCCAACATCTACTACAACCAGCCCCTGCTCGGCCTGATCGTGGCCGAGTTCGGAGACCGGGCCGCCCTGTGGGTGCCGACCACGGCGCTGGTCGGCTACGGGCTCGGCATCGTCGGCCTCGTGCCCCTGGGCGACGCTCTGCCGCGCCGCACCCTGATCGTGGGCCAATGCCTCGGCCTCGCCGTGGCCCTGCTCGCCGTGGGCCTCGCCCCGAACCTCGCCTGCCTCGCGCTCGCCCATCTGGTGGTCGGCGTGCTGTCCTGCGCGGCCCAGCAGGCGGTGCCGTTCGCGGCCGAACTCGCCCCCGACGCGCGCCGCGGGCGGATCGTCGGACAGGTCATGACCGGGCTGCTCACCGGCATCCTGCTCGCCCGCACGGCGAGCGGGTTCCTGGGGGCGCATCTCGGCTGGCGGCCGGTCTTCCTCGTCGCCGCCGTCCTGGCCCTCGCCATGGCGGGCCTCGCGCGGGTCACCCTCCCCCACACGGCGCAGACGCACCCGCTGCGCTACCGCGCCCTGATGCTGTCGATCCTCCACCTCGCCCGGACGCAGCCGGTGCTGCGGACGGCGAGCCTATCGCAGGCGCTGCTGTTTGCCGCCTTCAACGCCTTCTGGGCGACCCTGGCGCTGCTGGTGGAGGGGCCGCCCTTCGGGCTCTCCGCCGCCGGGGCGGGGCTGTTCGGCGTAATCGGCGTCTGCGGCGCCTTCGTGGCGCCCCTCTCGGGCCGCTTCACCGACCGGCGGGGGGCGAAGCCCGTGGTGCTCGGCGGCAGCCTGCTGGTCGCCCTGTCCTTCGTGGTGCTCTGGGCGGGGGGCACGTGGTCCCTCGTCGCGGTGGCCCTCGGGGTGCTGCTCATCGACATCGGCATGAACGGCGCCCTCATCGCCAACCAGACCCGGGCCTACGCCCTGGTCCCGGGGGCGCGGGGCCGCATCAACACCGTGCTGTTCACGACGCTGTTCGTGTTCGGGGCGCTCGGCGCCTATGCCGGCTCGCAGGCCTTCCTGCTGGTCGGCTGGCCGGGGGTCTGCGCGGTGGGGCTGGTGTTCTCGGCGCTGGCGGTGCTCGTGGCCGCCCGTGACCCGCATCCGCCCGGGGTCCGGTCTACCTGAGCACCCGCGAGAGGCGGCACCACGCCGCCTTCCCGGAGGGCAGCCCGAAGCGCAGGCGCTCCGGGCGCTCCGCGAAGCGCCGCACCGCGATCCCGGCCGCGGCGAGCCGCCGGTAGAGGTCCGGCCCGTCCGGGAAATCCGCGGTCCGGAACAGGGCGGTGCCGCCGACGAGCCGGCCCCCGGCCCGGGCGATCAGCCGGTCGAGGCGGCCCGCATCCGCCGCCCGCGCCCGGGCGGCCTGCGCGCGCCACGCCGCATCCGCCAGGGCCGCGCCCCCCGATCGCCAGGGCCGGTCCCGACACCGCCCAGGGACCCAGCGCCGCGGCGATCCGGGCCGCCGTCCCGGGCTCGGCGACCGCGAAGCCGAGGCGCAGGCCGGCGAGCCCGTAGGTCTTGCCGAAGGAGCGCAGCACCACGAGGCCCGGCGCCAAGTCCGGTGCGGTGACGTGCGGGCACAGGCTCTCGACCGGCTCCAGGTCCGCGAAGGCCTCGTCGGCGACCAGCAGGCCGCCGCGGGCGGCGAGCGCCGCGGCGCGGGCGCGGCGCTCGGCGAGGGGATGGGTCCGCCCGTCCGGGTTGTTGGGATCGACGACGACCGCGACCCGGGCGTCGCCGAGGGCGTCGAGGCTCGGAACCGCCGCGACCGCGTGTCCGGCCCGCGCCCAGGCGGCGGCGTGCTCGGCATAGGTGGGGCCGACGACCGCCACCCGGGTCGGCGCCAGGAGCCGGGGCAGGGTCTCGATCAGGATCTGGGTGCCGGGCGCGGGCACGACGTGATCGGCATCCGGTGCCCCGTAGGCCGCGGCGGCCGCCACCCGGAGGGCGTGAACCTCGGCGGCCTCGGGCAGCCGCGTCCAGGCGCTGGCCTCCACCGGCGGCACGGGGTACGGGACCGGGTTGATCCCCGTCGAGAGGTCGAGCCAGGGCTCCGGCGCGTCGGGAAAGGCTTTTCGGAGGCCGCCGAGATCGCCGCCATGGGCGATCGGGGCGACCTCACCCGCGGGAACGCTCCACACCGAATGGTCCATCTGCCCGGTACGTTTGCCGACACGCTCGCCGTGCTCATCCTCGCCCTCGGGATCGAGGCGGCGGCCGGCTATCCGGACGCGCTCTACAGGGCCGTCGGCCACCCTGTCACCTGGATCGGCCGGCTGATCGCCGCCCTGGAGCGCGGCCTCAACCGCGGCTCGGACCGGCGGCGGCGGATCGCCGGCTGCGGCGCGCTGGCGCTCCTCCTCGCTGGCGTGGGCGCGGTGGCCTGGGCGCTGACCGGGCTCGCCGGCTTGACCGGCCCCCTCCCCGTCCTGCTCCTCCTCGGCCTGATGTGCGCGGGCCTGCCGGCGCAGCGCAGCCTCCACCAGCACGTCGCCGCCGTGGAGACGGCCCTGCGCACCGGCGGCCTGGAGGCCGGGCGCCGGGCGGTGGCGATGATCGTCGGGCGCGACCCCAACCGCCTCGACGAGGCGGCGGTCTGCCGGGCCGCGATCGAGAGCCTGGCGGAGAATTTCTCCGACGGGATCGTGGCGCCGGCCTTCTGGATCGGCTGCCTCGGCCTGCCGGGCGGCGCCCTCTACAAGGCGATCAACACCGCCGACAGCATGATCGGCCACCGCAGCCCCCGCTACGAGGCCTTCGGCTGGGCGGCGGCCCGGCTCGACGACGGCGTGAACCTGCCGGCTTCCCGGCTCGCGGGCCTGCTGATCGCCGGGGCGGCCGCCCTGCGCGGCGCCGACGCGCGCGGGGCCTGCCGGGCAATGGCCCGGGACGCGCGCCGGCACCGTTCGCCGAATGCCGGCTGGCCCGAATCCGCCATGGCGGGGGCGCTCGGCCTGCGGCTCGCGGGGCCGCGGGTCTACGACGGCACCCTCGTCCCGGACGCCCATATGGGCGACGGGCGGGACGCGGCCGCGGCCGACGACATCGCCCGCGCCCTGACCCTGTACCGGACGGCCTGCTGGCTCCAGGGCGGGCTCGTGCTGGCGCTCCTTCTCGTCTGCCTGACCCTGGCGGGCTGACCAATCTTTGCGAGCGGAGCGAAGCAACCCAGGGCCGCGGGACATGGGCGGACGTGGCGCCTCTGGCTCGCTTCGCTGCCCTCGCAAAGACACAGCGCCCTTCGATCAGGCCTTGGCACGGCCCGCGCACCGGACGCATCGTGGCCGGCCGGGGCTGAATGAGGGAGACGCCGATGCGCGCGGTGTTCGTGGATGCCAGCGAGACTTTGGCGGCGGTGACCCGGCGGCTGCTGCGGCCCGACGACCCGCCCTTCGCGATCCACGCCGATCCCGGCCTCGTCCCGGAGGACCTGCCCGGCATCCTCGACGGCGCCGAGACCGCGGTGATCGACCACACCGCCCTCCCCTCGACGTGGCCCGGGCCTGCGCGGGCCTGAAGCACGTCGTGTTCCTCGGCACCGGCGCCCGCAGCTACATGGACCCGGAGGCGCTCCGGGACGCGCTCGGCGTCACCGTCCACACCATCAAGGGCTACGGCGACACGGCGGTCGCCGAGTGCGCCTTCGCGCTGATGTGGGCCGCCGCCCGCGGCCTGCCCGAGATGGACCGGGCGATGCGCGCCGGGTCCTGGCTGCGCACCGAGGAATCCAGCTCACCGGCAAGACCGTCGGCCTCGTCGGCTTCGGCGGGATCGCGGCCGAGATGGCGCGCCTCTGCCGGGGCGTGGGCATGCGGGTGCTCGCCTGGAACCGGACCCCGAAGGCCCATCCCGGCGTCGACTTCGTCCCGCTCGACCGCCTGCTCGCCGAGAGCGACGTGGTCTCGCTCCACCTGCTCCTGACCGACGCGACGCGCGGCTTCCTCTCGGCCGCGCGGATCGCCGCGATGAAGCCCGGCGCGATGCTGATCAACACCGCCCGCGGGGCGGTGCTCGACGAGGACGCCCTGGTCGCGGCTCTGCGGACCAGCCACGTGGCGCGGGCTGGGCTCGACGTGTTCACGGTCGAGCCCCTGCCGGCGGACCACCCGCTGGCGTCCCTGCCCAATGTCACCCTCTCGGCGCATTCGGCGTTCCGGACGCCCGAGGCCAGCGACAACCTGATCGGCGCCGCCCTCGACCATTGCCGGCGGATCGCCGCCCGCTGACGGACGCGCGGCGGGAGCCGCCGCGGTCTCCCCGGTGCTCGGTTACCCTAGTGTTCGGTGCCCTGCATGTTCGGACGCGGGGCGCCGCCGTGGTTGTGAATCACGCTGGAACGCTCGGGGCTGCCCTTCAGGTCGGCGACCTGCTTCCGGGCCGCGGCGGCCAGGAACCAGATGCCGCCGAGCGTCCCGAAGGCGAGGATCATGAGCGGAAATCCCTGACTCATCGCGGTGCCCTCCTCGACGATGGCCCGCGGGCTTGCGGGTCTGCATCATCCTGCCGGTCGCGCCGGCCTGAGGAAGGATAACGCACGAGTCCGGCCCGTGTTCAGGCCACCCGCACCGCCGCTGGCCCGGCGCGCCGGGCCGCGTCCCGGCGCAGGGCGGAGAGCACCACGAACATCAGCCCGGCGCCCAGGGCCAGGCAGGCGGCCAGGAACAGCATCGGCACGAGGTCGCTCTGGGTCTGGTCGCGGATGAACGGCACGGCGTTCTGGGCGACGAAGCCGCCGAGATTGCCCACCGAGTTGATCGCCGCGATCCCGGCCGCCGCCGAGGCACCGCGCAGGAAGGTCCCGGGCATCGACCAGAAGACCGGCTGGGCCGCGAAGGTCCCGGCCGCGGCCACGCACAGGCAGGCGAACTTCACGGCGTTGCCCGGCAGGACGACCGAGAGCGCCAGGCCCGCCGCCCCGACCAGCGCCGGCCCGACCACGTGCCAGGTCAGGGCGTTGCCCTGCGCCCCCGTGCGGGCGGCGTGGCGCGGCACCCACCAGAGCGCGAAGGCCGTGACCATCCAGGGGATGATGTTGAGGAAGCCATTGGTGAGGTTCGAGACGCCGAATCCCTTCACCACGGTGGGGAGCCAGTAGCCGAGGCCGTAGGCGGCGAGCGGCAGGGAGACGTAGACGCCGGCCAGCATCAGCACCCGCCGGTCGAGGAGCGCGGCGAACGGGTTCCCGTGGTCGACATGGCCGCCATCCTCGCGCTCGGCCCGCAGCGTCCGGGCGAGCCAGTCGCACTGGGCCTGCGACAGCCAGGGCGCGGTCTCGGGGCCATCCGGCAGGACGAGCAGCACCACCGCGGCCATCAGGATCGCCGGCACGCCGGTAGCCAGGAACACCCATTGCCAGCCCTGGAGGCCGAGCGCCCCGTCGAGGCCGAGCAGCGCCCCGCCCACCGCGGCGCCGACCGCGTTGGCCACCGCGCTCGCGATCATGAACCAGCCGATCATCCGCGCCCGGTGTCCTTGCGGAAACCACAGCGTCAGGGCGAAGAGCACGCCGGGGAAGAAGCCCGCCTCCGCGACCCCGAGGAGGAAGCGCAGCACGTAGAACATCGCCGTGCCCTGGGTGAAGCCGAGGAGCACGGTGACGAGGCCCCAGGTGATCATGATCCGGGCGAACCAGAGCCGCGCGCCGACCCGCTCCAGGAAGACGTTGGCCGGCACCTCGAACAGGAAGTAGCCGAGGAAGAACAGCGAGGCCCCGAGCCCGTAGGCGGTCTCGGAGAGGCCGAGGCTGCCGACCATCTCCAGCTTGGCGTAGGAGACGTTCTGCCGGTCGATATAGGCGATCAGGTAGAGCAGGCCGAGGAGCGGCATCAGCCGCAGGGTCACGGTGCGGACGGTGCTCGCGCCGAGATCCTCCCCGACGGGGGCGAGATCCCCGACGGGGGATTGCAGGGGGGCATGAGGCGTTCCTCCGGGCGCGTGCGGCCCTTCGGCGGGACCGGCATGACACGGCGTAATCCCTGGCGCGGCCCCCGCCTACCGGGCAAGCGCCAGGAGGCGGTCGCAATCGACATGGGCCGCGATGTGTCGCGCGAGGCCGTCCAGCGCCGCCTCGACCCCGGCCTCGTAGCCCGCGCCCTCCGAGGCCGTCCCGAGGCGCGCCAGCCACGCCGCCCGCTGGGCATCGTGGGCGAACAGGCCGTGGACGTAGGTCCCGGCCACGCGCCCGTCCGCCGACACCGCCCCGTCCAGGCGCCCGTCGGCGAGGCGCAGCAGCGGCCGGGCGGCGTCCGGACCCTCGGTAGCGCCGATATGCATCTCGTAGCCGGAGAACGGCACGGCGTCGGGCAGGCTCGTGCCGGTGACGGCGGCGAGGCGCTTCTCCGGCGTCATCACGGTCGCGACGTCGAGGAGCCCGAGGCCCGCCACCGTGCGCGGCGCCCCCTCGATCCCGTGCGGGTCGGCGAGGCGTGTTCCCAGCATCTGGTAGCCGCCGCACAGGCCGAGCACCCGGCCGCCCCGGCGGACATGGGCGCGCAGGTCGATGTCCCAGCCCTCCTGGCGAAAGGCCTCCAGGTCGTCGATGGTGGTCTTGGAGCCCGGCAGCAGCACGAGGGCGGCCTCCGCGGGGATCGGCGTGCCGGGCCGGACCAGCACCACCGACACGCCGGGCTCCGCCCGCAGGGGGTCGAGATCGTCGAAGTTGGCGATGCGCGGCAGGACCGGCACCGCCACCGTGACGGAACCGGGCCCGCGCGCGTCCGAGCCGGCGAGCCCCAGCACGTCCTCGGCCGGCAGGCGCGCGGCGGCGGGGAAATGCGGCACGAGGCCCAGAGGCGCCCAGCCGGTGCGTTCGGCGATCAGCCGCATCCCGTCGGCGAACAGGCTCGGGTCGCCGCGGAACCGGTTGACGAGGAAGCCGGCGATCATCGCGGCGTCCTCCGGGTCGATCACCGCCTTCGTGCCGACGAGGCTCGCGATCACGCCGCCCCGGTCGATGTCGCCGACCAGCACCACCGGCGTGTCTCGTGGCCCGGGCGAAGCCCATATTGGCAATGTCGCCCGCCCGCAGGTTGACCTCGGAGGCCGAGCCCGCGCCCTCGACGAGGACGAGGTCGGCCTCGTCCGCGAGGCGCGCGAAGCTGTCGAGGACGGCGGACATCAGCCGGGGTTTCCAGGCCTGGTAGTCGCGCGCCTTCACGGTGGCGACCATCCGGCCCTGCACCACCACCTGGGAGCCGACCTCGCTCTGCGGCTTCAGCAGCACCGGGTTCATGTGCACGGAGGGCGCCACCCGGGCGGCGCGGGCCTGGAGCGCCTGCGCCCGGCCGATCTCGCCGCCGTCGGCGGTGACGGCGGCGTTGTTCGACATGTTCTGCGGCTTGAACGGCCGGACCCTCAGGCCCCGCTCGGTGAAGGCGCGCGCCAGCCCCGCCACGAGCAGCGACTTCCCGACATCGGAGCCGGTGCCCTGGATCATCAGGGCCTTTGTCCGCCTCGGGGTCAGAACTCGATCCCTTCCTGCGCCTTCACGCCTGCGGCGAAGTGGTGCTTCACGCTACCCATCTCGGTGACGAGGTCGGCGGCCTCGATCAGGGCCGGCTTGGCGTTGCGGCCGGTGACCACGACGTGCAGGTCCGGCCGGCGCGCGCGCAGGGCGGCCAGCACCGCGTCGAGGTCGAGGTAGGCGTAGCGCAGCGCGATGTTGAGCTCGTCGAGGACGAGCAGCCGGATCGTGGGATCGGCCATCAGCCCCGCGGCGACGTCCCAGGCGTGGCGGCAGGCGGCGATGTCCCGGGCCTTGTCCTGGGTCTCCCAGGTGAACCCCTCCCCGAGGGTGTGCCAGACGACCCGGTCGCCGAAGGCCGCAACGGCGTGGCGCTCGCCCGTGTCCCAGCCGCCCTTGATGAACTGCACCATGCCGACCCGCCAGCCGCGGCCGAGCGCCCGCAGCATCAGCCCCAGGGCCGCCGTGCTCTTGCCCTTGCCGGGGCCGGTATGGACGAGGAGGAGGCCCTTCTCGAGGGTTTTGCCTGCGACTTCGGCGTCTTGGACGGCCTTGCGCTTCTCCATCTTCTCGCGGTGGCGCGCGGCGTCGTCGCTCATGCGGAGGCTCCTGTCGGGTGGGCTTGTGTCTGAGGGGCCTGCGGCTTCACGACCAGCGGCAGGCCGGCCACGGTGAGCACGACCCGGTCGGCCCGCGCGGCGAGCTGCTGGTGGAGGCGGCCGGCGGCGTCGCGGAAGCGCCGGGCGAGGGCATTGTCGGGGACGATCCCGAGCCCGACCTCGTTGCCGACCAGCACCAGCGGACCCGGCGCGCCTGCGCAGGCCTCAAGGAGGTGCCCCGTCGCGGCGTCAGGATCGGCCTCCGCGAGGATCAGGTTGGTGAGCCAGAGCGTGAGGCAATCGACCAGGACCGGTCCTTCGGATGCGGCGACCGCCTCCGGCAGGGCGAGCGGAACGTCGCGGGTCTGCCACGCCCCGGCGCGCCGGGCGCGGTGCTGGGCGATGCGCGCGACCATCTCGTCGTCGAAGGCCTGCGCGGTGGCGAGATACAGCCACGGGCCGGGGCAGGCCTCGATCAGCCCTTCCGCATAGGCACTCTTGCCGGATCGCGCCCCGCCGAGGACGAGGGTCATGCGAGGGGAAGGTTGAGGCATGGCCCTCCATCGCCCCAACCCGGCGCGCGGTCAAACCTGAGCCCTGTGGCGCCAGTGCCGCGGATGAACGGTTGCCGGGCGTCTCCGGTCCGACTATAGAACCCCGGCCCAGCCAGTGCGCCCTTCGTCTAGCGGTCCAGGACGTCGCCCTTTCACGGCGAAAACACGGGTTCGATTCCCGTAGGGCGCGCCAATAAAATCAAGCACTTAGCTGAAATTGCTGACGCGGCTCACACTGGCGTCTCACACAGCCGATCTCGACAGCGTGTGTGGTTGCAGCCTGAGCGCGTCGACGAGCAAGACGCTGCTAGCGTGGCCGGCCAGGTCATGGCGGGAACCTCGCAGTTTCACACGATCACGATGCCGCTGTCGTTTCTGGTTGATCCCAGAGCCACGGCGGAACGAACTGACCGGGAGATCGCATCAACGGGGCGTGACTGCATGCCGTACGACGTTGAGAGGCTTCGGGCAGGCGTCACGTTCAGCATCGCGAGAACCAGGTGTAAAGGGCGGACCAATTCCAGGCCGCCGTGGCGGAGGAAAATCAGGCCACTGGCAACGTGCAGCCTGAACGGAGAAGGGGCCCGATCGTAAGGGTCAGTCCGGCGGGATCTCGCCCGTCTCGGGGTCGTGAGGATCGGCGGTGGTCTGGTTTTGCTCCGCCCCTTCGGCCCGGCCGCGCCGGCTGCGGGAAGTTTTGAGGCGGTAGCTGTCGCCGTTCAGGCTCAGGATGCTGACGTGGTGGGTCAGCCGGTCGAGCAGCGCGCCGGTCAGCCGCTCCGAGCCCAGAACTGACGTCCAGTCCTCAAACGGGAGGTTCGAGGTCACCACGGTCGAGCCACGCTCGTAGCGCTGCGAGAAGACCTCAAACAGCAACTCCGCTCCCGTCGAGGACAGCGGCACGTAGCCGAGTTCGTCGACGATCAGGAGCTTCGCCGCGGCCAGCTCACGCTGAAGCCGGAGCAGACGACGCTCGTCGCGCGCCTCCAAGAGTTGGTTGACCAGCGAGGCCGCGGTGGTGAACGTGACCGAGAAGCCCTTCTGGCAAGCCGCCAAGCCGAGAGCCAAGGCGATGTGGGTCTTGCCGGTGCCCGAGTTGCCAAGTGCGATGACGTTCTCCCGGCCGAGGATGTAGCTACAGCGGGCCAGCTCCAGCACGAGCATCTTGTTCAGGCTCGGGATCGCGGCGAAGTCGAACGTGTCGAGGCTCTTCACCGCCGGGAAGCGCGCCGCCCGGATACGGCGCTCGACCATGCGCCGCTCACGGTCGATCAGCTCCAGTTCAACCAGCCGCAACAGGTAGCGCGGGTGGTCAAGGCCGCCCTGGGCGCACTCGCGGGCAACCTTGTCGTACTCGCGCAGCACCGTGGGTAGCTTAAGCTGCTTGAGGTGGTGAGCCAGCAGGACGCCCGGCGTGGTCTCGTCGCGCGCCGGGCTCATGCGGCCACCTCCGGCACCAGCACGGCATAGTCGGCAGCCACGGTGGTCCGCACCGTGGTTCTGGGCAGGTGCGGATAGGCTGCCAGGTCGAGCCGGGGCGGTCGGTGCTCGAGTCGGGCCAGCGCAATCAGCTTGACCGCATCGAAGCCGATCGCCCCGAGCCGGATCGCCTCCGTGACGGCTGCGGCCACCACGTCCTTGGGCATCGCCTCCATCAGGCGCAGCACCTGGATGAACTCGCGCTTGCCCCGGTTGCCCATGCGCGCCTCCAGGAGATGGCGCAGGTGCTGGAACGCCTCGGGCAGATCCCAGTCCTGGAGGGCCGCCGCTTGGTCGAGGGCGTTCGGCTTGGTCTCGATCAGCGCGAGGTAGTGCAGCGGCTCGGAGACGAACACGCCGGTGCCGTAGCTGCGTTCGTGCCGGGCGATCTCGATCCCGCCGCACAGGATCACGACCTCGTCGACGAAGCCCTTCACCAGCACGTCCCGGAAGCCGTAGGCGGTGGGCACCGAGTAGTCGTTGCCGTGATAGCGCACCAGCGCGGTCGAGGAGACACGACCAGCCCGCTTCTCGCACGGCTCCAGCGGGACCGCCGGCAGGGCGCGCAGGACCGCACGGTCGGCCACGAGCCGCGTACCGATGAGCTCGGCAGACCGACCGGTACACTCATCCTGCCGGACTCGGCAGCGTCGCTCCAGATCAGCGTTCAGCGCCTCGAACGAAGCTGCCTCCGGAGCCGGGGTCATGAAGTTGGACCGGGCGAACTTGACCAGCCCTTCGACTTTGCCCTTGTCGTTGCCCCTGCCCGGACGGCCGAAGCGGTCGCGGAACAGGTAGTGGCTCACCAACTCGGTGAAGGCGCGCGTGCGCTCGCGCTGCCCGTCACCGCAGATCTTGGCGACCGCGATCTTCGTGTTGTCGTACAGGATCGACAGCGGCACGCCCGTGAAGAAGGCGAAGGCGGCGACGTGCCCGTCGAGGAACGCCTCGGTGGTCTCCCGCGGATATGCCTTCACGAAGCAGGCGTCGGAGTGCGGCAGGTCCATGCAGAAGAAATGGATCTTGCGACGCCCGCCGCCGATCGTGGCCACCGCCTCGCCGAAGTCGACCTGGGCATGGCCAGGCGGGTGGGCCAGCGGCACGAAGGTCTCCCGCCCCTGCGATCGGCAGATCCGCACGTGGTCCTTCACCACCGTGTAGCCGCCGGCATAGCCGTGCTCGTCGCGCAGCCGCTCGAAGATCCGCTTGGCCGTGTGCCGCTGCTTGACCGGCGCAGTCCGGTCAGCCTCCAGGATGGCCGTGATCACCGGCAGAAGTGGCCCAAGCTTCGGCTTCTCGACCGGCTTCGAGCGCGTATAGCCCGGCGGCAGAGAGAACCGGCACATCTTGGCGATCGTCTCTCGGCTCAGCCCGAACACTCGAGCCGCCTCACGCCGAGAGTTGCCCTCGATAAACACGAACTGCCGAACGGCCGCGTAAACTTCCACGGCGAACATCCCCGGCTCCTCTCGAAAGAGAAGCCTCTCCACTGGCCGGCTTTTACGCCGCCCGCATCAGCACGACGCCGACGCTCCAGTGGATGGTTTTGTCACCGCCCTACACAGGATGGAGTGAAGCCTGCGGTGGCTGCGGCACGGTCGCCGACCGAAGTCTGGAACGCAACGGGATGGTGAGCCGAACGGCGACGCCGTCCATCCCGCCGCGCGTCGACGACGAGCTGACAACGCTCGCTCATTCGTTGGCCGAACCGGTCAATGGGCTGGGCACATGGGTCATCGAGCACTCGAAGGACATCACGGCAGCATAGGCCCGCTCCGACGCCGAGGACCGCACGAGTTAGCCGGCCGGGTTCGGTCGTTCCGGATATCGAGGCCGGCCGGCACGCGCTCGGCCACGGTCGCGTCGGTCACACCGCTCAGGAATAACAGTCCGTTGACGCATCGCAGCACCGAAGCCTAACTGGATGCCGAGCCGCAGCCCGGGGCCGTTACAGGCGCGCCGCCAGCACCTCCGCCAGGGTCACGTTGCGACCCGCCTCGCGCGACAGGCGCAGCATCGTCGACTGGCGGAAGCGCGGGTCCCCGGTGACTTCCTGACCGATCCACGCCGGCAGTTCGACGGCCTGGCTTCGTCCTCCAACTCGACCTCCGCCAGGATCATGCCGGACAGCGAGCCATCGTAGACGTCCACCTCCCAGGTGAGCCCGGCATGAGGCACGCAGTGCCGCGTCCGCTCAATCAGGCAGGTCTCGCAGACCAGGCCGAGCATGGCCTCGGCGTCTTCCCGCGGGATCTCGTACTCAAACTCCGGGCGCGCGATGCCGGCGCGATTGCCTTTCATCGTCAGCCAGGCGCGCTCGTCGTCGAGCCGCACCCGCACCTTGTCGGACGCGAAGTGACCGACGAGCCCGTCCTTGAGCCGGCGCTTGCTTGCCACCCCAACACGCCAGCCCTCATGGGCGACCAGGAACTTCCGCTCGACTTCAAACCGCATCACGCTGAACAGCCCGGACGACGGGAACGCATGCCCGTCCCCTTCCGGAGGCGCGGCCTAACGCAGAACCCAACCGACGGCGACCGGCAGGCGCGACAGTCCCGCTCGGGAAGCACGAATTTCGTACCCACTATGGCCCTCGATGCTGCCCGTTCGAAAGCATCCTACCGGATCGCATTGCTGGAGAGGAGGGTCCCAGGAGCGGCAGGCTCGGCGGGGCGCTTCGAAGCGGCCTTCTGACCGGGGCCGTCAACCAGGGTACGATGGCGTTCCGGCCACCCTTTGGGCGGCCTCACGCGCCTTCGCGTTCGCCTCGGCCTCCGCTTGATCGGCGGCTTCCGCGACCGCGCTCGATGTCGCGCCATTGTGGAGTGCCAGCCGGGCGCGCATCTCGTCGAGCTCCTCCTCCTCCAAGCCCTCGATGCCGATGAATCGGTTCTGCGCCGCGCTGGCCCGGATGAGTTCGTCGAGCTTGGCCTGGATGGCCGCACCGTCACGGTTCTGCGTGTTCTGGATCAGGAACACCATCAGGAAGGTCACGATGGTCGTCCCGGTGTTGATCACCAGTTGCCACGTGTCGGAAAAGCCGAACAGCGGCCCCGTGACCGCCCAGACCACGATGAGGATCAGGCTGAGCGCGAAGGTGACCGGCCGGCCCGCGGCTCGCGCGACCCGGGAGGAAAACTCGGCGAAGCCCTTCGGTGCTCTCATGCAGACCTGCGCCTCCTCGGGACGGCCGTTCCCGTGTGCAAATGACGGCAGACCAGCCAAGACCGTTCCAAACCACGAACGGTCGCTGCACCTTCAGGTGGTAAACAGCGCGCGAGCGGATGCGGGCGCTCCAAACCTTGCGGACGTCCGGGCAGCCCGGGATCCAGTCGCGGTCTGCGTTGCGTCTCAAGACAGGTGAACGGGCACCGGTGCGAGCGCCGAGCGAACCGATGATCCCTGGACGTGTTGGTCTGGCCCGAACCGCCTGGAGGCCTTCCACCCATGTCCAAGAACCGCCCGTCGCTCGAACGCCTTGAAGCCTACGATAAGAAGGGTGACCTGACCGTCATCACCGAGACGCCCAAGGGTAGCCGCAGCAAGTACGCCTACGACCCCGAGATCGGGGCGTTCGAGCTCAAGTTCGTGCTGCCTGACGGCATGACCTTCCCGGTTGACTTCGGCTTCGTGCCGTCGACCCTAGGCGAGGACGGCGACCCGCTCGACGCCATCGTGCTGCTCGACGAGACGCTATCGTCCGGCACGAAGGTGACCGCGCGCCTCGTTGGGGCCATCGAGGCCGAGGAGCGCGAAAAGGACGGCGAGTGGGAGCGCAACGACCGGCTCCTCGTCGTGCCGGTGACTGGGCACTCGTTCGAGAAGGTGCAGGACCTGCGCGACCTCGACCCGCACATGCTCGACGACATCGAGGGCTTCTTCGAGCGCTACAACAAGCTCCACGGCAAGGCGTTTCGCGTGAAGGCCCGGGTTGGGGCTGATGCGGCGGCCAAGCTCGTAAAGAAGGGCATGAAAACGTACGAGGACGATTAGGACCGACCTCCGGCCGAGCGGTCCATTCCAGACGGTTCGTAGTTCGCGCCGGAGGGTATCTCCGAGGCGCTCGCCAAGGAGGTGAGGCACCTCGGCATCCGGGTCACGGCGCTGGCGCCGGGTCAGTTCCGCACCGACTGGGCCGGGCGCTCGATGGCACGCACGCCGCGCACCATCCCCGACTACGACGCGGTGATGGACCCGAGACGGGCTGTGCGGCAGGCCAAGAGCTGCAACCAGCCAGGCGATCCGGCCAAGGCGGCGCAAGCCCTCCTCAGGCTGGTTGCCGCCGAGGACCCGCCCATACACCTCTATCTCGGCGCGGACACCCTCCAGCTCGTGGCCGACAACATCGAGGGCTCGCGGGCCGAGACCGCCGCCTGGGAGGAGGTGTCACTCTCGACGGCGTTCCCATGAGCCGTGGAGCGGTCCGCGTCGCTTGAGCGAGCTGGGCCGCTGGACTGGACGCGGCAGTCTTCCGAGAACCGCCTCAGCTTGTCGCGGGAGCATCCTCCACCCGGTCGTGGAGGATGACTACTTGGCGTCGTGGAAGATGATGCCGGTGGTGAACCGCTCACCCGAGCGCACTCGGCTGATCCCGTGGCGCAGGTTCACCCGGTAGGTGCCTCGGGTGCCCCGAACCGGACGGGTATGGACGGCGAAGACCACGCCCTCGCCCTGTCGCAGGGACACGACCTCGGCCCGCGATTGCATCCGGGGCCGCTGCTCGGTCAGGACGAACTCGCCGCCGGTGAAGTCCCGGCCGGGCTCGGAGAGCAGGATGGCGACCTGCAGCGGGAAGACGTGCTCCCCGTAGAGGTCCTGGTGCAGGCAGTTGTAGTCACCCGTCCCGTACTTCAGGAGCAGCGGGGTCGGCCGGACTTGGCCGGCCTCGTGGCAGCGGGCGAGGAAGGCGTCGTGCCCCGCCGGGTAGCGGACGGCGACGCCCGTCGCCTCGTTCCAGCGGTTCGCGAGTGGGACGAGGCGCTCGTAGAGCGCCGGCCGCAGGCGTCTGACCGGGTCGGGAAGCGGATGGGAGTAGTATTTGTACTCGCCCCGCCCGAAGCCGTGGTGGGCCATGACGATCCTGCTCCGGAAACGGGCGTCGTCGTCGTAGAGGACGCGCAGGGCGGCGCAGTCCTCCGGATCGAGGAGCGGGCCAGTGGCGGCGCAGCCGACCGCGTCGAGGTCGGCCTCGATGCGAGGCCAATCCAACTCACCGACGACGTCGTTGCGGGTCCCCGGCCGCGCGGTCGCCGCCCTCATCGCGCGACCCCCTCGCGGGCGAGCAGGTCGCGCTTGCGCTCGACGCCCCAGCGGTAACCGGACAGGGAGCCGTCCGAACGCACGACCCGGTGGCAGGGGATGGCGACCGCCAGCCGGTTGGCGCCGCAGGCCTGGGCCACGGCACGCACGGCGGCGGGCTCGCCGATGGTCCGGGCGATGTCGGCGTAGGTCGCCGTCGTCCCGACCGGGATGGCCCGCAGGGCCGCCCAGACCCGCTGCTGGAAGGCGGTGCCGCCGAGGTCGAGCGGCAGGTCGAGGCCGCGGCCGGGCGCCTCGACGAAACCGATGACCTCCGCCACCCAGCGCTCGAACGCATCGTTCCCGCCGGAGAGCTCGGCCTTCGGGAAGCGGTCCTGGAGGTCACGGGCCAGGGCGTCGGGATCGTCCCCGAGCAGGATCGCGCAAACGCCCTTGTCGGTCGCCGCGACCAGGATCGAGCCGAGCGAACACTCGGCCGCCGCGAAACGGATGCGAATGCCGACGCCGCCCTTGCGGTAAGCCGTCGGGGTCATGCCGAGCCGCTCGGACGCCTTGGCGTAGAAGCGGCTGGAGGAGTTGTAGCCGGCCTCGAAGACCGCCTCGGTCACGGAACCGGCCTCCTGCAGGCCAGAGGCAACCCGGCCCGCCAAACGGGCTTCGGCATAAGCCTTGAACGTGATGCCCGTGACCTTGCGGAAGACGCGATGGAAGTGGAACGGGCTCATGCCGGCCGCCTTGGCGAGGTCGTCCAGCGCCGGCATCGTCTCGCACCTCTCGATCAGGCGGCAGGCGCGAGCGACGGCCTCGGCCTGGCGCTCGGCCAGGGCGGGCTCGTTCGGGCGGCGGCGCTTGCACGGCCGGAAGCCGGCGGCCTCGGCCTCGGCGCAGGTCGCGTGGAAGGCGACGGTCTCGGGCCGGGCCGGCCGCGCCGGGCAGCTCGGGCGGCAGTACACGCCGGTCGTCCGCACCGAGTAGACGAAGCTGCCGTCGGCCTGAGCGTCGCGGGCCCCGAGCGCGGCCCATTTGGCGGCGTCGTCGGCCGGCGGCGCGACGGGCGCCTGCGGCTGGCGATCGAGTTCGACGATCTGCATCGTGACATCTCCCTGATGGCTTGGGCGGGACACCGCTCGGCGCCCGTTCATGGAGACACCTTTGCGCGGGCTTCCCGGGGCCCGCACCCCGCTCCTTGCTCCGGAATCATTTTTGTCGTCGCCCGGGTTTTCGGCGGCCGGGGCGCCGCCGCCGTCCGGGCCGCGTCGTGTGCCCAGAGGTGCAGCACGGCGTAGGACCGCCACGGTCGCCAGGCCGCCGACCGCGCTTCCAGGGCTTTCGCGGTCGGGCGACCGGCCTCGTCCTCCAAGGCGCGCAGCAGGCCGATGTCGCCAGTGGGCAGGGCGTCCGCCTCGCGCAGGGCCCGCATGGCGACGTAGTGGGCCGTCCAGTCCCCGATCCCGCGCAAGGCCTTGAGGCGCGCGACGGCGACGGCGAGGCCTTGGCCCGGATCGAACAGGTCCGGCTCCGCGAGGACGGCCGCCGCGACCGCCCGAATGGCGGCCCCACGGGCGCGGGGCATGTTGAGGGCGAGCGCTACGTCCGCATCGACGAGGGCCTTGGGCGACGGGAAGACGTGGGTCAGACCCCGCTCGGCGACGTCCCCCAGCGGCGTCAGCGGCATGCCGAAGGTCGCAACCAGCTTGCCGGCGAGGCGCGTGGCGGCCGCGACGGAGACCTGCTGCCCGAGGATGGCGCGGACTGCGAGCTCGAACCCGTCCCAGGCCCCGGGCACGCGCATGCCGGGACGAGCCTCGACCAGCCCGGCCATGAACGGATCGGCGGAGAGCGTCGCTCCAACCGCATCGGGGTCGGCGTCAAGGTCGAACAGGCGCGCCGCCCGCGTCGCGGCGTCGTGGAACGGTCCCACGACCGTGAGGGCGAGGGTGCCATCGCTCGCGCGCTCGACCCTGACGACGCCGTGCGCTTCCCCTGAGACGACGGTGCGCGCGTAGAGACCGGGCGCGCGATCTCCACGCCCGGGATGGCGCGCCCAGCGAGATAGGCGTGCACCCCGTCCCAGTCGAAGGGCGCCTTGAAGGGCAGTGGCACAGTCTCGGATGCGTAGGGCTGCATGTCTCTGTCGATGGCCAAGGGTCGGTCCCGAGGGTTCAGGTGGCGCTGGCGGCGAGCGCCCGGACGTGCGCCGCCGTCGAGTGCGCGAGCGCGTCGAGGACGTAGCCGCCCTCCAGCATGGACACGATGCGGCCCGCGCAGCGGCGATGGGCGACCTCGGCGATCCGCGAGGTCGCCCATGCGAAGTCGTCCTCGACCAGCCGCAGTCCTCCGAGCGGGTCGCCCCCGTGCGCGTCGAAGCCGGCGGAGACCAGGATGAGGTCCGGCCGGAAAGCATCGAGGGCCGGAAGGATGCACTCCGTCCAAGCCTTCCGGAACGGCCCACTTCCGTCGCCCTCGGCCAGCGGAGCGTTCCAGACGTTGCCGACCCCCGTCTCCGAGGCGGCACCCGTGCCCGGGAACCACGGCATCCGGTGCGTCGAGCCGTAGAAGAGGTCCCGGTCGGACCTGAAGATCGTCTGTGTGCCGTTGCCGTGATGGACGTCGAAGTCGACCACGGCGACGCGTTCCGCGCCGTGGGTTGCCTTCGCGTGCAGGGCCGCGACGGCCACGGCGTTGAACAGGCAGAACCCCATCGCGCGCTCGCGCTCGGCGTGATGGCTCGGCGGCCTGATCTGGCAGAAGGCGTTCGCGACGCCCGCGCCCTGGTCCATCACCGCGTCGACCGCGCGCAGACCCGCCCCGACCGCCCGGAGCGCCGCTTCCCACGTCCCCGCCGACACGACCGTGTCGGCATCGAGGTGGACCGGGCCGGTGGCGGCGTCCGCCGTCGCGGCTCTGATGCGGTCGAGATGAGCCTGGGTGTGCGCACGCAGGATGGCGGCCTCGGCGTCGTCCCGCAACGGCGCCTCCTCGCGCCTGAGGGTCGCGAAGTCCGGCCCCGCCAGCGCCTCGTCGATGGCCCGCATCCGCGCCGGCCGCTCGGGATTGCCGAGGCCGGTCTCGTGCCGGGTGAAGGCCGGATGGGTGACGAGCAGCGTCCGGCCGGACTGCGCTTCCTCGGCGCGCGCCGGACCTGCCGCCAAGACGAGGGCGCCGCCGGCGACGATGGTCCGCCGCGTCGGTCGACAGGCGTCGGGCGGGCTCACAGCGCCGGCGTCTTGCCGGCGTCGCAGGCACCAGTCCGGCGGCCCGCCTGGACCTCGGTCATGGTCATGTTCTTGCCGCCCATCTGCATGGCGATGCGGCCGTGGAAGGAGGTCGGCGCCAGCAGGTAGCGCGCGCTCGCGTGCGCGGAGTTCTTGCCCTCGCAGGCGATGTCGAAGGAGAGCTCGTTGCCGTCCTGGCGCACGTTCGAGACTGGGCATCGGGCCAACGGGTTGTTGTCGCTCAGCACCGCGATGCCGTGGTTGTTGCCGTTCGCTTCGGAAGTCAGGCAGAGCCGGACCACCTTCTTGCCGGTCATGTCCTCCAGGTGAGGCAATTCGAGCTTCACCTCGACTTCGTAGGCGCCCCCTTCCAGCACGGCGGGTTCGGCCGCGAGGGCCGGCCCCGCGAGCAACGCGGCCAAGCAGCAACCAGCGCGGATCGACGGCATCGGTCCCCTCCCGTTAGCGGGACAAGAGCACGGTCTTGCCGTGGAGGCATCCCGGTTCTTGCTCCCGTATCCACCAGGGCAGGCGAATCAACACGCGGAAGTTCGCCGAGCCCTTGGAGCCGGCGATCGACGTATTGAGGGGATGGACCTGCCCTCCGGTACGAGCGGCAGCAGCTTCCGGACGGTGAAGAACGTTCCCTTCGCGGTCGTGTCGAAGGTGTGGTCGAAATCCTCTTTTGTGACCTGCTCAAACGGCTCAAGGCGTCCGCCGCCCACGTTGACGAACAGGACATCGACGCGGCCGTGCTTCGCCTCAACCTGACGCCCGTCGCCTTGGTCGACGCGGACGCCGAGCTTCAGAGCTCGATGCCCGCCGCCTCCAAGGCACCGTCGATGCGGGCATCGACCTCGCGCTTCGTCGCGGCCCAACCCGGCACCGTGTCCAGCAGCCGCCGTTGCCAGGCGACCAGGTTCGGGAACTCGTTCAGCGGGATCTTCGTCCGCTCGTTCTGGAGAGAACGGACCGGCGACGTCGAAGTCAGCCAACGTCAGGCGGTCGCCGACCATGTAGTCGTGCTTGGCGAGATGCGCGTCCAGCACCGCGGCGGCAGCTCGGATCTTGTCGGCCGCCAGCTTGACGATGGTATCGTCGGCGGGCTGGCCCATGAAGCGCTTGGCCAGCACCTCGTCGAAGGTGAGCGTCGCGAAGCCCCGCCACTGCTCGCCCGACCAGAACATCCACTGCAGGATCTCGAACCGCTCGCGCGCCGTCCGGCCCGCCAGGTCGCTTCCCGCCTTCTCGGCGAGATAGAGGTTGATCGCCGCGGACTCGTAGAGGACGAAGTCGCCGTCCACCATCACGGGCGATAGCCCGTGCGGGTTCATCTCCAGGAACTCGGGCGTGTGGCTTTCGCCCTTGAACAGGTCGATGTCGACGATCTCGATGTCGACGCCCATGGCGGCGGCCGCCGACGTGACGCGGCGCCGGCTGCCCGAACCGGGGTCGCCGTAGATCTTGATGGCCATTGCGAAACACTCCTTCTGTTGGGTGGTGTGGGGGGCAGGCGGGGACGCCGGCGCGCAGGCGGTCGAGCACCAGCAGAAGCTCCGACGGGACGGGGTGCCGGGTGTAGTCGGGGTTGACCTCGGCGTAGGCGATCACGCCGTCGGTCCCGATCACGTAGCGGGCCGGCATCGGCAGCACCCAAGCCGGATCGTCGTTGATCCTGGCCAGGTCGTTGCCAAAATGCCTGTAGACCGCGATCAGCGACCGGGTCGCGCGCTGCATCGTGTCGAGCTGGCCGCGGGTCGGCACCAGCGGAAAGCGCCCGTTCTCAGAGGCCTCGCGCAGGGCGTCGAGCTTATCCGAAGGCTCATCGCTGTTCTTACGAGCGCCGTGGCGGCGCCTTGAGCCAGGAAGTAGGCTATCCACCAGAAACGGTGTATCCTCTCTATGCGGACAACTTCTATTCGGATTTCGAATGAGCGACCGCTGGCAGGAGATGTCCGTCGTCAGATGATTTGAGACGGTTCGGGACGCTCAGGAACGGAGGCTCTGGTCCATCTGGGTGGAGAGGTTAGGCGGCCTTTGCGTGATGGCGCAAGCGGCGATCGGTGAGGGTCTGATGCTTGATCCGTTCGCGTTCGCGCAGGATGTCCTCGCCGCGGCCGAAGTGGACGTCGGCAGGAGTGAGGTTGCCCAGGCTCTCGTGAGCCCGGAGATGGTTGTAGTGCTCGACGAAGGTCGCAACCCGCGCCTCCAGTTCGCCGGGCAAGTAGGCGTGTTCGAGCAGGATGCGGTTCTTGAGCGTCTGGTGCCAGCGCTCGATCTTGCCCTGCGTTTGAGGATGACGGGGCGCGCCGCGGATGTGTGTCATCCCGCGGCTGCCGAGCCAGGCGGCCAGATCGGTCGCGACGTAGCTCGATCCGTTGTCGGTCAGCAGCCTCGGGCGATGCACGACCTGCACCTGATCGAGGCCGGCGGCGGTCAGCGCCAAGTCTAGCGTGGCGGTGACGTCGCCGGCCTGCATCGTCGTGCACAGCTTCCACGCCACGATGTAGCGCGAGAAGTCATCGAGCACCGTCGACAGGTAGTACCAGCCCCATCCGACGACCTTCAGGTAGGTAAAGTCCGTCTGCCAAAGCTGGTTTGGCGCGGTGGTCTTGTCGCGGAACTCGTCGGCGGCCTTGACGACGATGTAAGCTGGGCTGGTGATCAGGTCTTGAGCTTTGAGCAGGCGGTAGACGGTCGCTTCCGAGACGAAGTAGCGCCGCTCATCGGTGAAACGCACCGCCAGCTCGCGCGGGCTAAGCTCCGGCTGCTCCAGCGCGAGAGCAACGATCTGCTCGCGGACCTCGGCGGGCAACCGGTTCCAGACCCGGCTGGGCCGCGAGGGGCGGTCGGCCAGAGCTTCTGGGCCGCCGCGGCTGTAGGCGTCGTACCAGCGGTAGAACGTCGAGCGGGTGATGCCGAGCTTGTCCAGGGTGGCGCGCACAGACAGGTGGGACTGCTCGACCAGCCGGATGACCTCCAGCTTCTCGGGGGCCGGGTACCTCATGCCTCGTCGCCCCCAGCCCCGCTCATGCTTATGGGATGGCCCGCCCCTCACTGAACCGTCGTGGCGTTCTTCTGCCACGGACACGTGGAGGGATCTGGAATGGCAAAGAGCTCGATCGCGGTGCTGGGTATCGACCTCGGCAAGAACAGCTGCAGCCTTGTCGGTTTCGATGCGGCTGGAGTTGTCGTCCTGCGCCGCCGGGCGCGGCGTGAGACAGTCGTCGGACTGACGGCCAAGCTACCGGCTTGTGTGGTCGCGATGGAGGCCTGCTGCGGCGCCCATCATCTCGGCCAGTTGCTCGTAGCGCAGGGGCACACCGTCCGTCTGATGTCGCCGGAGTATGTTCGACCCTACGTCAAAGCGCATAAGAACGACGATCGTGATGCCGAGGCGATCGCAGAGGCAGCCACACGCCCGACCATGCGCTTCGTACCCCTCAAGGCGCAGGAGCAGCTCGATATGCAGAGCCTGCATCGGGTCCGGTCGCGGCTTGTCGGAATGCGCACCATGCTCGTGAACCAGCTCCGCGCGATCCTGCTGGAGCGTGGTCTCACCTTCCCGCAGGGCCGGCGCAAGTTCGAAATGGCAATCGGCGCTCTGATGCAGGACCCTGAGGCGCAGATCGGAGCACGCATCCGATCCCTTATCGGAGAGGTCCGCGACGAGTGGACGGACCTCGATCGCCGTATAGCGACGCTCGATCGCGAGTTCGTCGAGCATGCTCGTGCCGACGAGGCGGCGCGCCGCCTGGTGTCGATCCCGGGCATCGGAACAATGACGGCCACGGCTCTGCGTGCTGCCATCGATGACGGCAGCACCTTCACGCGTGCCCGCGACCTCGCGGCTTGGCTCGGCCTCGTACCACGCCAGCACACGACGGGCGGCAAGCCGAAGCTGCTCGGCATCAGCAAGCGGGGGAACTCTTACCTGCGCGGGCTCTTCATCCACGGGGCGAGAGCGGCGCTACCCTCGATGGCTAAAGCTGAGGACGCGACCGGCCAATGGCTGCGGGGTCTGCTGGCGCGAGCGCACTACAACGCCGTGGTCGTCGCGCTCGCCGCCAAGCTCGCTCGGATCGCCTGGGCAACGCTGCGGAAGGGCGTGAGCTTCGAGCGGCAGCCGGAGCCGGCTCACGCCTGAGACATCGCAAACGTCGACCCTGACCGGACTACGAGCGGCCGGCGCGGGTCCATGAGGTCTGCGGGAGGACAGTGAAGATGGCCTAACGGTCGAGCGGCGTTCCGGAAGCCTGGCAAAAAAGCGGCTCTTCGAGGCCGACGTACTTATGAGGCCCGGGGCGTGCGGCTCTCCATCTTGGCGGCGGCCACTGCGCCGACATGCCGGATACGTTTGTGCAGACCGGACACAGGCACCTTCTCTGACCACCTTGCAGACGGGGCGGGCCATACGTTTTTTTGAGCAGGCGGTTTTCCAGGACGAGATCGGCCACGACCTCCTTCAGCGCGCCCGCCTCGCGGCGCAGGTCCTTGACCTCGTCGGCGGTCGCGGCCCGAGCCGTGTCGCCGGCCAACCGCTTCTTGCCGGCTTCGAGAAACTCCTTGGACCAGCCATAGTACATCGAGCTGGCGATGCCCTCGCGCCGGCATAGCTCGGCGATGCTGTCCTCACCGCGCAGGCCTTCCAGCACGATGCGGATCTTCTCTTCGGCCGAGAACTGCCGGCGCGTGGCGCGTCGGATGTCCTTGATCACGGCTTCTGCCGGCTTCCGTGCCGGCCCGGATGACTGTTTCATCTTCGCTCCTGGGGGCTACGATGAACCAGTCATCCTCCGTTCGTGAAGGCCCTCTATCTGTCTCAGGAGTGCTGACGGCGGACATTCCGTGCCTGGAAGACGCCGGAAGAACGATACGTGCCGCGCTTCACGGCTTCAGACGATGGCGGATAGGCGAAACTGAAGGCAAACCGCAGGGCTGCCGCAATACGTTCGCGAAACCTGCCATTCAGCAATGCGCTTGTTGCCGCCGTCAATTTGAACTCGAGAGCACTTCGGAAACAGACGATTCGTCAGTAAAGGTTTCTACTCTGGGGGACGCCTGAAATTGACATTAGGCTCACGCGGTCTGAACCGCCGCTCGTAACGCTTCTCGGGCTTTCGAAGCGTCTGCTTGCCGGCAGTCTGGGCACCCTCTACGGCCGAACCTGGCCGATTGCAGCCCGTCCGCTTCTGGACGGGAAATCGGAAAAGCGGACGTCGCTGTAAAGCCCGCTCACGACCGAGGCCGTGAACGCGGATCATCCAGGGTTTGTGGCAACGCACGGAGTAGCGTTGCAGAGCGAGGTGGCGGGCCTCACGCTCGGATCGCCGCCATCAGTGGGCTGTCCGAACGGGCTTATCCCGAAGAGTCTAGCGTCACACCGGCTAGTACACGGCGTGACCATCGACCCTTGTGGCGCGATCCTTCTTCCTGCGCTTCTTGCTGAGCTTCACCTCGCCGTCCACATCATCCACACGACGCTCGCTAAGTGCAAAGCTGTGTAGGTCAGCCAGTGCCGCTTCGCCGATCTGGGGAGCTTCGGTCAGTGCGTAGAACGCAGCTCGCACGATGTCCTTCTTACGGGCCTCGGCGTGGCTCTCCCGCAAGGCGGCCCGCAGCGCCTTCGGCTTCATGCCGGGCTTAACGATCGTCCGCAGCGTCGCTGCGATCTCTTCGATTAATGCCACGTTCAACCCCGAATGAGGACGCCACGGCGTGGCAGCTGGAGGTGACGCTATATGACGATATCGTGACGATCAAACCGGCTGTGGGCGTTGCAAATGAGGCATAGATCGACCCCAGCGCCGCCGCTAAGAAGCGCCTATTCTTTTCCGAGACCAGAACACACCTTACAGGCGCCCCCACAATAACGGGGCGCCTCTCTTTGTGTAGTCGGCTTCCCATATCTCCGGTGAGAATGCTTGCTGACCGATCCTATGACGGCTTCAACACGCCGCTTGTGCTCTCTGCTGTTCGCCGCCTCAAGATCGTAAGTTGCTCGCATGATCCGCGGGTGACGCACTCTCGGGGTAGCGGAGCATCATCGAGCTGTCTTCGAAGGCAGGATACTCAGATTGCTCGTGTCTCAGCGGAGCCGGTCCATGCATATGTCTCGCTTGGTTCTGATGGGTTCTGTCTTCGCAGTATACGCTCTGCTGCATCCTGGGCCCGGACTTGCCTGGGGCGATGAGGGCCACCGCATCGTCGGTCGCATTGCCCTTCCGTTGTTGACGCCCGCTGCGCGGGCGCAAGTCGACGCCCTGCTGGCGGCCGACGACGATGCGCTCACCGAGCCAGATTTCGTCTCCCGCACGGTCTGGGCCGACCGCTGGAGGGACTCGGATCGCAACACCAGCAAAGTCCGCTACACCGCTACTCAGCATTGGCACTTCGTCGATATCGAGATCGCCCATCCCGATCTCTCGGACGCCTGCGCTGGCCAGAGACCGCTGCCAGAAGGCACACCCGCGAGCCAGGGGCCGGCGAGCGACTGCGTCGTCGACAAGGTTGAGCAGTTCGCCGCCGAACTCTCTGACACCAGCCTGCCGCAGGCCGAGCGGATCGTGGCGCTCAAGTTCCTGCTGCACTTCACCGGTGACCTGCACCAGCCGCTGCACGCGGCCGACAACCACGATCAGGGCGGCAACCAAGTGCAGGTGCTGTACGGCCATCACCATGTCGCCAGCCGGCTGCATGCCTATTGGGACACAGCGGTGGTCCAGCGAATCGGGCGTGACGAAGCGGCGGTGGCTCAGGATCTGTCCGCGACCTTTGGTGCCCAGCAAGTTGCTTGGCAGCAGGGGCGACCGGTGGATTGGGCGCGGGAGAGCTTCTCGGCCGCGCGGGATGTGGTCTATGCGTTGCCGTCAACGGCGGTGTCGGACGAGCACGGCACACCGGCCTACACGCTGGATCAAGCCTACGAGCAGAGGGCTGAGGCCACAGCCCGCCAACAGCTCGCAAAAGCAGGCTTTCGCTTGGCCGCACTGCTGAATGCTGCCTTCCGCTAAGGCGGTACGGTGGTTGCATCGAGATCCGGACGCCCAGCGACCTCAAGAAATTCACTCGGCCAAGCATCCGAATTGTCCGGCCGGCAGCTGTTGCATCCGTGTCGACGTTCGCCTTCTCATCCGGCTTTAGCACGACTCAAGACGATCGGAGGTGAACCGTGGCAAAAGACGCGAAAAGCATCTTTCCTAAGCTCGTACAGGGTGAGTCGAACGCGGCGACAGACGAGGGGAGGAAGGTCAACGCCAAGATCGACGAGGCCTTCGGCAAGCTGGCGAAGAAAATGCGAGATCGAGCTGACAAGGCCAAGGAAAAGCTTGCTGGCGTGAAGAAGGCCGACAAGCGCGCGGTGCCGTTGCGGCGCTTCGAGCTATACGCGGATGCAGTGACCTACCTCGAAGAGCGTCTGGCGCACCGAGAGGACCGATCAGAGTAACCTTTCGATCCAGCCGAGCGCATTGACGCTCGCCGCTGCTGACTGCGAGGCGCCGGCCATGTTCGATCTCACGAAAATGCTCGCCAACGCGCTGGGGGAGCATCTTGCCCTCACGTACCGACAGACCTTTAGCAGCCGGGAGCCACGCTACGCCGAGGTGATCGAGGCCTCGGCGCGCCTGACGATCGAGCGGATCGTCGGCAGCGATGCGCTCTACCACGACAGCGGCCATACGGCTCTTGTCACCCTCGTCGCCCAGGACATCCTGCGCGGCCGCTTCCTGCAGCAGGGTGTCACGCCGGAGGACTGGCTGCACATGATCCTGGCGGCCCTCTACCACGACATCGGTTACGTGCGCGGTGTCTGCTCGGGCGATCGGGCGGGCGCTTTCGTCGTCGACGCGCAGGGCACCACCGTCGGCTTGCCTCGTGGCGCCTCCGACGCGGCGCTGGCGCCCTACCACGTCGAACGCTCAAAGGTGGTGGTGCAGGAGCGGTTCGGCACACATGAACTCGTCGATGCGGGCCATCGAGCTGACCCGCTTTCCGGTTCCGGAAGACGATGAACATCGCGAGACCGGCACGGAAGCCGGCTTGATGCGGGCAGCCGACCTGATCGGGCAGCTCGGTGACCCGCTCTACCCGCGCAAGCTGAATGCGCTGTTTCACGAGTTTGCCGAGGTCGGCCTCGATGTACGGCTTGGATATGAATGCCCGGCCGATTTGGCTGAGCGGTACCCGGTTTTTTTCTGGGCGAAAGTCGAGCCGGTGATTGGGGACGCAATCCGTTTCCTGGACCTCACGGTCGAGGGGCGGGCCTGGGTGACCAATCTCTACGCTCATGTATTTGCCATCGAGCATGATCGCCGGCGGATGGGACCGCATCCAGGAGCTGGGGCTTCCTGAGTTCACGCCAACCTGAGCAACCGGCAATGAGCGGAGCGCGATGAGAGCTTCCGCAAATCGGTAAAGTTCGGTTTGGGACCCAGAGAAGATCCAACCGAGCTGCCATCTAGACCGCGAGCCGACGGGGTTTGATCCAGATGCAGTGCCGCGCGTTGAGCTGGTCTGACGTGCTGTGGTGCCAGCGTGGCGACCTGCAATCAGCCCTCGGACCAGGAAAGACCGGATGAGCCAGCCGCGCGAGATCGAGTTGAAGCTGGAATGCGAGCCCTCCAACCTCGCCACCCTCCAGACCCATCCTCTCCTGCAGAACGCCTCCCAGCAGGGCGAGGCGGATCTCACCTCGACCTACTTCGATACGGCCGAGCAGCACCTGCGCGGGGCCGGGCTCGGATTGCGGGTACGCCGGATTGGCGATCGGCACGTCCAAACCCTCAAAGCTGAGGGAGACGGTCTCTTCAGCCGCCCCGAATGGGAGCAGGAGGTGGGAGGCCCCGAGCCAGACCTCGCCGCTCTGGCCGATACACCGCTCGACGAGATCCTCGGGCGCAAGGACGAGTTGCAGCCCCTGTTCACCACCTCGGTTAAGCGCCAGACCTACTTGGTCGAGCAAGGCGAATCACGCATCGAGGTCGCCCTCGACAGCGGCCGGATCGAGGCACCGGCCGTCGGCGACAGAGTGATCGCCATCTGCGAAGTGGAACTGGAGCTAAAACAAGGCTCTGCCGGTGACGTGTTCGCGCTATCGCAGGTAATCGCGGCCTCAGCGCCGCTGCGCCTCGGCGTGCGCAGCAAGGCCGAGCGCGGGTACAGCCTTGCGTCAGGGAAGCTAGACCGGGTCCGCAAAGCCGAGCCGGTGCCGCTGCGCGAGGACATGAGTGCCGCCGAAGCCTTCCAGGCTGTCGCGCACGCCTGCCTGCGCCATATGCGGCTGAACGAAGACATTCTGTTGCGGGGCCGGAATGCGGATGCCCTCCATCAGACGCGTGTTGCGATCCGCAGGCTGCGCTCCGCGTTCTCGCTGTTCGGCGCTCTCGTCGAGGACGCTCAGGGTGCTCGTATCCGGGCCGAGCTGAAGCGCATGACGGAGCCGCTGGGTCTTGCCCGCAACCTCGACGTATTCCTCGCCACGACCCTGCCGGCAGAGCGCGAGCGGCACCCGGACGAGGTCGGCCTGCTCAACCTGGAGACGCAGCTCGAAGACCAGCGCACGAAAGCCTACGAAGCCGTGCAGACCTTGCTGCAATCGGCGGAGTGGCGCGGGCTTGTGCTCGATCTCGTTGCGTGGATCAACGCCGGTCCCTGGCTGAGGGACGAGGCTGAGGGCCGTGCGAGACTCCGCGAGGGTCCCGCGCGCGACTTCGCGGCGCGCGAGCTGGACCGACGCCGTCGCCAAGTGAAGAGGCGCGGCCGCCACCTCGACGACCTCAGCCCCGAGGATCGGCACAAGTTGCGCATCGCTGCCAAGAAGCTGCGCTACGGGGCGGAGTTCTTCGCCGGCTTGTACCCGGACAAGAAGGCCGCGAAGCGCCACGCTACCTTCGTGAAAGCGCTCTCCGAACTGCAGGACCAGCTCGGCGCGCTCAACGACATCGCCACGGGCCACGAGGTGGTGCAGGACATCTCCGGCGAACAAACCGGCGCTTCTGCCGCCTTCGCTGCTGGCCTCACGGCTGCCGACCTTGAAGCGCGCACACGCAAGCTCTTGGCAGCGGCCGCCGACGCACACGAAGATCTAGTGGATGCCAAGCGCTTCTGGCGGTAGCTGAACAAACTTCCTGCTTTGTGACAGTTCTGTGAAGCCGCGGGCGCGGACGACGGTTAGGCTGGCATCCGCGTCGGTGGAGGTCGGCCATGATCATTCGCAGCGTCGGTGAACTCGTGCACGGGCGCACGCTTCACGCGATCGATGCGGCCGCTACGGTGACAGAATTGTGCCGGCGCTTGCGTGAGCACCACGTCGGCGCGCTCGCTGTGCTGGAAGCCGCCACCCTGATCGGCATCATCAGCGAGCGCGATGTGATCGCCCGTGTCATCGCTCTGGAGCTTGATCCGCGGCTCACCCACGTCAGGGCGGTGATGACGCCCGACCCGCAGACGATCGATGTGGGGGATAGCTTGGCCGATGCGCTCCAGAAGATGCTCGACGGCCACTTCCGGCATCTGCCGGTCACGCAGAGCGGCAGGGCGATCGGCATGATCTCGATGCGCGACATCCCGACCGAGTACCGGCTGATGTACCAGCGCTTCCGCGAGCGACATCAATTCGCTGCGGCGGAAGGCTAGGGCACAGCCGATAGCTCGGGCTGGGCCGCAGTCAGGCCGCGATCTGCGGCGGCGTGCGCGCTTGCGCCGCAAGGTGTGAGTTGCGGTAGCGCTCGTCGGAGGTCACCTCTTGGCCGACCCAGGCCGGTCCTCTGCTTTGAGAGAATGATCTTTGGGCAGGATCGAGGTCCGCCCGTCTACTCGGGCCAGCCGGTGGCCCAGTTCGCGGATTGCCCTATCGGCCGTGTCCAGACGCTGCTCAACTACGTGCAGGCTTCGCGACAGCCGGTCCTCGCGTTCCGCAGTCGCGCGGAGTTCAGTGCGCAGGCGGCTCTCGACACCATTAGCGTCGGTCAGGAGCTTGCGGAGCCAACCCAGCATGCGATCAGACCTCTGCGACTTTGGCCGCTGCTGCGCGTGTAGCTCTACAAACCGAGGAGGTCACCCTGACGCCGGCAGCACCGTTGTTTTCGGGCTGTCATGGAACTTGCGTATGGGGCGGGCACCTGAACTCGCGAGGCTGATGTGAATCCGGCGGAGTGGCGCACGGTCGCTGATTGGCATGCGCGTGGATATCGAGGCCTGCGCATCCCGCGTTGTCCGGACTGCCGGTGCAGCACGCACCGGACATGGGAGCAACTCGCCGCCACTCCGGCTGAGGATGTGGTCGAGGTGGCGCGGCGTATCCGTTGCGAGGCGTGTCAGAAGCCACCAGCCGGCCTTGCTGTTTTGACCTACCGCGAGGCTGCCTGAGGGGTCCGGCCCCCACCACCGGCCAAGCTAACTTTGGGGCAGCAGGGTGACCCTGACCCCAGCAGACTGGTCCGCGCCGAGCGCCGGGATTTCGGGCACCCTGAAATCTGAACGAGTGTAGGGCCATGCCGCGCAAACGCCTCACGAAGGAGACTCAAATTCGATTCCGATCGGATATTCATAACGACACCCGATTCTGTCTGATGTCGTGCGATGTCGGCACGTGCGCCCTCCGGCTCAACGAGTGCGTTGGCACACTGTTGCGGGACGCTGCAACCCAGTGATCGTGCGACTTGGCACAGATAAATCAGTTGGCCCGGATCAGCCTGTGACGTGCGGTAAGGTCACCGCTCGGAGGTCCAAGGCCATGTCCCGCCCCGTTGCAGTGCTCGCTGAGGACGAGCCTTTGATCCGTTTGGAAGCCGCCGACATGCTCGGTGACCTTGGCTTCGAGGTACTGCAGGCTGGCACCGCCACGGACGCGCTTCAGCTCCTTGAGGCCCGCAACGGTGCGGCCCTGCTCTACACGGACATCGATATGCCGGGCCGCATCAATGGCCAAGACTTGGCGCACGAGGTCGTGGCACGCTGGCCGTCGACCGCGATCATCGTCTGCTCCGCGCGCTCGCTTGAAGATCCTGCGCTACTCCCACGCGACGCCTTTTTCATCGGCAAGCCATGCGCGGAATGGGTGGTCCGCGAGGCGCTCGCGACGCTTCAGCTGCACTAAAGGTGTCGGCGCACGCTCAGAGCGAACCCTTTCAAAGCGACGGTTTGGCAGCACCCGCGCCCGCGTCTGGTGCCAGGCCGCAGATCGTCGTTGTACACTGGCGATCATTTCTGCAGCATCGCGGCAAACTGCTGCGCCGCACACTGCCTCGCCGCAGCTATTGGCGACGTATCTGAGCCTGAGGATCTGAACTCAATCAGCTTGACCATTCCAAGGCCCGCTTGCGACCCTTCTCAGACCTTGAGAGTGTCCGCTTCTGGCCCGTCCGATCTAGCGGAGGCGGATGACCGGGATGGGTGGTTCAGTGACGTTCCGCTTTCAGGTCATCTGCTGGTTGTAGCGGACATCGTGGCCCGACCAGTGATGACCTTATCGAGGTGGGTACCCTCTACGTCCCGCAGCGACGCGTTTCGCCGCTGTTCGTAGCAACCCAGGAAAACCCAGGACGCGTTTGTATCTGCAGTCCAGCCTGACTGCGGACCCGCGACGCAGACTTCGCTGCCCCAGACGCCGGGTGCAGACGCCCTATTCCGGATCTTTCCTCGACCGCTAGGGATCGTTCGCGACATCCGAGGGTTCTCTTGTTGCACCGCAACCATCCCCGCGATCATCCATCGGCCGCGCGAGTATCCCGCTGCCGCTCGGATCGTGCGGCCTGCCGCCCTGGCAGAGCGTGGATCAACGGCTCGCGGTACAAAGGACCCCTTCATGCGCCTCGAACTCTCTCTTGCGGCTTCCGCCCTTCTGCTCGGTCTCACGCAGCTCCCGGCTCGGGCCAGCTCCTGCGCCGAGCAGATCGGGACGATCGAACGCCGTCTCGACAGCGCCGGCGCTGTTCACGTGGCCGGTCTCCAGGACGGCCATGCGATCCGCAACAGCCATTCGCCGAAGGCTCTCGCAGCGGCTCCGACTGGCGAACCCAGCGACGCCACGATGATCCCCACGTCGGCGCACGTCGCTGACGCGCGTCGGCTTCTGAGCCGAGCCGTCGAGGAGGATCGCCAGGGTCATCAGCGGGCGTGCGAGGACACGATGACCCAAGCCAAGGGCATGATCGGCGCGCTGCCGTAGCGCGGCGCAGGAACTCCCGGCTCGGCGTTCAATCCGCGCCGACTATACCGCATGCCTTCAGAGCGATCCGACTGCTCGAGGAGCATGTCCCGCAATCCACCAGGATCACCTCATGACACGCCATTCCTCTACCGGCCGTTGGCTCGGACCGACGCTACTCGGATCCGCCGCAGCGCTCGCCGCATCGGCGCTCTACGCTGCCTCGAAGACGCGGGATGCCGAGCGCCAAACCCCGCCGATCGGCCAGTTCCTGACCGTCGACGGGGTGCGACTGCACTATGTCGAGCGGGGCCGCGGCGAGCCGCTGGTGCTGATCCACGGCAATGGCATGATGATCCAGGATTTTCTGGTCAGCGGCATCGTCGACGATCTCGCCAAGCGCTACCGTGTCATCATCATCGACCGGCCCGGTTACGGCTACAGCGATCGCCCGCGCGGCCTCTGGACGCCACGCGCCCACGCCACGCTGTTCCAGAAGGCGCTTCAGCAGCTCGGCGTCACGCAAGCCGTCGTGCTCGGGCACTCCTGGGGGGCACTGGTCGCGGTCGCCCTCGCGCTTCAGGCCCCGCAGCTCGTCCGTAGCCTCGTCCTGGCCTCCGGGTACTACTATCCGACCTTGCGGGCCGATGTGGTTCTGTTCTCCTCACCTGCCATCCCGGTGCTCGGGGATGTGATGCGCTACACGATCTCGCCCGTGCTCGGGCGTATACTGCAGCCCGCCCTGATCAAGGCCATGTTCGCGCCGGCCGCCGTCACAGAGCGGTTCGACCGCACATTCCCGAAAGCCATGATGCTGCGGCCGTTACAGCTACGGGCCTCGGCGGAGGACGCCGCGCTCATGACGCCGGTGACGATCGAGCTTCAAAAGCACTACCGCGACCTGAAGCTCCCGGTGGTGATCATCGTAGGCGGGGACGATCAGATCGCCGACGTCGACCGGCAGTCGAAGCGCCTGCACAGCGAGCTACCCAACAGTG
This sequence comes from Methylobacterium phyllosphaerae, assembly GCA_050632685.1. Taxonomy (GTDB): domain Bacteria; phylum Pseudomonadota; class Alphaproteobacteria; order Rhizobiales; family Beijerinckiaceae; genus Methylobacterium; species Methylobacterium phyllosphaerae_A. The sequence continues at coordinate 494,320 of JBOEFT010000002.1, forward strand.
ACCTCATCGTCGTCCCCGGCATGGGCCACATGATCCAGCATCTGGCACCGAGGGAGGTCATCGCGGCGATCGACCAAGCATCAGAGCTGGTTCGCGAAGCTGCCTGACGAGCAGACGGTGCGGATCCCCGTCTCGCGATCGTGCGGTCCGAGTAAGAGGACGCGTCTGTTCGTCGACGAGGTCGCGTCAGCAATCAAGGCGGGGTGGGCATAGTTGAGTGCTTATGACTGCTGCACCCCGAACGTCTTTTTCCGGGAACGGCGCCATCAGGTTTCTACGATGTAATTGGGTCGGGGGCGGAACGTCCGCTTCGAGGCGGAAGGCCAAGGTCCGGTTGCCACCCGTCTCTGAAGTCCAGGAGGTCCGCTTCCAGGCAGCCCGAAGGACCAGATTTGGCAACCTCTGGCCGACAGCAGGCCGCCCGCCTCCGGTTATTGAAGCGGCGAGGCAGACGCACGTTGCGACTCAGCCGGCCTCCTCACATATCGCCAAGCGGCCGTTCGAGCGGCTGCGGATGAAGATCCGAGGAGGGTGGGGAGCAGAGATTGGCTGTCTGCCCAGAACCAGACTTCAGGATTTGTGCCTGTCGGTTCCGTTCAGCATACGCAGCCTACTTGCTTGGGCCGACAGGCCCGGCATTCCGTGCGGCAAAGCTGGCCGAGAGCGTAGTACAGCACATGCCCGCTCCAATGCGCTTCATAAAGGCCTCGTTAATTCAGATGATTTCCATTTAAAATGGAACCTTGGGCATACGAGCGGGTAATTTCTCGGGGCGTCGCTGTTCCAGTTCAGGGGAATTTAAATGCGCTCCCGTTCACTCCTCGCATTGTCGAGCTTGTTGCTTGCGGCGGCGCTACCACTTCCAGCCACCGCGGACGTGCGCATAAGGGTCAACCAAGCAAGCCAACAGATGTCGGTTTCTGTTGATGGACGGCCTCTCTATTATTGGCCAGTGTCAACCGGCCTACCAGGACACCGGACGCCCAACGGTACATTCAGGGCCTTGCGGCTAGAGAGCGTCTACTTTTCGCGCAAGTACGACAACGCGCCAATGCCCCATGCCGTGTTCTTCACATCGGTTGGTCATGCGATCCATGGTACTCGGCACGTCAGGCAGCTCGGTCGGGCGGCGTCGCACGGATGCGTTCGCCTATCACCCTCAAACGCTGCCGCACTGTTCAGCATCATTGAGACCGAGGGTCCAGCAAACACGCGGATCACAATAACGGCAGGCGATGCATTTGTTGCCCGCAGCAACGGACGGAGCTTCAAGACGGCGTCACGAAAACCCCGCTATGACTATGGCCCTGTGCCCGCAGGGTTACGGATGGAGACGGAGCCCGATTACGCTTACTACGCCCGCGACTCTGTCGGGTTATCCTATCGTAGACCATCACACCGGAAGCCGGGGTATGCGCCTTACGGGTTTGATTCGGAGGACGATTTTGAATAGCTCAATACCATTTTGACAAATCTGTTGAAGGATTCGTTCTACGTCCGGTTGGTGTTTCCGACCAAAAACCGGCGCTTCGCTTAGAAGCCGATCTCTGTCGTCAGCTTTCGCCAGTACACGGCCGTCCACCCGAACCAGAGTGATGCAGCCCTTATGGGCAAGGCGTAGGAGTAAGTACTGATTATATTAAAAATAATGATATACGTATGTAGGTGGATCTAATAGGATAGACCGTTTCTCGATGCACTAAGGCCATTGACGATGTCGACTTTTGGCGAATCGGTAGCCCGCCATCAAAGATTTATGGGGCCCCTTCTCGTGGCAGCGATCCTGTTCGGCTTGGCCGGGCTGCCGGTCGCGGTCTGGCTCGACCTGCGCGGCCTGTCCGAGCGCATGCTGGCGACGCAGGCTATCGAGACAGGCCGGATCATCGACCAGATGCGCAGCTTCTACGCCAGCGACGTAGTTCAAGCAGTCAACGCCGCGACCGGCCGGATAGAGACGCGCCACGACTATAAGGGCGTGCCGAACGCGATCCCGATCCCGGCGACGCTCTCCTTGGAACTCGGCGAGCGGATCAGCGGCGGGGACGGAGCAGTCAAGTATCGCTTCGTCTCCGACCTCCCGTTCAAGGACCGCAAGCCCCACGAGCTCGACGCCTTCGAGACCCAGGCCTTAACCGACCTGCGCGCCCATCCCCAATCGGGGTTCGTCAGTGAGACCACGGGCTCGATTTCCGACCGCCAGGTGCGCATCGCGGCGCCGATCCGCATGGAATCCGCCTGCGTGCGTTGCCACAACACCCATCCTCTGAGCCCAAAGACTGACTGGAAGGTCGGCGACGTCCGCGGCATCCAAGAAATCGTCCTCCATCAGGCGATCGCCGCCAACGTCTTCGCCTTCAAGTATCTTCTTGGCTACTTCATCATGGCGGCCCTAACCGGCACCACCTTCCTGCTCTTGCAGGCGCGCCAATCCCGTCTCATCGACCGGATGAACCGAGAGCTGACGGAGTCGAATGGGTTCCTGGCGTCGATCTCGGTGCAGATCGCCAAATACATCTCGCCCCAGGTCTACAAAAGCATCTTCAGCGGCGAGCGCGACGTGTCGGTGACCACCGAGCGAAAGAAGCTGACGATCTTCTTCTCGGACATCAAAGATTTCACCGCCACCACCGAGCGCCTGCAGCCCGAGGAGCTGACCGCGCTACTTAACGAGTACCTGACCGAAATGACCGCCATAGCGCTTAAGCACGGTGGCACGGTGGACAAGTATATTGGCGACGCGATGCTCGTCTTCTTCGGCGACCCCGAGACCCGGGGCGTCCGGGAAGACGCGCAGGCCTGCGTGCGGATGGCCATCGAGATGCAGAAGCGCCTTGGCCAGCTCAACGCCCGCTGGCGCCGCTCCGGCATCGAGCGCCCGTTCCAGGCCCGGATCGGCATCAACACCGGCTACTGCAACGTCGGCAATTTCGGCAGTGACGACCGGATGGACTACACGATCATCGGCGCGGAGGCGAACCTCGCCGCTCGCTTACAAGCGGCCGCGGCGCCGGGCGGGATTACCTTGAGCTGCGAGAGCTACGCGCTGGTCAGCGACATCGTCCGCGCGAGCCCACAGGAGCCAATCCGCATGAAGGGGATCAGCCGCGACGTCGTCCCCTATGCCATTGAAGGCGATCTCACCGCGGAGGTCCCCGAGAAAATCTTCTCCGAGCATGCAAAGGGCATCGACCTCTACATTGATGTCGACGCCCTGGAGGCGGAAGGCGCAGCCCGGCTTCGGAAGCGCCTTCTCGACGCGCTCGCCGCCGTCGACCGCCAGATGAGCGGCGCGGGCGCCTCGGGCGCATCCCCGGTGCCGGGCGCGCAATCCGCGGCGGGCTGAAGCTATGAGCTTAGCCAAGACATCGGATATCCGTACTACAGTGCGAATATGCCGAGGTTTAACCCGAAATACTTAATGCACCGGTGACCGATTTAGAGGTGCTGCTGTGCTTGGCTAACCGACCAAAATGACGCAAAGTCGAAGGTCTGCTTTCAGGGTCTGATCCAACTTCCGTTCGCCACCCAACTCAGTCGTTCAACGGCATCCGCCGATGGGACCGGGTCTGGCCGATTGCGGCTTGTCTGCTTTTGGACAGGAAACCGAAAAAGCGGACGTTGCGGTGATACGCGCTTCCGAGTCTTCTCGGACCCTCATTATGGTGCTTCCACGATATGCTGTATGCCGAGGCGCCTCAGCACGCGTAGGGCCGTGCGATCGCCTCGTAAACATCGAGGGAGGCCTCGACCTTAGGCGAAGGCGCCGCGCCGGCTGCACTGCGTAATCTGGGAAGGTCTCGCCCGACCAATCGGGGAACAGCACGACCAATACCCTGCTGGTGAGCAGCCTTTCGACTCCAAGGGCGAGGGCCTGCGCGACTCCCATGGTGGGCGTTGGTCAGGACCGAAAGCCGCGGTCGGCGACCAACCGCAAGCCGGGCGCCTGACGCGCCGACAGCATCCCAGCGACCTTGCGTTCGAGTTCCCCATCTCGGAATGGCTTCTGCACGATGCCGTCGGTCCCGACCACACCAGCCTGCGCCAGGGCGCCGGTGTCGGCAAATCCGGTGACGAACAGGACCGGAAGCGCCGGCCAGCGCCTGCGGATCTCCGTGGCTGCCTCGGCGCCGTTCATGCCGGGCATCGCGAAGTCGATGACGATCAGGTCGATGCACGGATCGGCTTCGAGAAAGGCTAGGGCCTGCAGGCCGGAGCCCGCTTCCCGCACGTCGTAGCCGGTCTCGACGAGCCGCGTCGCGGTGACTTCGCGAACCTCCGCGTCGTCGTCGACCACGAGGAGCACGGGCGTACTCCCGGGCGGGTGCCTCACGGCGCAGTCAACTGGCTCCGGCTTGACGTCGTTACCGTCGGCCTCGCTCTCGTCGCGCGGTAGGTAGACCTTGATCGAGGTGCCCTCGCCGGGGACCGTATCGATGCGAATGCCGCCGCCCGATTGTTTGACGAAACCGTAGACCTGCGCGAGCCCAAGTCCCGAACCTTTGCCGACCTCCTTCGTAGTAAAGAACGGCTCGAACACCCGCGCCAGCACTTCCGGCGGCATGCCGGTGCCAGTGTCGCTCACCGAGATCATGACATACTCGCCGGGGCTCGGCCGCTCCGGCCGCATCGGCGGCGCCGTGATGGTGACGTTGGCGGTCTCGATAATCAGCCGCCCGCCCACCGCCATCGCGTCCCGTGCGTTGATGGCGAGGTTGAGGATGACGAGTTCGATCTGCGTCGCATCCACTCGCGCCGGCCACAGGTCGGGCTGGAGCATCGTCTCGATACGCACGGCTCCGCCGATGGAGCTCTGCAACAGGTCGCGCATAGACGCGACTGTCGTGTTAAGGCTCACCGGCGACGGATCAAGACGTTGGCGTCGCGAGAAAGCCAGGAGCTGAGCCGTCAGGCTCGCGCCACGGGCAGCCGCCCCACGCATCATGGCGAGGCGCCGCTTCGAGCGCTCATCCGAGACCGCCCGTTCCAGGAACTCGATGTTGCCGGCGATGACAGTCAGCAGGTTGTTGAAGTCGTGCGCCACGCCACTGGTCAACTGACCCACCGCTTCCAGGCGTTGGGCGAGCCGCAGAGCCTCCTCGGCCCGCTCGCGCTCGACAATCTGGGCCTGCAGAGCAGCGTTCGCCTCCGCGAGCTCGCGGGTGCGCTCGGCGATGCGCGCCTCCAGGGTCTGGTTAAGCGCCTGCAGGGCGGCCTCGGCCGCGCGCTTATCGGCCCTTGCGCGCGCCTCGGCGAGTGCCCGGACCACCGTCCGCGTCATCCGGTCGAGCCGCTGCTTGGTGACGTAGTCCGTGGCGCCGTTCTTCAGCGCCTCGACGGCCACGTCCTCACCCAGCGTGCCCGAGCAGAAGACGAATGGCGTGTCCGGGCACTGCGCCCGGGCGATGCCGAGTGCGCTGACCCCATCGAAGGTCGGCAGCACGTAGTCGGCGAGGATGAGATCGTGCCGGTCGGCGACCGCTGCGGCTGCGAACGCGTCGCGGGTCATCACCCGTTCGATCACGACCGGGTGCCCGAGGTTCTCCAACTCGGCCTCGATGAGCTCCGCGTCCAAGTCGCTGTCCTCCAGGTGGAGAATGCGGAGTGGTGCGGTGGCCCCGACGGTCACGGGTTCGATGGCCAGCCTCCCGTGTACGGCGGCGGCTCGTTCAAGAGCGCCCAGAACACCCCGAGCTCCTTGATGGCCGCGAAGAACTCGTCGAACGCCACCGGCTTCACCACGAAGGCGTTCACGCCAAGGTCGTAGGAGCGGACCACGTCGGTCTCCTCACGCGAGGAGGTCAGCATCACCACCGGGACAGCCCGAGTGACCGGGTCGCCCTTGATCTGGGCGAGGACCTCCAGCCCGTCGACTTTGGGCAGCTTCAGGTCGAGCAGCACGACGGCCGGGTCTTGGACTTGCCGACCCGCATGCGGGCCGCGGCGGTAGATGAAATCGAGCGCCTCGGCACCATCGCGACAGATGACGATCTCGTTGGCCAGCTGGCTCGATTCGAGCGCGGCGAGCGTGAGCTCGATGTCGTTCGGATTGTCCTCGACGAGGAGGATCGGCTTCAGTCCCGCCATGTCAGTGCGCCTCCTCTCGGATGGGTAGCGTGAAGTAAAAGGTTGCGCCCTTATCTAGATCGCCCTCTGCCCAGGTCCGGCCGCCGTGGCGTTCGACGATGCGGCGAACGTTGGCGAGACCGATGCCGGTGCCCTCGAATTCCTCGACCCGGTGCAAGCGCTGGAAGACGCCGAATAGCTTGTCGACGTAGGCCATGTCGAAGCCGACGCCGTTGTCACGAACGAAGTACACCGCCTCGCCGTCCTGCGCCGGCATCCGGCCGACTTCGATGACCGCCTCCGGCCTGCCGCGGGTGTATTTCACCGCATTCGAGAGCAGGTTCTCAATGACGAGCCGCAGCATCGCCGGGTCGGCGTAAGCGCGTCCAAGCTGGCCGACTTCCCAGCGGATGGCACGGTCGTCCGGCACGTCGCGCAGAACCTTGCGCCGGACCTCCTCGACCAGGGCGTTCATGTCGCCCGCGACCTTCCGGAGGGAGTGCCGCCCCATCTGCGAGAAGCTGAGGAGGTTGTCGACCAGCGTCCCGGCCGAGAACGCCGCTTCGATGATGGTCCCGACGTAGTTGTGGCCCTTCTCCGAGAGATTGGCGCCCTCGCGGGTCTTGAGCAGGTTCGCGTAGCCCACGATGTGCCGGAACGGCGCGCGCAGGTCGTGGCTCACCGAGTACGAGAAAGCTTCCAGCTCCTTGTTCGAGCGCTGCAGCTCCTCACTCATCGCCGCGAGCTCCTCGGCCCGGCGCAACACGATGCCGAGCACTGAGGCGCGCAGGTCCTTGGCTGCCTCGATCTCCGGAAGCGACCATGGCAGAGAACGGCCCTTTAGCGTTTCCTTCCAGGTCTCGAACGACTTGCGTGGGTGCAGCCGGTCGGGTCCGCCCTCGGGGTCGGGCTGCGCCGCCTTCACCGGGTTGCCACCCCATTTCACTGTGCGAACCACCTCGGGTCTGAACCAGAGGATGTAGCTGGCGTACCGCTTCGAGACTGAGATCGCCAGGAGCCCGCTCGCTTGTTCTGCGAAGGTCCCCGCCTGCGGGAAAGCATCGGGGAGAGCCTCCGTCGCGAAGACTTCGTCGGTGTCGGCGCGCGAGGACAGCCAATCGTACAGGGCGCGAACCTCGCGCTCCCCTGGCGTCGTGCCTAGGAGCCGGCAGCGGTCGGCGGTAACGACCGCCGCGCCGGATGCGTTTACCAGCGCGAGGACGTCGTCGGGGTGCTTGAGCAAGCCGTCGACGAAGCCGTCCTCCTCTGCCATGAAGGTGAGGAGGCGCGCCTGCACGGCCCCGAGCGCCAGGCGCTGCTCAGCCTGCTCGCCGCGCACCTTGGCGGAGAGTTGCAGGGCGAAGATCTGGGTGAGGAAGTCGCAGGCGTTCCGCGCCTGCAGCGGCACGCGCCTGGGCTCGCGATTATGGCAGGAGACCAAACCCCAGAGCGCCCCGTCCACCAGGATCGACACCGACATGGACGCCATGGTGCCCATATTGCGCATGTACTCGACGTGGACCGGCGAGACGGAGCGCAGGACCGACTGACTGAGGTCGAGCGGCTTGCCGGCGGGCGTCACGGCCGGGCGGATCGGTACAGGCGCGTAGCTCGCGTCCGGGATGATGCGCAGGCGGTTGCGCCGGTAGAGCTCGCGCGCCTGGGCTGGGATGTCCGAGGCGGGGAAACGCAGGTCGAGGTAGGAGGGCAAGATGCCATTGCCGTCCTCGGCCAGGACCGTACCGTGCCAGTCGCGGTCGAACCGGTAGACCAGCGCGCGGTCGAAGCCCGTGACGTGGCGGATGTCCTCGGCGAGGAGCTGGCAGAGATCCTCGACGCTGCGGGCGGTATGCAGCCGTTGCACGAAGGCGCGCAGACGTTGGTTCAGCGCGTCGAGGCCAGCCTCGCCGGAGGCTTCATCGGTCTCCTCCAGCTCCAGCACCACGAGGTCGTCGACCCGGTGCGCTGCGACCTCATAGGCTTGGCGCGTCGTCCCGAAACCCAGCGTCACGGTGCGTAGATAGTGGGCAGCGTCGGGCTCGGTGGCCTCGTCAAGGTAGCGGCGCACGGGCGCGGCGAGCTCGGGGAAAGCTCCCTCCAGCGATCTTCCGACGGACGCGGCCATGGGCGCGTTGGCACTCGCCTGCGCGATTGTCAGGTTTCGGGTGTCAAGCGAGAGCAGGAAGCCGTGCGGCTGGACACTGCTGACGATGTGGATCGGCTCGCGGTCGCAGGCCGTCAGGTCGATCCGGGCAGTCCCGGCGATTGCGTCGTTCAAATGCAGTTGCCCCTCCGGACCGGGGTCGCCCCGCACCCGACACCTGTCTCGCCGGTTCCCCGGCATGCCTCATTATAGCGCCGAACGTCCGCGATGGATGCGTCCTCCGTATCATCCAGTGAAGACCGAACCACACGTTACCGTGTTGGAGATGCCGTTTGACAGGCGGCACGCTTACGAGCCAGGACCACCTATATGCAAATAGCCGATTGAAGCTGATAGCGTCCACTTACGGGACGTCATCACAGCCAGCCGAATGGTGGGGACGTGCGCGAAGCGGCCGCCATATCAGGTTACGATTTGGGAGCGGGAACCCCGACGAGGCGTTCGCGTGAAAAACAACACCCCGTCCGGCCTAGAACAAACCGCTGAAGCGGGCCGAAATCCTGCTTGATAGCCAATAACTTCGCTCGATCTTGTACTTAGCTTTATCCCGCCTTTGTTCCAGAATGCGGTCGGGCATTTGGCCGCAATACCGGATCAACGTCGGCTGACGTAGATGGCGGCCCGGATGCCTCCGTCGCCTGTGGACGTGAGGCTTGTGTCACAGCTGGCAGGGTAGATGAGCGCGCACATCGACGACGAGACGACTTGGCAAGTCCAAACCCTGGCTGGGGATGCAGGGAGGTCCGAGGCAGCTACCGGGCTCATGGTCGAGCGATTGCGGCGCCTGGAAGAGGAGGCGCGCTCGGAGGGCGGTGGTCGCCAGGCGCTGCAGAAGATCATGTCCGCGCGCCGCGTGCTCGGCGACCGTGTTGACTTCGGCGCAGTCCAGGGACCGTTTGCGGACGAGTAGCGCGGCTGAGAGGACAAAGCAGCCCAGCTTCTGGCTGGCCAGTGCGATACAGTTAATCGTAGGGGTCGTAGGCCGGTCCGTAGCCATAGCCGACCGGTCGTGGGCCGAAGCGGCGCGGCCTATTGAAGCCGTCGCGCTCCACGACGTCCTCGCGAAACACGGGGCGCGACCGATACACGACAGGCCGCTCTTCGACGACCTCGCGGACCACCCGTCGCGGGCGAACCACGGGACGCTTAACCACAACTTCGCGGACGACCTCGCGCGGCGGAGCCACGACGCGGCGCTCCACCACCGTGCGGCGGGTCACCACCTTCTCGGGCGCGTCGTAGGCATCGTAGCCGTAGCCTCCAGCCTGAGCAGCGCTGCTGCCGAAGAGCCCGCCGGTTCTGAGCGCGGCGGCTATAGTCACCAAAGCAATCTACCTCATGTTCTCGCTCACCCTCTCCGTTGAACATCGTGATCGCCCACAGCGCCGAGAGAGCGCTAGAGCGCTTCGAGGAGGCGAGCGCAGGCGAGGACCCGTTCAAGCTGATGTTCTCGGACGTGATCATGCCAGGTGGCGCGAACGGCCTTGTTCTGGCGGAGCAAGTTGCAGCCCGCGACCCGAATGTGCCGGTCCTGCTCACGACGGGCTATAATGACGAGATGGCCATCGATGGCCCCCAGCCGCATGCGATGGACGTGCTGGACGAATCCTAGCGCCGGAGTGAGTTGATCGACCGCGCGCAAGTCGCCCTGCGCCGCGGTGCACGGACGGGTCCAGGCCGGCGGAGCTCAGACTTCGACCATGCTAGAGCGTAGCCAGACAGACCACGCTGGCCTCTGACAGAATGCCGGCCGAACAAGAGACGGCCGACCCGGTAGGTACGCTGTGCCCGTCGGCGAGCTGGATATAGTTAAGCTTGTAACATCTAAACTTGGCTCCTATAGGGCAGTCCCGCGTGGAGGGTTCTCGGATGTCCGACCTGCTACGCGCGCCGACTATGGCGCGCTCTGACGTACAGCTGTGCGTCACCCTTCCTGCCCCCGTTCGCGATGCCATCAGGCAAGCCGCAAAGCAGGAGGGCATTACCGTGCGCACGCTTCTGTTGCGGGCGCTACGCGATTCCGGTATTCCCGGCATTGCCGACGATGAGCTCACGGACCGGCGCGCCGTCGTGGCCGCGGTTAAGGCGCGCCTCTATCGTGAGGCGGGACATCGGTGAGTGGTTCGGCTTCGACGAAGGCCAAGAGCGAGCGGCCGCGCGGACGCGGGTTCGACGCTGCGCACCTTCATGCGATTTTGGAGAGCGCCACCGACTACGCCTTCATCGCCATGTGTGAGCATCGCCGCATCACCGGCTGGAGCCCTGGTGCCGAGACCCTGATGGGCTGGACGGAGGACGAGATCCTCGGCCAACCCGCCGACCTCATCTTCATACCCGAGGACCGCGCGGCCGGCACGCCTGATGCCGAGGAGCAGAACGCCCGCGCCAAGGGTCGAGCTCGCGACGAGCGCTGGCACCTTCGCAAGAACGGCTCCCGGTTCTGGGCCGTGGGCGAGCTCATTCAGCTCCGGACCGAGCCGGGCGGCTTTGTCAAGATCTTCCGCGACCAGACTGAGCGGATGCAGGGCGAGGAGCGCCTGCGTGAGAGCGAGGACCACCTCAAGCACACAGTCGAACTCAACCCGCAGGTGCCCTGGACCTGCGACCCACATGGCAACATCACCTCCTACTCGCAGCGCTGGCTCGATCTGACCGGTCAGGCTCCCGGCGAGCCGGACGGCACGGGCTGGCTCAAGGTCCTGCATCCAGACGATCTTGAGCCGACGCTCACGGTTTTCTCCGCATGCCTAGCCTCGGGCGAGCCGGTCGATGTCGACTATCGGATCCGAGTTGCCTCAGAGGGCGAGTACCGCTGGATGCGCGCCCGTGCCTATCCACGCTTGAACGAGGCGGATGCCATCATCCGCTGGTACGGTGTCGTTGAGGACGTCCACGACCGCAAGCTCGCCGAGCAGGAACTGGTGGCCAGCGAAGCCAAGCTGGCCCGCGAGCGCGAGGTGCTCGCCGCCATCATCCGGCAGGCTCCGGTGGGCATCTCCATCTCGGAGGCTCCGAGCGGGCGCTCGCTGATCCTCAACGACAAGGCCGTCGAGATCACTGGCCACCGCGAGCTGGGCGGTAGCATCGCGCGCTATGCCGCCTACGGCGCTCGACACCCGGACGGGCGACCATATACCGTTGAGGATTACCCGAGCGTGCGCGCCTTGCTGCGCGGCGAGACAGTCATCAATGAGGAGATCGTGTACTGCCACGGGGGCCGCGACGGGTCAGGGCCGTGCCGGCGTGTGTCGTTCAACAGCGCACCAGTCCGGAACGACGCGGGCGAGATCATCGCGGCTGTGACGCTGATCGAGGACGTGGAGCAGGAACGCTTGCGCCAGGAGGCCCTGCAGCGGAGCGAAGCCCTCAACCGCGCCATTACGGAGCACGCGCCCGATGCGCTGTTCCTACTCAACGCTGAGGGCCAAATCACCGTCGCCAACCCGGCCGCCTCGCGTCTGCTCGGCTGGAAACCAAGCGAACTGATCGGCCGGGTTCTACACGACATCGCGCACCACCACCTCGCCGATGGGAGACCGTATCCAGCTCATGAATGCCCGCTGTCGCGGGCGCACGCCTGCGGCTTGGTTCTTGAGGGTCACGAGACGACGTTCTTCCGCAAGGACGGCAGCCCAGTTGAGGTCCAGTGCTCGGCGGCGCCCATTCTCGCCGACGGCCACGTCATCGGCAGCGTTCAGGTCGCCCACGACATCACGGAGCGTCGGAAGGCAGAGGAGCAACAGCGCCTGCTGGTGAACGAGCTGAACCACCGCGTGAAGAACACGCTGGCCACCGTCCAAGCCATGACAGCGCAGAGCGTGCGGAACGCCGCCACGCCCGAGGATGTACGCCAAGCCCTGGAGCCGCGTCTGCTCACCTTGGCCCGGGCGCACGACATCCTCACGCGCGAGACCTGGGAAGGTGCTAACCTGCAGGACATTGTCGCTTCGGCAGTCGACCTGCACCAATCCTCAGGTCCGACGCGCTTCAACACACAAGGTCCGCCAGTCCGGCTTGAGCCGAGGATCGCGCTGGCGTTGACGCTGGCGCTGCACGAGCTCGCGACGAACGCAGTGAAGTACGGGGCGCTCTCAAACGAGACGGGCTGTGTCGAGATCACCTGGAAGGTTGAGGAGGCATCCGACGGCCCGCACCTAAGCCTGGAATGGTCTGAGAGCGGCGGTCCGGGGGTTGTACCGCCGAAGCGAAAAGGCTTTGGCTCACGCCTGATCGAGCGTAGCCTTGCCGGGGAGTTTGGAGCAGAAGTCCACCTAGCCTATGAGCCGGCTGGCGTAAGATGCACAGTTGTTGTGCCATTAGACGACAGTGGGCAACGAACACCGCGTTCTCTGCCATCTTGTGGGGAGTTGGAGAGAGCCTAAGTGGTTCGCCACACGATCTCGGACGAGCCCTGAAGCCAAGCCGAGCAATTCAGTGCTCGTGCCGGGGCCGTTCCGCGTACCCAATGTCCGCTTCGCGGATGCCTGAGAAAGGCGCTTAACGGCCGAGATGGGCGCAAATCTGAATGTCGGCTTCCCGGAGGTGACTCAACGGCAGCTCACCACTCCATCCGGATCGTGGTCGGCGACGACTCAAAAATCCGCTTTTGATCGTTGAGAAGCGCCCCCTCCCTTTACGCGCAACGAAAGTCCATTTCTCAAATCTGAATGCCGGCCGCAGACGAGCCCTTTTCAGCCAAGTAACGTTCATCGATCTGGGCGCTGACAGTTTGTCCGGTTCGTTTCCTCAAGTTCAATTTCGTGGAGGCCACAAGCCGGCGTCACGGATTTGACAGCAAGGCATACCCCAGGGGTGGTATCGGCCGCACTGGGCGAACTCGATCAGGATGCTCCGAGGAATTAACGGACGCGAGCAGTAACGCTTGATTGATTCGGTCTTATTCGCGATCGTGGAGTTCACAAGGCCGAACACCGAAAACGTTGGCGCGCCTCTGTCATTATTATACTGTTAGCCTGCTAATGCGGGTTGACAGCGATCAAATTCGTCATCTTAGTTTATCGCAGGCTAACGGGTTAACAGAGGCCGAGCGTGGCGATTTACACCTACTCCCGCGTCTCAACGGGTCGCCAAGCCGAAGAGGGCGAAAGCCTCGGCGCGCAGCAACGGCGTGCTGAAGGTTACGCGCTGATGTAGGGCTTCACGATCGACGCTCATTTCGTCGAGCGGGGCGTATCGGGCTCGGTGCCGATCGGCGGCCGCCCGGAAGGTGGCCGGTTGCTTACGATGCTTCGGCGCGGCGACATGGTCATCACACCTAAGCTCGACCGCATGTTCCGCTCGGCGCTCGACGCCCTCAACACGATGGGCGAGCTGCGCGACCGCGGCGTTAGTCTGCACATGATCGACCTCGGAGGTGACGTCACTAGCAACGGTATCGCCAAGCTCGTGTTCACGATCCTGGCGGCTGTTGCAGAGGCCGAGCGCGACCGCACCCGTGAGCGGATCGCTGACGTAAAGCACGACCAGCGCAAGCGCGGGCGCTACCTTGGCGGCACGGTCCCCTTCGGCTTCGCGCTACGGAACGACGGATCGCTCGCCGAGGTCGAGGGCGAGCAGGAGGCGGTGTGCGAAATGGCTAAGCTACAGGCTGCCGGCAAGTCGCTGCGCGTCATCGCGGCCGCGATGGGCAAGCGAGGATTCCAAATGAGCCACAATCGCGTACGGGACATTCTGTCCCGTACAGAAGCGGCAGAGGTCAAACGCTAACCGGTGTGGTTGGCTTGTTCGCTAACTTAGCCTTGCTTGCCATATCGGCTGTCGAATTACGCTGAGGCACCGAGCGGAATTACAGGGGCGTAGGGCGGCGAGACGATCCGGCGCGTGAGCGGAAGCCAAGCCACCGCCTCACAATCCTCACGGGCTTCCTAACGCGCTTTTTCTCCTACAACTGAGACGAAGAGCTTAATCGAACAGGTTACTGACCAGCGCCTCACCCTCGGCTTCTGCTGCGATCTCAGCGTCTAGGTGTGCGATATGGGCGTGAAGCTTCGCCCGGAGTGCGTTCAGCTCGAGCTGATCCGGCGTGGGCGCGGTAGGAGACTCGTTCATGATCGCTTCCAGCCATTGACGTGCCTCGCGCGCGTAGCGACCGTGCGACCGATCACGTGTGCTGCCCGACTTGTGTGTCCGCCGCCACGCCTCCAGCCGAGCCAACTCGTCCGCTGTCATGGCCGCGATCGCGGCACGACGCTGCCGGCGTTTGCGGACCTTGTACGCGTCGCTGCGCGGCTTGCCCGTGGGCAGGCCATTCGGAAAGCCCGGCGTATGCCAACCGGCCGGTCCATCGCCGCGCGGCGTGGCGCCGCCATGCAGCTTGCAGCGCGTGCGGCCCTTCGCCGGCATTTGCCTACATGGCTCGCCAGTTGACTTCGCCTTCGCGCCACAGATCGGGTGCAGATGGCGCTGACTGTTGAACCGCCGCAGCGCCGCGTCGGCGATCGCCCGGAACTCGGCTGAGTATGACCAGGCGGTTGCCTTCCTTGACCTGGAGCTCGTGGGAGGCGGCCGTCGTTTCATGGTACGTCCTCATGACCTATAGGCGTCACGTGGACGCCTCACCTCGACCGGACATCCTGTCCGTCGTTTCGTTTGTCCAATCACCAGGGCCTGAAGGGGTGGGGACGTCGTCAGCGTCCCACCCTCCCCTTTAGGGGCGACAACCCTGACAACCGCTATGTCATTGTTTTCATTAATCTTTTCCCGGTGTTGTCGGAGTTGTCGGAATTGACAACCCTTACAACCCCGCGCGTTGAGGCGAAAAGCCTAATGAATTCAACGTTGTCAGTGTGGTCGGCTCGGTGTTTCTGACCACGCTGACAAGGCTGGTTCACGGGCGCTCCCCGACCGCGTCCGACGCCGGTTCGATCACCACCACGAACGGGTCATTGTGCTTCGGTCCATCTTTCTCGATCCGCACCCGGACGTTTTGTCCGCCCTGGTCCACAAGCTGACCGGAGCCGCCGAGATGGGTGCGCAGGAATGCCTGCACGGTGTTGCGCCCATCGCCACGGATCAACTTGTGTTCCTTTAGCCGCACGGTGACGTCTGACAGGATCTGCGCCAACGGGCTTCTTCCGACGCCGCCGAGCACCTCTAGCAGGGCCAGCGCCGCGCCATCACTCGCCACGATCTTCCGCTGCTCGCGCGTCGCCTCGCGCGGGGGCATCGACCCGACCCGTACCGGCCGCAGCACCGGCGCTTGATCCCCCTCCGCCTGCAAGACAGCGTGCGGGGACATCTCGAATACGTCCCGCGGATCGTCCAGAAGGCCCCTGCCGTTGCCGACCAGCACGCTCTCGCGTCGGAAGATGATCGGGCCGCTGGGTTTGCGGCCGTGGCTGAGTTTGGCGTAGGTCATCGCGATATGGTCCTGCGCCGGCACGCCGTAGAGCTTTGCCTGGTCGGCGGTCAGGTTGTTCAGCGTGACCATGGCGCGGGCCTTGGCGGCGATAGCGGACGATCCGCGCCCCGCGTTCATGCTGCCGGCCTCGGCACCTCCGCTCTTCGAGGTGTGATGGATGACGTTGATGCACACGCCCGTCGCCGCGGCGATGCGCACCAGGATCGTCATGACGGCGTCCATGTCGGAGGCGCCGTTCTCGTCCATGCCTTCGGCCAGACCGGCCAAGGGACCGAGTGCCACGTAGACTGCGCCGATCTCGACGATACGCCGCATCAGCAGCACTACGCCATCGGCCGGAACGAGAGCTTTGGTATCTGGGCACCGCCGCGCGATCCGCAGGAACTCGTCGCCGACCCCGGACCACAGCGCGATCCCGTGGCGCATCTCGGCCAGGCCATAGGCGCGCTGGCCGGCCACGAGCCGACGCCTCATCTCATCGAGGGGGTCCTCGGCGTCGTACACGATCACCGGGCCGGGCCGATGCAGCCGCTCGGGCGAGACGAGGTCCTCCCCGCGCAGAATACGTTCCTCGCCACTGGCGATCACCAGGGCATCGAACAGCGCCAGGGTCGATTTGGAGGTGCCGGGCTCGGCGACGGTGAGCAGCAGATCCCCACACGGGCAACGCGGGTAGATCACGTGCCGGCGCGTCGGGATGCCCCGCGCATCGATGATCCCGGTAATCAGCTCGAAGCCGCGGATGCCGGTGGGCGCGGGCAGCGTCGCGTCGATCGATGGGGGCGTGGGAGCTTCCTCCGGCGGCAGGTAAGCCCGCGCGAGCGCCTCCTCGGCAGCGAGGCTGCTTTCCAGCACATCGTCGTTCGCCGTATCCGTGATCTCCCAGGCGAACCGCCATCGATCAAAGCCCTTTGGATCGAGCGCACGTTTGGCATTGATGCGCGGCGCATTGTCGGCGATCTGAGACCGCGTCCATTCCTCGGGGGCTACCTCCGGAAGTGGGTCGCCAGCATCGTCGTATGGGACGAGCGAATAGGCGCTCCGAGCGTGCTCGATCCGTAGAGCCGTCCAATCGAGACCCACGGCCGCAGCCAGGCACGCGATCTGGGTCTCGCGGGTGGCACCAGATGGTGCGACCGGCCCATCCAGGTATCGGCACAACCAAGCGATCGCCTCGGCCGTGGTCGGTCGGCGCACGTCCGGATCCCCCTCCCCGATCACTGCATAAGGGTGATCGCCTGAGGGCCCGTACTCGGGCGAACCGCCAAAAGCGATCTCGTCATCCCCCTCGACGGATCCGAACTCGCGGATAAGCGAGATCGGATCGTGCCCGCGCTCCGTCCCGAAGTCGTAGATCCCGTCCGGGTAGATGCACAGGTCCTCCTGGAGGAGGTCCTCGCGGCGGAGTTCGCTGCTGGTAATCCGCCAAGGACCCGTCGTTGGATCGGGTCTCCAGTTGAATAGGTTTGGCACCCACGCCCCGCGGCGCCCGACCACGGCACGCATCACGGCGCCATAGGGATCGAGCGGCTTACCGGCCTGACGTGCCGTGCTTGATTGCCCGCCTTGTGGAGCCCGTCCGCCGGCGTCCCGAACGAGTGCCACTACGCGGCCAAGCAGGTCGTCGAGGGCCTCTTGAGTGAGGGAGGGTATGTCGGCGAGCGTTCGATTGGCGAGGCCCGGCGCCTCAAGGCCGTATAGCTTTCCGCTGGGATGGCGCCCAGCGATGACGAGGTGCTGTCCGACCCCCAGCAGCTCGACAGCGTGTGACCCGCGGTCGTCCGGAAGCGTGAACGTGAGGCGCTTCTTGCGGACAGGGGCATCGGTGCGGAACAGTATCGCCACGCGCGGTGAACCTTCCCGGGTGCGCACCAGCGCGCCAGGTCCGATCTGCTCTCGCGCAAGCTCGGCGATCTGCGCGGCCAGCTCCGGATCATCGACGTCGATGTCCAGGGCGGGCAGAACCTCTGTGCGGATGCACAACCCCGTACCAGGCCAAGTCCGCCACCGACTGATATCCTCGGGTGTGGTGACATGTTCGGTCCAACGCTTGAACCCGAACCACGAGTTGTCGCCGAGGCAGCCAGGGATCTTTCCACGGCCCTGTGCCAGATGCTCCGATACGTCGGCAGTCGGCGGGATCACCGGCAGGATCGCCTCAGTGAGCCCGGCTGACACGAAGTCATCGACGATACCGTCGAATGGCGATCGTGCTTCTGATGAGATCGCAGTTGGGGCGATGGAGATCACGGACGTCATCATCGCAGCGCGGCACGGGCTGCCTCAGATCGCTTAGCTCGCGCCGCAGCGCCGCGGGTTCCCGGCCGCCAGGGTTCAGCGTTCTCGACAAGCGTGAGGACACCCGCGGTCTCGACGACGACCCGACCGGCGAGGCGTCGAAGCGTGAGCCGGCCATCAGAAGCGAGGCGGTAGATCGTGCTCCGCGACAGCCCAGTCACCTCAGCCGCCACGTCCATCCGTAGATGGGGGCGCTTCTGCCAAGGGATAGCATCCGGACGCTCACGATGCTTAGCGGTTGGACGTGACATGCTACAGCCTGCCCTTGTCTGATCTGTCTGACGACAAAAAGACACGGCTTCGCATGGGCGTCACGGCGGGGCTAAAATGATTCCCTATCTGGCTGTGAGATAAGCATAATCAGTCGAAAGTCCATCTGCTATCTTTTCGGCACTCTTTCCGCTTGCGTGCCTCGCTTCGGTCTCGCCGCAGCCGCCGCTTCACAGTCTCCTCCTTGATCTCGTTCCCTGTTCCCTCTGCCGCTAGTTGCTTCGCGAAGCCGGCTTTGTTGAAGCCGACCTCCATCTGAATGAAGCGCAAGATCATTGGCTTCAGCGCCACAGGCGGGCGCCCACGTCTCTCGGGTTTTCGAACTGTGGGATCGCCAGAGCGGCTCGTTTCCGGATCGTAGGACCGGCTTCCAGGCGGCCGGCCGCGGAGCTTGCCGGCCTTCGTCCACTTCTTCTTGGCGCGCTGCCGCTCCGTCACGCCGCGGCTCCATCGACAGGGTTCAGCGTAGCGACTGCGCTCGGCGCCAGCGGAGTGACGGCTCGACGGGCGATCTCTTCCGTCGCCTCAACGATGTATGCGGAGTAGTGGTCCTCGATCATCTGCACGCTGGTGTCGTGCAACGCCGCGACGAGTCTCACCGGCACGCCGGCGCTCAGTGCTCGTACGATCGAGCTATGTCGCAGGCACAGCATGACTGTCCCAGGAGGCGCCTCTGCGCGGGTTCGAGCCCTGTCCCATAGGCGCAGCGCTGCTGAGGCTGTGGCCCAAGGCCCCCTATCAACCCGCTCCCAGGTAACGGGCCCGACCTGTCGATGCCGCCAATGGAGCAAGAGCGGCTCGTGACTGCGTCGGCCGGCAAGGGCGACCTGGAGCCGCTCGATCACGTCGGCTCCGACCGGCACGGCAATTGGCGTCGGGCGCTTACCGGCGCGGCCCTTGTTCGAGGGTGGCACCATGATCCGACCACGCGCGACCTGCACGTCGCCCACGGTGATCCTGGCGACCTGAGAGTGGCGAGCCCCGGTGGCTGCCATGACCAGAACGAGCCGCCCGAAATCGCCGGTTTCGTCGACAGCAAAGGCCGCGTCGACAAGGCGGCGGATCTCAGCATCGGGCAGGACCTGCTTGCGCGCGCTCGACCCTGCCGAGTTCGCCTTCGTACCGGCACGGATCTCGGCGGCAAGCGTAGCTGGAAGCACGCGACGATGGTGTTCTGCGGCTGCGTTGAGCGCAGCGCGCAGGTCGTTCAGCAGCCGGTTGACGGTCGTGGGTTGCAACCCACTTGATAGACGCTGTCGCCAAGTCCGGATGGTGCTCGCGTTGAGCTTCGCCAACTGCGTCTCGGCGAAAGCTTGATCGGAGAGGACGTGCTTTCCGAGGCGCTTCTCGGCGTCCTTCCCCGCTGTGGGGGCACGCTCTGAGCGAGTGGCGACATAGGCCCCGACGGCCGTGCGCACGGTCGGGACCTCGGCATCGGCCCCCTCCCCTTCACCGTCGAGACGACGTACCTGAGCGCGCGCCCAGTCGATGGCTGCCGTCACGGCAGCTGGGTACGAGAGCGCATCCGGATCCGAGCCAGGATCGTCAGCTTGGGCAAGGCGTTGCTCGACGCGGTTCCCATCAATCACCAGCTTGACGATCCAGGTACCCGGTCCTCGCGCTGGCTTGCGGTAGCCCAGGCTGACGCCGCCTCGGCCTCCCGAAACACCCTGCCAGCGTGGGTTCTTGGCCGACGGAAGCCGGACCCGCTTAGCGACGCTATCGAAGCTGCTAGGCTTTGCCATCGATCGGTCTCACAGATCGTCTCACACAGACGGTAAGACCAACTATGATAGTGGGAGACGAAAAAAGCGAGTTCTCAGAGGGGAATGGGGTGTGTACCTCTGTTCTCTTTGTCTCGTGGCGGCCCTTTCACGGCGAAAACACGGGTTCGATTCCCGTAGGGCGCGCCAACAATTTCAAGCACTTAGCGCGAGTGGCTGGAGGCGGTGTCCAGTTTGTGTCCCGTCCGACAGGTTGGATAGCTCTGGACAGGACTGGACGTCATTGGCCATGTCACCGGCCATCCAGCCCTTTTTGAATCCAAGCCACGTTGAAGCGGGCCTCGCCTACGGTGGGCTTAGGCCTGCCGTGACAGTGACAACCCTTGTTGAAGCTGTCGCAATCCGGGTGCGGTTTCGCAGCTAAACGAATGGCCTGCCATTTGAGCCGGCCTCGAACCACAAGGCGCATTTTGGTGTAGATCCTCGGATGTCTGGTAGCGCGCTGCTGTTGGCCACAATTTTCCGGTGAGCGTCCGCATCGCCTTGAAGGCGGGGTGCTGGCTCTCGGCTGCGGTCAAGGAGTGTCCCTTGCCTTCGGCATGACGGCACGCCTGCCAGGCGGGTGATCCCCTCCCCTGTGGCCTGCGCCAACCCCGGTCTCGCGACGGGCAGAAGGTCAGGATGGGGCCTGACGCTTCACGGGGAAGGGTTCTGCGGCTTCGTTCTGATTCAACGAAAGCCAATCCCATGCCACTCATTACCGCAGAGCAGCGCGCCGCGTTGCTCGCCAACGGCGCAGAAAGCGCCAAGCGGGACATCGACCCCCATCCGGTGGTCAAGCTGTTTACCCCCGATGCGGGTCCCACGTGGCTGCTGACTGAGCTGGATCGCGAAGCACATGCAGGGCGAGTGCGCGCTCGACAGCCAGGACTGGGATTGACTGCGATGACCACGCTCCCCGCGATCATCGATCCGGAGATGCAGCAGACGCCGGCCTCGCCGCCAGCACAGGCCGACGACGACGCGCAGATGATCCGACTATGGCTGGCCCGATCGTCGAGCGCGAACACCCGCCGGAACTATGAGCGCGAGGCGCGGCGCTTCCTGGCGCATGTCGGGAAGCCGCTTGGCTCCGTGCGGATGGGCGACCTGCAGGACTACATCGCCGCTCGGCGCGGATCCTCGGCGACGAAGGCGCTGACCGCTGCGGCGCTCAAAAGCCTGTTCGCCTTCGCGCAGGAGGTCGGATACCTGCGGTTCAACATCGGCGCGGCTGTGAAGGTGCCGCCGATCAAGAACACGCTGGCCGAGCGGACACAAGATGCTCAGTAAGTTCGCCGTTCGCCGTGTCGTCTTGACATACATGCCAACTGAAGAATAATAAAAATCATTCCCAGAAATGTAAGATTGTTTTTCATACTTCACGACAAATTTGTTTGGCTATATCGAACAGATTGGTGGATTTTCGACGAACTTGTTCGTGCCCCGGAGTTGGGATGTCTTCGAATTGAGCGAGTTCATTGACAGCGAATTTGCTAGCCAGCAGATTTTCCAGGGATTGAGATTTGCCATCACAGTGAGCAGCAGCGCTTCTTAAGATTGGTTTTTGATGCCTCCAGAGATTGCGAAGATCCTGTGATTTCTGGCGGCCATATGCCGTGCCCTACGGTTTTTACCCGACGCATGAATTTTTTGGGTTTTGGAGCCGGCGCATCGACTTCGGAAAATACGTACTCCCTGGGAGGGGGATCCAGCAGTTCATGTTGGTTTCCACGCATTCTGAGTAAAGTTCAGGGCGCTTCCTTTGAAAGAGCGGCACCATCATTCGAGTGCCCCCATGATCAATTCCGCCCAACGGTTTCGTGCCACGGATGAGACCAACCCCGATTTCCCGAGAGCCACAGCGTGGGCGGTTGAAGAATGGTCGGAGTTTGACGGTCGGTGGAGGCAGCATTTGGTCCAGGGCATGCCGGTACATCGTCCGACGCGCGAGCGTGCTCAGGAGTTGGTCGATCGGCTGAACCGCGGCGAGGATATCACCGAGTTCCAGCGGCGGGGTCCCGGTACCGCTTCATGGAAGAGCCCAGCTGCTCGGTAATCCATACAACTGAATCGGCGCCACAGGGGCACTGGCGCTGGACACACCGCCGACTGCTTCAAGTCGACGATGCATTATCACAAGGCGGCGGCAAGACACCGCGTAAACTACAGCCGCGCCGATGTGCGGGAGCTCAGTGAGCGAACTTACCGGGATCACGAGACCGGTGCGCTGCGGTTAAGAGCGTCGGACAAAACCGCCTTGAGCGAGTTGGGAGGGCATGGACGCTCTCGTACCTGACGACCTCTGGGCGGTAATCGAGCCGTTTCTTCCATCCGAGCCTGAGAAGCGTAAAGGTGGTCAGCCGCGCGCCTCGGATAGGGCGGCGCTGGCGGGCATCATCCTGGTTCTGCGTACAGGCATGCAGTGGAAGCATCTGCCGCGTTCCGATGTCGGCTGCAGCGGCAAGACGAGTTGGCGGCGGCTGGGCGCATGGCAGGCAGCTGGCGTTTGGGCCGCCCTGCATCGCGTGATGCCGGAGCAGCTTCAGGATGCAGACGCGCTCGATTGGTCACGCGCCGCCCTCGACAGCGCGAGCCTACCTGCAAAAAGGGGGATCGGCGACGGGGCCGAACCCGACGGATAGGGGTAAGCCGGGCACGAAGCGCCACCTCGTCGTGGACGCCAAAGCCACGCCTCTCGGCCTGACGCTGACCGGAGCCAACTGCCACGACAGCCGCATGCTGGCCGCCACCCTCGACGCGCTTCCAGGCGTGGGCACAAGGCGTCGTGGTCGCCCGCGGCGAAGGCCGGACAAGCTGCACGCCGACAAGGGCTACGATCATCGCCGCTGTCGGCGCGAGTGCCGGGCGCGCAGCATCACACCGCGCGTCGCCCGGCGCGGCATCGAGAGCAGCGGGCACCTCGGCCGCCACCGCTGGATCGTCGAGCTCACCCTGGCATGGCTGGCTCACTTCCGCCCGCTGACTATCCGCTACGAGCGACGCGCCGACCTCAACCTCGCCTTCACGACGATCGCCTGCGCCCTCATCTGCAGAGCACAACTCAAACGGTTTTGTCCCTGACTCTTAGCTCGACTTTGGCTAATTGGACGGGTGATCGAGGGTGTGAGGTGACGAAGCAGGCGTGACGGATAGGCTGGTGGCGTCCCCGCCAAGAGACACCGCCATGCTCCCCCTGCCCACCCGCTTCGCCGCGATCATCCTGGCGTTCGCACCGCTGTTCGTCCACCGCTCGTGGCGACACGCCCAGAACCTGCTGGTCGGCGCGATCCTCACGCCGGGGCAGCGCACCGTGACAAGCGTCCTGCGCATCATCGGCCGCGCGCAGGAGCGGCGGTTCGTGAACGTCCACCGCATCCTCAGCCGGGCGGCGTGGTGCCCGCGCTCCGGCAGCCGTATCCTGCTCGGGCTCCTCGTCGATGCGTTTGCGCAACGTGGCCCCGTGGTCCTGGGACTGGACGATACGATCGAGCGCCGTCGCGGCAAGCGGATCGCCGCCAAGGGCATCTACCGTGATCCGGTTCGCTCCTCCGACAGCCACTTCGTCAAGGCGAGCGGGCTGCGCTGGATGAGCCTGATGGTGCTCGCCCCGATCCCCTGGGCGGGGCGCGTCTGGGCGTTGCCGTTTCTGACCGCGCTGGTGCCGTCAGCTTGCGCCTGTCGCGAACGGGGCCGTCGGCACAAGCCGTTGCTCGATGTCGGACGCCAACTCGCCCTCCAGGCCCGACGCTGGCTGCCGGGGCGCGACCTCGTCGTGGTGGGCGACAGCGGCTTCTCGGCCTTGCTGTTCCTCGACGCGATGCGCCGCACTCGCATCACGGCGATCACCCGCCTGCGGCTGGATGCTACTCTCTACGATCCCGCCCCGCCGCGCCCGCCCGGCACGATCGGGCGCCCGCGGACCAAAGGCGTGCGGCTGCCGACGCTCACTGCGATCCTCGCGGCCGAGGACACGTGCTGGCACGCGGTCGTGGTGCCCGGATGGTATGCGGCAGGCGAGCGCACGATCGAGATCGCCTCGGACACCGCGGTGTGGCGGCACGGTGGCCTGCCCGTCGTGCCGATCCGTTGGGTCCTCATCCGCGATCCGAGGCGCGCTTCCAGCCCCAGGCCCTCCTCTGCACGGATCCGACGCGCGAGCCCGCGCAGATCGTAGGGTGGTTCGTGCGGCGCTGGACCATCGAGGTCACTTTCCAGGAAGCGCGTGCCCATCTCGGGGTCGAGATGCAGCGGCAGTGGTCAGATACGGCGATTGCCCGCACCACACCCTGCCTGCTCGCCCTGTTCTCGATCGTCACACTGCTGGCCGCACGCCTCTCGGCTCGCCAACGCCGACGCGTCGCGACGGCCGCGTGGTACTCCAAACCGCGCCCGACCTTCGCCGACGCTCTGGCCGCCGTGCGCTGTGCGATCTGGCGTGAGCGGACTTTGGCAACATCACCGCGCTGACGCGCCCGAACAAAACCCCGCTTCCGTTTGCCAGCGCCCTGGGCCTATGCGCTTTGCTACGCCGCATGAATGGCCAAAGTCGAGCTTAGCCCGTACCGGCTGCTGCAGATCGCGTGAGGGCTGTGCGTGAATCAATGTTTCTGGTTGGAGGACGCGCCGGGCGGTTTCGAACCAAGTTCGCTGGTAGCGTCCAGCAGCATAGGCGAAGGTGAGACTTGCCGGCTGCTGCGGGCTGGGACGCCATCACAGGCAGACCAAAAAGCACCTACCTGGCATCGCACTCCCGCTCGCTCAAAATGACAGCAATTCACATCTGTGAATTCATTCATTAAACAATAGACAACTCAAAGCAAAATTAAACTTCATGTGCCTTATTTTAAACTCATCTCCCTGAATGCTACAATGTAGTTTTTCACCATCAAGAAAGAACAATGTATTTTTTGGGTTCGCAACTGCCTGACCCACATCGTTTTTGATTACCGAATGCCAATTACTGGCAGTTCTAGGATTAATTTTCAAAAAATCACATAGATATTTCGTATTTATTTCGCACTCAGAGATCAAAATTAAATATATAGCCTGAAAGACGATATTTATTCGCGTATTTGTTCCATCAAAACGAGTGTTGGCCCTGACAGGAAACTGCTTTCTGCATTCCTTACGTGAGCATTTTCGAACACCTGGCCGTGTTTTACTCAAATCGTAATGCTTCTCCTTAGAGCCGCAGTGCGGGCAAATCGGATCCCGCTTCCACCGGATCGCCTCGAGGTGCTTAAGCGCAGCGGTCTCGCATTGGAAATGAGGATGGGCAAGATCGGGCAAGGGTTTCGGGACCATTGCCGACCTTAGCCCTCATTGCCATGGTGTGCAAAGTACATGGGGGCTATCTCGCGGCTATATCAGTCCTCGCAAAGCAGCGGTTCTGGCCCACGAGGCTGCGATCGCGGTGGCTCGGTTGTGAGGCATGAAATGTCATCTCGAATGATAAAGCTTCGGTTGAGTGCGGCGAGGCAAAATTTGGACAGGCTGCCTTATGTGGGTTTCAAGGCGTCGAATACGGAGACGGTAGGAGTTGCTCAGCTTAAGGCAAATAGAAACGACGTGACAGCTGATCAACTCGAAGAAGTAGGTGAGTTAGTGTTTGAATACCTAACTCAAAACACGGGCTACGTGGAGTGCGCGGATAGTTGTGGCCCGTTCATTTTTAGTTTTAAGCATAAGGTCGATATGTTGGAATTTATGAGGCAGATGCGTGCATATATTTTGACACACGGCGAGTATAGTTATGCAACATTGCAATTTAGACTTCAATGAATATTGTTGAGAGGCGAATGTTTATGCTGACGGCTATCGTATTTTTATGATCGCAAACAATCAAAGTCGAGAAATATGTCATCAGAAATAAATCGAGCGATGCTGCATTTTGTCAGTTATGACGACTTGCGATTTGTGACAGATGCGGCGAGGTAAGAATATGCTAAATGATCAGCTCTTAGCGTATCGCGTGCCAGTCGCAGCTCGTCTAATTGGTATCTCAAGATCAAAAATGTGGACTTTGATTGCGGATAGAAAAATCGCTACTAGAAAAATTGGCGGAGCAACGATTATCCTCCGCGCCGATCTGCAAGAATTTTTGGCAAAAATGCCGGCATCAAATTTTTAGAAAAGTATTATTGCTCAGTTTTGATGCTGCGAGTAGGGACAGCGTCTTATAGATTCAACATTCATTGACTTGACTAGGAAAGGAGTGTTTCAATATAAATACGTTATAGGCAAATCGCAATCGTCGCTCCCGTCACGGCGCATCATCCGGCGAGTTGACGTCTATCGAACGATGATTCCGAGGCATCGGGAGATTGGGAGGCACTGGCAATTTCCCGAACCTCGCCCGGTGTATTCCCGGCTTTGCCCGGAGGAAAAAATTTTCGGGTTTTGGAGGCTCGGCGACGTTGTTGGAGGGCAACCTTGGCAATGCACGGCTAAAGCTTCGTCCTTGGCGGCTCCCGACACGCTGTTTCGAAGCTCTCTGGAGCCGAACTGACCTTGTTCGTGTCTGAAGCCATGGATCAAGAGAGGTAGCTCGCCCCAAATTGGAATTCAAAGGACATCTCTGGGACGAAATTGGAGGCTAATATGATACCGTTTTGGGTAGAGAATCCAGAGTTCGTGAGAGTTAGTTATGCCATTGACGGACCATCAAGTCATGAGCGAAAGGCCGAAATCGGTTATTATTTAGAAAGTACTTTTTACAAAGTTTTCCACAAATATGAAGAGAGCGACTCTGAGCAATTTGGTCACGATTTTATCGTTAGATCTACTGAAGACTTTGACACATTAGAAATATTTATCATTAGGATCGTTACATCGGAGTTTCCCGGAGCAGTTGTCAAAGTTACTCCATATAATGCTTAACAGCAGGGTGTATCATCGATATAATCCACCGATATCACCCTTTGCTTTCGATTAAAAATTTCAGATGACCTTCTAAATATTAGTCGACGGCAGTTCATCTCGGTTTCTTCAATCGGAGGTTCCAGCTCTCAACGATCTGGATCCGAGCTGACATGAGAGTCGCTTCGCAAGTGTATCACGTTAGCGACTTGACCCCGCGCGAGTACCCACTGTGGATCGGCGTCGGACAATGACCCCAATCGAATATCAGCTTAAATCGTTGGGACTCTGGCTGAAATGACCAGAGAGGTGGGGTCACGATCGGCGCCGATCGTGACCCCACCTGGAATTGAGATTTCCTGGTCTTACTAGTTGTTCAGCAGCATTCGTGACGGGGTCATGGTTGGACGTCGATCAACAAAGCGGGGCCAGTGCTCGAGCCAGGCACCTGCACGCGGCCTCGTCGAGCGCAAGATGGGCAGTTCACCTGTTCGCGGGCGCCTGTCCTGACGAACCTCGCTTCAGGTCAGCTTTCCGCAAGCCTCCTCCAGCAGCGACCAAGCGTTGTCACCATACTTCTGCTTCCATGTCTGGTAGTATGACGTGCTTGCGAGTGCCCGCTGGAAGTCGGGTTTCTCAACTTCGACAAATGCGAGGCCCTTTTTGGCCAGCTCGGTTCGCAATGAACGATCGCGCTCGGCGACATCGTTGCGCTGATCGACGACGGACCGTTCGAGTTCGGCTGTAAGGACGGATCTGATGTCCTCCGGCATGCGCGCCCAAGCCTTGCGGTTGGCCAAGGGCCAGTAGCCGTCCCAGCTGTGGCTGGTCAGCGAGCAGTATTTCTGAACCTCGTAGAGCCGGGTCGTCGCGATGAGCGAGAGTGCATTTTCCTGGCCGTCGATGACGCCGGTCTGCAAAGACGTGTAGACCTCGGCGAAGTTCATGGGCGTCGGCGACGCCCCCATCGCAGCGAAGAACGATGTGAGCATCGGTGCCGGTGGGACCCGGATCTTGAAGCCAGCCAGATCCTTCGGACCGCGGACCTCTCGTCCGGATGATGTGATCTGGCGAAAGCCGTTATCCCAAATCCGTCCCGGCGCGATAACGCCGACCTTCTCAATCAATGCCCGGGTGTGCTGACCCAGCCCCCCGTCCATCGCCCGCCAAACGGCATCATAATCCGGAAAGGCATAGGCTGTGTTGGCGATACCCGCGACGGGCACAAAAGTCGCCAAGATCGAAGCTGAAAGTAGCAAGAACTCGATGCTTCCGTTTCGCACCTGCGACAAGACATCCGTTTCTGTCCCGAGTTGGTTGGCTGGAAACAAGCGAATGCTGAGGCGTCCATTCGTTCGTTCGCGGACGCGGTCGAGTGCCGCGCGCAGATGGACGTTGTTCGGATGACTGGGGTCCTGACCCGTTGCGAACTTGAAATCGAATTCCGGCCCTGCCCTCACAATCGACGGCATCGCCATCACGAGGCCACCGGCCAACAGGGCACGACGGCTTACGGCTTTCTGTGGTAGCGCTAACATTGATGACCTCCCTGGATTCTCGCGTATTGTTCGAACCTGGCCGGTTTCTTGGGTTTCTTTATCAAAGCTATGCCGCTGGTCGGCGGCTCTATGGACCGCATGCTGCGAGTGCGGCCCCGAGTGCGAACCGCGCCATGGCAAGCGCCTCGGCTGGCGGGACTCCACGGGTCGCGTAGTAGAGGTCGCGGCCAAGAGCCAGCACGTCGGGATGTCCCGCGGTCGCACGTTCCACGGTCTCGACCGCCCGGGGCAACAACTCCGTCGCAGGCAACACGGCATTCACCAGGCTGCGCGCGCGTGCGTCTTCCGCACTCATCAATCTCGCTTCGTAAGCGATCTCGAACAGAACCGCTTTGGGCAAGGCGTCGCGCACGACGGCAAGCGCCAGGAAGGGAAAA
Organism: Methylobacterium phyllosphaerae; assembly: GCA_050632685.1. GTDB lineage: Bacteria > Pseudomonadota > Alphaproteobacteria > Rhizobiales > Beijerinckiaceae > Methylobacterium > Methylobacterium phyllosphaerae_A. The sequence goes on from JBOEFT010000002.1 coordinate 523,056, forward strand.
GGCCGTGCGCCACTTCCGGCAGGCCGAGCGTCGCGTCGTGCGTAGCGAAAACCATGTCGCAGGCCAGGGCGAGTGCAAACCCGCCCGCATGCGCATGGCCATTGAGCGCAGCGATCAGCGGCTTGCCGAGACCAGCCATCGCGCCGAAGAGATCGATATGGGCTCGCCCGAACCCCATCCGTCCGACAGAGGTTGGCCCGGCGCCCCGGTAATCGCCTCCCAGGCAGAAGACAGAGCCGCTCCCCGTCAGGACGCAGCCGCCAATCGCTTTGTCGCTGCGAGCGGCATTCAGGGCGGCGGTCAACTCGTCCGCCATATCTTGTGTGATCTTATTCCCAGCGTCGGGTCGGCTCAGCTTCAGGATCGCCACCCGGCCATACGTCTCGACTTCGATCTGCCGCATCGCTGCTGCGCCCTCCGTTGGATGGAAGATCTCGCCAGTCCGAGTCACACCCCCTGCCGAAAACCCCTCGCGTCATGAGGCGTAGCGCCGCTCCTGCGCGATGAGATCGGACATGCCAACGAACTCGTTGAACTCGTCGAAAGGTGTCATCAGGTCCGCCACCGCGTTCGTCGAGCACCCCTCCTCCATGAACCGCTCCATCATCGTTTTGACCGCCTTATGCATGGCGAACATCGGCTCGATCGGGCAAAGCGCGTAATCGAATCCGCAGGCTTCGACTTCTTTCAGCGACAAGTATGGACTTTTTCCAGATCTCGCCATGTTGAACAGGAGCGGCTTGCCGAGCGGTCGCAGGCGGCGACTTATCTCGCGCATCTGTTCCACGCTCTCCATCGCGTCGCAATACAGTCCGTCGGCACCGACCTCAGCGTAGCTGATGAGGCGGGCGATCGCGTCGTCGAAGCCGGTCACGGCGAGCGAATCCGTGCGCGCGACGATGAAGAAATCCGGATCGCTCCGGGCCTCGAGCATGGCGCGCAGCTTCTGCTGCATTTCCTCGGCGCTGACGAGCTGCTTGCCAGAGAAGTGCCCGCACTTCTTGGGAACCGCTTGATCCTCCAGATGCAGCACCGAAGCGCCTGCCTCTTCCCACAGTCTGATCGTGCGCTGTGCGTCGAGCACACCGCCATACCCCGTATCCGCATCCGCGAAGACGGGTAGGCTGGTAACCCTACAGATGCGGCGGATATGCTCGAACATCTCGGTCTGCGTCAGCAAACCCATATCGGGAGCGCCTGCGACGATGGCGGAGGCCGCGAAACCGCTCACGTAGATCGCGGGCGCGCCGACCTGCTCGGCCAGCTTGGCCGTGACGGCGTCGTGCGCGCCCATGCAGACGAATGGCGGCGACTTGAGTAGTTCGCGGAAGCGGGATGATCGGGACAAAGCGGAGCCTCTGGGTTGCACAGGGCGGAAAGTTCGAAGCGACCGTGAGCGAGGTCAAATTTCGGACCCGAACCGTTGATGTTAGCGCAAACATAGACCCAGTGTCGGCGTTCCGCAATCCGTGCGGACGGGCTATGGGGCAGAGTGCGGGATCAATTAGGTGACAGGCACGGCCAAGCGACTGAGATGGCAGACACAACAGCGAAGCCACGACGGAAGCAGAATCCCAAGCTGGGGAAGCCTGAGCCTCGCATGGAGGATGTGGCCGCGCTCGCTGCAGTTTCAGCGATGACGGTCTCGCGGGCACTGCGCGATCCGACTTCCGTGAATACCGAGACTAGACTCCGTATCGAGGCGGCCATCGATGCCACTGGATACGTTCCCAACCGGATCGCCGGCAGCCTCGCTTCGCGTAGGACGAACGTCGTCGGCCTGATTGTGCCGAGCCTTCGCAACTCGCTCTTCGCAGAGACTATCCAAGGCGTATCGGACGGTCTCGGCGCACATCACCCTTTGATGATCGCGGATAGTGGCTACGCGTTGGCCGGTGAAGAGGCTGCCATTCGGGCCTTCTTAGCCCAACGCATCTGCGGGATCGTGCTGCACAACACGCAGCATACGGCGCGCAGTCGCTCGATGCTCGAGGATGCGGGTATCCCCTGTGTCGAGACGGGGAACCTGACCGAGAAACCTCTCGACATGGCAGTCGGTTTCTCGAACTACGATGCAGCCTATGCGATGACGGAGTACCTGATTGGCCGCGGGTACAAGAAAATCGGCTTCGTCAGCCTACCCATTCACGACAATGATCGCGCTGCCGAAAGGCGAGCGGGATTTCTAGCCGCCCATCAAGGGCGTGGGTTGATCTCCGCTCCCGAGTTGCTGCTCGAAAGCCCGCCCGGGCTGCGGAGCGGCGGGCTCGCACTGGCTACTTTGATCAAGCGCGTGCCGGCCGTCGATGCGGTCTTTTTGTCAGGCGATGTGCTGGCGACCGGAGCTTTACTTGAAGCGAACCGTCGCGGCTTGGATGTCCCGAGTAGGATCGCGATCGTCGGCTCGGATGACAACGAACTCCAGGAAGCCGTCTCCCCACCGCTGACAACGCTGCGCTTTCCTCGCTATCAGATCGGGCATCAAGCAGCCGAGATGCTGATGAAGCGACTTCGAAATCCCTCCCGCGACGTCAGTAGGCTTGACCTCGGTTATGAACTTATAGAGCGGGCAAGTGCCTAATGGCGAAACGAACGCGCCAACCACAATGACATTTGTTGGCCGAAAGCCGTTGGTCCGCTTCGGAGAAGGCCGCCCGAAGACGCGGACATTCAGCGTGGCTTGGCCGATGCCCCAGAGCGCCTTTTTTGCGGAAGTTCAGCGCCCTTACCGGGCACCTCGATACGTCCGACTACGTTTGGACAAATGGCCCCACGGCCGAGCCCGGATGATGGTTAAGCCGAAATGCCGAAGCGGATCGCCTTTCGTCACCTGGATGCGTTTCTGATCTTGGCCCGCGAGGGCAACGTCAGCCGGGCGGCAGAGTTGATGGGCATCGCACAACCGGCTTTGAGCCAGCAGATCCAACTGATCGAGGCTCGGATCGGCACGCCACTCTTCGAGCGAAACGCGCGGCCATTGCGGCTCACCGACGCCGGCCGGTACCTGCACGCGGAGGCCGCCAGCTTGGTCGATCGGTTCGAGTCTGTCGTCGCAGAGGTGCGCCAGATCGGACAGGGCAAGCGGGGTTGGCTCGGCATCGGGTTCACGCGCTCCGCCATGTACGATTTCCTCCCTCCTGTCGTGCGCGAGTTCAGCTTGAACCATCCGGATGTGGAACTTCGCTTGCACGAGATGCTGACCGAGGACCAACCGGACGCGCTGCGGGCGGGGACGATCCATCTGGGATTGTCGCGCGATCCAGTCGAGACGCCGGGCCTGATGCAGGAGGTTCTGCTGCGGGAGGATCTCGTCGTGGCTCTGCCGCGGCAGCACCCTTCGCCCAACGACGAAGTCTAGGCTTGCCGGAACTCGCCGAGGAGCCGTTCATCCTGTTCCCAAAGAACCCCGCCGCGCGCTTTCCATCGCGCATTCTGGGCCTCTGTCGCGAGGCCGGCTTCACCCCATCGGTGGCCCAGGAAGCATTCGAGATCCAGACTGCGCTCGGCCTCGTCACGGCGGGCCTCGGCGTAACGCTCGTCACCGCTGGCGTGGCGCGCCACATCCGCTCCGACCTGACCTTCAAACGCCTGGAAGGCGGGCGCTCAGCCTTCGAGACCCTGCTCGTCGCTCTCTATCGCCCGGGCCCGCGCGACCTGCCGCTCGAAGCCATGCTCAACCTGATGAGGCCATCTACATGTCGCGACGCGCGCGCCGGTTGAGGGTGATCTCGATGGCATGAGCGCCCATGCTTGTATAAGTCCGACCTTATATCAGCAATTAAAATCGGTCTTGGACGACCCTGACAGCTTCTGAGATGACTGCCATCAGAAGCAGACACCACGCAGGCACCACGACTAACGGTTCCGCCCAGCGAGCGACGCGCGGATCGCTGATTGCGCCATCGAGCGCCGCCTCCGATCGGGGCTGAGATAGCGGCGCGGTCAGCTGCAGCCAACCTGAGTTGAATCGCCGGGCCCCGCACGCCACGGGTTCGAACAAAAAATATCGTTCTGGGAGGGACGCATGAGTGACGACATCGAAACGCGCACGATGCGCCGCGTCTACTGGCGCCTGATCCCGTTCTTGTTCCTGCTCTTGGTCGTCAATTACCTCGACAGGGTCAATATCGGTTTCGCGGCTCTGCGCATGAACGCCGATCTCGGTCTGAGCGCCACCGCATTTGGGTTCGGTGCCAGCATCTTCTTTGTCGGGTATGCCCTGTTCGAAGTGCCCTCGAATCTCATCCTGCACAGAGTTGGCGCGGCGTCTGGATTGCCCGCATCCTCGTCAGCTGGGGACTGGTCTCGGGCTGCATGGCCTTCGTCCAAGGCGAGACGAGCTTCTACGTTCTCCGCTTCCTCCTCGGTGTCGCTGAGGGCGGATTCCTGCCCGGCGTCGTGTACTACCTCACGCAATGGTTCCCGATCGAGCATCGGTCGAAGGCCAATTCGGGCGTGGTCGCGGCGACAGCGCTCGCCTCGGTGGTCGGGTCACCATTATCGGGTGCGATCCTGACATACATGCCCGAGGTCCTCGGCCTGCGCAGCTGGCAATGGATGTTCCTCCTGGAGGCTGCGCCGGCCGTGCTGCTGGGGGAGCCGTCCTGATCTGGCTTACGGAGCAACCGGAGGCGGCGGCTTGGCTGCCGGCTGACGAGAAGGCGTGGCTGACACGGCGCCTGCGCGACGAGCAGACCGGCACGGCAACCCACGGCGACCTTGCATTCTGGCAGGTCGTGCGGCTGGGACGCGTCTGGGCACTGGCCGCCCTATTCACTTGCTTCCTGACGGCACTCTACGGCGTCTTGCTGTGGCTTCCGCAGATCATCAAAGGGTTCGGGGGCTTGTCCGATGTCCAGGTCGGCCTGATAGCGGCGCTGCCGTTCTTGTGCGGAGGTGCCGCGATGCTGCTCTGGGCTCGCCACTCCGACCGCGCACGGGAACGCAAGTGGCATCTCGCCGCCTCGTTGGCCTTGGGTGGCATCGGCCTTCTCGGCAGTGCCTACGCACCGAACAACACCATCAGCTTCGTGAGCCTTTGCTTCGCCGCCGCGGGCATCTGGGGTGGGCTCGGCATCTTCTGGAGTTTGACCGGCGACTTTCTCTCAGGCGGAGCGCGCGCCGCAGGCATCGCCCTCATCAACACGCTGGCCCAGCTTGGCGGCTTGGTCGGACCTTGGATGACCGGCGTGATCCGCGACTGGGCCGGAAGCTTCTCGGCGGCACTTGCCGCCATGGCCGGCGCAGCCTTCATCGCCGCACTGATCGCCGCGCTCCTCAGCGACCGCATGGCTCATCCCGCGCCAGCTGCGACGACCGTGGCAGTCTGACATGGACGCCGCAATAGGTGCGCAGATAAGGCTTCGCTTGGAGGGTCGAGCGCTCCAATCCATCAATGCTGCCGGCGCCTACATGCCGAAACTGACCATCGGCGCCGTCGGGAACAAGCCTGCCCTATCACATGCGCCGAACGACGCGGTCATGCTGCGCTGGAGATCGGCGATGGGTTCGTGTGGATTCCCCGCCATGCCTTCGCATCTGAGGCGATCCGGCGCTGAAGCCATGTAAGTTGATTTAGGGTGCATGATCTTCTGACGAAGCTGAAAAGAAACTCAGACATGTCAAATATCGATCATAATCCGCTACCGCCTGCCGTGGATCCGTCGATCATCGAGGCGTTACGGACGGCCGCCACACCGACGATCAGCGACAACCTCGATCGCTTGCCCGGCATCGTCGGATTGCGTCCTTTTCATCGCAGTGGCAAGCTTGTCGGCACCGCGCTTACGGTACGGGTTCGTGCCGGCGACAACTTGGCGATCCATCAAGCTCTGAACTTGGTCCGCTCCGGCGACGTGGTCGTGGTCGACGGCGGTGGCGATATCAGCCGCGCCCTCGTCGGCGACATCATGAAGGCCATCGCCGAGAGCCTTGGAGCGGCAGGCTTCGTCATCGATGGTGCTGTTCGCGACGCGAACGCCTTCAAGACGTCGGACTTCCCCTGTTACGCGCGAGCCGCAATCCATCGCGGCCCTTACAAGATTGGTCCCGGTGCGATCAACGTCCCTGTCTCGATCGGAGGCTGGACGGTCAATCCAGGCGATGTGGTCGTCGGCGATGAGGATGGCGTGGTGACGTTCCCGCCAACCATCGCGCCGAGCCTCATCGAGGCGGTGCGCGCCCAGGAGCGGCGCGAAGCTGAGGTCCTGCAGATGATCCGCGAGGGCCGGTACGATGGTCGATACGGCAAGGTGACCGCGCCTTGAGACGCGCGCCGGTCCACACTTCTGAGCTCAGAACGACTGACGGAGAGCTGCTAGCACACACCTTCAGGCAAATCGCGCGGTCCGAGACCGTTGACTGACGACACGCCTCACGGTGAGAACTGCTCTGATGGAGTTGTATCAGACAAAACTGAACGCGTCACCTGCGTTTGGCTAAGCATCAATCTCTGAACATCTGTCCGCCCCATCTTCGCGCGGCTCTTACTGCAAGGAGGCAATCATGCGCCAAGCCGATGAATTTCATAGTCTCGACAACCCAACGGACGGCCTACTGCGTGAGCTTGCGTCTGGACTGACCACGCGCATCTTCGCGGGTGAACAGGCGATGCTGTCGATCGTGTCACTTGAACCGAATTGTGCTGGGACGATGCACCACCACCCTGAGGAGCAGTGGGGTGTGCTACTCGAAGGCACGGCGGTCCGAGTCCAGGGCGATGAGGAGATTGCCGTGAAGAAGGGTGACTTCTGGCGGACGCCGGGCGGCGTTCCACACACGATGAAAGCGGGGCCGGAGGGGGCGCGGGTCCTCGATATCTTCGCACCACCGCGGCCCGAGTATAGGAAGGCTGGCCAAGGTTTCGGGACCTAAAAGGCCGATGCTTCGAACGCAGAGGCCGACCAGAAAGCGACGATCAGCCTAATGTAACCGAATGTCTGCTGCGGAGCGCCGTCTCCGCTGGCGCTCACGGCATAATCCGGGTCCGAAACACAGATACAGCAGCGTCCGCTTCCGGGTGTGGTCATCGATCATTGCGGCCATAGGCGCTCAGCGGCCGGCTGGATCTGGCCGTAAGCGGAATGGCTGCTTCGGAGCAGATGTGCCGGAAAAGCGGACGACCTCCTATCGACCCTTTGCAGAAGCATGGAACGTCTGGTTCAGATTAATTTGACCGGTCGAAATGGGCGGCTGCTAGCCGTGTGTGGACGGCTCTCCGTTGGCAAGGGGTTTCTTTGAGGCTGCTGCAATCTGCTGGTCGGTGCGGCCATGTGTTCGGCCTGTGGTGCGGCTCTCACATGCGCCGCTGGCCATGATGCCTTTCGCGCGGATCAGGTCCCGACCAAAAGCACGCACTCGAAGTGCATCGGCCAGACTGGGTTTTCCTGTTCCGGCGGTATCGACCGGCTTCGTGCATCAGCTCCTGTTCGCCCTTCCCAACCTCGTCGGCGCCGCTCCCCGGCCGCCGGATCTCTACGCCGCCGCCACGGCCGGCTCGCGGTAGACTTCTCCGCTCGTCATCAGCGCCCAGACCATCCGCGCGGTCTTGTTCGCCAAGGCGACCGCCGCGACCTTGGTGGCGCGCCGGGCCAGCAACTGAAGCAGCCACGCGCGCCGGGTGCCGCGCCGTTGCGCTTGGCGGATGACCGCCATCGCGCCGACCACGAGCATCTGACGCAGATAGCCGTTGCCCGCCCGCGAGATGCCACCGAGCCGCTCCTTGCCGCCGCTCGAGTTCTGCTTGGGTACCAGCCCGATCCAGGCCGCAAGGTCGCGGCCCGTCTTGAACACTTGAGGGTCAGGCACGCTCGCGACGAAGGCGCTGGCGAGCAGCGGACCGACGCCGGGGATGGCCATCAGCCGGCGGCCGACCTCAGTGGCTCTGGCGCTCTCACGGAGGCGGCGGTCATTCTCCAAGACCTGCGTCTTCACCACAGCGAGCTGGCGCACCAGCATCTCCAAGCACACTCGCGCGTCGGTGGGGATGCGCTTATCTGCGCAGTCGGCGACGATCGAAAGCAGGCGTTCCAGTCCCATGCGCCCGACCGGAGCTACCACGCCGAACTCCGCCATGTGAGCCCGCAGGGCGTTCGAGAGCTGAGTGCGCTGCCGGTTCAGCATCAGCCGCACCCGATGCAGCATCATCACGCTCTGCTGCTCGGGCGTCTTGACCGCGACAAAGCGCATGGTCGGCCGCGTCACCGCCTCGCAGATCGCCTCGGCATCGGCAGCGTCGGTCTTACCCCGCTTGACGTAGGGCTTCACGTACTGCGCCGGCATCAGCCGCACGTCATGACCCAATGCAGTCAGTTCGCGAGCCCAGTGATGCGAAGTGTTGCACGCCTCCAAGCCGATCACGCAGCGCGGCAGAGCCTCGAAGTACGCCAGTACGCGGCCCCGCGACAGCTTCCGGCGCACCACCACCGCGCCGGCTGCATCGATCCCGTGGATCTGGAACACGGATTTGGCGATATCCAACCCAATCGTCACAATCGTTGCCATCGACGCTCTCCCTTCGGCTCAGCCTGTATGACTACCGCAGGCGGGAGGAGAGCCGTCCACAACATCAAAAGCAGTGCAGCCGCTTCCACAAGGCCCGAATGACGACGCAGACTCTATCTTCGGGTCGGCGCAACGTAGAAGCGCAGGTCTGCAACGTTGGTGTCGCCCACGCGCACCCCGCGCCTTGAGGCGCTCACTAAAGAGTCGGACGGTGACGGTTCTAGCTGCCCAAGCAGCCAAGCTGCTCTCATTTCTTGTCCATTCTCCAGGAGCCATCCCAAGCGCTAGACTGCGATCTGGTCTCAAGATCCTTGATGCGAGACAAGAGTACACGCGACGGCCCATCTCCTGGGACGGCCTCCTGCACATTTTCGAAAGCCTCCCGCGCCTCCTCCCAACGTTGCTGCCTGTAAGCTTCCAAGCCCGAGGCGTACGCCGTCTGTGTTGCCTCTTGGGCAGCCGACAGCTCTCCAGACTTCCCGAGCAGTTCGTGGATCGTGGTCTGGGACTCGTGACCGTACACGATTACGCGATCAACTTCTCTGTATTCAAAGATGTCACGCGCCATATTTGCAGTGCGATCCGCAACGAGGATGCGGGTCGCATAAGCCTTATTCAGACTCTCAAGTCGAGAAGCAAGAACAACTGCATCGCCCATCACGGTATAGCTCATCATCAACTCGGATCCGATACTACCCGCAAGGACCTCGCCGGTCGCAATCCCGATCCGTATGTCGAGCTCGCCGGGCATGTGCCGCAAGCCGAGCAACTCTGGAAATTGTTGCCGCAGCGTGGGCAACTGCTGCACCATCGCGCGGGCAGCAGCGCAGGCCAAGGACGCCTGCTCCGCATCGTCTACGAATGGAGAGCCCCAATAGGCCATTATCGCGTCGCCTATGTACTTGTCGACGATGCCACCACTCTCACGTATCGAAGCCGACATCGTCGACAAGAAGAGGTTGAGGACCTTCACTAACCCCTGCGGCGTCATCCCCTCACATAACGACGTGAAGCCCTTCATGTCACAGAACATCACCGTCATAACGCGCCTCTGGCCGTCGGGGGCGGCTGCCTCCGACCAGTCGATAAGTCTTTCTGCCACCTTCGGATCAATGTACCTGCCGAAAGTCTCTCTGGCGTGTCTCGTCCTTCGAAGCTGATCGAGCATCGTATTGAAGGCGGCTGACAGCTCGCCGATTTCGTCCGAAGTGGACACATTAATCCGACCGTCGAGGTGGCCTAGCTCCACCTCACGCGTGCCTTTCAAGAGTTCTCTAACCGGGCGAGTAATGCCGCTAGCGACCATCATCGCCACGCCAATCCCAAGAAATGCAGCGAGAAGGCTGACAACCACAGAGGTCACGAGAACGCGACGCTGATCTCGAATTACATTGGAAGAACTCGCATCTACCTGCGCGAGCATATCCGACCTAATTTCATCAATTCTACGAATGAATTGATCACGCATCAGATCGATGCGGACCATTGATTGACGAGCTTCCGCGAAATCGTTCGCATCGAGTCGTTGGACTAGTTTGTTATCCTCCGCTGAGATTTCTTGAAGAAGCTCAGAGGTCGCGTTCTCAATGCGGGCGTCCAATCGCCCGAGGGCAGCGTTGTCCGACGGTGTGCGCTTGTCATCAATGATGGCGTTGATAAGCTTTCGCGCTTCGCCGGCCTCAAGCGCAACCTGCGTACCCTTTTCGGTAGCGATCCGCAGCTGGATTTTGTAGCCGTCATCATCAGGCGGCACTTGCATCCTGGCGACAGCCATTCGCCTCAGTGCCAACGCACGCTCAAGCGATCGCACATTCGCACGCGCTAGGTGACTATATGCGGGTATGTACCGGCCTGTCAGTTCCTCAAGAAGGATGCTGACGGTCGCTGACATAAGCATTGAAACGATAGAGGTTGCTAGCATAAAAACGATCAGAGCGATCGCGACAGCCACGATTTTGCTACGTATGGATCGCCAACCCGCGAACCAACTTAACGGGTCACGGAATAACCGGGGCCGCCCTGGCGGCGGTTGAACAAGCTTGCTTCGGCCGCTCAGATTAGGATTAGAGGTCATTCGGCTTATGCCCTGTTCCGGCCGAATTCGGCGGCACATCGAATATTTTATAGGGTGCCACTCGTAATTTGCCTATCCGCCATCTCTGAGCCAAGCTGATCTGCTGGATGCAGAAGTTCTGTCACCGATCGCAATCCGACGTTTTCGCCTACGGGCTATCGAGAGGCTATATTGGCTTCATTTTGGTTGGCCACCTGCCGTCAACATGCCGCTCGTAAGGACTGATGGTCGGCCAAGGTCTAGCAAAGGGCGCTCGAGGATGTGAGCACCGATAGCCGATAGATTGTTGGATGGCAGACTAACAGGACGGGGCTGAAGGAACGCTCTGGAGAGTCCGGTACAAGCTCGGAAGCGTTTCGCTAAGCTAGCCTGTCACGAAGGAGAAGGCGCATGATCACTCTCTACTCGTATCCAGGTCTGTTCGGTGTCGCCGACAACAACGCTTACGGCCTCAAGGTATTCGCCTTTCTGAAGCTGGCGGGATTATCTTTTACACACAGGCATATTTTGGATGCGTCGTCGGCGCCACGTGGTCAGCTTCCGTACATCGAAGACGGTGGGAAGATAATCGGGGATAGTGACAGCATCATCTCGCATCTCACGCGTCGCTACGGCTTGACCGTCGACGATGGTCTGACGACAGTTCAGCGGGATATAGTACAACTTATTAACCGTTTGCTCGACGATTTGTATTGGGTAATGTCCTACTCTCGCTGGAAAGATGAAAGGTTCTGGCCTGCGTTCCGGGACGCACTGCTCCGGGAACATTCTGAATTGACCAAAGATCAGCTTCTGAATGCTCAGGAATTCAATTTCAAACGGTACTACTACCAGGAATCGGACGCTGCAGTGCAGCTGAAGCGTACGTGCGCGGAACCGCCGACCTGCAAGTTCTGGCGAACCTGGTGCCAAAGGGAACTTTCGTGTTTGGAGGAAGCCCGACCAGCATTGATGCAGCCATCTATGGCTTCCTTGCGAACATTCACTTCTATGACATCGAAACGCCGCTGAAGGCCTTCGTTTCGGCTCACACAAATCTGGTGAACTATTGCGAGGCGCTCCACTGTCTGGTCTGCTAGAAAAACTGTAGAAAGTTAGTATCTTTGAAGGAAATTGTGGGCCGAGGCGATCGGATTTAAGCTCATTTTGACAGAAGAGATAAGTGCTGGGAGCCCCTTTCACTACACCGGCGATGCGGTCTTACGCGGTTTTAAGGCGTCCAAGTGAGCGAGGCTGAATGTCGGCTTTTGGGCAGCAACCCAACGGTGGATCACCACCCATCTGAGACGTTCAGGCGAGTGATGCGTTGCGGCAGATGCTGGCCGAAATCAGAATGACCGCTCTGGAGCACGCTCTTCGCGTGAGCGGACGAGTTGCCATTCACAGTGGACGACACCGAAAGCGCTACGTTGATGCGGCGTCGTAGGAACCAAGGTAGTCCCGCTTGCCGACCGGAACGCCCTTATGCCGCAGAATGTCGTAGGCCGTGGTGACGTGGAAAAGAAGTTCGGCAGAGCGAACTGAAGGACGTAGCGATCGGCGGACAGGGTCTGCTTGTTGGCGCCGCCGCCGAAAGTGACCGGCCGCGTATCGCTGCCCTCAAACGTGGTCGGTGCGAGGGTACCGAGGTAGGCGGCAGTCTTCGTGCAGCGCTCTCGCAGCTGGTCGAACGTGGTCTCATCGTCCGCAAATGAAGGAGCCGGGGCGCCGGTCAGTCGCGCTCCGCCGAACTTCGCAGTGTCGGAGGCGCGCTGCACTTGGCCAACCAGCGTCAGCATATCGGGCGCGAGCCGAGCCTCAAGGTAGGACTCAAGCGGCTCACCGGTCTCGGACGCGTGCGCCTCCGCCTTATCGAGCAAGGTTGAGAGGATCGTCAGACCGCGCATGAACACAGGGACGGAGACATCGTACAGGGAGAAGGACATGGGGGCTCCTGTCGAAAGGCCGCGAATGAGGGCCGGGAACGGTTCCGCTAGTAGCCTGGGTTGTGTCGGCTGACGTTCGCGAGTCAGCGATTGGCGTGACGGGTCTCAGGGGACGGTGGCATGCGGTCGCCTCAGCAGCGCAAGCGGCAGGAGGCAAGCGAGCGTCAAACCAGCCATCAGCCACCACGCGCGCTCGTAAGCCGCCAGCCGGGCGATCGGCGTGTCCGGCGCACCCGTCACGGCGACAAAGACCGCCACGCCCAGCGCTAGGGCGGTCTGCCGCGCCATGTTCAGGATCCCGGAGCCGGTGGCGAATGCGGATGAGGGTAGTCCCGCCGTGCCAGCCCCCATTAGGGTCGGAAAGGTCAGGCCGACGCCGATGCCCAATAACGACATGCCGACGAGCGCGGCCGGCATGTTCGGCTCCAACCCGGGCACGACCGCCCACCACGCGAGGCCCGCTGCGAACAGGAGGATCCCGAGGCCGACGACGGGCGCCGGCCCGAACCGGGCGATCAGCCTGCCCGCGACCAAAAGTGACGTGACGGGCACGAGGAATGGTCCCGGCGCGATTGTCAGGCCGGCCTTGAGCGCCGACCAACCCCAGCCCTCCTGCAGCCAGAGCGCGATAGACAGCAGCATGGCGCCGAAGGCGACGGAATACGGAGTCATGATCAAGGTCGCGCCGGTGAACGGCGCGATGCGAAACAGCGCCGGGTCGACGAGCGGGTTGTCCGACCGGAGGCAATCGACGACGAACAACGCGAGGAGCGCCGACGCAAGGACTAGCGTCGCGATGGTGGCAGCCGACGCCCAGCCCCACTCGGCAGACTTCATGATGCCGAAGGTGAGAGTTGCGACGCCGCACGTGACGAGCAGCGCACCCCAGGCGTCCGGCCGACGCGCGGCGTGACCGGGGATGTTCGGCAGCTTCCTGATGCCGACGAGAAGGGCCAGCACGCCGATGGGGACGTTGACGAGGAAGATCCAGCGCCAATTCCAAGCCAGGAGCAGCCCACCGACCACGGGACCGAGCGCCGCGGCAAAGCCGCCGACGGCCGTCCAGGTCCGGACAGCATGACCGCGCCGGTCGGCCGAGAAGGTCGCCAAGAGCAAGCCGAGCGACGTCGGCGTCATCAGCGCGGCGCCGGCGGCTTGGACGATACGGAACGCCACGAGCATCAGGACGCTCGTCGCTGCCGCGCAGGCCGCCGACGCCAGCGTGAACAGCGCGACGCCGAGCAGGAAGCTGACGTCGCGGCGATAGCGTTCGGCGAGCCGGCCGAAGAACACCAACAGCGCGGCATAGACGATGGCGTAGCCGTTTAGGATCCACGACAGTTGTTGCAGGCTCGCGTCCGGGAAGTCCTGGGCGATGTCGGGCAGGGCGACGTTGACGATAAACAGGTCGAGGTTGGCTAGCACTATGCCGACGCAGACGATGGCGAGGACTTGGTTCGGTCGGACCGGTCGGGTCGCGCGAGCGAAGGGCAGTTCCAGTGGGTCGGTGTTCTGGTCCACCTTCTCCACGTTGCCGGGGCGCAAGGCCCGAGGGCTTGGTCGCATCATCAGCTCCAAATCTAATACGTAACGATCTACGTTTTGATTTGACGTCGCCGGAGGACTTCTGGATGCATGACGCTCATGGTCGTATCTCCTTGAGGAGCGCAGCGAGCGTCGTTTGCCGCAGCACGCCATCGACCGCCTGGTTCGCCGCCTCGAACACCGGTGGCAGCGTGGACACCATCGCCTTCTGCACGGCGCACCGCGGATTGCGGCGCTCACGCAGCGTAAACAGCGCCCCTTCCGGCTCGACAGCACGGTAGACGTCCTGGAGCGTGATCGCGTCCGGTGCACGCACGAGTTCGACGCCGCCATGCCGACCTGGACGCAGGCGAACGAGCCCCTTGTGCTCCAGGGCCTTGAGAAGGCGACGGACGACGACCGGATTGGTGTTCAGGCTTCTGGCCAGCAGTTCAGAGTTGGCGCCCTCCGCCCCTCGCCATGCGAGGACGCAGAGAGCCTGAACGGCGCTGGCGAGGAGGCTGTTGGCTGCCATAACCATAACTTGTTCTGTTACGTTTATGGTGTCAAGCACTTCGCCGCAATGGCGCAGTGTCCGCCTCAGCCAACCAGGGGAGCGGCTGCATACCCGCCGGATCGCGACTAGGGGTGAGCGCCGGCGTGCACCCAGATGGTCTGCGCCTGATCTCGCGGAGCCGAAACTGGCCGAAAGCGCTCCACTGTCCCCCTGAATTGCCGAGATGGGGGCCAAGCGGTCTACCGGATATGGCCGAAGGCGGAACGGCAGCTTTTGAAGGGATGAAGCGCAGAACCGGACGTCAATTGCTTCAAGATCCACCTGGTCGATCGCTCCGTCCAGCTGCTCAGTCTCCTTGGCATGCCATCTGCAGAACGAACGCCACCCGTCGGATTGGAGGCGCTTGATGAGGCGACGCGATATTCTTGCTGGCGCCACAGCCTCCCTCATCGCCGCGCCGAGCCTCGTGCGTGCACAGGCCGCCACAACACTCAAGTTTACCCCCTACGCTGACCTTGCCCTGCTCGATCCGTTGGTCAGCGCCTTCGTCCACACGCAACCACGTGATGATGGTGTTTGATACCCTCTACGCCCTCGACGCCGCCGGTGTGCCTCGGCCGCAGATGGTGGGCGGCGAGAGCGTCGAGGATGGTGGCCGGCGCGTGCGGCTCACCCTGCGCGACGGGTTGAAGTTCCACGACGGGACCCCCGTTCTCGGACGGGATGTCGTCGCCAGTCTCCGACGATGGGCGAGCACCGACTCCTTCGGCCAGGCGCTGATGGCTGCCACCGACGAACTCTCAGCGCCGTCCGACACGGCGGTCGAATTTCGCCTGAAGCGCGCGTTCCCGCTCTTACCGAACGCCTTGGCCAAGCCGACGAACCTCATGGCCGCCGTCATGCCGGAGCGGCTGGCTGCGACACCGCCCACCACCCGCCTGACTGAGATGGTCGGCTCGGGTCCGTTCCGCTTCGTGGCCAACGAGCGCGTGCCAGGCGCGCGCAATGTGTACCGCCGCTTCGAAGGCTACGTGCCGCGGACTGACGGAGCGCCAAGCTTCTGCGCCGGGCCGCGCATCGCCCATTTCGACCAAGTCGAGTGGCTAACGAACCCGGACCCGGGCACGCAAGTCGCCGCCCTCCAAGCCGGCGAGGTCGACTGGGTCGAGCAGCCGCTCATGGATCTTGTGCCGAGCTTGCGCACGAACAGGGCGATCAAGCTCCAGGTCGTGGAAGACAAGGGCCTCATCGGCGTCCTGCGCTTCAATTTCCTCCACCCGCCCTTCGACAACCCGGCAATCCGGCGCGCCGTGCTGCGAGCCGTCAACCAGACCGAATTCATGCAGGCGGTCGCAGGCGAGAACGCCGCTGTAGACACCCGCGTCGGCGTGTTTGGCCCCGCCGGCCTGCCCATGGCAAATGATTCCGGTATGGAGGCGCTGAGCGGGAAGCACGACGTCGCCAAGCTCAAGCGCGACATCGCTGCGGCCGGCTATAAGGGCGAGCGGGTCGTATTCCTGACGGCGACGGACGTTCCGCGCATCAACGCGATCTGCAGCGTAGGCGTCGAGATGATGCGTCAGCTCGGCCTGAACGTCGACGAAGTCTCCACCGACTGGGGTAGCGTGGTGCAGCGTTCCACAAGCCAGCAGCCAATCGACAAAGGTGGCTGGAGCGTGTTCGGCTCGTTCTGGGGCGGCTACGACGTGATGAACCCAGCGGGTCACCTGCTGCTACGTGGCACCGGGCTGAAGGCCTGGAACGGCTGGCCCACGGACGAACGGCTCGAGAACCAACGCCAATCCTGGATAGACGCCGCGGACCAAGCCGAGCGGCTTGAGATTGCGCGGCAAATTCAAGTCCAGGCGTTTGAGGACGTGCCGTTCCTACCCTTGGGTTCGTACCTCCAGCCGACGGCCTACCGTGCAGATCTCGCCGGAATGCAGGTGGGCCTGCCGCTGTTCACAAATATCCGGCGGTCTTGACCCAGATCTCGCTGCAGCCAACCGAGCGTTCGAACCACATCAACTCAGCTCGTCGTCCGCCGGTCGTGTGTACTGGAGCGGGACCGAAAGCGGCGCGGAAATTGCCCAGGGTCAGCCACTTGCTCCCGTGCCGTAGCCGCGTGGGTGCGGTGCGTGTTTCAGGCCGCTCAGTACCGCGGCTCACGGTATGACCGGAGGACCGTCATGGCGCGCAGGAACTGGCTAATACTGTCGACGATTCTCTTCTTGGGATCTCATGCCGCCGCAGGTGAGGAGCTCGACGGTACGCTGAAGAAGATTAAGCAAAGCGGCGAGATCGCCATCGGTTATCGGGATGCGTCGATCCCCTTCTCGTATCTTGACGGCGATCAGAAGCCGGCCGGGTTCGCGATGGACATCTGCTACAAGATTACGGACGCGGTCAAAGCCGAGCTGAATCTATCCAAGCTGGATGTCAAGCTGGTGCCAGTGACCGCTTCTACTCGCATCCCGCTCATGGCCAACGGCACGATCGACCTCGAATGCGGCTCGACCACGAACAATGCGGAGCGTCAGAAACAGGTCTGGTTCACGAACACCCACTTCCTCACGGCAACGCGGTTCGCCTCCAAGAAGTCCGCGAACATTGACAAGATCGATGATCTGAAAGGCAGGACGGTCGTGTCGATCCCGGGATCGACCAACATCGTGCAGACCCTTGAGGTCAACATGTCGCGGAACCTTGGCATGACGGTTTTGCAGGCCAAGGATCACGGCGAGGCGTGGCTGATGGTGGAGAACGGGCGTGCGGCCGCCTATGTCATGGACGACGTGCTGCTCGCCTCGCTGATCGCCTCCTCGAAAGAACCGGGCGCCTACCGGATCTCGTCGGACGCACTCTCTCGTCCAGAGCCTTACGGGATCATGGTGAGAAAGGACGATCCGGCCTTCAAGAAGGTCGCCGATGCGGCGACCGCCAAGCTCTATACCAGCCCTGAGGGCAAGGCGCTCTATGACAAGTGGTTCACCAAGCCGATCCCGCCGCGCGGCATCAACCTCAATTTCCCGGTAGGGGCGACCATGAGCAAGACCATGGCGCACCCAAGCGCCAGTCCCGACCCGGCGATGTACTGAAGCGCCGTACCAGAAGGACGTCCGCCCTCACCTGACGGTCTGCCTCCCGGTCAGCCTGCGCCTATCTACGCCTCCGCCCGCCAGCTATCCGCGCGCACCGCTGCTGCATCTGGCCATCCCTCAGGGGCATCGTGCGTGAAAGCACGCACGGCCAAAGCTGCTTGAGCAAAAGTCTGCCCGATGGCAGTTTTCAAAGATTGGAGACGCCGTGCCCTATAGCTACAAGCTCATGTCGGCAGCCCAAGGTGGTGACGTGCTTGACGAGCGCGACCTGACGAAGGCGAGGGATCGGCGCGATGCCGAGGATCTCGCCACCCAGGCATACGAGACCGCACGGTTTCAGGCCGCCAGCAACAACCCGCCCATGGCCTTCCCCCGCGCCGTGATCCTCATGGACGCCGGCAGAGAGATCTGGCGCGCAACCGAAGCCGACCTGCGCGACCCCGAGCACGACATGGACGTCTGAATTCGTTCTCGACCGTCGGCGCTTAACGCATCGTACCTTCGTTCGACAGATGGGAGCGCACCTTTGCCGGCCGAGGGTGATAGGCCCATCGCAGGGACCTTACCTCGCAACCTCTTCGGTGTGCACAATGAACCCCGCCAGGGGTGCAGGGCCGAAGCTGGTCGTGATCGCGCAATCGGTTGCATCTCGGCCATAGGCCATGACGATGCGCCCGATCCGCGGGCGGTTGTGTCGGGCGTCGAATGTGTACCAGCGCGGTCCTGCCGGCCCGTCCAAGTACACCTCGAACCAAGCGGAGAAATCCATGGGCGCCGGGTCCTTCGGCACACCGATATCGCCGAGGTAGCCGGTGGCGTAGCGTGCCGGGATGTTCATGCACCGGCACAGGGTGATGGCTAGGTGAGCGAAGTCGCGGCAAACACCGACCTGCTGGGCGTGGCCGTCGAAGGCGCTGCGGGTGGCGTCGGCCTGCATGTAGTCGAAGCGCAGCCGACCGTGCGCGTAGTCGACGATGGCTTGGACGCGCGGCCAGCCCTCAGGCGTACCTCCGAACAGGTTCCAGGCGGTCTGTGCGAGCTTGTCGGTGTCGCAGTAGCGTGAACCGAGCAGGAACGGCAGGACCTCGTCTGGGAGGTCGTGGACCGGCATCTGGCGGGCGTCCGGCGCGTGGTCGTCCGGCCGGCCCTGATCTTCGATTTGAAAGTCCGCCGACATGGTGATGCGGCCGCCCGGGACGAGGATGCGCGTCGCGACGTTGCCGAATGGGTCGTGGAACTGCCTGGCCGGTACCGGCGGGTCGAAGGTGATGGCTTCGCGGCTGCGCAGGTCAAGTTGCCGCTCCGGGCGCACGTTGAGCAACAGCACCATCGGCGTGCGACCGAACGTGTCGAGAGCGACGGTGTAGCCGCATCGGATGAGCATGATCGACCTCTGCCTGACATCCTCGTCAGGCAAGATGCCGACCAGGTGGCCGACACTGCCGACGGTGCCGCACACGGCGCTCAGCCAATACGTCCACGACCTACCTGTCGGCCAAAGCGATAGCAGGCGAAGTTCTGACTGTGCCGGGTGCGCACACGCTCGCTTGAGGTTAGCCGCATCTGCTCCCGCAGATCATCATGGACCGTGAGTGCTCAGCCTCGGCCGTGGTGAGTTCACAGTTTCTCAGCAGTGTCCGAGTGGCCGCACCCCTTCATGGATCATTGAGATCGTACCCGCTGTAACGTCCCGTGGCCTCGCAGCGGGCGCGACTGAACGCCTGCACTGGAAGGATCTGCGGTGCAGGCCCCGCTGCATCGGCGACCTCCCGCACGATTTTGGTGCGGATCGCGGTGGCGAACTCTGCCTTGTCGCGCACCGGCACCATGAAGGCACCGGGCCCGCCGATGACGCAATCGCGATAGTACAGGTCGAGGTCGGGTATGTCGTAGGGGCCGGTCGGCGCCTTGATCATCAGCGGCAGGCCATTGATGATGAAGCCCGCCGCCACCGCCTCGTCTCGGGACTGTGTGACCGGGCGCCCCTGATTGTTCGGGCCGTCGCCGGATACGTCGATGACGCGTCGTGTGGCCTCGAACCCAGCCTCGCGCAGGAGCTCAACCGAGAAGTCGAGAGCCGCCGCGATCGCGGTCCAGACAGCGCGCGTTGGGAGCGCATGTGTGAGCTGATCGGCGAAGCCGTTGGCTTCGGCAGCCGTGCCGATCACCGTCCAAGGCACGACCACGTACTGGCTGCCGGTTCCCGCCCACTCGACGTAGCTGACGGCGATGCGGCCGATGAGGCCTTGACGTATCGCCGCCCGGACCGCCTCGGATCGGAATGCGGCGACATAGCCGTCGCGCTGCACCCGCTGTTCCTCGGGATCCATCGAGAGCGACACGTCGACTGCGAGGACGAGAGCGACGTCGACCTCCGTGCTCGCCGGCTGAGCCGGCGCCTGTCGCGCCGGAATGATGAGAGCGCAGAGAACGGCGGCGATCACGGCGAGGCGCATGACGGTTCTCCGACGTGTCTACAATGGAGCGCGTGCGTACGCATCTCAACCGGTACAAGGTCGCGCTCAGACCGTGTGACACCATGGCGGCTAAGAGATGCACGGATCTTGCGGGTCCTCCTTCACAGGGAGTGGATTATGGACACGCTTAGTCGGCGCCGCTGGTTGCAGCTCGGCCTCGGGCTGATCGTCATGATGACGATCTCGAGCCCACAGTACGTCTGGACGCTGTTCGCCAAACCGTTTCAGGGGGTGACGAACGCCTCGCTCGCCGCCGTGCAGGTCACGTTCACGCTGGTGATCGTCCTGCAGACCTCCTTCTCACCGGTGCAAGGCTACCTGATCGACCGCTTCAGCCCCAAGCTGATGATCGCGCTGGGCGCTGCGCTGTCCGGCCTCGGTTGGGTTGCGGCGTCCTACGCGCATTCGCTGCTGGGCCTCTACGCCACCTACGGCCTGCTCTGTGGCTTGGGAACTGGTATCGTCTACGTCGGGATCGTCGGGTTGATGGTGCGCTGGTTCCCGGATCGTCGCGGCTTCGTCGCTGGCCTCGTCGCGGCAGGCTACGGCATGGGCGCGATGATCACGACGTTCCCCATCTCCGACATGATGCAGACCGCCGGATTCCGGACGACCCTGTTCGATTTCGGTCTTATCCTCGGCGGTATCGGCATGCTGGCCGCGTTGGGCCTGCGGGCGCCTCGCGCCGACGAGATCCCCGCCTCCGAAGCCACCCACGTCACGACTGCGGCGGCAGATACCGCACCCGGCGCGATGCTGCGCACGCCCCTGTTCTGGCTGATGTTCGCCATGATGACGATGATGTCGACCGGCGGCCTCATGGTCACCGCCAACTTCGCCGCCTTTGCGCGGGAATTCGGGGTCGCCGACGCGCTGGTGTTCGGGTTCGCGGCTCTGCCGTTCGCGCTGACCTTCGACCGGGTGACCAACGGTCTGACGCGGCCCTTCTTCGGCTGGGTCTCCGACCATATTGGCCGCGAACTGACGATGACACTGGCTTTCGCGGGCGAGGCGCTGGCGATCTGCCTGCTGCTTTACTACCAACAGAACGCCTACGCCTTTGCTCTACTGTCCGGGGTGGTGTTCTTCGCTTGGGGCGAGATCTTCTCCTTGTTCCCCTCGCTCCTCACCGACACCTTCGGCACCAAGTCCGCCACGACGAATTACGGCTTTCTGTACATGGCGCAGGGCGTGGGCTCTCTGCTCGGCGGCCCAGTCGCAGCCCTGATCCACGATGCGGCCGGCAACTGGGTGCCGGTGTTCAGCATCGCGATCGGCTTCGATTTGCTGACAGCCGGCCTGGCCCTGTTGGTCCTGAGGCCCATGCGGCGGGACTGGGTAGGCGCACGTCGAATGCCACCGATCATCCCAGGGGCCGCGACAGCCTGATGCCGGACCCTGGCCATCGCGCGTCGCGAACCACGCCGCGCTGGCGCGTCACATCCCCGGCCAGTAATGCCGCCGGCGGCCGGGTTGTTCGTGGCGGCGTCAGGCGGTGCCGCCCCGCGAAGACCACCCGGACAGGAGCACGTGCGCAATGGCTGCCGTAGGGGTGCGAGGGTGCATCCACTGGGATGAGCGGGCGACGGTGTCGTGTGCGGGAGGGAGATGGCCCGGGCTTCTGGATATCGACGCTTTGTCCCCGTCGGCCGCGATCTTGCAGGCTGGCGCGTGTGACGCCTCAGGGCGATACCAGGGGGATCGAAATGCGCGCTTCTATACTGGCCGGTATCCTCGGCCTCCTGATGGTCGGCTCAGCGCAGGCTCAGGTCAAGATCGGCATCGTCGGTGCGATTACCGGACCCAACGCGGCGTTCGGCGCCCAAATCAAGAACGGCGCCAGTCAGGCAGTGGACGACATCAACAAGGCCGGCGGGATCAATGGCCAGAAGCTCGTCGCCGTCATCGGTGACGATGCCGGCGATCCCAAGCAGGGCGTGTCGGTCGCAAACAAGTTCGCCAGCGAAGGCGTGAAGATGGTGGTCGGCCACTTCAACTCGGGCGTGTCGATCCCGGCGTCTGACGTTTATCTCGACGCCGGCATCATCCAGGTCACCCCCGCCTCCACGAATGTGAAGTTCACCGAGCGCGGCATGTGGAACACGTTCCGCACCTGCGGCCGTGACGACCAGCAGGGCGCGGTGGCCGGCACCTACCTGGCCGAGTACTTCAAGGGCAAGAAGATCGCGTTCGTCCACGACAAGTCGCCTTACGGCAAGGGCCTCGCCGACGAGACCCTGAAGGCGCTCAAGGCCAAGGGCGGCAAGGAGGCGATGTACGAGGGCATCAACCCGGGCGAGAAGGACTACTCGGCCCTCGTCTCCAAGCTGAAATCGGCCGACATAGACGCCGTCTACTTCGGCGGCCTGCACACCGAGGCCGGGCTGATCATCCGGCAGATGCGCGACCAGGGCCTGAAGGCGCCGATGATGAGCGGTGATGGCATCACCGACAAAGAGTTCGTCCAGATCGCCGGGCCAGGCGCGGCGGGCACGCTGATGACCTTCTCGCCTGATGCCCGCAAGAACCCGAACGCCAAGGCGGCGGTCGCCGCGTTCAAGGCCAAGGGCATCGATCCCGAGGCCTACACGCTCTACTCCTACGCGGCCGTGCAGGTTCTGGCGAAGGCGATGGCCGAGACCGCCTCCAGCGACGGCAAGAAGCTCGCCGAGTGGCTACACCAGGGCAAGCCGACGCAGACGGTGATCGGCGAGATCGCCTACGACAAGAAAGGCGACATCACCCGGCCCGACTACGTCATGTACGAGTGGAAGAAGGGCGCCGACGGCAAGATCGACTACACGGGGCACGAATTGACGCAATGATCACACTACGCGCTGCGCGGCGGGGATCAGGGGTGAACTCATGGACGAGCGGGATCTGCAAGGCCTCATCAGCCGGGTGAAGGACGGCCGCCTGTCGCGGCGCGCCTTCGTGCAGCGGATGGTGGCTGTCGGCCTCACCGCACCCATGGCTGGACTGATGCTGGCCGGGAACGGGGTCGCGATGGCGGCCGATACCCGGTCCGGCTACAAGCCGGCTAATCCCGGCGGTGGCGGCCTCCTGCGACTCCTCTGGTGGCAGGCGCCGACGCTGATCAACCCGCATTTCGCCATCGGCACCAAGGACCAGGAGGCCTCGCGGATCTTCTACGAGCCGCTCGCCGCCTGGGACGCGGACGGCAACCTCACACCCGTGCTCGCCGCCACGATCCCGTCCAAGGAGAACGGGGCGCTCGCCGCCGACGGCCGCTCGGTGGTCTGGACGCTCAAGCCCGGCGTGAAATGGCACGACGGCAAGCCGCTGACCGCCGACGACCTCGTCTTCACCTGGGAGTACGCCCGGGACCCCGCCACCGCGGCTGTGACGGCCGGCTCCTACAAGGATTGCAAGGTCGAGAAGATCGACGACCTGAGCGTCCGGGTGCTGTTCGACAAGCCCACGCCTTACTGGTGCGACGCCTTCGTGGGCATCGTCGGCATGGTGCTGCCCAAGCACCTGTTCGGCCCCTACAGCGGCGCCAAGTCCCGGGATGCGCCCCAGAACCTCGCCCCCGTGGGCACCGGCCCGTACCGGTTCGTGGAGTTCCGGCCCGGTGACATCGTCCGCGGGGAGCGCAACCCCGCTTATCACCTGCCGAACCGGCCCTACTTCGACACCATCGAGATGAAGGGCGGCGGCGACGCGGTCTCGGCCGCCCGCGCCGTGCTCCAGACCGGCGAGTACGACTACGCCTGGAACCTCCAAGTCGAGGACGAGGTGCTCAAGCGCCTGGAGACGGACGGCAAGGGCCGGGTCGACGTGATCTACGGCGGCAACCTGGAGTTCCTGCTCCTCAACGCCACCGACCCGAACGTCGAGGTCGACGGCGAGCGCGCCTCGATCACCACCAAGCACCCCGCCTTCTCCGACCCGAAGGTGTGCCAGGCGATGAACCTGCTGGTCGACCGCAAGTCGATCCAGACCTACATCTACGGCCGCACCGGCAAGCCCACCGCCAACACGGTCAACGGCCCCGACCGCTTCGTCTCCAAGAACACGAGCTTCGCCTTCGACCCGGCACGCGCCAACGCGCTCCTCGACGGGGCCGGCTGGAAGAAGGGCTCCGACGGCATCCGCGCCAAGGACGGCAAGAAGCTCAAGCTGGTCTTCCAGACCTCGATCAACGCCCCACGCCAGAAGACCCAGGCGATCATCAAGCAGGCGGCCGCCAAGGCCGGCATCGAGATCGAGCTGAAATCGGTGACCGGCTCGGTGTTCTTCTCCTCCGACCCGGCGAACCCCGACACCTACCCGCATTTCTACGCCGACATGGAGATGTACACCAACAACATGACGCAGGCCGATCCGGCGATCTGGCTGCTCCAGTACGTTTCGTGGGAAGTCGCGGCGCAGGCCAACAAGTGGCAGGGCCGCAACGTCGTGCGCTGGCGCAACGCCGCCTACGACGAAGCCTACAACGCCGCCCAGAGCGAGCTCGACCCGGTCAAGCGGGCGGCGCTTCTCATCAAGTGCAACGACCTCGCGGTCTCCGAGAACGTGCTGCCGCTGATCCACCGGGCGAAGGTCTCGGCCGCTGGCGCCAAGCTCGTCGCCCCGCAGAGCGGCTGGGACAACGACCTGTCGTTCCTGCCCGAATGGTACCGGGAGGCCTGAGCGGGAGCGCCGCGCCACGGGCGCCTACATCCTGCGACGCCTTCTGATCGCGGTCCCAGGCGCGGTCCGTCGTCGCTCTACGGCCATCAGGATTGCACCGCTGCTTGTCATGAGTTGCTGGCGATGAGTTCCACATGAGTATCGGAAGCAATCCGGCGTGAGCCGCCTTGTAGCCTTCGGCGTTATGGCGCTGATTTGGGGGTGACGTGGTTGCCGACGAAGATCGCTGTGCAGACCGTGCCGCCGATCTTCCTCGCAACGGCGCGCTTCCTCCTCTCCGGCGTCCTTTTCCTCTTCATCCTACGCATACGGCGCCTGCCACTGCGCATCCCGGCGTTCGGCCGGATCGTCGCCGCCTCTCTCCTCATCACGACCGGATGCTACAGCTTCATGTTCTGGGGTGTCGCACATGCCCCGAGTGGATTGTCGGCGATCGTCAATCTGTCGCTGATGCCGATCTTCCTCGCGTTTATCGGTTCTCTCTACGGCCAGGAGCACCTCAGCGCGCGTCGGGTCGGCGCGATCGGACTCGGCGTCGTCGGGCTCGTGCTCCTGTTCTCAGGCCGCGCCGGGGCCGCGCAAGACGGGGCCACCGCGGTGCTTGCCCTTTCGTCGGTAGCAGTCGGTACGGCCTGCTACGCCTGGGGCTCTGTGATCAGCCGGCCCTTGACGCAGACGATGCCCCCTCTGGTTCTCGCCTTCTGGGAGACGCTTATCGGCGCAATCGGCCTCGTGCCTGTCTCTTTGCTCCTCGAGGGCTACGATCCGAGTCACTTCGCCGCCCTGTGGGATGGGCGGGTGCTCATCTGCCTCGGCGTGATGGTGATCGGCGGCTCGCTGATCGCCTTCTCGATCTTCCTCTGGCTGGTGCGGGATTGGGGCGCGTTCCGCGCCGGCATGTACGCCTTCGTTAGCCCGGTGATCGCGGTCGCGATCGGCGTCATCTACGCATACGAGCCTTTCGGATGGGCGGAGGCATCGGGTATGTGTATCATGCTCGCAGCGACGGCTTTGGCGCTCGCCGAGCGATCACGTATGCAGGTCGACCAAGTCGCCTCTTGAGCAGCTCACGACAGAAGGCGCACGCAATCGCTTCCCGACTCGATTAAGACGCCGTCGCAGGTCGCGCGGTAAGAGCGCATTTGGCTGCAGTGGGTCTGAAGCGGTCGACCGGATCTGGCGGCAAATCGCACGACCGGTCCTGGACCGGCGAGCCAGCAGAAACGGACGGCGGGGTACGGTCCTTGGTCCTGTGCGCGGCTTGGCATGGGGAATGTGATGCCGGGCGCTTGGCAGCGGCTGACGGTCCGGGCTGGCTCGACGCAGAATGTCCGTTCCTGGGATGGCACTGCGGTCACTTGCACGACCGGAATGGGCGCTAAGCCGAATTTCCGGTTCTGCGCGTGCTGGCGATCCGACGTGACGTAGTTTGGCCGTAAGCTGCCGGTCCGCTTCGGAGAATGCAACCGGCGAGCTGTACCTAAACCCCGGCACGACAGCCGCCCTCGATTAAGCGGTTGCTCGACGGGTTCACCTGTCACGGCCTCGGCTTCGACGGCTTGACCCGAACCGCGGTGCTCGACGTCTACGATCGTGAGCCGTTGCCGTCCGACACCCTCTGCGCCGCTTTGGAAAGGCCGACCTTCGCATCTCGGTTACGTCACGGAAGTCCAACCTAGGAGCATGTCACGCAAGCGAACGAGCGATGGACTAACGGTGCGCCACCAGATGAGAGCATGGAATCGAGGCGACAACTGTCACCGGATCTTGGATGCCGCCTGTAAGGCATGATTGACGGGCGCCGTGACCGGGGACATCCTCGCGATCAATCCGCGGCCGAGAAAAAACGGGCCGCCGAATAAGTGTTTGGCCAGCCAATAGGCCTGCCCGGGGAACGAGGGAACGCCTTTGATCAGTCGCCGCACGTTCGCCGGTGCCGTCCTCGGCGCGCCGGTAGCCCTGCCGTTCCTCGCACGATCGGGCTTCGCCGCCACACCCACGCACACGCTGAAGCTCACCTTCGCCGACACGCAGGCGCATCCGCTCTACGCCGTACTGAAGCGCTTTGCCGAGAACGTGAACAAGCGGACCGAAGGCGCGGTCGAAATCCAGGTGTTCAGCATCGGCCAACTCGGCAGCGGCACCAACATCATGACCGGTATGCAGACCGGCATCATCGATCTGTGTGCGCATACCTCCGGCTTCATCGGCCCGCTCTTCCCGCGGTTTCAGGTGGTGGATCTGCCCTTCCTCTTCCCCGATGCCAAGACCGCCGAGCGCGTTCTGGACGGACCGATCGGCGGCCAACTTCTCGACTTAATGCCCGCCAAGGGCATCTACGGCCTATCCTACGGTCACTGGGGTTGGCGCGTCGTCTCGACCGTCGAGCGAAAGGTGCCGGAGCCCACAGACATCAAGGGGCTCAAGATCCGCGTCCAGCCCGGCGCGATCTTCGCGGCGATGTTCCGCACGCTCAGCGCGAATCCGATCGCGATTGACCTGACCGAAGTATATCTCGCGCTGTCCCAGCGCACGATCGAAGCAATCGAGACGCCGATGATCTCGGTCGCGGCGGGCAAGCACGATGAGGTCGTGCGAACGATCAACACGACCAATCACGTCTACAACGTCGGCGTCCTCATGGCGAGTAAAGCCAAGCTTGACGCGTTGCCCGAGCAGGCGCGGAGCGCGATCAGGGCGGCTGCGCACGATATGACAGGCGATTGGCGCGGCACGATCGCGGCGGCAACCGACGAGACTGCCGAGCGCTTCAAGGCGAAGGGCCTGGCGTTTCTGCCGGTGGACCAGGACGCGTACCGCAAGCAGGTCGAGCCCGTGTACAAACAGTTCCGCGACATCATCGGGCCGGATCTGGTCGATGCCGTGATGAAGGAGGTCGGGAAGGGTTAGCCCGATGTCCGCCGGAGAGTCCACGCTCACGCACGGTGCAATCGAGCGGACATCGACCACGCTCGCCCTGTCACCCTACGCCGCACTCCGCCTGTACGGACGAGGGCTCGATCTGGTCGAATGGCTCTGCCGCGCCCTCCTCGTCGTGGCGCTCGTCGGCGAACTCGGCATCATCCTCTGGGACATCACCGCCCGCTCGACGATTGATCTTTCGCTGTTGTGGGCGGACGAGGCCGCCAAGCTCTGCCTGACGACGCTCGCCTTCATCGGGGGTGCTCTGGCGTACCGGGCCAAGCATCACACCACCGTCGAGTTCGTGCGCCAGCTGCTGCCGGCCCATTGGCGCGAGCCCGTCGCGATCGCGATCGACGGTCTCGTCCTCGTGACCGCGGCCACGGTCGGCTACGTCTCCCTCGACCTCCTGTCGATCGCCGCGCTGTCCACGACGCCGATCCTGCAGATCAGCGCCGCTTGGTTCGTCGTCCCGCTCAGCGTCGGGATGGGGCTCGTCGTCCTGTTCGCGATCGAGCGGTTCGCGATGGATTACCGCCCTGCCCTCGCCTGGCGCACGCTGGCCGCCGTCGCGGTCGCGGTCGTGCTCGCCGTCATCGCGCTGCCGGCCGTCTCGCGCGCCGGTCCACAGGCGGCACTCAGCCTGATGCTGATCCTGTTCTTCGCGACCGTCCTGCTCGGCCTGCCGGTCAGCTTCGCGATGCTGCTCGGCTCGCTGTTCTACCTGCAGCTGACCGGCACGGCGCCGCTGATCGCGGCAGCCCAGAACACCGTCGACGGGACAAGCAACTTCATTCTCCTGACCCTGCCGTTCTTCATCTGGACGGGCCTCATCATGGAACGCGGCGGGATCAGCCTGCGGCTGGTCCGCTTCGCGATGGCGCTCGTCGGCCATCTGCGGGGCGGCCTGCTCCAGGTTGTCGTCCTGACGATCTATCTCGTGTCCGGCATCTCCGGCTCGAAGGTCGCCGACGTCGTCGCGGTCGGTTCGGTGCTGCGGGGCGAGTTGAAGAAACAGGGCTACGGACCCGAGCGGAGCGCTGCGGTCCTCGCGGCCTCGGCGGCGATGTCGGAGACGATCCCGCCGAGCCTGGCGATGCTGGTCCTCGGCTCCGTCGCGCCGATCTCCATCGGGACGCTGTTCATCGCCGGCCTCCTGCCCGCGGCCGTGATCGCCGTCCTCCTGATGATCCTGAACTGGGTCCTGGCCGTGCGCGAGGGAGCACCGCGCATGCCGCGCGCGACCGGACCCGACCTCGCCCTGGCTGCTGGGGCGGCCGCGCTGCCGCTCGTCATGCCGGTCCTGATGGTCGTCGGCATCCGCTTCGGCTTCGCCACTCCGACGGAAGTTTCGGCCGTCGCCGTGCTCTACGGCCTCATCCTGGCCTGCGGCGTGTACCGCGCCTTCGGGCTGCGCGATCTCGTCCGAATCGTGGTGGAATGCGGGGTGCTGTCTGGGATGGTGCTCTTCATCATCGCCGCGGCTGGCTCGTTCGCCTGGACGCTGACCGCGGCGAACCTGCCGGTCGCCCTGATCTCGCTCCTGCACGCGCTGGGCGACAGCCGGGCGGCGTTCCTGATCGGCTCGATCGCCCTGCTCGTCGTGGTCGGATCGCTGCTCGAAGGGCTGCCGGCGCTGATCATCCTCGGGCCGCTGCTGATCCCCATCGCGGGCCAGTATGGGATCGACAGCATCCACTATGCGATGGTCATCATCCTCGCGATGGGGATCGGCATCTTCATCCCACCGATCGGCATCGGCTTTTACATCGCATGCGCCGTCGCCGAGAGCCGCATCGAGGCGACGAGCCGCGCGATGATCCCCTACCTCATCGTGCTCGTCCTCGGCGTCCTCGCTGTGGCGTTCATACCCTGGTTCACGCACGCCCTACCCAATCTCGTCGGATCGCGCTAACCCCATGACGGACGATACCTGCCTCGCACCCGATCCGGATGTGCGTCCCCCGACCTTCCGGATGCCACTCGGCGCGACCGACACGCATTTCCACGTCTTCGGTCCGAACCGCCTTGAGCGGCTCGTGCCGCAGCGCGACTACACGCCGCAAGAAGCCGCGGCCGCGAGCGCGCGCCGGCTGTTCGACACGCTCGGCATCGAGCGGATCGTGGTCATCCAGGCGAGCATCTTCGGCTTCGACAACCGCGATCAGCTCGAGGAGGGCGCCAAGATCGGGCTACCGATCCGCGCGATCGTGGTGGTCGGTCCGGACGCCACCGAGGCGGAGATGCGCGCCCTGCACGCGCAAGGCGCGCGCGGCATTCGCTTCATCATGGCCCACCCGGGCGGCCTCGATCCGTCCGGAATCGAGCGGGCCGCAGCCCAGGCCTCCGAGATGGGTTGGCACCTCCAGTTCCTGCTGAAGCCCGCGCACCTCGTGGAGCTGGAGCCGCGCCTGCGGCGGCTTCCCTGCCCGGTGGTCATCGACCACATGGGCTTTCTCGCGCCCGAGCAGGGGCTCGAGCAGCCGGGATTCCAAGCCCTGTGTCGCCTCGTCGAAGCCGGGACGGGGTGGGTAAAGCTGTCGGGCGCATATCGCCTGTCCCGAGGCGCGCCACACTATCCAGAGCTTCGCCCGTTCGTTGATACCCTCCTCGCGCGGCGACCCGATCGTATTCTATGGGGGAGCGACTGGCCGCATGTCGGGTTGAGAAGCGGAATGCCTAACACCAGCGACCTCTTGGAACTTTTCGGATCCTGGGTTCCCGACGACGCGGACCGGCGGCGCATTCTCGTCGACAACCCGGACGGACTGTTCGACTTTTGAGCGCGCGGAAGGCGGCATCATCGATCGGGATGTTCTGGTCTGCCGCAGCATCTGCGGGCAGGATGAGAATCAGTCTTCCTTCACCTTCTCGGTACTGACATCCGGGACGGGGGCTAAACGCTGCAGGCTGAACCGAGAACGCTCCCATCGAGCGGGGATGCTCGTGCCGACCTTTCCGGAGGGAGCCCGAGCTCAGGCGCCAACCCAATGGGTCAGCAAGTTTCGCTGTGCGGCCTGGATGTGTCGGCGGGCGCAGGCCTCCGCGCGTTGACTGTCGCCGTCCGCGATGGCCGCCACCAGCGCGGTGTGCTCCTGCTCGGCTTCGACCACCGGTTCGCGTTGCGCCGCGTGTTTCCGACGAGCGCCAGCAGAGCCGACATAGAGCTCAGATGCTCGGCGAGGTAGCGGTTCCGAGCACTGGAGTGGATCGTCTGATGAAGATCCCGGTTGTGCCGAGCGATACCTCGACGCCTCGCGTTCGATGTCAGCGGAGAGCGCTCGCCACAGCGGCGAAGAAATCGGCGTCAACGACGGGAGGTGCGCCCGTCGGCTTCGAGCGAGCACCCCACATGGCGATCACGACGTGCTCCTTCGGGTTCACGTAGACGTACTGACCGAAGATGCCACGAGCCATGAACGCGCCCTCGTTCGGCGAGCCCGCCGGGGCGCCGAGCGGCCACCACATGTAGCCGTAGTTGACGGTTTTCCCGCTGAGTTCTTTCGGCGAGCCAGCCTGTTCGTACCAGCCTTCCGGAACGACGCTCTCACCATCGATCACGCCCTTGTTCAGCACGAACTGGCCGAAGCGCGCGTAGTCCCGAAGCGTGGCGCTGAACCCGCTGCCTCCGACCTCCAGGCCGTTCGGCGACTCCACCCACCAAGTCGCGTCCTGCTCCATGCCGAGCTTCGACCAGATCTTCTCCGACAGGTAGACGGAAACCGGCTTCCCGACCGCGGCGCGCACGAGGGCACCCACGAGGTGTGTCTCTCCGGTGCTGTAGTTCCACGCGGTTCCCGGCTCGTGAGCGCGCGGCAGCTTGGCCATCATCGCCACGATCGTGCCGGGCTTACCCTCAAGCTGCAGCTCCAGCATGCGCCGCCGGTCCGACTTCGGATCGGTGTAGGTCTCGTCCCACTTGGCGCCGGAAGCCATTTGCAGGAGGTTTCGGACGCTCACGCCGTCGTAAGTACCGCCTGCC
Source organism: Methylobacterium phyllosphaerae (assembly GCA_050632685.1). Classification (GTDB taxonomy): domain Bacteria; phylum Pseudomonadota; class Alphaproteobacteria; order Rhizobiales; family Beijerinckiaceae; genus Methylobacterium; species Methylobacterium phyllosphaerae_A. The sequence goes on from JBOEFT010000002.1 coordinate 554,736, forward strand.
AGCTCCGGTAGGTAGCGGGTGACCGGGTCATCGATGCTCTTGATGAAGCCGTCCTTGATCGCGACGCCCACGAGGGACGAGCTGATCGACTTCGCGACGGACATCGACATCCAGCGTGTCGCTTCGTTGTTGCCGAGCTCGTAGTCCTCGTATGCGATCTTCCCGTCCTTCAGCACGAGCAGGCCGGCTACCCGGTTGAGCGAAAGGTAGTCGAAGAGGTCGACGGCCTTGCCGTTGGACTGGAACTTCACGTCCGTCAGCGGCTTCGGTGACGCCTCGAGGCGGGTCACTGGCCCACCCCGGTTCACGGTCTGCGTCGAAAACAGTCGGTCGATGTTCCGGAAGGTGTTCGCCTGAAGGTCGGGCGTGAGGCGGCCGTCATAGGCCTGCTGCACGGAGCCTATCGCGTTCGAGCGGCCGTCCAATGCGGAGGCACCCCCTACCTGGAGAGCGCTGAGGCAGCACAGAACGGCTGTCCCCATCTTCCATGTAGATCCGTGCATCGATCGCCCTTTTTGACTACGCTACGCGAGCTGGCGTTCCCCTACGCGGGTGTCGGCCGTTGGGCCGCCATAGACAAGCTTATGGTGACTGCCACGCGGGTGCATCGGATGCGAATGTCACCGCCGGTCCGGAGCCCGCGCACCGCGCGCACAGCTTGGCCCGGAACTCCGGCTCCGCGCCTACCTCTTCAACGTGCCGAGCGCTTGCATGCTGATCCCGCCGTCGCGGTCAGGCATTCATCAGCCACCAGCGCCGGGCTTTCTCCAAAAGGGCGATCTCCTCGGCCTGCACGAAGACGCCTCGCCGCGTCATAGCCCATCTTGTGATCCCCGGAGGGATGTAGAACGGGACTAGAACTGACGAAGCGGATGACCGAGAACGCCGGCACCAATCGCCCGTGTGTCATGGGCAAACGCGAACAGAGCGGTACCCGTTGACGAAATATTGACTATGAGGTGCCAAAATGGCCGCAGCGGTCGGCCGGGGGTCGAGCGCCGGAAGAGCTGCACCGGGCCTATTCCCCCTGGCCTCGGTGCGGCCTCGCCGGCGCAGTCGCAACGAGCCCGCACCCGAGCCTCCAGCGACGATGCGCCTCTACCGACGCTCGCTGATTGAGCGTTCCTAATCCGGGACCGAGCGCAGGCTATCGTTGAGCCTCGGCTAACCGCCCTCCTCCATCCTGCAACCCGGGCCGCGTCGCGTATTGGCCTCTGCCGTGAAGACCGGCAACGAGCCCCGCCAGCCCGTGATCAGATTGGGTGGCGGGGCTCTGAATGCGCATCGGCCCTACTTGGCCGCAGCGGCCTTCTTCGGCTTGCGCGCAGGTGCCGGCTTCTCGGCAGGTGCAGCTGCAGGCTCAGCAGCCTTCTTCCGGCCGCGGGCTTTCGGCACCTCGGCGACCGTCTCAGATAGCGCAGCAGTTTTAGCCGAATTCCGGCGCTGCTGGCCAAGCCCTAGGGCGCGGGCCAGTTCGGAGCGCTGGGCCGAGTAGTTGGCCGCCGTGGAAGGATAGTCCCGCGGCAGGCCGAAGCGCTCGCGGTACTCCTCGATCGTCATGCCGTTCCCGCTCAGATGCCGCTTCAGCGTCTTGTATGGCCTGCCGTCGAGGAAGCTGATCAGGGCATCCGGTGAGATCGATTTCCGGATCTGCGCGGGCGTCGGCTTCTCCACCTTCGGCTCGGCGGAAGACGGGGTGCTGATCAGGCCGGCGATTGCCGTGTGAACTTCGGCAAGGAGAGCCGGCAGATCTGCCGGCCGAACGGAGTTATTCGACACGTACGCTGAAACGATGTCGGTCGTGAGTTCGACAAAACCAGCGTTTTCAGCCGTTGGGATGGATGTGTTTTCGTCCACTTGCGCCTCCTCGATACGGGTGCGCAATGAGCGTGATCGATTCGATGGCACGTCAAGAGCGTTTTGAGGCATGCCAAGCGAATACGTAGGTTCTCTACCGTTTTTCCTGATTACATCGTAAGGCAGGTAAGCGTCCTGCGGCCGAGATCGAGAAGGACCCCGGGCTGCTTCGGCAGCCCAAGGGTCTACTTTGCGGTCGGCTTTACTCAGCCGCGATCTCCTTCCGGCCGCCCTGTCCGAGCCCGGAGCTTCTGGCGAACGTGGCCCGCATTTCAGAATAGCTCGCGGCGACAATCGGGTAGTCCCGCGGCAGGCCATATCGCTCGCGATAGCTGTCAGGGGTGTGGCCATGCTTGGTCAGATGACGCTTGAGCGTCTTGTAGCTCTTGCCATCGATGAAGCTGACGAGGCCATCGGGCTTAATCGACTTCCGAATTTGTGCGGGCGTCAGCTTCTCGTTCGACGTCTCAGTGGCTGCGGGAGCATTCTCTAGCCCGGCAACTGCGGCGTACAAGCTTGCCAGCAACGTGGGCAGTTCAGCTGAGGGGAGAGAATTATTGGCGACATATGCCGATACGATATTGGTGGCCAACTCGATAAACGCGATCTCGTTTGACCCATTTTGCGTTGTTTCGTCGTCCATTGATTCCTCTCCTAAATGAGACGTCGACAAACGTAGGGATTTCCTCGCGCAGTCAAGGGGTGCGGCCGCATCGGCTCGACTGCTGTCAGCTATCTATTGGCTCTATAGCCTGGGGTGCATTGGCTAGATTTTGGGCTCATACCGAATGGAAACAGGGCCTCGCCGCCTGAGTGGATTGGGAATTTCGCGTCAGTCAGCATCGCATGTGAGCGCGAGTGGTCCGGAGATCCTCGTTCGTCAGCCGGATGGTGGCAGGGCTATAGGCCGCCCGAGAAGCGCAGCGGTTCGAGCCCCTCTCGTCAGCGACTTCACCCTCTGCTCCCGACACATAAGGCGAAGTATGCGTGCTTCGCGGCGGTTGTCGTCGAAATCGTCGGCGTGGATGGCGAGGGCGGCGAAGCGGGGAGCGGCCTGCAGGTTCGTGCCGAGCACGGTGGGCGGACCGTTCAGCCCGCCGAGATCGGCGAGGTAGCGGCGCACGATCGGGCCGCTCTCGGCCTTCTCGCCGACGATGGCGAGGTCGAACGCGTCGAGGATGGGCTGCTTGCCGCGCGCGATCAGCTCCGGCGGCAGATCCTCGTAGCGGGTCGCCGTCACTCCGGCGGTGCGGGTCGGCGCGTCGGTGGCGAAGGCTCGTCGGGGCGCGCTGGGCAGGAGGCTCATCCCAGTGCCGCGCGCCGCCAAGCCGGCAGGAAACGCTTGCGGCTCAACGTCATCGTTGGATCCTCCAGGCTCGGGTCTCGTCGCGTGACGTGGGACGCACCTTCCCCTGCCACGACCGGAGATTTGATCAGCTCAGGCGCAGCAGACCCGCGACGTCGCGCATGGTCCCGACGGTCTCGATCGCCAGGACGGCGTCGATCAGCCGGGACGTCCTGTCCGCGCCGAGGCCCGGCGTCATCAGTTCGCGGCACTTGGTGACAACTTCCACGCGCGGCATCGGGTTGTCGGCCGTGCCGCGGACCGCCAATACCTTGTCGGACAGGACTGTCCCGTCGTTCAGCACGATCTCCACGATGGCGGCGCGCGCCGGTTCGAGGCGCTCCAGCTCGTCGCTCGGGATCAGCCGGACCTTGGCGCGCAGGCGCAGCACCGTCGGATCGGCCATGCGGTCCTTGTCGTGCGCCGCCTGGAACGAGGCCGTCCCGTCGAGCAGCATAATCGCAACCATGTGCTGGAGGCAGATGTCGGGCATGTCACGGTTGTCGACGACCCGCGCTTCGGTGTGCGCCACGCGTACGACCACCGACTGGATCGACCCGAGATCAACGGACCGGCGCTGGAGGATGTTGCTGAGGGCATCCAGGGGCGCTTGGATCGGGGAGCCCACCGTCCATTTCTTGATGTTGGTGCGGGCGATCTCGTAACGCTCGCCGAGGCCGGCCGTCAGTTCTTCCAGGCGGGCGTCAGGCGCGTAGGCCAGGAAGTAGTTGTCGGGGCCCGAGAAAATGTCGTCGATGCCTGTGCAGCCGGCCTTCACCATGAGGGCCGCGGTGAGCCCACTGCGCGCGGGCATGCCGGCGAACACGAAGGATTTCTCGATGTGCTGCGTGTCGCGCGTCCAGGCGCCAATCCCGGAGGATTGCTGGGCCGCGTAGTCGAGCACCCAGCGCATCTGCTGCGCGTCGAGTCCCGCCGCGCAGGCGGCGGCGGCCGCCGCCCCGAAGGCGCCCGCGATGGCGTGGGTGCTCTTGTGGCTGGTGTTGCGAAACGGGATCGCGTCGAAGCTGAGGGTGACGCGCGGGCCGACGTCGTAGCCCAGCGTGACGGCGCGCAGGAAGCGCGTACCGTCGATCCCGAACTTTTCCGCGGCGGCGAGTGCGGCCGGCACGATTGGCGCGCCCGGATGCGACTGCGAGAACTCGTTCGAGTCGTCGGTCTCGTCCGAATGCGCCAGCATGCCGTTGACCAGGGCCGCGACAAGCGGGTCAGCCGTGGCCCTTGAGGCGACGAGCGTCGCGTCGCCGGAGCCGCCGTAGGAGGCCGCGAAGCTGTAGGCGGCCTTGGCCGGTGGCAGGCCAGAGCCCGACACCATGGCGGCGAAGGTGTCGAGGATGTGGTGCTTGGCCGCCTCGACGACCGGCGTCCGGGAGCGCGCAGTCTCCGGCCTCGGCCATGTAGGCGCTCAGCTTCGCCATGACCGGACTGATCGGGCTTGTCGCTGCCAGAGGGCGCAGCGGCGTGGCCGCCAGGATGGCGCCGGCACCGGCGCCGCGCAGCAAAGCGCGGCGACTCGCGCGCATCGAATTGCCTCTCGGTGACATCTTTGCTCCGGACGGTTCGTGCTGCGCGCGGCTCAACTGCGCTCGGGGATCGGCGAGAGGACGGGCTCGCCCGCGAAGAAGGCGGTGAGGTTGGCCACGACCTGACCGATCGTCGCCTCCAGGGTCTCCGGGAGCGCCCGGCGATGTGGGGCGACAGCACGACGTTCGGCAGCGCGCACAGAGCGGCCGGCACCGCGGGCTCCCCTCGATCACATCGAGGGCCGCCCCGGCGAGGCGGCCCGCCTCCAGCGCCTCGATCAGGGCGTCGGTGTCCACGACCGAGCCGCGCCCGACATTCACGAGGAACCCGGAGTGCCCGAGGGCATCGAGGGCCGCGCGCCCGACGCAGTGACGGGTTGCGGCGCCACCCGGCAGCGCCACGAACAGCACGTCCGCCCAGGTGCAGAGATCGCCCAGACTCGGGGCGTAGTCCCACGGCGCATCCGGGACCGGCCGACGGTTGTGGTAGCGCACCGCCATGTCGAAGCCGGCGCAGCGCCGGGCGATGCGGCTGCCGATCCCGCCGAGCCCGAGGATGCCGGCGCGTCTGCCCTGCGCGCCGGGCCGGGTGGTCCCGCCCTCCCGCCAGCGGCCCGCCCGGACGGCGGCGTCGAAGCGCGGGATGTCGCGCAGCACCGCCAGGAACAGGGCGAGCGCGTGATCGGCCACGCAGGCCGCGTTGATGCCCGTGCCGTGCGTGACGACGATCCCGCGCGCCCGGGCCGCCGGAAGGTCGACGCCCTCGTGACCCACGCCCTGCGCGCAGACGATCCCGAGATTCGGCAGCGCGTCGATCAGGGCGGCCGGGATCGGCGTCGTGCCGTTCGTCACGATCGCCCGGATGCGTGCGCCCGCCCGCGCCGCGACCTCCGCGCGGGCCTCGGGCGTAACGGCCTGGTGCACGGTGAAGCGCGCCGTCAGGCGGTCGAGGGCGAAGGGCGCGAGTTCGATCGCCAGGAGCACCTCCGGTTTCAGCCCACCCGCTTCGCCGGGCCGCGACGACCGATCGCTCATGCGCGCTTCCTCCTCGGACAGTCAGATCTGCGGCCCGGCCGGGATCGGATGCAGGCGATCGGGCTGGAGCTCGGACAGGGTGTTCACGCCGAGCAGGCCCATGTTGCGCACGATCTCGTCCTTCAGGATCGCGATCGCGCGCTCGACCTCGGGCTGGCCTCCGACCGCGGCGGCGTAGAGGAACGGCCGTCCGACGAACACGCAGGCAGCCCCCAGCGCCAGCGCCTTCAGCACGTCGGTGCCGCGGCGGAAGCCGCTGTCGATCATCACCGGGATCGTGCCGCCGAGCGCCGCCACGACCGCCGGCAGGGTGCGCAGGGGCGAGACCGTGGCGTCGAGCTGGCGGCCGCCGTGGTTCGACAGGATCACGCCGTCGGCGCCGAGATCCCGGGCCGCGACGGCGTCGGCCGCCGCCATGATCCCCTTGACGACGAGCCGGCCGCGCCAGCGCGCCCGCACCAGCCGCAGGTGGTCCCAGCACAGGTGGTCGCGGTTGCCAAAATCCCGCAGCACCGAGGCCGACAGGATCGGCGCGCCCCGGACCGCGTAGGAATTCTCGAAATGCGGCATGCCGTGGCGCACCAGCGTGCGCAGGAACGTGCCCGCGGTCCAGCGCGGGCGCGACAGCCCGTCGAGGACGAGCCGCAGGCTCGGCCGGAGCGGCGTCGAGAAGCCGGTGCGGGTGATGTTCTCGCGGTTGCCGGAGATCACGGTGTCGACGGTCACGACCAGCGTGCCGAAGCCCGCCTTCGCCACCCGGTCGACCAGGGCGGCGATCCGATCAGGCTCGGCGGGTAGGTAGGCCTGGAACCACGCCTCCGGGTTGTGCGGGATCACGTCCTCCATGCGGATGAGGGAGGAGCCGCTCATGATCATCGGCACCTGCGCCGCCCGCGCGGCCGTGGCCAGCGCGATGTCGCCGCGATAGGCGGCGAGCGCGCTCAGGCCCATCGGGGCGATGCCGAACGGCGCGGCGTAGTCCCGGCCGAACAGCGTCGTGGCGGCCTTGCGCGCCCCGACCCCGACTAGGACCCGCGGCACGAACCCGACCTCCCGCAGCGCCCGCCGATTGTCGTCGAGCGCCGCGTTGGTCTCGGCGGCGCCCGCGATGTAGCCGAACACCGGCCGCGGCAGGTGTCGCCGCGCCGCCGCCTCGTAATCCGCCAGGGCCAGCGCGACGGGCTTGCCGCGCGAGCGTGTGCCCGCGGCGGTCTCGGTCGCCGCCGTGCCGAGGATCGCTTCCGCGTGGCCGGGCAGTTTCTGGGCACCTGAGGCCATCGATCTTCCGTTCGGCGCTGGGCTGGATGTCCCGACGCCCGCAAGGCAGCAGCGTCTCAATCACGTGTTTCACAAGTGTGTAAGATCGGCTGCGCTCTGTCTATAGAGGCCGACGTCTTCACCCGTCGGGACGTTCGGCTGATGACGAAGCGCGACAGACTGCGCACCGACGAGCATGGCCGCCCAACACAACGTCGGCCGCCTCGGCGGCCCGTCGCGTTGCGAAGCCGGTTCGATCCGAGTCCGACTGAGGCCGCATTGGAAAATTCATATCCGTGTATTGCGGCTGCGTCCGCGGCGGGCCATCAGAGGCGCCGGATGCCAAGCCGGAGGACGCCGATGAGCCGCGACTGCCTCGCCCCGAAGCCCCCCGAGCCACCAGGCTTCGCCGTGCCGGACGGCGCCTGCGACAGCCACACCCACGTGTTCGGCCCCTACGCGCGCTACCTGCTCGCGGAGGACCGCAGCTACACGCCGCCGGAGAATGACGGCGCCGCCCTGCTGGGTCAGCTCGACGCGATGGGGCTCATGCGATGCGTGATCGTCACCGCCAGCGCCTACGGGGCCGACAACCGCGCCATGCTGGATGCGCTCGCGCTGGCCCCCGACCGCCTGCGCGGCGTCGCGGTCCTAGCCGAGGGTGTTACCGAGGCCGAACTCGATGGCCTGACGGCGGCGGGCGTGCGCGGCGTGCGCGTCAACCTGTTCCGGCGCGACGGCCATCAGGTCTACCAGAACGGCATGGGGCTGGAGGTTCTGAAGACGCTCGCGCCGCGGCTGAAGGCGCGGGGTTGGCATCTCCAGGCCTGGCTGCACGCGCCGGACCTGCCCGAGCTCTGGCCGGCGCTGGCTGCCTGCGGCATGCCGGTGGTGATCGACCATATGGGCCGCATGAGCACGGCCCGGGGGATCGACGATCCGGGCTTCGCACGGCTGTGCCAGTTGGTGGCGGACGGGGCGGCCTGGACCAAGATCTCGGGGGCGGACCGCCTCACCGTGGCCGGTTCCCCTTACGGCGACGTCGATCCCTTCGCCGCCGCCCTGATCGCGGCCAATCCGGAGCGGCTCGTCTGGGGCAGCGACTGGCCGCACATCAACTATTTCGGCGGCGCGACCGACCATGGCGTCCCATCGGACGGCGATCTGCTGCGCGCGCTCCGGCGCTGGACCGACGACAGGGACCTGCGCCGCATCCTCGTGGACAACCCGGCGGCGCTCTACGGCTTCTCGTAGGCGGCGGCGCTACCGGGACGACTCGCCTTCCGGTATCAACGACCGGCCGAGGGAGGGGGCCGCCGGTCCGGTGCAAAACATGCGCTTCATATATGTGAATAACGGCGGCGCGGCGCGGGTGTCGTGACCCTGCGCGCGGACATCCCGCCCGAGGCGCAGGGCGCGGCCGTCAAGTCGGCCCGGCGCGTGGTCGAGGTGCTGGAGCATTTCGACCGCGTCCAGTGCCCGCAATCGCTCACCGAGATCGCACTCGCGCTGGGCTATCCGGCCTCTAGCACCCTGGCCCTGCTCAAGAGCCTGCTCGCCCTCGATTATCTCTCGTACGACTTCGAGCGGCGGACCTACAGCCCGACCATGCGGGTCGCCATGCTGGGGGCCTGGGTGCAGGCCTGCGTGTTCCGCGACGGGGTGCTGATCCGCCTGATGGAGGCGCTGCAGGAGGCAACCGGCGAGACCGTCGTGCTTGGCATGCAGAACGATCTCCACGTGCAGTACATCCACGTGGTCCAGGCCCGCCATCTCCTACGTTACCACCTGCATCCCGGCACGTTCCGGCCGATCCACTCCACGGCGGCCGGCCGCATGCTGCTGGCCCATCAGTCCCGCGACGCGATTGCTCGGCTCGTGCGCCAGCTCGACCGGCGCGCCGGCGTGACCCTGGACCTCGACACCTTTTGGAACGGCCTTCAGGAGGTTCGGGCCGCCGGCTACGCGTGGTCGGCCAATCAGGTGACCGAGGGCGCCGGGACCATGGCGGTCCTCGCGCCCAAGATGGCCGATGGGCGGGCCACCGTTCTGGGCGTCGCCGGCCCCCTGTCGCGGCTCGAACCGAACCGGGAGCGGATCCTCGCGAGCCTGCGCGGCATCGTCGGCCCCCCGCGCATCGATCCCCAGAATTCACGGTTGTAAATTTTGCGGAAGTGAGCGACCCTTCGGTCCGACGCGCACGGCCCCGCATGGCCCGGCCGGCGAAGACGGGAGGATCGGATGACGAGCGGCATCACCGAACTTCGGGGGAAGCGCTACGACCTCGACCTGCCGTCGATGCGCGACCGGGTCTCGCCCGAGGAGTGGGAGGCGCGGGTCAACCTGGCGGCCTGCTACCGGCTGGTCGCCCTCTGGGACATGACCGACATGATCGCGAACCACATCTCGGTTCGCGTCCCCGGCGAGCCGGAGCACTTCCTGATCAACGCCTACGGGCTGCTCTACGAGGAGATCTCCGCCTCGAACCTGGTGAAGATCGATTTCGACGGCAACATCGTCGACAAGCCCGACTTCGACTACGGCGTGAACCGCGCCGGCTTCGTGATCCACAGCGCGGTCCACCGCGCCCGGCACGAGGTCGATTGCGTGATCCACACGCACACCCCGGCCGGGATGGCGATCTCCGCCATGAAGTGCGGCCTCCTGCCGATGACGCAGACGGCGATGCGCTTCTCGACGGTCGCCTACCACGATTATGAGGGCGTGGCGGTCGATCTCGAAGAGCAGAAGCGCATCGTGGAGGATCTCGGCGACGCCGACCTGATGATCCTGCGCAACCACGGCCTGCTGGTGGTCGGGCCGACCGTGCCGCAGGCCTTCAGCAACATCTACCGCGCGGAACTCGCCTGCAAGGCGCAGCTCATGGCGATGGCGGCGAGTACCGAGCTCGTCCTGCCTTCGGATGAGGTCATCGCCAAGACCAACCACCTCTACCGGCCGGAGGTGCGCCGCCCGTTCGGCGTGCTCGAATGGCCGGCGCTCCTGCGCAAGCTCGACCGGATCGACCCGACCTACCGGGATTGATCGCCGTGACCGCGGCTCAATCCGGCACGGTGATCGAGGCGCTGGCGGAATACGCGGCCTCCGAAGGCGAGCGATCGCTGCCGGAGCACGTGCTGCACCACGCCAAGCGCGCCCTGATCGACTGGTTCGCCGCGCTCCTGCCGGGCGCGGGCCTTCCGCCCGCGACCTTGCTCACCGCGGCGCTCGCGGACGAGTTCGGGGTAACGGGCGGCGCCGTGGTGTACGGCACCGGGCGCCGGGCCCCCTTGCGCACGGCGGCGCTGATCAACGCCACCGCCTCGCATATCATTGAGTTCGACGACATTTTTCGCGATGCGATCTACCATCCGGGCTGTCCGGTGATCGGCGCGGCGCTCGCCGCCGCGCAGACATCCGGCGCCGACGGCGCGGCTTTGCTGCGCGCCATCGTGATCGGCTACGAGGTCTCGACGCGCATCGGCGTGGCGGTGCAGCCCTCGCATTACCGCTACTGGCACACGACCGGCACGATCGGCACCTTCGGGGCCGCCGTGGCGACCGCCGCCCTGCTCCGCCTCGATGCCGGGCGCACCGCCCACGCGCTGGCCACCGCCGCCACGATGGCGGCCGGGCTCCAGCAGGCCTTCCGCTCCGATGCCATGTCGAAGCCGCTCCATGCCGGGCACGCCGCGGAGGCCGGGGCGCTCGCCGCCCTGGCGGCGAGCCGCGGCGTCACCGGCGCCCTCGACGTGCTGGAGGGCGAGGCCGGCTTCGGGGCCGCGATGAGCCGGGGCGCCGAGTGGGCGCACGCCGTCGATGACCTCGGGCGCCGCTACAACATCTGCGCCATGACGTTCAAGAACCACGGCTGCTGCGGCCACGCCTTCGCGGCGATCGACGCCGCCCTGGCTCTCCGGCCCGATCTCGACCTCGACGCCATCGAGGCCATCACCATCGGCACCTACCGCACGGCCCTCGACGTCACCGACCGGCGCGCCGTCGCCACGCCCTTCGAGGGACGGTTCTCGACGCCCTTCACGGTGGCGAGCGCCCTGGTCCACGGCAGCGTGCGGCTCGACGCGGTCTCGCCGGAGCGGCTCGCCGATCCGCGGGTCCAGGCGCTGATGCGCCGCGTCACCATGGTGGTCGATCCGGAGAGCGAGGCCGCGTTCCCGGCCCGGCGCTCGGCCGTGGTGAGCATCACGCTGACGGATGGGCGGAGCCTCACGCAGCGGCAGCCGACCCGCAAGGGCGACCCGGACGCGCCGCTGACCGACGACGAGTTGGCCGACAAGTTCCGCGAACTCGCAAGCCCCGCCGTGGGGGACGCTGCGGCACGCGATCTCCTCGCGACGTTGCGCGTGCTCGACACGGCCCCGGCGGAAACTGTGGCCCGGCTCGGGCTCCCGGGGCCGGACTAAGCGTCCCGGCCGCAAGACTACAACCGCCAGAGCCGCGAGACCGGCCGGCGGCCTCCAGGGAGGAGAGCGCATGGACACGCGGGCAATCCCCGCCGGCCTCGCCGTACAGGACGGCACGCGGTCGGACGGGGTGACGGACCTGGAGCGCGACACGATCCGCCGGATCAACCAGCGGTTCATGCCGATCCTCGTCGTCGCCTACATGGTCTCGTTCATCGACCGGGTGAATGTCGGCTTCGCGGCTTTGACGGCCAACCGGGAACTCGGCCTCTCGGCGACGGCCTACGGCTGGGGCGCGGGGATTTTCTTCCTCGGCTACTTCCTGTTCGAGTATCCGAGCAACGTGATGATGGGCCGAGTCGGCGCCCGGATCTGGCTGTCCCGGATCATGATCACCTGGGGCTTCATCTCAGCCGGGATGGCGCTCGTGAGCGGGCCGGTCTCGTTCTGCATCGCCCGGTTCCTGCTCGGCGTCGCGGAGGCCGGGTTCTTCCCCGGCCTGCTGCTGTTCGCCTCGCTCTGGTACCCGAAGGCCTACCGCGCCCGCTGCATCGGCGTCATGCTGGTCGGCATGGCGGTGTCGAGCCTCGTCGGCGCGCCGATCTCCGGGCTGCTGCTCGGCCTCGACGGGTGGCTCGGCCTGTCCGGCTGGCAGTGGATGTACATCCTCGAAGGGCTGCCGGCCGTTGTCCTCGGCGTGCTGCTGCTGTTCGTCCTGACCGACACGCCCGACAAGGCCGAATGGCTCAGCCGCGAGCAGCGGGACTGGCTGCGCCGGACGCTCGCCGCCGAGCCGGTCCGGGTGCACGCCGCGCCGAACGTCTGGGCGACGATCCGCGACCTGCGGGTGCTGTTCTATGCGCTCCTGTTCTTCAACGTCACGACGGCGAGCTACGGCCTGAGCCTGTGGCTGCCGCAGATCATCAAAGCCGCCGGCCTGACCAACGCCCAGACCGGCTTCGTGACCGCGATCCCCTACGCGTTCGGCACGCTGGCGATGGTCCTGGGCGGCTGGTGGTCGGACCGGCACGCGGACCGGATCGTCCCGACCGCCGCCATGACCTTCCTAGTGGCCGCCGGCTTGACCGCCTCGGTCTGGCTCGCTGCGCCGCTCGCGCAGTTCGCCGCGATCTGCGTGGTGATGATCGGGATCTACGGACTGAAAGGCCCGTCGCTCGCCCTCTACACGGAGAGCTTCCCGGGGCCGGCGGCGGCCGGCTCGATCGCCATGGTGACGGCGCTGGGCAACCTGTCGGGCTTCCTGCCCCCCTACCTCGTCGGCTGGATCAAGGATGCGACGGGGCAGTTCACCTACGGCCTCCTGTTCCTGGCCGTGGTCGCCTTCCTGGGCGGCGTGCAGGCCCTGCTCGCTCCCGCCTTCGAGCGGCGCTGCGCCGCGTCCGCGGCACGGTAACGGAAGGACACGCGATGCTCGCAACCGACACCGCCTTCCGGGAAGCCCGGCCCGCCCTCCGCACCCGCGTCGCCTCGATCCTCGGCGGGTCGGTCGGTAACCTGATCGAGTGGTTCGACCTGCACATCTACACGGCATTCTCCCTCTACTTCGCGCCGCAGTTCTTTCCTGGCGACTCGCCGAACGTGCAGCTCCTCAACGCCGCCGGGATCTTCGCCCTGGGCTTCCTGCTGCGGCCCCTCGGGAGCTGGATCTTCGGAATCTACGCCGACCGCCACGGCCGGCGCACCGCGCTGAGCCTGTGCGTGACCCTGATGTGCGCGGGCTCGCTGCTGATCGCGATCTGCCCGACCTACGCGCAGGCCGGCATCCTGGCGCCGGCGGTGCTGCTGCTCGCGCGCATGCTCCAGGGCCTGTCGCTCGGCGGCGAGTACGGGGCGAGTTCCGTCTACCTGACCGAGATCGCGGATCCGCGCCGCCGCGGCTTCTTCAGCAGCTTCAACTACGTGACGCTGATCTCGGGTCAGCTGCTGGCGACCTTCCTGCTGGTCTTGATGCGGAGTCTCCTTAGCACCGACCAGATCACCGCCTGGGGCTGGCGCATCCCCTTCGCCATGGGGGCCGCCTGCGCGGTGATCGGCTTCGCCCTTCGCCGGAACATCGACGAGACGGACCAGTTCAAGGCACTCGAGCGCCGGGGCACGGCGGAGCGGCCGACCTTGCGCCTCCTGGCCCACCCTCGGGCGCTGGTCCTGGTCGCCGGCATGACGGTGGGCGGTACGGTCGCGTTCTTCACCTACACCGTCTACATGCACCGCTTCCTGTCGAACTCGGCGGGTCTGTCCCGGGACCAGACGACGCTGGTCTCCTGCGCCACGCTGTTCGTGTTCGCCCTGCTGCAGCCGGCGCTCGGAGCGCTGTCGGACCGGATCGGGCGCAAGCCCCTGCTGCTCGCCTTCGGCCTGCTCGGGACGCTGGGCACCGTGCCGCTGATGACCGCGATGACCCGGGTGCACGACGCGTGGTCGGCGCTGATCCTCCTGATGAGCGCGCTCGTCATCGTATCCGGCTACACCTCGGTGAACTCGGTGGTGAAGGCGGAGCTCTTCCCGACCAGCGTGCGCGTCCTCGGCGTCGGCCTGCCCTACACCCTGGCGACCTCCCTGTTCGGCGGCAGCGCCGAGTATGTCGGCCTGTGGTTCAAGCATCTCGGCCACGAGAGCCTGTTCTTCTACTACGTCAGCGCCTGCATCGCCTGCACCTTCGTCACGACGCTGTTCCTCAAGGAAGGCGGCACGGCGAGCCTCGATCCGGAGCGGGTCGGAGGCGAGCCCCACCCGTCGAAGGGTCTCGTGACCGGCGTTGCGCCGCTAGCCGACTCGACCCGCACCGCTCAAGGATAGCCCATGGCAGACCCAGAACTCATCGTGCAGCGGGACGGGCCGATCGGCTGGCTGATCTTCAGCAACGTCGCCAAGCACAACGCCATGACGTTCGAGATGTGGGGCGGCGTGCCCGAGGCTGTCGCCGGCCTCGCGGAGGATCCGGAGATCCGCATCCTCGCGCTGAAGGGCGCGGGCGAGAAGGCGTTCGTGTCGGGCGCCGACATCTCCGAGTTCGAGACGAAGCGCGGCTCCAGCGAGGCCCAGATGGCCTACAACGCCGCCGCGGACGCCGCGACCGCGATCATCCAGACCTGCCCCAAGCCGACGCTCGCCATGGTGCGCGGCTACTGCATCGGCGGCGGCCTCGCCCTGGCGCTGGCCTGCGACCTGCGCTTCGCCGCCGAAGGCACCCGCTTCGCCATTCCCGCGGCCAAGCTCGGCCTCGGCTACCGCTACGTCGGCATGCGCCGCCTCGTCGACGTGGTCGGCCCCTCGCGGGCCAAGGACATCTTCTACTCGGCGCGCCAGTTCGACACCGCCGAGGCGCTCGGCATGGGGCTGATCAACCGGGTCGTGCCGAAGGACGCGCTGGAGGACGAGGTCCGCGCCTATTGCGCCCGCGTCGCCGCCAACGCCCCGCTGACCATCGCGGCCGCCAAGCTCGCCATCGACGCGGCCACCACCGAGCCCGGCCCGGACGCCCTCGCCGCCATCGACCGGGCCATCAAGGCCTGCTTCGCCAGCGAGGATTACCGGGAGGGCCCGATCGCCTTCCGCGAGAAGCGGGCGCCGAACTTCAAGGGCCGCTGACCCGTACCCTACCTGCCACGCCACGCGAATCCGGGAGACGCCCATGCCCTCTGCCCATGCGCTGAGCCGCTTCACGGTGCTGGATCTCACCCGCGTGCGATCCGGCCCGACGGCGGTGCGCCAGCTCGCCGACTGGGGCGCCGACGTCATCAAGATCGAGCCCCCGGGGGCGACCGGATCGGCGGCAACCGCGACGGCTCGGATTTCCAGAACCTGCACCGGAACAAGCGCAGCCTCACCCTCGACCTGAAGCAGCCCGAAGGCGTCGCCGTACTGAAGCGCCTCGCGCAGTCGGCCGACGTGCTCGTCGAGAACTTCCGGCCGGACGTGAAGGACCGCCTCGGCATCGGCTACGCGGCGCTGTCGGGCGAGAATCCCCGGCTCGTCTACGCCAGCATCTCCGGCTACGGGCAGGACGGCCCCTACCGCATGCGCCCCGGGCTCGATCAGATCGCGCAGGGGATGGGCGGGCTGATGTCGATCACCGGCGAGGCCGGCGGGGGCCGGTGCGGGCCGGCATCGCGGTCGCCGATTCAAGCGCCGGCCTGTACTGCGCCCTCGGCATCCTGACGGCGCTCCTGGAGCGGGAGCAATCGGGCCAGGGGCAGTGGATCCAGACCTCGCTCCTGCAGGCGCAGATCGCCCTGCTCGACTTCCAGGCGGCGCGCTGGACCATGGACCACGAGGTCCCGCCGCAGATCGGCAACCACCATCCGACCGCGAGCCCGATGGGGGCGTTCCCGGCCGCGGACGGGCACGTGAACATCGCGCCGATCGGCGAGGCCATGTGGCGGCGCCTGTGCGGCGTGCTGGGCCATCCCGAATGGGCCGAGGACCCGCGCTTCGCCGACCCGCCGGCGCGCAGCCGCAACCGCCACGACCTCGCCGCGGCGATCGCCGCGCTGACGCGGACCCGGAACGCCGCCCAATGGGTCGAGGCCCTGAACGCCGCCGAGATCGCCTGCGGCCCCGTCTACACGATGGATCAGGTCTTCTCCGACCCGCAGGTGCAGCATCTCGGCATGGCCGAGACGGTGGAGCACCCGCGCCTCGGGCCCATCGGTCTGATCGCCCAGCCGGTCCGGATGTCCCGCTCGGACGGGCACGTGCGGACAGCGGCGCCCGATCTCGGCGCGCAGAGCGACGCGATCCTGCACGCCTTCGGCTTCGACGCGCAGGCGGTGGCTGACCTGCGGGAGAAGCGGGTGATCTGAAGTTTCGCCAGCCCGGCCTCGAGACCGGGCGGCCATCGGGGAGGACACCATGCCGGATCGGAGACGTCCATGGACCGCCTGAGCCTCGCCGCGGTCCCGGACCGCACGCCCACAGCCGCAAGGGTGACGTCGAGCACCCGGGTCTTCTGGATCACCTGGGCGGGCTGGATGCTCGATGGCTTCGACTCGGCCATCTATATCTTCGTGCTGGTCCCGGCGGTGTCGGAGCTTCTCGCGGCCGGCGGCATCGAGCCCGCCCGCGGCACGATCGCGCTCTACGGCGGCTATTTTTTCTCGATCTTCATGCTCGGCTGGGCCTGCTCGATGTTCTGGGGCTGGCTCGCCGACCGGATCGGGCGCGTGAAGGTGATGTGCCTGACGATCCTCGTCTACTCGGTGTTCACCGGGCTCTGCGGCCTCGCGGGCGGACTCGCCTCCTTCGCGGTGTTCCGGTTCTGCGCGGGATTCGGCGTCGGCGGCGAGTGGGCCGCGGGAACGCCGCTGCTGCACGAGTCGGTGGGCGAGCATCAGCGCGTGCGGCTCGCGGGCTGGCTCCACACCGCGACCCCGACCGGCCTGCTGCTGGGCGCGGCCGCCTCGTTCCTCGCCCCGGTGATCGGCTGGCGGGGCATGTTCTTCCTGGGCGTGCTACCGGCCTTTCTCGTGGTGGCGATCCGCGCCACCGTGCAGGAGCCGCCGCGGGCGCAGCAGGCGCGGACCGAGTCCGGCCCCGATCAACCGGGCCTCGCCGCCATGTTCACGGGGCCGCAGGGCCGCTCCACCTGGGCGGCCGGGCTGATGATGTCGTGCATCATCCTGGGCCTGTGGTCCTCGACCTACTGGGCGCCGACCCTGGTGATCAGCAAGCTCGTCGCCGCCGGCTCGACGCCCGCCGCCGCTCAGAAGGTGGCGGCGATCAGCGGGATCATCACCAACATCGGCACGCTGATCGGCTGCCTCGCGATGCCCTTCATCGCGGCGTGGTTCGGCAGCCGCCGCCGGACGGCCACGGCCTTCTTCCTCGGCGCCTTCACCATCAACCTCGTGGCCTATCTCGGCGCCGCCGTCTGGCTCGACAGCGTCACGCTGTTCATCGCGCTGCTGCCGCTCGTCGGCTTCTTCACCAACGCGGTGTTCGCGCTCTACACGATCTGGCTGCCCGAGCTGTTTCCCACGCGCCGCCGGGCCTTCGGATCCGGTTTCGCCTTCAGCTTCGGGCGAATCCTCGGCGCGTTGGGGCCGACGATCGTCGGCAGCCTCGTGGTCGTGACAGGTTCGTATCCGGAAGCCCTGGCGATCATCTCGCTGATCTATCTCATCGGCTTGCCGACAATCTGGCTGGCTCCTGAGACTGCGAACAAGGAGCTCCCTGTCTGAAAGCGGAACGGTCTCGCTGGATCCGACGATCCTGGTTGATGACCGTACCCAGCGATCATCTTGCGACGCCGCTGACGACAGGTGAGGCAACAGGAGTAGATCCTACCGAGTGTCGCGGCGTCCGCCCTAAGCCAAACCCTTCACGCACGAAACGGCTGGTTTGGGCGCAAGGTAGCCGACCGGGTTTGGCCGCGGCGAGCTCGTCCGCTTCGGGACGGGCGGGGCGGGGCGGGGCGGCGAAGCGGGAACTGAGTGTGCCCAGGCAAATACATGAAAAAATAAATCCCTTTCGGAAAAATCTTCGATTAGTCAAAATCTCTAATAAAGCTCACAAAATCACAGTCTTGTGTCGGCATGCCTCATGCCTTTGAGCTGGCATCTAAGATAAAATCGGAATCGTATTTGCATTTTTTAGGTTCTGGCCGCTGCAACGAGGAAAAACCTATTGTGCGTCGGGATCGTGTGTCGGGGACGATCAAATCTCAGGATGCGCTCGAAGTTGGCAAACATCATCTCGATTTTCTGGTGCTCGCACTATGAGGGCCGCCCTTTCCGTGCAGGCTTCGCGCTGAGAAGTCGCAAGTCTCCTGTGTGATCGCGGCAATGCGGGCTGGCAGTGGCGAAACGTCGAGGGCGCGGTAAACAGCATAATAGCGGATGGGCGGGATCGGCGGATCGGTCCGGATGATCCGCAGCGAGCCACGCGCGATGTCGGCCTCGAAATAGCTCGCGGTCAGGTAGGTGACGCCGAGCCCCGCGGCGGCGAGACCGGCCAGGACGTTCAGGCTGTTGCATTCGGCCACGCGGTTGAAGGTCAGGCCGTTCGCAGCGGCCCAATCCAGCACGAGGGCCTGCAGGCCCGATCCGTGGGCCTGACTGAGGATCGGGTATCGCGCCATCTCAATCAGGGGAACCGTGTCCGAGGTGGGGCCGTAGCCCGGCGCCGCCACCCATTCGAGGGTCACGCTCTTCAGCGGGATAGCTTTGAAGTCCGAACGTGGCGGCGGATCCAGCGCGATGACAAGATCGAGCTCGTTGGCGCTGAGCCGGTCGAACAGGTCGAGGCTCGCGGCCACGTCCGGCACCGGTACGACATCGGGATACTTGCGCTTCAGGGCGACGATCAGACTCGACAACCACGTCAACGCCACGAGTTCTGTGGTCCCGAACCGGAATGTCCCTGTGAACGGCGCCGTGCCGCCCGCGGCCTCGCGAAATCGCAGTTCCGCCGCGAGAATGTCGGCGGCGATGGGGAGGCTCGCCTCGCCCGCCCGCGTCAGCGCCAGCGCGGGCGCGCCACGGTCGAACAACGCGCCTCCGACCACGCTTTCGAGTTCTATGATCCGCTTCGAGACCGTCGATTGCGCCAGATGCAGGTGCCGGGCCGCTTCCGTGAAGCCACCTAGTGTCGCCGCCCAGTAGAAGGCTTCGAGCTGCTTGATGCTGGCTGCCATCGCGCTGTCCGGCCGTCCGCGTCTCTGATGCAAAAAGGCGATGCAGAGGGCGAATTTTCTTCGCTTTCTTTCATGGCAGTCAAGCTCCATCACAAGTGTGGGATTCTTTTACGACAGGCTTCTCATGCCGTCTGGCGACCGGCGCGTCCCTCCGACCAAGGCCCCAACTCCGGCGGATGCCGCGGCAGCGGGCGCCGTCGGTGTACGCTCGATCCGGCGCTCGCCGGGATTCTCATGTCACAGGCCCGGCCGCCAACAACGCGGTTGAAGCTTCCCACGCACGATGAGACGGTGGTGATTTCATGAGCCTGATTTCAATGAGGCTAACATCCGTCCTGGTAGGGCTGGCCGCGCTCTTCGGAATCGCCGGGGCCGCCCGGGCCGATCAGCTCGCCGACATCAAGGCCCGGGGCAAGCTGATCTGCGGGACGCTCGGGACCGTCGAACCCTTCTCGTTCCAGCATCCGCAATCGCGCCAGATCGTCGGCTACGACGTCGATATCTGCCAGAAGGTCGCCGACGCGATCGGCGTGCCGCTCGAACTCAAGACCATCGCGGTCGAGGCGCGGATCCCTGAGCTGACCCAGGGGCGCGTCGACATCCTCGCCGCCAACCTCGGATACACGGCCGAGCGCGGCAAGCAGATCCAGTTCTCCGACACGTACTTCGTCAGCCAGCAGAAGCTGATGACCACGAAGGAATCCGGCCTCACTACGCTCGATCAACTAGCCGGCAAAAAGATCACCGCCCTGAAGGGCTCGTCCTCCGAGCAGGGCGTGCGCCGCCTCATCCCGACTGCGGAGACCGTGACCTTCCAGGACACGTCCTCGGCCTTCCTGGCCCTGGCCCAGGACAAGGTCGATGCGCTCTGCGCCTCGGAACTGATCCTCGTGAAGCTCCAGCACCAGTCCAAGGTGCCGATGGTCATCATCGAGAAAGCGCTGTTCGTGGAGCCCTGGGGACTCGGCATGCGCAAGGACGAGCCGGCCTTCACCAGCGCGGTCAACGCCACCCTGACCAAGCTCGCCGAATCCGGCGAACTCGACGCGATCTTCGCCAAATGGCTCGGCGAGGGCACGCCCTACAAGATCAAGCGCGACTTCGCGGTCGCCCCGATCAAGGATTGAGGCGCCCCGGCGGATCCGGGCAGGGCTCGGGCAGGACCCGATGATCCACCTGTTCGAACCGGGCGGCGTGCTCGAGGGCCGGTACCTCGACTGGTTCGCCATCGGCCTCGGCACGACCCTCGTCCTGACCGCGGCGGCGTGGTGCATCGCCCTCACGGTCGGGATCCTGCTCACCCTGATCCGGATGCTCCCGGCGCGACCCTGCGCGTGGCTCGTCGGCACGTATGTCGAATACCATCGCAACGTACCGCTCCTGGTGCAGATCTTCCTGTGGTACTTCGGCGTGCCGTCGCTCCTGCCGCGCCCCGCGCGCCAGTGGCTCAACGCCCATGACGGCCAGTTCCTGCTCGCCACCACGGCGCTGGGCCTCGCGGCCGCAGCCTACGTCGCCGAGGACATCCGCAGCGGCATCCGGGCCATCCCGAAGGGCCAGTATCAGGCCGCGCTCTCCCTCGGCTTCGGATATCTCGGCGCGATGCGCCACGTCGTGCTGCCGCAGGCCATGCGGCACGCGATCCCGCCGCTGATCAACCATAGCCTGCTGCTGTTCAAGAACACCAGCCTCGCCATGGCGATCGGCGTCGGCGAGCTGACCTATCGCGCCCGCGCGGTCGAGAGCGACACGTTCCAGACCTTCGACGCCTTCGCGGTCGCCACCGTGATCTACCTCACCGTCTCCCTCGGCATCATGCTGCTCGGGGCCGCCTGCGCCCGGCGCCTCAAGGTCGGGGCACGCTGATGCTGGAGATCCTGCGGGACAACTGGCTCCTCTTCCTGATCGGGCAATATCCCTACGGTCCGCTCGGCGGCCTCGCCATGACGCTGTTCATGGCGATCGCGTCGCTCGCGCTCTGCTTCCCCTTCGCGGTGGGGCTGGCCCTTGCGCGCCTCAGCCCGTACCGCTGGCTGCGCCTGCCGGCGACCGCGATCGTCACCGTCGTGCGCGGCCTGCCCCTGATCATGTTCATCTTCTGGGCGTATTTCCTGTCCCCCCTGGTGGTGGGGCGCCCGGTCGGCGGTGTCGAGACGCTGATCATCACCCTCGTCGTGTACGAGGCCGCCTACCTGTCCGAGGTCATCCGGGCCGGGATCGAGGGCCTGCCCAAGGGGCAGGTGCAGGCGGCGACCGCCCTGGGGCTGGGCTACTGGCCGACAACCCTGTCGATCGTCCTGCCGCAAGCCCTCCACAACATGCTGCCGAGCATGCTCAGCCAGTTCGTCTCGACCATCAAGGAGACGTCCCTCGGCTACGTGATCAGCGCCCACGAGGTGACCTTCGCGGCCGCGCAGGTCAACAACCTGCTGCTGACGCAGCCCTTCGAGGTCTACGGGCTCCTGGCGCTGACCTATTTCACCCTGTGCTTCACGCTGACATCCTGCGCACGCCTCCTCGAATGGCGCCTCGCCCGGAGCCGCCGACAGGCCGGGGCGACGCGGGCCGGCGTCGCGAACATCTGACGCCTACTAAGGCTTCGCCCCGGCGACCCACCAGGGGGCGTAGCCCTTTGGGAACCCCTGATTCCCGTCAGACGCCGCCGACGGTGTGGCCGCGCGCGCGGCGGTTGACGAGGAGGAGCGGAAGCGCCGTGACGACGATCAGAACCGCCGCCGCCGCCGCCGCGAGGCCGGCGCCGGTGCCCTCGATCGCCCGGTACATCACCACCGTCGTCGTCGCCCAGCGGCTCGTGTAGAGCACGATCGTGGCGCTGAGTTCGGATGCCGCGGTGATCCACACCAGGACGAAGCCGCCGACGAGGCCGCTGGCCATCAGCGGCACGGTCAGCGTGGCGAAGGTCTTCGCCGGCGACACGCCGAGATTGATCGACGCCTCCTCGAGGGACGGATCGAGCTGGTGGACGATGGCCGCCGACGCGCGGACCGCGAACGGGAGCTTGCGCACCACGTAGGCGATCACGAGGATCAGCCACCCGCCCGTCAGCACCAGCGGCCCGCTGTTGAAGGCGACAATCAGGCCGATCGCCAGGATCGTGCCGGAGACCGCGAACGGCACCATGCTGACGAGGTCGAGCAGGCCGGAGAGCCACGAACGGGAGCGGGCCACCACGTAGCCGACCGGCGCGCCGATCAGGATCGTGGCGCAGGCCGCGATACTGGCGAGCGTCAGCGTGTTGACCAGCGGCCGGTAGGAGCCGGCCAGCAGCGCCGCGTAGTTGCCGAGCCCCGGCTCCCAGGTCAGGACCGGACCGCGGAAGCGCAGGAACGAGACCATCAGCACCGCCGCGAAGGGCAGGAGCGAGGCCAGGACGACGGCCCAGCAGCCGAGCGTCGCGAGGCCGTGCAGGCCGGGCGACAGGGCAAGGGTCGCTGGCGCGCTCCGGGCGCCCGTGGCGAAGCGGCGCCGGCCGAGATAGTGCCGCTGCACGAGGAGCGCGACCGCCGTGCAGGCGATCAGGATCATGCTGAGCGCGCCGGCCGCGGCCGGGTTGGCGTCGGCCTCGCCCGCGAACAGCTTGAAGATGTCGACCGCCAGGAAGGGGCGATCCTCGGCCAGCACCGCCGGCACGCCGAAATTCTCCAGCGCCTCGATGAAGACGAGCAGGCCCCCCGCCAGGATCGCCGGCATCACGATCGGGAGGAGCACCGTCCGGATGACGTAGCCGCGCGAGCCGCCGAGATTGCGCGCCGCCTCCTCCATCGAGGCATCGACCGCCTGGAAGCCGGCCAGCACCGGCATGACCACGTAGGGATAGAGCGTCAGGGTGAACACGATGACGATCCCGGGCAGCCCGTAGATCGACCCGATCGGGAGGCCCAGCCCGCGCAGGGCCGTCGTGACGACGCCGGCATGGCCGAACAGGAGCACGAGCGCGTAGGCGCTGACGAAGGACGGCAGGACCAGCGGCAGCGTGAGGAGCGTCAGGAGCAGCGACCGGCCCGGGATGTCGATGCGGGCGAGGCAGAAGGCGAGCGGCAGGCCGATCGCCCAGGCGCAGAGCGTCGCGAGCCCGGCCGCCAGCAGGCTGTTGCCGATGCTGCCGAGATAGTAGCGGCTGCCGAGCATGGCCGCGTAGTTCGCGAGCGTCAGGGCGCCGGTCCCGTCCTGACGCAGGCTGGCGTCGAGGACCAGGGCCAGCGGATAGAGCAGGAAGACCGCCAGCAGGAGAAGGGCGCCCAGCGTGACGAGGTTCGCGAAGCGCTTCATGACGTCGGGAAGGCCGTGATCTGGTCCGGGTCGTAGCGCAACGTCAGCGGCGCGCCGGGCGCGGTGTCGAGCGCCTGCAGGCCGAGCGCGGCGATCCGGATCCGGGTGCCGTCCGGCAGGCTGGCGTGCAGCCGCTGGACCGGGCCGAGGAACTCCCGGAGCACGAGACGCGCCGCGATCGAAGGCCCCTCCCCCGCCGCGCCGAGCCGGAGCGCCTCCGGACGGACCGAGAGCGTGACCGGCGCCCCCGGCGGCGCGATGGCGCCGCGGACCGCGAAGGCCGCCCCGGCCGCGGCGACCTGGGTGTCGCGGCCATCGAAGGCGCCCGCGATGCCGGACAGGATGTTGGTCGAGCCCAGGAACTCGGCCACGAAGGCCGTTTTGGGGTCCCGGTAGATGCGCTCGGGCGTGTCGACCTGTTCGAGCCGGCCGCCGCGCAGGACCGCGATGCGGTCGGAGATCGCGAGCGCCTCCTCCTGGTCGTGGGTCACGTAGATCGCCGTGATGCCGAGTTGCTGCTGGAGCTGGCGGATCTCGACCCGCATCTCGACGCGCAGCTGCGCGTCGAGATTGGAGAGCGGCTCGTCGAACAGCAGGACGGCGGGCTCGATCACGAGGGCGCGCGCGATGGCGACGCGCTGCAGCTGGCCGCCGGAGAGCTGGTGCGGCAGGCGCGGACCGTAGCCGCCGAGACGCACCCGCTCGAGTGCCCGCTCGACGCGCGGCCCGATCTCCTGGCGCGGCACCTTGCGGGCCTTGAGGCCGTAGGCGACGTTGCCGGCCACCGTGTGGTTCGGGAAGACGGCGTAGTTCTGGAACACCATGCCGATGTCGCGCCGATGGGCGGGCAGGCGCTCGATCCGCCGGTCGTCGAAGAAGATGCCGCCGGATTCGACCTCGGTGAAGCCGGCGATCATGCGCAGCAGGGTGGTCTTGCCGCAGCCCGAGGGGCCGAGCAGCGTGAACAGCTCGCCGTCCGCGACGGTCAGCGAGATGTCGTCGACCGCCCGCACCGGGTGATAGGTGCGGGTCAGGTTCTCGATCCGGATCGCCGCCATCGGTTCAGCGCGTGCTCTGGATGGCGGCCTTCAGCTTCGCGAGCGTCTCGCGCCGGGCCCCGTCCCAGCGCGCCTCGTCGTAGGGCAGCACCGTGAGGGCCGAGAAGGCAGGCATGCCGGGCACCAGGGCGGCGACGTCGACATCCTGCCGGGCCGGGCGCCGGAAGGTCGCCTTGAGCAGCATCTCCTGGGTCTCGCGGCTGGCGAGGTAGTCGACGAGCTTGCGGGCGCTCTCCGGGTTGGGCGCGCCCTTGACGACGGCGGCGCCCTCGACCAGCGCGTGGGTGCCCTCGGCTGGGTAGATCACTGTGACGGGCGCGCCGTTATGCGCCCACAGGAAGCCGGCATATTCGAGCGCGATGCCGAGCGGGTACTCGCCGCTGCCGTTGCCGTCGAAGACCTGGGTCGAGCGGTTGAGGATCTTCGCGTTGGCGAGGAGCGCGTTCATCTTCGCCCAGGCCGCGTCGTCGTTGCCCCAGAGCGCCAGGAGCGTCGTCGCGGCCGCGTAGGAGAAGCCCGAATTGGCCGGGTCCGTGAAGGCGAGCCGGCCCTTCCACTTGGGGTCGAGGAGATCGGCCCAGGATTTCGGGCCCGCGGCCTTCTCGATGATCTTGGTGTTCTGATCGATGACCACGATCTGGACGTTCGTCCCGATCCAGAGATCGCCGGGATCGCGGAACGCGGCGGGCACGGCCTCGCGGCCCCGCGCCGGATAGGGCTGCAGCAGCGCGCCGTTCACCTTCAGGATGGTCGCGCTCACGCCCCAGATCACGTCCCCCTGCGGATTGGCCGCCTCGGAGGCGAGGCGCCGGGCCAGGACGCCGGAGCCGGTCGACACGACGTCGACCCGGATGCCGGTCGCCTTGGTGAAGCCCTCGGCGACCAGCGTGTTCACGGTGTCGTCGTTGGCCGAGTACAGCACGACGCTCGACTGCGCGCGGGCCGCCCCGCCCGTGATGAGCAGGCCGCCGAGGCAGAGAGCCAAGGCCCGGATCAGGCCGGGAAACCGCGCCGTGCCGAAGATTCTCATCGCACTTCGCTCTCGTCAGTCCGATGTCGGTCAGGCCGCCAGCAGCCGCGTCGCCGCCGCGACGCCGGCCCCGGGCGTGACAGCGACGCCGAGCTTGGCCAGCACGTCCTCCAGGTGCAGGAGGTCCGTCAGGATGGTGCCGGCATCGAAGGCACCCATCGTGCCGAGCCGGATGACGCGGCCCTGGAGCCGGTTGCGGGCGCCCGCGATCACGGTGCGATGGTCCTGATAGAGCCGCCGCACGATGGCGCCGCCCTCCAGGCCCTCCGGCACCCGGAAGACCACGACGGTGTTCGAGCGCGGACCCGCGGCGCAGAAATCGGCGAGGCCGAGGGCGGCGCCGCCGGCCCGGAGCGCCGCGGACAGCCGGGCATGACGCGCCAGCACCCCCGCCAGACCCTCCTCGTCGATCATCAGGAGCGCTTCGCGCAAGGCGTAGACGAGGCTGACGGGCGCGGTGAAGGCGGTCTCGTCCTCGCCGGCCGCCTTCAGGGCGCGGCGGAAATCCCAGTAGAAGACCGGGCGGCCCGCGTCGCCCTCGATGACGCGCCACGCCTTCGGGCTCACGCTGGCGAGCGCCAGCCCGGGCGGGCACATCAGGGCCTTCTGGGAGGCCGAGACGACGATGTCGACGCTCCAATCGTCCTGCCGCATCTCCAGCCCGCCGAGGCCGCTCACCGAATCCGCGATCAGCAGGGTGGGCCGGTCACGCACCAGCGCGCCGAGCTTGGCGAGATCGGCTACGATCCCGGTCGAACTCTCGTTGTGGATGACGACGAGCGCCCGGTACTCGGCCTCGCGCAGCCGCGCCTCGACCGCCGCGACGTCGATCGGGCAGCCCCATTCGGTGGTGACCGTATCGACCGTGATGCCCATCGCCCGGGCGATCGCCGAGAAGCGCTCGCCGAACTGGCCGTGCTCGACGACGAGGAGGCGGGTACCGCGGCCGGCCACGTTGACGAGGGCGGCCTCCATGACGCCGGTGCCCGAGCTGGTGAAGAACAGGATCGGGTTGCGCGTGCCCAGCACGGACCGGATCAGCTCTTGGACATGGCCGAGCGCCGCCCGGCATTCCGGGCCGCGGTGGTTGACGACCATCCGGGCCATCGCCTGGCGCACGCGCTCGGGCACCTCGGTCGGGCCGGGCAGGCGCAGGCGGTATCCGGTCGGCACCGGGGCGGACAGGGTTCCGAAGTCGGTCATAGCCGGAAGTCGCCGTGCTGGCGCATGTACGGCACGAGACCGCCCATGCTGAGGATCGCGTGCATGATCGGCGGCAGCGGCTCGGGCCTGAGGCGCTCGCCGGTGCGCGCGTTGACGATGACGATGGCGCCCGGTTCCGCCGAGGGGTCGGTCGCGGAGTCGGTCGAGAGGACATCGCCCTCGCGGATGCCGCGCGTGTCGCAGACGAGGGGCAGGAGGCCGTTGTTGATGGCGTTGCGGTAGTAGGTGCGCGAGAAGCTGCGGGCGAGCACGGCCGGGATGCCGGCGCCGAGCACCGTCGTCACCGCGACCTCCATGGCCGAGCCGCAGCCGAAGTTCTTCCCCGCGACCAGGATGTCGCCCGGCTGCACGGAGGCCGCGAAGGCCGGATCGACATGCTCGAACAGGAAGTGCCGCAGCACCGTCGGATCGAGGCTGGCGCGCTTGCGGGTCGAGCTGATGATGCTGTCGGTGTTGACGTCGTCGCCGAAGACGCGCGCCCGTCCGCGCAGGGCCGTCACGGCGTGACCTCGCGCGGGTCGGTGACCACGCCGCGGGTGGCGGCTGCCGCGCAGGCGGCGGGGGAAGCGAGATAGATCGCGGCCGCGGCGTTGCCCATCCGGCCCTTGAAGTTGCGGTTGGCGGTCGAGATCACCGCGACCCCGTCCCCGGGGATGACCCCGCACGTCCCGCAGCACGAGCCGCAGCCGGGCTCGACCACGGTGGCGCCGAAGCCCAGGAAGGCGTCGAGCGTCCCGTCCGCCGCCATGGCGTCGCGCACGTCGCGGGAGGCCGGCGTCACCACGAGCCGGACGCCCGCCGCCACGCCGCCGCCGGCTTCGAGCACCGCGCGGGCCTGGTGGAAGTCGCGCAGGCGGCCCCCGGTGCAGGTGCCGAGATAGACCATCTGCACGGGCGTCCCCGCGGCCTCGGCGAGCGGGACGACCTGATCGACGAGATGGGGCAGCGCGATCTGCGGCACGAGCCGGTCGAGGGCGATCGTGACGGTGCGGACGTAGCGGGCATCCGGATCTGCGGCGGCGGGCGCATAGGCCCGCGCCGTGCGGCCCCGCAGATAGGCATCCGTCTCCGCATCCGCGGGAAACAGGCCCACCTTGGCGCCCATCTCCACGGCGAGGTTGCTCAGGACGAGCCGGTCCTCCAGCGCGAGGGTGCCGATGCCGGGCCCGGCGAATTCGAGCGCCTGATAGGCGGCGCCGTCGGCCCCGAGCGCGCCCGCCAGCGCGAGCGCCGCGTCCTTCGGGAAGACGCCGGCCGGCAGCCGGCCGGTCAGCTCGACGCGGATCGTCTCGGGCACGCGCAGCCACATCCGGCCGCAGAGCAGGATGGCGGCGAGGTCCGAGGACCCGATCCCGGTCGCGAAGGCGTTGAGGGCGCCGTAGGTCACGGCGTGGCTGTCGGCGCCGACCACGAACTCGCCCGGCAGGGCGCGGCCGGTCTCGACGACGAGCTGGTGGCCGATCCCGTCGCCGGCCTCGTGCAGCGTGATCCCGAAGGTCCGGGCGAAGTCGCGCGTGATGCGGTGGAGTTCGACGGTCTTGAGGCTCGTCGGCGGCACGTAGTGGTCGAGGGCGAAGACCAGCCGTTCGGGGTGGCGCACCGTCCGGCCGCCCATGGCGGCGAAATAGTCGAGCGCCATCGGGACCGAGCCGTCCGTGCCGAGGGCGCAATCGACCGTGCAGACGACGAGATCGCCCGCCCGCACGTCCCGGCCGGCTTTCCGGGCCAGGATCTTCTCTGAGATCGTGCGCCCGGCCATCCTTACGCGTCCGGCATCTGGCAGCCGAGCCGGCGGAGCGCGGCATCGACCCAGGAGCGGTCGACCGTGCCGGCCGCGATCGCCGCCATCTGGTCGACCTCGGCGGCCTGCTTCCGCTCGGCCGCCGCGATGACTGCGTCCGAATCCGCGAAGGGCACGGCGAGCACGCCGTCCTCGTCGCCGAGGATCAGGTCGCCCGCCTCGATCGTCATCCCGCCGAGGGCGATCGGGCCGTTGATCTCGCCGGGACCGTCCTTGTAGGGGCCACGGTGGGTGACGCCCGCCGCGAAGACCGGCAGGGTCCCGGCGCGGATGGCGGCCGCGTCCCGGACGGCGCCGTGGATCACGATCCCCGCGACGCCGCGCCGGATCGCCTGTGCCAGCATTAGCTCCCCGATGATCGCGTTGGTGAGGTCGCCCCCGGCATCGACCACGATGACGTCGCCGGCGACCGCCATGTCGAGCGCCTTGTGCACCATCAGGTTGTCGCCGGGGCGGGTCTTCACCGTCAGCGCGGGGCCAGCCATCGTGCCGGCGGTGGGCGAGGGTCCGTGCATGGGGCGCAGGCCCGCCCCGCCCGCCGACAGGCGCGCCATCACGTCGCCGACATTGGCCACCGGGAGCGCCCGCCCGCGGGCGACGAGATCCTTCGCAATTACCCGGCTACGCGTCGAGATCCGGAAGCCGATGCTCATCGCCGCTCCAAAAATGGAATTGCATTACGCTGAATGGAACGGTAGGCCCGCCCCGTCAAGGGATTTATGCGGACGATGCTGAAGACGCAGGGCGTGGCCGCCGTCGAGCGCGCACTCGCAATTCTGGATGCCTTCATCGGGACCGGCCCCCTGGGCCTCGCCGAGTTGGCGAAGGTCACGAGTTTGGCCAAGCCGACGGTCCTGCGCGCGCTCGTCTCGCTGGATCAGGCCGGCTACATCGTCCGGCTGGAGGACGGGCGCTACGCCCTCGGCGCCAAGACGGCGCAGCTCGGAGCGAGCTACCGGGCGGGCTTCAACCTCGACCGCCACATCATGCCGGTGCTGCGGCGCCTCAGCCAGGAGACGCAGGAGAGCTGCGCCTTCCACATCCGCGAGAAGAACAGCCGCCTGTGCCTCCTCCGGGTTGAGTCGCCGCAGCTCGTTCGCGACATGCCGCAGCCCACTCAGCTCGCCCCGCTGGACATGACCTCGACCGGTTGCGTCCTGACCCGGTCGGCTTGGCCCGCATGGCGCGCGGGCGACGTGACGGTCTATGCCAGCGCCGGAATCTTCGACGCGCAGACGGCCTCGCTGTCGACGGCCGTCTTCGGGCTGGAGGGGACGCTCGCCGGTGCCCTGACGATCAGCGGGCCGATCGAGCGCCTTGCCAAGGCGGACCTGCCTGCGCTGGCGCGGATCCTTTCGCGCGAGGCGCACGGACTGTCGCGGATCCTCGGGGCGGCCCTGCCCGCCGAGTCGCCCGAACCTCTCCTCACGCAACTCTCACTCCCGAACGCGGGCTCGGACGTGGCGGCGTCAGGTTATGAGGCAGCGACAGACCGTGAATGAGGCCCAAATGTCCGTTTCGGATAGGTTGTCCCGTGGCATCGAACGACCGCTATGGGCGCCAAGCCGAACGTCCGGTTTTGCGCTCGATAGCGATCCGGCATGACGCGGTCTGGCCGAGAGCCGTCATTCCGCTTTGGAGCAAACGAGTCAGAAAAGCGGACACAGGGCCTACGACCCGGCCCAGTCATTCGGGCTTCCGAACTGATCACCTCAGATTAGACTACGGGTTAGGCTCGATGCCGATGCTGCTGCGGCACCTTCACCCTTTTCAGGCGGTCAGACCTCTCAGCCTTTCGGCCAGACTCGCCGACGCGAGGTCGCCACGATTGAGGATCTGGCTCGCGCCGCGAGCTTGCTCCGGTCGTCCGCCGAGAATTCCCGACCCGTCAATACGATCACCGGGATGTCCGAGCAGCCGGGCACGGCTCGCACGCCCTCTAGGAAGCCGAAGCCGTCCATGATGGGCATGTTCAGGTCCACGATGACCACGTCCGGCTTGGTGGCTGCCACGTGCTGCAGGCCTTCTTCCCCGTTCGAGGCTTCCACGACCGACCATCCGTCCTCCTCGAGGGTGGAGCGCATCGCCATGCGGGTCACGGCCTCGTCTTCGACCAAGAGCACGGTGCCGCGCCGGTCCGTCCCCGACAGCCTGAACTGATTCACAATCTTGCTAAACCGGGACCAGTCGACCGGCTTCAGCATGTAGTCCGAGGCGCCGAGCGATTCCGCGAGATTACGTTGGTCGACGGACGTCACCATCACTACGGGTGTCGACGCAAGTATCGCGTCCGCTTTGATCTGGCTCAGCACCGACCACCCGTCCACACCCGGCATCATCACGTCCAGCACGATGGCGCGCGGCCGCAGCCTCCGGGGCTGGGTCAAGGCCGCTCCTGCCGTTCGTGGCTGTCTGGACCCGGAAGCCCTCGCGATGAAGGAACCGCGTCGTGAGCGCGAGCTGGTCCGGATCGTCGTCGATGACCAGGATGACATCGCCATCCAGCTCGTCGTCAACGATGACGTCCGGATCGTTCGAGGCTCGCTCATCGACGGGTGGAACAAAGGTTGCCGGCACGGTGAACGTGAACGTACTTCCCTGGTCAGGCGTGCTGGAGACCGTGACCGTCCCTTCCAGCATGTCGGCGAAGGAACGCGTGAGCGAAAGGCCGAGCCCGGTCCCCCCGAAGTTGCGCGTCGTGGAGGCATCGGCCTGCTCGAAACGCTGGAACAGGCGCGAGACCTGCTCGGCCGTCATACCGATCCCAGCATCGGTGACAGAGAACGAGAGCCGGTCGATGCCCGAGAGATCCGTCATGCGCGAGGCGGCGAGCGTGATGATCCCGTTTTCCGTGAACTTGGCGGCATTGCTCAAGAAGTTGAAGAGCACCTGGCGTGTCTTCGTCAGGTCGGAATGCATCTGGCCTAGGCCGAGCGCGAGTTGCAGTTCGAGCGTGTTGCCCCTCTTGCTGACCAGCGTCGCGACCGGACTCGCGACGTCGCGCAGCATGTCCTCCACCGCAAAATCCTCGGTGTAGACCTCCATCTTGCCGCTCTCGACTTTGGAGAGGTCCAGCACGTCGTTGATCAGGCCGAGCAGGTGACGGGCGTTGCGCTCGACCTTGCCGATGTCGGCCACGAGGTCCGACGCCGCGCAGCCGTCGGAGATCTCCTCACCCATCATCTCGCTATAGCCGATGATCGCGGAGAGCGGGGTGCGGAGTTCATGGCTCATGTTGGCCAGGAAATCGCTCTTCGCTGTGTTGGCTTGCTCGGCCGCTTCCTTGGCGGCCTCCGCCGTCGCATGTGGCGCGGGTCAACGCCGCCTCCCTTTCGACGAGGATGTGGTTTGCGGCGTGGAGCCGCCCTAGCGTAGCTTCGTTCTGTGCGACGGACCGGCGCAGGGTGTGGCAGATGCACCGATGGTCGCGCCGACCAATGCGTACTGACACAGCAAGGCAGCGTCGACGCCGTCGAGCATCCCGTCCTGCGTGTAGAACCACGCGGCGATCAGGGTGGACAACGACAAGGCCAGCGTTCCTGGACCCCAACCAAAAGCGAGGCTCGCTAGCAAGAGAACCGGGATGTACAACAGGAACGGCGCGACGTAGGCCGGAGCGAGGAACCGAACGAACGTCATGGCGCCGACAAACAGCAGCGTGACGCCGTAGTCGGTGACCGGCGCGTGACGCCGGCGGGCGACCGTCCCGATCAGGTTGTGCAAGCTGCTCATGAGACGTGAGTGTCACGTGCCGGATGCTTTGCAAAGCGAGCGCGTCCTGCACCCGCCTCGGGGCACGCCGAAGGTCGTCGCAGAACGCGGGCCGCGGTCATCATGCTCGGGCAGCCAGAATGAACGAGCCGGGCGTGCGATAGATGTCTGGTTCGGCGCGGCAACTCGCCGTCCGCGGGGGTGTGCGATTAAGTCCACGTTGAGCGGAGGGGTTTATTCCGCAGCCGGACCGTTGGCTTGGTGTGGAGCGGTCGGACGAGGTCGATGGAACGGTCAGCGCAGCCTACGGATACCCCACCGGCGGTGACCGATGAGCACGATGCGGTCATCGAGGCTGCCGAGGAGGTAGTCCTCGATCCCCTCGCAGACTTCCCGCATATCAACCTGCGCGCGGGTGTAGAGCCGTGGGAGAAGCGTCGTGCCGCCGGCAAAGTCCTGCGCCTGGAACTGCCCCACGCTGCCCATGCCAACCTCAATATCGCCCGCGATCGTCCCGACCCGGTGACCCTCATCGAAGCGGCGCACGCGGGACGGCAATCACACCTGATCCCGCTGCGGGTCGCCCGCATGGCCTCCTCGCCGTTCGCCTTTCTGCGCGGCGCTGCGCAAGTCATGGCCTGGGATCTGGCACAGGGACCGCGCGGCGCCATCGATGTAGTCATGAACGGCGACGCGCATATCTCGAACTTCGGGCTGTTTGGATCGCCCCAGGGCGATGTGGTGCTCGACCTCAACGACTTCGACGAGGTGACGGTCGGGCCGTGGGAGTGGGACCTGAAGCGGCTTTGCGCGAGCATTGCGGTCGCCGCGAGGGATGCAGACGTCGCCGCGTCGGAACGGCGGCAGGCGGTACTGAGCGCAGCGGCGGGTTACCAGCACACGATGGACGATCTCGCCCCGCGTGGCCTCGCTCGACGTGTGGCGGCGCGCGGCACGGGCCGACGACCTCGCCTTCGCCGGCATCGAGATCGACGCGCGCTCACAGGCCGTGGTTCACAGGGCTGTCGAGAAGGCGCGGCGGAAGAACAACACGAGCTTGCTCGACCAAGTGGGCGAGCGTCGCACGGACGGTGGCTGGCGCTTTCGCGAGGATCCGCCGATCCTCGTCCGCGTCGATGAGGCCACGCGCGAGCGTGTGACCACCGGTCTGGAGCGCTATGCCGAGACGCTGTCGCGCGAGCGGCGATTCATGCTCAGCCGCTACCATGTGGTCGACGTGGCCCACCGCGTCGTGGGTGTCGGCAGCGTCGGGACCCGGGCCTACGTCGCGCTGCTGTGCGGCAACTCCGATCAAGACGTCCTCTTCCTTCAGGTGAAGGAAGCCGTGCGACCAGCCCACGCGCCCTATCTGCGCGGCATGCCCAAGCCCTATGCCGATCACGAGGGCGAGCGCGTGATCTACGGCCAGCGCCTGCTGCAGGCCGTGGGCGATCCGCTGCTGGGATGGACAAAGATCGAAGGGCGACCGTTCTACGTGCGGCAGATGAAAAACATGAAGGGCGAGATCCAGGTCGCGCATGACAGGCCGGTCGCTCCTGTACTTCTCGCACGCATATGGGGCGCTGCTCGCCAAGGCTCACGCACGAACCGGGGATGCGGCAGCGATCGCGGGTTACTGCGGTCATGATGGCCGCGCCGATCTGCGCGAGGCCCTGGCCGACTGGGCCATGGTTTACGGAGAACGGAACGCGGAGGACTATCAGACCTTTCGAGAGGCCATCGCCGCGGGCCGGCTGCGAGCGGCCGAGGATCCCCATCTCTGACCTTACGGGTGTGGTCGCGGCCGCGCGGACACAGCGGCCTTCTCACGATGTGCGGGAGCCCGGTTGAGGCCGCATTGACGGCGGCGTCCGCCCGCGCGGGTAGCCCTGAACCTGGCGCCGCGCGAGCCGAGCCGTCGGCGGGTGAGGCGCTGTGACGGGTCGAACCATCGCCACGTCGTCCGGCGTGCCGCCCTCTGGATCGTCGAAGAATTGCCACGTCGATCCCCATGCCGGACTCGGCTCAGCCGGACCGCTGCCCGAGGCGACGGATGCTAGCTGCCTCAAGCCGACCCGCCGACACTGACCTCCACGGACATGTCCAGGAAGGCGTCCGCCGGCCCAGCGAAGCTACCAATCAGCGGCATGGCCTGCCTAATGTCGCGTGCGACCGCGACCGGGATCAGGTTCGCGCCGCCGACGCTGCGGTTCGTCGGATCGAAGGTGATCCACCCGGCACTCGGCAGGAAGGCCTCCGCCCAGGCATGCGTGGCTCCCGCATCGGCGGAGCCGAGCAGCGTTCGCGACGGGTCGTGGAGGTAGCCGGACACGACCCGGGCTCCGAAGCCGAGGCTGCGCACCGCCTCGACGAAGAGCGTCGCCAGGTCCCGGCACGACCCCATCCCCAGGGACAGGGTCTCACTCGGCGACTGCGTGCCCTCGTCTTCCCGAACTTGGTAGGCGATGGTGCCACCGACCCCGGCGTTCAGATCCTTGAGGAGCGACAGGGTGTCGGTTGGGCAGGACGCCACGAACCCCTGCACCCAGGCCCGCAGGCTCGGCTCCCCCTCCGGATATTGCAGGATCGTCAGGGCGCCGAGGTCCGTCCACTCGTCATCGGTGTACTGGAACGGGAACGCGATGGCGGAGGCGGCGATGGCGAAGACGGGATAAGCCTCGGCCGAGAGTTCGACCCGAGATACACTCTCCACGACGAGGCGATCGGTCGAGGGTCCGAACTTGGCCGTCGCCACGGCGTTGCCGGCGACGTCGTAGGCCCAGGTCACGGTGGCGTCAGGCGACAGGGTGATATTGCTCGACAGCAGGCGCAGGTCGCGGCTCTCCCGCGGCCTCATCATCAGCCGGTGCGGTCCGAGATTGACGGGCTGGCGATAACGGTACGTCGTCTGGTGGCGGATACGCAGGTCGACCAAAAATCCGTCCCCTCGCCCCGGCCCGGCTGTGCAGGGCACGCAAGCGGACCCGACACAGCCTAGCATGGATCCGGCCACGTACTGGCCCTGAAAATAGGACGATCTGCCAAGATGACGGTTCCATCAGGAGGCAACCTTCCGCTCCCGAGGGAGCTTTAGTTGTGTGACCCATGACTCCAAGGGCGATGCGCCCCACGCCCTCGTCGTCGACGATGACGCCCTGATCCTGATGGAGGCGACCAGTATCCTCGAGGATGCGGGGTTCCGGGTGCTGGAGGCGATGAACGTCGTCCAGGCTCTGCGAATATTGGATCAGCATCACGACGCGGTTCAACTGCTCTTCACTGACGTGCACATGCCGGGGAATGCCGACGGCTTCGACTTGGCAAGGCAGACGAACGAGCGCTGGCCGCACATCGCGGTCGTGGTCGCGTCGGGCCAAGCCGAGCCTGAGCCCGGCGACCTACCGGAGGGCGCGACGTTCATCGGGAAACCGTTCAGCGCCGAGATCGTTCGGTATCATGTCCGCAAAACACTGCCTGACGAGAGGCATCCGAAGCAGTTAAGGCCATAGTCTTTCAAACATGGCGTTTCGTACCCGGTACGAGAGGCACTTGCGATATAAAGCAATTCCTGAGACCGTCCGCTCGCGGGGAGCCTGATTGAGTGGTTTGATTGCCTGAAGTTGGCTGTCGGCCGCTGGTCCGTTCCGAAGCAGGCCAAGCGGGAAAGCAGAGCCGCCGCCTCCTAAGCAGCCGTGTCGTCCCGACAAACATTGTCGACACTCGGGATTGATTTGTAATATACTGGCTTATTTCTGCCACTGTTGCTGCTTCAGGTTTGGAATAAGATCCGATCACTAATCAGGTCGCCGCCTATGTGTAGATTATAAATGCCAGGGATAAACGCGCCCAAGGTGCGTGAGGCGTCCGCGGTGGGGACGCAGCGGCCTCTGTTGCCGAGATCAACGAGACAACAGAAGAAAGCCGAAGGCCGGGAATAACCTGCTGCGGTCAGCACCTTCGTAGCGAAGCCGCCTATCGAGAGGCTCAGTATCGGGATAGAGGCTGCATCATAACGATGGGAACAACCTGATGCGAATGGACGGCGCCGAGGTCCTGAAAAGGGCGCTCACGGACGACGAGGCCGCCATCCTCGAAGCCTGGAACTTATCGCTTCGGGAGGGGACCTCCCTGCAGAGCGGTCGAATCCGGGAGGCCGAGCTCCAGACCCAGGCCAAGGCTGTGTTCGGCCACCTTCGGGACGGACTTTCGTCCGGTGGGGTCGACGCGGACGCGGAAAGCTATACCCCGCTGCGCGAGACTCTCGCCGATATCTCGCGCTCGCGGGCGATCCAGGGGTTCACGCCGACCGACACCGCCAATTTCGTCTTCTCGCTCAAAGAGCCGATTTTCGAGGCGCTACGGCGCAAGTCGGCCGCGGACGCGTCGGCCCTGGCCGCAGGCGTATGGGCGGCGGGGAAGGTGCTCGACAGGCTCGGGCTCCTCACGATGGAGGTGTTCCTGGCCAGCCGCGAGGAGGTCATCGGGCGCCAGGGACAGGAGATCGCCGAACTCTCCACGCCGGTGGTTCGGCTCTGGGACGGCATCCTGGCGCTGCCGCTCATCGGCACCCTCGACAGTGCCCGCACCGGCGTCGTCATGGAGAACCTGCTGCAGGCCATCGTCGACGAAGAGGCCGAGATCGCCATCATCGATATCACCGGCGTACCGACCGTCGACACCCTGGTGGCGCAGCACCTGCTCAAGACCGTGGCGGCCGCCCGCCTGATGGGCGCCGACTGCATCGTCTCCGGCATCCGGCCGCAGATCGCGCAGACCATGGTCCATCTCGGCGTGGAGCTGAACGTCATCTCGAAGGCGACGCTGGCCGACGCCTTCGCTCTCGCCCTCAGGCGGACTGGCCGCAAGGTCGTGCGCCAGCAGTCGGCTGAGGAGCGCCGCTGAGGCCATGGACCGCATCCCGATCCTCAAGCTCGGCGGCACGCTGATCGTCACCATCCAGGTCGACATGCACGACCGCCTCGCGCTGGCCCTGGAGGAGGACCTAACAGCGATGATCGCGCGCACCGGCGCGCGTGGCGTGCTCATCGAGATCTCGGCGCTGGAAATCGTCGATTCCTTCATCGGGCGCATGTTGGTGAGCATCGCGGCCGTCTCGCGCGTCCTCGACGCCGAAACGGTCCTGGCCGGCATGCGGCCGGCAGTGGCCATCACGTTGGTCGAGCTTGGCTTGGAGCTTACCGGCATCAGGACGGCCCTCAACGTCGAGCGCGGCATGGCCTTGTTGAAGGCGCGCTTGCCCGAGGACGGCGCGGGGCATGGGAGCGACCGTGACGGTCTCGAAGACTGAGACCATCCCGGTCCAGTCCGGTGACGACGTCGTCCGCGTGAGGCAGCGCGTGCGTGCGCTTGCCATCGACATCGGCCTCGGGCTCGTCGATCAGACGAAAATCATCACCGCCGCGAGCGAGCTCGCGCGCAACACCCTCGATTACGGGGGTGGCGGTGAGGTCCGCGCGGAGATCGTCCAGGCCGGAACGCGCAAGGGCCTGCGCCTGACCTTCGAGGACCACGGTCCCGGCATCGCCGACATCGAGCAGGCGATGACGGACCACTACACCTCCGGCAAGGGCCTCGGTCTCGGACTGGGCGGGGCCAAGCGCCTCTCGAACGAATTTCATATCGAATCGAGCCCCGGCGTCGGCACGCGCGTCATGATCACCCGGTGGAAATGACATGGACCGGGTCACCGTCACGGAAGCGAGCCAGGTGGCCGAGGCCCGACGACGCGCGGTGGCCGTCGCTCAGTCCATCGGCTTCGACGAGACCGCGGCCGGCCGCACCGCGCTCGTGGTGACCGAACTCGCCACCAACGTGGTCAAGTACGGCGTGCCGGGCGAGGTCTTGGTCGGCACCTACGAGGACGGGACCGGCTCGGGCGTCGAGATCCTCGTGCTCGACAAGGGCGAAGGATTCTCAAATCTCGGGTTGGCCCTGACGGACGGACACTCCACTGGCGGCAGCGCGGGCGAGGGCCTTGGCGCGGTGCGCCGTATCTCCGACGCCTTCGACATCGTGTCCCGCCCCGGGCTGGGCACGGCGGTGCTGGCGCGCCTGTCAATTGACAGGAAGACCGTTTCGGACGCCGTGCCGGGCTTTGGGGCGGTGGCGGTGCCCCTGAAAGGTGAGACCGCCAACGGCGACGCCTACGCCGTGCGCGAGCGCGCCGACGGCTGGACCGCGGTGGTGTCGGACGGACTCGGCCACGGGCCGGAGGCCGCCAAGGCTTCCGAGGAGGCGCTGAAGCTGTTCCGGAGACACCAGGACAAGGCGCCCGCCGCGATTCTGTCCGCCATCCATGCAGGCCTGTCGCATACGCGAGGCGGTGCGATCTCCGTCGCGCGATATGACCGGAACCGGGGCACCCTCGCGTTTGCCGGCATCGGCAACGTGCTGGGTGCGGTCGTCTCTGGCACCGTGACCAAGCGAACGGTCAGCCTCGCCGGGACCGCGGGGCACGCGGCTCGGCGCATCCAGGAGTTCGAGTACCCCATGCGCCCGGACGACCTGTTCGTGCTGTGCTCGGACGGGATCGCCACGGCATGGTCGCTGGACGCCCACCCCGGCCTCGCCGCCGCCCATCCGACCCTCGTGGCCGGCGTGATCTATCGCGACTTCGCCAGGGTCCGGGACGATGCCACCGTGCTCGTCGTGCGGGAGGGCGCGTGATGAGGTGGCCGCTCCTCACCAGTGCCATCCAGCACGAGGACGACATCGCGACGGTGCGCCAGCGCGTGCGCCGGCTGGCCGAGCGCCTGGGATTCGAGATCCAGGACCAGACCCGCATCGCCACGGCCGTGTCCGAGATCGCGCGCAACGCCTACGGCTACGCCGGTGGCGGTCGCATCGAGTACGGCCTCGATCAGTTCGACCGGGACCGAGGCGAGCAGTTCCTAGTCATCAGGGTGAGCGACAAAGGACCGGGCATCGCCGATCTCGACGCCATCCTTGAAGGTCGCTTCCGCTCGACGACGGGCCTCGGCATCGGCATCACCGGCTCACGGCGGCTGATGGACCGCTTCGAGGTGGAAACGGTGGCCGGCAACGGCACTGTCGTGACGTTCGGGAAGCGGCTTCCTTCCGGGGCTGAACGTTTCACAGGACCGACACTCGCGACCCTAGCCGAGGATGTCGCCCGGGCCAGGACTGAGGAACCGCTGGTCGCCTTGCGCGAGCAGAACCGGGAGCTTCTGCGCAGCCTGGCCGCGCTTGCCGAGCGTGAGGAGGAAACCCAACGCCTGAACCAGGAACTCTCCGAGACGAACCGGGGCGTGGTCGCGCTCCACGCGGAGTTGGAGGCGCAAGCCGTGCTCCTGCGCGAGGCGGGCGTTCTCCTGGAAAGCCAAGTGGCGGCCCGCACTGCCGAGCTTGCGGAGGCGAACGCCCGGCTTCTGGCCGAGGCGGTCGAGCGCGAGCGGATGGAGCAGGACCTGCGGCAATCCCAGAAGCTCGAAGCGGTCGGGCAATTGACCGGCGGCGTCGCGCACGACTTCAACAACCTGCTGACCATCATCCGCTCGTCCGTCGACTTCCTCCGTCGCCCGGATCTGCCGGAAGACCGGCGCAAGCGGTACATGGACGCCGTCTCTGACACGGTCGACCGCGCCGCCAAGCTGACCGGACAGCTCCTGGCCTTCGCACGTCGCCAGTCCCTGAAGCCTGAGGTGTTCGAGGTCGGTGAACGCCTGCGCGGCGTGGCCGAGATGCTCGACACCATCACCGGCACGCGCATCCAAGTCAGGGTCGAGATGTCGGACAGACCCGCCCTGGTACGCGCCGACCTCAACCAGTTCGAGACGGCCCTGGTGAATATTGCCGTCAACGCCCGCGACGCCATGGACGGCAGCGGTACGCTGACGATGCGGGTGGCGGCCGGGCAGGCCATGCCGATGATCCGGGGGCATTCCGGCTCACGGGGGCCGTTCGTGGCGGTCTCGCTCGCCGACACCGGCTCGGGCATCCCCCCGGAGGTACTCGGGCGCATATTCGAACCGTTCTTTACGACCAAGGACGTCGGGCGCGGCACGGGTCTCGGGCTCTCCCAAGTGTTCGGGTTTACCAAGCAGTCCGGCGGCGACGTGGACGTGACAAGCGAGAGCGGCAAGGGAACGATCTTCACCCTCTACCTGCCCGAAGTCTCGTCTGAAGCCGCCGAAGCCCCTGTCTCCAACCCCGACGCCGCTTTTTCGCCGGTTGGCCTCGGTCAGCGCATCCTGCTCGTGGAAGACAACCTGGAGGTCGGAGGCTTCTGCACGCAGATCTTGGAGGATCTAGGATACGCACCCGAGTGGGTCGTCAACGCAGAAGAGGCGCTCGAACGTCTCGGGACGGACGGTATGGGCTTCCAAGCCGTGTTCTCCGACGTCGTCATGCCAGGTATGGGAGGGATCGAGCTCGCCAAAGCGTTGCGCATGCGCATTCCGACGCTGCCGGTGATTCTGGCCTCAGGCTACAGTCATGTCCTGGCCCAGGAGGACAGCCACGGCTTCGAGTTGATCCACAAGCCCTACTCGGCCGCGCAGGTTGGCCGGGCTTTGCGCCGGATCATCGGCGCCTCGCCTCACAACCGCTGATGCCCATTCATCGGTGACGCACTATCCGGAGGCGATCATGGCCAACTTCCCACTCATGGTCTCGACTAGATTGCGCACTTTCACGCGGCTTCCGAACCCGCGACGTGTCGACGGCTGAAGAAGCGTCTGCTTCCGAGATGCGCTGGTGTGAGGCTGTACGGCGGGAATGGGCGCCAAGCCGAACGTCCGGTCTTGCGCGCGCTGGCGATCCGGCGCGGCATAATCTGGCCGAGAGCCGCCGGTCCGCTTCAGAGAAGGTTCGCTGCAAAAGCAGACGGCCTCCTAGCGACCCATAGCAGGCCTTGGGAACGTCCGCTCTCAGGCTCTTGGTGAAGCAGCTTCGGACAACGGCAATTGGCCGAAAAGAGACCGTTTGCTCCAGGAAATCATCGAGGCGAGCGATCATCAATGGGCGCTGGGTTCGACTTCACTTCGCTCATGTCACATCTGCCGACCCCGTCTCGTCTCTGTGGATGACGCGCGTTTCGTGATCCTGACGTGCCAGGTGCACGCGCGTCCCATGGAAGGGATGACGATGACTACTGTAGTACCTGCCAATGCCGGACGAACTGATCCGGGATACGCTGGCTCTTCGCGTTTGCGAGGCGAGGAGTTGGTGCCATCGCGCTACATGGTGCGGGTCGGTGAGATCGATGTGCTGGTCGTCAGCGATGGAGTGCTGCCGCTCCCGACCAAGATGTTGGGACACAACGTCGATGCGGCCGAAAGGGAGGCTTGGCTCAACGACATGTTCCTGCCGTCGGACGCGTTCGACTGGTCGCTGAACGTGGTTGTGGTCCGCAGTGGCGGCCAGACCATCCTCATCGACGCCGGCCTGGGGCTGGACCCGAACCTGAACCTGCCGCGGGCCGGGCAACTGGTCAGGCGACTGGAAGCCGCTGGCATTGATCTCGCGGCTGTGACCGACGTGGTGCTCACCCACATGCACATGGACCATGTCGGCGGGCTCCTCGTCGACGGAGTAAAGGAGCGGCTACGCTCGGATCTGCGGATCCACGTGGCGGCTGCCGAGGTCAAATTCTGGGAAGCGCCTGACTTCACGCAGGTCGACATGCCAGAGGGGTTTCCTGATGCGCTCAGAGTGGCCGCTAAGCGGTTCGCGCAAGAGTACCGCAACCAGTTGCGGCTGTTCGACGACGAGTACGAGGTCGCGCCGGGGGTGATGGTGATCTGCCCCCACGAGGTGGTCCGAGTTCAAAGTTAGTGCAGGGTCGGCCTCTGCTCTACGGGTAGCTTGGCCGACGGAGCCGGTCGGGCGAGCGCAGTCGGCCAAGCGGTCATGGCTGGCACGAACACCTCCGGCGCTGGTGGTTTGTAGCCGAGCGCACCGTGCGGGCGGATCGTGTTGTAGTGCCGACGCCAGCTTTCGATGATGATCTGCGCCTCCTTCAGGGTGTAGAAGACCTCGCCATTCAACAGTTCGTCCCGCAGGCGCGCATTGAAGCTCTCGACAAAGCCGTTCTCCCACGGTGAGCCCGGCGCGATGTAGGCGGTCTTCGCGCCAACGGCCGCAATCCAGGCCTGCACCGATTTGGCGATGAACTCGGGGCCATTGTCCGAACGAACGTGCGCCGGCACGCCGCGCAGGATGAACAGGTCCGAGAGCACGTCGATCACGTCAGCTCCCTTCAGCTTGCGTCCGACACGGATCGCCAGGCATTCGCGCGTGAACTCGTCGACGACGTTGAGCATCCGGAACTTGCGTCCGTCATGCGTGCGCGCCTCGACGAAGTCATAGGCCCACGCGTGATCGCGCCGCTCTGGTCGGAGCCGGATGCAGGAGCCATCCCCGTCCCATAGCCGGCTCTTCTTCGGCTGGCGGCCCGGCACCTTCAGCCCCTCGCGTCGCCAGATGCGCTCAACCCGCTTGTCGTTGACGAACCAGCCGGCCGCCTTCAGCAGCGCGCCGATCTTCCGATAGCCGTAGCGCCCGTACCGGCGCGCCAGTTCCACGAGATCGGCCGTCAGCGCCGCCTCGTCATCTCTGCCCCGCGGCAGCTTGCGCTGCGTCGAGCGATGCTGCCCGAGCGCACGGCAAGCGCGGCGCTCGGAGACGTCCAGGACGTCCATGACATGCTCAATGCAGGCGCGTCGGCGCGCGGGGCTGGTCAGTTTCCCCGGGCGGCCTCCTGCAGGATCAGCTTGTCGAGCGTGAGATCCGCAATCGCCTTCCGGAGCCGCTGGTTTTCGGTCTCCAGGTCCTTCATGCGCCGGACCTGGTCGCTCTTCAGGCCGCCGTACTCCTTGCGCCAGCGGTAATACGTCACCTCCGTCACGCCGATCGAGCGGATCGCGTCCCCGACGCTTTGGCCTTGAGAGACCAGCACATCCACCTGCCGCAGCTTGGCGACAACATCCTCCGGCTTGTGCCGCTTCGTTCCCATCTGTCCGTCCTCGTCCTGGCCCGAAAGCCATACCTCAGGGCGGACCACTTCATTGGGGGCAGATCACCGAAGACTGGATGCCTACCCGGAAGTGCCTGCGGCCCTTGACGCACTTCGAGCGGCCGGCCTGAAGACAGCGATCCTGTCCAACGGCGATACGGCGATGCTAGACATGGCGGTCAGGAGCGCGGCGCTTCACGATCACCTCGACGCGGTGTTGTCGGTCGACCCTGCCGGGATCTTCAAAACCAGCCCGCGCGCCTACGACATTGCGC
Source organism: Methylobacterium phyllosphaerae (assembly GCA_050632685.1). GTDB lineage: Bacteria > Pseudomonadota > Alphaproteobacteria > Rhizobiales > Beijerinckiaceae > Methylobacterium > Methylobacterium phyllosphaerae_A. The sequence goes on from JBOEFT010000002.1 coordinate 598,234, forward strand.
CCGAGCGGCTTAAAGTCGACATACGGGAGATCGTATTCGTGTCTTCGAACCGGTGGGACGTCGCTGGAGCGGCCGCCTACGGCTTCACGCCGGTGTGGGTGAACCGCACGGATCAGCCTGACGAGTATCCCGATCTTGCTCCAGCGCAGGTGATCGACAGCCTGAACGCGCTCCTCAGGTAGATACTCAAACGCGGCATGAACGTTCCAATGGGGAACGCGCTGGCTGTCCGTCGTCAAATGATTTCAGACGCTTTGAGGCGCTCAGGAACGGAGGCTCTGGTCCACCTGCGTTGAAAGGTTAGGCAGCCTGCGCGTGGTGGCGCAAGCGGCGATCCATGAGGGTCTGGCGCTTGATCCGCGCCCGTTCATGCAAGATCGTCTCGCCGCGGCCGAAGTAGACGTCGGCAGGGGTGTGGTTGCCCAGGCTCTCGTGAGCTCGAGCGTGGTTGTAGTGCTCGACAAGGGCGACAACCCGCGCCTCCAGTTCGGCCGGGCAGGTAGGCGTGTTCGAGCAGGATGCGGTTCTTGACCGTTTGGTGCCAGCGCTCGATTTTGCCCTGCGTTTGGGGATGGCGGGGCGCACCGCGGATATGGGTCATCCCCCGACGGCCGAGTCAGTCGGCCAGATCACCCGCAACGTAGGCTGCCACAGCGTCCGCTTCGGAGAATCCGAGAGTCGCGGCTGAGCGGCCGAGATGGGCGCGAAGCCGAACGCCCGGCTTTGCGCACTCAGGCGATTTGGCGTGACGTGGTCTGGCCGTAAGCGGACCGGCCGCTCCGGAGCAGACCTGCCGGAAAAGCGGACGCCCTTCTATCGACCCAACCCGGTCATGCTGGCGACCCCCGAGGCTTCCCAAAAGCTGCCGTACAGCGCTGCCTCGAACGGTTGCGTCGCACTTCACGCCACCGTCGTGGCCACCGTACCCAAAGCTCGATGCATCAGAACGGTATCGACCCACTCTCCAGAGAACGGACAGGATGCTGCCAAAAGCGCTTACGCTTGAATGGACACCAATCTGATACTCAGCGAGCTTGGGCGCGACTCGGCTCGCTGATGCGTATCCGTAGCGCCTCGCTCATCGGTAGATCCAGGTTTAGCCCCTTGGGTGGAATGGGATTGAGAAACCATTTTTCGTAGAGCCTCTTGAAGGCGCCGGAGGCCATCTCGGCTTTCAAGGTGCCGTCGGCGAGCGCTTTGAACTCCGGATCGTCGCGCCTCAGCATGAGGCCGTACTCATCATCGGTCTGCGCCACTGCCGGCAGGAATATAAGAGCCGCAGGGTCTGGTGCCGTCGACCTTGCGCCGGCAAGTAGGACCTCGTCCTCGTACCACGCTGCTGCACGTCCGGTGCGTAGCATCAGCAGCGACTCTGCATGGTCGCGCGCCTGGAGGATCGTCAATCCGAGCCCCTCGGCAGTGTTCTGCTTCTGCGCCAGAACCATGTTCAACGAGCCTTGCGTGATCACCACGGTGTGCCCGCGCAAGCCCTTCAAGTCGGCGATCCCCGACGTGTGCGTGGTCAGCCAGCGCGGCTGGCTGACGAAGGTTGCGATGGAGAAGGCGACCTGCTTCTGCCGCTCAGGTGTGTTCGTCGTGCTGCCGCACTCGATGTCGACCGTCCCGTTCTGGATGAGCGGGATTCGGTTCGAGGCATTCACTGCGACGTAGGCGACCTTCAATGCCGGCAGGTTGAGGTCGGTCCTGATCCGCTCCGCGATCACGGCGCATAAATCGAGGGACATTCCCACCGGCTGCTGGTCGGTCCCGAGATAGGAGAACGGGATCGATGCCTCGCGGTAGCCCAGCGTGAGCGTGCCCGACGAGCGGACCTTCTCCAATGTTGGGCTCGCCGCCAGCACCGCATCAAGGCTGGCGACAATGCCCGCGGCCGCGAGGGCCGTCATTAGAACACCCGTGCGCCTAGGCATCATGACTGCGTCTCCCGAAAACGAGCGGCAGATGACGGTTGTCGACGGTCAGGCCGCCTGTACGCCCGTGGTCTCGTGAAGGCTCTCCCTCAGGGCGGCCTCCAGGATATCGACGGCTTGGTCGATCTCGTCGGTCGAGACGGTCAGGGGCGGCGCGATGCGCCAGACCGAGCCACGTTCGGGGCGGCGGCGGATGTTCATGCTCAGGCCCTTCTCGAAGCACTTGCGCGTCGTGAGGGCCCCAAGGGCGTGTGCCGGCGAGCGCGACTCCCGGTCCGTCACCAATTCGACGCCGAGGAGAAGACCAAGGCCACGCACGTCGCCGATCACGTCATAGCGCTGCTGCAGCCCTTCCAGGCGGCCACGGAGATAGGCACCCATTTCGTTGGCGCGCGCGACGAGGTTCTCACGCGCGATCACCTCCAATACGGCGAGACCCACCTCCGCAGTGAGCGGATCGGAGACGTGGCTGGTGTAGTAGGTGAAGTGCTTGGCGTGGATGTCTTCCTCAATCGCCGCGGTGGTGGACACCGCTGCGAGCGGCAGGCCGCCGCCCAGCGTCTTCGACATCGTCATGATGTCGGGCACGACGTCGAAGTACTCGGCCCCCGTTCGCGTGCCGATCCGACCGAAGGCGGTCTGCGCCTCGTCGAAGATTAGGAGCATACCGCGCGCGTCAGCGGCCTCCCGCAAGGCCTGCATGAAGGCGCGTGGCGGCACCAGCACGCCGCCCGCACTGATCACCGGCTCGACAATGATCGCCGCGCCCTTGCCAGCCGACTGCATGTCGTAGAGCTTCAGGGAGAGTTCGAGGTTGGCGAGCGCCGCCGCTTCCTCGTCGAGGCCTGGGAAGTACGGCCGGTATGGGTTCGGCTCGGGGATCACGAACACGCCGGGTGCGGGCACGCCGTAGCCCTTGCGGTCGCTGGCCATCGACACGGAGCTCGCTCCGCCTGTGATGCCGTGCCAGGAGCCGCCGAGTGCCAAGACCTCGTAGCCGCCGGTGTACATCTTGGCCATGCGAAGGGCGACCTCAGTCGCCTCCGAGCCGGTGTTGATGAAGATCGTCTTGCTGAGATCGCCGGGCAGCCAGTCGTCGGCTAGCACCTGCGCAAGTTCGGCAACCGACTCCGGGATCATCCCGCTGAAGAAGTGGAACGCCTTCTCGCCGGCCCGGTGAACCGCCGCTACGATCGCGGGATGGTTGTGGCCGATCGTGGCGCACATCTGGCCGGACGTGAAATCGAGATACTCCCGTCCACTGCTGTCAGTGACGACGGTGCCCTTGGCCTTCGTGAACAGGTTCGGGAAAGCGTCCCCGCCGTAGCGCACCAGATGGTCCTCGGCTGCCTTGAGGAATGCGCTCATCGTCCGCTCCATCAGAGGATGCCAAGGTCAGTCTCGACTGGTGCGCCGCTCGGGAGGGGCGCCGCACCGGCATCGGCGTTGCGTGGTGTCGAGAGCAGGGGTAGTCCTGGGATGCCGATGAGTGCCAATTCAAAGAATTCACCGGGTGGTGAGGCAGGCTCATCACCCGGCCGGAGCCTGCCCCGGATGCCACCCCTGCGAGCGCTGGCGGCGTTCAAGGCTGCGGCACAGCACGCCAGCTTCGCGAAAGGCGCGGCGGAACTCGGCGTGACCCCGTCGGCGATCAGCCACCAGATCCAGCAACTGGAGGACTTTCTTGGAGTGGTCCTGTTTCGCCGGCAGGCAGGTCGGGCCGTTCTGACCGCAGCTGGCAGAACCTACGCGGACGAGATCGAGCAGGCATTTAGCGCCATCGCTGCGGCGACGGAACGGGTCGCCCCCAATCCCAGCGCGAGCATCTCGTCGTAGCCTCGAGCCCGAGCTTTGCTGTCAAGTGGCTGCAGCCACGGATGCAGAGCTTCCTGCGGTCACATCCAGAGGCGCGCATCCGCATCTCCACCTTGTCGGAACAGGACGATATCGAGAGCGAGCGCTTCGACCTCGCGATCACCTACGGCCGACCGGCCCATACGGCGATGAGCATCGAGCCATTCCTGTTGGAGTGCCTGCGCCCGTTGTGCAGCCCTGAACTTGCCGCCTCGATAGGATTGCGAACACCGCGGGATCTAACACGCACGACCCTGATTCATTCCGTCAACGCGCTGACCTGGGCAGACTATCTGCGTCGTGTCGGAGAGGCGGCCTTGCGCCCGCGCAACGAACTCTGGCTCGACCGCTCTCTGATGGCGGTTGAAGCGGCTGTATCCGGCCTGGGCGTAGTCTTGGAGAGCGAGGTTCTGGCGGCTGATGAACTGCGGGACGGCCGGCTTATCGCTCCCTTTGCCGAGCAGGGGTTTGCAGTAGAGACGACCTCGTACTTCCTGATCCGACCGCTCGGCGTCAGCCGCGGATCGTTGGCCAGAGCGTTCGAGGCATGGTTGCTTGAGACGATAACGGCCGAGAATCTGGCGAAAGCGACGGCTGGCCAGCCTACAGGGCGTTCAGCGAAAACGTCGTAGATTGCGCGATCTGGGCGGTCGATCGGGGTTGGTCGCAAGAGTGGAGACGGCGTCCGCTTGTAGACCTTGTCGTGCGAAAGCGGACCGTCTTGAAACCACCCATCGGAGACGTTCCCGCGGTCGCTGCGCGACGACTGACGCTGGCCGAAAGCGGAACGCCTGCTTATCAGCTCCCGATGTGCTTAAGCGGACACCAGAAGTGACATTCACGACAGCGGGGCGGCATTTCTGCGTCCGGCTGGCTCTTTGAATGCGAACCTTATCAGAGCTGTGCCCCAAGTTCCGAAGATAGACGCTCACCGGCCTCCCGCAGCCGCGGCCGAAGGTCTCGGCTTGCTCTATCGTCAGCCTAGACGACGGGCCCGAGAGTGCGAGGGCACCGATCAGCCGCTGCTCGGTGCCGAATACGGGCATCGCGATCGAAGCAACGTGAGGGTCGGTGATGCCGGAGGAGTAAAGCGGAATCTCGACCGCCGCCCTTTCCGAAGCCCTCCGGTCGCTAAAGGTCCGTAGAACCTGCGCGATGGCGGATTCGTCCATCGGCCGCATGTCGCCCGGGCGGACGTTCATCCGCAGCGGCGATGGGGAATCCGCCCGGAACAGGCACAGCCGCTGGTTGCCCCGGCGGATGTAGAACGAGGCCGTCTCAAGGGACTCGGCGGCGAGCCGCTCCAGGACGGGAACGATCCGCTCCTCCAGCGCGAAGGATTGCTGGTAGACCGAACCGATCCGCGCGGCCTCCACGCCGAGTCGGTAGCGCCCGTCGTCCAGCCGCTCGATCAGGTTGAATTTCTCCAGCGAGATGCACAACCGCATGATCGTGCTCTTTACGAGCGACGTGCGGCGGGCGAGCTCGGAGAGTTCCAGGGCGTCGTCGCCGCGCCGGAACGCGGTGAGCACCGTCAGCACCCGGTCGGCCGAAGCCACCCCTTCGAGATTGGGTCGCGTGCGTGCCGCCTTCACCATCAATGCGCGCTCGTTCCGGTTTCGCGTTGTTCGGGATCGGCGATCCATAGCGACCGTCCTCCTCTTCACCAAGCCGTGACGCCGGCCTGCCCACGGCATCGTTGACAGCACCGGCTTGTTGATCCACATAAAACGAAACGTCGTTTCAAAATTCGGCGATTCGGGAGTCAACGTCATGGCGGAAGGGCAACACGCCCAGGCTCCGGCCCACGCGGTCGACGAGCGAAATCTTCACCCGGAAGATGATGCGGCGGATCCTGCCGTTCCTCTTCGCGTGCTACGTGGTCAGCTATCTGGACCGCGTGAATGTCGGCTTCGCCGCGCTCACGATGAACGAGCATATCGGGCTCACCGCGACGTCCTTCGGCATCGGCGCGGGACTGTTCTTCCTCGGCTATTTCCTCGCCGAGATCCCCAGCAACCTGATCATGATGCGCGTCGGAGCCCGGCTCTGGATCGCCCGGATCATGATCACCTGGGGCCTCGTGTCGGCGGCGACCGCCTTCGTGACCGGGCCGGCCCAGTTCGGCATCGCCCGGTTCCTCCTCGGCCTCGGGGAAGCGGGCTTCGTGCCCGGCGTCTTCCTCTATCTGAGCCTCTGGTTCCCCTCGGCGGTGCGGGCGCGGGCGACCGCGCTGTTCCTCCTCGGGATCCCGGTCGCCAACATCATCGGCTCCCCGATCTCCGGCGCACTGGTGCAGGTCGAGGGCTTCGGCCTCGCCGGATGGCAGTGGCTCCTCATCCTCGAAGCCCTGCCGGCGGTGATCCTCGGCATCGTCTGCCTCTTCGTCCTCACTGATCGGCCGGAGAAGGCCCAGTGGCTCACGCCCGCCGAGCGCGAAGCCCTCGTCGCCAAGCTCGCCGAGGAGAAGGCCGCCATCGAGAAGAAGCATCCGATGACCCTGGCGCAAGCCCTGCGGAACTGGCGGGTGCTGACGCTCGCGGCGATCAACTTCTGCGCCATTATCGGCTCTCTCGGCATCGGCCTGTGGCTGCCGCAGATCATCAAGCAGCTCGGCCTCACGACCTCGCTGGTCGGGTTCGTGACCGCGATCCCTTACCTCTGCGGTGCGGTGGCGATGGTGGTGTGGGGTCGCCTATCCGACCGGGGCCGCGACCGCACGATCTATCCGGCGATCTCGCTGTTCTTCGGCGCCGCAGCGCTGACGGCGAGTGCGCTCACGCCGACGCCGATCCTGACCATCGTGGCCCTGTGCGTCGCGGTGATGGGCATCAACTCCTTCGTGGCGACCTTCTGGGCCGTGCCCTCGGGCTTCCTCACCGGACGCGCCGCGGCGGGCGGGATCGCGATGATCGTCTCGATCGGCAATCTCGGCGGCTTCGCCGGCCCCTACCTGATCGGCCTCGTGCGCGATCTCTCGGGCGGGTTCACCGCGCCGCTGCTGGCGGTCAGGGGCATCCTGCTCGTCGGCGCCCTGACGATGCTGGTCTTCGGCCGGCAGGTCCGCCGGGATGCGCTCCCGGCCGCGCTCCCGGCTTGACCGCTATGATCCCGCTCCTCTCCTCCGGACCAAAGGTGCCGTCGCTCACCGCGGCCTTCTGCGCGGAGCTGCGCGCGCGGGGTTTCGCGGGCGACCTGACGATGGCCGAGGGCGACCGCACCGTGCTCGCCACGGACAACTCGATCTACCAGATCATGCCGCAGGCCATCGCCTTCCCGCGCGGCGTCGACGATCTCGTGCGCATCGCCACGCTGCTTGCCGAAGAGCGGTTCGAGGACGTGCGGATCGCCCCCGCGGCGGCGGAACCGGGACCAACGGCCAGTCCCTCACGGACGGGTTAGTGGTCGACCTGTCGCGGCACATGAACCGCATCCTCGCCATCGACCCGGTGCGCCGCACGGCGCGAGTCGAGGCGGGGGTGGTGAAGGACCAGCTCAACGCGGCTTTGGCCGCGCACGGCCTATTCTTCGCACCGGAACTCTCGACCTCCAACCGCGCCACCATCGGCGGGATGATCTCGACCGACGCCTGTGGCCAGGGCTCCTGCCTCTACGGCAAGACCCGCGACCACGTGCTCGCCCTCACCACGGTACTCGCCGACGGGACGGTCTGGGACTCCGGGCCCCTCGACGCGGCCGGACTGGAGGCCGCCCAGGGCCGGCCCGGTCTCGCGGGCGCCATCCACCGGGATTTGGACAGGCTCCAGCGCGAGAATGCCGCGCTGATCGAGAAGACCTTCCCGCCGCTGAACCGCTGCCTCACCGGCTACGACCTCGCCCACCTGCGCCGCGCGGACGGCGCTTCGACCTCAACGCCGTGCTGTGCGGCTCGGAGGGCACGCTGGGCCTCCTCGCCGAGGCGACGCTCAACGTCCTGCCCCTGCCGAGCTACGTGGCGCTGGTGAATCTCCGTTACGACAGCTTCGATGCGGCCCTGCGCGATGCGCGGGCGCTCGTGGCCTTCGGGGCAGCCTCGGTCGAGACGGTCGATTCCAAGGTGCTGGGCCTCGCCCAGGAAGATCCCATCTGGGAGGGCGTCGCCGCCTATTTCCCCGCGGACGGAGGCGAGCGCGCGCGGGGCGTCAACCTCATCGAGTTCGTTGGTGGCAGTGAAACTGCGGTCGAGGCGGCCCTCGCCCGTCTCACAGCGACCCTGGACGAAGCCGGAAAGACCAGCGGCCGGCGGGGCTACACGGTGGCCCGGGGCGAGGCGGAGGTCGATCGCCTCTGGGCCATGCGCAAGAAATCCGTTGGCCTCCTCGGCAACAGCGAGGGCGACCGGCGGCCGATCGCCTTCGTGGAGGACACCGCCGTCCCACCGGAGCATCTCGCCGACTACATCGCGGAGTTCCGCGATGCCCTCGACCGGCGCGGGCTCGATTACGGCATGTTCGGCCATGTCGATGCGGGCGTGCTCCACGTGCGCCCGGCCATCGACATGAAGGCCCCCGGCGCCGAGGCGCTGGTCCGCGCGGTGACCGAGGACGTCGTCGCTCTGACCCAGCGCTACGGCGGGCTGCTCTGGGGCGAGCACGGAAAGGGCGTGCGCTCCGAGTTCTCGCCCCGCTTCTTCGGCTCACTCTATCCCGTGCTGCAGGCGGTGAAGGCCGCCTTCGATCCGCGCAACCAGTTCAACCCCGGCAAGATCGCGGCCCCTGAGGGCGCCGCGCTGCTGACCGTCGACGGCGTGCCGACCAAGGGGTCGCGGGACCGCGCGATCCCGCAGCACGTCCGCGCCGGCTATGACGAGGCGCTCCATTGCAACGGCAACGGCGCCTGCTTCAGCTGGGACCCGGACGAGGCGATGTGCCCGTCCTGGAAGGGCACTCGCGAGCGGAGGCACTCGCCGAAGGGCCGCGCCCAGCTGATGCGCGAGTGGCTACGTCGGCTCGCCGCCGAGGGCCGAGATCCTCTCGGCGAGGCGGAGAGTCTGCGCGCCCGTCCGGGCTGGCTGACCTTCCCGGCCCGCCTCGCCGCGACCCTGCGGCGGCGGGACGACTTCTCGCACGAGGTGCACGAGGCGATGGCGGGCTGCCTCGCCTGCAAGTCCTGCACGGGGCAGTGCCCGATTAAGGTCGACGTGCCGACCTTCCGGGCGAAGTTCCTGGAACTCTACCACGGCCGCTACCTGCGGCCCCTGCGCCACCACGCCGTCGCCGCCCTTGAGGCCGCCGTGCCGCTGCTGACCAAGGCGCCCCGGCTCGCGAACGCCGCAACGTCCCTCGGGCTCTCGCGCGCGGTCGGCCTCGTCCACGTGCCGAAGCTGTCGGGCCTCGACCTGAGCGCGGAACTGAAGCGGCGGGGCGTGGCGATGGCCGACGCGCGAGCCTTGGGCCGCCTTCCGAAGGCCGAGCGCCTGGCGAGCGTCATCGTCGTGCAGGACGCCTTCACCAGCCACTACGACACGCCCGTCCTCCTCGCCCTCCTCGACCTGCTGGGCGGGCTCGGGCTGAGACCCTGGCTCGCGCCGTACCGCCCCAACGGCAAGCCGCTGCATGTCCACGGCTTCCTCGGCCGGTTCGGGCGTCTGGCGGCGGCCAATGCCGACGACCTCGGCCGGTTCGCTGCGACCGGCATCGATCTCGTCGGCCTCGATCCGTCGATGACGCTCACCTACCGCTCCGAGTACCGGCAGGCCCTGCCGGGGCGGGACCTGCCGCAGGTCCACCTCGTCCAGGAATGGCTCGCCGGCCGGCTCGATGGCGTCCGCCCGGCCGCCGCGGCCGAGCCGTACTGGTTGTTGCCCCACTGCACCGAGCGGGCGACAGCGCAGCCTGCACTCGCCGATTGGACCAGGGTCTTCGCCGCCCTGGGGTTGCGCCTGTCGGTGCTGCCGTCCGGCTGCTGCGGCATGGCCGGGACCTACGGCCACGAGGCCGAGCACCGGGCGATGTCGGAGCGGATCTACGGCCTCAGCTGGGCCGGGCACGTCGCCGGACAGGGCCGGTCCGGCCGCCTCCTCGCCGACGGCTATTCCTGCCGCTCGCAGGTGAAGCTCATCGACGGCCTGCGCCTGCCGCACCCCGTCGAGATTCTGCGCGATCGCCTCGCCGCCGACCCGCTCGCGGGCCGGCGTAACCTCACCGTCACCGCATAGACCTTCAGGAGCACACCATGGCAGATCGCACGCAATTCCGGCTTGGCCTCGTCGGCTACGGCGAGATCGGCAGCACGCTCGGCGCGGGCCTGCGCGGCGCCGGCCTCGAATCCATCGCCTGCTACGACAAGTACGCGTTCGAGGGGCCCTACGCGGACCTGATCCAGGCGCGGGCCCGGGAGGCCGGCGTCACCCTCGTTCGCTCGAACGGGGAGCTGGCCGAGGCCGCCGACCTGATCGTCAGCGCCACGCCTGGTGCCTCCTCGCTGGAGAGCGCCGACGCCTTCGCCCCGGTCCTTAGCGCGCGCCACACCTTCCTCGACTTCGCCTCGGCCACGCCGAAGATCAAGCAAACCGTCGCGGGCAAGCTCGAAGCGACCGGCGCGCTGCTCGGCGATGGCTCGATCGAGGGCACGCCGCTGCACGGCTATGCCATGCGGATGCTGTCGAGCGGCCCGGCCGGCGAGCGGGTCTGCGAGCTTCTGAACCCCTGGGGTATGCAGATCGCGTACACCGGCCCGGTGATCGGCACTGCCTCGGGGATCAAGATCATCCGCTCGGTCCTCATCAAGGGGATCGAGGCGCTCACCGACGAGATGCTGCTGGCCGCCCGGCAATACGGCATCGACGAGGTCGTCCTCGCCTCGGCCTCCAAGACCCTAGCCCGGCCGTGGATGGACACGGTCCAGAGCCTCACACCCTCGGGGGCGATCCACGCCAAGCGCAGGGCCGAGGAGCTGGAGATGTCGGCCGACGCCGTCGCCGATGCCGGCGTCGAGCCGATCATGGCCCGCGCGGTGGCCCAGCGCCTGCGCTGGAAGGAGAGCCTCGGCCTCAAGGACCACTTCAAGGGCGTCGTCCCCCGGACCTACCAGGAGGCCCTCGACGCCATGGCGCTCAAGGCCGGCCTCAAGCCCGTCGCCTGACGCCCCCACCCCATCCCCCGCATCGCAGGACGAACAGCCATGGCCATCGGTTTCAAGATCCACCCGCGCACCCGCACGGTCGAGCCCGCCACCGTCGAGAAGTTCAAGTCCATCGCGGTCGCCAACATCAGCGACTCCATGAACCGCATGGCGCATGGCGGCCCACGCCTCAGACCGCTCCATGCCGGCGGCGTGATGTCCGGTGTCGCCCTCACCGTTCGGACGCGGCCTGGCGACAACCTGATGGTGCACGCCGCCCTCAATCGCGCGAAGGCCGGCGACGTCCTCGTCATCGACGCGGGCGGCGACCTGTCCAACGCCATCATCGGCGAACTCATGCTCTCGCAGGCCCAGCATGTCGGCGTCGCCGGCGTCGTGGTGAACGGTGCGGTGCGCGACTACGGTTGGATCCGCTCCGGCGCATTCCCGGTCTTCGCCGCCGGCGTTACCCACCGCGGCCCCTACAAGAACGGGCCGGGCGAGGTGAACGCCACCATCGCCATCGACGGCATGGTCATCGAGCCGGGCGACCTCATCGTCGGCGACGACGACGGGTTCGTCTGCGTACCCTTCGACCGGACCGAGGAAGTCTTCGCCGCCGCCGACAAGAAGCAGCAGGGCGAGGCCAAGACCATGGCGGCGATCAAGGCCGGCATCGTGGACCGCTCCTGGGTCGAGCGCGCCCTCTCGGAGGCTGGCTGCGAGGGCGTCTGATCCCTCGCGTAGCACCGCACGACCAAGGCTCAAGGGCGCGGGACGTCACGCGAGCCACATCTCACACGACCGGGAGGTTGGGACGTGAACGTCTCCGAGCAAGCCAAGCATCCACTTGAAGCGGCGACCATGCGCCGGGTCATCGTGCGGCTCGTGCCGTTCCTGATGCTCTGCTACTTCTGCGCCCTGCTCGACCGGGTGAACGTCGGCTTCGCCGCCCTGCAGATGAACAAGGATCTCGGGTTGACCCCGGCCATGTTCGGCTTCGCGGCGAGCCTGTTCTTCGTCTCTTACTTCCTCGTCGAAGTCCCGAGCAATCTCGCCCTGCAGAAGGTCGGCGCACGACGCTGGATCGCCCGGATCATGATCACCTGGGGCTTGGTGACGGCGTGCATGGCCTTCGTGATCGGGCCGTACTCCCTCTATGGGATGCGCTTCATCCTGGGGGCGGCGGAGGCCGGGTTCTTCCCCGGTGCGATCCTCTACCTGACCTACTGGCTGCCGAGCGAATACCGGGCGCGGATCCTGGCGACGTTCACGGTCTCGATCCCGCTGGCGACCTTCCTCGGCTCGCCCCTCTCGGTGTCGCTCCTCGAGCTCGACGGCGCCCTCGGCCTCAAGGGCTGGCAGTGGCTGTTCGTGCTGGAGGGAATCCCCACGGTCCTCCTCGGCATCGCCTGCCTGTTCGTACTGACAGACCGGCCGCGCGACGCCCGCTGGCTCAAGGACGACGAGCGCGCCTGGCTCGTCGGGCGGCTCGACGAGGAGGCGGCCCGCAAGAAGCCCATCGGCCACATCTCCCTGTGGCAGCTCGTCCGCAACAAGTACTTCCTGACGATGGCGCTGGTCTGCTCCGGCGCCTCGGCGACGGGGAGCGTCCTGTCGGTCTGGCAGCCGCAGATGATCAAGTCCTTCGGGCTGACGAACCTGCAGACCGGCTTCGTCAATTCGATCCCCTACGGCTTTGCGACGATCCTGATGGTGCTCTGGGGCCGCCACTCAGACCGGCAGGGCGAGCGGCGCTGGCACACGGCGATCCCGCTGCTACTCGCCGCCTTCGGCCTGTCGTACCTCAACCTAACCGGCGGCATCGCCACCGCAGTGCTGGCCGTGACCTTCGCCCTCGTCGGTGCCTACGCGTTCAAGGGGCCGTTCTGGGCGCTCTCCGCCGGGTGGCTCTCGCCGGGGACGCTGGCGGCCGGACTCGCCGGGATCAACGCGATCTCGAACCTGATCGGCGGCGGCCTGATGGTGAACGTGGTCGGCCTCGTGAAGGACTCGACCGGCAGCTTCCCCCTCGGCATGCTCCCGGTCGCCGCCCTCGATGCCGCCGCCGCGATCAGCGTGATCCTAATCAGCCGCGCCCATGCCCGCGAGGCGCAGACCGCCGCGCTGCCCGCCTGAGCCAACTCCCGCGATCGACCACCGAGGACACGCGATGTCGTTCTTCGCTCCCCCGCCGGCCGTGACGGCCGAGATCTTCACGCGTCTGCCCGACCGCTTCCGCAAGGTTCGGCCAACAGCCTGGGCGAACGCCAACCGGGGCGGCCACGCCATCGACTCCTTCCTGGAAGGACCCGTCTTCGACCGGGCCGGCCGCCTCTACGTCACCGACATCCCCTTCGGCCGGATCTTCCGCATCGACGAGGCCGGCGAGTGGGAGCTCGTCGCCGAATACGATGGCTGGCCGAACGGCATGAAGTTCCACCAGGACGGCCGGATCTTCATCACCTGCTACAAGCGCGGCCTGATGCTCCTCGATCCCGACACAGGAGCGGTGACGCCGTTCCTGGAAACGGCGGGCTCGGAGGGCTTTCGCGGCGTCAACGACCTGACCTTCGCGAAAAACGGCGATCTCTACTTCACCGACCAGGGCCAGACCGGCCTGCAGGACCCGACCGGCCGGGTCTACCGCCTGCGCCTCTCCGGTGAGCTAACCTGCCTCGTGGACACGATTCCGAGCCCGAACGGCATCGTCATCGACGACGCCATGGGTAGCCTGTTCATCGCCGTGACTCGCGCCCAGCAGATCTGGCGGGTGCCCCTCAACGCCAGCGGCCTCGTCGCCAAGGTCGGTGTCTTCTCACAGCTCCACGGCGGCCTCGGCGGCCCGGACGGCATCGCGCTTGATGCCGAGGGCTGCCTGATCGTCGCCCATACCGGGTTCGGGTCGATCTGGCGCCTGTCGCCGGTCGCCGAGCCACTGTTGCGGGTGAAGTCCCCCGCCGGGATCTCGACCACCAACGTCGCCTACGGCGGCCCGGACAGGGCGACCCTGTTCATCACCGAATCCCAGACCGGCAGCATCCTCACCGCGCGGATGCCCGCCCCCGGCCAGACCCTCTTCTCGCACCATTGAACGGACCGGACGGATGACTTTCTCGATCACCCGCCGCGCGCATCTCGCGGCCCTCATGGCCGGCGCCGCGATCGGCGCCGGGCTGCGGCCCGCCTCGGCCCAGACCGTACCCTGGTCCTCGGGCACGGACGGGCCGAAGTTCAACATGCCGCCGGGCGCCACGGACTGCCACCACCACATCTACGATGCGCGCTTCCCGGCCGCGCCCGGCGCCACCCTGCGGCCGCCGGATGCCAGCGTCGCGGATTACCGCCTCCTGATGCAGCGCCTCGGCATCACCCGGCACGTCGTGGTGCAGCCCTCGACCTACGGGGTCGACAACGGCCTCCTGGTCCAATCACTGAAGGCGTGCGGGCCGACCGCCGGGGCATCGCGATGCTCGACGCCTCGGTCACGCCGGAGGAACTGAAGCGCCTGGACGCGGCCGGCATCCGCGGCGTCCGGTTCGGGACGCGCCTGCCGGGCGGCGCACCGATCACCGACATGGCGCCGGTCGCCCGCAAGATCGCCGACCTCGGCTGGCATATCCAGCTGGTTTCCGACGGCGACAAGATCGTGGAACTGGCCGACAGCCTGACGGGCCTGCCGGTCCCGGTCGTGTTCGACCATATGGGCCACCTGCCCGAGCCCGCCGGCCCCGACCATCCGGGCTTCAAGATCATCGCCGACCTGATCGAGACGCACGGCGCCTGGGTGAAGCTCACCGGCGCCTACATTCTCTCGAAGGTCGGACCGCCGAGCTACGCCGACCGGAGTCGCCTCGCCCGCGCCTACGTGCAACGCGCCCCCGAGCGCCTCGTCTGGGGCACCGACTGGCCGCATCCGACCTCCCCGGCCGACGCGAAGCCGGACGATGCCGTGCTCCTCGACCTCCTGGCGGATTGGAGCCCCGACGAGACGGTGCGGAACCGGATCCTCGTGGACAACCCGGCCAAGCTCTATGGCTTCTGATCCGATCCCGGACGAGAGAGGATCACGCATATGCGCAGCCAAACTCGATCCCGGCGCACCATCCTCAAGGGCGGGGCGACGCTCGCTCTAGCTGCTGCCGCCGGCCTTCGTCACCGTCCAGCGGACGCAGCGGATGCCGTCCCCTTCTCGTCGGGGACGGATGCGCCGATGATCGCCGTTCCGCCGAACGCCTGCGACTGCCACATCCACATCCTGTCGACCCGCTTCCCGGCCTCGCCCCATTGGAGTGGCCAGCCGGTGCTGGACAGTGACGTCGCCGCGTATCGCCAGGTGCAGGCGCGCCTCGGGATGAGCCGAGTGGTGGTGGTGACGCCCTCGACCTACGGCACTGATAACCGCGCGACCCTCGACGGCGTGGCGCAATTCGGCCCTCGGCCCGCGCGGTGGTTGTGGTCGATCTCGACACCGTCAAGGCCGAGCTCCGGGCGATGGCGGCCCAGGGCGCGGTCGGCATCCGAGTCAATTTCGGCACGCCGCAATCCTGGGGGCCGACCACTGCAGAGCGTCTTGAGACGATGTCCCGCAGGGTCGCGCTGCTCGGCTGGCACGTCCAGATCTACGCGACCGGCGACAAGATCGTGGAGCTAGAACCCGTGTTGCGCCGCCTGCCGACGCCCCTCGTAATCGACCATCTCGCGCGGCTCCCGCCAGACCAGGGCGTGAATCATCCCGCCTACGCCGTGGTGCGCCGGCTTCTCGACGGCGGCCGGACGTGGATGAAGCTGTCGGGCGCCTACCTCAACACGGCGAGCGGTCCGCCCGCCTATGCCGACGCCACGGCGGTCGCGAAGTCCTTCGCGGCGGCGGCTCCGGAGCGGATGGTCTGGGGCAGCGACTGGCCGCACAGGGGCGAGAAGCACATGCCCGACGATGCCCGGCTGCTCGACCTTCTGGCCGAATGGGTGCCCGACGAACGGGCACGGGCGCGGGTTCTGGTCGACAATCCCACAGCGCTTTACGGATTCGGCTGAACAAACGTACAGAATCCGCTCGGGGCGAAAGCCTCGGTGCTCATGTCTGCTTTCAGCGGCTGTTAATGCCGCATGGAACGACTGGAATGGGCGCAAAGCAGAACGTCTGCTTCCAGCAATGATGCGGACCGACATCAAAAAACTCCATCGCGCTCCCGCTTGATCAATGCGCAAGTTTGTCCCGCAGAATTCTGTAAGCAAGCGTGGCGTTCAGTGAACAACCGTCTGCCTTGTGGCGGCTGATGGGCTCCGAAAATTGCGAAGAACCTCCGAATCCAAATATGAGGTCGGGGCCACCCCTAGTCTTTTCCGAACGCACGAAAAATCCCAATTTTAAGAGCTGGGAAACGTGGTTAGATGATTAGCAAGGCATCATAAAGAAAGTAGGCGATCCCATTTCTGATCGCTTGCCACCGCGATTTCTCGCCAAAATGGATTCTATGTTAGAGCAGGCGAGTTCTGAGGCTCTCACCCGGATTTTTAAGCTCAAGCCGCGTCAGCGAATAAACGGGGTGCGCCGTTCGCGATAAACTCTCGCCGCTTCGCGGCCAGCACCTTGGCGTAGGTGGTCTCGATCATCCTCACGCTCGTTCCGCAGTTCTCCGCGACTACGTTCAGTGGTACCCCCGCCTCGATCGCACGTGATATGTACGAGTGTCGTAACGCGTAGAACGTGCCAGACGGATCGAGCTTCGCAGCCAGTAGCGCTCGCTTCATCGGTCGCACTTGGTGGCTTGGACCCCATGCGTCTCCGTCAGCGCGCGGCAGCAGCAGCGCGTCCTTCTCACGCCCGTCAACCAGCCGTGCGAAGAACGTCGTTGCTTCAGGCTGTAATATGACGATACGAGCTCCTGTCTTACCTCGCGGCACATACAGAGTTGCGTCCTCCGCATCGAAGTGCCGGACTTGACATGCTGCAAGCTCCCCGTAGCGCGCACCTGTCAGGAATCCCGCTGTCAGCAGGTCACGAAAACCGGGATCTTCACATCCATCGAGTAGGCGCAGCACCTCGGTGGGCGTGAAGTGCACCTCGCGAGGCCGTCCGACTCGCTGGAACGGGCGAACTAGCCGCCAGGCGCTATCGTTCGTCAAACCATTCGTTGGATCCCCCACCGCGTGGTTGAGCATCGCCTTGACGATGCTGAGCACCCGGTTGGCGGTGTCCTGGCTGCGGCGGCATTGCTCAGCGTCGCTGCCCGTTCGCACTAAGCCATCGCGCCATGCTTCGAGCTGGCGGCGTGTGAGATCCTCGATCCGGCTCGAGCCAAAGCGTGGCAGGAAGAGCCGTTCCAAGCGCAGACGAGCATCGTAGGCCGTGCGCCGGTTCCGGGCTTCAAGGCTCGCTAGGTAGGTTCGAGCGGCGATCTCAACGGTGAGTGGTGCCCGCTGCGCCCCCTCCCTTTCTCACCGCCTGCCAAGGCCTTCGCGAGCTGCTGTGCCTCCCAGAAGGTGAGTACGCTTTGACCGTTGCTCTCACTGAAGTCGTCGGCCAGCCCGATCCGCTTAGTCCAGGAGCCGCCCTTTCCATCCGCTACCCGCAGCACCCAAGTTCCGGCGGTCTCGTTTCGGCGGTAGCCGAGCGAAACTCCCGGCGCGATACGGGCGAAAACGGGCTTTTTGGCTACCGGCAGGCGCAACCGACTGGTTCGAGTTTCGAGCTTCGGTGCGCGCGCGTTGCGAGCCATGGTGTCCCGTCAGTGTCCCGTTGACGTGTTTGGATGATCGCACACCAGATCGGACAAGCCAACACCAAAATCCGAGATAAAACACACTTTATCAATGGCTTAACTGGACGGGGTCGGACGGATTTGGACGATTGGCTTCGCACTTTCACGGCGAAAACACGGGTTCGATTCCCGTAGAGGCGCGCCAACAAAATCAAGCACTTAGCTGGATTTTGTTGGCGCAGCTGCACGGTTTGGGAAGAATATGGGGAGAATGGCGCTAGCCGCCTCTTTCTGAGGCGCAGCCTCATGCGTCCCGTCGTTCACTCCGCGCGACCTCGACCAAAATCCCATCCGCAAGCGGGCGCTGAAGTGCCTTCGTCTGGAACTATGGCGCTGAAAGCCACGCTTCGCGCTCAGCAACGGTGGTCAGAATCACTGGCATCGCCTTCGGATGAACCGCGCCGTCTTCGGCGTTCGGATCTATCGTAAGAAAGGCGATAGATCGTCTCACCGTCTTTCACCTTCTGCACCGAGGTCCGACCGTCTACGTTTACGCTGGGAAAGCACGTCAGGGGCTGCTCCTGGCGAGCGCGCACCACCTCCTTGCAAGCAAGCGCTAAGCTCCTGCCCTAGGCTGTCTGCACCGCAATCTGGCGCCGCTTCAGCACGACCTGCTCCGCCTTCGTCTTCTGACCCCGCCGCATGTCCGACCCCGTTAGTCCTGGCTGATCCTCTCAATGAGCCCGGTCCAAAACCGCCGGTAAGGTCATATACATAAGTGTTTGTCGCACAACACAATTGTGCGACAAGCTCATCTGTCCATCTAAACAAGATTTCGCCTCAGAGAGGGTGTCTCGTAGCCCGGTCATGACTGAGATGCCTGCCTTCGAGATCCGGATCACAACCAGCGAGGCTGGGAGCATCCTGCGCGCGTCGACCGAGCGCGAGATTGCGACGAAGGCAGAAACCCTGATCCGTAAGGTCCATGCGCGTGGCGAGCTGATTGGTTTCAGCATCGCAGGGACAAGCGCTGCCGGCATCACCCGGCTCAAGGCTTACCTCGACGATGTCCTGATCGAAGTTGCGCGATTGGACAATGACGGAGATGCTGCTGTCGCCCGCTCTATGCGAACATGGGGCGGCGCATAGCGGGAACGTGCATTCAAGCGAGCTGAAAATCTATGTGGATGGCGTCTGATCCGCGCCTGATGTTCAAGGGCAGTCCGCACCGCTCGAACAGCGTCAGCATGGGCGTGTTGTCCGGCAGGACCTCTGCCGTCAATCCGGTCAGTCCGCTCTTTTGGGCGATGCCGATGAGGTGCCGCATCAGCGCGGCGCCGATGCCCTTGCCCTGATACCGGTCGACCACGGTGAAGGCCACTTCGGCTTGGCCGGGCTGTGTCACCACATAGCGAGCGCCGCCAACGATCATGTGCTCGCGGGCCTCTTCCGCAACGGCGACTAAAGCTACATGGCTCTTGAAGTCGACGTTGAGGAAGAACGCGATCTCCTTGTCCGTGAAGTGGTGCTTGGCACCGAAGAAGCGGCGGTAGAGCGACTGCGGGCTCGCGTGCCCCACGGCGCTCAACATCCCATCCCGATCATCCGGCCGCAGGGCGCGGATTTCCAGTGCCCGACCGTCCCGCAGACGCTCGATGGCCGAGTAGTGTGACGGATCATCCATCACGGCCCCCTCCTCGAAAACGCCGGCGCCTCACGAGACCCCGCGACGTGCACTGCGCTCCGTAGAAGCCGTTCGTCGCGAGGCTCATGGGCCGGCTCCAACACAGAGGCTGCAAGCTCGGTCAGTATGCGTAACCGACAGTGAACGTCACCGGGTTCGCATTTGCGATAGGCCCGTAGGTAGCGGACTCAGTGTTCATGCAGCGCTGTTAATAGCCGCAGGTGCAGCCGCCGTATCCTTGCGCGGGGTAGCTGTAGCCGTAGGCCGCGGGGGCGTAGCCGCCATAGTAGGGATCGCCGTAGCCGTAGCCGCCGTAATAGTTGCTGGCCGCCGCCCCGACCGCGGTGCCGACCGCGAGACCAGCTAGGCCCGCGCCGACGCCGTAGCCGTAACCGCGGTATCCGTAGCCACGGTAGCCGTAACCGCGACCACCGTAGAAACCGCCGCGGTAGGCGAAACCGCGGCCACCGTAGAACCCACCGCGGTAGCCCCCAGCCACACCACGATAACCACCAACGCCGCCGCGCCAGCCGCCCCCGCCGAAGCCACCACCCCGGAAGCCGCCGCCACCAAAGCCGGCGCCGCGGAAACCACCACCTCCGAAGCCGCCACCGCCTCGGAAGCCGCCGCCACCGAAGCCACCGCGGGCCTCAGCGGTGTCCGCGGCGATCAGCGCGCCTATCCCGAGCACGGCCAGAGACACCAAAACAATTGTCCGCATGGTATTCTCCATGACCCCAGTTGCCGGATGGTATTAATCTTTTAAATGTGCACAGATCGCCCGCTTGTCGAGTGTGATTGTTCGTATGCTGGTTCGTATTTTTATTGTCGGATAGCGCGCCACGACAGTACTAATACGCGTAGGAGGCAGGCGTGTATGGGCGCGGTAGATGCCGTCCGGACGCGCGCACATTGCTGACGCCGACCGGGGCAATTGGGTCGAATGGTAGAAGCGCAGCGCCAACGGAAACGAAGCCCGCCAACGCACGCAGATCGTCGGGCTGCCGCGGATCGCGCGAGATGAACGCCGTCTCGCGTTGAAATCGCAGATTGCATGCCCGTGTGGGCAGACCGGTGGCAGGGGTGCAAGCGTCATGTCGGGCGCAGGCAGCATCGAGGGCGTCGACGGGAGGCAGTGGCGCGTTGCTGCCCATGCCGCAATAGTTACCGTGGATGAGCGCCGCCGGCTGGTGAATGCCGCTCGCAGATTGAGCCACTGCAGGCGTGGTCAGGCAAGCGGCAAGGACGAGGGGAGGCAAAATCCTGAGTGTCATGGCTTCTGACCTCGCGACAGGTGGACACCGTCGGAGTCACAGGCAGAGTTCCGTACGGCACCAAACCCTTGTCAATCGGATTGTAGTGCCACCTACGCGCGTTGCTTGATCCAACGGGACACCTGCCAAAGTCTGGTCAAGTTTGTGTTCGAATTGTCAGTCACTGGCGGGAAGGGTGCGGCGAGCCACTGAGAAGCCGTTTCAGGCAGGCAGCGCTGCAACCGTCGAGCGGGCCTAATCGCTATTGCAGTCCTGTGGTTCGCCTCGATCCGCTAGGCGCTTCTCAATGTTCTCAGCAGCGTACGCGTACAGCTCGGAGCGGCGCTGCAACAGAGCGCGCTTGGCCTCGCTCTTCTTCGTCTCCATCGCGGCTTTGGCCTTGTTTGCCTTGCCACGGAGCTTGGTCGCCAGCTTCTGGTAGGCCGCATCGATCTTCGCGTCCACCTTCTCGCTCTCGTGGCACAGCGCGCCCGTGTGATCGTAAGTTATGAAGGCACCGAGATCTCTCGACGTCATGGGCGCGAGCGCCCCTTTTGGTCCGATGCACGAGTCATGGCGAGCCTCTGAACGCTGTGAAGGGCGGATGATCCGTCACGAAGCAACAATCGAGATCGAGAACAATCCCGCTGCGACACGACTATGTCGTTCCGGGTTGCTCTGGTGCCGGACGTAGAACGCCTCTGCCCTGCGTGGTCATTGTTTGGTTCTGGTGCCGGACTAGCAGCTAGCACTTCACTTGCCCGATCCGAAGGCGCTCGATCATGGCCAATGCCTGGGTACGCGACTTGCTCTCTGTCAGGAATGGGCTGTCAGAACGCTGCACGAGCTTGCCATTCTTACAGATGGTTCAATGGTAGCCGCCCGCTTCGCGCTTTGAGGGGATGACCTGACCGGTATTTTGGACCGGGCAGTTGCGAGGCTACTGCAAGGTGGCGGCCATGGGTAGCCGAAAGGCCAGATCCGGGTAGCTGACGGGCGCGGGCGGTCGGTAGCCCAACGAGGAATGAGGCCGGACGCGGTTGTACGTCATTTGCCAAAGACCAATCACGATCTGCGCCTCCTTCAACGAGTAGAAGATCTCCTGGCGCAGTCACTCGTCCTGAAGCTCTGCTCGGAGACATTCGCTTCCTTGCAGGCGACGGCGATGCTCTTGCCCTGCGCCGTCTCCACCTCGATCTGGCGCAGCATCAGCACGACCTGTTCCACGCTCGGCTTCTGTCCTCGCTTCATCCCCAACTCCTCCGGTCCTGGCTGATCCTCTCAATCAGCCCGGTCCAAAGCCAGCCGGTCAGGTCACGGCCGACCGCTTCCGAAATCGGCGCGGACTTGGTCCTCAGCACCGGCCTCGCCCAATGGCCTGTCTGATCAAGCAGTCCTTCCGAGTCGTCGCTACCCCTATTGATGCGATTCGGACGTGGAGCCGGCCAAACAGCGAGTTGGGTGCAGGCCGCCACAAAACGGTGTCAACAAACAGGAGGCCTTCGTCATGAAACGACTTATCGTTGCATCCGTGCTTTCCTTGATGGTCAGCGGTGTGACTGCAGAAGCGCGCGGCTTCGGAGGCGGTGGTTTCCGTGGGGGCGGGTTTCGTGGCGGTGGCTTCCATGGCGGCGGCTTCCATGGCGCCCGGATGGGTGGTTATCGCGGGGGCTTTCACGGACACCGAGGCGCCTTCGCCGGCGGCTACCGAGGCGGGTACGGTCGTTACGCCTATCGGGGTGGGTACGGGCGCTTTGGGTACCGTCCATATGCCGTCGGCGCGGCCGCCTTGGGCGTTGGGGCGGCGGCCGCCTACGGTGCCAGGTCCTATGGCGGCTGTGGGCCCTACCATTACTATGACGCGAACACCGGGGGATGCGTCCCATACTGAGCGTTAGCCTCATGCGGCGACGTGCACCTGTCCGGCCAAACTTGGCGCATCCTCCAGGGCCACTCGGCGACGTAGGATGCGGAAGAGGCGGCCGAGCCTCCGGCGCAACGTCGTAGCGCAACCCGCTGTCTCAGATGACTTGCTGTGGCCAGAAGGCGGTTTGCTATGAGCGAGGCTGGCTTCCTCTTGCTCGCCCCCTCGCCGCCGACTGTTCCCAAAGGTGGATCATTGCGCGGAGGGCGCCTCAGCGTCGAGGACGGCTGGGCCGGACTGCGACAGTTGACGGCTACCGGACAGAGTTCTCCCTCCGCGCCGTCCCTGATCTCCCGCGCGGAGAGGCACCGGATCACGGGCCTTCCTTAGAAACATCAGAGGAGATCGCCGTGTCCTCTTCGACTTTCGAGCGGGCGCCGATCGAGACCCGCGCACGAGAAGTACGACCGCCTGATCGCTACGGCCAAGGCGCTGCCGATGCTGAAGGTGGCCGTCGCCCATCCCTGTGATGAGGCCTCGCTCGGGGCCGTCCTGGATGCTGCCTCGTTGGGTGTCGTCGAACCGATCCTCGTCGGGTCGAGGTCGAAGATTGTCGCTGCCGCGAAAGCACTTGGCGCGGACATCACCCCGTTCCGCCTCGTCGAGGCCACTCACAGCCACGACGCCGCCGGACGGGCCGTCTCGCTCGTAAGCGCCGGCGAGGCCGAGGCGCTGATGAAGGGTAGCCTCCACACCGACGAGCTTATGGCCGCGGTGGTCCGCCGGGAGGACGGCCTCCGAACCGCCCGCCGCGTCAGCCACTGCTTCGTCATGGACGTGCCGGGCCACGCGACGCCCCTGATCGTCACGGACGCCGCAGTCAACATCGCGCCCTCGCTCGAAGAGAAGCGCGACATCGTCCAAAACGCCATCGATCTCGCGCGCGCCCTCGGCGTCGAGACGGTGCGGGTCGCCATCCTGTCGGCCATGGAAACCGTGAATTCGAAGGTGCCCTCGACGCTCGATGCCGCCGCGCTCTGCAAGATGGCAGACCGCGACCAGATCACCGGCGGCATCCTCGACGGGCCGCTCGCCCTCGACAACGCCATCGATCTCGGCGCCGCCCAGATCAAGAAGATCCGCTCGCCCGTCGCCGGCCAGGCCAACGTACTCGTCGTACCCAATCTTGAGGCCGGCAACATGCTGGCCAAGAGCCTGACCTTCCTGGCCGGTGCGGACGCCGCGGGGATCGTGCTCGGGGCTAGGGTTCCGATCATTCTGACGAGCCGAGCGGACTCGCGGCTGACCCGCCTTGCCTCCTGTGCGGTCGCATCCCTGTTCGCGGCCGGTCGGCGGGCGCAGCGCCTCCTTCCGGAGGTTTAGCCGATGCTCCCCGTCCTCCTCGTCCTTAATGCGGGCTCGTCGAGCCTCAAGTTCCAAGTCTTCGAGCTCGGTGAGACCGACGATCTCTGCCGCATCTTCCGTGGCGCGTTCGAGGGTCTCGGCGGTTCTCCCCACCTGCTGATCCGGGACGGCGCCGGCGCGGTCTTGGCCGAAGAGTCCTTCGGCGGGGCCACTTTCTTCGGTCACGAGGAGGCGCTCCTGCACTTGGCCGCTTGGCTGCGCGCGCAAAGCGGCGGCTTCCGGCTTGCCGCTGCCGGGCACCGGGTCGTGCACGGCGGCACGACCCATGTCAGCCCGGTGCGGGTGGATGCCACGGTGCTGGAGGTCCTGGAGCGTCTGGTGCCGTTGGCACCCCTCCACCAGCCGCACAACCTGGAGCCGATTCGGATCCTCCTGCGACGCTTCCCGGACTTGCCTCAGATCGCCTGCTTCGACACGGCCTTCCATTCCAGCCAGCCGGACATCGCGCGGCTGTTCGCTCTGCCGCACGCGATGACCGAGGCGGGCGTGCGCCGTTACGGGTTCCATGGCCTGTCCTACGCCTACATCGCCTCGGTGCTGGCGGAGTACGACCCCTCCCTCATCACGGGACGCGTGGTGGTGGCCCATCTCGGCAACGGCGCCAGCTTGTGCGCGCTGAACCGGGGCGCGAGTGTCGCGACCACGATGGGCTTCTCGGCCCTCGACGGGCTACCCATGGGCACGCGCTGCGGCAGCCTCGACGCCGGCGTCGTCTTCTACATGCTGCGGGAGATGAAGCTCAGCCCCGAGGAGGCGGAGCGGATGCTTTACACTCAGTCGGGGCTCCTCGGCGTCTCGGGGATCTCGAACGACATGCGCAAGCTCCGCACCCTCGCGGTCTCCGATCCGGACGCTCGCTTGGCCATCAACCTGTTCGTCTATCGCATCGGGCGAGAGCTCGGCTCCCTCGTCGCGGCTCTCGGCGGCATCGACGCCCTCATCTTCACGGCCGGCATCGGCGAGAACGACGCGGCGACGCGTGCCGAGATCCTGCGCGATGCCGCCTGGGCCGGCTTCGAACTGGATGAGTCGGCCAACGCATCCGGAGCTGCTCGCCTGACGCGAGGCCCCGGGCCTGCTGCCTGGGTCATCCCGACGGACGAGGAACTGATGATCGCGCGCGGCACGCGCGAGGTGCTGTCCCAACACAGCAAC
Source organism: Methylobacterium phyllosphaerae (assembly GCA_050632685.1). Classification (GTDB taxonomy): domain Bacteria; phylum Pseudomonadota; class Alphaproteobacteria; order Rhizobiales; family Beijerinckiaceae; genus Methylobacterium; species Methylobacterium phyllosphaerae_A. The sequence goes on from JBOEFT010000002.1 coordinate 623,166, forward strand.
GGCCGGCCACAACCGGCCCTATGAGCAACGGGAGATCGCCATGGAAGCATTGAAGACGAAGCCGCCGACCGAACTCGGTGACGAGAGCTTCATGTCCGCCGCCGAGCTCGGCGCCTACACGGCCAAGTTGAAGGCCGCCAAGGCCATGAAGGATCTGAAGGCGGAAGATCACGCGAGCAAGGCGCGGGCCGAGCTGATCAAGACCCTGTCCGCGACCATCGAGCTCACGCCCGAGAAGGTCCAGGAGATCACGCGGCCGCTCCTGCACAAGCTCCGGGTCGCGGCCGAGCAGGGCAAGAACGAGTTGCTGGTGATGCGCTTCCCGAACGCGATGTGCAGCGACGGCGGGCGGGCCATCAACAACACGGAGGCGGACTGGCCCGACACCCTGACCGGGCGGCCGCGTCAGGCTTACGAGTTCTGGCGCGAGCGACTGCGGCCCCTCGGTTACGGCTTGGCGGCCATGATCGTCGATTGGCCCGATGGCATGCCGGGCGACGTGGGCTTCTTCCTCAACTGGGAAACGCGCCGCGTGTGACCCCAAAGGCTCGGGAGCGCGACCATGAACGATGTCCGAACCTCTCAACCCGCCTCCACCCATGAGCGGCCCGCGCCGCGCTCCTCCTCGCGCTCCAGGCGCGCGTCGCGGAGGTCTACCGGGGCCGCTGCGCGTCCGCCGCGCAGGGCTATCTCGACGCGATGTCGACGGCCGCCCAGGCCTGGCTCGATGCCACGGCCCGGCAGACCACCCCGCTGCAGGCCTGGGAGGACGCGGTCAGATACTGGACCGATTTCGGCCAGCGCTCGCTCCTGTTCTGGGACACGCTCCGGCAGCGCGGCAACAACTGGCTGGAGCACGAAAAGGCGGGCAAGCCGCCGCTCCTGGCCTTCGATTGGGAGATGGTGGCGGACGCGCGCGGCTTCGCGCGGCCGTGCAACTACGCGCTGGTGCGCGTGGAGGCCCCCTTGGGCACCAACACCGATGCGGACAGGCGCGCCTATATCATCATCGACCCCCGCGCCGGCCACGGGCCCGGCATCGGCGGCTTCAAGCCGGATTCCGAGGTGGGCGTCGCGCTGCGGGCCGGCCATCCCGTCTATGCGGTGATCTTCTTCCCCGAACCGGTCGAGGGCCAGACCCTGGCCGACGTCTCGCAGGCCGAGGCCGAGTTCCTCCGCATCGTGCGCGCCCGCCATCCGGCGCGCGGCAAGCCGGTCATCGTCGGCAACTGCCAGGGCGGCTGGGCCGCGATGCTGGTGGGGGCTCTCGACCCGGACAACGCCGGGCCCATCGTGGTGAACGGGGCCCCGATGTCGTACTGGGCCGGCAACGACGCCGAGAACCCGATGCGCTACGCGGGGGGCATGCTCGGCGGCAGCTGGTCGGCGCTCCTCGCGAGTGACCTCGGGGGCGGCAAGTTCGACGGGGCCTACCTGGTTGAGAACTTCGAATCCCTCAACCCGGCCAACACCTATTTCGGCAAGGCCTACAACCTCTTCTCCAAGATTGACACCGAGCCGGAGCGCTTCCTGGAATTCGAGCGCTGGTGGGGCGGCTACTTCCTGATGAACCGCGAGGAGATCAAGTGGATCACCGACAACCTGTTCATCGGCAACAAGCTGGCCGCCGGTAAGGCGGAGTGGGCTGAAGGACGCACCATCGACCTGCATGCCATCCGCTCGCCGATCATCCTGTTCGCCTCGCTTGGGGACAACATCACGCCGCCACAGCAGGCCTTCAACTGGGTGGCCGACCTCTACCCGACGACCGAGGTGCTGAAGGCGAACGGCCAGGTTATCGTCGGCCTGATGCACGCGAGCGTCGGCCATCTCGGCATCTTCGTCTCGGCCAGCGTGGCCCGACGCGAGCATACACAGATCGTCGACCTGCTGGACTACATCGAGCACTTGCCGCCGGGGCTCTATAGCATGCAGGTGGAGGAGAAGCATTCGAAGGGTGCGACCCGCTACGACGTCGTTCTGACGGAGCGCCGGATCGAAGACCTGCAGCAACTTCAGAAGTACGCCCGCAAAGACGAGGTCCCCTTCGCCACGGTCGAGAGGGTCTCGGAGTTCAATGCGTCGCTCTACGAAACCTTCGTGCATCCGGTGCTCGGACTCCTGGTGACACCGGAGGCGGGAAAGATCGCGCAGGCCTTCCACCCACTTCGGGCACGGCGCTGGGCGATCTCGGACCTGAACCCATGGCTGGCTCCCGTGAAGGGGGGGCGGAGCTCGTGCGGGCCCATCGCACGCCTCGCAACGAAGCGGGCCCGAGCGTCGCGTCGGAGCGGTTCCTCGCAGCCGGCATCACCGCCTCGTGGGACCTGTACCGACAGCTGCGCGACGCGGCGTCCGAGTGCCTGTTCTACAACCTCTACGGCCCCGCCAGCGTCTTGGCGCCGGTCGACGCCGAGGTCGAGAAGCCCATGCTCGATCAGGGCGTTGAGGCGCCGGCCATCCGCGAGGCCCTAGCCCTAATCGAGGAAGGCGACTTGACCGAGGCCGCCGTTCGGGCATCCCTGCTCGTCGCCCGCCTCGGTTCGCGCACGAAGCGGCTCTCGACGGCCAAGCGCATCCGGGATCTCGTCGGCCGCGAGATTGGCCTGCTCGACCTGCCTGCCGACAAGGCGAGCCAGGTCGTAAGGCAGCAATCCTACATCGTCGAGCACGAGCCCGAGCTGGCGCTTGCGACCTTGCCGCTGCTTGTTCGCAGTGCAGAGGAGCGTCGGCGCCTTCTCGACATCCTGGAGCGGCTGGAGGGCAACATCCCGCTCGCGCCTGAGCAGCGGACGCTGATGCCCCAGTTCCGACGTCTCCTGGCGCCGGACCAGCCGTCGGAGCCGGGCATGTCGCCTGTCGCCGAGGCATCACATGCTGCCGATGGCCAAGCCGCCTAGGGCAGGTCGCAGAGAGCAATCCGCAGAGGGCTCATCGATGACACGGATCCCAGACGGCAATGCGCTTCGGGGCAAGCGCGCCCTCGTGCTCGGCGTCGCCAACGAGCACTCCATCGCATACGGCTGCGCGCGGGTGTTCCGCCAGCTCGGGGCGGAGCTTGCCCTGACCTGTCTGAACGAGAAGGCCAAGCCCTACGTCGAACCGCTGGCGCAGGAGCTTGACGCCCCGATCTTTGTCCCCTGCGACGTCCAGAGGGAGGGCGAGCTCGAAGGCGTTTTCCGGCAGATCACCGAGACCTGGGGCAGTCTCGACATCGCCCTGCACTCCATCGCATTTGCACCCAAGGAGGATTTGCAGGGACGGCTCGTGGACAGTTCGTCCGAGGGCTTCAAGATTGCCATGGACGTATCCTGCCATTCATTCATCCGCATGGCGCGGCTCGCCGCACCACTCATGAGAGACGGGGGCACACTCCTGACCATGAGCTACCACGGCGCCACCAAGGTTGTGCCGAACTACAACCTTATGGGACCGGTGAAGGCGGCGCTGGAGAGCGCGGTGCGCTATCTCGCCTACGAGCTGGGCAAGCAGAACGTGCGCGTCCACGCGGTCTCTCCGGGTCCCCTTAAGACGCGGGCTGCCTCCGGCCTTAAGGATTTCGATCTGCTCTTGGCGGAGGCGGGGCAGCGCGCGCCGATTGGCGAACTCGTCGACATTGACGACGTCGGCCTGACCGCGGCGTACCTAACCACGCCCTATGCCGCTCACCTGACCGGCATGACCGTCTACGTCGACGGCGGACTCAGCATCATGGCATGAGGAGGCCGTGCTCGGCTGCGACGCCCGAGAAGAAGCGGGTGCGGCGTTTGGCCAAAACCCCGCCCAACAATGTCACTCATCGCTAAGCTCAAGGATCCGTGGTCCATACAGCAGTTCCGGCGCGAGGCGATGTGGCTGGCGCAGCTGCGCATTGAGCCGTGTCTCGCGATCGCCCAGACAGCTTGGCGGCGCGTCCACGCGGCCATCGCTCGACAGGCGCACGCGAAGGAAACACAACCGTGACGCTAAAGGACCAGCAGACGCTCAGCGAAAGGCGAGCTTCCCATCGTCCGGCATGTCATTGCGAGCAGCGCCTGTAGCCAGTCCCTGTCGGGTCTTGATCATCGTAGTAGCGTCTTAAAACCCCGTTTGGCTGAGGTGCCATGTAGACCCTCACCTCCTGGCCTGCGACGGCGTTGGCGCAGTCGAGGACAAGAAGGTGGCGGTCCCCGGTCGGTCGCACTGACTTGATGCCACACGTCGCCATCGGAGTTCTCAGGCGTTTGCCGGAGACGAGAAAGGCCGGTGCGAAGATGTCGAGCGGCTTCTTGAACGCGGCCGCTTTCCCCGCAGACGAATAGACATCCGCGCAGTCGCGCCCCTCCAACACCCAAGCTCCTTGGTAGGCGGAGAGACCACCGCCCGCAGCGTGCGGTTCTGACACCCCGGCCACTGCCGCAAGGCACAGCCCAAGGGCCGCTGCGAGTGCGAAATGTGCGGCTCCCATTGCGACCTCCACATCGATGCAATCGGAACAGACGCCGTGTCTGGTCCAGGTGATCTCAGGCTGGCAGCCACCTGAGGCTTCTCTACGCCTGATGCTCGCGCCGCCACGCGCTTGGTGTCATGCCCGACCAGCGTCGGAAAGCGTGGCTGAAGGCGGCGGGCTCGGAGAAATCCAGGATCGCCGAGACCTGCGCCATGGTCATGCGGGTGTCGGCTAGAAGCTGCTTTGCAACATCGCATTGCGCCTCGTTGGCGAGTTGCTTGAACGTCGTTCCCTCTGACTTCAGGCGGCGTTTCAAGGTGCGCAGGCTGACCAGCCTGAGGCGCGCCACCTGTTCCGCCTTGCAGCGCCCCCGCGTTACCTGTGCTCGCAGGAACTGACGGAGGTCATCCGTGAAGTTCGACGCGTGCCTGGCCTCAATCCGGCGGATACGATCTTCCGCCCTTCGGCGGACGGCCGGATCCGCGCCCTCAATGCGTTGGGCGAGAAGTCGGGCGGGAAACACCAAGGCCGCCATTTCCTGGTCGAACCGCACGGGTGCGCGGAAGAAGTCGCGGTAGGGGGTCGAGTCGCGCGGCATCGAGCGCGGCAGCAGAACTTCCAATAGGGCAGACCCGGTACCGGCCAGGATCCGGAGGAGGGTTGTCGTGGTAGCGAGCGCCCGCTCTGAATGGAAGGCTGCGCCCTCGGCGTCCGATCCGTAGGGACAGTAACTAAGGACGGCAACGTCGCTGTCGATGGCCAGCCCGACCACCGCGCCCCAGTTCTGCGCGCCGGCATGTGCTTCTAGAGCTCGCAAGGCGTCACCGACCGTATCCGAGTGGCGCATCAGCAGGCCAAGTGGTCCGAGCGATGCCAAGGTCGATTGCCGCCCGACGAGTATCCCAAGATGCGGACAGCTCGTGCGGTCCGCCCCATGGGCGATCAGTCTGCCTAGAGAGGTATATGGGACCCTCGAGCCCGGGGCGAAGAGCCCGGGATCGAGCCCCACCTCAAGAGCGAGCTTGTCCGGATCGGCACCGAGCTCGACGAGGGCAGTGTAGACCGCCCACGTAACTCCGGGACGGGCCAAGCCGACAACAGGCGGTCTCTCAAGCGCGTCGGGGATTATAGCCGCCGCAGACGGGGCTTGGGGCGCCGATACGAGCAATCCAGCAGAAGAGGACATCAACACCCCCGCCACTCAAATTCGGTCTTGTCATTCAAGTCCAGATGATTGGTATGAGCAATCAGAATTTGGCAAGCTTACGCCGAAATGTCATCCGTCAAGTCGGCTGACACGAGGCAGCTTCGTATCGCTCGATTGCCGTGCGCGTATTGAACATTAGCCGGTCCTCCCCAAGCTCTAGGTCCAAGGCCGCGCGCCGCACCATTTCCAGCACACTCGGATTCAGGTCTACCAGCCAGAATGCAACATCAGCCCGTCGTACAGCTTCTTGGAGCATCTGTAGCGCGGAATACTCGATGTCGGGCACGCGGCTAAAGTCGAGTACAACTGTGCGCGGCGTGTGTTCGGCCACGAGGGCCCGGATACGGTCTGCCACGTTTTGTGCGTTAGCGAAGTACAGCCGCCCTTCGGGCCGGAGGATCAGAAGGCCTTCAAACGTCTCGTCATCCGGATGCTCGGACGAGAGGGGACGTAGGACATCGGCTCCGCGTTTGCGGGCAATGACGGAGACCCGGGGATGGGCGGTCTGAAGGGCGAGGCCGAGGAGCGAGAGGACGATGGCGACGACGATGCCCTGGAGCGTCCCGAAGACGAGCACCCCGACGGCCGCCACGACTGCCCAACGGAACTCCATCCGCCGTACCTTGTAGATGGCCCGGAACTCCGCCGGCTGGATGAGGCCTACGGAGTAGACGATGACCAACGCCGCAAGGGTCGCCTGCGGCAGGAGGCTTAACACGGGAGCTAGGAGCAGCATCGTGGCGAGGGCGGCCGCGGCCGTCACGAGGGAGGCCGTCTGCGTCCGGCCGCCGGCGGATCGCACGACGCCGGTCTGCGATGTCCCGCCGCCAGCTGGCATGGATCCGAGCCAAGCCCCCCAGATTCGCCGCGCCCGTGGCGACCAGTTCGCGATTGGCGTCGATGGGCGGATCTCCCGGAGCCGCGAACGCCCGACCCGCCGCGATGCTCTCCGTGAAGCTCATCAGGGCGATGCCTGTCGCACCCGGAAGCAGCGCCTGGACGAGGGTCGGATCGGGCAGCGTCAGAGAGGGAAGGCCCTGGGGTATCATCCCGACAGTCGAGACGCCCAACGCGCCCAGGCTCAACAGCCACGACGCCGCGATTGCAAGCGCGACGGTGACCAGCGGAGCCGGCGCATGAGGTTTGAGACGCTCCATGCCGACGAGCACGACCAGCGTGGCACTCGCGACGGCCAGGGTCGGCAGGGAGGTGTCGAGGAGGTGCCGAACGAGGCTCGCCAAGTCGGCGAAGAACGATTGCTTCGCGATGTGGAGCCCAAGGAGCTTGGGCGCCTGATCCAGCAGGATCACGAGGCCGATCCCGGCCTTGAACCCCGTCAGGACCGGCACAGAGATGAAGCTGGCGACGAAGCCGAGCTTCAGCAGGCGTGCCGCCAAGAGCAACCCGCCGACAAGGGCCGTCAGGGTCGCCATCGCGACGAGAAGCCTCGCCGGATCGCCCTCCGGCACCGCGCTGCCGAGCTCGGCGCCTGTGAGGATGGCCAGCGTCGTCGTCGAACTGACACTCAGCACACGCGATGTCCCCAGCAGGCCGTAGATGATGGCTGGGACGAAGGCGGTGTAGAGGCCGACGGCCACCGGCAGCCCGGCCACCGTGGCGTAGGCCATGGCCTTGGGCAGGACGACGGCCGCAGCGGTGAGCCCCGCCACAAGATCGAAGCGAAACGCGACCGGCCCAATTTTCCGGGGGGCCCGTGCCGTCGATGCAGCGCCCTTCATGTGCGGACCTCCGCGTTCAGAGCGGGCACGTGCGCGGACCCTTTCAACGCTTGACGGTTCCTGCTCACCGTGCAGACCAGCTCGACACCCCATACGTCTTCAGTGCGCAATCCCCTCCATGCGGATGAGGGTACGCCGGAGGACCTCGAAGATGACGGCCGTCGACCAGCCGAACAGCAGGATACCGTTCATGGCGGCGGCAGGACCAAGGAGACGCCAGCGCGCGACAGGCATGATGTCACCGTAGCCCAGCGTCGTGTAGTTCACGAAGGCGAAGTACAGAAGGTCGGAGCCGGCCGGAGCGACTCCTATGATCTTGTACAGGATGGCCCAGATCATGACTTCCAGCGCATGCGCGGTCATCAGCACGCACACGACGGACGACATGATCCAGGAGAGGTATACGCTTGTGTATCCGCGAATATTAGCGTGTGAACGGGCAACCCTGAGGACCGCGGCCATCATGAGCGAATGGACTGTGATGTTGCAAATGCTGGCCCCTGCACCGACAACCAGTTGAGCCAACATCGTGGACCTCCATCCCCCTGATCCAGCCTGATCGCCAGGGCTGAAGCCTGCTGCCAGTCCAATGTACGGGCAGAGCGATGAGAACCGAGGAGCCAGGAAACTTTTCACCGCGCCTCCTTTCTCAGAGCGCCGGGATGGCCCGGATTGTCTGGCGTGTACCGTCGACGGTCAGGTCATTGTCGACCTGACGGAGGTGCGGAACCGGAACGCCGATCTCCCCGCCCCCAAGCCAGCGCCGCCGGGCCACGACCGCGATCAGCGTGTGGCCGTCCGCCGAGACCCGGACATCCTGCACACGACCCACGACCAGGCGGTGATCTGCATAAAGCCAGCGCCCGCGGAGCGCCGGGACGAGCGAGGCGGCGTTGATCTGCATGCGTGAGTCCGCCGCGTCCATGACAGGAGAGCGGGCTTCTTGCGCGGCCGCTGTGCCCGCGAGCGTGATGGCGGTGGTGATCTGGACCCATCGGAGTAGATGCCTTGGCATCCCTCGCTCCCATGTGGTTTTTCCCCGCGACCCTGCCGGGGCGAGCCTGCATTCAGTACCGTTCCGGAACGAAGCGCCTGTCCCGGAGTACGTCGTCGTACGCCTTGTCCTTATTGCGCTTCGGCAAGGCCGCCGTCTCGCGCTTCCGCTCCTTGTAGGGGACGAGACGGAGGAGGTGAGTGATGCAGTTGAGGCGTGCCCGCCGCTTGTCGTCCGAGCGGACGATGTGCCAGGGCGCATCATCCGTATCGGTGGCTGCCAACATCGCATCGCGAGCCTTCGAGAAGTCGTACCAGCGCTCGTATGACTCGAGATCCATCGGGCTCAACTTCCACTGCCGGAGCGGATCATCGATCCGCGCCTGGAAGCGCCGCTTCTGCTCCTGCTTACCGACCTCCAGCCAGAACTTGATGAGTTGGGTCCCGCCATCGACGATGAAGCGCTCGATCCGCGGGCACAGATCGAGAAACCGGTGATACTCCGCCTCGCTGCAGAACCCCATGACACGCTCGACGCCCGCGCGATTGTACCAAGAGCGGTCGAAAATCACGATCTCGCCGGCCGCGGGGAAATGCTCGATGTAGCGCTGCATGAACATCTGGGTCTTCTGCCGGTCCGAGGGCGCCGGCAGCGCGACGACGCGGAACACGCGCGGGCTGACCCGCTCAGTGAGAGCCTTGATCGTGCCGCCCTTGCCGGCGGCATCGCGGCCCTCGAACACGACGATGATGCGAGCGCCGGTTCGCTTGGCCCAGTCCTGCAGGTGGCAGAGCTTGACCTGGAGCTTGTGCAACTCCCGCTCGTAGTCCTTGCGCTTCAGCTTCTCGGCACCCTCGGCGTCGCGCGGGTCCTCGTCCGGCTTGGCGTTTAGCTCGACCTGCTCGGCATCGTGCATCGTCGCGCTCCTTCCTCATCGCTGCGGACGCTTCACTCGGCCGGCGAGTGCTTCGGGGCACCGCTCGCGCCTTCGGCCATGGGTTCCGCGGGTCGTCTCGCCCCCTTGCCCGCGAGGAGCTTCCAGGCCCGCTCGCGCAGGCCCTGGAACGTCACGTAGAGGGGCGGGATCACGAAGATGCCGAGGAAGGACGCGGCGATCATGCCTCCGAAGACCGGCGTCCCCACGTTGCGCCGGGCGAGTTGCGAGGCGCCGGTCGCGATAACCAGGGGAAGCAAGCCGAGGATGAAGGCGAAGGAGGTCATCATCACCGGCCGGAAGCGCAGCCGCGCGCCCTCGGTGGCAGCCTCCAGCAGGGGGCGCCTTTCTCCCGCTGCTCCTTGGCGAACTCGACGATCAGGATGCCGTTCTTGGCCGCCAAGCCGATCAGGACGATCATCCCGATCTGCGCGTAGAGATCGAGGGTCAGGCCGCCCCAGACCATCGCCGCGTAGGCGCCGATGATGCCGACCGTGACCGACAGCAGCACCGGGACGGGGATGGTCCAGCTCTCGTAGAGGCCGACCAGGAACAGGAACGCGAACAGGATCGCGAAGGCCAAGATGATCGCGGTCTTGCCCTCGGCCCGCTTCTCCTGGAAGGCCGTGTCTGTCCACTCGCCGCCGAAGCCCGCCGGCAGCGTGCGGACCGCGACGCCGTCCATCGCGGCGAGCGCCTGCCCCGACGAGACGCCGGGCGCCGGCGACCCCTGCACCGTGACCGCCCGCAGGTTGTTGTAGCGGATCAGCGCCGGCGGGCCGACCACGATCCGGACTTCCGCGAGCGAGCGCAGCGGCACCATCTCGCCGTCCTTGTTGCGAACGTTGATCCGGTAGATGTCGTCGATCTTGGCGCGGTCGGCGGCTTCCGACTGAACCTGCACCTGCCAGGTGCGGCCGAACAGGTTGATGTCGTTGACATAAAAGCCGCCGAGCGAAGCCTGCAACGCCTGGAACACGGCACTCAGGGATACCCCGAGGACCTGCACCTTTTCGCGGTCGATATCGAGGAACACCGATGGGTTCGTGGCCGAGAAGGTGCTGAACACGCGGTTCAGCCGCGGTTCCTCGTTGGCCGCAACGACCAGACCGCGCAGGACCTGGGCGAGTTCCTTCGGATCGCCGCCGCGCAGGTCCTGCAGGACGTAGGTGAAGCCGCCCCCTGTCCCGAGCCCGATGATGGGCGGCGGTGCGAGCGGGACGACGGTCCCGCCGGGGATCTCCCGGAACCGCTGGCCGAGGCGCGCGATGAGGGCCGCTGCCCCGTCCGCAGCCCCCTTGCGCTCCTCGAAGGGCTTGAGGGTCACCACCAGGAAGGCGGCGTTGCCCTGGGAGTAGTTGTCGATGAAGTTGAGGCCGATCACCGACGTCGTGTCGGCGACCGCATGCTCCTGTCGTAGGATCTCCTCGGCTTGGGCCACCACCTCGGAAGTGCGGCCGACCGCGGCCCCTCGGGCAGCTGCACTACGACGAAGAAGGCGCCCTGATCGTCCTCCGGCAGGAATCCGGTCGGGGTGCGCTTCGCCAGCTCGACCGTGCCCCAGGCCGCCACGCCGGTGAGCACGAGGCCGAGGATCGAGAGGCGCACGATGCGGGCCACGGCCGCGCCGTAGCCGTCGCGAACTCGGTCGATGGAGCGCATCACGAAGCCCATGATGCCGCGGCGGGGGCCGTGATGTGGCCTCAGCAGCACGCCGCATAGGGCCGGCGACAGCGTCAGCGCGTTGATGGCCGAGATGAACATCGACACCGCGACCGCGACGGCGAACTGGCGGAACAGCTCGCCGGAGATGCCCGGCACGAAGGCGACCGGGACGAAGACCGAGAGTAGCACCAGGGTGATCGCGATGATCGGCGCCGTGATCTCGGCCATCGCCCGCTTGGTGGCTTCCTTTGGCGAGAGATCGGGATGCTCCTCCATCACGCGCTCGACGTTCTCGACCACCACGATGGCGTCGTCGACGACGATGCCGATGGCCAGCACCAGGGCGAGGAGTGAGACGGAGTTCGCCGAGTATCCGACGGCCTTGAGCACGATAAAGGTGCCGATCAGGCTGACGGGCACGGCCAGCGTCGGGATGAGCGTCGCGCGCAGGCTGCCGAGGAATAGGAATACCACGATGACGACGAGGACGAAGGCCTCGACAAGGGTCTTCTGGACCTCGTGGACTGTCTCGGTGATGAAGGCCGTGGGATCGTAGGTGACCTTCCACTCCAGTCCCTCGGGGAAGGCCTTCGCCAGCTCCCCAACCCGCCGCTCGACCTCCTTCAGGGTCGCCAGGGCGTTCGCGCCGGGTGACTGGTAGATCGCGATGACGGTGGCCGGGCTGCCGTTCAGCCGCGTCTCCCGGTCAAGATTGGCCGCGCCGAGGTCGATCCGGGCGACATCGCCGAGGCGAAGCACCGATCCATCCGGGTTCGTGCGCAGGACGATGTTCCGGAACTGGTCGGCCGAGGTCAGACGTCCTTGGGTTTGGATGCTCAGCTGGAGCTGCTGCTCGTCGGAGATCGGCCGGGCGCCGATCCGCCCCACCGGCGCCTGGACGTTCTGCGCCTGGATGGCTCCGATGACGTCACCCGTCGTCAGGTTGAGGCCGGTGAGCTGGTCGGTCCGCACCCACGCCCGCATCGCATAGTCCTGCGGACCCCACAGCGTCGCGTCACCGACCCCGGGCGTGCTCTTGACGCGATCGAGCAGGTTGATCGTGACGTAGTTCGAGATGAACAGCGGGTCCTGCGTCGCCTTGGGCGAGTAAACCGCTAGCACACCGAGGAGCGCGGAGGATTTCTTCTTGACCGTGACGCCCTGCTTGCGCACGTCTTCGGGCAGCTTGGCGAGGGCGATCTGGACCCGGTTGTTGACGTTGACGGCGTTGATGTCCGGATCGGTGCCCAGCTCGAACGACCCGGTGAGCGTGTAGCTGCCGTCGTTGCCGCTGACGCTCTTCATGTAGATCATCTTGTCGACGCCCACGACCTGCGACTCGATGGGCTGTGCGACTGTGGATTCCACCACCGCGGCGGAGGCGCCGGGATACATCGTCGTGACCGAAACCTGGGGCGGCACGATATCGGGGTATTGCGCCACCGGGATGGTGAACAGCGCGAGAGCCCCGCAATTGAGGTGACGATGGCAATGACGACCGCGAGGCGCGGTCGGTCGACGAAGATGGCGGACAGCATGCGCCTACATCCTGCTCGCCGCTTGGCGGATCGGGCTGGCCTGGACGAGGATCCCGGGCCGCACCCGCTGCAGCCCGTCGACGATGACGAGTTCCCCGCCCGAGAGGCCCTCGTCGATGACGGCGTCCGGGCCGGTGCCGCCGGGCCCTGGCTTGACGCGACGGGTCACGGCCCGGCCGTCCTCGACGACGAAGACGTAGACGCCGCCCTGGTCGGCGATGAGTGCCGCTTGGGGTACCAAGACCTTCTGCTCGGGCTTGCCGATCTGCAGCGCGACCCGGACCAGCTGACCGTCGCGCAGCGCGCCTGCCGGGTTCGGCATGGCGGCGCGGACCAGGACCGTGTCGGTCGCGCGGTCGACGCTGATGTTGACGAAATTGACCCGGCCGACTTGGCCGTATTCCGAGCCGTCTTGGAACCGGATCCTGACCTCGACCTTGCTGCGGTCCGGGACGCCCTCGCCCTGCTGATAGCGCAGGAACTCGCGCTGGCTCACTGGGAAGGTGACGTAGATCGGATCCTGGCTGACTATGGTCGTCAGGACGCCGCTGTCGGGCCCGACCACGTTGCCCTTGGTCACGCTGGTGCGGCCGATCCGGCCGGCGATGGGGGCCGTGATCTTCGTATAGCCGAGGTTGATCTGCGCCGTCCGAAGGTCGGCCTCGTCGCCGGTGACGGCGCCCTTCGCCTGATCGAGAGCGGCTTTGGCTTGGTCGCGGGCCACGACGGTGCCGGAATTCCGGTCGAGAAGATCCTGCGCCCTCTGCAACTGGATGGCCGCCAGGGTGTAGGCGGCCTGGGTGCGCTCCAGGGCGCCCTCGGCCTGCTTGACCGCCGCGTCGAACAGGTCGGGCTCGATCCGGTAGAGCGGTGCCCCTCCTTGATCTGCTCGCCCTCCTTGAACAGAACGTCTTGGAGGAAGCCCGTAACCTGTGCGCGGATCTCGACGCGCGCGACCGCCTCGACGCGGCCGACGAAGTCGAGAGTCTGATCGATGGCCTTCCGCTGGGCATTGACGGTCCCGACCGGAACCGCCGCAGGCGCGGCTGGCTGTCCCTGGGCGGGCACCTCAAGTGCAGCAATCAATGCCAGAGCGCACAGCGGCGGGAAAAAGCGGGCCATGGTCGTACCTTGCGGCGCTGTCCCTATGCGCCGGCGCTCCATCGTGACCGATTCCACACGCGCTGCTTGATCAAACAGGCCAACCCGGTTTCAAGATTTGCTTCCCGTTCTGGGACGCCTTGGGCCAGCACAGGTGGCATCAGCTTCGAATGCCTCTTGGGCACGCGACGTTGGAGAGCTCGCGGTACCGTTCCGGTTCCCGATATGGCCGATCACCTCCCTACGACACAGCTGCGAGGCCTCTGAACCGGTCTCTAAGAAGCCGACGGCAGAAAGCTCGTGCGCTCGCCGGACGCCCGCTAAGGTATTGCGCTTGCCGCCCTCATTCTTCCGCCGGAACCTGAAATGACATCATTGCCAAGCGGTAGCTGGAAGGTGTCGACCATGCGGCTCACCAGATTCCTGTTGCTCCTTCGCCCTTCCCTTCGTCGCCTCCAATTCGCAGTTCGTGGGAGCCTCGGAAGGGCAGCGGGCATGCCCATCGGGCCCGTCGCCCGATGAAGCCTTGGCTCAGGGCGGCCGTAGCGGTGGGTGTCGTACTCGGGGTGGCGGCTGCTGGCGCGTACGTCCTGGCCACGCATCCGTCCCTCATCGGCGTAAGATATAGTTTGACGCTGGCAACAGGTCCCGTCGGGAGCGAGGGGCAGAAGGTGCTCGCCGCCTTCATCCGCGATCTCGCCACGGAATATCCTCTCGTTCGATTGGTCCCGGTGCCGAAAGAGGACCTCGCCCAAAGCGCGAAGGCGCTTATGAGCGGCGAGGTCGATCTCGCAGTCGTGAGGAGCGACAACGAGGCGGCGGCGCACGGCCGCACGCTCTTCGTGCTTCGGCAGATCGGAGTCGCCGTCCTTTTGCCACCCGAGGCGAAGATCGAGAAGGTGAGCGAACTCGCGGGGAAGAAGATCGCTGTTGCGAGCGGGTTTGACCCCGGTCTGCTCAAGGCCTTCGCCGAGTTCTACGGCTTGCGCAAAGCCGACCTCATCGAGATGCCGCTGACCAAGTTCGGATCCGCCTTGAAGGCGGGGGTGTCGTAGCGGCCATAGTCACCGGCCCGCTTGGCCCAGGGCCGATCCCGGACGCCTACGCCGCTATCCGGAAACGCTTCAAGGCCGATCCGTCCTACCTTGACATCGCGGAGGCGGATGCCGTCGTCGCTCGGTGGCCCTCATACGAGTCAGTGGAGATCAAGCAGGGAACCTTCGGGGCACGCCGGCCGAGCCGGCCGAGACGATCAACACCTTCGCCGTCCGCATCCTGCTCGTCTCGCGTGCCCCCTACCGAACCGGGTAGCCGGCGAGACTCACACGGATGCTGCTGACGACGAAGGCGAAGCTCGTCACGAGCCTGCCCGCCGTCGCTCAGATGGAGGCGCCCGACACGGAGATGTCGAACCTGCTTCCAGTGCATCCCGGCACGGTCGCCTACCTCGATGGCGAACAGGAGAGCCTTCTCGATCAGACGCTCAACTTCTACTGGCTCGGTGCCATGGTTTGCGCCGTCCTTGCGCCCCTGGTTGGCCTGATCGCCTCAAGGAAGAGGCGGCTTCGGTCTGATGAGGATAGGGCTGAACTCCGACAAGTCGTCGAGCTCCTGAAGCTGGTTCGGGCGGGGCCGGCCGATGAAAGGCAAGTGGCCCACGCCGAACTCGAACGCTTCCGGGAGGAACTCCTGGACCGGATGGCAGCCGGCGAGATCGAGCCAGAACGGTTTCAGCTCATCGAGCAGATCATCGCGCAATCGCGCATTGCCGACGGTAAGCGCCGCGGTTTGGACGAGTCACATGTGTGAGCTGTCACGAAGACCGACCACTTATGCAGGCCTACTCGGCTTCCAAACCGCCGCCTCCTGCTCGTTCTGGGCAGACCTGCCGATCTTTCCCCAGACAGCTTCCAGCTTGAGTATGCCGCACGCGCTTCTCGCCTTAGGGGCGCAGTAACAACGACACTCCGGATCGTAAGCCGCATGACGGGGTACTCCGAGGTCTACCGAAGCGGCGCGAGCTGCAAGCCGAGCATGACGGCCGCATGACTGATCTGCCCCCAATGAAGTGGTCCGCCCTGAGGTATGGCTTTCGGGCCAGGACGAGGACGGACAGATGGGAACGAAGCGGCACAAGCCGGAGGATGTTGTCGCCAAGCTGCGGCAGGTGGATGTGCTGGTCTCTCAAGGCCAAAGCGTCGGGGACGCGATCCGCTCGATCGGCGTGACGGAGGTGACGTATTACCGCTGGCGCAAGGAGTACGGCGGCCTGAAGAGCGACCAGGTCCGGCGCATGAAGGACCTGGAGACCGAAAACCAGCGGCTCCGGAAGGCGATTGCGGATCTCACGCTCGACAAGCTGATCCTGCAGGAGGCCGCCCGGGGAAACTGACCAGCCCCGCGCGCCGACGCGCCTGCATTGAGCATGTCATGGACGTCCTGGACGTCTCCGAGCGCCGCGCTTGCCGTGCGCTCGGGCAGCATCGCTCGACGCAGCGCAAGCTGCCGCGGGGCAGAGATGACGAGGCGGCGCTGACGGCCGATCTCGTGGAACTGGCGCGCCGGTACGGGCGCTACGGCTATCGGAAGATCGGCGCGCTGCTGAAGGCGGCCGGCTGGTTCGTCAACGACAAGCGGGTTGAGCGCATCTGGCGACGCGAGGGGCTGAAGGTGCCGGGCCGCCAGCCGAAGAAGAGCCGGCTATGGGACGGGGATGGCTCCTGCATCCGGCTCCGACCAGAGCGGCGCGATCACGCGTGGGCCTATGACTTCGTCGAGGCGCGCACGCATGACGGACGCAAGTTCCGGATGCTCAACGTCGTCGACGAGTTCACGCGCGAATGCCTGGCGATCCGTGTCGGACGCAAGCTGAAGGGAGCTGACGTGATCGACGTGCTCTCGGACCTGTTCATCCTGCGCGGCGTGCCGGCGCACGTTCGTTCGGACAATGGCCCCGAGTTCATCGCCAAATCGGTGCAGGCCTGGATTGCGGCCGTTGGCGCGAAGACCGCCTACATCGCGCCGGGCTCACCGTGGGAGAACGGCTTTGTCGAGAGCTTCAATGCGCGCCTGCGGGACGAACTGTTGAATGGCGAGGTCTTCTACACCCTGAAGGAGGCGCAGATCATCATCGAAAGCTGGCGTCGGCACTACAACACGATCCGCCCGCACGGTGCGCTCGGCTACAAACCACCAGCGCCGGAGGTGTTCGTGCCAGCCATGACCGCTTGGCCGACTGCGCTCGCCCGACCGGCTCCGTCGGCCAAGCTACCCGTAGAGCAGAGGCCGACCCTGCACTAACTTTGAACTCGGACCACCTCGTGGGGGCAGATCAATCGACCGGGGCGACGCCATCGTACGTGAGCGGGCACGAATCAAGGGTCAGCCCTTTCCTTGCGCCGCCCCGTTCCGGCCGACGCATCTCCCGCCCGGTATGGAAGAGCGTCCATTCCTCAAGACCGAAGTTTCCCTCCGCCCAACTGACGACGGGCATCGATGCGGCGCGTGTCGGCCGGTGCGGTTCGCGCTCGGACGCAAATGATGGCCAGGACCTCGGGACGAAAGGTTGCGAGTCAAAATTTTACGGACAATCACGATATACAGATTAAAATTACGGCTTAGACACGATTTTTTGACGATAAAAATAGTTGACCAACCTGGAAACTGCTCCATTCTCACGGCCGCGAGCCGCAGATGGCGACCGAGGCTGCAACCTGCTTCCGATCCGCGAGGCACGTCCTCATGCATCAGATGAAGCACATCATCGATCGTCTCGCCCGACCTGCCGGCGGCGACAGGATTTTTGCAGCGCCTTCGGCGCTGTTCCAATCCTCTATTTCATCGCCGCAGCAGGCGGCCTTTATTTGAACGATCACGCCTTCTTCGCGATCATAGCATGGTGCGCCAACAGCCTCTTTCTGGCCATCCTGCTCCGTACGCGACGTGAAGCATGGCCGCCATCGATCGTGACCGCGGCGGCCGCAAACTTCGCTGCTCACCTGTTGATCGGCAACTCGATTCTGGCGACATCCGGCATCGTCATCGCGGACCTGTTCGAAATCTGCGCGACGGCAGCAATTTTCAGACAGATAAATCGAAGAAATAATTGGTATTTATCAGTCAAAAATATCCTATTTATTACGATTTTCAGTTCGTTCGCATGTCTGCTGAGCGCGGCGTTCGAATTCGCCTGGATCAGCCTCCTTGTTTCCGCAACGGAGCGGCCGACCATTCAAGCGCGGTCCGTCACCGAAGCCCTCGATCTGCTTGTCGTTCTGCCGTTGGTTTTGAGCTGGACCGAACGATCCCTTCTGTCAAAACTCAACATCCGAAAATTATCTCAGATCGCCGTCCTGATGATGGCCAGTACGGCCCTCAGTTACATTCTTTGGTGTCCCATACGCCGTTTCTTTTCCTGGCGATACCGCTGTTGCTGTTGGCAACCCTCAGCGGCGGGTTATTGGGCGGCAGCGCTGCGGTCTTCGGTTTGTCGCTCGCCGTTCGATTGTTCACCGTCAGCGGGCCGGCCGCCCTGGTCGCGATTAAGGGCGCTGCGAGTGCCGAATTACTGATCATCTATAATCTGTTCGTTCTCACGGCTCTCTTATCAGCCATCCCGTTGGGCGTGCTTCTCGCCCGACTTGAACACGCGGCGCACCGCTTGCGTGAGGCAGGCGCGGCGGCCGACCGCGCACGTGAGGAGGCCGAAGCGGCGCGCGACAAGGCCGAGACCGCGGGCCGGGCGAAGAGCGATTTTCTGTCCGTCATGAGCCACGAGCTTCGAACCCCCATGACGGGCGTACTCGGTCTGGTGGATCTGCTCGCGAAGGAGCCTCTGACAGACAATCAGAAGATAAATCTCGATCTCGCTAGGCAGTCCGGACAGCATCTCCTGAACGTGATCAATAACGTCTTGGATTTTTCAAAAATAGAGTCTGGAAAACTCGAAATCGAGTCGACGATCTTCGCGGTAAGATCCCTCTTCGACGAGGTATGCGCGACGACGCAGCCGCTCTGCCGCGTCAAAGGTATCGAGTTCGAGGAAGACTATTCCGAGCGCATCCTGGCTAGCGCGATCGGTGATCCGACCAAAATCCGGCAAGTCTCGCTCAATCTCGTCGGAAATGCGATAAAATTCACAGACGAGGGAAAGATTAGGATTATCGCAACCCATCGCTCGATCGGTGAAGACGAGCTCCTGCTCCGGATCGAGGTGCAAGATAGCGGAATCGGCATCGCCGAAGAGAATCAGGCGGAGGTTTTCACGGCCTTCACGCAGGAAGACAAATCGACAGCACGACGCTACGGGGGGAGCGGCTTGGGACTAGCCATCTCCAGACGTCTCGTCACCGCGATGGGCGGAACGATCGGTTTCACCAGTTCGACAGGTTCCGGCAGCAGCTTCTGGTTTGAGATCCCCCTTCTTGAGCACTACGGATCAGACGTCGCGGCCCCCATCCCATGCAGGCCGTCGGATCTGCAACCGCGCCGCATCCTCGTGGCCGAGGATATTCCGCTGATCCGCAGCATCATCCGCTCGATGCTGGCATCGGATCATCATACCCTGATCTTTGCTCAGGATGGCGCCGAGGTTGTCGAATTGGCCAAGCAGGGTTGCTTCGATCTTATCCTGATGGATGTCCAAATGCCGGTCATGGACGGCGTCGAGGCGACGCGGGCGATCCGGCGTCTCCAGGGTCCCGAAAGGAACGTGCCGATCATAGCGCTGACCGCAAACGTCTACGAGAGCGAGCGCAGGCGCTACCTTGAAGCCGGAATGAACAGTTGCATCGCGAAACCGATCGATTGGGGTTCGCTGAATGAAGCCATTGCCCGCTACACGGTGGGAAGGCGAGATCTCGTGAGCGGCAACGCGGAAGCGCTCACGCCTCCACCACAGCAGTTCCATCTGATCGACGATCGTAAACTTCAGTCCTTGCAAAAGAGACTGGGTAGCGAGCTTGAGTCTCTTGGTTCAGGCACTTCGAAATGCCCAAGGCACCTGTGCCTATCTCGACCGAACCGATGCGAGCGGGAAGGCTAAAGCGAGGGAGGTCCATGCGCTCAAAGGCATGGCCGGCATGCTCGGCCTCTCAGGGATGCAGAGTCTCTGTCAAGGGTTGGAGCTCGAGTTGGAATTCGATCAAAGCATCGAAAGCAGTAACTCTGATCTGCGCGATATGGTTACATCTACCCGAGCAGCCCTGATTCGAGAAAACTTCTTGATTGAACGTGTATTCGCTGCGCAAACAGGATTGTGAAACGGCGGTTGCGCACAGGATCCTTGCAGGTCTCTCGCGCCGATTGCGAGTGTCGCAGCCAGCATCGCCGAAGCCCGGGGCGAGGCAATCCGCACGCGTGATCTGCGCAGGCGCCCCGCTCGCGGAGCCGCTCATCTTCGGCGCTGGGCGTGCCACTTTCCGGCCTGGACCGAAAAGTCGAACGGCGATGGCACCCCCAGCGTCGTGCGAGACGGACGTGCAACGCCCGGATGCGGCGCAACCGCCTGCCGAAGGGCGCATGTCACCGCTACGAACGCACCGTCCAAGTCTCCGCGATCACATCCAGCACGAACGATTTATCACGCAATGATCTGATCGTTGAACATATGACGCGGATATCGCGACTGCAAACTTGAAAATCTGCATTGTAATGTCGGTCGAGTCAGAAGCGCTTCTCTTGCAACCCGAAGATCGATCGAACATTGGCGTAATTTGCCAGCTCGGTGCGATTTGTGAGGCTCAGTTTTTGAAATATATTATATAGGTGAATTTTTACCGTGCCCTGTGAAATATTGGCCTCTCGCGCGATCTGTTTGTTCGTCAAGCCTCTTGCAACGAGCATCGCGATCTCGCGCTCGCGCGCCGTCAGGTTCCGCGCGCCATAGTCCCCATCCTCGCCATGGTGCCGATTGTAGTATTGGCCTTGGCATTGGAAATGACCGCCTTCAATCCAATCTAGAAGGTCGTCGCTGGCGGAGTCCTTGTGAAAGATCGCGGTCGCACCGCATTCCGAGGCCGTGGCAAACTCCTCACGAGCGACTGAGCCGGTCAGGAAAATGAACTTCGTCTTTGAACCGGCCTGCCGCGCAGCTTGGATTACCTCGACACCTGTCAATTTCGGCATCTGCACATCGAGGCACGCGAGATCGGGTTGCAGGTCCAGTATGACCTTTAATGCCGTTTCTCCCTCGCAGCAGGTAGCCACGACATCCAGATTGTTGACCCGTCGTAACAGAGCAGCCAATCCAGCGAGGACCACCGGATGATCATCCGCGATTATGATACGACGACCGGGAGAACAAGCCATAACGCGTCTCTATACGTCTGCTGTTGCGATCCAATTGTTCTCCAGCACTTGAGATCAATCTTTTCGTATAAAACACTTATCGAGCGGCGGGATAGTCGGGCTCACCGTCTCTCATCATTTTCTGAAAAATTGAAATTCTCAGGCTCACGATCGGTCATTCATTCCCGCCGCGAAGATGTGATACCTAAAACAAGTCCACCAACCGATCAATTTTCGACTTATCAACGTACGATATTCATCTTGATACCGCGAATCCTAGAATAACAGTATCTGTAAAAATATCTCTGTATGGATGCGTCAGTATTAGAATTTACTTTGAGAGATTCGTATAAGGTAGCAGAATTCGGAATGGGTTATCTGTACAGAGGAGGAAAACAGGTGTCAAGATTGTTTTTCGGCGTTGCATATTGGTGACTATTTCGACGATCCGCCGTGGCGAACGGCTCTGCTGGCAGGTCATCCTTCCGCGGCGCGACCGCGACTGTGATATCGTTCAGACGCGACGGCGTGACGGACACGAGAGCCGCTTCCAAACACGTTGCGATGATTCGCGGCACAGGCGCCGCGGGTCCGGACTTGCGCGATGGGCATCTCTCCCGAGTGGGAGAGGGCTGGGGCGAGGGACGAGGCGCTTCAAAACCGAGCGCCGTGGACGCACGCCAGACTTCGTAGAGATTGTGCGCGTTGGCCCTGCCGCACCGGGATCGGAGCCGTCGTTGGTCCCGGTCTCCGACCATGCTCGGCGGCGTCGCTTGCCGGGTGCCGGCTCCTTGACCGGACGCACCAGCCGTCTCGGCTCACGAGTTCAGCGATGGCGAGCCTATCGCCACCGTCTTGCTAGCCGTCCGCGGATTGCTCCGTGATCCTGGCGACTTAGGCTCTTGTCTACTGCCCTCGCGGCGAGGCCCAGGCTGCCGAACGCCGCACGCTGCTCGCGCCGGTGTCTGGATCTCGGATCTCCTTCGTCTTCAACGATGCGGAGCGCCCGTGAGATGAAACTGGCCCGGGGTGGCTGGTTGGTTGGGTTGGCCAGCGCCGGACCAACGTCGAGGCGCGGACGCAGCACCCTCTCGGTCGAGAGCCCGTCCAGCGCGCGTTGCCGGCGGCCGTTGTAGGCCGCGTTGAAGCCGCGCAACACGATCGCCAGGTCGCCGTGGCTGTAGAGCGTGATCCCCAGCACCGCCTCCTGGACGCGGCCGTTGAAGCGCTCGGCCATGCCGTTGGTCTTGGGCCTATAGGGGCGCGTCTTCCGATGCCGCACACCGTGCCGCTCGCAGGCGGCGTCGAACGCATCGGCCGTGAAGCAGGAACCGCGGTCGGTGAGCCCATGCGTGACCTTGAACGGAACGGCCCCGAGGGCGTCCTTGAGGAGGGCCGCCGCCGAGGGGTGGTCTCGTCGTCCTCGACGGCGAGATGCACGTAGCGGGAGGCGCGGTCGATGGCGACGGACAGGTCGCGTTTGCGTGAGACGCGGTCTCGGTCCTGCAGCTTGGGCGGCCGCTTCACGTCGACGTGGATGAAGCCGACCTCGTAGTCCTCGAAGCTGCCGTGGGGTTTGCGGGCGTTCTCGGCTGGCGGCAGCCGGCTGAGGACTTCCGCCTTGCGGATGCGATAGACCGCATCCCGGGTCAGGTGTGGTGAGGCAAGTGGCTGACGACGAAGGTCAGCGCGCCGAGCGGTCTTGGCAAGCATCGGGATCGCGTTTGCGCCACTTGCGGATAGTCTCGGTGGACACACCGTAGCGCTTGGCCAGCACGCCGGAGTTCTCGGGGAAGCGAGCTATCTCGGCGCGCACGGCTGGCGTTGTGCGGGTCCGGGGATGGATGGCGAGCATCAGCGCTCCCTCCTGGCAGGCTGGCGGCGCACGCTATCGCACTGCCACGCCTGAGCTTTGATCGTCCAATGCGCCGCATCCCAAAGACGTTCTGCAACCGAGCACTGTCTTGGTTTGGGTACGATTTAGACTATGACTCATCTATTAATTTCGATATCATAGATATTCGCTTTTGTATTCGAGCTGGCACGCCAGCGAAACCAAGCATTTGGCTTGTGTTCGCCGCGGGTCTCTCCACGCCGGTCCCTGTGGGCACCGAGATGTTCGGTCACGTGACGCCGGGCTGAGGCCCCGCGGGCTGATCGGTGGGCATCGGCGGCGGTCCAGACGACCGACGCTCGATCAGCTCGATGGGCATTTCCGTCCGGCGCGCGCGCGCTTCCCCGCGCAGGCGGGCCAGCAGATGCTCGGCGACCTCCCGTCCAAGTTCCGCGGTCGGAAGATGGATCGTCGTCAGGGACGGCGCGATGTGGCTCGCGATCTCAAGATTGTCGATCCCGACGACCGACAGATCGCGGGGAACGTTCAAGCCGCGCTGTTCGGCCTCGAGAAGCACGCCGACGGCAAGGAGATCGTTGCCGCACACCACGGCCGTCGGCGGCTCAGCCAGCCCCAAGAGTTGCAGGAGGCCGGCCCGGCCGCCGGCGAGGGAGAAGGGCTGCTGCGACACCCGGGCGTTCGAGAGGTCCAGCCCTTCCGCCGCGAGAGCCCGCCGCACGCCGTCGATGCGCAGGCGCGCACGGTCGTTGGCCTGGGTGAAGCCTGAAACCATGCCGAACCGGCGGTGGCCCTTGGCGAGCAGGTGCCGGGCCGCGAGATAGCCCGCCTCCGCGTTGTCGAAGCCGATCGAGTCGAGCCGGTCGTCGAAGGACCACGTCAGCACCACCGGGATCGGCGTTTCGGTGACCAGGGCCCAGGTCTCGGGCAGATGGTCCGCGCCGACCAACATCAGCGCGTCGACCCCGCGACCGAGCATGGACCGGACGAGGGCGGCCTCCTCCGCGGCCGCGTATTCGTGCGCCGCGATCAGGAGCTGATAGCCGTTACGGGCCAGGGTCGTCTGCAGCGCCTGGACCGCGCGGGCGAAGATCGAGTGATCGAGCGTCGGGATGATGGCGCCGATCGTGTGCGTCCGCCCGGATGCCAGGGCCTGGGCCGGGCCGCCGGGCAGGTAGCCGAGGGATTCGGCCGCCGCGCGCACCCGGCGGATCGTGTCCGGGTGGACGATCGCGGCGCCGGCCATCGCACGCGAGGCGGTCGCCGGCGACACGCCCGCCCGCTGGGCAACCGCCTGCAATGTCGCGCGCTGCTGACGTTTCACGGCAAGTCACTCCGGGCCGGATCCCGATGGGCGCAGTGATGAATGCGCATTCAGGAAAACGCAACCGCCGCAGCGGGTCAGGGGCCGAAAAGGACGGCGGCACGTCGGGTCCGTCAGGCTTGGTTTGAAACCGACGGTTGACAAGTCTGCGGTGACGCGCACAATGAAAGCGCATTCATTGAATGCTCATGCGGTGCGTCGCGACAAGACGGCCACCGCAGCGCGAGGAAACGCCGTGAAGTTCAGCCGCCGCTTCTGCGTCGGCATGGCGACGCTCGTCGTCATCGCCGTCCTCTGGTACGTCGCGACCACCGGCCTCGGCCTGATCTCGGCGGGGCGCTTTCCCGCGCCGGTCGACGTGGAGACGGCGGCGGTCCAGGCCTTCGTCCGGGGCTACCCGGATACGACGCTCCTCGTCCACGTCCTGCACTCGCTCCGGCTCGTGGCCCTGGGCTTCGTCGTCTCGGTGGCCCTCGGCGTCCCCCTCGGCCTGCTGATGGGCTGGAACCGCACGGCCGAAGCCCTCATCAATCCCGTCTTCCTGCTGCTGCGCCCGATCCCGCCCCTCGCCTGGATCCCGCTCGCCATCCTGTGGCTCGGCCTGGGCGACGGGGCCAAGGTGATGGTGATCGTGATCGCGGCGCTGCCCCCGGCGGTGATCAGCACCCAGGCCGGGGTGCGCGGCGTGCCGCCCCAGATCGTCGAGGCGGCGCAGATGCTCGGCACGCCGCGGCTGCGCTTCGTCCTGGACGTTCTGGCGCCGGCGGCGGCGCCGATGATCTTCACGGGATTGCGGCTGGCGCTCCAGGCGAGCTGGACCACCCTGGTCGCGGCCGAGCTCGTCGGCTCTCTCGCGGGGCTCGGCTACGTCCTGAATGTCGCGCAGCAGGATCTCTACCCGGGCATGATCCTCGTCGGCATGGCCGCCGTCGGCGTGCTCGGTGCCGGCAGCACCGCGCTCCTGGGGATGGCCGAGCGCCGGGCGATCGGCTGGGCGCAGCTGCGGGGGGCGGCATGATCGCCTCCCGCCAGCCCCTGCCGCTGCACCGCAGCCTGGCTCTCGGCGCCATCGGCACCCTGGCCTTCCTCGGATTCTGGGCGTTCCTCGCCCGGTCCGGCCTCGTCTCGCCGCTGTTCCTTCCGGGACCTGTTGCCGTGGCGGAGCGCTTCGCGACCCTGACCGAGCGGCCGTTCGCGGGGGGCACCCTCCCCGCCCACGTCGCCTCCAGCCTGCAGCGGTTCCTGGTCGGCTACCTGCTCGCCGCCGCGGTCGGCGTGCCGCTCGGCTTGACGATGGGCTGGTCGCGCCTCCTCGACGACATCGTCACGCCGATCTTCGACGGGCTGCGCTTCATCGCGCCGATCGCCTGGGTGCCCTTCGCCGCCCTCTGGTTCGGCACCGGGATCGGCGGCCCGATCCTGATCATCTTCGCGGGCGCCTTTCCGCCCTGCCTGATCAACGCCTATCGCGGCGCCCGCTACATCGACGCGCGCCTGCTGGAAGCCGCCGAGATGCTCGGAACGCCGGGCTACCGGATGATCGCCGAGGTGCTCCTGCCGGCCGCCCTGCCCTCGATCGTCGCCGGCCTGCGCATCAGCGCGGGCCTGGGGTGGCAATCCCTGGTCGGCGCCGAGCTGATCGTGGCCTCGACGGGGGTCGGCTACATGATGGTGCAGGCCCAGGGGGCCGTCTCGACCGCGACCGTGATGGTCGGAATGGTCGCGATCGGACTCGTCGGCGTGGTCATCGACGTCGCGTTGCGCACGCTCGAGACCCGCCTCCGCCGGCATCACGGACAGGCTTGAGGTGATCCGATGAGCGCAATCCGGTTCGAGCGGGTCGAGAAGAGCTTCGGGAGCAACGTCAAGGCGCTCGACGGCGTCGACCTCACGGTGGCCGACCGCGAGTTCGTGGCCATCGTCGGCGCCTCGGGTTGCGGCAAGACGACCTGCCTGCGCCTCGCGGCCGGGTTCGAAGCCCCGACCGGCGGCCGGATCACCGTCGGCGGACAGCCGGTCACCGAGCCGGGTCCCGACCGCGCCGTGGTGTTCCAGCAGTTCGCGCTGTTCCCGTGGAAGACCGTGGCGCAGAACATCGGGTTCGGGCTTCGCAACAAGGGCATGCCCGCCGCCGAGCGCCAGGAGCGCGTCGCCGCGGCGATCGACATGATCGGCCTCTCGAGCCACGCCGACGCCTACCCGCACCAGCTCTCCGGCGGCATGCAGCAGCGCGTCGCCATTGCCCGCGCCTACGTCCTCGAGCCCGAGGTGCTCCTCATGGACGAGCCCTTCGGCGCCCTCGACGCGCAGACCCGCGTGGTGATGCAGGAGGAACTCGTCCGCCTCGCGCGCAAGAACCCGCGCACCGTCCTGTTCATCACCCACGGCGTCGAGGAGGCCGTCTACCTCGCCGACCGGGTCGCGGTCATGACCAAGCGCCCGGGGCGCATCAAGGAGATGATCGACGTCAAGGCGGTCCGCGAAGCGGAACGCTGGGAGGAGCACGCCCGCATCGAGGACGTGATGGACCTCGAATCGTTCGTCCATCTGCGGACGCACATCTGGAAATCGCTGCGTGAAGAGAAGGCGGCCGGCCGATGACCGGACGGTCCGCGATCCGAGGGAGAGGCGACATGGCCGAGATTCGAGGGAACGGGTGCCGGCGCGGCCGGCGGCGGGCATGGCTCCTGCGGCGGGCATGGCTCCTGGCCGGCGCCCTGGCGCTGGCGCCGGTGGTCGCGCCGCCCCTGCGGGTGAAGGCTGCGGAGCCCGAGCGGATCGGCGTGTCCTATCAGCCGTCGCTCTACTGGGCGCTGCCCTTCTACATCGCCACGCAGAAGGGCTGGTGGAAGGAGGTCGGCCTCGAGCCGACCTTCGCCGTCTTCCCGGCCGGCGCGCCCCAGGTCGCCGCCGCCCAGGCAGGATCCTGGGATGTCGGCGGGACCGGTTCCGTGCCGGCGATCCTCGGCGCGGCGCGCTTCGGCCTGCTGACGATCGGCCTCACCAACGACGAATCGAAGACCAACGCGCTGATGGTGCGCGCCGCACGGCACGATGCGATCCTCAAGGATCCCAAGCAGCTCGCCGGACAGAAGCTCCTCGTCACCACCAACTCCACCGCCGATTACGCCGCCCGCGCCTGCCTCCGGAAGTGGGGCCTCGGCCCGCGCGAGATGCGCTTCGTCAACCTCGGACAGGCGCAGATCATCTCGGCGATGATCGCCGACGCGGGCGAGGTGGTCGGCGTCTGGGCTCCGAACACCTACACGCTGGAGGAGAAGGCCAGCGCGCAGGTACTGTGCAGCGGGGCCGACGCCGACGCCATGGTGCCCGGCGCCCTGATCACCCGCGCCGACTTCGCCAAGGCGCATCCGGACGCGGTCGCCAAGTTCCTCGCGGTCTATCTCCGGGGCTGGGGCTGGGCCAAGGCGAATCCCAAGGAAGCGCACGACATGGCCAAGCGCTTCTACGCCGAGGGCGGCGTCGAGGCGTCCGACCACGCCATCGACCAGGAATTCGCGCTGCGCCCGACCTACGCCCTCGACGCGCAGCTCAAGGCGATGGCGCGCGCGGATGGCCCCTCGCAGGTCGACGGCTGGTTCTCGCGGATCGGCACCTTCATGGCCGAGGTCGGCACCATCGCGCAGGCGCCCGATGCCAAGGGATACATCGACGACGCCTTCATGAAGCGCGTCGCGGCCGATCCGAAGCTCCGGGCCTTCGCCACGGAGTTCGACGGGGTGGCGGCCCCGCACTGAGCGCGGCCGGTCGCCTCGCAGCGCCGTCAGAAGCTCCGCCCGGGGCCCGGGCGGGCCGAGACTTCGCTCTCTTGAGAGGCGCCGTCTGCATTCATTCGCACTATCCGGAAGAGGCAGGGATCATGACGATCGACTACGCGAAGCGGGCGACCAAGACGCCCGAGACCGAGACCGACGCGGCGCGGCAGGTCGTGACGGAGATGCTCGCCGCCATCGAGGCGCGGGGTGAGGAGGCGGTCCGGGACTATGCCCGTTCCCTCGACCGCTGGACCGGCGAGATCGTCGTGACCCCCGAGGAGATCGCCCGGCGCACGAAGGACATCCCCGAGCGCGTCAAAGAGGACATCGCCTTCGCGGCGGGGCAGGTGCGGCGCTTCGCCGAGGCCCAGCGCGACAGCGTCCAGGACTTCTCGGTGGAGCTGGTGCCGGGCCTCGTCACCGGCCAGAAGCTCGTCCCTTGCAACGTCGCGGGGTGCTACGTGCCCACCGGCCGCTACGCCCACATCGCCTCGGCCTACATGTCGGTGGCCACCGCCAAGGCGGCGGGCGTCCCGACGGTCGTGGCCTGCTCGACGCCCTTCCGCGGCGAGGGCATCCATCCCTACGTGCTCTACGCGATGCAGGTGGCCGGCGCCGACGTGATCATGACGCTGGGCGGCGTCCAGGCGATCGCCGCGATGGCCTTCGGGCTGTTCACCGGCAAGCCCGCCGACATCATCGTCGGACCCGGCAACAAGTTCGTGGCCGAGGCCAAGCGGATGCTGTTCGGCCGCGTCGGGATCGACGTCTTCGCGGGCCCCTCCGAGGTGGGAATCATCGCCGACGAGACCGCCGACCCGGCGCTCGTGGCCTCGGACCTCGTCGGCCAGGCCGAGCACGGGCACGAGAGCCCGGCTTGGCTGTTCACCACCTCGCGTGCCCTCGCGGACGACGTGATCGCGCGGATGCCGGCGCTGATCGACGCCTTGCCGCCCACGGCGCGGGACGCCGCCGCCGCCGCGTGGCGCGACTACGGCGAGGTGGTGGTGTGCGGGAGCCGGGAGGAGATCGTCGCCGTCTCCGACCGCTACGCGAGCGAGCATCTGGAGGTCCACGCCGCCGACCTCGACTGGTGGCTCGCGCAGCTCAGCAATTACGGTTCGCTGTTCCTCGGCGAGGAGACCACGGTCGCCTTCGGCGACAAGACCTCCGGCCCGAACCACATCCTGCCGACCAAGTATGCCGCCCGGTATTCCGCCGGGTTGTCCGTGCACAAGTTCCTCCGGCCGCTGACGTGGCAGCGCATGGACCGGGAGGCCTGCAAGACCATCGCCCAGGCCACGGCCCGGATCTCGCGCCTGGAGGGCATGGAGGCCCATGCCCGCACGGCCGACCACCGGCTCGCGAAGTATTTCCCCGGCCACGGCCTCGATCTCGGCGAGGCGGTGACCGCATGACCTTCCGCCTGACGCGCCTGTTCGACCTGACCGGGCGGACGGCTCTGGTGACGGGGGCAATTCCGGGCTTGGGCTGGCGCTGGCCCGGGCGCTGGGCCTCGCCGGGGCCGGGCTGATCCTGACCGCCCGCCGCGAGGCCGACCTCGCGGCGGCGGCCGAGGACCTGCGGGCGGAGGCGATCGCCAGCGAGGTCCTGGCCGCCGATCTCGCGGAGCCCGACGCCATCGCCGACCTCGTCGCGCGGCTCGACGGCCGGCCGGTCGACATCCTCGTGAACGCCGCGGGGATGAACCTGCGCCAACCCTTCGCGGCCGTGACGGCGGAGGCCTTCGACCGGCACATGGCTCTGCACGTGCGCGCGCCCTTCCTGCTGACCCAGGCCCTCGCGCCGGGGATGGCGGCGCGCGGATACGGGCGGATCATCAACGTCGCCTCCCTGCAATCCTACCGGGCCTTTCCGGACTCCGCGCCCTACGGGGCCGCCAAGGGGGCGGTGGTCCAGCTCACCCGCGCCATCGCGGAGGCGTGGTCGGCGCGCGGCGTGACCTGCAACGCGATCGCGCCCGGCTTCTTCCCGACGCCGCTGACGCAGGCGGTGTTCGCCGATGCCGAGCGCGCGGCCCGCAACGCCGCGCAAACGGCCTGCGGCCGCAACGGCGAACTCACCGACCTCTACGGCGCGACGGTCTTCCTCGCCTCCGAGGCCTCCGCCTACGTCACCGGGCAGACGCTGCCGGTCGACGGGGGATTCACCGCCAAATGAACGCCCGCCTGTCCGAGGCCCTACGATGAAAGCGCTGATCTACACCGGCCCGAACGCGCTCATTGTCGACGACGTCCCTGTTCCCGTGCCGGGGGCCGGCGAGGCGCTGGTGCGGGTCGAGGCGGTCGGCATCTGCGGTTCGGACATGCACGCCTATCATGGTCACGATGCCCGGCGCCCCGCCCCGCTGATCCTCGGCCACGAGGCCGCCGGACGGGTCGTGGAAGGGCCGCGGGCCGGCGCCCGCGTGGCGGTGAATCCGCTGGTCACCTGCGGACGTTGCCCGGCGTGCGAATCCGGGCGCACGCACCTGTGCCCGAGCCGGCAGATCCTCTCGATGCCCCCGCGCCCAGGGGCCTTCGCGGACTACGTCTGCGTCCCCGAGAAGAGCCTCGTACCGATCCCGGACGCGCTGTCGACCACGCACGCAGCCCTCGCCGAGCCGCTCGCCGTCGCCTACCACGCCGTCAACCAGGGGCGCGGCTTCTCGGCCGCCCTCTGGCGGGGGCGCGGTGCGTGGTGCTGGGCGGCGGCGCGATCGGTTTCGGGTCCGGTCTGGTCCTGGCCATGCAGGGTGCGGGCGAGGTCGTCATCATCGAGCCGAATGCCGAGCGGCGCGCGGAAGCCGCGCGCGGCCTCCCGACGGCCCGCTGCCGTGCCCCCGACGATGCCGAGGGTCCGGGTCCCGACAGCGCCGACCTGATCCTCGATGCCGTCGGCAGCGACGCGACGCGGGCCAAGGCGAGCCAGCTCGCCCGGCCGGGGGCGGTCATCGTGCACATCGGGCTTCTGCCCGGCGAGCGGGAGCTTGGACGTCCGCAAGATCACGCTTCAGGAAATCGTGGTCTCGGGCAGCTACTGCTACACGATGCAGGAGTTCCGCGACGTGGTCGAGGCCCTCGCGGATGGGCGGCTGGGTCCCCTCGATTGGGTCGAGGAGCGCCCCTCGTCGCGGGCGCAGTTGCCTTCGCCGACATGGATGCGAGCCGCGTCGCCGCGCCGAAGCTGATCCTGCGTCCGAACACGCCGGCTTGAGAAGAGGCGTCGCACGAACGGAGAGGCGTACCCGAAGCCGGACCCACGACGCGGCTTCCACCGGCGCACGCGATCCTCGTGCGGGCGGGGCCTGCGCCCGGGCAGGTGCTGATCGACTGCTCGCGGGACACGCTACTGTTGCCAGGTGTCTTATATATGATGCATTATCTCGGCGAGCCATCGCGATGCCTTGCGCGGACGGGAGTTCGGTCGCGCGGGGCTGGAGAAGCGCCGGGAAGAGCGCGGGACGGCTGAGACACGGGCCAAAGCGCGGTGCGGTCGCGGCGACACGCGGCCGAAGCCGCGGCGCGAGGGAGGATGGATGGACACGGGTCAGCCTCTTCTGGAGGTGGACGGCGTCACGCTCCGCTACAAGACGCCCGACCACCTCGTCACGGCCACCTACCGGGTGAGCTTCCGGGTCTGGCCGGGGGACCGGTTCGTGCTGCTCGGGCCGTCGGGCTGCGGGAAGTCGACGCTGCTGAAGGCGGTGGGCGGCTACATGGCGCCGACGGAGGGGAGATCCGGCTGAAGGGGCGGCCGGTGAGCGCGCCCGGCCCCGACCGGATGATGGTGTTCCAGGAATTCGACCAGCTGCTGCCGTGGAAGACGGTGCGGCAGAACGTGGTCTTCGCGCTGGAGGCCTCGGGTCGGCTGAAGGGCCGGGCGGCCCTGGAGCGGGCCAACCTGTACATCGACAAGGTCAACCTGACGAAGTTTGCCGACAGCTATCCGCACACGCTCTCGGGGGGATGAAGCAGCGCGTGGCCATCGCCCGCGGCATGGCGATGGAGCCCGACATCCTGCTGATGGACGAGCCGTTCGCGGCGCTGGACGCGCTCACAAGGCGGCGCATGCAGGACGAGCTGCTGGCGCTGTGGGAGGGCACGCGCTTCACCGTGCTGTTCGTGACCCACTCGATCCCCGAGGCGATCAAGGTCGGCTCGCGCATCCTGCTGCTCTCGCCGCACCCGGGCGAGGTGAAGGCCGAGCTCAACAGCGCCGATTCGCCGGAGGCGGCGCTGCGGCTGGAGAGCCGGATCCAGCACATGCTGTTCTCGGAAGAGATCGAGGAGGCCGAGAATGTCTAGCGTGCAGGCCCTGACCGGCGGCGTCCTGGGCGGCGCCCCGCTGACCGGCCCGGCGCCCCGCCCGGCGCCGGTGGAGGCCGGCCGGCCCGAGATCGTGCGCGAGACCGGGCACGCCCAGGGCGCGACGGTGGTGGAGAAGCCCCTGTCGCTCGCCGAGCGGCTGTACAACCAGGCTTGGCTGCGCAAGGTCGTGATCCTGCTGGTTCTGGCCGGGATCTGGGAGGCCTACGGGCGCTACCTCGACAACGACCTGCTGTTCCCGACCTTCTCGGCCACCGTGGCGGCCTTCGTGCGGGGCGTGGCGGACGGCACGCTGCCGGCCCGCGCCTGGTCGTCGCTGAAGGTCCTGCTGATGGGCTACGCCGCCGGCGTCGCCCTGGCGAGCGTGCTGACGGGGCTGGCCATCGCGTCGCGGATCGGGACCGACCTGCTCGAGACCCTGACGTCGATGTTCAATCCGCTGCCCGCGATCGCGCTGCTGCCGCTGGCGCTGATCTGGTTCGGGCTGGGCAACGGCAGCCTGATCTTCGTGCTGGTCCACTCGGTGACCTGGGCGATCGCGCTCAACACCCATTCCGGCTTCCTGTCGGTGAGCCGGACGCTGAAGATGGTCGGGCGCAATTACGGGCTGTCGGGGCCGGGCCTGATCGGCAAGATCCTGATCCCGGCGGCGTTTCCCGCGATCCTGACCGGCCTGAAGGTCGGCTGGGCGTTCGCGTGGCGCACGCTGATCGCCGCCGAGCTGGTCTTCGGGGTGTCGTCCGGGGCGGGCGGGCTGGGCTGGTTCATCTTCGAGAACAAGAACATGCTCGACATCCCGAACGTGTTCGCCGGGCTGCTGACCGTGATCCTGATCGGCCTCGTCGTCGAGAACCTGATCTTCCAGACCATCGAGCGCCGCACCGTCCAGCGCTGGGGCATGCAGGCCTGAGGACAGGCCCGCCGGCGGATCATCCGGCGCAAGCGTCCCGCGATCCGCCCGTCCGGATCCCGCGGCACGCATCTTGAGCCGTCTGATGCGCGTCGTCCCGGACAAGACGGCGACCAAGGATCGCGCCCAGCGGACGCGACTCGCCCCCCGTCACCTACGTCAGGTCATGTATATGACATATGATTGTTGACAGGGCACGCCCGGCGCGTATCGTTCGATCCGACGCCGACGGACTCGCAAGAGCCAAGATCGGCGCGAAAACAGGTGAGGAACGCCATGACGGCACGGGGCATCATCCGGCTCGTCGGGACGGTCGCAGCCCTATGTGGGGCGCTCGGCGCGGCGCGCGCCGAGGTTTCGACCGTGCGGCTCGCGAAGCAGTTCGGAATCTCCTACCTGCCCCTGACCGTGATGGAGGAGGAGGGCCTGCTGGAGAAGCAGGCCAAGGCGCGCGGCCTCGACGTCAAGGCCGAGTGGCTGCGCTTCACTGGCGGCTCGGGGATGAACGAGGCCCTGCTCTCCGGCAACCTCGATTTCGCCTCCGGCGGCGTCGGCCCGTTCCTGACGATCTGGGGCCGGACGCAGGGCAACATCAAGGTCAAGGGCGTGGCGGCGCTGAACGCGATGCCGCTCTGGCTGGTGACCACCAATCCCGCGGTCAAGTCGATCACGGATTTCGGGCCGCAGGACAAGATCGCCCTGCCGACCGCCAAGACCTCGATCCAGGCGATCACCCTGCAGATGGCCGCCGAGAAGGCCTTCGGACCCGGCCAGCAGGCCAAGCTCGATCCGCTCACCGTCTCGATGGGGCACCCGGACGCGCAGACCGCCCTGATGGGCGGCCGCTCGGAGATCACCGCGCATTTCGGCTCCCCGCCCTTCCAGGAGATGGAGCTGAAGGACCCGCGGGCGCACAAGGTGCTCGACAGCTACGACGTCATGGGCGGTCCCCACACCTTCAACCTCGTCTGGGCCTCCTCGCGCTTCGTCACGGCCAATCCCAAGGTCACCGCGTCCTTCCTGGCGGCGCTCGAAGACAGCCTGAAGCTGATCCGGGACGATCCGGCGAAGGCCGCGGCGCTCTGGATCAAGGCGGAAGGCGCGAAGATCTCGCCGGCGGAGGCGGAAGCCCTCATCCGCGCACCGCAGAACACCTGGACCACCAAGCCCGAGCGCATGACCGCCTATCTCGCCTACATGAACCGCGCCGGCCTGGTCTCCGCTACGGCCGCCAGCGACAGCGAGCTGTTCTTCCCCGCGCCGGCGGCGGGCGATGCCCCGAGGGAGGCCACGCGGTGACGGTCCCCGTCGGTCACGCCGCCGTCGGGCCGAGCGCGACCGAGGCGCTGCGGGTGCGCGTCCGGCGGGGCGACGCGGTCGCGGACTACGTGGTGCCGCGCCGGGCCAACCAGACGGTGCTCGACGTCGTCACCGAGATCCAGCGCGATCAGGACCCGACGCTCGCCTACCGCTTCGCCTGCCGGGTCGGCATGTGCGGCTCCTGCGGCATGACGGTGAACGGGCGCCCGCGCTGGACCTGCCGCACCCGGGTCGCCGCGGTCGCGCCGGACGGGGTGCTGACCCTGGAGCCCCTGCGCAACCTGCCGGTGGTCAAGGATCTCGCGGTCGACATGGAGCCCTTCTTCGAGAAGTGGCGCCGCGCCCACGGCTATTTCGAACCGGGCGAGAACCCGCCCGACGACTTCGCAACGGTCGCGCCGGACTCGCCCGCGCGCCAGGAGGTCGATGCCGGCATCGAGTGCATCAATTGCGGCGTCTGCTACGCGGCCTGCGACGTCGTCAGCTGGAATCCCGACTACCTCGGGCCCGCGGCCCTCAACCGGGCCTGGACGCTCGTCAACGACGTGCGCGACCAGGATCGCGACGGGCGGCTCGCCGCGGTGGCGGGCGATGCCGGCTGCCATTCCTGCCACAGCCACATGAGCTGCACCGAGCATTGCCCGAAGGGCCTGAGCCCGACCTTCTCGATCGCGGGCCTGAAGCGCGAGACCGGCAAGGCGGCGCTCCGCCGGTTCTGGAGGCGCGGATGAGCCCGCTCCTGTACCTCGCCCAGCGCGGCACGGCGGCGATCCTCGCGGTCACGGTCGCGGTCCATCTCGGCACGATCCTGTACGCGGTGCGCGGCGGGCTCACGGCGGGTGAGATCCTGGGCCGGACGCAGGGCAATCTGGCCTTCCTGCTGTTCTACGCGGTCTTCGTGCTGGCCGCCGCGATCCACGCCCCGATCGGCCTGCGCAGCATCCTGCGCGAGTGGATCGGCTGGCGCGGCCGCTCCCTCGATCTCGCGATGATCGCCCTGTCGGCGCTGCTCGCCGGGCTGGGTCTGCGGGCGGCGCTGGCGGTGTACTGGGCATGAGGGCTTCCACGACGCCTCCCACAACGCCTCCCATGCGGGCCGGCCTGACCCGCGCGTCCCTGCGCCGGCCCGGCTTCGCCGCCGCCCTGATCCACCGGCTCTCGGGGATCGCCCTGGCGCTGTTCCTGCCGATGCACTTCATCGCGCTCGGCACCGCGCTCCAGGGCGCCGACCGGCTGGAGAGCTTCCTCGGCCTCACCCATAACGGCTTCGTGCGCACCGCCGAGTGGGGCCTCGTCTGCGCGCTGGCCGTCCACATGGCGCTGGGGCTGCGGGTGCTCGCCATCGAGTGGCTGCGCTACCGCGAGCGCACCGCCCTCGTCGTCTCCGGCTGCCTCGCGACCGCCTTCGCGGTCGGCCTCCTGTTCCTCCTCAGCGGGGCCTGACCGCCGCCCCGCGCCCATCGCCCCCGCCACCGGAGACCCGCCATGGATCTCGACATCCGCGAATTCGAGGAAGTCTGCCGCGACCTCTACGTCCGCGCCCTGAAGATCCTGCCGCCCGACATCAAGGCGGGCTTCGCCGACCTGCAGCGCACCGAGACCAGCGCCACGGGCCGGGCCATCCTCGACACGATGGTGGAGAACGTCGCGGTCGCGGAGCGCACGAAGAACATCCTCTGCCAGGATACCGGCATCCCGATCTACAACGTCGTGATCGGTGCCGACGTGCGCTTCGACGGCGCCGCGCTCAAGGCCGCGATCCGGCGCGGCTGCGAGCGGGCCACGAAGGAGTTCTCCCTGCGCTCGTCGGTGGTCCATCCGATCACCCGCAAGAACGAGCAGACCTCCTGCGGCATCCGGGTACCGATCATCCACGTCGACTTCGACGACCGGCCCGAGACCGTGGCGGTCGAGATGATCCCGAAGGGCTCGGGCTCCGAGAACGGCTCGTTCCTGCAGATGCTGCTGCCCTCGGACGGGATCGGCGCGGCCAAGCGCTTCGTCATCGACCGGGTGATCGAACTGGGCGGCCGGGTCTGCCCGCCGACCATCGTGGGCGTCGGGCTCGGGGGCACCTCGGACCTGTGCATGCACCTCGCCAAGGTGGCCGCGACTCGGCCGCTGCGCTCGGTCTGCGCCGACCCGGAGGGCGCGCGGATCGAGGCCGAGCTGTCGCGGGCGGTGAACGAGCTCGGCATCGGCCCGCAGGGGCTCGGGGGCCGGTCGACGAGCTTCGCCGTCCATGTCGAGCTCGCCGCGACCCACATCACCCAGAACCCGGTCGCCGTGAACATCCAGTGCCACTCGGCCCGCCGCGCCCGCGCGACGTTCACGCCCGGCGGCATCGCGTTCGATTGAGGAGCAGACCGTGGCCCACCACGTCCTCGACATGCCGGCCGGCGAGGCCGAGATCCGGGCGCTCCGGATCGGCGACACCGTCACCTTGCGGCGCTGGCTGTTCGGCATCCGCGACGCGACCCTGATCCACATGTTCGACCGGGACCGCCGCACCCGGCTCGACCTCGACGGCCACGCGGTGATCCACACCGCGCCGAACGTCCACCGCGTCCCGGTCTCCAACGAGGCGCCGGTCGGCTTCGCGCCGTTCTGCATCGGCACCACCACGTCGATGCGCATGGAGCGCTTCACCGACGCGCTGATGGAGCGCGAGGGCGTGCGCCTCATCGTCGGCAAGGGCGGCATGGGTCCGGCGACCCTCGACGCCTTCGCGCGGCGCGGCGGCGCCTACCTGGCGATCGTCGGCGGCGCGGCGGCCCTGGAGACCACCTGGATCGAGACCATCGTGGACGTCGATCTCGACGATCTCCACCCCGAGAGCCTGTGGCAGTTCGCGATCCGCGATTTCGGCCCGCTGCTGGTCGGCATGGATTCGCACGGCGGCTCGCTCTTCGCCGACGTGCAGCGCGACGTGGCCGCCCGGCGCGACGCGGTGCTGGCCTCCCTCGAGGAGGCCCGATGAGTCCCGAACAGGTCGAGACCGACATCCTGATCCTCGGCTCCGGCGGGGCCGGGCTGTTCGCGGCGCTCCACGCCAAGAAGGTCGCGCCCGACCTCGACGTCACCGTCGCCGTGAAGGGGCTGCTCGGCAAGTGCGGCTGCACCCGCATGGTCCAGGGCGGCTACAACGTGGCGCTGGCGCCGGGCGACTCGGTCGAACGGCACTTCATGGATACGATCGAGGGCGGCAAGTGGCTGAACGACCAGGCGCTCGCCTGGACGCTCGTCACCGAGGCGCAGGTGCGGATCCGGGAGCTGGAGACCGAGCTCGGCTGCTTCTTCGACCGCAACCCCGACGGCAGCGTCCACCAGAAGGCGTTCGCCGGCCAGACCTTCGACCGGACGGTGCACAAGGGCGACCTCACCGGCATCGAGATCATCAACCGCCTGTCCGAGCAGGTCTGGCGCCGGGACGTGCACCGGCTGGAGGACCACCGCGCCCTGGAGCTGATCCCGGCCCGGGACGGCTCGGGCCTCGCCGGCGTGCTGATGCTCGACATGCGCACCGGCGAGCCGAAGCTGGTGCGGGCCAAGGCCGTGCTGCTCGCCACCGGCGGCGGGCCGACCATGTACAAGTACCACCGCCGTCCGGCGACAAGTCCTGCGACGGGCTCGCCATGGCGTTGCGCGCGGGGCTCCCGCTGCGCGACATGGAGATGGTGCAGTTCCACCCGACCGGGCTGCTCGCGGGCGCCGGCACCCGCATGACCGGGACGGTGCTGGAGGAGGGCCTGCGCGGGGCGGGGGGCTGGCTCCTCGATTCCACCGGCCAGCGCTTCATGGAGGCCTACGACCCGCGGGCCGAGCGCGCGACCCGGGACGTGGTCAGCCGCTCGATCATGCGGCGGCTGCGCGAGGGGTTCGGCACGCCCAGCGGGGGTGTCCACATCCAGATGAGCCATCTCGGCCCCGAGGACGTGCGCCGCCGGTTCAAGGGCATGGTCGAGCGCTGCGCCGATTGCGGCTTCGACCTCGCGGGCGGCCTCGTCGAGGTCATCCCCACCGCCCACTACATGATGGGCGGCCTCCAGTTCGCGGTCGACTGCACCACGGCGCTGCCGCGCCTCTTCGCGGCCGGCGAGGACACGGGCGGCGTCCACGGGGCGAACCGACTGGGCGGCAACGGAGTCGCGAATTCCACGGTGTTCGGGGGGCTCGCAGGCCAGTCCATGGCGCACGCCGTCCGGCGCGAGGGCGCCCTCGCCGAGCCCGATCCCGCCGCCGTCGAGGCGGGCCTCGCCCGCGCCTACGGGCCGCTCGGCCGGCCGGCGGGCGCGCTGCCGGAGATCCGCGAGGCGCTCTACGAGACGATGTGGGCCGATGTCGGCATCCTGCGGGACGCGGCCGGCCTCACCCGGGCGCTCGCCACCCTCGACGGGCTCTCCGACGCGGTCGCCCGGGCCGGCGCGCCGGACGGCGACCGCCGCTACGCGCTGACCTGGATGGACCGGCTGAACCTCGAGAACCTCGTCCTGGTCTCGCAGGCGGTCGCCCGGGCGGCGCTCGCCCGCACCGACAGCCGCGGCGCGCATTTCCGCGAGGATTTCCCCGAGGCCTCGGATCTCGCGACCTCGCACTACACGGTGGTGCGCCAGCGCGGCGGGGCCCTCGATCTCGCGATGGAGCCCGTGCACTTCACCCATGTCCGGCCGGGGGCTCCCTCCTCGACGCGGCCGCCTGAGGGGACTTGAGCCATGCAGACCCTGCGCGGCGCCGACATCGTGGCCCGGACCCTGGAGGCGCTCGGCGTCACCCGGATCTTCACCCTGTCGGGCAACCACATCATGCCGGTCTTCGACGCCCTGCTGGAGACCGGGATCACCCTCGTCCACGTCCGCCAGGAGGCGGCCTGCGTCCACATGGCCGACGCCTGGGGCCGGCTGACCGGCGAGGTCGGGGTCGCGCTGGTCACCGGCGGACAGGGCCACACCAACGGCGCGGCGGCGCTCACCACGGCGCTCGCCGCGGAGTCGCCCGTTCTGCTGCTCTCCGGCCATGCCGGCCTGTCCGAACTCGGGCGGGGCGCCTTCCAGGAGCTGGCCCAGGCCGACATCGCCCGGCCGATGACCAAGGCCGCCTGGACCGCCGGCTCGGTCGCGTCCCTCGGGCCGGACCTCGCCCGGGCCTTCCGGATCGCCCGGGAGGGGCGGCCCGGCCCGGTCCATCTGAGCCTGCCGGTCGACCTGCTGGACAAGGCCGTCCCCGCCGCCTCGGTGCGGATCCCGGAGCGGGCCGCGGCCGCCATCCGGGCCGCCGAGCCGGAGTCGGACCTCGTGGCCGACCTGCGCGCCGTCCTCGCCGGGGCGGAGCGGCCCCTCGTCGCCTGCGGCCCGGCCCTGTGCGACGCCTCCGGCCGGGCCGCCATGGCGGCGCTGGAGGAGACCCTCGGCCTGCCGGTCGTCGGTATGGAGAGCCCGCGCGGGATCAACGACCCGGCCCTCGGCGCCTTCGCGGAGGTCCTGGCGCAGGCCGACCTCCTCGTCCTGCTCGGCAAGCCGCTCGACTTCACCCTGCGCTTCGGCGCGGCCCCCGCCCTCGCGCCCGACTGCCGCTTCGCCATCGTCGATCCCGATCCGGCGCTCCTCGCCCGTGCGCCGGCCGACCGCCTCGTCGTCTCGGGCCTCGCCGATCCGCGGCCGGTTCTGGCGGCGCTGACCGCAAGCGGCACCGCCCTCCCCCGCCGGGACGCATCGCGCCGAGAGGCCTGGCACCGGGAGGCACGGGCCGCCCTCGCCTACCGGCCGCCCGGCTGGGCGGATCTGCGCGGGACGGGGCAGCGGCTGCACCCGGTGGAGCTGTGCCGCGCGGTCGACGCCTTCCTAGAGCGCTATCCGGACGGCACGCTGATCTGCGACGGCGGCGAGATCGGCCAGTGGCCGCAGGCCCTGGTCCGCGCCGGGCGCCGGCTGATCAACGGCGTGTCGGGCACGATCGGCGCGTCGATCCCCTTCGCGATCGCCGCCGCCCTGGAGCGCCCCGGCGCCCCGGCGGTCGCGGTGCTGGGCGACGGCACCTTCGGCTTCCACATGGCCGAGTTCGACACGGCCGTGCGCTATCGAATCCCGTTCATCGCGGTGGTGGGCAACGACGCCCGCTGGAACGCCGAGCACCAGATCCAGCTGCGCAGCTACGGCCCGGAGCGGACGCGCCACTGCGACCTGCTCCCGACCCGCTACGACGCGGTCGTCCAGGCGCTCGGCGGCTTCGGGGCGCTGGTCACCGAGGCCGCCGACCTCCCGGCGGCGCTGGAGGCGGCCCACGCCAGCAGCCTGCCGGCCTGCGTCAACGTGATGATCGAGAGCGTGGCGGCGCCGATGATCCGCCGCCCCGGCTGAGGGGACGTTTCTCGGGAGGAGATCTCATGCGCAGACGCGACGTTCTGGCGGGTGCCGCGGCGCTCCTGGCGGGTCCCGTCCCAGGGCTGGCCGACGAGGTCGGCGCGGTGGCGATTGCCCGCCAGCCGAGCCTCGGCCACCTGCCGCTGATGCTGATGGAGGCACAGGGCCTGCTCCAGAAGGCGGCGATGGCCCGCGGCGTGGCGGGGCTCCAGGCGCGCTACCTCACCCTCGCAGGCGGGGCCGCGATGAACGACGCCCTGCTCTCCGGGCAGATCCAGTTCGCGGCCGGCGGCGTGCCGCCCCTCGTGCTGCTCTGGTCGAAGACCGAGGGCACCGCCATGGCGGTGAAGGGCGTGGCGGCGATGAACTGCATGCCGCTCCTGATGAACACCAGCAACCCGAAGGTGCGCACGCTCGCGGACTTCACCGACCGGGACAAGATCGCGCTCCCCGCCGTGAAGGTCTCGGTCCAGGCGATGTTCCTGCAGATGGCCGCCGAGAAGGAACTCGGCGCGGCCCGGCGCAACGACCTCGATCGGCTCACCGTCACGCTCTCGCATCCCGACGGCATGGCGGCGCTCCTCGGGGGCACCGAGGTGACCGCGCATTTCACCGCCGCGCCGATCCAGGAGCTGGAGCTGCGCCGGCCGGGCATCCGCACGGTGCTGAACAGCTTCGACGTGCTGGGCGAGCCCTCGACCTTCAACGTGGTCTGGGCTTCCTCGGCCTTCGCGAGCGCCAACCCCGGGTCGTCGCGGCCTTCGCCGCCGCCCTGGACGAGGCGCTCGCCGCGATCACGGCCGATCCGTCGGAGGCGGCGCGCGCCTACGTGCGGCTCGCCCGCGACGGGAGCGACGTCGGGCTGATCACCGAGATCCTGAACGACCCGCAGGTCTCCTTCACGGCGACGCCCCGGGCGGTCGGCAAGGTCGCCGACTTCATGGCCCGCACCGGCACGATCCGCCGCCGGCCGGAGAGCTGGAAGGACCTGTTCTTCGCGGGCGTCCACGACAAGGCGGGCAGCTGACGCCCCGCCGGCCGCGGTCAGTTCTGCAGCAGGCCGGGCAGCGCCAGGGCCGTCGTGGTCAGGCCGATCGCGGCGAGCAGGGCGAGGACGAGCGTGCGGAAGCGGCGCTGGTCGATCCGGGCGAACAGCGAGAGGCCGGCGAGCACGCTCACCAGCACCACCGGGAGCGCCAGGGCGAGATCGCCGAGGAGCTCGGGCGGTAGCGGATCGAGGTAGACGAGGATCGTCAGGGCCCAGACCTGCATCACCAGGGTGAAGGATTGATAGACCGCCCGCTGGGTGCGCGGTTCCCAGCCGCGCACGAGGCTCCAGGCCGTCGGCAGGGCCCCGGACAGGCCGGCGATCCCGCCCAGCACGCCGCCGAGGAACCCGATCGCGCCGTCGCTCCAGCGGTTGCCGAAGCCCACCCGGTAATCGGCGCGCAGCAGGGCGACGCCGCCGCTGTAGAGCATCAGGAAGGCGCCGATCGCGACCTTGATGAAGCGCGGATCGAGATCGTGCAGCAGGTGAATCCCGATCGGCGCGCCGACGAGGCCGGGCAGGATCATCGCGAAGGCCGTTCCTCGCGGCGGCCAGGTCCGCAGGCGCAGAATCGAGATCACCTGCGAGAGGATGCTGCAGACGAGCACGAGGGCAGTCGCCTCGACGGGAGAGCGGATCGACAGCAGCGTGCCGGAGGCGATCAGCGCGAAGGCGAAGCCCGTCAGGCCCGAGATCAGTCCGGCGCAACCGACGCACAGGATGAGGAGGAGCGTCTCGTTCACCGGGAACACCCGACCCGGCCGATGCCTCGCCCCTGCGCCACCGCCATTCGCGTCCTCCCGGCTTATGTCCCGCCGCGGCGGACCTGCTTTGCATGTATCTTATATAAGACTGGGCGATTGGGGCAAGGCATCGAACGGTGCTGCGGGTGAGGCATGCGATGTCCGAGGGGCGGCTCGGACGACTGTCCGCGGGTCGCATGGCCCCCTCGGTCAAGGCGCGCAGTCCGGAGCTGCCACGCGCTTTCCCCGTCTTCCGGGGCTTTCGAATTCACCCCCTTGTGGGCTGCGCGATACGGTTGCAGAACGCGGCGCGGGTCCTCTCTCTCGTGCGGGAGAGGGGCAGGGTGAGGGATCAGGCCTCTCTGCAAGAGGCTCTCCAGGCAAGAGGCTCTCCAGAGGCCTCCCGGTGCGGGCGCGCTCAATCCTGACCCGTCTCGTCCCTCACCCCAACCCTCGTCCGCACGGGAGAGGGCGCGCGTCGCGCCGCGCAGGACCGATCCCCCGCCGAACCCATGAAATCACCCGCACCCCGCAATCGGCCATTGACGTCCGCCATCTCATGGGTCTTATATAAGACCAGTCGCCGCCAAGAAGCCGACGACGCAGATCAGGAGGACCGCATGAGCAGCCACGCCGCGTCCGGCGCGGGGCGCCGCAAGCCGCATCTTCTCGCCCATTCTCCCCAGGACAACGTCGCCGTCGCGGTGATCGAGGGCCTGAGTGCGAACACCGACGCCTTCGGGGTGATCACCGAGAACGACAGCACCTTCGAGGTCGCCGTCCGCCACGACATCCCGATCGGCCACAAGGTCGCGCTCACCGACCTGAAGGCGGGCGACACGGCCATTAAGTACGGCCAGGATATCGGCAAGGTCATCAAGGACGTCGCCAAGGGCGAGCACGTCCACGTCCACAACGTCAAGACGAAGCGCTGGTGAGGTGACGATGTTCAAGGAAGCCGCTCAGCTCGAACACGAGATCGCCACCCCCTTCGTCGGCGGGGCGCCCGATCAGTTCGCCACCCAGGCACTCGCGACCAAGCGCGCCTCGGAGAACTACACGTCCGCCACCTTCATGGGCTGGCGCCGGGAGAACGGCCGGGTCGGCGTGCGCAACCACGTCGTGCTCCTGCCGCTGGACGATCTGTCCAACGCCGCCTGCGAGGCGGTCGCCAACAACGTGAAGGGCACGATGGCGCTGCCCCACGCCTACGGCCGGCTCCAGTTCGGCGAGGATCTGGACCTCCACTTCCGCACCCTGATCGGCATCGGCTCGAACCCGAACGTCGCCGCCGTCGTGGTGATCGGCATCGAGGACCAGTGGACCAACCGCGTGGTCGAGGGCATCGCCAAGACCGGTAAGCCTGTCGTCGGCTTCGGCATCGAGGGCCACGGCGACATCGCGATCGTCGCCAAGGCGAGCTACCAGGCCAAGCGCTTCGTGCAGTGGGCCACCGAGCTCCAGCGCGAGGAATGCCCGATCGCCGACCTCTGGGTCTCGACCAAGTGCGGCGAATCCGACACCACCACCGGCCTCGCCTCCTGCCCCACCGTCGGCAACATGTACGACAAGCTGATCCCGCACGGGATCTACGGGGTGTTCGGCGAGACCTCGGAAATCACCGGCGCCGAGCACCTCTGTCGCGAGCGGGCGATCAGCCCGGACATCGCCGACAAGTGGTACACGATGTGGAAGTCCTACCAGGACGACGTGATCGAGGCCCACAAGACCGACGACCTGTCCGATTCGCAGCCCACCAAGGGCAACATCGCGGGCGGCCTGACGACGATCGAGGAGAAGGCGCTCGGCAACCTCGAGAAGATCGGCCACGAGTGCCGGTTCATCGACGCGCTGCAGCCCGCGGAGGCCCCCGCCAAGGGACCCGGCCTCTACTTCATGGACACGTCCTCGGCGGCGGCCGAATGCGTGACCCTGATGGCGGCGGCCGGCTACGTGGTCCACACCTTCCCGACCGGCCAGGGCAACGTGATCGGCAACCCGATCGTCCCGGTGATCAAGATCACCGGCAATCCCCGGACCGTGCGGACCATGGGCGAGCACATCGACGTCGACGTCTCGGGCGTGCTCAGCCGCGAGATGACCATCCCGCAGGCCGGCGACGCGCTCATCGACATGGTGGTGCGCACCGCCAACGGCCGGCTCACGGCGGCCGAGTCCCTCGGCCACCGGGAATTCGTGATGACGAAGCTCTACCGCAGCGCCTGACGCACAAGTCCCGCGCCCGCGGACCGCGATCCGGTCCGCGGGCGCAGCCCCGACGCCACGGGGTCAGGACCACGAGGGAGCGCACGACCGCAGGGGAAACCGCGGCGGCCTCCGTCCCGTCATTCTG
Source organism: Methylobacterium phyllosphaerae (assembly GCA_050632685.1). GTDB lineage: Bacteria > Pseudomonadota > Alphaproteobacteria > Rhizobiales > Beijerinckiaceae > Methylobacterium > Methylobacterium phyllosphaerae_A. The sequence goes on from JBOEFT010000002.1 coordinate 668,070, forward strand.
GAGGAACGCATGAGGCTGCTTCGGTCGATCTACGGCCAGGTCCTGCTCGGCATCGCGCTGGGCATCGCGGTCGGGGTGGTGGCCCCCGATTTCGCCGTGGGCTGCAAGATCCTCGGCGACATGTTCATCAACCTGATCAAGATGATCGTCGCCCCCGTCATCTTCTGCACGGTCGTGGTCGGCATCGCGCATGTCGGCGACATGAAGACCGTCGGCCGGATGGGCCTGAAGACCATCCTGTACTTCGAGGTCGCCACCACGGTGGCGCTCGCCGCGGGCCTCCTGTTCGTCAACCTGCTGCGGCCGGGCGACGGCGTGAACGCCACGGTCGACAGCCTCGACGCCAAGCTGGTCGCCGGCATCGCCGGCAAGGCCCACGCGCAGTCGCCGATGGAGATCATCGCCAACATCATCCCGCACAGCGCGGTCGACGCCTTCGCCAAGGGCGACCTGATCCAGGTGATGTTCTTCTCGGTGCTCGTCGGCATGGGTCTGGCGATGCTCGGCCGGCGCGGCGAGTTCCCGCTCAAGGTGGTCCATGCCTTCGGCGACGTGCTGATGAAGGTCGTCGGCCTGATCATGCACTTCGCGCCGATCGGGGCCTTCGGCGCGATGGCCTTCACCATCGGCAAGTTCGGGCTCGGCATCCTCGCCCAGTACGGAATGCTGATCGTCTCGCTCTACCTGACCTTCATCGTCTTCATCGCGGTCTTCCTCGGCGGCGTGATGCGGTTCTACGTCGGCTTGAGCCTGTGGAAGCTGTTTCGCTACAGCCGCGAGGAGCTGTTCATCCTGCTCGGCACCACGAGCACGGAATCGGTGCTGCCGCGGATCATGGCCAAGCTCAACGGGCTCGGGGTCGACAAGAGCGTCACCGGCCTCGTGATGCCGGCCGGCCTGTCCTTCAACATGGACGGCTCCTGCATCTACCTGACCATGGCGATCGGCTTCATCGCCCAGGCCCTCAACATCCCGCTGACCTGGGAGCAGGAACTCGGCATCCTGGCCATCGCGCTGGTGACCTCGAAGGGCGTGGCGGGCGTGGCGGGTGCCATCCTGTTCGTGCTGGCCGCGACGCTCCAGGCCTCGCAACTCCTGCCGGTGGCGGGCATCGCCCTGATCATCGGGGTGGACCGCATCCTGAACGAGCTGCGCTGCGTGACCAACGCGATCGGCAACATGGTGGCGACCCTCGTGATCGCCCGCTGGGAGGGCAAGATCGACCTCGCCCATGCCCGCGCGGTGCTCGACGGCCGCATCACCCCGGACTTCGACCTACTCGACGACGAGGAGGCGGATGCGATCCCCGCCCGCGAGCCGGCGGCCGCCTTCCGCCGCCCCCTCCCCGCTGCCGTGCCGGCGACCTGAGAAGGACCCTCCATGCCCAAGGTCATCATCAGCGAGTTCATGGACGAGGCGGCGATCGCGGCCGAGCTCGCCGGCTTCGACGTGGTGTACGATCCCGGCCTCGTCGACCGGCCCAACGATCTCGCCGCCGCGGTTGCGGAGGCCGACGCCCTGATCGTGCGCAACCGGACTCAGGTGCGCGGCGCCCTGCTCGAGGCCGCCCGCGACCTCAAGGTGGTGGGTCGCCTCGGCGTCGGCCTCGACAACATCGACGAGGCGGCCTGCCGGGACCGGGGCATCACGGTCTATCCGGCGACGGGCGCCAACGACGTCGCGGTCGCCGAGTACGTGGTCGCCACCGCGATGCTGCTCCTGCGCGGCGCCTACGGGGCGACGGCCCGCGTCGCGGCCGGCACGTGGCCGCGCAACGCCCTGATGGGCCGCGAGATCTCCGGCAAACGCCTCGGCCTGGTGGGCTTCGGCGCCATCGCCCGCGAGACCGCCCAGAGGGCTGCGGCCCTCGGCATGGCGGTCGCCGCCCACGACCCCTTCGTCGCCGAGGGCGATCCGGCCTGGAACCCGGCCACCGGTCCCGTGCAGCGGCAGGCGCTCGAAGCCCTGATCGCCCAGAGCGACGTGCTCTCGCTGCACGTGCCCCTCACCGATCGGACGCGCGGCCTGATCGACGCGGCGGCGCTGGCCCGGATGCCCAAGGGCGCGATCCTGATCAATGCGGCCCGGGGCGGCGTGGTGGACGAGGCCGCCGTGGCCGAATCCCTGCGCGCCGGCCATCTCGGCGGCGCGGCGCTGGACGTGTTCGACCGGGAGCCCCTGGACGCGGCGGCCGGCGCCGTCTTCGCGGACGTGCCGAACCTGATCCTGACCCCGCACATCGCCGGGGTGACCCAGGAATCGAACGTGCGCGTCTCCGCCGTCACCGCGGCGGCGGTGCGTCGCCACCTCACGGAGCGCTGAGCCGATGCCGAACCTCACCCTCCCGGAGGCGGAGGCCCTGGCCGCCGAGGCCCTCATCCGCTGCGGCACGGCCGAGGCCGCGGCGCGGAGCGTCGCCCGCGCCCTGGTCGGTGCCGAGGCGGATGGCCTGAAGGGCCACGGCCTGTCGCGGGTCGCGCCCTACGGCGCGCAGGTGCGCGCCGGCAAGGTCGTGGGCGGCGCGGTCCCGCGGGCGGAGCGCCCGCGGCCGGGCCTGCTGGCGGTCGACGCCGCCCACGGCTTCGCCTATCCTGCCATCGACCTCGCCCTGGAGGCGCTGCCCGGCCTCGCCCGCCAGCAGGGCGTGGCGGCGGCCGGCATCCGCCGCTCGCACCATTGCGGCGCGGCCGGACGCCCGGTGGAGGTCCTGGCCGAGCAGGGCTGCGTCGCCCTGCTCTTCGCCAACACGCCCGCCGCGATGGCGCCCTGGGGCGGTCGTCAGGCGGTGTTCGGCACAAACCCGCTGGCCTTCGCCTGCCCGCTGCCGGGCCGCGCGCCGATCGTCGTCGACCTCGCCCTGTCGAAGGTGGCCCGCGCCAACATCGTCGGGGCGGCCAAGCGCGGCGAACCGATCCCCGAGGGCTGGGCTCTCGACGCCGAGGGGCGCCCGACGACCGACGCCAAGGCGGCCCTCGACGGCACCATGGTGCCGCTGGGCGACGCCAAGGGCACGGCGCTCGCCCTGATGGTGGAGCTGCTCGCCGCCGGCCTCGTCGGCGCGCGCTTCGCCGGCGAGGCCTCCTCGTTCCTCGACGCCGCGGGCGACCCGCCGGGCACCGGGCAGCTGATCCTCGTCCTCGACGCGGCGGCGCTCAGCCCGGACGCGCCGGAGCGCTTCGCGGCGCTGGCGGACGCGATCGAGACGCAGGACGGCGCCCGGCTCCCGGGCAGCCGCCGGCTCGCACTCCGTCGCCGGGCCGCCGAGGCGGGCCTCGACGTCGCCGAAGCCCTCGTCGCCGAGATCCGGGCGCTGTGACGCGGATCGCCTGTGCGGAGGAAAAACCTGTGATTGCTCCCATCGGCAGAGCCACGTAAGCCAGAGGAGGGAGAGGTGCTGGACACAACCTTCGACGCTCTACCCACGGATGGGGCTCTGCGTCGTCACGCGATGGAACGGTCAGGCGAAGGGCAGGCAGGTTCGGGGCGCGCAGGTTCGGGAGGCGCCCGCACGGTCGGCTTCCGCCCGCTCTACCGGCAGGTCTACGACACCCTGCTGAAGCGCCTGGCCGACGCGGTCTGGCAGCCCGGCCAGATCCTGCCCAGCGAGGGGCAGCTCGCCGTCGAGCTGGGCGTCAGCCAGGGGACGGTGCGCAAGGCCCTCGACGCGCTCACCGCCGACAGCCTGCTGGTGCGCCGCCAGGGCCGCGGAACCTTCGTCGCCGATCACGACGACAAGCAGAGCGTCTTCCGCTTCCTGAAGCTGCGGCCGGACGGCGACGGCACCGGCATGCCCACGAGCCGGGTCACCGGGATCGCGGAGGCGACCGCCAGCGCCGACGAGCGCGGGCGCCTCGACCTCGTGCGGTCCGCCCGCGTGGTCCGGATCGAGCGCGTGCGCGCCGTCGACGCCAAGCTGTGCGTGGTCGAGACGATCAGCGTGCCCGCCGGCCTGTTCCCCGGCATCGCCCAGCTCGAGCTGCCCAACACCCTCTACAGCCTCTACGCCGCCCGCTACGGCATCACGATCGCCACCGCCAACGAGCGCCTGAAGGCCGTGGCGATCGGGTCCCGCGAGGCGGCGCTGCTCCAGGTGCCCGCCGGGACCCCTGCCCTCGAGATCGACCGCGTCGCCATCGATCTCGAGGAGCGGCCGGTCGAGTGGCGCCTCTCGACCTGCCTGACGCAGGACATCCACTACCTCTCGGTCCTTCGCTGACCGGGATCCCCTCCGAGGCGTCGCCCCGCGGTCGAAGGCGGGGCGCGCCGAACCGGAACGCCGCTGCGACAGCCTGAACGAGGAGCGCGCCATGACCGATCGCGGAAGACGGGACTTCATGCGGCTGACCGCGCTCGGCGCCCTCGCCGCCGTCGGAGGCGTGCCCCGCGCACGGGCGGGCGACACCGCGACGCTGCCCTTCGGCAACGGCGAGCGGCCGCTCGTGGCCTATCCGGGCAAGAGGCCGCTCCTGCAGATGACCGCGCGCCCGCCGCAGCTGGAGACGCCGTTCTCCGTGTTCGACGAAGGCGCGATCACGCCGAACGACGCGTTCTTCGTGCGCTACCACCTCGCCGACATCCCGACCGAGATCGACCCGCAGGCCTTCCGCGTCGCGGTGACCGGACAGGTCGAGCGCTCGCTTTCCCTGTCGCTCGCCGACCTCAAGGCGATGCCGCAGACCGAGATCGTCGCGGTCAACCAGTGCTCGGGCAATTCCCGCGGCTTCTTCGAGCCGCGCATCGCCGGCGGCCAGCTCGCCAACGGCGCCATGGGCTGCGCCCGCTGGACCGGCGTGCCGCTCAAGGCCGTGCTCGACAAGGCCGGCGTCAAGGCCGGCGCCGTGCAGGTGTCCTTCGAGGGCCTCGACGGACCGGTCCTGCCCGAGACGCCGGACTTCGCCAAGGCGCTGACCCTCGACCACGCCCGGGACGGCGCGGTGATGCTGGCCTGGGGCATGAACGGGGCGGATCTCCCCTGGCTGAACGGCTTCCCGCTCCGCCTCGTGGTGCCGGGCTATTACGGGACCTACTGGGTCAAGCACCTCAACGGCATCGCCGTCCTCGATCACCCCTTCGAGGGCTTCTGGATGAAGACGGCCTACCGCATCCCCGACAATGCCTGCGCCTGCACCGAGCCCGGCAAGGCGCCGGACAAGACCGTGCCGATCGGCCGCTTCAACGTCCGCTCCTTCGTGACCAGCCTCGCCGACGGCGCGCAGGTGAAGGCCGGGCGCGTGCCCCTGCGCGGCATCGCCTTCGACGGCGGATCGGGCATCAAGGCGGTGGCGGTCTCGACCGACGACGGCAGGACCTGGAGCACGGCGCAGCTCGGCCAGGATCTCGGCCGCTACGCCTTCCGCACCTGGACCGCGGAGGTCGACCTGGCGCCGGGCGCCCATGCCCTGCGTGTACGGGCCACGGGCAACGACGGCGACACCCAGCCGATGGAGCCGCGCTGGAACCCCGCCGGCTACATGCGCAACGTCGTCGAGACCACCCGCGTGCGGGCGGCCTGAGGAGGATCGACATGCTGAGGTCCATCGTGCTGCCCGCCACGGCCGTCGCCCTCGCGGCCGCCCTGTCGGGAACCGAAGTCCGCGCCGCGCCCGAGACCTACGCGCTGCCGGAGCCCACGGCCCAGTTCCGGCCGGCCCCGGAGGCCGCGCACGCCGCCGGCTTCCAGGCCGCGCAGGAGAACTGCCTGACCTGCCACTCGGCCGATTACGTCGCCATGCAGCCGCCGAAGAAGGGGCAGGCGTTCTGGGACGCCGAGGTCGCCAAGATGATCAAGGTCTACCGGGCGCCGATCGCCGAGGAGCAGGCCAAGGCCATCGCCGCCTATCTCGGCGCGACCTACTGAGCGCGGGACAGGGAGGCGACGCCATGACCGCCAGGATGGCCAGCCGCGCCGCGGCCGAGAGCGCGCCCGCCGGCCGCGGTCGCGCCTGGGCCGGTGCGGCGGGCAGCCTGCTGCCGGGGCTCGTCCTGTGCCTCGTCCTCACGGTGGTGGCGCAGGTGCTCCAGGCCGGCGAGGAGCGCCTGACCGGCCATCCCTACGTCGAGGCGCTGGTCCTCGCCATCCTGATCGGGACGGCCGTGCGCACCGCCTGGGTGCCGGGGGCGCGCTTCAAGGCCGGGATCGCCTTCTCGGCCAAGCAGGTGCTGGAGGTGGCCGTCACCCTGCTCGGGGCCGCGGTGAGCCTCGGGGCGATCGTCGCGTCGGGTCCGGCGCTGCTCGCCGGCATCGTCGGGGCGGTGGCGCTGACCATCCTGGCGAGCTGCGCCATCTGCCGCGCCCTGGGCCTGCCGGTGCGCATGGCGCTGCTGATCGCCTGCGGCAACGCGATCTGCGGCAACTCGGCCATCGCCGCGGTGGCGCCCGTCATCGGCGCCGACAGCCGGGACGTCGCGGCCGCCATCGCGTTCACCGCGGTGCTCGGCGTGCTGATGGTGCTGGGGCTGCCGCTGTTCGTTCCCCTGGCCGGCTTCGGGGAGCACCAGTACGGCGTGCTGGCGGGGCTCACCGTCTACGCGGTGCCGCAGGTGCTGGCCGCGACCGTCCCGGTGAGCCCGCTCGCCACGCAGGTGGGCACGCTGGTCAAGCTGGTCCGGGTGCTGATGCTGGGACCGGTGGTGCTGGCCCTCTCGCTCCTCGCCCCGCGCCTGCCGGCGGAGGACGCTGCCAAGGCCACCCGAGGGACTGCGCCGGGCCGGCCCGGTTTCTTCAAGCTGGTGCCGTGGTTCATCCTCGGCTTCCTGGCGCTGGCCACGCTGCGCTCGCTCGGACTGATCCCGGATGCCTGGATCGGCCCGCTCTCCCGATTTGCCGGCTTCCTCACGATCATGTCGATGGCGGCGCTGGGCCTCGGGGTGGACGTGCGCGTGCTGGCTCAGGTCGGCGGCCGGGTGACGCTGGCCGTCACCGCCTCGCTCCTCGTGCTGCTGGCCATCGCGGTCCTGCTCATCCGCGGCCTCGGGATCGGTTGAGGCGCTGCCGAAGACCGGGCTCAGGCCGGCCGCCCGGCCGAGGCCTTGCAGGCCGCCGGCAGGCGTGTCGACGGCGCCTGCGTCTGCATCACGCTCAGACGGGCTGCTTCGACCGACTCAGAGTCACGACTGCCTCCGGGACGCACGTCACATCGGTTCCGGCGCCGATTATCGACGGCGCAACGGTCGCCGATTTGCTGACGCCGAAGGCGGCCCGCGCACGAACCGCCTGTCTCAATCGGGGACGTGCCTTCGGCGGTGGGCATGACCGGAACGGGTGTGAGGCCGAGCGTCCGCCCGGCGCGGTCCGGCGACCCGGCGTGACGGGGTCTGGCTGGACGCTGTCCGTCGCCGTGCCGCCGGCCGAAACGGCCCGGCGGACACATCGATCGCGGACCCGTCACGCGTGACCGCGTGCAGGGCGCCGGAGGATCGACCTTCGCGCGCCTCCTCTGCCTTCGGGCGATTCCAGGGTCTCGTCCGGTATGGCGATGCTTGGCCGATTGGCGGACCAACTGTCGATAAAATGAGCTGGATCTCTTTTGATCCAGATCAACGCAGCTTTCGCTGGGTCCTAAGCTTATCGATCGGCAAATAAAACGAAATGCGACCGATCAAGGACGGACAACCGCGACAGGAGGCGTCTCATGAGCAGGACAGCGACCTTCGGAACCCTCCCCGTGCAGACAGGCCATGCCCGCGGGTGGTTCATCGCGGTCGGCACCGCGCTGCTGGTCCTCGGCATCGTGGGCCTGTTCATGGCGGTGACCCTCACCATCGTCAGCACGCTCTGGTATGGCATCCTCCTGATCGCCGCTGGCATCGCCGAGATCGTGGAAGGGCTCACCAAACCCGCGGACATGGAGGTCTGGCGCTCCCGCGCCGTCCGGTTCCTCGCGGGGCTGCTCTATCTCGTCGGCGGCCTCTGGGCGGTCTTCCGCCCCCTCGAAGCCTCGCTCGCCCTCACGCTCGTCCTCGGCCTGACCCTGATCGCCTCGGGCGTGGCGCGCGCGCTCTGGGCGATCGTCCATGAGACACAGATGTCCCGCGCCGCGGTGATCCTGTTCGCCCTGCTCTCGATGCTCCTGGGCGCCGCCATCATCGCGCAATGGCCGTATTCGGGTCTGTGGGCGATCGGCCTCTTCGTCTCCTGCGACCTGATCGCCGCGGGCCTGTCATGGGCCTGGATCGGCCTCTTCGGCAAGCCGCCTGTGGCGCCGGCGATCGCCTCGCCCGGCCCCGGCATCGGCTCGGCGGCCCGATGAGCCTCGGCGGCGGACACGGGGATGTCCGCCCGCCGTCGACGTCACCACGGACATCAGCCTGCGGTTTGGAGGATGACAATGGGACCCCTGCATCGTCGCGCCGTACTGGGCGGCCTCTCGTCGGCCGCCCTGGCCGCTACGGGCCTGCTCGCGCTGCCGGGCGCCGTGGACGCCGCACCGGTCAGGATGGAGCCCCTCGACGGTTCGAACGGCGGCGCGCCCGTCGAGACGGCACGGGCCGTGGTCGTCGTCCCGCGCCGCCGCCGCCGCCGGGTCTGCTGGTGGCGGCGCGGACGCCGGGTCTGCGCGTGGCGCTGATGGACGTGCCCGCGAGCCGGACCGGCCGCCCCCTATGCGGCCCCCGGCGGCGTTCGCGGGCCGGGTCGGCTTACCGCCCGTGACCGCGTCAGGGTTGGAGCTGACCGATGTCCACACGACGCGCCTTCATCAAGACCCTCCCCGCTGTCGGAGCCGCGTTCTCCGCGGCCGGCTGTCTCATGGCGGAGGCGCGTGCCGCCGGCGGCGCGGAGAACCGGACGGAGAATCAGGCGGAAACGCCCGTCCCGGAGCACTTCCACCCGAAGGGCAAGCCGGCATCGCCGTTCACGCGCGCGGTGCTGCATCAGGCCCGCCTGCGTCTGCCGTTCGCGGACGACAGAGACGTCGCGGAGCAGAGACGCGGGCTGATCGCCCCCATGACCGCCATGACCATCCCGGCCGATGACGGTCACGCGGCCTGGGACATGCAGCAATTCAAGTTCCTCGAGGAGCAGGACGAGTTCGACAGCATTCACCCGTCGCTGCTGCGGATCTCGCGTCTCAACAACAATTACGGGCTCTATGAGGTCGTCCCCGGCATCTATCAGGTCCGGGGCTTCGACCTCTCGGACCTCACCGTCGTGCGCGGGCGGACGGGCTGGATCGTCTTCGATCCCCTGGTCAGCCAGGAGACCGCGCGCGCCGCCTGGGCGCTGTTCCAGGCTCATATGGGCGAGGGACGGCCGATCTCGGCTGTGATCTACTCCCACACCCACGGTGACCATTGGGGCGGCGTGCGCGGGATCCTCGACGAGGCGGACGTGCGGTCCGGTGCGGTGCCGGTGATCGCGCCGGCCGATTTCCTGCCCCACACGGTGGCGGAGAATGTCTACGCCGGCAACGCCATGAACCGGCGGCTCTTCTACCAGTACGGCCTGCTCCTGCCGGCCGCGCCGCACGGCTATGTCGGGCAGGGTCTCGGGCAGCGCGTCTCGGCCGGCACCAGCGGCCTGATCGCTCCGACGCGATCCGTGGAGAAGCCGATGGAGACCTTCGAGGTCGACGGCGTCCGGATGGTCTTCCAGAATACCCCCAACACCGAAGCGCCGCGGGAGATGAACACCTACATCCCGGAGATGAAGGCGCTGTGGATGGCCGAGAACGTCATCGCGTCCCTGCACAACATCTACACCCTGCAGGGCGCGCCGGTGCGCGATCCGCTGAATTGGTCGAAATACATCAATGTGGCGCTGCACCAGTTCGGGCAGGAGGCCGAGGTGATGTTCGCCTCCCACCACTGGCCCCGCTGGGGCAATGCGCGCATCCAGGAGGTCCTGCGGGCGCAGCGCGACCATCTACGCCCACATGAACAACCAAGTGCTCCACCTCGCCAACCAGGGCGTGACGATCAACGAGATCCACACCGTCTACGCGCTGCCGCAGGGCCTCCAGCAGACGTGGCATTGCCGCGGCTATCACGGGTCGCCGGAGCACAACAGCCGGGGCGTCATCCAGCGCTATCTCGGATTCTGGGACTGCAACCCGGCGACGCTGATCCCGCTGGCCCCGTCCGAGAGCGCGCCTCTCTACGTCGACATGATGGGGGGCGCCGAGGCGATCCTCGCCCGGGGACGACGCCTGCACGACGCGGGCCAGTACCTTCTGGCCCAGGAGATCGTGAACAAGCTGGTCCAGGCCGAGCCGCACAACCAGGCCGCCAAGGAGCTGCTCGCCGACATCTTCGAGCAGATCGGCTACCAGCAGGAGAATCCCGGCCTGCGCAACAGCTTCCTGGCCGGCGCCTACGAGCTTCGCTCCGGCATCCCGGAAGGGGCGACGGCCAGTTCGAGCAGTCCCGACGTGGTGCGGGCGATGACGACCGAGCTGTTCCTGGACTTCCTCGGCATCCGCATGGACAGTCGGAAGGCCGAGGGCTTGCGCTTCACCATCAACCTGATCACGCCGGACAACGGCGAGCGGTTCATCGTCGAGCTGGAGAACGCGACGCTGACCACCATCGCGGGCTTCCAGGCCGAGAAGCCCGACCTGACCCTGACCCTCAACCGGTCGGATCTCGAGCAGACGATGGTCGGCGCCAAGACCCTGGAGGCGCACATCGCCGACGGGACGGCGCAGGTTCAGGGCGACGCGAGCATCCTGACCCGGCTGGCCGCCACGATGGTGGATTTCGATCCGCGCTTCGAGATCCTGCCCGGCACCAAGGTGCGAGGCGCCTCGCACCTGGGGCAGGCCGACCCCTACCGGGCCGATCCCGGACAGGCGGTCGCCGAGTAGCCGGAGACGACCGCCCCCTCGTCGGCGGAGGTCCGCGTTCCGGCCCGGCCGAATGACGCTGGAATGAATGACTCTCGTGATGGGGTCTCGATCCGATGGCGAACGACGCGATCTCACCGGGGGCGTGCGAGCGGGATCAGGTCCTGATCGACTTGGCTCTGCAGGGCGGCGGTGCCCACGGTGCCTTCACCTGGGGCGTGCTCGACCGCCTGCTGGAGGAGCCAGGGCTCGGAATCGACGGCATCTCCGGGACGTCGGCGGGCGCCATGAACGCGGCGTTCCTCATCGACGGCTACGAGCAAGGCGGGGCCGCCGGCGCGCGCGCGGCGCTCGAGGCCTTCTGGGACGCCATCGCGCGCGCGGCCCGATTCAGCCCGCTCCAACGCAGCCCGCTCGACGTGATCCTCGGCCGCTGGACGCTCGATTACGCGCCCCTGTACCTGGCCGCGGACCTGATGGCGCGGGTGTTCTCCCCCTACGACCTCAACCCGCACGGCTTCAATCCGCTCGGGCGGATCCTGGACGCGCAGCTGGATTTCGAACGCATCGCGCGGAGCCGCATCAAGCTCTTCGTCACCGCGACGAATGTTCACACGGGCCAAGGCCGCGTGTTTCGCAACGCCGAGCTGACGGCCGACGTGCTCCTCGCCTCGGCATGCCTGCCGACGCTGTTCCAGGCGGTCCAGATCGACGGCGCCGCCTATTGGGACGGAGGCTATTCCGGAAACCCGACGATCACGCCCCTAGTGCGCGAATGCGAGTCGCGGGACACGATCATCGTGCAGGTCAATCCGGTCGAGCGGGCACACGCGCCGACCTCGGCGCGGGAGATCCTCAACCGGCTCAACGAGGTCTCGTTCAACGCGGTCCTGCTCAAGGAGCTGCGGATGATGGCCCTGCTGCGGCAGGTCGCGCCCGCGGACGACTCGGAATGCGCCCGATGGTCGGCGATGCGCCTGCATCGCATCGCGAGCGACATCGTTGCGGGTCTCGGCGCCTCATCGAAGCTCAATTCGGAATGGGCGTTCCTGACGATGCTGCGGGACGAGGGGCGCCGCTGCGCCGAGACCTTCCTGACCGCGCATCGGGCCGATCTGGGACGCCGCCCCTCGTTCGACCTCGACCGGCTGCTCGACGGCGTGTGACGCGGGCAGCGCCCGGCCGCGCAACCTTCAGGTCCGGCTTGGCCGATCCGATCACGCGTTGATCAGGATCAATACGTTTATCGACTCTGGATATTATAAGTATTAGCGCCGATATCGAACTGCATATTTCAAGTATTTCGATATCGGTTGACTGCCGGCGCTCTGCTGCCCGGCCAGTCGAAGAGGGGTGCGGGCGCGGGGGGCGCGAGGCCCCGTATTCGGGCCGTCCGCGATAGCGGGCCGCTGTCATGTCCGGAACGTCCGGCCGCGTCCGGCCGGCGTCGAACACAAGGCCCGGCCCTGTGCTGATGGACAGTGGAGAGAACGCACATGAAGACGATCCGGACTCTTCGGGTGGCGGTCTTCGCCTTCCTTTTCGCCTTCCCCTTGGTCACCGTCGCCACGTTCGCGGAGGCGGCGCCGGCCGGCCCTGCGCACGCGACCGAACTGGCCGATCCGGCGCTCGCGACGGCGGGCGTCACGATCGGCCGCCACAGGGCGCTTCCGAAGAAGAAGCGCATCCATCATCAGCGGAAACTCTAGGCGCGATCGAGCCGTGGGATCGCGCATGCGTGCTGATCCCTGAGCGCTCGCGCATCGGTGGAACGACCCGTCCGGGGCGCGCGCGCGAGACGCCGGACCCGGCCGGACCTCGACACGGAGATTTCGACTCGCGCGCTGCCGCCGACCCGACTTGGTAAAGTGTCCGGTTGCCGCCATCCTGTTCGCGGACGGAACCGCTGGACCGGGTCGAGGGCAGCATGAAGCGACTGGACGTAGCGGTCATCGGCGGTTCGATCGCCGGACTGACCGCGGCATGTCTGCTCGCGCGCAGTGGGCATACCGTCTCGGTCCACGAGCGGTCGGCGAGCGCCCTCTCCAGTCGCGGGGCGGGGATCGTCACGCATCCGGGGCTCCGGTCGGTGCTGGAACGCTGCGGCAGCCCGGCCGGCGCGCGCGATCTCGGGGTGACGGTCGAGGGCCGCAGGGTCCTCGACCGGGACGGCCATGTCATCGCGGAACGCAGGCTGCCGCAGGTGCTCGCGGGGTGGGGGCGTCTCTATCGCCTGTTGCTGGACGCCCTGCCGCCGGACCGGGTTCGCTTCGGAGCGGCGCTGGCCACGCTCGACCATCAGGGCGATCGCGTCGTCGCGTCCTTCGCGGACGGCCGTCGAATCACGGCGGACCTCCTTGTCGGAGCCGACGGGCAGTTCTCGACGGTGCGGGGCCAGTTCCTGAATGCCGTGACGCCGACCTATGCGGGTTACGTCGCCTGGCGCGCGGTCGTGGACGAGGCCGCCCTCTCACGCACAACCCGGGCGGCAATCTGCGGCCATTTCGCGTTCTGCCTGCCTCCGGGGGAGCAAATCCTCGGCTATCCGGTCTCAAGCCTCGAGGATGGGACCGGAGCCAAGCGAAGCTTCAACGCGGTCTGGTACAGGCCGACCCCAGAGGCCGCGCTCCACGCGCTGCTGACCGATACCGGCGGGATCCGCCATGCCCTCTCCATCCCGCCGGGCCGGATCAAGGCCGAGGTGCTGGCGGCGATGCGCGCCGACGCCGAGCGGATCCTGGCGCCGCCGTTCACCGAGGTCATGCTGCGCGCCGAGCAGCCGTTCCTGCAGGCGATCCTGGACATCGAGACGCCGACCATGGTTCCGGCCCGGGGCGTCGCCCTGATCGGCGATGCGGCCTTCGTGGCCCGTCCCCATGTCGGGATGGGCGTGACCAAGGCGATGGAGGACGCCGCCGCCCTCGTGGACGCCCTGGACGCCGCGGGCGGCGACGTGGACGCGGCCCTCGCGGCCTTCGACGGCTGCCGACGCGCCTACGGAGCGGCGGTCGTGGCGCGGGGGCGCGATCTCGGCGCGTACCTGCAGGCGCAGCAGCGCGGCGCGGCCGAACGGATGGCGGCGGAGCGGTTTCGCAGCCCCGAGGCGGTGATGGCCGGGACGGCTGTCCCGCCCGATGTCCGCCTCGCTTAGGCCGCGCGGCGGGCCGCCTCCGCGCGGCGGGCCGCCTCCGCGCGGATGGCATCCGGGAGTGCCAGGGGCGAGTTCGCGCTGTCCAGGAATTCGACGGTGGTGAAGATCAGCTCCGTGTCGCCGATATTGGCGAGGTCATGGGTCATCGACTCGCCCGGCCCGAACGACAGGTGCTGGATGTCGCCCGCGCGGTAATCGACCTCCGCGACCCGCCCGTCTCCGTACTGCGAGCGGGCGCGCCCGGCCGTCACCGCGGTCCAGAAATAGTCGAGGACGTGGGTGTGGAAGCCGATCCGCGCCCCGGGGGCCAGGACGATGGTCCAGACCCGGCAGCGCGCGTCCTCCGAGAGGAGGCGGGTGCCGACGCAGCCATTGCCGCGCGCCGCCGCGAACTCGCCCACCAGATCCGGCGGCAGCGCCGCCAATGCCGGTTGCGATCTCTGGGTCATGGCGCTCCTCCACGCCGCAAGGCTAGCGCAGTTCGCGCGGAAGTCATCGACCCATCCGCGGATGACGGTGCCGCACGGGCTCGCCGCACGCTGTCTCCCGCGCGTCGGACCTCATGACGTCGGGGCGCTGGCGCCCGACCCGGTCCGGCTCGATCCGCTCGCCCGCTGGCCGGCGCCCAGCACCACCCGGCGATGGGTCGCGAGCAGGCCCGGCAGGGCCGCGTCGAGCATCGCGGACCGGACCCCGTCGCGATCCGCGGCGCCGTCGATCCCGTAGACCCGCGAGCGCAGGCCGACATAGACGAGGGCGCCGTGGATGCCGAACAGCAACTCGAACTCGTCGTCGGACAGCGCCTGCGCCTGTGCGTTCGGCAGGTTCGACTCGGCCCGCATGCCCGCCAGCAACGGCGCGAAGATCCGTTCCCGGACCATGCCCAGATAGCGGCTCGGAAGATCGAAGCCCTTGAGCCCCGCAGAGACGAAGATCCGCAGCCACGCGTAATCGTCGATCCGGTGCTGATAATCGATCTCGAAGCGTCGGAAGCGTTCGAGGCACGGGAGCGCGGTGTTGCGCACCGTCGCCTCCCAGCCGGGATCCCAGCGCTTGAGATAGACCTCCTCGTAGATCCGCTCGATCAGGGCCGCCTTGGTCGGAAAGTACCGGAACAGGAGCGGCTGGGTGATGCCCAGCCGGCGGGCGAGTTCACGGGTGTGCCCGTCGAGGCCAACCTCGGCGAAGTAGTCGATCGCCCCCACGACGATCTGGCGCTCGCGCGCCTCGGGCGTCAGCCGCCGGCCGGCCGGAGCACGCGCATCCCTGTCTGCCGGCCTGCTTGACGCCATACCGTTTTCCCCTTCTATTGAGCGAACGATCAATAAGGGCTTCCAGCCTGTCCCATCGGGGCGGTCATGGGCAAGTCCACAGGGAGGAGAAGCCGCGCGTGAAGGCGCCAGACTTCGCCTATGTGCGCCCGGCCTCGCTCGAAGCGGCGCTGGCTTTGCTCGCCGAGCACGGGGAGGACGCCGTTCCCCTCGCGGGCGGCCAGAGCCTCGTCACGGCCCTCAACATGCGGCTCTCGGCGCCCGGCCTTCTGGTCGACCTCAACGCGATTCCCGAACTCGCCGGCGTCTCGGAAGCCGACGGCGTGGTGCGGATCGGCGCCATGACGCGCCACCGCGACGTCGGCACCGCGGCACTCGTGCGCGAACGCCTGCCGCTGCTGGCCGCCGCCCTGCCGCACATCGCCCATCCGGCGATCCGCAACCGCGGCACGATCGGCGGCTCGGTGGCGCTGGCCGATCCCGCCACCGAGTGGCCCGCCTGCTGCCTCGCCGCCGGCGCCACCATCGTGGTGCGCGGCCCCGGGGCCGAGCGGCGCATCGCGGCGGACGCCTTCTTCCTCGGCCTCTACACGACGGCGCTGGAGCCCGGCGAGATCGTCACGGCCGTCGAGTTTCCGGTGCCGGGTGCCGACGCGGTCTGCGGCTTCGACGAGCTGTCGCGCCGCCACGGCGACTACGCCCTCGTCGGCCTCGCGGCGACCGCGCGGCGGGGCGCGGGCGGCCTGTCGGACCTGCGCCTCGCCTTCTTCGGGGTGGCCGACCGGCCGGTCCTGGCCCCGGCCGCCGCGGCCTCCATCGAGGCGGGAGACCTCGCGGGCGCCCAGGCGGCCCTCGCCGGCGAACTCGACCCCCCGGACGATCCGACCACCAAGGCCGCGACGCGGCTCCACCTCGCCCGCGTCGTCCTCGGCCGCGTGGCCGGACGGATGCGCGACGGCACCGCGCAGGCGGGAGACCCCGATGGCGTCTGAGAGCCCGGACCGCGAACACGCGGTCGCCTTCACGCTGAACGGCGAGGCCGTGCGGGCGCATGTCCCGGCCCGGATGCATCTCGGCGACCTGCTGCGCCAATCCTTCGGCCTCACCGGCGTGCATCTCGGCTGCGAGCACGGCGTGTGCGGCGCCTGCACGATCCTGGTCGACGGCCGGGCGGTGCGCGCCTGCCTGATGCTAGGCGTCCAAGCCGACGGCGCCACCGTCGAGACCGTGGAGGGCCTGACCGAGAGCGGCCGCATCCGCGACCTGCAGGACGCCTTCCACGCCCGCAACGCCCTGCAATGCGGCTACTGTACCCCCGGCATGCTGGTGACGGCCACCGAGCTGCTGAACGACGCGGACGCGGCCACCTCGCGCGAGGAGATCCGCGCGGCGATCGCGGGCAATTACTGCCGCTGCACCGGCTACCACGCCATCGTCGACGCCATCGCGGCGACCGCCGAGGCGCGCCGCAATTCCGGCCGGGAGGCCGCCGAATGAGCGCGGACCTAAGCGGCCTCACCTTCCTCGACCGGCCGAACAGCTATATCGGCCGCTCGGTCCCGCGGCCGAACGCCCGGCGCCTCCTGGAGGGCCGGGGCGTCTACGTGGACGACGTCGCCGTCGCCCGCCTCGGCCACGTCGCCTTCCTGCGCAGCCCCCACGCCCATGCCCGCATCGTCGCCCTGGAGACCGCGGACGCCAAGGCCATGCCCGGCGTGATCGCGGTGGTGACGGGACCCGAGCTTGCGGAGGTCTGCACGCCCTGGATCGGCGTCCTCGGCCACTTTAAGGGCCTGCGCTCGGCGCCCCAGCACGCCCTGGCCCTCGACCGGGTGACCTGGGTCGGGGAGCCGTTCTGCGCGGTCGTCGCCCGCAGTCGGGCCGAGGCCGAGGACGCGCTGGCGGCGATCCTGGTCGAGTTCGACCCGCTCCCCGCCGTGGTCGACATGGAGACGGCGCTCGATCCCGCGACGCCGGCGATCCACCCCGAACTGGGCGACAACCTCGCCTTCGAGCGGGTCCTCGACGTCGGCGACGTCGACGCGGCCTTCCGCGACGCGGCCGTGGTGGTCGAGGAGACCTTCCAGTTCGGCCGGCACACGGGCGTCTGCCTGGAGCCGCGGGCGATCCTGGCGGACTGGGCGGCGGCGGACGGGATGCTCACCGTCCACCACTCCTTCCAGGCGCCGCACATGATGCAGGACATCCTGTGCAAGCACCTCGCCCTGCCGGAGGGCGCCGTGCGGGTGATCTGCAAGGATGTCGGCGGCTCCTTCGGGATCAAGGTCCACATCTACCCCGACGAGATGGCGACCTGCGCGCTGGCGCTGATGCTGAAGCGCCCGGTCAAGTTCGTCGCCGACCGGCTCGAGAGCTTCCAGAGCGACATCCACGCCCGCGACCACCGGGTCACCGCCCGGATGGCCTTCTCGGCCGCGGGCGACATCCTCGCCCTCGACATGGACGACCTCACCGGCATCGGACCCTACTCGGTCTACCCGCGCACCAGCGCGGTCGAGGCCAACCAGGTCGTCAACCTGACCGGCGGCCCCTACCGGCATCAGCACTACCGGGCCCGGACCCGGGTCGTGCTCCAGAACAAGGCACCGACCTGCCAGTACCGGGCGGTGGGCCACCCGATCGCCACGATGGTCGCCGAGGGGCTCGTCGATCTCGGCGCCGCCCGGCTCGGCCTCGACCCCCTGGCCGTGCGTGAGCGGAACGTCATCCCCGACGACGCCTATCCCTGCGCGGGCGTCTCGGGGATCAAGCTGGAGAAGCTGTCCCACCAGGCGGCGCTCGCCAAGCTCAAGGCAATGATGGACTACGACGGCCTCAGGGCCGAGCAGGCCCGTCTGCGCGAGAAGGGGATCCACCGGGGCATCGGGCTCGCGGCCTTCATCGAGATCACCAACCCGTCGGCGGCCTTCTACGGGGTCGGCGGCGCGCGCATCTCCTCCCAGGACGGCTGCACGATCCGGCTGGATCCCCAGGGCGGCGTCGTCGCGTCGGTCAGCGTCACCGAGCAGGGCCAGGGCACCGAGGGCATCATCGCGCAGATAGTGGCCACCGCCACGGGCGTGCCGATGGACAAGGTCCGGGTGATCTCGGGCGACACGCAGACGACCCCGTATGGCGGCGGCACCTGGGCGTCGCGCGGGGCCGGCATCGGCGGCGAGGCCGCGTGGCAGGCCGGCAAGGCCCTACGCGGCAACGTCCTGGCGGTGGCGGGGGCGATCCTGCAGGCCGATCCCGGGAGCCTCGACGTCCGCGACGGCGCCGTGGTGGACGCCGCCACCGGGACCGAGCGCATGCCCCTCGCGGAGCTCGGCCGCATCGCCTACTTCCGCCCCGACACGCTGCCGCCGGGGGTGCAGCCGGAATTCGTGGCGACCCGGCACTACGTGCCGAAGGACTATCCCTTCGCCTTCACCAACGGCGTGCAGGCCTCCTACGTCGAGGTCGACACCGAGACGGGCTTCGTGCGGCTGCTCAAGCACTGGTGCGTCGAGGATTGCGGCACCGTGCTCAACCCGCTCCTCGTCGACGAGCAGATCCGCGGCGGCATCGTCCAGGGGATCGGGGGCGCCCTGTTCGAGCACTGCCTGTACGACAGCGAAGGCCAGCTCCTGAACGGGTCGATGGCCGACTACCTCGTCCCGATGGCCGGCGAGATGCCCGACATCGATGTCGCCCACGTGGTTTCCGCCACCGCGTCGTCCGAGATCGGCGCCAAGGGCGCGGGCGAGGCCGGCACCGCCGGCGCGCCGGCGGCGGTCGTCAACGCCATCAACGACGCGCTCGCGCCGCTGAACGCCCGGGTCGCGCGCCAGCCGGTGACGCCCGAGGTGGTGCTGGAGGCGCTGGGACTGATCTGATCACAGGAAGGATAGACCGGACAGGCTTGCCCGTCCTTGCGAGCGCAGCGAAGCAACCCAGGGCAGCGGGACGCTGCCGAACGTGGCGGCTCCCTGGATTGCTTCGCTGCGCTCGCAAGGACGGATGGCCCTCTCCGGTCAGGACACATCGACCACGACGATATATCGACCACCACGGGGCACGGTCCGCCGAAGAGACCGGTTCCGACGCGGAAACGCCACGCCAACGGAGGGACGAGGGAATGGGAAGCTTCGACAGGCGCCGGCTGCTCCAGGGCAGCGCCGCCGCATCCGCGCTGGCGCTCGCCGCCCCGGCGCTCCTGCGCTCGGCCGCCGCGCAAGGGGGCCGATCCGCATCGGCTTCCCGGTGCCGCTCACCGGCGCCTTCGGGGCCGAGGCGAACGACCAGGTGCGCGCCGCCCAGCTCGCCATCAAGGAGTTCAACGAGGCCGGCGGCTTCCAGGGCCGCACCGCCGAACTCCTCGTGCGCGACGACAAGCTCAACCCCGGCGAGGCGGCGACCCGGACCCTCGAGCTGATCGAGAAGGACAAGGTCAACTTCCTGGTCGGCGGCCTCTCGGCGGCCGTGACCCTGTCGACCAACAACGTCGCCCGCGAGCGCGGCGTGATCTACAACTCGATCAGCCAGTCCGACGCGATCAACGAGGCCAAGGATTTCGGACGCACCACCTTCCACGAGGCCCTGAACCCGCACATGACCGCGGGAGCGGTCGGCCGCTACGTCTTCCCGAAATCGGGCAAGCGGGTCGCCTTCCTCAGCGCCGACTACGCCTACGGCCACGAGATGATGCGCGGCTTCAAGCGCGCCGGGGAGGCCTCGGGCATCGAGGTCGTGGCCGATATCCGCCACCCGATCGGCGCCTCCGACTACTCGGCCTTCCTGCCCCGGATCGCCGCGCTCAAGCCCGACGTGCTCTGCCTGTGCAATTTCGGGCGGGACCAGGTCGTCTCGATCCAGCAGGCCACCGAGTTCGGCCTGAAGCGCAACACCAAGCTGGTGGCGCCGGTCCTCCTGTTCACCGCCCGCAAGGCCGGCGGCGACGCCTTCGACGGCGTGATCGGCGGCACCTCCTATTACTGGCGCCTGGAGGACAGCGTGCCCTCCGCCAAGGCGTTCAACGACCGGTTCCGCGCCGCCTATAACGGCGCCGTGCCGTCCGATTACGGGGCGCTGGGCTATGCCGGCGTCCGCTCGGTGCTGGAGGGGGTGAAGGCCGCCGGGTCGGTCGAGACCGACAAGGTCGTGGCCGCGATGGAGAACCTGAAGGCCGATTTCTACAAGGGGCCGCAGAGCTTCCGGAAATGCGACCACCAGTCGGTCCAGTCGGTCCTGATCGTCGAGGCGAAATCGAAGGACATGAAGACCTCCGACGACGTCTTCACGATCCTCGGCACCGAGGGACCCGACGAGCGCTTCCTGCGCGGCTGCGACGAACTCGGCCACAAGGCGTGAGGCGCGCCCTGCGAACCCGCGGGAGGGCGCGGCCTTGAGCGACTTCACGATCGGCGGCTTCCCCTCGATCTCCTCGCGCTGCAGCTCGTGACCGGCATCGCGCTGGGGGCGATCTACGTCCTCGTCGGCATCGGCCTGTCGCTGATCTTCGGGCTGATGAACGTGGTCAACTTCGCCCACGGCGCCTTCTTCATGGCCGGCGCCTATGTCGGGGTCTTCCTCTACGGCTACACCGGCAGCTTCTGGCTGAGCCTCGTCGCGGCGCCGCTGGCGATGGGGCTCCTCGGGCTCGCCGTGGAGCGGGTGCTCGTGCGCCCCCTCTACGGGCGCGGCATCGACGACCCGCTGCTCCTCACCTTCGGCCTGTCCTACGTCATGATCGAGAGCGTGCGCATCGCCTTCGGGCTGACCGGGCTGCCCTTCGGGGCGCCGCCCGAGCTGCGCGGCGCGGTCGATATCGGCATCGGCTACTTCCCCTCTACCGCCTGTTCCTGATCGGCTTCGCGCTGGCCGTGGTGGGCGCGCTCTGGCTGTTCATCGAGCGCACGCCCTTCGGCCTCGTGATCCGGGCCGGCGCCCGCGACCCGCAGATCGTGCAGGTGCTCGGCATCGAGATCGCGAAGGTCTGGCTCGCGGTCTTCGCCCTCGGCTGCGCCCTCGCCGGGCTCGCCGGGATCCTCGCGGCGCCCCTCCAGGGCGTCACGCCCGAGATGGGGATCCCGGTGCTGGCCGAGGCCTTCGTGGTCACGGTGGTCGGCGGCATGGGCTCGCTGGGGGGCGCCGTCCTCGCCGGGCTGCTCGTCGGCATCGTCGTGGCGATGACGTCGCTCATCGCCCCCGACATGACCAAGATGGCGATCTTCGCCCTCATGGCCCTGGTGCTGCTGGTGCGCCCCCGGGGCCTCCTCGGCCGGGCCGGAGCCCTCGGATGAGCGCCCGCGC
Organism: Methylobacterium phyllosphaerae; assembly: GCA_050632685.1. GTDB lineage: Bacteria > Pseudomonadota > Alphaproteobacteria > Rhizobiales > Beijerinckiaceae > Methylobacterium > Methylobacterium phyllosphaerae_A. The sequence goes on from JBOEFT010000002.1 coordinate 689,567, forward strand.
CCCTGCCCCCGCCGTCACGGAGGACAGCGCCTTGCCGCCGACCTTGCCGGCGACCTTGCCGGCGGCCCGGCCGGGCTCCGGCCGGACCGGACGCGGGCTGGCGTGGTGCGGCCGGCACCGCGTCGCCCTGACGCTCGCCTTCCTCGTCGTGTTCCCCTGGATCGCGCCCTACCAGGCGCTCGCCGTGAACATCCTGGTGCTCGGCCTCTACGCCCTCGGGTTCAACCTGCTGTTCGGCTATACCGGGCTCCTGTCCTTCGGCCACGCGGCCTTCCTGGGCGGCGGCGCCTGTGGCTGCGGCATCGCCATCGTCCATTTCGGGCTGCATCCGGCCCTGGCCCTCGTCGCCGGCACGCTGCTCGCCACCGGGATCGCCGCCGTCATGGGCGTGCTGGCGATCCGCACCCGCGGCATCTACTTCGCGATGACGACCCTGGCGCTGTCCATGTGCGTCTACTACGCCTTCTACCAGGCGGAAGCCTTCACCGGCGGCGAGAACGGCCTGCGCGGCATCAACGTGCCGTCGCTCGCCCTGCCGGGCTTCAGCCTAAACCTCCTCGACCCGGTGGTGAAGTACTACGCCGCACTGGCGGTGGTCGGGGTCGCGGTCTGGCTGTTCTCGCGCCTCCTGTCCTCGCCGTTCGGGGCCGCCCTCGAGGCGATCCGCGAGAACGAGGGCCGGGCGCAGGCCTGCGGCTACGACGTGCGCCGCATGAAGCTCGTGGCCTTCGTGATCTCCGGAGCCCTGTGCGGCCTCGCGGGCGGGCTCCAGGCGATCCACCTCTCGATCGTGCCGATCGAGACGATGCACTATTCGACCTCCGGCCAGGCCGTGATGATGGCGCTGCTCGGCGGGATGGGGACCTTCTTCGGACCCTTCGTGGGGGCCGCGACCTTCGCGCTGCTGCAGGACGGGCTCGCCACCGTGACGAGCCACTGGCAGCTCTTCGTCGGCGCCATCTTCATCGCCTTCGTGCTGTTCCTGCCGCTCGGCATCTGGGGCGAGGTGCTGGCGCGCCTCAGGAGGGCCGGATGGTGAGCGCCGCCCCGGTCGTCGCCGCGCCCGCCACGGCGCCCGTGGCGGCCCCGCCGATCCTCGCCACGGAGGGGCTCGGCAAGCGGTTCGGGCATTTCCGCGCCCTGTCGGACGTGACCGTCGCGTTCCCGGAGGGCGGCATCACCGCGATCATCGGGCCGAACGGGGCGGGCAAGTCGACCTTCTTCAATCTGATCTCGGGCGCCGTCCCGCCGAGCGAGGGCCGGGTGCTGTTCCGGGGCGCGACATCACCGGATCGCCCCCGCACGCCTTCGCCCGCATAGGCATCGCCAAGTCGTTCCAGATCACAAACGTCTTCCCGCACCTCACGGTGCGCGAGAACGTGCGGGTGGCCGCCCAGGCCCGGCGGGTCCGCTTCGCGTTCTTCCGGGACCGCGCGGCCTATCCCGAGCTGGCGGAGCGGGCCGAGGCGCTCCTCGGCGAGGTCGGGCTCGGCGCCCGGATGGACCGCCTCGCCCGCGAACTCGCCCACGGCGAGCAGCGCGCCCTGGAGATCGCGGTGGCCCTCGCCGCTGAGCCGAGCCTCCTCCTCCTCGACGAGCCGACCGCCGGGATGAGCCCCGAGGAGACGCGCGAGATGATGGACCTCGTGCAGCGCCTCGCCGAGACCCGGACGCTGATCCTCGTCGAGCACAAGATGAAGCTCGTCATGGGCCTGTGCCGCCGCCTCGTGGTCCTCCACCAGGGCCAGCTCCTCGCCGAGGGCAGCCCCGACGACATCCGCGCCCATCCCGAGGTGCGCCGCGTCTACCTGGGCAACACCACGGGCAGAACGACGGGCACGACCGCATGAGCGCCGCCCCGCAGCACGACGCCACGCAGCCGCTCCTGGCGGTCGAGAACCTGCGGGCGTGGTACGGCCACTCTCATATCCTTCAGGACCTCTCGCTGGAGGTGCGCCCCGGCGAGATCGTCACGCTGGTCGGCCGCAACGGCGCCGGCAAGACCACGACGCTGAAGGCGATCATGGGCCTCGTGGCGAAGCGGGAGGGGCGGGTCACCTTCGCGGGCGCCGACATCCTCCACCGGCCGCCCCACGAGCGCTTCCACCGGGGCCTCGCCTACGTCCCGGAGGAGCGGCGCATCGTGCCGGGGCTGACCGTGGAGGAGAACCTGCGCCTCGGCATCCTGGCCGCCCGAGGGAGCGGGCGACGCGCCGCGACGAGGCGCGGCGGATCGAGGTGATCGCCGAGACCTTCCCGCGGCTGAAGCAGCGGCTGAAGCAGGAGGCGATCACCATGTCGGGCGGCGAGCAGCAGATGCTCGCCATCGCCCGCGCACTCATGGCCGAGCCCGTGATGGTGCTCCTCGACGAGCCCTCGGAGGGGATCATGCCGATCCTCGTCGAGGAGATGTTCGCGCAGTTCGTCGCGATGAAGCGGGCCGGCACCACGATCCTGCTCGTCGAGCAGAACGTGGAGCTCGCCCTCGAGGTGTCCGACCGCGTCTACATCGTGGACGGCGGTGCCGTCGTCTACCACGCCCCCGCGGCCGCGCTGCGGGACGATCCGGAGATCCAGGCGCGCTACTGCGCGGTCTGAGCGCCCGCCCCGGCCCTCCGGCGGCGCGGCTTCGCGAGAGGAGACGAACATGGACATCGCCGGCGAGTACCGGATCCCCGCCGCGCGGGGAGGCCGTCTGGGCGGCGCTGAACGATCCGGACGTGCTCGCCCGCTGCATCCCCGGCTGCAAGGAGCTGGTGCAGGTCTCGCCGGAGGAGATGACGGCCAAGGTCGCCCTGAAGATCGGGCCGGTCTCGGCGGCCTTCATGGGCACGGTTCGCCTGGAGGACGTGCGTCCTCCGGAGGGCTACAGCCTCGTCGGGCAGGGCAACGGCGGCATGGCCGGCTTCGCCAAGGGCCGCGCCGCCGTGACCCTCGCGTCCGAGGGCGGCGAGACGGTCCTGGCCTACACCGCCAAGGCCGAGGTCGGCGGGAAGATCGCCACCCTCGGCGGCCGGCTCATGCAGGCGACCTCGCGCAAGCTCGCCGACGAGTTCTTCGGCAAGTTCGCCGCCGAGTTCGGCGTGACCCGCGATCCGGCCGCCCCGACACCGGCCGAAGCCTAGGCCCGCACGCCCGAGCCGTCGCTCCGGTGAGGCCGAGAGAGGCGCCCGCCTCCATCGCGGCGGCGCGCGAGGTCCCTGCGGCCGTCGTCACACGCAGGACTCGTGATCCGGCCCAGTGCGATATCCGCTTCGGAGATGCCGCAGAACTCCGCCGAACGGCCCGGATGGGCTCCGAGCTGAACGGCCGGTCCGGCGCGCAATGTCGATCCGGCCTGACCGCCTGCACGGCCCTCAACGCGTTTTGGCGGGCAGAGCAAAGAGATCGACGAACGACCGGACGAGATCGGCCTCGCCCGCGAAGGCGAGCGTTCCGCCCGCACCGTCCTGAGCCAGCGGCGCCTTGCCGTAAATCGTGCGGCGCATCGCCATCGTGTCGCCCGTGAACGCGAGGTCGGGTGCCTCCATGACACCCCGTCTCACAACGATCTCACCACCGGCCACCGTCGCGACGAAGTCCTCGCCGGGGAAGTGAAAGGCGACCGACACGGACAGCTCCGCGGCACGTGTGCGGTCGACCAGGGCCTGAAGCGACATCATGGCCGACGCGGCCGACATGAATAGGCGCGGATCGTGCCGGGGCGAGCGCGCCGCCCAACGCCCCAGGTCGCGCATCAGCGGCGCGGTCTCGCGGCCCCACTCCGTCAAATCGTAGACCTGCACGTTGGCCGGAGACGGCAGCTGGTAGCGCAGGACGATCCCCGCCTCCTCCAGGCTCACCAGGCGCTGCGTCAGCACGTTGGCGCTGATGCCCGGGAGGTTCGCCCGAATCTCGCCGAAGCGGCGGGGGCCGAAAACCAGCTCCCGCATGATGAGCAGCGACCAACGCTCGCCGATGAATTCCAGGGCGAGCGCCGTGCCGCAAGCGTCGTCGTACCGTCGCTCCCGCGGTGCGAATGCCTCACCAGTTATTTTTTCTGACTGCATGGTTGTCTTGTGTAACCGGAAATGCCAGCCTGGGCAAAGCGGGACCTTAAGGGGTGCCGGGACGCGGCCGATGCGCCGGTTGTCAGGGAGAAGCGCCGGATGCCAACTGTCGAGGGGACCCCCATCTGGTTCGAGCTGAATGCGGTCGACCAGGACGCGGTGCAAGCCTTCTACGCGGCTGTCGCCGGCTGGCGCATCGCACCGTCGCCGATGCCGGAGCATGGCGGCTACCGGGTCGCTGAGGCCGACGGGGAGCCCGTGGCCGGGATCCGGCAGTCGATGCCCCAAGCGCCCGGCTTTCCCGGCTGGGCGGTCTACCTCGCGACCGACGACGTCGACGCCCTGGCGTCCCGGGTGGTGGACCTCGGCGGTCGGGTCCGGTTCGGGCCCGTCGACATCCCCCATGTCGGCCGGTTCGCCATGGTGAGCGACCCGCAGGACGTTGTCTTCGCGGTGATGAAGGCGGCCCGGCCCGGCAGGAGCCGCGCCTTCGGACCCGTCCCCTCGGGACGGAGCAGACCCTCGGCCACGGCGTGTGGATCGAACTCGCTACCCCGGATCCCGAGGCAGCCTTCGCGTTCTATGGGGCGCTGTTCGGCTGGGAGAAGCTCGGGGCCATGCCGATGGGCGGCATGGGCGAGTACGCCTTCATCGGCCGAGGCGACCTACGCCCTGGCGCGGTGATGTCGAGCGCAGCCACCGGCGCGCCAGCCCGATGGAACTGGTACGTTCACGTGGCCGACATCAATGCCGCCCTCGCGACGGTCCGCGAGGGCGGCGGCACGGTTCTCAAGGGGCCCGACCCGATTCCTGGGGGCAGCTACTCGGCCAACATCGCCGATCCGGCGGGCAACAGGCTCGGCCTCGCCGGCCCGCGCCAGGCGGCGTGACGGGAGGCGCGTGATGACGTGCGAGATGCCGATGCATGCAGGCGGACGACCTGACGCCATCGCCGGGCAGGCACCCACGACGATGGAGCGGACATCGGACAGGGCGTTCGTTGTCATGCGAACCGTCGATGCCCCGCCGCGGATCGTCTTCGACGCGTGGACGCAGCCGACGCTGTTCCGGCGATGGTGGGTGCCCGAATCCTGCGGGGCCTCCTTGATCGCGTTCGAGGCCGAGATCCGTACGGGCGGCACGTACCGTCTGGTGATGGGCCATCCCGCCTCGGAGCAACCCATGGCGTTCTTCGGGCGATACATCGAGGTGACGCCGCACGCCCGCCTCGTCTGGACCAATGACGAAGGGGGCGCGGACGGGCACCTCACCACGGTGACCTTCGAGGACCGGGACGGCGCGACGGACGTCGTCGTGCACGAGCTCTATCCCTCGAAGGAAGCCCTCGACGCAGCCCTGGCCTCTGGAAGCCCGAGCGGGTGGGGCGAGCAATTCGCGCAGCTGGACGACCTGATCGTCTCCCGGACGCACGGGGCTGACGGCCATGGGCAAGGTGCGCGCGAGAGGCTTCGCAGTCTCCATCGACGGCTTCGGGGCCGGCCCGGACCAGAGCCTGGAGCATCCCCTCGGGAAAGGCGGCCCGGAATTGATGCGGTGGTTCTTCCCGACACGGGCCTTCCGATCGATGATCGGGCAGGAGGGCGGGACTGACGACCGGTTCGCCGACGCCGCGATGGACGGCTTCGGCGCCTTCATCCTCGGCCGCAACATGTTCGGGCCGGCCGGCGACGATTGGGGCGGGCCGGACTGGAAGGGCTGGTGGGGCGACAACCCCCCGTATCACGCGCCGACCTTCATCCTCACCCACCACGCCCGGGCGCCCATCGTGATGGAGGGCGGGACGACCTTCCATTTCGTCACCGGGGGGATCGAGGCGGCGCTCGACCAGGCCAGGGCCGCCGCCGGCGACTTGGATGTCAAGATCGGCGGTGGTGTGTCGACGGTCCGCCAGTATCTGCTCGCGGGCGCGATCGATGACTTGCACGTGGCGGTGTCGCCTGTTGTCCTGGGCCGGGGCGAGCACCTGTTCGCGGGCATCGACCTGCCGAGCCTCGGCTATCGGGTGACGGAAACGGTCCCGACGGAGCTTGCGACCCACATCGTGCTGACGCGCGGAGCGCCGGAAGACAACCGGGCGCCGCCCCCACCGTCGGAACCCGCCTGAATGCGGACGTCGGAACCGCTCCCTGCCGGCGACGGCATGGACGGGGGACGCCGACGCCTGCCGGAACGGGTGTTCCGGCAGGATCACGGGGCCGAATCGGCGTTCGGCTCCGCACAGACCGGTCAACATGCCAGCGGATGGAACGGCTGAGATGAAGGTGACTGTTTCCATCGACGTCCCGTCGATCGATGAGGGCCTGAAGTTCTTCGGTGACGTCTTTGGCTTCGTCGAGACGTCCCGTCCCCATCCCGGTTACGCGAAGCTCACTGCGGGGACTGAAACGATCGGGCTTCTCGCGAAACCGGCCGGATCCTCACCTGCGCCGGGCAGCAGCGACCGTCGCCGGTATGAGCGTCATTGGACGCCGGTGCACATCGACTTTCGGGTCGACGACTTCGAAGGGACGCTCGCACGCGCTGTGGCGAATGGCGCAACGTCAGAGCAGGTGCACCGCGTGCCGGGCTTTCCTCCGGTCGCCTTCTGCAGCGATCCTTTCGGGCATGGGTTCTGCATCGTCGGCATCAACGAGCTCTAGACTTGCGGCAAATCGAGTCATGGGATCAGTTTATTTTCACGAATTTCCGCCCATGAAGATTCGATTTTTTGTAGAAATTGTTTCGATGGGAGTCTGATTGCTGCTCGCGATTCAATAATTGCCGATATTCGCTTCGGAAATGCCTGTAAGGACGGCTGAATGGCCAGGGTTGCCGCCAGGCCGAAGCTCGCATTTCGACTGACCGAACGCTGTTCAGCGGGGATGCATGGCGCCCGGAGATCGCGTGCGGCAGGAGGCCGATCGACGGTATCTCGTGATCTCAAGGACAACAGTGTTCGCAGTTTCGTTCGGGCTGGCGCGGCATGCGCGATCGTCGGGTCTTCATGTCCCGCATGATCAAGCACCCTCAGCGGGACCTGCAATGATGGGCGCGATCGACCATCGCGGAGCACAAGATAGTTTCCGATAAAATTTCTCGGACTATTTTATTGGATGGCGGAAATATAATAAGACGAATTATATATATCATCAATGATAATATTTCGGGTTGCGGCATGAGGGCGGCTGGCTCGCGGATGTGTCGCACGGCTGCGGATTCCTGATGATCGCCCGGGTTCCGCGAAGAAAAAGACAGCGCATGAGGGCTGGGAGGAAAGAGAATTGTTCATGGACAATTCCTGTCACCATTCCTCATCCGGGCCGGGTGACGCGTCTACCTGCTCTGCAGAACGAGATGGATCTCGGATCCGGAAATTCGGGCGCAGATTGTTGTCGGAGATCAAGCATATCCTCGGTATTTTCTCATATCTCTGGATCATATTCGGAATCCTGATCCTCCATGAGCATGCCGTCCTGTCGCGACAGGGCATCGCCTATCAATTCTACGGTCTGGCCTTCCTCAACGCGTGGATCCTGGCGAAGGTCATGCTCATCGCCGAGCATCTCGATGCCCGACCGCACCTTCAGGGCAGACCCCTGATCTATCCGATCGTCGCCCGTTCCTGCGTCTTCGCGGCGGTCCTGGTGAGCGCCTACGGCCTCGAGGAGATGGCGATCGGGCTGTATCGGGGACAGGCATGGCGCGCGAGTGTGCCGGCGATCGGCGGGGGCGGCGTCTTCGGAGTCGCGGCGGTGACCCTCATCATGACCGTGGCCTTGCTGCCTTACTTCGCGTTTCGAGAACTCGGGCGCGTGCTTGATCTGCCCCCAATGAAGTGGTCCGCCCTGAGGTATGGCTTTCGGGCCAGTTGGAGTTGACCCTGTTTGTGGTCCACGGCCTATGCAAGTTCTCGGGCTGTGACAGCTTGGTTGGCGAAGGCTCGGGGCGTCAAGCCGCCCAGGGCCGTATGGGGTCGATCTTCGTTATAGTGGCACCTCCAGTCCTCGATGCGCTCGCGGGCATCAGCCAGCGACAGGAACCACGAAGCGTTCAAGCACTCTGCCCGTAGGCGGCCGTTGAACGACTCGATGTAGGCGTTGTCGGTCGGCTTGCCCGGTCGTGAGAAGTCGATCTCGACCCCGTTCAGGTAGGCCCACTGGTCGAGCATGCGCCCGGCAAACTCCGGCCCATTGTCGACCCGCAGGCTCTTGGGCCGCCCCCGCAGGCGGACCAAGGCGTCCAGGGCCTCGGTCACCTGGAAGGCGCGGAAGTTGGCTCTCGGTGTGAGCGAGAGCGCCTCTCGCGTATGGCAATCGACCACCGTCAGGATACGGAACGGACGTCCGTCGAACAGGCGATCGGACATGAAGTCCATCGCCCAGACCTCGTTGGGTCCACCGATCGCCGGCCGCCCTTGCCGGTAGCGCCAGGCCCGTTTGCGCTTGGGCAGCTTGGGCCGGATCGACAGTCCCTCGTCCCGGTAGATCCGGTAGATCCGGTAGGTGCGCTTGTGGTTCACCTCCCAGCCTTCCCGCCGCAACAGGATGTGCAGCCGTCGGTAGCCGTAGCGCACCCGTGCGGCAGCGAGCTCCTTCAGCCGCATCCGCAGCGCCACCTGCGGGTCGGAGCGCTTCCTGTAACGCTGGGACGAGCGGCCGAAACCGGTGGCCTGGCAGGCCCGACGCTCGCTGATGTCGTAGGCCACCTGCAGGTGGCCGGCGACCTCGCGGCGAGCGGCGGGCCTCACCACTTTCGCTTGAGGACATCCTGCAGCATGGAGCGGTCCAACGTCAGGTCGGCCACCAGTCGCTTGAGCTTGCTGTTCTCGTCCTCCAGCTGCTTCAGCCGCCGGATCTCCGGCACGCCCATGCCGACGAACTGCTTCTTCCAGCGGTAGAACGTCGGCTCGGACACGCCCATCTTCCGGCAGACCTCGTCCACCGTCGCGCCGTTCTCCGCCTGTCGCAGGGCAAAGGCGATCTGCTCGTTCGTGAAGCGTTTGCGAGGCATGGCATCCACCCTCCTTCAGGGTTCAGGATGCCCGAAAAACTTGCGCTCAGCGCGGACCAGTTTGCTGGGTCAGGGTCAGAGGCCCCGGCCCCCCGATCATCCGGCCAGAGCTCGCGGCCCGTTCCGGCAGACTGGCCTCAGAATGGGTTCGGTCCAACGCCATGACTTCCCGAATCGTCGCCCCCCTCCTGCTCGCAACCTGCCTGAGCGCTCCCGCGCTGGCACAACCGTCCGGCCTGGAGCAGCCCGCAGCGCTGTTCCACGGCAACTACTGCGGCCTGGGCAACAATGCCCCGTTGCCGCCCATCGACGCGCTCGACGCCGCCTGCGCCCGCCACGACGCCTGCACCCCCTGGGGTGGGTTGCCTTCACGCGCCTGCAATCTGCAGCTTCAGTGGATGACGGACCGCATCGCGCGCGATCCGCGGCAGCCGGACGATATCCGCGCGCTGGCGGGCTTCATGTCCGCCGGGGCCGCCCTTCTGCCGTTCGACCCGAATGCGTCGGCTTCAGTCAGGGTCCCGGTCTCCGCACCCTACGGCGCTTCCCCGACCGCGCCCTATCGACCGGTCTACCGCGCCTATTGATGAACGCCCTCATGGACGCGAAGCCGCACCCGGTCTCGCGGCGACCGAGTGCGGCGCGCGCGGGCCAGCCCGGCGCGGCGGAGCGTCGGCACACTCAGCGGCGGCGAAAGCCGCCGCCGCGGTACCCGCCGACGTGGCGTCCGTAGACGGCCCGGCCGCCATAGGCCCGGCCACCCCGATACACGCGCCCACCCCGATAGACGGCCCCGCCCCGGTATCCGTAACGGGCGCCGCCGCGATATCCGTACATCCCGCCACCCCGGTACCCGTAAGCGCCCGGTGCGCCGTAGGCGTTCGGCCGGCAGCCCCCATAGGGGCCGCGATGAAAGCCGGGTCCACACCCGCCGGCGGCGTGAGCAGCCGTTATGCCGAGGCCGCCCGACCCGGGCGCATTCAGGCCCAGGACGGCAGCCAGCGCGAGGGTTGTGAACGCGATCGTCCGAGCGAATCTCATCGGGATTTCCTCAATTCCGCACTTGTGATGACGATGCGACAAATTTTGATCGGACCTGAAATTCCGTATCTCACTGTCTCGCTGAGGAACGACTGTGGTTCATCGACTGCTCGAATGCATTCCGGGCCGATTCTGGACATCTGTTCCTGTCGTCGTGTTCACACACAGGGATTGAATGAGGCGGCCTTGGATCCGCTGCCGGTTCCGGAACTCGGCTCGCATGTCTCCAGATGCTGGGCGTCATGCCGGACCAGCGTCGGAACGCGTGCGTGAAGGCGGCCGCTTCGGAGAAGCCCAGGCAGGCCGAGATCTGCCCCAACGTCATGTTGGTATCGGTCAGGAGCTGTTGCGCCGTCTCGAGGCGGATCTGCGCGGCAACCGACCGGAAGCTCGTGTTCTCGGCCTTGAGGCGGCGGCTGAGGGTGCGCCGATGGACGGCCAGATGGCGCGCGACGGCTTTGCCGGACCGCGGGTTCTGGATGAACTCCGCGCGCAGGAGCCACCGCAGTTGATCCGACATCTGCAGCGGAGCGGCCGGCCCGACCTCTCGGACGCAAAGTTCCGCCACCCTGTGGGCCGCCCGATCCGTGCCCGCGATCGGTTGTTCCAGAAGTCGTGACGGGAAGGCGAGGGGTGCCCATTCCTGGTCGAAACGGACGGGCGCGCGGAAGAAGTGCCAATAGGGATCGGTATGGTCCGGCGGCGCCCGCGGCAGCAGGAGTTCCGACGGCGACCAGTGAACACCGCACAGCGTGCGCAGGATATTGACGACTGTGGCGAGCGCACCCTCCGACTGGAGGCCGACTGCCGTCGCGCCGGCCGCGTAGGGAAAATAATGAAGCAGCGCCAAGTCGGCCTCGACGCAGAGCCTGACCGCTGAGCCGCATGTCCAGGCCCAGCGCTGGGTCTCGAGCACGTGCAGGGCAGCGCCGACCGTGTCCGCGTTCCGGATCTGGATGTTGGCCGGCCCGAGTTCGGGGAGGTCGATGCGCTGTCCCACGAGCAGGCCGAGATGGCCGCACCCCGTTCGGCTCGCACCCAGCTGAAGCAACCGACCGAGCGTGGCATTCGGGATCGATCCGCCCTCGTCCCGCGTCCCTCCGGGATCATACCCTGCCTCGCGCAGAAGGCGGACGGGATCTGCGCCGAGTTCCGCGAGGACGGCACAGGCTGCGCCCGCGACGCCGCCATGGACGCGCGCAGCCGAGGAGACCGGGACCACAGTCCGCGGCCGGGAGGAATCGAGGAACTCACATGGCTCTTCGAGCGCAACAGCAAGGCGATAGGCCATTGAGGAAATCCCGATTTCCCTAAAGCCGGTTGATTTCACGGTGTCGATCGGGTGACGACATTGCGCTGGATCAATTTTCGCTTTGATATGTAGAAATCAGCTTTCGAATTGACTTGTAATAAAATATTCGACGGCGCCATCGCGGACTGGATTGGCATGAAAATCCGGTCGGTCAACGGAAAGCCGTTGAGATCAGTGCGTGAATCTCGGGGCTCCCCGTCGCAGCCCCTCGCCCGAGCCCCGATCGTGGCGCCCGGGGGAGACGTCGGTCACCGATCCGCGCACCGCGTCAGAACATCCATCGGAAGGCGCGCCGGATGCGCGCGCGGGCCATCCGGCCGTCGCGCAGATGGTGCCGTAAGAGCTTTCGCAGGGCGTAAGCCGCGAGGTCGTGCTCGGTCCCGCACTGCGCGGCCCGCGCCTTCGGCAGCGCGCCGCCTTCGACGAGGTAGCCGAAGGTCCTGCGGTCGGCGCCGTAGGCGAGGCAGAGCAGGTTGTAGAGGCGCTGCGCGGTGAGGCCGTGGTCATCGGAGAGCGCGGCTTCGTCGGGCGCCTCCTCGGCGGCTTGACTGCGCAGGAGACGGGCTGTGCCGTCGATCGCGTGCCGGGCCTGGGCGGGGGGCAATTCGAGCAGGACGAGGGCGGCGAATTGGTCGGCCGCGTCCTCCTCCCGGCCGAGCACCGGCACGTCGAGGAGATCGTACAGGGCATGCCCGAGTTCGTGGAGAAAGACCTGGGCGACGGGACCGACGATCGCGTCGCGCTGCGACGATCCGGTCTCGGGTACGATCCTCGATGCACGGTCGCGGACATCCTGGACGTACTCGTAGCAGACCGTGATGGTCCGACCCCGGGGTGCGTACCAGGCATTGGATTCGCCGCAGACCGACAGCCGTAGCGTGAGTGAACGTGGGAGGCGAACGCCCCCGATGATCGCCTGAAGACCTTCCAGCACGCGGCGTGCCTTGAGGTCGCGGTAGATCGTGCGCATCTCCGCGTGCACGGGGCGCTGATAGGCGATCCGGATCGCCGCGCCCCAGGTTCGGGCCGCCTGGGCCGGGAGGGCGCCGATGACGAGCGCCAAGCTGACCGCAAGACCGACGGCGCACCGCATCCCGCGTCTTCCGGACCTTTGGCCTCAGTGAGTCAGGACGCGCACGATCCGGCGCAGATCGAGATCGACGACCACCGCCTTGTCGTCCGGCGAGATGAAGTAGCCGTAATAGCCCGACGGATTCAGGCCCGGGATCGACTGGTTGCGGAAGGATCCCATTTCAATCCAGGGCGGAATCGAGCTGCCGATACCGACCCGGCGACCGAATCCGTTCTCCGCGGTGTAGCGCGGTCCCGTCTCGAACAGGGCCGCGACGGTGACCGGCTTGCCCGCGAACTCGATCTCCCCGATCGTCGGACCGCGCGGACTCACCTGCAGGACGAGGGTTGCGCCTGGATCGACGTGCACGCCATCGTCGCGATCAGGACGCAAGCCGCCCTCGCAGTCCGTCGCGGTGTTTCTCGAGATCCGATTGTCATCGAAGCCTCCGAACCGAGACCGTCGCGGAGAGCGGGTCCGCGACGTCTTCCGAAGGATAGATATGCCTGGGGCGGCTCTGCTTGATCGGATGCGACGCCGGCGGGCCTGGACGCGGTGGCCATCGCCCTTCTCGCCGGCTGCGCCCGGGGCGTTCGCGAGGCGCGGATATGATCCGGCAATGCGCGCTGGCTAATGCGGCGCATGTCGGTGGCCTAAGCCCCCGCCGACCGTCCACGCCTGCCGCGCGGGATTTCCGACCGTACGGGCGGGCGTGGATGCCGGGGAGGCGGTGAAACGCCGCCGACCGTCCATCGACTTCGAAACCGGACCGCCGCGCGGGATCCGATCGCGGGTTGCGGAGAGGCCCCGGAAGGCCCGCGCCCGCCGATGGTCCGTCAGCCCTGCTCCACGCGGGCCGCCGGGACGCCGTCGCGCCCGTCGGCCTCCCGACGGGCGGCGCAGGCCTGGGCGATCAGGTCGGCGGCCGTCAGCGCGCCGGTCGCGCCCGCGACACCGACCAGCAGCACGATTGGCGGCGCCGTCCGGATCCGGGCTCGTCCGCCCCGGCGCCCGGTCCTTCGCTCGTTCGCGCCCGTCATGGACCCGAACCCCCTCAGCGAGGGCCGGCCTGCGGACGGGGCCTCGGTACGGCGATGGTGACCAGTTCGCCGGTGATCGGATCTAGGATCGTCATGAGCGCCCCCGCGATGAGTGCCTATGGCAGACCCGAATTGTGGTTTAACCTTGGCCGATCGGGACGGGATGCACAGTTTCGGTGATCGGTGTTCGGGCTATCTGTCTGCCGATTGCTGAATAGCCGCTTCGCTGATCTGGTTCTCGAGCGCCGTTCCGAGGTTCGTCCGGTGCAAGCCGAGGCCGCGGGCGCGCCGGCCGGCGGTCCCTAAACCGACATCCGCCGGAGCACCTCGGCCTCGACCATCCCGGACCGAGGCCCGGCCAGCACCACCTGCCCGCGATCCATCACCGCGTAGGAATCGCAGAGGTCGCGCGCCCACGCGAAGTACTGCTCGACCAGCACGATCGCCATCTCGCCCTTGCCGCGCAGGTAGGTGATCGCCCGGCCGATATCCTTGATGATCGAGGGCTGGATGCCCTCGGTGGGCTCGTCGAGCACCAGGAGCTTCGGCCGGGTCACGAGCGCCCGGGCGATGGCGAGCTGCTGCTGCTGTCCCCCCGAGAGGTCGCCGCCGCGCCGGTGCAGCATGTCCTTGAGCACCGGGAACAGGTCGTAGATCTCCCCGGATACGTGGCGGTCGCGGCGCTTGAGGGGTGCGAAGCCGGTCTCCAGGTTCTCCCTCACGGTCAGCAGCGGGAAGATCTCCCGGCCCTGGGGCACGTAGGCGATCCCGGCACGCGCCCGGTCGTAAGGGGCGAGCCCCTGGATCGGGCGGCCGTCGAGCCGGATCGCGCCGGAGCGCACCGGCTGCTGGCCGACGATCGCCCGCATCAGCGAGGTCTTGCCGACGCCGTTGCGGCCCAGCACGGTGGTGACCTGCCCGGCCTCGGCCGTCAGGGAGACGCCGCGGAGCGCCTGCGCGGCGCCGTAATAGAGGTCGATGCCCTCGACGCTCAGCATGGTCATCGCCCCAGATCCCTCATCGTCCGAGATACACTTCGACCACCCGCGGGTCGGCCGAGACCGCGTCGATCGAGCCCTCTGCCAGGACTGCGCCCTCGTGCAGGCAGGTCACGCGGCAGCCGAGATCCCGGACGAAGTGCATGTCGTGCTCCACCACGAGGACCGCGTGCTCGCCGGCGATCCGCCGGAGGAGGCGCGCGGTCTCGGCGGTCTCGGCGTCGGTCATGCCGGCCACCGGCTCGTCGACCAGCAGGAGCTTCGGGTCCTGCGCGAGGAGCATGCCGATCTCCAGCCACTGCTTCTGGCCGTGGCTGAGATCGGCGGCCGGGCGCCCGCGATGGGCCAGCAGGCCGACGGTCTCGAGCAGGGCGTCGATCCGCTCGCGCGCCACCCGGTTGCGCCAGCCGAACAGGGAGGCGAAGGCGGCGCGCGGGCCCTTGAGGGCCAGCAGGATGTTGTCGGCCACCGTGTGGCTCTCGAACACGGTGGGCTTCTGGAACTTCCGGCCGATGCCGAGGTCGGCGATCGCCGGCTCGTCGCGCGTCAGGAGGTCGTGGGTGCCGTCGAACAGGGCGATACCGCTGTCCGGCCGGGTCTTGCCGGTGATGCAGTCCATCATGGTGGTCTTGCCGGCGCCGTTCGGCCCGATGATCGCCCGCAGCTCCCCCGGGCGAGGGTCAGCGACAGGCCGCGCAGGGCCTTGTAGCCGTCGAAGGTCACCCGCAGGTCGTCGACGTAGAGGAGCGCGTCCGTCTCGCGCTTCCGGTTGGCGGGGCCGCGGGCGTCCGGGCGTTCGAGGAGATCGTCGGTGCTCACGCGCCCTGCCCTTCTTCCGCGAGCTTCGGGGGATGGCCGGCTCCGGCGGCAGCGTCGCGGCGGCGCGCCGGGAGCCGAAGCGCTCGATGGCGGTGCCGACGAGACCCCGCGGCAGGAACAGCGTCACGACCACGAACAGGCCGCCCAGCGCGAACAGCCACGCATCGGGCATCACGCCGGTGAGAACGGTCTTGGCGTAATTGACCAGCACGGCCCCGAGGGCCGCGCCGACCAGGGTGCCGCGGCCGCCCACCGCCACCCAGATCACCGTCTCGATCGAGTTGGTGGGGGCGAACTCTCCCGGGTTGATGATGCCGACCTGCGGCACGTAGAGGGCGCCGGCGACGCCGGCCATCATGGCCGAGACCGTGAAGGCGAGCGTCTTGAAGTGCTCCGGGCGATAGCCGAGGAAGCGGGTGCGGCTCTCGGCGTCGCGCACGGCGATCAGGATCTTGCCGTAGGCCGAGACCGTCATGACCCGGGCGACGAGGTAGCCCAGGGCCAGCGCCACGCCCGTCGCCACGAAGAGGCAGACACGGAAGCCCTGTCCCTGAACCGGGAAGCCGAGGAGGTCCTTGAAATCGGTCAGGCCGTTGTTGCCGCCGAGCCCCATGTCGTTGCGGAAGAAGGCGAGCATCAGCGCGTAGGTCAGTGCCTGGGTGATGATCGACAGGTAGACGCCCGTGACCCGGGACCGGAAGGCGAGCCAGCCGAACACGAAGGCGAGCAGGCCCGGCACGAGCAGGACCATCAGCGCCGCGAAGGCGAAGTGGTCGAAGCCCAGCCAGTACCAGGGCAGGGCCTTGTAGTTCAGGAACACCATGAAGTCGGGCAGGACCGGGTTCCCGTAGACGCCCCGGGCGCCGATCTGGCGCATCAGGTACAGGCCCATCGCGTAGCCGCCGAGCGCGAAGAACGCCCCGTGGCCGAGGGAGAGGATGCCGCAATAGCCCCAGACCAGGTCGAGGCTGACCGCGAGCAGCGCGTAGGCGAGGTATTTCCCGAAGAGCGCGACGAGGTAGGTGGGCAGGTGCAGCGCCGACCCCTCCGGCACGGCGAGGTTCAGCGCCGGCACGACGAGGCAGAAGGCCGCCAGGACGGCGAGGAAGATCCAGCCCTTCAGGTCGATCAGGGGGTGCGGGACGGCATGGGGCTCACGATTCCACCGCCCGGCCCTTGAGCGCGAACAGGCCGCGCGGGCGCTTCTGGATGAACAGGATGATGAAGATCAGGAGGCCGATCTTGGCCAGCACCGCGCCGATATACGGCTCGGCGAGCTTGTTCACGACACCCAGCGTCAGCGCCGCCACCAGCGTCCCCCAGAGGTTGCCGACACCGCCGAACACCACCACCAGGAACGAGTCGATGATGTAGCCCTGGCCGAGATTCGGCGAGACGTTGTCGATCTGCGACAGCGCCACCCCGGCGATGCCGGCGATGCCGGAGCCCAGCCCGAAGGTCAGCGCATCGACGTAGGGGGTGCGGATGCCCATGGCGGCGGCCATGCGGCGGTTCTGGGTGACCGCCCGGGTCTTCAGGCCGAAGGACGTCCTCCGGAGGACGAAGAGCAGCCCGAGGAACACGGCCATCGCGAAGACGATGATCCACAGCCGGCCCCAGGTGATCGACAGGCCGTAGAAATCGACGGCGCCGCTCATGAAGGCGGGCGCGCCGACCTCGCGGTTGGTCGGGCCGAAGAGCGAGCGCACCCCCTGCTGCAGGGCGAGGCTGACCCCGAAGGTCGCGAGCAGCGTCTCCAGGGGGCGCCCGTAGAGGAAGCGGATGATGAAGCGCTCGATGAGCACGCCCATCAGCCCGGCCACCAGGAAGGCGCAGGGGATGCTGATGGCGAGCGACCAGCCGAACAGGGCCGGCGCCTTGGTGCGGATCAGCTCCTGCACGCCGTAGGTCGTGTAGGCGCCGAGCATCACCATCTCGCCGTGGGCCATGTTGATCACGCCCATCACCCCGAAGGTGATGGCCAGCCCGATGGCGGCGAGCAGCAGGACCGAGCCCAGGGAGATCCCGTACCAGACGTTCTGGAGCCCCCGAGGATTGCGAGCCGCGTCTCGATCGCCGCGATGCCGCGGGCGGAGGCGGCGCGCACCGCCTCGCTCGGATCCGCCGCGAGACCGCGCAGGAGACCCATGGCGTCGCCGTCGCCGCGGGCCTGGATGGCGGGGATCGCGGCGAGGCGGTTGGGTTCCGCGGTGCCGGGCCTGGCGAGCAGCACCGCGGCCCGGGCCTCCGTCAGGGCCTGGCGGACGCCCGGATTGGGCTCGCGGGCCAGCGCCGCGTCGAGGGCCGGCAGCGCCGCTGCGTCCCGGGCCTTGAACACGCGCGTCGGCGGCGGCGCGGCGCTTGGCCGGATCGGGGCTCGCGAGGTCGAGCTGTCCGCGGGCGGCCTCGATCGCCCGGCGGACCCGGTTGTTGGCGCGCACGGCCTTGAGGTCGGGGTTGTCGACGGCCGGCGCGCCGGTCCGGGCGTCGACCACCGTGCCGCCCTGCCGGATCAGCAGGGCCTTGTCGCCGGGGCGCACGAGCAGCCGGCCGTCCGACAGGGCCGAGAGGATCGCGTCGGCGCGCGGGTGCGCCGCTCGCCGCGAGGCCGGAGACGCCGGCCTCGATCTCGGCATAGCCGTCGCCGGCGAGCTGGCCATAGGGGTCGGGGGGCTGGGCCAGCGCGGGGGCGGCCAGCAGCAGGACCAGGAGGGTGAGAAGACGGAGCATCGAGGCCGTTCTGCGAGCCGAGAGCGATGCGCCCTACACGTGTGAGGCGCGTTTCTCCTCTCCCCGCGCGCGGGGAGAGGCCTGCAGGCACCTTGTCGTGCCTGCAGGAAGCGGAGGTGCAGCCGGAGCGGCGGTGAGTGGGTGGTTCCGGAAGAGTCTCATCCGTCGAAGCCCCCTCACCCCCGGCTGCCGCCGCGCTCCGGCGAAGACAAGGTCGCCGGAGCCCTCTCCCCGCGTGCCGGGAGAGGGGAAATGTGGCCTTGAGGCGCCGCCGCAGGCCTTGGTCTTGGTGTTGTAGTTGCCGCACTTGAGCTTGACCCAGTCGGCCTCGAGGTCCTTCGAGCCCTCGAGCTGCTTCGACCACGCCTCGCCGGGGATCAGTCCCTCGGTCTTCCACACCACGTCGAACTGGCCGTTCGCCTCGATCTCGCCGATGAAGACCGGCTTGGTGATGTGGTGGTTCGGCAGCATCGTGGCGGTGCCGCCGGTGAGGTTCTTCTGCTCGATACCCGGCAGGGCGTCGATCACCTTGTCGGGGTCGGTGGTGCCGGCCTTCTCCACCGCCTTCACCCACATGTTGAAGCCGATATAGTGGGCTTCCATCGGGTCGTTGGTGACGGCCTTAGGGTTCTTCTTGAACGCCTGCCACTTCTTGATGAACGCTTCGTTCTCCGGTGTCTTGATCGACTCGAAGTAGTTCCAGGCGGCGAGGTGGCCGACCAGCGGCTTGGTGTCGATGCCGGCGAGTTCCTCCTCGCCCACCGAGAAGGCGACCACCGGGATGTCGGTGGCCTTGATGCCCTGGTTGCCGAGTTCCTTGTAGAACGGCACGTTGGCGTCGCCGTTGATGGTCGAGACCACGGCGGTCTTCTTCCCGGCCGAGCCGAACGCCTTGATCTTCGACACCTCGGTCTGCCAGTCCGAGAAGCCGAACGGCGTGTAGTTGATCAGGATATCCTCGTCCTTGACACCCTTCGCCTTCAGGTAGGCTTCGAGGATCTTGTTGGTGGTGCGCGGATAGACGTAGTCGGTGCCCTCCAGGACCCAGCGCTTGGCGCCGCCGCCATCCTCGGACATCAGGTAGTCCACCGCCGGGATCGCCTGCTGGTTCGGGGCGGCGCCGGTGTAGAACACGTTGCGCTCGCTCTCCTCGCCCTCGTACTGGACGGGGTAGAACAGGATGTTGTCGAGCTCCTTGAACACCGGCAGCACCGACTTGCGCGACACGCTGGTCCAGCAGCCGAACACGGCCGCGACCTTGTCCTTGCTGATGAGCTCCCGGGCCTTCTCGGCGAAGAGCGGCCAGTTCGAGGCCGGGTCGACCACCACCGGCTCCAGCTTCTTGCCGAGGACGCCACCCTTGGCGTTCTGCTCGGCGATGAGCATCAGCATCGCGTCCTTCAGGGTTGTCTCCGAGATCGCCATCGTGCCCGACAGCGAGTGCAGGATGCCGACCTTGATGGTCTCCTGCGCCCGGGCGGCGCCTGCCCCCGCGGCGCTCATCGCGAGTCCCGCGGCCAGCGCGGCGGCCGAGGCCCAAGTTCCAAATGCCTTCATGGCGATCCCCTGCATCGTCTTCCTCGAGACGGGTCGGGGCTTTGCAAGACATATGCCAATTATTTAGGCAGGCACGGCCGGGCGGCTATTCCGTGATCGGGCCGGCGCATAGAAGGGCGGCGTTTCGCCCGCCATGCCGGCAGTCTGCCGAAGTGGAGCGGCCAACCGGACGGCATTCGGGCCGGAAATGCGCCACCACGTTGATCGTGCCCGGTTCGGTGCCACTTACGTCAGCCCGCGGCGGGGATGGCAGCGTCCCTCCGAGGGGATGGTCTCCGAGCGGCAGGGTATTGCATGGCAGAGCGCTACTATTTCCGCCTCAGCAGCGACGGCGAGACGATCGAGGACGAGACCGGGGTCGTGGCGGAGTCGATCGCCCACGCGCAGGCCGAGGCGCTGACACTGATCGCCGAGTTCCGGCGCAGCGGCGAACTGCCGGACGCCGCCTCAGGCTGGCGCATGGAGATCCACGACGGGAGCGGCACCGTCCTGCGCACGCTTCAACTCGCCTGACGCGCCGGCCGCGCGGGCGATCCTGCGGAGCATCCGCCTGATATGCGCGCGGAGGAGAGCCGTGTCGGGGGTATCCCGAGGGGCCTGGATTGCGGCTGCAGGCACGGACATCGCCTCCTTCGCGTCGCTCATCACCGTTCGCGGATGTTCGCCCTGTGGATTCAGGGGATCGTAGCGGTTGCCCGGTTCCGCCGAACCCCTCATTCGGGCGTTGACGCGCGCCGGCGGCGCATGGGTTCGCGGATCGGCCCGACGAAATGCGGCGCCGGGGCGGGGCGGTGATTTGGTGACCTCAGGGGAGTAAAGATAGGCTGATGCGCGTTGATGGTGACGCGGCTCCGCATCCGGGGCGATACGTCCGGGAGATCCGTTGAACCCCTTCCTTCGCAAGCTGGCCCTGCGCGCATACTTGGACGATGCCGATGCGGCCGCGCTGGACGCTGCGACCCGAGATGTGGTCCGGGTCGAGGCGGGTCGCGACCTGGTCTCGGAGGGCGAGCGGCCTGAGGCTGCCTACGTGATCCTCGACGGCTTCGCTTGCCGCTACAAGCTCGTGCCCGACGGGGGCGCTCGATCCTGGCCTATCTCGTTCCGGGCGACGGCTGCGACCTGCACGCCTCCCTGCTCGCCCGGGCGATCCACTCCGTGGCGACGCTGACGCCCTGCTCCGTCGCCTCCATACCCTACCGGACGATCAAGGAACTCGCCGCCGTCCGGCCCAACATCTACCGCGCCCTGTGGTGGTCTGTCCTGGTCGACGAGGCTGTCCTCCAGGAGTGGCTGGTCGGGGTCGGCCGCCGGTCCGCCGACAAGCAGGTCGCCCACATCATTTGCGAACTCCTCGCCCGCCTGAACGCCGTCGGCCTCGGCATGGAGCCCGGCTACCGCCTCCCGCTGGCGCAATCGGACCTCGCCGACACGGCGGGCCTCTCGAACGTCCACCTGTCGCGGGTCCTCTCGGATCTGCGCAGGGCCGGGCTGATCGAGAGCGCGCGCAAGAGCGTGCGCGTGCCGAACCTCGCGCGCCTGCAGGACTTTGCCGGGTTCACGCCCGACTACCTGCTTCTGCCCGGACCCAACCCGGCCATGGAGACGCTCGGCGCCCTCCCCCAGATGACCGGGCAGGTGCGCGGGGCGTCGGGATCGTAAGCCCGCCCCGCACGGGCTGCCGCCCCCGGGCTCGGCCTCCAGGCCCGCCGCCACCCGCCGCCTGGTGGGGATCCGGCCCTGCGGTATCGCCAGGGTCCCGGGTTCCGGACCGTTGCGACACGATCGGGAACCGCTTTGGCGCCGGGACCGGGATGCCCCCGGGCCGAAGGCGCACTCGCGGACCGTCGCGCCTCGCCCGTGATCGGGGGACAGGCCGTCCTCGTGTTGCGCGTGCCGTCACGCGGGCCGTCGGGCAGGCCCGCGGCGCGGAGCCGGCGGCGTTGTCGGTTTCCAGGCCTGCGAGGCGTTCCGCCGGTTCGCTGCACGCCGCCGCGCCGGGCCGATCCGGCTGTCGGTCGCCCGGGCTCGATCGCCGAAGGGTTGGGTGCAATGGGCGGGGCCGATGGGGATGGTCAGGCAAGCCGCGCGACGGCGCGGTCGGTCTCCGCCGTCAGGTGCAGATAGGCGGCGTCGAAATGCGCGAGCCGGGCGAGCGCCGCCGGATCGTGGATCGTCAGCCGCCGGCTGCGCAGCGTGATCAGCCCCATGCCGCGCAATTCCTGGAGCGTGCGATTGATGTGTACGCTGGTCTGCCCCATCGCGTCGCCGAGATCGTTTTGCGTCAGCGGCATCGCACAGGTATTTGCGTCCGTGAGCCCGATCGCCGCCAGCCGTGCGTGCACTTCACAGAACAGGTGGGCGAGGCGCTCGATCCCGGTGCGGCTGCCGAGGCTGACCGTCCATTCGCGCTGGATCGCCGCGGTGGCCAGGGCCTCGCGATGGAAGGCCAGGTCGAGCCGCCGGTTGCCGGCGACCAGGCCCTGCATCGTGGCGCCGGAGATCAGGCCGAGGAGGACCGGCGTGATCGCACCGATCGCATGGTCCATCTCGTCGAGGAGAAAGACGTGCGGATCGCACGGGTCGCCCGGCAGCAGAAGCGAGACGATCTGGCGGCGCCCGTTGGCGAACTGCCGGTAGCGGCAGGCCCAGCCGTCGAGGATCACGTTCACGGCGCGCGGATCGTCGCCTTCGTGGATGATGTCGGTGCGCGCGGCGACCATGCGGCTCAGGCCGATGCCGTCCGCCAAGCAAATCCGGTCGTCTTCGGTCAGCCGGACGTAGCAATTTAGCTTGTGCGCGAGCGGGTTTGGCATGGCTGCTTCTCCACGACGGCGTGGAAGGTCAGCCTACATTTCATCGTACATTGTGAATACTTATATAGATTAGTTTATTCAGGCGCAAGGCTTCTCCCGGCCCTGATCCGAGCGCAGGGACCCCGCCAGGCCGGCCGGGTCTGGGGGCGTCCTCATCCCTGCGGGCGCGGGGCGGCGTCCGGACCCCGCGGTGCCGTACGCCAGCGCCGGCCTGACCGACGGACGTCGCGGCCGGCATCAGGCGTCCCGGTCGGCCCGGCGCAGGGACCAGAGCAGGACGCCGTTCCCGTCGACCAGCCACAGGGCGTTCACCGCCTCGTCCTCGATCGACAGGGAGCGGCTGTTGGCGAGGCGTACCGCCTCCTTCGCATCGGCGGCCGTGAGGACCTCGTCGACGCGGGGCGCGCCGATCTCGCCGTCCTCACCCCGAACCGCTCCACGCAGGCGATAATCCGGCATCCGTCGACCCCTGCCCTGCCCGGCCGGCATCCTGCCGGGCCGCTGCCGCATGTGCCCCAGATAGGGGCCAACACGGCGTGTCGAGGGGGAGGACGGGGCGCTAAGGACCTGCCCCGTTCGCGAGGATCTGCTGCGGTTCCGCGAGGAATAAGGTTCGCAGCGCCGCGGCCGAGGCCGGGAGCGGCAGATCGAGGGCCTGCCGGGCACCGGCGACCCGGGCGGCGCAATCCGTCGACCGGGCGGCGGCCGAGGTGGCGGCGTCCGCTCCGTCCCGCTCCGCCGCATGCGCCCCGGCGAGGAGCGGTGCGAGTCCGGTGCGACGCGGGCCGTTCGGCCCGCAGCCGCGCATCGAGCGCCACGAGGTCCCCGGCCGCGAGGATCTCGCAGGCGGTCGCGTCCCGCCCGCCGGCATCGTGCAGTATCGTCAGCATCGTGCGCCCCAGGGCTTGGACGCTCGCATCGTCGGCGGCCCGGAAGCGCCGCCGCAGGTAGGTGCCGGCCATCCGCCTCGGGCCCGCGGCGGTCTCCGCCTCCGGCCGGCCGGAGGCGTAGCCGTCCCGGTACCACCGGGCGATGGGATCGAGCGCCGCCGCCTCGGCCTGCCGCAGGATCGGCAGGGTCCGGAGGAGCACGGCGCGGGCTCCGGCCTCGCTCGGGTCCGCGTCCAGGGTGGAATCCGGGAAACGGTCCGGACCGACGGTCTCGGTGACGATGCCGGCCGCGCGCAGATCCCGCGCATCCGGGATCCAGATCCCGGCCGGAGGCACCGCCAGAGCCTGCGCCACGAAGGCCGCCGGCAGGCCCGCGGCCCGGTAGGCCGCCCGCTCCGGCGCGGAATCAACCGGGCGCATCCGGCCGCGGGCGCTAATCTCGTAGGGGGCGTGGAAGCCGAGCCGGCCGCCGGTCGCGAGATAGCGCGTCCGGCCGCGGACGAAGATCAGCGTGCAGGCCGACGCGCAGGCATCGGGGACGTAGGTGGCCAGTCCCCGCGCCGCCACGAGTGCCCCGATCGCCGCGCCCTCCTCCACCAGCCCGCCGTCGCTCGTGAGGTGGATGCGCGTGATCTGCGGATGCGCGGCGAGGAGGTCGGCGACCCGCGCTGCCACGCCCTCGGTGAGGTCCCCCGCGAGGCGCAGGTCCCCGCCGCCCGGCCCGACCGTGAGCCGGGCCGGGACGTCCGGGCCGTCCGCCGCCTGGACCGGGCCATGGCCCTTCGGCAGCCGTGCGGCGGCGGCCGGGCCGGCGGCCCCGAGCGCCAGGGCGAGGGCGCAGGCAGCCGTCCCCGTCCGGCGCCTCCACCCGCGGGGGAAGATCGGCATGGCAGGTTTCCGTCGTCGATGATCGGAGAGGCCGGCGCGGCCGGCGGCGGCGCGCCTACTGGAGGTAGGCGACGAACATCTCGGACACGGTCCGCGACGCGTAGGCCTCCGGGCTCTCGCCCCATCGGATCGGGAAGGCCTCGGCCACCCGCCGGCCGCCGAGGATCCGGGCCACCTCGTCGGGCATCAGGCCGTCGTCGAGGGCGCTCACGAGGGCGGCGCGTTCGTGCGTGGAATGGGAGCGGACGCTCCCGGACAGGGTCCGGCCGAGGGCCAGGGCCGGCTCGGGGCTCAGGTCAGGACGGGTGTTCCGGGTCGTGTCATAGGTCAGCATCGGTCGTCGCCTTTCGTGTCTGATGTCGTACGCTCTCCTCCTGCTGGATGCGGCAACACGGCAGACACGGCGCAGTCATCCGGGCGATCAATCGGGTGTTGGCGATCACGGCAAACCTCCATGCGGCTCTGCATCGACTGCGCGTCGACCCCTTCAATCTAGAGGCCGCGCCTGAGAATGTGCTGCCAAATTGACGAGGACTTGCAGCGCAGGTCGTTCGCCGACTGCGCGTCCCGGAGCAGAAGCACGGCTCCGGGGGAGGATCCGGCGCCGCGGCCGTGCCCGGCCGCGCGCCCGCCGGCCGGGTGCGGGGCTTGCCAAACGCGGAGCGGTGCGTAAATATCGTTTTGTAACAAATACTTATCGAAAATGATGCTCCGCTCTAGTCGGTGCGCGGTCGAAACCTTCTCCGCCGGGCCGGGGCATCCGGAAAAGACTTCTCGCCAGCGGCGCCGGCTCCGGATCGGGTCGCCGCGACTGGCCGATCGAAGGGGGACCGACACCATGGCCTCAGCGACGATGATGCAGGGTGACGAGGTCGTGTTCGCGCGGCTCGACCTCGCCGAGATCCTGGGGATCTGGCGGCATGCCCGGGGAAGGGTGGTGGGCATCCACTGCGCGGCCGATGCGCCGGCCACCGTCGACGTGAAGTTCCAGGGGCACGACACCCTGGAGCGCTACCTGCCCGACCTGTTCCGCCCCGCCGCGTGATCGGCGGCGACCGATGCATCACTCTGCCGTCCCCGCCGCGGATGCGACGATGGCCGTGGTCCAGCCGCCCCTGCGCATCACGAGCCGCGGCACGGCGGAGGCCGAGGTCTGGGCGGCCCTGCGCGCCGAGGCGGCGGCGGCCCTGATCGAGGAGCCGCTCTACGCGGGCATCATCCAGGCGACGATCCTCGATCAGCGCTCCCTCGCGCAGGCCTTCGCCTACCGCCTCGCCCACCGGCTCGGGGACGGCGACCTCGCCCGGCTGTCGATGCGGGACCTGTGCCTCTCGGCCTTCGAGGCGGACCCGCAGGCCGGCGCCCATGCGGTGCGCGACCTCGTGGCCATCCGCGAGCGCGACCCGACCTGCCGCCGCTACCTCGACCCCTTCCTGTTCTACAAGGGGCTGGCGGCCCTCGAAGCCTACCGGGTCGGCCACTGGCTCTGGCACCAGGGCCGCGCGACCCTGGCGCTGCACGTCCAGAGCCGGATCTCCGAGGTGTTCGGCTGCGACATCCATCCGGCGGCCCGGATCGGCTCCGGGGTGTTCATCGACCACGCCACCGGCGTGGTGATCGGCGAGACCGCGGTGATCGCCGACGACGTCTCGATCCTCCAGTCGGTGACGCTCGGCGGCAACGGCAAGGAGAGCGGCGACCGGCATCCCAAGATCGAGCGCGGGGTGCTGCTCAGCGTCGGCGCCAAGGTTCTGGGCAACATCCGGGTCGGCGCCGGCGCCAAGGTCGCGGCCGCCGCGGTGGTGCTGCAGGACGTGCCGCCGCACACGACCGTGGCGGGCGTGCCCGCCCGGGTCGTCGCGCGCCTGCCCGTGGACGAGGAGCCGGCGCTCAGCATGGACCAGTCCTTCGGCTACGGGGACGGGATCTGAGCCGCGCGGAAAATTATTCCCGACCACAAAGTCGCCCGGACACCGCCGATTCCTCTGATTGCGGAAAATGAAATTCTCTGATCTGCCGGTTCGGGAATGACGATCTCCCATGCGTTGTTCATGCCACGGGAGTCGTTTCCATGAATGAGCATAAAATGGGTAAATTGTTTCGTTGACCATCGGCCGAATCAGACTTTATCCAGTCTCTGCGGGAGAGCGGATGTGATCCATCCGAATGACCTGTGGGCGATCTCCGTATGGTCGCTGGAAAAGACATGATTTGACTTGAGGTCGACGCGGCATATCAGGCCATGGTCGTCATCAAGTCTTGACCGGGACACACTGCATTTGTCCCGCGCGCGGCGGGGCGAACCGTCACGCGCGGATCGGTGCGGCGCGCCTGCAACCTTGGATGGATTGAGGACGAACGATGAGCGGACCGGGTCTGAGCGTGAGCGCCACGGCGGCACGCAATCTTGCGACGGCGACCGTCACCTCGGTCCAGAACGCGGCCAACACGCCGCGCTGGCTGCTCCGGCTCCTGCCCTTCGTGGACGTGGCGGGTGGCGTCTACCGGGTCAACCGTCGCGCCGTCGTGCTGGCGCGCCCCGGCCGGATCGACCTCGCCGCCGAGGACAAGGGGGATGGCGAGGGCCGGGTGATCCGTCCCGCCTCCCTCCGCGCCGTGCCGCTGTTCAGCCGCCTCGGCGATGCCGAACTCGCGGCGCTGGCGGCCAGGTTCACCGAGAGCCGGCACAAGCCCGGCGCGGTGATCCACGAGGAGGGCTCCGCGGGCCGCAGCCTCACGGTGGTGGCCGACGGCACCGTCGAGCTGAGCCTGTCGGGTCCCTACAAGGGCCGCCTGCGCCAGGGCCTGGCCACGAAGGGCGACTATTTCGGCGATGACGGTCTCGCCGGCGGGAGCGCTCCCGTCCCGGCCGTGAAGGCCCTGTCGGCGGTGACCCTCCTGACCCTCGACGCCGCCG
Source organism: Methylobacterium phyllosphaerae (assembly GCA_050632685.1). Lineage (GTDB taxonomy): Bacteria > Pseudomonadota > Alphaproteobacteria > Rhizobiales > Beijerinckiaceae > Methylobacterium > Methylobacterium phyllosphaerae_A. The sequence continues at coordinate 716,706 of JBOEFT010000002.1, forward strand.
CGGTGGAGAGCGAGGAAATCCGCGCCAAGATCGTCCAGCATCGCGAGGAGCGGGACCGCCTCAAGGGCCATACCAACTCGTACGGCGAGCAGGGCATCGAGCTGCTGGCGGTCCATACCGGAGAGCCGCGCCTGCCGACGACGTTCGTGGATTACGAGGTCGATCCGCGCGAGTACCACCTCTCGACCATCCAGACGATCCTCAACACCCACACCCGCGTCACGGACCTCTACTCCAACGAGATCGACCAGCTCCGTGAGCAGATCCGCCTGACGGTCGATGCCGTGAAGGAGCGCGAGGAGTGGGAACTCCTGAACAATTCGCAGTTCGGCCTGCTCCACGAGGTCGGCCCGCGCCAGCGCATCCCCACCCGCGGCGGCCCGCCCACGCCGGACGACCTCGACGAGTTGCTGACGCTGGTCTGGAAGAAGCCGGCCTTCTTCGTCGCCCATCCCCGCGCCATCGCGGCCTTCGGGCGGGAGGCGACCCGGCGCGGCGTGCCGCCGGTCGTCGTCCACCTGTTCGGCGCGCCGTTCATCACGTGGCGCGGCGTGCCGCTGGTGCCGAGCGACAAGCTGCCGGTCGACATCGACCCGGTGACCGGCGCCGAGACCACCTCGATCCTGCTGCTGCGGGTCGGCGAGGGCGAGCAGGGCGTGGTCGGCCTGCAGAAGTCCGGCGTGACCGGCGAGATCGAGCCCGGCCTGTCGGTGCGCTACATGGGCACCAACGACCACTCGATCGCCTCGCACCTCGTGACCCGCTACTTCTCGGCCGCCGTGCTGGTCGAGGACGCGATCGCCCGCCTCGATAACGTGCTGCTGGGCAACTACCATGACTACGCCTGAGGCCCCCACCCTCGGGCTGCCCGGGGCGAGCCCGGGCGAGCTGGCCCACGCGGATCTCGTCGGGCGCCTCGCCCGGGAGATCTCCGGGCAGGGGCAGGCCGCCGGCCAGCCCTTCGCCCCGGCGCTGCCGGCTGGGCCGCAGCTCCCGCAGGCCCTCGAGAGCCTGCCCCGGGTCCCCGGCGGAGCATCGCTGCCGGGCCCGTCCGTCGGCCCGTCCCTGGGCGTGCCCTCGGCGCCGGCGGGCGGCCCGCCCGCCGGCCCGCAGCCCGACGCCTCCGCGCTGGCGGCGCGCTCCTTCGGGGCGCCGCCGGTCGGCCTGCCGGGCCTGTCCGGCCCGACCGCGCCGAGCCCGGCGCCCGCGGGTCCCGCCTTCGCCGCTGTCGGGGCGATCCCGCCTGTCCACCCGGCGAGCCCGCGCCCCGTGCTGCCGGACTTCGCCTTCCCCGGCATCCCGGCGCTGGCGGCCGCCCTCCCCGGCGATCCGAAGCCGCACCGGCGGATCGCCGACGACCACCCCCGCGCCAGCGCCTTCGCGCACGCCCTCGCCCCGCAGCGCGGGCCGGCCGACCCGTCGCGGGCCGGACGCGACGGGGCGCAGGAGAGCTTCGCGCGCCCCGGAACGCTCGCCCGGGCGCCCGAGGCGCAGGCCTCCGACTCCTACTTCCTGAATCGCGGCCCCGACCCGGCCCGCCGGGCTCCGGCGAGCCCCCGGGTGGAGCCGGCGCGCCGTCCGGGTCCGGCGCCGCGCCTGGCCGCGCAGGGATCGAGCCCGGTGGCGGCCCCCTTCGACGTGGAGCATGTCCGCCGGGACTTCCCAGCCCTGCACCAGAGCGTCAACGGCCACCCGCTGGTCTGGCTCGACAACGCCGCCACCACCCACAAGCCGCAGGGGGTGATTGACGCGACCGCGGCGTTCTACGTCCGGCACAACTCGAACATCCACCGGGCCGCCCACACCCTGGCGGCGCGCTCGACCGACCTGTTCGAGGGCGGCCGCGAGGCGGTGCGCCGTTTCCTCAACGCCCCGTCGAAGGACGACATCGTCTTCCTGCGCGGGACCACGGAGGCGATCAACCTCGTCGCCCAGTCCTACGGCCGGGCGCAGATCGGCCCGGGCGACGAGATCATCGTCTCGACCCTCGAGCACCACGCCAACATCGTGCCCTGGCAGATGCTGGCGCAGCAGGCGGGGGCGACGCTCCGGGTGATCCCGGTCGACGACCGCGGCGAGATCATCTTCGAGCAGTACGCGGCGCTGCTGTCGGGCCGCACCAAGATCGTCTCGGTGACGCAGGTGGCCAACGCGCTGGGCACCGTGAACCCGGTGCGGGAGATCATCCAGCTCGCCCACGCCTACGGGGTGCCGGTGCTGGTCGACGCGGCGCAATCCGCGCCGCACATGCCGCTCGACGTGCAGGCCCTCGACGCGGACTTCCTGGTCTTCTCCGGCCACAAGGTGTTCGGGCCGACGGGCATCGGCGCGCTCTACGGCAAGGCGCACCTTCTGGCGGCGATGCCCCCCTGGCAGGGCGGCGGCCACATGATCGAGGACGTCACCTTCGCGCGGACGGTCTACAAGGGCGCGCCGGAGAAGTTCGAGGCGGGCACGCCCGACATCGCCGGGGCGGTCGGCCTCGGGGCGGCGCTCGACTACCTCGCCGGCCTCGGCCTGCCGGCGATCGCCGCCTACGAGCACGACCTCCTGGACTATGCGCAGGCTGGTCTCGCCGACGTGAAGGGCCTGCGCCTGATCGGCACGGCCCGGGAGAAGGCGAGCGTGATGTCCTTCGTGATCGCCGGGCAGGAGAACGCGGCGGTGGCCCGCCACTTGGACGCGCACGGCATCGCGGTGCGCTCGGGCCATCACTGCGCCCTGCCGGCCCTGCGTCGGTTCGGGGCCGACCAGTCGGTGCGGGCCTCGCTGGCCTTCTACAACACCCGCGCGGAGGTCGACGTCTTCCTCAAGGCGCTGCACACCCTGCCGCGGCCCTGAGCGGCGGGGCGCCGGTCACGCGGCCGGCTCGTCGCTGGCCGGTTGGCGCGGGCGCGTGGTGCCCGCGCCGAACCCTTCCCTGCGGGCGTGACGATCCGCGCGTCCAGGATCGAGCGCGGGTCCCCTCTCCCGGACGAGCGAGGGGGGCCTGTCGCGCCCGACCACAGACGTCCGGTGGGGCGGTACCCCTATGCCGCCGGCCGGAGGTGACGCGTCCGCACCGTGCCGTCGATGGCCCGCAGCGCGCGGAGCACCCCTCCGCCTCGCCCGGCGGCACCGACGCGTCCACCACGACGTAGCCGAACTCGCCGTCCGTCTGGAGGTACTGCGCGTCGATGTTGAGCGACCGGCTTGAGAAGATCGCGTTGATCTGGCCGAGCACGCCGGGCACGTTCCGGTGGACATGGAGGAAGCGCGCGCCGGACAGGCGCGGCGGCAGCTGCACCTGCGGGAAGTTCACCGCGCCGAGCGTCGAGCCGGTCTGGATGTAGTCGACCAGCTTGCGGGCCACCTCCGCGCCGATGCGATCCTGCGCCTCCTCGGTCGAGCCGCCGATATGGGGGGTGAGGATGACGTTCGGCAGGCCCTGCAGGGGCGACACGAAGCGCTCCGCGTTGGATGTCGGCTCCACGGGAAAGACGTCGATCGCGGCCCCGCCGAGATGCCCGTCGCGCAGGGCCGCCGCCAGGGCGTCCAGATCCACCACCGTGCCGCGGCTGTTGTTGATCAGGTAGGCGCCGGGCTTCATCGCGCGGATCCGCTCCGCGCCCATGAGCGCGTGGGTCAGGGGCGTCTCCGGAACGTGCAGGCTGACCACGTCGCTGGCGGCGAGCAGGGCCTCGAAGCTCTCGGCCGGCTCGGTGTTGCCGTGGCGCAGCTTGTCGGTGAGATCGAAGAAGATGACGCGCATGCCCATCGCCTCGGCGAGGTTCGAGAGCTGCGCGCCGATATTGCCGTAGCCGACGATGCCCAGCGTCTTGCCGCGCACCTCGAAGGCGCCGGTGGCCGACTTGTCCCAGCCGCCGGCATGCGCCGCGACCGAGCGCGGCACGATGCGCCGGAGCAGCATCACGATCTCGCCGATCGTGAGTTCGGCGACGCTGCGCGTGTTCGAGAACGGCGCGTTGAAGACGGGCAGGCCCCTTGCGCGCGCCGTCTCGAGGTCGACCTGATTGGTCCCGACGCTGAAGCAGCCGATGGCGGTCAGGTCCGGCAGGGCGTCGAGAAGCGCGGCGGTGACCTGCGTACGGGAGCGGATGCCCAGGACGGTGGCGCCGGCAAGGTCACGGGCATCGTCGGTTTCGAGGGCACGCGGAACGGGCCGGATGTCGCGAAGTCCGGCTTGCGCGAAGACCTTCGATGCTGTCGGCGCGATGCTTTCAGCCAAAACGATGCGCTCGGGCGACACGGTCTCTCCTCCTCGGAACGTTCTGCTCGGAACGGCCTGCGATTCCTCAGCCTGCCGCTGGGGCGGGACGGCGGCAAGGTCGTGCGCCCATGCGGGCCGGCGCGCACCGGCCCACCCCTCGACGGCGGCCGCGCGGGCTGCCAGTTTCCCGCCCCTGCGGCCGCGGCCGCGGACGGATAGGTGCGCCATGAGCGGATTGACAGCCCGGGCCGTGATCGTCCAGCCGGGGGGCGGCTTCGACAAGGTCGGCTTCGGCGAGCGGCCGGTGCCGGAGCCCGGCCCCGGCGCGATCACCGTCCGCCTGCGGGCGAGTTCCCTCAACTATCACGACTACGCCGTCGTCAGCGGCCTCTGGGGGCCGAGCGAGCCGCGCGTCCCGATGTCCGACGGTGCCGGCGAGGTCGAGGCCGTGGGACCCGGCGCGGCGGAGTTCGCCGTGGGCGACCGGGTGGTCAGCACGTTCTTCCCGACCTGGACCGAGGGGACGCCCCTGGTCGAGGGTTTCGCCACCGTGCCGGGCGACGGCGTCGACGGCTATGCGCGCGCGCGGGTCACCGCGCCGGCCACCGCCTTCACCCGCGCCCCGAAGGGTTGGGACCACGCCGAGGCGGCGACGCTCACCACCGCGGCGCTCACCGCGTGGCGGGCGCTGCACGCCGATGCCGGCCTGAAGAGCGGCGACGTCGTGCTGGTGCAGGGCACGGGCGGCGTGTCGCTGTTCGGCCTGCAATTCGCCAAGGCGGCGGGCGCCACGGTGATCGCCACCTCCTCCAGCGACGCCAAGCTGGAGCGCCTGCGCGGGCTCGGCGCCGATCACCTGATCAACTACCGCGCCGACCCGGCCTGGGGCGAGACCGCCCGGCGCCTGACCGACGGGCGCGGCGTCGATCACGTCCTCGACGTCGGCGGGCCGGCGACGCTGGAGCAGTCCATGGCGGCCGTGCGCGTCGCCGGCCACATCTCGGTGATCGGCATCCTGTCGGGGCTGGCGGGCGAGCTGCCGCTGGTGCCGGCGCTGCTGCGCCAGATCCGCCTGCAGGGCGTCCTGGTCGGCAGCCGGCGCCACCAGATCGAGATGGTCCGCGGGATCGAAACCTGCGGGCTGCGGCCGGTGGTCGACAGCCGCTACCCCCTCGACGACCTCGTCGCGGCGTTCCGCCACCAGGAGAGCAACCGACACTTCGGCAAGATCTGCATCGAGATCTGAGCGGTCCGGCCGGGCTCGGGGCGGCTCAGCGGAAGGCGATCCGGAGGGCACCGGGCATCACGGCCGTCCCGTAGGCCTCCACCTCAGGCGGCGGCCCCGGCCGGTGCGCGCAGCCGTTCTCGCAGAAGGTGCGGAGCGTGCGCCGGTCGAGCCCGATATCGCTCAGCATCGCGTCGTCGAGGGCGGACAGGAGACGAAAATTCCGCGCCGCGACGCGGCTCTTCCGGATGGATTTCAGGAACACGAGAATCACGGTTCAACCTCCGTCGAGCCGAAGACGCCGTGGTGGCTCCCCGACCGGCTCAACGTCGCTGTCCTGTCCCGTGCCCGCATCCTCTGTTCGAACGATCGATCGCCCTAGGATCGGTCCTGTCTCGCGCGGACGGGCCGGCGCCGGGATCGGCGCCGGCCCGGCGCGTCAGTAGCGGCAGACCCGCCGCGGACCGAAGGGGGTCGGGCGGAAGAAGCAGCGCGGGCCGTAGAAGCGCGGGCGGCGGTAGATCGGCCGGCAGCGTCCGTACGGGCCGGGCGCCCATCCGGGACCGCAGCCGAAGGCGACGGTGCTGACTGCCGAGGGGCCGGTGATCGTGTCGACTCCGGCGGGTCCCAGGGGCGCCGCGCTGGCGGAGGCCAAGCCGAGGCCGCCGACGACGGCCGCGGCGGCCGCGTACATCTTCACGTGCATCATCTTCAGACCTTCTGTTCGGTCGCGCGCCGGGCTGCCCGGGTGCGCGACTGGGGGAAGAATGGTCATCAGGCCTGAATGCGGGCTGACCTCAGCCATTATGGTCCAGAAACAAACAATCCGGCCTCCCCGCGGGTCGCCGCGGCGGTCGCCATCGCGGCATTCGGAGGGAAACGCGCCGAGGAACGGAGCGGCAGGGCTCGTGTTGTCCGCCAGATCGTTTTCGTGAGGCGCGACGATGGCTGAAACCGCCAAGAAGACCGACCCCGCGCTGTGGGACAAGGTCAAGGCTCAGGTCACGAATTCCGACGCGGGCGGCAAGCCGGGCCAGTGGTCGGCGCGCAAGGCGCAGATGGCGACCGCCGCGTACAAGAAGGAAGGCGGCGGCTACGCCGGCAAGAAGACGCCCGACAACCATCTCCGGCAATGGACCGACGAGGATTGGGGCACGAAGTCGGGTCAGGCGAGCGGCAAGACCGGCGAGCGCTACCTGCCCAGGAAGGCCCGTGAGACTCTGACCGACGCGGAATACGCCGCCAGCACGGCGAAGAAACGGGCCGATACCCGCAAGGGCAAGCAGTTCTCGAAGCAGCCGGAGGCCGCCGCCGAGAAGGCCGCCGCGGCGCGCGCCGGCAAAACCGGGACGACGAAGGCCGCCCTGATGCGCGAGGCCCGCGCGCAGAACGTGCCCGGCCGGTCGCGGATGTCGAAGGCGCAGCTGGCGCAGGCTGTCCGCGCCTGAGGCGTGGCAAGGGCCGGCATCGGCCACGACGCAAGACGTCCCGGGAGAGGCTCCCGGGACGCTCCTCGGCTCAAGCGGCCAGTTTGATCGGGCTGGGGATGCTCAAGGTCGAGAGGGGATGCGGTCCGTCCAGAGGTCCTCGCGCCGTCCCGGTCACCGGGACGGCGCCCCGCGGCGCGGGGGCGCCACAGCGCGGGGTACTTAGTACGAGCCGAACTTGTAGTTCAGGCCGGCGCGGACGACGGCGAACTCGTCGGAGCGGCGGCCGACGCCGCTGTAGACGACCGGGAAGTTGTTGGCGGCGTTGACGACGAGCGCGCCCTGGTTGCGGGTGTTGCGGTCGAGGTTGACGTACAGGCCTTCGACCTTGAGCGTCACCGCCGAGGAGCGGAAGAAGTTCAGGAACGACTCGGTGGGCAGGGCGTACTCGATGCCGCCGCCGACGGCCCAGCCGGTGCGGAAGCTGTCGTTGCCGGCGTAGCCGCCGAACGAGCGGTCGGCGCTGCCCGAGCCGTAGGCGAAGCCGCCGGTGCCGTACACGAGGGTGCGGTCGAAGGCGTAGCCGAGGCGGCCGCGCACCGTGCCGAAGAAGTCGAGGCTGGAGAGGCCGCGCGGGTCGGTGACGTAGTAGCCGGGGGCCAGCGCGCCATTGATGAAGGCGCTGTTCCGGTTACGGCCGAAGTCGAGGTACTGGGCATCGGCCTCGACGCCGAACACGACGCCGTTGCCCGGGGTCAGCTGCCAGTTGTAGCCGATCTGGCCACCGCCGGAGAAGCCGTCCTGGCTGCTGTTGCGGAAGGTGGCGACGGTGCCGGGGGCGGCGTAGGGGAACGGCACGCCGAAGCTGTTGCCGGTGGAGCGGCTGCTGGCGTCGAAGGCGTAGCCGGCGTTGATACCGAAGTAGGCGCCCGTCCAGGTGAACACCGGGACCGGGGTGAACACCGGCGGCGGAGCCGCCCGGCGCGGAAGGTCGGCGGCCGAGGCGGCGCCGGTGAGGAGGGCCGCGGCGGCGCTCGCGAGAAGAAGCTTCTTGATCATCTGGTCCTCTGTCTCCCGTTGTGCGGGATGTGTGCGGGGCGGACAGGACGTCAGGATGTGCGGGAGCGATAGTGCAGCGCTGCAACAGCCCGGAATCGGGCTTTCGGGCCGGAACGGTCGGGTGCGTTGGAGCACATCACGGAATTGATCGGTCGATGCGCAGACGAAAATTACTATCCGAGTGTCTCCGGAAACAAAATGCCCCGTCGCGCGGGTGCGGACGGGGCGTCAGTTCGTTCGTGAACGTTCCCAGGACCAACCAGGAAGCTTCGATCGGCACTAGATCCTACCAGCGGCCGGCCCGCAAGCCCGCCGGCAGCCCTGCGAGGGGTTAACATTAATTTACGACCGCCCCCCGGTGCGGGCCGCCTCGGCTGTTTCGTGTCGCAGGCAGGGGTTCCCGTGCTTCGGGACGGCATCGGACCCGCCTTCCGCCGGGCGGCCGCGGTCGCCGCCCAGACCCGGCGACTGCCGACGGCAGGTCTGGGCGGTCGGATCGGGGTCCGATCCGATCCCCGTCTTGGACCGGCGACCGTGACTCCTGCCGTGGTCTCGCGGCGGGATCGATCGCGGGGAAACGGCAGATCTCGCACCCGTCCCCGTCGCGGGCGAGCCGGGGCGACCTGGTTCCTCAGGCCTGTGGAGAAGATGCCGCCCTGCGTCCGCGCCGGCATGGCGACCGCGCCTGTCCCGGCCCGCCGCCGGCCCTATGTGCCGGCCACGTCATCGTGGGGATGTCAGGAGACGCACATGGACCCCGTTGCCCTGCCGGACAGGCCGGCCCCCGGGACGGCGGCGCACGGGGCCGACGCGTCCGCTCCCGACCGTGCGGTCCCGCGCCCCGCGGCGCGCCCGTACCGGCGGGCTGGGGATCTCCCGTGCTGACCGGACCGGGCTCGAGGCCTTCGCGCGCCTCCGTCCGGGACGGGGGCGGCCGCCGTCCGGACGCGACGCGGTCCCGGGCGTAGGCGCCGATGTTCGGATTCTCCATCAGCTCGACCGAGCCCGACAGCATCGCGCACATCATTCAGGTGGCGCTCGCGCCGGCGTTCCTGCTCTCGGCACTGGCGACGCTGCTGAACGTGTTCTCCACCCGCCTCGGCCGGATCTCCGACAAGGTCGACAGCCTCTCGGCGGAGTCCGCCAGGGTGACCGCGGGCGAGGCGGCCCGCTTCGCCCGCCGCCTGACCTTCCTGCGCCGCCGCTCCTTCGTGCTGGATGTGGCCGTGGTCCTGGCCTCGCTGGGTGGCGGCCTGATCGGCCTGGCGGTGCTGACCCTGTTCGTCGGGGCGCTGCGCGACGCGGCGACCGCCTCGATCCTGTTCGCCTGCTTCGGGGCTGCGCTGGTCTGCACCGTGGCGGCGATCGGCGCCTTCATGGCCGAGATCCTCATGGCCGGCCACGGCCTGCGCGACGAGGTCGATCGGCAGCAGGACAAGGAGCCCGCGCGGCGGTGAGGGCACGCCGCCCGCGGGGGCGATTCCGCGTGGGGTGGGCGGGAACCGGGCCTTAACCTTGTCGGTGCCTGATGCCGCCGCTGCACGCCGCGCCCGAGGGTCCCGTCATGAGCATCGCGATCCTGGTTGCCTGCGTTGCCGGCGCGCTCTGCCTCGGCATGCTGTCCGCGCTCCTGCCGCTCGGACGGCGGGACGCCGACGAGCCGGATCCGGCGCTCCCGTTCGAGGGCGACTACTTCGACGTGGGCGGACCGGTGATCGATCTGGAGCCGCAGCGCCTCACCTGACCGCTCCCGTTCGGGGCTCTAAGGCGGATCGGCCGGCGCGCTGGGGGGCGGTGTGTTCTGGCGCGCGGACCAGACCACCCGGCCGGCCGGATCCCGCAGGGCCGCCGAGCCCGACCGGTTGGCGCGCAGCTGCGCGAATCGCGCCTTCGCGGCGGCGACCACCGCCGCCTCGGTGAGGCCGGGAAGCGTCTCGTCGTGGATGATGATGCCGCCGGCGCTTTCCCGGTGGACGATGCATTGCAGCCGGTAGGGCACCGGGGTCTCAGGCGGGGCCATGCTGATCTCCCGGCCTGTCGGGGTTCGGCGCGGCGCCCGGGCCGCGAAGCGGGATCCTGGGCGCTGGCTGTGCGCCGATCCGGATGGTGGGGATGCCGCGGTCCATTCACCCCTCCTCGGTTCGACGCTTCGACCGTGCTCCATACCAGATTCATCGGGTTCGCGGACGGTCTCGGTGTGGGTCGGCGATCGCGGCGGCCGGAGCCTGCGCCCGGGACGGCCACGCCGAGCCCCGGATCGGCGGCGGGCCGTGCGGTGCGGGAGCCGTCGCGCCCTCGGGCTCGGAAGCGGTCACGTCGACCCTGCGCCTGACCCCGAGGCCTTAATCTTCCAACCGTCGCGGACGCGCGCGTTCGGATCGATGCTCCTAGCGGCGCTGGCGCGTGTAGCGCTCGACCACGCGCTGCCGATGCGTCGGCACGTCCGGCAGGCGGGAGGGAGGTGCCCTGCCGCTACCGCCGGCCGACGGCCGCGGCGCGGGCAGCAATTCGAGCGGATACCGGGGCGTCTCGACCACCACCGCCTCCAGCACGATCGGCCGACGACGGGGCGGTGCGGGCACCATGGGGCGCATCGGCCGCGCCGCGAAGGTGCCGAGCGCCCAGAGGCCGAGGCAGAGCAAGCCGATCAGGATCCCGTCCCAGGACGGTTCGGTCCGGCACATCAGGATCCCGGTGCCGGTGAGGGAGGCTGCGGCCGCGAACAGGCGGGGTGTCGGATCGCCGGAACTCATGCCGCACTCTCGGCGCGCGGCCCTGAGGGCGCGTGAAGGGCGTCACTCCAATTGTCGGCAATCGCCCCTTGTCTGCACACGACCGGTTCAACCCGGCGCGTGCCGGGCCGCGGCGGCCGGTCCGGGCGAACGGGTCTCAGCCCCCAAGGCGCAGCCCTCAAGGCTCAGCCCCCAAGGCGCGAGGGAGGCTGCCACCTGACGCCGGGATGCTCGCGGATGTCGCCGGCCCGGGATCCGGTATCGGCGTTGCTCGTCCACTCGCCGGGTTCGGCGACGTGGGCGATCTCGGCCTCCGGATAGGCCGCCGTCAGGAACAGGCGCGCCTCGCCCTCGGCTTCGGCCCGAACCGTCACGAGGGGACGCTCGCCTGCGGCGTCCCGCACCTGCGCGATGAACAGCTTGGTCATGGTCCTCCTCCGAGGCGTCGGCGGGCGCGGCGGGACTCAGGCCTCCACGCCCGCGATGTGGAGGCCGCCGGCCCGCAGGAGGGTCGGGATCCGGCTGCGATCGCGGAAGCCGGCTGCGCGCGCCATCGCGTCCAGGGCCGCGCGGGAATCCCGCGCCGAACCGATCCAGAGGATCGCCCCCGTCGCGACCTGCGTGATCCGGAACACTGTCACGCCACGCTCACGGGCTCGATATCCGGACAAGCTGGGGGCCCGTCCGGGAGTTCCCGGCGGAACGGGAGCCGGCTCACCTGTCCTGACGCCGGCCGGCCAAGCCCGCGGCGGATTGGCCAGCCGGGAACAGGAAGGGGCGGCGACGGTTCCCCGAGGGACGCCGGTATGGGCCGGCACATCGAGAACCCGATCGGGATTCAGGAGAGCCATGACCAGCCGAACCGTTCAATCCGCCCTGCTCGCCCTCGCCCTCGTCGCCGGCAGCGCCGGGATGGCCGCCGCGCAGAGCACGCCCAACGGTAACACCTCGTCGCCCGGTGCCCCGGCCGGCGACAGCAGCACCGGCAACGGCGCCACCGGCAGCGGCGCGGCGCCGAGCGGGCGGTAACCGACGGTTAACCATCACGGCGGCAGGTCCGGATCCTCACAACCGTGCAACTTCCGTCCCGCGGCCCTCCGGTCCGCGGGACTTTCTGTATCGGGACCCTGTCCGACGCAGGGCGACGATCCGAGGCGCAAACCCCTGCCGTGAGGCCCAGAGGTCGCCGTGAGGCCCAGAGGTCGCCGTGAGGCCCAGAGTCCGCTGATTGGAACGGCGTGCCTCTGTTCTAAGCAGCTAGAATCGCCATACTAACGCAGGACCGGCGCTGCGCGCGGTCCGGGACCGTTACACGGGCGATGCAACCGAAGCCGATCCTGCAACTCACGGGTGAGAGTCCAGGCCCGCGTCAGGCCGACGACTGGCGCGATGCGGTCGCGCCGTTCTGGGACTTCACGATCCGCAAGGAGGACCTGTCCGACTTCCGCGGCGAGTCCCGGGTTCGGCACCTCGGCACCGCGATCGTCTGCAGAGCGCGCGCGCCTCGGGACTCCGCTTCGTGCGCGAGCCCGCCCTGGTGGCCCGGATGGGCGTCGACCACATCGTCGCGCACATGCGCGTGTCCGGGCAATCCCGGCTCGCGATCGGTGGGCGGGAGCAGGACTGCGCGCCGGGTGACATCTGCATCCTCGACCTCTCGCGCCCGCTCTCCGCGGCCTCGACGGATTACGAGGCCGTGACGGTGGTACTGCCGCGCCCGCTGTTCGGCGCCCGGGAGAGTGCACTCGACGCCCTGCACGGGGCCGTGATCCGGGGGCGACCCCGTTCGGCCGGATGATCAACGACCATCTGCGCTCCCTCAGCGCGCACGCGACCGGGTTCTCGGATCCGGAGGCCGCTGCGGCGGCCGAGGCCACGGCGGCGCTGCTCGGCGCCGCGGCCCTGAGCCTGCCGCGGGACGAGGAGCGCGGCGTCCACCTGCCCGAGCGGGCACCCCTCCTCCTCGCCATCCGGCGGTTCATCGAGGCCGAGCTGTCCACCTCCGACCTGAGTGCCGAGACCATCGGGCGCCGTTTCGGCGTCTCGCGCAGTGCCCTGTACCGGCTGTTCGTCCCCCTCGGCGGCGTATCCGGCTACATCCGCCAACGCCGGCTCGCGCGCGCCTACCGCGACCTCGCCACGGGGGACGGGCGCTTCGCCCGCATCGCGGACGTGGCGTATCGCTGGCGGTTCGAAAGTCCCGCGCATTTCACCCAGGCTTTCCGCGCCGAGTTCGGCTGCGCCCCCCGGGACGTCCGCGCCCAGACCGAGGCGGCCAAGTCTGCTGAAGTTGGGTCTGCCGAAGTTGGGTCCGCCGAGGCTGGGTCTGCGGCGGTGCCGCCGGCCCGGACCGACACGTGGGCGGAGTTCTACGACTGGGTTCTGAAGCTGGCGGCTTGAGCGGGCTCGGCCTGCGGCGCTTGTGTCCTCGGCCCCGGATGGCCCATAAGGGCCGCGATGACCTTCGGGGTTCGGCATAGGCGCCCGGCCGGGGTGCGCGGCTGGCGGGCGTTCGTGGCGGCCCTGCTGGCGCTCGTCCTGACGCTGACCGTCGCCGCGCCCGGCGTCGGCCTCGCGGCGGATCTCGCCTTCCATGGGGGCGGGCATCACAGCCGCAGCGAGGGACCGCCGGTCCTCGACGCACCGGCCGCGTCCACGGATGCCGATCCCGGCCTCGGCGAGCACCGCCATTGCGGCTGCCATCAGGCCGCCCGGCTGGAGGCGACCGATGTCGCGCCCCCGGCCGTCCCGGGCCGGCACGTGCCAGGCGCCCTCGCCCAGGGCCGCCCCTCCGTCAGTCCCGACCGGCTGCCGCGGCCTCCCCGCGCGTGAGCCGACGCCGCCCGCGGGCGGCGTCCCGCCCGGACGCCGGACCGGCTCCGGGTTCGCCCTCACGCAACACCTGAACGGGACCCTCCGGGACCGCCGCACGCGGCCGCCCGCCGTCCCGGCCGAGCAGCTTTCCCATGCGCCTCCTCCTGTCCGCGGCCCTTCTGGCCGCCGGCATCGCCGTCGGCGTCGCCGTTACCGCACTGCCCGACTTCCTCCGGCAGATCCTCGCCGCCGCCGGCCTCTCCAGACCGCCTGCGGCCGGGGAGGGCCCCGATCCGGATCGGGCTCGGACCTGGCCGGCGGCGTCGGACGATCACGCGCACGGCGAACACGCCCCCGGTGACGGCGAGGCCCATGCGGAACCGACGATCCGGATGCGGCCCGACCAAGTGACGGGCCAGGACATCACCACCCGCCGCGTCGCAGGCGGCACGCTGGCGCGCCACCTCCTCGTGCCCGGCACCATCACCCCCGACACCGACCGGATCGCCCGCGTCCCGGCCCGGGTGGTCGGGACCGTGGCGGAGATGCGCAAGCGCCTGGGCGACACCGTGCAGAAGGACGAAGTCGTCGCCATCCTCGACAGCCGCGAGGTCGCCGACGCCAAGAGCGAGTACCTCACCGCCCAGGTCCAGGCCGAGCTGCAGACGATCAACTTCGAGCGCCAGCAGAAGCTGCTCGCCTCGCGCAGCGCCTCGGAGGCCGCCTTCGAGACCGCGCGCGCCGCCTATCTGGAGAACCGGCTCCGGGTCGACCTCGCCCGACAGAAGCTCTCGGCGCTCGGTCTCGACGCCGCCGAGGTGGCCGCCGCCCAGAAGCGCGACGAGGCGACCCCCAACCAGTCAACCCTGCGCCGCTACCCCCTGCGCACGCCCCTCGCCGGCCGGATCGTCGAGCGCAAGGTCGATGTCGGCACGGCGGTCGGCAAGGAGGGCGACCCGGCGGACCTCTACACGGTGGCGGACCTCTCGACGGTCTGGATCGAGCTGTCGGTGCCGACCCTCGACCTCGCCCAGGTGCGGGAGGGCGCCCGCGTGACGGTCACGCCCGCCCGGTCGGGCGATGCCGAGAACCGCGCGGAGGGGCGGGTGATCTTCGTGAGCCCCTTCCTCAACGCCGACACGCGATCGGCCCGGGTGATCGTCGCCCTGCCGAACCCCGACCTCGCGTGGCGGCCCGGCACCTTCGTCACCGCCGAGGTCGAGATCGCGCAGGACGTGGTCCCGGTCCGGATCCCCAAGGCGGCCGTCCAGACGATCGAGGGCCGGAGCGTCGTCTTCGTGCGCAATCCGGACGGGTTCGAGAAGCGGCCGGTCACCCTCGGCCGGTCCGACGACGAATCCCACGAGGTCACCGCCGGGCTCGAGGCCGGCGCCGAGATCGCGGTCGGCAACACCTTCCTGCTGAAGGCCGAGCTCGGCAAGGCCGACGCCGACCACGATCATTGAGGATCGCGCCATGATCAGCCGCATCCTCGCCGTCTCGGTTCGCCAGCGCTGGCTGGTGCTGCTCCTCGTGCTGCTGGCGTCGGGCTTCGGCGCCGCCGCGCTCACGCGGCTCCCCATCGACGCGGTGCCCGACATCACCAACAACCAGGTGCAGATCAATACCCTGGCCCCGTCCCTGTCGCCGGCCGACGTCGAGCGGCAGGTCACCTACCCGGTGGAGACGGCCCTCGCCGGCATCAAGGGCCTCGAGTACACCCGCTCGCTGTCGCGCAACGGCTTCTCGCAGGTCACCGCGGTCTTCGCCGAGACCCTCGACATCTACTTCGCCCGCCAGCAGGTCGCCGAGCGCCTCGCCCAGGCCCGGGAGGACCTGCCCTCCGGGGTCGAGCCGCGGATGGGTCCGATCTCCACGGGGCTCGGCGAGATCACCATGTGGTCGGTCCGGTACGCGCCGCCGGCGGAGCGTACGGTCGTGCCTTCGGGGCAGCCGGGCTGGCAGCCGGACGGCAGCTACCGCACCCCGGAGGGCCAGACCCTGGGATCGGATCTGGAGCAGGTCGCCTACCTGCGCACGGTCCAGGACTGGATCATCCGGCCGCAGATCAAGTCGGTTCCGGGCGTCGCCGGCGTCGACGGGATCGGTGGCTTCGAGAAGCAGTACCACGTCCAGCCCGACCCGACGAAGCTCACCGCCCTCGACCTGTCCTTCGCGGACGTCGCCCGGGCGCTCCAGGCCAACAACGCCAACCAGGGCGCCCGCTACCTGGAGGATAACGGCGAGAGCTACGTGGTGCGCGCGGCCGGCCGCCTGGAGAGCCCCGAGGCGATCGCCGACGTGGTGGTGGCCAGCCGCGGCGGCGTGCCGGTGCGGATCCGCGACGTCGCCGCCGTGCGGATCGGGCGCGACCTGCGCACCGGCTCGGCCAGCGAGGACGGGCGGGAGACCGTCATCGGCACCGCCCTGATGCGGATCGGCGAGAACAGCCGCACGGTGGCGACGGCCGTCGGCGCGCGCCTGGACCAGATCCGGCGCGCCCTGCCCCCCGGCATTGTGGTCCAGACGGTCCTCGACCGGACGCAGCTGGTCGACGCCACGATCCGGACGGTGGCGAGGAACCTCGCCGAGGGCGCGGCCCTCGTGATCGTCGTCCTCGTCCTGCTGCTCGGAAACATCCGGGCGGCGCTGATCGCCGCACTAGTCATCCCGATCGCCATGCTGATGACCGTGACCGGGATGGTCGAGGGCAGGATCTCGGCTAACCTCATGAGCCTCGGGGCGCTCGATTTCGGGCTCATCGTCGACGGGGCGGTAATCATCACCGAAAACGCGCTCCGCCACCTCGCCGACCGCCAGCACGCCCTCGGGCGCGCCCTCCACCTGGAGGAGCGCCTGGAGACAGTGCGGGCCTCGGCCGAGGAGATGATCAAGCCGTCCCTCTACGGGCAGGCGATCATCATCCTGGTCTACGTACCGCTCCTGACCTTCACGGGAGTCGAGGGCAAGATGTTCCAGCCGATGGCGCTGACCGTCATCCTGGCTCTCGCCGCGGCCTTCGTGCTGTCGCTGACCTTCGTCCCGGCCTTGATCGCCATCGCCCTCACCGGCCGCGTCACCGAGGCCGACAACCCGCTGATGCGCGGCCTGAAGGCGCTCTACCGGCCGGTCCTCGCCGCGGCGATCCGGGCGCCCGCCCCGTTCGTCGGGGCGGCGCTCCTCCTCCTCGCGGGCGCCGGCCTGCTCGCCGCCCGGCTCGGGACCGAGTTCATCCCGCAGCTCGACGAGAAGAGCATCGCCCTGGAACGCCACCCGGATCCCGTCCACCTCCCTGACGCAGTCGCAGGCGATGCAGCTCAAGGTGGAGCGGGCGATCGCCGAGTTCCCGCAGGTCGCCTACGTGTTCTCGAAGACCGGCACCGCCGAGGTCGCCACCGACCCGATGCCGCCGAACTCCTCCGACACGTTCGTGATGCTCAAGCCGCAGGCGGACTGGCCCGACCCGGGCCTGTCGAAGGCCGCGCTGCAGGAGCGGATCGAGGCGTCCTTGAGCGAGCTCGCCGGCAATGTCTACGAGTTCTCCCAGCCGATCCAGCTGCGCTTCAACGAGCTGCTCGCCGGGACCCGGGGCGACCTCGCCGTCAAGGTGTTCGGCGACGCCTTCGAGCCGATGCTGGAGACCGCCAACAGGATCGCCGCGATCCTGCGGGGCATCGAGGGCGCCGACGACGTGAAGGTCGAGCAGATCGCCGGCCTGCCGGTCTTCGAGATCAAGATCGACCGGACCGAGGCGGCGAGGCTCGGCCTCAGCACCGGGGCGATCCAGGACGTGATCGGCGCCGCCATGGGCGGCCGGGACGCCGGGACCGTGTTCGAGGGCGACCGGCGCGTGCCGATCGTCGTGCGCCTGACCGACCAGGTCCGCGAGGACCGGGAGGCCCTGGAGAACCTGCCCGTCCCGCTCCCCCCGGGGGCGAACGGCCGGGCCGCCTCCGTGCTCCTGCGGCAGGTGGCGCAGTTCTCGGTCAGCGAGGGGCCGAACCAGATCAGCCGCGAGAACGGCCGGCGGCGGGTGGTGGTCACCGCCAATGTCCGCGGGCGCGACATCGGCTCCCTGGTGGCGGAGGCGCAGGCCAAGGTCGCCGCGCAGGTGACGCTGCCGGCCGGCGCCTTCCTGACCTGGGGCGGACAGTTCGAGAACCTCGCCTCGGCGCAGGCGCGCCTCGCCGTGGTGGTGCCGGTCTGCTTCTTCCTGATCTTCCTGCTGCTGACCTCGGCGCTGGGCGGCGCGCGGGACGCGCTCCTGGTGTTTTCCGCCGTGCCGCTGGCGCTCACCGGCGGCATCGCCGCCCTGTGGCTGCGGGGAATGCCGCTGTCGGTGCCGGCGGCGGTCGGGTTCATCGCCCTCTCGGGGGTGGCGGTCCTGAACGGTCTCGTGATGCTGACCTTCATCAAGCAGCTCGTCGCCGAGGGCCGGCCCCTGCGGGCGGCGATCCGCGCGGGCGCCCTCACCCGGCTGCGGCCCGTGGCGATGACCGCGCTGGTCGCGTCCCTGGGCTTCGTGCCGATGGCCCTCGCCACCGGCACGGGCGCGGAGGTGCAGCGGCCGCTGGCCACCGTGGTGATCGGCGGCCTGATCAGCGCGACCCTGCTGACCCTGGTGGTGCTGCCCGCGCTCTACGCGCGGTTCGGGCGGGCCGGCGGCTCCGGCTGCCCGGCTCGGGCCGGATCCGGGGGGCACCGGGAGGCGCCGCGGCACTGATCCACACCAAGTCGCGATCCACGGCGGATACGGATCGAATTCCAGCGTCACGGATGAACCGGCCCCGCTCGAATGCGGGGCCGGTCTAAAGAGTGCAGCGATAATTAGATTACGCTTCCGCCAAAGATGCGGTCGCAAGTCTGACGCTACCTATATTCCTCGACAGCTACGAAATAGACTGTGTCAGGCGATATGAAGACATCGTGAGATGCGGTCATGAGCGTACATATACCCGACCGCGATCTACGCAGGATTTGTTTTTATTGCTATGATTTTCGCTTGTATTGGCGGGTAATCGTTTTACCAGAAAAATTTTACCAACAGGCGATACACGCAGCGCGCCGCCTGGAGCTGATCGCGCGCACGATCGTGAACATCAACGAGATCAGCGGCGCGATCGCCGCGACGGTGGTCGAGCAGACGGCGGCCACGGGTGAGATCTCGCGCAATGGCGGCGCGGCGGCGCGGGGCACGCAAAAGGTGTCGACCCGCGTGGCGTGGGTGCTGGCCGCCGCGGGCGAGACCGGCACGGCCGCCGCGCAGGTGCTGAACGCGGCGGCGGCCCTGGCGACCCAGGCGCTGAACGTGAAGCGGGAGGTGGACGGCTTCCTGCCCGACATCCAGGCCGGTGACGTCGGCGACGATCCCGCGGCCCGTCAGGCCGGCAGGATGTGCAGCATCCCGCCGAGCAGGCCGACGGCGCCGATCGCGATCAGTGCGGCGGCGATGTACAGCCGCATCCGGCTCGCGTCGGAATCCGCCGAGGGGTAGAGGTCGTCGGGCAGGTCAAGCCAATCCATCGGGTGAGCGCAGCCGGTCGCAGGAATGGGAGGGGCGGCCCTAGGCCAGCCCGATGACGGCGGGATGACGGGTGCGCCCGAGCGGCGTGCCGCCCCGGCGCCTGCGCCGCTCCCCCGAGCGCCGTTCGACCCTCGGCGAGCCGGCGCGGGGCACGCCGCGTTGGGCATCCTGGGGTGACGGGGACGGATGGAGCCCGGTCGGGGCCGGCGTGGTGCCGTCGGACAATACTTGCTGCGTTGCGATATTCCCATCTTGAAGATGGTGCGATCGCGGCGATCGCCGCGGCGATGTATTGATTTATCCGTTCTCCTACGGCGATGTGAGGAATTGCAATCCGTCGCGGGTTCTGGTTGAATATTGATCAGCGTTGCATTCCATCCTGCCGAGTGAAATCGCTTGCGGACCGTCGGGTTCCGCGGGGAGGTCGAGCATGTACGCTTCGACGAAGAACAACGAGAGACGGGACTGGGAGTTGATCGTCGTTTTCGGCGGATGGATCGTCTTCGAAATGGCGATCCTGATGCTCTGCTTGGTATCGATGTAGGATATCCTGGTCGATCCACCTGATCTGGACTGTCCGCCGTTGCGCGGCCGGATCCGACGATTGCGCCGGGCCGCCGATCCACGGTGACGCTTGAGGGCGACGCGCGTGCGCGGGCATGCTCCGTTGGCCGCAGGTGACGTGGACGGAGCCGGCGCGGCGGTCGCGATGGCGCTCCCTGCACCGGGGCTGTTTTCCCGGCCGCCGTCCTGCGTGCGGATCCCGGAACCTGCCGTGACGCGGTTGCCCTGTCCGGCGCCCTGGGGCAGGCTGCCGCGGCATCGGGCGCCGCGATCTGCAGGCCGTCCCGTCCCGGTCGTTTCGCGAGGAGCCCGGATGCGCGGATCCGTCGATCACCGCACAGGCGTACCCCAACCCGCCCCCCGGCTTGCCCGGTCCGACCCGTCACGGCCGCGCAGGCCGGTCCGACGGTGCGCGGCCCGCATGCCGACGGGGTGGCATGAGGGTCGTCCGCTCCGCGCGCCTTCACCTGCGGGACGCCACCTCCGACAAGGTCTACGTCGTCGATCTGATCGAGAACGAGGCCCTTGGGACGCCCGAGCGCTACTTCGTCAACACGCGCTACGGCCGGCGCGGCGCGACCCTGCGCGAGGGCTCCAAGACGCCCCAGCCCGTGACCGCCGAGGCAGCCGCCCGGGTGTTCGACAGCGTGGTCGTCTCGAAGATCAACGGCGGCTACCGGCGGGTCGACGGCCCGGAGCCGGCCGCCGCCGAGGCGACGGCCGATGGCCGCGCGGCGGTGCTGCGGGCGCGGCTCTCCGCCTGCCTGCACCAGAGCTGGTCCGAGCGCGACCGCGACCGCCTGCTCTGGCGCATCGGCGAGCTGCGGCTGGCCGCGGCCGCCCCGGATCTGATCGCCCTGGCGCGGACCCTCGGCCCGGCGCGGGCGAGCTACGCCCTGGTCTGGGCGCTCGCCCGGGCGGCGGGCGCGGAGGCCGGTCCTGTCCTGTCGGCGATCGCCGCCGACGCATCGGGCAGCGTGGTCCGCGACCTCGCCCGCTTCGCCCTCGCTGCCCCGCTGACCGGGGCCTACCGCCCGCTGGAGGCCGAGCCGGACCTGCCCGGCATGGTCGCCCGGCCGGCTGAGGCCGGCGACGTCGACGGGCTCTGCGGGGCGCTCGACGGCCTCGCCCGGCACGATCCGGGCCGGGTCGGCCCCGCCCTGGTGGCGCTCGGCCGGCTCGCGCAGGCCTCGCCCGGCCTGCACGCGACGCTCTGCGCCGCCCTCCTCCGCCTGCCGGTCCGGCCACCCTACCTGATCGGCCTGCGGCGCCTTGTTCAAGCATGCCGAGATGGCCGACGATGCCGCCCTGTTTGGCGCCGCCGCCCAGCGCTTCGAGACCGCGCAGGCGATGTACCGGGCCGGCCGGAGCCACGCCTACGTCCCCGACCTCCGGCGCTACGTCGCGGTGGACGCGGCGCGCCGCGGCCCGGAGGCGCGGCTCGGCCTGTCCACCGCCACCCGCGCCTACATGAAGCGACGGATCTGGCGCGCCCTGCGTAAGCGCGGCGCCGTCGGGGACCCGGCCTTCGCCGCGCTGGCGGCGGGCTTCCTGCTGGCCCTCGGGCCGGAGGATCTCGATCCCCCGACCCGCTGGACCGCCTGGGGGCGGAAGCCGGACGGGACCTGGGGCCGGCAGGCGCGGGCACGGGGACCGCTCGGCCGCAACTGGACGGCGAGCCAGCTCCTGTACCGCCACGCCCCGGAGGCCCGGCCGCGGACGGGTTCGCTGACTTTCCTGGAGACCGGCGCCATCGATCCCGACCGGCGCGACGAGGCCTTCCCCGACCTCTGGAGCGCCCGCCCGGACCTGGCGCTCCGCCTCGCCGCGGAGGGGAGGGTCGAGCCGGTGGCGCGGCTGGGCCTGCGGGTGCTGCGCGCGGATCCGCGGGCCTGCGCGGCCTTGGACGCCGCCGCGATCGGGCGCCTCCTGGGTGCGCCGCACGACGCCGTGCGGACCTTCGCCTTCCAGACCGCCCAGGCGCGCCTCGCCGCCGGGATCGCCGACCCCGCCGACCTCGCCGCCCTGGTGGCGGCGCTGCTGACCGCGGCGCTGCCGGAGGCGCGGGCGCTGGCCCTGCGGCGCCTCGCGGCCGGGGCGCCGGTCGCCTGGTCGAACCCCGACCTCGCCGCCGCGCTGCTCACGAGCCCGGAGCCGGACGTGCAGGCGGCCCTCCCCGGCCTCGCCCGGGCGCTGTTCCCCGGGCTCGCGGCGCCCCTGGTCGCGCGGCTGGTGGCGTGGCTGCGGGCGATGCCGGCGGAGCCCGACGCGGCCGCGACGGCTGCGATCCGGGGCCTGCGCGCCGCCCTGCCCCTCCTGTGGCCGGACCGCGACCTGCCGGTCGCGTCCGAGACCGCCGCCGCCCTGATCGCCCACCCGGCCGCCGCGGTCCGGTCCGCCGGCCTCGCCCTCCTGGCGCAGTCCAAAGCCAGGGCCGCCGGCCTGCCGCCGGAGAGCTGGGACGCGCTGATCGGCGCGGAATCCGAGGACATCCGGGTCGCCGCCCTGGCCCTGCTGGCGCGCCTCGACGACGCGCGGCTCGGGTCCTACGCGGACCGGGTCGTCGCCTTCGCCGGCGGACCCGGCAGCGCCGTCCGGCAGGCGGCCCGGCCCCTGGTGGCGCGACTCGCGGCGGCGGATCCGGATCTCGCCCCCGCCTTGCCCGGGAGCTGATCGGCAGCCTGTTCCGCGCGGCGCCCGACGACGCCTACGCCGCCGACGTCGTGGCCCTGCTGCGCGTGGCCCTGCCGGGGAATGCGCCGCCCTCGACGACGGCACCCTGTGGCGCTTGCTGCAGGCCCGCGCCGACGGCGCCCGCCGCCTCGGCGCCGCCCTCCTGCCCGACCGGCACGCCGAGGCCCTCAGCGTCCGCCAGATCGCCCGCCTCGGCGGCCACCCGTACCAATCGGTGCGGGACTGGGCGATGGCGGCCTTCGCGGCCGATCCGGCCCGGTTCCAGGCCGCGGCGGCCGAGGCCGTGCTCCTCGTGGAGAGCGACTGGCCCGACACCCTCGCCTTCGCCCGCGGCCTGTTCGATGCCTGGCCGGAGACCGCCTGGACGCCCGCGGCGCTCGCCGTCGTCACCGACAGCGTCAAGCCCGAAGTCCTGGCCCTCGCCCGCCATCTCCTGCGCAGCCGGCTCCGGCCCGAGGACGCGGAGGCGCAGGTTTTGCGCCTCTTGGAGCATCCCGCCCCGTCGATGCACCTCCTGCTCACCGAACTCCTGACCGAGCAGGCCGTGGCGAGCGAGGCGGCCTTCGGGCGGCTGATCCCCCTCGCCCGCATCGTGATGCTGCAGGTGCTGCGGGGCCGGGTCGCCAAGGACCGGATGGCCGCCTTCCTCCGGGCCGAGGCCCTGCGCAGCCGCGCCCGCGCCGAGGCGCTGCTGCCGCTCTTCTCCGACCTGACCCTGAGCGGCACGGCCCGGGACCGCAGCGCCGCGATCCTGGCCCTGCGCGACGTCGCCGACGCGCATCCCGATCTCGCCGTGCCCCTCGTCCGGCGCCCGCCGGAGGCGCGGGGACCGGTCTCCGTCTCGGAAGAGGCCCGATGAACTTCGTCCATCGCTACCTCGGCGAGAGCCGGGCCGTCTCGGACGCGGACGCGACCCGGCTCGGCTTCGTCCCCGATACCTTGCGCGAGCCGACCTACTTCGCCGGGACGGTGGCGCGGCACCTGCCGTTCCGGGAGGCGATCTCCGCCCTGCACCACGTCGTCGTGTCGGACCTGCGCTTCAAGCCGAAGGACCGCACCGCCTACTTCGCGTGGCTCCAGGCCCACGAGCAGGAGCTCCTCGCCGAGAAGGACAGCCTGCGCGCCGAGAGCCGGGACATCGCGGCCCGCTCCGACGCCGTGATGCGGCCGTTCTACAACGCGCGGAAGCGATACTTCGACTACCTCTATAAGGAGAATCTCGACGCCTGGATCGTCCTCGACCCGGTCATCACGGTCCATCCGGACGAGATCTTCTTCGAGGCGTTCAGCCTCGACGAGATCGAGCTACGGGCGCCTGTCCTGCGACCACGAGACGTTCGCGCGGATCGGCGACATGGCCTGCGGCACGACCAACATCGACTACAGCCACGCCCTCTACGACGAGTTCCAGAAGATCCGCAGCTACCGGGACACCGAGCTGGCGATCGACCCGACCGGCTTCGCGGTCCAGACCTCCGGCGAGGCCGCCTATCGCGAGGACAAGATCGAGCTGCCCGATTCCTGGATGCGGGGCTTCCTGCAGGTGTCGAGCGCCATGGCGCAGCCCGCCCACGTGGTGGACCTGCACTCGGTCGACATGCACGCGATCCTGACCCGCCTCGCCGCGCGCCGGGAGCGCCACGGCCCGCGCGCCCTGCGGTTCCTGCTCGAGCCCGGCCGGCCGGTGAGCGTGCTGATCGAGCCCTGGAACGAGCGGCTGACCTTCCGGCGCTCGCTCTACCGCGGGGGCGAAGCCGCGGAGATCCGCCTGTGGGGCCGGCGCCGCCTCGCGATCCTGGCCCGGACCCTGCCGCTCGCCCGGGCGGTGCGGCTGCACCTCCTCGGCACCGGGCTGCCGAGCTTCGCGGTGGTCGATTTCGGGGGCCTGCGCTTCACCCTCGGCCTGTCGGGCTGGACCGCCAACGACTGGTCCCGGGCCGGGCAGTTCGACCTGCTCGCGCCCCGGGCGGAGGTCGACGCCGACACCGCCGCCCGGGTCTTCGCGGCGCTCCGGCGCCACCACGCCGCCGGGACCGGCCAGCTCGCCGCCGAGACCGGCCTCGACCGGGCGACCGTGGAGGCGGCGCTCGGCGGCTACGTGCAGGCCGGCCGCGCCATGTTCGACCTCGACAAGCGGGTCTACCGCCTGCGGGAGCTGACCCGGGAGCCGCTGGCGCCGGGCGCCCTGCGCTTCGCCTCCGAGCAGGAGGCCAAGGCCGACCGGTTCGTGGCGGCCGGGCTGGTCACCCTCGGGCCCGTGGAGCAGGCCGGCGACAGGCGGCGCCTGAGCGGGACCGTGCTGGACGACGGCCGGAGCCTGACGCCCGCGGTGGAGCTCGATTCCGACGACCGCATGGTCGGCGGCAGCTGCCAGTGCGGCTTCTACGCCCACAACCGGCTGACCCGCGGCCCCTGCGAGCACATGCTGGCCGTGCGCCGCCTCGTCCACGCCCAGGTCGAGGGCAAGCCCGCGCGGTGGCAGGCGTGAGGCGGACCCGATTGATGCGGCCGCAAGCGTGGCCTATCCTGGCCGCGACAGGGGGCGTCGGCCGGGGCGGACCTTGCATTTCGGGCGGCGATTCGCCGTCCCTGCACCCTGCCCGGCAAAGCGTCACTGGCCCGCTCTTCACTGGGCCGGCACTGACCACCGGTGCGCGTTCGCGGTTTGGGTTCGCTGAACCCAAACGCGCACCGGTGGTCGTGCCGGCGTCGAGTGGACCGGGCCAGTCCCGAGACTTGACGAAGGCATCCCGGCCGACGTTCCCCGTCACGCTTCCCCCCGTCACGCCCGCCCCCGCCCCGCCTCCCGCCGCCCGCGCCGGAGGCCGCCGATGAGCCTGCAGCCCGGCAGCCTGACCCGCCAGCAGCTCTACGACCGGATCCGCGAGAGCTCGAAGGACGAGGTCATCCTCGAGGAGATGATCCGGCTCGGCTTCTGGCCGGACGGGGCGGCGCAGCCCAACCCGCCGGACGACCTGATCCGCCGCCGCGGCGAGATCGCCCGCGCCCTCGCCGAGCTGCACCGGCGGGAGGCGGCGTGGCGCGACCCCGAGGCCGCCCTCAAGGAGATGCATCGCCGCCGCAAGACGGCGGCGCTGGAGCGGCGGCGCGAGACGAAGCTGCGCGACGCCCGCGACCGCCACGCCCGGGCGCAGGCGTGGCACGCGCGCCGGGAGGCGGAGATCCTCCATCTCGGCGACGGCGTCTCGGCCGGCCTCGCGAATGCGGACGCTCCGGCGCGCGGGCCCGGCCCCGGTCTCCCGGCCCTGGCGAGCCCCAAGGCCCTGGCCGAGGCCATGGGGATCGGCCTCGGCGAGCTGCGCTTCCTCGCCTACGACCGGGCGCTCAGCACGGTGAGCCATTACCGGCGCTTCACCATCCCCAAGAAGGCGGGCGGGCTGCGCTGCATCTCGGCGCCGATGCCGCGCCTGAAGCGGGCGCAGTACTGGATCCTCGACGCGCTCCTCGCCCGCGTCCCCGTGCACGCCGCGGCCCACGGCTTCGTGCCCGGCCGCTCGATCGTCACCAACGCCGCCGCCCATGTCGGGCGGGACGTCGTGGTCAATCTCGACCTCAAGGACTTCTTCCCGAGCCTCGATTACCGGCGGATCAAGGGGAAGTTCCGGGGCCTGGGCTACGCCGAGCCGGTGGCGACCGTGCTGGCGCTGCTCTGCACCGAGCCGGACGTGGACGCGGTCGAGATCGACGGTGCCCGCCTCTACGCCGCCCGGGGGCCCCGCCGGCTGCCGCAGGGCGCGCCGACGAGCCCGGCGCTCACCAACCTCGTCTGCACCCGGCTGGACGCCCGGCTCTCCGGCCTCTCCGGCAGCCTCGGCTTCACCTACACGCGCTACGCCGACGACCTGACCTTCTCGGCCTCCGGCGAGGCCGCCGGGAAGGTCGGCGCGCTGCTCAAATACGTCCACGCCATCGTGACCGGGGAGGGCTTCACCGTCCATCCGGACAAGACCCGGGTGATGCGCCGCGGCCGTCACCAGGAGGTGACCGGGCTCACCGTCAACGAGCGGGTCGGCGTGCCGCGGGAGACCCTGCGCCGCTTCCGCGCCCTCCTGCACGGGCTCGAGCGGCACGGGCCGGCCGGGCGCCGCTGGGGCGCGGCCGGCGAGGCGGGTGTGCTCCGCGCCGCGATCGGCTTCGCGCAGTTCGTCCGGATGGTCACGCCGGAGACCGGCGCGCCACTGCTGGCGCAGGCCCGCGCCCTCGCGGAACGCCACACGGATCGCCAAGGGGATCGGCAAGCGGATCGCCAAGAGTCGCGGCTGGCAGCGTGGTCGCAACCGGATTTCCGATCCCGCTCCGCGCGGGGAGAGATTCCCCTCGCCCGCTGGTGGGTGCCGGCCCCCCGCCCCGCGCCCGAGCCGGACCCGATCCTGGCCGAGGCCGAGGCGGCCGAGATCGCGGCCCGCGCGGCCGCGCCGGTGCCGGGCCGCAGCGGCGTACCGGTCTCCGGGCGCCCGCGGCGCGGCGCGCCGGAGCCGGCCACCCGCGCGGCGGCGGCGCCGGACGTGGGCGCGGAGCCCGACGACGCCCCGATGAAACCCTGGAAGGTCGTCCTGGGGATCTTCGTCCTGTTCCAGGCGGCCGCCCTGCTGCATCCGGGTCTCGGCCTGCTCGTCCTCGCGGGCGCCCTGGTGATCGGTCTCCGAAGCCTGCTGCGCCGCTGGCGCCGGCGCCGATGAGCCCGGGCCGGCCGCCTTCCCGCAGGGCGCGCCCTGCGGGAGGGCGGCCGGCGATTCCTAGTGGGACATCAGGCAGCAGATCGTCGCCTTGGCCAACAGGTCGCGCGTGACGCCGCCGAAGAACCACTCGCGCAGGCGGCTGTAGCCATACGCGCCGGTCACGATCAGGTCGGCGCCGAACGCGTGCGCCGCGCCGCGCAGGTCGTCCGCGACTGTCCAGCCCGAGGGCTTCGCCTGGTGCGCGCTGGCGTTGACGTCGTGCAGGGCGAGAAAGCGCACCACGTCCTCGACCTCGGCGCGGTCCTCGCCGTCGCCGACGCGGAACACCTGGACCGCCTCGGCGCGGCGCAGCAGGGGCAGGGCGTCCGACACCGCGCGGCGCGTCTGGAGGGTGTTCTTCCAGCCGATGACGATCCGCCGTGTCTCCAGGTACTCGACCTCGGCCGGGACCACGAGCACGGGCCTGCCCAGTTCCATGAGGGCATCGCCGACATCGACGGCCAAGCCGGCCGTCACCCTCTCGTCGTCCGCCGGGCGGCCGATCACGACGAGGTCCGCGGCCCGGGACTGGCCTTCCAGGAACGGGATCGGACCATCCATGTCGGAGCGCCACTCGACGCGGTCGCTCCGGCCGCAGGCCCCTCGGAAGAGCTCCTCGACGCCCGCGAGCCGGTCCAGGGCGGCCTGCCGGATCTCCTCGATGGCCGTGCCCATCGGCACCGCCGTCTCGCCGTAGCCCTGCGGGTAGTCCGGCAGGCAGGCGCCCGCCCCGATCAGGCGGGCACCCAGGCGATGCGACAGCTCCGCCGCGAGCCTGACCCGCGCCGGCGCGTGGCGCCCGTCATCGACTGCGACCATGATGCTGGCATACGACATGGCGATGGCCTCGGACTGAAAATCTCCGGTCGTCACTGTGGGGCACCGCGCGCCTGCGGCGTTGATCTGGCTCAAGCCCGCCAGTCCGCACCGGGGAACAGGAAGCGGTCTTCGGCCGCCAGGAGCGCCGCCAAGCCGTCGATGGCCGGTTCGGGACGCAGGATCACGAAGCGCGGGATGGCGCGCATCGCCGCCTGGAACGGGGCTTGTCCTCGAAGGCGTCCCCGAAAGCCCCGCCCTGCAGGACCTCGACGATGCGCGGGGCGATCCCGCCGGCCAGGTAGAGGCCGCCGGTCGCCGAGAACGTCAGGGCGAGATCGCCCGCGAACCGGCCCAGCAGGCGCGCGAACCGGCGGACCGTTTCCCGCGCGAGCGGATCGACCAGGGAGGCATTGAGCACTTCCGGCGGCCGGCACCAGCCGGCGGCCACGCCCCGCGCCGCCGCGATGGCCCGGGCCAGCCTGACGAGTCCGGACCCGGACAGCAGGGTCTCGGCCGTGAGCCGGCCCGCGGCCTGCATCAGGTCATCCCACGGCAGGTCGTCGCGTTCGCAGGGGCCGAACCCGACATGGCCGGCCTCGGTCGTCTGGATCAGGAGGCGCTCGCCGGCCGGGATCAGGGCCGCGGCGCCGAGGCCCGTGCCCGGCCCGAGGACGAGGCGCGGACCCGTGCCCGCGACCCCCGATCCGATCCGCGCAAGGTCGGTCGGATCGCCCGCGGCGAGGCTCGGCAACAGGCCGGCGAGCGGAACGTAGTCGTTGACCAGCCGCACCGCCTCCAGGCCGAGGGCGGCACCGATCGCGCCGCGGTCGAACGTCCAGGGCGCATTGGTCAGGCGCGCGACGCCACCGTCGACACGCCCCGCCACGGCGAGCCAGGCGGAGCGCGGCCGGACCGTGCCCGGTCGGTCGAGGAAGGCCTGGATTGCGGCGACCGGACCCGGGTAGTCGGCCGTCGGCACCTTCCAGATCGGCGTGGGCCGGGCCGCCGGCTCCGGGAGGACGGCGAAGCGGGCGTAGGTGCCGCCGATGTCGGCGAGAAGCGCCGGGATGGGCAGCGGCATCCTCAATCCTCCCGGGATCTGCCCGCCGCCGATGCCGACGCGGATTTCAGGCCGGGCATGTCATCGGACGCCGCGCCCATCTCGCCGATCCGGTCGACGACAGGGCACGCGCTGCAGGGCTGCGGGGCGGGGCTGCGCGGCGATGGTCCGGCCCTGGCCGCGATGGTCCTCGCCCTACCGCCCCTGTCCTGCGTGCCGGCGGCGGTCGCGACCCGGATCGCATCCGATCTCCGGCCCCCCGGCGCAGGCGTGGCCGGCGCGTCGGCCTGGGACATGACCCGCCCCCCTCCGATTGGCGTCGCGGCGCCCCGGCGTGCCGGTCGTCACGCATGGACCTCGGCGATGATGCAGCCGGGATCGACCGCCTCGCGCGCCGGCGCCATCTCCTCCAGGCGCCCGCTGACGGGAGAGACGATGTCGTGCAGGGCCTCGCCGATGCGCACGGTGGCCACGGCCTCCCCGGCCCGCACGCGCGCACCGTCCGCGACGAGCCACCGTTCCAGGATGCCCTCGGGGGGCATGCCGCCGGACCAGAGGGCCTCGGATACGTGGATGTCCGCCATGATCGCCTCCCGGGGCCGGGCGACCGAACGGGCCACCCGGCGGCATGGGAGACCCTCGGAGCGCGTCCCGCGTTGATCTGGATCACGGCAGGGCCGACGAGATGGCCGACGAGGCCGCCGGGATCGGCGCGCGGCTTGAGGCAGGTCAATGAGGCGCCCGGCAGGTCGGACAGGATCCCCCGGAGCCCGTCGCGCGGACCGAAGCCATGCTCGTCGTCCTGACTGCCAGCATCGTCCTCGTCATGGTCACCATCCTGGTGCTCTACGAGACCCTCCGCCTCACCTTCGGAGCACCTCGCCGAACTGCCGGTGCCGCCGCGCTGGCGCATCGTCGCAGTGGTGCTCGCCGCCTTCGCCGGCCATACGGTCGCCGTGTGGGTCTACGCGGGCGCCTACTGGGTCCTCGTGCTCCGGTTCGGGCTCGGGGCCTTCTCGGGCGTGCCCATCCAGACCTTCGAGGACTGCCTGTTCGTCTCGGTGGTCGCCTACTCCTCGCTGGGCTACGGCGACCACGTGCCCCTCGGCCACGCGCGCCTGCTCACCGGTGTCGAGGCGCTCAACGGGCTCCTCCTGATCGGTTGGTCGGCCTCGTTCACCTACCTCGCCATGGAGCGTTACTGGCCGCTGCACGGAAAGGCGCAGGCCCACCGCGCCGCGCAGGCCCGGCGTGCCGGGGATGACCCGCCCGGCCGCGAACGCCTCCTCCCGCCGGCCCCCGGCACCTGACTGCGCCGGCACCCTTGCGCTGGATCAAGGCCGGCCGACCGGGCCGGTCCATCCTGGAGCCGCGGCAACCGGAAAGGGAAGCGGGCGATGGAAGCTGGAACAGGAGCGCGGCCGGTTGTCCTCGTCGCGGAGCCGCAGGCGCTGCCGGGCATGTGGCTGGAAGACGTCCTCACCGCGGCCGGCTGCGCCGTCAGCGGGCCGTACGGGACCTGCGGAGAGGCCGTCGAGAGCCTGGGCGCGCACCGGCCCGAATTCGCGGTCGTCAGCGTCGACCTGAACCAGGGGCCGGGCTTCTCCCTGGCCTGCGCCCTCCGCCGGCGGGGCATTCCCTTCGCGCTGATCGCCGGCAATGCGCGCGTTCCGGACGCCTTTTCCGACGTCCCGAGGTTCGACCGGCTGTTCGATGCCCGCGACATGGTCTCCGCCGTGGCGGCCCGTCGCGCGGCCCGGGGCCGCCCGCCGGCCTGCCCGATGCGGGGCCGGATCGCGGCGGGCGAGGCCGTTGCGCTGGATCAATGTCCGCAAGCCTGCCGGGCCTAGCGTCGGTCCCCGCCAGGGGCGACCCGGACGCACCGAGGAGATGGACCATGGGCGACACGCTGATTCGCCAAAACGTCGTCGACGAGCTGGACTTCGACCCGAGCATCGACGCCGCCCATATCGGCGTCGCCGTGGAGAACGGCATCGTCACGCTCTCCGGTCACGTCGGCAGCTACACGGAGCGCGTGGCCGCCGAGAAGGCGGCCCAGAAGGTCCGCGGCGTGCGCGGGGTGGTCGAGGAGATCAAGGTCCGGTTCGGCGGCCAAGCGCCGCCGCGCGACGAGGATCTGGCGCACCGCGCCGTGCAGATGCTCGACTGGTCCGTGACCGTGCCGAAGAACGCCGTGCAGGTGAAGGTCCAGGACGGCTGGGTGACGCTCACCGGGACGGTCGACTGGCAGTATCAGAAGGAGGAGGCCTATCGGGCGATCCGGCGCCTCGCGGGCGTCGCCGGCATCGTCAACACCATCGCGGTGACGCCAAAGGCGAGCGTGCCCGACGTGCACGCGAAGATTCTGGCGGCTCTCAAGCGCAACGCCGAGCTGGAGGCGGACGCCATCGAGGTGACGGTGAAGGACGCCAAGGTGGTCCTGAAGGGCAAGGTGAACGCGTGGTACGAGCGCCGGCTCGCCGAGAACGCCGCATGGTCGGCGCCCGGCGTGCACGCCGTGGAGGACCACTTGACCCTGCGCTAGGACCACCCGACCCTGCGCGGAGCTTGCGGGTGCGGGAGAGCCGGGTCGCCGAGCCCGCCTGCCCGTCGCGCGCCTCCCTGTCCGATGGAGACCGTCCATGACCTACGCGAGCATCATGGTGGCCGTGGACCTGACGGAGGGCGCGGCAAACCGCATGCGCGTGGCCGGTCACCTCGCCGACGACTTCCACGCCCGGCTGATCGGGGTCGCGGCGGAGCAGCCGGGCTACGCGGCCCTCCTGAACGACCTCCGCCTGGCGCAGGCGGCCTTCGTGGAGGCCGCCGGCGGCCGCGGCTGCATCGAATGGCGCTCCGCCATCGAGCGTCCGCTGCCGTTCCTCGTCGCGCAGGCCGCCGCCGCCGACCTTGTGGTGACCGGACGCAGCACCGCTCCCGAACCCGCGCGGCTCGCCGTCGATCCGGCCGACGCGCTCATGCATCTCGGCCGCCCGGTGCTGGTGGTGCCGCCGGACGTCGACCATCTGGACGCCAAGCGGGTCGTTGTCGCCTGGAAGTACACCCGCGAGGCGCGCCGGGCCGTCCTGGATGCGCTGCCGTTCCTGAAGCGGGCGTCCGAGGTGCTCGTCGTGTCCATCGACGAGGGGGCGGTCTCCGACGGGCAGGACAGCCTGCGCCTCCTCCAGGCCCACGACATCTACGCCGTCTGCGTCCGGCGCGACGCCTTCGGCGCATCGGTCGCCCAGGCGCTGGCCGAAGCCGCCGCCGAGCACGGCGCCGACCTGATCGTCGCGGGTGCCTACGGCCGCGGTCGCCTCCGCGAGTGGGTTTTCGGCGGGGTCACCCGCGACCTTCTGGCGGCCACACCCGTCTGCTGCCTGATGAGCCACTGACAGGCGTGCCCGGGCGGCCGCCGCGCGCGGCCGGCAGGACGGGTGAGCCCGTACGCAACCGCCCTGCCCTGCCCGTGGCGGCCACGGGACTCAGGACCCGGCGCCCCAGAGCCGGCAGGTCAGCACGCCCTCAATGCGCCATCAGCACCGGCATGCGGGCGTGCTCGATGACGTGGCGGGTGACGCCGCCGAGCAGGAACTCGCGCACGCGGCTGTGGGTGTAGGCCCCGAGCGCCAGCATCGAGGCGTTCCGCTGCTCCGCCTCCGCCAGGATGGCCGCGCCGACCGAGCCCGCCGCGATCCGCAGACTGACGGCCTCCGCAACGATCCCGTGCCAGCGCAGGTAGGCGCACAGGTCGGCCGCCCGCGCCTCCTCGTATCGCTCCGTGCGCGCGTGCAGGACGGTCACGCGCCGCGCCTCGTGCAGCAGCGCGATGGACTGGCCGATCAGGCGCGTCGCCTCCAGGCTGCCGTTCCAGGCGACGACCACGTGGTCGAGCAGATCGTAGGGCACGGTCTCCCCGACCATCAGCGTCGGGCGCCCGACCGAGAACAGCGCGGTGTCGAGCGCCCGCCCGGTGAAGGGTCGCTCCGGGTCGCGCCGGTCGACGATGACGAGGTCGCTGACCCGGCCTGCCAGAGTCAGGAGCGGCTCGACCTCGCCCGACAGTTCGGTCCAGGTCGCGAAGGTGGCGTCGAGGCGCCCGCCCGGGATCGCGAGGGGCACCCCCTCGCGCCCGCACCACGCCCGCAGGGCCGCTTCGCCCTCGTCCGCGGACTCGCGCACGCCCCGCGCGATGGCCGCGAGGGAGACGCGGTCCATCGGCACGAGGCGCGCGAGCGCGGCCTGCACATGCTCCGGGCCGGGCGCCATGTAGGTGACGCCGATATGCGCGTGCAGGCGCCGACCCAGACGGAGGGCGGCATCGAGCCGGCGCGTGGCATCGAGGCCGGGGGCGGTGGGGACGAGGAGACAGCGCAGGAACATCGGGGGTCTCCGCGCTCAGCGCTCCAGGGACTTCAGGTAGGCGATCAGAGCCTCGACCTGGTCCGGGTCGAACCGAAATTCGGGCATGCTGGGATGTCCCGTGCGGATGCCCTCGGCCAGCGCCTCGCCCAGGTCCTCGACGGGGTAGCGCGTGTGCAGGTCGCGGAAGGGCGGCGCCTCGCGCAGCGGGCTCGCGCCGACCCGCCCGACCGCATGGCAGCGGGCGCAGTTGGTCCGGGCGAGGGTCTCGCCCTGCTTGACCTCCCGGTCCCAGGAGGCCGCCGGGCCGGCGCGAAGGACGGTGAGCAGGGCGAGGGCGCCCGCCGCGAGGGTGGTGGCCGGGCGCATCAGTGGCTCATCAGGCAGCAGACCGGGGTCGTGCGCAGCAGGTCGCGCGTGACACCCCCGAAGACCCACTCGCGCAGGCGACTATGGCCGTAGGCCCCCAGCACGATCAGGTCCGCCTCCGTGCGCCCGGCAAACCGGAGGATCTCGTCCGCGGCGCCGATCTCCGGGCTGCGCAGGAGGTGCGTGGTGACGCCGACGCCGTGGCCGGCGAGGTAGGCTGCCACGTCCTCGGCGCCCTCGAGGTCCGCGCCGGGGCCGACCACCGCGGTGTCGACCCTGTCGGCCCGGGTCAGGAACGGCAGGGCGTCATGGACGGCCCGGCGCGCCTCGCGCGTGTCCTTCCAGGCCACCACGATCCGCTTCGCCGCGAGATCCTCGATCCCGGGGGGCGCGATCAGCACCGGCCGGCCGACCTCCATCAGGAGGGCTCCGACCGGCACGCCCATCGGACCCGGGTCGCCGTCCGCCGGACCCTGCCGGCCGACGACCACGATGTCGGCGGCGCGTGCCTGCCCGGCGAGGTAGGCCAGGGGCTGGGCCGGCGCCGCGCGCCAGGCCCGCTGGTGCACTGCCCCGGCCTCGCGCTCGAAGAGGGCCCTGGCCTCAGCGAGCTGCTCGTCCGCCCGGCGCTCCTCGAGAGCCCAGATCCGCTCGACCTCCAGCATGTCGCCGACCGGTATCGGGCCGAGGACCGGGCGTCCGGCGACGCCGGTCAGCGTGGCGTCGAAGCGCTCCGCGAGACCGGCCGCCAGTTGGACGCGGTCCGCCGCTGCGGCCCCGAGGTCGACCGAAACCATGATGTGCGAGATCTTCATGACCGCCTCTCGTGGCCGGGGCTCCGGCGCCGTCGGGGCACCGTGGCCCGGGTTCGCGGCATCGACCTTGATCCAGCTCAAGGGCGCGCGGGGTCGGCCCGACCCGTCGCAGGGCGGGCGCCGGGGGCGGGGTCCGGCGGGACCGGGACGGCCGCCTCCGCGGCGACCGCGACCCTCAGCAGGCGAGCGTCAGACGGTCCTCGACGGCGCGCACGCCGGGCGCCGACCACGCCGCCCGCTCGGCGAGTTCGCGCTCGCGCCAGAGGTCGACGCAGCCGTCGAGGGTGACCGTGTCGCCGTCCACGTGCACGCGGATCGTATCCGGGTCCCGGGCGCTGCGCCTGAGGGCGGCCAGGATGCGGGACTTCACCTCGGTGGCCCGGGCCGGCGGCTTCACGGCGATCAGGTTGACGATGTCGGTCACGCCGGCGAGGCGCCGCAGGGCCTGATCGACCGCCGCCTTCTGGTGGTAGTGCGGCACGCAACCCTGGAGCGTGACGCAGCCCCGCTCGACCTTGAGCGTGACCGCGCTCTCCGGGATCCGCACGTCCCATTCCAGCACCCGGGCGCATCGTTCGGCCAGCGCCTCGTCCCCGGGACCGGGGCTGCCCGGGTAGCGGACCTCGATCCGCTCGACCACGCCGCGCACGCCGCGGACCCGGAGCGCGACGCGCTCGGCGATGCCCTTCTCGGCGTAGTTCCGGACATGCCCCGTCAGGGTCACGATGCCGTTCTCGACGATGACGCCGATCTGTGCCGCATCGATCATCGGGGCGTATTCCAGCTCGTCGAGCACGTGCTGGTGCACGGTCTTGTCGTCCATGGCCGGTCTCCTCGCTTCGGCTCGGATTCAGAGGACCAGCCAGAGCAGCGCCGGCGTCACCGCCGACGCCACGACGGCCAGGGCCAGGGCCTGCAGGCTGGGAATGCTCCGGTAGCGGTAGCCGTCCCCGACGACCTGTCGGCCTGCATCGTTCCGCGGCGCCAGACCGACCGGCATCCGCACCCGGCGCACCGTCTGGATGTGGGTGGATCGAAGTACCAGGGTCATCGTTCGCTCCCGCCTTGCTGACGGGCGCATTCTGCCGGCCGGGACCCGCGGCGCCTTGATTCAGCTCAACGCCGCCCGCCCCGGTTGCCCGCAGGGTCGGCCCCGGGATCCGAAGCCGCCGGGGAGGCCGACATGGACGCGCCGCACACATCGAGGGAGCGCCACGACGGCGAAGATCGGGACGCGGGGCACCGCCTCGCCTTCGTGCCCGGGCCGCTCGGGCCGGACGGCCTCCGGCAGATCGATGCCTACTGGCGGGCCGCCAACTACCTGTCGGTCGGCCAGATCTACCTCATGGCCAACCCGCTGCTGCGCGAGCCGCTCAGGCCCGAGCACGTCAAGCCCCGGCTCCTCGGCCACTGGGGCACGACGCCCGGCCTCAACTTCATCTACGCGCATCTCAACCGGGTCATCCGGCAGCGCGACCTCGACCTGATGGCGGTGTGGGGGCCGGGCCACGGCGCGCCGGGCCTCGTCGCCAACGCCTACCTGGAAGGCACCTACAGCGAGGTCTATCCCGACGTGGCGCAGGACCAGGACGGGATGGCCCTGCTGTTCCGGCAGTTCTCGTTCCCCGGCGGCATTCCGAGCCATGCCTCGCCCGAGCTGCCGGGCTCGATTCACGAGGGCGGCGAGCTCGGCTACGCCCTGGCGCATGCGTTCGGCGCGGCCCTCGACAATCCCGGCCTGACCGTGGCCTGCGTGGTCGGGGACGGCGAGGCCGAGACGGGCCCGCTGGCGGCCTCGTGGCACGCGAACAAGTTCCTCGACCCCCGCCACGACGGCACGGTCCTGCCGATCCTCCATCTCAACGGCTACAAGATCGCCAACCCGACGATCCTCGCGCGGATACCGGAGGCCGAGCTGCGCGACCTCCTCGTCGGCTACGGCTACGAGCCGAGCTTCGTCGCGGGCGACGATCCGGCGACCATGCACCAGGCCATGGCCACGGCCCTCGACGCGGCCTTCGACGCCATCGCGGCGATCCGGACGCGGGCTGAGCGCGGCCCGACGGCCCGGCCGCGCTGGCCGATGATCGTGCTCCGCAGCCCCAAGGGCTGGACGGGACCCGCGTATGTCGACGGCAAGCCGGTCGAGGGCACGTGGCGCGCACATCAGGTGCCGGTCGCGGCCGTGCGGGAGAACCCGGAGCACCGCGCGGTCCTGGAGCGCTGGATGCGCGCCTATCGGCCGGAGGAGCTGTTCGCCGCCGACGGCTCGCTCGTGCCCGACCTCGCCGCCCTGCCGCCGAAGGGGCCGCGGCGGATCTCGGCCAATCCCCATGCGAACGCACGCAGGAGCGTCCCGCTGCGGCTCCCGGATCTCCGGCGCTTCGCGGTCGCGGTGCCGGAACCCGGCCGGACCACGGCCGAGGCGACCCGCGCGCTCGGGACCTACCTGCGGGACGTCCTGACCCTGAACGCCGAGTCCCGCAACTTCCGCATCATGGGTCCGGACGAGACCGCCTCGAACCGGCTGGACGCGGTCTTCGCGGTGACGAGCCGGGCCTGGGAGGCGGAGATCCTGCCGGGGGACGACCACCTCGGCCCCGACGGCCGCGTGATGGAGGTGCTGAGCGAGCATCTCTGCGAGGGCTGGCTGGAGGGCTACGTGCTGACCGGCCGGCACGGCCTGTTCGCGACCTACGAGGCCTTCGCCCACGTGGTCGATTCGATGGTCAACCAGCATGCGAAGTGGCTGAAATCGGCGGGCGCATTGCGCTGGCGCCGGCCGGTGCCCTCGCTCAACATCCTGCTCTCGTCCCACGTCTGGCGGCAGGACCACAACGGCTTCAGCCACCAGGACCCGGGCTTCATCGACTTCGTGGCGAACAAGCGCGGCGACACGGCCCGGATCTACCTGCCGCCGGACGCGAACTGCCTGCTCTGCGTCACCGACCACTGCCTGCGGACCTACGACCGCATCAACGTGGTCGTGGCCGGCAAGCAGCCCGCCCTGCAATGGCTGACCCTGGACGAGGCCGTCACGCATTGCGCGGCCGGCGCCGACATCTGGGACTGGGCCTCGAACGAGGGGGATGCGGAGCCCGACGTCGTGATGGCCTGCGCCGGGGACGTCCCGACGCTGGAGACTCTCGCGGCGGTGGACTGGCTGCGCCGGCACGTCCCGGACCTCCGGGTCCGGGTGGTCAACGTCGTCGACCTGATGACGCTGCCGTCCCGCGAGATGCACCCGCACGGGCTCGACGATGCAACCTTCGACAGCCTGTTCAGCCGCGACCGGCCGGTGGTGTTCGCCTATCACGGCTATCCGTGGCTAATCCATCGGCTGACCTACAAGCGGACGAATCACGGCAACTTCCACGTGCACGGCTTCATCGAGGAGGGCACGACCACGACGCCGTTCGACATGTGCGTGCTCAACCGGCTCGACCGCTTCCACCTCGCCCAGGCCGCCCTCCGGGCCGCGCCCCGGCTGCGGGGCCGGGCCGAGCACGCCGAGGAGGCGCTCCGGCAGGCGCTGGCGGCCCATCGCGCGCATGTCTGCCGGTCCGGCGACGACATGCCGGCGATCCGGGACTGGACCTGGCCCGGACGGCCCGCGCCGGGACATGCGGACAGCCGCCGGATCGAGGGCGACATCATGCAGGGCGGCCTGACGGGGGAGGACGAGGTTGCCCAGGACGAGGTGGAGGCCGGATTCCGGCTGCCCGGGACGGAGACCGGGCGATGATCGGCGTCCGCGAGGCCGGCTCCCCGGCCTGCCTTGCGACCCTGCCTTGCGCCCCGGTCCTGACGGCGCGGGCCGCCGGACCGGGGCGGCCGCCGCAGGGTGTGGTCGATGCCGCCGCCCCGGCGCGGCGGGCACCGCGTGCCGCAGAGCCACACCGACGAGGCCGGGCGGCCCGACGGGGATCGCGGCACGCCGGTTGCGCCGGGTTCGCCCGTCAGGCGCCGCTGCGGCGCCTCACTCGACGAAGCCCCATCCGGCCTCCAGGGCTTCGCGTTCCTCCTCGGTCAGCGGGTCCGCCCAGTCCATCCTGTTCGGCGCGCGCTCCTGCGGGGGCGCCTCGTCGGCCTTGGGCCGCGTCGGCGCCGGTCGGGGCGGGCGACGGGCGAGGGTCCGCGCCGGCGCGGCCCGGCCCGCCGCGTCGCTCCGTGAGGGGGGTCGGTTGCGCATCGCAATCTCCCCGGCTCAGCGGGCGAGGAAGAGCGGGGCCGGGCTGCCCCGCAGGAAGGACCGCGTCACCCCGCCGAAGAAGTATTCGCGCACAGGGGCATGCCGGTAGGCGCCCAACACGATCATGTCGGCCCGGAACAGCCCGGCCTGGCTGCGCAGGGTTCCGGCCACGCTGTCGCCCGTCGGAAGGTCGTTGACGATGACGTTCACCCCGTGCCGCGCGAGGTGGGGCGCGAACTCGGCCCCCGGCACGGTGGCCTCGATCGCCGCCTCGGTGCCGACCGAGACGATCTCGACCGCGTCGGCCGCGCGCAGGAACGGCAGGGCGTCGTTGGCGGCCCGCGCGGCCTGGGCGCTGCCGTCCCAGGCGACGATGATCCGCCGCGCCGCGAAGGCATCGTGTCCCGGCGGGACGGCGATGACCGGCCGGCCGCTGTGGAACAGCGCCTTCTCGACCATCTCGCGGTCGAGGTCGTAGGTTCGCGGGCCGATGTCCAGAACGGTCAGGTCGTGCAGGCGGCCCCGCTCGGCGAGCTGGTTCACGATGTCCGGGTAGGTCAGGCTCGGCGCCTCCGTCGTGCAGACCACCCCGGCCTGCGCCGCCTCCCCGGCCGCGCGCTCCGCGACGGAGCGGGCCAGGGCGTCGAGGCGGCGGTCCATGACGAAGGCCCCGTCGAAGTCGAAGTCGCCGAGCCAGGCGTCGCTCCCCGATAGGCGCCAGGAGGCCGACTGGACGGTGAGGTGGGCGCCGGCGGCCTTGGCCAGGGTCAGACCGTAGCCGATGGCCGAGGACGCCTCCTCGCGCTCGCCCTCCACGGCGGTGCCGACGAGCACGTCGCGGATGGCCGCGAGCGGGGATGGGGCCTGTCTGGGCATGGGGCGTCTCCGGGATGGACCGGCCCCATGGTTCGTCCCGCCGCGACCGGGCAGCCTTGATCCAGCTCAAGCGCCGCGCCCAATACGCGACCGGATCGGAGAACGATTTGGATGCGGCCGCGAACACTGCCGCCGGCTGTTTTCTAGGCGGGAAATGGAGTAGCTTCACGGGAGCGTGATGCGCGCGACGTGAGACGCCGGGCACAGGTGAGTTCCGCCGTTGCGCGCAGGATTTCCACCGGTGTGAACGATGACGAACCCCGCCGGCACGCCCGGCTTCGACCAGGATGGCGGCGGCACGCAGACCGGCGACGAGCTTCGGCAGACCCTCGACGAGGTCGGCATCTGCATCTGGTCGCTGGACATCCCGACCGGCCGGGCCACGGTCTCCCCGACCTGTGCCCGCCTGTTCGGCGTCCCGGCCGAGCAACTGACCACCTTCGCCGCCTCTCAGGCCCTGGTGCATCCGGACGACCGCCAGAGCCGGGCGGACGCCCTGCAGCGGGCGTTGCGGGACGGCGGCAGCTACGAGGTCGATTATCGCGTCGCCCGGCCCGACGGGCACGTCTGCTGGCTGCGCTCCCGCGGGCGGGTGCAGCTCGACCCGGAGGGCCGGGCGGTGCGGCACCGCGGGGTCGTTCTCAGCATCGACGCGCAGAAGCGCGCGGAGGTGGACCTCCGCGCCCGCGAGGCGCATCTCCAGTCCATCCTCGACACCGTGCCCGAGGCCATGGTGGTCATCGACGAGGCCGGACTCATCCACTCGTTCAGCGCGGCGGCCGAACGCCTGTTCGGCTACGCCGCGGCGGAGGCAGTCGGGAGGAACGTCCGCATCCTGATGCCCGAGCCGATGCGCAGCGAGCATGACGGCTACCTCGACCGATACCGGCGGACGGGGGAGCGGCGGATCATCGGCACCCACAGGGTCGTGACGGGCCAGCGGCGGGACGGATCGATCTTCCCGATGGAGCTCGCCATCGGCGAGATGCGCTCAGGCGAGCAGGTCTTCTTCACCGGCTTCATCAACGACCTGACCGAACGCCAGCACACCCAGGCCCGCCTTCAGGAACTCCAGTCCGAACTCGTCCACGTCTCGCGCCTGAGCGCCATGGGCGAGATGGCCTCGACCCTGGCGCACGAGCTGAACCAGCCCCTCGGCGCCATCGCCAACTACACCAAGGGCTGCCGCCGCCTGCTGGCGCGTCCGGACCCGGACAACATCGCCAAGACGATGGAGGTGCTCGACAAGGCCGCCGAGCAGGCGCTGCGGGCCGGTCAGATCATCCGCCGCCTGCGCGAGTACGTCGCCCGCGGCGAGACGGAGAAGCAGGTCGAGCCGGTGGCGCGGCTGATCGAGGAGGCCTGCACGCTCGCCCTGGTGGGAGCCCGCGGCCAGGGGATCAAGACCCATGTCACGCTGGCCGCGGACACGCATTCGGTCCTGGCCGACCGGGTGCAGGTGCAGCAGGTGCTCATCAACCTGATGCGAAACGCCTGCGAGGCGATGCAGCAGAGGCACCGGCGCGAACTGAATGTCGAGGCGCGCCCCGCGGGACCGGACAGCATCGAGATCGCCGTCTCGGATACCGGGCCGGGCATCGCGGAGGAGGTCGCGGACCGGCTCTTCCAACCCTTCGTCACGACGAAGGAGGGGGAATGGGCGTCGGCCTCTCGATCTGCCGCACCATCGTCGAGGCTCACGGCGGCCGCCTATGGGTCGAGGGCAACGGGGCGGGCGGGGCGACCTTCCGGCTGACGCTGCCGGCCGTGCACAACGGAGACCTCAGCCATGCCAGCTAGCCTCGTGCACGTCGTGGACGACGATCCGGCCATGCGGGACTCGGTCGGCTTCCTGCTCGGGACCGACGGCTTCGCGGTGGAACTCTACGAGGCCGGGGCCGACCTCCTCGATCGGCTCGGCAAGCCGGCCTCGGGCTGTGTCCTGACCGATATCCGCATGCCCGGCATCGACGGTCTGGAACTGCTCCGCCGCCTCAGGGCGGCGGGTCACACGATCCCGGTCGTCATGATGACGGGACACGGGGACGTGCCCCTCGCGGTGGCGGCGATGAAGCTCGGGGCCTGCGACTTCATCGAGAAACCGTTCGACGACGAGGCGCTGCTGCAGGCGGTCCATTCCGCCCTGGAGCGGGGCGGGCCGGTGGAGGTCGCCGATCCCGACCTGCAGGAATTCGTCCGGCGGGTCGGCACCTTGAGCGAGCGCGAGCGGCAGGTCCTGGACCAGCTCGTCGCCGGCGGCACCAGCAAGGAGATCGGCCGCGCGCTGGCCATCAGCCCGCGCACAGTCGAGATCTACCGGGCCAAGCTCATGGCCAAGACCCAGGTCGCGAACCTGCAGGAACTGGTGCGCTCGGCGGTGCTGGCCGGGATCGCCTGAGCCGGGCTCGCGGCGGGACGAGCTCCGCGCCCGGATCGCGCCGCCCTGCCCGCCGGCCGTCGACGCACGCTCCGAGGGTCCCGGACGCGACCCGGTTCGACCGCGACGAAGCCCCTGGGCGACCGGCCCGTCGGGACCGGCGGACAGGCCTGCCACGCCGGCCCCGACGATGGCGCGCGGGTCTTGAGGCAGATCAATGCCCGGCCGTCCCGATGCCGGAGTCTCGGGCCATCGAAGGCGGCAGGCCCTCTACCGCCAGGGCCGGCCTCTCTGATCGGTCCGGCCCGTGCAGCGTCGGGAGGCGGCGATGCGAACCATCGAGAACAGGACCGGGGACATGGTCCCGAACGCCCTCAACATCGCGCTCGGTGCCGCCCTGGTCCTCGCGCCCTGGTACCTGGGGCTGGGCTATGACACCGCCGCGGCGCGCAACGCCTTCCTCAGCGGCGGCGTCATCACCGTGATCGCGGTTGTGGCCCTCGGTCAGACCTACGACTGGGAGGAATACCTCAACCTCGCCGTCGGCCTGTGGGCGGCCATGGCGCCGTGGGTGCTCGGCTTCGCGGACGCCAAGCCCGTCCTGTGGGTGCATGTCGTGATCGGCCTCGCCGTGGCCGTCCTGGCCGCGTTCGAACTCTGGCGGCTCTTCGTGTCGCCCCAGGCGCGCTCGGTCTGACGCGCCCCGCCCGCCGCGCCGGCGCGGGCCGGTGCGGCCTCACCCGGGCCGCCGGCCCGTCCCGTCGCGGAGCGGCACCATGCCCTTCGATCCCCAGGCGCTCGCCGTGGCGGCCTGCTTCACCGCGGGCTGCGCGTCCATCCACGCCCTGCGCGGCCATGCCGAGGCCCTCACCCTCGTCCTGGGTCTCCTGGCCTGCGGGCTCGCCACGATGCTGGGCTCGCTTCTGGCCGGCTGCAGCGGCCTGCTCGTGCTGTCCGATCCCCTGCTCGCGTGGGGGCTCGTGGCGGTCGCGGGCGATTGAGCGCCCCAGCGCGGCTACGTAGTTGCCCTTACGTGATCCTGCTTAAGAGAACGGCCGGAATTTCGCCCGCCCCCCGGCTCCGCCAATCTCCCCGCCATCCGATGCGCCCGAGGAGAGAAGCGATGGCCGACGAGATCACCCTTCCCCCAATTCCGCAGATGGCCCTGAACGTCCCCGTCGGTGGGCGGCACGCCGGCGTCCTGTTCGCGGGCTGTCCCGACCTGATCGGGACGCCGTTCGGCTACACCCGCGAGGAGGAGATCTACGGCGAGGGCGAGGAGGCCGAGTTCGTCTACAAGGTCGTCAGCGGCGCGGTGCGCACTCACAAGATGCTGAACGACGGCCGGCGGCAGATCACCGGCTTCCACCTGCCCGGCGACCTGTTCGGGTTCGAGCACGGCGAGAGCCACCGGCAGACCGCCGAGGCCCTGTCCGACACCCGGGTGCTGATCTTCGGGCGGCGGCAGATCGAGCGCGCTGCGACCGACCGGGCCGAGGTCGCCTGCCGGCTCTGGAGCATGGCGACGACCAGCCTGCGCCAGGCCCAGGATCACATGATCCTGCTCGGGCGCCGCTCGGCGGCGGAGCGCGTCGCGGCCTTCCTCATCGAGGTGGACGAGCGCCTGGGCGGCATCGGGACCTTCGCGCTTCCCATGACCCGGCGCGACATCGCGGACTTCCTCGGCCTGACCATCGAGACCGTGTCGCGCACGCTCTCGCAGCTCGAAGAGGACGGGGCACTCCAACGCGTCGGCGGCCGCCAGGTCAGCCTGCGCCGTGCCCGGCTCCGCCGCGTGGTCGAGGACTGAGCGGGCGCGCCCGGAAGGGATCGCGGGAAGGGATCGCGCGAAGGAATCGCGGGACCCCCTCCCCCGGCGGTCGTCCCGATGCCGGGGTTCCCCCGCGCCCGGGGCGGCGCGGGGCTGCGGCCGCCATCGCCGGGGGCTGCGGCCCCGACGGTCAGTGGGCGAGGAACAGCGGGACCGCGCTTCGCGCCAGGAGGGACTGGGTCACGCCGCCGAGGAACCATTCCTGCAGGCGGTAATGCCGGTAGGCGCCCATCACCAGCAGGTCCGCCCGGAACAGCCCCGCCGCGTTCCGCAACGTCTCGGCGACGTCATCGACGACCGGCAGGGTGGTCACCGACACCATCACGCCATGGCGCGCGAGATGCGGGGCGAACGCGGCGCCGGCGACCGTGGCCGACAGATCCTTCTCGCCGACCACGGACACGACCTCGACTGCTTCGGCCGCGCGGAGGAACGGCAGGGCGTCGTTGGCGGCCCGCGCGGCCTGGGCGCTTCCGTCCCAGGCGACGACGACCCGCGGCCTGGCGCATGCGGAGCGCCCGGGCGGTATCACGATCAGCGGGCGCCCGCTCCCGAACAAGACCCCGTCGATCAGGTCGCGGTCGAGGTCGACCTCCCGGGTCTCCGCGTCCAGGAGGGTCAGGTCGGCGAGCCGGGCGCGGGCGGTCAGCCGGGCGATCAGGTCCGGGTAGGCCAGCGCGGGCGCCTCCGTGGTGCAGATCACGCCCGCCCCGGCGGCGTTCCCGGCGGCCCGCTCGGCGGTCGCCAGCGCGAGGCCGCGCAGGCGCCTGTTCTCGCTTCCGACGAGGTCGTTGACGAAGCCCAGTCCCGCCCCGGCGACCAGGGTCAGCCGGCGGGCCGCGGACTGCACAGTGAGGTGGGCGCCCGCGGTGGCCGCGAGGGAGAGGCCGTAATCGAGGGCCGTCTCGGGTTCGTCGCCGCGCCCCTCCTCGGTGACGGCGACGAGGATGTCGCGGAACGCGGCGAGGGGGTACGGGAGGGGCATGGGGGCTCCGGGCTGCCGTGTCGCCCCAGTCTCCGCCGGGCCGGGCGGGGCGCCTTGATCCAGCGCAACGCTGGGCCGTCCGGCGACCGCGGCCCGACCGGTCATCGCTTCCGGAGGCGGGACAGGAGGCCCTCCCCCGCGCGGGCCGCCGCTT
The DNA here is from genome assembly GCA_050632685.1 of Methylobacterium phyllosphaerae. Classification (GTDB taxonomy): domain Bacteria; phylum Pseudomonadota; class Alphaproteobacteria; order Rhizobiales; family Beijerinckiaceae; genus Methylobacterium; species Methylobacterium phyllosphaerae_A. The sequence goes on from JBOEFT010000002.1 coordinate 761,534, forward strand.
CGAGCCGCGGCTTCAGGGCCGGGATATCCTCGCTCAGGAGCGCGAGACCGAGCGGCAGCATCCAGAGGCCGAGGACGGGGAGGATCGACAGCGCGCCGCCCCCGATCAGGGCGAGCGCCGCCGCCACGCGCAGCGGCCGCCGCGTGGGCTTCCGCAGCCACTGGACCGCCTCCTGCACGCGTGCGGGCAGAAGGCCGGTCAGCCGCTCGACCCGTGCATCCCAATCCGCCGCGCTCGGCGCCATCGCGATCCTCCTCAGGCCGGAGGGTCGAAACGCGCGGCGGACCTGCGGGCCGCCGCGATCAGGGATCCGAGCTGGACGACCAGAACCGGTGCGAGGCTCGCCGCGAGAACGAGCGTCCAGCCGCTCCCATCGAGGGCGACGAGGCCCAGCACCGTGCCGACGGGAGGAAGGCAGGTCGGGCCGACGAGCAGCGCCGTGCACAGGAGCAGGGCGGCCCAGACCCAGGGGTTGCCCGTGACCTCGTTGCGCAACAGCCTCGAGCCGGAAGCCCGCATGTTGAAGACCTGCCAGAGCTGCGCGAAGGCGAGCGTCAGGAACGTGACGGTCACGACGGAGGCCCGGTCGAGGGCGAGCCAGGACGCGGCGGCGGCCAGGCTCCCGAAGGTCGCCGCCGTCAGGACGGCGGCGTGCAGGGCGATCCGGATCCATTGCGGGCGCCCGAGGAGGGGCTCCCTCGGATCGCGCGGCGGCCGCTCGAGGATGTCATCCCGGCCTTCGCCCATCGCCAGCGCGAAGGCCGGGAACACGTCGGTCACGACGTTCAGGTAGAGGATCTGCAGCGGCAGGATCGGCAGCGCCAGCGCCGACAGGATCGCGAGCCCGACGACCATGACCTCGCTCAGGTTGCAGGCCAGGAGATAGGCGGCGAAGCGGCGGATGTTGTCGAAGATGGCCCGCCCCTCGCGGATCGCGCCGACGATGGTCGGGAAGGCGTCGTCGAGGAGGACCATGGCGGCCGCCGCGCGCGTGACGTCGGTTCCTCGCCGGCCCATCGCGACACCGATATCCGCCTGCTTCAGCGCCGGGGCGTCGTTGACCCCGTCGCCGGTCATGGCGACGATCTCGCCCTGCGCCTGATACGCCCGGACCAGCGACAGCTTCTCGGCCGGGCTGACCCGCGCGAAGACCGCGACATCCGCGAGCGCCCCCGGCCCGAGGCCGCTGGGCACGCCCTCGACGATGCGGTCCCGCGGGCCGGCGATGCCCACGGCGCGGGCGATGCTCCGGGCCGTGACGGCGTGGTCGCCGGTGACCATGACCACGCGGATTCCCGCATCGCGACAGGCCGCCACCGCCTCCGGGACGTCCGTCCGGGCCGGGTCCTCCAGGCCGACCAGGCCGAGGAACGTGAGGTCCGCGAAGGGATCGTCCCCGTCCGCATCCACAATCCTCTCGGCGCAGGCGATGACCCGCAGGCCCCCTGCCCCGAGGTTCTCGACCCGGCGTCGCCACAGGTGGCGGGCCGCCGCGTCGAGGGGCGGTCGCGCCCGCCCTCGCCCATGCGCCCGCGAGGCCGCGAGCACCGCCTCCGGGGCACCCTTGACCATCACGCGGTAGCGCGGTCCCGCGGCGTGGACGGTGGCCATCATGCGCGTGTCCGCGTCGAAGGCGTGCTTGCGCATGACGGGCTGGTCGCGCAGGAGCGCCGCGCGCTCCAGCCCGACCGTCCGGCCCGCCCGCAGCAGCGCCTGTTCCATCGGGTCGCCGCTGCCGTGTCCCGCATCCGGCCCGAGCGACGCGTCGTTGCAGAGCACCGCGACGTGGAGCAGGCGCTCGGCCTCGGGCGCCCCGCCGGGGCGTTGCGCGGGCAGGTCCAGTTCGCCGGCCGGCAAGGACAGCCGTCGCACGGTCATCCGGTTCTCGGTGAGCGTGCCCGTCTTGTCGGTGAGTTGACGGTCGTGGCATCCAGTGTCTCGACGGCCGACAGGCGCTCGATCAGCGCGTTCCGCCGCGCCATCCGCCACATGCCCCGCGCGAGCATCAGGGTCGCCACGATGGGCAGGCCTTCCGGGATGGCCGCGACGGCGAGCGCGATGCCGGCCTCCGTCATGAGGCGAAGGTCCTTGCCGGTCGCCACGCCGAGGACGGCGAGGAGGACGGCGATCGTCAGGACGACCCAGACCATCTGGCCCGACAGGCGTTCGAGCCGTCGCTCCAGGGGCGACCGGTCCGGCTCGGCCTGATCCACGAGCCGGGAGATGCCGCCGAGTTCCGTCCGCGGACCCGTCGCGACGACGACGCCGGTGCCGCTCCCGCGGGTGACCAGCGTGCCGCGAAACAGCATCGGCGCGCGCTCGGCGAGGCGCGCATCCGCGGCGACCGGGGACGCCCCCTTGTCGACCGGCACCGATTCCCCCGTGAGGGTCGACTCGTCCGCGCCGAGGTTGGAGGCCTCCACCAGACGGATATCGGCCGGGACGGCATCGCCGCCCTCCACCAGCACGATGTCGCCGGGGACGAGATCCTCGGCGGCGAGCACCCGGACGTGTCCGTCGCGGCGGGTGCGGGCGGAGCGCGTGCCGAGCGCCCGCAGGCCCTCGACGGATCGCGCCGCCCGCAGCTCGGTGACGAAGCCCAGGCCGGTGTTGACGGCCAGGACCGCCAGGACCGCGACCGCCTCGTGCCAATCGGCGAAGGCGAGCGACACCGCGCAGGCGGCCGCGAGCAGGTAGACGACGGGGCTCGCCAACTGGTGCAGCAGCAGGGCGAGCACGCCGGCCCTCTGCCGCGTGGCGATCACGTTCGGGCCGACCTGCGCGCGCCGCCGCCGCGCCTCCGCATCGGTCAGGCCCGCCTCCAAGGAGGTCCCGAAGAACCCCGGAACGTCCGCGGCCGGCAGGGCATGGACCGCGTCCGCTCCCGGCCGCGGCAGGGCGGGGGGCGACGCCCGTTGCGGGGCCGGCGAGACCGGTTCGGGTGCCGGCCCCGGCTCAAGCACGGCGCAATCGGTCGAGGCGCCCGGCATTCGGGCAGAATTCCGCGTGGGCGTCGGCGGCCGTCCCGGCCCGGAGCTCGCGCGCGCAGCGGTCGCGCTGCGTGCAGCGCAGGCAGGCCGCCTCGAGATCCCGCATGGCCGCCGGGTCACGCCGTCGGACGGCCTCCGGATCGAGCTTCAGGCTTCGCATCAGGGTCACGATGTTGCCGAGCCGCATGTCGGCATCGGGCTCTCCGGGCGCGGGACCGGTCGCTTCGGCCTCCAGCATCGTGTCCATCATCTCGGCGTCGATGGCCCTGATCTCCTCCGCCGCCTTCAGCAGGCAGCACCACGTGCCCATCGCGGCGGCGACGCCGAAGGGGTCGAACGGATCGTGTCGGTCGGCGGGTGCGGGCATCGCGGTCTCCGATGGGCGCCCGGGATCCGCCAGGGGCGGCATCGCGGGAAGGCTGGCTGCCGGGTACGGCGCGAGGGTGCCCGCCTTCGCGGGCGGGGCCATGATCTGGATCAAGGGACGCCGACGCGGCACGGGGCCGTGTCGAGCCCCGGCCCCGACGCGGTGCGGAGTCGGCTTCGCCCGCGCGCGGCCCGACACGGGATCTGCCGCCGCGGATCCGTCGTGGCGCCCTTGATGCACCTCAATGCGATGCCGGGCGCGGCCTGGGACACCGGCATGCGCCTGCAGGCCGGAGGGCGTGCGGACTCGGGGGCGTGCAGGCTTGGCGATCGGACCTGAAAGTCGGACTCGGAGGTCGGACGGACTCGGACGTCTGACAGACTTGGAGGTCTGACAGACTCGGAGGTCAGACCATGTCCGGACCGGCAAGACGCCGGACGATCTGGTGGCTCGCGGCGGCCGCCTGCCTCGCCGGGGCTGTTGGGACGGTCCTGGCGAGCCCCACGCCCCGGGATGCCGGACAGCGGTCCGCCCTGGTCCCGGCCGCGTCCTATCGGGCGCTGGCGACCTTCGGTGACGCGTTCCACGCCGTCCGGACGCGGGCGGCCGACGCACCCGCCGACGGCGCACTGATCGAGGCGGCCATCGCCGCGATGCTCGCCGCGGTGGACCCCTACGCGCGGTACCTGACCGCGGCGGAGGTCCGTCGCCTCGACGAGGCGGGGTCCGGGCGCTACGCCGGCCTCGGCCTCGAGGTCGAGGCCGGCGGGACGGTCGTGGGCATGCTGCCCGGCGCCCCGCGGCGCGGGCCGGTCTGGGGCCCGGTACCCGGATCGCGCGCATCGACGACGTCGCCGTCGCGGACCTCGGCCGGGCCGACATCGTGGACCGCCTGCGCGGCGCGCCCGGCTCCCCGGTGCGGCTGAGCCTCGTCCCCCGGGCGGCCAAGGGCCGGTCGAGATGGTCCTCACACGGGAGTGGCTGCCGCTCAACCCGGTGCGCGTCCGCGCCCTGGGCACGGTCGCGTATGTCGGTCTCGACCACTTCGACGCGGTCACGGCCGGGCGACTGTGCGGGGCCGTCGCGCGCCTCAAGGCAGAGATCGGTCCGGGCCGGCTCTCCGGCCTCATCCTGGACCTCCGCGGGAACCCGGGGGGCCTGGTCATTCAGGCGGTCGCCGTGGCCGGAGCGTTTCTCGGTCGCGGCGAGATCCTGCGCCTCGTCGGCCGCGGCCCCGACGACGTCGAGCGGTTCGCGTCGGACGGCGCGGGTGGCGGTCTCATCGACGGCGTCCCGATGATCGTGCTCGTCGACGGCGACACCGCCTCCGCGGCCGAGATCGTGGCCGCGGCCCTTCAGGATCACCGCCGCGCGACGGTCATCGGCACCCGCACCTACGGCAAGGGGGCGGTCCAGACGACCTATGCCCACCGCGACGGGCGCGGCCTTCGCCTCACCACGGCCTGGATGGTCACGCCGGCCGGCCGCAGGTTGGAGGGCAACGGAATCGTGCCGGACCGCGTCGTGATCCAGGCCGGCGCGACGGAGGGAGGCGCCGGCGACGTCGAACGCCTCCCGTCCCCGCCGGGCGGGGGCGGCGCCCTGCGGGACGGCGTCGTGGAGGATGCCGGCCTCACGCCCGCGCATGACAGTCAACTCGCGGCCGGCCTGCGCGAGCTCGGGGCCGCCGCATCGACGGGCGCCGCGGGCGCGGCCCCGGCACGCGGCTTTGACCTGCCTCAAGGATCGTCGCGCTGCACGGCCGGAGAATGCCCGGTCCGGCGTGGGCAACGCCCGCACCGATCCCGCGATGGAGCCGCCCCATGACCACCTTCGACGAGCGCGAACGGGCCTTCGAGCGCCACTTCGTGCAGGACGAGGAGCAGCGCTTCCGCGCGCGCATGCGGCGCAACCGGCTGCTGGCCCTCTGGGCCTGCGAGCGCATGCGTCTCCCGGAGCAGGCGGCGGAACGGTTCGTCGAGGCGTTCACCGACCGCGGTGTCCTGACGGCCGACGGGCCGCTCGTCGCCGAACTCCAGGCCGACCTCAAGGCGGCGGGCATCGAGGCGACGCTGCCGGACCTGCACGCGGAGATGGCGCGCTGCGCCGCCGTGGCCGGCGCCGAGCTGCGGGTCGGGGTTGCGCTGGATCAAAGCCGGCCCGTCTAGGGCCGCGCACAGTCGCGGCGCTTCGATCACGCCAGTCACCGGGAGAGACGCCATGACCGACAAGGACTTGCGACGCGACGTTCTCGACGAACTCGACTTCGACCCCAGCCTCGACGCGGGCGACATCGGCGTCGCCGTGTCGGAGGGGGTCGTGACCCTCACGGGGCACGTCGGCAGCTATGCCGAGAAGGTCGAAGCCGAGCGGGCCGTGCGCCGCGTCAGGGGTGTGCGCGCCATCGCGCAGGAGATCCAGGTCCGCTACGCCGACGAGAAGAAGGTCGCCGACGACCAGATCGCGGCGCGGGCCCTGGCGATCATCGACTGGTCCGTGCACCTCCCGAAGCGCGCCATCCAGATCAAGGTCGCGGGCGGCTGGATCACGCTGACCGGTACGGTGGACTGGCAGTACCAGATGGCCGGCGCCGAGGCGGCCGTCCGGAAGCTCAGCGGCGTGCGCGGGGTGACCAATCTCATCGCGGTCAGGCCGCGGGTCCCGCCGGCGGCCGTCAAGGACAAGATCCTGGAGGCGTTCAAGCGGAGTTCCATGTTCGAGGCGGACGGGATCACGGTCACCGTCTCGGGCGCCAAGGTCACGCTGGAAGGCGCGGTGACCGCCTGGGCTGAGCGGGACGCTGCCGAGCGCGCGGCCTGGTCGGTGCCCGGCGTCCGCGCCGTCGAGGACCGCATCGTCGCCCTGAGCTGAGGAGAGCCGCCATGTCCGTCGAGACGCATGGGACCGACGCCGTCGTCGGCCGGTTCGCGCGGCGCCCCGGAAAGCCGGACGCCGCGGCCCGGATGTACCGCGTGACCCTGACGCTGGCGCGCTGCCCGGAACATCCCGATGGCAGCGCCGGCAGGGGCTACGAGATCCTGGCGCCCCTCGGACCCGACGGCCACCTCGACGTGGCCCTCTGGCACGAGGCCCGCGACCGTTGCCGCGTGCGCCGCTTCTGGACCGGAGAGGCCGACTGGCACGGCCGCCTCGTGCACCGCGCCGGCGGCGAAGGTGGCGCGACCTGGTTGATCGACTACGAGGACTGGACGAACGAGGATGACGAGGCGGGCTACCGCCTCGGCACGCATGCCTTCGTCGAGGGCGAATACGTGTCGATCCGGGATGCCGGCGATGCCGTCTACCGCACGTTCAAGGTCGCCCGCGTCAGCCGCGCGGACGTCGGGAGCGCGGCATGACGCCCGTTGCGCGTCGGCGCTGTATGTGGGCCGCTCGCCCCCCGGTCCCACGACCGGGATCCGGGCTGGCAGTGCCCCGGCCGAGGTCAGGGCGGCGAGATGACCGTCCCCGTCGAGGGCGACGGTGCCGAACTTGCGGGTCTCGTCGAGGGGTCCAAGGCGGGGTCGTAATCGAGGGCAACCTGCCCGGCCGCCGGTGCCCGGCGGAGCCGGTCGCAGTGGACCTGCGTGGAGAAGGCCGCTTCGACCCTCTCCAAGCCGTGCGGCCGCGCGAAGGCATCGGCACCGGCGCCGGCCACGAGGACGTGCCCGCCCGCCTCCAGCACGGCCCGGGCGGCGCGGCCGGGCCAAGGCACCCGCGTGCCGCCCGCGCCGGCGCCGGCGCGCAGCGTGGCACCATCCATGATGGTGGCGTCCAGCACGAGGCGTCTCGGTTCGGGTGAAGGCGGCGCCGTAACCCGCGTTCCAGAGCGGACACCCGTCGAGGAGATCGACGGCGCTGGCCAGGGCCTCAACGAGGACCGTCCGGCTGGCATCCGAGGCGGCGACGGAAGGGCAGTCGGTCTGCGCGTAGAGCGCGCGGGTCGCGGCCGCGACCAGGGGAGATCGCGACGGCCAGCGACTTCGCGGGCGCGGCCCATGTCGCGCCGCTACCGTTCTCATTTCGGTTGCAGCCCCTCCGCGGAACAATGAGCTGGGGTTGGGGGCAGGCGTCGTGCAGGGCGCGAGGGCCTCCACAGCGGCGCAGAGCCCCGCTGGTCCGTCTCCGACGTGATCGCGGAGATGGCACGCGCTCACGGACGCTGCACCTGCGGAAGCGCCGGCCTATCCGTCCGGCGCTAGGCGCGCGCGACGCGCCATACTGCCACCGTGAAGATCGCCTCGCCCATGAGAACGCCGACCATCGAGAACAGAGGTCCCATAGCCCAGACGATCCACGAGGCGGCGGACGGCATGCTCGTCGCGCGCGCGAACTCCACGCCGTTGACCTATGCACATCCCTGCGTGCAGCGCGACCCGCATATCGGCTCGGACGCCGGCGCGCGGGCCGCGACGCTCTTCAGCGTGTCGGAGGCGCTCGCCGCTGCCTTCCGAACGCGCTGAGGGGCTGCCTGCCCGAGCCGCCGCGCGGTCGAGGCCGCGGTGGCCTCACTCGAGGTCGATGACCTTCCATGAGGACGGTCGGGCACTCCGCGCCGGCCCCGCTGAGCGCCGAGGAAATCCGTACGGCAGCGCGCTCGCGGGCCTCGCGACCGCGGAGGCGCGCACGGGTCGGGCCGCCTGTTCGGAGCGGTCGACCGCGGCCGGGCTCGACACCGGCGGCAGCAGCGCGACGACGCGGCCCCAGCCCGGTCGAGGCAGCGCCATAGGGCTCCCGAGTCGAGCAGCACCGTGCAGTCGTTCACCGAGGGTGAGTTGAGTGGACCGGCCGTCCGTGTGACGGCAACGAACGGCCGGTTGCTGCCATACGGCGTGAACCCTGCTTCACGATGTCGCAAACGGGTTCGTTTTGCTAAAATGCCCTGTCTGTCGGTCGCAGTCTGCTGAGCTATGTTGGTAACGCGAAACCGTTGGCAATTCTCGGACTCTGGGATTTTGCTTGTCAATCACTGGACCGCCTAGGTAGACTCTGCGTGCCGGATCATCTCCGCCGCCAGCATGCCAAAATCGTATGCGCGTTTCTCGGCTGTCTTAGCGGAGTATATAGCCTTATCCAGGCCCATCGCAACGCAGGAATAGCTACTACGCCCCACTACTAACCGTCGATGTGTGCATGGACGCATTCGACTTGAACGTTTAGTAAGTGCATAATCTAGCGATCATATTCTACATTCTGTCTTTTACGGAAGCGAACACCAGCTCCTCCTCCGTTCTCGGGGATGAACTCAACGCCAGCTGTCCGTCGTCAGATGATTTGAGACGACTTGAGGCGCTCAGGAACGGAGGCTCTGGTCCACCCTGGGTTGAGAGGTTAGGCAGCCTGCGCGTGGTGGCGCAAGCGGCGGTCCATGAGTGTGTGGCGCTTGATCCGCGCCCGTTCACGCAAGATCGTCTCGCCGCGGCCAAAGTAGACGTCGGCAGGGGTGAGTTTGCCCAGGCTCTCGTGAGCCCGAGCGTGGTTGTAGTGATCGACAAAGGCGGCAACCCGCGCCTCCAGTTCGCCGGGCAGGTAGGCGTGTTCGAGCAGGATGCGGTTCTTGAGCGTCTGGTGCCAGCGCTCGATCTTGCCCTGGGTCTGCGGGTGGCGCGGGGCACCGCGGATGTGGGTCATGCCGCGGCTGTCGAGCCAGTCAGCCAAGTCACCCGCGACGTAGCTCGATCCGTTGTCGGTGAGCAGCCGTGGCCGATGCACCACCTGCACGTGGTCGAGCCCGGCGGCCGCCAGCGCAAGGTCGAGCGTGGCGGTGACGTCGCCGACCTGCATCGTCGTGCACAGCGCCCACGCCACGATGTAGCGCGAGAAGTCGTCGAGCACCGTCGAGAGATAGTACCAGCCCCATCCCACGACCTTCAGGGAGGTGAAGTCCGTCTGCCAGAGCTGCTTGGGCGCGGTGGTCTTGTCGCGGAACGCGTCGGCGGCTTCGACGACGATGTAGGCCGGGCTGGTAATCAGGTCCTGGGCCTTGAGCAGGCGGTAGACGGTGGCCTCCGAGACGAAGTAGCGCCGCTCATCGGTGAAGCGCACCGCCAACTCGCGTGGGCTGAGCTCCGGCTGCTTCAGCGCGAGGGCGACGATCTGCTCGCGAACCTCGGCGGGCAACCGGTTCCAGACCCGGCTGGGTCGGGACGGGCGATCTGCCAATGCCTCGGGGCCGCCACGCTGGAAAGCGTCGTACCAGCGGTAGAAGGTGGCGCGCGGGATGGCGAGCTTGTCCAGGGTGGCGCGCACCGGCAGGTGGGATTGCTCGACCAGCCGGCTGATCTCCAGCTTCTCAGAGGCCGGGTACCTCATGCCTCGTCGCCCCCAGCCCCGGTCATACTTATGGGATGGCCCGCCCCTCACTGAACCGTCGTGGCGTTCTTCTGCCACGGACACGTGGAGGGATCTGGAATGGCAAAGAGCTCGATCGCGGTGCTGGGTATCGACCTCGGCAAGAACAGCTGCAGCCTTGTCGGTTTCGATGCGGCTGGAGTTGTCGTCCTGCGCCGCCGGGCGCGGCGTGAGACAGTCGTCGGACTGACGGCCAAGCTACCGGCTTGTGTGGTCGCGATGGAGGCCTGCTGCGGCGCCCATCATCTCGGCCAGTTGCTCGTAGCGCAGGGGCACACCGTCCGTCTGATGTCGCCGGAGTATGTTCGACCCTACGTCAAAGCGCATAAGAACGACGATCGTGATGCCGAGGCGATCGCAGAGGCAGCCACACGCCCGACCATGCGCTTCGTACCCCTCAAGGCGCAGGAGCAGCTCGATATGCAGAGCCTGCATCGGGTCCGGTCGCGGCTTGTCGGAATGCGCACCATGCTCGTGAACCAGCTCCGCGCGATCCTGCTGGAGCGTGGTCTCACCTTCCCGCAGGGCCGGCGCAAGTTCGAAATGGCAATCGGCGCTCTGATGCAGGACCCTGCGGCGCAGATCGGAGCACGCATCCGATCCCTTATCGGAGAGGTCCGCGACGAGTGGACGGACCTCGATCGCCGTATAGCGACGCTCGATCGCGAGTTCGTCGAGCATGCTCGTGCCGACGAGGCGGCGCGCCGCCTGGTGTCGATCCCGGGCATCGGAACAATGACGGCCACGGCTCTGCGTGCTGCCATCGATGACGGCAGCACCTTCACGCGTGCCCGCGACCTCGCGGCTTGGCTCGGCCTCGTACCACGCCAGCACACGACGGGCGGCAAGCCGAAGCTGCTCGGCATCAGCAAGCGGGGGAACTCTTACCTGCGCGGGCTCTTCATCCACGGGGCGAGAGCGGCGCTACCCTCGATGGCTAAAGCTGAGGACGCGACCGGCCAATGGCTGCGGGGTCTGCTGGCGCGAGCGCACTACAACGCCGTGGTCGTCGCGCTCGCCGCCAAGCTCGCTCGGATCGCCTGGGCAACGCTGCGGAAGGGCGTGAGCTTCGAGCGGCAGCCGGAGCCGGCTCACGCCTGAGACATCGCAAACGTCGACCCTGACCGGACTACGAGCGGCCGGCGCGGGTCCATGAGGTCTGCGGGAGGACAGTGAAGATGGCCTAACGGTCGAGCGGCGTTCCGGAAGCCTGGCAAAAAAAGCGGCTCTTCGAGGCCGACGTACTTATGAGGCCCGGGGCGTGCGGCTCTCCATCTTGGCGGCGGCCACTGCGCCGACATGCCGGATACGTTTGTGCAGACCGGACACAGGCACCTTCTCTGACCACCTTGCAGACGGGGCGGGCCATACGTTTTTTCAGCAGGCGGTTTTCCAGGACGAGATCGGCCACGACCTCCTTCAGCGCAGAAGCCTCGCGACGCAGGTCCTGGACCTCGTCGGCGGTCGCGGCACGGGCCGTGTCGCCGGCCAGCCGCTTCTTGCCGGCCTAGAGGCAACTCCTTGGACCAGCTATAGTACATCGAGCTGGCGATGCCCTCGCGCCGGCACAGCTCGGCGATGCTGTCCTCACCGCGCAGCCCTTCCAGCAAGATGCGGATTTTCTCTTCGGCCGAGAACTGCCGGCGCGTGGCGCGTCGGATGTCCTTGATCACGGCTTCTGCCGGCTTCCGCGCCGGCCCGGATGACTGTTTCATCTTCGTGCCTTAGGGCTACGATGAACCAGCCATCCTCCGCTCGTCAAGACCCTCAATCTGTCTCAGGAGTGCTGACGGCGGACAAGTTGGAGACGGAGATTGAGACACTGGCCGCGCTCATCGCAGGCGAGCACGTCAGAGGTGCAGGCGTTCTAGAAGCTGCTTGGGCTGTCGCAGAAGCTCAGTTTCAGCTTCAGCGGGTGAAGGCTTTCAAAATTACACTGCTACGGAGAGGGACGTCAGCCCAATGGCAGGAAGCGGAACTGGAGAGTCACCCCCCTACCGAATTCCCTCTGCAGCTCTTCCAGCAGCTCGAGAGTTTAGAGCGGTACGAACGCCGGGCCTTGTCGCGTCGGAAATTTGCGATCTCGCGAATTTTATGAGCTTGCCGGATGATTCCCAACGATCGGGCATGGCCTTAAAATGGCGATCAGCTTCATGGTCTGCAGCTGCATCCTATAAGTCAACAATGCCGATAATGCGTACACCACAAGGGATAAGTAATTCTCTTGCAGACGCAATAGCTGGTTCGATCCAATATCGAGTTGCCATCGTTTGCATGTGAGCAATCAACTCCTCGTCAGTTCGATCAGGTCGTCCCGGTGCGTTTTTCATCAAATCTTTCGAATTGTAAAGCGACCACTGCGCGATGAATACACGTTCTAAGCTATGTATCGGCTCAACAAAATATAGAACATCGGTTCTGTTGTATGCAACTTGCGCAAATGCTTGCGCAGAGTCAATATTTGGGGAAACAAACACCGATTCCATTCGGCTAGGTGCAAAAGGCATCAACAAAGCGCGCTGTTCCTCGAGGATCCTCTCGTAACGCAGCATCGCAACGGAACGCGCATCGGCGGCCGGTCTGGTTGCGTTTTTTGCGATGATACGGCACCAGTTGCCCGGTAAGATGATCGATCCATTCCCGAGCAAGGCCGATATTCCAAAGATCCACGGCGGCTCGACCTCTGTAATTGAAACAAACGGCATCTTCTCTCCGACATTCAGCGCAAGATGGATCGTTCGAGAAGGCCAAGCGATCAGCATACCGTCCGACCGCATGATGCCACACCGTGGCTCAGTCCGCCCTACTACCTAAGCGAATTCTTGGGAGGGGGCTTTGCGCAGGGCTGCGCGCTGCCCCTCGCCAGTAATGCGCCGGTCCCGCTAACCGCATTGGCCGCATGATTGAGGTGTATCCACCCGTAGCATGCCGGGGTGACGGCTGCACGCCTGCACGAGGACGAGCAGACGTTCCTAATCGCCGCCTTTCGTGCTCACCAGATGAATAAATCTGCGCAGCCCGCTACGGCGTCTCAAGCTCCTCCGGAAACGCGCGCCATTCCGCGCCATTCTGATCTCACTACTGATTTGCTGCGTGCGTACGCCGAAGTTCCTGTGCTGGCGTCCACGTCTTCGCCTTCGGGTAATAGGTTTTGACCAACGAGTCCGCAACGGCGCCAGACGGCTGTCTACTGCACTTCGGTCGCCTACTTCGTCATCTATGCGGTTTGCCCCTGTTCAAGTGCAAACCGCAAAGCGGTAACAAGGCCGCCGTCCATCAACGCCTGGGCAGCCGCTTCCCCGCCTAATTCATTGAAATGAAAATAGTCATAAAATATATCGTTACGATCCATGAGCGCTAATTCTAAATCAAACAACGTAATATCATTTTTAATGCAGAACTTTCGCGTAGTATTATTGATTAATCGACGGGAATTGGCAATATTTCGAAATTCTTCTTTTGTAATCCTTGAACTGACCCATTCTCCTTCATAAATTTGAAGATGAGGAACGGTTGCAAAGTAAATTGGCAATGCGAATTCCAAACTCAACTTATGAATCAGGGCGAGTATAGCATAACGATGCTGAAAGCGAGGCTCATCAGCATTGTCGTTATCACGGAATGGATTGTCGCTGTCTAAAGAGATAATTGGCTCAAGCCATTTATCTTTGCTCCAGAAACTTGCCTTCCTGGCGACTGCGTCGACGTCCACGATACCTGCCATTACCAGGATCGCAGTCGGTCGTAACGGTAATATCTTATTAAGCAAGATGTTGAACATGTGCAAGAGAGTTGATCCGCTGTATCCGGCATTAAGAACCCTTAATTCGTCTTGTGAAATATAATTGATCTTACGGTCTAAAGCCGAGCACATCCGCAATGACTCGTCCATGTACATGCTTTCGACGACGCTGTCTCCCAAAACAACAAGGTTATTTCTGCACTCCCCACAGTCAGCATGCGGTTTTATGAAACCATTCTGATCAGTGTTGATCACGAATTCTTTTCTTACAAAGCTATTATTGACTTGATCCATGTACCAATCAGGAGGCCAAAACTTGGAGGCGGTAGAAGGGGCAAATTCCTTCAATCTGATAGCTCGAGACACAGCATCAACTCCGGGACAGGACAGATTCGAATTTACATCAAGACCCTGTTGGACTTGCCGATCGCAGTTCAGCCTCTAGTCGGCCGTCTCTGCAGCCCGCCGACGGTCCAGGTGCGAATAGCCTCAGCGGAGGCTCCGAACCCGCGGGCGCGGCCGGAGCAAACCACAGCTTTCATGCGCCAATGGGATCCAACGAAGCGTCGCGAGCGAGGTTTCGGCACTGGTAAAACACCTCAACCAAAAACTGTTCACGGGGTCTGCCAAACCGGAGCAATCTCAGGACCTCGCCTTCACCATCGCCGCCGGCAACCGCTATCGCATTGCCAAGCTCTGCAACGTCGATACAGAGGAAACCTCACTACACTGCTCCACTGCTCGCGCTGTTATGTCAATCGGCGCTCGAGCGGGCTCGTCCGCGCTTTAGATGCTCGAACGCTGTAGTTTGGCTTCCCCTCTGCGATCCGCCGTCCTCGGCTCATGCGGCGCGCAGGACGCGCTGACGTAGAAGATTGGCTAGGCGCAGTCGCACATTCTGCCCTCGACCCGCCTCAGGCGGTTGGTCGTTACTTCGATCTGACCCGCGCTCCAAAGCGCGGCGATGGCAACACGCTCAGTAGCTTCGTCGAGTTTGAGACCAGAGGCAGAGCCGCCGAGGTCCGCGTCGATAGCGGCCTCAAACTATGGCACCGATCCGGCGGGCTTCCGATCACGCAAGTCTTCGGTGAAGGTGCGCAGCCGCACGGCGGCCGGCACCAGTTTCGGTTTTGCAGTGCAAAGCGCCGCTGTGAAGGAGCGGTTCCGCTACGACAGCACGCCCCGATCAGCGGCGACAGCTGTGCACCTAACCCGTTTCCACTCGATCCAGCCGTGAATGCCGTCGCGGGAGGTCGGTATCAAAAGCTGGGCTCAGCGGCGGAATCGCTCCTACGTACAATCGAGTGCGGCCCGGAGCGTCGGCGCGACGTCGGTCTGTTTCGTATGCCATATCTTGTATCAATCAGTGTTGATCATAATCGATAGATCGAGGTCGATAGTCGAGGTCGCCCGACGGAGGAGTGACAGGTTGCGCGTTCGGAACGAAGCCAGTCGGTGATCGAGGCGTTGAAGCTGTGGTTGCAGGAGAAGTTCGACTACTTGGGCCGTAAGAGGACTGTCCGGAATTTCGTGTGGGTGCGGCGGGTTGAACATCAGGCCGCCATGGCCCGGGTGAAGCGCTCGCTGAAGATGACGGCGAACTGCGCCTTGGCCAAGATCCACTCACGCGGTCCCATCTTCCACGCCTTCTCGGAGCGGTTCAAGACCAGGTAGAGCAGCTTCAGCGCGGCCTCGTCGGTCGGGAAGTGACCGCGGGTGCGCACAGCCCGGCGCAGCGTGGCGTTCAAAGCCTCGATGGCGTTCGTCGTGTACAGGATTCGCCGCACCTTGCCGGAGAAGGCGTAAAACGGGATCACCTCACCCCAGGCCCGCCGCCAGCTCTAGGCGATGGCCGGGTAGCGCTGGCCCCACGCGCCCGCCTCAAAGGCCGCCAAGGCTGCCTCGCCGGCGGCGGCATCGAGCGCGCGGTAGATGTCCTTCAGCGCCGCTGCCACGAGCTTGCGGTCCTTGTAGGAGACGAAGTCGAGGCTGTGGCGCAGGATGTGGGCGATGCAGGTTTGGACGAGCGCGTCAGGGAACACCGCCCGGATCGCGTCGGGGAAATCCTTCAGCTCATCGACCACGGCAAGCAGCACGTCCTCGACGCCGCGGTTCCTCAGCTCGTTCATGATCCGCAACCAGAACTGGGCGCCCACATCCTGCTCCAGCCAGAGACCGAGGATCTCCTTGGAGCCGTCGGCGCGCACGCTGAGCGCAATGTGGACGGCCTTGTTGCGGACCACACCCTCGTCGCGTACCTTGATCCGCAGGGCGTCGAAGAACACGATCGGGTAGACCGGCTCCAGCGGCCGGGCTTGCCAGGCGGCGACCTCCTCCAGCACCGCGTCCGTTACCGCGCTGATCAGGTCGGGTGAGACCTCGATGCCATAGATCTCGCGCAGATAACCGACGATCTCCCGGGTGCTCATGCCGCGCGCGTACATCGACACGATCTTGTCGTCGAAGCCAGGAAACCGGCGCTGATAACGGGCGATCAGCTGCGGATCGAACGTCGCCTGCCGATCGCGCGGGATCGCCAGCTCAATCCGGCCAGTCTCGGTCGTGACCGTCTTGAGACCGTAGCCGTTGAACGTGTTGCCGGCCTCCTCGCCTGCCAGATGGTGGTCCATCTCGGCGCTGAGAGCGCGCTCGTCCAGGGCCTTCTTCGGCTCGTCAAGCAGGCCATCGGCCTCGAAGGCTGTCTTCGGATCAGCTCCGGCCAGGAGCTGGTCCAGGATCGCGTCAGGGATACGAGGTGCTTTGCGTCGTGCCATCGGGAACCTCCTTCGGGTCCACTATGGTCACCCCACACGAAATTCCCGACAGTCCCGCCGTGAGGGCAATTTGGCCGGGGCGATCCGCTACGCTCTGGGCCGCATGTCAGGCCTGGACCTGTTCCTCGACGACGGCTTCACCGGGATCGCCTCGAATTTGATTGAGCGCGATCCGACTTCTGGCTTTAAAACGCAAGAATGCGCTCTCTGCCCAATCGGTCGGAGGCGACCACTGGGCGGTGATTGCCTCGCCGTTCGAGAGCTGCAAGCTCGTCGTCGTCGAGCCGCAGTACTACCTCTCCAGTGCCATCACCCGCATCGTCAACGGCCACCCGCAACACCATCTCGATAATCTGTCGCCATGGGCTTATCCGGGAAAACCAGCCCTCAAAGCTGTGTCTTGGACACGCCGCTTATTTTGTAACCATATCCGGGAAGCATTCGTTCACTTGGCTCACAACGACGCATGCGTGATGACGCTCAAGGTGCAGAGTTGCCATCACACATACGGATACCCACCTCACGGCCGGCGTTATCCTTGAAGCATTCGGTCCACCGATATATCCATAACCGGAAGCGTGCCACAAGTCGGATTACATCTCCTGTGAGCAGATACTGAGGCCGCTCCTCAATAAAATTCAGGATCGTCATATGTATTTATCGGATCAATTGACCTTCAATCACAGTCAAGGGCCGTTTTACGAACAGGAAACAAGTTTTTGCGCAGAGCCAAACACGACAGGACTCAAATTAATTGCGTATTATCTCCCTCAGTTTCACAGAATAGCGGAGAACGATGAAAATTGGGGTAAAGGATTCACGGAATGGTCCAACGTTGTAAAAGCAATACCGAGATTTGAAGGGCACTATCAGCCACATCTCCCAGCCGATTTAGGGTTGTATGATCTTAGTCGCACGGATGTAATCGAGGAGCAGGCAAGTCTTGCCCGTAAGTATGGAATACACGGATTTTGTTTTCACTACTATTGGTTTAACGGCAAAAAATTACTCGACCTGCCGCTTGAGAACTTGCTATCATCCACTACAGATATTAATTTCTGTATTAACTGGGCTAATGAAAACTGGACCCGAAATTGGGACGGAGGGAACCGAGAGGTTCTGCAGGCGCAGGATTACAAAGACGGTGATCAGTATAGATTTGTTGACGATCTGTGTCGCATCATAGAGGATCGAAGATATATCAAGATCAATGGTCGGCCTTTGATCCTGGTGTATAAATCTTCTATGATTCCGAATGTAAAAGATATAGTACAAGCATGGCGCTCACGCTTCGTTGAAAAAGGATTTGGAAATCCTTTTCTCGTCATGTGTGCAGTCAATGAATGTGATCCTCGTCCATTTGGTTTTGATGCCGCGGCCGCATTTCCTCCTCATATTTTTGGGTGGTATGGCGCTAAGGTCACCTCGGAAGTAAACAAGTACGATCCAACGTATTCCGGAACACTGCTACGTTATGACGACATGGTCGAAAAAAGCAGTAATTTCCCCGAGCAAGATTTCAAGTTTTTTCATGGCCTGTGTCCATCATGGGACAATGAAGCTCGGCAGCCGGGACGTGGCTTCGGCTTTGTCGGATCGAATCCCAGGTCATATGGCAGATGGCTTGCTAATGTCTGCGGAAGAACCCTAGTTGAGCATGAACAGACGGAAAGGCTTATTTTCGTAAATGCATGGAACGAGTGGGCGGAAGGAGCGCATCTCGAACCTGACCGGCACCACGGCCACGCTTTTTTGAGAGAGACCGCCCGAGTACTCAATTCCTTTCAGCGACGCCAAAATGAAAGTGTTGAATGCGGCCATGGAACGGAAGAAATTCTATCCATATACTGCGTTGGCTATCAGGGTGATGAAAAATCGGAATTGACTCTACAGTCGATAAAGATGCAAAAAAATACTGGATTTCGTGCTTATGTGCTTTATGATGAAAAACTGCGTGCTGCGAGTCAATCGGATCCCGTATCAGCCGAGAACATTGCCTTTCTGCCTTGTCCTCATAGTCATGTCTATCACCAAGTTCAATACGCAATCTCACATGCAAATTCAGCATATGTGTGCTTTATAATTTGTGGTAATTATTTGGTGCCGAATTTTACTGAAGCTTATCTGAAAATAATCAAGGTCGACAGTCCCGATTTAGTACTATGTTCTATCATTCACGCTTTCGAAAGCCCAGGCGGTCGAAAACAACTTGCGTATAACGTTTTTCACCCCGAGCCTAAGGTCGGTGGGGTTGATCTATCGTCCTTTGTTGCTCGAACATCGTTGATTAAGAGCGTGGACGTTAATATTAATTCAAATTTCGCAGATGGCCTCATGGTAGAAAATCTGATGAAACTACGTGGCGAGTCGGCTCGTTGGCGTGAGATTCAACAGGTGCTTGTGGTGAGGAACTAGAGCCGTTCCCGGTCAGGTAGCCACGGCCAAGTCGTCCTCGTAGCCGGCTGCGGCGAGGTAGTTGCGGCACTCCTGCGGAGTGAACCGCGTGAAGGCCTGGCGGATCGCCGCCCAGAGATCCGGGATCGTGCGGGCAGCCGCGCTGCGCAACAGCGCCTTCAGCTTTGCGAAGGCCTGTTCAATCGGGTTGAAATCAGGGCTCTAGGACGAAAGGTAGAACAACCGAGCCCCTGCGCCCTCGATCGACGCACGCACGCCGGCGACCTTGCGGGCTGGCAGGTTGTCCATGACGACGATGTCGCCCCGGTGCAGCACCGGGATCAGGGTTACGGTAACGTAGCTGCGGAAGCGCCTGCCGTTCGTAGGACCGCCCAACAGCGTGGTCGCGCATAGCCCGCTGGTGCGCAGGGCAGCGGTGACGGTGGTGATTTTCTAGTGTCCCTGCGGGGCTGCAAGCCGGCAGCGCTCGCCGCGTGGTGCCCAACCATAGCGCGCGCCATGTTGGCTGGCAGCCGCCGTCTCGTCCAGGAACACCAGCCGGTCCGGATCGAGCTCGGGCTGTGCCTCGAACCACGCCTCGCGGGCCGCTCTCACGTCCGCACGATCCTGCTTAGCTGCGTACGTCGCCCCTTTTTCCAGCTGATCCCGTGGCGGGCAAAGAAGCGCGACAGGCCGCTCGTGCTGGTCTGGACGCCCTGCTCAGCCAACCGGCCGCGCAGCTCGCGTAGGAAGAGGCGTGGCTCCTGCTCGGAGATCGCCAGGGTCACCGCGGCATGCGCCTCAATGCGCTTCGAGGTGTGATCGCCGCCCATCGGCTTGGGCGCGACATGGCCCTCCTAGTGTGAGCGCTGCGACCAGCGGCTGGCGCTCGAGACGCCGACCCCCAAGCAAGCCGCGGCTCGGTGGTACGAGGCTCCTGCCGCCACGGCAGCCACGACACGCTGGCGTAAGTCGACGGACAAAGGTGAAGGCACCGGTATGCTCCTTCACCCGTCAACCCGCCACCCGCTAACCCGTCGCAATCAGCCCGGGACTGGCTCTAGTACACAATCCTAGATATAACCCGAGTTGTGTCTCACGAACTTTAAATCGATTTTCTATTAGTTGATCGAAAGTATATATGGCAGCGCTTATTGCCCACGAATAGGCGCGCCGGCCGACTATCCTATATTAGACGCTTTTCTAGTCTTTAGGCCAAGCAATTCACACGTATCTGCTATGCTGTGATCTATGTTCCCCACATAAGCCGTATCGAAAAAGCTTAGCATAGTATCGAACAATTAGATTCGGTAATATATTTTAGATCTTCCTGAAAGCAAGCTGGTAAAGACTCTGATCTCGGAATATTTCAATCTGTTTGTGAAATATGTTTGTAAAAGAGTCTATAGCAATCTTAGGACTTTGTATGAGATCATTCCTAAATCTGTCGCCTACATTCCAAAGATAATCATCGCAGATAATGACACCGCCCTTTTTAAGCATAGCAAATGAGAGCACCAAGTCTCCCAGAACATCTGGAGCCTCGTGAGATCCATCAACATATACAAAATCTGCTGTGCAGTTGGCGGCCATGAGGTTGGTCAACGCCCGTATCGAGAGCGTGCGGTGAACTATTACTTTCCGAGACCCTCCAGCAGAAGCTATATTTTTCAAAAATCTATCATAAAGTCCGTCAACTTGTTCGAAGCTATATTCTTGCCCACCCTCAAATGTGTCGATGCAGTGCATCACGCTGTCAGGATTTTTAAGCAAATTTTCGAGGATCCAAACCGAAGATCTCCCCTCGAAAGAACCGATCTCTACTACCGTTTTCTTCAATCCGACGTCCCATTGAACATTATGGAAGATTTTCTCCCAATTTTCAATATTGTAACTAAACCAGTCTTCTCGAAACTCTGTCACTTGTATCACTCCTGTTCAAAAAATCTATCATTGTTTCGGTCGGACGCGCGTCACAATTATCTAGAGATCATGAAAATCGCTAGTCATTTCTGTTTGCAAATTGATTCGTTGGCGTCTAGTCCGACTCCGTGCCAGCGGTAGTTGATTCGAGCTCAGCGAGCTCATCGGCTGCGCGTGCTTGTCTCGCTGCTTGTGGCGAGAGGCAAGCTGTTCTGAATTAGTATCATCAAGCAATTGAAAGCCTCCTATTCAGTTCTGGAGAGTGCACCGATTGCTGCGTATTGTCACGAGTGAATCGGCGGGTACGACCGGCTTCGCTAGTGCACTGACTCAGACGGATGGTTCAGGGGATCGGCTGACGGCCGCGAGGATATCGGTGGCGGGCTTTGTCCAGACGAAAGGTCTGGCGCGCTGGTTGTGCTCGGCGATGTAGCGTTTGATTGCTGCCTGCAGATCGATGACGCCGGTGAAGGAGGCGCGCCGAAGCCGACGACGGATCAGCGCTGAGAAGAAGCCCTCGACCGCGTTGAGCCACGAGGCCGAAGTCGGGGTGAAGTTGAACGTCCAGCGCGGGTGCCGGGCGAGCCAAGCGTGCACCTTCGGATGTTTGTGGGTGGCGACGTTGTCGAGGATCGCCATGCCGGATGAGACAGCAACCTCGACGGCGTTGAGGAACCGGATGAACTCACTGTTTCGGTGGCGCTGCATGCACCGGCCGAGCACGGTGCCCGCCAGGACGTCGAGGGCTGCAAACTGCGCCTTGGTGCCGTGACGGGTATAGTCGTGGGTCTGGGCGGCGGGATGGCCGGGAGCGAGCGGACGTTCGGGGCGGGTCCGCTCCAGCGCCTGGATCTGGCTCTCCTCACCCTGAGCTTGTCGAAGGATCGTCGATGGACAGCACCACCGCGTGGGCGGGTGGGGCCATGTAAAGGCCGAGGGCATCTTCGACCTTGGCGGCGAAGGCGGGGTCGCGCGAGCGCTTGAACGTGCCCAGCCGATGCGGCTGGAGGCGGTGAGCGTCCCAGATCCGCTGCACGGCGCGCAACGAGATCCCAACCGCGCGGGCCACGGCCCGGCCGGTCCAGTGGGTGACCTCGCCCGGCGGCTCCGAGCAGGTCAGCGCCAGCACCTCGGCCACCGTCTCGGTTGAATGAGGCGGCGTGCCGGGCGGACGCGTCTTGTCGCGCGCAGCAGACCTTCGACGCCAGCCTCGGCGTAGCGCCGCTGCCAGCGCCACACGGCCGGATGGTGATCAACCGTACCACCACACCGCGGGATCAAACACCTAGGCTGGATTGAGTGTGTTGCAACGTTTCGACCTTATGCCGAACAACACGTGGGTCGCGCTTTGCGGCGCAGATTAGCGATGAGAAGTCAGCCCATCCGGTACTCTCCTCCGCCGCCGTTGACGATTGTATACACTGCCGCGATCTTTCTTGACGAAAAGGTTGGCGAGCGCTTGAGCAGGTCGGTCCGCATACATGTTTTGGACTTCTGGAAAATGGAAGCGATGCACGTCCTGTGCACCTTCCGAAAAACGTCTGTCGCAGTCCGCGACACGACCTTTCATATTAACGGCAATACCGTCGTATATGCGCCCGACGGCCTGTACGAGATGCTGCGCTGAATGAACTGGATGCAGCTCTTGCGGAGCCTGGTGGCATGGCGGCCTAATCTGAACGCCTACCGCAGCGTCAGTTCCCCTGTCGGTATCTAGTCGAGGGTAGAGATACCGGATCGCGGCGTCGAGAAGTTCCAAGACCCGCGTCTTGCGCAGGCTGACGAGGCTGCGCTCAATGCTGTCCGGGGTCGTGGCGGCGTGAAGGGGGCGGCGCGGATCATGACCAGGCTTCGGTCGCGTTGGCAGCCGCTTGCCGAGGCCAGCCCTGGAGCAGGTCTGATTCGGCCGGCGGCGCCCATGTCTACGCCGCGCCCAGATCGTCACGTCGTCGAACAAGGGGCCGCGCCGCCCAGGGCTGGCACGGCCGCGAGGAACCGCATGATGGGATGCGGGTGCCTGCACCACGGTCTCGCAGGCTCGGCAGGAGAAGGCCTCGCGCAGCTGCCGCACCACCTTGAAGCGGCCCGGCACGTAGTCGAGGCTCTCCGTCACGTCCTCGCCGATCCGGCGCAGGCGACCGCCGCCGGCCGGGCAGGCGCAGGGGCGGGGATGAGCGACGGTCTCGCGCGGTAGATGGTCTGGCAAGGGACGGCGCCCAGGCCCTCGGCTCGCCGCCTCGACCGCCTCGGCGACTTTCAGGGCCTCGATGGCGAGTTCGCGCTTCTCGACGCGGGCTTGCAGCTTCTCGGACGAGACGCCGAACTGCGCCCGCTTCAACCTTGCGAGTTCGCCGCGGAGCTTCTCGATCAGCGTGTTGGCATGAACGGCGTCCCTCGCCATGCCGACGATCATGCGTTTGAGCGCATCTACGTCATCCGGCAGCGAGGCAGGATCGAGAGCCATACCAATAGCTTAGCTTGCCCACGACGGCTCCGCCAGCCTCTTCTTGGCGGCATCACTCAGCCTGCGATGCGCGGCCGGTCCGTGCGCTCGGGCGCCCGCCAGTCGATCCCCTCCAGCAGCATCGCGAGCTTAGCCGGCGTAAGCGCCGCCGCGGCCCCCGCATTCACCTGCCAGACGAAACGGCATCTCTCCAGCCGCTTCGAGAAGAGGCACAGCTCGTGGCAGTCCCACCACAGGACCTTGATCAGCCGCCCCGCGCGGCCGCGGAAGACGAAGGCCTGATCGGAGAACGGATCATGATGCAGGTGCTTCTGCACCAGCGCGGCGAGCCCGTCGAAGCCTTTCCTCATGTTCGTGTGGCCGGTGGCCAGCCACACGCGCGAGCCCGAGGGAACGGGGATCATCGATCCAGCAGCGCCGCGAGGAGATTCCGCACCAAGGCCAGATCGGTACCGGCCTCGGCACGCAACCGATGGCCGTCGGCCAGTTCCACCTCGATGGCGCCACTTGGCGGATCCTGGTTACGCGTCGGCAGCCCGACCGGCGCCGGCAGTGCGAGCGGAACGAAGGGAGGCGGAACCGGCAGGGCCGCCGGCCGCTCCTCGTCCCAGGCTTCGCGTCGCCAGCGAATGAGGAGAGATGGCGTCAGGCCGTGGCGGCGTGCCACAGACGAGATCGACGCGGTGGTGCTCTCCGCCTCATCGAGGATCGCTCGCTTTTCCTCAGGCGTCCACAAGCGACGCTTGCCGGCTTCGACGATATGGGGCGAGATCGTAGGTCCAGACATAGGGCGGATACGGGCCTTCGTGACAGCACTGTATCCAGGTTCAGGATCTTATCCCGCAAGGCGCCTGCCAACGAGCGCTTACCCCGTATCTGCCCCATGCCTGCCTGAGCATCAGCTCCCGCTCGGGCTGTAGGAGGCTGAGCAGGTCGATGCCGCGGGCTTTGCCGCGGAGGAGAATGAACCGTGGGGCTGCCCGCCCACCTGCTGCGGGTCGAGACCAAAGTGGACATCGGCAGCCTCGCCTGCCCATGCTGCGCGGGTGCCCTGCACTGGATCGGCGAGGACGTATCTGAGCGCCTCGACGTGGTGCCGGTGCAGTTCCGGGTGCTGGTGATCCGCCGCCCACGCTACGCTTGCCGCGCCTGCGGGGACGCGGCCGTGCAGGCACCGGCGCCGGCGCGGCTGATTGAGGGCGGCCTACCCACCGACGCTCTCGTCGCGCAGGTCCTCGTCTCCAAATACGCCGACCATCTGCCGCTGTATCCACAGGCGCAGATCTTCGCCCGCCAAGGCGTCAGCCTCGACCACTCGACGCTGGCTGACTGGGTCGGGCGCGCTGCCTTCCTTCTTCGACCCGTGCACGCGCGGCTGCTGGAGACGCTGAAGCGCTCGGGCAAGCTGTTTGCCGACGAGACCACGGCACCGGTGCTCGATCCAGGCCGCGGCCGCACCGAGACCGGCCGGCTATCTCGTGTATGCGCGCGACGACCGGCCCTGGGGCAGGACCGATCCGCATGGCGTCGCCTCCGTCTACGCCCCCGACCGCACGGCCGGACGACCGATCGCGCATCTCTCCGGGTTTGCAGGCGTGCTCAAGGTCGGCGGCTACGCGGCCTACGAGAGCTTGGCCAAGGGCTGCGCGGTGCGACTGGCCTACTGCTGAAGCCATATGCGTCGGCAATTCTATGACCTCGCCGCCGCCTCGCCAATCGCGACGGAGACGCTGTCGCGTATGCGACCAAGGTTTGCGTGATCGCCGACGGCGCAGGCCGCGCAATCGCCTTTCGGATCGCGCCGGGGCAGACCCATGAACTGCCTCACATGATGCCTTTGCTCGATCGCCTGACGGGCGTTCCACAATGGGTTTGGCTGATCGGAGCTACTCCAGCCATCGCCTTCGGCAGCAGCTCCGAGAGGCCGGGGCAAAGCCCACTATTCTGTCCAAGCGCAATGAGGCTCCCTCGCGCTGCCCGGACTGGATCTACGCCGACCGCGACAATCGTCGAGCGCCTCTGGGGGCGATTGAAAGAGTGGCGAGTGGTTGCCACGCCCTACGAAAAGACAGCTGCCAGCTTCGCTTATGCCTTTTATCTCGCGGCTGCCCTCGAGCACTTCAAATGGAGAACGATTATACCCGCTATGGAATAGGCAAAAACTGACTAACTTCACATTGAGAGCATCCACTCAAGGCCGATAGAACGTATACAACGCAGACGACGGACCTAAACGAAACTGCCTCCGTACAACGCGTCAATGCGTTCCAAATCCTCTAAAAGCCACCGCGCTTCGAATATATCAAAAGAAGACAAAAATTGCGTAAAAGTAGGTTTATAAAACTTCATATCGACAAATTCACCAACAATAAGATCGAAATGGATCTCTAATATACTAGACAACCGATCAAGATTTCGGCAGAAAAATAGTCCAGCTGGCGCGCATGCAACCACGGATAATTCCAAATCAGGCCTATACTTTCTCAAAATAAGTAAAATCTTCCAAACATCGCCAGTCCAGAAGAATTTGGTAGCCGGATCCTCAGCTTCGACAATACGAAACTCGCGCTCCGCCATCCTGGCGTTTAATGGAAGGCAGCTTCCGATCACAATAAGAGACGACTTAGAGCTCCGCTTCTCAACTTCAATAAATTCACGAAGGACGACCTCAATTTGATGCTTACCGTTCAAGAAACCTAAATCTATCTGATCAGGCACATTGAATTTTTCAACGGCAAGCCGTCGAAGTACTCACGCGATTTCAATGCGTAGATCGAGGTAATTCTTCTACGACCCACCGCATCGTGAGATGGACTCTCCCGTACGAGATCACGAGGGACATCAACGACAGCCACCACATCGCAGAGGATTCTGCCAAAGCAGCAATCGACACCGGAGGTCGTCTCGAAGTATGATGAAGCTGATAGTGCCGCGGCAAGCGTCGAAATGAAATCCTGAACACCACTACTTAGATTTCCATGGTATAGTCTGAACTCCGGCCGAGTTCCCTGCTGCCGCACCGCAAACTTCCTGGCGATCTGCGAACTTTCGGAGTTTCTATCAAGCCACCAAAAATAATCCGCGCTACTGTGCTGATCTGTCTGCACCGCGAAATCTGCGTTACGGGGTATATACGGAAGATACTCACCGTATCGGTCCCCATTAAAATCCGGATCGACGTGAGTGAATGGTAGTGATAGTTCCATCCATTTGCCGACGAGTCTTTCGTGCGGCATAATCTGGTCTTGTATCGCCAAAGCTCCGACCGCGTCCCCCGCCATGATCTGAACCGCGGTTTCCGGCCACAACCACCTACGACACCACAATGCAAGCCATCCCGAATTAAATTCGTTAAAATAATTCTTGATGCGATCGGAAATAAGAAACGAATCGGACTCGATGTGGATAATTTTATCGAAGCCATTCTCCGCTGCATACTTTCCTGCATAGCAGAACGACCGGTACCAACCCGCAAAGTCGTTAATGTCCTTTCGACCAAGATTTGTCTCGAAATGCAGAAGTACAATTTTACTATCGGCCGCATCTGTGATTGGTATTTCCTGCCCGATTTCCACAACCAGAACATCATTCCAGCTTGGCAGGACGGGCGATCCGTCGTCTATTAAAAGGAGCTGATCATAATGCAATGACGAGTTCTTGATAGCATCGACCCAACGTCGATATCTGTTCAGCCAAGTCTCATCATCCGTGGCAAATGCTGTACAAAAAATAAGAGTCTTAGACTTCCTCTCAGACATGTGAGTCTTCACGCGAGCACCTCGACCTGAGCGCTAAGAACCAAGGGTAATTATCTCTAAATTATCCATCTAATTTGAAAAAAACTTTTTCTGAATGAAATCTGGAAGCAGGCCGGCGGACCCTATTCTTTTGCAGCTTAACCGCCACTGATCGAGGTACTCATTCAAGGGAAGCGCAGTACGCTCCTTCCAGAGGTTGAGTGCGCTGATGTCCTCTAAGAGCATTGGGTTTTTCATCAATGCAGGCAGAAGCAATGGAACCGCGGCTTTTGCGTAGTCTGATAATCCGACGAAATCCTCTAAGGCTTGCCTATTTCGAGCAAACCAGTGGCCGCTATTGTCGAGGCCCTGCGATGAAGCAAGTTGCTGATATTGCAAGATCACATTGTTTCTGTAGCGGCTAATCTCATTTCCATAATCTGAATCCCCCGGAAAGGGCGGAATTTTTTTCCAAGTTGCCGCCAAAGTTGCCAGCCCCCGGAGCGAAAAGCTTTCGACAACTAATTCTTCAACCCATTGACATGGCGCGCTGGGCTTTGATTGGCTATCCCACGAGTTACTTACGACATGGCCCAATTCGTGCCCAAATTGATAAGCTAATTGCGACCAGGCACGCTCACCCACATCAACAAAGATTATTGCGATTTTTTTATCGTCTTGATGCAGCCAAACCGCGGGCGGACCGGACGAGCGGTTCTCGACTAGTAACTTGCTCGGCTGCCGATCAGATAAAATACGAAATCCAGAGCAGCATGCTTCCCTCATGCGACCTACTACAAGCGCGGCTGACCGCGGGGGTGCATGCCATTCGCCTTTGACATCAATGGGATTCGTTAGAATTGGAGGGTATTCCGCCTTGAGGCTATCGGACGCCGCCATTATCAAACCTCCAGCGAGGATAAAACTTCGCCTTGCAATCGATTTATCCCGCATGTGTTGGCACCGGGACGAGCAACTCGCGCGCTTGCGCGGAATGGTTTCTTATATCGTCGCGCGCCATATAGCCATAGATTTGGCGATTATCTAAGTACTGTACGATATTATTTCGACGTGCGCTGTCGGAGAAAATCACGTATTCGTGTCTGTCCGTTCCATCCTGATAAGTTAGAAACGGAATGACATCTGTTCGCACGAGATAGGTACAATGAACAACAGGCATTTCTATAATACCCGTTAGCCAACGGTTTAATACCCAATCATACTGGTCGCAATGTCTGTAATATCCCTGCGCATCAATTTCTGCATGGAAATTTGAGTAAAAGCTACTTTTCTCGATAGAACGCAGAAACGGCGCAACGATTGGTAAATTCAGCTGCACCAGTTCCCGAAGTGTGTTTGGCCGAAGAAAATTATCCACGTCTGCCGTGAAGTAAAATTGGCAACCGTGTTGAATAGCTCGCTGCAGGCTTTCGTTCCGTATCAGCCCTAATACTTTGAATCGAGTGGCGTTCCATTCGTGCAAGCCATACTGCTGGACTGGCTCACCAACGTCACTGGCGTCAAATTCCAAACCGGCATACAAATTTCCAAATCGTTCAACCCATTCTCTAAGAAATATCTCGGTATCGTCCGTATTATTATTCGTCCTAATGTACAAAAAAATCAGAGATTTGGGATAATCCATGTTATTTATACAGTCGAGATAGAGAGGTAATGCTTCGGCCATTTGTTTTGCCAAAATCGCTACGAGAATACGAGCGGATGTTTCTGTCGGCCTCGACTCGCGCGGAGAGTAAAAGTCGTACTGCTCGATAAAATTTGGAGATACACGCGAGCCAAGATTACGAGCAAACCTCTCTTCATGGATTTTTTCGAGTGATGCTTGTGCATTCGCTTCAACGCGACCGCGTTCTGATGAGGGCAGCTTATCGCCGGAAAGAAGCCTTAGGCATACTTGTACACACTCGCCATAGCGCGCAGTCCAATAAGCATTAAGTGCCAGTTGATCAAATATACCATAGTCATAGATCCATTTTGCAAGAAATAGACCATTCGCAGGCTCAGTCAACGAAGATCCCATTTTCGCGGCGGCGTATCCTTCCTCGTTCATTCCGTGTCGAAAGCAGAAATCACTTATATGATAAAAGGCTTCTGCCCGAGTGCCACAAATAGATATTGCGCGCCGATAAATCGCAATGATTTCCTCGGCTGGTCGGTTAAGTCGTTCCATCAAGCGGCCGGCTTCTAATAAACTTACGTATATTTCTTCCGACCAGTAGCCTAGTTCACTTCGTTCCAAATAACGGACGAGTGCTTTTTCTATCTGCTCGCTGTCACGATAGCTTTGTGCGAGATAAAACGTGTATCGAGAGCGAAGAAAATTGTCAGACTCGACAGCTAATGCTTCCTCTAATAATTTAGCATCCCGGCAATAAGTCTCAGAATCCTTCTCTCGGGCGCCACCCGACGCGCCCGAGACGATGTAAACGCCGGAGACATCGCCAGATACACTTTCTTTAGGGGCTTCAATATACTCGTGAAGTATACCTTTATAAAAAAATTCTTTGCGGTGGACATGATTTGTGGGCGCCAATACCTCGTTGCACCCCTCCTAATCTCGACGTTATAATAGTCATGATTTAGAGAATTTTTGAACGCAACGGGGTCGAAATTGATGTCGTAGCCAAGTGTTTCGTCGGCGTCCATCACAAACGCATAATCGACAGTATTTTGTTCGATCAGTCGCCGCAGAGCTGATGTACGGTTTGTCGCGAAGTCATGCCACTTTTCCTCTATAATTTGGCCGGACATGTTATTTTTCTCAATCCACGACCGGACGATTTCCTGGGTCCCATCAGTCGATCCAGTATCAGATATGAGCACGTAGTCGATGAGAGGAATCATGCTGTCGAGACAGCGCTCGATCACGCTCGCTTCATCTTTGACTATCATCGATAAGCCGATTCTTGCCATGTCAATGGTATTCCTTCTGACCAATGTGATTGTTCAGAGCAGTAATTTTCCGTCTCAAGGCCGATTAGATTGATTTTGAATGGACGTATTCGCGAGCTTTATTTTATTCAACTCACCGAAGAATTCTGCTGCATTTTTTGCTTGCCGCTGGTCGGCCCAGTTTACGGAGGATAGCTTCAAGCGGCAGAGGTGTGTGCCGGCGGAAGGCGACAAGGACCGCTTCCTTTTCAACGGTGAGAACAGTAGAGCGCAATTCCTCGGGGCCCATCAGGGCATTCACTATGCTGGTCCGATTTCGCGACTTCTGCACCGTGTCGGGCTGAAGCTGTAGCGCTCGTCCAGCGACCTTACGCTCTCATCGCGTAGCTGGATCGCGCGGCGAACTGCCTCCGTCGTGGTGGCGCTTCCGTGAAGAACCTGGCCCATAGCGCATCCCTCGCAGCATGGTGGTCAACCGTACCACCACACCGCGTGAACAAACAGCTATGGTGCGTGTAGGGCTGGCGGCAGGACTGGTATCTGGTCAGCAGACGGAGCGGTTCTGGCGCGTAGTCCGTGTCGCGTTCCTCTGAACGAACCGTACCCAGACGAAAAGAGGCCGCAGCGGGAAGCTGCGGCCTCTCTGTTCCGGAGAGCTCCGTGGAGGGAGCCCTCTCACCTCACCTCAAGTTCTTGTTCCAATCTGGATTGTTGAACAGATCTTGCGGTGAGGAGGACGGGCCAGAGGAGGAGCCACCGCCCCCTATGGTCCTCTGTGTCCCAGCCGAGGTGGTCGCCTGGGTTGTCACTTCGCTCGATGTCCCACCCAGCTTGAACGCGTTCATGAGGGTCATGATGTCCTGCTGAGCCGTAGGATCGCCGAGCAGACCGCTCACCGAGCCGTTGTTGCTGATCAACCTGCTGACCAGGTCTCCCAGCGATCTCAGGACATCCATGTCCGACACGCTCGCACCCTGGGTCGGCTGCGAGAAGACCGGATCCGTCCCAGAACTGGCGGATCCTGGGTTGATCACAGCACCAACCCCGCCCGTCGCTCCGCGGCCGCGGTCGTCGCCTTGGTTGTTGCCGTTGCCGCCATTGGCGCGGCCGCGGTCGTCGCCTTGGTTGTTGCCGTTGCCGCCATTGGCGCGGCCGCGGTCGTCGCCTTGGTTGTTGCCGTTGCCGCCATTGCCGCGGCCGCGGTCGTCGCCTTGGTTGTTGCCGTTGCCGCCGTTGCCGTGGCCGTGGCCATCGTCGCCGTGGCCGTGGCCATGGCCGTGGTGATCGCGGCCTCCAGTGGCACCCGTCGAGCCAGTGCTACCCGTCGCTCCGGTCGAACCGGTGGCTCCGGTGCGGCCCGTGGCTCCGGTGGCACCCGTCGCTCCGGTCGAACCGGTGGCTCCGGTGCGGCCCGTGGCTCCGGTGGCACCCGTCGCTCCGGTCGAACCGGTGGCTCCGGTGCGGCCCGTGGCTCCGGTGGCACCCGTCGCTCCGGTCGAACCGGTGGCTCCGGTGCGGCCCGTGGCTCCGGTGGCACCCGTCGCTCCGGTCGAACCGGTGGCTCCGGTGCGGCCCGTGGCTCCGGTGGCACCCGTCGCTCCGGTCGAACCGGTGGCTCCGGTGC
Organism: Methylobacterium phyllosphaerae; assembly: GCA_050632685.1. Taxonomy (GTDB): domain Bacteria; phylum Pseudomonadota; class Alphaproteobacteria; order Rhizobiales; family Beijerinckiaceae; genus Methylobacterium; species Methylobacterium phyllosphaerae_A. The sequence goes on from JBOEFT010000002.1 coordinate 792,813, forward strand.
GGCCCGTGGCTCCGGTGGCACCCGTGCTGCCGGTCGCTCCGGTGTTGCCTGTGGCACCCGTCGAGCCGGTGGCTCCGGTGTTACCGGTGGCACCCGTGCTGCCGGTGGCACCCGTGCTGCCGGTCGCTCCGGTGTTGCCGGTGGCACCCGTGCTGCCGGTCGCTCCGGTGTTGCCGGTGGCACCCGTGCTGCCGGTGGCTCCGGTGTTGCCGGTGGCTCCGGTGTTGCCGGTGGCTCCGGTGTTGCCGGTCGCTCCGGTGTTACCGGTGGCTCCCGTCGAGCCGGTCGCTCCCGTGCTGCCTGTGGCTCCGGTAGCGCCGGTGGCTCCGGTGTTGCCGGTGGCACCCGTGCTGCCGGTGGCTCCGGTGTTGCCGGTGGCACCCGTCGAGCCGGTGGCTCCGGTGTTGCCGGTGGCACCCGTGCTGCCGGTGGCTCCGGTGTTGCCGGTCGCTCCCGTGCTGCCTGTGGCTCCGGTAGCGCCGGTGGCTCCGGTGTTGCCGGTGGCACCCGTCGAGCCGGTCGCTCCGGTGTTGCCTGTGGCACCCGTCGAGCCGGTGGCTCCGGTGTTGCCGGTCGCTCCGGTGTTACCGGTGGCTCCCGTCGAGCCGGTCGCTCCCGTGCTGCCTGTGGCTCCGGTAGCGCCGGTGGCTCCGGTGTTGCCTGTGGCACCCGTCGAGCCGGTGGCTCCGGTGTTGCCGGTGGCACCCGTGCTGCCGGTGGCTCCGGTGTTGCCGGTCGCTCCGGTGTTACCGGTGGCTCCCGTCGAGCCGGTCGCTCCCGTGCTGCCTGTGGCTCCGGTAGCGCCGGTGGCTCCGGTGTTGCCGGTGGCACCCGTGCTGCCGGTCGCTCCGGTGTTGCCGGTGGCACCCGTGCTGCCGGTGGCTCCGGTGTTGCCGGTGGCTCCGGTGTTGCCGGTGGCTCCGGTGTTGCCGGTGGCACCCGTGCTGCCGGTGGCTCCGGTGTTGCCGGTCGCTCCGGTGTTACCGGTGGCTCCCGTCGAGCCGGTCGCTCCCGTGCTGCCTGTGGCTCCGGTAGCGCCGGTGGCACCCGTGCTGCCGGTGGCACCCGTGCTGCCGGTGGCTCCGGTGTTGCCGGTGGCACCCGTCGAGCCGGTCGCTCCGGTGTTGCCTGTGGCACCCGTCGAGCCGGTGGCTCCGGTGTTGCCGGTGGCTCCGGTGTTGCCGGTGGCACCCGTGCTGCCGGTCGCTCCGGTGTTGCCGGTGGCTCCGGTGTTGCCGGTGGCTCCGGTGTTGCCGGTCGCTCCGGTGTTACCGGTGGCTCCCGTCGAGCCGGTCGCTCCCGTGCTGCCTGTGGCTCCGGTAGCGCCGGTGGCTCCGGTGTTGCCGGTGGCACCCGTGCTGCCGGTGGCTCCGGTAGCGCCGGTGGCACCCGTGCTGCCGGTGGCTCCGGTGTTGCCTGTGGCACCCGTCGAGCCGGTCGCTCCCGTGCTGCCTGTGGCTCCGGTAGCGCCGGTGGCACCCGTCGAGCCGGTCGCTCCCGTGCTGCCTGTGGCTCCGGTAGCGCCGGTGGTACCCGTCGCACCTCTTACACCGTCTTGGACGACTACCGCGCCCGAATCAATAAAACTGACCGCGTTTCCGCCCGATCCGATGAATTGCGTGTTATTTGAAAAAACAACCCCAATCGAAGATGTAGTATATAGCTCTGTTACAGTACTGTTGTTGGCAAAATCGACAGCTTGGAAAGCATAAACACCTGCAGGAACCGCAGTGGTGAAAGAGAAGGTTCCTGGAGGGTTCCCTGATCCAAAGAAGTTTTGCGGGGCTGACTCAGTGCTGCCTAAGAGAAAATAGGTACCAGCTGCATCTCTAGCATAGAAATAGATTGTCTGAGGAACAGAATTATTTCCAGGGGAATTAACTGTGCCTGTGAACGAGACGATGCCGTCCGTCGAGGTGTTAGGCCCGATTGGTGTAGCCACAGCTGAGCTCCCTCTGATCAGTCACCCGCTTAGAAGCCAGAGGCTGAGCAAGTGAACTTGATGACCCCCAGACCGTCCGCCGATGACGGGATTCGGCCATTCGGGCTCGTTTTAAGATCGAGCGAGGGGGACCGGCCATATGCCGGACGTTATAACTTTATTAACCAAATTCTGGATCGGCATGGCCGACGGCGCTCGGGCGCGGCCCTCCATCCGGACCGACTGAAGGTCGTTTTGGAGCAGCAGGGAGGCTCCAGTTCCGACCAAATTTTGAAGGTTAACAAGGATATAACGTGTGGCCTATATGCGCTGCACACTCAGGGGGGGCATAAGTAGCCCTACAGATGGCGCGCTCATGTGAGCAGCGATGGACAGGCCATCGGGTGCCCCCAGGATCCGTTCTGGCCGACCCGAGCGCTCATCGAGTATAGGTCGCGGGCTTAAAGCGCAGGCAATTGGCGGCTGAGTGGTTTAAGTAGGAGTTTAACGGTTGAGCGACTCGGGAAAAGTCCTGCCAGACGTGGCTCGGGCGCGCATCGCGGCGGTAGTGCGTGTCGCACATCATTACGGCGTTGAGCTCGACCCCAGCGATTACCCGATAGATGCTCAGAGGGCGTTGCCAGCTCCGGCCGCCTTGGCGGAATGGGCCGCGGCCTCCGGACTCTGGGCTAAAGCGGTGCGCCTACGCTGCTCCCAGCTTATGCGGCTGGAAGACGTAGGCCCGATCATCCTGCTCTTAAACGACGGGAATGCCGTGCTCGTCACACGGCGCGATCTTAACAAAGGTGTCTGTTTCATCGAGGGGCCGACGGGCGTTCCCGGAAGCGGTATCGAGATCGACGAACTTCGCCTTCAGCGCGTTTGGAACGGTGAAGTCCTGCTCATCCGCCGCTCACGCACGATGACGGACGACGACGCTGCCTTCTCGCTCGGCTGGCTCGCCAAGCTTGTCCTCCATGAAAAGCGCAATCTTCGTGAGATTTTGACCGCCTCGCTCGCGTTGAGCGTCCTGCAGATTCTGCCGCCGTTTTTGGTGATGGCCGCCATCGACCGGGTCATGACCCACCATACGGTGTCGACGCTCACGTTGATCACGCTCATGCTCGTCCTGGCGACGGCCTACGAGGCGCTGATCGGCTACGGTCGACGCGAGATCGTGGAGGTCATGTCGACCCGAATTGATGCCCGCTTGAACGTCCATGTCTTCCGGCGTCTCTTGGCGTTGCCGATCGAGTTCTTTGAGCGCTCGCCGACCGGCGAAACGACGCATAAAGTATCTCAGGTCTTCAAAATTCGGGATTTTCTGACCGGTAAGTTAGTTTCGACCGTCCTCGACCTACTGACACTCATCGTACTGCTGCCATTCTTGTTCTACATGAGCGTAACATTGGCTAGTATGGTGCTGGTCGCTTCGGCGTGTGTCGGAGCCCTGGTGCTGGCGTTCCTTCCTGCCATTCGGAACGTCTACGCGCGCCTGATCGCGGCCGAAATTCAAAAGGGCGGCACCCTGGTCGAGACCGTCCATGGGATGCGCACAGTCAAATCGCTGGCCATTGAAGAGGTGCGCAAGCGCGAGTGGGACGAGCGGGTGGCCGAGTCTGGCATGGCACGGCTTGCCGCGGGCCGCATCGTGAATTGGGCACAGACTCTATCGCTTCCGCTGGAGAAGTTCATCGACCGCGGGATCCTTCTGTGCGGCGCGTACATCGTCATCCTGGCGCCGCCCGGAACTACGGGCATCACATCGGGCAGCTTGATCGCCTTCATGATGCTCGGCGGGCGCGTCGCGAGCCCGCTGATCAGTTTCGCCAAACTGCTCCAGGATATCGAAGAGATTCGTATGTCGGTCGGCCAAGTCGCCGAGGTGCTCAATCATCCGACCGAGACCGAAGCCATGAGGAGCGGCCTGCGCCCGAGCTTCGCGGGGCAGATCACCTTCGAGGAACTCGGCTTCCGGTATCCGGGCTCGCAATCGGCGGCTTTGCGCGAAGTGTCCTTCAGCGTGCCGGCCGGGACCATGCTGGGACTCGTCGGCCGCAGCGGGTCCGGCAAGTCGACCATTGCTCGCCTTCTGCAGGGGATCAATCGGGACTACACCGGCCGCCTCAAGATCGACGGCTCGGATCTGCGGGAAATTAATCTTACGCACCTGCGTCGAAGCTTCGGCGTGGTGATGCAAGACAACTTCCTCTTTCGCGGAACGGTGCGCGAGAACATCATCGCTGGGCGGCCAGGCCTGACGTTTGAGGATGTGATCCGCGCTGCTCGGCTCGCGGGCGCGGAGGAATTTATCGAGCGGCTACCCCGCGGCTACGAGACTTGGATCGAGGAGGGGTCCGCGAACTTGTCAGGGGGGCAGAGACAACGGCTCGCGATCGCTCGCGCCCTGATCACGGATCCAAAATTGCTCATTCTGGACGAGGCGACCAGCGCGCTCGATCCCGAGAGCGAGGCGCTAGTCAACGCCAATCTCCAGCGCATCGCCAGCGGGCGAACTATGATCATCGTATCTCACCGGCTCTCATCCCTGATCGATTGCGATCAGATCCTGGTGCTGGACAAGGGTACCGCCATCGACATCGGCCCCCATGACGAGCTCGTAGAGCGCTGCGCAATCTATAAGCAGCTGTGGCAACAGCAAAACAGGCATCTTGTGGAGACCCGTCCAACCAAAATGTATCTGAGCGCGACCTGACTTGATGACTGAGGACGCTCTTCCTGCTCAAACTGCCTGGAACGCTGGAAGAAACTACTCCAGATGGTTTCGAGTAACGATTCGACAGGAACACAGGCCTACCGATGAGTAATGCTCTCGCAAGCTGGTTCAATTTCCGGCTCAGACGACCTTCATCGGAGACTGAGGTGGGTCCGGTCCTCCTCGAATTCCAATCTCCGACGGCGGCGCTCCTCGCCACGCCGGTTCGCCCGGCGGCACGGAGCATGTTGCGCGTGGTCCTAACGCTCGTCATCGCGTCTGGGGCGATATTGGCCACTTGCCCCGTGGACGTCGTCGTGACGGGTGCAGGCCGCATGGTCTCGACCAGTCCGACGATCGTGCTTCAGCCGCTAGAAACGTCGATCGTTCGCTCGATTAAAGTCCGTGAGGGTCAAGTCGTTCGCGCCGGGGAGCTTCTGGCCGAACTGGATCCGACTTTCTCCGGAGCGGACGCGAGAGCTTTGGAGTCTCAGGTCGCCAGCTTACAGGCGGAGGTCAATCGGCTGACAGCGGAGAGCACAGGATCGCCGTTCCAGCCAACCTCGACAGATGCCGCCACCGTAATCCAAGTGGCACTCTACGGACAGCGACAGGCGCAATACCGGTCCCAGCTGGAAAGTTTCAATCAAAAGATCAGCGGCTTGCAGACACAGCTGGCGCGCGCGGGCCTCGACGCCAAAGCCTACGCCGAACGCGCGGAGATCGCGGGCGTCCTCGAGTCGAAGCGCCTGGAGCTTGAACGCCTCCAGGTGGGCAGCCAGATGAACCGCCTTGTCGCGCAGGATCAGCGGATCGAGATGCAGAGGTACCTGAAGGATGCGACTGCCTCCGCAGAGCGGGCCCGAAACGACCTCAACCAGATGGTTGCCGATCGGGACGCGTTCACGCAGCAATGGAAATCGCAGATCAGTCAGGAAATCACCCTTCGACGCCGCAGCCTCAATGAGGCTCAGGAAGGCCTCAGCAAGGCAACGTTCCGCCGACAGCTGGTTAATCTCGTTGCCGACCAAGACGCGATCGTCTTGAATGTCGCGAAGGTTTCCGTGGGCTCTATCCTGCAGTCCGGTGAACAGCTCATCACGCTCGTGCCGCGAAACACCCCCTCGAAGTTGAAACGCGCATCGCCGCCGAGGAGGCCGGTTACGTTCATCCTGGGCAAAGCGTCAGCGTGAAATTTGATACCTTTCCTTTTGTGCAGTACGGAATGGCTGAGGGTGTTGTTAAAAGCTTGAGTGCTGATAGCTTCACCGGGCAGCAAGAAACCCAGAGAGCCAGTGTCGGCGGTCAGGCGGCCAACGGCGTCTGGTTCCGCGCACGCGTTGAACTCACCGCGATCAAGCTGCACGGGCTGCCCGAAAACTTCCAAATGACGGCTGGTATGCCTGTCACCGCAGACGTGATGATCGGCGAGCGAACGATGCTGAAGTACCTTTTCGCCCGTGTCCTGCCCGTCGGGCTTGAGGGAATGCGAGAGCCGTGAATAATCATCGTCCTGCGAAGGCGAGCGGCGAATGAAACTCGTTGACCGATTTCTGGCTCCGACCTCTCCGGCCGCACGGCTCAGGCTTGGCCTCAGTCTGCTGGAGGGGGGCAGTTAAAGGACGGCGTGGCCCAGATCGGCCGCGCCGCGCAGGCTGGCTTGCCAGCGGCGCAATTCCACCTCGCTCAGTGCTATCTCGACGGAACAGGACTCCCGCGTAGCATCACGGAATCTGTCCGCTGGATGACCGCGGCAGCGGAGGGAGAGCACGCGGAAGCTCAATTCAAGCTCGCACTGCTGTGTATGCGCGGCGATGCAGGGATGGCCGAGCGCGAGTCTTCTCTCGCGGACGACTTGGCTGCCGATCGCTCCGAAGAGCGGAAACAGGCCGACCCCTTCGCAGCACTCCTCTGGACGCGGCGGGCCGCGGTGAATGGCTCGGCGGAAGGACAAGCCCTTCTCGGTTATATTCTCACGGCGGGTCCTGAGGCTCTTCGCGATGAGGCTGAGGGGGAGCGGTGGTATTACGCTTCAGCTAAGGCGGGCTGTCCGCAAGGGCATCTCGGTCTCGGACTGCTCCACCTGCGGAAGCAGACGCCTGAGGATAATAGGCTCGCCGTTGCCGAGATCGAGCAGGCGGCAGCGGCCGGTTTGGGGGATGCCTTATTCCTTCTCGGTGCGCTCACGCATGCAGGGGTTGCGGTTCCTAAGAACGCGGAACGCGCCGTGGAACTCTACGCGCGAGCGGCAGAGGAGGGCGTTGTCGCCGCGCAGACGAGCTTTGGTCTCGCGCTTCTCAATGGCGACGGCATCACGCGTAACCCCTTCTCGGAGAGACATGGCTCAGACGTGCGGGTTTGGCAGGTGACGCACACGCTGCCGCGCTCATCGGTCACCTGCACGCCAGAGGAGGAGATTTACCCCCGAACTTCACCGAGGCCTCAATATGGCTGGAGCGAGCTGCGAAGGCTGGGTATGCCGGCGCTGCACGAACCCTGAGCCAGCTCTATCAAGCCGGTATGGGTGGCGTTCAAGACGCAGAAGCGGCCGCGCACTGGCTCCGGCAAGCGGCCGAACTCGGCAGCGAGAAGTCTCAGGTCGATCTCGGCAATTTGATCCTGGTCGGTGAAGGCGCGCCAGGTGATGACGTACGCACCCGGCATTGGTTCGAGCGTGGCGCGAAGCAAGGCAATCTCGCGGCAGCGTTTAACTTCGGCATCTGTTTATCGCACGGCATCGGCGGCGGACACGACGAGGCGCAAGCGGCTTTGTGGCTCCGTAAGGCGGCCGATGAGATGCCGATCGCGCAATTCTGGTACGGCCGGATGCTCGCCGAGGGCCGGGGGTCGTCGGCGATGCCGCGGAGGGTCGAATTTGGATCGCGCGCGCCGCAGATTCCGGCGTTGCGGAGGCGCAAGCGATGTTGGGCGAGATGATGGTCAACGGCCGAGGTGGCCCTGTCGACAGGGCTCAGGCTTTCGACCATTTCGAGCGGGCAGCTAAGAGTGGCCATACTGGTGCGATCTACGCTCTCGCTGCCATGCTCGACGGCGGATATGGGCTTGAGCCGGACTTCCCTCGCGCCTTTAGCCTGTTCAGGGCGGCAGCGGAGGCAGGGCACGCGGAGGCACAGCTCGCCGCGGCACGCTACCTGGCGCGTGGGATCGCGGGCGTGAGGGATGAGGCTGAGGCACGCCTTTGGTTCAAGGCAGCACGCGATCAGGGTGTTCGAGCGGCGGCCGTGGAACTTGAACAACTTGACCGAACTGCCGCGGCGAAAAGTACTAACAATGGAACTACTTTTGTTGCGGCGTAGAAGTATTTTGACATCGCAGGTATCTCGGCATAGTCTGGCCGGGTATCTCACGTGCACATACATCGTGCTCAGCACGATGCTCGTGGGGCATGCTGAGGCGGACGGCTCTCGGAGAGATTCCATGAACGGTTGGGTGGTGAAAATCACGAAGGCTGGCGATTTCACAGTGCCGAAGCTCTACGCGATTGCCGAATCGGACCCTCGCCGCGCGCTCTTCCTGGTCAATCAGGCTGTGAATGGCTCACCGCCTCAGGACCGGGTTGAGACAGCCGGCGAGCTCTCGGCCGACGAAGTCCGGCATCTTGGTCTAGCGCCGAACGAAATCCGCGATGTGACTGCTGATCCCCCTCTCACTGACAGATTTTGAGGGCAAGATTGATTGGCCCCCACGAGAGTGGTCCGCCCTTTGGTATGGCTTTCGAGCCTGGAGGACGGATCGATGTCGAGGAAGCACCTCAAGCCTGAGGAGATCGTCGCGAAGCTTCGGCAGGCAGACGTGCTGGTGGGCCAAGGCCATAGCGTGGCGGAGGCGATCCGCGCGATCGCCGTGAGCGAGGTGACGTACTACCGCCGGCGGCATGAGTACGGCGGCCTCAATACCGATCAGGTCCGGCGGATGAAGGGGATCCTCCCCTGAATCGGCGGACACGGGGAGTTTAGCTCGCGGTCCGTTCGGCCTGCTCGGGCCTGAGATAGCCGAGGGCCGAGTGGATACGCTGCCGATTGTAGTAGCCCTCGATGTAAGCGAACAGGTCGCGCCGCGCCTCATCACGGGTCGCCCATCGTCGCTGATGGACGAGTTCGACTTTGAGGGTGTGGAAGGAGCTCTCCATCGGGGCGTTGTCGTAGTAACAGGCGGTCCGGCTCATGGATGGCTTCGCTCCCATGCCGGCGAGCTGCCTCCGGTAGGCCTCGGCCGCGTACTAGCTGCCGCGATCCGAGTGGGCAGATCAACCTGGCGGCCGGCCGCTGCTGCTGGGCAGCCATCATCAGCGCCGCCACGCTCAGCTCGGTGCGCATGTGATCGCGCATCGACCAGCCGACGATCTTGCGCGTGGCCAGATCGAGGACGGCAGCCAGGTACAACCAGCCCTCGCCGGTCGGCAGGTAAATGATGTCAGCTAGCCAGACCATGTTGGGTCGCGCAGCCGAGAAGTCCTGCTTGAGGAGATTGGGCGCGATAGGGAGATCGTGGCAGCTGTCGGTCGTGCACGGCCGGAACCGACGACTTGCTAGGGCACGGATGCCATGCCTGCGCATGAGACGCTCCATCCGTCCGCGGCTGACCGAACGGCCCTCGGTCCGCAGGGCGGCATCACTCGCGGCGCTCCGTAGCGCTGATGGTGGCCCCGGCATAGATGCGCCGGACGCCGTCCAGAAGCTGGCGGTTGGAGGCCGAGCGGGAGCCCTCAGGCCGTGACCGCAAACCGTAGAAGCCGCTGGGTGAGACTCCGAGCACGCGGCACATGAGACGCACCGGCCAGATCCGCGCATGCTGCTCGATGAAGGCGAATTGGAGAGAGGAAAACGCAAACCCCACCAGTCCGTTCAGGCGACAACAGGCCCTAGTCGCCGACGCCGCCTGAGGTGGCTAATCCATCGCCACCGGATTGCCAACGGCGCAAGTCCGAAGCTTACGTTGAGAAAAGTGGCGTTCAGCCCCACAAGGAGCTTTTGTATCACCACGACAAGGGTGACGACCTGGGTGCCCATTCTGCTTGTTTAGCCGCTCGTCGAACGCCTGGACGGCAGTGTTTCGCTGAACTGCAGCCAAGGCTGACAGGCCTCGTTCGAATGAGCTTGCGAGCAGACCAGGAACTGGATGGCTGATTAAGCCATTCTGTTTGTTGATAAAAAGTTGGACCACCTGAATGAATGACACAATTTGGAACCAAATGGAGCGGGCGAAAGAATATGAAAGCCTCAATGCTCGGCGGTTTACCTGATAGTACAATTTAAAATATTATTAAATCAGAATTGATGCTCCTGAAAGCTGCTGCCATTGCGCATGTTTGCGTAATTTGCAAGTTCAGTCCTATTAACGATGTCCAATTTTTGAAATATATTGTAGAGATGGATCTTGACGGTTCCTTCGGAAATGCCAGCTTCTCTCGCGACATGTTTGTTGGACAAGCCTCTTGCTACGAGCATTGCGATCTCGCGTTCGCGTGTAGTCAAATTACGAAGACTATGGCTCGCATGCCTTGCTTTAAGATCGCCACCATCGCTCCAGAAATTACAGCTCTCAAACCACTCTAGGAGATCGTCGCTGGCGGAATCCTTATGAAAAATCGCAATCGCATCGCACTCCGATGCGGCGGCAATGTCTTCATGAGAATCAGATCCTGTAAAAAACACAAAATGCGCCTTTGAACCTGCTTGTTGGGCAGCCTTAACAACCTCTATGCCCGTGAGCTTAGGCATCTGAACGTCAAGACATGCTACGTCAGGCTTCAATTCGAGAATCATTTTTAAGGCGGTTTCACCCTCCAAACAGGCCGCTACGACATCCAAATTGTCGATCTGACGAAGGAGAGCTGCCAGACCTGCGAGAACCACCGGATGATCGTCGGCAATCACTACACGAGGTCCGACTAGGATAGTCATGCGCAGCTCTTTATCGTGTATAAAGTTTTCCATGAACCTCAATGCAACGATCTGAAAATCTTTGCAAAGATGCCTTGCGAACTATATAAATCGAGAGACCATATCCACTTCACAAAAAATCCGCAAAAATATATTTTTCAATATTTTCTATATAAGCCGTACAGTCTGCAAGGAAATTAATTAAACCGGCTCGCGTCCGTAATTCGACATGACAAAACGGCTCATTGCTCAATCATTTGCTTTCAATTCATCAAGAAAATCGTTATTGATTCGATTGAGAAATTACGAAAACTTGATATAACAATTAAAAAGATCATATTTGATGTGTTAATATTCCAGATAAACACCGAATAGCCTTTTAGATGGACCGATGGCGCGTGTCAAGATTGATTTCGGCGTTATTAATCTGAGATGCGGGTACTTTCACGACCAAACATATTGGCGGAGTCGCTGCGCTGTCGAGGCTGACACGAGGCCAGGGTTTTGAGCGACTTACAACGCAACAATAGGATCGGGTCGGCCATTCAAATTAAGTAGCTGCCGGAGGTCGTCGTGGCGGACCGGCCTTACCGCCGGTTCCGCTCGCCCGGCAGGATGTGGCGGTCCGGCGGGTCCCTCGGTCCTGGCGGTCCGGGTGGACCCGCGACGGCGGTTTCCGATGTCCCCGATCCACGAGGCTCGGACGGTTTGGCGCCGTCCATCCCGTCTCCCTGCTCGACCCTGCTGCTGGATCCGGTTGCGGCCGCGGTCCCAAGGGGTGCCGGAGGTCCCGCTGGACCTTGCTCACCGCAATTGGGGACCACGATCTTGCGCTTTTGTCGCATCGTGCACAGCGTCCCGATTCACAGGGCCGAGTGAAAGAAGACGCGGAATTCAAAATACTCCCAACCGTCGATTTGGCTTAAAATTCGGCCATCGAAATTGATTTCGGCATGATCCTCGTCGAATCAGCCCATTGTCCAAGTTTAACCATCGTTTATATTGGCATCCGCAATGCTAATTCGAGCGCCAGCGCCTGGAACTCAAGCAAAATAAATCATCGCTAACTAGAAAGATGCTATCGGTTAAATTTGGGCAGCCATCGATTGATCCGTTGCTCTTGTGCAAGCAGTATGTCTCTGGATTGGTGGTGAGCAACGATCGCGCTTCAATGCGACGTGCGAGCGAGGGTTTTGGATGAAAACCTATCTACCGGATGGTAACCGGACCGGTGTATTGGACTGGGCGGAATGAGGGGCTACTGCATGGTCGCAGTCATGGATTGGCGGAAGGCTAGGTCCGGAAAAGTGACAGGCGCGGGCGGCCGGTCGCCGGGTTGCAAGCGGGAGGGTCGACGCCTGTTCAGCGTACGCAACGCCTTGGGTGGTGGGCCCGGCAGGACTCGAACCTGCAACCAGACCGTTATGAGCGGCCGGCTCTAACCATTGAGCTACGGGCCCAGAGGGCGTCGACCGATAGCCGATCCCCGGCCGGCCGTCACCCGGATTTCGCTGCACCGCGGGGGTTCCCGGCGGATCTATCGGGCGAGACGAGAGCCATATCCTTGATGTGCCACAGGGAGCGGGCCAAGAGCGAGCGGTACGGCGCGAAGGTGGCCGCCACGGCGCCGGTATCCGCCTGCCCGGTCGGGCGACGCAAGCAACCCGCCGCCGCCACGTCGCCCGCCGGCCAGATGTCGGGGTCGTGGAAGTGAAAGATGTCGATCATGTCGGTCGTCCAGGGTCCGACGCCCTGTATGCCGCACAAGATCGCCGCCCGCTCGAGATGCGGCAGGCGGCGGAGATCGGGTCTGAGCACGCCCGCGACCTCCGCCGCTACGATCGCCTGGAGCGCCCGCGCCTTGTTGCCCGATTTGCCGCAAGCCCGCAGCAGCGCCGCGTCACCGGCCTCGAACAGGCCTCGGGGGCTCAGGCCCGCCGCCGCGGCGGCGGTCTCGATCCGCGCCCAGATCGCCGCCGCCTGGATCGAGAGCTGCTGGTTGACCACCTCGACGAACAGGCGGTCGGCGACGCGGGATGCGCCGGCGGCTCGATGCGGATCGGCCCCGCCTGCAGGAGGGCGGCCCGCAGGGACGGATGCGCCTGGGCCGCAGCGAGGAGATGTGCATAGATGTCGGGATCGAGCATCGCCTCGGCCTATCGGCCCTCTCGGCCTGCCGTCCGCTGGAGGTGCGGCCGGGCTCGCGCGCTCCGGCTCCATCCGAAGCGAGAGGCGCGCGACTCGCCGCCTTCTGCGACGGAAGCCCGCGCGCCGGCAACCCGCCGCGGGGCGCCGGTCCGGGGGCGGAATGCCGCGCGGCCCGGTGCGGAGGGGGCGGCCGGTCTGGACGGGATGCGATCGCGGCCCAGGTCTTTGCGGCATGGCGATCTTCTTCACCGCGGACACGCATTTCGGCGACCCGCACATCCTCCGCCACCGCGGTGTGCGGTTCGGCAGCGTCGAGGCCCACGACGCGGCCCTGGTCGCCGGCTGGAACGCCGTCGTCGGTCCGGACGATTCCGTCTGGCATCTCGGCGACTTCGCCGCCCACGCGAGCCGCGAACAATGCGCTGCGATCTTCGCCCGGCTGAACGGCGCCAAGTACCTGGTCCGGGGCAACCACGATTCGAACCGCGTGCTGGACCTGCCCTGGGCCGAGCCACCGGTGGAAAGCGTCCGCCTGTCCGCCGCGGACGCGCGGGGGCGGACGCATCGCCTGTTCCTGTCGCACTACGCGCACCGGGCCTGGCCGGGCCTGTGGCGGGAGACGCGCCACCTCTACGGGCACAGCCACGGCTGGCTGCCCGACACCACCCGGTCCTGCGATGTCGGCGTGGATGCCTGGAACGACCGCCCAGTCACCCTCGACGCCATCTTGGCGCGGCAGGACGCGGCCGTAACCGTGCCCGAGGAACTCGCGGCCCATGGCATGCGCTGATGCAGGCGCGCCCGCGCACCACTCGTCCGCCGGACCATCGCGATCCCGGCAGGAGGCCGTACCGCCATGACCGACAGTCCGTCACCACCGCCCGGCTGGACCGAGGCTGCGGCCGGCGCCGCCGCCGAACTCGGCCTCGGGACCGACTTCGCGGCGCTGGACGCGCAGGACTGGGCGCGGCTCTGCCGACGGTCCGGGGAGATCCTCGCCGGACGGGGTCATGCCCTTCCGCCCGGTTGGGACGGCGCGCTGGCGCGGGCCGTGGGCCGCCCCGATCCAGCCGTTCCCCGGGACGAGCTGGCCCGTGACGAGGCCGACACCCTCCTGGCCGAGAAGGGCGAGGTGTTCGCGCCCGAGGACGACGCCTGAGGGGAGGATGCAGCCCGGGACGGGACTTCGTGCCGGCGGGTGGTTGCCGTCGCGGGGGGCGGGCCGATGTAGGAGGCATGCCCCATCCCGAACACCGACGAGCCGACCCGATCCGTCCGGGACGATCCGCCCCCGGTCCCGCCACCCCCGGTCCCGCCGCCGGCGGGGCTGCGACCGCCCTGCGGGTGGTGCCCGTCGCCTCAAGCCCGGTCCTCGACGCGCCGACGCGCCTGCGCCTGGGCCACCAGCTGCGGGCGCTGTACGATCCGGTGATCGACGAGGTTCTGGATCCCCGGCTGGCGGAGCTGCTGCAGCAACTCGACGCGGACCGCACCGGCAGCCCCTCGACCTGGAGACCCTGAGGCGCGAGCGTCCGGCTGCGCGGCCGGGAGTTAGAACTCCCATCGGTGGATCGGGGGGATGTCACACCGATGGGAGCCGAGTCGGGTCGACGGATCGCCCCAACCCGTTCCATATCGCCCAGGCACAGGCCCGGGCGCTTTCACCTAAGTCAAATTTCCCGCTGAATACCCAGGCTCACGAGTCGAAATGTCCTGTTCGACACAGGAAGACTCGGGGTCGGGTCGGAGCGGCGGCCCGTTCAGGGCGCGGTGCCGGTCACCGACAGCATGATCCCGTCGCTGCCGATCTCGGACCCGCTGTAGCCGAGCATCCGCGCGAGCTGTTCGCGGGCGCGCCAGACCCGGCTCTTCACGGTGCCGATCCGGCAGTTCATCACGGCGGCCGCTTCCTCGTAGCTCAGGTTCTCGATCGCCACGAGAACCAGCGCCTCCCGCATCACCGGCGCGAGGCGGTCGAGGGCGGCGCGCACATCCTGGAGGTCGAGATGGCCCCCCTGTTCGGGAATGCTGGTCAGGCGCTCGGCGTGGTTGCCGTCGCTGTCGGCGACCTCGCGGCCGTGCTTGCGGTGCTGGCTGTAGAAGACGTTGCGGAGGATCGTGAACAGCCACGCCTCCAGGTTGGTGCCGGGGTGAAGCCGCCGCGGCCGCGCCAGCCGCGCAGCAGGGTGTCCTGCACGAGGTCGTCCGCCGCGGCCGGGTCGCGGGTGAGGGAGACCGCGAAGCGGTGCAGGGCCGGCACCACCTCCAGCAGGCCCGCGCGGAACGCCTGGTCGCGTCCGCCCTCAGCCTGCGCCAGGGCGGTCTCTAGGCGCGCCAACAGCTCCGCGAAGGGATTCGCTGCGGTCCCCGGCCCGAGGCCGATCCGGTCGTAGGTGCGGCCGAGCAGGGTGCCGAGATGCGCCCGCACGGCCTCGGGCAGGCCGTATCGGGTCTCCTCCCCGGCCTCCTCGGGAAGATCCTCGACGGCATCGAGGAGGGGCAAGCCTTCGGTATCGGGCATACGGTCCGGTCGTCGGCGGGTGGGCTGGTCTGGCCCGTATGACCGGTTGTGGCGTGCCGGGGCCGCCCATGCCGCAACATGGGTTAGCGCTTTCCGCGAACCGGGCGCGGCTGCCCCGCCCGGTCCCGGGGACGATCGCGGCGACGCCGGTCAGGCGCGGCCTGCCGGATCCGCACCATCCTCAAGACCGGGCAGCGAACCGTTCCCCGCGCCGCGGTGTTCCCAGGGCAGTGGCCACCCTTCGACGCGGCTTCGCGAGCGTGCGCGCAAGCGCCGCCGCGGGCGCAAGAGCGGAGTGCCGTCCCGATGCCTGCCCCAAGTCGCCGAGAGTCGCCGATGTCAGCGCCCGATTCAGCCCCCACCGAGACCGCCGCTCCGGACCGACAGGCCTCGACGGTCTGGACGCTGGCGCTTGCCACCGCCCTGATCGGTCTCGTGGCCCTCCCGCGCCGAACGGGCGCGCCGGCCCGCAGCGCCGTCCAGCCCTCCGAGCGCGACGGCGCGCGACGTCCCTCGCCTGCGCACCAGGGCCGCGAGGCCGAGGCCGTGGCCCGCACCCAGACCGATCGCGGCCGCGGCGCGTCGACCCCGACCGAGATCCCCGCCAAGGGCTGGAAGGACATCGCCCTGCGCACCTATCACGACATCGGCGAGAACCGCCTGTCGCTGATCGCGGCCGGCGTCACGTTCTTCACGCTCCTGGCGATCTTCCCGGCGGTGGCGGCCCTGGTCTCCTGCTACGGGCTCATCGCCGACGCATCGACCATCAACGACCAGCTCGCCAGCCTCCAGGGGATCCTGCCCCAGGGCGCCCTCGAGATCATTGGCGATCAGGTCAGGCGGTTGAACGAGCAGGGAAATACCACGCTGGGGTTCAGCCTGCTGATCAGTGTCGCCCTCTCGGTGTGGAGCGCCAATGGCGGCATGAAGCACGTCTTCGACGCGCTCAACCTCGTCTACAACGAGCGCGAGAAGCGCAACGTCTTCGTGCTCAACCTGGTCTCGCTGACCTTCACGGCCGGCGCGCTGCTGTTCTTCGTCCTCGCCCTGTCGGCCATCGTGGTGCTGCCGGTGGTGCTCGCCTTTATCGGGCTCGGCACGGATGCGTGGTGGCTGACGCTGCTGCGCTGGCCGGCGCTGCTCCTGGCGGTGCTGCTCGCGCTCGCGATGCTCTACCGCTATGGCCCCAGCCGCGATGCGCCGCGCTGGCGCTGGGTGACGCCGGGGGCGCCCTGGCAGCCGTTCTTTGGCTCGCCGCCTCGCTGCTGTTCTCGTGGTACGTCGCCCATTTCGGCAGCTACAACAAGACCTACGGTTCGCTCGGCGCGGCGATCGGGTTCATGACCTGGATCTGGCTCTCCACCATGATCGTGCTGATGGGCGCCCAGGTGAACGCCGAGATGGAGCATCAGACCGCCGAAGACACCACCGTCGGCGCGCCTCGCCCCCTGGGCACGCGCCGGGCGCGCATGGCCGACACGGTGGGGGCCGCCGCGACGTAGGGCGGCCCGGCCCGTCGCGCTCCCACGGACGCCGCGCGGCGCCGTTTCCTGAGTTCTCCCGCCCGTTGCGCAGGCTTGGGCGGGGCGACTTAACACAGGTTGGCGCGCGTTTCCCGGGCGCAGGCACAAGCCGATCAAGAAGATCCGGACATTCAGGTCCGGAATGCGGCTTGCCCTCTGCGAATAGAAATATCCGTGCGTCGCTTTTTCATCGACACCTTCGGCTACGCCGGCTCGGACCGGCGGTTCCTCCGGAGCCTGCACGCCGGCACGGCGGCTGGCCCGGCCGCCGCCGCGCGCCGCCGTCCGGGCTCCGGGCCGGCGGCATGAGGCGAGCCTGGCCGCCCGCCGCCGGCGCCTCCGTCCTCTGACCGGAGGCGGGCGTGGACAATCCGTTCGTGCGGAAGATGGCGCGGCATGTCCGCCTCGCGCCCGAGGACCGCGCGGTCCTCGATGGGCTCGCGCGCCAGCATGTCCGCCACGTCGCCGCCCGCCAGGACATCGAAGGGCCGCACGGCGACCCGCACCATACCCATCTCATTCTCGACGGCTGGGCCTGCCGCTACAAGCCGTTCCCGGACGGGCGGCGGGCGATCGTCGCGCTGCTCCTGCCCGGCGATGTGTGCGATCCGTTCGCGGTCCGCCGGGCGCGCATGGACCACGCCATCGGGGCGCTCACGCCGGTGACCGTCGCCCGTATCACGCCGGATCAGATCGGCGAGGCCATCCGGACCCGTCCGGCGGTCGAGGAATGCCTGTGGCGGGAGTTGCTCGCCACCACGGCGATCCATCGCGAGTGGGTCGCCAGCGTCGGCCGCCGTTCGGCGATCGAGCGGCTGGCGCACCTGTTCTGCGAGCTGCATCTGCGGCTCAACCGGATCGGGCTCGCCGACGCCACCACGCTCCCGATGCCGGTGACCCAGCCCGACCTCGCCGACGCCCTCGGCCAGACGAGCGTGCACATCAACCGCACCCTCAAGGAGTTGCGCACCTCCGGCCTCGTCGCCCTGCGCGGCCGCCGCCTCACGATCCGCGACCTCGGCGGGCTGATGGAGCGCGGGCTGTTCGATCCGGCCTACCTGCAGCTCGCCTGAGCGCGGCGGGCGAAACGCCGCGGCGTCGGTCGTCCGGCGAACCTTGCTTTGGGGCGGCCGCGGCCGATCTGTGGGACCTCGTGAGCCGTGGCAGGTCGACCGACAGACGATGCACATTCATCTCGACGCGCTCGGCGGCGTGGCCGGCGACATGTTCGCCGCCGCGCTGCTCGACGCCTTCCCCGAGCACCGGGAGGGGGTCGGCGCCAGCATCCGGGCGGTCGATGCCCGCATCGCCTGCGCGGTGCACCCGCACAACGACGGCATCCTGCGTGGCGCCCGCTTCACC
This sequence comes from Methylobacterium phyllosphaerae, assembly GCA_050632685.1. Classification (GTDB taxonomy): domain Bacteria; phylum Pseudomonadota; class Alphaproteobacteria; order Rhizobiales; family Beijerinckiaceae; genus Methylobacterium; species Methylobacterium phyllosphaerae_A. The sequence continues at coordinate 810,907 of JBOEFT010000002.1, forward strand.
GTCTCGGGTCCCGGCGCGGAGCCTGCACACCGGCACGATCACGGCCACCGTCACCACGGCCATTCCGCGCACCACGACCACGATCATGCGCACCCGGACGCCCACGGATCCGGCCACGGGCACCGGCCCTGGGCGGAGATCCGCGCCGCGCTGGAGGCTGCTGAGCTCGCGCCCGCGGTCGGGGCGCACGCCCTCGCCATCTTCGGTCACCTCGCCGAGGCGGAGGCCCGGGTCCACGGCATCGCCGTCGAGGCGGTGGCGTTCCACGAGGTCGGCGCCTTCGACTCGATCGCCGACATCGTGGCCGCCGCCCACCTGATCGCCGCCCTGGAGGTCCGGAGCTGGAGCGTCTCGGCCCTGCCCCTGGGCTCGGGGCGGGTCAGGACTCAGCACGGCCCCCTCCCCGTCCCGGCCCCGGCCACGACGCTGCTGCTCGCAGGCTTCCCGACCCTCGACGACGGCATCCCGGGCGAGCGCGTCACCCCCACGGGGGCGGCGATCCTGCGCCACCTCTGCAGCGAGGATCCCGGGCGGGGACGCCCCCGGGGTACGCTCGGGCGCACCGGCATCGGCTTCGGCACGAAGGTCCTGCCGGGCCTGAGCAACTGCCTGCGCGCCCTGGTGCTGGAGGACGCGGCCGACGGTCCCGGCCGGCGCGACCTCGCGGTGATCGCCTTCGAGGTTGACGACCAGTCCGGCGAGGATCTCGCCCTGGGCCTCGACCGGCTGCGCGCCGAGTCCGGCGTGCGCGACGTTGTGCAGGCGCCGGTCATCGGCAAGAAGGGCCGGATGATGGCCCATATCCAGGTCCTGGTGCGGCCGGAGAGCCTGGACTCGGCGATCGCGGCCTGCTTCCGGGAGACCACCACGATCGGCCTGCGCTATCACCGGGTGGAGGGCGCGGTGCTCGACCGCGAGGCCCGCACGGTGGCGCAGGCGGGCCGGCCGGTGCGGGTGAAGATCGTCGACCGGCCGGGCGGGCGCACCGCCAAGGCCGAGGCCGACGATGCCCGCGACCAGCCGGGCCACGCCGCGCGGGCGAGCCTGCGGCGGGAGGCGGAGCGCCTCGCCCTGGAACAGCAGCGGGAGGAGGAGCGGTGACGCGCCAGCAACTCGAAGCCGTCCTGGCGGGGCTCCGGCCGGTCGCGGTGGCGGTGAGCGGCGGGGTCGACAGCCTGACGCTCGCCACCCTCGCCCACCGGCTGGCGCCGGGGACGGCCCTGATGGTCCACGCGGTCTCGCCGGCGGTGCCCGCGGAGGCGACCGCGCGGGTCCGCGCCGAGGGCGACCGCGAGGGCTGGTCCTTAAAAGTGATCGAGGCCGGCGAGTTCGCCGACCCGGCCTACCGGGCGAACCCGGTCAACCGCTGCTTCTTCTGCAAGACCAACCTGTACGGGGCGGTCCGGCGGGTCACCGACCGGCAGATCCTGTCGGGCGCCAATCGCGACGACCTCGGCGAGTACCGCCCCGGCCTCGACGCCGCCCGGGACCACGGGGTGCGCCACCCCTACGTGGAGGCGGGCTTCGACAAGGCGGCGGTCCGGGCGCTCGCCCGCGATCTCGGCCTCGGCGACGTGGCGGAGCTTCCGGCGGCGCCCTGCCTGTCGAGCCGGGTCGAGACCGGCATCCCGATCGAGCCGGAGACCTTGAGCTTCATCCACGCCGTCGAGCGGCTGGTGGGCGGGGCGCTCGCGGCGGAGAGGGGCGCCAAGCGCGCGGTCCGGTGCCGGGTGCGCGCCGAGGGCGTGGTGGTGGAACTCGATCCGGCGAGCCTTGCGGCCCTGGCCGCAACGGATCGCGAGAGGCTCGGGGCGAGCATCCGGGACATCGCGCCGGCGCGTCTCGCCGGCCCGGTCCGGTTCGCGCCCTACCGGGTCGGCAGCGCCTTCCTGGTGCAGCCCGCGGAGGCCCGGTCGTGAGCGTCGCGGAGGAATTCACCCTGGATTTCGCCCGGCCCGAGCGGATCGGGCTGGAGGAGGCGATCTTCTGCGCCGGCAAGAGCCCGGAGCAGATCGACGCGATCCTGGACGCCGCCCGGGCGCGCGGCGCCTCGCTGCTCCTCACCCGCCTCGACCCGGAGAAGCGCGACCGGCTCGGGGGCGCCGCGCGGCTCGACTACTGCCCGGTCTCGCGCACGGCGGTGTTCGGCGAGGCGCCGCGGATCGCCGGCCCGGCCCGGGTCGCCGTGGTGGCGGCCGGCACCTCGGACGTGCCGGTCGCCCGCGAGGCCCTGCGGGTGCTGGCCTATGCCGGCCGGGCCGCGTCGCTCTTCGCCGATGTCGGCGTCGCCGGCCTGTGGCGGCTGACCACGCGGATCGAGGAGATCCGCGCGCATCCGGTGGTGATCGTCGCCGCTGGCATGGACGCGGCGCTGCCCAGCGTCGTGGGCGGCCTCGTGGCCGGCGCGGTGATCGCGGTCCCGACCTCCGTGGGCTACGGCGTCGCCGCGGGCGGCCGCGCCGCCCTCGACGCGGTGCTGGCGAGCTGCGCCCCCGGCATCACGGTGGTCAACATCGACAACGGCTACGGGGCGGCCTGCGCCGCCCTGCGCCTGCTCCACGCCGCGGGACGCCTCGCCGCGGAGGCCGAACGATGACCCGGCGCGCGACGTTGCCCCACGCCGAAGGGCAGGCGGCGCGAGCTGCCCCCTCTCCGGTGCGGGAGAGGGTTGGGGTGAGGGGCCCGGTCTATCCGGAGAGGTCGCATCCCTCACCTTGTCCCTTGCCCGCACGGGAGAGGGAACCCGCGCTAGACTCTTCGACGGCCGCATCGCCGACACGAGGCCTGCCGTTGCCGATCCCCACATTCTCGAACGGAGACAGCCGATGGAACGCCGCAGCTTCCTTCAGGGCGCCGCGCTCGGCGCGGGCCTTTCAGGCGCCGGCCTCGCGGGCGCGAGCAGCGCGGGTGCGGCCGTGAATGCCCCTGCCCTCCCCGGCAACCGCCCGCAGGATCCCGCCGACCTGCCCTTCGTCACCGATCCCGGCGAGCGCCGGGGCGAGATGCTCTACCGGTCGTTCGGGAAGACGTCGGAGAAGATCTCGGCGATCGGCATGGGCGGGTTCCACCTGGGCAAGAAGGTCCTGAGCGACGACGAGGCGACGCGGCTGATCCATGCCGGCATCGACCGCGGCATCACCTTTATGGACAATTGCTGGGACTACAACGAGGGGCGCTCCGAGCTGCGCATGGGCGCGGCCCTGGCCCAGGACGGCTACCGCGACAAGGTCTTCCTGATGTCCAAGATGGACGGGCGGACCAAGGAGGAGGCGCTCAAGCAGATCAACCAGTCGCTCCTGCGCCTGCGCACCGACCGGATCGACCTCGTCCAGCACCACGAGATCCTGCGCTACGACGATCCCGACCGGGTCTTCGCCGAAGGTGGCGCCATGGAGGGGTTCCTCGAGGCCAAGAAGGCCGGCAAGCTGCGCTACATCGGCTTCACCGGCCACAAGGACCCGCGCATCCACCTGCAGATGCTGGAGGTGGCCGCCGAGCGCGGCTTCCACTTCGATTCCGTGCAGATGCCCGTCAACGTGATGGACGCGCATTTCCGCTCATTCAGCCACCTCGTGCTGCCGTATCTCGTGCAGAACGGCATCGCGCCGCTCGCGATGAAGACCTTCGGCGACGGGGTGATCCTGAAGGCGGACGCGCCGATCAAGCCGATCGAGTACCTGCACTTCTCGCTGAACCTGCCGGTCTCGGTGGTGATCACCGGCATCCAGAACCAGCGCGACCTCGACCAGGCCTTCGAGGCGGTGAAGACCTTCACGCCGATGGACAAAGCGGCGGTGGCCGAGCTGCTGTCGCGGTCGAAGCCCTACGCGCTGGAGGGCAAGTACGAGCTGTTCAAGACGAGCGCCACCTTCGACGGCACCGCCAAGAACGCGGCGTGGCTCGGCGAGGACGTGCAGGGCGTGAAGAAGCTCGCGCCGACGATGGAGTAGCCTCCTTCTTCCTCTCGTGGGGGAAGGAGAGGCGGCCGGTGTTACGCCACGTCCTCCATCCGGATCGGCAGCCTCCGGATGCGGCGGCCGGTGGCGTGGTGGACGGCGTTGGCGATGGCCGCGTTCACCCCGATGATGCCGAGCTCCCCCAAGCCCTTCAGGCCCAGGGCGTCGACCTGATCGTCGGGGTCGGGCACCAGCAGCGCCTCCACCTCGGGCGCGTCGGCCGCCGTGGGCACGAGGTATTCGGCGAGATCCGGATTGCGGTAGACGGCGCCGTCGACCACCGTCTCTTCCAGGAGTGCCGAGCCGAGGCCCCAGATCATCCCGCCCATGAGCTGGCTCCGTGCGGTCAGGGGGTTGAGGATCCGCCCCGCCGCGAAGGCGCCTGTGAGCCGGGCGACCCGGATCTCCCCGGTCTCGGCGTGGAAGTGGACCTCGGCGAACTGCGCCCCGAAACCCCAGGACACGGCCTTGCCGCCTCCGCTGAGGGTGAGCCCGATATGGCCCTGCCGCAGGCCCGCGAGGGCCTGGCTCCGGTCGCCGCCCACGGGCACGAATTCCGCGACGGTCTCCAAACCCTCGGGGCCAACCGCGTCGGCAAGGTCGATCCCGGCCCCGTCCGGGGCCACGAGCCGGCCGCCTGCGAGGTGGAGAGAGCCCGGATCCCGGTTGACGAGCCGCCCGCCCTGCCCGGTCGCGGCCCGGGCCAGGGTGTCGCGGATTTGCCCGCAGCCCAGGGCCAGGGCGTTCATCAGGCTGGTGGTGGTGCTCGATCCGCCGGAAATCCCGGCCGCCGGCAGGTCGGTGTCGCCGAGCCGGACCGCGACCTGCTCGATCGGTACGCCCAGCCCGTCCGCCGCGCCCATGGCGAGCAGCGTGGTGATGCCGTTGCCGATCTCGTGGTGCGCGCAGGACACCTCCGCGGACCCGTCCGGGCCGAGCCGCACCCGCATGGTCGCGGCGGCGATCTTCACCGGCCGCACCGAGGTCGCGCAGCCGAGGCCCACCCGCCAGGGACCGTCGCGCATCGAACCCGGACGCGGCAGCCGGCGCGACCAGCCGAAGGCCCGCGCGCCCGCCTCGAAACAGGCCATCAGCGGACGGGTCGAGAACGGCTTGCCCGAGACGGGATCGACCGCCGTGTCGTTCATCCGGCGCAGGTCGATCGGGTCCATGCCGAGCGCCGCCGCCATCTCGTCGACGGCGCTCTCCAAGGCGAACAGGAACGGCACCTCTGGGGGCGCCCGCATCGGCCCCGGGGTGTTGCGGTCGACCCGCACGGCCCGCTCCTCGGTCCGGATGTTCGGGCAGGCGTAGAGGCTCGCGGTTACCTCCGCGCCCTCCATGACGAACGGATCGAAGCGCGACGTCACGGTCTCGGCCTCGTGGACGAGGGCGGTGAAGCGGCCCGCCGCGTCGGCGCCGAGCCGGATGCGGTGGCGCGATTCCGGCCGGTAGTTGGCGATGGTGAAGCAATGCCGCCGGCTCGGCACCAGGGAGACCGGCCGGCCGAGGCGCTTAGCCGCCAGGGCGACCAGCGCCGTGTGCTGCGACAGCGCGAATTTCGAGCCAAAATGGCCGCCGATCAGACCGGCCACCACCCGCACCTGCCCGGGATCCAGCCCGAGCTGCGCCGCGAGCCCGTGCTGGACGGCGCCGACGTAGCGTGTCGGCTCGTGCACCGTGAGCCTGCCGCCGTCCCAGGCGGCTCGGGTCGTGAACAGCTCGATGGGATTGTGGTGCTGGACCGGGGTCTCGTAGCGCGCCTCCACCCGGACGGCCGCCGCAAGGAGGGCGGCCTCGGCATCCCCCGGGCGATGTCTTCGTGATGGGGCTTCAGGTCGGCCAGCCGCAGGGTCTCGGCGCCGGGCGCGTCGAAGCTGCCGGCGGCGGGCTCGGCCGCGTAGGCGACCCGGACCGCACCGGCCGCTGCCTCGGCGGCTTCCCAAGTCTCCGCCACGACGAGCGCGACGATCTGGCCGGCATAGGCGACCGCGTCCGAATCCAGGGGCCGGTAGGAGCTGTTGGCGAATCCGCCGGCCATCAGGTGCTTCACCGGCGCCACAGCGCCCGCGAAGTCGCGGTACGTGAAGATACCGAGCACACCCGGCACCCGCTCCGCGGTCGCGCAGTCGAACCCTGTGATCCGGCCCCGGGGGATCGTGCTGGTCACCAGGGCGGCGTGGGCCGTATCTCGGTCCGGACCGGTGAGGTCGGAGCTGTAGAGAGCCCGGCCGGTGACCTTGTCGGAACCCTCCACCCGGGTGTGGGCCTGTCCGAGGTGCCCGTCGGATTCCGGCGCGCGCGCGACCATGCTGCTCTCCCCGACCGCGGCCGCTCGGACCGCGTCCTGGGAGGGGAATGGCCGTGGGGGCTTTACGGCTCCCCGGACGGTGGAGCGACAGGATGCAGCAACCGGTCCGACCCGGCCGTCATCGCGAGCGGCGCGAAGCGACCCAGGGCGGCGCGTCCTGGATCAGCGTGGCGCCGCCTGGATTGCTTCGCGCCGCTCGCAAGGAAGGGGCTGCGACGGGTTTTCGCCGCAGCCCGGGGCCTCAGTTCAGGACCTTGCCGTCGGGGCCGACCTTGACCTCCTGCTCCTTGTCGGCGCCGGCCACCTTGATCTCGTACTGGACCGAAGAGCCGTCCTTCTCGACCTCGGCTTCGTAGGCCTTGCCGCCGCCGGCCTTCTGCTCGGCGATGGCGAGCGCGTCCTTCAGCGAGGTCTTGGCGTTCTGGAAGTCGGAGGCCTTCAGCCGGGTGAAATAGCGCTCGAACGGCTGGTTCTCGGTCTTGTAGAGGGCGCCGGTATCGGCGTTGATGCCGTACTCGACGAGCTTGCCGCTCGGGTACACGACTTTGATCGAGTAGTGGGCCGGGTCCTTGCTGCCGGCCTTCTCGAAGTCGGCGTCGATGGCGCGGCCGCCCTTCTCGTCGCCCTGCGCCTCGGCCGTGGTGAGCGCCTGGGCGAGGCCGACCTTGGCGACCTTGGCGACCTGCCACTCCTTCATGTTGCTGTCGGCCTTGGTGGCCGGCTCGGCGGACGTCGCGGTGGGGGTCTGGGCGAGGGCGAGGCTCGTGGAGAGCGCGAGCAGGCCGGCCGCGGCGGTGAGACGGGTGATCATGGCGGGTTGTCCCTTTGCGGGTTCGTTCACGGGAGCGTGAAACGTCGGGTCCGGAAATCCGGTTGCCCCCGCCCGGAAAAATCCGGCCGCCGCGCCCGGCGAGACGGCCGGCCGGCGCCCCTGTATGAGACGCGCACGATCCGGCGCGCGCCCAGGCGACGACGGACGCCCCTCGGACGGAACAGGCCATGACCGCGAACGAGCCCGAACCTCTTGACGAGTTCACGCGGTTGCACGCGAAGCTGTCGGCCCTTGAGATCGTGCTCGGCGTCCTGATCGGGCGGCTCTCCGAGGAGAACCCGGAGATCCGCGAGGACGTGAAGCGCGACGTGGCGGCGATCCTGTCGGACATGCCGATCGACGGACCGAGCGAGGAGCTGATCGCGGACGAGGTGCGCCGCGCCGCCGCGGTGCTGACCAGCGTGTCGATCGGCTGAGGGCGCCTCAGCGCGGCGGCATCCGCAGCGCCCCGTCGAGGCGGATCGTCTCGCCGTTCAGCATCGGGTTCTCGCAGATGTGGCGGACGAGGTCGGCGTATTCCGACGGGCGGCCGAGCCGCGGCGGGAAGGGTACGCTCTGGCCGAGCGTATCCTGCACGTCCTGCGGCAAGCCCGCCATCATCGGCGTCTTGAAAATGCCCGGCGCGATGGTGACCACCCGGATCCCGTGCCGGGCGAGTTCCCGGGCGATGGGCAGGGTCATGGAGACGATGCCGCCCTTCGAGGCCGCGTAGGCCGCCTGCCCGATCTGGCCGTCGAAGGCCGCGATCGAGGCGGTGTTGACGATCACCCCCGGGCGCCCGCCGCGTCCGGCGCCTCGCGGGCGATGGCGTCGGCTGCCAGCCGGATCATGTTGAAGGTGCCGACGAGGTTGACCGAGACCGCCCGCGCGAAGGTCTCGAGGCGGTGCGGACCGTCGCGGCCGACCACCTTCTCCCCGGGCGCGATGCCGGCGCAGTTCACGAGCCCGTGCAGGTGACCGAACGCCTCGAGGGCCGTCCGGACCGCCGCCTCGCCATCCGCCGCGCGGGTGACGTCGGTCTCCGCGAACCGCGCCCGCGCCCCGAGATCCGCCGCCACCCGGGCGCCGGCCTCCCGGGCGATGTCGGCCACGACGACGTGGGCGCCCGCCGCCACGAGGCCGCGCGCCGTCGCCTCGCCCAGGCCCGAGCCCGAGCCGGTGACGATGAAGACGCGATCCCTGATCATCCTGACTCCCCCGGTCCCAGTGCCGCGCGGCCCGGCCTCGCCCTGCGACGTAGCGCGGGACGGGGCGGCCCGGAAGGCGTCCGGTCTCGCATCGGGCAGAAGGATCATGCCTCAGGTCGTTGACGTGTGAATTTTTCCCACATATACGATGTTCGCACGGCTCAAAATATTGGTCTGTATTTCAGGATATTTCCGGCGCGGATCCGCGCAAGGGCGAAGTATTCCTCTGGGAATGATCGTCCTTCCACGGTCGTCCGGGCCTTCGGCACCGGCACTGTCCGCCATGTCCACGCGCCGGGGCTCCCCGGCGCGAACCCTCATGCCTGTTCGGGACGACCATGCACATTCCAGGGATCGGACCAGGGATCGCGACCGCCGCCCGCCACTGGCGTCACGGCCGGCGCGTCGGCGGACGGCTCGCCGAACGGCGGCCCGGCATTCGCGCCGCGCTCCGCGCCGCCGCACCGGGCAGCGTGCTGCTGGCGGGCAATTCCCACGCGGAGTTCATCGGAACGCCCGATTTCGGCGGCCGGCCCAGCATCAATCTCGCCATCGGCGGCAGCACGGCGGCGGACTGCGCCCGTCATCTCGCGGCGTTCCGCGTCCCGGTTCGCTGCGCCGCCGCCGTCCTGATCATCGGCACCAACGACATCCAGCGCTGGCGCCACCCGGAGCGGGCTCGGAGCGCGGACCGGTTCGAGGCCGAGGTCCGTCGCATTCTGGGGATCCTGGAGGGCTGGTCGGACGCGGTCTTCGTCGCGGCGATCCCGCCGATCGGCGCCTGGGCGAGCGGCCGGGATCCGGACGCCGTGGCGGCCTTCTCGGCCCGGCTGGCGGCGCTGTGCGCCGCCGGGGGCACGGATACTTCGACCCGTTCGCGGCGTGGCGCACCGGTCCCGGGGGGCTCGCCGGTCCGGGCCTCCACAGGGACGGCGTGCATCTGGCCGACTACACGGGACTGGCCGCCGAGATCGTCCGGCAGACGGCGTTCGGCACGGGCTCGTCCTGTCGGCGGCCGCCCCGCCCCATCGCGCCCCGCCCGTCCGCACCCCTGCAGGTCCTCCGCGCGGCCTGGATGGGCCACCCGTGAGCATCCGCGCACGCTTGGCCGGGCGCCCGTGTCCGGACGGTCCCGCGCCGCCCCTGCCCCTGCGGGTCTGGCCCGACGACGCGACGGTCTGGCTCGCCGAGAACGGTGTCCAGCGACCCCGGGCGGCCCGGCACGCCCTGGCGGCGCTGGCGGCCCTCGGGCTCCGCGGCCGGTACGCGGCCCGGCGGGCGGGTGCGGGCACGGTCGTGACCGGGCCGGCGAGCGCACTGGCCCTGCGAGACGCGGAGGCGGAGATCGGGTTCGTCTTCCGGGTCACGCCCTATGGGTACGGTGCGGAGGGCTTCTGAGGCGCGATCAGGGCGGGCTCGTGCACAGCAGGGTCGGCGCGCAGACCGTCCGGAAGCCCACGCGGGCGTAGAGCGCCTCGATGGCGCCCCCGGCCGGGCATTGCAGGAAGACCTGGGCGGCTCCGCGCACCCGCGCCTCGCGCAGGGCCGCGACGGTCACGGCGGTGCCGAGGCCCCGGCGCTGCCGGTCGGCCCGCGTGCTCACATTGTACAGCCCCGCCGTGTCGCCCCGCAGGTAGAGGCTCGCGCAGGCCGCCGGACCGGTGGCGTCGCGCAGGACGAGGTGGAGCGGCGTGAGGCCGGGCCGACTCCGGGCCGCATGCAGGGCCGGGAGGTAGCGGCGGCGCAGGTGCGTCCGCACGGCAGGGTCGTCGGACAGGTGCGCGAAGACGCGCTCGAAATCCGGCCCCGGCGCCGGGCTCGCCTGGACGGTAACCGCGCCCCCCGCCGCAGGCGCCGCCGGCAGCGGCCGCGCCACCATCCAGCTCGCCGGGTAGAGGATTGCGGGCTCGAACAGCCCGCGCAGCAGCGCGACCTCCTCGGCATCCCGGGCCAGGAAGGCCGGCGCCCGGTCGCGGCCGAGGGCCGCCGCCCCCGCCCAGGCGAACTGGTCGGGCCGGCGCACTCCGAAGGCGAAGTTCAGGGTCGGGTCCGGAATGCCCCGCGACCAGACGTAGCCTGCGCCCGCCGGACCCTGCTCGACGCCGTCGATCAGGGATCCGGTGAGGGCCGCCACATGGGTATCGCGCAGGACCTCGAAGGTCAGGTCGGGATCCCGCATCGTCAGGCCGCGGTCCCGGCGGCGGTCCGCGCGGGTCGGACGCCGCGCCCGGCATCGGGGGCCGTCAGCGCGGCGATCCGGTCGTGGAGATGCGGCGACAGGATGATGTCGAGGTGGTCGGTCTCCGGAATCGTCTCCACCGCGTGGAGCCGGCTGGTGAGGGGCGCCCAGTCGATCACCGGCCGGGCGCGGGCCAGCGTCTCCGCCGCCACGAAGCTGTGCACCGGCACCGCGCCGGGCTCCAGACGGAGCGCCCGGAACTGGATGGCATGGTCGACGAGCGTCCAGAGCATCCGCTCCCGGCTGCCGACCTCGGGGCCGTCGGCCGGCAGGGGCTGCGGCTCGGTGGCGAGGAAGCGCAGGAACTGCACGTCCGCCTCCGGATCCATGCGGGCGCGCAGGGCAGCCCAGTGCGCCCGCATCGGCGAGCGGTCGAGCCAGGCGCCGACCATGGCCTCGTGCGCTGCCCGCTCCTCGGGCGCGATCGGCCGGCCGGCGCCGGCGGCGAAGGTGTCCTCCAGGCCGCAGGCGTCGAGCATCCCGACCCAGTCCAGGGGAAAGTCCGGACCGAGCCGGCGGGCGGTCTCGTAGGCCAGCACGCCGCCCCAGGACCAGCCCAGGAAGACGCAGCCCCCGGCGCGGCCCCGCATCAGGCCGCGCACCTGCGCGGCATAGGCGTCGGCGAGGTCGGTCACGGCCGGCAGGGGCCGCACGGCCTCTACCAGGGAAGCGCAGAGGAAGCCGTGCGCCTCCTGATCGGGGCCGAGGCGGGCCACGAGGGGCTCGTATTCCCGGGTGCTCACCAGGAGACCGGGGAACAGCACCAGCAGCGGCCGGCCGCTCCCCGCCCGGCCGGCGGAGAGCCGGACCAGGGGAGCCGGACCCGCCTCGGCGGAATCTGAGCCCGCATCGATCCGGGCCGCCAGTTCCGTCAGCGTCGGGTCGCGCAGGAGGTCCGCCAAACCGACCCCGCCCCGGGGCGCGATCAGGCGCAGGCGGGCCACCAGCCGCAGGGCCGAGAGGGAGTCGCCGCCGAGTTCGAAGAAGCGCCGGTCCGCGACCCGGACCGGGTAGCCCAGGATCTCGGACCAGATCCCGGCGAGCCGCCGCTCCGTGGCGGTGCCGGGGGGCGCCCGCGGCGGTCGTCCGCGGCGGGATCCGGCAGGGCGGTGCGGTCGAGCTTGCCGTTGGCGGTCACCGGCAGCCGGTCGAGGAGGGTCAGGCGCGCCGGCACCATCGGCTCCGGCAGGGTGCGGGCGAGGCCGGCGCGCAGGCGGCCGGGCTCCGGGCGGCGTCCGCGTGACGGCACCACGTAGCCCGCGAGATAGGGGCCGGCCGGCCCCTCCCGGCGCAGGACCACGGCCTCCGCGACCCCGGGCAGGCCGCGCAGGGCCGCCTCGACCTCGCCGATCTCGATCCGGTGGCCGCGGATCTTGACCTGATCGTCCGCCCGCCCCGCGAAGGCGAGGCTGCCGTCGGGCCGCCGCCGCACCCGGTCGCCGGTGCGGTACATTCGGCCGCCGCCGGGGGCGAAGGGGTCGGGCAGGAACCGCTCGGCGGTGAGCGCCGGGCGCTGCCAGTAGCCGCGGGCGAGGCCGCCGCCGATGTAGAGTTCGCCGGTCTCCCCTCCCCCACGGGTTCGAGATCGCGCCCGAGCACGTAAGCCGCCCGCGCCCCGACCGGGCCGCCGATCGGTGCGTAGGGCTCTGCGAAGGTCGCGTCCGGCGGCACCGCCCAGATCAGCGGCGAGATCACGCATTCGGTCGGGCCGTAGCCGTTGATCAGCAGCCGGGGCTTCAGGGCGGGGCCGAGCCGCGCGAAGGTCTCCCGGGGCATCCCCTCCCCGCCGAAGGAGTAGACCTGCACCGGGGGGCCTCGCCCAGGCGTTCGGCCCAGTCGGCGAGCTGGCCGATCAAGCTGGTGGGGAAGCCCGCATGGGTCACCCGGTGGCGGCGGATCTGCGCCAGGGTCTCGGCGGCGGTCCAGAGGTCGGGGCCGCGCAGCACGACGCAGCCGCCGGCCACCAGCGGCGTCATCCAGCGCTCGTGGGCACCATCGAACGCGAAGGACAGGACGTGGAGCTCGCGGGACTCCGCGTCCATCGCGTAGGCGTCGGCCGTGGTGCGGCAGTGCATGGCGAGCGGCCCGTGCTCCACGAGCACGCCCTTCGGCGTCCCGGTCGAGCCCGACGTGTAGATCAGGTAGGCGGGATCGGCCGGCCCCGGCAGGGCGGGAGCGGCGGTGACCGGGGCGGCTTCCAGCGCGGCGGGATCGAGCCGCGCGATCGCCGGCGGCAGGTCCAGGCCTGCGGCGATCCCGGGGGTGGTGAGGCAGAGCGCGATCCCGGCATCCGCCAGCATCATCCGGACCCGGGCGGCCGGGTAGGCGGGATCGAGGGGCAGGAAGGCCGCCCCTGCGCGCAGCACCCCGAGCAGCGCCACGATCAGGCCGGGGGACCGCTCCAGCGCCACCGCGACGCGCTGCCCGCGCCCGATGCCGCGCGCCGCGAGCCCGGCCGCCAGGGCGGCGGCCCGGGCGTCGAGATCGCCCCGGGTGAGCGTCGCGCCGTCGAACAGCACGGCCGGCCGCTCCGGTGCCACCGCGGCGAGGCGGGCGAGCCGGGCCGGCACGCTCTCGAGGTCCGCGTCCGGCGCCCCCGCGGCCGCACCGGTGGGTTCGGGAGCGGTGCCGGATCCGCGATCCAGTCCCGCGCCGCCGCGATCCCGCAGGGGCCGTACGCGCGCATCCAGCCGCCGGGCAGCGCGCGCCCGGCCGGCCAGAAGGCGCCGTGCCCGGACCGGTCGAAGGCCACCACCACCGGACCCCGTGTCCAGTCGTCGGCCGTGTCCGCGATGGCCTCCTGGCCGGCCTGCCTATCCATCCGCTCGCTCCTGCGCCGCTCCGGGCCTCGAAGGACTGACGGTTGAGGCGCGGTCCCGTTCACGGCGGCGCGCCGGGACCTCCCAGAGCCCGCACGGAACGCCTGAACGCCGGGCGGCCCCATCCGTCAGGGAGGTGCCGGCGACACGCGGGAGACGGTCGGAGGACGGATGACGGACCCTTGGAGGCTGCGGATGCGGGACCACACGCAGGGACGCTCGACGCCAGGACACCTGACCCCGGGACACCCGACGCAGGGACACCCGACGCAGGAATACTTGGTCGTGGACGGGTCCCGGGAGGCGCCGGTGATCCGCCTGGCCGGCCCGGTCGAGCCGGCGGCGGCCGTGGATGCGATCCTGGCGCGCGCCGAGGCGCTCACCGCCCAGGATGCGCAGATCCTGCGCATCGCCGTCGTGGCCGATCCGGCGACGTCCGGGCGACTGCTCGATCGCGGCGCGGCCCGGCGGACCGGCGACGGGGTCGAGATCCTGCCGGGGCTCCTCTGGCAAGGCGCCGGCCGCTGGCTGCCGCAGGGCCGCCCGCCCTTCCCCGAGCTGTTCACCGCCACGGACGGACGCCGCCACCCGCTCCGGCCCGAAACGCCCTCCGGCACGGTCTACGCGCGGGCGATCCCCTGGCTCGACCGGCGCTTGAGCTTCCGCACGGTGACGGAGCCCGGCGACGTCGCCCTGTTCTCCGCCTGGATGAACGATCCCCGGATCGCCGCGATCTGGCAGGAGACCGGCACCCGCGCGGCGCACGCCGCCTACATCGCCAAGCTCCAGGCCGACCCCGCGACCCTGCCGCTGTTCGGCTGCCTCGACGGGACGCCGTTCGGCTATTTCGAGCTGTACTGGGCGCGGGAGAGCCGCCTCGGGCCGCTCTACGAATCCGGCCCCTACGACCGCGGCTGGCACGTGGCGATCGGCGACGCCGCCGTGCGCGGGCGGCCCTACCTCTCGGCCTGGCTGCCGTCGCTGATGCACTACCTGTTCCTCGACGAGCCGCGCACGCATCGCATCGTCGGCGAGCCCCGGGCCGATCACGCCCAGCAGATCCGGAACCTCCACGCCTCCGGCTTCGCGACGATCGCCACCATCGACTTTCCCCACAAGCGCGCGGCCCTGGTCGCCCTGACGCGCGAGCACTTCGTCCGCGACCGGCTCTGGGTGCCGGGCGCGGCCGCCGCCGACGCCGCGCCGCGGCCGCCCGCCGTGCCGGCCTGGACCGAGCTTCCGCGCCAACAGGGATGCGAGCGATGACGGATCACCCCGCGACCGACGATATCATCGGCATCGGCTTCGGCCCGGCCAACCTGTCCCTGGCCATCGCCCTGCGGGACGCGGTGGGCGACGGGCCGCCGCGGCCGTCCCTGCGGTTCATCGAGCGGCAGGCGCAATTCGGCTGGCACCGGGCGATGATGCTGCCCGGGGCCGACATGCAGATCAGCTTCGTGAAGGACCTCGTGTCCCTGCGCGATCCGACGAGCCCGTTCAGCTTCCTCAACTACCTGCACGTGAAGGGGCGGCTCAGCACCTTCCTCAACCTCAAGACCTTCAATCCGTCCCGGGTCGAGTACAACGATTACCTCGCCTGGGCGGCGGACCAGTTCTCCGACGCGGTCGCGTATGGCGAGACCGTGGAGGCCGTCCGGCCGGAGGTCCGCGACGGGCGGCTCGCCGCCTTCGTGGTCGAGGCGCGGGATGGCGCCGGGTCGCCCCGCCTGCGCCGCTGCCGGCACCTCGTCGTGGCCGCGGGCGGCGATCCGGCGCTCCCAGCCCCTTCGCGGCGCACGCGCAGGACCGGCGGCTGATCCACTCCTCCTGGTACCTGCCGGGGATCGCGCAGGCCCTCGGGGCGCCGCGCCTCGACGGGCCGGAGCCCCGCATCCTCGTGGTGGGCGGCGGCCAGAGCGCCGTGGAGATCGCCACCGACCTCGGCGCGCGCTACCCGCGGGCGCTCGTCGACCTCGCGATCCGGGGTCCGGCCCTGAAGCCCGCCGACGACAGCCCCTTCGTCAACGAGATCTTCGACCCCGTCGCCGTCGACCGCATCCACGGCGCCCCGGAACCCGTTCGGGCCGAGCTGATCGCTGCCCACCGGGCCACCAACTACGCGGTGGTCGACGCGGACCTGATCCAGGATTTCTACGCCACCCTCTACGAGCAGACGGTGAGCGGCGTGACTCGCTACCGGCTGCGGCGGAGCACCCGGGTGGTCGCCCTGGAGCCGGCCCCGGAGGGCCTGCGCGCGATCCTGCGCGACGACCTCTCCGGGACCGAGGCGCGGCAGAGCTACGCGGCGGTGATCTGCGCCACCGGCTACCAGCGCGCCACCGTGCCGGCGATCCTCGATCCCCTGCGCCCGTTCATGGCCGGCACTACCGCGGACCGGCACTACCGCCTGCCGCTGGCGCGCGCCGAGCCCCGGGTGAGCCTGCATCTCCAGGGCTTCAGCGAGCCGACCCACGGGCTGACCGAGACCCTGCTGTCGATCCTGCCGGTGCGGGCCGGCGCCATCGCGCGGACGATCCTCGCCGAGGAGCGGGCGGCCCGGGCGGCGATCCGGTCCGCCGCGGCGGTCCCGTGAGGCGGCCGGTCGATCTCGACCGGGACGCGGTCGTCGCCCTCATCCTGCGGCTGTCCGGGCCGGCGATCCTCGGCATCTCGGCGCATGCGCTGCAGATGCTGGTCAACGCCTGGTTCGTGGCCGATCTCGGTGCGGCCGCGATCGCCACCATCGCCATCGCGTACCCGGTCACGCTGCTGGTGGCGGCGCTCGGCTACGGGGCCGGGATCGCAGCGGCCTCGCAGGTCGCCCGCGCCCTCGGGGCCGGGGATCGCGACCGCGCCGCGGCCTCCGCCGGCCTCGGCTTCTGGCTGAGCCTGCCGGCCGGCCTCGCAGTCACGGCCGCGATCGCGGCCGACACGCCGTTCTGGCTGCGCTTCCTCGGCGCCGACGCCGCCCTCGCCGCGCAGGCCGCGCCCTACACGGCGCTCGCCACGATCGGCACCGCGCTGATGCTGGTGATGATCGTCGGCGGCTTCATCGTGCGCGCCCAGGGCCATGCGCGCCTCAGCGGCGCCGTCATGGTCGGCAGCTTCGGCCTCAACATCCTGCTCGACGCGGTGCTCATCCGGGTCTGCGGCCTCGGCACCGTCGGTGCCGGCTGGGCGGCGATCTGCGCGCAGCTCGCGGGGGCGGCCGCCTACGGCGTGCATTTCGCCCGGACACGGGGACCGGACCGGGTGTCGCTCCGGTGGCCCGGCGGCCGGATCGGGCGCCGGGCGCTCGCCGAGGCCCTGACGCTCGCCGTGCCGGCCACCGGCTCCAGCCTCCTCGCGGCCTTCGCGATGGCGCTGTTCGTGGAGGCGGCGGCCCCCTACGGCGACGCCGCGGTCGCCGCGCAGGGCATCGCCCTGCGGCTGACCCTGGTGGCGGCGCTGCCGCTCCTCGGGACGATGGCGGGCGCCCAGGCCGTCCTCGGCCATGCCGCCGGCGCCGGCCGCCGGGACCGCCTGCACCGTGCCCTCGCCTTCGTGCTCGCCGCCGCCCTCGCCTACGGGGTCGTGGTCGGCGGCCTGATGATCGCCTGGGCCGAGCCCCTCGCGGGTCTGTTCGCGCAGGATCCCGGGACCGCCCGCGAGGGCGCCCGCGCCACAGCGCTGTTCGCCGTCGCCTTCATGCCGGTGGGCCTACAGCTAACGGCCGCGACCCTGTTCCAGGCGATCGGCGCGCCGCGCCGAGCCGCCGCCGTGTCGCTGGCCGCGCAGGGGCTGGCGCTGATCCCGCCGCTCCTGATCCTGCCGCCGCTCCTCGGCTATGCGGGGGTGCTCGCCAGCCGGGTCGCGGCCGAGTTCCTGGCCGACGGGCTCGGCCTGGCGCTGCTGCTGGCCTGGGGCCTCGGCGCGCGCCGGGCAGGCGGCGCAGCGCCGGTCGAGGGCCGCGAGGCAGTGCAGGTGGCCGCGGCGCACGAGGCCGCACACCAGGGCGCGTGAGACCCCGAGCCGGGCCGCGATCTCGATCTGCGGCACGCCCTCGACCCGGTGGAGCCGGAAGGCCGTGCGCGCCGGCTCCGGCAGCTCGGCCACCGCGGCCGCCACCTGCCGCAGGGATTCGCGGGACGCGGCCGCCGCCTCCGGGGTGCCCAGGCCGGTATCGGCGGGGTCGGGGGCGGCGTCGAGGCCGGTGAACAGGCGCCGCTCGAAGCCCTGCCGCCGGGCGCGGTCGAGGGCGAGGTTCCTCACCATCCGCCCGACATAGGCGGCCTGGACCGCGTCGGCGGCCTCGGGCGGATCCGCGATCAGCCGGAGCAGCACGTCCTGGACGACGTCCTCGGCCTGGGCCGGGCAGCCGAGGATCCGGCGCGCGCTCGTCAGATAGCCGGCGCGATGGCGCTCGAACGCCGCGAGGTTCCAGGATCCGCCGGGCGGCTGCCGGCCAAGCCCGCACACCACGGGAGCCGCGATCCTCTGGCCGGAGATGCCGGCATCGCAATTCCGGGCCGCCACCATCCCGCTCACAATGTCCCGCCCGCGCGGTTCGCGCAGGCCGGAGGGCTATCATGGGTTTGTTTTATGCATCAACGTCCATCTTCATGAATTGGAATGATTAAAACTTACTAGATGCACCCATGATCGCTGAAATATGCGAGAATAACATGGCTTTATATGTGCGTCGGGTTCCAAGATCTTCCGTGTGTATGACGAGGAGCCTCGGCATCCGGAACCGGGCCGACCGGGGGAATCGGATTTCGGTCCGCGCCAGGGCCGGACGGTGCGTGTATGCTCGCCCTGGTCGATTCGGAGCGCGGAACGCGGAGCCTAATCCGTCCCCGCAGGATCGCGGCAGGAGAAGCAGGGCCGCGATGCCGTCCGTCGATACGCTCGTCCCGGTGGGTGCCTTCGCGCTGCTGGTCTTCGCGTTCGAAGTGAAACACCTCGCGGCGGATTTCTTCCTCCAGACGAACTGGATGGCGCAGGGCAAGCAGCGGCCGTCAGGCTGGCTCGCCCCGCTCTGCGCCCATACCGGCCTGCACGGCCTCGGTACGCTGCTGATCGCCCTCGCGGTGCAGCCGGCCTTGTGGTGGCTGGCGCTCGTGGACTTCGCGATCCATACGGCGATCGACCGCGGCAAGGCGCTGGCCGGCCAGCGGATGCGCCTGCCCCCCACCAATGCCCGGTTCTGGTGGCTGGTCGGCATCGACCAGTTCCTGCATCAGGTCACCCATCTCGGGCTCGCGGTGATACTGGCGGCGGCCTGATCCGCGGGACGGCGCGCCGCCGGGCGCGTCACTGCATCTCCGCCTCGAGGAGGCGATTCGTGTCCGAGACCTTGCCGGCGAGCTCCAGGATCAGGAAGCGCTGGAAGGTGAGGGCGAGGTCGGGGCGCTCCCGCTCCATGCGGGCGAGGGCGGCGCGGTCGACGCCGACCACCCGGCAGGGGCTCTCGGCGATGGCCGTCGCGGTGCGCCGGCCGCCTTGGACCAGCGCGATCTCGCCGATCACCGTGCCCGCCGTGGTCGTGCGCAGGCGCAGGTTGCCGCGGCCGGGCACCTCCATCTCGATGGAGACGAGGCCCTTCTCCAGGAAGTAGAGGGCGTCGGCCGCCTCCCCTGGCGCATCAGCGCCTCCCCCGCCGCGAGTTCGCGGACGGTGAGATACGGGGCGAAATCCTCCGGCCCGAACGGGCGGCCCAGCCGATCGGCCATGTGCCGGGCGAAGCGGGCGACCTCCCCGGGCCGGCGCCGCCGGCCTCCGCCAGCAGCAGCGACTCGGCTTCGCGCAGGGCCTCGTCCAGGGTGTCGCGGATCCGGAATCGCGGGTCGGCCGTGAGGCCGCTGCGGGTGATCTGCAGGCGCGCCGCCGGCTCGAGATGGACCAGCAGCACGTCGAAGCCCCGCTGCTCGGCGAGCTGGCCGACCTTGCGGAACGCGATCAGCGCCGAACTGTCGAGCCCGACGGTCTCGCGGAAGTCCAGGATCAGAACCCGCAGATCCCCGGTCTCCGCTGCGGCCCGGCGGTGGATCGCCTGCGCGTTGAGGAAGAACAGGTAGCCCTGCAGGGTGTAGATCCGGGTCCGGCCGCCGGCCGCCGCGAGGCGGGCGGCCGCGTCGGGACCGCGGATGACGCTGCTGCGCCGGTCCGTCCCCGAGAGCGACCGGCGGATCGCGCCGATCTGTCCGTACTGGACCCCGAAGATCAGGATCGCCAGCAGGACGCCGACCAGGAAGCCCGTGGTGGCCCCGAAGAACGCGGTGGCGGCGCACACGATCAGGGCGATGGCGATCTCCCAGCCCGGAAGGGTCCGGCAGGCGACGTTCAGGTTGAACAGCAGCCCGATGCCGATGGCGATCAGGGCGCCGCCGGCCAGCGGGCGGGGCAGCAGCGCCAGGGGCTCGCGCCGACGATGAGCAGCGCTGCCATGACGGCGAGCGTCAGCCACCAGCCGAGCCAGTGGCCGCCGCCGATATTGTGCAGCAGGAGCGTGGAGGTCCGGCCGAAGCCCATCGCGGAGCTGCCGAACAGGCTGCCGACTATGTTGGTGGCGCCGGAGGCGACGAACAGCCGGTCGATGTCGAGGTCGCGCCGGATCTCCAGCTCGACGCTCACCACGTAGAGGATCTGGATGATCACCGCCACGACGACCAGGGTGGCGATCTTGGGCCAGATCGGCAGGAGCAGGTGCGGATCGAAGGCCGTGAGGCTGCCGATGGCGGGCAGGCGCAGCAGGGTTCCCGTCGGCAGCGGCTCGATGAGCCACCCCGCGGCCTGCCCGGTGGCGACGCTGGTGCCCGTCCAGGCGAGCCCGAGATGGACCACGGCGAGGCTCGACAGGATGACCGCCGGATAGGTCCCCCAGTGTCGGACGATCCGGGGCAGGTAGAAGGCGCAGAACCCGATGCCGAGCGTCAGGGCGATGCGCGCCAGCGCCCCGGCGTCGATCCGGCCCGGATCGAGGCTCGCGGGGTCGACGGCGCGCAGAAGGGCCGCCAGCGGGTCGTCGACATGGCCGCCGATCTGCACGCCGCTGCGCAGGAACAGCAGCCCGACGCCGCCGAGGAAGCCGGCGAGCACCGGATAGGGCAGGAGCTGCACCAGCAGGGAGGCCCGGAGGGTGCCGAGCAGCGCGAAGACCAATCCGGTGGCGAAGGTCGAGACACCGCAGGCGACGAGTACGAGCTGGCCGACCGTCTCCGGATCGGTCACGCCCGCGGCTTCCAGCTGCCCGGCGACGCCCGCGGCGATCGCGGCCTGCACGATCGCGGCCGCGCCGATGAAGGAGAGCGAGATCCGCGCGGTCCGGCGGAGCGCGATGAAGACGAGGCTGCCCAGCACGTAGGCCGCGAGGAGCCCCGACAGGCCGGCGGCGCGGCTCTCCGCCAGCGGCCCCGCGAAGATGAGCTGGGAGTAGCTGATGAGGTCGAGGAGGAGCACCATCACGGTCACGGCCGCAGCGGCGGCGATGCGCGCCCTGCGCAGCATGGCCTCGCGGCCGCCGGCCCGGGATGTGGTCCCGGCGGCGCTCAGGTCGGTGGTCGTCATCGGCACGGCCTCCACATCGTGAAGTCTCCGGGGCGGCCGAGACAGGTTCCCGGCAGTCGCGCGGGCCGATCATCCCGGAACCGCAGGACTGACAGTTCGGCCGCGCCTGTCCTGACCTGATGGCGGCCACGGGCTTAAATTATCGTGCAGGCCTGAAGCTCTCCGAAGCCAGCATCGGTACGGGCGAGGGGCGATGAAACCCGGGTGAGACCTGCGGGGGACGCGACCGTCTGGGCGCGGCGGGCGCACGGGTAAGCATCCGGCATCCGGGATGCGATCCTGGACGGCGCGCCCGCACCTGTTAAGCGGACGGCGCTCAGGAGTCGCCGATGACCGCATCGATCCGACCCATCCGGCCCGCCTGCGCGGCGCTGCTGCTCGCCGGCTTCGCCGGGCTCGCCCGTGCCGCGGATGCGCCGTCGATCGCCTGGACCGAGCCCGGTGGCCGGGCGACCATCAGCCGGCCGTTCAAGGGATCGCCCCTCGCCGTCGGCGTCTCGTCCCGGACCGCGGGCGCCATCGACAGCCTGACCTGGGGCGGCACGCAGTTCATCAACGCCCACGACCACGGCCGCGAGCTGCAATCGGCCGCCGCCTTCGACGGCTACGGGGAGTGCCTGAACCCCACGGAGGCCGGCAGCGATGCCGACGGTACCGGCCCGCGCAGCACAAGCCTGCTCACCGCCGTTCAGGTCGGTGCCGACACGCTCGAGACCCGGTCCCAGATGGCCTACTGGGTCGCGCCCGGGGCGACGACCGGCAATTGCCCGAAGGGTCCCGGCCCCCATGCCGGGCCGCGCTCCAACGACGTCCTGGCCAAGCGCGTCACCCTCGGCGCCGAGGGCGTGGCCAACGCCATCGCGTACCGCGCCACCTACGTCACCGCCGAGCCGCATGCCTCTGCGACCTTCGAGGCGGCCACCGCCTACATGCCGCCCGACTTCGCGCAGTTCTGGAGCTACGATCCGGCGACGGGCCACGCCGCGCCGCTCTCGGCGGGGCCGGACGAGCAGAGCGTGCCGGTGATCCTGGCCACTGCCGACGGATCCCGGGCCATGGGCGTGTACAGCCCCGCCCTCCCCCAGCCGGCCGTGCCGAACGCGGGCTACGGCCGGTTCAACTTCGCGACCCTCCCCGGCCCCGGCAACGCGACGGTGAAGTGGAACTGCGTCTTCCGCGAGAACGCGGTTCCGGCCGGGGCGCACAGCTACACCTGCTACGTGGTGGTCGGCACGCTGGAGGACGTCAAGGCGGGCATCGCGGCCCTGCGGACGGCGCTGGGCGGCGGGCGGGCCGCCCAAGCGCCGCAGGCCACTGTTGCGCCGCAGGCCACTGTTGCGCCGCAGGCCACTGTTGCGCCGCAGGCCGCCGTTGCGCCGCAGGCCACTGTCGCGCCGCAGGCCACTGTTGCGCCGCGGGCTGCCGCCGCACCGCCCTCGGTCGCCCGGGAGCCCGGTACGGCGCTCTATGTCGGGACACAGGGCGGGTGCAACGCCGGCGAGGTGACGATCGATCCCGGGTACAAGGGCTGCGCCACGGCGCCGATCGGCGCCACGCTGGCGCGATCGGGGACCCCAGGCGACCCGCCCGTCTATGTCGGCACGGCGGCCGGGGTGGATGCGGGACTCGTCACCAGCAATCCCCGCCATCTCGATGCCGGCACGCGGCCGATCGGCTACCTCGCGCGGCCCGGATCCGGGGGCACGCCCTCTATGTCGGGACGCAGGCGGGGTGCAATGCCGGGGTGGTCTCGACCAACCCGGCGCATCTCGGTTGCAGCGGCGCGCCCCTGGGCGTCGCCGTACGGTGACGGATCAGCGCGCCTCGCTGACGCGCTTGGTCGCCCGCTGCTCCTTCTTGTAGGCGGTGATCGCCGCCGAGCAGTTGGGCGAGAGCTTCTTGAGATTGGCCTTGAAGCAGGCCTCGACCTCCGGGCCGCCCGGCGCGTAGGCGCTGCAGTAATCCATGTAGTCGCCGGTGCAGTATTGCTTGAGCGCCTCGCGGGCCGGGGATGCCGCGAAGGCCGCCGCGGGGCCGAGGCACAGACCGATGGCCAGGAGGGCCGTCTTGGTCGAAGTCATCGATATCCTTCGCTCGTCCAGGCCGCGCGGCGCGCCGCGCGGCGATGGGCGGGGCGGATGGACGCCAAGGATGGCGTCACCATGACATCCGAACAATCCGGATGCAGATCAGCCATGCCCGATCGTGCCGGCCGGGCCGATCTCCCGGTCAGTGCGCCCCGACGCGGCGGGCCGGCACGAGGTCGTTGGCGATGATCTCGCCGAACGGGCCGTCGTTGCGGGCATTGCCCACCGGCCGGCCCGTGGTGGCGCGCAGCGGCAGCTTCGGGAAGACCAGTTCGGCGAAGCGGTAGGCCTCCTCCAGGTGCGGGTAGCCCGAGAGGATGAAGCGATCGATCCCGAGATCGATGTATTTCTTCATCCGGTCGGCGACCTGGTCGGCCGAGCCGACCAGCGCCGTCCCGGCGCCGCCGCGCACGAGGCCGATGCCGGCCCAGAGGTTCGGCGCCACCACGAGCTTGTCGCGGCTGCCGCCGTGGAGCGCCATCATGCGGCTCTGGCCGACGGAATCCTGCCGCTTCAGGGTCTCCTGCGCCTTGGCGATGGTGGCGTCGTCGAGCTTCGAGATCAGCGTCTCGGCGGCGTCCCAGGCCGCGGCCTCGGTCTCCCGGGCGATCACGTGCAGGCGGATGCCGTACGAGAAGGTCTTGTCCTTCGCCTCGGCGGCCTGCCGGGCGGCGGCGATCTTCTCGGCGACCTGCGCCGGGGGCTCGCCCCAGGTCAGGTAGACGTCGCAATGCTCGGCCGCGACCGCCATGCCGGCGGGCGAGGAGCCGCCGAAATAGAGCGGCGGATAGGGCTTCTGCACCGGCGGGAAGATCACCCGGCCGTTCTCGGTGCGCAGGTGCTCGCCCTGGAATGTCACGGTCTCGCCCGCGAGCAGGCCGCGCCAGATCGTCAGGAACTCGTCGGTGACGGCGTAACGCGCGTCGTGGGACAGGAACACGCCGTCGCCGGCGAGTTCCACGGGATCGCCGCCGGTGACGACGTTGATCAGGAGGCGCCCGTCCGAGATCCGGTCGAGGGTCGCGGTCATGCGGGCGGCCGCGGAGGGCTCCATCAGGCCCGGCCGTACCGCCACGAGGAAGCGCAGGCGCTTGGTCAGCGGGGCCAGCGCCGAGGCGACGATCCAGGAATCCTCGCAGGAGCGCCCCGTGGGCAGCAGCACGCCGTAATAGCCGAGTTCGTCCGCCCCCTGGGCGATCTGGCGAAGGTAGCCGAGCGAGACCTCGCGGGCGCCTTCCTGGGCGCCGAGATAGCGCCCGTCGCCGTGGGTCGGCAGGAACCAGAGGACGTCGGCACGGCCATCGGTGGCTGCGGTCATGGAAATCTCCTGTGCGGCCCGGGGGCGGATGCGGAAAAGCCGGATCCGACTGTGCGTATCCGGCGATCGTCGAGGGCGAGGGCAGGCCGCCGCGTCCGGGACGCGGCGGCCTGCGGTCAGGGGGCGGCTGCGATCCGAGCAGGTGATCGAGGATGCGGCCTTCGAGGCGGGCGAGATCCGGATCCCCACGCCGGCGCGGGCGCGGAACGTCGACCCTCAGGTCGAGGGCGATCCGCCCGGCTTCCACCACGAGGATCCGGTCGGCCAGCGCCACCGCCTCGGCGACGTCGTGGGTCACGAGCAGCGCCGTGAAGCCCTGCGCCCGCCAGATCCGCTCGATCAGGTCCTGCATGCCGATCCGGGTCAGGGCGTCGAGGGCGCCGAGCGGCTCGTCGAGGGCGAGCAGGCCCGGCCGACTCACCAGCGCCCGGGCCAGCGCCACGCGCTGGCGCTGGCCGCCCGATAGGGTCGCGGGCCACTGTCCCGCCTTGTCGCCGAGCCCGACCTCGGCGAGGGCCGCCAGCGCCCGCTCGCGGCGCTCGGCCCGGGAGCCGAGGCCGGACAGGCCGACCGCGACGTTGTCGACGACCCGCGCCCAGGGCAGCAGGCGCGGCTCCTGAAACATGATCCGCTTCGGCGGCTCCGACCGGCGGGGCGACGTCGCCGGCCCTTCCAGGTCGATCCGGCCACCGGTTGGCGTCTCCAGCCCGAGGATCAGGCGCAGCAGGGTGCTCTTGCCGCAGCCGGAGCGGCCGACCACCGCGGTGAACCCGCCGGCCGGCAGGAACAGGTTCAGGCCCTCGATGACGGCGGTGCCGTCGAAGCTCTTGTGCAGGTCGCGGACGGTGACGGCGATCCCGCGCCGGCCAAGCTCCGCGGGCGCCCGTGACGGCGCGGGACCTGCCGCCTGGCGGAGCTCGGAGTCCGGATCGGGACGCGCCTCGCGGCGGACGGCGTCGCGCAGCATCAGGCGCTCCTGTAGGCGGGATTCCAGGCGAGGCAGGTGCGCTCGAGCTGGCGGGTCAGGGCGTCGGCGAGCTTGCCGAGGCCCGCGTAGATCAGGATCGCCAGCACCACGACGTCGACCAGCATGAACTCGCGCGCCTGCATGGCCATGTAGCCGAGCCCCGACGAGGCGGAGATCGTCTCGGCGACGATCAGCGTCAGCCACATGATCCCCAGGCCGTAGCGCAGGCCGACGAAGATCGACGGCAGGGCGCCGGGCAGCACCACCCGGGTGAACAGCGCCGTGCGGGACATGCCGTAGACCCGGCCCATCTCGACGAGGCCGGGATCCACCGAGCGGATCCCGTGCAGGGTGTTGGCGTAGATCGGGAAGAACACGCCCAGTGCCACGAGGAACAGCTTGGCCTCCTCGCCGATGCCGAACCACAGGATCACCAGCGGGATCAGCGACAGGTGGGGTACGTTGCGCACCATCTGCACCGAGGTGTCGGTGAGCCGCTCCGAGACGCGCGACAGGCCGTTGGCGAGGCCCAGCGCGAAGCCGATGCCGCCGCCGACCACGAAGCCCGCCAGCGCCCGGAGGGTGCTGACCCCGAGATTGGTCCAGAGTTCCCCGGTCCGCCCGGCCTCCCAGCCGGCCCGGACCACGTCGAGGGGCGCCGGCATGAACCGGTTGGAGACGAGCCCGGCCGAGACCGCGCCCTGCCAGCCGAGGAGGATCGCGGCCGGCAGGAGCCAGGGCAGGGCCGTGTCGCGCAGGCGGTCGACCGTGACGGGGCGCATCACCGGTTCTCCGTCCTGTTCTCGGCCCGGTTCTCGGCTCTGCGCTCGGGCTGCGTCCAGACCGCGTCGGCGACCCGGATCGGCTTCGGCAGGAGGCCGAGGCCGTGGAAGGCGTCGGCGACCCTCTGCTGGTCGGCGACCGCCGCGGCGTCGAGGGGCGCGACGCCGTAGGATAGCCGCCCCAGGGCGACGCCGAGGACCGGCGCGGGGATGCCCACCGCGGGGGCGAGTTCCGCCGCCACGGCGTCGGCATGGCCCTCCGCCCAGGCATCGACCTCCCCGATCGCCCGGATCACGGCCGACACGATCTCGGGGCTCGCGTCGGTGAAGCCGCGCCGGGACAGGTAGAACTGGCGGTTGGGGGCGAGCCCCTGCCCGTCGGCCAGGACCCGGGCGCCCGTGGCGCGCTCGGCGGCGGCGAGATACGGATCCCAGATCGCCCAGGCGTCGACGGAGCCGCGCACGAAGGCGGCGTTGGCATCCGCCGTCGCCAGGAACGCGAGCTTCACCGCATCGTAGGGCAGGCTGGCCTGCTCCAGGGCGCGCACCAGCAGGAAGTGGACGTTGGAGCCCTTGTTGAGGGCGATGGTCCTGCCGCGCAGGTCCGCGACGCTGCGCACCGGGCTGTCCCGGGGCACGAGGATCGCCTCGCCCCGCGGCGCCGGTGGCTCGGTGGCGACGTAGCGCAGCTCCGGGCTCGCTCCTTGCGCGAAGATCGGCGGGGCCTCGCCGGCCGAGCCGAAATCGATCGCCCCGGCATTCAGCGCCTCCAGGAGCGGCGGCCCGGACGGGAATTCCGACCACGCCACCGTGAGGCCGAGCGGCTGGAGCGCCCTCTCAAGGGTGCCGCGGCCCTTGAGCAGCACCAGGGAGCCGTATTTCTGGTAGCCGATCCGAAGGCTGCCCGCGGCCCGTGCGGGGCGCAGCATCGCGGCTGCCGCGAGGCCGAACCCGGCGGACAGGAGCAGGCGGCGGTTCGGCGCCGGGCCGTCGGACGGCGACAGGGCCAGGGGGCGGGGCGTGCGGTCGGTCATGGAGCGTGAGCCGGGGTTCTCAGCCGTTGCGGGCGGGCGCCGTCCAGACCGCGTCGGCGATGCGGATCGGCTTCGGGATCAGCTTCAGGGCGTGGAAGCGGTCGGCGATCGCCTGCTGGGTGGCGGCGACGCGGTCGGTCATCGGGCCGATCACGTAGTCGGTGCGGTCCACCGCCCGCCGGGTCGCGGCCAGCGGCACGCCCGTGCCCTGCGACAGGAGTTCCGCCACCGCGCCGCGGTTCTGCGTGCACCACGCGGCCACCGCGCCCAGCGCCTCGATCACCGCGGCGAGCACCGGGGCGCGGGTCTCCGCGAAGGGGCGGCTCGCCAGGAAGAAGTTGTTCTGCGGGGTGATGTCGGTGGCGCGCGCCAGCACCCGCACCCCTCCCCGGCCTCGGCGATGGCGAAGTACGGGTCCCAGATCGTCCACGCGTCGATGCTGCCCCGGGCGAAGGCCGCTGCGGCATCGGCGGGGGCCAGGGTCACCGGCGCGATGTCGGCGTAGCCCAGGCCGGCCTTCTCCAGTGCCGCAATGGTCAGGTTGTGGGCGCTCGACGCCTTGGCGAAGGCGACCCGCCTGCCCTTGAGGTCGGCGAGGCTCCGGATCGTGGAATCCTTCGGCAGCAGGATCCCGGCACCGGAACCGCCGGCCTCCTGGGCGGCCGCGTAGACGAGGTTCGCGCGTGCGGCCTGCGCGAAGATCGGCGGCGCGTCGCCGGTCTGCCCGAAGTCGATCCCGTCGAGCGACAGGGCTTCCAGCAGCGGCGGTCCGAAGGAGAACTCGACCCAGCGCACGCTCTGGCCGAGGGGCTCCAGGTGCTTCTCGATGATCCCCTGCTGCTTGGCGACGACCAGGATGCCGTTCTTCTGGTAGCCGATCCGGACCACGCCGGACTCGGCCGCCCGGGCGCCCCGGACCAGGGCCGGCGCGATTGGCAGGGCCGCCAGTGCGGCCAGCAGGGTGCGGCGGTCGAGCATCGCCCGGCTCACTCGGCGGCGGCCAGGGCGAGGGCGCGGCGGCGGCCGACCGGTGCATGAGCAGCGCGGCGAGCTGCCCGCCGGCCTCGGCGGCGCGGGCACGCACGCCCGCCTCGGTGAGCACGCCGTCGCTGAAATCGGGGTCGGAGGCGTAGACGGCCGTCGGGATCTGGAGGGCGCCGAAGAAGCCGAAGAGCGGCCGGAAGGCGTGCTCGACCACAAGGGCATGGCGCGCGCCGCCGCCGGTGGCCACGATCGCCACGGGCTTGCCGGCCAGCGCCCCCGGATCGACGAGGTCGAACAGGTGCTTGAACAGGCCGGTATAGGCGCCCTTGTAGACCGGCGAGCCGACCACGAGCCCGTCCGCCTCCTCGATGGCCGCGAGCACGCTCCGGGCTTCCGGCGCGAGCTGGTCACGGGTCCAGGCGGCACCGAGGCCCGTGCCGGCATCGACGAAGTCGAGGATCCGCGCGTCGATGGGCGCCCGGGCGCCCGCCTCGCGCAGCACCGCGTCCACCAGGGTCCGGGTCTTGGACGGCCGCTGCACGTTCGCGCTCAGCCCGACGAGTCTCGGTCGTGTCATTCCGGATGCCTTGGTGCGGGACAGGATGACGGGCCACCCCGATCACGAAGAGCGGAGGTTGCGCGGCCGGACATCCGAACAGGCCACTAGAATTGAAGGCCCCATCCCCCGCCGTCAATGAAACGGCGTTCCCAATTGCCGCGGCATCGAAAAATGTTGTGCTCGAAATCGGGTCATTCGGGCGCAGTTTTATCTCAAGCACCGCACGCGCAGGTGGTCATGTCTTGAGATCTGCTGGTGCGGTGCGGTGAGGATCGGAGTTTTATTCCCGGACTGCCCCGAACGCGAGAAGATCCGTTTCGAAATCCGCGGACGTGTGGAGGCGAATCCCCGATCCGGTCAGGCCGGCCGGTGGACGAGCCGATGGGCGCACCCGCACCATCGTCACCGCTCCGGTCGTGGCGCCGCGGCGAGCCCGAACGGGTCCGAGCCTGCCGGCACGGTGCCTATCTGCGGGCGAGGAGATGCAGCACGCGACCGTCCTCGCCGTACTTGTCCCACGCCTGTGCGCAGGCCTCCTCGGGGCGATCGCGGAACTGCGCCCGCTCCGCATCCAGATCCTGCTGCAACGCAACCGAGCGCTTCTTCGTGAAGAAGTCGGCATGGTTGAGGTGGTTCTCGCGGGAGAACTGGCGGAACCGCTCCGTGTCGATCCGGACGTCCGGACAGTTCCGGGCCGCTAGGTCGGCCTCGATTCCCGGACGCAGCGCCGGGCTGTCCGTCTGGAGCGCCGATCGCCGGGCTTCGGCCCAGGTTCCGAACGCGGCCCAGGCCAGAAGGGCCGCCAGGAGAGGTGCAAACTGTTTCATCGAACGACATGCCGCTGTGACGCGACATTCCAAATCTCGCACCTGCGATAGGTTCGAGGGAAGCGGTCCGTTGCAACACACGTCTGTGTGACAGCACACATCCGGGGCGCCGCACCCGGCGCGGCCTCGTTCGGAGATCCGGTGCGGTCAGTAGGCCGGGACGACGCGCGTCTCGGGCAGCGGGGCGCGCATGGTGAAATGCAGGCCGGCCGGCTGGAAATCGAAGGCGATCTCCGCCTCGCACTGGACCTTGAGGACGCGCTGCAGGAGCGTCGAGCCGAAACCCTTCCGGGTCGGCTTTTCCGTGGCCGGCCCACCCCGCTCGGTCCAGGCGAGATGGAGCATGCGCGCGGCCGGCGTCTGCTCGACCTCCCAGCGGATCCGGATCCGGCCCTCCGGAACCGACAGGGCGCCGTGCTTGGCCGCGTTCGTCGTCAGCTCGTGGATGGCCATGCCGGTCGGGACCGCGAGGTCGCCCATCAGGTCGACCTGGGGGCCGTCGAGCTGGATGCGGGCACCCTCGACGTCGTTGTAGGGACCCAATTCGTTCATCAGCATCTCGCGCAAGGGCGCCTGCTGCCAGTAATCCTCGGTCAGGAGATTGTGGGTCTTGGCGAGCGAGATCACCCGCGCCGAGAACGCCGCGTAGAACGCGTCGACGCTGGTGGCGGACCGGGCCGAGGCCCCGAGCAGCGCCTGGACCGTCGCCAGGGTGTTCTTCACCCGGTGATGCAGCTCGCGGATCAGGAGCGCCTGCCGCTCCGTCGTCCGCTCGCGTTCCTCGAGATAGGCCCGCGCCTCGAGCTGCCGGCGCTTGGCGCGATGGGCGGCCCGGGCCGCCATGACCAGGGTCGCCGGATGGAACGGGCGCTCCAGCACGCTCACGTTGCCCAGCAGGTCGGTCAGCTGCGCGTTGGGCTCGGTGCCCCGCAGGCGCAGCAGGATGAACGGGAAGTCGGACCACGGCGGCTGCGCGGCGATCCAGGCTGCCAGCGCCTGCCGGTTCGAGGACAGCAGCGCCTCCTCGGTGAGGATCGCGCAGGCGGCCGTGTCCAGCCGGGAGACCACCTCCGCGAGGCTGCCGCACACCTGCGACGCGATCCGCTCCTCGCCGAGGATGGTCGCGGCGACGACGGCGTCGCGGCCACCCGGCGTGAAGACCAGAACCGGCGGTTCAGCCTCGGTCATCAGCCATGCGGGTGGACAAGTCAGTCATGCGGGTGGGCAAGAGCGACGAGCCCTCACCTTCATATGTCGGGACGCCGGTCATGATCCCTCTGAACGCGCTGAGCGGTTCGCCAACGCGGATCCCACCGGAGTCGATCCGCAATTCGCGGATCGCGTCCTCGTGGCTGCCGGTCCGCTTCTTCACGACGGAGATCGCACGGCGCAGCCGTCCGTCCGCCTCGAAGATGCGGAACAGCAGGATCGTGTCGCTGAGATAGGTCAGGTCGACATGCGCACCCATCGCACCGATCATGCCGTGCTGCGCCAGCACCAGGAGGGTGATGACGCCCTGCTGGTTCAGGTAGGTCAGCAGCTCGTGCATCTGCAGGAGCAGGTAGTTCTCCTCCGGCATGGCGTTGTGATAGCCGGTTAGGGAATCGATCACGACCGTCGTGACGCTCTCACGCTCGACCGCGTCCTGCACGATGCTGGCGAGTTCCCCGGGCGAGACCTCCGCCGGATCGATCTGTTCGACCCGGAGATCGCCGGAGGCGATCACGGCTTCGAGCGGCATGCCGAGGCCGTGCGCCCGCCGGCGCAGCACGCCCATGGTCTCGTCGAAACTGAGGATCAGGGCCTTCTCGCCGCGGGCGATCGCCGCGGTGATGCAGGTGAGCGCCACCGTCGAC
Source organism: Methylobacterium phyllosphaerae (assembly GCA_050632685.1). Taxonomy (GTDB): domain Bacteria; phylum Pseudomonadota; class Alphaproteobacteria; order Rhizobiales; family Beijerinckiaceae; genus Methylobacterium; species Methylobacterium phyllosphaerae_A. Next base: position 842,213 of record JBOEFT010000002.1, read on the forward strand.
TTGCCGACGCCGGATGGGCCGATCAGCATCGTGCTGGTCCCGCGGTCCACGCCGCCACCGAGCAGCAGGTCGAGTTCGGGGCTGCCCGTGCTGCACTGGTCGTCCGCGACGGTGCCGAGATGCTCGGCCGCGACGAGTCGCGGGAACACCGTCAGGCCGCCGCGCCGGATGACGTAATCGTGGAACCCGCCCCGGAACGCCGTGCCGCGCATCTTGATCACTCGCAACCGCCGTCGTTCGCCCCCGTAGAGCGGCGCGAGCTGCTCCAGCCGGATCACGGCATGGCTGAGGCTGTGCAGGTTCAGGTCGTCGGCCTCGGCGGTCAGGTCGTCGAGGAGGAGCGCCGTGGTGTTCTGGATGAGCAGGAAGCTGCGCAGGGCGTGGACTTGCCGCCGGTAGCGCAGCGACCCCTGCGAGAGCAGCCGGATCTCCGACAGGCTGTCGAACACGACGCGCTGCGGCTTGGCCCGCTCGATCTCGGCGATCGCCATGCGGACGGTCTCGCCGAGCTCGAGATCGGAGGTATGGACGAGGCTCTGCTGCTGGCCCGGGTCGAGGCTGAGTTCCGGCGCGACGAGTTCACAGATCTCGATGCCGTCGAGGGTCCAGCCGTGGCGCGCCGCGACGTTCAGGAGCTCCCGCCGGCTCTCCGAGAGCGTGATGTACAGGCAGCGCTCGCCGCGCTTCACCCCGTCGAGCAGGAACTGCATCGCCAGCGTCGTCTTGCCGGAGCCGGGCCGCCCTTCGATGAGGTGCGAGCGCCGGGACGCGTAGCCGCCGGCCAGGATGTGGTCGAGGCCGACCATCCCGGTGGAGACGGGTGCCGCGTCTTGATCGGTCGCTGCCATGTCCAAGATCTCTGCCGTCGTGTGACGGGCGGGGAAGCCCGTCGACCGGGTCGCGGAAGGTGAGGCCCGGTCTCGTACACGAACGCGCGCGCAGGGTGAAATGCCGGTGCCCCCCGGTCCTGCCGGTCGCGCGCCGCGGCATCGCCGTGACATCGCTCCCGCCACGCGGAGGCGGCACGCGATCCCGCCGCCTCCGGCTTCACGCCCTTCGCACGGGACCCGGCGGCCGCGGCGCGCGACGCCGGTGCGCCGCCGCCGCGCCGACGATCCCCGCTGCGCCCGCGGCCCTGCCGGCGTCGGGAAGGGCCGGCGGCCTTACGGGCTGCCCGGACCCTTCGCGAGGCCGGCGAGGGTGAACAGGTCCACCGACAGCTTGGCGCCGATCACGAAGGCGTCCGGGATCGGCTTCGGGCGGAACGGGAAGCGCGTCTGGTCCGGGTCGATCACGTATTGCAGGTTCGGCATCAGCCGCACCGCCGGGGTGAGCTGGATGCCGTAGCTCAGCTCCAGGATGGTCTGCAGGGATTCGACGTTCCGGGTGCCGAGCCCGAGCGCGCCGCGCGCCGCCCGGATGTTGGCCGTGCCCGGCGGCGACAGCTTCTCCATGGCGAAGACGAAGCCGAGGGTGTCGTAGGGCCGGCCCGGGACGGTGCCGGTCAGCACGGCGCCGCCCTCTAGGAAGAAGTCCTGGGTCTGCCGGCCGCCGGTCCCGCCGATCGCGACGCCGAAGACCGACAGGCCCTGGACGCCGTTCGGATCCGGCCGCCACACCATCTGGCCGAAGCGGGCATAGACCGCCGAGCGTCCGAACCGGGTCAGCGGATCGAGGCCGCTGAAGACCTGGGCGCCGCCCCGCTGGTCGAATACGGGATCCTTGTAGTCCGATCGGTCGAAGACGACGCCGACGCTGTAGTTGCGCGGCAGCGGATCGTTGCCGAAATTGGTCGAGTAGCCGACCTCCACGGGCACCAGGACTCCGGTGGCCCCGTTGGTCGACCAGTCGATCCCGTTCCGGGTCGGCAGCTGGTCGCGGGGGTTCACCTCGTAGATGCCGGCATGCAGGAACACCGTGTCGTTGATCCAGGCCTTGGCATGGCCGCCCCAGGTCGCGATCGGCCAGTAGGTGAAGTTCGTCAGCTTGAAGATCGATTTCGGTGCGCCGCAGGTCGCGTTGTTCTGGAAGTTGCAGTAGAGCGGCGAGCCCAGGAAGTTGGGGTTGGCGAGGAGCCGGCCGACCTCGATGTCGAGCCGGTTGTCGAACAGCTTCTGCTCGTAGGACAGCAGGGTGAGGTGCGCGGTCTGGCCGCCGCCGTAGATCTCCTGCACGCTGCCGTTGAAGCCGATGTCATCCTGCGCCAGGCTCCGGCCGTGGCGCTGGGTGACGACGGTGTGGACGGAGCCGCCGTCGATCCCGGTGAGGCGGCCGAGGTCGGCGTCGAGGCCGAACGCGACCTGGCCGGCATAGGCCGATCCCTGCCGGATGCCGCCGGACGGGTTGGCGGCGAACTCGCCCGTGTGGTTCCGGACCAGGCTGATCCCGTTGCCGAGATCGAGGGTGCCCGGCGGCAGGCTGGGCGGCGCCGCGCTGCTGCCCTGCACGTCGAGGCTGGCCGCGGCGCTGCTGGCGCCCGCCGCGCTTCGCGCCTCCCGGATGACCCGCCGCCGGGCGCGGTTCGCCCGGTACCGGGCCTTCTGCGCCGGGCTGGCCTTCGGTCCCGGATTCACCAGGGACGGTCCCCCGTCCGGCGCCGACGCGGCGCCCTGTGCGGCCGCCGGACGCGCGCCCGCCGTGACCGTCGCGGCGCAGAATGCGAGCGCCGCCCATCGCCAATGCTTACCCCAATGCTTGCTCATGTGTGACTCCCCCTTAACCGCGCGGCCTTGCCTGGCTCTGTCGCGTTCGTGTCCCGCAGGCGCTCCCCCCGGTCAGTCCGTGAAGGCCTCCACCGTGCGGCGCTCGCCGCGCAGGAAGGCGTCGGCGGCGTGGATCAGCGGATTCAGGTCGACGTCGCTGGCGCCGGAGCGGACCAGGGCGGCGAAACGGTCGTAGAGGCCGCGGTACTCCGCCTTGGGCGGGAGCGGCTGGCCGCGGCCGCCGATCGTCAGGGCGGCGCCGCCCCGCGACAGGATCAGGGGGCCGTCGTCAGTCTCGATGCGGATGTCCCAGGTCTGCGGCCCGGTCTGGCGCCAGTCGAACCGGGCGCGGATCGGGGTGCCGGCGGCATCCGCGAAGTGCAGGTCGGCGGCGATCGGCGCCTGCCGGTTCTCCGGCACCGACAGGGTCGCGCCGGTCAGGAAGAACGGCGGCAGGATGTGGGTGGCGATCGACAGGGCGTTGATCCCCGGATCGAACACGCCCATCCCGCCCGCGTCCCAGATCCAGTCCTGGCCCGGATGCCAGTGCCGGACATCCTCCAGCCACGCGATCGCCACCGACCGGATCCGGCGGCCCGACAGCCAGCGGCGCGCGGGCTCAACCCCCGGCGCGGCGCGGGAGTGCCAGCTCGCGAACAGGCTCACGCCCCGGTCCCGCGCGGCCTCCCTGAGGAGCCCGACCTCGGCGAGCGTCGCCCCCGGGGGTTTCTCGAGGAAGACGTGGCGGCCCGCCGCGATCGCCGCCAGGGCCGCCGCGAACCGCGCCTGCGGCGGCTGGCACAGGGCGACGGCGTCGAGGTCGCCGTGCGCCGCCAGCATCGCCTCCACGGTGGCGTAGCTCGGCACCCCGTCGAGGCCGCCATGCCGGCTCGCCACCGCCACGAGGCTGTAATTCGGCGAGGCGGCGATGACCGGCAGATGCTGGTCGCGGGCGATCTTGCCGACGCCCACCAGCCCGATGCGGATCGGGTTCGCCCTGAACGAGCCCGCCATGGTCAGAGCACCCGCACGGTCGTGTCGGCGGCCGGGGCCAGGGCCAGCGGATTGCGCAGGGGCCGCGTGAACGGCGCGGCCGCGATCTCGAACACGTCGCCGGGCCGGGTCGCGACGCCGTCGCTGAACGACAAGGTCGCGGTCCCGAAGAAGTGGACGTGCACGTCCCCCGGGCGCCGGAACGGCGCGTACTTGAAGTGGTGCCGCTCCAGGTTGGCGATGCTGTGGGACATGTTGGCCTCCCCGGAGAGGAACGGCTTCTCCCAGAGCACGGTGCCGTCGCGCAGGATGCGGCTCACGCCGCGCACGTCCGGCGGCAGCGCACCGAGCCGGAGCTCCGGGCCGAGGGCCGCCGGGCGCAGCTTGGAATGGGCGAGCCACAGGTAGTTGCCGCGCTCGGTCACGTGGTCGGAGAACTCGTTGGCCAGGGCGAAGCCGAGGCGCACCGGCGTTCCGTCGGCATCGATCAGGTAGATCCCGGCGATCTCCGGCTCCTCGCCGCCGTCCCGGGCGAAGGCCGGCGAGACCAGCGGCTCGCCGCAGGCGACAAGACAGGACCCGTCGCCCTTGTAGAACCATTCGGGCTGGACACCGGCCTCGCCGGGCGCCGGCTTGCCGCCCTCGACGCCCATCCGGAACATCCGCATCGAATCGGTCGGCGCCGGGTCGGCCGCCCCCGCGCGGTGCATCGCGTCGCGGCCCTCCGCCGAGCTGAGATGCGTCAGGCCGGTGCCGCTCAGCAGGAGATGGGCCGGATCCGGGTGGTCGACGGGCGGCAGGAGCCGGACGGCGTCGAGGTCGACGGGCGCGCCGAGCCCCGCCCGGTCCGCCGTCACGGCCAGATCGTCCCCCGCCGCCAGGGCTCGGCGCGCCAGGGCGACCACGCTGTCGACGCCGAGCACCTGCCGTGCCCGGCCGTCGGCGAGCAGTGCGACGCCCCGCTGCCCATCGACAAAGCGGAATTGTAGGAGTGATCGTCCCATCCGTATCGTCCCGGGGACGACCCCACCGGGGCGTCCTGAACGCGCGGCCGTCGAGGGTCGCGCGGCGGCCTGTCAGCGGCCGTGTTGCGGGTCGACAACGCCGTCGATCCGGCGCGCGAGATGCCAGGGATTGTCCGGGCGCAGGGGCGGCGGCAGCAGCGCATCGGGCAGGTCCTGGTAGCAGACCGGCCGGAGGAACCGCTCGATCGCCAGCGTTCCGACCGAACTGCTGCGCCCGTCCGAGGTCGCCGGGAACGGCCCGCCATGCACCATCGCGGGGGCGACCTCCACGCCGGTCGGCCAGCCGTTCGCCAGGACCCGTCCGGCCTTGCGGGCCAGCAGCGGCACGGAGCCCGGCGGCGCGATGCTCGTCCGCCCGGTCGAGGTGCAGCGTCGCGGTGAGCTGGCCGCCGAGGGTTTCGAGGAGCCGGGCGATCTCCGCCATGTCGGCGGCGGCGACCAGGAGTGCCGCGGGGCCGAACATCTCCTCGGCAAGCGCCGGATCGGCGAGGATCCGGCCCGCCTCCGTGCGCAGCAGGCAGGCGGGGGCGCCCCCGGCCCGGAAGCCGCCCCGCGCGCCGCGACCGTCACCCCCGGCCGGGCCGCCATCGCGGCGACGGCGCCCGCGAACCGCTCGCGGATCTCGGTGGTGAGCAGGGTGTGCGGCACGCTCTCCCGGATCGCCGCGCCGGCGGCCTCCGCGAAGGCGTCGATGTCGGGGCCGGCGATCCCGATGAGCAGGCCCGGATTGGTGCAGAACTGCTCCGCCCCCAGCGTCAACGACTGGACGAAGCCCGCCGCCAGGGACGCGCACCGCGCCCGCAGGGCGCCGGGCAGGAGCAGGACCGGGTTGACCGCGCTCATCTCGGCGTAGACCGCGATCCGGTGAAGCTCACGGCCTTGATGCGCGGATCGGCGACCAGCGCGGCTCCGAGCGCCGTCGAAGGCCCCGGCAGGTAGGAGAATGCGCCCGCGGGCAGGCCGCAGCCAGCCAAGGCCGCGCGCACGGCCCGCGCGACCATCTCCCCGGTCCCGGGATGGGCCGGGTGGCCCTTGACCACCACCGGGCAGCCCGCCGCCAGGGCCGATGCGGTGTCGCCCCCGCCACCGAGAAGGCCAGGGGAAAGTTGCTGGCGCCGAACACCGCCACCGGGCCGACGGCGACGTGGCGCCGGCGCAGGTCCGGCCGAGGCAGCGGTTGCCGCTTGTGCTGCGCCGGATCGATCGTCGCCCGGATCCACGCGCCGGACCGGACGAGGTCCGCGAACAGGCGCAGCTGCCCGACCGTCCGGGCACGCTCGCCCTCCAGCCGGGGGCGGGGCAGGCCCGTCTCGGCCATCGCCCGATCGATGAGGGGCGCGCCGAGGTCGGCGAGGCCCTGGGCCACAGCTTCGAGAAAGCCTGCGCGTGTTTCTGGAGCCGATTCCGAGACGTGCGGGAACGCCGCCTCGGCCAGGGCGCAGGCAGCTTCGACCTCCGCCGGACCTGCGGCCGAGATCGCCGGCTCCAGGGCCGCCCCGGTGGCGGGATCGACGGCCCGGAAGACCTCGGCGGTGATCACGTCGGCGGCGCCGACCAGGGCGCTGCCGCGGATCGTGACGGATCCTGGCGGCTCATTACTCATACAAGTAAGCTAGGGCAGTTCGTCTCCTGCGGCAAGCGCAGCCGTGATCCCCGCAGCTGGGTGTTCCTCTTTGCGCTCCTACAACTTCAGGATACGATCACGCCGATCCCGCCCCGATCCGGTGGCCCGGACCGGAGGTTGACGAGGTGAGGCAGGATCGTGGTCTGGAGAACGTCACGCTGCCCCTCGCCTCGGGGTCGCGCCGCATCCACGGCTCGGTCGCCCGCGATCTGGGGGCCGCAATCCTCGGTGGCCGCTACGCGCCCGGGGACGTGCTGCCCGGTGAGATCGAATTCTCTGAGAAATTGAATGTCTCGCGCACCGCCTATCGCGAGGCGATCCGCATCCTGAGCGCCAAGGGGCTCGTCGAGAGCCGCCCGCGCACCGGCACCCGCGTGAGCCAGCGCAGCCGCTGGAACCTGCTCGACCCCGACATCCTGGCGTGGGCCTTCGAATCGGAGCCGAGCGAGGCGTTCATCCGCGACCTTTTCGAGCTGCGGATGATCGTCGAGCCGGCCGCGGCGGCCCTCGCGGCCGGGCGGCGCTCGAGCCTGGACATCGCCCGGATGGGCCACGCCCTGGAGGAGATGGGCCGCCACGGCCTCGCCACCGAGGCGGGACGGGCCGCCGACCAGGCCTTCCACAACACGATCCTGGAATCGGCCCGCAACGGGGCGCTGATGGCCCTGTCGAGCTCCATCGCCGCCGCGGTCACCTGGACGACGATCTTCAAGCATCGCCGCCAGGTCCTGCCCCGGGACCCGATGCCGGATCACCGCGCCCTCTACGAGGCGATCGTGGCGGGCGACCCGGCCGCCGCCCGCGCGACGATGACCGAGCTGGTCCGCCTCGCCCTCGCCGACACCGAGCTGGCGATGCGCCCCTGAGGGCGCCGCCGGCCCGGGCGCCGGCCTCAGTGGTTGTCGCGCGGCACGCCCCGCGTCTGCGCGATGCGCTGGAACGCTTCCGCCCCCTCCAGGATGGCGCCGGTCTGCATCTGCCCCACGGCGGCGCGCTGCATCGCCTGCCAGGGCGTCTGCGAAGCCGGATAGGCGTAGCCGCCCGCCGCCTCCAGATCGCTGCGGCGGCGGGCGATCTCGTCCGCACCGACCAGCATGTCGGCGGTGCCGCGGCGCAGGTCGATCCGCACTCGGTCGCCGGTGCGCAGGAGCGCGAGGCCGCCGCCGGCCGCCGCCTCGGGCGAGGCGTTGAGGATCGACGGCGAGCCCGAGGTCCCGGACTGGCGCCCGTCGCCCAGGCAGGGCAGCGCGTGCACGCCGGCCCGGATCAGCTGCGCGGGCGGACGCATGTTCACCACCTCGGCGGCCCCGGGATAGCCGATCGGCCCGGCCCCGCGCATGACCAAGAGGGTCTCCTCGGTGATGCCGAGGCCCGGGTCGTCGATCCGGGCGTGGTAATCCTCCGGCCCGTCGAAGACCACGACGGGACCCTCGAAGGCGTCGGGATCCTCCGGGTTCGACAGGTAGCGGGCGCGGAAATCGTCGCCGATGACGCTGGTCTTCATCACCGCGGCGTCGAACAGGTTGCCGCGCAGGACCAGGAAGCCGGCGGCCTCCCTGAGCGGCCGGTCGATCGGCCGGATCACGTCCTCGTCCTCGATCACGGCGCCGCGGCAGTTCTCGCCGAGGGTGCGGCCGTTCACCGTGCGCGCGTCCTCGCGGATCAGGTTGCGGCGCATGAGCTGCGCCACCACCGCCGGGAGGCTGCCGGCGCGGTAGTAATCCTCGCCGAGATAGGTGCCCGCCGGCTGCAGGTTGACGAGGAGCGGCACGTCGAGCCCGTGGGTCTGCCAGTCCGCGATGTCGAGGTCGACCCCCATGTGCCGGGCGATCGCCGCCAGGTGGATCGGCGCGTTGGTCGAGCCGCCGATCGCCGAGTTGACCGCGATGGCGTTGAGGAAGGCGTCGCGGGTCAGGATGTCGGAGGGCTTCAGGTCCTCCGTGACCATCTCCACGATGCGCTTGCCGGTCCGGTAGGCCACCTCCTGCCGGTCGCGGTAGGGCGCCGGGATCGCCGCCGAGCCGGGCAGCATCATGCCTAGGGCCTCGGCCAGGGTGTTCATCGTGGTGGCCGTGCCCATCGTGTTGCAGAAGCCCGTGGAGGGCGCCGACGAGGTCACCAGTTTGATGAAGCCGTCATGGTCGATCTCGCCCGCCGCCAGCATCGCGCGGGCCTTCCAGACGATCGTGCCGGAGCCCGTGCGCTGGCCCTTGAACCAGCCGTTGAGCATCGGCCCCACCGACAGGGCGATGGCCGGGATGTTCACGGTGGCGGCCGCCATCAGGCAGGCCGGGGTGGTCTTGTCGCAGCCCGTGGTCAGCACCACCCCGTCGAGGGGGTAGCCGTAGAGCAGTTCCACGAGGCCGAGATAGGCGAGGTTGCGGTCGAGGCCCGCGGTCGGCCGCTTGCCGGTCTCCTGGATCGGGTGGACGGGGAATTCCAGGACGATCCCGCCCGCCTCGCGGATGCCCTCGCGGATCCGCTCCGCGAGGACGAGGTGGTGGCGATTGCACGGGGACAGGTCCGAGCCGGTCTGGGCGATGCCGATGATCGGCCTGCCCGAGCGCAGCTCCTCCAGGCTGAGGCCGAAGTTCAGGTAGCGCTCCAGGTAGAGCGCCGTCATGTCGATATTGTCGGGGTTGTCGAACCACGCGCGGGAGCGCAGGGGCCGTGCGATCGGTCGGTCGGTCATTTCTGGGTCCGGTGGGCGGGGCTGGTCGAGAACCGGTAGGTGATCACGTTCCGGTAGGTCTTGCCGGGGTCGAGCTGGGCGGAGCCGAAGGCCGGCTGGTTCGGCGTGTCGGGGAAGAGCTCCGGCTCCAGCGCCAGGGCGTCCGACTGCCGGTAGGCGAGGCCGGATTTACCCACCACGGTCGCGTTGAGGAAGTTGCCGGCGTAGAACTGGAGGCCCGGCTGGTTGCTCGCCACGTCGAGGACGCGGCCCGAAACCGGATCCTAGACCCGTGCCACGGGGTTCGGCTCGGCCGTGGGCGCGTCGGTCACGACCCAGTTGTGGTCGTAGCCGCGGCCGCGCACGATCTGCGCGTCCCGCCCGTCGCGGATCCGCGCGCCGATCACCGTGGGCTTGCGGAAGTCGAAGGGCGTGCCGGCCACCGGCAGGTGCGCCCCGGTCGGGATCAGGGTGGCGTCGACCGGCGTGAAGCGCTCCGCCGGGATGGTCAGGGTCTGGTCCAGGATCGAGCGGCCCGAGCCCTCGCCCGCGAGGTTGAAGAAGCTGTGGTTCGTCAGGTTGACGATCGTCGGCTTGTCGGCGGTCGCCTCGTAGGTGACCGTGAGCGTGTTCGTGTCGTCCAGGGCGTAGGTGGCGGTGGCCGTCAGGGTGCCGGGATAGCCCTCCTCGCCGTCCGGGCTGACGTAGCGCAGGGTCACCGACGGGGTCGCGCCGCCCTGGACCCCGGTGATCGTCCAGAGCCGCTTGTCGAAGCCGGTCGTGCCGCCGTGCAGGGCGTTCGGGCCGTCGTTGGTGGCCAGCGTGTAGGTCTGTCCGTCGAGGGTGAAGCGCCCGGCGCGGATGCGGTTGGCGTAGCGCCCGACGCTCACGCCGAAATAGGAGCCCTTGGCCAGGTAGGAGGCCAGATCGTCGTAGCCGAGCACCACGTCCGCGGCCTTGCCGGACCGGTCCGGCACGTCGAGGCTCCGCAGCAGCGCCCCCCACGACAGGATCCTGGCTGTGAGGCCCTTGCCGTTCGTCAGCGTCACCTCCTCGACCGTCCGGCCGTCCGGCAGCGTGCCGAACACCGTCCGGGTCGGCTCGGCCGCCCGGGCGAGAGCCGGGCTCAGGCCCGGGACCGCCGCACAGGCGCACAGCGCCAGGGTTCCCACTCCACGCATCGCGTCCTCCCCCTCGTGACACCGCCCGCCGCGCCGGTCCTGCGCCGGCCCGCGACGGGCGTGCGGTTGACGTCCGCGAATCCGATATATACTCAGACAAATAAAAGGAACAACACGGGACCCCGGCAAGGCGGCCCGAAAGGCGGAGGACAACGCCGGATGGCAGGACCGAACGCGACCGTCGGGACGGCGGCGCCCCGGACGGGGCCGGAGGCCGCGCGCGACCGGGGCCGGCTACCGCCCGGCCCTGTCGCTGCTGGCGAGCCTGTTCTTCATGTGGGGCTTCATCACGGTCATCAACAACACGCTGCTGCCGCACCTGCGCAGCGTGTTCGACCTCGACTACACCCAGACCACGCTGATCGAGTCGGTCTGGTTCATCGCCTACTTCGTCGCCTCGATCCCGGCGGCGAAGCTGATCGCGCGGGTCGGCTACCAGCGCGCCCTGGTGACGGGGCTCTGCATCATGGCGCTGGGCACCCTCGGGATGATCCTGGCCGCCCACCGGGTCTCGTACGCGGTCACGCTCGCGGCCCTGTTCGTGATCGCCAGCGGCATCACCCTGCTGCAGGTCGCCGCGAACCCCTACGTGGCGGTGGTCGGCCCGGCCGAGAGCGCCCCGGCGCGGCTCAACCTCGTGCAGGCGTTCAACGCCCTCGGGACCACCCTGGCGCCGCTGTTCGGCGGCACCCTGATCCTCGGATGTTAGAAAAACACTGATTTATCTCTGATGCTTAGCTTTTAAGCTATCTGATCTACCCACATTTTAACCCATGCTAAATTGAGGGCTTCCCCGGACGTCGGGAGATGGCTCGGAACTGAGCTGCCCGCACCGGATGCGCGAGCGGCGTTCGTGAGAGGCAGACATGTCCGGGCAGAGCCGGCCGTGCTAAAAGGGCATGCCAGTTAGGTTGAGACGGTCTCATTGGCCATCCACGCTCGCCTGCAGATTGCCCCCGCTATTGCGGGCGGGCGTGGATGCACTCGGTGACTTGAATAACTCTAAGTTGATCTTGTTGAATGCAGATCGCCTAAGCGTTGAAACGAGCACTTTCAGACGCTAGTTCGTCGCCGCCGGCTCCAGGCTGGCCGTCCACGCCCGCCTACCGTTCGCCCCTCAGCGACAAAGGCGGGCGTGGATGCCGGACGCGGCAAGCGCAAAACTGCGTTCGTGAGGCGACGGACGAATAATCGCGACAGCTCAGCGAATAAGCTCTAGGGTCGCTCGTCGGCCCACCTGCCGATCTCCACGCCCGCAACCTAGTGGTCCCTCAATCCCTTAGATGGCGGGCGTGGATGCTGAGCTTATGGCAAATTCCCGAAGTCCGATTTCGGCCAATCTGAATTGATGCACCTCATCGCGCGATGGGGTTCCATGGAACATTCTCGACCTCGATTTCGACTATTGGTGACGGAGCGACGCGAACGCTCTTTACCGATCAGGCGGGGCATCGATGTCGCGCTTCTTTTTCGACGTTCATGACGGCGCCATGCACCTCGATGAGTTCGGCATGGAGAGCGCCAATATGGAAGCGGCGCGTTGCATCGCGTTGCGGCTCCTTTCCGAGCTTAATCGGGACGAAGTAGCTAAAGGGTGCGACCGGTACGCAATCACAGTGATGGTAAGCGATGAGGATCATCGCCCCGTTTATACCGCGACGATCTCGCTCACCGCGATTTGGCTGCTCCGCTGACTTGACGAACCTTCGGCAGATCAAGTCGCCAAGTTGGCAACTTGATCTGACGCGCCCGCAAAATTTGCACCTGCGTCACCGCAAGTATCCGGCAACGTCTCACCGCCCGGCCGCCAGCGATGACAGCTCCGCTTGAGCAGCCAGGGCTTCGGCGATGCGAACCCGTTCCCGCGACCGCTCGAAGGCCTCATCACCGCTCCGGTACAGCATGTCGGACTTGGCTAGATCGAAGCGGGCGAGCCGGAGCATCCGGACGGCGAGGAAGGCGTAGATCAGGCGCATCTCCCAAACCCTCCGAGTCGGGCGAGATCGAGCATCGCAGCGTGCGCCACGTCCCTGTCGTAGGCGTGCCCGTAATTGTCCGCGATCGCTCTGCGCAGATCCTCCCAGTCATCTGCGAGGTTGAGCTTGAACGCCAAGGCCCTGGCTTTGAGCATCACATCGGCGATGCTCTGAGCGGGATGCAAGGCAATGGCAGCTCGCTTCGATCCACAGTCGCGGCAGAGCCGGCTCCACGTGCTGTCAGACTCGCGCCAGCCAACGGCTTCAAGCCGTTCGGTCTCGTCATCGCGGGCTTGCTCGGTGGCTTCGTAGTCGACCACCATGCGTAGCAGCTCAGGGCTGGCGGGAGCAGCCAGGGCCGGTAGCGACGCGGCCGGCAGGGCTATGAGGGCGCCGAGCGCGGCGCGGCGGGTGGAGGGGGTAGCCATCAGCGCCCCCTGCGGTGTGCGAGACAGGTCGAAGCAGCGTTCCCAGTCAGCCTCAACGGCGACCGCGCACTCCACGATGGCAGTGCCCATCACGGACACTGCATGGGGCTCGATCATTGAGGAGCCGGCGCCCATGGCCCGCACGGCTTGGCCCCAAGCGACCAGCGCCCGCACCTTGTCCTCCATGTCGAAGACCAGGGAGGCGAGGTCATCACGGCGAGAAGCAGGCGCGCTCATAGGCAGCCCCCGTAGCCACGGAAGCCCTGCTCACCGACCGCGTCGTAGTCGGCGATGCCGTTGTCGTCGGTGCCACCCTCGGCGTCGTGACCGTCCTCCAGGTCAGTGTCGCCGTTGAGGGCATCTAATAAGGCGATGTCCGCCTCGATCCGGTCGGCAATCCGGCGGTGTAGATCGCGGAGGCGCTGCCGATCCAGATCTGGATCCGCGGCGCGCATGGCCGCGAGGGCGACGGTGACGGGACCCGACTGCCGGCCGAGCCCTGTGCCTAATAAGAGCTGCGGGCTGCCGGACGGGGGTAATAAGGGCGTGCGTGTGCTATGGGCGTGGGTAGCCATTGACGTAGATCCCAGACGTTGAGGGCTAGGTCCGTCGCGGTGCTCCAACACCCCGGCGGGCCGCTTGCTGCTGCAAGCCGGTGTCTGTATATTGTCTATACACGGCCGGCGTCAAGACACTGTCTACACATGCAGCAGCGAAAAAGACGGCGCAGGTCAACCTGCGCATCGATCCGGCCTTGAAGGAGGCGGCTGAAACCGCCGCGAAAGAGGATCAGCGCTCGTTGACCTCGCTGGTAGAGAAGCTCCTCACCGAGCACCTGAAGGCGAAGGGTTATCTGAAGTGAGCGATCCCGAACCAGACGCCGATTTCCGCGAGCGCCTGCTGCGAGAAGTCTCTGACGCCGATCGGGAGCTCGTAAGGGGGCGTCGGGAAAGCAGCTCGACGCGTTGGGTCGCAAGTACGACGTGTACCGGACCGGTGTGCCCCTGGATGGGTTCGATGATTTTGAGGATGGCGGCACCGAAGATGACGACGCCTAACTTCCTCGCCGAGCATCCGAAGGCGAAGCGATCCTGATGCGGTGTGCTCTCGTCATTGCCGTGGCCGGGAGCGCGCTGGCAGTGATCGTCGCACGGGCCGACGAGCCGATCCCAACGATCAACGGCACGGCTTATTGTACTACGACTGCCGAACTCGTGGATGACGAGGCCTTCAAGCGGCAATGCCTCGACAGTGAGGCCAAGGCTGAAGGCCATGTCCGTGCGCTATGGGCGGAAACGCCCGACAGCGTCCGAACTGTATGCGTGAGGGAACTCATGCTGGTGACGCCGTCCTACCAAACCTTGTCGACCTGCATGTCCACGATGGTGGGAGAGATGTGGATGGCCGGCGAGTTGAAGGTGGTGCCTCGCTGATCCCAGCTCCAGCCTCGTGGGAGAGGCGGTGAAGACGAAGCACTCGGAGGATGACCAGCATGCGCAAAGGGCGGGCGAAGCAGAGGTTGCCTGACAGCCTGACCCAGCATTTGTCGGATCCGAAGATCGTGACATTCAGACCCCGAGACCGCCGGCGCAGCCCCTACCGTGTGACAGGGTCGGTAGAGAAGCTCGCTGTCTCGGCCGTGACCCTCGCCATCATCGTGCTGGCCGGCGGCTACCTGCTACACATCTGGTGACCCCTTCCTCAGCCTCGCGGAAGAGGCGCTGGGGCGAAGCCGTCAAAGGAGTTTTCTATGCGGTCACGTCGCAAGAAGCGGATCGGGCCTGGATCGTGGCTCGCGATGGGAACCGATCTCGCGATGCTCGGCGTCGAAGCGCAGATGGTCATCGGCGAGCGGATCGCGATGCTGATGGTCGGAGGTCCCAAGGCACGCAAAGAAGCCCAGCGGATGGTGGCTGAGAAGGTTGTCGCCGCTGGCAACGCCGCGGTGACGTTGGCGACGGGCGGCACGCCGCACAAGGTCGTGCGCAGCTACCGAAAAAAGGTACGGGCGAACCACCGGCGGCTAACTAAGGGCTGACCTATTCCCCGCGTCCTGGGAGAACCGCCAATTGCGCCTATGCGGCTGTGGCGGCTTTCCAAGCAAAGGGGCCTGTAGCTCAATGGTTAGATCCGACCGCTCATAACGGCCTGGTTGCAGGTTCGAGTTCTGCCGGGGGCACCCAGTTCCCCGCCTCGTGGAAGAGGCAATCAAGGCGGACGGATCGGAGTTAAGCTACAGATCCCTTGATAGGGTTTCGCGAGCCATCCGACCGACCACTGCTTCACGCTTTGCCTGACGCAGGATGATGCGGGCTGCAGCACGGGCGTTGGCCGCGCGCAGTTGTGCCTGCGGGCCGCCGTCTCGAACAGCTCGCTGTGCCAAGGCACGGAACCATCGGATATTGGCCAGGGAGACCGCGCGCCGATGTAGGGCGCCTCCTACGTTGACCGAGGCGATGGTATCGAGAGCAGACATCCTTGAGATCCGCGGCGGACGACCTACGCTTTCCGCCTAACGCATGCTTCGGAGTACGCTGTGGCTCAAAGCACGACAGTGAGGCATCGCACATTCGGATGAGGGCTCCCGCGCTCGAACGGAGCCGCCGGCGTCATCTTCGTCGAGGAGAACGGCGAAGGGCCGGAGTGTGGCTAAAGAAGGCTACATCTGATGCAACCTGAGGCGGCGCGCCTACTGACGTAGTGGAAACGCGCCCTAGGTCTCTCGCCCATAGGTTGAGAGGAGCGCTGATGCCCGAGAACCCTAGCCACGTTCAAGGCTACCGTGAGACCAAGGCGGCGAAGGCTGCCGAGAGGTACGATCAAGCCAACGAGGTCTGGGCGGAGGTTGAGGCGGAACGTCGAGCTGTCGACGAGCGGACAGCAAAGCTGCGGGCGATGCGGCTAGCGCGAGAGGGCGAAGCGTCCTGAGGAAGCAAACCGATGATGCGTCCAGCAATTGTTTGTCTCGCGGCCCTGCTCGGTCCCAGTGCGGCTGGAGGAGCCCTGGCGCAGAATGTGTTGGGTGCCGAGAGGGCTCCCGCCAGTCCGGCTGAGGTGCAGCAGCAGCTAGAGAAGCAGCGGCACGACCTCGATGCCATGAACCAGCGGAACGCCAAGTGCGAGCAGCAGCGTGCCGCCGAGGGGAAGACCCTTGTAGGTGAGCCGCCTAGCCGGACAGGCGGGTCGGCCGCGACTGACTGTGCGCCGTAGCCTTCCTTCGCCGATTGCGCCTGCGTGGTCGCGAAGGCTATGCGGGCGTAGGGGCCTGTAGCTCAATGGTTAGAGCCGACCGCTCATAACGGTCTGGTTGCAGGTTCGAGTCCTGCCGGGCTCACCACGACCCCGCCTAATGGAAGCGGCGCACGATGCATGGCTGCGCTGAACCATGCGTTCCGGAGTCGGCACACGATCTGCGTGGGTTGGCACATGATAGGCCCACTGAACCCGACTTACCGAAATCGCCTCCGGCTTCTGGCAGAGCGGGATCGATACTACAAACCAGGCAGCTCAACCCTGAACAGTCTGGCCCGGAACGGCTTTATCGCTCGCACAGGCCGCCATGATCGCTTCGGCCGCGAGGAATGGATGATCACCGAGGACGGCAGGGAAGCGGCTGCGGCTACCACGCTTAGACGTTCGACCATCAACTCGCACCACCTGACCCGGCGAGCGAGTCCACAGCGTTCGTGAAGCCGGCGGCGTCATCTTCATCAAAGAGAACGGTGAGAGCTGGGGGTTGCGGCTGCGGAGGGCTGGCGGCCTCAAATGAGCTGCTGGCTCGGCAGCTATCCTACCGGGATGCACTGCAGCTGGCTGAATTGATGGTGAGCCGTTGATTGTCCAACCCGTGCTAATCAGGTCACCTGCCCCACAAGGAGGTGCTCATGGCTACGGATAACAAGCGCGGCAATCGCGAGGCGAAGAAGCCGAAGGCTCCTAAAGTGAAGACCAACGCCTCGGCGCCGTCGACGAAGGGTTTGGTGGTAGCCAAGCCGACGTCAGGATCGAAGAAATAGGGACAAAAACTGCGACCGGCTGGACGGACCCTCTAATTCATCCGGTCACACGCACGCGTGACGGCTGTTAGCCGCCATCGCGTAGGCCCGACCGCCAAGCGTTGGCAGGTTCCGTTCTACGCATGGCCCAGATGACCCGGCCAGCATCGTCTCTCAGGATCGCAACGCCTGACCGATGGGCGAGCAGGCGTGTGAACCAAGCGTCGGCATCAGCGATCGCCTCAGCCTCAGTTGGCACGTCGATCTGCTCGCTAGCCACCGAGAGGCCGCTGGCGCACTGGCGGTAGATGGAGCATTCGAGGTGGAACACAGCCATCCATTTTTGGATGCAATCCGCCTGCCAGGTAGGCGGCACAAGGCAGGTTGCTTGGGTTGGCTGATTGGCTGACCGAAGCCTAATTCGCCTTCGCCATGCGCCGCCCATAGTTCTGCACGACGTCGGGGAACAGGTTCCCGGCGGTCGAGGTCGTGCCGCGTGCTTGAGTGGCCATCCTGCCGGGATGCTGAGGTGCCGGCCCGTTGAAGCTTACGGGCCAGCCTGAGGATCAGACGATCCGCCGCCGAATTGATACCAGCCCGAGCTTGGCAAGAAAATCTCAGGGAAGGTGGCAGTCGTAAATCGAGCGGTCGAACACCATCTCTATAATTCAGGTTATGATGGAGGTTCAGCGATGTCTCGTGTGCCGTTTAATATCCGCGGACAGCTAGTGACGCCGAGTTCCAGAGAAGAAATATCTCAAACGAATGCCCAGCTTATTCGTGACGAGACAGAGGCGAGCCAAGTTAATTTCGACGAGCGAACCACGCTACTCAAATCATTGCGCTTAGCGCGAGATGCTGACCTCAAGGAGAACATTTCGGTTCGCAGGGTAAGACCACGTGCGTTGCTGCGAGCATCCTAAGGAGATGCATTATGCTAAGTCCGGTTGAAGCTTTGCAAAAACTGCGCGGCGAAATGGTGATGAACCGCCGAAAACTCGTGGATCAGCAGGAAAGCATTCAAAATGTGCAAGCCGAGATCGAAGCTATAGATCGAGCTATTGTGGACGAGGAGACTGTCAGCAGCCGTACTGGCTCCAAAGCCCCTTAATTATTGTCGTGGGGCGGCTGCCTCGCTAGTTGGTCGCCTTCGTCATCTGCCGCCCGTGGTTCTGAACCACGTCACGGCGTTTTTTGCTGCGCGCGCAATTGGATGTCGGGAAGTTAATAGAATTTTAACCATTAACCCGATGTTAATTGATGGACTGATTTCTTATAAGCATCCCGACTGCCGATGCAGTGGCGTCGCGCCCTTCTTTATAAGAAAGTCTGTTTTGGTCAAATTGCAGGCGTTTAAAGACGAGCACCGCAGGAGGGAGAGATGGGTGCAGTAGTGATAGCCGTAGCGTCGATCGGGCCGCAGCAAGAGGTGCGGTATAGCTTTGTGCTTCGGATCCTCCTTGCACTTGGCTGGAGCGCCCTGTTTTCTTACTGCGCGGCCTATCTATATGAGGATTTGCCGTTTCGAACTGCATCTATTCAACTCATTGGTGAGCCTCTTATCGATCAGTCGGAGGATCTGTCCCGCTCTGTGATAATGGTTGCTTCACCTGAGCGTCCCACGCCCGCCGCGACACCCTTCAATGCGCCGTCGTCCGAACCACCAGCGGCCGTAGCGCCGCCCGTATTGCTTCCTGCTACGCCTCACCCTGTGTCAGTCGGCCTAGCTTATGTTGGCATGTGGGGGCCTACCGCTGACGCCTGTAGCACTCCCTCGCGACGTAACGGCTACGTTCCGGCGACTATCACTTCCGAGCGTGCCAAGGCTGGCGAAACCATCTGTAGCTTCCGCGGCACCCATCGAGTGGGCAACGGATGGGCTATGGCAGCTGAATGCGGCGATCGAGAACATCGTTGGTCCTCACAAGTCCGCCTTGCCGTGAACGGCGATCGTCTAACTTGGACGAGTGCGATGGGCACCTCGACCTACGTTCGTTGCGGTCGCCGGGCGGGCTAAGGCTCTGGGCGCTAGCGCCTCGATTTCGCGCTAGCTGCTTCCAGCCGGAGCCATCGTCCGCCCTCGGCTCAGAACCACGTCCTTGAACAGGTTGCCGGAGGCTGTATCGGAGGACGCAGGCTCTGGAGGGAGAGCCCCGCCCTGTGCTGCCGGTTATTTCGAGAGTGCCACTCAGCGGCTTGGCGCCGTGCGGGTGAAGCTCTGAAAGCCCCGCACTGTCCGCAGGCCCGGCACCCGCCCTGTCAGACGTGCCAGGACCGCGCGGCATCAGTGTTTCTTGAACATGTTGGGGAACTCAGCCTCCAACGCGGCGCGCTCATCTTTCGCGAGCGGTCCCTGAAGCTTCTGCGGCATCGGGATAGCCGGAACCATGCCTCGGCTCTTCTCTCCAGAGAGCCGGAACATATGAGGCGTCAGCTTCTCAAGCTCAGCCCGATCCTCGGCGACCGCCTTGAGGACGCGCTTCCGCGTCACGCTGAACCCGCGGGCCTGGCAATCCAGAGCCAGGGTCTCGCGGCGCTTGATCGCCGCGTCGGCCGCCATGTCCCGGTCGGAGACGCGCGACGTCAGCATCTCTTCGAGCTTGAGCAGATCGTCGTCCGGGATCTTGCCCATGCAGAACTCAAGCAGGTTTTCCATGGTTTGTGGGGTCATCAATTATCTCGTCGATGCCGTCAGCCGTCAGCTTGCGGCAATCACGGGCACGCTCGCGGGCCTCGGCTAGGCTGAAGGTATGGGCGGAGCCCAAACCCATCTCCCGAGTGCGGCCGCGCAGTGCGAACCGGAAGATCCAGCTCTTGGCGCCCTTCCCCGTGACCTGAAGCCAGAGGCCATGCCCGTCGCCGTACATCCCCGGCGTCTTCAGCCGAGCCACGCCGAGGGCCGTGAGCTTACCCTGCATAGGATCTTCACCCGCACTTCTACCCACACCGTAAACGCGGATTTGGGGGAACGCCAGGGGTCCGCTGGGGACGCCTGCTTTGAAAAAGCCATGCATGTTCAGACCTTTGTGGGATGACTGGGAACGGCCGGGAACGCACGTTCGGCGGCACCCTGATCCTCGGCCGCTCCGCCTCGGGCAACGCTGCCGCCGGCACCGTCCTGACCCCGGCCGAGCGCCTGGCCGACGCGCGAGTCGGTTCAGCTGCCCTATCTGATCGTGGCGGTGGTGCTCGTCGTCCTCGCCGTGGTCATCGCCCGCTTCCCGCTGACCGCCATGGGCGGCTCTGGCGGTACCGGCGGCGCGACCGCCCGGGGCGCCGAGGCCGCGCGCGCCGGCCTGTCGCTCTGGCGCCACCGCAACCTCGTGCTCGGCGTGCCGGCGATCTTCATCTACCTGATCGCCGAGATCGGGGTGTCGAACCTGTTCATCAACTTCGTCTCG
The DNA here is from genome assembly GCA_050632685.1 of Methylobacterium phyllosphaerae. Lineage (GTDB taxonomy): Bacteria > Pseudomonadota > Alphaproteobacteria > Rhizobiales > Beijerinckiaceae > Methylobacterium > Methylobacterium phyllosphaerae_A. The sequence goes on from JBOEFT010000002.1 coordinate 862,209, forward strand.
CAGCCCGAGATCGGCGACCTGACCCACGCCCAGGCGTCGCGCTACCTGTTCCTGCTCTGGGGGGCATGATGGTCGGGCGCTTCGTCGGCAGCTACCTGATGCAGCGGCGTTCCGCCGAGTCCGTGCTGGCCGGCGCGGCGGTCGGCGCCTGCGCGGAGATGCTGGTGGCGACCTTCGCCACCGGCCCCTGGGCGATGGGAGCGCTGATCTCGGTCGGCCTGTTCCACGCGATCATGTTCCCGACGATCTTCACCCTGGGGATCCGCGGCCTCGGCCCGCTCACCGAGGAGGGCGCCGGGCTGCTGATCATGGCGATCGCGGGCGGCTCGCTGGTGGTGGTGCAGGGCTGGGCCGCGGACCGGTTCGGGCTGCAGCGCTCCTTCCTGATCACTGCCGCCTGCGAACTCTACGTCCTGTTCTACGCCCTCTGGGGTTGCCGGACCGGCGCCGCGCCGCGGCCGGCGGGCGCCTGAGCGGCCGCCGGACGGGGAGCGCGCCGCCATGGACCCGCGGATCCGCATCCTCGACCGGCCCCGGCGCGACCGGCTCGGCGAGAGCCCGGTCTGGGTGCCGGAGCGGGGCGTACTGTTCTGGGTCGACATCGAGGCCCCGGCCCTGAATTGGCTCGACCTCGCCGCCGGCGCGGTGGGCACGCGCTCGTTCCCGGAACCGCTCGGCTGGATCCTCCCCCGCGCCGGCCGGCGCGACTTCGTCGTCGGGCTGAAGAGCGGCTTCGCGACCTACGACCTGGAGGCCGACCGCCTCGTGCCGATCGGCGATCCCGAGCCCGACCATCCGGACAACCGCCTGAACGACGCCAAGGTCGACGGCGCCGGCCGGATCTGGGCCGGCTCCATGCACCAGGCCGAGACGGCGGTCTCCGGCTCCTGCATCGGCTCGATCCGGACCTGACCTGGCGGCGGATGGACACCCGCTACGGGGTCGCCAACGGGCCGACCTTCAGCCGCGACGGCCGGGTCCTCTATCACAGCGACAGCGCCGCCCGGACAGTCTACGCCTTCGACCTCGCCGCGGACGGCGGGCTGACCGGCAAGCGGCCCTTCCTGCGCTTCCCGGACGAATGGGGCTGGCCCGACGGGATGACCACGGATGCCGAGGGCTGCCTCTGGATCGCCCATTGGGGCGGCGGGCGTCTCAGCCGGGTGGATCCGGAGGGACGCCTGATGCGGGCGATCCCGCTGCCCGCGCCCAACATCACGAGCTGCGCCTTCGCGGGCGCCGGTCTCGACCACCTGTTCGTCACCTCGGCCGCGCGGGGGCCGAGCATGTTCCCGAGGCCGGCGCCCTCTTCGAACTCGATGTCGGCGTGGCCGGCCTGCCGCCCCGCCCCTTCGGAGGCTGACGGGCGCCCGGGCGGGGTCGGACGCGTCGTGACCCGCGGCGGTCGGCGTCGGCCGAGGCCCACGCGGTCGCGGGATCGTGTGGCGCCCTCACCCGGATGGGGGATGCGCGGCCACCGGGCGGCCACTACGGTCGGTCTTCTCCGAGACGAGACCACCTCCAGCCCGCCCGGCCCATGCCGCGGCGGGCTTCTTGTCGACCGCGGCCGAGCAGTCCTCGCGCATCGGGTCGGAGGCCGCGATCGGAACGAGGCCTTAGCGCCGGATCGGCAACCGGCAGACGGGGCGTCCGGAGGTGTCGCGCACGACCAGGCTCCAGAACCGGCTGGGATCGGCGGCGCAGATCTCATCGGCCATCTCGGCGATGACGCTGCGCGCCTCGGCTAGGGCCTCCTCCAGGCTGCCGACTTCCACACCGTCCTCGTCGCGGATCGTCTCCTCGGCGTTCTCGACGTCGAAGTAGAAACGCTCTGGCACCGACCTCCCCCCTGCTGCCGCCCCGAGGCGGTCGTTCGAACTCTCTACGTAGTGCGGAACATGATGGGGTTAAGTCTTGGGCCGAATAAACCTTAATACATTTAAAACGCCAATTAGTTTTGGGTTATCATGCGTCGCTGAGACTTCGGGCCATCGATGAACTATAGAAACGTCGAGCGTTGCCCCTGGCCCTTGTCCGGTGGCTCGGTGAGGCGGCGCTCCTGAGCAGGAGCCCGTGACATGTCGACCTCCGCCAATCCACCGACCGCGAGCGCCGAGGCGGCCTCGCTCCGCAAGGCGAAACTGCGCGCACATATCAAGAGCGTTCTGTCGACGATCCAGCGCCATCATACGAGCCTTGGCAGCGTGTCGAGGCGGGCCTCGCGCTACGTCCTTAGGGGATGGTCCTGGATCGCCCCTGCGGCATCGAACCCGCTTTTTACGTAGCAACGCCCGTCCAATGGGCGTGTTTCTTGAGGCGCCGCGGTCCGGCGCTTCCAACGGCGTCCCATGGCAGAGAACAAACCCCTCCGATCCCATATCCGCGGCGTGCTGCTCAGGTTGGTCCAGACGCTGCGCGAGAGGGCCGGCTGACGGGGCCAGCCCCGACCCGGCGGATCGATGTCTTCAAGTTGCGGGACATTCCAGATTTCGTGCTCGTAATACCGGTATTGTGCCGCTTGGAGCCGCTTTCATCGTCACGTCTGCGGCTTTATCTCCGATCGCTACAGCTCTAGACGGGTTGTTCGAACGCGGCAGCGCCGCGCGGTTCCGGACGTCCCGGGCCGCCGCGCAGGGGCCGTCCTGCTGGACGGAATCCTGCCGGGCGGTGTCCTGCCGGGTGGGCTCAGGCTCGAGGTGACGATGGGCCAGACGACGATCAAGGACGTCGCGCGACGGGCCGGCGTAAGCTTCCAGACGGTCTCTCTGGTCCTGAACCATCCCGAGAAGGTCGCCCGGACCACCCGCGAGACCATCGAAACGGCCATGCGCGACCTGGACTTCGTGCCGAGCCTCGCGGCCCGGTCGCTGCGCAAGAAGCCTAGCCGCAGCATCGCGTGCGTGTTCTCCCTCGGGGCACAGGCCGCCGACGCGGCGTCCGGCCCGCTGGAAGAGACCCTGCAGGGATCGTCCTGCAGACCTTCGCGCATGTCACCGACCAGCACGGCTACACCCTGGTCCACCGGTGCCGCCGCGGCGACGATCCGGATGGCCTGAGCCGGATCGCCAGTCTGGTCAGCGAGGCCCGGGTCGACGGAATCGTGGTGTTCGCCGACCGCCGGGACGACCCGCTGATCGCGCTGCTGCAGGCCAAGCGGTCCCCGTTCGTCGTGTTCGGCCTGGACGTGCCCGGCACGCATTTCGCCATGCGGGCCGAGCGCGACGCGGTCCGCGACGCCGTCCGGCATCTGATCCGGGCCGGGAGCCGGTCGATCTGCCTGTTCACGGGGGAGGGCGACGGCCAGCGGCCGCGCGCCGTGACCGAACGGTTCCGCGGCTATCAGGACGCGCTCGCGGAGGCGGGGCTGCCGCTGCGCGAGGACCTCGTGGTTCCCTGCGACCGGACCTCCGAGGGCGGCCATCGCGCGACCCTTGCCCTGCTGGAGCGGTCCGAGACGCGGGCGGGCGGGCGGCCGGACGCCATCGTGGCGGCGAACGATCGGGTGGCGTTCGGCGTGCTGAAGGCGCTGCACGGGCGGGGCGTGCGCGTCCCCGAGGACATCCGCGTCGTCGGCTTCGACAACTTCACCCAGGGCGCCTACACGGTCCCGAGCCTAACCTCGGTGGACGGTCCGACCCTCGACATGGTCCGCTTCGCCTTCGCGACGCTGGTCGAGCTGATCGAGGGGACGCGGGCACCGGACAACCTCGCCCAGAGGCTGTTTCCCACGCGCCTCGTCGTCCGGGAATCGACGGGATCCGGGGTGCCGGCCCGGCTCTGAGCGGGTTTTCCGCGCGCGGCCGCCGGATTTGCGGCGAGAGCCCGCAACCGGGGAAGCGCCCGCGCCGAGGAGGCATCGGCGCGCCGCGGTCTCGTCCGGCGCGCCTCACTCCGCGGCGAGGATGCCCGACCCGGATTCGCCGTCCCGTCCGAACTGGGCCGCGTGCAGGCGGCTGTACGGGCCGCCGGCCGCGACCAGCGCCGCGTGCCGGCCCTCCTCGACCACCCCGGCCGCCCCGAGAACCACGATCCGGTCGGCGTCGCGGATGGTGGCGAGGCGGTGGGCGATCACCAGGGTCGTGCGCCCGCGAGCGAGTTCGGCCAGCGCCCGCTGGATCTCCCGCTCGGTCTCGGTGTCGAGCGCCGAGGTCGCCTCGTCGAGGATCAGGATCGGCGGGTTCCTGAGGAAGACGCGCGCGATGGCGATGCGCTGCTTCTGGCCGCCCGACAGGCGCACGCCGCGCTCACCCACCACCGTGTCGAGCCCTTCCGGCAGGTCGTCGATCAGGGCGCCGAGCCGCGCGCGCCGGGCGGCGGCGTCGATCTCGGCCTCGGTGGCGTCGAGGCGGCCGTAGGCGATGTTCTCCCGGATCGTGCCGGCGAACAGGAACACGTCCTGCTGCACGATACCGATCTGGCGCCGCAGGCTCGCCAGCGTCAGGTCGCGGATGTCGATCCCGTCGATCGTGATCCGGCCGGCCTCGACCTCGTAGAACCGGGGCAGCAGGGCGCAGAGGGTCGTCTTCCCGACGCCCGAGGGTCCGACGAACGCCACCGTCTCGCCGGCCGCCACCGCGAGGTCGAGGCCGGTGAAGACCGGCCGGCCGGGGCCGTAGCCGAAGCCCACGCCCTCGAAGCGAATGTCGCCGCGCAGGGACGCCACCGCGCGGGCGTCCGGCCGGTCGGTGATGTCGGGCTCGGTGGCCAGCAGGTCCTGGTAGCGGCGGAAGCCCGCGACCCCCTTGGGATAGGTCTCCACCACGGCGCCGATCTTCTCCAGCGGCCGGTAGAACACGCCGACCAGCAGCAGGAAGCCCACGAAGCCGCCGGGCGTCAGGTCGCCCCGGACCACGAAGGCGGCGCCGCCCAGCAGCACCGCGATCTGCACGAGGCGCAGGCCGAGGTAGTTGATCGACAGGCCCGCGGCCATCAGCCGGTAGGCCTCGAGCTTGGTGTCCCGGTAGCGGGCGTTGTCGCGGGCGAACAGGGCGCGCTCGTGCGTCTCGTTGGCGAAGGCCTGCACGACCCGCATCCCGCCGACATTCTCCTCGATCCGGGCGTTGAAGGCCCCGACCCGGCCGTACTGGGCCTGCCAGTTGCGGGTCATGCGGCCGCCGTAGCGGAGGGATACGAAGGCGATGACCGGCAGGATCGCCCCGGTGAGCAGCGCCAGGGGCGCGTGCACCATGAGCATCAGCGCGAAGGCGCCCAGCAGCGTCATCACTGCGATGAACAGGTCTTCGGGTCCGTGATGGGCGACCTCGCCGATCTCCTCCAGGTCCTTGGTCACCCGGGCGACGAGGTGGCCGGTCTTCTGGCCGTCGTAGAAGCGGAACGAGAGCTTCTGGAGGTGATCGAAGGCCCGCGCCCGCATCGTGGTCTCGATGTTGATGCCGAGCACGTGGCCCCAGTAGGTGACCACCACCATCAGGCCGGCATTGGCGACGTAGATCAGCGCCAGGGCGGCGGCGGCGAGCAGGATCAGCCCCCAGTCCTGCCGGGGCAGGAGGGAGTCGATGAAGCCCTTCACGGCGACGGGGAAGCCGAGTTCCAGCAGGCCGGACAGCACCGCGCAGCCGAAATCGACCAGGAACAGCGTCCGGTACGGCCGGTAATAGGCGAGGAAGGCCTTCAGCATCGCGCGGCTCGGATCAACGTGGGGCGGCGCATGCGACGGGGCAGAGCGTGCCGCAGGACGGCACCCCCGGCAGGCGGTGGCGCAGGCAGCAGACCCGCCGCCGCCGGCAGCCCGACGCCCCCGGGCAGAGCGCCTGCGCCAGGGGGCTATCGAGGGGGCTCCTAGCGCAGCCCGGCCGGGCACGCCATCCGAGGCAGGCCGCGACGTCGTCACAGGCCGGGTCGGCGCCCGTCCCGTCCCGGGCGCAGCGGTCCAGGCCGCCGAGTTCCCGGGCGACGTAGTCGAGGACCACGGCGGCGTTGCCCCACAGGACCCGGGGCGCGATCCCGCATCGGGCTTGGCACAGCGCCACGAAGGGACGCAGATGTGCCTCCACCAGCCCGGTGAGCCCGGGCGCCGGACAGGCGGCGCAGGGGGATCCGTCCGCCGGCAGGTGGAAGCGGCACGGGCGTCCCGCCGCGTCGAGTTCGAGGCTGACCGCGTCGAAGGCCAGCGGCAGCGGGCGCCCCAGGCGCACCAGGGCGGTCAGCGCCGGCGTCGCCAGGGCCGCGAGGTAGTACTGGCTCCAGTACGAGACCCGCACCCGCGGATCCGCCTTCTGGAAGTCGGCGCCGAAACCCGCCCCGAAGGCCGCGAGGGTCGCGTCGAACACCGCCGCGTCGCGCAGGGCGCCGAGGGGCAGCGCCTCCGGGCCTCCGGGGCCGGCCGCGATGCCGTCGCGGTAGGCTGCGAGCGAATCGGGCACCTGGGCGGCGACCTGCGCGGCGATCCCGGCGCTCATCGCGCCGCTCCGTCGGCCTGCAGGGTCCGGCTCACCGCGACGGCGAGCCACGCCACCGCGGCGGCATAGAGCGGCAGGGTGGCGGCGAAGTAGCCGGGCCAGCCGATCCAGCCCGCGAGCGCCGGGGGCGGCGACCCGCAGGGGCATGGCGGCGAAGAAGGCGGCTCCGAACAGCAGCGCGTAGTCGGTGGCCGGCTTCGGCCCCTGAGCCCAGCGATAGATCATGTTGAACACCGGCACCCCGAGGAAGCCGCCCGCGACGAAGTTCAGGAGGGTGGCGGCGATCCCGAGCGCCGCCGATTCGCATGCGCAGGCGATCGCCATCAGGCCCCCGGAGGCGAGGACGCCGAGCGCCCCCGCGGCGATCAGCCGGACGGTGCCGAACCGCGCCGCCAGCCCGCCCGCCGCCAGCGCCATGATCAGGTTGACCGCCGGCAGGACGGTGCCGGTCAGGAACCCGACCTGCGCCAGCGGCACGCCGAGATCGAGGAGCGCCAGGGTGGTGGGGCCGGCCAGCAGGTAGGAGGCGGCGAAATACGCACCGAGCACCAGAACCCGCCCGCCCAGCAGGCGCAGCCGCGCCAGGGAGCCCGACACGCGCTCGGGCCGACCCCCGGCCCCGTGCCGCTGCGCCTCCGGGTAGTCCAGGATCGGCAGCAGGCAGAGGAGGTCGAGGGCCGCGCAGGCCAGGATCGCCCCGCGCCAGCCCAGGGCATCGTAGGCGCCGACCAGCACGCCGACCCCCAGGATGCCGCCCAGCGACGCGCCGCACAGCTTGGCGGAGGCCATGACGGTGCGCCGCGCCGCCGGCACGGTCTCGACCACCAGGGCCTCCAGGGCGATATCCATGGTCGCCACGCAGGCGCAGACGGCGATCGCCAGGGCGAGGAGCGCGGGCAGCGGCCAGGACTCGCCGAAGCTCAGGGCGATCAGGATGGCTACCGCCAGGGCCTGCGCGGCGGCGATCCAGCCGAGCCGATGGGTGAGGAGCGGCAGGCGGATCCGGTCGAGGACCGGCGCCCACAGGAAGGTCAGCCCGACCGGCAGGTTGATCAGCTGCAGCAGCCCGACCTCGGCCAGGTCCACGCCCCGCGCCCGCAGGATCAGCGGCGCCCCGCCGGAAAGGAAGCCGAGCGTCGCCCCGAAGGTCACGTAGAGGCAGAAGAACGGTGCCAGGGGCCGCAGCCCGGCCAGGGCGTCGGCGAACCGGGCGCCGAGGGCGGGGCCGACGGATCCGGTCACCGCCACCCAGATCCTGCCTTGCGCATCGCGACCGCCCGGGGGCTGCAGTTTATAATCACACTAATCTATTGATAAGCCTGAGTTTTTCTCTTTAGAAGGGTCCGCGCCGGCGATCAAGCCGGCGCCCTCCCCCTGGTCAGATCGCCGGATGCGGCGTTAACCTTTCGTCAACCATACCCCGGACAGAGTTCCCCCCGGAGGGCTGGGCCATGACCCGACGCCGGGATTTCGACGCGCTGAGCGAGGCGCAGATCGCCGCGGGGCGCACGCAGAAACGCTGGGTCGAGCCGACGGCCGGTTTCCGTCCGGCCGCGCCGCAGGCCGTGGGCGACCTGCTCGACACGATCCAGCACGTGGCCGAGGCCGCCACCGGCGAGCGCAGCTTCCTGCACCTGCGCCCGCAGGCCGGTCGGACCCGCGGTCGCTGAGACGATCCATCCCACGGACCGGACCCGTCGGCCCACTGGCAAGGGCCGATCGGTTCTGCAACAAGGCCGGCATGAACCGGCGTCCCGCCATCGAAGTCCCCTGCGCCCGTCCGTCGCCTGCCCGGTGCGGCGGCGCTCCATGAGCGCGGATGCGGGTGCGGATCTCCGGCCGTGCCGCGACCGCGACCTTTGGCGACGATCCTGCCGAGCCGATCGTCGCGGCGGCGCAGGCTCCGGGGGGTTGGTGCGATGATCGCCGGTCCCGGCTGACCGCCCATGGCGCCGCGCTTACCCCTCCCCGCGTCCCTGCCCCTCTCGCTGACGACCCGCATCCTGCTGCTGGTCCTCCTCGCCCTCGCGCCTGCGCTGGCGATCCAGGGCTACAACGAGGTCGCCCTGCGGGCGAGCCGCGACGCGGCCGTGCAGGCCGAGGTCCGCGCCACCGCGCGGGACGTGGCGGAGGATTTCCAGCAAATCTCCGAGCGGATGGAGCAGGCCCTCGACCTCATGTCGGGGGATTCCTCGGTGCAGGCGCGGGACCCCGCGGCCTGCTCCGGCTAACTGCGCCGCGCCGCCGCGCGGCTCCCCACGTGCGTCTGATCGCCCTCATCGATTCCGAGGGCACCGTGATCTGCGACAGCGCCGGTTCGCCCGCAGGGGCCTATTCGAGCCGCAGCCGTGCCTATTTCCACCGCGCCCTGGAACGCGGCGGCTACGCGGTCGGCGGCTACGCGGTCGGCCTCCAGACGAAGCGGCCCTCGATCCACTTCGCCCGGGCCGTCCACGGCGGTGACGCGGCGGGCGCCGCCATCGGCGTCCTCTTCGCTGCCGTCGACCTCGATTGGCTCTCCGATCACCTGGAACAGGCGCTCCATCAGGTGGAGACGGCGATCACCGTCACGGACCGCGACGGCCTGATCATCGCTCGCCGCCCGGACGAGGCGTCCTGGATCGGCAAGCCGATCCCGCCCGCCCGCGTCGCCATGCTGGCGGCCCAGGGCGACGCCGTGCGCGTCGCCGGAGGGCTCGACGGCCGCCTGCGGGTCATCGCCACTTCGGCGCCGGACGGGCCGCTCGCCGGGGTGCGCGTGGTGGTCGGGCGCGACTATGCCGCCGCCTTCGCGGATATCGACGCCGCGACCCGCCGCGGGCTGGTGCTGATCGCCCTCGGGGCGGCGCTGGCGCTGGCCGCCGCCCTCGTGGCCGGGCGATTGTTCATCCGCCGCCCAGTCGACCGGCTCCTGCGCACCGGGGCGGCGTGGCAGGCGGGCGACCTCGCCGCCCGCACGGGCCTGCGCGGCGGGGCGGAGTTCGACCGGCTCGGGAGCAAGCTCGACGCCATGGCCGGCACGCTCCAGCGCAGCACCGCCGCGCTGCACGCGGAGATCCAGCGCGGGCGCGCCCTGCAGGCGCGGCAGGGCACGATGCTGCACGAACTGAACCACCGGGTGAAGAACACCCTGGCCACCGTCCAGGCCCTCGCCCGCCAGTCCCGCGGCTCCGCGGACGTCCTCGAGGCGCGGATCCTGGCCCTGTCCAAGACCCACGACCTCCTGACCCGCGAGGACTGGAGCGGCGCCTCCCTGCGCGAGGTGCTGGAGAACGAACTCAGCCCCTACCGGACCGGCGACGATCAGATCCGCCTGGACGGTCCGGACCTGTCGCTGAGCCCCCGGGAGGTCCTAGCCCTCGGCATGACGATCCACGAGCTGACCACCAACGCCGCCAAGTACGGTGCCCTCTCGGTCCGGTCGGGGCGCATCCGGATCGCGTGGTCGCTCGCGGAAGGCACGCCGCGCCTGCAACTCACGTGGCAGGAGAGCGACGGCCCGCCGGTTCAGACGCCGACCCGGGTCGGCTTCGGGACGCGCCTGATCGCCGGCGGCATGCGCCACGAACTCGCCGGCACCGTCGATCTCGCCTTCGAGGCCGGTGGCCTGCGGTGTCGGCTCGACGTGCCTCTGGAGCCGGGTCCCGCCGCGATGCTGACGCCGACGCACTGAGCGGGCCTCACCCGGGCCAAAAATTCCCTTTCATCAAGGGCTGGCGTGGAGACATGTCCGGCGCGCTTCTGCGGGGCCGAGGGGCGGGCTGTGAGACGGACCCGGCGGCTCATTCTTCGCCTGACGCAGGAGATTCGCGCCACATCACTCTGACAGGAAAAAGAAAACCGTCTTGGCGCCGGTGTCAGGCCCCGGTGCGCGCCACGTCCCGGACATCCCGCTTCACCTGGCGCCACGTCCGCCAGGGCTCCAGGTTCGAGAGGGCCATCCGGCGCGCGCCCATCCAGCCGAGTCCGAGGGCCAGGACCAGGAACGGCGCGGCGACGATCAGCGCTGCCGGCGCCTCGGAGCCGAACGGCAGGGCCAGCAGCTTCACCACGGCGTCGAGCCCGAGGAAAAAGGTGACGATCAGGAGCACCGGGATCGTGCCGAGGATGGCGATCAGCGACACCAACGCCCGGAGGTTGCCGTCGACCTCCGTCCGCGCCAGCGTCAGCAGCGCCTCGATATGCGCCGTCCCCTCCCGGAGGGCGGCGATCAGCAGGGCGAGGGGTCCGTCTTGGCTCTGACGCATCGGCGCAGTGGTCCTTTGGGCCATGTCCGGCCGGCCCGGGCCAACGGGGCCGGCCGCCGAAGCGTTCCGCGGCCGGCGGCTCACAGCATCAGCATCACCGCGCCGAGGACCAGCACGGTGGCGAGGCCGGCGAGGAGAACGGCCCGGCCGGCATCGGTCAGGTCGTCCGGAGCCGGCCCCGGCGCAGGGGGCCTGATCGGGACGGGGGTGTCTCGGCCGAGACTGCGCCGTGACCTGCCTGCGCCGCCCGGACCGGTGCCGCGGCGCCGGGGGCGGCGCCGGAAGCGTGACCGGGACAGACACCGGCCGGTCCGTCGGCGGTCCGAAGGCTTCCGGCTCGACGCTGACGCCTGCCGCCTCCAGCTCCAGCATCACCATGACCAGGGCATCGACATCCATGCGCTCCACCGGGAGCGCGGCCCGCAGGTCGTCCGCGGTGAGCGCCCCGCGGGTCCGACCGACCGCGATCAGCCGGTCCAGCGTCCCGCGATCCAGGGTCTGCGCCATGCCTCGCCTCCAAGACGGCCGCCCGGCCGTCCATCGAGAACGCGCCGGAGCGGCGGCGGTTACGGAAGGTGGGGCGCTAGGCGCCGAGGGCGGGGCGCGCCGCCGGCACGCCGGCCCGCGCGGCGCTCGGAGCGGCGCCCATCCGGGGCCGGAACCGGAGCATCGGCCGCTCGATCAGGTGCCAGCTCAGCAGGCCGAGGGGGAGGGCCGCCGCGAACGCCAGGGCGGCGACCGTCCAGGGGAAATCCCGGGGATCCAGGCCACCAGCAGGTTCTGCACCGGCCACGCATAGAGGTAGAGCCCGTAGGACGGGTCGACCTGCGCGGTGGCGCGGCTCAGCGCATTGGGGCGCACCGCGAAGGCGAACCAGAAGATCAGATAGCCTCCGAGGATCGCGAAGGCGGGCTCGGCCAGCGGCCGGCTGAACATCAGCGGCAGGAGCAGGAGGGCGGCCAGGGCCGCGCCGCGCCGAGTGTAGGCGATCCGGTCGGCGAACAGCTGGAAGGCGCCGCCGCAGCAGAACACGAAGGTGAGGCGGATCATCTCCGACAGGGAGCCCAGGGTATCGCCCGGATGGCCCACGGGCAGGCAGATCCAGCGAAGGACGAGGAGGGCGCCGAGCCCCGCGAGGAGGGCGAGATAGCGCCCCCGGCGGCGCAGGGCGCGGGCGGTGCCGACGAGGCCGAGCAGCAGGTAGCAGCCGAATTCGCAGGGGATCGTCCACATCGATCCGTTGAGCAGCGGATAGGGCAACTCCGCGAAGGCGCCCGGGACCACCGGCATGAGCAGCAGCGACAGCCGCAGGAGGGTCTCCAGGGGCGAAGCCGCCGCGAGGTCGCCGCCAGCGAGGGGCGCGACGACGGCGATGCACAGGAGCGATGCGACCACGAAGGCCGGATAGATCCGCAGGACTCGCCGCCTGAGGTAGTCGGCGAAGGAACGCTTGGCGCGGTAGCTCGCGGTGATCAGGTAGCCGCTCACGAGGAAGAAGCCGTCGACCGCGATCTCCCCGAGGGACAGGGTGCCGAAGACCTGCGTCAGCAACTCCCGCGACCGGTTTCCGTCCACGAGTTCGGGGGCGTGCGCGAGGATGACGAGGCCCGCGAACAGGAGACGCAGGGAGCCGAAATTGTTCGCCCGCGGATCCCGGCCGCCCGTCGCCTCCACCAAACCTGCCCGCTCCGCAACGTCTGTGTCCGTCGATCAGGGGCCGGGAAACGGCACGCGAAGGCAAGGACGCGGGGGCAACACCCGCGGAGTATCTGGCGGCGCGGCCGGTTCGCCTGGGCGGATCGCTCCGGCGCGGTCGCGGACGACCCCGGCCGCCCTGCCCGTGGATGCAGCCCGGCGCGCACGCGCGCGGCACGACGCGCCCGAGCGATCGTCTTCGCCAACGCTTCCGCGACGTCCAAGCCGCAGCGCAGGCTGGCCAAGTGCGATCGCGTCCCAGGTGCGATCGCGTCTGTGCCGTTGCGCTGGCGGCGCGGTTGGGCTAGGAATGCCACGGCCAGCACCCGTAGCTCAGCTGGATAGAGCGTTGCCCTCCGAAGGCAAAGGTCACCCGTTCAGATCGTGTCGGGTGCGCCAATCTTTCTTGGACGCCACATAAGTTTCGACTGGCGTCATCTGCGCGCGACTCAGCGCCAGCTAAGATTCTACAAGTAGGATCCTGAGGCGCAAGACTTTTCCCGTTTTTTCGTGTTCTCCAGGCTGCGCCTCGGTCGCGTGCATCGATATGCCTGCGCGCTGCCGGCGAACGCGACAATTCTGAGAACGGGCACGAAATACCGCGAGTGGGTCCTTCGGGCCGAGGCAGGTTGTTCCATGTCCACGATCGGCGCAGGGCTGTTGACCGGCTTGGTATGCGCCTTTCCAACGCCCCGCCGCCGGCATAGGTCTCTAGCCACTGGAGGATTGGAGGGGCGATGAAGCCATTCGCAATCGGCGTGCTGTCGGATAGGACCGGGGTGAAGGTCCCGACCATTCGCTTCTACGAGTCTATCGGGCTGCTACCCGCGCCTGAGCGGACCCAGACCAATCGCCGGACCTACGACGACGATACCGTGAGGCGCCTGCGCTTCATCCGGCATGCGCGGGAGCTTGGGTTCGAGGTGGAGGCGATCAGGAGCCTGCTCGATCTCGCCGCCCATCCGGAGCGCCCCTGTGGTGAGGCAGATGCCATCGCGCGCGATCACCTCGCCGATATCGACGACCGCATCGCGCGTCTGACCGGTCTTAGGCAGGAGGTCCAAGCCATGGTCGAGCAATGCTCGGGTGGTCCCGTCCGCGAATGCCGGATCATCGAGGTTCTCGCGGATAACGGCGAGTGCCTGAACGAGCGTCACTGACTTGGCAGAGTGCGGCACCCTGCGCCTCGACGTCCCATTGCTCCTCCAGCGGCTAGAGCATGTACGCGCCCCGGATGACATCGGGGGACCGGCAGATCCCGAAGGCGAGGATCGGTGGTGATGGGCGTACACCATCGAGCCCAAGCTGCAATGCGAACGTGAAGTTGGCGTAGGACGAGCGATCCTGTCGAGGAAACGAACGCATATGTGGCGGAGGTCTCTTGACTGCCGTCGGCGCCTCCATGCCCGTCCAGGAGCGAGCTGGACCCCGATCGCTGCGCTCGGTGCGGCGGCGTGACACCGCGGTAGGCGGCTTGTTCATCGGGTTGGGTCCAGGATGGGCGTCACCCGACGAGCCGCCCGCGATGAACGACCAAGCCCTCATCGACACCCTGGCCGACAACCTCGTCGAGAAGGGCGAGTTAGTCTCCTACTCGTCGGTCCAGGCGGCGCTCCGAGAGCACAACACGGGGCCGGGCCAGGACGACGGCAAGGGCGCCTCTTACCGGGACCTGCACAAGCTGCTCTCCAATTGGAAAGACCGCCGCCGATACAAGGGCCACCTCGCGGCACTCAGAATGTCGGATAAGATGGAGAAAGCGCTGGCCATCTTCGCATCCCGGACGATGAAGGCCGCCGAGGAGCTGGCCACGGCCAGGCAAGAGGCGGCACCTGCAACGCCGGATGCCCTGGCCGTCATGGCCCAGATGGAGCGTCTCGTCGGGCGGCTTGAGGAACAGATGGCGGGGCTCGCCGCGGAGAACCGATCCTTACGCGAGGAGATCGCCGCATTGCGACCGGCACCGGCGGTCGTCGCCGAAGCCACCGTGTCGGGGCCGCCCAGGTCCGAGGACGGAGGCAGGAAGCGGGGTGGCCCCGCAGCCACCTCGCGCTTCTTCTGGGACCGGGTGGTTCGGGAACTGTGCGTCGAGATCGGGCGCAAGGGCCCCATGACGCTAGCGGAGATGTTCGAGGCCATCGATGCCGACACGATGGCCATGGCAGCGCACTCATTCCAGAAAATCGACGCCGAGAAACTGGAAGAGAAGCTGGCTTACCGGGTCCGGAACCCCGAGCACCGCCTCTGCAGGCTGCCGGATGGTCGCTACGGCCTGATCAATGGCAAGCTTCCTCCGAAGGCTGTACGAGCCAAGCCGGCGGCCTGATCGCTCGTTTTCTGGAATTCCACGGCACCTCTTTTGGGAGTTGGCTGCGCATCCGCACGCGCGGGTCAGCTCAGTCCCGGCCGGACGACGGCAGGAGGTACTTGAGCAGGGCGGCGATTGCCAGGATCAGGGCGCCGAGGACGAGCAGGCCGAGGACGGCCATGCCGCCCATCATCCAGCCGCCGTCACCCATCATGCCGGACATCATGGCGGTGACCCCGGTGCATGAAGAGGTGCATGAGCGGGCAGGCGAGCAGGAGCAGGTACGGCAGCGCCCAGAGGACATGCCCCGTATGGGTCGCGAGCAGGTAGGCGCCGAGCGCCGCGAGCGCGAGCGTAACCAGCAGACCCGGCAGGGAGCCGACGAAGGCCGGGAACTTGCCCTGAGCGTGCCGGGTGGCGGGTGCCTCGTCCATGGTCATCCTCCGGTGGGGACAGGTCATGCCTGGGCCGGCGGCCGACCCATCAGGGTGGCCCAGCGCGGGAAGAAGGCCGGCACGCGCCGCATGTAGGCCCGGTAGCTATCGCCGAACGCGGCCAGGGCCTCGCGCTCCTCGCTGCGGGCGAGGCGCACGTACATGACCACCAAGAGGGGGAACATCGCCAGGGTCAGCAGGGTCGGCCACTGCACGAGGAACCCGAGCAGCACCAGGACGAACCCGACGTATTGGGGATGCCGCACGTAGGCGTAGGCTCCCCCAGTCGCGAGCCGTCCTTCGCGCTGGGCCGCGTAGAGCACCTTCCAGGCGGCGGCGGTCAGCCAGAAGCCGGCGCCGATAAGCGCGAAGCTGAGGACGTGGAAGGGCCCGAAGTGTGGGTTCGCCTTCCAACCGAACATCATCTCCAGGAGGTGCCCAGCATCGTGCGAGAACCAGTCGACCCCGGGGAAGCGCGACTGCAGCCAGCCGGACAGCACGTAGATGGTCAGAGGGAAACCGTACATTTCGGCGAAGAGCGCGACCACGAAGGCGCTGAAGGCCCCGAAGGGGCGCCAGTCGCGGGACGTCACGGGCTTCGCGAAGCTGAAGGCGAAGCCGATGAAGATCGCCGCGTTGAGGAGCGCGTAGCCCCATAAGCCGTAAGCGGAGGACGTGTCATGCACGGGCTGGCCCTCTCTTCTTCCGGAAGCATGCCGACGTGAGGAAATGCCGGCCTTGAGCCAGGTCAAACCTGCGTCGCCTGCCTGAGCTCACGATGGTGACTGGATGCCGTTCCCGCACCTTCTCCACTTCCCCCGACGGCATCCGTGGCTCAACGCGACGCCGAGCGCCCCATTGCCTCAGTAGCTTCTGCCAGGCTGTGTCGGCTGACGAGCAGCAGGGCGGCGCGGCGCGTATTTAACCGAGCCGGTTGTCCGGGGTGCATCCAACGATTTCTGGTACTGCCGCTCCTTGTATTGCCGCATCCTGTGGTGCGACTGGGGTACGAAATCGTGGGGGACACTCTCCTGCCACCCGGCAAGGGCATAACTTGGCAGCCCAGCAAACATGACAACTCCGACGGCAACGGCAATAGCTTCGGTTCTCATGGCGGAATCCTCCAATTATTAGAACGATGTTTTATCGTCCTTCCATTAGGCGCGCCTCGATGCAAGACTACATTGATTTGAATCAAGCGGTCCGGGCTGAGTGACGCCTCCGGGCTCGCCATTCAGGCGCTCTCCTCGCCTCAGCTCCGATGAGCCAGATCAAACCAGCAGCGGGTGGTCGAGCGCAGGGTCGAGTCACAGAACAGAACCTGGAGGCCATCATGGCCACGCTAACCTCGGACCGCATACCTGCCGGCGTTCGGTCGAACACGCCCATCAACCTCATTGCGGCTGGCTGGGGCCTGACCTGCGCCCTGGTCGGCTTGTTCCTGATCTGCTTCGTCTTGTCGTTCGTTTGGCCCGCCGGCGGCGGATCGCACGCCTGGATCAAGCTGTTCGCGTCGGAGCCGGACAACATCCCGCGGACGTTCGTGGAGGGCGTCCTGGGCAGCGCCGTCGCGGCCTGGCTCGCGGCCTTGCTGTTCGTGCCGGTCTACAACCGCATGGCCGGCCGCTGACCCTCGAACGACGCCGACAGCCATCCCTTCGCGCGACCCGTTCGAGCAGGAAGCCGAGTGCTTCTAGGGGGCAGACTAGGGGTCGAGCCTCGTCGCCCGCAGGCGTAGGGCGTTGCCGATCACGCTGACCGAGGAGAGCGCCATGGCGGCCGCCGCGATGATCGGCGAGAGCAGGATGCCGAGGAACGGGTAGAGGACGCCCGCCGCCACCGGCACGCCGGCCGCGTTGTAGATGAAGGCGAAGAACAGGTTCTGGCGGATGTTGCCCATCACCGCCCGCGACAGCCGCCGCGCCCGCACGATGTCGAGAAGGTCGCCCTTGAGCAGCGTCAGGCCGGCGCTCTCGATGGCCACGTCCGTCCCCGTCCCCATCGCGATCCCGACGTCGGCGGCCGCGAGCGCAGGGGCGTCGTTGACGCCGTCGCCGGCCATGGCGACCACCTGACCTGCCGACTTGTGCCGCTCGACCACGGCGGCCTTCTGGTCGGGGAGCACCTCGGCCTCGACCTCCTCGATGCCGAGCCGGCGCGCCACCGCCTCCGCGGTCGTGCGGTTGTCCCCGGTCAGCATCACGACCCGGATGCCCTCGGCCCGGAGCGCCGCGAGCGCCTCGGCCGTCGTCGCCTTAACCGGGTCGGCGATGGCGATGACGCCGGCCACGCGTCCATCGACCCCGGCGAAGATTGCGGTTGCGCCGTCGCGCCGCAGCGTGTCGGCCTCGGCCGCCTGGGCGGACACATCCACGCCCTGCTCGCGCAGGAAGGCCGCGTTGACAAGCGCCACGCGGCGGCCCTCGACGGTGCCGAGCGCCCCCTTGCCGGTCGGGCTGTCGAAGTCCTCGACGGACGCGGTCGCGATGCCGCGTTCGCCGGCCGCCTTCACGATGGCCACGGCCAGCGGATGCTCGCTCGCGCGCTCGACGCTCGCCGAAAGGCGCAGCACGGTGGCCTCGTCGAAGCCGGCCGCCGTCACCACCCGCGTCACCGCCGGCTTGCCCTCCGTCAGCGTGCCGGTCTTGTCGACCACCAACGTGGTGACCTTCTCCATGCGCTCCAGGGCCTCGGCGTTCTTGACGAGGACCCCGGCCTGGGCGCCGCGGCCGACGCCGACCATGATCGACATCGGCGTGGCGAGCCCGAGCGCGCAGGGACAGGCGATGATGAGCACGGCCACCGCCGCCAGGAGTGCGAAGGTGAAGCGCGGTTCGGGGCCGAAAGCCATCCAGGCGACGAAGGCGAGCACCGCCACGCCGATGACCGCCGGAACGAACCAGCCGGCGACTTGGTCGGCGAGGCGCTGGATGGGAGCGCGCGAGCGCTGGGCCTCGGCGACCATCTGGACGATGCGGGCCAGCATGGTGTCGCGCCCGACCTTGGTCGCCTCGACGACGAGCGAGCCGGACTGGTTGAGGCTGCCGCCGATGACGGTGGCGCCGACCTCCTTGGTGACCGGCATCGATTCCCCCGTCACCAGGCTCTCGTCGACGGAGCTGCGGCCCTCCACGACGGCGCCGTCGACCGGCACCTTCTCGCCCGGGCGCACGCGCAGGCGGTCGCCGACGCCGATGGCGTCGAGCTGCACCTCCTCGTCGCTGCCGTCCGGTCGGATGCGGCGGGCGGTCTTCGGCGCGAGGTCGAGCAGCGCACGGAGGGCCCCGCCGGTACTCTCGCGGGCCCGGAGCTCCAGGACCTGCCCGAGCAGGACCAGCACCGTGATGACCGCGGCCGCCTCGAAGTAGGCCGGCACCGCCCCGCCGTGCCCGCGCAGGGCCTCCGGGAAGAGCCCGGGCGCGACGGTGGCGACGACGCTGTAGGCCCAGGCCACCCCGTCCCGAGCGCGATCAGCGTGAACATGTTCAGGCTGCGAGAGACCACGGACCGATAGCCGCGCACGAAGAACGGCCAGCCGGCCCAGAGCACGACCGGGGTCGCGAGAGCGAACTGTATCCAGTTGGAGGTCTGCTGGCCGAGACGCTCCGACAGGCCGAACAGGTGACCGCCCATCTCAAGCACGAACACCGGTAGGGTCAGGACGAGCCCGATCCAGAACCGGCGGGTCATGTCGACGAGTTCCGCGCTCGGTCCCTCGTCCGCGCCGATCAGGACCGGCTCAAGCGCCATCCCGCAGATCGGGCATGACCCGGGCCCGACCTGCCTGACCTCCGGGTGCATCGGGCAGGTGTAGATCGTGCCCTCGGGGACGGGCTCGGCCCCGGCGGCCTGCCCGGGGGCGAGGTAGCGGCCAGGGTCGGCCTCGAACTTGGTTTGGCAGCCGTTCGAGCAGAAGTAGTACGGCCGGCCGGCGTGTTCGGCCCGGTGCTTCGCGGTGTGCGGGTCCACCGTCATCCCGCAGACGGGATCCCTGACCATTCCCCCTCCGGAGCCGGCATGGCGTGTTGGTCATGCCCATGATGTGCATGGTCGTGCCCGGCATGACGGCCGTGGCTGTCGTGCGCGTGGATGCCAGGGGCGGTGCTGTCCGACATGACCGGGCTCCTGAGGGTTTCGACGCCTGCGGTCTCCCATCCCAGTGACCAAAGGCGGCACGGACATCGAATATACGGGGTAAGGTTGCGCGATGGCCCCGCTGGCGCCGCCCCTCACATGCGTTCCTTGATGCCGGAGCTGACGAGCCACCAGTTCACCGGATAGCTGGTCAGGAATCCCGCGACCATGGCGAGTTGCATGGCGGCCCAGAACTCGGCCGAGTTCACCGGGGCCCGCTGCCCCGCCAGGTGCGGGAACAGGTAGAACTGGGCCAGCGCCATGAAGCCGTACATGCCGACCTGCCAGGAGATCAGCGACAGGGTGTCGGCCTTGACCGCCGCGACCAACCCCTCGCCGGGCGAGAGCCCCCGCATCGGCACGATGGCGTAATACTGGAAGACGATGCCGAGCGCGTAGGCGAACACGAAATCCAATACCCAGACCGCGTACATCTTCTCCTCGAAGAGTGAGTGCCAGCCGAACCAGACCGCCACCGCCGGCACTAGGAAGGCCAACCACTCGGCGGCGACGTCGCCCAGCATGCAACCGCTGCCGCAATGGAGCGCGCCCTTGCCGACCATCACCGGGAACGGCGTGGCGGTCATGTTCGGGGGCTTCTCGTCCCGCTCCATCGCGTGGTGATGCGCCTCCATCGTGGCGAGCCGGCCGTAGCGGAAGTAGGCCCAGACCACGGCGAACGTGCCGAACAGGGCGCAGACCGGCCAGACGACGTTCATCACCGTCATGTGCTGCGGATGCCGGATCACCTGGACGGATAGCAGCAGCGAGCACGCCGCCCCCAGCAAGAGGGCGCAGATGGACAGGACGTGGAACCACTCGGGAAACATACGGCACCCCTCAGAGACGTCGGTGCAACATACCCCCAGGGGTAGGGTTCCCGAGCGCTTCGCGACCCTCCCGTCACATCGGGGCGAGGATCAGCGGGGCGGGTCCCAGGAATAGGGGAAGCTCAGGGAGTGCTGCAGGCCGGCCGTGACCCGGAAGTCCTGGCGGCGGTCGCCGCCGAAGCCGACGCCGACTGCCCCGACCAGCACCGTCTGCGGCGTCGCCATGTAGCGGGCGCCGACCTCGGCCAGGTTGACCGCGCGGCCGCGCTCCCGGTCGGTCTCGCGGTAGACGTCGGCAACCAGCACCACGCTGTTGGAGACCGGCTGGCTGTAAGCGACGCCGACCCGGTAGCGGTCGCGCCTCTCGGCATCCCGGCCGGTGGTCGGGTCGTAGTTGTGGAACCACGACGCGTTGAAGTGGACCTGGCGCGGCACGTAGGAATAGGGGGACAACCCCTCCGGGTCGGGCGTGCCGAGCGACTTCGTCGCCAGGAACTTGAACTCGGTCTCGGTCCCCCCGCCATGCGGCCGTAGGGCGTGTTCACCCCGAGCGCGACTGCCATGGCAGGCAGGACCAGCCCTTCCTGGTTGAAGTTGTAGAAGCCTTGCGCCCGGAACTCGCCCTGGTCGGTGTCGCTCGCGTTGCCGAGCCGATACGGGGCCTCGACCGAGAGCTGGAAGTTCTTGAAGGCGCCCCATTCAAGGCGCGGCACCGCCATTAGGCTGCTGGCGCCGCGCGGGTCGTTCCGGATGCGGTTGTATTGGAAGTAGGACTGAGCTTCGAGGCCGTTCTCCTTGATCGGGTAGGCGTCCTCGATGGTGACGGGCAGCCCCTCCTCCAGGTTGGAGTGGTCGGCGGCGAAGGCCCGGCCGGCGGAAAGGGCGAGGAAGGCCGCGAGCGCGGCGCGCGTGGTCGTCGACATCGGGCGTCTCCTCAGCGGGCGGCGACGCGGGCCGGGCCGAGGCTCGGCTCGACCGACATGTCGATGGGGGCGACGTCGGGCATGCGGGCGGCCTTGGCCTTCCAGGCCTGGACCATGTGCTCGACCATCATCGCCGGAGCCTCGCCCGGCTCGGTCGACCCTGGCATCGTCATCATGCCGGGCGCGACCTGCATCAGGGCGTCGCGGAGCGAGCCGGGCACCTCGCCGGGCTCGATTTCGAGCCGGCCGTTCATCATCGCCTGCCGCATGACGGCGGCCCGCTGCGCCTTCGAGAGGCCGCCCGGGTACATCATCGGCAGCATCTCCATGAGCATGTCCATCATGATCATGCCCATGGCGCCCTGGGGCGAGCGTACCCAGGCGGGATAGGTCCTCGGGTCGAAATTCGGATGCGGCTCGCGGAACTTGCGGGTGTAGGCCTCGTCGCCGGGCTGGTAGCCCATGGCCTCGATGACCCGGTACATCTCGGCCCGCTTCTCCTCGACCGACCAGCCCTTGTAGGCGAGGATCGAGTAGGCGATGCCGTGCAGCATGTGCAGGTTGTCGAAGATGTTCGCGCTCTCCGGGCTCATCCGGGCGTAGCGCGGCATGATCTCGCGCGAGAGCAGCATGCGGCCGGGCCGGTCCGGCATGACCTCGCGGTACATCAGGTCGATGGTCTGGGACATGGCGACCTCCTGGTCGCGGTTGCCCGAGATCATCTGCGTCTCGTAGGCGGCCGGGTGCCACCAGTGGGCGACGTAGAACAGTCCCTGGTCGAGCGGATAGAAGTTCCTGAAGTAGTTGAAGTAGGGCTTCATCATGATGCCGGCCCGCCGCATGGTCAGCTCCAGCGGGGCGACGCTGCGGGGCACGCCCGGCGTCTGCATCGTGAGGTAGTATTTGACCGCGCGGTCGGTCCACGCCTTCTTCTCGGCCCACGCGATCTCGCGGAACGCCATCACGTCGTAGGTCTGCTCGTGATGCATGTGCGTCCAGTCGATGGTCCGGAACAGCGTGTGCATCGCCCGGTCGACGTAGTTGGAGTAGTACGGCATCTCCGGCTCGATGGCCGGCGGGTCGAGCAGCCACTCCCGGGCCTCGCGCGCGAAACGGGCGTCGACCGCGGCATGGTCCTCGAAGCGGGTGAGCTGCAGCAGGTCATGCTGCTTCGAGTGGAAGAAGTGCATCCCGGCCCCGATGCGGTACGCCTTGTTGAGCCGGTAGTAGAAGGCGAGGTTGTAGGGTCCCCTAAGGAAGCTGACTTCGTTGCGCTGCTCGATGCCGCCGAGCGCCCGGGCGGCCGTGCCGCCCAAGGGCGAGCCGGCCGCCGCGAGCGCCCCGGCCAGGAAGCTTCGCCGTCCGATCATGCCGCCCTCCCTCGATTTATACCCCCAATGGGTATTTTCCCGGAGGCTCGACGGATAGGGGGCAACGACCTCCCAGCCCGGGATGAGCGACGTTTGCCATCGACCGTGGCAGAACCGTCACGTGCCGGCAGGATGGACAGGCGGGGTGGGACCAACCATCTGCGCGGCATGGCCGAGCCTCGGCTGCGGCCGCCCATGACCGGAGACCAGCCTTGCATCCGATCCACCACACGGTCCTGCTCACGAACGGCTCCGCGCAGACGGTCGACCTCCGACAGGTGGCGAAGGTGGACGGAGGCACCCTCGTCCAGGGCGGCCCCCTGCCTGACACGACCATCACCATGGCCGATGGCACCGTTTACGAGTGCACCTTCCTGACGCTGGGTCAGGTGATAACGGCGATGCAGGCCCATGGCTTGGCCTGAGCGCCGACCACGGGTGGCCCCCGGCCCGTCAGACCACCTTGGCGACGAGGCGACTCATCTCGTCGGCGAGCCGCCGGCGCTCCTCCTCGGGCAGGTTCCCAGTGAGCGCGGCTTGGACGAGCGCCTGCATGTGGTCGCGCAGCATGTCGGACTGCACGCGCCGGAGGGCCGCGATGACGGCATCGGCCTGATGGGCGACATCGACGCAGTAGCGACCGTTCTCGATCATCTGCTGCAGGCCGCGGACCTGCCCCTCGATGCGCCGCAGGCGCGCGATCTGGCGGGTATGGTCCACGGCCACGCCGCCGTGCCTATCGTCCGGTTCGCTCATCTCGGGTCCGTGCTGCGACGGCCAAGATAGGCGCTCGGACGCGCCGCCGGAACCCCGGGGGTGTATTCAGGCCAGGGACAGTCCGTCCTCCGCCGCCACCCCAACGAAGGCAAGCGCGTCCCGGCGACGCTCGTCCCGGTCCGCGTACAGGGTCGGTGCACGGGGCTCGCGGCGCATGCGCAGGGCCTCGTCGACGATGCGCCGCCAGCGCTCCTCGAAGGCGATTAGCCCGTAAAGGCCGGCCTCGGACTTCGACGGGATGCGCCGGACCGCGAGGAGGTAATGCAGCCGGCAGGCACCCAGGACGGCCTCGTCCACCTCCATGGAGCCGGCCGACTCCCGCAGGACGTCGAACGCCGCCAACGCCCAGCCGTCGAGCTCGGGCACGTCCCGCCAGGGCGGGGCCTGCCCGCGCAGGGTGAGCGCATGCTCGGCGAGGGCAAGCCTGTCCACCGGGCGCCGACGGTGCCGGGATCGCGGTTCGAAGCGCCCTTCCCGGACCGAGGGCCCCTCCGCCTCGGGCTCGATGCGATCCGGCCCGGCGACGTAGATGCCGTCGAGCGCGGGTCCGCCGGCCGAGGACATCCTTCCATGCAGTTCGGCGAGCCGGTCGAGTTCCCCGGCGTCGGGCCGGCGCGAGAGGACGGCGACGAAATCCAGGTCGCATCGTCCGGGCACGAAGTCGTCGAGCGCCGCGGAGCCGAGCACGTGGAAGCCCGCGACGAAACCCGGCAACATCCCGTCGACGGCCGATAAGTAGCCCGCCGTCGCCGCTGCCGCGACAGGGTGCGGCTCGCGGACGAGGTCGGGGAAGAAGGACGGGGCCCGCACCGGTCGGCTCAATGGTGGACGGCGAGCATCCAGACGGCCATGGCGACCATCATCACGTTCTCGGTGAGCGAGACGAAGCCGAGCGGCACCTTGCTCGACCCGCCGACGCAGGCGCACTTGATGTCGCGCCTGTCGACGTAGACCGCCTTGAACACCGAGACTGCGCCGATCGTGCCGATGAACAGCGCCACGGGAATCGAGATCCAGTTCAGGGCGCCCGCCACCATCAGGACGCCGGCGATGCCCTCCAGGAACGGGTAGGCGTAGGCGTAGCGCACCCAGCGCTGGCCGAGCAGGTCATAGCCCAGGAACATCGACGAGAAGCTCTCGACGTCCTGCAGCTTCAGGAGGGCCAGCACGCACATGCTGAAGGCGATGAACCACTCGGCGGCACGCATCGTCAGCGGTGTGCCGTACACCGCGTAACTCGCCGCCAGCGCCATCAGCGCCGTCATCGAGAACACAGCGATGACGGGGGTATAGGTGGTGGCGTTCGGGTCGTTCGCGGCCTTGCCGAAGTGGCGCCGCAGGTCGTCGAAGCCGCCGACGCGCTCGCCGTTGATGAAGGTCTGCGGCGTCGACTTGACCTGGTGCTCGTCCTTGAACCGGTCGATCTCGTAGCGGGTCGTGAGGAAATGGTCCTCGACCTCGAAGCCCTGGCGTTCGAGGAGGTCCTTGGCCTTCAGGCCGTAGGGGCAGGTGTGCTCGGGCGTGACCATCCGATAGAGGACGGCCTTGCGTGCAGCGGTGGCTTGCATCGGATGCTCCGGACGAGAGGCTGGCCGGTCCCGCCCTGCGCGCTCCCGTTTCAGGGCGGCGGGCGGGATCGATCATCAAGGGTTGCAGAGGGTTGTGAACCTTCCCATCATAGTAAGGTCAACACGGGGTTCGTCATGAACATCGGCCAGGCCGCTCGGGCCTCCGGGGTCTCGGCCAAGATGATCCGCCACTACGAGAGCATAGGCCTCGTTCCGCCTGCCGACCGGCGGGACAGCGGCTACCGGGACTACGGCGCCGCCGACCTGCACCGGCTGAGCTTCGTCAGGCACGCACGGGACCTCGGCTTCTCCCTGGAGCGCATCAGGGTGCTGCTCGGTCTCTGGAGCGACCCTGGCCGGAGCAACGCCGACGTGAAGGCCATCGCCAAGGCTCACGTCCGGGAACTGGAGGAGCGCGCCCGCCAACTCAATGAGATGGCCGACGCCCTGCGCGCTCTGGCCGACGCCTGCGACGGCGACGGGCGACCGGACTGCCCGATCATCGCTAGCCTGGAGACCGGGGCGGACGCCCCGGCCTGCCACCCGAACCCCGCCGCGACGGCGCCCGCGCCGTCCGCGTCGCGCGGCGAGGTCCGCGCCGGGCGTTGAGGAGCGGGCGTCGGGGCGACCGCTCACGCCGCCATCTTCCGAGAGCTCTCGGCGCAAGCCCGACACTGCCGGACGCAGTCGTCCATGTCGCCGACCTGCTCGCAACTCCTCGCGCAGGCCTCGCAGACCTCGGCGCAGGCGCGGCAGGTGTGCTTGTGCTCGGGGGTGCCGATCAGCATGAGGTGCGCCGAGGTCCGGCACATCTCCGCGCAGGCCATCATCAGCCGGAAATGCCCCGGCTCGACGTGCTTGCCGCCTGCCGGAAGGCAGTGGTTCGAGGCCATGCCCAGGCAGGCCTGGTAGCAGCGCAGGCACTCATCGATGCAGGATTGCATCTCGCTAGACATCTGGTGCATCCAATTTCTCCGTCCATTCGTAACGAGGATTTCGGCACGACTGTAATACTGACCAAGTATTACTAAAGTCAGCCCGCCTATGTCTGGACATTAAGCCCGTCGGACGCGGAAGCGTTCAGAAAATAATACTCTGCCACATCGCGTATCTGGGAAGTCTGCCTACACGCGTAGGCGACGGCTCAGTTGGCGCCCTTCTTTTGAGGAACGCCTCCATCTGCGCGATCTCGACGTCCTGGGCCTTGATGATCTCCTCGGCCAGCTTCCGGATCTCGGGGTCCTTGGAATACTGGAGGGCGACCTTGGCCATGGCGACGGCCCCCTTGTGGTGAGGTATCATGCCGCGCACGAAATCGACGTCGACGTCGTTCGAGTAGCGGATGTCCATGTTCCGGTGCATCTCGGCGTCGACGTCCCGGAAGGCCTTGGTCGCGGGCGTGTCCGTCTGGGACGTGGCCGCCGGCACGGGATGATGACCGGCATGGTCCATGTGCTCGCCGCCCTTCATCTCGTGAGCGGCCGTCGCGCCCGCGAGGGCGAAGGCAAGGGCCGCGGCGGCGGCGGTGGTGGTGAAGGTCTTCATTGAGGGAGCCTCCTGCTTAGGGGTCGGGGTCAGTTGAACTTGCCGCTGGCGGTGGCGCCGTCCGGGCCGGTGAGCTGGACGGCGCCCTTCGGGCTGTCGCCGAGCGCCGCCGCGGCCTTGCCGGTCAGGCGGTTGCCGTCGGCGGGCCCCAGGGGCACGCGGGCTGGCTTGCCGCCGACGACGAGGATGGCCGTACCCTTGAAGCCGGCCGCGGGGACCGGCTTCTGCCCCTCGTCGGACAGGAACACGTCGACGGTCTCGCCCTTGGCGACGAGCTCGACGTGGAACTTGCCGGCGTCCGTCACCCGGCCGCCGTGCTGGCCGGCGGTCTCATGGGCGTAGGCCGCCGTCGCGGCGAGCAGGCCGGCTGCCAGGGTCACTCTCGATAGGATCATCTCGGGTCTCCAGGGGTGTGCGGGTCAGTAGGCCTCGACCGGGCGCGGTCGCGCGCCGTCCGGGGATGGGTGGGCCGGCGCCTCGGCGTGGAGGGCTCGCAGCCGCTCCAGCGGCTTGCGCCCGAAGCGCAGGAACAGGACGGGGGTCAGGAAGGTGTCGAGCAGCGTCGCGCTGACGAGGCCGCCGAAGATCGTCACCGCCACCGGGTGCAGGATCTCCTTGCCGGGGCTCGCGGCGTCGTAGAGCAACGGCACCAGCGCCACCCCTGCCGACAGGGCCGTCATCAGCACCGGGGTCAGCCGCTCCAGGCTGCCGCGCACCACGAGATCGGGCCCGAACGGCACGCCCTCGTGCAGCGACAGGTTCAGGTAGTGGCTGATCTTGAGGATGCCGTTGCGCGCGGCGATGCCGGTCAGCGTGATGAAGCCGATCATCGACGCCACCGACAGCGGCTGCCCGACGAGCCACAGGGCCGCCACCGAGCCGATCAGCGCCAGGGGCACGTTGCCCATGATGATGAGCGCCAGGGCGGCCGAGCGGTACCGGCTGAACAGGATCGCGAAGACCAGGGCCAGGGACAGCGCCGAGAGTGCGGCGATGGTCCGGCTCGCTTCCTCCTGCGCCTGAAAGGTGCCCTCCAGGCTGGTGAAGAAGCCCGGCGGCAGCGGCTCCTTCGCCACCGCCTCGCGGATGGCGGCCACGATGGTCGCCATGTCGCTGCCGCCGTCGGTGTTGGCCTGGACGACGATGCGGCGCCGGGCGTTCTCGCGCAGGATCTGGTTCGGCCCGTCCGTCTCGCGGATGTCGGCGACCTGCCGAGCTGGCACCCAGCCCGAGGGCGTCTCTAGGAGCAGGTCGCCCAGCCCCGCGGTGGTCCTGCGGTCCTCGGATAGGCGCAGCACCA
Organism: Methylobacterium phyllosphaerae; assembly: GCA_050632685.1. Lineage (GTDB taxonomy): Bacteria > Pseudomonadota > Alphaproteobacteria > Rhizobiales > Beijerinckiaceae > Methylobacterium > Methylobacterium phyllosphaerae_A. The sequence continues at coordinate 889,759 of JBOEFT010000002.1, forward strand.
CGTCGAAGCGGCGCACGCCGTCGACCACGGTCGAGACCACGCGCCCGTTCGAGAGGCGGCTGATCTGCTCGACGACCGCTGCCGGCTGGACGCCGTAGAGGGCCGCCCGGGTGTAGTCGACGCGGACCTCAAGCTGCGGGATGCGCACCTGCCGCTCGACCTGCAGGTCGGCGAGGCCGGGAATCGCGGCCATTCGGTCGCGGAGGGAATTGGCCACGCGGCGGAGAGCGTCCAGGTCGTCGCCGAACACCTTCAGGGCGATCTCGGCGCGCACGCCCGAGAGCATGTGGTCGAGCCGGTGCGAGATCGGCTGGCCGACGTTGACGGCGACCGGCAGGGCGGCGAGGCGGCCACGGATGTCGGCGACGAGGGCCTCCTTCGGACGCTTCGCGCCCTCGTCCAACGCCACCTCGATCTCGGAGGCGTGGACCCCCTCGGCGTGCTCGTCGAGCTCGGCCCGGCCGGTCCGGCGGCCCACCGCCTTCACGCCGGGGATGTCGAGCAGCAGTCTTTCCGCGATCAGCCCGACCCGGTTGCTCTCGGCCAGCGAGATGCCGGGGTTGAAGGTCATGTTGACCGTGAACGAGCCCTCGTTGAACGGCGGCAGGAAGGCCCGGGGCAGGTTCCAGGCCGCCACCCCCGCGGCGAGCACCGCCACCGCGACGGTGCCGACCAGCAGACCCTTGTGGCGGAAGGCGACCCGCAGGAGGGCGGCGTTTCCGCGCTTGAGCGCCTTCAGGAAGCGGCTGTCGTGCTCCTCCAAGTTCTTCAGGCCCGGCAGCAGCAGGGAGGCCAGGACGGGGGTCAGGGTGATGGAGGTGAGCAGGCTCGCCAGGATCGAGATGATGTACGCCTGCCCCAGGGGCGCGAAGAGCCGGCCCTCGATGCCCGACAGGGCGAACAGCGGCACGAACACCAGGATGATGATCAGCGTCGCGTAGACGATGCCGGAGCGGACCTCGTTCGAGGCCTCCACCACGACCTGGAACACGCCCTTCGGGTTGCCGGCCCGCCGGTTGTCGCCGAGGCGCCGGTAGATGTTCTCGACGTCCACGACCGCGTCGTCGACGAGCTCGCCGATGGCGATGGCTAGGCCCCCGAGCGTCATCGTGTTGATCGACAGCCCGAACAGGTGGAACACCACCGCGGTCGTCAGCACCGACACCGGGATGGCCAGCAGCGAGATGGCCGTGGTGCGCACGTTCAAGAGGAAGGCGAAGAGGACCACCGCAACCACCAGCACGGCCTCGACGAGGACGCGCTCGACGTTGCGGATCGAGGTCTCGATGAAGTCCGCCTGGCGGAACAGGACTTGGTCGGCCTTGATCCCGCCGGGCAGTGTCGGATTAAGTTCCTTGAGGGCGGCCTCGATGCTGCGGGTCAGCCGCACCGTGTCGACGTCCGGCTGCTTCTCGACCGAGACGATGACCGAAGGTTTGGCCATGTAGCCGGCGTCGCCGCGCTTCACCTTGGCGGCGAAAGACACCTCTCCGACTTGGCGCAGATACACGGGCGTGCCGTTGACGGTCGCGACCACGAGGTTGCGCAGGTCGTCGAGGCTCATGGTCCGGCCGATGTTCCGGATCAGGTACTCGCGCGCGTTCTGGTCGGTGAAGCCGCCGCCGGCGTTCGTGCCGAACTGGGCCAGCGCCGCCTCAAGCTGGGCGTTCGTCACCCCGAGCGCGCGCATGGCCGCCGGGTTCGGGCTGACCCGGAACTGGCGCACCTCGCCGCCGATGGGGATGACCTGCGCGACGCCCGGGATGGTCAGCAGCCGCGGCCGGAGGGTGAAGTCGGCGACCTCGCGCACCTGCATCGGCGTCGCGGTCTCGCCCGTCACCGCCACCAGCAGGATCTGGCCCATGATGGACGAGATCGGCCCCATGACCGGGGTCACGCCCCGGGGGAGCTGGTCCTGCACCAGGGCGAGCCGCTCGGCGACCTGTTGCCGATTCCGGTAGATGTCGGTGCCCCAGTCGAACTCGACGTAGGTGATGGACAGCCCCACGCCCGAGACGGAGCGCACCCGGGTGACGCCGGGGAGCCCGTTCATGCGGGTCTCGATGGGATAGGTGACGAGTTGCTCGACCTCCTGGGGCGCGTACCCTTCCGCTTCCGTCATGATGGTGACGGTCGGCTTGTTGAGGTCGGGGAAGACGTCGACCGGCAGCTTGGTCGCGGTGAAGGCGCCGTAGAGCACGAGCACCGCGGCGAAAGCGAGGACGAGAAGGCGGTTGCGGACCGACTGGCCGACGAGGAAGGTGAACATCGGCAGCCTCCTCAGCGGATCTGGTCGAGGAGTTCGGCGCCCTGGGTCACGACCCGTTTGCCGGGTCCGACCCCCTCGGCCACCAGCACGCGGCCGCCGTCGAGCGGCTCGACGCGGACCGGCCGCGCCTCGAAGCGCTCGGCGGTGGTGTGCTCGTAGACGACGTCCTGCCCGTTGCCGGTGCGCACCACGGCCGAGCGCGGCAGCGCCAGACCGGACTGCTCGGTGTCGGTGCCGGCGAGCACGGTGACGAACTGGCCGACCCGCAGGCCGGAGGCGTCGCCCTGGACGGCGAACTGAACCGGGATGGCCTGATTGCGGTCGGCGAGCCCCGAGCCCTGATAGGCGAGCTTCAGGGTGCGGCCGTCGGCGAGCCGGGCGGTGGCATTCTGCGCCGCCGTCAGGGCGTCGAAGCTGAGGGCCTCGACCCAGAGCCGGTTCGGGTCGATGACCTGGAAGACCATCTGCCCGGGGCTTGCCATCTGGCCGGCAACCGCCGCGGCCTGCGCGACCACGCCATCGACCGGCGACACGAGGGGTTCGGGCTGCTGCCGGATCTTGTCGAGCGCCGCGCGGCGGTCCTGCAGGCCCTGGAGCTCGGCGAGGGCGTCGTCGAGCTGCGTCTGGGCCACCGCACCGGTGAGGGCGAGGCGCTTGTAGCGGTCGACCCGGCGCTCGACGATGGAGATCTGCTGGTCGAGGTTCCCTGGGTCTGGCGCATGTCCGAGACATCGACCGCCTGGATCGGCGGGGTGACGGTCGCGAGCACGTCGCCCTTGCGCACCTTGGTGCCGAGGCGCGGGAAGATGCCGGACGGCGGCGGCGACAGCCGGCCCCCGACCGAGGACTGGATGACCCCGCTGGCGTTCGGGTCCGGGATGATGCGTCCCGGGAGCTCGACCGAGCGGTGGAAGCGGCCCTGCTCGGTCACGGCCGTGCGCAGGACCAGCAGGCGCTGGGTCGGCTTGGGCACGAAGACGGAGCCGTCGGGCAGGCGCTGGGCAAGATCGGATGAGCCGGGAGCGACCTGTCGCGGCTCGGTCAGTGCGGCGCCTTGCACGGGGGCACCGTGGTCCTCGTCGCCATGCGCGAATGCGGCGGTGCCCAGCACCAGGGTTATGCCGACGGCGAGCAGCGCCAGCGTCGGGGCGCTGCGGCGGCCCCGCGCGAGCCCGGTCACCAGCATGCCGAGGAGGAACGCGACGGCGACCGCCGCGAGGAGGGTCGGGTCCTTTTCCGCGATGCGCGTGCGCGCGGCTCGGGCGACCTCCGAGACGCGCGCCGCCGCGGACTGCAGCGGAGCCGCCGAGGGTGCGGCCGGGGCCGGTCCCGCCATGGCCTTCCCGTCCGGGACGGTGACCGTGACCGGCAGGACGTCGACGTCCGTGCCGGCCGTGACGGTGACGGCGAACTCGTGCCGTCCGGACTTCGACAGCCAAGCGGCCGGCAGAGCGTAGCCGCCTTCGGCCGCGGCGGTCGCGACCTTGGGCCCCGCCGGGGTCTCGACCTCGATGGTCGCGCCGGTCACGGGCTCGTTGGTCCGGAAGCGGTCGAGGAACAGCGTCAGGGTGCCGTCGCGCGGGATGGCGACGAGTTCGAAGGTGTCCGAGAGCGCCTCGCCGCGCGGGGCGATGGTCTTCGAGACGGGCGGCTGGGCGGCGCCGTGGTCGTGGCCCTCGTGGGCGAGCGCGGGTCCCGCCAGGACGGCGGTGAGCAGCGCCACCACGCGCAGGGCGGCGGCAAGACGGGTCGACATGGAAACGGTATCCTCGGCAGATGGGATGCCGGGCGCGGCCATGGCGGGCGCACCTTGGGCGTCGCGCGCCTCAGGCGCGCCTCATCTCACGCGAGGGTTCGTGGGGGCTTAGGCAGTGCCTCGGGGCCGACGCCGGCGCGGCCGGCGACGTCGCCCGAGAGCAGCGTCACGGCCCTGAACAGCGACGGCGCCAGTCCGAGGGGGCCGCTGAGGATACCGGTCGCGCAGCACGCCATCGTCCCGCAGCAGCGGGTCTTGCAGTTCGGCCGGCAGCAACCGTCCTCGGTCGGCTCGATGCGCGCCATCTCGACGGCGACGAGCGCGACCTTGGACCACGCAGGCGCCTCGGCACGCACCGCGGGCTTCGCCGGCACGGCCACGGTCTTCGCGACCGGGGCGGCCGGCTTCGGCTGGGCCGCGGCCATGTGGTGGCCGTGGTGCGCATGGCCCTCGTGGGCCTGGACGGCGGACGGCGCGACATAGGCGATGATCGCGAGGATCATAGCCGCCATCAGGCGCACGATCTGCCGGTCGGGGCTCATGGGGTTTGGCTTACACCGGTTCGAGTGGCGGGACCATGCCCGCGTATGGGACGTGAATGCCGGGATGAAGGTTTGGTTGCCGTCGCGGCCTTTCAAGCCGCGGCGAGCAGCGGCTCGGTCGGGTAGCCGGCAGCGGCGATGGCCTGGGCGATCCGATCGGGCGCGCCGGCGGCGCCGGACACGGTCACGAGCTTGGCGCCCAAGTCGACCTCGATACGGGCGTTCGGCTCGATGCCCAGGACCGCGCGGGTCACCGACTTGGCGCAGCCGCCGCAGCCCATCTTCTCGACCTTGAAGCGATGCATGACGCTCTCCCGTGGATGACGTCCCACCCAGATGGGACTTCCCACCATTGGAAGGTCAAGGGTGATCCCTCTTGGCAATTCGCTCAGGCCAACTCGCCGCCGCGGTAGCGCGCGAAGGCGCTTCGCCCCTCAGGTCCGAACAGTACGACCACGTAGGTGTCCGGCTCCATGCCCTCGACCTCCATGCCGGGCGAGCCGACGGGCATGCCAGGGACGGCCAACCCGGTGCCTACGGGCTTCTCCGCCAGGAGCCGCTTGATCTCGCCGGCCGGCACATGGCCCTCGACCACGTAGCCGCCGACTTGTGCGGTGTGGCAGGAGGCGAGCTCCCGCGGCACGCCGAGGCGGGCCTTGACCGGGTTCACTGGTCCCTCGGTCACCGTCACTGCGAAGCCGGCCTCGCGCAGGTGGGCGACCCACTTCTCGCAGCAGCCGCAGCTTGGGTCCTTGGTCACCGCGACCGTGGGCAGCCCCTCCGCCAGGGCGCCCCGGCCGAAGGCCAACGCAGCCGCGAAACCCGCGAGCACGGCACGCCTGGACGGCATCGTATCGCTCCTCATCGACATCTCCCCTTCGCTCTCACTCGGCTGCCTCGGGCAGCCGCAGGTTCCCTTCCGCCGCCTCGGGCGCGACGGCATCGGACGGCGGCAGGCCCCACCCCTTCACGAGTGCGTAGACCGCCGGGATCACGACCAGGGTGAGGACCGTCGAGGAGACCATGCCGCCGATCATCGGCACCGCGATGCGCTGCATGACCTCCGACCCCGCGCCGGTGCTCCAGAGAATCGGGACGAGGCCGGCCATGATGGCGACCACCGTCATCATCTTAGGGCGCACCCGCTCGACCGCGCCGACCATAATGGCCCGCCGCAGGTCCGCGCGCGTCGGGGGCCGGCCCTCCCGCCCGCACGCGGCCCGCACCTCGTCCCAGGCGTGGTCGAGGTAGACCAGCATGATCACGCCGGTCTCCGCCGCGACGCCGGCGAGCGCGATGAAGCCCACCGCCACCGCGACCGACATGTTGAATCCCATCCACCAGAGCAGCCACACCCCGCCGACCAGGGCGAAGGGCAGCGACAGCATCACGATCAGCGTCTCGGTCAGCCGCCGGAAGTTCAGGTAGAGAAGCAGGAATACGACGAGCAGCGTCAGCGGTACGACGATCCTCAAGCGCGCCTCGGCCCGCTCCAGGTACTCGTACTGCCCGCTCCATTGGAGCGTCGTGCCCTGGGGCAGCTTGACCTCGTCGGCCACGGCCTGACGCGCCTCGGCCACGTAGCCGCCGAGGTCGCGGCCCGCGATGTCGACGAAGATGTAGACCGCGAGCTGCCCGTTCTCGGTGCGGATCGACGTCGGGCCCCGGGTGAGCTCGACCTTGGCGACCTCGCGCAGGGGCACCGTGCCGCCCGCGGGAAGCGGCACCTGCACCTCGTCGGCGATGGCCCGCGGGTCCGAGCGGAAGGCGCGGGGGTAGCGCACGTTGACGGTGTAGCGCTCCCGGCCCTCGACGGTGTTCGTCACGGCCTGGCCGCCCAACGCCGTGGCAATGACGTCCTGCACGTCGCCGACCATCAGGCCGTAGCGCCCGAGCGCCTCGCGGTCCGGCGTGATGTCGAGGAAGTAGCCGCCGATGACCCGCTCGGCGTAGGCGCTCGACGTGCCGGGCACGTTCCGGACCACCGCCTCGACCTGCCGGGCGACGCCCTCCATCTGCTTCAGGTCGGTGCCCAGCACCTTGATGCCGACCGGCGTCCGGATGCCGGTCGAGAGCATGTCGATGCGCGCGCGGATCGGCTGCGTCCAGGCGTTCGACACGCCCGGGAACTGCAGGGCCGTGTCCATCTCCGCCTTGAGGCTCGCCAGCGTCACGCCCGGCCGCCACTCCGCCTTCGGCTTCAGCGTAATGACCGTCTCGAACATCTCCATCGGCGCCGGGTCGGTCGCCGTGTTGGCGCGCCCGGCCTTGCCGTAGACCGAGGCCACCTCGGGGAAGGACTTGATGATGCGGTCCTGGGTGGCCAGGAGCTCGGCCGCCTTGGTCACCGAGATCCCCGGCAGGGTCGTCGGCATGTACAGCAGGCTGCCCTCGTCGAGGTCGGGCATGAACTCGGAGCCGAGTTGCCGGGCCGGCCATGCGGTCGCCGCCAGCACGCCCGCGGCGAGCAGGATGGTGAGCACCCGCGCCCGCAGAACGCCGGCGATGAGCGGCCGGTACAGCCAGATGAGCAGGCGGTTGAGCGGGTTGCGGTGCTCGGGGACGATCCGCCCGCGTACGAACAGCACCATCAGCGCCGGGACCAGGGTCACCGACAGCAGCGCCGCGGCCGCCATGGCGAAGGTCTTCGTGTAGGCGAGCGGCCCGAACAGCCTGCCTTCCTGGCTCTCCAGGGTGAAGATCGGCAGGAAGCTCACGGTGATCACGAGGAGCGAGAAGAACAGCGACGGCCCGACCTCGCTCGCTGCCTCGACCAGGATCTCGACCCGGGGCTTGCCCGGCGGCGCCCGCTCCAGGTGCTTGTGGGCGTTCTCGATCATCACGATGGCGGCGTCGATCATGGCGCCGACCGCGATGGCGATGCCGCCGAGGCTCATGATGTTGGCGCCGATCCCGAGCGCCTTCATGCCGGCAAGCGCCATCAGGATACCGACCGGCAGCATCAGGATGGCCACCAGCGCGCTGCGGACGTGCAGGAGGAACACCATGCAGACCAGGGAGACGACGATGCTCTCCTCGACCAACGGGTGTCGCAGGGTGTCGATGGCCGCGTCGATGAGTTGGGAGCGGTCGTAGACCGGCAGGATCTCGGTGCCGGCCGGCAGGCTCTTGGCCACCTCGGCGAGCTTCGCCTTGACCCCCTCGATGACGCTGAGGGCGTTCGCGCCGAAGCGCTGCAGGACGATGCCGCCCGCGACTTCGCCCTCGCCGTTCATCTCGGTGATGCCGCGCCGCTCGTCCGGCCCGAGCTCGACGCGGGCCACGTCCCGAACCCGCAGCGGCGTGCCGCCGGAGGTCTTGAGCACGATGTTCTCGATGTCGGAGACGCCCTTCAGGTAGCCCCGGCCGCGCACCATGAACTCGAACTCGGACAGCTCGACCGTGCGGCCGCCGACGTCGGCATTGCTCGACCGGATCGCGTCCCGGAGCTTGGTGAGGCTGATGCCCTGGGCGCGCAGGCGGTTCGGGTCGACCACCACGTTGTACTGCTTCACGAAGCCGCCGACGCCCGCGACCTCGGCCACGCCCTCGGCGCGCGAGGCGCCGAAGCGGATGACCCAGTCCTGGATCGAGCGCAGCTCGGCGAGCGTCCGCTCCTTGGCCACGACAACGTATTGGTAGACCCAGCCTACGCCGGTGGCGTCGGGTCCGAGCGTCGGCGTCACGCCCGCCGGAAGCTTGCTGCCGGCCGCGTTGAGGTACTCCAGCACCCGCGAGCGGCCCCAGTACGGGTCGGTGCCGTCCTCGAAGATGACGTAGACGAAGGACACGCCGAAGAACGAGAAGCCGCGGACCACCTTCGCCCGCGGCACCGTCAGCATGGCGGTGGTCAGCGGATAGGTGACCTGGTCCTCGACCACCTGGGGCGCCTGCCCCGGGTACTCGGTGTAGACGATGGCCTGCACGTCCGAGAGGTCGGGGATGGCGTCGAGCGGTAGCGTCCGCAGCGCCAGCACGCCGGCGGCGACGGCGAACACGGTCCCGACCAGCACGAGGACGAGGTTGCGGGCGGACCAGCCGATGAGGCGCGCGATCACGGCGTGCCTCCCGCGCTCAAAGCCTGCCGGTCGTCCTTCGGGGCCGCCAGGGCCTGCAGCGCCGCCTTCAGGTTGCTCTCGGCGTCGATCAGGAAGTTCGCCGCCGTCACCACCCGGTCGCCGACCGCGACGCCGTCGCGGATCTCGGTGTAGCCCTCGCCGCGGACGCCGACCTTCACCGCCCTCGGCTCGAAACGGCCCTCGCCGCGGTCGAGGAGCACGACCTGGCGCTCCCCGGTGTCGATGACGGCGTCGTCCGGCACGGCCACCACAGGCTTGGCGTCGCCGGTGGCGATCTCGACGTCGGCGTACATGTCGGGCAGCAGCGAGCCGTCCGGGTTCGGCAGCTCGATGCGCACCCGCGTTGCCCGGGTGTCGGCGTTCACCTGCGGGTAAATCACCGCGACCTTGCCGGAAAAGGACTTCCCCGGGGCCGAGCGAAGGCGGACGGTCACGGGCTGGCCCACGCGCACCGCGGCAAGGTCGCGCTCGGGCACGTCGGCCAGCACCCACATCGTCGAGATGTCGCCGATCCGAAACAGGGTGTCGCCGGCGGCGGCCTTCATGCCCTCGATGGCGGTCCGCTGCAGGACGAGGCCGTCCCGGGGCGAGGACCACGTGACGGCCATCGGCACCGTCCGGGTGCGCACCATCTCGTCGATGACGGCTTCGGAGACGTTCAGGTTCTGGAGCCTTCTACGCGCCCCGTCGAAGCCGGGGTTCGCGATCAACTGGGCCGCGGCCGCGTTGATCTCGGGCGAGTAGACGTGGACCAGGGCCTGGCCCTTCCGGACGCGGTCGCCGGTGGTGACGTTCTCGACGTGGTCGACGTAGGCGTCGGACCGGGTCGCTATGACGGTCACGCGCCGCTCGTCGAGGGCGACCGTGCCGGGCACGCGCACCGGCTGCGCCACGACCCGCCGGTCCACGACCTCAGTCCGCACGCCGGTCCGCTGGACCTTGCCGGGCGAGACGGTCACGACGTTTCCGCCCTCGTCCTCGCCCGCGTAGACGGGGATGTAGTCCATCCCCATCGAGTCCTTCTTCGGCACCGGCGAGGTGTCGGGCAGGCCCATGGGGTTGCGGTAGTACAGGACGCGCCGGTTGCCCGGGCCGGGTCCGGCCGACCCTGCCGCCATGCCGCCTTCGCCGCCCTTGCCCATGCCGCCCTTGCCCATGTCGTGGCCGGCCATACCGTGGCCGCCCATGTCTTGAGCCGCCATGCCGGCGGGCCTGGCCGTGTCCTCGGCGTCCTCCACGTCGAAGCGCACGTCCTCGCTGGTGTGGACTGCCCGGAACTCCCGACCGTCCCCCGTCACCATCGGCGCGAGCGAGTAGACCGGCTTCCCGTCCGGGTCCCGGTAGTAGACGACCGGGCCGGACGGGGCGGCGGGCCGGGCCGCCGCCGGCACCGGCGCCGACGGCACCAGGCGAGCGAGGCCGTCCCTCGCCCTGTCCACGAGCGCGATCGGCAGGCTCTCCGCCATTCGACCCGCGAGGTCGGACACGGCGGGACCGTCGTGCCCGGTCCAATACCCGGCGGACCCCGCCGCGAGCGCGGCGAGGACCCCGGCGAGCCATGCGGACCGGTTCATTTCCCGGCCTGGATGATCAGCTTGTCCTCGACCGTGCCGGTCTCGCCCTGGACCTTCGCGGCCAGCGACAGGCGCCAGCGGCCCTGCATTCCGAGATGGGCCTTGAAGCGGTAGATGCCGGGCTCGGTCGAGGGCACCTGCTCGACCTTGGTGGCCATCTCCTCCATGGCGTCGGGGGCCATGTCGAGCCGCTTGGCGAAGACCACGGCGTCGGTCACCGGCTTGCCGCTGCGCTTGTCCACCAGCCGGACGGCGAGGACGGCGTCGCCGACCTTGGCCTCCGGCTGGACAAGTTGGAACTGGTAGTCCTTGGTGTCCGCGAATGCGGACGCGGTGAGGGCCGGCACCGACAGCACGGCACCGAGCAGCGCCGCCGTGAGCGGGCGCGCGAGGGTGTTCTTGATCACGGGTGTCATCTCCTGAACGCGATGGGTGCCGGCGCGCAGGCGCGCGGCATCGTGCCGGCGCTCACGCCGGCGGCATCGGGTTCAGGCTCGGGGAGGCTCGGGTAGCGGCGTCCCGTGCACGCTCGCGAACGGGGATGGCGCGGGCCAGGCCACGTCCGCCCGCCTCCCGACGGGCGCCGGGAGGACGACCGCCGTGGGCAGGAGCGAGGTGACGGAGGCGAGGCACAGCGCCATCAGCGGGCAGCCCTTGGCGCAATCCGGCCTGGCGGCCTTCTCGTGCGGACAGCAGGGCATGTCGTCCATGGCCATATCCGCCATGTCGACGTGACCGGAGCCGTCGTCGGCCATGCCCATATCGGGCATGGCGTGGCCGTGATGGTCGTGGACGGCGGCCGGCATCGCGGCGTGCATGCCCGCGGTGGCCGCAGGAGCGGTCACCGGCGTCAGGGCGAGACTGAGGACCGCCAGGAGCGGCAACAGTCGCCGGAGGGCGAGCCAGAACGTCACGAATGAAGGATGCCAAATTCCGGGCCGGCGCGATAGTCCAGCCGATGGTCTCGGTAACGGCGAACGCGCCGGTTGGTTGCGCTTGGCTCAGGCTGGCTCGGCCGGATAGCCGGCCTCTGCGATGGCCCGGGCGATCCGGTCGGCAGGTCCCGTGGTTCCCGACACGGTGACCAGCTTCGCCCCGAGGTCGACCTCGACGCCTGCGTTCGGCTCGACGGCCTGCACGGCGCCAGTCACGGACTTGGCGCAGCCGCCGCATCCCATCTTCTCGACCTTCAAACGGATCATGACGCACTCCTTCGGATGACGTCCGGATGAGATGGGGCTTCCCACCGTGGGAAGGTCAAGGGCGTCGTCTGGCTCGGTTCGAGCGCCCCGATGCGGAAACCGGCCCGGGTGGGCGCCGGACATCCCGACTTGGTCGCGCATCCGCGGCCCATCCATGCCTAGGCCAGCCTCAGCCGCAGCAGCCGCAGCGCGTTCCCGGTCACCAGCACGGTGGCGCCCGTGTCGGCCAGGATGGCCGGCCAAAGGCCGGTGACGCCGGCGATGGTGGTGACGAGGAACACCACCTTGAGGCCGAGCGCGATGGCGATGTTCGCCCGGATGTTGGCCAGCGTCCGGTGCGAGAGCTCGACCATGCGCGCCACGTCGGCGACACGCCCGTGCAGGACCGCCGCGTCGGCCGTCTCCAGCGCCACGTCGGTGCCGCCGCCCATCGCGATGCCGACATCGGCGGCCGCGAGCGCGGGCGCATCGTTGATGCCGTCGCCGACCTTCGCCACGACCGCACCGCCGGCCTGGAGCCCGCGCACGATCCCCTGCTTGTCCTCCGGCAGGAGTTCCGCCCGCGTCTCGATGCCGAGGGCGTCGGCCACGGCCCGGGCCGTGCGCGCGTTGTCGCCGGTCAGCATGAGGCTCCCGATGCCCTCCGCTGCGAGGCGGTTGATGCCCGCCTTCGCATCGGCCCGAGGTTCGTCCCGCATCGCGATCAGCCCGGCCACCGACCCGTTCGCGAGGAGCACGGACACCGTCTTGCCTTCGCCTTGGAGGGCGGAGACCTGCGCCGCCTCCCCGGGCGCGAACGGCGCGCGGGCGGCCACCTCGCGCGGGGAGCCGAGGAACAGGTCGATGCCCCCGACCTTGCCGGCGACGCCCTTTCCGCCGAGGGCCTGCGCCCCGAAGGCCGGGGGGACCGGCGCCCCGACCTCGGCGGCCTTGGCCAGGACGGCCTTGGCCAGCGGATGGGAGGAGCTGCCCTCCAGCGCCGCGGCGAGCGACAGCACGTCCCGCTCGGACCGTCCGAAGGCCACGACGTCGGTCACGGCCGGCTTGCCCTCGGTCAGGGTGCCGGTCTTGTCGAACGCGACCGTCGTCACGGCGGCGAGGCGCTCCAGGACGGCGCCGCCCTTGATGAGGAGACCGCGCCGCGCACCGGCCGAGAGCCCGGCGGCGATGGCGGCCGGCGTCGAGATCACCAGCGCGCAGGGGCAGCCGATCAGCAGGATGGCCAAGCCCTTGTAGACCCACTCGCCCCAGGGCGCCCCGGCCAGGAGCGGGGGCGCCACGGCCACGAGGGCCGCCACCGCGACGACGGCCGGCGTGTAGACCTTGGCGAACCGGTCGATCAGCCGCTCGGTCGGTGCCTTCGCCTCCTGCGCCTCCTCGACGAGCCGGACGACCCGGGCGATGGTGTTGTCGCGCGCGGCCGCTGTCACCCGCACCCGGACGACGCCGTCCCCGTTCATCGTGCCTGCGAAGACCGCGTCGCCCGCCACCTTGGGCCTGGGCACGCTCTCACCGGTCACGGGCGCCTCGTCGACCGCGGTCTCGCCATCGAGGACCGTCCCGTCCGCCGGGACCCGGTCGCCGGGGCGAACCAGCACGGTCGCCCCGACGCGGAGGCTCGCCGCCGGAACCCGCTCGGTCGCGCCATCCCGCTCCAGTAGGGCGGTGTCCGGCACGAGGCCGGTGAGCCCGCGGATGCCGGCCCGGGCACGGCCTGCGGCCACGCCCTCCAGGACCTCGCCGACCAGGAACAGGAAGACGACGGTGGCCGCTTCCTCGGTCGCCCCGATGGCGGTGGCGCCGACTGCGGCTATCGTCATCAGCGTCTCGATGGAGAACGGCGTGCCGTAACGGGCCGCCGACAGGGCCCTCCGCGCGACCGGCACCAGCCCGACCGCCATGGCGGCGAGGAAGGGCCAGCGCCCGGTCGCGGGCGCGACCTGGCCGACGACGTAGGCCAGCACCAGGGCCGCGCCGCAGGCGAATGCCAGCAGCGCCTTCGGCGCCCGCCACCAGGGGAGATCCGCGGCCTGTTCCCAAGGTGTGGCCGCGTCCGGGTCCTCCGCGCCGTAGCCGAGACCGCGCACCGTCGCGGCGATGGCCCCGGCGCTCGTCCCCGGTCCGTGCCGGACCGTGAGGGTCTCCGTCGCCACCGACACGTCCACCGACTCGATGCCGGGGAGCCGCCGGACCGCCGTCTCGACCTTGGCCGCGCAGGAGGCGCAGTCCATGCCCGTGACCCGCAGGCGCGTCGGGGTCGCGTCGATCCGGTCCAGGGTCGCGGCGTCGCTCATGAGGGGTGCCTTCCGTATCGCCTGGGGGACCCTACTTCCTCTAGCGACTGGAGGAGCAAGCGGCATGAGGCCCATCGCCATCGGGGAGCTGTCGCGCCGCACGGCGGTGAAGGTCCCGACCATCCGGTTCTACGAGGGGCGGGGGCTGCTCCCGAGGCCGGAGCGCACGGACGGCAACCGACGCAGCTACGGCCAGGCCGACGTGCGCCGCCTGCGCTTCATCCGGCACGCCCGGGAGCTCGGCTTCGAGATCGAGGACATCCAAGCCCTGCTTGACTTCGCCGGGCAGCCCGACCGCCCCTGCGGCGAGGCCGACGCCATCGCCCGCAAGCACCTCGCCGACATCGACGACCGGATCGCGCGGCTCACCGGGCTCCGGCAGGAGGTCCAGGCCATGGTCGAGCAGTGTTCCGGCGGGCACATGCGGGAATGCCGGATCATCGAGGTCCTGGCCGACCACGGCGAGTGCCTCAGCGAGCGGCACTGAATGGCGGGGTGCGGCATTTCACCCTTCGACGCCGCCTTGCTCCTCCAGCGACTAGAGGAGTTACGGCCCCCGCATGCATCGAGGCCCGGCAGGGTCGGGGGCGAGAGGGTCGACGATGACGGGACACCACGACCACGACGGTCATGACCATGATCAAGGCGGGCACGAGCACCACGACCACGGTCACGGCGGCCTCGGCCATGTCCATGCGCCCGCGAACTTCGGCAAGGCCTTCGCCATCGGCATCGGCCTCAACCTCGCCTTCGTCGCGGTCGAGGCGATCTACGGCGTCCTCGGAAACTCCGTGGCCCTCCTCGCGGACGCCGGCCACAACCTCTCCGACGTGCTCGGCCTGGTCGTGGCCTGGGTCGCCTCGGTCCTGGCGAAGCGGTCCCCGAGCGCGCGCTACACCTACGGGATGAAGGGGTCCTCGATCCTGGCATCCCTGTTCAATGCCGTGTTCCTCCTCGTCGCGGTCGGCGCCATCGGATGGGAGGCCATCCAGCGGTTCGGCGAGCCCGCCCCGGTCGCCGGCAAGACCGTGATGGTCGTCGCCGCCGTCGGCATCCTCGTCAACGGGATCACCGCCTGGCTGTTCGCCTCCGGCGCCAAGGGCGACATCAACATCCGCGGCGCCTTCCTGCACATGGCGGCGGACGCGGCCGTTTCCGCGGGCGTGGTCCTCGCCGGCCTCGTGATCCTCTACACCGGGTGGACCTGGCTCGATCCGGTCGTGAGCCTCGGCATCGTCGCCGTCATCGTCTGGAGCACGTGGGGCCTGCTTCGCGACAGCCTCGCGATGTCGCTGGCGGCGGTTCCTCCGGGCATCGACCCGGCCGCGGTCCGCGGTCACCTGCAGAGCCTGCCTGGCGTCGCCGCCATCCACGACCTGCACATCTGGTCGATGAGCACCACGGACGTCGCCCTGACGGCCCACCTCGTCATGCCGGGCGGGGCGCCGGGGGACGCGTTCCTCATGGAAGCGGCCCACGCGATGGATGGGCGATTCGGGATCGGCCACATCACCCTGCAAGTCGAGACGAGCGCGGACAACGCCTGCTCGCTCGTGCCCGATCACGTGGTCTGAGGTCGGGATGCAAGCCTGGGCCTACACCCTGATCCCCGTGGCGGCGGCCATCCTCGGCGCCGCTGTCGCCGTCAACCTGCGGCCGGGACCCGTCCTGGTCAGCGCCGTCCAGCACTTCGCCGCCGGCGTGGTCTTCGCCGCCGCGGCCGGCGAGATCCTGCCCGACCTCAAGCACACGGGCTCGGTCTGGGCCATCGTCCTCGGGGGCGGGGTCGGGATCGCGGCGATGCTCGGCGTCCGGACGCTGGAACGGCGCCTGGAAGGCCCCGTCGGGCTGATGGCCGTCACCGGCATCGACATCCTCGTGGACGGCCTCGTCCTCGGCATCGCCTTCGCGGCCGGCGCCAAGGCCGGCATCCTCCTGACGGTGGCCCTCACCATCGAGGTGCTGTTCCTCGGCCTGACCGTCGCCAACGAGCTCGGCGAAGGCGGCGGATCGCGCTGGAAGGTCGTCGGCGCGACCGCCGGGCTGGTCCTGTTGCTCCCCGTCGGAGCCTTGCTCGGCGGCCCCGTCGCCGCGATGCCGGTCGTGGTCCAGGGCGGCTTCCTGGCTTTCGGCCTGATCGCGCTTCTCTACCTCGTCACCGAGGAGCTACTCGTCGAGGCGCACGAGACCGAGGATCGACCATGGGTCACCGCGATGTTCTTCACGGGCTTCCTCTTGCTGCTGCTGCTTGAGGAGATGGTCGGATAGGCGGGGGCCGCACGCCCCGATCCACGGTCACCCCATCGACGTCCGCATAGACGGACCGTTCGGACCCGCGACGTCAATCGTCGAAGTCGTGGTGATGATGATGACGCCGCTCGCCGTAAAACGACCTGTCCTCGTAGCGGCGCGGATGATGATGCTCGACGACGACGTCGTCATGGTCCCCGTGCCGGTAGACCTCGACGTGGTCGTGCGGGCGCCGATAGCCGTAGCCCCCGTCGTAGTATTGGGCGGAGGCCGCGGCCGGGGCGAGGATGGCTGCGGCCGCCGCCAGGGCGATCATGCGTCGTCTCATTGCCGGTCTCCCAGTCCTTGGATCGGGACAAGCTGCCGAGGCGGCGTTGAACAGGGACTGAAGACGATGTTCAGCACCCCGGTGGCTTGTGGCCGACCGCTTGAATCGCGCATAAGGACTTCGATGAAGCCGGCGGGACGCCAGAAGGCCTTCGGGGCATGGACGGGGTGGTGGGCGACCGCCGCCCGCGCGCTCGCGTTCGTCCTCGCGCTGGCGGTGGCCCTCCCGACGGCGGGCCTCGCCGAGGACCTGGCGTATCACCAGGGCCACCCCGACCATGGCCGGACGGAACTGGTCATGGCGTCCGACCTGATGCCCGCTTCTGCCCGGAAGGCCGACCCCGGCACTGCCTGCCACGTCCATTGCGGTTGCCATGTGGCCATGCCGCTCGACGGAACGGGCGCGGCGGCGCCCGCCACGCTGTCTCGGCCGTGCTACGCGCCGGTCGACGCGACCCTGTCCTCGATCTTCCCCGACCGCCTGCCGAGGCCCCCCGCGCCTGAGGTGACGCCGCGAAGGCGCGCGTCCTGAACCCCGGGCCGAAAACGCCCCGGGACCGCTTCCTCACGTCATCGCAACGGGACCGACCTGGATGCCGATACGGCACCGGCGTCCCGATGGGCAGGCACCATGCGCATCCTCCTCACCGCGGTCCTGGTGGCCGTTGGCGTCCTCGTGGGCGCCGCCGTTCCCGCCGTGTCCGGCTTCGTTCGCGGCCTTCTCGCCTCGGCCGGGGTTCCACCATCGACGTTCACCTTCGCCGCCGGGCCGGGCGCCGACACCCAAGCGACGGCGCCCGACCGCCAGGGTGGCCATGCCGAGGGTGATGGCCACGACCACGGCCAGGCGGCCGCCCCGAAGGCCGAAGGCCACGCCGACGGCGAGCACGGGCATTCCGAGGCCGAGGGCGAGGACGGCCACGTCAAGATGACGGCCGAGCAGGTCGAAAGCCAGGACATCGGGGTCGCCAAGGCGGCGGGCGGCACGCTCTCCCGGCACATCCTGGTGCCCGGCACGGTCACGCCCGACACCGACCGCATCGCCCGCGTCCCGGCCCGCGTGGTCGGAACGGTGTCCGAGATGCGCAAGCGTCTCGGCGACGACGTCAGGAAGGGCGAGGTCGTCGCCGTGCTCGACAGCCGGGAGGTTGCCGACGCCAAGAGCGATTACCTCACCGCCATGGTCCAGTCCGAGCTGCAGAAGATCAACTTCGACCGCCAGCAGAGGCTGCTGGCGTCCGCGGCGGCGTCCCAGGCCGCGTTCGACAACGCCAAGGCCGTGTTCCAGGAGAACCAGCTCCGGGTCGACCTCGCCCGCCAGAAGCTCTCGGCGCTTGGCCTGAACGCCTCCGAGGTGGCGGCCGCGCAGAAGCGCGACGAAGCGACGCCCAACACCTCGACCCTGCGCCAGTATGAACTGCGCGCGCCCATCGCCGGCCGCATAGTCGAGCGCAAGGTCGACGTCGGCACCGCGGTCGGCAAGGAGGGCGACCCCGCCGATGTCTACACCGTCGCGGACCTGTCCACGGTGTGGATCGAGCTCGCGGTGCCGACCACGGAACTCGCCGAGGTCCGGGAAGGCGCGCGGGTCGCCGTCAAGGGCGGCGGCCGCAGCGCGGAGGGCAAGGTGGTGTTCGTCAGCCCGTTCCTGAATGCCGAGACCCGCTCCGCTCGGGTGGTGGTCTCCCTGCCCAACAAGGACCTGGCCTGGCGCCCCGGCACCTATGTCACCGCCGAGGTCGAGACCGCCACGGACGCAGTGCCGGTGCGGGTGGGCAAGACGGCGCTCCAGACCATCGAGGGCAAGCGCGTCGTCTTCGTGCGCACGGACGAGGGCTTCGAGAAGCGCGAGGTCGAGCTCGGGCGCTCCGACGACGACGGCTTCGAGGTCGTCTCCGGGCTGAAGCCCGGCGAGGAGATCGCCGTCGCCAACACCTTCCTCCTCAAGGCCGAGCTCGGAAAGAGCGAAGCCGACCACGACCATTGAGGGGGCCGGACATGATCTCGAAGATCCTCGACTTCTCCGTCCACCAGCGCTGGCTGGTGCTGCTGCTGTCGCTGTTCGCCGCCGGCTTCGGCGGCTACGCGGTGACCAGGCTGCCCATCGACGCGGTCCCGGACATCACCAACAACCAGGTGCAGATCAACACGACCGCGCCCTCCCTGTCGCCGGTCGACATCGAGAAGCAGGTCACCTACCCGGTCGAGACCGCGCTCGCCGGTATCAAGGGGCTCGAATACACCCGCTCGCTCTCGCGCAACGGCTTCTCGCAGGTCACCGCGGTCTTCGCGGAGAAGCTCGACATCTACTTCGCCCGCCAGCAGGTCGCCGAGCGCCTGTCCCAGGTGAAGCGGGACCTGCCGCCCGGCGCCGAGCCCGCCATGGGCCCGATCTCGACGGGCCTGGGCGAGATCTACATGTGGTCGATCCACTACGCGAAGCCCGGCGAGCGGAGGACCGTGAAGGCGGGCACGCCGGGCTGGCAGCCGGACGGCAGCTACCTGACGCCCGAAGGCCAGCGACTGGCGACGGACCTAGAGCAGACCGCGTACCTACGCACGGTCCAGGACTGGATCATCCGGCCCCAGGTCAAGACCGTGCCCGGAGTGGCCGGCGTCGACGGCATCGGCGGCTTCGAGAAGCAGTACCACGTCCAGCCGGACCCCAATAAGCTCGCCTCCCTCGACCTGTCCTTCACGGACGTCGCGCGCGCCCTGGAGAGCAACAACGCCAACCAGGGCGCCCGCTACCTGGAGGACAACGGCGAGGGCTACGTCGTGCGCGCCGCCGGCCGCCTGGAGGACATGGACGACATCGGCAACGTGGTCGTCGCGACCCGGGGCGGCGTGCCGGTGCGGGTCAAGGACATCGCCGAGGTCCGCATCGGGCGCGACCTGCGCACCGGCTCCGGGAGCGAGGACGGCCAGGAGGTCGTGATCGGCACCGCCCTGATGCTGATCGGCGAGAACAGCCGCACGGTGGCCGCCGCCGTCGATGCCCGCATGGAGCAGATCCGCAGGAGCCTGCCGCCGGGCGTCGAGGTCCAGACCGTCCTCGACCGCACCCGCCTCGTCGAGGCGACCGTGAGGACGGTGGCCAAGAACCTGTCCGAGGGGGCGGCGCTGGTCATCGTCATCCTGTTCCTGCTGCTCGGCAACATCCGGGCGGCGGTCATCACGGCGCTCGTCATCCCGGTGGCGATGCTGATAACCATGAGCGGAATGGTCGAGGCGAGGATCTCGGCGAACCTGATGAGCCTTGGGGCGCTCGATTTCGGGCTCATCGTCGACGGGGCGGTGATCATCACCGAGAACGCGCTCCGCCACCTCGCCGAGCGGCAGCACGCCGTCGGGCGCGCCCTCGACACCGATGAGCGCCTGGAGACCGTGCGGGCGTCGGCCGAGGAGATGATCAAGCCGTCCCTCTACGGGCAGGCGATCATCATCCTGGTCTACGTCCCGCTCCTGACCTTCACGGGCGTCGAGGGCAAGATGTTCGAGCCGATGGCGCTCACGGTGATCATCGCCCTGGTCTCGGCCTTTGTCCTGTCGCTGACCTTCGTGCCGGCGCTCATCGCCATCGTCATCACCGGCAAGGTCACCGAGACGGACAACCTCATCATCCGGGCGCTGAAGGCCGCCTACCGGCCGGTGCTCGGGGCGGCGGTGCGCGGCCCCTTCGCCTTCATCGGCGCGGCGCTGCTGCTGCTCGTCGGGGCGGGTCTTCTGTTCACCCGGCTCGGGACCGAGTTCATCCCGCAACTCGACGAGAAGAGCATCGCGCTGAACGCGACACGCATCCCGTCGACCTCGCTGACACAGTCGCAGGCGATGCAGTTGAACGTCGAGAAGGCGGTCTCTAAGTTCCCGGAGGTCGCCTACGTGTTCTCGAAGACCGGCACGGCCGAGGTCGCCTCCGACCCGATGCCTCCGAATTCCTCCGACACATTCGTGATGCTCAAGCCGCAGGAGGAATGGCCCGACCCGAGCCTGTCCAAGGCCGAACTGCAGGAGCGGATCGAGAAGGCGGTCGGGGCGCTCGCGGGCAACGTCTACGAGTTCTCGCAGCCCATCCAGCTGCGCTTCAACGAGCTCCTGGCCGGCACCCGGGGTGACCTCGCCGTGAAGGTGTTCGGAGAGGAGTTCGAGCCGATGCTTAAGGCGGCCAACCAGGTCGCGGCGGTCCTCAAGGGCATCGACGGCGCCGAGGACGTGAAGGTCGAGCAGACGGCGGGCCTGCCGTTCCTGGAGATCAGGATCAACAAGGCCGAGGCCGGCCGCTACGGCCTGAGCACCGGGGCGATCCAGGAGGTCATTGGCGCAGCCATCGGCGGCAAGGAGGCCGGCGTCGTGTTCGAGGGCGACCGGCGCTTCCCCATCGTCGTGCGCCTGAACGACAAGGTGCGCGAGGACCGCGAGGCCCTGGAGAACATCCCGGTGCCGCTGCCGCCAGGCCCGAACGGCAAGGCGAGCTCGGTCCTGCTCAAGCAGGTGGCGGGCTTCTCGGTCACGGAGGGCCCGAACCAGATCTCCCGCGAGAACGGCAAGCGCCGGGTCGTCGTCACCGCCAACGTCCGCGGGCGGGACATCGGCTCGCTCGTGGCGGAGGCTCAGGCGAAGGTCGGGAGCCAGGTGCGGTTGCCGCCGGGCTACTTCGTGACCTGGGGTGGCCAGTTCGAGAACCTCGCCTCGGCCAAGCGACGGCTGATGGTCGTGGTGCCGGTCTGCTTCTTCCTGATCTTCCTGCTGCTGTACTCGGCGTTGGGCTCGCCGCGGGACGCGGCTCTGGTGTTCAGCGCCGTGCCGCTGGCCCTGACCGGCGGCATCGCGGCGCTGTGGCTTCGCGGGATGCCGGTGTCGGTGCCGGCCGCGGTAGGGTTCATCGCGCTATCCGGCGTGGCGGTCCTCAACGGGCTGGTGATGCTGACCTTCATCAAGCAGCTCGTGGCGGAAGGCCGGCCGAAGCGGGAGGCGATCCTGGAGGGGGCCATGACCCGGCTCCGGCCAGTGGCGATGACGGCCCTGGTCGCCTCGCTCGGCTTCGTGCCGATGGCCATCGCCACCGAGACCGGGGCCGAGATCCAGCGCCCGCTCGCCACCGTAGTCATCGGCGGCCTGATCAGCGCGACGCTCCTGACGCTGGTCGTGCTGCCGGCGCTCTACGCCCGCTTTGGCAGGATCGCTCCCGCGAAGGCCGCGCCGCTAGCGCGGGAATCGGAGCGTCGCCACCTCAAGGCGGCGGAGTAACCCGATGCGGACCGCCCCATGGTGCGCGGCGGTGACGGCCGTCATGGCATCGGCCTGCGCGGCCATCGCCGGAGAGGCGCCGTTCGGTCTCGCCTGGGGTCCGGTCGCGACGGTGCCGCGGCCGCTCAAGGTGGACCGTGAGGCGAACCTGACCGCGTTGTACTACCCGCGGGGCTGGCGACCGGCCGTAGGCTCGGAGACCGCCGAGGTCGTGCTGGTGGTCTGTCGGGAGGAGGGCCTGCAGCAGGTCGTCTGGGTCGGCCTGCCCCTGGCCGGCGAGGCGTTCGCGCGGGCGCGCCAAGCCATCCGCGACGAGGGCGTCCGCCGCTACGGCGAGCCCGACCCGGGGCCGTCGCCCGATTCCGAGGTCTGGCCGGGAGGCGGGGCGTTCCTCGCCATCCGTGAGGTCGGCGACGGTCGGCGCGAGCTCGTCATGACAACGTCCGGCCCCGGTTACGCCACCTGTTCGACGGCCCACCGTGCCGCGACCGGACACCCGGCCGGCGCGCACGTCGCCGACCTCATCGGACACGACGACCCCTGAGCCTGTGTCGGGCGGCAACGAGGAACGGGAGCGACATGGGACACGGACATTCGCACGGGGGTGGCATTCCCCGGGCTTCGCGGCGGGCCGGAACAAGGGGCGCCAGGCAAGGGCGCTCGCCCTGACCTTGGCCTGCATGGCGGCCGGGGTGGTGGGCGGCCTGTTCACCGGCAGCCTCGCGCCGCGGCCCGACGCCGCGCGCATGGTCACGGACGACAGTGGCCTGGTCCTGTCGCTCCCCGCCATCCGGCACGTCACCGCCCGGGTCGAGGACGAAGCGCTCGCGTCCGGGGCTCCCCGGCTCGCGATCTAGGAGGCGTCGATGGCCGGCAAAAAGGTCGCGCGGGAGCAACTCGACTGGGGCCCGTGCTCGCGACGGCGGCGGCGCGTCCGTCCGGAGATCCGCAAGGCTGCGGCCCGGTCGCTCGCCGGGGCGATGGCGCTGGTGCTGGTCGCGCTGGTGTTGATCATAGCGGCGGCGCGTTACGCGTAGGCCGTCGGACCCATCGCGAATGCGCATTCAGGCACGCCCGCAGCCGGACCCCTTTCTTCCTTTCCCCGCGGGCGGGCGAAATCCTGTGGGCAAGTCCGGGGCCGTTACGCTGATCGACCTGCACCGCCAGAGCCCGGCGATGAGGCCGAGGTTGGCCAGCGCCAGGACCGTAAGCGACCACCACAGCACGTCCGGGCCGGCGTGGGTGATCACGAACGCGCCGGCTGGCGGCGCAAGCGCCTGCGCGACCAACCCCGGCCTCGCCAGTCGGCCGACGACCAGCGGGTAGCGCACGGGACCGAACAGGGCCAGGGGCACCGTGCCCCGTGCAATCGAATAGATGCCGTTGCCGCCGCCGTAGAGCACCAGCCAGACCCCGACGCCGGGCAGGCCCAGGGCGAGTAGCACCAGGCCGAGGGCGACCAGCGCCAGGGCCGCGGTTAGGGTCCAGAGCGGGTGGTGGCGGCCCTTGAACGACATCTCCACGATGCGGGCGCCGACCTGCGCCGGGCCGATCAGCGCCCCGTAGGACACCGCCGACGCCAGCGCGACGCCCCGCGCCTGCAGGAGCGTCAGCAGGTGGACCGACACCAACGACATGATCGCGCCGCCGAGGATCAGCACCCCCGCGAACAGGAGGAACGCGCGCCGCTCCGCGCCGGATAGCGGTCCAGTGTCGGCCTGGCGATGCCCCGTGCCAGCCGGCAGCGCCTGGGCCTTCGGGATGAGCAGGAGCACAAGCGGCAGGGTGACCGTGAGGTGCAGGCCTGCGTAGGCTAGGCAGGCCCCCCGCCAGCCGACATGCGCGACCAGGAACGCGGAGAGTGGCCAGCACACGGTGCTGGCGAACCCGCCCCACAGGGTCAGCGTCGTGATCGCCGGCCGCGCCTCCGCGCCGTAGAGCCGGCCGAGTGTCGCGAAGGCCGGGTCATACAGCCCGCAGCCCATGCCAAGGCCGAGGAGCAGCCAGCCGGCGAGGTAGACCGGCAGAACGGGCGCGAGGGCCAGCGTGGTGAGCCCGACCGTCAGCAGAAGCGCGGCCAGCGCCAGGACGGGGCGACCGCCGTGGCGATGGATCGCCGCCCCGACGTGCGGCGAGGCGAACGCGGCGACCAGCAGGCCGAGCGATAGCCCACCGACCACCCAGGCCAGGGACCAGCCGGTGCCGTCCGCCACCGGCCCGGCGAGCACCGCCGGCAGGTAGAACGAGGACCCCCAGGCGAGGATCTCGATCACCCCCAGGGCGGAGATCACCGGCCAGCGTCGACCCTCGCTCACGCCGCCTGCCCGCAGCAGGACGCCGTCCGAGGATCGGGGGCCGGCTCGCCGCAACAGCCATCTTCCCTGCGCGACGTCGAGCACACGCCCGTTTCCGGGAGGGTCAACTGCACGGCATCGGCGGCGGCCAAATCGCCGTCCAGCGCGGCCACGATCGAACGCACCTGCTCGTAGCCCGTCATCATCAGAAACGTCGGCGCACGGCCGTAGCTCTTGATGCCGGCCGTGTAGAACCCCGGCTCGGGGTGCGCGAGCTCGCGATGGCCGTGCGGATAGACCGTGCCGCATGAATGCAGGTTCGGATCGATCAGCGGCGCGAGCGCGCGGGCGCCCTCAAGCCAAGGATCAAAGTCGAGGCGGAGGTCCCGGGTGAGCGCCAGATCGGGCCGTTGGCCGGTCGCGGCCACAAGGTTGTCGACCGGGCCGAGCACGCGTGGCCCGCAGCACGTCTCGCCTTCGACCAAAAGCCTCCCCCTTCGGGCTTGACCCCCGTCACCGCGAACCCCTTGGTCAGTCGGACGCGGCCGCCCTCGACGAGGGCGCGCAGGTTGCTGCCGAGCGCGCCACGCGCGGCGAGCTTGTCGTTCGCGCCGCCGCCGTAGAGCCGCGTCAGATCCGAGCCGCGTGTCGCCCACAGGATTACGGTGCCCTCGGCATCCTCGGCCAGCCGGGCGAGGTCCAGCAGCACGTTGGCCGCCGAATGCCCCCTCCGACGACGAGCGTCGTCTTGCCGGCATAGACGCCCCGTTCCCGTTCCAGGACATCCGGGACGCGGTAGGTGATCCGATCCGCCAAGTCGGCTTCGCCCGCGGCGGGAAGGCCGTTGGCCCCGGCAGGGTTCGGGCTCGCCCAAGTCCCGGAGGCGTCGATCACCGCGCGGGCGAGGTCGCGCCTCGCTCGGCCTTGCCCATCCGTAGCCGCGAGCACGAAGGGCCGCGTCTCGCGGCCCCGGGAGATCACCTTATCGATGCCGTGGCGGCCGATGGCGTGGACGCGGACGCCGGTCTCGACGATGGCGGCCATCTCCGGTGCGGCGGCGAGGGGTGCGAGATAGGCCTCCACCAACTCATGCCCGGTCGGATAGCCATCCGCGGGCGGCTCCGACCACCCTGTCGCCAGCAGGATCCGCCGCGCCGCCGGGTCGATGTTGAACTCCCACGGCGAGAACAGCCGGACGTGGCCCCAGTCGCGTACGTTCGCGGCGACGGCCGCCCCCGCCTCGTAGACCTTCACGGGCAGACCGCGTTCCAGGCAGTGCGCCGCGGCCGTCAGGCCCACGGGGCCAGCGCCGATCACCGCGACCGGCAGACGGGACAAGCTCTCGATCATCGCTTCCTCCATTATTTCCAGAATTATCGAATTAACGGACCGAAAAAATTCAGGCGGCCGTGCTCGTGCCGACACAGCCCGCGTCCGCGCAGCACTCGTTCACGAGGAAGCCGACGAGATCGTTCATCGCGGGATAGACCGCCCGGCAGATGAGGGAGGTGGCGTGACGCTCCTGCGTTACCAAGCCGGTGAGGATCAGGCGGTGAAGGTGGTGGGACAGCGTCGAGGCCGCGATGCCCAGCCGGTCCTGAACCTGGCCCACCGGCAGGCCCGCATGACCCGCCCGGACCAGGGTCCGGTAGATGGCGAGGCGGGTCGGGTTGCCGAGGGCCTCAAGCTGCTTGGCTGCTTGTTCGAGGTTCATGGAAATAAGCTGGCCGATGACCTACGACCGGTCAAGACATTATTTCGACGATTGCCGAATTAGCGACGTATCGGGGGCCCATTACCGCGTGCCGAGCAGCGGTAGCCAGGCCGCCAGCGCCAGAAGGGTGACCAGCAGCACGGGCGGGGTGATGACCAGTCCGACCTTCATGTACTGGCCCCAGGTGATCCTCTGGCCCTTGCTGTCGAGGACGTGCAGCCACAGCAGCGTGGCGAGGCTGCCGATGGGCGTGAACTTGGGCCCGAGGTCGCAGCCGATCACGTTGGCGTAGACCATGAGCTCGCGTGTCAGCGGCGACAGGTCCGGCGCCTGCTGGATCGAGAGCGCCCCGATCAGCACGCTCGGCATGTTGTTCATGACGGACGACAGGATCGCGGCGGCGAAGCCGGTGCCGACCGTGGCGACCCACGGGCCGTGCCCGGCGAGCCAGACCAGCCCCTTGGCCAGCTCGTCGGTCAGCCCGGCGTTCCGCAGGCCGTAGACCACGAGGTACATGCCGAGGCTGAACAGGACGATCTGCCAGGGTGCGCCGGTCAGCACCTTGCGGATCGGGATGACGCCGCCCCGGTTCGCGAGCAGCAGCAGCACCGCGGCGCCGGCACAGGTGACCGCCGACACCGGCACCGCGAACGGGGCGGTGACGAAGTAGGCGAGCAGCAGGACGCCCAGGAGCGGGAAGGCCGCCCGGAACACCAGTGGGTCGCGGATCGCCGCGGCCGGGCGTTCGAGCGCATCGACCGGGTAGGACGCCGGCACGTCCCGCCGGAAGTAGGCCCACAGCACCAGCAGCGTCGCCGCCAGGGACAAGAGGTCCACGGGCACCATCACGGCGGCGTATCGGCCGAACGTCACGTCGAAGAAGTTGGCCGAGACGATGTTGACGAGGTTCGAGATCACCAGCGGCAGAGAGGTCGAA
Organism: Methylobacterium phyllosphaerae; assembly: GCA_050632685.1. GTDB lineage: Bacteria > Pseudomonadota > Alphaproteobacteria > Rhizobiales > Beijerinckiaceae > Methylobacterium > Methylobacterium phyllosphaerae_A. The sequence continues at coordinate 916,244 of JBOEFT010000002.1, forward strand.
TCCGCCACGAACCCGCAGGCGACGATGAAGGCGAGCGCCGCCGCCGGCTTGAAGTCGAGGCGCAGCAGGATCGCCAGCACGATCGGCGTCAGCAGCAGCGCCGCTCCGTCATTGGCGAAGAACGCCGCGATCGCGGCACCCAGCAGGATCACCAGCGGGAACAGCCGCCGGCCCCGGCCCCGCCCCAGCGGGCGATGTGCAGGGCCGCCCAATGGAAGAACCCGGCCTCGTCGAGCAGGAGCGAGATGATGATGAGCGCCACGAAGGTGAAGGTGGCGTCCCAGACGATGTGCCAGACGACCGGGATGTCGCCGAGATGGATCACCCCGGTGATCAGCGCGACGCCGGCGCCAGCGAGGGCGCTCCACCCGATCCCCAGCCCCTTCGGCTGCCAGATGACGAAGACGAGGGTGACGAGGAAGATGGCGAGCGCGAGCATCCGGGCGTTTTCTTCTTCTTCTTGGTTTGCGTGATGATCAGGCGGTGCCGATGCGGCGGCCGTGTTCGTCCACGACCCGCTCGCCGTCCTCCTTGACGAACTCGCCCCGCTGCACCGGCAAGAGGTCCAGCACGGCCTCGGACGGGCGGCACAGGCGCACGCCCTTGGGCGTGACCACGAGCGGCCGGTTGAGCAGGATCGGGTGCGACTCGATGGCGTCCAGGAGTTGCTCGTCAGTCAGCGCAGGGTCCCCGAGCCCGAGTTCGGCGAACGGCGTGCCCTTCTCGCGCAGGGCATCACGCACCGACAGGCCGGCGCGGTCCAGCATGCGCTTGATGAGCGTCCTGTTCGGCGGGGTCTTCAGGTACTCGACCACGTGCGGCTCGATGCCGGCGTTGCGGATCATCGCGAGGGTGTTGCGCGACGTGCCGCAATCCGGGTTGTGGTAGATGACGACATCCATCACGCGACCTCCGGGCGGGCCGAGGTCGCGCCGGCCATCTGGCCGATCTCCCGGACCTTCGACGACAGGGCGACTTGGTCGAGGCTGCCGAGCGGCAGCGCGATGAGGGCGGTGATGCGGTTCTTCAGGTAGCGCTGTGCGGTGACGAACGCGCGCTTGCGCTCCATCTCCGAGCCTTCCGCCGCGGCGGGGTCTTCGATGCCCCAGTGGGCGGTCACCGGTTGGCCGGGCCAGAGCGGGCAGGCCTCGCCGGCGGCGTTGTCACAGACGGTGAAGACGAAATCGAGGACCGGGGCGCCCGGGGCAGCGAACTCGTCCCAGGACTTCGAGCGCAGGCCCTCAATCGGGTAGTCGCTCTCCCGCAGCACCTGGAGCGCGAGCGGATGCGGCTCGCCCTTCGGATGGCTCCCGGCCGAGAAGGCCCGGAAACGGCCGCCGCCATCCTTGTTGAGCATCGCCTCGGCCAGGATCGAGCGGGCCGAGTTGCCGGTGCAGAGGAATAGGACGTTGTAGGTGGGCTCAGGCATGGACGGCGGCTCCGGTGGTGCAATCGCAGGCGGCGAGCGCGGCCACGGCCGGGGCGCAGACCTCCGGATGGCCCTGGCAGCAGTCGCGCATCAGGAACTGGACCAGGTCCGACAGCGCCGGGTAGGCGGCGCTGTAGATGATCGAGCGGCCCTCGCGGCGGAGGTGACCAGCCCCGCGTGGCTCAGTTCCTTGAGGTGATGGGACACTGTCGCCGGGGACACGCCGACCGCGTCGGCCAGGACGCCGGAGGCCAGACCCGCGGGCCCGGCGGTCACGAGCGCCCGCACGAGGCGGAGGCGGTGTTCCTGCCCGAGGGCCAGGAAGGCTGCGAGGGCTTGCGTCTCGTCCATCGTCGGTACAATTATCAAATTACCTTTTGAACGTACAGGAATGCGGATCCGTGGACAAGCCCATCCAACCGTTCACCGACGGGATGCCGAACATCAGCGAGGCACACTTCGAGGTGCCGACCGAGGAGCGGATGGCAGCGTCGGCCACGCCCGCCCACGCGCCCCGGTTCCTGATCCTTTACGGCTCCCTGCGGGAGCGCTCGTTCAGCCGCTTCCTGGCCTACGAGGCCGCCCGGCTGCTCGAAGCCATGGGTGGCGAGGTGCGGATCTACGACGCCCACGGCCTGCCCTTGCCCGACGACACGACCGCCGATCACCCAAAGGTGCAGGAGTTGCGCAACCTCTCGATCTGGTCCGAGGGCCAGGTCTGGGTCAGCCCCGAGCGGCACGGCAACATGACCGGCGTGATGAAGAGCCAGGTCGACTGGCTACCCCTTTCCGAGGGTTCGGTGCGCCTCGACGCAGGGGCGTACGCTGGCCGTGATGCAGGTTTCGGGTGGTTCGCAGAGCTTCAACGCGGTGAACAGCCTGCGCCTGCTTGGCCGCTGGATGCGGATGATCACCATCCCCAACCAGTCCAGCGTGCCCATGGCCTACAAGGGAGTTCGACGACGCCGGCCGCATGAGGCCGGGACCCCTTTACGAGCGCGTCGTCGACGTCTGCGAGGAGTTGATGAAGTTCACGCTCCTGACCCGCGAGCGCGCGGACTACCTCGTAGACCGCTACAGCGAACGCAAGGAGCAGGAACCGGAACGGCTGAAGGCGGTCGCGGCGGACATCGGCTTCGCCAAGAAGGCGCGGTGACCCGGCGCGGCAGCTTCCGGTTGATCGCGGCGGGATTCTCGCTGATCTACTTCGCGGCGATGGGAGCCCTGGTCACGCTCGCGATGCCGGTCCTCGATGGTGTCCGCGAGGAAGCCTTGACGTTCGTCATGCTGCCGGCCGGCACCCTCGGCATGATCTTGAGCGTCGTCGCGCACCGGGTGCGCGTGGACCCGCCCGCCCTCGGCGAGTGATCGGGGAGCGGGCCGCCGGCCCGCCCCGCCACGCCGTTGCGACCGAGCGCCTCGCCTCGGCCGCCGGCGGGACAGGCACCCCGTCCCGGCCACCTTGACCGGACCTGACACCATGATGCCGGTGCCGTCCGTCCGCGTCCCGTGGCGTAACGGGTAACGGGTAGCGTTATCCGTTACGCGGTCTGCACGGCGTCGCGCGCGGACCGCCCCGCCCCGGTCCGTCCCCTTGCCACGACAGGGGCTCGCCAAGGCCCGGGCGTGCCTGGCGGGAAAGGCCGGCCCGCCGGGCGTCACCCGTTCCGCGCCGTCCCCGGCATCGCGCTCTCGCCGTCCCAGGGGCGATCTCCCAGCACGGCGGCGAACCGCTCGTCCGGGAGCTCCTCGAACGGCCTGCCCTCGGCGATACGCCCGCGCAGCTTGTAGCGGAGTCGCCCCGGAGTGATCCTCTGGAACCGCTCGGACGCACCAACCCAGGCGGGGTCCATCCGGTCAAGGATCTCCTCCGCCGTCAGCGGCCCCGCCTTCGCGAGCAGGTCGTGGACCGCGTGCACGAATTGACGCCAGAACCGACGCTTGCCCAACTCCGGGAGGTCGCCCGCGCGGCGCGCCTCCGCCGAAGGCTCTGCCACCGATTCGGGCTGCGTCCCGGCCAAGCCGAAACGGCCGTCGATCTCGGCCAGTCCCCCGCCCGCCTCAACCATGCGAAGCAGGTGGTAGCGCAGCCACCCCGGGGTCAACGGCAGGCCCACGCTCTCGCCCCGGCGCCGCAGCGAGGCCGGCAGCGCCCGGTAGATCGCGTGGATCGGCATCGGCCCGCGCTCGCGCATCGCCGCCTCGATCGCGTCGCGCACCTCGGCCCAGAACGCGTCAGCCTCCCGGGCGAGCTTCTTTCCCATGACGGCATCGACGAAGCCGCGCGCGGCGGCCGCCTCCGGCTCGGGAGGTCCCGCAATCACCGGCGGGGCCGCAGGTCCGACCGCGGGCGTCACGCCTCCGGCGGCGCGCAGCCGATCCAGCTCGGACTGCAGCGCCGCGACCCTGTCCTCAAGATGGTCGACCTGCGCGGCGGCCTCCGCGAGGATCTCCTCGTGGCCCGCCGGCGGCGCTCGACGTCGGCGAAGTCCGACAGCCGCTCCCGCGTGGCCTCCATCCGCGCCTGCTCAAGCAGGTCCCGCGCGAGCGCGGCGAGCCGCTTCTCGAAGGCTTCCGGCAGGTCCGCCTGCTCGATGGCCGGGTGGTAGCCCTCGTCCGCCTTCCACTTGGCGAGCGGCTTGGCGATGTCCCCGAAGGACCCGCCCCCGAGCTCCTTCCTGACCGAGCGGACCGAGACCCGCTCCTTCAGGCTCCCGGGCGGGGCCGGCCGCGCTCGTATCCGCGCCGCCGCCGCCCTGACATCGTTCTCAGTGACCATGCCCGCCATCCCGACCGATACCGGCATGATGGACGCGAGCGGTGAAGGAATGGTCGTCGCGCCCGTCCGACGCACCCGACGGCCCGACCGGCGACGTAGCGGGTGACGCATGGCGTTACGCGTGACCCGCCCTCGGCAGGCCGCGGCCTTGGCCGGCTGAGCCGACGTCGGGGTGCCGCCCCGGCCAGCGCACGCGCGCGACGTCGCGGGGCGGTCCGCCGCCGTTGTCCGGGCAATCCGCACGCCGCGGTCGCCGTATTCGGGGAGCCGGGCGAAATATCGCATTAACCTAGACGCGCCAAAACCTCTAGTGACTATAGATTTTGCTGGCTGATCGGCCCTAATCCGCGCTATTATTCGATCGTGCCAAGGGGCACGGACCAACTCACGGAGGTTTCCCGTGATCGCAGCGTTCTACGCCGACGACAGCTCGGCCGGCCAAGCAGCCCTCCTCGCAAGCAGCGCCCTCGACCGGATCTCCGAGCGGATCGACCCCTCGCCGAGCCTCTTGGCGGGCGGCGGCCGGATCGCCGAGTCGCTTCCGGCCGCCCTCGACGCGCGCGCGCGCCCGCGGACGCCACCTGATGGTGGCCCTGCCGCTCGCCCACCTCGACGACCATGCCATCCGGAGCCGCGTCGACGTCGCGGTCGTCTCGTTCGGGCCGGATCCGGTGGCGGCGTCCGCGGCGCTGCGCGCGATGGCGGCTGACCCGCTTTACGACCTGCCGCCGCCCTGGCTGCTCGCCTGTTGCGGCGATGGCCGGCCGGCGGGACTGCGCACGCTGCCGGTGACGTTCAAGGCGCTCCGGCGCGCGAAGGCCGCCTCGGCTCCTGGCCGGCGCCCCCTGCGCCGAGACGAGGGCGCGCTCCGTCGGGCTCGCCGCCGCGCTGCACCTCGTCGCCGAGGACCCGCACGCGCCCCGCCTCGATCCGGCCCGCCTCGGCGCGCTGTTCGAGGAGGCGGGAGCGCCGCCGACCTGAGGCTCCGGGCTAGCCTCCTGGGACTGGCCGCCGACCTCGGCGGCGAGGAGGGCGCGACCGTCGAGGCGGCCGCCCCGAGGATGCCGGTCCGGCGTCCGGCCGTACGGCGCAGGCCGACGCCGCCGGGCCTGCGCCGGCTCGCGGCCGCAAGGCCCCGCGTCGCGCCCCGCCACGCGGCGGGCTGCGCGTGTGCCGCCCGTTCCTGATGGAGGACGCCATGACGATCCGCACCAAGCTCGCCTGGAACGACGCCCCGTCCACGCACCCGGCCGGGGATCCCGGCCGGGGCCGCCGCCAGCGGCGGCGCCCCGCCGCCCGGAAGGCCCGTGCCCGGACGATGGGGCGCCTTGCGCCGCCCGCCGCCGTCCGCCCGCCCCTCGTCGCGGACGCCCGCACCGTGTGGGACGAGCCCCCGCTCCCGCTGTTGCTCGATGGCGACTTCGACCACGACGACGGCGGGGCGACGACCCTCGCCCTGCGCCTGCACCTCGCCATCCGCGACGAGGAGGATGGCTGGTCCATCGCGTGAGCGGGTCGGTCCAGTCAACGATATCCACAGGATGCTGTGAATACTGACGGATTATGCGCATAAGGACTTGCGTATCTACGAATATCATTGAAATGATGTTCGTTTTTGCGCTATTATTCGCTTCCTCAATCTCGCACGTCTGACGCCACCGATCCGCCGGCAGCCTCGCCGGGCGGCCGGTCGGCGTCCGTGCCTTTCACGGAGGCTTCCCTGATCAGCGCCACCTTCGGATGCGCCGGGCGCACGGACGCCACGCACGCCGCCCTGATCCTCGCCGACGCCCACGCCACGCTCGGCGAGGCCGTGACCCTCATCCGCATCACCTTGCCCGGGGAGGCGCCCCTCCCCGAGCGCCGCTACCGTCCCGACGAGGTCACGGTCGCGGAACACGCCTTCGCGACGGCCGGCGAGGCCTACGCGCCGCTCGCCGACGAGATCGCCGCCGCCGCGGCCGCCGGCGGCCACGTGATCCTCGACCTCCCGGAACGGTGCCTCGCCGACGTCGCGCTGCGGTCCCGCATCGACGTGGCGGTGATGGTCGTCGGCCCGACGCCCCTCGACGAGCACATGGCGGCCTGCGCCCTCGTCGATGCCGGGGCGGGAATCGGCGCCGGCACGCCCGATGCCGGCTCACCCGACGCCGGCTGCACGGTCAGGCCGGCCCCTCTCTGGCTGCTCGGCTGTGGCCGGGGCGGGGCGCCCCGGCCGCGACGGCCTTCGCGGCCGCGATGGCGCGCCTCGCGATCGGCGCCGCGGCCGGGCGCCCGCGCGTCCTGCCGGCGATCCTGCCCGCGATGAGCCGCTCCGAGGCGGCCCGCGTCGCCGAGGGCGACCGGACCGCGCGGACCCTCGCGGCCGGCCTGCCGGTCCTCGCGGCCCTGCGCCTCGTCGCGGCGGACCCCGGCGCGGACGCGGTCGACCCGCAGGCATACGCCGCCGCGCTCGGGCTGGAATTCGCGGCCGCCCGGCAGCCGGACCAGCGCGAGGCCGGGGACCGGCTGCACGACCTCGCCGACGAGCTCCAGGGCATCCGGGACGGGACCAAGCCGGTTCCGGACGATCTCGCCGACGCGCCGCGCCTGGAGGGGTGGCGGACCACGAGCCGCGAGGTCCGCATCCTCACCGGCCGGGTCTACGGCCACCCCAACATCCCGGACGGCCGCAGGATCACGACGTCCGACCTTTACGCCTCGGACGGGAAGAGCTGGGCGAGGTCGATGTCCAGGTACTACCGTTTGGGCTCGCCCGCGCCGAGCCGCGCCACGCCGTCCTAGTCCGACCTACCCGCTCCCGTTCCTTCTCGCTTCTTCCCCGCCTCGGCCGTGCGCCGGACGGCGGAGCCATGTCCGACCAGGAGGCAAGCGGATGGATGCGACCGAAGGGGAGAGTGCGAGGCTGGCCGGGAACGTAGGGCTCGCTTTCGCGGCATGCCCGGTCCTGGCGATCTGGAGATGGTGCGACCCAGGCGGGATCCCGCTCGCGACCGTCGCCGAAATCGAGCGAGCGGTCGCCGGGGCGGGGCTGCTCCTGCACCACCGGCGCTGGCCGGAGGCCCTGCGCGGGGATCCCGCCGCGATGGTGGCCGTGGCGATCGACGTCATTCACGACCACCCGCCCGGCACGCCTGCGGCGGACCTCGCCATGAGCGCCCTGCTCGTGCACGCCGCGCGCGGCGACGCAACCGCCGCACTCGTTCTTGCCCACGGGCTTGCCGCGCTTGCGCATCGGCATCCCCGGTCGGGCGAACTCCTCGACCGGGCCGAGCGCTGGGCCCGCCGCTGGCCCCGCCGCCGCCCCACGCCGCCCGCGCGGAGGTGAACCCCGACCGCCGGCTTCGCTAAACCTGGGAGGTATAAGGGATTGCGTATCTGGATCTTTTCCGACCTTCACCGCCGTGCCTATGCGAGGCCTTGGACGCCTGCGGCCATCCCCGACGCCGACGTCGCGGTGGTGGCCGGCGACGTCGGCGAGGGCCTCGCCGAAACCGTCGCGTGGCTCGCCGCCGCCATCCGCCCCGCCATGCCGGTCGTGCTGGTGCCGGGCAACCACGAATATTACGGCGGCACCATGCAGTCGGACCTCGCCCATGGGCGGCGGGCCGCGGCGCGCCAGGGCATCGACCTCCTGGACAACGACACCGTCGCCCTCGCCGGCTGCACTCTCTCGGGCTGCTCGCTGTGGACCGACTACGCCCTCGACGGCATCGCCGGGCGCGCCGCCGCGATGGACGCCGCGCGCGCGGGGCTGAACGACCATCGCAGGATCGCCTGGTCGCGCGACCCCCGATGGAAGCCCTTCCGGCCCGAGGAGGCGCTGGCGCTGCACGTCGCGTCCCGGCGCTTCCTTGAGCGCGCCCTCCTGGAGCGCGATCCGCCCGACCGTCGGCGCGGCCCGCACGTGGTCGTCACCCACCACGCGCCGAGCCCCGGCTCGGTCGCGCCGGCCTATGCCGGCCACCCCTCAACCCGGCCTTCGCCTCGGACCTCGACGCGCTCGTCGCCGCGGGGCGGCCCGACCTGTGGGTGCACGGCCACGTGCACACCTCGTTCGACTACCGCCTCGGCGCGACCCGCGTCGTGTGCAACCCGCTCGGCTACCCGGGGGAGAACGCCGGCTTCGACCCCGGGCTCGTGGTCGAGCTCTGAACCGGGGCCGCCCGCCCCCAGCCGCCGACTACCGCCGACCCGCACGACGGGGGACCATCCATGATCGACGACCTCACTTACTTCCGCGACGACCTCGACGAGGGCGAGGCCGACCTCGACCGGCGCGGGCGGCGCGCACCGTCCGTCGAGACCCTGGCCGTCTTCGCCCTGGAGGCGGCCATCCCGGCCTCCGAACGCCGCCGCATCGCCCGGGCCAAGACCTACGCCCTCGTCGTCGAGGTGCCGTCCGCGGAGTGGGTGGAGTCCATTCGCTCGGCCTGCGCCGCGCTGGGGGCGTGGCCGACCGTCCATGCCCGCACGGGCGCGGCCCGCAGCGAGGACCGCCCCGAGCGCGGCAACGACACCGTCGCGCAGCGCCTCTCGGAGGGCGGCCGGGTTCTCGGGATCTCGCAGGATTGCGGGCGGTACCTACCCTCCGCCCTGCTCGCCGCCGCCGACGGGCGCTACCGGGTCGGCGTTCCCTCCAACGAGGTCCTCGCGCGGGCGATCCGCGCCGCCACCGGGCAGCGCGCCCCCGAGCTGCCCCCGTTCGCGGCGGCGGGGCTCGGGCTCTGGGACCTGTGCGCCGCGATCCGCGCCGGATCCGCCCGCGCCTGCGTCGACCGCCTCGCGGCGGCGTCCCGGGCCCGGTCCACCGTCGACCGGCAGACCGCGGACGCACCCCCGTTCGCGACCTTGCGCGGCTTCGGCGCAGCCCATGCCTGGGGCACGCGCCTGATCGACGACCTGGAAGCTTGGCGGGAGGGGCGGATCGGCTCCTTCGAGGCGCTCGACCGCAACGTGGTCTTGGCCTCGACGCCCGGACTAGGAAAATCGACCTACGTTCGTTCCCTCGCCAAGGCTGCCCGACTTCCGCTGCTGGTCAGCTCGGTCTCGTCTTGGTTCACCCAGTCCAACGGGTACTTAGACGGCGTCGTGAAATACGTCGATCTTTTATTTGAGGAAGCCTATTCGCGGGCTCCTTCGATACTATTTCTGGACGAAATTGATAGTATACCAAGTAGATCCTCAATGGACGGAAGAAATTCCTCGTGGTGGACCCCGGTGGTGACCCATATTCTTCTGAAAATCGATGAATGCTGTGCCCGGGATGGCGCCGGCGCGTGCCTGATCGGCGCGACCAACCACCCGGAGCGGCTCGACGCCGCCCTGGTGCGCCCCGGTCGGCTGAACCGGGTGCTGCGCATCGCGCGCCCGTCCGCCGCCGACCTCGCCGCCATCTTCCGGCAGCACCTCGGCGACGACCTCGCCGAGCTGGACCTCGGCGTCGTGGCCGAACTCGGCCTCGGCGCGAGCGGGGCTCAGGTCGTGGCGTGGGTCAGGGAGGCGCGCGCCAGGGCGCGGGCGGAGGGGCGCCCGATCCGGGCGGAGGACCTGCTGGGGGCGGTCGCGCCGCCGGACACCCGGACGGCCGGTGAAAAAATGCGGAGCGCGCTGCACGAGGCCGGCCACGCCGTCGGTGCCGAACTGCTGAAGATCGCCGAGGTCGAGCAGGTCGACCTGATCCTGCGCGAGACCGCCGCGGGCGGCACCGCCATGCGCGGGCGCCTCGGCCTGCTGCCGACCCGGGACGACCTGGAGCGGATGGTCGTCGGCCTGCTGTGCGGCCGCGCCGCGGAGACGGTGTTCCTCGGGGAGGCGAGCGCGGGGTCCGGCGGCGACGCAGGATCGGACCTCGCGCGCGCCACGGCCTTCGTCGCGGGCATCCACGGCTCGTTCGGTCTCGGCGGCGGCCTCGCCTACCGCGGACCGATGGAAGAGCTCGGCCGCACCCTCGGCGGCGACCCGGCCCTGCGCGCGGCCGTCGAGGCCGATCTCGCCCGCCTCAGCGCGGAGGCGGAGCGCCTCGTCTCCGAACACCAGGACACCGTGCAGGCAGTGGCAGAGGCCCTGCTCGACCGGCGCGTGCTGAGCGGCGACGCGCTGCGCCGGTTCATCTCCGACGCCCGGCCCGGCCGGGCCCGGCAGGCGGGGGCGGCGGCCGATGACCCGGCACGCCGATCCCCGGGCGGCGGGGTTGGGGGCCGTCCCCGCGCCGGACCCGGCCCGCGCCCCGACGGCGCCGCGGCGGTACCGGCTCTGGGTGATGTCGGACCTCGTCATCGACCGCCATCCCTTCGCGCTGCCCGCCCCGCTTCCGGACTTCGACGCCCTCGTGGTGGCCGGCGACGTCTCCGACGACCTCCGGACGTCAGTCGAGTGGCTAGCGCGGAGCCTCGACGGCCGGCAGGGCTCGCGGCCGGTCGTAATGGTGCCGGGCAATCGCGAGTTCTGGGGCGGCCGGGACGGCCGAGGGGACATCGCGGGGATCCTCGCGCGCGGCCGCGAGCTGGCGAGCCGGGCCGGGATCGCGCTCCTGTCGGACGACGGCGTGCGCGTCGACGACGGTCGCGGGACGGGCCTGTACGTCCTCGGCGCCACCCTGTGGACCGATTGGGCCCTGCACGGATCCCGAAGGGCGACCCTCGCCCGCGGCCATGCCCGGCATCACCTCGGCGACTGCCGCCGCATTCGCCGCGCTGGCGCGCTTCCCTACCTGCCCCACGATGCGGGCGGCGCGCACGCGCGGTCGCGGGCGTTCATTGAGGACGCGCTCGGGTCTGTCGTCGCGCAGGCGACGGGGTTCCGACCATCGCCGGTGGCGCTGGTCCAGGATGCGCGTCCGGGCGACCGTGCAGTTGTCGTGACTCACCACGCTCCGTCCGCGCGCACCCTGCCGCCCGAGGTCTTGCCCGAGCTCGCCGACGAGTGGGTCGGGGCCTCGCTCGCTTCCGACTTGGAGGGGCTCATGTCCGGCTGGGGCGCGCCGACGCTCTGGATCCACGGCAGCGTGCCCGGTCCTGTGGACGTCCGGGTGGGGCCGACGCGGATCGTCGCCAACCCGCGGATCTCCGGCTGGGAGTGCGGCCGGGCTCCGTTCGACCCGACATTCATCGTGGAGGTGTGAGATGACGCTCGACCCTCGCCGGGGCGTGCCCTCGCCCGGCTTGCCGCCGCGCGCGCTCGCCGGGGCCGCCCCTCCTCGGCGGATGCCACAGGCCGCCGGCCGGCCGGCCGCGCCGGCGCGGCCCTCGCGAATCCTCTGCCTGGACGTCGAGACCGTGCCGGATGCGGAGCTGGTTCCCGAGGACTTCCCCAAGGACCGGTTCCCCAAACCTGCCTGGCACAGGGTTGTGGCCATCTCCTTCGCCGAGGCGCGCATCGAGGTCGGCGCCGACGGCTCCGAGCGCTACATTCTGGAGTGCTGCCGCAGCGGAGGCGAGGCGGATTGGAGCGAGGAGAGGTTGCTCCGCGGCTTCTGGCGCCACTTCGCGGAGGGTGATTTCAGGTTGGTTTCATGGAATGGCCGCGCCTTCGACTTGCCGGTCCTTCTGCTGCGCGCATTCCTCTACGGCATCCCGACCGGCGCCTACTTCCTGCGCGGCGATCGCTGGGCCGGCTACGCCAACCGCTACGCCCCGGACTACCACAGCGACATCATGGAGTTGCTGTCGTCCTACGGTGCCGCGACCCGGATGGGCCTCGACGAGATGGCGGTGGCCATGGGCTTGCCGGGCAAGGCCGGGGAGCACGGCTCGAACGTCGAGGCGATGGTTTCGGAGGGTCGGATCGAGCGCGTCAGGGATTATTGCGAGACCGACGTGTTGAATACGCTGGCGCTCTACTGTCGATGGTCGTTGCTGTGCGGAAGGTCCGACGTCGACGGGCACGACGCGAGCCTGTCCGGAATGGTCGAATACCTCTCCGCCGAGAGGGAGGCACGCCCCCATCTCGGGGCGTTCCTCGACCGCTGGCGCGGTTCGGCGCGGCCGGCGCCGATGATGCTGAAGGTGGCGTACCCATCCGGACCACCGGAGACATGCGGGAACCCATGATCGGGGTGCGGCTGTAGGGACGCCATCCAGGCCCCGCAAGCTTCACCCGCTTCAGCACGGCGGCCCTCGCCGACATGGACAACGCGTGCGGCGGCTTCGCGCCGGACGCCACGGCCAGGGCCATGGTCCAGGTGAACAACCTACAGCATCCATGCGAACACCATGGCTTTAGGCTTGACTCCCTGGCCCTGGCCTCTAAGAAAGCAGGGTGGATGCTCAAGGAGGCGTGATGGCGACCTTCTCCGACCCTGTCACGGAGAGGATTGAGGCTTGCGACCGTACCGACGCGGCGCTGGAGACCGTTCTGGCGGAGATCCTGAAGTTGCGGGCGGTCCTCGCGGCGCTCCGCGTGGATCTGGTCGCCCAGCGCTTAGGCGAGGGCGCTGGCCCGGTTCCCGATCAACCGCCAGGTCGGCCCTCTCGCAAGGCCGGTTCGGTCGCGGCAAAGCAGGCTCCGCGCCTGCGGAGCCGGGTCGCCCAGATCATCGTCGATGCGCTGGTGGCGGCGGGCGATGCGGGTCTTTCCGGGATGGAGCTCAACAAGATCGTCGCCGAGCAAGGCTTTTCGAAAGACAGCAGCGAAAAAGCGAAGGTTTCCATCAAGCGCTTAAAGCTCGCCCGGCATGACCGGATCGCGACACACTGGTACGCCGCCGGAAAAGGGCCAAAGCGCATCCCCGGGGAAGGATAAGAACATGAGTGGCGCGTCTAGGATCTTGCGATGGAAGGGAAAGGAGAACCCCTGATATGCCTGCGAACGACGCCGAGTATTGGCGCATGACCCACCATGGGAAAAGGCCCGCGTTGCAAGCAACGCGAGCCTTTTAGGCCTCACCAGCCAAAACAAGCCCTCGCCTCGACGAAAGGTGAGAGGGCCCTACCAAGAACGGAGTTCGCGCCGCTTACCAGGCGGTGCGGACCTCAAGGAGCCGGGTCACCCCATCCCCATCCATCCTCGTCCAAACAAAGTCCGCCCCGAAGTTTCCCTCGAAAGCTTTCCACGTCCGGCCACCAGACGACACTGGTCATGACCAGTGCGCCGGAATCTGTCCGTTAGCACCCGGCGGCCGTAACCGCAAGCGGGGCAGCGGACTTTTTCCCATCCGTCTCGGCAGGTCGCGGATCCTTCCACAACCGCGAGAGCCATGATGAGAATGCCTCACCCCTATCGGGCCCGCGCGCGCTTGGCGCGCCCCGACCCCAACCAGCTGCAGTTCGATTTCGGGGATCCCGGCCCAGGCGGTGTCCCGGTGCCCCGCCTCGCCATCGACGGCGAGGCCGATCCCCGCCCCGCGGCACCGGCCCCTGCCGCCTGCCATGTGCGCGCGGCGGAGATGGCCGCCGAGGACCGCCAGCTGTCGCTGTTCTGACGGCCCGCCGCGGGTCGATCCCCCGTCAAGCCGAGCCGGCGGGACGAGAGGCAAGGACCGTTCGCGACCAGGCTCCCGATACGAGGGATGAGGTTCCGGCGCGGTTCCAGGCGATCTCTCCGTGAGGACGCCCCGACCGATCCGGGGCGACCGATGTCCACGCCACCGGCGATGCGGAAACGGGCGTGGACCGTCCGCATCCGTCGCGGCGATCGCGGTGAAGGACAGTTCGTCAGTCGTCGGGTCTGGCGCACTGCCTTCGACCAACCGCGTCGTGTGATCTCCGAACGCGAACCTAGCCCGACAGAGCCAGCGCCACAAGCCGACCGGAACCCTGTTCCGGCGGGACGGGAGAACTTTGTCATGGACCGGTCAACGACATCCTGGACCCCTGACGGGGACGTCGCACCCGACGGCTCGGGCCACCGCCCGGATGAGCCCGGCGCGCCCACGCCCGGCCGCAGGAGCGACCCTGCGCCGAACCCGTCGCGGCGGAGGATCCGCACGCCGCGCCCGAAGCGGGCCGCGACGAGGCCGTGCGTCGACTGCTCCGGCGCGGACGCGGTCGCCGACGCGTTCGAGACGCTCTTCGGCTTCGAGCCGCTCGACGTCCTGGTCGTCGGCGAGGACGGCGCCGCCCGCCGCCCCTGGATCCGCGTGAGCATCGATTGCGCCACCGGCGCCGTCGTCGACGCCCATCTCGAATTCCACCGCTGAGGGAGACCGCGGCCATGCAGATCCAGACCGCCGTCACGGCGCCCGCCGTCCCGCCCCTCCTCGGCGAGCCGGACCTCCTCAAGCGCACCGACCTCGCCGCCGTCCCGTTCGAGCCAGGGACCAAGGCCGGGCCCGGCACCTCGTTCGCGGTGCCCGCGGACCTCGGGCTGGGCTCCTCGCCCCGGTCGCTCCGGCCGGTCCGGCCGCCCCGCGGCTGGGTCCCCGACGTGCTGCGTCACGAGAAGCTTCCCGGCGGCATGGTGGTCACGACGACAGCCTTGGAGACCGCCGGGCTGACGATGCTCCTGTGCGATCCGGACACGCGGCTCGTCGTGCCGTTCGGGCATGTGCTCGGCTACCGCGAGGTCGCCGCCGACGGCGCCGTCCTGGAGGGACGCCACCGCCCGGAGGCGGTGGTGCGCCGCCGGGACGGCTCCGCCGTCGCCTACACCTTCATCCACAGCTGGGAGCGGGACGCGGCCGCTCCGGACTGGCCGAGGACGGAGGCCGCCATCCGCGCGGGCTATCGCCGCCTCGGCGTCGGTTTCCGCGTGCTGACCGAGCACGCCCTGTTCGCGCGGACGCTCCGGGAGAACCGCGCCCGCATGCTGCGCGAGCGTGCCGGGTGCCAGGATCCCGACGTGGCGCGCGTGCGGGAATCGCTGGCCGGGCATGGGCTGCCGACCACCGTGGCACGCTTCCACCGCCGGGCTCGGCCCTTCCCCGCGCGCCGCCTCGACCGGACCCTCGGCTGCCTCGTCGAGCTTGCGCTCGCCGGTGACGTCGCCCTCGACCTCAGGAAGCCGCTGGGGCCCGACACGCGGATCACCCGCGGGAGCCGCACATGAGCGCCGCGACCGCCCCGTCCGGGGAACCCCTGCGCCTGAAATCCTCCGCGCAGCCGGCGAACCTGGGGCTGGTCCCGGGCGCCCCCGTCGTCCGGGAGGTGAAGAGGCGCAACTACCTGTGCGCGGTCGACGGCGACGGTGGCGACCACAAGGCGCTCGGCGACGCCCCCTTCCGCTCGCTTCTGGAACGTGATCTTCGGACCCTCCTCGGGGCCAACCCCGACATCGCGCACTACGCGGTCGAGCCGCACGAACTCACCTACTTTATCCCGGACGGTCGAGGCGGCCAGGAGAAACACGTCTACGTCCCGGACGTGGTGTGCCGCTACCGCGCCGGTTCGGTCGTCGTGATCGACGCCAAGGCTCGCTTCATCGCCGAGCTGCCGGCCTGGACGAGACGGCAGCCACACATCGAGGAGGCCTACCGCCTCGACCACGGCGTCGCTTTCCTGACCCTGGACGAGGCCGAGATCCGGGCCGAGCCCCGGCTCTCGAACGCCCAGATCATGGAGCGGCACCGCTACATCGTCCCGGACGCCGTCGCCCTGCTGCGCGTCCGCGACGCCCTCGTGGCGCTCGGCCTGCCGACCACGATTGCGGCCGTGGTCAGGGCCGCCCGGCTGAACGACCGGCCGGGCGAGTGCCGCGCCTACACCGCCGTGATGAACCTGGCGCTGGCGGGCGAGGTCGCGCTCGACCTTGCCCGGCCGCTCTCCTTCCAGGCCGAGATCCGCGAGGTGGTGCCGTGAACGCGCCGTTTTCCGTCCCCTCCGTGCAAACCGCCCATGGGCAGGCGGCGACGCTGCGCTTCGACCTGCGCACCAAGGACATCCTCAACCTCGACGGGCGGACCCACGAGTTCGAGCGCCGCCTCGACGGGCGGCTGCAGTTCCTGCGCGTCGAGGACAAGGACGTGCTGTTCCTCACCGACGAGCAACTCGCCTTCCTGTCGGCGAGGGGCGAGGCGCGGCTCGTCGCCGGCAATTTCCAGTACGGCAAGCCGAGAGGCCCGCTGCCGAACCGCCTCAAGCTCACGAAGGAGCAGGTCGCCGAGGCGGACCGGAAGCTCGATTACGTGAACGCCTGCATCCGGGGCTTCGTCGAGGGCGAGGCGCGGCCCCGCGCGCCCTGGGAGTTCCGACGCTCGAAGCCGGCGCTCGACCCCGTCATCCTGCGGGTGGCGCTGAGCAAGGGCGAGAAGGCGCCGCACTTCACCACGGTGCTCAACTGGTTCGACCTCTGGATGACGCTCGGCGACATCCACGGCAAGGCGTGCCTCGTCGACCGGCACCAGCACAAGGGCAACCGGCGCCGGCCGTTCGGGCATGTGGGCGAGGTCGCGCTGGAGCGCGGCGTCTGGCGCTGGCTCAGCCCGAACATGACCACGGAGGTGGCCTACGCCAAGGTCGTCACCTCGGTCGGGGCCTACAAGCGCACCCTCTCGCGCCATCTCTCGCCGGAGGAACTCGACCAGATCCGGGTCCCGTCGATCCGCACGTTCCAGCGCCGTTGCAAGGACGTCGACAAGTACGTCCGGGATTACTACCGCAAGGGTCCCGAGTACGCGGCGAAGATGCACCGCACCTATGAGGTGCAGCCGCTTCCGGACCGGCCGTACCAGGACGTCGAGGTCGACCACTGCGTACTCGACATCCTGCTCGTCGACGACGACAGCGACGTCGTCCTCGGCCGGCCGGACCTGATTATTTTCCGCTGCCGCAAGACGGGGATGATCGTCGGGGCGTCGCTCGGCTACGAGGCCCCGAGCTTCGCCAGCTTCGTCGCCGGCCTGCGGCACGCGATGTACCCCAAGGACATGTCGCCCTTCCCGGCCGTGCGGATGCCGTGGCCGTGCTTCGGCCGGATCGAAAACCTCTGGGTCGACAATGCTTTGCATTTTATCGGCAAGGACATCGAGGCCGCCGCGCGCGAGCTGAAGATGAACAAGCCGCGGTTCAAGCCGAAGTGCCCCTGGCTCAAGGGCGCCCTCGAAAGATTCTTCGGCTACCTCAACACGGGTCTGATCCACCTGCTCCCGGGCACGACGCTGTCCAACACGGTCAAGCGGCGCGAGCCCGACCCGGAGACCCTGGACTGCGCCAAGATCCGGAAATCGGAGTTCGAGGCGCTGCTGATGTTCTTCATCTGCGACGTCCACAACGTCCACCGGTCGAAGGGCCTGGGCCTCCTGCGCGGCATCGGCGACATCCCGCTCCGGGTCTGGAACCAGGAGGCGGCCCGCCATCCCAGCGGCCCGCTCCCGCCAGTCGACCTGTTCGTCGCCCTGTGCGGCGAGTGGGAGGACCGCACGATCCAGAACGACGGGATCGTCTGGGACCACGTCAAGTACGAATGCCCGGAGCTGATCACGCTCATCACCAACCCGGGGCACCGGAACGCGCGGGAGGACGGCGCGGGCACGCGCTACCGGTGCGTGCGCGACCCGAGCGACATCGGCCGGATCTACGTGATCGACCCGTACGACCAAGATGGGCGCATCATCACGGTGCCGGCGACCCGGGCCCATCGCGCCTATGCCGAGGGGCGCCACCGGCACGTCCACGACCTCGCCGTCGAGAATGCCAGGCGCATGGTCAAGGGCGCGTTCGATTTCGATGCCATGGCCCGGGCGCTCGACCTCCTCGGGGACGCGGCCGCCGCAGCGCGGGCGAAACCGGAGCGCAAGGCCATCCATCGCGGCCTCGCCCGTTTCCTCGACGGCGAGCGCAAGCGGCGCTTCCGCAGCGAGGTGCGCACGGGCACGCCGGCGCTTCCCGCCACCACCGCGGGGCACCTCGATCCCCTGGCCATCGCGCGCCGTCCGAAGGCCGCGACGGCGCCGGAGCCAGGGCCCGATCCCGCTGGGTCGCCCCTGGCCCCGAGGCTCCTCGCCGCCGGCGGGCGCCGCGATGCGTCGGTCCCGGCGCCGCCACAGGGCGCCATGGCGTCGGCGGACGGGGGCCCCGGCCCGATGCCGCCGGCCCCGGTCCGGGACGAGCCCGAGGAGTTCTCGTCGGCCATCGTGCCGGCACCGGCGCCGGAGGCGCCCATTCCCGCGGCGCGGGCCCCCGAGCCGGACGACGATCTCGACGAGGAACTCGCGGCCCTCAGGGCCGACAGGAACTGGAGTACGGGCGATGAGTGAGACCCTCCGGGACGACGAGCGGCTTCGCCGCGCCGAGCGCGCGGCGAAGCCGGCTGCCGAGCGGCAGCTCATCATGAAGAACCTCTTCGTGGGACACGACCGCTTCGAGACCGCGACCGAGGCGGTCGCGCGGTTCCATCTGCCCGTGAAGGACGGCCTGCCGGACACCGGGTCGCTGTTCGTCCTCGCCGGCGATCCGCGGACGGGCAAGAGCTATGCCCTGAAGCGATATGCCCGCGGATTCCCGGCCGACCTGACCGGCTCCGAGGGGATCGTGCGGCGGGTGGCGTACGTCGACCTGCCGGTCGGCTGCAACAAGGCCGGCTTCGTGACCGCCCTCGCGGGAGTGCTGAACGCCGGCGACGTCACCCGAATGAAGGTCGACGCATTATTCGGCAACGTGCTGAACGCCCTGGTCAAGCAGAAGGTCGAGCTGGTCCTCCTCGACGAGGTTCAGGAAGCCTTCACCACCGCACGGCCAGGCGCGCTGAAGGACTGCCTGGGACTCGTCCGCAAGATCCTCAACCTCGGGACGCTCAACGTCGCCGCCGCAGGGCTCGTCGAGACCTACGGGATCATGGCGGCGGACAAGCAGCTGGAGGGGCGGGGCGGCCTGCCGCACCACATCATGCTGCCCTACTCCTGGGACAGCAAGGAGGAGCGCGCCCTCTTCCGCCTGCTTTGCGCCGAGATCGACGGCCGGCTGCCCTTCGCGGCGAAGTCGGGCCTTGGCTCGCAGTGGTCCGCCTCGCGGCTCTATTGGGTGACCGACGGCATCATCGGCCGGCTGAAGGACTTTATCTTCTCGGCCGGGTGCCGGGCGCTCAACGACGGCGCCGAGCGGGTCGAGGTCGGACATTTCGCCGATGCCTGGGACCTCGTCAGGCCGGTCGGGATGACCTTCAACCCGTTCCGCGACGATATCGACCAAGCCCCGGCCCGCGTGACGCCGCCCGCGAAGCCGACGCTGCAGCCGAAGGATCCGGCGCAGGGCGCCTTCGTCAGGTGAGGTGGCCGGCATGAGGACCTTCACCGACCTGCACGGGCGCTTCGAGCCGCCGCTCCCCGATTGGGGGCCGCCCCAGCTGGGCGAGCCTGCCCACGGCTACGTCGTGCGCCTCGGGGCCATGAGCGGGATCGGCAGCGTCGCCGTCCTTCTGAACTCGCACGGGCTGAACGGGCGGGACATCCAGCCCGCCGAGTGCCTGGAGTTCGCGCTGTCCTTCCCGATCACGGGAAAGGAGCAGCTGATCCATGCCACCCCCGTGGTCTCCCCGACCTCGGTCGCGATCATGGGCCAGGAAGTCCGTCGGCGGCACTGGCAGATCGGCCTGCGCCGTTTCTGTCCGGCCTGCCTCGCCGAGAGCCCGCATCACCGGGTCTGGTGGGACCTGCCGGCGTTCGCGCGCTGCCCGGACCACGATATCGACATCGTCGACCGCGACGCCTCGGGCCACCCCGTCCCATGGTGGTCGGCGTCGTTCACGCACGCCCCGACCGGCACGCCGCTGCCGCGGCACGGCGTGCCGCGCCGCACGGTCCCGCAGCCGTCCCTGGAGAGCTACACGCTCGCCCGGCTGGGCGCCGCCGGACCGCTGGCGATCCCGCTGCTCGATGGCCTCCCCACCTTGGGCGACGTGCTCGATGCGGTGGAACTCGTCGGCCGGGTCGCCCTCGGCGGAACCCTGCGGACGCGCCCGGTCGTCGGCGTGACCAAGGGTTTCGACCTGCCCGCCGTGAACCGGGCCGGGTACGACGTGCTGCACAAGGGGGAGGACGGGCTCGTCACCCTGCTCCACGCGGTCGCGGCGACGCGCGCGGCCTTCAAGGACGGGCGCGGCAAGCGCGCGAGCTTCGGCTGGCTCGGCTCGGCCCTGAACGCGGAGAAGGGCTCCCACATCGGGATCCTCGCCGGTTGCATGCGGCGGGTGGCGATCGAGCGGGGCGACTTCTCGCCTTCGACCTGCGAGGCTTGGTACGCGGGCGAGGCGGGCTGGCTGCCGGTCCCGACCCTGGCGGCCGAGCTCGGCCTCACGGAGGAGCGACTTCGCCGCATCTCCGAGGCGCTCGGCATCCACGAGCGCCAGTTCGGAATCGCGCGTGCGCGGTACCGGGCCTTCAGCCCGGAGCAGGCGGAGTCGGTCAGGCGGACGTTGGCCTCATGCCTCGACCGGGACGGGGCCGCCGACGCGCTCGGGCTCCCGCGCGACACGTTCGACGCCCTCGTCTGCGCCGGCGTCATCACCCGCTTCGTCAGGATCGGCACGGGTCGCGACCGCGACCGGTTCCGGCCCGAGGACGTGGCCACGCTCGCCGCGCGCCTGCTGCACAAGGTCGAGCCCACGACCGACGTGCCGGACGGCCACCTGCGGCTGGCCGACCTCAGGCGGACCTGCAAGACCGACCCGGCGCGGTTGGTCGAGGCGATCCTGAAGGGGTATGCGGTCCCGCGGGGAAGGCTCGGACCGACCGTCGGCGACCTCCTGGTCCCCGACCCGCGCCGGGACCGCGGGGGCGGCATGCGGGCCGCGCGCGCGGCCTTGCGGATGCTCCCCGGCCTCAGCCGCTACCAGGCCGCCACCGTGCTCGGATGCAGGGTCGAGACGGTCGACGGCCTGATCGACGGAGGTCACCTGCGGGTGTGCTCCGGGGGCGCGGCTGGCGCCGGATCGACGAGATCTCCCTCGATGGGTTCCGCAGGATCTGGGCGCCCGCGGACATCTACGCCGACATCGCAGGCGTGGTGCGGTCGGGTCACGAGGCCAGTGCCGCGCTGGAGAAGCTCGGCGTCGAGACGCTGCGGGTCGCCCAGAAGGACGGAACCGTCACGCACATGGTCGACCGTGTCGGCGCGCGCTCGATATTGCTGCTGGCCTGCGACCCCGACGACCCGGCGGGCGGCGGCGTGCTCGCGTTCCAGGCCGCGCTGCTCCGCGCGCTCGGGCGGCGGGGAACGTTCAAGCTCGTCGGGCGAAGCCGCGGCCTGACCCTGTCCAGCGCCTCCGGCGACCTCACGATCCGGATCGAGGTCCAACCCGAGCGGGAGGCAGTGGAGGTCGTCCTGACCCGCGGGGGCCGCCCGCCTCGGGAGGTGGCGATCCAGGCCGCGCTCGGCGGACGCCTGCTTTGGCGCGAGGTGGCCGGACGGCTGGAGGTTGCCGACATCGTCGCGGCATCCGAGCTCTCGGCGCCGCGCGCCTGGCCGGACCTGGTTGCCCGTACGGCTGCCAGCACCGAGCTTCTGCGCGCGACCTTCCCGCAGGTCCGGGGGGCCACCGCGCCCGGTGGCGTCAAGGCGGCGCGGCCGGCCTTCCCGGTGACGGATCGATCCGAACGGCCCGCGACGTGAACCTGCCGTTCGGTCAACCGGTGGTGTCCCGGTCCAAGCCTTCAGGCGCCTGCCCCTCGCTCGGGCGCTCCCGGCCCGACCGCTCCCGAGGGTACCGGTGAGGCTGCCACCGGACCTGCGTAGAACGGCTTGAACCGGACGTGGTCGGCCAGCGCTGCGGGTCGGTAGGGCGCGACCCCGTCGCACTGGACCACGGACGCGAGCCGGTAGCGCTCGTCGACGCTCGGGTGCACGGTGGCGTCGGGCCTGATCTCCCGGTCCCTGGCTTCCCAGGTCTTGCCGTCCGCCCAGCGTCGTACCCAACCCGGCACCCACGAGGCCGAGACGCGCGCCGCGATGGCGTCCCGCATGCCGGCCACCTCGCAGTGCTGCACGCCCGCGGCGGACGGGTGCAAGCGCAGCCGCGGGATCCGCATCACCTCGACCGGGTGGCGCGGATCGGCGACGGGCGGCAACCCGTCCACCTTGAGGCCGTCCGGGACGCCGACGGCCTGCTCCAGCATCCACCGGAGCGCGATGTCGGACAGGCGGGACTCGGTCTCCTCGTAGCTGCCGCCGATGTCGGAGTGGTTGCCGGCGAACCAGAACTGCCGGAACTGGTCGGGCGCGCCGGGCGCCCGCGGCGGCCGGACCTCGGTCGGGCCCCACTTCACGCGGTCGAAGTCCTTGCGCCTCTCGTCGATGGCGATGGCCGCGCGGGCGTAGCCGACCTGGGCGCTGAGGAGGCGGTCGAAGTTCTCGCCCTTCCACTCCGCCACGTGGCTCTTCGACCTTCCCGGCCCGGGCCAGTCCACGATGGTCTTGGTCTTCGCCGCGGCGACGCGCCGCCACACCGCCCCTGCGACCGCGACGGAAGCGGCCACGAGGATGCTCGCGGTGATCAGGTCCGCTTTCCAGAAGGGGCCGTCGAACAGGTAGGAGATGCCCCCGACCAGGGCGGAAGTCACGGCGAAGGCGATGGCGAGCGGGATGACGACCGCGGCCGCCAGGCCAGCCTTGATCAGGGTGCGCTTCGGGCCGGCGACGCCGAGCGCGGCGACCGTGTCGAAGGTCCCGACGAAGTAGGGCTCGACGTTGGACTTGCCGCCACCCTCGGGATGGTCCGAGCCGTACCGCGCCCGGAACCGGCGGGCGAGCTCGTGCCGCTCCGCGTCGAACTCCGCGCGCGGGTGGCCGGCACCGTGCTCCAGCACCGTCTCGACCGCTTCGCGCGCGATGTCCCGCGTCATCTTGCGGAAGCGCAGCAGCGCGCCGCCGGCGCCCGTGGCGGGCACCCCGCAGTACATCAGGAGGTTCGCCACGCAGCGGACCGTGTAGGCCCCTCGGCTGAAGCCGATCAGGTAGATGCGGTCGCCCGGCTCGTAGTGGTCGATGATGAAGCGATAGCAGTCCGCGATGTTCGCGGTGATCCCGCGCCCCGAGAGGAGGCCGCCATCTTCTGCACGAACCGCACGGGCGCCGTCAGCGCCGTGGCGCCGATGTCGGTGCCCAGCCCCGGGTCGTAGAAGGCGACCTGCTCCGCCGGGTCGATGCCGCTCTCGGGCCCGACCTTGCAGACGCGGTACATTTTGTAGACGTTGCTGATCCGCTGCTCGGGGCGGACGCCGCCGTCCTGCCCGGTGCCGTCGGAGAAGACCACGATATTCTTGGGCATCCGCCTGCCTCTGGAACGCGGGGGCCCGGGATGGGCGACAGCCGCCTTTGCGTCCCTGGCAGCGATGCCGCCCGGGATGGGGTTTCAGATCTCCGCCCGCGCTTGCGCCTGCCTCAGACGACCGGGCACGGGGTGTACGGCTCGACCTCGTCGAGGAGGAGGTTCCGGTGGATCTCGCGCCCGGCGCCCTCGACGAGGACCCGAGCCATGGCCGGCAGCTCCGCCTTCGCGCGCAGGTAGTCGTCCAGCGCGATGGGGTTGGTGCTCTCCGGCGCGTCGATGCGCGTCAGCCGGTCACGGCCGATGAGCAGGCCCGCCTGCCCGATGGCGTTGTGCGACTGCGCCTTCATGGCCGCCTGGATGACGCCGCGCCACTGGATCATGCCGCCGGAGTTCTTGTTCGCGTCGACCTTGAAAGCGGTCTCCCCGCAGCCGAGGCTGAGCACCTGGATCTGGCCGCGGTCGATGTCGAAGCAGGCGAGCGCGTCGACCACCGCGTTCATCGTCGGGTTGTTCGACCACAGGCCGCCATCGACCATCACGTAGCCGTTGTTCGCAAGCGCCTCGAAGTAGGTCGGGGCGGCCGCGGTGCTCAGGGCGACCCTGACCATGCGCTCGGATCGGTCCTTCCTGTAGGCGGGGTGGTGGGGCGTCTTGAAGACGAACGGCTCGCCGTGGAACCCCTCGAAAGCGGGGATGCAGAGCCGGGTCTGGGCCTCGCCGAAGGTGGTCTCCCCGAAGATCCGCAGCAGCTCATCTTCGAGGGGCTTGCGCTCGTAGACGTAGCGGTAGCGCTGGCGCACGAACCGGGTGAGGCGCTCGATCCGCGACGGCGGCGGGAAGATGTTGCCGCCGCGCTCGACGTAGACGTCGCGGATCTTGCGCGCCGTCAGGCCGTGGGCGAGCGCGAGCGCGATGATGCCGCCGGTCGAGGTCCCGGCGATCATGTCGAAGTGCCGGGCGATCGAGCGCCCTTCGAGGAATCGGCCCTCAAGCTCGGCGAGCACCGCGGCCGGGAGGATGCCGCAGATGCCGCCCCCGTCGACGGAGAGGATCCGGAAGGGCCGATCCTTGGGCCACGGCAGGGGCTGCCTGCGGTCCTGCTGGGTGCCGTCGGAGCGGCGCGGGGGAACGTAGCTCATCGTCCGGCTTCCTTGGCGGCGGGGGTTCGGCGTGCCGCCCGCCCCCGGACCACCGTCCGGTCGCGCGCCAGCCTTCGTAGCAACCGAGCCAGTCGAGGGCCCAGGGAATGGTCGTCTCGGCGATCAGGCTGAACGGGGTCCACTCGCCGATCTCGTGGTCGAACAGGCACAGGACCGGGTCGCCGGCCCGGTCGACGTAGACGTGCGGCAGCGTGCCCTCGCCGTCCCCGGGGCGGCGCCGGAGGACCGGCGAGATCACCCGGACCTCGGGCTGCTGCCGCAGGGGGGCGATCCGCTCGATGACGAGGGGGACCTGGTACGAGACCCGCACCTCGTAGGCGAGCATGAAGGGCTTGAGCGTGCCGAGCCAGGTCGCCGCCCGCTCGGAGCGCTCGACGAGCCTGAACGACGGCCATGACGCCCGGATGGCCCGGTCCTGGTCGGCGATGGAGGGGAAGACGCTCACCACCGGCGCCCCCGCGGAAGGTGTGGGCGCTCGCCCGGGCCGGTGCCGCGGCGGCCGCGCCGCCGACGCCGACCAGCGCCGGGCGGCTCGGGACGTAGAGGCCGCCCCGCGGCGTGTAGGCGTGGAGCCCGGACTGGACCGCCCGGCCGGTCCGGTCGTTGAACCGGCGGACCGAGGTCGAGACGACGTGGCCGCCGAAGCGCTCCCGCAGCCAGTCCTGGATGTCCTCCAGGCTCGAACCGTGCTGCTTGATCCACGCGAGGCCGTCCGCGAGGTCCGTGAGCTTGGCGGCGTACGCGTCCTGCTGGGCGAGGTTCTCCGGCCAGCGGTCGGTGAAGCAATCCTCCGGGTGGACGGGGTTGACGACCTTGATGCGCTCACGCCGGGCGCTGGCCGCTCGCAAGGCGCTCGCCACCGTGCGGGCCATGCGGATCACCATATCGGTGAGCGGCAGGCCCGGCTGCGAGGCCTGCCCCGCGAAGCAGGAGAGCATCACCGAGGGCGGGATGCGCCCCGTGGCCCCGGCGTAGGCCACGTTGCGGTGGCGCTTGAGCAACTGAAGGGCGACGGTCGCCACCGCCTTCACGATGATGGGCACCTGGTCGAGGATCTCGTCGACCTCGGCGTCCGCCCGCACCTCCATGCCGTAGGCCTCGTGCAGCCGCTTGTTGAAGGCGGCCGCGAACCGGCGCTCCAGCGGCGTGCGCGCCCGGTACCACTCGGCGAAGCCGTATGCGTTCATCGGCACGTGGAAGTGCTCGGACGCGGGCTTGTCCGGGTGGGCGTGGAAGATGTGGCTGACCCGCTCCGCGCCGTGTCCCAGGCGCACCGCCGGGGTCACGTCGACGTGCATCCGGTCGGCGTAGCGGACGGTCACGCACCGGGTCTGGCGCTCGACCTTCTGACCGGTCGGATATCCTTCCAGCGAGCGGTACAACAGGTCGAGCACCGCGTCCGGCCCGGAATGCGGATCGAGATCCAGCGCCGCGACGATGTCGAGGTCGTACTCGTCGTCCGTGCCGCGCGTCGACGTCGTCGCGTCGATGGCCATGCTGCCCTGCGGGTAGAAGCGCAGGATGCGCCCGTTCAGCGGGCTGCCGGGACGTTCCGCGAAGTCGCGGATGGCCTCGTAGCGGCCGCCCGCCTTCGCGTGCAGGCCGGGCGGCAACTGCACCGAGATGGCGATGTCGGCCATGACCGCGTCGAGCGCGCTGGCGAAGGGGTCGAGGTCGGGGGTGTCGGAAGTGGTTCATGAATACGCTCCTTGGCTGGACGCTCGTCGAGGTTGAAAACCCCTGCGTCCGTGGCATCCTGCCGAGGTATGCCGGCCAAGCTCGCGTCTCAGAATTTGGCCGGCGCGGATTCTGAAAATCGCGGGCGGGGGGCATAGGGGATGTCGGTCGGACGTTTGGCCGGGCGGCCGGCTGCGGAGGCGAGCCGGGGGCGAACGGGTGGGCGATGACCTCAGCCCGGAGGAATTCGGGGCGGCCTACCGCGACCTGTCGCGCGACGACCGCAAGAAACTGGTCGTCATCGCGAAGCGGTTGTGCGGGGGTACCACGCTCAACCCGGGCGACCTCTTGAACGAGGCGATCTGCCGGACCCTGCTCGGCACGAGGCAGTGCGGCCGGGAGCTGAACGTCGTCGCCTACCTCGTGGGCGTGATGCGCAGCCTCGTCTCGCACGAGCGGGAGAAGCAGAAGCGGTCGGTCACGACCGACGACGCTGAGGAGGTCGACGCCCACATGCGCGCTCGGCTCGGCGAGAAGCCGAGGTCCGGGAGCGCGGAGGACGCCATCATCGACGTCCAGGAGAGGGCGAGGATCATCGGGGAGGTGTTCGAGATGTTCCGGGACCAGCCGGAGGAGCTCGCGGTGCTCGAAGCGCTCAGGGACGAGCTGGCGGGCAAGGCGCTGCGGGAGCGCACCGGGCTGGACCAGGGCGATCTCGACTACGCGAAGAAGCGCATCCGGAAGGCGCTCTCCCTCCGCTACCCGAAAGGATGGAGATCATGAACCGAGAGACGACTAAGGACGAGAGGTTCCTGGACGCCCTGGACGACCTCTACATCGAGGGGATCCTGGCGGCCTCCCCCGAGGAGCTCAAGGCGGAGCTGCTTGCCATCGGGGAGGACCCGGACACCCTCGTCGCAATCGCGGATGCCGCCTTCGAGCGCGCCCACGCCGCCTGCGCCACCGACACGTGCCCCGCCCCAACCGCTGCCGCACCGGCCGCGCCGGCGAGCGAAGGCGGCATCGACCCCTTCGCCGTACGGGCCGAAGGAGGATTGCGCGGCGTGGCGCGCAAGTTCGGCTGCAACCTGAACTTCCTCGGGCGGCTCAAGGATCGCCTCGTCCGCGTCGAGGACCTGAGCGCCGAGTTCCTGGCACGTCTGGCCGAGGCGCTCGGCACCGGCGCGGACGAGCTTGCCCGCTTCCTTGCCGGTCCCGCCCGAGTGCCCGCGGCCGCCCGGTTCAAGTCGGACGTCAAGCCGGAGGCCGCCGGGAAGCAATCGCTGGCCGAGGCCATGGAGAGCTCGGGCCTGAGCGACGAGCAGAAGCGGTACCTGGCATCGCTCTAGAGGGACATCGCCGCCGTGGACGCATTCGAGGGTGTCAGGTCGAGGGCGGCGGAGGTCCACGCGGCGGCGGTCGAGGGCGGCGCCGATCCGCTCCGACCGCTGGATCTCGTGGTCGCGGCCATTGATGCCCACGAGATCGATCTCAGCTGGCTGCACCCCGGCGATGCCTACCTTCGGGGCGGGCGCGGCCTCTACGACCCGAGCCTCCCGGCCATCGCCTGCGAGGATCGCGGGGACCCGACGGCCAAGGCGTTGCTCGCGGGGCACGAGCTGGGGCACGCTGTCCTGCACGATCCCGACGAGGTCATCGTCGACGGGGACATCGACCCGAGCCGCGCGGTGGAGGCCGCCGCCACGGGCGTGGAGAAGGTCGAGGGTTACGGCCGGCGCGAGCGCCGGGAGCTGCAGGCCGACCTGTTCGCCCGCGAGCTGGTCCTGCCGCGGGCCTTGGCGCGACGCCTCTTCCTGGAGGACGGGCACGGCGCAGAAGACATCGTCCGCCTCACCGGGCTTCCCCACGCCCTCGTCGCCCAGCAGTTGGCCGATTGCCTGCTGCTGCCGGAGCACCGACCGCGTGCCGAACCGGGTGCCGGCTTGGGACCTCCGCTCGACGACAGTCAGCGGGCCGCCGCCTTCCACGAGGGCGCCCCGTATCTCCTGCAGGCCGGCCCCGGGACGGGGAAGACGCGCACGCTGGTCAGCCGCATCGAAGGGCTCCTCGACCGGGGCGCGACGGCATCCGAGATCCTCGTCCTGACCTTCTCGAACAAGGCGGCGGGCGAGCTCGTCGAGCGGTTGACCGCGCGCTTGCCCGAGGCGGCCGCAGCGGCCTGGATCGGCACGTTCCACGGCTTCGGCCTCGACGTCCTGCGGCAGTTCCACGATCGCGAGGGGCTGCCCGACGACCCGCGGCTCGTGGACAAGGCCGACGCCGTCGAAATGCTCGAAGATCTCGTCCCGCGGCTGCCGCTCCGTCACTTCCGGAACCTGCACGACCCCACGCTCGACCTGAGTGACATCCTCGCCGCGGTGTCGCGGGCGAAGGACGAGCTCACCCTTCCGGACGCGTACATGGCCCTCGCCGAGCGGATGGCGGAACGGGCCGGCGACGACGGGGATGCACGGCTGCGCGCCGAGAAGGCCATCGAGGTCGCGGCGGTCTACCGCGTCTACGACGCCGAGGTGCGGCGGCTCGGCCGGCTCGATTTCGGCGACCTCGTCATGCGGCCGACGCTCCTGCTGGAGCGGGACCGCGGCGCCCTGGACATCCTGCGCGCCAAGCACCGCCACATCCTCGTCGACGAGTACCAGGACGTGAACCGGGCGAGCGTCAGGCTGCTCAAGGCGCTGGCTGGCGGAGGCGAGCGGCTCTGGGTCGTCGGCGACTCCCGCCAATCGATCTATCGGTTCCGCGGCGCTTCTTCGGCCAACATGACGGCCTTCGAGGCCGATTTTCCCGGGCGCCGGATCGGGCGCCTGACGGTGAACTACCGCTCGTCGGCGGAGGTCGTCGCGGCGTTCTCGGCCTTCGCGACCGACATGGCGGCCTCGCGCGGCGTCCTCCCGCTCGACCTCACCGCCCACGCGGGTGCCTCCCACGCGCACCCCGAGACGCGCACGGTCGAACGCCCGGAGGACGAGGCCGCCGCGGTCGCCGCCCGCATCCTCGAACTTCGGCAGGTTCACGGCGTGGACTTCCGGGACCAGGCCGTCCTGTGCCGAGGCAACGCCCGCCTGGCCGCGGTCGCGGCGGCGCTCGAACGGCGCGACGTTCCCGTGCTGTTTCTCGGCACCCTGTTCGAGCGGGACGAGATCCGCGACCTGCTCGCCGTCCTGGCGCTGCTGGTCGATCCCAAGGCCGGCACCCTGGCCCGGGTCGCGCGCATGCCGCGGTACGCGATGCCGCTCGAAGACGTCGGTCGTCTCCATCGCGTCCTCGCGCGGCGCGAGGAGCCGATGGCATGGGCGACGGAATCGGCGGCCCCGCTCGGCGCCCCGGCGGCGGCGGCGCTGGCGAACCTCCGCGCCGACCTTCAGGGCCTGGGCGCGGCCAGCCACCCCTGGGAGGCGCTCTGCCGCCTGCTGTTCGATCGCCGGCACCTGCTGCCCGATCCCCGCCCGCCGCTTCGGACCCGGGACCGGATGCGGATGGTGGCCCTCTGGCAGTTCCTCGCGTTCTGCCGCGAGCTGCCGCCGGGCCAGGGGCTCCCGATCCAACGCCTGCTGGACCGCACGAGGCGGTTGGTCCTCCTGTCCGAGGAGCGGGATCTCCGCCAGATGCCCGCGGCCGCGGCCGCGATGGACGGGGTCAGCCTGATGACCGTCCACGCCAGTAAGGGCCTGG
The DNA here is from genome assembly GCA_050632685.1 of Methylobacterium phyllosphaerae. Lineage (GTDB taxonomy): Bacteria > Pseudomonadota > Alphaproteobacteria > Rhizobiales > Beijerinckiaceae > Methylobacterium > Methylobacterium phyllosphaerae_A. The sequence continues at coordinate 946,119 of JBOEFT010000002.1, forward strand.
AGTTCGAGGCCGTGCACATCCCCGGTATGGTGGGTCAGGGATTTCCGAGCGGCGGCCGGACCCCGCGCTGCCCGCCCCCGGACGGGCTCGTCGCCGGCGCCGAGGGCTTGTCGGGAGTGGACGCGATCCGGCGCGGGCATGCCGAGGAGGAGGAATGCCTCTTCTTCGTCGCGGCTTCCCGGGCGCGCCGCCACCTCACCCTCCTCGCGGCGCGCCGCAAGGCGAACGGAAGCGGGCGCCCGCTCTCGCCCTTCCTCGACAAGGTCGCCGAGGTCGTGCGGGACGTGCCCGATCCGCCGTTGCACCTGCGCGAGGCGCCCGAGCCCGACCGTCACCGGATCGGCGTCGCGTGGGAGGGGCCGCCCTCCTTCACCGCCGAGCAGATCTCACTCTACGACCGGTGTCCCCGCCGCTTCTTTTACACGCACGTGCTGGGCGCGGCCGGCGGTCGCCGCTCGACCCCCTTCGTCAGGATGCACGACGTGGTGCACGAGGTCCTGCGCTGGCTCAGGGAGGACGCGCGGAATTGGGGCCTCCCGCTTGAGGCGGTGCGGGCGTGCTTCGACGCGGTCTGGTCAGAGAAGGGGCCGACCGAGGGATATGCCGAGGAGCTCAGACGGATGGGGTTCGAACTGGTGGAGGCGCTCATGCGAACCCGGGAAGGACATGTCCCCGGGCTGCGCGAGCCCGTCGCCATCGATCTCGGCGGCCTCGGCCTCGTCGTGTTGCCCGACGAGGTGCGCGGCGATGGGGCTGCCACGGTCTACCGAAGGGTGCGGACCGGCCGGAGGAGGAAGGAAGAGGAGGACGACCTCGTCTACGCCGCCTATCTCATGGCGGCCGGCCTGCGCCACGGCCCGGGTGCGCGGGTCGAGGCCATCCACCTGAGCGGGGACGGCGTGATGGACATCCCGCTGACCCAGAGGAAGCGAACGAACCGCGAGCGCAAGCTGCGACTGATCGCGGAGGGTATCCTCGCGGGCGACTTCCCCCGGAACCCGACGAGAGGGCCTGCCCGCGGTGCCCGCACTACGTGACCTGCGGGCCCGTGCCGGCGGGCATCCTCGCGGCTCACCGTCCCGATGAGGCGTAGCCGACGGCTGGACAAGGTCGTGATTACGCTGCGGACGATGCCGCGGCCGCCTGCGTCGGGCTCGGCTGAGGTGCTTGATATGAAAACCATGAGCCGTGGCAGTTATTTGACTGGTAAAGTGCCGACCGCACGCCACGACGTACCCGATCAGCCGTCACCTGAGCTGCGACTTGGCGGCACCATTCGTCTGAACCGCGGTCAGACCAGATCGGCTTGATCGCATGAGGAGCCGTTTCCGACTTATTTCAAACCTGCGGAGGGGCCGCTTGCCGAAGGCGTGATCGTCCCTGGCTAACCCCGAAGGCCGGAAGCGGAGTGCCCGCTTCGGAGAAGGCCCGCTGCAATGCCGGACGGGCTCCTACCGACCCAACTGCGCCGTAGAAGCAGTCCGACGTCGTTCTCGAAAGCAGACATCGAAACTGGGCTCGCGCCGCCAAGGTACTCTTATGAGTGTTCGCCTTCCGAACTAGCGCCCCCACTCGATCAATCCACAGTCTGCATCTGGACGACACTGCCGAGTTCACCGGGCTTGCCCGAGACCACCACGAGGTAGCGCCGGCTAGCGCCGGCATCCGTGCGGGTGACCTGTCGGATCGGGCCGATCGCGTTGACGATGGCCGCGCCGGCCGGGTTGGTCATGAAGGCGGCGAGCGGCTCCAGGCCGGTCGCTCCCTTCGGATTGGCGGCGAGCGCCAGCACGAAGGGCATTTTCGCGGGCAGTCCTGTGACCGCGGCCTGTAGCGTTTGCAGCACGCCTTGGTCGAACAGGGTGACCTGCGTCGCCGGCTTGTCATCGGAACCGGTGAGCGTCAGCGCGCTGGTCTTGCCGGCAGCACCCAGCGGCTGGAGGTTCTGCTTTCCGTCGCCCTCCGGCACGGCGTTCGGGACGTAGGCGACGCCCTGCGGACCCTGCCCGATCGGCACCTCAGCGATCACCGTGTTCGACGCCGTGTCGATCACCGCCGCCATGTCGGCGTTCTCCAGGCCGACATAGACGCGGCTGCCGTCGCCCGAGGGCCAGAGCCCGTGCGGCAGGGCGCCGGTCGCGATGGTGGCGACCTGAGAGAAGTCGTCGGTGCGGAACACCTTGAGCTGGTTCAGGCCGCCGATCGTCACGTAGGCGAACTGGCCGGCCTTGGTCGAGACGATGTTGACGTGGTTGGTGATCGGCCCGGTCTCGATCGTCTTCAGCGGCGCGAAGGGCGGACGCGCCGAAAACACTTGGGTGCGGCCGACATCCTTAAGGGTGAACCACACCTGCTTGCCGTCCGGCGTCGCGGCGATGTCGGGGCAGAACGGGCTCTCTTGCTTCACGCGGCCGACGATGGTGTGGGTCTTGGTGTCGATGACGACGGTCTCGGGGCTGAAGCTGGAGCAGACGTAGCCGTAGGCGCCGTCCGGCGAGAAGATCGTCATGCCGGGCCCGTTCGGTACGGTGATCCGGCGGGTCTCCTTGGCGGTGGCGGCATCGAGCACCGCGATATGGTCCTCGCCGCGCACGCTCACCCAAACCTCTCGGCCGTCCGTCGTGAAGAAGGCTTCGTGCGGCGAGCGGCCGACATAGGCGGTGTGGCGGACCGCGTTGGTCGCCGTGTCTATGAAGCTCACGGAGTTCGAACCGATCGAGACCGCGAGCAGGGTCCTGTGGTCCGGCGAGAAGCCCATGCCGTGAACCAGAAGCTGCCCGCGATAGAGCGGGCTCAGGTTCATCGGCGTCGGGTCGCCGAGCCGGATCACCCCGAGCAGGGTGTTGGCGGCGGGATCGACCACCGAGACCGTGTTGGAGAACTGGTCGGAGGTGTAGAACCGATCCTTGCCGCTAACCGGCACGTCCGGGGCGGAAGCTGCGCCCGGGGCCTGCCCGGCGAGCGCCGGGCCGGAGAGCAGCGCGAGGGCGAGGATAGTCAGGGCGGTCTTCATCGGCGGGTCTCCGAGGGCATGGCGGCGGGGGCTGCACTGTGGTCGTGGGAATGGGCCGCACCAGTCGATGGCTGCGGCGCTTTAGGAAGACTGGCGAGCGCACGGCGCATCACATCGATCTCCTGGCCCTGCTCGACGACGATTCCCTGCGCGAGGCGACGCAGGACCGGATCCTTGCCGTAGAGCAGCTCCGCCTTGGCCATCGCGATCGCGCCCTCGTGGTGGGGGATCATCATCGCGGCGAAATCGCGGTCGGGATCGCCCGAGGGCGGGACCATCATGTCGGCGTGCATCCGCGTCATCGACTGCGCCATCATCGCGTCGAACGACGTTGACGACGCGGCCGGAGGCTCGCTGGCGGCCAGCGTCGGGCGCATCATCATCCGGCCGCCGACGAGGCCGCTCGCCATCAGCGCCGACGTCACGGCAAATCCCAGTGCTCCGCGCATGCGGCCTCCTCGCGATCCGGTATCAATGGAAGGGATGCCAGCGGACCGCCTTTATTCCGCGGCGGGGCCGAAAAAGCGTTCGCGCCGATGGGATCGCCTTTTTCGTGTGTCAGCGGAATAAAGGCGCCCGTTTCGCATCCCTCCCGATGCGGTCATGCTCGACCGCGGGAGACTTCACCCATGCGCAATCTGCTGATCCGCACCGCCTTCGCGGCTATCGCCTTCTCCGCCGTGGCCGCCCAGGCCGCCGCGCCCGCCATGACGGCCGAGACCGCCAAGGGGCCGGCGCTCGTGGATGCCAAGAGCATGACCCTCTACACCTTTGACAAGGACATGGGCGGCAAGTCGATGTGCAACGGCCCCTGCGCCGCCAACTGGCCGGCCCTGACGGCTGCCTCCGGATCGGCGGCCTCCGGCGATTGGACGACGGTGACCCGGGACGACGGCACGATGCAGTGGGCCTACAAGGGCAAGCCGCTCTACACCTTCGCCAAGGACACCAAGCCGGGCGACACCACCGGTGACGGCTTCCTCAACGGTGCGTGGCACATCGCAAAGCCCTGATCGGTGAATGCCCGGATCGGCTCCCTCTGATTGGGACACGTCGTTGGACGAGATCGCCCCCTGATCGAACCGCAGATCCCGGCCCTGCGGCGCTACGCGGTCGCGCTTCTTCGGGATCGCGAAGCGGCGGACGACCTCGTCCAGGACACCCTGGAGCGGGCATTGTCCGCCTGGTCCGGGCGTCGCCGCGACGGCGACCTGCGGGCGTGGTTGTTCACGATCGAGCGCAACCTGTTCCTCGCCGCCGTCCGACGCCGGGGCCGGCGCGGCGCCGATCTCGGCGCGGAAGCGTTGGAGCAGGTGCCCGATCCGAGCGCCGACCCGGGGGCAGCTTTGGGAGCCCGTGACGTACTCGCAGGGCTCGACACCCTGCCCGAGGAGCAGCGCTCGGTGTTGCTCCTCGTGGCGGTGGAGGACCTGTCCTATGCCGAAGCGGCACAGGTGCTCGGGGTGCCGCTCGGCACGGTGATGTCACGATTGAGCCGGGCGCGCACGCGGATGCGCGGATTTGTGGAGACGGGCCGGACAGGCCTGCTGAGGAGGGTTAAATGAGCGGGGATCCGCGCCCGGTCGGCGAGGACGATCTGCACGGCCTGATCGACGGCCGCCTTGAACCGGAGCGGCAGGCGCTGGTCGAGGCGTGGCTCGTGGGGAACCCCGCGCGTGCGGCTGAAGTCTCGACGGACCGAGTTCTGCGCGAGCGCCTGCGCGCCCGCCTCGCGCCGATCGCCGAGGAGGCGATCCCGGCGCGACTGCGGGTGGCCAACATCCGCTCGCGACACCTGTACCCTGGCGCACGCTGGTTCCCCATGGCGGCTGCGGCCGTGCTCTGCCTCGCGCTCGGCAGTGCCGGCGGCTGGGTTGGCCATGCCCTGCACGGTGTGCCCGCGGCGGTGGCGGTGGCGGAGGCACCGGCGACGCAGGACGCGGTCGCAGCCTTCCGCACCTTCGTGGTCGAGGCGGTGCATCCGGTGGAGGTGCGCGCCGACGAGAAGCCCCACCTCGTGACGTGGCTCTCGAAGCGTCTCGGTCACGCGGTCGCGGCCCCCGACCTCTCGGCGCAGGGCTTCCGGCTGATGGGCGGGCGCCTGTTGCCGGCCGGCACCGAGCCCGCGGCGATGTTGATGTACGACGACGACCGCGGCACCCGGCTGACGCTCTACAGCCGCGTCGGTGACGGCGACGGCCGCACGCTCTTCCGCTTCGCCCGCGAGGGCGACATCGCTGCCTTCTCCTGGGTCGATGGTGGCATGTCATACGTCGTCACCGGCCGCACCGACGAGGCCCGGCTGCTCTCCGTCGCGCAGGCGGTCGATGCGCACGTCCGCGGCCTCGCGCCGGATCGTCGGCAGCCATGACCCTCGATCAGCTTCGCATCTTCGTGGCGGTGGCCGAGCGACAGCACGTGACGCGGGCCGCCGAGGCGCTGAACCTCGTCCAGTCGGCGGTCAGCACGGCGATCGCCAACATCGAGGGGCGGCACGCGACGAAGCTGTTTCACCGGGTTGGCCGCGGGATCGAGCTGACCGAAGCAGGGCGCGTGTTCCTCGTCGAGGCCCGCGCCGTGCTCGCCCGGGCCGAGGCCGCCGAACTTGTGCTCGCCGACCTCAGCGGCCTACGACGCGGGACGCTGGCGCTTTTTGCCAGCCAGACCATCGCCAGCGACTGGCTGCCTCGCCACCTCGTCGCCTTCCGCCGGGCCTACCCTGAGATCGCTATCCGGTTGGCGGTGGGCAACACCACCGACGCCGCCGACGCGGTGCGCGCGGGGCAGGCCGAACTCGGCTTCGTCGAGGGGGCGCTGGACGACCCGACGCTCGCAAGCACGACCATCGCCCAGGACAAACTCGTCCTCGTGGTCGCCCCAAACCATCCCTTCGCCGGGGCGGCTGCACTCGCACCCGAAGACCTCGCCGGGGCCGACTGGGTGCTGCGCGAAGCGGGATCGGGAACCCGCTCGGCCTTCGAGGCGACCCTGGGTGCGGCCGGCCTTGCCGCGGCCCAGCTCCGGGTCATGCTCGAACTGCCCTCGAACGAGGCAGTGCGCGCCGCCGTCGAGGCCGGGGGCGGGGCCGCCGTCCTGTCCGAGACCGTGGTCGCCGCAGCGCTTCGAACCGGGACCCTGGTGCGGGCGGCGTTCGACTTACCGAGCCGGCCGTTCCGGGTGCTGCGCCACAAGGAGCGCTACCGCAGCCGGGCCGCCGACGCGCTTCTCGACCTGATCGCGACGGCGAACATCAAATGAGCGAGCCCGCGAAACCAGTGCCCCCCGACGACCCGCGGGTGAGGCTCGCCGAGGACCGGACGGTGCTGGCAGCCGAGCGTACGTTCGTGGCGTGGCTTCGAACCGGGCTCGCCTTTCTGGGCGTCGGCTTGGCCGCGCAGCGCTTCCTGCGGGAGGTGCTGGCGGTCTGGCCGCTGAAGGTGCTGTCGCTCACGTTGATCGGCTGCGCGCTTGCCTCGTTCGCCGGCGCCGCATGGCGGGACCGGGCGATCCGGGCGCGTCTCGCCCATGCCGAGATCCCGATGATGCCGCGCATCCTCACCATCGGGATCGCGGCCTTGCTGATCGCGATCTCGGGCCTCGCGGCCACCGCCTTGCTCTGGGCGTGATGATCAGGCCACGGTGACCCGCACCCGGTGCCATGCGGCGCTAAGGTAGCCCTTGTAGTTCCAGGTGTCGTCGGGGGCGGCCGGCTGGGTCTGGCCGGCGGAGTCCCAGGCCCGCACCGCAAGTTCGTGCTCGCCGGCCGTCAGCTCGCGCTCGATCTCCCAGAATGTCCACGCGTAGGGCGCGTCGGCATCGCGGTCGATCCGGGCCTGCGCCCAGCTGCGGCCGCCATCCGTCGAGACGTCGACGCGGGCGACCGCGCGGTCGCTGGCGATGGCATAGCCGCGGATCGCGTGCCGGCCGGCCTTCAACGCCGCGCCGCGGGCGGGCTCGCAGATCGCGCTGTTGAGCGGCATCGCCTCGATGGTGATGCCGTGGGCGGGGTCCGCGGTCTCGGCCGTCACGTCGGGCGGAAACAGCTTGTAGTCGTCGGCCTGCATCGGGTTGTCGGAGGGCCGGTCCTGCACCGTGATCCGGGCGAGCCATTTCGGGCTGCGGATGCCGGCAAATCCCGGCACCACCACGCGCAACGGATGGCCGTGCTCGGGGGCGAGAGGCTCGCCGTTCATCGCGAAGGCAAGCAGCGTCTCGGGCGCCAGCGCCTTGGCGAGAGGGATCGAGGCGCCGAAGCGCGTGTCCGTGTCCGCGATCCGGTCGTGGCTCTCGAAGGCGACGTAGCGCTCTTCATCTGCATCGATGCCGGCCGCGCGCAGCACCTCGGCGAGCCGCACGCCGGTCCATTCCGCGTTGCCGATGGCACCGGGCGCCCACGGGTCACCGGAGACCGGCGCCACCGCCAGCATGTCGGCCCGTCTGTTGCCGGCGCATTGCATCACCGCCGTGACGGTGGCGTGCGCAAAGCGCGCCTTGAGTTCCGCGAGGGAGAGTTCGAGCGGCATGGTGACCATGCCATCTACCGTCAGGCGGTAGCTGTCGGCGTCGAGGTCCGGGATGTCGCCGTGGCTGCGGACGTAGAAGTCGGCCTGTTCGGTGAGGAACGCCGCCCGCAGGCGATCGAGCGGCGGCTCGGCGTTGTAGGGCGCCTTTCCGTGGACGATGAGGCGGTCCTTGCGCTGGAACAGGCGGAGCATGGGGTCTTTGTCCTGCGTACTTGACATGTCGACGACGAGAACGCGCCGGGGGCGATAAGGCCCCCGGCGCGCGTCGCCTCAGGGCTTCATTGTCGAGACCACCGCATTCTTCGCGCGATCGACCACGGCGACGCTGAGATCGCGGTTGAGGACGTAGGCGCGGGCGTTGTCGGCCGAGAACGCGATCGCCTGGCGCGGCTCGTTCAGGCCGGTCACCGTGGCGACAACCTTGAGGGTGCCGGTGTCGATCACTGAGAGTGAGTTGTCCTTGAGGTTGCCGGAATAGACGAAGCGACCGTCCGGTGTCAGTGCGGCTCCGTAGGGGTCCTTGCCCACCTCCACCTCGGAGGTGACTTTGCGGGCGGCGATATCGACCACGCCGATGGTATTGCGGCCGCTGTTGGCGGCAAACAGCGTCTTGCCGTCCTTGGTGATCGAGATGGCGCGCAGCTTGTCGAACCCAGCGATCTCGCCGGTGATCTTGTTGGTGGCGGTATCGACCAACGTGATTTTGTCGCCGAGGAAGTTCGTCACGAACACGGTCTTGCCGTCGGGCGACAGCTTCACGCCCTGGCGCGGCTGCGCGAAGCCGGGAATCACGGCATCTGCCAGCATAGTCTTGGTGTCGAACACGGTCAGCGTGCTCGCGGCCTCGTTGTTGACGTAGAGCTTGCCCCCGTCGGCCGAGAGCACGGTGCCGAAGACCCCGGGCCCGGCGGCGAGAACGCCGGCTTCCTTGCCGGTGGCGGTCTCGTAGACCGTGATCCGGCCGGTGCCGCTGTCGGAGACGTAGAAGCGGGCGCCGTCCGGCGCGAACACGATGTTGCGCGGCGTGACGAAGCCGTCGAGGCGGCGCAGCACCGTGCCCTTGGCGACGTCGTAGACGACGACGGCGCTCTCCTCGCTGTTCGATACAGCGGCGACGGTCCCGGCAGCGTTCAGCGCCAAGGCGTTGTTCTTGATCGCGCCGTCGAAACCAGCGGCGGACCCGGGCTGGCCCTGGGCGAGAAGCAAGGCAGCTCCGGCGAGGAAGGCGCGGAGACTGGTGCGGATATGGGTCATGAAGCGGGTCTCTTGGGCATGCGCGCTCGTTCGGCGGCCGGGGCCAGCCGTGCGGGCGGGTTCGAAATCGGATTGCGTCGTGCGGGACCGGTCCGGCCATGCATCGCCTTAAGGAGATGCCAGCGAGGGCGGTCTATTCCCCGAGGCCGGCGAAAAACGCGGCGGCCTCGGGATTCGGGAGTTCAGGGGGTCGGCTTCAACGCCGTGAGGTAGTCGACGATGGTCTGCACGTCGGCCTGATCGACCGGAGCCTTGTAGATGTGGACCATCTTGTTCACGGTCTCGGTCCACTGCGCCTTCGTGAGCTTGGGCTGGGTCAACACCATCCCGGCCGAATGGCAGGCGAGGCAGTTGTTGTTGACCGCCTCGGCCCCGGGCCCGTCGGGGAAGATCCGGTCGGAGGTCGGCATCTCGATCGATTGCGAGGTGAAGCGCATCGGCTCGGGAGCCGGGGCGGCGAGCGCCACCAGGGGAGACAGTATGAGCGCGACGCTGAGGGCTGCAGAGCGGATCGGGGTCATGGCTGTTCTCCTCAAGCGGCCTGGAAGGACACGGTTTCTATACCGTTCTGCATGAAGCCGGCCCCGTTCCAGACCCGGTCCGTGGGCTGCGCGTCGCCGTTGGTGTTGGTGCAGCGGACCTTCACCGTGTGGGTGCCGGCGGCCAACGCCGGCAGGCTGCCCTCGAAGCGGCGGAAGCTGTAGGGGCCCTCGTCCGCGCCGAGCTGTGCTGGAAACCACGTCGCGCCGCCGTCGCCGGAGAAGTCGACCGCCTTCACCCCGCAATCGCCGCCGAAAGCGATGCCGCGCAACGCCACCGGCGCGCCGGCCGTCACCTTGGCGCCATCCTGCAGGTTGGTGACGAACGAGCGCGGTACCATCTTGTTGATCGGCACCGTCTTGAAGCCGGTCTGGCCGGGCTTGATGTTGGCGCCCGGCACGTCCGGGATGCGGTAGGCGGTCTTCATCCAGTACTGGTCGTCGGGCTTGTCCAGCACCTCGATCTCCGACAACATCTTGACCCAGTAGGTCGAGTACCAGCCCGGCACCACGAGGCGAAGCGGGAAGCCGTTGAGAAGCGGCAATTGCTCGCCGTTCATCGCGTAGGCGATCATCACCTCACCGTCGTTGGCGTGGTCGAGATCGAGCGACTTCTTGAAGTCCGGCGCGTCGTCCACGACCGGCTCATCGAGGCCGCTGAAGCGCACCTGCACGGCACCGGCCTTCACCCCGGCCTTTTCGAGCACGTCCTTGAGGCGCACCCCGGTCCAGCGGGCGTTTCCCATCGAGCCGTTGGCCCATTGCGCGCCGGGAACCCGCGGCTCGAACAGCCCGCGGGAGTTGCCCGAGCACTGGTTGACCGCGGCGATCTCGAAGCGCGGCAGGCCGGCGATGGCATCGAGGGAGAGCGAGAGCTCCTTCTCGACATGACCGTGGACCTTGAGACGGAAGGTGCCGGCATCAACCTCGGTTGGGATCGAGGCCCAGTGCCAGCGCACGTAGAAGCGGTCGTTGGGGGTGAACACGCCCTCATCGAACACCGCAAACGGCGTCTCCAGCAGCGGCGGATGGGTACGCTGGAGGATCATCTCGCCCTTGCCGGGAAAGGCCGTCGTGAGATCCCGCACATCCGGGCCGCCGGGTAGCGGCAGCTTCACCGAGCCCGCGGCCCAGGCCGGCATCGCGGCGGCAAGGCTGCCGAGCCCGAGCCCGCCCAACAGGAGGCGGCGGTTCGTCGGTCTTTCCAATCCGTGCATCGTCTCTCCCTTCAAAGTTCGTCGGCGTCGATGCGTTCGAGGGCACCGGACCCGTGGCGATTCCTTGCGACTAGGGAGATGCTACGGGATGCGTTTAATTCCCACCAACGGTCTTTCGCGATGCGAACGATCTCCCAATGCGATGATTTGAGAATTTTGGATCTCCGCGCCGGTGGTGCCAGATATCGTCTCGACGTCAGACCGCCGGTGCTTCGACAGGCGCGGTCCTGCGACACCCGAACAAGGCGTGACGCTCGGCGAAACCGCGAAGGGCGACAATGCCGAGCGGTTCGAGGGCATGCGCCAGGCCGTGGAGGAAGGTGTCGGTGGCGATCAGCGGCGTGTCGTAGGTCTTGCACAGGCGCTCGACGCGAGCGAGCACGTTGAGATCGCGGCCGATCGCCGTGAAGTCGACCCGGTCGCCGCCGCCGATATTGCCGTAGGCGACCTCCCCAACATGAAGTGCGACGCCGACCTCAAAGGCAGCCCTGTCACCGTCGCGCAGGGTCGCAAGCGCATCGAGTGCGGCCTCGGCGGCACGCAAGGCGGCACGGCGCGCCTCGGCCTCGTCGCGATCGGCATCGAACACGGCCAGCAGCCCGTCACCAATATACTTTAGCACCTCGCCGCCTTCCGCCTCGACGGCCGGCACGATGGCATCGAACATCCGGTTGAGGGCGGCCACGACATGGTCGGGGCTTTGCCGGTCGGACAGTTCACCGAACCCGCGCAGATCGGTCAGCATCATCGCGGCCCGCATGAGGCGTACGTCGCCGCGCCGCACTGTGCCGGCCAGGATTTGCCGCGCCGGGTCGCGCCCGACATAGGCGCTCAGGACCGCGCCAAGCATGTCGTCGAGCGCCTTGATTTCGAACAGCAGCGAGAACGGCTCGACCAGCGCTAGCAACGTCTCGATCTCGATCGGCGTGAAGCCGCCCGGTCTCGCCGTGGCCCAGGAGGCGGCACCCATGCGTCCACGCGCGGCATGCAGCGGCGCGATGAGGTAGTCGGTCAGACCCTCGTTGCGAAGCTCGCCAAGCACGGGAAACGGCAGCGGCCCATCCCCGTCGAGACGGCATTGGAGTGGGGTCCGCGTCTCGACCACGTGCTCGACGGTGTTGCCGTGGAAGGTCGGCGTGCCCTCGATGCCGTGGCGGCGACGCAGGGCTAGGCTCGACGTTCCTGGATGCCAGACGCGCATCACCCACCGGAACGACGGATGCAGGGTCGGCGCGTGGGTGGTGGCGCGGGCCAGCGGCAGGCCAAGCCCCGAGAGGCACGCACTGAACCCATCGAGAAGGGCTGCCGCGTCCACCGCTTCGCGACCCGGCCCCATCAACCATCCTGTCGCCTGCGCGACTGCCTCGGATGAAGATTGGGACGAACGTGTCACGGCAATTCTTCCATCAAGGGGTCGGATCGATGCCATAGCGTGGATCAGACGAGGCCGAGCACATGGATCAGGCCGAGGCTGACGGCGCCGAGGGCAAGGAGCGAGGCGACCACAGCGAGGGTCACCCGCGCCCCGGCCTTGGCGACGCTGCGCACGTCGACCCCGAGGCCGAGTGCCGCCATCGAGACTACGGTCAGCACGTTGGCGGTCTCCGACATCGGCGCGAGCGCGACTTGCGGGATCAGCCCGGCCGAGCGGAGTCCCGCGAGCGCCAGGAAGGCGAGGATGAACCACGGCACCAGGCGGTGGATCGCGAGGCCGCCGGGGGCCGGGCGGTCGCCGGTTGTGACGCCGGGGGCGGCCTCGTCGGTCTCCTCGCGCAGCCGGCTCGCGCCGAGGGAGAGCATCAGAACGACCGGCCCGAGCATCAGCACCCGGACGAGCTTCACCAGGGTTCCGACCTGGACGCTGAGCGCCGCGACCGGCGCGGTGGCGGCGAGGACCTGCGGCACGGCGTAGACGGTGAGGCCGGCGAGCACGCCGTACTGCATCGGCGACAGGCCGAGCAGCGGCACCAGCAGCGGCAGGCCGAGCACCACCAGCACGCCCAGCACCGCGGTGAAGGCGATGGAGGCGGCGACGTCCTCGCCGTCGGCGCCGATCACCGGGGCGGTGGCGGCGATCGCCGAGTTGCCGCAGATCGAGTTGCCGCAGGCGACGAGGATCGCCATGCGCGAATGCAGTCCGAGCGCCCGGCCGATGCCGTAGCTCGACAGGATCGCGACCACGACGACGCCCGCGATGCCGAAGAGCAGGCCCGGGCCGGCGGCGAGGATCGTCGCGAGGCTGAGCGACGCGCCCAGCATTACGACCGCGATCTCCAGCACGGTCTTGGCCCCGAAGGCGATGCCGGGAAAGAAACGCTGCGACGGGGTCCAGGCGGTGCGGATCGCGCTCCCGAGGAGGATCGCCAGCACCAGGGCTTCGAGCCAAGCGCGACCGAACAGGTGCGTCTCGACGGCTTCGAAGCCGACCGCTGCGGCGGTAACTGCCACGCAGAGGCCCAGTCCTGGAAGGATGGCTCTCGTGCCGGCCAGGGCACGCATCGATCGAGGGTGGGAGACAAGTCTGGGGGCGGACATGGGTGGCTCCGATGTGATGCCGGAGAATCCCACTTCCCTTTCATTCACTCCAACGGAATGATTAGATAATTCCAATCACTTAATTAGATCAAATGGGGATCCCTTCGAAGCGTGAGGCGACCCATTCTTGGGGGCCTACAGGCGGATTCAACCGTCGATCCAGCGGGCCTCGATCGTCGTGTCCGCAGCAAACTCATAGATCCTGACGGAGCCCGTCGCGAGTTCGAGTTGCTCGACCTCCGCCGGGCTGAGGTCGTCGAGCGCCATAACGAGCGCCCGCAGGCAATTACCGTGGGCGACGACGAGCACGTCCCCGCCCATGACCGCCGGTAGGATGGATCGGAGGTAGCATGGCACGATGCGGGCGACGGTATCGCGCAGGCTCTCACCGTTCGGCGGCGCCTCGGCGTAGGAGCGCCGCCAGGTCTCGATCCGCTCCGCCCCCCAGCGCGCATCGGCGGCGGTCTTGTCGAGCCCGCTGAGGTCGCCGTAGTCTCGCTCGTCGAGCGCGGCGAAGCGTTGAGGGATTAATCCGGGTTGCCCGAGCGTATCGAGGATAAGCCGGCCGCTCACGACGGCCCGCGTCAGCGTCGAGGTGAAGGCATCGGAAAAGCGCCAGCTGCGCTCGGCCAAACGCCGCCCGGCTGCCACGGCTTCTATCCGACCCTGCTCGGTCAAGGGCGAGTCCAGCAATCCCGTGAACAGACCGGATCGGTTGGCTACGCTCTGGCCATGCCGGACCAGCACGAGACGTCGCGTGATTGGGGCTTTGCGATCGTGAATCACTCTGTCTCCCAAGGCAACGCACTTTCGCGTCGGTCGCATCGCCTCTGATGAAAACGGCATCCGGCTTTAACGAACTTCGACCCTGAGATGGGTTGGACCGTCCATCCGGAGACGGCGATTCATCCTAGGTCCGCTTTAGAACGTCTTGCGACCGAAAGCAGCCAAGCTGCTTCCCACCCATGCCAGCCCTAGGGATAGCTCACGTAGCATCTCGAACGTAGCGCGCCCCTACACCATCGCGGAGTGCATGGAGGTTATGGCCTGAACCGACCGGCGGAAGCGTAGAGGCTTGGGACCGCGGACTTGATCCTTGATGCGGCCCTCTCAACCGTCGCCGGAAACGAGCTTCTGCGCGGTCTTCCCGAAGGTGCAGACAAGCACCACCCCCCAAAGGCATCGAGGTGACACTGACGGCATCCCCCGCGTTAGGTCTATTCGACCGACCTACGGCGTGAACTCGTCATCCGCCCATCAGGTGACGTCGCGGACCAAGCCTGAAGTCCCGGGCTCCGGTCTGGCGCCTTCTGCCGGCTTTAGACCCGCGGGGCATCCGCTTGTCGCCTAGTGCGGTGCCGGCGCCCGGGCGTGAGCCGTCGCCAGCCAGCTGCGCAGCGCGTCCGGGTTGATCCACTCCGCCTCCATGGCCGCGGTGAGAGCCGAAGCTTAAGCGCTGGCAGCCATTTGACAGGAAAAGGAGCGACCGTACGTCACCATCGACCTTATCGACCGCCACCTTCACCACGACCGGGCGCCACCATTGGCCCGACATAGTTTTGCCTTTCCCGGTGGCCGGTTCGCCGGGAAACCCGTGATGTCGCGGGGGGCGAGCCGTGGCACTCACAGGGCCTAACCGCCAACCCCGGACGATGCCACGAATTTGCTGCCCGGGTTATGGAGCGGTCGGGGTGGCCGACGGAGAAGAGGTGGTTGTGACGCTGTCGACGGGCCTCCGTCAGCTGACCCAGCTCACCGAGCGGATGCGAGGGAAGGAAAGCTCGACGTCCCGTCGGCGTGGAAGCAAGGTCGGTGGCGTGCCGGAGGATAGGTGTGCGTGGCTGTCGGGCGCAGTTGCTCGGTGCTGAAACAGTTTTCCATCGAACTTTAATGATTTACACCCATATGGTTTGATCTGCCGCCCGCTGAGATCCGATCTGGCGCCAACAGAGGTTCTATCTTCGAGTTCGGCGGCGTGCTCATCGATGTGCGCCTTGATGCAGGCAGCTGAGCATCCTCGTGGACCGATCTTCGAGCCGTGTAGGCCCAGCCAACCGGGAGTCGGGTGTTTGATGGCGCAGAGGCGTAAAAGTCGGCTCTTTGTTGGCGCGAAGTCGGGCTTAGAGTGCTTGGCGCTGACGCTAAAGGGTTGATATTGTTGAGGGGGTAGTCGCGCGTTATCTGACGTCCTAGAATCTTCTCAACGAGTTAGCAGGGATGAGCCCTGATGCAGAGGTTGCTGGTGTCACCAAGGTGTCACCGCCGCGATCTTCAAGTGCGTCGCTTCTCTGCCATCCGCTCGCTTCTACCCGCGGCCGCTCTTTTCGCCAGTATGACGCTTTCCAGCCACGCTCAGGACGCGGCCGCCAAACTCGAACTCGCCCCGACGGGGACGCTGCGGGTCGGCCTCATTGAGGCGCCGTCCGCGGGGCTCATCTTCGTCAGCCGCTCAGCCGACGGGCAGCCCGCGGGCGTTACGGCCGACCTGAGCGCCGACTTGGCGCAGAAGGTCGGACTGCCTCTCTCCATCACCCTGTTCCCGAACTCGGGAGCCGCTGCCGCCGCGCTCCAGGCCGAGACCATCGACGTGAGCTTCATGCCGGTCGACGCGGCGCGGCGGCAGGTGCTCGATTTCGGGCCGGGATACTACGATTTGGAAAGCACCTACCTGGTCGGCGGTGCCTCCGGCATCACCGACGTAGCGCAGGTGGACCGGCCGGGTCTCCGGGTCCTGGCGATCAACGGCACCACTACGTTCCGCGCCTCCGCCCGCACGCTGACGCACACGCAGCCTGTTGCGGTTCCCTCCGTGGCCGAGGCCGTGGATCGCATGCGCGCCGGGCAGGCGGATGCCTTCGCCCTCTCACGCGACACGCTTCGACCAATCGTCGAGCAGGTCCCGGGCTCTCGGATCGTCAGCGGCGGCTTCCAGCAGACGCAAGTCGCGGTCGCTGTGCCGAAGGGCCGACCCGCTGCCCTCGCCTACGTTACGGCTTGGCTAGACGGGGCAAAGCGAACGGGATTGATCCGCAGGATATTCGACACGCGTGGCTTCGATGGCGACGCAGTTGCGCCTTAGGCTGGCCAGCCATGGCTAACAAATTAACTGGCACGGCTATATAGATGCCAACTAACATTTTCATTGATACCAGCACTTACTTGAGTTTCTACGCTGTATCAAATGATGATCTTCAGCAACTGGAGAAGCTCGTCGGGTTAATTGCAGGTGGATAGGTCAAAATCCTCGTAACTTCTCAAGTGCAGCGTGAATGGTCCAGAAATAGAGACAATAAATTAGCGGAAGCTATCAACAACGTTGAGAAATCGAATCTAATGGCGCCCTCGATACCAAGATTTATGTGGGAGTACGAGGAAGTTGCCGACCTGCTGAAAGCTATGGCTATAGCAGAGAAGGCGAAGGCTAACGCAGTTGTCAGAGCTAAGCTAGAAGCGGGCACGGCCACCACAAACGCCGACAAACTAATTCAGCGCATATTTTCCGCCGCCGGAGTCGAGGCAGATAACGCCCACATCTTCGCTTTGGCTGAGCGTCGCATGGCTATTGGCGATCTTCCGGGCAAACCAGGCTCCCTAGGTGACCGGCTTAATTGGGAGCATCTTCTTGCATCAGATCTAACCGACGGCGATCTACATATAATCAGCAGGGATGGAGACTATTTCTCGCCGGTAGATGCCAAATTGCCAAAATATGCTCTTCTGCGCGAGTGGATAGAAAAGAAAAACGGCAAATTGTATGTGCACGATCAAATAAAACCATCTCTATCATCCAAATTTCCTCAATTTCATTTCAAGCCTGAGCCTCAAACAAAAGCAAAATCCGCATCTTCGACGATTGCCGGCGCGCGCGGGCTGAAGATCGTTGGACGGCCCTAAAGAACGGCGCCATAAATGATCTTGAGAAAGCACAGGATGCTTCTGGCCTAGAGTTGGCTATTCAAGGCCTCGAAAGTCTTCTGCCGCATTTAGGCGAAGCTGATTTGCTTAAAATATGCAAGATCGCAATTAATACCGATGTATTTCATGATTTTCTGAGAGATAACTACCTATACGTGTTTTTCGAGAATACAATACCGAAGGTATTTCATTTGCTAGATAGGAAAGAAATTGAAGCATTGGAGACGACGTTCAATCTGGATATTCATCCAGATGAATTTCAGGAGAACGACGATCCTCTAGTTTCTGAATATGGGCAAGCCTACCTGGATTTATTGGATGAACAAATAGATAAGGACGTTGAAGCAAGTAAGTCGGCGGTTAATAAGACTGATATAAAAACTGTATTTCCCGATGACGAGGACGATTTGCCCTTCTGAGTGTTGGGAGCTGTAATCCGCAGAAGCCTCAGGTTGCCGCCGCCGTCGACATCTCTATCCTGCCAGGATGCGCACAGCCCTCGCCGCCCTCATCCTTCTCAGCGGCCCCGCCTTGGCCGCTGAGCCGATCGTCGGCCGCGCCTCCGTCACGGATGGCGACACGGTGGTGATCCGCGGAACCCGCATCCGCTTGCACGGCATCGACGCACCTGAGGGCGCGCAGCTCTGCCAGGACGCCGCCGGCAAGTCCTACCGCTGCGGACAGGTCGCGGCGCTCGCCCTAGCGGACCGGATCGGCGAGGTGAACATCTCGTGCGAGCCGCGCGACACCGATCGGTACGGCCGCACCGTCGCCGTGTAGCCGGAAGGGCGAGGAGGACCTGAACGCCTGGATGGTGAGCCAGGGCTACGCCACGGCCTACCAGCGTTACTCGCGCGACTACGTTGGGGTCGAGACGACCGCGAGGGCGCTGAAGCGCGGGCTCTGGGCCGGCACCTTCGATCCGCCGTCGGACTGGAGGCGCGCCAAGCGGGCTGGCGGTGTGGAGACCCGGCCGGAGATGGAGAAGCCTCCGGCGGCCGCTCCGGCGCCCACACAGGCCACCTGCGCCATCAAGGGCAACATCTCGCGCAAGGGCGACAAGATCTACCACCTGCCGGGGACGCGGGACTACGACCGGACCGTCATCACCACGGGCTCCGGCGAGCGCATGTTCTGCAGCGAGGACGAGGCTAAGGCTGCGGGCTGGCGAGCTGCGCGGGGGTGATGGACGCGCCCACCCCTGAACTTCGCCCGGCACCAGCCGTTCCCGTGCGACAGCAACCGCACGGAAGACTTCATGACTCGCACCATCGTCGCGCTCGCAGGAGCCCTAGTTCTTGCCCTCGCCGGGTCGGCCGCGGCGCAAACGGTGACAGGCGGTGCGGGAAACACCGGGGTCGCCCCACCGGCGACGACCGGAGGCGCCAGCCCGGGTGCCAGGGACCTCGGGCCGAGCCCGATCACCCGGGGGAATGAAGCCAACCCGAGCAACTCGTCGATCCCGGGCACGACGCCCGGCGTCAACATCGGCGGAACCCCGACCAGCGGACCGCCCGGTACCGGAGGCGCCTCGGGCGGTCCGTCGCTCGGCCATTAGGTCTGCTCGGCCCCGCCCCGATCTGCTCACGGGGCGGGGGAGCGTCCGATCTCACCAGCGGGTGAGCCGAGCCGGTACGCAACTTGGCTCGGCGCCACGATGACCGAAGGCGGTTACTGGGCCGTGCGGATGCTGGCGGGCGAGCCGTCCCGGGTCGAGATTGTCGGCACAAAAACCCGCATCGGCGAACCGGGCGGGCTGAGTTAGTCATCGGGGGACAGCCGAGACTACGCCACCGGAAGGCCGTTGCCCTGACATCCGACAGATTCCGGAGAGTCCGCGCAAAAAGGCCCCGCGCGGCAGTGCCGGCGGGCTGGAGGACGGCAAATGATCAAGGTCCAACAGGTCGACAACGGCTTCGTGGTGGACGATCAGGACGGCCGGTTGCCGGGCGTCTACGCGACGGAACACGCAGCTCGGAAGGCGGCTCAGATGCCGTCGGAGACGCTTCAGGCTCTTCAAAATCGTAAGAATGAGCAGGCTGGCGGAACTGGTGGCGTGATCACCGACAACGATCTGGCCGAGGCCGAAGAGTAGCCGAGCACGAAAATACCGCCGCGGCCGGAGCCGGGCGGTTTGAGAGGGTCTATGCTTGGGGATTGGTCTACGCGTGGGAAGGCGCCGGGTTCCGCACCGCTCCTGCGCCTTGCAGCCTCATTCCGCGGCGACAGCGACCTTCTTCGGCTTGCGAGCGCGAGCAGGCTTCTCGGCCGGTGCCGCAGCCTCGGCCACCTTCTTCCGCCCACGGGCCTTGGGCGCCTCTGCCACCGTCTCGTCGGCGGCGGCAGCCTTCGGGGCCGCGTTCCGTCGCTGGTTGCCAAGGCCAAGGCCCAGGCTCTTGGCGAGCGCTGAGCGCTGAGCCGAGTAGTTGGCCGCCGTGGATGGATAGTCGCGCGGCAAGCCGAAACGCTCGCGGTACTCCTCGATCGTCATGCCGGCACGGTTCAGGTGACGCTTGAGCGTCTTGTACGGCTTGCCATCGATGAAGCTGATCAGCGCGTCAGGCGTGATGGATTTCCGGATCTGCGACGGTGTCGGCTTTTCCACCTTTGACTCGGCGGAAGCAGAGGTCCTATTGAGCCCGGTGATCGCAGCGTGGACTTCGCTCAGCAGGGCCGGGAGGTCGGCCGGTCGCACGGAGTTGTTCGAAACGTAGGCGGCGACAACGGTGGCAGTCAGATCGATAAAATCGAAGTGCTCCGCTCCTGAAACTTGAGTGCTCTCGTCCATTTGCATCTCCTCATTTTGCTTGCAAAACGAACGAAGCCAATGTGCGCATTAGTCAAGAGGAGTTTCGGGATTTTCGGCAGATTGCGTAAAATATCTGCGGATTTCATGCGACATTTCTAGGCTGCAACTGCGGCGACGCTCGCTCAACTCCAGTCGCTCAGGTCTTCCTTCGCCCCGGGCTCCGAGATGCCCATGTCGGCGGTGAGACCGCCGCGGCTCTTTACCCGCACCGATGTCGCCCGGACGCCGCTACGGCGAAGGCCTGTGACCTCGATCTGGCCGTGGAAGCTTGCGTTCTCGAACCGCTCGGCCGCTGCGTGCATGCGATCGGCTGCGGCCTGCATGTCCGCCCGGCCGCCGGCGCCAGCGCCCAGACCGCCCGGCGGCGGGTCCGGGATCTCCAGAACGCTGCGGGTAATCGACCGGATCGACCCGTCCGGCATCTTCATCGTGCCGTTGCCGAGGTCGAGGCCTTCCTTGCCGTCGAGGCCCTTGATCAGCTTGGGTTCGAGGCCGGCGGCGTCCTTGACGCCCGAACCGCCCACGCCCTGCGGCGCCCGTTCTCCCCGAGCAAGAGCGCGACGCAGCGCCGGGTTAAACGGTGCCCAATCGCTGGGCTTCCCACCTGCGCCACGCAACAGCGCGAGCGCAACCCGCGTCTGCTCTTCCAGGGTGCCCGGCGTGGCCCAGCATCGCGCCAATCGTCGGGTCGCTGTAGCCGAGGTCGCCGCCCGTCGAGGCGAAGGAGTGTCGGAGGGTGTGCGCCGTGACGCCCTCCAGGCCTGCCCGGCCGGCAATCCGCTCCAGGGCATCGTCAAGGCTCGCGAAAGGCCCCTGCCCTCCCCACCGCCGTCGGCAGGACGTAAACGGAGCCTGGGGGCCGCTCGATGCCGTCCAGGATCAGCAGCACGGCCTTGCTGATCGGCCGAACCGAGGCGCCCTCCTTCGAGTCCTCGAGCCGCAGGCATGGCTCCGCTCGGTCGACCTCGGACCATCTCAGCTTCACGATCTCGCCCAGGCGGCATCCAGTCAGCGCCAGCAGCCAGAACGCCGGCCACGGCTTGCCACCGCTCTGCACCGCCCTCCTCCGCCTCGGCGAGCGCCTTGCCGAGCGCAGCATACTCGTCCGGTGTCAGGCGGCGCTTGCGCTTCTTATCCGTCGGCCGCTTCACCCCCATGGCTGGGTTGATGGTGATGACGCGCTCGCTAACCGCGTAGCTCAGGATCCCGCCCAGCAGCTCCACGGTGCGCGCCGCGGTGCAGGGGCCGCCTTCGACCACCGCCTTGCCTCGGAAGCCGGTCTTGACCACGCCAGCGGTCTTGCCGCCCCGGACGTCGCGCACGAAACGCTGCACGTCTGGTGTCGTCAGTTCGGCGACCAAGCGCCGGCCCAGCAGCGGCTTGATGTGCCTCTCGATCCGGCCCCTATCGACGTAGAGGGTCGAGGCCTTCTTGGCCTGGCCGCCCTTCCCCATGATCAGGCCCTTGTCGGCCGCGGCGAGGTAGGCATCGCACAGCTCGGCCACCGTCATCGAACCCCGCCGCGTGGCGCGCTCCTCCGCCGGATCTTCGCCCTTGGTCACCTGACCCAGCATCTGCTCGGCCTTCGGCTTCTCGGCTATGCGGCATGGTGAACATCCGCGTGTTCCAGTGAGAACACGCGGATTGGTCGGATCAAGGCTTCGCGTCCGTCACGTGGCTTCGCCTTAGGTTAGGCGGAAGCGCAGTTCACCCAGACCTTCCAGTTCCGACACGATCTCGTCACCGGGCTTCAGCCACGCCCGCTCCTTGCGCGGTGTCTTCTCTCCGAAGATCACCCCTTGCGGCGTGCCGGTGTAGAAGATGTCCCCCGGCTTAATTGTCATCACCTTCGAGGCGAAGCTGATCAGCTGGCGGCAATTGAAGATCATGTCGTTGGTGTTCCAATCCTGGCGCACTTTGCCGTTCACCACGGTGCGGAGCTTCAGGTTGTTGGGGTCTTTGACGCGATCGGCTGTGACGAGATAGGGGCCGAGGGGGCGAAACCGTCCGAGGTCTTCCCGATCATGAACTGTGAAGTCAGCGTCTGGAGATCGCGGGCGCTGAAGTCGTTGCCGGTGCTGTAGCCCGCCACGTAGTCGAGGGCATCCGCCTCGCTCACGTTCCGGCATTCGCGTCCGAACACGATGACCAGCTCGGTCTCGTAGTCGAACTCACGCGCCGCCTCGGTCGGCAGCTTGATCGTGCCACCATGATAATTGAGAGTGTTGTTGTACTTGTTGAACAGCGGCGGATCCTTCGGGATCGGCGTGCCTGTCTCCTCGGCATGATGCTTGTAGTTGAAACCCATCATGATGATTTTTTCCGGACGCGTCACGACCGGGGCGTAGTCGATGGTGGATTCGTCCAGCACGAGCCGCTTGTCGGGCGTCGCGCCGACCGCGTCGATGAGCGCCCGCAGGACCGGGCCGCGACCGTTCTGCAGCAGATCGTCCATGTCGGCCGGGAACGGCATCCCCAGGGCGCGGCCGGCGGCGCCGACGTCGAGCACGCCGCTTGTCATCTTGACGCCCAGCGTGGTGCCGCCATCCCGGCGCATGTTGATCAGCGTCATGTCCCGCTGACCTGCCCCCATGCGGTGGTCCGAGTTCAAAGTTAGTGCAGGGTCGGCCTCTGCTCTACGGGTAGCTTGGCCGACGGAGCCGGTCGGGCGAGCGCAGTCGGCCAAGCGGTCATGGCTGGCACGAACACTTCCGGCGCTGGTGGTTTGTAGCCGAGCGCACCGTGCGGGCGGATCGTGTTGTAGTGCCGACGCCAGCTTTCGATGATGATCTGCGCCTCCTTCAGGGTGTAGAAGATCTCGCCATTCAACAGTTCGTCCCGCAGGCGCGCATTGAAGCTCTCGACAAAGCCGTTCTCCCACGGTGAGCCCGGCGCGATGTAGGCGGTCTTCGCGCCAACGGCCGCAATCCAGGCCTGCACCGATTTGGCGATGAACTCGGGGCCATTGTCCGAACGAACGTGCGCCGGCACGCCGCGCAGGATGAACAGGTCCGAGAGCACGTCGATCACGTCAGCTCCCTTCAGCTTGCGTCCGACACGGATCGCCAGGCATTCGCGCGTGAACTCGTCGACGACGTTGAGCATCCGGAACTTGCGTCCGTCATGCGTGCGCGCCTCGACGAAGTCATAGGCCCACACGTGATCGCGCCGCTCTGGTCGAAGCCGGATGCAGGAACCATCCCCGTCCCACAGCCGGCTCTTCTTCGGCTGGCGGCCCGGCACCTTCAGCCCCTCGCGTCGCCAGATGCGCTCGACCCGCTTGTCGTTGACGAACCAGCCGGCCGCCTTCAGCAGCGCGCCGATCTTCCGATAGCCGTAGCGCCCGTACCGGCGCGCCAGTTCCACGAGATCGGCCGTCAGCGCCGCCTCGTCATCTCTGCCCCGCGGCAGCTTGCGCTGCGTCGAGCGATGCTGCCCGAGCGCACGGCAAGCGCGGCGCTCGGAGACGTCCAGGACGTCCAGGACATGCTCAATGCAGGCGCGTCGGCGCGCGGGGCTGGTCAGTTTCCCCGGGCGGCCTCCTGCAGGATCAGCTTGTCGAGCGTGAGATCCGCAATCGCCTTCCGGAGCCGCTGGTTTTCGGTCTCCAGGTCCTTCATGCGCCGGACCTGGTCGCTCTTCAGGCCGCCGTACTCCTTGCGCCAGCGGTAATACGTCACCTCCGTCACGCCGATCGAGCGGATCGCGTCCCCGACGCTTTGGCCTTGAGAGACCAGCACATCCACCTGCCGCAGCTTGGCGACAACATCCTCCGGCTTGTGCCGCTTCGTTCCCATCTGTCCGTCCTCGTCCTGGCCCGAAAGCCATACCTCAGGGCGGACCACTTCATTGGGGGCAGATCACAGGCGCTCACCAAATACGTGGGCGGCCACTCTGACCTTTTGCTCGGCACCGTGTCGGTCGGCACGGACGAGGCGCACGAGCGGGTGGGTGCAACGCACCGCCTTCTTGGACTGGCGGTCTCACCGGACGATTGCGCACTTGCGCTGCGCGGGTTGGAGACGCTGGGTGTGCGCTTAGACCGCCTGCAAGCGACGGCCCTGGAGCTGGCGCATTGGCTGAAGGCGCAGCCCGAGGTTGAGTTGGTGCTTCATCCGGCGCTGCCAGACTGCCCCGGCCACGATGTCTGGCAGCGCGACTTCAAGGGTTCGGCGAGCGTGTTCTCCGTGGTGTTCCGGCCCGAGTGGGATGCGGAGCGGATCACGCGCTTCGTGGAGGGGCTACGGCTATTCCGGCTGGGGTTCAGTTGGGGTGGGACGCACAGCCTCGTCATGGCTTACCCACCGCTGCCCCGCATGCAGCGGGGCTACGAAGGTCGTGTCGTGCGGCTCAACGTTGGGCTAGAGGAGCCTGCCGACCTCATCGCCGACCTGCATCACTCCCTGTCGCAGGTCTCCTGACGTTTTGCTGGGCGCCAAGAAGGCGCGGAATGGCCACGTCCGCTATGGTTCGTTCGCTTCTCGGAAGCGGACCGTCGCAATTCCACTCATCTGAGACACTCAGGCGCCTGGCACTTGACGGCAGAACATGGCCGAAAGCCGCTGGTCCGCTTCAAGAGAGGGTCGGCCGGAAAAGCGGACGGCCTTCTAACGACCCATGTCTGTCATGTGGACCAACCCTGGTGCCGATCGAAAGCAGTCACTTATCCGTTGTCTGATCAGCACGACTTGAGGTGGCAAACCGTCATCGGCTAGCAACCTCAAAGTTGGCCGGCAGCGCTGAGCCATAACTGGCAGCCCCAGCCGATTTCAGATACATTCTCCGACATTGCTTTGCATTGATTTGCGAGGGGCAATGTTGCGGAGAGCTTTTCTCTCAGGTGCTGTTGCCGGCTTGGGGGCAAATGCGCTGATCCCTGCTGCGCTGGCTCAGGATCACATACCCCGGATCGGAATGCTTTGGCATGCCGCCGGCCCAGAGCAAGAAGCGCTATACATGGGCGCTCTCCGTCAAGGCCTCTCTGACTACGGGTATATCGAGGGTAAGAACATAATAGTCGAACATCGATTTCCGGCGGAATTACCTGGACGTTTTCGAGAAATGGCCGCTGAACTTGCGTCAAAAAATATGGATATCTTGATCGGTGCGGGACCGAATTCGGCTTTAGCTCTTCAGGAAGCGACAACAACTACTCCGATAATATTTGTCGCAGCATTCGATCCAGTCGGGCGCGGTTTGGTCAGTAGCATTTCGCATCCCGAGAAAAACATCACTGGCTTAGAATTCCCCGACCTAATTAAAAAGCGTCTCGAAGTTATAAAAGAGGCTATACCGAGCATAACCTGCGCAAAAATTATGATAAATACAGAATCTTCCGGTGCTGATCAGTATGTCGAAAGGGTAAAAACAGAAGCCGCCGACCTAGGACTAAAGATTGAACCTCTTGAAATACGTGGAGTTGCAAATTTGGAAGCGGCGTTTGCCGGCGTACAGCAAGACGGCCATACCTGCGTTGCGGCAAACCCCGATCCGCTTTTTGTTGTTCAAAGGAAGCGCATCGCTACACTAGCACTACAACAGCGATTGCCTTCCATTTTTCACAATGAGCTTTACGTTAAAGATGGCGCCCTGATGTCATACGGCACGAGTATTCCGGGCATATTTCGCAGAGCTGGAAGCTACATCGACAGATTGATAAGAGGGACGAGCGTTCGCGACATCCCAGTAGAGCAGCCAAGTATATACAGAGTCGTTATAAATCTCAAAACCAGCGATCAGTTGGGCATAAAAATATCTGACATCGTCTTGGCACGGGCCGACGAATACATAGATTAGCTGGGACAGGATGTCCGCTTAAATGCTGCGTTGTCCGAAAGCGGACCGACGGCAAACCACCCATCTGAGACGTTCACGCGGGCGGTCAGCGTCGGCCGATCTTGGCCGTAAGCAGCTGGTCTGCTTCGGAGCGGGACTGCCGCAAAAGCGGATGGCCTCCTGCCAAAACGCCTCAGCCGTTCAGCTAGTCGGCGCAATCTTCCAGAGGCGGACGCCTGCGTCCTGCTCACACGATCATCGACTGGCTGGTGGCAGAGGCGTGCCGCGGGGTTGACCAAACCTAGTGTGTCCGGTCCTCCGCGTCCGGCGATCCTGCGTCACGTCCCGATCGGCAGGATGGACACGTGGGCGGACACCACCTTCCATCCGAGACCGGGCAAGCGCATCCAGGTCTGGCTCTGACGCCCGATGCCGGCCTTGCCGCGCGGCTTGAACTCCAGATTGACTGTGGCGAAGTCGCTCCCGAGCGTCAGGATCTCCAGCCGGATTCGTGCTTCCTTGGTGCCGCCCGGCGGCGGATCGGCCGCCACGCGGGCAGAGTGGATTTCGGCGAATCCGTAGCAGTTCTCGCCGAGGGCGTAACGGATCGTGTGCGGACTATCCCAGAAGGTCGCGTCGAGGACAGCGACATCCTTCTCGACGAGGGCCTGCTCGTAACGCTCGAACAAAGCCGCGATCTCGGCCACGATCTCCGGGCGGTTCACCGTCACGTCCATTCAACCCTCCAGGGCGACCGCGAGGCGGATCAGGTCGGGGTCGGTCCCGCGCGCCCCGAGGATCGACAGGCCGACCGGCGCGCCATCGACGTGGGCGCCCGGCAGATTGACCTGCGGGACGCCGGTGAGGCCGCCGTGGCTCGTCAGGCAGGCGATCCGCTCGCGCAGCCGATGCAGCGCGCCGAGCGGCAGCCCGCGCAGCGGCGCCGGGAACGGTGTGGTCGGCAGGCACAGGATCGTGCCGGGGGCAGGAGCCGCGCGAGGCGGGCCCTTGCCTCGATCCGCATCAGGCTCGCGGCGCTGCGCTCGGCATCGGTCATCATCGAGCCCTGGATCAGCGAGCGGGCGACCGAGAAGGCCATGCGGGGGTTGCAGGCATCGAGCCAGGGCTCGAAGGTCTGCCACGCCTCGCTGCTCTGCAGGACGCGCTGCGCCCGCTGCCACACGGACAGTCCCTGCGGCGCGAGCGTCACGTCGCGGCGATTGCCGATGAGGGCGGCCAGTCGGTCGATCTGCGGGGCCAGCGCCTCCTGCACGGCGGCGTCCGCGAAGCCGAGCGCGTCGGCGGCCACGAGGAGCGGTGGGGCAGACGGTCCGGCAGCGCTTGGCCGAGCAGCACCGCGCCGACCCGCGCGAAGGTCGCCGCGTCCCGGGCGAACCAGCCGCAGGTGTCCGAACTCGGCGCCTGGACGCAGATCCCGGAAAAGTCGATGCGGCCGTGAGTCGGCCGGATGCCGTAGAGCCCGCAGAAGCTCGCCGGCACGCGCACGGAGCCGCCGGTATCGGTTCCCAGGGCGAAGTCGCAGGCGCCCGCGGCCACCGCGGAGGCCGAGCCGCTGGACGAGCCGCCGGGCACTCGATCGGGCGCCGCAGGATTGAGCGGCGTGCCATCGTGGGCGTTCTCGCCGAGAATTCCCAGCGAGACCTCGTCGGTGACCGTCTTGCCGACGACCGAGGCCCCCGCATCGAGCAGCGTCTGCACCACGCCGGCATGACGGGTCGGCGTCGGGTAGACCCGCGGCCAGTCCGGGCTGCCGCCCCCGTGGGGGTATCGGCGACGTCGATCAGGTCCTTCACGGCGAAGGCGAGGCCTGCGAGCGGCCCCGTCGTGGATCCGGCGACGTGGACGCGCGGCCCGGGCAGGAACGGATCCGTCGAGAGGGTCTTCGCGGTCGTCATGCGGGGATCGGCTCCTGCCATCGGGCGCCGGGCACGGCGGCGAACAGCGCCTTCGTGTAGGGGTGCTTCGGCGCGAAGAAGATCTCGGACGTCGGCGCGACCTCGACCACCTGACCGGACCGCATCACGGCGATCCGGTCGCAGACCTGCAGCGCGACCCGGAGGTCGTGGGTCACGAACAGCATGCTGAGATGGAGCCGCGCCTTGATGTCGGCGAGCAGCGCCAGAACCTGCGCTTGCACCGAGACGTCCAGGGCCGAGACCGGCTCGTCGGCCACCAGGATCTCGGGCTTCATGGCGAGCGCCCGGGCGATGCCGATCCGCTGGCGCTGGCCGCCGCTGAACTCGTGCGGGTAGCGCTGCGCCGCCGCAGGGTCGAGGCCGACCAGCGCCAGCATCTCGCATGCCTGGACACCCGCGATCCCGGGTTCGGTGCCGTGGATGATCGGCCCCTCGGCGACGATGTCGACTACGCGCTGGCGCGGATCGAGGGAGCCGTAGGGATCCTGGAACACCATCTGCACCCGCCGGCGGTGCGGGCGCATCTGGCGTCGCGTCAGCTCGGCGACGCTGTGCCCGGCAAGCAGGATCTCCCCGCCGTCGACGGGCATCAGGCGGGTGATCGCCCGCGCCAGCGTGCTCTTGCCGGAGCCGCTCTCGCCGACGAGGCCCAAGGTCTCGCCCCGCCGCAGCAGGACGTCCACGCCGTCGAGGGCCCGGGTGATGCGGCCCCCGAACAGGCCGCGGGCCCCGTAGGTCTTCTCGACCTGCCGCGCCTCCACCACCAGGGGGCGGTGCTGGCGGCGCGCCGCGGCGGCGGCACGAGCTTCGGCACGGCGGCGATGAGGGCGCGCGTGTAGGGATGCTTCGGGGCGCCGAGGACCGAGGCCGCTTGCCCCTGCTCGACCAGGACGCCCTTTTGCAGCACCGCGACCGTGTCGGCGATGTCGGCCACGACGCCGAAATCGTGCGTGATGAACAGGACGCTCGTGCCGTGCTCGCGCTGCAGGTCGCGGATCAGGGAGAGGATCTGCGCCTGCGTGGTGACGTCGAGCGCCGTGGTCGGCTCGTCGGCGATGAGCAGCCGCGGGTTCAACGCCAGCGCCATGGCGATCATCGCCCGCTGCCGCTGGCCGCCCGAGAGCTGATGCGGGTAGGAGCGCAACAGCCGGGCCGGGTCCGGGAGGTGGACGCTTTCGAGCAGCGCGAGGATGCGCGCCCGGCGGTCCGCGCGCCCGAGCGGCGTGTGGATGCGCAGGACCTCGTCGATCTGCCGCCCGATCGTGTGGAGCGGGTTCAGGGCCGTCATGGGCTCCTGGAAGATCATCGCGATGCGCGCGCCCCGGACTTTGCGCATCTGACGCGGGGTGATCGCGGCGAGATCCGCGCCGTCGAACAGGATGCGGCCACCGCTGACGCGCACGCGCGGCCCCGGGAGCAGCCCGAGGATCGCGCGGGCCACCATCGACTTGCCCGATCCGCTCTCGCCGATCAGGCAGGTGACCGCGCCGGGGCGCAGGACGAGATCGAGGTCGGTGACGGCATTCGGCCGGTCCGCGCCGGGCGGCAGCGTGATCGTCAGCTTCTCGATCTCGAGGACGGCGTCGCTCATCGCTCTCGAAGCCTCGGGTTCATGACCTCGTTCAGGCCGTCCCCGACGAGGTTGATGGCGAGGACGGTCAGCAGGATCGCCAGCCCGGGGAAGGTACAGATCCACCACGCCGACCGGAGGACCGCGCGGCCCGAGCTGATGATCAGGCCCCAGCTCATCACGTTGGGATCGCCAAGGCCCAGGAAGGCGAGTCCCGCCTCGATCAGGATCGCCGTGCCGATCAGGAGCGTGCCGACCGCTATGATCGCCGCGGTGCAGTTCGGCAGCATGTGGCGGAAGACGATGCGTGCGTCGCCCGCCCCCAGGCCGTCGCAGGCCAGCACGAACTCGCGGCCGCCGAGTGCCACGAACTCGCCCCGGACCAGCCGGGCGATGCCCGGCCAGGAGACGGCCACGATGGCCACGACCTCGCTGAAGAGCGACGGCGACAGGATCGCCACGATCAGGATCGCCAGCACGAAGGCGGGAATCGTCTGGAAGAACTCCGTGAGCCGCATCAGCGCGACCTCGACGCCGCCCCGGTAGTAGCCGGCGAGCCCGCCGATCAGCGTCCCGAGCAGGATCGCCGCACCGGTCGCGCTGAGGCCGATGATCAGGGAGGTGCGGGCGCCGTACGCGATCTCGGCGGCCACATCCCGGCCCAGCGTGTCGGTCCCGAGCGGAAACCGGCCGCCCGGCGGCTGGAGGGCGGGGCCGACGAGCCGGAACGGATCGCCCGGATAGAGGAGCGGCGTGAGCGCCACGAGGACGACCAGTCCGAGGAGCACCGCCGCGCCCGCGAGCGCGAGGCGGTTGCGGGCGAACCGCGCCAGGGCCGTGTGCATCGCTAGAGCTCCAGCCGCGGATCGAGGCAGACGTAGACCAGGTCCACGGCGAGGTTGATTACCACCACGAGGCAGGCCGAGATGAAGAAGATGCCGAGGAGCAGGTTGAGGTCGCGCGACTGGAGCGCGTTGAAGGCCAGCGTGCCGACCCCCGGCCAGCCGAACACCGTCTCGACCACGATCGAGCCGCCGATCAGGTTGCCGGCCTGCACGCCCGCCATGGTGACCACCGGCAGCAGCGCGTTGCGCAGGACGTGCCCGGTCATCACCCGCGCCTCGGTCTGGCCCTTGGCGCGGGCGGTGGTGACGTAGTCCATGCCGATCTGTTCCAGCACGGAGGCGCGCATCACCCGGGCGTAGACCGCGAGGTAGAACAGCGCGAGCGCGACGGCCGGCATGACGAGGTGGCGGCCGACGTCCCAGACCTCGTCCCAGCCCTCGTTGTCGGCGCCGACCGTGTCGTAACCGCTGGTGGGCAGCCAGCCGAGACGGATCGCGAAGACCACGATCATCATCAGTCCGAGCCAGAACCCCGGCGTCGCGTAGGCCACGAGGCTGACCAGGGAGATGACCGCGTCGCGCCAGCTGTTGCGCCCGGTCGCGGCCACGAGGCCGAGGAGCGTGCCGATCAGCAACGCGGCCGCGAAGGCGGTGAGCATCAGGAGCCCGGTGGGCCAGAGCCGGTCGACGATCAGGCTTCCCACCGGGCTGTCGTTACGGAACGAGTAGCCGAGATCGAGGTGGAGCATGTTGAGCAGATAGACGCTGAACTGCGTGGCAAGCGGCTGGTCGAGCCCGAACTTATGGCGCAGCTGCTCCATGTATTCGGGGCTCGCCGCGCCGCTCTCGCCCGCCAGCACGGAGGCCGCGTCGCCGGGCGCGAGGTGGATCAGGAAGAAGTTGAGCGCGACGATGCCGAGCACCACCGGGATCGCCAGCAGCAGCCGGTAACCGAGGAAACGCGCGAGCCGCACGGGACTACGCGTCCATCCAGGCCCGCTCGAAGGCTTGCTGGGTTCCGAGGGGGCCGGTCGTGTGGTCCTTGAGGCGCCGGTTGAAGACGCTGACGTATTGCACGTCAATGAGCCAGATCATCGGGCTGTCCTCCGCCAGGACCTGCTGGACCTTCTTGTAGAGCGCGGCGCGCTTCTCCACGTCAGGCTCGCGCGCGCCTTCGCCGAGCATGCGGTCGACCTCGGGATTGCTGTAGAAGGTGTCGTTGACGAAGGTCACGCCCTTGCGGATCTGGCTGGTGAGGAACTGCTTGTTCAGCCCGTAGACCGGATCGACGCCCTGGCTGAGGAACGGCTCGTTCAGGTCGTAATCGTAGTTGGTGTAGACGCGCCGCAGCCAGGTCGCGGTGTCCTCCGAGCGGAGCGTCACGGCGATGCCCACGACGGCCAGGGCCTGCTTCAAATATTCGGCCTGCCGCAGCCACTGCTCGCCGAAGGAATTCACCTCCAAGTGCAGGGCGAAACGGGTCCCGTCCGCGCCGCGCGGGGCGCCGGCCTGGTCAAGCAGCTTATTGGCGATGTCCAGCCGGTCCGGCACGTCGTACTGGCGCACGTCGTCGGTGTAGAGGCCGGCGGTCTTGAACTTGCGGCTGAGCGGGCCGGTGGCGGGCAGGCCGTAGCCGAACATCACGTCCTTGAGGATGACCTTGCGGTCGATGGCGTAGGCGATCGCCTGGCGCACCTCCTGCTTCTGGAGATGCGGGTGACGGCCGTTCAGCTCAAGGACGCTCTGGGCCGGCGTCATCTCGTAGCCCTTGGTCGTCAGATCGAGGATCGGGTTGGTCTTCATCCGCGCGAGGTCGGCGTAGTTCACCGCGCTGTACCCGGCGAAATGCGCCTCCCCCGCCTCCATGGCGGCCGAGCGCGTGGCCGCATCCGGGATGAACCGGGCGACGATCCGGTTGAGATACGGCAGGCCGGGCTTCCAGTAATGCTCGTTGCGATCCAGGCGCACGAACTGGCCCCGCTCCCAGTTCGTGAACTTGAACGGGCCGGTCCCGATCGGCTTGTTGGCGCTGGGGTTCTGCAGGACATCCGTGCCCTCGAAGACCGAGCGGCACAGGATCGGCAGGTCCCGCCCGGAGAGCGCCTTCATGATGTAGGGCGCCGGATTGGCGAGCCGCAGGATGGCGGTCATCGGGTCCGGCGTGTCGACGGCGACCAGCTCCGCGAGCATTACCGGTGCGATCGGATTGTACTTCTTCAGGATCTCCATGAAGGAATACTGCACGTCGGCGCTGGTGAACGGCTTGCCGTTGTGGAAGGTCACGCCGTCCTGAAGCTTGAACGTGATGGTCTTGCCGTCGGGCGCGACCTCCCACGACTTCGCGAGGTTCGGCTGCGGATTCTGGTCCCAGTCGTAGGTACACAGCCCCTCGTAGACCTGCGTGGCGATCGGCGGGATGTTGCCCGCCGACACCGCGTAATGGGCCAGGGTCGAGGGCTCGGGATGGACGATCATCACCATCGTGCCCCCGCGTCTCGGCTCGGCGGCGCGCGCGCCGCTCGCGGCCGCTGCGAGGCCGAGGGGAAGCGCCAGAACGGTGCGGCGGGAGAGATCGGTCACGTCGTACGTGCGGGACAAGCTAGAGGACTCCTGAAGCGTCCAGCCCGTTTGCAACACGCGTGCCAAGCAGGTTTCGGACCGACCGATCCATTACATCGCCGGGATGGGGAAATATTTTTCCGACACAAACTATTACACCGAAGTACGCAGTAGATGTTGGGTATCTCTGTCCGACACCGGGCGCGCCGAAGGCCGGCCCGACCTGGAGCGGGCGGCCGGCACGATGGACGACAACGGCCCGACCCACACGCGCACGACCTTGACCAACGGCCGCATGCGGCGCCTCATGTGGGCCATGCCCGTCCACACCGAGCACCAGCGCCACCGGTCGATCCCGTTCCACCGCCTTCCGGACACCCCAACCGGGATGCGCGCGCGGCCCGGCGTGCTGCAGCGGGGCGACACCCTTTGGCATGTCGGCTTCGTGCGGACGCTGCGCCCGTGAGCGGCTGGGCGACGGCCACCGGAACCTTCGAACTCGGCGACCTGACGCTTCAGTCGGGGGCGGTGCTGCCGGGCGCGCAGCTGCGCTGGAAGACGCACGGCACCCTGTCGCCCGGGCGCGACAATGTCGTGCTCTACCCGACGAGCTACGGGGCCCAGCATCCGGATCTCGAATGGCTGATCGGCCCCGACGGGGTGCTGGATCCCGGCCGCTGGTTCATCGTCATCCCCGACATGTTCGGCAACGGGCTGTCGTCGAGCCCGTCGAACACGCCGGACTGGCCCGCCCTCGTCACCGCCTGGGACAACGTCCACGCGCAGCGCCGTCTGCTCGCCGAGATGTGGGGGATCGAGCGCCTGCACGCCGTCTACGGCTGGTCCATGGGGGCACAGCAGGCCTATCATTGGGTCGCCCTGTTCCCCGACCGCGTGGCCCGCGCGGTGATCAATTGCGGCAGCGCCCGCACCGCCACCCACAACCGCGTGTTGCTGAAGGGACTCATGGCGGTGCTAGACGCGGCGCCGGAGCATGGCGGCGGGGGCGAGCCGGCCGCCGCCCTCCGGGCCTTCGGGCGCATCTATGCCGGCTGGGCGCTCAGCCAGGACTTCTACCGGGCGGACCTCCACCGCACCGCGCTCGGCGCCCCGGACCTCGACAGCTTCCTGCGCACCGACTGGGAGGAACGGTTCGCCCGCCGCCCCGCGGCCGATCTCTACGCCCAGCTCTGCACCTGGGAGGCGGGCGACATCAGCCGCGACCCGCGCTACGGCGGCGATCTCACCCGGGCGCTCAACGCGATCACCGCCCGGCTGCTGCTGATGCCGGGCGAGACGGATCTCTACTTCCGCGTCGCCGACAACGCCGCCGAACTGACGCACCTGCGCGACGCCGTCCTGCAGCCGATCCCGAGCATCTGGGGCCACCGCGCCGGCAACCCGTCGATCAACCCGGCCGATGCCGCCTTTCTTCGCGACACCGTGCGGGCCTTCCTCGCCACGGCCGAAGCGGGCGCGCCCTGATCGCGCGCGGCTCCGTCAGACACACGCGTCGCGCAGCGCGAGATCCCGCGCACCTGTTGCGGCCGGCATCAACGCCCGGGCGCGGGGCGCGGTGACGGGCCGGCCTCAGGGCGTGCGCCGCGTCAGACCGCTTCCCGGTTGAGCCGAACAACGAGCTGATCGGCGAACTTCGCCGCCGCGACGGAGAGTGATCGCCCGCGCAACTGCGCGAGGACCAGGATCATCGGCGTCAGGTCGCGGAGGTCGATCGGGCGGCTTGGTTTCCTGGTCGAGACGGAGGGCGTCGCGGGGGCCGCCGACATCACGCAGTTCGGCGGCTGGCGCCGCTACCTGGCCAGCCGCGCCGCGGCATAGCTGATTGGGCGATGCCAAAAATCCACTCTGATGCGGTCGCAGCGCTGATCCACGCTCGCGCAACAAGCACCCGCAAGCCCAAGCGCACGGAGATTGCAGAACCGAGCGCCGGTTACCCAAATCGGCGGCCGCCGGCCTGGATCGCGGGCATTGCAGCACGAAAGCGTCGTGGTTGGCCCGTCGTGGCCGGTCCGCTTCTTGCTGATCCTCCGCCCGAAAAGTGCCCCAAGGCTGCCGAACCGAGAGACCCTGCATGCGTCGATCCCTGCACACGGACGAGGAGATCGCCTTCCTGCTGGACGAGGCCGCGCGGGGTATACCGATCGCCGCGATCTGCGCGACCGCCCATGTCTCGATCGGCACCTTCTATCGCTGGCGGCGACGGCTCGGCGGACTGAAGCCCGCCGGTGTCGCCCGGCTCGATCGGATCGAGCGGGAGAATGCCGACCTCCGTGCGGAGGTCCAGCGGCTCCGGGCCGCCCTGCTCGTGCAGCCCGTCCGGGCGGAGCGCGCGCGGCCGGTCCAGACCGGAATTGCAGACGTGCACCCGGCACCGCGCCACCGCGGTGCCAACGCCTGTGTCGGCCGGTTCGCGTTCGGACGAAGCGCGAACTGAGGCGCCGGGCTCGGCGTGGCGCGCCTGCCTATCAGCCGCGTGTCCCGTGCCTCAAGCCGACTTGGCCGACGCGGATGCCAGGGCGGTCTTGGGCATCAGCATGTGCACGCCCTTGTTGCCGTCCACGGTCTGGGTGATCCGCAGGTTCCCGGCGAGCGAGCAGAGCATGTAGGCTTGGTTGCGGGTGAGGCTGGTCCGCGCGCAGACGAGGCGCACCATCTCGCGCACGGCCTGGCGCATCGCCTCGTCAAGGCTCTCGTGCAGGCCGATCGACATCAGGTCGGTGGGCGTCTCGGCGAAGGGCCACGCGCCCGTGAGATCCTTGCGCACGGTGAGGCGGAACGTGCCGGTCAGCCCGGTCTCCAGGGCGGTGATGCAGACCTCGCCGTCGCCCTGCACGCCGTGGCCGTCGCCCGCGTAGAAGCCGCCGCCGGGGTTGAACACCGGCAGGTAGAGGGTCGTGCCGACCTTCAGTTCCTTGTTGTCCATGTTGCCGCCGAAGGCGCGGGGCACCGGGCTGCCGACCCGGCCCCAGGCGGCGGGCGGGGCCGTGCCCATGATGCCGAAGAACGGGTCGAGGGGCAGCTCCGTGCCCCAGGGCAGGCGGCAGAGGCCGCGCGCAGTGTCGATGTCGGCGTGGACGGTCTCGTACTCGGTGAACTCGTCCGGCAGGGTGCCCAGCAGCGGCAGGATCGCCACGAAGCCCCAGTCGAGGCGGAACTTCAGGTCGAGGATGTCGACCTGCAGCATGTCGCCGGGCGCGGCGCCCTCCACGTGGACGGGACCGGTGACGAAGTGCGGGCCGGGGCCGCGCTCCAGGGTGTCGAGGGCGTGGAGCAGGTCGGCCGGCACCCGGGCGGGGTCGGGGTGGAGCGACTCGCGCCCACCCGCCGGATGCGAGTGCAGGGTGACAGTGTCGCCGGACGCGACGGTGAGGACCGGCGGCAGCGCGGCGTCGAAATAGCCGAGCACCATGGTCTCGGGCGTCGCGGGGATCTCGTGATGGGTCGGCACGGCGGCTCCTTTTACGGATGTCAGACGGCGATGTGACGGGTGAGGGCTTCGGGGTTCAGCACCTTCGGATCGCCGCGCTCGACGACGCTGCCGCGGGACAAAACCACCACGGAATCGGCGATCCGGAGGGCGAAATCGAGGTATTGCTCCACGAGCAGCACGGTGATCCGGCCCTTGAGCCCGGCGATCACCGCCTCGATGGCGGCGACGATCGAGGGCTGGATGCCCTCGGTCGGCTCGTCGAGGAGGAGGGCACGCGGCCGAGTGGCGAGCGCCCGCGCGATGGCGAGTTGCTGCTGTTGGCCGCCGGAAAGATTGCCGCCCGGGCGCTGCCAGAGGCCGCGCAGCGCCGGGAACAGGCCGACCGCCTCGTCGACTGCGTCGGTCCGCTCCAGCCCGTGGGCCCGGGCCGCCACCCGCAGATTCTCGGCGACGGTCAAATCCGGAAAAATCTCGCGCCCCTGCGGCACATAGGCGAGGCCCAAGCGGGCGCGCCGGTCGGGCGAGAGGCGCGTCAGGTCGGTCCCGTCGAGGGCGATCCGGCCGCGGCTTTCCGGAAGCAGCCCGGTGAGGCAGCGCAGCATCGTGGTCTTGCCGGCGCCGTTGCGGCCGAGCACGGCGAGGCAGGCGCCCGGCTCGACGTCGAGGCCGATCCCGCGCAGAACCTGCGCGCTGCCGTAATGCTGGTCGAGCCCCTCGACGGAAAGGCGTGCGGGCGCTCTGGTCATCGGCCGAGGAACACCTCGATCACCCGGGCATCGCCCCGCGCGCCCGCCATGCTGCCCTCGTAGAGCGTGCGGCCGTCGTGCAGCACCGTCACCCGGTCGGCGATGGCCTCGACGAAGCCCATGTCGTGCTCGATCACCAGGATCGCCCGGTCCGGCCGGCGCAAGCTCCGGATCAGTGCGGCGGTCTGGGCTGTCTCGGCGTCGGAGAGCCCGGCCACGGGCTCGTCGAGCAGGAGCAGCGCTGGCTCGGCGGCCAGCACCATGCCGATCTCCAACCACTGCTTCTCGCCGTGGGCGAGGCGGCCGGCCGGCACCTCGGCCCGCGGGGCGAGGCCGATCTCGCCGAGGACGGAGGCGATGCGGGCGGGACGCTCGCGGGCGGCGCGGGCGGGCCCGCAGCCGATCTCCAGGTTCTCGCGCACGGTGAGCGCGGGGAAGACGCTGGGCTTCTGGAACTTGCGCCGCACGCCGGCCTTCGCGATCTCGGCCTCGGAGCGCTTGGTCAGGTCGATCCGGTCGCCGAGCATCACCCGGCCGGAGACCGGCTTGGTGATCCCTGAGATCACGTCGAGGAGCGTGGTCTTGCCGGCGCCGTTCGGGCCGATCACCGCCCGAACCTCGCCGGGATCGACCGCGAGCGAGACGGCATCGAGCGCCGTGAAGCGGCCGAAGGCGACCGTCAGGGCGTCGATGGTGAGAGCAGTCATCGGGCGCCCCGCAGCCAGGTCGGGCGCGGGCGCCAGCCCACGAGGTCGAGGAGGCCGTTCGGCAGGATCAGCACCACGAGCAGCACCAGCCCGGACAGGATGAACGGCCACGCCTCCGGCATCGCGGCGCTGAGCCAGAACTTCAGGCCGTTGACCAGGATCGCGCCGATCACCGCCCCGCCGAGCCGCCCCAGCCCGCCGATCGCCACCCAGACGGCGATCTCGATGGACAGGTCGGGCGCCAGTACCCGCGGGTTGATGATGCCGACCTGTGGCACGTACAGGATGCCGGCGAGCGCCGCGATCATGGCCGAGAGGCACCAGATCCCGAGCTTTAGCCGGGTGGTGCTGTAGCCCAGCGTGCGCAGGCGGGTCTCGTCGTCGCGGCAGGCGAGCATCCGCCGGCCGACGGCGCTGCCGACGAGGCGCCGCGCGCCGGCGAGCACCGCCGCCAGCGTCAGGAGGGCGGCGACGGCGAGCCCCGTGACGACGCTGGGGGAGCCCATCGGCCAGCCGAACAGCAGTGGGAAGCCGGTCATGCCGTTGTTGCCGCCGAGCCCGGTATCGTTGCGGTACATCAGCAGCATCGCGACGTAGACGAGCGCCTGGCTGATGATCGAGAAGTAGACGCCGTTGACCCGCGAGCGGAACGAGGCGAGCCCGAACACGAAGGCGACGAGGCCGGCGAGCGCCAGAGCGAGGACGAAGGCGTAGGCCGCGTGGTCGAGGCCGGTCCAGTAGGGCGGCAGGCTCTTCCAGCCCATGAACTGCACGAAGTCCGGCAGCACGCCGGTCACGGCCACGCCGTGGGCCAGCAGGTGCATGGCGCAGACATAGCCGCCGATGGCGAAGAACAGCCCGTGTCCCAGGCTCAGGATGCCGAGATAACCCCAGACCAGATCCAGCGATACGGCGAGGATCGCGAAGGCCGCAAGCTGACCCACCGCGTTGACGAGATACGGAGCTGGCGACGCCACGAGGAGCCCGACCGCGGCGGCGAGGCAGAGCCCGACGAGGCCGGCGACCAGGGGATCGCGCACGGCGCGGCGTCCCGGTCCGGCGGGAGCGGCGAGGGCGGTCTGCACGCCGCCGCTCATCGCCGCCGTCGAACCGCGAACAGCCCCTCGGGCCGGCGCTGCAGGAACAGGATGATGCCGACGAGCACGATCACCTTGGCGGCGACCGCGCCGGAGATCGGCTCGATCAGCACGTTGGCGCCGCCGACCCCGAGAGCCGCCACCAGCGTCCCGACGAGGCTGCCGACGCCGCCCAGCACCACGACCATGAAGCTGTCGACGATGAAGCCCGAGCCCATGCCCGGATTGACGCTGTAGATCGGGCAGAGCGCCACCCCGGCGAGCCCCGCGAGACCCGAGCCCAGCCCGAAGGCGAGACGGTCGACCCGGCGGGTCGGCAGGCCGAGGCAGGCGGCCATGTCGCGGTTCTGGGTCACGGCGCGCATGTCGAGGCCCAGCGGCGTGCGGCGAAGGATCAGCAGCGTCAGGACGAGGGTCGCGGCCGCGAAGGCGGTGGCGAACAGGCGGTTCCAGGTCATGACGAAGTCGGCGTAGAGGGGCACCCCGCCGCTGACATAGGCCGGCATCACGAATTGCAGGTTCTGGGTGCCGACCGTCACGCGGACGAGGTTCACCAGGAACAGGCTCACCGCCCAGGTGGCGAGCAGGCTCATCAGCGGCCGCCGGTAGAGGTGGCGCAGGATCAGCGCCTCGACCACGATCCCCACGAGGGCGACCGCCCCGAATGCGACCGGAATGGCGGCGAGCAGGTACAGGTCGAGCAGGCCGGGGGCGAGGCGGCGGAAGGCCTCCTGCACGCCGTAGGTGGCGTAGGCGCCGAGCATGATGAACTCGCCCTGGGCGAGGTTGATCACGCCCATCAGCCCGAAGATGATCGCAAGCCCGGCCGCCGCCATGAACAGGATGCTGGCGAAGCTCAGGCCGTTATAGACGACCGCGAGCCCGTCGCCGACCGCCACCGCCCGGGAGACCTGCGCGAGGCCGGCATCGAGGGCCGCCCGGAAGGCCGGATCGGCGGCGTAGGCGGGATCGCTCTTCAGCGCCGCGAGGCGCGCCTCAGCGGCCCCGGACGGGTTCGCGGCCACGGCGGCGATCGCTGCCCGGCGCCGGGCCGGATCGGGGGACGACAGGGCGGCTGCCTGGGCGAGGCCGGCGATCGTCCCCTTCAGGCCAGCATCCGTCTCCGCGTCCCGCGCCCGGTCGAGGACCGAAGCCGGAACGGTGGCGATGCGCCGTTCCAGGATCGCGAGACCGGCGGCGCGGGCGGCCGGATCCGGGCCGGTCAGCAGGGCGACGGTGCCGCGCGCGGTCTCGACGGCGGCGCGCTGGCGTAGGCCGAGGACCGGCGCGCGCGCCTCGGCGGCCGGACGCGGCGCGCCGGTGCGCGCGTCGCGGCCCTCGGGCGCGCCCGGGCGGTCGAGCAGGACGGCGCCCTCCGCCGGGCAGGCGAGACGGCGCTCGGCCAGCGCGCCGAGGAGCCCGCCGGCGAAGGCGAGGTCGTCGGCCGCCAGATCGCCGCCGGCTTGTACAAGACCCTCGGCTGCGCGGACCTGCGCGGCGCCGTCCCCGCACAGACCCGCCGTGAAGCCTGCCCGGTCGAGGGGCGCAGCGCAGGCCGGGGCCGTCAGCAGCGCCAGACAGCAGAGGGCCAGGAGCGCGCGGTGGCGGTCAGCCATAGGGGCTGAACGGGACCGGCTTCGGAGCGTTCGGGGATTGCCAGAGGACGTCGAAGCCGCGCTTCTCGTTGACCGAGCCGATGAACACGCCGCGGGAGACGTAATTGTTCTCCCCCGTCATGGTCAGCGTGTAGCCCGACGGGTCGTCGAAGCTGAGGCCCGCGAAGGCCTTGCGCACCTCCGGCACCGCGAAGGAGCCGGCCTTGGCGGCGGCGAGCGCCCAGAGGTTGACGCTGTCATAGGCCGAGACCATCGGGTCGATAACCGTGTCGGCGCTGAACGGGACGTTCTTGGCCTTCACGTAGGCGGCCCAGTCGGCGAGGAACTTTTGGTTGCGCTCGCCCTTGGCGGCCTGGAGATAGGCCCAGCAGTTCAGGTGGCCGACGAGCTTGGCGGTATCGAGCCCCTCGAGATCCGCCTCCACCATGTCGAGGCCGAGGATCGGCACGTCGGTGGCGCTGATGCCCTGGTTGGCGAATTCACGCAGGAAGTCGGGGATCGAGGAGCCGACCACGGTGAGCACCACGATCGCCTGACCGCCGGGCTGGCTGGCGAAGCTGCGGACCTGATTCACCAGCGTCTGGAAGTTCGAGAAGCCGAACGGCACGTATTCCTCGCGCCACGCGCTCTCGGGGATGCCCTTGCTCTTCCAGTAGCCCTTGAGCTGCTTGTTGATCGTGCGCGGCCAGACGTAGTCCGAGCCGATCATGAAGAAGCGCTTCGCCCCGACGCCGTCCGGGCCCATCAGGTAATCGACCGCCGGCAGCACGGAGCTCGCGGGCGGCGAGTTCACGTAGACGACGTTCTTGGAATTCTCGTCGCCCTCGAAGTGGAGCGGGTAGAACAGCAGCCCGTCATTCTGCTCGACCACCGGCAGCACCGACTTGCGCGATACGGAGGTCCAGCAGCCGAACAGGGCCGCGACCTTCTCCTGCTGGAGCATCTGCCGGCCGACCTGGGCGTAGAGCGGCCAGTCCGAAGCGGGATCGGAGGTCAGCACCTCGATCTGGCGGCCGTTGACGCCGCCGCGGCCGTTGATCGCGTCGGCCGCCATGCGGACCACGTGGTTCAGCCGGCCCTCGAGATTGGCCATCGTGCCCGAGGACGAGAACAGGCAGCCGAGCTTGACGGTGTCGGCGGCGAAGGCCGGCCGGATGATGGCCGGTGCCGCAAGCAGCGCCGCCGTGCTCAAGACGCCGCGTCGCGTGAGATGCG
This sequence comes from Methylobacterium phyllosphaerae, assembly GCA_050632685.1. Classification (GTDB taxonomy): domain Bacteria; phylum Pseudomonadota; class Alphaproteobacteria; order Rhizobiales; family Beijerinckiaceae; genus Methylobacterium; species Methylobacterium phyllosphaerae_A. Next base: position 987,442 of record JBOEFT010000002.1, read on the forward strand.
TCATCGACCCCGAAGCTCCCATGGATGGACCTGCCGATTGTCGGCCGAGGTCCGGAGGACGGGAAGGTCAAAGAGGCTGCAGGCCGGCATGGGCCTTGCGCATATTGGCAGCATTTGTGCGCGCTGCGGGCGGTCCTGTGCCGAGAACGTCAAAATTCTCGTATCGGGTGCCGAACTGGTGTCGCCCGTAGCGCGACGACGGGATGCCTGCATCCAGCGACGGCATCAATCGGAAGCCATGTCCGACCGCGCGCGGACGGCCGCGCCGGTTGGGGCACCTTCACCGGACGCGGCGCGGACCGGGGGCGTGCCGGCGAAGCCGTGGGCTGCCGGGTGGCCGGATCTCCGCGACCGCCGAGACCCTGTCGCGACATCACCGACGCCGGCACGAAAGTGGCAGGATGGCGCCGTCGCGGTCCGCCCCGGGCCCGCGCACCGGGAGCGGCGGGATGGACACGGTATCGGCGATCGGCACGGCGGTCCGCGCGCAGCGCGGCCGGGTGGCGGCTTTGTTCGACGACCTCGCCCGGTGCGGCCGGACCGATCCTGGGTTCACGCGGGCCTCCTACAGCCCGGAGGAGACCGCGGCGCACGGAGTGGTGACGCGCTGCGCCGCCGCTCTCGGCCTCGCGATCGGGCGGGACGCGGCCGCCAACACCACTCTGACGCTGCCGGGGCGGGACCGGAGTCTGCCGCCGATCCTGATCGGCTCCCACCTCGACACCGTGGCCCACGGCGGTAATTTCGACGGCGCCGCCGGGGTGGTGGCCGGGCTCGCCGCCGTCGCTGCGCTCCGCGAGCTGGGGCTGACCCCGGCGCGCGACATCACCGTCATGGGCATCCGCGCCGAGGAGAGCGTCTGGTTCCAGGTCTCCTATATCGGCAGCCGGGCGGCCCTCGGAACCCTGCCGGACGGGGCGCTCGACGCCGCCCGGATCGACAGCGGCCTCAGCCTCGCCGCGCACATCGCCCGGGAGGGCGGCGACCCGGAGGCGCTGCGGAGCGGCCCGCCCGCCCTCGACGCCGCCGCGATCCACGCCTTCCTAGAGGTGCATATCGAGCAGGCGCCGAGTCTGGAGGAGGCCGGGATCCCGGTCGGGCTCTGCACCGGCATCCCCGGCAACGTCCGCTACCCCGACGTCCGGATCCTTGGGCGCTACGACCATGTCGGAACGCCCCGCCGCTTCCGCCGCGACGCGGCCATGGCGGGCGCCGAGATCGCCCTGGCCCTCGATCGGGTCTGGGCGGAGCGCGAGGCCGCCGGCTGCCCGATGGCCGTCACCTTCGGGCGGTTCCACACCGATGCCGCGGCCCACGGCCTGACGACCGTCCCCGGCGCGTTCCGGTTCAGCCTCGACATGCGGGCCTACACGGCCGAGGTGCTGTCGGCCTTGGAGGCCGCGTTCCTGGCCGCCGTGACGGACGTGTCGGAGCGCCGCGGTGTCACGGTGGCCCTCGGGCCCCGCGCCGAGGCGGGCGTCGGCGCGGTTTCGCCCCGGATCTGCGACGGGCTCGCGGCGGCCGCGGACGCGCTCGGCATCGCCACCCGGCCCCTCGGCAGCCCCGCCTCCCACGACGCCGCCGCCTTCGCCAAGGCCGGCGTGCCGATGGCCATGCTGTTCGTGCGCAACGCCAATGGCAGCCACAACCCCGATGAGGCCATGGCGACCGCTGACCTCCTCGACGCCGTCGCGATCCTCACCGCCTGGCTGGTGGCGGAGACCTGCTCCGGCTGAGGGCGGGCGCCCGTCAGGCTGAAAAGCGCGCGAGGCGGCCGGCCGGCGCGCCCAGGACGGTGTCGTCGCGCATCACGAGGTGGCCGCGCACGAGCGTGGCGACGGGCCAGCCGGTAACCTCGGTGCCGGCAAAGGGCGTCCAGCCGCAGGGCGAGACGATCCAGGATTCCTCGATCCTGCGGCGCGCCTTCAGGTCCACCAGGGTGAAGTCGGCGTCGTATCCAGCGGCGATCCGGCCCTTGCCGCGGAGCCCGTAGACGCGGGCCGGGCCGGCCGCCATCAGGTCGACCAGGCGCGCGAGCGGCAGGCGGCCGGCCGCGACATGGTCGAGCATGATCGGCACCAGGGTCTGGACCCCAGTGAGGCCGGCCGGGCAGTCCGGCCAGGGCCGTTCCTTGGCGGCCCGCGCATGGGGCGCGTGATCGCTGCCGATCGTGTCGACGGTCCCGTCGCGCACGGCCGCCCAGGCGGCCGCCCGGTGGCGCTCGTCGCGGATCGGCGGGTTCATCACGCCGAGACCGCCCAGCGTGTCGTAGCAGTCCGGGGCCACCTGCGTGAGGTGATTGACCAGCACCTCCACGGTGGCGACGTCGCGGAAATCGCGCAGGTAGGCGAGTTCCTCGGCGGTGGAGACGTGCAGGATATGGGTGGCCCGGCCGGTCTTCCGCGCCAGCGCCATGAGGCGCCGCGTGCCCAGGAAGGCGCATTCCGGATCGCGCCATTCCATGTGGGTCCGGTACGGCTGGCCCCGGCTGAACAGCGGCTTGCGGGCCTGGAGCCGGTCCTCGTCCTCGCTGTGGAAGGCCATGCGCCGGTGGCCGCCGCGCATGGCGAGCTCGAGATGCGCGTCGTCCTCGATCATCAGCGCCGCCGTGGAGCTGCCGGCGAAGACCTTGACGGCGCAGACGCCCGGCGCACGCTCCAGCGTGGCGAGCGCGTCGATGTTGGTCTTCGTGCCGGCCACGTAGAGGCCGACATCGCACCAGCTCCGACCCGCAACGTAGTCGCGCTTCCATGCGAGGCGCCCGGTATCGGCGATCGGCGGGACGGTGTTGGGCATGTCGAACAGGGTGGCGATCCCTCCGAGCACCGCGGCCCGCGTGCCGGTCTCGATCGTCTCCACCGCCGGGTCGCCGGGGTCGCGCAGGTGGACGTGGCTGTCGATCAGGCCGGGCAGGACATGCAGGCCCGCGGCGTCGATCACCGCGTCCGCGGTCGTGCCGGCCGGCGTTGCGAGGGCCGCGATGCGCCCGTCGCGGATGCCGAGATCGATCGCCTCGGTGCCCCAGGGCGTCACGCAGGCACCGCCGCGGATAAGCAGGTCGTAGTGCATCGCCGGTGTCTCCCTACAGGTCCGCCCGGAGCAGGACCGCCCCGAGGGCCGCCGCCACCGCCTGCTGGCAGGGCTCGACGACCGGACACCCGACCGCCCGCGCGACGGCGGCCCGGTGCGGCGCCATGCCGGCGCAGCCGAGCACGAGGACGTCGGCGCCGTCGCGCGCGACCAGGGTCCGGGCCGCCGCGATCAGGCGGTCGCGGATAACCTCCCCCGCCGACTCGTCGGCCTGCGCCTCCACAGGCCGGCTGCCGGCATAGCGTTCGCCGAGGCCCATCTGGCGGACCATCCGGCGCTGGCGCCGCACGCTGCCCTCCGACAGGGCGACGATGCCGAAGCGCTCGCCGAGAGTGAGCGACCGGAGGAGGCCCCACTCGGCGATCCCCATCACGGGCCTGCCGCCGGCGACCTCGCGGGCGGTATGCAGGCCCGGGTCGCTGAAGCAGGCGATGACGAAGGCGTCCGCCGGATCCTCCGCGATGCGCCGGGCCAGCGGCATCACCACGGAATCCGCGTCCCGCTGGGTCGCGATGCCCGCCGGCCCCTCGGGCAGGTCCGTCACCGCGATGACGGGGCCGCCGTCCAGACGCAGCGGCGTCAGTGCCGCGTCGATGGCGGCGGTCACCGCCCTGGAGGCGTTCGGGTTGATGACCAGGATGCGCGCGGGTCCGGTGGTGCCGCGATGATGCATGCTGTCTCCTGCGGAACCAACGCCTTGGCCTGCCGCTGACGACAGTGGCCGGCGCGATGCGAAACCCGGGCCGCGCCGCGCTGCGATGCCGGCCCGACCGGGCACCGATCTTGCCCGCCTCGTCGGCCCAAGAGAGAGGTTATCGATGCGAGACGAAGCTGCGGACGGGACGATGGGCGCCACCCTGGTGACAGGGGCCCGGTGGGTCGTCGCCTGGGATCCCGACAGCGGCGGGCACGTCTACCGCACCGGCGCCGACGTGGTGTTCGAGGACGGCGTCCTGATCCATGTCGGTCCGGATTACGCAGGCCCCCCGCCGGCCCGGACCATCGACGCCTCCGGCTGCCTGGTCATGCCCGGCCTCGTGGACATCCACACCCACCTGTTCTCGGAGCCGATGAACAAGGGCATGTGGGACGAGGTCGGCAGCCAGCGGCTCTACAACACCTCGCTCTACGAGTACCTGCCGATCCTGCGGCCTGACGCGGAGGGCACCCGCGCCGCCTACGGGGTGGCGCTCGCCGAGCTGGCGCTCTCAGGCGTCACCACCGTCTGCGACCTCGCTTTGCCGAGCGACGGCTGGCTCGATCTCCTCGGCGCGTCGGGCCTGCGGGTCTGCATCGCCCCGATGTTCCGGTCGGGGCGCTGGCTGACCCGGAACGGCCACAGCATCGAGTATGAGTGGGACGCGGCGGCGGGCCAGCGCGGCCTGGAGCAGGCGCTCGCCGAAATCGAGGCGGCGCAGCGCCACCCGAGCGGGCGCCTCTCTGGCATGCTCTGCCCGGCGCAGGTGGATACCTGCACGGCGGAGCTGATGCGCGACGCCCATGCCGAGGCGGTCCGGCGCGAACTGCGGTTCCACACCCATGCGGCGCAGTCCCTGTCGGAATTCCACGAGATCACCCGCCGCACCGGGATGACGCCGATCGAGTGGCTCGACGATCTCGGCGTGCTCACCGAGCGCACGATCGTGGGCCACGGGATCTTCCTCGACGACCATCCCTGGACCCACTGGCACAGCCCGGGCTCGGACATGCGCCGCCTGGCCGAGCGCGGCGCCACGGTCGCCCACTGCCCGACGGTCTTCGCCCGCCGCGGCATCGCGCTCCACCATTTCGGCCGCTACCTCCAGGCCGGGGTGAACATGGGCATCGGCACCGATGTCTACCCGCACAACATGCTCGACGAGATGCGCCTCGTCTCGTACCTCGCCCGGGTCGTCGCCGAGAATCCCCGCGATACCCGCGCGGCGGACGTGTTCCACGCCGCCACTGTGGGCGGCGCCAGGGCGCTCGGGCGCGACGACATCGGCCGGCTCGCGCCGGGCTGCAAGGCCGACTTCGTCCTCGTCGACTGCGCGCATCCGGCCATGCGGCCGTGCCGCGATCCCGTGCAGTCGCTGATCTACTCGGCCGGCGACCGCGCGGTCCGGCAGGTCTTCGTCGGCGGCCGCGAGATCGTGCGCGACGGCCGCGCCCTGACGGTCGACTACGCGGCGGCCGCGGCGGCGCTGGAGGAGGCGCAGGGCCGTGCGCTGGCGCAGATCCGGCAGCTCGACTGGGCCGGGCGCGGCCCCGACGCCATCGCGCCGCCGACCTTCCCGGGGCTGTGAGGCCCCGGCGCCGTGATCCTCAGGCGGGCCGGACGTTCCAGAAGGTCGGGAACCCGTCGAGGATCCCGGTGAGGCGGGAGCGGTATGCGGTCGGCTGCAGGTACTGCCCGAGGGGGTAGTAGGGCACGTCCTCCATCGCCTGGAGCTGAATGTCCCGGCACAGGGCGGCGCGGGCCGCCTCGTCCGGAGCCGTGAACCACGCGTCCCGCAGGGTCTCGATCCGCGGGGTCGTGGCCCAGCCGGCATAGCCGGTCTCGCCGGTGCCGCGCAGGGCGATGTAGCCGGCGGGGTTGAGCCAATCCATGCCGGACCAGTTGGTGACGAAGGCGCTCCAGCCGCCCTCGGAGACCGGCCCCTTGCGGTTGCGCCGCTGCAGCATCGCGTTGAACTCGACCGCGTAGACCTCGACATTCATGCCGACGCGCTGGAGCAGGTCGGCCGCGACCTGGCCGAGCGCCAGAAGCGGGGCCGAGTTCGACGGCACCATCAGCAGCACGGTCTCGCCGGCGTAGCCGGCCGCTTTCAGGTCGGCCCGCACCTTGGCCGGATCCCGCGGTGTGGTGAGCGGCCCGAGCCCGTCCGTCGAGGCCATCGGCGTGTCCGGGCAGAAGAAGCCGAGGGGCACGTGGAACAGGCTGGGATCGTCGGCGCCCACCACGCCCTGCATGCAGGACGTCTGGTCGATCGCCCCCAGAGCGCCCGCCGGATCGCCGGGTTGTTGAAGGGTGGCTGCAGGTGATTGACCCGCAGCATCGTCACGAAGCCGGTCGAGTCGAGGACGCGGGTGGTGACGCCCTTGGCGGCCTTCAGCAGACCGAGCTGGTCGTGCGAGGCGTATTCCTGCCAGTCCGCCTCGCCGGCGACCAGCGCCGAGGTGGCCGTGGACGTGTCGCCGATGACGCGCCACTCCACCCGGTCGTAGTGGACGACCTTCGGACCGGAGGTCCAAGTGGGTGTGCCGTCCTTGCGGGGCACGTAGCCCTCGAAGCGGGTGTAGACCGTCCGGTCGCCGAGCACGCGCTCGTCCGCCTTGAAGCGGAACGGCCCCGAGCCGATGAGTTCCGGCACCTGCTGGAACGGGTCGGTGACGGCGAGGCGCTCCGGCATTATCGCGCAGACCGGCACCGAGGCCTTGCCCAGCGCGATCGGCAGGAGCGGGAAGGGGCGCTTGAGGCGGAACCGGATCGTCCGGTCGTCGGGCGCCGACAGCTCGTCGGTCGCCTCCATCAGGGAGCCGCCGAACGGGTCGCGCTTGGCCCAGCGCCGCAGGGAGGCGACGCAGTCGCGGGCGAGGACGGGCGTCCCGTCGTGGAAGCGCAGGCCCTCGCGCAAGGTCAGGTCCCAGCGGCGCCCGTCCGCCTCGATCCGGTGGCCCTCGACCATCTGCGGCGTGGCGCGGAAGGCGCCGTCCATCCCGTAGAGCGTGTCGAAGACCATGTAGCCGTGGTTGCGCGTGATGTACGCGAAGGTCGTCACCGGATCGAGGGTGACGAGATCCTGCTGCGGGATGAAGCGCAGGGTTGTTGTGGCCTCCGCGCGGACCAGGGATGGTACCGCGACTGTGCTCGCCACGACGGCTCCGGCTCCCTGCAACAGCGTACGCCGCTTCATCGGACAAGTCCCACTCTGCGCGGGCAGTGATTGGACAACCGCTCGCGGTGGTCCGGTACGATCACCGAACCTGGCAGACCGCAGGCTTGCAGGAACGAGGCCGCGGTCCTTCGGGTTCGGACCCGTCGCGGGGGGACTCTTTGCCGGCAGGCTGGCACCGTCGAGGACTGCGCGCGACCAATCGAGCGCATCGGCATCCAGAAGCTGCGCCAGCTTCGCGCGGTGCAGGGCGCCCAGCCGCCGCGAACGCGTCTTGCGCCTGCAGCCAACCTCGGAACGCGGTAGATGCTTCCACTGCATGCCGGTACGCAGGATCAGGATGAGGCCTGCCAGCGCCGCCTCGTCCGAGGCGCGCGGCCTCCCGCCTCTCGGCTGCTCAAGCTCGGATGGCAGAAGCGGCTCGACCACCGCCCAGAGGTCGTCGGGTACGAGCGCGTCTATACCCGCCTAACCCGCTCACTGCGGATTGGTCCGGCATTCTCAGACCTCCGCGCCTGTCCGATTGCGTCCGCTCATGAGGCATTGTCGAGGCTAGCTAGATGTCCGAATCGGGCGCATTCCGGAACGTCCGGTTTTGAGTGATGCGTTGCGGCTTGGAGAGGTCCATCGCGAATAACGGTGTGCCGGGTAATAGCCGGACCTCAAAATTTACCGTGCTATTTCAATGATATAGGTGTTCGCATTTTTGTTCGAACTGGCGCGCCAGTTTCCTCAGTGATGTAAGCGGCCTGCCCCCGTAGTCGGGAGATCGCCGCGGAAGCGGAGCAGGCGGCTCGAATTGCTCGCTCATCCCCTGCCCCGGCGACGGCCCGTCTCGCCAGCATGACGCGTCCCAGCCACGCTCAGGGCGCGGCCATGAAGGCCGAACTCGCCCCAAGCGGCGCGCTCCGGGTCGGACTGATCGAGGCGCCGTCCGCCGGACTGATCTTCGTCAACCGGGCGGCCGATGGAACACCCGAAGGCGTGACAGCCGATCTGAGCGCGGATCTCGCCCGCCGATCAGGGCTGCCGCTCGCGTTCACCCTGTTCCCGAATTCGGGTGCCGCGGCCGCGGCCTCCTGGCCGAGGTGATCGACGTCAACTTCATGCCGGTCGACGCGACCCGACGGCAGAGGATCGACTTCGGGCCGGGCTGTTACGACCTGGAGAGCACCTATCTGGTCAACGCCGCGTCAGGCATCATCGACGTGGCGCAGGTGGATCGACCGGGCCTTCGGGTCCTGGCGATTGATGGCACCACCACCTTCCGCGTCTCCGCCCGCACGTTGATTCACACGCAGCCTGTCGCCGTTCCGTCCGTCGCCGAGGCGATCGCGCGCATGCGCAACGGGCAGGCGGATGCCTTCGCCCTGTCGCGCGACACGCTGCGGCCTGTCGTCCAGGAGGTGCCGGGGTCCCGGATCGTCAGTGGCGGCTTCCAGCACACCCAGGTCGCCGTCGCCGTGCCGAAGGGCCGTCCCGGCGCCCTTTCCGCTGTGACCGCCTGGATGGCTGAGGCCAAGCGGGCGGGCGTCGTTCGTAGGATCTTCGACGCGCGTGGCTTCCGCGACGATGCGGTTGCATCCTGACCGTGCGAGTCTTTGGCCGGTGCCAAGCGGGGCATAGGCAGGATGCCGGGAGGAGCCCATGTACCGATCCGATCGGTTGAGAGAGGATCTGACGTGACAGCCGGTGGTCCACCCAACAAATTGGCTGAGGTCGCCGGACTGGCGGCTGCGATCGCCGACCGCATCCTGGAGCAGCACGAGGCTGGTGCCACGATCCCGCCGGAGCAATTCCGGATGCTCGTCAGCGCAGCCCGGATGCTTCTGGACAATGACGTCCCATGGCCGCCGTCGGTGACCTACCTCGTGATGGAAGTTGCGCGGCGCGTCGCGGAGGACGAACCTGCGCCAAAGGACCAGGATGTCGCGATGCACCTGACGACGTCTCCTCGACGGGGCGAAGGGCTCCTGAGCCCCGCCTTTGGTGAGCGACGACTGCAACCCTGGACACCTTTCGTCCTGCGGCCGGTTCACCCGCGGCGGCATGACGGTCGAGGTCGAGACTCGACGGACCGCCGTCCACCGGCGACTGGAGGGATGATCAGGATGGGACCGTCACCCGCTGGCACCCGCGGTTTATTTCCGCGCCGGTGGCGTGCCATGCGTTCGTCGCGATGGGCGGACGCGGACGGCTTCCGCGTTCGGAGCATCGGCAGCGTCATCGAGGAAGCTTTAAAGGCCAAGTCGTTATAAGTGTTGCACAGCCGATCCCAGGTCCGTGCAGGGTCATCAGTGAGCCAGCCTAAATTCGACCTTGACCTGATTTTGAGGCGCCCAGGCGCGTGTGCAAGGGCTTCCTGGCATGCGATGGGGATCTGCTCGAACTCGTTCGACGGACGATCCATGGCTCGATGCGGTTTATAGAGCCGAACGGTGCGATACAGGAGGCTCAGGCGCACATGACCGCGTGCGTCGAGGGTCCTGCAACAACTTCTCCTGTCATCCGATGGCGCCAGCGACAGGCTCCAGGATCAGATGCGGCGTGAGGCCTGCCAGGCCGTTGATGCGCTGAAACAGGCGATTTTCCAGCATGGATGCGCGTCCGCTGCGGCCGATCGCGTCGGCCCGGGTGTTCAAGGCAGGAGCATCTGATTGGGTTTGACTGGGTCGGGGACGAATGCCGAAGACGGCGCGTTCGAGCAATTCCCGTCGGATCCGCCGCGCGTGCCGGCCTGTAGGCGCGGCGGCCCACGAACGTCCTCATCCACGCCGGTTGCCCCGTCGGCACGATGCGCTCTCGACGGAGGCGGACGCACGCGCCGCCCCGATCGCGATGGCCGAGACCGCCGGCCACACACCCGCACACCTTCCGTCGGGGATCGGGTCGAGATACGAAGCTGACGACGACACCGACGTCGAAAGCCCCATGGCCAGCGGGGCGGCCTTCTCGGCTCCGGCCTCGACGGGTCGGACGTCAGCCGGATCCGAAGCGGAATTTCTCCAGCCGTGATCGCAGAATGGCCGCGCGCGACAGGGCCGGCGGTGCCGAAGGTGCGGCGTCCGGCCCTTCCCTCCGAACCACCCACCGCTGAAAGCGTTCAAGTCTCTCTAAGACGAGGAGTACGGTATGAAGATCGGTTCGGCAGCTGTCCTGGGTTTGGCACTTCTGAGTGGTGTCGCTCCCGCCCTGGCGCAGCCCTATGGCGGTCGCGATTACGGTTACGACCGTGGGGACTATGGTTCACGCGACCGAGGCTACGGCGACCGAGACCGCCGCGATTACGACCGCGACTATGATCGGGCTCCGCGCGGCCAGCGCGGTGACTATGCGTTCGATGAGCAGGAATATCTGCGCTGCAACCCGGATGTGCGGAGAGCTGTCATCAGCGGTGCGGTCAAATCCGGCCTGTTCCACTACCGGAAGGTCGGCATGGCGGAAGGCCGTCGTCTGAGCTGCTGATCAACCGCGCATCGCGCTGACGGAGCGGCTTCGCTCGGCGGCTGCTGGCGGAGCTGGAAAGCCTGGGCGGGCTGGTCGAGACATCGCAAGCGGTGGCCGGGCCAGCCCCCAGGCACGAGGAAGCCGCTGCAGCCGGAGCCAAGCGGTTCGAGTCGGTCTCGCCAGAGGACGACGCGGGTCCGATCTGCGCGCGGGTGGTCGAGGGCTTCCGGCCAGGGCGGTCCTCGCCGGTCCGCGATCCAGCCGCCGATTGCGATCAGCGGGTCACCGCGATGAGCCCGGAGGACCGAGCCGGAGCTCCCTGCCCTCCCGGCACGGTTCAGGAGGGGCTGACCATTCCGTGCAACAGGACATTCGCGCCCTGACGATGCGCATGTCCGCTGCCGCCGCCGGGTGACACCGTCCCCGTGGGAGTCGCAGGGTCGCGGCTTGGGTTCGGGCGCGCTGCCCGCGGCGGTGAGGACGCCGAGCCGGTCACGGCGCCGGCGGCCTGTGGTCGGCCCTGCCGATAGGTAAGCGCGACGACGAACAGGATCAGGACGAGACTGAGGGGGAACATCCAACGCATCAATCGGAACCGGGGTGTTGCGCCCCGGTTCCGACCGTCTGGCTATCGCGTCGGGGCCGCGGTGCTGCCGCCAGCGCCTACGCCGGGGCGCGCGGTCCCGGTCCCCGGAACTGTCGCAGCGCCGGCCGCCCCGGTCGTCGAGCCGGTGGTCGCACCCGCCGTTCCCTCGGTCGCCTTCTGTCCATTGCTCTTCACGCTGCCGGGGTTGTTCATGTTGCCCGTGGCGCTGCCGCCACCCGCAGGCTGTTGGGCATAGGCGGTCCCGGTCAGGGCCACCGCGAGGGCGGCGGCGATGCCGAATGTCTTGATGCGCATGTGCGTTTCCTCGGTTCGGCCCATCTTGGGGCTCCTAGGGCAACGCGGATGAGGCCGGACTGTTCTGTGCGGGCTTGGTGACGGCTGGCGCCGGCACGAATGAGTCCCTGCGCCAGTGACCCGGGGAGAGCGCGCACGGGGGCGTCCGGGCCAAGGCCGCTGATGTCACCCGGAACGGCGGCGACCGCCGTCGCAATCCGGGCGGGCGGGGAACAGGGCACAGGCCGCCCCATCCTCGGCCGGCGCCGTGCTGACCCAGGAAGCCCGGTGGTCATGCCACGGGCTCCTGCAGGGCTTCCCTCTATCGACGACGTAGACCGAAAGGACCTTGATCGTCCTGTGACCGATCACCGTGTAGCCGGAGTGGTGGACGCCGCGCGGAATGACGCCGTGCTCGCCTGGGACGCGCTCCCGCGGCGGCCGACCCGCTTCCTGAACCGTTCCACCCTCCAGCACGAAGAACGTCTCCTCGCCATGATGGACGTGGCGCGGCGACACGGAGCCGGGCGGGAACTCCACCAGCTGCGTGATGATTTCCAGGTCCTCACGGCCCGTCACCGTCGCTCGATCGAGCTCGGCGCGCTTCACCTCTAGCGACATTGCGCCCTCCCCTCCGGCGCGCGTGCCATCGCCCGCCTGCGCCCGAAATGTCCGACCCGACGGTCATACAGCGTCGGGATCGTCGTGGCTGCGCCGCGACGTCGCTTGGCGGCGATCCGACGAGCGGAGCCCGCATCGCGCAAGTGCCAGGTTCGGAAGCGCCCGAGGCCTCAGGCCGAGGTCGGAAGCGGCGACCGGGGCAATGTTGCCGGCCTGAACGGGTCCACCGCGCCGCGCGGGCGTGGCAGCCGCGCCCCACCGCTGAGCGGTTTCAGTCTCATCGGCAAGCCGGCCCCTGGCAGCGGCTGGGATCGAGTGCGGTGAAGCCAGCGATCAGGGCTAACCCTCCAGGCAGCCGTGCCGACATTGGGGGGCGCAGGCGCTGGCGCCAACCGAATACCTATTACGTTCGATGGTGCTCGACGGTTTGTCGATGCTTGAACGTCGCGATCATCGCGGTTCAGTGTGGCGCGACATCCTGAACAAGGACGCTGACATGTGGACGCTGCTCGAGGACCCTCTCGGCCGTGCATTGTTGGCCCTCTTGACAGGCGACTACGGGCTGCCGGGCGATCCGCAACGGAGCGTCCTCTTGCACGAGCTTCGAGACCTCCGTGAGGAGGCTGAAGCACGGGGCGCGCCGGCACAGGTGAAAGCAGCGATCCGTTCGGCGCTCCTGGCATTGCGCTTCGAGTTCCCCGCCGCCTTCTCCGCAGGACCCACGCACCCCGCCAACGCCGCCTTCGACGGCGACACGCCGCCAGCGGCGGCTTCCTTCCTCTAACGCGGATTCAAAAGCGTCATGGGTTCGCTCGAACTGCGGATCCAGCTTCGATTTCGATCTGACGACGATCCGCGAAGGTGATTTCAACCGCTCGGGATATCAATTTCCCTGTTCGATGCTTGTAGCAGTGGGAAAAATCCTGATCTGGCCCGGTCCCGGGACGAAGCCCTCCACCGTGCGGCTGGTTAGGTCATCACGGGGCGCGACCCGGGCAGACAAGCCGAGCGGCTGCGATGCCCGGTCTGGAGGCGCCGCCGGAGCTGCCCGACCGGCCATAACAGCACGAAGCGGCCGGCTGAGCCGGCCGACGTTTCGGGGTCGCACCTCCGCCGTCCTGATGGTTCACCCCGCGGGCTTCCTCCGATAGCGAGAGGCGGGATTGCACACCCTCGCAGGCGGATAGACCAACCATGGCGGCTCGCGCCCTCCTCGTGTTTCCCGATCCGCGCCTCACGCTGCCGGCCGCCCCCGTCACCGACTTCGGGCCAACCCTGAAAGCCCTTGCCGACGATGTTCGGGACACGCTTCTGGCCGCCAATGCTATCGGTCTGACGGCGCCCCATATCGGCGTTCCCGCGCGCCTCGTCGTGGCCAGGATGTCGCCGGAGGAAAGCCTGAGCGTCTACGTGAACCCGGCAATTTCCTGGTCGTCGCCCGACACGGCGGCCCATGATGAGGGCAGCGTCAGCATGCCGGGGGTGCGAGAACGGATCACCCGGGCCGCCCGCATCCGTTTCAGCTATCTCGACCTCGACGGATCAATCCACGCGGCTGAGGCGGAGGGCTTTCCGGCCGCGATCATCCAGCACGAGATCGACCAACTCGACGGTGTGTTCTGGATCGCCCGCTTGTCGCGCCTGAAGCGGGATCGGCTCGTGAAGCGGTTCGAGAAACTGTGACCGGTGCGAGCCGGGCATCCGGCCGTAGGCAGGGGCCTGTTCAGAGCCGCGCCTGACGACCAGCGATCGAAGGCCGTTCTGCGCCGCGACGCCTGCCGGGCGGCGAGGCCAGATCGGCCGTGCCCTGGAGCGGAAAGCCGCCCCGGCGGTGGATCAATGGCTGCCGCCGAGATACGCCGCCCGCACGGCCGGATCGTTGCGCATCTGCTGCGCCGGCCCCTGGAAGCGGATCCGACCGTTCTCCAGCACGTAGGCGTGGTCGGCGACGCCGAGCGCCGCCATGGCGAACTGCTCCACGAGCAGCATCGTCACCTGCTCGGCCTTGAGCAGGCGGATGATCCGGAAGACCTCCTCCACCAGCTTCGGGGCGAGCCCCATCGAGGGCTCGTCGAGGAGGAGGATCTCGGGCCGCAGCATCAGGGCGCGGCCCATGGCGAGCATCTGCTGCTCGCCCCCCGACAGCGTACCGGCGAGCTGCGTCCGCCGCTCCTTCAGGCGGGGGAACATCTCGAAGGCCCGCTCCCGGTCGGCCGCGACGTCGCCCTTCGGCCGGGATCCCGTGAGGCGGGGGAACGCGCCGAGCGTCAGGTTGTCCTCGACCGAGAGGGTCGGGAACACGCGCCGTCCCTCCGGGGAGTGCGCGAGGCCGGACCGGGCGACGTCGTGGCTGTCGAGGCCGCCGATCTCGCGTCCGTTCAGGCGGATCGAGCCCGCACGCGGGCGGATCATGCCCGACAGGGCGCGCATCGTGGTGGTCTTGCCGGCCCCGTTCGAGCCGATCAGCGCCACGACCTGACCCTTCGGCACCGCGAAATCGAGGCCGTGCAGAACCTCGACCTGGCCGTAGCCGGCCGACAGTCCGGTGACCTCAAGCATGGGTCATCTCCTCGTCGGCGACCGGGCTGCCGAGATAGGCTTCGACCACCTTCGGGTCCGACTGCACCTCGCGGGCGCTGCCCTCGGCGATCTTGTGGCCGAAATCGAGGACGCTGACGCGGTCGCACAGGCCCATGACCACATCCATGTGGTGCTCGATCAGGATCACCGTGATGCCGGCGTCCCGGATCTTGCGGATGATCGCCGTCAGCTCGGCGATGTCGGGGGCGGTGAGGCCCGCGGCGGGCTCGTCGAGGAGGAGCAGGACCGGGTCGAGGGCGAGGGCGCGGCCGATCTCGAGGAGCCGCTGCTTGCCGTAGGGCAGGTTGCGGGCTTCCACCTGCGCGAGGGCGCCGAGGCCCACGAAGTCGAGGATCGCCATGGCGCGAGCGCGCTGCTCGCGCTCCTCCCGGCGCCGACGGGGCGTGCCGAGGATCGCGTCGAACAGGGTGCCGCGGAAGCTGTGGTGGAGACCGACCAGCACGTTCTCGAGCGCCGTCATCTCGCGGAACAGCTGCACGTTCTGGAAGGTGCGGGCGACGCCGGCGGCGGCGATCTCGGAGGGCGTGCGCCCGTCGAGGCGCTTCGAGCCCTGGCCGCGGGCGAGGGTCACGCTGCCGCCGGTCGGCCGGTAGATGCCGGTGAGCACGTTCATCATCGTGCTCTTGCCGGAGCCGTTCGGCCCGATCAGACCGTGGATCGTGCCCGGCCGGACCACGAGGTTCACGCCGGCCAGGGCCTTGAGGCCGCCGAACTGCATTAGGGCCTGATCGACCGTGAGCAGCGGATCGGCGCCCCGGCCGCCGCTCTGGACGCTGAGCGCCGCGCCCTCGGCGTGGAGGCTCTTGCCCTCGGCGGTGTGGGCCGGGCGCAGGGCCGGGATCTTCTCGCGGACGAAGCCCACGATCCCGTCCGGCAGGTAGTACACCACGAACAGGATCATCAGCCCGAACACCGTCAGGCGGAAGTCGGTGACGGATTCGAGCAGCAGGGTCGCGGGCAGGAAGGCGAGGCAGAGCCCGACCGGCACCAGCAGGGCGAACCGGTTCTCCTGGCGGCGCAGGAAGGCGAGGCCGCCCACGACCAGGGCGGACAGCGCGATGACCCCCGCCATGATCCGCACGAGCCCGATATCGGCGAGCACGTTCGGCATCATCACGATGATAGCCGAGCCGATGATCGGCCCCGCCCGCGACTTGCGCCCGCCCATCGTGACGGCGAGCAGGAACAGCACGGTCAGTTCGAACCCGTAGGAGTTCGGCGCCACGTAGCGCTCCGACCACGCGAACAGGGCGCCCGCGAGGCCGGCGAGCGCCGCCGAGATCACGAAGGCGTAGACCTTGTAGCGGTAGACGCTGACGCCCATGCAGTCGCAGGCGATCGGCGAGTCGCGCAGCGCCTCGAAGGCCCGGCCGTAGGGCGAGCGGACCACGCGGTTGACCACCAGGATCGTGGCCAGCAGCGCGAGGCAGACGACGTAATAGAATTCGAGCTTGCGCCCGGCCGCGCCCCAGGGGGCCTGGAGGCCGAGGAGCGAGAAGTCGAGGACGCGGGCCGGCGGCAGGGTGATGCCGAGCGGGCCGTTCGTCAGGGGCGTTAGCTCGTTGATGAAGATCTGGATGATGGTGCCGAAGGCCAGCGTCACCATGGCGAGGTAGGGTCCGGTGACCCGCAGGGCCGGCACGGCGAGAAGCAGCCCGAAGGCCGAGGTCACGCCGATCCCCGCCAGGATGCCCCACCACAGGCCAAGCTTGAAGTGCAGGAACAGCACCGCCGCCGAATAGGCGCCGACGCCGAACAGGCCGGCATGGCCGAGGCTCACCTGCCCGGTGTAGCCGACCACGATGTCGAGCCCGAGGATCAGGATCGCGTAGATCGCGATCACCACCATCAGGTGGATATAATACGAGCTCGTGATGACGTGCGGGAAGACGGCGAGGCCGACGACCAGAAGCACGGCGCCGAGGACGCCCATGTGGCGCGACAGGCTGGGGGCGGCCGCCGGGGCGGGCGCTTCGGCGGGGGCGAGGGTCTGCGCCATGGCTCAGGCTGCCGTGAGGATTGCGCGGGCGGTCACGCTCAGACCTTCTTGATGACGGCCTTGCCGAACAGGCCGACCGGGCGGATGGAGAGGACGACGAGGAGCAGGATCAGGCCCGGCACGTCCTTGTAGCCGGTCGAGATGTAGAAGCCGGTCAGCGTCTCCGCGACGCCGAGGATCAGGCCGCCGACGATGACGCCGAGGCCGGATTCGAGGCCGCCGATGATCGCCACCGCGAAGGCTTTCAGGGCCAGGACGGAGCCCATCGTGGCGCCGGTGAGCGTCACGGGCGCCACGAGCACGCCCGCGAAGGCCGCCGTCATGGCACTGATCGAGTACGACAGGGTGATCACCTTCTGGGTGTTGATGCCCATCAGGCCGGCGGCGTCGATGTCGTTGGAGGTGGCGACGACCGCCTTCCCCCAGATCGACTTGCGATTGAAGATCTCGACGGCGAGCATCATCAGCAGGGCGCCCGCGACGATCATCAGCTCCATCGGCAGGATGCGCACGCCGCCGACCTGGAGGGCCGTCTCGGGGAGCGGCGAGGGGAATTTCAGGTCGTCGCGGCCCCAGACGTTCTCGGCGACGTTCTTGAAGATGATGCCGAGCGCGATAGTCGCCATGATCCACCCATACTCGGACTTGATTTTCACGGCCGGGCGCACGCCGAGCCGCTCGACCACGGCCCCGAGGGCGAAGCCGAAGACCAGGACCAGCGGGATCATCAGCCAGTAGCCGACGAACGGCACCAGGGTGAGGCCGAACAGGGCTCCGAGGGCCAGCGCCTCGCCCTGGCCGAAATTGAGCGTCTTCGAGGTCGCGAAGGTAAGCTGATAGCCGAACGCGATGGCGGCGTAGATCATGCCGACCGCGACGCCGGAGGCGATGAGCTGGAGCAGGATTTCCATGGGATCGCTGTCACCGGAGGAGCGTGCGGTCGCCCGGCGGGTGCCGCGGGACCGCTTCTGGCAGCGCCGGCAGACGAGACGCCGCCGACTCGGACGGGGACGCCGCGACCCCGACGGCCGCGGCGTCCGGATCCTCAGTTCGAGGACTTCTCCTTGAGGCGGACGACGCCGGCGTTCTTGGCATCCTCGGCCTTGTCGTAGACGATCTTGCCGTCCTGCACCTTCCCGAACACGACCATGTTGCGCGAGATCGCGTTGTGGTCCTTGGCGGTGAAGGGCTTGTCGTAGGTAGTGACCACGCCCTCGACCTTCTCGTTCAGGTTCTCGAGGGCGGCGCGGATCTTCGGGCCGTCGGTGCCGCCGGCCTGCTTGATCGCCGCGGCGAGGAGGTAGACCGAGTCGTAGGCCTGGGCACCGGCCACGGGGGTCGGGATCTTCGTCACGCCGTAGGTCTTGTAGTAGTTCTCCAGGAACGCCTTGCGCTTCGGCAAGGTCTGATCCTCGATGAAGGTCTGGGGCATGATCACGCCGTTGCCGTTCGGGCCGGCGATATCGATGAAGCTCTGCATCGAGGACGGCCAGCTGGTGATCATCGGGACCTTCCAGCCGAGCTTGGACATGCCGTTGGCGATCTGGGCCAGCTCCGGCCCGATCCCGTAGGCGAGGATCACCTCGGCGCCGGCCTGCTGCGCCTTGAGCAGCTGGGCCGTCATGTCGACGTCCTTGATGTTGAACTTCTCGACCGCGACGGGCTTCACGTTCTTGGTCGCGAGGTACTTCTCGATGTCCTCGCGGCCGAGCTGGCCGTAATTGGTCGAGTCGGCGAGGACCGCGATCTTCTTGTGGCCCTCCGCGAGGGCCTCGTCGACCATCAGGCCGGCCTGGAGCACGTCGTAGGCGGAGTTCCGGAAGACGTAGTTCGCGTCGTAATCCGGCTCCTTGAACTGGTTGGTGATGATCGTCCCGGTGGCGACGTTGTTGAACACCGGGATCTCGGCCTCCTGATAGAAGCGCTGGGCGGCCAGTGCGACGCCGGTGTTGATGAACCCGACGGTGGCGACCACCTTCTCCTTGTTGATCAGTTCCTGCGCGACCTGCGCGCCGACTTCGTTCTTGGCCTCGTCGTCGCGCTCGATCAGCTGGATCGGCCGGCCGAGGACGCCGCCGGCCTTGTTGATCTCGGCCGCGGCGAGCTTGGCGCCGTCCCGCATCGAAACGCCCATCGAAGACGAGCCCCCGTAAAGGGACCGCTCAGCCCGATCTTGATCGGGTCCGCGGCCTGTGCCGGGGCCGACAACATGGTGACCAGCAGCAACCCAGCTGCCGCGCGACCTGCGAAGACCATCGTTTCCTCTCCAAGATTCCGCTCGCGCGGCATGCCCTTCAGTGTGGCACTCTGGCCGGCTGATTGCCTTTAGACGGAACGAGACGTCAAGCTGTCGCCATGGTGAATTCAGGACGATTTCTACAAATTGTATGAATTGGGTCGCTGCAAATGCAACGCGCGGAGAAATTGACGGCCGCCGCGCGACCGAGCGGATTAACGCTCTGGCCGCTTCGTGGCGCACCGGCACGACCCGTCGCGCCGGATCCGACAGCCGGCGGTTGTTGCCCCCGCCCTCGGGTGATCCGCCGGAGCGCACAACGCCGGAAGGGGCGCGGTGGCGCCGACGTGGCGCTCGATGTCGCGTGATACGCGGGATCGCCCCATGGGCGATAGGCACCCGGTCGGGCACGGCGCGCTTCGCCCTCCTCTCCGGGACCGGGCACCAGCACCGGTCGGAGAGGGGCGGCCGGATCCGTCGCCTCCGGACGGGTCCTGGTAGACCCTCCAGCAGACGCCCTGTGCCGCCGGCGAGGTCCAAGGTCAGCCGATCGGCTCACAGACCTTCCGGAGCAGGGCCGCCATCCGCTGAAGCAATTCAGCGCGCGTTCATTTCGCCGAAGTCCATTAAAATCTCTTTCATTCTCCAGCCCGGCGCCTTCTGCCGGCCCGGTGGAGCGCGATCGCCGCACATGCCGGGAAGTTGACTGTCCCTGAGGCCGCGAAACCGGAACGGTCCGTTTCCCCTTGGTGTTTCAGAGCGCGTCCCGGTGACCCTTTCGAGGGCGGCCGCCGGCGTTGTTCCTGAAAGGATCTCGTCAATGGATAAGACAGTCGCTGGCCTGATCGGGGCCGTCACGCTCCTGGCCGCCGCCGACCCGGCCCAGGCCGCCATGCCGGCCGCGACCGGCCTGAAGGCGGCCATGCAGGTCGAGAGCTACGCCGACCTACTGAAGCCGATCCCCGACGCGGTGGCGCTCCTCAAGGAGTCCGATACGGACCAGGCGAAGGCCGAACTGCTCGCGCCTGCCGCCGAGGGCGAGGCGACCGTCCAGGAAGCCCAATACTACTATCATCACCATCACCACCATCATCACCGCTTCTACCGGCGGTTCTATCATCACCATCACCACCATCACGGCTACTTCCGGCGGTTCCACCACCATCACCACCATCACCACGGCTACTTCCGGCCCTACGGCTACTGAGCCGCCTGACGCGGAGAGGGGGCGTCCCTCTCCGCACTCCGTCACCAGGGGCTCTTCGCCGCCCCCAGGATCCGCCGGTAGGTCCCGTCGAACACGGTGTTGGTCGCCGAGGTCCACTGCGAATCCGACGCCAGCGTCGACCGGCTGGCATAGATGCGCCGGGACTGCAGTTCGCGCTCGGCGGCTTCGTCCTCGGGCATGGGCACGAGCTCGAAATCATTCTCGGCCGGCACCACGGTGACCTGCATGAACGGCTCGCCGGGCCGGAACACGTGGGTTGCCCCCTCGTCGGGGGCCTTGAAGACCATGAAGTACATCATCGGCCACCAGTGCCGCAGGAGCGCGGGCACCGCGATCGGAACGGTCCCGGTCCGGTCGGTGTAGAAGCGCGGATGGGTCTCGGTCTTGATCGCCCAGCCCTCCTCCACCTTCAGGTCCAGGAGGATCTGGTAGGTGTAGTAGGCCTCCCCGAAGCTCCGGAACGGCGGCCATTGCATGCCGGGCTCCGGCGGCGGGCCGAAATCGCCCTCGAAGACGAGCGCGCCGTCGCGCGTGCCGACGCGCAGCTCGGTCTCGTAGGGATAGAACAGCTCGATCCCCGCCTTGGCCGCCTCGGAGAACGGGAGGCAGTGCCACGCGTATTCCTGCGATCCGTCGGTGCGGGGTTCGGGGTTGCCCGCCCAGCCGGGGATCTCGAGGCGCGTGCGCCGGGGGCGCAGGCCCGGCTCGATCAGCCTGTACTTGACGTGTCGCATGCGTGGCCATCCCCATGATTCCGGTCCCCGTAACGCCCTGCCCGACGAGAGGGTTCAGGATCGGTACGCCAGGGGCACGGGGCGCGGTTGCCCGAACCCAGGTTGCCGATCGTCCCGCAGCTCCGGCCGCGCGCACTCCGGGATCCCTGTCCGGCCCCTGGGACCATCGACGGCGTGCCGGCCCCCCGATCTGCCGTCGGACCGGAAGCCCCCGACCGGGGCGTCAGGCCGGGTCCCCGGGCAGCCCCGCCCAGGCCTCGCGGATGAGCGCGAGACGCGGCGCGGCCCGCGCCGCGTCGGCATCGGCGACCTGATGCAGGACGGTCGCCAACGCCTCGGATCCGCCGAGCGCGGCGGCCCCCTCCCCTGGCGGCGCATGGCGGAGCGGTGTGCCCGCATCGCCGGCCCCGCCTTCGGCCCGGCCTCGATCGCCTGCAGGGTGGCGATCAGGGCGGCCGCGAACGGAGCGACGTCGCGCCAGGAGGCCACCGACGGCTCCGGCTCGGGCGGCTGGACCTCGGTCGGCGGCGGTGCGGAGAAGTTGGTGGTGAGCGGTCGCTTCATGACGAACCTCCACGGGCGCGGTATGGCGGGGGCCGATCAGCCGCCGCAGAGCTGTAGGAGTAGCGCATGGCCGAAAGGCGGAGGGCCAGCGGATCCGGCGAAGACGGCCTGTCGCGCCATATCCTCCCCACGGCCGGGACGATGGTCGGCGTCTGCACCACCCTGATCGGCCTCGTGAAGATCGCCGAGGACTGGATCGGGCCGAGCCATGTCGACGAGGCCGCGGCCCTCACGGCCATCCTGTTCCTGGTCAGCGCGGTCGCGTCCTACCTGTCGATCCGCCTGGGGGACGCGAGCGACCTAGCGGTGCGCCTGGAGCGCTGCGCCGACATCTGCTTCGTCATCGGGCTGACCGGCCTGACGATGATCGCGGTCCTGTTCGCCTACGAGACGATCTGACCGGCGCATCCCGGCACGGCGGCTCGGCGGTCAGCGCCGCCGGCGGACCGGCAGGTCGGGCAGGGCATCGCGGTCGGTGAGCGCCGCCGCGAGGATCGCGAACAGGCCGAGATGCACACCGAGCGCGGCGAGGCCGGGATCGCGCAGGGACCACAGGCCGGCCGCGCCGATCGCCATGAGCGGCGGCCCGATCACGTAGACCGGGATCCGCCACGCGGCCGCAGGGTGCCCGAGGCGCCAGTAGCAGCCCGCGAGGGCCGCCAGGGCGAAGCCGCCCTTGATCACTGCCATGAAGCGGATCACCCGTACGAGATCGGGGTCGATGCCCGCCGCCGGCTGCCGCCCGGCCGCGACCCAGGCCACCGGAAGGGCGAGGACGGTCAGCACGGCCAGCAGCCGGCGGGCCGGATTTGCGCCGCGGGCCGGGCGTCCGATCACCGCCGCCGGGGCCGTCATCGCCTGGATCCGCATCGGTGTCCTCCCGCCTTCGCCTCGCCGATCGGCGGCAAGTCTAGGCGTCCCGGTGGCGCCGGTCACCCCGCCCGGCGCGGGAGCGGCCGGACCGCGACGTCGCGGCCGCGGTGGCCGGCCCGTGCCCGGAGACGCTTGCCCGCCCGGCTCAGCAGCCGCGGAACAGCGCGACGCCGAAGGCCGTGAATTTCAGCGGCAGATGGCAGTGCTCGTCGGGATCGCCGATCCGGAAGCGGATCGAGGCTTCCTCCAGGAACCCCGTCCCGGCCGCCCCGACGAAATCCCCGATCGCGAAGGCGACCTCGTAGAGGCCGGGGGCGAGCCGCGTCCGCACGATCGGATGGGCGAGCGTCCCGTCGGCGCCGAGGGCGCCCTCCGCGATCAACCGCTGCGCGGCTCCCACGGACAGGACCCGCACGCGCATTCCCGCGGCCGGCCGGCCCGTGGCGGCGTCGACGGCGTGGATCGACAGGCCGGTCACGGCGCCCGGCCCTCCCAGACCATCCCCCAGGGATGGGCGGCCTCGTAGGCCCCCGCCACCGCCACCAGGGTCTCGTCGCGGCCCCAGGGCGCCACGAGCTGGAACCCGATCGGCAGACCCGCGCCCGACGGGCGGCAGGGGATCGAGATCCCCGGGCAGCCCGCGGCGTTGACGAAGCCCGTGAAGGTCGCCGAGCCGCGGGGACCCACCGGCACCCCGGCAATGCGCTCCGGATGGGTGTCCTCCGCCCGCCAGGGCAGCGCCGCCGCGGTCGGGGTCATCAGGAGGTCGTGACCGGCGAACAGGGCGGCGAGGTCCTCGCGCAGGGCCAGCGCCATCCGCTGAACGTCGAACAGGTCGGCCGCCGAGAGTGCCGCCCCCGCCTCCGCCAGGGCGCGGATGTCGGGGCCGAGGGCGTCGAGCCGGCCCGGATGCGCCCGCATCAGCCAAGCGATGCCGGCCTGGCCGAGGACCGGCCACGCCTCCGTGAGGGCGGTCGCCGCGTCGAAGCGGCCGGTCTCGACCCGGTGGCCGAGGCCTTCGAGGCGGCCGGCCGCCTCGGCGACGCTGGCGGCGATCTCGGGATCGACCGGGGCAGACCCGAAGGCCGGGACGGCGAGGATGCGCAGCGGCCGGTCCGGCACCGACGTCGTCCCGAACGGGCCGAACCCGGCCGGTGCGACGGAATCCGGATCGGCCGCCCCGAGGATCCGCATCGTTGCCGCGAGGTCGTCGACCGTGCGCGCCATCGGCCCGACCACCTCCAGGTCGAGCATGATCGGGGCAGCCCGCCACGTCGCTGCACCCGGCCGGCGGTGGGTTTCAGGCCGACGAGGCCGGTATGGGAGGCGGGGCGGCGGATCGAGCCGCCCGCGTCGGTGCCGAGCGCCAGGGGCGCGATCCCGGAGGCCACCGCCGCCACCGCGCCGCCGCTGGAGCCTCCCGGCGTCAGCGCCGGATCCCACGGGTTGCGGGTGACGCCGTGGACCGGGTTGCCGGTGTAGCCCTGGACGGTCAGTTCCGGGACGTTGGTCTTGCCCAGGATCACCGCGCCGGCCGCGCGCAGGCGGGCCACGGGCGTCTCGTCCCGGTCCGCCCCCCGCCCCGCATAGAGCCGGCTTCCCCAGCCGGTGGCGAACCCGGCGACGTTGAGGCTGTCCTTGATGGTCACCGGCACGCCGTCCAGCGGCCCGAGCGGGCGGCCGGCCCGCCAGCGCTCCGCGCTCGCCGCGGCGGCATGCTCCGCGCCCTCGGGATCGATCGCGACCAGGGCGTTGAGCACGGGGTTCACGGCCTCCGCTCGGTCCAGGCAGGCGCGGGCGGCCGCCACCGGGCTCGCCGTCCCGGCCGCGTAGCGGCGTCCCAGGGTGGCGGCCGAGAGGGTCCAGAGCGGGTCTGCCGCGTCAGTTCGGTCGGTCCGCGTCATGGTTCCTCCGCGCGATGCGCGATCCAGCGGCCGAGCGGCCCGCTCAGGCCCGTGGCCGGCTTCGCGGGCGGCCGGGCGAAGCGTCCGGCGCGCGGCGGCCGCGTCCCGAGCCGCACCAGTGCCTGCGCTTGGCCCAGGGCCGCCGCCAGCGGGTCGACCAGCGGCACCGGCACCGCCTCCCGCAGGGTCGTGGCGAGGCCGGCGAGCGGCGCCCCCGCCAGGATCACCGCGTCGGCCCCCTCCCCGACCGCCCGCTCGGCCAGGGCCAGGATCTCGGGCCGCAATTCGTCCTGCACCTCGGTCACCGCCTGGAACGGCCGGCGCACCGCGTAGAGGCCGGCGCAGCGCGCCGACAGGCCGGCCAGGGCGACCGCATCCTCGTACCAGGGCAGCAGCGCGGGCGCGAAGGTGACGATCGCGAACCGCGCCCCGAGCTGGCAGGCACTCAGCATCGCGGCCTCGGCCATGCCGACCACCGGCAGGTCGAACAGTTCGCGCGCCGCGATCAGCCCGGGATCGCCGTAGGCCGCGATGACCGCGGCGTCGTGTCCGGCTTGGTGCGCGGCGAGCGTCTCCAGCACGGCCGCGCCGGCGAGCTGCGCCTCGGCCCGGCTGGCGATGTAGGGCAGGCCGGTCGCCGCCGTGAGCGCGGTGATCCGCGCATCGGGGGCCAGCGCCGCCTGCGCCGCCCGCGCCATGCGTTCGGTCATCGCCACGGAGGTGTTGGGGTTGAGGAGCAGGATCCGCATCGGGGCTCAGCCGGCGAGCCGGCGGGAGAGCCCGGCGGCCCGCTCCATCATCACCGCCAGCACCACGGTGACCAGGATCAGCAGGCTGGAGGCCGCCGCCACCGTGACGTCGAGGCGGCCCTCCAAGTCCTGCCACATCCGGATCGGCAGCATGTCGGTGGCGGCGTCGCGCAGGAACAGGGAGACCGGAACGTTGTCGAAGCTCGCCATGAAGGCGATGAAGCCCCCGGCCAGGATGCCCGGCCGGATCAGCGGCAGGGTCACCCGGCGGAACGTGTAGAGGCGCGAGGCGCCGAGCGAGGTCGAACTCTCCAGCAGCACCGGATCCATCTGCGACAGGGACGCCACGGTGGTGCGGACCACGAAGGGCACGCAGACCACGGTATGGCCGAGGATCAGGGTCAGCGGCGAGACCGGGATGCCGGCGAGGCTGAACAGCATCAGGGCGGCGAGCCCGAAGGCCAGGGCCGGCAGGACGAGGGGCGACAGGAACAGGCTGTCGAGGAGCCGCGCGGACAGGCGCGGCGACCGGGCGATGGCGAGCGCGGCGGCGGTGCCGAGCACCACCGACAGGAGGGTCGTCCAGCCCGCCACCTCGAGGCTGTTCCAGGCGGCGGCCCGGAGCTGCTCGGCTTCCGCGAGGGCCGCGTACCAGCGCAGGGAATAGCCCGGCGGCGGGAAGCGCAGGGAGAAGCCGCTGGTGAACGAGACCACCACGACGATCACGGTCGGGGCTGCCAGCAGGACGAGGCACAGCCCGGCGAGCAGCAGCACGGCGCCGTGGAAGCTGAACCAGTCGAGGTCGCGGCGCAGGCTGGTCCTCATCGGCGCCCCTCAGGCTTGCGCGTAGCCGCGCGACAGGCGGCCCACGAGGTTGAAGACTGTCACGCAGGCGAGCACCGTCACGAGGAAGACGATCGCGATCGCCGCCGCGAAGGGCCAGTTGTTGAGCGCCGAGGCCTGCTGGTACAGGTACATGGGCATGAACAGCATCTGCCCGCCGCCGATCAGCGACTGGGTGATGAAGGCGGTGATCGCCGCCGCGAAGGTGAGCAGGCAGCCCGCGACGATGCCGGGCAGGCAGAGCGGCAGCGTCACCCGGACGAACGTGCGCCACGCCCCCGCCCCCAACGCCGCCGAGGCGTCGGCGAGGTTCGGGTCAATCCGCGCCAGGGCGGTGACCAGCGGCAGCACCATCAGGGGCATCTGCACCTGCGCCAGCGCCAGGACGAGGCCACCCTCGGTGTAGAGCAGCTTCAGCGGCGTGTCGGTGAGGCCGAGCGCCAGCAGTCCGGCGTTGACGATGCCCTGACGCCCGAGGATCACGATCCACGCGAAGGTCCGCACCACGACGCTCGTGAGCAGCGGCAGCAGCACGATCAGGGTCAGCAGGCCGCGCAGCCGGCCGGGCGCCCAGGTCAGGAGCAGCGCCAGCGGCAGGCCGAGGAGGAGCGTGAGCGCCGTGACCTCGACGCCGAGCCACAGGGTCGCGCCGAGCACCCTCAAGGAGAACGGGTCGAGCAGGAACCGGGCGTACTGGTCGAGGCCGAACCGGGTCATGCCCGGATCGGCGTAGAAGCTCACCAGCACGAGGAGCGCCAGCGGCGCCAGGAAGAAGACGAGGAAGAACGCCCCGAGGGGCAGCGCGAGGCGGATGTCGTAGGCCGCCGTCCAGGCGCGGCCCGGACGGAGGGGCGCCGCGACCGGGCCGGTCGCCGCGACCGAGCCGGTCGCCGCCAGGGCCGGGTCGGCGGTCACACCCGGATCTCCCGGTTGAAGCGCTCGATCCAGGCCGACCGGCTGCGGTTGATCGCGGCCCAGTCCTGGAACACCGACTTGCGCTTCAGCTCCTCGGCGTCCTTGGCCAGGACCTTCGCGACCTCGCCCTCCATGGCCACCTTCCGGTTGGTCGGCACGATCAGGTAGGGGCTCTGCATCAGCTTGGCCTGCACCTCCGGCGACAGGGCGGCCTCGATCAGCTTGAAGGCCAGCTCCTTCACCGGCGTGTTCTTGACGATGTGGATCGTCGTCTTGAAGGCGATGATGCCCTCCATGGGCGCTGCGAACTCCACCGGGACGCCCCGGGCCTTGAGGATCTGGATCGCGTTGAAATTGCCCGGCCCGATGTCGACCTGCTCCTGCTGGTAGAGGGCCGCGAGCGCTCCCGGATTGGCCGCGACCGCGGCGAGGTTCGGCTTGAGCGCCTCGAGGGCTTTGAAGCCGGGCTCGACATTCGTCTCCGAGCCGCCGTTCATCCGGGCGATCTCCACGAGGAAGCCGGTGCCTAGCGTCGAGTTGAGGTTGGTGATGCCGACCCGGCCCTTGAATTCGGGCTTCCACAGGTCCGCCCAGGAGGTCGGCGGCGTCTTCACCTTCTCGGGGTTGTAGGTCAGCCCGACGATCTGGAAGAACGGCGCCGGACCCATCGGCTCCTGCGCGTCCGCGATCAGGTCGCCGTAATGCGCGGATTGCGCCACCGGATAGGGCTCGACGAGGTCCTGGGCGATCGCCGTGAGGGCGGGACCCGGATCGTGCAGCATCACGTCGATCGGCGGGTTGGCGCGGGCCGCCTGGACCTTGGCGATCTGGTCGACCGAGAGCATCGGATCGAGGATCACGTCCCCGCCCGAACTCTTGCGGAAGGCCGGCACCAGCACGGCCCGGTGGGCCTCCTCCCAGCTGCCCGTGAAGGTCGCGAAGACGAGCTTGCGCGCCTGGGCGCGGGACAGGCCGGGGAAGGCCTGCGCGGCGCCGAGGGTCAGGGCGCTGGCGAGGAGGCTGCGGCGGTGCAGGGGCATGGTCGGGTCTCCGGGCGGCTCGGCTTCAGGAGCGGGGATCGGGGAAGACGCCGACCCGCTCGGGCGCGGTCGGCCGTAGGGAGACGCGGGTACCGGGCGGCCGGGGTCCGGCGCCCGCGGCCCGGGCCTCGGCGGTCTTCAGGCGGGCGCCGCCGTCCAGGCGGATCTCGTGGACCAGCGTCGAGCCGAGCGGCAGGCCGATCTCGACGGTGCCGCCGAGCCCCTCCCCGTCCGTCGCGAAGACGACGTGCTCGGGCCGCAGGCAGGCGGCCACCCGGGTCCCGTCCGGCAGCGCGGTGCGCGCGGGGAGCAGTCCCCCCGCCTCGAGCGCGACCACGCGGGCGCCCCCCGGCTCCGTGGCGAGCCGCCCGTGCAGGACGTTGGCCGTGCCCACGAAGGTGTTGACGAACAGCGTCCCGGGGCGGTCGTAGACCTCGGTCGGGGCCGCGAACTGCTCCAGGCGGCCGGCATTGAGCACCGCGACCCGGTCGGCCATCGACAGGGCCTCTTCCTGGTCGTGGGTGACGATCAGCGTGGTGGTGCCGGCGCTGCGCTGGATGCGCTTGATCTCGATCTGCATGTCGAGGCGCAGGTTCTTGTCGAGGGCCGCGAAGGGCTCGTCGAGGAGCAGGATCGAGGGCCTCACGGCGAGCGCCCGGGCGAGGGCCACGCGCTGCTGCTGGCCGCCCGACATCTCCCGCGGGAAGCGCCCGGCGAGGTGCTCCAGGCGCACCAGCGCCAGCATCTCGGCCACCCGGGTCTTCTGCTCGGCCCGCCCGACGCCCCGGGCAGCGAGGCCGTAGGCGACGTTGTCGGCGACGCTCATGTGGGGGAACAGGGCGTAGTTCTGGAACACGATGCCGACGGTGCGGCGGTTCGGCGGCAGGTGGTCGACCGCGTGGCCGCCGATGATCACGCGCCCCTCCGTCGGCTTCAGGAAGCCCGCCGTCGCCCGCAGCAGGGTGGTCTTGCCGCAGCCCGAAGGCCCGAGCAGCGCGACGAGCTCGCCCCCTTGATGTCGAGGGTCACGGTGTCGACGGCGAGCGCCGCCCCGTAGCGCTGGGAGATCCCGTCGAGGATCAGGGCGGTGCCGGCTCCGGCGCTCACGGCCGCCCCTCCCCGTCCGCCGCGAACACGCTGCCGTGGGCGGCGAGGTCCGCCGCCGGGCGACCGGCGAGCCCGAGACCCTTCCACAGGGTGACCGCCACCGAATCGAGCACCGGTACGCCGAGTTCGGCCTCCAGGGCCGGGGCGAGCGCGGCGCCCGCGAGGTTGGTGCAGACGATCGCCACCGCGTCGACGCCCGCGGCCGCCACCGCCCGGACCATGCCGGCGATGGCCTCAGGACCGACCTCCGCGAAGGCAAAGTTCTCCGACAGGCCGAGATGGCGCTCGGCGGTGCAGTCGAAGCCGGCCGCGCCCCAGTTGGCCTGGATCCGGCGCTGGACGTCGCCGGTATAGGGCGTGACCAGACCGATCCGCCGGTAGCCCCGGGCGCGGAACAGGTCGCGGAAGGCGAGGGCCGAGGTGGAGGCGGGGCAGCCGGTCCGGTCCATGATCGCGGCGCTGAGGCGCTCGTCGGCGTCGAAGCCGAGCCACGCGCCGGAGGTGCCGTTCCACAGGATCGCGGCGACCCGGGCGTCGGCGAGCAGCTCGGCCGCGATCAGGATCGGCTCGGGGTCGAACTGGTCCAGCGCCGCCGCCGACAGGCCGATCTCCGTCACGCGGAAGCGGGCGAAATGCGCGCTCACGCCGGCGCACCCGGCGAGCAGATGGGCGGTGGCCGGCTCAAGGACGCTGTTCGACGAGGGCGTCAGCATGCCCAGACGCGTCGTGCCGTTCGATCGCTGCATCAGATCCATCCCCGACGGCCGGAGCATCCGACAGGTCCGGACGGGGAACAAGGTATTTTCTGCATGCTGCATGCAATTTGCGCAACTGCATGATAAGTCAGCGTAAGAGGGCGAGAAATAGGTCACCGGCCGGCGTGTCGGACGCGCTAGGCTGGCGCGGGGAGCGGGAGGATCGATGGACGTCGTCGCACGTGGCCGGGGTCGGCCTCGCAAGGCCCTGGTCGTCCCGACCGCGCAGCTGCCGCGGGCCGGCCTGCACGAGCAGGCTGCGGCCCGGCTCAAGGACATGATCGTCCGCGGCGTGCTGCCGGCGGGCGCGACCCTCGTCGAGAACGACCTGTCGGCCGCGCTCGGGGTCTCGCGGACGCCCCTGCGGGAGGCCCTCAAGCTGCTGGCCGCCGAAGGGCTGGTCGAACTGCACCCGAACCGCAGCGCGCGCGTCCCGGACTGGACGCCCGAGGAGATCCTGGAGCTGTTCGAGGCCCTGGCCGGCATCGAGCGGCTGACCGCGGAACTCGCGGCGCCGCGGATCTCCGACGCCCTGATGGACGACTTGCGCGGGAAGCAGGCCCAGCTCGACCGCATGCATCGGGACAAGGTCCTCGACGCCTATTTCGCCCTCAACCAGGAGATCCACCGGACGATCGTCACCGCCGCCCACAACCGTCCCCTGGCAGAGGTGCACGCGCCCCTCCAGGCGCGCGCTCAATGGGCACGTCTGCGCGCGCTCTCCAGCGGCAGCCGCTGGGAGGAATCCGCCCGGGAGCACCGCGACCTGTTCGCGGCCCTCGACGCGCGGGACGCCGCCGCGGCCGGGGCCATCGCCCATCGCCACGTGTTGCGGACCGGCGTGGTCATCGCCGAGACGCTGCGGGCTCGGCGCGCCGAGCCCGCTTCCGGCACCGCCTGACCGGGCGGCGCCGGTCCCCGCCTCTGGTCGCCGGTAAGGAAGCGTTAACCCTGTCGCGTCATCGGTGCGACACCAGCCGGACGCTGGCCTTCCACGCCCATCCGATCCGCCCCTCAACACGGGTGGGCGTGGAAGCCCCTGGCTCGGCCCCTGGGGTTCGGCCTATGGCCGCTCGTCAGGGTCGCCGAACGCCACGCCGAGTTCGGTCTCGCTGCGCCACGTGACCCGTACCGGCCGCCGCTGACTGGCGATGCCGTAGGTCAGCACGAAGGCGTCCGGAACGCCGATCACGCTGACCACGCGCAGGCGGGCGCCGCCCTCCGAGACGTTGCGGACCGTGCAGTCGATCGCACCGCCGCCGGCGAGCTCGATGTGCCCCTCGAGCAGCGTTCGTCTGCGGGGCGCCGCACGTCTGTCGTCCATCCTCGTTACCCTTGGCTTGCGGGGCCGGAGTCCACGCGAAATCCACACGCGCGTCGCTGAACCGACGGACGGGTCGCGGTGCCCACCCGTCGTCGGGGTGCGATGAGATCACAGGGTTGGTGTCGATTCCGTCAAGACATCGGACGCCGATCGCCGCCGGGCGCCGTCAGGACGTTTTCACCAGTTGCAGGCCGCCCCGCTGGAGCGGTGGCGCCGGCGCGGTCGCGCTGCGGGTCTGATTGCGACCGCCATTCTTGGCCTCGTACAGGGCGCCGTCCGCCAAGCGGTACAGGTCCGGCAGGGGCGCGTGCCGTTCGCCGCCCGGCACCGCGGCGGCGAGCCCGATGCTCACGGTCACGGCGCCCGCGCCGATCCCGGCCGACGGGACCGCCAGCGTCGCGACCTCGGCATGGACCTTGTCGGCGACGCGCAGGGCGCCGGCCGCGTCCGTCTCCGGCAGCAGCAGGGCGAATTCCTCGCCGCCGATGCGGCTGACGAGATCCTGCGGGCGGTGCACGCTCGCCGACAGGCAGCGCGCCAGGGCCTGCAGGATCGCGTCGCCCACCGGATGGCCGTACCGGTCGTTGTAGCGCTTGAAATGGTCCGCATCCACGATGAGCAGCGACACGGGCTGGCCGTCGCGCCGGGCCGCATCCAGGGCCTGCCGGTACAGGTCCTCGAAGCAGCGGCGGTTCGGCAGGCCGGTCAGGGCGTCGGTGCGCGACAGAGCCGCCATCTCGGCCCGCAGCGCCTCCCGGCGGCGCAACTCCCGCCCGAACAGGAGCGACAGGGCGATCGTGAGACCGCACAGCACGAACACGATGCTCCCGATGACGGTCGCCCGAGCCCACCAGTCCGCCTCCACGTCCTGGGTGGACAGGGCGACGTTCAGGATCAGCGGCAGGCCGGCGACCCGCGAGAAGGTGTAGTTCCGCTCGACGCCGTCGCGCACGGAGGTGCTGACGAAGCTGCCGCGCCCTCGCGCAGGAACCGCTTGAAGATCGGAGCCTGCGCGATGTTCGCCCCGAGATCGGCCTCCGCGTAGGGGTAGCGCATCAGGCGGGTGCCGTCGGTCAGGTACAGGTTGATGGCGCCGTCCGGACCGAGGTCGATCTCGCTGAACAGATGCGTGAAGTAGGACAGCTTGACGGTGCCCAGGACCACGCCGCCAAAGCTGCCGTCGGACTTGTCGATGCGGCGGCTGAACGGGAGCATCCGCTCGCCGTCCAGCCGCGACACGATCGGGCGACCGACATGAAGGCCCAGTCGGCCGTTCGCCCGATGGATCTGAAAATACTCGCGATCCGCGTAGTTGCCCTTGCGCGGCGGCACGGCGCCGATGTCGTCGACGACGTCGCCGTGCTCATCGATGACCAGCATCACGCCCATGTCGCGGGCGGTCGCGGCGCGGTCGAACAGGATCAGCTGGCGCAGGCGCGGATCGGCGTCCGCGAGGCCAGGGGCCTTCAGATTGTCGACGGCGCCCTGGATCGAGAGATCGTACATCTCGACGTTGCGCGCGATATCGCGTTCGAGGACCTGCAGGAGGTTCCGGGATGTCTGTCCGGCCCTGTCCCAGGCGTCCCGGCGCAGGTCGGACAGCATCAGGCCGGACGTCAGGACCATGCCCAACGGGGCCAGGACGCCGAGCGCGATCCAGGTACGGGCCGAACGGAGAAAGGAACCGGCGCGCCGCAACAGGTTCATCGGCCCCACACAGGCGTCGTTTCGCGGCAGGGCATTGGCATGCCGTGCCTTAACCGCGGCTTTCGCGCCGGTCCGGCCGAGACCCTCACGGGCGAATTCCGGGGATGAGGGGCCACGTGTGACGGATGGTGCTCACGGCGCCCCCTGACGGGCGGCGTCCGTCTCCGCGTGCGGGAAGCGCAGCTCGACATGGCAGCCGCCGCCCGCCGCGTCGCGGATCGCCACGGAGGCGCCGTGCAGCTCGGCGATCGCCGCCACGAGGCTCAGGCCCAGGCCGTGGCCGGGCGTCTGGCGGGCTGCCTCGGCGCGGTAGAAGCGGTGGAACACCTGGGTGCGCTCCCCGGGCGGCAGGCCGGGTCCCGAGTCGGCGATCGTCACCGCGATCCCGTCGTCGGCGCGCTGCAGGGCGGCGCCCACGCGGCCGCCGGGCGGCGTGAACTTCAGGGCGTTGTCGAGCAGGTTCGAGACGGCCTCGAAGCACAGGTCGCGGTCACCGTGGACGCGGTAAGGCCCGGCGGGCACCGAGAGCGTGAGGTGGATGTCCTTCTCCTCGGCGAGGGGGCGTGGAACTCCACCGCGACGGCGGCCACCTCGCCGAGATCGACCTGCGTGAACGCGCCGCGGCGCCGCCCGTCCTCCATCTCGCCGATCCGCAGCACGGCGGTGACCATGGCGAGCGTCTGGTCGATCCACACGAGCCCCTGGTCGATCGCCTCGCGGAACTCCCCGACGGTCCGGGCCTGGGACCGGCTGCGCTCCAGCCGGGCGCGCAGGCGGGTGAGCGGCGTGCGCAGATCGTGGGCGATGGCGTCGCCGACGCTGCGCACCTCGCCGAGCAGCCGCTCGATCTCGTCGAGCATCCGGTTCACGGTCCGGGTCAGCCGGTCGAACTCGTCGTCGTGGGGACCGACCGGCAGGCGCTTGCCCAGGTCGCCGCGCATCACCTCGGCCACGGCGGCCTCCGTGGCGGCGAGGCGGCGGCGCGCCCGGCTCGTGAGCAGAAGCCCGCCCAGGGCCGAGAGCGCCAGCGTCGGCACCAGCCCGAGCCCGAGGGCGCGCAGGGTCGTGGCCTTCACGCGGTCGATCTCGTCGGTGTCGTGCGCCATCACCACGGTGCTGCCGTCGGCGAGGGCCAGCGCGGCCGCCCAGGTCTCGTCCTGCAGGCTGCGCCCGGCGAGGTCGACCGTCGCGCTCACCCGGTACGCATCGCCGTCCCGCGGCAGACGCCCCGGCAGCGCGCCGAGATTGCCCGCCCGGCGCGTCCCGTCCGGCGCGAACAGGCCGCCGTAATGCGTGGCGTGGACATCCATGGCGATCCAGGTGTCGACGCGGGCCGCCGCGTCGGCCGCGTCGGCGGCGGCGGTCCGGACCTCCAGCCGGAGCGTCTCGGCGAGTTCCTCGCGCAGGTAGTCGGCGGTCTGCCAGTAGACGAAGGCGAACATCGCCAGGGCGAGCAGGGCCGACCACAGGGCGATGCCGAGCGCCCAGCGGATCGCGGTGGACCGGAACAGGTCGGCCGGGCGGAGCAGATCAACCATCGGGCGCCAGCGCGAACCCGGTGCCGCGCACGCTGTGGATCAGGGGGCTCGCCGCCCGCCTCCAGCTTCCGGCGCAGGCGCCCGACATGGACGTCGATCAGGTTGGATTTGGGCGTGAACCGGTAGTTCCAGACCTCCTCGAACAGCATCGCCCGGGTCACGATCTGCCCAGGGCGGCGCATCAGGTATTCGAGGAGCTTGAGTTCCCGCGGCAGCAGATCCAGCTCGCGGGTGCCGCGCCGGCCCGTGCCGGCGATCAGGTCGACCGCGAGGCTGCCCACGTGCAGGACGGTCTCGCGGCTGTCGACCGGGCGGCGCAGCAGCGCCTCGATGCGCGCCGCGAGTTCGCCCAGTGCGAACGGCTTGGCGAGGTAGTCGTCGCCGCCGGCGCGCAGGCCCCGGATCCGCTCGTCGACATCGCCCAGGGCGCTCAGGACCAAGGCCGGCGTCCGGTCCCCGTCGCGGCGGAGATCCTGGAGGACGCTCAGGCCGTCCCGGCCGGGGAGCATCCGGTCGAGGATGATCGCGCCCCAGACGCCGTCCCGGGCGGCCTCGGCTCCGTCCGGGCCAGTCGCGGCCCAGGCGACCTCGTGGCCGCGACCGCGCAGGTCGTCGAGCACGTCCCCCGCGGTCTCCGCGTCATCCTCGATCAGCAGAAGCTTCGCCACGTCTGCCCCCGCTCCGGTTCGCACGCCCCGGCGCATGCCCGGCCCGCACTCCTTGTGCCGGACTTCGCCGCGCAAATCGCCCCGGGGGCGCCACTGTGAACCCGAATTTAATGGCACGGCATCGGGTTGGTCCCCTTATTGGAATGACTCTAGCACGTTCCGCCGCTGCCCGTGCGCGCCGGCTGATGCGCCTTCCGGATTCCACCGATGCGGACTTGGTCTCGCCTCCCCTGCCCGTTCCGGGCCGTCCCGCGCGGTCGGAGGATGGTGGGTCATGCCTAGGAAACGGCGCCCGCGGCGCCTGATCAACCGCTACGCGAAGTGTCGCCTGTACGATGTCGAGACCGGGACCTATGTGACCCTCGACCGGCTCAAGGACCTGCGCGGCGAGGGTTTCGAGGTCGTGGTGCGTGAGGTCGAGACGGGGCGTTTCGTGACGGAAGACGTGCTCCGGCCAGGCCTCGACGCATGAGGATCCGCGATCTGCGGGCCGCGGCGGCCGGTCGCGGCCGGCCGAACCTCTGCCGGTGCCCTTCAGCCCGACGGTGCCCCTCATGGCGCTGACCGCCGAGACATCGGCCGCCGCCCGTCACGCCGAGGCCGACGACCAGATCCGGGCCGACGACCGGTTCCCGTCCGACGAGCCGGCGGCGAAGCCTGAGCGCGGGACGGCGCGGGCCGAGGCACGCACGGAGCCGGCCCGGCGCGGCGGGCGCGTGTGGCTCGTGGTGATCCTCGCCGTTCTCGCGGCGGCCGGCTGGTATTACCGGGATCCGCTTCTCGCGCGGCTGGGTCTGGCACCGGCCGCACCCGAATCGGGCACGCCCGAAACGAAGGCCGCGGACGCGCCGGCTCAGTCCGACCTCGTCACCCTCGACGAAGTCGGCCAGAAGCGGATCGGCCTCGCGGTCGGGACGGCGGAGACGCGCCGGATCGTGCTGCCGGTGCGCGTCCCCGGCACGGTTGCCTTCGACGAGCGGCGGGTGACGCACCTCAAGCCGCGCACGCAAGGACGGGTGCTGAGCCTCGCGGTCCAGCCCGGCGACCGGGTCCAGGCGGGCGAGACCCTGGCGACCCTCGACGCCGCCGGCCTCCTCGACGCGCGTAACGGCTACCTCGCCGCACAGGCCTCCCTCGGCGAGGCGCAGGCCTCCGAGGCGGTGGCGGCGCTGCAGCTCAAGCGCGGCCAGGAGCAGCTCAAGTTCGGCGGCGTCGCCCAGGCCGAGGTGGAGCGGCGGCAGGTCGATCTCGCCAAGGCGCAGGCGGCGGTGAAGTCGGCCCAGGCCAATACCGAGATGTACCGGGCGCAGTACCAGCGCCTCGCCCCGACCGAGGGGGCCGCCCCGGGGACCAGCGCCATCGTGACCCCGATCGCCGGGGTCGTGACCAGCGTCGGCGTGACCCTGGGCGAAGTTGTCGACACCACCCGCGACGCCTTCACGGTCGCCGATCCGACCCGCATCCTCGTGCTGGCCAATCTCTACGGGCCGGATACCGCCCGGGTGAAGGCGGGCGACAGCGCCTCCGTGGAGAGCCCGGTTCCGGGTCACGATCCCTTCGAGGGCCGGGTCCGCTCGGTGAACGCCGCCCTGGATCCGGCCACCAACACGGCCCCCGCCCGGATCGAGCTCGACAACCCCGGCGATCTGCTGCGCGCCAACATGTTCGTCTCCGTGACGATCGCGGCGGATCTCGGCCGCGACGGCGTCACGGTCCCGGCGGCCGCGATCCAGCAGACCGAGCAGGGTCCGATCGCCTTCGTGCGCGTGGCCGAGGACCGGTTCGAGCGGCGCGCCCTGACGCTCGGGATCCAGCGCTCCGACTGGGTCGAGGTGAAGAGCGGCGTCGCGGCCGGCGACACCGTGGCGACGAAGGGCAGCTTCGGGCTCAAGGCGATCCTGCTGCGCAGCCTGCTCGGCTCGACGGATTGAGGCCCCCGATGCGGTCGTGGTTCGCCCTCCTGGTCCGCCGCCGGTTCCTGGTCCTGATGATCGCGCTCGCGGCGGCGGCGGGGGCGTGGCCAACCTCGAAGGCCTGTCGATCGACGCGGTGCCGGACATCTCGCCCAAGCAGGTGATGATCCTGACCCTGTCGCCGGGGCTCGGGGCGCTCGAGGTCGAGCGGCTCGTCACCTTCCCGGTTGAGAACGCCATGGCGGGGGCGCCCAGCCTCACCGGGATTCGCTCGATCTCGCGGGCCGGGGTCTCGGCGGTCTACGTCACCTTCGCGGACGGGATGTCGATCACCGAGGCGCGCAGTCAGGTCTTCCAGCGCCTGCCGGCGGCCAAGGGCATGATGCCGGCGGGCGTCGGGGACCCGCAGATGGGTCCGATGGCGACCGGCCTCGGCGAGATCTACCAGTTCGAGCTGCGCGGGCCGGCCTACACGCCGATGCAGCTCCGCCGCACCCTGCAATGGACGATCGCGCCGAAGTTGAAGCTCACCCCCGGCATCGCCGACGTGAACATCTATGGCGGCCAGATGCCGACCTACGAGGTCCGGGTCTCGGCCGATGCCCTCCGCCGCTACGGCGTCGGCCTCGCCCAGGTCTTCACGGCGCTAACCGACAACAACGCTGCCCGCGGGGGCGCCTATATCGAGCACAACGACCAGCAGGAGACGATCCGCGGCCTCGGCCTCGCCAAGGGGCCGGAGGACATCGCCAACATCGTGGTCGCCACCGGGCCGGGCGGCGTGCCGGTGACGCTCGGGACGCTCGGCCAAGTGGTCGAGGCGCCGAAGGTCCGGCTCGGGGCCGTGACGCACGACGCGCAGGGCGAGACGGTCGTGGGCATCGCGATGATGCAGCTCGGGGAGAATGCCAGCGCGGTGGTCGAGAAGGTCAAGAAGACGATCGACGACCTGCGCCCGCAACTGCCGCCGGGCATGGAGATCGTCCCCTATTACGACCGCAGCGCGCTCGTGGACCGTACGATCCAAACCGTGGAGCACAACCTCCTCGAGGGTG
Source organism: Methylobacterium phyllosphaerae (assembly GCA_050632685.1). Classification (GTDB taxonomy): domain Bacteria; phylum Pseudomonadota; class Alphaproteobacteria; order Rhizobiales; family Beijerinckiaceae; genus Methylobacterium; species Methylobacterium phyllosphaerae_A. Next base: position 1,025,108 of record JBOEFT010000002.1, read on the forward strand.
CGGTGCTCGTCATCGTCGTCCTGCTGCTGCTCCTCGGCAACCTCCGCGCCGGGCTGATCGTGGCCGCCGCGATCCCGCTCGCGATGCTGATGGCCTTCGCGGGCATGCGGCTGCTCGGCCTGTCGGGCAACCTGATGAGCCTCGGCGCCATCGATTTCGGCCTGATCGTCGACGGCGCGGTAGTGATGGTCGAGAACGTCCTGCGCGCCCGCGGCGAGCATCCGGACCGGCCGCCCGCGGACCTGATCCGCGACGCCGCCGCCGAGGTGGCCAAGCCCGTGATGTTCGCGGTGGCGATCATCATCCTGGTCTACGTGCCGATCCTCGCGCTGGAGGGCGTGGCCGGCAAGATGTTCGTGCCGATGGCGCTGACCGTCATCCTGGCCCTGTCGGGCTCGCTCGTCGTCACCATGACGCTGATGCCGGCGCTCGCCGCGATCTTCCTCGCCGGACGCGGCGTCGGCGAGCGCGAGACGCGCCTCGTCCACTGGATGCGGGCCGCCTACACGCCGATGCTGCGGGCCGCCGAGCGCCACGCCCTGATGACCGTGCTGGCGACGCTTGCCCTCTTCGCGGCCTCCTGCGTGCTGGCGACGAGGCTCGGCGGCGAATTCCTGCCGAAGCTGTCGGAGGGCTCGATCGTCATCACCTCCGAGAAGCTGCCCGGCATCGATCTCTCCGCCTCGCTCGCCACGGTGACCCGCATCGAGCGGGTGCTGAAGTCGTTCCCGGAGGTGAAGCGCGTGGTCTCGCTCACCGGCAGCGCCGAGATCCCGACCGACCCGATGGGCGTCGAGATCGACCGACAGCTTCATCACCCTCACCGACCCCGCCACCTGGAAGACCGCCGACACGCAGGAGGGCCTCGTGGCGGCCTTCGACAAGCGCCTGAAGGAGGAGGTGCCGGGGGTGGCCTACACCTTCTCCCAGCCGATCCAGATGCGCATGGACGACCTGCTGGAGGGTGTGCGCGGCGACGTGGCGATCAGCCTCTACGGCGACGACCTGAAGACTCTCAAGGATACCGCCGACGCCATCGTGCGCACGGTCTCCGGGATCGACGGGGCGGCGGACGTGAAGGCCGAGGCGCAGGCCGGCATGCCGGCGCTCACGATCCAAGTCGACCGCGCCAAGGCGGCCCGCTACGGCATCAACGTCTCGGACGTGCTCGACATGGTCGAGAGCATCGGCGGCCGCACCAGCGGCGTCGTCTACGGCGACGACAACTCGATCACCGAGATCGTGGTGAGGCTCGACCCGGCCGACCGCAGCGACATCGAGCGGATCCGCGCCCTGCCGGTCGGCCGGTCCGCCGGCGGCGATCCGGGCCGGGAGGCGGGCAGCCGCATGATGGTGCCGCTGTCGATGGTCGCCAGCGTGGACGTGGCCTCCGGCCCGGCGCAGATCAGCCGCGAGCGCCTGCAGCGTCGGATCTCCGTGCAGGCGAATGTCCGCGGCCGCGACGTCCAGAGCTTCGTGGACGCCGCCAAGGCCGCCGTCGCCCAGCAGGTGACGCTGCCGCCGCGCTACGCGCTGGTCTGGAGCGGGCAGTTCCAGAACCTTCAGGAGGCGACGGCCCGGCTCACCGTGGTGGTGCCGGCGGCCCTCGCGGCGATCCTGGTCCTGCTGGTGGTGATGTTCGGCGACATCCGCCTCGCCGGGCTGATCTTCCTCAACGTGCCGGTGGCCGCCACCGGCGGCATCCTGGCCCTGACCTTGCGCGGGATGCCGTTCTCGATCTCGGCGGCGATCGGCTTCATCGCGACCTTCGGCATCGCGATCCTGAACGGCGTCGTGCTGACGAGCTACATCCGCAACCTGGAGGCGACCGGCCTGGACCCCCGGGAGGCGGCGACGCAGGCGGCCGAGATGCGCCTGCGGCCGGTGATGATGACCGCCCTGGTGGCGGCGTTGGGCTTCCTGCCGATGGCGCTCTCGACGAGCGCCGGCGCCGAGGTGCAGCGGCCGCTGGCCACCGTGGTGATCGGCGGCCTGATCTCCGCGACGCTGCTCACCCTGGTGGTGCTGCCGGCGGTCTATCCCGTGGTCGCGGGCTTGCGCCTGCCCTTCCGCGGGAGGCCCGCGCCCGCGACCCCGCGCCCGGCCGGGGCACGGCGACGGGCGGCGACCGATGCGTGAGCGCGCGGCCCCGCCACCTGCTGCGCCGGAATCGTATCCACAATCGGTATGGGGATACGCAATTCTGGCCCGCTGCTCACAAGCTCTGAAAAAGACTATGGTGATCCCGATCGGAACAGGAGTCCGGCATGCTGGACGGCGAAGCCTTTGCCCATGAGATCGCGGCGCTCCTGATCGCCGACATCAAGACGTCCGGCGCGCGCACGCGGGCCGAACTCGAGGAAGCTTGCCGGATCTCCCTCGAGAGTCTTCTCGGCGATGCCGCGGTGCCGCCCCAGATCGCCGTCCTGATGCCGATCGGCCTGGACCGGTGGCCGCGGGTGGTCGTGAAGGGACGCCCCCTGCCGGACGTGTAGGGCCGGCCTGACCGTCCTTCAGCGGCCGATGACGCCGGTGCCGCCGGTCGGGCCGATGGCGTTCGGTCCGGTGTTCGGGGCGGGCGTCGCGGCCTGATTGCGCTGGATGTCCATCCGGAGCGTATCGCTCCGGGTCGTCTGCTCCTGACGCAGGGCGCGCATCTGGCTGTTGGTTTCCATGGACTGGTTGGCGGCGTTGGGGTTGGTCTGCTGCACCTGGGCCCGGGCGGGCGTCGCGGCGAATGCGGCCAGGCAGAGGCCGGAGAGGACGAGGTGGCGCATGGGGAAGCTCTCGCGCTGAAGGCTCTTGCCGGGTCGACCCGTCGCGGGGCTGCCGGGTTCCCTCCGATCGGTGTCGCATCGCCGGCGCGGTTGGCAGACCACGCGACGCGCGGACTGGTTAGCGGGATCCTGCGGAGCGGCCGGATCCTTCACACCTTGTTAACGGATCCGGGCAAGGCTGCGCGCGGCGATGTTGCGAGAGGCGATATGCGAGCCCTGTCGGCGGAGGATGAACAGGCTGTCGAGCGCCTGACGCTTCAGCTTCTTCATGATGCCTATTGCGACCTCGCCGCGGTCCTGCGCGGCGCGCAGCCGCAGGCGGCGGCTGCGATCCTCGGGGTCATGGAGCAGCGCGTGACCGACGTCCTCACCCGGATCTGCCGCCAGGGGTCCGAGGGGGCGCTTCGGTCGAGATCGCCGTCGCAGTCGGCGAGCGGATCGGCGAGATCATGGATCAGGCGCACGGGCGGGACGGCCGGAGCGAGCGGGCCGCCTGAGATGCTGACGCCGCGGATCCGGCGCTCACGCCGCGGACCGCGCTGTGTCCGAGCACGCGTCTGCCGGCGTGCGGCCGATCGAGCGCCGGCGCCTCTGGCCCGGCTCGAAGCGCAGCCTGCTCAGCTATATCAATACGCCAAAGGGGTGCGATTCACAGGGGTTGCGCCGGGGAAGGGCTGTGACGCCGCGGTTGCCCTGTGTTGCGCTGCGAACCTGTTAATTGGATTTTACAGGCGCTCCGCCCTCCCTCGGCTGACGGACGCGACGATTCCCTCTGGTTCAGCAGATGCTTGCGGTCACCGTCGAGCCATGGATTGGCGAACCGAACAGGGGACGAACAGGCACGTTAAGACACCGATCAGGGCTCCCATCGGCCCCCGGACCGTTGGAAAGGCCGTCAGTTCAGACGGAAGGGCGACACGAGCCGCGCGACCCGATCACGGTCTACCATGGACGGATTTGAGCGCCGGTCATTGACACGCCGATCGGCTGCCGGTAGCTCGGATTCAACCCCTGATTTATGCGGGGGCGTTGGAATTCGCCGGGCACCGCACCGTTGGGGTGCAACCTGCCGTAATCCTCCTCTTCAAGGAACTTCCCGCTGTGCGGGAAGTCCGGGCATTCTGACTCCGCCTCTGTCTGGCGGACGAGGGCAGCGCGGAACTGACTCGGACGTGCCGCAGCGCTGAGCTGCAGACCGCTCGAGGCTGAGTTCCCTCACCCTTTGTCCTGTCGGCCGCGGAGCTCGCTTCCCCATGCCTTCTCATGTCTCTCCGATCCGGACCCGCCACCGTGCGGGCTCGCCGGTCCCGGCGTCGAACACCGGTGCGGCTGCGCCCGGATCCAACCTTACCGTCACACACCAGCCCACCGCCGCGATTCAGCCGTCGAATCAGGCGGTGCGCAAACGTGGCCGGGGACAGGTCGAGCGCTTGGCCGCCAACATCGAGCGGTTCGGCTGCCTCGTCCCGATCCTCGTGACGGCTCGCGGCGAGATCATCGACGGTCACGCGATCTACGAGGCCTGCCGGCGGTTGGGTCACGCGACGGTCGCCACCATCATCGTTGACCATCTCTCTGAAGATGAAATCAGGGCGCTTCGTCTGTCGCTCAACCGGATCACCGAGAGCAGCTCCTGGGATCCCGACGCGCTGAAGCGTGAATTCGCTCATCTATTGTCCGCCGAAACTGATCTCATCGCGTTCAGCGGCTTCGATATGCCCGAGATCGATCTCGCTCTCAGCGCCATGGCTGTCGATGATTCCGATCCGGCCGACGCGATCCCTGAGCCGAGCAGTGAGGCCGTCTCACGCACGGGCGATCTGTGGGGGTTTGCTGGTGGGCACAGATTGCTGTGCGGGAATGCCCGCGAAGCGGAAAGCTACTCGGTTTTGCTCACCGGTCACCTCGCGCAGAAGGTGACGACCGACCCGCCCTACGGCTGCGCGATCCACAATCACGTCAGCGGCTCCCACGGCGAGTTCGTCGAGGGCTCCGGCATGAACGAGACGCAGGCGCACGCCTTCTTCGATGCCTTCCTCGGCGCGATGATCCCCTACGTCGCGGATGGCGCGGTCGTCGAGATGTTCATCGACTGGCGCGGCATGCAAGCGCTGGTGAGCGCCGCCCGCGGTGCGGGCCTTCAACAGCTTACGACCTGCGTGTGGGACAAGGGCCTGGGCGGCATGGGCTCGCTCTATCGCCAGCAGGCCGAGTTCGTGCTCGTCATGAAATGCGGGGCCGCCCGGCACGTCAACAACGTCGCGCTCGGGCGGCACGGGCGCAACCGCACGACGATCTGGTCGGCGCGCGGCCTCAACGGGTTCGGGCCAGGGCGGGATGCGGCCCTCGCCCTGCACCCGACCGTGAAGCCGGTTGGCCTGATCGCCGAGGCTCTGCTCGATACCTCGCTGCGCGGCGGCCGGATCCTCGATCCATTCTGCGGCTCCGGCACGACCTTGCTCGCGTGCCACCGGACGGGAAGGGTCGGTCACGGGATCGAACTCGACCCCGCCTACGTCGATGTCGCCGTCAGACGGATGGAAGCGCTGACGGGCTCGCCGGCCTGCCACGCGGCCACCGGGCGGACCTTCGCAGAGGAAGCGGAGCGGCGTGCGCAGGAACCGAAACCTGCGCGGGCGGCTGTTGCCGTCGCGGCAGAGGCGTGAGGAGGCCCCGATGTCCGACGATGCGATCAGGGCCAACGACAGCGATGCCGCTGACGACGACGAACAGGTCTCGGAGGCGCACGCGCGCGAGGACGCGGGCAGCGTAAGCGGACGGCATGCCCGCGCGGCAACCGGCCGCTTCCGCCCCGGCCAATCGGGAAACCCGCGAGGTCGGCCTCGGAAGGAGCCCGAGCCCGTCTTCGCGATGATGGCGCGCGTCCTCGGAGAAACCGTCTCGCTCACGCGTGGCGGCAAGGTCGTCGAGATGTCGTGCAGCGAGGCGATGTTCCGCGCGATGTGTCATAGGGCGATGACCGATCCACGCCTCGGCAGGGAGGTCTTCCGGCTGGCTACAGCCAGGGAGGCCGCTATCGATACCGCCGATATGGACGCACGCTTGGCGCAGAGCGAGGCGGCCTTTGCGAGATCTGATCGAGCGGGTGCGGCGCCAAGCTCGGACCGAACTCTCGGCGGATGGCGAAGCCGGGCAAGATCCCGGCGGCGACAACGACAATCCCCCACCCGCTCGGGGAGGCGAGCCATGAGAGAGTCGATCGACATGATGTCGGCGGCGCTGCGCGCCGACCTCGCGCTCTTCGTCGAGCAGGCCTTCGCTACGCTCGAGCCCGGCACGGCATTCTCACCCAACTGGCACTACGAGCACCTGTGCTGGGCGCTGATGCGCGTGCTGCGCGGCGAGGTGCGCCGGCTGATCATCAACGTGCCGCCGCGATCGGGCAAATCGATCATCGCGAGCGTCGCGCTCCCGATGTTTGCCGTAGGTCACGCTCCGAACCGCCGGATCATCTGCGTGTCCCACACCGAGGATCTCGCGCGGAAGTTCAGCATCGATCGGCGCGCGATCGCGCAGTCGTCCTGGTTCGGTGCGGCCTTTCCCGCCTTTCGACCGACGGGACGGCGCCCGCGCGATCTGGAGATGACCACGACGCTGCGCGGTTCCGTGTTGGCCGCCGGCATGGGCGGGGCGGTCCTCGGGCGCGGTGCCGATCTCATCGTGATCGACGACCCGATCAAAGCCGTAGACGCACTGTCGCAGGCCGAGCGTCGGCGGGTCAACGAGGCGTTCGACAGCACGTTGCTGACGCGCCTGAACGACAAGCAGCGCGGCGCCATCGTGATCGTGATGCAGCGTCTGCATGCCGATGATCTCGTCGGTCATGTGGTAGCGCGGGATGACTGGGAGATGGTCTCGCTGCCCGCCATCGCGACCGAGGACGCGTGCCATCGCCTGAGCGATGTGCCCGGGGATTGCTATCGCCGTCGCGCCGGTGAGCTGCTCCACCCGCGCGCGAGCCGATGGCTGTCCTCGAGGAGATGCGACGCGCCCAGGGCTCGTTGACGTTCCAGGCCCAGTATCAGCAGGATCCCACGCCAGCCGGCGGCAACGTGATCCGCCGCGAATGGCTGCGCGCCTACGATATCCCGCCGGCCCGCTTCGACCGGATCGTGGTGTCCTGGGATACCGCCTCGACGCTGTCGGAGGCCAGCGATTGGTCGGTGGGAACCGTCTGGGGGGCGGTCGGGCTCGATTATTATCTGCTCGACGTGGTCCGCGATCGATGGGTGTTTCCAGATCTGCGCAAAAAGGTCATCGCGCTGACCGAGAAGTGGCGTGCGGATGTGACCCTGATCGAGAAGACTCACCTCGGGCACGCCTTGCTGCAAGATCTGCGTCGGTCAGGGGCACTGGCGCCGATCCTGATCGAGCCGCGCTACGACAAAGAAGCGCGGCTTTTAGCTCAATCGGCTCGGTTCGAAGCAGGTCAGGTTCATCTGCCCACTGAGGCACCGTGGCTAGGGGCCTTTGTCAGCGAGTTGCTCTCGTTCCCGAATGGGCGACATGACGATCAAGTCGATGCGACGACGCAAGCGTTGCATTACTTGACTGCACGTCGCGCGCGGGTCGAGCCGCGGGTCCGGCGGAGCCGTGACAGTATCCGGGGCTCACGCGCCTCGCGGCAAGCCGCGGCCACCGCAGTTGAAGCCCACGACGCGGCCGCCGATGACAGGGCGGACTCTGGATCGAGTGGACCGCGCACCATCCGCGTGCCCGCATCAACCTCGATTCCGATGCCCGACGAGAGCGAAGTCCGCGGTCGCCCGCGGCGGCGTTCTGCGGGTGCCGAACGCACGGCATGAGGGGCGGCTCCCACCTGCCGAGCTCAGGTAGGCCGGCGTACGACCACGCCTCATATATCGCAGCCGCCGTTCTGGGCAGCAGCTTCGAGCGGACCCTCGAATAGCCGATGATCGTCGAGCGATCGAATCGACGACGTTGCTCCTACATTCGACTGGACTTCGACAGCGATTGGAGCGTGAATGAGTGCGCCACGAAGCATACGGCTTCGCTAAATCTAGGCAATAAGACCGTGACTATGGCTGGCTCAAGCGTTTCACCTATTCGCCTACGGTTGACCTACAGCCAAACATGACTCGCCTCGTCGCGCGAAAGTCCTCCGATCCGATCTCGGCGGTGGCCTCGAGCTGAGGTCGGCCGCGCTAAAGCACGCGTACAAGTTCGGCGATCGTGTTGCCCCGCAGGCTCATCAGGCCGCGTGCGGGGTCATGGCAGTGGCGGGGCAGATCCCGCCGCCAGCCCGAGGCGCGCCATGTACTCCTGTTGTCCAAGTCTGCTCGGCTCTCTCACGTCGGCGTTCGACCGTCATTCCGGAGAGCAGGCGGTTTGCCGGCCTTTGGCTGGATGCCCGACGCTATCCCCCACCCTGACGGCTTGAGGGTGGTCATGTCGAGATCGCAGAATTTCGTGGGCCGCGGCGCTCCGTGAATTGAAGACCGATCGGGTCGTCCGCTGCGCGGTACGCGAGGAGCGCTTGCGCACGAGCGCAGGTCTGCGCGGTGCGCCGAGTCTCGCCATGAGCGTTTGGCGCGGACGCTCCGGTCGCCGCTACGTCGTGGTCATCCAGCCCCTCGATGCTCCCGATTTGGTTGCGGATCAGGCGGCCGTCCTCCTCGCGGTCGCTCGCGATCCACACGGGCAGGCCAACCTCGTCGCGGCTCGCGCCTGCGAGGCCGGCGATCCGGGCTTCCTCGGTTGGCTCGCGGCCTGTGCCAAGCTTGGCGCGGGCGAGGTGCACGCATACCGGCTGGCCGAGGCGCGGTCCGAGCGCATGGCGATCGCGGCGGACCTGGACGGGCCAAGGCCGGATGCCATTGCGGAGATGGCCTGATGGCGCGCCGCGAGTTCAGCAAGGCGGTGCTTCGTGCCGCTCTCACCCGCGCGGACGGGCGCTGCGAGGGGCAGCTCACGGATGGAAGCCGTTGCCCATGCAGATTGCAGGTCGGGCGCTTCCACTATGATCACATCGTTCCCGCCGCCCTGACGGATGACGCCTCGTTGGACAATTGTCAGGTGCTGTGCCGCCCCTGCCATGCGGCCAAAACGGTGACCGATGTCGGCATGATCGCTCGGGTGCGCCGGATCCGCGATCGACATGCGGGCATCGTTGACCCGCACCGTCGGCCATTGCCCGGTAGCAGGGCCAGCCCGTTCAAACGGCTGATCGGCGGCGGGGTCGTCCGCCGCCATACCGGTGAGCGGTTGGATCGAGGTGACACATAGGATGTCACCTCGCGGAGCTGAGCCATGCCGCGGAGTCGAGCCATGCGTTATTGGACCAGAAGTTCTGCCGAATCTTTTGTTTGTCATCGCTCAGGCAGGAATGCAGCTTGATCGCTTCCTCGCAAAGTTATTGTCGAAAAATACGGAATAGGTCAGTGATCAAAACTAAGATTTGCCAGAAAGATATTCGAAGCAGCTTGTAGGGGCCTTCTGTCAGGCTGGAACGGGGCAGGCCACGCGCCCCTGATAGATCGGCGGCAGGCGTCAAGGCGTATGCTCGTCGGCGCCGACATTCCGGCGGCCAAATTTACGGTCGCGCTTGCGTCGGCCCAATCCGCGAGCCCGGATCCATCGTTTACTCGCCCTTAACCATAATTTCAGATGCTGCATGGGCAGGAGGTGCGGCTTCGCAGGTGCGAGCGCAATCAGGATGTGTGATCGGAGACTCGTTTTCCGATGAGGTGAGTATCATGATCGCTTTGTCGGGAAGACCATTGTGTGAAGATACGAACGATCACGCCGAGTATTTACCTTCACATCGGGTCGCTTTCAACGAGTTCAAACGCGCGTCTTTTTCAATTTATTTAAATTGCCTTCAATCACAAGATAGTAGATATATTATGTATCGAGAGAAGATTATTATACACCTGTTGGCATGCGTCGTCCTCGCATGATAGTCAGATGCAAAGCATTCGGAATCGGTGAATGTTGACGCTCACGCGCACGCCGCTGCGGATAAGCTTGTTCGGAGGCGGGACGGATTACCCCGAGTACTTCGAGCGCGCGCCCGGCGCTGTGATCGGAGCCGCTATCGACAAGTATATCATTATTGCAGCGTTGGATTTGATCGGCTGCCAGGATTACAATTATCGACTGAGCTATTCACGGGTCGAGCACTGCCAGCGCATCAGCGAGATCGATCATCCGGTCGTCCGCGAGGTTCTATCCCATTTCGATGTCCAAAGCCGGTTGGACATCAGCATCATCTCGGACTTGCCCGCCGCGGGGAGCGGTCTCGGCTCGTCGTCGGCCTTTACGGTCGGCTTTCTGAAGACCGTCTATGCGCTGTTGGGCCAGAAGCCCACGAAGATCGAGCTGGCCAAGAAGGCGATTCACGTCGAGCGCGAGATCCTGCGCGAGAATGTCGGCGTCCAGGACCAGCTCCACGCCGCGTTCGGCGGGATCAATCGATTCGATTTCAGCGGTTCCGCCATCCGGATCTCGCCCGTCCAGATGAGCTCCGAGGCCATCCAGCAGCTCAACGCGTCGATGGTGCTCGTCCATACGGGCATCGCCCGGCGCGCGACGACCACGGTCGCGGCCCAGATCGCCGTGACGCGCGCGCGCGCGATCGACAAGGAATTGTCCGAACTCTACCGCCTCGTCGAGGAATGCGTCTCGCTGCTGGAGGCGGGGACCAGCGGCTGGCTCGCCCAGCTCGGCGAGATGCTGTCCGCCTCGTGGCGCATCAAGCGGACCCTGTCGCGCGAAGTCTCGAATGCGGTCCTCGACGACCTGTTCGAGGCGATCATCGCGTCGGGGGCCTACGGGGCGAAGCTGTGCGGCGCGGGCGGTGGCGGCTTCTTCCTCGCGCTCATCGATCCGGACCGGCTTCCGGCGCTGACCGAGCGGGTGGCGCCGCTGTCCGTGGTTCCGATCGGTATCGACGTCGACGGCTCGACCCTGATCTATCGCCAGACCCGCTGAGCGGCGCCCGCACCTCATTCCAGCCCGGCCGCAGGCGGCCCGACGGCTCATCGCGACGAGAGGCAACGATGCGAATTCTGATCACCGGCGGCGCCGGCTATATCGGGACCATCCTGGTGCCGATGCTCCTGGAGCGCGGCCACCACGTGACGGTGCTGGACACGTTCAAGTCCGGCGCACCGGACCTGTTCTCGGCCTGCCAGTACGACACGTTCGAGCCGATCAAGGGCGACGCGCGCGATACGCGCCTCCTCGACGAGCTGATCCCGAAGCACGACGTGCTCATCCCCCTCGCGGCCCTGGTCGGCGCGCCCCTGTGCAAGGAGGACACGATCGGCGCCACGACGCTGAACCGTGACGCCGTGATCGCCCTGGTCCAGCGCGCGGGCGGCGAGCAGAGGATCGTCTACCCGACGACCAATTCGGGCTACGGCGTCGGCGAGGCCGGCAAGTTCTGCACCGAGGACTCGCCCCTGCGGCCGATCTCGCTCTACGGCACCACCAAGGTCGAGGCCGAGCGGGCCGTGCTCGACAGCGGGCGCGGCGTCACCCTGCGGCTGGCGACCGTGTTCGGCATGGCGCCGCGCATGCGCCTCGACCTCCTCGTCAACGACTTCACGCACCGGGCCGTCACCGACCGGGCGCTGCTGGTCTTCGAGGGCCACTTCAAGCGCAACTACATCCACATCCGCGACGTCGCCAAAGGCTTCATCCACGCGATGGACAATTACGATCGGATGCGCGGCGAGGCGTACAATCTCGGCCTATCGAGCGCCAACCTGTCGAAGCTGGAACTCTGCGCGCGCATCAAGGCGCACGTCCCGAACTTCGTCTACGTCGAGGCCCCGATCGGCGAGGATCCGGACAAGCGCGACTACATCGTGTCCAACGCGAAGCTGGAGGCGACCGGCTGGTTCCCTGATTTCGACCTCGACCGGGGGATCAAGGAGCTGATCAAGGGCTTCCGGATGATCCGCAACTCGCGGTTCGCCAACGTCTGATCCGGACGGAGAGAGCCCACCAGCGATCGCCCCGCCGGGCGGCCCGGCAGGTCGGCCGGCGGGCGAACGGACCGAGGTGCCATGAGCGCGATCGTCGATTTTCTCACGCAGACCCGGGATACCTTCCAGGCGGCCCTCGACGATTCCCGCTTCCACGCGACCCTCGCCGAGATCGCCGATCTGATCGCCGCGTCCCTGCGCGGCGGCGGCAAGCTCCTGACGATCGGCAATGGCGGGAGCGCTGGCGACGCGCAGCACATCGCGGGCGAATTCGTCTCGCGGCTCAACTACGATCGGGCGCCCGCCGCCGCCCTGGCGCTGACCACGGACACATCCGTGATCACCGCGATCGGCAACGATTACGGCTACGAGCACGTGTTCGCGCGGCAGGTCCTGGCCCTGGGGCGGCCGGGCGACGTGCTGCTCGCCCTCTCCACCTCCGGCCGGTCGCCGAGCGTGCTGAGGGCGATGGACGCGGCCCGGGGATTGGACCTGCGGGTCGTCGCCTTCACTGGGGCGACGGGCGGGGCGATGCCCGAGCGGGCGGATCTCTGCCTGCACGCGCCGTCGGACGCGACCCCCCTGATCCAGCAGATCCACATCACCGCCGCGCACATCGTGTGCGGTCTCGTCGAGGAAGACCTGTTCCCCCGCGGAACGGTAGCGTGAAGGGCGGCGTGTGACCGAGGCAGAAAGCAGCGCCAGCAGCCCCGTCCGGCAAGCCATGATCCTGTGCGGCGGCTTCGGCACCCGCCTGGGCGCGCTGACCTCGGCGATGCCCAAGCCGCTGTTGCCCGTGGCGGGGGAGCCGTTCCTGGACGTCCTGCTGTTCGAGCTCGGCCGCCACGGCTTCACCGACATCGTGCTGCTGGCCTCGTTCCACAGAGACAAGATCCGCGCCTACGCCACCGACAACCCGGTTGCCCGACGCTTCGGCATGACGCTGCGGGTCTCGATCGAGCCGGAGCAGGCCGGGACCGGCGGTGCCGTGGTGCACGCCCTCCCCGAGGCGGACGAGCGCTTCCTTCTGCTGAACGGCGACTCGTGGTTCGACGTCAACCTGCTGTCCCTGCCTGCCATGGCGGCGCGTCATCCCGAGGCGGCGATGGTCCTGTCGCTCCGCCGGGTCCCGGACGCCGCGCGCTACGGCGTCGCGCTCCTCGACGGGGTCCGGATCACCGCCTTCCTCGAGCGTCCGCCTGAGCCGGGTCCCGGTCTCGTGAATGCCGGCGTCTATCTGGTGCGTCGCGATGCGCTGGCCGGCCTGCCGCCGGCCTGCTCGCTGGAGCGGGACGTCCTACCCGCGTTGGTCGCCGAGGGCCGCGTGGTGGGCGAGGCCCACGATGGCTACTTTCTCGATATCGGCGTGCCCGAGAGCTACGCCCGGGCTCAGGTGGAGATCCCGGCCCGCCGGAAGAGACCGGCCGCCTTCCTCGATCGGGACGGCGTTCTCAATCACGACCACGGCTATGTCGGGTCGGTGGACCGCTTCCAGTGGATGGAGGGCGCCCGCGACGCCGTCCGCGCGCTGAACGATGCCGGCTACTTCGTGTTCGTGGTCACGAACCAGGCCGGGGTCGCCCGCGGCTTCTACACCGAGGCCGACGTCGCCCATCTGACGGCCTGGATGCGGGACGACCTGCGCGCGGTGGGCGCGCATATCGATGATCTCCGGTACTGCCCCTATCATCCGGACGGGACGGTCGAGGCCTACAGGGCGGTCCACGGCTGGCGGAAGCCCGAACCCGGCATGATCCTCGACCTGATGGACCACTGGCACATCGACCGCGCGCGCAGTTTCCTGGTCGGCGATCAGGAAACCGATCTCGCCGCCGGGCGGGCGGCGGGGCTCGCCGCGCATCATTTCAGGTCGGATGACCTGCTTGCCTTCCTGCGCGAGGCCGCGCTGTCGGGCTCGCAACAGCTGTCGGGGATCGCCTGAGGCGCGCGTTGCCGCGCGCCGGTGTCAGTCGTGCGACTGGATCGACAGCTCCGCCTCCGCCGCCTCACGCATGGCGCGGTCCCAGTCGAGCCTGCGCTTGGGCGGCGTCTCGCCCTCGGCGTCCGCGGCCTTCCGATCGCGCGGATCGACGATCTGGATGTCGTACTCGGGCACGCTTCGATCCGCTCGTTAACCGACGATTAATCACATTGGCGGAACGCGCGGGCCGTGTCAGCGGTTCGATCGCGCCATCCACAATCCGATGACGCCCCTCATCCGTGGCCGGACAGGCCGATCAGGATCATGGCGGCGTGGACGGCTCCGACGATGGCGCCCGACTGGGCGAGCCGCAAAGCCTCTGCCCGCGGCACGCGCATCACCGCGATGTCCTCGCCCGGATCGGGACGCGCCGACCCGGTCGCGAGCACACGCGCACGGACGAGATGCATGCGGTTGGCATAGCGGGCCGGATCCGCGTTGAGGGTGACCACGTGTTCGGCAGCGGCAAAGGTGTAGCCGGTTTCCTCGCGCATCTCGCGCTCGGCGGCCGCAACGATATCGCTGTCGGCGGGGTCGATCGCCCCGCCCGGAAGCTCCAGGCTGAAAGCCCCATAGGCGTGACGGTACTGGCGTACGAGGATGACGTGATCAGCCGCGTCGAGGCCCAGCACGAGAGCGATGTCCGCGGTCTCGAGCACGTAATAGGGGTCGAGGACGTGGCCCGAAGGCGTCACGCAGTCGTCGGCGCGGAGCCCGAGCCATCGATCCTTCATGACATGGTGCGACTTGCGCACGGTCCAACGCGGTGCCGACATCATCGTTTCCTGGCGAACAGTGTCGTATATCTTCGAGGCCGATCGCCCGTCATTGTCGCTCTTCTTCACGGATACGATGCTGCAAGTCTAACGCCGTGCCGCCAACCGGTCCTGTCTTTGACTTGAGGCGCGAACGCGCGTTGCGCTGCCCCCGCTCAGCCGGTAAGCCTCCCGGGGTCGTAAAGTCTCGCGCCGCGGATGTCACAGGTCGTAGGATGACGGGAACGAAACTCGCCATGGCATGCCGCGTCTGCGACGGACGCGATGTCGAGCTGTTCCTCGACCTGACCGATCAGCCGCACTGCAACCGCCTGATCCCGCTGGAACTCGCCGACCGGCGCGAGCCGCATTTCCCCTGCGCGCCGGCTTCTGCCACGACTGCACGCTCGTCCAGATCGATCACACGATCCCGAAGGAGAGCATGTTCAGCGACTACCCCTACGTCACCGGCACGACGAAGACGCTGGTGGAGCATTTCCGTCAGACGGCGGCCCGGCTCGTGGAGCGGTACGGCCTCGGGCCTCAGGACCTCGTCGTCGACATCGGCAGCAACGACGGCACGTGGCTGCGGCAATACGAGCCCTTCGGCCTGCGCCGCTGCGGCGTCGAGCCCGCCGCCAACGTCGTGGAGCTGGCCCGCGCCGCCGGCGTGCCGACGCTGAACCGCTTCTTCAACGCGGAGACCGCCGAGATCGTCCGCGCGCAGGACGGGCCGGCGAGCCTGATCACCGCCGCCGGCGTCTTCTTCCACTTGGAGGAGCTGCACAGCGTCGTGAACGGCATCGTCACGTTGCTCAAGCCCGACGGCGTCTTCGTCGTGCAGGCGATCTATCTCGGCGGCATGATCGAGAACACGGCCTTCGATCAGATCTACCACGAGCACCTGTGCTACTACACGCTCCGCTCCCTGGAGCAGCTGTTCGCGCGCCACGGCCTCGAAGTCTTCGACGTCAGCGTCGTCCCCGTCCATGGCGGCTCCCTAGAGGCGCATGTCGGCTTCCCCGGGGCACACCCGGTCAGCGACGCGGTCACGCGCATGCGCGCCGACGAGGAGGCCCGCGGCTACGGCACGTTTGAGACCTATGTCGGCTTCGCCGAGAACGTCCGTCGCCTCCAGGCAGCGCTGCTCGACCTGCTGGAGCACATGCACGCCGAGGGGAAGACGGTCCACGCCTACGGCGCCCCGGCCAAGGGCGCGACCCTGCTCAACGCCTTCGGCATCGGCCCGTGGCTGGTTCAGGTTGCGGCCGAGAAGAATCCGCTGAAGTTCGGCCGCCTGATCCCCGGCGCCCGCATCCCAATCGTCGAGGAGGGCAGCGTGCCCGCGCCCGACGCCTACCTGGTGCTCGCCTGGAACTTCATCGACGAGTTCCTGGCGCGGGAGCGCCGCTATCTCGAGAACAGGGGCGCCTTCATAGTCCCGGTGCCGGAACTCAAGGTGATCACCGCCGCCGACCTGCCGAAGGCAGGCTGAGCGTGGCCGCCCTCCCCCGCGTCTCGATGCCCGAGACCGTCGTCGTCGTCGGTGCGACCGGGTTCGTCGGCCGCAACCTCGTCGCGCATCTCGCCGGCCGCCTGCCGCGGCTGATCGCGGTCAGCCCCTCCGGCCGCGCGGTCCCGGGGGCGACCGAGGCCGCGCGCTTCGACGCCCTTGAGGCGCTGTCGGTCTCCGCCGACGCGATCGTCGTCAACGTCGCCGCGCAGCGCTACGACGCCGACAACTTCGAGACGGCGCAGAGCGACCTGCTCACCGGCAATGCCGAGATCGCCAACCGCCTCTACCGGTTCTGCCTGACGAAGGGCATCCGCGAGGTGCGCGCGGCCTCGAGCGTCGCGGTCTACCCGGCGGCCTGCGATCCCCTCGATGACGCGCAGCCGGTCGACCTCAACGCCCCGCCCAACCGGAACGAGGCCTTCTACGCCTGGTCGAAGCGCTGGGCCGAGGTTGTCGCCGACCTCCACGCCGAGCGCTACGGGATCCACACGCTCAGCTTCCGCCTGAGCAACCCCTACGGTCCCTACGACTCGACGGATCCGCGCAAGGCGCATGTCCTTCCGGCCTTCGTGATGCGCGCGCTGGCACCGGGGAGCGTTTCGAGATCAAGGGCAACCCGTTGGTCGAGCGCGACTTCATCTACGTCGGCGACGTCGTCGACGTGTTCGCCCGCTCCCTGGAGATGCGGGAGACGAGCGACGCGCTCAACCTCTGCCGCGGCGAGACCACGACCCTGCTCGACCTCGCCCGCACCATCCTGGAGGTGGCGGGCGAGAATCGGCCGGTGCACGCCCCCGACACGGCGACCCACGGCGTGCTGGCCCGTCGCTCGGCCAACCGGCGGCTTTGCGAGCGCTTCGGGATGTCGACCTTCACGGGACTCGCGGACGGGCTGCGGCCGACGATCGCGTGGTATCGCGAGGCCTATCGCTACGGGGCTCACCATGCCGGGGCCTGAGCGCGACATCGTCATCGGGGCGGACGGCTTCCTCGGGCGCAACCTCGTCCCGCGGCTCCGGGCCGAGGGCCGCGAGGTCGTCGAGATCGGTCGGGCGGCGGGCGACCTCTCCGAGTGGGCGAATGTCGAGCGGGCGCTGCGCGCCGCGCCCCCGGCCGGCCGGATCTTCCACGTGGTGACCCGCCAGCGGACCGGCGCGGTGCAGTACGACATCCAGGGCGAACTCCTGGCGATCAACGCCCGGGTCCACCTGAACGTCCTCGAGGCGTGGCGCCTGTTCCAGCCGCAGGCCAAGCTCGTCTCCACGGGTTCGTCCTGCACCTATCCCGAATCGGCGGAGCCGCTCCCCGAGGCGCGCTTCGGCCAGGGACCCACGCACCCGTCGGTGATCGGCTACGGGCTCGCCAAGCAGGTCCTGGCGACGGGCTCGGCGGCCTACGCGCACCAGTACAGCCTGAGTTTCCTGCACTGCGTGCTGGCGACCCTGTACGGACCGCACGACAACAAGGCCTCCGACCGCAGCCACTTCGTCGGCGCCCTGCTCGACCGTGCCGTGCGGGAGAAGGCGGCGGGCGCTGAGCAGTTCGAGGTCTGGGGCAACCCGCAGACCGTCCGCGAGGTCCTGTACGTCGACGACCAGATCGACGCGATCCTGGCGGCCGACCGGGCGTTCGACAACGAGATCCTCAACTGCGCTGCCAACACACCCGTCACGGTCGAGGCGGTGGCGCGGGCGGCTCTGGCCGCCCTCGACTGGTCCGTCCCCCTGGTGAGCCCGCCCGGCTCATTCCAGGGCGCGGCCTACAAGATGCTCGACTCGACGCGTTTCCTCTACCGGACCGGCTGGCGGCCGCGCATCGATCTCGAAGCCGGCCTGCGCAGGCTCGCCGCGGCGGAATACGCTGACCGGTAGCGAGCCGTCGCATACGGTTGTTGGAGGCCCGGCGCCGGTCTCGCTCGCGGACGCCTTTCTTCCGGGCGCTGCCTCGGGAGAGACGAATGCCGCCAGCGTGCCTCCAAGAGACCTCCAAGACGCACCCAAGAGACTCCGGCGTCTCGTGATGCGAGGGGCGTCGCTCCGAGGCCTCTTGGGGGTTCAGGCCTTCGCCATGGCGGCCGCGGCCGCGTGAAGCCCCCAACGGACGAGGTCCTGCGCCTCCTGCGCCGTCTTGGCCTCTGCGTAGCACCGCAGCTCGGGTGCATTTCCCGAGGCCCGGAAATGGATCGTGCGCCCGCCATCGAGCCCGATCCGAATCCCGTCCTGCTGGTCGAGCGAGTCCGGTGACCCGATCGGCCCGAGGAAGGTAGCCCTGAAGTCCGCATCGCGCAGTCGTTCGAGGAAGGCGGCGCTCGCCTCGGAGGGGGTGTTCGGCAGGCGATCGCTGGCCATCTCCCCGGCATTGAGGGACGCCACGAGGTCCGCCAGCGAGGTGCCGGCTGCGCGGGCTGCGGCCAGGGTGGCGAGGATCGGCAGCATCGCATCGCGCGTGGCCAGGGCGGGCAAAGTTTTGCCGTCGAAGATGACGTCCGATCCGAGCAGGAACCCGCCGTTCGCCTCGAACCCGACGACGATCCGCGCCCCGGCGGATGTCGCTTGTTCCATGCCGGCGATGACGAATGGCGAGCCGACCTTCGTGCGCACGACCGTCCGGAAACCCCGGACTGCTCGAGGGCCGAGCCGGCCGTGACCGGCACCACCACGGTGTCGGCGCCGAGGTAACGGGCGGTGATGAGCCCGAGCACGTCGCCCCGCAGGATCCGGCCCGTGCCGTCGGCCACCAGCGGCCGGTCGGCGTCGCCGTCCGTGGTCACGAGGGCGTCGAAGGCGCCCGGCGCCATGACCTCGCGGATGAACGCGATGTCCTCCGGACGATGGGCCTCGGTATCGATCGGCACGAAGACCTGCGACCGGCCGATCGGCGTCACCTGCGCGCCGAAGGCGGCGAGCAGATCGGAGAGCAAGTCGCGGGCCACCGAACTCTGCTGATAGACCGCGATGCGCAGGCCCTTCAGGATGTCCGGCGCGAAGGCGGTCCCGTAGCGCTGCTGGTATCGCGTGATGGCGTCGGGCTCGGGCGTGGCGGATGACGCAGCCAGTTTCTCGCCGCCGGCCGGGATGTCCGCCAGGGCGGCGAGGATGGCCGCCTCGTCGGCTTTGGTGATCTCGCCGTCGGGCCGGTAGAACTTGAGGCCGTTGCGGTCCTCGGGAATGTGGCTGCCTGTGACCATGACCGCGTAGGCGCCCCGCCGCATCGCTTCGAGGGCCAGGGCCGGGGTCGGCAGCGCGCCGCAATCGATCGCGGTGAAGCCGCTCGCGGCCGCGGCTTGCGCCACGGTTTCGGCGATGCCGGGGCTGCTGTCGCGTAGGTCGCGGCCGATCACGACCGCCCGCTGGCCTCCGGCCGCCGAGACCGACGCGAAGAAGGCGCGGGCATAGGCGTAGCTCGGTCCGCCGATCAGGTCCGTCACCAGACCCCGCAAGCCACTCGTTCCAAATCTCAGACTGCTCACGGCGTTTCCATCGGTCCAAGCGTTTCAGCGCGCGTTCGCGAGTGATGCCGTGAAACGCGCGCCATCACAACGGCCGGCCCGCGGGCGAGGGACGTGATGCGTCTGCCCGGCGGCATGGCTCGGGCGGCGCGCGCCGGCGGGATCACGCTAGGAGCGCTTTCACCGGATCGACCGCCGTCCCGAGCCGCCCTGCCGCCTCGCACCCGCGAGGTCGCTGATCTTCAGCGCGTCCGCGGCGCTGACGTGGAAGCCGACATGTCCGCTCTTGCAGGGGCACCGATCGAAAAGTGTCCGCCGAAGTGATGGGCCTTGGCATCCCTCGGCCGTACGAAGCGGCGAGCCTCATCGATGCTGCCGCTCGTGAAGATCCGCTCCCGCACGGATTCGGCGCTGACGACGTGGCTGCTGTCCGCTTTTTCGTTCAGCGCCTTTCCACGCCCGCGCGGCGAAACGGGTTGGCGACAGCGCTTCTAAGGCGACGGAGCAATCCGTCCGGCTCGCGCTCCAGCGCCGTCAAGCCCGTCGCGGCCGCGGAGATTTCCGGACGGATATCTTCGCGCGTCCACGTCGTCCGCCGTCTGATCACCCTCGCCGGAGCACCGACGGCGACACAGCCCGTCGGGATCGTCTTGGTCACGACAGTCCTCGAGCCGATGACGACATTATCGGAGATCTTTGCGCCGGGATTGATCAAAACGTCGAGGCCGAGCCACACGTGTGTTCCAATCGACACCGAACTTCCGAAGCGATTGAGGCGCCTGAGGCTGGTGTGATCGAATATCGCGTGCATGTCATCGGTGGCAATTTTGACGTTGCTCGACCATAGATTGTCGTCTCCCACGTAGATCAGGCCGCCGTTTCGAGCATCGAGATTTGCCGCGTGAATGGCAAAGAGATTTCCCGCGAGAGCGATCGTGGACTGATCTGCGCAGATGATGGTCCCGTTCGGAAGACTGCACTGGGGGCCGAGAAACACGTGCGGCGCGTCTCCGGAGAGCACGATGTGGCTCGGCAGATTGCAATTCGATCCGATGATGACGATCGCGTTTCGGGGCGCGTTCGTGCCGACATACGTCAGCGGCGGGATGCCGGCGGTGGCCGGCTTGACCAGCGTGTTGTTGCCGTCGTGCCACCAAGCGGGCACGTCCTCAGCGTGAACGACCAAGCTTTTTTGGAGAAACACCTCCTCAGCGGCGTGGGGCAGCCGTCGTTCCAGGCGCTCCCGAAGGGTGTGGAACGCGGCGATAGCCGAGTCCCGCATCTCGGATCCATGATTCTGCATGCGACCTGTTCTCTATGCCGTCGATCCGGCACGTCATGGATCGTCTCCACGCGCTCTCACGACCGGGCGGCATGGCGGAGCGCGGTGCGGACCCGGCCGAGGCGGACGGTCCATTGGGCGCGACGGCACGAACCCGTCGGGCCGTCGCGCCTCGATAAGCCTGCGGCCACGATCCTGGACGTCGTCCTAGTAGACCTCGACTTCATCCAGGTGCAGGAAGGCGTGTTCCTTGAGCTGAAGACGGACATAGCGGGCGGACTGTCCCGACAGCGTCACGCGCAGGGGGCGGCCATCCTTCCCGCCGAAGGTGTAGCCTGCTTGGTCGTGGACGAGACGCCACCGCTCGCCGT
This sequence comes from Methylobacterium phyllosphaerae, assembly GCA_050632685.1. Classification (GTDB taxonomy): domain Bacteria; phylum Pseudomonadota; class Alphaproteobacteria; order Rhizobiales; family Beijerinckiaceae; genus Methylobacterium; species Methylobacterium phyllosphaerae_A. The sequence goes on from JBOEFT010000002.1 coordinate 1,046,213, forward strand.
CATCGGACAGAAGCACCTGCAGCGTCCGGGCTCGATCCCTGGCGCTGTCGACCCGATTAAAGATCCGCACCTCGTTGAGCCGGTGCGTCCCCTCGAGGTCGACCTGCCACCAGGGACAATCCTCCTCGCCCGTGTGGAACCCGAAATATCCTGAGATGTGACCGTTGACCCCTCCCCCGGGGCCACGCGCGGCCAGAAAATTATCGGACCACTCGCTCCAACTGCTCTGGCTGGCCGGCTTGTTGAGCGCGAGGTTGCCGCCGTAGGTCGGAAGCGGGGAGCGCTCACTCTTCTCCCGCCGGAAGAAGGCGTCCCCGTTCCCGTTCTCGTCCAGGCTGAGCCAGTGCATCAACAGTCCGAAGGGTTCGAGGAAATCCGCGATCTCCTTGAGGGTGCAGCCGCCGCTGTACAGGGGCCGCAAGCTGGCCTCGACGAAGACGCCATCGACAGACGGGAGGCTTTGGCGAGCGCCCTTCAAGACATGTAGATCGGCCCCCTGCGTGTCGATCACCCACAGATTCGGCACGCGGCCGCCTGTGTGAGTCTCGATCAGGCGGTCGACCGTCGTCGTGACCATCGTCTCGGTCCCGGTAAAGGTCACGGCTGGATACAGGCGTGCGTGCGAGCCGAAATCCAAGAAGCTCGAGGATTGCCCGCCGTTGCTCGCGACGTTAAAGTTGATGACCTCGCCTTCCGTATCCGAACAGACGGCCCGGATCGGGTGGTGGCCGGGCATGTCGTGGAGGTTCCGACTCAGGGTCTCAAAGACGGCTGATATCGGCTCGACATAGAAGCAGGGACTGGCTCCGATCGCCTGATAATCGAACCGCTCCTGGCCCTCACTCGCCCCGATATGCAGGATACTCTCCACGGGCAAAAACGCCGCGTCCATCGCTGCAAGCTGGTCGAGCATCAGGTCGTTCCTCGTGAAGGTGGTCAGCGCCCTCTACCGCAGTTCGGCGGGTTCCGAAATCCGAGGGTGTCCTGCGACGTTCGTTAAAGTAACGGGCGCCGGACGGGCCGATTTATGATGTGAGTCAGGTTCTGGTAAAATAATGATAGAGGATCGCGGCTCTCTTGAGTTTGGATTGGGCGATCTGGTCCTGCGCTTGAAATTTAACGCGGCTGAAGAGTGCGATATAGATTTGCTCGTCCGTCTTATATCGCGAAAAATCGATCATGGTTATGAGTTGTTGGGCGCAAAGAACGATTTCCTGCACATGATCTGCGTCGGTTTCGCCATGGGCGTCGAGCCAGCGCCTGAAAGACGGCTCATCGAGGCGATCCGGCTGTGGTGCGACCATTGTTCTCCGTGGATCCTCTACTGGTTGCTGCGCCTCGCCCGATGATACGTCGGCGGATGTTGGCACCAATCGCGCAATTCGTGGCATCGATCCGTGGTGGCGAGCGGCCAGCCGCTAGTGACGCGTCGATAGTCCTAGTTGGAACCCGAGCCCGGAGGGCACGTAGCATGTCTGCGTGAGAAGGAACATCGCTCGTCATCTCGCCGCAGAGCAGATCGGTGCCGGTCTCCCCACCTTCCGAATATCTCGACTTTGGCCGAGGCGCACAGGGCACGCTGTACGAGGCCGATCGTTCAACCGGGCCTGAGCCGTTGACATATTGGAATTATCTATTTCTGCAGAATTTCGATGCTTGAGATTTTTGCAAGCAATCATTGTGACTGCAAATGTCACATAATTTTTCGGAGCTGCGCCTTAAGATCGGGTATGAACGGATCGATCAGACGATCTTCCGTCTCATTGCGATCGAGGAGCATCCAGCGAAGGTCACGATCGTTCATCCGAGTCACATCGGGCGCGTCGGCACGCGGCAGCCTCATGCGCGCATCAAACTCGGCGCGGGTCTTGGCCTGATAATGATTGAGTTGAATGCCATCGTAGACCACGCGATCGGCGCTCCCGATCGTCCCGAAGGTGACATCCGTGAAATCCGAGAGCGTCCGTCGGCCCGATATCGTGTCGACTTCATGGATATTCACCTGCCGGATCTGCGCGGTCCTGGCGAGGGTCTTATAATGCGCTTGATACAACCAGTCGGGTTCGGCGCAGCGCACGAAAGCCTCGGTGACCAATCCGTAGTCCGAGCGAATGCGACCCGACGAGCCGAACGAACGCCAATTGATATGTACGGCTGAAACGTCGGGCGGCACCCGGGTGAGGTAGGCGGACACGGACCTGTCTCGCCACGGCACCAGGAACTCGTCGATATCGAAGAAGGCGACCCAGGGCGTGGTCACGAGGGGCAGCGCTGCGGCATACGCTGCGATCTGCGGGGACCCGCCATGATCGTCCGGGACCCTGTGCAGAGAAATGGCCCGGTCGTGCCTTGCCGCCCGGCCCACGAGTGCCGCTGTTTCGTCGGTACTTCCATGATCGAACACGAGGATCCGGCTGAAGCCGACCGCGAGATGAAAGGCCAACCACTCGGAAATGTACGGCGCCTCGTCGCGTGCGACCGCCACCAGCGTGCAGTCGCTCGGACGATGTTTCCCTCTCCCATGGGTTGCAGCGCGCACGCGGCCCGCTAGCTGCTCCAGAATGCCTCGAATCATCGCGCCTGGGCGGCCCTGACATCCAAGGCCGTCACGCCTCTGGCCTCCGATGTCCGGTCGCGGTCGTGCCGTTGCCGACGAGGGAATTCCGCACGCAAGGGAGCGCATCCGCGCGCACCGGCCGGAGGGTGTGCTCGTTCGATCCCGTCGTGGCACCGGCGGCAAAAGCGACCGAGCATTGCTTCTCCATTCCAACCCCAATCGCCACCGAGCAGGGCTCGGCGAGGGCCGCGCCCGTGCCGCTCGTCACCTCTATCAACGGCATGCTGTCGCAGCAACGCGGAACCCCCCAGGCTGCCCATGCCACATCAGTGAGAGAGGATCGCGCTCGAGCTGTGCGCCCCTGGCAAACCTCGCAGCCTCCGTTGTGTGCGATCAGGGCGGCGATCGATTCGAACGGGTCGGATCGATCGCCTTGGCTATAGCGGCCTGACCGAAATGCCCGCGGAGGCTGGTCGGCAGTGGATCAGGACTGGCGCCCATGAGGCCTGCCGATGCCCAGCGACCGCTCGATTCGAGGTCCCGGCAGCCGTCGCGGCTGGCCGCGCCGCAGGCCGCTCCTGGGGCGATCGCCCATCCCTGGCCGTCGCGCCAATGGGAAGCGATGGCCGGTCGACCGGGGAAAGGACCGATTCTCCGGCCGCCGGTGGCCTTCCGGCGAGCGCCCCATTCGCCGTCGAAGCGTCCTGCGATGTCAAGCCTGCATCTTACTGACCACCGTCTTGACCAGAAACAATCCGATCGTGATGCATGTCAGGCCGAATAGAAGGACATACAGATAATCAACCTGGATCCCCGACCCGGGATAGTAGGCAGATCTAATCCATTCCGAGACTTGCAAGGCAGGGTTATATTTCATCCAATAGTAAATTTTGTCGGGTAGATAGCTCGGCATAAACATCACGCCGCTGGAAACGTACAAAATGATGCTGAACAGCGCGTAGCCGAGCAGCCAGCCTGGAAAGAAGCCGATGATCGCGACGTTGATCGTTCCGACGCCGATGCCGAGAACGATCGCGGCCAAGTAGCCGCAGACGGCGGTGAACGGGTAGGTCGGGACCGGGTTGGTACCCATCGCCACCAGTACTAACGCAATGACAAGGAGCGCGAGAAAACCGGTCACGATTTCGACGAGGATGCGGGAGAAGAGCAAGTCGAATAATTTGACCTGCGGATAATAGGTCAGCGGGCGGTTCATGATCACAGATTTCATGACCTCGCGTGAAATATATTGAAATACCAGCACCGGTACCGCGCCGGTGGCGAAGAACATGGCGCGATCATCGCCAAGGGGTGCCGGGACCTTCTGGAAGGTGTAGATCGTGATCAGCATGATGACGTGGACGCAGGGCCAAAGCACCACGACGGCGTAGCCCCACATGGAGGCGCCGAAGCGGGTGCGCATGTCGCGCAGGATCAAGGCGTGCAGGACGTGCAGGTAAGACTCGAGCGGGCTCTTCGGAACGTGAGCCTGCGACGGGAGTGACATGGGGCTGACCCTCTGCTGTGCGCCGGGCATCGCCGCAAACATGGGCGAAAGTGCGTTGACGGTGCGGGGCACGGATCAGGATGGTGTGCCGCCGCGGTGTCCCGCTTTACCGAAGCACGCGGGGCAAGGTTCGATGCCGGAAGCCTGCCTCAGGATGTCGTTTGGAAGCCGAGGCTGGCGGCAGATCGCGCAGAGCCGGCGTTTGTCAGCGCTGACGTTCCCGCTCCCGGACATCCACGACGACATTTTCGACTGCGTGGCGCGGCTCGGTTGACGCTGCGCATCGATTATGACCTATGCCGAGCCGCGTTGTAGATATCGAGATCTAAGTGATGGCCGGCGACGATACACTGGCGAAGGCTCTGGCCGACGTACGGCAGCGCAGGGTGGATCTCCAATCCGATCACGAGCGTATCGTGACGGAGCTCAACAAGCTGCGGACGGCTGAGAAATCCCTCGCGGCCATCGTCGAAGGTGGCCCTGGAGAAGGGCTGGATCTCGACTCGGATTTCGGCGAGGCGCAAGAAGGTCAGGGTCGTGCCAAGAGAGGCGGCGGGCGAGGCAGCCGTGGTCCCCGCGCGAATTCGGCCAAGGGGCGCTTGAAGGCGCTTCTGGAGGAGACGGGCCCCCAAGGTCTCTCCCACGCGGAGCTTGAGCGGCGCCTCCCGGACGTCGCGCCGAACACGCTGAACACGTATCTCAGCATGATGGTCACCGGTGGCGAGGCCGTGCGTCGCGGTGACTTTTACGTCTCCGCCGCTCCCGTGTCACAGGATGAGGCCGCATCTGAGCCCACCGCCGACGCGTTCGGTTCCAGCGAGCCAAGCGAATCAGCCGACTGACGCGCAGCGCTTGCGCCAGGCTTGGCGGTTCGGTGCGAAGGCCCGTCGGTCGGCGCTGAGGGGCCGCCACCCATCGCCTTGATCGCGCTGGCTCGGCTTCCGCGGCCCTCGGAGGCGCGCATGTCGATGATGCGCGAAGCGATCATGATCGGCGACGAGCTCGCGTCCGAGCAGATCCCGGAGCTCGGTATGTGGCTCGTGCATGCTCGCCGCGCACCGGTCGAACGCCTTCGTTATGCCATGTCGTCGCTGTTATGCCGCAACCGGGGTGCTGGTTCGGCATCCGCGCACCTGGAGTCGCTTGTGCTTGATGCTTTGGAGCAGATGGGGATCGCGGGCTTTCCCGTAGAGAGTGTTCTCCACGTGGGGGCCAACGAGGGTCAGGAGCGGAATGACTACGCGGCGAGTGGCGCCAGCCCGGTCCTGTACGTCGAGCCGGTCGACGGCGCCTTCGCGATCCTGGAGGCCAACCTCGTCGGCATGCCGTTCCACAGGGCCATCCGGGCGGTCTGCGCCGAGCGGGCGGGCGAGGCGGTGCAGTTCAACGTCGCCAGCAATGGCGGCCAGTCCTCGAGCTTGTTCGCCCTAGGCGCGCATGCCGAGCACCATCCGGACATCGTCTACACGGGTGCGCAGCCCATGGTCACGACCACGGTCGACCAGATCGTGGCGGAGCATTGCGCCGGGCGGGTGCCGAACCTTCTGGTGATCGATGCGCAGGGGGCGGACCTGCGGGTTCTGCAAGGCGCGCGCCAGAGCCTGCCCGCGGTGGACGGGGTGTACGTCGAGGTCAGCGAGCAGCCCCTCTACGAGGGCGGCTGCACACTGGAAGAGGTTACGGCCTTCCTGAAAGGCTTCGGCTTTCATCCGCGGTGGCTCCGCCTCGACGGAGCCGGCCACGGCGAAGCGTTTTATTGTCGCCAGAAGCCGGCCTACCCGATCCTGCCGCTCTTTAATGGCGTCCTTAGTGTGGGCAAGCCGGCGGCTCAGAGCAGCCTGTGCGAATGGTCGTACTTCGACGCCGCGGATGGACCGACAGGTTGCCTCAATGGCGCGCCCACCGGGCGGCCCGGCTTCCACACGGATATCGAGGATGCGCCCTGGTGGCAGGTCGATCTGGAGACGGTCTACGCGCTGAACGAAGTCCGGGTGTTCAACCGCATGGATGCCGCGCGGGATCGCTCGCGGACGTTACGCGTATCGCTGTCGGAGGACGGCGAGGTGTGGCGTCTGGTGCATGATCAGGGCGGCTTCACGTTCGGTGGCGCAGATGGACGGCCGCTGCGGGTGTTGCTCTCAGGCGAGCGGGCGCGTTACGTGCGGCTGCAATTGGCCGAACGGACCTATCTGCATCTCGACAAGGTTTTCATACTCTGATCGGGATGGGTCATCACGAGACCGGCGCGAGCCTCCCAAACGGGATGGCTGGCGCTGCGAAGATATCGACTTGCCGCCAGTCCACGCCCGTTGCTCTGAAAGGACCGAGTGTCGAGAAGGGGTCGCTCGTGCGCCCGACATCATAAATCGTCTGGGGCTTCATTGGCAGGTCGACCAAGCAACGCACCTTCGCGGTGGGTGGCAGATAGGGCGCTGCTTCAGCGTCCGAGTTGCCTGATCCAGTGGGCGAGGCCCGTCCCGAGCGGAGCCGGCGGCATATCGGCTCGTGGAACGGGACCCTGATACAGGCGTGGTCTGCTGGCCCAGAAGCGATCTCGTTTGGCGCCGATCATGCCCAACCCGACTGCAGCCGGGCCGATCCCGTGGCGGAAGCGCCCCGCCGCCCACACACGCTGCCAACGATCGCGTATCGTCAGATCGGCATCCTCTGAGCGGAGCCGATCATGGCCGAGTACGGCTAGTATCCTCTCAGGGGCCGACGTCGACGGAATCCAAACCCAGCTCGAGAAGACGTAAGTATGATCTGGGGAGAATGACTCTGCCGCGACCGCTCGCGTGAATGATGTCAGCGCCGCCTCAGAGGTCCGTCCCCGATGCTGACGCAATCGTTCGGGAAACCGCATGGGATCTGCGCAGGCCTCGGGATAGAATTTCGCTTCCGGGACATCAAAGATTGTCGCGTAGGCGCTATCACACAAGCGGATCCACGGCTCGAGATCGACGTCCCACGCCGTCTCTTGCGGTGCGAATCTTCGCACATGCCCGACGAACATTCTGTCACCGACCTTGCGCACCGGCTCCGATCGCCAAGCCGGACCTGCCTCCTCGACTCTCAGGAGCACCGAAGCGCCGTGCCGGGTGAGCGCCATCGCCAAGCGCGCAAAATCCGCATCGGTCTCGCCTTGACCCGTCTTGCGCACCAGGATTTTCGTTCCGGCAGCCAGGTCTTCAAGCATGCGGCGCTTGAGATGAGCGATGCGGTCGTATTGACGCGATAGAAGCTCTCCGGGATCTATAGACCCTACCGCATGTGCCGTGTTGGACCAGATATTATATCGCTGGCTTGCGCAGTAGTAGTAATTGTTCTCCGTCGTTTCGATACGGAGATCGCCGGGAGCGCCATACGCGCGGAAATCCGTGTCCAGCGCGTGTACTAGATCGGAAATCGGCGTATACGAAAATCGGAGCAAGCCTGAGGGCTCCGCCTCGGCATACCGCTGGACGAAGCCGAATTCGCAGTTGCCGCCGAGGCTACGGAACGCGCTCATCCGGTCCGCGAGACTGAAAATGGGATCACTGGCGGTGTTCAGGGGCACTTCGGCCGGACTTGCTGCAATGTTATCGGTCATTCCTGCCGAATACGGTGTCATCGTTCGACTCTGATCAGGCGGAGGCCCAGTTTTTTTGAACCGCTGCCTTTACGGCGTCCGACATGGCGACGTCGAACACGATCATGTCCTCGACCGCCTTGACGGACTTCAGGCGCTCAGCGAGCGCCAGCGTCTCGGCCGGCACCGGGGGCAGGGCCGGGATCGGCGCATCGATACCCAGGCGATCGAACAGCGTCGACGCGAAGGCGGGAAACCGGCTCGTATGGCCGACGATCTCGACTCGGGCGAGGACCTCGATCGCTGCGATGGAGTTGCCCGGATGCAGCCGGTCGTCCGGCATGCGGGTCCCGAGCTGGCGGGTCAGCGGGTTGTAGAGCAGCCGGTAGGCGGATTCCGGCAGCATGCGGAAGAAGCGCTTGAGGCTCTTCACGTCGGAGAAGTCGTAGCCCTCCGCGAAGGCGGCGGCCTCGGCGAGGGCGCCCAGGCGCCAGCTGCGCGCCGGATCGGCGGCATCGGCCGCTCGGGCCTTCAGCCAGCGCATCCGGGTCGCCATCTCGATCTGCGGCTCCTGCAGCAGGATCGCCGTGATCATCAGATCCGGCGTCAGATAGTTCTCATAGCGCGGGACGGTTAAATTTCCTGCCAATAGCTGTGAATTTGCGTTCGGTTTCATTAGTATCAACGAAAGTATCTCGTCTGACATTCGATCGATATTGAAGTAACTACTCTGAAAATAAGGAAATAGCGCAGACTGAAGATGTGCCTCGGGAATGATGCCCGTGCTTATGAGACAGAGGCGGTGTGGCAATGTCCCAGCCGCCGGGGCACGGCGATGAATAAGAACATTGGTGTCCGCCTCGAAGATCTCGAGGCGCGGTATATTCGATAGGCCCGGTACCTCGGCCTCTGTGATCAAAAAACACACTGGCCGGTCGCGTGCCAGCCGTTGCGCTGGAATTCCTCGGAGACGATACTCGCTTCGATATGAGTCACACGTCTTCCTTCGACGGACACGACGACGCGGCCGACGGCGAGGGGATTGTCGGGCACAATCCAACCCCGGATTGAGTGCCCATCGTCGTGATCGATGAAGAAGCGCATGGCGGTGCCATACCTCAAGCGCGTCGCCTATGTCACCGACGCTCGCCTGCCGGGCGACTGCGCGGTTCGAGGCGCGGACTCGTTCTCGGACGCCGTTCCAGCCGCACGCGGGAGTCGCCCTGACCGCGGGGAGCGGAGCGTCGCCCTCGGGAGGCAACGCTGCTCTGAGCTCGATGCATCCTGCGGCACGACGACGTCATCCAGGCGCTGCCGTAACGACACCGATTTTGCGTCGATCTGGCCCGGCGTGCGTCTCCGCAGGCGAGCGGAGATCAACGGCTACCAGTCGCTCAGTGCCGCTCGCCGCCAGCGATTTTCTGCGATGCAGCGGTACTCGTAGTTCTGGTCCCAGGCGTGTTCGCCTGTGACGCAGGGCGCATTGGCGGCGGTCGGGACATGCGGCATGGTCTCGACGACCCGTCCGATATGGGCCGCTCCATCGTCGTCGAGGCGGAATGTCGGCCCGCCAGGCGTCATGTAGGTCATGGCGCTGTCGCGATAGAACAGGAAATGCCCGAATTTTCCGTCCGGGGTCCCGTCGAGCGCAAGGTATTGGCCCGGCCCCATGAGGATCGCGGCGCCACCGAAGACGCCGCCCGCCAGGTCGAGGCCGATGCCAAACGCTCCGTTGACGTTGGCGGTGCTGAACGCCCGGTCGATGGTCGTCCCAGGCGTGGGACTGATCATGACCCCGTATCCGATATGGCTGCCTGGCTGACCGCCTCCGGCGCCGTGGAGGATGACGCGTTGGCGATGCGGATCCGGTCCCACGGCGCCTCCGACATCGAGTTCCGCGCCGATGCAACCATACGTAGGCGGCTGCTCGCCCGTCGTGTCGACACAGTTGCCATTCAGTCCCCAGCTCGGGCCGCTGGGCTCGCCCGAATCCGTCGGATCGCGCCAGATGGTGCCGTTGACCGCCACGTTCTGCGCTCCGGTCGAGCCGCGGGTCCGATTATGCTGCTCGCCCGTGATCGTCCATTCGTAGCCGGCCGAGGAAAAGCCTGTCGTGCCCAGAACCCAGAGCGCCTTGTACGTGTAGCCGGGCTTGCCGGTCCCGGCCTGTACCTCTCGGTCGATGCGAAGCGTCGGCCGCTCATCGAAAGCGTTCGGGTTCGCCGACTGGTTCCAGAGAAACGTGGGGATGCCCTGAAGCCCGGGCGTACCGGAGTTCATGACGCTCGCTGACCACGGTGGGACTGAGGCCTGTTGGGCGAGGGCGAGACTCAAGGAGAGAGCAAGCATCGCGGAAGCGAGAATAGCTCGAAGCATCAAGGCTCCTGGTGGTGGGCGTTGTCAGAGAGCCTACGGGGTGGATCCGATCGGCGCCAGACGGCGATCTTGCCACCTCAGCCGGTCCTCGCCGCGATGATGCGACGGCGTGGACTGCGTATGAGACATGGCAGAAACTGGCCGTAGACTTCCCGCGGCGGCTGGCTGAGCTGCTACGCGCACTTCGCACGATCGTCGCTTATCACGACCAGCCATATGAGAGCGGTCGGCATATGGGCGAGGCGGCGGTGACCCGCGACGTGAACGAGTTCCGTCTCGATCTATCCGGGGCCAGCAGTCACCTCGCGATCCGGCACGAGGCTTGGACAGTCTCCGACGCTCAGACCATCGAACCGATCGACATGGCGGCCTTTTTCTCGGCATCGGTCGGCGGTCGTGTGTCCTTCAGCCGACGACCGATAAGAAGCAGGAGGAGGGCCGGCACGAACAATAGGAGTGCTACGCCGAGGATGCTGATGTGACCGACGAGGCGCCCGTACAAGCCGCCGGTCACACCATCGTCCCAGGACGCGAACGTCATGGACGCGGCCGCTATGAGAAGGAGAGCCGGCACCTTGAACCACCAGGGCGTCCGCTCAGACCGACGGGTTCCGGTCGCAGGAGCGCTGGCGTGAACCTCGTCGGCCTTTCGCTGCGCCCCATGCGCTTCGGGTGGGCTCTGGGGATCGGCCACGCGAGCGCTGATCGGATCCGACACGTCTGACGTCGTTCGAGCTTGTTCGGTCCGCGACAGCGAAACGGCTTCGTCAAACCCTTCGGCCAATGGACCTGGGATCGCAGCCTCCGCGGCAACCATCAGTTGCGCCTCGTGCCGGCGCATGAACAGCCACAGCGCCACAGCCCCGAGCAGGACGAAGGCCAGCAGCCCGAGACCGACCGGACCCATGACGTTCTCGATCGAACGGCCGCACAAAAATGCGCCGAAGCCCATGATCGACGCCCAGGCCACCCCGCCGAGCGCGTTGAAGGCGAAAAAGCGGCGCGCGTCGAGCCTGTTCACGCCAGCGAGCACCGCCGCGTAGGCGCGCAACATCGCGGTGAAGCGGCCGAAGAACACGATTTTCCCGCCGTGCTGGCGGAACAGGTATTGGCCGAGCTTGAGGCGTCCATGGTCGAGGCCGATGAGGTGGCCCTTGCGGAGGAGTAGCGGGAGGCCCCACCGGCGGCCAACCCAGTAGCCGGCATTGTCGCCCAGGATCGCGGCGGCTGCCGCGATAGCCACGACGACAGCTATGTTGATGTTGCCGGTGCTGCCGGCGTAGGCGGCCGACGTAAGCAGGACCGTTTCACCGGGCAGAGGAAGGCCGGCGCTCTCCAGTGTGATGATAACGAAGATGGCGAGGTAGCCGTAATGCGCGATCAGGTCGGTGATCGGCAGGTCGTGCAAGAAGGCCATCCAGCGTCCCTTCAATTAACAGAGCGCGGACGGTGGCCATCCGAAGGTGGCGGTACGGTGACGCCAGGCATGCGCTCAGGAGACGGTAGGCCTTGATAACAAAGCTCCCGGCCTGCCTGCAGGCGGACAGGGCTCATCGGACGCACCGGCGATAAGCGCTCGGTGAGGCGGCCGCATCGATCCACATGACCTCACCGATGGACATGCATCGAAGATTTCGCGACCGATGCTGCCTGTTCGGTCAGACAGAGTATGGTTCGCGCGGCGCTGCGGTCGTGATCGCGCGAGCATATCGGCTTTCCTCGCCGCAAGAGCGGTGTAGCGGAGTCAGTTCTCCAGACGTGGCGCTGGATGGATCGAGCTCATCTGATCATGACGGCCGCGCCGAAACCGGCGAAAGGCATCAGCCCTCTTGATGAACTTCTTGCGCGATGAGTGATACACAGACCATTTTTCAATCACAGCCGTCCTGCATATCTGCTGCGGTGTTGTGTTTTGATCACATTTCCGGCGGGCAAAATCTTTTACGAGGTTCCTGTCTTGTGAGTGTGGAAGCATGCGCGCGCATATATTTGGCGATAGCCACGGCAATTATCTGTTCGCGAGGACTGAGAATACCATCCTTCATTGTATTCCTGGGCGCACTATGCATCGCATTGGCCGCGATGGCGTCACTGATATGCTCAAGCAGATCGAGTTTGAGCAAGATGATGTCATTATTTTCGTCTTCGGCGAAGTTGATGTTCGCTGCCACATGCTGCCGATCGCAGCTTCGAAAGGGTTGTCTCTTCAGGCCGAAGCCGATGATCTGGCGACGCGGTACGTCAAAGCTCTTACCGACGCAGCCAGCCAACTTTCGTATCGACCGCGAATCTGCGTTATGGGCCTTGTTCCGCCCATCGATCCGCTGGTGCCGAATCCTATACTGCCCAACGTCGGCACGTTGGCCGAACGGCTCGTGGCTTGGTTCCTGCTCGACGAAGCCTTGAAGTCACATGTCCAACAAGCCGGCTACACATTCGTCGCGATCCCGAGAGTTTATCATTCGAGCGACGGGTCGCTGAAGCGGCGCTACAGCGACGGCCATGCCCATATCGCCAAGGACTGTACCGAAACAGCTGTCCGTGCCGTCGAAAAGTCCGTCGGCGTCTCTCTAGGATTCCGCCCGCTCCCGGTCTGGCGCAACCTCCTGCGCATGGCGACGCGCCAGCTTGCGATCCTCAACAAAGACTATGCTGTTTTGTGGACGCTCGGTGAAGCTAACGTGGACGGATGAGTGGCCGCCGCATCCCTTGACCTCGGTCCTAATTCATCATGGAGCCGCGTGGCTGGTCGAGACTCCTTGACGTTCGATGTGAGCCCGGAACTCGATGAATGCCGCTCGCAATTTATTCAGATGAATTTCATTGCGCGCGCGCAACGCATCGCACCCATCATCAGAAACGTATCTCATCGCGTAGATCGCGGCCATCGCGCGCATTTTGCTCGCGGCTAAAGCGACATCCGCGGTCCATTCAAGTTCCTGCCGGGCCATATGGATGCGCCGTGTGAGTTCCCTGACTTGCAGTCCAAGAGCGCTGCCAGCACCCATAAGTGCAAATATCTCGATCATCGTGTCAACGGTGGGAAGGGCATTTTGCGTGGCCATGATCTCTCCGAATCGTGGGCCGGTTAAGCTACGCTACACTTGACATACCAGTCGTCAAACATCGAAAAGGTGCTAAATTTCCTCCGATAACCCCACTGGCTGAGTACGTCATAAATGCTCTGGCGTTTTTCGGAATAATTATGCTCAATGCTGATGAGCTTAATGTTGTATTGCGAAAAATCGAAGCTATGCAGAACGTCGAACTCCCTCCTTCAATGTCGATACTCATATAGTCTATATCTTTTGGAGATTTGGCCGACGCCAAGAAATCGGCTAGTGATATCGTTTCAACATCGTAGCGCGCCCCGCCCGTTCTGTGTGAAGACTGGAAATCTGAATCCACAAAACTATCGAGGGTAGAAAGTTCGGTAACATCTGTCTCATGGAAACTTAAAGTCAATCCGCCTTTTTTGTAGATGCATTTGTTCGATATAAAGCAAGAGCGATTAGCATAAAGTTTCTTGTGCCAGATCCTGCCCGGCTCGGCGACTGCGCCTTGCCAGCCGAACATTTTCTCCAGGAGAAGTGTGTTGCTTAATGTTTTTCCATCGCAAATGCCGAACTCAACGAAATAGCCATGGCGCTTTTCCTGCGTCTCATACAAAACCCATAGATCTTGAAGAGCCTGTGAATTTGAATAGGGAGCGTATTTTGCAGCGAAAGAAAGAAAATTTAACTCGTCTGAGTAAAGGTGAGGTCGTGTCTCTAACTTCTCTCTAATTCCAAGGATTGACATAAAGGTTGTCAAAAGTTCGGTTTCCATTTTCGGCTTGATCCCTTGGTCGATCCGTAACGGTGTCCGGGATGTTCACGGACCCGCTATTGGGCCGCTCACGTCAGAAAAAGTAGATAAAATATCGGACGTGCGATTGGAAAAATGACCGGCCGCACGGCAATCTCCGTAGCGTCTAGAAAGTGAGAAATTATCAAATTCCGCGCGCCAAAAATTTCCTGGTCGCATTAAGTAACAAGGCATGACGTGAGGCTTGAGGTCCGTCATTTGGCAATAGTCGGCTAATTTCAGATATTGCGCGGCGAAATTTCTTCTTGTCGAGTCCGAGCGGGCGAAGACTCTTGGCAACAGCATCCAGCACAGCATCGGAGGTTTTTATTCGTTCTTCCCACGCCGAAGCCTCTGGATAAAATTGCTGTGCCGACAAGATCGCCTTCTTGAGTTGCACGTTCTCTTCTTCAAGAATTCTTTCTCTCATTTGAAGTTCGGAAATCTCGTCTGATAATCTTTTGAGATCCGCATCCTTCGTTTCGCACTCCTTGACTAAAAACTGAATTCCAAGCTCGGAGCGGTATAGTCTCGCGAAGAGGTCTTCAGAAAGGTCCTGCGCTGTCGTACCCCCCATCGTTTGTCCCTTCTGGTGAACGTACCTTGCGGCCGTGGTTCCGACCCCGTTTATCGTTCGGAGCCTATGCGCGTTCTTAAGCTGCGATAGCTTGGTTGGCCAATGCGCGGGGCGTCAATCCACTGATGGCCGGCGGCGTCCGGTGGTATGGCTCCTCGCAGAAGCTGCTCAGCGGCGCCGATCGGTTCAGTGCGGGATCATCGCCGTTCTGGGGTGACACTCAAAACGGACGCTTTGGCGCGACGCTGCAGCATGCTTATCGAGCGTTGCGGCTAGATGGACGTGGTCCGTGGAGTTGAGCTGAGGCGCGTCGAGGCTTTGCGGCCGCATCTGCGGGACGGCTAAATCTGCGCCGGCGGGCGAGCTGGAGAACTCGCGTTGGAGGCAGGTTCTCGGCATGGCTCTCGGCCTTGCGGGCATATGGTAAAATTCGAGGATTCGATCTTCCGTTCCGAGGCCCTTCTGTCGCTGATGCCGACCCCTGGATGCGAACTAAGGTCGACTTCTTGGCGCGATCAGCCCCATCGGCGTACAGTGTCGTGCTTCAAGAGGCCGGCTCGCCGAACGACGTCCTGCATGAACCTGCTCCGCATGATTCTGCGCTTCGTTGCAGCGAAGATCGGTCCGCGCTCAGCCCTCTCCCGCGGTCACGGTTGGCCTGGAGCCGCGAGGTTCGATCCTGTTCATGGGAGACTCGATCACTGCCCTCTGGGGCATGCATCGCACAGAGCTGTTCATCGAGCATGGGTTCATCAATCGTGGCGTCGGCGGCGAGATGTCCGGTCAGGTACGGGCTCGGCTCGCGCCGGCGATCGCGGAGACGCGGCCTGCGGGCGTCCACATCCTGTGCGGGATCAACGACGTCGCACACCGCGCGGCGCACGGTGAGGACATGGATCCGCGGGGCAACATCGCCGCCATGCTCGCCGAGGCTCGGGCACGCGGCCTGCAGACCTGGGTCGGATCGCTCACGCCCGCCGATTGGTTAATCTGGGGCGATATCGATCCACGCGATGAGATCGCGGCCATGAACGCGTGGCTCCGCGATCATGCCGCAAGCACGGGTGCGATTTACGTAGATTATCATACGGTCTTGGCCTCGCGTTCCGGTAGTCTGCAACCGGAATACAGCGAGGACGGGCTCCATCTCACTCCGGCGGGTTATGCGGTCATGGAGCCCGTTCTCCTGGCGGCGCTCGAAAGGTAGCCGCGTCGGCCGACACGGGATGACTCCGCAGAGGAGAAAATCGAGAGCATCACAGGATGTCCCCGGCCGGGTGCGCCTGACAAGGCGACGGGTTTTTGCCATTGCTAGCACCTGCGACTCCCACGGCTCCAACGTCGCATTGAACGGGCGGAGGTCACTCGAACAGCCGAGGCACCCGCGATTGCTTTTTGAAGAGCGTTGGTGGAGCAGGTTTCCCGCTGGTCCGGGACGCATGTCTCGGCCCGGGATGGAAGCGTAATAAACGCGTGGAGATGATCTTGTTCAGAAGGGAGGTCGCGCACGCGCAGGAACTGCATCTGCTTGCGATGATTGTGGAGCTGCAGGCGCGTTTCAAGAGTACCTTCGCGCGCGAAGACACCCTCATTGCAGAGCGGGAGGCTGCTCGATCGGTGGCACGGTCCATGACCCGCGCCCGGGATGAAGGCGTTCAAGAGTCTCGGGCAGCGCTGGCGCGAGAGGCCCAGCTGAGAGCGGAGATCGCAGGTCTACGCGCGGAACTGGCGGAGACCAAGGCTGCTCTGCTCGATGTGCGCGACGGGGCGCTGGCAGAAGCCAACGCCCGTGCAGAGGCCACAGAGGTCACGCTGACCGCCCTGCTGGCGAGCATAGGCTGGCGGGGGCTGCAGCGGCGCAAGTTCCGGGCGTTGATCGCCGAAGCTGCCCGAACGATCCCGGATGAAGGCCCGGCGGCCGTACAGCATCACATCTTGCTGACCGCAGTGCGGAAGGTGCTGGGCTTGGACAAGTGAGAAGGGCCGTGGGGCCGTGTCTGGGGGCGCAGTCTGCTGGAAGCGTCGATGGACGGCTACGCAGCAGACGTCGGCTTGCCGCTTCCGGGCCTTCGTCGTTGCGGACGAACGCGCTTAGAACACCTGAACCTGATCGAGGTGGAAGGCAGCGTGCTCTGTGAGCTGGAGACGCACGTAGCGCGCTGGCATCCCCTTGAGCATCACCCGCAACGGCTTTGTAGTCGCGCCGCCGAAGGTCTGGCCGGCTTGGTCGTGCACAAGGTCCCATGCCTCGCCGTCGCGGGAGAGCAGCACCTGCAGCGTACGCGAGCGCTCACGTCCGGAATCCATGCGGTTGAAGATCCGTATTTCGTTCAGCGGATGAACCGCTTCCAGGTCGAGCTGCCACCACGGCTTGTCCTCGAAGTCGGTATGGAACCCGAACTGGCCCGTGAGCTCGCCGTTGACTGCGCCCCCGGGACCCTTGGCGGTGTGGAAGTACGACCACTCCCCGAAACTGCTCTGCGTTGCCGGTCGGTTCAGAGCGAGGTTGCCGTCGTACGCCGGTAGCGGCTCCGCCTCACGTTGCGGCCGAGAATAAAATGCTTCTCCATGCCCCCATCGATCCATCGACAGCCATCGCGGGGACAGACCGAAGGCCGTCAGGAACTCGCTGACTTCGCGGTATGTGCAACCGCCCTCGTAGAGGGGCTGCTCGCTGACCTCGACGTACACCCCGTCCACCGCGTACAGGCTCTCACGCGCGCCCTGTAGAACCCGAAGGTCCGCCCCTTGCGCATCGATCACCAGAAGGTTCGGCACCCGACCCGCGCAATGCTCGGCCACGATTTGATCGACCGTGGTCGTGATCATGGGCTGCGCACCCGTGTAGACGATATCCGGATGGTGCTCGGCGTGCGCGCCCAGGGCGAACAAGCTCGAAGACTGCCCGCCGTTGCTGGCGACGTTGAACTGCACCGCCTCGCCCACCCGCTCGGCGCAGACCGCCCGGATAGGCTTATGGAACGACATGTCGGCGAGGTTGGCCTGAAGGATCGCGAAGGCGCTGTCGACCGGCTCGACGTACAGGATCGGGCTAGCCCCGCTCGCCGCGTAGTCGTTCCGCTCCTGACCCTCGTTCGCTCCAACGTGGAGAACGCTCTCCACCTCGTGGCCAGCATGGCCCATCTGCACCAAAGCTTCTAGCATCTCAGAACCTAATCCCCGCTCATACGCAAGTCAGGTAAGTCCGACTCGATCAGCAATTCTCGTGCGGGAAGGCGAGAACTGGCCATCTTTCACAATCGCCGATTGTATGCGTCGGGCGCTATTCTGCTCTGAATAGGCCGGATCACGCGAATCTGTCCAGGTTCAGGTAGGCTGAGGGTGGCGATCGTCGATCAGGTCTGGTCTGATGGAAATTCAGGGGCGCGTGGGCCGCGATCAGGGGGCGCCAGCCCTCCCCTGAGCCGTCCCAGCATCCTCCTTCGAGAGGGCTGAGGTACTAAAAAAATCGCTGCTCGCGACCGCGA
The DNA here is from genome assembly GCA_050632685.1 of Methylobacterium phyllosphaerae. Classification (GTDB taxonomy): domain Bacteria; phylum Pseudomonadota; class Alphaproteobacteria; order Rhizobiales; family Beijerinckiaceae; genus Methylobacterium; species Methylobacterium phyllosphaerae_A. Next base: position 1,064,132 of record JBOEFT010000002.1, read on the forward strand.
ACCACCCCCAACGATCAGAGGTGACAAACAGTCGCGATACCGTTGGGCGTCTGGGCTAGGCCGCTAACGCCATGGCCAAGAGGCGTTATTGAACCGCTCAGAGCCTTCGAGCGGCCTCATCCGCTGGCTCTGGGTCTCCCGGCGGCCCCAGTTGGGCGACCATCGCGAGCAGCTCTTCGTCCGTCCGGGCACCGCGTTCATCGACCCGGTACACGCCCGCGATTCCCGGGATGGCCTCGATGAGGTGTCCGGCAGCGCGCAGGGTTGCGATGGCCCTCTCGATCTGTTCGCTCGACATAGATTCAGGGTACTGCCTAAGCTCGAGCCCGTCCACCGGCCGGCGGCATCCCGCCGGCATCCCGCCGGCATCCCGCCGGCATCCCGCCGGCATCCCGCCGGCATCTCGCCGGGTGCCTTCCTGGCGGAACGAACGGGTATGAGCGCGCTGACCCTCTGCGACACCGCCGCTTGCAAGCTCCGCGAGCCTCTCAAACGCCGCACCGGCCGGCTAAGGATGTAAATGGCGTCGGCGGTCGTTTCCCGAAGATGGCGAGGGAGCCGCGGGTGGGGTCGCAGCGGAAGCTCTGCCGCGCTAGGCGAAATCTTTGTGGCCGGACGGGGCGATCTTTCCCGATCCGCGGGGGCAGCAGGTGGCATCCTGACGAAGGCCCTGTCCCATGGCGTCGGTCGGCCAGAATGGCCAGGAGCATGCCGACCGGCACCGGCATATCGACTGAGAGCTTCATGGAGCGATGAGCATGGCCGAGCCTGAGACGGACCAAGAGCGGAGCGCGCGCCGTAAACGCTTTCTCGATATGTTTCCCTACTTCAGCCCGGATAGCCGCTATCCCGCGCCCTACACCCAGTTCGCCGGTAAGCCCGGGAAGCAGGTTGCAAAGAATGGGTGGAGCTACGACGCGCTCGGGTACCGCAATGCGGTGCACGCAGACGCGCGGCCCGCCTCGGAGACGTTGCGGGTGTTCGTAGTCGGCGACAGCACGATGGTCGAAGGTCACACGATCGCCGACACAGTCCCAGGGCTGTTGGAGGCGGCACTGAGACGGACGCACGGCGCGGGCGCGCGAGTCTACAATTTTGGGGCAATATCCGCCTGCCTGAATCAGATGACGGCCCTGATCACGATGCGGCTCGCTGACCTCCAACCGGACGTCATCCTAGTCGTCGGCGGGGCGACCGATATCTTCCAGCCCTGGAGCTTCGATCCGCGCCCCGGCATCCCGTTCAACCACTTCGTGACGGAATGCCTAGCTGAATATCTATTCGACCCCAATCCGTCGGTTATGGAGGCTGCGGAATTTTCCTACGAGGACATGCAGGAAGAGATCTTCAATCGGTTGCATAACCTGAGGACTCTCCTGCAATGGCAAAGCGAACCCTGGGAATGGGAGGTCGTGCGACAATTCGAGTTGTCAGCCAAGCGGCTCGCCCGCTTGTCGCGGGGCGTGGACGCGCCGATCCGGTTCATTCTTCAGCCATCGGTGATCCGCAAAACGATCTTGGTCGGTGCTGAACAGAAGGCGGCTTCCAAAGATTTCTTGAAGTACCTCGATCAGCAGTATGGCCGATTTGAGCGGGTCTTACGCGATCTCGCTGAAAGTCCGTTGATCAGGCCGGGCTTTGCCGTGCGAGACATGGGTCGGGTCTTCGAGAATGAACAGCGCGAGATCTTCACCGACATCGTCCACTATACAGTAGAAGGGCGTGAACGGGTTGCGGAGGCGCTCGCGGTCGAGGTTACGGAGGCGCTCGGAACGACGGCGGCAGGCGCAGATCAGGTGGTATGATGCGGAATAGCCTGACCTGGCCTAGCTCACACCCGCCCCGATGAGATCACCGATCCGGCGAGCCGCCGATCCCATCACGCAGTAAATTGTTGCTGCACTAATCCCGGTGCTCCGGCCTTGGTTCTCGGGTTTACGTGGTCGCGGCAAGAGTGTGGGCAAGGCCGCTGTCAAGATCATAGCTGGGGTAAAAACCGACCTCCTCACGCAGGCGTGCGACGTCAGCCTCAATGCTCGTGGGCTCGCTCTTCGCGAGCAGGCGGGCGCCAAAATCGATCAGCTCGAGTCGGCCGGTCAGCCGGCCGATCCGCGCCAGGAGCGTATGAACCGGCACAGCCGCACCCGAGCCTATGTTGACTGGACCTGTGACTGTCGTATCGACCAAAGCCGCGAATGCCTCGGCCACGTCCGCAACGTGGCTGAAGTCACGGCGCTGGTGACCATGGCTGGTGGCGAAACGCTCGCCTGACGCGAGGGCTCGGAATGCGTCGCTTACCAGGCGACCCGACTTCTCCCCTGGCCCGTACAGGAAAAATAGCCTACCCCACGCGAAGGACAATCCGCTCTCGCTCGCGTAGGCCGCCAGAACGCGCCGGGTTCCATCCTTGGCGGCCCCGTACAGGGTGGCTGGGACGCAAGGCCCATCCTCACGCAGCCGCTCAGGACCCCAGGCATATTCTGCACAGGTGCCAGCCGACACCGCGCGTAAACCGCCAGCCTCACGAAAGACACGGACCAGCGCGAGCGTAGCGGCGACCCAGTCGAGGTTGGCTGGCGAATGCCAGTACAGGCCCGGCTCGGCGTACCAAGCCAAATGCAACAAGTGGCTTGCCCCGATCGCAAACATGGCACCGCGTACCGCATTCGTGTCGAGCAGGTCGACTTGATGGTAGGCCACGGCTCCGGACGGCGGTCGGCGGCCGAGCGCGTGCACCTCGTAGCCGCGAGCCTGGAGCGCCGGGATCGCACGGGTGCCAACGAAGCCGGTCGCGCCGGTGAGGACGATGCGCCGCACGCTCAAACTCAATCGAGCGCGTCTGCGCTGGTCCAGGCTGGGAAGGCGAGGTCGCGCTCGGCGGTCACCGTCACCGGCTCTGGCCAGACCACGTCGAGAGCTGGGTCGTTCCACCGGATGCCGCGGGCCGCTTCGGCAACGTAAAGGCGGTCGATCATGTAGAGCACTTCCGTCTCGTCCTGAAGCGTCTGGAAGCCGTGCGCGAAGCCCACTGGAATGTAGAGTGCCATCCGATTCTCGGCGGACAGCTCAACTCCGACGGATCGCAGATAGGTCGGCGAGCTCCAGCGCAGGTCGACGATCACGTCGTGTATCGCCCCCATCGTGCAGCGCACAAGCTTGGTCTCTGCGTGCGGCGCGATCGCGTAGTGCATACCCCGAACCGTGCCGCGCCTCAGGTTGAACGACACGCTTGACTGCTTGAAGTGACCCACCAACCCGTGCTTGACTAGCGTGTCTTCGCAAACCGTACGGGCGAAGAAGCCGCGCTCATCCGCGTGCGGGCTGAGGCCGATCCGGTAGGCCCCCGCGAACGGCAAATCCTCGAAGATCACGTGGTTCACTCTAGCGTGAGGCTTGGGATGGCGGTGACGAACCGCCCGCCCCAGGCGCGGATTCCGGCCATCTCCTGCATGATCTCAGTCTTTAGGTTCCAGGGCAGGATCAGTACGAAATCTGGTCGCAACTCCAACAGCGCCTCCGGCGAGATCACCGGGATCCGGCTGCCGGGCAGGAGAGTGCCCTGCTTGTGCGGCGAGCGGTCGGCCACTGCCTGGACAAGTTCCGGGCCGATTCCGCAATAGTTCAGGAAGGTATTGCCCTTAGCCGCCGCCCCATAGCCGCAGACCCGCTTGCCCGCCCGGCGCTGGCCGATCAAGAACTCCAGGCTCGCGCACTTGATCTCAACCACGTCATCGGCAAACCGCCCATAGTCCATGGTCGAGAATAGACCGCCGTCCTGCTCGTCAGCGAGCACCCGCGTCACCTCCGGTGTCTGCGCGTGTGGCCCCTCGGCGTGGCAGAAGAACACGCGAAGAGACCCGCCGTGCGTCGGCAACTCCTCGACGTCGAACACACGCAATTCCGACCGCTCCAGGATGCCGGAGACCACGCCCAGCGATAGGTAGGAGAAGTGCTCGTGGTAGATCGTGTCGAACTGCTTGTGCTCGATCATTCGCAGGAGGTGCGGGAACTCGAAGGTGCCAGCGCCGTCACGCTTCAGAAGCACCCGGAAACCGGCCACGAAATCAAGAATGTCGGGCACGTGTGCGAGCACGTTGTTGGCCGCCATCAAGTCGGCGCCGTGCCCGTCGGCGAGTAGCCGTTCGGCTGTGGTCTCGCCGAAGAATGCGACCTCGCTGGGTACACCCTTCTCCCGCGCCACGGCCGCGACGTTGGCCGCCGGCTCGACCCCCAGCACCGGCACGCCGCGGGCGACGAAGTATTGCAGCAGGTAGCCGTCGTTGCTGGCCACCTCGACTACTTTGCTACTTGGTCCCAGCCCGAAGCGCTCAACCATCGCGGCGACGTAGCGTTCCGCGTGGCGCAGCCAGCCAGCCGAGAAGCCCGAGAAGTAAGCGTAATCTGAGAAGATGTGCTCCGGGCTTTCAAACGCCTCGAGCTGCACCAACCAGCAACGCTCGCAGACGTAGGCGTGGAGCGGGTAGACCATTTCTCCCCGCCCTGCCCTGTCGGGAGGCACGTAGGAATTGGCTAACGGCGATAGGCCGAGATCTGCCACGGTGCGCGTAAGGGGGCGCTGCACGCGCGGCAGCAGCCCCGGCTCGCGGATGCCGGAGGGGTGCCCGTCGTGCTCATGCCAAATCCTCTGCTCCCACCAGCGCCTCGTAGCGCGCGATCTGTTCAAGTGTCAGCGCGGCTGCGTCCGCACCCTTTGCCTGCGCGCGGTACCACGCCCCAGTCCAATCCAGCGCCTCCGTGAGTCGCAGCCGCCGATCCCAACCAAGATGCGCGCGCGCCTTTGAGGCGTCGACCTTGAGGAAGGTTGCCTCGTGCGGGTGTGTGCCGGCGGCGAGACGCCACGTCGCTCCCTCACCCCAGCCGCCGGCGAGGCCAGCGACCACATCGGAGACTGGTCGGCAATCCGCGTCCGCTGGTCCGAAGTTCCAGCCTTCCGCGTAGCGCACGCCGTGCTCCCCACAAAGTGCCTCGGTCAAGCGCAGGTAGCCCGAAAGCGGCTCCAAAACGTGCTGCCAGGGCCGCACGGCACCGGGCGCGCGGATCTCGAGCGGCTCGCCGCGCCCGAAGGCGCGCACGACGTCCGGAACCAGGCGATCCAGCGACCAATCACCGCCGCCGATGACGTTGCCGGCCCGGGCACTCGCGATCTTCGCGGGATGACCATCCTCGCCGAAGAACGAAGCGCGGTAGGCGCTGGTGACGAGCTCGGCGCAGCCCTTCGAGTTGGAATAGGGATCGCGCCCGCCCATCGGCTCGTCCTCACGATAGGCCCAGACCCACTCGCGGTTCTCGTAGGCCTTGTCGCTGGTGACGATTACCACTGCCCGCACCGACGGGCAGGCGCGTACCGCCTCCAGCAGGTGGACCGTGCCCATGACGTTGCTGGCGTAGGTGCCGACTGGATCGATGTACGAAGGTCGCACTAGCGCCTGGGCAGCGAGATGCAGGACGATTTCAGGCTGCGCCGCTGCCATGCACGCGGAAAGCCCGGCGAAATCCCGCACGTCGCCGATCTGGCTATCGATCCGGCCTGGCAAATCGGCCAGTGTGTACAGGCTCGGCTGGGTCTCGGGCGCCAGCGCGAAGCCAGTGACCCGGGCGCCGAGGCGAGCGAGCCACAGGCTCAACCACGTGCCTTTGAAACCGGTATGGCCGGTGATCAGCACCGACCGGCCGGCCCAGAAGCCAGGATCGGGATTCAGTGCGCGCGATGCGGTTGCGCCGGGCATGGGAGCCTTTACGCCCAGATTTTCCACGGGGCAGCTTTGGCCGCCCAAAGCGCCTCGAGCTGGTTTTTGTCGCGGAGCGTATCCATTGCCTGCCAAAAGCCGTCATGCCGGTAAGCTTGGAGCTGGTCCTCGTGGGCCAGTCGCTCCAGCGGCTCGTTCTCCCATACTGTGGCATCGCCAGCGATGGTGTCGAGCACCCGTGGATCGAGAACGAAGAAGCCGCCGTTTATCACAGCGCCATCGCCAGCCGGCTTCTCGCGGAAGCTGCGGATCGCATCGCCTGAGAGTTCCAGAGCCCCAAATCGGCCGGGGGGGCCACGGCGGTCAAAGTAGCCAACCTGCCATGGGCCTTGTGGAAGGCAGCAAGCGCGGTCAAGTCGACGTCGGAGACGCCGTCGCCGTAGGTCATGAAGAACGGCTCAGTGCCAAGATAGGGCCGAACGCGCTTGAGTCGGCCGCCGGTCATGGTCTCGGCCCCGGTCTCGATCAGCGAAACACTCCAGTCCTCCGCACCGCTCCGGTGGAATTCGACTGCGCCGGATCCAGTCTCGACGGTTACATCGGAAAGATGGAGTCTGTAATTCAGAAAAATTCCTTTATCATGTAGCCGCGGTATCCAAGACAGATCACAAATTCACGCACCCCATGAGCGGAAAAGCTTTTCATAATGTGCCAAAGGACCGGCTGCCCACCGATTTCGACCATCGGTTTGGGACGCGTCCCGGTTTCCTCGGACAGGCGCGTTCCAAGGCCGCCCGCCAAGATCACTGCCTTCATATGAGAACTCCGCCAGGCTTGGTGTCCGTGACGCACGGACCCACGAGGTGAGCCAACGCGACTGGCACGACCTAGCCGCGATACGAGCCTTGGCCAAGTAGCTGAGGAACCTGACCTCATTATTCTGAGGTGACGGGATGTCCTAGACAGCTTCCGCCCTTCGCGGGATCCCTCCGGCCAACTCTCGGACGACAGACCGCCTCATGCGCCGGCTAGCATGCTGCAGACTTCGCGTCGAGATGTTAGCTAATGCACTGAGTCGAACGGATGGTGCAGCGGCGCCGTTCACAGCATCGAGGATAGCGGCGGCTGGCTCGCTCCAGACGAAGGGCTTTGGCGTGCCGTCGTGCTTGGCGATGAAGCGTTTGATCGCGGCCTGACGATCAACGATCCCGCTGAAGTTGCCACGCCGCAGCCGCCGTTGGGCGCGGGCGAAAAGAAGTCCTCGACTGCGTCAATCCACGAACGGGAGGCAGGGTGAAGTGGAATATCCAGCACGGATGTTGCACCAGCCAGGCGCGCGCCTTCGGGTGTGTTTGATCCCGGGCTTTGATGGTGCACTTTTCACGGCGGAATGGAGGGATGCGTTATGGGCCAGGTTCTCCATGGGAGCTGCACCACGACGAAGGCGATCCGTCGAGCGATACAGCAGAGTGAAGCGAGCCTAAGGACGCTGGCCGCCCGTTACGGGATCAACCAGAAAACGGTCGCGAAGTGGAAGCGGCGCACCTCGGTGGCCGATGTGCCGACTGGCCCGAAGGAGCCGCTGTCGACCGTCCTATCGGTCGAGGACGAGGCGGTCGTGGTCGCCTTCCGGCGCCACACGCTCCTGCCGCTCGACGATTGCCTCTACGCGCTCCAGGCCACGATCCCGCACCTTACGCGCTCGTCCTTGCATCGCTGCCTTCAGCGCCATGGCATCAGCCGCCTGCCGGAGGTCGACGGCGACAAGCCCGACAGGCGCAAATTCAAGAGCTACCCGATCGGCTACTTCCACATCGACATCGCCGAGGTCCGGACGGAACAGGGCAAGCTCCACCTGTTCGTGGCCATCGATCGCACGTCCAAATTCGCCTTCGTCGAGCTGCACGAGTAGGCCACCACGCGCGTTTCGGGCGACTTCCTCCGTCATCTCATCGAAGCGGTGCCCTATCGGGTGCACACTGTCCTGACCGACAACGGCATCCAGTTCACGACGCCGGGCGCGGTTGGCTCGGCCGTCCCTCTGATCGTCGAGGCCCTCGCCGAGGGCGAGCCAGTGTGGGCCCACGCCTTCGAGTACGCCTGCGCCAAGGCCGGGATCGATCACCGCACGACCAAGCCGAAGCATCCGTGGACGACGGATGAGGTTGAACAGCCCCTTTCTTCGCGGATCGTGCTATTTTTCTGCCGCCCACGGGTGACCACGTGACGAAGAGCCGGGTTTGAGGTGCAAGCCCGGCCGCGCCGTCCTCATAGTCGCTCCTCCTTTGCGGCGCCCGTGGGCACCCGCCGTCCACGTCGGCTCCAGCCTTCGGTCAGCCGCGATAGGCAACCTCCGCCTGCTCGACGCGTCGCCGTTCTTCCTGGCGCACGCGGGTCAGGTTGTAGGCGTAGGCTGACCCGCGCTGGCCGCGCCGAGCCGGCTCACCCGAACGCAGTTCCAACTCGCGCAGCTTCTTGGCGTGCAGCGCTGGACGCACCCACGCGTAATCCTCGCCCCGCGTGAGCAGGTGCCAGATGATCACCGCAAGCTTGCGCGCGACCGCCACCGCGGCGATGTGGGGTCCGCGTCGTGCGGATACGCGCTGGAAGAAGGCGCGCAGCGGCCCGGGTCCTCGCACCGCCTGCCAAGCCGCCTCCACCAGCATGGTGCGCGCGTGCGTGCTGCCCTGCTTTGTGATGCGCCCATGCCGCGGCTTGCCAGAGCCAGACTGATGTACGCTCGGGTTCAGCCCGAGATAGGCAACGAGGCGATCTGGACCGGAGAACCGTGCCACGGGTCCGATCGCGGCAATGAGCCCGACGGCCACCACCATATCGACGCCCGGGATCGTCATCAGCCGCGTGACGTTCGCGTCGGTGCGCGCCGCCCGAGCAAGCTCACGCTCGACGACCTTCAGGTCCTCGCTCAGCCGGTCGTACTCGCGCAGATGCCGGGTGATCGCATCGCTTTCGTCCGGCGGCACTGGCTGCGCCAGGAGCCAGGTCCGCCCGCGCGGCCCAAACAGATCGGCATGCGGACAAGGCGGCACGAGATGCGCGTGCAAGATCGACTGCACGATGGTCTTGAGCCGCGTCCGTTGCCGTACGATCTGCGTGCGGCGCGTCACCTGGCGCCGCAGACCGAGCGTCGCCTCGTCTGGGATCCAGACCTCGGGCAGGAACCCGCTGGCATAGAGCCGGGCCAGCACGGTGGCGTCGATCACGTCGGTCTTGATCCGCGCCTCCGCGATGAGGCGCACCTGGCGGGGGTTGGCGATCACGACCCGGCCGACATGCGGCCGGATCACCTCGGCGACCGCGCTGGCGTTGCCCGTCGCCTCGACCACGACGTGGTCGTCATGGGTCAGTGACTTAGCGAACGCCGTCAGGTGATCGCGCGTCATGCCGATCCGGCCAAGACGTCGGACCGCTCCATCATCCAGCAGCACCGCCTCGGCGAAGATGCGGTGGATGTCCAATCCCACAACTCGCATGAGCCTGTCTCCTCGTGCCTCGTTCACGGGAGCTGGCGGGCAACACGGCAACTACGGATCCGCGCTCGCAGCGCATCCGGGCGAGCCGCAGGGGCGGCCAAATAACGGCTCGGGCTCGCAGCCCATGGTACAAGCGTCGGCCTGCCCGCACTCGCGTGCTCCCGGTGCCCCGTGTCCCGGATGGGCTCACCATAACGCTCATCTGACGATCAGCAGAACGCGAGGGCACTGGGGCCATCATGCCCGATAACGGTCAGGTCGAGCGAATGAACCGCACCATCAAGGACGCGACCGTCAAACGCTACCACTACGACAGCCACGAGCAGCTTCGCGCTCACCTGGCCGACTTCGTCAGGGCCTACAACTTTGGCCGCCGCCTGAAGACCCTGCGTGGTCTCACGCCCTACGAGGCCATCTGCAAAGCATGGTCCGCCGAGCCCAGCCGCTTCAGGTCAATCCCGCTCCACCAAATGCCGGGACCAAACATCTGGCACAAACGCCGCCATACCACCGCGAGAACCTGAAGATGCTTAATCGAACCGTACGTAAGGACGACAAGCCTGTCACAGCGATTACGCTGGACCGTAACATAGATGGAGGTTAATACGGCACTACAGCCAAACGACAGATCGATCACGGGGCTAGATATATGATAATCGTACAACTGGTAGGCGGCCTAGGCAATCAATTATTCCAATACGCCGCAGGCTATGCGCTCTCAAAGAAAAATAATAAAGTACTTAAATTCGATAGGTCAGTATATACGACATATCGGCTCCACAATTTTGCTCTGGGAAACTTGCGGATTGAAGCTTCTGAGGCCTCTAACGATGAAATTGAGTTACTTTCGAACAGCGGAAAAACCTTTTTGGAAAGAGGGTTAGAGTACGATGAAAGATTTAATCAACCTTTTGATCGATGTATTATGAAAGGATACTGGCAGAGCGAAAGATATTTCGCGGATTTCAGGTCACAACTCTTAAGTCAATTTAGGCCAATTGCCGACTCGGACGACCCCAGAGACAGAGCGACCAACGACTCAATCGACAATCATATCTCGGTTGCGGTGCATATTCGACGGGCAGACTATGTCACAGATCAGAATGCGAACGCGGTACACGGTGTACTCTCGTCGAATTACTACAAAGAGGCGCGCGATCTAATCCTCAACAAGCTGAATCGCAATCAACGGGATAGTGCGCATTGGTTCATATTTTCCGACGATCCCACCTGGGTCAAAGATAATCTCACCTGGTTCGGCCCGATGACGGTAATTGAGCACAACGGGCCAGAACGGAATTATCGTGACATCGAGCTAATGTCGAAATGCCGTCATCACATTATAGCAAATAGCTCATTCAGCTGGTGGGGAGCTTGGCTTTCAACCCACCGCGATCAGATCGTAATAGCTCCAAGACGGTGGTTCGCGGACACCTGCCTTCAGTCGAAGGACATTGTTCCAAGTCGCTGGATTAAGCTGTAAAGAATAACTCTAAGATAAAAATTACAACAACAAGTCCGAGCACACCTTGGAGAAAACAGCCGCGGCATTCCCATGAATCTTTCGGCACTAAAGAAACTTAGACGCCAGGAGTGTAAGATTGGCATCAAATGAAGAGCTCATGACCCTAAATCGTCCAAATCACTTATTCGCTATGAGGGGCGCCTTCACAGTCTTGAATCCTGCCGTTTTGGAGCCACCCGAGGAGCATCCCGACATATTTTGGGTTCGACGAGTTCTGTTCTAGCTGGTGATCTCTGAATAGAGCCGGTTGCGCCGCTCCGCGAAAGAAAAATTGGTCTGCAAATGTGTACGCCACAAGCAACAGAGTCGTGACGTAAGAGGGGGATTTTGCAATGGAAATTTTTTGGGACTACAAATTAGAAGGTGTCGAAGGTTCCGCGATCGATGCGGCTATATATTTTGACAATAAAGTAATAGGCGGCCCAAGAACGGGACACAAATTCAATGTTGCGGTGGTTTGTTGTGAACCTTTTGAAATTATTGGCCACGACGTCGAAAAATATCTCCTTATGAACTGGGCTGAATTCGATCTAATTCTCACGGACAAGGAATCACTATTAAGTCTCCCCAATTCCGTCCTGTTTATTTTCGCGCACCCTTGGATGCGAAACGAAAAAGGACTACTTCCTTCTAAATTTGGGGTAAGTTCCGTGATCGGGCATAAGATGTGGACGCTCGGGCATAGGTTGCGTCATGTATTATGGGACCGAAGGCACGAAATCGTGAATATTCCAGTGTACCTATATGCAAGCCATCATGGAGGGCCGCCAAGCTCACTAATTTTAGGAGAAAAAAGATGAAATGTTTACGTATCAATACCATGTTGCTGTAGAAAGCATGAAGTCGGATTATTGGATCACTGAAAAAGTTCTGGACTGCTTCCGCATGAAAGTAGTTCCGATCTACTGGGGAGGCAACAAGATCGGTGATTTCTTCGATGACCGCGGAGTCCTATTTGTCGAGGGTATTGACGAAATCATATATGTTTGTAATCAACTCAACGCGAAGTACTACGATAAAGTTAGAAAATATGTAGAAAATAACTTCAGAACTTCGAAGCTGTATGAAGGCTTTGGATATCGAATCGCTGGGGCGATAGAGACCCACTTGCATAGTCAATGCAAGAATCAAGTGCAACATAAGGCCCAACTATTTACGTCGAATTGCAGTAGTGCGGATCCAGGCCTTAATATATTTGGCATTAAAAGCAGCGCTACCGCGAAAAGGAAGCGGGCGCGTCAAATCAGACCGTGAAAACGAAATCATTGGGTAACTTCTGATGTGGAACCATCAGCTAGCTTTAACTAGGCCTAAAGCTGAAGCAGGCCGCTATATGGCTATCCACCTCCCTGCCACACTGGTCGTGTTCGTGACCTACATTATTCAAGCGATGTATAAAACTGTCATCCAGCGCATATTCATTCAGGTTCACGGGTCCTTACAGGCCGCACGTAATTGCTGTCGTCTGCTACAGGCGCGACGTTTTATGCGACCTACGAAGCCCATCAGTGCAGTGCGACTGGTAAGGTCCAGCGAATGAACTGCGCTGTCGAAGACTCCACCGTCAGGCGCTACCGCCGCGGGACTCACGAGCAGATTCTAGCGCACCAAAAGATGATTCTCGACGTCAACAGTCATGTCCACCCCCGAAAGCCCTGCGCGGCCTGCTGCCCTGCGAGCGTGCTTTTCAGATTCGAACGGAGGAGCTCGAACGCTTCGTGCTTCTCCGCCACGGCTCATCGTCGCTCATCCACCTAGAGAGCTTGACCTCCATTGAGAGCGCCTGTGATTTATATCTGTTCCAGGCAGATGTGGCTGGGAACAACCATTCGGCAGAGGCGCAGACCGTCGAGCCAGTTAAGGCAGGGTGCAGAGCGTGGAGTTTACAACTTTGACTGACTTGACACCATCGCGCCCCCGGAGGCAGCAGTCTGCTTGGCGACAAAATAGTAGACACGGCGATGCCTCATAGCCCAGCAGATTACGTCGACGTGACGCAAGACCGAGGGAGCTACTTAAAGGCGTCGGAGATAAGCCGGGTTGTTGTTAGGTGATCCGCGACGATTGGCGTGGACAGACTGCAGCAATAATCGATGCGCAGCGACGCCTCCAAGCGTTATTACCCCTTCCGAGGTGCAAGCGTCGATGTCCCTCGAAAAGACTGATTGGTCAATCTGAAAATTCAGCGGCTAGCTTATTGCAGCTGGTAGCCTTCAACAACATCCGCAGCGGCGCGAGCGGCCGATAAAATCTAAACCACCGACGATGTCCCTGGTGACCGCTGTCGTCTTAAAGAATCGGCATCCGTACGACAAAACGAGAGTAAAAGAGATGAGAAAGAAGACGATTACGATTACCGCTATGAACAGACCGGAGTTTTTCGATCTGATGATACAATCTCTTGTCCGCAATGATCTAAATGGCTGGGAGATTTTGGTCAGTCTCGAACCCACTGATAAAACAGGGGAATTTCATAAAATTTGCGCTGAGCGCCTGATGGGGCACAACTACTCTATTCGAGTTAACGAGTTCTGTGCTCGGCGTGCGAAATCATCCGTTTTCGCTTCTAAATAGGACGTTCTCGGCCGGGTCGGATATAAATTTGTATCTCGAGGAAGATCTGATTTTATCTCCAGACGCTCTTGATTTGACCGAATGGTATGATCGTAATCAACGGTCGACGTGGATGGCGCTAAACCTTCTTTGCGGTCCTTGCGGCACCGCAGGATACGTGTCGTCGCCTTGGTTTCCCGAAACACTTGTGGAAACAAAAATGTTTAATTCGTTGGGCTTTGCGACACATCGTCACATGTGGGAGAACTTTATAAGTAAAGTGTGGATGGCGCCAGGCGATGGCGAACAGTCGCGGCCAGCTAATTGGGATACCAGCTGGGGATGGGATTGGTCGGTATATGCTTTCGCGCTCTCTGCGCCGGTTCCTCTCTTTATTGTTTCTCCAGCATTCTCAAGAGTGAATCACATCGGCACTCATGGGGTTCACGTGACGCCTGCTCACAACGAGAAAATGTTTGGATCGCTTGAGATAAATTGCCTTTGTAGGGGGCGTTATGTTCTCGAAGATATCCCAAGTTTGCCTCACGAGCTTAAGTCGCATATATATGCTCTCATTGAATTGAGTGATCTTCACTGGAGTCATGCTTTCGTAGATCGGCAGCTACGGGAGGCGGTGGAGAATCGGCCTACATGAGGGCGTAGACTCTTGCGAGCAACTTTTATATTTGCACCTCAGAATTATAGAAGTAAACTTTATTTAAGATCGGAGATATAGTCCCAGCTTCATTGTCGACGATGGAGTCTTCCCACTGATGTCCAGAGTGCATGTTCTGCTGGGCGATGTTTCTCGTTGCAAATTCGTGGAGTATTTAGTGGCGTATTAACTTTCTGTTCGTGGCGAGGCTGGTCGATTTTGCCTGGGTGGATGAGGCACGGATTGCGGGGTCGTAGATCGCGTAAAAAATGGAAAACGTCCGTCAGCAAACTTCATATCGTTTTGTTCGACGCTTCTTTCTCGCCCACGGGAGAATTAATTCTGCTAAGGCTGCGTAGAGTGTCAATCTTGACATTCCGAAACGTTTGGTCCCTCGTCTAGTTGATTCTACCGTGAGTCAGTATATTGAAATCTGATAGTCGAAGCTGGGTTGCACTGCTTGAGAAAACCTGTCGGACAGCCGAAAATCGGCTCAGGGCAAAAGGCAGCCCTCTCTGCCAGCTAACGATTGGCGTTGTAGAAGAGAAGTTTGGATAACGATGAGTGGTCAGATGTCAAATGTTGGCGTTCGGATAAAAAGCCTGTTCGGAGGAAGGTCCTCAAATAGACTATCCGAGCGCCATGTGACGGATCTCGAGTTGAGAGATTCGGAGCTTAGAAGTCTCGGTGATATTGGTAAATTCCTCCTGGAAAACGGGCAGTATAAATTAGCGGTAAGTTGCTACGCAATGCAATTTAGAATGCACTCGAAGTTCTTTTCCGATGAGGCTGCTAATTTGGTGGCGAACTTTCCTGCTGATCATGACGGTGGTCGGTGGGTCGCCCCCGATGGACTATTCGATGACGGGCGTATGCCCACGGACGTGTTTTCGAAAATATATGAGAGCGGCATTTGGGGGGGCGGTTCTGGTGGAGGCTCTTCTATTAACCGCGCCGCTCAATATGCTGGCCTTTTGCAAAACTTCATTCGAACAGAGAAAGTTAGGAAAGTCTGTGACATAGGCTGCGGCGATTGGCAATTTTCGCAGTTCTTAGATTTTGGGGATTCGGAATATATTGGCTATGATGTGGTTGAGTCGGTTGTGGAGAGGAACGAAAGGGTCTACGGTTCCGCGAAAATCAATTTTATAAAAGCGGATGTCTCAAGCATCGAAATACCGGAGTGCGACTTATTAATTTGCAAGGACGTAATGCAGCACCTAAATAATGATTTAGCTATATCGCTTTCTAGGAAGTTTAATGCAGCGAGGGTCTGCCTTATAACGAATGACTTCGCTTTAGAGAACCTGCCGTCGCGCACTGGCGATACGCGTCCGTTAAATTTGATTGCTGAACCATTTCGCCTGCCGGCAAAGCCCATATTCGCCTTTGATGGCAAAGTTGTGTTTCAAATTAGTCGTTGATTTGAATGTATGGCCGACATCAGTTCGGTATCAAACATAACTAGTGTTCGATGTTCTACGATGTCTACGGGCGGCGAGGTCTCCGTAGTTATAGGCCGCGAAAAGCTCCTGATCGGCGGCGTGAGTGGTTGGCGGTGATCAGCCGCCGGTCTAATTGAGGATCGGCCTCTTTGGTGGCCGGCCACGACGGCGTGGACGGGGTGGCGGGGTGATAATCGCTTTGGAGCGGACGAACCCGAGTTGACGCCAGGGGCACGCCGCTCGGCCTGATGTTGACCGGGACCAACCGCAACGACGGTAACCGATCGACTGGCACCACGCCCGATCTGAGCGCGGCGTGCTAATCTGCTCCGTTGTTGGTCGACCAAGAGCGCATCGATGAGGCCGTGCTCGCCCTTTTGTGGCTGACGCTCCACGACGGGCGTCGGGCCTGGAAGGGCTTTGACTGGGAGGTGCTTGGCCGTCTCCACGCCAAGGGGCTCATCGCCGATCCCGTCGGACGCGCCAAGTCGGTGGTGCTGACCGACGAGGGCCTGCGCCAATCCGAGGCGCTGTTTCGGACCCTGTTCACACGATCCGACTGACGCACCAGGGCCGCGGCATTCTCAGGCCACGGCTTGGAGAGTGGGTGTGCTCGGGTAGGCCCAGGGCAGAAGCTCGTCGAGGCGCCGCTGCGGATGCCCCTTGACGACGCGGGTCATGACGTCGGCCAGGTAGGTCGGCGGCTCGACGCCGATGAGCTTGCAGGTCTCGAGCAGCGAGGCGATCACCGCGCAGTGCTCGCCCCCGCCGTCGGATCTGGCAAAGAGCGCATTCTTGCGATTGAGGGCCAGAGGTCGGATCGCCCGCTCGACGGTGTTGGAGTCGATCTCGACGCGGCCGTCATCGAGGAACAGGCTCAGCCCCGCCCAGCGGCTCAGGGCGTAGCGGATCGCCTCCGCCAGGTTGCTCTTGCGGCTCAAGAGGCCGAGCTTCTCCCGCAGCCATGCCTCCAGCGCCTCGACCATGGGCCGGCTTCGTTCCTGCCGGGCCGCCCGTCGCTCCTCGGCCGAGCACCAGCGGATCTCGGCCTCGATCCGGTAGAGCGCGGCGAAGCGCGACAGCGTCTCCGTGGCGATCGGCGAGGCGGCGGCGAGATCATAGAATTGCCGACGCACATGCGCCGAGCAGTAGACCAGCGGCACTGCGCCGCCCTTGGCCAAGCTCTCGTAGGCCGCGTAGCCGTCGACCTGGAGCACGCCTGCAAACCCGGAGAGATGCGCGATCGGTCGTCCAGCCGTGCGGTCGGGCGCGTACACGTAGGCAACGCCGGGCGGATCAGTCCCGCCCCAGGGTCGGTCGTCGCGCGCATACGCCCAAAGCTGGCCGGTCTTGGTGCGGCCGCGGCCCGGATCGAGCACCGGTGCCGTGGTCTCGTCGGCAAACAGCTTGCCCGAGCGCTTGAGCGTCTCCAGCAGCCGCGCGTGCACGGGCCGGAGGAGGAAGGCGGCGCGCCCGACCCAGTCGGCCAGCGTCGAGCGGTCGAGGCTGACGCCCTGGCGGGCGAAGATCTGCGCCTGCCGGTAGAGCGGCAGGTGGTCGGCATATTTGGAGACGAGCACCTGCGCGATGAGAGCGTCGGTCGGCAGGCCACCCTCGATCAGCCGCGCCGGCGCGGGTGCCTGCACGATCGCGTCCCCGCAGGCGCGGCAAGCGTAGCGTGGGCGGCGGATCACCAGCACCCGGAACTGCACCGGCACCATGTCGAGGCGCTCGGATACATCCTCGCCGATCCGATGCAGGTCACCCGAGCAGCACGGGCAGATGAGGCTGTCGACATCGACCACGTGCTCGACTCGCGGCAAGTGGGCGGGCAGTGCACCACGGTTCGTGCGCCGCTTGGCCCTCCGGGCCTCCTTCTTGGCGGCCTCCGTTTCCTCGTCGGCGAAGCCCGCGGCCTCGACCTGCTCGGCCTCCTCCAGCCCGAGCAGGAGCTGATCCTCCGGCAGGCTCTCGGCGCGGCGGCCGAAGCGGTGGCGCTGCATGGCCAGGATGATCTGGCGCAGCCGCTCGTTCTCGGCGCGCTCCTCGGCGAGCAGTGCCTTGAGCGTCTCGGGATCGTCGGACGAGGGCGAAGTAGGCGCGGCCACGAAGCAGATGAGAGGCCGGACAAGTTGCACGCTGACAAGGGCTACGATCATCGCCATTGTCGACGTGAGTACCGGGCGCGCAGCATCACACCGCGCATCGCCCGGCGCGGCATCGGGAGCAGCGAACACTTGGGACGTCACCGCTGGATCTTGGTGAGCGCCTGGCGTGGCTGGCTCGCTTCCGTCGCCTCAATATCCGATACGAGCGGCGCGCCGACCTGCACCTCGCCTTCGCGACGCTGGCCCGTACCCTCATCTGCCGGAATTAGGCCAAACGATTTTATCCCTAACTCTCAGCCACCTTAAGGGCGAGGCAAACGGAAAAGCCAATCAGCCAGTTCCCGCTGCGCTCTCGCCATAGCGAGGCGGTTCTGATAACGACTCGTCCAACTGCAGCCTGTCGCGCTATCTTGAACCGCAAGAGGCGTGAAGCGAATAAGCATCTCTAAGTTGGAAGCCGATTGAACCAGATCTGAACGAATAGACCGGGCACAGAGGAACGTGCGTTCAAGCACCAACAATAAGCGGCTACAGTAGATTAGAATCTCCGAAGCTAGAGGAACAAACCTTCCTCATGCCTATACGGCTGGCCAACCAAAGAAGCGGACACGATGGAGATCCGAAAGTCCGAAAGTCCGAAAGGCTACTCTAGGAATAACTAACAAATATTTATTGGGCTCGCTGAAGGGAACAAAATGCGCCATACTGAGGTGGCCTATGCAGATTAGGGATAACATACGCGTGAACCAAAATCAACACAGAATTCTGCTCACCGGTGGAGGAGGTATGGTGGGGAAATGTTTGCTTCGAACCGCTAAACAAAAAAACCTCCACGGAATATATGCGCCAACTAGAGGTCAGGTCGACCTGGAAAGCCGTGCGGCAGTCAGACACATCGTCGAATCCTCCAGGCCCGAAGTTGTTATACACGCCGCCGCTCATGTAGGCGGAATACACGCGAATATGTCGGATCCTTATGGATTTTTGTATAGGAATATCACGATAAATTTCAACGTCATAGAGGAAGCGCGCGCGGCCGGAGTTAAACGCCTGATCTTTTTCGGCTCTTCTTGTATGTACCCACGCGACCATGCGGGATTGCTGAGCGAATCTGACATCCTGGCGGCACCCCTTGAGCCCACCAACGAGGGATATGCTATCAGCAAGATAGCCGGCGCAAAGGCGTGCCAATATATTGCCAATGATCCAGAATACATTTACAGAACGATCGTTCCTCCCAATCTTTACGGCCCCGACGATAACTTCGATCCGTCAAGAAGCCATCTGATTGCCGCAATTATCTCTAAGCTCCACGCCGCAGCGAAAAATGGCGAAAAGGAGGTCGAAATTTGGGGCGACGGGACTGCGCGACGTGAATTTCTTTACGCCGACGATCTCGCCCATTTTATCCTCGATTCTCTAGATTGTCTCGGTAGGTTTCCGCCAATTCTCAACGTTGGTGCCATGGAGGATCACTCGGTCGACGATTATTATCGAGCGACTGCGAGCATCATGGGGTATAATGGAGACTTTCGCTACAACTTAGATCGGCCGGTCGGTATGAAACAGAAGCTGATGGACAGCAGCACCGCTCGAGCTCTGAACTGGAACCCCAAAACTGATCTGGAGTCCGGTTTGCGCAAGACGATACAGAGCTACTTAGAGGCAAACTGATGTTAACACTGCCGCTTGCAACAGAAACGTGGGATGACGCCGAGCTTCAAGCCATTGAGCGTGTATTGAAATCAAGAAGATTTACAATGGGAGAGGAAGTTAGATCGTTCGAAATTGACTTTGCTAAGACGTTCGGCTCTCGCTTTGCTATTATGACGAATTCCGGCTCGTCGGCCAATTTGCTGATGCTTTCAGGGCTGCTTTATCACCCCCGGAAACTGCTTACCGAACGCTGCGAAATCATCGTTCCTACGGTTTCGTGGAGTACTACATATTATCCGATAAATCAGCTCAATATGGATATGAGGTTTGTTGATATTGACATTACCACATTAAATTCGCCGGTTGAAAGCATCAGGGAGGCTATCACGGAACGAACCCGGGCGGTTCTAGCGGTAAATCTGTTGGGGAATCCGTGTCAGTTGGACAAGATCAAAGCGCTTTGCGACGAATTTAATATATTATTGATAGAAGATAACTGTGAATCGATGGGCGCGTCTTTGAACGGAAAATTCACCGGAACCTTTGGTATCTGCGGCTCATTTAGCACTTATTTTTCCCATCATATTTCGACAATGGAGGGCGGACTTGTCGTCACGGACGATGAGGAGCTTTACCATACGATGCTATCACTAAGGGCGCACGGCTGGCTAAGGGAACAGCCCAAGCACAGCCATCTTTATCAAGAAATTGACGAATTTAATCGTTCGTTCCGATTTGTTCTCCCTGGATATAATCTACGTCCTCTCGAAATGTCGGGAGCCATTGGGAAAGAGCAGCTGAGAAAGCTGCCCGGATTTGTAGAGCACAGAAGAAAAAATGCAGATCGCTTTACGGAAATCTTCTGCGATCAAGCCTTCGCTATAATCCAGCGCGAAATCGGAAAAAGCTCGTGGTTCGGGTTTTCTTTAGTCCTCGGTGGCGCTTTGGAGGGCAGACGAGCGGAAGTTGTGCGATTCCTGAATAAAGCTGGGATTGAGACTCGACCAATTGTCAGCGGAAATTTTCTGGCGAACCCTGTAATTGAACATCTTCGCTACACTATTTCGGGTGGTGTCTCGAACGCAGAGCGTGTCGACCGCGATGGCCTATTTATTGGTAATCATCACTACGAAATCGGGCCGTCGCTCGTTGAAGCGTTTGACATCTTGCAGGAGATTGCTTCCGTGCGACTCAGGTGATTAAGAACGTCAAACCGCGATTTTTTTGATAGTTTGCGCAGGCTCCGTCATTCGCCTCCTATGGGGTGGCATCAATCTTAATCAAGCGTCTTGATTAGATTAGGCGTGCCTTAACTTTTCGCTAGGATGGCACCAATTTATTCGACAACCTTCGGACGGAGGGATGTATCAATTCACGAGCCAAAATGTCTTTCAAACGTAAGTTGAAGCCTCTTCCAGATGGCCGGTTTTTGTGAAGCAGCATGCTGATAGTTTTGCCGCGTAGAAGAGCATAAAACGATTACCTGCAATCACATTTAAGTAATCAGTTGTGAGAAGTTCAGGGGGCGGGTGGAGACAATATATGCATGGCGTGGTCGGACTGTTGCGGTTGCTTTTCTGTGGTTTTTCCGCGAAGACCTCTACCGGTCGCGGATCTCCTGGTAGTCCGCATCTCGATCCCGACCTAGGGAGTCATATCGACTTATTGCGACTACTTGGCAGCAGGACGGATCCGCCACGACCGGAAGATGCGGCGATTTTGTCTCAGATTTATCGTCGGATGTTAAGCAGCCAAGACGGTTCGATGCCACTTGTGAGGCCGCTGAGCTCTAAACTTCGGCAGGAAACATTCTTGCGAGGACAGAATATTGACATTATGACGAACAGCTCTGTCTCTCCAGATTGCGATATAGGAGACTACACTTATATTGGATACAATACTTATATAACAAGGGCGAAAATTGGTCGCTATTGCTCCATAGGAAATAACGTCTCTATCGGCCAGGGCGAACACCACACCCACCTCGTTTCGACTTCAGTTTATTTTATGGAGGATCCATATAATAGCTTGACGACCGGGGATTGCGAAATAGGGAACGATGTTTGGATTGCGGTGGACGCAGTTGTGAGACGCGGGGTCAAAATTGGTAATGGCGCGGTCATAGGTGCGAACTCGTTTGTCAACTCCGATGTGCCGCCGTACTCGATTTATGCTGGGTCACCAGCGAGATTTATAAAATATCGATTTGACGATCGAGCCATTCAAACTATTGAAGCCTCGCGCTGGTGGGAAATGGATCTAGACGAAGCGAAGTCCGCGATGCCAACTTTGGTTCAAAAGTGTGGGCTTGGCTAGTTGTTTAGTTCTGCTGCCTGGGGGCCACCGCCTGTCGGCCTGCAGGTGAGACACCCTTGGCATCTAAGACGATGCGGGCGGTCCAATTGTTGAGAGTGGAACTGTCTGGTTCCGGTCCTGGGGGACCTGCACTCTCAAGCGGCACGTGAACACCAGCCGTGTACCCATCGAGACCAAGGAAAGTTATCGCTGGCTCGAGAACCTCCGCCAGTCGATGGCTCTCCTCGGCACGCCGGAGCGCTGCGTGCACGTCGCCGACCGGGAGAGCGACATCTACGAACTGTTCTGCCTCGCACAGGATCTACGCACCCGTTTCCTGGTACGCGTGCAGACCAACAGACCGGGCAAACCGCCGCCCGCCGGACCGCGCCAGAATGCAGACCACCGCGTCTACGCTCAACTCGATGCGGCCCCCTGGTCGGGTCCCCATCTTGTGACCGTCGGCAGCAACTCCGCCGAGACCGCCTGCCTACAGGTCAAGTTTGCGGCCATCACGACCCTGCCGCCCATCGGCAAGCAGAAACGCTACAGCCCGCAGGTCCTCACCTACATCCACGCTCTCGAACTCGATCCGCCAACCGATCGTCCGCCGATCGACTGGAAGCTCGTCACCAACCTGCCGGTCACCGACCTCGCCGGGGCCGCGGAGAAGCTCGACTGGTACGCTCTGCGATGGAAGGCTGAGGTCTTCCACAAAGTTATGAAGTCGGGCTGCCGCGCCGAGGAGAGCAAGCTGCAGACCGCCGAAAGACTGGTGAAGTTCCTCGCCCTCGTGACGGTGGTCAGCTGGCGCATCTTCTTTCTCACCATGACGGCCCGCGTTGAACCCGATGCACCACCCGACACCGTCCTCACCGCCGCTGAGATCGCCGCGCTCGGCCACATCGACGCGGCACGCCCAAAACCGCGGCTGCGTCGGCGGATTCTTGCCGACTACCTCCTGCAGATCGCCATGCTCGGCGGCTACTTCGCCCGGCAACATGGTCGTTTGGCGTGGCCTCACCCGCCTGCATCACATTGCCGTCGGCATCACCATCGGCGCCGAACAACGATGTGGGTGATTGGAAGCTTCACCGCATGCTTACGAGAAGCGCGCTGTCGTGACCGAGGCTCGGACCAGCGGCAACGTGATCGCAAGGGCCAAGCGCCACGGCATCCAGGCTCAGCAGGTCTATCGCTGTCGCGAACGGGGAGGCGCGTTCGGCCCCGGCGGCGTTCCTGCCCCTTTCGGTTAACTCGGACCCTGCACCACCCCGTCCAGCACCCGTGCTGGATGATCCGAGCCGGGATCGCGATCCAGCCGCGCGGCTCGATCGCTCGCCGCGGGTGGAGATCGTCCTGTCCGCCGGCCGCCGGATCATCGTCGATCAGGGCGTCGCCCTCGACACGGTGCTCCAGCTCGTGCGGGGCCTTGAGGCGCTGCGATGATCCCGGTCCCGAGCCGATCGACTACATGCTCAGGCGCTGGAACCGGTTTGCCGCCTTCCTCGATGATGGGCGCATCTGTCTGTCGAACAACGCCGCGGAACGCAGCCTGTGGGGCTTCGCATTGGGACGGAAAGCGTGGCTGTTTGCCGGCTCCGGGCGCGGTGCAGATCGCGCCGCCGCGATGGCGACGCTGATCGCGACGGCGAAGCTCAACGACGTCGATCCTCAGGCATGGTTCGCTGACGTGCTGACGCGCATCGCCGACCTACCTCAGAGCCGGCTCGGCGAGTTGCTGCCGTGGAACTGGCGCGGGGCGAAGGGCGACCAGCGCGTAGAAGCCTGATCCAAAGAGCGGCTCGTCACCCATCCCTGATCCCCGACAGACCGCTGCTCTCGCCGGATGAATACGTTGGAAGAACAGGTTGCCCCCCGAGACGATGGGCAGGTAGCCGATCTCGTCCACGACCAGGAGCGAGGCCCGGCTGAGGTAGCGGATCCGCTCGCGCAACGCGCCGTCGCGCTCGGCCTTGTGAGGCGCAGCCAGTCTTGGTCGGGGATGCCCTTGGCGATCTCCGCGGCGCTGCCCGCAACGTCGAGGTTTGCGTCCCAGGACCAGAAGCGATGCTGACCCGTGACGCCGAGCACGTAGCCCTTATAGGCCCGCCGCAGCGCCAGCTCGATCTCGCCCACGCGTAGATGCTGTCGGCGGCCACCCAGGCAAACGGCACCTCCGCCTGGATGGCCCGCTCGATCTTGGCAAGCGCCAGCTGCGGCTTGGTGGCGAACGTGACGGCCTACCGCTCGACAGGCTCATCTCGGAGCGCGAATGCAACTGTAATGCTAGAATCGGTTCACCAGCGAGCAACACAACAAGAGGCCCCACCCGCCAAATCTGGGCAGGCTTCGTAATGTATCAGGGCCTAAGGACACTCCCTGTGCAGCCATACGCCACCTTCACCACTCTGAGCGGCACGTCAAGCGAGACTCTCTTCCATTGAATTCACAAGGTTGTTGGCACGAGCATTTCCTCGGGGCACCGATTTCACGAGGTCAGGCTACCTTCCTAACGAACAAGCCCAGCCCCAAAACCTATTCTTGAGCACCGTAAAATTTCTTTCCAACGTCTAAACCACGTCTGTAACGATTGTCGTCTTGCTTCATCCCAACCTTCGAATGACGCGTAGTCAAATAAGAATGGAAGGAACATTTTCTGATCAACTGTACACGAGCCGGCATATCTATACCATCTAAGACTTATCGAATCGTGCGGCAACTTTTTTAGCAAAACGACATAATCATAATACAATTCATATTCACTAAATAGGCTCATACCAACTTGCTGAGAGATAACATTAGCGATGGCTTGCCACCAAACCGCCTTTTGGCCCTTCTCTAAATCCGATAGCAGTGACTTCATCGTGCTCTTCTTGATGGGCATATACTGCGAAATCGCAGAAAATTGCGATCCTAGGGATGGTCTATCAACTCCGATAAGAATCCTGTTAGTTTGAAAATAGGGAGCATGGAACTCTTTTTGGTGTATGCTAAATACCTCATGTCCATCTCGAAAAATATCAAATTTCCGGAAAGGAACGGTGTCCCCATCCCAAATAAAATAGAATTCCTCTGCGACCTCATTTAGAGCTACAGACATTTTAAGAAATTGCTGGTAGTACCAGCCTGCCCGGTCCGGAAAATGGGAGATGCCCCATTTCTTCATCATGTCAAGGTCCAGTTCCGGGAAAAATTGATTTTCATCATGAATATATATTTTTGCGAGTTCTCCCAGCAAATTACTAAAATATTCCACATCATATTTCGGAACAATTAGGATTACTTCCTGTGCCATCTTGAGTTTTAGAAGCGCCTTCGAGGCCCGAATGCTTGCAAGTGAATCCTCTCTTCGAGTGATAACAAAAGCCTGCATTAACAACTCCGCTTGAAAAGGGTTCGATCTTTTATACCGGACATTCGGGAAAATTGCCATTCTTAAAACGAATCATCATAACACAAATAATCATTTGAATCTCGCTCACTGCGGTTTCAAGATTGCGTACTCTTGATCTATTTTCCGGGAATTGGCGTACGAGCCGGATAATTTGCCGCCACGTCGGCCTTTTGCAAAAGGCACCGCTTGATGCTGTCGAGGAACTACTTGCTCGCTCAGCGCACCGGAGGCCCGTACGGTGATATGTTCGAGGTTGCAGCGCCAAGATGCCGTAATGGGCCAGCCGCCGGTGAGTAGCGAGGCGGTGCGGCTGTCCCTCAGAGTGATGGTGTGAAGCACGGGGTCCGAGATGCTCGGCCCCAAGCATCATCGAGGGACAGCCATGGATCACTATGTCGGAATCGATGGCTCGCTGGGTAATTACCTACGCCCTTGAGCGGGTCTGATTTCGCTGACTCCCTCGTGAGATGGGCCGCAGCGAACTGGAACGGCTGAGTCGCGAGGAGCTGATCGAGCTGGTGCTGCGGCTGCAGCGTCCGGAGATGACCTCGCGGACCTCGTCCAAGCCGCCCGCGACGGATCGCAAGGAGCAGCGCGAGCAGTCCAAGCCCGTCGGCGCCAAGCCCGGTCACGAGGGTCACAGCCGGGTGCTGAGCGATGACCCCGATACGGTCGTCGAGCATCGTCTCGAGGCCTGCGCGTGCTGCGGCGCCAGCCTGCACGCCGCTCTCCCGGCGAAGGTCGTCAGCACCTGCGAACGGGTCGATCTGCCCGCGGTGGCGCCGATTGTGACGCAGCACCGCCGGCTCGCGGTCCGTTGCCCGAGCTGCGGGACGCGTGATCGCGCCACCGCCCGAAGCGGCGCGCGGCACGCCCTTCGGTCTTCGGCTGCACGCGGTGGCGACGTACCTGAAGACCTTCAGGCGCTCTAGTATGAGCGGCTGCAGGCGGCGCTCTCCGACCTGTTCGGCCTGACGCTCAGCCAGGGCGGGCTGATGAACCTGCTCCGCCGTGCCCAAGGCTGCTTCCGTCCGGGTCGCGACGTGGCCATCGCGATGCTGCGCAAGGCTGAGGTCGTCGCCTGCGACGAGACCGGCGTGCGCATCGAGGGCTCGAACGCTTACCATTGGCTGTTCCACTCAGCCGCGGCCGTGGTGCACTGCGGCCTCGCCGACGCGCGGCGCCGTCGTGGTACGCGAGATGATGGACGGGCATCGGCCCGCCGTGTGGATCTCGGACCGCTATACTGCACAACAGGGCCACGCCACCGAGCACCAGACCTGCCTGGCGCATCTGGCGCGCGACGTCGCCTACGCCGTCGAGGCCAGCGACGATCCCGTACCCTGGCGCCTGCAACTCTGGCTGGGAAGCGTGTTTTCACTGGCCGAGCGCGTCACCGACTTGGCTGCCGCGACGCTCTCCGCCAAGCGCCGCAGCCTGGATCGGCAACTCGGCGCCATCCTGGCCACGTCGAGCCGCTGTGACCTGACCCGCGAGCTGCAGGCCAAGATCGGCCGCGCCCGCGATCAACTCCTGGTCTTCCTCGCCTATCCCGGAAAGGTCCGGCCGTCGTGCAGCGGAAGGTCA
The DNA here is from genome assembly GCA_050632685.1 of Methylobacterium phyllosphaerae. GTDB lineage: Bacteria > Pseudomonadota > Alphaproteobacteria > Rhizobiales > Beijerinckiaceae > Methylobacterium > Methylobacterium phyllosphaerae_A. Next base: position 1,090,555 of record JBOEFT010000002.1, read on the forward strand.
CCAAGGGCTATCGGGCCATGTGGGCGGCCGAGGGCGAGGCCGCCCTCCGCACCGTCGTCGACACTGCCCGCCTCACAGACAGCAGCTCCTTCGGCGCCATCCTCAAAACTATTGGCGCCTGAACCCTGCCATCAAACGCGTGGGTAATTACCATCCAGCCGGTCTTGCGCCGCTCGCCGCCGAGCAGGCCGTCCAGGAAGGCGTTGGCGGAGGCGGCGACACTCGGGGCGGCAAACAGCGAGCGGATGCGCTGCTCGGTCTTCCGCAGCGTCGTGGCCAGAGCTCCAGCGTGGACTCGCGCGAGGCTGAGGACATTGCGCTCACCCATCTGGAACCTCTCAGATAGGAGTCTTAGCTCGCAACTGTAATGCTAGTAGAACAGTTGTTCCGAAGAGTGTCGGCTCCTTTATTTAGAGATAGCGACCGCTATCACGGTTTTAAACGTTGGTGATTTTGCTGCGCGTTACTTGATCAATCTTCATCCATCGTTAGTGCCGCGTTTCAGCTTTTCCAAATCAAAAGCAATATCAGCTAAACTTATCGATATCTAAGACCTGTCGATCGGCACCCGCCCGTTGAGCGAGATCGTCGAGATAGAATTGGCACTCTCGACGAAGATACATTTTATCGTCAACAGTTTGCCACTTATTGTTAGCGATCTTGCTTAACCAATTCTTGGCTTGAAGGATTTTTCCTTCTCCGGATAAATCCGCATAACACGTGATTGCGAAATGTAGATCTAGCTCGTCACGACTATATGATACTTTAATGTTATCTAATGCTTTGCGGCGTGACTCATTCGATGATTTCTCGATCGCGCCTGAGTTCTTTGAAGTTATCTGCTCTTTGTGAAGTCGGTAGTTCAGCAGTTTCGAGTCGAGATTACTGATGTCGAAGTACTGACTAGCACGAACCCACAAATCGTAATCCTCGGCCGCACATTCGGTATTGTACCGCAAACCCGCGTTTTCGAAATATTTTTTGTTGAACATGACCGTTGGGTGCGCGACAGGGGTAGTGAATGGCAATTTCGCTCGGCATTCGGCGGGTCTAACTGCCAGCTGCAGATCAAATTTATTGCCATCAGTATCGAATGGCTCGAATTGAGTTCCGCATATTCCAACATTCTTGTGAGCTTCTAAAAACTGTAACTGCATCTGCAGTCGGTCCGGATGGCTGATATCATCTGCGTCCATACGTGCGATATAACGTCCTCTTGAATTTTCGATGCACTGGTTCAGCCTTTCAGCGACCCCGAGAGATTTGCCGTCTGACATAATTATTATTCTTTGATCTTTGAAGCGCTTGACGATATCCAAAGAATCATCGGTTGATCCGTCTTCCGCTATCAGCAGTTCGAAGTCGCCAAAGCTTTGACTCAATATACTTTCAACAGCGATGGTCAGGTAATTTCTAGCATCCTTCAGCGGCATGATCACAGACAGCTTCGGCTTTCTAATTAGTCTGAAATATTTCATCTTTATCTCTTGATTTTTCAGTGTTCATTTACGGCAGACATGCGTTGATACGGTTTCGCGAACTGAAAGGATCGAAGAGCAGCCGCTCTAGGTGGCGTCCTTGCAAGTATAACTGATTGGGCTCTCGAATACATAGCCGAATTGCGGACATATGTCCTCGAAATTTTAACCTTTAACAGTGCTCCTTCAGGTTCAGTGAATAGCATGGATGTAAGTGAGAGTCGAAAATCGGTCTTGTAGGCGGAGCTAATTACGGCGAGGCAGTGCAGCGCTTGCTGGGCGAGAACGAGGGTGTTATCGTCGATGATGATACCTTCGCTCCTTGGCTTCACGCGAAGCCTGCTGACCACCTCGCCGTCGAGTTGCAGAGCACCAAAGCTGCTGGGCGGCGCGAATGCAGGCAGCTGGTAAGAGCGTATAAGCGAGGTGTAAGGCGGGCAGCGCAGAAATATTTACGTTAAAGACTGCCGCCATAGGTCACAAAAGAGAGTTCTGCGTTGAACCAGCGGCGCACCAGGCGCTTGATTCGGCAGCCGGCCTTGGCCTTGGTGACTGATCGGATTATTGGCACGCTCCAATCCTCCGCACCCTTTCGTTGGAACTTGACGGCGCCAGCGCCCGTCTCGAAGACATCATTTGGCCTTTGGAAACGATTAGCCAGGATTATATCCGTGATGATGTGATTGCGTGAGCCAGGGAGATGACGAACTCGCGCCAGCGATGTGCGGCGAACAGCTTCACGATCTGCCACGGGATCGGCTTCTGGCCGAACTCCACCACCGCCTCGAGATGCGTTACCGTAACGTCAGGCAGCTGTGGCCCAAGGCCGGCTGCGAAAATTACCGCTTTCATCTATTCCTCTCCAGCGCTTCCGTGAGGCCCCCTAAAATGCCGCCTCCGTTCTGAACGGACGGCCAAAAGCGGCTTCAGTCCGAGCGCTGCAATCTGCCTTGGCCTACTCGCACGGGGATTACGCGTTAAGGACGATGCTGTCCAACCCGGCGTGCGCACCCGATGTGAAGTGGCCAAGATAATCGGATATGGCCTTGAGCTTGTGGAAATGTGTGCCTGTGCGCCTTCCTGGTGAGCCGACTGCGCGCAAATGGCGGTTCGGCACACAGCCCCTCGTCTTCGCTGGCGATAAGTTCTATCAGGCAGGACGCAAGCGTCCGCATCCTGGCTGAGCGGACCCGTACGCTGTCGGAGTTGCTCGAAGACCATGACGATCCGGACCGCTGCTGTCATCTATCTAGCCCGTGGATTTGATGCCAACCACGTGGATCGGTTTCAGCGCTTCGTGTACTCCTATCGAACGTACCCGGCGGGATACGATCACAAGCTCTACGTGATCTTCAAAGGCTTCGCCGACGCGCGGCATCGGGCCGCAGCGGAGGCGGTGTTTGATGGCCTGCCGTTCAAGGCGATCGATACCGAGGATCTCAGCTACGATCTCGGGGCCTACGCGGACGCTCTGCAAGTCGTGAATGAGGACCACATTTGTTTCCTCAACACGAACTCGGAGATCAACACCCCACTCTGGCTCGCCAAGCTGCTTCGCAATCTGGACACGCCGGGTGTCGGCATGGTCGGCTCCACCGGCTCCTTCGAGAGCCTGCGCTATATTAACCGCCTCTTCCCGGAATTTCCGAACCCCCATCTGCGGACAAACGCCTTCGCCATCCGGCGAGAGCACGCGCGCGAGCTGCTGGGTTCCTACGCCATCCGGACCAAACTCGATGCCTTCTTCGCGGAGAGTGGCCCCGACGGCCTGACCCGCCGGATCCTGGCGCTCGGCCTCACATGCTTGATCGTCGGCGCCGACGGTCGAGGCTACGCTCCGCCGCTCTGGCCGAACAGCGAGACGTCTCGCCAGGGCACACAAAGCAATCTCCTGGTGCACGACAACTACACGCGTGGCTTCGAGGAGATGGGCGCACGCGAGCGCGACGAGGTGACGTGCGCCTCGTGGGGCCGTGCGCTTCCTGCCACAATGGTCGAGGCATAACCCCGTCCGCGCAGACTGGGCGTGTACCTGCCGCGCTGCGTGTCCCCTGGAATTATGGATCGGCCCTCCCGCAGCCATCCTCGCGACGCCCATACACGCGCACGTCCTTCAGATGCAGCGGAGCCGTGGTGTCAAGCATCACCTTAACGTAGCGAGCCGCCTCGTTTGCGACGTTCACGACGAGAGGCGTCAATGCGTCCCACTCCGCGCTCACAGCATCGTAGAAAAGACGGAATTCATTGTCGGTCCGGCCGATATAGAGCTGCAGCCGGTTGGCGCGCCAAGCAAAGCGGGGCTCAGGGCGATTATGGATCTCGATCCTCTCGACACGATGAAGGGTTCCGAGGTCGAGAATCCACCAGGGGCGTTCCTCGTCATCCGTATGGAAGAAGAAATCCCTGTCCTCACCGGTGTCGTCCATGATGCCATGGTCGGGCGACCAGACCGAGGCGGAGCTCTGGCGCCACGCCTTGCCGGTGGAGATGCAGCGCGCGCTCAGCCGCTCCTTCACGAGCGCTGCCTCGAACAGGCCTAGCATCTCCTGGAAATGCTTGGTGAAGATGTCCTCCCCGAACCGGATGCCCGGAAGCGTAAACTCGTTGCGGATCAACATATTGCTCAACACGCTCTGGTCGTGCCGATGCTCCTGGTGGCCGGAGAGGTTTTCCAGCCCACAGGCGTTGGGGGCGTCCGTCAGAATCCGCGCATCTCGGCAAAATTCCAGCCACTCCGCCACGAGTTTGCGCGTCTCCGGGCTGGCGATGAAGCCCAGATACGTCGCGATCACCTGTTCCTCGTCCCAGTACCGGCTATCGTCGCATCCCATGTAGTGAAAGCAGTCGCGCTTGGTCCACGACCGGTTGGGGGCAGGTTTGCGCGAGATGGCGATACGGCGATCGCCATCCGACAGCCAGGCCAACATCGGCAGGATCGAGTGTTCGAGCACGTTGCCGTCCTCGGGCAGGCAGTCATTGTAGACGATCAAGTCCCCGTCAGCGCTTGCCTCAAGCGCGCGCCAGATAAGGTAGGGCTTCCACAGCCAGTAGCCCTGACCCCGCGATAGCTGGAGAATGTCGCAATTCTGGTCGAAGAAGGCTGTTGCCTTGATGAGGTCGTAGTTCCAGCTCTCGATGGCGTGAAACTCACCGGTAGCAGCCGCTGCCGCGGTGAACGTCCGCTGATGATCCATGTAGCGCTGCCCCGACGCGAAGGTGACGAGGACGCGGCGGGTGCTGCGGAACCGATATCGCAAGTCGAGCAGCATCGCCTCGCGTTCCGCGGCGTACTGCGTGTGGTAGCTGTTGGCCCGCAGCTCGCTCGTGCCACCATCGTCTTGAGCGTTAAAAATCATAGGATATTCGCGGCCAATTCCTGCGCCAGACGTGTCGGACGCTCTTGTGAAGGAAATAGGATGGATCGTTATATCTCTACGAGGCGGTAAATATTGCTGATTGAGCGTTGAGGGGCCTAGCTGACAACGTCTGAGACATCAGTTCGGGTTGCTTCGCCCAAACCCGCCGGTTATCAACCGGGTCCAGCAAGCCGGGCCCCGGCGCGGCGTTCGAGCGGTCAACGATGCACATCATACACAAGACGCATTGCCGGGTGTGTGGCAACCCGGCACTCAAGCCGGTGATCGACCTCGGGATGCAGTACCTGCAGGGCTCCTTCGTCAAGCCCGGCGTACAGGCCCCGCCGAAGCGGCGCATCCCGACCCAGCTCGTTCGCTGCGACATCGCAGCGAACGAGGATGCGTGCGGGCTCCTCCAACTTGCGCACTCGATCCCGCCTGCCATCCTCTACGCCAACTACTGGTACCGCTCGGGCACCACGCAGACGATGCGCGATCACCTCGCCGGGATCGCGCGGCTCGCGCAGGATCTGCTCGGCCGGCGCCCGGCCCGCGTCCTCGACATCGGCTGCAACGACGGGACGCTGCTGCGCTCCTACCCCGAAGGCGTCGAGCTCTGGGGCGTTGATCCCTCCGACATCGCGTCCGGGCTCGCTCACCCGATCCAGGTGATCAACACCGTCTTCCCCTCCTCCGAGACGGAGGTGTGGCTCAAGGGCAAGGCATTCGACGTCGTCACGTCAATCGCGATGTTCTACGACCTCGAACGCCCGGTCGAGTTCGCCCGGCAGATCGAAGGGCTCTTGGCCGACGAGGGCATTTGGGCCCTCGAGATGTCGTACATGCCCTTGATGTTGGTCAAGAACTCGTTTGACACGGTCTGTCACGAGCATCTGGAGTACTACAGCCTCTCCGTCCTGCAGACCATTATGGCCCGAGCTGGCCTGCGCATCTTCAAGATCGAGTTCAATGACGTCAACGGCGGCAGCATTCGCTGCTGGTGCTGCAAGGCCGCCTGCTTCGCCTACGACACCGAGGAGGCGCGCGACCTCATCCGCCGCGTGCAGGTCCGCGAATTCGAGATGGAGCTCGACACCGACACACCCTACGACGAATTCCAAGTGCGGCTCAACAGACTGCGGGCGGAGATGACCGATCTTGTCGGCTGCATCCGCGCCGAGGGCAAGACCATCCATGTCTACGGCGCCTCCACCAAGGGCAACGTCCTGCTGCAATGGTACGGGCTCGACCATCACCAGATCCCCTACGCTGCTGATCGCAACGAGGACAAGGTCGGGGCGATGACGCTCGGGACCGATATCCTGATCCTCAGCGAGTCTGAATCGCGGGCGATGCGCCCTGATTACTACCTCGTCCTGCCCTGGCATTTCCGGGCAGAGTTCCTGGAGCGGGAGCGCGAGACCATCCTGTCAGGCACCAAGATGATCTTCCCGCTACCCGAGATCGCGATCGTCGGGCCGGAGAACATCGATGCCGAGATCGCGCTTGCCAAGGCCGAGCGGGCCGAGGCCACGCGCTACCTCGCCGGTGAGGGCTGATGCTGAACGGCGCCGCAGGCGCTAGGCGCGCCTGACACGGCGACCATCCTGCCGCCGCAAAAGGCGGTGACATACGGGCCGCGTTGCGAGGGGCACGAGCGCGGTCGGATGACATGCGAGGGCGGTGGGCGGTGACCGGCCACGCACCTCGCCAAAGGGACGGGCGATGGAATCCAATAACGGCAGTATCGGGAGCGAGATCAAGCCGGGCTCAGGCGGGGCAGGTGCGGAAGCTGCGATCGGTGCCGTGCCGAAGCCGGTCTACGACCTCAAGAGCAAGCGAGTCTACGTCGCCGGACACCGGGGTATGGTCGGCTCGGCCATCGTCCGCCGTCTAGCGAGCGAGGGCTGCGAGGTTCTCACTGCCGGTTGGCCCGGCACCAACCTCATGGAGCAGGCCGAGGCTCGCGCCTGGATGGAGGCCAACCGGCCCGACGCGGTATTCCTCGCCGCGGCCAAGGTCGGCGGCATCCACGCGAACGCCACACGCCCAGTCGACTACCTCTACAACAACCTCATGATCGAGGCGAACCTCATCGAGGCGGCCCACCGCGTCGGCGTCGAGAAGCTGCTGTTTCTGGGCTCGTCCTGCATCTATCCGAAGTTCGCCCCCCAACCGATCGTCGAGGAGAGCCTGCTCACGGCGCCGCTGGAGCCAACCAACGAGCCGTACGCGATCGCCAAAATCGCCGGCATCAAACTGTGCGAGGCTTATCGGCGCCAGTATGGCAGCGACTTCATCTCCGGCATGCCGACCAACCTCTACGGTCCGGAGGACAATTTCGACCTTGAGACCAGCCACGTCATGCCGGCGCTGATCCGCAAGGCGCACGAGGCAAAGCGCACCGGCGCGCGGGAATTGGTGATCTGGGGGACGGGCTCGCCCCGGCGCGAGTTCCTGTACGTCGATGATTGCGCCGACGCGCTGGTGTTCCTGATGAAGCACTACAGTGACATGACCCACGTCAACGTGGGCTCGGGCAGCGACGTGACGATCCTCGAGCTCGCTCGGCTGGTGGCGGAGGTGGTGGGTTACGAGGGCGAGATCGTCACCGATCCCTCGAAGCCGGATGGGACGCCGCGCAAACTGATGAGTGCGAGCAAGCTGCAGGGGCTCGGCTGGACGCCGCGGATCGAACTGGCCGACGGCCTGCGCACGACCTATCAATGGTACCTGGAGAATTGCTGAGTATCTGCCCGAGGGCTGGCGTGTGAATGTCGCGCCGGCCCCTCAGCGGTCATCGCACCCGCTCAGATCCGGTCGTCGAAGGCTAGGTTCTCGGCCGGGTACTCGATCATGAGCCGGCGCTGGGCCTCGGAATTCGTCCACTCGCCGATCTTCATGTAACCGCCGCCGACATCCCTGACCTCGATGGCGTGGCCCACCGTCTCGATCGACTGGAAGCCCTGCGGCCAATTGCACGAGAAGTAGAACACCTGATCGACGCGCTCCGATAGGTGACAGACGCCGGGTCCGAAGGAGCCGAAGCCAAAGACGAGATAGCGGCCGTTGGCGATTGCGGCGACGTCGTCAACCAACGTGCCGCTCTGCGTCGTCAGCGGCAGACCGATGCTCTCGACATACGCCTCCAACGCCGGGATCACCGGATTGGCCCGGTTCTCGAACACCATCTTGATGGACCCGATGCGACCCTCCGCCCGCAGACGCTCGATCACCATCCGGTAGAAGGCCAACGGTGGCTGCGGGTAGTTCGGATCGATCCAGGTGCTGAAGATGTCGCCGGAGCGGATGTGGATGATGAGCTGGTCCTCGGGCTTGTCCGGAAACACCTCCGGCAGGCCGTTGAACACCGGCCGGATGTATGTGTGGACCACCTCGCGCATGGACAGCGGACTGCGCGCGTTCACCATCTGCTGGAATGGCACGTCGAAGAACATCCCCGAGAGGAAATAGCCGTCGTCCGGCAGGGGCTCGTCGGCGGGGATGAACGTGATCCCGTGGCAGGTCAGGCGCTCCTTCAGGAAGACCGCCTGGCTCCGATCGATCTTCGGGATCTTAATGAGCTTGAGGCCCAGCGCGCGCGCGGCTGAGATTGCGACGTAGTACTGCACGAGGCAATTGCCGAAGGCGCCGTTCTCGAGGAGTGCGATGCCGACCAGCGCCTTCGCGCGCGGGCGCTCCGCACTCACGAGGCTGTAGGAGGTATGCAGCACCGCTCCTGCGCGCTCGTGAAGGATATTAAAATTCACACCGAGCAGCTTGCGAAAGACGATTAGGTCGAGCATCGCCGCCTCGCACCAGACGTGCAGCCCTGCGCTCGTCAGTTCGACGTCGGGGGTGTTGGAGGCGAGAGAGGCGCGGATATGCTGGCCCCAACTCGCTTCCCCAGCCGCGATGACAGCACGGATCTCACCGTCCGCTCCAGTCTGCGCCACAACCTCTGGCTCGACCCAGGTCTGCCCGTCGGAAGAGAAGGCGAGCCGCAAGGCGGCCCCCTCCCCCAATCGGCCGGGTTCGATCAAGCTGACCGAGACGGCGTAGATCGGGAACCGCATGCCGAGATCTACCTGGAGCGCGGACGCCCTCCCCTCGCTACCCTGGGTCAGCACTGCCCCTACGGCGGAAGCGAACGCCCACCCGTCAGAAGCACAGGGCACCTCCCGAGAGATCGCGAGATCAACGAGGTCTCCGCGCCGATCTGTTGCTGTGGTCATGCGATCCACTCGTCCCCCTCTCTCACAGCCATGGTGTGAGTCCCGGATCGCCTAGCCGCATGCAGCGATACCATGCAAGCCGAGACCGGAGTCGATGTGGCCGCCCATTCTCGGCGCGGCAGGACAACTACGGTTGACCGTGAGCGTGCCGCCTGCTCAGACACCCGCGATGATTGCGCCTTTCGATAACCCGGACCTCTACGTCAACGTCGCCCTCGGCAAGCCGGCGACGCAGAGCTCCCGACCCTGGTGGTGCCCGTTGGGTCCTGAGGGGCTGGTCAACGGCGATTACAGCCGAGAGTACAACTGCCACACGGACGTGGACGAGCCGGCGTGGTGGCAGGTCGATCTAGGACAGCGTCTCCCCTTGTCGGCGATCGTCGTCCATAACCGGCGCGAACTGGCGCGAGAGGTCGCGCGCTCCCTTCGCGTCGAAATCTCCGAGGATGGTGCGGCCTGGACTTTGATCCACGCGGGGCTGACGCATTTTCGGGCGCGCGGCCAGGCGAGTCCCCTTCAACTCCCGCTCGCTGGTCTAGTCTGGGGCCGCTTCGTCAAAGTGTCTCTAGACGAGCGCCAACCGCTGGTGCTGACACAGGTGGAGGTGTTCGTCGAGCGACCAGCACTCGAGCTGATCCGCCTGCGGGAGCAAACCGGCCTCGATGTTCCGCTCCTCGCCGAGGCGCCGGGTGCCGTCGAGCAGATGAGCTACGCCCTTGTCGGTGCTCCAGGCACCCGCGAGGCGCCGCTAATTGGTCTTTCGCTCGTGCTCAACCCAGCCCTCGGAAACGGGCTAATGCAGCACGCGATGGCCATCGCCCTAGCCCGTAGGCTCAGCCTAAAATACTTCAAGCTCGCTAAGCGTGATATCAGTGGCGTCATTGCGCGCACCGAACCCGTGGAACTCGGCGGCATAACCTTTTTACCGAATACACATTCTCTGCCGGCGGGCGGCTGGTTCCTTGAAGGCTATTTCTGGGAGTTGGAACACCACTCACAGTTCGCCAGAGACCTCCTCTCAACGCACCAAAAGCGCGAGATCGTTCGCACGATCATCCATCCACTCTTCAATCTACTACCCCGCGAGTTCGAGCCGAAGCCAAAGGACGAGCTCATTATCCACATTCGTTCTGGCGACGTATTTAGCACATGGGTCAACGCAGCTTACATTCAACCTCCGCTGTCCTTCTATACGTTAGTAATAGACCGCTTCGTTCGCGCCGGGTGCATTGCACGCGTCAAACTTATCTATGAGAATAAGATGAACCCAGTGATTGAGCCTCTTGAGGAGTATCTAAAGGCTCGATCACTACCATTTAGCGTTCAAAGCGGGACTATTGTCGAAGATACGGCTGCTATGGTAAATGGACAGCATCTAGTATTTGGATTCGGGACACTGGGACCGGCGATCTGCTTCCTATCTAACTCGATTCAAAATATTGTTACCTTCGCAAATGGATACGACCATAGATTTGATGAGATTCCGACCGTGAAGAATGTAATTAAAGTCATAGACGTCGGGAATTATATAAAGCCAGGGGAGTGGTGCAATTCGCCGGGACAGCGCCGAATGATGATCGAGTATCCGGAGTCGAGCCTGCGCATGGAGGGGGCAATCTAATCACCACGAACTGAGCTAGGCAGCTTGCAGAGCCGCCGCGATATAGAAAGGAAGATTCAGATGCAGGTTTACGAATTGGTTATGATCGAGAGGAGTACCAGCAGAGTGCTGTTGCGCTTGCCGACTGCAGAACAGCCGTGGGGAACGTTTAGTCGAGGAGAAATCGTACGCATTGACGGCGATCTTTACCCAGTTGATCAAGTCGTGAGTCAGTTCGCAGAGTATGATTCAGTCTTCGTATGCACAAACGTGGTGGTTGTCGGCTCAGTCTTGCCGAAAACCGCGCTCGGCGAGCTCGCAATCCCAGACTCCGCGAAACCTCCAGCAATTGTACCGCAAGCTCCTGCCGCGGAACGCCGTGCTTGGTGGAGACGGCAACCAGTTTGAGTGGGTCATATATTTTCGTTGAGTCCGGGCAAATTTCTAAAACCGATTGATGTAAGTTGTGCGACGGATGACTGGTCAGCAATGACCGCTGTGGGTGTACCAGAGCAGACCATTCGCGAACCGAGCGAAATCGGCTTGCGTGCAGCCCAGAAACACACCATGCGAATCAAAGAGGACGCCATGTTCTGGTCACCTTACGAATGCAAATACTTTGAGTTTTCGGAAGTCCGCCTGATACCAGTTCATGCCCGACACACCGAGCGAATAATAAAATGGAGGAATAATCCTGACAACAAGCGATGGTTCACATCGCACGTTGATATAGATAAAAGCGGCCATCTGGCTTGGCTCTATAAACAGCAATCAGCCGGAAATAATATGAATTGGATGATAGAGTCATTGAAGTTCGGACCGGTCGGGATGGTATCGATCTATAATATCGAGCATGAAAGGAAGCGGGCGGAGTTTGGGCGATTGCTCGTAGGGCACGTCACTGACAGAGCCAAGGGATACGGCGCGATGGCGTCGAAGTTGGCTGTAGAGGTGGCATATCGCGCTGGACTGGAGCAGTTATACCTTTTTGTTAAGCCGGGCAACTTAGCTGCGATTAAGATCTATAAGAAGATCGGCTTTGCAGAATACGATACTGCCAGGGACACTCTCGAAATGCGCGCGACGCTTGCAAATCTCGAGAGAATTGCAATTTGCGAATCGAGTATTTGAGCATTTAGGGGCGGATTTACATTTACGGAATATGACCTGCGGATCGCTTTGATCTCAAGGGGTTCTTTGATGTCTGATGTCGGGCATCGTCGTTCCTGTCGAAATAGATAAATGCTCCATAGCTAGCAATAGCAATCTAGAATAAGAATGTACGGACATGATAATTGTCAGATTAATGGGTGGTCTGGGCAACCAAATGTTCCAGTATGCACTCGGTCGTAGCCTCGCCATCAAACACGGAATGCCTCTATTGCTAGATAAGTCATTTTATGCAGACGAACATGGCGTAAATGTAACTGTGAGAGAGTATGATCTGGGCCATTTTAAAATAAGAGCCGTAGCGCTTCCGGATACCATCGCCAGATTGGTGTCACCGGATAGGAATTCGGGGATGCCTAGGCTTTTAGAGCGTTGGACGTCCCGGGCTTTCGGGTTGAAGCGGGAAACTTCAATGAGGTTTGATCCGAGCATTTTCCTTGCCCCCGGTAAGACAATTTTCGAAGGTTATTGGCAGTCAGAAAAATATTTTGATGATATCAGAGACTTTCTCCTCGCCGAGTTAGTGCCGCGAATGCCGTTAAGTTCGGGATTTATAGCTGCAACTCAGGAGATTAAATTGAATGATCTCGCTTCGATTCATGTTCGACGAGGCGATTACGTCACAAATGCGACGGCCGCAGCTTACCACGGCACTTGCTCAATTGAATGGTATAAGGCAGCTGTCGCCGCGGTCGAGGCGAGAGCCGGCGTGAGGCGGTTTCTAGTCTTTGGGGATGATCTAGACTGGGCAAGGGAGAACCTAAGATTCTTAGCGGAGCCGATTTTTGCTGACGAGTTTGACTTGTGTGGTGCTTGGGAAGACTTGTATCTGATGTCTCATTGTAGGCACAACATCATCGCTAACAGCAGCTTCAGTTGGTGGGCCGCGTGGTTAAATCGTTTTGAGCGAAAAATTATCGTTGCGCCGAGAAAATGGTTTGTTGATGAGAGTGATCTGAGGGATCGAATCCCGGGTGCTTGGGTATTGGTTTAGCTATATCTTGTTGCTTTCCTGCTTGATTGCTGTTAATTGCGCGGTGCTGCTTTGTTGCGAGTACATGGGACAGGAGCCGTATGGCTACCTCATCCGGTAGTCGTCCACGACCTTATGCGAGCCGATGACACCGCTTTGCTTGTTGGTCGGATTGAGGCAAACGTGAACTACTGAGCCGTGAAGAGCTGACCGAGCTCGTGCTGTGTCTGCAACATTCTTTCAAACCTCGTGCTCTGATGCCGACAAAACGTACACACGGCAAGGTTAGTTTGCGAGTCATACCAATACGTTAGCAGGCAAGCACGGTAACCGGGGCAGATATCCGGGCGGTGGCGTTTTGCGGTTTGGCCGTGGCGTGATTCAACACCCGCCATGGCGCTGCCGGATCCCGATGGCCTGGATGCCCCTCCGCTGAGCGAGCTTCGCGGGCTTTTCGCTGACCTGATCGGTCAGGTCCGCGCCTTGACGGACGAGAACCGTAAGCGCTCGTTGGCAGGCGCCTTGCGGGATAAGATCCTGGACTTGGATACAGTGCTGTCACGAAGGCCCGTATCCGCCCTATGTCTGGACCTACGATCTCGCCCCATATCGTCGTAGCCGGCACGCGTCGCTCGTGGACACGTGAGGAAAAGCGAGCGATCCTCGATGAGGCGGAGAGCACCACCGCCTCGGTCTCGTCTGTGGCGCGTTGCCATGGCCTGACGCCATTGCTGCTCTTTCGCTGGCGCCGCGAGGCCTGGGATGAGGAGCGGGCGGCGGCCCTGCCGGTTCCGCCTCCCTTCGTTCCGCTCACACTGCCGGCGCCGGTCGGGCTGCCGACGCGTGACCAGGGTCCGCCGGGTGGCGCCATCGCGGTAGAACTGGCCGACGGCCATCGGCTGCGTGCCGAGGCCGGGGCCGATCCGGCCCTGGTGCGGGATCTCCTCGCGGCGCTGCTGGATCGATGATCCCCGTTCCCTCGGGCTTGCGCGTGTGGCTGGCCACCGGCCACACAGACATGAGGAAGGGCTTCGACGGGCTCGCCGCGCTGGTGCAGGACCACCTGCACCGCGATCCGTTCTCCGGTCAGGCCTTCGTCTTCCGCGGCCGCGCGGGACGGCTGATCAAGGTCCTGCGGTGGGACGGCCAGGGGCTGTGCCTGTTCTCGAAGCGGCTGGAGAGAGGCCGTTTCGTCTGGCCGGTGGCCGCGGGGGCCGCATCGGCGCTTACACCGGCTCAGCTCGCGATGCTGCTGGAGGGGATCGACTGGCGGGCACCTGAGCGCACGGACCGCCCGCGCATCGCGGGTTGAGGGACGCCGCGCCCGAAGGGGCTGGCGGAGCCGTCGTGGGACAGCTAAGCTATTGGCATGGCTCTCGATCCTGCCTCGCTGCCGGATGACGTGGATGCGCTCAAACGCATGATCGTCGGCACGGCGAGGGACGCCGTTCATGCCAACACGCTGATCGAGAAGCTCCGCGGCGAACTCGCAAGGTTGAAGCGGGCGCAGTTCGGCATCTCGTCCGAGAAGCTGCAAGCCCGCGTCGAGCAGCGCGAACTCGCCATCGAGGCCCTGGGGAGGTCGACGAGGCCGAGCGCCTCGCGGCGGCTCCGGTCGTCGTCGAGGCGGCGAGCCGAGGGCCGGGGCGCCGCCCCTTGCCCGATCATCTGCCGCGCGAGACCGTCGCTCATCCCGCCCCTGCGCCTGCCCGGCCTGTGGCGGTCGCCCGCGCCGGATCGGCGAGGACGTGACGGAGAGCCTCGATTACGTGCCGGGCCGCTTCAAGGTGGTGCGGCACCTGCGCGAGGCGTTCTCCTGCCGAGCCTGATGGCGCACCTCGTCCTCCCGGTGATTAGGTGCGCATCAGCGAATCACGCAGTACCAGCTCGCACAACGCTCCCTGCCTCAGCCCCGATGTGGGTAATAGGAAGCTTCATCGAAGGGATACTCCGCCTCGGCCTCGATGAGGGTATAGGAAGTCGGCGAGTGCTTACGTTGATCCTAACCGGACAAGCTTGGTAACCGCCCAGGTTAATGAAGGCCCCGTCGATCACCGACACCGCGCCTGATTACCACAGAGCAGAGTATCCACGCTTGCCATCTAGATTCCAGACGAACGACGCGATGTATTTACGAGTGAGCTAAACAAACGCTCGTAAAACTGGGAGACGACAGGCAAACTGTACCTGTTGCGAACGTCAGCTAACGCCTCTCTAGCGATTCTTCGCCTGAGATTGCCATCGTTAATCAGACTATACACCACTTTATACCAGTCCTCGGACTGATCGCTAACAAGGATCCCCGTCCTGAGGTGACGAACCGACCCTACAAAGGGCGTTCTATCCGAATAAACACCAGGAATACGGAGCGACGCATAAGATCTATATTTGTTGTCTGTCTTGGACCGATTAAATTTATTTTCGCACAAGGGGAAAGCCCCAGATCCCATTTTCTTGATTGCAGAAGACGAAAGAACTGGTCTAAACCTTTCACTGCTTCCAGATGTCTATATCTCGGATGGCCGGATATATTATTAAGTTTTTGATCTATAGACTCAACAAATAGGTTCGGTATTTCCTGCAAAAGGCGTGGCAGAGAGTCGCCGAGAAGTGAGACGTCATGCTGATGAGTGCTACTGCCTGCGTACCCTAGGCGCAATTCTGTACCTGCTCTCACGTGACTAGCATCGGCATCTTCGATGCCGCTCAGTTCAATGCCAGAAATAGCTGGGGCAACAACAATTCTTTTCGCAATTGACTGGAAGTCGTCGCGCATTGCTCGTGAAAAAACAACAACGACATCCGAACACTGCATCAGGGCAGGAAAATTGTGCCGCGCATTTAGGTGTTCATAGTGCCGACGGATCGCATTTTCCGGAGGAAATTCATCCAGCGCGGCAATTATATTGTCGTCCGCCATAAAAATAATTTTCGCACTGTGCTTAAGCTCCTGAACGGCTAACAAAGTTTCAGATGCGCAAGAACGCATGACTAGAATAATATCATAGCCCTTCATTTCTTCGATTGGTAGAGATCGTCCCTCGAAGTAAATCTCATGCTGTATCTTGTGCCGGTCGGTCAAATATCTAAGCGGCTGGACGATGCATAACTCGACAGACGGAATCAGGCCATCGCAGATTGCGGCGATTTTTATAGGATATTGAATACTACGCCGGATGCGCAATTGCCGAAACGTATTGATCATCGTATAGATCTTACCGCACCGATATTTTTTGAAACGAGAATTTTTGCCAATCTCCATTTATAGAAGATTGGCGTCTTAAAATGCAGACCATTCTCTAAATGACAATATCTATCAATGTGTTGCATACATATTCCACGTCCTGCCTGGTAAGTTTCAGATGCATCGGCAGAGAGATAACTTCGTTCGAAAAAAGGCGCGCATTAGGACAATTTCCCGCATGACCCTTATAAAAGGAAAATTCGGTGTTGTCTCGGTAATGCACGCCAGGATACACATTGGAATTGTTGAGCGCAAGTAATACCTCGTCGCGTTTTTTCACACGGATTTGGTAGAGGTGGCGCGAAGACTCACAGTTCGGAGACACGGGCACGATTTGAATATTGTCTTGACCCGTCAGAAAGCTGTCATACCATGTAGCGAGTTGCCGCCTATAGGAATTATCCATATCGAGATACTTTAGTTGAGCCAATCCGATGGCCGCCATAATGGAGTTACCATGACTTTTGAAGCCTATACGACCCACGTCATAATACCACTTATATGATCCTCCCGAATGCGTCCGTGAGAATGTGTCTTTGTCGATCCCGAGCCAAGACAACTGTCGTGCGATCGCATCGAGCTCGGGGTTTCTGAAGCACAGCATCCCCGCGTCCGCGGTTGGGAGATTTTTACGGCCTGAAAAGAGTATACGGTGACGTCGGCATCTAAGCCGGGGGTTCTGCCGTGGGATCTAGTGCCTGCCATGTGAGCCGCGTCGAGAATCAGTCGTATGCCTTTAGCTTCGCAAAGCTGCTTTATCGCATGCAAATTCCCGGTGTTTCCTCCAAGCCCGACAAAAATGACCGCTTTCGTTTTGTCGGTAATCTTGTCCTGTACGCTTTGAGGGTCTAGGCAGCCGTAATTATCGATGTCCGCAAAGACTACGTTGAGGTTTTCGTACAAAATAGCATGGTTAGTAGAGACGAAAGTAATTGGGGTGCTGATTATTTCGTCGCCAGCCTGCCAACCCTCCGAGTCTTTGAGTATTTTAACGGCAAGTTGAAGGCCGGCAGTAGCAGAATTCAAAAAATGGGCGCAGTCGTGGCTGGTATATGCTTTCCAGGCCTCTTCTAATTCGATTGTCTTGAAGCCTAGCCCAGTCCATCCCACCTCGAGGCATGTTCGAATTTCATTAAGGCACTCCTCGATGCGGTAAGAGGGAGAAAAGAGCTGAATTGGCTTCTGAGTCATTGACTTTTCTTTGCTGATTTTCGGCCTGTTGCCATTTCTATGGGATGTTTCATTAGGATTCTTGCAAATCATTCCCATCGAAGTCCGGTCTATGACTAATGGTATTTGAGCAAGGGCGATGCCCAATTAGCGGGGTATGGATTGTCACCTCGTGTTCGGGATGGAGTTCTTGGGCCGCGTGGAACGTCGAGCGGGGTAGTGGCTTGTGAGCGTTGATGACTCTTGTCAACTCTCCCCATACGCGATCAGCCGCCAAAGGGGTGGTGGGATAGGCGACCATACTGCGGATTATGTCGGCCTTCACGCACGAAAGTGAGTCACCTGAGGGGCCATCTTTAAGGACCTGAGACGGTACGAGCGCTGCGGGCGGTCCTAGAAGGGCATCTGAAGCTGATCTAAGAACATTTGTGGAGCTCAATCACGTGCCAGCATAGCCGTGCGGGTCTGCGCTACTAACAAACGCATCGAACGAGATCCAGGCCGGGCGGCGCCAACCTGGTAATGTCGCATTGCACGAATGCGGAGCCACCATTCTCGCGATCGCGATGGTCAGCCTTGCGCTGTCCTAGGACGTCTCGAGGGTGAACGCCATCGGCCGCGCAAGCGAGCTTCTCTTTGCTTTTTCCGCGAGCTTGCGCCCTACTCGATTGGCGCGGGGGCTTTCGGTACGAAACGTCATTGGGCGTGGAACCCCAACGTCCTCGGCCATGACGTGCGGCTGAGGCCGCCGGCTCGCGCTTGTTGCCGCGTCTGGTGACGCCGATAAGCTTGGGCTTCTTAGCGGTGATTACCCGCCGTGGCACAAGGCCAAGCTAGCCAGCCAGATTGCGCCCGCGCCAAGCTCGTCCCGCCGCTGGTGGATACGACTAGCGCCGCTGCATCGATTGCCCCGATATCCGGGATCCTGATCAACCGAAATGTGTGCTCTTTTCAGCGCTTGCTCAGCGAACTCCGCGTCGAGCGCGGCGATTGGTCGGTCAAGCTCATGCCAGCGCTCGAACATCTCGGCTTTGAGATCGCGCATGCGCGGGTTGGTCGCTAAACCTGAGCCTGAATCAAGCAACTCAGCACGGCAGGCGCCGAGCTTGACGCGGTCCTGGGCAACGACGTAGCCGCACTCCGGCAGGATGGAGCGGAACTGCTTGGTTAGTGCCGTACATTCGCGGACGAGTTGCTCGCATACGCGGCGCAGGATTTACAGATCGAGATGCGGCTCGGAATTGAGCGTCAATAACCGCATCGCCGCACGCGTGGCTGCCTCGGCAATGGCCTCGAGACCACCGTCGTCGTTGTGGTCCGGGTTGACGCAAGCGGAGCACGTGTTCGGGCGACATAGGTCTGACCGTGTTACCGTACGCGGCCCGAGCCCGGCGCGTGTGATGAGCGTCACAGAAGGCAGCCATAGCGCGACGCACCCCAGCAGTGGACTTGCGTCGGAGAGCGGACATCTCTTCGCGTGAAGGAGGCTACCAATGACAGAGCCGAGGAAGCGGTGCACACCTGCATTTTGTACCGGGGCTGAAATGGCCGGGGAATGCGGGGGCGGCGGCGCTCACAGCAGCACAACTCGCGACGCTGCTGAAAGGAGTCGATCGGCCAACACCGGACTTCACGGACCGAGCGCGTATCGCGGCCGAGCAGGGAATACTGAACGCGTGCCCGTATCTAGTAGCTTGGCTCTAACTGCTTCCGCCACCTAAACGTGATTTGATGGTCCGATTACACATCCCGGACGAGGTAACAGCAAAAACAAAGAGGGGGCTGACACCTAGATGGCACGCATAACGTTTCGTAGTATGCTGTTTCTCCTGCGCCAAATGGGGAGCAGACAGCTTTCCAAAAATGAATCTGTCGTAACGATAGCCGACGGAAGGCTAACAGAGCTGATTTACTCAAACAATCGACTAAAACAAACTATTTCAGAAGCTCAGTCGCGGATCAACGAATTTGCTATAGAGCGCGAGCAGCTCTTGAGCAAAATTGCCGCACTGGAAGACATCATTCGCAGGCGGCAGATTGAAATAGATGAACTACTATATAAACAAGCGCTCGAAACCCAGAAATAGCGTGTTACGGCAAAAGATTTTGCATTTTGTCGGTGCTGCTCTCAAGCAGTTAGGGTTGAGAGGTGTTTCTAGCGCTCCGAATGAACTCGGGAGGGGGCGCTGGAGATGTAGCTACCAGAGGGAATAATGGACATGATCCGCCGGGGAATCGACCTTACTGCATCTTCTCTAAAGCCGAAGTCGCAAAAAGTTTGCCAATTTACAATGAGATGTAATTTAACGTGATCTGCGGACGCTATTAGGAAAAATATTCCGGGATCAGAATCGGCCCGAATAAGGCAGGAGTCATCATGCATGTCCGGACCTCGGCAAACCCTATCAATATTATCTACAAACCTGAAATCTGATGGTGATTTAAGGAGCTTTTCCCGCAGATCCACCGTAATTAAGCGACGGCGGCCGTGTATAACTAGCCAAGTCTCAGATCCCGGATCGGAGCTGATGAGGCTTCCATCTAAATCAGGCCTTAGGAGGTTATTCATCTATACAATTTTCAACCTTCTGCCTTCGGCGCCGGGCGCAATCATCCTGTAAGCGGAGCGACCATCATTTGTTCAAGCTAGCCATTTTCGGCTCGCCGATCGCAGTTCGCAACGTATAGTGTTGAAGCGCGACGCCAGAACACGAAATTATGGATCTCGAGCACGTGCGTCTGACTTACCGATTTATGCTGACCGTTTCTTTGCCAACATGAAAGACGTCAGTTGCCGCACCGGCCTATCATTTATGAACGCCAGATCATGTTAACTCCAAAATCTGGAAGGTTTGGACGCATGCGAGCCGAGAAGGTATATATCGAGCAGAATAGGGTCGGAAGCAGGCCGAACTTCAGTACCATCGTCTAGACTTCGATTCCACAGGAAGTTTTAAGTACGTCTTTCAATCTAAGTTGGTCTGTTGCGATGTTGTCGATGTACTCAGAGTGACGGTCAATAAAAGAAAAAATTGTAGAGAAATCTGCGCCAAACGCAGAACCTATCTTATCGAACTCAGATGGGCAGTAGAGTTTCGTTCGATGGCCAGATAACGCCGGGTGGTAGGATCTGAAAAAATCGCACGAAAATTTGCATCCAATCAGATGAAGTTCAGATTTGGCCGCAGATGCCTGGATTAATTTGAATGCAACCGTAAACAGCCTCGCATAGCTTAGGCCTTCAAACATGTTAAAAAGATCTATAAAGACGACTTGTTCAGGCAAATTCATCACGCCGTCGTTTATGTACCCACCGTGACCGCTCAAAATTAATACCGAAGGTTCAGTTTTGTTCTGTGTAATTTGGCTGAGAAGACTGTGTATTGTGCGGCTTTCTTCTCCCAGTGTCAAAAATGGCACGATCAAAACGTGATCAAACAAACGATCTTTCACTAGTTCACACACTTCATAGTAGGCCGCGCCAGTCCCTAAAAACCGATCTTTATTGCAATGAATCGCGAACTGATGTAGGGGCCGCACGCAAATTGACGGATCTATCTGCGACGCTTCAACAAGCGCCTCTGATATCACAAAATTATTGGTGAAAGAAGTGAGTATTTCTGAAGGGGGTGTCATAATGTGAGTGGAGTGGTTGTATGTAAAATAGTCCTCCGAGCACACGTCTAAATAGATATTCGGGAGGAAGAGCTTCGATTGTGGAATTTGCCCGACGCTTTGGGAAGCCATCTTCCAAGCTGACCCCGAATGGCGCTCGCGGTAGAAGAGCACCGTATCTTCGGCGATAACAATATTGAGTCCTCTTGCGATTATCTCGCAATTGAAGTGCCAATCTTCATATCCGAGTGCGTCACCGATGCTGACTGCGTTATATTGTATTTCGTCGAAGACATCTCGATATGCTATAAATCGAGACATAAGTGCGTGACTCTCGATAAAGATTAATCGCGACAGTTTATTAAATGTATAGTACTTGCAGAGTTGATGTCCGTCGCCAAATCCATATAAATATTCTGGGAATGCAACCACCTTCTCGTTTGCACTTGCCGCCTGAAACATCTTAACGATATAGTTGAACGAGATTAGATCGTCGTCGTCAAATGTCATTATGAAGCGGCCGGCAGCTCGGTGAACGCCGTCGTTTCTTGAAAGGCCTAATGCTTTGTTGTTGACGCTTAGTAGCTCGTAGCGACAAAATAATTCTGGACGGTAGGCTTGGAAATAACGAGTTGTTGGCGGGTCAGGAGAATCCATGACAACTATTAACTCAATTAAAATTCCCTTATATACTGCATAGCGCACCGCTGCTTCCAACGACAGGATTGTGCGGCGATAGTACTTGTGCGATCGATGGACATTCATAACTATGCTAATGTCTATATCTGCGCGGATAGTAGTCATGCGACCCCCACAATAAACAAGTTTCGAGAGTTGTTCGGTGCTGCTGAAGAGATCGCCTTATTGTTCTATCATCGCAGATGGCGTTTCTATCCCCGTATTAAGCCTAAGGGTGGGATCTAAAAATCCAGTTGTTGGCCAAAAAGATCGCTAGTATGAACACTTGCGCTTTCTCAAGGAGCTAAAGCGGTCTTTTTTGCACGCGTCCAAATTTCAGGTCTTTCAACAAAAATCATGGTTCGCTAATCTCGGGTCTGGATTGACGCATCGATGCTATGGTAACGGAAATAATTTGTGACCGGCTGTATTCCATTTCGTCGTATATTAGAAGTAATCCGGTTCTGCTGCTCTGTGCACCTTTGTCGATGATGAAGTTCATTTATAATAGTCTTGCTCGAAGGTGCGCAGCACGATGAGTTCTGGTTTGTATTCCTGCATGCCGTCGGCGATCCGCTCCTCGACGGCGTCGAGGAATTTTTCCGGGTCTGTGATCGAGCACTGGCGTAGGTCCCAGAAGGCGTAGCGCCACCATTGCGCCTTCAGGTAGCGCTCGATCAGCTTGTCGGGGAAGCGCATTTTCACGATCCGGGCCGGGCTGCCGGCCACGATCGCGTAGGGCGGCACGTCTTTGGTCACCACCGCCATGGCGCCGACGACTGCCCCGTCGCCAATCGTGATGTCGGGCATCAGGAAGGCGCCGTGGCCGATATAGACGTCGTTGCCGATGCGCACGCGCTTGGGCCACAGGTAGGGGCCGCAGATCTCGTAATCCTCCGCCCGCGGATCGACGCGGTCGAACACGGCCGAGTGGGGCGTGTAGAACAGCGGCGAGGTCGAGCCGCACTGGACCGGGTGGCTGCCGCGCCCGACCTGAACGCTCTCGCCGATGGAGCAGTAACGGGCGATATCGGCGCCGAAGTAGTAGCCGCTCACCGCGTACGAGAACGCCCCCATGGTAAGGCAATAATCGACGCCCATCCACTTGATGCTGCACGGCGGCTCGAAGATGCAGTCTTCCGGCAGCCCCAATGGTGCCGGGTGCAGCATCGATACCCCGCGCCGGAGCAACTCCTGCTTCATGGCTTCGGTGACGGTGATCATGCGGCGTCCTCGTCGATGATGGGCAGGCCGGGATTGCCGGCAGCGCGTAGGCGGTGCGCTGGTTGGTCGCGCGGATTGCACACTCAGGAGGTGAGCGCAAACCGGCGTCCGTCGCGCAGGAAGTGGGGTGTAGGCCCGCCGCGGCCTGACCTCGGATGCAGCCCCGCAATTAGGGCTCCGCGGCCGCGCATCGGTCCCTCATGTTGGATGGCTGCCTTATGAGTGCGGAGCCTTAAAACGCGGGGTGGAGGCCGGGTAGACACGACCACCGCTCGGCAAGGGCCTCACGCGGAACTTGCGAGAGATCAATCGGTGCGGGTTCAGGCTCTGCGACGCGGCCATGTCATCGAGTGCTGTGCGAGGGTTGCACCTGATAGCCGCCACCCCGAGAGGCTGCAACGCTTGTCATCCTCCGTTGGAACGGCCGCCGGAGCCCAATCAATTGAGAGAGCAAAATTGTTGGGGCTGACGCGACGCCTGTCACGGGGACGGCGGATCGGATTCGACCAGTAGGGCGATGGGTACCTTCGCTGACACGTGCGTTGTCCCTCGCTCCACCGGTCAGAAGGGTGTCTCTCCTGCAAGCTTTCCCATCGAGGGTGTCAAGGCGGACAGATTCAGGAAGTTTAGGCACCACAGCACGGCACGCGCGTTGACCACCATCCTGTAGCGGAGCGTCGCGATGGCCCGAGCGAATGACGACCTCAGCACGTGGTTGAGGGAGGCGGCAGCCGAATGCCGCGTGGCGGCGGCGGAAGCGGGCGGCCTCGCGGCCGATGCACTGATGCGGCGCGCCGCCCGCTACGAGATCCTGGCCGAGGACGTCGAGCTGCGCGGCAACAAGCCCAATGGCTGACTGTCGGCCGAAAACGGTAGCTCCCTGACGTATGGATAGCGCGGCACCGCTTAGGCGTTGGGCCGCCGGTCTGAGGTTCGTCGCCTGCACGGGCGCCTCACTGCGGCGCTGGACGACCCGCTCCGTCAGCACCGCCCGCCCTGCCCTGGCGAGCTTTCCGAGATCGGGACACTTTAACCTGACGAGCGCCCCGCCCCACCTCGCGAGCGTAACCTGGATCCACGAAGGCTGGAGCCGCTTCGGGGTCGCCGACATCCGCGCGCAAGGTTCGAGCTCGATCCGCCGCGAGGTGGAGGATCACGGCGCGTGCGCCGTCGTGCTGCCCTATGACCCGGAGCGTCGCGTCGCCCTCCTCGTGGCACAGCACCGCGTCGGACCGATCGTCGCCGCTTCGACGGCACCACTCCTCGAGGCGCCGGCGGGCTGCCTCGACGGCGATGCTCCGGAGGTCGCGGTGCGGCGCGAAGCGCTGGAAGAGGCGGGCGTCCGGCTCGGGGAGCTCGAACTCGTGGTCCACGGGTGGAGCATGCCGTCGCTCTCGACGGAGCGGCCGTGGCACTACCTGGCGCCCTACGGCGCCGCCGACCGGGTCGCCGCGGGCGGCGGCGTGGCGACCGAGCAGGAAGCCGTGACCGTGCACGAAGTGCCGCTCGCCGAGTTGGCCGCCCTCGCTGCGAGCGGCCGCCTGACCGACGTCAAGACGTTGCTGCTCGTCCTCGCCTTGCAGATCCGGCGACCGGACCTGTTCACTTGACTCGCCACTCTGCCCGACTGCTGCATCAGGCCGTTATCGCGGCCAGAAGATCGCGCTTGATCGGTCCCTCATCCATCCATGCGACATCGTCGCGGAGTTCCGGCAGGAAATCCTGCCACGTGAAATTGGCCCGCAAGAAATCCCACGTGATCTCGGATTTCGGCACCGTGCGGACCTCTACGGAATGCTCAAACAGGACCGAGGCGAGCATCTGATGCGGCGACAACCTTGAGCAGGCGAGATCGTCGCGCGGCACGGCACGGAATAGCCGTCGGACCCTGTCTCTCATGCCGATGATGTGCGCCGCCGCCGTCCGATCCGCCAGGATGAGGCGATCGCCAACGCCCTCGATCAGCTCCGCCAGATGGTCCTGGTCGACGACGGTCCAATTCCGCTTGTCTCTCATATGATCGAGGCACGCCGCGATCGATCCGGAAAGCGCGTGCAGGTCCGGGCGGATGAACAGGACGTGGGTGACCGGACGACCCGCGCGATCGAGCGCATTGATGATGCCGCCCACCGCCCCGATCCGGTCGAGCATCCGGCCTTGATTCAGCATATGCCGATCGGTCGGCGCGAAATCCGCGATCAGGGATCCGGTGTCGTCCATGAAGTGCGCATCGCTGCTGATCGCGAAATGGACGTTCGCTTCCAGCAGGCGCTCGATCTCCGCCTCGATGACGACGTCGGAGGTCGCCGCAAGGCGCTTCAGCACGCTCTCCGAAAGGCGCGGGAAGAGCCCGGGCGCGTCCGAGACGTGCGCCAGCGGCATCCGCCTCAAGACCGGCTCGCAGGCCGGCGGGAAGTAGGGGTGAAGATACTCGAAGCTATCCTCGAGGGTGATGACCTTCGACCCCGTCGCCCGCCACGTGGCGACGCCGTAGCTGACGTCGACGTCGCTCTCCGGCCCGGCAAAGTTGGCGTCGATCCAGCGCTTGATGCCGGGCAAGGTCCGCGTGGGGAAACGCATCTGACCGAAGAAGGCGACGAGGAGATGCGGACGGGCCGCGGCGGTGCTCGGCTCGCCAGTGTCGGGCGCCCGCGCCGCGTTCCTCAGGCGCTGACCGATCTCCGCCTTCAAGAGCCCGGCGGTTCGCCAACGCCACGGGCTCGGATCCTGAGCTGTCCGCTCCAGATCGCGCGCTGATAGGACTCTGGCTTGTTCCCGCAGCTCAAGGGGACCGAGCCTGCCCCGGACGTAGAGCGGGTGCAGCGTGCCTTCAGTGTGGCGCGCGTTGAGACCCTCTAGTCGCAGACCCTGCGCGACATGCCCACAGCTCATCAGGAAGAAATACACCGCCGCGAAATTCTCGGGCGCGTCCTCAAAAATTCGCGTCGATAAAAGGTCGACCGTCTCGTCGATCAGATCCGGACGTATCGGCTTGTAGAGCAACTTCATCAATATTTCGACAATGATATTCGGCTCGCGTTCCGTCTCTACAAATTTTACGAAGAGGTTTGGATCGAAATTTTCGAAATATTCTGAATCGTTTTTCAGGATGAGATGGATGAATGAGATCCGCCAGACATCGAGGAGCACGGGATCGGTCTCGATAGCCTTGAGTGGGATCGCGCGGAAGGCTTGAACTGTGCCGGAAAAATCTTCGTTCTTGATCCGCTGGAAAAGCAGCAGCAGTCCGATCTCCGGATCGCGGAGCACGAGCGCAGTCGCGGTCCGCTGGATAAATTTCGTGATCTCGGGATTGAGATCGGCGTAGGCACCGAGCCGCAGCAGGCGCGAGAACAGCGTTCCGTTTTCGGGAAATATCCGGCCGATCTTCAGAAGGTCTCTCTGAGCGGGGGCCGAATGCGCGACCTCGCCTGCGCCGGCATACGCCTCGAAGACCCGCTCCAAGGCTGCCGTGGAAACGTCAGTCGACGACAGGCTCGTGAGCGAACGGACGAGCCGAATCGCCAAACCGTAGGACTTAACGTGCAGGGTTCGCCGAATGAGGAGGTAGACGCCCTGTGCGAGCGCTCGATCCGCGCGATCGCGGAGCGAGCCGAAACCGCCTGCGGACGAGGGCTTCCCCATCGATATCGGTCCTCAAACGTAAGATCGAGCGCGCGCGCGGACGGACCGTCGGCGGTAGACCGGTCGACGCGGCCGGCCGCAGACGCATGGCGAGGTCAGGCAGAACCGTGTCGATACGTCGCCCCGCGCTACTCCGTGGCCGTCGGATACTTGTCGCCCAGGATCGAGGGGAGTTTCACGACGACCGTGACGGTGTCGGTCACGGCCTTGAAATCGGTCGCCTCGCCCGGCTCGATCGTGACGATGTCGCCTGGCCCCCAGGAGCGCCCGAGCATATGGACCCGCCCCGAGACGATCAGCGTCAGCTCGGTGGCGACCTCGGTGGTGGTGCTCGGCCTCACTGTCCCCGGCGGCGTAGTGCTTCACACCGACTTCGACGTCGCGGGTACGCAGCGCGGCCGGCGAGAAGTCGCCGACGAACCAGCCCTTGGTCATGTCGTCGAGCCGATGGTGCTTCATCGCCCGGTCCCCTCTTCTGCGACGTGTTCGAAGTGATCGAGCTGCTTGGCCGATTTCACGGGCATGTAAGCGTCCTTCGGCAACCGGATCGGCCGGATCACCTTGTGGCGCAGGATCAATTCGTTGAGGGCCGGCGCCACGTAGAAGCGCCCGTTCACCTGTACGCCCTTCAGGATCATGTCCTGCAGCGCCGTAAAGAAATCTCCGGCGTGACGGAGCCAGTAGAAGCCACTGCTCGCCTCGCGGCTGATCGGCCGCTTCTCGGCGACTTCCACGACCTGTCCGCCCTCGTCGCGGCGGATATACGAATAGCGCGGATGGAGCGATTCGAAGGTGAGGACGCCACCGTCGGCGCCGCTCGATCGGAGTTGGGCAATCACGTCGACGACGTCGATGTCGTGGTGGTCCGTGGCGCTGACGATCACCAACTCCTCGTCGAGCGCGAGCTTGCCGATCGCGAGCAGGGCGGTGCAGGCGGCGCCAGCGGTCGGCCGGTTGACCTCCACCACGACCGCCTTCGGAGAGATCATCTTCAGGATGCTCTCGACGTGATGAGCCTCGTTATCGGCTCTGCGGACGCAGACCACGATCCGGCTGGGGTCCAGCCGCGCCAGCGCGTTGATCTGGCGCTCGAGCATGAGCTGCCCGTCCACCTCCGACAGCCAGATCGGGTAGGGATCGCTCTCCGTCTGGATCGGTTCGCCGGCGGCGAGGATCAAGATGTTCATGCCGCCTGCGCCTCGATCTCCGCGATGCGCCGGTCGATGTTCGACAGGGTCACGTCCGCGACGGATCGAACGACGAGCAAATGGCAGCCGGAGGCGCGGGCGGCCCGGATGCCGTGCTCGTTATCCTCGACGATCAGAGTCTCCTCCGGACGCACGCCGAGGCGAGCGATGGCCGTCGTGTAGATCTCCGGGTCGGGCTTGGCCCGGGCGACGTCCTCGTTGGAGAGCGTCAGATCGAGATGGCGGGCGAGGTTGGCCCGCTCCATCATGATCGCGACGGTGTCACGCACTGAGTTCGAGGCGACTGCGAGCCGGAGCCCCCGAGCCTTGAGGCGCGACAGGGCAAATTCGTGCGCGAAGGTCGGGCGACAGCGGGTGCTGACGATCTCGAGCGTGTAGATCTGCTTGAGCTTGTTGAGGAAGCCGTGCAACTCGACCGGCAGGTTCTCGGTCACCGTCAGCATCTCGAGTTTGCGCCGTGTCGGCAACCCGTCGAAGGTCGTGAGATGATCGGCCCGGCTGATCTCCATGCCGAAGTGCTGCAAGGCCCGGTTCAGCGC
This sequence comes from Methylobacterium phyllosphaerae, assembly GCA_050632685.1. Classification (GTDB taxonomy): domain Bacteria; phylum Pseudomonadota; class Alphaproteobacteria; order Rhizobiales; family Beijerinckiaceae; genus Methylobacterium; species Methylobacterium phyllosphaerae_A. Next base: position 1,118,690 of record JBOEFT010000002.1, read on the forward strand.
CTCGTAGTGCCAATCTTTGGCGTCGATCAGGACGCCGTCCATGTCGAAGACGACCGCGCGGATCATGCTCGGAATACCCGATTGGCCTCGTCGGGAAGGTCGGTGCACAGCATCGCATCGTCCGGAAGGCCCGAGAGCCGCTCCCAGACCGGATGCGGGTCGCGGCCGTGCAATTCGGGGGAGACGACGCAGACGGCCTTCCCGGCATCGATGTGGCGGTTGACGACACTCCGATCGAACCAGTCGTGGCGGAACGCATCGAGCCAGATTCCGGTGGCCTCCGCGTACAGGATCGGCTCGCGCTCCACATCGCTGTGGCGCGTGTAGAACGGCAGACCCGCGGCAGCATAGCGGATCGTCTCGGGGCCGGACATGTCGAAGGCGAACCACGGGATGTCACGGCCGACGAACGCCGCGGCGAGGAGATCGGCGAGGCCGTCGGCCTTCACGTTGACGGCGAGCGGAAGGCCGGCGCCGTGGAACAGGGTGAGGAGATCGTCCCAAGCCATGGCATCGGCCTCGGCGGGATCGTGCGAGACGACGAGCCGGCCGGCGAGATCGCGCACGTCCGTCTCGGTGCCGTAGCCGCCCTCAAGGGTGCGTCGGAACGCGGCGGGCGTGTTCTTCTCGTGCGGCGCGTGCCACCATCCGCGGTGGCTGATGATCCTCACGGCTGGGTCGCCCGCCGCGAGACGGGTAGGGACAAGAACAGGTCAAGGTCGCCCGGCACGCCGAGGCCGTACATGCCGGCCGCTTCGCGTCCGACATTCCTGATCACGATGCGCGCGCCGTCCGCGATCAGCTCCTCGTAGACCGGCGCGACGTAGAACTCGCCGTTCACGCGCTTGTCCGCCGCGATCATCCGCTCCGCCGCGCGCACGAAATCTGTGCCGCGCGCGAAGTTGTAGATGCCGACCGTCGCCTCGTCGGAAATGGGCTGCTTTTCCACGACGCGCGTCACGAGACCGTCGCCGTTCAAGGCGACGAACGACCATTTCGGATCGTCGGCTGTCATGGTCATGATCAGACCGTCGATGGTCTCCCGGTCGCCGGCCGCGAGGTACTCGTCGATCGGCGTATCGATGTATTGATCGCTGTTGGCGATCATCAGCGGGCCGTCGCTGATGAAGTCCCGCGCGCACAGCACCGTGCAGGCTGCCCCTTCCGTGACAGCGTCGATCTGCACGACGGCGCAACCCGGAGCCCAGGTCGCAAGTGCCGTCTCCAATCCGTACGCCGCCACGTGCTCGCGCCGGCAGATGAAGACGAAGCGGTGAGGCCGGCTGGGACGCAAGTTGTCGACGACCAGCTTGATCATCGGCGTCCCGTGGATCGGGATCAGCGGCTTCGGGTCGGCGTACCCGGCCACCGAGAAGCGGCTGCCCTGGCCAGCCATCGGGATGACGATCGTCAGCATGGTCGGATCGGTCCTCAGGCGTCTTCGCGTGTGCGCAGGAGCGCCGGGTCCGGCGCATCTGCGAGATCAAGGCCGTAATAGTCGCGCAGGATGTCGCCGTACTCGGCCGCCTGGATCGCCCCTCGCATCCGGCCCCGCGGCGAGATATCGACCGACAGCAGCCGGTCGTTGAACCCGGACGGATCGTGCAACAGCCCGTAGGGCAGCGCGTGCCCGTGCGCGTAGCCGCGCAGGCGCTCCCTTGCGCGCCGAGGTCGAAGGCGACCACGGGAAGCCCTGTGCGCAGCGCCAGGGTGAGGGCGTACGAGTAGGTCTCCGGCCAAATCGCCGGCAGGAGCACGAGGTCGGCGAACCACTTGGCCGCCAAGTCGAGCGCCTCGTCATCGCTCATGTAGCGGCCGGTCTCGGTGACGTCGACTGCCTCCAGCGCCGGCCGGAGCGCCGGGTCGGAGAAGCCGATGATGGTGAAGTCGATCGGCAGGTCCCGGTCGCGCACGTCGGTGGCCAGGGCCTGGAGGAAGCGCGCGCCCTTCATCATGTTGATGGCGCCGAGCACCACCACCCGGCGCCGGCCCTCCGCGCGCTTGCGGATCGCCGGCCGGACCCGGCGGTCGGCCTCGAAGTGGGGTCGCACGGTCATCGGGAGATCGGGATAGACCTCGCTCAACCGCCCGGCGGTATCGTGCGAGGGCGCAAATACCCGCGCCGCGCCGGCCAGAAAGGCGCCGAACACCGCCCGGCGCTCGTCGGGATCCGGCTCCTCGTAGGCCCCGATATCCGCGGTCAGGCAGCCGCGGCAGACCGGGGCGGGAGCGAGCCCGCAATAGGTGCCGTCGGGCTGGACCAAGTGGTTACGGTGGCAGACCGGCGAGAAGTCGTGCAGCGTCCACGCGTAGGGGCGGCCCGATTCCGCGACGAGGCGCATCATCGTCTGCGTCGCCGACCAGTTCAGGCCCGCCAGCGAGTGCACGTGGATCAACTGCGGCGCCAGCCAGCCCAGGAATTCCGCAATCTGCGCCGCGTCGCGGGGCAGGTACAGGCTCTCCAACGTCGGCAGGTAGAGGTAGTCACCACTGCGGTTCGAGACGTTGATCTGGATGTTTCGCTTCCGGTCGATCGAGAACAGCACCACGTGGGCGCCCTCGCCCTGCAGGCGGCCGATCACGTCCTCGATGTGCCGCTGGATGCCCCCACCCCAGGAATGGGTGACGAACAGCACCGCGCGCTCCCGGAAATGCTGGGCGAGCCGATACAGGTCGATCCGCGCGCGCGTATGCCGGCCGGGATCGGCGGCGACGAACTGGCCGACGACCGCCGGGTAATCCGGGTGCTTGGCGAGCAAGGCCGCCTGGCCTTGATCATACTCGCCGCCCTCGTCCAACCCGAACGAGATCTGGCCGGCATGGTAGACGAACACGTCCTCGGCGAGCAGGTTGACGTACCCTGCTTTGATGGCGCGCATGCACCAGTCGTTCTCCTCGCCGTAGCCCTTGCCGAACGCCTCGGCGTCGAGGTCACCGACGGCGTTGAGTGCCTCGGCGGTCATGTACATGCAGAAGCCGACGCCGGTGGGCACTTCGACGTGGCGCCCACGGTTGATCCGTGCGACCGCCGCATCGAGCTCGGGCCGCGCGATCTCCAACACCATGGTGTTGTTGGCGTTGAACTTCGGATAGCTGCAGATCGTGGCGTTGTTCGACAGCGGCGTGATGCTGCCGACCTGCGGCCGGGCCTCGGCGTGAGCGACGAGGCGGTCGAGCCAGTCGCCGAACACCTGCGCGTCGGAATTGAGCAGGACGACGGCGTTGCCCTGACGCAGCGACAGCCCGCGGTTGACCGAGCGCACGAAGCCGAGATTGCGCTCGTTCTCGACGAGGTGGAACAGGCCGCGGCGGGCGAGGTCGGCGAGCTTTGCGGTGAGGTCCGGGTCGGGGGAGCGATCGTTGATCGCCAACAGCGCGAATCGGGTCCTTTGCCGGGCCGAGAGGCAGGCGTGGATCGCGCGAAGCGTCTCGCCGCGCCCCTTGTAGATCGGCATGATCACGACGACGTCGGCCATCGCGATCGGTAGGGCCTGGGGCAGGCCCTCCCACTCCTCCGGCTCGGGGGCGGTCATGGCCGGCCACGCGCCGAGATCCTCGGCCGAGGCCATCAGGCCGGCCGCGCGCCCGGTGCGGACATAGTGCAGGAACGGCGACTCGCCCGCGGCGAGCAAGTGACCGTAGGCCTTGCCGTAGAAGTCGTACGAGAAGTGCTTGTTCGGCAGCCGGCCCTCGTGCTGGCCGTGGGCGACGAAATGGGCGAGCGGGCCGCCGCGCGCGCCGGCCACGTCCGGGTAGCGCTTGGCGTAGAAGGCGGCGTCGAAGTGCGGCTCCATCAGCAGAGCCTCATCCATCAGCGCATCGTCCTCCTCGGAGGGCGGCGTGCCGTAGCGCGGGTCGAAGCCCGCGCCGATGTCGACCCCGAGCATGAGCGCGGTGGCGAGGTGGTGGACGAAGGGCGCCACCCCGGTCTCCGACACGTAGGCGTGCGCGTCGAGGTAATCCTGCCCGTTGAAATCCGGTCGCGGGTTGCGTCCCGAGCGCCACCCACGCTCGCAATAGTCGCGGATCGCGTCGACGTCGTCGGGCACGCCGTAGCGCCGGCGATAGAAGGCATGGTCGAAATGCAGCGCCGCCAGCGCCGCCTGCAAGCGCAGATAGGCCTCGCGGTCGACCGGCTCGCGGCCGATCTCGGCGATCCAGCCGGTCTCCTCGACGGGCGGCCGCTCGGGGCGAAACCCGCAGACGCGCAGCAAGGTATAGAGCGTCGAGTGCCGCGGTCCCGGGTCACGGCCCTCCCGCCAGCCGGCGCTCGCAAAATGCACGTACGGCCGGATCCCGCCGCCGCGCACGTCGGCGTAGGTCGCGCGGTACCATTCGTCGTCGACCGCCGGGACGTTGATCCGGCCCGGCCCCTCGAAGGGCGTCTCGCCGGAGAGCAGCGACTCGGCGATGTAGCGGAAGAACGGGTCGCCGCGCACCGCGCGGTTCTCCGCCCGCCCCTGCACGTAGCCGGCCGGATCGAAGTCCTGGCGCGGGCTGCGCATCCGGCGCCACTCTCCGGCGGCGTAGGCGCGCAGGAGCGTCTCGTCGGAGCGGTCGTCGTCGCGGCCACGGTAATAGGCGGTGTCGAAATACGGTGCGATCGTCTCGATCCGGAACGCGACCGCCTCGTCCTCGCTCAGCGGTCGCGCCTTGCCGCCGGTCTGCACGTAGTGCAGCAGGGGTTCTCGGCCGCGTAGCGGATGCCCCGGCTCAGGCAATAGTACGGGACGTCGAAGTGGGGCGACGGATCCCGGCCCTCGCGCCAGCCGGAGCTCATGTAATGCCCGCCCGGATCCACGCCCGCGGCCTTCAGGTCGGGATTGCCCGCGAGATAATAGTCACCGTCGACGAGGCGCCGAGCGAGGCGCGCGGCGCGACGGGCGTCCGGCCGCGGGATCGCGCGGATGCCGCGATCGTGCAGCGCGCGCAGATAATGCAGGAACGGATTGATGTCGGTGCGCGCCAGAGCGGGGCGCGCGGCGAGGTAATCGGCGGTCGAGAAATCCGGGCGCGGGTCCCGACCCTGGCGCCAGCCGACGCGGAGATAGTCGCGCAGCCCCGCCTCACCGGCGATGCCGTACCAGCTCTCGTAGAAGGCGGCGTCGAAATGAGGTGCGAGCGCCGCGATCTGCTCCGCCTCGGAGCTGGGGTCGGTCGAGGGCGGCAGGCCGCCGCGGGCGGCCAAGCGCACCAGCGGATTGCGGCTCGCGCGGGTATCCGGAGCGCCGGCCCAGCGGTAGTAGAGGCCGTCGAGCCCGTCCAGGACGCCCCTCCCCTGACGGAGGCCCGCGCTCAGCGTGCGCCCGAGGCCGGTGCGGGTGATTCCCCGGCCAACAGTGCGGCCGAGCCCGGTCAGGCCGCGCCGCCCGTCCCAGGTGAAGCTGGGCGCCATCACGCTACCTTTCGGCTCAGAAGGATCGCACCCGCGGCCGGCGCTGCGGATGCGATCGCGGGGATCGGGTCGGTCGGGCTCATGACAGCTTGGCGTTGAGGAAAGCGGACGGGTGACAGCGCGCGATTGTTCTCGGCGAGCGGACTAATCGAAGCGACCGGTCCCGTAAACTCGCGCGTCGAACCTCAGGACAGCGGCTGCCCGTCGTAGTTCGGCGGCCCGAGCCGGAGGACCCCTTCGTTGTAGTAGGGATCGTGTGCGATCCGTGCCCCCAGCGCCGTGCGAAGCGCTCGGTCTCGACCGTTCGCGCCCGCGGCTCACGGCTTGAACCGACATCCGCGAGGATCGCGCCCGGTTCATAGACGATCCGCTGGCCGGCTGCGCGTCGCGCGAGACAGTAATCGACATCCCAGAGCGCGAGGCCGAGTTCCGGATCAAACCCGCCGGCTGCGCGGAAGGTCTCGGCCCGGGTCATCAGGCATTCCCCGCTGACAGCCAGGAAGTTTCGGGCGGCCGCCGCACTGAAGAAGTAGCCGTCGGGGCCGCCATTGCCCTCCCGTACAGGCTCCGGCAGGCCCGCATTGGCGACGATGCCGGCGTGACGAAACTGCCCGTCACGGTCGACCAAGCGTGCGCCGACCGCGCCGACCGCGCGCTTGGCGACCTGGATCAACATGCGTTCGATCCAGTGTCGCTCGACCGGCTCCAGATCGGGGTTGAGGAACAGCAGGACGTCACCCGACGCCGCCCGGGCGCCGGCATTCAAGCGCTGGACGGGATCGCTTCCGTGTTCCGGGGCGAGGACGGGCCGGCATTCGGCCGTCCGGAGCGCTGCGGTCTCTGCGTCGCCGGCCTCCCGGTCGAGGACCGCGATCAGGTCGAGATGGGCGTGGCTCGATCCTTCACGGATCGCCGCGAGCCGTTCGAGGAACGTCTCGACCGCGCGCGCTTCCTCGCCCGCGGCGCCCAGCGCCAGCAGGGTCACGACCGAGACGGTCTCGGAGCGCGGGCCAGGCGCGATCGCGTAGCGGCGCGTGCCGGCCGCGACCTCGATGCGCGCGCCCGGGCGCCCGGTCCGCGCCAAGTGATCGCCGATCAGCGCGCCCTCGGCCTCATCGGTGCCGAATCGCCGGTCCGAGCCGCGCAGCAGGATCCGGCGCAGGTGCCGGATCCGGGCGCCCGCCTCGCCGAGGCGCAGGGTCAGCTCGAACGGCCCCGCCGCCGCGCCCAGGAATTCGGCGATCGCCGCGCTCCTGTAGCAGGCGGCCCGGCCGACATAATCGAAAGCTTCGAGATAGTCCGGGCTCCAACCGGGCTTGAAGAACGGCAGGGTGCCGCGCGAGCCCCTGATCTCCTCGTCGCCGTAGATCAGGTCCGCGTCGGGGGCGCGATTGATGTCACAGGCGAGATCGTAGAGCGCGCGGGGTGGCAACTCGTCGCCGGCCGCCAGCCAGATCAGATAGCTCTCCGCCCGATCCCGCAGGGCGTCGCCCGCGGCCTCGCGGCTGTCGCAGGCGAGCACGCGCCCGTAGATCTGCCGGTCGAGAGAGATTTGCGTCCGCGCCGTCGCCTCCGGGTCGGCGCCGTCGATCAGCACGACGAAGGTGGGCTGCACGACCATCAACGCGATGTGCCGGTGAATGTCTTGGATCTCGGCGGCCAGCGCCAGCCTCTCGGCTGCGACGCGGTGGGTGTGGAGGGCTTCGAGCGGCAGCGGCGCCCGGCCTTCGGCGCGGCCCGCGATCGCGAAGTGCGCGAGCGGGTTGAGGCCTGCGCGTGCCACATCCGGGTGGCGTTCCAGGTACCAGCTCGTGGAGAAATCCGGGCTCGGGTCCCGGCCCTCCGCGACGCCAAGGCTCAGGTAATGGTGCAGCGGCGTCTCGTAGGCGTCGATCAACTCCGGATAAGTCCGCAGGTACCAACCGCCGTCGAACAACGGGTGCGGCTCGGAACCGATATGGACGCCGCGCTCGACGTAATCGACGAGCGGATCCTCGTCCGGGCCGAGTTCCGGATGGCGTGCCCGGTACCACGTGGCGTCGAAGAGCGGGTTGGGGTCGACGCAGGACCGTATGCCCTGCGCGAGGTAATGCACGAGCGGATTGGCCTCACCGAGCCCCGGGACGTGCGAGCGGTACCATCCGATGTCAAAGAGCGGATGGGGATCGCGCCCCTCGCGCCCGCCGTCGCCGAGGAAGTGAACCAGCGGGTTCTGCCCGGAGGCGGCCACGTCCGTGTTGCGCTCCAGGTACCAAGACGTGTCGAACAATCGGCACGGGTCACGTCCTTCCGCAGCGCCACCCTCGATGAAATGCGCGAGGGGGCTGCGACCGGTCTCGACGAGATCCTCGTTGCGGGACAGGTAGAAGGCGGCGTCGAACAGCCGATGGGGATCGAGCGCGGCGCCGCGCATCCGATAATGCAGGAGCGGATTGAGGCCCCGCGCGCTTGGGTTGCGCTCCAGGTACCACGAAGCGTCGAACAGGGGATGCGGATCTGTCTCGCCGCAATCCTTCAGATAGTGCAGCAGCGGATTGGCCCGGGCGTCGGCAGCGTCGGGGACCTGTCGCAGGTAATGCGTCGGGTCGAACATCGGGTGGGGGCTCAGGGTCGCCCGCGCACCATCGGTGAGATAATGGATCGCCGGGTTCATCCCGGCCTCCGCGACGTCCGGCACCTGCTCAAGGTACCAGGGCGAGTCGAACAGCGGATGCGGCTCTGCGCCGTCCTCCGGATTGCGGCCGAGATAGTCGAGCAGCGCGTTGTCCCCGGCATCGGGGAAGCTCTCCCGGTACCAAGCGGTGTCGAACAGCGGGTGCGGATCGTAGCCGAGGCGCGCGCCGATGCGCAGGTAGTGGACGAGGGGGTTCTCGCCGGTCGCCGCGACCTCCGGGTGGCGGGCGAGGTACCAAGCGCTCGCGAAGAACGGGTGCGGGTCGACTCCTCGCGGCCGCCGTCGGCGAGGAAATGCAGCAGCGGATTGAGGGCTGCCTCGCCGACATCCGGGCGCTGGCGCAGATACCAGGCGGTGTCGAACAGCGGGTGCGCCTTGCGGCCCTCGACACCGCCGTCGCGGAGGAAGTGATGCAGCGGGTTCTTGCCGCCCGCTGCGACGTCATCGTTGCACAGGAAGTACCAGGACGTGTCGAAGACCGGGTGCGGATCGAGTTCTGCCGCAGTGCCGCGCGCGAGGTAGTGCAGGATCGGGTTCTCGCCGACTTCCCCTGCCTGGGTGCGGTACCAAGCCGTGTCGAACAGCCGGTTCGGATCATAGCCCAGGCGTGCACCGGTCCGCAGGAAGTGCCGAAGGAGCGTGCCGTCCTCGGCAGCGGCGTCCGGGTGTCTGGCGGCATACCACGCGCTGTCAAACAGCGGCCCTGGATCGACGCCCGGCCGGGAGCCGTTGTCCAGGTAGTGCAGGAACGCTGTCTGGCCGGGGGCGCTCGCCTCGGGATGCTTGCGCAGGTACCATTCGGTATCGAACAGGGGGTTTGGATCGACGTCCGCGCGGTTCTGGTGGCGCGCGTAGTGGGCCAGTGGGTCATCCGCCTCGGGATGCCGCGTCCCGTACCACACGGCGTCGAACAGCCCGGATTCCCGTATCGCCCGGGCTATCGGATCCGCCTCGACCGACGCGCCGCGCGCTGCATCCACGGGATCGAACGAAGCCGACGGGTTGGGGTGTTGCGAGTCGTCCATGTCGTCCCGAGCTTTGAAACGGGCGCAACTGATAGCGGCGCCTCCGATGACCTGCAACGCCGAGGCGTGGGGACGTCGGCGGCCGGCCGACGCGATCGCCGGGAGCCGCTTGATCAAGTCCAGGGCAGCCCGGTGGGCCGATCCTGGAGGATACTTTGACCGCGTCAGCCCAATCGGGCGATGCCGATTGAAGCATGTGAGCCGTTTTGCGGGCCGGCCTCGCCACCGGACGGGGATCGCTGCCGTCAGAGCAGACTCACTTCGCGATTCGGGTGATCCCGTCGCCGTACAGACCAACACCGGCAGCTCGAAGCAGGCTGCCCAGTTCCACCGCCAGCCCTATTCCGTCGCCGGTCGAAGAGTCGGCAGATCCGACGGGGGCGGCCTCAGGCCGTCGCGTTCTGCGGGTGTCAGGCCGTCCCACGTCGCGCGCAACCGAGCGTAGGCGCCGCGATAGAGCACCAGCAGGCGCTGAATATCGGCGGGATCGGGCAGGGCCTGTCCGTCGATTGCAGGTGATCCGGGTCGCTGAGACGAAAGGCCGAGGCCGGCGACGGTCACGCGGTCGGTGTGATCGCGCAACAGGCGGCCCGTTTCCGACAGGAGAGCGGCGTATCCGGCGAGTGTCCGCCGGTGCGTGTAGAACTCGGCCTGCGCGAAGGCGTAGTCTTCGGTCGTGTGATGTGCAGTGGTCATGCTGTCCGATCCAGGCCCGAGCCCGGCGGATCATGGGCTGGGCCACGGCTCGACTCCAGTCCCTTGCCCGGGATGGGTCGCTGACGGCAGCCGCGTCGACGTCCGCCGGTCCAAACGCAAGGCGGCGCCCAGCGGGCGCCGGAGCCCGTCAGGCGTTGGCGCTGAGGCGCTTGATGTCGGCGTCGACCATCTCGGTGATCAGCGCCTCGAGGCTGGTCTGGGCCTCCCAGCCGAAGGTCGCCTTCGCCTTGGCGGGGTTGCCGAGCAGCACCTCGACCTCCGCCGGGCGGAACAGGGCCGGGTCGATGACGAGGTGCTCGTCGATGTTCAGGCCGACATGCTTGAACGCGATCGCGCACATGTCCCGCACCGTCGTGGTCCGCCCGGTGGCGATCACGAAGTCGTCGGGCCGGTCCTGCTGCAGCATCAGCCACATCGCCTGCACGTAGTCGCGGGCATGGCCCCAGTCGCGCTTGGCGTCGATGTTGCCCAGCCGCAGCTCCTTCTGCCGGCCGAGCTTGATCCGCGCCACCGCGTCCGTGACCTTGCGGGTCACGAACTCGACGCCCCGCAGCGGGCTCTCGTGGTTGAACAGGATGCCGTTCGAGGCGTGCAGGTCGAAGCTCTCGCGGTAGTTGATGGTCATCCAGTGGGCGTAGAGCTTGGCCACGCCGTAGGGCGAGCGCGGGTAGAACGGCGTCGTCTCGCTCTGCTTGGCCTCCTGGATCAGGCCGAACATCTCCGAGGTCGAGGCCTGGTAGTAGCGCGCCTGCGGGGCGACCGAGCGCAGGCATTCCAGCATGTGCGCGGCGCCGAGGCCCGTGACCTGGCCGGTCAGCAGCGGTTGCTGCCAGGACGAGGTCACGAACGACTGGGCGGCGAGGTTGTAGATCTCGTCGGGCTTGGCGGCCTGGACGATGCGCATCAGCGCCGAGAGGTCGAGCAGGTTGCCGTCGACCAGCTCGACATCGTCGAGGATGCCGAGCCACTTCAGCCGGTGATCGAACACCCCGGCATGGCTGGAGCGGCGCACGATGCCGGTGACGGCGTAGCCCTTCTGCAGGAGCAGCTGCGCCAGATACGCCCCGTCCTGGCCCGTCACTCCCGTGATCAGCGCTCGCTTGGCCGTCATGAACCCGTCCCGTTCCGAAGATGCCCGGCTGCTAAGGCTGCGGTGCCGACCGAGTCAACCCGAATGGTCCGCGTGCGCGCTGAAACCGAACAGCAGGACATCGTGTTGGGGCAGGCTGAAAGTCGGTTGGTCTCACTTCAGATAGGAGTAGCCCAGCGCGGCATTCGAGACCGGTCCCGTGACGCCGCTGAACACGGTGAGCGCCTTCTGGACCTCGGTGAACGGCGCGTTCGACACGTAGATCAGGTCGCGGTTGCGCATGCGGAACGCCTGGGACACGAACAGGCTGTTGGGGTCGCGCATGTTGATCCGGTAGACCACCGGCACCAGCGGCGTGCCGAGCAGCCGCGAGCCGGGGCTGAGGCGGCGCACCACGCTCGCCGGCTCGAACCGGAAGATGAACGTGCCGGACGGATCGGCGGCGAAGTCCGACAGGCCGCGCGCCTTGGCCAGCGCCTGCGCCAGGGTGATGCCGTCGGCCTGGAACGGCAGCTCGGTGCTGTTGCCCAGCGCGCCCACCGCGATGAAGGTCTGCGGATCGCGCACCAGGGTGAGCACGTCGTTGGGCCGCAGGTAGATGTTCTCCTTGGGATTGGACACCACCGTGGTCAGCGGCACCGTGGCGGTGAGCGGCCCGCGCGAGAGCCGCACGAAGGTCTCGTTGACCGGGGCGCGGTTGCCGCCGGCGGCGGCGATGACGTCGAGGATGCGGTCGCCGTGGCCCGAGAGCGGCAGGCGGGCGCCGGCGGCGCCCTCGCCGGTGACGGTCACGGCCTGGCTGATCGGCCGGGTGACCGAGACCAGCACCTGCGGCTGGATGGCTTTGCCGGCGAGCTCGTTCTCGATGAGCGTCTGGACGTCCTGGGTGCGGCGGCCGGCGACCTTGATGCGGCCGGCATAGGGCACCGAGATGGCGCCGTCGCGCCCGACGGGCTGCTCGGGGATGAGGGCGGATTTGGAGCCGGCGGAGAAGCGGTCGGCCACCAGCGGCCCGGAGAACAGGCCGCCGGATCCGGCTTCCCAGACGGAGACCGAGACCATGTCGCCGATGCCGATGACCGGCTCGGAGGAGGGACGGTGGTCGCCGAAGGAGGCGAGCAGGCTGTCCAGCGGCCGGCCGCGCAGGGCCTCGACCACTGCGGGGGTGACGTCGATGATCTCGTAGCGGGCGAGCAGGCCGCCATCGGCGGTGGCCACTTCAGCCCCGGCCTGGATCGCGCTCGCCGTCGGACCCGCCGCAGGCAGGTACGTGCAACCCCCGGCAGATCCTGCCGCCAGGGCGGCCATCAGGGCGGTGCGCGCCGTCTTGCGCAGCATCGACTGTTCCTCTCTCGTCCGGCTCAGCGGGGGCCGGCTCGGGGTGTCGGGTTGGCGCTGGTCACCGCCGGCCGTTCAGAGCCGTCGATACAGTGGCTGCTGGGACCTGGGTCACGCCCATCGACGTCGGTGAGCATAGACGACCGGGCACATGCACCGAGACGTGGACGGCCGCCGACCGGCCTTAAGCTCGCCACTGTGGCGGCAGGGCCACTATTGAGACCATGGTCGGGTGGACGTTCCGTAAAGAGACCGCCGACTTGCAGAGGGCTCGGCGCGACGATGGAGCCCTGGCGGTGCGATTCCGAGGTGAGCCGCAGCAGCAGCCCCCTCGGCAGATGCGGATTGATGGGCGCCGTCGGCTCTCGATCTCCGACGACGGCTATCGTGTTCAGGGGTGGGCGCCGCGCGCGAGGGCGAGCAGGATGAGACCGACATGTCCGGCATTCGTCACGTCGCCCGAACAGGCCAGCGAAGCCAGTTCGTGGCGTGGAACCAACACAGTCTCGATATCCTCCGTCGGCTCCGGCGCAGCAGTTCCCGGGACCACGCCTTCCGCCAGGACGAGATGAACGCGGTTCGTGTAGCGGCCAGGATCGGGGGAGAGTGAGATGAGGTGGCTCAGATTCCCGCCGGAGAACCCCGTCTCCTCTCTCAATTCGCGCGCCGCCGCACCCGTGACGTCGGTCTCCCCTCATCCATGATCCCACCGGGGAGCTCGAGGGTCAGTCCGGCGAAGCCGTGGCGGTATTGACGGACGAGTATCGCGCGATCTGACGCATCGAAGGCGAGCGTGTGGACGAAATCGTTCGACTCGACGAGATAGTAAGGTGCGATCGTCGCACCGGTCGGTGTGACGCAGTCGTCGGCACGGACGCTAATCCAACGGTCTTTAAAGATCTGCCGCGTGTCCGTGACAGACCACATCCGTTTCCGCATACCAACATTCACCTCTCTGCGCTAATCCATGTCGAATCAGCGAGGCGGGTTTAAGGCCACGCCTCACGAGCCAACCGTTGGCGATCGCGACTTGAGCCCGCCCCGGCGGCTGAGTCTCGATTGCGCGACCGCTCGTTCCCGTCCGTGCGGCGTGCATGAATGGCTCCCCGCGCGACTCCCTATCGCGGTCTGCCATGCCGTCGCACATCACGGACGGCGCAGCGGGCTCTGCCGGTCTCCAGCAAAGTCTGGGGGCTGAACTCCCAACGGTTCGCGACGGTCACGCTTGCTGCTGGAGCTTTGATGCCGGGATCGACGCGACCGCTTGGCGCTTACAATCGGGCAGGCGGTCAGTAGTCCCAAAAAGCTCCGTCGCCGAAGCTCCGTGCGCGCTCGCGTCGCGGTGCGACCTGTCGCGCGTGATTGCCTCAGATCAGATCGCAGCGTCGAGCGCCTCCTCGTCGCAGAGGATCTTCGAGGATCGTGCGAGCTCGGCCTGCAACGAAGCGTCTTGGCCAACCTTCGGCCTGGAAGCGCGGGCCATGTAGTGGCGATCGAATACACGCATCACGTGGGCCACCCCGCTTTCCGTCACCGAGCGAAGATCGGATTCGAAGTAATTGACTGAATTGTTAAAGCTCGTGATGATTTCGTAGGACGGGAAATAATCGACGTCGTCATGTCTCTGGCAGATTTCGCCTACAGCCGCGCGGAGCGCCGACTTGCTGTAAATCGTCGATACAAGCACGTGCCGATCTTCGTAAGTGGCGACCAAGGGCACCGGAGACACTGTCAGCAGAATTCGGAGTCTGGGATTGCGATTGCGGATCAGGGCGATGAACGCTTCGAGGTCTCGTCGCACTTCTTCCGCCGTCATGTTGGCGAATCGGTAGAGCGACGAATCCAGAGGCTGCGCCACCACGCCCGGGGCGAGCGGGAATACCGCCCCATCGACGGTCGATTCCCAAATCTCCGTTAGGCCAATCGTGAAGATGAACAAGTCGCTCTCGTCGAACATCCGCCGCACGGCGGCGAGATGGTCCGTCAGAGTTGCAGTCACCTCTTCCTTTGAACCGTAACCTAAGGCGTCGACCTGCGGGCGGAACGGGTCGACGTAGCGTCCGTCGGGACGCTGCCACGCCGTGTCGGACGGTTCAAACAAACCGTAGGCACGACGGGCTAGCTGAAGGAGCTGCCTTGCGCTGTAAATGTTGCCGAAGCGGGCGCTGAACAGATCGGGACCGCCAAGACCACGCTCCGTGACGTGGTAATTGAAACCTCGGTCGATCAGCGTCCGCGCGATGTGCTGCGCGAAGCAACTTCCGGCGGTCGCGATCCGCTCGTCAGCGCTCAATCGGAACTTGGGCGCAATGACAGGGTCGAGATCGGCTGGCGCAACACCCGCGACGGCGCGGCGCCAGAAATGATGGTCTGGCAACTTGGCATAGGGATTGGAGCCGCGTCGACGCGTGGGGGAAGCTAGAGCTTCGAGATCGCGGTACCTATCCGCCTGCGCCTTGAAGCGGTCGCAGCAGATATCGGACGGCTCCCGACCTCGGTACAGCTCGTAGGAGCTGGCCACGAAGCGCTCAAGGTCGAGGATGCGCCCGGGGACGCCCGCGGTCTTGAAGTCGTAGTTGCCCTCTAGGCCGAAGCGCTCGGCGATCTCGGGGTAGAGTGGCCAGATCGGACCGGACAACAATGGGTCGCCCAAGTAGCGCTCCACGTTGTGGGCCGAAGGCGCGAGGTCGACTGACTTGAGCACGCTCTCCGCGATTTGAGCAATCGCCGCGAGTTTCGGATGATTCACGGCATGGCAGAAGGGGGCATTTCGCTTGAGAGTGTTGAGCAGCGCTTCACCGTTTAGGCCCGCTCGATCGCAATCGTCGATGAAGCGCGAATCCGAACTTTCCGTATAGTTGAAGTAGCCGAGGTGGTCGAAGACGTTCTCACAAAACAAGCTTAAAGTCTGTTGGACTGTTAGGCCTCGCGTGAAGCCGTAGAGGGTCAATGCAGAATTGTAGTCGTGCAGCGGGCTTTTAATTGGAGCGTGATCGACGCGAGCATAAATGAGATCGGGATGAAAGCCAGCGTAGTAAAATGTTGGCCACAACCTAAGTTTATGAAGCTGGTTTTCCGAAATAAAATTTCGGTCGTTCTTGAGATCGGAGAATTCAGTTTGCAATAGAATGACATCGCTCGCCGCCACGATTTCGGTACTTGAGATACCGAGATGCAGTCCGTGAACTTCAGCTTCGGGTAGCATCGCGCGCAGGCACAAGGCCAGCACGGGCGCTTGGCAATTCCCGACGACGCTGATGCGAAAGGCGCCCGAGTCAGGTGGCGCGGCGACTTGTGTCCGACCCTCTCGCCGGCCAAAGAGATCGAAGTGTAGACGCGCGGGAACTCCTGCCGCTCGTACATCCGGATTTGCAGCTAAATAACGTTCTGGATCGAAATTACTCTCGGTGGCGATTTCAGAGTTATTCATATTCATCGTCATTATCGATCATCTGCCAGAGTCGGAGTTCGTTTTCACATGAATGTTGTAGAATTTCGGATTGGGCGAATATGAGAATGACATTCATATTCGCTCTGATTTCGTCACCGATGCTGTTAACTGAGAACTCGAGTATTCGGAAAATTACCCTATAATTGCCGTGATTTCGATCGCCTCGAAGTGTAGATCCGGCGTTCGAGCAAAGCAACGATGCGATCCTGCCGCCATCGCGTACAAAAGTTCTGATGCTATGTGTATGACGCGCAAAATGGGTGACAACAAGGCAAGCGCCAGCCCTGAAGAACTAGTCGCTTCGTATTCAGGGCGTCAATAAATCGTATTTCGATCTAAGCTCTAAGGATTGATGTCGGATTCAAAAAGCGCTTGTATACGCAGGCTAGGCCAGCTGTTGGGCACGGCTTCAGACAGACGGTCATCGCCACATGTCCGACCGCAGTTACGCGAGATGGCATTATCTCTGCAGTTCCTCAGCCCATGTCCTCTTCAGCACAAGGCCAGATTGCATGGGCCGAAATTGCGACAGCCTCAATGTCGCAAAGCGAGACGACCTGAAGTCGCCCTCCCCCAGCCACTACACAACGGAAACGGCGCAATCTATTCGCATCCTCACGCCTCGAGCCCAAGCATGAGCCCAAGATTCTGCACGGCCGCCCCGGAGGCGCCCTTGCCGAGATTGTCGAGGCGCGCCACCAGCACCGCCTGCGCGTGTTCGGACGAGCCGAACACGCGCAGCTCCAGCCGATCGGTGTCGTTGAGCTCTTCCGGCTCGATCTTCTCCCGGTGCGCGCCGGTTCCGGCGCCCTGCACCACCTGCACCAGCCTCTGCCCTGCATACCAGTCGCGCAGCGCCGCCTCGAGGTCGGAGGCCGTGGGCCGGCCCGGCAGCGTTTCGAGATGGAGCGGCACGCTCACCAGCATGCCCTGCCGGAAGTTGCCCACCGACGGCACAAAGATCGGGCGCCGGGTGAGCCCGCTGTAGCGCTGCAACTCCGGCAGGTGTTTGTGGGCAAAGCCGAGGCCGTAGAGCTGGAACGGCGGCGCCGTGCCCTGCTCGTAGGCCTCGATCATGCTCTTGCCGCCGCCACTGTAGCCGCTGACCGCGTTGACGCTGATCGGGTGGTCGGCCGGGATCAGGCCGCCCTCCACCAGCGGGCGCAGGAGCGCGACACCTCCGGTCGGGTAGCAGCCTGGATTGGCGACCCGCCGGGCGCGAGCCACCGCCGCCGCCTGCTCCCGGGTCAGCTCGGGGAAGCCGTAGGTCCAGCCCTCCGCGACCCGGTGGGCGGTGCTGGCGTCGAGGACGCGCGGGCCGCCGCCGGGCAGGCTGTCGGCCAGCGCCACGGTCTCCTTGGCGGCCTCGTCCGGCAGGCAGAGCACGACGAGGTCCACCTCGGCGAGCAGCGCGCGCTTCGCCTGCGTATCCTTGCGGTGCTCGGGGGCGATGCTGCGCAGGGCGACCCGCCCGTCGCGCTCCAGGCGCTCGCGGATGCCGAGACCGGTCGTGCCGGCCTCGCCGTCGATGAACACGATGGGCTTCGTCGCGCCTGCGCCAGACATCGTCCGTCTCGCTCTCTCGAATATGCCGTGCCGCCCGAGTCGGGCATTGCGGCCGGGGATCAGGTGCGCGCGGTGCGGCAGCCTGTCAACGGCCGTGCCGCGGCCCGAAAACGCGAAAGGGCGGCTCCCGCAGGAACCGCCCTCTCCGTGACACCGGTGTAACCGGATATCAGCGCTTCGAGAACTGGAAGCTGCGGCGGGCCTTCTTGCGGCCGTACTTCTTACGCTCGACCACGCGGGCGTCGCGGGTGAGGAAGCCTTCGCGCTTCAGCGGCGCGCGCAGCTCCGGCTCGTAGTAGGTCAGCGCCTTCGACAGGCCGTGGCGCACCGCGCCGGCCTGGCCGGAGAGGCCGCCGCCCGCCACAGTGACATTGATGTCGTACTGGTCGACGCGGCCGGCGATCTCCAGCGGCTGGCGCAGGATCATGCGCAGCACCGGACGGGCGAAGTAGACCTCCACCGGGCGCTTGTTGACCGTGACCGTGCCGTTGCCGGGCTTGATCCAGACGCGGGCGACCGCGTCCTTGCGCTTGCCGGTGGCGTAGGCACGGCCCTGGGCGTCCAGCTTCTGGACGTGGACGGGGGCTTCGTTGGCGGGGTCGACCGCACCGGCATTCGCCCGGTTGAGGTCGGCGAGGGACTGCAGGGTCGCCATGATCAAGCGCTCACGTTCTTGCGGTTGAGGGCGCCGACGTCGAGCGCCTGCGGCTGCTGGGCCTCGTGCGGATGCGCGGCCCCCTTGTAGACGCGGAGGTTGCCGAGGATCTGGCGGAAGAGCGGGCCGCGGGGCGGCATGCGCTCGACGGCTTTCTCCACCACGCGCTCGGGGAACCGGCCCTCGAGGATGAACTTGGCCGTGCGCTCCTTGATCCCGCCCGGGTATCCGGTGTGGTAGTAGTAACGCTTCTGGACGTACTTGCGGCCGGTGAACTTCACCTTGTCCGCGTTGACGACGATGACGTGGTCGCCGCAATCGACGTGGGGCGTGTAGGCGGCCTTGTGCTTGCCGCGCAGGCGCATCGCCACGATCGACGCGAGGCGGCCGACGACGAGGCCCTCCGCGTCGATCACGATCCACTTCTTGTCGACCTCGGCGGGCTTCAGCGAGGTGGTCTTCATGGCCAAATCCCAGGGGTTCCGACGGACCGGACCCCGACGCGTCGGGATCCGCGGACATCGGGGTGCCGAAAAACGAGCCGCCGCGTGGGGCACACGCGGCGGCGGTGGCCGGTGCTTAGACGGCCCCGGAGGTCTGGTCAAGAAAGAAATGTGAAATCGGGAAAACGCGATATTCGACAAGGATTTATGGAGCGTGGTATCAGAATACCGTTACGACTCTCCGCGAAGGCCGCGCTCCGCGATGGTGAGCCTCTGAACGCCCCGGCCCGCGAGCACCGGCTTCTTCGCGCTGAGGATGCGGGAGTTCACGCCGGTCCAGCCGATCTCGCCGGAGAGCCGCCCGTACTCGATCTTGGGGCAGCGGTTCATGATCACCGTGAGCCCGCGGGCCTCGGCGCGGGCGGCGGCGGCATCGTCGCGTACGCCGAGCTGCATCCAGATCACCTTCGGCGGCGGCGTCAGCGCCAGCGCCTCGTCGACCAGCGGTCCGGCGGCGGCGGAGTTGCGGAAGATCTCGACCATGTCGATCGGCTGGTCGCCCAGGGCCTCCTGGACCTCGGCCAGGGAGGCCGCCACCCGGCGCCCGAGCAGATCCTGCCCGGCGAGGCCGGGATTGACCGGCGTCACCGCGTAGCCCCGGTCGAGGAGGTATTTCAGCACGATCCAGCTCGGGCGCGCCGGGTTGGCCGAGGCGCCCACCAGCGCGATCGTGCGCGTGGCGTTCATGATCGCGCGGATCTGCGCGTCGGGGTAGCGGGCGTGGCGCTCCGCGAGCGCCGCCGCGTCGATGGGTGCGGGCGGCCGGTGATCGTGGCCCGTCTCGTCCATGGCGTATTTCCTCGTCGTCCCGATGATCGTCGTCCCTGCCGCTCCTCTGGCCGGCGGCCCGGCCGTCACAGCCGCCAGACCTCGTAGCCCAGCCGTTCGAACGCCGCCTTCGCGTAGAGCGCCGTCACGTCGACGATCAGGCCGCCGGGCTTCACCCGGGCGGCGATCGACTCCGCCCCGAGCCGGGCATAATCCCGGTGCGGGACCGCGATCACTGCCGCATCCGCGTCGGCGGGCAGGTCGTCCCAGTCGACGAGGGCGATGCCGTACTCGGCCCGGGCCTCGGCCTTGCCGGCGCGGGGATCGTGGACCGACACGGCGCAGCCGAATTCCACCAGCTCCCGCACGAGGTCGGCGACCTTCGAGTTGCGCAGGTCCGCGCAGTTCTCCTTGAAGGTCAGGCCGAGGACGATCACCCGCGCCCGCCCGGTGTTACCGCCCCGCCGGACGATCCGCTTCACCGTGCTGCGGGCCACGTGGGCGGCCATGCTGTCGTTGATGCGCCGCCCCGCCAGGATCACCTGGGGATGATAGCCGATCATCGCGGCCTTGTGGGTCAGGTAGTAGGGATCCACGCCGATGCAGTGGCCGCCGACCAGACCGGGGCGGAACGGCAGGAAGTTCCACTTGGTCCCCGCCGCCGCGAGGACCTCCTGCGTGTCGAGGTCGAGCTTGTCGAAGATCAGCGACAGCTCGTTCATGAGCGCGATGTTCAGGTCGCGCTGGGTGTTCTCGATGACCTTGGCGGCCTCGGCCACCCGGATGGACGAGGCGGCGTGGAGCCCCGCTCGATGATCGACCCGTAGAGGGCCTTCAGCCGCTCCAGGGTCTCGGGGGTGTCGCCGGCGACGATCTTCACCACCTTGGCAAGGCTGTGCTCCCGGTCACCGGGATTGATCCGCTCCGGCGAGTAGCCGACGGAGAACTCCGTCTTCCAGCGCAGGCCCGAGGCCCGCTCCAGGATCGGGATGCAGACCTCCTCGGTGGCGCCGGGATAGACGGTGGATTCGAACACCACGGTCGCGCCCGGCCGCATGTGGCAGCCAACGAGGTCCGAGGCCCGGACCAGCAGCGCGAAATCGGGGCTCTGGGCCGTGTCGACCGGGGTCGGAACCGTGACGACGATCACGTCCGCCGCGCCCAGCGCGGTCGGGTCGTCGGTGATCGCGAGGTGAGCGGCGGCCCGGAACGCCTCCGCGTCGATCTCCCCGGCCGGGTCGTGCCCGGCCCGGTAGGCCGCCACCTTGTCGGCCGCGTGATCGTAGCCGATCGTGGTTCGTGTCCGGCCGAAGGCCAGGGCGAGGGGGAGCCCGACATAGCCCAGGCCGACGATCGCCACGCTGTCCGCCAAGCCGTCTACCGGGTCTTCCACTGAGTCGTCTGCCGCCCCGTCCGCCACGCCGGATCCCTCTGCGGGCTCGGGAGGCGCTGATGACGATCCGGCCGCCGGGCGCGTATAGGGGCGGTCCGCGCCGGCGTCGACTCGCCGCGGCCCGCGCGGAGCGCGTCCCCGGACCGCGGACGGGGTTAGCACGAGGCGAGACAATGGGAGGTGAGGATGCCTGATCTCCGCTGGACCGAGGGGCCGGTCCACTGCACCGACCTCGTCGACGGGACCGGCAAGGTCTTCGACTATGTCGGCCCCTGCGCCGCGGGCTCGCGCGGCTGCGTCGTCCAGTCCGGGTCGGAATGGCCGCCGCGCCCGGCCGCCTTCGCCGATCACCCCGCGGCCGCGGCGGCCCGCGCCTGGGTCGGGGCCGCGGTGTCCGCGCGCCTTCCGGCCCGTCCGCATCCTCCGGGAGGATGATGGACCGGCCTCGTGATCGCCCGGCGCGGTTCAGGAACTCGCCAGGTTCGCTCGGCTTTATTGTGGCGTGGAGTGGAGGCGCCCGATGGCCGAAATCTGCATCACGGAAGACCAGAACGGACGATGGACCGTCTACACCGCCGGACTGGTGGTGACAGACCTGACGCGCGCGGCCGCCGAGGCCTTCGCGGCGAGCTACCGCCGCGTCACGGCCGGCTGAGCGACGCGCCTTTCGCGGCCCGCGGGGCGATCCAGTCGGCCGGCCCGCGGCTCTGGTCCGTCCGTCTCCCGCCCCGAGCGAGGCCCGCGTCGCCATCGCCAGCGCGTTCGGGCTCTGAGACGCGATGAGACTCTCTCTACCCAGTAGCGGGTCGTGAGAGCGCTCATAATGCACCTGTTCATGCTCGCCGGCGCCCTTATGGCGCTGCCCGCCCTCACCTCCTCGCGGTGCCGCCGCACGTGCATGCGGGGCGAGACGAAGGCGATCTGCTCGAAGACCGACCGTACGATTCCGATCTGCCAGGGGCTCTGCCAGACCCCGATCCGGCCGGAGCGGGTGATCGTTCCACTGGCCGGTGGCCGTCAGGCCTTCGAGCCGGCCCAGACGACGAACCCCTCGTCCGGTGGCCTCGCGACGCAGGATCTCAATCTGGACACCAATCCGAACGGCACCGTGCTCGGCACCCCGAGCCAGCTCTTTGGCAGGATCGGGTCGAGCCTGTCCTTCGGCAGCGGCCGCTGAGCCACGAAAAAGCCCCGCGCGGCGGGTGCCGACGGGGCTGAAGGTTGAGGACGCCCGGTGCGTTATGCCGAGCGACCGCGCCTAGAGTAACATCATCCTGCGCGATGTGAAGATATCTCGGATAGAAACCAAGATTATTTTTCGCGTCGAGCCCTAAATCAAGCGCATAAGTCCCAGTTCGGCGGGGTCCGGTGGGATTAATCGCATCGGACGCGTGCCGAGAGACTGCGCGCGTTCTTGGTATCAAGCCTGTCAGACTTAGGACTGAGTCTTCAGGTAGGCGATTAGGTCGTTGATCTTCTTTTCGTCCGCGATGCGCTGGAAGATCATCTTATTACCGGGTACCTTCGTCTTCGGGTTCTTCAGCCACTCGTGTAGGTTGGCCTCGTCCCAGGTGATGCCGGAGTTCTTCAGGGCGGCGGAGTAGTTGTAGCCCTCGTAGGTGCCCGCCTTGCGGCCGACGACGCCCTTCAGGTCGGGACCCACGCCATTCTTCTGGAAGTTGTGGCACGCCTTGCAGGGGGCGAACGCCTTCTCGCCGGCGGCGGCGTCTCCGGCCTCCTGGGCCTGTCCGGCGAGAGGCATGACAACGGCGAGGACGGCGCCGATTGCAATAATACGCATGTATAAACCCCAATCCAGGAGATAAGATCCGCATTTTTTGAGAAAAAACGCGCGATGCAGGCGAAAAAATCTGAGTCTGATCTCAGATTATATTGGTCTCAACGTCGCGTCATTTCACGCTTCGCGCCGGCTTCTGTGCCGGGTCTTCGCGGTGCGGTCGCCGCGCGGTGGTATAGGCCGTCGCCAGCGCGTGGCTCCTCACGTCCGCGGAGGGGCGCGGAGGGGGACGTGGCCGGCGAACCTGAGAACTCTTCCAAGCTTGGCATGTCGAGATGTTGACGTGCGCCGAGGCGGGATAATCCGTCCCGGGCCGCAAAATCCGTCTCGCCCTGAAGGTCGCAGCGGCTCAATCACCGCACACTCCGCATCTATCAAGTCAAACTGCGCCGTCAGGATCCTCGGTCGTGTCCCGGGTGGTGGTGTAGCTCGCTGGTAGCGGGAGAGCCCGCCTGCGCGCCCTTCCCAGCGCTGTAGCAGGCGGGATCTCTCGCGGGGTGGTCATCGGCGGTTGCCGGGTAGGGTCGGGTTGCGAGCACCAACCTCGAACCCGAGAGACCCCCGATGACCGACGAGATGATGGCCCTGCGCGGGCTGATGGAGAAGAGCGCTGACACAGATCTCCTGCGCGAGATGATCGGCTTTGCGGCCGAACGCCTGATGGAGCTGGAGGTCGGCGGCCTGACCGGCGCGGCCCACGGCGAGAAGAGCGCCGAGCGGCTGGTCCAGCGCAACGGCTATCGTGACCGGGACTGGCAGACGCGTGCCGGCACGGTCGAGCTGCGCATCCCCAAGCTGCGTAAGGGCTCGTACTTGCCGGCTTTCTTGGAACCGCGCCGGATGGCTGAAAAGGCGCTGACGGCTGTGATCCAGGAGGCCTACATCCAGGGTATCTCGACCCGGTCCGTGGACGACTTGGTCCAAGCCATGGGTGGCACGGGCGTGTCGAAGAGCCAAGTCAGCCGGCTCTGCCAGGAGATCGACGAGCGGGTCAGCGCGTTTCTCGACCGTCCGCTCGAGGGCGAGTGGCCCTACCTCTGGATCGATGCGACTTACGTGAAGGTGCGCCAGGACGGACGCATCGTCTCTGTCGCCGTGATCGTGGCGGTGGGCGTCAACGGCGACGGCCGTCGCGAGGTGCTTGGCATGGATGTCGGCCCGTCCGAGGCCGAGACGTTCTGGACGGACTTTCTCCGCAAGCTGGCGCGTCGCGGCCTGCGCGGCGTGAAGCTGGTGATCTCGGACGCCCACGAGGGCATCAAGGCGTCGGTGGCCAAGGTGATGAACGCGACCTGGCAGCGTTGCCGTGTCCACTTCATGCGCAACGTGCTCGCCCATGCCGGACGCAGCGGGCGGCGTGTCGTCTCCGCCTTCATCGCCACGGCGTTCGCCCAGGAGGACGCCGAGGCGGCCCGGCTCCAGTGGCGGCGCGTGGCTGATCAGCTCCGGCCGAAAGTGCCCAAACTCGCCGCCCTGATGGACGAGGCTGAGCCGGACGTGCTGGCCTATATGGGCTTCCCCATCCAGCATCGGGTCAAGCTCCACAGCACGAACCTGCTGGAACGCCTGAACAGTGAGATCAAGCGCCGGACCGAGGTGGTCGGCATCTTCCCCAACGAGGCGGCCATCACGCGCCTCGTCGGCGCGATCCTGCTGGAACAGAACGACGAGTGGGCCGTCCAGCGCTCGCGCTACATGACCCTGGAAAGCATCGCCCCGATCGGCGATGATCCCCTCGTCAGCCTGCCCACCCTGGCAGCCTGATCCTCCCGGCCCAACCCGGTGATCGTGGTGGCTCTCAGCAACCTACACCACGCCAGAGGACACGACCGGATCCTCCTGCTCGGAGTCCTAGGAGCACTGCGCGTCAACAGCGTCAGCTAATATGGATTCGTGACTTGTACCGTGAAGCTCTTGAAGCACCAGTCGCTCGAACCGCATCGGTGATGCGTTCGTCGTCGGCCATTTCTTCCGCTTCCAATCGCCCGGCTACGGCCGCGACGATGTCTTCCTGGCCGGTGGGTCCGCTGGCTAGCGCCTTGATGGCGCAGAACGCTTTCCAGGGCTGCTCTCGGCACCGCCGCGCGGAGTTTTTCAAGCGCTCAACCGCGATTGTCGGAACGGCCGTCGGCCTCCCCCGATTGTCTCGTCGAGCGCAAACGAGGAGGCGACGGCATGCTGAAGGTCACGTACATCGACTTCCATGAGAAGCCGGGCAGCCCCGTTCACAGCGGCTGGTACATCACGGACGCGAATGGGGCCTTGATCGGCGGGGGCCATCGTTACGAGGATCAAGCCAGTGGCCTGCGGGCGCTGCTCGCACTCAACTGACCTGTTCGCTCCCGCAGATCTCAGCCCGCCCGGTCGGCCGGTGCGGGCTCTTTCGTGTTCAGCGCGTACTTCCGCCGGAGGCGCTCCCTCCTCCTCCTCCGCCTGAAGAGAGACCGGATCCGATGGTTCCTGAGAGCTGATCCGGCGTCCCCAAGGGCTGCCCGTAGCGATTGGTGCTCAAGTTTGGCTCCTCAATTGCAAGGCCGCCTGGCGACGGATTGGTCGTTTCTGCCGGGGCAAACTGGATTCTGCCGCCAGCCAGCGGCGTCGTTAGGCGTTCGGGGCGGACCGATGTTTCGCAGATGCCCTGACAGATCGGCACCATCAAATCAGTTGGTTGACAGATCGGCCTCATCTCGCCCTGCACGCAGACGCACTGACACAGCGCCCAGGCGGGTGCAGGCGGGAGAAGCAAGGTGGCGGCGAGCAACAACGAACGCATTGTGGCCAATCTCAGCGCCCGTGTTGGGCGAAGCAGCCTGATAGCACGGCGGTGTCAGTCCGACGAAGCTCAGTGCCTGGCGCCTGCTTGGCCTTCAACTGACGCCGGCCATTCCACCGATGGGCAGCGCCGCGAACCGGTTCAGCTCGCACGCTCGTACAGTGACGCGGACAAAGGATCTCGCGCGTACGATGAGGCGTGCGAGTCTGGGCCATGGCTCAGACGGTATGTGTGCTCCTTAATCCGACCGACGCGGCACGGTTGGCTGCGATCGCCAGCGACCGCTCCCGTCCGCTCAAGCACACCCAGCGCGCCCGCATCGTCCTGCTCTCAGCCGAGCGCTTGAGTGTTCAGGACGTCGCCCGGCGGGTCGGCGTCAGTCGCCCGGCCGTGTGGCGCTGGCAGCGGCGCTGCGCCGAGGCGGGCGTCGAGGGTCTGCTGCGCGACAAGACGCGTCCGCCCGGGACACCGCCCCATTCGACCGAGACGGTGGCCAAGGTGCTGGCGCTGACCTGCTCGGAGCCGCCGGGCGAGGTCACGCACTGGACCGGCCGGGCCGTGGCCCGCACGGTCGGGATCTCGTTGCGCGCCGTGCAGCGGATCTGGGACGCGCACCGCCTCCAGCCGCATCGACTGCGCACGTTCAAGCGCTCGCGCGACCCCGCCTTCGCCGCCAAGGTCGAAGATATCCTCGGCCTCTACATGGCCCCACCCGCCCACGCGGTGGTGCTGTCCATCGACGATCCTTCGACAAGCTCAGGGTGAGGAGAGCCAGATCCAGGCGCTGGAGCGGACCCGCCCCGAACGTCCGCTCGCTCCCGGCCATCCCGCCGCCCAGACCCACGACTATACCCGTCACGGCACCACGACGCTGCTTGCGGCCCTCGACGTCCTGGCAGGCACCGTGCTTGGCCGCTGCATGCAGCGGCACCGAAACAGTGAGTTCATCCGGTTCCTCAACGCCGTCGAGGCCGCCGTCCCACCCGGCAAGGTGATCCACACCATCCTCGACTGGGATTGGGATTGCCCCGCTTTGGTGGCCACCGAGACCGCTGTCGCGTGAGGTGTTTGCCCGATGCCCAAGACCCGTCCCGCATACCCCGCCGAGTTCCGTCGCCAGATGGTCGAGCTGGTTCGCGCCGGCCGCGATCCGACCGACCTCGCCCACGAGTTCGAGCCTTCGCGCCAGACTATCCAGAACTGGGTTGCGGAGGCTGACCGCAGCGAACGCCGCCGCGAGGCCAAGCCGGCGACGGCCGATCCCAGCTTGACCGCGCCCGAGCGGGGCGAACGCGTCCGGCTGCGGCGTGAGAACCGACAGCTGAAGTTGGAGCGCGACATCCTCTCTCGCGCGATGGCCTGGTTTGCGCGGGAGATCGGTGTTCTGCCGTCGGGGTCTTCCGGTTCATGAGCGCGAACCAGGCCGACATCCCGGTCGCCGCCATGGCCCGCGTTCTCGGCGTGTCGACGGCCGGGTACTACGCCTGGGTCGGGCGAAAGCCATCCGCACTGACGGTTGCCCACACCGCACTTCTGAAGCAGATTCGCACCGTCCATCTCGGCTCGCGTCAGACCTCCGGCGCGCCACGCGTCCACGCCGACCTGCGCGAGCAGGGCGAGCGGCATTCTCGCACCCTGCTCGCCCAAGCCCCCTGAACCGTCCACAAAAACGGGGCAATCCCAATCAATAGACGGCCAAAGGCCGAACGCCGCAATGGATCGTGAGCGGGCATGGTGAGGATGTTCGCTTCCTGCCGCGCCGCCCGAAAGCGGACGGTCGCAAACCCACCCTGAGCGGTCATTCGGCTTGCGACCCAGGGCAGCCAATCCAGGTGGTTCGGTGTGGGTGTGAGTTTAGTGACCGGAGCGGCGACACAATCCCCGGGTGTGACTGGCGGGTCCTGTGGTCACGGAATGCGTGACAGGACCCGCCGCCATCAAGGCGCGTCGGCTACGGCTTGTTGGCTGGAGCCGGATTTGTCGGCGTTGCCGGAGACGCGGGGTTTGCCGGCGCAGTGCTGGCAGGAGGCGGAGGCGGCGCAGGGTTCTCGGCCTTCTTCTCGTCCTTGCAAGCCGTAAGCGCGAGCAAGCCGACGAGCGGCAGCAGATAGCGAATACGCATGAGCGTTCCTCCTGTTTGGCCTGTGTAGGCGGTGAGAAACGTCACTCGACCGCTGTTCGATCCGGCCCGCAGCGATCCCGGCCACCGACCCGATGCCGGTTCCTCATGGGTTATCGTCGCCGCGAGCCACGGCCATCGGCCCGATTGGGCTGTCCGGTGAGACCATCCGAAGCGACTTTTCCCGACCGAACCGATCATGGCAGCGCGGCCGGTCGGAACGACGGGCCGCGGGCACTAACGAAGCCACCCCGAGCAGCCGTGAAGTCAGCCGGCCTGCGCCCTTTGCGTACGCGATCGGACGCTCACGCACCTGCGTCGTGGAACGCGGCGTGCGCACCTCGGACTTCACGCCGTCGGACCCGCATCCAGGTCGCGATCGTCATCAGCACAAATAAGGAACAAAATGA
Source organism: Methylobacterium phyllosphaerae (assembly GCA_050632685.1). Taxonomy (GTDB): domain Bacteria; phylum Pseudomonadota; class Alphaproteobacteria; order Rhizobiales; family Beijerinckiaceae; genus Methylobacterium; species Methylobacterium phyllosphaerae_A. The sequence goes on from JBOEFT010000002.1 coordinate 1,146,365, forward strand.
ATAGCGGAGCGTGGTTCAAGGGTCGCGTCGGATCGTGCCGAGATTGCGCCGGGCACCTGCTGAGAGGCTGGGAAAACGCCAATGCCGCGGAGGCTTTACCGCTTCCACTGCCTGGGTGGCGGTGACGCGGTCTTCGACCTGCAGAGGCGGTGGCTGTCGAGCATCCGCGAGGTCCGCCAGCACGCCGACCAGGTGGCGCTGGGCCTGATGACGGGCGTCGGGAGCCGGGACTGGACCGTGTGGGCGGTGGACGTGCGCGATGCCGCAGGGCGGCCCGTGCTGTTTCGCCCGTTCGCCGCCGTGCGGGTGGACGGCAGGCGGACGTGAGCGGCGGGAGGGGGATGAGGACCAGCGCCATGGTGCAGGCGTTGGCGCTGCACCGGATGCGGCTGCGGCAGGCCCGTCAGGAGCCGGCGCAGATCGAGGGTGGCGCGGTGAAGAAGGCCGGGAGCTTGGCCGAACGGATGCCGGGGGCTGCGGCGCAGACGGTGGTGGCGGACGAAGAGATCGGCGCGGAGGCGTATCCCTGCACCAGCACCCGCGACGCCGACGCACCCTTCAAAGGCGGCCGGTCCTGAGCCCGGCGGCCAATTCGCGGGAACCGCCGCCCGACCGCGCCGGTGAGACCCGGGGCCGCACGGGTCGATCACGGCGCGCGGTCTCGCTGCTCTCCGCTCAACGCGCCGAGGCGGGCTGCGGATGATCCCGTGAAAGGGCTTCCGCGTTCGCCCCATGCTGCGCGAGGGCTCTCACCAGACGCCGTCCGAGGCGCATGCAGGGCCGTTCGATGTAGCGGTGGACCGGAGCGGCGAAGGCGATGGCGACGATCATCGCGGCTGCAATCATGAGATGGCCATGCGACGCGAACCCCATCGATCGTGCGCCGGCGATCACCACTTCCTGAGCGACGGGACCGAACAGGTACAGCCCATAGCTGATCGCACCGAGCCACGCGAAGACAGGCCCATGGATCCGGCATCGCGTGGTCATCAGGACGAAGACGAGCAGGGCGGCCCAATAGGTTGCCGTGTAGCGATACCAAGTCTGACCGAAACCGAGATCGCGCCCATAGGCGAGCACCGAGATGAGCGGCACCGAAAGGGCGATCAGGACAAGGAGGTACAGGGCGGCGCGTCGTGCATCGGCCCGTTGCTCGATCTGCCAGCCGCGCCAGACAGCGCCCCAGAACATGATCGCGAGGGATAACGGGAGTGCGACCGGCAACGCCTTGCCGAAATGGTAGCGCGCCACGGCCATCGCCACAGCAGCCAAAAGCATCGCCCCTGCCGACATCGCGGCGCCGGCCGTCCGCTGAAGGTGACCCGCGCGGAACAGGAGCACACACAGCACATAGAAGACCAGCTCGATCTGTAAAGTCCAGTACAGCAGGATAATATTATCGATGCCGAAAAACTGCTGCAGCATCGTCACGTTCGCGATCACCGTCGTCGCCGAAATCTCGCGGCCCGGCAGGATATAGAAGGCGCATATCCCTAAGGGGATCGAAAGCCAGTAGGCTGGATAGAGGCGGAAGAGCCGGCTGATCGCAAAATCCCTGACCGGCGTTCGGCTTTTGGCATCGAACGAATAAGGAATCACGAAACCGGAAACGGCAAAGAACATGATGACTGCGACTTTTCCCAGATCCATATACTGGGTCAGCGCGACAAAAATTCCCCGCTCGACCACGCCCGACACGTGATCGGTTCTCAGCAGATGCTCCGCGAAGTGGAAATAGATCACCGCCAGAGCAGCAAGGCCGCGGATTGTATCGATATAGCCGAGCCGTTCGCCTCGCATCGCCCTACCCGAGAATTCGCAGGACCGCATCACGTGCGCGGCTTCGAAACACGTTCGCGTTCGCACGCCGCGTTCGCCTGACTTTTACATGAGGCCTGGGTTCACGGGCGAGATTCGTGCTGCACGGTTAAGCCGCACCGTCTGACCGCTCCCGGAGGCAAGGGTGGACGGACGGTCGGACGTGCTCGCAGCGGAGCGGCGCGTGATGGGTGGCGTGCCCTCCCGAGGCCTGAAGGTCGTCTCAGGAACTGTCGAGGTCCGGTCTCTGCGCGGGCAGGCGGCGAGGATCCAGGCTGCGAGACGACAGGCGCCCCGTCCGAATTCGCGCCCCTCCAACGCAACGGCGAGACTCAGCGCCCCGCCATCCTGGCCTTCGTCGGCACGACCCCCGAACGCCGGCAGCGCCGCCGAGGCCAGCCCCCAGTCGATCTTGCGCGGATCCGGCAGCTGCCCGGCAACCCGCCTCCCGTCTTGGCAGGTATCGCCTTCGCGCCGTCCACGGCCTTGTCAATCTGCGGACCCCCCGCGAACGCACCGCGACCGGCGGCGCCGGACCGATCTTGCCGGACCGCACGGAACGCCGGTGCCCCGGTGCAGGCACGCGTCCACGGAAGCGCTCGGCGAAGCATGTCTCGCATGCCCGGAAGGCATGGGAATGTTCTCCCGCGGTGATAAAATATTGTCCCGAAGCATGGGGGCTGCAAATCTGCTTATTTCCAAGAGTTGATTTTAAAACAAATAATATTATCCGAGGAATTGGCGCGATGACCGTCGGTAAAAAGATATTCCTGCTAATCGGCGGGATGCTCCTGGCATTTATAGTGATCGTAGGCGCGGAGGTCTCTTTGATCGGCGACGTAATGATGGAGGGCCGCAAGGTGGCTGTCCGCGCCCAGGTGCAGTCGGCCCACACCATCGTGACGACCCTGGCCCGGCAGGCCGAGGCCGGCGCCCTCACGGTCGACGAGGCGCGGCGGCGCGCCGGCGATGCTCTGCGGGCGATGCGCTACAACGGCGGCGACTACGTCTTCGTCTACAGCGCGACCCCGGGCGACATCGGCCGCAACGTCGTCCATCCCGATCCCAAGATCGAGGGCACAAGGTCCCGCGACGACGCGGCGATGAAGAAGACCTTCGTCGGGACGATGATCGAGCGCGCCCGGGCTGGCGGCGGCTTCACAGAGTACCGGTGGGCGCACCTCGGCGAGACCGAGCCCGCTCCGAAAGTCGCCTATTCCCTCGCCTACGAGCCGTGGCAGTGGGTCATCAGCTCCGCGCTGTACGTGGACGACATCGAGGCCCTGGGCCGGGCGCGGATGCTCACCATCCTGCTCTGGCTGATCCCGCTCGCGATCGGCATCGGGGTGGTCGGCGTCCTGCTGGCGCGCAGCATCACCCGGCCCCTGAGCGCCTTCACGGCGGCCCAGCGCCGGCTCGCGGCCGGCGAGATGGATGTCGTGATCCCGGGGCGGGGGCGGCGCGACGAGATCGGCCAGATGGCCGAGGCCGCCGGCGTGTTCCGGGACAGCATGATCCAGGCCCAGTCCCTGTCGGCCGGGCAGCGCGCCGAGAAGCAGCACCGGCAGGAGCGCGCCCGCCGGATGGAGGAGGCGGCCCGCGGCTTCGACGACGGGGCAAGCCGGCTCCTGACCCGGGTCGACAGCGCGGCCGCAGGGATGCGCGAGGCCTGCCGGGCCATGTCGGACACCGCCGCGGAGGCGGCGCAGCAGGCCGGCTCGGCGGCTGGCGCCGCGCAGCAGGCGGCCGCCAACGTCCAGACCGTGGCGGCGGCCACCGAGGAACTGTCGGCCTCGATCGGGGAGATCGGCATCCAGGTCGCCAAGTCGGCCGCGATCGCCGGACAGGCGGTCACCGAGGCGGAGCGCACCGACCGGCAGATCCGCGGCCTGGCTGGGGCGGCGGAGAGGATCGGGGAGGTCGTGCGGATCATCTCGGCGATCGCCGAGCAGACGAATCTGCTGGCGCTCAACGCCACCATCGAGGCGGCGCGGGCCGGCGAGTCGGGGCGTGGCTTCGCGGTGGTGGCCGCCGAGGTGAAGAGCCTCGCCGGGCAGACCGCGCGGGCCACGGAGGAGATCACGGCGCAGATCGCGGCGATCCAGGGGAGACGACCGAGGCGGTCGACGCCGTCCACGCGATCGGCCGGACGATCGACACGATGAACGCCATCGCCAGCGCGATCGCCGCGGCGGTGGAGCAGCAGCGGTTTGCCACCGGTCACATTTCGGAGAACATCGACGCGGCGTCCCGGGGAACCGATTCGGTCAGCCAGAACGTGGTCTCGGCCTCGGCGGCCGCGGAGGACACGCGCCGCATGGCCGGCGAGGTCGGCGCGGCGGCCGGCGACATCTGTGACAGCGCCGAGGCCTTGCGGGGCGCGGTGACGCGCTTCCTCGCCGAGATGCGCGTCGCCTGAGCGCGGTCGGGGGTGACAGGGCCGGAGGGGCGCGCATCACGGTGCGCTCCTCTCCGGCCGGATCGTTCAGAGGACCGGCATGGCCCCGGCCACCGTGACGAGCGCGCCGGACGTGTAGCTGCTCTCGTCCGAGGCCAGCATCACGTAGGCCGAGGCGAGTTCCGCGGGCTGGCCCGGGCGGCCGAACGGCACCTGGCTGCCGAAGGATTTCACCGCATCCTCGCTCATCCCCGCGGGAATGAACGGGGTCCAGATCGGCCCCGGCAGCACCCCGTTCACCCGGATGCCCTTCTCGGCGAGCAATTGGGCGAGGCTCAGCACCATGTTGCTCAGCGCACCTTTCGTGGCGCTGTAGGCCATGAGCGACGGCATCGGGTGCTTGGAATTCACCGACGAGGTGAAGATCACCGAAGCGCCGGGCTTCAGGTGGGCGAGCGCCGCCTTGGTTACGTAGAACGCCCCGAACACGTTGGTGCGGAAATGGTCCTCGAATACGGTGTCGTCGATCGCCGTGAGGTCCTGGTTCGGCTGCTGGAACGCGCCGTTGTTGACCAGCACGTCGAGGCGCCCGAACGTCTCTACCGTGCGGGCGACGATCTGGCGCCCGTAGGCGGCATCCTTGAGGTCGCCCGGCAGGAGCAGCGCGCGGCGGCCCGCCTTCTCGATCCACCGACCGACCGCCTCCGCGTCGGCCTGCTCCTCCGGCAGGTAGGAGATGGCGACGTCCGCACCCTCTCGGGCGAACGCGATGGCGACGGCGCGGCCGATCCCGCTGTCGCCGCCGGTGATCAGGGCCGCCCGCCCCGTGAGCTTGCCCGAACCCTTGTAGCTGGCCTCGCCGTGGTCGGGCTCCGGCTCCATGCGATCGGTCTTCCCGGGAAAGCTCTGGGGCTGTGCCGGGAAGGGCGGGCGGGGATACTTGTGCAGCGGGTCCGTGGTCACGCGTCGTCTCCGGTGGGGGTGCCGGTCCAACCGCACGGGATCGGGGGTGTTCCGACGCTCCGACGTCGCGCCCGGTCCGTCGAAGCCCGGTCGGAATCGCCGACGGGGGCACGAACGGCCTGCCGGGCGCGGTCGGCCGACACAGGTCAGCAACAGGCGCCCCCCATTCTGCGTCCGGGGAGATCGCGCGATGATCGACATTCAGCCGGAGGATCGGACCACCCGCGTGATCGATCGCGCCCTGCTCTGTGCGGCGATGCTCTCGCTCACCTTCGGGTTGGCTACGGGCCTCTGGGGACTGCTGTCGTGAGCCGATCCGGGGACCTCGCTCCGGGCCGCGGATCATGACCCGGTCGGGTCGTGCTCCCATGCGCCGGTCCGGACGTGATAACACCGCCCTGGCTTTGATCGGCACGGGGCTCGCCGTGCTCGCCCTCGCGCTGCTCCTGGTCGGAATCCCGTGAGCGGGCGGCGGCGATGCTGCTGAACCGCGCCGTGGTCGCGGCGCTGATCCTCGCGGCCGCCGCGTTCCTGCTCTATCTGGCCGGTCTCGCGCGCGGAGCGCTGTCGCCCAACGAGCCCTACGCTGCCAGCATCGGGCTGACCCTCGACCAATGCGTCGCCACGCAGGACGGTCTCTCACCGGAGGACGCCCGATCCTATTGCCGGCGGCCGGTGCCGAAGCGCCCCTGAACGTCCGGTTGCGGCGGGGCCGCCCTCGGGACACAGAACGCCCCAGGCGCGAGTCCCGGGGCGACCTTCGACGGGGCGAGCCGTCTGATCGGGCTGGGGATGCCCAGCCGAAGGAACGATGGGGGGCCGCTCAGTAGCTCCCGAACTTGTAGTTCAGGCCCACGCGGCCGAGGACGCCCTCGTTCGGATAGCGGGACGCGAAGGCGTTGACGTTCCGGAAAGTCGGCAGGACCGGGATTGTGCGGCTGCCGAGGTCGTAATACAGCGCCTCGCCCTTCACCGTCACCGCGTTGGCGTGAAGGACGTTCAGGAAGGAATCGGTGGGCAGGGCATACTCCACGCCGCCACCGGCCGCGTAGCCGGTTTCGATGCGCGAACGGCTCCCGTAGTAGTTCGGCACGTTACCGGTCTGGAACAGGCTGGTGCGATAAGTCTCGCCCGCATAGGCGAAACCGCCCGTCGCGTAGAACAGGGTGCGGTCCACCGCATAGCCGACGCGACCGCGCACGGTCCCGAGGTAGTCGCCGGACTGCCGGAAGCTGTTGGTCCCGATAACGATGCTCTTGTAGGTTTCGCGCCCGCGCAGGCCCGTATAGCCCAGATCGGCCTCGACGCCGACGACGAAGCCCGCGCCGGGCGTGAACTGATAATTGTAGCCGACCTGGCCGCCGCCTGTAAAACCGTCCCGTTGCAGATGCGCGGGGGCCGAATAGTCAGCGAGGGGAAATCCGCTACTCGTCCGGATCACGCCCGCCGTGTTCCCGTCGTCCTTCGTCGACCGGATGTAACCGGCGTTGATACCGAAATAGGCGCCCGTCCAGGTGAAGACCGGCAGCGCGATCGGGGCCGCTGGCAGGGCGCGGCGAGGAAGATCCGCGGCCGCGGCGGCAGTGGTCAGTGCGGCGAGGACAGCCGCGGACGTCACGATGGTCTTCATGTCGGTTCGTTCCGAGAATTCGAGGGCGGAACCGAGGTATCCAAATCTGCCGTGTCGGTCTGTGATCGCGATACAACAGATATTATCAATTGTAATTGCGTATTATTTTGAGTAATTTATAATCTTAAACAAAGGTATTGATTCCAATGAAGCGAAATTCTTGACGATCATGGGCCGGTAAGACGGGATGATATCTATTTAATCTTGCGTGATTACATCGATGCGCGGTGGTCGCGGGGCGGCGCCGTCCGGATTGGCCCAGCCGGAAACGGGAGCGGCGCCCGATCGGTGTTCGATCGGGCGCCGCTCGGAGGTCTGTCCGGTGGGAGGGCTTCGTGCGCTCGGCTGGCGCCCGCTCTAATGATCGTGGCTGCAGCCGGCGCCGTGCACGTGTCCATGATCGTGACCATGGCGATGCTCATGGCCGTGATGGCTGTGGTCGTGTCCGTGCCCATGGTCGTGATGCGCGTGGTCGTGATGCGCGTGGTCGTGGTGATCATGGCCGTGCTGGTCGTGGCCGTGATCGTGGCCGCAGGTGCTGTGATCGTGGGCGGCGTGCTCGGGCCGGAAGGCGCGGGAGACCGGGGTCGCGACGCAGCCCTGCCCGCGCACCAGCTCGGCGGCCGCGGGCGTCGCCGGGACGTAGAGCGTGTCCGCGGCGATCTCGGCGGGCACGTGGCTGCCGCCGAGCTGCCAAGCGAGGCGCAGCAGCCGGGCCGGGTTCTCGGCGCGCACCTCCAGGAGAGCCTCGGCGGCCGCCCGCACGGCGACGAGCCGGCCGTCGTCGAGGCGCAGGGCGTCGCCGTCCTCCAGGGCTGCGGCCTTCGTGAGGGCCACGTCGAAGCCGAGGCCGCCCTCGGCCACCAGGGATCCCGAGACGGCGTCCCGGGCCGCGCGGTCCAGGATCACCGTGTCGGCGACGCGGTCGGCGCGCACCGCCGCCCGGCGGACGATCGTGGTGGCTGTCGGCATGGGACCCTCGGATGTGGCGCCGCGGCACCCCGGCCGGAGTGCCGCCTGGACGGTGGCATAGGGCGAGACGGGAACCCGGCGCAACTCCGGACGCGGCGGATGGAACCTTAGCCGTAGGGCCGACATTCCTTTCCTGCTAAGCTCGGCGCGATCCGCCACGTTCACGGCCACCGGCCGGACCGGATGCACAAGGGAGTTCTGGGGACCATGAAGAAGCTGACGGCAGCCGCCCTCGCCACCATCGCCGCCCTCTCGCTCGGCGCCTGCAACACCCCGGAGGATCGGGCGCTGGGCGGTGCGGGCCTGGGCGCGCTGACCGGTGCGGCGATCGGTGCGGCCGCCACCGGCCGTGCAGGGGGCGCCCTGGCGGGTGCCGCGATCGGCGGCGCCGGCGGCGCCATCGTGGGCGCCTCGACCGCGCCGCGCTGCCCCTACGGCACCTACCGCGACGCCTACGGCAACATCTACTGCCGCTGAGCAAAACCGAGCGGGGCCGGGCACACAGCCCGGCCCTTCCTCGCGGGGTGCGGAGCAGCTATTTCGTCGCTCGGCCGGGGACCTCCCGGCGCCGGAATGACGCCGTCCCCGATGACCGCACCGAGCCGAGGATCCGCACCGGGACCGGGCCGCCCATGAATCAGGCGACCAGATCCCAGGGCGTGTGGGGCAAGCTCGGCGGCGCCGGCCTGGGCCTCGCGATCGGCGGTCCCCTCGGTGCCCTGATCGGCGGTGTCGCGGGCCATTTCCTGATGGATCGGGTCGGCGCGCCCTTCGGACGGACGCCGCGCGACGTCGTGTTCACCACCGGGCTCGTGGCGCTCGCCGCCAAGATGGCCAAGTCCGACGGCGTCGTGCTGCCCTCCGAGGTCGAGGCCTTCGGCCGGGTGGTGCAGGTCGAGCCGGCGGCGCGCCCGGGGGTCGAGCGCCTGTTCGACCTCGCCAAGAAGACAACGAACGGTTTCGAGGCCTACGCGCGTCAGCTGGCGTCCACTTTCGGCGACGAGCCGGCCCTCCTGGAGGACGTGCTCGACGGCCTGTTCCAGATCGCCGGCGCCGACGGGGCGCTCCACGAGGCCGAGGAGCGCTACCTGCGCGCGGTCTCGGGCATCTTCGGCTTCGACGAGGCGGCGTTCCAGCGCATCGCCGCTCGGCACGTTCGTCTGCCGGACGACCCCTACCGCGTCCTCGGACTCGACCGGGAGGCGGACGACACCGCCGTGAAGGCCCGCCACCGCGCGCTGGTGGCCGAGCACCATCCGGATCGCGCGCTGGCCCGCGGCCTCCCCACGGAGGCGGTGGCCATCGCCACCCGGCGGCTCGCCGCGATCAACGCCGCCTACGACCGGATCGCGCAGGAGCGCGGGCTGCGATGAGCCTCGATCCCGACAGCCCCCTCGCCCGCCGTGTCGCGCCCTCGCCGAACCACGGCGCCCGCCGCGCGGGGCCGGTCGACATGCTGATCCTCCATTACACCGGCATGGAGAGCGGGGCCGCCGCCCTTGCGCGCCTGCGCGACCCGCTGAGCGAGGTCTCGGCGCACTACCTCGTGTTCGAGGATGGCGGCATCGTCCAGATGGTGCCGGAGGCCCGCAGGGCCTGGCACGCCGGTGCCGGCGCCTGGAAGGGGAGCGGGACGTCAATTCCCGTTCGATCGGGATCGAGATCGTCCATCCGGGCCATGCCGGCGGTCTGCCGCCCTACCCGGACGCGCAGGTCGACGCCGTGATCGCGCTCACCCGGGACATCCTCGGCCGCTGGCCGATCCCGCCGGAGCGGGTTCTCGCCCATTCCGACGTAGCCCCGGAGCGCAAGGAGGATCCCGGCGAGGTCTTCCCCTGGGACCGCCTCGCGGCGGCGGGACTCGGCCACCACGTGCCTCCCGCCCGCCTGCAGGACGGCCGCTTCTTCGCGCGGGGCGATGCCGGCCAGCCCGTCGAGGCGCTGCAGGCGATGTTCGCTCTGTACGGCTACGACCTGCCGGTGACCGGTTCGTTCGACGCGCGCACCCACGCGGTGGTCGCCGCGTTCCAGCGCCATTTCCGCCAGGCGCGGGTGGACGGCGTGGCCGACGCCTCGACCATCACCACCCTGCGCGACCTGATCGCGGCGCTGCCGGCGGCCTGACAGGCCGCCGGTTCCGCCTCAGGCGCGGTGAGCGCGCGCCTCGTGCGGGTGCGGGTCCGCCTCCGCCTGGGCGGGCGCGTCGGTCCGTGTCCGCCACAGGCTATAGGCGACGCCCGCCGCCAGGAGCGTCAGAGTGACCACCAGCGACACCCACGGAGGGACCGTCACGAGGCCGAACGTGTCGGCCACCACGATCTTGGCGCCGATGAAGATCAGGATGAAGGCGAGCGCGGTCTTGAGATAGGCGAACCGGTCGACCATCGCGGCGAGCGCGAAGTAGAGGGCGCGCAGGCCCAGGATCGCGAAGATGTTGGAGGTGTAGACCACGAAGGTGTCGGTGGTGATCGCGAAGATCGCCGGCACGCTGTCGACCGCGAAGATCACGTCGGCGCCGTTGACCAGCACCAGGGCGAGTGCCAGCGGGGTGAAGTACAGGGCGGCCCGCCCGGTCTTCGGATCGGTCTTGCGTACCGCGAAGCGCTGGCCGTGCAGCTCGGGGGTGACCCGGAAGGTCGTCTTGAACCAGCGCACGACGGCGCTGTTCTGGAAGTCGCCTTCCTCCTCGTCGCCCGACAGCAGGATCTTCAGGCCGGCATAGATCAGGAAGGCGGCGAACAGCGACAGGACCCAGTGCACTTCGTGCACCAGGGCCGCGCCGAGGCCGATCATCAGGCCCCGCAGCAGGACGGCCGCCAGGATGCCCCAGAGCAGGACCCGGTGCTGGGCGGCCCGGGGGATGCCCAGCGCCGTGAGGATCATGGCGATGACGAAGACGTTGTCCATCGACAGCGACTTCTCGACCACGAGGCCGGTGACGTATTCCTCGCCGGATTGAGGCCCGAGATACCACCAGATCCAACCGCCGAAGGCGAGGCCGAGGGCGAGGTAGAAGCCGGTGAGCGCCAAGCTCTCCCGGACGCCGATCTCATGCTCCTTGTCGCGGTGGAGCAGACCGAGGTCGAAGGCGAGCAGGCAGGCGATCAGGAGGTGGAAGCCGAGCCACATCCACAATGGCTTGCCGAGCCATGCGATGGTGAGAACGTCCATCATGTGCGGGACCTGATGCTGATTCCGAATGGAAAGCATCGGCTCCGACATCACGGGCGCTGAGCAGCGCCCGCCAGAGGGGCCCGCAGCCGATGGGGCCGAGGTAAGCGGTGATCCGGGCGAATCAAGGGCAGGGCCGCGGCCGCCAGTATGCGGGCGACGTCTGCCTCGGCTTCCCGCAGGCCGGCGAAGCTGTTCCGCCGCGGTCGTGCCGACCCGCCACTGGAAGGCGCGCCGGACGGCGTCGGCATCCCGGCCCGCGGGCGCGGCCGTTCGCGCAGGATGGCGAGGGAGGCGGGCGTCAGGCCGGCTTGTCCGGCCCTCCCCGTCCATCCTCGGCGACGTGTGCTCCCCGAGGGATCGCTCCTCCATGAGCGCCAGGAACGTGAAGGCCGCGAGCAGCCCGAGGCAGGCCGCCAGGAACACGTACCGGAAGGTCAGGGCGAGGCGGGCCGGGTCGGCACCGCGGATCAGGCTCTCCACGTCGTGGCCCGCATCGCCCGCGGCGCCGCCGAGCACGATGGTGCCGAAGGCCGCCACGATCAGGGCGCCCCCCAGGGACCGGAAGAAGTTCATCGACGCGGTGGCGATCCCGAGCTGGTGGCGCGCCACCGCGTTCTGGATCGAGATGGTGGAGAGGGGCAGGATCGTGCCGATTCCCATGGACAGCAGCGCGAACAGCACCTCCATGAGCCAGAAGGGCAGCGCCCGTCCCGCCCAGGCGATGACGGCGCAGCAGATGAGGCTGACGCACATCATGGCGAGCGGCACGCGCTTGTAGTGCTGGAAATACAGCATCGACCGGCCCGACAGGGTGGCGCCCGTGACGGTGCCGACCATCAGCGGCACCAGGGCTAGGCCGGATTCGCTGGCCGAGAGCCCGATCACGCCTTCCAGGAAGATCGGCACGTAGATGGTGAGCCCGATGAAGGTGCCCATGGCGAAGCAGGCGGCCAGCGTCGCGCTGTAGACCACTTGGTTCTTCAGCACCTCCGTGGGGATCAGTGGCTCGGCCGCCGTTGCGAGGCGCACCGCAAAGCCGATGCCGAGCACCGCTGCCGCGGCGAGCAGGCCGAGGACCGGCGCGGATCCCCAGGGGTAGCGCACGCCGCCCCAGCTCAGGGCCAGCAGCAGGGTGATCGAGGCTGCCACCATCAGCGCCGCCCCTGGCCAGTCCAGCCGGTGCTGGCGGTCGTGGCGCGGCAGGCGCTTCAGGTTGGCGTTGGTGAGTGCGAAGGCCAGGACGCCGATCGGCAGGTTGATCCAGAAGATCAGCGACCAGTGCAGGTGCTGGGCGAAGAAGCCTCCGAGCAGCGGTCCCGCCACCGAGGCGGTCACGAACACGCCCGCGATCACCACCTGGTAGCGTGCCCGCTCCTTGGGCGACATGATGTCGGCGAGGATCGTCTGCGCGAGGGCGATCAGCCCGCCGCCGCCGACGCCCTGCAGGCCCCGGGCGAGCGCCAGCGCCACCATCGTGGGCGCGAGTGCGCAGGCGAGCGACCCGAGCACGAAGGTCGCGATGGCGATCAGCAGCATGATCCGCCGGCCGTGGATGTCGCTGAGCTTGCCGTAGAGCGGGGTCACCGCGGTGGAGGCCAGCAGGTAGGCCGTGACGATCCAGGGCAGGTTGGCGGCATCGCCGAGGTCGAGGCCGATGGTCGGCATGGCGGTGGCCACGATGGTCTGGTCGAGGGCCGCCAGCAGCATCGCGGTCATCAGGCCGAAGACGATCGCCCGGATCTCGCTGGCGCTGAGGCGGCTCTGCTGGGGCGGAGCGCCCGGCTGCGCCTGGGTCTCGATCCCGACTGGGGGGACGGCGACGGGGCTGGCCACGTGCGGGAACCTCCGTGGTTCGGGCGGCGTGAAGGGGGGCGATACCGGCGACCGCGCGCAGGGCGCCGATGGCGGCAGGTTCGGGGACGGGGGAGAACCGATCGTCCTGGGGGTTCGGTTCCGGCCCGGGCAGCGCGCGATGTGCAGGCGCCCCCTGCGCCCGGGAGAGGGGCGGCGCGGGATTGCGACCCGGAACGCCCCCGCGGGTTAGCCTCCGCCGTGCAGATGGTCGAGAGCGGGACCGGCCGGAAGGCCGGATCCGGGGCGCCTGCCCTACCGGCGGCGCGTCTCGTCCTGCGGCAGGTGACGGCCGTAGGCCTCCTGCTTCTCCGCGCGCTCCTGAATCAGGTCAGCATAGGCTTGCCGCATCTCCGGGGAGACGCTGATGCTCTTGCCCTTGACGGGTTTGCGCTTGGGCGCCTTCTTGAAGGTGTTGCTCGTCTCGCTCATGCCGGGCTCCGCGTCGAACCATGGCGGCATCGCGTGGCCGGACCTCCGATCCGGTGACCCGGCCGCCGCCCCGGGCCGGATCTTCGCCCTGTAGCGCATCGCCGCTCCGGACGCACGGTGCCGGTGGACCGGATCGAACTGGCCTGCCGCCGCGGCCTCTGCCAGGATCGGGACGTCGGGGGTCGGAGGGCGGCGATGGATTCGGGTGACGCGTCGCGGTGCCGGCCCCCGGTTGCGCCGGGCGGCCGTTTCCGGCGACCGGCCGTGCTGGCGATCCTGCTGGCCTTCGGTACAGGCCCGGGTCGCGCCCAGGCGCCCGACCCTGCCCAGGATCGACCGATCCCGACCCGGGCGGCACCGAGACCGGCACCGGCCGATCCTGCCTTCGACGCTGCCAAGGGGGCCTTCGAGTCCCTGCCGGAGGCCGACCGCAAGGCGGTCCAGGATGCCCTGGTCTGGACCGGCGATTTCAACGCCGTGGTGTCGGGGGCGTTCGGGCGGCGGACCTTCGAGGCGCTCAAGGCCTACCGAGACCGCTCGGGCGGGGCCGATCCCCTCGATGCGCGCGGCCGTGCGGCCCTGCTGGCCGCGGGTGCGGCGGCCCGGACGGCGGCGCGCTTCCGGGTCGCCGTCGACCCTGGAACCGGCGCCGTGATGGGGGTGCCCGAGCGCCTGCTGGCCAAGCGCACCGCCCTGCCCGCCGGGACCCGCTGGCAGAGCCCGGACGGGCGCGTGACCCTGGAATCCCGCGCCTTCCCGCCGGGCACCGAGACCCTGGACGCCCTGTTCGAGAAGGCCACCGCGCCGCTCCCCGGCCGCAAGGTCACCTACAAGCTCAGGCGGCCGGACACCGTGGTGGTCACCGCGGAGACCGGGCCGGGCCTGTCCTACATCCGCTACGCGTCCGGCCCGCAGGGCGTGCGCGGGTTCCTCCTCGGCTACGACCGCGCCCTGGCGCCGGAGGTCGACCGGCTCGTGATCGCCGTGGCGAACGCCTTCACGCCGTTCCCGGACCCCGCCGCGGCGCAGGCCGCGACCGGGCCGTCCGGCCCACCCGCCGCGCCGCCGCTCCGCGCCGCCGGCCCGCAAGCCCCGGTTCCGCAAGCCTCCGTACCGCAAGTCCCATTACCGCGTGCCCCCGCTCAACCCGGGCCGGCCGCCCTCACGGCCGCATCCGCACTGGGCGCCGGCCTCACGGTGGCGCCGGGCCGGGTGCTGACCGCCGCGGCCGTCATCGAAGGGTGTGCGAACCTCCGCGTTGGGTCGGCGCCAGCGCGGGTTCTCGCGACCGATCCGGCGGGCCTCGCGCTCCTCGATGGGCCTGGAGCTCCTGCTCCGCTCCGGCCGGCCACGCGAACCGAGCCGGTCGGCGCCGGGGACGACCTGATCGCCCTCGCGCCGGGGTCGGACGGGATCCAGGCCGCTCCCGGCGAGGCGCGCGGGGACGATCTGCTCTCGGCCCTCCAGCCGGGCTCCGCCGGCGCGCCGGTGCTCGACCGGGCGGGCGCTCTCGTCGGGCTCGTCGCCCGCTATCCCGCGGCGCCGCGCCGGGTCGCCGGAGTGGTGCCGCCCGCGCGTCTGCCGCTGGTGCCGGCGCGGGCGGTCTCGGCGTTCTTGACCGCTCAGGGGGTGCCCGAGGCGCCGCCGCGCCGGGAGCGCGGTCCCGGCGCGGTCGCCGCCGCGGTGGTGGGAATCACCTGTCGCTGAGCCGGTCCCGCGAAGGGGACCGCCGTCGTTCGGCGGCCCTTTGCAGCCCCACCCGGGCGCGTGCGGACGAAGGGCCGGCCTGCCGGCGCGGCCGCTTCGTCCGCTTTCGCGGGATCCGGCTTACAGCCGGCCGGTCACCAGCAGCACGATCAGCACGATGAGCAGGATGCCGCCGAGGCCGAAGCCGGGGCCACGATACGCGCCGCCGCCGAGGAAGCCGCCGCCACCGAAGGCCAGGATGATCAGGATGATGAGTATGATGGTGACGAGGGACATGGTCGACTTCTCCGGACCGTCGCGCTTATGCGAGCGTGACCGTTCAAACGCTGCGACAATCCGTTCCGTTCAACGCAACGCCACGCTTTTATGAGGAAAGTTCGGGATGGGGTCCCGCGCCCTAGGCGTGCCAGTCCGGCAGCGGATCCTGCGGCGCGTCGAGCCAGGCCGGAACCGGGAGGTCGCGTTCGGCGAGGAAGGCCGGGTTGAACAGCTTCGAGGCGTAGCGCGCCGCCCCGTCGCAGAGGATCGTCACGACGGTGTGGCCGGGTCCCAGTTCCCGGGCCAGCCGGATCGCCCCGGCGACGTTGATGCCGGACGAGCCACCCAACGACAGCCCCTCTTCCCGCATCAGCGCGAACACGATGTCGAGGGCCTCCCGGTCGGGGACGCGGAAGGCGCGGTCGGGCGTGAAGCCCGCGAGGTTGCGGGTGATGCGCCCCTGGCCGATCCCCTCGGTGATCGAGGAGCCCTCGGCCTTCAACGTCCCGGTCGTGTAGTGGGCGTAGAGGGCCGAGCCCTCCGGGTCGGACAGGGCGATCCGCACCTGCGGGTTGCGGGCGCGCAGGGCTTCGGCGGTGCCGGCGAGGGTTCCGCCGGTCCCGGCCGCGCAGACGAAGCCGTCGACCCGGCCGCCGGTCTGGTCCCAGATCTCCGGGCCGGTGCCGTCCACATGCGCCTGCCGGTTGGCGACGTTGTCGAACTGGTCGGCGAAGAACGCACCCGCCGGCTCCGTCGCGGCGAGTTTCTCGGCGAGCCGCCGGGCCACGTGGACGTAGTTGTTCGGGTTGGCGAAGGGCACGGCCGGGACTTCCACCAGCCGGGCGCCCGCGAGCCGTAGGGTCTGCTTCTTCTCCTCGGACTGGGTCACCGGAATGACGATCAGCGTGCGGTAGCCGCGCACCGAGGCCACGAGGGCGAGGCCGATGCCGGTGTTGCCGGCCGTGCCTTCGACGATCGTGCCGCCCGGACGGATCAGGCCCCTCGCCTCCGCGTCCTGCACGATGGAGAGCGCGGCGCGGTCCTTCACCGACAGGCCGGGATTGAGGAACTCGGCCTTGCCGTAGATGGCGCAGCCGGTCTCCTCGGAGGCGCGGCGCAGCCGGATCAGGGGCGTGTGGCCGATGGCGGCGAGGACATCGGGGGCGGGTTCGAGACGCGGTCCGGTCATGGTCGCGAACCTAGGATGCTGGGCCGCCCCTGGCGAGCCTCATCCGAACACGTGCCCGCCGTTGATCCGCAGCCCGACCGGGTGCCCGGCCGGGTAACGGATGCCATCGAAATCCTCGACCGCCAGCACGCGCCCCTCCGGATCGACCACCTCGATCCGCTGGCGCCCCTGCGTGCGGTACGAGCTGCGCACGGTGCCGGACAGGTGAGCGGCCTCGGGCTCGGCGAGCTGCAGTTGCCAGGGCCGGACGTAGAGCTTGACGGGGCCGATCACGCCCGCCGGCGCCGCCACCGGCGTCTCCCGGCCGCGCACCAGCACCCGGCCGCCCTCGGCGATCGCCTCGACCTCGACGGAATCGCCCAAGAACTTCATCACGGTGGCGGAGGCCGGGTTCTCCTGCACCTCGTCGGGCGTACCGACCTGCTCCAGCCGGCCGCGGTCGAGCACCGCGACGCGGTCGGACAGCTCCAGGGCCTCGTCCTGGTCGTGGGTGACGAAGATCGTGGTCTGGCCGGTGCGGTCGTGGATCTCGCGCAGCCAGCGGCGCAGGTCTTTTCGCACCTGGGCGTCCAACGCGCCGAAGGGCTCGTCGAGCAGCAGGACACGCGGCTCCACCGCCAGCGCCCGGGCGAGCGCGACGCGCTGGCGCTGGCCGCCGGAGAGCTGCGACGGGTAGCGGTCGCCGAAGCCCGAGAGCCGGATCAGATCGAGGAGGTCGCCGACCCGGCGCTTGATCTCGGCCTTGGCGGGCCGGTCCGCGCGGCTGCGCGCGTTCAGCCCGTAGGCGATGTTGTCGGCCACGCTCATGTGCTTGAACAGGGCGTAGTGCTGGAACACGAAGCCCACGGCCCGCTCCTGGACGGCGAGCCCGGTGGCGTCGTCGTCCCCGAACAGGATCCGGCCCCGGTCCGGCGCGTCGAGCCCGGCGATGATCCGCAGCAGCGTCGTCTTACCCGAGCCCGACGGCCCGAGGAGCCCGATCAGCTCACCAGCCCGCACGTCGAGGGAGAGGTCGTGCAGCACCGCCGCCGTGTCGAAGGTCTTCGAGACGGCCTCGACCCGGATCGCCGTGGAGGGGCGGTCCGAGGGTCTGTCAGTGAGCCCGCCCACCCGCGAGATCCCCCGCGAAGCGCCACTCGAGGACGGATTTGAGGACGAGGGTGATGAGGGCGAGGACGGCGAGGAGCGAAGCGACGGCGAATGCGGCGACGAAGTTGTACTCATTGTAGAGGATCTCCACGTGGAGTGGGATGGTGTTGGTCAGGCCGCGGATGTGGCCCGACACCACCGACACCGCGCCGAACTCGCCCATCGCCCGGGCGTTGCAGAGGAGCACGCTGTAGAGCAGGCCCCAGCGGATGTTGGGCAGCGTCACCGTGCGGAACGCGTGCAGGCCCGAGGCGCCGAGCGTCAGCGCCGCCTCCTCCTCGGCGGTGCCCTGCTCCTGCATCAGCGGGATCAGCTCGCGGGCGACGAACGGGAAGGTCACGAACACCGTGGCGAGCACGATCCCCGGCAGCGCGAACAGGATCTGGATCCCGTGGTCGATGAGCCACGAGCCGAACAGGCCCTGCGACCCGAACAGCAGCACGTAGATCATCCCCGAAACCACGGGCGAGACCGAGAACGGCAGGTCGATCAGGGTGATCAGCAGCGACTTGCCGGGGAACTCGAACTTGGCGATCGCCCAGGAGGCCGCGAGCCCGAACACCACGTTGAACGGCACCGCGATCGCCGCCACCGTCAGCGTCAGGCGGATCGCGCTCCAGGCATCGGGCTCCCGGA
This sequence comes from Methylobacterium phyllosphaerae, assembly GCA_050632685.1. Taxonomy (GTDB): domain Bacteria; phylum Pseudomonadota; class Alphaproteobacteria; order Rhizobiales; family Beijerinckiaceae; genus Methylobacterium; species Methylobacterium phyllosphaerae_A. The sequence goes on from JBOEFT010000002.1 coordinate 1,164,542, forward strand.
ACGCGTCCAGGAAGGCCGCCAGCCCGTGCGAGAAGGCCTGGGTGAACACCGCGAACAGCGGCAGGACGAGGAACAGCGCCAGGAACGCCACGGCGATCCCGATCAGCACCGCGCGGGTGGCGGCCCGCTCCGAGGCGACCGGGGCCGGCTTGGCGGCCGGCACGAAGGCCGGGGAGAAGATCTCAGACATAGCCGAACCGCCTCCGTGACCACGCCTGGATCAGGTTGATGGCCAGCAGCGTCAGGAACGAGATGCCCAGCATGATCGTGGCGATGGCCGCCGCGCCGCCGTAATCGAACTCGGAGAGCTTGATGACGATCAGCAGCGGCGCGATCTCCGACACGTAGGGCAGGTTGCCGGCGATGAAGATGATCGAGCCGTACTCGCCGACCCCCCGGGCGAAGGCGAGCGCGAAGCCGGTGAGCACCGCCGGGATCAGCGGCGGCAGCACCACCCTGGTCAGGGTGGCGAGCCGCGTCGCCCCGAGGGTGGCGGAGGCCTCCTCGATCTCCTTGTCGATCTCGGCGATCAGCGGCTGCACGGTCCGCACCGCGAAGGGCAGGCCGATGAACACCATGGCGATGAAGATGCCGACCGGGGTGTAGGCCGCCTGGATGCCGAGGCGGGCGAGCGGGGCGCCCAGCAGCCCGTTCGGGGCGTAGAGCGACGCCAGCGCGATGCCGGCGACGGCCGTCGGCAGCGCGAAGGGCAGATCGACCGCCGCATCGACGAGCTTGCGGCCCGGGAAACGGTAGCGGGTCAGCACCCAGGCCACCAGAAAGCCGAACACGGAAGCGACGAGCGCCGCGAGGGCCGAGACGCCGAAGCTGATCCGCAGGGCGCTCGCCACCCGCGGATCGGTGGCGACCTCCCAGATCCCCGAGAGGCCGAGTCCCGAGGCCTTCACGACGAGCCCGGCCAGCGGCAGCAGGACGATCAGGCCAAGGCAGGCCAGGGTGTAGCCGAAGCTGATCCCGAAGCCCGGGATCACGCTCGGCCGTCGGAATGTCCGTCTCGGACGGGGCGATGCAACCATGGTTTTCGAGCCTCAGCGGCCAGCGCGGCTCAAACGGTCGAACAGGCCGCCGGCATCGAAGTTCCGTTTCTGGATCTCGTCCCAGGAGCCCTGCAGGTCCTCGATCTTGAACAGCGTGATGTCGGGCAGCTGGGCGAGATCGGCCGGCGCGGCGGCCTCCCGGCGGATCGGCCGGTAATGGTGCTTGGCGAAGATCGCCTGGGCGCGGTCGGTGTAGAGGAAGTCGAGATAGGCCTGCGCGGCCTTCGTGGTCCCCTTCCGCTCGGCGTTGACCGTCACGAGGGCCACCGGCGGCTCGGCGTAGATCGAACTCGGCGGCGAGACGATGTCGAACTTGTCGGCACCGAATTCCTGGAGCACCAGATAGGCCTCGTTCTCCCAGGTCGGCAGCACGTCGCCGAGGCCGCGCTGGGCGAAGGTCACCGTCGAGCCGCGGGCGCCGGTGTCGAGGATCGGCACGTTCTTGTAGACCTGCCCGACGAAGGCGTCGGCCTTTGCGGAATCCTTGTCCTGGCCGTAGGCGTAGCCCCAGGCGGCGAGGAAATTCCAGCGCCCGCCGGCAGAAGTCTTCGGGTTCGGGGTGATCACCTTCACGTCGGGCTTCACGAGGTCGGCCCAGTCCTTGATCCCCTTCGGATTGCCCTTGCGGACCAGGAACACCACCGTCGAGGCGTAGGGAGTCGCCGTATTCGGCAGCTTGCTGCGCCAGTCGTCCGGGATCTTGTGCGTGAGCTTGGCGATGGCGTCGATGTCCGACGGGATGCCGAGGGTGACCACGTCGGCGTCCACCCCGTCGATGACCGTGCGCGCCTGCGACCCCGAGCCGCCATGGGAGGCCCGCACCGTGATGGCCTCGCCGGTCTTGGCCTTCCAGTCCTCCGCGAAGGCGGCGTTGATCTCCCGGTAGAGTTCGCGGGTGGGATCATACGAGACGTTGAGGAGCGCCGTCTCCGCGGTCGCCGGCAGCACGCAGGCCCAGAGACCGGCTCCGGCCAGCGCAAACAGCCCGATCGCCCGAATCAGACCCGCAGCGTTCGTCATCACGTCCGATCCCCAGCCCTTCGCGGTTGCAGCGCCCAGGCGTGCACCGCAGTGCCCCCAAAATCGTTCGTTTTAACGAACGAAGTCAAGCCCGACAGGCAGCGGCTCGCGGCGCGATGCGATGAGCAGGAGCGACGGATTTCCTCAGAACGCAAGCGATGTCAGGGGGGTAGCCGACGAGAAGGCATGGATCTTCTCCGGAACCGGTTCAACGAAGAAGAAATGCAATGCGTCACGCGGTTTCGCAGAACGAACGATCTTAGGTGCGGTGACGCACCTCGATCGAGATTTGCGAGGGCCGGCAAAGATCTGGGCGAAGGCCCTGGCGAAGGCCTGGGGCGGAGATCCGGGCGATGTCTGATCGCAGGGCTGGGGGGCAGCCGGTCAGCGCTTGGCCTCAGCCGGAGGCCGCCGTGTCTCGTGTCATCGGGGGCGTCGTCGTCGGATCGCACGGCTCCGCCGGCAGCGACGCGGGATACCGAAGCGGCTGCGCCCGACCGTCAGGCCGGGTCGAACAAGGGCGGGGTCCTGCGCGCACGCAGCACCGCGCGATGCGGGAAACCCTGTCGGCGCGGCGTCTCAGCGCTTCGGCTTGGCGAGCTGGGCGATCAGGGCTTCGAGCCGCTGGTTGGCCGGGGCCGCGAGGGCGTCGGCATAGAAGGTCCGCAGGTTCTGACCGAGATGGCGGCGCACCCCGGGAGAGAGGGGCGCGGTGGCGGCGGTCCGCTCCGCCTCGTCCGGACGCTCTGGATTCGGTTTCGACATGCTCCGAAAGCCTCCGCGTCCCATCCCGCGGAGAATGGCAAAGCTTGGTTAAGGAGATGTCACTGGGCAGGCCTTCCGGGCCGCAAGCGGCGGGTGCGGGACCGGCGTCGCGGCCCGGAACTGGCCCGCCGAGGGCACGTTGCCCGGCAGACCCCCCACGCTGCCCGGAGCCGCCCCGTGTCCCGCTCGACGTCGTTCCTCTCGCTGCCGATCCTGGCTCTCGTCGCGGCGACCGCGGCGGCCTCGCCCGTCCTCGCCCAGACGCAGCCGGGGGAGATCAAGGGCGTCGACGCGATGGGCGACAAGTCCCGGAGCGCCCAGGACGGCTGGAGCCAAGCGCCCGTCCCCCGGGAGCAGTCGGCCGCCAAGGATGCTCCGAACCCGGGCGGCCATTCGATCCAGGAAAACGCGAACCGACCGGTCCCGCCAGCCAGCCCCGGCGGCTCCTCGGCCACCGACCCGCAAGCGCCCCTGGAGCACCGTACGTCGGGTCCCTCGGGCATGAATCCCGCAGCGCCCGGCAAGTAAAAAAATCGTTTCTGGCTAGGATGATATTGGCTCGGGTGAACGTGCTGCTTCGCCCGAGACAGGACGACTCGCTGTGTCACGCGACCGCACTTGCCTCGCACGCGCTTTTTTGTGACACCCTGGAATTATACCAGATCGTTTTTCTGCGAGGCGGAGATGACTATCCAGGTCTCAAGGCGTGGCCTGCTCAAGGGGGCCGGCGCCGGCCTCGTGGGCGGCTCGCTCGGTGCCCTCGGGTTCGGGGGGCTCGAGCCGGCCATGGCCGCCGCGGTGCGGCCCTTCAAGCTCGCGCAGATGCGCGAGACCCGCAACACCTGCCCGTACTGCTCGGTGGCATGCGGCGTCATCCTCTACAGCCTCGGGGACCGTTCGAAGAACGCGCGCTCCTCGGTGATGCACATCGAGGGCGACCCCGATCACCCGATCAACCGCGGCACGCTTTGCCCCAAGGGATCGGCGCTCCTCGACTTCGTCCACGCCGAGACCCGCACCAAATACCCGCTGCACCGCGCCCCCGGCTCCTCGGAGTTCAAGCGCGTCTCCTGGGACTTCGCCCTCGACCGGATCGCGAAGCTCATGAAGGAGGACCGGGACAAGAACTTCGTGGCCAAGAACGGCGACCTCACGGTCAACCGTTGGACCACGATGGGCTTCCTGGGCGCCTCGGCCACCACCAACGAGACGGCGTGGCTGACCTACAAGACAGTCCGAAGCATGGGGGCTTTGGTCTTCGACAATCAGGCCAGGGTTTGACACGGTCCGTCGGTCGCCAGTTTGGCGCCCTCCTTCGGACGCGGTGCGATGACCAACCTCTGGATGGACATCAAGCACGCGGACGTGATCACCGTGATGGGCGGCAATGCCGCCGAAGCGCATCCGTGCGGGTTCAAGTGGGTCGTCGAGGCGAAGGCCCATAACAACGCCAAGCTCATCGTCGTCGATCCGCGCTTCACCCGCACGGCGTCGGTGGCCGATCTCTACTGCCCGATCCGGCAGGGGACCGACATCGCGTTCCTGTCGGGCGTGGCCAAGTACCTGCTCGACAACGACAAGCTGCAGCACCGCTACGTCGCCGCCTACTCGAACGCCGGATACGTGGTCCGCGAGGGCTACGACTTCAGCGAGGGGCTGTTCGCGGGCTACGACGCGGACAAGCGCGACTACGACAAGACCACCTGGGACTACGAGATCGGCCCCGACGGCTACGCCGTGGTCGACGAGACGCTGCAGCATCCGCGCTGCGTCATGCAGCTCCTGAAGAAGCACGTCGCTCTCTACACGCCCGAGATGGTCGAGACGATCTGCGGCTCGCCCAAGGAGACCTTCCTGAAGGTCTGCGAGCTGATGGCGACCACGGCCTCCCCGAGAAGTCGATGGCCTCGCTCTACGCGCTCGGCTGGACGCATCACTCCAAGGGCTCGCAGAACATCCGCTCGATGTGCATCGTGCAGACGCTGCTCGGGAACATCGGTGTCCTCGGCGGCGGCATGCAGGCGCTGCGCGGTCACTCCAACATCCAGGGGCTGACCGATATCGGGCTGATGTCGAACCTCATCCCCGGGTACCTGAGCATCCCGGTGGAGAAGGAGCCCGATTACGCGAGCTACATCGCCAAGCGGCAGTTCAAGCCGCTGCGCCCCGGGCAGACGAGCTACTGGCAGAACTACAACAAGTTCTTCGTCTCGTTCCAGAAGGCGATGTGGGGCGACAAGGCCACGAAGGAGAACGATTGGGCCTACGACTACCTGCCCAAGCTCGACGTGCCGACCTACGACGTGCTGCGCGGCTTCGAACTCGCCAAGCAGGGCAAGATGACCGGTTACGTCATCCAGGGCTTCAACCCCCTGCTGTCGTTCCCGAATCGGGCCAAGATGACGGAAGCCTTCTCCAAGATGAAGTTCATCGTGGTGATGGATCCGCTCAAGACCGAGACGGCCCGGTTCTGGGAGAACCACGGCGAGTACAACGACGTCGATCCGACCAAGATCCAGACCGAGGTGTTCGAGCTTCCGACCACCCTGTTCGTGGAGGAGGAAGGCTCGCTGTCGAACTCCAGCCGGTGGCTGCAGTGGCACTGGCAGGCCCAGGATGCGCCGGGCGAGTGCCGCTCCGACATCGAGATCATGTCGGAGATCTTCCTCCGCATGAAGGCGGCCTACAAGAAGGATGGCGGCGCGTTCCCGGACCCGATCGTCAATCTCAAGTGGGACTACGCGATCGCGGAATCGCCCACGCCGACGGAGCTCGCCCGCGAGCTCAACGGCTACACGGTGGCGCCGACGCCGGACCTCAACGGGACCATCATCCCGGCGGGCAAGCAGGTCGACGGCTTCGCCCAGCTCAAGGACGATGGGACGACCGCCTGCGGGTGCTGGATCTACTCGGGCTGCTACACCGAGAAGGGCAACACCATGGCCCGCCGGGACAACACCGATCCCGGCGACCGCGGCATCGCCCCGAACTGGGCCTTCGCGTGGCCGGCCAACCGGCGGGTGCTCTACAACCGCGCCTCGTGCGACCCCGAGGGGCGTCCGTGGTCGGAGAAGAAGAAGCTCATCGAGTGGAACGGCAAGCAGTGGATCGGCTTCGACGTGCCGGACTACGGCGTCACCGTCGCCCCCGATAAGGGCGTCGGCCCGTTCATCCTCAACCAGGAGGGCGTCGCCCGCCTGTGGACCCGCGGCCTCATGCGCGACGGGCCGTTCCCGACGCACTACGAGCCCTTCGAGTCCCCGGTGCAGAACGTCGCCTTCCCGAAGATCAAGGGCGCGCCTGCAGCCCGGATCTTCAAGGACGACCTCGCCGATCTCGGTGACGCGAAGGACTTCCCCTACGCGGCGACGAGCTACCGCCTGACCGAGCACTTCCACGGGTGGACCAAGCACGCCCGGATCAACGCGATCCTCCAGCCGGAGGCCTTCGTGGAGATCTCGGAGGAGCTCGCCAAGGAGAAGGGTATCGCCAAGGGCTCATGGGTCCGCGTCTGGTCGAAGCGCGGCTCCTTGAAAGCCAAGGCCGTGGTGACGAAGCGCATCAAGCCCCTGATCTGCGACGGCAAGCCCGTCCACGTCGTCGGCATCCCGCAGCACTGGGGCTTCATGGGCCTCACCAAGAAAGGGTGGCACCCGAACTCGCTCACGCCGGTCGTGGGCGACGCGAACACCGAGACGCCGGAGTTCAAGGCCTGGCTCGTGAACATCGAGCCGACCACGCCTCCGTCGGACGCGGTCTCGTAAGGGGGAGCTGAATCATGGCTGACTACAGCTCCTCGACATCCGCCAGCGCTCCGCCTCGACGGAGACGCCGCCGGAGATCCGCCGCCAGGTGGAGGTCGCCAAGCTCATCGACGTGTCGAAGTGCATCGGCTGCAAGGCCTGCCAATCGGCCTGCGAGGAGTGGAACGATCTGCGCGACGACATCGGTGTGAACACCGGCGTCTACCAGAACCCCCACGACCTCACGCCGAAGTCGTGGACCCTGATGCGGTTCACTGAGTACGAGAACCCGGAGACCAACAACCTCGAATGGCTGATCCGCAAGGACGGCTGCATGCACTGCTCCGAGCCGGGCTGCCTGAAGGCCTGCCCGTCGCCCGGGGCGATCGTGCAGTACTCCAACGGCATCGTCGACTTCATCGAGGAGAACTGCATCGGCTGCGGCTACTGCGTGAAGGGCTGCCCGTTCAACATCCCGCGCATCAGCCAGACCGACCACAAGGCGTACAAGTGCACCCTGTGTTCGGACCGGGTGGCGGTGGGCCAGGCTCCGGCCTGCGCCAAGGCCTGCCCGACCGGCTCGATCATGTTCGGCACCAAGCAGGCGATGATCGAACAGGCGCAGACCCGCGTCGAGGACCTGAAGTCGCGCGGGTTCGAGCATGCCGGCCTCTACGACCCGGCCGGCGTCGGCGGCACGCACGTCATGTACGTGCTGCACCATGCCGACCAGCCGAGCCTCTATGCGGGCCTGCCGAACGACCCGAAGATCTCGCCGCTCGTCGCCTTCTGGAAGGGCGGCGCCAAGGTGTTCGGTCTCGCCGCCATGGGTTTTGCGGCGGTGGCGGGCTTCTTCCACTACGTGACGGCCGGCCCCAACGAGGTCGTGCCCGAGGAAGAGGAAGAGGCGGTCGAGTATGACGAGGCCAAGCGCCGCGAGACCGGCGGCGGCGAGGTCCGGCCGCACTGAGACGGGTCCCGGGCGGCCGCCGCGGCCCGGGAGACGCAACGCGCCCCTCCCCCGAGCGGGAGAGGGTCAGGGTGAGGGACGAGACGGGTCAGAACCGAGCACGCCATCGAAGCGCGCCTGAGGCCTCCTCCGTAAGCCGCACACCCCTCATCCTGTCCCTCTCCCGCACGGGAGAGGGGACCTGCGGTCCCTACTGACGTTGCAGGGATCGGACAACCGAAGACGGCGGGGCCGACAGGCCCTATCTTGACTCACAGAACCGCCTCCGCCGCCGCGCGGAGCCAGCCCGTCAGGCGCGAGAAGGCCGATGACGATCCACAGCGATATCCGGGACGGCGATCCCCGCCCCCTCCACCCCGCCAAATCCGAGGCTCCGGAGGTGCTGTACGTCCCGCGCTACACCGGCGTGCAGCGCGTCAACCACTGGATCACCGCGATCCTGTTCACCCTGCTGACCCTGTCGGGCCTGGCGATGTTCACGCCCTACCTGTTCTCCCTCACCGGCCTGTTCGGCGGCGGGCAGGCGACTCGGGCGATCCATCCCTGGTTCGGCGTGGCGCTGGCGGTCAGCTTCTTCTTCCTGTTCGTGCGCTTCTGGAGGCTCAACATCCCCAACAGGGACGACGTCGAGTGGACCAAGCACATCGGCGACGTGGTCACCAACCGCGAGGACAGGCTGCCGGAACTGGGCAAGTACAATGCCGGCCAGAAGGGCGTGTTCTGGGGGCAGACCGCGCTGATCGGCGTCATGTTCGTCACCGGCCTCGTGATCTGGAACACCTATTTCGGCGGCCTCACCTCCATCGAGACCCAGCGTTGGGCGCTGCTCGCGCACTCGCTGGCCGCCGTGATCGCCATCGCGATCATCGTGGTCCACGTCTACGCGGGCATCTGGGTGCGCGGCACCGGCCGGGCGATGGTGCGCGGCACGGTTACCGGCGGCTGGGCCTATCGGCATCACCGGAAGTGGTTCCGGCAGATCGTGGGCGGCAAGGCGCGCCACGGCTCGGTGGACAAGCGCGGATCCTGAGCTGTGGCCAATTTCTTCAAGCGTAAACCCGCGGCTCCGGCCGCGGACAAGACCCCGACACCCGTCGCGGCGCCCAAGCCCCGCCGCCGGGATTTCAGCGAACTGAAGCCCGATCCCGACAAGATCGGGATCTCGGGCTCGGTCCCGTTCGTCCGCCTGCCCGATCCCGCCACGCTGTTCGCCGACCGGGCCGAGCGCTTGGCCGAGGCTGCGCCCGGGCACCCGCTGGAGGCCTATCTCCGGTTCGTTGGCGAGGTCGCCCGAGCCCAGTCGGTGATCCAGGCGCGGTTCCCGACCCCGGCGGCGCCGGATCCCGCCGATCAGGCGCTGCGGAGCGAACACGGCATGCCGCCGCTGTCGCGGCACAGTCTCGAGGCCGACCACGATTTCGACGCGTCGCTCCTGGCGCTGCTCGCCGAGCTGGAGCTGTCGACCGCGCCGGAGGCTTCGGCCGCGGCGCGGGATGCCCTTCGGGCCGCCTCCCGAGAGGATCGCCTGGATCTCGCCCTCCAGGTCTTCGAGGGCGCGCTGCCGGTGGACCGGATTGCCGAATGCTTGTTCGTCTCGGCCGCGCTGCAGGTCCGCCTCGCCGGGCAGGCCGCGGGCCTCGACACGAAGACGCTGAAGCCCGTGGCGGACGGTGTCTGCCCGTGCTGCGGCGGCGCGCCGGTGGCGAGCGTCATCGTCTCCTGGACCCCGGCCGACAAGGCCCGGTATCTCAGCTGCTCGCTCTGCGGCACGTACTGGAACCACGTCCGGATCCGCTGCATCGCCTGCGGCGACGGCGAGGGCGTCAGCTATTACGGGCTCGACGAGGTCTCGAAGGACGTCCAGGTCGAGACCTGCACGACCTGCCACAGCTACATCAAGCACCTGCACCAGCACCGGGCGCCGTCGCTCGACCCGGTGGCGGACGACATCGCGTCCTACGGGCTCGATCTGAAGATCGCCGAGGACGGGTTCCGGCGCGCGGGACTGAACCTGCTGTTCGTGATCTGAGCGCCCTCGGCCGCGCCGGTCACGCGCCGTCGCGGTGGAGGGCGAATCCCCGCGCGCCCGGCGCCTCCAGCCCCGGCCGGAGCTGCATGCTGGGAATCCGGTAGTCGCCGCCGTTCTGCCGCCGGAACGGGATCGGGGGCGTCGTCGCGAGGGCGGCCAGCCGGTCCCGCAGGCGCCCGGCGACGGACGCGAACGCGGCCGCGTCGAGGCCGTCGGCCCGGTAGACGACGAAGGGCGGCAGCACCGCGTAGCCGGGATAATGCAGGATCCCGTGCTGGATCGGGTATAGCAGGTCGTCGATCGGCCCGTTGATCCCGCGCGCGGCGTAGTGTTCCTCCCAGCCGCCGGCGGTCACGATCAGCATGGCGCGCCGGCCCGCGAGGCGGCCCTCGCCGTAGCGGTCGCCCCAGCGGCGGTCGCTGTGCTCGCCGACGCCGTAGGCGAAGCTGTGCGCGTAGACGCGGTCGACCCAGCCCTTCAGGATCGCCGGCAGGCCGAACCACCAGAGTGGGAACAGCAGGATCAGCTGATCGGCCCAGAGGAGCTTGGCCTGCTCGGCGACCACGTCCGCGGTGAGGCGTCCGGCGGTGGCGGCCTCCCCCGAGGCGGCCGGCACGCGCAGGCGCGCCCCGGGGGCGAGACCCGGGAAGTCCGACCGGTCGACTGCCGCTTTCCAGCCCATGGCGTGGAGATCCGACATCTGGACCGTGTGGCCCTGCACCTCCAGCGCGGCCACGGCCTCGTCCCGGAGGGCGCCACAGAGGGAGCGCGGCTCCGGATGGGCGAAGACGATCAGGATGTTCATGGTGCGGGATCCGTCGTGAACCGGGAGACCCCTGCTAGCCCACGGCCAATCGATCCGGTACGTGGCGTGTCCGGATAGGATTATGCCGCAGAATGGATAGATCCGACGTCACCCTGGAGCGCATGCGCAGCTTCGTCCGGGTGGCCGAGCGCGGCAGCCTGTCGGCGGTGGCGCGCGAGTTCGGGGTCGGGCAATCGACGATCACCCGGCACCTGCGCGAACTCGAGGACGCCCTCGGGGTCGCCCTGATCAGCCGGACAACGCGCCGTCTCGCCCTGACGGCGGAGGGCTTGGCCTATTACGAGAACAGCCTGCGCATCCTGGACCTCGTCGAGCAGGCGGGTGCCGAGGCGCGGGACCGGCGGCATGCCCCGGCGGGCATCGTCCGCCTGTCGTGCACGGCGGCGCTGGGCGTCCTCCACGTCGGTGCCACCGTCTTCGCGTTCCAGGACCGCTACCCCGACATCTCGGTGGATCTGAGCCTGACCGACGAGCGCGTGGATCTCGTGCGCGAGGGCATGGACCTGGCGATCCGCCTGGGTCCCCTGACCGACAGCGCCCTGAGGCTGCGGGTCGTCGGGCGGTCGGAGCGTCGCCTCGTCGCCGCCCCCGCCTACCTGGCGGCGCGCGGCCGGCCGCTGACGCCGCAGGATCTCGCCGGCCACGAGGGGATCCGCATGACGAACGTGGCCGGGAGCGGTACCCTGGTCCTCGAAGGACCGGACGGCAGGCGCCACACGGTGCCTTTCGGCGGACGCCTCCGGGTCGATCACGGGCTCGCCGCGCGGGCGGCGGTCCTCGCGGGGCGGGGTATCGCGCCCGCGCATCGCTGGCTGGTCGCGGATTGTCTCGCCGACGGCCGGCTCGAGGCGGTCCTGCCGGACTACGCCGTGCCGTCGGTGCCGCTTAGCCTGCTGATCGTGCCCGAGCGGGCCGGGATCGCGCGGGTCCGGCTACTGGCGGATGTCCTCGCCATGCAGCTCCGCGCGGTCCCGGGGATCGCGCCGGAGCCCGCCGCGGGTGGGGCGTCCGCTCAGCGATAGCCGTAGCGGCTCCTGGCGGCGGTGAGGAGGTGCAGGGCCTCGCCCGACTTGCCGGCCGAGCATTCCGCGGCGGCCTGGGCGAGGTCGGCGTTGAAGCGGTCGCCCACCGGCTTGTTGAGGTTGCCGGTGGCCACGTCGCTGTCGACGATCGCCTTGGTGCGCGCGATCTCCGGGCCGCAGCCGCTGCCTGTGGGCAGCGCCAGGGGGGCCGGGATGACCGGCGCGGGCTCGGTGACCGCGGGCGTGGCGCGCTGCTGGCAGGCCCCCAGCGCCGCGAAGGCGAGGGCGACGAGGCTGAGGCGCATCGGGAGGCGGGACGCGGGCACGGCGATCATCCTGTTGGGGCGCGAGGGACCGCGCCGCCGAGGTTTTGAGCCGAGCTTGGCAGTGGGTCAATCGCCCCGGCCACATGCGTAAGGGGCGGGGAGCGCGGGGCGCAGAGGGCCGGAAACGCGCGATTCCGTTGTCATCGGAGGAACTTGGAGCGCGCCGCCGGCATCCTGCGCCGGCGGCGCGCTCCGAATCGTGACGGCGGCTACTTCGCCTTGTCGGCGAGCGCCTTCAGGCCGGAATCGTAGATGCCCTGGATCGCATCGGTGGCGACCGTGTCGGGCGCGCCCTTGGCGTTGAAGGTTCCGGTCCAGGTCACCTTCGAGCCCGAACCCGCCGGGGCGACCGAGAGGGTGGACTTGTAGTCCGAGACCGGCAGCGGGCTCTCCAGGATCGTGTAGGTGTAGCTCATCACCTTGTCGTCCCGGGACACCTGCTCCTCCTTGATGGTGCCGCCACCTTTCAGGCTGAGGGTGCGAACCTTCATGCCGTCCTTGTCGGAGAGCGCGCATTTCTCGATGGCCGGGTGCCAGTCGCCGATGCCGCAGAACTCCCCGATGGTCTGCCAGACCTTGGCCGGGGGGCGGCGATATCGGCCGAACGGGTCACCTCCAGGGCGTAGCCCGGCACAGTGGCCGCGGCGAGAGCCAGGGCGGCCACGGGAAGGGATCGGCAGAAAGCGAAGGGCATCTCGGGGTGTCTCCGTCCGTCTCAAATCGCGACCGGGGCCGCGCAGGCTCTGATGGCCGCGAGGGAGCTAGGCCCCGAGGCGGCCCGCGGCAATGGGTGGACGGGGCGGCCGGTGACGTTCGCCCGGCGACGAAGGAGACCCGCGGACTACCAAGCGTCCAGCGTGTCCGTATCGGCTGGGTAGCCGTAGGCCGCGGCCGGCGCGTAGGCCGACCCGGCGGGACGATAGTAGGCCGGCACCGAGCGGCGGCCCATCTGGTCGCTGTCCGCCAGCAGATCGTCGACCTCGTAAGGCCTGCGGTGCCGGGCGACGCGCACCCCGCGCTGACCCCGCTCCGCCACCGGGGCGTCCATGCCGTCGATCACCACCCGGGTGCGGCCCATGCCCTGGCTCTTGACGAGGTTGAACAACGTCGCGGCATTGCGCACCGACAGGCGGACGCAGCCGTGGGACGCCGCACGCCCGAGGTTGCGGACGTGGTTGGTGCCGTGGATCGCGTGACCCTGGTTGGTGAAGAACATCGCGAAGGGCATGGGCGCGTCATCCCATTCCTTCGAGAAATGCGTGCGCTCCATCCGGAACGGGCGGTAGGATCCGGAGGGGGTGTCGTGGCTCGCGACCCCGGTGGAGACAGGCCAGGAATAGCGGGGCTGCCCGTCGACCGAGACCTCCATGCGCTGGCTGCTCTTGTCGACGTTGACCAGGACATCCGCGCTGGCCGCACCCGGACCGGCGGCCCACAGGAGGACGCCGGACAGGATCGAGATCAGACCGATACGCATCCGAGACTCCGACTGGAACCAAGACCTCCGGCAGGAACAGCCGCACCGGTTTACCGTCACGCTAAACCGGTTGCGACACCGAGGTTCCGCCCGGTCTCAACCCTGCGTAGTCACGCTTTGCTGAGCGCCGTCACGGGGCCGCGGCGATCCGGCCGCAGGCCCGGACGAGCGCCGCCTCCGCCGCCTCGGCGATCCGCCTCACCACGTCGCCAGCGCCCGGCAGATCCTCGATCAGTCCGACGGCCTCGCCGACCGTGACGTTGGCGACGTCGTAGTCGCCCGCCGCATCGGCCTCCTCCACGTCCTGCCGCCGCGCGGCGGCGGCGGCACGCAGTTCGTCCTCGTGGCCGTGCCAGGTCTCGATGAAGGCGTTGCGCAGGAGGCGGCCGGTATAGGGCGCCGGCCAGGGCCGCTGGCGGGCGATGTCGTAGACCTGCGTGCGCACGGTGTCGTCGCCGGTGGCCGCGAGAACCCGTGCCTTCGCGGCCGGGTGGATGAGCGCCTCCCGGGTCGCCCAGAACCGCGTCCCCATGAGGACGCCGTCGGCCCCGAGGGTCAGGGCGGCGGCGAGGCCGCGGCCATCCGCGATGCCGCCTGCCGCGAGGAGCAGCGTCTCAGGGCGTTCCCGGGCGATCAGGTCGGCAACCGCCGGCACGAACGGCAGGGTGCCGCGGGCGGCGAGACCGTGGCCGCCGGCTTCCGTGCCCTGTGCCACTACCACGGTCGCGCCGACCTCCAGGGCGCGCCGGGCCTGGGCCAGGGTGTGGACCTGGCAGATCAGCGGCACGCCCGCGGCATGGATCCGCGCGGCGAAGGGGCGGGATCCGCGAAGGAGAGCATCAGGGCGGCGGGCGCCCGGGCGAGCACCGCCTCGAGAAGCGACGGATCCCGGGCCATGGACCAGGTGATGAAGCCGCAGCCGACCCGCTGGTTGCCCGCGCGGTCGAATTCGCGCGCGAGGGTCGCATGGTCGCCGTAGCCGCCGCCGATCAAGCCGAGGCCGCCGGCGGCGCTCACCGCCGCCGCGAGGGCGCCCCCCGATGCCGGATCCATCGGGGCCAGCACGATCGGATGGTGCAGTCCGAAGGCCTCGGTGAGCTTGGTTCTCAAGGCCATCGTTCCCCTCCCCGGAGCCTCCGGCCGCGCGGTTGCGCGGGCCGCCTGTCCGGGCTTAACGGTCGATGTGATGCGGAAAAAGTGATTCCTTCAGAAGGAAGGCATCGGAAAAGCAGATGGCATGAATAGCACCGACCTGATGGTCTTCGCGACGGTGGCCGAGACCGGCGGCATCGGCCGGGCGGCGGCGCGGCTCAACACCGTGCAGTCCAATGTCACGGGGCGGATCCGTGCGCTGGAGCGGGCGTTGCGCGTGCCGCTATTCCACCGCGGCAGCCGCGGGGTGACGCTGACCCGGGCCGGGGAACGGCTCCTGCCCTACGCCCTCCAGGTCGGCCGGCTGCTCGCGGAGGCGCAGCACGCCCTGCTGGCCGAGGGCGAGCCCCGCGGACCCCTGCGGATCGGCGCCATGGAGACGACCGCGGCCCTGCGCCTGCCTGGCCCGCTCGCCGACTTCGCCGCGTGCCACCCGGAGGTGGACATCGAGCTGGAGACCGGCCCGACCGAGCTGCTGATCGCCCGGGTCCTCGACCGGCGCCTCGAGGGCGCCTTCGTCGCCGGCCCCGTGACCCAGGCCGACCTCATCGGGATCCCGGTGCTCACCGAGGACCTGGTGCTGGTCGCTCACCCCGATGTCGGCGACCTGACGGCGCTGCTCGAGCGTCTGGGGCGCGCGCGGGAGGCGAAGGTGCTGGTGTTCCGGGCCGGCTGCTCGTACCGGAGGCGCCTGGAGGACTTCTTGGCGCGGCAGGGCCTGGTCCACGTGCGCCGCATGGAGTTCGGGACCCTCGACGGCATCCTCGGCTGCGTCGCGGCCGGGATGGGCGTGACCCTGATCCCGCGCGGCGTGGCCGAGCCCGCGTGCCGGGCTGGGCGCGTGTCGGTCCATCCGCTACCGGACGGGGACGGACGCGCCGAGACCCTTCTGGTCCATCGCGGCGACGGCCAGCCGAGCGCGGCCTTCGCGCGGTTCGCCGAGCAGATCCGGACGGCCTTCCCGCAGTGACGGCACCCGCGCCGGCACGGACCCTGCGGCGAGCAACCGCCGGTTGACAGCGCCCGGAGCCCGGGCGCTTCCTCCGGCCGCAACCGGTTCGGAGTTCCCATGGCCCTCGACCCCAGACTCGCTGCCGAGATCGAAGCCTCCGTGGCGGAGGGTTTCGCCGATCAGGTCGCCCACACCCAGGCGCTGGTCCGATTCGCTTCCCTGCGGGGCGCGGAACATGCCTGCCAGGATTACGTGTTCGAGCAGTTCCGCGCCCGGGGCTACGCCACCGAGCGCTTCGCCATGGACCGGGCCGCCATCGCGGCCCATCCGGGCGGCTCAAGGATCGACGAGGCCCATCATTCGGACGCGCCGATCGTCGTTGGCCACCACCGTCCGAGCGCCGAGACGGGCCGTTCGCTGATCCTGCAGGCCCATGTCGACGTGGTGCCGACCGGCCCCCTCGACCTCTGGACCCATCGGCCCTTCGACCCGGTCATCGAGGGGGACTGGCTGTACGGCCGCGGGGCCGGCGACATGAAGGCCGGCCACGCCGCCAACCTGTTCGCCCTCGATGCCCTGGCGCGCCTCGGCCTGCAGCCGGCGGCCTCCGTATCCGTGCAGTCGGTGGTCGAGGAGGAATCCACCGGCAACGGCGCCCTGATGACCCACCTGCGCGGCTACCGGGCCGACGCCGTGCTGATCCCCGAGCCCGAGGACGAGAAGCTCGTGCGCGCCAATACCGGCGTGCTGTGGTTCACCGTGGAGGTCCGGGGCGTGCCGGTCCACGTGCGCGAGATGGGCGCGGGCGCCAACGCCATCGACGCCACCTACCGGGTGATCGGCAAGCTCCGGGAGGTCGAGACCCGCTGGAACGCCGAGAAGGGCGCGCACCCGCATTTCGAGTCCGAGGACCACCCGATCAACCTCAACATCGGCAAGATCGAGGGCGGCGACTGGGCCTCCTCGGTCCCGGCCTGGTGCCGGATCCACTGCCGCATCGCGCTCTATCCGGGCGTGACCGCCGCGCAGGCCGCCGCCGAGATCGAGGCCGCCGTGGCGTCCTTCTCCCGCACCGACCCGTTCCTGGCCAACAGCCCGCCGCGGGTGGTGTTCAACGGTTTCTTCGCCGAGGGCTACGTGCTGGAGGCGGGCTCGGAGGCCGAGGCCGTGCTCGGCCGCGCCCACGAGCGGGCGATCGGGTCGCCGCTCCAGAGCTTCATGACGGCGGGCTATCTCGATACGCGGGTCCACGCCCTCTACGACCGGGTGCCGGCCCTCTGCTACGGCCCGATCTCCCAGAACATCCACGCCTTCGACGAGCGCGTCAGTCTCGCCTCGGTGAAGCGCTGCACCACCGCGATGGCCCTGTTCGTGGCCGAGTGGTGCGGCACGGAGCGGAAGGCGGCCTGATCAGTTGCCGTCTTTGCGAGCGGAGCGAAGCAATCCAGAGTGGCGCCACACATACGAATGTCGCGCCGCACTGGGTCGCTTCGCTGCGCTCGCGATGACGGCGGTGTTCGCCGTCAGGGGATCAGCCGGTCCGCGCGGAGTTGGGCGAACAGGTCGTAGAACGCGTCGTCGGTGGGCTGGTAGGCCGTGAAGCCGAGGCGCCGGCTCTTGCTCATGTCGGTGACGACCTCGATCGGCCGGCCGAGATCGGCATCCGTGTGCCAGGGGAGGCCAGCTTGGTGAGATCCGGCTCGGCGAGGCGGTGGCGCGCCGCGATCTCCGCCCAGACCGGCCCGTCCTGCGCCATACGGGGCTCCAGCGGCCGGTGCGTGCCGTCGAATGGCACCGCCTCGATCCCGAACCAGGCGGCGATCCGGCCCCACATCCAGCTCCAGCGGAAGACGTCGCCGTCGACGACGTTGAACGCCTCGTCGGCGGCCTTCGGCTCGATCGACGCCCAGAGCAGGTGGCGGGCGAGCAGCCGCGCGTCGGTCATGTCGGTGAGGCCGTTCCACTGCGCGGCCGAGCCCGGGAAGACGAACGGGCGTCCGGTCTCCCGGCACAGGGTGGCGTAGCAGGCGAGGGTCGTGCCCATGTTCATGGCGTTGCCCACCGCCTTGCCGATGATCGTGTGCAGGCGGTGAACGCTCCAGGTGAAGCCGTCGCGGGCCGCGGCCGCGAACACGGCATCCTCCTGGGCGTAGTAGAAGTTCTCGATGTCGAGGCGGCCCTGATCCTCGCGGAACGGCGTCTGCGGCAGGATGCCTTTGCCGTAGGCCTCGAACGGGCCGAGATAGTGCTTCAGCCCGGTCACCAGGGCGACGTGGCGGACGCTCTTCTTCGGGCGCAGGGCATCTAGCAGGTTCTCCACCATCGCCCGGTTGACGCGGATCATCTCCGCCTCGGTCGGCCGCCGCTGCCAGGTCGCTAGGAACACGTGGCTCGGCGCGAGGTCGGCCAGCGCCCGCTCCAGCGAGGCCGGATCCTGCAGGTCGCCGGCCACCGGCTCGACGCCGGCTTGGTCCACCGGATGGCGCGCGAGGCCGGCGACCTTCCAGCCCTCCCGATGAAGCAGTGCCGCGGTGGCGCTGCCCACGATCCCGCTGGCGCCGACGATCAGGGCGGTGTTCGACATAAAAACCCTCGTGCCCGGCCAGAACCCGGGTCCGGGGCAGATGGGCACAGGGGGTGTCGCGACAACCCCGCCGGGCAGCGGGGACGCCTGTGCGGCGCGCAAGGGTTGCGCGATCGCGGCGCCTTCACCGTCATCGCGAGCGCAGCGAAGCGACCCGGCGCGGCGCGCGGTTTCGAGCCGTGGCGCGACTCCGGATTGCTTCGCTGCGCTCGCAAAGTCGGCGGAGCAGCCGCGATAGCCCTCAGGCGACCCGGTCGATCGCCGCGCCGAGGACGTCCACGATCTCGCCGATCTGGCCGCGCTCGATGATCAGCGGGGGCGACAGGGCGACGATGTCACCGGTCACCCGGGTGAGCAGGCCGCGCTCGAAGCAGTCCACGAACACGTCGTAGGCCCGCTTGCCCGGCGCGTCCGGCCGCGGTGCCAGCTCGATGCCGGCGATCAGCCCGATGGTGCGGATGTCGATGACGTTCCTGCGCCCGCGCAGGTCGTGCATCGCGGCCGCCCAGTCGTCGGCGATGTCGGTGACGCGGGTCAGCAGCCCCTCGTCCCGGTAGATGTCCAGCGTGGCGATGCCGGCCGCGCAGGCGACCGGGTGCCCGGAATAGGTGTAGCCGTGGAACAGCTCGATCCCGTCCGGGCCGTGCATCAGCCCGTCATGGACCGCGCGGCTCGCGAAGACCGCGCCCATCGGCACCGTGCCGTTGGTCAGGCCCTTGGCGCTGGTCACGAGGTCGGGGACGACACCGAAATAATCGGTGGCGAACGGCGCACCCAGGCGGCCGAAACCGGAAATGACCTCGTCGAAGATCAGCAGGATGCCGTGCTTGGTGCAGATCTCGCGCAGGCGCTCGAGGTAGCCCTTCGGCGGGATCAGCACCCCCGTCGAGCCCGCCACCGGCTCGACGATGCAGGCCGCGATGGTCTCGGCCCCGTGGAGCGCCACCAGCCGCTCCAGATCCTCGGCGAGCTCCATCCCGTGCTCGGGCTGGCCCTTCACGAAGGCGTTGCGGGCCGGGTCGTGGGTGTGACGCAGGTGGTCGGTGCCGTTGAGCTGCGGGAAGACCCGCCGGTTCGACACGATGCCGCCGACCGAGAGCCCGCCGAAGCCGACGCCGTGATAGCCGCGCTCGCGACCGATCAGCCGGGTGCGGGTCCCCTGCCCGATCGCCCGCTGGTAGGCCAGCGCGATCTTGAGGGCGGTATCGACCGATTCCGAGCCGGAATTGGTGAAGAACACCCGGTCGAGGCGCTGATCCGGGCCGCCCGGGGCGATCTCGGCGAGGCGTTCGGCGAATTCGAAGGCGATGGGATGGCCCATCTGGAAGGTTGGGGCGAAGTCGAGGGTCGCGAGCTGGCGCTCCACCGCGGCGGCGATTCCCCGGCGCCCGTGCCCGGCATTGACGCACCAGAGGCCGGCGGTGCCGTCGAGGACCGTGCGGCCGTCATCGGCGGTGTAGTGCATGCCCTCCGCCGACACGAGCAGGCGCGGCGCCGCCTTGAACTGGCGGTTGGCCGTGAACGGCATCCAGAAGGCGTCCATCGCGGGCGTGTTGCGGAGCGGATGGTCGGTCATGGGGCGGCTCTCCGGAGCGGACGGCGCGGATCGGGCGACCGGGCCAGGGGACACCTTCACCGATCGGGCAACAAGTCCTTTTCTGGTCGCCGCCAACCCCTTGCAGGAATGGGGCCGCGGGTGACACCGTTGCGGGATCCGCAACACCTGAAACGGAGCCCCGCCGGATGAGCATCGATGTCGGCGCGCGCCTGCGCTTCGTGCGCGCCCGCCACGGCCTGTCGCAGCGGACGCTCGCCAAGCGCGCCGGCGTGACCAACTCGGCGATCTCGCTCATCGAGGCGAACCGGGTGAACCCGTCGGTGGGCGCCCTGAAGCGGATCCTCGACGGGGTGCCGATCGGCATGGCCGAGTTCTTCGCCCTGGAGCCGGAGCCGGAGCGCAAGGCGTTCTTCGCCGCCGAGGACCTCACCGAGATCGGCCGCCGGGCCGCCAAGGGGGCGATCTCGTACCGTCAGGTCGGCGACAGCCTGTTCGGCCGCAAGCTCCAGATCCTCAAGGAGCGCTACGAGCCCGGCGCCGATACCGGCCGGGTGCCGCTCTCCCACGAGGGCGAGGAGGGCGGCATCGTGTTGTCCGGCAGGTTGGAGGTCACGGTGGATGCCGAGCGCCGGATCCTCGGCCCCGGCGACGCCTACAGCTTCGACAGCCGCCGCCCGCACCGGTTCCGCTGCGTCGGGCCGAGCCCCTGCGAGGTGGTGAGTGCCTGCACGCCGCCGAGCTTCTGACGGCGCGCGCGCCGAGAGCCTTGCGGGGGCCGGGCCGCTCGCTACGCCGTCCGGGCCGACAAATCCCGATTCGCTCGAAAGCCCCGGACCTGAGTAACGCCGGATTCAGGCCGGAGGATTAGACAGGGACCATGGAAACCCTGGCCGCCACCGCCGTGCAGATGCTGGGCTCCTCCCAGAACCAGCAGATCGGCATCGCCGTCGCCAAGCAGCAGCTCGCGGCCGACGAGGCCGTCGCCGGCCTCGTCGCGGACAGCGCCCAGAGCGCGGCGAGCGCCAGCCCCCCTGCGCCCCCCGGACAGGGGCTGAACGTCGACCTGCGGGTCTGACCGGGTCACCTGCTTCAAGGGTCGGCCGGAAATCCCGGCCGCGCTCCGCGGGTCCGGCCTCGCACTGTGCTTAAACCCCGGGGTCGATGTTTTGCGCGCGCGAAATCCTGCGCGCGCGAAGACCTGCTCGCGCGAAGACGGCCTACGCTTCGGCCGGCGTCGAATCCCCGCCCTATTCGAAACCGTAGAGCCGCCGCGGGTTGTCGACGAAGACCATCCGGCGCCGATCCGCGTCCGGAACCCAGTCGGCCATCAGGTCGAGGAGCGTCGCGGTCCGGGGCGGCCCGTCCCAGGCGGCCACGTGCGGCCAGTCCGAGCCCCAGACGCAGCGCTCGGGCGCGGCGTCGTTGAGGGCGCGGGCGAACGGGATCGTGTCGGCATAGGGCGGACCGGTCACGGAATCCCGGAAGGCGCCCGAGAGCTTCACCCAGTTGCCGTCGGCGACGAGGCCGAGCAGCGCCTGGAAGCCCGGGTGGTCCACGCCGGCCGAGGTCGGCATGTGGCCCATGTGGTCGAACACGAGCGGCACCGGCAGCCGGGACAGGCGGCCGGCGATGGGCGGCAGCTCGCGGGCATCGAGCAGGAACTGCAGGTGCCAGCCCATCTCGCGGGCGAGCGCCCCGTAGGATTCCACCGCGTCGAGCCCGACGCCGCCGCCGAACAGCACGTTGAGCCGCAGGCCCACCACCCCGGCGTCCTTGAGGGCGGCGAGGTCCGCGTCGGGCAGCCCGAGCGGGATCACCGCGATGCCGCGCAGGCGCTGCCGGTGGGCGCGGAGCGTCTCGACCATCAGGCGGTTGTCGGTGCCGTGCACGCTGACCTGGACGAGCACGCCGTTGGCCATGCCGGTGCCGTCGAGCATCGCGAGGTAGCGCTCGGCGGGCGCGGCCGGGGGCGTGTAGCTGCGGTCCGCCACCAGCGGGTAGTCCGGCGGCAGCCCGATGACGTGGGCGTGGGTGTCGACCGCGCCGTCCGGCACGCGGTAACGGGTCGGGCCTTCCGGATGCGGATCCGGGGCGGGGCAGTCTCGGATCTCGGGCATGGTCAGGAATCCGCGTGCAGGACCTTGCCGCGCGTCTCGGGCAGCGCGAAGGCCGCCAGGAAGAAGATCCCGTAGGCCAAGGCCGCGAAGATCGCGATGGCGGAGGCGAGGCCGGCGCGCTCCGCGAGGTAGCCGACGAGCGCCGGGAACAGGGCGCCGATGCCCCGGCCGAAATTGTAGCAGAACCCCTGTCCCGAGCCGCGCAGGCGGGTCGGGTACAGCTCGGTCAGGAAGGCGCCCATGCCGGAGAAGTATCCGGAGGCGAAGAAGCCCAGGGGAAAGCCCAGCACCCAGAGTACGCCGTTCGAGAGCGGGATCTGCGTGTAGGCGATCACCACCGCGATGGCGCCCACGGAGAAGATCAGGAACAACGGCCGCCGTCCGAGCCGGTCGGCGAGCCACGCGCCCACCAGGTAGCCGGTGAACGAGCCGATGATCAGCGCCGCGAGGTAGCCGGTGGAGGACACGATCGACAGGTGCCGCTCGGTGGTCAGGAAGCGCGGCACCCAGGTGGTGATCGCGTAGTAGCCGCCCTGGCAGCCCGCCGCCGCCAGGGAGGCGAGCAGCGTCGTCTTGAGGATCGGCCCCGAGAAGATTTCCCAGATCTGCGGCCGGTCGCCGGCGGCGGCGGCCCGGGCGCGGGCCTCGGCGGCGACCTGCGGCTCCTCCACGTAGCGGCGCAGGTAGAAGATCAGCAGGGCCGGCAGGGCGCCGACCGCGAACATCCAGCGCCACGCGGTCTCGGGCGGCAGGATCGAGAACAGCACCGCCTGCGACAGGACGGCCAGACCCCAGCCGATCGCCCAGCCGGACTGGACGGAGCCGACCGCCCGGCCGCGATACTCGGCCCGGATCGTCTCGCCGATCAGCACGGCGCCGGCCGCCCACTCGCCGCCGAAGCCGAGGCCGAGGATCGCCCGGGCGACGAGGAGCTGCTCGAAATTCTGCACGAAGGCGCAGAGCAGCGAGAACAGCGAGAACCACAGGATG
The DNA here is from genome assembly GCA_050632685.1 of Methylobacterium phyllosphaerae. Taxonomy (GTDB): domain Bacteria; phylum Pseudomonadota; class Alphaproteobacteria; order Rhizobiales; family Beijerinckiaceae; genus Methylobacterium; species Methylobacterium phyllosphaerae_A. The sequence continues at coordinate 1,187,131 of JBOEFT010000002.1, forward strand.
GTGATCTGAAGGGTCAGCACCCGGCCGATCCGGTCGGCGACGAAGCCCGCCAGCCAGCCGCCCAGGGCCGAGGCCAGCAGCGTCACCGTGGCGGCGAGCCCGGCGGTGCCGGCATCGACGTGCCACAGGGCCATGATCGTCCCGATCACCAGCGGGTAGATCATGAAGTCCATGCCGTCGAGGCACCACCCGGCTGCGCACGCCCAGAAGGTGTGCCGCTCTGGAGGCGTCATCGAGCGATAGAAGGCGGTGAGGCTGGCGTCGCGGATCTCGACCGCCTCCACGCCCGAGGATCCCTGCCCGCTCGCCGTACCCATGAACCCGCTCCTGCCACCCGATACCAGTATCGGCGTCCCAGGCTGAGCTGTCCAACGCCGCGGGGCAGGCAGGCAAGGAAAAGGCCGCCCGAAGGCGGCCTGTCCCGGCTTTTCGCGGTCGCGCTCCGCTCAGTAGCAGCGCTCGACCAGGACCCGGCGGTAGCCGTAGGGGTCCAGCGCACCCGCGGGACCGTGTAGCAGCCGCCGCCGTAGCCGTAATCGCCGTAGCCGTAGGCGGCGGGCGCGTAATAGCCGCCGTAGCCCGGGTAGCCGTAGCCACCGTAGCCGCCGTAGAGGCCGCCGGCCGCCAGACCGAGGCCGACGCCGAGACCCAGGCCGCCCAGGCCGTAGCCATACCCGCCGCGATAGCCGTAGCCGCGTCCGTAGAAGCCGCGACCGTATCCGAAACCGCCCGGACGGAAGCCGGCGCCGCGGAAGCCACCACCGAACCCGCCGCCGCGGAAGCCGCCGAACCCGCCGCCGCGGAACCCTCCGCCGCCGAAGCCGCCACCGTGGAAGCCACCGCCGTGGAAGCCGCCGCCGCCGAAGCCGCGCGCATCTGCGCTGGCCGGCACCAGAGCCAGAGTCCCCGCCGCCAGCAGGGCCGAGCCGAGCACTGCACCCTTCATCACGTCATCTCCGTGAAAAAATCGCCCTCTGGCGCTAAGAACGTGCGAACCGGCAAAACGGTCCAGTCTTCGTCCGCGGCGCCGCGCCGCGAGGCGCCGGGGCCGGCGCAATCGTGCTCCGGACACGAAATTCGCCGCTTTCCCGAGCGAGAGGCCCGCCGATCGAGAGTCCCCGTCCCCCGACTCGCCCTCCGCGATGCATGGAACGAACGACGATGTTGCGACCGGCTCACGCCCTGTTGATCGCGCTGCTCGCCCTCGCGGCCCCCGCCCGGGCCGCGGCCCCGGCCGCGACGGAACCGTGCCGGCCGGTGGAGGCGCAGGGCGAGGCCTTCACGGTCTGCACCATCGACCTGCGACGGATGCGGCTGCGGCTGTTCTGGCTTCAGGACGACGGCAAGCCCTACGGCGCCCTCGGCACGCTCGCCCAGACGCAGGGCGGCCGCCTCGCCTTCGCGATGAATGCCGGCATGTACGACAAGGACCAGGCGCCCGTCGGCCTCTACGTCGAGGACGGGCGCGAGCTGAAGCACCCCTCCACGGCGGACGGCCCGGGCAACTTCCACCTCAAGCCCAACGGGGTCTTCTGGGTGAAGGGCGAGCGCACCGGCGTGACCGACACCGGCCGCTATCTGCGCGGGAAGATCCGCCCGGACTTCGCCACGCAATCCGGGCCGATGCTGGTGATCGACGGCCAGATCCACCCGAAGATCTCCGCCGACGGGCCGAGCCAGAAGATCCGCAACGGCGTCGGCGTGCCCGGAGACGGGCATGTCGCGATCTTCGCCATCTCCGAGCGCCCGGTGACCTTCGGGGCCTTTGCGCGCCTGTTCCGCGACGATCTCGGCTGCCGCAACGCCTTGTTCCTCGACGGCTCGGTCTCGAGCCTCTACGCGCCCAATCTCGGCCGCACCGACATCAGCCGGCCGCTCGGGCCGTTGGTGGGGCGGCGCCGCGGTAGAACCTGATTTGATCAACGCGACCGTGTGAAGGGTGGCGTCGGGAGGATTTCCGCCCGTCCGCTTCCGAACGGCGGATCCATCGCAGCGGACATAGCCACAGCAGCCGTTCACGACCCAATCCAGACGTCTGAAAGTTCTACTTCTCGAAAATCGGCAACCAAATCGATTGATCAGCCGGGCTCCAGACCCTTTGCGCGGATGACCGCAGCTGCGGCAGGCGCCCTGAGAAATTCTAGGAAAGCCTCGGCGCGAGCCTTATCTGCGGTGGCCGAGATCCCTCCAGTCAGCACGACGAAGGACTGAACCTCCGCAGGGAACGGACCGACCACGTCCACCCCTGCGACCGACATCAACTCGGGCATCAGTTGCACGGCAAGGTCGGCCTCACCCCGAGCGACCACATCGCCAGTCAGACCGTTCGGGATCGCTTTGCCTCTCGCCTTCACCGCGTCCGCGATCCCGAGCTTCTGGAGAGCGGCGGCAAAGACGGCTCCGCTCGCACCGGACGTGCTGTAGGCCACCGAGCCTGCGCCGGTGAGCGCCCGCTTGAGCGCCTCGGCTGAACCGATGTCTGGCCGCGCTGCCCCTTCTTGACAGCGAGGCCGACGCCCGTGCGAGCGAGCGTGGTGGCGGTGCCATCTACAACTTTGCCCTGCTGTATCAGGGCGGCGATCAAGGGCGGCGTCAGTACCACGACGGTGAACGGCTTGCCCGCGTCGACCTGCGCCTTGAGGATCGCGGAGGTGTCGTAAGTGACGATGAGATGGTCGCCGCTCGCCCGCTCGAATTGCGGGATGAGTTCGTCCAGGGCCGTCTTGAGCCCATGCGAGCAGAGAACGGTGACGTCGGCCGCATGGACGCTGGTTGCGATACCCCAGATCGAGATCGCGAGCAGATTGAGCGTTCGTAGCCTTCCTGCCAATCCGGCCATCGTGTCCCCCTCGCGTTCGGCTCTATGAGCTCTGCATTCACTCCTCGCATCAATGGCACCCCGTTGCATTCCGCAAGTGATGCGTTCGCCGTGTTCAGAGTGCGCGTCGCCGAACTGTGGTTGCCACCGGTCGCTTGAGCGTCCGGTTACAGGCACGATGCGAGAGATCGCTTTCCACCTGGACGCGAAGTTGCCGGAGTAACGAGGAGCGCCCGCTTTGGGGAGCGTCAACGGCGGTTCGGGAGTCTGGGATGAGTCGATAGCAGTCCCCTCGCACGGCCGAGCGCATCAGGTTTCAACTTTGATGCGCTCTCCCGAAACTGAGCCGGTTCCGCGAGACGAACGCGTCGACTCACGGTTTGGGAGCCGCGTCACCGCTGCCCGAAGGCCGTGTCCTTGAACAGGTCCTTGTACTCGCGCGGCTGCGAGCGCCAGTACTGCTTGGGCGCGCGCACCTTGGCGCCGAGTTCGGCCGCCGCGTGCCAGGGCCAGCGCGGATCGTACAGCATGGCGCGGGCCAGCGAGATCGCGTCCGCCCGCTCCTCCTGCAGGATCGCCTCCGCCTGACGGGCTTCCGTGATCAGCCCCACCGCGATGGTGGTGAGCCCGGTCTCGGCCTTGATCCGCTCGGCATAGGGCACCTGATAGCCCGGCCCGAGCTTGATCGCCTGCTTGGGCGAGACGCCGCCCGTCGAGACGTGGAGCGCCGGAGAGCCTGCCCGCTTCAGGGCCTGGGCCAGCGCCACGGTCTCGTCGAGGTCCCAGCCGTCCTCGACCCAGTCCGTGGCCGAGACGCGCAGCCAGACCGGGCTGCCCGCCGGGACGACGTCGCGCACCGCGTCGTAGACTTCGAGGGGGAAGCGCATCCGGTTTTCCAGGCTGCCGCCGTACTGGTCGGTGCGCTTGTTGGCGATCGGCGACAGGAACTGGTGCAGCAGGTAGCCGTGGGCGCCGTGCAGCTCCACGGCCTCGATGCCGAGCCGCACCGCGCGCTTGGCCGTGGCCACGAACTGGTCGCGGACGCGCTTCAAGTCGGCGGCGTCGAGGGCATGGGGCGGGACCTCGCCCTCCCCGTGCGCGACCGCCGAGGGCGCCTCCGTGCGCCAGCCGTAGGCGTGCTCCGGCGGGATCTGCTGGCCGCCGGCCCAGGGGGCCTCGCTCGACGCCTTGCGCCCGGCATGGGCGATCTGGATGCAGATCGGGATCGGCGCGTATTCGCGCACGGCATCGAGTACCCGGGCCAGCGCCCGCTCGCAGCCGTCGTTGTAGAGGCCGAGGTCCCAGGCGGTGATCCGCGCCTCGGGCGAGACCGCGGTGGCCTCGAGGGTCAGCAGGCCGGCACCCGACATGGCGAGCTGGCCGAGATGCATCATGTGCCAGTCGGTGGCCTCACCGTCCCGGGCCGAATACTGGCACATCGGCGCGATGAGGATGCGGTTCTCGAGGGTGAGCGCGTCGAGGGTCAGGGGTTCGAACAGGCGAGCGGTCATTGGCAACTCCGGAAGGAGCCGCCACTCTGGCGCAGGATGGGCGCGGCGGCCAGTGCGGTGCGTCAGAGCAGCCCTGCGGCGGGCCGTGCGGGAACCTGCTTAGGCGGCCGGCCGTTTTTCGCGCTCTCGCCACGACGCGAGCCGCCTGAGGGGGCGAGATCGCCCGGGGTTCTGAACCATGCTGACAAAACTTGCCGCCTCGCTCATCCTCGCTGCCGGCTGCGCCGCCATCGCGGGGCCGTCCTACGCCCAGCCGGCCGCCTTCGGCGGACCCAAGATGCTGGTGCACGGCAATTATTGCGGCCCGGGTAACAATGCCCCCCTGCCGCCGATCGACGCCCTCGACGCGGCCTGCGCCCGCCACGATGCCTGCACGCCGGAGGGCGGTCTGCCATCGCAGGCCTGCAATCTCCGCTTGCAAAGGGAGGCCACGCTGATCTCCCGCGACCCGAGCCAGCCCCGGAACGTCCGGTCGATGGCCGGGCTCGTGGCGGCCACCGCGACCCTGATCCCCACCGACCCGAGCGCCCAGAGCATGCCGGCATCGGTTTCGACGGACCAGCCCCAGGGGACCTACGCCCCGACCCTGGACCGGTCGGCCCCGGGTGACCTGGACGACGATTCCGACGGTCCCGACGCGGATTGATACCCTGCCCTGGATCGTCCGGGTAACGGCGCGGCGACCCGGCCGCGCCGTCGGTCGCAGTGGTCAGGTGCGGCCATCGGGATCCAGGGCGTGCGCCAGCAAGAACCGGACCATTTCGCGGCTGGCATCCGGACCGCGCGGCTCGGTGTAGGATCCCGCCGGGCTCCCCCCGACCACGCATGCCCGGCCCCGTGCAGGACCCACTGCTCCAGCAGAGCCCGTCCGGCCGCGTCGCTTCGGACGGTCCGGGTATAGGCCATCCCATCCTGGCTCGTGCCCCGGCTGACCGTCTCGACGAGGCGCGCATCTGCGGCGGCCTGCGCGGCCACCAGATCGCCGTTGACGGGATGGACGGTGCGGTCACCGTCGCCGTGGAACACGATGGTCGGGACGGCCGTCCGGTTGCGTCCCGGCGCGATGCCCTGGCCCTTCATGGCCGCGAAGGCGCCGGGCATGTCCCGGGCCACCCCGCAGGCCAGCCCGGAATGGATCCCGACGGCGGCGAACACGTCCGGATGGGTCGCGGCCAGGATCGCCGCCGCCGCACCGCCGGCCGAGAGCCCGGCCGCGTAGACCCGGCTGGGATCGGCAGAGAACTCCGCGACGACCGACCGGGCGATGCCGGCGATCAGCGCCGGCTCGCCGCCCTCGCGGACTTGATCCCCGGCCGCGTACCAGTTCCAGCAGCGCTGCGGATGGGCCGACTGTGGCTGCTCCGGATAGACGACCAGGAAGGTCTGCGCCTCGGCCAGGGCGTTCATCTGCGTGCCGGCGGCGAAGTCATCGGGGTTCTGGGTGCAGCCGTGCAGCATCACGATGACGGGCAGGGCCTGACCCCGATAGCCGCTCGGGACGTAAACCTTGTAGCGCCGGCTCCCGGCAGCCTCCGCGAAGACACGATCCTCGAACCGCGCCCCGTGCGGGATCTCCACGGCGCTGCCCCGACCCGCCGGGACGGGATTCGGCATGCGCGCGCGCAGCGTCCGCATCAGCGCCGACAGGTCCGGGCCCGCCGCCGGCTCCGCGCCGCCGCCCTGGTCCGGCGCCGTCCAGGCTCCCCGGCGACCGTCGGTGCCTCCATGTCGAGGGTGCGCCCGTCGGGACTCACGGCGTCCGGCCGGTCGGCCATGCTGCGCCGGGCCTCGGTCCATTGCGCGAAGGCGACCTCCTGGACCCGGCGGAACCGCGCCATCGCATCCTGCATCCGGGCGGCGCGGTACCCGGCCCCGGCCCCCGCTGCGGTCGCCGCCGCAGCGGCGTCGAAGGCGTGGGGGTTAAAGGCGCGGGGGTCGAAGTTCGGCATGCCGAAGGCCGCGGGGTCGAGCTTCGACGGGTCGAATTTGGGGAAGCGGAACATGGGGTGATCCTTGTGCGGCGTCGTTCGGATGGCGGGTTCGCGCATGCGGCGCGTACGGTCAGACGGTGCGGTCGGCGAGGGCCGCCTTGACGGCGGGGCTCGCCTGGAGGGCTCCCAGCACCTCCACGGAGGCGATGGCGGCCCGGGCCAGTTCGGGCGTGACGTCCAGGGCGATCGTGGCGAGGCCCAGGACCTGGATGTGCAGGGGCGAGCCGGCATCCCGGGCCGCCTCCAGCTCCGCGCGGGAGACGTGCAGGACCCCCAGCCGGAGCTGGCGCCGCGCCACCGATTGCCGGAGCGCCTCCTCCTGGCGGTCGAGCTGGTTGCGCACGGCCGTGCGGATGAAGTCGGCCCGGTTGGCGTAGAAGCCGTCACGGACCATCAGATCGACGCGCCCGAGATCGACGAAGCCGAGATTGACCGTGATCTTCTCGCTGTCCGGCACCTTCGGACGGAGGTCGCGACTGGCGTCGGTCATCGTGATACCTGCTCCTGGCCATCCGGTTGGATGGTGTATAGATGGAGAGGCGGAATGGCGGCGCAAGGGGTGGGGCGCGCCGCCGCGGATCACGGTCCACACTCGCCGGACGTGTTTCAGAGGGTTTTGACAGGGCAGGCGGATCGGGGCGATGCCGGATCGCCGCCTCTGCCGTCATCGCCGGCGCGACGACCCGACCCGGGGCCGTGCGACGTCGAAAAGCGCGGCGTCACGGGATGACGCCGCTCCGGACGCAGGCACGGGCATGCGGGCGCGGATCCGGCCGGCGGATGCCGGCGCGCCGAGAGCGTGCGCAGTGCCCGGCATCGGCCCGGATGCGCCGGCTGGAGCTGATCGGGTGCGCGACGGACGCGCCCATCGTGCCGGAACCGGATCCGGCACCTCGCGCGCGCCGTTGGGCGGCGGGCCTGCGTCCGGAGACCGGCCGCCTTCGTTCGGATCGCTGCCCCCGGTCCCGGCGATGACGCCGCGGCCCGGACGCGGATCCGGCGATCAGCCGGCGCCGATCCCCGCCCCTTCAGGCTCTCGCCGATCTCGTCGAGGGCCGTGGAATCGTCGATCGTCGCCGGCATCGTCCAGGGCTCGTGGTCGGCGATGCGCTTCATCGTGGCCCGCAGGATCTTGCCCGAGCGGGTCTTAGGCAGACGCGGCACGGTGAGGGCGAGCTTGAAAGCCGCCACCGGGCCGATCTCGTCGCGCACCTTGGCGACGAGTTCCCGCTCGATCGCCTCGGTGGGCCGATCGACGCCGGCCTTGAGCACCACGAAGCCGCAGGGCACCTCGCCCTTGAGCGTGTCGCGGATGCCGATGACCGCGCATTCGGCGACGTCCGGGTGGCCCGCCAGCACCGCCTCCATGCCGCCGGTGGACAGCCTGTGGCCCGCCACGTTGATGATGTCGTCGGTCCGCCCGAGCACCGTGATGTAGCCGTCCTGATCGATCACCCCGGCATCCGAGGTGTCGTAGTAGCCCGGGAAGGTGGCGAGATAGCTCGACCGCATGCGGTCGTCCGACCCCCAGAGGGTCGGCAGGCAGCCGGGCGGCAGGGGCAGCCGGATCGCGATGGTGCCCATCGTGCCGGCCGGGACGGGCTTGCCGCCCTCGTCCAGCACCTCGACCCGGTAGCCCGGCATCGGCACGCAGGTGCTGCCGTGCTTCACGGGCAGGAGGCCGAGACCGATCGGATTCCCGGCGATGGGCCAGCCGGTCTCGGTCTGCCACCAATGGTCGATCACCGGCCTGTCCAGCACGCGCTCGGCCCAGGCGACCGAGTCGGGGTCGGCGCGTTCGCCGGCCAGGAACAGGCTGCGGAAGGCGGAGAGGTCGTAGTCGGCGATCCGGGCGCCGGCGGAATCCTCCTTCTTGATCGCCCGCAGGGCCGTCGGCGCGGTGAACAGGCACGCCACCCCGTACTCGGCGACGACCCGCCAGAAGGCACCGGCATCGGGTGTGCCCACCGGCTTGCCCTCGTACAGCACCGTCGTGCAGCCGTGGAGCAGCGGCGCGTAGACGATGTAGGAGTGGCCGACCACCCAGCCGATGTCGGAGGCGCAGAAATAGGTCTCGCCGGGCTGGACGCCGTAGAGGTTCGGCATCGACCACGCGAGGGCGACGAGGTAGCCGCCGGTGTCGCGGACCACACCCTTCGGCTTCCCCGTCGTGCCCGAGGTGTAGAGGATGTAGAGCGGGTCGGTGGTGGCGACCGGCACGCACGCCGCCTCGGCGCCCGCCGCCCTGGCGGCCGCGACGGTCTCCGCCCAGTCGTGGTCCTGCTCCGGCAGGAGGGTCGCGGCGGCCTGCGGACGCTGCAGGATCAGGCAGGCCTCGGGCTTGTGGCGGGAGGCGGCGATGGCCGCATCGAGGAGCGGCTTGTAGGCGACCACCCGGTTCGGCTCGATGCCGCAGGAGGCGGCGAGCACCACCTTCGGCGCCGCGTCCTCGATCCGCACCGCCAGCTCGTTGGCCGCGAAGCCGCCGAACACGACCGAATGGACCGCGCCGAGCCGGGCGCAGGCCAGCATGCCGAACAGCGCCTCGGGCACCATCGGCATGTAGAGGATCACCCGGTCGCCCTTGCCGACGCCGAGCCCGGCGAGCACGCTGGCCAACACCGCCACCTCGTCGCGCAGCGCCCGGTAGGTGATGCTGCGCTTGGTCCCGGTGACGGGCGAATCGTAGTGGATCGCCACCTGCTCCGCCCGTGCCCCCGCGGCGTGGCGGTCGACGGCGTTGTGGCAGGCGTTGAGGGACCCGTCCGGGAACCAGCGGCCGTAGGGGCCGGATTCCGGCGCGAAGGCCTGGGCGGGCGCCCGCGTCCAGTCGAGGGCTCGGGCGGCAGCGAGCCAGAACGTCTCCGGATCGCGAAGGGCCGATTCGTAGGTCTCGGGATAGCGGCCTGGAAGGCTGGCGGTCGTCATCGGCTCGGCGTTTCCTCACGGGCCGCTCTCCGGCGGTCGGAGCAGATTAGCCCATTCTCGCGCCGGGGCGAGGGCCGGCGGGGGGCAAGCCCGCGACGCCCGCGCCTGCGCCGTCCGGAGGCCGAGCCCCACGCGACCCGGCCACGAACCGGCGAGGCGTGGAGCTAGGAGAGATGCGGGCCTTGGAATGAGACGGGCCGTGGAAAGGTGCGGACCATGAAAAAACCGCCGCATCGGGGGCTCCCGTTGCGGCGGCCTTCAGAGTGAGTCTGCAATCGTGGCGGACGGATCCGCGGCTCAGTGCAGCGTGTCGTTGCCGGCCTGGAGCCTGTTGATCTCGTCCTTGAGGAGGAGTTTCCGTCGCTTCAGCTCGGCGATGTGGAGGTCGTTCGCCGAAGGTCTGTGGATCGCTTCGTGAATCTCACGCTCGAGGGCTTCGTGCTTCCGGGCGAGTTGGTTCAGATGCGTCTGCAGCGACATGAGTCGAATCTCCTGTCATCGTTTCGACATGTCGAGATTGGCACAGGATGCCGGACCTGTCGAAGCGTTTTCTGCTGCTAAGTCTGACGAATGCTTACCGCGCCGGCTTGTCCGGAGCGAGGCCGTGCCGCATGCTCTTGGACGATGAACGCGCGGGCCATGAATGTCCCGGGCCATGAACGGTCTTCGGATCCGCAGGTGACGATGGCGGAAGAGTCGAGTGAGAGCGCGCAGTCGGACCTCCTCGGCGAGCTGGCCCGCCTGCGGGAGGAGCACCGGGACCTCGACAGCGCCATCGAGGCGCTGGAGCGCAGCGTCGCCGGGGACCAGCTCCAGATCCAGCGGCTGAAGAAGCGCAAGCTGACCCTGCGGGATCGGATCCACCACATCGAGGACATGGTCACGCCGGACATCATCGCCTGATGCCGGTGGACGCTTCCGGTGTCCGCCTTGCCGCGGACCCGCGCCGCCTGTAAGCGCCCTCTTTTGCCGGGATTAACGATGGTGTCGCCTCCGGTCGCGATCATCATGGGAAGCCAGTCCGACTGGGCGACCATGCGGCATGCCGCCGAGACGCTCGACGCCCTCGGCGTGCCCTACGATGCGCGGATCGTGTCGGCCCACCGCACCCCCGACCGGCTCGTGGCCTTCGCCAAGGGCGCGGTGGCGGCCGGTCTCAAGGTCGTGATCGCGGGTGCGGGCGGTGCCGCCCACCTGCCCGGCATGGCGGCCGCGATGACCCGTCTGCCGGTCTTCGGCGTGCCGGTGGAGTCGAAGGCCCTGTCCGGCCAGGACAGCCTGCTCTCCATCGTCCAGATGCCGGCCGGCATCCCGGTGGGGACCCTGGCGATCGGCCGGGCCGGGGCGATCAACGCGGCCCTGCTCGCCGCCTCGGTCCTGGCGCTGTCCGACCCGGCACTGGCGGAGCGCCTGGAGGCGTGGCGCACGGCCCAGACCGCCTCGGTGGCCGAACGGCCGGTGACGGAAGAGAACGCGTGACGGACAGGATCCTCGGCCCCGGCTCCACCCTCGGCATCGTCGGCGGCGGGCAACTCGGGCGCATGATCGCGCTCGCCGCGGCCGATTACGGCCTCAAGGTGCACGTCTACGCCCCCGACGCGGACAGCCCCGCCTTCGACGTGGCCGCACGGACCACCTGCGCGGCCTACGACGATCCCGAGGCGCTCGCGGCCTTCGCCCGCAGCGTCGACGTCGTGACCTACGAGTTCGAGAACATCCCGCACGCCACCGCCGACATCCTGGCGCGGCACGCCCCCCTGCACCCCAACGCGCGGGCGCTGTCCACCACGCAGGATCGCCTCACCGAGAAGGAATTCGTCAACGGCCTCGGCATCCCGACCGCGCCGTTCCGGGCGGTGGACGCGCCCGACGACCTCGACCGGGCGATCGAGGTGATCGGCCTGCCTGCAGTGCTCAAGACCCGGCGCTTCGGCTATGACGGCAAGGGCCAGCGCATCCTGCGCGAGCGGGCCGAGGGTGACCGCAACGCGCTGTTCGCCGAGTTCGGCGGCGCGCCGCTGATCCTGGAGGGCTTCGTGCCGTTCGAGCGCGAGGTCTCGGTGGTGGGCGCCCGCGCCCGTGACGGCAGCTTCGCGGCCTTCGACCTGTGCGAGAACGAGCACCGCGACCACATCCTGGCGCTGACCCGGGTGCCGGCCCCCGGCCTGGCCCCCGAGACCGGCCGCGCGGCCCTCGACATCGCCCGGCGCATCGCCGACGCCCTGGACTATGTCGGCGTCCTCGCCGTGGAGATGTTCCTGGTGCGGGAGGACGGGGCGGAGCGGCTCGTGGTCAACGAGATCGCACCCCGGGTGCACAATTCCGGCCACTGGACCAGCGAGGGGGCGCTGACCTCGCAATTCGCCCAGCATGTCCGCGCCGTCTGCGGCTGGCCCCTGGGCGATGCCGCCCGCGTCGGCGGCCTGCCGGTGGAGATGCGCAACCTGATCGGTGCCCAGGCCGACGACTGGCACGCCCTGCTGGCCGAGCCCGGCGCCCATCTGCACCTCTACGGCAAGGGCGAGGCGCGCCCCGGCCGCAAGATGGGTCACGTGACGCGCCTCGGCACCCGCCCGACCGGTTCCTGAGGCTTCGAGGGCACACTCGCCCGGCCGCGTGGCGGCCGCGAGCCCGGACTCGGCACCGGGTGCCCGTCGAGCCATACCTTCGCCACATCCCGCCGCTTCCTCCACGTCGTGGTCGGTTCCGAAGCCCGTCGATCGAGTCCGCCCGCATCGCCTGAGTCCCGTCGGGACCGGCGGCGGCCGGATCGCGAGGCGGCGCTTCTTAAGCCGGCCTTCACCGTGATGCGCGACGGTGCCCCGGATTCGGGTGTGCCCGGCGCGGGGCGCGGGCTCTTGGACTGAGAGGGGCGGGGCGGGCACGCGGCAGGCGGGCTGCGCCTCGGGGAGAGTGGGGCGATGATCGTACGCAACGGGCTGGCACGGAAGTCGGCACTGATCGGCGCGGCCGCGCTTTCGGCCGCGGCCCTGGCGGGGTGTGAGACCGTGGGGAGCGCCGCCGGCGCGCGGCAATACGCCGTGCTGGAGACGGACACCACGGGCGCCACCAACGTGAACATCGCCTCGCTGACCGAGGTGGTTCAGCGCAACCCGAACGATGCGGCCGCCTACAACACCCGCGGTGCCGCCTATGCCCGCGCCGGCCAGTTCAACGACGCCATCGCCGACTTCACCAAGGCGATCCAGATCGATCCGAATTCGGCCTCGGCCTACAACAACCGGGCGCTCGCCAGCCGTCAGGTCGGCCGCGACGGCCCCGCGCTGCAGGACTTCACCAAGGCGATCGGCATCGATCCGAATTACGGCCCCGCCTATATCGGCCGCGCCAATGTCGAGCGCGCCCAGGGCAACCTCGACCAGGCGCTGAACGACCTCAACGTCGCGATCCGGCTGATGCCGGAATCGGCCGAGGCCTACCATGCTCGCGGCCTCGTGAAGCAGAAGCAGGGTCAGGAGACCCAGGCGATCGCCGATTTCGACGCCGCCATCGACCGCGACCCCTTCAAGTCCGCGCCCTATGCGGCCCGCGGCCAGAGCCTGATCGCCACGAACCAGTACCCGAAGGCGATCGAGGACTACAACGCGGCCCTCAACGTCAACAACAAGGACGCGACCTCCTGGGCCTACCGCGGCCTCGCCTACGAGAAGTCGGGGCAGCGCAAGGAGGCGCTGGAGAACTACCAGCGCGCCGCCGTGATCGATCCCAACAATTCCGTCGCCCGCGCCGGTCTCGGCCGCGTCCAGGGCGGTGTGGGCTCGCTGTTCAACTGATCCCGGCTCCCCGTTCGGCGCCCGCACCCTGAGAGACCCGCATCGGCGAGTCTCGAAGGCGGGCTCCAATCACGACGCTGTCCGGAAGCCTCGTCGGTGGCTTCCGTGTTGCACCGGCACCCTGGGGACGAGGACGCGAACGGGTGTGGCCGCCCTTCAGGCCGCCAGAAGCCCGTTCGCGTCCTGCGTGATCCGGCGCAGGTGATGGGCGGTGTCGCCGAGCTGGTACTCGATCATGGCGAGCCGCTTGAAGTGGTGGGCGCCGATGTATTCGAGCGTCATGCCGATGCCGCCGTGGAGCTGCACCGCCTCCTGGCCGACGTAGCGGCAGGCCTTGTTGATCTGCACCTTCACGGCCGAGAGGGCCGCGGCCCGGGCCGGCGCATCCGGCGCATCGACCATCATGGCGGCGTAGAGCGCCATCGAGCGGGCCTGCTCCAGCTGGATCAGCATGTCCACCGCCCGGTGCTGCAGCGCCTGGAATGAGCCGACGCTGACGCCGAACTGCTTGCGGGTCTTGAGGTATTCCACGGTCAGCTTGTGGAGCGCGTCCATGGAGCCGACCGCCTCGGCGGCTAGCGCCGCGATCCCGTGCTCGACCACCCGCTCCAGGAGCGGCAGGCCACCCTCGGGATCGCCGAGGGCCGCGTCGCCGGGGAGCTGCACGTCCGAGAACGACACCTCCGCGGCCCGGCCGCCATCCTGGGTCAGGTAGGCCTCGACCGCGACCCCCGCGGCGTCGGCGGGGACCAGGAACAGGCCGATGCCGTGCGCGTCGCGCCGTTCCCCGGACACCCGGGCGGAGACCACCATCAGGCCGGCCGCGTCGGCGTTGGGCACGACACTCTTGGCGCCGCTGAGCACGAAGCCGTCGCCGGAGCGCCGGGCCGTGGTGGCCACGTCCGCGAGGTCGTAGCGGGACTGGCGCTCGGTGTGGGCCAGGGTCAGGCGCAGGGTTCCGGCGACGATGTCCGGGACCAGGCGCGCCTTTTGCGCCGCGCTGCCGCCGAGCCGCAGGGCCGTCGAGCCCAGTACGAGGCTCGCCAGAAGCGGCTCGACCACGAGGTTGCGGCCCACCGCCTCCATGACCAGCATGGTCTCGACCGGGCCGCCGCCGAGGCCGCCCTCCTCCTCGGAGAAGGGCAGGCCGGCGACGCCGAGTTCGGCGAAGGCCGCCCAGCCCTCCGCGGGGAAGCCCAGGGGCGCCTTGTGCCGCGCCTGCCGGCTCTCCAGGGACGGGTAGAGGTCGGCGGCCAGCCGCTCGACGCTGTCGCGCAGGAGCGACTGGTCCTCGTTCAGGTCGAAATCCATGGTGTCCTCAGGTCTTTCCCTCCCCCGCAGAGGGAGGAGGGAGATCCGGTTTCGATCACTGCGTCTTTGATGGTGCGTCAGCGCGGGGGCGGCTCACAACCCCAGAATGCCCTTGGCGATGACGTTGTGCTGAATCTCGTTCGAGCCGCCGTAGATCGAGACCTTGCGGTTGTTGAAGTAGCTCGGCGCCGCCGCATCCACCCAGTCGAAGCCGCCGGGCAGGTTGTTGGCCCCGGCCCCGCGCGCGGGCGCCGCGAGGGCGAACGGCCCAGCGAGTTCCACCAGCAGCTCGGTCGCCGCCTGCTGGAGCTGCGAGCCGCGGATCTTGAGCAGGGAGGAGGCCGGGTCCGGCTCCACCGAATCCGCCCGGCCCTGCTTGGCCGCCACCCGCATCTGGGTGATCTCCAGGGCCTTCAGCTCGACCTCGACCTCCGCCACGCGGGACCGGAAGGCGGGATCGTCCCACATCGTGCCCGGACCGGCCGGCATCTCCCGGGCGAGACGCTTGATGCGGGCGATCCGCTCCTTGGTGAGGCCGATCCGGGCGATGCCGGTGCGCTCGTTGGCGAGCAGGAATTTCGCGTAGTCCCAGCCCTTGTTCTCTTCGCCGACGAGGTTCTCGACCGGTACGCGCACGGAGTCGAAGAAGACCTCGTTGACCTCGTGCCGACCCTCCAGGGTCAGGATCGGGCGCACGGTGATGCCGGGCGTCTTCATGTCGATCAGCAGGAACGAGATGCCGCGCTGCTTCTTCGCCTCGAAATCGGTGCGGACCAGACAGAAGATCCAGTCGGCGTGCTGGCCGAGGGTCGTCCAGGTCTTCTGGCCGTCGACGACGTAGTGGTCGCCGTCGCGCACCGCCTTGGTCTTCAGCGAGGCGAGGTCGGAGCCGGCGCCGGGCTCGGAGAAGCCCTGGCACCACCAATCGTCGAGGTTGGCGGCGCGCGGCAGGAAGCGCTTCTTCTGGTCCTGCCGCCCGAAGGTCGCGAGCACCGGGCCGAACATGTAGCAGTTGAACTGCTGGGGCAGCGGCACCGCCGCCTGGAACAGCTCCTCGGTGTAGATGTAGCGCTGGATCGGGGTCCAATCCCGGCCGCCCCATTCCTGCGGCCAGTGCGGCACCGCCCAGCCCTTGGCGTTGAGGATGCGCTGGCTGGTGACGTAATCCTCCTTCGAGAGACTGCGGCCCTCCGAGACCTTCTTGCGGATCTCCGCCGGGATCTCCGTCCGGCAGAAGGTGCGGACCGCGTCGCGGAACGCGATCTCGTCGTCGGTGAAGCGCAGGTCCATCGGCTCAGCTCCTGGCGATCTCGAACAGGCCGGCGCAGCCCTGGCCGCCGGCGACGCACATGGTCACCACGGCGTAGCGCGCGCCGCGGCGGCGGCCCTCCAGGAGGGCGTGGCCCACGAGCCGCGCCCCCGACATGCCGAAGGGATGGCCGACCGCGATGGCGCCGCCGTTGACGTTGACCTTGTCGGGGTCGATCCCGAGTTTGTCGCGGCAATAGACCGACTGGGACGCGAAGGCCTCGTTCAGCTCCCACAGGTCGATGTCGGCGACCGTCAGGCCCTGCCGCTCCAGGAGCCGCGGCACCGCGAAGACGGGGCCGATGCCCATCTCGTCCGGCCCGCAGCCGGCCGAGGCGAAGCCCCGGAACGTGCCGAGCGGGGTCAGTCCCCGCCGCGCCGCCTCGTCGGCCGACATCAGCACGCTGGCCGAGGCCCCGTCGGAGAGCTGGCTGGCATTGCCCGCCGTGATGAAGGCGCCCTCCCCGCGCACGGGCTTGAGCTTGGCGAGACCGTCGAGCGTCGTGTCCGGCCGGTTGCCCTCGTCCTTGGCGATCCGGGTCTCGACCTCCCGGGTCTCGCCGGTGGCCTTGTCGGTCACCGCCATGACGGCGCTCATCGGGACGATCTCGTCGTCGAACAGGCCGCGTTCCTGCGCCGCCGCGGTCCGGCGCTGGCTCTCCAGGGCGAAACGGTCCTGCGCGTCCCGGGAGATGCCGTAGCGCTCGGCCACGATGTCGGCGGTCTCGATCATCGGCATGTAGATCGCCGGCAGGTGCGCCTCGAGCCAGGCGTTGCGGGTCAGCTCCCGCTGGACCTTCGGCTGCACGAGGCTGATCGACTCCACGCCGCCCGCGACCGCCACCGGCACGCCGTCGAGGATGATCCGGCGCGCGGCGCTGGCGATCGCCTCCAGCCCCGATGCGCAGAAGCGCGAGACCGTGACGCCGGCCGATTCGACCGGGATCCCCGCGACCAGGGCGGCGTGGCGGGCGACGTTGCCGCCCGTGGCGTTCTCCGGATAGCCGCAGCCGAGCACCACCTCTTCCACCGCCTCCGGTTCGAGTCGCGCCCGATCCAGGGCGCCCCGGATGGCGTGGGCCGCGAGGTCGGCGCCGCGGGTGAGGTTCAGCGCGCCCCGATGGGCCTTGCCGATGGGCGTGCGGGCGGTCGCGACGATCACCGCGTCGGTCATGATCTCTCTCCCGCTCAGGCGTTCTTCAGGCCGGCGAAGCTGCCGCCCTCGGCGGCGAGGCGCTTCAGGAGCGGCGCGGGCTCCTGGCTGTCGTCGCCGGTCTCCGCCGCGAAGCGCGACAGCGCCTCGGCGACGGTCTTCAGCCCGACCGAGTCGGCCCAATGCATCGGGCCGCCGCGCCAGGCCGGCCAGTTGTAGCCGTTGATCCAGATCGTATCGATGTCGCCGGGCCGGGCCGCGATGCCCTCCTCCAGGATTGCGCGCCCTCGTTGACCATCGGGTACATGAGCCGCGCGACGATCTCGTCGGCCGAGAAGCTGCGGCGGGTGACGCCGTGCTCGGCGGCGACGTGCGCGATCAGCGCCTCGACCTCCGGATCGCGGGTGCCGGCCCGGGCGCCGTCGGGATAGAGGTAGAAGCCGCGTCCCGTCTTCTGGCCGAACCGGCCCTGCTCGGCCAGCAGATCTGCGACCGGCGCCCGCCCGCCGAAATCCTTGCGCGAGCGCCAGCCGATATCGAGGCCCGCGAGGTCGCCCATGGCGAAGGGACCCATCCGGAAGCCGAAGCCGGTCACCGCCGCGTCGACCTCGTGAGGCAGCGCGCCCTCCAGGAGCAGGCGCTCGCCGGCGCGGCTGCGGCGCTCCAGCATGCGGTTGCCGACGAAGCCGAAGCAGACCCCCACCGTCACCGGCAGCTTGTTGAGGCGCTTGCCCAGGTCGAGGGCGGTGGCGAGCACGTCCGGGGCGGTCTTCTCGGCGCGGACCACCTCCACGAGGCGCATGACGTTCGCCGGGCTGAAGAAGTGCAGGCCCAGCACGTCCTGCGGCCGGCCCGTCACCGCCGCGATGGCATTCACGTCGAGGTAGGAGGTGTTGGTGGCCAAGATCGCGCCGGGCTTGGCGATCGCGTCGAGCTTCGAGAAGATCTCGCGCTTGACGCCCATATCTTCGAAGGCCGCCTCGACGACGATGTCGGCTTCCCCAGCCTGCTCCAGGCCGATCGCGCCGGTGATCCGGCCGACCCGCTCGTCGCGCTGCGCCTCGGTGATCGAGCCGCGCTTGGCCGAGCCGGCATAGAGCCCTTTCACCCGGTCCAGGCCGCGCTCCAGGGCGCCGGCTTCCGTCTCGATCACCGTCACGGGGATGCCGGCATTGGCGAAGCACATGGCGATGCCGCCGCCCATCGTGCCGGCGCCGATCACCGCTGCCGTCCGGATCGGCCGGCGGGGCGTGTCCTTCGGCAGGCCGGGCACCCGGGCCGCCTCGCGCTCGGCGAAGAAGGCGTAGCGCAGGCCCTTGGAGCGCGGGTCCTCGACCAGCGTGCGGAACTCGGCCCTCTCCACCGCAACTGCGGCGTCGAAATCCTGCTCCAGGCCGGCCCGGACGGCCCGCGCCAGGGCGTGGACGTTGGTGGCGTCGGGATCGCGCTTCGTCGCCTCGGCGGCCTGTGCCTCGAATTTTTCGCGCGCCCCCGGCGTGAGCCTGTCCGACCGGTCGCGCACCCGCGGCAGCGCGCCCGAATCGGCCAGTTCCAGCGCCCGGGTCCGGGCCGCCGCGACGAGGTCGCCCAGCACCACGGCGTCGACGATCCCGAGGGCGGCCGCCTGCTCGGCGGTGACCGGCTCGCCGGTGAGCATCATCGGGAAAGCCGCGTCGGGCCCGATCAGGCGCGGCAGGCGCTGCGTGCCCCCGCCCCCGGGATGATCCCGAGCTTGATCTCGGGCAGGCCGATCCTTGCAGACGGTGCCGCGACCCGGCCGTGGCAGGCCATCGCCAGTTCCAGGCCGCCGCCGAGCGCGACCCCGTTGATCGCCGCCACCACCGGCTTCGGGCTGGCATCGAGCCGGTCCAGCACATCGGGCAGGCTCGGCGGGTGCTGCGGCTTTCCGAACTCGCTGATGTCGGCGCCGCCGACGAACACCTTCCCCTCGGCCGCCAGGACGATCCCCCGAACCAGATCGTCCGCGATGGCGTTGTCGAGGGCGCCGTCCAGAGCAGCCCGTAACGCCGCGCTGAGCGCGTTGACCGGTGGGTTGACGAGCGTGAGCACGGCCACGCCGCCATCGACCTCCTGACGAACCACCCTGAACTCCCTGTTGTTCTGCACTGCAGAATAGTCGTCCGCAATTTCATGGGATGTTGGTCTGGGTAGGCGGATTCGTCAAGAACAGCCTCCATGTACTGTCCTGACATCGTCTTTCATTCTGCACTGCAGAAGATGTGGGTCCTGGTGGTTTGACCGTTGCCGGTGGCTCGTGGCATCAAAACCGCTGCCGGCGGGCGCCGCCAATGGTCGCCAAGACCGAGACCGCCGGCTGGGTCGCCGGAAACAGGGGGGATCGCCATGCGTGGCATCGATCGGGGTGAGCAGCCCGGGGGCGTCCGTCGGGGGACGGTACGGAGCGGCCAGTGAGCGACGGTCCCGAGCAGCTGCAGGCCGGGCGCCTGCCCAAGGTCCTGCGCGGCCGGCTCGCCCTGCCGGTGATCTGCGCGCCGATGTTCATCGTCTCCGGCCCGGAACTTGTGATCGCCCAGTGCCTGTCCGGCGTGGTCGGCTCGTTCCCGGCGCTCAACGCCCGGCCTGCCGACCTGCTGGACGAATGGCTCACGCGGATCACCCGAACCCTCGCGGAGGCCCGCGCGGCCGATCCCGCGCGGAAGGTCGCGCCGTTCGCGGTGAACCAGATCGTCCACGCCTCCAACGACCGCCTGGCGCAGGATGTCGAGGCCTGCGTCCGGCACCAGGTGCCGATCATCATCACCTCGCTGCGGGCTCCGGACGCGGTCATCCGTCCGGTCCACGCCTATGGCGGCGTGGTGTTCCACGACGTGACCAACGTCCGCCACGCCGAGAAGGCCCTGGAGGCGGGCGTCGACGGGCTGATCCTAGTCTGCGCCGGGGCGGGCGGGCATGCCGGCACCCTGAGCCCCTTCGCCCTCGTCGGCGAGATCCGGCGGTTCTACGACGGTCCGCTGATCCTCTCGGGGGCGATCACGTCGGGCGCGGCAATCCTGGCGGCCCAGGCCATGGGCGCCGACCTCGCCTATATGGGCACCCGGTTCATCGCCACCCGGGAGGCGAACGCGGCGGCCGGCTACAAGGACATGATCGCCGGCAGCGCGGCGGCCGACATCCTCTACACGCCGTATTTCACGGGCGTGCCGGGCAATTATCTGACGCCGAGCATCCGCGCCGCCGGGCTCGATCCCGACGCGCTGCCCGTGCGCGACAAGACCGCGATGAACTTCGGCAGCGGCAGCGTGAAGGCTTGGCGGGACGTCTGGGGCGCCGGCCAGGGCGTCGGCACCATCGCGGACGCGCCGCCCACCGCCGACCTCGTCGCCCGGCTCGTTCGGGACTACGCTGCCGCGCAGGCGCGGCTCTCCGGTGCGGCGGCGGATTACGCCGGCGGGGCCGAACCATGAGCGTCCGCATCGCCGATCCGGAGCCCGGGATCCGGCAGGTCACCATCGACCGGCCGGAGCGGCGCAACGCCCTCGACCGGGCGACCTATGCGGGCCTGACCGCCGCCCTCCAAGCGGCGGGCCGGGACGAGGCCGCCCGCGTCGTCGTGCTCACCGGTGCGGGCGGCTGCTTCACCGCGGGCAACGACCTCAAGGACTTCCAGGACGTGGAGACGGCGGGCGACAGCCCCGGCCTGACCTTCCTCAAGGCCCTGCGTGCCTGCCCCAAGCCCTTGGTGGCGGCCGTGGAGGGGCATGCGGTCGGCATCGGCACGACGCTGCTGCTGCATTGCGACCTCGCCTATGCGGGGGACGGCGCCCGGTTCCGCCTGCCCTTCACGGCGCTCGGCCTCAGTCCCGAGGGCGGGTCGAGCTACCTGTTGCCCCTCGTGGCGGGCACGAAGCGCGCGGCCGAACTGCTGCTGCTCGGCGAGCCCTTCACGGCGGCGGAGGCGGTCTCGGCCGGCCTCGTCAACGCCGCCGTCCCGGCGGGGGCCGCGCTCGACACCGCCATGGCCAAGGCGCGCGCGCTCGCCGCCCTGCCCCGGGCCTCGCTCGCCGCCACCAAGGGCGCGCTGCGCCGCGGCCACGAGGAGGACGTCGCCCGCGCCCTCGCCGAGGAGGCGGAGGTCTTCCACGCGCTCCGCCGCGGCCCGGAGGCTCAGGCGGCCTTCGCCGCGTTCCTGCGCCGATGACGGCCGGGGAGACGATGGGGGTGGCCGATCCCGAGGCCGGGGCGCCCGCGGCGGACGGCGCCAAGGAGGATCGCCACTTCGTCACGGCGCTTGCGCGGGGGCTGGGGGTGCTGGCATGTTTCGGCCCCGGCCGGACGAGCCTCGCCAATCACGACATCGCCGCGGCCTGCGGGTTGCCGCGCTCCACCGTGTCGCGGCTTACCTACACGCTGACCAAGCTCGGCTACCTGCAGCACATTCCGGAACTCGGGCGGTACCGGCTCGGCACAGCGACGATCGCCCTCAGCTCGGCCGCTCTGGGCGGCCTCGATGTGCGCGGGATCGCCCGGCCGGTGCTCCGGGCGGTGGCGGAGGCGGCCAACGCCTCGGTGGGGCTCGGCGTGCGCGACCGGCTCAGCATGCGCTACGTCGACTGCCAGCGCGGGCCGGCCGCGATCTCGCTCAACCTCGACACCGGCTCGCGCATCTCGCTCGCCCGCAGCGCCATGGGCCGCGCCTACGTGGCGATCTGCCCCGACCGGGAGCGCGCGAGCATCTACGAGGACCTGGAGGCGCTCGACCCGGTGGCCTGGCCGGCGCTGCGCGCCGGCCTCGACCGGGCGGTAGTCGAGCATCGGGAGATCGGTTGCTGCACCGCCTTCGGCGACTGGCAGGAGACCGTCTCCGCCATCGCGGTGGGCTTCCATCCCGGCGGCGGCCTGCCGCCGATGTCGGTCAATTGCGGCGCCCCCACCGTCATCACCGACGCGCGCTTCCTCATGGAAGTGGCGCGCCCGAAACTCATCGACGCCGTGCGCAGCCTCGACGGCGTGATGGGAGCCTGAGGATCGTCTGATGGATGCCAAACCCGCCGCCGCCGACCTGCCGCTCGCAGGGATCCGCGTCCTCGACCTGTCCCGGGTCCTGGCGGGACCCTGGTGCGCGCAGGTGCTCGGCGACCTCGGCGCCGACGTGATAAAGGTCGAGCACCCGGAGCGCGGCGACGACACCCGCGACTGGGGCGTTCCGACGAGTCCCGGCAACACCTCGTATTTCGACAGCGTCAACCGCAACAAGCGCTCGATCGGCGTCGACCTCGCCACGCCCGAGGGGCTGGCGATCGTCAAGGCGCTGGCCCGCGAGAGCGACGTGCTGGTGCAGAACTTCAAGACCGGCGGGGCCGAGAAGCTCGGCCTCGGCTACGCGGACTTGTCGGCGGAGAATTCCGGGCTGATCTACTGCTCCATCGCGGGCTATGCGTCGGACGGCTCCGAGGCCGGCCGGCCCGGCTACGACCTGGTCGTACAGGGCGAATCCGGCGTGATGGCGCTTAACGGCGAGGCCGGCGGTCAGCCCTTGAAGTTCGGGGTCGCGGCGGTCGATCTGTTCACCGGGCAGTACGCCGCGCAGGCCGTGCTCGCCGCTCTGTTCCAGCGGGAGCGCACCGGGCGCGGCCGGACCATCGACCTCGCCCTGTTCGATTGCGGCGTGGCGCTGACCTCCTATTACGGCCTGGAGGCGCTGGCCCGCGGCATCGACCCGCCGCGCTACGGCAACGCCCATCCCTCGATCGTGCCCTACGGCGTGTTCGAGGCCGGCGACGGCCCGGTGGTGATCACGGTGGGCAACAACGGCCAGTACCGCCGCTTCTGCGAGCAGGTGCTGGAGCGGCCGGATCTCGTCGCCGATTCGCGCTTTGCCACCAACCTCGACCGGTCGAAGAACCGCGCCGCCTTCATCCCGGTGCTGGAGGCCGAACTCGCCAAGTGGACGCGCGCGCCGCTGATCGCGCGGCTGCGGGCGGCCGGCATCCCCTGCGGCGAGGTGATGGGCCTGCGCGAGGCGCTGACCTGCGAGCGGGCGCGGGAGGCCGGACTCGTGATTGCGGGCGGCGGCAACGCGCACGTGATCGCCCCACCCTACCGGCTCGACGGGCGCCGGCTCCCGGTCCGGCGGATGCCGCCGGGTCTCGGGGATTCGAGCGCGGAGATCCTGGCCGAGCAGCTGGAATACCCGGACGACGCGCGCGACGCGCTGCGGGCGAAGGGCGTGGTGCGCTAGGCTCCGGCGCCGGCGCGCCGCCTCACGCGCCGCCGCGCGACTCCGCCAGCCGCGCGCGCGCGTCGTCCAGCACCCGCGTCAGGGACTCGTCCCAGGGGACCCGCGGCTCCCAGCCGGTGACGGCGTGCAGGCAGGCGGCGTCCCCCGCGGCCAGCGGGATCTCCGCAGGCCGCACCCGCTCCGGGGCCACGCGGATCTCGAACGGCACACGAGCCCGGGTGCGCAGGTCCTCCAGCACGCTCGCGATCGTTCGTGGCTGGCCGGAGCTGATGTTGAACACGCTCCCGTCCGGCAGGGACTCCGCCCGGCCGATCAGGTCGGCATAGGCGGCCGCCACATCGGCGACGTCTAGGAAGTCGCGATAGGACGAGAGGTTGCCGACCTCCAGGCAGGGCAGGACGAGGCCGGCCTCGATCCGGGCGATCTGGCCCGCGAACGAGGCCACGACGAAGCGCTCGTCCTGACCCGGGCCGATGTGGTTGAACGGCCGCAGCACGACGAGCTTCACCCCGATCCGGGGCAGCAGGTCGCGCAGCAATTGCTCGCCCACCCATTTCGACCGGGCATAGGTGTTGCGCGGCAGGGGCTCGGCCGCCTCGCTCAAGGCGTGGCCGGCGAGGAACGCGCTGCCGTAGACCTCCCCGGTACTCACGAAGAAGAGGTGCAGCCCGGCACCGCCTCGACCGCCGCCACGAGGTTCATCAGGCCGTTGACGTTCACCCGCCAGGTCTGACCGGGGCCGCTCGCGGAATCGGCCACCGAAGCGAGGCCCGCGAGATGCAGGATCGCGGTGGGTCGGAACTGCGCCACGAAGGCGCTGAGCGCGGCCTCGTCGAGGAGGTCGATCGTCGCATAGGTGACGCCCGCCGGGAGGTGGGGCGCCCGACCCCGGCCGATCCCGGCCACGCGATGGCCCGCGCCCGCCAGCAACGGCAGGACGTGACCGCCGACGAAGCCGGCCGCCCCGGTGACGAGGACGCGCCGCGCGTCCGGGCCGCCGGAACCGAGGGGTGCGGGCGCGCTCATGGCCTGAGCCGGGAGACGGATCGGCACCCAGCTCGGTTTCCGGGTGCCCCAGCGCACGCCCATGCTGCCCTGCGCGGTCCCCGGCGCGCCACCGGCATCGGCTCCGATCGCCGGGCCGGAGGCGGTCTTCGGCCGGTGCTGCGAGCCGGCCGCCATGGGCTTGGCCGCCAACATGTCGGGCACCTCGGACAGCTGTTCCTCGTCACGGTCGGTGGAGAACTGCCCTCGCCTTGCGGAACGTCCAGAGATAGCCCGGCACCACCGCTTCGGCGGCGGTCGGCGTGATCCCGATCCCCTGGAAAGTCCGGCCCTCGGCCTTGGCGGCCTCCGAGACAACGTTGTCGTTCTGGAGCAGGATCACTTGGTCGCGGGTGAGCTTCAACGTGTCCGGCAGCAGTCCGAAGGTCAGGGTGTCGGCGATCTCCAGCATCCGGGCCTGGAGCTTGGCTGCCGGCAGGGGCAGGTCCACGATCGCGCGCCTGCGCCGGATCGTCTTCAGCATGTAGCGCACGAAGTGCTCCAGCGTGCCCACTTCCGGGCCGCCGAGTTCGTAGACCTTGCCCGCCGCCAGGGTGCCGTCGACCGCGCGGGCGATCGCCTCGGCGACGTCGCCCACGAAGGCCGGCTGGAAGCGTGACTGTCCCCCGCCAGCGGCAGGACCGGCAGCGCCCGGGCGAGGCTGGCGAAGCGGTTGAAGAAACCGTCGCCGGGTCCGAAGATCAGCGAGGGCCGGAACACCACCGCGCTCCGGAGCGAGGCGGCGAAGACCCGCGCCTCGCCCTCTGCCTTGGTGCGGGCGTAGAGCGATGGCGAGGCCGGATCGGCGCCGATCGCCGAGACGTGGATCATACGGGCGCCCTGGCGCGCCGCGGCGCGGGCGATGGCGTCGGCGCCGTCGACCTGCAGCCGCGCGAAGCTCTGAGAGCCGGTTTCCTGAAGGATGCCGACGAGGTTGATCAGCACGTCGGACCGGTCGGCGGCCCGGGCCACCGAATCCGGGTAGCGCAGGTTCGCCTGCACGGCCACGATCTGATTGACCGTCCCCAGCGGCTGCAGGAACAGGGCGAGGTCGGGCCGGCGCACCGCCACGCGGATCCGGTAGCCGCGCTTCGCCAGCGCCCGCACCACGTGCCGGCCCAGGAATCCCGAGCCGCCGTAGATCGTCACGAGCTGGTCTTGCGGACGCAGCAGCCCCGGCGCAGCGACGGAGGTGGGGCTCGCGTCCGGACTCGTGTGCGCCGTCGCGGGCGCGGTCGTGTTCTCTTGGCCGCTCATCGCCGTTGTCTCGGGCTCCTCGCGCGCCTCCGGGCGCCGTCAGGCCGCCTACTTAGCCTAACTTCGCCGCGTTGGGACCCGTCGATCTCGACCGAGGCGGCATTCCGGTGACAACGGACGACGGTCGCCCGGCGCCGAGCGGGAACGGGTGCCGCCGCCGTGCATTCTCCCCGACCAAACGGCCCTGCCGAATCGCGCGGGTGAGACGCGCCGGGGACTTCGATGATTGTAGGGATGCTCGTTTCCGCGGCGATCGCGGCGTTCGGCCTGCTGGTGGCGCTCGGCGTCGTCGGTCATCCGATCGATGCGCAGCTCGTGACCAATTACGGCTGGAGCATCTTGATCATCGGCGTCGCGCTGTTCGTGCTGTTCGCCTGGGCGCGGTACGGCCGGACCCGCAGGGGTCGGTCCGCCTGACCGGTGCCGTCAGGCGACCTTGATCCGGCGGCGCATCTCCCGCGCCACGGCCGGTCGGCCGCTCGGCCGACCCGTCACCGCGCGGGGGCACCGACCGTAAGGCTCTGGCGCTCGCGGGCGATGAACGCGGTCGGCATCTCGGCCTGCATGTCGGCCTCCATGTCGCGGAGCGCGGTGTCGGAATGAGCCGGATGCAGGTGGATGATCGCCAGCGCCTTGACGCCTGCCGTCCGGGCCAGCTCGACGCCCTTCTGCCAAGTCGAATGCCCCCAGCCCCGGCAGGTCGGATACTCGCCGTCGGTGAACATGCCGTCGTAGACCATCAGGTCGGCTTCGGCGACGAAGGCGGCGAGGTCCGGGGCCGGCCAGGGATCGCTGTGCTCGATGTCGCTGATCAGGCACAGGCGCCGGCCGGCGTGTTCGAGATCGATAGCCGACCGAGCCCTGCGGATGATTCAGCCCGATCGTGTCGACCCGCGTCCCGTCGGGGAAGGTCAGGGTCTGCCCCGCCTCGAAGCCGTGATGGCGGAAGGTGCAGCACAGCTTGTCGAGGGTAACCGGGAAGAGCGGCGGCGCGAACAGGCGATCGAGGGTCGGGCCGGCCGATTCGCCGCCGAGGTTGCCGCAATAGGTGTTGATCACCCGGTCGCAGTCGAGGACCGCCGGCTTGAAGAAGGGAAGCCCCGCCGTGTGGTCGAGATGCAGGTGGCTGAACAGGAGGTCGACTTCCTGCGGCAGATCCGTCCGGTGGCCCTGCCCGAGGTTGTAGATGCCCGAGCCCGCGTCGACGATGAACATCCGCTGTCCGCACCGCACCTCGATGCAGGGCGTGCTGCCGCCGAACTCGGCGTATTGCGGGCCGCTGACGGGCGTCGAGCCGCGGACGCCCCAGAAGCGGAGGACGAGGTCTTGGTCGGCCGGCGCGAGGGTCGGCTCGGAACTCTTCGACATGGCGATCACGAATCCGCGGACAGTCGGTCCCGATCGATTATGATCGAAACCCCGTCGCCGTTCCGGGAAGGTAGCTTTGAATACGGCAGGCCGACGGAGCAGGTGTACCGCCGATCCCCTGCCGTACCATGAATTGGTGTGCCGCAGGCCGTCGTGATGTGCGGCTGCGCACACGCATGGGCCGATGCGCCGGGTCTCCGCATGCCTAGAGCCGCTCGGCCGAGGCCAGGAGACCGGGGGTCAGAATCCCCCGGGACCCGGCGGCCGGGATGCGATCCGGCAGATCCGGCGGTGAGCCAGGATGGCAGGGCGTCGCCGTAGCGCGTGGCCAGGGGGGCGGTCAGCGCCCCGAACCGGTCCGGCGCGCGCTCGTAGACCGGGACGAATCCCGCCATCTGCCGGAGCGACAGTCCCGAATCGGGGGCGCCCCAGGACGCCCAGACGGTCTCGGGAACCGGGCGATGGGCGCGATGGCCCGGCACGACGACGACCTCCTGGCCCGCGAAGGCCAGGGCTTCCGGACGGCTGATGTCGCCGACCGCGCCGCCCCGGGCCGTGTAGGCCGCCCAGAAGACGTTCTGGCCACCGTCGGAATAGGTGGTGCGGACGGCGGGCTCGCCCGCTTCGGCCAGCTCCGTCATCCGCGCCTCCTCGACGGCCCGGCGGGTGGCCACGGCGGCCTCGAGGGCGGGATCCCGTGAGGGCGCGAAGACGTAGCGGCCGCCTGCCACCGAGACCTGCAGCTCCTCCCGGCTCGCTTCGAACCGGTCCGAGCCGGCCTTGAGTTCGCGCCAGAACGCGATGTTCGGGTCAGTCCGGTGCCGGGCCATGTTCTCGGCGGTCATCCGGAACGGGTAGGACTGGAACTGGAAGGCCGCCTGGCCGCCGTTCAGCGCGTCCCGCGCGAGGGCGTAGATCTCGCCGACCGTACCGTTGGTCATGGCGAAGCAGCCCATGGACGAGCAGATCCCGTGCACCATCACGGCCGAGCCGGTGCCGCCATGGGCTCGGTCATAGGCGTTGGGGTAGCCCACGTCGAAGGACAGGTAATAGTGCGAGTTCGGGTTCATCTGGCGCCGGGGCACCGTGTAGAACCCCTCCGGCGTCTGCCGGTCGCCGCTCTTGCGCTTGGGGCCGAGCTGGCCAGACCAGCGGCAGATCGGGAAGGTCTTGATGAAGACGTAGCCGGACCGGCCCTTCTTCCAGACCTCGATCTCCGATTCCTTCTTGTAGGCCCGGAACAGGACGGGTGAGGCGGCCGTCACGCCCTTCTGCGCCATCAGCGCGAGGGTTTCGGCCGGGATCGGCGCCTCGGCCTTGCCGGCCTGCGCGGCGGCGGGGCCGGCGAGGGCGAGCACGGCGAGGCCGGCGGCGAGGGCTATCGTAGTCGGTCGAGGCATGAACCGTCCGCGCTGGATCGGCCGGGATGGCTGCCGGACGGGCGCGGCGCCATGCCCTGACGGATTATTGCGGCGGCCGTGAGGCTGCGCCTTCTCCTGCGGATCCCGGCCTCACGCGGTCGCCCCGGGGTCAGACCGCCCGGGCGGTCTCCCGCTCGGCGGCCGCCGGCACGGGGGGCACCACCGCGCTGTTCTCCACCGCGATCACCGCGTCGAACGGCTCGGCGCCCTCCGGAAGGGCCGCCTCGGGCAGGCAGACGATCAGGCCGCGCCCGGTCCGCGCCTGCCGCAACTGGGCGAGGCGCGCGCGCGCGCCTCGGCCTTCCGCTCGTCCATCGCCACCGCCACCACGAGGATATCGGGCTCGCGGGCGAGGCACCGGCTCAGCTCGATCGCGACCCGTTCGCGGGCGCTGATCGCGCCGTCCGCCAGCACGCCGGTGCCGGGCTGCACCTCGACCGCAGAGTCCAGGCCGAGGCCGTAGACCGAGGCTTCGAGCCCCTCGTCGGCCAGGACCCGGCGCACCAGTTCCCGCACCCGCGGCTCGGCATTCGCCTCGCTCAGGCTGATCCGGCCGAACAGGAGGTTCTCCTCCAGGCTCGCCGCCGGATTGACCCGCGACGGATCGTGAAACACCACCGCGCCGGCGAGGTGCGGCGGCAGCATCCGCGCGAAGGAGCGGCGCGCCTGGACGAGGCGCTCCTCGAACGCCGCGTCGATCAGGCCGAAGCGATGGCGGGTCTCGCTGTAGCGCAGCGCCAGCCCGATCAGGCGCGTGCGGTCGCGCTGCCCCGCGGCTCCCCGGCGCAGGCTCGCCGCGCCGGGGAGCCGCACCACGAGATCCTCGAAATAGCCGCGCTCGGAGGCCTGGAACAGCGAGTAGGCGTCGAACAGCGGATGGTCGTTGGGCAGGTCGGCGAAGATCTCGACCGTGCTGCGGGCCACCGACAGGCCTATCTCCGTGAGGGGGCGCACAAGCCCCTCGGCCTCCAGGACCGCCCGCAGGTAGGGGTGGCGGGCGAAGCGCAGGGGCGAGAACGCGCCGCCCACCGGTTCCCCGAACAGGATGTTCTCGCCGATGCTCGCCTGATTGTTGTAGCGGTCGGGATCGAACGGCTCGACGAGGCGCTCCGCCCCCTTGGCGGCCAGCGCCACCCGCATGGTCCGCCGGGCGTCGACGATCGCCGCGGCGAGTCGCGGCTGGGCGGCCGGATCGAGCCGCCCGGTCAGCCCGCGGGCGTACACGAAGCCGTCGAGCCCGGTGAGCCGGCTGATGCCGATCAGCGCGATATCGTCGGGGGCACTCGCCGGGTCGGTGCCGTAGAGCAGGTTCTGCCGGAGCGACCCCTCCATCAGGATCGCCTCCCCCGCCGCGAAGGCGATGTGCCGGGCCCGCTCCGCGGGGTCGAAGTCGCGCAGGTCCGAACCCGCATAGGTGACGGCTCCGGCGGTGGGCTCGACCTGTCCGGCCAGCACCGCCGCCAGCGCCCGTGCGCCGCTGCCGCGGCTGCCGGTGATCGCCACGTGGCTCGGCATCGGCATCGCGACATCCACGCCGGTCAGGCGCTCGCCCGTGGCCGGGTCGAAGGCGCCGACCCCCTGGGTCGCCAGGATCCCGGAGCGGGGCAGCGGCTGCGCGCCCGCCCCCGTCCGGTCGGCCCGCGCCCGCCGGCCTTCGAGGGCCGCGACGAGGCGGGCGAGGTCGCGCAGGCGCGGACGGACCGCCTTGCGGACCATCCAGAGCCGTGCGCAGACGGCGGCGAGCCAGCCGGCGAGGCCGAAGGCGCCGACGGCCGCCAGGAGGGCGGCCGGATCCACCGGCGCGGCGGGGGCTGCCCCGGCCCCGAGCGCCAGAGCGCCGTGCCGGCGGCGAGCGCCGGCAGGATCACGGCCAGCGCCAGGGCGGGCGCCCGGGCATAGGCCAGCCGCGCCTCGGCCCGCCCGACATTGGTGCGCATCGCGGCGACGCGGGCGGCGATGCGCTGACGCTCGATGGCCGCCGCCCCGTGGTTGCGCACCGCCGGCAGCCGCCGCACGAGGTCGTTCAGGTTGGCCTCCGCCCTGGCGCTGGAGCGCAGCCGCAGCTCCTGGCGGTCGCGCGCCCGTTCGAGCACCAGCCCGTATGCCAGCCCGATCGCCGCGAGGCCGACCACCGCGGCCGGGACGAGCCGGGGCGCGGCCAGCGCGGCGAAACCCAGGGCCAGGATCAGCGCCGCGAGCGTCATGGCCGGTAGGACGATGCCGGCGGCGAGCAGGCGATCGGCCCGCGCCAGCACCTCGCCGACGATCCGAGCCAGGCTGCGCGCCTCGTCGCGGGCTCCGGCCGGCGCGTCGAGGATCGCCCGCAGCACGCCGTCGCGAACGGCGTCGGCGGCTTGGTTCTGCGCCTTGAAGCACAGGCGCGCCACGCACCAGCCGAGACCCGCCAGGGCCACGGCGCAGACGGCGATGCACAGGAAGGCTGTGAGTTCGAGCTGTGCGGGGCGCATCGGGATGCCGGATGCCAGCACCAGCTCGCGGCCCGGGAGCGCCGCCGCCACGCGCAGGAAGGGCAGCACCGGCGCTTCGTCCCGTGGCAGCACCGCGATGAGGTCGCGCAGGCATAGGAGCGCGAGCGCGCAGAGCGGCGCACCGATCCCGACCGCGAGGGCCGCCGCGGCGGCATGCAGAGGCCGCGCGGCACGCCACGTCAGGACGAGAGGATCGGATTCCATGCGTGTCCGGTCATGGTCGGGCGTCTGAGCCCCGCCCGGGGGCATAGGCGTTCACGTCGGTCACGGGAAGTGGCGCACGGGCGCGGACGCCCTGACGCAGGCCGGTGCGACACGTCGGACCGCATGTTTCAGCCGACGGCCCTGGTTTGGAAGCGCTCCAGTGTTAAAACCCTTAGGCAGGGCGCAGCCGAGGCTGCGACCGGCCAGGGGCTATGACCCGCGCGACCTGGCCGCCGCGGATATCCGGGTCTTATCGCGCCGGGCCGGCGCGCCGAAGGATTTCGGCCAGGACCAGAGGGTGAGGCGACGAGTGCGGCGAGGGGTTGAGAAGACCGAGCGCGATCTCCCCGCCCGATCCTGGCCCGGGACCGCCTGATGGCGCAGCTGTTCACCCCCGGGGCAGACGCGCTCTACCGCCTCGCCCTGATGACCGGGGTGGCCTGCCTCGTAGGGCTTCCCGTCCTGGCGGCGGAATCGTGCGCTCGAACTACGTCACCGGTGTCGGGGTTGCGCCGGCCCAGCCGCTGCCGTTCAGCCACAAGCACCATTCCGGCGAGCTCGGCATCCAGTGCCGCTACTGCCACACGACGGTCGACCGGGAGGCCACCGCCGGCATCCCGCCGACGCACACCTGCATGACCTGCCACTCGCAGATCTGGACCGGTTCCGACATGCTGAAGCCGGTGCGCGACAGCTACGCGCAGGACAAGCCGCTGGAATGGGTGCGGCTGAACAGGCTGCCGCAATACGTCTACTACAACCACTCCGTCCACGTGACGAAGGGGATCGGCTGCTCGACCTGCCACGGCGACGTCACGTCGATGCAGATGACCTACCGGGCCAACGCCTTCGAGATGCAGTTCTGCCTCGATTGCCACCGGGCGCCGGAGAAGTATGTCCGCCCGCCGGATCAGGTCTGGAACATGATCTGGACGCCGCCGGCCGACCAGGCGACGCTGGGTCCCAAACTCGTGGCCCAGTACCATATCCGCGGCGGGGCGCGGCTGACCGAATGCGGGATCTGCCACCGATGACCGGCGCTCCCGACATCGCGGCCCTGCGCGAGAGACTCGCCGGCGGCGACGGGCCGCGCTTCTGGCGCAGCCTCGACGCCGTGGCCGACAGTCCCGAGTTCCGCGCCTATCTGGCGGCCGAGTTCCCGTCGGCGTCGCGGCTCGCCGCCGCCCCGGAGCGGCGCGGCTTCCTGAAGCTGATGGCCGCCTCCTTCGCGCTCGGCGGCCTCACCGCCTGCGGCGCGGGCGGAGGACGCGGCTACGAGGTGCCCTACGTCAACCAGCCCGAGCGGATCGTGCCGGGCACGGATCTGTCCTACGCCTCCTCGGCGGTATTCGACGGGTTCGGCAACGGCATCCAGGTCACCACGCGCAACGGCCGGCCGCTGAAGATCGAGGGCAACCCCGAGCACCCCTGGAGCCTCGGCGGCACCGACGTGCTGGCCCAGGCCTCGGTGCTCGGGCTCTACGACCCGTTCCGCTCCCAGGCGGTGCAGCATCTCGGTCGCCCGACGTCGTGGGCGGCGTTCCGGGCGGACCTTCTCGGGCATCTGGCGGGCTGGCGCCGGACCGGGGGCGCGGGCGTCGCCCTCCTCACCGGC
This sequence comes from Methylobacterium phyllosphaerae, assembly GCA_050632685.1. Taxonomy (GTDB): domain Bacteria; phylum Pseudomonadota; class Alphaproteobacteria; order Rhizobiales; family Beijerinckiaceae; genus Methylobacterium; species Methylobacterium phyllosphaerae_A. The sequence continues at coordinate 1,219,563 of JBOEFT010000002.1, forward strand.
CCGGTGACGTCGCCCACCGTTGCGGCACAGATCGCGCGGCTGCGGGCCGCCTACCCGGCGCTGCGCTGGTATGTCGGCGCCGCGGCCGCCCGCGACGGGATCTACGAGGGCGCCCGCCTGGCCTACGGGACGCCGCTCGAGACCCACCCCGATTTCGGCCGTGCCCGCACCATCGTGGCGCTCGACGGCGACTTCCTCGACCCCGGGCCCGGCCAGGTCGGCCTGTCCCGGCGCTGGAGCGAGGCCCGGCGCGCGGCCTATGCCGAGGGTCGCCTCCTCACGCTGCACGCGGCGGCCCCGACCCCGACGCTCACCAGCGCCAAGGCGGATCACGGCGTCGCCGTGCCGGCCGGCCGCCTCGAGACCGTCGCCCGGGACCTCCTCGCCCTGGCGGCGGGCGGCACGGCCCCGGCGGGCGACGATCCCGTCTCGCGCTGGACGCGGACGGCCGGCGCGGCGCTCACGGCGGCGCGCGGCGGCGGCATCGTCACCGCCGGCCTGACCGCGAGCCCCGACCTGCACGCGCTGGTGCACCGGCTGAACGGGGCACTCGGCAATACCGGCACGACCGTTCGTCACACCGCGCCCGCGGCGGAGGCGGGCGCCGGGACGCTGGCGGAACTCGCGGAGGCCATGGAGCGCGGCGCCGTCGAGGCGCTCGTCATGCTCGGTGCCAATCCGGTCTACGAGGCGCCCGGCGCCCTCGACTTCGCGACCCGGATGGCCCGTGTGCCGCTCAAGATCCATGCCGGGCTCTACTACGACGAGACCGGCGCCCATGCCGATTGGCACCTGCCCGCCGCCCACCCGCTGGAATCCTGGGGCGACGTCCGGTCCCTCGACGGGACCGTGGGGCTGATCCAGCCGACGGTCGCGCCCCTGTACAACGGCCGGACCCTGCCGGAGATGCTCGCCTTCCTGGCCGACGGCACGGGCGGGGAGAGCGGCCAGGACGGCCTCGGCCTCCTCAAGGCCCGCTGGCGGGACGCGGGCGAGGCGGATGCGGCCTTCGAAGCCCGCTTCTCCGACGCCCTGCGCCGGGGCTTCTGGGCGGACAGCGCGCATCCGGCCGTCACCGCCGCGCTGACGCAGCAGGCCGTGCCGGCCGTTGTACCGGATTCCGACGGGATCGAGGTGCTGTTCCGCCCCGACCCCACCGTCTGGGACGGCACCCATGCCGATCTCGCCTGGCTGCAGGAACTCCCGAAGCCCCTGACCAAGGTGGTCTGGGAGAACGTGGTCGCGCTCGGGCCGCGGCTCGCGGAGCGCGCGGGGATCGCCACGGGCGACATGCTGAGGATCGAGGCGGGCGGCCGCGGGATCGAGGGCGCGGCCTGGATCCTGCCCGGCCAGGCGGACGACACCGTGACCCTCTCCCTCGGCTACGGCCGCGCCGTGCCGGACCACCTCGCCCGCGGCCTCGGCTACGACGCCGCTCCGCTGCGGCCGCCGGGTTCCCCTGGCGGCTCACCGGCGCCCGGCTGACGCGGACCGGCCAGCGGCGCATGCCGGTCACGACGCAGCATCTCGGCACCATGGAGGGGCAGGATCTCGTGCGCGTGCAGGCGCTCGGCGCCGCGCCCGTGGGCGACCCGAAGGGCGCGCCGGCGCCCGCCTCGTTCTACCCGCCCCCGGAGAGCCAGGATCGCTGGGTCGCCGCCCAATGGGGCATGGCGATCGACCTCGACGCCTGCACGGGCTGCAATGCCTGCGTCACCGCCTGCCAAGCGGAGAACAACATCCCGGTGGTCGGGCGCGAGGAGGTCGAACGCGGCCGCTGGATGGGCTGGCTGCGGGTCGACCGCTACTATGCGGGCGAACTCGACGCGCCGGCCACGCATTTCCAGCCGGTGCCCTGCATGCATTGCGAGCAGGCGCCCTGCGAACTCGGCTGCCCCGTGGAGGCGACCCTGCACGACAGCGAGGGCCTGAACCTGCAGGTCTACAACCGCTGCGTCGGGACCCGGACCTGCCAGAGCTACTGCCCCTACAAGGTCCGCCGCTTCAACTACCTCGACTATACCGGCGGCATGACCCCCGTTGAGCAGCAGCAGCGCAACCCCGAGGTCACCGTCCGCGCCCGCGGGGTCATGGAGAAGTGCACCTACTGCATCCAGCGCATAACGGCGGCCCGGATCACCTCGGCCAAGGATGCCCACGCGCTGATCCCCGACGGCGCCGTGGAGACCGCCTGCCAGGGCGCCTGCCCGACCCGGGCGATCACCTTCGGCAACGTCGCCGACCCGGGCAGCCGGGTTTCCGCCGCCCGCCGGGATCCGCGGGAATACGCGCTCCTCGGCCACCTGAACACGCGGCCGCGCACCACCTACCTCGCCGGGCTCGCGCCCGCCGCGGACCCGAACGGACGGGAGGGCTGAGCATGTCCGGCGCCCTCTCCGGCGGCACGCAGCCCGGTCCCCTGATCCGGCCCGACGAGACCCTTCAGGGGATCGGCGGCGCGGTCGCGGCGATCCCGCTGACGCACCCGGGCAACCGGCGCTGGTGGATCGCATTCGCGGCGGCGGGGGCGCTGCTCGGCCTGTTCGTCCTCACCCTCGTCTACCTGCTCTCTGCCGGCCCCGGGATCTGGGGGAACAACAACGCCGTCGTCTGGGCGCTCGACATCGCGAGCTACGACTGGTGGATCGGGGTCGCGTCGGGCAGCCTCCTGGTCTCGGCGATCCTCCTCCTCCTCGGGGCCGAGTGGCGCGGCGCGGTGAACCGCATCGCCGAGACCCTGGCGCTGCTCGCCACCGCGGCGGCCGGGCTCTACCCGATCATCCATCTCGGGCGGCCGTGGTTCTTCTTCTGGAACCTGCCCTACCCCAACACCTACGATCTCTGGCCGCAGTTCCGCTCGCCGCTGCTCTGGGACGCGATCGACATCGTGTCCTTCCTGGTGGTCTGCGTGAGCCTCTGGTTCATCGGCCTGCTGCCGGATCTCGCCACCCTGCGCGACCGCGCCTTCGCGGAGGCCATGCACCAGCGCGACGTGAAGGCCCCGACGCGCCGGATCGCCCTGTTGCGTGCCCAGGTCTACGGCATCGTCGCCTCGGGCTGGCGCGGCTCGGCGGCCCATTGGCAGATCTGGGTGCAGGCCTATCGCACCGTGGCCCTACTCGGCGTGCTCCTGGTGGTCTCGGTGCAGACCGGCGCCTCGGTCATGCTGGCGGGCTCGCTGATGCCCGGCTGGCACAGCACACTCCTGCCGGTGAGCTTCCTGGTGAACGCGGTCTCGTCGGGCGTCGGCGTCACGGCGGTGATCGTGATGCTGATCCGCCTCGTCTACGGCCTCGACGCCCTGGTGACGGCCCGCCATCTCGACGTGCTCGGACGGCTGCTGCTCTGCCTCGGCTGCGCGAGCGCCTATTGCTACGCGGCGGAGGCGTTCGACACGCTCCTCAACGGCGATGCGCAAGCCCGCGCGGTCCTCGTCCGGCGCCTGACCGGCGACCACGCCCTCGTGTCGTGGACGGCGATCCTCTGCCTCGTCCTGCCGGCGCAGATCCTGTGGTCGGCGCGCGCCCGAACGGCGCCGCTGGCCATCGCGGCGGTGGGCCTGCTCGTGGCCGCCGGCGCCTATGCCGACCACGTCGCGGTGCTGGTCGTCACCCTGACCCAGGATTTCCTGCCGTCCGCGAAGCTGCCCTACACGACCGATTTCTGGGGCATCGCCACCTTCGCGGGCTCTCTCGGCCTGTTCCTGACCCTGCTGCTCCTGTTCCTGCGCTACCTGCCGGCCATCTCGATCGTCGAGAGCCGCCGCCTCGCCTTGGCGGTGTCGACGGCCGCGCAGGCGGCGGCCCGCGAGGCTTCGTCCCGGGCCGCCGCCCGTCCCGAGGAGAACCCGGTCTCCGCGCCCCTGTGGGGCGTGTCGGCGACCTTCGCGAGCCAGGGCGACCTCGCCGCCGCCCTCCAGGCGGTCTCGGGCATCAGCCCGGATCAGGTCCGTCTGGACGGGCACGGCCCGGTGCCGATGCCCCGCACCCTGCGGCCCCTGGGACTGGAGGGGCGCTCGATCCTGCCCTACGCCCTCGCCGGTGCCCTCCTCGGCGGCATCGGCTTCTTCGCGATGTGCGTCTACGCCACGGCGTACGACTACGTGTTCCTGATCGGCGGCCGGCCGCGTCTGTCCTGGCCCTCCTTCGTGGTGCCGAGCGTCTCCTTCGCGATGATGGCGGGCTGCGTGGCGATCCACCTCGCGCTCTTGCTGCTCAACCGCCTGCCCCGCCTGAACCACCCGGCCTTCAACATTCCGGGCTTCCTGCGGGCGTCGGAGGACCGGTTCTTCCTGTCCGCGGAGGCGCGCGGCGCCCGGTTCGACGCAGACCGGATCGAGCGGCGGCTCGCGGCGCTGCCGGCCGAGGCCGGACGGCCGCTCGAGATCCGGCGGATCCCGCGATGAGGATCGCCGTGCCTCTCGCCCTCCTCGCCCTGGCGCCCCTGGCGGCCTGCGGCGAGGCCGACATGGCCGACCAGACCCGGGCGAAGACCTGGGACAAGAACCCGTTCTTCCCCCGGGAGATCACCATGCGCCAGCCGGTGGCCGGCACCGTGCCGCGGATCGATCCGGCCCGTCCGGTGCCGCAGCCGCAGACGATCACCCGGGATCTGCTCGACCGGGGCCGGGACCGCTACGCGGTGTTCTGCACCCCCTGCCACGGTCAGGACGGACGCGGCGCCGGGATGATCGTGGCGCGGGGCTTCCTGGCTGCCGGTACCCTCACGGCCGGACCCGTGCGCGGGGCATCGGCCGACGACCTCTACGACGCGATCTCGAACGGCCGGCGGGCGATGTTCGGAATGGCGCAGATGATCCCCTCCGCTGACCGCTGGGCGATCGTCGCCTATGTCCGCGCCCTCCAGCTCAGTCAGGATGCGCTCGTGGCGCGCCTGCCCGCGGAGGATCGCGCCCACCTGGAGGCGACGCCGTGAGCCGCCCCGCCCTCCTCGGCCTCGCCGGCCTCGGCCTGCTGGCCTTCTGCCTGATCGCGGGCGGCTGGCGCGGCGCGGCGGCCTCCTATCTGGCGGCCTGGCTGGTCCTGCTCGCCCTGCCCGTGGGCGCCCTGCCGGTGACCGTGGTGGCCGAGCGGTTCGGCAAGCGCGTGCGCGAGCGCGGCGGCATCGAGATGCTGGCGGCCCTGCGCCGGCTGATGACGCTGATGCCAATCGCGGCCCTGCTGTCGCTGCCGCTGCTGGCCAGCGCGCCCGTGCTCTATCCCTGGGTCGGCGCTCCGGCGCGGACGCCGTTGGCCACCCTGTGGTTCACGATGCCGTTCTTCGTGGTCCGGGTGATCGCCTATCTCGCCGCCTGGACGTGGCTCGCGGTCCGCTTCGCCCGCCCCTTCGACGCGCCCGGGGAGGGCCGGACCGTGCCGGCGGTGGGGCTGCACGCGGTGGTTGGCACGCTGTTCGTCACCGACGTGGTCGCGTCCCTGGACCCGCGGCTCGATTCCACCCTGCTCGGCCTCCTGGTGATGACGGCCTGGAGTGGCCTCGCCTTCGCGGCGGCGATCCTGCTCGCCTGGGAGGAGCCTGAGCCCGTTGGCCGCGGCCGCACCGCGCCGGGGCGGGGCCGGCTGGTACCCCTCGTCGTCCTGCTCGGGCTCTGGGCCTACCTGCACTTCGTGCAGTTCCTGATCGTGTGGTCGGCCAACCTGCCCTCCGAAGTGACGTGGTATCTCGCCCGGGGCGGCTGGGTCGGGCGGGCGCTCGCGATCGTCGCCGGCGCGGTCGTGGTCCTGGCCGGGCTCGCGACCCTCCGTCCGGGGCGCCCGACCACCCGGATCCTGGCCGGCGCGGCGCTCGCCGTCCACGCCGTGGAGATGTTCTGGCTGATCACCCCGGCCGTGCGCGACCGCTTCGTCATCCGGCCGAGCGACGTGCTCGCCGCCTGCGCCGTGGCCTGCCTCGCCGCCGGGCTCCGGCTGGCGCTGCGGCCGCGCGCGGATCGATCGCCATCCGGACCCCGCCGTGCCGGGAGGCCGGCATGAGCGCCGGCGGTCCTTCCGGACTGATCCCCGCGATCCTGGCGGGACTGACGCTGCGGGGCAGCGGCTTCCTGAGCGGACGCCCGCCGCGCCCCGCGGCCAACACCCCCCGCGATCCCGACGATCCCGGGCACGAGACGCGCGACGTCAACGTCCGCAACACCGCGCTGGTGATGGCGGCCCTCGCGCTCACCGCCGTGGCGGTCGTCGGGACCATGGTGTGGATGATGGGCACCTTCGCGGCGCGTCAGCGCCGAGCCCTGCCGACGTTGACGCCGCAGCAGACGACGCGCCTCGCGCCGCCGCCCCCGAACCTCCAGGCCGATCCCTACGCGGATCTCGACCGCCAGCGGGCGGAGGCCGCGGCGCATCTCTCCGGCTACGGCTACCGGGACGAGGCCCGCACCCGCGCCCGCATCCCGATCGGGCGCGCCATGGATCTGATCGTCGGCCGCTCCCTCGACGCGGCGGAGCCTGGAGACCCATGACGCCAGGCCACGATTCCTCCAGCTCTGGCCCGCCGCGGTCTCGGCCACCGCGAGCGAGACGGATATCCTCATCCTGGCGTTCACGGTGCTGACGCTGCTGCTCACCGTCCCGGTCTTCGTGGCGATCACCTTCTTCGCCGTGCGCTACCGGGAGGGCTCGGAGGCCGACCGGAGCCCCTCCGGCATCCGCTCCAACCTCATCGAGATCAGCTGGATGCTGATCCCGTTCCTCCTCACCCTGATCTTCTTCGTCTGGGGGCGCGGCTGTTCATCGAGTCGAAGAACCCGCCCCCGACGCGATGGTGGTCGAGGCCATCGGCCGGCAATGGATGTGGAAGTTCCAGCATCCCACCGGCCAGTCCGAGATTAACAACCTGCACCTGCCGATCGGCCAGCCGATCCGCCTGCACATCATCAGCCAGGACGTGATCCACGCCCTCTACCTGCCGGCGGTGCGCATGCAGGTGGCCGCCCTTCCCGACCGCTACACCGACCTGTGGTTCAAGGCCGACAAGACCGGCACCTACCACCTCTACTGCTCGGAATATTGCGGCACCGACCATTCCGTGATGGGCGGCGAGGTCACCTTCATGAACCCCGGCGACTACCAGGACTGGCTCACCCATGCCGGGGCGCAGCAGGGCAAGGTCGCGGCGGGCCGCGCCCTCTACGAGGCCTATGGCTGCGCCGGCTGCCACGCGCCCGGCTCGGCCGTGAAGGCACCCAGTCTCGCGGGGCTCTATGGCAGCCAAGTCAAGCTCGCCGACGGCCGCACCGTCACGGCCGACGCCGCGTGGCTGCGCGACAAGATCCTGAACCCCAACGGCGACCGGCTCGCCGGGGGTGCCAAGCAGGTCATGCCGAGCTTCGCCGGCCGGATTCCGGCGGACGAACTCGGGACGCTGATCGACTTCCTGAAAGCCTACCCGGCGCCGGATCCCGGCAAGGCCGCGGACGCGACGCCGGCGGGGGTGACACGATGAGCGCATCGGGCAGCATCGGCGGCACGGCCCGCCGGGAACCGCAGACGCCGGAGGCCACCCTCGGGCGCAAGGCGGATTACCTGCACGCGGAATCGACCCTGCGCTCCTGGTTCCTCGCCACCGACCACAAGCGCATCGCGATCCTGTACCTCACGTCGATCACCGGCTTCTTCGTGATCGGCGCCCTGGCGGCGGGCGTGGTGCGCCTCGCCCTCGTCGTGCCGAACGGCGCGATCATGTCCAACGACACCTACAACAAGGCCTTCACCATCCACGGCGTGGTGATGGTCTGGTTCTTCCTGATCCCGTCGATCCCGGCGACCTTCGGCAACTTCCTGATCCCGCTGATGATTGGGGCCAAGGACCTCGCCTTCCCGAAGCTCAACCTCACGAGCTGGTACGTGTTCATGGCCGGCGCCCTGTTCACCCTGGTCTCGGTGGTGCTCGGCGGCGTCGATACCGGCTGGACCTTCTATGCGCCGCTCTCCACCGCCTTCTCGAACACCTGGGTGCTGCCGGCGCTGATCGGCGTCACCATCGTGGGCTTCTCGTCGATCCTGACGGGGCTCAACTTCGTGGTCACGATCCACACCATGCGGGCGCCCGGCATGACGTGGTTCAAGCTGCCGATCTTCGTCTGGGCGCACTACGCCACGAGCCTGATCTTCCTGCTGGCGACGCCCGTCATCACCACGGCGCTGATCCTGCTGATCGCGGAGCGCGCCTTCCACATCGGCGTGTTCGACCCGGCCTATGGCGGCGACCCGGTGCTGTTCCAGCACCTGTTCTGGTTCTACTCGCACCCGGCCGTGTACATCATGGTGCTGCCCGGCATGGGGGTGATCTCCGAGATCGTCCCGGCCTTCGCGCAGAAGAAGCTGTTCGGCTACCGCTTCGTCGCCTACGCGTCGATCGGGCTCGCCTCCGTGACCTTCTTCGTCTGGGGCCACCACATGTTCGTCAACGGCCAGAGCGATCTGGCCTCGCTGGTGTTCTCCGCCCTGTCCTTCGCGGTGGCGGTGCCCTCGGCCGTGAAGGTCTACAACTGGACCGCCACGATCCATAAGGGCTCGCTCCGGCTCGACACCCCGATGCTCTACGCCATGGGCTATATCGGCCTGTTCGTGCTCGGCGGGCTGACCGGCCTCTACCTCGCGACGCTCGCCATCAACCAGCACATCCACGCCACCTACTTCGTGGTGGCCCACTTCCACTACATCATGGTCGGCGGCACGGTGCTGGCCTTCCTCGGCGGCCTGCACTTCTGGTGGCCCAAGTTCACCGGCCGGATGTACAGCGAGCCCTGGGGCCGGGTCTCGGCGCTGCTGATCTTCCTCGGCTTCAACGTGACCTTCTTCCCGCAGTTCATCCTCGGGTATCTCGGGATGCCGCGGCGCTACGCAACCTACCCGCCCGAATTCCAGCTCCTCAACGTGCTGTCCTCGGCGGGCGCCACGATCCTGGCGGCGGGCTACATCTTCCCGATGCTCTACCTCGTCTATTCCCTGTGGTTCGGGCGCAAGGCGCCTGCCAATCCGTGGAACGCGAAGGGGCTCGAATGGGAGACCGCGTCGCCGCCGCCGACGCACAATTTCCTGTCCCCGCCCGAGGTGCCGCGCGTCCCCTACGATTACCCGATCCAGGCCCAGGAATCCCGGGACCAGCACGGATGAGCCAGCCTCTGGCCGACGGCGTCGGGATCGCCCGCGTCGAACATTTCGAGACGGTGACCCAGCAGCGGCAGGCGGCGACCCTCGGCATATGGGCGTGGCTGATCACCGAGCTCCTGCTGTTCTCGGCGCTGTTCCTGGTGGCGCTGATCACCCGGATCCAGCACCCCGAGGCGACGGTCGCGGCGGCCAAGCACCTCAAGTTCTGGATCGGCGCCACCAACACCGTGGTGCTGATCTGCTCCAGCCTGACCATGTCGATGGCGATCGCGTTTTCCCGGATGGGCTGGCAGCGCGCCATGGTCCGGGCCATGCTGGCGACCGCGGCGCTCGGTGGCCTGTTCCTCGTGCTCAAGGGCTACGAGTACTACGCCGACTGGGCCGAGCACATGATGCCGTTCCTCAGCCATCGGCCCTTCGCCCTCGCCGAGACCCCGGCCGCGCGGTTGTTCGTGAACCTCTACTATGTCGCCACGCTGCTCCACGCGCTGCACCTGTTCACCGGCATCGCGCTCCTCCTCGGCATGACCTGGATGGCCGCCAAGGCCGGGTTCCTGTCGCGGCACCAGAACTGGATCGAGGTGTACGGCCTCTACTGGCACTTCATCGATCTGGTCTGGATCCTCGCCTTCCCGATCCTCTACGTGGTGAACCGGTAGGATGCGGAGCCCCCTCGCGACCTTGAGCGCCGACGACCGCGCCCTGCTCCGGAAGCGCCTGCGCACGCCGGTGCTGACCTTCCTGGCGCTGCTCGCCCTGCTCGCCGTCAACGTCACCCTCGGCGCCACCCTGCCCTTCGCGCAGGTCTGGATCGTGGAGCTTGTGGTGGTCGCCGTGATGGTGGCGCTGATCCTCCTCGTCTCCATGGAGGTGATCCACGAGCCGCCGCTGATCCGGCTGTTCTCGGGGCTCGGCTTCTTCTGGGTCGCCATCCTGGTCGGGATGACGCTGACCGATTATCTGGCACGCTGATCCGCGCGAAAGCCGTTGTCGGGACGGCCGAACACTCCTAAACGTCCCGCCTCCCCCGCATGGCCCGGCTGCAATCCGATGTGCGAACTGCTCGGCATGAGCGCCAACGTGCCGACCGACATCCGCTTCTCCTTCGCGGGCCTCGCCCGGCGCGGCGGCGAGACCGGTCCGCATGCCGACGGCTGGGGCATCAGCTTCTATGACGGGCGCACCTGCCGCAGCTTCCACGAGCCGGAGCCGAGCGCCCGCTCGCAGCTCGCCCGGCTGCTGCGCGACATGTCGATCAAGAGCCGGATCGTCGTCGCCCATGTCCGCAAGGCCAATCGTGGCCGGGTCAGCCTGGAGAACACCCACCCGTTCTCGCGGGAATTGTGGGGCCGCCGCTGGACCTTCGCGCATAACGGCCAGCTCAAGGGCGTGAAGCGGCTGCCGCTCGGCGGCTTCATGCCGATCGGCTCCACGGACAGCGAGCACGCCTTCTGCTGGATGCTCGGCCGGCTTCAGGCGCGGTTCGGCGCCCTGCCTCGGCCCGAAACCCTCGACCGGGCGGTGGCCGATCTCGCGGGCGAGCTGCACGGGCTCGGCGTGTTCAACATGCTGCTCACCGACAGCCGCACCCTCTACGCCCATTGCGGCAAGCGCCTCTGCTACCTGACCCGCTGTGCTCCTTTCGGGAAGGCGACCCTGATCGACGAGGACTGGCAGGTGGATTTCGCGAAGGAGACCACCGAGCACGACGTGGTGACGGTGATCGCCACGCAGGCGCTCACCCGGGACGAGTGCTGGACCGACCTCGCCCGCGGCGACGTCCTGACGCTCCGGGATGGGGCAATCCGCCTGTTGAGACCGCGCAACTTAGCATAAGTGAAGTTCGCCCGAGGGTGCATGGCCGCGCCCGATGCGCTAGAACGCCGGGAACAGGAGCGCATCGGCCGGACTCCGCCGCGAATTCGGACCGACAAGCGATCCGCCTCGACCGCCTTGGGACCGGTGGTCGAGCCACGATGAGACGACGAGCGCGACACGCATGACCCGCGACGACACCGAATCCGTCCTGTCCCAGGAGGACGGGACGCGGGATGGCCGCCCGAACCTGGCGCCAGGAATCCGCACGCATCTCGGGGAACACCTGCGCACCGTGTACGAGCGGATCGGCGAGGAGACCCTGCCGTCCCGCTTCGCCGAGCTGATCGAGAAGCTCGAGGCGGCCCTGCGCGCCCGGGGCGAGGCGATCGAGCCGGAATTCCGCAACGGTCTGCTGGCCGCCGTGCCGTCTCTCCGCGCCTTCGCGCTGTCCCTGACGTCGAACCCCGCCCGCTCGGACGACCTCGTCCAGGACACCCTGCTCAAGGGCTGGCAGCACCGCGCGCGGTTCCAGCCCGGGACCAACCTGAACGCGTGGCTGTTCACGATCCTGCGCAACATCTTCTACTCGGACCACCGCAAGCGGGTGCGCGAGGTCGAGGACCAGGATGGCTCCTACGCGGCCCGTCTCGCCACGGCCCCGCACCAGGGCGACCGGCTCGACGTCGAAGACCTGCAATCGGCCCTCGCCAAGCTGCCGCCGGACCAGCGCGAGGCCCTGGTGCTGGTCGGTGCCGAGGGCGTCTCTTACGAGGAGGCAGCGGCGATCATGGGCTGCAAGGTCGGCACCGTGAAGAGCCGCGTCAGCCGCGCCCGCGGCAGGCTCGCCGAGCTGCTGGGCTACGACGAGGAGGATCTCGGCTCCGACCGGTTCATCCAGTCGGCGATGCCAAAGGACGCGTAACGGGTCGCGGTCCGGATCCCGACGCCCCACAAAAAAGATGCATCCGTTTCCCGGGTCGGGCGTTACCGGCCCGAGCTTCGCCGCGTCTCCGCGGCGGAACGCCACGGAACGGAGCAATCCCGCATGACCTTCAAGACCCTCATCGCCGCCTCGGCCCTCGCCCTGTCCCTGCCGCTGGCCGCCCAGGCTCAGGGCACCATCCCGGGTGCCGAGCGCGGCGCCGCTGCGGGTGCCGATGCGGCCGGCCCGATCGGCGGGATCGTCGGCGGTGCCGTCGGCGCGGCCACCGGCACGGTCGGCGGCATCCTGGGTGTCGACATGGCCCCGCGTTTCCGCAGCTACGTCCGCGAGCGCAACGTCCGCTCGTACGATTATGACGGCCGCATCGCCGTCGGCACCACCCTGCCGGCCTCGGGCGTGACCTACTACGACGTGCCGACCGAGTATCGCGTGCAGCCGGGCTACCGCTACACCGTCGTGAACGACCGTCCGGTGCTGGTCGATCGCAGCCACCGGATCGTCGAGGTCATCGACTGATCCCGCGGGCCGGTCGGCGACCGGCCCAAGCGCCCCCGGAGCCCGGCTCCGGGGGACCCTCCGCCCGCCGCGGCCGTCGGCGCAACGCTTCATACGTCCGGCCGTTGACATGCGGTTCGATCCGCGAGGCGACCATGAACGACACTCCGAACGATCCGAACGCGACGCTGCCCGAACCGGTGCGCGATCACCTGGGCCAGCAGCTGCGCAGTGTTCTGCCGGTGGGGCCGGACAAGCCGCGCTACCTCGGTGACGACCCGGTGCCGGATGTCTTCGAGCCGCAGATCCGCCGGCTCGAGACCCGCCTGAAGACCCACGAGGAAGGGACCGGCGCCGTCGGCCAAGCCCTCGACCAGATCCTCGATGCCCTCGGCGTCAAGCCTGAGGACGACGACAAACGCGACGTCTGAAGGCTCAGACGCGTGGCTTCGCGGCCAGGAGGTCGCGGATCTCGGACAGGAGCTTCACGTCCGCCGTCACCTCGTCGGGCTTCTTTGTCTCGGCGGTCTGCAGGCGGTTCATCGCCCGGATCACCAGGAACAGCACGAAGGCGACGATCATGAAGTTTAGCGTCAGGGTCAGGAACTGACCGTAGCCGATGACGGCGCCCTGCTTCTTCGCGTCCGCGTAAGGCAGCCCGGCCTGCGCCTTGGACGAGAGCGGGATGTAGTAGTTCGAGAAATCGAGCCCGCCCGTGACCGCGCCGATCGCCGGCATGAAGATGTCCTGGACCGCCGACGTCACGATGGCCCCGAAGGCCGCGCCGATGATCACGCCGACCGCGAGATCGACCACGTTGCCGCGTAGCGCGAACTTCTTGAACTCTTCAAGCATCTTCGAATCCCCGCCCCGAACCCGTCCATGGTAGTGGAGATTCCTGCGACGGCCAGCACCTATTCCGGCGTGACGCCGGCGGACCGCGTCTCCCCTGCTAGGACGGGCCGCTCCTCGGCGGCGGTCGCCAGCTCCGCCTTGAGCCGGCGGCGATACTGGGCGGCCACCACCGGGATGGTCAGCAGGTAGCCGCCGCTCACCGCGACCAGCGCCTCGAACGGGTAGCTGATCAGGATGCCGAAGGCCGCGACGCCGAACAGGAAGATTGGCAGGACGAGGCCGCGCGGAACCCGCTTGCCCATGGTCTTGCCCGAATAGGTCGGGACCGTGGAGACCACCAGCAGGGCGATGCACAGCACGTAGATCAGGACCGCAAGCGCGGCCCAGGTCTCGATGCCGAAGCCCAGGAAGTGCAGGTAGAGCGGCAGCATCGCGGTGAGCGCACCTGCCGGCGCCGGCATGCCGACGAAGAAGTCCTTCTTCCAGTCCGGCCGGTTCGGGTCGTCCAGCATCGCGTTGAAGCGGGCGAGGCGCAGGGCCATGGCGATGGCGAAGATTAACGCCACGATCCAGCCCGCCGATTTCAGGTGGAACAGCACGAAGCCGTAGAGGATCAGGGCCGGGGCGCAGCCGAAATTCACGAAGTCGGCGAGCGAGTCGAGTTCCGCCCCGAAGCGCGAGGTGCCCTTGAGCAGCCGCGCCACCCGCCCGTCAATGCCGTCCAGGACGCCGGCCACCACCACGGCGATGACGGCGGGCTCGAACTTGCCCTCGAAGGCGAGCCGGATCGCGGTCAGCCCCAGGCAGAGCGCCATCAGGGTAATCATGTTGGGCGCGATCATCCGGAACGGCACCGGCTTGAACCGGCGCGGCCGCGGCTCGTTCGGATCGGGCGCGAAGGGCGGGAAGAGATCGTCCATGGCCGCCTCAGATCCGCTTGAACAGCCGCTCCGGCCCGCCGCCGAGATCGGCCAGCACCGTCTCGCCAGCCACCGCCTTCTGGCCGAGGCCGACCAGCACCGTCGTGCCGGCCGGCAGGTATACGTCCACCCGCGATCCGAAGCGGATCAGGCCGAACCGCTCGCCGACGCCGAGCACGTCGCCCGCCGTGACGAAGCCGACGATCCGCCGGGCGACGAGGCCCGCGATCTGCACCACGCCGACCCGCTTCGGCTGGCCGGCATGGGTCGTCTCGATGACCATGCCGTTGCGCTCGTTGTCGTCGCTGGCCTTGTCGAGCTCGGCATTGAGGAACAGGCCCGGCGTGTAGTGGATCTGGCCGATCCGGCCCGCCACCGGCACCCGATTCACGTGGCAGTCGAACACGTTCATGAACACCGAGACCCGCAGCGTCGGCACCTGCGGCAGGTCAAGTTCGGGCGGCGGCAGGACCGTGGCGATAAGGTTCACGCGCCCGTCGGCGGGCGAGATCACGAGCCCGTCCGCCACCGGGGTGACCCGCTCGGGATCGCGGAAGAAGTAGCAGACCCAGAGGGTGAGGATCAGGAAGATCCACCCGAAGAACTGCGAGAAGTAGCCGGCCAGCACCGTGAGCACGATGCCGATCAGGATGAAGGGATAGCCCTCCTTGTGGATTGGCACGAGCGTCCGGCGGATCGTCTCGATCAGGTCTGTCATTGTTTTTCGGACTCACGGGGCCGCGGATCAGCGGACAGGTCGGACGCGCGGATGGCAGTCCGCCGGGCCGCCGTCAACTTTCCGAGGGTCGCGGGCGGCCGCGCGCCCGGTCCCACGGACGTCGCGCTGGCAGCTGGGCTCCGCCCGCCGCGTCGCCGTCCGCCGGCCTTGCGCCCCGCTGACGTTAGCCTGGACGTTCGGGACGGGAATTCCTGCACGGCAGGCGATGGGCCGACCCGCGATTGTGCGGCGAATCCACCCTGCCCTGGAAAGGCACGAGGATTTCGAGGCTAGGCCGCATCGCCCGCCGGACAATCCTTTGCTTGAGGACCGGGGCAAAGGTGTTCGAAGCGTCCTGTGGCGCACGCTTAACCCTGCGCTGTCCTGGTCTCGCCGGTTCGATTTACGTTGCTCCTTTACCGTAGGCAGCAGATTCGGTGGCCGACCCGGCATCAACCATAGCTTTTTCTGGAACGACAAGCTCGGCCGTGGATTACTCGACGCAGATAGTCTTGCAGATCGAGGTTCACGGTCATGTCGGTTCGGGTGGCGGCGTCGTTGAGTCTGGCCGGGGCGATCCTGGCTGGTTGTCTTCAAACCGCCGAGGCACGCGAGGTCGTGCCCTTCCAGAACGGTGTCTCGCCGGGCTCGGTGGTGATCAGCGTGTCCCAGCGCAAGCTCTACCTCGTGAATGGCGACGGGACGGCGATCCGGTATCCTGTGGCGGTGGGCCGCCCCGGCAAGCAATGGTTCGGCACCGCCGCCATCGACGGAAAGTACGTCGCCCCCGCCTGGTCGCCCCCCGCGGAGGTGAAGCGCGACAACCCGCGCCTGCCGAACCTCATCGCGGGCGGCTCGCCGCACAACCCAATGGGCGCGGCGGCCATGACCCTGGCGGGCGGCGAGTACGCGATCCACGGCACCAACCGGCCGAGCTCGGTGGGGACCTACGCGTCCTACGGTTGCATCCGGATGTACAACCAGGACGTGGTCGACCTCTACGCCCGGGTCGACGTGGGCACACCGGTCTACATGACCCACTGACGCCCGCTTCAGGCGGCCGGCGGCGCGGTGGCCTCCACGGCCGTGAACGTCTCCAGGATCCGGTAGGTGTGCGCTACGCCCGCCGGAACGCAGTAGGAATCGCCCGGGGCGAGGGCCACGGTCTCGCCGCCGACGATCAGCTCGGCCCGTCCGCTGATCACGTAGCCGACGGTCTCGTGGGGCGAGGTCGTCATCGGCTTCTCGGCATTCGGCTCCTCGGCCCGCCACATCCGCATCCCGAGCCGCTCGCCGCGGGCGAGGCCGATCTCGCCGTGCGGTCCCGCGGCTGCGCTGCGGGCTGATATTGTCGTCGCCATCGTCTCCTCCCGTCGGTGAGTCAGCCCAACGGCGCCCGGGACCCGACGTTCCGCGCCCGACAGCATGCCTCGGCCCGCAAGCCCCGCATTGGCGCACCGCTTGACGGCCCGCGCCGCGCCCCGACAGGATGGCGCACCGGTTCGACAGGCGCCCGACAGAGGCGCGGACCGGGGCGGCGGCCGCGAACCCAACCGGGTCCGATGCGCCGGCGGACGATCCGGATCGGGAGGGTGCGCGCCATGCAGATCAAGGCGGCGATCGACAGGATTCCCGGCGGCCTGATGCTGGTGCCGCTCCTGCTCGGTGCCCTGTGCAAGACCTTCGCGCCGGGGGCGCCAGCCTATTTCAAGGGCTTCACGCAGGGAATCATGACCGGGGTGATCCCGATCCTCGCGGTCTGGTTCTTCTGCATGGGCGCCTCGGTGAGCCTACGGGCGACCGGAACGGTGCTGCGCAAGTCCGGCACGCTGGTGGTCACCAAGCTCCTCGCGGCCTGGGCGATCGTCCTGGTCGCATCCGTGTTCATTCCGCCGGAGGGCGTCCAGACCGGCTTCTTCGCCGGCCTGTCGATTCTGGCGATCGTTTGCGCGATGGATATGACCAATGGCGGGCTCTACGCGTCGCTCATGCAGACCTACGGCAGCCGCGAGGAGGCAGGTGCCTTCATCCTGACCTCGATCGAATCCGGCCCGCTGATGAGCATGATCATCCTTGGCGCCTCGGGGGCCGCGCATTTCGAGCCGCAGATCTTCGTGGGCGCGGTGCTGCCGTTCCTCGTCGGCTTCGCTCTCGGCAACCTCGATCCGAAGCTGCGCGCCCTGTTCGCCCCGGGCGGCCAGCTGATGATCCCCTTCTTCGCCTTCGCCCTCGGGAATACGGTCGATCTCAACAACCTGCTGTCGCCCCTCGCGGGGCTCGGCATCGCGCTCGCGCTGGGGGTCATCGTCCTGACCGGGATCCCGCTGATCCTGGCGGACCGGGCGATCGGAGGCGGGACCGGCACGGCGGGGCTCGCCGCCTCCTCCACCGCCGGGGCGGCCGCCGCCAATCCGCTGGCGATCGCGGCCGTCGCCCCGCAATTCGCCCCGGCGGCACAGACCGCCACCGTGCTGGTGACGATCTGTATCATCGTCACCTCGCTCCTCGTGCCGATCCTGACCGGCCTCTGGTACCGGCGCTTCGGGGCGAGTGCCGCGGAGGCCAAGGGAGACGCCAACACCCAGGCCAGTGCCGAGTCGGCGCTGGCGGTCGCTGCGGAGTAGAGACCCGGCCGGTGGGCCAGCCTCGACGTCGCCCTCAGAAGTCGACCGCGAGGCCCTTCACCTCCCAGTCGTCGTAGCGCACTGGCTCCAGGCCGCCGCGCCCCTGGCGCTCGGGCCTGGCGCTGATCTCGGCGGCACGGGCATCGATCGCCGCGCGGCGCGCGGCGGCCTCGGCCAGGGCGCGTTCCGCGGCCGGGCTCAGGGCGCGGGGCGAGGCCGCGCCGTCGCCTGCCTCCGGTCCGTTCGAGTCCTGTCTGTGCGGGTCATCTGCGGTCGGGCCTTGCATCGCGCTCGCTCGGGTGTGAGGGCATGGGTCCGAGAGACGTCGGATCTGGAGCAGAAGTGGCATCGGGGGATACAGGCCGCAACATGCGGGACGGAGCTTCACCGGGTGGGACCGGTCCGGACGCGGCGGGACTGGGGGCGCGGCGCGCGGCGATGCAGGCCGTCGCGGCCTTGATCGGCCAGGATCGCCCCCCTGCCCTCGACGACGCCCTCGCCCAGGCGATCCGGGCCGAGGCGCTGTCGCCGGCAGATGCCGGGCTGGCCCGGGCGATCGCGGTGGCGACCTTCCGGCGCTACGGGCAGATCCGCGCCGTCCTCGGCCAGCGGCTGGAGCGTGGCCTCCCCGCGGCCAAGCCGCAGCTCACGGCGCTCCTCGCCACCGCGACCGCCCAGATCCTCGACCTCTCCGTCCCGGACCATGCCGCCGTCGACCTCGCCGTGCGGCTGGCCAAGGCGGACACCCGCACCGCGCACCTCGCCGGGCTCGTCAACGCCGTGCTGCGCCGGATCGCCCGGGAGCGCGACGCGATCCTCGCCGAGGGCACCGATGCCCTGGCGGTCAACACTCCGGACTGGCTCGCCCGCCGCTGGGTCGCCGCCTACGGGACTGAGCGGGCGGCGGCGATCGCCCGCGCCCATCTCGCGGGGGCGGCCATCGACCTGACCCCGCGGGGCGACGCCGCGGATTGGGCTGCCCGGCTCGGCGCGGTCCTGCTCCCGACCGGCTCCCTGCGGCTGCCGGAGAACGGGCCGGCAATTCCCGACCTGCCCGGCTTCCAGGAGGGGGCGTGGTGGGTCCAGGATGCCGCCGCCGCGCTCCCGGCGCGGCTACTGGCGCCGCAGCCCGGCTCCCGGGTGCTCGACCTCTGCGCGGCCCCCGGCGGCAAGACGCTGCAACTCGCCGCCACCGGCGCGCAGGTCACCGCCGTTGACCGGTCCGCGCCGCGGCTGGAGCGCCTGCGCGAGAACGTCGCGCGGCTCGGGTTCCCGGTCGAGATCGTGGTCGCCGACGCCCTCGCCTTGGAGGCGCAGGACCACGACGCGGTGCTGCTCGACGCGCCGTGCTCGGCCACCGGGACGATACGCCGCCATCCCGACGTGGCCTGGACCAAGGTGGAGGCCGACATCGCACGGCTCGCCGCACTCCAGGCCAGGCTCCTCGACCACGCCGCCGGCCTGGTCCGTCCGGGCGGCCTCCTCGTCTACTGCACCTGCTCGCTGGAGCCGGAGGAGGGCGAGGCCCAGGTCGCGGCCTTCCTGGCCCGCGAGCCCCGATTCGCGCGGGTGCCGGTCCGGCCCGAGGAGGTCGGTGGCGCCGATGACCTGATCGACGGCAGCGGCGACCTGCGTACCCTGCCGTGCCACCTGCCGGAGGTCCCTGGCGCCCGCGGCGGTCTCGACGGCTTCTTCGCGAGCCGCCTCCGGCGGTTGGGGTGACAGGTCCGTCGGCCGGGCTGCGAGGCGGGGCGCCTCGCGCCCGCTCACCGCTCGATCAGCGTGCAGCCCCGCTTGTCCTCGGGCTGCCAGCCGTGGCGTTCCAGCTCCGGGTCGAGATGTTCCTCCACGGGGTATCCGACGCAGAGATAGGCCACGAGCCGCCACGTCTCCGGCACCGCCAGGATCGCCGAGACCGCGTCCGGCTCCAGGATCGAGACCCAGCCGACGCCGAGCCCGCGGGCCCGGGCGGCGAGCCAGAAGCACTGCACCGCCCCCACCACCGAATAGGCCAGCGTCTCCGGCATGCTGGCCCGTCCGAGGCCGAGGCCGGTCTCGGTGACCGTGTCGCAGAAGGCCGCCAGATGCACCGGCGCCTCGTTCAGGCCCGCGAGCTTGAGGCTCCGGTATCGGGCGGCGCGGTCCGCATCGTAGCCCGCCGCCGCGACGGCGTTGCAGCGGGAGAAGCTTTCGGCGACGGCGGCACGGCGGCCCGGATCCGCGACGCGCACGAAGCGCCAGGGCCGGCTGTTGCCGACCGAGGGCGCCCGGTGGGCCGCCGCCAGGCAGGCGTGCAGACGCACTTCGTCCACCGGATCGGTCCGGAAGCGGCGCACGTCGCGGCGCCACGCGAACAGCGCGTCGAGGTCGTGCAGGAAGGCGTCGTCGAAAGCGGGCGCATCCATGATGCCCGTGGCATACCCGCATCCCCGGTCGAACGGGAAACGGAAAAAAGGCCGCCCGGAGGGGCGGCCTGAAGTCTTGGGTCTCGAAACCTCGGAGTGCCGGATCCTGAGATCCCGGACGGCGGCCGATGGCTGGGGAGCTGGGTGTCGGGCGCCGACCGGGCAGAGCCCGGCGAGGTTCGGTCGGTGTTGTCTCTCGGCAACGAGGCCCGGAAAAGGCGCGAGATCGGGCCAAACCGTGTTTTTTGTCGCTTGGTCGTGTCTCGCACGACACGGCGCGCGCCGCCCTTGCGGGCCGCTGCGGCGAAGCCCATCATCGGCCGACGACGGATCGATGCCCGGGAGTGACGATGACCGAGAGGACGAGCGCCGGGCCGAGGCCCGACGAGGCGGCAGGGCATGTCATCCCTTTTCCCGCCCGCGCGGCTCCTCCGCAGATCGCCTTCAACCGGGACGAGTTGCGCACGATCTTCAACCTCTATGGCCGGCAGGTCGCCGCGGGTGAATGGCGCGACTACGCCCTCGATTTCCGTCGCGACAAGGCGGTCTTTTCGATCTACCGCCGCGCCTCCGAGATGCCGCTCTACCGGATCGAGAAGGATCCACGGCTGGCACGCCGCCAGGGAGCCTACGCGGTCATCGCCGCCAGTGGCCACATCCTGAAGCGCGGCGCGGATCTGGCCCGTGTGATCGCCGTCCTGGAGCCTGCGCCCAAGGCGGTCTGAGCGCGGCGCGGTGCCCGATTCGGTCCGTCAGGACAAAGACATGCTCCGGACGGTAGCGGCGATCTCGGCCACGATTTCCGGCGCCAGGGGGCGGATCGGCCGCGGCGGCTCGACCCGGCACAGGCCCATGAGATCGGCCAGCGCGTAGACCACCCGCAGGCTGGAATGGGCTCGGAACAGAGCCCAGAGCGGTTCCAGCGCCGCGTTGAGCGCCCGCGCCCGGTCCGTGTCGCCCGCCTCCACGGCCCGAACGAGCGCCAGGCTAGTCCGCGGGAACAGCCCGCCCGCCACGCTGAACCACGCTGCACCGCCCGCGATGAGCGCCTCGGTCACGTTCCAATCGCCGCTGAAGCCGACCGGAAATCCCGCCGGGACGGCCTCCTGCAGGGCGGCCACGCCGGCCGCGGCGTTCGCCGGGTCGGGTGCGGCGCATTTGGCCGCTGCGATCCCGGGGCGGCGGGCGATCCGGCCGATCAGAGCCGGCGTGAAGCGGAAATGCGTCGTGGCCGGGTTGTCGTAGAGGACGAGCGGCAGGCCACCCTTCTCCGCCACCGCCGCGAAATGCGCCTCGACCTCCGCTTCGGTGAGCGGCGTGTAGGAGACGGGGGCGAGGAGGCCGGCATCCGCCCCCGCGGCACGGGCATCCTGCGCCAAGCGGATCGCCTCGTCGGTGCGCAGCGCGCCGACGCCGACGAGGAGCGGCACCCGGCCGCCCACGGTCTCGGCGGCGATCGCCACTGCCCGCCGACGCTCGTCCCGATTCAGATACGCGTAGGTGCCCGTGCTGCCGAGCAGGCCGATCAGATCGACGCCGGCGGCCACGAGCGGCTCCAGCAGCCGGCGCAGGGCCTCGGCGTCGATCCGGCCGTCACGGTCGCTTGGGGTGATCGGGAAGGCGGAGAGGCCGGAGATCGCGGGCATGGGCGCGAGCGTAGCGCATCCGGCCCCGAGGGCCAGGCAAAAGAAACCCCGGCGGTTGCCCCCGGGGTCTCCTTCGTCCTTCAGTCTCGCGGGCTTAGCGGCGGTCGCCGATCAGGCTCAGCAGGAACTGGAACATGTTGATGAAGTCGAGATAGAGCGTCAGGGCGCCGTTCACCGACATCTTGGCTGCCATCTCGCCGTCGAAGCCGCCGTAGAGATACATCTCCTTGAGCTTCTGCGTGTCGTAGGCGGTCAGCCCCGCGAAGATCAGCACGCCCAGCACCGAGATGGCGAACTGGAGGGCCGACGAGGCGAAGAAGATGTTCACCAGCGACGCGAGGATGATGCCGATCAGGCCCATCATCAGGAACGAGCCCATGCCCGAGAGGCTGCGCCGGGTGGTGTAGCCCCAGAGGCTGAGCGAGCCGAAGGCCGCCGCCGTGATGAAGAACACCTGAACCACGCTACCCCCGGTGAACACCAGGAGGAGCGAGGACATCGAGGCGCCCATCACCGCCGCGAAGGCCCAGAACATCGTCCGCGCGGAGGAGGCCGACATCCGGTCCATGCGCATGGAGAAGACGAAGATGAACGCCAGGGGGCGAGCATCAGGACCCACTTGAGCGGGCTGAGATAGAGGGTCTGGCCGAAGGGAGTCAGGATCGGGCGGGTGCCCTGGTAGGCCGCCACGGAGGCCATGTTCAGGCCGAGGGCGACGAGACCCGAGATGCCGAGCCCGACGACCATGTTGTTGTAGACGCCGAGCATGAAGGAGCGGAGGCCCTGGTCGACTTCGACCTGGGTGCCGGCGTAGCCGGTCGGCTGCTGCTGGGCGCCGTACCGGAAGGGGCTGTTCTCGAATGCCATGGGAGTTTCCTTGCGGAGGCTCTCTCAGCGTGGTGTTCGGGCGAGGCCCACGCAGGACCTCTGGCGCCCGACTGGCGCCTCGGTGCGGAATATGTTGCGCCCGCCCCCGCGACACAAGTCCCCGGCCACGGTTGCGGCGCCTGTTTTCCGTGTCCGGAGGATGTATTTTTGTCCATCTCGCCAGGGATTAAAATACATTGCCCGGTGCAAGACGGGTTGTTCGACTGGTGGTTGCCGGGCTGCTGCGGTTTCAAACGCTCGGGACGAAGTCTTAACAGCTTCCGAATGCCGCGCCCGAGGAGGCGTCGCCGCCGCGCGAGGCCGGCCGATCGGGGCGCGGCTGCCCCCGGGCCGGGCCTCTCAAGGGCGGCGCGCCCGGTTCCTCCGCGTAGGTCCCGCTGGGGCCGGCGCCATCCAGCAGCGCGTATCGAATGAGGTCGATCGCCGCCTGCCCGGACGTGCGGGTTCCGGCGTCGTTCACCGGACTGTTCAGGCCCCCACGGTCCCGCGCGATCAGCCCAGCGGTTGACGCTTCGTCTCCGCGCGGAGGGATGCAGCGGCGATTCGACTCCCGGCGCGGCGGCGCCAGGCGGCCCGTATCCCGAGGTGGACGGTACGGGTTCTGGGGTTCGAGTCAGCTCCGCTCGCCGTCTGGTCGATCTGTTTCAGACAAACACAATCCTAGATTATTTCGACGCCGCTCTAGGACAGTGGTCCGCTTTGTCGGTCAAACGGCAATCACGGGAGATTGAATTGCAGCAAAAATTTATGAAAACGCAGACTTATAGGTCTAATATTAATCACTTTCCTTGATGCCCTCAATCCATTCACGGCCGTCGCGTTCTTTGTCGGGGGTGAAGTCGGCTGTTAACGTCACGCTGCTCAAGGACTCTTCGTCTCCATGACAATCAAGCTGCGACTCGTCTCGCTCCTGGCCGTCATCGGCTTGCTGCTGCTCGCCTCCGTGGCAATGGGTAATTTTGCGCTTCACTGGAGTCACGGAAGTCTGAAGACGGTATTTGACGATCGTGTCGTCTGTCTCAGGCAGTTCAGTATGATCCGCGACGCCTATGACGACCTGGTCGATGTCTCGCGCATGGTGCGTGGCAAGCAGATCGAGCCGGCCCGGGCCAGGGACAGGATCGAACGCGATCTGTCCGGCCTGCAGACACAATGGTCGGCCTATCTGGCGACCTTCCTGACGCCGGAAGAGGCCGGTCTCGCCAAGGACATGCAGCAGCGGATCGATCGTAACGGCGTCATCGCGGCCGAAATCCTCAAGCGCCTCGCGGACGGCGCTGCGGATTTCGAGGTTACGCATGCGGACCTGCTGCAGAACATGCGGGACACCAACGCAACCCTCAGCAAGCTGACCGCGCTGCAGGTGCGCGAAGCGGAGGCGGAATTTCAGCGCTCCGAGACGACCGCGAGCTGGTCGCGACTCGCCTTGCTGTCCGCGCTCGTTCTCGCGGCGCTCAGCATCGCCTACGGCGTCTATACGATCGTCGTGAAGGTCTCCCGCCCGCTCGGCAGCCTCGTCAGCGTGCTCCGGCGCATGGCCCGCGGTGAGATCGACGCGCAGATCGCGGAAGCGACCCGCAGCGACGAGATCGGCGCGGTAGGCAAGGCGGTCGAGGGCATCAAGACCATGGTCGCCCGCAAGGCCGCCGAGGAAGCCGAGATCAAGCGCCGCGCCGACGAGGCCGCCGCAGCCGCGCGCAAGCGGACCATGATCGAACTCGCCGACGGGTTCGAGCGGGCGGTCGGGGGTATCGTCGGGATGGTGTCGTCCTCCGCCACCGAACTCCAGGCCACCGCCCGGACGATGACCGCCACGGCCACCGAGACGGCGTCGCAATCCACCACCGTGGCTGCCGCCGCCGAGGAGGCCGCCTCGAACGTGCAGACCGTTGCGGCGGCGACCGAGGAGCTGGGTTCCTCGTATCTCGACAGAAAGAATGTTATTAATCATATGTTTAGCTCATCGGTTGCTCGTACTACCCACCCGTTTGCCCTCGCTGCGTGAGCGGCTTCTAAGGCACGGGGAAGTACGGCGGGGAACTAACCGCCCGCACCGGATGCGCGAGCGGCGTTCGTGAGGGCGAAAACCATTCGGTAAGGCCGGTCGATTAACACCCGCCCCGCCGGCGGGTTGAGACGGTCCCGCTGGCGTTCCACGCCCGCCTACCGCACGCCCCTCAGCGTCAAAGGCGGGCGTGGATGCATGCTTCTTGCAAAGCTTTGGCGTCGGGTCTTCTCTCGACCGCCACGCTCGCCCCGAAGTTTTGTGCCCCCGCTAGGCTGAAGGGCGGGCGTGGATGCGTTCGACGGGGTGAGTCCCTCCGGGCGCGGATCGTTGTCTAAATCATTGATTTAATTGGCTTTAAGGCTGAGTCCTTTGAGGGCGGCATCACGATCCCTCAAGATCGCGATCCCCACCGCGCAGCCCGTGAGGGCTGATCCGCTCGCACGGCCAGAGCTTCGGCGATGCGCACTCGATCCCGCGACCGCTCGAAGGCCTCATCACCGCTCCGGTAGAGCATGTCGGACCGGGCGAGATCGAAGCGGGCGAGCCGGAGCATCCGGACCGCGAGGAAGGCGTAGATCACGCGCATAGCGAGCCCTCCCTCAATCCTCTGGCCAGCATGGCGGCGAACCGCGCCTCGATCTCAGTTCGATCAATCAGCGCGCGCGCTACGATCTCATCATGCTGATAGATTGCCACCTGCAGACGCTTCACCATCTGCTCGACCCGCTCGGCCTGTCGGATCATGCCAGCCACGTCCTCGCCGTTGCGGGCGAGAGGCGGAACCGGGATGGGCTTCCGTGGCCGCCGAAACCGCTTCCCGGCCGGCGGCACCACCGCGAGAGTAGGACGGTAAGGGGCGAGCCATCAGCGACCTCCCTGCGGTGTGCGAGAGAGGTCGAAGCAGCGCTCCCATTCGTCCTCGACCTGCCGGGCGTTCTTCATGATGGCGTTGCCGATGACCCAGAGGCCGCTGGCCTTCACGTCGTTCTCACAGAGGCCGAGGTCGCGCACGACCTCGCCCCACTTCACGCAGTCGCGGACGATCATCTCCATGTCGAGGATGACGTTGGCGAGGTTGTCACGGCGGTTCGCGGGAGCGCTCATGCGGCCTCTCCCACGTTGAAGCGGTGTGCGCCGCGGCCGGGCCACTCGGTAGCCGAAGCGTCCGGCACCTCCGGCTCGCGGTCCGTGTCGCCGTCCATGGCGTCGAGGAGGTCGATCAGGCCGCCGATCAGATCTTCGACCTCGGTGCGGGACAGGGCGCGAGTGCCGTGAGTGATGAGACGCGGATCCAGAACTGGATCGGCCACTCGCATCGCGCGGATTGCCTGTGTGACCGGTCCTACCTGTGCTGAAGGCAAGCGCGGGCGTTCACCGCCGCCGAGGGGCGGTGTATGGTGGTGGATAGCCATGACTGAGATAACCCCATCAGTTCGTGGTCAGGGCTGAGACGGAAGTTCGCGCTTCCCCTCAGCCCGCATTTTCTGTACAACGAGAATTATGTGGATGTCAATTCCCGTTGCACCGAAAAGGCGTGGTCGACCGGCAACCGGTGTCGATCCGCATTTTGCTGTCCGGCTGCCTCGCCCTGTGATCGACGCGATTGATCGCCTCGCTGAAGCTGAGGGACGGCCACGTTCTGAGATCGCCCGCGAAGCCCTCACCGAGCACCTTAAAGCGAAGGGCTATCTGAAAGGGTAAGGGCGCAATCTGAGTATGGTGGTCAAAGCCGTCTGCAGCTCGCAAAGCTTTCAAAATGCCGATGAGCGTACCTCAAACGGCTATGTAGCGCGTGGGCTACGGCTCACCTCGCCATTCATCATCGCCCCAGAAACCCCTTGACACACAAGGGAGGCAGTCTCATTTCTTGAGATGCGGTTGGGAGATCCGCCCCGTGCGGGTCGCGAGCTTTTTAGCTCCCCAACTGCCCTTTTTGTCCGCGAGGCGCCGTGTATCTCCTTTATCTGGATGACTCGGGCGACGTAGATGATCCTAATATAAATCATTTCGTTCTTGGTGGTGTTGCCGTATTTGAGCGCCAAATTCATTGGCTGGACCAAGAACTTAATTCCATAGCGGCAAGATTTGATCCCGCTAACCCGCATATTGTCGAGCTACACGGCAATCCTATGCTTCAGGGCAACAAGGGATGGAAAAGCTTTCCTCAGTCTGAGCGAATATCTGCCATGCAGGACTGCCTGCGCGCTTTTACTAGAATTCCACAATCGAACGTTGCTTTCGCGATAGTAATCGAGAAAGGATCTGTTAAAGACGTCGATCCTGTTGAGCATGCATTTGAGATGCTAATCAATCGGTTCGATCTTTTTTTGCGCAAGAGATTTCAGCAAGGCGATCCACAACGCGGGCTGCTTGTGATGGACGAGTCCAGCTACGAAAAAAGATTTCAGGGATTAGCTCGTAATTTCAAAACACAAGGTCACCGATGGGGGCAATTGCGCAATCTGGCAGAAGTACCATTATTTGTGGACTCTCGCGCAACAAGGTTGATACAGCTAGCTGATATTGTTTCTTATTCTATTTTCAGAAATTTTGAGAAGAAGGATGATAGGTTTCTTCCTATCATAAAGGACCGTTTTGTTATAGATAGATCCGGAAGCACTTTGATAGAATGGCTGTTACCGCCGAAGCAAAGACCTCAAGCTCTAGGGTTAGCTAGATCTGAGCATTCGACTACTGTCACAAAAAATGGATCTACATCGACAGTAACCGTCGTCGAAGAGGCAGTCTTGATTGCTTCAAATGAGAAAGCCACCAACCGGGGCGAATAGAAGGAGGCTTATGCCTCGACAGCGCCATCCCTCCAGCTATCCTGCCGGGATGCGCCACGCCCTCGCACGCACAAGAAAGCCCGCTGCGGCGAGTGCCGAGCGGGCTAAGGTTGTTCCACCGCGGAGGGAAGAACGCGCAGATCGTAGCTGAGCTTGATCTCATGTCGCCTCACATGCGCGTGAGACCGCCGCAGTCTCAGTGCAGCCCGCGGCGGCGCGCTTCTGCCCTACGCTCGATCTGCGCTACTACCAGTTCTCCGACGCGCATTGCCGCATCAGGATTGGAAAACATGGGCTCAGATCGATCGAGCGCAAACCACGGATTTGCTCCGTAGATCGCCCAGGCCCACGGCCGTGAGCCCAGCCCACAAAGCTGGGCCTCGACACGAAGACCACGATTGAAGCGACCGATCATGATCGTGGGTGTGTGCCGCATCAGGGCAACTCGGTCTCTAACATGCGTCAGGCTGCCGCGGACCAAAATATTAAATACAGCTTGCCTGATCAAGGGCGCAGCCGCTCACGCCTGCCCGCTGTTGGTCGCCATCGCGTAGGCCTACACCGTCGCCGACTGCGCGTTCCGCAGCGCCAGCGCGTACAGGCCGTCCGCCGACTGCGTGAACGCCCGTGCGTGCTCCTGCGGTGTCTGGCTGCCGGTGATGTCCACCTTGAAGGTGTTGTTCTGGGTCAGCGACCGGCTGCTCGACGTGGTGCTGTTCATCACCGAGGGCGAGGTCGTCGGATCCGCCTTCATCAGGCTGCGCGGGTCGATGTTGTTCACGTCGAAGCCGCCAGGGGTCATGTTCGGCGCAGGGCGCTGGGCAGCCGCGGGCGGCGGGGCGACGATGATGGGCCGCTGATCGGGCTTGCTGCTCAGCGTCCCGCCAGGAGCGATCTGCGGCAGCCATTCCCGCGCATGTCTCGCCCGGCCGCCCTCCTCGCCCGCGCCGAACCGCTCGCTCTCGCGCACGCCGTGAATGGCTTGATCGATCGTCGGGTCGTTCCGCAGGATCGCGCCGCCCCGTGCCGTGCGCGGGTGATCGTACAAGGGATCGCCCGGCTTGGCGTTGTGTTCGACCACCCAGGCCTTGGTCTGCCACGCGGCGTCGTAGGGGTCACCGCCCTGGCTCTGGATCCAGTTCTTGACCTTCGGCCAGCGGTTGCGATCCCACTGCCACAGGCCGGTATGGCCGCCGCTCTGGTTGTTCGCGGCGCGCGGGTTGAAGCTGCTCTCCGTCTCCATCGAGCCGACCACCGCCGCGATGGCGTTGTCCTTGTAGCCGGCCTGGCGCAGTTCGCCGACGATGGCCTGCACGTTGCCGCTGCGGGCGAGGCGGTTCAGGCCGCGTCGAGCCCGAACCCGCATACCATCGCCGTCGCCGTCACCTGCTGTCGGCGCGTCCTTCCCGCCCAGCGCCTTCGGCAGGATCTTCTCGTACCAGCGGCGGTCGTCGCGCGGTGCCGCGTCGCGTTCCGCCGTCATCCGGTTCAGGATGTCGGCCGTGCGCTGCGGATCGCCGAGCGGCGTCTTGGTGCCCGACGCCCATGACAGGAACCGGGCGATCTTCTCAATCCCGTTGGCGATGCGCTCGATGTTGTCGGCGAACTGCCGAACGCGGTCGCCGAACGCCTCCCATCGCTTCATGAACTCGTCACCGCTGGACCCGGTGAACGACTGGACCAGAGCGCCGATCTTCTCCGCGACCCACACGACGGCTTTCGAGATGCCGTCCATGATCCGCTCGACCTTCTCGGGATTGGAGCGGATCCAGTCCTGGAAGCGGTCGACGATGGCCTTGAGAGCCGGCGCAAGGCTCACCAAGAGCTTGTCCGTGAGAGCCGACGCCGTGGCCTGCAGCCGGTTGAGCGACCGCTGGAACGCCATAGACGCATCGGTCGCGTCCTTGCTGTTTACGCCGAGCGATTTCGTCATCGCGTCGTACTCGGCGCGATAGGCTTTGATCTGGGCAAGCTGCCGCGAGATGAGGTTGTAGTTCTCCTCCGAGATGCCGGCTAATCCAGCTTCGCGGAAGCCTACGTCATAGGGGTGCGCGTTCAGCTTCTCCACGGTCTGCAATAGCTGCTGCG
The DNA here is from genome assembly GCA_050632685.1 of Methylobacterium phyllosphaerae. Taxonomy (GTDB): domain Bacteria; phylum Pseudomonadota; class Alphaproteobacteria; order Rhizobiales; family Beijerinckiaceae; genus Methylobacterium; species Methylobacterium phyllosphaerae_A. Next base: position 1,248,891 of record JBOEFT010000002.1, read on the forward strand.
ACGTGTCGGCCGTCATGTCGACGCCGAGGCTCTGGACGTAGCTCTTCACGCCGCTGTTCTCGCGGATCGCCTTGGCGAAGCTCTCGACCGCACCGATCGCCTGCTCCGAACTGCCGCCGACCTGCTTGAAGGCGTAGCCGAGGCTGTTGAGCGCCTGGACGGACGCGCCGGTCCGTTGCGACACGAAGCCCAGGTTGTCGAACGAGCGGGTAACCGTCGTCACGGCGTAGCTGATCGCCGTGGCGGCGGCGGTCGCGGCCAGCGCCATGCGGTTCCAAGCCGACACGAACTCCTTGGCGTGCTGCTCGCGCTTCTTGAGCTGCTCGGCCTCCCGCTTCTCCCGCTCCTGCGCGGCAGACAACGCGTCCTTGGCCTCCTTCAGGTTCGTCTCGCGGGTGAGCTTGGCGATTTCTGACTCGGTCTTGGCACCGGCCCAACGGGCATCCTCGATCCGCTTCTCGGCGGCCTTCACGGCGGCCTCGTAGTCGGCGATCGACCGCTTGGCGGTGTTCAGCGAGCCGGTATCGACCTGGAAGCCGACGGCGACCGCGAACGAGTTCAGCCAGTTGTCTGCCATGGTCGTGCCTCCCTAGTGCTGCGGCTCGGCGGCGGACTGCGCCTGCAGCCTCGCCGTGACCGACAGGACCATCGCCATCGTCTCCTCCACGGCCTGGATCTCGTAGCCGCCGGCTCCGATGAACCGGATCAGCACCGACATGGCGACGGTCCCGATGGTGTCGTCGTCGGCCGTGTAACCCTTCAGGGCCAAGCCCTCGCGGGCTCCGTCCTTGGCGCCCTTGAACTGAGGCGAGTCGAGGAAGGTCTGTTCAACTTTCGTGTTCATGTCGGCGGCATCCCAAGTCCGCGAGAGGACAGCGCGTAGGAAGATGATAGCGCTTCCAGCTTCACGCAGATGAAGTTGGTAAAGAACGGCTCGCCGCGGCTGTCACCGACGTGGCCAACGTAGAAAACCTTGTAGCGACCGTCGCGAGAGATGCCGAACTGGTCGAGGAGCTTGTTGTTCGGGTCGCCCGTGAAGCTCGGGTCGTACTCGGCCTGCTGAATGGACTTCTGGTCAATCCTGACGACGCAGCCGGGGACCATGTTGCCGTTGAGCAGGCACACACCCTCGATGCCCTGGATGGTCTGAACGGGCATGCCCACGAGGCCGGTGCGGCTGTTCAGTACGATCTCCCCGCCCGGCAACGCCTTGTCGTTCCCGAGAACCTGGAACTTGCCGTTCTGGATCGACCACGACGTGCGGGTGGCCGCGCATGTCTGCCGCAGCCAGTCCTTCGAGTTCCCGAACAACGCCGCCCCGCGGGGGAACTTGGTCTTGGATAGAGCCTCGGTGTCGATGTACCCGAGGCCGACGCCGAAGACCTTCATCGGCTCATAGCAGGCCATCACGCGGTCGTTGTGCGTGTGCCCGGCCGACAGGGTCTTGTTGACGACCGCGAAGTTGCGCGCGTCGCCTTTGTCCTGCGCGAGGATAGCCAGCACTTTGTCGGTCACGTCCACGCGAAGATTGCGCGCCTGGATGATCTCACCGTCGAACAGCACGTAGGACTGGCTGGTCACGTAGCCGGCGCTGATCTTCACGCGCTTGCCGACGAAGAACGCTGGGTTCGTGCTGCTGTCCTTCAAGTTGAAGACACCGATCCGCGCGACGTTGGGCGTGCTGGTGTCCTTCATGGTGATCTCGAACGTCATGCGCAGGCCCTGCCCGCCGTTCTCATCGCCACGGTAGGTCCAGGTCGCGCCGCCCTCGATCTCGACCGAGACGTTCCTCAGGTACTGCTCCGACATCGTGATCTCCTGGGAGGCGCCCCCGGCACGTCGTGCGCGCCGGAGGCCTGCTTGGGGAGGATTGCCCGGAAGGAGCTGGCCCGGTCCTCCGACGCGGCATGGTCGACCGCGTCAGCCGAAAGATCCGATCGCCCGTCCCACGGTTGGCCGGACCCACTTCGGCGTCTCAGTCCGGGTTGATCCCCGGAAGCTCTAAGCGGGCCTCCGCATCGGTCGTGAGCGCCACCACGTAGGCGCCCCACGCCTCCCGCATCCGCCGGTTGGCCGCCGTCTCCACGTTGGCCGCCTGCACCTTCAGGATCGCGCCACCCAACACCCGCGCCGTCGCGCTCTGGTAGGGAGCACCGAGTGCCGCGTTCGGCCCGAAGTGCGCACCGATATGACCGATGCCGCCGGCCAGGGCGTCGGCCTCGGCGCGCAGGGCCTCGACCCGGCGAGCGATGGCCTCCGCATCCCGGGTGACGACGCGATAGATCGCCTGCTGCACCCGCAGTCCGGCATCGGCTGCGGCCTGCTTCCGAGCCGTGGCGGTTGCTGTGAGGGTCAGGCACGCCTGCTCGGCCGACGCGGCACGGGACTGCGCAACGACGTGCCGGCCGTGGGCCTCGCCGCTGTCGTCAGCCCCAGGGTGAGGGACCGATCCCCCACCTTCGGCCCAGCGGGCGATCTGGTCCGCGAGGTCCGCCGCAATCCGGCTCACCTCGGCGGCGGCTTCCTCGACCGCCACCACGGCCTGCCGGTGCAACTCGCGCCCGCGCTCGGCCGCCTCGACCGCACGAGCATGATCAACATCACGCAGGGCACGCTCGGCGATGGCAAGCCGCAGACGATCGCGAAGCTCGGCCTCGTCACCGATCTGGCTCTCTGGCGCCGGCAAGGTCCGGATCGGCTGCTCCCGCCGCTGCCGCTCCTCTAGCCGTGCCCGGCGCTCGGCGAGCTGATCCGGCGTTGCGATCTCGCCGTCATCAATGATGGTTCGGACGCCCTCGCGCCCCATGCGGTCGAGGTAAGCCATCAGCGAGCCCTCCGGCCGGACTGGAGAAAGGCGCGGGTGCGCCGGTTGTGATCGGCCTGCGCGATACCGTCGGCCACGCCCGCCCGGACCGCATCGGCCACAGCTTCGCTGCGAGCCGCCCGCCGGGCCTCCCGGTCGTTCGTGTGCGCGGTGTGAATGTGGCCGTGCCCGCCGCAACCGCAGGTGCCGCCGCAGCCGCAATCGTGGGTGACAGTGCGAACGCCACGATTTTGCGCTCCCCCGTTTTGGGGACCGTGAATGATCACGTCCGTCACGATGGCGTCGCCGAACTGGTAGCGGGCTGCCGCCGGGCCTTGGGTTTCGATGAGACGCTTCACAGCGTTTCGGTCAGTCACGGTCTCAGACTCCTATCCGGCTAATCGTGCGTAGAGTTCGAGGATCGAAGGCTTCGATGAGAGCAGCAGGGCTCCAGCCACTGCATTGGCGACGTCGTCGTGTGCGCCCGGGGCATGGTCGATACTGTCTCGACCGCCGCGGGCCGTGCGGCGCTCCAGAGTGACGAACTGCGCCGAGAGCACAGGCAGGTCGAGCAACTCGACTTCGCCGGAGTTTAGCCGAGGCAAAATATCAGTGTAGATCGCGCTCTTGTACTTCTTGGACTCTTCATAGGTGATGCCGTGACGCTTGAAGCTTTCGGCAGGCCATTCACCGCCGTACCTGTCGCCAGTCACTGCGGTAAGCCGATAGCGTTTCAGCAAATCGGCAAACTCTGAAACCACAGCCTCTGGGCTGAACGGCGCTTTGCGCTCACGCACTGCGTCGAGAACGGCGCGACCTTCTTCCTGGTGGGTAATCGCCAACGTCATGGAGTCGGAGGCGCCGCCGCTCGGGTCGGTGAAGGCGTGGTAGGACAGATCCGAAACAGGGGGCGCTCCACCACACCCCGCGGGATCGCGGCCTCGACCACCTCCCGTGAGACGAACGTCTCCACGTCAGTTCGGAACTGCGCGCCGTACTCAGCTGACGCACTGGCGGGATCGCGCGCCATCGCCTCGTCAATCACCCGCTGCGGAACACTGGGGTTCATGGTGCGGGTCGCAGCACGCCAGACCAGGGCAGGCGCATCGTCCCGGCCGTGGTAGCGCTGGAAGGCATCGTAGAGGGCGCCACGCCGCGCGTAGGGCCAGGAGGCGCACAGCATCATCCCGTTCGGGATCGTCGCCATCGCCGGGCGCAGGGCGTCCAGGATTTCGTAGTCAGGGCTGGCCGAGGTGTCGGACGGCCAGAAGGCCAGCTCGTCGCACAGCGCGGCAGCGAGGGTGCGACCGCGGACAGCACGATAGGAGGAGGTGCCTACCTCGATGGTGACGCGGTTCGTGAGGTCGAACTCGTCCGCCGTCTCCCGCTCGATCATACGGGCCAGCATCGGCACTTCGGTCAGCAGGCCGCGGATGTACCGGAAGATGGTGCAGCGCCTGCCGGCGGTCGGTGGCGATGATCAGGATGGTCGCCCGCTCGCCCGGCTGAAGGTATCGGCGGTAGTCCCGGAAGCAGGCGAGGTAGACGGCGATCAGAGCCAGCACGAAGGACTTACCGGCGCGGCGCCCGCAGATGAGCCATGCTTCGGTGCTGGCGGCCTCAGGAGCCTCAGAGCGGCCCGTACAGGCGCGGTAGACCGCGGCTTCGGCCTCGGACAGCGGCAGGCCGAACAGGGCGCCTACGAAGCCTCTCCAGGCTGCCCAGGTGTCGGCATCCTTGAACCAAGGCGCAAACAGCTTCGGGTCGGACATGGCCTGAAGCAGGTTCATGCCGCAGGCCTCGCGTCGATGTAGTGGCGAAGGTCAGGCGTCACGTCCTTCGGACGGCGCTTCAGGCCGATCCCCTCAAGAATGCGCTTCAGCGTGCCCGCTTGTCGGCCATAGAGGTCTAGAGCTTCGGGATCGGCGGCTCCGGCAGCAGCAAACTGCGCCTCCATCCGCTCCAGTTCGGTGGCGATGGTGGCCGCCCGACGGATCAGAGACCGTTCGGCCTCGGAGGTCTCAGCTTCCCCGCCGAGGTCGGCCGTGTGCAGTTCAATGAGATCCCGCATCCGCCGCGCCCAGACCGTTCGTCCGTCGAGGCCGGCGCCGAGGCGGTTGCCGTTCGTAACGGTGCTGCGTCTGAGCCCCTTCATGGATTTTTCCGGCCCGATCTGGCGATATGTGGCCGATAATATAGCATCTGCTATACAGTGTCACGCTGCGAATGTCGGCCTACGACCTAAAATCCGCGTTATTAACCTGCGATGCTGCGAGACAGCCAGGAGCGTGCTTTTTGAGCGTATGGAACAGGCCATCGTTCAATCTTCGCAGTACGTCATCACTGCCAAAGGACAGGGTGAAATCGTACAGCAGACCTGCGCAGCGGCAGCGGCAGCGGTTCTTGTCGCGCTGACGTTGGAGGAAGCGGGCTATACTGTCGAGGTGCAGGATCCGATGGGCAATCTGCTTAGCCACGAGCACCAAAGCACCATCATCCTGACTGAGCCAGTGAGTGTCGACAGCAGCCGAGAGGCGCCATGCCGGCCGGAAGGCTCCCTTGGCCAACGTCGGAAACGGTCTGGGCGTCCTGAAGCTATAGCCAACCGGTAGTGCGCTGCGTCAGGCCGGCACCCGCTGAACCCACACGGCCTTCCAACTGGCTGCCACGGGTCTCTAAAGCGGCCTCAGTGACTCGCTAATGCGATGCTAGTGGGTGTCAGCCGCGGATGTTGCGGCGCGTGACGACGTAGGTGACCGACCGCCGATAGGCCCCCGTGTCGATCAGGGGCTTGGTGCCGGTGCGGCCGCGACGGATCCGGGCCTTGATGGTCCGCTCGGCGAGGGGGCAAAGGCGCCGTCCGTGATCTCCTGCTGAACGGCAGAGACGCCTAGAAGGCCGATGGCGTGTAGGGCCTTCTCAGGAGCGTCCAGATCGCCGGCAAAGGCCGCAGCCGCCGCCTTCTTCAGCCGTTCGGCCGCCTGCTCCCGGATCGCCTCCACGCCCGGCACGAGGTGCGCGCGAGCGGGTAGGTTCTTCTCAGGCTGGCCGTTCTCGAACAGGTAGCCCAGGGCGGCATTCGAGATCGGCGCCTCACCCTTCTCGGCCGGGTGCATGCTGTCGCCGGGGATGCCGATCACGACGCGCTTCTCCAACTCGCGCAGCACCGCGCGGGCGAACGGGTCGAGCTTGCCCGGCGTGACCTTGAGCTTGCTGGTGATCGGCATGGCGTCCCCCGTGTGAGCCCGAAATCCGGTTAGAAACGCCCTCGAACATGGGGGCGGATGTGGGTAGCAATCAGCCTCGAAATCTAATGCGCTGAAACAGAATGGGTTTTCGGCGAAGTCGGCGGATGATGTTTCCGCCTCCTAGGGTTTTCGGAAGCTCGCGCTGCCTGCGCTAGAATTTTTAGCTGTCGCGGTTCGCGTGTGCTGTCCCCATCCACGACCGGCTTCACCAACCCTGCACAGTGGAGGCGGTCCAGAACGCCGCGCTGCTCGACCGACTCGGTCCATCCGCGAAAGCCCGCCCCCTTACCGTCAGAGACCGAACGCTGCGCACACGCTTTGATGAATGCCCCACCTATCGAAGTGTGGCGTGGCAAGGTGTGGCGGTGTGGCGCCTCGGGTGGTTTGCCCCACTGCCACACCTGCCCCACCCCCTTTAGGGGGCAAGGTGAGGCGAGGCAGTTCACCCCCATTTCAGGCTGCCTCACCTACTTCGACGAACGACCGTTTGTTGCGCTTCTCATCGGTGCCTTCGACCACCACGAACATGCCGTTCTCGATCCAGACTCTGAGCATGGCTTGGACGCGCTTCTTTCCGGCAGCGTCGAGGTCGATACCGAGGTCTCTGGCTATCGGGATCCCGACCCACTCCTTGGACTGAGCATTCTCCCGCCACCGGCCTTCAGCGACTGCGCGCTGAGCTTTCCGGAGGTGATCGACGGTCAGTCCCTCAAGCATGTCCGGCCACTGCCAAGGCTCGACGACAGCGACATGATCGCCCCCGTCCATAGAGTCCGCCGGTCCGTTGCCGAGGTCGACCGGCACGAGGTGGAACCAGTCGCTGCGTTCGGGTGACGGGGCGAGGTTCGCCTTGCCATTGTCGGCACGGAAGTAGCCGCGGTTCGTCGGCAGCCCGGCGCGATCCGCTTGCTCCTTCGTCATGGGGTTGAGCACGCGAGCGCTGCGGGCGGCTGCCAGCAGGGCGCCGGCTCCGCGGCCGTCCTCGACCGTGTATTCGCCCGTGGACCCGCTCTGGCCCTTGCGGACGTGGTGGATCAGCTCAACGGCGGCGCGGCCGTCCTCCGCGACGCGGTTCCAGGCCTTGGCAACGATGTCGATGGCGGCGTTGTCGTTCTCGGTGACGCGGTGCGAGGACACGAACGGATCGATCACCACCGCGTCGATCCGGTTGTCGAGGATGGCGCGGGTTAGCCCCTCCACAACTGGCTCGACGACTTTGGTGCCCTCCCGAGTGGTGGTGGCGATGACGATGCTGGTGGTCCGGCCGGAGTTGAGGAACAGGCGGCCCTCGATCTCGGCCGGCTTGATCCCATAGTGCAGGCAGATCGCCACGACGCGGCGTTCGATCTCCTCCATCGGGTCTTCGAGGTTCAGGTACCAGCACCGGAGCGGCTTCGGGACCGACACGCCGAGCAAGGGCCTGCCGGTCACCATGGCGATCACCTCGACCAGCGCGAGGCTAGACTTGCCGACGCCGCCGGGCGCCGCCGTGGTGCTCAGGAACCTACGGATTAGATGCCGGCCATAGACCCACTCGCGCGGCGGGATCGTGGTCGGATCTCGCCAGCGGAAAGGTTGGGCACGGATCACCGGCTTGGCTTCCGGCATTGCGTCGGGATCCGGGCCGGGCCAGCCGCAGAATGAGTCTGCGTCGGCCGACGTCCCGTTGTAGGCGCGCTCTGACATCAGGCACCTCCGCGCGAGCCGGTGGGCCGGAGCGTCATGGCGATCTCCGTCGCGTTGAGGATCGCGCTGGTGGCGCACCGCAAGGCATAGGCGAGCCCCTTGGCGTCGCCGATGGCCGCGAACTCGGCGGCCGTGCGAGCGTAGGCCTCGGCAATGCCGGCAGCGTCCGCGACGGCGTCGAAGGTATGGGCGGTCATGGCCGCCCGCTCCGTATTGCGGATCGGCGCGTTCATACCCGGTCCTCCTGAAGCATGTCTGAGATCCGGCCGATCAGCGCGCGCTCCGACTCCTCCGCGACGCGCGCCACGGCCAGGGCGTCGGTCGGAAGCAGGGCCTCGATTTCGGCTCGCAGAAGTCGGCGCAGGATGCCGGCCGGCATGGCTTCGGCCTCGACCGTCTCGCGGACGTGGGGTGCCCGCCGATCGCCGGCCTTCCGGGGTTTGCCGGGCAGGCCGTAAAACTCGATCTGCTCCAGGGTGATGCCGAGTCGGGTGAACGTCATGTCCACGTCGGCCCGGAGGTGGCTGCGCAGCTCGCGCTCCAGCGCCACGTCGATCAGCACACCGGCCGGGTCGAAGTCGCCGATGTAGAAGATCACTACCGGTTTGCCGTCGCGGCGGGCGTTGATGCTCTCGGCGGCCTGGTAGGCGAGCGAAATCGAGGAGAACCCGCCGCACGGGTACAGGCTGACGGCAAGCTCCTCGCAGTCGCCCTGGATCGTGCCGGCGATCGACCGACTCTCGGTCCAGACCTCTACATAGTGATGGGCCATCTGCCAGAGGTCGGCCCGGTAAAGCCCTGCACCCGGCGCAGGAAGTCGCCTGTGCCGGAGAACGTATCCACGAAGTACCCGCGGCGGGTCGCGTCGGTGATCCAGCCGTAGGGCAGGCTGCCGGCGCGGCGCATCTTCACGATCCGGTCCTGAACCTGCGCGTAGCCCGCATCGGTCTTCTCGACCGGCTCAGGCAGGCGCGGATCCGTCATCCGGTAGAAGACGTGGCGAACCGACTGCGGGTGGTCCTCGGCGAGCACGTCGAGGATTTGCTGCTCAAGCTGCCCGACCTGGGCTGCTGTGCGACGGGACCGCTTTATCCGGCCCGCCTGATAAGTTGAGTGCAGGGAGGGAGCGCTCACGCGCGCCCCCAACGATCTGTGACGTTAAACGCCAGCTCCGCGACGACGCTCGCCATAGACGGCGTCAATCCAAACCGGCTCGCGAGATAGTCTTGCCGAAGCGCTTGGGCTGTCGTATCTCTGTGTGTGTCGACTTGCCGGAAGATACTTTCAGAGACCCGCCGCAGCCCGCGCTGTGCGCGGGTTTTCTGCTTCATGGCTCAGGCGGCCTCCTTCACCAGTGACGCCACGTAGGTGCGCAAGCTTTCGTCCGTGACGAAGCTCGACCGGCCGATGTGAACGACCTTCAGCTTCCCCTGCTCGACCAGCCGATGGAACGTGGTGTTGCTGACGCTGAGGGTGTGCTGAGCGTCGAGGCGACGATGCAAAAGCTTCCCCGTTGACGCGCGCAGGTCTCCCTGCGCCGCCTGAACACTGTAGTTCATGACGGTTATCCCTTAGTCGGTCCCGCGAAATGCCTGGGAACGTCGGAATACTAGGGCTACCGGCTAAGCCCCTTCAAAGGGGGATTTGGTGTTTTTGCTTTCTGCTGATCCCGCCATGCCTTTAGGCGATCCGCTGTTTCTTCGGCTCTTTGAATTGCGCTGCCTTCCACGGACAAAATATTGAAAACAGCAGACAGTAGCTCAATGAATTTCCCAGACTTGGAATTATCGGTTGGGTTGGTCGTAATAGTCGGATCTCTGCCTAAGACTATCTTGTACTGCAATCCCACTTGCGAAGAGACTGCCCGGGCTCGGAGCGTGCTCTTTCCTCTCGTGGGCGCCGCAATATCTGCCGTCTCGATGGAAGCCATTCGATCAGCAAGACCTTCAAGGGGATTAAAGGCGACCTCTACATTGTAAAGCGCCTCTTCGATGTCGCTGCGCATGATGTGATTGTCAGCCAACCGGACGATGGTTGCCCTGTGGAGCGAGTGTAGCGTTGATCTCAGTGCGTGAACCTGCGTAGCAAAGCGCTGCAGCTCTTTCTTGACCTTCGTACCACCCAGATCTTTGAAGGCGTTGGGATAGGTCATCTCCGGATCAACCATCCGAGAGAGAGCTTCAGCGGCTAGAGTGACGCGCATCTGGGTTTCGGGAGAGTCATCCAGCTTCAAGGTGTTGCGAAACGCTTCCTCAATCAGCGTGCGACGCTGCTCATAGTCGGGGAGTTTTGTGCTCACGCATCGCCCCCTGAATATGCGGCCCAAGCATCCATCAGCTCGCGCCGCTTCTCAAACAGGTCGCCCCGCCGGTAGGCCCGCTCAGTCGCGTCGCCGACGGTGTGCGCCAGCGCCATCTCAGCGAGGTCGCGCGGGAATGCGGTGCACTCGCCCGCCCAGTCTCGGAACGACGATCGGAAGCCGTGAACCGTCAGTCCGGCTCGGTCCATCTTCACAAGGACGTCGCGCGCCATCTTGTCCGTGAGGGGACGTCGGCTTCGGCTGCCGGGAAAGACGTACGTGCCGTTGTGGCCGCGCATCTTCGCCAGGATGGCCAAGGCGGGCACCGACAGGGGCACCCGATGCTCAACCCCGGATTTGATCCGCTCGGCCGGTATGGTCCAGATCCCGGCGTCCATGTCGATCTCGGACCAGCGGGTGCCCAGCGCCTCGCCTGAGCGTGCGGCGGTCAGGATCGTGAACTCCAGCGCCCGCGCCGGGATCGAGTCCTGGCCTCGCAGGCCGGCCATGAAGGCAGGCATCTCCTTGAACGGAAGCGCCGCGTAGTGCTGCACCCGCTTCACCCTCGACCGCTTCGGGAGAAGGTTCTGCAGGTGCCCGCGCCAGCGCGCAGGGTTCTCACCGCGCCGATAGCCATGCGTGGCCGCCCAATCGAGTACTGACTCTATCCGAGCCCTGACCCGCGTCGCCGTCTCTGATCGCGTCGTCCAGATCGGCTCCAGCACCTTCATCACGGAGGCGGTGTCGATCGCCTGCACCGGCAGGTCACCGATCGCCGGATAGACGTGGTTCTCCAGGGAGGATGGCCACTGCGCCGCGTGGATGGCGTTGCGCCAACCGGCCTTGTGGGCCTCGATGTAGCCCTCGGCGCAGGTGCGGAAGGTGATGGCCTTCGCGGCCTCCAGAGCCGCCTCTTGGCGCTTCACCTTGCGCACCTCGATGGGGTCGACGCCCTCGGAGGTCAGCTTCCGGCACTCGCGCGCACGCTCGCGGGCTTCGGCGAGTGACCAGGTGGCGCACGATCCGAGGCCCATCTCGCGCGCCCGGCCGGCGATCTTGTACCGGAGGATCCAGCTCTTCCCGCCCTTGCCGGTCACCTGAAGCCAAAGGCCGTGGCCGTCGCCGTACATCCCTGGCGTCTTCAGCCGAGCCACACCAAGGGCCGTGAGCTTACCCTGCATAGGATCTTCACCCGCGCTTCTACCCACACCGTAAACGCGGATTTGGGGGAACGCCAGAGCACCTCGGAGGACTTGGCCTCCGAAATAATCTTTATCTGTCAGCCTATTGCGGGATCCCCGGGAGTTTCCAGGAATGGCACCACCGAGGAGCTGGGTTCCTCCGTGCAGGAGATCGGCCGGCAGGTATTCGGCTCGGCTCGGCTGGCCCAGTCGGCGGTGAGCCAGGCTGACCAGACCGTGAGCCTGGTCCAGGCGCTGCAGGCCACCTCGGCCCGGATCGGCGACATGGTGGGGATGATCTCGGGCATCGCCGGCCAGACCAACCTGCTGGCGCTCAACGCCACCATCGAGGCGGCGCGGGCCGGCGCCGCCGGCCGCGGATTCGCGGTGGTCGCCTCGGAAGTGAAGGCCCTCGCCGAGCAGACCGCCAAGGCCACCCAGGAGATCGCCCGGCAGATCGGCGAGGTGCAGGGCGTCACGCAGCAGGCCGTCACCGCCATCGGCGGGATCACCGGCCAGATCCGGGAGATCGACGCCGTCGCCACCAGCATCGCGGCGGCCGTGGAGCAGCAGGGGGCGGCCACGCAGGAGATCGTGCGCAACGTCAGCCAGGCGGCCATGGGTGCGGGTGAGGTGACGAGCAACATCGCCGGCGTGGCGCAGGCCTCGGAGGAGACGGGGGCGGCCGCCAACCAGGTGCTGTCGGCGGCCTCCGAGCTGTCGCGCCAATCCGAGCATCTCGGGGCGGAGGTCGAGCGCTTCCTCGCCACTGTCCGCGCCGCGTGAGCACGGGACGGCGTGGCGGAATCAACGGTCCGACGTGACATGGGATGCCGCGCCTCCCGATCGGATCGATCGGGGGGCGCTCTTTCTCGGTGATTCCCGAAGCAGCCCGCAGGCGGTCCGCTCCCCCGGCGCGCCCCTCAGATCTGCCGCAGGTACGGGGCGGGTTTCTGACCCAGGATCCGCCACGTCCCGGCGAGGCCGAGCAGGATCGCCAGCGCCACCGCAGCGAGGGCCGCGACCAGCGCCCCCGACAGGTCCAGCCGGAAGTCGAGGTGCATGACCTTGGCGACGATCACCCAGCCGGCGAGGCTCCCGGCGGCGAGGCCGAACAGGGCGGTGGCGAGACCCAGGGCGGCGTACTCGATGGCGTAGGCCGCGAGCAGCCGGGACCGGCTGGCGCCCAGCACCTTGAGCACCACGGCGTCGTAGAGCCGCGCCCGGTGACTGGCCGCGATGGCGCCCGCCAGAACGAACAGGCTCGCCAGGACCGCCACCGCGCTCGCCCCGCGGATGGCCAGGACCAGCCGGCCGACGAGGTCGCCGATGGCGTCGAGGGCATCCTTGACCCGGACGGCGCTCACCGACGGGAAGGCCTTTGCGACATCGCGCAGGATGCGGTTCTCGGCCCCCGCATCCGTGCCGCCCGGCAGCGTCAGCGTGGCGAGGTCGGAATGCGGCGCGCCCCGGAAGGTGCCGGGCGAGAACACCATCACGAAGTTGATGCCGAGGTTGCGCCATTCCACCCGGCGGAGGTTGAAGATCGTCGCGGTGAGGTCGCGGCCGAGCACGTTGACGGTGACGGTGTCGCCGAGCTTGAGGCCGAGCTGGCGGGCGAGGTCGGCCTCGAAGGAGACGAGGGGCTTGGCGCCCTGCTCGGCGCTCCACCACGCGCCCTCTGTGAGACTGGAGCCGTCCGGCACTGTGTCGGCGTAGGTGATGCCCCGGTCGCCGTCGAGCACCCAGGCGGCATCCTCCGGAGGGCGGATCTTGCTCGCCGGCACGCCGTTCAGGGCGACGATCCGGCCGCGCATCATTGGCACGTCCTCGATTTTCCCGTTCGGGGCCGAGCGCGCTAGGAAGTCCCGGAACGCGCCCGCGTCCCGCGACGGGATGTCGAGGAAGAACAGGTTCGGCGCCCGCGCCGGGAGGGTCGCGCTGATCGTGCGGCGGACATTGGCGTCGATCAGGCTCAGGGTGACGAGGAGCGTCACGCCGAGGCCGAGCGACAGGACGATGGCGGGGGTCAGCGCCCCGGGCCGGTGGAGGTTGGCGAGCGCCATCCGCGGCGCAGGCCAGCGCGGGTGCGGCAGGCGCCGGGCGAGCGCCATCAGGCCGAGCGCCACCCCGTGCAGCAGGCCGAAGGCGATGGCGGCCGCGGCGATGAAGACCAGTGCCACGCGCCGGTCGAAGGCGGTCGCCACCGACAGGCCGACCAGCGCCGCGAGGCTCAAGGCCAGCCAGATCCGGTACCGCCAGCGCGGGCTGACCCGGGCGGGATCGACCGTGTCGCGGAACAGGCCGGACACCGGCACGTCGTGGGCACGGCCCAGCGGCGTGATCGCGAAGGCGAAGGCGGTGATCAGCCCGTAGGCGGCGGCAAGGGCCAGCTCGCCCGGGGCAAGGGTCGGGTTCAGCGGCAGCGGCAGGTCGGCCGAAAACAGCGCGTCCAGGACGAAGGGCAGGCTCGCGCCGACCACGAGGCCGATCAGGGTGCCGAGACCGGCGATCAGCATTACCTGCGTCAGGTAGAGGGCGACCACCTGCGAGCCCGGCGCGCCGACGCTCTTGAGGGTCGCGATCGAGGCCCGCTTGCGCTCCACGAAGGCGTGGACGGCATTGCCGACGCCGACGCCGCCGACGATCAGCGCCGTAAGGCCCACCAGGGTCAGGAACTGGGTGAATCGCTCGATGCTCTTGGAAAAGCGCGGGTCGGCGTTGGAGCGCGACCGGATTTCCCAGCCGGCTTCCGGCGTCGCCGCGCGGATGCGCGCCTGGGCGGCGTCGAGATCGGCATCCGGCGCGCCGGGCGGCAGGAGGATCCGGTAGCTCCAACGGTTGAGGCTGCCCGGCTGGACGAGGCCGGTGGCGCGGAGCGTCGGCTCCGAAATCATCAGCCGCGGCCCGAACCCGATCCCGCCGGCGATCTTGTCGGGCTCCGACACGATGGTGCCCCGGATCGCCACCTCGTGTCCGGCGAGCGCGATCCGGTCGCCGACCTTCACGTCGAGCCGCGTGAGCAGGGCCGGGTCGGCGAGCGCCCCCGGCGCCCCGTCCCTCTCCGCCAGGAGGTCGGCGAGCCGGCCTGGCGGATCGGTGGCGAGGTCGCCCGCCGCCGGATAGGTGGCCGGGTCGACGGCCTTCAGCTCGACGAGGGCCGCATCGCCGCTGCCGGCGACGGCCATGGCGCGCAGGTAGGCGACGACGTCGAGCCGGCCTTCCTTCGCGAGGGCCTGCTTCTCCGCGCCGGTCGCCTCGCGGTTGATCAGGTTGTAGGCGAGGTCGCCCCCGAGGATCCGGCGGCCCTCTCGGCCGAGCCCGTCCGACAGCGAGCGCGAGATCGACGCGACGCCCGCGATGGCCATGACCCCCAGCGCGATGCAGGCGAGGAACACCGCGAAGCCGCCCAGGCCGGCGCGCAGCTCTCGCAACGCGAGGCGCAGGGTGAGCGGGATCCGGCGGGGCGCGGGGTCGGGCCGGGTGATCGTGCCGTGCATCAGGCGGTCACCGCCTCCTCGATCTGCCCCGAGCGCAGGCGCACGGTGCGGTCGCACAGCCGGGCGAGGCCGTTGTCGTGGGTGACGAGCACCAGCGTCGCTCCGCGGTCGCGCTTGAGCCGGAACAGGAGGTCGACGATCTGCCGGCCGGTGGCCTCGTCGAGGTTGCCGGTGGGCTCGTCGGCCACCAGGATCGCCGGATCGGGGGCGACCGCCCGGGCGATGGCAACGCGCTGCTGCTCGCCGCCGGAAAGCTGCGCCGGGTAATGGTGCAGCCGGTGCCCGAGGCCGACCGCCTCCAACTCGGCGCGCGCCCGCTCATGGGCACCGGGCCGGTCGGCGAGTTCCAGCGGCAGCGCCACGTTCTCCAGCGCCGTCATGGTCGGCACGAGGTGGAACGCCTGGAACACGATGCCGATGCGCCGGCCCCGGAACCGGGCCAGGGCGTCCTCGTCGAGGCGGACGAGGTCAGTGTCCTCGATCACGACGCCGCCGGAATCCGGCCGCTCCAGCCCGGCCATGACCATCAGCAGCGTCGACTTGCCGGAGCCCGAGGGGCCGACGAGGCCCACCGCCTCGCCGCGGTCGACGGTGAGCGAGATGCCGCGCAGGATGTGAACCCGGGCTGCGCCGCGGCCGAGGCTGAGATCGATGTCCGAGAGCGCGATCGCGGGCGGGCGCTGCATCTTGCCTTGGCTCACGGGCAGGCCGATCTGTGGGCGATGACGAGCATGGCGCGCGAGGTCCTCGGTTGGCTTCGATCTTGGCTGCACGGGCCGCGGGTGCACCGCGATATGGGTTCCGCATTGGGGCCGCGCCATGACGGCGGCGCCGTGTTCCGGCGCACGGCCCTGTTTGCCGCAGCGCTAACGCTCTTGGTGGTCCCTTTCGTGACGGTGGCGCAGGCCGCTCCGGGCGAGCCTGTCAAGCTCGTCGCCCTCGGCGACAGCCTGACCGCCGGCTACCGCCTGCCCAGCGATGCAGCCTTCCCAACCGTGCTGGAGCGGATGCTCAAGGCCAAGGGCGAGGCCGTGACGGTGGCCAATGCCGGCGTCTCCGGCGACACCGCCACCGGCGGCCTCGACCGCGTCGACTGGTCGGTGCCGGACGGGACGGCCGGCGTGATCCTCGAACTCGGCGCCAACGACATGTTGCGCGGCACCGACCCGAAGGTGACCGAAGGGGCGCTGTCCGCGATCATCGAGCGGCTGAAGGCCCGGGGCATCCCGGTTCTGCTCGCCGGGATGCAGGCCGCCCCCAATCTCGGGCCGGACTATAAGGCGCGGTTCGACGCGATCTACCCGGACCTTGCCAAGCGCTACGGACTGACCCTCTACCCGTTCTTCCTCGACGGGATCGTCGGCGATCGCGGGCTGCACCTCGACGACATGCTGCACCCGAACCGGGAGGGCGTGGAGACCATCGCGGCGCGCATGCTGCCGACGGTCAACGCGTTCCTCGACCGCCTCCGTCAGGGATCCTTACGCTGATGCCGCGCCTGTTCACGGCGCTCGCCGTCCCACCGGAGGTCGCCGACGTCCTCAAGGCCTACCAGGGCGGCCTGCACGGTGCCCGGTGGATCGAGCCCGGTGATTTCCACGTCACCTTGCGCTTCCTCGGCGACGTCGAGGCGACCGTGGCCGAGGACGTGGTTGAGGCGCTCGCCGAGATGCGGGTGCGCCCGCCCCTGACGGTGACGCTCGACGGCCTCGGCATCTTCGGCGGGGACAAGCCGCGGGCGCTCTACGCCGCGGTGACGGCCGACCCGGCGCTCACCGATCTCCAGGCCGAGCAGGAACGGCTTGTGCGCCGCGCCGGACTCGAGCCGGAACGGCGGAAGTTCACCCCGCATGTCACCCTGGCCCGCCTACGGCGCGACGCGACGCCGGAGGCGACGGCGATGTACCTCTCGCAGGCGCCGGTCTTCACGCCGCTGTCGTTCGTCGTGGACCGGGTGACGCTGTTCTCGGCGAAAGACTCGACCGGCGGCGGCCCGTATCTAGCGGAGGCGGAGTTTCCGTTCGCGTGATGCGCCTGGGCTTGGTCGTTCACGTCCTTGCGAGCGAAGCGAAGCAATCCAGGGTCGGCGACATGACCCCGAACGTCGCGCTGCCCTGGGTCACTTCGCTTCGCTCGTGATGACGGAGGTTCGGTCTTCATGCGAGCCGATCACGCGATCGGTCTTGCATCGGTTCACAGCCGCCGCAACGCCACGCTCTCGATCCGGTGGCTCGCGCCCTTGGTGAGGATCAGGCTCGCCCGCTGGCGCGTCGGCACGATGTTCTCGCGCAGGTTCGGCAGGTTGATCGTGGTCCAGAGCCGGTCGGCGGTGTCGAGCGCCTCATTCTCGGCGATCTCGGCATATTTCCGGAAGTAGGAGCGCGGGTCGCGGAAGGCGGTCTGGCGCAGCTTCATGAAGCGGGTGACGTACCAGCGGTGCAGGTCGTCCTCGTGGCCGTCGAGATAGATCGAGAAGTCGAAGAAGTCGGAGACGAACGGGATCGCTGTGCCGTCCCGCGGCAGGCGGGCGGGCTGGAGCACGTTCAACCCCTCGACGATCAGGATGTCGGGGCTCTCCACCACCCGCTCCTCCCCGGGCACCCGGTCGTAGACGAGGTGCGAGTAGAGCGGCGCGGTCACGCGCTTGTGGCCGGCCTTCACGTCGTGGAGGAAGCGCAGGAGCGCGGCGGTGTCGTAGCTCTCGGGGAATCCCTTCCGCTCCATCAGGCCGTTGGCGGCGAGTTCGGCGTTGGGCAGCAGGAAGCCGTCGGTGGTGACGAGGTCGACCTTCGGGGTGTTGGGCCAGCGCGCCAGCAGGGCGGTCAGGATGCGGGCCGTGGTCGACTTGCCCACCGCCACCGACCCGGCGAGCCCGATGATGTAGGGGCCTTGGTCTCGCGCTCGGCCATCAGGAAGCGCTGCGTCGCCTTGAACAGCCCCTGGGTCGCCGCGACGTACAGGGCGAGCAGGCGTGACAGCGGCAGGTAGATCGCCTCCACCTCCTCGACCGAGATCGGGTCGTTGATCGATTGCAGCCGCTCCAGATCCTCCTGCTTGAGGGTGAGCGGCGTATCGGCGCGCAGCTGCGCCCATTCCTCCCGGCTGAAGCGGCGATAGGGCGAGAGCCGGTCCGACGCTTCGAGGATCGCCTCGACCGAGCCCGGCAGCGCGGCCGCGTTCACGCGTGGCGCCTCGCGGCCTTCTCGGCGATGCCGCTCTGGGCGGTGCGCCGTTCCAGCTCGGCCATCACGGCGTCGAGTTCCACGCCGCCCGCTCGGAGCAGCACCACGAGGTGGTAGAGCACGTCCGCAGCCTCGTTCCGCAGGCCGGTCTTGTCGCCCTGCACGGCCGCGATCGCCGCCTCCACCGCCTCCTCGCCGAGCTTCTTGGCCGCCTTGGCGGGTCCCTCGGACAGGAGCTTGGCGGTGTAGGAGGTGGCCGGATCGGTCCCGGCGCGGCTCGCCACGAGGGCGGCGAGGTCGGCGAGCGTGTAGGCGGTCATGAAGCGATCTGCATGTTACGACGGCCCCTTATACAGATCAGGGCCGGATTTCGGCAGGAAACTGCGTCAGAGCCGCCCTGCGGGCAAGCGGGGCGGGTGAAGGCCGCCCGGCTTTGTCCGGGTCTCACCCGTTCGGCAGGTGCCGCGCCAGCGCCTCCAGAACGGCCATGCGCACGGCGACGCCCATCTCGACCTGCTCGCGGATCAGCGATTGCGCCCCGTCGGCGATCTCCGAAGAGATCTCGACGCCGCGGTTCATCGGGCCGGGATGCATCACCAGGGCGTCGGGCTTGGCCAGCGCCAGCTTCTCTGCATCGAGGCCGAAATAGCGGAAATACTCCTTCACGGAGGGCACGAACGAGCCGTTCATGCGCTCCCGCTGGAGGCGCAGCATCATCACGATGTCGCAGCCCACCAGCCCCTTGCGCATGTCCGTGAAGGTCTCGACGCCGAAGCGCTCGAGTCCGGCGGGCAGCAGCGTCGAGGGGGCGATCAGGCGGACCCGCGCGCCCATCGCCTGCAGCAGGATGATGTTGGAGCGCGCCACACGCGAATGCAGGACGTCGCCGCAGATCGCCACCTGAAGCCCTTCGATCCGGCCCTTGTTGCGCCGGATCGTCAGCCCGTCGAGCAGCGCCTGGGTCGGATGCTCGTGGGCGCCGTCGCCGGCATTGACCACCGCGCAGTCGACCTTGCGGGCGAGGAGATGGACCGCGCCGGCCGATTCGTGGCGGACCACGATGATGTCGGGCCGCATGGCGTTCAGCGTCGCCGCGGTGTCGATCAGGGTCTCGCCCTTCTTCACCGAGGACGAGGCCACCGACATGTTCATGACGTCGGCGCCGAGGCGCTTGCCGGCGAGTTCGAAGGACGATTGCGTCCGCGTCGAGGGCTCGAAGAACAGGTTGATCTGCGTGCGGCCCCGCAGGGTCGTGCGCTTCTTCTCCACCTGCCGCGAGATGTCGACGGCGGATTCGGCGGCGTCGAGCAGCACTTCGATGTCGGGCCGGGTCAGGCCCTCGATGCCGAGGAGGTGCCGGTGCGGGAAGGCCGGGGGCGCGGGCGTCGTCATGATGAGGGCCGGGTGTAGGTGCGGCGCGCCCGGGGGCAAGGCTGTGTCGCAGACATCTCCGTTCTATCCGCGGCGTGTGCTCCGTCCCACAATAGCCACGGGCGACATGGTTCTGAGGCTCCGGCTGGCGCAATCGGCGGCAGGAGGACGCGCGGGTCCCCTCTCCCGTGCGGGAGAGGGACAGGGTGAAGGATGAGAACTGTCAACAAAGAGACGCGCCTGAACCTGCGTCTCCGACGTGCTCCATCCTGAAGCGTCTCGTCCCGCACCCCAACCCTCTCCCGCACGGGAGAGGGGGCGCGTCGCGCTCCGTGATCAACCGCGTGGTCCCATGGGTGCAGCCGTTTCCCGAGGTGAGGCCAAGGGGCGGCTGCGGCGGGGCGGCTGCGGCGTTTTTTGCCGGCGGATGGTAACCGGCGCGACCCGCGCCACGTATTGGCCCGAACGGTCGGGAGCCGTACCGCTCCCGGCCCGGTGCCGCATGACCGGGATCCTGACGCTTGGCCGCCTCCCCTGCCCTCGAAGCCCCCGAGACCGTCGACCGGAAGGGGCGCCGCTGGTTCTATCGCCACCCGCTGGTGATCCGGCTGGCGCACTGGATCAACGCCGCAGTGCTCCTCGTGCTGCTGATGAGCGGCCTGCAGATCTTCAACGCCCACCCGGCGCTCTACTGGGGCGCGACGTCGACCTTCGACACCCCGGCGCTCGCCATCACGAGCAATCAGGGCCGCGACGGCGAGACCCGCGGCGTCGTGACCGTCGGCACGCACAGCTTCGACACGACTGGCGTGCTCGGCCTGTCCCGGGACGGCGGCACCGAGACGGAGCGGGCCTTCCCGTCCTGGGCGACGCTGCCGGCCGACCAGGATCTCGCTACCGGGCGGCGCTGGCACTTCCTGTTCGCGTGGCTGCTGGTGATCAACGGCGCCGTCTATCTCCTCTACGGTCTGTTCAGCGGCCAGCTCCGCCGCCGGCTGATCCCGGACGGCGACCAGATCCGCGACTTCGGCGGATCCGTGAAGGAGCACCTGCTGCTGCGCTTCCCCGAGGGTACGGAAGCCAAGCGCTACAACGTCATCCAGAAGCTCACCTATCTCGTCCTGGTGCTGGGCCTGCTGCCCGCGATGGTGCTGGCGGGGCTCGCCATGTCGCCCGGGATGGATGCCGCCTGGCCCTGGCTGACGGAACTGTTCGGCGGCCGGCAATCGGCGCGCAGCGTCCACTTCATCGCCGCCGGCCTGATCGTGCTGTTCGTGGTCGTCCACGTGGTGCTCGTGGTGGTTTCCGGCCTCGCCAACAACATGCGCGGCATGATCACCGGCTGGTTCAGCCTCGGCCGTGACCGGGAGACCGCGCGATGATCCTCCACCGCCGCAAGCTCCTCACCGCCGGCGCCGGCCTGATGGGCACCGCACTGCTCGGCGGCTGCGACCGGTTCGCCGGGACCGATTCGGGGCAGCGCACCCTCAAGCTCGGCGAGGACGCCAACCTGTACGTTCAGCGCCTGCTGATGGCGCCCGCGACCCTGGCGCGGGAATTCCCGGCCGCGATGATCTCGCCCTGGTTCAAGCCGAACGGCTCCATCGATCCGCCGGACCGGGCCTATCGCACACTCGCGGCGAACCGATTCGCCGACTTCAAGCTCACCGTCGACGGGCTGGTCGAGACCCCGCTGTCGCTCAGCCTCGCGGACCTGCGCGCCCTGCCCTCGCGGACGCAGATCACCCGCCACGATTGCGTCGAGGGCTGGAGCTGCATCGGGCAATGGGCCGGGGTCCCCCTCGCCGAGGTGCTGAAGCGGGCCGGGCTCAAGCCGCAGGCGCGCTACGCGGTGTTCCACTGCGCCGACACGCTGGAGTTCGAGGCGGGACCCAAGGGTGGGGGCAAGGGGCGCGGCCAGGGGGCGTCCCTGTGGCGCCCGACCCATCCGGGCGCGGTCCGCGAGGCCTACGTCCAGCTCGCCGCCGCCGACGATTGGGGCGGCCCGGCCACAGCCACCGACGCCCCCAAGACAGATGCCCCCTCGGACGATTGGGGCCAGGGCAGCCCGACCCCGGAGCCCGAGCAGGCGGGGATCCCGATCCGCTACTACGAGAGCATCGACCTCTACGATGCCTTCAACCCGCAGACGATCCTGGCCTACGACCTCAACGGCAAGCCGCTGCCGGTCTCGAACGGCGCGCCCCTGCGCCTGCGGGTCGAGCGCCAGCTCGGCTACAAGCAGGCCAAGTACGTGATGCGGGTCGAGATGGTGGAATCGCTCGGGGGCATCGGCCAGGGCAGCGGCGGCTACTGGGAGGATCGCGGCTACGAGTGGTACGCAGGGATCTGAGCGCTCGGTGCGGCGTCTCCCCGCGCTCGCATTCCGCCAGGGTCTGACTGCGCTTGGCCGGATGGTCGGCGACCGCCCTCGCGTGCCGTTCATGCAAGCCGCCCGCGCGGCTTACGACGAGTCCCTCCGACGACGCTTGCGTCACCGACCCCATTTGACAACCCGCCGCCCGTGACCCACTTGTCCCCGGCGCGCGGCCCCGGCCCGACGGCGGGCTCATGTCCCACGCGAATTGCGATCAGAATTCGTCCGTCGCGCTCAGGTCCCGTCAGGGGCAGAGGTCTGAATGAAAGTCGTCGTCGTCGAGTCGCCGGCCAAAGCCAAGACTATCAATAAGTATCTCGGCCGCGACTATGAAGTCATCGCCTCCTTCGGGCATATCCGAGACCTGCCGGCCAAGGACGGCTCCGTGGATCCCGAACAGGATTTCCACATGGTCTGGGAGCTTGCCGACCGCGGGGCGAGCCGGGTCTCCGAGATCGCCAAGGCGGTCAAGGGCGCCGACAGGCTAATCCTCGCCACCGACCCCGACCGTGAGGGCGAGGCGATCTCCTGGCACGTGCTGGAGGCGCTCACCGCCCGCAAGGCCCTCAAGGGCATCCCGGTCGAGCGCGTGACCTTCAACGCCATCACCAAGGCCTCGGTCGAGGCGGCGATGCGCAAGCCGCGGGAGATCGACCAGGCGCTGGTCGACGCTTACCTGGCGCGCCGGGCACTCGACTACCTCGTCGGCTTCAACCTGTCGCCAGTCCTGTGGCGCAAGCTCCCGGGCGCCCGCTCGGCCGGGCGCGTGCAGTCGGTGGCGCTGCGCCTCGTCGTCGAGCGCGAGATGGAGATCGAGCGGTTCAAGCCGCGCGAGTACTGGACGCTCATCGCCACGCTGACGACCGCCGACGGCGCGACCTTCGAGGCCCGCCTCGTGGGCGCCGACGGCAAGCGGATCCAGCGCCTCGACGTCGGCTCCGGCGACGAGGCGGCCGCCTTCAAGCGTGACCTGGAGCTCGCGACCTTCCATGTGGCGAGCGTCGAGGCGAAGCCCGCCAAGCGCCACCCGCAGCCGCCGTTCACGACCTCGACCCTGCAGCAGGAGGCCTCGCGAAAACTCGGGATGGCGCCGGCCCAGACCATGCGGGTCGCCCAGCGCCTCTACGAGGGCGTCGATGTCGGCGGCGAGACGGTCGGCATCATCACCTACATGCGGACCGACGGCGTCGACATGGCGCCGGAGGCGATCCAGGACGCCCGCCGGGTGATCGGCAAGGAGTTCGGCGACCGCTACGTGCCCGACGTGCCGCGCAAGTACAGCGTCAAGGCCAAGAACGCCCAAGAGGCCCACGAGGCGGTGCGGCCGACCGACATGGGCCGCCTGCCGAAGGCGGTGGCACGGCACTTGGAGCCCGAGCAGGCCAAGCTCTACGACCTGATCTGGACCCGCACCATGGCGAGCCAGATGGAATCGGCCGAGCTGGAGCGGACCACCGTGGACGTCACCGCGAAGGTCGGCCCGCGGCAGATCGACCTGCGCGCCACCGGCCAGGTGGTGAAGTTCGACGGCTTCCTGACCCTCTACCAGGAGGGCAAGGACGACGAGGAGGACGAGGAGAGCCGCCGCCTGCCGCCCATGAAGGCCGGCGACCCGCTCACCCGCGAGCGGATCAGCTCGACCCAGCACTTCACCGAGCCGCCGCCTCGCTACTCCGAGGCGAGCCTCGTGAAGCGCATGGAGGAACTCGGCATCGGCCGGCCCTCGACCTACGCCGCCGTTCTCCAAACCCTGCGGGATCGCGAATACGTCAAAATCGAAAAGAAGCGGCTGCAACCGGAGGATAAGGGGCGGCTCGTCACGGGCTTCCTGGAGAGCTTCTTCCGGCGCTATGTCGAGTACGATTTCACGGCCGACCTCGAAGAGCAGCTCGACCGCGTTTCCAACGCCGAGATCGACTGGCGGTCAGTGCTGCGCGACTTCTGGCGCGATTTCTCGGCGGCGATCGGCGAGACCAAGGAGCTGCGCGTCACCGACGTGCTGGAGGCGCTGAACGGGCTGCTCGGTCCGCACATCTTCCCCGACAAGGGCGACGGCTCGAACCCGCGCACCTGCCCGACCTGCGGCGCGGGACAGCTCTCGCTGAAGCTCGGCAAGTTCGGCGCCTTCATCGGCTGCTCGAACTATCCAGAGTGCAAGTACACCCGCCAGCTCTCGGCCTCGGGCGTCGAGGGCGACGGGGACGGTTCCTCGGCCGAGGGTGGCCAGCCCGGCGTGCGGGTGCTCGGCAACGATCCCAAGACCGGCCTGCCGGTGACGCTCCGCGACGGCCGATTCGGGCCGTTCCTGCAACTCGGCGAGGCCTCCACCGAGAAGGGTGCGGAGAAGCCGAAGCGCTCGTCGCTGCCGAAGGGGCTCAGCCCCTCGGCGGTGGATCTGGAGAAGGGGCTGGCGCTGCTGGCGCTGCCCCGCGAGGTGGCGCGCCATCCCGAGACCGGCGAGCCGATCCTGGCCAATCTCGGCCGCTTCGGACCCTACGTGCAGCACGGGAAGACTTATGCCAACCTCGGCAAGGACGACGACGTGCTGGAGATCGGCGGCAACCGCGCCATCGACCTGATCGTCGCCAAGGAGCAGGGCGGCGGTCGCGGCCGTCCGGCCGCCGATCCCGGCCGGCCGCTCGGCACGGACGCGGCCAGCGGCCGCGACCTCGTGGT
The DNA here is from genome assembly GCA_050632685.1 of Methylobacterium phyllosphaerae. Lineage (GTDB taxonomy): Bacteria > Pseudomonadota > Alphaproteobacteria > Rhizobiales > Beijerinckiaceae > Methylobacterium > Methylobacterium phyllosphaerae_A. The sequence goes on from JBOEFT010000002.1 coordinate 1,273,214, forward strand.
CAAGGCCGGCAAGTACGGCCCCTATGTCACGGACGGCGAGGTGAACGCCACGTTGCCGAAGACCATGAGCGCCGAGGCGTTGACCCTGGACGAGGCTATCGCCCTGGTGAATGCCAAGCGCGCCTCGGGGGGCGGTAAGCCGGCCAAGCGCGGGGCGGTTCGCAAGACATCCGCGCGTGCCGCGAGCGGCGACAAGCCGGCCGCCAAAAAGACTGCTGCGAAGAAGCCTGTGGCGAAGAAGGCACCGGTGAAGAAGACAGGCGCTGGCTGACGCTATCGGGCGCCGGCAATCCCGGTGTCCGAGCGGTCGCCCAGACGGGGGCGTGCCGACACGGCGGCCGGTCGTCTCCTGCCGCTGCGGAAAACCCCGCCCGTCGGCTCAGACCAGATACGTGATGGTTGCCGCCAGGGCTGTCGCGAAGGTCGCCAGGGCGATGGTGGTGGCGTTCACCAGGGTCCGGCCGGGTGGCACGCCGGTGGCATCGTCGTCGCAGCCGAAGGCGGCGCCGGCCGCGTGCTCGAAGCGGATCAATGTCAGGCGGCGGGCCTCAATCGCGGCATCGCTCATGGACTGCGGCTCCCTGACCACGGTCAAGATTTATCTCCGCCACCAACGTCGATCGTCCCGTCCCGTTCCGGCGGCGGCCTGTGGATGCCGGACGGGTGGGTCACGGGAAAGCCTTAACCCATCGTTGTGCAACGTCGTGATGACGGACGGCCCTGCCGTCCCGGGACTCGATGGGCCTCGGGCACTCGCTCGCGGCGGCGCAGCATGCGATGATGCGGTCGCGTCGCCCGTGGGCGAACGGCTTTGATGTTTATGATTTGTTCCGCTATCGTGCGGGGATGAAGGCGCATGCATCACGATCCCAGAAAAGTCTGCGCGAACCCGATCCGGCCGATGCGGCGCGTCCGCGGGGGCCGCGCGTGAGCGATCCGGCCCGCGACCTCTTCGGGCCGGGCGGCAAGGCGGCTGCCCCGGCATCCCCGTCTCGCGCGCCTGAGCCGCGCCGGCGCCTGGACGCCACGGCCTCGGTGACCGCGCTGGCGGCGGCCGAGCCCGATTCCGGCTACACGGCCTCCGATATCGAGGTGCTGGAGGGACTGGAGCCGGTCCGGCGCCGCCCCGGCATGTATATCGGCGGCACCGACGAGCGGGCGCTGCACCACCTCTTCGCCGAAGTGATCGACAATTCCATGGACGAGGCGGTGGCGGGGCACGCCAGCTTCATCGAGGTGGAGCTGGAGGAGACCGGCGCCCTCGTGGTCACCGATAACGGCCGCGGCATCCCGGTCGACCCGCATCCGAAATTCCCCGGCAAGTCGGCGCTGGAGGTCATCATGACCACGCTGCACGCCGGCGGTAAGTTCGACTCGAAGGTCTACGAGACCTCGGGCGGCCTGCACGGCGTCGGCATCTCGGTGGTGAACGCGCTCTCCGACCTGCTCGAGGTCGAGGTGGCCCGCAACCAGACCCTGTATCGCCAGACCTTCTCGCGCGGTCATGCGCAGGGATCCCTGGAGCTGGTGGGCCGGGTGCAGAACCGGCGCGGCACCCGGGTCCGCTTCCACCCGGACGCGCAGATCTTCGGCTCGTTGAAGTTCGACCCGCGCCGCCTGTTCAAGATGGCGCGCTCGAAGGCCTACCTGTTCGGCGGCGTCGAGATCCGCTGGCGCTGCGCCCCGGCCCTCCTGGAGGGGCTCGCGGACGTCCCGGCCGAGGCCGTGCACCGCTTCCCCGACGGCCTGCGCGACTACCTCGCCCGGGACATCGACGGCAAGGACCTCGTTACCGACGCCATGTTCTTCGGCAAGATCACCAAGCCGGGCTCGCACGGGTCGCTGGAATGGGCGGTGGCCTGGATGGTCGCCGAGGACGGGATCTCGCATTCCTACTGCAACACGATCCCCACGCCCGAGGGTGGCACCCACGAGGCGGGCTTACGAGTCGCCCTGCTCCGGGGCCTGCGCGAGCACGCCGAGCGGGTGAACCAGGCCAAGCGCATGACGGCCGTCACCACGGACGACGTCATGGCGACCTGCGCGTCGATGCTCTCGGTGTTCATCCGCGAGCCCGAATTCCAGGGCCAGACCAAGGACAAGCTCGCCACCGTCGAGGCGCAGCGCATCGTCGAGACGGCGGTGCGCGACGCCTTCGACCACTGGCTCGCCGCCTCCCCCGCCCAGGCCAACAAGCTGCTCGACTGGGTGATCGACCGGGCCGAGGAGCGCCTGCGCCGCCGCCAAGAGAAGGAGGTCGCCCGCAAGAGCGCCACCCGGAAGCTGCGCCTGCCCGGGAAGCTCGCCGACTGCTCGGCCGCCGGCACCGCGGGCTCGGAGATCTTCATCGTCGAGGGCGACTCGGCCGGCGGCTCGGCCAAGCAGGCCCGCGACCGGGCGACCCAGGCGATCCTGCCGTTGCGCGGCAAGATCCTGAACGTCGCCTCGGCGAGCCGGGACAAGCTCGGCGCCAACCAGCTGATCTCGGATCTCACCCTGGCGCTCGGCTGCGGTACCGGCACGGCGTTCCGCGAGGCGGACCTGCGCTACGACAAGGTGATCATAATGACGGACGCCGACGTCGACGGCGCCCACATCGCCTCGCTGCTGATCACCTTCTTCTACCGGCAGATGCCGAAGCTGATCGACCGCGGGCACCTCTACCTCGCGATCCCGCCGCTCTATCGGCTTCAGCAGGGCTCGAAGGTGGCCTATGCCCGCGACGACGCCGATCGGGAGAGGATCACCAAGACGGTATTCAAGGGCGGCAAGGTCGAGATCGGGCGGTTCAAGGGCCTGGGCGAGATGATGCCGGCCCAGCTCAAGGAGACCACCATGGACCCGAAGAAGCGCACGCTCCTGCGCGTCGCGGTCCTGGACGAGGCCCGGGAATCCACCGGCGACACGGTCGAGCGCCTGATGGGCAACAAGCCGGAGGCACGCTTCGCCTTCATCAGCGAGCGCGCGGCCTTCGCTGAAGGGGCCGACCTCGACATCTGAGAACGCGGCATTGGCGCGGCTCCTGCCGCGCCGGCCGGCAGGGCCGTGCAAGAGGCGGCAACGGCGTCGGCAGCCTATCGAGGCGCGGCGAGCGCCTTGTCTGGGTCGAAGGGTTGGGCGGCCGCCACCGTGTCGGTGCTCAAGGTGAGGATCGCCGAGAACCGCTCGCCGCCAGGCCGCAGGACCACGGCACCGGGCTCCACCGCGATGACCTTGCTGCCGATCCCGAGGAAGCCGCCGACGTCGATCACGACGGCCTTCAGTATTCCGCCATCGGTGATCAGAAGGTCGTCGATCTTGCCGACGCTGTCGCCGGCGGCGTTACGCACCGGCACGCCGATCATCTTGGTGGTCAGGAAGGCGGCGGGCTTGAGCCCCTGACGCTTGGCGGCGTCCTCGGCGCTCGCCGCCTCCATCATCCGGCCGGTCCCCTTTCCGTCCGTCGAGGTGCCCGGCCCCGTACCCGGCAGGACGGTATTCTTGCCGATCACGGTCGCGTCTTGCGCACCGGCCGGTGCGTTCGCCAGACCGAGGGCTGCGAGGGACAGAAGAAGGACTCGGCTTCGCATCGCGGATCGCTCCCGAGCGCCCGGTCCCTGCGTCGGATGTTTCCGGGGCGCCGCGACCTCAATCCCGGGCCGCGACGACGGTTCCGGCTTCCCCTGTCGCACCCGGTCGGAGGCCCGAACATGCGAAAGGGCCCGGCCTTCCGGCCGAGCCCTTCCACCGCACAGAGCCGGTCGTGCCGGCTCCGGCGTTCGATCTCAGTACGAGCCGAACTTGTAGTTCAGGCCGGCGCGGACGACGGCGAACTCGGTCTTGGCGGCGGCGCCGTTGAGGTAGGCGGTGCCGTTCGGGGCCAGCAGGTTGCCGTAGAACACGCCACCGGCCGAGTTCTTCTGACGGTCGAGGCTGACGTACAGGCCTTCGACCTTCAGCGTGACGGCCGAGGAGCGGAAGAAGTTCAGGAACGAGTCGGTGGGCAGGGCGTACTCGACGCCGCCGCCGGCGGCCCAGCCGGTGCGGAAGCTGTCGCGGAAGCGGTTGCCAGCGAAATTCTGGTCGTCCTGGCCCGAGCCGTAGGCGAAGCCGCCGGTGCCGTACACGAGGGTGCGGTCGAAGGCGTAGCCGAGGCGGCCACGCACGGTGCCGAAGTAGTCGAGGCCGTTGCCGCTGGTGGCGACGAAGGCGCGCGGGGGAGCGAAGGCGATGCCGGTGGTGCCGCCGAAGGCGTAGTTCTGGGTGGCGTTGGCGCGGCGGGCGAAGTCGACGTACTGGGCGTCGGCCTCGAAGCCGATCACGACACCGGAGCCCGGCGTGAACTGGTAGTTGTAGCCGATCTGGGCGCCGCCCGAGAAGCCGTCGTTGTTGCTGCGGTTGTTGACGCTGACGACGCCGGCGGTGTCGGGCGAGTTGATCAGCGAGCCGGCCGGCAGGGCGTAGTTGCTGGTGTTGCGGCTGCTGGCGTCGAAGCCGTAGCCGGCGTTCACACCGACGTAGAAGCCGGTCCAAGTGAACACCGGCACCGGCGTGAACACCGGCGGCGGCGCGGCGCGGCGCGGCAGGTCGGCGGCGGATGCCGCGGCAGTCAGGCCGGCGAGGACGGTGGATGCGAGGAGAAGCTTCTTCATGATGGTGTCGGTCCTGGGGTTAGCTTGAGCCGGCAGCCTTCTAGGCGCTCTCGGATGGCGGGTCTGTCGCTTTCCTGCAACAAGCATCCTCAGGCTAGGTCGATCTCGTCAACGAAAGATGAAGACTAACAGACCCTCTGCCTGAGCAGCCGCCTCGATTGCGGTCCAGAATGGCGCCGCGACAGCTGGAAAAGCGCGGGCGACTACCTGGGCTGCGGGCCATGCATATTCGGAAACGCCCCCGCGCCCGGACTGAGATCATGCAACGTCTCCGAAGGGGTGGGGCCAGCGTGGCGTTTTATTCCGGCACAACTTTGTCTGCGGTGCGGCGCCATCGTAAGCGGTCGGTTAACCCTGTTCCCCAATGGTCCGGGGATGCGGGCCGGCCTCCCCCGGCGGAGACAGCCGTCCATGCACAACCCTGACGACCGGAGCCGGACGACCTTCGGCAAGCGCCGGGCGCCGGATGCCACCCCCGACCTCCCTGTCCGGCAGGAGGTCCGTGTCCGGTCGGGCCAAACCGCCGGCCCCCTCTCCTGGGCGCTCCGCATGGCTGGGATCGTCGGGATCGCGGGTGTGATCGTCGCCTACCAACTCGCGCGCCTGAGCCGGCCGGACGTGGCCGCCCTCGCGACCGCGACGTCGCTGACCGATCCCGAGACGACGGGGGCCATCGCCTCCGCCCGGATCACCCGCCTGGACCCCTGCGGGCTGCCCGCGAACGACCCGCTCCGGCACTGATCACGCGGTATTTGGTGGCCGATCCCTTGTGCGTGACACAGTCTCGCCGCCATTGCGAGATTGACAAGTCGCGCCAAGGCCCTAACTGACGGGAACCACGCGCCCCGCGGCCCCGGGAGCGTCCGATCGCCCCGCGTGAGCCTTTCCCAGCCGTTGCCGCGACGGTGTTCTTCGCGCCGGCCGGGCGCGCAACGGTTCCTGAACGCAAATGCCTTTTTCCGACCTGGGACTGAGCGAGAAAGTCCTGAACGCCGTCGAAGCGGCGGGTTACACTGAGCCGACGCCGATCCAGGCCGAGGCCATCCCCCATGTGCTGGCGCGCCGCGACGTCCTCGGCATCGCCCAGACCGGCACCGGCAAGACCGCGGCCTTCACGCTGCCGATGCTGACCCTTCTGGAGAACGGACGCGCCCGTGCCCGGATGCCGCGCACGCTGATCCTGGAGCCGACGCGCGAACTGGCCGCCCAGGTGGTCGAGAATTTCGATCGCTACGGCACCAACCACAAGCTCAACGTCGCGCTGATCATCGGCGGCGTGTCCTTCGCCGATCAGGATGCCAAGCTGATGCGCGGCACGGACGTGCTGATCGCCACGCCGGGCCGCCTCCTCGATCATTTCGAGCGGGGCAAGCTCCTGCTCACCGGCGTGGAGCTGCTGGTCATCGACGAGGCCGACCGCATGCTCGACATGGGGTTCATCCCGGATATCGAGCGCATCGTCAAAATGGTGCCGTTCACCCGGCAGACCCTGTTCTTCTCCGCGACCATGCCGCCGGAGATCGAGCGGCTGGCGGACATGTTCCTGCACAATCCCCAGCGGGTCGAGGTCGCCCGTCCCGCCTCGACGGCCACGACGATCACCCAGCGCCTGGTCGCAACCGGCGCGGAAGGGCATGCCAAGCGCGAGCGCCTGCGGGACTTGATCCGCGGCGAGGCGGAACTCAAGAACGGCATTATCTTCTGCAACCGCAAGCGCGATGTCGCGCTTCTCCAGAAGTCGCTGGTGAGCCACGGCTTCGACGCAGCCGCCCTCCACGGCGACATGGACCAGCGGGCGCGCACCGCGGCCCTGGATGCGTTCCGCAACGGCGAGACCGCCCTGCTGGTCGCCAGCGACGTGGCGGCCCGGGGCCTCGACATCCCCGCGGTCAGCCACGTCTTCAATTTCGACGTGCCGCATCACCCCGAGGATTACGTCCACCGGATCGGCCGCACCGGTCGCGCCGGCCGGAGCGGCGCGGCGTTCACGCTGGTCGCCCCCGAGGACACCCGCTCCCTTGGCGCCATCGAAGCGCTGATCGGCCAGCCGGTGCCCTGGCTGGACGGCGATCTGACGACGGTGGCCGAGTCGTCGGGCGACACCGCCACGCGTCACCGCGGCCGGTCGGGCGAGAGCCGCCGCGGCGCGCGCTCCACGAAGGCCGGCACCCCCGGGCCGCCAAGAGCACCGGAGAGGCCGAGGCTCCCCGCGAACGTACGAAGACCCGGGGCAGCCGCGCTGGATCGGCCGCGCCGCGTTCCGAGAGCCGCCCGGAGAGCCGTCCCGAGGCGCGCGCCGAGCGGCGCCCCGACAACCGCGCGGCGTCGCGTGGCGGCGAGGCCGGGCGCGAGGAGCGTGGGCGCCGGATCGAGGCGGACGGGGACACGCCGGTCGGCCTGGGCGCGCATGTTCCGGCTTTCCTGCTTCGACCAGTCTTGGCGAAGAAGGAGAAGTAACAAAGGTCTCTTCGGGCTTAACTGTCCGGCTACCAGGCAGTCGTATAACAGGTCAGGGCTGCGGCGCATGCGCGTCGGTCGCCCCGGACCACGGGATACGGATGAGCCAGGAGACCTATTCGGACCGCGATCGCAGCTTCGCCCTGGCGAAGCGCAGCCACGATCTGATCTCGCGATTACGGCCCCTCCGCGACGCCGCGCGCCTACGCGGTGTGGTACGGCTACGTGTCGGGGGAACTGCCGCTCCTCACCGATGCGGTGAAGCGCCTCACCACCCAGAATGGCTGCCTTACCGAGGGCGATATCGACGACCTGCACGAGACCTATCTCGACGGGCGGCGTCTCGCGAGCACCACCGACGACGTCAGCCGCGTGGTGCTCGGCGAGATCGCGGCGGTGACCGAGATCCTGGACCTGTCGCTGGGCTCCACGGCACAGTACAGCGAGTCGCTGCGCGGCGTGGCCCAGGACCTCTCCCAGGGCCTTCCGAGCCGGGCTCGGTTCGGCGAAATCGTCGCGACGCTGGTCGCGACGACCCGGGAGGTTGCCGCGAACAACCGGATCCTCGAAGCGCGCATGCGCGAGACCCGCACCGAGATCGAGACTCTGCGCGAGAAGCTCGAGGCGACCCGGCGCGAGAGCCTGACCGACACCCTGACCGGCCTGGCCAACCGAAAGCATTTCGAGGAAAGCCTCAAGGCGACCGTTGAGGCCGCGCGGGCGCGCACCACCCCGATGAGCCTGATCATCCTCGACATCGACTTCTTCAAGCGCTTCAACGACCTGTACGGCCATCTCACGGGCGATCAGGTCCTGCGGCTCGTGGCGATCGTGATGCGGGAGAATGCCGGGAAGCAGGCGCAGCTGGCCCGGTTCGGCGGCGAGGAGTTCGGCATCATCCTCCCCGGGGTCGAACGTACCGAGGCCAAGCAGGTGGCCGAGACGGTTCGCGCCAGCGTCATGGGGCGTGAACTGGTGAAGCGCTCGACCGGCGAGTCGCTCGGCAAGATCACGATTTCCCTCGGCGTTGCGGTGCTGCGCCCGGGCGATACGCCGGCCTCGCTGATGGAGCGGGCCGACCTGTGCATGTTCGCGGCCAAGCGCGCGGGCCGGAACCGCGCCTTCGACGATGCGGCCGAGTCGCTGTCGCAGGTGGCATAGGCGGAGTTCGCAGACGCGGCCTCCGCCGGGTCCGCGGACTTCCCTCCGGAGACATCAGCCGCCAGGCGCCGGTAAGCCTACCACCCCCGGCGCGTTCGACCGGGTGTCACCCGTCGACCCGAAGCGTGCCGGGGCCTTACCTGCCGAGAGGCGGGTGTCTCTCGAGAAATCTTTCAGACCGGCGCGGCGAGGCGGTCCGCGGAGACCGGCGTGATCGCCACGGATTCCCCGCAGCCGCAGGCCGAGGTCTGGTTCGGGTTGTTGAACACGAACTGAGACGCCAGCTTGTTGGTGGTGAAGTCCATCTCGGTGCCGAGGAGGAACAGCACTGCCTTAGGGTCAACGAACACGCGCACGCCGCGGTCCTCGACGACGTCCTCGCCAGGCTTGACCGCCTCGGCATATTCCATCGTGTAGGACATCCCGGCGCAGCCGCCGTTCCGGACGCCGACCCGCAGGCCGGCGATCGGCCGGTCGGCGTCGGCCATGATCGCCTTGATCCGGTCGGCGGCCCGATCGGTCAGCGAGAGAACCTTGAAGCTAGCGGACATCGTCACCCTCCCGCCCATCCGGGTTCAAGGCCCGGGGACGCGCATTCTGACAGTCATTAGATAAGCATTGGGTGAAGCCCGGTCCACCGCGCTCGGGTCACACCCGCCCGGCATTCGGCGCGTCAGGTCATGCTCGGTCGCGCCTTGCACAGGTCGACACGCACGGGCGGGCAGACTTGACGGGCGCGCCGTGCCCCCTCTCCCGCTCGGAGAGGGGACTCGCGCCTCGTCCGGAACGATGCGCGGCTGTCGCGTGCCGACGCAAATTCGCCTAGGAAGCCCCGGCGGTGAGCTGCGCGAAGGTCGCGAGGTCGACATTGCCGCCGCTTATGACCACGCCGACCCGCCTGTCCTTGATATCCAAGACCCCGTGCAGCACCGCCGCCGCCGCGAGGCAGCCGGTCGGCTCGACCACGATCTTCATCCGGCTGGCGAAGAACCGCATGGTCTCGGCGAGCTGATCGTCGGTCACGGTGAGGATGTCGGCCACGTGGCTCTGGATGATCGCGAAGGTCAGGTCTCCGAGCGCCGTCGATTGCGCCCCGTCCGCGATGGTGCGGGGCACCGGGATCGTGACGATCCGGCCCTCGCGGAACGAGCGCTGGCCGTCATCGCCCGCCTCCGGCTCGACGCCGATCACCCGGCAGCCCGGAGACAGGGCGGCGGCGGCCAGCGCGCAGCCCGCGAGCTGGCCGCCGCCACCGAGGCAGGCCACCAGCACGTCGAGTTCGCCCACGGTCTCGATCAGCTCCTGGGCGAGGGTCCCCTGCCCGGCGATGACGTCGGGGTGGTTGAAGGGCGGGATCAGCGTCAGGCCGCGCGCCTGCCCGATCTCCCGGCCCAACGCCTCACGGTCCTGGGTGTAGCGGTCGTACAGGACCACCTCGGCGCCGTAGCCGCGCGTGGCCGCGATCTTCGCAGCCGGCGCGTCGCCCGGCATGATGATGGTGGCGGGCGCGTCGAGCAGCCGGCTCGCCAGGGCGATCGCCTGGGCGTGGTTTCCGGAGGAATAGGTGATCACTCCCCGGGCGCGGGCTGACTCCGGCAGGGCGCTGATCGCGTTGTAGGCGCCGCGGAACTTGAAGGCACCGGCCCGCTGCAGGTTCTCCGCCTTGAAGAACAGCTTCGCGCCGGTCATCGCGTCGGCGGTGTGGGACGTCAGGACCGGCGTGCGGTGCGCCACGCCCGCGATACGCTCCGCCGCGCGCGCCACGTCGGCGTAGGTCGGACGGCGGCTGGTCGCCTCGACGTGTTCGCCCTGCATCGTGGTCGCGCCTCGCTCGGATCCCCTGCGCCTGTCTCATACGGAGGATTCGCGCTGGGCGCACCCTGCCGTTTCATGCGTGTAAGCGGAGCCATTCGCCCGTTCACGGCTTATCTCCGCAGGAACGCTGGGGGGCGGCAACACGATGGATCAGAGAACGCTAATCGAGCTTAGGACTCCGGATCGTCCGTCGCCGAGCGGCGATCGCCTGCGATGAGCGCGTGGGGCGCGACCGCCCACTGGACGACGGGTCGACCGAGGTCACCTTCCGCGGCCGCGGCCTGGCCCTTCGGTCCGGCACCCGACTGATCCTCCTCGTCTGTCCGCTGTGCTCGCAGCGCAACGCCCAGCGCGGCGCCGAGCGCGGCATCTGCGAGTGGTGCGCCTACGTACCCTCGCCGGATCAGGCCGAACCCGTGGATCGGCCGCGTCGCTGATGGCGCCGCATGGGTGCCCGAACGGGCCGGGCGTCCCCAGGCTGCATCCGACGATGGAATATCGACTAGGCACTATCTCTGGTTGTAAAATTGAACGCGTGTCCTCACATTCCCGGTGGGATTTCGACGAGCGCGCGCATGCAACCTTCTGAATGCTGCATCTTCCGGATGACCGCCGCCTCGGTGATCGGCAGTTGCATCACGCTCCTGCTCGTCCGGGGGCTCGACATCGTCACAGCACTTCTGCTGATTCCGGTCGGCGGCAGCGTGGCGACGGTCCTGGTGATCCTCCTGTTCCAGGCCGTGAGCCTGACGCTCGGGGCGCGGCCCGGTCCGTCACACTGATCGGCGCGGGCCGACCGGGGGTCGACCCGCGCGCCTTCTCAGGCCTGCGGCTCAGGTATGGATCACCTTGCCGTACGCATCGAGCACGCTCTCGTGCATCATCTCGCTGAGCGTCGGGTGCGGGAACACTGTGTGCATCAGCTCCTCCTCGGTGCTCTCCAGATTCATCGCCACCACGTAGCCCTGAATCAGCTCGGTCACCTCGGCGCCGACCATGTGGGCGCCGAGCAGCTGGCCGGTCTTGGCGTCGAACACCGTCTTGATCAGCCCGTCCGGCTCGCCCAGCGCGATCGCCTTGCCGTTGCCCGCGAAGGGGAACCGGCCGACCTTCACCGCGAAGCCCTGCTCCTTGGCCTTGGCCTCGGTCAGCCCGACACTGGCGATCTGCGGCTGGCAGTAGGTGCATCCCGGGATCTTGGCCTTGTCCATCGGGTGGGTGTGCAGGCCCTTGATGGTCTCGATGCAGATGACGCCCTCGTGCTCGGCCTTGTGGGCGAGCATCGGCGGCCCGGCGACGTCGCCGATGGCGTAGAGGCCGGGCACGTTGGTGCGGCCGAGCCCGTCTGTCACGACGATGCCGCGGTCGATCTTCACGCCGAGCTTCTCGAGGCCGATGCCCTCGATGTTGCCGACCACGCCCACCGCCGAGATCAGCTTCTCGGCCGTGATCTGCTGGGTCTTGCCGTCGCCGCCCTCGACGGTGGCGGTGACGGAGTCGGCGCCCTTCTCGACCTTCGTGACCTTGGCGCCGGTAAGGATCTTGATGCCCTGCTTCTCGAACCGCTTGCGGGCGAGGCCGGCGATCTCGGCATCCTCCACGGGCAGGATCTGCGGCAGCAGCTCCACCACGGTCACCTCGGCGCCCATGGTGCGGTAGAACGAGGCGAACTCGATGCCGATCGCGCCCGAGCCCATCACCAGCAGGCTCTTGGGCATCGCCTCGGGGACCATGGCCTCGTAGTAGGTCCAGATCAGCTTCTTGTCGGGCTCGATCCCGGGGATCGCGCGGGGACGCGCGCCGGTCGCCACGATGATGTGCTTGGCCTGGTAGGTGCCGGCGCCCTTGGCGCCCTTCGGCGGCTCGGCGCGCTTCGTCTCCTTCACGGTGACTTGGCCGGGCTGGTTGCCCTGCGCGGCGCTGTCGACCGAGGCCTCGCCCCAGATCACATCGACCTTGTTCTTCTTGAGCAGCATGCCGACGCCGCCGTTGAGCCGGGCCGAGACGCCGCGGGACCGCTTCACGATGGCGGCGGTGTCGAACCCGACCTTTTCCGCCGTCAGCCCGTACTCGCCGGGATGCTGGAAGTAGTGGAAGATCTCGGCCGAGCGGAGCAGGGCCTTGGTGGGGATGCAGCCCCAGTTCAGGCAGATGCCGCCGAGATGCTCGCGATCGACCACGGCGGTCTTGAACCCGAGCTGCGCCGCGCGGATCGCCGTGACGTAGCCGCCAGGTCCGGCGCCGATGATGAGGACGTCGTAGGTGTCGGACATCGTGTGCTCCGGCTCAGACCAGCATGCCCATCGGGTTCTCGATCAGCCCCTTGAAGGCCGAGACCAGTTCCGCACCGAGCGCCCCGTCGAGCACCCGGTGATCGCACGACAGGGTGCAGGTCATCACCTGGACCACGGCCGGCGCCCCGTCCTTCACGACGACGCGTTTCTCGCCCGCGCCCACCGCCAGGATGCTCGATTGCGGCGGGTTGATCACCGCGGTGAAGTGCTTGATGCCGAACATGCCGAGGTTCGACACCGAGGTGACGCCGCCCTGGTACTCCTCGGGCTTCAGCTTCTTGGCGCGGGCGCGGGCGGCGAAGTCCTTCATCTCGTTGGAGATGGTTGACAGCGTCTTCTCGTTCGCCCGGCGGATCACCGGGGTGAACAGCCCGCCGTCGATCGCCACTGCGACGCCGACCTCGGCGTTCTTGAAGCGCAGGATCCGGTCCTCGGCCCAGACCGCGTTGGCGGCCGGCACTCGGGTCAGCGCGAGGCCCATCGCCTTGATGACGAAGTCGTTGACCGAGAGCTTGAAGGCGGGCTTGCCGTCCTTGTCCTTGCCGGCCGAGCCGTTCAGCGTCTCGCGCAGCTTCATCAGCGCGTCGAGTTCGCAATCCACCGTCAGGTAGAAGTGCGGGGCGACCTGCATCGCCTCGGTGAGGCGCTTGGCGATGGTCTTGCGCATGCCGTCGAGCGGCACTTCCTCGTAGGCATCCTTGGCGAAGAAGCCCTTGACCTGATCGGTGGTGAGGCCAGCCGGTGCGCCACCCGCGGGGGCGGCCTTCGGGGCGGGAGCTGCCGCCTTCGGCGCCTCGGCGGCGGCCTGGGGCGCGGGCGCCTTGGTGGCTCCGGCGACCTTGGCGGCCTGGACGTCGCGGGCGATGATGCGGCCATGCGGGCCGCTGCCCTGGACGGCGCCGAGTTCCACGCCCTCCTGCTTGGCGATCCGCCGGGCGAGCGGGGAGGCGAAGACCCGGCTGCCGGATGCGGCCTGTGATGTGCCGCCCGGCTGCGCGCCCTCCGGCGCGGCGTTTACCCGCTCGTACGCCATGTGCCCGCCGCCGGGCGTGGTGTTCTGCGCGGCGGCCGACGGCTCGGCCTTCGGCTCCGGGTTGGCCGCACCGTTGGAGGCCGCCTTCGGCGCTCCGCCTGCGGCGGCCGCCGCCACGTCCTCGCCCTCGGCGGCGATGATGGCGATCAGGTCGTTGACCGGCACGTCCGCGGTGCCCTCCGGCACGAGGATCTTGGCCAGCACGCCCTCGTCGATGGCCTCCACCTCCATGGTGGCCTTGTCGGTCTCGATCTCGGCCAGCACGTCGCCGGACTTGATCGGGTCGCCCTCCTTCTTGAGCCACTTGGCGAGGTTGCCCTTCTCCATGGTCGGGGAGAGCGCGGGCATCAGCACGTTGATCGGCATGGCATCAGGTCTCGGGCAAGGCCGGGGCGGCCGGATCGTCGAAGGGGAAGAGGTCGTCGAGGGGGAATGGAACGGCGTCGAAGGGCGGCAGCTCTACGGTCTCGCCGCGCTGGATCGTGGCGAGGAGCACCCAGCGCCCGTCCGTGAGGGCGAAACCTTCGAGCACACCGGCACTCGGATCGAGCAGCCAGAGGTGACTGATCCCGGCCTCCCCGTAGATGCGGCGCTTGCGACCGCGGTCGAGGCGGATCGTCGACGGCGAGAGGATCTCGCAGACCCAGTCCGGGGCGATCTCAATGTAGGCATCCTCAGGTTCAATCGGCATCCGCTCGCGGCGCCAGCCAGCGAGATCGGGCACGACCACCTGGGTTCCCAGATGAAGTTCAGGCTCGATGATGAAGACCCATCCACCAGGGCCGCCACGGCCGCGTGCGAATGGCCGATCCAGTTCTCCCGACAGGCGAGCCGCAGCAATGCCGTGCCGCGGTCTCGGCCGCGGATGCGTCTCCAGCACCCCGTCGATGATCTCGGCGACGAGATGCTCCGGGACCGCTTCCAGATCCGCGTAGGTCGCCTGCCGGACGGCCGCCTCAGCCATGCTCGACCGCCATCGCTAGTTGAGGCCGCCGGGGTCGAGCCCCTCGGCCTCCCATCCGGCGCGGATGCGCTCGACCGCCTCCTCTTCCGACATGTCGGTCTCCAGCGCGTAGGCGCGGGCGGCCTGCCGGGCGAGGTCGGCCAGGAGCCGGCCCCAGGTCGCCGGGTCGTCGAAGGAGCGGCGGAGCGCGACGCTGACCGCACCATCGACCACGGCCGCGCGCAGCACCTCGACGCCGCCCTGTTCCAGGGCGTCGGGCGGGATGGCGAGTTCGGCGAAGTCGCTGCTGGATTCTTGGCTCATGGCGCGCCGGCTGTTCCTTGACCCCCTGCCGGGACGGAGCCGGGATCACGGATCCCGGCCGCGCGCCGGTCACTTGTAGCAGACGCTCTTGGCCGCCTCGACGACCTCCGCCACGTTCGGCAGCGCCAGCTTCTCGAGGTTCGCCGCGTAGGGCATCGGCACGTCCTTGCCGGTGATACGCAGGACCGGTGCGTCGAGGTAGTCGAACGCGTCGACCATCAGACGCGCCACGATCTCGGCGCCGATGCCGGATTGCGGGAAGCCCTCCTCGACGCTGATGCAGCGGCCGGTCTTCTTCACCGACCTGACCACCGTCTCGGAATCCATCGGGCGGATCGTGCGCAGGTCGATCACCTCGGCCTCGATGCCCTGCTCGGCGAGCACCTGCGCGGCCTTCAGCGCGTAGGTCATGCCGATCGAGAACGACACGATGGTCACGTCCGTGCCGGGGCGGTGGATCCGCGCCTTGCCGATTGGCAGCACGAAATCGTCGAGCTGCGGTACCGGGAAGGACTGCCCGTACAGGATCTCGTTCTCGAGGAAGATCACCGGGTTCGGGTCGCGGATCGCGGCCTTGAGCAGGCCCTTGGCGTCCGAGGCCGTGTAGGGCGCGATCACCTTCAGGCCCGGGACGTTGGAGTACCACGCGGCGTAGTCGTGGCTGTGCTGGGCGCCGACCCGGGCGGCCGCGCCGTTGGGGCCGCGGAACACGATCGGGCAGCCGAGCTGGCCGCCGGACATGTAGAGGGTCTTGGCCGCCGAGTTGATGATGTGATCGATCGCCTGCATGGCGAAGTTGAAGGTCATGAACTCGATGATCGGCTTCAGACCTGCGAGCGCCGCGCCGACGCCGATTCCCGCGAAGCCGTGCTCGGTGATCGGCGTGTCGACCACGCGCTTGGCGCCGAACTCCTGCAGGAGGTTCTGGGTGATCTTGTAGGCACCCTGGTACTCGGCGACCTCTTCGCCCATCACGAACACGTCGCCGTCGCGCCGCATCTCCTCCGCCATGGCGTCGCGCAGGGCCTCGCGCACGGTCGTGGTGACCATCGGCGTGCCCGCCGGGAACTCCTCCATCACCGGCTCGTCGGCCTTGTTGGTGACGACGGCCGGGGCCGCCGGCGCCTTCGGGGCGTCGTCGCCGGTCTTGGCTGCGGGCGCGGCCTTGTCGGCCATGCCCTCGGCCTGCATGTCGGGGGTCGGCGCCGGATGACCGCCCGCGCCGTTCGGCTTCGCGCCGCCGCCGGACTGGACGGTCGCCGGGTCTTCGCCCTCGCCCGCGATGATCGCGATCGGCGTGTTGACCGCGACGCCCTCGGTGCCCTCCGCGATCAGGATCTTGGCGAGCACGCCCTCGTCGATGGCCTCCACCTCCATGGTGGCCTTGTCGGTCTCGATCTCGGCCAACACGTCGCCGGACTTGATCGGATCGCCCTCCTTCTTCAGCCACTTGGCGAGCTTGCCCTCCTCCATGGTGGGCGAGAGGGCGGGCATCAGGATGTCGGTCGCCATGCTCAGCTCTGCGGTCGTTTATTCGGTAGGGGGGCGGCCAGCGGTCTCGTCCGCGCTCAGGCGTGCGCGTCCAGAAGGATGTCGGTCCACAGCTCGGACGGATCCGGCTCGGGATCGTTGGTGGCGAACTCGGCCGAGGCGTTCACGGTCTCGCGGACCTTCGCGTCGGTGGCCTTCAGATCCGCCTCCGGCACTCCGTGCAGCTCGAGCAGACGCTTCCGGACCATCTCGATCGGGTCGTGCTCGTCGCGCATCTTCGAGACTTCGTCCTTGGTCCGGTACTTGGCCGGGTCGGACATCGAGTGGCCGCGGTAGCGGTAGGTCTGCATCTCCAGGATGTAGGGACCCTGGCCCGTGCGGGCGTGCTCGATCGCCCGCGTGGCGGCCTCGCGCACCGTGCGCACGTCCATGCCGTCGACCTGCTCGCCCGGGATGCCGAAGGAGAGGCCGCGCTTCGAGAAGTCGGTCTGCGCCGAGGCCCGGGCCACCGAGGTGCCCATGGCGTAGCGGTTGTTCTCGATGACGTAGACAACCGGCAGCTTCCAGAGCGCCGCCATGTTGAAGCTCTCGTAGACTTGGCCCTGGTTGGCGGCGCCGTCACCCATGTAGGTCAGGCTGACCTTGCCGTTCTCCCGGTAATGGTCCGCGAAGGCGAGGCCGGTGCCCAGCGAGACCTGCGCGCCGACGATGCCGTGGCCGCCAAAGAACTGCTTCTCGCGGCTGAACATGTGCATCGAGCCGCCCTTGCCGCGGCTGTAGCCGCCGCGGCGGCCGGTCAACTCGGCCATCACGCCCTTCGGGTCCATGCCACAGGCCAGCATGTGGCCGTGGTCGCGGTAGCCGGTGATGACCTGGTCGCCGTCGACCGAGGCCATCTGCATGCCGATCACCACGGCTTCCTGGCCGATATAGAGGTGGCAGAACCCGCCGATCAGGCCCATGCCGTAGAGCTGGCCGGCCTTCTCCTCGAAGCGCCGGATCAGCAGCATCTCGTGATAGGCGTGGAGATCTTCCTCGCGGGTGAATTGCGGCATGTTGGGCGCCGGCTTGTGCGCCTCGGCGGCCTGAGGGCTCGCGGCCTGCGGTTCCGTGGACGAAGCGTCCTTGGCAGGCTCCTTGGCGGCGTCCATCGGCGCTCTCCCCGTGATTCCACGCGACGTGGTGGGGGTGTAGGACAGCGACGATGGGAAAGCGAGGGCTGCCGCTCTGACAGGAAGCCGGTCTTGTCAGAAGGCTTTCGGGACTGGGGAATACGCCGCCGGACCACTCACGGCGTGATGATCACCACGTCGTTGGCGTGGACGCGGCCCAGAACGATGCGTGCCCGCTCCTCCAGCAGGTCGCGGTCGATCTGGTCGCTCTTGAGGAGCGTGACGCGGTGCTCCCAGGTGGCGCGCTCGGCCCGCACGGCGGCGAGTTCCTGGCTGAGCCCGTAGGCGCGGATCTTCAGTGCCTTCTTGGCCTCGAGGCCGCGGTTGCCGCTCTCGGCCTGCCACACGAAATAGCCGACCACGAGCGCCGACAGGGTCCAGAGACCCAGCGGCAACACGACCATTCTGACTCGGCGGCGCACAACCATGGCGCGACCCTCGCGCGGAAAGGTTAATGGATCTTCTCGATCGCGCGGCATGACCGGCTCGCGCGTCCGGAGCGAGCGAAGGGCCAGCCTGACGCATGGACATGACGAATCTGAGCCGCTGGATCGCCGAGCACGCCACGGCGACCGACGACCACGACACCCTTCTGGCCCGATTCTGCGAGGCGCTGGCCGGCGCCGGCATCCCCTCTGGCGTGTGAGCGTCATGGCTCCGGCCCTCGACCCGACGCTGCGTGGCGTCAGCCTGAACTGGCATGCGGGCGAGGGAATCTCGTTCGTGCTCAGTCCCCACGGCGCCGTCGAGGAGAGCGACTGGCTCCTGAGCCCGGTCTACGCGCTGGTGGAGAAGGGCGAGACCTTCGGCCGGTGGCGTCTCGACGCGCCCGAGCGGCAGACGGATTTTCCGGTGCTGCAGGCCCTCGGGGCGCAGGGCGGCGTCGACTACGCACTCCACATCGTCGAGTTCGCGCCCGGCACCGCGTTGCGCGGCATCGCGGTCTCGTTCTGCACCCGTGTCGCCGCCGGCTTCACCGACGAGGATCTGTCCACCATCGCCGGCGTTCTGCCGTACCTGACGCTGGCCCTGGCCAAGATCAGCTTCGCCCACACCCTGCGTGAGGTGTCGGCCACCTATCTCGGCCGTTCGACCGCCGAGCGCGTCCTCGACGGTCAGATCCGGCGGGGCGAGGGCCGCGCCGTGCCGGCGGCCATCCTGCTGACGGATCTGCGCGGCTTCACGGCCCTGGCCGACCGGACGGACCCGGCCGACATGGTCACGTGGCTCAACGAGCATTTCGACGCCCTCGGCGACCCGGTGGCACGGCACGGCGGCGAGATCCTGAAGTTCCTCGGGGACGGGTTCCTGGCGATCTTTCCGGTCCCCGATGCCGACACCCTGCCCTGCCCGGTCTGCGGCAGCGCCTTGGCCGCCGCCACCGATGCGCTCGCCGCCAACGCGGCACTCAATGCCCGCCGCCGCGACGCGGGATTGCCCGAACTCGCGGCCGAATGCGTCGTGCATTTCGGAACGGTGATCTACGGCAATGTCGGGACCGAGCGGCGCCTCGACTTCACCATCATCGGGCGGGCGGTCAACGAGGCGAGCCGGATCGAGTCCCAGTGCGCGGCCCTCGGCCATGCGCTCCTGGTCTCGGATGCCTTCGCCGAACGCTGTGCACGGCGGCTCGAACCTGTCGGGACGATCGAGTTGCGGGGCCTGTCGCGGCCGATGCGGGTCTGGACCCTGCCGACGGACCTGTCGGACGCCACGTCCACCGGAGGAGGTACGGACCGGCACGCTCAGAACAGCGCGCAGCTCCGCTGAAGCACCAGCCCGACCGCGCTCTGCGCGAACCGGCTCCGATACGCCTCCTGGATGGTGCGCAGGGCCGCCACCGCCTCGGGCGTCGCGTCCGTGACGATCAGGACGATGCGGGCCGGCTCGTGAACGCGCCGCCCGTCCGGCCCCCGCCATTGGCTCTGCCCGGAGAAGACCGTCAGCCCGTCCGGGAAGCGCGGGGTGACCCGCTCGGCCAGGAAGCGGTCGAAGGCCGCCCGCGGGACGCGGCCGCCATCCGGCCGCGACAGGCCGAACAGCAGCTGCGCGGAGAGCGCCGGGCGGGCGCCCGCGCAGAGCGGATCCGCCCGTGTCGAACCGGCCGCCCCGAGGACGAGCAGGACGGCCTGCAGGAGCCGCCCGATCAGCGGCGGGCGAGCTGCTTGAGCGCCGACGGGCCGGCGTAGAGCGCCTGCGGGCCGAGGCCCTCCTCGATGCGGATCAGCTGATTGTACTTGGCCAGTCTGTCCGAACGGGCGAGGGAGCCGGTCTTGATCTGCCCGCAATTGGTGGCGACCGCGAGATCCGCGATGGTCGAATCCTCGGTCTCGCCGCTGCGATGCGACATCACCGCGGTGTACCCGGCGCGCTGGGCCATATCGACGGCCGCCAGGGTCTCGGTGAGCGAGCCGATCTGGTTGACCTTGATCAGGATCGAGTTGGCCGTGCCCTCCGCGATGCCGCGGGACAGGCGCTCGACGTTGGTGACGAACAGGTCGTCGCCCACGAGCTGGCAGCGGTCGCCGATCTTGTCGGTCAGCATCTTCCAGCCGGCCCAGTCGTCCTCCGACATGCCGTCCTCGATCGAGACGATCGGATAGGTGGCCACGAGCTGGGCGAGGTAGTCGACCTGCGCCTCGATGGTGCGGGTCTTGCCCTCGCCCTCGTACGCGTAGGCGCCGTCCTTGAAGAACTCGGTGGCGGCGCAGTCGAGGGCAATCGCCATGTCCTGGCCGGGCTTGAAGCCGGCGGCGCTGATCGCGTCCATCACGAAGTCGAGGGCGGCTTCCGCCGACGGCAGGTTCGGGGCGAAACCGCCCTCGTCGCCGACATTGGTGTTGTGGCCGGCCTTCTTCAGCTTGCTCTTGAGGGTGTGGAACACCTCGGAGCCCATGCGCACGGCCTCGGCGAGCGAATCGGCGCCCACCGGCATGATCATGAATTCCTGGAAGTCGATCGGGTTGTCGGCATGCGCGCCGCCGTTGATGATGTTCATCATCGGCACCGGCAGGACCCGGCCCTGCACGCCGCCGACGTAGCGGTAGAGCGGCAGGCCCGAGGCCTCGGCCGCGGCCTTGGCCACCGCCAGCGAGACGCCGAGAATCGCGTTCGCGCCGAGGCGGGCCTTGTTGGGGGTGCCGTCGAGTTCGATCATCGCCTCGTCGACCGCGACCTGATCCTCGGCCTCCATGCCGCCGATCGCGTCCAGGATCTCGGTCTGGGCCGCCTCGACCGCCTTGAGGACGCCCTTGCCGAGGAAGCGGTTCTTGTCGCCGTCGCGCAGCTCCACCGCCTCATGGGCGCCGGTGGACGCACCCGAGGGGACCGCGGCGCGGCCGAAGGAGCCGTCCTCCAGGATGACGTCGACCTCGACCGTCGGGTTGCCGCGGCTGTCGAGGATCTCGCGGGCGCTGATATTGGTGATCGCGGTCATGGAAGGTCCTCTTGCGGGGGCCGCGGGTCGGCGACCGCGTCCCGAGTCCGGGTGCGGCACATCGCGGCGGCTTATCCGTCAAGCCGCGGCCGGCGGCAAGCGCCGGAGCGACCGGTCTCCCCGTGGATCCGCGGGGGAAATCGCCGCGGATTCGATGGATGCGCGCGGCGGCGGCGCGCTTTATATGCGCGCCATGACGACCGCCAACGACCTCCAGCTCGGCCAGCCGACGCCCTTTCCCACCTCCCCCGAGGAGGCTCGGCTCGACCGGGTCCCGAACCCGCACGCGGATACCGACTACGTCGCCCGATTCACCGCGCCCGAATTCACCTCGATCTGCCCGGTCACCGGGCAGCCGGATTTCGCGATCCTGGTGATCGACTATGTGCCCGGCGACTGGCTGGTGGAGTCCAAGTCGCTGAAGCTCTACCTCGGGTCGTTCCGAAACCACGGCGCATTCCACGAGGATTGCACGGTGGCGATCGGCAAGCGACTCCGCGACCTGCTGGAGCCGCGCTACCTGCGCATCGGCGGGTTCTGGTATCCCCGCGGCGGCATCCCGATCGACGTGTTCTGGCAGACGGGCGAGCCGCCCGGGACCGTCTGGCTGCCCGATCCGGGCGTGCCGCCCTATCGCGGGCGGTAACCGTCACGACCACCAGCGGCCCGCGCTCGACGTCGCGGGCGTAGGCCGGACTCGGCCGGCGAAGATCGGACTTGGCCGGCGAAGACCGGGATCCCCCGATCGCGACAGGCCGCGGCGAGCGCCCGCACAGGGCTGGTGATCCGGGCGTTCAGCGCTTCCTCCAGGGCCGCCGCTAAGGCGTCTGCCCGTCGTGTATCGCGAGGGCAACCGGTCGGGTGCGATGCTCGATCCGACCGTGTTGGCGATCATCCGAGGCTCCGTCACGCCAGGGCTGATTCGGGCGGGCGCTCACATCAGTCGATCGGTGCCAGGCTGCGCGCCGTTCGGGCCATCAGGCCTTCCTGTGCCGGAACCGGCCCCTGATGGATGGCCGCGACGGCTCCGAGCATGCGTTCGCGATCGGCCTGCTCCGAAGGGGTCAGCTTCTCCCGCAGTAGGGGCGCCAGATGGCCGAGGGCCGTATCCGCATCTGCGACCTGATGGGCGGCGTGGCGGATATAGGCGATCCGGACCGCAAGATTGTCAGCCGGCGGCGCGATCGCGCGCAACTCGACCTCGATCGCCGCCTCCTGCTCCGGAGTCGGCGTACCGCGGGCAAGGGCGACCAGATACATCAGGACACCGGCGGCATCGACCGGGTCCCGAATCATGCGCACCGGTGCGGCCCGATAGGCCGCGTCGCTCTCGGCGCGAAGCCTGGCGTTGCGCCGATTGCTCAGATGGCGGTCGATCTGGGTCATGCCGTCGCCGTACATGAACCAGTAGACCAGCCCGGTCATGATCGCCCCGATGACGGCCGCGATGATCGGCACCGCCCGCCCTCCGCCAGATGACAGCCCTTCGGCAGGATGTCGCAGCGGGTCTCGGAAAGCAATCTCGCTTTAGGAATTCAGGCTGCGGTCTATCCGGCGTGCCGAGGATCCGAGGTAACTCATTCGGGAGAGTCGTCGCAGTCCTGCGGGTTTGCGTCGATCCGAAACCGCGCATGGTTCCTAAAACCAAAAAGGGGCGGCCGGCTTGCGCCGGTCGCCCCTGATCCTCACGGATCGCTGTTTTCAGTAGCCGTAACCATAGTAGCCATAACCCGGGGAGGCGTAGCCGTAGCCGCCGTAGGCCGGGGCGTAACCGTAGGCCGGAGCGTAGCCGTAGCCGTTACCGTAGTAGCTGTCGCGGGCCGCGCCGGCGGCGATCGCACCAGCGGCGAGACCGGCAATGCCCAGGCCGATGGCGGCACCGGTGCCGATACCGCGGCGGCCGCGGTAGTAGCCGTGGCCGTAGCCGCCGTAGCCGCCATGGTACCCGTACGGACGCGCCTCGGCGCCCGTGGTCGCGGCGACACTGCCGATCGCGAGGGCAGCAGCGGTGGCGATGATTCCGATCTTGCGCATAGTGTTCCTTCTCGATCCTCGATCGAACATGCCCAATAACGTGGCCGCTCGTACTCAGTTCCAGATTTCGTCACGAGTTCGGGTGCGGGTCCGCACACCGACGGAATCCTGAACCAGCGTTCATCATCGCCGGTGCACCGGCGATCACCGTCAAGCTTGGGTATCTGCGCGCGGATCGCGGCTGAACTCTTTCGGATCGTCTTGGCGGTCGGGGCGGTCGCGGCGCGCAGGGCTCGGTCCCGCATCCGGACGGTCGGCCGCTCCGGCAGCGAAAATCGCCTCCCGGCGATAGGCCGTGCTACGGGGATTTCCGGAGGACCAACGATGGACGCCCTGACCCTCATCCGCGAGAGCTTCGCGCCGCTCCCCGGCAAGAGGATCCTCGACATCGGCTGCGGTCCCGGAACCCTCGCGCGGCGGCTGGTCGACGAGGGGGCGGTGGTCACCGGAATCGATCCCGGTACGGCGGCGCTCGCCAAGGCCCGGGCCGCGGTGCCGGAAGCGCGGTTCGAGGTGGCGGGGGCGAGGCGCTGCCCTTCCCCGATGCCAGCTTCGACGGGGCCGTGCTGCTGAACGCCCTCCACCACGTGCCGGACCCCGCGGCGGCCCTCGTCGAGGCGGCGCGGGTGCTTGTCCCGGGCGGGCGACCTCGTCGTCGTCGAACCCCTTGCCGCCGGGACCTTCTTCGATGCCCTGCGGCCGATCGAGGACGAGACCGCGATCCGGGCCGCGGCCCAGGACGCCATCGCGGCAGCGCTATCCGGGGGCGCATTGGCGTGCCGCCGCGACGTGACCGTCGAGCGGCGGGAGCAGTTCGACTCCCTCGAAGCCTTCTTCGATCGGGTCAGCACCGTGGACCCGGCCCGGGTGGCGATCATCCGGGACCGGCGGCCCGTCGCGGAAGCGGCCTTCCTCCGGGCGGCCGCGCGCGGGGCCGACGGGCGCTACGGCCTCGTCCAGCCCCTGCGCATCCACGTGCTGGAGGCTGCCGCCGCCTGAACCGGTTCAGGCGGTCCGGCGCTTGGCGAGCCGGTCGAAGGCGATGAGGTCTTCGAGCAGCGCCGGCATGTCCCTCAGCGCCACCATGTTGGGGCCGTCGGAGGGCGCCCGGTCCGGATCGGGATGGGTCTCGATGAACACGCCGGCCACACCCACCGCCACGGCGGCGCGGGCCAGGACGGCGACGAATTCCCGCTGCCCGCCGGAACTCGCTCCCTGGCCCCCCGGCTGCTGGACCGAATGGGTGGCGTCGAACACCACCGGCGCGCCCTGGGTGACCTGCGCCATGATCGGCAGGCTGCGCATGTCCGAGACCAGGGTGTTGTAGCCGAAGGAAGCGCCGCGCTCGGTGACGATGACGTTGGGGTTGCCGGCCTCCGTGACCTTGGCGGCCACGTGCTTCATGTCCCAGGGCGCCAGGAACTGGCCCTTCTTGATGTTGACCGCCCGGCCAGTGGCGGCGGCGGCCAGGAGCAGGTCGGTCTGCCGGCACAGGAAGGCGGGGATCTGGAGCACGTCCACCGCCTCGGCCGCGCGGGCACACTGCTCGGCGGCGTGCACGTCGGTCAGGACCGGCAGGCCGAGCGTCTCGCGGATCTCGGCGAAGATCGGGAGCGCCCCGTCGAGGCCGATCCCCCGGGCGGCGGTTCCCGAGGTGCGGTTGGCCTTGTCGAAGGAGGTCTTGAACACGAGGCCGAGGCCGAGGCCCGCCGCCATCTCCTTCAGGGCGGCGGCGATCTCCAGGGCGTGGCCGCGCCCTTCGAGCTGGCAGGGGCCGGCGATCAGCGTCAGCGGCAGGTGGTTGGCGAAGCGCGCGCCGCCGGCTTGGACGACGGGGCCGGGTGTCTCGATCTGCGACATGCGGGCCGGTCTAGCCCTTGCGGCGGATCCGCGAAAGGGCGGCCCGGGTCGCAATCCGGCAGACCGTGAGGTCGTCTCGGAATCTGTCGCTGCGCGGACCGGTCTCGCACAGCATCAGGGTCCGGCCGGTCGCGCCCCGGCGCGGCGCCTGCGCCAGGAGACTGGCTTGGTGCAGGTTGAGCGCCAGCCCCTCGGCCGCGGCGACATCCGCCCCGGCGAGCGCCTGCGCCGCCCGGCCGATCAGGGTGAAATAGGCTGGCGGCGGCTCACGATCGAGGGAGGCCACCGCGATCCGGGCGGGGGCACGGCAATCGAGGCTCATCCGTTCGGCATCCTGCGCCCGGAAGACCGCGACCGGCCCGGCCCGACCGGCCAGGGAGGCGCCGGTGGTGCGGATGACCCGGGCGGCGAGGACGTCGCAGGGATCGGCGGCCCGGGCCAGGGCCGATCCGAGTACGAACGCGCCGGCGAGGGCGGTCAGGGCATGCAGGCGCAGCATCGGGACATCCGCGGTGGGGACAGGCGGGATCAGCAGATAGCGCGGGTGGACCGGACCGCGAAGACGCACCGGCCTGCATGGCAGCGTCACATGGCAGCGTCACATGGCAGCCTCGCATGGACAGGAGCGTCCGGATGCCCGATCTCGGCGGCCGGCGCGGCGACGCACGCCGCTGGCAACTCAGGCTCCGACGCCGCATGCTCCGATCCGTTCTCGCCGCGCTGATGCTGGCCCTCGTCTTCCCTATTTCCGCCCGGACGGAGCCGCTGCCGCCGCCCACCTTCGGGCCGGAACTCGAAGGCTTCGCCTACCCGTTTCCGGTGGACCGCTTCACCTTCACGTCGCAGCGCCAGCCGCTGCAGATGGCCTATCTCGACGTCCGCCCGGAAACCCCCAACGGCCGCACCGCGGTGCTGCTCCACGGCAAGAATTTCTGCGCCGCCACCTGGGAGAGCCAGATCCGTGCGCTCAGCGCGGCGGGATACCGGGTGATCGCGCCCGATCAGATCGGCTTCTGCAAGTCGAGCAAGCCCGCCGCCTATCAGTTCACCTTCCGCCAGCTCGCCGAGAACACGCACGCTTTGCTGGAGAAGCTCGGCGTGGAGCGCCCGATCCTCGTCGGCCATTCCACGGGCGGCATGCTGGCGGCGCACTACGCCCTCCTCTATCCGAAGGAGGTCGGGCAACTGGTGTTGGTCAATCCCGTCGGCCTCGAGGATTGGAGCGCGAAGGGCCTGCCGCCGATCTCCCTGGAGCAATGGTACCAGCGGGAGCTGAAGACCTCGGCGGCCTCGATCCGCGCCTACGAGACGGCAACCTACTATGCCGGCACGTGGGAGCCGCGCTACGAGACCTGGGTGGACATGCTGGCGGGCCTCAACAACGGGTCCGGCAAGGCGGCGGTCGCCTGGGACTCGGCGCTCCTCTACGACATGATCGTGACGCAGCCGGTGCTCTACCGCTTCCCACAGATCGCGGTGCCCACCCTTCTGCTGATCGGCCAGAAGGACAACACGGCGATCGGCAAGGACCTCGCCCCGCCGGAGGTGCGGCCGAGCCTCGGCCACTATCCCGAACTCGGCAGGGCGGCCGCGCAGGCGATCCCGGGGGCGCGGCTCGTGGAGTTTCCCGACCTCGGCCACGCGCCGCAGATGTCGGATCCCGAGGGTTTCAACCGGGCGCTGCTCGCGGGGATCGCGGACCGGTGAACGGAGCCGGTCCCTCCCCCGCAGGGGAGGGACCGGACGCGCCCTAGAAGTACGACTTCAGCACGCCGCGGCGGCGGACATCCAGGGTCGCGCAGTGGAATGACCCACCGAACGGGCCGTAGCTGAGGAACGGCGCCGGGATCGGGTCGAAGCCCCAGTCCTTGAGCGCCTTGATCAGCGTCGGCTGGCTCTGGTCGACCACGATCTTCTTCTCGGTGATCGCCAGGACGTTGATCGAGGTCCAGGGCGAGCACATCGAGATCTTGCTCATGAAACCCTCGACCGGGTCGGGGCGCGGGGCGATCAGCACGTCCCACTTCTTGAGCACGGCGGGCAGCTTCTCGACGTCGACGTAGTCCGGGTTCACCAGCACCTTGCCGGGGGCCAGCGGCATGAACGACGAATCGATGTGCATCGGCTGCGGGCAGCGGCTCTCGATCTCGTGGATGCGGAAGCCCGGGCCGAGGTGGCGGCGCAGCCACTCGATGCCCATCAGGTTCGTCACGTTGGAGCGTGTGACGAACAGGTCGCGGCCGCAGCGGACGAAGTCGGCGGCGTCGAAGACCGGCTCGAACTCGTTGACGGTGAACTGCATGGGCTCGCCGGCCTTCAGGTTCGGCACCCGGTAATCGTAGTTGTAGAGGTCGTCGGTCAGCTGCGGCCGCGGCGCCGACGTCCAGCGGGCGCCGGCGCGGAAGTATTCCTTGAACAACGACCGGTAGGCGTCGCCCTCGAAGTAGCGCGAGCGCCAGCACATCGGGCTCTCGATGATCTCGTCGCCGATGACGAGGTACGGGTCACGCGGGCAGGCCACGCAGAAGCCGCGGGACGACCAGCGCGGCGCCCTGAACTTCTTGGAGAAGTCTACCGTGTCGGGGCGGCGGACCTTCACGCCCTCGCCGGCCAGGATGGTGATGAAGTTGTCGAGCTCGGCCTGGGCGAGCTTCTTCATGAACTTCGGATACTTCCAGCCGCTCGCGAGCCGGTAGAACGGCTGCGCCGCGCGCGGCAGGTTGAAGATCACCGTGAGGTGATGGGTCGGGATCGTGGCGCCGTCGAGGGAGCCGACGATGACCTCCTCCAGCGGATCCCACTCGTTCCAGGCCATGACCGGGGAATGGGGGCCGGGACGCCCGGTTCCAGTCCGCCCGGAAGGCCGCCGGCATGCGTTTCGTCGGTCACGGCCTCGAGGGCCGTGATCGGTGATTCGCGCTCCATGACGTGTGCCCCTTCTGCGACGTGCCGCGGCCTTCTGCGTAGGCCCTCAGGCCCCGCGCCGCTTTGGCTCCCGGTGTGTCAAACGGGTGATAGACACCGCTAATCCGTGCTGCAACGTGACAGAAACGTTCCCGGCTCGGCGGACCTATTTCTGCCGCGACCGTGACCGATTTCCCGCATCAAGCCTGTTGCGAGCTTGAAAGACGACAATGAAGCGCCTGACGACCCTGGCCTCGATCGCCGGTCTGTGCACGGTCGTCGGCCTGTTCATGTCCTCCGGACTGGAGGATGTGTCGGCCGCCGTCGTGAGTGCCGGCTGGGGCGCCGCCCTCGTGGTGCTGGCCCGCATCGCGGCCGTCGCCTGGGCGGGGCTTGGCTGGTACGTCGTGTTCCCGCGGGCCACGGCCAAGCTCGCCGACTGCGTGTCTCTCCGGTTCGTCCGGGAGGGCATCAACACGCTGCTGCCCGTGGCCACCGTCGGCGGTGACTTCGTCGGCGCCCGCCTCCTGTCGAAGCGCAACGTCCCGGGGGCGCTCGCGGGCGCCAGCATGTTCGTCGACCTGATGACCCAGGCGCTGACGCAGCTCCTGTTCACGGTGATCGGCCTCGCCCTGCTGGTCGTGATCGCCGGCGACGGGCCGATCGCCCGCACCGTCGCGGGCGGGCTCGCCATCGCCGTGCCGGCGCTGGGCGCGTTCTACCTGATCCAGCGGCGGGCCGGTCACCGCCTCATCCAGGGGCTGCTCAGCCGCTTCGCCTCCGGTCGCGAATGGCGGGCCTTCGGCGCCATCGACCAGCTCTACGACAGCCTGCGCCGGCTCTACGGCAACCATGGCCGCTTCGTGCTGGCGCTGGTGGTCCACCTCGCCGGCTGGGTGATCGGCACGCTCGAGGTCTACGTCTGCCTGCGGTTCATGGGCTATCCCATCGACTTCGCCCAGGCGCTGATGATCGAGAGTCTCGCCCAGGCCGTGCGCGGTGCGGCCTTCGCGGTGCCGGGTGCCCTCGGCGCGCAGGAGGGCGGCCTGATCGCCCTGTGCAGCCTGTTCAATATTCCGGTGGAGGCGGCGCTCGCCCTGTCCCTGGTCAAGCGCTTCGCCGATCTCGGCGTCGGTCTTCCGAGCCTCCTGCTCTGGCACCGGATCGAGGCCCGGCTCCGGGCCGATGCGCCGGAGGAAGAGCGCGAGGCAGAGCTGGAGGCCGGACGCAGAGCCAAGAGGATCGCGCAGCCCGCGACCCTCGGCCCGTTCTACAGCTACGCGCCGCCACGCATGGGGACGCGGCTCGGCGACGGCGAGGAGTTGAAGAAGTGCGCCTGACCCGCCGGCTCGCGGCCGCCCTCTTCGCCGCTTTCGTTACCGCGCCGTCGGCGCTGCCCCTCCTCGTCCCGGTCCCAGCATGGGCCGCGGACGATCCCGCCGTCCAGACCGTGCGCGACCTCTACGCGGCCTTCTCGGCCGCGGTGAAGGACGGACCCGGCCCCCTGCCGGCGCGGGTCGAGGCCGTCGGGCCGGCGATCGAGAAGGCCTTCGACTTTCCCGCCATGACGCGCCTCGCGGTGGGCACGAAATGGTCGAGCTTCACCCCGGAGCAGCAGGCGGCGGTCATCGACGCGTTCAAGCGTAGCCTGACCATCACCTACGCCAACCGTCTGGCCCGCGCCGCCGGCGGCAAGTTCGACGTGACCCCCAAGGTCGAGGAGCGCGGTGCCCAGCGCGTGGTGCCGACCCGCGTCACCGCGGCGGACGGCGACGATTCCGCCGTGGACTTCGTGGTCAACGCCGAGAACCGCATCCAGGACGTGTTGCTCAACGGCGATGTCAGCGAGATCGCCGCCCAGCGCAACGCCCTGTCCGCGCCGCTGAAATCCGGCGGCGCCGACGGCGTCGTGAAGTTCCTCCGTGCGCGGGCCGACGGCATGCTCGCCGCCAAGCCGACACCGTGAACGCCGACACCGTGAACGCCGACGCCGTGAACGCTGGCGCCGACCTGAACCGGCCGTTCGCGGCCATCGCCGCCTGACGCGGCCGGACGACCGCACGGATCCGACCGGATGGATGTCTCCTCGCTGGCGTTGCACGGCCTCTCGTGGCTGTCGCTGCTCTGCCTGATCCTGGCGGCGGCGGGTGGCCTCTACGGGCTGGCCGCGGCCTATTGCGCCGGCCGGTACGCAGCCCGCATCGCCCCGGTCCTGGACGCGGACGCATCGCGGCCCTCCGTGACCGTGCTGAAGCCCCTCTGCGGCCTCGAGCCGAACCTCTACGCGAATCTGGAGACCGTGCTGCGCCAGGATTACGCCGGCCCGGTCCAGGTGGTGTTCGGCGTTCAGAGGGCGACCGATCCGGCGATCGACGTGGTCGAGCGGCTGCAGCAGGCCTATCCCCAGGCCCGCATCGACCTCGTGATCGACGGCCGCCAGCACGGCTCGAACCGCAAGGTCTCGAACCTGATCAACATGGCCGAATCGATCGTCCACGACGTGGTGGTGCTCGCCGACAGCGACATGGTGGTCGGCCCCGACTATCTCGAGCGCCTGGTCGCCGAGCTTTCACCGGAGGGTGTCACGGGCGTCACCTGCCTGTACCACGGCGTCCCGGCCTACCGCGGCCTCTACGACCAACTCTCGACGCTGGCGATCGACACGCACTTCCTGCCCAACGTCGTGATGGGTCTGAGCCTCGGTCTGGCGAAGCCCTGTTTCGGCTCCACCGTCGCCTTCACCCGGGCAAACCTGGAGGCGGTGGGGGCTTCCGCGCCTTCCGCAACGATCTGGCGGACGATTACGCCATCGGTGCCGCCCTGCGCGGCCTCGGCGGCCGCGTGGCGATCCCGAGCTTCACCATCGGCCATACCAGCGTCGACACCGAATTGTCCGGATTGTGGCGGCACGAGCTGCGCTGGAACCGCACGATCCGCACCGTCGACCCGGCAGGCTATGCCGGCTCGATCGTCACGCATGCCTTCCCCTCGCCCTGCTCGGTGCCCTGCTGCCGGGCGCCGGCACGGGCGCGCTCTGGGTCGCCGCCGCTGCGCTGGCGAGCCGGATCCTGCTGTGCCGGCAGCTCGAGCGGGCCTTCGGCCTCGCCCCGCACCCCTACGGACTGTTGCCGATCCGCGACATCCTCTCCTTCCTGAACTTCTCCTGGGCCTTCGTGTCGGGGGCGGTGACATGGAAAGGTCACGATTATCACGTGGTTGCGGATGGCACACTGATCCCGGACGCCGAACTCGGCCGCGATGCCGGCGCGCCGCTCCGCTGAACCCGGCTTTCTCTTCAACCGCCCTCCCCCGGCATTGCCCTGAGGCCTTGAACCCCATGCGCACGCTCTTCCTCCAGGCCCCCACCTTCGACGGTTTCGACGGCGGTGCCGGCTCCCGCTACCAGGCCAAGCGCGAGATCAAGTCGTTCTGGTACCCGACCTGGCTGGCCCAGCCGGCCGCCCTGGTGCCGAACTCGAAGCTGATCGACGCGCCGCCGCACAACATCAAGCTCCCCGAGATCGTGGCGCAGGCCAACGACTTCGACCTCGTCGTGCTCCACACCTCGGTGCCGTCGTTCAAGTCCGACGTGAAGACGATCGAGGCGCTCAAGGCCGCCAACCCGAAGCTGATCGCCGGCCTGATCGGCGCCAAGGTCGCGGTCGATGCCGCCGGCGCGATGGCCCAGGCCCCGGTGGTCGATTTCTGCGCCCGCAACGAGTTTGATTTCACCGTGAAGGAAGTCGCCGACGGCGTGCCGATGGCGCAGATCAAGGGTCTGTCCTATCGCGATGCCAACGGTGTCGTGGTCCACAACGAGGACCGCGAGATCATGACCGACATGGATCAGCTGCCCTTCGTCACCAGCGTCTACAAGCGCGACCTGGAGATGGAGAAGTACTTCATCGGGTACCTGAAGCACCCCTACATCTCGTTCTACTCGGGCCGGGGCTGCAAGAGCCGCTGCACCTTCTGCCTCTGGCCGCAGACGGTCGGCGGCCACACCTACCGCACCCGCTCGGTCGCCCACGTGATCGAGGAGATCAAGTACTGCCTGAAGGAGTTCCCGCAGACCAAGGAGTTCTTCTTCGACGACGACACCTTCACCGACAACCTGCCGCGCGCCGAGGAGATCGCCCGCGAGCTCGGCAAGCTCGGCGTCACGTGGTCGTGCAACGCCAAGGCGAACGTGCCGCGCGAGACCCTGAAGGTCCTCAAGGAGAACGGCCTGCGCCTGCTGCTGGTCGGCTACGAGTCCGGCAACCAGACCATCCTGCACAACATCAAGAAGGGCATGCGGGTCGAGGTCGCCGAGAAGTTCACCAAGGATTGCCACGAGCTGGGCATCGCCATCCACGGCACCTTCATCCTCGGCCTGCCGGGTGAGACCAAGGAGACGATCCAGGAGACGATCGCCTTCGCCAAGCGGATCAACCCGCACACGATCCAGGTCTCGCTGGCGGCGCCCTACCCGGGCACCTTCCTGTACAAGCAGGCGGTGGAGAACGGCTGGCTCGACATCGAGAACGCCGAGCTCGTCGACGAGAACGGCGTGCAGGTCGCGCCGCTGCACTACCCGCACCTCTCGCACACCGAGATCTTCACCTCGGTCGAGGAGTTCTACAAGAAGTTCTACTTCCGGGCGCCGAAGATCGCCTCGATCGTCAGCGAGATGGTGCGCTCGCCCGACATGATGAAGCGCCGCCTGCGCGAGGGCGTCGAGTTCTACCGCTTCCTCAAGGAGCGTCGGGGCACCGCCAAGGCGGCGTAAGGAAATGGGGCCGGGGCCGAGGCCCCGGCGGGGAGCGGGGCGGAGCCCCGCCCCTACCCAGGGCTCCGCCCTGGACCCGCGAGAGGGCACGCCCTCTCGACACCCGTGACGAGGTTTGCGTGAAACGTCTGGTCGTCACCGCGGACGATTTCGGGCTCAGCCCCGAGGTCAACGAGGCCGTCGAGCAGGCCCATCGCGACGGGATCCTCACGGCGGCGAGCCTGATGGTCTCGGCGCCGGCCGCCGCCGACGCCGTGGCGCGGGCGAAGCGGATGCCGTCCCTGCGGGTTGGGCTGCACCTCGTCCTCGTGGAGGCGTGGCCCACCCTCCCCGCGGCGGATCTGCCTGACCTGACCGACCCGGCCGGCCTGATGCGCGCCGACATGGCCCGCCTCGGCCTCGACTTCGCCCGCAGGCCAGCGGCCCGGCGCCAGCTCGCCGCCGAGATCCGCGCGCAGTTCGAGGCCTACCGGGCTACCGGCCTGCCGCTCGACCACGTCAATGCCCACAAGCATTTCCACGTCCATCCGCTGATCGCAGGCGCGGTGCTGCGCATCGGCCAAGACTTCGGGATGCGCGCCCTGCGGGTGCCCCGGGAGCCGCGGGAGATCCTGCGTCGCGCCGAGCCTGGCGCCCGCCCGCGGCCGGCCCTCGACATCGCGCCCTGGGCGGCCCTGCTCGCCGTGCGCGCCCGGCAGGCCGGCTTGCTGATCCCGGACCGCACCCTCGGCCTGGCTTGGTCCGGGGCGATGACGCCGGCCCGCGTCGCGGCTTTGCTGGCTGAGCTCCCGGACGGCCTCACCGAACTCTACACCCATCCGGCCACCGCGGGCGGCTTCCCCGGCGAGGCACCGGGCTACCGCTACGCCGACGAGCGGGATGCGCTGATCGCCCCCGCATCCCGGTCGGCCGCCGACGCATCGCGTGCGATCCGCGGCGGGTTCTCCGACTTCCTCGGTTGACCGGGACTGATATCTGACTTTAGTCAGATAAAATGACACCCGCCGAGATCGCCCGCGTCCGCCGCTTCGCCCGCGCCGTCACCGCCGAGGTCGGGGCGCTCGACACCTCGTTCCTCGGCCGGGGCCGTCCCCTGGGCGCCGCACGCGTCCTCAACGCCATCGGCGCGGGCCGAACCGAGATCGGCGAGATCCGCAGCTATCTCGGCCTCGATTCCGGCCTGATGAGCCGCCTCCTGCGGAGCCTGGAGGAGGATGGGCTGGTCGCTACGGTGCCGCATCCCGCGGATGCCCGCCGCCGGGTCGCGTCCCTGACCGAGGCCGGCCGGCGCGAATTCGACGCCTACGAGGCACTGTCGAATGCCCGCGCCGTCGCGCTGCTGGAACGGGCGCCGCGTGCGGACAACCTTCTGCGCGCCATGGACCACGTCGCCCTCGTCCTGGGCCGCGACGCCATCGCCATCACCGAGGCTGAACCGACCGGCGAGGCGGCCAGAGCCTGCCTCGCCGCCTATTACGCGGAGCTGGCCGCGCGCTTCACCGGAGGGTTCGATGTCACCCTGTCCAGCGACCCCGAGGCGAGCGCCATGGTGCGGCCCCGCGGCGTGTTCCTGCTCGCGGTCTCGGACGGCCTGCCGGTCGGGTGTGTCGGTCTCAAGGGAAACGGCGGTCCGGAGGCGGAGATCAAGCGCCTCTGGATCGATCCGGCCTCCCGCGGCCTGGGTCTCGCCAAGCGCCTGATGCGGGAGGCCGAGGATGTCGCCCGCAACCTCGGGATCCGAAGGCTGCGGCTCGACACCAAC
The DNA here is from genome assembly GCA_050632685.1 of Methylobacterium phyllosphaerae. Lineage (GTDB taxonomy): Bacteria > Pseudomonadota > Alphaproteobacteria > Rhizobiales > Beijerinckiaceae > Methylobacterium > Methylobacterium phyllosphaerae_A. Next base: position 1,307,302 of record JBOEFT010000002.1, read on the forward strand.
AGCGCTCTCCCCGAGGCCCTGGCGCTTTATCGGAGATCGGGCTGGGTGGAGATCGATCGCTTCAACGACGATCCCTACCCAGACCATTTCTTCGAGAAGGCCCTTTGAACGTCCTCCAGGCGCCGGCCGCTACTTGGCCGGCACGGGATCCTTCTGCGCGACGCTCTTGCGCAAGGCGGCACCGGCGGCCTTCTCGGCCTCCGGACGATCCTCGTCGGGCTGGGCCGGCGGCTCGCCGAGGGTAGCCGGCACCACGAAGAAGGCCGCCACGAGGGTGAAGAACAGCGAGAGCGCGAGCAGCTTGCCCATGCTCGCCGTGCCCGGATGGCTCGACAGGACGAGCGATCCGAAGGCGCTGCCCGTGGTGAGCGCCGAGAAGAAGATTGCCCGGGTCAGGCTGGAAGCGAGCATGTCGTTCACGCCGGCCCGCCAGGCGATCACGTAGTAGATGTGGAACGCCACACCGACGGCAAGCATCAGCGGCAGGGCGATGATGTTGGCGAAGTTGAGCGGCATGCCGACGATGCGCAGCGCCATCAGCGTCCAGAGAGTCGCGATCACCAGTGGGCCGAGGGTCATGGCCACGTCCCAGGGCTTGCGCAGGGCCACCGACAGGATGACGAAGATCAGCACGAAGGCCGTCACCGCCGCCTGCACGAAGGCGCCCAGGATCGTGTAGCTCGACTGCGTGGTTGCCACGGGCGCGCCGGTGGCGTGCGGGGCGACCTTCAGCACCTCGTCCGAGAAGTTGCGCAGCACCGTGTCGTCGTTCGAATCACCCTTCGGGTGGACCTCGATCCGGGTGCGCCCGTCGGCCGCCACCCAGTCGGCCTTGAGCTGCGGCGGAAGGTTGTCCAGCGTGATCTTCTCGGGATGCAGCAGGTCGCGCAGGCGGGCGAGCAGCGGAACCAGATCCTTGGTCAGGGCCACCGAGGCCGCCTCCCGCAGCGTCACCGGGCCGGCCGCGAGCTTGTCGAGGGTGCCGGCGAGCTGCTTGGCCTCCTGGGCGCCCTTCGCCTCCCCTTGGCGTCGCCGGCCACGCCGTTCAGGGCCGTGGCGGCGTCCTTGAGCGCCTTGACGTTCTCGGCATCGGTGGGCGGCGGCGGCTTGCGGCCGGGATTGAGCACCGGGTCGAGGAGCTGGGCCGTGTCGGCGATCTGGGTGAGCTTCTTGTCCTGGTCCCGCGGCACGAAGGTGTCAATGCTGTTGACCGAGGCCGTGACCGGCAGCGCCATCAGCTGCTTGGACAGGGCCGGAACCGCTTCGACGCTCGGCGCCAGCACGTCGATGAAGTTGGGGCTGGTCTCGGGATTCTTGATCAGGTCCAGGTAGGTCGCGATGGACTGCGTTTTCGGGCTGCGCAGGTGCATCGGGTTCGAGTCGAACGGCAGGTGCCAGAGCAGGGGCGCCCCGGCCAGGGTCACGAGTCCGACGCCGATCAGGATCGGCTTGCGGTGGCGGATGATCCAGGGATCGACGCCCACGAGCCAGTCGGTCTGCACCGCCGCCTTCTCGCCCTCCGGCTTGAACACGGCGATCAGCGCCGGGAGCAGGGTCAGGGAGAACAGGAAGGCCACGACCATGCCGACACCGGCGATCAGGCCGAGTTCGGACACGCCGCGGAACGCGGTGGGCAGGAAGGCGAAGAAGCCGGCGACGAGCGAGACCGCGGCGAGCGTCAGCGACCAGCCGACGCCGCGTGCGGCGGCGCGAATCGCACTCTCCAGGCTCGGCTGCTCGTAGCGGTCCGCTCGGTAGCGCACCGAGAACTGGATGCCGAAATCGATGCCGAGTCCGACGAACAGGGCGGCGAAGGCCACCGAGATCGGATTCAGCTCCTTGACCATGACGAGGCCCAGGGCTGCCGTGACCACGAGGCCCGCGAAGGTGGTGATGATCACCGCGCCGACGAGCTTGCCCGAGCGCAGGGCGAGCCACAGGAACAGCACGATCGCGCCCACGATGATGCTGTTGTTGAGGCCCGCATCCTCCGACAGGGTCGCGAACTCCTCGTCGGCCACCGCCACCGTTCCGGTCAGGCGCATGCGCAGGCCGTGCTCGCCGTCGATCTTGAGATCCTGGGCGACGTTGCGGATCAGCTTGGTCGCCTGGTACCCGGGCTCGAGCGCGTTGAAGTCCAGGACCGGCTGGATCACGACGAACTTCATCTTGTCGGTGACGCTGGTCTCGCCCCCCGACAGGAGTTCCTGCCACGACATCCGCGCCGGCTTGCCCGCCAGCACCTTCTGGAGGGTGGCGTCGATCTGCCCCATGGGCTTCTCGAGATCCTCGAGCTTGGCGTCCCCGGTCTTCACCCCGCGGGCGCCCAGCGTCATCACCCGCATCACCCCGCGCAGCGACGGATCGGCGGCGAGCGGCCCGAGCAGACCCTGCTGCTGGGTCAGCGATTCCAGGGTCTTGTCGAGGTCTGCCTGCGACATCAGCAGCAGGCCGTTCTTGTCGAAGAACGGGCCGCCGTCGGGCCGGTAGACGGTCTCGATCAGATTCTTATGCGCGGTGAGCGCCTTGGCGAGGCTGGCGGCCGCTTCTTCGGTCTCTTCGGGCGTCTCGCCGTTGATGACCGCGACGATCGTGTTGCTGCGCTGCGGGAACGCCTTCTCGAAGTTGATCTCGTCCTGGCGCCAGGGCTCCTTCGGGTCGATCAGCCGCTCGACATCGGTATTGATCTCGGAACAGGTGCGCCGCGACCCCGAGGCTCGCGACCGTGAGGACCGCCGTGAGGGCGATCACGATCCACCGATACCGCACCGAGAACCCGACGAGACTTTCGATCACGAGCACCTGCCTGTTCGCATCGGACGCGCCCCGTGCGCGCCCGGCTCCTGCTATCTGTCCGGCCCAGGCCAGGGCCATCGGCGACCGAGGGCTTCGCGGCTCGCGGCGCGGCTGCTCCGCAATCCGTCCGGCCGCGCATCGGGTCCGAGGAACGCCGCACCGGCGGTTCCGGCCGCGCCGTGTGCATCAGCGGGCCGATACCGCTCGACGCGGGCCGGGACTTGCATCGCGGCCACGAGGCTCAGTAAAGAGGGCGATGCCAGATTGCAACGCGGCCGCCATGGCGTGCATCCCGCGCCTGCCCGTGTGCGCTAGCGCACGGCGTTGCTGGCGCGGCCGCCGGAATCCTGGGATTCTGGTCGTATTGCCGACGCAATGCACGTGCTGTCCTCAACGATCGGGCGTCCGTGCCCATGGAGGCTGCGCACGCATTCCATGTGGCGCCGTTGCGTCAGGAGCCGAATAAGATGTCATGGCCCCGCCGAAACGGGGTCGTTTCAGATTAGTTCCAAGCTAGGTCGCTGGAATTCGAGATTTTTTCGCGTTAAGGACCCCGGTGTCCCGGGGTCGACGAAGTAAGGAGCCGCAATCTTGGGTATCCCCCTCCGGTACGTCGCGAAGATCGGCGGCTACATCCTGAAGCAGCACCTCACGGGCCGCAAGCGCTACCCGCTTGTGATGATGATGGAACCGCTGTTCCGCTGTAACCTGGCCTGTGCCGGCTGCGGCAAGATCGACTACCCGGACGAGATCCTCAACAAGCGCCTGCCGGTCGCCGACGCGCTCGAATCGGTGCGCGAGTGCGGCGCTCCGGTGGTGGTGATCGCCGGCGGCGAGCCGCTCCTGCACAAGGACCTGCCGCAGATCGTCGAGGGCATCATCGCCCAGAAGAAGTTCGCGATCGTCTGCACGAACGCGCTGCTCCTCGAGAAGAAGATCAAGGAGTACAAGCCGAGCCCGTACTTCACGTGGTCGATCCATCTCGACGGCGACAAGGAGATGCACGACCAGTCAGTGTGCCAGCGCGGCGTCTACGACAAGGCCGTGGCGGCGATCGCGAAGGCCAAGGAGATGGGCTTCCGCGTCACCATCAACTGCACCTTCTTCAACAATTCGCAGCCGGAGAAGATCGCCGACTTCTTCGACAGCGTGACCCGGATGGGCATCGACGGCATCACCGTCTCCCCCGGCTACGCCTACGAGCGCGCCCCCGACCAGAAGCACTTCCTGAACCGCAAGGCGACCAAGGACCTGTTCCGCGGCGTGTTCCGGCACGGCAAGGAGAAGGGCCGCGAGAAGTGGACCTTCCAGCAGTCGGGCCTGTTCCTCGACTTCCTGGCCGGCAACCAGACCTACCATTGCACCCCGTGGGGCAACCCGACCCGCACCGTGTTCGGCTGGCAGAAGCCCTGCTACCTGCTCGGCGAGGGCTACGCGGCGACCTTCAAGGAGTTGATGGAGGAGACCGACTGGGATTCCTACGGCACCGGCAACTACGAGAAGTGCGCCGACTGCATGGTCCACTCAGGGTACGAGGCCTCCTCGGTGGTCGATTCGGTCCGCAAGCCCTGGAAGCCGCTGGTGCACGCGATCCGCGGCATCAGGACCGATGGCGCCATGGCCCCCGAGGTCAGCCTCGAGAACCAGCGCCCGGCCGAGTTCGTGTTCTCGCGCAACGTCGCGCAGAAGCTGTCCGAGATCAAAGCGGCCGGCGTCGACACGAAGCAGGAAGCCCGCAAGCGCACCGCCGCCTGATCGGCCCGCGCCGTTGACGATGAAAGACCCGCGGCCGCGAGGCCGCGGGTCTCTTCGTTTCAGGGACCGCCGGACGGCGCATCACCGGAGCCGCGGCACGTGCGGCGCGCAATCTCGCGGCAGGGTGCCGTCGAGCCGTGGATCGGGCGCGACCTCGACATGGACGGCACAGGGATCGAAGCCCGAGCGCCGGTAGAAGGCGAGCGCGTCGGGATGGTCCAGGGTGCAGGTATGCACCCAGAACCGCGTGATCGGACGCGCCCAGGCCCGGCGGATCGCCGCGTTCATCAACCTACGGCCGATCCCGGTTCCGATCACGCTCCGGGTCAATCCGAGGAAGGCGAGCTCGCAGGCGCCGGGCTGGCGGAAATCCAGTTCCAGCATGCCGATATCCCGGCCCTCCCGGCGAAGCGCGAAGATCTCGACCTCCCGGTCGGCGAGGATGGCGGCCAAAGCGCCGTCCGGCAGGGTGAGCCGCGAGAACCACAACCAGTCGGCGCCGACCGCGCGGAACAGGGTCCGGTAGGTCTCCGGGTCGGCCCGCTCCAGGGGCTCGAGGGCGATTCCGGATGGGAGGTGCCGGACAGGCAGCGGGGATGGTGGGCGGAGCATCTCCAGGCTGGTGACGATGGTCGCGATATGGCCGGGCGGTACCGCCGCGAAGCCCGGGGCCAGGGTCGGGATCCCCGTGTTCGGCAGCATGGCGTCCTCCGAAGATGCCTCGGCGCGGGTCAGACCGCCCGCGGGCGGCGTCGCGCGATCAGCCAGGGCAGAACGCAGGCCGCCGACACCGCGATCGCCGCCGCGTAGGCCGCGACCGGGTCGATCCGCCCGAGCAGCAGGTGCACGCAGACATAGAAGGCCAGCACACCGAACGCGCCCTGCGCGCTGCCGCGTACCACGTCGAGCGCCGCGCCGGCCCCGTCCTGAGCCCGGGCAAACACGATCAGCGGCCAGGAGATGATCGGGATCGGCGCCAGGACGCCGCTCAGGCCGGAGCCGAGATGCGGGGCGAGGGTCGAGACCAGCAGGACCAGGGTGGTGGCGGCCGCGAGGCGCGCCGGCATATCCCAGCGCGGTGGTCGGGGCCGGCGGACCGGTGCGCGCGCCTCGGCGGCCGGCCGGCACAGGACGACGACCAGCGCCATCGCCGGCAGGTCGATCGCCGTGGCCAGCCAGATACCGGGCCGGATCACGCCGTGCAGGAGGGCGCCCCCGAGGACGAAGGCCGCCAGGGCGATGGCGGCGCCGGCGACGATCCCCATCCGCTGCGCGCAGGCGGCATAAGCGAGGTAGCTGGCCGTGACCGCCCCTAACCCCTCCACCGAACCGACGGCGGCGTCGGCGGCGAAGCGCTCGCCCTGCTCCACAGCCAGATAGATCGAGATCGGTGCCGAGGTGAGCGGCAGCCCCGAGAGGAGGCCGCCCACGAGGCTGCCCCACCGGCGCGCGGCCGCCGAGACGGCCCACATCAGCGTCGGCGTGACGAGGATCTTGGCGGCGATCAGGCTCATGACGCCCTGCGCGATCCGGGACGTCAGGCCGCCTCGGGCGGCCCGTCATCCTCCGGATCGGCGGGGGCGTGGAGCATGTCCTCCAGCTCGTCGATCAGACGGTCGATCTGGTCCTCGGTGGCCAGCACCTTCAGGACCTCCCCCGATCTCGGTCTCGACGGCCAGCTCGATATGCGGCCCGACCCGGGCCGTGAGGACCCGGGCCAGGATCTTGATGGCGCTCATGCGACTGCTTCCTCCGCGGCGATGAGGCCGACGGCCACCGCCGGTCCACAGGTCGAGATCGCGTCGCGCGCGCCGGCGATCCGCGCCTCCAGCAGCGCCACAAGCGGGATCGCCGGCCGCCCGAGCCGCTCCGCGAGGCGGAGGCCCAGGAAGGCGCCGGCGCCGCACACGACCAGAGGGGCGCCCGCGCCGAGATCCGGCCGGCTGAGGAGGTCCGCCGCCGCATCGTGCAGCAGCCGCAGCTGCGCCTCGGCGAAGTGACGGGCCAGCGCCGCCCAGGCGGAGGCGGGCGCCTCCGTCCGGTCCCGCCCGACGATGCGGGCGAGCCGGGTCTCGCTCTCGGCCACCGACTTGCCCTTGCGGTCGCCGCTCGGCTGCTGGTCGGCGCCTTCGGGGAGCTGCCCGAGGATGCGGTAGACGTCCGCCATGTGGGCGAAGGTCTCGGTCATCAGGCGGGTGCGGCGGCCCGCGAAGGGGGCGTGGTCGGACAGCGCGATCACCGGCGTGCGCACCGCGCCGGTATAGACGAGCTCGCCCGTCTCCAGCCGCTCGGCGTCGCTGTAGCCGGTGGTGGCCGGCCGGCCCCGGACGATGGGGATCAGGTCGGCGGTGGTCGAGCCGATATCGATCAGGAGCGCGTCCGGGACGTGCCGGCCGGCGAGGGCCGCGGTGGCGTGCCAGTTGGCCGAGGCCACGTCCGCCGCGTGGGAGGCGGCTGTCTCCGGGGCGACGAAGCCGGAGCGGCCGGCGTAGATCCGCACGGTCCCGGCGAGGTGCGATCCGGCCCATCCGGACAGCGCCGCGACGCCGTCGCGCCGGTCGGCGAAGCAGTCGGTCAGCTCGCCCGTCATGGTCACGGCGTGCGAGGCCGCGCCGCGAGCCCAGTCGGGGGCGGCGTCCAGCGCCCGGTCGAGGGCGGGCAGGCCCTGCCAGAGCGGGCACGGCACCTGGGCTGCGGCCACGACGCGGCCGTCCTCCACCAGGGCGACCTTGACGTGGACCCCGCCGAGGTCCCACCCGATCGTCATTGGGTTTGATGAGCGCATGGGACCGTGATGGGCGCCTCGATGGACCATAGGATCGGGCGCCCCGGCTTCGCGGTGATCCCGGTGCTCGATCTCCGGGGCGGCCGCGTGGTGCGGGCGCGCCGGGGCGAACGCTCTTCCTATGCCCCGATCGAGACGCCCTTGGCAAAGGGATCCGCGCCCGATGCGGTGGCGCGCGGCCTGTGCGACGCGTGGCCCGCCGCGATCCTCTACGTCGCCGATCTCGACGCGATCATCGATCGCGCCGCGCCCGATCTGCGCGCCCTGGAGGCAATCGCCCGGGCCTGCCCGGGCACCACCCTGTGGGTCGATGCGGGCTTCGCCGAAGCGGCCGGCGTCGACGCCTTCCTGGCCTCCGGCCTCGGGCGGCCGGTGATCGGCAGCGAGAGCCAGGCGGATGCCGGCCTCGTGGCGCGCCTCGGCGACCGGGCGGTGTTCTCCCTCGACACCCGCGGCACGGAGCGGCTCGGCCCGGCGGCGCTCCACGACGATCCGTCGCTCTGGCCGCCCGAGGTGATCGCCATGACGCTGGCGCAGGTCGGCGCCGGGGCCGGCCCCGACGTCGCGGCCCTCGGCGCCCTGCGGGCGCGGGCGCCGGATCGCCGCCTCTACGCGGCGGGCGGCGTGCGCGGCCCGGACGACCTGCGGGCGCTGCGCGCGGCCGGGATCGCCGGGGCGCTGGTCGCCTCCGCGCTCCACGACGGCACCCTGTCCCGGGCCGCCGCGCCGGATCTCGCCTGATGCTTCCGGCGGGCAACACGGGCTGCTAAGAGGCTGCAGCAGAGGTATCGACGCTCCCTTCGCCTTTGCGAGCGGAGCGAAGCAATCCAGCGGCGCTAGGCTCGCCGACGTCGAGCTGCTCTGGGTTGCTTCGCTCCGCTCGCAAGGACGGGACGGACAGGAAGCGCAACCGCGAGAGCCGTCAGACGATGGAAAAGTTCACGACCCTGGAGGGCGTCGCGGCGCCCATGCGGACGATCAACGTCGATACCGACCGGATCATACCGGCGAAGTATCTGAAGACGATCCGTCGGACCGGGCTCGGCACGAGCCTGTTCGCCGAGATGCGCTATCGCGAGGACGGCTCCGAGAACCCGGACTTCATCCTCAACAAGCCCGCCTATCGGAACACCAAGATCCTCGTGTGCGGCGACAATTTCGGCTGCGGCTCGTCGCGGGAACACGCGCCCTGGGCGCTCGCCGATTTCGGCATTCGCTGCGTGATCTCGACGAGCTTCGCCGACATTTTCTTCAACAACTGCGCCAAAAACGGCATCCTGGCGATCGTGGTGTCCCCCGAAGACCTGGAGAAGCTGTTCGAGGATGCCGAGCGCGGCGCGAACGCGACCCTGTCGATCGATCTGGCGGCGCAGACGATCCGGGGGCCGGACGGCGGCACCCTGCATTTCGACATCGACGCGGGCCGCAAGCACAACCTGCTGAACGGGCTCGACGAGATCGGCCTGACCCTGGAGCGCGCCGCGTCCATCGACGCCTACGAGCAGAAGCTCGCCCAGCGGGAATGGGCCTGAGCGAGGTCCCGTCCGCCCAGCCCTGCCGATAGGCGACCGGTGGCCGGTCCTGCGCCGGCCGGCCGGTCGTCGTTCGCCCTGCCCGGTGAAGGCCCCGAAGGTGCGGGCGGCGTCGATCAGCGCGGCGCCGGCATGCGGCGCGCCCGTCTCCCGCCTTGAGGCGGACCTGACCTCCCCGACACGGCCGGGCGTGCCGACCCGTGCGGCGCCGTACCGGTTGCGATCCTTCATCATGGGTTCCGCCGTCAGGCCTGGAAGGCCCGCGGTGGCCGGTCGGGTTCGGTGCCAACCTGTCGGTCGGCCGACAAGCGGGTCCGGGCGAGGCGCCGCGCCTCACGCTTCGTTAACCCACATGTCGCCTGAATCCGCCGGCAGAGTCTTGCCCGCATCGTGAGGATCGCCTGAATGCCGAAGCACCCGACGGGACCGAGATTCGCGCGCGCGGTCGGGCTGCTCGCCGGCATCGCGGCGCTGCCCCTCACGACCCTGTCGGCGCGGGCCGATTTCGACGGCTGCCTCGCCGGCATCCAGGCCCAGGCCGCCGCCGCCGGGGTCTCGGCGCAGACCTTCCGGTCCGCCACGAGCGGGATCAGCTACGACGACAAGGTGATCGAGCTTTCGCAGGCGCAGCCCGAGTTCAAGACGCCGATCTGGGACTACATGGCGGCCCTGGTCGACGACGAGCGGGTCGAGGACGGGCGCGCGGCCATGCGCCAGAATGCGGCGGCGCTCGCCCAGGCCGAGGCGCGCTACGGGGTCGACCGCTACACGATCGCCGCCGTCTGGGGCGTCGAGTCGAATTTCGGCAAGAACCTCGGCAAGATGCCGCTGGTGCAGTCGCTGGCGACGCTGGCCTGCTCGAACAACCGCCGTCGGGACTTCTTCCGCGGCGAGCTGATCGCCACCCTGCGGATCATCGAGCGCGGCGACATCGCGCCCGAGCGGCTGACCGGCTCCTGGGCGGGCGCCTTCGGCCAGACCCAGTTCATGCCGACCACCTATCATCGCCTCGCGGTCGACGGCGACGGCGACGGGCGGCGGGACGTGGTCGATTCGGTGGCCGACGCGGTCGGCTCCACCGCCAACTTCCTGCACGTCGCCAAGTGGCAGCACGGTCAGGTCTGGGGCTACGAGGTGAAGCTGCCCCGCGGCTTCAACGTCGGCGCCGCCGGGCGCAAGAACAAGAAGGCGATCGCCCACTGGGCCTCGCTCGGCGTGACCCGCGTGGACGGCCGCCCGCTCTCGGGCGACGGACCGGCCGGGATCATCGCGCCGGCCGGGATCGACGGGCCGGCCTTCCTGGTCACCAGGAACTTCGACGCGATCTACTCGTACAACGCCGCCGAGTCCTACGGCCTCGCCATCGCGGTCCTGTCCGACCGGCTGCGCGGCAAGGCCGGCGTCCAGGCCGCCTGGCCGACCGACGATCCGCCCCTGTCCCGGGCCGAGCGCCGCGACCTCCAGACCCGGCTCGCGGCCCGCGGCTACGATGTCGGCGAGCCGGACGGCAAGGTCGGCCAGAAGACCCGCGACGCCATCAAGGATGTGGAGCGCAAGCTCGGCATGAATCCCACGGGCCGTCCCGGCGGCAAGGTGCTGGAAGCCCTGCGCGGAGGATGAGCCGGCGGCTCATCACGTCGGGCTCCCCGTTCGAGCGGGACTACGGCTACTCCCGGGCGGTGGTGGACGGGGATATCGTCCATCTGTCCGGGACGACCGGCTACGACTACGCCACGATGACCATGCCCGAGGGGGCCGCCGCGCAGGCCGAGGCATGCTGGCGCACGATCCAGTCGGTTCTCGCCGAGGCTGGGACGGACCTCGCCGGCATCGTGCGCGCCACCTATTACGTGACCGACCGGGACGACGCCGAGGCCGTGCTGGCGGTCTGCGGACGGGTGCTGGCCGACGTCCGGCCGGCCGCCACGATCGTGCTCGTGGCGGGTCTTCTGCGCCCCGAGATGCGCGTCGAGATCGAAATCACCGCGCGGATCGAATAGCGCTGTCCGGATCGCGCCGGGGACGGCGCACGGGCTCCGCGTGCCGTTCCGCCGGGCCGTCCGATCCGCCGATGCAAACGCCCCGATCGTGCTCGAACCGCGGCTGCCCGCCCCTGCCGGTTGCCGCGGCCCTTCGGGCCATCCGCCTGTGCGCTCCGGCCGGTCGGCGCTGCATTGGTCTCAGACTCTGTTGCTCCGGATGAAAGCCTGTCCCTACGCCCCGCGCACGCCGTGCCCGAGGCAGCTGCTTCGTCGTCCCGTCTGGAGATCCACGAGGCGCAACTTGTAGGCAATGATCTTGTCCTGCGGATTTAAGTTGGCATGAACCTTCGGACCTATCGGGCTCGACGTCTAATCGCCGGTTTTCGATCCGTAACATTGTCCGATATTTGATGTATAATTTGGAAATATTCTATTGCGTCGGATTTATGCTCAAAGATTGATAATGTAATTGATTATGGCGATCATCGGTCCCGGTAGATTGCGGTCGTATTACATGGAAATGGTGTCTGGACGCCCGCAATCCCTGCACACGATCACGGAGACGGTCCGGACTCGTTTCCCGGGCTCGAGCGGACGGAGGAGATCGGTCGGATGGCCCGGACCATGGCGATGTTCCGTCAAGCGCTGATCGCGATGGCCGAGATGGACCGGACTACGGCGCAGGAAACGCAGGCCAAGGCCCGGCACGCCCAGAAGCTCGACGACCTCATCCGGGCGTTCGAGGCCAGTGCCGCGTCCCTGATGACCGGCGTCTCGGCGGCCGCGACGCAGATGGAGGCGACCGCGGAGGTCATGGCGCGGACGGCCTCGCGTCCGCGGGTCCGGGCCACGCGGATCGCGGGGCGCGCGCAGGAGACCGCCGCGAGCGTGCAGAGCGTCGCTGCCGCTACCGAGGAGATGGCGATCACTATCTAGGAAATCTTCGGACAGATGACGTAATCCTCGGCCATGACCGCGCAGGCGGACACCGAGTCGCAGCGCACGGACGCCATCGTGGGCGACCTCCTGAAAGGAGCCGAGCGGATCGATGCCGTCGCCAGCATGATCGCGGGAAGGGGCCGCCAGACCAACCGTCTGGCCCTCAACGCCACGATCGAGGCGGCTCGGGCCGGCGAGGCGGGCCGGGGGTTCGCCGTCGTGGCCGCCGAGGTCAAGGCGCTGGCCGAGCAGATCGCTACCGCCATCGCGGAGATCGCCACCCGGATCGGCGCCGTCCAGGCATCGACCCGGCAGGCCATGGAGGCGATTCAGGGAAGCGGCTGCACCATGGGAGAGGTTAGCGCCCTTGCGGCGGCGGCCGCGGCTGCGATCGAGCAATAGGGGGCGACCACCGAGGAGATGGTGCGCAGCATCGCGCGCCTCGCAGCGGGCGCAGAGGCGGCCGCCGGCAACCTCGCCGGCGTCTCGCAGGGCGCGGAGGAGACCGGCGGCGCGGCCGAGCTGGTTCTCTGCGCCGCAATCGACATGTTGCGCAGATCCGAGCAGCTCTCCGCCGAGATCCACCGGTTCCTCGACGGCATCCGCGCCGCGTGAGCGGCGCCGGTCGTATGCCGGAGCGGCGGCGCCGCACAGAAAAGACCGGCCCGGCTGAGCCGGACCGGTCTGAAACGGGACGATCGCTCCGGCCTGCGGAGCGGGCCGGAGCGCTTATTCGGCGGCGGCAGGCGCCGCGGCCGGCGTATCCTTGGCCTTGTAGCGGTCGGTGCGCTCGACGATGCGGGCCGACTTCCCGCGGCGGTCGCGCAGGTAGTACAGCTTGGCGCGGCGCACCTTGCCGCGGCGGGCCACCTTGATCGAATCGATCATTGGGGAATGGACCGGGAAGACGCGCTCCACGCCCTCGCCGTAGGAGATCTTGCGGACCGTGAAGCTCTCGTTGAGGCCGCCGCCCGAGCGGGCGATGCAGACGCCCTCGTAGGCCTGGACGCGGGTGCGCTCGCCTTCCTTCACGCGGACGTTGACGATGAGGGTATCGCCCGGCTCGAAATCCGGGATGGTCTTGGCGAGGCGCGCGACTTCCTCGCGCTCCAGCTGCTCGATGATGTTCATGGCATAGCTCCGGCCGTCGCGCCGTTCCGCCCCTCATGGGCGATCGGCGCCAGGATTTCGGCGATCCTGTTGTGAGTTGCGCGGGTCTCTACAGGATCGCCGCCGGCTTGTCGATTGCCGTCGGCTGCGATCAGCGACGGCCCGCGCCGGGCGGCTCGCGTGCCGCCTCGGCCTCGGGCAGCACGCAGGCCAGCAGGAAGGTCGCGAGGTCGTCCGTGATGTGGTCGATATGCGCCTCGCGCACCGCCTCCTGCTCGAACGCCTCCCGGTAGGGATCGGCGACCTTCGGCACCACCAGCACGGTCGCCATGCCGAGATCGTGCGGGACCGCGAGGTTCCGGGCGATGTCCTCGAACAGCGCGGCGCGGGTCGGCTCGACCGCGTGCTTGCTCAGGAACCGCTCGTAGGTCGCCCGTTCCGGTTTCGGGACGAAATCGGCGGCGGCGATGTCGAACACGTCCTCGAAATGGTCGAGGATGCCGAGCTTGGCGGCGACGTTCTCGGCGTGGCGGCGCGAGCCGTTGGTCAGGATCAGCTTGCGCCCCGGCAGCCGTTCGATCGCGTGGCCGAGGGCCGTGTCGAGCTTGATCGACGAGTGGTCGATGTCGTGGGCGAAGTCGAGGAAATCGTGGGGATCTACACCCGCCTCGATCATCAGCGCCGACAGGGTCGTGCCGTAGCGGTGATAGAAATGCTTCTGCAGCGCGCGCGCGGAGAGTCCGTCGAGCCCGTAGAGCTGCATCACGTAGAGGGTGATGCGCTCGTCGACCTTCGGCCAGACCTCGGCGTCGCTCGGGTAGAGGGTGTTGTCGAGGTCGAACACCCAGGTGTCGACGTCGGCGAAGTCGCGGGCCGCAGGCGAAGTGAACTGGGCCTTGTCGGGGTGGTGCACCGGAACCCCTCAGGTTGCTGATACCCGCCGAGATCTGTGGACCGGAACGGTCAAGCTCGCAAGTTTGACCCTTGTCCGGGCCTTGCCGGGCGGGCGGGTACGACAATGCGCGGCGGTCGCGGGATGTTGCGATCCCGGATCCGCGCCGCGTCGTCCCAGGTGGCGACGCGGCGCGCAAGCGGTTCGGGATTCAGCCGCGCCGGATCAGCGTGCCGGCGCCGTAATCGGTGAACAGCTCGAGCAGCACGGCGTGGTTGACCTTGCCGTCGAGGATGACCACCGCCTCCACGCCACGCTCGATCGCGTACATGCAGGTCTCGATCTTCGGGATCATCCCGCCTGTTATGGTGCCGTCCGCGATCAGGCGCCGGCAATCCTCGACGGTGAGTTCCGGAATCAGCTTCTTGTCCTTGTCGAGGACGCCCGGGACGTCGGTGAGCAGCAGCAGGCGCTTGGCCCGGAGCGCGCCGGCGATGGCCCCCGCGAAGGTGTCGGCGTTGACGTTGTAGGTCTGGCCGTCCGCCCCGTAGGCCACGGGGGCGAGAACCGGGATCAGCTCGGCCTTCAGCACCGCGTCGAGGACGCCGCGCTCGACGTGATCCGGCTCGCCCACGAGGCCGAGATCGATGGCCTGCTCCTGATGGCTCTCCGGATCGACGACGGTCTTCATCGCCCGCTTGGCGCGGACCATGTTGCCGTCCTTGCCACACAGGCCCACCGCCCGGCCGCCCTCGGCGGAGATCCAGCCGACGATCTGCTTGTTGATCAGGCCCGCCAGGACCATCTCGACCACCTCCACGGTGGCCTCGTCGGTCACGCGCAGGCCGCCGCGGAACTCGGACTGGATGCCGAGCCGGTCCAGCATCCGGCCGATCTGCGGTCCGCCGCCATGCACGACGATCGGCTTCAGCCCGGACTGTTCCAGAAGGACGATGTCCTCGGCGAAATCCTCGGCTGCGGCCCGGTCGCCCATGGCGTGGCCGCCATATTTGATCACCACGATTTCCTGGTCGTAGCGCTGCATGTGGGGCAGCGCCTGGGCCAGGACCTCGGCACGCACGTGCACGTTCGGCAATTCGGTCATCGCGGTCCTTCGCCGATCCTCGGGTCGGGTCCTCGGGGGCGGATCCGGGCCTCCCCGTCGGGCGGTGGCGCTTCTACAGGAAGCAGCCCGCGCTGCGAAGCCGCCCCGCGCGGGATGACGGCGGCGAGGCGCGTTCCGGCGGCCGGCGCGCGGCAGCCGGGGCCATGCTGTCAAACGGCAGTCATGCTTTGCGGGTGTTGCATTCGCGTGACAGACTGGAGGCGATCCAGGCTGGCCCGGCTTGCATCGTCGAACGGCCGGGATCATGTTGCATCGCAGCAAGCCGCTGGGCGAGCTGCCGGGAGAGCCCGATGCGGATTGCGATGATAGGGGCCGGATATGTCGGCCTGGTCTCGGGAGCATGTCTCGCCGATTTCGGCCACGCGGTGGTGTGCATCGACCGTGACCCGGCCAAGATCGCCAGCCTCGACGCCGGCCGCATGCCGATCTACGAGCCGGGCCTCGACGCGCTCGTCGCCGAGAACGTCCGCCAGGGGCGCCTCGCCTTCGGGTCGACCATGCGCGAGGCCGTGGCCGAGGCCGACGCGGTGTTCATCGCGGTGGGCACGCCGTCCCGGCGCGGCGACGGCTTCGCCGACCTGAGCTTCGTGTTCGACGCCGCCCGGGAGATCGCCGGGGCGCTGTCGGGCTTCACCGTGGTGGTGACCAAGTCGACCGTGCCGGTGGGGACCGGCGACGAAGTCGAGCGGATCATCCGCGAGACCAACCCCGAGGCGGCGTTCGCCGTCGTCTCCAATCCCGAGTTCCTGCGCGAGGGCGCGGCCATCGCCGACTTCAAGCGCCCCGACCGCATCGTGGTCGGCGCCGAGGACGCCCGGGCCGAGGCGGTGATGCGCGAGGTCTATCGGCCGCTCTACCTCAACCAGGCGCCGATCATGGTGACGTCGCGGCGCACCGCGGAGCTGACCAAGTACGCGGCGAACGCGTTCCTGGCGGCCAAGATCACCTTCATCAACGAGATCGCGGACCTGTGCGAGGTGGTGGGCGCCGATGTCCAGGCGGTGGCGCGCGGCATCGGCCTGGACAACCGGATCGGGTCGAAGTTCCTGCATGCGGGGCCGGGCTACGGCGGCTCGTGCTTCCCCAAGGACACGCTGGCGCTGGTCAAGACCGCCCAGGATGCCGGCACCCCGCTGCGGCTTGTCGAGACGGTGGTGGCGGTCAACGACCAGAGGAAGCGCGCCATGGCGCGCAAGGTGATCAAGGCCTGCGGCGGCTCCGTGCGGGACAAGACGGTGGCGCTGCTCGGCCTGACCTTCAAGCCCAACACCGACGACATGCGCGACGCGCCCTCGCTGGCGATCGTGGCCGGCCTGCAAGATGCCGGTGCGCGGGTCCGCGCCTACGATCCGGAAGGCATGGAGCAGGCGCGTGCCCTGATGCCGGCCGTGGATTACGCCGAGAACGCCTATGCCTGCGCGGAGGGCGCCGACGCCCTGGTGATCGTCACCGAGTGGAACGCGTTCCGGGCACTGGACCTCGACCGCCTGCGCCAGGCCATGTCGCTCGGGGGATCGGCGCCCGTGCTGATCGACCTGCGCAACATCTACGATCCCGAGAGCGCCGCGCGCCACGGTTTCACCTATTGCGGCGTCGGACGAACCAAGCAGAGCACGGCACGGAGCGCGTCTTGAGGGTCTCGGACGCGGCCGACGGACCGGAATTCCTGTGCGGGATCTGCGGCCGGTCGCGAAGATCTCTTCCGGAAGCGGCCTTGACGCCACTAGACGGGCCGCGGCCGCCGAGGCGCAACTGTGGCTTTCTTGTGATCGAGGCCGAGTCTCAGAATCCGGTCCAGCGGTTCAATTTTGGCTTTTTGACCACAGGCATTGGATAAGCCCGTGATGAATACATGTCACAGCCTCCGGCAATTTCGCCATCGAGGGATGACCTCGCCTTGGGGCTGGTTGGACACCGCAATGGTGCCACAGTAAGGGGTGAGAGGGTACTCACTCGTCGAGAGCCGAGCCGACTTCCGATAACGAGCGTGTGCGAACCGAACGTGACACAACGTACAGACATTGCGATCGTCGGACGCGCATGCCGACTGCCCGGAGCCCCCAGTGTGGACGGGCTGTGGTCACTCCTGTCCGAAGGGCGCTGCGCCGTCAGCAAGGTGCCGGCAGACCGATTCTCCCTGGAGCGGTTCGCCCATCCGCGCGCCCATGAGCGCGGCAAGAGCTACACCTGGGCGGCCGGCGTCATCGACGACGTCTGGTCGTTCGATCCGGCGGTGTTCGGCATCTCGCCCCGCGAGGCCGAGCAGATGGATCCGCAGCAGCGGATGCTGCTGGAGCTGACCTGGGAGGCCCTCGAGGATGCGGGCCTGCGCCCGTCGAGCGTGGCCGGCAGCAACATCGGCGTGTTCGTCGGTGCTTCGTCCCTCGATTACGGCAACCTGCGCATCCTCGACGCGCCGTCGGGCGACGCCTACGCGGCCACCGGCAACACGCTCTCGATCATCTCGAACCGCATCTCCTACATTTTCGACCTCAAGGGTCCGAGCTTCACGGTCGACACGGCCTGCTCGTCCTCGCTCGTCGCCTTCGACAACGCCGTCCAGGCGATCCGGTCGGGCCGCGTGGACACCGCCGTCGTCGCCGGCGTGAACGTGCTGGCGAGCCCGTTCAACTTCATCTGCTTCTCCAGCGCGCAGATGCTCTCGCGCACCGGCCTGTGCCAGGCGTTCTCCAAGAACGCGGACGGCTACGTGCGGTCCGAGGGCGGCGTGGTGTTCGTGCTGCAATCGGCCGAGGCGGCCCGGCGCAACGGCGCCACGGTCCGCGCCGTCATAGCGGCCTCGGGGATCAACTCCGACGGCCGCACGACCGGCATCTCGCTTCCCTCGGGCTACGCCCAGGGTGCCCTGCTGGAGAAGGTGTACCGCGAGGCCGAGATCGGGCTCGACGACCTCGCCTTCATGGAGGCGCACGGCACCGGCACGCCGGTGGGCGACCCGATCGAGGCCTCGGCCATCGGCTCGAAGCTCGGGCGCGGCCGGCAGGCGCCGCTTCCGATCGGCTCGATCAAGACCAATATCGGTCACACCGAGCCGGTCTCGGGCCTCGCCGGCCTGATGAAGGCGACGCTGGCGCTGGAGCACAACCTCGTGCCGCCGTCGCTGCACGCGGCCGAACTCAACCCCGAGATCCCGTTCGGCGAACTCAACCTTCAGGTCGTGCACGCGCCGCTGAAGATCGGCCGCGGTTCGCGCGAGCGCTTCGCTGGCGTGAACTCCTTCGGGTTCGGCGGCACCAACGCCCACGTGGTCATCACTGACGCCCCGGCCTGGGCGAAGGCCCCCGAGGCCGCTCCCGCGCCCGCCGCGCAGGTACTCCTGCTCTCGGCCCAGAGCCGGGCGGCCCTGAACGAGTTGGCCCTCGATTACGCCGAGCGCCTCGAGGCCGAGCCCGCAAAAGTCGCCGCCGTGGCTGCCGCCGTCGCGCATCGCCGCGAGCGCATGCCCGCCCGCCTTGCCGTGGCACTGGATGGCAAGACCGACGTCGCCGCCGCCCTGCGCGCCATCGGCGAAGGTGAGGACACCGCGGACGCCTTCACCGGCACCGCGGTTGACCGCGTCGCCGAGGTGGCCTTCGTCTATTCCGGCAACGGCAGCCAGTGGGCCGGCATGGGCCGCGAGGCCTACGAGGAGAACCC
This sequence comes from Methylobacterium phyllosphaerae, assembly GCA_050632685.1. GTDB lineage: Bacteria > Pseudomonadota > Alphaproteobacteria > Rhizobiales > Beijerinckiaceae > Methylobacterium > Methylobacterium phyllosphaerae_A. The sequence goes on from JBOEFT010000002.1 coordinate 1,325,876, forward strand.
GACCTTCCGGGCCGCCTTCGACCGGATCGACACGCTGTTCCAGGTCCATTCGGACTGGTCTCTGAAGGACGCCCTCTACGCTGATGACCTGGATGGGCGCCTCGTGCTCACCAGCGTCTCCCAGCCGCTGATCTTCGCCATCGAGAGCGCCTCCACGGCCGCCCTCAAGGCGAAGGGCCTGATCCCCTCCTACGTCCTCGGCCACAGCGTGGGCGAGATCGCGGCCGCCGAGGCCGCCGGCATCCTGAGCCTGGAGGACGCGGTCCGGGTCATCTACTACCGCAGCCACCATCAGGAGACGACGCACGGCCAGGGCACCATGGCGGTGCTGCTGATGCCGGCCGAGGAGGTCGAGGCCTTCCTCAAGGATTACCCGACCCTCGACATCGCCGCCTACAACAGCCCGAAGGCCGTCACGGTCGCCGGCCCAGTGGCGGATATCGACGCCGCCCTCAAGGCCCTGTCGCGCAAGCGCCGGCGCGGGCGCAAGCTCGACCTCGCCTACGCCTTCCACGGCCGGCTGATGGACCCGACCGAGAAGCCGCTCCTGCGCGATCTCGCCGGGCTGAAGGCCAAGGCCGGCACCACCGCGATGGTCTCCACCGTCACCGGCAGCGTGCTGGACGGGTCCCATTTCGGCGCCGGCTACTGGTGGCGCAACATCCGCGAGCCGGTGCGCTTCTGCGAAGCCGTGCAGGACGCCACCCGCCGCGGTGCCCGCGTCTTCGTGGAGGTCGGCCCGCGCGCGACCCTCATGTCGCACGTCGGCGACGCGGTCGAGCCGCTGGGCATCGAGACCGCCACGGTCGGCGTGATGCACCGCAGGCCTCCGGCGGCGACCCGATCGCCAAGGCGGTCAGCGCCGCCCTGGTCCAGGGCGCGCAGGTCGACGAGAGCCTGCTGTTCGGCGACGCGCCGAAGGGCGACGTGCCGCTGCCGACCTATCCGTGGCAGCGCCGGCCGTTCCGCCTCGCCGACACCACCGAGGGCGTCGGCGCCATGAGCCCCCGCCCCTACCACCCGCTGATCGGGTCGCGCACGACCTTCGACGGCCTGGAATGGAACGGCTTCGTCGATCCGGCCACGGTGCCCGAGCTGGAGGACCACAAGGTCGACGGCCAAGTGATCATGCCGGGTGCCGGCTTCGTCGAGATGGCGCTGTCCTGCGTCCGCGAGGCCCTGCGCGACGACGAGATCGTGCTCGCCGATTTCGAGATCGTGGCGCCGATGGTGTTCGCCGAGGACGCCCTGCGCGAGGTCGCGGTGCGCCTGTCGGGCTCCGGCAACGGCATCCAGGTTCTTAGCCGCCCGCGCCTGACGCAGACGCCCTGGCAGCTCCACGCCCAGGCCAAGATCGTCGAGGGGACCTTCTCGGCCCCCAAGACGCCGGACCTGGACGGCTTCAGCTTCGAGACCGCCGGCGACCACGTCCTCTCCGGCGATGCGCTCTACGCAAAGGCCCTCGCCTCGGGGCTGGCCTTCGGTCCGAGCTTCCAGCAGGTGGCGATGAGCGCCCGGCTGGACGACGCCACCATCGTGTCCGACCTGCTGCCGGCCGAGCCCGACACCCGATACGCCCTCGTGCCGAACCGGCTCGATGCCTGCTTCCACGGGCTGATCCTGCTCTTCGCCGACCTGCTCGGCGAGAATGGCGGCAAGGCCTACATTCCGGTGCGCTTCGGCGAGGTCCGGCTGCTGCGCCCCGGCGCGGTGATCGCCCGCTCGATCATCCGCACCCGGCGCTGCAACGAGCGCTCGATCCTGGCGGACTTCACCCTGCTCGACGCCGATGGGGCTGTCGTCGCCACGATCCGCGAGGGCCGGTTCCAGGCCCTGCGCGCCAAGAGCGGCGGCGACCTCTCGGCCTTCGCGATCTCGCAGGTGCCGGAACTCGCCACCGAGCCGACGGCGATCCCAATGGAGCGCCGGCCGAGCGTGGCCGCGCGGCTGCGGCCGCTCGCCGCCGAGGCCAAGGGACCGGCCGATGCCGCCCTGTCGCCGGGGCACCTCCTTTTGGAGGGCTGGGCCACGTCGCTCGCCTACCGCCTCGCCTCCGGCCTGGCGCAGGGCGAGACCGTCTCGGTCACCGACCGGCGCGTGCCCGAAGCCCTGCGCCCCTGGCTCCTGAACGCCCTTCACGCCCTCGAGAGCAGCGGCCTCGCCGAGCGCGCGGGGGCCAACTGGACCCTGGGCGACGGTTCCGCGCTCCCGGCCCCCGACGAGATCATGCGCTGGATCGCGGGTGACCACCCGGATCTCTCGGCCGAACTGGTGCTGATCGCCGATGTCGGCGCCCTGGTCGACCGCCTGCTCGCCGGCAAGCTGACCGATGCGCCCGCGCTGCCGCAGGGGGCGATCGACGCCTTCGTGCTGCGCTCCGCCACCGCGCGTCACGGTGCCGACGTGGTCGCCAAGCTGATCGAGCGCAGCCGCGCCTTGCTCCCGAAGGAGCGGGCGCTGCGGGTTCTGCAGGTCGGCTTCGGTCCGCTCTCGGCGCAGACCGCGACCTTCGCGGACGCCGCCGAGGCCCGGCTCACCGTCTTCGAGACGGACCGCAGGCTCGCGGAGCGCGCCCGCCTGTCGCTGGGCCGCACCGCCGCCGTGATCGAAACCGCGGATGAACTCGCTCCGGCGAGCTTCGACCTGATCCTGGCCTCCGGCAGCCTCCACCGGGGCGACCGGTCCCTGCCGGGCCAGCTCGCCGGGGCGCTCGCCACCGGCGGCCTGCTGGTGGCCGTCGAGCCCGGCGCCTCCCTGTTCCGCGACCTCGTGTTCGGCCTCACGGCCGGCTGGTTCGAGGAGGCGGTCGGCGGCCTGCCCGTGGGCCGTCTGGAGGACATCGAAGGCTGGCAGCGGACGCTCAGCGCCCACGGCCTCGTCAAGGTTGAGGTCGAGCGGGCCGCGTCCGCCAACGGCGACGACCTGCTGCTGACCGCCGAGGCGCCGGTGCGCCCGGGGCCGGCCCCGGCCCAGAGCTTCGCCTTCGTGATCGGCTCGGACGACGAGTTCGCCGCCGAGACCGCCTCGTCCCTGGCGACCCTGCTGGTCGCGGGCGGCGTGCACGTCTCGATCATCCTGGACTCCGAGACCTCCCTGATGGAGCTGGAGAAGGAGACCCCCGACACGGTGGTGTTCCTGGCCGGCGCCTTCACGCGCGGCGGCGAGGCGGCCGAGCGGCTGCGCGACCGCTGCCTCAGCCTGAAGCGCTGCACCGAGCATCTCGGCGCACGCCAGACCAAGCTCTGGGTCGTGGCGCCGGGCGCCACCCGCGACCGCGGCGGGCAGACCACCAACATCGAGGCCGGCGTCTGGGCCTTCTCCCGCACCCTCGCCAACGAGGCCCCGAACCTCGACGTTCGCCGCATCGACCTCTCCCCCGAGATGTCGTCGAAGCGCGCCTCCGAGCGCCTGCGCGACCTCATCCTCTCCGGCACCCCGGAGACCGAGATCGTGCTGGACGACGAGCAGACCCAGGTCGTGCGCTTCCATGCCGGCCGTCCGCAGCACCGGGATCCGGCCGACGCCGTCCCGGCCGAGGCCGCGCGCCTCGAGCGGAGCAACACCGGCGGCTTGAGCGAGATGGTCTGGGGTCCGGCCGAGCGCCGCACCCCCGGCAAGGGCGAGATGGAGATCGCGGTGGAGGCCACCGGCCTCAACTTCCGCGACGTGCTCTGGGCGCTCTCGATGCTCCCCGAAGAGATCCTGGAGGACGGTTTCGCCGGCCCCCGCCTCGGCCTCGAATGCGCCGGCCGCGTCACCGCCATCGGCCCGGGCGTGAAGGGCTTCAAGGTCGGCGATCCAGTCGTCGCCTTCGCCCAGTCGGGCTTCGCCACCCACATCGTGGTGCCGGACCTCGTCGTCGCGCCGATGCCCCACGGCCTCGACCCGATGGCGGCCGCCACCGTGCCGGTGGCCTTCCTCACCGCCTATTACAGCCTCGTCTCCTGCGCCCGGATGCGGCGCGGCGAGTGGGTGCTGGTCCATGGCGGCGCGGGCGGCGTCGGCCTTGCGGCCCTGCAGATCGCCAAGCTGAAAGGCGCACGAGTCATCGCCACGGCGGGCTCCCGCGAGAAGCGGGCTCTGGTGAAGGCGCTGGGCGCCGAGCACGTGCTCGATTCCCGCTCGCTGGCCTTCGTGGACGAGGTCCGGGCGATCACCGGCGACGGCGTCGACATCGTGCTGAACAGCCTGTTCGGCGAGGCGATGGAGCGCTCGCTCAACGCGCTGCGGCCCTTCGGCCGCTTCGTCGAGCTGGGCAAGCGCGACTACGTCGCGAACACCCATATCGGCCTGCGTCCCTTCCGGCGGAACCTCAGCTACTTCGGCGTCGACCTCGATCAGGTGATCCAGCACCAGGGCGACGACGGCGCGCGGATGTTCCGCGAGGTGATGGCCCTGTTCAACGACGGCGGCCTCAAGCCCCTGCCGTACCAGCCCTTCACGGCGGCCGAGACCTCGGACGCGTTCCGGCTGATGCAGCAATCCGGTCACATCGGGAAGATCGTGATCAGCCCGCCCAAGGCCGGCACGATCATGAAGGAGACCGGCCGGCCGTTCACGGTCTCGGCCGAGGGTGTCCACCTGCTGACCGGCGGCCTCGGGGGCTTCGGCCTGGAGGCGGCGCGCTGGCTGATCGACCGGGGTGCCAAGCACCTCGTGCTCGCCGGCCGCAAGGGCGCGGCCACCGACGAGGCCAAGGCGATCGTCGCCGAACTCGCCGGCCGGGGCGTGACCGTCGAGGCGAAGGCCGTCGACATCACGAGCCGCGCCTCGGTGGACCGGCTCATCGCCGGGATCGAGCAGGGCGGGAAGAAGCTGGCCGGCGTGCTGCACGCCGCCGCGGTGCTTCAGGACGGCCTGATCTCCAACATCGACGCTGCGGCGCTCGACGCGGTGATCGGCCCGAAGGTGATCGGCGCCCAGCACCTGGACGCCGCCACCCGGGATCGGAGCCTCGACTACTTCGTCCTGTTCTCCTCGGCTACGACCTTCATCGGTAACCCGGGCCAGGGCTCCTACGTGGCCGCCAACGGCTTCATGGAGGGCCTGGCGCGGCAGCGCCGCCGCCGTGGCCTGCCGGCCCTCGCGGTCGCCTGGGGCGCCATCGGTGATGTCGGCATGCTCGCCCGCAACAAGGCGGTCATGGAAGGCCTCGCCGGCCGCGTCGGCGTCACGCCGATGGAGGCGCGCCGCTGCCTCGACCTGATGGCCGAGGCGCTGGGGAGCCAGGGCACCTCTCCGGACGAGGCGGTGATCGCCATCGCGGCGATGCACTGGGGCAAGGCGCGTGAGCGGCTCGCCACCATGCGTTCGCCGAGCTACGCCGAACTCGGGACCGACCAGCAGGCCGAGGCCGGCGGCGTCCAGGCGATCAACATCGGGGCCCTGCTCAAGGGTGGCGACCTCGATTCAGTCCGCAAGACCGTGTCGGACGCGATCGTCGAGGACATCGCCCGCATCCTGCGCCTGCCGAAAGACGACATCAGCCGCGTGCGCCAGCTCTCGGAGATCGGCCTCGACTCGCTGATGGGCGTCGAACTCGGCGCCAGCCTGCAGGAGCGCTTCGCCCTCGACGCGCCGCCCGCCGGTCTGTCCTCGGGCATGACCGTCAACGAGCTGTCGGAGTCCTTAATTCAGGCGGTTTCGGCCCCCATGGACGAGGCGGCCGGTGTCGCGATGAGCCTCGTCTCGAAGCATATCGGCGGTGAGATCGATGCGCAGATGATGGCGCCTCTCCGGGAACTCATCGAGCAGACGTCCAGCGAGATCAAAGAGACCCACTCATGACCGATACGGCACGGCCGGACGGCGGGCGCGCGGCGCTCGCCGGCTTCGTGACCAACCGGCTCGGGCGCGCCACGCCGCGCCCGGCCCCCGTCAAGGCGGCCTCGCCGACCGGCAAGTCGGCAGCGCAGAACTTCGAGAACCTGCCGGGTTACCGCGAGCTGAAGCTCCAGCGCCAGGCGGCCGAGTTGATCGGCCTGGGCAACCCGTTCTTCCGGGTCCACGACGCCAAGGCCGGGGCGACCACCCGGATCGACCAGAAGAGCTTCACCAACTTCTCGTCGTACGACTATCTCGGCCTGAACGGTCACCCGCGGGTGAGCAACGCGGCCCGGGAGGCGATCGAGGCCTACGGCACCTCCTCCTCGGCGAGCCGCGTCGTGGCGGGCGAGCGGCCCGGCCATATCAGCCTCGAACAGGCTCTGGCCAAGCACTATCACTCCGAGGGCTGTGTCGTGATGGTGAGCGGGCACGCCACCAACGTCACCACCATCGGCGCCCTGCTGGAAGCCGGCGACGTGATCTTCCACGATGCCCTGTCCCACAACAGCATCGTCACCGGCGCGCAGCTTTCGGGAGCGCAGCGGCGGTCCTTCGCGCATAACGACCTCGACGCCCTGGAGACTTTGCTCCAGTCGACCCGCCACGAGCATCGCCGGGCGCTGATCGTGGTCGAGGGTCTTTACAGCATGGATGGCGACGCCCCGGATCTCGCCGGTCTCGTCGCCCTGAAGAAGCGCTACGACGCGTGGCTGATGGTCGACGAGGCGCACGGCCTCGGCGTCACCGGCCGCACCGGCGCCGGCCTGTTCGAGCATTGCGGTGTCGACCCCAAGGAGGTCGACATCTGGATGGGCACGCTCTCGAAGACCCTGTCCACCTGCGGCGGCTACATCTGCGGCCCGATCGCGCTGATCGAGTACCTGAAGCACTCGGCCGGCGGCTTCGTCTACAGCGTCGGCATGTCGCCGCCGCTGGCCGCCGCAGCGGAAGCGGCTTTGGCCGTGATGCATGCCGAGCCGGAGCGGGTCGAGCGCCTGCGCCAGAACGGCACCCTGTTCCTGGCCACCGCCAAGAAGCTCGGCCTCGATACCGGCTTCAGCCTCGGCCTGGCCGTGGTGCCGATCATCGTCGGCGACTCGCTCAAGGCCGTGACGCTCTCGGACCGTCTGTTCCGCCGGGGCATCAACGTGCAGCCGATCATCCATCCGGCGGTGCCGGAGCGGGCCTCGCGCCTGCGCTTCTTCCTCACCTCGGAGCACACCGCGGATCAGATTCGCGATACGGTGACCGCGGTAGCCGAGGAGTTGGCGGCGATCGACAAGGGCGGTTCCCTGATCGAGCAGCTGCTCGCCAAGCGGGTCTGAGCGCAGCTCCGACACCCCGCGTGTCGGACCCATAGAACGAGACAGGGCGCGGAGGCCATCCGCGCCCTGTCTCGTTTCGGGTCTCGCCGCGCGACGGCACTGCGCACGTCATGCGGGGGCCGGGGAGCCGCCGCCGGCCAGGAAGCCGGCGGTCAGTCAGTTCTTCGTGTAGGCGTAGGCGGTCGCCGCGGAGGCGACCGGTCCGGTGACGCCGTTGAAGGCAGTGAGCACCTTCTGGACCTCGGTGAACGGCGCGTTGGACACGTAGATCAGGTCGCGGTTGCGCATGCGGAACGCCTGGGACACGAACAGGCTGTTGGGGTCGCGCATGTCGATCCGGTAGACCACCGGCACCAGCGGCGTGCCGAGCAGCCGCGAGCCGGGGCTGAGGCGGCGCACCACGCTCGCCGGCTCGAACCGGAAGATGAACGTGCCGGACGGATCGGCGGCGAAGTCCGACAGGCCACGCGCCTTGGCCAGCGCCTGCGCCAGGGTGATGCCGTCGGCCTGGAACGGCAGCTCGGTGCTGTTGCCCAGCGCGCCCACCGCGATGAAGGTCTGCGGATCGCGCACCAGGGTGAGCACGTCGTTGGGCCGCAGGTAGATGTTCTCCTTGGGGTTGGACACCACCGTGGTCAGCGGCACTGTGGCGGTGAGCGGCCCGCGCGAGAGCCGCACGAAGGTCTCGTTGACCGGGGCGCGGTTGCCGCCGGCGGCGGCGATGACGTCGAGGATGCGGTCGCCGTGGCCCGAGAGCGGCAGGCGGGCGCCGGCGGCGCCCTCGCCGGTGACGGTCACGGCCTGGCTGATCGGCCGGGTGACCGAGACCAGCACCTGCGGCTGGATGGCCTTGCCGGCGAGCTCGTTCTCGATGAGCGTCTGGACGTCCTGGGTGCGGCGGCCGGCGACCTTGATGCGGCCGGCATAGGGCACCGAGATGGCGCCGTCGCGCCCGACGGGCTGCTCGGGGATGAGGGCGGACTTGGAGCCGGCGGAGAAGCGGTCGGCCACCAGCGGCCCGGAGAACAGGCCGCCGGATCCGGCTTCCCAGACGGAGACCGAGACCATGTCGCCGATGCCGATGACCGGCTCGGAGGAGGGACGGTGGTCGCCGAAGGAGGCGAGCAGGCTGTCCAGGGGCCGGCCGCGCAGGGCCTCGACCACCGAGGGGGTGACGTCGATGATCTCGTAGCGGGCGAGCAGGCCGCCATCGGCGGTGGCCACTTCAGCCCCGGCCTGGATCGCGCTCGCCGTCGGACCCGCCGCGGGCAGGTACGTGCAACCACCGGCAGATCCTGCCGCCAGGGCGGCCATCAGGGCGGTGCGCGCCGTCTTACGCAGCATCACAGAGACTTCTCCTCGCCGACCCCGCGCCATCGCTGGCCCGGGCCGGGACATCCAGTTTGACCGCCAAACGCTGCGATCGCTTTAACGGCCGCGCCGAACTCGCGGCGGCCCTCGCGGACCGTCGCGCTATCCGTGCGCAATGCGTCACCAGCGTGGCACGGCCACGCTTATGCCGCGCAAGCTTGACCTTATCATATCGGGGCGGCGATGTCCGCAGGCGCCGGGGCGAGGCTCCCGCGCAGCGTGCGTCCCAGGGCGTCGGCTGTGATGTCGACGCGCTGGGGGGCTGCCTCTGGACGGCCGAAGCGGAACAGCGCGTACTCGGTGGTCCGCCCGCCGAAGCCGGGCTTGCAGCTCGGCAGCGACGGCGCGTGATCGCCGAACACGCAGAGCGTGATGGTCTGGCTCCGCTCGCGGGCGACGGCGCCGAGCCCCGCCACCAGATCCTCCACCATCCGTCCGGTATGGGCGACGTGGTGGAGATACTGCGCCTGCGGATCGTCGAGGCCCGGCAGCCGCCCGGGCTTCCAGGGACCGTGATTCTCCATGGTCACGCAGAACAGGAACAGCGGCGTGCGCCGCGCTCGCACCTCCGCCAGAAGGTGCTCGCCCAGGGCGATGTCCCCGACATAGGGGCCGACCCGCGGCGCTTCCGCGAAGGCCTCGCCCATCACAAGGTCGCTGAAGCCGAAGGATTCCATCACCTTGGCGCGCCGGAAGAAGTCCCGGTGAAACGGGTGCAGGAACAGGGTCTCGTAGCCCCGTCCACGGGCGAGCCGCGCGAGGCTCGTCGGCTCGTCGCCGCTGCGGGCGGTATAGGGGTCGTACCGGCCGAGATCCGAGGCTGTCGGATGGACGGCCCGTGAGCACCGCGTGCTCGGTGCGCATCGTGTAGGCGCCGTGCGCCGGGACCCCGAGCCGTCCGTACTGCGCGGCGCAGGTGCGGAACAGCTCCATCACCGGCAGCTTGGCGCCTCCCAGACGCTCCGGATCGATGAACGACTCGAGCTGGATCACCACGACGACGTCGTCGCCCGGGCCGGACGGCAGGGTCGGCGCCCCGGGCTCCGGCACGCCGCCCGCCAGAGCCCGGGCGGTGTAGCCGAGGAGGCTCGCCGGGAGACCGACCCGGGCGACGTCCGCCTCCAGATCGGGCCGCGGGAACCAGCGGGCGAGCAGCCGGGCGAGCGGCGGCCGCGGCGCGGCTTTGACCAGCAGCCAGAGCAGAAGCGGTAGGCCGAGCAGGGCGAGGACGCGCGGAAGGGTGGCCGCCGGCAGCACGCTCGGCTCGGTCCGGTACCAGAGCACGGTCGCCGCCAATGTGAGCAGGACCGGGACGGCGATGCGCGGATCCCAAAGGGGCGGGATGTAGTAGAGCTGCGGATGGCGGGGGACCTGGGGCAGCAGGGCGAAATCGCTGAACAGCAGCGGCTCGCCGATCACTGAGCGCTTCGCGCGGCTGACGATGATGAGGATCGCGACGGTGATCACGCAGGTCAGCCCGGCGAGCCACGGCCGCCAGGAGAAGGCGAACCAGAACAGCAGGATCAGCAGGTAGCCGAGCAGACGCAGGCCGAGGTCCCGCTTCGCGCGGCTCACCGGTGTGATCGCATCGCCCGCGAACACCTCCAGGGCGAGGCAGATGGCGAGCGCGAGGCCGGTGGCAATCAGGAACGTCGTCAAGACTCGGGCACTCGACATGGGGCGGGCCTGCTCGCCGCCGGGGCACGGACCGGCTGGAAACAGCGCGCGGGGGCAAGGGTTTACGGGCCGTTCCTGATCCAGGGTGATCAAGGGCGGCCCGGCGGCGGCCTGTTGAGAAACGACCCTAGCAGCCCGCACTATCGCTTTGGTGTCACATCGAAGGTGTCACGTCGGAGACTCGCGAAACCGGGTTCGTGCCGGGGCGTCCGCCCTACCGCGGGCCGCCTCCGGCCTCCCGACCGACGCCGCGCCGGCTGCGCAGGGTCCGAACGATCGGATTGAGCAGGCCGTAGCGCGCGCGCATCAGCAGGTGGGCCGTCCGGCCGAGGAGAGGGCGTTGCGCGGGGCCGCCTCCCGGGCCGCGCTCAGGCGGTCGAGGAGCTGCTCCGGGCTGCACGGCTTCATCGCCACGGGATCGAGGTAGCGCGGATAGAGGATCATCGCCCCGGCCACCAGCTCGTCGAGGCTCAGCCGGCGTCCGCGATCGGCCCCCGGCGCGAGATCCTCCGACAGGCCCCAGCCCGCATAGAACGGCCGGCCGTGCGTCGCGACGGTCAGTCCGCGGATCAGCGCCTCGAACCCGGCGAGGGACGTCATGGTCTCGACATGGTGGACCCGGTCGAGGAGGTCGACGATGCTGATGCCGGTCACGATGCGGTCGGCGAGCGTGAGCGCCTCCGCCTCCGGGATGATCCCGGGCCGGAACCCCGCTTCCACGTCGGGATGCGGCTTGTAGAGCAGGACCGCGTCCGGGTTGCGCCGGCGTGCCGCCTCCAGCAGGGCTCGGTTCGAGCGGACCAGCGGCGAACCGTGCCGCACCGAGGCGTCGTCCTCGACCTGCCCGGGCACCAGCACGACGCGCCGCCCGGCCGGCCAGTCGAGCGCCGCAGCGTCGAGGCCGACATTGTACTTGCTGAGCCGACGCGCCACGACCTCCTCGCGCAGGCGCCGTGCCCGGGCGACGAGGGCGGGGGTGAATTCAGCCTCGGCGAGCATCCGCTGCAGCCGGCTCTCCCGGCGTGGATCGTAATAGATGCCGAGGTCGTCCACCACGATGGAGGCGCCGGGCTGGAGGCTCGCGCCGAGGCCCACCGAGCGCAGGAAGCCGTCCTCCACCCGGGCGAGCGGCAGCCCGGCCTTCGCGCAGGCGTCCTCGAGCTGGCCCGGTGCCCGGGTCGCCCAGGCGAGGACGCGGCCGCGATGGCGCTGCCCCGCCGCGACCGCCGCCTCGGTGGTCATGGTGTGGACCGGTCGCCCGGCGGGTCCGGCTCCGAGAACGTCGAGGGCCGGGCGCTTCCAGCGGGACATCCCGACATAGACCACCCGCCGGTCGTTCTCGGAAAAGCGGGCCGCGAGCCACGCCACCCGCTCGCTGCAGGAAGCACGGTCGATCGGGTCCCGGGTCCAGGGATCGAGGTAGTGGACACCACCCTCCCCGCCGAGGGGGCGCCGTCGAGGCTGATCCGCAGGGACGCGAACCCGGTCTCCGGCGTGTCGTACGGGCTCAGGATCGGTCCGGGAGAGACCGTCAGACGGCGCCGGCCGGCCAGGGCCAGCAGGCGCCCGGCGAGGCTCCCTGCGCCCCAGACCGCGCCGATCGCGCCGGTGCGCGCCGGGCCGAAGGCGAGGCCCGTCGCGGCTTCGATCTCCGCCCGCAGGCGGCGGATCGTGCGGCCGGTCGCGTAGAGCGACAGGGTCGGGTCAGGGGCCATGGGGGGTGCGTCCGCCTCCGGTCGGGCGAGGGTCTGACCCGCCTGTAGCGCATTTTCGCCGGCATGGGATGGCGGTGCAACACGGGGACAACATTCGCCGGCGAAACGCTCGCCACGTCCTGGAAAGGATTTGGACATATCGTCGCCGTGATTGACCGCCTAATCCCAGGCTGAGCCGCAGAGGCGCGACCGTTGCAGACGGGTCACGCCGACGCGGAAACGCCCCGCCGCGACACGGCCTCGGATTGCGGGTCTGCCTGGCAGCGTGCCAACTCAAGGTCTCTCGCGGGCTCGGTACGTCCAGCCCAGGGTCAAGGATAGAAGCGCCGCGGAATGCAACAGACCGCCTCCGACGCCCTCCGCGACCGCCCCGCGACCTTCCTCTTCCTGCAGGGTATCGCAACACCGTTCTTCTCCGATCTCGGACGGGCGCTGCGCGCGCGGGGGCATAATGTCCGGCGCATCAATCTCTGCCCCGGCGACTGGCTGTTCTGGAGCGGCGACGCTGACAATTACCGCGGCCGCCGCGAGGCCTAGGGCCGATACCTCGAATCCTATCTCGATCGCGAGGACGTCACCGACATCGTGCTCTTCGGCGATTGCCGGCCGTTCCACCGGGCCGCCCGGATGATCGCCGAGTATCGCGGGCTGCGGGTGCACGTGTTCGAGGAGGGCTACATCCGCCCGAACTGGATCACCTGCGAACTCGGTGGCGTGAACGGCTTCTCGTCCCTGCCCCGGACGGCGGCCGAGATTCGCGCCCTGGCGCGGCGCCTGCCGCAGCCCGGCCGGGCGATGCCCTCCACCGGCGACATGGCCCGCCGGAGCGTCTGGGATGTCGGCTACAACCTCGCCAACGTCCTGTTCCCCTATCTCTTCCCGCATTTTCGCAGCCACCGGCCGACCCACATCGCCGCCGAATATGCGGGCTGGATCAAGAAGTTCGCCCGGCGCACCCACACCCGCCGCGAAGCGGCGCGGTGCGACGAGATCTACCGGGCGGTCGGCTGCGACTACTTCCTGCTGCCGCTCCAGCTCGACAGCGACTACCAGATCCGGGTCCACTCGCCGTTCCTCGGCGTCGAGGGCTTCATGGACCGGGTGATCAAGTCCTTCGCGGACGCCTCCTCGGCGCCGACACGGCTCCTGGTGAAGCTGCATCCGCTGGACAGCGGCCTGATCAACTGGCGCAAGTTCGCCCGCGCCTCGGCCCGGCGCCACGGCGTCAGCGACCGGCTCGACTTCATCGACGGCGGCGACCTCCCGTCCCTGATCAAGGGCGCCCGCGGCGTGGTGATCGTCAACTCGACGGTGGGGATGCTGTCCCTGGAGATGGGCTGTCCGACCCATGCGGTCGGAACGGCGATCTACAACATGGCCGGCCTGACCCATCAGGGCGACCTCGACGGGTTCTGGAAGAATCCGACACCGCCGGAGATGGACCTGATGGCGGATTTCCGTCGGGTCGTGCTGCACCGGACCCAGGTCAATGGCGGCTTCTTCTCCACCGGGGCGATCGACCGGGCGGTTGCCGGCTCGGTGCCGCGGATGGAATCGGCCCTGCCCGATTCGATGCTGGCGGCTGCTCGGGCTGTCCGCGAGGCGGCCGAGCGGGACGGGGAACTGGCGCCGGTCTACTGACCGGATCCCTGCCGTGATCCGTGTCGACATCGCCGTTCCGGGACCTTTGATGCGGCTTTCGCCGCCGGTGAGCCCTTCCCGACCTTGATCTTTCCCTGCGCGGCGGCGTAACCCGCCGCATGCCCCGCATTCTGATCACCGGCGCGTCGAGCGGCATCGGCGCCGCGCTGGCGCGCCACTACGCGCAACCCGGCGCGAGCCTCGTCCTCGTCGGCCGCAACGCCGACCGCCTCGAGACCGTCGCCCGGGATTGCCGTGCGAGCGGCGCCGCCGTCGAGGCCGCCCGCCTCGACACCCGCGACCGGGCCGCCACGGTAGCCCTCGTGCACCGGACCGACGCGGCCGGGCCTTTGGACCTCGTCATCGCCAACGCGGCGGTGAACGGCGGCAACCAGGAGGGACAGGTGGAGGCCGAGGACGTCGCCTTCGAGACCGCCGACATCAACTACACCGGCTCCCTCAACGTCATCCTGCCCAGTTTGACGCTGATGCTCCAGCGCGGGCGGGGGCAGATCGTGCTGATGTCGTCGCTGGCGGCCTACGCACCGCTTCAGGACGCGCCGGCCTATAGCGGCGCCAAGGCGGCCCTCGTCGCCCATGGCCTCGCCCTGCGGCAGAAGGTTGGCCCCCGCGGCGTGAAGGTCAACGTCGTCACGCCCGGCTACGTGAAGACGCCGATGGGGGGCGAGTTGAAGGGCTGGCGCCCCCTCGAGATCAGCGCCGAGGAAGCTGCCCTGCGCATCGCCAAGGGCATCGCGTCCAATCGCGACCTGATCGCCTTCCCGTACGTCCTCACGGCGCTCGCCCGCACCGTGCTGCTGCTGCCGGAGAGCGTCCGCAAGGCTGGCCTCTACGCGTTCCGGTTCCAGCGCCGGAAGCGCCGCTGATGGCTCGGCCCCGGATCGCGCTGTTCGTCCTCGAGGCGCTGCCGAACGCCCGGGTGGTGCGCCGGCTCGTCGCCGATCTCCGGGCCGACATCGCCTTCGTGGGCCTTTCGAACGCCGAGCGTCCGTCGAGCGGCGGCCTGACCGGTCAGATCCGGCGGCACCTCGCACGCTCGGGCACCGGGATCCTGCCCTATCTCGCGGTGAATTTCGGGCTGCCGGACCTGCTGCGTCCGCTCGCGCCCCTGACCCAGGCGGCATCCGGAAGCGGCGACACGCCGGAGGCGACGCCGCTGAGGACCCTGTGCCGCCGCCTCGGCATCCCGACCCTGAGGGTCGACGACGTCAACGGCCCCGAGGTCGCGCGGACGCTGCGCGACACCGCCCCCGACCTGATCCTCACCTACCATTTCGACCAGATCCTGAAGCCTGAGACGATCGGGCTGGCGCGCCTCGGAGGCCTCAACGGCCATCCCGGCCTGCTGCCCCGCCACCGCGGCCCGGTGCCGACGATCCACGCCCTGGCCGACGGACCCGGCAGCTTCGGCATGACCCTGCACCGGCTGGCGGCGACGATCGACACCGGGGCGATCCTCGCACAGGAGGCGGTGCCGTTGCCTGCCGGCACCACCGCCACCCGCGCCGCCGTGGCGCTGCACGCCCATGGGCGCGCGATGTTGGACGGGCTGCTCGATACGATCGCCCGGACCGGCGCGCTCCCGGAAGGCCGGACCGAGGCGGTGCTGCCCTATTGCCCCTTCCCCGACCGGGCAATGCTGGCCTCCCTGCGCCGCCGCGGCCTGCGGCTGACCGACGGGCAGGATCTCCGCGAGGCGCTGAGCCTGTCCGCCCGGGCCGATTAACCGGCGGTTAAGGCTGTTCGGTAAGGGTTCGTTCAGTCCTCACAGCCGCCGACCAGGCCCCGCGCATGCCGGATACCAGCGCCCTCCATTCGGCCTCCGACGCGCTGGCAGCGGGGCGGCAGGTCCAGAGCGGGCGCATCCGCACGATCTCCGAGAACCTCGCCAACGCCGATTCGGTCCCGGCTACGCCCGGCGGTACCCCCTATGCCCGCAAGATCGCGGTGTTCGCGCCCGTGGTCGCCGACAGTCCCGGCGACCCGGTCGGGCGGATCGTCCGTGACACCAGCGACTTCCGCAGCCGCTACGAGCCCACCAATCCCGGCGCCGATCTCAAGGGCTACGTCCGCCTTCCGAACGTGAACACCGCGGTGGAATCCGCAGACCTGCAGCGGGTGATCCGGAACTACGAGCTGAGCCTGAACGCCTCGGCCTCGATCAGCACCCTCACGCAGGCGACGATCAACCTGATCAGTTGAGCCGGGCGTTCCGCCGGCCGTAGACGGCGTAGATCCCGAGGCCGATCGCCAGCCAGATCGCGAGACGGATCCAGGTATCGGCCGGGAGCGCGGCCATCAGCGTCACGCAGGACAGGATCCCGAGCCCCGCTGTGAGCGTCGCTGCCGGGACGCGGAACGGGCGCGGCCGCGCCGGATCGGTCCGGCGCAGGATCAGCACCGTGGCGCAGACGAGGCAGAAGGCCAGGAGCGTGCCGATGCTGACGATCTCGCCCAGGATCTCGATGGGCACGAGACCCGCCACAGCCGCGGTGAACAGGCCGATCACCACCTGGCTCGCCACGGGGACCCGGGTGACCGGATGGACACGGCAGAAGATCCTTGGGAGGAGGCCGTCGCGGGCGATGGCGAAGAAGATCCGGCCCTGGCCGTAGAGCGCGGTGAGCGCCGAGGTCGTCAGGCCGATCAGGGCGCCCACCTTGATGAAGGTCGCGAAGCCCGGCAGGCCGATGGCGTCGACGGCCTTGGCCACCGGATCGGCGACGTCGAGGTCGCGGTAGGGCACGAGGCCCGTGAGGACGGCCGCCATCGCCACGTACAGGATTGTGGTGATCAGGAGCGATCCGATCAGTCCCACCGGCGCGTCCCGCTGCGGCGCCCGGCACTCGCCCGCCGCCGTCGCCACGGTCTCGAAGCCCACGAAGGCGAAGAATACCACCGCGGCGCCGCGGAACACGCCGCTCCAGCCGTAGGCGCCGAAAGTGCCGGCATTGTCCGGCACGAAGGGATGCCAGAGGTCCGGCCGGAGATGCGCCGCGCCGACGCCCAGGAAGGCCAGGATGATCGCCACCTTGCAGGCCACCAGCAGCCCGTTGACCAGGGACGCCTCCTTCGTGGCGCGCATCAGGAGGGCGCTGAGCAGCAGGACGATGCCGGCGGCGGGCAGGTTGACGAGGCCGCCGTCGCCGGGCGCCCCGGCCAGGGCCTGCGGCAGCGTCAGCCCGAACTCCGCGGCGAGCGACTGCGCGTAGCCCGACCAGCCCACCGCCACGGTCGCCGCCGCAACGGCGAATTCGAGCACGAGGTCCCAGCCGATGATCCAGGCGGGAAACCGGCCGAGGCTCGCGCGGGTATAGGTATAGGTGGAGCCCGCCTCCGGGATCATGGCGGCCAGCTCGGCGTAGCACAGGCCCACGAGGCCGCAGGCGATGCCGCCGATCACGAAGGAGAGGCTGAGGGCCGGGCCGGCATATTGCGCCGCCGCCGTTCCGGTGAGCACGAAGATGCCGGCGCCGATCGTGGCGCCGAGGCCCATGGCGACGAGGCCCGGGGCGGTGAGGCTGCGGGCGAGTTCGCGACCCTGCCCCGCCTGCGCGGGGTCACCGGTCGTCACCGCTGATTCTGCCATCGCGTCGATCCTCCCCGCCTGAGCTTAACCCGCCCGCAGCGCGGCACATTCCGTGCCCGCGCGCCGGCCCCCGCGGATTCGGCGTCGACCGGGTCCCGACCCTGCGGCCGACGCGCTCGGGGACTGTGCGTGGTTGCGATCACGCATCCCGACGGTCCCGTCTGCCCGCCTGGGTAGCCGGCTCACCGCCGCAGGTCGTCCTCGATCCCGTCACGCCGATCCGTGTCGCCGCGGTCGGCCGCGATCGGCGCGGAGGCCGACCCGTCCGGCCCGCTGCTCCCGATCAGCCGTGTATCGGTCCGGAAAGCCCAGGCGACGAGGCCGGCGAAGCGGATGAAGGCGCGGCCCTGAGGGGTGATGACGTAGCCGTCCGCCGCCGGCGCGACATTGCCGGACGCCTGCTGCTCGGCGAGGCGCCGCTCCATCTGGCGGAACTCGCCCAGATAGACCCGCTCGAACACGGCCTGCGCCCGCTCCGGCGTGTAGCGCGCGTCGGGATGCGCCGCCATCTGGCCCAGCAGGAACACGCTGATCGAGCGGTCCACCGTCACCGGCAGGATCACGAAGACGCTCAGGTTCAGGGAGAGCGACAGGATGCAGGCGCCGAGGGCGTCGGCCCGGCGCAGGCCCCAGGGCCGGCCGAGACCGGCGAGCGCCACCGTCGCCGCCAGGGTCAGCAGGAAGGCCACCGCCAGCAGGATCAGTCCGCGGTAGAACAGGATCGTCACGCCGGACCAGAGATCCGTCTGGAACAGCAGCACGAAGCAGCCGAAGCCCAGAGCGATCGCCCCGGCCTGCAGCAGCGCCTGGGCGCAGAGCCAGCGCAGGGTGCGCCCCAGGCGCGGGCGAGCGGGGGTTGCGGTCTCAGTCATCGAGGTCCTCGACGCGCAGGATCCGGACGTTCGGGCTCGCATAGGCCACTTGGCTCTGCCAGACCCAGGAATCCGGGCTGTTCCAGGCGGCATCCTGCGCGGTGACGATCAGGGCGCCGATCCCGGCCTCCACGGCCCGGCGCCGGACCGAGGCCGCGTTTAGCCCCGCGCCGAAGATCGGCCCCACGACGGCGAGCCGCCCCGCAACGGCGTCGGGCGGGGCGCCGAACAGGCGCGCCTCGGCGTCGGCCACCGCAACCGGCTGGCGGCCGTAGAGCCCGAAATCGAACACCCGCCTCGGCAGCGGCGATGCCTGCAGCACCAGATCCGGGGGCAGGTGCGTGCCGGCCCAGGCATAGGCCGCTCGCAGAGCCCGGTCGATGTCCGGACGTCCGTTCAGGAACGCGAAGGCGGGCCGGCCGAAGGCGGGATAGGCCCGCATCCCGACGAAGCCGTAGAGGGTCGTCGCGTAGCCGAGGAGCAGCAGCGGCGCGAGGGCGCCGGGGAGCCGGAGCCGCCGCGCCTCGGACCGCCGGGTCAGCGCCACTACGGTCCAGACGAGGGCGGAGACCTGCGCGAGCAGGACCACCCGCGCGCCGAGGTCGTTGTTGAGGATCGCCGAGCGCAGGACTCCGCCGAGGAGCAGGCTCGCCGCCGCGCAGACGGTCAGCAGCCGCCCGGCCTCGCGCCCGTGCGCCGTGCGGCGCGGGACGAGGCTCCAGAACACCAGGGTCCCGGCCGCGGTCACGCCGAGCGCCACGGCGTAGTTCACCGGCAGCAGGATCAGCCGGAGCACGCTGAGGACCGGTTCGTCGACGAGCCCTTCCAGGGGGCGAACTGCCGGATCGCGATCCGGACGGTGGCTCCGCCATCGGCCCGGTTCGCCAGGATGCCGAGCAGGTAGGGAGCCGCCAGGGCAGCGCCGATCAGGCCGGAGGCTGCGAGGCGGATCGCGGCGCGCCCGCGGTGCTCCAGGCCGAGCAGCACCAGCCAGATCCCCGCCGCCGCCGCCGTGCCGAGGCAGACCCAGATCGACAGCCCCGCGCAGGCCGCGAAGGCGACGCCCGCCGTGCCAACCGCCGCGGCTTCCGCCCGCCGGTCCGGCCGCGCCCGGTCGGCGACCTCGGCCAGCGCCAGCAGACCGAGCCATCCGGCGAGCGTACCGGCCACGTGGTGCGGCACCCAGACGAGGGAGGACGGCCAGCTGACGACCTGCTCGCTCAGCCATTCCGGGATCGGAATCCAGGTTCCGGAACTGGTCCGGTCCGCGAGGGCGAGCAGGATGTCGAGGCCCCCGCCGGCAGCAGGAGCAGCACCGCGCGGCGCACCAGGGCAGGCGGCGCGTCCTGCACCAGGCCGGTGGCCGCGAGCAGCCGGTCGACGAGGCCGAGGAGCCCGAGACCGGTCCAGAATGCCAGCCCCGCGAAGGCGGTGCGCCCGTGGACCAGCCGCCCGCCGGCCCAGTCGACCAGGGCGGTCAGCGTGTAGAAGTAGTAGTAGTAGCCCGCCCGCTCGGGCCGGGCGAAGAACGGGTCCACGGGCGGCAGCCCGTGCGCGACGATCGCGCCGGACAGGGCCGCGTGCTTGACGAGGTCGATAACCGTGACCGGCTGGTACAGGGCGGTGCCGGTGTCGATGTCGATCAGCGCGTAGGCCACGAGTCCGAGCCAGAGCGCGGCGAGCCCCAGGGCCGCCCGGTCGACTGGCCCGCGCAGGCTCCGCAGGGCCGACGGCAGCCCGGCGATGCCCAGCGCGCCGTTCGCGAGCGTCGCTGCCGGCACGCCCGCCACCTGGATCAGCAGGCTGTCGAGGGCGGGCAGGAGCCCGATCCCGAGGAGCGCCGCGCAGAGCAGACGGTCTCCGCGCGCGAGCATGCGGAAGCTGAGTATGCCGGTCAGGCTGCCGACGGCGTAGCCCGGCAGGAGGACGAGGGGGATGCCGAGCAGCGTCGCGGCGGCGACGCCGCACGCATCCGAGAGGGTGCCGTTCATCGCCGGGGCCGGTCGTCGTGCGGACTTCCGGCTACCATGCGGGCGTTAACCGTTCGCGCAGCGCGCCGGAGACGGGGCGGTGCGGGCCGCGATCGCACCCCGGTTCCGCACAGTGAGGCCGGTCCGGCGGGGGCTCGGGAGACGTGCCGCCCTGCGCCGTCGTCGCGAAGGGCGGCCGGCGGGCTGGCATCTCCGATGGTTTCGTGTATGGATCGGGCGGCCTCGACCCGGGTTACCGGGCGGGGCTTGAACCGCTTAGCGCTGTGACCGTGCTGGACGACATCCCGGCACCGGCCGAACGCCGAGCTTGAGCGCCCCGACCAGGGCGCCGCATCCGACCTGCACAACCCGAAAGGCATGCGATGTCGATCACGGCAGAGCGCAAGACCGCGCTCATCAAGGAACACCGCAAGGACGCCAAGGACACCGGTTCCCCCGAGGTCCAGGTGGCGATCCTCACGGAGCGGATCACCAACCTGACCGGCCACTTCAAGACCCACGCCAAGGACAACCATTCCCGGCGCGGCCTCCTGAAGATGGTCTCGCAGCGCCGCTCGCTACTCGACTACGTCAAGCGCAAGGACGAGGCCCGCTACCGCGCCCTCATCGAGCGTCTCGGCATCCGCCGCTAAGGCGATACTCGCGCGGTTCCGAGCCCGGCTCGGGGCCGCGTTTCACGATCACGAGATGCCGGAATGGGTCCGGCCTCCCGTCAAACGGGCCGCTTCGAGGCGCCGGCATCGGGGCAGGATCGCGCGACACTTCGCCAGCGGAGTGTCGCGCCGTCTTGCCCCCGGGCGGCGCCGGGCTTGGACCCGCCGCAGGCAAGGAAGAGATTGAGAATGTTCGACGTTCAACGCGAAGAGCTGATGTGGGGCGACCGCAAGCTCGTCCTCGAGACCGGCAAGGTCGCCCGTCAGGCCGACGGCGCCGTGGTCGCCACCTACGGCGAGACCTCGGTGCTCGCCACCGTGGTCGCCACGAAGGAGCCGAAGCCGGGCATCGACTTCATGCCGCTCACCGTGAACTACCAGGAGCGGGCCTACGCGGCCGGCCGGATCCCCGGCGGCTACTTCAAGCGCGAGGGCCGTCCCTCCGAGAAGGAGACCCTGGTCTCCCGCCTGATCGACCGCCCGATCCGCCCGCTCTTCGTCGGGGGCTGGCGCAACGACACCCAGGTCGTCGTCACCGTCCTGACCCACGACCTCGAGAACGATCCCGACATCGTCGCGATGGTCGCGGCCTCCGCGGCCCTGACCCTGTCGGGCGTGCCGTTCATGGGCCCGATCGGCGGCGCCCGCGTCGGCTACATCAACGGCGGCTACCGGCTGAACCCGCTGGTCACCGAGACCAAGGAAGAGTCGAGCCTCGACCTCGTCGTCGCCGGCACGCAGGACGCCGTCCTGATGGTCGAGTCGGAGGCCAAGGAGCTCTCCGAGGACGTGATGCTCGGCGCCGTGATGTTCGGCCACAAGCACTTCCAGCCGGTGATCGAGGCGATCATTCGCCTCGCCGAGAAGGCCGCCAAGGAGCCGCGCGACTTCAAGGCCCCCGAGAACGCCGACGTCGAGAAGGCCGTGCTGGAGGTCTGCGAGACCGAGCTGCGCGCCGCCTACACCAAGACCGTCAAGCAGGAGCGCTACGCCGCCGTCGACGCCGTGAAGGCGAAGGTGATGGCCGCCCTCTGCCCCGAGGGCGCCGAGAAGTATCCGGCTGAGAAGGTCAAGGCCGCCTTCAAGGAGGCCCAGTCGAAGGTCGTGCGCTGGAACGTGCTCGACACCGGCGCGCGCATCGACGGCCGCGACCTGAAGACGGTCCGCCCGATCGTCTCCGAGGTCGGCGTCCTGCCTCGCGCCCACGGTTCGTCGCTGTTCACCCGCGGCGAGACCCAGGCCCTCGTGGTCGCGACGCTGGGCACCGGCGAGGACGAGCAGTTCATCGACTCCCTCGACGGCACCTACAAGGAGCGCTTTCTGCTCCACTACAACTTCCCCCTACAGCGTCGGTGAGACCGGCCGGATGGGCTCCCCGGGCCGCCGCGAGATCGGCCACGGCAAGCTGGCGTGGCGGGCGATCCGTCCGGTCCTGCCGCCGGCCCACGAGTTCCCCTACACGATCCGCGTCGTGTCGGAGATCACGGAGTCCAACGGCTCGTCCTCGATGGCCTCGGTCTGCGGCGGCTCGCTGTCGCTGATGGATGCCGGCGTGCCCCTGCGCCGTCCGGTGGCGGGCATCGCCATGGGCCTCATCCTCGAGGGTGAGCGCTTCGCGGTCCTGTCCGACATCCTCGGCGACGAGGATCACCTCGGCGACATGGACTTCAAGGTGGCCGGCACGGACGAGGGCGTGACCTCGCTCCAGATGGACATCAAGATCGCCGGCATCACCGAGGAGATCATGCGGGTCGCCCTCGACCAGGCGAAGGACGGGCGCGCCCACATCCTCGCCGAGATGGCGAAGGCCCTCACGGCCGCCCGTCCGGAGCTCGGCGAGTACGCGCCGCGCATCGAGACGATGCAGATCCCGACCGACAAGATCCGCGACGTGATCGGCACCGGCGGCAAGGTGATCCGCGAGATCGTCGAGAAGACCGGCGCCAAGATCAACATCGAGGATACCGGCATCGTCAAGATCGCCTCCGCCGACGGCAAGGCGATCAAGGCAGCCTACAACTGGATCCGCTCGATCGTGGCGGAGCCGGAGGTCGGCGTGATCTACGACGGCACGATCGTGAAGTGCATGGAGTTCGGTGCCTTCGTGAACTTCTTCGGCGCCAAGGACGGCCTCGTCCATATCTCGGAACTCGCCGCCCAGCGGGTCGCCAAGGTGCAGGACGTCGTCAAGGAAGGCGACAAGGTCAAGGTGAAGTTCCTCGGCCAGGACGACCGCGGCAAGATCCGCCTGTCCATGAAGGTCGTCGACCAGCACACCGGCGAGGACATCACCGAGAAGGTGAAGGCTCAGCGCGACGCCGACCGGCCCGAGCGCGGCGACGAGCCGCGCGAGCCCCGCGAGGGCGGCCGCCATCGCGGCGAGCGCCGCCGCGAGGCCGGCGAGTAAGCACCGCCGCGAACCCGCGCGGGCCTCGGCCGGCGCGGGATGTATCAGATGGGCGCGGTCCTCCGGGGTCGCGCCCTTTTTCATGGCGCAGCGCACCCCTTGCGCCAGGATCACCAGATCGGCGTGACCGTCTCTCTCCGTTGGCAGAACGATACGCGCCAGGGGGAGGCGGCCCGGTTCGATCCATGAAGGCTGACACGGGCGGATATCCGCCGGTCCACTTTGTGGTTGGCTGTGTCAATCAGCGGATGTCATCGCCACGGCCGATCTAGAGACGCCATGGTTGAGAGCCTGTATTATATACAATAGACGAATGGACCCTCGAACCCCGCCATCGTGTGGCGCGCTGTGGGTCAAGAGCGCGGATGCAATCGCTTTTCTCGACTGAGGATCTGCACCCTGGGATCGCCTTCCGCCGATGGCGGGAGATGATGTGCATTCAGATGGTACCGAACGAGATCCGGAACCTCGATGCTTCGCCGTTCCATGGTCGGATCGAGTTCACCGCGTTCGGATCGTTGCCGATCACGCGAAGCGTTCAGAGTTCCACCCTGACCGAAGTGACACCCGAAGCGGTTCGCCGGAACGGTCGGGGTGACCGCCTCTACGCGGTCTTCACCCAATCCGGACGCCACGCCATTCAGCAGAACGAGCGGGATGCGGTGTGTCGGGCCGGCGATTTCGTCGTACTCGATCATCGACCGGGCGTGAGCGAAATCGAGACCGGCAGCTTCCTGATCCTTGACCTACCGCGGCAGCGCCTGGAGAGCGTTCTGGGTCCATCTCAACTGTTCACGACCCTTTCAGTCGGGGCCAATCTTGCCTCCACGACACTTGCGAACAGCTACATCCAGGAACTGATCCGGTTGGAAGATCGGCTCAACCCAGACGGCGCGGCGCGCATGGCGTCGATTGGCATCGATCTGGTCGTGGCCTGTCTCGCCGAACGGTTGGCGCAGGAGGTGCCGCGTTCCCTTCATGGCAACGCCACAGTCCAGCGCGCCAAGGCCTACATTGAGGCTCACTTGAGTGACACGAGCCTCGACCCGCCGAAGCTCGCCGCCGCGGTCGGCGTGTCGCTGCGCCGATTGCAGGAGCTGTTCCACGAGCGCGGCCGGCACATTTCTGAATACATCTGGGGACGCCGGCTGGAGGCGGCAGCCAAGCGCCTGAGCGACTCGGCCTGTACCCACCTGTCGATCGGCATGCTGGCTTACGGTTGCGGCTTCAGCAGCCAGGCGCATTTCGCGCGCCGTTTCAAGGATCGCTACGGCGTAAGCCCACGTGAATACCGCCAGGCGCCAAGGCTGGACATGCAGCCGGTCGCGTCCGCTTTCGGGCTGTCGTCCTAGTGGATTGACTGGCCGGGTTGGGTCCAGACCGGCTCCGAGAGACGATCGAGTTGGCGAGGTCGGAGGTCGGGCAGCGCGTTCCGAACCGCCCCGCCTGTCAAAGACAGAAACGTCGGTGCCGCCTAATCCGCGCGTTCGCGGCCGTCGCGCATCCCCGGCATCACCTCGGTGAACACCGCGTCTTCGAGATCCGCCGCTACGGCGGCCTGCGGTTTGGCGCAGGCGGTGCGGATCGCCTTCAGGCCCGGCCTCGCCCGGCGGCGGACGCGACGGCTTTCGCGGCATCTCCGCCTCCGAGGCACGTGGCGGAGGGAACGCGGCCCGTGCGTCTGCGTTCGACCGGCGACTTCACACCGGAGACCTCCATGGCCAACGACATGATGCACGACATCTTCAGCGGAGAGCCGAACATCTCCACCACCGAGCGCGCCGTCTCGGTGGCTCTCGGGCTGGGGATCGCGGCCGTTGCTGCGCAGCCGCGGCCGAACAAACTGCTGAGCCTGCTAGCCCTCGTCGTCGGCGTCGGCCTCGCGGTGCGCGGCGCCACCGGCCACTGCGCCGTGAAGGCCGCGTCCGAACACATCTGAGCGCGACAGTCGATCGCGGCCGAGACATCGCGGCCAAAAAGGGGCGCCCTGCGGGGCGCCCCTCGTCGTTTCAGGCCGTCGCGGGACGGGTCAGTAGGTGGTGGTGCGGCGGCCGGCGACCATGCCGTAGATGAACAGCACGACCACGGCGCCGACGACGGCGCCGATCAAGCCCGCTCCCTGGTTGGGTCCGTACCAGCCGATGGCCTGGCCCAGGAAGGTCGCCACGAAGGCGCCGACGATGCCGAGGATCGTGGTCAGGATGAAGCCGGCGGGCTCGTTCGGTCCGGGCATGAGGAACTTGGCGATGACGCCGGCGACGAACCCGATGATGATGGTCCAGAGGATACCCATGACAAACCCCAAGGCATGACTGTCGATGGCGGCAAAACGCTTCACGGCCCGCGACGGTTGCCCGCACCCCGCAGTGCGATGACGATTTTCCTCGGGTTCCCGCCTCCCCTGTTCGTGCGGCCCTTTACGGGCGGGGTGGCGCGGCGGCAGATACGCCGGTTCTGAGGTTGTGGAGACGGGCATGGACATTCAGCGGATCGAGCCGGGCAAGCGCATGGCGCAGGCCGTCACCTTCGGCGATATGGTCTACCTTGCCGGTCAGGTCGCCTCCGATACGGTCGGCACCGGGGTGACGATCCAGACCCAGCAGATTTTGTCGGAGATCGACCGGCTGCTGGCCGCGTCGGGCAGCGACAAGGCGCGCATCCTCTCGGCCACGATCTACCTCGCCGACATCGCGACCTTCGCGGAGATGAACGCCGCCTGGGATGCCTGGGTCTCACCGGAGAACCCGCCGGCCCGCGCCACCGTCGAGGCCAAGCTCGCCGCGCCCGAATACCTCGTCGAGATCGTGATCGTGGCCGCGAGGAGCCGGTGAACGGCCGGCGCCGCGTCGTCCTGGCGGCCGCCGCGGCCGCCCTCCTCGGCAGCGTCCTGGCGGCCCTCCCCCAGGCGCGGCCGGCCTCCGCCGCCGAGGAGCGGGTCGTCAACATCTACAACTGGTCGGACTATATCGACCCGAAGGTGCTCGACGCCTTCACCCGCGAGACCGGGATCAAGGTCGTCTACGACACCTACGACAACAACGAGATCCTCGAGACCAAGCTGTTGGCGGGCCGGTCCGGTTACGACATCGTCGTGCCGTCGGGTCCCTACCTGCAGCGGCTGATCCGGGCCGGCGCCTTCCTGCCGCTGGACAAGTCCAAGCTGAAGAACCTCGGCAATCTCTGGCCGGAGGTCACGAGTCGGCTGGCGGCCTACGATCCCGGCAACACCTACGCCGTCGATTACATGTGGGGCACGACCGGCATCGGCTACAACGTCGCCGCCGTGCGCGAGCGCCTGGGTGCCAACGCACCGGTGAACTCGTGGAGCCTTGTCCTCAATCCCGCCTCGGCCAACAAGCTGAAGGAGTGCGGGATCATGATGCTCGACAGCCCCGAGGATCTGATTCCCAGCATGCTCCCGGCCTTCGGCGCCAAGGCGGACTCCAAGCGCTGGGACGACCTGACCCTGGTGACCGACGCCCTCTACAAGGTGCGCGGCAGCGTGCGGAAATTCCACTCGTCGGAATACATCCAGGCGCTCGCCAACGGAGATATCTGCGTGGCGGTGGGCTATTCCGGAGACGTCATGCAGGCCAAGCGCCGGGCCGAGGACGCGAAGAACGGGATCGACATCGCCTACGTCGTGCCGAAGGAGGGCGCGCTGATGTGGTTCGACACCTTCGCGATCCCGAAGGATGCCGCCCATCCCGCCGAGGCCCTCGCCTTCATCGACTACATGATGCGGCCCGAG
This sequence comes from Methylobacterium phyllosphaerae, assembly GCA_050632685.1. Lineage (GTDB taxonomy): Bacteria > Pseudomonadota > Alphaproteobacteria > Rhizobiales > Beijerinckiaceae > Methylobacterium > Methylobacterium phyllosphaerae_A. The sequence continues at coordinate 1,352,715 of JBOEFT010000002.1, forward strand.
GTGGCGGCGGCCAACACCAACTTCGTGACCTATGCCAGCGGCAACCGTGCAGCGAAGAAGTTCGTCAAGCCCGAGATCCTGGGCAACCCCGGCATCTACCCGGACGAGGCGACCATGCAGCGCCTGTCGATCAACACCGCCTGGGACGACCGCACCCAGCGGTTCGTCACGCGGCTCTGGACGCGGGTCAGGACCGGGCGCTGACGCCTCCGCCTCGGCGCGAGGGCGATGCCTGTGACGCCCCGAATGCGGTGGAACCCCGGCGCCCTTGGGCGACGGGGTTCCGCAACCGAAGACTGCGTCTGAAGCCTAGTGCTTGAGGTCGTCCGGAACCTTGCCGCCGTTCTCGGCAAGCTTCTGCATGACCTGCTTGTGCAGCCAGATGTTCATGCTGGCCGAGTCCTCCTTGTCGCCGGTGTAGTGCAGCTCGTCGGCGAGCTGCTTGCGCGCGGCGAGGCCCGAATCGAGGCCGAGGAGCTTCATCAGGTCGACGATCGAGTGGCGCCAGTCGAGAGTCTGCGGGTTCTTCTCGGCGAGGCCGTTGAGCACGGCCGCGACGTCCACGGGGTCGCCGCCGCCGGAGGAGCCCGGGGCCGAGGGGGTGGAGGGGGCGCTCGTGCCGGCCGTGCCGCCGGACGGCGCGGGGGCGGCGTCCGCGGTACCTCCGCCGAAGGGATGGAGGATCTTGCTGACGATGCTGCCGAGGAGGCTCATGGGTCCGCTCCGATGATCGAGGCCCGATCTCCGCACCGGGCGGCCATTCAACTGGTTGTGAGGCCGGGCGTTCCGAGGCTCCGCGGGCGCCGGGCGATCAGGACGCCGTCCAGAGAGCGGCGATCAGCGCGCCCCGCTCCTCCGCGAGCGCGCCGCGCGGCTCCGAACGGCCGGCGCGGCCGTACCAGTACCGTGCGTTGTCCTCGTCGCCCTCGATCCGGTGGAGATGGGCGTGGACCCAGGCAGCCTCGGGGCCGGCCGCATCCTGGACGAGGCCGTGCGCCTGCGCCCAGCCGGCGGAGGCCGGCCCGGACGGGTCCCGGGTGAGCCACCACAGCGCGGCGAGCGGGGCCGACCAGCCCGGCGGGGGCTCGGTCGCGGTCAGAGCCGCCGCGAAGGCGGGGGGCAGGCTTTCGGTCACGGCGATCCCCTCCGCGGCGGTTCACCGGCCGGCGGCGCGCTCCGGCTGCCAGCGGCCGCGGCGCTGGCGGGCGGACCACGCGTAGCGGGCGTCGCCGTCGAGGCGGTCGAGATGGTCCGAGAGCCGGTTGCGTTCAAGCCAGGACAAGGCCGCCTCCAGCTCGGGCAGGGTCATGGTGGTGCGGCCCTTGCCGAGGACACGCTTGAGCACGGCGTTGTAGCGATGGGCGAGGTTGCCGCCGCGGGGGACCCGCAGGGAGGTCTCGTCCTCCACCGCCTGGGCCGCCACCGTGGCGGCGAGCCGCTGGCGCAGGGTCCGCTCGGTGAGCGAGGGTGGCTCGGGGGCCGGGGCCGCCGGGGCCGGGTCGGCGAGGCGTGGGCGCAGCAGGGCGTAGCGCAGCCCGATCGCGTTGCTCTCCAGGGGCGTGATGCCGGCGGGCTCGTCGTCGCGCCAGCGGGTCCGCTCCGGCACGACGGCGCTCGTCGGCCGCTCGCGGGGCGGGCGCACGCTGCTGCCCTGCTCGGTCTCGAGCTCCAGGCGGAACCGGGCGAAGAGCGGATCGTCGGGATGGAAGATCAGCGCCTGCTGGGCGTCGTAGGACCCAGCATGCGGATCGACCCGGGTCGCCCGGGCGAGCATCTGCTCGAGCCAGGGCCGCGAGCGGATATGGGTCAGGGCCGCGACGACCGCGACTTCCGGGGCATCGAGACCCTCGTAGGCCATGGCGACCGTCACCAGCACGGCCGGTTCCGGCATCAGGCGGAACGCGGCGAGCGCCGCGTGGGCATCGCCCTGGCCGGAGGTCGCGAGGCGGACGTCGCGCTCCCCCTGCCCCGCAGGCATCCACCCCCGCAGGGTCGTGAGGTAGGCCCGCGCGCTCGCCTGGTCGGGGGCCACGACGAGGAGCTTGCCGAGCCCCCGCGCCGGCTCCCCCGGACGCAGTTTCCGCTCGGAGCGGCGCCGGGCGCGCAGGCGTTTGGTGGCGAAGAACGCCTCGCTCAGGAGGTCGCGGGCGAAGCCCGTCCGCAGGGCGGTGAACAGGGCCGGCCGCGTGGTAATCCGCACCGAGCCCGCGCCCAGCCGGTGCGGACCGACCCGCGGGCTGTCGCCGGCGATCCGGCCGCCCTCCAGCCAGCTCGCCTCGCCGTCGATGGCGCCGAAGGTCACCGGCAGCACCGCCCGCTCGGCGAGGGCCTGCGCCCGGGAATAGCCGATCACCGCGAGGCCGGGGGCGTCGAGGTCGAGGTCCGGCCCCCGTCCGAGGGCAGCGGGCTTGTAGGGCAGGCCGAGGATGCGCCGCCCGTCGGCCCGCTCCAGCGTGCCGGACAGGTAGAGGCGGAACGCGGCCGCCTCCATGACGGGCAGCATCGCGCGGGACCACGCACCCGCCTCCGCGTCCTCGGCGGAGGCCTCGTCGGATCCCGGCCGTCCGGGCACCGGCAGGTGGTGGACCTCGTCGACCACGAGCAGGGTCCGGTGCGCCCGCGCTTCCGCGAGGTGGAGGGCGGGTGCCGCGGCGACCGCCTGATAGGTGGTGATGTAGCCGGCCAGGCCCCGGGCGGGGTCGCGCTCGTTGTCGGCGGCCCGCACGCTCAGCGCGTGCCCGAAGGCCGCGCGCCACAGGGGATCCGCGAAGGCCTCCTCGGCCTGGAGGCGCAGGGAATCCCGCGGCACCACCCAGACCACGCGCTCGACGAGACCCGCGGCGATCAGCCGGTGCGCGGCGATCACCGGCAGCAGCGACTTGCCGCCGCCGGGCGTGACCGCCGCCAGGATTTTCCGGACAGGCCCCGCCTCACCGCTCGCCATGGCCGCCACCAGGGCCATCAGCGTGCGCTGGTGCGAGCGCAGAGACGGGAGGGGACGGGTCAAGGGCCGGCAAACCAGGGCGACATCCGGCCACCGTGGCCGATCCGGATTCCTTTGTGAATCCCCGGAGTCGCCGAACGTTCGCGTTTTCGTCCCGGGTGCAGCCGCGCCGCACCCGGCGCGATCGGCCCGTCCAATCCGCGGATGCGCGCATCGACACGGGATCGGGGCGCCATAAGCGTTGACACCCGGCCGCCCCCTCACCATAACGGCGCCGCGGGCGAAAAACCCGCCTTGGGGGAATGTCCCGAGCGGCAAAGGGGGCGGACTGTAAATCCGCTGCGTAAGCTTCGTAGGTTCGAGTCCTACTTCCCCCACCAAGTCCTTCCCGAATCCGTCAGCCCTGTTTCGCCAGCGCAGCCTCGATGCGCGCGGCTGCGGCGGCGGAGAAGCCCTTGCCTTCGAGCCCCTGTCCCGCGGCCGCCTGGCCGGTGAGCGCGCGGCGCTTGCCCCCGGGCAGATGCGCCTGCCGCAGGGCGTGGGCGTCCCGGTGGCTGGCATGGGTGATCGCGATGGCCAGAGCGTCGGCGGCGTCGGCCACGCGGAACTCGGCCTTCGGCAGCAGGAAGCGCACCATCGCCTGGATCTGGACCTTCTCGGCGTGGCCGGAGCCCGCCACGGTCTTCTTGATCAGGTTGGCGGCGTATTCGAAGACCGGCAGGCCGGCCAGCGCCGGCACCACCAGCGCCATCGCCCGGGCGTGGCCGAGCTTGAGGGTCGCCTGCGCGTCCTTGTTGACGAAGGTCTCCTCCACGGCGACCTCGTCGGGTCGGACGCCCGCGACGATCCGGCCGATGCCCTCGAACAGCTCCCGTAGGCGCAGCGCCAGCGGTAGGTCGCCGTCGGAGGTCACGACGCCGCAATCGCCGTAGGTGAGCTTGGTGCCCTGGGCGGTGATCAGGCCCCAGCCGGTGCGGCGGAGGCCGGGATCGATCCCGAGGATGCGGACGGGGCTGGACATGACGCTCCACGGCTCGACGAACGGCCCGAGGCTGCCGTACGTATCGTGAACGCTTGGTTTCACCAAGGCGCACGAATCCGGAGGACGATGATGAGCGCGGAAATCCCGATCAGCCGGTTCCCTGTGCCGCCGCTCTCCGAGATGCCGGAGGATCTCCGTGCGCGGATCGTCCAGGTGCAGGAGAAGGCCGGTTTCGTGCCCAACATCTTCCTGGCGCTGGCGCATCGTCCGGAGGAGTTCCGCGCCTTCATGGCCTACCACGACGCGCTGATGGACCGGCCCGGCAACCTCTCCAAGGCCGAGCGCGAGATGATCGTGGTGGTCACCAGCGCGGCCAATGACTGCCTCTACTGCGTCGTCGCCCATGGGGCGATCCTGCGGGTCCGGGCGAAGAACCCGCTCATCGCCGATCAGGTCGCCATCAACTACGCCAAGGCCGACATCACCCCGCGCCAGCGCGCCATGCTGGACTTCGCCGTGAAGGTGGCGACGGCCTCCCAGACCGTCGGCGCGGCGGATCACGCGGTGCTCGCCGAACACGGCTTCGGCCCGGACGACGTCTGGGACATCGCGGCGATCACCGCGCTCTTCGCCCTGTCCAACCGGCTCGCCAGCGTGGCCGACCTGCGGCCGAACCGCGAATTCTACGCGATGGGCCGCTGACTCCTCCGATCAGACGCGCCGGCCGAGCAGGATGAGGGCGGTTCCCGCTAGGCAGACCGCGCTGCCCGCGAGATCCCAGCGGTCGGGTCGCTGGTCCTCGGCGAGCCACAGCCACAGCACAGAGGCGGCGACGTAGACACCGCCATAGGCCGCGAAGGCACGCCCGGCTGCCGGGCTGTCCACCAGGGTCAGCAGGACGGCGAACGCGGTCAGGGATGCGACTCCCGGGACCGCCCACCAGGCGGTGCGCCCGAGCCGGAGCCAGGCCCAGAACGCGAAGCAGCCGGCGATCTCGGCGAGGGCGGCGCCCGCATAGGCGAGGAGGGTCATCGCATCATTCTGGCACGGCGCGGGCTGCGGGCCGAGCGGCGAATGCCGTTAAGCGCCCGGCAAGGACGATGCGGTCGAGTGGCGCCATGACCGCGCACGCGACGAACGACGAGCAGCTGCTGTTTCCCGGCGACGCGCGCCTGCGCGGTATCGTCCTGGCCTGGATCGAGGGGCTGGCACGCGAGCGGCGGATGTCGCCCAACACCGTCGAGGCCTACGGGCGCGACCTGCGCCAGTTTCTCGTCCACCTCGCGTCGCGGCAGGGCACGCCGACGATTCCGATGCTGGTGGCGTTGAAGGTCCGCGACATCCGCGCCTTCATGGCCGCGCGCCGGGCCGACTCGGTCTCCGGCCGCTCGCTGATGCGCATGCTCGCGGGACTGCGCTCCTTCGCGCGCTTCCTGGAGCGCGAGGGCTTCGGCACCGTGTCGGCTTTGGGTGGCGTGCGCTCGCCCAAGGTACCGCGGCGGTTGCCGCGTCCCCTGCCCGTCCCTGCCGCGGTGGCGCTGACCGATACCGCGATCCGCGTCGGCGAGGAGCGTGAGCCCTGGGTTCTCGCCCGGGATGCCGCGGTGCTGGCGCTGCTCTACGGTGCGGGCCTGCGCATCTCCGAGGCGCTCGGTCTCACCCGCCGCGACGCGCCCCTGCCTGGGGTCGATCAGGTCACCGTGCTCGGCAAGGGCGGCAAGCAGCGCATGGTGCCGATCCTGCCCGTCGTGGCGCGGGCTGTGGCCGACTACGTCGCCGCCTGCCCCCTGCCCCTGCCGCCGGAAGGGCCGCTGTTCATCGGTGCCCGCGGGGGCGCGCTGTCTCCCCGGATCATCCAGTACACCGTCGCCCGCGCCCGCGGCGCCCTGGGCCTGCCCGAGAGCGCCACGCCGCACGCCCTGCGACACTCCTTCGCGACGCACCTGCTCGCCCGCCAGGGCGAGCTGCGTGCGATCCAGGAACTTCTCGGCCACGCCTCCCTCTCGACCACCCAGCTCTACACGCAGGTCGATGCCGCCCGTCTCATGAGTGCCTACGCGGCGGCTCACCCACGGGCGGGCCGCTGATCAATAATTGTTGGAGCGCTTGACTTCGTGTCGGATCATCATCGGCTATAGACGGCTGATCCGTTTGTCCCAGCACATTGGCGAGCCTTTAAGGTCTTCGTCACGATCTTCAGTGACAATGTGCATTGGGACCGGGTCGACTTGGGCGGGCGTCATGGGGCTTCAGGACGGGGGGACGCCAGCACGTGTCGTGATCGCGGATTGCGATTCGGGCCGCCGCGCCTCCCTGCGGGACATCGTCCTGCGCTTCAATCCTGATGCGGTGATCGACGAGGCGACCTCGGGCCAGGCGCTGTGCGACATCCTGCTCCGTCACCGCCCGACCCTGGCCTTCGTGGGCCTTCAGCTCGATGATCTCAGCGGACCCGAGGCCGTCGCGGTCGCGCGCCGGGCCGGCGCCGAGCCCCTGCCTGGTCCTGGTCGCCACCCGCGTCCTGCCGCACTGGCAGGACATCGCCACGAGCCTCGGCGCCTACGAGGTCCTGAAGACGCCCCTCGATCCGAGCCATATCGAGCAGCTCCTGCACGCCGATGCCCGCCGGCGTGCGCCGACGCGGGCGTTGCTCGCCTGCTCGACGCCGGCGGGGCGCTCGGCCATCAGCCGCGTCGTGGCGCGCAGCGGCTTCGCCATCGAGATGGACGAGACCGATGACGGCCGCCACGCCCTCAGGCAACTGAAGCTCTCGGCCTACGACTTCGCCTTCATCGACGTGAAGCTCGTCGGCATCGACGGCCTCGAACTCGCCTGCCAGATCCAGCCCCTGGAGCTCGCCACCCGGATCACCCTGCTGACCACGGGCGAGCTGGAGCCGGTCGCCCAGGCGGGCCGCTATTTCGGCGTCGACGCGGTGCTGCGGATGCCGTTCTACGCCCGCGACATCGACCTCGCCCTGCACAACGCCCTCGGGCTGCGCAGGCCATACCTGCTGAACGCCCTCACCGCCCCGCCCGCGCCGAGCGCGCTCCTGCGGATCGCCGACCTGCCGAATCCGCGGCGCAAGATCGCCTGATCGTCGGGGGATCGCGCCGCGCCACCGCCCGGCGCCCGATTCCGCTTTGTCGAAGGGAGGCCCTTGCGCTTTCCGCACCCGGAGCAAGTCGAGGTCGGGGCGGCCGAGGTCGGCGATCGAGCCTCGACCTCGACCGGCGCGCTCAGACGTGGATCGCGCGCTTGTTCACCGCCAGCGCGGCTTCCTTCACCGCCTCGGTGAGCGTCGGGTGCGCGTGGCAGGTGCGGGCGATGTCCTCCGACGAGGCGCCGAACTCCATCGCCACCGCCACCTCGGCGATCAGGTTGCCGGCATCCGCCCCGACGATGTGCACGCCGAGGACCCGGTCGGTCTGGGCGTCGGCCAGCACCTTCACGAACCCGTCCGTGGTGCCGTTGGCCTTGGCCCGGCCGTTGGCCGTGAAGGGGAACTTGCCGGCATTGTAGGCGATGCCGTCCTTCTTCAGCTCCTCCTCGGTCTTGCCCACCGAGGCGACCTCCGGGAACGTGTAGACGACGTTCGGGATCACGCCGTAATTCACGTGGCCGGACTGGCCGGCCAGCATCTCGGCGATCGCCACGCCCTCGTCCTCGGCCTTGTGGGCGAGCATCGGGCCGGCGATCACGTCGCCGATCGCGTAGATGCCGGTGACGTTGGTGGCGTAGTGCGAGTCCGTCAGGATCCGGCCCTTGTCGTCCCGCTGGACGCCCACGGTATCGAGACCCAGACCGTCCGTGTACGGCACGCGGCCGATCGCAACGAGGACCACGTCGGCCTGCAGTGTCTCCGCCGCGCCGCCCGCGGCCGGCTCAACGGTGACGCTCGCGCCCTTCTTGCCGACCTCGACGCCGGTCACCTTGGTCGACAGCTTGAACGCGATGCCCTGCTTGGTCAGGATCCGCTGGAACTGCTTGCCGACCTCGCCGTCCATGCCGGGCAGCACCCGGTCGAGGTACTCCACCACCGTGACCTCGGAGCCGAGCCGGCGCCAGACGGAGCCTAGCTCCAGGCCGATGACCCCGGCGCCGATCACGAGCAGCTTCTTCGGCACCCGGTCGAGTTCGAGGGCGCCGGTCGAAGAGACCACGACCTTCTCGTCGATGGTCACGCCGGGCAGGCGGGCCACGTCGGAGCCGGTGGCGATCACGATGCTCTTGGTCTCGAGCATCTGGTTGCCGCCGTCCTCCGCGATCACCTCGACGCGGCCCGCGCCGGCGATCCGGCCGGTGCCGTGGAAGGTGTCGACCTTGTTCTTCTTGAGCAGGAACTCGACGCCCTTGGTGTTGCCGGCGACGCCCTCGGCCTTGAAGGCCATCATCTTCTTCAGGTCGAGCTTCGGCGTGCCGACGTCGATGCCGAGATCGGCGAAGTGCGTGTTGGCCTCGTCGAAGGCCTCGGAGGCGTGGAGCAGGGCCTTCGACGGGATGCAGCCGACGTTGAGGCAGGTGCCGCCGTGGGTGGCGCGCTTCTCGACGACGGCGGTCCGCAGGCCGAGCTGCGCCGCGCGGATCGCGCAGACGTAGCCGCCGGGGCCGGTGCCGATGACGACGAGATCGTAGGACATGAAGGTTCGCTTCCGCTCGGTCGTGCCGCGTTGGGACGGGCAGGGAATGTCAGTTCGGGCCGGGGCTCAGCGGCCGCCGCCAATGTCGAGGATCGCCCCCGTGGTGTAGGCGGCCTCCTCGGAAAGGAGCCACACGATCGGCGCGGCGACCTCCTCGGCGGTGCCGGCCCGGCCCATCGGGACGCCGGGGCCGAGGCGCTCCACCCGGTCGGGCTCGCCGCCGCTGGCGTGGATCTCGGTGGCGATGATGCCGGGGGCCACGGCGTTGACGCGGATCCCTTCCCTGGCCACCTCGCGGGCGAGCCCGATCGTCAGGGAGTCGATGGCGCCCTTCGAGGCGGCGTAGTCCACGAATTGGCCTGGGCCGCCCAGCCGCGCCGCCACCGAGGACAGGTTCACGATCGCGCCCCCTGCCCCGCCGCGCTTGATCGACATCCGGCGCACCGCCTCGCGGGCGCAGAGGAAGCTGCCGACCACGTTCGTGGTCATCATCCGCTGGAGACGGGCGACGCTCATGTCGGCCACGTCGGACTTTACGTCGACGACGCCGGCATTGTTGACCAGCGCCGTGATGCGCCCGAGCCCGTCGGCCGCCTTGAACAGGGCGATGACGTCGGCCTCGTCGCCGACATCGCCCTTCACGGCGAGCGCCGTCCCGCCCTTGGCGATGATCGCGTCCACCACCGCCTGAGCCGCGGCGGCGTCCGACACGTAGCTCAGGCAGACGGCGTAGCCGCGCTCCGCCAAGAGCAGCGACACCGCCCGGCCGATGCCGCGGCTGCCGCCGGTGACGATCGCGACCCTGTTCTCAGCGCCCGACATGACGGCCTCAGAGATCCAGCACGAGCCGCGCCGGATCCTCCAGCGCCTCCTTGACCCGCACCAGGAAGGTCACGGCCTCCTTACCATCGACGATGCGATGGTCGTACGACAGCGCCAGATACATCATCGGCCGCGCCTCGATCTTGCCCGCGCGGACCACCGGGCGCTCCTCGATGCGGTGCATGCCCAGGATGCCCGATTGCGGCGCGTTGAGGATCGGCGTCGACATCAGCGAGCCGTAGATGCCGCCGTTGGTGATCGTGAAGGTGCCGCCCTGCATGTCCTCGATGGACAGCTTGCCGTCGCGGGCCTTCTTGCCGAAACCGGCGATCTTCTTCTCGATGCCGGCGATCGACAGGTCGTCGGCGTCGCGCACCACCGGCACGACGAGGCCCTTATCGGTGCCGACCGCGATGCCGATGTGGTAGTAGTTCTTGTAGACGAGATCCTGCCCGTCGATCTCGGCGTTGACCGCCGGCACGTCCTTGAGGGCGCCGATCACCGCCTTGGTGAAGAAGCCCATGAAGCCGAGCTTCGTGCCGTGCTTCTTCTCGAAGATGTCCTTGTATTGGCTGCGCATCGCCATCACGGCCGACATGTCGACGTCGTTGAACGTCGTCAGCATCGCGGCCGTGTCCTGCGCATCCTTGAGGCGGCGCGCGATGGTCTGGCGCAGCTTCGTCATGCGCACGCGCTCCTCGCGCGCGGCGTCGTCCGGCGCCGAGGGCGCGCGCGGCAGGGTCGGGCGGGCCTCCTTGGCGGGCGCCGACGGGGCCGGACCCTTGGCGATGGCGCCAAGCATGTCGCCCTTGGTGACGCGACCGTCCTTGCCGGAGCCGTTGACGCGCGACGGGTCCACGCCGGACTCGCGGGCGAGCTTGGCCACCGCCGGGCCATTGTCGCCGACAGGGCGCTGCGGAGCTGCCGGAGCCGCCGCGTCGCCGTGGTTGCCGTAGCCGGCGGACGAGATCCTGGGCCGGCGCCGCGGCCTTCGGGGCCTCGCTCCGGCTCTCGGCCTTGGTCTCGGCGACCTCCTTCGGGGCCTCCTTGGGGGCCGCCTTCTTGGCCGTGCCGCCGCCGGCGCCGGCCTCGACGATCGAACCGAGCAGGGCGCCGGGCTCAACGGTTTCGCCGTCCTTGACCAGGATCTCGCCGAGTTCGCCGGCTGCCGGGGCGTTGACCTCCAGGGTCACCTTGTCGGTCTCGAGTTCGACGATCGGTTCGTCGGCCGCGACAGCGTCGCCCGGCTTCTTGAACCAGCGGCCGATGGTGGCCTCGCTCACGGATTCGCCGAGGGTCGGGACGAGGATGTCGGTAGCCATAGGTCTCGCACTTCCGGATCGGTTGGGCCGTGCCGGACGGCCTGGAAAGTGACGGCGGCGGCCCGAGCGGACCGCCGCCAAGTCCTGAAACGAGATCAGACCGCCAGGGCCTCGTTGAGGAAGGCCTGGAGCTGGGCCTGGTGCTTCGACATCTGGCCCACGGCGGTCGAGGCGGAGGCCGGGCGGCCGACGTAGCGGGCGCGCTTCACCGCGGAGCCGGCCTGCCCGAGGACCCATTCGAGGTAGGGCTCGACGAAGGCCCAGGCGCCCATGTTCTTGGGCTCCTCCTGGCACCAGATCACGTCGGCGTTGCGGAAGCGCGCCATCTCGTTGGCGAGTGCCTTCAGGGGGAACGGGTAGAGCTGCTCGACGCGCATCAGGTAGATGTCGTTGAGGCCGCGCTTCTCCCGCTCCTCCAGCAGGTCGTAATAGACCTTGCCGGAGCACAGCACGACGCGGCGGATCTTGTCGTCGCGCACGAGCTTGTTCGGCGCGCCGTCCTCCTCGGCGTCGTCCCAGAGGACGCGGTGGAAGGTCGAGCCCTCCGCCAGGGCGTCGAGGCTCGAGACCGCCCGTTTGTGGCGCAGCAGCGACTTCGGCGTCATCAGCACCAGCGGCTTGCGGAAGTCGCGCTTCAGCTGCCGGCGCAGGATGTGGAAGTAGTTCGCCGGCGTCGTGACGTTGGCGACCTGCATGTTGTCCTCGGCGCAGGCCTGGAGGTAGCGCTCCAGGCGGGCGGAGGAGTGCTCGGGCCCCTGCCCTTCGTAGCCGTGGGGCAGCAGCAACACGAGGCCGGACATGCGCAGCCACTTGCGCTCACCGCTGGCGATGAACTGGTCTACCACCACCTGGGCGCCGTTGGCGAAGTCACCGAACTGCGCCTCCCACAGGACCAGGGCGTTCGGCTCGGCCAGCGAATAGCCGTACTCGAAGCCGAGCACCGCCTCCTCGGACAGCATCGAGTTGATGATCTCGATGGAGGCCTGCCCCTCGCGGATGGCGTTGAGCGGCGTGAAGCGCTGCTCGTTCTCCTGATCGATCACCACGGCATGGCGCTGCGAGAAGGTGCCGCGCTCGACATCCTGCCCCGAGAGGCGGACCCGGTTGCCGTCCAGCAGCGTCGCCCCGAAGGCCAGGGCCTCTGCGGTCGCCCAGTCGATGCCGACCCCCGTCTCCACCGCCTTGGCGCGGTTGTCCATGAAGCGCTGGATGGTGCGGTGCAGGTGGAACCCGGGGGGCGCCTGGGTGATCCTGCGGCCGATCTCCTGCAGGGTCTCGGTCGATACCGCGGTGCGGCCGCGGCGCGGATCGTCCACGTCCTCGTGCACGGCCTTGAAGCCGGACCAGCGGCCGTCCAGCCAGTCGGCCTTGTTGGCCTTGTAGTTGGTGGCGACATCGAGTTCGCTGTCGAGCATGCCGCGGAATTCGGCCTTGCGGGAGTCCAGCGCCTCCTGGGTGACGGAGCCGTTCTCGACGAGCTTACGGCCGTAATTCTCCAGCACCGACGGATGCTTGCGGATCCGCTGGTACATCTTCGGCTGGGTGAAGGCCGGCTCGTCGCCTTCGTTGTGACCGAAGCGGCGGTAGCAGAGCATGTCGATAACGACCGGCTTGCCGAACTTCTGGCGGTATTCCACCGCGACCTTGGCCGCGAAGGTGACGGCCTCCGGGTCGTCGCCGTTGCAGTGGAAGATCGGCGCCTCGACCATCTTGGCGACGTCGGACGGATAGGGCGAGGAGCGCGAGAAGCGCGGATCGGTGGTGAAGCCGATCTGGTTGTTGATGATGAAGTGGATCGAGCCGCCGGTGCGGTGGCCCTTCAGGCCCGACAGGCCGAAGCATTCCGCGACCACGCCCTGGCCCGCGAAGGCGGCGTCGCCGTGGATCAGCAGCGGCAGCACGGTCCGGCGCTCAATGTTGGGCTTGGCCCATTGGTCCTGCTTGGCGCGGACCTTCCCCAGCACCACTGGATCGACGATCTCGAGGTGCGAGGGGTTGGCGGTGAGCGACAGGTGGACGTTGTTGCCGTCGAAGGCGCGGTCCGAGGATGCGCCCAGGTGGTACTTCACGTCACCCGAGCCCTCGACCTCCGCCGGGGAGGCCGAGCCGCCCTTGAACTCGTGGAAGACCGCCCGGAAGGGCTTGGCCATCACGTTGGTGAGCACGTTGAGCCGGCCGCGATGCGCCATGCCGAGCACGATCTCGCGCACGCCCAACGCGCCGCCGCGCTTGATGATCTGCTCCAGCGCCGGGATCATCGACTCGCCGCCGTCGAGGCCGAAGCGCTTGGTGCCGGTGTACTTGAGGTCCAGGAACTTCTCGAAACCCTCGCCTTCGATCAGCTTATTAAGGATGGCTCTCCGCCCTTCCGGCGTGAAGGAGATCTCCTTGTCTTTGCCCTCGATGCGCTCCTGGATCCACGCCTTCTCGGCGGGGTCGGAGATGTGCATGAACTCGACGCCGAGCGTCTGGCAGTAGGTCCGCTCCAGGATGTCGACGATCTCGCGGATCGTGCCGAACTGGAGGCCGAGCACGTTGTCGAGGAAGATCGGCCGGTCCCAGTCGCTCTCCTGGAAGCCGTAATGCTGCGGATGCAGCTCCTCGTGGTCGCCCCGGGGAGCGAGGCCCAGCGGGTCGAGCTTGGCGTGCAGGTGGCCGCGCATGCGGTAGGAGCGGATCAGCATGATCGCCCGCACCGAATCCTTCGTCGCCTGCTCCACCGACACGCCGGTGGTGGCGGAGACGCTGTCCTGCGGCTTGCCGGGCTTGGCGTCCTTGGCCTCGCGGGCGACGATCTTGTCGCCGATGGCCTTCTCCAGGGCACCCCAGTTGCCGTCGAGCGCCGAGACCAGCTCGCCGTTGAGGGGCACCGGCCAATTCGGCTTCTCCCAGGAGGCGCCGGCGGCATTCTTCTCGACCAGGGTCTCGTCCTCGCCGAGCCCCCTGAAGAAGGTCTGCCACTCCGGATCCACCGAGGCCGGGTTGCGGGCGTAGGCCGCCTGCAGTTCCTCGATGTAGGCGGCGTTGGCGCCGTAGAGGAACGAGGTTTCGAGGAGCGCTTCGTTCACGTCCTGGCGTGCCATGGTGCGTCCATCCTGTCGCGCAGGCAGGATCCCCTGCCCTTCGGGCTCCCCGTCAGCGCGGCGGATCGCCCTCAAACCGAAACGGGGCGGGTGACCGCCCCGCTGAACTCGTCTCTACCCACCCGATATGGGCGTTGCGGCCCTGCGATGGCCGCAACGCAGGCGCGCGGGCGCTTAGCCCTTCAGGACCTCGGCCAGAGTCGAGCCGAGGCGGGCCGGCGACGGCGACACGCGGATGCCCGCGGCCTCCATGGCGGCGATCTTGTCCTCGGCGCCGCCCTTGCCGCCCGAGATGATCGCGCCGGCATGGCCCATGCGGCGGCCCGGAGGCGCCGTGCGGCCGGCGATGAAGCCGACCATCGGCTTCCTGCGCCCGCGCTTTGCCTCGTCCTTCAGGAATTGGGCGGCCTCCTCCTCGGCCGAGCCGCCGATCTCGCCGATCATCACGATCGACTCAGTCTTCGGGTCGGCGAGGAACAGCTCCAGCACGTCGATGAACTCGGTGCCCTTGACCGGGTCGCCGCCGATGCCCACCGCCGTGGTCTGGCCGAGGCCGGCATTGGAGGTCTGGAACACCGCCTCGTAGGTCAGCGTGCCCGAGCGGGAGACGATGCCGACGGAGCCCGGCCGGAAGATGTTGGCCGGCATGATGCCGATCTTCGACTCGCCGGCCGTGACGATGCCGGGGCAGTTCGGCCCGACGAGGCGCGACTTCGAGCCCGTGAGCGCCCGCTTCACCCGCACCATGTCGAGCACCGGGATGCCCTCCGTGATGCAGACGATCAGCGGCACCTCGGCAGCGATCGCCTCGCAGATCGCGTCGGCGGCGCCCGGCGGCGGCACGTAGACCACCGAGGCCTCGGCGCCCGTGGCCTCGCGGGCCTCCGCGACGGTGTCGAAGACCGGCAGGCCGAGGTGGCTGGAGCCGCCCTTACCGGGGCTCGTGCCGCCGACCATCTTGGTGCCGTAGGCGATGGCCTGCTCGGAGTGGAAGGTCCCGTTCTTGCCGGTGAAGCCCTGGCAGATGACCTTGGTGTTGGCGTCGATCATCACCGACATGATCAGGCTCCCTTCACGGCGGCGACGATCTTCTGGGCGGCGTCGTCGAGGTCGTCCGCCGGGATGACGTTGAGGCCGGAATTGCGGATGATGGCCTTGCCCTGCTCGACGTTGGTGCCTTCGAGGCGCACCACCAGCGGCACCTGCAGGCCCACCGCCTTCACGGCCGCGATCACGCCGTTGGCGATTACGTCGCACTTCATGATCCCGCCGAAGATGTTGACGAGGATCCCCTTCACGTTGGGGTCGGCGGTGATGATCTTGAACGCCGCCGTGACCTTTTCCTCGGACGCGCCACCGCCGACATCGAGGAAGTTCGCCGGCTCCTCGCCGTAGAGCTTGATGATGTCGAGGGTCGCCATGGCGAGGCCGGCGCCGTTGACCATGCAGCCGATCGTGCCGTCGAGCGCGATGTAGGCGAGGTCGTACTTGGAGGCCTCGATCTCCTTGGCGTCCTCCTCGGTCTCGTCGCGGAGCGCCATGATGTCCGCGTGCCGGTAGAGGGCGTTCGAATCGAAGGCCATCTTGGCGTCGAGGCACTTGAGGTGCCCATCGGCGGTCAGCACCAGCGGGTTGATCTCGAGGAGGCTCATGTCCTTGGCCACGAAGGCCGCGTAGAGCTTCTCGGTGAGCGCGGCCGCTTCCTTGGCCTGGGCGCCCGACAGGCCCAGCGCCTTGGCGACGGCGCGGCCGTGGTGGGGCATGACGCCCGTGGCCGGATCGACCGCGATCGTGTGGATCTTCTCGGGGGTGTCGTGGGCGACCGCCTCGATGTCCATGCCGCCTTCGGTGGAGACCACGAAGGCGACGCCGCCGGTGGTCCGGTCGACCAGCATCGAGAGGTAGAATTCCTCGGCGATCTGGGCGCCTTCCTCGATGTAGAGGCGGTTGACCTGCTTGCCGGCCGGTCCGGTCTGGATGGTCACCAGCGTCTGGCCGAGCATCTCGCCGGCGAACTGCTTGACCTCGTCGATCGACTTGGTGACGCGCACGCCGCCCTTGGCGCCCGCAGGCGCGCCCTTGAAGGTGCCCTTGCCGCGGCCGCCCGCGTGGATCTGGCTCTTCACGACCCAGACGGGGCCGCCGAGTTCCTTGGCGGCGGCCTCGGCCTCCGACGGGTTGAAGATGGCCACGCCGCGGGAGACGGGCAGGCCGAACTCCTTCAGCACGGCCTTGGCCTGATATTCGTGGATATTCATCGGAGCCTCGTAAGGAGGGGCGAATAGGTGGCAGCGAGCGGCGCGTAGAGAAATCGAGCGATTGGGATTCGAATCTCCGAACGCTACGCGCTGCCCGGTCCCCGCTTACCGGTCAGGCGAGGTTGCTGTCGACGCCCTTGCAGGCCTCGATGAGGCCCGTCACCGAGGCGACCGACTTCTCGAACATCGCCTTCTCGGCGGCGTCGAAGGTCACCTCCAAGACGCGCTCCACGCCGTTGGCGCCGATCACGATCGGCACGCCGATGAACATGCCCTTCACGCCGTACTGGCCATCGAGGTAGGCGGCGCAGGGCAGGACCCGCTTCTTGTCGCGCAGGTAGCTCTCGGCCATGGCGATGGCGGAGGCGGCGGGCGCGTAGAAGGCCGAGCCGGTCTTGAGCAGGTTGACGATCTCGCCGCCGCCCTTGCGGGTCCGGTCGACCATGGCGTCGAGCTTCTCCTGGGTGGTCCAGCCGAGCTTGACCAGGTCGGTCAGCGGCACGCCCGCGACCGTGGAGTAGCGGGTCAGCGGGACCATGTCGTCGCCGTGGCCGCCGAGCACGAAGGCGGTGACGTCCTCCACCGAGACCTTGAACTCCTCCGCCAGGAAGTGGCGGAAGCGGGCCGAGTCGAGCACGCCGGCCATGCCGACGATCTTGTTGGTGGGCAGGCCCGAGAACTTCTGCAGCGCCCAGACCATGGCGTCGAGCGGGTTGGTGATGCAGATTACGAAGGCGTCCGGCGCGTAGGTCTTGATGCCCTCGCCCACCGCCTGCATGACCTTGAGGTTGATGCCGATCAGGTCGTCGCGGCTCATGCCGGGCTTGCGCGGGACGCCGGCGGTGACGATCACGACGTCGGCGCCCTTGATGGCGGCGTAGTCGCTGGCGCCCGCGTAGGTCGCGTCGAAGCCCTCGACCGGGGCCGCCTCGGCGATGTCGAGGGCCTTGCCCTGCGGCACGCCGTCGACGATGTCGAACAGCACCACGTCGCCGAGGTCCTTGAGGCCGGCCAGGAGGGCCAGGGTGCCGCCGATCTGGCCGGCGCCGATGAGCGCGATCTTGTTGCGAGCCATGTCGGATGTGTCTCCGCTGCGTTCGACTTCGGTGATGCGTTGCGCGAGGCCGGGACTGCTCGGCCGCAAGGGGCCGAGACCGGATTCGCCACTCTGAAATCTGCGCGGCTGTGTGGCCGAAAAGCACCGTGGCTTCAACCCGATGCAGGGTGGGGAGGCTGCCCACCGGGCGGCCGCCGGGTCCGGTTGAGGCGCCCCAGCCCGCAAGGAAACGTCAACGTCGCGAAGGTTTTAGGTGCAGTGCACCCTTGGCCGGACGGGCCGGGACGTCCGGATGACAGATCTGAAAAGCTGTCATTTTGCGTCGGGCGGCGGTGCCGGCCCGGTTCAGCCGGCCCGAAAAGCGAAAGGCCCGGACGGTCGGTCCGGGCCTTCAATGCGGTCGCGATATTCGAAGGACGTCAGAGGATGCCGGAGCGCAGGACCCGCTGGATCGCGTGGATGACGGCCCCGAACCGGGCCTCGATCAGGTCGCGCGGTACTTCCGCGTCGTGCTGGATCGCCAGCGGGTGCGTGAAGCGGTAGCTCGCGTCGAAGATGTAGGCGATCGCGCGCTCCCGATCGCGGGCCGAGAAGATCCCGGAGGTGATCCCCTCCTCAACCACCCGCTCCACGAGGCTGCGCAGGCGGACACGGTGCCGCCGGGCGATCGGCCGGGCCGACACGGTGGCGTCGAGATGGACCGCGAACAGGTTCGGCTCGTCGAACAGGGCGTCCCGCTGGACCGTCGCGAGGGCAGTCAGCAGACGCTCGATCTTGTCGTCGGCGGGATCGGGCGCATCGGCGATGCCGGCGAGCCGGGCCTCGACCTCGCGCAGCCAGCGCCCCGCCACCGCGTCGAGGAGCGCATCCTTCGACGGGAAGTAGCGGTACACGTTGGCATGCGTCATGCCGGCTTCGGCGGCGACGGCCACGACCGTCACGCGCTTGGGTCCGAGCCGCGACAGGTGCTCAGTGGCGATGCCGAGGAGCCGCACGTCGGCCGCGACCGGAGCCCGCGGACGCGACGGACTCACGGCATCACCGCTTTCGCGGAGCGCGCCGGTCTCAGCGTCTGCGACGGTGAGCTTGGCTTTGGCGCTGAGCGCTTCTTCCTTGGACCCGTCAGACTCTGGTTTGAGGAAAGGAAGTGGAAGGCGGGAAGTTGAGAGGTGGTAGGGCGAGACGGACCCCCATCATACCGGCTGAAGCGTCCCGGCGCTTCGCGTTGACGTTGCGGCTTCCCCCGGGAGCCCGGTTACCTCAGCGGATTAGGACCGCTTAAAAACTCCTATGTGTCAGTTTGCCTTGAGAAGGCAACAAATTTTTCTCGTTATCACCTGCGTCAGAAGCGGTTCTTCCACGCCCTCAAGGCGACGAACACCGCTTCGGGGTCGCTTTCCGGCGGCATATCGACGGATCGGGCCAGGGCCGGCCGTGCACTCCGGAGGAACGGGTTGGTCGCCCGCTCGGCACCCATGGTCGACGGGATCAGGAAACGACCCTCCGCCTTGGCCCGCTCGGCCTCGGCGAAACGCGCCTTGAGGTCCAGGTTATCCGGGTCCGCCGCCAGGGCGAAGCGGGCGTTGGAGAGTACGTAGTCGTGCCCGCTGAAGACCTGCGTCGCGTCAGGCAGGTCGTCGAAGCGTCGCAGCGACCGGTACAGGGTCTCGGGCGGGCTCTCCATCACCCGGCCGCAACCCAATGTGAACAGCGTGTCCCCGGCGCAAACGAGGCCGGCCTCGGCGAACCAGTAGGTCACGTGGTCGGCACAGTGTCCCGGCGTCTCCCAGACCTTGGCCTCGAGACGGCCGACCGTCACGGTGTCGCCCTCGCGCACCGTGACGTCTACCTGCGGGACCGCATCGCCAGCCTTGGCGGGCGCAACGACCCGGGCGCCGGTGGCCTGTTTCACCGCCGGGATGCCCTCGACGTGATCGCCGTGCCGGTGCGTGACGAGGATGTCGGTCAGCCGCCAGCCGGTCTCCTCCAGGACCTTCAGGACCGGTTCGGCCTCCGGCACGTCGATCGCCGCGCAGGCTCCGGTCTCCGGATCCCGGATCAGAACGCCGATATTGTCGCTGCGGCAGAGGAAGGTGCGAGATCTCGGTCTCGGCGGCCATCGGACGGGATCTCCCAGGGGCGCGAACGGGCGCGAAATCTGTTGCCGTGAACAGGCGATGGTCCGGCCGGGTTCCTCAGGCGCTTGCCGCGCGCCCCGCGGCTCACCATTGAGTACGACGACCGTTCCGTCCGCGAACTCCTGTTCCTCCATGCGTCTCGACGTCAACGGCTTGCGGGCCTTCTACGCCAGTCCCCTGGGCCGCACGACGCACCGGGTGGTCGGCCGCGCGCTCCACGGGTTCCTCGGCTCCGTCTCGGGGCTGCGCGTCCTCGGGATCGGCTACGCGACGCCGTATCTCGGGCCGATCCACTGCATCGCCGAGCGCACGCTCGCCTTCATGCCGGCCAGCCAGGGCGTCGTGAACTGGCCGGGCACCGGCCGCTCCTGCGCGGCCCTCGCCGATCCCACCATGATGCCCCTGCCCGAGGCCGCCATCGACCGGGTGATCCTGGTCCACGCCCTCGAATCGGTGGAAAGCCCGACGGAACTGCTGCAGGAGGTCTGGCGGACCCTCACGCCGGGCGGCCGGATGATCCTCGTGGTGCCGAATCGCCGGGGGGTCTGGGCGCGCCGGGAGGCGACGCCGTTCGGTCACGGGCAGCCCTACAGCCGCTCGCAGCTCGGCCGGCTGATGCGGGACACGCTGTTCTCGCCGGTGAGCTGGTCCGAGACCCTGTACATGCCGCCGGTGCGCTCGCGCCTGATGCTGCGCACCGGCCCGGCCTGGGAGCGGCTCGGCACCAGCCTGTCCCTGCCCTTCGCCGGCCTGCACGTGGTCGACGCCACGAAGCAGCTCTACCGGCCGGTCGCCGTGCAACAGGTGCGACGCGCCCGTCGCCTCGCGCCGGCCCGGGTCCTGGTGCCGGCCCCCTCCCCAGGCTGACCCGGATGCGCGACACAGGCGTCCAATGGACGATGATCCAGGGCAGCGCGCGACACGGCCGGCCCCGATGAGCATCGACTTCACCGTCCAGCAATTCCTGCTCGCCCTCTCGACGCTGTTCTCGATCGTGAATCCGATCGGGGGCGCCTTCATCTTCGCGCAGGTCACGGGCGCTTTCAGCCACGCCGAGCGCGTGCTGCTGTCGCGCCGGATCGGCGTCTACGCCGCCCTCGTGATGCTGGGAGCCCTGTGGGCTGGCACGCCGATCCTCAATTTCTTCGGCGTCACCCTGGGCGCGTTGCGGATCGCCGGCGGCCTCGTCGTCATGTCGTCGGCCTGGACGCAGCTGAACCGACCGGAGGCGCGGGAGGCACGCAAGCAGGCCGAGGCCTCGGGCTCGGCGGATCGCCGCGCGGTTCCGGCGGAGCCGCAGGGCGATCCGGCGCCCGGGCCGCTCGCCGATATCGCCTTCTTCCCGCTGACGCTGCCCTTCACAACGGGTCCCGGCACGATCGCGGTCGCCATCACCCTGGGCGCCAACCGGCCCGCGGCTTACGCGGAGCGGTTGAGCTTCTACGGCGGCGTGACGCTGGCAGCGCTGGTGGTCGCCGCCACGGTGGCGGTGCTCTACGCCTCGGCGGACCGGGTCGTGGCGCTCATCGGCCCGGCCCGCGCTCGGGTGACCGGGCGCCTGTTCGCCTTCCTGCTGCTCTGCGTCGGAACGCAGATCCTGATCAACGGCCTCATGGACGTGTTCGCCCCCCTGGCGGCGTCACGCTGACAGCCGGAGACGGATCGACTGGCGGCACCGCGCCTGAGCCGCCGAGCACCGCGACAAGCCTAGGAGGCTGCGTGCCGGCGGCAGGTCGAGCATCCCCAAAGAGCCGCCGACGATCCCGCACCCGCGTGCGATTGCGATTCGCGGAAGGCTGGCCTCGGCTCGGGTCGGATCGGGCCGGCAGCCGGATCGTCGCGTTGGACCAGGCCGTGTCCCTGTAAAATAAATAGTCATATTCCGTCGATCGTATGCGATATCCGTGTATTTATACTCCGCATCGTCCGATATATTGTAGTAATTATCGACTATACGCTTGCGCTATATCATAGTTTCGTGAGCATGAGTGTCTGTTAATGTTCTTAGCATAGACGATGATGGGCTAGGATAACTGATCATATAAGGCTTGCATCCCGTGATATCCCGCGCAAGATCTTGCCGAACCTCGGCCGCTGCAGCGCCGGGAGTCGCGGGTCGATCCGCCGGCGACATGGACCCATCAACGGAGTGCAGTGCGTGGCGCGGGACGCCATTCCGAAGCCCCACCGGCGGCGCAACGTGCCGGGACGACGCATGGCGCGCCATCACCGCGTCCGGTCCCTCCCCCGTCCGAGTAACGGCCACGCGCCGGACCGGGCAGAGCCAGGCCTCGACCGCCGGAACCCGGGCCGCTGCCCGGCTTCGGTGCTCTCCGCTCCGATGCCGGCGCGGGCATGATCGGATTCCTCGACCGAGCGAAACCGAAAACTCCAGACCCGGCCGCGCCGTCGAGGCCGGTGTCCCGCCCCTCGACGTCCCCTGACCCCGTGAACCCCGACATCGCACGGGACCGGTGCCGGGCGTCCCGCGCGCCCGGAAGCCGACCCACGCGCATCAGCAAGGAGACAGCGCATGATCGACGGTACGCAGATCAAGATCCCGGCCTGGTACAGCCCGGACGAGATCCAGGACATCCAGCGCGACCTTCTGGGCGCCGCGTCAAAGATCCTCGTGCTCTGCCTGGGCGGCAAGGGCGGCGTCGGCAAGACCACCATCGCCCTTCAGGTCGCCGACCTCTGCGCGGAGGTCGGTCCGGTGCTGGCGATCGACACCGACCCGGCCAACCGGCATTTCCACACGGCGCTGATGCAGGAGACCAGTCCCGGCAGCGACGCCTTCGTTCCGCGTCGGCCGGGCGTCACCGGCTTCCGGCAGCGGCTGCGCGCCGAGGACAGCACCGGCCGCGTCGATCCGACCCTGTGTCAGGACCTGATCGAGCGGGTGATCGAGACGGCCGAGCGCTTCATCGTGGTCGACTTCCCGGCCGGCGATACCGAGACCACCCGCCGCTGCACCGAGATCATCGTGGAGAGCTGCCGGGAGGCGAATATCCGCCTCGCCGTGGTGGTCGCGGCCGGTGCGGTCGATCCCACCGCCCTGGAGGTGCTCAGGGAACTCCGGCCGATGCTGATCGAGTGCGATCGGGCGATCCTGGCCAAGAACACGGCCCAGGCGACCAATTTCGACTATCTCGAATCGTCCGATCTCGTGCGCGCGCTGCGCAAGCAGTCGAATTTCCGCGTCATCGAGATCGAACGGATCGGCGAGCGGCTGATCGAGGTCCTGCGCGTCCAGCACATGACCTGGCAGGAACTGGCGAACGGCGCGCCGATGCGCCTGCGGGTCGAAGGCCGCCGCCTGCGGCGCAACTTCCACAAGGCGTGGCGGGATGCGCTCCGGCCGTGACCAACCTCGAGCGGTTCTACCGGTCGGTCCACGGCCGCGATCTCCAGCCTTGGGAGCGCCAGCTCGCCGTGCGGATCGCGGCCGCCCTGAACACCACGACGGACGACGACTTCGTCGTCCACCTGCTCCTCGTTTACATGTCCACCAACGCCATCACCAACATGTACAACGAGCTGGTGGCGGCCCGGAACAGCATCGCCGAAGACAACAGAGCCCTGACCCAGACGTTCACGGGCGATCTGCGCCGCAACAGGGTGATGACCTACGGGCTGATCGGGATCGCAGCCCTCGGCCTCCTGACCAGTGCCGGGCTCCTCGGCATCGTCCTCGATCTGTCGCACGGCTCCGCGGCCAACGAGACGCGCCTCGCTGTCGCGCTGGAGGCCTGTGCGCGGCGCGCCCCGGCCGGTGCCCCGCCGGGATACGGGGTCGGTCGCTGACCGTGAATGCGCGGCGCCGTCAGGGCCCGGCCCTCGCAACGGTCCTGCCTTCGCCGCGTCGGTGATCCAGGCAGGGCACGGCTATTCGAGACGGACGGACACGCTGTCGCTGGCGCCGGTCGCATCCAGCACCGAGATCCGGGCGAAGCCCGCACCGCCCGGGACCCACTCGGCCCGGCGCCGTGGCGTCTGCACCACCGGCTGTCCATCGACCAGCCAGGTGAGCGGCGGGACGCCGCCCAGCGCTTTGAGGGCGAGGCCCGGATTGCCGTCCGCCGCGCCATGGCCGTCCGTCGCGAGGCCGAGATCGATCCGGGCGCCGTCCGGCGGATAGGCGATCCGCAGCGCCGGTCCCTGCGTGTCGGGCGTCTCGCGTCCGAAGTGCCGCAGCGGCGGCGGCAGGCTCCCCGTCCCGGCGACGAGCGCATCCCGCGGCTGCAAGACCGCCTCGGGCTCGATCCCGAGGCGCGCGAAGGCGTCGAACAGGATCGGCGCCGCGACCGTGCGGCCCACGAGCCCCGGCACGGCGGCGCCGTCCGGCCTCCCGGCCCAGACGACGATCGTCGCGTGCCGGTCGAACCCGGCCGCCCAGGCGTCGCGGTACCCGTAGGACGTGCCGGTCTTGTAGGCGATGCGGTTCGGGAGGGCGTTCTCCGGCGGCGGCGTCCCGCGCAGGATGTCGGCGACGTACCAGGCGGCCACGGGCTCCGCGACCCTGCGAGTGGATTCGGTCGCGGCCCCATCGGCGCGGCGGATAAGGTCCGGCACCGCGCCGCCGCGGGCGAGGCCGGCATAGAGCCGTGCGAGGTCGGTGAGCGTGATGCCGAGGCCGCCGAGGGCGACCGGCAAACCCGGGGCCGCCTCGCGCGGGAGCTGGATCGCCGCCCCGGCGGCGCGCAGCCGCGCGATGAAGCGGGCGGGACCCACGGCATCCATCAACGCGACCGCGGGCACGTTGAGCGAAAGCTGCAGGGCACGCCGGGCCGTGACCGTGCCCTGGAAGGTCAGGTCGAAATTCTCCGGGGCGTAGCTCGCCGAGAAGCGGGCCGGCCGGTCCTCCAGCAGCGTCTCGGGATGGGCGAGCCCGTCCGCGAAGGCCATGGCGTAGACGAACGGCTTCAGCGCCGAGCCGGGGGAGCGCACGGCCAGCGTCATGTCGATGGCGCCGCGCCGGTTTTGATCGAGGTAGCCCGCGCTGCCCACCTGGGCCAGCACCCGCCCGTCACGGTTGTCGATGACGAGGATCGCCACCGAGAGGTCCGGGCCTGCGGCGGCCGCACGCTCGCTGGCGAGCGCTTCCAGCCGCTCCTGCAGGCGCCCGTCGATGGCAAGGCGGATCGTCGAGGCCCCGGAATCTGCCGCGACCGCCTCCTCGGCGGCGTGCGCCGCGAGCATCGGGAAGGGCTTGCGCGCCGCCGGAACCGGCTCGGCGCGGGCGGCATCGGCCTCCGCCGGGGTCAGGACGCCCTGGGCGGTGGCGACCGCGAGAACGCGGTCCCGGGCGGCGCGGGCGCGTTCCGGAAACCGGTCCGGACGGCGGGTCTCGGGCGATTGCGGCAGGGCGACGAGCAGCGCCGCCTGCGCCGCGGTCAGCCGGACCGGCTCCCGCCCGAAATACGCCACGCTCGCCGCCCGCACGCCCTCCAGCGGCCCGCCGTAGGGCGCGAGCGCGAGGTAGAGATCGACGAGGCCGGATTTGCCGAGACGCCGCTCCAGCATGACCGCCCGCACCATCTGGCGGAGCTTGGCCGCGAGGGAGCGCTCGCCCCGCGGCTCGACCAGGCGGGCAACCTGCATCGACAGGGTCGAGGCGCCCGAGACGATGCGGCCCCGGGTCAGCCACTGGAATGCGGCACGCAGCATCGCGGCCGGGTCGATCCCGAAATGACGCGTGAACCGGCGATCCTCGTAGGCGAGCAGCATCGCCCGGTAGCGCGGATCGACGGCCTCCGCGGTGACCGGCAGGCGCCAGCGCCCGTCCGCCGTCGCGAAGGGTCGCAGGAGGGTGCCGGACCGGTCCAGCACCACGGTCGAGCGCGCTGCGGCGGCGGCGAGGTCGAGGGGCGGCAGTGCCCGGGCATAGGCCCAGAGGCTGCCGGCCCCGGCCGCCAGGATCCCGAGCCCCAGCGCCGCGGCTCCGAGAGCCGCGCGAAGGCCCAGCCGTCGTCCCCGCGATGCCGCCCGCTGACTCGGCTCGGACCCGTCGTGCGGCACGCATCCTCCCGGTTCCGGCTCTGCCGGCGGAGGATCCCCGGTTCCCGCGCAGCCGACAAGTCCCCGAAGTACCCGACAGGCCGAGGGCGGCCGTCCGTACGCGCGTGGTCCGCGCCTACGCCATGCCGATCCCGCGCAGGCCCGTGAGGGCCGGTTGATTCGGGCGCTGCACCCGAACCGGGAAGGGCACGACGTTGGAGGGGATAGCGGCGAACCCGGTCTCGGGTGGGGGCGCCGTGTCGCGCGCGGTGTTCCGCACCTTGCCGGGCTTCACCCAGCGTTCGATCCGCTTGAAATACGTCCGCCTCGCCAGCCAAGCCGGAACGCGCCTGTCCTTCTGCATGATCTGCCCCTCGCCGATGCGACCCGCGACCCGCCCTACAGTCCGCCGATCCGAACGCGCCAAGCGTTTCGAATCAGGGCTGTATTCGTGATACGAGCGGATCCCGGGCAGCGCCGCATCCCCTGTTTGGGTGACGCGGCGCACGGGGGCGCCGGTCAGGCCGCGGCGATCTCCTTCGCCCGCTCCAAAGCGAGCTTGGTGACGCTCACTTGGTCGATCTTGCCGGTGCCGAGCATCGGGATCGTCTCCAGCACCACCACCTCGGCGGGGATCGCCACGTCCGAGGCGCCGCGGCTCTTCGCGAAGCTCTGGTAGGCCGCCCGCGTCGCGTCCTTCTCCTGCGTGAACAGGATCAGCCGCTCGCCCTTGCGCGCGTCCGGCACCGCCGCCACCGCGCTCGGGCGATCCGGCCAGAGTTCCGCGGCCAGCGCCTCGACGCCGGCAAGGAAATCATCTCCCCGGCGACCTTGGCGAAGCGCTTCGCCCGGCCCTTGATGGTCACGAAGCCCATCGGGTCGATCGCCACGATGTCGCCGGTGTCGTGCCAGCCCCCCGGCGGCGGCTCGAGCACGCCCGGCTTCTCGGCGCGCAGGTAACCCAGCATGATGTTGGGTCCGCGCAGCGAGAGGCGTCCCCCTCCTCGATCCCCGGCACCGGCTCCAGGCGCGTCTCGATCCCGGGCAGGATCCGACCGACCGTACCGAAGCGGTTGAACATCGGCGTGTTGAGCGCCACAACCGGTCCGCATTCGGTGACGCCGTAGCCTTCCAGGATGCGCAGGCCGAATTTTTCCGCCCAGGTTCTCCGGGTGGTCTCCTTCACGGCCTCCGCTCCGGCCACGACGTAGCGGAGGGAGCGCAGGTCGTAGGAATGGGCCGCCCGGGCGTACCCCGTCAGGAAGGTGTCGGTCCCGAACAGCACGGTGCTGTTCGAACCGTAGATCAGCTCCGGCACGATCCGGTAGTGCAGCGGTGACGGGTAGAGATAGACCGGCACCCCCGAGACCAGGGGCAGGACCAGCCCGGCCGTGAGGCCGAAGGCATGGAAGACCGGCAGCACGTTGAACACCTTGTCGGTGGGGCCGAAATCGATCCGGGCCGCCACCTGCGCCACGTTGGCCAGCATGCAGCGGTTGGCGAGCACCACGCCCTTCGGCGTGCCCTCGCTACCCGATGTGAACAGGACCGCCGCCGGATCCTCGCCCGAGCGCGCCACCAGGGGGCGCCGGGGGCTCAGCAGCCCGCGGATCTTGTCGGCCTTGGTGATGCTCGCCCGCACGTCCTCCAGATAGACGAGCTCGATCGAGCCGCGGATCGCCTCGATCAGCGCGCCGAGACGCCCCTTCTCGATGAAGGCGCGCGAGGTCAGGATCCTGTCCACCTGCGCGGCCCGGCAGGCCGAGAGGACGTTGGCGGGACCGGCCGAGAAGTTGATCATCGCCGGCACCCGGCCCGCGGAGGCCAGGGCGAACAGCGTCACCGCGGCACCGTTGGCGTTCGGCAGCATCACGCCGATCCGGCCGCCCTCGGGCGCCAGCGGCATCAGCTTGCGGCCGAGCACGTTCGCGCCCATCACCAGCCGGCTGTAGGTGAGGCGGCCGCCGACCGGGTCCTCCAGGGCGTTGCGGCCCCAGCCGTGACGCTCCCCCGCCGCGATCAGCGCCGCCATCAGCCCGCGGTCGATGTCGGTCGTGCGGAACAGGAGGTCGGACATGATCCCGTAGAGGGCGGCTCCCGCCGCCTGCCGCCGCGCCTTGCCCTTGAGCGCAGGGTCCACCGTCAGGTGCACCGGCGGCATGACCGTCACGGTCACCTTCGGCCACCAGCGGCGGCGCACCTGCCCGCGCGACAGACGCGAGAACGCGGTGCGCTCCAGCCCGTCGATCTTCACGGGCACCACCATGGCCCCGGCCTTGTCGGCGATCAGTCCGGCGCCGTCGTACACCTTCATCAGGCTGCCGGTGACCGTGAGCCGGCCCTCGGGAAAGATGATCAGCGTCTCGCCGCTCTTGACCGCGTTGATCAGCGTCCGCGTGGCCAGGGGGCGGGTCGGGTCGAGGGGCATCGCCTTGGTGACGCGCAGGAACGGGCGCACCCACCAGCGCTGCGCGATCCCGCTGTCGATCGCGAAGACCGGCTCCTGATCGAGGAGGGACAGGGCGAGCGGCGCATCGAGGAACGACACGTGGTTGAGGGCGACGATACAGTTCGGCCCGGCCGCCGCGATGTTGTCGAAGCCGCGGACTTCCAGGCGGTAGAAGGCCCGGAACAGGATCGACAGGGCATCGCGGAACGGGCTCGTCTGCAGGGTCGCGAACACGACCGCACCGACGAGGAGGTTCAGAACCGCCACCACGGCGAGCAGGTGCGCGATTGAGAGTCCGGCGCCTTGAAGGGCCGCCAGCGCCAGGGTGCCGGCCACCATGAAGGCCGCCGTCATGACGTTGACCGCGCCGATGATGCGCGCCCGCATCGCCTTCTCGGCCCAGGCCTGCACGGCCGCGAAGGACGGGACGATATAGAGGCCGCCGGAGATCGCCAGCCCCAGGAAGTCGATGCCGGTGCGCAGGCCGTGGCCGGTCCTGAGGAAGTCGAAGGGGCCGATGGCGTCCGCGGGCGGCGCCGGCAGATGTCCGACCGTCCAGGCGAGGTCGAGGCCGAACAGGCCCATCAGCACTGCGCCCACCGGCGTCGGCAGCAGCACGATCCGGCCGCTGGCGAGCCACGAGGCGAGGCCTGACCCGAGCGCGATGCCGATGGAGAACAGCGCCAGCAGCAGCGTGATTACCGTCTCGGTGCCGTTGAAGGCGCCGCGCACCAGCACAGGCAGCAGCGACAGGATCACCACGCCGACCAGCCAGAACCAGCTCACGATCAGCGAACCCCGCCACAGCCGCGTGTCGGCCCAGAGGTCGCGCAGCAGCGCGTAGGTCGAGCGGGCGATGTTCGGATCGATGCGCAGGTCCGGCGCCCCCTCCCCGGTCGCCGGGATCATCCGGGCCGAGAGCCAGCACAGGACGGCAAAGCCCATCACCAGGGCGCCGAACACGACGCCGGATCCGCCCATCGCCGAAGCCGCGCCGGCCGCGATCGTGCCGAGCAGGATCGCCAGGAAGGTTGCGGCCTCCACGAGGGCGTTGCCGGCGGGCAGCTCCTCGCGGCGGAGGTGGTCGGGCAGGATCCCGTATTTGATCGGGCCGAACAGGGCCGCGATCGTCCCGAACAGGCCCAGCGCCACGAACAGCACCGGCACGGAATGGAGCAGGAAGCCGATCACAGCGGTGCCGGCCGCGAAGATCTCGGCGAATTTCAGCCGCCGCGCCATCAGCGCTTTGTCGTATCGGTCGGCCCACTGGCCGCCGAGACCCGACAGGATGAAGAACGGCCCGATGAACACGGCGCTCGCGAGCGTCACCAGCACGCCCGCATGGGCATCCGCCTGGCCGCCGATCCCGAACAGGATCAGGAAGGCGAGCGCGTTCTTCAGGAAATTGTCGTTGAATGCCGAGAAGAACTGGCACCAGAACAGCGGCGCGAAGCGCCGCGCAGTCATCAGGCTACGGAACATGGCGGTCTCTCGGTTCCGAACCTGACTGGCCCACGAGAGACGGTCAGGTCAAATCGGACCGATGCGAACGCACGGGAGTCACGGTCGCGGCGTTGCCGGACCGTGCGAACCGGCACCGCGTCGCGGCGTCCTTCAGAGCCGGCGCACGAGACGGGCCTTGGCCGGCCTCGCGCCCCCGATGCGCCGAACGATGAACGCGTGCAGCGACGCGCCGAGGTCGTAGGACCAGTAGACGTGCGCCACGAGCGTCGAGATCACGAAGAGCACGGCTCCGGCCGCGCAGGCCGGTACGATCAGCAGGAAGGTCAGGACCATCCCGACTGCGGTCCGCTCACCCAGGGAGGCTTGCGGCCAGGGATCGATCGGCAGGGAGACGCGTCGTCCGTAGCGCATGGCCTCGACCCTCGATGGTTCGGCATGTCGCGGTACAGACTCAACAGCGGCCAACGCTGGACGTTGCGTCGCCGGTTCCGATAATCGCCGACCCCCGTGACGTTGCGGCCCGGTACCGTGGTGCAACCGCGTGGGTCGCACCGGGTTGCCGCTTCGATCCTTCGACGGTTTTGAGGTAGGCATGGCACGGGTTGCGGTCGTTACCGGGGGCACGGCCGGGATCGGGCTGGCTACGGCGCATGCTTTTGCCGCCCACGGCTGGTCGGTGGCGGTGATCGCGCGCGACGCGGGTCGGCTCGCGGCGGCGGAGCGGGCGCTCGCCGCCTACGGACAGCCGGTGCTGGCCATCGGCGCCGACGTTGCGGATGCGCAGGCCGTGGATGCCGCGGCAGACCGGGTGGAGCGCGAACTCGGCCCGATCCGTGCCTGGGTGAACAACGCCATGTCGACGGTGGTCAGCCCGGCCGACCGGATCTCCCCCGACGAGTACCGGCGTGTCACGGAGACCACCTATCTCAGCCAGGTCTACGGGACCCTCGCCGCCCTGCGCTTCATGAAGCGGCGCAACCGCGGCGCGATCATCCAGGTTTCGTCCGGTCTCGCGATCCGGGCCGCGCCCCTGCAGGCGCCCTACTGCGCGGCGAAATTCGCGGTCTCGGGCTTCACCGACGCCCTGCGCTGCGAACTGCTCCACGACGCGGTCGATGTCAGCCTCAGCGTCGTCTATCTGCCGGCGGTGAACACGCCCCAGTTCAACTGGGCGCGCAACCGGACCGGCCACCGGCAATACGCACCGGACCCGGTCTTCGACCCGCGTCTCTGTGCCGAGGCGATCCTGTACGCCGTCGAGCACCCGCGCCGGGAGGTCTGGGTCGGGCGCTCGTCGATGATGATGGCTGCCGCCCAGGCGCTGGCGCCGGGCCTCGCCGACCGCAAGGCCGCCTCCATGTGGTCGGCGCAGCTCTCCGACGAGACCATTCCCGCGATGGACGGCAACCTCCATGACCCCGTGCCCGGCCCGGTCGGGATCGACGGGCGGTTCTCGGGGCGGACCAAGGCGAGCCGGACCGAATTCGTCACGAGCCGCACCCGCGACCTCGTGGTCGGCGGCCTCGCCGGGCTGGCGCTGATCGGGCTCGCCGGCACCGTCCACGCCGCCCGCTCGGCGCGCCGCCTGCCCGGGCGGACGTGACGGCTGCGTCCGGTCGCGCCGCCTGTTACACGAGCCGCCTCCGAGGAAGGTCCGAGACGATGCCCGGCTATCTGCCCTTCGCGGGCGCCCTGAAGCTGCCCGCCTTCATCTGCGACAATTGCGGGTTCTGGCAGCGCCACTTCGAGACGCCGGCCGCCTGCCCGATGTGCCTCGATGCCCGCCACGTCGTGCCCCAGGACGGCTGGCGGTTCCGCACCACCCGGGAGGCGCAGGACGCCTTCCCGTGTCACTGGCAGGAGCTGGAGCCGGGGGTGTGGCGCTTCTGGAACGAGCCGGTCTCCGGCATCGGACCCTTCGCGTACCTGATCCAGACCGAGCACGGGAACATGGGCTTCGAGGGCTGCCCGGTCTTCAGCGAGGCCGCCCTCGACCAGATCGAACGGCTCGGCGGCATGGCGGTGCTCTCGGCCTCGCATCCGCATTCCTACGGGGCGCTGCCGCAGCTCCAGGACCGGTTCGACCCGGAATTGTGCCTGCCGGCGGCCGATTTCACCTGGAGCGCGGCCCTGCAGGTGAGCTGGCCCTACGACGACTTCCTCGAGCCCCTGCCGGGCCTGGAGTTGCACCGCACTGCCGGCCATTTCGACGGGCACGCCATCCTGTACGACCGGTCGCGGAAGATCTGCTTCTGCGGCGACGCCCTGAAGTTCGAACTCGACCCCGCGGATTTCCGCCGGGCCACCACGATCTCGGCCCACAAGGCCTTCGTGCGCGGGGTGCCGCTCACCCCCGTGGAGCTGCGCCGCTACCGCGACGTGTTCGAGCGCCTCGACTTCGTCCAAACCTGGACGCCGTTCGAACCCGCGCGCAATTGCGGGCGGGCGGAGGTGCTGGCGCTCCTCGACCAGCTGATGGGCGGCCGGTCCCACGCCGCCCCGGTGCCGCTCGAGGGCCTGCGGGTTCCGGGGCGATAGGGCGCGCCGAGGGGCTCAGGCCGCCCGCACGCCGTCGAGGAACCGATGGACTTCGGCGGTGAGGTGTCCAGCCCGGCGGGACATGTCGGCGGTGGCTCCCAACATCGTGTCGGCCGCCGTCCCGGTCGCCGTCGCCGATTCGGCGACGCCCACGATGCTGCCGGTGACTTCGGCCGTCCCCTGTGCCGCCTGACCGACGTCGCGCACGATCTCCTGCGTGGCCGCGCCCCGCTCCGCCACCGCCGCCGCGATCGAGGCCGCGACGCCGTCGATCTCCCGGATCCGCGCCGTGCTCGCCCCGATCGCCGACACCGCCTCGCCCGTCGAGGCCTGAATCCGGGCGACGGCCGTGTCGTCGTTCAGCAGCAGGCCCTCCAATTGGCCCTGTTGCCAGATCTTGATCTCGTCGTCGGACGGCAATCGGCCGGCCTCGACGATCGTGGCAACCAGCCGCGTGCGCAGGCGGTCGAACGCGCCGGCGAAGTACTGGTCGTCCGCGGCGCGGTAGGCGGCCATCATGGCGTCGGGCGTGCCCGTCGCGTCTGCCGGCCAGCCTCGGCCTCAGGGCCGGTGGAGCGGATCGTTCTCCAGGCGGATCGGCTGGCCGTGGGGCGTCGCCTCGGCGGCCCGGAGGAACGCCGCGGTCCGTGCCGCGACGCTCTCGGACCCGACCGCGCCTCGCTCGGCCAGGAGCGCTTCCAGCGTGGCGAGCCACGCGCCGTAATCGGCCGCAATTTCGGGGGCGTCCGCGGGGCGAATCTGCCGGCCGAGGCGGTCCGCCCATTCCGACCACGTGAACAGCCCGGCCTCCCGCAGGGAGACCACCAGGGCGAAGACCTGCGCCTCCCAGGGGGCCGCGAAGGTGCTCGGCGCGGGATCGGTCACGCGGGATCCAGGTAGGGTTCGAAGGCCGCCACGGTGACGATTCCGCCCGGATCGCCGTGCTCGCCCCACAGGTCCTGCGCGGTGAAGGCGACGGTGTAGAGCCAGGTCGGGTTCTCGCCCGCGCGATAGGCGTTGGTGTCGGGGAAGACGAAAGCCCCGTCGACGCGCACGATCCGGCCGCGCTTGCCGCGGACGTAGCGCGGCAGCCGCGTATGGCCGGCGGGGTGAATGTTGCGGGCGCGGACGTCCTCGCCGACCGCGAAACGGGCCGGGGCTTCGGGAGGCCGGCTGCTCGGGAAGCCGGCCCGGAAGCGCGCCTCCAGATCCCCGCTGGCCAGGATCCGGGCGACGGGCTTGGCCGGCTCCGCGGCCGCTCCGGCCTCGATCTCGGCCTGCGTCGCCAGCCCCGTGGCGACGACCTGCTTCTCCAGCGCCTTCAGCCAGATCTCGTAGTAGCTCGACGACAGGTACTCTGCGGGCGGCAGCGATTCGCGGGTGGCGCGGCTGCCGTCGAGATTCCAGGCGCCGGTGTAGCCCATGGCCATCGCCATCGCGAAGACCCGGCGTTCCCACGCGGCGTGGAACACCGGCTCGTCCGGCTCCGGCACGACCGGCCCGAAGCCGTGGCTGCCGCCGAGATCCTGGGCGCCGTTCATACCGGCCTCTCCACGGGTGCGGCCGGTATGCCCCTGGGCAGACCGGTGCCGATCATCGAGTCGCGGGTGACGAGGGCGGCGAGCGCCTCCTCGGAGAAGCCTTCGGTCTGCGCGGGCCGCATCGGCAGGACCATGTAGCGGGTCTCGGCGGTCGAATCCCAGACGGTGATGCGGGTGGTCTCCGGAAGCGTCACCCCGAATTCGGCGAGGACGCCGCGGGGATCCATCACCGCCCGGGCGCGGTAGGGCGGTGCCTTGTACCAGACCGGCGGCAAGCCGAGCACCGGCCAGGGGTAGCAGGAGCAGAGGGTGCAGACGACGACGTTGTGGCTCTCTGGGGTGTTCTCGACCACCACCATGTGTTCGCCGCCGCGGCCACCGATGTCGAGTTCGGCGATGGCCGACGTGGCGTCGGCCAGCAGCCGCGCCCGATACGCGGGATCTGTCCAGGCCCGGGCGACGACGCGCGCGCCCGCATGCGGACCGACCTTGGTCTCGTAGAGTTCGACCAGGGCGTCGAGGGTCGCCGGATCGACGTAGCCCTTCTCGGTGAGCAGCGATTCCAGGGCGCGCACTCTGGCCTCGACGGGGGACAATTCGCTGCCGTGGTGATGATCGTCGTGATCATGCCCCGGATGCGCGTGATCGTGGCTCATCCCGCTCTCCTTTGGCGCGCAGTCTGCCTCCACCCGCAGCCAGCTGCTAGTCCCTGGCTGCCGGGACAGGTCGCCTGAGCGCGCGCCGCGTGTGATGCTTAAATTCCCTGACACATTCGGGAGCGTTTGGCATCGGTTCAGGATTATGCAGATACCAGCGTTAGAGCGATTCCAGTATACTGACGTTGGAGGCGAAAACGTTCATGATCGATGACGCTGCCGAGCTGTCAGAAGCCGTCGCGGGCGACCGGGACGAGCCCGCCTACGCCGCAGCGATCGGCCAGCATCTCGCCCTGCCGATCCGAGACTACTTCAAGGTCGTCGAGCAGGAGCCTTTGCCCGCGCAGCTCGCGACGCTGGTGGCCCGCTTCGAGGCAGCGGTCGCGGCACAGGGCGCGACGATCCCCTTCGACTTCCGCGGGGACATCATCAAGGCGCTCCCGGCCCTGCGCACCTTCGCGCTGTCGCTGGTCGGAGACGTGAGCCGCGCCGACGACCTGGTGCAGGAGACCTTCGTGAAGGCCTGGGCCAATCAGGGGCGCTTCCGGCCCGGCACGAACTTCACCGCGTGGCTGTTCACGATCCTGCGCAACCAGTTCTACACCGATCTGCGCAAGACGCGCCGGGAGGTCGAGGACGTGGACGGGACGCATGCCGGCCAGATGACCAGCCCGTCCGATCAGGAGGATGCCACTACCCTCAAGGTCGTCTGGGAGCGTCTCGGCGACCTGCCTTCGGCGCAGCGACAGGCACTGCTGCTGGTGGGTGCCGAAGGCCACACCTACGAGGAGGCCGCGACGAAGCTCGGCTGCCAAGTGGGGACCGTGAAGAGCCGGGTGAGTCGGGCGCGGTCGTCGCTCCTCGACACCCTCGGCGTCGTCGTGGCGGGCCAGGCGCCGGCTGGCTGAGCGAGCGGCGTCGCGCTTGGTTCCGCGAAGGCGATCCGGGTCCCGCTCGCCGGGGCAGGAGAGATCCGGAATCGTCAACGCTGGCGTTGCGCGCCTGCCAAGCCGGGCGGGCG
Organism: Methylobacterium phyllosphaerae; assembly: GCA_050632685.1. Lineage (GTDB taxonomy): Bacteria > Pseudomonadota > Alphaproteobacteria > Rhizobiales > Beijerinckiaceae > Methylobacterium > Methylobacterium phyllosphaerae_A. Next base: position 1,387,630 of record JBOEFT010000002.1, read on the forward strand.
CCCCGTGGTCCAGAATCCCCTGCCGAGAGCCCGGAGCGGGAGGCCGCATCCTTCTGCATCGGACCGCCGCGCTGCCCTGTGCTCAGCCGATGCACGAAGCGCGGGGTAGAATCCGAACGTCCCGCCCTTACACGGGCGGCTGGCGCAGGTGCCAGTCGGTCGCCCGTTGGTAGGCCTGCCCGATCCGCAGCGCCGTCGCCTCGTCGTAGCCCCGGCAGACGATCTGGAGCGACAGCGGCAGTCCGGCGGCGGTGAACCCGTTCGGCAGCGCGAGGGCGCAGAGATCGAGCAGGTTGCCGAACCGCGTGAAGCCGGACGGCAGGTGCGCCTCGTCGACCTCCGCGAGGGCAACGGCCGCGCACGCCGTGGTCGGTGTCAGCAGGGCATCGATCCCCTCCATGGCGGCGGCGTAGTCCCGCTTCATCGCGGCGCGGCGGTGGAGCGTGCCGAGGTAATCCTGTGCCGAAACCTGCGCACCGGCTAGGATCCGTGCCCGCACGGCGTCGCCGAGCTGCGCGGACGGATCCTCCGCGAGGGCACCGTTGACGAAATAGGCCTCCGCGTTGGTGATCTGGTTCATGGCCACGCACTCGCTGAACCGGAATGGCAGCGTCACGTCCACGATCTCGGCCCCGAGCCCGGCGAGGAGGTCGAGGGCCGCGTCGTAGGCGGCCAGCATGTCGGCGGCGACGCCCTCCCGCTCGGCTGCCGGCATGCGTCCGAGGCGGAGGCCGCGCACGCCACGGTTCAGACTGGGCCAGGGTGAGTCCGGCTGGATGCCCCGGGTCGTCGCATCGCTGGGATCGGGACCCGAGATCGCCTCGTAGAGCAGCGCGACGTCCTCCACCGTGCGCGCGAGCGGGCCGGGGGTATCCAGCGTCATCGAGAGCGGGACGATCCCCCAGGTCGAGACGCGCCCGACAGTGACCTTGAGCCCTGTCAACCCGCAGAAGGCGGCGGGCAGGCGCACCGATCCGCCGGTATCGGTCCCGATGCCCCAGGGCGCCATCCGCGCCGCCACCGCGACGCCGGTGCCGCTGCTCGACCCGCCGGGGGTGCGCGGCGTCTCGGGATCCCAGGGGTTCCAGGGCGTGCCGAGATGCTGGTTGGTGCCCCAGCCGCCATAGGCGAACTCCACCGTGTGGGTCTTGCCGAGCACGATCATGCCCTGCGCAATCAGGCGCCGGGCGATGGTCGCCGTGCGCTCGGCCCGCCGCGCACGGTGGGCGGCCGAACCGCCCATCGTGATCCGACCCTCCAGGTCGATGAGGTCCTTGAGCACCACCGGAACACCGTGGAGCGGACCCACCGCGTGCCCCGACCGGATCGCCCGGTCGGCGCCCTCGGCGGCGAGGCGGGCATCGGCCGCGAAGACCTCCGTGAAGGCCCGGAGCTTCGGCTCCAGCGCGGCGACGCGGCCGAGCAGCGTGTCGACCGCGTCGACCGGCGAGAGGCTGCGCGACCGGAAGGCGCGGCTGAGCTCGGCCGCTGCGGCGTGGACGGGATCGAGATCGGGCATCGGCTTACTGCACGCTGACGAGGGTGAGGTCGACGAACCAAGATTGCGGGGAGACGAAGCCGTGGATCTTCTTCGACATCCCGCGGGGATTGAGGTCGTGCACGACGAACAGCCAGGGTGGGTTATCCACGAGGCGCTCGTTCGCGATCTTGGTCTGCGCGTCGATCACCTTGGCGTCGGTGGTCTCGGCCAGCGCCTTCAGGGCGGCGTCGAACGCCTCGTCCTTCCAGTTGGGGAAGTTAAAGCCGGCCGGCGGGAACCGGTCGCCCGCGAAATAGCGGGCCATGACGGCGGCGTCCGACGAGGGCGAGGAGACGTTCAGCGCCATCGATCCCTGCAGGCTCGGCGTGTCCGGCTGCAGGCGGCTCGCGTTCAGGAGTACCTGCCACTCGACCACGTTGAAGCTGAGATCGACGTTGCAGGCCTGCTTCAGGTTTTCCTGCAGATACTCGTTCATCGGCATGGGCAGCATCTGGCCCGAGCCGGAGGACGAGATCATTACCTTGAGGCTGAGCGGCTTCTTGTCGGTGTATCCGGCCTCGGCCAGCAGCGCCTTCCCCTTGGCGGCATCGAAGGCGTAGCGGTTCTTCGGAGACCCGAAATTCGGATCCCTGTCGTTCAGCCAGCCCGAGGCCGGCTCCGCCGTGCCGTTGAGAAGTTCGACGATGCCGGCGCGATCGATGCAGAAGTTGAGCGCCTGCCGGATGCGCACGTCCTTCAGCGGGCTATCCTTGGCGCCGATGTTGTAGATGTAGGGCCAGACATGCGGGTAGGAGCCCGTGGTGATGGTGAAGCCCGCCTGCTTCAGAGACGGGATCGCGTCCGGGGCCGGCACCTCGATCCAGTCGACCTGCCCGGCCCGCAGGGCTGCGACCCGCGCGTTCGCCTCCGGGATCGGCAGCAGCCTGACCCTGTCGACCTTGGCCATCCGGTTCGGATCCCAGTAGCCGTCGTACCGGGCGAGATCGACCGCCTCCCGGGGGGCGACCCGGGTGATCTTGAACGGACCCGTGCCGGCCGCCGGCAGCGCCGCGACCTTGCTCCACTCGCGTCCCGCCTTCTCGAAGGAGGTCGGTGAGGTGAACAGCAGGTAGACCACCATGTAGGGAAAGTACGAGGCAACCTGCGTGGTGGTAATCTGAACGGTCGCGTCGTCAATCTTCCTATAGCTGCCGACCAGCGGCGCCCGGGCGCGGGAGATGCCGGCGCCCTGGGGCTCGAATTGCGGGCTGTCATTCTTGTAGTAGCGGTCGAGGTTCCAGATCACCGCGTCGGCGTTGAACGGCGTCCCGTCATGGAACTTCACCCCCTGTCGCAGGTGGAAGGTCCAGATCGTCTTGTCGGTCGGGTCCTGCTCCCAGCGCTCGGCCAGCGCCGGGACGATGCCGGCGAGCTTGGTCGTACTCGTCAGGTCCCACTGCACCAGCCCCTCGAAGATCGGATAGCCGAGGAAGCGCATACCCTCGAACCCGTTGTTGGGCATCCCCGTCGTCGTCGGGATGTCCGTGGCGGTCATCGCGATGCGCAGCACACTCTCGGCGCTGGCCTGCCCCGTGAGAGCCACGGAACCGGCCAGGGCGGTAGCAATCAGGCGGCGAAGTGTCATGGGAGCCCGTTCGTCGAAGTTGCGGTGCGCGGACCGCAAATCCCGCGCCATCCCCTGTGATAGCCTCCGCGTCGGGGGAAGTGGAGGTGTCAGGCTTCGCCCCTTGCGCACCGCGCCCGCTGCGCCACGATAATAAAAAATGCGAGTCGCCGGCCGATGCCGCCGGACCGTGAGGGAGTCGCCCGTGAGTGATGGAAACCCGAGCACCATGAACGGGGCCGAGAGCCTGGTCCGAACCCTCGTGGACGGCGGGGTCGAGGTCTGCTTCACCAACCCCGGGACCTCCGAGATGCACTTCGTGGCGGCCCTCGACCGGGTCGAGGGGATGCGCTGCCTCCTGTTCCTGTTCGAGGGCGGGGCGACCGGCGCCGCCGACGGCTATGCCCGCATGGCCGACAAGCCGGCCTCGACTCTGCTCCATCTCGGGCCGGGATTGGCGAACGGGCTCGCCAACCTCCACAACGCCAAGAAGGCGCGCACCCCCGTCGTCAACATCGTCGGCGAGCACGCGACTTACCACCGGGAGTACAATGCGCCGCTGACCTCGGACATCGAGGGGCTGGCCCATCCGATGTCGTCCTGGGTGCGGACGGGGATGAGCGCTGCCGAGATCGGCACCGACGGCGCCGCGGCCATCGCGGCGGCCCGGACCGCACCCGGTCAGGTCGCGACCCTGATTCTGCCGGCCAACACCGCTTGGGATCCCGGCACCGGGCCGGCCACCGTGCCTCGATCCCCGAGCGGGCGAAGGTCGGCGACGACGCCATCGCGGCGGCCGTGAGGGCACTGCGGAGCGGCGAGCCGGTGCTCCTGCATCTCGGCGATCGGGCGGTGCGGAACGAGGGCCGGGTCATCGCCGGCCGGATCGCCCGCAAGACCGGCGCGCAGCTGATGGCGATGACCTCGAATTCCCGGATCGACCGCGGTGCCGGCACCGTGCCGATCGAGCGCCTGCCCTACCCGATCGACCAGGGCATCGCGGCGCTGAAGGACTTCCGTCACGTCATCCTGATCGGCGCGACCCCGCCGGTGGGGTTCTTCGCCTATCCCGGCAAGCCGAGCCTGCTGGCGCCGGAGGACAGCACGACGATCACGCTGGCCACTCCCGAGGAGGACCAGATCGACGCCCTCGAGCGGCTCGCCGAGGCGGTCGCGGCCCCACCCGCCGAGCCGGTCGCCGTCGCGCCGCGTCCCAAGCTCCCGACAGGCGGCCCCCTCGACCAGGACACGATCGGGCAGGTGCTCGGCGCGCTGATCCCCGAGGGCGCGGTGATCTGCGACGAGTCGATCACCACGGGGCGCAACTTCTTTGCCCTGACCCGGGACGCGGCCCCCACACGTGGCTCCAGCTCAGCGGCGGCTCGATCGGGCTCGGCATCCCGATGGCGACCGGCGCCGCCGTGGCCTGTCCCGACCGCAAGGTCATCAACCTCCAGGCGGATGGCAGCGGGCTCTACACCGTCCAGGCGCTCTGGACCCAGGCGCGGGAGCGGCTCGACGTGGTCACGCTCGTCTGGTCGAACCGCTCCTACGCGATCCTGCGGGCGGAACTCGCTAATGTCGGCGCCCTCAATCCCGGCCCGAAGGCGCTGGGCATGCTGAGCCTCGACGAGCCGGCGGTGGATTGGGTGAGCCTCGCCAAGGGCTTCGGGGTCGCGGGTCGGCGCGTCGAGACGCTTCCCGACTTCATCGAGGCGTTCCAGCACGCCCTCGCCAAGCCGGGTCCGCACCTCATCGAAGTGGCCCTGTGAGCGGGACGACGTACCCGGTTCCCGGCCTCGACGGCCCGGCGGAGATCCGGGTCGACCGCTGGGGGCTGGCGCATATCCGGGCCGGCACGGCGCTCGACGCGTTCCGCGCGCAGGGGTTCAACGCGGCCCGGGACCGGCTCTGGCAGCTCGACCTCTGGCGCAAGCGCGGCCTCGGCCTGCTGGCGGCGGATTTCGGGCCGGGCTACCTCGCCCAGGACCGCGCCGCCCGGCTGTTCCTCTACCGGGGCGATATGGCGGCCGAATGGGCCGCTTACGGACCGCAGGACACGAAGGGCATCGTCACGGCCTTCGTGGACGGGCTCAACGCCTTCGTGGCGCTCACCGAGGCGCGGCCCGCGCTGCGACCGCCGGAATTCGCCGTGACGGACACGCGCCCGTCCCGCTGGCGGCCGGAGGACGTGGTGCGCATCCGCAGCCACGCGCTGATCCGCAACGTCCTCTCCGAGGTCGCCCGCGCCAAGGTCCTCGCCCGCGCCGGGAGCCGGACTGACGGTCTCGCCGCGGACGATCTGCGCAAGCGCATCAGCCCGCCGCATGATCCGGTAATCCTGGACGGGCTCGACGCCGCCGACTGGCCGGACGATCTGCTGGACGGGTTTCGTCTGGCCACCGCCGCGGTCGGCTTCACGCCCGAACGGATGGCCGCCACGCGGGACGAAGCCTGGGCCTGGAGCAAGGTCGACGCGCACGGAACCGTCACCCGCGGGCCGCGGGGCGCGCCGAAGGAGTTCGGCCGAGGGCTCCAACAACTGGGTGGTCGGGCCGACCCGCACCGCCACCGGCCGGCCGATCCTGGCGAGCGACCCGCACCGGATCTACTTGCAGCCATCCCTGCGCTACGCCGTCCACCTCACCGCGCCGGGCTTCGACGTGATCGGGGCCGGCGAGCCGGCTCTGCCCGGCATCTCCATCGGCCATAACGGGCACGCCGCCTTCAGCCTGACCATCGCGCCGATGGATCAGGAGGACCTGTTCGTCTGCGAGACCGACCCCGCCGACCCGGACCGCTACCGCTCCGGTGACGGCTGGGCGCGAATCGCGCGCATCACGGAGAGAATTCCGGTGCGCGGCGGCCCGGACGAGACCGCGGTGCTGGGCTTCACCCGGCACGGGCCGGTGATCTGCGAGGGCGCGGGCCGCGCCTTCGCCCTGCGCACCGTCTGGTCCGAGCCGGGGAGTGCCGCCTATCTCGGCAGCCTCGCCTATCTCGGAGCCAGGACACCCGAGGCGTTCGGTGAGGCCCTGCGCCACTGGTCGGCACCTTCCGTGAACCAGCTCTATGCGGATGCCATGGGCCGGATCGCGTGGTTCATGGCCGGCAAGGCGCCCCTGCGTCCGGTCCATGACGGGCTGCTGCCGGTCCCGGGCGACGGCCGCCACGATTGGACCGGCTTCCACGATCCCGATGCCCTGCCCCGGATCGTCGATCCGGAACCGGGCTGGCTCGCCACCGCCAACGAGATGAACCTGCCGCCGGATTATCCGGCCGAGGAACGGAAGGTCGGGTTCGAGTGGGCCGAGCCCTGGCGCGCCCGCCGCATCCGTGCGGTCCTGGGCGGGCAGACCCGGCACAGCCTCGCCGACTCGCAGGCGCTCCAGGGCGACGTCTTCTCCGAGCCGGCTCTCCGGTTGGCCGAACTGGTGCGGGCGTTGCCGGCGGCGGCTGATCCCGACATCGCCTCGGCCCAGGCCCTGCTGGCGTCGTTCGACGGCGCCCTGCATCACGCTTCCGCCGCTGCTGCCCTCCTCGAGGTGTTCTGGGTCCGCCACCTGCGCCCGTCGCTCCTTGAGGCGCTGGTCCCCGATGCCGGAACCCGCCGCCTGCTGCCGCCCGGCGACACCCAGAGCCTGATCGAGCGGCTCGAGACCGGTCTCGAGCCGGCGGCGCGCGCGGCGCTGCTGACGAAGTGCCTCGGCGACGCCTGCCGCACCTGCCGGGAGCGGATGGGCGCCGACCCCTCGGGCTGGTCCTGGGGCCGCCTGCACCACGCTCTGTTCGCCCATCCCCTCACGGCGCTGAGGCCCGATCCCGGATGGGACGTGGGTCCGCTGCCCGTGGGCGGCGCCGCGGCATCGGTCATGCACGCGGAGTATCGGATCGACACGTTCCGGCTCACGCACGGCGCCTCGTTCCGCATGGTCGTCGACGTCGGGGACTGGGACCGGTCGGTCTTCATCAACGTCCCGGGTCAGTCGGGGGACCCGGGAAGTCCGCACTACGCCGACCTGGCCCCGGTCTGGGGTCGCCAGGACTACGTGCCGATGCTCTATGGCCGGGAGGCCGTGGACGCGGCCACCGAAACGGTCATCACGCTGACCCCGAGTCCCGCCTGAGCCGGCGGCCGGGAGGGATTGGGACAGGATCTTGAAGATTTTCATCGCGGGCCTCGCCACCGAGACCAACACCTTCGCGCCGCTGCCGACGGGGCGGGCCGCCTTCCAGGCCGATTTCGCCCGCCGGGACGGCAGCCGGAACCCGCCGAGCCTCAGCAATATCGGCCTGAAGGCCTGGCGTGCGCTGGCCGAGGCGGACGGGCATGCGGTGGTCGAGAGCCTCTCGACCTTCGCACAACCCGGCGGGATCACCCTGCGGGCGGTCTACGAGGAACTGCGCGACGCCCTGCTGGACGACCTGAAGGCCGCGATGCCGGTGGACGCGGTGCTGCTGTTCATGCACGGCGCCATGGTGGCCGAGGGCTATGACGATTGCGAGGGCGATACCCTGGAGCGGGTCCGCGCGATCGTCGGGCCGGAGGCCACGATCGGCGTCGAACTCGATCTCCACTGCCACCTCACCGAGACGATGCGGGAGAGCGCAGACGTCATCGTGATCTACAAGGAATATCCGCACACCGACATCGTCGACCGCGCCCGCGACCTCTATCCCCTGGTGGCCCGGACGGCCTCAAAGGACATCCGGCCGGTCATGGCCTATGCCGATTGCCGGATCATCAACATGTGGCGCACCAGCCGTGAGCCGGTCGCCGGCTTCGTGCGCCGGATGGAGGCGCTGGAAGGGCGCGACGGCATCCTGTCGGTTTCCTTCGGGCACGGCTTCCCCTGGGGCGACGTGGCGGATGTCGGGGCCAAGATCCTCGTCGTCGCCGACGGCGATGCCGGCAAGGCGCAGGCGCTGGCCGACGAACTCGCCGCCGCCGTCTGGGCGATGCGGGAGGACGCGGCGAGCCGTTGCGACACGATCGACGGGGCCATCGACGCAGGCCTCGCCTCCGACGACCCGCGTCCGATGGTGCTCGCCGACTTCGCCGACAATGCCGGCGCGGGCGCGCCCTCGGACAACACCGCGATCCTGGCCCGCCTCGCCGCGCGCGGCGTGCGAGACGTGGCGCTCGGCCTGATCTGGGATCCGGGCGCCGTCGGAATCTGCCATGAGGCCGGGCTCGGAGCGTCGTTCACGCTCCGGATCGGCGGCAAGTGCGGGGTGACCTCGGGGGACCCGGTGGACCTGCGCGTCACCGTGCGGGGCCTCTCGGACGATCACAGCCAGACTGCTCTCAGCGGTGGCCGGGCGCACCTCGGCCCTGCCGCCTGGGTGGAGGCGGAGGGGGTCCATGTGGTCCTGACCCACAAGCGCCAGCAGGCCTTCGCGCCGGACGCGTTCACCGGATTGGGGCTCAGCCTCGCCGACAAGCGGATCGTCGTGGTGAAATCGATGCAGCATTTCTATGCCGCCTTCGCGCCTATCGCGAGCGAGGTTCGCTACGTCGCGGCCCCCGGCGCCGTCCCGCCGGATTATGGCGCCATCCCCTACACCAAGCGGTCCGGCCCCTATTGGCCGCGGGTCGCCGATCCCTTCGCCGAGGAGACCGCCCGATGAGACCGGACCTCACCTTCGACACGCGCGAGATCCTCGCGACCCTGCGCCCCTGGGTCGAGAGCGAGAGCCCGACCCACGACGCCGCGGCGGTCAACCGGATGATGCGCGTGGCCGCCCGGGACCTCGCCGTCGCGGGGGCCACCGTCGAGACCATTCCCGGGTGGATGGGCCTGAGCGACTGCGTGCGCGCCCGCTTCCCGCATCGGAACCGCGATGTGCCCGGGATCCTGGTCCTCGGCCACCTCGACACCGTTCATCCGGTCGGCACCCTCGGGACCCTGCCCTGGCGGATCGAGGGCGATCGCGCCTACGGACCCGGCATCCTCGACATGAAGGGCGGCAACGTCATCGCCCTGGCGGCGATCCGCGCCCTGGCGGCGGCCGGGATCGAGACGCCGCTACCGGTCACCGTGCTGTTCACCGGCGACGAGGAGGTGGGCAGCCCCTCGACCCGCGACCTGATCGAAGCCGAAGCCGCCCGACACGCCTTCGTCTTGGTCCCCGAGCCCGGCCAGCCCGGGAACGGCGTGGTCACCGGCCGCTACGCCATCGCGCGCTTCGACGTGGAAGCCCTGGGCCGGCCGAGCCATGCCGGATCCTCGCCCCACGAGGGGCGCTCGGCGATCCGCGCCATGGCGCGCAAGATCCTGGCGATCGACGCGCTGTCGGATTCCGACTGCACCTTCTCCACCGGCATCGTTTCCGGCGGCCAGTGGGTCAACTGCGTCCCGACCGTCTGCCGCGGGCAAGCGCTCAGCATGGCCAAGCGCCAGGCCGACCTCGACCGCGGCGTCGCGCGGATGCTGGCCCTGTCGGGGGAGGAGGACGGCGTCCGCTTCACGGTGAGCCGGGGGGTGACCCGGCCGGTATGGGAACCGGATGCCGGCTGCATGGCCCTCTACGAACAGGCGCGGACCCTGAGCGAGGCCCTCGGCCAGCCCCTGCCCCACCACAGCGCCGGCGGCGGCTCGGACGGCAACTTCACCGGCGCCAACGGCATCCCGACCCTCGACGGCCTCGGCCCGCTCGGCCAGGGCTACCACACTCTGGAGGAGCACCTGCTGATCGACACCCTGCCGCAGCGGGCGAGGCTGTTCGCGGCGCTGCTCGCGAATCTCGGTGGAGCGGCACGGGCCTGACCCCAGCCCCCTGAAGGTCGTGGCGCGGCCGGCCCCGGCCGCGCCACGACCCCCCGCAGGCCCCCGGCCGAACAGCGCCGGCAGGGCGCGCAGCGGCCCTGACGGCACGACCATGGTTCGGCAAGAGCCGGTGTCAGGCCGGATCGACCGGCATGTCCGGCACGCCGCCCGCTTCGATCGCCGCCCCGGCCGCGAGGCACAGGTCCTCCCGGTAGCGCGCCGCGACCAGCTGCACGCCGACGGGAGTGCGTCCGACGAGGCCGGTCGTCACGGTCAGCGCCGGGACGCCCATCGGCGCCAGACCGACCTGCAGCAGGTTGGCCTCGAAGGCCCGGGCGATCCCGGCATCACCGGTGCGGTCGAGGTTGTCCGGAAACGGCAGCTCGGCCGAGACCGGGACCAGCAGCACCGGGTGCTCGGCGAGGAACAGCGACCAGTCCCGCGCCAGGGTCGCGCGTCGGGCCAGGGCTCGGACGATGGCGTCGGGCGCCATCGCCTCGGCCCGCGCCCGGAAACTCTCCAGGAGGCCGATCGCCGCCGGATCCCCCTCCCGTTCCGCGGCTGCCCGGACGGCCGCGTAGCCGTCGCCGAGCCAGAGCTGAAGCTGGAGTTCGCTCGCCTCCCGGATCGGCGGGGTGTCGGCGATCTCCGTCACGGCCCAGCCCGCTTCGGTGAGGCGGGCCGCCGCCTCGCGCAGGGCGGCCTCGACCTCCGGGACGGTGGCGAGACCCCGGGGCGAACGCAGAGGGCCGCCCGGCGCGGGACGGGCGGACCCTCCAGGGGCGCCGGCACCCACCACGGGTCGCGCGGATCCGGAGCCGCCATCACCTCCAGCCCGAGGCGCACATCCGCGATGCTCCGCGCGAGCGGCCCCGACACGGCCATGAGCTGCGGCCCGATCCCCCGCTCGGGGGAGGACGGGTTCCAGGCCGGGATCCGGCCGAGGCTCGGTCGCAGCCCGTGCACACCGCAGGCATAGGCCGGGTAGCGCACCGAACCGGCGATGTCGGTGCCGTGGGCGATGGCGCCGATCCCGGCCGCGACCGCGGCGCCTGCGCCCCCCGATGAGCCGCCGGGGGTCAGCGATGCATCGCGCGGGTTCCGGGTGTCGCCGTGGAGCTGGTTCGAGGTGAACCAGCGCAGGGAGAAGGCGGGTGTGTTCGTCCGCCCGAGCAGGATCGCGCCGGCGCGGCGGAGGTTGGCGACCACGGGATTGTCGTCCGTCGCCACGAGGTCGCGCTGGAGGCGCAACCCGTTCGTCGTCGCGAAGCCCCGCTGATCGGCATTCACCTTCACGGTCACCGGCACGCCCGCGAGCGGACCCAGGACGTCGCCCCGCGCCCGCGCGGCATCCACCGCGTCGGCCTGCGCCAGGACGTCCTCGGGGCGGTGCTCGACCACGGCGTTGATCCGTCCGTTGACCGCGTCGAGCCGGCCGAGGGCGTCCTGCGCGACCGCCCGGGCCGAGACCTGGCCGGTGCGGATCAGGGCTGCGAGGTCGGTCGCCGTGAGACGCCAGAGCTGCATGGGGGTACCTTTCGAGCGCCCGGACGGGCGGGATCCAGCCTGCGATTCGCACCGCCCGGGGGTCTCCCGGCCGGCCCGCGCAGCATATTCAAAATGCAAGTCGAGGGCCGCATTTTTGAGCATCCGCGGATCGCCAGCCCTGGCAAGCCTTTCCCGCGTTGCAGCAGAGCGAACTAAGCATTACGACGTATACGGCTCTTGCCACGCCTTGGACGACTGCTAACGTCGCTCCTGTTCGCGCGTTCGACCAGCCAATCCAACGAGAAGGGACGATCTCCTCAGACGAAGGCAGGCAACTTCCAGCATAGGCAGGCTTCCATGGCACAGGTGATTCGCGTCAAGCCGACACGCGACGGCACCTATACCGTGTATCGCGGGACCCTCGCGTTGATCTGCGGTCTCACCCGCCTCCAGGCCGAGCGCTACGAAGCGAGTCTCAGCCGACAGCAGCGCACCGACCTCGCGGTCGCCGGCATGTGATCCGCGACCCGGTCATTGGGCCGGCGCGACCGATGATCGGGTTCGCGCCGGCCCGCATCCTCAGACCGGGTCCGTTTCGCCGAGGTCCAGGGTGCCGAGGTCGCCCATGGCTCCCGCCGCGTCGAGGCCGCGTCGCCGGCCGCGGATCGTGAAGCCCTGTTCCGCCCGGCCGATCTCGAACAACAGGTAGGAGGCGCGGCGCGACGCGATCGCCCCGTGACCGTCCGGGCGTGCCGAGGCAGAGGGGGCACCGATAACCGGAACGGCCCGCCCGTCCGGTCCCGGGATCCGGGCCGCGCTCGTGACGTGATTGTGACCGTGCAGGATCAGCTCCGCCCCGGCCCGCGCGATCATGGCGGTGAACGCAGCGGCGTCCTTCAACTCGCGTCCCGGCGAGGCGCCTCCGGGTTGCGGCGGATGGTGGACCATCACCACGCGGCAGGGCCGGCTCGGGTCGGAGGCGAGGGCGCGCAGCAGAGCTTCGGCCGCGGCCAGTTGCGGCGTGCCGAGGCGGCCGGTCGCCACGAAGGGCTTCGTCGGGATCGCACTGGACAGGCCGACCAGCGCCAGGGAGCCACGGCGGCGCAGGTAGGGAAACCGGCCCCACGAGCCGGAATCGTCGCCCGTGTAGCGGCCGCAGGCGGCCAGCAGGCCTTCCAGGGAGCCGCGGACATAGGCGTCGTGGTTGCCCGGCACGAAGCTCACCGCATCGGGCGCGCCCAGCGCCTCCAGGAAGGTGCGGGCTGTCTCCCATTCGCTCGGCAGGCCGATGTTGCACAGGTCGCCCGTGCACGCGACGTGCCCGGCGCCCTGGGCCTTCAGGTCGGTGACCAACGCCTCGAGGACGGCCATGTCGTGGCTGCGCGACCGCCCGCGCCGCCAGTTCGCGTATCCGGTGGCGCGCTTGCCAATGAGCTGGTGGAGGCGCACCCGGCCGAGGGGCCGACATGCGGATCGCTGAGATGGGCGAGGCAGAAGGTCAACGCCGGAGGTCACCCTCGACACGGGGACGGGAGGCGCCCCGCATCGCGGGCGCGGCGCGTCTCGTCAAGCGCTTCCGATCAGCATCCCGACGACCAGCACCAATGCGCCGCCGAGCATCACCTGCAGGGCCGCGCGCCAGAACGGCGTCGCCATGAACCGCGTGCGGATCGCCGCGATGAGGGTGAGTTCGATCACCACGACCAGGATCGCGAGGCTCGTGGCGAGGACGAACGGGTTCGGCCATCCGGCCGGGAGGCTATCGGGGATCAGGTAAGGCAACGTGTGGCCGAGGCCGCCCAGCGCGGTCATCGCCCCGCAGACCAGGCCGCGCAGCCACGGATCGCCGCGGCCCGTGACGCTGCCGTCGTCCGACAGGGCCTCGGTGAACCCCATGCTGATGCCGGCCCCCACCGAGGCCGCGAGCCCCACCAGGAAGGTCGCGCCGTTATGTCCCGTGGCGAAGGCCGCTGCGAAGATCGGTGCGAGGGTCGAGACCGACCCGTCGATCAGCCCGGCGAGGCCGGGCTGCACGTAGCGCAGGACGAAGGTGCGGCGGGCGTCCGCGGCCAGGTCCGCAGCGCTCTCCATGACGGCTGCCATCGAAAAACTCCTTGTTTGGATTTGTTCCAATCTACAGACTGGAATGGATCTAAACAAGGTCGCTTGCCGTGTTTTCGCCGCGCCGCGGAGCATTCGCGGCCTTCGGACACCCGCCCTCACCGGCGGACCTATCTGTCTGGTTGTGGACGGGGCCGATTGTTTCGTCTGAGGCGCGGGGCTAGACCATGCGCGGTCGAATTCGATCCCGAACTGATCGGGCGATGGCGGTCGAGCCGCCTTAGGCGTGACATGAGTCTCGGCAAGCGCATCCTCCGCCATCCTGCAGTGCAGCGGCTCCTCGGCCGTATCGCGGCGGCCTATCTGCGGCTCGTGCAGGTGACCAACCGCTTCGAGGTTCACGCGGCCGGGGCGGACCGGAACGGCGTCGACCCGTGGATGGATGCGCAACTCCCGCTCATCGCCGGCATGTGGCACGGCCAGCACATCATGATGCCGTTCATGCGCCGGCCGGGCGATCGGGTCGCCACGATCATCTCGAAGAATCCCGACGGCAACATCAACACCCTCGCGCTGGAGCGGCTCGGCGTCCGCGTGATCCGGGCCTCCGGCGCCCGCGGCCGCAGCCGGGCCACCGATACCCGGGCCAAGGGCGGCGCCGAGGGCTTCCGGGCGATGCTGCGTGCCCTGAAGGCCGGCGAATCGGTGGCCTTCAGCGCCGACGTGCCCAAGGTCTCGCGCCGGTGCGATCCCGGAATCCTCACTCTCGCGCGGTTCTCCGGCCGGCCGATCGTCCCGGCGGCCGTGGTGACGAGCCGGCACCTGCGCTTCAAATCCTGGGACCGCGCCTGTCTCGGCCTGCCCTTCGGCCGCGGGGCCGTCGTACTCGGAGATCCCGTCTACGTGGCGCGCGACTGCGAGGGCGAGGCGTTCGAGACGCTCCGGCGCCACGTCGAGGCCGAGATGAACCGGGTACATGCCCGCGCCTATGCGCTTGTCGGCCGTGCCGACCGGGCCGCACTCTATCGCGACCCCGCTGAGATGACCGCCTCCGCGCCGGTGGGAGACTTCGCGTGAGGCCCCCCTCGGTCACGCTGCCCCTGCAGGCCTACCGGGCCGGTCTGCGCATCGGCGAGCCGGCACTGACCGGCCTGCTGGCGTGGCGCGCGCAGCGCGGGAAGGAGGATCCGCGCCGGCTCCCGGAACGGCGGGGTCTCCCCGGTCGGGCCAGGCCGGTCGGGCCGCTCGCCTGGATGCATGGTGCGAGCGTCGGCGAGGCGCTGTCGTTGATCGGGCTCGTCGAAGGCATGATCGCCCGCGGCTTCTCGGTGCTCGTGACCACGGGCACCCGCGCGGCCGCCGAACTCATCGGCGTTCGACTGCCGCCGGGCGCGGTGCACCAGTACATGCCCCTGGACGCGCCGCGCTGGGTCGGACGGTTCCTCGACCATTGGCAGCCGGACCTGGCGGTCATCGCCGAATCGGAGATCTGGCCGAACACGATCCTGGCGCTGGACGAGCGCGAAATTCCCTCATCCTGGTCAACGGCCGCATGTCGGAGCGGTCGTTCCGGGGGTGGGAGCGCTGCCCGCGCACCGCGAAGGCGCTCCTGGCGCGGATCGCGATCTGCCTCACGCAGACGCAGGAGGACGGCGAGCGGTTCGCAAAGCTCGGCGCGCCGCGGGTGAGCATCTCGGGAAATCTGAAGTTCGACGCGCCCGTGCCGCCGAGCGACGCGCAGCAGGTCGCCTATCTGGGGGCCATGATGGCCGGTCGGCCGGTCTGGGTCGCGGCGAGCACGCATCCCGGTGAGGAGGCCATGGTCGCCTACGCGCACGCGATGCTGAAGGTGCGGTTTCCGAAGCTCCTCACCATCATCGCCCCCCGGCATCCGGCGCGGGCGGCTGAGGCGATCGCGTGCGCCAACGCCGTCGGTCTGCGCAGTGCTCAGCGCTCGACCGGTGGCCGTCCCCATCCCTCCGTGGAGGTCTACGTCGCCGACACGATCGGCGAGCTGGGCCTGTTCTACCGCCTGAGCCCATTGGTCTTCCTCGGCGGATCCCTCGTGCCGCGGGGCGGCCAGAACCCCATCGAGCCGCTGCGCCTCGACTCCGCGGTCCTGCACGGACCCCACACCGAGAATTTCGACGTGGTCTACCAGGCCCTCGACCGCGTCGGAGGCGCCCTGCCGGTGCGCGACGGCGTCGAGCTGGCGGCGGTCGCCGGCGAACTCCTCGCCGACGGGGGGCGCCTCGGCGACATCGCACGGGCCGGACAGCAGGCCCTGGAGCCCTTCGAGGGGGCCGTGGCGCGCACGCTCGCGGTGCTCGACCCGTTCGTGGCGCAGATGAAGCTCCAGCGCCTCGACCGGGGCAGCCCCGTGCGACCCCTCGCGCGGGCCTGATGAAGCCTCCGGGTTTCTGGTCGGCGCCGCCGCAGCACCCGGCCGCGCGCGGTCTCGCGCCCCTCGGTGCCGCCTACGGGGCGCTCGTGGCCCGGCGCATGGATCGTCCCGGGGCGCGGGCCGGCTGCCCGGTCCTCTGCCTGGGCAACTTCACCCTCGGGGGGCCGGGAAGACGCCGTCCGCCTTGGCGGTGGCGGGCCTCCTGGCCGAACTCGGCCGCGCGCCGGCCTTCCTGACCCGCGGCTACGGGGGCCGGCACGCGGGTCCGGTCCGGGTCGATCCCGACCGCCATGGGGCCGCCGAGGTCGGTGACGAGCCGCTGCTCCTCGCCCGAAGGGCAACCACGGTGGTATCCCGCGACCGCCCGGCGGGGCTGCCCTCTGCCGGAGCCTCGGCGCCGACGTCATCGTGATGGATGACGGTCTCCAGAACCCGAGCCTTAAGAAGGATCTCAGCCTCGCGGTCGTCGACGGTGCCGCGGGTATCGGGAACGGCCTGCCCGTCCCGGCGGGACCGCTACGTGCGCCGCTCGCGCGGCAATGGCCGCATGTCGGTGGGCTGATCGTGGTCGGCGACGGCGCGGCGGGCGACGCGGTCGCCCGGATGTCCCGGCAGCGCGGCCTCCCGGTTCACCGGGCTCGCCTCGTTCCGGCGACGCACGATCTGGCGGGCCGGCGCTGCCTCGCCTTCGCGGGAATCGGCCGGCCGGAAAAATTCTTCGCGACCCTGGCCGAGGCGGGCGCCGTGATCGCCGGAACGCGGCCGTTCCCGGACCATCATCCCTACCGGGCCGCGGAGCTGGCGGCCCTCATCGAAACGGCGCGGCGCCTCGGGGCCGACCTCGTCACCACCGAAAAGGATGCGGCGCGTCTGCCCGCCGCCCTCGCGGCCCAGGTGCATGTGCTGCCCGTGCGCCTCGTGGTCGAGGATCCGGCGTCCCTGCGCCGGCAGGTCGAGGGCACGCTCGCCGGCGCGCCGTGAGGGTCAGGGCCGGCCGGTTTCCTTGAGTCGCTTCAGGATCGCCTCGGGGGAGGCATAGGCCTCCTGCCGGGCGGCGCTCCAGTAGCGCAGGGCATCGAGCGCGATCGGCTCACCGGTCACGGCGCACCGCACGAATCCGCCCGGCTTGACCACCCGCATGGTCCCATCGCCGTATTCGACGACCGCCTCGCCGTTGTTCGCGCGCTCGTAACGACCCAGCACATCCGCCTCCCGTTCGATGCCCCCGGTGTACACGATCCGCGCCGGTCGCGCTGCCCCGCGCGGATCAGCCCAGCATCGACGCGGTTCTGTCCTGCGCCAGCATGGCCCGTGCGGCGGCGGCGTCGACATGCATGCGGGCGACCAGGGCGTCGGCGCTGTCGAACCGTTCCTCGCCCCGGATGTAGCCGACGAACTCGACCGCGATCTCCTGTCCGTAGAGGTCGCCGGAAAAGTCGAACAGGTAGGCTTCCAGGAGCGGTGCGCCGTCGTCGAAGGTCGGTCGGCGGCCGTAGCTCGCCACGCCGTCGCGGAACTTGCCGGACCCCAGTCGGACCCGCACCGCGTAGATCCCGTGTGCCAGTGCACAATCGGGCAGCCTGACGTTGGCGGTCGGAAAGCCGAGCTGCCGCCCGCGCTTGTCGCCATGCCGGACCGGTCCGAGGACGAACCAGCGGTAGCCGAGCAGCGCGTTGGCGCGGCCGATGTCTCCGGCGGCCAGCGCCGCGCGGATTGCGCTCGACGAGACCGGCTCGGCCTCGTCCCCGAGGGCGACCGGGTCGACGATCCGGCAGCTCATCCCGGCTTCGCCGCAGAGTTCGGCCAGGATCGCGGGTGTGCCCTCGCGGCCACGGCCGAAATGAAAATCGTGTCCGACGACCACTCCGGTCAGGCCGAGCGACCCTTTCAGGAAGTCGAGCACGAAGGCCCGTGCCCCCGTAGCGGCCAGGGCGCCGTCGAAGCGGCGGACGATCAGCCCGTCGAGGCCGAGATGGGCGAACAGGATTTCCTTGGCGGTCAGCCCGGTCAGTCGGAACATCGGGGCGTCGGGCATGAAGTAGGCCCGGGGATGCGGCTCGAAGGTCAGGATCGCGGCCGGCCTTCCGGCGGCGCGGGCCGCGGCGCGCACGCTCTCCACGAGCACCCGGTGGCCGAGATGAACGCCATCGAAGTTGCCGATCGCCGCCACGGCTCCGGCCAGGGCCGGCGGGACCGGTTCGTCGGCGCGGCAGATCGTGAAGGGCCGCGCGGCCGTGTCGTCGCCAGGGGCCATCGGTTCGGGGTCGACTGCTCGGAAGGGTCGGGTGGGGTCGCCTGACATGTCCGCGAGGGGACCGACGCGGCCGGACCCTGCCGAAAGGTGCCCGGAGGGTCAAGCGAGCCTTCGCAAGCCTTCGCGGGTCGTCAGGGCGCCGCCGCGCCGGGGAGCACGGCCATGCGTCGGCCGCGCCGATTAACGGCTTCGCAATGCGCATGGCCTATTTGAAATGCTGTGCGGCGCAGCTAAATTGCAGCGTTAGCGAAGCGTTAATATATCCGGGAGCCGCCGCGGCTTCCCGCCGGGCAATACGGAGCAGTTGTTCGATGGCTCTCGACTTGAGCATGCCGATCCTCGTTGTCGATGATTACCAGACGATGGTCCGCATTATTCGTAATCTACTGAAGCAGCTTGGCTTCGAAGAGGTCGATGACGCCTCGGACGGCACCGAGGCACTTGCGCGCCTGAAGGGCCGCAAGTACGGCCTCGTCATCTCCGACTGGAACATGGAGCCGATGACCGGCTACGAGCTGCTCCGGCACGTGCGGGCCGACGAAAATCTTCGGACGACGCCGTTCATCATGGTCACGGCCGAGTCGAAAACCGAGAACGTGATCGCGGCCAAGAAGGCCGGCGTAAACAATTATATCGTGAAGCCCTTCAACGCGGCCACGCTGAAGTCCAAGATCGAGGCGGTGTGCGGGAGCTGAGCGGTTCCCCTGCCGGTGCCCTCGCGCCGCCCGGGCGCAGGGCGACCGGACACGGCATGGCCGGCCGAGACGGCCATGGTTCCGAAGACGGCGATAGATCCGAGGAGGACAGCATGTCGTTAGCCGCCGCACGGCAGCCCGATCTGCGGCTTCGGGAACCGCAGACCGTGATCGCCGAACTGATCGAGATCGCGGACTACATCGCCCATCTCCGCGAGGAGATCGGAGCGCTGCGGGCGAACGAGATGAGCCGCGACCGTATCCCCATGGCGCACGAGGAACTCGGCAGCGTCGTGGAGGCGACTGCGGGCGCCACCAATACGATCATGGAAGCCGCGGAGGCGATGCTCGGCCTGCCGGACGGTCCGGGCTATCGCGACGCCGTCGAGGAGCGGATCAACACCATCTTCGAGGCCTGCGCGTTCCAGGACATCACCGGCCAGCGGATCGCCAAGGTGGTGGAGTCCCTCAGGCTGTTCGAGCAGCGCCTGGCACGGTTCGTCGGTGCGGTGAAGGCCCGCGACGCCGCCGCGATGGATCCCGCCGAGCGCGCCCGACGGACGCGGGCCGAGGATCTCCTGCTCAACGGCCCTCAGGCTCAGGATGCGATGCCCTCCCAGGACGACATCGACGCCCTGTTCGCCTGAAACCGGCCCTGCAGACGGCGCTTCTTCCGTCGACTCGGTGCCGGCCTGCCGGTTAGATCGCCGCCCGATCCCGCCGCCACCCGGCGGTGTTGGCAGGAGGCCACGGCAGGCATGACGGCGCGGTTCTGGTCCGACCTCACCACTGAAGACTTGGCCCGGCGCGACATGCGGCGGGCGATCGCCGTGCTGCCGGTGGCCGCCACCGAACAGCACGGCCCGCATCTGCCGCTCGCCACCGACACCATCATCGCCGAGGGCTATCTCGCCCGGGTGCACGCGAGTGCACCAGCGGATCTCGACGTGCTGCTGCTGCCTGTCCAGCCGGTCGGCAAGTCCGACGAGCACGATGCGTTCCCGGGTACGCTCACGCTGGAGACCGGGACGGCGCTCGCCGCCTGGACGGGGATCGGCGCGGCCGTCCATCGGGCCGGCTGCCGCAAGATCGTGATCGTCACGAGCCACGGCGGCAACAGCGCGCTCATCGACCTCGTGGCGGGCGAGCTGCGCGCCCGGTTCGCCATGGTGGCGGTGACGACGTCGTGGGCGCGGCTCGGCTATCCCGCGGGGCTGTTCCCGGCGGACGAGATCGCCCACGGAATCCATGCCGGCGGCATCGAGACTGCGCTGATGCTGGCCCTGCGTCCGGATCTCGTCCGGACCGACCGGATCGCCGACTTCCCGCCGCGTACGCTGGCCATGGTCCGCGACTTCACCCACCTGCGCGCCGGCCGCCCCGCCGCCTTCGCCTGGAAGGCCGGTGACCTTCATCCCTCCGGCGCCATGGGCGACGCGCGGCTCGGCACAGCCGAGGCCGGCCACGCGGCGCTAGACCACGGCGCCGAGGCCTTCCTCGCCCTGCTGCGCGACGTCGACGCCTTCGAACTCGCGGCGCCCGTGTAACCGCCACCGCGCGGGCGCCGAAAGAGCCGGTATGCCGAGAGCGAAAATCCGGCATGCGGGAGACTTGGCCATGCGCCCTACCCTCTTGATCGCCGCCCTGCTGTGCGCCGTCCTCCGCCCGGCCGGTGCCGCTGAGCGCCCCGTGGTCGTCGAGCTGTTCACCTCGCAGAGCTGCTCCTCCTGCCCGCCCGCTGAGGCGCTGCTCGGCCGCCTCGCCCACGAGCCGCCCGGCGCAGGCGGGGATGTGCTGCCCCTCGCGTTCCACGTTACCTACTGGAATCATCTGAACTGGCGCGACCCCTACGCCCTGCCGGCCGCCACCGCCCGCCAGGAGGCCTACGCGGCGCAGCTCGGCGGCTCGAGCTACACGCCCCAGGCCGTGATCGACGGGCGGACCGGGCTCGTCGGCTCCGACGAGGCCGGCCTGCGCGCTGCGATCGCCCGCGCCCGGGCGGACGGCCCCGGCGTCCCCGTGACGCTGACCCGCGACGGCGACCGTGTCGTCGCGCAGGTCGGGCCCGGGCGCGGCACCGCCACCGAATCCGCCCGCGTGCTGCTCATCGGTTTCGATCCGAGCCACACGACCCGGGTGCTACGCGGCGAGAATGCCGGGCGCACGATCGACCAGGCCAACGTCGTCCGCTCCCTCCGGGACCTCGGCCGCTGGTCCGGCGGAGCCGCGGCGTTCGCGTCGGGCCGCCCGGACGGCGCGACGGCGGCCCTGCTGGTGCAGGCCGATGACGGGCGCATCCTCGGGGCGGCACGCCTCGCAGCGGCCCCGGCCGGGACGGCGCGGGAGGCCGTGCAATGATCCTCGCGATTCCGGGCGGGATCCCCGCCCGCGGCTGGGCGCTGGCGTCGGGGTCGGCGCGCGGGCTAGATACAGCGCGGGCCGGGGGACGGAACGACGGCGGAGCCCGGATGGCGCTCGAACAGGAACTGGCGGCCCTTATGGCGGCGGCACAGGGCGGCGACGCGGCCGCCTATCGGGCGCTGCTGAAGGCCTGCCTGCCCGTGGTCTCTGCGATCGCGCGAGCGCAGGGCGTGCGCGGCGAAGCGGTGGACGACGTCGTGCAGGACGCGCTGATGACGGTTCACCGGGCTCGGGCGAGCTATGATCCCGACCGGCCGTTCCTGCCCTGGCTGCGGGCCATCACCCAGCGGCGGGCGATCGACCGCCTGCGCCGGGCCGGGCGGCGGCCCCGGGAGGTCAACGATCCCCTCGCCTACGAGGCCGAGGTCGATCCCGGCCCGGCCCCCGGTCAGAACCTGGAGGCGCGGGACCGCGCCGCCGCCCTGTCGCGGGCGGTGGCCGCCCTGCCCGACGGTCAGCGGCAGGCGGTGGAGCATCTCGGCCTGCGCGAGCTGTCGCTCGACGAGACCGCGGCCCTCACCGGCCGGAGCAAGGGCGCCCTGAAGGTGAACCTGCACCGGGCGTTGAAGGCGCTGCGGGCAAGCCTGACCCAGGAGAGGGAGTGATGCCCGGAGAGGGGAGCAATTGGGCGGGCCGCGGCCTCTCCCGTCACGAGCGGCTCGTCGAGGAGCTCGCAGGCGGCCTCGAGCCGGTGCGGCCGCTCCGCGCCCCGGAGGCGCGCGCGGCCCTGTGGCTCGGCGCCGCGCTGCTGCTCGGGCTGGTCCTGGCGGCCTGGAGCGGCACAGGCGGATTCATGCTGCGCATGCACGTCCCGGATCTCGCCCTCGCGGCGATCGGCGCCGCGCTGACGGCGGTCGCCGCCGCGTTCGCGGCCTTCGCCACCAGCGTCCCGGGCCGTTCCGGCCGTTGGGCGCTCCTGCCGCTCCCGCCGCTGGCCCTGTGGATCGGCGCGAGCGGTCAGGGCTGCCTGCGCGAATGGATCGCGCCGGGTGCCGACATCCCCGGAGCGCACACGGTCACGGGCTGCTTCAGCTTCCTGATCTGCGTCTCTGTGCCGCTCTCGGTGCTGATCGTGGTGATGCTGCGGCGCGCCTGCCCGCTGCGGCCGAACCTCACGGCCGCCCTCGGCGGCCTCGCGGTGGCCGCTGCGGCCGCGGCCCTGCTGGTGCCGGTCCATCCGCACGACGCCACGGCCACGGACCTCCTGTTCCACGCGGCGGCGGTCGCCCTCGTCATCGCCGTGAACGGGTTGGCCGGCGGCCGGCTGCTCGACCGCGACGCCGGCGCCCGCTGAGGCGCTCAGGCGTCGTCGGGATCGCTGCCGGGCCAGTCGACGATCCGGTCCGGCAACTCATCCTCCGAGAACTCCTCCTCGTTGCCTGCGAGCCGGCCCCGCACCGAGATTCCGGCCTCGTGGACGCTCGACGCCCGGCCCGACAGCAGCGGGTGCCAGGGATAAAGCGGCTCCCCATCCCGCACGAGGCGGTACGCACAGGTCGGCGGCAGCCACGCGATCGTCCGCACCGCCTCCGGCGTCAGGCGGACGCAATCGGGCACGCGCGTCTGCCGGCGGGCATAGTCGCGGCACCGGCAGGTCAGACCGTCGAGAAGGGTGCAGCCGATGTCGGTGTGGTGGACCTCGCCGGTGTCGTCGTCCTCGAGCTTGATCAGGCAGCATCGGCCGCAGCCGTCGCACAGGCTCTCCCACTCGGACGGGGTCATGGCCTCGAGCGTCTTGGCCTGCCAGAACGGCTCGACAGCCCCGCGGCGCGGCGCCTCGGGCTTGGACATCGGTGAGGTCTCTCGAACGGGGAGGCGCTTCTCTGCCCGAGGCGGGGGACCGGGGCAAGCGCCGCAAGCGACGCCCGGATGCGACCGGATCGCGCCCTCGCGCGTTATACCCAAGCTCGTCCATGGCGATCGGCGAGACGGCGTGGAGCCTCGCCGGCCGTTCCGGATCCTGCTATGGACGGGGATGCCGGGCGGTGGCTCAGGCTCCGCGCCCGCGGCGCTCGACCATTCGCCGCCACGTTTCGCCGCAGAGGCGCTCGACAAGCCGGGTCCGACATCGTGCGCCTGCCGACGTTCACCGAGATCAAGATCCGCCTCGAACGCGCCGCACTGGCGTTCGACGCTTGGGTCAATGCCAGCCTGTACGACGGCGGCCAATCCACCGGCGAAGCCTACGAGCGCTTCCAGCGGGTCATGAGCCGCTTCGCGGTGCGCGGCTGGAAGCGCGTCGCCCTCGACCTGACCAGCGAGGGCGTCACCATCGGGACCGGCGGCGCGGTGCTGATGCTCGCCCTGGCGCAGCCGGCCTTCCAGCTGACCAGCGAGAACTGGTTGAAGCAACAGGACCTCGCCGTCACCTTCCTCGACCGCTACGGCACCGAGGTCGGGCGCCGCGGCATCAAGCACGACGACTCGCTCAAGCTCGACGAGTTTCCCGACATCATGATCAAGGCGCTGGTCTCCACCGAGGACCGGCGCTTCTACGAGCATTGGGGCATCGACCCGATCGGCACCCTGCGGGCGCTGGTCAACAATTCGAAGGGCGGCGGCGGTACCCAGGGCGGCTCGTCGATCACCCAGCAGCTCGCCAAGAACCTTTTCCTGACGAATGAGCGTTCGCTCGAACGGAAGGTCAACGAGGCGTTCCTGGCGCTTTGGCTCGAGAGCCATCTGACCAAGAACGAGATCCTGAAGCTCTACCTCGACCGTGCCTATATGGGCGGCGGCACCTTCGGCGCGGTGGCGGCGGCGGATTATTATTTCGGCAAGCCCCTCAAGGACATCAGCCTCGCCGAGGCCGCCATGTTGGCCGGCCTGTTCAAGGCGCCGACCAAGTACGCCCCGCACGTCAACCTGCCGGCGGCCCGCGCCCGGGCGGCGGACGTGCTGCACAACATGGTGGAGGCGGGATTCGTCACCGAGGGCCAGATCCAAACGGCCCTGCGCAACCCGGCGACGCCGGTGACCCGTACCCGCGACATCACCGCCGACTATTACCTCGACTGGGCCTTCGGCGAGATCAAGGGGATGGCCGACGCGGGCAAGCTGCGCAACGACCGCGTTCTGACGGTGAAGACGCCGCTGGACCTCGCCATCCAGAAGCGCGCCGACGACGTGGTCGCCGACATCCTGCGCAAGTCCGGCGACGCCATGGATGTCGACGAGGCCGCCATGGTGATCCTCGACCCCGACGGGGCGCTCCGCGCCATGGTCGGCGGAGCCGATTACGGCGAGAGCCAGTTCAACCGCGCCACCGACGCCCTGCGCCAGCCCGGCTCATCGTTCAAACCCTACGTCTACTCGGCCGCCCTCAATTCGGGCCTGTTCAAGCCCGATACGCCGGTCGTCGACAGCCCGGTCTGCATCGGCAACTGGTGCCCGCAGAATTACGGCCGCTCCTATGCCGGCCGGGTGCCGATGTGGCTCGCGGTGGCGAAATCGATCAACACGATCCCGATCAAGATCTCCATCGCCCTCGGCAAGGCCATGGGCATCAGTCACGAAGCCAAGGCCGCCAAGGCGGGCCGCGCGAAGATCACCGAACTCGCCCACAAGATGGGCATCACCTCGAACCTGATCGACACGGTCTCGATGCCGATCGGCTCGGACGAGGTGACGGTGATCGATCAGGCGGCGGGCTACGCGGTGTTCGCCAACGGCGGCTTCCGCGCTAAGCCCTACGCGGCCATGGAGGTGAAGAACTCGTCCGGCGAGGTGATCTACCGCCACGCCGACGAGGCGCCCGAGCGGGTGCTCGCCCCCCAGGTCGTGGCCGACATGAACTTCATGCTGAACAAGGTCGTCGAGGAGGGCACCGGCAAGAGGGCGCAGCTCGAGGGCGTGAAGGTCGCGGGCAAGTCCGGCACCACGAACGCCTACCGGGACGCGTGGTTCGTCGGCTACACGGGCAATTACGTCGGCGCGGTCTGGTTCGGCAACGACGACCACACCTCGACCAACAAGCTCACCGGCGGCTCGCTCCCGGCCCAGACCTGGCACGACGTGATGGAACCGGCCCACCAGGGCATCGAGATCAAGGGCCTGCCCGGCCTGAAGGACAGCCCGCGGGCGGCCCAGCAGCAGGCCTCTGGAGGGACGACAGCCCCGATCGACCCCAATGCCAGCGCCTACGGCAAGCTGTCCCGCCGGTCCTTCGAGGTGATCAGCGGCCTGAACGGCCTGTTCCGCACGGTCGAGCGTGTGCCCGGATCGGCTGCGGATCCGCGATCCGGCGCCGGGGACGCGCCGAAGACCGGCCGGAAGCCCGGCGACCGCGCCGCGGCCGCGCCCTCCGGGCCGCCGCGCGCCGTGGCCGAGGGCGGCCGCCCGGTCGGCGGCTTCGTCGAGGTGCGGTGAGCAAATGAAGCTCACGATTCCCGGTACGTTCGGCGGCGCCTCCGCGACCGCCGGCGCCCCGCGCAGCGGCGTGATCCGGTTCGTCCGTCGCCTCTGGCGCAAGAGTTCGGTCGCCGGCCTCGCCGTGTACGCCCTGGCGCTCGGCGCCGTCCTCGGACTTGCCAGTGCCGACTGGGCGACGAGCGGCGGCTATCCCTTCGGCGGCGTGCAGGTCGGCGCCTGGACCGCTTGGCCGCGCGCCGGTGCCGGGAACGCCGATCCCTATACCCGCGCGGTCAATGCCCGCCGCGGGGAGATCCCTGGCGGTCGGCGAGGGCTTGCTGCTGACGGCGGCGGTCGACGATACCGGCCAGGCCCTCGACGCGACCTGCACCTACCGGATCGGCGGCGGGACGCCCCCCGCCCGCGCCTGGACCATCACGGTCGCCGGTCGCGGCCCGCGTGAGGCCGATCGTGTCCCCTTGCGCGAAGGCTTCACCTCGACCGAGGTGCTGCGCGCCGCCGACGGGCGGTTCACGATCCTGCTCGCGCCGGATGTGCAGCCCGGGAACTGGCTGCCGAGCCCGCGGGCGAGCGGGCCGGTGCGCTTGGCGCTGCGCCTCTACGATACGCCGGTGGCCGCTAGCGTCGGGTCCCTCGACCGGAATTCTGTGCCGGCCGTCACACGCCTCGGA
This sequence comes from Methylobacterium phyllosphaerae, assembly GCA_050632685.1. Taxonomy (GTDB): domain Bacteria; phylum Pseudomonadota; class Alphaproteobacteria; order Rhizobiales; family Beijerinckiaceae; genus Methylobacterium; species Methylobacterium phyllosphaerae_A. The sequence goes on from JBOEFT010000002.1 coordinate 1,413,869, forward strand.
TGCGCCCCGTGAACCTGCGCTTCGTCTACGCCACGCTGACCGGCCTCGTGCTTGCCGGGATCGTCCACATCGCGGCGGTCCTGGCGATCCCCGGCCTGTCGGAGGCCGACGCCGTCACGCGCGCCCGCACCAGCGAGAACCTGGACCATCCGCAGACGATCTATACGGTCGCGACCGGCGACGATCCCTCTCCGCCCGAGGCTTGGCTTCCGATCCCGGATCCGGCGGTTGCGGTGGGGGTGTGCGCTTACAACCTCGCCGACGGACCCATGCGCGTCTCGGCCCGCACCGGACCCCTCTCTCTCTCGCTGCGCATGCCCACCGCGGGGCTTTCTACGCGGTGACAGATCAAGCGGCGGTGCGCGGAGCCCTCGACCTTGTGATCCTCACCCGCGCCCAGTACGATGAGGCGCTGGCCGACGACGACGAGAACGACCCGAGCCGCGACGTCCGCATCGTCGCGCCCGACGCGCGGGGGTCGTGGTGGTGCGGGTAATTGCGGGCCTGCCGAGCCAGCGGCTCGCCGCCAACGCCGCGGTTCAGGCCGTTTCCTGTACCACCGACACGCCGACGGACGATGCGACGACCGGCAAGGATGCGTCGGGCAAGGGCACCGGGCGATAGCGAGGCCGTCCTCGGAGGTCGTTACCGGGACCGGTCTTTTCGACGGCCTCCCTCGGGATGCGGTCTTTCACATGGTCTCGCTGCAAGGCGTGGACCGGAGCCGCGAAATCCGGATCGCTACGAACCAGCCCCTTCAAGTTTCTTCCGGCCGCAATCCTTGGCGCTTCCAAGTCGCCGACGGATCGCAGATATGGCTCTCGCCGTTCCGATGAGACCCGGGAACGGTTGAACTCCCAGCAGCTCGTCAAGGGTCGACCGCGTCAATACCCGTCCCTCGGTGTCCCCGACGACAGGGGCCTGACGGCGCCCAGCGACCTCCCTGACTTGACGCCCCTTCACCGCGTCGGACTGGATCCGCGCCGCGGCTCAGTCCTTGACCGCTAGAGGCCCTGCCTGGGCCACCGGCACCGGGGGCGGCAGGGGGATCGGTCCGAGCCCGCACCGGGCCGCCGCATCCGGCGGGAGGAGCGGGTCGAGGAGGTTGCGGCGGGCCGCCAGCATCATGATGGACCGTTCGGCCGAGACCGATTCCGGCGCCGGTGCCGCAGCAAACAGATGTTCCAGGGCGAACCGGTAGCGCGCGAGCCGCAGGCCGGCCTCGAACCGCACCCACGCGATCAGGCAGCGGTTCTCGGCGACGCGCTGCGCAGCCAGCCGCACGTCTGCATCGTCGAGGGTCCTGGCGAAGGGGAGGCTGCGCAGCCGCGCGGCATCGGCATCGATGACGCGGGCCGCCAGCGCCACGAAGATCGGGATCAGCCGGGCATCGGCGGTGGCGTCGTCGCCGAGCTGCCGATAGCGGGAGACGGGCGAGCGGGACGGTTCGGCCGTCAGCGACTCGTAATAGGCGCCGACTTCCTCGAAGCGCCAGGTCGCCGGCAGTACGTGGGCGCTGGCGAGGCCGAGAACCACGTCCTGAAAGGCCGTGAAGGTGCTGGCGGGCTGGACGAATCGCCAGGCGCGGTCGCGCAGGGCCTGCTCGTCGTCGGTCAGACCGGAATCGAGCAGCAGACGGCCGCGATCGCGGCTGCTGAAGCTACCCGTGGTGTCGATGAGACCGTTCCAGACTCCCGTGCGCGGCCGGCCGAAATCGCCGCTCTGGGTGCAGGCGGCCAGAAGCGCCAAAGCCGCGCCGAGGGGTGCGAGCCGCGCCGCCAGGCGCGCCGGCTGGGAGCACCGGGCATCCGAAATGGACATGGGGGAACCGTCGATGGCGTTGCGCGACCGGCCGGACATGCGCCGTGATGCCTCAGGAGGCGAGGCGCTCGTAGCGCACGCCCAGGAACAGCAGGATTTCGCCGCGCCGTTCGTCGGAACGCGGGATGCGGCATGTGCGCCGCGCCGCGATGCCCGGGAACGGGATCAGAACGGCCGAAGCGTCCGCGGCGATCTGGCGCGTCGGATCGGCAGCCTGCTGCGACGGCGGGGTGTCGTCGGTCGCGCGCGGCTTGAAAAGGGTCATGGTCTCCGGCTCCTGTCGGCGGTCCGAGCATCCGGCCCGGGCCTTGGGAGGGCGTCGGCAAGGGCTACGGGGACTATCCAGCACGACGTGGTTAACGGAATCTTTCCCGTCGTCGCCCGCGAAGGCGGGTGTTGAGGCGTGTTGGCGCGGCAATTGCGTCGGTCGGCGCGCCCATGGCGGGCGTTTCCTCCCTTCGACTTGAGGCCCTGTCCGATCCCGGACGGGGCCTTTTTATTCGGGGCTCGCGGCGATCGCGCACCGGGCGGTGCGACCCGTGCGCCACACCCCAGCGAAGCGTGGCCGCGACGGTCCGGCACGGAACCCGGCGGGACCTCCGACGCTTGCCTACCGCCCGGCCGGACCGATATGCCGGACGCGAACGAAGGCGGAGCCGCCGCACCGGTTCTCTGCCCGATAGAGATTGAGGACACCGCTGAATGCGACTGGTTCCGGAACGATCCCTGCGCGCCTCCCGCCACCGCGGGCTGGCCATCGCGGCGCTGGCGCTGGTGGCGCTCACCGCCGGCCCCGCCTACGCCCAACGCGAGGACCAGGGCCTGCAGCTCGGCTGCGCGAACGACTACTTTCGCCTCTGCGCCGGCGTCGACCCGAACAGCCAGGATGCGGACCGGTGCATGATGCGCAACCGCAAGCGCCTGTCGCCGGAATGCCGCTCGGCGATCGGCGACTACGACAAGCGCACGGGCAGCAAGTCTCTGTCGGACGATTGAGCCGGCATCCGGTCGCGATGTCCGCCGTTGGCGAGGGGCGTTTGCAATGAGCCTGACCGTCGCGGTTCAGATGGACCCGATCCAGAACATCCGGATCGCGGGTGACACGACCTTCGCCCTTCTGCTGGAGGCCCAGCGGAGGGGGCATACACTCGTCCACTACACGCCCGACCGGCTCTCGATGCAAGGTCGGCGCGTGACCGCTCGGGTCGAGCGCCTGACCGTGCAGGATGTCGAGGGCGCGCACTACACCCTGGCGCCCCCGGAACGCATCGACCTCGCGGAGGCCGACGTGGTGCTGATGCGCCAGGATCCGCCCTTCGACATGGCCTACATCACGGCCACCCACATGCTGGAGCGGATCCACCCGGAGACGCTCGTGGTCAACGACCCCTTCGAGGTGCGCAACGCCCCCGAGAAGCTCTTCGTCCTCGACTTCCCGGAGCTGATGCCGCCCACCCTGATCAGCCGCGACAGGGCGGAGATCGAGGCCTTCCGTCTGGAGCACGGCACAGTGGCGATGAAGCCGCTCCACGGGCATGGCGGCGCGGCCGTGTTCAAGGTGACCGAGACGGATCCGAATTTCGGCTCGATGTTCGACTTGTTCGCCACAACCTTCCGGGAGGCCTGGGTAGTGCAGCGCTACCTCGACCGGGTGACGGAGGGGGACAAGCGCATCATCCTAGTCGACGGTGTCGCCATGGGGGCGGTCAACCGCGTCCCGGCCGCCAACGACATCCGCTCCAACATGGTCCGCGGCGGCGCGGCCTCGGCGTCCGAACTGACCGAGCGGGAGCGCGAGATCTGCGCCACGATCGGTCCGGAACTCACCCGCCGCGGCCTGATCCTGGTGGGAATCGACGTGATCGACGGGCATCTGACCGAGATCAACGTCACGTCTCCCACCGGCATCCGGGCGATCAAGCGGCTCGGCGGCCCGGACCTGTCGGTCGCCGTCTGGGACGCGATCGAGGCACGGATCGCGGCGCGCAAGAGCGTGTGACGGCACCGGCATCCGTCTCGAGGCCATCGGCTCGGACCCGCTCCGCGCCTGATGCCGCCCGGACCGCTCCGCTGCGCGGGCCGGAACGGGAGCTCTGCGAAGGCCGCGACGCTCAGGTTTCCGCCCGCGGCGTCGCGCTGAGTTCGGCCCAGTCGAACTCTTCCTCCAGCAGGAAATAGGCGTCGTCCCCGATCCGGCCTGTCCGGCGCAGGGACAGGACCGTGTCGCGGGCCGCCTCGACCGCCCGGCGCCGGGCGGCGTCCGCCGGCAGGCTCTCGGGTGCCCGGCCCTCCTCGTGCTCCTCGGCCTCGGCCAGCGCCGCGCGGAACTCGGACCGCAGCGCGTCGGTCACCGGCGCGTCGTCCGAGTCCGTCAGGCTGTCGAGGGCCGCCTTATAGGCCGCGGCGCGGGCGCGGCCGGTCTCGCGCCCCACCGGGTCGTCGTCCTCCAGCTTCAGACAGGCGAGCACCGGGCGCAGGGTCAGGCCCTGGACGATCAGCGTCCCCAGCACGGTGAAGAAGGCGGCGAACACCACGAGGTCCCGATGGGGGAACGCGGCGGGCAGCGCCAGGGCGGCCGCCACCGTGACGATCCCGCGCATCCCCGCCCAGGACAGGGCGAGCCCGGGTCCGAGCCGCGCCGGCGCGCCCGCCTGCCGGAGGCCGAGGCCACGAATGCCTGTGGTCGGCAGAACCCATGCGAGGCGGGTCACCACCACGGTCGCGAAAGTCGCGCCCGCCAGGATCAGGGCCTGCCACGCATCTGGGCCGGTCAGCCGGTCCCGGATCGGGTCGATCTGGATGCCGATCAGCACGAAGGCCAGGACGTTGAGCACGAACACCGCCGTGTCCCAGACCGCGTAGGAGATCACCCGAGCCCGGGGCGCCGTCACGCCCGGCGCCCGGCGGGCGACCGTCACCGCGAAGGTCACGATGGTCAGGACCCCGGAGAGTTCCAGCCGCTCCGCGGCGAGCCAGATCCCGAAGGCGCCGACGAACTGCATCACGATCGCGCTCGCCGGGTCCGTGACGCGCCGGGTCAGCGCGACGAAGAGCAGACCCAGGACGGGTCCGACAACGAGACTCGCCACGACGCCCAGCAGGAATGCCGGCGCCACCTCGGCGGGATGGAACGTCCCGGCCATCGCGGCCGCCACGCCGAGCCGGTAGATCAGCAGCGAGGCCGCATCGTTGAGCAGGCTCTCGCCGCGCAGGATCGTCGCGAGCCGGTGGGGCATCGGCGCGTGCTTGAGCACCGCCAGCGCCGCCACAGCGTCGGGCGGCGCCACCACGGCACCGAGCACGATGCAGGCGGACAGCGGCATGTCCGGCACGATCAGCCGCGCCACGACTGCGACGGCGAGCGTGGTCACCGCCACCGCGCCGACCGCGAGCCCCAGCACCGCGCGCCAGTTCTCCTTCAGATCCCGCACGGAGGCATCGAATCCGGCATCGAGCAGGACGGGGGCGAGGAACAGCGCCAGCGCCAGCTCGGGATCGAGCCGCAGGTTTGGCACGCCGGGCACGAAGGCGAGGCCGACGCCGCCGAGTGCCAGGAAGGCCGGATACGGGGCGCCCAGGCGGCGCGCCAGACCGGCCAGGAGGACGGCGCCGAACAGGACGCCGACGACCCACTCGAAGATCAACATGCCTTTGAAAGAGGCGGGGTCCCGGGAGCGTTCCCGGTCGAGCCGTCGCAGGCCGGTGCGGACGGTCGCTCAGTACTGCACGGTAGCGCGCACGCCCAGGACCGCGGCGTTGCGCAGGCGGCGCCCGTCCGGCCCGGCGATGCCGCCGCCCGGGCGGATGACGTATTGCGCGTCCGGCTGCACCGTGAAGCCCGGCACGACGACGGCCTGATAGGTCGCCTCGATCACCGCCTCGGCGCGGCGCCGGGGCATCGGCAGCCCCGTGTAGAGGATCGTGTCCCGGTCGGCCCGCTGGGCCTCGTCGCTGATGCGGGCGTAGGCAAAGCTCACCCCGACCGTGTCGTCGTCGCGCCCGTCGAACAGGCCCTTGTAGGCGAGCCCGGTATCCACGTAGGCGTCGATCAGGCTAGAGCGCGTCGGCGACCACGCGGCGCGCACGAAGAAGCCCAGGCCCTCGTCGTCCTTGCCGGACTCCCGGTAGAGGGTCTGGTCGTAGATCGCGTAGAGGCCGGCATTGCCCCGCACCGGCCGGCCGATCCCGAGGCGTTCGGGTCGGCGAGCGGCACGCCGGTGATGTCGAAGCGCAGGCTGTCGAACCGGCCGAAATGCTGCCAGCCGCCGAGGGTGATGTCGCCCGGCAGGCCCTTCGACCCAGGGGCGATGTTGTACGCGTAGGTGGCCTCGGCGATGACCAGGGCTGGATCGCGGAGGCGGAAATTTGTCCCCGTCCGGTCGAGGCGCTGCGCCTCCGGATCCTGGCCCGGCCGGTTGGCGCCGGCGGGATCGCCGTCGTAGAGCCCGACCTGGAGGAAAAGCCGTTGCCCGGCGTATACTTGGCCCGGATCGCCGGCGCCGCCAAGGGATAGGCCGGCCCGCCGCTCGGCAGGTCGAGCCCGGTGATGGCCGGCCAACCGAAGGTGGAGTTCACGAACAGGGTCGCGGTCTGGCTGACGAAGAACTCGGTGTCGGCGGCCTGCTGGCCGATCCGGAGGCCGAGCTGACCGTCCATCAGGCTCTGGTCGAGCCAGAGCACGTAGAGCCGGCTCGCGGGCAAAGCCTCGATGACGCTCGTGGTCAGTAGGTTACCGACGTAGTAGCGCGACAGGCCGGTCCCGTGGATGAAATAGGCGTTCGCGTGGACCGTGGCTCCCTGCCAGCCGACGAGCCGGTCGAGGTCGAGGTTGAGCCGCAGGTTCAGGCGGTCCTCCGCGATCGCCCCCTGCCGGAGGCCGCCGACCGGGTTGCCGAGGATGTCGGCGACGTAGGTCAGGCTGTACTCGATGCCGCGGGCCTTCATCGCGGGGCGAAGCCCGAGGGGATCGCCCAGCGGGCCGAGGGAGGGCTCGATGGAGCGGACGTAGCCACCGGAGGCCTGGCTGGTCGATTCGGGCTGCGAGACCGAGATGCGCGGGTCCGCGCCGGCCCCTTCGAAGACGGTCCGGGTCCGCTGCTGGGCCGCGGCGGGCACGGCGCACAGGCCGAGGCCGAACGCGATCCAGGGTGTCAGCTTGCAGATCATCGGCCGCTTCTGAGCGACAGTACGCCGACAGCATAGCATGGCGCGGCGCCGGTCCGCGTCCCGGCCTTTGCAGGATGCACAGGCTCGCCTAACCCTGGAACTGGTACACCACAGGACCGCCGATGCCCGAGACACCCGTCTTCACCAGCGCCGCCGTCGCCGCACCCCACAGCCTCGCCGCCCTGGCCGGTCAGACGGTGCTGGCCCAGGGGGCAACGCCATCGAGGCGATGGTGGCGATGGCCGCCTCCATCGCGGTGGTCTACCCGCACATGAACGGGATCGGCGGCGACGGCTTCTGGCTGGTGCGCGAGCGCGGCGGCCGGGTGCGCGGCATCGAGGCCTGCGGCCCGGCCGGGCGCCTCGCCACGATCCAGCGCTACCGCGAGAAGGACTACGACGCGATCCCCGCGCGCGGTCCTGACGCGATGGTGACGGTGGCCGGCGCCATCGGCGGCTGGCGCCTCGCCCTGGAGCTGGCCCGGGCGCTCGGAGGCCGCCTGCCCCTGGAGACGCTGCTCGCCGACGCGATCGGGCAGGCGCGCAACGGCGTGGCGGTCTCGCCCTCGGAGGCGCGCTACGTGCCCCAGGAGCTCGACACGCTCCACGACGCCCCGAATTTTGCCGCGACGTTCCTGAAGGACGGCAAGCCCTATCCGGCCGGCGAGGTCCGGACGCTGCCGCGGCTCGCCGCCACCCTGGAGCAGCTCGCCCATGCGGGCCTCGGCGACTTCTACCGCGGGGATATCGGCCGCGAGATCGCCGCCGATCTGGAGCGGCTCGGCGCGCCGGTGACGCGGGCCGATCTCGAGTCCTTCGCGGCGGTGGAGCGGGCGCCGCTTTCGATCCGGCGGCGCGACGCGACGCTGTACAATTTCCCACCCCCGACCCAGGGGCTCGCCGCGCTCCTGATCCTCGGCGTCTTCGACCGGCTCGCCATCGCCGAGCCGGAGAGCACGGCGCACTATCACGGCCTGATCGAGGCGACGAAGCGGGCCTTCGCGATCCGCGATCGGGTGGTGACCGATTTCAGCCGCCTGCGGCACGATCCCGCCGCCTTCCTGACGCCGGAGCACCTCGCCCGGGAGGCGGCCCTGATCGATATGCGCCGCGCCGCCCGGGTGCCCCTGCCCGATCCGGGCCACGGCGACACGGTCTGGATGGGGGCGATCGACAAGGACGGGCTCGCCGTGTCCTACATCCAGTCGGTCTACTGGGAGTACGGCTCGGGCACGGTCCTGCCGGCCACCGGGATCTGCTGGCAGAACCGGGGCATGTCGTTCTCCCTGGACCCCAAGGCTGGGAATCCGCTGGAGCCCGGCCGGCGCCCGTTCCACACGCTGATTCCGGCGCTCGCCGCCTTCGATGACGGCCGGGTGATGAGCTACGGCAGCATGGGCGGCGACGGGCAGCCGCAATTCCAGGCCCAGATCTTCAGCCGCTACGCCGATTACGGGATGTCGGTGGCGGATGCCGTCGATGCCCCGCGCCTGCTCTACGGACGAACCTGGGGTGCGCCCTCCCTCAGCGTGAAGGTCGAGGACCGGTTCGATCCCGCCTGCATCGCGGACCTCGGCCGCCTCGGCCACGAGATTGAGGAGCTGGGCGGCCCCTACATCGACTCGCTGGGCCATGCCGGCATGCTGGTTCGCCACGCACGCAACGGACGCGTCGAGGCGACCCACGATCCGCGCTCGGACGGCGGCGCGCTGGGCCTCTGAGGCGGCATCCGCCATCGCCGGCAGACCGTCTCCGCTGCGTGCGATGGCGGTGCGCCGGACCTTATCCCGCCTGCACGAGCCAGCAGGCGGCGCGCAGCCGCACCGACCCGTCCTTGGTGTACCGGCGCAGGGCCTCGCTGACCGCCGCCTCCGCCCGCGCCCGCAGGTCGGGCGCCGCCTCGCGGACGAGGTGGGAACTCGGGCCGAGGTTCAGGGAAACATGGGTCGCCGCCGCGACGGCCGCCGCATCGGTCTCGCCCTGTCCGAGCACGATGTCCCGATCCACCGCGTCGCAGGTGACGTCCGCGAAGCCGGCGCCGCGCAGCAGCGCGACCATGGGGTCGGCATCAGCGAAGCGGAACGGACCCGGCGTGTCCGGCTGCGGCGGCGGCGGAATCTCGGCCAGGAGGGGCAGCACCGCCTCGCGCGGCACGCTCACCCACTGGTTCTCCGGCAGGGTCCGCCAGCACAGGAAGGTCAGGCGGCCCCCCGGCGCCAGCATCCGGCGCACGTTGGCGAAGGCGCGAGCCGAATCGGGGAAAACATCACGCCGAATCGCGAGAGCACCTGATCGAACCGGCCGAGATCGGCCGTCTCGACGTCGGCCTCGATGAACTGGACCGGGGCGGCGCCGGGCGCCTCCGCCGCCGCGCGGTCCCGCCCGACGGCCAGCAGGGGCTGAAATGTCGGCGCCGGTCACGCGGCCACCGGCCCCGACCCGGCGCGCGGCCTCCAGGGTGGTCGCCCCCGCGCCGCAGCCGATGTCGAGGACGGACGCGCCGTGGCGCAGCGGCAGACGCGCGAACAACGCCTCCGTCAGCGGGACGAACATCGTGTCGAGCACCGCTTGGTTGCGCGCCCAACGTGTGCCGACCTCGCCGTTCCAGTACTCGGTCTGGGTGATGCCGCCCGCCATGACTGCTCCTCCGTCAGGCTGTGGTCGCGGCCACCGACAGCTCGGGCTTGTGGTTCAGGGTCTGGAAGACCACGCAGTAGCGTTCCGTCAGCTTCAGAAGCTGCGCCAGCTTGTCCTCCGGCGCATCGGTGTCGAGTTCGAAGAACAGGCGGATGCTACGGAAGCCCACCGGTGCCTCCTTGTCGACCCCGAGGGTGCCGCGGAAGTCGAGGTCGCCCTCGGCGCTGACCGTGCCCGACCGCAGCGGGATCTCCAGGGCGGTCGCCACCGCCTTGAGCGTCACGCCCGCGCAGGCGACCAGGGCCTCCAGCAGCATGTCGCCCGAGCACAGCTCCGCGCCCGATCCGCCGGTCGCCGGATGCAGCCCGGCCTCCGCGATGGCCCGGCCGGTCTCGACCTTGCAGGCGATCTTGGTGTCGTCGAGGGTGCCCTTGGCCTTCAGGGTGATGACCGCGGCATCCGGCGCATCGCGGTACTTGTCCTTGATCGGAGCCTGGAGGGCTCTGCAGCGCGCTGGCATCCATGGGCGTCGTCCTCTCGATCCCGGGTCTCGCCCGCTCATCGGCGACGGGCGTTGCGGGGCGCCGCGCGCCCCGCCAGGGGGGTCTGGTATAGGTGCGGGCGCGGCGGACGGGAAGCGCGGTCAGGCGCGCCCGGTGAGCCGGGCCACGGCATCGGCCAGGGCATCGACCTGCGCCTCCTCGTGCGCTGCCGAGAAGGCCACCCGCAGCCGGGCCGTGCCGTCCGGCACCGTCGGCGGCCGGATCGCCACCACCAGGAATCCGGCGGCCTCCAGCGCCGCCGAGATCGCGAGCGCGTCCTGCGCCGCGCCGACCAGCACCGGCACGACCGGGCTCGCGGCCTCCGGGAGATCCAGGCGGGCGGTGAAGCGCCGGGCAAGGGCGAGCGGGCGGGCGCGCCGCTCGGGCTCGGCCTCCAGGATGGTCAGCGCCTCCAGGGCGGCGGCGGCCGAGGCCGGGGGCAGCCCCGTGGTGTAGACGAAACTGCGGGCACGGCTCGTCATCAGGTCGATCACGGGCCGCGACGCGCAGAGGTAGCCGCCGTACGACCCCAGCGCCTTCGACAGCGTGCCCATCTCCAGCGGTGCCCGCGGTCCGTCCTCGACCACGCCGATACCGTGGGCGTCGTCCACCAGCGTCCAGGCATCGAAGGTTTCCGCGACGCCCAGGATGTCGCCGAGGGGCGCCCGGTCGCCATCCATGCTGAACACCCGCTCGGTGAGAACGAGGGCGCGCCCCTGCCCGGACCGGTGCTCCGCGAGCTGCGCCGCGAGGTCGCCGGGATCGTTGTGGCGGAAGGTCAGCACCCGCGCGCCCGACAGCCGCGCCCCGGCCCACATGCAGGCGTGGGACAGCGCGTCCAGCAGGACGAGGTCGCCGCGCCCGGCAAGAGCCGGGGTGATGCCGAGATTGGCGAGGTAGCCGCTGCCGAAGACGAGGGCGGCCTCCTGCCCCTTATGGCGGGCGAGCCGCTCCTCCAGCGCCCCGAGATAGGGATGGTCGCCGGTGACGAGCCGCGACCCGCCGGCGCCCGCACCGTGCGCCGCCGCGGCGTCCTGGGCCGCCGCGATCACGCGGGGATGGTGGGACAGGCCGAGATAGTCGTTGCACGAGAAAGAGACGAGCGCCCTGCCCTGCCGGGTCGCCGCGGCGTCGGGGCCCCGCTCGGTCGGCACCAGCCGGCGTCGCAGGCTTCCGGCTTCCAGGGTGTCGAGTTTCCCGCGGGCGAAGGTGTCGAGGCTGTCCATCAGGCTGGGGATGGGAGCCGCCGCGCCGGCAAAGTCAAGCGGCGTGCGCCGAACCCTTGACCGCCGTCCGAGGCCCTCCCATTCCGGAACCATGACCTCCGACACGCCCGCGCGCCACCTCTGGCGGCCCTACACGCAGATGCGCGCGGCCGCCCCGCCCCTGGAGGCCGTGGCGACCCACGGCACCCGCATCGTCCTCGCCGACGGGCGCGAGCTGGTGGATGGCATCGCGTCCTGGTGGACGGCGGTTCACGGTTACAATCACCCGCGCATTGCCGGCGCCGTGGCCGACCAGCTCGCGCGCATGCCCCACGTGATGTTCGGCGGCCTGACCCATGCGCCTGCCGAGCGGCTCGCGACGCGCCTCGCCGCCCTGTTGCCGGGCGACCTCGACCACGTCTTCCTCAGCGATTCGGGTTCGGTCGCCGTGGAGGTCGCGCTCAAGATGGCGGCGCAGATGTGGATCAACCGCGGGGTGACAGGCCGAACGCGAGTGCTGGCGTTCCGCGGCGGCTATCACGGCGACACGATGGGGGCGATGTCGGTCTGCGATCCCGAGGAGGGCATGCATCGCCGCTTCGGCGCCTATCTGCCCACGCAGCTCTTCTGCGACCTGCCGCGGACGGCTGCGGAAGCCGCGGCCCTGGACACGGCGCTTGCGGCCCACCGCGATACCCTGGCCGCCGTGATCGTCGAGCCGCTGGTCCAGGGTGCCGGCGGGATGCGGACGCATCCGCCGGAGGTGCTGGCGACCGTCGCCCGGCTCGTGCGCCGCCACGGCCTGCCGCTCATCGTCGACGAGATCTTCACCGGCTTCGGCCGGACGGGAAGCCTGTTCGCCTGCGAGCAGGCCGGGATCGTCCCCGACATCCTCTGTCTGTCGAAGGCCATCACCGGCGGCACGATGGCGCTCGCCGCCACCGTGGCCCGTACGGAGGTGTTCGAGGCGTTCTGGTCGGAGGATCCCGCGGCCGCGCTGATGCACGGCCCGACCTTCATGGCCAATCCCCTCGCCTGCGCGGCGGCCAATGCCAGCCTCGACCTGTTCGAGAGCGAACCGCGGCTTGCCCAGGCCCACGCGATCGAGAGCCGGCTCGCCGAGGGGCTGGAGCCCCTGCGGCGGGTGTCCGGGGTTGCCGATGTCCGGATCCTCGGCGCCATCGGGGCCGTGCAGTTCACCGGGGTCCCGGACCTCGCGGCCCTGAAGGCGGCCTTCCTCGCCCGCGGCGTCTGGGTACGGCCGTTCGGCGACATCGTCTATCTCACCCCCGCCCTCACGATCGCGGCGGCGGACCTCGACCGTCTCGTGGAGGCGGTCGCCGCGGTGGTGACCGAACAGGCGCCCGCTTCCGTCCGATGAGCGCGCGCTCCACATTTCCGCGCGCGGGCCTCCGAACGGGGCTGCAACCCGGGACCGTTTCTGCCGTTGGGCCTACGGCTGAAGACGCGTGCGGCGGCCCTCGCGGCCGCACGCTGCCTGAGGGAGTACACAGTGGCGAGCGAGCAGACGGGTTCGAGCGGCGATCGGCCGGTAATCCTCCTCGTCGAGGACGAGGCGCTGACGATCATGGACCTCGGGGACGTGCTGGAGGAGGGCGGCTACGACACCGTGCAATGCGCGTCCGCGGAGCGGGCACTCAGCATCCTTCAGGCCCGCCCGGACATCTGCGGGCTGGTCACCGACGTGCAGCTCTCGGGCAAGACCGATGGGTTCGACCTCGCGAGTTCGGTGGCCGAGGCGCGGCCGCAGCTGCCGATCCTGATCGTGTCCGGGCGCGCGGCCCCGGATCCGGACCGCATGCCCGAGCGCGCGGAGTTCATCGCCCGCCCCTGTACCGGCGAAGACATCCTGGACCGGCTGCAGCGCCTCATGCACTGCTGAGCGGCGATCCGCGCCAGTCCCGTCATCGCAGCGTCACCGGTCAGCGCCACAGCGTCCCGGGCGGCCGCATGATGGGGGTGGACGGTGCAGATTCAGGATCGTCCGGCGGCCGCCGGCACTAACGCGGGCGCTCCGGTGGGCGACAAGCAGAAGCGCGATCAGCAGGATGAGGCGGTGGCCGTGCTCGGCCTCGCATCCAAGAAGATGCGGCCGCCCGGCGTGCGCAGCGTCGGCTGGGCGCTAGTCCAGGCTGCACGGCTGCATCGTGCCCGCACCGGCGACCGCTTGGCCAAGCTCGGCCTGTTCGCCGGGCAGGAGCAGGTGGTGCAGGCGCTGGCCGCCGCCGGCACGATGACCATGGGCGACCTCGCCGCGCTGCTGCGTGTCCGCCCGCCCACGGCGTCGAAGACCGTGACGCGCCTCGCAGCCCTCGGCATCGTCGAGCGCCGGGCGGAATCGGGCGACGGGCGCGTGGTCCGGGTGCAGCTCACGGAGGCCGGTCTGGCCAAGGCCGAGGCGATTGAGCGCATCCAGGAAGAGGTCGAGGCCGAGTTGCTCGACCACCTCGACAAGACCGACCGGCGGCGGCTGCGCAAGCTCCTGCGCAAGGCCGCCCGCGGCCTCGCCGAAGCGGCCGGTACCTCCGGCCAGGCGACTGAGGCGGATGCCGAGATCGAGGCCGAGGACGAAGCCGAGGCGCTGGCGACCTGACCGACCGGCTCAGGCCGCCCTGCGCCACGCGGGGAACGGATCCGGGAGGTCGCGGTAGGGCGCGGGATCGAACGGCCCCTGGTCCGTACCGGTCTCGATCAGGCAGGCATTCAGCGCGGCGGTGAGCGCGGCGCGGTCCATGCCGGTCCCGATGAAGACCAGTTCCTGGCGCCGGTCGCCCCAGACCGCGCTCCAGACATCCTGGAGCCGCGCCTGGAACTCGGGCGCCTCCGGCCTGCGCCGCCGCGGCACGGCCGACCACCAGAAACCCATCGCCGAGACCCGGGCGACAGCGCCCGCCAGGGAGAACTCGCCGACCCAGTCCGGCCGCGTCACCAGCCAAAAGTGACCCTTGGTCCGAATCAGACCCGGCCACGTGGCGTTGACGAAGGCGTTGAAGCGCTCCGGGTCGAAGGGCCGCCGGGCTCGGTAGACGAAGGAGGCGATCCCGTACTCCTCGGTTTCCGGTGTGTGCTCCTGCGCGCCGTACAGCTCCTTGAACCAGAGCGGGTGCTGCTGCGCCGCCTCCGCGTCGAACAGGCCGGTATCGAGGATCTCGGAGAGTGGCGCGCGCCCGTGCTCGGTCTCGAGGATGCGGGCATCGGCGTTCAGCCCGCGCACCACCGAGCGCGCCAGGGCGAGGTGATCGGCGGCGACGTCCCGCGCCTTGTTGATCACCACGACGTCGGCGAACTCGATCTGCTCCACCAGCAGGTCGACGAGGGTCCGGGTATCCTGGGCGCCGGCGGTCTCGCCGCGCTCGCGTAGGAAGGCGGCGGAGCCGTAATCCTTAAGGCGATTCACCGCATCGACCACGGTGACCATCGTGTCGAGGCGGGCGAGGTCCGACAGGGAGCGCCCGTCCTCGTCGCGGAACGAGAACGTCGAAGCGATCTGCAGGGGCTCGGCGATGCCTGTCCCTTCGATCAGCAGGTAGTCGGACCGGCCCGTCTCCGAGAGGCGGCGGACTTCCGCAAGAAGGTCGTCGCGCAGGGTGCAGCAGCTGCAGCCGTTGGTCATCTCGACCAGCGTTTCGTCAGTTCGGGACAGGTCCGCGCTGCCCGCTCGCACGAAGTCGGCGTCGATGGTCACCTCGCTCATGTCGTTGACGATCACCGCGACCCGTCGGCCGTGGCGGTTGTTGAGCATGTGATTGAGCAGGGTCGTCTTCCCGGCTCCCAGGAAGCCGGACAGGACGGTGACGGGAAGACGCGTACCGGGTCGGGTCATGTGTCGATCAATATGTTATAACGTTCTATAATCATGCTGGAGGTTGCCCGGCATCCTCCTCGCACTGAGCAACGCTGTTGCAACGATGTAACGTTTCCAGTCTGCGTCAGAGAGCGTGCCGATTTGGCCTTGCACGGAAGCACTGCGCCGCAACAATGAAACGATATAACACTCTGTGAGTCTCGATGTCTCCTTCGCGTCGCTTCGGTCTCCTCGCCGGCACGGTCCTGTCGTCAACCCTCTGGACCGGTCTGATGGCCACCTCTGCAGCCCGTGCCCAGCAGGCCGTCGCCCTCGACGAGATCAGTGTCACGAGCCCAAGCCCGATCCAGGCACCCCGCCCCGGGCCGGCCGCGGATCCCACGGTTCCCACCGGCATCCTGCCCGTGGCGACCAACACCTTCTCGCCGGTTACCGTGGTGACGCAGGACCAGCTCGCCCGGGACCAGCCCCGGACCCTGGGCGACGCCCTGTTCGACCGTCCGGGCATCTCGGGAACGAGCTACGCGCCGGGCGCGGCCTCGCGGCCGATCATCCGCGGCCTCGACAACGCCCGCGTGCGGATCCAGGAGAACGGCATCGTCAACGGCGGCGTGTCGGACCTCGGGGAGGACCACGCCGTCCCGGTAAACCCGCTGGTCGCCGACCGGATCGAGGTCATCCGCGGACCCGCAACCCTGCGCTACGGCTCGGGCGCAATCGGCGGCGTCGTGTCGGCCGACAACAACCGGGTGCCGACCTTCATCCCGGCGAACGGCGTGCAGGGGCAGGTCACCAGCGGCTTCTCCAGCGTGGATAACGGTCGGCTGGGCGCCGCCACGGTGGATGCCGGCGGCGACGGCGTCGCGGTCCACGCCGACGGCTTCAAGACCGGGAACGACAGCTACGCGATCCCCGGCGGGATCCAGCGCAATTCCTATAACCAGTCGCAGGGCGGCGCGGTCGGCATCTCGGCGATCGGCGACCGTGGCTTCGTCGGCATCTCCGTCAGCCACTACGACGCGATCTACGCGATCCCCGGCGGCGTCGCCGAGCAGGACCGAACGCGCCTCACCCCAAACCAGGACCGGGTCCTGTCGCGAGGCGAGTATCGTCCCCTCGACGGACCCTTCGAGGTGATCCGCTACTGGGCCGGCTACTCGGTCTATCGTCACAACGAGGTCGGGATCGGCGGGGACGGGATCGAGGGTATCCAGGCGATCTTCAAGAACCGCGAGGCCGAGGGGCGCCTGGAACTGCAGCACGTCCCGGTCTTTACCGAATTCGGCAAGCTCACCGGCGCGCTCGGCTTTCAGTCGGACCGGCGCGTGATCAACACGCAACTCGAATCGTTCCTGCCGAAGACGGAATCCCGCGCCAACGCGGTCTACCTGTTCGAGGAGCTTGAGCTGCGCCCGGGCACGCGGCTGCAGGCGGCCGGGCGCTACGAGGTGGACCGGCTGTCGAGCACGGCGGCCCAGTTCCCCGCCGACTACGTGCCGGTCGACGGCCAGGAGCCGTTCCAGTACGCGCGGACCCGCCGGTTCGCCCCGAAGAGCGCCAGCATCGGCGCCCTGCAGGACCTGCCCTACGGCTTCGTGGCGAGCCTGACCGGCTCCTATGTCGAGCGCGGACCCACGGGCTACGAGTTGTTCTCGCAGGGGCCGCACGACGCCACCGCGACCTTCGAGATCGGCAACCCGAACCTCAAGAAGGAGCGCGCCCGGACCGTCGAGGCCCGCATCCGCCGGGCCGAGGGGCCCTTCCGCCTCGACGCCACCGGCTACTTCACGCGCTATACGGGCTTCATCTACCGCAACTACACGGGGCTTACCTGTGACGACGACTTCGCTTCCTGCGGCGTCGGCACCGACAACCGGCAGATCGTCTATCAGCAGCAGAACGCCACCTTCTACGGCGCCGAGATCATCGGCCAGTACGACCTCCTGCCGGTGGGCAACGGCTTTGCCGGCGTCGAGGCGCAGTTCGACTTCGTCCGCGCCCAGTTCGACAACGGGGCGAACGTGCCGCGCATCCCGCCCTACCGGGTCGGCGGCGGCGTCTACCTGCGGGCCGACGGGTGGTTCGCGCGGGTGAACCTGCTCCACGCTTTCAGCCACGACGCCACGGCGGTGTACGAGACGCCGACCCCCGGCTACGACGACCTGCGCGCCGAGCTGAGCTACACCAAGGCGGTCGATCCCGCGGTCTACGGGGCGAGCGCGATCACCCTCGGGGTCCAGGGCCGCAACCTCCTGAACGACGACATCCGCAATTCGACGTCCTTTAAGAAGGACGAGATCCTGCTGCCGGGACGGAACGTGCGGCTGTTCCTGACGGCGCGGTTCTGAGGGCCGCTCGCAGGGCGCTGCCGTCTCTGCGAGCGCGGCGAAGAAGTCCCGGCTGGCGCCGCCCGTTGCTGCATCGCGCTGCCCTGGGTCACTTCGCTGCGCTCGTGATGACGTTGAGGATGTGATCGGCCAGGGCGGCGGCCGATATCCCTATGCCGGCCCCGGAGCCGGCAGGCTGCGGCGTAGCCTGCGCCAGCCGGCGACGATCCCCGTCACGGCGATCCCGGCCGCCAGGAGGTTCAGCACCCACTGGGCCGCGTCATGGAGCGGGTGGCTGCCGGTGAGCCCGGGCAGGTCGAGGCGGTGCGCCGCGTCGAACAGCCAGCGATTTATCCGGCCGGAGCGATCCAGGCGCTGGAGGATGGTCCCGTCCCGGGGATCGACGTGGAGCCACGTGGCGGCCGCGTCGCTGAGCCGCAGGCGCAGGATTGGCAGCGGGCGCGGATCGGACCCGTGCGGGTACCAGTACAGATCGTAGGCCTTTAGGCGTTCCGCTGCCCGCAACCTGCCGCCGGGCAGCGCCGGGGCGGCGGCCCGCGCGATCGCGGCGTCGTCGAGGATCGCGCCGTCATCGGCGCGGCGCGCCGAGAGGCCGGCCGGGCCGTCGGCGACGATCCACCACGAGCCGCCGATCGGGGCGAAGCGCAGCGCTCGCGTCCCGGGCCCAGCGAAGCCGCGCAGGGCTTCGGCAGTGAGGTCGAGGCCCTGAGGCTGTCCGGCATAGGCGGCGCGGATGGCGGCGGGCGCGCTGTTCGACGCGAACCAGTGGTTCGGGTTCATCGAGATCCAGCCGCTCAGGATGAAGGTGCTGAGCCCGACCCCGCCCGCGAGGCCGAACAGGTGGTGCCAGCGGGCGAGCCCGCGATAGGGCGTGACGGCCCCGCCCGCGTACCGCCGCCGGAGGCGCAGGCGCCAGATCCCGATCGCCAGCCCGCTCAGCGCCCCCAGGGCGGCGAAGCCCGACAGCCAGAGCAGGACCGTCCGCCACAGGTCCGGCCGGGCGCGCAGCGGCGTGAGGTAGATCCAGTGCGCGACGGCGCCGACCCAGTTCCAGGCCCGCTCGGACCGGGTCGTGTCGAGGGCGATCTCGCCGGTGACCTGCGAGACGTAGAGCTCGGTCCCCGCCGCGTCGCCGGGGGCAACCTTCAGGAAGGGGCGGAGCGGGTCGTACCGGGCCGTGACGGTCCACTGATCGCGATCGACCGGCTCGACGCGCGCATCCGAAGCCCCCTCGGCCACGAGACGCCGCGCGTCCTCGATCGTCACCGGCCCGAGCCGCGCGCCGGTCCGCGCCGAGACCGTGGCCCGGGCGCCGTCGCGGTCGGCGATCCGGTAGACGGCCTCCCCGCCCCGCATCTCCAGGCCGAAGGCGGCCGGCACGCCGCCGAGGTCGCCGGCGCGGAGAGCGTCATCCGGTGAGACCATGACCTGGTCCCAGGCGATCGGACCCAGCCGCGACAGCCGCTCGGCCTCGGTGAGCGCCGGGAACGGCACGTAGAGCATCACCAGCCCGGATCCGATCCACAGGGCGAAGAACAGCCCCGCGCCGATCCCGGCCCAGCGGTGGAACAGGAGCAGCCAGCGCCGTCCCGCCTTGCCGAGCCGGCGCGGCAGGCTCACCATGTCACCGTATAGGCGACTTCGACCGAGCGCGGGCGCCCGAGCAGCCAGTTCGTGCCCACTCCGTTCACGGCGTTGCCGCTGATCGCGTAGACCTTGTCGAACAGGTTGTAGACCCGCAGCGACAGACGCGACGCCTCCGTGACCTGATGGTCGAGGACGAGGTTGACGAGGTTGTAGGCCGGGCGCCGGGCCGTGTTGCCGAAGTCGCTGTAGACCTGCCCGGCGTTCTGGAGCCCGACCCGCGCGGTCCAGTCGCGGGTGACGTCCCAGGTCAGCCAGAGGTTGGCCACGCGCTCGGGCACGTCGATCGGCTGGTTGCCGGCATACGAGACCGTGGCGCCGCCCACCGTCTGGTCGAACCGGTCGTACTGCGCGTGGAGGAGCGCGAGGTTGCCGTCGAGGCGCCAGCCCGGCGCGAAGTGCCAGCCCAGGGCCAGCTCGAAGCCCTGCGAGGATTGGCTCCCCACCTGCGTGGACAGGGTCGGCTGGCCCGGGATCGCCGAGATCAGGTTGTCCTTGACGATCCGGTAGCCGGCGACGGTCCATTCCAAGGCGCCGTCGAAGGCCAGGCCCTTGGCGCCGATCTCCACCTGATCGCCGGTGGCGAGCTTGAAGCCGGCCAGCGACTGATTCAGTGTGATCAGGCTGTTCACCGGATCGGTGGCGAAGCTGTACTGCGCGTAGAGCGCGCTGTCGGGCGTCGGGCTGTAGACGAGGCCGAACCGGTAACCGAGGGCGCGGTAGGTCTTCTCGAACCGCGATCCCGTCTGCAGATCCTCGCGATTCAGCGTCGGCACGTCGAGGCGCACGCCGGTGAGGAACGAGAGCTTGTCCGAGAGGATCAGCCGGTCCTCGGCAAAGGCCGAGGCCTGGCTCGTCTGCGTTGCGTAGGCCGGACGGGCCCGCCCGTTCTGCGGGAACAGGCCCGGATCGTAGCCGGTGAGCGGGACGCTCGTGGTCTGGTCGAAGTAGAAGTTGTTGGTGTGGCGGAAATCGATGTGGTTCACGTCGAAACCGGCCACGAACTGGTTGCGCAGGCCGAATAGGTCGCCCCGGAAGGTCGCGTCGAGACGGTCTCCGACCTGCTCCTGACTGTGGTAGATCTCCAGGTAGTCGCCCCGGTCTACTAGCCCGGTGCCGTGGTTGTAGCTGTACTGCTCGACGTCGAGCCAGTGGCGCCGGCTGGTGAGCCGGTAGGCGGTGTTGCGGATCGTGATGTCTGCCGAGGGCGACCATTCGGTCTTGAGCTGGGTCCAGTTGTCGGCCCAGGTGATCTTCGCGTCGCGGACGTTGTAATTGTTGAACCGGATCAGATCCGGGATGCGCCCTTCGACCAGCGGCGTGCCCCAGTAGCGGGCGGGCTCCTGGTAGCCGAGATCGTGGCTGAGGGTGAACGCGAGGTCGGCGCTCGGCCGGAACAGCAGCGCGGCGGAGACCGCGAGGTTGCGGAAGTCCCCCTCCGGCCGCATCCAGCCGTCGGCGCGGTTGCCGCTGACGTTGAGACGGTACGCGAAGGTGTCGCCGAACTCCGCCTGGCCGATCCCGCTGCCGGAATCGAAGGCGAGGCGCGCGACGCCGTCCGTGCCGACCACGGCGCGCGCGGCGTTGATAGGCACGAAGACCGGTTTCTTGGGCACCACGTTGATGACGCCGCCGATCGCGCCGTCCCCGTAGAGCACCGAGGACGGCCCGCGCAGCACCTCGATCCGCTCGACGTTCCACGTGTCGAACGGGAAGGTCACGGTGTTGGCGCCGACGTAGAAGCGCGTGCCGTCGTAGAGCTGCTGGATCGAGTTCGGGCCGGCGAAGCCGCGGGACGTGAACGCGCCGTTGCCGTTGCCGGGCGCCGCGATGGTGGTGATGCCGGTGGCGTCCTGGGTCACGGCCTCGGCGATCGCGTCCTGGCCGCGCAGCCGCGCGGTCTCACCCGACACGATGTCGAGGCTGGCCGGCGTCTCCAGCGGCGTCAGGCCGAGGCGGCTCGCGGTCCGATCGGGCGTGTGCAGGTTGAGGCCGTTCGGCGTGACGCGGTTCGGATCACCGCCCGCACCCGCGACGGAGAGCTGGTCGAGGGTGACGGCCTCCTGCGCGGCGGCCGGGCTCGTGAGGAGCGCGGCGAGAACCCCGGAGACCGGGGCGAGCCCGCGTGAGCGGGGACGATGCGTCGATGAGAACATGGCGGCATGCGGTCCATGCGCGGCCCGAGCCGGCCCCGACGTCCTACAAGCAGTGTAATAACATTACAAATGCTGGGCCATCCGGAAGCTCGCGCCTTGGCGGGCGCGGACGCGTCCCGTGATCGGGGCACGACAAATGAAATGGCGGAGATGGACATCGGGAACGGCGTCGCGGGCGCGCTTGCTGTGGCACGTCACCGCGAACGAGGCCTCGGCATCCGTGCTTGCGCGCGGGCGCCTCGACACCCGCCAGGACACCCCGCCCGGCGCGTTTCGCGTGTGACCACGGCTGACGGCAGGTCTCCTGGCTCGCGGGTCGCCGCCCTCGCACCGTCTTCCCGGGGTGACCCAGTGACGTGGTGGTGAAGGGCTCGCCGCTTACAGTTGCGGGGGCAGCCACGGCTTCGGGGCGAGCCCTCACCGCGTTCCCTTTTGATCCCCGAAGGGAACCGTCGCCTTTCAGCTTGGCCTTGGCGCGTCCGGACGTCAACCGTGTGTCCGGATGTTGCGCTGGACCGGCGGGTACGCGCCGCCGGCCGTTGCGACCCCGTTGAGGTCGGGTTAGCCGGTGCGGGATGACGCTCTGGCGCCCACCTCCGGAGATCCGCGTGAAGGCGCTGGGCCTGCCCCGGCGCGGCAATAGCCTACTGGTGGCAGAGATCCATGCGGATGACGGGTGCCTCACGGGCGTCCGGCCCCTCGGCGGCAGCGTCGCGTTCGGCGAGCGCGCCGCGGACGCCCTGATCAGGGAGTTCGTGGAGGAACTTGGCGTCACCGTTTCGGTGCTCGGCGGTCCCCGCGTCGTGGAGAACATCTTCACGCATTAAGGGCAGGTCGGGCACGAGGTGCTATTCCTCTTTCCGATCGCTCTGCCGGCCGGCCGGTTCGAGGGTGTGGACCGTTTCGTCTTCCATGAGGATTGCGGAACGGCGTGCGTGGCGCGGTGGTGCGACCTGGACGGGCTCGACGTCGCGGGTGGACTGGACCTCTTCCCGAAAGGTCTGAAGGCCTGGCTCCGCGCGGCCTGGGCGCCGGGCCGGGATAGCGGCTTCGCCCATCCGCCGCCTTTGCCGCTGCGCGCGGGCGATGCTACAGCCGGGTAAACCCCATCGGTCCGGACGTCCGCGACGCCGCGGCCCACGCGCCCGGACGCCCCGTCCGAAGCGGAGACGGGTCCCGGCGGAATCATGACGACACGACCTCCCAAAAGCGGCGGGCCGAAGGGGCGCAAGCCTCAGGCCGGCAAGTCCCAGGCTGGCAGACCCCACGCGGGCAAGTTCCGGACCGACGACCGCGCCCGCACAGGACCGCGCACCAGCGCCCGCGACGCCGCCGAGCGCGCCGCCCGCAACCGCGGCGACGATGCCGGTGCGCGCGACCCCTGGGGCGCCCAGGGCGCTGCCGCCGCGGCCCCGGCGCGGCCCCCGAAGCCGCCCCGCGACGCCGTCCGGCCGCGTAGCCCCAGGCCGGCGAAGCCCGACGAGAGGCCCAGGGCGAAACGGTCCGACGCCCCCGCCCCCGCCGCTCTCCCATCCCCCGGCCCGACCCGACGCGAGCAGCGCGCCGCCGCATCCGCGACCCTCGCGTCCGGGGTGCAGACCCTGGTGGTCGAGCCCGACGAGGCCGGGATGCGGATCGACCGTTTCCTCACCGCCCGTTTCCCGTTGCTGCCGTTCACCCGCGTGCAGAGCATCGTGCGCAAGGGCGAATTGCGGGTCGACGGCAAGCGCGCCAAGCCGAATGACCGGCTGGAGCCCGGCATGAGCGTACGGGTGCCTCCCTGCGCCTCGATCAGCCCTCCGAGCGGCCGCGCAACGCCGCCCGCGAGCAGGACGACGCCGAGTTCATCCGCTCGCTGATCCTCTACGAGGACGCGGACATGATGATCCTCAACAAGCCCTTCGGACTCGCGGTCCAGGGCGGGTCGGGGACGGTCCGGCACGTTGACGGCCTGCTCGCCGCGCTCACCGGCCCGGATGGCCAGAAGCCGCGCCTCGTCCACCGGCTGGACAAGGACACGGCGGGCTGCCTGATCATCGCCAAGACCCGGCTCGCTGCCGCGACGCTGGCCAAGAGTTTCCGGTCCCGGGCGGCGCGCAAGATCTACTGGGCGCTCACCGTTGGCGTGCCGCGGGTCCGGCAGGGCCGGATCTCCACCTACCTCGCCAAGGAGGAGCCCACCGACGCCGACGCGCGGATGCGCGTGGCCAAGCACGGCGACGAGGGGGCGAGCCACGCCCTGACCTATTACGCGATGGTCGATCAGGCCGCCCAGAAGCTGTCCTGGTTGTCGTTCAAGCCGGTCACCGGCCGGACGCACCAGCTGCGCGCCCACGCGGCCCATATCGGCCACCCGATCGTCGGAGACCCGAAATACTTCTCCGTAGAGAACTGGGAGCTGCCGGGGGCATCCAGAACCGTCTGCACCTGCTGGCCCGCCGGATCGTCATTCCGCATCCGCGCACCGGCAAGCCCGTGGACGTCAGCGCGCCGCTGCCGCCCCACATGGCCCAGAGCTGGAACCTCCTGGGCTTCGATGCCAGCCGCTACGACCCGATCGTCGAGGCTCCGGAAGCCTGAGCCTGCAACCAGGGCACGATAGTGCCCGCCAGAGCCTCGGGGACTTCCAGAGGCAGCATGTGACCCGACCCGTCGATCACCGTCAGGGTCGCGCCTTGTATGCCGTCCCGCAATTCCTGCGCCTCGTCGAGGCTGCGCAGGGCATCCTGGGCCGCCGCCACGACCAGAGTCGGGCATCCGATCGCGCCGAGCCGGTCGCGATCGGATGCGCGGGCCTGTCCGGCCTGACGCAGGAAGGCCGGGCCGCCCAACCGGTCGCCCATTTGCCGGATCCGCGTGATCAGAGCGGCATCCCCGGCCCGCTCCGGGTGCACGGATTGGAGGATCGCGGCCTGGCTGAGACCCCTGAAGCCGTGCTGGCGGATTTGGGCGACCGCGGCGGCCTTCCGGCGCGCCTGAGCCTGCGTGTCGGCCCGCGACGAGGTGGCGATCAGCACCAGCGCCTGCACCCGATCGGGCACGCGGCGCGCGACCTCGCGGGCCACGTACCCGCCCATGGAGAAGCCGACGAGGCCGAACCGGTCTGGCGCCGCCGCGGCCACCCGGCGCGCCATATCGGGGATGGCGTCGTCGCGGCTGAGGTCGCCATGGTGGATCGGCCCGACCTGCGCGAGTCGGTCGGCCATATCCGTCCAGAGGTCGGCATCGGTCATGAAGCCGGGCAGCAGCACGAGGTCCATCGGCAGATCACCCCTCCCATCCCAAGATAACCGTCCCGCGCGGGCTTCGCGGTTCCGTGGCAGCCCGATGGCAGCCCGAACGAATCCGGCCGGCCATGCGAGAGTCCCGCGCAGGGCATGCCTTGGCAATCGGCTGCGCCGCCTCATATGCTGGCCGGCACCCCGCTGATCCGCCGCGGGGCCTGTTCCCTGCGGTTCGAGACCCTGACGCATGAAGCTCGCGATGCTGGCCTGCCTCGCCGCCCTGTGCCTCGCCGGACCCACCGCGCATGCCGCATCGGGCGAGGCAGCCAAGCCGGCCCCGGCGGCGAACGGCACTCACCCGGTCGAGACGGCCCCCCAGCATCCGGCCGCCGCCCCGGGCGCCGCCGCGACCCCCGCGCAGACTGCGCCGCGCCCGTCGACCAATGCCCGTGCGGAGCGCCGGCGGCGCTCCTATGCGGCCTGCAACCGGGCCTCGCACCAGCGCGGATTGCGCGGCGGCAAGCGCCGGCGGTTCCTGATCCGCTGCCGGCTCGGCTATGAGCGGACGCGCCTCCCGGTGGGGCAGCCGGCCGCGGTCGGGCAGCCGGTTCAACCGGGCCGCAAGCCGTGACGGGGGCCGGGACCCGCATGCCGGCACCGCTGTTCGAAACGCCATCGGCGCGTCGTCCGCGATGAGGCTCGTTGTTTTCGATGTCGACGGCACCCTCGTCGACAGCCAGCACCTGATCGTGGCGGCCCAGGAGGTGGCGTTCACGGAGAACGGCCTTCCGGCGCCGGGCCGGCGCGAGGCGCTGTCCGTGGTCGGCCTGTCGCTGCCGCAGGCCTTCCGCCGCCTCGTCGGTGAGGACGGCCCGGTCGCGGAACTCTCGGAAAGCTACAAGCAGGCCTACAACCGCCTGCGGCTGGATCCCGCGCACGAGGAGCCTCTGTTTCCCGGGATGGCCGAGCTTCTGGCCCGGCTGCATGCCCGCGGCGACGTGCTGATCGGCCTTGCCACCGGCAAGTCGCGGCGCGGGGTCGATCGGCTCATCGCCCATTACGGTTGGGGCGACTGGTTCGTCACCACCCAGAGCGCCGACGACGCACCGTCCAAGCCGGATCCGACCATGCTGCAGCAGGCGATCAGCGAGGCCGGCTGCGAGCCCGGGACGACCGTGATGGTCGGCGACACCACCTTCGACATCGCCATGGGGGTCGCCGCGGGGCCACCGCCATCGGTGTCGCCTGGGGCTATCACCCCCGGATGCGCTCTACGGGGCCGGGGCGCTGACGGTGGTCCCGAGCGCCGCCGCGCTGGAGACGCAGCTTCTCGACGGGCTTGCGGTCGATCGCCTGATCGCGAAAGGCTCGCGCGTCGGTCGGAAACGCCTATCTCGCGGTCATGAGCGATCAGACGACAGAATGGCTCGGCGAACCGGGCGACGGCGCGCGGCCCGACCCGATCCGGGCGGCCCGTGGCCATTCCAAGCCGGCCCTGCCCCGGCGGTTCTACACGGAGGCCGGCTTCGCCGAGGACGCCGACGGATACCGGCTGACCCTGGACGGACGTCCGGCCAACACGCCGGCCCGCAACCCGTTGCGACTCCCGAGCCGCGCCCTGGCCGAGAAGGTCGCGGCGGAATGGGCGGCGCAGGACACGGTGATCGACCCGGCGCGGATGCCCCTGACGCGGCTCGCCAACACGGCGATCGACGGGGTCGCGCCCCGCCCTCGCCGCGGTCGCGGACGACCTGTGCGCCTACGCGGGGACGGATCTCGTGGCCTACCGCGCCGGCGACCCGGAGCGGCTCGTGAAGGCGCAGGCGGCGGCCTGGGACCCGATTCTCGCCTGGGCGCGGGACACGTTCGGCGCGCGGGTGATCCTCAGCGAGGGCGTCATGCATGTCGAGCAGCCCGCCGACACGGTGCGAGCCCTCTCGGAGGCGGTGGCCGCGGTGACGGACCCGTTCCAACTGGCCGGCCTGCACACGCTGACGACGCTGACCGGCTCCCTGCTGATCGCGCTGGCGGTGCACAAGGAGCGCCTCACACCGGCGGAGGCCTGGGCTGCGGCCCATGTCGATGACGCCTATCAGGCCGATGTTTGGGGGCGCGACGCCGAGGCCGAAGCCCGTCTCGAAGCGCGCCGGATGGATTTCGAGGCGGCCGCGGCCATCGTGGGTGCCGACCGTTGACTGGATCCCGGGCCGGCCGCGCAGATGCAATTGCGCAACAATCCCGGACTCACGGCGCGCGGCCTGCGTCGGCGGCTGACAAGGCGCGAACACTGTTTTAAGGTCTGTGCACCTTGAGTTTGAGTCGATCATGCGCGCCGATCAGCCCGTCCGATGCAGATTTGAAGGCGAGCTGGCTACGCTGATCGCATCAAAGCAATCGTCCCGGGATCTGGACGCGCGCTGCGCTCTGTTCGACGCGCTTTCGGACCTTGAGAGCCGGGCTCGGAGCGCTGGTGCTGCCGGCTTGACCTTGCGCAGGATCGCCGAGATCCGCTTCCTGACGGGTATCCTGCGCGAGGCCGTGCGCCCCTTCCCGGTCGCGCCCCTGCGGACGATCCTGCGGGCGCGCGAACGTGCCGACGGGCGCGGTATCCCCGTCCCGGAGACCGCCGAGCTCGGCGTGGTCTGACGCCGGAATGTCCGCCGGGGCTCAGGCCGGTTCGGCCAGGGCGGCCTGAACCTTCGCCTCCAGGGCCGCGGGCTTGGTCCCGGGCGCGAAGCGGGCGATGACCCGGCCGTCGCGACCCACCAGGAACTTGGTGAAGTTCCATTTGACCGCCCGCGTACCGAACAGCCCGGCTCGGGCTCGGGTAAGATGATCGTAGAGCGGCTCGGCGGCCGGCCCGTTCACCGCGATCTTTCCGAGCACCGGGAAGCTCACGTCATAGCGCAGCGCGCAGAAGCTCGCGATCTCCGCGGCGTCGCCCGGCTCCTGGGCACCGAACTGGTTGCAGGGAAAGCCCAGGACCGTCAGCCCCGCCGCCCTGTGACGGCGCCAGAGCGCCTCCAATCCCTCGTATTGCGGGGTGAAGCCGCAGCGGGAGGCGGTGTTGACGATCAGAAGCACCTGCCCGCGATGCCGCGCCAGCGGGTAAGGGGTTCCGTCGGCCGCTGAAACGTTGAAATCGTGTACCGTCGCCATGCCCGATCAGTCGGGCAAAGCGGCTGGCTTCGCAAGGCTTGCGCGTCGCGTCATCGCGACCGCCGCGCGGATCGGGGTGAAGCGCGCCTCGGACATCCGTCGTCGCAGGGGCGGGACGATCTGCGCCATCGGGTGCGGACCCTGTCGGGACGCCTCAGGCCGGGACCTTCCGGACGTCGAAGCTCGGACCCTGCGGCGTCATCCGGTCGGTGGTGACGATGCGCTCGTCGGCGCCCACCACCCCGAGGCTGACATCGCGGTCGGGCAGGATGACGGTGGTGCTCTTGTTGAGGTGGACGAGCACGTGCCGTCGCAGGGGCACCGAGGCCACCGCCCAGCGCTTGAGCTGCCCGTAATAGGGCTCCCGCCGCCAGGCATTCGCCTGCCCGGGATCGACCTGCACGTTCATGTTGCGCGTGAGCGGATCGAGGCTCAGGACCATCTTGGCGCGGTCCGGCTTCCATTCCGGCCCGAGCCACGCTTCCGTCATCCAGAGGCAGTGGAACGCCCGGCAGTGATCGGGCCGCGTGGCGTGGATGGCGCATCCCTGGCCGGCCCTGGTGTGGCGGCACCATTGGCCCGCGACGCTCTCGACCGCGGGCACGTCGTAGACCTTGCAGCAGAGCGTGCACGCGCCGCAGGCGCGGCCAGGGGCGGGTTGGGCGACGAAGGCTTCCGGGTTGAGCATAGGCGTGCGGGGCGAGAGACGATCGCGGGCGGCATGCGTCCGGCAACGGCCGGCCGCGGAACCTTCGGGCTACCTGACGGGGCATCGGGTCGGTAGTGTGGCGGCGGTCACCCGCGCACGAGGACCTTGCGAACCATGCTCTCGAACCTCGCGACCCGCGACGTCGAAACCCTCCTCCATCCCTACACCAACCTGTCGGCGCACCGGCACACCGGCCCGCTGGTTCTGGAGCGCGGTGAGGGCGTGCACGTCTACGACACCGAGGGGCGGCCCTACATCGAGGGCATGTCCGGTCTCTGGTGCACGGCGTTGGGCTATTCGAACGCCGAGCTGGTGGAAGCGGCCCGGGCGCAGATGGCGCGCCTGCCCTTCACGCACCTGTTCTCCGGCCGCAGCCACGATCCGGGGATCGAGCTCGCCGAGACCCTCAAGGAGCTGATGCCGGTTCCGACCTCGAAGATCTTCTTCACGTCTTCCGGTTCGGAGGCCAACGACACGCAGGTCAAGCTCACATGGTATTTTAACAACGCCCTGGGACGGCCGAATAAGAAGAAGATCATCGCCCGTCAAAAGGGCTATCACGGCGTGACGGTGGCCAGTGCCTCGATGACGGGGCTCGCCGCAAATCACGCCGACTGGGACCTGCCGCTGCCGGGCTTCCTGCACGTGGCGTGCGCGCATCATTACCGCGGCGCGGAGCCCGGCGAGGGCGAGGAGGCCTATTCGGCCCGGCTCGCCGCCGAGCTGGAGGAGACGATCCTGCGGGAAGGCCCGGAGACCGTCGCGGCGTTCATCGCCGAGCCGGTGATGGGCGCGGGCGGTGCGATCGTGCCGCCGCGGGGCTACTTCGCGGCGATCCAGACGGTGCTGGCGAAGTACGATGTCCGCCTCATCGCCGACGAGGTGATCTGCGGCTTCGGGCGGCTCGGCACGTGGTTCGGCAGCGAGGCGCTCGGCATCCGGCCGGACTCGATCTCCTTCGCCAAGGCCCTGACCTCGGCCTACATGCCCCTCGGTGGCGTGAGCATCGACGCGCCGCTCTACGAGGCGCTCATAAGCCAGAGCGAGAAGATCGGCACCTTCGGGCACGGCACCACGTATTCCGGCCATCCGGTCGCCGCCGCGGTGGCGCTGAAGGCGATCGAGATCTACCGGCGCGACCGGGTGATCGAGGGAGTGGCCGAGAAGGCGCCACACTTCCAGCGTCGGCTCTCGGCCCTCGCCGAGCACGCCATCGTCGGCGAGGCCAACGGCCTCGGGCTGATCGGCGGGCTGGAGATCGTCGCCGACAAGGCCAGCAAGCGGCAATACGACCCGAAGAAGGGCGTGGCGGCCCGCTGCGTGGCCTTCGCGCAGGCCGAGGGCTTGATCGTGCGGGCGCTCGCTGGCGACCGCGTCGCCGTCTGCCCGCCGCTGATCATCGCGCCGGACGAGATCGACGCCCTGTTCGACCGGCTCGGCCGAGCCCTCGACCGGACGCGCGACTGGATCCGCGCCGAGGGCCTTGAGGCGATGCCGGGCTGACGAGACGACGCCGGCGCGGCGCGGTCACACCGCGCCGCGCTGCGCCTCCGTCTGCGCCGTCGCCTGGATGCCGGTCGCGGTGAGCGGCGTGATCCGCAGCGTGGTGATCCGGTTCTTGGCCTTCCGCAGTACCTGGAAGCGGAAGCCGTGAAAGTTGAAGGCCGTCCCCTGGTCGGGGATCGTCCGGGCCTCGTGGATGACGAGGCCGGCGATCGTGGTCGCCTCCTCGTCGGGCAGGTTCCAGTCCATGGCGCGGTTCAGATCACGGATCGGCACGCCGCCGTCGACGTTCACCGAACCGTCCCCCTGCGGCCGCACGCCGGAGACTGCGACGTCGTGCTCGTCGGCGATCTCGCCGACGATCTCCTCCAGGATGTCTTCCAGAGTCACGAGCCCCATCACCTCGCCGTACTCGTCGACCACCAGGGCGAAGTGGGTCTTCTTGGTCAGGAAGGCCTTGAGCTGGGCGCGCAGCGACGTGGTGCCCGGCACGAACCACGTCTCGAGGGCCAGCGCCTCGACCTTCAGGCCGGAGGCATCGCCGCCCGCGGCGTCGAGCGCCCGCAACAGGTCCTTGGCATGGAGCACGCCGACGATGTTCTCCGGCGTGCCGCGCCAGAGCGGCATGCGCGTGTACGGCGAGGACAGGACGGCGCGGACGATGTCCTCGGAGGGCTGATCCGCGTCGATCGCCCGCATCTTGGTGCGGTGGACCATGACGTCGGAAACCGACAGGTCCGACAGGTCGAGGAGGCCGCCCAGCATGTCGCGCTCGGCCTTGGCGACGCCCCCTTCCCGGTGCATCAGCGCCACCTGCCCGCGGAGTTCCTCGGCGGCGGTGAGAATGGACTGGTGCTCGCCGATGGTGATGCCGAACGGCTTCAGCATCAGCCGCACGAGGTGCTCGATGGCGATGGCGAGCGGGCCCATCAGTGCCACCGCGAAGGCCACCGGCCGGGCCGTGAGCAGGGCCGCCTTGTCGGGCTTGGAGATGGCGAGCGTCTTCGGTAGCACCTCGGCGAACACGATGACCAGCACCGACATGCCGACCGTGGCGTAGATCACGCCGCTCTTGCCGAACAGCGCGGTGAGCACGCTGGTGGTGAAGGCTGAGGCGCCGATCGCCACGATGTTGTAGCCGATCAGCATCGCGCCGATGAAGCGCTCGCGGATCGCCAGGATGCGGTTGACGATCGCCGCCCTCGGGTCGCCCGCCTGTTCGAGGGCGTGCATCCGAGCCCGGGAGGCGGCCGTGAAGGCGGTCTCCGCCCCCGCGAAGAAGGCCGAGAGCAGCAGCGAGATCAGGACGATGCTCGCGGCGAACCACAGGTCGATATGGGTTTCCATCGGGTCCGTCGGGCACGCCTCAAGCGGCTGGTCGGCCGCCCATATAGCGGTTCCGCCGACTTATTGCGCGCCGATCCGGCGCACTGTCCACGTCGCCCAGTAGACGGGCCGCCCATAGAGGCTCGACGTGTCGCGGCCCGAGGCCGTCGGGGCGAGCCGGTCGAGCCGGGTGAGGAAACCGGCCTTGCTGGGGTAGATCGCGGGCGTGTCGAGGTTGCCTTCCGCGTCGGTCATCCAGAAATGCGCGCTCCTGTCGAAGCGGCCGCCGCCGTCGCCGCCGGATCGCAGCCCGAGATAGGCGGGGGAGCGGCCCGCCTCGACGGGATCCGCGTAGAGTTTGAGGGCGCCGATCCCATCGAGGCTCATGTCGGCCGTGTATTGCAGGCAGATGTCGGCGACCGGTCCGCCTGGGGCATTGGCGGGCCGCTGGCAGGTATAGGAGACCGCCCAGCGCTGCATGCCCTTGGCCCGGGCGACCCGCACGAGGGTTCCGGGCGGCAGCGGCCCGGCGAGCTTCCGAGCCGTCGACCAGACCTTCGGTCCGGACAGGTCCTGGGCCGTGCGCAGGAAGAGCCCGGTCCGGCGTTTCTCGGGGGCGAGCCCGCAATCCTCGGGCAGCACGTCCGTGTAGACGTAGTGATAGGTGTGGTCGACGATGCTGATCGAACCGGCGAGCCCGTGGGTCTCGAAGGCCGGGGCCGTGCAGGCCGAGGCGACCGGCTTGCCCGCTTCGTCCAACACCGCCGCGGGAGCGGGCGGGTCGCTGCGCCGGCCGCGTCCGGAGCCGGTCTCGAACGGTGTCCAGGCGAGCCCATAGCCGTCGGCGGTGCGGGTGCGGATCTCGAATGTCTGGAAATCGAGGGTGCGTGCCTCGATCTGCACGCGGCGTCGGACATCGGCCGGCCCGTCCGTGGGCGCATCCGGTTCCGACCGTCGCCGCCGGCCGCGGTCCTTCGTATCGGCCTCGGCGCCGCCGGTGACACCCACGCGCTCCTGCCCGAGCAGGAAGACGTAGCTGTAGGCCTCTCCGGCCCAGTCGCGGCCGGAGACCGCGATCGGGTCGCGCGGGCCGATCCCCTCGGCGGCCGGCGTCGGCTCGGACCAACCGCGGGTCCGCCCGCGCTGCTCCGGCAGGTCGACCCAGAACCGGTCGGCCGCGGGCGGCAGCGTCGTGGCCAGGGCTTCGAAGGTGCGGCCGGTGCGCAGGGCGCCCCCGTCGCGGCTGTCCGTGGCCCGGCGCTCCGGACAGGGCTCGTCCCGGCGGGATGCTACCGGGGTCTGTCCCTGGAACACCGCCTGGAGCGGCCCGGGTGTCTCGGACCGGGCCAGACGCAGGATCTGTACACCACGCACGAACGCGCAGGGGGCCGGCGAGATCAGGACGCCCTCGGCCTCCGAGCCCTCGCGACAGATCTCGAGTGCACCCCCGCCGGTTACGAAGCAGCTCGGCGCGCTGCCCTCGTAACCCCCGGGCTTGGCGACCGCGGTCCCCTGCCCCAGCAAAGCGGCCCCGGCCAGGCCGCCGACTCCGGCGAGGGCCGAAATGCGCAGCCTCGGCCCGTCCACGCGCCGGAACCTCAAGTTGGCCGCACGGGAATGAACGGTATCGGCGAGGGACATTCTGAACGTTTTTGAAAAAACCACGTCTATCGCCGGTATCGATCGTGTCGTCGGGAAAGTCTTGCAGCCTCTAACGCACGGTCGATGAGCCGGGAAGTGGTGCGGACCGCGCATGCCGCTATCCCTGGGGATCGGGCGAACCCGGTGCCCGCTCGTCCGTTGTCGCGGCTTGAGGGCTCCCCTTGCCCAACCCTGTCAGAATCCGGAGATCACCACATGGACATCGCCGTCGAAACCGTCATCGACATCGTCACGCGGCTGCGCGCGGTCGAGGTCAAGGAGGGCAATACCGATCCAGATTCGGGCTCGAACCCGATCGACGACGGCGCCACCGACGTCCTCACCTCGGGGACGGACGACGCCACCGAATCCGAGGTCCGCGGCATGATCGCCGGGCTCGACGACGATTCCCGGGCGGAGCTGCTGGCTCTCCTGTACGTCGGGCGTGGGGACATGGAGCCCGAGGAATGGGGCGAGGCGGTTCGCTTCGCCCGCGAGCGCGAGGCCGTGGGCGAGGGCGCCGTCCGGGAATTGCTGGGCTCGCCTGACGCCGGGGATCTCCTGGAGGAAGGGCTGGACGCGATGGGGCTCAGCCCCGAGCTTCCCCCGCGTAAGCGCCTGAGAGCGGCCGATCCCATGTCCTCGCGCGTACGCAGGGGTGCCACCAAGGCGCTGCGGGTCCTCACGCGGCCGGTCCGCCGCGCGCAGGGGCATGGCGGCAAGGGCCGCGGCGGGCTCGTGGTCGAGCCGTATCGCGGCTACGGCTCGCACGACGAGATCTTCCTGATCGGCCGGGTGTTCCGCCAGTCGCCCGGTATTCCCGACGAGGATCCCGAGTCCTTTCGGGCGCAGTGGCGCGATCTGCGCCGCCGCATCGCCCGTCACAAGGTGGCCGGGGCGGCCGTGACCGCCCGGTTCGGGGGGGACGCCGCCCGGGTCGAAACCGACCGCGACGGCTATTTCCGCGTGCATTTGTACCCGCGCACGCCCCCGGCGGACGGGGGCGACTGGCACGCGGTCGATCTCGTCCTCGACGCCGACCCGCCGATCCCCGCCGAGGGCGCGGTCTTCATCCCGCCCGACCGGTGCCGCTGCGTCGTCGTCAGCGACATCGACGACACGGTCATGCGCACCGGCGTCGCCAACAAGTTGACGATGCTCTGGCGGCTGTTCGTGGAGGATGCCGAGAGCCGAGTCGCCTTCCCGGGTGTGGCAGCCCTGTACCGCGCCCTGCACGGCGGCCTCGGGGGCACCGAGGGCAACCCGATGCTCTACGTCTCCCGTGCGCCCTGGGGCCTCTACGAGATGCTGTCGGAGTTCTTCCAGCGCCACGGCATCCCGGCGGGGCCGGTGCTGTTCCTGCGGGAATGGGGACTCTCCTGGACGCATCCGCTGCCGCGAAGGGCGACGGATCACAAGCAGGCGCTGATCCGGCACATGCTCGCCCTCTACCGCGATCTTCCCTTCGTGCTGATCGGCGACAGCGGCCAGCACGACCCGGAGGTCTACGCGCAGATCGTCGAGGAGAATCCCGGGCGGGTGCTGGCGGTCTACATCCGGAACGTGTCCCGCGACGCTGCCCGGGTCGAGGAGATCGTGCGCCTAGCCGGCGCCGTCGCCCGAGCCGGGTCGAGCCTCGTGCTCGCCGCCGACAGCGTTGCCATGGCCGAGCATGCCGCGGCGATCGGGCTGATCGCCCCCGACGCCGTCGCCCGCGTCGCCGAAGAGCACGCCGCTGCGGCGGAGGCCGAACCGCGCCGAGAGACCGCCCGGATCACCCCGGACTCCGCGGGATCCGGGTCGGAGGAGCCGATCGCACCGGAGGCGATCGCCGAGGCGCTGGCGGGCGACGGTCCCGTGCCGGCGACCCTTGTGGTCGAGCCGGAGAAACCTGCCGCCCTGCCACACCGCGGAGCCTGAAGGCGTGGCTCGCCAGCCGGGCCGCCATACCGCCTTCCGGCGCGGAACGTGAACCCGCCTAACACCGCGGCCCGGAGCGCGCGGGTCGGCAAGCTGGCCAACGCCAGGGCGGCCGGTCTCACCGCCCTGCGCGGCAAGCTCGGTGTCACCAGCGAGGCCGCGGTGATCGGCGGTGTGAACGCCTTCGTGATCGAGCCCCGGCAGATGCACGAGGTCAACCGCGACCAGCCGCTCCTCCATATCAATGGGGGCAGCTACGTCTGGAATCTCGGCGAGGCCGGCACTTGGACGCGATCCTGATTGCCGACACGCGCGACCGTTTTACGCCGGACGCCTCCTAGAGCCGGGGGCCTTCGGCAAAACCGCCCGTGTTCTCGAACGCCAGCTCGGCCGCTACGCGGGCAGGCCAAAGGGTATGCGCCTGTCCCTCACGGAATGTTGCAACGCAGCAATTCGGTGAGCGCGCTTCACATCCGGACTTCGATACCTAGGTTGGGGCGCTCGCATGCCGGTCCACGCTCTTCGAGCCCCTTGGAGCCCATCCGTGCAAACATACACCCTGGCCATCGCAGACGGCGTGCTCTTCGCCTGTCTGCCCGACGAAGCCGATATCTCGGCCGCGATCACCGACGCCGCGGCCACCAATTACGGATTCGGCCTCAGCCTCGACATCGTCCGCGGGGCAACGCTGACCAACGCCGCCGGTCCCCAGGACGAGGTCGTCTGGCAGGAAGGATCCGACAGCGAACTGCTCGACGCCCAGGGACGCCGCTATCGCTATGCGGTCCGGCGTCCCTGCTGATCGAAGGTCGGTAAAGGCCTGACACCGCACGACCCGCCGGTGCTAGGCTCCGCTGATGCGGGTGTGGGCAAGCAGCGGCCATCGGACAAGCGGGCTCGCCCGGTTCTTGATCCTGAATGCCGCCCTCTATGGCGCCTATGGCGGTCTGTCGCCGATCCTGCCGGGTTTCCTGGCCGCGCGGGGCCTGACGCCGGGCGAGATCGGCGTCCTGCTCGCCGCAGCCGGTGCCCTGCGCCTCGTGGTCGGCCCCATGGCCGGAGCCTACGCCGACAACCGGCAGGCCGGCCGTTCCGTCCTGGCTGCGAGCCTCGGGCTGGCGGGTGTCGCCGCCCTGGC
Organism: Methylobacterium phyllosphaerae; assembly: GCA_050632685.1. Lineage (GTDB taxonomy): Bacteria > Pseudomonadota > Alphaproteobacteria > Rhizobiales > Beijerinckiaceae > Methylobacterium > Methylobacterium phyllosphaerae_A. Next base: position 1,449,833 of record JBOEFT010000002.1, read on the forward strand.
GCATCTGCCCGGTGCCGGCATGGCGCAGCTGATCGGGCCGGCGCTCCTGTACGCGGCCGGCACCGCGGCCCCAGCACCGCTCGCCGACGCGTTGGCCCTGACCGCCGCCCGGGATGGGGCCGCCTTCCAGTACGGGTGGGTCCGCGGCGCCGGCTCGGCTGCCTTCATCGCCGGCACGGCCGCCGTGGGCTGGCTGGTCGGGATCTTCGGACTCGCCGCCGCGCTGATCGCGAGCGGCACGCTGTTCCTCACCGCCGGTGCGGCGGCCCTGGCGCTGCCCGCGAGCCCGGCCGGTGCGATCCGGGCCGGATCGCTGTGGCGCGGCTTCCCGGCCCTGATCGCGCTGCCGCGCTTCCGCTGGACGGTGCTGGCCGCCGCCCTGGTGATCGGCGCCCATGCGATGCACGACGGCTTCGCCATGATCCTGTGGCGCTCCGCGGGAATCGGGGCCGGCACCGCCGGCCTGCTCTGGTCGGTGTCGGTAGCCGCCGAGGTGCTGATCTTCCTGATGGTCGGACGGCCCGTCCTGGCGCGGATCGGTGCGCCGGCCGGCGTCGCGGTGGCGGCCTGTGCGGGCGCCCTGCGCTGGGCGGTTCTGGGATCTACGACCGCGATCCCCTGGCTCACCGCCGTGGAGGCGCTCCATGGGCTGAGCTTCGCGCTCCTGCACCTCGCCTGCCTGAGTCTCATCGAGGACTCTGCGCCCGCCGATCTCCGGGCGACCGCGCTGGCGCTCTACGGCACCCTCGGCCTCGGTCTCTCCGGCGTGCTCGCGACCCTGGCCTCGGGAGCGCTCTACGGGTCCTTCGGGGCATCGGCCTTCTGGGCCATGGCGGCGCTGAGCCTTGCCGCCCTGCCGCTGGTGCCGGGGCTGCGGCGGCGCTGAAGCGGTGGGTCCTTTTCCCGGGCCTGTGGTACGGACCCGGAACGGACCCGCCCGAAAAGCCCTGCATGCCCGTCGTCGCCGAGATCCTGATCCCGCTGGCCCTCGATACGCCCTACAGTTACGTGGCGCCGGCCGGGCTCGACCTCGCCCCGGGCGACGTGGTCCAGGTGCCCCTCGGGCCGCGCGAGATCGTCGGTGTCGTCTGGGATGTCACCGAGACCGCCGGCGGTTCGAACCTGCGGCCGGTGACGGGGCGCCTCCCCTACCCGCCTCTGTCGGACCCCCTGCGCAGCCTCGTCGACTGGATCGCCCGCTACACGTTGGCGCCGAAGGGCTCGGCGCTCGCCATGGTGCTGCGGCTGCCCGACGAGGCCGCGGCCGTCGAGGCCGTCCGGGTGGCCGTACGCATCACCGACAAGCCCCCGGCCCGCCCCACGCCGGCCCGCACCAAGGTGCTGGCGGTCGCCGCCGACGGGGCGTTGCGGGGCAAGAGCGCCCTTGCCAAGGAAGCGGGGGTCTCGCTGTCGGTGGTCGACGGTCTCATCGATGACGGCGCCCTGGAGACGGTGGCGGTGGAACCGGAGCCGGTCGCGCCCCGGCCCGATCCCGATTGTCCCCGAGCGCCGCTCTCCCCGCCCAGGCCGAGGCGGTGGCCGCCCTCGTCGCGCCGTTCCCATGGGACCACCCGCAGCCTGCGGACGACGGCGATCTCAGGCCGGTCCTCCTCGAGGGCGTGACCGGCTCGGGCAAGACCGAGGTCTATTTCGAGGCCGTGGCGGCCTGCGTCCGGGCAGGCCGGCAGGCCCTGATCCTGATGCCCGAGATCGCCCTGACGGCCCAGTTCCTCGACCGGTTCGCCGCCCGGTTCGGGGTGCGGCCGGCGGCGTGGCATTCCGGGATTGGCGGCAAGCGGCGCGAGCGTCTGCGCGCGGCCGTGGCCGAGGGCGAGGCCCTCGTGGTGGTGGGCGCGCGCTCGGCGCTGTTCCTGCCCTTCGCCAGCCTCGGCCTGATCGTGGTCGATGAGGAGCACGAGACCGCGTACAAGCAGGAAGACGGGGTCCATTACCACGCCCGGGACATGGCGGTGGTGCGCGGGCGGCTGGAAGGCTGTCCGGTGGTGCTGACCTCGGCGACCCCGGCCATCGAGACCCGGGTGAACGCCGCCCGTGGCCGCTACCGGCACATCCTGCTGCCCGAGCGCTTCGGCGGCCGCAGCCTGCCCGACATCGCGGCCATCGACATGCGCCGCGACCAGCCCGAGCGCGGCCGCTTCCTCAGCCCGCCTCTGGTCAATGCCGTGAAGCACACCCTGGAGCGCGGCGAGCAGGCTCTGCTGTTCCTCAATCGTCGGGGCTACGCGCCGCTCACCCTCTGCCGCGCCTGCGGCCATCGCTACCAGTGCCGGAACTGCTCGACCTGGCTCGTGGAGCACCGGTTCCGCCGGGCGCTGGTCTGCCACCAGTGCGGTTACGCCGAGCGCCGGCCGGACGCCTGCACCGAGTGCGGCACCTTCGACAACCTTACCGCCTGCGGACCCGGCGTCGAGCGGATCGCCGAGGAGGCGGCCGCGCTGTTCCCGGACCGGCGCATCGTCGTCCTGTCGAGCGACTTCCCCGGTGGCGCCGAGCGCCTTCGGCAGGAGCTGGATGCGGTCGCGGCGGGCGCGTGCGATGTCGTCATCGGCACGCAACTCGTGGCCAAGGGCCATAACTTCCCGTTTCTGACCCTGGTCGGCGTTCTCGATGCCGATATCGGCCTGACCTCGGGCGATCCGCGAGCGGCCGAGCGGACCTTCCAACTGCTGCAGCAGGTGACCGGTCGCGCCGGGCGCGGCGAGAAGCCCGGTCGGGCACTCGTCCAGACCTACCAGCCGGACCATCCGGTGATCGCCGCCCTGCTCTCGGGGGATGCCGAGCGGTTCTACGCCGAGGAGATCCAAGCCCGCGAGGCCGCCGGCCTGCCACCGTTCGGCCGGCTCGCCGCGCTCATCGTCTCAGCGAGCGAGCGGGAGGTCGCGGAAGCGCACGGGCAGGCGCTGGCCCGTGCCGCCGACCCGCCCGAGGGCGTGATGGTCCTGGGACCCGCCGAAGCGCCCCTCGCGCTGGTGCGCGGCCGCTACCGGTTCCGGCTGCTGGTGAAGACCGAGCGCAACGTCGACCTCCAGGCCTATCTGCGGGCCTGGCTCGCCCGCGGCCCGAAGGTCAGGGGCAACGTCCGGGTCGCCATCGATGTCGACCCGCAAAGCTTTCTGTAGGACACTCCGCGTGCTTCCCGGCGACGTGGACGCCGCATCGCCGTCCGGAAGCACGCCAGAGCATGAGTCCCGAGCCATACCCGAGCGCGCCGCGATCAGGTATGGCTCGGGCCACGGGCGGCGGACCCTGGCCGGACCCCGGCGACGGGACGCTCGCGATTCCCGGAGGAGCGATCAGTGCTGACCTATACCAAGACGTCGGATTCGAATGTGGCTGAGATCGTGGTCGACGGGAAGATCACCGACGAGGAGATGAATGCGGCGATGACCGCCATGAAGGCCGACCTCGACAAGGGCGGGAAAATCAAGCTGCTCGAGGACATTCGCGCGTTCGAGGGCATGGAGCCCGCCGCCTTCTTCAAGGATCCGCGCTTCGGCATCTCGATGATGAAGAGCGTCAGCCACGTCGCCCTCGTGACGGACGCGCCCTGGCTCAAGGCGCTGGCCGAGACCTTCAACTTTGTTTCGCCGACGCAGATCAAGGTGTTCGAGCGTGCCCGTCTCGACGAGGCACGCAGCTGGCTCGCCGCGGCCGCCTGAGGGAGCTCAATCGGCCTGTGCGGTGCGGGTATCGCTGCGCCGCGCGGTCCAGTGGCCGGAACACAGGGACGATACCTTCCAGGTGCCCGCGCCGCTGCCGGCCCGGAGCCGTCCCGTTCCGGTGCCGCTCGCCGTCCCGTTGCTCACGGTGAGACCGACGCTTCCGTCGGCGCCGACATGCCCGTTCACCCGGGCTCCGGCGGCGCCGGAGATGAGCTGCACCTGCCCCTCCCGGATGGCGAGCGCGTAGGTGTAGCGGGCGCTGCACAGACCGCTCTCGGTGACCAGTTCCACCGACCACCGTCCGTTATGCGTGGTCGGCTCCGCATTGGCGGTCGTGCACAGCGGAAGGAGAAGGCCGGCAGCGAGGGCCGCGGCCGCGGTCAGCTTGGTCATGCAGGATAAACTCTCGGCATTGCGGACACCGCGTCGTGCGGCGTGTCCGGTCAGTCTCGTCGATGCATCATGACGCTAGGCTGAACGACTGAGACGGCGAGAGTATGGCCGATCGGCAATTTAAGTGAGATCAGGCGTCGCACCCGGTCTGGACCGCATCCGCTGCCCGACATCGACCGAATGCTTGGCTGTATGCCGACGTTCGGGTCCGGATTGCTTGCGGAGCATTCCGGGTGGCCCCGCATCCGGCAGGATCTGGTGCGGAGACGCGGCGGGACCCACCGTCGTCCAGCTGCAGATCGACCAACGGAGGCGTCGGATCCCAGGCTCCGCCGCGCGGCCCCGGGATGACACGGGAGACCCGTTCGATCGGCCTGCGTGGCGGTCCGGTCGTCGGCTCAATCCGTCAGTGGCCGGGCCTCCTCCGGCAGCATGATCGGGATGCCGTCGCGGATCGGATAGGCGAGCTTGGCCGAGCGACTGATCAGCTCCTGGCGGGCGGAATCATATTCCAGCGTGCCCTTGGTCAGCGGGCAGACCAGGATCTCCAGAAGCTTCGGATCGACGCGGGTCGCCTCGATCGGGGCGGTGAGGTCGTTGGTCATCGTGCGTGCAGCCTATTGCATCGTCGACTCGGGACCGGAGCCCCGAACCAGTTCCATCTGCGTGACCGCGATGAGGATCTCGGCCCGGGTCTTCAGGTCGGGAGCCTCGAGCATCGCCTGCTTCTCGCGCACGCCGAACGGGCTCATCATGCAGAGGGCGTTGACCAGCGCCTCGTCGGGCGCCTCGTCGATCCCGGCCCAATCCACCTTGAGGTCGTTCGACTCCACGAAATCGCGCAGCGCCTTGAGCACCCCCGCGCGGTCGACATGCTCCTCGCCCGCGCGCGGCTCGAAGTCCACCGCGAAGTCATCGTAGGAGACGTGGCAACGGCGGTAAGGCCCAATCGAGGCCAGCTCGCTCTCGACGCGGAAGCGGGTGACGCCGGTCAGCGAGATCAGGTAGCGGCCATCGCCGGTCTCTGCGTACTGAGTCACCCGACCGGCGCAGCCGACCCGGTAGAGCTTCGGGTTGGCCGCCATCGATCCCTCGGGGTCGGGCTGGATCATCCCGATGATCCTGTCGGTGCGCATGGCATCGTCGACCATGGTGAGATAGCGCGGTTCGAAGATGTTCAGCGGCATCTGCCCTCGCGGGAGGAGCAGCGCGCCCGAGAGGGGAACACGGGAATCACGGCGGGGCAATCCGCCGGACCCTTGTAGCTCGCATGGGTGCTCATGGCGCCTCCCAGAGGGGCCGAAGGGTGGGCCGGCGCGCGAGCCGGCACCTCACGAGAACAGGAGCGCCGAGAGCTTGCGCCGGCCGCGGATCGTATCGGGATCCATCACGCCCCAGGCGTCGAAGAACTGCAGCAGTTGCTTGCGCGCGCCGTCCTCGTTCCAATCCTTGTCGCGCTTGCGCAACTCGATCAGGTGATCGACGGCTTGGCCGCGATCACCCCGGGCCGCGAGCGCCAGCGCGAGATCGAACCGGGCCTGATGGGCATCCGGACTGGCCTCGACCTCCCGTTGCAGGCCGGCGAGATCACCGAGCGAGGCGGCCTGCTCGGCCAGATCAAGGGCGGCGCGGATGCCGGTGAGCGCCGGATCGCCGGCCTTCGACTCCGGAACCATGGCCATCACGCGCTTGGCGTTCTCGATCTCGCCGGCATCAAGCTGCATCTTGGCGAGACCGGCCAGGGCCGTGACGTTGTCGGGCTGCTGCTCCAGCACCGCCGCGTAGATCTCGGAGGCGCCCGCGAGATCGCCCTCCTCGATCAGGGCCGCGGCGTCGGCGAGGGCCGCTTCGATGGGATCCTCCTGGGGGCCCGCCACGCGCCCGATCAGCTCCTTGATCTGGCTCTCGGGGACCGCGCCCATGAACCCGTCGACCGGTTGGCCCTTTTGGAAGACGATGACCGCCGGGATCGACTGGATGCCGAGCTGGCCCGCGATCGAGGGGTGCTCGTCGATGTTCATCTTCACCAGGGCGACTGCACCGGCGGCTTCCCGGACGGTCTTCTCGAGCACCGGCGTGAGCTGCTTGCACGGCCCGCACCAGGGCGCCCAGAAATCGACCAGCACCGGCCGGTTCATCGACTCGGCGATGACATCCTGACGGAAGCTCGCGGTGGTCGTGTCCTTGATGAGGGCGCCGGTATCGCTGGCCGGGGCACCGCCCGCGGCGAGGGTATCGTTGAGCATCGGTCTGGCTTCGGAACCTTTTTCGTGGAGTTCCCTAGATGGGGCTTCCGGTATGATCTGACCAGTCCAAGGCCCGTGATGACTCAGCGGGGTGCCGCTGCTGACGGCGCACCGGTTGCCGCCTTGGCGGCCGTCACGAAGGTACCCGCGAAGGGACGGCCGTCGGCCGCATTGGCCTCACAGGTTATGGCGGTCCGCCCCGGTTCCGGCGTGGAGAAGCGGCAGGCGCCGATGGCCAGGATCGGGGCGCCGTCCGTCCCGGTGGTGACGGCGTTGATTGGCTGCAGGGGATCGGTCTCCTCGGTGGCTTCCTGCTGAGCGCCGTTGCCGCTGAAGCTGAGCGTGCGCCCGTCGGAGGTGGTGAAGTCGAAGCTCGTGCGGTTGCGGCTCACCGCGTTGGTCAGCACGGTGCTGCACGAGCCGCTGAGATCCTGCGTGCCGATGACGAGCTTCTCGCAGGTGCCCTCCAGCCGAAGGGCCGCCTGGGCACGGGCCGCCGAGGGCAGGCTGACAAAGGCGCAGAGCAGCGCGAGGCGCAGGCTGTTCGTCATGGCGTTTTGGGCATCCTCCGGTTGAGAGCCGAACTAGGCGCTTCCCGCCTGCCGTCGAGGGGTGGACGCCTTCAGCCGAAACGCAGGGCGCGGTCGTTCGGCGCGGCGAAGTCCAGATCCGGCCCGAGCGGCACGATCGCCGTCGGATTGATGGTCGGATGACTCTCGTAATAGTGCCGCTTGATGTGCACCAGGTCGACGGTCGATGCGACGCCGGGCAGCGCATAGATGTCGCGCAGGTAGTTCGACAGGTTCGGGTAGTCGGCGATCCGGCGCCGGTTGCACTTGAAGTGGCCGACATAGACCGCATCGAACCGGATCAGGGTGGTGAACAGCCGGACATCCGCCTCGGTCAGACGGTCGCCGCAGAGATAGCGGCCCCGGTCGAGGCGCTCCTCGAGCGCGTCGAGTTCGGCGAACAGCGCGGTGAAGGCTTGGGCGTAGGCGTCCTGCGTTGTGGCGAAGCCCGCCTTGTAGACCCCGTTGTTCACCCGGTCGTAGACCCGGGCGTTCACTGCGTCGATCTCGGCGCGCAGGTCCGCGGGATAGAGGTCCGGCCCCGCGCCCCCGAAGGCGTCGTTCAGCATCCGTAGGATCTCGGCGGATTCGTTCGACACGATCGTGGCCCGCTGCCGGTCCCACAGCACCGGCACGGTGACGCGGCCGGTGTAGGACGGATCCGCCGCCAAGTAGATCTCGTAGAGGCGCCGGGCGCCGTGGATCGGATCCAGCGTCGCCCCCGGCATGTCCCCGAACACCCATCCCTCCGCGCCCATATGCGGATCGACCACGGACACGCTGATCGCGTCCTCCAGGCCCTTCAGGGCACGCCCGATCAGGGTGCGGTGCGCCCAGGGACAGGCCAATGACACGTACAGGTGGTAACGCCCCGCCTCGGCACGAAAGCCGCCGTGGCCGGAGGCGCCCGCCGACCCGTCGGCGGTCACCCAACTGCGGAAGGCCGACGCCTTGCGCTCGAAGCGACCGCCCGTTGTGGCGGTGTCGTACCACTGGTCGCGCCAGATCCCGTCCACGAGGAGGCCCATCGTCGTATCCTGTTCCGCCGGCCAAGCGAACGACATGGGTCGGTCATCGCGTCTGTGAAGACGGCGCGCGGGCGCTCAACCGTTTACGTTCGCAGCGCCGAGCCGCCGGTTCCCGCCGGCCCGCGACCGACGCGCAAGGCAGGCTTGCGCCCACGCTTCTGTTGCGGTGCAGCAAAATCCGCCATCTCTCGGGAGCTCCCCGGTCGCCGCGCGCATGCCGCGGCGAACCGATCAGGTGGGAGATCCATGGAGGTGAAGTGATGTCGTTCGCGCTGGTGCCCGTCGCCGAAGCGACCCTGTTCACGTTCGGGTGCCTGGTGATCCATGCCCTGCGGCGCCATGCCGACGTGGTCACGGCGACGCTCGCATGCCTCGCGACGCTCCTCGTCTTGATGATCGGGATCGCCTGCGCGCCGGAATCCTTCACCAAGTATCAGGCGGCCAGCATCAACGACTTCGCAGGCCTGAATCCGGCGATCTACTGAGGCGCCGCGGCACCTGTGGCGCCGGGCAATCCGGCCGCCCTGATCTGCGCGAGCCGGCCACCCGTGCCACGCTGGCCGGAGACGGCCACGTCGAAATCGTCGGACGGGAGCTTGGCCAGGAAGCGCTCGGCCAGCTCGAACAGCAGGATGTCGGGACGCACGCGCTCGATGTAGCTCCAGTCGAGGTTCGACGACCAGACGAAATGTACCTCGCGGAAGCTCTCGGCCAGCAGCCCGGTCAGCAGGAACGGGTCGAAATGCGCGCAGGAATCGCCGAACAGGACGAGCCGGCGCGGATCGGCGACCGGTGATGGGTTCCGGTAGACGACGTGCGCGCCGACATGCACCTCCCGGTCACGACCCTGAGCCTCGTAGGCGGCCAGGAGCGGCCCGGTTTCCACCCGCATCGCGTCGCGCTGCAGCATGAAGCGCTCGACGCGTTCTCTCGGCCGATCGGGTAGCTTCTCCCCGAGGTCCATGAGCTGGTCCGAGACCAGTCCGGGGCGCGCGCCGATGTCGACCGGCGGAATCGCCCCGAGTGCCCGCATGATCGCGCGATAGGCCAGCAGGCAGCCCTGCGCCGTCCAGTGGGTGTCGGTGCGCAGGTAGAGCGGCACCGGTCCGTTGCGGGCGGCGCGGAGGGGGCGAGGAGATCGAGATAGGCCGGGTGCCGGGCGAGGCGACGGGCGAGGCGGCGGGTCGAGGCTTTGCCGGGCGCGTAGCGCAGCCCGTCGGTCTTGTCGTCGTAGACCGACAGCTTCTCCGGCACGATCACGTGGAGGTAGCGGATGCCGAGGCCCTCGGCCCTGCGCGCGCGCGCCTGGATCAGCCGCGTCCAGCCGCGCAGTAGCAGCCAGTGCCGCAGGCCGCCGCGGTACCGGTCCATGACCCGGTTGGTCCCTCCGGTGAGGAATAACCAGCCATCGCGGCCGACATGTACGCTCTCCCTGCCTGCTGCCATGCCGGTGCTTTAGCCGCACCGGGATCGGGCGACTAGGCCGGACCTCGTGGTGCCGCCCCTGCGTTCATCCGCCATGCCGTCCCCCTCCCCCGGCCGATCAACGCCGCGATCACCCGGAGCCGGTCCGGCCCGCGCGCCTCTGGCGCCCGCGTCGGGTCTTGGCGATGCCGGCTGCGCTGGAGCACGCCCACGGGCGGGCAATGCTGGACCGCGCCGAGGCCCTCGGCCTTCCGGTGGAGCGTCTTCCATCCAACCGCCTGCCGAGCCTCCGCGAGGCCGAATCCCCGCCGGGCCTACGCGGCCGCCAAGGCTACCCTCGCCCTGACGGTGGCGCCCCCCGCGAAGCTGCGGCTGCAGCCGATCCCGCCTTCGGCTGACTGGCGCTTCGACCTCGCGGAGGGCTGCCCGGCGCATTGCCAGTACTGCTACCTCGCGGGCTCGCTGTCGGGGCCGCCGGTGACCCGCGCCTACGCCAATCTCACGACGATCCTCGATAACCTCGCGGCCTATGCCGGTCGCGGTGCGGTCACGTCCGTCTCGCCCGAGCGGGCACAAGAGGGAACCACCTTCGAGGCGTCCTGCTACACCGATCCCCTCGGCATCGAACACCTCACCGGCTCCCTCTCCGCCGCGATCCGGCATTTCGGCGCGTGGGACGCCCCGGTGCAACTGCGGTTCACCACCAAGTTCGCCGCGGTCGATCCGCTTCTCGACCTGCCGCACAACCGGCGCACGCGCATCCGCTTCTCGGTCAACGCGCGGCCAGCCGCGCATTACGACGGCGGGACCGACCCCTCGATGCGCGGCTCGGCGCCATGGGTGAGGTCGCACGGGCCGGCTATCCGATCGGCCTGACCATCGCACCGATCCTGCCCCTGCCCGACTGGGAAGCGGCGTATGCCGGGCTGATCGCCGACGCCGCCGACGCCCTCGCCGGCGTGCCGGACCTCGACCTCACCGCGGAACTCATCACCCACCGGTTCACCCCCGGCTCGAAGGCGGTCCTGCGTCGCTGGTATCCCGGTTCGGACCTGCCCCTCGACGAGGCGGAGCGGGTGGAGAAACGGACGAAGTTCGGCTCCGTGAAGCATGTCTTCCCGAAGCCCCTGATGCAGGCGATGCGGAGCCACCTCTTCGCCTGCCTTGCCCGCGATCTGCCGACGGCGCGGGTTCTTTACTGGACCTGAGCCTCCGCGGGCGCCATCTGGCCCGCATGATGGACGCGGACCCCCTGATCCTAACGCTTGCCTTCGACGTGCCCGCCTTCGCGCGGTTCGATGGCGAGCGGCGCCGGTACTTTCCCGACGCCCTCAACCACATTCCGGCCCACGCGACGCTGTTCCACCATCTGCCGGGCGACCGGGAGCGGGGCGTGATCGAAGCCATCACCGCCCTCGCCCGAACCGTGCCGCCGCCGGAGGTCGCGGTGACCGGCCTGCGCTTCACCGGCCGCGGTGTCGCCTACGTCCTCGAATCCGAGGCGCTCACGCGCTTCCGTGACCGCCTCGCGCAGGATTTCGCCCCTTATCTCACCGCCCAGGACCGTCAGGGCTGGCGCCCGCACGTCACGGTGCAGAACAAGGTGGCACCGGATCGGGCCAGGGCGCTCCACGCCGACCTGTCGGCGGGGTTCGCGCCGTTCCGTTTCGCCGCGCCGGCCACGCTCCTCTGGCGCTATCGGGGCGGCCCCTGGGACGCGGTCGCCCGCCTGCCCTTCGGAGACAACGCGTGATGGCTTTCGCCTCCTTCCCGGAGACCGCCCGATGAGGGCGCCGGCCAACCTGCGACAGAACCGGCTGATCGAGCCCGCCCTGGCGGTGTGGCTGCGCCTGCGCCTGAACGAGGTCGGTCCCCTCGTCGCCCTGGTCGGCCTGAGCATCCTGGGTTACGGGTTCTTCTTCCTCGCCCACGAAGTCGGCGAAGGTTCCACGGCGGCGCTCGACCGCAAGATCCTGCTCGCCCTGCGCAACCCGGCCGACCTCGCCGACCCGATCGGGCCGCCCTGGCTCGAGGAAACGATGCGCGACATCACGGGACTCGGCAGCGTCTTCACGGTGCTGTTCCTGACCTGCGCGGTCGCGGCCTATCTCGGCGTGTCCGGGCGGCGACGGATCGGCCTCTACGTCCTCGCCGCCGTGGGCAGCGGCGAACTGGTCTCGACCGTCCTGAAGGTCTTCTACCAGAGGCCGCGGCCGGACCTCGTCCCCCACGGCATGGAGGTGTTCACGGCGAGCTTCCCGAGCGGCCACGCCACCATGTCGGCGATCGCCTACCTGACGCTGGCGACCCTGATCGCCCGCGTCGAGCGCAACCGGCGCGCCAAGGCCCTGGTCCTGGCGCTCGGCGTGAGCGTGACGCTTCTGGTCGGCCTCAGCCGAATCTATCTCGGCGTGCATTGGCCGAGCGACGTGCTGGCCGGCTGGTGCATCGGTGCGGCCTGGGCCTCCCTGTGCTGGTTCATCGCCCTCCAATTGCAGCGCCGTGGCGAGGTCGAGGCCCCCGATCCGCCGCCGCCCGCCTGACCGCCGTCAGGGTATCCAGAGGGTCGGGGTGGACGGAGCGGGGATCTCCGGACGAGCGGGGATTTGTCCCCCGCGCAACCGAGCAAGGTCGAGGACCGCGGCGGAGACCTCCGCCGCACCGCTCGCCGCTGCGTCTGCCGCGGAGGCCGGCCTAGCGTCGCCGCCCGCGTGCCGGAGATCGCCCGCGTGGTCCGGGAGGTATCCTTGGACGGGGTGAGGATCCGCGTGCCCGCCGGGGTCGCCCTGCCGGATTGCCTTTGAGCTGATCGTTCCCTGCCGTGATGGGGCACGAGGAACCCTCGTCGCCTGGCGATCGGCAGGAACGGTCGGGCGCGTCGGCGCGCCGCGCTTCGCGACGGAAACAGCCTGGATCCGGGCCGCGTTCACCGAGGGTACGGTTCCGCCCGCGGCGGCTTCCTGTCCACGCGGCGGCGCTCCCGGTGTCGTCGTTTCTATTCGGCGATACGGCGAGGCACATGGCGGACGACACCCGGCTCTCACGACGCACCCTCCTCGCGGCCGGAGGCGCCCTCGCCGGAGCCGCCGTGGGCGGCGGCGCGCAGGCGGCCCCGCCGTCGGCAGCGGTCCCGGCCGATACCGGCGCCGTGCAGGGCGGCCGGGTGATGTTCCCGAACTGGCGCGGTCCCGGTGACCGGCCGCCCGCTCCCAGTCCTGCCCCCCAGCCGCCGGGCCAGCGCGTCGGCTACTGCGTCGTCGGTCTCGGGCGGCTCAGTCTCGACGAGATCCTGCCGGCCTTCGGCGAGGCCAAGCGCGCGCGGCTCGCGGCGGTGATGTCGGGCTCCCCGACAAGGCCAAGCTCGTGGCCCGGCAGTACGGTCTGCCCGACGATGCGGTCTACGGCTACGAAGAATGGGATCGGCTGAAGGCCAACCCGAACGTCCAGGCCGTCTACATCGTCACGCCGAACGGCGTGCACCGGGACAACGTCGTCGCGGCGGCTGCCTCCGGAAAGCAGGTCCTCTGCGAGAAGCCGATGGCGGTCTCCTCGGACGAATGCCGCGAGATGATCGCGGCCTGCGCAAAGGCCAACGTCAAATTGATGATCGCCTATCGCTGCCAGTACGAGCCGCACAACCGTGCGGTGATCAGGCTGGCCCGATCCGGCGAGTTCGGCCGACCTCGGTTGATCCAGGCCTTCAACGGGCAGACGACCGGATTGCCGGAGCAGTGGCGCCTGCGCAAGGCGCTGGCGGGGGCGGCTCGTTGCCGGATATCGGGCTCTACTGCCTGAACTCGACGCGCGCCGTCCTCGGCGAGGAGCCGGATCTGATCCAGGCCCAGATCCACGCGCCTTCGGACGACCCGAAGTTCCGCGAGGTCGAGGAGACGGTGAGTTTCACCCTGCGGTTCCCGTCCGGGGTGATCGCGCAATGCCTGTCGAGCTACGGGGTCTACGAGGCGCGGAGCCTGACCTTGCATACCGGGACGGCCGAGATCGATCTCCAGAACGCCTTCGCCTATCAGGGCCAGCGCCTCACCATCGGCCACCGCGACGGCAAGAACGCTTCCCGGGACGAGAAGGTCCTGAGCCCCAGGAACCAGTTCGCCCTGGAACTCGACCACTTCGCCCGGTGCATCCAGGAGAACCTGCGGCCCCGCACCCCCGGCGAGGAGGGCCTGCAGGATCAGGTGCTGATGGAGGCGATCTACGAGGCTGCCCGCACCGGAGCGCCGGTCAAGGTCGGGCCGCCCCGGGAAGCGGCTCCGGCCTCGACGTCACCCGTGGGCCGGAGCCGGAGGAGCCGGGCTGAAACGGCTCAGAACGGCAGCAGGATGTCGACGATTTGCTGGCCGTAGCGCGGCTGCTGCACGTCGGTGATCTGGCCGCGCCCGCCATAGGCGATCCGGGCCTGGGCGATCTTGGTCGAATCGATCGTGTTGTCGGATTCGATGTCCTCGGGCCGGACCACGCCCGCGACGACCATCTCGCGCACCTCGAAGTTTACGCGGATCTCCTGCTTGCCCTCGACCACCAAGTTGCCGTTCGGCAGCACCTGCGTGACCACAGCGGCGACGTTCGTCGTCACGGTCTCGGCCCGCTGGACCGAGCCGGCGCCGTCGTTCGAGGTCGCCGAGGTCGCGGCGAGCAGGGCCGTGCTGCCCACGCCGAGGGACTTGCCGACCGCGTTGTTCTCGAGACCCAGGGCATTCGGCAGGCCGAAGCTCTCGGTGTTGGCCCGGGAGCGCTTGGTCTCGTTGCTGATGTTGGCCTGATCGGTGACGTTGACCTTCACGGTGAGGATGTCGCCAAGCCGGGCGGCGCGCTGGTCCTTGAAGAAGGCCCGGGAGCCCGTGCGCCAGAGGGAATTCGGCGCGTAGGAGACCGGCTGCACGTCGGGCATCGGCATCCGCACCGGCTTATAGCCCGGCTGGGTCGTGGGATCCTCGATCGCCGACAGCGCCGGGGTCGCGCCGACCTGGGAGAGCCGGTCTGCGGTGTTGCAGGCACCGAGCGCCGCGGCGATCAGAGTGGCGGCGAGCGGGTTCAGGACGAGGCGGCTGGCCATCGGGCAATCACTCTTCGACGCGTACAAGGCGGGCGGTCAGCGCAGGGATGCGGTCGCCTGGACCGGTGCGGTGCCGGCGGCCTGCTGAGCTGCGGGGCTCGGGCTCACCGAGACCCGGCCGGGGCCGATCACGGTGGCCTGCAGGATCTTCTTGGAGGCGACGTTGACGACGTTCACGACGGCGCCCATCCGACCGGCATCGTTGGCGAGACCGCGCATCGACAGGCTGATGCTCGGCGTCTCGTACACGATGGTCACGTTCTCGCCGCGCGCGACGAGTTCCGGCTTGGCCGTGTCGGAGACCCGCAGCACGGTGCCGGTCGCGAGCGTCTGCTGGGCGACCTCGCCGAGGATCGCGGTGGCGCTCCCCTGCGCGTCGGCGGCGACGGCCTCGCGGGGACGCCGCTCCATGACGACGTCGCCCTCCTTCACCGGCTCGCCGCGGTTGAGCGCCCGGGTGAGCACCGCCACCTCCCGCAACTCGACGACCACTCCGGAGACCCGCAGCGAGGCCTGCCGCTCGCCCAAACTGACGAGCCCGGCGACGCGGCGGGAGCGCGGGTCGTAGGTCAGGTCGAGGGCGGCCGCCTGTCCTCCAGGTCCACCGGCGCGAGGAGGGTCGGGCCATCGCCGTCGAAACGGACCGCGACGCTGCGGGGATCGAGTCCGTACCCGGTCTCGAGGCTGCGCTTGAGTGCGGCCTCGATCTCCGGCGGCCCGAGGCGGCGGGCGGCGCGCTGCACGGCAATCTGCAGCCGTCCACCGGTCTCCAGGCCGGTGAGTCCCAGGGCGGCGGTCGCATCGAGGATCCGGCGGGTCTGGATCGTTCCGGTGGCGCCCAGGGCGGGCGAGCGGAACAGCGGCCGTGCGGCCAGGGTCTCCGGCGCCCCCTCGACGAGGTCGGCCAGCGTCAGGACGTCGCCGCGGGCGGTCACGTCGCCGCGCAGGCGCAGGCCGTCCGCCTGCGCCATCGCGGGGATCGCCAGGGCACCGAGGACCGCGAAGGTCAGGAAGGCCAGGACTGCGCGCAGGATCACGGCCGAGCCGAGGGGCGCAGCCCTCGGCCGGACGCGGCGGATGATCGGGCTGATGTCGTTCGCATCCGCCATGCCGATTCGGGGCAGATCGAGGGTCTCGAGATCGGGATCGGGATGCATGCCGGCATACATGGTCAGGAGCCTGAAGCGGGTGCGGGTCGCGCGGTTAGCTGCGGAACATCTGCGTGGTGGTGGAGAGCATCTGGTCGGCCGCGGTGACGACCTTCGAGTTCATCTCGTAGGCGCGCTGCGCGGCGATCAGGGACGAGATTTCCGTGACGGCGTTGACGTTGGCCTCCTCGAGGTAGCTCTGCTGGAGGTTGCCGAAGCCCTCCGCCCCCGGCAGGCCGCTGAGCGCCTGCCCCGAGGCCGCGGTCTCGATGAACAGGTTATCGCCGATCGATTCGAGGCCGACCTTGTTGACGAAGCGTGACAGCTGGAACTGCCCCAGCGCCTGCGGGGCGGTCTGACCCGGCAGGGTCGCCTGCACGGCGCCGGTGGCGCTGATCGTCACCGCGGTCGCGGTCTGCGGGACGGTGATCGCCGGATCGAGCAGGTAGCCGTCGCGGGTGACGAGCTGGCCCGAGGCCGACAGGTCGAAGGAGCCGTCCCGGGAATAGGCAGTGCGGCCGTCCGGCAGCGTCACCCGGAAGAATCCCTCGCCGCGGATCGCGACGTCGTAGTCCTTCTCGGTGGAGGAGAGCGTGCCCTGCGACATCACGCGGGCCGTCGAGGTGGTCTTCACGCCCGAGCCCAGGGCGAGGCCGGCCGGGAGCTGGGTGTTCTGCTGCGAGGTCGAGGCGCCGGCCCGGCGCAGGTTCTGGTAGAGCAGATCCTGGAAGTGCACCTGCTGCCGCTTGTAGCCGGTGGTGCGCAGGTTCGCGATGTTGTTCGAGATGACCTGGACGTTGAGTTCCTGGGCCGCCATGCCGGTGGCGGCGGAGTAGAGGGCGCGCATCGCTCAAGCCCCCCTTACGCGACGTCGGCGAGGCGGCGGATCGCCGTGCCCCGCAGGTCGTCGAGGCGGGAGATCAGGCTCGACACCATGGCGTAGGAGCGGTTCACGTCCATCAGCCGGGTCATCTCGATCACCGGGCGGACGTTCGAGCGCTCCAGCGCCTCCGATTCCAGGCGCCCGTCGACCCCGGCTGCACGCGCGGGCTCCGGCGAGGCGTAGAGGTTGCCGCCCTCGTTGGTCAGCCGCTGTGGGTTGTCGAAGGTGACGAGCTTGATCTTCCCGCGGATGCCGAGATTGGTCGAGACGGTGCCGTCGGCCGCGATGGCGAGCCCGGTCTCCTGGGGGTTGATGGTGATCGGACCGCCCTCGCCTGCGACCTTGTAGCCTTCGCTGGTGACGAGCGCGCCCTGGGCGTCGACCTCGAAGGCGCCGTTGCGAGTGTATCGCTCGCCCTGCGGCGACTGGACGGCGATGAACGCTGCGCCCTTGATCGCCACGTTGAGCGGGTTGCCGGTCCGCTCGATCGGCCCCTGGCCGAGGTCGAGGGTCGTGCCCTGGTCGATCACGTAGGAGAGGCGCCGGTCGGGACGGGCGAAGGAATCCGCGCTCGCCACCGGCATCAGGTATTCCTGGAAGCGGGTGTTGCGCGCCTTGAACCCGGTGGTCGAGACGTTCGCCATGTTGTTGGCGATCACGTCCAGCTCGCGCTGGAGCGCCATCTGGCTCGATACGCCGACGAAGAGGGCATTCTGCATCGTGGACTCTGGGACTCGCGGGCCGCGGTGGCGGCAACGATCCATTCAGCATCCGCTGTGCCAAACCCAGGATCGGAACATTTTCGTTCCCTGACAGGGGTTTGATCGCGATCGCCCTGATCCGGTTGCGTGGCCCGGCCTGTGCCGCGGCAAACCTGGCCCGGCAGGAATTGCCTGCTTAACGGCACGTTAACCGTGTTGCTCCGATATCCAGGTGTACCTGGCGCGCGGTCTCCCGCGAGAGAGCATTATTCCATGGCCAAGAAGCCCAAGAAGGCCTCCGCCGAGGAAGGCGAGGCCGGAGCCGAAGCCGCCCCGAAGGGCAAGAAGAAGCTCATGATCATGGTGGCCGCAGCGGTCCTGGTCGTGGGCGGCGGCGCGGGCGCGTTCATGATGATGGGGCATGGCGGCGGCCACGGCGACAGTAAGGAAGCCGCGCAGGGGGGCGGACACGGTGGGGGTCACGGCGACGACGGCAAGGGCGTCGGCCCGGACGGCAAGAAGCCCTGGTCTTCGTCGACGTGCGGGAGATGGTCCTCAACCTGAGTCCGGAGCTGCCGCAGGACAAGGCCCGGTACGCGAAGGTGCGGATCGCCCTCGAACTCAAGGATTCGAAGGTCGAGGAAGAGGTCAAGCCGCTGATGCCGCGGGTGGAGGACGCGTTGCAGGTCTACATGCGCGAATTGCACGCCAGCGACATCACCAGCTCGGTGGGCCTGTTCCGACTGCGCGAGGAACTGCTCCGGCGGGTCAACATCGCGCTGTATCCCGCCAAGGTCGACGCGGTGCTGTTCAAGGACGTGATCGTCCAATGATCGCGCTGGCGAGCAAGTTCGACGCTTCGAAAACCGCGCCGCGCCCGGCCCCGATCGAGCACGCCTGATGGAACCCGAGGACGAACTTCCCGAGGACGACTGGTCGGCGGCCCTCTTGGAGCAGGGCGCCGAGGGCGGCGACACGTCGCTGGCCGAGGAATGGGGCGCGGCGCTCGCCGAACAGGGCACGACGCGCAACGCCGGCGACGTCGCCGCCGAATGGGCGACGATGATCGAGGACGGGGAGAGCGACAACCTCCCCGAACTCGCCGGCAACGACCGGGTGCTGAACCAGGACGAGATCGACGGCGTCCTCGGGTTCTCCATGCGCGAACTCTCGGCCTCAGGGGCCGGGGGCGTTCAGGCCATCGTCGATTCGGGCGTCGTCCAGTACGAACGCCTGCCGATGCTGGAGATCGTCTTCGACCGGATGATCCGGTTGCTGTCGACCTCCCTGCGCAACCTGTTCCAGGACAACGTCGAGGTGACCCTCGACAATATCACCTCGGTGCGCTTCGGCGACTACCTCAACGCGATCCCGCTTCCGACGCTACTCGGCGTGTTCCGGGCCGAGCAGTGGGAGAATTCCGGCCTCGTCACGGTCGATTCGAACCTCGCCTACGCGACCTTCGACCTGCTGCTCGGCGGCAAGCGCGGCGGCTCGTCGAGCCGGTTGGACGGGCGCCCGTTCACGTCGATCGAGATGGTGCTGGTGCGCCGCCTCGTGGAGATCGTGCTGGGCGATCTGGAGCTGTCGTTCCAGCCGCTCTCGCCCGTGAGCTTCGGCATCGACCGGATCGAGACCAACCCGCGCTTCGCCACCATCACGCGCCCGGGCAACGCCGCGATCCTGATCAGCCTGCGCCTCGACGTCGACGGGCGCGGCGGCATGCTGCAGATCCTGTTCCCCTACGCGACGATCGAGCCGATCCGTGAACTGCTCACCCAGAGCTTCATGGGCGAGAAGCTCGGCCGCGACCACATCTGGGAGGGCCACCTCGCCACCGAGATCTGGCAGGCCGACGTGATCATGGACGCGGTGCTGCACGAGATGATGCTGCCGCTGAAGCAGGTCATGAGCCTGAAGGTCGGCGAGACGCTGATGTTCGACGCCAAGCCGTCGGATCTCATCACGGTGCGCTGCGGCGACTGGGCGCTCACCCAGGGGCGGATCGGCCGTGTCGACGGGCACATCGCCGTCCAGGTCACGCGGCCCCTGCGCCGCTCGCGCACGACGATCCAGGCCTACGAGGCCTCAATGAACAACCGCTCGGATAGTTAGGGCCGATGAGGGTCCCATCATGAGTCTCTTCGTCACCCTCGCCGCCGACATCCTGGTCGCCGTCCTCCTGGCGGCGACCATCATCACGTCCCTCCGGCTCTCCCGCCGCATCGGCCAGATGAAGGGCGACGAGGCCGCCCTCCGACAGACCATCGGGGACCTGATGGTGGCGACCGGCACCGCCGAGCGGGCCATCGCCGGCCTGCGCGCCGCGATCGACGAGGGTGACCGCACCCTGAACGCCAGCTTGGAATCCGCCACCGTCCGCGCCGCCGAGCTGCGTCTGCAAGTCGAGGCCGGCGAGGGTGTGATCACCCGCATCGGTGCCATCGTGGCGCAGATGCGCGCCGTGCCGGTCCGTCCCGAGCCGGTGCGGGAGCCGGCCCCTGCACCGGAGATCCCGGCGGAGCGTCGGCCCGAGCCCGCCGGCCCGAACGGCGAGCGCCTCGGCGTGGCGGCCGCGGCGGCCCTCGCCATGAGCGAACGCGCCCTCGCCCGCGTCCGGGCGCGCGCCGCGTGACCGGAGTCAAGGCACCGAAGGTCCCACCGGCTCCCAAGGCCGTTCCCAGGCCGAAACCGCGCCGCGCCGTAACGGCCCTGCGCCGTTCGCGTCTGAAGCCCGTGCGGCCGATGCGCCTGCGCCTCGTCGATGCCGTGGCGCTCGCGGCGGGGGGCCTGCTCGTGCTCAAGCTCCTCAGCCTGTTGCAGGCCGGCCTGCCGGAGAGCGGCGCGCTCCCGGATTTCGGGCGGGCCGTGGCCCGGGCGCGCACCGGCTTCGAGCCCCTCGACCCGGTCACGACTGGATCGGTGGGCGCCAAGGAGGAGCCGGCGACCGCCGCCGAGAAGGCGCCGGACCCGACCCTGTCGCAGGCTACGGCCGCGCCGGATGCCGCGCGTCCGGCCTCCCCACCGAGCGGGTGCTGCTGGAGAAGCTCGGCGCCCGGCGGGACGCCCTGCGCCAGAAGAGCGACGAGTTGGAGCTGCGCGAGCGGATGCTCGGCGAGGCCGAGCGCAAGCTCGAGACCGGTCTCGGCGATCTCAAGAAGGCCGAGGACAAGGTCGACGCCGTCGCGAAGGCGAAAGAGGATGCCGAGAAGCAGGGGCTGAAGAACATCGTCACGATGTACGAGGCGATGAAGCCCAAGGATGCCGGCCGGGTGTTCGACCGGCTCGGCCTCGACGTTCTGGTGCCGATCGTGCTGGCCATGAACCCCCGCAAGATGTCCGAGGTCCTGGCGGTGATGCAGCCCGAAACCGCGGAGCGGCTGACCGTGGCGCTCGCCAACCGCGCCCGCGGCGCCGGCGGGGCGCAGGCCCAGGCGGGAACGGGGCTTCCCGCGAACGAGCTGCCGGCAATCGATCCCGGGTCGCGCTAGGCGCGCGCCGCGCCGGCTGCGCGCCGCCCGGCCTGTCCCGGGCGCCCTGGCGGCCCGGGACCGCGCGGCGCTGTCCGGATGGGCTAGGGTCCGGGGCCGGGCGCGCTATAAGGAGCCCATGTCAGAGGCCGACCCACAGCCCCTCCTCGCCGTCGAGGACCTCTCCGTGGCGTTCCGCGCGCGCGAGGGCGAGACCGTCGCGGTCGACGGCATCGGCTTTTCCATTCGCCGGGGCGAGACCGTCGCCCTCGTGGGTGAATCGGGATCCGGCAAGTCGGTGACGGCGCTGGCGATCCTGCGCCTCCTCGACGGGGCGGCCCGTCAGGACGGCCGGATCCTGTTCAAGGGGCGCGACCTCGCGCAGCTGCCCGAGCGGGCGATGCGGGACGTGCGCGGCGCCGACATCACCATGGTGTTCCAGGAGCCGATGACCTCGCTGAACCCGCTCCACACGATCGAGCGGCAGATCGGCGAGGTGCTCGGGCTGCACCGTGGCCTCACCGGCAAGGCGGCCCGCCGGCGGATCCTGGAACTCCTGGACCTCGTGGGCCTGCGCGACGCGGAGCGCCGCATGGGCGCCTACCCGCACGAACTCTCCGGCGGCCAGCGCCAGCGGGTGATGATCGCCGTGGCGCTCGCCTGCGAGCCGGACCTGCTGGTGGCCGACGAGCCGACCACGGCGCTGGACGTCACGGTCCAGGCGCAGATCCTGGCGCTGCTGGCCGATCTGCAGAAGCGCCTCGGCATGGCGATGCTGTTCATCACCCACGACCTCGGCATCGTCGAGCGGATCGCCGACCGGGTCTGCGTGATGCTGAAGGGCAGGATCGTGGAGACGGGCGAGACACGAGCGGTCTTCGCGAATCCGCAGCACGAATACACCCGCCGCCTGATTGCCTCCGAGCCGAAGGGCCGGGCCAATCCCGTCCCGGCCGACGCCGCGCCCCTTCTGGAGGCCGGCCCGCTGAAGGTCTGGTTCCCGCTCAAATCGGGTCTGCTCCGGCGGGTCACCGGTCATGTCAGGGCCGTAGACGGCGTCTCCCTGCGGGTCCGGGCCGGCGAGACGGTCGGCGTCGTCGGCGAGTCGGGCTCGGGCAAGACCACGCTCGGCCTCGCCCTGCTGCGGCTCACCGCCTCGGAGGGGCCGATCGTGTTCTTCGGCAAGGCGATCGACGGCTACGGCGTGGCGCAGATGCGCCCCTTGCGGAAGGACATGCAGGTCGTCTTCCAAGACCCGTACGGCTCCCTCTCGCCGCGCATGTCGGTGGCCGACATCGTCGCCGAGGAGCTGATCGTCCAGGGCACGGTGCGCGCCCGGTCCGAGCGCCGCGCCGTGGTCGCCAAGGCGCTGACCGATGTTGGCCTCGATCCGGCTGCGATGGACCGATACCCGCATGAATTCTCGGGCGGCCAGCGGCAGCGCATCGCCATCGCCCGCGCCATGGTGCTCAATCCCCGCTTCGTCGTCCTCGACGAGCCGACCTCGGCCCTCGACCGCTCCGTCCAGGCGCAGATCGTGACCCTGCTCCGTGACCTCCAGCGCGAGCGCGGCCTCGCTTACCTGTTCATCAGCCACGACCTGAAGGTGGTGCGGGCGCTCGCCAACTACGTGATCGTGATGCAGAACGGCCACGTCGTCGAAGAGGGGGCCGCCGAGACGATCTTCGCGAACCCGCAGACCGCCTATACCCGCGCCCTCTTCAAGGCCGCCTTCGCCCTCGAGAGCGACGCGCCGGCCGAGCTGGAGCCCGCCTGACCGTGGCGCGCGCGCTCCTCATCGTCCTCGATTCCGTCGGCATCGGCGGCGCCCCGGACGCGGACCGGTACGGCGATACCGGCTCCGACACGCTCGGGCATATCGCGGACAGGTGCGCGGACGGCCGCGGCGACCGCGCCGGCTTGCGGTCAGGCGCCCTGCGCCTGCCGCACCTCGCCGCCCTCGGACTCGGGCTCGCGGCCGCCGGGGCCTCGGGCCGGATCCCGCCGAACCTCGCGCCCTCCGGGGCGCCCACCGGCGTCTACGGCCACGCGGTGGAGGTCGCCGCCGGCAAGGACACCCCTCCGGGCACTGGGAGATCGCCGGCCTGCCGCTGACCGAGCCCTGGGGGCACTTCCCCGAGACCCGGCCGGCCTTCCCGCCAGACCTCACCGGGGCACTGATCGCCGAGGGCGGCCTCCCGGGTATCCTGGGGGATTACCACGCACCGGGCGTCGCGATCATCGAGGCGCTCGGAGCCGAGCACGTGCGGACGGAAAAACCGATCTGCTACACCTCGGCCGACAGCGTGTTCCAGATCGCCGCCCACGAGGAGGCATTCGGGCTGGAGCGGCTCTACGACCTGTGCCGCGTGGCCCGCCGCCTGTGCGATCCCTACCGGGTCTGCCGGGTGATCGCCCGGCCGTTCGTCGGCTCGGCGGAAGCCGGCTTCCGCCGGACCGGCAACCGCCGGGACTTCGCGGTCGCGCCGCCTGGGCGGACCCTGCTGGACCGGGCGGAGGCAGCCGGCCGCACGGTGGTCAGTGTCGGCAAGATCGGCGACATCTTCGCCCATCGGGCGACCGGCCGCGAGATCAAGCCGGGCGCCAACGCGGCCTGCCTGACGGCCGCGCTCGACGCGCTGGCGTCGCTGCCGGAGGGTGGCCTGATCTTCGTCAACCTCGTGGATTTCGACACGGAGCACGGGCACCGTCGCGACGTGCCCGGCTATGCCGCGGAGCTCGAAGCCTTCGACGCCCGGATCCCCGAGATCCTCACGGCTCTGGCGCCGGGCGACCTCGCCGTCGTCACGGCCGATCACGGCAACGATCCGACC
This sequence comes from Methylobacterium phyllosphaerae, assembly GCA_050632685.1. Taxonomy (GTDB): domain Bacteria; phylum Pseudomonadota; class Alphaproteobacteria; order Rhizobiales; family Beijerinckiaceae; genus Methylobacterium; species Methylobacterium phyllosphaerae_A. The sequence continues at coordinate 1,473,284 of JBOEFT010000002.1, forward strand.
TGGGCCGGGACCGATCACACCCGTGAGCAGGTGCCGGTCCTGGCCTTCGGCCCAGGGGTCAATGCCCGGTCGATCGGTCGGCGGGACACCTTGGCGGATATCGGCGCCACCGTGGCGGCCCATCTCGGCCTGGCCTGGGACGGGCCCGGGACCGCGTTCCTATAGGGAGGACATGACGTGCGGGACGACGACGACCGGCCGCGCAAGGCCGTCGCCCACGAGCTCGGGCAGCCCCTCGACACGCTCTCCCTCGCGGATCTCGACGCGCGCGTCGCGCTCCTGCGCGCCGAGATCACCCGGCTGGAGGCGGCGCGGGCTGCCAAGCAGACGGCGCAGGGCGCGGCCGACGCCTTCTTCAAGCGGGGCTGAGGCTTGGACCGGAGCGAAGCCCTCGCCGCCCTGCGGCGCGGTGATCTCGACGGCGCGCGGGAGGTGCGGCTGCCCGACGGGCTGACGGAATTTCCACGCGAGGTCTTCGACCTTGCCGACACGCTGGAGGTGCTCGATCTCGGCCGGGGCGGTCTCACCGACCTGCCGGAGGATTTCGACCGCCTGCACCGCCTGCAGGTGCTGTTCTGCTCCGGAAACCCGTTTCCGCGCCTGCCGCCAGCGCTCGGCGCCTGCCCCGCGCTGAGCCAGCTGGGTTTCCGCGGTTGCGGCATCCGGGAGGTTCCGGCGGAGTCGCTGCCGCGCGCGCTGCGCTGGCTGACGCTGACCGACAACCGGATCGAGGCGCTGCCGGCCGCCCTGGGCGAACGCCCTCTCCTGCAGAAGCTGATGCTGGCGGGGAACCGGATCCAGGCGCTGCCGGACAGCCTCGCGGGCGCGGCGAACCTCGAGCTGATCCGGCTCTCCTGCAATCGGCTCGACGCGCTGCCGCCTTGGCTCGGGACGCTCCCGCGCCTCGCCTGGGTCGCCTATGCGGGCAATCCCGCCGAGCCGATCACCGAGCCCGCGGATGCGCCGCGTGTCTCGTGGCCGGATCTGAACGTCGGCCACCTGCTCGGTGAGGGCGCGTCGGGCCGGATCTTCCACGCGGCCTGGCGCGATCCCGCCGGCGCGCAGGACGTCGCCCTGAAGCTGTTCAAGGGCGCGATGACCAGCGACGGCCTGCCCGAACGGGAGATGGCGGCCTGCCTCGCCGCCGGGACGCATCCGGCGCTCACCGGCGCGCTGGGCCGGCTCGACGGCCATCCGGACGGCAGTCAGGGCCTGCTGCTCCGGCTCCAGCCGTCGCACTGGCGCGCGCTCGCCGGACCGCCGAGCCTCGCGAGCTGCAGCCGCGACGTCTACGATCCGGACCTGCGCCTCGACGGTGACGTCGTCCTCCGGATCGCGCGCGCCGTCGGCCAGGCGGTGGCGCACCTGCATGGTCGCGGCCTGCTCCACGGCGACGTCTACGCCCACAACACCCTGTGGGATGCCGGGACCGGCGCGGCCGTGCTCAGCGATTTCGGGGCCGCCTCGACCCTGCCGGATGGGGCGCTCGGCACGGCGCTCGTGCGGATCGAGGTCCGGGCCTTCGGCATCCTGCTCGGCGAGCTGCTCGAGCGCTCCGCGGCCCCGCCGCCCGAGCTCCGCGCCTTGGAGCAGGCGTGTACGCAGCCGGATCCCGACCGGCGGCCGGGGCTGGCGGCGGTGATCGCCGAGATCGCGCGGCTCCAGGCTTGAGCCCCATGAGACGTCGAGCGGTCCGGGCGCCTCAGTCCGGGATGTCGGCTTGGTTGCGCGCCACCACGGCGAAGAGGTCGCCGAGCGCTGCGAGACTTGCGGCCTGAAGCTGAGGCGCCGGTACCACCCGGCCGTCCGGTCCGGGAAGATCCCGCGTCGCCGTTGCGGCCGCCACGACCGTGGGGCGGAACCCGAGGTTGAAGGCGCCCCGCGCGGTCGAGTTGACGCACATATGCGTCATGAAGCCCGCCAGGACGATGTCCGTCACACCCGCTCCCTTGAGCCGTGCCTCAAGATCCGTACCCACGAAGGAACTCGGGTAGGCCTTGGTGATCACCGGCTCGTCGCCCTGCGGCGCCACCTCCGGGCTGATCTGGCCGATCGGCGCCGTCACGTCGTAGGGCGTGCCTTCTCCGGCATCGTGGCGGACATGGAACACCGGGATCCCCGCGTCGCGCGCCCGCGCCAGCAGCGCCGCCGCCTCGCGCAGCGCCGGCTCGACGCCATCGAGCCGCATCACGCCCTCGCGATAGGTCTGCTGCAGGTCGATCATCACGAGCGCCGAGCCCTGGAGCCGGGCCGGCGCGGGACTCAGGCCGGAGAGGCCGCGCAGGGTTGCGGGATCGGACATACGGGACTCCTCCTCGGGCACCGCCGCCATGGCGGCCCTCTGAACCCGGACGCTACGACGGGCCGGCCCCGGAGCGCCAGAGCGCGAAGGTGGGCCATCCGGTCTGGAGGAACGCCGTGCGCGACTTCTCCCCGACCGGCAAAGGCCGCCCGAGGCGCGTGGCGGGCTGGAAGCTCGGCCAGGAAGGTTGACCGCGCGGATTGATCCGCACCCGCAGGTCGCTACATGCGCGACGTGACCGTCCAGCCCCTGCGCCTCGGCGCGCTGCTCCTCGCCCTTGCCTGCGCATCTCCGGCTTCGGCCGCCCCGTCCGAGGGGGCGACCGAGACCGTCGAGCAGGCACTCTGCCGGCTCATCGACGAATCCGCCAAGGCGCGCGGCCTGCCGATCCCGTTCCTGACACGTCTGATCTGGCGCGAAAGCAGCTTTCGTGTGGGCGTCGTCAGTCCGGCCGGGGCGCAGGGCGTCGCGCAGTTCATGCCCGGGACGGCCCGGGAACGCGGTCTCCTCGACCCGTTCGATCCCGAGCAGGCGATCCCGCACGCGGCCCATCTGCTGTCCGACCTGAAGGCCCAGTTCGGCAATCTCGGGCTGGCCGCTGCGGCCTATAACGGCGGCGCTGCGCGGGTGAGCAAGTGGCTCGCCGGCGACGGTGGCCTGCCCGCCGAGACCCGCACCTACGTCGCCGCCATCACGGGCCTGCCGGCGGAAGACTGGCGAACCGGGCCGGCTAAGGCGATCGAGTATCCGGAGGGCGGTCCGCCCGCCAAGCCAGAGTCCAAGGACGCGACGGACGCGAAACCGGCCGCGCCGCAGACCTGCCTGCAGGTGACCGCGGCCTTGCGCATTCCGTCCCGCGGCGACCGCTTCGCGCTCGGCCTCAACGAGGGGCCGGCCGCCCCCTGGGGCATCCAGCTTGCCGGCAATTTTTCCAAGGCCCTGGCGCTCCAGAGCTTCAATCGCGCGCGGAGCGCCTATGCGGGCGTGATCGGCGAGGTGCGGCCGATGATCATCGGCACGCGCCTGCGCAACCGTGGGACCCGCGCCTTCTACCGGATCCGCATCCCGGCGCAGAGCCGGCAGGCGGCCGACGACCTCTGCATCCGCATCCGCAAGGTCGGTGGTGCCTGCATCGTGCTGCGGACCTGATTTTCCGGGCTCCGCCGCGGGACCGTCATCAATCCGCCCCGAGGGCGGTGCGGAATGGCACGGTCGGGACAACCGGATGGGATATGACGACGACTCCTCACCGCGTTCGCCAGCCTCCTCTGCCTGGGGCTCGCCGCATTCGGCTTCACCGCTGCCTCGCCGCTCGCCCTGTTCGACGCGATCGGCCCGCGCGACCCGGGGGGCGTCTCGCCGCGAAGGACCAGCCGTTCGGCGAGGGGTCGCGGCGGCGCCTCGACATCTACGTTCCGACCGCTGCGGCGGAGAACGCGCCGGTCCTGGTGTTCTTCTACGGCGGCTCCTGGCAGAGCGGGTCCAAGGACGACTACGCCTTCGTCGGGCACGCCCTCGCCGCGCAGGGCTTCGTCACGGTGCTGCCCGACTATCGGCTCTACCCGGAGGCGCCGTTCCCGGGCTTCCTCGAGGATGGCGCGGCGGCCATCGCCTGGGTGCGTGACAACATCGCGGCCTACGGGGGTGACCCGCGCCGCATCGTGCTCGCGGGCCACTCGGCGGGGGCCTACAATGCCGTGATGCTCGGCCTCGACCCGCGCTACGTGGTCGCCGCCGGCGTCGATCCCAAGGTCATCAAGGCGGTCGCGGGCCTGTCCGGTCCCTACGACTTCCTGCCGTTCGATCAGGACACCACCGTCAAGGTGTTCGGGAAGGCTCCTGATCCGGAGGCAACGCAGCCGGTCGCCTTCGCGGGTCCGCTCTCCCCGCCCGCCTTCCTGGCCACGGGCGACGCCGACACTGTGGTGAAGCCGCGGCACACGGTCAGCCTCGCCGCCAAGCTCCGCGCCGAGCACGTCCCCGTCCAGGAGCGGGTCTATCCCGGGCTCGACCACAAGGACACGCTCCTGGCGCTCTCCGTCACCTTCCGCTCGAAGGCGCCGGAACTCGCCGAGATGGCGTCCTTCCTGATGCGGCAATCCGCGGGGCGCTCCCAGTACACGATGCGGCGCTGAACGAGCCCGGCGCGCATCAAGGTTATCGCGCGATCGTCGGGTGCAGCGCCTGATTTCCCATCGCCCCGGACCCGCGGGCCGCTAGAATGGCCTCGGCCGCAGAGCGCGGCCTTCGCGGTGGGACGACATGGCTTCTGCGGATGCGGCGATCGGTATCCCGGCCGACGGCCGGCGGCACGGTGTCGCGAGCCGCGACCTGCCGGACGCGCTGCGCGTCCTCCTGAACGGGTCCGTCTTCGTCCTCCTCTGGAACCACGTCTGGCTGAAGGATCTGTCGGATCGGTCGATCCTCGCCGCCTCCGAAGACGGCAGCCTGCTGACGCAGGTCCTGTTTCTCGCCACCGGTGCCGCCATGGCCGCGGCGATCTACCGGATCGGCGTCCGCCACCTGCGCCCTCTGGCCACGCGCCCGCTCGTGCTGTGCGCCCTCTGGCTCAGCGCGACGGCGCTGCTCTCCATCGAGCCGAGCCTGGCGCTGCGCCGGCTGGCGCTCTTCGCCATCGCGGCGATGCTCTCGGCGGGCGTGCTGATCGTGGCCCGCTCGCCGCGGCAGCTGGCCCTGACCATGGCCGGATCCGCCCTGGTGATCGTGCTCGCGTCCTACCTCGCGGTCGCCTTCGTACCGAACCTCGCGATCCACTCGGCCTTCGACGTGAATTCCGATCCGAGCCACCCCGGCCTCTGGCGCGGAATCTTCCCGCAGAAGAACGAGGCCGGCGCGGCCATGGTGATCTTGGTGATCGTCGGCCTCTACGTGGCGTCGGCGGCGAGCCGCCTCCTCGGCTGGGCGATCGTGCTGCTCGCGGCCGGCTTCCTGGTCGCGAGCGGTTCGAAGACCGCGATCCTGCTCCTGCCGGTGATCCTCGTCGTGACCGGCCTGTGCCAAGTGCTGACCGGTGGCCTGATGCGGCGCCTGCTGCTCCTCGGCCCGGTGATCGGGTTCTCGCTGATCTCGATCGGCTCGGTGCTCGCACCCCCATCCAGGATGCGGTCGGGGCACTCCTCACCGATGCCACCTTCACGGGGCGCAGCGAGATCTGGCAGTTCGCCATCGACAACATCATGATCCGGCCCTGGCGCGGCTGGGGGATCGGCGCGTTCTGGATGACCGAGCGGACCATGTATGGCGGCTCGGAGGAGCTGACCTGGGTCAACACCGTCGACCACGCGCACAACGCCTATCTCGACACCGCGCTGATCGGCGGCCTGCCATTCCTCGCGCTGACCGTGGTGGCCTTCGTTCTCGCTCCGGTGCGCGACCTGCAGCGCGTCGCCGGCGGAACGCGCCTCGACGCGGAGACCCTGCTGTTCCTGCGGCTGTGGTTCCTCGGCCTCGTCTCGGCGTCCTTCGAGACGGTGCTGTACAACGGCAACAACGCCACATGCTGCATGTTCATGATGGCGGTGTTCGGCCTGCGCCTGCGCACCCGCTATGCCATCGCCAGGCCGTGAGGGCGGATCAGAGCCCGACCTTGTCTGATGGCGCCGGTCGTCGCCGATGGCCACGAAGGCGAAGGTCGCCTCGGTCACCTTCAGGGTGGCCTCGCTTGCCCGCTCGCGCCGCCAAACCTCGACCGGGATGCGCAGGGAGGAGCGTCCGACCGTCAGGAGCCACGCGTAGCGGCTGACCTCGTCGCCGACGAGGACCGGGTGGTGGATCGTGATCGCGTCGACCGCGAGTCCGGCGGCTCGTGATCCGTCGGCCGGGCCGCCGCGCCGCCCTCCTCGCTCGTATCTGCCATGACCGCGCCTCCCCCAACCAGCTGGCGGATTCATCCATCTGGCTCAGCAATGCGGCTTCAGGGCCGGGCGCGCTCGGACCGCGCGCTGGCGGCGTGCTCAATCCTGTACCCTCTCGTCCCTCACCCCAACCCTCTCCCGCACGGGAGAGGGGGCGTCGCGCTCTGCCGCCAGCGCCCATGTCCGACCGGGATGCTTGAACATCCGAGCCCGAACCGGCGGGATGGATCCGGGGACGCTCGGCCGCCGTCAATCGGGTAGCGCGAAGACCAGCAAGGCGTCGCCGGTGCCGAAGCCCGCGGCCTTGGTGTACGACGCGCCCCCGGCCGCCACCGCCACGTACTGCTTGCCGTCGAGTGCATAGGTCATGGCCGGCCCGCTGATCCCGGCACCGCACTGGAAGCGCCAGAGCACCCGGCCGTCCCGGGCATCGTGGGCGTCGAGGTGGCCGTCCTCCTCGCCGGAGAAGACGAGCCCGCCGGCGGTCGCGAGCGTGCCCCCCGACAGGCGGCTCGCCGACCGCACGCTCCAGGCGATCCGGCCGCCATCGGCGAGGTCGACGGCGGTCAGCGTGCTGAAGGACGGCTCGCCCTTCGCCTCGCTCGTTTCCGTGTAGCGGATCTCAGGCCGCCCGGCGGCGGCCGGCACGGTCTTGACCGTGTAGGTCGTCGCCCCGTGGCGGACCTGCACGTAGGCGAGGCGCCCGTCATACGCGGTGGGCGGCCACGAGACCGCGCCCAGGGGGCCTGGCGCCACCACGGTGCCCTGCGGGGTCGGCGGCGCGAACAGGTTCTTCTGCTCGAGGAGCGGCGCCGACCGCTCGATGAGCGTCCCCGTCGCGCGGTCGTGGACGTAGATCCAGCCGGTCTTGCTCGCGGACGCCACCGCCTTGGTGCCGTTCGGTCCGTCGAGCAGGAAGGGCGGCGCGGCGACGTCGTAGCCCCATTCGTCGTGCGGCACCTGCTGGTCGTACCAGCGCAGCTTTCCGGTCTTCACGTCGAGGGCGACGAGGCACATCGTGTAGAGATTGTCCCCCGGGCGCGACAGACCGAAATTCTGCGGCGCCGGATTGCCGGTTCCGAAGAAGATCAGGCCGAGGTCGGGATCGTAGGCCGGCGTCATCCAGAGCGAGCCGCCGCCCACGCGCCAGGCGTCGCGGTTGGCCGGCGCGGCCGCCTTCTCGGCGGCGATGTCCCGGTGGAGGGGCGTGCCGTCGGCGGTCGTCTCGACGAAGCCGCCCTCCCAACCCTCCGACGGGGTGACGTACCAGCGCCACCGCTCCTCGCCCGTCCTGGCGTCGTAGGCAGCGAGCCAGCCGCGCCGGCCGTAGCCGCCTTCGATGCCGACCACCGCGCCGCCGTCGAGGCCGCCCGCCGCGTCCTCGATGTGGAGGCCGTAGCCCGCCCCGGTGACGCCCACGATCACCAGCCCGTCGGCGACCAGCGGCGGCATCTTGAAGCCCAGCCGGCTCGATCCCTGCACCGGCTTGCCGCCGAGCGTCGCCGCCAGGCCGGAGGCGGTCTCGCTCTCGCCCTCCTCCGGCCGCACGGCCTCCCTGTCCCAGACCACCCGGCCGCTCTTGGCATCCAGGGCGATCAGCCGCCCGTCCATGGTCGCCTCGAAGACGAGGCCCTCCGAAACGGCGAGCCCGCGATTCGAGGGCGGCCCGAAGATTTTGTCCGTCCGTGGCTTGTGCGTGTAGGTCCAGAGGGGCTTGCCGGTGCGAGCGTCGAGCGCGGCGACGTTGTTCTGCGTCGTGGAGACGTAGAGTGTCCCGTCCACCATGACGGGCTGGGCCTGGAAATAGCCGGTCACCCCGTCTGGAAGATCCAGGCGGGCCGCAGCCGGCCGACCGTGTCGCGGTCGATCTGGGTCAGCTCGGAGAAGTTGCGGTTGCTGGGATCGTGCCCGAAGGCGGGCCAGGGGGTTTCGGCGGCCGATGCTGGAATAAAAGAGACAGATCCTCCCAGGCAGGCCAGCAGGACGGCTCGAAACCCTCGCGACAAAGCTGTGCTCCCCTGTGCGGCGACCCTTGCGCCTGAACGGATCCGTCCCTTTGGCGAGAGCCTCAGGCCTTTCGCCGCGCCGCGCCGTCGAGCTGAGCGGGCGTCGCCTGCGCTCCCATGGCGCGGGCCATGTCGGCCGCGCTCTGGCCGGCGGCGTCGCGGCGATCCGGGTCGGCGCCGTGCTGGAGCAGCAGGTCGACCATCTCGGTCCGGTCGAACATCGCCGCCGTCATCAGGGCGGTGCGGCTGCCGTCGCCGACACCGTTTACCGCGGCCCCGTGCTGGAGGAGCAGCCGCGCCACCGCCAGATCGTTCTTGAATGCCGCGCCGGCGAGCGGCGTCTGGCCGCGGTCGTTGGCGAGTTCCGGGTCGCCGCCGGCTTTCAGGATCTCACGGGCCGCGTCCGCCTGACCGTTATAGGCGGCCAGCATCAGCAGGCTGTCGCCCTTGTCGTTGCGCAGGTTCGCCGGCAGCCCCTGGCCGAACAGGTCGGCAAGCTCCTGCGCGTGCCCCATGCGAGCATACTGGAAGACCCGGGCCGCGAAGGCCAGGGTGTCGTCGTCGAGGGTCGGGGGCGTTTTCGGGTCCGAGGCCATCGCGTGCTCATCTCTCATCGCGACTGATCTGGGCCGATGCGGCATCGACGTCCAGCGGCGGCGGGAACGGTTTCGGCGCGCGGCTCGTTCCAGCCGCCAATCCGGGCTCGCAGGCCCGACGCTTCCGGAGCGTGACGATGCCCCGACCGTTTGAGCCCTACGCCGACGCGCTGCGCACCGCCCGCGAGATCGTGCGCGAGCAGGCCGGTGCCATCGTCGAGGCGGCCGTCCGCGCGGATTCCCAGGCCTACGACGAGGCCTGCAACGTCCTCGTCGTCCGGATCGCGCAGGCCCTCGTCGATGCCCGCGAGGCCGGATCGGGCCACGGCCTCGACCGGGGCTACGAGGCCGCGTGAGGCATCGGCGGCCGGGTCAGCCCCGCCGCCGCCCTCCGCCGCCCTTGTATTTGGGTTTCTGCCCGCCAAGCCCCTGCGTCGAGCGCGGCTTCGGCCGCTCCTGCCAGACCGGCGCAAGGCCGCCCACCGGCAGCTCCCGGTCGGTGCCGGGACCCATATTGTCGAGGTCGGGCTTGGCGATCCGGCTGCCTCCCGCCCCACGTGGCGCCTTGCGACCAAACTTGCCGGCCTCCCGCTCCACGTCGCTCTGCCGGGCCATCGGGTCGTCCGAGACCAGCAACTCGGTCGCCTGGAGCCGCTTCAGCTCGTCGCGCAGCCGCGCCGCCTCCTCGAAGTCGAGGTCGGCGGCGGCTGTCCGCATCCGCTTCTCGAGATCCGCCATCACGGCCTTGAGGTTGTGGCCCACCGTGATCGCGTCCTTGGCGAGCCCGGTATCGACCTGGACGTGGTCGCGCTCGAACACGCTGCTGAGGATGTCGGCGATGCCGCGCTTCACGCTCTGCGGCGTGATCCCGTGCTCGGCGTTGTAGGCGAGCTGCTTGGCGCGGCGCCGCTCGGTCTCGGCCATCGCCCGCTCCATCGAACCGGTGATGTTGTCCGCATACAGGATGCAGCGGGCGTCGGCATTGCGGGCGGCGCGGCCGATGGTCTGGATCAGCGAGGTCTCCGAACGGAGGAAGCCCTCCTTGTCGGCGTCGAGGATCGCCACCAGGGCGCATTCCGGGATGTCGAGACCCTCGCGCAAGAGGTTGATGCCAATCAGCACGTCGAAGGCGCCGAGCCGCAGGTCGCGGATGATCTCGATGCGCTCCAGGGTGTCGATGTCCGAGTGCATGTAGCGCACCCGCACGCCGTTCTCGTGCAGGTACTCGGTGAGGTCCTCGGCCATCCGCTTGGTCAGCGTGGTCACGAGCGTCCGGTAGCCGGCCTGCGCGACTTCCCGGACCTCGCCCAGCAGGTCGTCGACCTGGCTGCGGGCCGGGCGGATCTCGATCACCGGATCGACCAGCCCGGTCGGGCGGATGACCTGCTCGGCGAAGACGCCGCCGGTCTGCTCCATCTCCCACTTGCCGGGCGTCGCCGAGACATGGACCGTCATCGGCCGCATCGCGTCCCACTCCTCGAAGCGCAGCGGGCGGTTGTCGAGGCAGGAAGGCAGCCGGAAACCGTACTCGGCGAGCGTCGCCTTCCGGCGGAAGTCGCCCCGGTACATGCCGCCGATCTGCGGCACGGTGACGTGGCTCTCGTCGGTGAAGACCAGGGCGTTGTCGGGCAGGTACTCGAACAGGGTCGGCGGCGGCTCACCGGGCTTCCGGCCGGTGAGGTAGCGGGAATAGTTCTCGATGCCGTTGCAGGCGCCGGTGGCCTCGATCATCTCGATGTCGAACGTGCAGCGCTGGTCGATGCGCTGCGCCTCGATGAGACGGCCCATCTTGGTCAATTCCTCGATCCGGCCGTTCAGCTCGGTCTTGATGCCCTTGATCGCCTGCTGCAGCGTCGGGCGCGGCGTGACGTAGTGCGAGTTGGCGTAGACCTTCACGAACTTCAGCTCGGAGATGGTCTTGCCGGTGAGCGGGTCGAACTCGACGATGCTCTCGACCTCGTCGCCGAACAGCCCGATCCGCCAGCCGCGATCCTCCAGGTGGGCGGGCCACAGCTCGATGGAATCGCCTCGCACCCGGAACGTGCCGCGGGCGAAATCCGACTGGATCCGCTTGTACTGCAGGGCCACGAGGTCGGCGATGAGCTGGCGCTGCTCGATCCGCTCGCCCAGCGAGACCGTGAACGACATCGCCGTGTAGGTCTCGACCGAGCCGATGCCGTAGATGCACGAGACCGAGGCGACGATGATGACGTCGTCGCGTTCCAGCAGGGCGCGGGTGGCCGAGTGGCGCATCCGGTCGATCTGCTCGTTGATCGAGGATTCCTTCTCGATGAAGGTGTCGGAGCGCGGGACGTAGGCCTCAGGCTGGTAATAGTCGTAGTAGGAGACGAAATATTCCACCGCGTTATCCGGGAAGAACGCCTTGAACTCTCCGTAGAGCTGCGCGGCCAGCGTCTTGTTGGGCGCGAGGATCAGCGCCGGGCGCTGCGTCTCCTCGATGATCTTGGCCATCGTGAAGGTCTTGCCCGATCCGGTGACGCCGAGGAGCACCTGATCGCGCTCCAGCGCCTGCACGCCGCCGACGAGTTCCGCGATGGCTTTCGGCTGGTCACCGGCCGGGGTGAATTCGGATTTGAGCGTGAACCGGACGCCGCCCTCGGATTTCTGCGGCCGCTCCGGACGGTGGGGCGTCCAGGTCTTGCCGTCCTTGAAAAGCGGGTTGCCCTCGGTGAGCAGGCGTTCCAGGGCCGTCACCGTGGCCGAGGCGCCGCCGTCGCCGCCGGGATCCGGCAGGTCCGCACCCTCCGGTGCCGGACCCTCCTCTGGCGGGGTCAGGCCGAGGGCCTGTGCGAGGCGGGGGTCGACATCCGCCGCGTCGCCCAGCGCGTAGCCCGCCTGAGGCGCCTCCGCGAAACCGTCGCGGGCGATCTCCGCACGACGGGTCGCGGCCTGCGGGGCGCCCTTCGCGGTCCTGCCCTTGGGCTTCCCCGGCCGCGCGGGTGGTTCGGCCTGCGGTGCGATCGGCGCCGGGCGGTTACGGTTCAGCGCCGGGTTGAGCAACTCGGCCAGATAGGTGTCGAGGGGCTTCAACTCCGGTTTCGACGCCTTGGCGGACGAGGCCGTGACGGAAACGGCGCGCGGTTTCTTCGGTGCGGGCATGGGAGCAATATGGGCTCAGACCTGGCTCCCAGGAACCCTGCCGGCGGTCGGTTCTACCACTTTCGTACCCGTTGGCCGGATCCACGGGCGGTGGTGAGGACGAAGGCCACGATCCGCCTCAGCGGCGGCCAGGGGCGTGAATACATCCTTCAGGTAGAATTCGCCCGGAATCCGACTGGATCCCTGGCGCCGATGCGGGGAAGATCCGCCTCTGTGATGTGGGTGAATCGGCTTGCGACGACGATGTCCGGCCGATACTTTGCGCTGCAAAGCATGGTGCGGCCGTGGGATCGAGGCACATGCAGGACCTGGACAAGGCATTGGCCGACATCGTCGCGATCCGTTCGCAGATCGCCCGCGATACGGCGTTTCGCGGCTTGGGCGCGGCCACCGTGGCTGGGACTGGCGGCCTCGCGTTCGCCTGCGCCGCGGCGCAGGCCCTGTGGCTCGGCGATCCGACGGCGCGGACGGGCCTGTTCTTCGGCCTCTGGATCGCGGCCGCCCTAGCGGCGTTCGCGATGATCGGCGTCGAGGCGGTCCGGCGCAGCCGGCGCCTGCATTCGGGACTGGCCGACGCCATGGTGTGGAACGCCATCGAGGTATTCCTGCCCGCTGCGGGCGCCGGGGCCTGCCTCGCCCTGGTCATCGCCCGCTTCGCCCCTGGCGAGGTCTGGATGCTGCCGGGCCTGTGGCAGGTTCTGGTCGGCCTCGGCCTGTTCGCCTCGGCACGCATCCTGCCGCGGGCGGTCCAGGGCGTCGGCGCTTGGTACCTCCTCGCCGGTCTCACCGTGCTGGCGTTCGCGGCCGAGACGCGGGCACTGTCCCCCTGGACGATGGGCCTGCCCTTCCTGGTCGGCCAGGCGTGGCTCGCCGGGATCATTCATCACGGGGCGCGGGCCTTCGATGACGACCGCTGACCGTTCCGACGGCCGTTTCTCCTACGAGGGGCTCGACAGGATCATCCACGAGCGCGCCCGCCTGAGCGTGCTCACCTCCCTGGTGGCGCATCCCAAGGGGCTGCCCTTCCCGGACCTGAAGCGCCTGTGCGGGCTCACCGATGGCAACCTGAGCCGCCACCTCGCCGTGTTGAGCGAGGCAGATCTCGTCAGCCTCGAGAAGCGTTTCGCGCAGAACCGGTCGCAGACGGTGTGCCGCCTGACTCCCGTCGGGCGACAGCGCTTCCTCGGCTATCTCGGCGTGCTGGAACAGGTGGTGCGGGACGCCGCCGAGGTCGCCGGGCGCGGTCCCGAATCCGGTGTCCGCGGCCTCGATCCGGCCACGAAAACGGCGTGAGACCGCCGGGTCCCGCCGGGAATGTTAACCCCGTTTCGATAGACCTCAACGACACGCCTATGCCGGGAGACTTTACGATGCAAAGCGAAGCGGTGCCGGGCGCCCTGCACGCCGCGATCATCATGGACGGCAACGGGCGCTGGGCGACGCAGCGCGGCCGACCGCGGCTCGCCGGCCATCATCGCGGCGTGGAGGCCATCCGCCGGACCGCCGAGGCCTGCCCGGATCTCGGCATCGGCACGCTGACGCTCTACGCCTTCTCGGCCGACAACTGGCAGCGCCCCGCCGAGGAGGTAGGCGGCCTGATGCGGCTCCTGCGGTCGTACCTGCGCAACGAGACCCAGCGCCTCGCCCACACCGGCACGCGCCTCAGCGTCGTCGGCCGGCGGGACCGCCTGCCGGTCGGCATCCCCGATGCGATCGCCGCGGCGGAGGCCGCCACGGCGGCGGGCACCCGGCTGCATCTGCGGATCTGCGTCGACTACTCGGCGCGCGACGCGATCCTGGCGGCGGCGCAGCGGCTCCAGGGCGAAGACCTGACGCGGGAGAATTTCGGAAAGTTGGTGGCCGGCCCGATGCACGGCTCGCCGGTCGATGTCGATCTGCTGATCCGAACCGGCGGCGAGCGTCGCCTCTCCGATTTCATGCTCTGGGAGGCGGCTTATGCCGAGCTGCATTTCACCGAGCGGATGTGGCCCGATTTCGGACCCCAGGACCTCGCGGAGGCGGTCGCCGAGTTCGGACGCCGCGAGCGCCGGTTCGGCGGCCTGAAGGCGCCGGCCGTCTCGGCGGCGGCCTGACGCCGCTTGACGCGCGCACGCCCGCGCGCTGAGGGTCGCCGGCATGATCGAGACCCTCGCCAACCGCCGTGTCCTCCTCGTCATCGGCGGCGGCATTGCGGCGTACAAGGCCCTCGACCTGATCCGGCGCCTGCGCGAGCGGGGCGCCAGCGTCTGCCCGGTGCTTACCGCCGGGGCGCAGGAATTCGTCACGCCCCTCGCGGCCGCCGCGCTCGCGGGGAGCGGTCACACACCGACCTGTTCGACCGGGCTTCCGAGGCCGAGATCGGCCACATCAAGCTCGCCCGTCAGGCGGATGCCGTGGTGGTGGCGCCCGCCACCGCCAACCTGATGGCCCGGATGGCCGGCGGCCACGCGGCCGACCTCGCGACCACCATCCTGCTGGCCACGACCCTGCCGATCCTGATCGCGCCGGCCATGAACGTCCAGATGTGGGCGCACCCCGCCACCCGCCGGAACCGCGCGGTGCTGGAGGGCGACGGCGTCCGGATCGTCGGCCCGAACGCCGGCAGGATGGCGGAGCCCGGATCCGGACCGGGCCGCATGGCCGAACCCAACGAGATTGCCGACGCGCTGGAGCGGATGCTCGGGCTCGCGGCCCGGGACAGGCCCCTGGCCGGCCGGCATGTGCTCGTGACCTCCGGCCCCACCCACGAGCCGATCGATCCGGTCCGCTACATCGCCAATCGCTCCTCGGGCCGCCAGGGCCACGCCATCGCGGCCGCGGCCGCTGCGGCCGGCGCCGCCGTGACCCTCGTCTCCGGTCCGGTGGCGATCCCCGACCCGCCGGGCGTCGCCGTGGTCCGGGTCGAGACCGCGCGGGAGATGCTGGAGGCCGTTCAGACGGCGCTTCCGGTCGACATCGCGGTCTTCGCCGCTGCGGTGGCTGATTGGCGCCCGGAGCAGGAAGCCGGGACCAAGAAGATCAAGAAGGACGGCGCCGGTCCCGTCCCGATGCCGTTGGTCGAGAACCCGGATATCCTCGCCACGATCGCGCATCTGCCCGCGGGCCGCCCACCCCTGGTTGTCGGGTTCGCCGCCGAGACCGATACGGTCCTCGAACACGCCCGGGCGAAGATCGCCCGGAAGGGCTGCGACCTGATCGTGGCCAACGATGTCTCGGCCGAGGGCGGCGTCATGGGCGGCGTCGACAACACGGTGCACTTGATCGGGCGGGACGGCGCCGTGGAGACCTGGCCGCGCCTCGGCAAGGACGAGGTCGCCCGCCGGCTGATCGCACACCTCGCCGGTCTTCTGGCCGGATAACGAGACACCGCCGCCGCTCGCTCGGCCCAAATCCCGGGTTGAATGCACGTGGGGAGGTCGACCCCGCGCGCAGGTGAAAAAATTTTGCACACGTCAATTACCGATCAAGTCTAAATTATTTTGCCGCATCTTGACGGCATGGCCTGATAATTACTCAGTATTAAAAACTTAAAATTTTTGCTTGATTGCCATGTCGGATTAAAAACGTAGCATCAAACGAACGGCCGCGCGGATTGTGTCCTGGAAGATCTTGCTATGATCTTGCCGCGTGCTCGGTTTCACGGGCGGTCGGAGTCGGGGCATGATCCGGGTGCGCGACCTGTCGATCCGGACGACGCTGTGTGCGGTCCTCGTCGCCATGGGCCTGATCCTGCTCGGCTTCGCGACGAGCGCCGTTCGGGATGGGCACGGGCAGGCGGTTCAGGCGGAGCGGGTCATCGCCCTGGTTCGCGCGAGCCGTGCGTTGCTCCAGACCTTGAACGTGACTCGCTTCGAGCGCGGCGCGACCCTGCAATTCCTCGCCGCTGCGGAGCCTGTCGAACCGGAGACCTTGGCGTCGCTCTACGCGGACAGGCAGCGGGCCATCGCTGGGTTCGCCGAGGGCCGGTCCCTCCTGAGCGCGCTGGACCTGCCGGCGGTCACGGCGACGCTCGGCCGTCTGCACGCCGCCCGCGACCGCGTCGACCGCCTCCGCCCGCCTGTGGACACGGCCCTGCGCGTGTCCCGGACCCAGCGCGAGGCCGGGGTGGCCGCCGAGGCGCAGGCCGCCTTCCAGGAGATGCTTGAGGCCCTGATCGCCACGAACGACGCCGTGGACGCGTCGATCCGCTTGTCCGCCACCATCCTCCGGCAAGACCTCGCCCTCAAGCGGGCGGCCTGGTCGGCGCGCATGGCGAACGGCGCCGTCGCCCTGCGGGTGCAGACCTCCCTGGCGGCCGGGACATCCTGGTCGCTGGACGACGCTTTGGCGGCGGCCGAGGAGCGGGGACGTCTCGACGCCGCCTGGAAGTCGGCCACCGAGTCCGTTGCCGGAGCCTCGGAGGCGGTTCGGGCGGCGTTCCGCCGGGCCGAGATCAACAACTTCGAGGGTGCCCCCTGGCCCGGCGACGCGCGGTGGCGAACGCCCTGAGCCGAGGCGAGCCGCCGGGATTGACACTCGCGCAGGCCCGAAAGCTCGACACGCCCGAGCAGATCACCCTTGTCGACCTCGCCTTCGTCTGCCTCGACGCGATGATCGGACGCTCCGAGATTCTTTCCGGCGCGGCGCGGCGTGTCCTGCTTCGCGACGGGGCAGCCCTGTTGGCCACCCTGCTCCTCGTCGTGCTCGGCGTGTTCGTCCTGTTCCGCGGCGTCCTTCGGCCGCTCCGGGCGATGACGGCCACGATGGAGGCTCTCGCGGCGGGGGATGTGGGCGTCGCGGTCCACGGGCGGGGCCGGCACAACGAGATCGGTGCGATGGCGCGGGCCGTGCAGGTCTTCAAGGACACGTTGATCCGCACCCGCGCGCTGGAAACCGAGGCGGAGGAGGCCCGGCAGGCGGCCGACGCGCGGCGCCGGACCGGCATGCGCGCGATGGCCGAGCGTTTTGAGCAGGCTGTGAGCGGCATCGTCGGGCGCGTGTCGTCGGCCGCCGCGGAACTGCAGGCCACGGCCCGGACCATGACGGCCACCGCGGCGGGAACGGCCGGCAGAATCCGCGACCGTCGCCACGGCGGCCGAGGAGGCGGCGCGCAACGTAAACACAGTGGCAGCAGCCGCCGAGGAACTCGGCGCCACCGTGCGGGAGATCGGTCGACAGGTGGACGGCTCGGCGCGCCTCGCGAAGACCGCCGCCGTCGAGGCCGATCGGACCGGCGCCCAGGTCCATGCCTTGAGCGAGTCCGTGGTCCGGATCGGCGACGTGGTGGGCCTGATTTCCGCCATCGCGGATCAGACCAACCTGCTGGCCCTGAACGCCACGATCGAGGCGGCCCGAGCCGGTGCCGCCGGCCGGGGCTTCGCGGTCGTCGCCACCGAGGTGAAGGCGCTCGCGGATCAGACCGCCAAGGCCACGGCCGAGATCGCGAGCCAGATTGCCCAGGTCCAGGTCTCCACCGGGGACGCCGTGTCGGCGATCGGGGCGATCACCGCCCGCATCCGCGAGATCAACGGCGTCGCGGCCTCGATCGCGGCGGCCGTGGAGCAGCAGGGCGCGGCCACCCAGGAGATCGTCCGCAATGTCGCCGCGGCGGCCCAGGGCGCGGCCGCGGTGACCGGCCACATGGCCGACGTGGCCGAGGCCTCGCATGCGACGGAGGCGACGGCGTCCAGGGTTCTGGATGAAGCCTCCGCACTCTCGGCCCAGTCCGAGCGTCTCACCGCCGAGGTCGGGCGCTTCCTCGCCGGCGTCCGGGCCGCCTGAACGGCACCAAAGGCCCGTGCCGACGGTCTCCCTGGCCTGGATCGGTTCGAGGCGATAGAAGGCCTCCCGACGGCCGGCGCGCACGGCGCCGGTTCCAGGGAGATACCATGCCTCGCCTGTCCCCCTCTTCGGAGCCGCGTTGATCGCCATGACCACAGCCGCCACTGCCGAGACCGTGACCACCCCGTCGGGCCTCAAGTATCAGGACGAGGTTGTCGGCACCGGGCCTGAGCCGAAGGCCGGCCAGCAGGTCACCGTCCAGTACACCGGCTGGCTCGACGAGGGCGGCAAGAAGGGCAAGAAGTTCGACTCGTCCCGCGACCGCAACCAGCCCTTCAGCTTCCCCCTCGGCGCCGGCCAGGTGATCAAGGGCTGGGACGAGGGCGTCGCCACCATGAAGACCGGCGGCAAGCGCACCCTGATCATCCCGCCGCAGCTCGGCTACGGCGCCCGCGGCGCCGGCGGCGTGATCCCGCCGAACGCCACGCTGATCTTCGACGTCGAACTGCTCGGCGCGAAGTAAAAGGGTCCGGCTGCGCGGCGGCGAGAGTCACGAGAACATGCTGTTCGCGCAGCTGTCCGACGAGCTGTTCAAGCCGCTGGCCTCGCCGAGCCGCGGCTTCAACGCGGCCCTGCTCCTGCACCTGCACCGGCGCGTCCTCGGGGCCGAGCCGGTGCGCAAGGCCGAATTGCTCGCCGAGATCGGCGACTTCGCCGCCGGCTGGAGCGACCCCGAGGTCAGCGGCGACGAGGCGATCTCGGCCGATCCGACCGAGCGCCGTACGGCCCTCTACCGGCGCCTCCTCGACACCGGCTGGCTGATCGAGCGCCGCGAGCGCTACGTCCCGGTGGCGGAGTTCGACCCCGAGGCCCGTCTCCTCCTGGAAGAGCTGTCGCGGCTGGAACGGGGCGAGACCCGCTCCTACGGCGGCGCCGTGCTGGAGGTGCTGGGCGGCCTCGAGAGCGCCCTGTCGGATCCGTCGAACCGGAGCGAGGCGCTGTCCAACGCCGCCCGGGGCGCGGCGGCCTTCCTGTCCCACGTGCGCGGCCTCGCCGCCGGCATGCGCAAGGTCGAGGAACGCATCCTGCGCGAGCCCGACCGCGCGAAGACTTTCCGGCTGTTCTTCGAGGATTTCGTCGAGCGCCACCTGATCAGCGACTACCGGACGCTGCACACCCGCTTCAACCCGTTCCGCTTCCGCGCCAGCGTGGTGCGCGAGGCCGGCCGGGCGCTGCGCGACGCCCTCACCGTCCGGGCGCTGGCCGAGGGCCTGATCCGGGAGGGGCGGAGCGCCGACCTCGAAACGGCGCAGCGGGCGGTGCGGGCGGATCTCGCCCAGATCCTGTCGGTGTTCGAGGGGCTCGACAATCACCTCGACGCCGTCGACGCCGTGGTGGCGCGCCTGGAGCGCCGGATCGCCTCCACTCTGCACGTGATGGACCGCCCGGATCCGAGCGGGGTCGAGCGCGTGGCCGCGATGCTGCGCACCGTCGGCGGGTCGGAGATCGCCCCCGAGGTGCCGGGCGACGTCTCGCTGCTGCGCCCGCCCATCGGGCACGCGCATCTCCAGGCGCCGCGGGCGCGCAAGTCCGCCATCGACATGGAGCCCCTGCCCGACATCGAGGACGATCCGGTGGTCGACGCCTTCGCGGCCGCCAAGGCGGAGTTCCGGCGGCGCACCACCGTGACGCCGGAGAGCATGAGCGCCTTCGTAGAGGCCCGCCTCGGCAAGGCCGTGACCCTGCGCGGGTCGCAGATCGTGATCGCGGGCGTCGACGACTTCATCGTGTTCCAGCGCCTGCGCGAGATCGAGGTGCTGTTCGACGCCAAGCTCGGCGCCCGCTATGCCGTCACCCGGTTGCCCGAGCGGGTCGCCAACGGCTGGCTGGACTGCCCGGATTTCCTCTTGAAGCGCCGCCCCCATGCTTGAGGGGTTCCGCGCGATCATCGACGGCGACGAACCGCCGCCGCCCGGCGCCCGGGCTCCCGATGCGGAGGAACTGAGCCGAGCCCTCCAGGTGCTGCTGAAGGGGCAGGTGATCTACGCCGAGACCCAGGGCATCGGCCGCTCCTACGAGCTGGCCCGGCACTACGCGCCGTTCTTCACCGACTATTTCGCCTGCCTGGGCTACGCGCTGACCGTCTCGCACCGCGACCAGATGGTCTCGCTGAGCCCGGCCGCCGACGCACCCCGCCACGACATCGTCTCGGAGCGCCTGCGCAAGGACGAGACGCTGGTGCTTCTGGCGCTCCGGCTGCTCTACGAGGAGGGCCTGCGCGATCATCGGGCCGGCACGGACGGGATCGTGGATTGCACCACCGACGAGATCGTCGAGAAGATCCGCACGGTGGCGCGCAACGAGCCCCCCGAGGAGGGCCGGCTCGCCGACATCCTGCGCCTCTACGCCAAGCGCGGCGGCCTGCGCCTCGGCGAGCGCGACCGGGTCGAGCGGGTCACCCCGCTCTCGCTCCTGCCCGGGCTGACGGTGCTGGCCTCCGATGCATGGATGGAGCGCCTCCGGGCGTGGTCCGAAGCCGGGGAGGTCTGAGGCCGGCGCCCGTCGAGGCCGTTTTCGCCGATCGCCCCGGAGACGCGTGACCCTGGGTCTGCGCCCCGCACCCGCGACGGCGCGGGCAACCGGGCGCGTCGCCCGGAAGCCGCCCGCCGGTGCCGGTTCAGGCCGCCCGGACCGTCGCCAGGAAGTGCTCGACCTCGCCGCCGAGATGGGCTGCCTGGCGAGCCATCTCGGAGGCAGAGGCCAGCACCTGCGCGGCGGCCGCACCGGTCTCTTCGGCGGCGCCCGCGACGCCGCTGACATTGGCGGTGACGGACTCGGTCCCGGTCGCCGCTTCGGCGACGTTGCGGACGATTTCCTGGGTGGCTGCGCCCTGCTCCTCGACGGCCGCCGCGATGGAGTCGGCCATGCCACTGATCTCGCGGATGCGGCCGGCGATGCCGTCGATGGCCTGGACGGCCTGGCCGGTCGAGCCCTGGATCTGGGCGATCTGGGCCGAGATCTCGGCGGTGGCCTTGGCGGTCTGGTCGGCCAGCGCCTTGACCTCGGTGGCGACGACCGCGAAGCCGCGACCGGCGGCCCCCGCCCGGGCGGCCTCGATCGTGGCGTTCAGCGCCAGCAGGTTGGTCTGGCTGGCGATCGCCGAGATCAGGTCCACCACCTCGCCGACCCGGCGCGCGCCGGTGCTCAGCGCCTGGACGAGGTCGGCCGTGGCGGCCGCCTCGCGGACGGCGGCCTGCGCCAGATCCGCCGAGGAGCCGACCTGGCGGCCGATCTCGTTGACCGAGGAGCCCAGCTCCTCGGCGGCCGCCGCGACCGTGGTCACGTTGGTGGAGGCCTCCTCGGCGGCGGCCGCCGCGCTGGTGGACTGGTCCGCCGTCTGCGTCGCCGTCGCGGTGAGGCTCTGGGCCGTGGCTTGGAGCTGCGTCGCCGCCGACGTCACCGAGCCGACGATCCCGCCGATGGCGGATTCGAACCGGTCGGCGAGCTCGCGCGTCGCCTGCCGGCGCTGCGCCTCGGCGCCGGCCCGGGCCTGCGCGGTCTCGGCCTCCAGGGCGCGGGCGTGCAGCAGGTTCTCCCGGAAGACCGCGACGGTCGCCGACATGGCGCCGATCTCGTCTCGCCGCGCCGCGTAGGGGATCTCGGCCTGCGTGTCGCCGTCGGCGAGGCGCCGCATGGACAGCGTCATCCCGGCGAGCGGCCGTGACACGCCCGTGAAGGCGTACAGCATGGCGCCCAGCGCGATCGCGAGGCTGACGATCAGGCTGATGATGGTGGCCCGGACCGCGTCGGCCTGGCTGTCGCGGGCCGTGCGCCCGGCCGCTTCGCCGGTCTTGATGTTCAGGTCGGCGAGCGCGCGCGTCGCGGTCGAGGCCGCGAGATAGTCGGCGTTCATGGGGCCGCGAAAATAAGCGAGCGCCTGGGCGTGCTGATCGGCCGGGAAGGCGCGGAGGCGGTCCCAGTCGGCCTGCTGCACCGTCAGCTTGGCGAGCAGGTCGTCGTAGAGCGTCTGCTCCTCCTTCGAGGCCACGAGGGTGCGGTAGGACTCGACCTTCGCTTGGCGATTCCGGATCAGCTCGTCCGCGTTCTTCAGGCTGGTCGCGCGCTCTGCCTCGCTATCCGCCGTCACGTAGCGGAACTGCCACAGCCGCGACCGCATCACGAGGGCGTTGATCGACTGGGCCTCGTTGATCGACGGCACGGCGTTGTCGATCAGCTCCGCGAGCCGCTGGTCGACCACCTGCATCTTGTAGAGGGTGACGCCGCCCTGAACGATCGCCGCCAGGAGCAGCAGGGCGAAGAGGCCGCTTAATTTCGCTTTGAGACTGAGACGCATCGGTCAATTCCGGTCGTACGGACGAGACCGGAAGGACATGAGCATCGTCTGCTAACAGTGTCATAACCTGCGGTGGAATCTGGCTTCAGACCTGCGTGTGCGTCGGCTTGCATACGCGGCCGAGTCCGGCCAACTGGACCGGTCCTTCACTCCGTCACCGGTCCGGCTCACCGACATCGTGTACGTCCTCACCGACATCGCCCTCTCGAACTGGTACCTGATCCGCCGCGAGCAGATCCGCCTGCGCGGCGCCGCGGCGCTCGTCGGGCCGACCGGCGCCGGCAAGTCGACGATCTTCGACGCGGTCGGCACCGTGCTGGCCGGCAAC
This sequence comes from Methylobacterium phyllosphaerae, assembly GCA_050632685.1. Classification (GTDB taxonomy): domain Bacteria; phylum Pseudomonadota; class Alphaproteobacteria; order Rhizobiales; family Beijerinckiaceae; genus Methylobacterium; species Methylobacterium phyllosphaerae_A. The sequence goes on from JBOEFT010000002.1 coordinate 1,495,625, forward strand.
AACGCCAGCCGCCTCGCCCTCAACGCCTCGGCCTCCGGGCGTAGCGCGCGCACCGTGCGCGATTACTGCCTGGGCTGGATCAGCGACCCGGCGGAGGGCGGCCGCCCGACCCGGGAATCCTGCGAGACGGTGCTGGTCCTGGTCTTCGAGAATCCCGATTCCGGCCGCGTGGTCTCGGTCGGGCTGGCGCTGGCGGCCCGGGCCGCGGAGCCGAAGGAGACGGTGCTGTCGCGCTTCATCGCGGTCGGCCACCGGTTCGAGGTCGCCGACTACGCCCGCACCGCGCCCGGCGGCACCTACACGGCGCCGTGGACCGAGATCGCCGCCGACCTGCGCGCCCGCGCGTCGAGCTTCACCGAGTACCGGACCTCGGGCGAGCGTTTCACGGCCGATGTCCTCGCCTCCCTGCGGGAGGGCGCGCCGGCGCCGGAGCCGCGCCACTTCCTGCGCAGCTTCGCCAACGCGGTGGCGTTCAAGCCGATCTTCGACACCAGCGCCTTCGTGCGTGCCTTCGTGCTCGACCCGGAGCCCCTCGACGTCGAGCGCGTGCGCCACTCGATCGCGAACTGGCGACGCCTCCTCGAGACCATCGCCGAGCTGGAGAGCCGCCTCGGCCGCCTGCGGCGCCTGCGCGACCGCTACGAGGCCTGGGGCGAGGCGGTCCTCGCCGCTGCGACCCACGATCTGCGGGCGGCCAGCGCCGAGCTGCGCCGCCGCAGCCTCGATCTGATCGCCGTCCGGACACGCCTGCGCGAGGGCGCCGACACCCTGCGCATCGCCCGCGAGCGCGTCGCGGCGAGCCGCGGCTACGTGCGCGAGATCGACGGCGAGATCGCCGAGAAGAAGGCGCTCGCCGCCGCGAGTGCGGCCGAGGGGCGGCTCGCCGCCTCGACACTGGGCCTCTCCATGCTGGAGCGGGACCGGAAGGAGCTGATCGGCCGGATCGGCGATCTCGTCGGCTTGGTCGGCCAGATGGCCAAGCTCCAGCCGGTGGCGCCGATCCTGCGCCAGAGCTGCCCGCCGGCGGCTCGCCTCACCGAGGCCTGCGCCCGGGCGGGCCTGCGCCGGGAATCCTCCCCGAGGAGATCCTGCGCCCCGAAGGACCCCTCGCCGAGCTGATGGTGGGGTTGGCGCGCCTGCCCGATTTCGACGAGGTCCTGGAGCGCGCCGCCGAGGATGCGGCCCTGAAGGCCCGTGCCCAGGAGAGCGAGGCCGAGCGCACGGCGCCGCGCACCGGCCCCGGCCCGGCCGCGCGCCTCTCCTCGGACACGGTGGCCTTCCGCGGCGAGCTGGAGCGTCGCGGCATCGCGGCGGTGCCGATCTGCGAACTGGCCGAGATCGTCGACCCGACCTGGGGGCCGGCGCTGGAAGGCCTGCTCGGGCGCGCCCGCGAGGCCCTGGTGGTCGCCCCGGACCGGCTGACCGAGGCGCTCGGCGTGCTCCAGTCGGGCCGCGACCGGTTCCACCGCTGCATCCTGGTCAAGACCACCGACACCGCCAAGCAGCGGGCGCGCCGCTACGACGACGGGCCGCTCACCGTCATCGAGACGAGCGACCCGCATGCGGAGGCGTTCCTCGGCGTCCGGCTCGGGGGCTACGACCTCGCCCGGGACGACGCCGAACTCGCCCGCCTCGCCCGGGCGGTGGCCCCGAGCGGCCGTACCACGGCCGGCATGGCTTATTCGGTCACCCGCAGCGTCGACCTCCTGATGACCCGCGGCCATCGCGGGCCGACCGCCGACAGCCGTCGCGCCCACGAGATCGCGGTGGCCGAGGCGCGCCGCCTGCGCGGCGAGGCGGCGGTCCTGCGCGAGGCCGCCCGGACGGCCGCCGCGGTCCGGGCGCGCATCGCCCGCGGCCTCGATGACGTGGAGGCCCTGCGGGCCGAACTCGACGGATTGGACGGACGGCGACGCACCCTCCAGACGGAGCGCGAAGGCATCGAGAAGCGCGACACCGCCGGGCTTACCGCCGAGATCGCCGCGCTGACCACCGAGCGGGTCGGTTACCTGCGGGAACTCGCGGAGGAGCTGGAACCCAAGCTCGACCGGCTGCTCGCCGACGAGGCGGCGTTGCGCGCCCGGATGGGGCCGATGCGCGAGGCCGTCCGCGCCGCCCTGGCGGCCCGCCGCGCGGCCCTGCGCCAGCTGAGTGCGGGCGACGCCGCGCGGGTGCGCCTCGCCCGCTCCGAACCGTTCGACCTCGGCGTGGTCGCGCAGGCGCGGCGGGATCTCGCGGGCCTCGACGTCAAGGCGGCCGGATCCCGGGTCACCGCCGAGCGCGGCCTCGCCCGGGACGCCGCGGAGGCCGCCCGCTCGCACGGGCGGATCGCCGAGCGGGAACTGGCCGAAGCCTGCGCCGCGTGGCGGGTGGAAAACCCCTCGCGTCCGGCGGCGACGCCCCGGCGATCGACGGCTTCGCCTGGGTGCGGCGGGAATACGGGGCCGTCGAAGGGCACGAACTCCGCCGCTACCGGGCGCAGGCCGAGCGGGCCGAGGTCGAGATGCGCCGGCTGATGACCGAGGACCTCCTGACGCGCCTCGCCGACCGGTTCGAGCGGGTTCATGCCCGGCTCGCGGCCCTCAACGAGCGGCTCTCGGCGCGCAGCTTCACCGGCCAGACCTACGCGTTCGAGGCGGCGGTGGACCGCCGCTACGCCGCCGTCCACGCGCTCGCCACCGAGACGGCCCGCTCACCCGAGGCCGCGCAGGCGCTGCTCGCCGGGGAGGCCGAAGGACCGATGGCGGCGGCCTTGGAGGAGATCACCGCGCTCATCGCCGGCCAGGAGGACGCGGCGCGGCTGGCCGATTACCGCAACTACTTCGTGTACGAGATCGGGATGCGCGACCGGGCGGGCAACCGCACCACCATGTCGGCGCGGGCGCTGCGCGGCTCGGGGGCGAGGCCCAGGCGCCGTTCTACGTGGCGATCGCCGCGTCGCTGGCCAGCGCCTACTACCCGGGGGACCGGCCGGGCGACGAGAATCCGGGGCTCGGGCTGTGCCTCCTCGACGAGGCGTTCTCGAAGCTCGATGTCCGCAACAGCCAGGCGCTGGTCGATCTCTACCGGGCCTGGGGGCTCCAGCTGCTGATCGCCGCGCCGGAGGACAAGCGGACGACGCTGACCGAGGTGATGGACACCATCGTCACGGTCTACAAGAGCCCGGATCTGACCTCGGTCCGGATCGAGGCCGAGCACCCCCTCGAGGCCGCCCGGCGGGCGCTGCACGCGATCAATCCCGATCAGGTCGGGATCGAGGGGTTCCGCCAGTCGGATGCCGCCGAGTAACCCCGCGGGGTACCGGGGCGGGGCTTCCCGCCGCCATCCCCGGTATCCCCGTTCTTCGGGTCGACGGAGCGTCAGTTCAGGTAGGTGCGGATCCAGTTCGGCGACAGGATCTCGCCCTCTTCGGTGATGATCCAGGGCTGCTTGGCCGGGTCGGCCAGGGCGCCGGCCGCTGCGGCGATCGCCTCGCGCAGGGTGTCGTAGCGCCTCGGGCTGCGCCAGCGGGGTGCTCGCCGAGGCCGTGCGCCAGATCGTCAGATCCGCGGGCCGTTCCAGAGCTTCGGTTTCCATGGGTACTCGTCCTTCCGAACCGTTTTGGACCGTTCAGATCGCCGCCGCCGGGCTCAATCCAGGAGCGGCGGGGATCGATGGTCTGAGCGTCAATGCAAGCATCTCTGCGGCGACTTTGCGATCAATTCGGGCGGTCTTCGAAGCCAGCACCCGGTGCCGAGGCACGTGGGAAGGCGCGGTCCGGTTTTCCAGGTCCGTATTGAGTACGTCTACGCCACCGTAGACTTGCGAGAATTGTGGCTCTCGAATGATGACCATTCCGTTAGCCAGTCTGCGCCGGCCGCCGACGTGCGGCAGAACACGTCAGGGACCGATCGGCGGCGGCGCCTCTCCGTGTTGACGCCCCGATCCTGAACGCGCACTTAAGGCTCCGCCCGACGAGGGCATGCCTTCGGCCTTCTTTCGGAGTCACCCGTGCCGGATCGTACCGTGCGCATCGTGCTCGCCGCGGTCCTGGTCCTGCTGGCGCTTTACGTGGCCCAGCCCTACTTGCAGCCGCTGCTCTACGCGGCGGACACCCCGCGGGCGGTGACGGCCCGGGGCGATCTCGCCCAGTCCGAGACCGCGACCGTTGCGCTGTTCGAGCGGGCGAGCCCGTCCGTCGTTCACGTTTTCGCGCAGGGCGCCGCGCAGAACCGCGATCTGCTCGATCTCGACGATCAGGGGAGCGAGCAGGGCGGCACGCAGACCGGTACCGGGTTCGTCTGGGACGGCGCCGGCCACATCGTCACCAACACCCATGTGGTCCAGAACGCCGCGCAGAGCGGCGGGTCCGTCTCCGTCCGGATGAGCGACGGCACGGTGGTCTCGGCGAGCCTCGTGGGCCTGGCCCCGTCCTACGACCTCGCGGTCCTGCAGCTCGGTCGGGTGACGCACATACCGCCGCCGCTGGCCATCGGCACCTCGGCGGACCTCAAGGTCGGGCAGTCGGCCTTCGCCATCGGCAACCCGTTCGGCCTGGACCACACGCTCACAACCGGCGTGATCAGCGCCGTGCGGCGGCGCATGCCGACCAGCGAGGGGCGCGAACTGTCCGGCGTCATCCAGACGGATGCGGCGATCAACCCCGGCAATTCCGGCGGCCCCCTGCTCGACTCCGCGGGCCGGCTGATCGGCGTGAACACCGCGATCGTCTCGCCGTCCGGCGCCAGCGCCGGCATCGGCTTCGCGATCCCCGTCGACGTGGTCAACCGGATCGTGCCGGAGCTGATCAAGGCCGGCCGGGTCCGCAACCCCGGCATCGGCATCATCGCCGCCCAGGAGGCGGCCACGGCGCGCCTCGGCATCGACGGCGTGGTGATCGTGCGGGTGGTGCCCGGTTCCCCGGCCGCCCAGGCCGGCCTGCGCGGCGTTGATCCGCAGACCGGCGACATCGGCGACGTGATCGTCGAGGCCAACGGCCGCGCGGTCCATCGGCTGGCCGACCTGACGGCGGCCCTCGAAGAGGCGGGCCTGGGCGCCGGCATGACCCTGAAGGTGGCCCGCGACGGCCGGATCCGGCAGGTCCGGGTCACGACCGCGGATGTCGCGGAGAACCGCCGATGACGCGCGTCGCCCTCCTCGCCCTCCTCGTCCCGCTCGCTGCCGGCCCGGCGCAGGCCGCCGAGCAGCCTGCCCGCGCGCGCCTCTGTCCGGAGAATCTGCCCGAGGGCGTGCGCCTGCCGCCGCAACCCGGCTGCGACGCCGGCGCCCGCCCGCCGACGCCGCGCCGGCCGGGCGTCTTCGACCTGGGCGACGGGACGCGCATCCGGATCGGCGGAAGCGCCTCCGCGACCTACGGCGTGCGGCGCTGAGCGATGGCGCTGTTTGCCGGCCTGCTCGCCTGCCTGACCCTGTGGTGGTTGTCGAAGAACAGCGGCGGCCTCGGCCGGAAGCTCGGGCGCGGACTCGGTGCGGGCTTCGGTGCCGCGCTCGGGCGGAAACGGCTGCCGACCTTCGGTGCGTTCGCCCTGATCGCGGCCGGGTTCCTGATGCTCCACGGGAACCTCGTTCTCGCGGCACTGCTCGGGCTCAGCGGCGTCTGGATGATCGAGGGACAGGCCTCGATGACGGCGCGCCTGCGCCGCCTCATCCGGCCGGGATCCGGCGGAACTCCCCGTGATCCCCACGATCCTCAGGATCCCCAGGATCGCCGCTTCCGCACGATCCTGATCGACGCCCTCCTGCGCCCCGACGGCAGCCTGCGCACCGGCCGGATCATCGCCGGGCCGGGCGCGGGGGCGTGGCTCGACACCATGCCCACCGGGGCCGTGGTCGAGCTGCTGCGGGTCTGCCGCCTGCGCGACGCTGCGGGCGCCGCGCTGCTAGAGCCGTATCTCGACCGCCGGGCGCCCGGATGGCGTGTAGACGCTGAGGGAAATCGCGACCCGCGGCCGGGCCGTCCGCCGAACCCAGGGGCGATGTCGCAGGAGGAGGCGTACCAGGTCCTGGGGCTTCAGCGCGGGGCGACCGCTGAGGAGATCCGGTCGGCCCACCGGTCTCTGATGAAGCGGGCTCACCCCGACCAGGGGGCAGCGCCGAGGGAGCGGCGCGCGTCAACGCGGCCCGGGACAGGCTTCTGAACCGACATCGCTGAACTCCACGCGCGTTGTCAGAGAGATACCGATCGTCGGCCGCGGGCGAACGCCGCCGCGGCCGTCCTGAGCCGGCGCGCGGGCGCGCCGGACGGTCTTGAGCACGGCCTCGGGTGGCTCAGCTCCGGGTCGCGAAGCAGTTGAAGCCGCTGCGCTTGAGGGCCGAGCACGCTTCCTGGGCCGAATCCTGCTCGGCGAAACCCGAGAAGCGGGCGCGGAACAGCGTCGTGCCGCCGTGCTCGACCTTGACCGTGTAGGGGGCGGCCTTCGACAGGCTGCCGCCGACCTTGGCGCTGGCCTCCGAGAGCATCGAGCGGGCCTTGGTCTCATCGTCCATGGCGCCGAGCTGGATCACCCAGGCGGTGGGGACGACGCGGGCGCCGGACACCGCCTTCGGCGGCTCGTCGCGCTCCAGCGACGCCACCCGGGCCGTCGACTTGGACGCGCCCGGGAACGGCGGCTGGGCGCCGCCGGCGCCGCCGGCATAGGCCTGGGCGGCCTTCGGGATGCCCTGGGGGCCGGGCTTCCAGGTGCCGCCCGGCGTCGTGGTCTTGGCGGGGGCGAGGTCGAGGGGCTCGCCGGTGGTGCCGGTGGTCTCGACGTCCTCGTCGTCCGCGGAGGCGACCTGCGTGCGGGTCCGCGAGACCGCGTCGGCGACCACCGCCGGACGGGCGCGCTCGGCCACCTCGGTGACGGGCGCCGAGATCCGGGCGCCGGCATAGGCCTGCGGCAGGCTGGCGCGGACGAGGTCGGCCATGATCCGGTCGCGGCTCGCGCCGGACTTGCCGCCCAGCACGATCGCCACGATCTGCCGGCCCTCGGACTTCGCCGCGGTCATCAGGTTGAAGCCGGAATCCCGGGTGTAGCCGGTCTTGATGCCATCGACGCCCTGGACGTTGCCCAGCAGGTGGTTGTGGTTGCCGATCACCCGGCCGCGGAACGCGAAGGACCGGGTCTGGAAGTAGCGGTAGTAGTGCGGGAAGCGGTCCTGGATGGCCCGGGCGAGCACGGTCAGGTCGCGGGCGGTGGTGAGCTGGTCCGGGTCCGGCAGGCCCGAGGCGTTGGCGTAGTGCGTCCGGCTCATGCCGAGGGCATGGGCCTTCGCGGTCATCATCTGGGCGAAGCGCTCCTCGGAGCCGGCTATGTTCTCGCCGATGGCGCAGGCCACGTCGTTCGCCGACTTGGTCACGATCGCCTTGATGGCGTCCTCGACCGCGATGGTCTGGCCGGGGCGCAGGCCGAGCTTCGACGGCGCCTGGGCGGCGGCGTGGGCCGAGATGGTCAGTTCGGAATCGAGGGCGAACTTGCCCCGCTCCATCTGCTCGAACAGCATGTAGAGCGTCATCACCTTCGTGATGGAGGCGGGGGTGGCGGAGGGCGTCCTCGTTGACCGCGTGCAGGGTCTTGCCGCTCTTCACGTCCACGACCATCGCGGCGTAGGGCGGATTGTAGCCGCCGCTCGCCCGGGCATGGCCGTGGCCGTGGCCGTGGTGCCGTCCGCGACGGGCCTCGGCCGGCGAGGCCAGGGCCGTCAGGACCGCGGCGGCCAGCATCGCGGCCGGGAGCGCTGGAATCGTCCGGGAGCGGCCTACTACGCTACGCATCACGCCTGATTGCCTCGCGAGACCGGATCTCGCCGGTCGTGTCCTCTGCGTGGGCGGCACGCCGATCGCGTGGCCCCGCTGCATCAGTAGAGAGTTAGGCAGGTGCAGTTACAGGCCCGTTAATGCCGTCGCATCGAATGCCGGAACCTGTCGGTCCGGCGGTCGCTTATCGGCCGTCGTCGACGGCCCTCGCCGGCGCAAGCTTGACGCTGGCGGCGGCGGCGCACACTCTCCGGGTGGACCCGAAGACGCCGGTCGCGCGTGGCCGGCCGGTCGGGCGGCGGTCCGGAGTACGGCGATGCAGAGACCCATGGCCTTCCCCTCGTACTCGGGCCTCCCCGGTTTCGGGACACCGCTGCGGCGCTTCGGAAACGCAACCCGGGCGACCCAGACCCTCGGGATCGAGTGGCTTGACGCGGCCAAGAAGGCCGCGGACGATCTCGGAGCCACCTGGGCGGCGCTCGCGGCGGCCCGCAGCCCGGCCGAAGTCCTGGCCATCCAGACCGCGTATCTGCACCGGGCCGGCGAGCGGATCGCGGCCCGCTCGGCCCTGGCCGGCAACGCGGTGCTAGGTTTGACCGGAGACCTTCTGCCGGCGAAGAGGCCCTCGGGGGAGGCGGCCGGTTCCGGACACGCGCATTAGTGTCCCTGCGGCCTCTCGGGCGACGCGCCTGCGGGGCGGACAAGTGCGCACAGGCGTCTGGCGAAGTCGGCTCACCGTCTGTAGATTAGCCACCGTGGAGCTGAGCGCTGCTCCCGACAGGCCAGGACAGAATCGGCCGTCAGGGCCGGCGACGCCCGCTCCAATCAAGGGATCGGTTCGACGCACATGACACAGGTCCCCATGCAGGGCACCGCGAGTTCGACGAAGGGGCATTGGCCGGCGCGCTTCGCGGTCACGGCATCCGGTTCGCGCGCCCCCGGGGGTGACGACCGGTCCAACACCGCGATCATCACCCGCACGAAGCCGCGGACCAAGCGGCCGAGCCTGTACCGGGTACTCCTTCTGAACGACGATTATACGCCGATGGAGTTCGTGGTCCTGGTGGTCGAGCGGTTCTTCAACAAGAGCCACGAGGACGCCTACCACATCATGATGCACGTGCATCAGAACGGGGTCGGCGAGTGCGGCGTCTTCACCTACGAGGTGGCGGAGACCAAGGTGACGCAGGTCATGGACTTCGCGCGCAAACACCAACATCCTCTCCAGTGCGTTATGGAAAAGAAATAGGCGCCGCTCGCGGTAGGCACCCACACAGAGGCCCGCTTTGCCAAGCTTCTCACGCAGCCTAGAACAAGCTCTCCACCGCGCCCTGGCGCTCGCGGGAGAGCGCCGGCACGAATACGCGACGCTGGAGCACCTCCTGCTCGCCCTCGTGGACGATCAGGATGCGGCCGCGGTCATGCGCGCCTGCAACGTCGAGATCGACACGCTCAAGCGCAGCTTGGTCGATTACGTCGATACGGAACTCTCCAACCTCACCGGCGACGGACGGCAGGATGCCAAGCCGACGGCGGGTTTCCAGCGCGTGATCCAGCGGGCGGTGATCCACGTCCAGTCCTCCGGCCGCGAGGAGGTCACGGGGGCCAACGTGCTGGTGGCGATCTTCGCCGAGCGCGAGAGCCACGCCGCCTACTTCCTGCAGGAGCAGGACATGACCCGCTACGACGCGGTCAACTACATCAGCCACGGCATCGCAAAGCGGCCGGGCGCCTCCGAGGCGAAGCCCGTGCGCGGCGCCGAGGACGAGGGCGCGGCTGAGCGCCCGAGCGACGAGGGCGATCCCCGCGGCGGCGCGAAGAAGAAGGGCGATGCGCTCGACGCCTACTGCGTCAACCTCAACAAGAAGGCGCGCGACGGCAAGATCGACCCGCTGATCGGCCGCGAGAGCGAGGTCCAGCGGACGATCCAGGTCCTCTGCCGCCGGCAGAAGAACAACCCGCTGCTCGTGGGCGATCCCGGCGTCGGCAAGACCGCGATCGCCGAGGGTCTGGCGCGCAAGATCATCCAGCACGAGGTGCCGGAGGTCCTGGCCGACGCGACGGTCTTCTCCCTCGACATGGGCACGCTGCTCGCCGGCACCCGCTACCGGGGCGACTTCGAGGAGCGCCTCAAGCAGGTGATGAAGGAGATCGAGGCGCATCCGAACGCCATCATGTTCATCGACGAGATCCATACGGTGATCGGCGCCGGTGCGACCTCGGGCGGGGCCATGGACGCGTCGAACCTGCTGAAGCCCGCTCTGGCCTCCGGCACCCTGCGCTGCATCGGCTCGACCACCTACAAGGAGTACCGCCAGTACTTCGAGAAGGACCGCGCCCTCGTGCGCCGGTTCCAGAAGATCGACGTCAACGAGCCGTCGATCCCGGACACGATCGAGATCGTCAAGGGCCTGCGGCCGTACTTCGAGGAGTTCCACAAGCTCAAGTACACGACCGAGGCCGTGAAGGCCGCGGTGGAGCTGTCGGCCCGCTACATCAACGACCGCAAGCTGCCCGACAAGGCGATCGACGTGATCGACGAGACCGGCGCCTCGCAGATGCTGGTGCCGGAGGCGCGCCGCAAGCGCACCATCGGCATCAAGGAGATCGAGGCGACCATCGCCACGATGGCCCGGATCCCGCCGAAGACCGTCTCCAAGGACGACGCGGTGGTGCTCCAGCACCTGACCGAGAACCTGAAGCGCGTGGTCTACGGCCAGCCGAACGCCATCGAGGCCCTGACCTCGGCGATCAAGCTGGCCCGGGCCGGCCTGCGCGATCCGGACAAGCCGATCGGCTCGTACCTGTTCGCCGGCCCGACCGGCGTCGGCAAGACCGAGGCCGCCAAGCAGCTCGCCGCCTCGCTCGGCGTCGAGATGCTGCGCTTCGACATGTCGGAGTACATGGAGCGTCACACCGTGAGCCGCCTGATCGGCGCGCCCCCGGCTACGTGGGCTTCGACCAGGGCGGCCTGCTCACCGACGGGATCGACCAGCACCCGCACTGCGTGCTCCTCCTCGACGAGATCGAGAAGGCGCATCCGGACCTGTTCAACATCCTGCTGCAGGTGATGGACCACGGGAAGCTCACCGACCACAACGGCAAGCAGGTCGATTTCCGCAACGTCATCATCATAATGACCACCAACGCGGGCGCCTCGGACCTGGCGAAGTCGGCCTACGGCTTCACCCAGTCGAAGCGCACGGGCGACGACGTGGAGGCGATCAACAAGCTGTTCGCGCCGGAATTCCGCAACCGCCTCGACGCGATCATCTCCTTCGGTCATCTCCCGAAGGACGTGGTGGCGAAGGTGGTGGACAAGTTCGTCCTCCAGCTCGAGGCGCAGCTCGCCGACCGCAACGTCACGATCGAGCTCTCGGACGAGGCCCGCGAGTGGCTGGTCGAGCACGGCTACGACGACGCGATGGGCGCGCGCCCGATGGCCCGGCTGATCCAGTCGACCATCAAGACGCCGCTCGCCGACGAGGTGCTGTTCGGTAAGCTGAAGGATGGCGGTGCGGTCCGGGTGGTCGTGCGCAAGCCGGAGGATGCCGAGGCCAAGGCCGGCGCGAAGGACAGCCTGGGCTTCGACTTCCCGGCCGGCCCGGTCACGCCGAAGCCCGAGAAGGACGTGACCAACGCCGCCAAGCGACACAAGCGCGCGAAGCCCCGCACCGCGGCGCGGAAGAAGACGCCGAAGGACAACAAGGGCGGTGGCGGCAGCTCGGGTGGCGGCGTCCGGACCGTGCCGAAGGTGCCACTCGTGCGCGCCTAATGGTGTGCACGCCGGCTGGTGGCCTTCCGGAGGAGGGTTCGCCGGTCTATGACCGCCGCGACGCGAATGCGCCGCGGCGAGGAGGCGCCCGATGACTGACAATCTGCACGAGGGACCTCTGTCCCCCGTCGCGCAGCCGGCGGCGCCCCCAAGAAGCTCACCCGGCGCGAGGAGCGCCGGCGCCGGCGCCAGCGGCGTCGACGCGGCGAGGAGGTGCTTGCCTGGGTGCTCGTACCGCTGATCTGCGTGGGCATCTATCTGGGCATCAGCGCGGGCTTCGACTTCTTCGGCACCTCGCCGGGTCAGGTCTGGGACCAGCTGATGCAGGTCAAGGCCATGATGGAGAAGCGCTCGGCCAGCCAGGGCGCGCGCGGATAGCGCGTCGCCCCGCTCCGCGCGGGGGACGCCCTCCGGGACGGATCCGAGCGGGCGCGCCATGACACCGACCCGACGAACGATCCTCGCTTCGATGGTTCTGGCGGCCCCGGCGATCCGGGCGCGCGCGCTGGGCGGTCCCGTGGTGATCGTCGGTGCCGGCGCGGCCGGGCTCGCGGCCGCCTCGACCCTGCGGGCGGCCGGGCGGAGCTTCACCCTCGTCGAGGCGCGGGACCGGATCGGCGGACGCGCCTTCACCGACAGGACCCTCGGCCCCGATTGCCCCTTCGATGCCGGGGCCGAGTATATCCATTGGGCCGAGCGCAATCCCTGGGCGCCCATCGCCCGGGCGTCCGAGGCCCCTATCGCCCGCGAGGACGGGTGGGCGCGCCAGCTCGTCATCGATGGCAGGGCCGCCACCGCGGCCGAGACGGCGGCGCGACGCGCCGGCTTCACCGGGCTCGACGCGCTCCTCGTCCCGAAGGGCGGCGATACCTCCCTGGCGGACGCGGCCCGGGCCGGCGGCCCGGACGCGGTCCAGGCCGCGGCGGGCCTGAGCCGTCTGTCCCTCGGCGAGGATCCCGAGCGGGTGTCGGCCGTCGACTACGATCGCCTCTGGTCCGGCTCCGATCTGTGGGTCGACGGCTACGGCGACTTGGTGGCGCGGCATTTCGGGGATTTGCCGGTGCGCCTCGGCTGTCCGGTGCAGGCGATCGACTGGTCGGGCCGCGAGGTCCGGATCGAGACGCCGCGCGGTCGCCTCGCGGCGGCGGCCGTGATCGTCACGGTTCCGGTGGGCGTGCTGAGAGCCGGAACGCTCACCTTCACGCCGGCGCTTCCGGACCCGACCCGGACGGCGCTCGACGGTCTGCGGATGGGCGCCTACACCAAGATCGGCCTGCGCCTCGATCCCGCGCGGCTCGACACGGCCGCGCTGGGCGACGCGGTCTCGGTGGCCACCGGCGGCCCGACGATCTACTTCGAGATGAAGCCCTTCGGCCGTCCGCTGGCGGTGGCCAATCTCGGCGGCGATCTGGCGCGGGATCTGTGCCGGGCGGGTGAAGCCGCCGCCGTGGCGCTGGCCACCGAGCGCCTCGCCGCGATCCTGGGGGCGGACGCCCGGGAGGCCGTCGTGGCCGGACGGCTGGCGGGCTGGTGGACGGATACGCAGGCGCAGGGCTCCTACTCCATCGTGACCCCCGGCCATGCGGAATCTCGCGACCGCCTGCGCGAGCCGGTGGGTGGGCGCGTCTTCTTCGCCGGGGAGGCTCTGGCCGGCGGCGGGGCCATGACGGTCGGCGGGGCGACGCTCGACGGCGCGCGTGCCGCGCGGGCGGTGTTGACGGCCCTCGGCCTCTGACGCGAAGCGGCTTGCGGCACCGCGACGCCGTCAGGAACCGCCTTCGGCGCGCCTCGCTCTCTCACCCGGGCGGCGTCGGCGGTTCCGCGGCCGCACGGTGCCGGATCGCCGCGACCGCCAGGGGCTCCGCGCGTCCGCGCAGGCTATGGGCGCCGAGAGCCTCCGCGGTCAGGTCGTCGGGCAGCGGGCCGATCCGGGCCAGGAGATCGGCCGACACGAGGACATGGACCCCCAGGGTCTTCGACAGGGCCTCCAGCCGCGCCGTGGTGTTCACGACGTCGCCGAAATACGCGATCTTGTGGCGTTCGAGGCCGATCTCGGCGGTCACCACCGGACCGCAATGGAGCGCCGCACGGAATTCCGGCACCTGCCCGAAGCGGGCGCGCCAACTGTCCGCGTCGTCGGCGAGACGCGCGGCGAACTCGAACACGCAGCGCAGGCAGGCCGCGTCGCGCAGGCCCCGATCCATGGTCCAGGTCACCAGCGCCAGATCGCCGATGTAATCGTCGATCGAGCCGCGGGCGCGCGCCACCGGGAGCGCCAGGGCGTTGAAGACCTGGCCGAGATAGGCCTGGGCGGCCCGGTCTCCGTAGCGGTCGGCGAAACGCGTGGACCCGGTCACGTCGAGGAACAGGAAGATCCGTTCCTCGCTGATCGGCCGGTGGTAGCGCCCGATCAGCAGGTTGGCGAACACGCTGGGACCGATCAGGTCGCGGACCCGGAACACGAACACCATCAGGGCCGAGATCGCGAGGGCGTAGAGCAGGCCGGATTGCGACATCAACATCGCGTTCCGCTCGCTGTACATGAAGCGGAACAGCTGGTTCAGCACCGTGCTGGCGACCGCGTTCCCGGCCACGATGAACGCGATGTAGAGGGCCACCGTGGCGATCAGGAACAGCGGCGTCGCGAGGGCGCGGATGCGGTCGCGCAGGTCGGGCATCAGGAGCCGGCGCTCGTAGAGCAGGATCGGCGTGCCGATGATCGCACCGCGGATCGCCGTACCGGTCAGCGGCCCGACCGCGAAGATCGCCCCGTAGAGCAGCCCCGACAGCGCCCCCAGGCCGGGCGCCACCAGGAAGAACCAGAGCGGGCCGGCACGCATGCGGCGTCTCCCGCCCGACGGTCCCCTAATCCAACCGGAGGGCGTGGACGGAGAAAAGCTGCTCCGGGTCCGTCCAGACCTTCAGCCACGTCCAGCCCGCCCGCTCGGTGAGCGCCCGGAAGGTCGCGACCGTGTACTTGTAGCTGCTCTCGGTATGGATGGTCTCGCCCGCCGCGAAGGCGAAGGTGTCGGCGCCGATCCGCACGGCCTGCGCGTCCCGGGCGACGAGGTGCATCTCGATCCGCGAGGCGTCCGTGTTGAACACCGCCCGATGGCTGAAGGCCTCGGGCTCGAAGCGGCCGGCCAGCTCGCGGTTGATCCGGGTGAGGAGGTTGAGGTTGAAGGCGGCCGTGACGCCTTGCGCGTCGTCGTAGGCGGTCTCCAGGACCGCGGCATCCTTCACGAGGTCGACGCCCACGATCATGTGCGCGCCCGGCCCCAGGATCCGCCCGAACCGGTGCAGAAGCTCCTGGGCCTCGTGCGGATCGAAATTGCCGATGGTCGATCCCGGGAAGAAGCCGGCGCGGGGCAGGCCGTCGAGGCTTGAGGGCAGGTCGAAGTCGCGGGTGAAATCGGCCACCACCGGCTCGACCCGCAGGCGCGGGAAGTCGTCGCGCAGGCCCTCCGCCTGTCCGCGCAGGAACTCGCCCGAGACGTCCACCGGCACGTAGGCGGCCAGCGTGTCGAGATGGCCGAGCAGGCGGCGGAGCTTGACCGTCGAGCCGCTGCCGAACTCCACGAGGGCCGCATGGGGCGGCAGCAGAGCCGCGATTTCCGGGCCGCTGGACTCGAGGATGCCGATCTCCGTGCGGGTCGGATAATATTCCGGCAGTTGCGTGATCGCCTCGAAGAGTGCGGATCCGGCCGCGTCGTAGAAGTATTTCGGCGAGAGCGCCTTCTGGGGTTTCGTCAGGCCGGCCCGGACGTCGTCGAGGAACGTCAGGGGCGTCGTTTCGAGGGCGACCGGCGTCGCCTCGGCGAAGGTGGGCTTGATGGTCAAGGTCGGCTCCGGGGCGCGTCAGGCGGCATCGGCGAGGCGCAGGCCCGTGAACTGCCAGCGCTGGTGCGGGTAGAAGAAGTTGCGATACGGCAGGCGGGCATGGCCCTCGGACGTCGCCACCGACGAGCCGCGCAGCACGAACTGGTTGGCCATGAACTTGCCGTTGTACTCGCCGAGCACCCCCGGGAGTGGCCGGTAGCCCGGATAGGCCACGTAGGCGCTGCGCGTCCATTGCCAGACGGAGCCGAAGGCATCCGGCAGGCCGCCGTCTCGGGCCGCGAGCTCCCACTCGAACTCGGTGGGCAGGACGCGGCCGGCCCAGCGGGCATAGGCATCGGCCTCGTAGTAGCTGATGTGCGTCACGGGCGCGTCGAGATCCACGGGGCGCTCGCCCGCCAGGGTCATGGTCGCCCACGCCTCCCCGTCGCGCCGCCAGTAGCCGGGAGCCTCCCAGCCCTCCCCCGGGCCGGCGTACCAGCCGTCCGAGAGCCACAGCTCCGGCTTGGCGTAGCCACCATCCTCCATGAAGGCGAGCCACTGGCGATTGGTCACCAGAGCCCGGTCGATGCGGCCGGCCGGGATCAGCGTCTCGTGGCGCGGCGACTCGTTGTCGAACGAGAACCCCTCCCCGCATGCCCGATCCAGGCGATCTGCCGATCGAGCTGGACCTGACCGGACTGCGCTGACGCGCGCGGAAAGCGCCAGGACGGATCGTAGGCGGGGTTCAGCGGGTTCTGCGCGAAGGCGTGCAGGATGTCGGTGAGGAGGAGTTCCTGGTGCTGCTGCTCGTGGTAGAGCCCGATCTCCAGGATCGGCAACAGCGCCTCGAGGGCGCGCTCCGAGGCCTGGCTCAGCAGGGCCTCGACGGCGCGGTCGACATGGGTGCGGTAGGCCGCGACCTCCGCCATGGTCGGGCGGGTGATCATGCCCTGCTGGATGCGCGGCTGCCGGGGGCCGGCCGCCACGTAGTACGAGTTGAACAGGTAGTGCAGCCGCGCGTCGTAGATGGCGTAGCCCGGCGGGTACTCGCGCAGCAGGAACTGCTCGAAGAACCACGTGACGTGAGCCCGGTGCCACTTGGTCGGACTGGCATCGGCCATGGACTGGACCTGCTGGTCCTCCGGCGAGAGCGGCGCGGCGCGGCGTTCGGTCTCGCTCCGGACCTGCCGGAAGGCGGCGATCCAGGCGGCGCGGTCAATCGGCCGAGCGGTCACGGGCGGTGGCGGAAACGCCGGTGCTCCGGACTCGCGCGTCTCGTGCGGTCGCAGTGCGGCCGTCGCTGCCATGGCGATCTTCCCCTGTCTCGGGCATCCGCGAGAACCGTGTCCTCGATTCCCGCCTTGGTCGCAGAAGATATGATCTGGCCGGGCTCCGACAACCTCCGCTGCTGCGGAGGCCGGTCGGCGCGACGACGCAGGGTTCGGTTCGCCGCGCCGACGCGGCGGTTAACGGAACGGGTTGGGGATCGCGGGTCTTTCTTGTGCCGCAGTGAGACCGCCTTAACCCTCCACACCGAGATTTTGGGACGCTCTATGAGGAGTCTTGGGTTCTGATGCGGATCGATCTGATGGCCGGGGCCAGCCTGTCCGCCGCGGCGCTGCGCGCCGCCGCCGAGCCGACCATCCTGGTGTTCGACTCCGGACTCGGCGGCCTGACCGTCCTCGACGCCGTGCGACGCGCCCGCCCGGATGCCCGCTACGTCTATGTCGGCGACGATGCCGCCTTTCCTTATGGCCGGCTCGGCGAGGCGACCCTCATCGCCCGCGTCCTCGTCGTGATGGAGCGTCTGATCGCGATCCACCGGCCCGACCTCGTGGTGATCGCCTGCAACACCGCCTCGACGCTGGTGCTGCCGGCCCTGCGCCAGCGCTTCACCACGCCCTTCGTGGGGGTCGTGCCGCCGATCAAGCCGGCGGCCGAAGCGACGCGCTCCCGCCTCGTGACCCTCCTGGCGACGCCGGGCACCGTGGCGCGCTCCTATACCCGCGACCTGATCGCGACCTATGCCGGCGCCTGCGCGGTGACGCTGGTCGGCTCGCAGAACCTCGCCGGATTCGCGGAAGCCGAACTCGCCGGCACACCCGTGGACGATGAGGCCCTGGCCGCCGAGATCGCCCCCTGCTTCGTGACCGAGCCGGACGGGCGGCGCACCGACGTTGTCTGCCTCGCCTGCACCCACTACCCGTTGTTGCTGCCCCGCCTCGAGGCCGCCGCGCCCTGGCCGGTGACCTGGATCGATCCGGCCCCGGCCATCGCCCGGCGCGTCGTGCAACTGATCGGCCCTGCGCCCCGTGCGGCGGACCGGCACGGCTCCGCCCTCGGCGCCTTCACGGCCGGCTCCTGCCTCACCGATGCCCTGCGGGTAGCCCTCGCGGGCCGCGGGATCGGCGATGTCGCCGTCGAGCCGATCCCGCTGCCGATGCAGTAGCCGGCCGGCACGCCGAATGGCGCTGACGAACCCGTGAGATCTGTCTTGCGTGCTTGCCAATCTGGCGATCCGGGTCTCTCATCACGCCGATTCGAAAGGATACATTGAATTCGGGAGGACCGGATGGCCAGACATGCTTGGGCGCTTGCGGTCGTCCTGGGGCTCTGGATAGGACCGGTCGTACCGGCCCGGGCCTGCGGCGATGGCGAGGCGCCGGTCGCCTGCGACGATCCGAGCCCCAATGGATTCGCGTCCTGGATGCTCGGGCGCGTCGACCGGGCCTTGAAGGCCGACAGGACCCGGGCGCTTCAGGACTTCTCCGACGGCACCCGCGGCTTCCGCACCGCCGACACCTACGTGTTCTGCATCGGTCCGGACGGCGTGATGAGCGCGCATCCCAACCCGATCCTGAACGGCCACGACGTGCGGGATCTGCACGACTCGACCGGCAACCACTTCATCCGCACGATGCTGGATACGGCCAAGCCCGGGCAGATCTCGGTGATCCGCTACCGGTTTCCCAAGCCCGGAAGCACCGTCGAGGAGCCCAAGACCACCTACTACACCAGGGCCGGCGACCAGATCTGCGCGGTCGGCGTATACGATGCCGACGTCGCGGCGCCGGCAGGCGCGACGCCAGAGGGGCGCGTCGCCCTGCTCCGCCAGCGGCTCGACGGTCAGATTCCGAGCAGTGCCCGCGCGGATTGGACGGCCTTCCTGGAAGCGTTGAACGCGCAAGGTGACGAGAAGGCCACGGCGATCGCCAAGGCGCGACGCGACCTGAAGGCGGCGGCGACCGCCCTGGATCAGGCGGGCACCGGAACGACCGCGCAGTAGACCGGTCGGCGACGCGGCCTTCGGCCCTCCCGACCGCGTCGCGCGCCGCCGTCGCGCAGGTCATCGGGATCGGTGCAACGGACCGTGCTGTCAGGCTCCGCCCGGTCGATGCAAACGGCCGGTCCGCGTACCCGCACGCCGGTCGGGCGTCTCAGCGGAGGGTGTGGCCGCCGACAGTCGGTGTCGCCATCGTCGGCGAGGTGGACGCGTCGGCCTCGGCGGGAACGATCAGGTGGACGAACAACATCCCGGCGGCGACGATCAGCGCGAGCGCCACGATGCGCCACAACTCCAGGATCGGTCCCTGGGGCGGAGCCTTCTGGGACGTCGTGTTCGTCTCGCTCGGCATCGCTCTCGTTTCCCTGCCTCTTCTGAACCGGATCGGACACCCGGGCGGTGAACGCTTCGTAAAGGCCGCAACCGATCGCTGTTCCGGTCCGGGGCCGCGGCGGTCGTGACGCCTCCAGAGGTCGGAATGATGGCGAGTGCGCGGAATCGGATCCTTCTCGGTCCACCGGCCGCGGATCGCGGGCCGGGCATCTCAGGCGGCGATCTCGGACACGATTTCGATCTCGCAGCTGTCGGCACGCAGGCGCCAATCGATCACATGCGCCCGCTCGCACAGCAGGGCCTTGGCCTTCCATTCGGCCGTGACCTCGGAGCGGGCGCGGACCAGGACCGTCCGCTGTCGGACGCGGTACTCGTGGCCGGCATCGTCCGCCACGGTCTTGTAGAAGGTGACGCGATAGGCGTGCATCGTGCGGTCTCCGTTTCGATGCGGGCGATCGTCGGCAAGCAGCACGTCCGCCGCCTTGATCTGGCGCAAGGCCTCCGCCGCAACGGCCCGCCGCGACCCCGGTGCGAAATCAGATGTCGATAGCCGAATAACCGCCGAGACTAAGCATTGATTGCCCTTGCTCAAATGGTCTAGCTTGATTCGCGGTCGTTCGCGGCCCTGATCGGCCCGCGGCGGGTCTCCGGAACGGGAGGACCTGATGTTCGAAAGCATCTTCTGGGGCGCGGCGCTCGTCGCGTTGATCGGGTCGGCTGCGCTGGTGGCCATCGGAGCGAGTCTCCAGCCGCGCCACGGCCGGCGGAACACGCTGGATCCGCGCCTGACGGACCCGCGCCGGACCTTCGGCCGGAAGCGGTTTCGGGGGCGTGCGCCACGGGCCATGAGGCGCCTCGGCCCGCTTCAGCTGCGGTGAGCGCCGCTGCACCGGGACCGTCCCGCTCCTGGTGCCGGTCCGCGTAATCGCTCCGGATCGTCGGCGCGCAGCGCCGATCCGCGAGCTGCAGCCCAGGGACACGGCGAGATCGAAGCCAGGATGTCGCCGCGGCGCGGTCGACCGCGTGGAAGCGGGTCGCGATGCGGCACGGCGACCGTGAGCCGGCGGATTTCGGCGGGTCCCGCGCCGTCACTGGGCAGGCCGGCTGATCAGGGCCGCCGGGCGGCAGGCTCTGAGCGGCGGCAGATTGTTCTTGGGGAGCCGGATCGGCTTGGCTCCTTCGTCCGTTGTGCCTGCCGGGCGGTCTCGCGCCTGGCGGTCACGCCAACCTCTCGATCCGGACACGACATGCTGGCTTGGTTCCGTGCGTTGATGCCGAGGGAGGACCGGTTCTTCGATCTCTTCGAGCGTCATGCCGCGACCCTCGTCGACGGCGCGGCCTCGCTCCGGGCTCTGCTCGACGGCACGGAAGCCGTGCCGGTGGCCTACGCCGCCCTCGCGGCCCAGGAGGATGCGGCGGACACGATCACCCGGGAAGCGCTCCTGGCGGTGCGGCGGACCTTCATCACGCCCTTCGACCGCGGCGACATCCAGGCCCTGGTCGGCTCCCTCGACGATGCCATCGACCAGATGCTCAAGACCGCCAAGGCGGTCCAGCTGTTCGAGGTGACCACCTTCGATCCGGCGATGCGCGAGATGGGGCGGTCATCCAGGAGGCGGCGCAGGTCACCGCCGAGGCAATGCCGAAGCTGCGGGCGCTCGGCGAGAACGCCACGGTGCTGAACGGCCTCACCGAGCGCGTCATCGAGCTGGAGGGCCGCGCCGACGACCTGCACAACGACGGCCTCAAAGCCCTGTTCAAGGCGTCCGGGCGGGACCCGATGGCCTTCCTCGTGGGATCCGAACTCTACGGCCACCTGGAGAAGGTCATGGACCGGTTCGAGGATGTGGCGAATCAGATCAGCAGCATCGTCGTCGAACATGTCTGAGCCACAGGCCTCTCCGTGACGTTCCTCGTCGTCCTCATCGCCCTGGCGCTGGTCTTCGATTTCCTGAACGGATTGCACGACGCCGCGAATTCCATCGCCACCATCGTGTCGACGCGGGTGCTGGCACCCCGCTACGCCGTGTTCTGGGCGGCCTTCTTCAACTTCGTGGCCTTCCTGGTGTTCGGGCTGCACGTCGCCGGGACGGTGGGCTCGGGCATCATCGACGTCGCATCCGTCGACGATCGGGTGATCCTCGGAGCGCTCGGCGGTGCCATCTCCTGGAACCTGATCACGTGGTATGCCGGTATCCCGTCATCGAGCTCGCACGCCCTGATCGGCGGCCTGCTCGGTGCCGGGATCGCCAAGGCCGGGTTGGGCGTGATCGTCTGGCCGGGCGTCGTGGCCACCAGCGCCGCGATCATCCTCTCGCCGGCCCTCGGCTTCGCCCTCGGCCTCGTGCTGATGCTGGCCGTCTCGTGGATCTTCGTCCGCTCGACGCCGCACGCCGTGGATCGGCTGTTCCGGGGCCTGCAATTCGTCTCGGCCTCGCTCTACTCCCTCGGCCATGGCGGCAACGACGCCCAGAAGACCATGGGGATCATCGCGGCCCTGCTCTACGCCCACGGCGAGAGCGGAGCCTTCCACGTGCCGCTCTGGGTGGTGCTCTCCTGCCAGACCGCCATGGCGCTGGGCACCCTGCTGGGCGGATGGCGCATCGTCCACACGATGGGCTCGAAGATCACCCGCCTGTCGCCCGTGCAGGGCTTCTGCGCCGAGACCGGGGGCGCCATCACCCTGTTCGCCGCGACGGCGTTCGGGATCCCGGTCTCGACCACCCATACGATCACCGGTGCCATCGTCGGGGTCGGGGCGGCCCGCCGGGTGTCGGCGGTCCGCTGGAACGTGGCGCAGGGCATCGTGGTCGCCTGGGTGATCACGATGCCGGCCGCGGCCCTCGTCGCGGCCCTGACCTATGCCGCCTCCGGCTTCATCCTGCCGTCTTAGGGCCGGCGCCGGACCATCATCCCTGGACGGCCGGCGGCGTCCCGCCCGTCGCCGCCCGCGTGCAGGACAGTCTCGGGAAGGCCACGGTGAACGCCCTCCCCCGCGCTCGCCGCCTGTCGGCTCGCGCGATCGCGCCTGCCGGCCCGGCCGGTGTGCGCTAGATGCTCATCCGCAGGCACGGAGTTTTCCATGAAGACCTATACCATCGCGGCGATCCCGGCCGACGGCATCGGCGTCGAGGTCATCGCGGCCGGCATCGAGGCCCTCGACGCCCTCGCCGCCAAGGACGGGACGTTCCGGTTCCGGTTCGACCACTTCGACTGGGGGTCCGACTATTACAAGGCGCACGGCGTGATGATGCCCGCCGACGGTCGCGACCGGATCCGCGACCATGACGCGATCTTCTTCGGCGCGGTGGGCGCGCCGGACGTGCCCGACCACATCAGCCTGTGGGGCCTGCGCCTCGCGATCTGCCAGCCCTTCGACCAGTACGCCAACGTTCGTCCGACCCGCATCCTGCCGGGCATCACCAGCCCTTTGCGTCACGTCTCAGGACCGGAACTCGACTGGGTGATCGTGCGGGAGAACTCGGAGGGCGAATATGCCGGCGTCGGCGGCCGGGTCCACCAGGGCCATCCGAACGAGGTCGCCACCGACGTCTCGATGATGACCCGCTCCGGCGTCGACCGGATCATCCGCTATGCGTTCCGGCTGGCGCAGAGCAGGCCCCGCAAGCTCCTGACGGTGGTCACCAAGTCCAACGCCCAGCGCCACGCCATGGTGATGTGGGACGAGATCGCCGCCGAGGTCGCCCGGGATTTCCCCGACGTCACCTGGGACAAGATGCTGGTCGACGCCATGACGATGCGTATGGTCGTGAAGCCCGGCACCCTCGACACGATCGTGGCGACGAACCTCCACGCCGACATCCTGTCGGATCTCGCGGCGGCACTCGCGGGTTCCCTCGGCATCGCCCCGACGGCGAACATCAACCCGGAGCGCACCTTCCCGTCGATGTTCGAGCCGATCCATGGCTCGGCCTTCGACATTGCCGGCCAGGGGATCGCCAATCCGATCGCGACGTTCTGGACGGCGTGTCAGATGCTGGACCATCTCGGGGAGGCGCAGGCGGCTGCAGCGCTGATGCGCGCGGTCGAGCGCGTCACCGCGGATCCGGGCCTGCACACCCCGGATCTCGGCGGGACGGCGACGACGCGGCAGGTCACCGACGCGGTCATCGCGGCGATCCGAGGCGACAACGCCTGAGCGGCCGCCCTCGGGCGCGCCAGGCGTCAGGGGGCTGCGCGCGCGAGGTCCGGCGTCGGGGTGCCGCAGGCCCGGCAGAAGCGCTCGAAGGTGCTCTTGCGCTGCGCACAGGACGGGCAATGGGCGAAGATGCCGAGCCCGCAATGGGGGCAGAAGTTGGTGCTGGCGTCGTCGAGGGCGATCGGCCGTTCGCAGCCGGGGCAGGCCTTCTTGGCGAGCCGGGCCAGGGCTTGGTCGGTGGCGATCTCGGTGCGCCGTTCCGCGTCCGGACGGGACTCCACGGCGGCCTGCCGCGCGCGATAGGCGTGGAGCGCGCCGATCGCGGCACGACCGGCGATCAGCGTCGCGATCACGCCGACGCCGTACTGCACGTATCCGCCGTAGCTCGGCATGTAGGGCACGAGTTCGACGAAGAACGCGAAGGCGGCCGCGAAGGCAAACCCCCAGACGAACGGCCAGTTGCGCGTGTGTCGCCGCTTGAGCAGGAGCCATCCGGCGAGCGCCAGCAGCGGCAGCGTCAGGGCAAGCCGATAGGCGAAGACGCGCAGCTCCTGACCGCGCTGGGCCGCATCGAGCCGCTCCTGCGCCGCGGCCCGCAGGGCGCCGTCCGCCTGGACCTGCGCGGATCTCGCGCTCGGACAGGTCGAGCCCGGTCCGGGCCAGGGTGGCGAGTCGCTCCTCGATGGTGCGCTCGGCGGCTTTCAAGGCGTCGAGCTGCTGCGTCCGCGCGATCAGGCCGGGATCCTGGTCGACCCGCTGGGTGGCGTCCCGGGTCTTCAGCCAATTGGCGAAGGTTTCGCGCGCGCCCTCGGAGGCGGCCTGGGCGGCCTCGAGGGCGAGCTGATCCTGCTCGACCTGCCGGCGGTTGTCGTCTTGGTCGCGACGGATCTGTTTCAGGGCCTCTGCCGAGGTCCGTCCCTGGTCGGTATCGAGGAATTGGTCGAGGGTATAGCGCTGCTCGACCTGCGGAAGGTCCCCACGACGACCAGGGCTCCCAGCCCGATGAGGAACCACGCGAAGACCAGTGCGACGAGCCAGAGCGCCAGCGTGAACCAGCGTTCGGAGAGCCTTGAACCGGACCGCACGCGAATCGACCTCGCCGAAAACCGAAGCGGGTTCTTATACCGCGCGCTGCGCGTCGGGATATGTGGGTGGTGCTTGAGGCGGGATCATCGCGGCGGGGCGCCCGACCGCCGCAAGCCCGAGGTCGGGCGAGCCGCCCGGGATGGCTGCACCTCGGAAACAACGACGCCCGCCCATGGGTTGGCGGGCTGATGTCGGGGATCTGGTGCCCCGGAAAGACGTGACGAGAGCCGACCCCGATCGTGTTGCAACGGTTGGGAAGAAAGGCGAGCCCGGTCTCGCCAACCGCGCCAGGCTCCCTCTCCCGTGTGGGAGAGGGGATCCGCGCCTCGTTCGGCACGGGCTCGCCGATCGCCTCCGTCCCGACTCGATCGGGAACGGCTCTGAACGGGCCAACGAGGCTTCCGTGGCTGGGTACGGGTGAATCCGAGCCCTCGATGCGTCAGCTGACGCTGCACTCTGGCCCGCACCGGCTGGGGCGGAGCGCCGGAGGTGCTTCATCGCGGACCGCTCCGGTGAAGGGCTGTGTCCGACCGAGGCCAGCCGTGTCGACGGCGGGCGACGCGTCCCGAAGGCGCTGATGCTTCGGCTTTCTCGGGCTTGGGTTCGGCGTGGGGACGCGTCATCGGGGTATCGCCCGAGAACCGACATCTGGTGTTTCGACGCGCCCGCTCGTTCCGCAGATCTTTGTTTATGTTGTGCGACAGCCATCGAGCATGACCGCTCCAGCTGACATAATTCGCCTTTTGGTTGATAATTTAAGATTGCGCTAACCACAAAGCCGCCGAATAGGGCGCCCTTCGTGCACGGGACCGCGCAGGGCCAAGGTGTTAATCCCATGCGGCTGGACTGATGAAGATCCTCGGCAATCTCAGTATTTTCGCCAAGCTGGCGATTCCCGCCGCGATACTCGTGACCGTTTCGGCCGGCATGATCCTCATGGCCCGAAGCAGCCTGTCCAACCTCGAGATCAACACGCAGCAGATCGTCGATTACAGCGCCCGACGCGCCGTCCTGGCCCTCCAGCTTGCCGTGGCGGTGGACGAGGCCACGATCCGCGAGAAGAACCTCATCGTCGACAGGGGCGGGCCGGACGGGCAGATGCTCCGCGAGCAGCATGCGGAAGCCGAACGCGCTGCGAACAAGGCTGCCGACGAGCTGGTGCAGCTCTCCGACACGCCCGATCGCCGCGCCATCACCGAGCAGCTGAAAAACCTGACACGCCACTTCTTCGCGGCCTCGCGGTCGGCGGTCGACTCCGTCCTGGAAGGCGATGTCGCCTCGGGCATACGGCAGTCGAACGGTGAAGGGCGGGCTGCGCGCAAAGCTGTTGTCGAGGCGGTCAATACGCGCGTCGCTGAGAACCTCGATGCTCTGGGAGAGGAAAAGCGGCGCGCGGGCGAGGTCGCTGAGGCAGCCACACGGACCCTCACCATCGTCGCCGGGGTTGGCCTCCTCGCCGCCTTCGGTCTCCTCGGTGCCATCGTCATCGTCGGGATCACGCGCCCGCTCAACAGTCTCGTCAGCGTTCTTCGGCGCATGGCCGAGGGTCAGGTGGACGCGCAGATTCCCGAGGCCGTGCGCAGCGATGAGATCGGCGCGGTCGGCCGCGCGGTCGAGGGCATCCGGGATATGGTCGCGCAGAAGGCGGCCGAGCAGGCCGAGATCAGGCGCATCGCCGATGAGGCGGCCGCTCTCGAGCGCAAGCGCACGACGGTCGAGCTGGCCGACGGCTTCGAACGTGCGGTCGGCGGCATCGTCAGCACGGTGTCGTCGTCGGCCACCGAGTTGCAGGCGACTGCCAGCACCATGACCGCCACCGCCACGCAGACGGCGAGCCAGTCGACCACCGTGGCGGCCGCTGCCGAGGAGGCCGCCTCGAACGTCAATACCGTGGCGGCGGCCGCCGAGGAGTTGGGTTCCTCCGTCCAGGAGATCGGCCGGCAGGTCAGCGGCTCGGCGCGCTTGGCGCAACAGGCGGTGTTGGCGGCGGATCAGACGGTGACCCTCGTCCAGGCGCTCAGCCAGACCGCGGCCCGCATCGGCGACATGGTCGGGATGATCTCGGGCATCGCCGGCCAGACCAACCTTCTGGCGCTGAACGCCACGATCGAGGCGGCGCGGGCCGGCGTGGCGGGCCGCGGCTTCGCGGTCGTCGCCTCCGAGGTGAAGGCCTTGGCCGAGCAGACGGCCAAGGCCACCGAGGAGATCTCCCGGCATATCGGTGAGGTGCAGGGCGTCACGCACCAAGCCGTTTCGGCCATCGGCACCATCACGGGCCAGATCCGCGAGATCGACTCGGTCGCCACGAGCATCGCGGCGGCGGTGGAGCAACAGGGCGCGGCCACCCAGGAGATCGTGCGCAATGTCAGTCAGGCGGCGGTGGGCGCCGGCGAGGTGACCAGCAACATCGCCGGTGTCGCCCAGGCTTCGGAGGAGACGGGGGCGGCCGCCAGCCAGGTTCTCTCGGCAGCCTCGGAACTCTCCCGCCAGTCCGAGCATCTCGGGGCGGAGGTCGCCCGCTTCCTCGCCACGGTGCGGGCGGCATAACCCGTCAAGGAAATGGAGGCTTGCTGCCTCCCGCAACGGTCCGACTGTCCGCTCTCGACCCGATCGAACGGGGCGCGGACAGTCGCGCAACCATCCCGAACGGTCCGTCCGGTCCCGATTCGAAACTCCGTTCGCCTATGCGCGTCGATCGCGAAAGCCGACGACCGGAGCGGCATCCGGCAGGACTTCCGCGCTGTGGATCGCGTGCGTCGGAGTGGCCTCTGCCGCGGTGACGGATCGCGGTAGGGCGTTCCGGACGGGCGGAGGTCAGGTCTTGTCCGGCTCCGTCGTAGGGGCTGCAACGGCCCCGACGCCGCCGCTCATCTCCGATCCCGTATGGGGCGGCACACCGCTCGGCAGTACGGGCGCGGCGGCGGGCTCGTCCTCGACCTCGCCGAGGCCGGCCTCCACCTCGTGCATGAGGTCCGCAAAGTCGTAGGGCTTGTTGAGCAGGCGTGTGCCCGGCGGCAACGCGCGCGTCAGGTCCGCGCCGGCTCCCGAGGTGACGATGATGCCGACGGCGGGCCAGCGATGATGAACGAGGTGCGCGAGGGCCACCCCGTCGCCCACGATGCCACGCCCCGTGATCAGCATGCGGACGGCGTCATTCTCCTCGAGCACCGCCAACGCCTCAGCGGCCGTGCGCACCTCTATGGCCCGGAAGCCGACATCGCTCAGCATGTCGGCCGTGACCATACGGACGAGCCGATCCGATTCCGCGATGAGGATGGCTACAGGTCTGCTGTCGACAGTCATCAAGCCTCCTCCTCTTCTCACACTGACGGTCGTCAGGACGAGGAGCTTCGGAGCACTCCGGCATGGCGATGTCGCTGCTCCGTGGACATCGGAGCCGGCTTGTATCGTATCGCACCATGAGCCGGATCCCTAATCCGGAAGAGGTCCGTTGCAGGCGGTGCATCCCGTCCGGTTCGGGTATGCCGACGGAGCCCGGAGCGGCCGGCGAGATCCCTTCACGAACAGATCCGCGTGTCTCACTTCCTGCCGGACACGTGACAGTTTAAAGATGCGGCAAGGCGGGGCGCGCGCCGAGCGGGCATTCGGCGGGACGAGGCATGACTCTGCACGCCAAGGTCGGCGCAGGTGTCGGGCAGACCGGTTCACTGCGGATGGCGGATCTGGTCCGTCGGCACGATTGGGCGTCGCCCCCTCTCGGCAAGCGTGAGACGTGGCCGACGGTCCTCCGAACCACGGTCGACCTGATGCTCGCCTCGTTGCACCCCATGTGTGTCATGTGGGGACCGCGGCGCATCTTCCTCTACAACGATGGCTATGCAGAGATCCTCGGGGCGCGGCACCCGAGTGCCCTGGGTTTGCCGACCGAGGATGTCTGGCCGGAATTGTGGGACGACCTCGCCCTGCTGATCGACCGGACCTTCGGCGGCGAGAGCTTCGCCTTCCGCGACCAGCCGTTCACGATGACGCGCAACGGCTTCGAGGAGCAGGTCTGGTACGACTTCGCCTACTCGCCGGTGTGCGACGACCGGGGCGACGTCGTCGGCCTGTTCAACGTCACGTCGGACTGCACGGCCCGGGTGGTCGCGGAGCGGGAGCGCGATGCGGCCGCCGAACGTTTGAGGGCCAGCGAGGGGCGCTTGGCCGCCCTCGTCGAGGCCAGTTCGGACAGCCTCTACTCCATGAGCCCCGATTGGCAGGAGATGCGCACCCTGCAAGGCCGCGGCTTCATCGCGAACGCCGATGCGCCGAGCGTGCTTTGGATGGACGCCTACCTGTTTCCCGAGGACCACGCCGAGATCCGGGGCCGGATCGACGCGGCGGTCGCCCGGACCGAGCCCTTCGAGATGGAGCACCGCGTGCGTCTCGCCGATGGGCGTGCGGGCTGGATCTTCTCCCGTGCCGTTCCGGTGAGGGACAAGGCGGGGCACGTCACGGAATGGTTCGGCATGGCCGCCGACGTCACCGCCCGGCATCGCGCCGTGGAGCAGTTGCGCGAGAGCGAGGCCTTCATGCGCGGTGTGCTCTCCTCCTCCAACGATTGCATCAAGGTGCTCGACTTGGAGGCCAAGCTCGCCTTCATGAGCGAGGGCGGAAAGCGCGTCATGGAGGTCTCGGACTTCAACGCCATCGCCGGCTGCCCCTGGCCGAGCTTCTGGGAGGGGACCGGCAATCTCGCCGCCCAGCAAGCCATCGCCTTGGTGCAGGCGGGGATCGCCTCGAGCTTCCAGGGTTACGCCGACACCATGAAGGGCAACCGGCGGTACTGGGACGTTCAGGTCTCCCCGATCATGGGGGCCGACGGCAAGCCTGAGCGTATCCTGTCGATCTCGCGCGACATCACCGACCTCAAGGTGGCGGAGGAGGCGCGCGCGGTGTTGGCCCAGGAATTGGCCCACCGCATGAAGAACTCCTTCGCGATGGTCCAGGCGATCGTGACCCAGACGCTGCGCCAGGCGAAGTCGATGGAGGACGGGCGCACGGCCGTGTCCCAGCGACTGTCCGCCCTCGGCCGGGCGCAGGACATCCTCACCCGCTCGAACTTCACCGCGGCCGACATCCACGATGTCGTCGCGGCAGCCATCGACCCGCATCGCGTGGTGGAGGAGCGGATCTCATGGTCGGGTCCGCGTCTGATCCTCAGCTCCCAGCAGGCGCTCGGGCTCTCGCTCGCGACCCATGAACTGGCGACCAACGCGGCGAAGTATGGCGCACTCTCGAACGAGACCGGACGCGTCGCGATGGCATGGCGGGTCGAGGACGGGGCGTTCGCCTTCGACTGGATCGAAACCGGCGGCCCCCCTGTCACGCCACCCGCAAGCCGGGGCTTCGGTTCGAAGCTGATCGAGCGGATCGTGGCCTCCTACTTCGACGGCGAGGGCTGCCTGAACTTCGACCCGTCGGGCATCAGGTTCACGCTGACGGGCGCGCCCGGCGGCACGGTGGTCGAGGCGTAAGGGTCCAGGTCACGTCGGATGGGACAGTCATTTCACCCGGGCAGCATCGCCGTCCTCGTCGTGGAGGACGACGCCCTACTGCGCGCCGAGGCCGTCGACCTCTGCATCGAGGCCGGCTTCACGGCCTACGAGGCGCGGAATGCCGACCAGGCCATCCAGATCCTCGAACGCCACTCCGACATCCGCGTGCTGTTCACCGACATCGAGATGGAGGGCTCGATGGACGGGCTGAGGCTCGCCCACGCCGTCCGGGAGCGCTGGCCGCCCATCGCAATTCTGATCACCTCCGGGCGACGCATGGTGACCCAGGCGGATCTGCCGGAGAACGGCCTGTTCTTCGCCAAACCGTACCCGCCGGACGACATCGTGAAGGCCCTCAACGGCATCGCCGCCCAGACCACACACTAGCCCCGCGGCGCGGCGACGGTCATCCGCGCTGCGAACGGCGGCTCCTGGGCCTGAAGATGTCGCCCACCGGGGTACACCCTTTCGGATCCAGTGTGTTGCCTATATGCAACTTTGCCCGCCGGATATTTCCAGATTGCAACTGATCCAATTCAAGTTCGCGTCACGAGCATGATGCCGAGCAGTCACATGCCTCGAAGTTTGGAATTGATTTAAGAATCATGATCAAGTGCTTCGCCGAATGAAGCGGGATTAAAACTTGATCTCTTTTGTGTCCCGCCAGTAACTCCGTTTCCGAGGCCGAACAGAATTTCGGCGCGTACCGGCTTCCAAGGGAAGCCGCGGAGTTAATAATGAGCGGGACTTTCAGGGGCCATTTCCTTGGGCTTCTTCTAACCGGCACCGTATCCGCCACGGCCGCGCACGCACAAGGAGACGCAACACCAGCCGAACTTGCCGAGACCGTCACGTTGGACCAGCTCACCGTCGAGAGTGCAGGCGCGCGCCCGGAGCCGCAAGGTGGTGTGACCGTAGGGTATCTGACCAAACAGACACGCAGCGCGACCAAGACCAGCACGCCGGTCATCGACATCCCGCAATCGATCACCATCGTCCCCCGGGAGCAGTTTCTCGATCAGAACTATCAGAACCTGACCGAGCAGCTGCGGTTCGTACCGGGCCTGATCCCTGCACAGGGCGAGAGCAATCGCGATCAGGTGCTCATCCGCGGCCAGAACACCAGCGCAGACTTCTACATCAACGGCATTCGCGACGACGTCCAGTATTTCCGTGACTTGTACAACATCCAGCGGATCGAGGTCTTGAAAGGACCGGACTCCCTCATCTTCGGCCGCGGCGGCGGGGGCGGTGTCATCAACCGCGTTCTCAAAGAGGCGGACGGCTATCGCGTCCGGGAGATCGTGGCGGGTGGTGGCCAGTTCGGCGACAAGCGCGTCGCCGTCGATGTCGGCGACCGAGTCAGCGACAGCGTCTTCTTCCGCCTGAATGGCGTATTCGAGGACTCGGGGACCTACCGGCAGTTCGGCGACCTCACCCGCTACGGCGTCAATCCGACCGCCACCTTCCTCATCGACCCGCAGACGACGCTCAAGCTCTCCTACGAGTATTTCCACGACCAGCGCTTCCCCGATCGCGGTATCCCCTCGCAATTCGGCCGACCCTATCGGTACCGTGATAATATTCGGACATTCTTCGGCAATCCGAACGTCAATTCCACGAAGGTCGATGCCAATATCGCCACCGTCCAGCTCGACCACCAGTTCGACTCGGGCGTCGAGATGCACAGCCAGCTGCGCTTTGCGGACTACGACCGGTACTACGTCAATACGCTTCCGGGCAGCGCCGTGAACGCGGCCGGGACGGCCGTCACCATCACCGGGTACCGCAACGACACGCCGCGAACCAATTACTTCAGCCAGAACGACTTCACCTACAAATTCTTGACCGGGGATATCAAGCACACCCTCCTCGGCGGGTTCGAGCTCGGCTATCAGGAGGGGCTGGCTTATCGGCAATCCCTGTTCTTCGGGAACAGCCTCGCGAGCAGCGTAGTCGTCAATCCGCTGCGCCCGCTGACGTTCTCGCCGACCGTCCTGCGCAATAACGGCACGACGGATTCCAACGCGCGATACAGCCTCGGCCTCGCCGCCGTCTACGCCCAGGACCAGATCGACATCACCGACTGGCTGCAGCTGGTGGGTGGCCTGCGCTACGACCATTTCGACTTCGCCTCCACGGACCGGCGCACGCTGCTGAGCAATACCCGCGTGGATGATCCGATCTCGCCGCGCGCCGGTCTGGTACTGAAGCCGCTGCCGAACCTCGCTCTCTACACGAGCTACAGCGTGTCCTACCTCCCCTCGTCGGGCGACCAGATCGGCAACTTCACGCCGGGCTTGGTCATCGCCAAGCCCGAGCAGTTCGAGAACACCGAGGTCGGCATCAAGTACGATGTCAACCCACGCTTCCAGCTCACCGCCGCGGCTTACAACCTGGACCGGTACAACCAGCGCCTGGCCGATCCCAATAACCCGGGCTTCTTCATCTTGTCGGGTAAGACCAACACGCAGGGCATCGAGATCGGCGCGAACGGTTACGTGACCGATTGGTGGCAGATCGCCGGCGGCTATGCCTTCACCGATGCGCGCATCGCCAGCGCGACCTCGGCCACGATCGTGGCCGGCAACACGGTCGGCTTGGTCCCGTTCAACGCCTTCACGCTGTGGAACAAGTTCGAGGTGACGCGCGACGTGTCCGTCGGGGTCGGCATCCTGAACTACTCACACACCTTCGCGGCCTCGGACAACACGGTCCGTCTGCCGGGATACACCCGAATCGATCTCGGACTCTTCTACAACATCAGTGAGTCGGTTCGCGCTCAGATCAACATCGAGAACCTGTTCGACCGGCGCTACATCTCGACGGCCGACAACAACAACAACATCACCCCCGGCGCTCCCCGCACGATCAGGGCGCAAATCGTCGCGCGGTTCTGATCGCAGCCGCTGTGAAGGACTCAGGCTATCGGCGCGCGGACATTCCGCGGGCGCGAGAACAGGCCCTTGCCATCCGGTACCCCGCCGTTCGCTTCGATAGCTTCGCTGCACCGAGGCGGACGGTCACGCCAGCCGGCGCAGACTCGGGGCGCAGCGAAGATGGCCGGGAACTTGGCTGAGCAGGTGCCGGGCCCGGCGGCACTGACGAGTGTGGCGGACGACGAGACCGGCGAGCTGCAGGGCGTCACGATCCTCGGCCAATGGAGCGGTGTGCCCGCCGCCGCCGAGGGTCTGCGGGGTGTCTGAGACGGGCCGTGAAAGCGTGCCTGTCGGGGATCGGCGATCTGGCCCATGCTTCTGCGTGCGCATGCGGCGTTGCGCCCTGGAACGTCGCCTGGCCGCCCGTCTTTCCAACCACCCTGTGGATCGATGCCGACAGATCGTGACTGGACAATCCCTATGCTGATCTTCGTTCGCGAATCGATGATGGTGGCGGCCCTGCTCGTTACGGGACCTGCACTTGCTCAAGGCAAGCCCCTGCCGCCGCCTGCGACGGACGCGATGCCGCCGGTGGAGCTGACGATCAGCCTGAAGGACGGCAAGCCCGTCTGCGCGCCAGCCGAGCTCACGCTTCCGGCCGACACGAACGTGGAGGTGCGCATCGTGAGCAGCGCCGACGTGCCGGTGACGATCACCGCGCCCGGGCAGTTTGAGAACGGCCGCGTCCTGCACGCCGACGGCGACCTCGTCCATGTCGCCAGCGAGAAGGGCTACACGGTCAAGCAGAACGGCAAGGGCACGCTGCGCCTGCGGACGATGAAGGCCGGGCAGGAGGATTATGCCTGCACCAGCACCCGCGACGCCGACGCACCCTTCAAGGGCAAGCTGGTTTTGAGTCCGGCGGCCGATTAGCGGCGGAATTGCCAAGCGGATGCGGTCTCGCATCGGCAAGCTTGAGAAAAGCGTCCGATAGGACTGGCTGCTGGAGGCTAGGTCATCGCGACGCCCTGTTCGATGCTGCCGAGCCACCCCCGTCGGGCACTGCGATCCCGCCCGATCGGCGCTGACGACAGTGCTGACCGTGAAGGCGGCGTCGGTCCTGACGGACGGCGAGGCGTAAGCCGTCGCATCGCTCACGGTGGAGAGCACGGGCACTGTCGGAGCCGTCGCCCAGACTCCTATGGCCCACCGCGCGTGAAACCGGCGTTCGCGTCGCGGCGCGCGGACGACAAGGATCACAACCATTCCGGCATGCTCGGCGAAGCCCACGGCTTCGAGCAGTCCCGAGACGGGCTCCTCAAGTCAAGACGGATTGGAAATTGTTTGAAAGCTCTGGTCGCGCATCGGCCATTTCTGGCTTGAATGTTTTAGTTGATGCCAATACTTGTTTTTGAATATCGCATGGCGAATTACCGATTCCACATTAATTGCAAATGCGTACCCCAAAAGGATCACGAGGACGATCACCGCGAAGCAGGTATATCCGCTGTTGCCGAAGTTCCTATAAGCTACACCCAGCATCCACCCTCCAAAAATTTGATTGATCAAATAAATTGGGTATGTCGCAAGGCCGATGTGGCGGAAAAATTTGCTGACCCGATCGTCGATTGTTATGCGACTTTCATAGAATAGAGCCAAAGATACAGATACGATCGCAAACAGAAAAACCATGACCGGTATTACGCTGCTTTGACCAAATTCATTGACCGCCTTGAGGTCCAGGCAAGCTAGATGGATGTGAAACGCGGCGACAAGAATTGCCGTGAGCAACAGGAAGCAACGCTGATTATTTCGACCTATCGAAAATATTTCGTAGCCAAAAACCCCTGTCAGAAAAAATGCCCCGGTGCTGAACATTAACGGGCGAGAAATGTACGAGCGCGAAAACTGCAACATCAACGCGCCAAGACCTGAACGAAATTCGAATAGCTGCAGGGCAATCAGCAACGTTCCAAGTGATACCAGTGCCAGCCAGGCCCGAGCGAAGATATTAATCATTTTCTGATTTGACATCAGCAGAGATATGGCAACAAAGAAGTAAACACTATCTCTACCGTCAGAGTCCAAATGCTACCGTCGATCCACGGGCCTTTCGGAAATATTGTGATCGACTTAAAAAAGCTGACGATAAGGGTTGGCGTTGCGGTGCAATGCTCGAATAACATGATCAAGAAATTTATGGTGGAAAAAAACAGCAGAGCGGGGAATAATCGTTCTATGCGAGATGCTATGAAACTGGAGGGCGATTTATTGACTGCGGAGTAAACAATCACGAATCCAGATATGCAAAAGAAAATTTGGACCCCAAGCCAGCCAAACCATGACGTAGGCACTAAACTATAGTAAGTTGGGCCGCCTGATGTTAGAAATCCGATTCCACAATAGCTTCCGGGCTCATTCCAGCTGTAGAACAAAAAATGATATATCACCACCATCATGGCAGCTAAAAATCGCGAGGCATCAAGACTTAACAAATTGAGTTTGGGCCTCGAAGTTTTGTCCATGATGCTGATCCAGGAACTCGAAGGCGATACGCTGTCGGCGTGCCGAATTTGGGGCGCCAATTCGAGCTATATCTGGAGCGCTTTTCGTCACAAACTCATCAATTGGTTTTACTCTGCAGGCCTCTCGGACGGCGACTACTTAGTCGGCCGGCTCGGCCGCTGCATTGGGCTGGAGGGTGAATCCAGCCGCGGAACCGCTCTCAACGATCGTTACTTCCGTTGGCGAGCGCCTCGTTGCCGTCGAAGCCCGTGTCAATCTCGGAAGCCGCAAAAGTCCTGAGACCTGAAAAGTTAAAGCCTGAGCCGGCGAATCGAGGGGGCGTTGCCAGACTTGAAACTCCCGGGAGCGGGCGTGGGTCGGCTTGCGTGCGGGACCGTCCGCCTTCGAGCGCGGGATGAATCGAGGCGGACAGTGCCACCGCCTTAAATCGATCCGCGCGAATAGCGAGTTGTTTACGAATAAATTTCACGCACCGTGATGAACCGGACCGCATATTACCCGGGGATTGGGGAGCGTTCGAGATGTTCAAGCGGCTCGCGGACCGTATTCCACTACGTCGCCAGATCGGTCTGCTCGCCTGCACCATCGCACTCGCCATCGTCGGCGTGACCACGATCGGATCGGCGCTGCTGGCGCGCGGGCAGGCCACCGATATGGCGCAGAATGCCCTTCTCCAGGTCGCCCGGTCGATGGCCGATCGGCTCGATCAGGACATGGCCGAGCGCCTCCGGGAGATCCGCAACGTCGGAGCGTTCGAGCCGCTGCAACCTCACTGGTTGGAGGAGACCGGCAGCCTGCGCAACGTGCTCGAGACGATGCAGAGGACGATGCCGGATTACGCCTGGATCGGGTTTGCCGATCGCGACGGCCGGGTGCGTGCCGCCACGGGCGGCGTTCTCGAAGGGGCGAGCGTCGGCCAGCGACCCTGGTTCAACAACGGCCTGCGGCACGCCGCGCTCGAGGATGTGCACGCGGCGGCCCTGCTTCAATCCAAGCTCCCGCCCTACCGCGACGGAACGCCGTTCCGGTTCGTGGACGTGGCCGTCCCGGTCGGCGACGCCTCGGGGCAGATCATCGGTGTCCTCGGGGCTCATCTCAGCTGGCGCTGGGCCGACGTCGTTCGGCGCGAGGTCCTGTCGTCGCGAAGGCCTGAGCTGAAGGAGGATGTCGTCGTCCTCGATCGTTCGGGCCGTGTGCTGCTCGGACCAGATGTCGACACCACCCCGTACTCGGCCGCGGACCTCGCATCCGGCCATTTCACCGTCCACTCGGCGGAAGGCGATCGGCTCGCCGCGACCGCCGCGACGCGGGGCCGCGGCGACTACGCGGGCCTGGGCTGGATCGTGCTGGCGCTCCAACCGGTCGACACCGCGCTGGCCGGAGCGAATCGGCTGACCAGCCTGATCCTGCTGCTCGGGCTCACCACGGCTGTCCTCGGCGTTGCCGCGATCGGGTGGGTTGCGGCGCGGCTGACCCGGCCCCTGGCGCAACTGACGGCCGCGGTCGACCGGATCGGCAGAGAGCCGAACGCGACGATGACGCGCCATGTTCACGGCTCGCCGGAGGTGCTGCGCCTCTCGGCCTCGGTCCGGTCGCTTCTGCGGCGCATCGGCACGGCCGAGGCGGATGCGCGCCTGGCCGAGGCAGAGGCCTCCAGTGCCGTAGATGCCGCGGAGGATCGGGTCCGACGTCTCGGGGCGGATCTGCATGCCATGCAGCTGCTGGCCGACACCGACGCGCTGACCGGACTGCTCAACCGACGGGCGTTCCTGCCGTTGGCCAGCGATGCGATGAGCTGCTTCAAGCGCTACCGGCGCGCGATCTGCATCCTGATGATCGACATCGATCACTTCAAGCGCGTCAACGACCTCTACGGCCACGCCTCCGGAGACGAGGTGATCCGCCGGGTCGGACGCATCATCAGCGAGGCAATCCGGACCACCGACAAGGCGGCGCGGTTCGGCGGCGAAGAGTTCGTGGTTCTCCTCCGCGAAACCGACCTGAAGGGCGCGGCCGTCCTGGCGGAGCGGATACGCCAGACGGTGGCCAACACCGTCTTCGAACACGAAGGACAGTGCTTCAAGGCGACGATCAGTATCGGCATGGATCAGGCTGCGTTCGCCGACAGCGACATCGACCACACGATCGAACGGGCCGACCGCGCCCTCTATTCGGCCAAGTCGGGCGGCCGCAACTGCGTGCGATCGTTCGAGACGCCGGGTTCGCTCAGTCTCCGAGCGGCTGCCTAGCGCGTCGATCCAAGCGAAAGCGTCAGCGAAGTTTGGACGATCGACGCCGCAACGAAACCCTGGCGCTCATGCGTGAGAACACATGGCTGCGTCTGAGCGCTCGGGTGTGAGCCGAGGTCGAGCTCATGCTCGACGAACCGGGGTGCGACCCGCGTCCTGCGCGGATCGACGAGATCGGCAAGCCTGAAGACTCTGCCAGGACTTCAGAAATATTCTTTTGCTATGTGGCTCGGAGTTCGAGCCGGCCGCATCGAACACAGCGCCAAGCCGAAATGGGGCGCCGGCTCTTCTCGAGCTGTTCGCGTTCGATTTTCGACGCCTGTGCGTCGGACCCCCAGCCGACGACGTTTTTCCCTTGCGGGCCGTTCAATCCAGGGATGATCGCAATCCATTCTATCGGGAACGTCTGTCGTTTGACGTTGAGGCGCCCTTCCTGCATGGACCCGCCGCAGGGGTTGCATGTCGCCTCGAATGCAGACATTTGCGTGCGGATCCAGTAAAATCGATGGATAAGGTGACGCAAGACACAGTTATGAAATGTGCGCTGCGAGATGTTAATCAGTATTTACTTCCGTAGATCGAAATTTAACTCCCGGTCTTTGTATGCGGATGCATCCTTAATCCATCGGTGCTCACGTCAGTCGGACAGCCCCAAACCTCGTTCCCGTGCGAGACATCGGTATCGCCGATGCACGGCCGAGTACCCTGGCGATTCTGGCCGCGCACTGACCGTTCGACCCGCTGCGCCAACTGGATTCGGTCGAAGACCGTGCGCTTCGCGGGACATGACCGTGTGGACCCTGGTCTGATCGACCAAGCCTCCCGATGCGGTTCGAGACCCGCGGGCCGGATTCGGCCCATCGGCCGCAGAAAGTCGCGGCGCGCCGTGAGCGGCCGAGGCCGGAGCGAAGGAGGCGCACCGCAACGCCTTGTTCAGCTGGGCCGACGGTAAGCGGGAGAAGGCGACCGGCACATGGACGGTTAACCGGGCTCGGATTGCCCGTGAGATGCGAAGTACGCCGCACCCGAGGCCCAGGAATCCCAAATCCTAGAAACAACAAAGCCCGCCAATACGTTGGCGGGCTGCTGTCAGGCATTTGGTGCCCAGGAAAGGACTCGCCTGGCATTCGCCTAACGTATTGATTTTGCTCAGGGCTACCGAGCGCTCGGCGCTCATTTGTGTACCGGTCCTGTGCCCCGCCGTCTAGATGTTCAAAAGGCCGATGCTGCGCGGTCCCGCTCAACCAGCCGGGCCGCAAACCACGCACTAGCTGCGACGGCGATTGCACGCGTGAGCGAGAGATAGGCCAGCAGCTCTGGCATCGCGTCACTCCCCATGATGGCCATGCCAAGCGATGAGATGACGACGAAATAGGCTGTGACCACCCACGCCACGCCGCGTGGCGACGAGCGTCGCAAAGTGTGGAGCGTCAGCCACGTGGCGGTTAGGCCGCTGGCAAATCCCGTGATCGCGGCGGGGATGAAGAATGCGAACAGCTTGGCGCTGGGGCCAGCAAGGCGGAACGCGAAGATGTTGCTCACCGGGTAGAACAACGAGAGGACGAAGGTGGTCACGCTAAGGAGCAGCCACGCGCCTATGACTGAGACGAAGGCCGCCGCCACGGTCTGAACCCACGCTGGCATCGTCCTGATTGCTCCCCTTCTGAAACACACCAACGCCGCCTGTGACGCTCCTACGCGATCCTGCGGCCCATCTGTCAGCGCCCGGCATTACCGCCAGTGCGAGACCACCCACGAATGGAAACTCCCATGCCCGAATGGAACCACCCCCGTAAGATCCATGCAAAGTGGATCGCCCCGACCTCGCCGGCCTTTCCGCTGGATTGGCAGCCCGAACCGAGCGACTTCGACGACCTACTAGCCAACATGATCGAGGCCGCCTGCCTGCTTATCCGCCGCCGTGACGGTCAGCTCCGTGCCCACAACACGCTCTCGGGGCTGACCGCGTACTCCCCGTCCGGCAGCAAGCCACTGGGGGAGATGTCGGCCGATGCGCTCGCGCTCCTCGTCGACGAGCTGCGCGCCAAGGCCGCCAAGGCGCGTGCCATGGCTGCTATCGAAGCCGAGATACAGGCCGCCGAGTAGGGCACATCGGCTAAGAAACCCATCGACCTAAGCCGCGTTGCCGACCAAGTTGGATTGGGGAAGGCGTGCGACAAACCCCTTACGATGCGCTTTGGGCCGATCCACGAGAGCCGCCGCGCCCGCGAAGTCCCGCGGTGGGCTGAATTGGCCTGACGGACGACAGTCAGGCGTTGGCAAGCGTCGCAATGACCGCGAGGAGCCCCATCAAGGCGAGGAAGGCGGCTAGGTCTGGGGTTGGGATAGGCGTGCGCATGTGCGCCTCCACGGGCTGTAAGGACAACGCAGCGTAGGGTTGCCCGATCCAGAACATCTCCTGACCTCAGCCGGTCTCGCTCTTAAATCGGCGAACGCCAATTAAGTCGATCAACCAATGGGTTACGGTTCACTGCTACAGCGGGCCGTGAAGCCGCTCCTGGGAGGGAAAGGCGGCACACAGTTGCAGGACTACATACAGATCGAATTTCGAAACGGTCTCACGCATCTGTGACCGGCCAGTTATCACGTATTCAGTATACGAGTTGCTGTCCGTCCGCTTGGGGCAGCTATGGCAATTGTGTTTTTGGATCCGGTGACCGGCCAGCTCCGTAGGATCCAGACCTCGACATCCAGACCCAAGCGGTCGGCCGACATGCCTGCCACGCTGCCGGCGCCGACTGTCAGTCACTGACACCGCTACTCGACGGTGCGCCACTTCCCAGGCGGCAGATCCGGCACAGCCCCCTGCGACTTGACCCGAGACAGCACCTTGACGGGCGAGACTTGCCCAGCCGGCTGTCGCTCGCTTGAGCCGTCCGGTCTAGCTAAGGCGGGGATTTGAAGCCGGCCCCCAAATGGATGATGCGCCGTGGGCGACGATGTTATTAACTCCGACGCGTGATCCGCAAGGAGTCGCAAATGTCAGATCTGACGGGGGCAGACCTCTACTGCGAGGAGGCTAGGAATATCCTTTCACGCGCTGAGGAACTTATTCAACATCTCAAACAGAACGACGCATGTGAAGGACGAAACCTAATCGCCGCCCAAAGTCTTGTGGCGCTCAAACGATTAAGCCAGCTCATTGAGCGGCACCGCAGGCATTTGGCGTCCGAGGTGCTCCGCGAAGCTGTAGATCCGCCAGCTCCGATCAAACGACAGTGGTGGTTCGTCATGCGCTGGCGCCCAAGAGGCGGAAACCGCGCCCTTGAGATGCGTACCTGACCAGCTACTCGACGGTGCGCCACTTCACAAGGCGGCAGGGTCTCGCCGGGCGTCGTCGCGTCGCGCTGGTAGAACCGCCGCCGGTCGCCCGTGACCACCTCGGCCACGTCATCGATCCCATCCACGATGTGGGATACGGCCACGTAGAGCGGCCCCTGCGGCTTCGCCCGGCTCAGCACCTCGACGCACTGCCGGCGCCACCGGCTGGCCTCCTCGAAGAACGCAACCTCCTCGGCTCGAACGAGCACCCCGCGCGGTCCCATTGTCCACTCCTCGACATCTGGCCGAGGATTTAGAACAGACCATGAACTTGGTTAGGCTTCGATCACCTGTAACGGCGGCCCGTGAACGGAACGGCATCCCTGCAGCGATCCGTTAACCATGCAGGAGCACGCTGCCGATTGCGATCGGCCTCAGGGTCGCGCGATGGCAGAGCAGCACCGGCCTTGGGGGATGGTGCGGCCTCGCCATAGCAGTCGCAATGGAGGCCCGCCCTAATCCCCCTGGGCGGGCCTTCCTCGTTTTGTCATCCGCGACGGGGTGGGGATCGCGCTTCTCGGCAGTCGGCAATCAGAGCTGCTGAACCTTTCTGGGCGTGTTGATAGGCCGGTAGTGGTCCCAGAGCAGGAATGCCGGGAACGGGAGCACGATGGCGAAAAAGATCCAGTCGAACATCTGTGGCATGGCGTGAGCCTCCTAGTCGCTGGTTAACCGCTGGTCCTGCGGTGCGGTTCTGGTGTGGGGCTTGGCTCCCCGAAGCCGTTCCCAGCTTCGAGTCCCTTCTTTCATCAGCGGCGATGGTGGTGGCGCCGATGATGCCGATGCCGCCGATGGTAGTAGGTCCGCCCCGCTCCAGACCGAACCCCGCCGGTACGGTCATTTGCTCGGGCCGCCTCAGTGCCGCGATCAAGACCGCTGCCGCCGCTTCCGCCAGAACTATCTTGGGCGAATGCCGGGGCGGAGACGAGCACGCCGAGCGTGAGTGCCATAGCGCTTAGAACACCGAAGAGCTTTGTGTTCATGTGGACCTCCCAAGAATGCACTTGGGACGGGCAACCCCGGTTGAGCGCAAATGATCCTGAAGGGAGTTCTCGGTGTGGGGCTTGCCGTACGTCGGCGCCCCGAACCGCTAAAAGTCTGGTATTTGGTATACCACATGCCAAAAGACCCACTTCCGCTCTGGGAAGCAGGGTCACGGTAAATCGAATTACGGATCCGATATATCGATTTACGCTCTCGGGAAGCGCGCACGACAGAAGTCCTCGCGCGTTTGCAAGGACTTGGCATTCATGCTATGCGGATTACGCAACGCACAATTCGTGCATTTTTGAGAGGTAGCGGACATGAAGGGACAGGGCAACTCAAAAAACCTGACCGTCCGTGCCTCTTTCGTCAAAACCAATTTGAAGAGGACCACCAACCCCGGTGGCGCATGTTCCCTGGCAGGACAGCTGCGCGCCACCGGTGGCCGGATCGAACTGAATGTATCACTTCCAAGCGGAACGTTATAACAATGCTGCGCCGCTCGCGCAAGGGGAAATCTCTGACTTTGGTCAGGTAACCGCGTTTGCCGACCAAGGGCTTTTTGCAGCCGGCTTTCTCCGTCTCACCGCACGCGAGGAGGCGGATGGCACCGCCGCCAAGGCCGGTAAGGGTAAGAGCAGCGACAAGCCGCGCGACTTTGCCGAGTACCTGCGCTCCCGCTTGAACGCCATCGGGCGCACGATCTGGGATCGATACGGCGGCCCCTGCACCGATGACGACGCCATCGTCTACTATGAGGAGGCGCTTCCGTTCCTGATCGAGCTTGCCGTGATTGAGGAGCGCCCGCATCAGGTCGCATCCATCACCTGGGCCAGCCGCAACGCGCCGAGCTTGATCCTGGGCCAGGACCGCTTGGCCGACGACGAAGACCGGGCATGGTTCCGTGAGCAGGAGACTCGAGCGCTGAATGAGCGCTTCGACTATGCTCGGTGCCATCAAGGTCGGGCGAACCTCCCGAACGGGCGCGAGCTGGGCAAGGGTCTCGCGGTCCGTGCCGCTGAGATGCGAACCGGCCAGATCCGTGGTGTGACACCGATCGATCGCACGCCTGAGCAGCTTGCCGACGACCGCCGCGCCGCTGACCTCATGCGCAAGCAGAGCACCCGCAAGCCGCAGGAGTCCTCTCCCACGCGCCTGAAGGTATGGGAGCGCGTCGATATCGGGCAGACGAAGTACAAGGCTCTCAAGCGCGCCGGGCGCCTGCCGGCATGGCCCACGATCCCCCGTGGCGCCGATCCTGAACCCTACGTCGTCGCCTGGGTCGCCCTGTATCGCGCCATGCACGAGACCGTTACCGCAGAACCGCCCATCGTCTTGGCCGCCTGAAACGGCCTGTTCCCGGTCTGTCTGTCGCGACCATATCCGTCCGCACCCAATATAGAACTCTAAAGGTGCGGACGGAAAAGGACGCGTTCCATTCTCCTCCGTTGAGCGGACCTATGTGGGATCGCTCCTCGGCAGTTGAGTGGGATCATAGGGCAGCACATCACCGGCCACGTCGAGCGCGACGGCCAGGGCATGATCTCGACGGCCGCACACAATCTCAATC
This sequence comes from Methylobacterium phyllosphaerae, assembly GCA_050632685.1. Lineage (GTDB taxonomy): Bacteria > Pseudomonadota > Alphaproteobacteria > Rhizobiales > Beijerinckiaceae > Methylobacterium > Methylobacterium phyllosphaerae_A. The sequence continues at coordinate 1,538,863 of JBOEFT010000002.1, forward strand.
CCGAGTAGCCTCTATTCGTCCTCACGGGGTGCAAGACGTTCTTCGAGATGGGTCGCTGCGTCCGCGTACAACTCAAAGCGACGTAGCAGGACGGCACGCTTCTCCGGCTTCTTTGTTCCGTCGATCTTGCCCTTGGCCTTGTCTGCGTGCCCACGCATCTTCTTCGCGAGCTTCTTGAACGCCGTATCGATCTTGGCTGTGACCTTCTCGCCTTCGGTCTTTGCTGCGTCTTGGTGATCCTTGATAAGCGCCGGGAACGTGCTCTTCTTGCTGTCCTTGGTCGTCGCGTCTTTGGTCATGGTGCTCTCCGGTCCCGCTTATCTGTCGACACTACCCCTTCTGCGGTGACAGCGCGATCACGGCTGCGCTCGAGATAGACGGGAAGGATAACGGCCTCGAGACTGGACATCGACAGGGCATTGGTTATGTTCTGGCGTAATTCCCGTGTGCCTTGAAATATACAGCGACAATATACCGCACCTACAGAGGTTGACTCTAGGCGACACCCGTGCCTATAAAGTCATGCAGACTAGGGCTTTTATGGTTTGAACGTTAGAGCGCTTCTGAACCGCCTTCAGTCCCAATTTAAAGCAATGACTTACCGCCCTCGCCGCACACCGCGCCGGGGGCTTTTTCATGTCCTCATCACAAGGAACACACGATGCCCGCTCTGCCTGAGCTGGCGGCTACCAAGATGCCGTCCGGCTCACACGAGGCGATCACACATGCTGCAATCAAGGCATGGCGTCTCGCCGTCCGAATACATGCGCGCCGCGCTCCACCGGCAGCTCAGCCATGATGGGTTGTGCCCGTACAGCCTGGACGTGATCGCGCCCTGCCTGCGCCAGCTTGTGCCGCAGACCAAGGCCACCGCACCGTGATCGTCATCGATCTCCCCGAACCCGTCGCCATCACCGTCGAGACCATGGCCGCGAAGGTCGGAATGACCGCCTCCGCATGGCTCGGTGATCAAATCGAGCATGCATACGGCAACGGCCGTGTCTCGTTGATCAATCCCGAGAAGCCGCGCCGCCAATCCCGGTCGACACCCCGTCGCCACGCTGCAGCACGTCGAGCCGCCCGTGCCGCTCGTGCCGTCATCACCGAGACCCCCGAGAATGTCTGATCCATACCAGAGCGCCCGCGCGCACGTTGCGTTGGTCGCTCAGAACCTCCCCGAGGCTCAGGCCGAACGCCTCCGGTGGAAGCTAGAGGCCGCGATGGCGTTGAACCCCGCGACCGGCGCCGTGGGCTTCCTCGACGGCTCTAGAGACCCTGCCGAATGGCTGAGGAACGTCGCCAAGGGCGAACCCTCGCTGCTGACCAGACCCGCCACCGAGACCGCCACGGCCACGCCCGCACCCGCCAAGGCATCAGGCCCACAGCCATTCCGGCATAGCGCCTACCTCACGGTCGCGCCCGGCACAGTGTCCGCCGACATGGCCGCCGCGAAGGCCGATCCTGCCGCCCGTGCCGCCCTCCTCGCCCGATTGAACCTGACCCGATGACCTCTCACCTGTACCGCGCATCTCCCGTTCCGCTGACCTCCTCCGGCTGGCGAACCCGCAAGGCCAATGCAGAGCGACGCCGTGAGGCTTGGCTCGAAAGTGACGCCGATCAGCATCTCGTGGCGATCCGCCGCGTCCGTGCCGCCGGTGCCGCCCTGAACGAAGCCGAGGGCCGTGGTTCGGTCGAGTGGCATCGAGCGAACGATCCCGTTGCCTGCCCTGTCACGGGCCACCCGGCCAAGCTTCATCCGCAGAAGGCCGCCGCTCTCCGTGAATTCATCGCCTCGCAGGGATGGGGTTCCGATCCGCTTGCACCGATCACGCCCACCGCCACCAAGGCGGAGATGATGGCAAGGCATGGGGCCGCGTTGCGTGCCGATTACGAGAGCTGCCAACGAGGCTCTGATGGCGCTCGAGGCCGAGATGCGCGAGACCCAGCCCGCTCCTGTCGTGAAGGCTACCGCACCACCCGTGGCCGCTGTCTCGACCATCACCGAGCAGCCCATTGCCCCGCGTGGCCGTGGTCGCCCCCGGAAGTCGGATGCACCCACCCTGTCAGCGAAGCTCGCTGCTGAGGGGGTCTTAGAGGACGATTGAGACTGACGTGAATTCACACCGGAGGGGCGCTAGCCCCGGTTGTGAGGTGGGGCGGCTCTGGGATCCGGGTCGCCCCGCCACATCGATCCGGAACCGCGCATCGCACCATGCATTGATGCAATGCAGCATGGCGACAGCGCCAGCGTCGCTGCGTTGCAGCCCCTCGTGGGCGTTTCCTCCCTAGACTCGGGCCGCTCCTTCGTGGGCGGTCCTTTTTCTAGGTCCTAACCAGCGTCAACGCGTCCTTCGCGCAGGGGTTGCAGTTCAAGCCGCCTGTTTTGGGTTTAGAGCCCGGTGGACGCTTCCGACGCCGATGCCGAGTTCCGTGGCAATCTTCGCCATGCTCATGCCGGTTGCGGCCAGCGCCTTTACCTCGTCAGCCTTGGCCCTGGCGGTGGGTTTGCGGCCCTTGTAGGCCCCTTCCGCCTTGGCCTTGGCGATGCCCTCGCGCTGGCGCTCCAGCATCATCTCCCTCTCGAACTGCGCCACCCCGGCCAGGACGTTGAGCATCAGCTTCCCCGTGGGGGTGCTGGTATCGATGCCCAGGTTGACGATGCGCAGCGCCACGCCCTTGGCCTCAAGCGCTTCGATGATCTTGCCCAGGTGGACCACCGACCGGGCCAACCTGTCGAGCTTCGTCACAACCAGCGTGTCACCCTCACGGCAGAAATCCAGGGTCGACTCGAGCGCCTTCCGGGTGCCGACGGACGAAACCTGCTCCGAGAACAGCTTCTCGCACCCGAGGGCATTTAGATCCCGGATCTGAGCCTCGAGGCCGGCTTCCTGCTCAAGGGTGCTGGTTCGGGCGTAGCCAACGAGCATGACGTGATCTCCGGGGCCGCTTCATTCCACTAGCGTCCTAGACGTTGAACCATAGCCCATTCCAAAACGCAAGACCACTTATGTGGAAAGGCTTCTCGGCCTTCCTGGAATATTCCGCACGAGCAAGCCTTGCGGAATGCTCTCATCCTCTCCGATCGCCGCCGACCATGCCTGAAAGTAATCCTATCCCGCCCTCTGACCGTTGGGGGCCGTTCGTCCCCGGGCTGGACTCGTGCGAGCGTGTAGCCCGGCTTCGCTGCCTCGCCGGTATCGCGCACGTCATCGGCGGACCGCGCGCTGGCCTCCTACAGGCATTCCTACGGATCGCAGAGAGCGAACCGAGCTGGGAGGAGGCGGCTGCCGAACTCAACGGTCTCGGCTCCCGCACCATGCGCGCCATCGTCTCGGCCTACGGGGCGTGCTCGTGTCCGAATTGGGGTAGTTAGGCGCTTCACCAGCAATCGGGCTCATCCTCAACCGTGGGCAGCAAGATTGCCATGGTTCTGGCCGTCGCCAGCGCCAGGACGTCGAGGATCAATTGCAAGGTGTCGTCACCGGCCTCTGTGTTGTCAGCCGCAGCGGATAGCATTGCGTACTCTCTGGCAACGTCGAACGCCTCTATCGCGGCACCGAGTTGCAACCTCATATCCTGACGCATCGATGTATCTACTGGCGACTATCGCCATTGATAGTAAATAATTGTGCGTTTTTGAAGTCTAAAGGTTAGAATTTGCGCTCATAATGCGCAGATAAGATTGTAATTTTTCAGACAGATAGCCTGTGGATTACGATGCAGACTGTCTGATGAGCTTTGATTCAACTGACAGCGTGTCTCGCGAGCACCGATCTGCTGCTGGGGGCGCGGCGCGCTCACCGCGCCCCCGCACTGGATTGCTTCACAATGTCAATTAGCTCTTGAAGTGCGCAAGCAATGCTGCACCAAAACAAGATATAATCTCATATTTTAACTCAGATATCAACATCATCTCGTCTAACAGATGTGGTTTTTTGTAGGTAACAGGCCGCCAGATCGATAGATCGATCCAGATTCCTCGCATCGGAAAAGGCCTATTTACTTACATAGCGAGAACATAGGCCCCAACCAACCAACTCGCTCCATTGCCCACAAACCTAAAAGACTGAATTAATTGGCAAATGGCTACATACCGATTTATCAGATCACGAAAGATGGTCTCGATATCACCGGCCACTTCTCCGACCGCTGCGTTCAGTTGCGTATCGACTCGAGTGGCGAAATGGACACCGTGACCTTTACCATCGATGACCGCGATTGGGCGGTCGCGCGTCCTAACGTCGGTGACAAGGTCAGCGTCTCGCTGGGCTGCGCTGAAGTCGGCATGTCCAACATGGGCACGTTCGAAATCGAGGGCGTGTCGCAAACTCGACTGTGAGCCGCAGAAGGGCGTCTACCGTCCCGCTTTCACGCTTTGTTCGCGACGGGAAGTCCAAAGCAGCGCGCCAGCAGCTGGTTCTGCTCGCGCACGGTCCACGCGCCGGCAAAGCCAAAGCCCTTGCGCAGCCACAGCATGGCCTCGAAGCCGCAGATCGTGCGCCGCGCCGTGTGGAACGAGCGGAAGCCGCCGACACGCGGCATCGCTCGCTTGACCCGGAAGTGGTCGCTCTCGATGCCTTGCTGAAGGTGCTTGGTGACGTAGTGGACTGGCGTGCGGGGGAGCAGGCCCTCGTCTTGGCTCTCGGCGATGGCTGGCGGGTACGGGCCAGCGCCGTCCGTGCCGATCCGGTCAGGCGCGAGTAGCGGCTGGTCCACCAGCATCTTACGGAAGAACCGCTTGGCGGCTTCGAAATCGCGGCTGGCGGTGAGCAGGAAGTCGACCGCCTCGCTGTGCTTGTCGACGGCCCGGTACAGGTAGCGGCACTCGCCGCGGACCTTGATGTAACTCTCGTCGATCCGGACCGATCCGCAGTATGGAAGACGGAACTGCCGCAGTCGCTTCTCAATCAGCGGCGCCTAGGCGAGCACCTAGCGGTTCAGGGTGGAGTGGTCCACCTCCATGCCGCGCTCCAGGAACAGCTCCTCGATGTCGCGGTAACTCAGCGGGTAGCGCAGGTACCAAGAGATCGCCTGGACGATCAGGGCCGCCTCAAAGTGCCGGCCCCTGAAGGCGGCCTTGGCGCGCTGCTTGAGCTTGGCGGCGATGGCGTGGAGGATCATGGGCCGGCTCCGAAGCGAAGCGGCAAGCTCTGTGGCTATGGCTAACGACCCGTGAACGCGGACCCGTCCGCGTTTGCGACAAGCCCGCCGAGAGCTGGGGCCAGTCGATGGGGTAGAAGAAGCGGTGCTCGGGCCGCTCGGCATGGTGGCGCACTGTGCCATCCGGCGTGAAGAAAGCGTAGCGGTTGAATGCCACTACGGATCGCACATGGACCTATCCAGCCTTGAGTTCTGGGCTTCCCCGCGCTGGCGATCCTGAGCCCGTAGCCGAACGCGCATGCGGTTCTGGCAACTGACGAGAAACGTATCGAAACAGCCGCTAATTAATTTTGGTTAGGATGTGCTGATAAATTCCTAGCAAACGGATAGCGAATTAACGATCCGTTAACTATGCGCGGGCCTCTGTCAGGACTTATTCCCCTCTTGGCAGGGCAAGAGTCATCATGGTTGCGGCCCCAACAGCCTCGTGGTCCCATATCCTGACGCAGGTCGCGGAAAGTCTCGATAAGATCGTCGAGAGGCCGACTGCCGAGGTGTTGACGCTGAAGCCTTCCTTCAACACATCGGAAGCGCCAATCCTATGCTCGGAGGCGACGACCCCCGGCAGTGATCCTGCGCCGGTCCTGCCAGATGAAGCGGCCAACGATGCCGTATCGGTACCGGTCCACTTCGAGCCTGAGGTCGACGGCGTCTCAGACTGGATGAGCACCCTCGACATCATTAACGGCATGGTCGGTCTCGCCGACGAGCAGAAGAAGCACCTCAGGGAGCAGAGCGTGTCTCACGAAGCCGCGCTCGAAGCTTTGCAGCGGGAACTGAAGGAGACGCAGCAGCGCCTCCAGCTCTCCGAGATGCATGCTCACGAGATCCAAACGCATGCCGACATCCGTCTGCAGAAGGTTCAGGCAGATGCAGATGCGCAGGTTCAGGTGATCCGTGCCGAGGCGGAGGCGCGGGTGCGGACGCTCCGAGCTGAGTCGGAGGCCTGGGTAAGGGCGGCTGAGGAGCAGGTGCGGGTTGCCGACCTCCGGGCGGACACGGCGGAGCGATGGCTGCAACGCATCGACACGGCCGCCAAGGCTCTGCTGCTTGGTGGCCACATGAGCCCGGCCCGGGCAACGGCCTGAGGCGACGAGGCTAGCACCTGGGACCGACCATGAAACAATCAGGACAGATGCCGTCCGATCATCCGGACTGGAGCGAGCTGACATCCGCGGCCGCCCGGGACGAAGCCGCAGCCGCATCATCTCAAAAGTTGTGGTCTTGGCCTCGGTCGCCGCTGGCCAATCATCAACGCGCCCCCCGGCAGAGACGGCCTCAGCGAAGTGGACGGGTGTGCTGGAGCGGGTGCGCGGAGCGGCCCACTACATCCGGGAGGTAGAGGACCGCACGCAGGAGTACGAGCTGCGCGTCCAGGAAGTGCTGGAGCAGGTGCGCGCCGACCTGCGGGACGCTGACGCCAAGGTTCGGGCCGCTGAGCAGCGTGCCCGGGAGGCCGAGGTGCAGGCCAGCACTCTGATCCGGTCTGTGGAGGCACGAGCGCAGGCTGCCGAGGAACGTGCCGCGGTGGCCGAGGAGTGGCTGCAGCGCATTTCCGCGGCGATCGAGTCCGAATTTGTGGTGGAGCGCGCCGCTCCGCAGAAGACTGGTAGGCTGGGCGCGTAGCGCCGCAGTCACAACGACCGCTTCAGGATAAACCCAGGAAGAAGGACTAGGGATGGCTGCGATGGATGAAGCCTTCTGGGCGCACCTTGATGCGCGGATCATCGCGAACCGCCCGGACGGCCAGGGACGACCGCCGACGGCAGCTATCCCAACGCGAGCGTCTGTGACTGCCGGCACGGCAGATACCGCCTCCGCTGCCCCGCCTTCTCGGGCCGCATCGGATTGGACGGGCGTGCTTGACACACTCACCGCGGCGAAGAGCGCCGCTCAGCAGCAGGAGGCACGCCTGCGCGAGCAGGGTGCGGAGCAGGCTGCATTGTCGAGGAGCTTAAGCAGACACAGCAGCAAGTCCGCGCTTTCGAAGTCCTGCTGCGCGAGGTCCGGGCGCAGGCGGACACGAAGATGGAGGAGCTTCAAGTTCAGGTCGAGGGTGCGCGTCCGGGGTCTCCAGGCTGAGGCGGGGGTGCAACTGCAGGCCATGGAGGCGCGGGTGCATGCTGCCGAAGCGCGAGCTGAAGCTGCCGAGGACTGGTTGAAGCGGATCGAGCAGGCGAGCCAAGCTCTGCTTCCGGTCGATCAACGGGCAGCGGCCTGAGTGCGGGTGCAACTGTCCTGATTGAATGATCTCATGAGCACCGCCGGTCCCTTACTTCGACCCCTGCGGGTGCTTTGCATGGCGGTTTTGCTCGCGCCGCTGCTCGGTGGGTGCCTCTCCGCGCAAGACGGGCCGCTCGACCAGATAGCCCTCGACCAGATCCCCCGGGCTGAGCCGGCCGTCTCGCGCGGTGGTCCGGTCGATACCGCGGACCTTAGAGCGTGGCGCCTGCGGCTGGACCTCCCTCTAGGGGAAGGTAACGCACCAAAAGCCGAACGCCTGCAGGAGGGATCAGAACGGGTCTTCCAGACTATCGCCGAAGGGCGAGGTAACGCCCTTTTCGATCATCGGCTGACCATTGCCCAGGCCAGCCGGACGGCTCCGTGCGTCTCCATCGCGAGCCGCGTCGCCGATGCCAATGCGCTGATGGACGCCTCATTCTCGACCAGCCGCTCCGGATCGAACCCCTCGGCCTTCTCAGCCAGCCCGGTCAAGGCTACGTGGCAGGTCGCCAAGGCCGCCCGCCGCGCTGCTGCTCACTGAGGAGCCGAGGAATGGCACGGAACTCAGACATCAAGATCGAGGCTTCCAAAGCAGCCCCCGCGGATCCTCTGGCTTACCGGCCACGTGACGCCGCTGCCGCCATCGCGGTCAGATATGCCACGTGTCTCAGGCCCTGCGGATGCAGCGCGACGGCGCAAAGGGCGTCGGGGTGGCGTCCGCGTACGGGGGCAAGGGGCTCGGTCGGCATCGCGGCCAAGCTAGGGCGCGCCGTAGTCCTCGGCCAGCTTGAGCGGCTCCAAGCCGCAGCTCCGGTTAGGCGGACGGCTGGAGCAGATGCCAGACGTCCGGCCAGAACCGGATGACGAGATCGAGCGCGATCAGCCCGAACATGCTGGCCTGGAACACGCTGTCCATTCGGTCGTCTGGATCGCGAGCAGCCGGGTTTAAGTGCGTGCCTTTCCTCTTCTTCCTGGGTGGAAGGAACGAGCCAACCAGCTCCACAGCTATTCTCCAGCACCGCAACACGGGTGCCGAGAAACGCCGATAGAGGCTTTCCGTTTCAGACCATGCTGGAGCGACGGCCGCCAGGGCCTTGGCGCCACAGTCGCAGGGGCGCCCTCCGACGCGCTGGCAGGCTGTCCGGTTCTATTAGCTGTTCGACTGCGTCGTGGTCCTCGACGCCCGCCTCCAGGCCGCCCAAAGGCGTGTCGACCGCCTCGGGCTCGATACGGCGAGCGATCGTCTTCTGCGCGTCGCCCACCGCTGGCTAGACCTTCACGAGGCGATCTGCGTTCTTCTGGACACCGAGGAGCCGGCTGCGTCACGCAGGCGGGGGTGTCCTTGGGGCGCTGAGAGGTCAGCGATCCTCTTCGCTGCCTTCACCCGACGCGTTCAGCGCGTCACGCTGATCCAGCAGATGAAAAAGCTCTTCCTCGCATCTCGCGATGGCAGCGCGTTCATGAACACGCTGATCTTTGGACAGCGGCTTTGTAGCGATGTCGAACCATCCCTGCCGGATGCTCTCGCGCAGCGTGTCGATAGCGCATTGTACCCGCTCCAGCTTGGTCACGGCAGCCTCTCTAACATTGACTTAACCGTGCGCGCCGGTCGACCTGGACCGTTACGGCCGCATCCGCCTTGGCGAGTCGTGAGCTGGCCATTCAGGAGATTACCGCCGCGGAGATAGACCCTGAAAAGCCAACAGCCCCTTCCCGGCAAGGAAGAGGTTGCTGAAAAACCTGGGCCTGGTGGGGCCGCGTAATTGCGCCCTACAAGCCATGAACTCCCCTCGGGAGTCAAACAGAACCTGTTTCCGTCAACGGAAAGGCTTTGCCTGGACCCTAGCCTCTCGTCGGCTTAGACGATCCGCGCGCCAACCTCGTTCTGCGTGCGCCACGCCGCCTCGACCGCAATCTTCCCGCCGCTCGGCTTGATCAACAGCGTGAACTGATCGGGGACGCCGACGGGCGTCTTCATCTTCAGCCGCATCTCATGTTCCAAATGGTGGCGTAGGACGCAGTCGATCGCACCGCCTCCGGGAAGTATGACATTGCCGGAAAGTAACACGCGGTGTCGAGGTTCGGTGCGTTTGCTGTCCATCGATCCCGCTCAAGTAGGCGCAAACCGAACCTGAGGAGGCAACGCTCGGTCGGCAGCCGCTCGGCTTCGTCGGCGCGATAGAAGGCCACAGCCGGGTTATCGCACCGTCAAGTAGGTCGCCGAGCGCCGTTCTGCGGAACAGCGTCGCCCAGAGCCACCTTCGGTGTTTGCGTTCGTCGTAGATCATATGGCGCCGCTTGGCAGAAGCCTAGCCGGTCATCCTAGTTAACAAGGCCAGATGAGTACTTAAATCCAACGGGAAGTACGTTGGAATAAGCATCGAAATTGAAGGTCACCGACCCATTATAATAAACGCGCCCGGCGATCACGTAACCGGTCTTTGCGACATCGCTTATGCTTCCGGAGCCGGTCATACTCAGCGTCGAAGACGGTGTGTAAATGGTGCCGTCCATATAGATGTTTGGGCTGCCGCGCACCGTATTTGTGGTAGTCGCGCTGGCACTCCGTGACTGGAAGATCAGCACGCCCTTGTAAGTCCCCGTGCCGGGCGAGGTCAAATTGACCGTGCCCGATGCCGAAAATTGGATTGTGGAATTTGCGTCGAGAAATATGGTTACGCCAGATCCAATCAACGAGGAGTTTTGCAGCAGCTTCACCGTCGCGTTCTGGAAGTAGTAAAGGCCCGGCTGAAGCGAGAAATTGCCATTGCCGTTCAGGGTGATGTTGCCACAATACGTGACGTTGGATGGGAGCGACGTGCTGGAGCCGGTGTTCAGCCCGTTGTAGTAGCATCCTGCCGTCGGCGGAGACGGTTCCGGCAGCGCCGCCAGTGGATCGGGAGCTGCCGGGCAGTTCGTGACCGGGGTTGGCGTAAAGCTCGTGCCCGAGTAGCCGCCGACCACGCAGAACGAGCGCGCCTGAGCGGTGCTATTGTTGCCCGCGGTCGCGGCCGTGGTCGAAGTCGAATTGACCTGTACGCCGCAATTCGGCACCGACAGCTTGCCCGAACCTGAGACGGCGAAGGCGCCCGACGCGGAGGGGTCGAGCACCAGGAAGCAGTAGGCCGGCGAGTAGCGCACCGCCACCGCACTCTCGATGCGATCCACCGAGGTGAATCCTAGCGCCTTGGCGAAGGCGTAGGTGATCGGATTGCCGCGGCTGCTCGTGCGCGCTGCCGTAACACGGACGGCGTTGGTTGGCGTCGCATTCGCCGTGAAGGTCTTCGCGCTGGAGTCGTAGGCACCGAACTGGACATCCGACGAGGTGGTAACAGTTCCATCGTTCGGACGGGCATTTGCGGCCGCAACGGTGAGGGCGCGATTGAGTGCGGTCGTCGTATCCGGCAGGACCGCAACAGCTGCCAGCGCTGCGGCGTCGGCGGCAACGTGCAGCCGATTTTCGATCAGCTTCACATTCGAGAGGTCGATCGCGAACGCTGCGACACCCATCCCGACAGGGGAGAGCATCCCCACGATGATCGTCATCTGCCCGGAACGATCCTTGAGGAACGACCTCATGTTCCAGGCTCCTGCTGCATGCTGACCTTCGCGTGCAGGATCTGTGCTGCCGTACGCCCAGCTCAGCAGGCTGGTGGGCGTCGCAGCTCTGGCAGCAAAGGACACGTCGGTGGTGAAAAGATTACTGCTCGGGTTCGAGGGGGCGGTCTGCGAGACTGACACGCTCGTTCCAGCCGTAACCCATCGGGGCAGTTGCTGCAGAACGACGCTCTGGGCCTGCGACACGGTAATGCGGTTTGTCGCGAGCTGACGCGTCGCGTCACGTGCTGCGCTCTCGGCTGTATTGAGCGTGAAGATGATCAAGCCGAATTCTATGATCCCAAATATTATTGTTATAAGGACGGGCAGCAGCAGAGCGAATTCGACCGCACTGCTTCCAGAAATATCGTCATCTAATTTGCGTTTGAGGCGCATTCAATCGCTCGCTCGAAGCAAATCGCTAATCAACGTCGGACCATGGCAGCTTCAGGTTAGGAATTCGTATTGACTCTTGCGAAAATTTTATACTTTGCGGTCTACTGTAGGCCCAGTGGGTCCGGCAGTTTGGATATGAGGCTTAATGGCGGGCTGATCGGGGTATTCCCGCCTCTCACCATTCGACGCTCTGATGGCCCTGATACCCGGCCCGGCGAATGGGTGAACCGGGACGCACCCCCAGGCTTTCAGGGCGTATCGCAAACTCGACTGTGAGCCGCAGAAGGGCGTCTATCGTCCCGCTTTCACGCTTTGTTCGCGACGGGAAGTCCAAAGCAATGCCCCAGCAGCTGGTTCTGCTCGCGCACGGTCCACGCGTCGGCAAAGCCAAAGGGCGTGTCGCAAAGATTTTGGCTGGAGAAGAATGTGCTCTCGAGAGGGGCGCGCCTCGATCTGGTGGGTGGATCTCAAGCGCGCCAATCCGTCTCATCCACCCCGTTGGAGTGGCTAAGCAGGCAGCGAGCAGGCATCGCAACGTCCGATTTGGAGAAGATTTTTTCGACCGCTGAGCGTTTGCGACACGCCCTGTTTCTCGCTCCTGGCGCGGGCTGCCTGATCGGATCGTTGTTCCGCGATGGCGGCGTCGGCATGACGACCCCGGGCAAAGTCGACGGCCGGACGGTTGGCGATTTCATCGACGGTCTCGACCCGTTCGCCCGATGACACACGGGCTGTTTCTCCGGTTGCACGAGGCCACGTGCATATAGCTTGGCGACCAAGTCCCAGAACTCGGGACAGCCGCCGCCTGGTAACTGTTCAAGCCGCGCATTGATCACCTGTCGCGCGGCTTGGGCGAACGCCTCAACCTCCACCGCCGAGATTTCGGGCTGCTCGACCATGGCAGACTCCTCGCCGGTGAATGTTACACCCATTCACATCAACGTCGGAGTGCAGCTTATTGATCCACCGCTGGTTCGGCCTGTCGCCCCTAACAGATAGAGCGAACGAAGGAACGCCATTGAGCGTTCTATGCGCCTCGAGGAGCTTCCGTGGGGACGTCCGATGGTCAGTTGGCGTGTCATGGATAGAGCACCCCGCGACGGGCGCTGGATCATCGCTGTCAATCGTCACGAGCCGGATCAGCGGGCCGTAATCCGGTGGGATCCGGGGCGTGCGGGCGATCAACAACCCTGGCACGTCGCGAATTGTCAGCAATGCTACTCCAGCGATGCCTTCACTGACTGGATGCCGTTTCCGGATCTTCCATCGGACGCTCGATTTAAGGAGGACGTCACATGACCGAACAACGAAGTTCGTTCCACCTTCGTGTCGAGCCGTGCAAACGCGAGCCCGCTCGCTACAGTTGGATGGTGCTCGACCACGAACAGATCGTGCGGCACTCCTGCTATTCGCTACCAAGCGAACAGATGGCGCGTAGTCGGGGACAGGCCGAGCTGAAGGGCGTGGAAGCTCTATGGCGCGACAGCCACTAACCGTGCCTTCGTCCACAGTGCGCGGTTGCGTCTGCCCCCGCAGAGTCTCCCGATCCACGTTTGAGGGCACGACAACGAGGGCGGTCTACGAGCCGCCCTCGCACGCGCACTGAAGGCTGGCGAAGCAGAGTTCCGCCTCACCAGTCGCCGACCGGATCGCTCCTAGTAGTCCCTTTCGCTGCTCCTGCTCATCCGCCTCGGAATGTAGTCGCCTGACCGTGACTGCTGACCGAAGATCAGCCAACCGAGACCGAAGCCGATCGCGCCAGCAATGAGCAGGCCCGTCATCGTGCCGTTGTCCATGTCACTGACCGCGCGACTACCCTGCCGGTAGTAGCGGGATCCGTACTCTGAGGCGTTGTCCCAGGCGTCCGAGGCCCTGTCGGCGGCGCTCCGCAAGGTCTCCCTGGCCTGATCAGCGAGGCCGGCATCATCACCGGACGAGCCACCATGTTGGCTCGATCCCTGGCGGTTGCCAGATTGCCCCTGCTTACCGGTTGGGCGGTTATCTGCCATTGTGGGATTTCCTCCTGCGCTCTGTATCGACGCATGAGGAGAAACGATCTGGTGGCGAAACCGTTCGGCAGATCGGACAGCCGCAGACCACTAGCGCATGGCTCTGCCCGTTCCACGACCCGCCCGGATTCTCACAGGATCGCGTCTGCGGGGTCAACCGCTGCCTCTCTGCAGCTTTGCGACGATGCCGTTTTCCTCGATTCTCCCAGATCTAGAACCTGAGTATGCGTGCGGTTCACGGATTTGCGCCCTCCCCCTGCGGTTCGGATGTGCGCTCGATCCCGCTCTCGGGAATGAGGGATCGACGTACCAGCCGCAGCCAGGCCGTCCACTCGGCCGAGACGATCCGGATCACGTTCGTATCGTTGCGGAAGCTCGTGACGCGCCGTTCCTCGATCGCGAGGAGCCCAAGCCGCCGGACCTCGCGCATGTCATGTCAACGCGGCACCGGTATCCGACCAACAGCGTCTGCCAGCATCGGTATATCGAAGTGCCTGTAGGTGCCAGCACTCGATTTGTCGTTGTGCCCTTGGATGAAGTCCGCAACGGAATCTGCGACGCCGGCACGTGTTGCGGCCGGTTTGAACCGATGTCTGAGTGCGTGACAGGGCGCTTTCCTCGGATCGTTGAACCCTTGGCTTCGGATCCACGCGGCGAGATGGTTAGCCGTCCCCTTGCTGGCATGTCGAGCGGCGTCTCGGCGTCTGCTCCGACCGTAGAACAGTGGCCCCCTGCCCTTCTCTCGGACGAAGTCGAGAAAGCCCGCCCCGATCACCGCCGGGTGTAGCGGCACCGTACGTTCCGAGCCCTCATTCTTGAATGTGCCACCGTCCTCTGCCGGGCGTAGCTCCATCACATAGACGCCATCGATCTTTTTGACCCGCTCAGCCCAGAGCTGCGCGACCTCTCCAACACGTGCACCGCTGGTCGCGAGTAGCAACGGTATCCAGCGCCGGGCGGCAAGCGTCTCAGCCGCCGACAGTTTCAGGAGGCGGGCGATCTCCTCCTCGGTGTAGTGTTGCTTGCTCGTGCCGGCTTGGCGCTTGGCCGCGACCCTGATTCCGGTCGCCACGTTCTCGCGCAGCATCTTGTTTGAGACTGCGTAATTCAGCATCGCGCGTAGAGCGGTCAGGTACGTGTCGTTGATCGTTTTCGGGCTGAGCGGCTTCGGCGTGAGCGTGCCAGCCACGAGACCGTCTTTCCAAGCCACGACATCTTCAGCCCGCAGGCGTCCGACATCCTCGTGCTTTAGGTGCTTCTTGAGCGAGGCGACGACACCCCGCCATGTTGTGACCGTGGACGCAGCCGGCTTGGTTTCCCGCTGCCAGCGATCGAATAGATCCGATAGCGTGATTGACTTGGCCGTTGCGAATTCCGGGAAGCGAGCTGCCTGCGGGTCGGGACGGTAGTCACCGGCAGCGTTACGCTTGAGCTGCCATCCCGCATCCTGCGACGCCTCGGCGATCTGCTTGAGCAGTGCCGTCCGCGTGTCGCCGTCTACGTCGAGACCGTGGAGCGTCAGCACCCACGACGCGAGCCGCCCGAATCGCGCTTCCAGGCCGCTTAGATCGTTCGTGGCGGGCAACGCGTTGATGCCGGCAGTCAGATCCGAGCCGAACACCTCGGTGGCTGTAGATGCGTCCTGCAGGCGGTCCAGATCGATCGGCGGCGCGCTGGCAATCCGCCCCTCCTTTAACGCGCGGTTAAACGCCTTGAAGGCGGCCCAATCGTCGGGCGTGCCAGGGTTCTCCTCGAATCGGCTGGTCACGAGCCGGTAGACTTCGCCTGCAAGCGCGACGAGCTGCTTGTGGCTCAATGTGGCAGGACCGTCACGAACGGCCTGCCATCGCTTCTCAACGACAGCGAGTGCGTGAAGCCGCAGCACGGTTGCGACTTCGCCGTCTCGTGTCCGGAGAGAGAATTTCACGTCGTCGCCGACAGTGACCGTCAGCCGCTGAGCGCGGAGGTTCCCGACTGCGGGAAGATCAATCACGAGGAGTTGCCCTCGGATGCGATCAACCACGTCCGACGGAACGCGATGCCTGAACTGATGCTGTGCGGAGTCGCTACGCTTTGCGTGTCGCGCCATTCTCAGGACCATGATCGGCTGTGACCCGGTTTTGTGTACCGGTCCACGCTCGATTACCCTGAGATATCAACACGTCAACGACTTAGCGGGCGGTGGTGCCCAGGAAAGGACTCGAACCTTCACCTCTCGCGAGACTGGTACCTGAAACCAGCGCGTCTACCAATTCCGCCACCTGGGCTCGCCGTCGGCCAATGGCCGGCGACGGCTTCGTTTAGGCAACGGAGCCGCCGCCGTCAATCGGGTTTTCAGCCCTGCGGCCACTCCCGGATGTCGACGAAGCGACCGGCGACCGCCGCCGCCGCCGCCATGGCCGGGGATACGAGATGGGTGCGGCCGCGCGGACCCTGCCGCCCCTCGAAATTGCGGTTCGACGTCGACGCGCAGCGTTCGCCGGGGCGCAGTTTGTCCGGGTTCATGCCGAGGCACATCGAGCAGCCGGGTTCCCGCCAATCGAACCCCGCCGCCTTCAGGATCTTGTCCAGACCCTCGGCCTCCGCCTGAGCCTTCACGAGGCCCGAGCCCGGGACGATCATCGCCGAGACGCCCGAATGCACCTTGCGGTCGCCGACGACCCGCGCAACCTCGCGAAGATCCTCGATGCGGCCGTTGGTGCAGGATCCGATGAAGATGCGGTCCAGGGTGATGTCGGTGATCCGGGTGCCCGGGGTCAGGCCCATATAGGCGAGCGCCTTCTCCTTCGACTGCCGCTTGTTCTCGTCCGCGATCTCCACCGGATCCGGCACCCGCCCCTGGATCGAGATGACGTCCTCGGGGCTGGTGCCCCAGCTCACCAGCGGCGGCAGGTTGTTCGCGTCGAGGCGCACCTCCCGGTCGAAATGCGCGTCCGCATCGGTGACGAGGCTCTCCCAATACCGCCGTGCCGCATCGTAGGCCGCACCCTTCGGCGCCTTCGGGCGGTCCTTCACGTACGCGAAGGTCGTCTCGTCGGGCGCGACCATGCCGGCCCGGGCTCCGCCCTCGATCGACATGTTGCAGATCGTCATCCGGCCCTCCATCGAGAGCGCGCGGATCGCCGAGCCGGCATATTCCAGCACGTGGCCGGTGCCGCCGGCGGTGCCGATCTCGCCGATGATCGCCAGGATGATGTCCTTCGCGGTGACACCCGGCGGCAACGTGCCGTCGACCGTCACGCGCATGTTCTTGGCCTTGCGCTGCACCAGCGTCTGAGTGGCGAGGACGTGCTCGACCTCCGAGGTGCCGATGCCGTGCGCGAGCGCCCCGAAGGCGCCGTGCGTCGAGGTGTGGGAGTCGCCGCACACGATGGTCTGGCCGGGCAGCGTGAAGCCCTGCTCCGGCCCGATGATGTGGACGATGCCCTGGCGCCGGTCGAGGGCGTCGTAGAACTCGATGCCGAAATCGCGCACGTTCTCGGCCAGGGCCTCGAGCTGCGTGCGGCTTTCGGGGTCGTCGATGCCCTGGGTGCGATCCGAGGTCTGGACGTTGTGGTCCACCACGGCGAGGGTCTTCTCGGGGTGCCGCACCTTGCGGCCGGCCACGCGTAGCCCCTCGAACGCCTGTGGGCTCGTCACTTCGTGAACGAGGTGCCGGTCGATGTAGAGGAGGCTGGAGCCGTCCGGCTGGACATCGACGACGTGGTCGTCCCAGATCTTGTCGTAGAGGGTGCGCGGGCTGGTCATCGGTCTTCGTCTTCGGAAATGGAGTCGGGGCAGAACTCTCGCGATGATGCGTCGCTCTTAGTAGGCATCGCGCGCGGTTTTCGGAAGAGGCCAGCGCCGCGCCGGTCGAATGGCCGCCCGGCGACGGCGCGCGGATGTCACCCCCGCCGGCGGGGTCCGCTGGCGCCGCACCCCGCGCAGGCTCTATGCCGGTGCGGGGAAGGCGGCCGCACGCGATCGGTCGAACGTGGGAGTGAACGATGGCTGAGGCCCCGGTCGAGATCCTGTTGCTTCGGAAGATGCATCCTCTCATCGAAGGGGCCTTCGAGGGACGGCACACGGTTCACAGGCTCGCGGGTGCCGCGGATCCGGAGGCGCTGCTGGCCGAGCTCGGTCCGCGGATCCGCGCGATCTGCGTCGGTGGTCAGGTCGGTGTGGACGGAGCCCTCATGGACCGGCTGCCGAACCTCGAACTCATCGCGAATTTCGGCGTGGGCTACGACGCCGTCGATGCCGTCGCAGCGCACGAGCGCGGCATCGTCGTCACCAACACGCCGGACGTCCTCACCGACGAGGTCGCCGACCTCGCGATCGGCCTCGTGCTGGCGACCTTGCGGCGGATCCCCCAGGCGGACCGCTATCTCCGCGCGGGCCATTGGCCCAAGGCCCCCTTCCCGCTGACGGCGTCCCTGCGCGGGCGGCGGGTCGGCATCCTCGGCCTCGGCCGGATCGGGCGGGCGATCGCCCATCGGCTCGAGAGCTTCGGCGTCGCGATCGACTATCACGGCCGCAGCCGGAAGGCGGACGTGCCCTACACCTATCACGACACCCTGACCGGTCTCGCCCGGGCGGTCCATATCCTGATCGTGGTGGCGCCCGGCGGAGCCGACACGCGCAACCTCGTGGATGCCGCCGTGCTCGAGGCGCTCGGTCCCGAGGGCATCCTGATCAACGTCGCCCGGGGCACGCTCGTCGACGAGGCGGCGCTGACCGCCGCGCTGAAGGCGGGCACGATCCTGGGGGCCGGTCTCGACGTGTTCGAGAACGAGCCGCATGTCCCCGCCGATCTCGCCGCCCTCGACAACACGGTGCTGCTGCCGCATGTCGGGTCCGCATCCGAGCACACCCGTGCCGCGATGGCTCAGCTCGTCGTCGACAACGTCGTCTCGTGGTTCGAGGGCCGGGGTCCGCTGACGCCCGTCGGCGAGACACCCTGGAGACCGACCGCGTGAGACTGGCCCTGGCCGCCCTGCTGACCGCATCGGCCCTGATCGCCTGGCCTTCGGTCGTCCGGACGGCCGCTGCCCAGGACGTCCCAGCCCCCATCGTCGCGCCGGACACGCCCGCGCCGGAGACGCCCGCGGCGGAGACGCCCGCGGCGGAGACGCTCGCGGCCCCGCCGGTTGCGTCCGCTCCGCCCAGCCTGCCCGAGAAGCTCGGAGAGGTGCCCGGGACCTGGGACCTGTCCCGTGACGGCACCAACCGCCGCTGCGTGATGACCCTGGTGCTGGACAACGGCGACACGGGGCGGCGGCTACGCTTTCCGGCCGGATGCCGGCGCGCCCTGCCGGTCCTGAATGGGGTCGCCGGCTGGCTGTTCGTCGACGGGGCCGTGCGCCTCGTCGACCGCAACGTCCGCCCGATCCTGGACTTCGCCCGTCGGCCGGATCAGCGCAGCCTCGGAGCCCGGGCCGAGGGCGGCGAGGGCTACAGCCTCGTCCCCCTCGACATCGTGGCGATGCGCCCGGCCGGCGCGGCGGCGCCCGCGGAGGTCGAGCCGACCGCCGTCCCGGCCGAGCCGCGTCCCACCCCGCTCCAGACCGTGGCGCCGGTTCCGGCCGGGCTGCAGCGGGCCACGACGGCGTCCGCCGGTCCCGCGCCGGGCGTCTATGCCCTCGACCGCTTCCAGGAACGCGACACCTGCCGGATCAGTCTCGACGGCGCGGGCGGCGGTGTCCACATCGTTCCCGGCTGCCACGATAGCGGGCTCGAGGTGTTCGATCCGGTCCGCTGGCACTACGCGAACGGTCGCATGACACTGACCGCCAAACGCGGCCACAGCATCAGCCTCGTGCCGAATGCCGAGGGCTTCTGGCGGCGCGATCCGGAGGTCGGCACCACCTTCGTCCTCCGGCGCGTCGACTGAGGGCGGTCCGCGCCGCCGGCGGTCCGCGGCCTCAGCGCCGTCCGCCGCGACCGTCCTGCACCGGCAGCATCCGCTCGAGCAGGCCGTCCCGGCGGATCAGCAGGTGCCACACCGTCCCGGCGACATGTAGCAGGACCAGGGCGTAGACGAGCCACTGTCCGAAGACGTGGATCGACTCGGCGACCTTCTGAGCCGCTTCGTCCTTCGCCAGACCCGGGATCGTGAACAGCCAGAAATACGGGGTGTCGCGCCCGGAGAAGGCGCTCAACAGGTAGCCGCTGATCGGCATGACGAGGAAGATCGCGTAGAGCAGGTAGTGGTTGACCCGGCCGATTAGCGTCAGGAGCCGGGGCGCCTGCGGATCCGGCGGGGCCGGCCGGACCATCCGCCACACGATCCGCAGGACCACGATCGCCAGGATCGTGAGGCCCACCGACTTGTGGAGCACGAACAGGCTGCCCTTGGCCGGCGTCGGCGGCAGGCTGATCGCCACCCAGGCCAGCGGCAGCACCGCCAGGACGAGGGCGGCATTCAGCCAGTGCAGCGCCTGCGACACCGGATGGTAGCGCGGCAAGCCGGACGCCGTGACGTAGGTGGCGGGCAGCGGCGTCGCCACCTTGCCGGCCGTGATCGGAGAACCTGACATGATCCCTCGCGGGTGAGCGTGTCCCAATTCGGATCTAGGGGCCGCGACAGGTCCGGGGAGTCTCCGGTCAGGCGGACGCGCCGCTCCCGGTGACCCGCGCGACATCGAGAAGGGCGGCGAGTTCCGCCGCCGCGGCGCGGATCCGGGCTCCCACGGTCTCGTCGACGATGCGGCCATCCACGAGGTCGTCGGAGCCGGCATAGACCGAGGTCGGGGCGACATGGGCCGAGAAGAAGCCGAACAGCGGCCGGAGCCCGTGCTCGACCACGAGGGCGTGACGCAGGCCGCCGCCCGTGGCGGTCAGCGCCACCGGCATGCCGACCATCCGCGCCGGATCGACGAAATCGAAGACGTGCTTGAACAGCCCGGCATAGCCGCCCTGGTACACCGGCGTGCCGACGATCAGGGCGTCCGCCCCTCGATCGCCTCGACCAGGCGCAGGGCCGGTGCCGTCAACGCGCTGCGCTGGGTCGCACCGAGGCCCGGGCCGGCATCGATCAGGTCGTAGACGGCGAGGTCGATCCCGCGCAGCCGCGCGAGTTCGGCGCCCAGCGCCTCGACCAGGATGCGGGTGCGCGAGGGCCGCTTGGCGCTCCCCGAGAAAGCGACGATGCGGGCAAGGCGCGGCTTCGGACTCGACTCGACACTCACCACGAAACCTTCCGCCGCAGCACGCCCCGATCCAGGCGTTCGAACACTCTGGCGCATGCACGGCAAGCGCCACCCGCCGAATTGACGGTATCGCATTCCCGCGCCTGATAAACCGTTGCCGGATTTGCGCCGGAGGCGGCCGACACGGACCCTCGGGCGCGGAACCCCGTCACCGCAGCCGCCAGACATGGCTGCGCTTGATCTCCGCATCCTCGAGGGATCGCGAGACCGGCACTTCGTAGGTCGCGAGGCAGTCGAGCCGGTCGCGCGGCAGGTAGGTCCGGCCCGGATCGCCGATCAGCACCGCGACGCCCCGCTCCTGCAGCCCGGTGAGCCAAACGGTCACGGCCTCGGCGAGGTCCCGTTCGTAGAAGATGTCGGCGGCCAGGACGAGGTCGGCCTGGGGATCGCTACCGAGGAGGTTGTCCGAGACCGGGCTGATGCGGCCGCCGACGCCGTTGGCGTCCGCATTGAGGCGGATTGCCGCCATGGCGAAGAGGTCGAGATCGCTGGCGACGACGTGCCGAGCCCCGGCGAGGGCCGCGGCGATCGCCACGAGGCCCGAGCCCGAGGCGAAGTCCAGCACCCGGACCCCGTCCACGATGGCCGGGTGATCGAGCACGTACCGGGCGAGGGCTTGGCCGCCGGCCCAGGCGAAGGCCCAGAAGGGCGGCGGCAATCCGAGTTCCTGCAATTCCTCCTCGGTCCGCTGCCACAGGGCCGTCGCCTCGTCGGCGACGTGCAGGCGAATTTCGGGCGCATGCGGTACGGGCAGCAGACGGGTATTGGCCCGAATGAAGCCGGCGGGATCGTCCGGAGCACGCACGCTCAACCCTCCAGCAACGCGCGCCACACCGCGCGGACGCTGTCGGTGACCGCGTCCTCGGTGAAGCCGCCGGCTTCGATGCGGGATCGCGCGGCCGCGCCGAGGGCGGCGACGAGCGCGGCATCCCCACTCAGGCGCACGAGGGCGGCGGCCAGGGCCGGCGCGTCGTCCGGGGGGACCAGCAGACCCTCGACGCCGTCGCGCACCAGACTTCGGCAGCCCGGCACATCCGATGCCACCAGGGCGCGACCGCAGGATGCGGCCTCCAGCAGCGTCCGCGGCAGACCCTCGCCGCCCCGTGAGGGCAGGCAGGCGACGTGGTTGTCGGCCCAGACCGCTGCCACGTCGCTCGTCGGGCCGTGCCAAGCGACGCCGTCGCGACTCCAGGCGCGCAGGGTCGCCTCGTCGATCGCCCGCCGGTTGGAGGGGTCCGGTGCGCCGAACAGCGCGAGTTCGACCGGCGCGCCGCCCGCCCGGGCGAGGCGGACCGCCTCGACCGCGACGTCGATCCCCTTCGACCAGAGCATGCGGGCGACCACGGCCACGCGCAACGGCGGCATGGGCGGGAGCGGGCGCGGGACGAAGATCGTGGGATCGACCCCGGCGCCGCCGACCACGGTCACCGTGTGGTCCAGCGGATCGAGGCCCAGAGCCCGGGCATCGTCCGCGTTCTCGAACAGGAAGCGGGTGCGGGCCGAGGCCAGCGGGCCGCGGATCAGCGCCCGCAGGCCGAGGCGCGCCGCCCGTCCGACCCGGTCGGTGCGGGCGCCGACCAGGCCGAGGCCGGTCAGGGCGAAGACCCGGGACGGGATGCCCGCCATGGCGGCGGCGGTGCCGCCGACGAGGATCCCGCGCAGGGCGATGCAGTGGACGATGTCGGCCTTGAGGGCCTTCAGGATCCCGGCGAGCTGGCCGGCCGCGTAGCCTGCGGCCATCGGGTTGAGGCTTGCCCGCTCGGCTTCCAGGGGCACGACCTGCGCGCCGGTCGCCTCGATGACGGCGCGATGCACCCGGACCCGCGTCACCACCGCCACCGCGAGTCCCATGCCGACGGCGGCGCGGGCCATCGGCAGGAAATGCGAGGCGAAGAACCAGTCCTCGGTCACCACGAAGACCAGACGGCGCATCGGAACGGGCGTGTTCCCGGGGGCGGCTTCGGACTGCATGCGGTCCCCTCTAGCACGTCGGCGCGGATCGTCCTGCGACGGATGTGCCGTCCCGGAACGGCGATCCGGTGATGCCGGTTGACGGAGGCCTTCCCGCCGGGTGGTCAGCCGGGCGGCGGAGATGGGAGGGGCGGCGCATGGCGGGTGTCGAGACGGCGGAATGCGGTGGAGACCTCCGCGCGGCGGCGGCGGAGGCCGGTCTCGTCTACGTGGACGACGGCCGGCCGGGCCTGACGCGGCGTCGCAGCGGCGCCGGCTTCCGTTACCTCGACGCGAAGGGTGTTCCGGTGCGCGACAAGGCGAAGCTCGCCCGCATCCGCGCCCTGGCGATCCCGCCGGCCTACACGGATGTCTGGATCTGCCCCCGCGGCAACGGCCACATCCAGGCCACCGGCCGGGACGCCAAGGGCCGCAAGCAGTACCGCTACCATCCGGACTTCCGGGAGGCGCGGGAGGCCAACAAGTTCTCGCGGATCATGGCCTTCGCGGACGCGCTACCGGGCATCCGCCGACGGGTCGATGTCGACATGAAGCGGCCCGGCCTGCCCCGCGAGAAGGTCTTGGCCACCGTGGTCCACCTCCTCGAGACCACGCTGATCCGCGTCGGCAACGACGATTATGCGCGGACCAACAAGAGCTACGGCCTGACGACCCTGCGCGATCCCCATGTGCGGATCGCGGGTTCGGCCCTGTCGTTCCGGTTCAAGGGCAAGAGCGGCAAGATCTGGGACGTGTCGCTGAAGGACCGGCGCGTCGCCCGGATCGTGAAGGCCTGCCAGGACCTGCCCGGGCAGGAGCTGTTCCAGTATCTCGACCCGGACGGCACTCAGCGCGATGTCACCTCTTCGGACGTCAACGCGTACCTGCGGGAGATCACGGGTGAAGACTTCACCGCCAAGGACTTCCGGACGTGGGCCGGCACGGTTCTGGCGGCGCTGGCGCTGCGCGAGTTCGAGAGCTTCGACAGCGAGGCGGGGGCCAAGCGCAACGTCCGCGCGGCCATCGAGAGCGTCGCCGGCCGCCTCGGCAACACGCCGACGATCTGCCGCAAGTGCTACATCCATCCCCAGATCCTCGACTGCTATCTGGAGGGCGGCCTGCTCCTCCAGGTGAAGGGCGCCGTCGAGTCGGAACTCAGCGAGGATCTCTCCAGCCTCCGGCCCGAGGAGGCGGCGGTGCTCGGGCTGCTGCAGGCGCGGCTGTCCGCTGCCGAGACCTCGGTGAAGGTCGGGGCGCCGGCCAAGCGAGCGGGCGCGCTCGGGCGGGGCGCGAAGGCGGCGCGGGGCACGGCCGCTGCAAAGACGGCGACGGGGTCAGCCAAGTCCGAGCCGTCCGCCAAGTCCGAACCGTCCGCCAAGTCCAAGCCGTCTGCCAAGTCCAAGCCGTCTGCCAAGTCCAAGCCGTCCGCGAAGGTCGCATGCGGGGCGCGCGTCCGTAAGCGGGAAGCGGCCGCCTGACGGGGCGGCCCCGCGGGGCCGCCCGGATTCCCGATCAGTGGCGGGACTGGTTGTCGTTGCCGGGCGACCGGCTGTCGGTCCCGCGCCGGACCTGTTCGCCGCCCTCGACGACGGGGGCGAGCCCGAGCTGGCGGGCGAGGGAGACCAAGTCCTTCAGGCGGCCGGTCTGGGTCTTGCGCCGCAGGTTGAGACGGTGGGTCTCCACCGTGCGCACGCTGAGCGCCAGGCGCCGCGCGACCTCCTTGTTGCTGAACCCGGAACTGAGGAAACGCAGCACCTCCGCCTCTCGGGGCGTGAGCCCCAGGCTGTCCCCCGCCTCCGCGGGTAGCGCCACCGGCGGATCGGGCGGGACGAGACAATCGGAGCCCTCCGCCAGGGCCAGCAGCGCCGCGCCGAGGTCCCGCGGCGACTTGGAGCGCGCCACGAAGGCGTCGGCGCCCGCGGCCAGGAGAGCGCGGAGGTCGTCGGCCGTGAGGGCACCGAAGGCGACCAGCGTGCGGAGATTCGGCTGCCGCTCCTTCAGTCCGACGATCCGGGCAATCCCATCGGCCAGCCGGATCTCGTCGAGGAAGACCAGGGCGACGACGCTGCCGGCTTCGGCGTTATCCAGATCGGCCTCGCCGATCGTGTGAAACTCCGGCATGTGCTCCAGGGTAGCGCGAACGGTCGCGCTCAGATCCTCCGGCTCATCCAGGATCAGGACGCCAACGGCCGTACTCATGACCTCGCACCTCGCTCTCCCGGCTTGATACAAGCGACCGGGATCGAAGGCGAAGTTCCAAGATCCGTTCCAGTAACGGTTGACGAATATTAAGCTTTATATTGGCAGAATCGATGCCCTGAGACGGATATTCGACGAATCGGTGCACCGATCTGGGACGGCCGCGGGACGTTACTCCGCGGCCTGTCCTGATTTGGGTCGGCCTCGCTGTTTCAGCCCGCGACAGCGCGTCGGCTCTCGCCCTGATGGGGAACCACCCGGTTCCGGCCGCCGCCCTTGGCCGCGTACAGGGCGATATCCGCCCGCTTCACCAGGGCCTCGACGGTGTCGCCGTCGCTCCACGTGCTGACGCCGAAGCTGCAGCTCAGCCGGATCGGACGGTGCGCACCGCAGATCTGCAGGGCCTGGATGCCCGTCCTGAGTTGCTCGGCCTGCGCCACCGCCTCCGAGAGGGTGCAGCCCGCCAGGATGATGGCGAATTCCTCGCCCCCGAGCCGTCCGGCGATCCCCGCCCCGCCGATCACCTCGGCCACGGCCTTGATCGCCACGTCGCCGACATCGTGACCGTGCTCGTCGTTGATGCGCTTGAAGTGATCGATGTCGAGCAGGATCGCCGAGACACCGCCGCGGCTCCCGTCCTGCTCCACGGCGGTGCGCGCGCGATTGAAGAAGGCGCGCCGATTGTAGGAGCCGGTCAGCGGATCGGTCTCGGCGAGGCGGATCAGCTCCTCCTGGAGGGTGGTCAGGCGTTCGGCCACGCGCAGCCGCGCGTTCAGCTCCTCGGCGCTCGGCGGCTTCTCGATGAAGTCGTCGGCACCACTGTCGAGCGCTTCGGCGAGGCTGCGGACATTCCGGCCCGACGACATGGCGATGACATGCAGGGGCCCGCGCGACTCGGCGAGGAGCCGTGCGGACCAGCAGAGTTCGAGCCCGCAGAGCGGCCGGACCTCCAGGCTCGTGATCAGCACCCGGACCTTCGGGGTCGCTGCCAGGAATGCGAGCGCCTCCTCGGAGTCGGTGAAGGCATGCACCGCGTGGCCCCGGGGCTCGATCAGGGACGCGATGATCTTCAGAACGACGCGGCTCGAGTCGACGATGACGATCTGCATGGCGTGACCCGGAACCGATATACGCGGTGTACGCTGGAAGACTTAATCCAATTCCAACGGACGTGACCCCGGGATGAGCGTGGCCATTACCACTCCAGACCAGCGCTATATCGTTGTCCGGGGACGCCTGTGGCGTCGCGCCGATCCGACGCTGACGCAGGATCGGCGCGACGCGTTGGCCGAACGTCTGATGGCCGCGCGGCGGGCGGTGAAGGCGGCCAAGCAGGCCGAACGGGCGGGCGAAGCGGGGGCATCGGCGGCGCTGGCCGCCGCCAGGGCCGCGGTCGATGCGACCAAGACCGCGCTCGGCGAGCGCGGCGCCGTCTGGTGGACGGACGGAGCGCCCGATCTCAATCGGCGTCTCGTCCGCAACACGCCCTACGCCGCATGGTTCGCCGATCTCAGCGCCGCGGAACCTGAACCGCGATGACACGCGCCCCGCGGTGCGGTCTGCCTCGACACGACCTGCCCCGCGGCGGCCTCGCGGTTCCGTGGCGTTGATGACGGTGATGGTCGGCGGCGCGGACGGAGCGGCCGCGATGCCCGTCACTGTCGGGACGCCGTAGGTGCCGTAGCTCCAGGGCGCCGGCACGATCTGGGTCGGGCGCGGCACACGGGTCATCGGGGCGCCGATATAGGTGCCGTTGACGAAGGGGCCTGCGAAACCCGGCCCTTCGTCGTACCCCTGTACGTAGGAGGCCGCCGCATAGGGTTCGGCACCCCGGTATGTCTGCGCCGAGGCCGGCGCTGCCAGGGCTAGGACGAGCAGCGTGGGGATCATCCGGTTCGCCATGGGGCCGGCTCCGAGTGAGGGTCGGCACGAGCGGTTCGCGCCGGTTGCTGGGCAACCGAACGGATCATCCCCCGTTCCCTCCCTCCAGACGCGGAGAGTGCGTAACGATCCGCGGGATCCAGCCTGGAGGGCGCCGCCGTTACCGGCAGGTGGTGATCCGTCGGACCACCCAGCCCTCCCCTCGATCCACAGGCGGCGGCGGGCGCGGCTGCATGTGGGGTCGTCATCCCGCTCCACGCTCGCGGCGTGAACCTGGGGCGTGACCTCCGCGACCTTGGTTTCGGCCGGGCCATTGGCGGCCTGCGCGGCGGCCGAGGCGAGGAGAAGGGCTACGCCGGCCGCGCTTGCGGCAATCGTACGGATCTTCATGGTTGGGCGATGCGCTCTGCGGCCGTGCTTTCGGGATCGCTCCAGGAATGCACGGGCGGCCGTTTCGGTTTCATCGGTGGCGCACGGTGCGGCCGCCCGATCAAGGGCCGCCGCGCTTAGACTTCCGGGCGTTCGCGGGTAAGGAAGAACAAAACCGGACGCGCCCGCGCCCCAACGTCCTGCGAGGCCCCCGCGCGGGCCGCGAGGTCCGGTCCACGAAGCCAGGGTCCATGAGCAAGCCGAAGCCCCCGACCAACGCGATGCTGACGCCGGAGAAGCGTGCCGAAGACGTGGATCAGACGATCCGCCCACTGAGCCTGTCCGAGTTCATCGGTCAGCGGGCTGCGCGGGCGAACATGCAGATCTTCATCGAGGCGGCGCGCAAGACAGGTCAGGCGCTGGACCACGTGCTGTTCGTCGGCCCACCGGGCCTGGGCAAGACGACGCTCGCCCAGATTGTGGCGCGCGAACTGGGCGTGAACTTCCGCTCGACCTCAGGCCCGGTCATCGCCAAGGCCGGAGATCTCGCCGCGCAGCTCACCAACCTGGAAGAGCGCGATGTGCTGTTCATCGACGAGATCCACCGGCTCAACCCGGCGGTGGAGGAAATCCTCTACCCGGCCATGGAGGATTACCAGCTCGACCTGATCATCGGCGAAGGCCCGGCGGCGCGGTCCGTCAAGATCGAGCTGCCGAAGTTCACGCTGGTGGGCGCGACCACCCGGGCGGGACTTCTGACCACGCCCTTGCGCGACCGCTTCGGGATTCCGATCCGGCTGGAATTCTACGAGATCGATGAGCTGGAGCAGATCGTGGCGCGCGGCGCGCGGGTCCTGGGCCTCGGGATGTCGGCTGAGGGCGCCAACGAGATTGCCCGGCGGGCGCGGGGGACGCCGCGGATCGCGGGGCGGCTGCTGCGGCGCGTGCGGGACTTCGCCGTCGTGGCGGAAGCCGAGACGGTGACGCGGTCGATTGCCGACCGAGCGCTGCAGCTGCTCGACGTGGACGGGGCGGGCCTCGACGTGATGGACCGCAAGTACCTGAGTCTGATCGCGCGCTCGTTCGGGGGCGGCCCCGTCGGGATCGAGACGATCGGGGCGGCCCTGTCGGAGCCGCGCGACGCGATCGAGGACATCATCGAGCCCTACCTGATCCAGCGGGGCTTCGTGCAGCGCACACCGCGTGGCCGCGTCCTCACCCGCCACGCCTATCGCCACATGGGCTTGCCCGAGCCGCGACGGGAGACCCCCGGGCAGTTCGGGTTCTTCGGAAACGAGGAGCCGTAAGGCCGCCGATCCGCGACCCATGCACGGTGTTCGGGCCAGCGTTTCGCTCGCCTCATGGGAGCTTTCAGCGTCGCGCGCCGCCGCGATCCCGGTCCTTGTGCGCTGCGGCATGAACAAGTCTCTGCTGCGCAATCGCTTTCCCAGATGGGCGCGCACGGTATTGCCAAGCTTGGCCCCGGCGGAAATCGATGATCTGCGGCAAAAAATCGACTCTCCGTGATGGAACAGCGCTCTGAGGCGCCTGTTGTGGAGGCAACCGCGCCTGAATTTGGAGGGCGGCGGCAAGACTGTCGGGGCCGAGGCCCTGTCTCTCGGATTGCGACAGATCTTTTTGCTTTAAAAATAACGTCAGGGATAAACTTCAGCCATGAAGACAATTACGCTCGCCGTGCTCGGCCTGTCCCTCGCCGCGCTCACCGCGCCGGCCTTCGCGCAGGACGCCCTGCCGATCCGCGTTCTCCCCTTCGCCAACCAGGATGGCGTCGGCGCCGCAGCGACCGAGACGCCCGCCTTCCGGGCCGAGGCGCTGCGTTCGGATGCCGCCAGCATCGAGGCGAGCCGCATCGCCCTTCAGCGGTCGCGGAACCCGCGGGTCCGCAACTATGCGAACCGCGTCCTCGTCGAGCGGAAGGCGACCACCGATGCGCTGCTACCGCCGAACACCTCGCTGTCGCGTAACGGCTCGGTGGTGTCCGACAATCAGGGCATCCGCACCGACCTGAGCAACCCGGTCGGCCTGGTCCTCGCCCCGGTCACGGTGGCGGCCAGCATCGGCACCGGCATCGTCGGCGGCGCCCTCGGCGCGGTCGGCCTCGTGGACAACAACCCGACCGAGCCGGGCCGCCGCGTGGCCCTCGGCGAGCGCGGTCAGGCGCGCCTCGCCCAGCTTCAGTCCGCCCCGAACGGCCGTTCGTTCGACCGGACGTACATCGACCAGCAGGCGCGTTCGGACGCCCGGACCCTGGCACTGTACGATGCCTACGCCAAGTCCGGCGACAACGCCCGGGGCCGTCAGTTCGCGAACGAAGCCCTGCCTTACATCGCCGACGAGCACGCCCATTCGGCGAGCCTCGCCGCCCGCATCGGCGGTTGATCTGCGCCTAATAAACCTCTGATCTGAGCGAGGGTCGCCTGCAAGGGCGGCCCTCGTCCTGTTGCGCCATCACGACCCGCCTCGCTAAAGGGGCGCATGCGCGCGATCGAAGCCGAGGCCGAACAGACCGGGGAGAGCGGCGGGACGCCGCATCGTCTCCGTGTACGGGTCTACTACGAGGACACCGATTTCTCGGGCTTCGTCTATCACGCGAGCTATCTGCGCTTCCTTGAGCGGGGGCGCACGGAGTTGCTGCGCGAATTGGCCGGCGACCAGTCGGATCTGCACCGCGAGGCCAGGGGGCTGGTCTTCGTGGTCCGGCGCATGAGCCTCGATTTCCTCCGGCCGGCGCAGATGGACGATCTGCTGACGATCGAGACCCGCACCCGCGCGCTGCGGGGGGCCTCGATGCATCTTGCCCAGGAGGTTCGAAGGGCCGACGCGCTGCTGGTCGCCGCGGAGGTCACCGTCGCCTGCGTGCGCGACGGTCGGGCCGTCCGCCTGCCGGAGACACTCCGGCAGCGCCTCGCCCCGGGTGACGCCTAAGCGGTCACCTCAATCCGCCCGGGACGGGTCGGCTTCGCGGAGGACGCGGGCGAAGGCGTTCACGATGGTCATCGCATCGTACTCGATCGAGACCAGCTGATAGCCCATCCCGACCATCTCCCGCGCCCGGGCCGGCGATGGGGCGAAGGCGCACGGAATCTTGCCGGCAGCCCTGGTCTGGCGCGCGATCTCGCTGAGGGCCGCCGTGACCGCCGAGCCAAACGGATCGATGGCCGTTCCCTTCGACAGGGCGATCGACAGGTCCGCCGGGCCGACCAGGATTCCGTCGATGCCCGGCACTGCGAGGATCGCCTCGAGCTCGGCGATCCCCGCCTCGGTCTCGCACATGGCGATCGTGAGGGCGCGGTCGTTGGCACCCGCGAGGTAGTCGGATCCGTTCCGGAGGCCCGACAGCCACATGGCCCGGTCCGGCCCCCAGCTCCGTTCTCCGACGGGCGGGAACTTCGCGGCGGCGGCGAAGGCCCGTGCGTCTGCCACGGTGTTGATCATCGGCGCCACCACGCCGGCGGCGCCCGCGTCGAGCATCCGCGAGACCATGGCGAAATCGCCGACGGGCACGCGCACAAGGGTCGACTTCCCGGCGAGCGCCACCTCGGTGATCGATGCGCAGCAGGAGCGGTAATCGTGGCCGCCATGCTGCTGGTCCAGCAGCACGGCGTCGAAGCCGGCGCGGGCCAGGGCGCCGACCACCATCGGATCCGCGATCATGGACCAGCCCAGGAACCGTGCCGGGCCGGTGGGCAGCAGATCGGGCAGGCTGGGAACGGGGAGGGTCATGCACGTCCTGCAAATCTCGGCGCTCGCGACTCCGCGGCGCAGGCTGCGACCATAACGGAGGCTCTTTCGGCCGGTCCAGTCCGCCGCCCCGTTTCGGACGGGCGGACGCCTCAGGATCGCCCGGATCGAAACCGATCCTTAACCCTGTCGCGCCCTTAACGGCGTCGGCGCGGCGGCGTGGAGCCGAGGGCGAAGGCGGCCCTTACTTTCGACAGATTCGCGGGCGACAGCGTTGATATCGCTCACGGATCCGGCGAACGCGGGCTTCGCCCGGCGCATCGCGATCCGGAGCAGGAGACCTCGACGGATGAACCCAGCCGACGCGATGCAGGCCGCGCCTGTCGCCGACATGACGCTGCTCGGTCTGTTCCTGCAGGCCCACTTCGTCGTGAAGATCGTGATGATCGGGCTGCTCAGCGCCTCGATCTGGTGCTGGTCGATCATCGTCGACAAGACCCTGCTGTTCCGGCGCACCAAGGCCGAGATGGACGCGTTCGAGGACGCGTTCTGGTCCGGCCGTTCCCTGGAGGAGCTGTTTCGCTCGTTCAACGACCGCCCGGCCACCGGGCTGGCCGCCGTCTTCGTTGCCGCCATGCGCGAGTGGAAGCGGAGCTTCGAGGGCTCGGGCCGGCAGATCCAGTCCCTGTCGCAGCGCATCGAGAAGCAGCTCGACGTGACCATCCACCGCGAGGTCGAGCGGCTGGAATCGCGCCTCCTGTTCCTGGCCTCGATCGGCTCGGCCGGCCCCTATATCGGCCTGTTCGGTACGGTCTGGGGCATCATGACCGCGTTCACCTCGATCGCTGCCTCCAAGAACACGTCGCTGGCCGTCGTCGCCCCCGGCATCGCCGAGGCGCTGTTCGCCACGGCGATCGGCCTGTTCGCGGCGATCCCGGCGGTGCTCGCCTATAACAAGCTCCAGGCCGAGGTCACCAAGGCGCAGTCGCGGCTCGAGGGCTTCGCCGACGAGTTCTCCGCCATCCTCTCCCGCCAGATCGACGAGCGCCTGCCGCTCGCCGCCTGAGGCCGATCCAGAGGAGACCGACCCATGGGCATGGCAGCAGGCGCATCGCAGGGCGGCAAGCGCCGCCGGCGCCGGGGCCGCCGCGGCGGCCCCATCAACGAGATCAACATGACGCCGTTCATCGACGTCGTGCTGGTGCTGCTGATCATCTTCATGGTCGCGGCGCCGATGATGACCGTCGGCGTGCCCCTCGACCTGCCGCAGTCGAAGGCCTCGCCGCTCAATTCCGACGTGAAGCCGATCACCCTGTCGATCCGCCAGACCGGCCAGATCTTCCTCGGCGAAGACGAGCTGACCGACGACACGATCGTGCCGAAGCTCATGGAAACCGCCAAGACCGGGACCGAGGAGCGGGTGTTCGTGCGCGGCGACAAGCGGGTCGATTACGGCCGCGTGGCGCAGGTGATGGCGATCGTGACGGGCGGTGGCTTCAAGAAGGTCGCCCTCGTCACCGAACCCGAGCATCAGTAGGGCCGCGCCGTGGAGTTCCGCTTCGACCGCAGGGAACCGGGTGTCTGGATCTCCGCCGGCACCCACGTGGCGCTCCTCGCGCTGGCGCTGGTCAGCGTCGCGGCCCCGGCGCTGCCGGAGGCGCAGGAGGGCGTGCTCGTCGAGGTGATCACCGAGAACCAGTTCTCCGAGATCACCAAGGGCGAGCGGCAGGCCGACAAGCCGATGCCGAACGCGACCTCGCGGGCCGACCGACAGGCGGAGAAGTTCGAGGATCGCGAGCCCGAGAACGCGAAGACCGACGCACCCACCGCACCCACCCGCACGGCCGACATGAAGCTCGCCGCCGCGGAGGAGATGCCGCTCCGCGGCGAGCCGGATCCGCAGGAGGCCGCTCAGGCCGCCAAGGCGGCGCAGGAGAAGCGCGACGCCGAGAAGGCGGCCGCCAAGGCCGCGGAAAAGGCCGCCGCCGAGAAGGCGGCAGCCGACAAGGCCGCCAAGGCGGAGGCGAAGGCCAAGTCCGAGGCGGCCGCCGCCAAGGCGGACGCCGAGAAGCGCGAGCAGCTGGAGAAGCTGATCGAGAAGCAGGAGGCCGAGGCCGAGGCTGCCGCCCAGAAGGCCGCCGCCGCGAAGGCCAAGGCCGAGGCCGCCGCCAAAGCGGAGGCGGCCAAGGAAGCCGCCAAGAAGGCGGCGGACGCCAAGGCGAAGGCCGAGGCGGAGGCCGAGCGCCAGAAGGAAATTGCCGAGGCGAAGGCCGAGGCGGAGCGCGAGAAGGCCGAGGCCGCTACGAAGGCCAAGGCGGAGGCCGCCGCCAAGGCGAAGGCCAAGGCGATGGCGGATGCGAAGGCCAAGGCCGATGCCGACGCCAAGGCGCGCAAGCAGGCCGAACTCGCCGACAAGTTCAACGCGGGCGACATCCGCTCGATGCTGGCGTCGAAGACGCCGTCGCAATCGACCGGCGCCACCGGCCACACGGTCCAGAAGGTGGCGGCGCTGGGCGCTGCGACCGGCACCGCGCAGCGCCTGTCGCCGTCGCTGCGCGACGCCCTGGTCGGCCTGCTCCAGCAGCAGATCGAGCGCTGCTACTCGGCCCCCCCGGGGCGGCGCAGGGCGTGGTCCTGCCGGTGCTCGACATCCGCCTGAATCCGAACGGCTCGCTCAGCACCGAGCCGCGGATCATGCGCGGCGGGGCGAGCGCGGTGGACCAGTCGATCGCACAAGCCGCGCTCCGGGCGGTCCGCCGCTGCGCGCCGTACAACATTCCGGCCACCTACGCGCCGTACTACAATGACTGGAAGGCCATCAACGCGGAGTTCGAGTTCACGGCGACCTGAGGTCTTCCAGCCCCCGTCCCGCCGTCCCCGCGTCCCTGTCTGATCGTCACTCGGATCCGACCCATCATGCTGCACCTCCCCTCCGTCGGGCGCCAGCCGGCGTCCTATGCCGCGCGCCTGATCGCGCTTCTCGTGATGCTGACGGGCTTCCTCGCCGGGCCGGCCCAGGCGCAGCTGCAGCTGCGCATCGGCGGCGGCAACTTCCAGCCCATGCCCATCGCCATCGCGGATTTCGGCGGCGACCCGAGCCTCGGTGGCCTCGTCTCCGGCGTCGTCACCAATGACCTGCGCCGCTCGGGCTACTTCACGCCCCTCGACCATGCCCGCTTCCCGGAGCAGCCGAACTTCGACGCGGCGCCCAATTTCGAGAAGTGGCGCGCCACCGGCGTCCAGGGTCTCGTCACCGGCCGCGTCGTCCGTGACGGCGGCCGGGTCAAGGTCGAGTTCCGGCTGTGGGACGTGACCTCCGGCCAGCAGATGACCGGCCAGCAATACGGCACCGACTCTGCCAACGCCCGGCGCGCCGGCCACCTGATCTCCGACGCCGTCTACACCAAGATCACCGGCCTCGGGCCGTGGTTCGACAGCCGCATCGCGTTCGTGGACGAGACCGGCCCGAAGGAGAACCGCCGCAAGCGCCTCATGGTCATGGATCAGGACGGCGCCAACGTCCGGGCGATCACCACCGGGGAGATGTCGATCGTGGCGCCGCGCTACTCGCCGGCCACGCAGGACATCGCCTTCATGGCGCAGGCCACCGGCCACCAGCCGCGCGTGCAGATGATCAACCTGGAGACCGGCTCCCGCCAGGCGCTCGGCAACGTCGATTCAATGAGCGCCAGCCCGCGCTTCTCGCCGGACGGCCGCAAGATCGTGATGAGCGTCCAGCAGGGCGGCAACGCCGACATCGTGACGATGGACCTCGCCTCGAAGGCCCAGCGCTCGATCACCAACGGCATGGCGATCGACACCTCGCCGACCTACTCGCCGGACGGATCGCAGATCGCTTTCGAGTCCGACCGCGGCGGCTCCCAGCAGGTCTACGTGATGGGGGCCGACGGCTCGAACCCGCACCGCATCACCTTCGGAGCGGGCTCGGCCTCGCAGCCGGCCTTCTCACCCCGCGGCGACCTGATCGCCTATACCCGCCAGCGCAACGGCGGCTTCGCCATCTGCGTGTCCAAGCCCGACGGCTCCGGCGAGCGCGTCCTCACCGAGGGCTTCCACAACGAGGGACCGACCTTCGCGCCGAACGGCCAGTACGTGCTGTTCTTCCGCGATCCAGGCGGCCAGGGCGGCGGCAAGCTGTTCATGGTCGACATCACCGGCAAGGTGGAGCAGCCGGTCCCGACCCCCGCCTACGCGTCCGACCCGACCTGGTCGCCGCTGCTGGCCGGGCGCTGAGCTGACAGCGTCGCGGAGCCCGGCTCACCCGTCGGGCTCCGGAGCCGCTCCCGATCGTATCGCACCAGTCTGGAAGGACGGCGCCTCCGGTCGAGACGGCCGTGCCCGCCCCTCGCCCCTGCGGGAGAGGGTTGGGGTGAGAGACGGGACGCTTCCGGTTGTGCGCCATCGCCGCTTGGTCCGGGCGAGCCTTCTGGACGGACCTGATCCCTCACCCTGTCCCTCTCCCGACGGATCTCGGGCCTGCCCGAGATCCGCACTGAAAAGCCCAACTCGGGCAAGCCCGACTTGAGGAGAGAGTGGACACGCGCCTTGTGCGGCGCGGGATCGGCTATCGCCCCAATCCCAATCCGGTCGGGAACGGCGCTATCCCTGCACGAACAGCCGGTCGCGCGCCTTGAGCGCCGGGAACAGCCGGCCCCAGAGTAGCGCCACGCCGATCGTCGCGGCGCCGCCGACCACCACCGCCGGTACCGCTCCGATCGCGGCGGCCAGCACACCCGACTCGAACTCGCCGAGTTCGTTCGAGGCCCCGATGAACACCGTGTTCACCGCCGAGACCCGGCCGCGCATGGCGTCCGGCGTCTCGCCCTGCACGAAGGTCTGGCGCACGTAGACCGAGATCATGTCGGCGGCGCCGGTGACGAACAGGCAGGCCATCGATAGCGGAAGCGACGTCGAGAGCCCGAAGGCGACCGTGGCGGCGCCGAACACGGCGGCGGCCCTCAGCATGCGCAGTCCGGCATGGCGCCGCAGGGGACGGTTCGCGAGCATCACCGCCATGGTGACCGCACCGAAGGCCGGCATGCTCCGGAGCGCGCCGAGGCCGAGGGGGCCGACATGAAGGACCTCTCCGGCATAGATCGGAAGCAGGGCCGTCGCACCGCCGAGCAGGACCGTGAACAGATCGAGGCTGATCGCCCCGAGCACCACGGGCTGCGAGCGGATGTAGTCGATCCCCGCCGAGAGCGCCGCCCAGGTGATCGGCGGCCGCTCGCTCACCGCCGCCGGCCGGAAGCGGATCAGGAGGGTCAGAAGGCTCGCCACCGCGAAGCTGCCTCCTGCCCCGCAAAACACCACGGCCGGCCCAAGGGCGTAGAGGAAGCCGCCGAGCGCCGGTCCCATCACGGAGGCGCTCTGCCAGAGGGAGGCGTTCCACGCGATGGCGGCGCTGAATTGCGGGCCGGGCACGAGGGTCGGCAGCAGGGCCTGAAGGGCCGGGTTGGCGAAGGCCCGGGCCGTGCCCACCACGATGACGAGCGCGTAGATCGGCCAGACCGAGTCCACGCCCGACAGCGCGCAGGCGAGGAGACCGAAGCTCGCCAGACTCTGAAGGGCGAAGGCCGCGGCGCCGACGAGGCGCCGGTCGTAGGCATCCGCCACGTGGCCGGTGATCAGCGCGCAGAGCACCGCCGGCAGGAACCCGGCGAGGCCCACGAGGCCCAGCGCCAGGGCGGAATGGGTCAGATCGTAGACGAACCAGCCGATCGCCACCGCCTGCATCTGATAGGCCAGACCGGTGAGGAACCGGGCCGACCCGAACAGGCGGAAGTCGCCGATGCCGAAGACGGCCCAGCCGGAACGATCATGCGCGGACATGCCCCCTGCTGCGCGGGACCGACCGAAGAATCAAGTCTCAGGGCGATGAGCGCCTGTCGGACGTCGCGGGCTCCGGCCGGCTCACTTGGAGCGTGAGAGCGGGTTTCCGCGCGGGCGCCGGCGGCAGAACCGGTGTCGGGGGCTCCGGGAGCCGCTCGTGCCGCGACTGGCCCGCGAGGTCGGTCGGGAATGTGCAGGTGACGCGGGTGCCACTGCCCGGCGCGGTCTCCAGCAGGACCCGGCCGCCGTGCAGCTCGACGAAGGAGCGCACGATCGACAGCCCGAGGCCGACCCCGCGGTGCCGGGTGCCCAGGGTATGGCTCTCGAAGCGATTGAAGACCGAATCGGCGATCTCGGCCGGCATGCCGCGACCGTAGTCGCGCACGCTGAGGAGAAGCTCCTGCGCGTCCCGCCGGGCGTGGACCTCCACGCGCTGGCCGGCGTCCGAGAAGCCGACCGCGTTCGAGAGCAGGTTGAACAGGATCTGGCGGACCCGCTTCCCGTCCGCGTGGACGCTGCCGATATCCTCGGGGACGTCGAGGGCGAGCGTGATGTGCGACTCCGCGAGCCGATCCTCGATACCCCGCACGGCGGCCTCGATCGTCGCCTGGACATCGACCTCCTCCCGCTGCAGCTCCAGCGAGCCGGCATCGATCGAGGCGAGGTCGAGAATGTCGTTGATGATCACGAGCAGCGCCGCCGAGGAGCGCATGATGTGGTCGGCGTATTCGCGCTGCCGCTCGTTGAGGGCGCCCACGGTCTCGTCGCCGAGGAGCTGCGTGAAGCCGATGATGTTGGTGAGCGGCGAGCGCAGCTCGTAGGAGACGTGGTGGACGAAGGTGTCGCGCAGCTGCGCGGCCTTCTCCAGGGCATCGTTCTTCTCGGTGAGCGCCCGCTCGACGTTCACGCTCGCGGTGACGTCGATCAGTGTGAGGAGCGTCGCGCCCTCCGGGAGCGGCTGGGCGGCGCAGTCGAGGACCGTGCCGTCCACCACCTCCAGGCGGCATGCGCGGGCGGTGCGCGATTCCAGGCCCACCACCGCGTCCCGGATATCGAGCCACGGCTCCTCGGCGGGAGCCAGGGTGCGGCAGGCGTCGATGACCGCGTCGACGTGGGGCCGGTCCTCGACCATGGCCGGGTCGAGTCGCCACACGGTGCAGAAGGCACGGTTGGCGAGGTCAGGCGCCCGTCCGCGCCGAACACCGCCACGGGCTCGGCCAGCGTGTCCAGGGTCTCGGCCTGCAGGCGGCGCAGGGCATTGTAGCGGGATTCGGCGTTCAGGCGGTCGGAGACATCGTCGAACAGGTAGGTCAGGCCGCCCTGCGGGTTCGGATCCGCGACCACGCGCAGCGTCCGGCCGTCGGGCAGGTACCACCAGGTCTGGTTCGCCTCCGCGGCCCGGTAGGCGGACAGGACGCTCTGCTTCCAGCCGCGGAAATCCGCGTGCTCCTCGAGCTTCCGTTCGGCCCGCAGGTGGTCCAGGATCTCGCCATCCGCGGGGCGGCTGTCCAGGAAGGCCTGATCGAGATCCCAGAGCTGCCGGTAGGCGGCGTTGTGGAAGATCAGCCGCTGCGAGACGTCGAACATCGCCACCGCGGTCGGCAGCTGGTCCAAGGTCCGGACGTTGGCGTTCATCTGCCGCTGGAGGTCGGCGCGCACGCTCTCCAGTTCGGACACGTCGATGGCAATGCCGACCCGTCCGGTATCGAGGGCCGTCTCGAACACGTCGAGCATGCGCCGGTTGCCTGCCACGATGGCCGAGAGGCGCGGGACGCTGCGGGTCAGGCCGGCGAAGCGGGCCGCCTCCTCGCGGGCGATCGTCTCCCGGGCCGGACGGTCGAGCAGCTCCAGGCCGGCGTCGAGGGCCGCCTCGCGGCTCGCCGCTTCCACCGCCGACACGTAGGCGGCGTTGACCCAGCTCAGGCCGCCCTCGCGGTTGCGCCGCCAGACCGGTTGCGGGATCGCATCGAGGAGGCCCGACAGGGCTGACAGGCCCCGGCGGGTCTCGTCCAGGGCAGCGCGGAGGTCGGCGATCTCGCAGCGCTCCTGGCTGGTCTCTCGCAGGCGCAGGAGCGCCCGTCCCGCCACGGCTTGGCCGTGCGCCTCGATGTTGCGGCCGGTCTGGGTCTTCAGGCTCAGTGCGAAGCTCGTGCCCCGCGCCCGCAGGGTCTCCACGGCGGTTTCCACCGCCGTCGCGTCCGCGGCGACCAGCCACGTGCCGAAGGCCAGCACGCGGCGGGCATGGCCTGAGGTCGGCCGTTCTCCGTGGATGGCCAGGCTGATGTCGCCCTCCACCACCGGTTCGCTGCGCCGATCCCAGGTCACGAGGATCTGGCGCTCGGCGTTGAGCAGCATCTCGGCCCGGTCGTGGGCGCCGCGCAGGACATCGAGGGTCGCGGCGAGTTCGCGCTCGCGGCGCGTCCACCGCCCGCGTTCGTAGAGGTGGAGAAGGGACAGGATCACCGCGAAGGCGACGAGGCCGCCGAAGATCGCCAGGGCGGCCACGCTGTGGATTTCCCGGGCGGAATGCGCGGTCGCGGATTCCGGCAGCTCGGCCAGGGCCGCGCTCGCCGTCATCAGGGCAAGCGCGCCCACACCGACCCGAACGCGTGTCGCACGACCGACACCCATGGCTTGCCCTGCCCCCGCCCCCGATGGCGGTCCGACCGGCGCGCGTTATCGCGCGGCTACAGGACGCACCGTTCCCGCGGTGATTCTCCCGAACCGCCGCAGCCCCATCGATCTAAGATTCGCCCACACTCTACAGTGCGGCGGAATCGACCCGGAAGGGGAACGAAGCGTGGCTTTGGGCCGAGTCGGCATAATCAAGCGTTAACGACACACAGAAGACACAGTTCGACCCCGCAGCCTGCGCTTGACAAACGAAGAGGCCCGGCGCAGCGCGCCGGGCCTCTTTCGTCATTGCCGATCGAGCTCTCCGGACCGGACCCGGCGGCGCGAGCCTTAAACCCCGATCGAGGCCGGATCGCGCCGCGCGCGGGTTCGAGCTCAGTAGCGGTAGTGCTCGGACTTGAACGGGCCGCTCTCGGAGACGCCGATATAGGCGGCCTGATCGGGACGCAGCTTCGATAGCTTCACGCCGATCTTCTCCAGGTGCAGGGCGGCGACCTTCTCGTCGAGGGTCTTGGGCAGGGTGTAGACCTGCTTCTGGTACTTGCCCGGATTGGACCACAGCTCGATCTGCGCGAGCGTCTGGTTGGTGAACGAGGCCGACATCACGAAGGACGGGTGACCGGTGGCGTTGCCGAGGTTCACGAGACGCCCCTCCGACAGGAGGATGATGCGGTGGCCATCCGCGAAGGTGATCTCGTCCACCTGCGGCTTGATGTTCGACCACTTGAGGTTCTTCAGGCCGGCGACCTGGATCTCGTTGTCGAAGTGGCCGATGTTGCAGACGATGGCCCGGTCCTTCATCGCCCGCATGTGCTCGATGGTGATGATGTCCTTGTTGCCGGTGGCCGTGACGAAGATGTCGGCGCGGGGGGCCGCATCCTCCATGGTCACGACCTCGTAGCCCTCCATGGCGGCCTGAAGCGCGCAGATCGGGTCGATCTCCGACACGAGCACGCGGCAGCCGGCGTTGCGCAGGGACGCGGCCGAACCCTTGCCCACGTCGCCGAAGCCCGCGACCATGGCAACCTTGCCGGCCATCATCACGTCGGTGCCGCGGCGGATGCCGTCGACCAGCGACTCCTTGCAGCCGTACAGGTTGTCGAATTTCGACTTGGTGACCGAGTCGTTCACGTTGATCGCCGGGAAGAGCAGCTTGCCCTCCTTGGCCAGCACGTAGAGGCGGTGAACGCCCGTGGTGGTCTCCTCGGAGACGCCCTTGATGCTGTCGGCAAGGCCGGCGAACCAGCCCTTCGGCTTCTCGGCGAGCTTCTTCTTCAGGAGCGCGAAGAAGACCTCCTCCTCCTCGCTCTCCGGCTTGTCGAGGAAGGCGGTGTCGCCGTTCTCGGCGCGCAGGCCCAGGTGGACGAACATGGTCGCGTCGCCGCCGTCGTCGAGGATCATGTTCGGCATGCCGCCGTCATGCCAGTCAAACAGGCGCGAGGTGTAGTCCCAGTACTCCTCCAAGGTCTCGCCCTTCACGGCGAAGACCGGGATGCCGGCGGCCGCGATGGCGGCAGCGGCGTGATCCTGGGTCGAGTAGATGTTGCAGGAGACCCAACGGATGTCGGCGCCGAGCGCCTTCAAGGTCTCGATCAGCACAGCGGTCTGGATCGTCATATGGAGCGAGCCGGCGATCTTGGCGCCCTTCAGGGGCTGCGCCGCGCCATACTCCTCGCGGACCGCCATCAGGCCCGGCATCTCCGTCTCGGCGATCGAGATCTCCTTCCGGCCGTAATCGGCCAGCCCGATATCCTTGACGATGTAATCCTTGGCCATGAGTCGATGGCTCCGTGTTCGCGTTGCGGGGTCGGGGCAAGCCCCTACCACTTCGCGTCCTACGAAGCAATCAAGACATAAAGATGTCTTTATGCCTCGCCCTCGGCGGGGCGGCCGCAGGGATGGCCGCCCCCTCTCGAGATGTGGCTTGGTGCCGACGCTCAGCGGGTCGGCCGCGCCAGCCAGCCGATGCCGAAGGCCACGGCCGCCACGAGGGCCAGGGTTGCGGTGCGGTTCTCATCCGCACGGGCGGCCAGGCTGCGGCCGTGGCGCGCGGCGCGGTCGCGATAGTGCTGACCGCGCTCGATGGCCTCGTCGGCCAGGGCGTGACCGCGCTCGCTCACCTGACGGAACCGGGTGCGACCCTCCTCCACGAGATGCTCGCCGCCGTCACGCAGGTCGCGCACCGCCTCGCTGGCCTCGCCGTAGGCGTACTGGGCGGCGCCAGCGGCCTGATCGTAGGCGCCGTCGAGCTGGTCGCCCGCCCGGCCCCGGACCGCGCCGGCGGCGGTCTTGACGCGACCCCGCAGATGGCGAACGCCGCCTTCCAAATGATCCCTGTTCATCCTGTCCTCCGGTTTGGCGCGCCGCATGGGCGCGTCGCCTGTGTCGGGTCGGAACGGCGATGAACGCCCTGGGTTCCCTGCGGCGCAGCGCCCGGACCTCAAGTTTCCGTGCCGCGTGCCGAAGAGATGGCGCAGGGTTCCGCGCGCACCGCTCGGTGCCCGCTTGTGCCTCATCAGTCGCCAGGCGGTCTTCGGCTTACATCGATGGCCGGAGCGTCGGGCGATGTCCGGGGACGGCGCGACCTCTCTTCTGCCGCCATCCGCCGGTGACTTGCCGGATGGCGAGAAGGTCTGGGCGGATCGCCTAGATCTCGATCTCTGTCCCCACCTCGACCACCTGACGGGTCGGCACGCCGAAGAAGGCGCCGGTGCGCTCGGCGTTGCGCTGCATGAAGGCGAACAGGTTCTCCCGCCACGGCGCCATGCCGCGCTTGTCCTTCCGCGGGATGATCGTCTCGTGCCCCACGAAGATCGTCATGTCGTCGAGCACGTGCGGTGGCAGGTGGCGGGATTCCACCGCGCAGGCGAGGCCCTCCGGGATCGAGGCCTCCTCCATGAAGCCGTAGCGCAGGATCACCCGGTAGAAGTCCGGGGCCAGGATCGTCACGTGCGCGCGCTGTGCCCTGGGGACCGTCGGCGTCTCCTCGTAGAGCGCGGTGATGATCAGGATCCGTTCCACGATGGCGCCGTTGCGCTCGACGAAGCGCGAGAGGTGGAGCGGAATGCCGTGCTCGGCGGCCGACAGGAAGGCCGCGGTGCCGGGCAGCCGCAGGAGATCGCGGTGCTGGAGGCCGGCCAGGAAGACGTCCTCCGGAAGCCGCAGGGCGACCCGCCCCGCCTCGACGAGCTCGTTGCCCTTCTTCCAGGTCAGCATCATCAGTGCGACCACGCCGGCCAGCAGCAGGGGAAACCACCCGCCTTCCAGGAACTTCACGCTGTTGGCGGCGAAGAACACGACGTCGATGGCGAGGAAGACACCGTTCACCGCGAAGACCAGGATGGGCTTGTAGCCCCAGCGCAGGGCGATGAGGGCGGCCAGGAGGGTCGTGATCGCCATGAGCATCGAGACCGCGATGCCGTAGGCGCCGGCCAGCGCATCGGACGAGCCGAACATGACGACCGCCGCGAGCGTCGCGACCGCCAGGAGCCAGTTCACCACCGGCACGTAGATCTGGCCGCGCTCCTCGCGGGCCGTCTGCACGATGCGCATCGCCGGCAGGAACCCGAGCTGGACCGATTGCTGGGTCAACGAGAACACGCCGGAGATGATCGCCTGCGAGGCGATGATGGTCGCCAGCGTGGCGAGGAGCACGAGCGGCAGGTGGCCCCAGTCGGGACAGAGGCGGAAGAACGGGTTCTCGAGGGCATCCGGCTCGGCGATGAGCAGCGCGCCCTGGCCGAAATAGTTGAGCACCAGCGCCGGGAGGACGAGCCCGAACCAAGCCAATCGGATCGGCGTCGCGCCGAAATGGCCGAGATCGGCGTACATCGCCTCGCCGCCGGTCACCGCCAGGAAGGCCGCGCCGAGCATCGCGAAGCTCACATGCCAGCCAGCGTGCAGCATGAAATCGAGCGCCCGGAACGGATTGGCAGCCGCGAGCACCTCGGGATTGGCGACGATGCCGATCACGCCGAGTCCGGCGAGCACCGCGAACCAGACGAGCATGACGGGTCCGAAGACGCGGCCGATGGCGGCCACGCCCTTGTGCTGGACCAGGAACAGCCCGACCAGGATGACGAGGGTGATCGGGACCACGTACGGCCCGAGCGCCGGCGCGTCGATCTTCAGGCCCTCGATGGCCGAGAGCACCGAGATCGCCGGGGTGATCGCGCCGTCGCCGTAGAGCAGGGCCGCCCCGATGAGCCCGACCACCAGCAGCAGCGCCTTCCACGTCCCCGGCCGGGCCTGCCGAGCGCCGAGCAACGCCAGCATGGCGACGATGCCGCCCTCGCCGCGGTTGTCGGCGCGCAGGATCAGCACCGCGTATTTCAGCGACACGATCAGGATCAGCGACCACAGGATCAGCGACACCGCGCCGGTGGCCGCCGCCGGCACCGAGGCCCCGCCGGCGGTCGCCGCCTTCACGGCCTCCTTGAACGCGTAGAGCGGGCTCGTGCCGATGTCGCCGTAGACGACCCCCAGCGCGCCCAGGATCAGTGCCGGCCGCAGCCGGCTGCGGTCCGGCTCTGCGACGTCCACAGCGGCATCCGTCGCGGGGGCAAGGGACTGACTCAACGCAGGGCTCCCGTCGGACACGACCCTGCAGGGTGTGCATCGCCTCCGTCCGACAAGTAGCGGCTACCGCTACGCCGTCCAGCGCCTCTTCGGCCTCATCGGGGTGGGATACGGCTCCGGTTCAGATCACATCTGCGAGGGCGTCCGGACACGACTCGCCACGCCTCAGGCAGAAGACGGGCGCCCCGGCATGGCGGCCGATCGATGCGGCCACGGTGCGGGCCGGTGCGGGCGCACCGTCACTCTCGCTGACCACCACGGCAAGGAGCCGGATTCCGTGCAGGCGCAGCGTCTCGCAGGCGGTGAGCGCGTGGCTGATCGCCCCAAGATAGCTGCCGGAGACCAGGAGCGCGGGCAGCCCGAGCGCCCGAAGCCAGTCGAGGCCCGTCGCCACCTCGGTGACCGGGCTCATGAGGCCGCCCACGCCCTCGATCAGGAGTGTGCCCTCCGTCGCGGCGATCTGCGCGCGACACCAGCCGACGAGATCGGTCAGCGCGAGGCTTCGCCCCTCCAGGACGGCGGCCTGATCGGGCGAGAGGGGCGCCGAGAACCGCCAGGGCGAGCAGGCCTCCACGGCGTCCCCGTCGACGGGAAGGCCCTGCGCGTCGAGCAGGCGGGCGGTGTCGCTCTCTGCGAAGCCCGGATCGTCGAGC
Source organism: Methylobacterium phyllosphaerae (assembly GCA_050632685.1). Lineage (GTDB taxonomy): Bacteria > Pseudomonadota > Alphaproteobacteria > Rhizobiales > Beijerinckiaceae > Methylobacterium > Methylobacterium phyllosphaerae_A. The sequence continues at coordinate 1,583,257 of JBOEFT010000002.1, forward strand.
GGCGGGACGCCGCTCGCGAGGGGCTTCAGGGTCCGGACCGGCCGGTCCAGCGCCCGAAGGCGCCGGGTAAGGGCGGCGGTGACGTAGGTCTTGCCGATCTCCGTGCCGGCCCCGGCGATGAAGACGGACCGTGCGGGCATGCCGGCCTCAGGCCTGAAGCGTGCCGTGGCAGTGCTTGTACTTCTTGCCCGATCCGCAGGGGCACGGCTCGTTGCGGCCGACGCGACCCCAGGTAGCCACGTCGTTCGGGTCGCGCTCCAGCACGGCACCATCCGCGGCCAAGCCCTGGGCGGCGAAGCCGTAGGCGGGGCCGCCGCCGTCGCTGCCCGATCCGAGCCCGGCGTAGTCCATCTCGTTCTCGCCGGTGACCGGGTCGAGATGCTGAGCGAACATCGGAGGCAGGGCCGGGCCGCCGGGCGGGTACTCTTCCGGCTGCTCCTGCATCATGATCTCGACCCGGGACAGCTGCGCCGTCACCTGCTCGCGCAGGGCCGTGACGAGCCCGTTGAACAGGTCGAAGGCCTCGGACTTGTACTCGTTCAGCGGGTCCCGCTGGGCGAAGCCGCGCCAGCCGATCACCTGCCGGAGGTGGTCGAGGGTGACGAGATGCTCGCGCCAGAGGTGGTCGAGGGTCTGAAGCAGGACCTGCTTCTCGATGTAGGCCATGATCTCCGGACCGTTCTTCTCGGTCCGGGCAGCATAGGCTTCCTCGGCGGCCTTGAGCAGGCGCTCGCGCATCTCCTCGTCGGCGATGCCCTCCTCCTTGGCCCACTCCTCGACCGGGACGTCGAGGTTGAGCACCTCCGTCACCTGCTCGCGCAGGCCGGCGACATCCCACTGCTCGGCGTAGGCGTTCTCCGGGATGTAGCGGGCGACGAAGTCGTCGATCACGCCCTCGCGCATCTCGTCCACGGTCTCGCGGACGCTGTCCTGGCCCATGAAGTCGCGACGCTGCTCGAAGACGACCTTGCGCTGGTCGTTCATGACGTTGTCGTACTTGAGCACGTTCTTGCGCATGTCGAAGTTGCGCGCCTCGACCTTCTGCTGCGCCTTCTCGATAGCCTTGTTGATCCAGGGGTGGATGATCGCCTCGCCCTGCTCCAGGCCGAGCTTCTGCAGCATCCCGTCCATCCGGTCGGATCCGAAGATCCGCATCAGGTCGTCCTGAAGCGACAGGTAGAACTTCGAGCGGCCGGGATCGCCCTGGCGGCCGGAGCGGCCCCGGAGCTGGTTGTCGATGCGCCGCGATTCGTGGCGCTCGGTGCCGATGATGTAGAGGCCGCCGGGCAGCGCCTTCTTGCGACCCGCCTCGGGATCGGCCGGCTCTCCGGAGGCCAGCACCTTTGCGCGGTTGTCGGCGATCTCCGCCTTGATCGCCTCGATCGCGGCCGTGCGCTCCGGCCCCTCCGCGAGATGGCCGAGCTCCTTCTCGATCCGCATCTCGAGGTTGCCGCCGAGTTTGATGTCGGTGCCGCGGCCGGCCATGTTGGTGGCGATGGTGATCGCCCCCGGCACGCCGGCCTCGGCCACGATGTAGGCCTCCTGCTCGTGGAATCGGGCGTTCAGCACGGCGAAGCGCTTGGTCACCCGGCCCTCGCGGGCGGCGGCGTAGACGTCCGTCAGCGCGTTCGGGTCGGAATAGTCGAGCAGGGTGTAGCCGGCCTTCTTGAGCATCTCGGCGAGGTGCTCGGACTTCTCGATCGAGCCGGTGCCGACGAGGATCGGCTGGTGGCGGCCATGCGCCTTGTCGATCTCGGCGATGATGCCCTCGTACTTCTCGCCGACGGTCCGGTAGACCTCGTCGTCCTCGTCGACGCGCTCGACCTCCTTGTTGGTCGGGATGTCGACCACGTCGAGCTTGTAGATCTCGGCGAACTCGTCGGCCTCGGTCGAGGCAGTACCGGTCATGCCGGCGAGCTTCTTGTAGAGGCGGAAATAGTTCTGGAAGGTGATCGAGGCGAGCGTCTGGTTCTCGGGCTGGATCGTGACCCGCTCCTTGGCCTCCAGCGCCTGGTGGAGCCCCTCCGAGTAGCGCCGGCCCTGCATCATGCGGCCGGTGAACTCGTCGATGATCACCACCTCGTCGTTCTTGACGATGTAGTCCTTGTCGCGGGTGAACAGGGTGTTGGCGCGCAGGGCCTGGTTGACGTGGTGGACCAGGGTGACGTTGTGCGCGTCGTAGAGGTCGCCCTCCTTCAGGAGGCCCGCCTCGCGCATCGCCTCTTCGATGAACTCGTTGCCGTCCTCGGTCAGCGAGACGGTACGCTGCTTCTCGTCGAGGTCGTAATATTCCTTGCGCAGGCGCGGCATCAGCGCGTCGACCGCCACGTAGAGTTCCGAGCGGTCGTCCACCGGACCCGAAATGATCAGCGGCGTGCGTGCCTCGTCGATCAGGATCGAATCGACCTCGTCGACGATCGCGAAGTTGTGCCCCCGCTGCGCCAGCTGGGACATCTCGTACTTCATGTTGTCGCGCAGGTAGTCGAAGCCGTACTCGTTGTTGGTGCCGTAGGTGATGTCGCAGGCATAGGCCTCCTTGCGCTGCGCATCGTCGAGCCCGTGCACGATCGTGCCGACGGAAAGGCCCAGGAACCGGTAGACCTGACCCATCCATTCGGCGTCGCGGGACGCGAGGTAGTCGTTCACGGTGACGACGTGGACGCCCTTGCCCTCCAGGGCGTTCAGGTAGACCGGCAGCGTCGCCACCAGGGTCTTGCCCTCGCCGGTCTTCATCTCGGCGATGCCGCCCTCGTGCAGCACCATGCCGCCGATGAGCTGAACGTCGAAATGGCGCTGGCCGAAGACGCGCTTGGCCGCCTCGCGCACCGTCGCGAAAGCCGGCACGAGGATGTCGTCCAGGCTCTTGCCGGCGGCGATCTCCGCCTTCAGCATGTCGGTGCGGGCGCGCAGCGCCTCGTCCGAGAGAGCCTGGATTTCCGGTTCCAGCGCGTTGATCAGCGCCACGCGCGGGCGATAGCCCTTGACGCGACGGTCGTTCGAGGAGCCGAAAATCTTCTTGGCGATAGAGCCGAGCATCGTTGACCTGCGGACGCGCGAGCCCGCCCACGGGTGAGCGTGGCGGGCCGGCCTGGACGGAGTTGGCCGGGCTTATAGAGGTAAACATCGCCCGGTGCACCTGGAAGGGGCAGCCCTCAACGCATGCCGGTACGGTCACGGTTCCGGCATTGACGAAATGGCCGCGCTTGCCTTCTCGCCCGACGCGGGCCACCTGTGCCGCGGCCTGCCGCCCGGGCGATCCGGCGCGGCGCCGAGACGTGAGCCGAGGACTTCGCCCGCATGCCGAACACCGCCCTTCTCCGGCGCGCCAGCGCCCTCGCCGTCCTGATCGCGATGCCGGGATTGGCGCTGGCCCAGGCGCCTCAGAAGGCCCCGGCCCCGACACCGGCCGCGAACACGCCGGCCGTCGCCCCCGCCGCCGAACCGAGCGCGGATGCGGTCGTGGCGAGCGTCAACGGCAAGCCGATCACGCAGGGCGACCTCGCCATCGCGGCCGACGACCCCGCCCTGTCGCTGCCCGGGGTGGACGAGGCGCAGAAGAAGACCCTTCTCGTCGATTACATGGTCGACCTGCGGGTCGGCGCGCAGGCAGCCGAGGCCGCCAAGATCGGTGACAGCCCGGAGTTCAAGCGCAAGCTCGCCTATTTCCGGGACAAGCTCCTCCTCGACGACTACCTCGAGCAGGAAGCCAAGCGCGCGGTCACGCCCGAAGCGGAGCACGCGATCTACGACCAGACCGTCAAGCTGATGAAACCTGGAGGAGGAGGTGCATGCCCGGCATATCCTCGTGGACAACGAGGCCGAGGCGAAGAAGATCGCCGCGCGCATCAAGGGCGGCGAGGATTTCGCCAAGGTCGCGGCCGAGACCTCGAAGGATCCGGGCTCCAAGGCCGAGGGCGGCGATCTCGGCTGGTTCACCAAGGAGCGCATGGTGCCCGACTTCGCCAACGCCGCCTTTGCGATGAAGCCCGGCCAGGTTTCCGATCCGGTCAAGACCCAGTTTGGCTGGCACGTGATCCGGGTCGAGGAGAAGCGGACCAAGCCGCAGCCGACCTTCGACGAGCTGAAGGAGCAGATCGACCAGCACCTGATCCGCAAGTCGCAGCAGGACATGATCCTGAAGCTCCGCTCGGAGGCCAAGATCGACCGCACCGACGCGCCGCCGGCCGCCGCGCAGCCGACGCCCGAGCCGAAAAAGCCCTGATTCGGCTGCGAGGGCTACGCGGTCGGCCGAGCGTCGCCCGCGTCGCGCCTGTCGGGTCGCCCCCTAGGCGCGCTGGATATCTGGGGTCCGACCGCGCACATGGACCGGTGGCGCGGCCGGCGGCGATTGCCGCGTCCGTCAGTAGGGCCGGTCCGGGACGAGGTAGCTCGACTGGGCCGGCGCGGGTTGCGGCGTGACGCCGAGCGCGGCGAGTTCGTCGTTGCGGCGCCCTTCGGCGATCCGATCGAGCACCGCGATCAGCAGCCACGGACACGCGATGCCGATGAAGAACGCCATGGAATCCTCCCAAGCCGGATCGATCTAACTGTCCGGCTTAGGAAAAGAATAGGGGGCGAGACGCGCCCGCAAGCGCCGAGCCTCAGATCCAGCCCTGAAGCTCCCGACGGACGACGTGCTCGATGACCTTCATGCCGAGCTCGGTGTCGTTCAGGCAGGGGATGTAGGCGAATCGCTCGCCGCCGTTCTCCTCGAAGTAGTGGCGGTTCTCGCCGTCGAGTTCCTCCAGCGTCTCCAGGCAATCCGCCGTGAAGCCGGGAGCGACGATCGCCATGCGCTTCACCCCGGATTTTGCCAACGCCATCACCGTCTCGTCGGTGTAGGGCTTCAGCCACTCCTCGTTGCCGAACCGCGACTGGAAGGTCGTGCGCATCTTCTCCGGCGAGAGGCCCAGCGCCTCGCGGATCAGCCGCCCGGTCTTGTGGCACTGGCAATGGTAGGGGTCGCCCTTGAGCAGGTAGCTCCGCGGCACACCGTGGAACGAGGTGAGGATTACCTCCGGCTCGAAGTCGAGCTTGGCCAGGCCCTCGCGGATCGAATCGGCCATCGCGGCGATGTAGACGGGGTCGTCATGGTAGGGGGCGAGACCCGCACCGTCGGCTGCCAGCGCATGTCCATCAGCGCCCGGAACGCCTGATCGCAGGCGGTGGCCGAGGTGGCGGCGGCGTATTGCGGGTAGAGCGGCACCAGCAGGATCCGGTCGCAGCCCTGATCGAGCAGGGCCTGGATCCGGCCGGCGACTTCGGGCTTGCCGTAGCGCATCGCCCAGTCGACCACCACGGAATCGCCCATGGCCGCCTGCAGCCGCTCGCTCTGGCCGCGGGTGATCGTCTTCAGCGGTCCCTCGTTGAGGGCGTTGTTCCACACGCTGGCGTAATCGCGTCCCTTCGGTCCCGGGCGCTTCGTCAGGATGATCAGGTTGAGGAGCGGCCACCAGATCAGCCGGGGCACCTCGATCACCCGCCGATCCGACAGGAACTCCTTGAGATAGCGGCGCATGGGCCAGTAGGACGTGCCCTCCGGCGTTCCCAGGTTCATCAGCAGCACGCCGACGCGGCCCCAGGCCACCTTCGGGTGGTCGGCCGGGAGGGGCCGGCTGCGGGTGCGGGCGGTGCGAGGGGCCGGCCATCCGCCAGCGCGGCGGGTTCGACGCGTTCGTTCATGGCAGCGTTCCGGCGCCGCGCGCCGAGATCCTTCCTGTGGTTTCCGATATCCGACCGCCGGCGCGTGGGCCTGAGCCGGGCCGGAGGCTAACCGCTCGCGCGTGCGCTTCCATGTAGGGTGCGAAGCCGCCCGGCGAAGACCGGATGCGACATGCCGCACCGCGATGTGCCGCACGCTCGCCCCCATGTCCCTAAACACGGGCTGCCCCGGGCCGCAACTGTCGGCCCTGCACCGGACCCTGGAGTGACCATGCCCGAGACGCCCGTGGCCGATGCCCTCGCGGCCTTCCGCGCTTCCGGCTCCCCTGGCTGGCGCTGCCGTTTTTCGCCGGGTCCCAGGCCGAGGCGGTGGCGGCCCGCGTCGATGCGCGAATCGCCGCGGGTGCCCGCGTCCTGCCGGCCTCGGATCGGATCTTCCGTGCCCTGACAGAAACCCCGTTGCAGGATGTCCGCGCGGTGATCCTCGGGCAGGATCCCTACCCAACACCCGGCGACGCCAACGGCCTCGCCTTCTCGTTCGTGGGTTCGGGCCGCCTGCCGGCGTCGTTGCGGGTGATCCTGGCGGAGGCGAAATCCGATCGTGAAGCGGGGGGCGACCTGACGCCCTGGGCGCGGCAGGGCGTCCTTCTGCTCAACAGCGCGCTCACCGTGGAGGCCGGCAAGGCCGGGGCGCATCTGCGGTTCGGTTGGTCCGCGCTCACCGACGAGGCCGTTGCCGCCGTGTCGGCGCGTCCGGAGCCCGCGGTCTTCCTGCTCTGGGGCGCCCAGGCGCGGGCTCGGGCCGCCCTGATCGATGCGACGCGGCATGGCGTGTTCGAGAGCGGGCACCCGTCGCCCCTCAACCGGGCCCGGGACTTCCCGGGTTCCGACCCGTTCGGACGGGCCAACCGCTGGCTGGCCGAGCACGGCCGCCGTCCGATCGACTGGCGGCTCGGCTGAGGCCGGCGACGATCCCTATTGCGGCTTGGCAGGCACCGAAGGCTTGGCAGGCTCGGATGGCTTGGCGGGCTCGGCCGGAGCCTTCGCGTCCTGGCCTGCCGGCAGGAGCACGTTCTTGGCCACCGTCCCCTCGGGACCGTACTCGCCGGCCACCGCGATGCAGGCCTGGTCGCGGTTCTGCTGCATCTGGTTCGACATCAGCGTGAACATGGTCTGCACCCGGTTCCCGAACGGGCCCCGCGGCTGGACATCCGCGACTTGGACGTTCTGCTTGGCCAGAAGCGCCTCGAACTGGTCGTTGCCGATCCGGTAGCCGCAGACGTTGGAGGCGGCGAAGATGTAGGCGGCGAATTCCAGGGCGCGCGGCGCCGGGGCATTCCGAATCTGCGCCTGTGCCGGCAAGGCCGCGAGCGTGACGGCGGCGAGGAGGGCGATCCGGGTCGTTGTCGGGCGCATGCGCAAGGGTTTCCTCGGTAATCGGCGGCCTCTGACGGGCCGCTCCGGCCTGCGCCACATAGGCCCGTCCCGCGCCCGCGCCAATGCGACCGAAGTTGCCGACACTTTGCGTGTCGCCGTTCACGGCCCGTTGGCCATAGGCGCAGTCACCGGCCGGCACGGCGCCGAAAACGAAGTGGTTTTCCGATGGAACGGCGCCGTGTGAGAGTGTTAACCTGCTCGCGTCACGCCAGGGCTACGGTTTGTCCACATCCAGGCGGTCCGCATCGCATGTACGGCGTCCATTCCTCTGCGGCCTCCAACTCCGTCCCGGCTCGGGACAGCGACCGGCACTTCCGGACCGGCGTCACCGGAGCCGGTCTTGCGGACCGGCGCATTGCGCCGGGCGGACCCGCCGCCGCGATCTGTCCGCACCGGTTCGCCCGCTGGGCGTGGGGTGAGGGCCTGCGCGCCGGGGTGACCGTGGCGCTCATGGTGCAGGAGCTCGGACAGGCGGAAGCCATGCGCCTCGGCCTCACGCGCCTCGGCCTCAGTGTCGTTTGCCTGGACAGCGCCGGCCGCGACCAGACGCTGGCCGACAGCCTGACCCGGTCGGAGGCCGCACTGGTCATCGTCGATACGGCCCTGGCCAGCGCCTATGCCGGCGTGATGGGCCGGCTCGCCCGCTATCCCGCCGTCTGGTGGAACGGACCGGGTGCCGATTACGCGAGCCTCGATCACGCCCTCGCCGAGCAGGCCTGAGCGTCAGCCGCTCGGATCGGCGCCGACGGTATCCTCCCGCCCTGGCGGCATCGCGGCCTGCAAGCCCGCGTGGTAATCTCCGACAGCGAGACCGGTCCCGCATCAGGGAGACCGGCACGGGAGACGCCGCCATGACCGCAGCCGTAGCCACGGCCCCCTCCGTCGCCGCGGATCGGGAGGGACCGGTCCTCCTGCGCAGCGACGCCGACGGCATCGCGACCCTCACCCTGAACCGCCCGCAGTCGCGCAACGCCCTGTCCATGGCCCTGATGGGCGCCCTTCAGGACGAGCTCGACGCCATCCGCCAGGATCCTGCGGTCCGGGTCGTGATCCTGCAGGGCGCGGGTCCCGCCTTCTGCGCCGGGCACGACCTCAAGGAGATGCGCGCCGATCCGTCCCGGGCCGCGACGGAGGCGGTGTTCCAGACCTGCGCCCGGCTGATGCTGAGCCTCGCGCACCTGCCGCAGCCGGTGATCGCCCGGGTCCACGGGATCGCCACAGCCGCCGGCTGCCAGCTCGTCGCCACCTGCGATCTCGCCGTCTGCAGCGAGACGGCCCGCTTCGCCACGCCGGGGGTCCAGATCGGCCTGTTCTGCTCGACGCCGATGGTCGCCCTGTCGCGCGCCGTGTCGCGCAAGGCCGCCCTGGAGATGCTGCTCGTGGGCGAGCCGATCGACGCCGCCGAGGCGCTCAGGATCGGCCTCGTCAACCGGGTCGTGCCCGAGGCGGACCTCGACGCCGCGGTGGGCGCTCTCGCGACGCGGATCGCCGGAAAGGCCCGGCGGGTGCTGGCGATCGGCAAGGAGGCGTTCGGGCGCCAGATCGAGATGGGCCTGGAGGATGCCTACGGCTACGCCGCCGAGGTCATGACCCGGAACATGATGATGGCCGACGCGCAGGAGGGCATCGACGCCTTCCTGGGCAAGCGGCCGCCGCGCTGGGAGCCGTGACCCCGCGCGGAGGCGCGATACGACGCAGGCCGGCTGGCGCCGCGCCGGTAGGTGATGGCGCGACCCTGCCCTAGGATGACGGGCGCGTCCGATCCTGCCGGGCTCGGCGCCCAGAAACGGAACGGCTGATGAGCACCATCGACCTGTTCGGTCTGACGCTGGCCTTCTACGGCACGATGCCCCCGCCCCGGCCGCCGCGGCCGGAGCGCAACGGCGCGACCTGGGCCGCCGCGGTGATCTTCGGCGGCATCTGCCTCGCCACGATCGGGCCGATGATCACGATCTGGAGCTTTCACCGCCCCTACGCGGAGGCCAAGGCGCGCTGCATCGCCTCCGGCGGCCGGGTCCTGTACGCGGCCCTCGATGGCAGCGGACCCTATCGCTGCGAGCGGCCCGCCGGCGCCGACGCCATTGCGTATCCGGCCAAGCCGGCGGATTAATCCGCCCGCCGCACGGGCTTCGGGCCAATCCGGCGCCTCCCGCCGCGAATTCGGATACCGAAACCTTGGAAAACGCGCTTACCCGCTGGGTCCAGTCGACCGCTCTGCTGCGGTCGGATGTCGAGGCGCTGATCGGCTTCGCGCTGGCGATCGGCGTCACCCTGCACGCCCTGCTGCGCAAGCGCCGGGTCAGCGTGGCGGTGGGCTGGATCGGGCTCGCATGGCTGTCGCCGATCTTCGGAACCGCCCTCTACCTCACCTTCGGCATCAACCGCGTCTCGCGCCGCGCCCGGCGGCTGCGGACAAAGCCTTCCGACGCGACGCAGCTGCCCGACACCGACGACGCGGTGGTGCCGGAGGCGCTCTGGCCCTCGACCGGGCCGTCCGGCGGATCACCGGCCTGCCGGCCTTCTCGGGCAACACCGTGCAGATGTTCCGCAACGGCGACGCGGCCTACCCGGTGATGCTGGCAGCGATCCGGGAGGCGCAATCCAGCATCGGGCTGTCGAGCTACATCTTCCGGGACGATACCACCGGCCGCGCCTTCTGCGACGCCCTGGTGGAGGCGCAGGGCCGGGGCGTGAAGGTCCGCGTCATCATCGACGGGATCGGCGGCGGCTATTTCCGGGCGCCCGTCTATCACCGCCTGACCGCCGCCGGAGTGCCGGTGGCCCTGTTCATGCATTCGGCGCTGCCCTGGCGGATGCCGTTCCTCAACCTGCGCTCGCACAAGAAGCTGCTGATCCTCGACGGGCAGATCGCCTTCGCGGGCGGCCTCAACATCTCCCACTCGAACCGCGTCGCACTGAAGCCCGAGCACCCGATCCGGGACACCCATTTCCGGATGACCGGACCCGTGGTCGAGCAGCTCGCCGCCGCCTTCGCGGCCGACTGGGCCTTCGTCGACGGTGAAATCCTCGACGGTGAACCGTGGTTCGTCGATCTCGAGCACACCGGACCCAGTGTCGCCCGGGCGGTGACCTCCGGGCCCGACGCGGATGTCGAGAAGATCGAACAGGTCATCCTCCAGGCCCTCGCCTGCGCCCGCCGGACGGTCCGGTTCGTAACGCCCTACTTCCTGCCCGACGAGCTGGTCACAGGGGCGCTGGCGCAGGCCGCGACCCGGGGCATCACCGTCGACGTGATCATACCGCGGGTCAGCGACCATCCGTTCATCGACTGGGCAACCCGCGCGCATCTCGATCCGCTGCTGCGGGCCGGCGTGCGGGTCTGGCTCGACGACCCGCCCTTCGACCACTCGAAGGCGATGGTGGTCGACGACATCTGGTGCTTCGTGGGCAGCGCCAACTGGGACATGCGGAGCTTCCGGCTCAATTTCGAGCTGAACGTCGAGATCATCGACGCGGAGCTGGCCGCCGAACTCGACCGGTTCATGCGCGGCAAGATGGAGGCGCGCCTCAGCCGGGACGATCTCGCCGCCCGGATCCTGCCGATCCGTTTGCGCGACGCAGGCGTGCGACTGCTGCTGCCATACCTTTGAACCGCCCCGGGGCGTGTGCCTCGGGCGACGGTCCGAGATGGACGACGATCGGCCGGTGATCGGACGGCCCCCGCGGCAGCACCGCGTGGTCGTGGCAGACGAGGCCGCGGGCGAGGCATCGGTCGAGCCGCAGGGGCAGGACGTCGACCATCGCGTGGGTCGGCTGCCGCGGCCCGACATCGCGAAAGCCCGGGATCAGCGCGGGGCCGACGATGTTGTAGTCGCCGAGCACCGCCGCCCGCGGAGGCAGTTCGCCGACGATGCGGCGGAGCTGACGGCGGTTCAGCATCTGGCCGTGCGACAGGTGGACGTTGGCGACGCCGAACTCTCCCAGGTCGAGGATCTGGCAGACCCGGTGCACCAGGGCGCCGGAGGGCAGCGTGATCACCCGGGGTGGTGCCGGCCACGGCCTCGGGCTCCACATGGCCAGTCCGTGGATCCGGCCCGGCAGGGGAGCCCAGGCATAGTGGCCGCCGATGCGGTCCAGCAGGAAGCCGATGGCCCGGGTCGCCTCCTGCATCAGCAGGAGGTCGGGTTTCTCCTGGTCGACCAGGGCTGCCACGTCGTCGACCGCCGCGCCGGTGCGCCGCAGCAGGTTCCAGCTCACGATCTTGAACGGCCGATGCGGCCGATCGCCCGAACGGACCGGGGCGGCGGGCAGCGCGACGGGGATGGCGCGGGCCGGGCGTGCTACTGGGATCATCGGGCCGGTCTCGTACCTCACCACGCGGCGCTCCCGCCACCGCCACGCTCTAACGCGCACGGGGCCGGGACGTTCGACAGGCTCGGTGCGCGCCGGGTGCCGCGCGCACCCGGCCGTACGCAAGGACCGCTCGTGCGCCTGATCGTGCGCGGCCCCGAGCCCTGTACCGCTGGCACTCCGACGGTCCGGTGACGGGATCGGACCTGCGGCCCGCGACCCGTCAGGCGGAGCCGCGGGACCTGCGGTCCGCGCATCGCGCCCCACAGGCTGTCGCCGGTGGCCGCTTGAGGCGAGCCCCGTCGGCGGCCTAAGACCCCGCGACGGGATGCCGACGGCCGCTCTGGATCGCGCGTTCCGACGTCACCACCGATCCCGACCCGGAGGCCGATGACCGCGTTCAGCTTCATCCACGCGGCCGACCTGCACCTCGGCAGCCCACTGTCGGGCCTCGCCACCCGCGACGCGGATCTCGCGCGGCGCCTCGCCTCGGCCGGGCGGCAGGCGTTCGAGGACCTAGTGACCCAGGCGATCGAGCGCGCGGTCGCCTTCGTGGTGGTGGCCGGCGATGTCTATGACGGCGACTGGGCCGACACCACGATCGGCCTATTCTTCGCCCGACAGGTGGCGCGCCTCGACCGCGCCGGCATCCCGACGGTCCTGGTCCGCGGGAACCACGACGCCGAGAGCGTCATCACGCGCTCGATCACGCTGCCGGCCTCCGTGCACGTCTTCCCGTCCGCCCGTGCGGGCACCCTCCGCCTCGACGCCCTGCGGGTCGCGATCCACGGCCGCAGCTTCCAGGGCCGGGCGGTCGAGGAGAACCTGTCGCTGACCTACCCGGCAGCCGTGGCGGGCTGGTTCAATCTCGGCGTTCTGCACACCTCCTGCACCGGCCACGCCGCCCACGAGACCTACGCCCCTTGCTCGGTCGCCGATCTCGCCGCCCGGGGCTACGAGTACTGGGCGCTCGGCCACATCCACGAATACGCGGAGCTGTCCCGGGATCCCTGGATCGTGTTCCCCGGCAATCTCCAGGGCCGGAGTGTGCGTGAATGCGGGGAGAAGGGCGCCGTCGTGGTGGACGTCGCCGACGGTCGGGTCACCGGCCTGAGCCGCCTCCCCTCGACCGGGCTCGGTTCGAGCGGATCGCGGTCGATCTCGCCGCGGTGGCCGATCCGCGCGGCGCCGTCGAGGCCGTCGAGGCCGCCCTGAGGCCGCTCGCCGCCGTCGCGGCGCGCCGGCTCCTGCTGGTCCGGATCCACCTCGTGGGCAGCACGCCGGCCCACGACGCCCTCGCGGCCGACCGGGATTCGCTGACGGCCGAGATCCAGGCGGCGGCCCACCGGCTGCACGAGGACATATGGCTGGAGCGCCTCAAGTTCGAGACGCGCCGTCCGCCGGCGACCGCGGAACCGTCCGGCGCCGCCATCGACCCTGCGGCGCTGCTGGCCGACCTCGATCGCGATCCGGAATTCCGTGCGCGCGCCAAGGCGGCCCTGGCCGAGATCGGCGGGAGGCTGCCGGGGACGGTCGCGGCGGAAGCCGACCTCGACGCCGAACTCGACGCGCTCTGCGCGGAGGCGGAGGCGCTGATTCTCGGCCGCCTCGGCGGCCGGCACTGCTGAGGCGATCGCCCATGGATGCCCGATGCGCCTGATCCGCCTCGCCCTGGAGCGCTACGGCGCCTTCACGGACCGCACCGTCGAATTTCGGCCGGACGCACGCCTGCACGTGGTGCTCGGCGCCAACGAGGCCGGCAAGAGCACCGCCCTGGCGGCGGTCACCGACCTGCTGTTCGGTTTCGAGAAATCCACGCGGTACGCGTTCCTGCACGACATGCCGCAGCTCCGCCTCGGCGCGGCGATCGCCGCCGCTGACGGCCGCCGGCTGTCCTTCCGCCGCCGGAAGGGCAACAGCCGAACCCTCATCGACGCCGCCGACGCGCCCCTCCCCGACGACGCCCTCGCCCCGTTCCTCGGCGGCCTGTCCCGGACGGTGTTCTGCCGGGCCTTCGGCCTCGACGCGGCGAGCCTCCGGGCCGGGGGACGCGAGATGGTCGACGTGGAGGGCGAGGTCGGCGCCAGCCTGTTCGCGGCGGGTTCGGGCCTGCGCGGACTCACCGAGCTGCAGACCACCCTCGACGGCGAGGCCGACGCCATCTTCGCGCCGCGCCAAGCCAAGCACCGCACCTTCTACCAGGCGCTGGAGCGCCACGAGAACGCCCGTCGGGCGGTCCGGGAGAAGGGCCTGCGCGCCGGCGACTGGCGGGCGCTGAACGACGAGATCGCCGCGGCTGCCGCGCAGCTCGAGGCGCTGCGGGCCGAACTGAAGGCGATCGCGGTCGCGCGCGCCCGATTGGAGCGGCTGAAGCGCGTCCGTCCGATCATCGCCGAGCTCGATGCGCTGGACGCGCGCATCGCCGCCGAGGCCGATCTCGTGGACGTGGACCCCGCCTGGATCGCCCGTCTCGGCGCTGCCCTCGAGGCCTGCCGCGCCGCCGAGGCCGAGGCGGCGCGGACGGCATCGGTGCGGGACCGGGCGCTCGGCGAGGCCGAGTCGGTGCCGGTCGAGCCGGGCTTGACGCATCGGGCGGACGAGATCCTGGCGGCGTTCAGCGGCACCCGGGAGTTCGAGAAGGGCGCCACCGACCTGCCGCGGATCGAGGGCGATGCCCACAAGGTCGGCCTGGATCTGGAACGGCTGCGCGCCCGGATCGGCGTGCCCGATCTCGCCGCGCTGGAAGTCCGGCAGCCACCGGACGCCGCCCGCGCCCGGATCGAGCGCCTGATCCGCGAGGCGCGGACCCTGGCGGCCGCGGAGGACCAGCTCGCCCGCGACCTGAGCGCCGCACGCGCCGAGCAGGAGCGGTTGGCCAGGGACGTCGAGGCCGCCGACGCGACTCGGGACCCGACACCCCTGCGTGAGGCCCTGAAACCCCTCGCCCGCCTGCACGAGCGGATCGCCGCACACGAGACCCTCGACGCGACGATCCGTCGGGAGACGGCGCTGCTGCACAACCAGGCCGGGCGGCTGTCGCCCTCCGTGGCCGACCTTGCCGCCCTTGTCCGGACGCCCCTGCCCGGCCCCGACACGGTGGCGCGCTACCGGCAGCGTCTCGACACCAAGACCCGCGAGCACGAGAGGGCCGCCGACCGTCGTGACACGGCCCTCCGGCAGGTCGCCGCCACCCGGACGCGGCTGCGCGAGCGGGAGGCCGGCCGGCCCGTCGCCACCCGGGAGCGGCTCGAGGCGGTGCGGGCGACCCGCGACGCCGCCTTCGTGCCCCTCCGGGACGCCCTCGCGGTCGGCCGCGCGCCCGCCATCGCCGAGATCGCGGCCTTCGAGCGAGCCATGCTCGAGTCGGATCGCATCGCGGACGAACGGGCCGCCGACGCCGCCCGGGTCGCCGCCCACGCGGCCGACCTCGAGCGCCTGGCCGCCGAGGAGGCCGAGGGCCGCGAGGCCGACGCCATCCTCGCCGGGCTCGCCGCCGAGATCGCCGCGGGCGAGGCGGCGTGGCGGGAGGCGTGGCGGCCGGCCGGGCTCGTGCCCGGTCCGCCGGCCGAGATGGCGGCATGGCTCGCCGAAGTGGAGAACCTGATCGAGGCCGAGCAGCGCCTCGCCGAGCAGCGGATCGAAGCGGATCGACTCCGGATGCGGATCGAGGCCGCCCGCGCGCCCCTGTCCGATCTGCGCGTACGCTCCGGGCTCGACGCGGCGCCAGATCTGGAGATCGCCGCCGCCCTGGAAGGCCTGGAGGCGCGGGTCGCCACCCTGGCGAGCCGCTGGGAGGCCCATCTTCAGACCGGCGGCTCGCTGCGCGCTGCCGAGGCCGCCGCCGAGCGGCTGGAGGCCGCGCTCGTCGCGGCCGAGACCCGCCGCGCCGCGTGGCAGACCGAATGGGCGGCCGCGATTCTGTCCCTCGGACTGGACGGCACGGCGCGACCCGAGGAGGCCGAAGGTGCCCTGGAAGCATGGCGCACCGTGCCGGACCGCCTGGCGGAGCGCGCCGCGCTGCTGCGCCGGTCGGCCGGGATCCGCCGGGACATGGAGGGGTTCCGGGCGACCGCTGCCGCCCTCGTCGGAGACCTGGCGCCCGACCTCGCGGACGCGCCGCCCGCCGGGGCGATCCGCACCCTCCACGGCCGGCTCGTCGCCGCACAGGCCCGCGAGGCCCGGCGGGCCGAGCTGGATCGCCGCCGCGACGAGGCCGAGACGGCCCATGGCGGTGCCGCCGACCTCCGTGACGCGGCCCGGACGGCGCTCGGAAGGCTGGTCGCGGAAGCGCTGCCGGACCTCGCCGAGGCCGCAGTGACCGATATCGAGATCCTGTTCGCCCGCCTGAGCGCCCGGGAACAGCTGCGCGCCGAGCATCTGCGGCTCCGCGGCAGCTTCGCGGGCGCCGTCGACGGCGTGCCCGAAGCCGAGCTGCGCGACGGTCTCGCGACGCTGCCGTCGGAGGCCATCGAGGCGGAACTGGCGCGGCTCGCTCTGGAGGCCGACGAGCAGGCGGAGCGCGGTCAGGTGATCTTCGCCGACCGCGACCGCGCCGAGCGCCGCCGGGCCGAGCTGGAAGGCGGCACCGGCGCCGAGCTGGCACTGGCCGATCGCAAGGCCGCGGAGGCGGATCTCCAGGCGGCGGCCCGCTCCTGGGCGGTGCTGCGCCTCGCCGGCCTGATGCTGGGGCAGGCGGTGGCCCGCCACCGGGCCGGGCAGCAGGATCCGCTGGTGGCCCGCGCGGGGGCGCTGTTCGCCGCCCTCACCGGCGGCGCGTTCTCCGGGCTTGCCCAGACCTACGACGACGCCGACACGCCGAAGCTCGCCGGCCAGCGCGCCGGGGGCGGTACGGTGGGAATCGAGGGCATGAGCGAGGGCACCCGAGACCAGCTCTACTTGGCCCTGCGGCTGGCCTACCTGGAGGATTACGCCGGGCGTGCCGAGCCGGCGCCCTTCATCGGCGACGACCTGTTCTCGACCTTCGACGAGACGCGGACCGGTTTCGGGCTGGATGCTCTGGCGGAGATCGGCGCCACGGTGCAGCCGATCCTGTTCACCCACCACCGCCACGTGGCCGACATCGCCCGGGCGCGGCTGGGCGACGCGGTCGACATCGTGGCGCTTTAGGGATCGTGTCTCCGCCGGGCGCGCCGCGATGTGCGCGCTTCGTCGGTGGAGCGGCAACCGGCTCCGCAGCTTCCCCTCGCTTTCATGGGCAGGAGCCAGGGATGGCGCGGAGACGGCACCGTCCCGCTCGATCCTGCACCAGCCCATCTCCAACTCCGCCCCGCGAGGGGAGGAGCGAGCGTCACGGCCCGCGATGTGTGAACTGGGGTGCCCGACGCGGAGAAAGAGAGGCGGAGTCCGCCTTCGGTCTTCCCCTGCGCAGGCGTGCCCGTCTGAAGGGGCGCCCATCACGCCCCGAGATACCGCGCCTCCAGATGCGCGCGGAACGCGTCCGTGCCGAGCCGCGCGCCGGTAGCGCAGGTGAGCAGAGCGTCGGTGTCGAGCAGGCTGCCGACTTCGTGCACGTTCGCACGCAGCCACGTCCGCAGGGGCGCGAAATCGCCCTGCGCGAGGCAGTCCGGCAGCGCCGGATCGGACGCCCGGGCGGCGCGGAACAGCTGTGCCGCCGCCAGGGCGCCGAGCGTATAGGTCGGGAAGTAGCCGAAGGCCCCGCTCGGCCAGTGAATGTCCTGCAGGCAGCCGACCCGGTCGTCCGGTACGGCCAGGCCGAGGAGATCGCGCAGGCCGTCGTTGAACGCCCCCGGCAGGTCGCGCACCGCGAGATCGCCGGCGATCATCGCGGTTTCCAGCCGGTAGCGCAGGAGGATGTGGGCCGGGTAGGTCGCCTCGTCGGCATCCACCTGGATGAAGCCCGGGGCGACCCGGGTGTTGAGCGCGTGCAGGTTCTCGGGCGACCATTCCGGCCCCGACCGCCCGAATGCCTCGCGCAGGAGCGGCGCCAGGAAGGTGAAGAACGGCCGGCTCCGGCACGCCTGCATCTCCACGATGAGCGACTGGCTCTCGTGCAGGCTCATCCCCCGGGCCGAACCCACCGGCTGGTTCCGCCACGAAGCCGGGCGGCCCTGCTCGTAGAGGGCGTGGCCGGTCTCGTGCAGGACGCCCATCAGGGCGCGGCCGAAATCGGCCGCGTCGTAGCGGGTGGTGATCCGGACGTCGTCGGTGGCGCCGCCGCAGAACGGGTGCAGGCTGATGTCGAGGCGGCCGCGGCTGAAGTCGAAGCCGACCGCCTCCATCAGCTTCAGGCCGAGGTCGCGCTGTACCGCCACGTCGAACGGACCGTCGAGCGGCAGCGGCGCCGGCTGCGACGCCTGAAGCTCCCGGGCGCGGGCGATCAGCGCCGGCAGCCAGCCCGTCAGATCCGCGAAGAGCGGGTCGATCGCGGCACGGCGCATGCCGGGATCGTAGCTGTCGAGGAGCGCGTCGTAGGCATCGAGTCCGAGGGCCGCGCCCTTCGCCTGCCCGATCTCCCGCTGGAGTCGCAGCACCTCGGCGAGATGCGGTTCCAGCTTGGCGAAGTCCGAGTCCCGCCGCGCCTCGCGCCAGACCATCTCGGAGCGCGAGACGGCGCGCGAGCTGGCCTCGACGAGGTCGCGGGGGACGGCCGTGGCGTGCGCCTGCGCGCGACGCATCTCCCGCAGGTTGGCGGCGGGCCAGGGATCGAGGCCCGCGTCGGAGGTCCCTGCCCGCTCGGCCGCGTCGAGGTCCTCGGCCGTGGCGGGGGCCGTCAGCATCTCGTGGGCGAGACCGCGCAGGATCGCGAGCTGGTCGCCCCGCGCCTCCGCGGCGCCGTCCGGCATCAGGGTCTGCGCGTCCCAGCCGAGGATCCCGGCCGCGCCTTCGAGAGCGGCGAGGCGCGCGAAGCGCTGTTCGAGGGTCTGGTAGGCGCTCATGCGTTCTCCGGTGCGGTCTCGTCTCGCAGGATGCGCGGCGGCATTCAGCTCGCCTGCAGCATCTCCAGCTCCAGCCAGCGGTCCTCCGCCTGCGACAGCTCGGTCTCGGCCTGGGCCAGCATGGCCGAGGCCTTGTCGAAGCGGGCAGGGTCGCGGGCGTAGAGGTCGGGGTCGGCCAGAATCGATTTCAATTGCCCGATCGCGGCTTCGAGCTTCTCGATGCGGGCCGGGAGCGTCTTCAGCTCGTGCTGATCCTTGAACCCGAGCTTGGGCTTTCCGGCCGGTTGGGCCGCCGGCGCGGAGGTCCGCTCCCGCGGCTCCCTGGCTTTCGGGGCGACGCTCCGCGCCTCGACGCCCTGCCCCCGCTGGACCAGCATGTCGCTGTAGCCGCCGGCATACTCGACCCAGCGGCCGGACCCCTCGGACACCAGCACGCTGCCGACCACGCGGTCCAGGAAGTCGCGGTCGTGGCTCACCAGGATCAGCGTGCCCTGGTAGTCGCCCAGCATCTCCTGCAGCAGGTCGAGGGTCTCCAGGTCGAGGTCGTTGGTGGGCTCGTCGAGCACCAGGAGATTGGCCGGCTGGGCCAGCGCCCGGGCGATCAGCAACCGGTTGCGTTCGCCGCCGGACAGCACCGAGACCGGCGTGCGCGCCTGCTCGGGGGCGAACAGGAAGTCCTTGAGATAGCCGATCACATGCCGGCTCTGGCCGTTGACGATGACGCTGTCGCCGCGTCCGCCGGTGAGCACGTCGGTCACGGTCATGCCCGGCTCCAGAACGGCCCGGGCCTGGTCGAGCACCACAGGGAGCAGGTTGGTGCCCAGCACGACCTGTCCGGAATCCGGCGCGAGCCGGCCCATCAGCAGGTTGATCAGCGTGCTCTTGCCGGTGCCGTTTGCGCCGACGATGCCGAGCCGGTCACCGCGCATCACCCGCAGGGACAGGCCGTCGATGATCGTCCGGTCGCCATAGCGTTTCGCGATGTGGCGGGCCTCGACCACGAGGCTGCCCGAGGATTCCGCGTCGGAGGCCTGCATGCTGACGCTGCCCACCGGGCGGCGCACCTCGCGGCGGTCCTGGCGCAACGCGTGCAGGTTGCCGAGGCGGCGGACATTGCGCTTGCGCCGGGCGGTGACGCCGTAGCGCAGCCAGTGCTCCTCGGCGACGATCTTGCGGTCGAGCTTGTGCTGCTCCCGCTCCTCCTCCTCGAAGAAGGCGTCGCGCCACGCCTCGAAACTGGAGAAGCCCTGGTCGATCCGCCGGGTCTCGCCGCGGTCGAGCCAGATCGTCGCCCGCGACAGGGCCGAGAGGAAGCGCCGGTCGTGGCTGATCAGTACGAGGGCCGCGCGGGTCCCCTTCAGCTCCGCTTCGAGCCACTCGATCGCCGGCAGGTCGAGGTGGTTGGTGGGCTCGTCGAGGAGCAGCACGTCGGGTTCGGGGGCGAGCGCCTGGGCGAGCGCGGTGCGCCGCCCCTCGCCGCCCGACAGCGTGCCCGGATCCTCGGCGCCGGTGAGCCCCAGGCTTTCCAGCAGGTAGCGGGCGCGGTGGGTGGATTCGCCCGGCGGCAGGCCGGCCTCGACGAAATCGAGGGTGGTGGCGAAGCCCGAGAAATCGGGTTCCTGGGCGAGGTAGCGGATCGTGGTGCCGGGCTGGATGAAGCGGCGGCCCCTGTCGGGCTCGACCAGACCCGCGGCGATCTTCATCAGCGTCGATTTGCCGGACCCGTTCCGGCCGACAAGGCAGGTCCGCTCGCCCGGCGCGATGGCGAGGTCTGCGCGGGTGATCAGCGGCGTGCCGCCGAATGTCAGCGCGACGTCCTGGAGGGTGAGAAGCGGGGGAGCGGCCATAGGGGGGCTTATGGCAGCGCGGGGCGGCCTGTTCAAACGGTCCCGCCCCGCGCGGCCCGCGCCCGTTCAGGCGATCGGATTGGCCGGCCCTGTGGGCGGGCTGATCTCCGGGACGCCCGGATCGCTGACCGGAATCTCGGGGGCTGGATGCCGGGCGACTCGGACGGGCTGTTCCCGGGAATTTCCGGACCGGGCGGCTGCGTCGGCGCCTGGGGCGGATCGTAGGGGCGGTCCGGCACCGGAGCCGGCTGCGGCGGCACCTCGGGGACCTGCCCCGGATCGGCGAGGGTGAAGTCGGGCACCGTTTTCCTCCGCGAGACCGACGGTGCGAACCCGCACCGGTCCGGCGGAAACAAGGCCCGACCGATCCGGTTCCGGGTTGCTACTTCTTGGTCAGCAGGAGGTTGCCCTCCTTGCTCGCCACCTTCTGGATCTTCTCGGCGAACAGGGCGAGGAGGAACGGCAGCTTCACCTCCAGCCGCACGCTCTCCGCGCCCACGTCGATCGTGCCGGCGACCTTCTGCGCCATGGCGGACACGCCGAAATCGAGCCGGTCGCCCGTCCAGGCGAGCTGATCCACCGCGATGCCGCTCTTGGCCAGGAAAGCCCGCGCCTGCTCGGTCCCGTGTTCGAGGCGCCGCTTGGCCTCGTCGCGTCCGAGGTCGTGCGGGATGTCGACGATGAGGGGCTTGGGCATGGGCGGCTGATCCGGGGCTGAACCCGGCAGCAGATGGGGCCTCAGGGCGCGGCAGACAACGCCCGGGGCCGCCCCGCCCCCTCGGGACAGGAGCGGCCGGGCATCGCACGGTGCCCGAAAGGCTCAGTGCACGACCTGGAGCGACACGTAGGTCGTACCGCCCATGCCCAGGGCGCGGGCGGAGCCACGCGACAGATCGATGATGCGGCCGCGCACGAAGGGACCGCGGTCGTTGATGCGCACCACGACTGAACGGCCGGTCCGCCTGTTCTCGACGCGGACGCGCGTGCCGAAGGGCAGACTGCGATGGGCGGCGGTCAGTCCGTTGGGGTTGAAACGCTCGCCGTTCGCGGTGCGATGGCCGCTCCCGTACCAGGAGGCCGCTCCGCTCTGCGCGGCGGCGGGGAGGCTTGTTCCGACGACGGTGGACAGCATTCCAAGCGAGACAACGAGCTTTCCGAAACCAAACGACATTCTCGACGCATTCCCTTTGTTGTTGTCGGGGCGGCGCCAGTCGTGTCCGAAATCGGCCGGATTAAGGCAGGATTTTTTGGCCGGACGAGGTCACATTTTGGTCGATTTTTCCTTGGTCATTCTGAATACATAGGCATTTGTTTCAGTTTATTTCCGTTCTTGTTGCGAGCTGTGCATCGGTCTGTCGTCGCATGTGTTCCGTAAGATCTGCGCGTGCCGGCCGGTGGAAGCGGAAAATAGGCCGAATTTCCTGAGGTCTGCGCTGGCGGTGACCCTGCATCCCGCTGAGGTGGATGCGCGACGTCCAGTCGGGCCATCCGCAGCGATGATTGTCATGCGTGTCTGACTAGACAGGATAGCCCGCCCGCGTCGCCGGTTGTGCGCAGACGAGGCCGCTCTTCGTGGCATGCGGGCTGTCTAAAGCGCGGCGGTAATCGCGGTTTCATCTGTCCGAACACTGCCTGGCGGCGCGATCGGCAAAATCTGCAGCCCCAGAACGGGACGCCCGCCAGCCCAATTCGACAACGCGACCTTTACCGTATCCGGGGCATGGTCTGCCGGTCAGTCGCGTAACCGGTGTTTGCCATGGCTTCCCCGCGTACCGTGGCTGCCGACGCCGTCGCCCGGAAACAGGTCTCGCGTGCCGGGCGGCCCGCGTCGGCGCCACGGATGGGTCTCGTGCCCGCCCAGCGTTCCCTACCCCTCGACCAGGTTCTCGTCGGGGATTGCATCGCGGCCATGAACGCCCTGCCGGCGTCGAGCGTCGACTGCGTGTTCGCTGATCCGCCCTACAACCTCCAGCTCGGCGACGCCGGCCTCCTGCGCCCGGACCAGAGCCGCGTCGACGCGGTCGACGACGACTGGGACAAGTTCGCCACCTTCGAGGCCTACGATGCCTTCACCCGGGACTGGCTCGCCGCCTGTCGCCGCGTGATGAAGCCGAATGCGACCCTCTGGGTGATCGGGTCTTACCACAACATCTTCCGGGTCGGGAGCGCGTTGCAGGATCTCGGTTACTGGATCCTCAACGACATCGTCTGGCGCAAGGCCAACCCGATGCCGAACTTCCGCGGTAAGCGCTTCACCAATGCCCATGAGACCCTGATCTGGGCCTCGCGCTCGGCGGACTCGAAGGGCTACACCTTCCATTACGACGCGCTCAAAGGAGGCAACGAGGACCTCCAGATGCGCTCCGACTGGTTCATCCCGCTCTGCACCGGCGAGGAGCGCCTGAAGGATTCGGATGGCCGCAAGGTCCACCCGACCCAGAAGCCCGAGGCCCTGCTCGCCCGGACGCTGCTGGCGGCGACCAATCCCGGCGACGTGGTGCTCGACCCGTTCTTCGGCACCGGCACCACCGGCGCCGTCGCCAAGCGCCTCGGCCGCCGCTTCATCGGCATCGAGCGCGAGACGGTCTACGCCGAGGCCGCGCGCGAGCGGATCGCCGCCGTGGAGCCCCTGTCGAAGGCGGCCCTGATGGTGGCGCCGACCAAGCGCGCCGAGCCGCGGGTGCCGTTCCTGTCGGTCATCGAGGCGGGGCACATCCGCCCCGGCGAGACCGTCACCGACGAGCGCCGCCGCTACCGCGCCACGGTGCGCCCGGACGGCCAGCTCGACAACGGCCTCGTCATCGGCTCGATCCACAAGATCGGTGCCCTGGTCCAGGGCCTGCCGGCCTGCAACGGCTGGACCTTCTGGCATGTCGAGCGCGGCGGCAGGCCGGTGGTGATCGACAGCTATCGGGCCGGCCTCCGGCAGGCGATGGCGAACGGCTGACATCCGCTCCAGTTTTGCGAGCCGAGCGAAGCAACCCAGTCGGCGCCACGCCTGTCGGTGTCGCGCTGCCCTGGGTCGCGTCACTGCGCGCGCGATGACGGTGGTGCTACCGCTTCCGGGCCGGCCCCGGCCGCCGGGACGATGATCGGGCACGCGCCGGAGCAACCGGTTGCTCCACCTCCCCCTCCAGCAGATCGTCTGCCTCGGGCGGCGGTGGAGGTACAGGTTTCGGCCGCGGCTTGGGCACGGCTCGGACGCTCGGGCGCGCCTCGGGATCCGGCATCGAGACCGGGGCCTCCATGGCGGCCAGAAGCGGCATCGGCGGCGGCTCCTTCCCGGGACGGCCCCGCGGCTTCGTCTCGGGCTCCGGCTTCGGGTCGAAGGCGTGGGCCAGGACCTTGCGCATCAGGCCGGGCAGCGGCTCCGCGTCGAGGGCGCTGCGCGGCGTGAAGCGCATGCCGGCGGGCGTCGGCGTCGACAGGGCCACCCGCGCCGCGAACACCGTTAGTTCCAGCGGGAAATGCGTGAAGCCGTGGCGCACGAGCCCTGGGAGCCGCTTCCAGCGGGCGTCGAGGGGGCGTCCAGCAGCGCGGCCGCCACATCGTAATCCGGATCCCAGGCGCTGCCCGGCGGCTCGGCCATGTTGCCGAGCAGGCCCTCGGGCGCCCGCGTCCGCAACAGCACCGCCTCATCGCCGCTGCGGATCGCCACGAAGGCGGCGCCGCGCCGCAGCGCCCCCTTGGCCACCCTGATCTTGCGCGGGAAAGTCTCCTGGGTGCCCATTGCCCGGGCATGGCAGGGCGCCATCCAGGGGCAGAGCGCGCAGGCGGGGCGCTTGGGCGTGCAGATCGTCGCACCGAGATCCATGAGGGCCTGGGCGAAGTCGCCCGGCCTGTCATCGGGCACCAGCGCCTGCGTCAGGCGGCGGATCTCCGGCCGGCTGCCCGGTAGCGGTGCGTCAATGGCATAGGCCCGGCTCAGGACGCGTTCGACGTTCCCGTCGACGGCGGCCTCCGGCCGGTCGAAGGCGATCGCGGCGATCGCGCCCGCCGTGTAGGCGCCGATCCCCGGTAGCTTGCGCAGGCTTTCGGCCGTGTCCGGAAACCGCCCGCCGGCCGCCGCGACGGCCCTGGCGCAGGCGTGGAGATTGCGGGCGCGGGAATAGTAGCCGAGGCCGGCCCAGGCCGCCATCACGGCCTCCTCGGGGGCCTCGGCCAGGGCGAAGACGTCGGGGAAGCGTGTCAGGAAGCGCGCGAAATACGGCTTCACCGCCGCGATCGTCGTCTGCTGCAGCATCACCTCGGAGAGCCAGACCCGGTAGGGATCGGGCACTTCCCCGGCGCGCGACCGCCAGGGCAGCACGCGCCGATGCCGGTCGTACCAGGCGAGCAGGTCTTCGGCGCGCGGTCCGGGACCGGGCTCGGGATCCGTGGCTGTGCGAAGCGGCATGGGCAGGTCGACAGGGGTCGCGCTGCATAGCCGGTGCCCCGCCTCGATCATAGGGCGGCGAAGCGCGGCTGCGTCCTCCCTTCGTCAACCATCCTGCGCTAACCTTCGCGGATCCACAGGGCCGGAACCACCATGGCGCGCGTCAAACCGCTGGCCGAACTGATCGAGGGTTGCATCGGGCCGGCCTTCGCGGCGCAGGGCTTCGCCTCGACCGACATCCTGGCCGCCTGGCCGGAGATCGTCGGCGAGCGGCTCGCGCGCTACTGCCGGCCCTCGAAGCTCGAATGGCCGAGGCGCCGCCGGAAGGAGGCCGATGCCCCTGAATCCGGCACGCTGGTGGTGCGCGTCGAGGGTGTCTTCGCCCTCGAACTGCAGCACCTCGCCCCTGTGGTGATCCAGCGGATCAACGCCCATTACGGCTGGGCCTGCGTCTCCCGCATCGTGCTGCAGCAAGACCGGGTCGGGCGCCTCGGACGCGCCCCGTCGCGCGCCCGCATCGATCCGGCCGCCGCCAGTGAAGTCCAGCGCGCCGTGGCGGGGATCGCCGATGACGGCCTGCGTGCCGCCCTCGACCGCCTCGGCACCGCCGCAGTGGCGACGCGCCCGGAGCGGTGAGCGGTCGATCTCGGTCACCTTGCCAGGACGGTCGCGCCCGAGTACCCGCATCCGGACGCCATGAGTGTTCAATCCGGCGGAGCCTGCCCGATGACGACGCGACGCGACGCTCTCAAGTTTTCCGGCCTCGCCCTCGGCGCCGGCCTCGCCCTGCCCTATCTCTCTCGCGCGGTGCCCAGGCGCAGGGCACCGACATGGCCGCGCTGCTCCAGCCCGGCCCGCTGGGGGATGTCTGGCTTGGTCCGGCGGACGCCAAATGCACGATCATCGAATATGCCTCGATGACCTGCTCGCATTGCGCCGCCTTCCACCGGACCACGTGGCCGACGCTGAAGGAGCGCTACATCGACACCGGCAAGGTGCGGTTCACGCTCCGCGAGTTCCCCTGGACCCCCTCGCCACCGCGGCCTTCATGCTGGCGCGCTGCGAGGGTGATGCCAAATATTACCCGATCACCGACCTGCTGTTCGACCAGCAGCCGGCCTGGGCCTTCACCCCGAAGCCGGTGGACGCCCTGGAGCAGATGCTGCGGCAGGCCGGCTACAACAAGCAGACCTTCGAGGCCTGCCTGAAGGACCAGAAGGTCTACGGCGCGGTCAACGCCGTGAAGCAGCGCGGCCTCGACGTGTTCAAGGTCGATTCCACGCCGACCTTCTTCATCAACGGCCAGCGCTACACCGGCGAGATGACCGTCGAGGGTATGGAGAAGGTGATCAAGCCGCTCATCGGCGCCTGATCGCCCGCTCGCAGCCCCGTGAGAGCGCGGTTGCGGCGCCGCGCTCGAAGCTGAAATACCAACTCAAAATCAAAGACTTACCGTGTATGGGGTTCGCCTTGACACTCAAGATAGGCGAAACTATGGTGCGCCCCGCTTGCTGGGGGTGTCCAGCCGGTTCCAGATCCTCCCGCCCGATGAGTTTTGAGCCGTGACCGGCGACGACCCGAGGGACGGGAAAGGGACCGAGCAGACGCCGACGGACAGCGAACTCTCCGCGAGGCTCAGACGTCTCGAGACGCAGATCGAACGGAAGCGGCCGCAGGCTGCTCCCGATCCTTCCACGCGCCCTCGGAGCGGCGGGCCATCCTCGCTGGGCCAGGCCATGACGATCTCCACGGAGTTCGTTGCGGGCGTGATCGCGGGGGGCGTACTCGGCTGGATCGTCGATCATGTCTTCGGGACGAAGCCCTGGGGTCTGATCGTCCTCCTGATGCTGGGGTTCGTGGCGGGGATCTACAATGTGATGCGGGTGTCGGGTTTCGCCGGCGCGCGTCCGGGACGGCGCGATCGGCAGGAGCCATAAGGCGCGCCGATCGGTAGGGAATGTGGGGCGGCCGACATCCGTCGGCGCGCCGGACAAGAAGGGCGGAAGCGGGAATGGCGGTCACGATCGACCCGATCGAGCAGTTCGAGCTGAAGCCGCTCGTCTCGCTCGGCCATATCGGCCATCAGCAACTCGCGTTCACGCAATCCGCCCTCTACATGTTCGCCGCCGTCGGCGTGATCGCGCTGATCACCATCGTGGCGACCGCCTCGCGCTCGGTGGTGCCGGGCCGCATGCAGTCGCTGGCCGAGATCTTCTACGAGTTCATCGCCGACACGCTGCACCAGGCCACCGGCGACGGCGGCAAGCGGTTCATGCCTCTGGTGTTCTCGCTGTTCATGTTCGTGCTGATCCTGAACCTGTTCGGCATGATCCCCTACGCGTTCGCGGTGACCAGCCACCTGATCGTCACCTTCGGTCTCGCCGCCCTCGTGATCTCCACCGTGGTGATCTTCGGCGTGATGAAGCACGGCACCCACTTCTTCGGCCTGTTCGTGCCGTCGGGCGTACCGAAGGTGCTGCTGGCGATCCTGGTGCCGATCGAGATCATCTCGTTCATCTCGCGCCCGATCAGCTTGTCGGTCCGTCTGTTCGCCAACATGCTGGCCGGACACATCGCGATGAAGATCTTCGCGTTCTTCGTGGTCCAGCTTCTTCTCGCGGGCGCCTGGAGCGTGCTATCGCCGCTCCCGCTGTTCCTGACGATCGCGCTGACCGCTCTCGAATTCCTCGTTGCGGCGCTTCAGGCCTACGTCTTCGCGACGCTGACGGCGATCTACCTCAACGACGCCCTTCACCCCGGCCACTAGTCACCAGACCTGGCCGGCTCCACCCGCCGCAAACGTCACTGCACGTTTCGATCTGAAGAGACCTCAGGAGTTACCATGGATCCCGTCGCTGCGAAGTACATCGGCGCCGGCCTCGCTTGCCTCGGCATGGCGGGTGCGGGCATCGGCCTCGGCAACCTGTTCGGTCAGTTCCTTGCCGGCGCCCTTCGCAACCCCTCCGCGGCCGACGGCCAGCGCGCCACGCTGCTCCTGGGCTTCGCCCTCACCGAGGCGCTTGGCATCTTCTCGCTGCTGATCGCCCTGCTGCTGCTGTTCGCCGTCTGATCGGTGCCGGAGGCCGCGGTCCCCGCGGTCTCCAACGGGTGTCCGACACCCGACGAACGGGTGGGCGCTCCCTGACGGGGCGTCCGCCTTCTTCCGTCACCGCGCCGCGGTGACCTACGCGAACGGTGTCAGTGTAGCGGTCTCATGGCGCAGCCCAACCCCCTCACCACGCCGCCTCCGGGCGCCGACACGCAGATCGTGCCGGGCCATACCGAGCACTCGGAAGCGCATACCGGCGCGTTCCCACCCTTCGAGAGCTCCGGGTTCCTGGCGCAGCTGATCTGGCTCGCCCTGGCCTTCGGGCTGCTCTACTACCTGATGGACAAGATCGCGCTGCCGCGGATCCAGTCGATCCTGCACGCCCGCGCCGAGCGCCTGCGGGCCGACCTGGATCAGGCGCAGGCGATGAAGGCCGAGGCGGATGCCGCCGGCGTGGCCTTCGAGACCGCCCTCCGCGACGCCCAGGGCAAGGCGCGCGACATCGCCCAGACTACCCGGGGCGAACTGGCCGCCGAGGCCGAGGTCAAGCGCAAGGCGCTGGAGGAGGAGCTGAACGCCAAGCTCGCCGCCTCCGAGGCGACCATCCGTTCCCGGACCGAGGCCGCCATGGGCAATGTCCGCTCGATCGCGGGCGAGGCCGCTTCGGCGATCGTCGAGCGTCTGACGGGTCAGGCCCCCGACCGGGGGACCCTCGACCGCGCCCTCGACGCCACCGCACACTAGACGGGATCCCACGATGCTGCTCGAAGCCGAATTCTGGGTCGCCGTCGCGTTCGTCATCTTCATGGGCATCGCCTGGAAGGCCGGCGCCTTCTCGGCGATGACCAAGGGCCTTGACGGCCGCGCCAGCCGTGTCCGTCACGAACTCGACGAGGCCAAGCGCCTCCGCGAGGAGGCGGCCGCCGTGCTCGCCGACTACAAGCGCCGCCGCGCCGAGGCCGAGAAGGAGGCCGAGTCGATCGTCGCCAGCGCCCGCGAGGAGGCCAAGCGCGCCGCCGAGGAGGGCCATCGGAAGCTCGACGACTTCCTCGCCCGCCGCACCAAGGCGGCCGAGACGAAGATCGCCCAGGCCGAGGCTCAGGCCGAAGCCCAGGTCCGCGCCGCCGCCGCGGAGGCGGCCGTGAAGGTCTCGGAGACGATCCTGCGCGAGCGGATGCAGGGCGAGGCAGCCCAGGGCCTGATCCGCGCGAGCCTCGGCGAGGTCCGGACCCGCATGCGGTCCTGATCCGGCCGCACCGACGCATCGAGAAGCCGCCTCCGGGCGGCTTTTCTTTGGGCCTCACCATCGCGGTGACTGGCTTCATCCCCGATCCCGAAGGACCGGATCGTCCCGTCTGCCCATGAGCGGCAAACGGGCCGAGACCGGTCGGGCTGGTGTGCTTGCGGGTCCGAGACGCAGCGTCCGATCGGCCCGCCCCTGCGCGTCGACCGGTGGCATCCGCCTCAATCTTGTCGCTCGCCCTCCACAGCCTTTGTCTCCTCCACCTCCGGTGCCACCTGCCCGTAGTTCAGCACCGCAACCAGAGTCGCGCCGCCGAAGAGGTTTCCCAGCAGCGTCGGCAGGAAGAACTTCACCCCATAATCGGCCATCGAAGCGGCTCCGGTGACAACGAGGTAGAACGCCTCCACGGAGCCGGCGACGATGTGCGCGAGACTGCACAGCGCCACGAGCCACGTCATCAACAGGATCACGAAGGGGCGGCGCTGCCGGTGGCCGGAAGGAACCAGACCATCAGGGCGACCATCCAGCCGGCGAACACCGCCTTGACGAATGTCGCCCAGAACGGGTGCGCGATGGCGTCGTGGCTGATCTCGGCGAAGGCCTTGAGCACCGGCGGCTCAAAGGCGCCGGCATGCGCCAGGACCGTCGCGATGGCGAGCGTGCCGAGGATGTTCCCGGACAGGACGATGGTCCAGAGCCGGACGACCCGCAGTGCCGTCTTCACTGACCGGTCGTGCAGCAGCGGCAGGATCGGCGTGATGGTGTTCTCGGTGAACAGCTGCTGCCGACCCAGCACGACGACCAGGAACCCGACCGCGTAGCCCATCGAACTCACGATCTTCGCCCAGTCGGTCTCCGGCAGGTGGCTCCGCAGGACTCCCGGCACGATCAGCGACAGGGCGATGCTCAGACCGGCCGCGAACGCCGACAGGAACAGCGCGACCCCGTGGCGCCGCAGTTCCTCGTCGCCCTCGAGGCGGATGACCTCGTGCAGCACGTAGGCGTCCGGTCGCCCGATCTCGGAGACTTCCTTCAGCAACTCGTCGCGCCGGACCTCCGGATCAGCCCGCTTGTCCTTGTCCCGAACCATCCACTCAGCCTCGCTACGCCACTCGATCCGACCGGATGTCCGTCACTCAGGCCGACAGCCGTCCCACCAGGGCTTCGACCGCGCTCCGCGCCTTCGCGAGCGCCTCCGCGTCGCGGCTGCGCACCACGATCCGGTTTCGAAACCCCTCTGGCGTGATGGCCGGGTACGAGCCGATGGAGACCGACGGGTGGTCCTTGGCGATCGCGCCGAGTTCGCCCGCGTAGGTGCCCTCGGGCACGCCGGCGGCCTCGATTGTCTCGGACAGCATCGCGTCCCCGCCCTTCAGGGTCGGCGCGATCGAATCGAGCATGGCCTGCATGATGCTCGGGACGCCGGCCATGACGTGGACATTCCCGATCCGGAAGCCGGGTGCCTTCGAGACCGGGTTGGCGATCAGGTCGGCCCCGAACGGAATCCGCGCCATGCGCAGGCGCGCCGCGTTGAGATCCTCCGGCTTGTGTCGCTCCAGCAGCATCGCCCGGGCGCGCTCATCGACATCGATGCCGACCCCGAAGGCTTCGGCCACGCAATCGGCCGTGATGTCGTCGTGGGTCGGGCCGATCCCGCCGGTGGTGAACAGGTAGGTGTAGCGGGCGCGCAGCGCATTGACCGCCTCGACGATCATGGCGGCCTCGTCGGGCACGATCCTCACCTCCCGCAGATCGATCCCGGCGGCGGTGAGAAAGTCGGCGATCGTGCCGATGTTCTTGTCCTTGGTGCGACCCGAGAGGATCTCATCGCCGATGACGAGGATCGCGGCGGTGACGGAATCGGAAGGCTGGGTCATGGAACTCTGGCGTCGGGCTGGTCTCGCAGGCAGATAGCGCGACCGCAGCCCACGGCTACGCAAACCCCGAGGATCCGATGCAGTTCGCCGCGCCGCTCCTGCCTGGACGGCTCGTGCAGCGCTACAAGCGCTTCCTGGCCGACATCGATACCGATGACGGGCGGGTGACCGTCCATTGCCCGAACCCCGGGGCGATGCTCGGTTTGAACACGCCCGGGGCGCGGGTGCTGCTCTCACGCTCGGGCAATCCCGCCCGGAAGCTGGCGCTGACCTGGGAACTCGTCGAGGCGGACCTGCCCGGCGGCCCGCAATGGGTCGGCATCAACACGATGCGCCCGAACGCCCTGGTCGCCGAGGCCTTCCGGGCCGGCGCCATCGGAGCCCTCGCCGGTCACGACGTCCTGAAGCCGGAGGTTCGCTACGCGCAGGCGAGCCGGGTCGATTTCCTGGCGAGCGGCGCGGCCGAGGGCGCATGCCACGTCGAGGTCAAGAACTGCCACCTGATGCGCCAGGCCGGCCTCGCCGAGTTTCCGGACTGCAAGGCCGCCCGCAGCGCCCGGCACATGCGCGACCTCGCGCAGGTCGTGGCGGAGGGCGGCCGGGCGCTGGTGGTCATCGTCGTGCAGATGCAGGCCGAGGCCTTCGATGTCGCCCGGGACATCGACCCCGCCTTCGACCGGGCTTTTCGGGACGCCCGGGCGGCGGGTGTGGCGGTCCGCGCCTATCGATGCGCCGTCGGGCCGGAGGGCGTCGCCATCGCCGAAGAGATTCCGGTGATCACGCCGCCCTGACGTCGGGACGCTCGAACATCAGGTTCAGCCGCGACCGCGAGATCTCGCGGTAGCCGTAGGTCGCGAGATGGGTCGGCAGGTCGAGCTGCCACTGCCCGCTACCATTCTCGATCAGCAGGATCCGCGGCAGCAGCGCCTCGGGCGCCTCGCGCAGGAACGGCTCCAGGATCAGGTCCTCCGCGCCCTCGACGTCGAGCTTGATCGCGTCGACCCGGCTCAGGCCCTCGCTGCGCAGGAGATCCAGCAAGGTGACCGCCGGGACGGTGATCCGCGCGCCCTCGTTGGTGCCGACGATGCGCAGGCTCGACTCGCCGCGGTTGCGGGGATCGATGAACAGGGTCAGCTCGCCGGCCTTGTCGGCCACCGCGCAGGCGACGGCCTTTATGGTGTGGAACGGGTTCTGGGCGATGTTGTAGGTCAGGCGGTCGAACACGTCGGGCTGCGGTTCGACGGCCACGATCCGGGCCGCCGGACCCGAGAACGCCGCGACGCACAGGGCGTAGGCGCCGATATTCGCGCCGATGTCGAGGAATACGCAGTCCTTCGGCAGGCGCGTCTGCAGCAGCGCGCGCTCCTCCGGATCGAAGAACTGCGGGGTGAACAGCACCTTCTTCTCGCAGTTGTTGTTGTACGGGTGCAGCCGCATCCGCGCCCCGTAGCGGATCACGTCGAGGGGTTTGCCCCCCCAGGCGCGAGATCTGCGATCCGGCGCAGGAACAGCGCCAGGCGCCGGCCGTACCAGGATCTGGCGGGGATCCGGTTCGTGCGGCGGGTGATCGCCGCCACGAGGCCGGCCGGTTCGTAGGTGCCGTAGGGCTGCGTGTCCGTCATGACCGCCGCGGTTTGCCAGCCGGCGCTCCGCCCCGCAAGCGGATCGATCCGCGTTGCCCCGGCGCGCCCGCTTGGTCTAAGCCGTGGCCGAGCTTGATGAGCACAGGGTGCCCGGCATGGAATCCTTCAATTCCGACGGCGTGCGGATCGCCTATATCGACGTGCCGCCTGCGGACGGAGGAGGCAAGCCGGTCCTGCTGATCCACGGCTTCGCGTCGAACCACGCGGTCAACTGGGTGAACACCCAGTGGGTCCGGGCGCTGACCCAGGCCGGCTACCGGGCGATCGCGCTGGACAATCGCGGCCACGGCGAGAGCGAGAAGCTCTACGACCCGGCCGCCTACAGCTCCGAAGCGATGGCGGGCGACGCGATCCGGCTCCTCGACCATCTCGACATCGAACGCGCCCACGTCATGGGCTATTCGATGGGCGGCCGGATTACGGCCCACATCGCCCTGGACCACGCCGACCGGGTGCGGTCGGCCCTGATCGGCGGCCTCGGCATGCATCTGGTCGAAGGCAAGGGACTGCCCTCCGGGATCGCCGAGGCGCTGGAGGCGCCGGCTGGGACGCCGGCGCCGAACCCGACGGCCGCCGCCTTCCGCACCTTCGCCGAGCAGACCCGCAGCGACCTGCGAGCCCTGGCGGCCTGCATGCGCGGCTCGCGCCAGACGCTCAGCCGGGCCGAACTCGGGCAGATCGAGGTGCCGGTGCTGGTCTCGGTCGGGACCCTCGACACCGTGGCGGGATCCGGTCCGGCTCTCGCCGCCCTGATGCCGGATGCGCGCGCCCTGGAGATCGAGGGCAAGGACCACTCCACGGCGGTCGGGGCCAAGCCGCATCGGGACGGCGTGCTGGCCTTCCTCGCCGCCCAGCCTTGAGCCTTCAGCTCTTCAGCCTGTAGCCCGTCCGGAAGATGTAGGTGACGAGGCCCAGGCACACGCACAGGAACAGGGCGGTCATACCGAGGCTGATCGCGATGCTCACGTCGGCGCTGCCGAAGAACGCCCAGCGGAATCCGCTGATCAGGTAGACGACCGGGTTGAGCAGGCTCACCGCGTGCCAGAACGGCGGCAGCATGCCGATGGCGTAGAAGCTGCCGCCCAGGAAGGTCAGGGGCGTCACAACGAGGAGCGGCACCAGCTGAAGCTTCTCGAACCCGTCGGCCCAGAGCCCGATCACGAAGCCGAACAGGCTGAACGTCACCGCGGTGAGCAGCAGGAACCCGAGCATCCAGAAGGGATGGTCGATCCGCAGCGGTACGAACAGCGCCGAGGTCGCCAGGATGATCAGGCCGATCAGGATCGACTTGGAGGCCGCCGCGCCGACGAAGCCCAGCACCACCTCCAGAGGCGAGATCGGCGCCGAGAGGATCTCGTAGATCGTCCCGGCGAAGCGCGGGAAGTAGATGCCGAACGAGGCGTTGGAGATGCTCTGCGTGAGCAGCGACAGCATGATCAGGCCCGGCACGATGAACAGCCCGTAGGGCACGCCGTCCACCGCCGAGACCCGGGAGCCGATCGCGGCCCCGAACACAACGAAATACAGGGTGGTCGAGATCACCGGGGCGAGGATGCTCTGCCCCGCCGTGCGCCAGAACCGGCCCATCTCGAACAGGTAGATCGCCCGGACCGCCGGCCAGTTCATGCTGAAGGCCGCGCTCATGCCGGTGCTCCTGACCGTGCGTCGTCCCCGCGGACGAGGCCGACGAAGATGTCCTCCAGGGAACTCTGCTCGGTGTGGAGGTCGTTGAAGCGGATGCCCGCCGCGGAGGAGTCCGGTCAGCAGCCCGGTGATGCCGGTCCGCTCCGCCCGCGTGTCGTAGGTATAGACCAGCGCGTGTCCGTCCCCGGCAAGCGCCAGCTCGTAATCGGCAAGCTCCGGCGGAACGGCCGCGATCGGCTGCTGAAGATGCAGGGTCAGCCGCTTGCGCCCGAGCTTGTGCATCAGCGCCGCCTTCTCCTCGACCAGGATGATCTCGCCGCGGCGGATGACGCCGATGCGGTCGGCCATCTCCTCGGCCTCCTCGATGTAGTGGGTGGTGAGGATCACGGTCACGCCCTGCTGGCGCAGCTCGCGCACGAGGCGCCACATGTCCTGGCGCAGCTCCACGTCGACCCCCGCGGTGGGCTCGTCGAGGAAGAGGATCCGGGGTTCGTGCGACAGAGCCTTGGCGATCAGGACGCGGCGCTTCATGCCGCCCGACAGGGTCATCAGCCGGCTGTCGCGCTTGTCCCACAGGGACAGCGCCTTCAGGATGCGCTCGATGTGGCCGGGATCCGGCCGCAGGCCGAACAGCCCCGGGAGAAGCTGACCGTATTCACCACCGTCTCGAAAGCGTCGGTGGTCAGTTCCTGCGGCACGAGGCCGATGGCCCGACGGGCGGCGCGGTAATCGCCGGCAATGTCATGGCCGTCGACCAGCACTGTGCCGGAACTCGGCGTGACGATGCCGCAGACGATGTTGATCAGCGTCGACTTGCCGGCCCCGTTCGGGCCGAGGAGCGCGAAGATCTCGCCACGCTCGATGGCGAGGTCGATGTCGCGCAGGGCGGTGAAACCGGACGTGTAGGTCTTCGACAGCTTCGAGATGGAGAGGATCGGCATCGGGGCCTGAAGCGAGATGGGGCTTGCGCGGAGCCGGCGACGGCGTTCCGGCTCCGGGCATGCGGTGGGCCGACCGCGCGGGCCGCCTTCGGAAACGGAGGCCCCTATAGCATGCCAACTTCGCGGCGCTCACAGAGCCCGCGTGCGCAACCGCACCGCGGGGCGGCCACGCCTCTCAGGCGCGGCTGTAGCGCTCCGCCAGCGCCACGCACGCCTTGCGGAGTTCCGGGTCCTCGATCCGAGAGAAGGCCGACAGGAGGGCGGCACATTCGGAGGCGCTCGGACCATTGGGAGTCAGTGCGGCGGCCGGCCCTCGGAAGGTCGAGACCGGGATCTCAAGGGCCTCGGCAATCTGCCGCAGCAGCGATTCGCGTTCGCGCGCGGTTTTCGCCTTGCCGTCGAGATCGAATCCACCCGCGTCCGTCATGATTTCCCGGAAACCAATCCTTCAGCCGAGCGCGGAGGCGCGTAATGGCAGACCGGCGCCGTCTTGAACGGCGCGCGGCATGACCATCCACAATTTTTCGGCGGGTGCAACCTGCCGTTATGTTGCTGCCTCTTCTCTGAGGCTTACGGCCGGAGCTGCCCCCAGGAGGCACATCGAACAATTGGCTGCTGGTGATCCGCTTTCCCGGGCGCAGGCGCCGAGTCCGCGCTTGTTCGCCGCTGAAAAATACAATTGACGGTAGCGCGGGATCGTCACTTCCGGGCGGAGTCGCTCCCGATCGTGTCGCAACGATTTGGGAGGACGGCGCCTCCGGTCGAGGCACCTGCGCCATGCTCGCTGTCCTGTAGGGGAGAGGGAATCCGCGCCTCGTGCGGCACGGGCTCGGCTATCGCGCACCACCCACCCCAACCGGGAACGGCGCTAGCCGACGCGTCGGAGCGTGGTGAGGGCGATCAGGCCGATCAGCGTCGCTGCGCCGAGGATGCGGCGCCACGGATTTACGCCACGCAGGAGTTCGTCGACCGCCCACCACGCCAGCGCGAGGTCGGCACCGAGCGACAGCCAGGACTCGACCGGTCCCCGCCCCTGCGCGAGCCAGGCCGCCAGGCTGAAGCCGGCGAATAACCAGAGGGGCAGGTTCGGCCATTGCGCGATGGTGATCGCGCCGGTCCTCCGGTCACGGAAGAGCCAATCGACGAACCGCCCGATGGTCGTGCTCGGGGCTGGAGACATGGCTCGAACCTTCCAGGCGTTCGGTGGGGAAGCGCGTGTCCGGGCCGAAACGGGTCGTGCGCGCGGATCCCGATTTAACCAAATGGTAACTTTAGTAAATGGAAAGCGTCGGTTAATCCCTAACGGAAGCTGAAAGGACTCGCGCAAAACCTGTCCTTTCGCTGATGATGCTTCATCGAAGCAGCGGCCAGCCAGCCGAACAACGAGGGGCGATCATGAGCGCGCGTCTGGAAGACCTGAAGTTCATGCTGACGCTCAGCGCCGTCGTCCTGTTCGGGAGCGGCCTCGACATCATCCTGCGCTAATCGCAGCGGACAGTCCGTTCCGCAGGGTCGGGATGGCGCGCCCGAGCGCCGTACGGGCGGCCGATGGGCGCACAGGTTCCGCGCTGTCGCGCGCGGGGTTGAACAGGATGGCGACGACGCGCGACGCGACGTCCGTCTGCGATCCGACGACGCCGGCCGCCGGCATGTGTCCGGACCGAAGAAAGCTCCGCAACTCGGCGGACCGCGCCTGTCGTTCCGTCCGCATCCTCAGCACCGCGATCACGAGACCGGCCAGCCCGACCAACTCCAGAAACGCCGCGACCACGTAGCCCGATGCCATCCGTTTCCACCAACCGTATCGAGGAGAGGCCGCGGCTCGCAGCGGCTCCGATCGATCTGCGCGGTCGTGGTTAGCGGGGTCTTAACGGCTACGTAGATCACCGCAGAACCGGACGGCGCGACGGTTCGCACGGCGCCCGAAGTCCACGCGCTAAGCCGTTTCGAAGGCAGCGTCATTTTCTCCGGGCGAACCCCCGCGGTCCGGCCCCGAGCCATCCTTGGAGAGCCGTGACGCCATGGGCTTGCGGCCCCACGCACGGGTGGAGCCGCGGAGCGACCTACCACATGTCCAGGGCGACGCGGGCCTCGTCCGACATCCGGCTCTGGTCCCACGGCGGATCGAACACCATCGTCACCGTGCACGACTGGACGCCGGCCACCGCGCCGACGGCGTTCTCGACCCAGCCCGGCATCTCGCCGGCCACCGGACAGCCGGGGGCCGTGAGCGTCATGTCGATGGCGACCTTTCGGTCGTCGTCGATGTCGACCTTGTAGATGAGGCCGAGTTCGTAGATGTCGGCCGGAATTTCGGGATCATAGACGCTCTTGAGCGCGGCGACGATGTCGTCCGTCAGGCGGTCCATCTCCGCCTGCGGGATCGCGGAGGTACCCGCGACGGCGGGGGCGTTCATGCCGCCCGTGATGGTGGCGTCGGTGGTCATCGCTTCACTCTCCCCGGTCCCGCGCGAGCGCGACCAGCTTCAACCAGACTATCAGGTGAACAGCATTTCTGCCCTGCCGAGGGCTTCGGCAAGGGCGTCGATCTCCGCCGTGGTGTTGTAGAGGCCGAACGAGGCCCGGCACGTCGAGGTGACGCCGAAGCGGTTCAGCAGCGGCATGGCGCAATGCGTCCCGGCCCGCACCGCAACCCCCTGCCGGTCGATCACCGTGGCGATGTCGTGGGCATGGGTCCCCTTCATCTCAAAGGCGATCACGCCGCCCTTGCCGGCCGCGGTGCCGATCAGGCGCAGGGTATTCATCGCGCCGAGCCGTTCCTGCGCGTAGGCCGTGAGTTTCGCCTCGTGGGCCGCGATGGCCTCTCGTCCGAGGTTCATCATGTACTCGAGCGCCGCCCCGAGGCCGACGGCCTCGATGATCGCCGGGGTCCCGGCCTCGAACTTGTGCGGCGGGTCGTTGTAGGTGACCGTGTCCTCGCTCACCGTCCGGATCATTTCGCCTCCGCCTTGATAGGGCGGCAGGCGCTCCAGCCATTCCTTCTTGGCGTAGAGCACGCCGATCCCGGTCGGTCCGTAGACCTTGTGGCCGGTGAAGACGAAGAAGTCGCAGTCGAGCGCCCGGACGTCGACGGGTTGATGCACGGCGCTCTGCGCACCGTCCAGCAGCACGGGGACGCCGTGGGCATGGGCGATCCGCACGATCTCCGCGGCGGGCGTCACCGTGCCGAGCACGTTCGACATATGGGTGATCGCCACCATCTTGGTGCGCGGCGAGAACAGCTTCTCGTACTCCTCGACCAGGAAATTGCCCTGGTCGTCCACCGGCGCCCACTTGATCACCGCGCCGCGGCACTCGCGCAGGAAGTGCCAGGGCACGATGTTGGAGTGGTGCTCCATGATCGAGAGGATGATCTCGTCCCCCTCCCCGATCATCCCGGCCCAGCCCATCGACGAGGCCACGAGGTTGTAGGCCTCCGTGGCGTTGCGCGTGAAGATGATCTCGTCCGTGGAGGCGGCGTTGAGGAACTGGCGCGTCGTCTCGCGGGCGCCCTCGAAGCCCTCGGTGGCGGCATTCGCCATGAAATGCAGGCCGCGGTGGACGTTGGCGTAGCCGGTCTCCATGCAGGCCACCATCGCGTCGATCACCTGACGGGGTTTCTGCGCCGAGGCCGCATTGTCGAGGTAGACCAGCGGCTTGCCGTAGACCTGCTGCGCCAGGATCGGGAAATCCTTGCGGATCGCCTCGACGTCGTAGGTGGGGGTGAGGACGGGTGCGTTCATGGTCGCGACCTTCGGAAGACTTCGCCGATCCCGGGAACAGCCCTCATCCTGAGGTGCCGGAGCGGAGCGGGGGCTCCTCGGAGCCCCCGGCTGGTGTTGCCGTCCCTGAAGCCCTTTCTGGAGGCCCGCTCCCGCGGGCGCCTCAGGGTGGGATCGGGTTCTGGAGAGCGGCCGGTCACCGAACGGGACCGGCCGGCACGTCAGCCCCGCGCCTTCAGCCAGGCTTCGATCTCGCCGATCAGCGCCGCGCGGGCGCCCTCGTGCGTGACCGCCTCCACCGCCTCGCCCACGAACGCCTGCACCAGCAGGCTCTCGGCGACGGGGCGCGGCAGGCCGCGGGCCATCAGGTAGAATAGCAGGTCCTCGTCCGGCGCGCCGCAGGTGGCCCCGTGGCCGCAGGCGACGTCGTCGGCGAAGATCTCCAGTTCCGGCTTGTTCATCATCTGCCCCTCGTCGGTGAGGAGGAGGCAGTCGGACTTCATCTTGCCGTCGGTCTTCTGGGCGGCCTGCCGGACGATGATCTTGCCCTGGAACACGCCGGTCGCGTCGCCGTCGATGATCCACTTGAACTGCTCGCGCCCAACGCCGCCGACGGAGGCATGGTCCGCGAGGAGCGTCGAATCGGCGAGCTGGCCCTTGCGGAGCATGGCGGCGCCGTTGACCACCACGTTCGTGTCCTCGCCCGCGACATGGACGAAGATCTGGTGGCGCGACAGCACGGCCCCGGTCACGAGGTTGACGGTCTCGACCTGCGCCTCGGCCTCGACCCTGAATGACAGGGTCGAGAGTGCGATCGTGGCGTCCCCCTCGATGTTCAGGCGCGTATGCCGGAAGGCGGCCCTGGGGCCGACCACCACGTCGAGGGCGTCGTTGGGCTGACAGGTCAGCCCGTCCGGCCCCTCGTGGCTCTCCAGCAGGCTGAATTCCGCACCCTCGCCGAGCTGGACCAGCACGCGGGTCGCCGTCGAGAACGGCGCATCGCCGGTGCCGACGAAGCGGAGGTGCAGGGGCAGCGCCGGTTTCGCGCCGGGGGCGACCGTGATCACGGCCCCGTCCGCCAGGAAGGCGGTGTTGAGCTGGTAGACAGGGTTCTCGCGGGCCTGCGACACCGGTGCGAGCTGCTTCAGGGCGGCGTCGCCTTCGGTCAGCGCCTCGGACATCGGGGTCACCGTGACGCCCTCGGGGATCCGGTCGAGATCGGACAGCCCTCGGACGAGGTGGCCGTTCACGAAGGTCAGGCGCGCGGCCTCGAGGCCGGCAAAACCCCTTGCCACGGCGACGGCCGCCTTCGCGACGTCGAGGCTCGGCGCCTCTGCGGGCGGAGCGGCCTCCGTGATGGCGGCGCGCAGGTCGGTGTACTTGAAGGCTTCGACCCGGCGGCTCGGCAGGCCGGCCGCCTCGAAGAAGCGGAAGGCTTCCTCACGGGCGATCGCGGTTTCGCTGGCGAAGCTCTGGCGACCCGCCTCGAACAGCTTCGACAGGCCAGCCTCGGCGGGCGAGCGGAAGTTGGTGACGTCGGCCATGGCTCAGGCCGCCTCGCTGGTGCTGTACTCGGCGTAGCCCGACGCCTCGAGCTCCAGGGCCAGCTCCTTGCCGCCGGTCTTCACGATCCGGCCCTTCGCCATGACGTGCACGACGTCCGGCACGATGTGGTTCAGGAGGCGCTGATAGTGGGTGATCACCAGGAACGAGCGGCCCTTGCCGCGCAGGGCATTCACGCCCTCGGAGACGATGCGCAGGGCGTCGATGTCGAGCCCGGAATCGGTCTCGTCGAGGACGCAGAACTTCGGCTCCAGGAGCGCCATCTGGAGGATCTCCATGCGCTTCTTCTCGCCGCCGGAGAACCCGACGTTGAGGGCGCGCTTGAGCATGTCCTTGTTGATCTCGAGCCGGTCCGCGGCGCCGTTGACCGCACGGATGAAGTCGGGGGTCGAGATCTCGCCCTCGCCGCGGGCCCTGCGCTGGGCGTTCAGGCAGGCCTTGAGGAACGTCATGGTGCCGACGCCGGGGATCTCCAGCGGATACTGGAAGGCCAGGAACACGCCGGCAGCCGCGCGCTCGTCGGGCTCCATCTCCAGCAGGTTGTGGCCGTCGAGCAGGATCTCGCCGTCGAGGACCTCATAGTCCGACTTTCCGGCGATGACGTAGGAGAGCGTCGACTTGCCCGAGCCGTTCGGACCCATGATGGCGGCGACCTCGCCGTCCTTCACGGTGAGGTCGAGGCCGTTGAGGATGCGGTTGTCCTCGATCTGCACGACGAGGTTCTTGATTTCCAGCATTGTCCGGTAGTCCTGTTCGAAGTCGCTGATTGTCCCCCATCCCCGAGGCCTCGCCGCTCACGCATCCTGGCGTGATGACGGGCGACGCGCTCTCCTCCCCCGTACGGGGAGGAGCCGGAGGTGGGGTTGGAGCGGAAGGCAGCGCCGCATCTGATCCGGCACCACCCCCAGCCCCGGCCCTCCCCGCAACGGGGAGGGCGGATGCACACACCCGTCGAGAGCCCTCAGCCCACCGAGCCTTCCAGGCTGATCGAGATCAGCTTCTGGGCCTCGACGGCGAACTCCATGGGCAACTGCTGCAGCACGTCCCGGACGAAGCCGTTGACGATGAGCGCGGTCGCCTCCTCTTCGGAGAGGCCGCGCTGCTGGCAGTAGAACATCTGGTCTTCGGAGATCTTCGAGGTGGTCGCCTCGTGCTCGAACACCGCCGAGGCGTTCTTCGACTCGATGTAGGGCACCGTGTGCGCGCCGCACTGATCGCCGATCAGCAGGGAGTCGCAGTTCGTGAAGTTGCGCGCGCCCTTGGCCTTCTTGTGGGCCGAGACGAGGCCCCGGTAGGTGTTCTGCGAGCGGCCCGCCGAGATGCCCTTCGAAATGATCCGGCTCGTCGTGTTCTTGCCGAGATGGATCATCTTGGTGCCGGAATCGACCTGCTGCATGCCGTTCGACACCGCGATCGAGTAGAACTCGCCGCGGGATTCGTCGCCACGCAGGATGCAGGACGGATACTTCCAGGTGATCGCCGAGCCGGTCTCGACCTGGGTCCAGGAGATCTTCGAGCGGGCGCCGCGGCAATCGCCGCGCTTCGTGACGAAGTTGTAGATCCCGCCCTTGCCCTCGTTGTCGCCCGGGTACCAGTTCTGGACGGTCGAGTACTTGATCTCTGCATCATCCAGGGCGACGAGCTCGACCACTGCGGCGTGGAGCTGGTTGTCGTCGCGCTTCGGGGCCGTGCAGCCCTCGAGATACGAGACGTAGGAGCCCTTGTCGGCGATGATCAGCGTGCGCTCGAACTGGCCGGTGTCGCGCTCGTTGATCCGGAAATAGGTCGACAGCTCCATCGGGCAGCGCACGCCCGGCGGGATGTAGACGAACGACCCGTCCGAGAACACGGCCGAGTTCAGCGTGGCGAAGAAGTTGTCGGTCACCGGCACGACCGAGCCGAGGTACTTCTGCACCAGCTCGGGATATTCCTGCACGGCCTCCGAGATCGGCATGAAGATCACGCCGGCCTTCGAGAGTTCCTTCTTGAAGGTTGTGGCCACCGAGACCGAGTCGAACACGGCGTCGACCGCCACGCGGCGCTCGGGGGCGATGCCCTCCAGCACCTCGACCTCCCGCAACGGGATGCCAAGCTTCTCGTAGGTCTTCAGGATCTCGGGGTCGATCTCGTCGAGCGACATCGCCGCCGGCCGCTTGGGCGCCGCGTAGTAGTAGATGTCGTTGTAGTCGACCTTGTCGTAGGAAACCCGCGCCCACTCCGGCTCCTTCATGGTCAGCCAGCGCCGGTAGGCGTCGAGGCGCCATTCCAGGAGCCATGCGGGCTCGTTCTTCTTGGCCGAGATGAAGCGGACGACGTCCTCGGAGATGCCCTTTTCGGACTTCTCCATCTCGATGGTGGTCTCGAATCCGTACTTGTACTGGTCGAGGTCGATCGAGCGGACCCGGTCAATGGTTTCCTGCACGGCAGGCATCAGCGTCTCCTAGGCATCTCCGGCGTCAAGGACCGGGAAGCGTCTGTCGGAAAGCGGAGGGGTGCGGCCGCGTTCAGGCCGCGCGCCCTTTCCGCCTATATAGGGGCTGCAAGACCCGTTCGAAGGCGTCGAGGAAGCATGACACCTCCTCGTCCACCGTGTTCCAGCCGAGGCTGATGCGGAGCGCCCCCCGGCAAGATCCGGACCGACGCCCATGGCGGCGAGCGTCGTCGAGCGCGCGACCTTGCCCGAGGAGCAGGCCGAGCCCGACGACACCGCCACGCCGGCGAGGTCGAGGGCGATCAGGGCGCCGGGCGCGTCGAGACCCGGGACCGAGAAGCTCAGGGTGTTGGGCAGGCGCGGCGCGCCCGCGGAAAACATCACGGCGTCGGGCGCCAGAGCCCGCACGCGCGCCTCCATCCGGTCGCGCAAGGCCGACAGGCGCGCCGCCTCCGCGTCGAGGGACTCGCGGGCGATCCGGGCCGCCTCGCCCATGCCCACGATCGCCGGCAGGCTCTCGGTGCCGCAGCGCTGCCGGCGCTCCTGGCCGCCCCCGCGCAGGAAAGCGGTCTCCAAGGTAACGCCGTCCGCCAGCACCAGGGCGCCGACGCCTTTCGGGGCGGCGAACTTGTGGCCCGACAGGGTGAGCGCGTCGAGGCCGAGACCGGTCATGTCCAAGGGGATCTTGCCGGCTGCCTGGACCGCGTCGCTGTGAACGAGCGTCCGGCCGTGCGCCCGCGCCAGGGCGATCACATCGGCCAGCGGCTGGACCGCACCGGTCTCGTTGTTGGCCGCGTGAACCGAGAGGAGCACGCTCTCCTCCGCCAGCTCCGCGAGTCGGGACTCCAGCGCGGCGAGGTCGATCAAACCGTCGCGGCTGACCGGCAACGCCTCCACGGCGGCGTCAGGAAACCGGTGGCCAGCCGCCACGCAGGGGTGCTCCGTGGCCCCGTGGAGCAGGCGCGTGGCGCCGGGTTGCCCGCGGCCGCGCAGCGCCCCGACAGGACCGCATTGGCCGCCTCGGTCCCGCCGCTGGTGAACACCACCTGATCGGGCCGTGCGTTCACCAGGGCGGCGACCTGCGCGCGGGCGGCCTCCAGGGCGGCCCGGGCGGCACGGCCCTCGGCGTGGATCGAGGACGGGTTGCCGGGGAGCATCAGCGCGCGCGCCACAGCCTCCGCAACGGCCGGATGGACCGGGGCGGTGGCGTTGTAATCGAGATAGGCGCGTGCCCGGCTCATCCGCGTTCCGTTAAGGCCTCTGTTGCGGCGCGTCACAATTCCTTGCCCGCGCGGCGGCTCGCCGTGCTAAGGCGCGCCGACAAAATGAAATCCCGCCGGCCGTGTTCGGTCGGCGTAGCAGCCAACGCGATGGACCGGAGCGGCTTCTTTAGAATAGTTCTAATCGACTAGAACTATTCTAAGAGCGCTTTATGATGCCCGCGCGATGAGTCAAGGCTGCTGCGCCGCCGCGCCGATCGCCCGGTTGGCGATCTCGACAGCGAGAGACGAGCGATGCCCGAAGTCATCTTCACCGGCCCGGCCGGCCGCCTGGAAGGCCGTTATCAAGCCCCCAAGAAGCGCGGCGCGCCGATCGCGATCATCCTGCACCCGCACCCGCAGTTCGGGGGCACGATGAACAATCAAATTGTGTACAATCTTTTTTACACCTTCGCCAATCGCGGCTTCGCAGCCCTGCGTTTCAATTTTCGCGGGGTCGGCCGCAGCCAGGGCTCCTTCGATCACGGATCGGGCGAACTCTCCGACGCGGCCGCGGCCCTCGATTGGGTGCAGTCGGTCAATCCGGAGGCGAAGTCGTGCTGGATCGCCGGCGTCTCGTTCGGCTCGTGGATCGGCATGCAGCTGCTGATGCGCCGGCCGGAGATCGAGGGCT
Organism: Methylobacterium phyllosphaerae; assembly: GCA_050632685.1. Classification (GTDB taxonomy): domain Bacteria; phylum Pseudomonadota; class Alphaproteobacteria; order Rhizobiales; family Beijerinckiaceae; genus Methylobacterium; species Methylobacterium phyllosphaerae_A. The sequence goes on from JBOEFT010000002.1 coordinate 1,627,811, forward strand.
TCATCTCGATCGCCGCGATGGCGAACCGCTACGACTTCACCTTTCTGGCGCCCTGCCCGTCCTCGGGCCTGTTCGTGCACGGCTCGGAGGATCGGGTGGCGCCCGCCCGCGAAGTCATGCCGGTGATCGAGAAAGTGAAGACCCAGAAGGGCGTCATCATCGAGCACCAGATGGTCGACGGAGCCAATCACTTCTTCGACGGCAAGGTCGAGGAACTGACCCAGACGGTGGACACCTATCTCGATAAGCGCCTCGGCAAGCGTGAAGAGGCAGCCTGACGCAGCCGGGACCCCTGCCTTGACGCGGGGAGCCCCGTGGGAATACGGCGCGGGCTTCGGAATTTGAGACTCACCTTCGCAGGTCTGATGTCAGATAGCCCGTCCGACCAACCCGTGGTGCTCCTGGTGGAAGACGACGGCCTCCTGTTGATGGAGGCCTCGGACACCCTCGCGGATGCGGGCTTCACCGTCGTGGAGGCGACCCACGCCGACAAGGCTCTCAAGGTCCTGGAGAATCGCGACGACGTCGGCGTCCTGATGACCGACGTCGACATGCCGCAGGGCTCGATGGACGGATTCGCCCTCGCCCGCCTCGTGGCCCATCGCTGGCCGTCGATTCCGGTGCTGGTGGTGTCCGGCATGGGCACGCCCGGCCCCAACGACATGCCGGAGGGCGCGCGGTTCATCCCGAAGCCCTACGAGCCGACCACCCTGGTCCGAACCCTTCAGGCCTTCATACGCCGCGCGGCGCGACGCCCGGTTGCGCGCGGGGTCACCCCCGGTCCGGGCCTGCAACACCCGACCGAGAGCCATGACGGACAAGAACCGACCGCACCGCTTCGCGACCCGGGCCATCCATGCCGGCGCCGCGCCGGATCCCGCCACGGGTGCACGGGTCCAGCCGATCTATTTCACCAACGGTTTCGTGTTCGACTCCACCGAGCAGGCGGCGGACATCTTCGCCGGACGCCGGACCGGCTTCTCGTACTCGCGCGGCTCCAACCCGACGGTGGCGGCCCTGGAGCGGCGAATCGCCGACCTCGAAGGTGCGAAGGCGGCGGTGGCCGTCTCGTCCGGTCAGTCGGCCATGCTGCTCGTGCTCATGACGCTGATGAAGAGCGGCGACGCCTATGTCGCCTCTCCGCGCCTGTTCGGCGGCTCGCTCGGCCTCATGCGGCGCCTCGACGGCCGCTACGACCTGAAGCCGCATTTCGCCCGCGGCATGAGCCCGGAGGATTTCGAGGCAGCGATCACGCCGGATTGCCGGGCGATCGTCTGCGAATCGATCGTGAACCCCTGCGCCTCCGTGATGGACCTCGCCGGCATCGCCGCGGTGGCGCGCCGCCACGACCTGCCGCTCGTGGTGGACAACACCCTCGCCTCCCCGGCGCTCATCCGGCCGATCGAGCACGGCGCCGACATCGTCGTGCACTCGACCTCGAAATTCCTGGGCGGCTCCGGCCAGACCATCGGGGGCGTTATCTGCGACGCCGGCCGCTTCGATTGGGCGAAGGCCGGCGGCTACAACCTCATCACCGAGCCCTGGCCGGATTACGACGGCCTCGTCCTGACGGAGGCCTTCCCGGCGACGCCGTTCGCGGCAGCCTGCCGGTTCTTCGGCCTGCGCGACCTCGGCCCCGGCCTGTCGCCGATGAACGCGTTCCTGACGCTGATGGGCATCGAGACGCTGCCCTTGCGGATGGAGCGTCACTGCGCCAACGCCCGGGCGGTGGCGGCTTTCCTCAAGGACCATCCGGCGGTGGCCTGGGTGAGTTATCCGGGGTTGCCGGGGCAGCCCGGGGAGGACCTCGCCCGGCGCTACACGCCGAACGGGCCGGGCTCGATCTTCACCTTCGCGTTGAAGGGCGGCGAGCCGGCCGCGCTCACGTTCATCGCCGGGCTGGAGCTGATCTCGCACCTCGTGAACATCGGCGAGATCAAATCGCTCGCCATCCACCCGTCCTCCACCACGCACCGGCAACTGCCGGAGCACGAGAAGGCCTCCGCGCAGGTGGGGCCGGAGACCGTGCGGCTGTCGATCGGGCTCGAGAACGAGGCCGACCTGATCGCCGATCTCGTTCAGGCGCTGGACAAGCTGGGCTGAGCGGGGCACCCGCGATCAACGGGCGCGAGCATTTCTCCGCCCGCTCCGTCATCGCGAGCGCAGCGAAGCGGCCCAGATTACCGCGCGTCTGGTCGGCATGGCGTCACTGGGTTGCTTCGCTGCGCTCGCAAAGACGCCACCGGTCAGACTCACTTGGCTCTTCGACGCCGCTGCAAACGCCCCTTCAGCGCCGCCGCTCCAGGATCGACACGTAGTTGGCGACAGCCGCCCCGCCCATGTTGAAGATCCCGGCGAGGTCCGCGCCGGGCACCTGCATCTCGCCGGCCTCGCCCATGAGTTGCAGGCAGGCCATCACGTGCATCGAGACGCCGGTGGCACCCACCGGATGGCCCTTGGCCTTCAGGCCGCCGGACGGGTTGATCGGCAGCCGCCCGCCCTTCTCGGCCAGACCCTCGCGCACCACGCGGTAGCCTTCGCCGGGGGCGGCGAGCCCCATCGCCTCGTACTCGATCAGCTCGGCGATGGTGAAGCAGTCGTGGGTCTCCACGAAGGAGAGGTCGTCGTTGCCGATCCCGGCCTGGGCGCGCGCCTTCTCCCAGGCGAGCCGTGCGCCCTTGAACTCCGTCGGGTCGCGGCGAGACAGGGGCAGGATGTCGTTGACGTGTGCCCGGGCGCGGAAGCCGATCGCCCGCTCCAGCCCCTCGGCGGTCTCGGCGTCCGCCACCACGAGAGCCGCGGCCCCGTCCGAGATCAGGGAGCAGTCGGTCCGCCGCAGGGGCGCCGCCACGTAGGGGTTCTTCTCCGAGATCCGGTTGCAGAAATCGAAGCCGAGATCCTTGCGCAGCTGCGCGTAGGGGTTGCCGACGCCGTTGCGGTGGTTCTTGGCGGCGATCCGCGCCAGCTCCTCGCTGCGGTCACCGTAGCGCTGGAAGTAGCCCGCCGCGATCCGACCGAACACGCCTGCGAAGCCGCCCTCGATCTCGGCCTCTTCCTTGCGGTAGGAGGCGCCGAGCAGGATGTCGCCGGTCTCGGCCACGGTCTTGGCCGTCATCTTTTCGGCGCCGATCACCAGGGCGATCCGGCCCCGGCCGCTGTCGACGAAGTCGAGGGCCGCGTAGAGCGCCGCCGAGCCGGTGGCGCAGGCATTCTCCAGATGGGTCGCCGGCGCATGGGCGAGGCCCGGCCGGTTCACCGCCACGAGTGACCCCTCGAAACCCTGCTTCGAGAAGCCGGTGTTCATGGAGCCGACGTAGATGCCATCGACCTGGGACTCCTCGACCCCGGCATGGGCCAGGGCCTCGCCCGAGACCCGGGCGATCAGCCCCTCGACATCCGGCTCCTCCAGCTTGCCGAAGGGGGTGTGAGCCCAACCCACGATGCAGGCGCGCGTCATTCCGTGACCTCCCGAGTCCTGTCCGGACGATGGGGCTGCCGAGGCCGGCGATCAAGCCGGACGCTTCAGGTCCCGCTCCCCTCCCCCATCAGGAAGTCGAAGTCGCAGCCTTCGGGAGCCTGGGTGACGGTGCGGCGGTAGAGCGCCTTGTAGCCCCGGCTCGGGGCCGGCGGCGGCCGATGGTCCGCGAGCCGGCGGGCAATCTCGTCGTCCTCCACCAGCAGGTCGATGCGCTTGTCGCGGATCGACAGGCGGATCCGGTCGCCGTCGCGCACCGCAGCCAGCGGCCCGCCGACGGCGGATTCGGGGGCGATGTGCAGCACGATGGAGCCGAAGGCCGTGCCCGACATCCGCGCGTCGGAAATGCGCACCATGTCCTTCACCCCCGCCCGGGCGAGCTTCTTGGGAATGGGCAGGTAGCCGGCCTCCGGCATGCCGGCCGCGTGCGGCCCGGCATTCTGCAGGACCAGCACGTCGCCCGGCGCCACGTCGAGGTCGGGTTCGTCGATCCGCTGGCTCAGGTCCTCCAGGCCGGTGAACACCACCGCCCGGCCCTCGGACTCGAACAGCTCCGGGGTCGCCGCCGCGCGCTTGAAGATGGCCCCCTCGGGGGCGAGGTTGCCGGTGAGCGCCACCAGCCCGCCCACGGCCGAGACCGGATTGTCGAAGGCCCGGATCACCGCACGATCGACCCAGCCCGCGGGCTCGTCGAGCCGCTCGGCCAGCGTCCTGCCTTCCACGTCGATGGTGTCGAGGTGGAGGAGCGGGCGCAACTCGCGCAGCAGCGCCCCCATGCCCCCCGCAGCGTGGAAATCCTCCATGTAGCCCTCGCCCACGGGCTTCAGGTCGACCAGCACCGGCGTCTCGTCGGAGATCTGGTTGAAACGGGCGTAGGGGATGCGAATGCCGAGCCGCCCCGCCACAGCCGTGAGGTGCACGATGGCGTTGGTCGAGCCCGAGACCGCCATCAGCACGCGGATGGCGTTCTCCACCGACTTCTCCGTGATGAGCTGGGAGGGCGTGATCTTCGACTGAATCAGCCGGACCGCCGCACGGCCCGACTCCTCGGCGGCCACCAGCCGGTCGGAATGCACCGCCGGGATCGCGGCCGTCCCCGGCAGCGACATGCCGAGCGCCTCGGCGATGCACGCCATGGTCGAGGCCGTCCCCATCACCGCGCAGGTGCCGGCCGTCACGGAAAGCCGGCCCTCGACCTCGGCGATCTCCTCCGCGTCGACGGTGCCGGCCCGATACTTCGCCCAGAAGCCGCGACAATCGGTGCAGGCACCGAGTCGCTGGCCCCGGTGCCGGCCGGTGGACATAGGGCCGGTGACGAGCTGGATCGCCGGCAGGCCGGCCGAAGCCGCGCCCATGAGCTGGGCTGGCACGGTCTTGTCGCAGCCGCCGATCAGCACGACGGCATCCATCGGCTGGGCCTGGATCATCTCCTCCGTGTCCATGGCCATCAGGTTGCGGTACATCATACTGGTCGGATTGAGGAAAACCTCCCCGAGCGACACCGTCGGGAACGGCCGCGGCAGGGCGCCCGCCGCCAGCACGCCGCGGGAGACCGCCTCCACCAGCTCGGGCATGCCCCGATGGCAGTTGTTGAAGCCCGACGGCGTCATGGCGATGCCGACCACCGGCTTGCTCAGCAGGCTCGGCGAGAGGCCCATCGAGCGGGCGAAGGAGCGGCGCAGGTAGCGGGCGAAGTCGCGATCGCCGTAATTGGTCAGGCCGCGGTCGAGCCCGTGCGGTTCGGTGTGTCCGGCGTCATCGCTCATGCCATCGATCCCTGAAGCCCGGTCTCCGCCGACCATCAGCGCAGGTGGAAGGCGATCCACGCGGCCCCGGCGAGCACCAGTGCGGTAAGCAACCCTTGAGCGATCACGCGATAGCGGATTCTCACGCGGCGAACAGCTCCGGATGACGCGCGCGGAGCGCCAGAAGCAGGGTCAGCGTCTTCAGGTCGGTGATCGCGGCCCCGTCGGCCAGGGCTGCGAGTTCGGCCAACGGCATCTCGACGACGCGAATGTTCTCGTGTTCGCCGTCGGCGCCTCCGCCCGCCTCCGCGCGGTCGGCCTGGCCGTACGGCGCGAGGTAGAGGTGGATCTTCTCGGTGGTCAGGCTCGCGCAGGAATAGGTGGCGCCGACGAATTCCAGATCGTGCAGACGCAAGCCGACCTCTTCGAGAACCTCCCGGCGGGCGTTGTCCGCCGGATTGCCGTCGTCGATCAGGCCGGCGGGCGCCTCGAGCTGAACCTGCTCGCCCGCCGCGAAGAGCGGCGGCACCCGCAGCTCGCGCACCAGGGTCGCGACCTTCCGTGCGGGATCGTAGGGCAGGATCCCCACCGAATTGCCGTGATCCTCGATCTCCCGCTCGACCACCGCGCCGTCGGCGAGGCGGACTTGCGCGATGCCGAAGCGGCTCCAGCCCTCATGCACGAACCGGATGTCGAGGATCTCGGCTTTCATCGCGTATTCCTCTGCCTGCAAGGCCCGCTCGATCACCGAAATCCCAACCGCGCCCGAGCCCCTCGAGGCCGCCGCTGCGCCGGTCGGCATCGGGATGAGGTCGCCGGTCGAGACGGCGTGAATCGAGTGGGCACCGATGTCCCTACACGGAACCGTGTCTGCGGGTTCCGGGAACGCCGATGCCCGCAGCTACGTTTCGTCGGACATGCGCACGGCCACGCTTCCGGAGGCTGCGCCCCGGTCAGGATCGATGCGGGCAGGACCGATCAGCAGCCTCCACGAGCGATCGACGCGCGACGCCGTCGCGATCTGGATCGCCCTTGCCCTGGTCTACATGGTGTTCGCGGGTTCGGTGAGCCTGAACGAGGGACTGGCGGCCGTCGGCTGTGCCACCCTCGGAACGGCCTGGTGGTGGGGGGTCGGGCGGCGCGGCGGCGTGCGGTTCCGCTTCGACCGGGCGGCCCTTCGGCCGATGGGGCCGGCCCTCCTCGGGATGCCCCGCCAGACCGCGCGGGTCGGCCTCCACCTGGCGAGGGTCTTGCTCGGCTCCGCCGAGGGCGGGATGACCCGCGAGCGCAGCGTCTCCGAAACGGACTGGGCGGCACCCACCGGGGACACGGCACCGGCGGCGCGCGCCGTCGGGCTGCTCGCCTCGTCCCTCGCTCCCGACAGCTACGTGCTGACCCTCGACCGTACCCACGGCACGGTGGCGACCCATGCCCTTGAGGACACGGCGCGATGACGATCTGGACGGCGGCCATCCTGGCGCTGCTGCCCCCGCTCGCCCTGGCAGCGGTGTTGGCGTGGCAGGGCCGCCCCGGCCAGCGCTTCGCCGCCTACCAGCTCGCCGGCAGCATCACGGTCCTGATCCTGACGTTTCTCGCCTTCGCCACCGATCAAGCCTCGATCACCGATCTCGCCCTCACCCTGATCCTGCTCAACCTGCCGGGCACGATGCTGCTCGCGGTTTTCCTGGAACGCTGGATATGAGCGTCGTGATCGGCGTGCTGCTCGGTCTGACGGTGGCCGTGACGTGGCTCGCGGCGATCGCCGTCTGGCGCCTGCCCCGGGCGCTGGACCGGCTTCACGCCCTCGCCTTCCTTAACGTCGCGGCCTCGGGTCTCGTGACCGTGGCGGCCTTCCTGGCGGACGGCATCTCCGGGCGGTCGCTGAAGATCCTGCTGATGATGGTGGTCTTCCTCGCCTGGGCCGCGGTGCTGTCGCACGTGTCCGGCCGGGCCTTGCTGATGCGCGAGGGCCGTTCGGCATGAGAGCGCTCCGGTGACCGTCATCCTGCCGCTTCTCTTCCTGTTCACCGCCGTCTCCGGCACGGCGGTGGTGCTGGTGCGCGACCCGGTCCGGCAGGTCTTCGCCATCGCGGTCAACGGGCTCGTTCTGGCGATCCTGTTCGACGCGCTGCAGGCCCCCGACGTCGCCCTGTCGGAGCTGGCGGTGGGCTCGGCGGCGGTGCCGCTCCTGTTCCTCGTGGCGCTCATGGCCGTGCGGAACCAGCCGCCCGAGGAGGAATCGTGAGCCCGCGCCTCCGCGTCGCGCTGCTGGCGCTGTCGGCCCTCGTCCTGTTGCCCGGCGCCGTTGCGGTCATCGCCGGCCTCCCGCCGTTCGGCGCGACGATCGCCCAGTACGGCGAACGCATCAACGCGATTGCCCCGGAGGCGCGCCACGTCGCCAATATGGTGAGCGCGATCAACTTCGACCTGCGCGGCCTCGACACCCTCGGCGAGGAATTCATGCTCCTCGCCGCCATCACCGGCACCGTCGTCCTGCTACGGGGCCGCCGTGGCGAGGACAACACGGAGCGCGCCCTGCACCGGCCCGGCCGCGCCGTGATCCCGCGCTCGGAGGCTACGGTGCTCGCCTGCCGGATCGCCGGCCCGCTGACGGCCCTCGTCGGGCTCTACGTGGTGCTGCACGCGACGGTCACCCCCGGTGGCGGGTTCCAGGGTGGCGTGATCCTCGCCTCCGGGACCCTGCTGATCTACCTCGGCGAGGGCTACGCCGGCTGGCGGGACGCCATCCGCAGCCATTGGCTCGACGCCCTGGAGGGCGGCGGAGCGCTGCTCTTCGCCCTGTGCGGGCTGGCGCCGATGCTCACCGGCGCCGCCTTCATGCAGAACGTCCTGCCGCTCGGCACCTTCCGCGACCTGTTCTCCGGCGGCCTGATGCTGGTCGAGAACCTCGGCGTCGCACTGGCGGTGGCCGGCGGCTTCACGCAGCTCTTCCTGGAATTCATGGAAGAGACCCGCGCGGCGGACGAACCCGAAGAGTCCGGAGAGGAATCCGCGTGAGTATGCTGCCCTACGCGGTCGCCGCGTGGCTGTTCGGCGTCGGCCTCTACGGAATCGCCACGAGCCGCAACTTTATTCACCTCGTGGGCTGCCTCGGCGTCTGCCAGTCCGCGACCTACGTGCTGCTGCTCGGTCTCGGCTACCGGTGGGGCAGCATCGCCCCGATCTTCTACGACCACCCGCCGGGCACGCCCGCCGTCGATCCCGTGATGCAGGCTTTGGTGCTCACCGACATCGTCGTGGGCGCGACGCTGACAGCCCTCCTCCTCGTCCTGACGATCCAGGCCTTCAAGCGCGGCGGCAGCCTGGACCCAGAGAAGCTCCGGCCGATGCGCGCCGGCGGCCCCTCCCCGGGCGGCAAGGCAGCGGGCCGGGTGGACGGCAGCCAGCGGACCACCCCGTGACCGCCTTCCCCGCCGCGCTCCTCCCGCTGCCGGTCGCCCTTCCCCTCGTGGTCTGCGCCACGATGCTGGCGACCGCCCATCTGCTGCCGGGCCGCCTTCCCGATATCCTGGCGACGCTCGCCGCGCTCGGCGTCGCGATCCTGTCCGGTGTGATCGCCACAAATGCCGCCGACGGTCCCCTGGTCTACTGGTTCGGCGGCTGGGAGCCGCGCGACGGCGTCCATCTCGGGATCGGCTTCTCGGTGGACGCGGCGAGCGGTTGGGTCGCGGCCTTCATCGGCCTGCTCTATGCCCTCACTTTCGTGTTCGCCTGGGGCTTCTTCGGCCGCACCCACGGCCACTTCCATATCCTGATGCTGCTGTTCCTGGCCGCCATGGTCGGGTTCTGCTTCACCCGAGACATGTTCAACATGTTCGTGTGGTTCGAAGTGATGAGCGTCGCCGCCTTCGCGCTGACGGCCTACCACTTGGCGGAATCCGCGCTCGCTGGTGCCATCAACTTCACGGTGGTCAACAGCCTCGCCGGATTCCTGATGCTCGGCGGCATCGGGTTGATCTACGCGCAGACCGGCACGCTGGATTTCGAGGGGATCGCGGCCGCGGTGGCGCGCGCCGGCCGCGACCCGGTCGTGGCCGGTGCCTTCTGCCTCGTGGCGGTCGCGCTGATGATCAAGGGCGCGATCGTGCCGTTCCAGTTCTGGCTCGCCGACGCCCACGCGGTGGCGCCGAGCCCGGTCTCGGTCATCTTTTCCGGCTCGATGGTCTCGCTCGGGCTGTTCGGCCTCGCTAAGGTCAGCGCCGTCGTGTTCGGGGGGCCGATCAGGTCCAGCATGCGCTGCCTGCGCTTCTCACGACCCTCGGCGGCTTCACAGCTCTCCTCGGCGGCTGGATGGCCCTGCTGCAGCGCCATTTGAAGCGGATGCTCGCTTTCTCGACGATCTCGCATGCCGGGATCATGCTCACCGCCCTCGGGGCCCTCTCGGCGGGCGGGACGGGCGGGATGCTGGTCTACGTGGTCGGCCACGGGCTCGTGAAGGGCGCCCTGTTCATGATCGCCGGGATCCTGCTGGCCACCCGGGCGAGCATCGACGAGATCGCCCTGCGCGGCCTCGGGCGCGGCATCGGGCCGGCCGGGATCGCCATGGCGCTGGCCGGGCTCCTTCTCTGCGGCCTGCCGATCGGGATCCTCGACCAGGGGACACGCCTCGTCCAGGGCGCCCTGATCCAGCAGGGTCACGCAATCGCCCTGGCGGCCGGTGCCGTCGGCGCGGCGCTGACCGGGGCGGCGGTGCTGAGGGCTGCGGGCCGTATCTTCCTCGGCCTCGGACCGGATCCCGGCGACGAGGCCGGGGCGCCGAGCGAGGACGAGCGCGAGAAGGCCAACCGGCCCCTCTGGCTCATGCTCGCCCCCTGCTGCGTGCTGCTCGCCCTCGATGTCGGGCTTCCGGCGGACCTGATCGCCCACGCCCTGCCGCGGGCGACGTCGGACTTCATGCACCGGCCGATGGCCGGGGCGCTCGCGGAGGGGCCGGCGTGGTTGCCCTGGGCCTCCGTTGCCTTCGCCCTGGCGGGCGCAGGCTACGGTCTGTTCCGGAGGCGGCTGCCGGCTTTTGTGGTCCGTCCCGTGAGCGTCACGCAATCGGCGCCGACGCGCGCCCTCGAGGTGCTGCACAGCGGCCTGATCGGAGACTACGCGACGTGGCTGGCGGTCGGGTTGGCTCTGGTCGCGGCCGTGGTGGCGATGGCGTGACGGTGCGCGCGAAGAAGGCTGGCGCCCTCGGGCGATCGTGGCGCCGTAGCGCGCTGTGATTCAGGAGTGGTGCCGCAAGAGGGATGCGGTTCCAACGGGCGTTTACCGAGAATTATCGCACTAGAAACAACGCCTTGCCCCTGTCTGACTTATGTCTGAAAACCCTGTCAGACATTCCTGTCTGACAATGGGATTCACGATGGCGGCGGGCAGGCACGGCAAGTATCTCTACCGACGCAGGGGCTCGGCGAATTGGTACCTGCGGCTGGTTTACCCGCCCGAGTTTCACGACAGCCACGGCCGGCGCTCTGAGCAGTCCATGGGGACCGCGGACCGGGATGAGGCGCTGGCCAAGGCCGCGTTCATGATCCGAGCCCACAAGGTCATGCTGATCATCGCCCGCTCGATCCGGACCGGATCCGTGGTCTCAGGGCTCAGCCACGAGCCCGGCGACCACGCCATTCCAGGCGGCCGGATGATCGCCACACCCACGACGCTGATCTACCTCGATGCGGCCGGGAACGTGGTCCGGCAGGAGCCCAACACGGCGAGCGAGCGGCTGCTGCTCCAGGCCCAGCCCGAGGAGATCCGGGCGCTCGGTATCACCGGACCCACCGCGGTGAAGTCCGCACCCAAGCCCGAGCCGAAACCTGTGGACAGCGACATCGAGCTGCTCACTGAGTATCTGCTGTTCAAGGGCCACGACCCGGCCGGACCCTACGCGGCAGAGGCTCACGCGGCGTGGAGCGAGTTCAAGGCCCTGGTCCGGGGGAAGCTGCTCAAGGACTGTGACCGCCGGGACGGCCGAGCCTACGTCGATTCGCTGCGCGCCAAAGGCCTGAAGACGGCCACCGTGGTGAAGCGGGTGAACTTCCTGGCCGCGCCGATCAACCATGCGAACCAGACCGGCGACATGAAGGGCAATCCGTTCTTCCGGGTGGTCGACCACAAGGACGACGCCGTGGAGCGGGTCGAGTTCAGCGACGCCGACATGGCGCTGATGCGCGAGCACATGCTGCCGAAGCTCGGTGAGGATGAGCGGCTGATGTGGCGGATCCTGGCGTCGACCGGGATGCGCCACTCCGAGGCGTTCGACATCGCCGAGGAGCACGAGCGCGGGGGCATCAGATTCGTCCGGGTCGGCAAGAAGACCGAATCGAGCCGGCGCGAGGTCCCGATCCCGGACTGCCTCGCCCCTTACCTACCAGCTCGGATCACCGGGCCGCTGTTCAAGGACCCGAGCCTCAAGAACATCTCGAAGAACCTGCTGCGGGCCGTCCGTCGAGCCGGCATCACCGATCCGCAGAAGGTCGTGTACAGCCTGAGGCATCGCGCTCACACGCGGCTGCGCCACGTCGAGTGCCCGCCGGACTTTGAGCGCGCGATCGTCGGCCACGAGACCGGGGAGTCCCACGTCAAGTACGGCTCGTTCCCGCTGCCGCAACTGAAGCGGTGGATCGACGAGATCGGCTTCTAAGCAGTCAGCCCCAGAATCCAAGCGCCCTCCCCGACGTTAGCCTACAACTTTGGAGGGTGGTGGAGGACGCAAGATCGTCTGGAACGTTCGATGGGAATTCTGCTGATCGAGGTCGAGCGGGCCTGGAGCCGGCGGGATATGATCGCGCTCCAGACCTTCCTCGACTGCTACCAGCTCCTGGCGCGACGGCACCTCACGCACTGATCACTCGGCCGCCAGCCGCAGTTCATCACCCTCGATGCGCTGAACTGCGATGTCGTAGTGCTTCGCGCTGAACTCGAAGCCCACGAACGCGCGCCCCTCCTCCAGAGCTGCGACGCTCGTGGACCCCGCACCCATGGTGGGGTCGAGCACCAGTTCACCCGGGTTGGAGTAGGTCCGGATCAAGTAGCGCAGCAGGTCGACCGGCTTCTGGGTTTCGACCGGGGTGTCCTTGTGCGGCACCGCGTCGAACTCCAGCAGATGGTCGGGGTGATAGTGGGTGTAGACCCGATCCTCGACCTCGCCCTTCACCCACCGCTCGGCCGGGGTCGGCTTGTACAGCTTCCCGGCCTTCCGCAGTCGATTCCGGACGACCGGCTTCTCACGCAGCCGCATCTGGGGATTGTAGGTCGCGCTCTCCGGGGTGCGGCCGAAGACGCAGATCTCCTCGATGCAGCGCATCGGCTGCTGACCGGTCCTGAGAAAGCCGGTCTTCCGGTTCTTTCGCCAGTACCAGATGTTCCGGTAGTACTTGGGATTCGACGCGATCAGCATGCTGGTGAACGGCTGCGCGCTGAAGATCAGGCACACACCGGTCGGCTTGAGCACGCGCTCGTACTCGACCCAGAGCTGGGTGTAGTCGAGCTTCTTGTCCCACTTCGCCGCAGTGGTTCCATAAGGCGGATCGGTGAGGATCAGGTCGACAGAGTTATCAGGGAGAGTTTTGATCAGGTCGTGGCAATCGCCACGAAGAAGTACAGGTTGCGACATTCCATATTCAGAATGCGCAATAAAAGATGTCGACATACAGATCTCCGGCTTTTGCAAGCCGTGATCTGCATGAAGCAAACCCGTTTCTTCCGAGGCCCCGATAATCTCACGCGGACATTCGGGAGTCGAATCTGAATCGACTCGTTGATCAACGCGCCGTTTACTCGGGCTTGGCGAACGGCTTCCGCGACGTCAGCGCGAGCGCCGGTTACGGCCAGAACTCCTGAATCGAAGCCTGGGCCGTCGCGGTCGACGTGGCGCAGAGCTGATCGGCGTGGCCGTACGTGTATCCGGCTGGCGCTGGCTCAGTGGGCTTGCTGCACAGGCTCGGACCGCAGCTCACTCTCTCGGGTCAGGATCTCGACCTGCGCTTCGAGCGAGGGGATATGGTCAAGGATCTGCTGAAGGTCGTCGGGGAACAAAATGTATCTCCGCTTTCCTCAGGCTGATCCAGCGGTCACCGAGGATTGGTGATGATCCTGGAACGTCGTGGTCTCAGAGATGCTTGCTGATTCTCAGAGTGAGATCGATGCTGATCTTACTGAGCCATATAGCTTAGGGAGATGGTACTTCACCGCCCGAAACCGCCTCGACTACCTGCGCCGGCAGGATCAATCCTGGCGCGGGGTGGGGCTGACGGTCTGGTTGTCGAGCGACAATCGAGTGCGCGGCATCGTCGGCTTGGGCGGCAACTCGCCTGAGCGGTTCATCGAGGCCTTCGACCGCTGGCGCGTGTCGCTTCGGCCGGTGAGCGAAGCTACCCTACGAACCGAGATCACGGCGATCAAACGGCCCGATGGCCGGCTGCAATCTGGCATTAAGCTTGGCAAGATTGAATGGCGGCCTTATAGCAACATTCACAGGTCCTGAGCTTTCGCCCGCAACTTATTGAGACGCATCGTAGATTTTGTCTGCTCGTCCCTGATGTCCTGCTGATTTCGTCTTATACGATCATTGCGCTTGATCGCCTGCGCGGGCGTTAGCGGCTTCCGTGGTTTGGTGACACTGCCGCTGGAAGCTCCGTTTTCGCTAACTATTTCATGGTATCTCATGTAGGTATTTAGGCGCGTCGGACAGTGAGCAGTATCTCTCTCCCCGAACCCACGAACGTTGCAAAGCAGCCGCGCACTTCAGAGCAGGTCGGCCGCGCAGCGAAGCGGCGTTCAACCTTCAGCATGGAAATCTGATCGCCCTGGCCGACGCCGCCGTGCTGGGGCAGGCCCTGGTCGCCTTCGATGGCGTCCACGTCCCACAAAGTGCGCACAGCCTGGGGCGATGGGCAACGAGGCTAAGAGCCGGCACAGCTCAGACCGGTAGGTGGTCGGCACAAGTACGGGACAGAGGATCGGCGTTGGAGGCAGGGTCGACAGCGGGGCAGTGAGCGAATCGGCAAGCGTAGAGCGGCGAGGTTGACGCTGATGCGGACCCCGAGCTGGCCAGCGACCCCGATCCCCACCCGTGAGGTGAAGAGTGGAGGCGGCCTGAAGACCCCGCTCATTACGGAGGTACTTCAGTCATACTCGTGCTCCTTCAGATTAAAGCGCGACCGCAGTAAGTCAGTAGCGCGCTCCTGGATGTGCCGCGGAAGCTTTACGGCGTAGAAATCCGCGGCGTTAACCGAAGCCTCTCAAGCCTCACGACGCTGTTTTCGCAGCAGGAGGGGCCTGCCAGAGCTGCGCCGCGACCTTGAACAAGGCCGCCCCCCGGGCTGTGATCGCGTCTTCGTCCCACGTATCATAATCCAATAATTCGCGGTTTAGGACCAGGGCCGCCTGGGCCCGCACCGCCGTCATCTTCACGGAAAATGCTCCGTTCGAGATCCCCGCGTTCAGCGTATGGGTGAGCAGGGTCAGGTTGCCTAGCGTGTGCACCTTGCTTTCACGTGCGCCCTGCCGTGAGAGGTACTCCGCACTGGGCGTCGCATCGTCCTCGTTCGCGTAGCCTGGAATCGGCCAGTGCGTTCGCCACTTCTGCGGCATGATGTGCTCGAGGGTCAGGTCCGTCTTGATCTCCACAATCTCGGACACGTTGGCGCGTTTGCGCTCCTCGATGCGCTCGAAGAGATGCCGCAGGCGGCCCTGGCGGGCGGGCTTGTACTGGGTGCGCGAGCGCCACGCATCGCCAAATTCGACGTCGTCCGGCCAGCGCACTGTATCGAGGGTGCCTGTGGCTAAACCGTCCCGCAGAGTGGTCAGCAGCGCAGGCCGTTCCACCGCCTTCAGCTGCGCGATAAGATCTGTGAAGACCTTGTTGTACCCAGCGGTTGTCAGCCCGCAGATATCACGGCGGACGATGAACGATTCTGATACAGGCGAGCGCAGCACTCAGCTCGGCTGGGTCGGTGATCGTCGTGCCGAGATAGAGCACCAAGGGCGTCGCCGTTGAAACGTCGAACGCGCGGGAGAACCGGCCAAAACGGCCGAGAACGTCATTTTTGTCCTGCCCGGTAAGTCGGCGAAACACGGTCGCGCTCGCCGCGATCGCTCGTAGCTCCGCCTCCACGTCGCCTGCAAACGGCTTCTTGTCGATAATCCAATGGCGGTAACTCTCGAACAGCGTCTCCACCGAGACGAGTTCGGCCTTCATCATCGCAAGGTGGTCGGAGAGGAGCCAATCGAGGCGTGGCCGGTTCAAGCGCCCGCGTGTGTCACCCTCCCGCCAAAACCAGGCATCGAGGGGCAGCCAGTACCCCCGATAGAGTTGATCAATGGCGAGATCGCCCGCCACCATCCCGAGACCTGTCGCTCGCTGGAAGATGAAGTTGCGCATCAGATCGCCGGCGGTCAGATCGACCCCGCGGCTGTTCAGGGTCTCGAAGATCGTCTGCGGGTCATCCCCACCCTCCAACTCGATCGAGACGACCGCGAGACCTGTCTTCAACGCTTCAAAGAGCTTTTCGAGCTTGAACGGATCGTAGAAGCCGCCTGGGCAAATGTGCGCTTCGATGCGCTCGGCAAAGTAGGCGTGCGCGGCCGTCGCCGGGCGAACGACACCGTCACCGTCCGCGTCCGCCCCAGCGAGACCAGGCACGACCGCGGTCGGATCGACGACACGGGTGAATGCCCGACGATCCGCCAGCGACGGCCAGAGCTTAAATCTCTCGATGGCAGCGTCCTCCATCACGCCGTCATTGATCAGGTGCTTGGCACTCTCGGCCGCGTACTCGGGCGAGTACTTGGCGGCGACATCGCGCAGAGCCACCATCAGCAGCTGGAACGTCGTTAGCCTCTGCTGCCCGTCGATGACCTCGAAGGCCTGGACCTGTTTGCCGAACGTCTTCATCTGGGCGATCACGATCGCGCCCATGAAATGCGGTGCAACAGCCCCGCCGCCCGTTTCAAGCCGGCCCGCCTCGCGGGCGATGTCTTGCCATAGGAGCTCGAGCTGCGGCGTCACCTTCCAGGCATACTGCCGCTGATAGAGGGGGATCAGATACCTCCGCTTGCCGTCGAACAGGTCGATGATCGTCCGCGTGAACGGCTTCATGGAATCTCCCGTGCAGCCGCAATCGCTCTTTGCCGCGTACGCTATGGCTCGGTCTGCAGCGGCGGACGATAGACAGAAGCCACCTTGTCGGCCACGTCGCTCACGCACTCGGTGAACGATACAATCCAGGTGTGGCCCTTTAGCAATTGCGTGGTCACGACGGGAGCGTGAAACTTCAGGTCGCCATCAGGCGCATCCGTCACCTTCTTCGCGGTGGCAATTCGCGACACCATAGCGGGACCCGATAAATGTCCGTGATCTGGGACGGCATCACGGCACCGCACGATCTGAGTGAAGGCCATGTTGCTGTCCGGCACGAACTGGCCGACGCAGCGAAAAGGTACGATTGGACGAAGGTCCTCGCTCTACTCGAAGCGCATCCGTCCCTCGTAAACACCACCCGGCCCGATGGTACGTCGTTGTACGCCCCTCTCCACCAGGCTGCCCACGGAAATGCGCCGCAGGACATCTGTGAAGCTCTGATCTGTTTGGGGGCTTGGCGTACGCTTGAGAACGCCCGAGGGGAGCGCGCGGTCGATGTCGCCGAACGCCTTAGCCACGACTGGATCGCAGCGGTCCTGCGGCCCGTGCGATTGTCGCGCGTACCCTTTGGCGTGCTGCGTAAAATCCAGGAACACTTCCATGCGGTGATCCGAGGCCGTACCGACGATCTCATTCGCGATGCAGGGCTACGATTGCCGGAGATCGCGCACCTCCTTGAGACACCAATCGATGCAGAACCGGCCTGGTTCGCTGTCCCGGGCATGTGCGGAGGCTTCGCCTACCGACTGGTCGCGGACGGCGCGAATGCGCGCCTCGTCGCCGAGAGCTGGTGCAGGGTCGTCGATGGCTCAGGACAGCGGCACGAGATTACGTCCGCCGGCGCACGCCTCGTGGACGAAGGCTTCGGTGATGCGCGATCGAGCGATGCATCCCGCAGCCGGCAGGCAGACATCTACATGAACCGATTTGCTAGCATTCACAGATACTTATCTGTGGATCGTCTCGGAGATGGTTCAGGCCTGAGCCGATCGGCGGCTGTCTTCACAGTCTCGAGCTTGCCGAGCGAGGCCAGCCCGATGCCCCGAGCTCGCCGACGTGGATCCGGCACAGCCGGCGGTCGTACTGGATCAAGTCGGTCCGATTGATCATCAGCATCTGGGATGAGCATCGACGGCTGTCATCGGCCACGACTGTGTGTCGGTCCCGCAGCTCGTTTACGCAGGCGCGACAATCCCACCGAGCGTGTCTTTTGCAACCTTGAATAGGAACCTGGAACCGGCGACACAGCTGAAAACGTGGCTTTAAGGTCTGAACATGGCCCGGGGTGGAATGCGTGGTTTTCTGCTGCTGACGGCCTTCGCTGCCTCAATCGGCCCAGCCTCCGCCCAGGTCACGCCTCTCGACATCTTCGGTGGCCTTCTCGGAGCGGCCCAATCTCAGGCCGCACGCGATGCCTGGGCCCGAGTGCCGAATGCTGATCGGTCCTGCCTGGATCGTGCCCTCGCGCGGCGAAATGCTGACATCGCCGGTCTGGCACAACGCGGCATCGGACCTGATGACGGTCGGCTCAGCGGGTTCTTCGCGGAGTGCCGGCGCTTCACAGAGCCGAACCTGCGGCGCAGTTTCGGCTGTAACATCTCAGACGACAACGGCTGGTCGATCACAACGACCTGCAATCAGTCGTTCGCATATCGCGATGGCAACGGCCGCGTCCAGCCTGTCGAGCCGCGTGAGGCAATTGAGCTGCACTTCTCGGGCACACGGATCATCGTCGCAGACATCGAGACCAGTGAAGCGCGCGAGTTGCGTTTAGCGCGGGCCGAAGCGCAGGCGCGCGCCGAGCAACTCCAGGTACTCAAGGGAACGCTGGCGAACTATGGGCGCGATCCATCCCCGGTCGTTCGCGCCGAGATCTCTCGGATCCAGAGCCGGATTGATCAGCAGCTTACGGCGCGGACCGGCCCGTCAGCGCCCGACACCGAGGCGATCGCCCGTGAGATCGGCGGGCTGAGCGCGCTATCTCAGACGGAGACGGTGCGCATGGCCGCGCTCGACCGAATGAGCAGTCTACGTGCCCAGGCCGAGGCGCGGACAAAATCCGACGCGCCAGAGAATCTGCGCAAGCGCCTAGCCGATTTGCGGAAGGAGGCTGTGGCGCTGTCGGAGCCGCCGCGCCCCGCACCGTCGCCGAAGGCCCCGACACAGGCACGCGACCTCGGGCCTTCTTTTGATTGTGAGAAGGCGAACACCCCGCTGCCGGTCCTCATCTGTGAGGATGCCGGGTTACGACGTGTCGATCTCGAAATGGCGCGGGCGTTCTACGCCCTGCGGCACCTCAAATCCGATGCTGGCGCAGAACTTAAGACGGAATCCAACGAACTCGTTAAGCGCACGCTCGATGCCTGCCGCATTCCCGAGACCGGCAAGATCACGGCGGCGTTGCGGGCCAGAGCCGTTCCATGCATCGCCACCACCTACCAGCGCCAGAAGGACGCGTGGTCGGCGCGTGTTGGACGCGACGGTCCACCTTCTGCCAGGCAGGAGCTCGATCGGCCAATTGAGGAGCATATCCGCCTACAGGAGGCTCTGCGCGGTGCAGGGTACCTCTCGGCCGATGCGACCGCCGACGGCGTCTATGGTGGCGTGACCCGCAAGGCCATCGTGGTCCTGGCGCAAGCAGAAGGTCTGCCCGGCGACGGCTTCCTCGGCAACGGGCTCGCTGCGAAGCTCGGCCGCGGCTCATCGTCAGCGCCTAGCGTCGCCTTCGTCACGGATCCGAGCCTACCCGCGCGCATCAACGCGGTCGCGCGGCGATACGAGGATTACCTCGCAGATCTCGGCGTCGAGGAGCGGGACCGGGCTGCGAGGCTACAGGCACAGCATCAGCTCAACGATCAGCGCAAGCGTGTTCAGGCCCTCCTGAGCGGTCCTGTACCGGAGGATCTTCGCCCCGAGCTTGCTGTGCTATTGCAGCAGTCTGACGGCGCTGCGCCGCGGGATTTGCCGAAGATCGCCGAGGCGATCCAGCAGCGCTTTTCGCAGATCGAGCCCCGCGTCCGTGAAGCCGAAGCGATTCAGCGCGCCGTGACCGAAAAGAACCGCTTCCTCGTGGACGGCGACCCCGGCGATTTGCTGCTGCTCTACAACAGTTCGCCGCGCGCGGCCGCGGTGGTGCGAGGTCTTGACGGCAACCTCGTCTTCGACCCCGAGCGCACGGTGGCCTGCGCCGTGCCGGATGCACCGACCGATCGCATCGCCTTGGAGCAGCTCGTCGCGAAGGCGCGCAGCCTCGGTGCATCGGTCAAGGAGACGCTCCCCTCGTGCACCACAGCACAGCAGCAGAGCGCCGATCTCATCGTGTTCGAGCGGGGGGCCTTGCGCGCGCAGGCTGGTTTGTTCGGCACCCTCGCGTCGGCTGTCGACACGGGCGTGTTCACGCTCGGGGGCACGGTGCCGAAGGCAGATATCGAGGCCGCACGACAGGCGGAGGGAATCCGCGCGGCCGAAGCCGAGAGCGAAGTCGCGCGCGGAACGTCAGACGGTCTAGCCGTGATCGCCTTCGGGACCGGCTCTCGCACGATCTGCCGGATCGCTGCCGGTGACAAGATTCTGCACGACCAGCTGCTCCAGCCCTATGAGACCCTGCTGAAGGCTGAGCTGCGCGGCGCGCCGACGGTGGTGACCGCAAGTGCCGATGGCGCATTCCTGTCGATCAAGCGCGGGCAATGCGGAGCCGCTTACGGGTCCGCCAAGGATCTGGTGCCGCTGGTTAAGGGCCTGACGCGGGACGGTGTCGCCTTCCGTTATCTGCCGATCTGGATCGCGCCGGAGACGGTCGCCAAGGCACAGGCTGCTCTCGCGGAGCAAGCTGCCGCCAAGCAGCGTGAGCGTGAGCAGGATGAAGTCCGGCGTGGGCGCGATGAGGCCGAGCGCAGCCGTGCGGCGCTCATCGAGCGCCTCAAGCGCAATCAGGCTGAGGCGGACCTCACCCTCAAAGGCGGCATTCCGCAGGATCTCCAGACCTTCCTCAGCGGCTTCGCCGCCGAGGTCGCCGCCATCGCGCCTGAGACGTCTGATGCCCGGCTTAAGGAGCTTGCCGAGGCCTATGCGACGAAGCGGGCACGCATCGACGAAGCCGCGCGGCTGGCCCGGGCCGTCACGGCCAAAAGCCGCTTCCTCATGGAGGGCGACCGCGGCGATCTCATCATCCTGTACAATGACAGTGGGAAAGCCCCGTCCGTCGTACGCAATCTGCGTGGCGAGCTGGTCTTCGAAGACGGGCGGGCGGCGGCGTGCCTGTACCATGCTCCCCTGTCCGACGTGTTCCTGAATCGCCAGATCCGCGACCGCAGCGCGGCGCTTGGGGCCAAGCTCGATCTGCCGCTTGCAGCCTGTGGGGTGCATGACCTCGCCAAACAGGATCTGATCTTCGCTGAGCGCGAGCGCTTGCTGCGCGAGCCCGTCGACCGGGTGGTCAGCCTCGTCGATGCCGTCAATGGAAACCTGTTTGCACGGCTCGATATCGTCGAGGCGAGCGCTCTCGCGGCTGCCAAGCAGGCCGAGGCTGCCAAGGCGAATGAGGTCGAAGCACGTGTTCATGGCCGGACGGGCGAGGGCTTCGGCATCGTCGTCGTGCCGAACGCGTCGAGCGTCGTGTGCAGGGTCACGCCAAACGATGCTGAGGCGCATGCGGCGATCCTTGCACGCCTAAACGATCGGGTTGGGGACGAGCTGCCCGGTACGCCGGTGGTCACGCCGACCTCAGCCGACGGCGCGTTCATCGCGGTGAAGCGTGGAGAGTGCGGCGCAGTCTACGCTGCCACGGCCGATCTCACTGTGCTGGACGAGGCCATGAACCGGGACGGTCTCAATCACCGCTACCTGCCGCTTTGGATCGAGCCCGCCGAGGTGGCCCAGACGCGAGACACGATCGAGCAGGACAAGACGCGGAGTGCAGAACAGCAGTTCCAGCGCCAGCGAGAACTCGAAGAACGCAAGAAGCTCGATCAGGCCAAGGCGAACGAGGCCGGCGTCCGGCGTGCTGCGCAGGAGCAGGCTCTGCACGCTCAATATGGCGAACGGGCACGATTCTTCGAGCAGGCATTCGGCGAGGAAGCCCGCGGCTTCGCGACCGGAGTCCAGCCCGCCGCCTTCATAGAGCGATATCCCAAGCTCGCCAGGCACTATCAGACTCAGCGCGACGACCGCTGGGAGTTCATGTCGGCCGAGACGCACATCCTCGACTATGGGACCGCCCTCTACAAAGATCGCCCGCTGGAGACGGCCTTCGTGACCACCCGGATCAAGATGCGCAACCGCATCAAGGGCGAGTACCAGGACGTCTGCTACGTGACCGGCTTTGTGAACGACGCCGAGTTCGGCGTGGTCCGTGACCCGTTCGGCGCGTCCTGCGACGAGGCCGGGCCTAACCTCGTCCGCTACAAGCAGGGCGAACACTTCACCAGCCGCTGGATCGTGCCGTGAGCACCGCGATCATTGGATCTCTTGTGGAGACGGACGTGCGAGACGAGATCCAGATCACGTGCTCGGCGACCGAGCACGTCAGCCTAGCCTATCACGAGAATTCGATCCCGGTCGTCAGGGAGCTTGTGGTCGCGAACGCTTCTCAGAGCGATCTCGTCGACGTCACGCTGCGCATCGAGAGCCGACCGGCGGTCGTGCATCCGCTGACGCTGCGCATCGATCGGATCCCGGCCGGGTCGGACCACCACATTGACACGCCGGATCTCCGCCTTGATGCCGCGCTGCTGGCAGGCTTCACCGAGGCTTGCCGCCTGGAACTGACGGTGAGCCTGGCGGATGCGAGCGGCGAGCGTGCCCACCAACTCGAAGAGTTGCGCCTGTTGCCGCCCTCACACTGGGGCGGTGGCCGAAGCGCCCCCGAGCTACTCGCCGCCTTTGTTCGACCCAATGATCCGGCGGTCGATGTCGTCCTGCACGACGCTGCGACCAAACTCGGCGACGCCGGACGTGAGACCGGTCTGAACGGCTACACGACCGGGAAGAAGTCTCGGGCCTGGGAACTCGCTGAGGCGATCTGGGCGGCACTCGCGGACAGGCGCATCGCCTATGTGCTGCCGCCGGCTAGCTTCGAGCAGGCGGGCCAGAAGGTCCGCGGCCCGAGTGACGTGCTGGAGCGCAAGGTCGGAACCTGCCTGGATCTCTCGCTGCTCTACGCTGCCTGCCTCGAACAGGCCGGGCTGAACCCGGTGCTCGTGCTGACCGCCGGTCATGCCTTCGTCGGCGTCTGGCTCCAGGATGAGGATTTTACGAGCGCCGCCGTCGACGACATGCAGCTCCTGCGCAAGCGGCGCGACCTGCAGGATCTGATCCTCGTCGAGACGACGCTCCTGACCCACAACCCGCCGGCCACGTTCAAGGTCGCCACCGCTCAAGGCAGCGCCCAAGTCGAGGATGAAGCGCCCGCGGCGCTCGAGGTCGCCATCGACGTTCGGCGCTGCCGCCGGCGCGGCGTCCGCCCGATGGACCTCGGCGGCGCAAAGCCCGGTGACGTCGCGCCTGCGCCAGCCCAGCCCATCAATCAGCCACTCGGCTCGACACCGATATTCGACGACGAGCCGCGAGTGCCCCTCGACGAAGCTCCGGAGACCCCGGTCGGGCGTGTTGAGCGCTGGAAGCGCAAGCTTCTCGACCTGACGCTCAGGAACAAGCTCCTGAACTTCAAGCCTGGCAAAGGCTCTGTCGTCCTTGAATGCGTCTCGGCCGGAGCCTTGGAAGATGGGCTCGCCGCGGGGCACGAGTTCCGCTTAAAGCCCGTCTCCGACGTGTTGAGCGGAGCCGATGAGCGTAGCGCCGACCTCTACGCGCGCCGACATCATGACGATGGCCGCCGCAGCTATCTCGAGGCGGCGCTCGCTCGGAGGGAGATCTACACGACCTCGACCGAGACCGACCTCGATCGTCGTCTGCTCGACCTCTACCGGCTCGCGCGCAACGGCTTTGAGGAGGGCGGGGCCAACATCCTCTTTCTCGCGATCGGCTTCCTGTCGTGGACGAAGAAGGACGGCGAGGACGCCTACCGCGCGCCGCTGCTGCTGGTGCCGGTCTCGCTCAAGCGCTCCAGCGTGCGGGCCGGCTTCAAGCTCGCGCTGCATGACGACGAGGTCCGGATCAATCCGACCCTGCTGGAGATGCTGCGCGAGGACTTCAAGCTCCGCATGCCGGAGCTCGAGGGTGACCTCCCGCGAGACGGGTCCGGGTACGACGTCGACGGCATCTTCCGGATCGTCCGTCAGCACGTGAAGGAGCTGCGCGGCTGGGAGGTGGTACCGGACGTCGTGCTCTCGGCCTTCTCCTTCACAAAGTACCTGATGTGGAAGGATCTGGTCGACCGCGCCGAGCTCCTGAAGCGCAGTCCGGTCGTGCGCCACCTCATCGACACGCCGAAGCACTCCTACGGCGACGGTACACCGTTTCCTGAGCCCACGCGTCTCGACCTGGAGCATCCGCCGGAGACCGTTTTTGCGCCGCTCTCGGCAGACTCCTCCCAGCTCTCCGCGGTGCTGGCCGCCGCCAGCGGCAAGGACTTCGTTCTGTTCGGGCCGCCGGGGACCGGCAAGAGCCAGACGATCGGCAACATGATCGCCCAATGCCTCGCGCAAGGGCGTACCGTGCTGTTCGTCTCACAGAAGACGGCTGCCCTGGAGGTCGTGCAGCGCCGCCTGCAGGAGATCGGCCTCGGCGACTACTGCCTGGAGGTGCATTCGACGAAGTCGCAGAAGTCGGCCGTGCTCGGTCAGCTGCGCCGCGCTTGGCACGAGCGCACGACGCCTACGCAGGGCGCATGGGACGCAGCGACCGGCGCACTTGCGAGCCTGCGCGAAGAGCTCAACGGTCTGGTAAATGCCCTGCACCGGCGGCGCGAGAATGGGCTTTCGGCCTACCAGGCCTTCGGGCGCGTGATCGTGGCCGGCGGCACTGACGTGCCGCTCGTGCTCGCGTGGCCGGATCACCTCGCGCACGACGAGACCACGCTCGCGAGCTTGCGTGTGAGCTGCCGGGAGCTTCGGCCCGTCCTGGCTTCCGTGGGTTCGCTCGTGGACCACCCGCTGCAGGGTGTCGAAGCCACCCAATGGTCGCCCCTGTGGCGCGACGATATGGCCGCGGCGATCCGGACCGTCGAACAGACGCTCAGCGCCCTGCGCAGCGCCGGCCAAGCCTTAGCTGATGCGATCGGCCTGCCCGCCCTCCTCTCGACCTATGCCGGTACGCGCGGGCTCATGGTGTTGGGCAACTACCTCGTGCGTCCGGAAGCGCGATGCGGGGCCGCGTTCCTCTCCGACGGCACAGGCGACCTGCGTCGGGCCGTCGACGCGCGCGAGCGCTTCCAGGCGACGAAGGCTCAGCTGCTCGGCCGGCTCTCTGGGCGGTACGGCTCAGGCATCCTCGATCAAAATCTGAGTGGGCTCCTCACCGAGTGGGTCGCCGCGCAAGGATCGAATTTCTTGGTTCGCGGCGGCAAGCTGAAGCGCGTGGTGGCCCAGGTGCAGCCCTATGCGGAGGGCCCCCTGCCCGCCGATCTCGGACCGGACCTGACCGGGCTGATCGAGGTTGCCAAGCACGTCAAAGCCGGCTGCCTGGAGGAACTGATCCTCGCTCGGCTCGGGCTGCCGTGGAGCAACCCCGAGCTGCAAGTTGCCGAGTTCCAGCCGGCGATTGCCTGGGCTGAGAAGGTCGAGCAGCTTCTCGATATCCTTGGGCCGCTGTCGCTCGGGATCGACGGCCTGCGGGGCCACCTCGTGCAGCTCGTCGAACGGCAGACCCGGGCCTTGGCGGAAGGCGGCCGCATCGCTCAAGCCTACGCGGCCTTCGCACAGGATCGTGCCCAGGCGACCGAAGCCATGAAGGCGCTCAGCCATCTGGCCGGGCGCGCTGATCCCGATGAGCCACTGGCGGCAGACGGCGACTGGATCGAGGCGAGCATCGCCCTCGCCCATCGCTGGGCATCCGGTCTCGGACGAGCTCAAGGCTGGTGCGCTTGGCAGGCAGCGGCACAGAACGCGCGCAAGACCGGCCTCACGCCGCTGATCGAAGCGCTCGAAGAGGGTCGCGTCGCAGCCGACCAGGCCGAGATGGCGTTCGAGACCGCCTATGCCCGCTGGTGGATCGACCGCGTGGTCAGCCACGATCCGGTTCTGCGGCGCTTCCTGCCGGAGCTGCACGAGGACGCCATCCAGCGCTTCCGTGCCGCCGACGCGCGTCACCGAGCTCTCGAAACAGGTTGTCCGCTCGCGCCTCGGCGGCGGTATTCCAGGACCGACGGCGTTCGGGGCCGATCCGGAATGGGGCACGCTCTCGCACGAGCTGACGAAGAAGACGCAGCACATGCCACTGCGGAAGCTCTTTGGCCGGATGCCGACGGCGCTGACGCGGCTCACCCCGTGCGTGATGATGAGCCCGCTCTCGATCGCGCAGTACCTGCCGCCCGACAAGGAGCCGTTCGACGTCGTCATCTTCGACGAGGCCTCGCAGATCTCCCCGTGGGATGCCGTCGGCGCGATTGCCCGTGGCAAGCAGGTGGTGATCGTCGGCGATCCTGAGCAGCTGCCGCCGACCAACGTCGGCGACCGCGGGGTCGACGACATCGAGGACGGCTCTGACGTCACGGACCAGGAGTCCATTCTCGACGAGTGCCTGGCGGCCAACATCCCGCGGCGGAACCTCGATTGGCACTACCGTAGCCGTCACGAGAGCCTGATCGCCTTCTCGAACAGCCGCTACTACGGCGGCCGGCTCGTCACATTCCCCTCCCCCGTCACAGACGACAGGGCCGTTCGGCTCACCCTCGTGCCGGACGGGGTCTACGAGCGGGGAGCGGGCCGCGTGAACCGCCCCGAGGCTCGCGCCGTCGTCGCCGAGATCGTGCGTCGCCTGCGTGATCCGAGCTTCGCCCAGGAGCGACGCTCGCTCGGCATCGTCACCTTCAACGGCGAGCAGCAGCGCTTGATCGAGAACCTGCTCGACGAGCAGCGCCGGTCGTACCCGGAACTGGAGCCGTACTTCGACAAGGACCGCTGGCACGAGCCGGTCTTTGTGAAGAACCTCGAGAACGTGCAGGGCGATGAGCGCGACGCGATCATCTTCTCGGTCGCAGTCGGGCCTGACCAGACAGGGCGTCCGGTCAGCACCGTGTCGTCGCTCAACAAGGACGGCGGCCACCGCCGCCTGAACGTCGCCATCACCCGAGCCCGGCGCGAGCTCGTGGTGTTCGCCTCCCTCCGGCCCGAGCAGATCGACCTCGGTCGTACCCGGGCGCGTGGCGTGCGCGACTTCAAGCACTTCCTCGAATTTGCCGACCGCGGTGCTAGGGCCCTGGCGGAGGCGTTCGCGCCGACTGGGGGCGACGTCGACTCACCCTTCGAGGCTGCTGTGCTGACGGCGCTCGAGGCGAAGGGCTGGACCGTACACACGCAGATCGGTGTCTCGGGCTTCCGCGTCGATCTCGGCGTCGTTCATCCCGATGCCCCCGGGCGGTACCTCGCCGGCGTCGAATGCGACGGCGCGACCTACCACAGCTCGGCCACGGCCCGGGATCGCGATCGCCTGCGCGAGCACGTGCTGACCGATCTCGGTTGGCGCATCCGCAGGGTCTGGAGCACCGAGTGGTGGATGGACGCCGAGGGCGCGCTCGCCAAGCTCGACAAGCGCCTGCGCGAGGATCTCGAAGCCGATCGGGCTCGAGCCGCGGCAGCGGCAATCCAGGCCGATGAGGCGGTCGAACCCGTTGTCGTCGAGATGGACGACCCAGAGCCTCAGGATGAGCTTTCACCTGTCTCAGCTGTCGAGGAAGCTCCGCCGGAGCCGGCGAACGATCCGCAACCTGCTCCCGAGGCGGCACCTCCACGCCTCTATGCCGATCAGGTCATGCCGGCCGCGATCACGGCTGCGCCTGTCGAGCCTTCTCGAGAAGAGCGGGACTATCGGGTCGCCGATCTGGGAGATTTGGGTCTGCCGATCGAGCCTGGGCGGTTCTACGACGCCTCCTACCGGCCGGCGCTGAGCGCGATGGTCGCCTACGTGCTCGCCGTTGAAGCACCGCTTTACGAGGAACTTCTCGTTCGCCGCGTTGCTCGCGCACGGCCTGCAGCGGGTTGGGCACCTCGTCCGTGAGGCGATCGTCGCCCAGATCGACGGCTCCGTCGCCCGGAGTGACGACGATGGCCGCTCCGTCCTATGGCCGCCCGGCGAGGAGCCACGAGCAAGCTATCCGCACCGGCCTGCTGAACTGAGCGTCCGCAGCCATGGCGACACGCCGATGGCGGAACTCGTCGGGCTTGCAGGCAGCCTGCAATCCAACGCCTCCGAGGCTGAGCGCGCTAAGATGATGGGCCAGAGGCTCGGGCTGTCCCGCATCGAAGCCTCCGCGCGGGCGCGCTTCGAGCGCGCCAGCGAGATAGCGCGTCAGGCAACCCACTCGTGAGACGGCGATGCGCGTCGAGATGCTCGCGGCTCTCGTGCTGTTGTGCAGCTTCCAAGCCGAGCTTTCTCAGGGCGCTCGGGATGATCCGCGTCGAAGACCTATCTATCGCCCGGCCACATCGAGTGGACGCATTGCACTTGCGAAGTGAGACCATGGATCCGGCCTCAACGCTGCGAGGCGGCTCGGCACGCTCGCGACGCTGAAGCGCGCACCGCTTCCAAGAGAAGGGAGCTCGTCCCAGCTCACGGGCACAGACACAGGCGCTCCCGTGCGAGCACGGGTCGAGAAGACTGAAACGGCGGTCGCACCCCGTTGGTTGCGCAGGTAGTCCACGAAGATGCGGCCATCTCGGGCCTGCTTTGTGACGGTCGAGACGAAGCGCTCGGGTGAGTCCTTCGCCATCTCGGTTGCAACGCGCTTCGTGAAGGCCTTCGCCTCGGTCCAGGTCGCCTTCGGCCTCAGGGGGGTAACGACGTGCAATCCTTTGCAGCCGCTCGTCTTGACGAAGGCAGCAAACCCCAAACGGTCGAGCCGCTCACGGACCTCAAGCGCGCCAGCTACGAGATCGCCCCATCCGACACCCTCACCGGGATCCAGGTCGAAGACCAAGCGGTCGGGCCGATCCGGATCAGCAGCCGTTGCACCCCAGGCATGGATCTCGAGGACACTCGCTTGCACCAGCGCGAGGAGGCCGTCGCGATCGCGGATCACCACCGCCTGTTCGGAGCCGTCCCCCGTGAGATGAAGGTGCCGGTCATCCATCCCGGCCCAGCCGTGCTTCTGGTAAAAGCACGAGCCGACGCCGTCGGGGCATCGGACGAGCGACAACGGCCGGTCGATCACGTGCGGCAGGATGTGCTCGGCGATCTCGGTGTAGTACGCGGCGAGGCCATCCTTCGTCAGCCCGACATCGTCCCACAGCACGCGATCGGGATGTGTCAGCGTCACGCTCACGAGCGGTGCGTTCTTCGCGTCAGACTTTGGGGCGTGTGGCTTCGAGCGCTTCACCTCTGCCTCCCGGACCACCTCGTCCGGTCGCACGTCCGGCCGAAGCGTCTTGAAGGAAGCGTGCCGTAGCTGGTCGTCGGCTGTCCAGCCACGGAACGTCACTTCGCAGACAAGCCGCGGTTCGACCCATTTGGCGTTGCGGCGCGCCAGTGGCGGCAGGTCCGTGCTGAACGGCGAGGCCTTGATCCGCAACGGGTTGAGTTGCGTCCAGAGATCGCGGGCGGCGGTATTGCTGAACCCGGTCCCGACGCGTCCCACGTGCAGGAGGTTCTCGCCCTCGAACGATCCGAGGATCAGCGAACCAACGGATCGAGCCGCCGACGTCGAGGGCATGAAGCCGGCGATGACGAACTCCTGGGAATGCGTGCACTTCACCTTGCGCCAGAGGTCACTTCGCCCAGAGCGGTAGGCTGCATCCGCGCGCTTGGCGATGATGCCCTCCAGCCCGAGCTTGCAGGCGTGGCGTGCCATCGCCGCGCCATCCTCGAAGAGATGCTCGCTGAACCGGACGCGGCTTTTCGGACCCGCGTCGTCGAGCCTCTGCAGCAGCAGATCCTTGCGCTCGATGAGCGGCAGGGCCCGCAGATCCTTCCCATCCAGGTAGAGCAGATCGAACGCGCAGAAGACCGCCCCTCCGATCTCGCCCGAGGTGAGCGCCTGCTGCAATGCGGAGAAGCTCGAGACACCGCTCTCCGTCTCGACGACGATCTCACCGTCGATCAGGGCTGAGGGCAGCTTCAGCGCCTTGAGAGCCGCCGCGATCGGCTTGAACTTGGCCGTCCAGTCGAGGCCCGAGCGCGTCAGCAGCGTCACGGATCCACCGTCGATGCGCGCCTGCATGCGGTAGCCGTCGTGCTTGATCTCGAACAGCCAGTCATGGCCGCTCGGCGCTGCCTCGACCAGGGTCGCCAGCGCCGGTTCCACGAAGGGCGGGAGCATGGCTTTGCGACCCCGCGCGGACTGGCTTGTAGGAGGTTTTGTGGTTCGACCGGCCGCGACCCGAGCGCGAGCCTCGTGATCGGCCCTCACTGGTCCGCCTGACGCGAGTTCGCGGTTGGTGCGGCCCGACAGGACCGAGGTGTCGTGTTCCTTCAGGATGTCGGCGTCACCCTTCAAACGCGCATGCTCGTCCTCGGCCTTCAGCAAGAGCCAGGGCTCCTTCTTCTCGCTGCCGCGGCCCTTCATCCGCACGAGGTGCCACCGGCCTCTGAGCCGCTCACCGTGGAGAACAAATTCGATGTGACCCTTCGCCAGCCCGGCCGAGAGATCCCCAACCGGTTCCCATTGTCCGGTATCCCAGACGATCATGGTGCCGCCGCCGTACTGGCCCTTCGGGATCGCGCCCTCCCAGCGCAGGTAGTCGATGGGGTGATCCTCGGTCTGGACTGCCAGGCGCTTGTCACCGGGCAGGAGGCTCGGCCCGCGCGTTACCGCCCAGCTTTTGAGCACGCCGTCGATCTCAAGCCGCAGATCGTAGTGCAGGCGGGTGGCATCGTGCTTCTGCACCACGAAGCGAGCCTTCTTAGCCTTCCGACCACGCCGCCCTGGCGGCTCGGACGAAACCTCAAAATTCCGCTTGGCGCGGTACGGCTCAAGGAGCTTGACCATAGCCTTCGGCAAACGGCGAAGCTCACAGTCGGGTTCCGGGGGAGGGTCGGCGATGTCCCTGGTCAGCCAGAATTTGCAAGTTATCCACAGACGAGCAGGCCGCGGAACGAGTCGATCCAAACTCTCGTTGAGTCGCCGAATCCGGGTGCGACTCTCATCGGAGTCGTCGGGACCCGTGAATACTTGGGTGAATGTTGGAGGCCGAAATGGCAGCTCGCGCAAACTGGAAAGGTCATCTGCGACTTTCCCTCGTTTCCTGTGCGGTCGGCCTGTATCCGGCCGTGAGTTCCTCAAGCGATCTCAAGTGTCATACGATCAACCGCGAGACGGGAAACCGGATCAAGCAGCTCATCGTCGATGCCGTGACGGGTGATCCTGTCGACCGGGACGACCAGATCAAGGGCTGCGAGGTCGCCAAGGACGAACTTGTGCCGATCGAGGCCGATGAGCTCAGCGAGATCGCGCTGGAGAGCACGCACACGATCAACATCGAGGCGTTCTGCAAGCGGGAGGAGGTCGACGAGCGCTACCTCGACAAGCCGTACTACCTTGCCGCCGAGGACAAAGTCTCGCGCGAGGCCTTCGCCGTGATCCGCGACGCGATGAAGAAGAAGGGCATGGCCGGACTTGGGCGGCTCGTCATCTTCAAGCGCGAGCGGGTGGTCCTGCTCGAACCCTACGGCAAGGGTCTGCTGGCGACGCTGCTGCGCTACCAGGATGAGGTCCGGTCGCCGACGGCGTTCTTCGAGGACATGCCCGACGGCAAGCCCACGGACGAGATGCGCGCGTTGGCCGAGGAGCTGATCGCACGCGCGACGAAGAAGTTCGATCCCTCGAAGTTCGAGGACCGCTATGAGGAGGCGCTGATCACGCTCGTCAAAGGCAAGGCGTCGAAGCGGTCGAAAGGCAAGGGACGAGCGAAGGCCCAGGCTTCGAACTCCGGCAACGTCGTCAACCTGATGGAAGCGCTCAAGCGGAGCATCGACTCTGAGAAGGCGTCCTCTCCAGCAAAGCCCTCGGCTCGAAAGCCCTCTGGCTCGAATCGAGCGACCGCAGCGTCGAAGCGGCCCGCAAGTAAGCCCGCTTCACGGAAAGCCCGGAAAGCCGCATGAGAGCGGAGCACCACTATCGCCCGCTCGCGTTGGTCCTGTCACAACATGGCGGCGCGCGGGATCGGGACTGCCGCCTGCTAATCGAGAAGGGCTACAACGTCCTTGGTTTTGCCGACGCTGAGAGCACGGCAGCTTGGCTTGAGGAGGAAACCCCCGAGGTCGCGATCATCGAAACGGGGGTAGGCCCCCGTTGGCAGGGCATATGCGAACTGCTCGCTGGCCGAGGCGTGACCCTTATCGAGCCTGATTGAAGGCTAAGCTTGGCGCACTCATCTCCCGCCGTTCAGCACTGCGCGTCGATTGGGATTGCTGCGAAACCCTCAGCGGAAGGCATGCCTTAACTGCCTCAAGGCTTGACCTCGACCGGCGGAGTGGACAGCAGCAGCTTGACCAAAGCCTTCTGTCGTATGGCTCCCATCTTGGCGAATAGACTTTTGCGGTGGGTGCGTACCGTCGAAGCCGCGATGCCGTAGCGCGCGGTCCTGCGATCGTGATTTGACACGATTTGGAAAGCTGATGGCATACCTCCCAACTCGCGAATGGATCCGGTCATGCCGCCTGTCGCCACATTCTATGTCTCGGGGCGTTGGAGCGAGAAGGAGCGCTCCCGACAGGCCGACCTAGCGCACATCGAGCAGGGGTTCGACGCCCCCGCAGGGGTCCGCGACCGCAACGGCGTGTTCTCGGCGCTCGACCCGTCGCACGCTTGCGCGATCGGCCGCCGCTGACGCATCGTTCTCGGGTGTGACGACGCGTCTGAATCGATCTATCGAGGGACGCTGCGAGTCCGATGCCTCCCGATCCATTCGAAATCCGCCCGGAACTCGCCGCGCTCCTCGATCGGCTGAGCCGCATCTACTGCTGGGACATGAGCCCGGAGGACGCCCCTATCCAACCGTTTCGCGTGCTCCGCAGGGCGATGGATTTCGCAACCTGGGAGGACATCTTGGAGATGTAGCGGATCGTTGGACCCACGCTCCTCACACTGGCCCTTAAGACCGCGTCGATGGGTGCGATGCGCCCGAAATCTTGGTCGTTCTGGCACGTGCGCCTGCACCTGCGTGAGTCCGACGGCGAGATCCCACCCGAGCCAAGCGATCGCTTCGCCGAGACTGACGCCGGTCCCACTTTCGTTGTGCGGTCACCCTAACGAAAAAGGCCCCGGCAGAGTGCCGGGGCCTTTTCTTGTCTACAGGACGTCATGCAGCGATCAGTACGAGCGCGACGTGGTCGTGGTCGTCGGCGCACCAGCCGAGGTCGGCACCGTGTTGGTCGTCGTGTCGCGATTGGCGCGGTGATGGCCGATGGCGCAACCGGCCGCGGCACCCGCCATGCCGTGGCCGACCACGTGGCCTGCGAGGCCTCCGACGACAGCGCCCTTCAGGCAGCCTCGAGCTTCGGCCTGACCGACGCCCGCCAGAGCGGTAAGTGCAAGAACGGACGCAACAGTGAGAAAGCGCATCGCGAAGCTCCAACGATTGGAATGCGCTCCGAAACGTAGGGGCCTCGCGCTTCGTTCCGCGACACAGCGAAAACGCGGTTCGGATCACTGAGCGTGACCTGACGCCGCGCGGCCGGCGGTCGACGGAACTTGGCTGTGATCACCACGGCTTGGCTACGTATGCTGTTCCTCTACGTTCTTACGATCCTCGCTGGTATCGCCAATGCGATCCAGCCCGGTCAAAACGCGACGCTGTCAAAGTCACTGGGCCTGCCAGTGACAGCGGGGTTGATCACGCTGCTCGTGAGTACGGCCGCGCTGCTCGCTGGCGGACTTGCGATCGGCAAGATTCAGATCCCGACCGGCCAACAACTCAGCCAGGTCTCCTGGTGGGCGTGGCTTGGCGGCCTATTCAGCGTCTTGCTGATCATAGCGCAACTCTACGCCTCGCCCGCCATCGGTGCGGCCTCGTTCCTCGGCATCATCGTGACGGTCGGCGTCGCCGCCTCGATCGTGCTGGACAATTACGGCTGGGTCGGCTTCGCCGTACACCCCGCAAGCCTGTGGCGGATCCTCGGGGCCGTCGTCATGGTCGTCGGCGTCGCCATGGTCGCGATGTTCTGAGCATCGCCCGCGCCGTCGAACCATTTCGGTGCGCGACGGATCGTTCGACGGGGGCGGACGTTGAACATATTGCACAGCAGCATCCGCAGCGGATGCAGCAGGATATGGTTCTGAGCCGAGTTGGCAGAACCGACGCGGGCCGGTCTCGCGGCTCGAACATCCTTCCGCATAGGCTCCGTCGCGGCAGAGTGATCCGCTGATTACGACGCGTCTTGCTTAGCCACAGGAGCCCGATATGACGCGTCACCACACCAGCCAGAGCTGGATGCTGCCGACCGCGCTCGGATCGGCTGCCGTGCTCGTCGCATCGGCGCTGTACACGGCAGCGAAAACGCGAGCCGCCGAGCAGGAGACCCCGCCGATCGGCCAGTTCCTGACCGTCGACGGCGTGCGGCTGCACTACGTCGAGCGGGGCCGTGGGGAGCCGCTTCTGCTGATCCATGGCAACGGCATGATGATCCAGGATTTCCTGGTCAGCGGGATCGTCGACGATCTCGCCGAACGCTACCGCGTCATCATCATCGACCGACCAGGCTACGGCTACAGCGAACGCCCGCGCGGCCTCTGGACGCCTCGCGCCCACGCCACGCTGTTCCAGAAGGCGCTCCAGCAACTCGGCGTCACGCAAGCTGTGGTGCTCGGGCACTCCTGGGGAGCGCTGGTCGCGGTCGGTCTCGCGCTTCAAGCTCCACAACTCGTCCGCAGCCTCGTCCTCGCCTCCGGGTATTATTATCCGACGCTGCGCGCCGACGTGCTGTTGTCGTCCCCCGTGGCGATCCCAGGCATCGGCGACCTGATGCGCCATACCGTGTCGCCCGTGATCGGGCGGCTCATGCAACCGGCCTTGATTAAGGCCATGTTCGCCCCGGCCGCCGTCCCAGAGCGCTTCGACCGCCAGTTTCCGAAGGCCATGATGCTGCGCCCGATACAGCTGCGTGCGTCAGCCGAGGACGCTGCGCTGATGACGCCGGTGACCGTCGAGCTCCAAAAGCACTACCGCGACCTGACGCTCCCAGTGGTGATCATCACGGGCGGCGACGATCAGATCGCCGACGTCGACCGGCAATCGAAGCGGTTGCACAGCGAATTGCCGGATAGCGAACTCGTCGTCGTCCCGGGCATGGGCCACATGATCCAGCACCTCGCGCCGCGGGAGGTCGTCGCCGCGATCGAGCGGGTCTCGGGATTGATGCGCGAGGCCGCCTGATCTGAGACGATGTCTCAGCGTACCTTAAAGGCGACATCCAGCGCGTCCGTAACGCCCTTCATCGTCGCGGTACAGGCCGCCGCGTCGGAGCCGATGTGCGGGTCACGCTGCACCCACCGCGCGCGAGCGCAACGGCCTGTTCTCGGAGATCGACCCATCCCGGGTCCACCTGCTTTGCTGTCGGCGTCGCATCCGCTTGGACGAATGATGTCGCCGTTTCTCAAGCGCGAGTGCCTGTTGCGGAGCGACTCAACCTAACGTAGCAGTTGCGGCTAGAGGGCGGATCGAGCCAGCGAAGCAAGAAAATGGCAGTCGGAGGCGGGGCTCTCACGCCGCTACGCAAGCGGCGTCTGGACGGGCGACCCTACGAGCGTGATCCGGAGGTGGAATCCCGCATCGGATCACTCACCCAACTCGGTGATCCCGATCTCATTCGGACCTGCAACCTGCCCAGCAGCAATCCCAACTATGTTCGCTCGGAGTGCGTTCTTTATCTCCTACGGCGCGCATATGGCGCGAGAGCGCTGGCACTCAGTGAACAGCTCCATAAAATTCTGGTCAGGCGGCTGCTAAAGCAAATGCCGCGAGCAGAGGCGGCGGACGGCAAAACCGCTTTAGCCCACAGCCTACGCGTCAGAGATTTCGTCCTCGATCGCTTCACAGATCTGCTGGCATCCGACGGCCAGGCCTACGAGGAACGCCTCGATTTTTACGAGGTACGCTTCGCGTCTGCCATCGCGCGGCTCCGTGATAGCGCAGAACGCGTCGTGACGCGTGAGGAGCGCAAGGCCAAGCCCCTGTTCCATGAGGAAACAGGAGATGTTCTCGCAAATGTGGAGGAGGCCGCTGGGGCGTCCGATCCGTTCACGATCGCGACGAAATACGCGACGGATTACCGGTCTGAGCTCGAGGCAGCGATCAACAGATTGCCACCGGAACAAAGAGAGATCGTTGAGATGCTCGTGCACAGGGGAATGCCGATCGAATCGAAAGATCCGAATGTCGAAACCATCGTGCGAGTGACCGGGCTCGCAGAGAAGACAGTTCGAAATCGGCGCGACAGAGCGCTCGAATCGCTGCGCGGGTTACTGACGCAGGAGGACGCGGCGTGAGCCGACCAGCTGAGACGCCCGATCTCGACGACATACTGGATGCTTTCGCCCTGGAGGCGGAGAGCGACGAGACCGCACTAGCTCGGTACGTCGAACGCCACCCGGAGCATGCGGCTGCGCTGATATCCCTATATCGCGAGCTTGTCCGACCGATCGATGATGACGACAATCCGCCCAGCCTGGACGAGGTCGCCCTGACCGATGCCTCGTGGGCCAGACTACGCGATGCCGTCTCTGAACCGGTCGTTGACCCTTTCGCTGACCGTTCCCCGACACAACTGAGGGAGGTCGCACGAATCCTCTCTGTGCCGCGGCAAGTCGTGACCGCCTTCCGCGAGCGCAGGGTGATTCTCAAGACCGTACCGCGGCGATTCATCGAGCGATTGGCCGAAGCGCTTGGGGCTGGGACCGAAGCACTCCTTGCGACTCTTGCTACGCCTCCCGGCGTCGCAGCTGGACGTAGCTACAAGGCCGACACTCAGCCCACGGTCACAGAGCAGGTGTCGTTCGAACAGATCCTCATCGACGCCGACATCGAGCCGGCGCGAATCTCGGACCCTCCTCGCCGGGCGCGACTGAACGTGGACGCGGTCGAGCTCGCACGACGATCTGCCGCCGCCCTGCACGCGATCGCCGTCGCCGCAGGCCACGACCCATGCCGCCCCTATGCGTTCGCGGTCGCGATCGCCGACCTGCGCGGCTTGGACGTCGAACCAACCAAGCCCGGTGCAGCCATCCTCGATGGCGGGCGGGCCACGCTCATCCCGAAGGACGACCTGATCGTCCACGAGAAGCGCAGGACAGACTTTGAGCGTGCCTTTCTCGTCGCGCACGAGATTGGCCATGCCGAACTCGGCGATAGGCGAGATCCAACGGACGGGACCGTAGTCGACCCAGCCCGCTCATCTGAGCCTGCGCCTATCGGGCCGGACAGGGTTGATTACAGCCGGAGGCAGCGACGCGAAGTCCAGATGGACCTGTTCGCCCGCGAATTGCTCCTGCCGCGGCCGGTGCTGTGCGACATGCATGTCGCACAAGGTCTGACAGCCGCGCAGATCGCGGCGCACTTCGGCGCGCCGTTCGAGGTCGTCGCACAGCAACTCTTGGACGCTCTGCTCCTGCCTCGGGTCGAACCGGAAACGCCGCCAGCGCGCACGCGTCCGGTTCGTTCCAAACAGCCTAATAAGGCGCAGATCGAGGCGGCTGCCCACCGCGGCGGACCTTACCTGCTGGAGGCCGGCCCCGGCACCGGCAAGACGCAGACGCTGACCAACCGTGTCGCGGGACTTCTAAAAGACGACATCGACCCTCGCGCGATCTTGGTCCTGACGTACTCGAACAAGGCGGCTGGCGAGATGGCCGAGCGGATCGCGGGCGTCGATGCCAGCGCTGCGGCCGCGATGACGATCGGGACCTTCCATGCGTTCGGACTTGACCTGCTACGGCGGGTCGACCCAGCAAACCGGGATCGGCCGCCCGAGATGATCGACCGCGCCAAGGCGGTCGAACTCCTTGAGAACCGCTTCGCCGCCCTTAACCTCACGCACTATCGCAATCTGTACGATCCGACCGCGATCATCTCGGACATCCTCGCGGCGATCTCACGCGCGCAGGACGAGGTCGTGGATGCAACGACCTATGCTGCGCTTGCCCAGGCAATGGGCGACGCGGCCAAAGGAGACGACGCGAAAGCGAAGGCGGCTGCCCGGGCGGCCGAAGTGGCCCGCGTCTACGCCTTGTACGAGGACCTCAAGCATGAACGCGTCCGCCTCGACTTTGGCGATCTGGTCGCCGAACCGGTGCGCCTGCTCGAGGCGGACGCAAGCCTCCGCGCCTCGTTGCGCGCGCGCTACCGTCACGTGCTCGTCGACGAATACCAAGATGTGAACCGCGCGAGTGTCCGGCTGCTGACGGCTCTGTGCGGGGACGGACAAGGCTTGTGGGCCGTCGGTGACGCGCGCCAGTCGATCTATCGGTTCCGGGGTGCCTCGTCGTTCAACATGGCTCGCTTCGGCTCCGAGGATTTTCCAGGCGGGAAGCGCGGCAGGCTGACCACGAACTACCGCTCTTTCGGGGAAGTTGTCAGAGGGTTTTCCAGCTTCGGCGCAGGCATGGCTGTCGCGGGCGAGAGCACGCTGCATCCCGACCGGGGTGACGGGGGAACGAACCTCCAATTACGCATGGTCGATCACAAAGAGCAGCAAGCCCCGGCCGTGGCCGAGGCGATCGCCGAGATGTGCCGCGCGGGATACCGCTACGCCGATCAAGCCGTGCTCTGCACCGGAAACGAGGCCCTCGCCGATCTGGGGCGGGATCTGGAGCTGCTCGGCGTTCCGGTCCTCTACCTCGGCAGCCTGTTCGAGCGTCCCGAAGTTAGGGATCTGCTGGCGTTTTTGTCGCTTCTCTGTGACCCTCGCGCGATGGGTCTGGTTCGCGCGGCATGCGGACCCGATCACCGGCTGACAATGGCGGATCTCGCCGTCATCCTCGATCACCTACGCGATGTTGAGCTTCTTCCTGGAGCTTGGTCGAGCGCAGCCTTCAGTCCGGCAGGGCTGACGGCTCCGGCTCGTGATGCCCTATGTACGCTGGCGGCCATCGCCGAAGGGTTCGACGGATCGTCTGATCCGTGGGTCGTGCTGGCCACAGTGCTGCTTGATCGCACGCGGCGGGCGGCTGAGTTCACTGCCGCCACCGATGTCGCGCAACGAAGCGCCGGGATCGCGATATGGCAGCTCATGAATTTCCTGCGCGCGCAGCCAGAGCGCTCCGGGGCCTCATCGGATCGCGCTCGTGCTCGACCGCATCAGGCGGCTCGTGCGCCTGCGCGACGACCGAGACCTGCGCCAATTGCCCGCCGCGGCGCAGCAGCTCGACGCGGTTCGCCTGATGACGATCCACGCCGCCAAGGGGCTGGAATTCGACGTCGTCCACCTGCCGGGTATGAACGGCGATACTCTGCCTCGCGCAGCCGGTACGCCGGCCTGTCCACCGCCAGACGGGATGATCGCGGGTGCACGCGAGAGCGGGATCGCGGCCTACCGCGCGGCGCACGCCGAAGAGCAGGAGTGCCTGTTCTACGTCGCCGTGTCCCGGGCGCGCGACCGCCTCATTGCCTACGCCCCGACCAAGAAATCCAACGGCACCGCACGCCCGCTCTCGCCCTTCCTCGACAGGCTCGGCAAGGGCCTAGAGCGCCGCCACGTCGCGCCGGCACTAACCGTTCCAGCAAGCGTGCACAGCGCGCCCGTCGAGCTCGCCTTCGAGGGCGGGATATCGTTCTCGGGCGCGCAGCTCGCGCTTTACGAGGCCTGCCCGCGCCGCTTCTTCTACACGCATGTCCTGCGGATCGGAGGCCGTCGCACCGAATCCGCCTACATGCGCATGCATGAGGCCGTCCGCACCGTCGTAAAGGCCGTGATCGAGGCACCGGAGACCGGAGAGGCCGCTGCCCTCGAGATCGCGTTGGCCGCCGCGTTCGTGGCCCATGACATCGCCGAACCCGATCACCAAGCCTATCGGGACCTCGCCGTCCCGCTCGTCGCGTACTTCCTCTCCACCCGCCACGGCCACGTTCCAGAAAAGGCGGTCGACATCGCCGTCGACATCGACGGCGATACCGTCGTCGTACGCGCCGACGATCTTCTGATGCACGCCGATGGACAACGCCGGTTTCGGCGGGTGCGCACAGGCCACAAAGGCTCAAAGGAGCATGACGATATCGGTGCAGCCGCACTCGTGTTGGCAGCGCGGCAGGCGTTCCCGAGCATCATCGTTGAGTTGATCCACCTCGCAGACGGCGTGGAAAGCCCGGTCATCATGTCTCAGACCGTGCTGCGCAACCGTCGGGCCAAGCTCGCGCAGGTGCTCGGCGGTATCCGCGCCGGCAACTTTCCGGCAGTCCAGTCGCAGCGGACCTGCCCCCGATGCCCCGCCTTCTTCATCTGCGGCCCAGTCCCCGACGGACTGCTGACGCGCCGCAGGCGCTGAGCCCTCAGAAATTTCTGCGGCCCGCTTACCGGTCCGCCCGACCACCGACGATCCAAGCTTGAGAGCCGGACGCCGTCTGGCCGAGCCTAAGGATACGACGTCGTGCTTGATCATGAGAAACACGGTGAAGGGGGCCCGCACGGCCACGGACACCGAGCCGAACACCACGGCGCTCACCGGGTGGCCTTCGCCTTCGAGAACCTGCAGTTCAAGGATCTCTTCCTGAAGGATCCGGTCCCGCTCGGGCAGCAGATCCTCGCGGAGGCCGGACTGCACCCGGCCGAGGAATTCAGCCTCTTCGCCATCCTGCCGAGCGGCGACTTCGAGGACGTGCGCCCCCACGAGGAGTACAACCTCCGCCACCGTGGTGTTGAGCGCTTCGTCGCCTTCCGCACGGGCGTGCTGTTTCCCTTCATCGTCCGGGAGGCCCGCATCATGTGGGGTCGGACGCACATCGAAGGACCCGACCTCTACACTCTTGCGAATCCCGGACCGGATGAGGGGGTCTTTCTCGGTGTGCCCGGCGGCAGCGACCGGCTGATCGACCCGGATACCGCGTTCGATCTGTCCGGCTCCGGTGTCGAACGTTTCATCGTCGCGCCGAAACCGCCGGTCGAGACCGAGATCATCGTGAACGCCCGCGCCCGCATTGTGCTGGGAACCCGCGTCACCTTCGAGGAGATCGTAGCGATCGCCTTCCCCGGGCAGGCGCAGCCCAACGTCGTCTTCACCATGACCTACCGCCACGCGGCTGCGGCGCCTGCCGCGGGCGAGCTGGCGGCGGGCGGTGCCGTGAACGTGAAGAAGGGGACGACGTTCAATGTCACGCGCACTGTTCAGAGCTAGTCCTGACCTCGTCCGCCTGCGCGAGGAGGGCTACTTCGTGCAGGTCATCGGCGGGTATCTCGTGATGCGCGAGGTACCCTACGTCGACAACGCGTGCCGCGTCCGCCGAGGCACGCTGATCTCGACCCTCACCCTCGCCGGTGACGTGACGACCCGGCCCAACACGCACGTCATGATGTTCGACGGCGCATATCCGTGCACAGCCGAGGGTAGGCCGATCCAGGCCATCGCCCACCAGAGCGTTCGCCAGGATCTAGGCCACGGCCTCACGTCGCAGCATGCCTTCTCAAGCAAGCCGGACGTCGGCTTCTACGCCGACCACTATGAGAAGATGACGACCTACGCGCGCATCCTCTCTGGGCCGGCGATGACGCTGGACGCCAGTGCGACCCCGCGCGTGTTTCGCACCCCGGAGCCGGATGAGGAGAGCGTCTTCAACTACACGGAGACAGCCTCCGATCGGGTCGGGATCGGCGCGCTGACCGGGCGGCTGGAGCCGGAGATCATCGCGATCATCGGCCTCGGCGGATCGGGTGGCTACGTGCTCGACCTCGTAGCCAAGACACCGGTGCGCGAGATCCGACTCTTCGATGGAGACGAGTTCCTCCAGCACAACGCGTTCCGTGCGCCGGGAGCACCGTCGATCGAGGAATTGCGTGAGGCTCCCAAGAAGGTCGACTACTTGGCAGGGATCTATGGGCGGATGCGGCGCGGGATCGTTCCGCATTCGGTCCCGATCACCGCGGCCAACCTCGCACTGCTGAATGGCGTCACCTTCGCGTTCCTCTGCCTGGATGCCGGTGAAGCCAAGCGCCTCATCGTGGAAAAACTTGAGGCGATCGGCGCGTCGTTCATCGATTGCGGCATGGGCCTCGATCTGACCGACGGTACGCTCGGCGGCATCCTGCGCGTCACGGCAAGCACGCCCAATGCACGGGATCGGATCCGTCGCCACGTCTCATTCGCCGGCGGCGGGGCCGACGACGTGTACGCCTCCAACATCCAGGTCGCCGACCTGAACGCGCTCAACGCCATTATGGCAGTCATCAAGTGGAAGAAGCTCCGGGGCTTCTACCGCGATCTCGAGGGGAGTTGCACAGCACCTACACGACGGACGGCAACCTCCTGCTCAACGAGGGGAAGCCCTGATGCGCCACCGCGATTGGAGCACCGCTTCGTCGAGACCCTCCCCGAGAAGCTGGAGCCGGGGATCCTCTACGTGTCGATGGCCTACGCCACCGCCGCACATCGCTGCTGCTGCGGCTGTGGCGAGGAGGTGGTGACGCCCTTCACGCCGACCGATTGGTCGATGACGTTCGACGGCGAGACGATCTCTCTCAGCCCGTCGGTCGGCAATTGGCAGCAGCCCTGCCGGTCGCACTACGTGCTGAAGCGCGGGCGCGTGATCGAGGCCGGACCATGGTCGCCAGAGCAGGTCACGGCAGAGCAGGCCCGAGATCGGGCTGCCAAGGCGAAGTTCTACGAGACCAACGAACGGAAACCCGTCGCCGTGCCGCCGCCCGCGCAAACGCCAGTGTCTCGTCCAAATGGTGTGTGGAGACGGATCAAGAGCCTCTTCGGCCGCTGGAGGTAACCGGACGGCGAGCCCGAGTTAGGGCTCGCCGCAGAAGACCGGCTCAGGCCGGGTAGCAAGCACAGAGAAGAGCGATGCAACAGCCTCGATGCGCACGAAGGCATACCGATTGGCGACCGCATACATCGGCTCGGACAGGAGCTGAGGCCTCTGAAACGGGGCGTTCCCGTCATATGAACAGGCATGCTGTCCGAATGCCGCTAGGCGAGGCCTAGAGCCCGTCACCATCCTTTGGACACAGGATAAAAAAGGCTCAGCTTGGGCTTGCCCGAACCTGACTGCCATGGGACTCTCGCCCCAGGCCATTCTGCCTATCCTGCTATCAGCCTATCTCATGGTTTCTAACGTCAAGTCGGGCTCAGGCTCGACCGACCGCCCTGATGAGCGCAGGCAAATGCTGCTTCGCTTAGACGCGGAGGTCATCAAGGGACTGAAGAGGGCAGCTGTCGATCTCGACACGACAGCGTCGGCGCTTGTCGAAAAGCTACTGGTGCCGTGGCTGCAGCGGCACGAAACCGAAAAAGCGGCCGTCAAAAGGCCTGCCGTGGGGAAGAGAGACTGATGGCACTGCCGACCATCTTCGACTTATGCGTGCCTCGGGACGACGTGCTGAAAGGCACGATGGCCGACAGCGACTTCGCAGCGAAGCTGTCTCATGTCCTCGCCGGCAGGGCCTCTCCCGATTACGGCGACCCGTCCCGCTTCTTCGCCAACACCTATCCGACTGAGGGACTGAAGGAGCTCCTCGCCAACATCTGCGCCAGGCTGTCTGGCACCGGCGGTGCTGTATCGGCCGTGTTTCGCCTCGACACGTCGTTCGGTGGGGGCAAGACACACGGTCTGATCGCCCTCGTCCATGCCGCACGGGCGGGCGACGCGGTTCCGAACATCGCCGAGTTCGTCGCCCCGCGTCAGGTGCCCACCGGAAAGGTCAGAATCGCCGCGTTCGACGGCGAGGACGCTGATCCCGCAAACGGCCGCCCGATGGGTGACGGCATCCGAGCCCATACCCCGTGGG
This sequence comes from Methylobacterium phyllosphaerae, assembly GCA_050632685.1. Lineage (GTDB taxonomy): Bacteria > Pseudomonadota > Alphaproteobacteria > Rhizobiales > Beijerinckiaceae > Methylobacterium > Methylobacterium phyllosphaerae_A. The sequence goes on from JBOEFT010000002.1 coordinate 1,671,162, forward strand.
GAGAGATCGCCTACCAACTCGCCGGACCCGCGGGATATGAGATCGTGCGCCGTTCTGACGAGGAGCGGATCGCGCCCGGTGCCGATACTTTGGCCGAACTCTTCGACGCTGATCCGGTCCTAATCGTCCTCGACGAAATGTCGGACTACCTTCGCCGCGTCCAGCACATGGGTGGCAAGGACCAACTGACCGCCTTCCTTAAAGCGCTATTCACGGCCGCCGAGGGCAACCCCCGCGCCGCGGTCGTTTACACACTCGCCGTGCGCTCAGACGGTAAGGCCGTTGACGCCTTCGCCGAAGAGAACGAGTTCCTGGCAAAGGCCATGGAGGAACTCGAGAGCACTTCGGCTCGCAAGGCGACTAACCTCAACCCGACCAAGGACGACGAGACCGCCAGGGTCATTCGCCGGCGGCTGTTCGGCAGCATAGACGACGTCCAGGCGGCTGAGGTCGTGCAGGCCTACCACGCCCTATGGTCAAAGGCGGGTGACAAGCTCCCCGAGCCGGCGCGGCGGCCGACCACCGTCGAGGATTTCGCTCGGTCGTACCCCTTTCATCCTGACGTCCTCGACACTCTGACGGACAAGACGGCAACTCTGGCGAACTTCCAGCGGGTGCGCGGCATGCTCCGCATCCTCGCAAAGACAGTCGCCGACGTCTGGCAGCGGAAGCCGAAGGATGCCTCGGCTATCCACCTGCATCACGTCGACCTAGGCGTCGAACTGATCCGACGCGAGTTCACGACCCGCCTGCAGCAGGGCACATTCATCCCGGCCATCAACAACGACATTGCCGGGCCCACTGCGCTCGCCAAGGATCTGGATGACAAACATTATAAGGGGCTGCTGCCCTACGCGTCCTACGTGGCGCGGACTGCGTTCATTCATACGCTGGCCTTCAACAATGACCTGAAGGGTATCCATCCCGATCACCTGCGCTTCTCGATTCTGGGACCAGAAATCGAACTCGACTTCGTCGATGATGCCCGCGGCAAGTTTCGGACTGAGTCGGCCTACCTGGACGACCGCCCCGGCGCACCGATGCGGTTCCTCGCCGAGGCGAACCTCACACAGATTATCGCTCGCGAGGAGCGCCACGTCGAAGCAGGGATTTCTCGCCCCGAGCTCGACGATCGCATCAGGGATATTTTCAAGGGCGACAAGTTCGAGCTCGTGTTCAACCCGGGCCTGCCCGGCGACATTCCCGACGATCTCGGGGAGGGAAGCCACGGCTCGCGCTCATGTCGTATGACGCCTTCGGCGTCGGCAGCGCCCTCTCGGCCGTCCCGGATATGGTTGCGAAGCTATACGCACGCAAAGGGTCCGAGGGATCGGGCCTGAGAGCGCTCCGGAACAACGTGGTGTTCTTACTGCCTGACGAAGGCCGGATCGCCGACATGAAGCGGTCCATCAATCGTCGGATCGCGCTCCGCACCTTGAAGGCACCCGACCGCCTGAACGAGCTAGCCGAGCACCAGCGCCAACAGGTCATCGAGCAAGAGGCGCGCTCGGAGCACGCAGTCGCGGTCGAGATTCAGCAGTGCTACCGTCATGTCCTGTACCCTTCACGGAACGGATTGGGCGACAATTCAGTCACCCTGGCGCACGCCGCGATAGACATCCAGAACGCGTCCGAAAAGCCCGGCTCGGGCCAGCTTCAAGTCGTTCGTCAGCTTCAATCTCAGAACAAGCTGCGCGAGGCCAACGACCAGCCTGACAGCCCCGCCTACATCCGTGACCGCACGCCTCTGAAGAAGGGGCAGATGACGACCGGAGCGCTACGTGACGAGTTCCGGCGCGATCCGGCGCTGACGATCCTTCTGTCTGACGACGTGTTCAGGAAGGCTGTCCAGAACGGGATCAACGAAGGCGTCTACATCTACCAGCGGGAGGGACTCCTCGCTGGCCAGGGAGATCCGATCCCAACCATTCACATCGATGAACAGTCGGTCGTCAGCACTCTGGACTTCGCCAAGCTCAAAGGTTTCTGGCCGCGACCGACACCGGTACCTCAAGCTCCGGTGCAATCCGGGGTAGGAACTGGAACGCCTGTCACGACTGACGGCAACCAGCAGGCAAATGGCTCGGCCTCGACAGGTACGACGTCCGGCACGAGCAGCGGCCCCACCACGATCAGCACACCGGTAACCGACCGCGCTTCGATGAAGGAATTCGCCGCCGAAGGCGTGCTGAAGGAGGCGCTCCGCAAGGTCTTCGAGCAGGCTCGAGCGGCGAAGCTTGCGCAGGTGGATCGGGTCACCGTTCGCATTTTCGAGTACGGCGACGCTTTCAAGCTGATCCCCGTCGCCGGGAGTATCGGAGAGGCCAAAAGACTCGTAACGTTGAGCGGAGCTTTCGAGACCACCGATAATTCTAAGATGGAATTTGAGTTCAGCGGAAGCACAACAGACGCATCGGCAGTGCGTGATTATTTCGAGCGCCAATTCAAGGCTGCCAAGGAAGCAACATTGAATGCCGCTTTGGATTTCGAGTTCGATAGTGGGCTCGCACTCGATGGCGATCCGGTTGAGAAGTTCATCGAGAAACTAACGAAGTTCGCAAGCGCGGCGGCCTACGTCGAGGCAAGGGCAGAGGTGAAGTGATGCGTGCCCAACACCGCGAGATTGAATCTATGGTGACGCCTAGGACGCTCCCCAGGTACGAACTGCGAGCCAGACGACATGGGCCCGCTGATACCGAGGTCGAAGTCTGGCAGATGCCTTCCGCTGCAACACCCCAAGTCACTGCCCCAATCAGGGTAGCTGGGCTGCGAGGCCGAAACTTCGAGCTGGTCGAGCATCGCGTACTCAAAAGGCTCAAGGAGGTTGGTGTCAGGATCGACGTCATGCCGGCTGAGGGAGCCAATTCGACGCTACAAGAAGACGCCGCCTTACGTCTTGCACTGCTTTTCAGGACGTTGGCTCCGATGCGTAGTCGCGACGCCATGCGTCTTGTCGCCGAGGGCGTTGATGCGATGGGTCGTGAGGAGGCGGCCTACTGGCTCGGAATGGCCGTCCATAGACGCAATCCTAGGCGCGTCCTCACCGCTCTTCGCATTTTGCTGACTGATCCGAAGAAATCTTGATGTCAAACTCGCGCTTGATAGAACATTGGCTTCCTATTGCAGCGATAGGAGAGGAGAGTGTACGCGAACGAAGGTCTATGACGGCCCTGCCTCCAACGTATTACCTTCATGTATGGTGGGCTCGCCGCCCGCTGGTCGCTTCCCGCGCCGCTATTCTTGCTTCGCTTCTCCCTGCAGATGCCGATCGTAGCAAATTCATGCACGCTATTGGGATTCACGGAGATCCCGTTGCGAGCCGAAGAAGGATCGACGCAGCAAAACGTTCCGGGAAACGATTTGAAGGTGAGGCTTACACTTATCCTAGAGCATTTAGTTACGTTCCAAACGCGGATGATCAATCATATCTAGAAGAATCAATTACAGACGGCGGGTCGCGCTGACCCAGTCGTGCTCGATCCCACTGCAGGAGGAGGGAGCATCCCCTTCGAGGCTGTCCGGCTCGGCATCTCGACATTGTCAAATGACCTAAATCCAGTTGCCGTGCTGGTACAGAAGGCTACCATCGAGTACCCAAAAAATTCGGGAAAACTGTCTCTGAGGAGTATCGTCGTCTAGCTGCGTCATTCATCAAGCGGCGCGAAGATGCTCTTGCCCCGCTTTTTCCCCCTGAACCTGAACCAAATTGCTTTTCCACAAACTTTCTTTGGGCAAGAACGATTCGATGCCCCTACTGTGAAGGCCTCATTCCGCTTTCCCCAAACTGGCGCTTAACACCGAACGGGTTAGGAGTGCGACTACAGCCGAAATGCGACGCTGGACCGGGCAGCAAGGAGAGGATCTGTGCGTTTGAGATCGTCTCGTCGCCTGCGGATCATTCAATAGGGACGGTGGCAGACGGCGATGGCACGTGCCCATTTCCGGATTGCGGACGCATAGTAAGCGGTGACGAAATCAAGCGTCAGGCTCAAACTGGCGGCATGGGCGAGCAACTCTATACCGTAGTATTCAAAAGGCGCATTGAGACGCGCACTAAGACAGGCAAGCGCGGAAAGGACAAGTGGGAGCGAGGATACCGCGCTCCCCGCCAAGAAGGACCAGAACAGTTCTGATATACAGGCGCGGTTGCAAGATAAGATGGCAGCGTGGGAAGCGTTCGATCAGCTTCCTAGCGAAGCAATTCCAGCTGGAGTCAAGACGGCTGAGCCAATCCGATATGGTCATAGTCGGTGGCGCGATCTGTTTGGGCCTCGACAAATTATAGGCCACGCTACTAGCGTAGAGATCTACCAAACCATGCTTGCCGAATCGGAAGCAAATGGTCTTTCCGAGTTGACCAAGGCTGCCTTCGTGTATTTGGCCCTCAGCTTAGATAAGATGTTAAATTATAACTCTAGAATGTCAGTTTGGATGTCGGTTCGGGAGGTGACCGCGAATACATTTAATAGACATGATTTTGCGTTTTGTTGGTCGCATGCAGAAATGACACCGCTCGTTGCGGGTGTGGGTTTCGATTGGGCCATAGAACAAACCGCAAAATGCATTGACGAACTTTCAGATCTAGTCGGTTCCACAACTGACCTCATCTCTTTAACGAAATCAAGAAACGATGTTGCCCTAAGTGTGACTTGTAGGTCTGGGGAAGACCTTCAACATGTGCCCGACGCATCGGTCGACGTCGTGGTTATGGACCCGCCATACTATGATAACGTCATGTATGCTGAGCTCTCAGACTACTTTTACGTATGGCTCAAGCGCACAGCTGGTCATGTTGTTCCTGAAATTTTTTAAGATATCTAACCGACAAGGAAAATGAGGCCGTCGCTAATCCTTCTAAATTCGGTGGCCAAAAGGGTGCAAGGGCACTAGCCGGCCGAGACTATCAAGAGCGCATGTCTCGCATATTCGAGGAGTGTCGGCGGACGCTCAAACCGGAGGGCGTGATGACCCTCATGTTCACTCATAAGGCAACAGGTGCTTGGGACGCACTTACGGCTGGTCTGATGAAAGCTGGCTTTTCGATTTCAGCGTCATGGCCAATCAACACGGAAGCCGAAGGTTCGCTACACATCAAGGACAAGTCCGCTGCGAATTCGACTGTCTTCCTTGTATGCCGCCCTAGATCCGCTTCAACGACAGAAGGCGACGCTAATTACTGGGAAGACGTCGAGCCTCTGGTCGCGTCTGCGGTTAGAAGGCGTGTTCCGGATTTCCAATCGAGCGGCATTACAGGTGTCGATCTTTATCTAGCCAGCTTTGGGCCAGCACTAGAGGAATTTTCTAAACACTGGCCGTTGAAGCGAGGAACGCCCCGTCCTGAACTTACCTCGCGCAAGCGGCGGAAGCAGGCTGAAATCTTTGAGGAAACATTCGATCCGTACGCGGTCACGCCGGAGGATGCGCTTGAAGCGGCACGCCGCGAAGTGAAGACTTGGCGGCTGAATCAGCTCATGCACATGCGCGGCGATGACGACCTTGATCCAGCCACGTCGTGGTTTGTGCTCGCATGGGATGCGTTCAAAGCACCTGTGTTCGCTTACGACGAAGCGCTTCGACTGGCACGTGCAGTCGGTATCGATCTTGACAGCCTCGTTGGACGCCTCTGCGAAAAAGGGTTCAGATCTCCGGATTTGGGATAGCGCGACCAGGGCGGCCAAAGGCTCACTCGGCCCCACCGACGGTTCGCGTGGCATGATCGATGTCATCCATCATGCCGCGCATCTCGCACGTACACGGACGATCGAGGATGCCCGCGAAATCCTCGTGCGAAATCGCCTAAATGCGGACCCCTCCTTCCTAAACGCGCTCGAGGCTGTGCTGGAAGTCCTGCCGCCCTCGAAGGGCTTCCTTGGCTTCGACGTAGCAACCGGAGATGCAAGGGCTTCAGCTGACGATTTCGACGCTCTAGAAAGGCTTCGGCGCGTAGCATTCGCTGAGGCTATCGATCAGCCGAAGCAGCTCGAGCTCTTCGCCAAGGAAGCCGCGGAAGCTGCCACTGAGGTCGCTGCAGCGTGACTGTGCTCCAAGGTACGGCATGGCAAAGGAAATACACGCCGGACGACGGTGATCTCGTCGGGCTATTCTACGTGCCTGCACTTCGGAGTGCGATACGCTACCACAGGCTGACCGGCTACTTCAGTGCACCGGCATTAGCGCTGGCCGCACGCGGCATTGAAAGCCTTGTCCTCAATGGCGGCGTGATGCGCATGTGCGTCGGCTGCACATTGAACGAACCCGAGATCAAGGCCATCGAGAAGGGGCTGCCACTCCGATCAACTGTGGAACATCACCTTCTCGCCTCCCCGCTGGAGAGCGACGATCAAAAGATCGTCGATGGGCTTGAACTATTAGCGTGGATGGTTGCCCACGGACACCTTGAAGTGAAGGTCTGCATACCTTGCGACAAGCAGCGCAAGCCAATATCGGCAGATGTCATCTTCCACGAGAAATCGGGCATCTTCGAAGACAAGGCTGGGGATCGCATAGCTTTCACGGGCAGCATCAATGAGACCTACCAGGGTTGGAAGCGGAACTGGGAAAGTTTCTCTGTATTCACTTCATGGGGCCAGAAGGATTATGTTGACGACGAAGAAGATAACTTCGCCAAGATCTGGGTAGATAAAGCCGAGTCAACAATGACACTCGACGTGGGAGAGGCGGTAAAGAAAAATCTACTTCGGTTCCTGCCCGATCCGGACCGGCTGCCTCGTCGCCTCGAACAGGCCGACGGCTTCAAGTCGTTTGTGGGCTCCTCGTCATCCCATTCCAAGGTCGACGACGGCGCAATTAACGACGTAACTGATCAGCCGCTTGCCAACTCGCCGACGGATGAACGATCTGAGATCTGGCACCGGATCGCGACTGCCGCGATGCAGCCGAATGGGGGCGAAAGGGTCGGCGAGGTCACTTCCACGGTCGATCCGTGGCCTCATCAGATCCGGGCCTTCAATCGATTGTATCAGCAGTGGCCGCCTAAGCTGCTGATCGCTGACGAAGTCGGCTTAGGCAAAACCATCCAGGCCGGCCTCCTGTTGCGCCAGGCCTGGCTCGCCCGGCGAACAAAGCGGGTGCTCATCCTCGCTCCTAAGTCTGTTTGCAAACAATGGCAGCTCGAACTTCGCGAGAAGTTCAACCTCGACTGGCCCATCTACGATGGCCAGAAGCTCTCATGGCTCCGGACTCCAGCTCGTCCGGAAGGGCTTGAACGAGATGTCTCCCGGGCCGAGTGGCACAAGGAGCCGTTCGTTCTGATGTCGAGCCACTTGGCTCGGCGTAAGGATCGACAGCCCGAGCTTCTGTTCCAGGCGGATCCTTGGGACCTCGTAATCGTGGATGAGGCGCACCACGCTCGCCGCAGAGGTGCTGGAACCGCTCAGGATGGTGGTCCCAACGCACTCCTGCGGCTGCTTCGCAGCCTAAAGGACCGGACGCAGGGCCTGGTACTCCTGACGGCAACGCCGATGCAGGTTCACCCGGTCGAACTCTGGGACCTGCTCCAGCTCCTTGGAATGCCTCCGGAGTGGACGGCCGATGCATTTGAGAGCTTCTTCCGCGATGTCGCGGCAGGAAGTCTGCCCAACGACCGGCTGGAACGGCTCGCCTATCTGTTCAGAGCGAACGAGACATTCTTCCAACCAATGAGCCGCGAAGACGCGCAGCGGTGGGCAAAGCTCAGCGGCTTGAAAGCCAAGAAGGTGCTGGAGGCGCTGAGGGAAAAATCGTCTATCCCGAGGCGCTCTCTATCGCCTGATGAAAGGAAGGCCGCAGCCATCCTCATCAAGCGGTCGACTCCGGTGCGATCTCTTGTTTCCAGGCATACGCGCGAACTTCTGCGCGCCTACCACAAGGCCGGAAAAATCTCGACGCCCGTCGCGACCCGCAAGGTGAACGACCGTTTCATCGATCTCTCATTCGAGGAGGCTGCGCTCTACAAGCGGGTCGAGGATTATATCTCGACGGTATACGATCGTGCGTCTTCACAGGACCGCAACGCGGTCGGCTTCGTGATGACGATATATCGCCGTCGGCTTGCATCGAGCTTTCGAGCGCTTCGCATGACCCTCGAGGCAAGGGCTGCACGTCTCGCAGGCCAGGTGTCGCTCTTGGACGAACTTCGCGCGGAAGAAGATGTCGCCGATCAAGTCGAAGCTGGCGAGGAGATCGAAGCTGAGGCGGCCCAGGCAGATGGCATCAAGGCTCTCGTCGCTGAAGAGAGCGATGAGATCACCGCAATCATTGATGCTATCTCACGTTTACCGGTCGACACCAAAGCTCAGAAGCTTGTTGATGAGCTCGATGAGTTCAAAACGGTCGGCTACAAACAGGCAATCGTGTTTACGCAGTTCACCGACACAATGGACTTTCTCCGCGACCACCTCGTGACCATGACCAATCGTTCGGTCATTTGCTTCTCAGGACGCGGCGGCGAGATCAGAGCGAATGACGGGCGTTGGACGGTCATCTCACGCGAGGAAGTCAAGCGTCGGTTCAAAGACGGGCGCGCCGAGATCCTGGTGTGTACAGACGCGGCCGCAGAGGGGCTTAACTTCCAGTATTGCGGGGCGTTGGTAAACTACGATATGCCTTGGAACCCAATGCGAGTTGAACAGCGCATCGGCCGCATTGACCGCCTTGGTCAGAAATTTGTCGACATCCGCATCTCGAACCTTCACTACAAGGATACGGTTGAGGCGGATGTTTATGCCGCACTTCGTCAACGCATCAATCTATTTACCAGTGTCGTCGGCGGGCTCCAACCTATTCTCGCGCGCCTCCCAGGAATGATCCAGTCCACCGTCCTAAGTGGGGCTGCAGCACGAGACGGTGCAGTCCGCAACGTGGAGCTTTCGATCAGCGAGGCGCAGGGTACGGCCGTCGATTTGGACGAGTTCGCCGATGATGAGCTGGACTTGCCGCCTCAGAACGCCTCACCGCTCTCGCTAGAAGATCTCCGCAATATCCTCGAGACGCCCATTCTCTTACCAGCTGGAGCGGACGCGAAACCGCTCGACGCCAGCGACTTCCGGTATATTGACGGCGATCTGCAAAACCCGGTCCGGGTTACGGTCGACCGTGAATTCTACGAAATGCACTCCGACAGCGTGGAGTTTTGGACGCCGGGAAGCCCAAGCTTTCCCTCGCTGGAAGGCTACAGCGACCAAACGTCTCCCTGAGGGTATTAGAGCGAGCCGGATACTGTCGGATGCCTGGGTTCAATCACTACCCGTCATGCGGATGCGGCTGGTGCGCGAGCTACGGTCGAACCGCTGTGGTCATCTGGAACAGCGATCGAGCGAACGCACAACTTGTTCTGAAGCAGCACGGCGCAGACAAGAGCCGCGCTGCCTGCTTCATCAACCACAACGCGCGTTGCCCCCGCTGTAATGATCGAGTGTTCTACTACCAGAACCAGTACGGCAGCCGGGTCTTTTTCGACGAGCTCGCTCCGCTTTGGACCAAGCACCCCTGCACGGACAATCGCGCTCCATCAGGCGCGACAAAGCTTGGCTTCCGGAGCCGGGGTGCCCGTACCGAAATCGCCGAGGCGCTTCGGAAGGCAGGCGCAATAGCGCCTGACGAGTGGTGGTATGGCATCGTCGAGCACGTTCACCGGGCCGAGAATCGCACCGATTTACGGGTTTGCTTCACTCAAGATCCGCAGCCGAAGTTGCTCACGTTCCGCGGGCACCCGCCGATCAACGAGGGCGAAGTCGTCGGGCTTCGAAGCGACGAGGTGTCGTTCTTCGACCTCGACGCTATGGAACCTCGTGTGGCTACGGTTGGCAGGGAGATCGTGGCCATTCCGTTGCAGCCGGCAGGGAATCTGTCGCCGGTTCAGTGGGAAGCGGCTTTGCTGCGAAGGGGCGACTGGGACAGCTTCCTGGAGTGCTGGCAACAGCCTCCCATCGCAACCCAGATGCAGCCTGAGGAGGTGTGCAACTATCACGTCCCAGGAATGGACGTTTCGGCTTTCGGCAAGCGGATGTTGCCGCTGGTCCGCGCCGCTTGGGATGTCGGCCGCAGATCGCTTGCCAGCATGGCCGAATATCTCAACGCGACCGGCAGCCGAACGGCATGTGGCTTGGTATGGAATGAACGCCGCGTCTATCTGCTCCTGAAGATTCTGTTCTTCCGGCCTACACCTCCGCCGTCGGTGAAGGAGCAACTCGCCGCGCTCCGCGAGGCCAACACCGCCGGCGTTGCAAGACGGACTAAGTTACCCAAGCCCAAACAGAACGGCCGGGGTAGGCCCCACGTGCCAGCAGTTCACACTCCGGGGCCGCACAGCCTAAGGGCTGAGCGTCATCAGCGGCAGCCACGGGGTAATAACCGGGACATTCAGCCGGCATCAAAATCGTCCGCCCCAGATCAATCCTCAGGCCTGGATCTCCATCGGCTCGCCCAGTGGGGCCGAGTTACGGTCAAGAAGCCAAAAGAAGAGCTCGACACGAGATTGTAAGCCATTCGTCGAGATCGCTCCTGGGGCCCACGGCGTACGAAGGCCGGCATGCTCACAGCCCCCACGCGTTGCTGAAGCCGCCCTTGAGCAGCGATCAAGACGTTTGGGGCGGCGTCGATTTAGGGCGCAACGGATGTGACTTACGTTTGTGTTTGGGTATTTTATGCTTGCCGGAAAAAATGCTGAGCCAATTGTCGTAGGCTGCCTTACGCACAAAGTCAGCGGCGATCCATTTCGCAAGCGATCCGTGTTTCTCAATTTCTAGTTTTATCCCTGCGGGGATCTCGATCGATTGGCCCGAGAATTCTGCTCTCGCAGCTTCCTCAATGAACCGCCGTCGATTGGCTGAAAGGCGGGGAATTTGGAAGTTGCGGTGGTCTGCTTCTTGTTCAATGAGGCCGGAAGGGTAGGTTGTATCGATCGCTTGAAGCCTGCGCTGCATGAGCCGATACGAAAAACTGTGCCGCCGCCATTGTAAGAACCACTCATCGACGCATCCAGGCTGCAAGCACCGATACCAGCGCGATCATACCTCTCGAGAGCTTAGCTGCAAGCCAGCACTAAGTTGACTGCAGCCCTTCACGCGCAGGCGACCGGCAGATCCGACGCCCGCGTGGTATAATGCGGGGTCCGCATTTCGAACTTCGTGATCCACGCGCGCTCTTTCGCGAGACCGGTGCGGGCGGGGACGACGGCCCCCGTCCCTAGCGAGCGTTGCAGGCGTCGAGCGCCGCCATCAACGGTCCCGACCGCTCCCGATTGAGCCGGCCGATCAGTGCCCTTGGGCTATCAATGAGCGGAACAAGATCGGTGGTGACCACCCCGGCTTTGGAGTAGCGCCACGAGGTCTGCCCATGCTCGCACCACGTTTTGGCGACGCCGCGAGTCGCCGCCTTGATCAGGGCGAGGCTGTCATTCGTCGCCTCGGGCAGGCTCACTACCGTCGAGACCGAACGCATCGGCTCGCCGCGGTCGTGCTCGCTCGTGTGGTAGAAGACCGTCACGTGATCGGTGCCGAGCTCGTACCGGCGCAGCTTCTTGCCGAGCCGCGAGGCATGAGCGGCGAGCGCCTCGTCCAAGCTCTCCCCGTCGCTGACTCCGCCCGATAAGAACCGTGTCACCGCGCAGCCCTTCCGGCGGGCGGGCACCAGTTCCGGCGGCAGGCAGGCGGTGCCGCGCAGCTCGTGGATGATGCGCTCGCCGACCACGCTCAGCGCCTTGCGCACCAGCCGGCGATTGAAGTCGCGGAGATCGGCGACGCTGTCGACGCTCATGGCCTCGAGCTTTGCGAGCGAGGCCCTGCCGAAGCCGCAAAGCTCGCCGGCATGGATCCAGACGATGTCGGTCCAGTTTGAAAGAACCTGAAAGATCGTGCCTTGCACCACTCTGGGCCTGCCGAGGAGCCTCGATCAGGGAACAGCTCTCCGTCATTGAGGACCGACGACGGCACACCACCGCCGAAGGCCGAGGCCGCTTCAGCGCGCGCCTCACACCTACGACTCGCATACCATCACCCGCTTTAGGGAAGAGCTTCTGAGAGGGTCGACCTCCCGGAGGATGTTCTTCGCAAGGATCCTCCGCCAAGCGCACACCCGCTCGCTGGAGGTCTCCACCACCGCGCGGTTGAGCATACTCGATGCAGTTAAAATCCAGCTGCAGCGGTTCGGAGGAGCAGATTTAAACCGGCTAGTGTGAGCGTCAGAATCTTTGCCATGGACACTCGCGGACGAGGGATAAGATCACCCCCATCAACCCTATGACCTACGTTCTCTTTTCTAGCCGAATCTGAGCTTCATGAAGATCAAGTCGTCTTCATTCGGCTCCTCGTGGAAGAAGATCCGCGGCGTGTACTTATTCCAGCCCCTGCACAGGGTGCGCGGCGTGCTCAGAGATTCGTTGAAGAACTCAACCTCCCCTTCCTCAGCTTGACGGCGACTCAGAATCCAGTGCTGGCGAATGTCGGTCACAAGGAGTGCGTCGCCATAGAATTTCTCGCCAAGCGGGACTCCAGTTTTGTCGCGTGTGTCAGGCTGTCGTAGCAGTTGGTCCGCCAGACAGTTTTCGGGGAAGATGGACGAGAGGTCGTAGGGCGTTCCAAGCCAACGGTTGTTCCCGTAGGTGGCTGTGAGCCGCGCCCGCCCAGAGCCGTAGGAAACCCAAGCTGAACATTTCGGTGCATTGGGGTGGAAGTTCAACGGACGCTCGCGCTCTGAGTTGAACTCGTACAGATCAAATCCTTGCTCTTCGACTCGCCCGGTTGCGGCTCGGATGATGTGACTGATCCCAATTCTTTCGCCGAAGAGGATGCCCTTGTCCGCGAGTTCCATCACGGTCGCGCGGCTGGACTTGCTAGGCTTGGTGCGGATTGCTTTGGCCATTGCTCAGGCTCCCTGCACAGCAGCAGTGAGCAACGGCTGTCGAAGTCCGGCCGCACGACAAGTCAGGTGAGCGACGGCCTCATTGTAGAGCCGACCGGCATACCCAGCGAATCCAGCTCGTAGGCTCCCGATATCGCCCATGTCGAGCTTGACACCAGGACGGTACATTGCCAAGGCCGCCCAAGAGTATAGTCCCTCGTCGCCGCAACGCTCGGCAAGCCGTGCGGCCGTTGCTTGGAGGCCGGAGAGTCCTGCATCTCGAGAAGAGATGGACAAAGCTTCCGCACGTACCGTGTCAGCAAGTTCCTCCAGCAACTTCAGATCGAGTTCGGTTCGGCAACGATCGTGAGTCGTAAAGAAGGCAAGATCAGGTAGTGTGGTATCGTCGAGCTCTGTGGCATTGAAGTACGTAAACGCCGCCGAGTGATCACGATGAGCGGCTGCAAATTCCAGCTTCACCACAACCTCTGCAGGGAGCGCCGCTTTCATAGAAGCGGTTGCCGCGGCCACGGGGCTAAGCGTCGCCTGCCCAGCAAGGCTGCTCGACGTGATGTTCGGCCAATCCTGCACCAGCGCGTGGGCGCTGACCCGGCTTAGTTCAGGATTGAACGTACAATCCTCGATCAGCAAGCTCAGCTCGGCTGCATCCGAGTATGTGGACACATATTCGCCACGGTCGAGCATACCGAAGACGGACCAATCCATCATCGGGTCTGCCCCCAAAACGTAGCCCTTCAGTCGTGGGTACTGTGCCGCAAGAGCCTGGAAGATCGGCTCAGGGCTGCTCCAAGCCGTGTCAAACGTGAGATCCAACAGGTCGCATTCGTCGTTCAGAATCGCGAGAAAGGATGCGTTCCACTTCGTACCCCAACTCGCGAGAGCCCAAGGGTACCAATTGTCGAAGCCAGTCGCGTTAAGCGCTTGGGCCTTGGCAGCTTCTGTGTCGTCGTCAAGCGTGGCCAATATCTCAGACGGCATTGGAACCAGAGCTTCGAAATCAAAGCTCGCTTCGTCCAAATCATCATTGCGCTGTTGGCGGATGCAGGTGGATTTGAAGCGCGCGACCTCCTCGGCGAGACCAAAGAGGATAAGCCTGTTCGTCACATAGTTTGGCATAACGAAAATCTCTTAAAAATGAGCCTGAAAATGTCTGGCTTTTAATCAAATTTTAGAAGTTCGACTACGATTGAATTTGTATTGTGGGGCTTTCTGGAGCTACACGTTTAAGGATTTTTAACCCCTTCTTTATACACGAGGGGCCTTGACCCGTATATATCCTTGTCTTCGGCGCTTGATCGCGCCCCATTCCCTGATTTTCTGGCTCGACCTTATTCTTTGGTTTTCGAATCGAGTTTCGCGCTGCTGAGGGATCGAGGCAACGGATAGAAATCTCGTAGACATCGAGAGCGGTAGCGACTCGAATAGACATCGAGGCGCGAGCCGACACATAGACATCGAGTCGAGGCGAAAGCCTTAACTATAGATATCTGTCGTAGGTATCTACGTAGACATCTTTCGATGCAGATATCTACTCCAGATATCTATGGTTAGGCCGTCAACTCGATGTATCCGGTATGCGTGACGTTTCGGTTCGAGAAGTACGTGTTCATCCGATCCGTGCAGATCTCTTCCGAGTAGTTCATGATCCAGACCACGGGATTGTCGTCGCCCTTGGGCATCTTGACGACGACGTACTGGAACGGGAAGAACCGCCACCCGTCGTTGTTCTCCCAGACCTGTCCGAACATGTAGCCGTCGCGTTCATCCAAGGGGATTCCTGTCACGACATCCCCCAGGAGCGTGTGATAGTCCTTCTGAATCGTGCCCTGGCCGAGCTGCTTGTCGATCAGGGTGAGGAACGGGTTGGGCCCGCGCAGACCGATGTTCCGTTTCCAGAAGTAGACCTTCTTGTTCAAGGTCGCGAGCGGTTGGTCGTAAGCCTCGATGATCAGCTTGTGGCGAGCGCCGTTTGACTTGCGTCCCGTCTTGGTGGTCTTGGGCACCGGCCCGTTGTCGACCAGGGCGAGCTGGATCGCGGTGAGCTGCGCCTTCTGGGGGAACGGCCCGATCTCGTGAGGTGCGGGCATCACTGCACCCGCTGCTTCACGGGTGCATCGGTCTCGTAGGCCTTTAGACCATCCACAGTCTCGTACCCAGCGGTCTCACAGGACGCGTCGATAAAGTCGGACATCTGCGCGTACGACCGCTTCGACCGGGTCACCGTGGGCACAGCCGCCTCGTCCAGGACGATCTCCATACGAGTCCAGCCAGTCAGCTCAGCCAGCCGGTTGAGGCAGCCGCTCATGTGGTCATGGTCCTCTTCGACCATGTAGATGGCCGCAGACCGGGCCAGAGCCTTGATCTCCGCCTTCTTGTACTGCGCCTTCGAGGGCTTCGGCGCATCCTCACGCCGCGTCAGCGCGAGCATGAACTGAGGCGCTGCACTCACCACACCGTGCATCGGCTCCATGCCGGGCGGGGTGACCGTGACCAGCGCAATTACCTGCCGCTCCAGCTCGTCAAAGACGTGCGGAGGAATCGTCGTCGCATCCATTGAATCGAATGTCCTTAATGAATCGTTTTATATGAATCGTCCGTTGTTAATGAATCGTTCAGCCACAATGATCGGCTGGCGATGAACGGCTTTAAGCATATGGAATACGGTTGTTGCAATTGTTGAATTGTGATTTTAATGTGGCCTGAATCTTGGGGTAAATATCGGTATGAAGAAACCCACCTCTCCGGAAGCCACAAAGGCCCCGAAGTCCAAGTCCTCGATCAAGGGCCCGGCCGCCCCGGTCGCCAAGATGTCGGCCCCGAAGGCTCCGATGCCGAAGTTTGCCGACCTGTTCGCCGGATCCTCGAAGAAGCCGTCGAAGAAGAAGTGACAGAGGCCGAGATTCAGGCGCTCTGCGACGCGATCATCAGCCTGGAGGCGCAGTGCGACTTCCTGCTGCGCGTGCGCCAGCTCTACTCCAGCGGGCCGCAGCAGGCGAAGGATCTCAGCCACGCCTCTCTGGTCGACATCCCCCAGGGCTACGGCCTCGGGGCGAACGGTCAGCTCGTGGCTACGTCTACCGAGGCCGCGCAGTGCGAGATTCAGCTCCACTGGCCGGTCCCGGAGCATATGAAGAAGCCCCGGAAACGATTCAGGCAACCGGGCGACGAGCAGCCCTAGGTCGGGGCCGAAACCGCTTCGAGCCGGCGGTCACGAGGTCGCTCTTGATCACGCATCGGCTCACCAGCGCCCTGGCTTTCTTGTCGGATCTCTGGTCGGCCAGGATGGTGTCAAGCGACATGTCGGCCTGTCGAATCGAGGCGGTGCCTTCAAGCATCTCGGAGCGGCGCGTCATCACACTTTGTCCTTCTGGCTGGCGTCCCAGGCGATGTTCCGCTCTTTGGCCTCCCAGCCCATGCGGAAATAGTCTTCCAGCTTCTCCCGCTCCTCGTCGATCTCGATGTTGACCCAGCAGCCTGGGTAGCCCTCCATCAGGATGGTGGCGAACTCGACAGCGCCGGAGAACCCGGTGCAGCTCACTCCCTTCGTCGTTTGCGGCGTGCCGTCGCTCCCGATCACCGTGATGCGCCACTGCCGATCGTTCTCGTCTCTGGGGGTCGTGGCCATCACTCGCCCCCGTCGATGAGGTCGCGTTCCTTACGGCAGAACATCTCGCGCAGTTCGGTGAGCGTCTTCCGGTCGAGCCCGGAGAACGAATCCCGCGCGCCGCGTCCGGCGAGATGCGCATCGATCGCGTCGATCATGGCGCGGATCTTCTGGCGCAGCTCGCCCGGAGGGCGGGTCTCGGCGTCGGTCATGAGTCGCTCTGCTTCCTGTAGGTGATCCGATTGAAGCCGTGCAGGAAGAAGCCGTTCTCGAAGCAGACGTAGCTCGACTCGACACCGCCGTGACCGCAGCAGGCACCCAGCACCCCTGGCAGCGTACCGATGCAGGGATCGGGCTCACCGACCACGACCGGCATCCGACAGGCGGCGCACGGGCGAGGGTTGTCCCGATCCATCGGCTCGTGCGTGTCGGCGTAGTAGGTCGTGTGGTTGTCCCAATAGACCTCATCGAAGTAGGCGTCGTGCGGTGCCTCGCCCGCCTCGCACAGCTTCTCAGCCGCGTCGATGGCGGCCTGATCGGTCACCAGCAGGTAGGTCAGGTGACCGTGGTGGTAATCGATGCCGCGGAACCGCTCGCGCTGCTCCCGGGTCAGGGTGCGCTGGACCGTGGTCTGGGTCGCCTCGTAGCGAAGGTCGTCGCGGTTGATCATCACACCGTCTCCCTCGCTTTGAGGACGCGGATGTTCGGCTGGCCCTGCTCGACCAGGACGGTGATCGCGAGATTCGGGGCGTCGCCCTGGTCCGGGTTCTCGTAGACCCCGCAGCCCAGCGCGGTGCCGTACCGGTGCCGGCTCTCGTCCTCGTTCTCGTCCGCCATGATCAGCGTGTGGATCAGCCCGCGGTCGCAGGCCTCCTGGAGACCCTCGTTCAGCAGCTTGACCAGGGCGTCGTTGTCCAGGTCGGTGATCTCGATCATGACTTTCATCAGGCGTTCTCCCACACGATCTGCTCCAGAAGGTGCCGGCGGATCTCCGCGAGCTTCTCTGGCGTGGGGGCGAGGAGACGCTTCGCCTTCAGCTTGGCGACCAGCGCGTTCTTCTTCCCCCACTCTGCCGCGGACCACTCCTCCCGGCGGTACTGCTCCAAGGATCCGATGCTCCGGCGGATCTGCTCGTGGAGGGCGATCACCTCGCGCTCGGTCTTGTTGAGCAGCTTGAGTTTGGCCTTCGCGGCTTCGCGACGCAGGTAGGCTTCTTCGGCACGGCTCATTACTGGTCTCCTGTGTGTGAGACCAAGATGCCGGAGCCTTGCGAGAAGCACAAGGGCACAGTTGTGGAGAACTATCCTACTATACCCCGTTCTCATATTCTTGCAAGTGCTCCAGCAAGTCTTGGTTAACAGATCAGGCGACATTTGCCTCCCAGGTTTCGGGATACGCCTCCTCACGACCGACCGGGAACGGCGGCTCGGGCGGTGGGGGCTGCTTCCGCATGGGCGGGATCCCGCCGCAGTGGATGAGGCGCTCGACGCCTTCCAGGCAGCGCTCACGGGCCTCAGAGGGGTCCTCACCGGCAGCCTTCGCGTCGGCGTAATCCTGGAGCGCCCGAGCCACCATGGCCGCCTGTGCCTCGCTCTGGCGCGCACGGGCACGGAGCTGATCCTGGAACGACGCCTCCTGCGCGGCCTCCTCCTTCTTCAGCGCCCAGCGATCCCGCGCCTCCTGGGCGGCCGGGCTGTACGCGCCGGTTTTCTTGGTCTCGCGGTCCTTCTGCCGCTTCATCGCGGCTTTCTCGGCGGCGCGGCGCTGCTGAGCCAGGGTCTGATCACGCTCGCGGTAGGAGGCGGGGTCCTCGCCGAACTCGATCATCGGGCGACCTGCCTTGGCGAGGATCTGGCGCATGAAGGCCATGTTCGCCGCGTGCCGGTCCGGGTCGATCGCCTGGATCAGCTCCGGGTCGCAGATCTCGTCGGCGTGCTCCCGCTCCCAGCGCTGCTGGTCGGCGCGGTTCAGGTGGATCAGCACGGCCTCGTAGTCGCCGCGCGCCCCCTCGGGCCGCGGCAGCAGCGTCAGGCTGCGGGTCTCGGCGAAGCCGGGCGGCGCGGGCGGGAAAGCGCCCTTGGCCTTGGCCTTGGTTGGATTTCTGGGTTGGATTTCAAATCCGACCAGAGACTGGTCGGTTTTACCGACCAGAGAACTCTCACTTCCCTCGGAGTGACAACGGAGAGGGAAGTGAGAGTTATATACTCCCTGGTCGGATTCCGGGTTGGATTTGGCTGAATCCAGGTTGGATTGCGGGTTGGATTTCGACCTGTCGCTGACGCTTTCGGACGAAATCCGACCCGGAAAACCACCCACGCCGAGGTTGGCAATGGCCCAATCCGACCAGCGGTAGCGCAGCGGATCCGAAAGAAGGCTACCGGGGGACCGAGCCTGACCCGGAATCCGGACGATCAGACGGGTGGCCTCGAAATGCTTCAGGGTGTACCGGGTCTGTGACTCTGGGTAGCCGCTGATCTCAGCTAGCGACTTGCGGGTGAGCGCGAAAGTCGCGTGCTCCCCGCACCGCGCGATGAGCGCGTTGGAGCAACCGACGTACCGGTCCCGGCACTCGGGCGATTTGGCCTTGGTCGACGCGGTTGCATCGTACAGGCCGTAGAGCTTGCGGTTTCGATGGGGGTCCACGGTCTCACTCCTGGTGAGCCGCGTCGCGCAAAGCTTTCCCGTTCCCGCTGCACAGGGCTTGCGGGTCGAGTCGGCCTCGATTATGGTGGGCGCTGCTTAGACACCACACCAAGTCTGCAAACGACCAAAGCCCCTTTTGCCCTGGCAGGCAGAGGGGCTTTTTCGTGTGCTGGAGCGCTACGACGGCATAGGCTTCTCGACGACGCGCACGCATTGGCGCATCGGAGCTTCTATCCCCATTGGACCCGCGGGTAAAGCGGACATGGGTCACCCAGCCTGAATCCGAATATACCCCGTTTTTGTACGATTGCAAGTGTCAGACGGGAATCGTCCGGCCAGTTCGGTCAACCGTCCGGAGACGTATACGTCGACGTACACGTAAACCCGTGGACGACCCGGATCCGGGCTATGCCGACACGATCGGTCGGCCTAGTGTACGTATACGTTCACGTACACGTTGGAGCCAGCCGTGCCAGAGTCGACCAAGCCTTACACCGTCCGCCTTCGGCCCGAGACGGTCCAGGAACTGAAGCAAACGGCCGAGGCGCTGGGGCTGAGCCAGGGCGAGCTGATCGAGCGGGCCTTGAAGGACTATAAAGCGGAGCCGGACGATAGCCCGCGAGTCCGTCGCCTCGCGACCATGCCGCTGGAGGACCGGATCGAGTACGGCAGCATCGTGCTCGCGAATCTGCACGCGACCGGTCACTTCGCGATCCAGCTCTACGACGGCCAGAACGTCATCGACCTACCGCAGCCATACCAGGAGGACGAAAAATTCGGCACCGACCGACCGGTGATCACCGACCTGGGCTACAACGCCGACTTCAAGACGTTCCAGATCGCGATCAATCTGCCTGATGGCGTCCTGCGGAAACGGCGGGGTGCCTGACATTCCTGTCTGACAATCCGGCCGAACCGCTGCAAAGTCATTGAAAAGATTGAATGGTGCCGCAAGAGGGATTCGAACCCCCGACCCCCTCATTACGAATGAGGTGCTCTACCAGCTGAGCTATTGCGGCCCGGACCCCGAAGGCGTCCTGCCCGATGCGCGACAAGCGGCGCCGGGCGTGGCAGGCTCATAGCGGCCCAGCCGGCGTTAGGCAAGGCCGGCGCCGGCCCCCGGACCCCGTCAGAGAGGCCGGTCCGACGCCAGTTCATCCCGCAGGAAAGCCGCCACTTCCGCGCGGTCCACGCCGGGGGCGATGAAGCTCTGACCGATCCCGCGGGCGAGGATGAAGGTCAGCGCGCCGTCGCGGACCTTCTTGTCCTGCGCCATCGCGTCGAGGATCGCCTCGGCATCGCCGCACCCGCCGGGAACCGCCTGCAGACGGGTCGGCAGGCCGGCGAGGGCCAGGTGGTTGGCGACCCGACCCGCATCCTGGCCGGCGCAGAGGCCGAGCCGGGCCGAGAACCGGAAGGCGAGCGCCGTGCCGATCGCCACGCCCTCTCCGTGGACCAGTCGCGCCGCGTCGTAGCCGGTCAGTCGCTCCAGGGCGTGGCCGAACGTATGGCCGAGGTTGAGCAGCGCTCGCTCCCCGTCCTCTCGCTCGTCCCGCGTGACCACGGCCGCCTTCGCCCGGCAGCAGGAGGCGACCGCCTGCTCGCGCTCCGGGCCGCCGGCGAAAATCCCGCGCCAGTGCGCCTCGCACCAATCGAAGAACGCGGGATCGGCGATCAACCCATACTTGGCGACCTCGGCGTAGCCGGCCCGCATCTCGCGCTCGGACAGGGTGTCGAGGGCGGCCGTATCCGCCAGTACGAGGCGTGGCTGGTGGAAGGCGCCGATCAGGTTCTTGCCCAGCGGGGCGTTGATCCCGGTCTTGCCGCCCACCGAGGAATCGACCTGCGCCAGCAGGCTGGTTGGAACCTGCACGAAGCGCACGCCCCGCCGCAGGGTCGCGGCCGCGAAGCCGGCGAGATCGCCCACCACGCCGCCGCCCAGGGCCACGACGAGGTCTCCGCGCTCGACCTTGAGGGCCAGCAGGCCGTCGCACACCTCTGCGTAGCCCGCATAGGATTTCGACGCTTCGCCCGGCGCCACCGTCACCACGCCGGTCCGGAGGCCGGCGCGCTCCAGGCTCGACTGCAGCCGCTCGGCGTAGAGCGCACCGACGGTCGTGTCCGTCACGATAGCCGCCCGGCGCGCGCCGAGGGTGGCGACGGCGGCACCCGCCGTGTCGATCAGCCCGCGCCCGATCAGGATGTCGTAGGCGCGGCCGGCATCGAGGGGCACGTGGACGGTCAGAGGATCCGGACGGGGCGTCGGCTCGGTCATCGCTGTGCTCGCTGGGGTCTCACTGTGCGGCAACGGGGATCGATCCTTCGCCGCTGAGATGGGCGTCCAGCGCCTCCAGAACGTCCTGGACGACCCGGTCGTGCGAGACCTCGCGGGAGATGACCATCACGTCGGCGGCTGCGTAGACCGGGTGCCGCACGGCCATCAGGTCCCGCATCGTCGCCTCGGGGTCCTCGGTCTGGAGCAAGGGACGGTTCCCACGCTTGCGGACGCGCCGCATCAGCACATCCAGATCGGCTTTCAGCCAGACCGAGACCGCCGATTCCGCGATACGCGCCCGGGTCGCCTCGCGCAGATAGGCACCCCCGCCGGTCGCCAGGACGAGCGGTCCGGCCCGGAGTAGTCGCGAGATCACCCGTTCCTCGCCATCCCGAAAGCTCGGCTCGCCGTAGATGGCGAAGATGTCAGGGATCGTCAGGCCCGCCGCCGCCTCGATCTCGATGTCGGCATCCTTGAAGATCAGCCCGAGGCGGCTCGCCAGGCGCCGGCCGACAGTGCTCTTGCCTGCTCCCATGAGGCCGACGAGCACGATCGAGCGCAGGCCGAGCGCGCGGCGCAGACGCGCCTCGATCGGTTCCCCGGCCTCCTCCCCGCTCATGGCCTCCTGCATCGACTCCTGCATCGCATCCGTGTGGCGTCCCCGCCTCCTCATCCGCTGCCGCGCGCCCGTCGCCCGGCAGCCCCGCATCCTGCGGCAGGCTCTTAGCGCGATTCAAGCGGGCTGCGAAACGCATCGCTGTGTCGTTGTGGGCCTTGTCAGCGCCGCGTTCGCGTGGTCGAACCCGGGCACTCGCGGCGGCGCGGAGCAGGTCTTCGCCCGCCCTCACTCCCGCCGCCTGCGCCGTCTGCCCGAGGTTCGACCGACGTGCCGACCCTGTTCCGCTTCTTTGCCACCCTCGCGATCCTGGCGGGTCTCGTGTTCGCGGCGATGTTCGCGCTGGCGAACTTCGTCCAGCCGACGCCGCGGGAGATGACCGTCACGATCCCGGCCTCGAAGCTCCAGCCGGGCAGCCGTTGAGCGCGTCCGAGGACAGTGGCGCCGTCCCAGCGCCCCGTCCCGAGGTGACCGACTATCTCGACATGCTGGCCGCCGAGCGCGGCGCCGGCCTCAACACCCTGACCGCCTACAGGCGCGACCTCGACGACTATCTCGGTTATCTCGCCCGGTCCGGGATCGAACTCCAGGACGTGGACGCCGGCACCCTTCGGGCTTTCCTGATCGATCTCGAAACGCGCGGGCTCAAGGCAACGTCGGCGGCGCGGCGCCTGTCCTGTGTGCGCGGTTTCCACAAGTTCCTCTACGCCGAGGGCGGCGCCGAGGCCGATCCCAGCGTCGCGGTCTCCGGTCCCCGCCGCGGGCGGAGCCTGCCCAAGGTGCTGTCCGTCGCGGAGGTCGACCGGCTGCTGGTGACCGCGCAGGCGGCGGCGTCCGCCGACCAAACACCGGGGCCGGCCCGACGGGGCCGCCGGATGGTGTGCCTGCTCGAGCTGCTCTACGCGACGGGCCTGCGTGTCTCCGAGCTGGTCGCCCTGCCGCGTGCGGCCGGCGCGACCCGCGAACGCTACCTGATCGTCAAAGGCAAAGGCGGCCGCGAGCGGCTCGTCCCCCTGACCGAGGCGGCCCGCGCCGCCATGACGGCCCATCTCGCGGCGGTGCCGGAAGAGTCGCCCTGGCTTTTCCCGGCCGACAGCGACAGCGGTTATCTCACGCGGCAGGCCTTCGCCCGCGACCTCAAGACCCTGGCCTCAGCAGCGGGGTTGCGTCCGGACCGCGTGAGCCCCCACGTGCTCCGTCACGCCTTCGCCAGCCATCTTCTGCAGAACGGCGCAGATCTGCGCATCGTTCAGGAGCTGCTTGGACACGCCGACATCTCCACGACGCAGATTTACACCCACGTTCTGGACGAGCGGCTCAAGGCGATGGTCCGCGATCTGCATCCACTCATGGATCGCTGAGCGTTCCCGCACAGCTGGTGTGGCCAACCGTGGTTGAACGCCCCAATTGTATACGCTTAGCGAACTGCCTAAGAGTGGCCGGACGACGTACCGGTACGCGAGCCCGTCTTTACCAGAGAGAGTTTTCCTATGCCAGGCCCCACTGCTTCGCAGAGCGGCGCCGAGCCGAGTCAGGCGGCGCGGGCGCGTGCCGACGAGCCGGCGCAGCGGGAGCGGCAGCGTCTCGACAACCAGCTGTGCTTCGCGGTCTACGCCGCCGCGCACGCCTTCGGCCGCGCCTACCGCAACCTGCTCAGCCGCCACGAACTGACGTATCCGCAGTACCTCGTCCTGCTGGTGCTCTGGGAGCAGGACGGCCTGTCGGTGAAGGAGATCGGGAACCGTCTGTTCCTGGACTCAGGGACGCTGACGCCGCTGCTGAAGCGGCTCGAAGCCTCGGGTCGGGTGCGGCGCGCCCGCGACCGCGTTGACGAACGCCAGGTCAGCATCTTCCTGACCCCGGCCGGCGCGGCACTGCGTGACCAGCTTGCCTGTGTCCCCGACGATGCGGGCGGTCTGACCGGTCTCGACATCGAGGGTCGCAAGAACCTGCTGCACGATCTCGTGACGCTCAGGCTCGGCCTGCAGACCGGGATGCTCCCGGACTAGGACCCGACCGGCCAGAGCCGGAAGCGGCCGGTCGGCCGCCTCCGGATCTGGCTTGCGCGGATCAGCCGCTCAGGACTGGGTCTTGAGGTAGGCGATCACGTCGTTGATCTTCTTGTCGTCGGGGTAGCCCTGGAAGATCATCTTGGTGCCCGGCACCTTGGCCTTCGGGTTCTTCAGCCACTCATGCAGGTTGGCCTCGTCCCAGGTGATGCCAGAGTTCTTCAGCGCGGCCGAGTAGCTGTAGCCCTCGTAGGTGCCTGCCTTGCGGCCGACCACGCCCTTCAGGTCGGGACCCACGCCGTTCTTCTGGAAATTGTGGCACGCCTTGCAGGGGGCGAACGCCTTCTCGCCGGCCGCCGCGTCTCCGGCCTCCTGGGCCTGCGCTGAGAGCGGGATCAGGACTGCAAGGACGGCGCCGAGAACGAGTGAACGCATGGATTTCCTCCTGTTGGCCGCCGCCGCGGCAGCGTTGCGGGCAGAGCTTGCCTGCCTGGAACAGCTCTAAATGAATCTGCCCGCCGCGTGCAACGGCCTAGTCTGGTAAAGCCGTGGTCGGCGTGCAGATCCATGGCTGCGCCAGGTTGCCGCCTCCCTCAACACCGAGCGCAAGGATTGGCTCCCTGCACGGTCGCACGTCCTGCCCGGCGTTTCGATCTTTCGGCGCGATCGCCGCGCGGATCTCACACCCCGTGGTAGCTCCGGTACCAAGCGACGAAGCGGTCGATCCCCGTGCGCAACGGCGTCGAGGGCCGGAAGCCGACGTCGCGCACGAGATCGTCGATGTCGGCGCAGGTTGCCGGCACGTCACCCGGCTGCATCGGCAGCAGGATCTTCTCCGCCCTGCGCCCCAGAGCCGCTTCGAGAAGCGCGATCATGTCGAGGAGCGCCGCCGGCTCGGTGTTGCCGATATTGTAGATCCGATAGGGGGCCGAACTGGTCCCCGGATCCGGGGCGGCGCCGCTCCAGGCGGGATCGGGCGTGGCCGGCCGCCCTGCCAGCGCCTGGATCCCCGCGACGATGTCGTCGATGTAGGTGAAGTCCCGGAGCATCCGCCCTTCGTTGAACACGCGGATCGGCTCGCCCGCCAGGATGGCACGGGTGAACAGGGACACGGCCATGTCGGGACGGCCCCACGGGCCGTAGACGGTGAAGAAGCGCAGCCCCGTGGTCGGCAGCCCGTAGAGATGGCTGTAGCTGTGCGCCATCAGCTCGTTCGCCT
Source organism: Methylobacterium phyllosphaerae (assembly GCA_050632685.1). Lineage (GTDB taxonomy): Bacteria > Pseudomonadota > Alphaproteobacteria > Rhizobiales > Beijerinckiaceae > Methylobacterium > Methylobacterium phyllosphaerae_A. Next base: position 1,696,386 of record JBOEFT010000002.1, read on the forward strand.
TCTTGGTCGCGGCGTAGAGGCTGAGCGGATGGTCGACGTTCTGATGGACCGAGAACGGCATCGCCGTGACGCCGCCGTAGACGGAACTCGAAGAGGCGTAGAGCAGGTGCTCGACTCCGCCGTGGCGGCAGGCCTCCAGGATGTTGAGGAACCCGGCGAGGTTACTCGCCACGTAGGCGTGCGGATCGGTCAGCGAATGACGCACGCCGGCCTGGGCCGCGAGGTGGATCACCGTCCGGAAGCCGTGCTCGCGGAACAGCGCGTCGAGCCCGGCACGGTCGGCGAGATCGAGGCGGACGAAGCTGTGCCCTTCGAAGCCCGCAAGGCGGTGCAGTCGCGCTTCCTTCAGCCGCACATCGTAATAGGTGTTGACGTTGTCCAGACCGACGACCTGGTGACCGGTCTCCAGGAGACGCAGGGCGAGCTGATTCCCGATGAAGCCGGCGACGCCGGTGATCAGGACTGGGGGCTGGGACATGCGCGCACCGATGGGCGGAGCGGCCCGCCGGCCGCAGCTGTAGCATGGGCTCGGAACGCCACAAGCCGGAGGGGGCGCTCCCGTTTCGAGCCGCGAAGAACCAGCCGGGAAGAACCGGCTGGATCAGACTTGCCGCCCGAGACCCGAGCCCTGTAGGCTCACCCACGCCGTGCAGACCGACCGACGACCGCTTCCAGACAGCCTGACGCGCCTGTTGGCCATGCCGCAGCGGCGCCCGGCCCAGGTGCGGCCGCAGCCGTCTCGCGTGGACGGTGCCATGCCGGAGCCTGACCGGCGACACGCGCACACGGCGCTGGAGACCGCGATCCTCCGCGGGTTCGTGGCCGGGCTTTCGGGGTTCGTCTGGCTCCTCATCCTGGTGCTGACCGTCCGACACTTCGTGCGCTGAGCGCTTTGCGGCGACGCGCTGTGGATATCGGTGGCCTGCCCGTCCTTCGGCTTCGTCCGCCGGTACGCGAGCCGCGCCGTCCGCTATGGACGCATCCGAGGCCGGGATCGGTTCGACGGCGAGGGTGGACGATGTCGCTGACGGGGCGTTTCTGGTTCCGGAAATCTTGGACGGGCCGGCTCGTGCTGCTGGTCGAGGAAGAGCGGTCCCGCTGGTTCGGCCGCGGATCGGGCAAGCCGCACTGGCGCAACGCCAAGCTCCTCGACTTCGCCGAGCCCGAGCTGCGGCCGCTCCTCACGATGGAGAAGCACCACCGCGCGGGTGGACCCTACGGACAGGTGCGGACCCTCCGTGCCGTCCCGTCCGCCCCGGTGGCCCAATCGGCCAACGGCTGAGCGGCGCGCGGCTCCGCGGACCGGTTCTGGTTCGGCGGGCTGCGATCCCCATCTTGGGAGGATCGCCCCGCCTCGGGCGGAACCCTGAACCGGTGAGGCCCATGCCGCGCTACTTCTTCCACACGCAGATCGGCGACGATGTCGTCACCGACCCGACCGGGGTCGAACTGCGGGATCCGGACGCGGCCTGGCAGACGGCCCGCGAGACGATCCGCGCCGCCCTGCGCGGTTCCGGCGACCAGGCCCGGCTGATGACTGCGTGCCTCGTCGTCACCGACGAAAGCGGCGAGGTCGTGCTGGAATTTCCGTTCAGCGAGGCTGTCGAGCTGCCGCCCGCGGAGGATCCGACGCTTCACTGAGAGCGGCGACGCGCGCTCCGCGCCCTACATCGCGGCGCAGACCCCTGACCCGGAGCTGCGCCCGAATGGATACGCCACCCAACGATCTCGACGCCCGCGCACTGGGCCGGGCCGCGCCCGGCAAGGGCCTCGCCCGAGAAGCCTGCCCGTACGCGGAAGGTACCGAGGCGCGGACGTTGTGGCTCGCCGGCTACGAGGCGGCGCTGGCCGACGACGTCGCGCCCGTGACCGGCGGCCTCGCCAAGCACCCGATCGACGGGTCGGCGCGCTGATGGATGCCCGGACCGCACCGCATCCCGGCGCGCAGCATCCCACCCTCGACCGCAAGTCGGTCGGGGCCGTGGTCCTCGGCAACGCCCTCGAATTCTACGATTTCACGGTCTACGCCTTCTTCGCCAAGCCGATCGGCGAGGCTTTCTTCCCGGCCAACGACCCGACCCACAGCCTCCTGGCGTCCCTGGCCCTGTTCGGCATCGGCTACGTCATGCGGCCCATCGGCGGCGTGCTGATCGGCGCCTTCGCGGACCGCGCGGGGCGGAAGCCCGCGATGCTGATCACCATCGCGCTGATGGCCCTGGGCATGCTGATGCTGGCCGCTTGCCCGTCCTACGCCACGATCGGCGGATGGGCGCAGGTGATCGTCATCGCCGGGCGCCTCGTCCAGGGGCTCGCCCTCGGTGGCGAGGTCGGCCCGTCGACCGCCTTCCTTCTGGAGGCCGCGCCCCCGGACCGGCGCGGCTTCGTGACGAGCTGGCAGATCGCCAGCCAGGGCTGCGCCGCCCTGTTCGCCGGCATCATCGCGACCATCCTGGCGCTGGCCGTCGGCGATCAGGCGATGGCGCAGTGGGGCTGGCGGCTGATGTTCGCCCTCGGCCTCTGCGTCGTGCCGGTCGGACTCGTCATCCGCAGCCACTTGCCGGAGACGGCCGGGGCCGCGGAGGATCCGGACGCGGCGGCCTCGACCCTGGCGGTGGTGGGACGGCTGCTGCGCGAGCACGGCCGCCTGCTCGGCCTGACCTTCCTGGTCATCGCCGCTTCAACCGTGTCGAACGCTGTCGGCACCAACATGCCGGTCTTCGCCGGCGCGACGCTCGGCCTCAGCGAGACGGCCGCCACGGCGGTGCCGATCGCCCTCGGGCTCGCCTCCGTGATCTTCCCGCTGCTCGGCGGCTGGCTGGCCGATCGGGTCGGGCGGCGCCCGGTGATGATCTGGCCGCGGGCGCTGATCCTGATCCTCGCGGTCCCGGCCTTCGCCTGGGTCGTACAGGCGCCGAGCGCCGCCAGCGTCTACGCGGTCACGTTCCTGCTCTCGGCCCTGTCCTCGATCAATGCCGCCGCGGTGATCGTCGGGATCCCGGAGGCGCTGCCGCGGGCCGTGCGCAGCGCCGGCCTGTCGATCGTCTACGCGGTCTCGGTCTCGGTGTTTGGCGGCAGCACCAACTACGTGGTCAACTGGCTCATCGCCACGACCGGCGACCGGCTCGCGCCAGCCTACTATCTGGCCGCCTTCAGCCTCGTTGGGACCATCGCGGCTTTCCTGCTTCCGGAAACCCGCGGCCGCGATCTCGACGCCGACCGCGAGGCCCTGAGTCACCGACGGCCTGCACCCGCGGCATCGCGCTCCTGCTCGCGCCGCGGACCCACAAGCAGGCGGATGTGCGCTCGCGCACGGCTCTCGCGACGGAGGGGGCCGTGGCTCGTTTCGCCACTAGGTCGGCCGCCGCGCGGGGCTCGAGTTGGGTGGCATGCCAACGCCTCAAGAGACGCGCCGCCCGCTGGTTCTCGCCGCGGTGATGGCGGCGATGTTCATGATCGCCATCGAGGCGACGATCGTCTCGACGGCGATGCCGCAGATCGCCGGGCAACTCGGTGACCTCCATCTCTACGCCTGGGTGTTCGCCTCCTTCCTGCTGACCCAGACGGCCACCACGGTGGTCTTCGGCAAGCTGTCGGACCTCTACGGGCGGCGGCCGGTGCTGCTCTTCGGCATCGCGGTCTTCCTGGCGGGCTCCCTGCTGTGCGGGCTGGCGTGGTCGATGCCCTCGCTGATCCTGTTCCGCCTCGTGCAGGGCGTCGGCGCGGGGGCGATCCAGCCTGTGACCCTGACCGTCGTGGGCGATCTGTATTCGGCCCGCGAGCGCGGCCGGATCCAGGGCTTCCTCGCCAGCGTCTGGGGGATCTCCTCGGTGGCCGGCCCGCTGGTCGGCGGCCTGATCATCGGCCATCTGAGCTGGCCGTGGATCTTCTGGATCAACCTGCCGATCGGCGTGATCGCGGCCGGCCTGTTCCTGCGCTTCCTCCACGAGGGCGTCGAGCGGCGTAGCCGCCGGATCGACGCGATCGGCGCGGCCCTGTTCACCGCGGCCATCGCCGCCCTGATGATCGCGCTGACCGAGGCGGGCGAGTCGGCCGAGGCGGCGCTGTGGCCGGCGCTGGCCTTCGTGGTGGCCGCGATCCTGTTCGTGGTCCAGGAGCGGCGCGCCCCGGACCCGATGCTCGACATCCGCCTGTGGATGCAGCGCCCGATCGCCACCGCCAACACCGCGACGCTGCTCTCCGGCATGACGGTGATCGGGCTCACGGCCTTCCTGCCGATGTACGTCCAGGGCGTGCTCCGGCAATCGCCCCTGATCGCCGGCCTGACGCTGACCCTGATGGTGCTCGGCTGGCCGATCGGCGCCACCGCGGCGGCGCGCAGCTTCGTGCGGTTCGGCCTGCGTCCGATCCTGCTGGTGGGCGCGACGCTGCTGCCGACGGGCGCTGTCGCCTTCGTGGCGCTCGGGCCGGACACCTCCCCGTCGTGGCCGCCTGCGGCTCCGTGGTGATGGGGCTCGGCATGGGCTTCCTGTCCACCGCCGCCATCGTGATCATCCAGGACAGCGTCGCCTGGGCGCAACGCGGTGCGGCGACGGCGTCGAACATCTTCGCGCGCAACCTCGGCTCGACGCTCGGCGCCACGGTGCTGGGTGCCGTGCTGAACTATCGGCTGGCGCATCCCTCGAGCGGTTCGGCCGTCGACTCCGGACCAGCTCCGGCGCCTGCTCGACGATCCCGGCAGCCTCGGGGCCGCCGGCGACGCGATCCGCGATGGGTTGCAGCACGCGCTGCACGGCACGTTCTGGACGGTCTTCGCCGTGGCGGTCCTGACGCTGCTCTTCTCGTTGCTCGTGCCCCCGGTCGTGATCTCCGACCGGCCGCGTGAGCTGGCGGTGGAGTAGCCCCTCGGGGCCTCGGAAACCTCGGGGATGAAACGAGCGATGCTGCACGGCGCCGCCGGCCGCACCGGCCCGTCTCCGCCTCGGACCTTTGACTGTCCTGCCGGAGCCCCCTAGCGTCCCGACATGCCCCTCGTGCCGCCCCCGCGTCCCGCCGCCCCGCCCGCGGCGGACATCCCGCCGACCCGTGTGCTCACGGCCAACCAGCCCGAATGGTCGGTGGGCGAGCTTGCGGGCGCCCTGAAGCGCACCCTCGAGGATGCCTTCGGCCACGTGCGCCTGCGCGGCGAGATCTCGGGCTATCGCGGGCAGCACGGCTCGGGCCACGCCTACTTTTCCCTGAAGGACGGGCAGGCACGGATCGACGCGGTGGTCTGGAAGGGCGTGTTCGGACGCCTGCGCCAGCGCCCCCAGGAAGGACTGGAGGTCGTGGCCACCGGTCGCATCACCACCTTCGCCGGCAAATCCTCGTACCAGATCGTGATCGAGAGCCTGGAGCCGGCTGGGCTGGGCGCCTGGATGGCCCTCTTGGAGGAGCGCAAGAAGCAGCTCGCCGCCGAGGGGCTGTTCGCGCCCGAGCACAAGCGGGCGATCCCCTACCTGCCGCGGGTCGTCGGCGTCGTCACGTCGCCCACGGGTGCGGTGATCCGCGACATCCTCCACCGGCTGGAGGACCGGTTCCCGCGTCCGGTCCTGGTCTGGCCGGTACGGGTCCAGGGCGATGGTGCGGCCGAGGAGGTCGCGGCCGCGATCCGGGGCTTCAACGCCCTCCCGGCGGGCGGCCCGATCCCGCGTCCCGACGTGCTGATCGTGGCCCGTGGCGGCGGATCCATCGAGGATCTCTGGGCCTTCAACGAGGAATGCGTCGTCCGGGCCGCCTTCGAGAGCGCGATCCCGCTGATCTCGGCGGTCGGGCACGAGACCGACACCACGCTGATCGACTACGTGTCCGACCGACGGGCGCCGACCCCGACGGGGGCGGCCGAGATGGCGGTTCCGGTCCGCGCCGACCTGCTGGCGACGGTCGCCGATCTCGCGGGCCGGGGCGCCGGTGCCGTCGGGCGCCGAATCGAGCGCGACCGTTCGGACCTGCGCGCCCTCGGTCGCGCCCTGCCCAGCGCCGACGCCCTGCTGGCGGCCAAGCGCCAGCGGCTCGACCTTGCCGAGGCGCGCCTCGCCCCGGCCCTGGCGGCGGGGGCGAGCCGCCACCGCGCCCGGCTCCAGCTCCTCCTCGACCGGATGGCCCGGCGCTCCCCCGACGTGGCCCTCGCCAACGCCCGTGCGCGTCTGGCGCGAATCGACCAGCGGCCGCTCCAGGCCCTCCGCAACGACGTCCAGCGCAAGGGCGAAGCCCTGGTCCAGCTCGGCCGCCGCCTCGTCGTGGCCCGGGAGGCGAGCCTGGAACGGGCGCGGGCGCTGCAGGCGCGCCGTGCGGACCGTCTGCTCGCCCTCTCGAACCGGCTCGCTCAGGCGGGCGCACGCAGCGTCGAGCGGCGGCGCGATCGTCTGGACGGGCTCGCGGGCCTGCTCGCCTCGCTCAGCTATCGCGCGGTGCTGGAGCGCGGCTACGTGCTGGTCCGCGATGCCGCCGGGCTGCCGGTCCGCCGCGCCGCGGATGCGGCGGCCGCCCTTCGTCTCACTCTGCAATTTACCGACGGCACCGTGTCGGCTGTGCCCGACGGGACGTCCGATCCGTCCCTGTCGGCGAAACCCGGGCGACGAGGTGGCGGGGCATCGGCCACGACGCCCGGCAAGCGCGCCGGCAGTGCCGCGCCGGCGCGACAGCGGTCCCTGTTCGATGCCTGATGGCGCCTTCGGTCGCGCAGCACCAGCACGCCGCCGCTGTCGTCTCAAGCGGGGCGCGGGAACCTGGCCGCGCTGAGCCGGTCGGCCTCCTGGCGACCCGGGCTGTTGCCCTGAGCCCGCACGAGCGACCCGGAGGGTTCGACCGGACGTCCGGGGAAAGCGGTCCGCCGCGACAGTTCACTGTGCCTCAGGCCCGACGCGGTAATGATAGCGGTACACTTCCCGCGCGAAGCCGAGGCTGCGGTAGAGCGCGCGCGCCGGTGCGTTCGCTGCGACGACCTGCAGGCAGGCCGCCCGGGCGCCCTGCCCCCGGCCCCAGTGCAGAAGCGCGCCCACCGCGCGGCGCGCATGGCCGCGACCGCGCAGCGCCTCGGGTGTCGCAACGGACTCGATCACCAGCAACTCGCGGTCCAGCACCCCGAACGCGATCGCGCCGATGCCGCCCTCTGCCTGCGCCGCCGCGAAGGCCCTCGGCAGGACCAGGGCGGCGACCGTGTCGCGGAATACCCGGGCGGCCGCGCCGTCGGCGCGGTTCACCGCGTCGCGGAGCGCCAGCCAGTCGGCACCCGGCGGCGCCGCGACCGTCACTATGGGATCGGCCTCCGGCGACAGGTCGTCGAGATCGCGAAACAGGGTGCAGGTCTCGTCCACGACGGCGAAGTCGTGGCCCTTCAGCAGGGGCTCCATCTGCGGCGCGATCGCCGGCACCCGGAAGATCGCGCGCTGCCCGAGGCGGGCATAGAGCGCGCGCGCAGCCTCGATCGCCGGTTCGGGCGCACCGCTTCCGCGCATCGGGTTCATGGAATTCTGCCGCTTCGAGGTGCCGCCCGCCGCGCGCAGCAGGTAGCCGTGGACCAGGAGTTCACGCGGACTCGGCCATGCGTTGAGGCAGGCCTCCTCGATGCGCCAGGCCTGTTCGCGATCCGACATCATGTGATCCTTCGGACCACCTGATCGCACGCGACCCGAACTCGGCCAATCTCCGGGCCACGATCCGGCCATGCGTCGTCGCGTACGCTTGAAGCCCCCGGGCGCCGCGCGATGTCCCCCGCGATGTCCGAACCTGAAGTCCTGTTCTGCCTGCACTTCCTGGGCGGGAGTGCCCGTAGCTGGGATCGTCTCGCGCGCATCCTCGACGGGACGCCGACCTGCGTGCCTGTCGACCTGCCCGGCTTCGGCGATGCCGCGAGCCTGTCGGGGCATGCCGTTGCCGCGATGGCCGATCACGTGGCCGAGGCGATCCGCGCGCGGGCACCGGCACGCTTCGCGATCGCCGGCCACAGCATGGGTGCCAAGGTAGCCCTGGTCCTGGCGCGGCGGTCCGAGGACGGCGAGCCGGGTCTGACCGGTCTCACCGATCTCATCCTGATCTCCGGGTCGCCGCCGAGCCCGGAGCCGATCCCGGAGGAACGGCGCACCCAGATGCTCGCCTGGATCGATGCGGATCCCGAGACCCGGAGGCGGGAGGCTCAGGCTTTCGTGCGCGCGAATGCCGGAACGCAGCTTGACCCGGAAATCGAGGACCGGGCTGTGGCCGACGTTCTGCGCGCCGCACCTGCGGCCTGGACGGCGTGGCTCGAATCCGGCGCCCGAGAGGATTGGTGCCGCCGCGTCGGCATCCTGCGGACCCCGGCCCTGATCCTGGCGGGCTCGACGGATGCCGATCTCGGGACGGATGCCCAGCAGGCCCTGATGGCGCCGCACTTGGCGCATCACCGGCTGTTGACGGTCGACGGCGTCGGTCATCTGCTGCCGCTGGAAGAGCCCCTGACCTTGGCCGACCGGCTGCGCGCGCATCTGGGCGACCGGCCCGGCCGTCCCGTCGCGGTGTCGCCCGCGGTGCCCGAAACCTATGCAGCCTTGATCGCCTCCGAGCGCGTCAATGGCCGCCTGCGCGCGGCGCTCGCCGAGCGCGCAGAGCCGGACGATCCGGGCTACCAGCCGCAGGCCCTCGATCCGGTGGAACTCGCGATCCTGCGTGCCGCCCTTGGTCGGGTGATGTCAGTGCCGCAACTGGACCTGGCCGCGCGCCTCGACCGGCGGCTGGCCTCAGGCGCGGGCGACGGATGGCGCTTCTCGGCCCTGCCGGCCGATCCGGAGGCTTATCGCGCCGGCCTGCGCACCCTGGATGCCGCGGCCCGGGCGGCGCAGGGCCGCCCTTTCGTGAGCCTCGATGCCGCGAATCAGGACGCCCTGTTGACCCTCTGTCAGCGCGCGCAGCTGACGGTTCCGGAGGCGCTCGGCGGCCGGTTCGACGCGGACCGGATGCGGTTCTGGTTCGAGGACCTTCGGGCGGATGCGGTGCGGCTCTGGCTCGGCCATCCGGCGGCGCTGGCGCGGATCGGTTTTTCCGGCATCGGCGCCGGCGGCGATCGATCGGGGAGATCGCCGACGGGCTGCCGGGCTTCCACGCGGTCGATCTCGACGACCCCGAGCCCTGGGAGCCCGAGGCGCAGCGGATGGAGGCCGGACGATGAACCTCGGGGATGCGGACCTACCGCGCCGACGACGCCGTCGACGCGGTCGTGGTGGGAACCGGCGCGGGTGGGGCGCCGCTCCCGGCGCGCCTCGCCGCCGCGGGCCTCAGGGTCGTGGCCCTGGAGGCAGGGCCGAATTTCACGCCGGAGCGCTTCGGCTTTGACGAGACGCTGGCCGATGAGATCTACTGGACCGAAGAGCGTTTGAGCGGCGGCGCAACGCCGGAGGCATTCGGGGCGAACAACAGTGGGACCGGCGTCGGCGGCTCGACGCTGCACTGGGGCGCCTTCGTGCCGCGGGCGGATGCCCGGGACCTTCGACTCCGTACGGAGACCGGCGAAGGCGCCGACTGGCCGCTGACCTATGCGGACCTTCTCCCGTTCTACGAGCAGGTCGAGCGGTTCCTCGGTGTCTCGGGGGCGCAGAGCTATCCATGGGATTCCGGCCGGCGCTATCCGCTGCCGCCGGTCCCGCGGAACGGCCCGGCGCAGATCATGGCGCAGGCCTGCGAGGCCCGCGGGATCCGATGGTCCGATGCGCCCGCCGCCGTGGTCTCGCGGGACTTCCAGTCCGAGGACGGACCCCGCCGCAACGCCTGCATCAATTGCGGCTTCTGCCACCAGGGCTGCCGCACGGGTGCCAAGGCCAGCATGGACGTGACCTACCTGCCCTACGCGGTGGCGCGCGGGGCCGAAATCCGGGCTGAGGCCTTCGTGCATGGCCTGGAGCGGGGGCCGGACGGTCGCGTCACCGGCGTGGTCTATCGCCAGGACGGCGAGGACCGGCGGCAGCGCTGCGGCGCGGTCTTCCTGTGTGCCGGGGCGGTCGAGACGCCGCGGCTTCTGCTCCATCTCGGGCTCGCCAATTCGAGCGGCCAGATCGGGCGCAACTACATGGGCCACGTGGCGACCCAGGTCTGGGGCACCCTCGACCACGAGGTCCGGATGAACCGCGGCTATCCGTCCTCGCTCATCACCGAGGATTTCATCCGCGCGGGAGCCGATTTTGCGGGCGGCTACCTCATTCAGAGCCTCGGCGTAGTGCCGGTCACCTTCGGCAATGCGGTGGCGCGGGGGCGCGGGCTGTGGGGCCAGCCGCTCCTCGACTACCTCGACCGCTACAACCACCTTGCCGGAATCGGCATCAACGGCGAGACGCTGCCCTGCGACGCCAACGTGCTGACGCTTGCCGATGAAACCGACGCACGCGGAATGCGCAAGGCGCGGATCGACTTCGGCTACGGCACCAACGAGGACCGCCTCAACGCCCATGCCACGCAGGTGATGCGCGGCTTGTGGGAGGAGGCCGGCGCGAAGGACATCTGGGTGCTGGAGCGAGTCGCCCACACCCTCGGGACCTGCCGGATGGGCCGCGACGGCGCGAGGCGCCGTGGTCGACCCGCATGGCCGCAGCTTCGACATCGACAACCTATGGATCTGTGACGGCTCGACCTTCCCGAGTTCCCTGGCCGCGAACCCGGCGCTGACCATCATGGCGCTCAGCCTGCGCAGCGCGGAGGCCTTCCTCGGGGCCGGACCGTCCGGACGACGCTGATAGGCGCGCCGCGTCCGGTTCCGGTCGATCGCAGGCATCGCGCATGGCGCGAGCGCGCGCTCAGTCGGGCAGGCGCACCACGAGTGACAAAAGGCAGCCCGGCCGCGCCGTATGGACGTTGACGAAGCGCGTGCGCGGATCATCGAGGGCAGATCGCAGCGGATCTTCGACGTCCTCGCCCGCACAGACGTGGCCGAGATCGTAGAGACACTGATCGTCCCCATCGTAGGCTCGGATCGATACGAGCGGGTTTGCCCGCACGATGGGGGCAATCTCGTCGACGGTCTCCCTGCGCGGGCAGTCTCCGGCATGCAGGGAAAATCGGGCTCGGTGTCCAGTAGATGCCGAGGGGCCGGGGCAGATCGTAGGATCCCAGCATGGCCTCTCCGGGCCGCGCCAGCTGCAGACAATGCCGGCGGGGAAGCGGCCGCTGGCCGTGGCCACGACCTCCCGGACCGCGTTGCCGCGGTCGTCCAGTCTCGTGCTGCGAAATTTGTCGGCCGTCTCGGTCGGGACCGCAACACAGAGAAATCGGGTCATTCGGGCACCTCCTGACAGTGCCGTAAGCCCCGTCCCGAAGGGTCGCATCCCGGTTCTTGCCCTCCAATCCTGAGGGCCGCTCCCGACTATTGGGGGCTGCGCGCGGTCGACGCGGCGGGGGGCCGTGCGTCGGGAGCCCAGGACGAGCGCCGCCGCCTGCAGCGGCGCTGTGCAGGGAGGCCCCTACCCCGCGGCGGTGCGCAGCACCGCGAGCCCCTGCCGTTGCTGGGCCGTCTCGTCGAAATTCGATGGCTCCAGCCACGCGTCGAACCCGGCCTGCACCTGCGGCCACTCGGAATCGGTGATCGAGAACCACGCCGTGTCGCGGGAGCGGCCCTTCACCACGACGGCATTCCGGAAAATGCCTTCGAAGGTGAAGCCCAGGCGCAAGGCCGCCGCACGGGACGGGGCGTTGAGGCTGTCGCACTTCCATTCGTAGCGCCGGTATCCGAGGTCGAAGGCCCGGGCCATCATCAGCGCCATCGCCTCCGTGGCGGCCGGTGTCCGCTGGAGCCGCGGCCCGAAATGGAGGTGGCCGACCTCGATGACGCCGTTGGACGGATCGATCCGGAGATATGAGGCGATCCCGAGCGGGTCGCCGCTGTCCGGATCCAGGATGGTGTGGAACAGCGGATCCCGGCTCGCCTGCTGCAGTTCCAGCCGTGCCCGATACGCCTCCGCACTCTCCGGCATCTCGTCGCCCAGATAGGTCCAACCGCGTGCGTCGGGGGCGGCTGCGTAGGTGGCGTACAGGGACGCTGCGTGGGCCGCGGCCTCGAGGGGCACGAGCCGACAGTAGCGTCCTTCCATCGCCGTGCGCGGCGGGTACGGACGCGGTCTCCATTCCGGCAGGGCCGGACCGATGGGCTGCCCGAAGGCGTTGATCCGCGTGCTCACAGGCCGCTCCGCTCGGCGACGAGCCCGGCGAGGTCCGCCTCGCCCGCGGCATGCAGCCCCGCGATGACCCCGTGGCGATCGGCCTCGGGCCTGTTCTGGCTCATCTTCCACTTCCCCTCGATCCGCGTGATCGGAACCTCGATGCCGATGATCGCCCGGGCCTGTGCGCGGCCACGAAGGGCTCCGGCGCATCCGTGACCGCCCAAGGCTCGGCCCGAGGCGCCTCGCGCAGGGCGGTGAGGTCGGCGATCTGGCGCCGGAGCCAGTCCGCATCCTCGATCACCCGCGGCCGGCCCCAGGCATGGACGGTGGCGTAGTTCCAAGTCGGCACCACCCGCCCGTGCTCGCGCTTGCTCGCGTACCAGCCCGGTGTGACATAGCCCTGCGGACCCTGGAACACGATCAGGCATTCCTCTGCCGCGGCAAGGTCGCGGCCCTGCGGATTCGCGCGGGCGAGGTGCGCGCGCAGCACGCCGTGGGGGCCGGCATCGTCCAGCAGGAACGGGATGGGGTTGGCCGTCAGGCCGCCCGCGCCGGCGGTGACTAGCAGGCCGAGGGGTAGGCACGGATCAGAGCGTGCTGTGCGGCGCGGGAATCGTCCCGGAAGTGTGGCGGCTGGTACATGGCTCCGTCCTGCGGCGGCATCGCTGCCCCTGCTTGACCGTGCAGCGGTCCAGTTGAAAAGGTCAATTTCGAAAGTTCGACTGGACCGGTTGACCGATGGCCCGGAGCCTCCTGCCCCTGCCGCTGAGCCTCGATCCCGCGGCCGCGACGCCGCTCCACGCGCAGCTCCGGGAGGGCCTGCGCGCGGCGATCCTCGATCGCCGCCTTCCGCGTGGGGTTCGGCTTCCGGCCTCGCGGCTCCTGGCGGCCGATCTGGGCTGTGCGCGCGGGACCGTCGTCCTGGCCCTGGAGCAACTGACCGCCGAGGGCTACCTCACCGCGCGACCGGGCTCTGCGACGCGCGTCGCCGCGACCCTGCCCGACGACACGCTCCCCGCACCGGGTCCGATGCGGCGCTCGGGCGCCGAGCCGGCCCCGAACCTCTCGCGCCGCGGCACCCGCCTGATCTCCGCTCCGGCGCGGCGGTACATGGCCGGGCTCGGCGTTCCCGACGCGTTCGCCCTCGGCCGGCCGGCCCAGGACGCCTTCCCGTTCGACGTCTGGGGCCGCCTGCTCCAGGCCGAGTGGCGTCACGGCCCGGCCGAGCGACCGGACCCGCGCGGCTCGCCGGCTCTGCGCCGCGCGATCGCCGCCTATCTGGCGCAGGCGCGGGGCGTCACCTGCGAGTCCGATGACGTCATCGTCACGGCGGGTATCCGCCAGAGTCTGCGCCTGCTCGCCGAGCTTCTCCTCGACCCCGGGGAGGCCGCCCTCGTCGAGGAGCCCGGCTTCCCCGGCATCACGCAGGCTCTGGCCAGTGCCCGCCTGCGGCCCATACCCGTGCCGGTCGGTCCAGGTGGTCTGTCGGTGTCCCCGGACGGCGCTCCGGCGGCCGGGGCACGGCTGGCGGTGGTGACGCCGGCCCATCATTATCCCCTCGGGCACGCCATGAGCCTGGAGAACCGCCTCGACCTCCTGGCCTGGGCCGAGGCGGTCTCGGGTTGGATCGTCGAGGACGATTACGACGGCGCCTACCGGTACGCCGGGCGTCCGCTCGCGCCGTTGCGCACCCTCGATCGCGGCGGCCGCGTGATCTATGTCGGCAGCTTCTCCAAGCTCCTGCTCCCCGCTCTGGGCCTGAGCTACCTGGTGCTGCCGCGGGGCCTCGTCGCGCCGGTCAACCAGGCCCTGGCCGAGACGGGGCCGGCCCCGCCCGGTATCGGGCAATGGGCGCTGGCACGGTTCATCGAGGACGGGCACCTCGCCGGACATCTCCGCCGGACCCGACGGCTGTATGCGCTGCGTCAGGAGGCGCTTTTGGAGTGCGCGCGCCGCCGCGCCGCGGATGTGGCCGCGATCGCTCCTATGGAGGGCGGGATGCACGTGATCGCCCGCCCCGGGCCGGCCTGGACCGCTCCCCTCACCGACGTCGCCGCCGCGGCCGCCCTGGAGCAGGCGGGGATCTCCGCGAGTCGCGCTCTCGGCCTATCACGTCGGGACGGCCGAGCCCGGCCTGCTGCTCGGTTACGCGGCGGTGCCGGAGCGGGCGATCGACCCGGCCATCCGGCGCTTGGCGGAGACCCTGCGCGCCGCTCCGTTCACGCCGGCCGCGGCGTCAGCGTGATCACGGCGCCCCTGCGCGGTTTGCCTGTCCAGACCGCGCAGAGTATTCATCCGGACCGGAGGTCTGCGGCGCCCCGCACGAGGGGCAGAAGCGGACCGCGACGTAGTGGCCGTGCTCGCAGGCGCTGCAACGGCGGTCCGGCGCGAGAGAGGCTGCGGTCACAGCGCGGGTGCGATCAGTGCACGACGACGCCCGTGTCCACGAACCGGGTTAGGCGCTCGATCAGCGGCGCGACCATCACCCGGTCGAGCTGCGGCAGCAATCCGCGGCGCGCATGCGCGACATTGGCTTCGGCCTGCTCCCGGGCGAGGCGGTGCCAGCGCGTCCGGTCGTTCCGGCATGTCGACCACGCCCGCTCGATCGTCCGGAACACCAGCGGAAGCCGCTCGGCGGGGTTGGCGACGAGATCGTAATGGTGATCGATCAGGCCGCCGAAGGTCTGGAAGCCGAGTTCGGACAGCCGCTCGACGGCGCGCGGCGCACCCACCATCACGAAGGGCAGCCCCGTCGCGGCCGCCTTCAGGGACTTCTCGGTGATGCGCTCGACGCCCAGCTCGAAGAAGTCGGTCTCAGAAATGACGGTCAGGTCGCAATCCGCATAGGCCGCGGTGTCGAGGGTCATGACCATGTCGGTGCCCTGATCGGCATCGATCCGCTGCGCCCGGCGCGGGATCCAGCGGTCGATATCGGCGAGCAGCGGTCCGAAGGCTGCCGCAATCTCCGGCGGCGCATGGAAAACGTTGATGCCCCCGCCTTCGGGTTGTCGTCGCCGATGCCGTGGAACGAGATCAGCCCCTCGCGCTCCATCCCGTTGAGCAGGAACCAGCGGTACAGCAGGACCCGGTGCCAGCGCAGCGCCGCGTTCTGGCAGAGGAAACGGGCCGGTCCCGAAGGGCGGGCCAGGGGCGTGTAGCCGATCTGGTCGAGGGCATGTTGCGGGAAGAGACGCGGACCCGCTTCCGCGTCGAGCCAGAGGGCGACCTGGAGCGGGAAGAACTCGAAGGTCCAGAACCGTAGGCCCTCGCCGTAGAGGCGCTCGTAGTCCAGACGCAGCAGCCGGTTCTGCGTGACGAGGACGACCCGGTCCCGCGGGATGCCGAGCGCCGCGAGGTTGCGGTGCAGCGCCTCGAAAGTCGGTGCGTGGAGGCCTGGACCCTCGTTGGAGAGATCGAGGAGCAGCGCGGCGCGTCCGTCGCGAAGGTTCTCGACATCCCCGGGTTCGAGCAGGTCGAGACGCCCGTTCGCCTCCGGAAAGCCCAGGCGGACGAAGTCGAGGACGGGCAGGCAGAGCACACGATTCGCCGCGCCCGGATGGGCGGTGACGGTGATCTGCTTGGCCATCCAGCCGAGCGCAGCCGGCAGGAAGTGCCCGGCCTCACCCCGAGGGACGAGCAGGATCTCGGAGGAGGATTGGCTCATCGTGACGCCCGAGCGGCCGGTCCGCGCGAAGCCGGATAAAGGCTCCGCGCGGCGGCGTCGAGATCAGGCCGGGACCGGTTCGGCCGCGCGCACCGGAGTCGGGCCGGACCGGTAGGCCGCCGAGGCCTCCTCGGTCCGCCAGCAGGCGACGCGGTGGCCGGGGGCGATCTCGGCGACTGGCGGCATCTCGCGGCGGCAGCGCTCCTCCGCCAGGAAGCAACGCGGCGCGAAGGGACAGCCCGGCGGTCGGTTGGCGAGGTCGGGCGGGCTGCCGGGGATGGTCTGGAGACGGGAGCCCTTGGCTAAGGCCCCTCCGCCCGGCTGCGCAGCAGACCGATCGTGTAGGGGTGGTGCGGGTTCAGCACCACCTGGTGCGCGGTGCCGGTCTCGACGATCTTGCCTGCGTACATCACGGCGATCCGGTCGGCGACCTCCACGGCGGCGCCGAGATCGTGCGTCACGATAACGATCGACAGGCCGAGGTCCCGCTGCAGCTCGCGCAGGAGCAGCAGGACCTGGATCTGCACCGTGGCGTCGAGCGCCGTGGTCGGCTCGTCGGCGAGCAGCACCTGCGGTCGGCAGGCCAGCGCCAGGGCGATCATGGCCCGCTGGCGCATGCCGCCGGACATCTCGTGCGGGTAGTTGTCGAGCCGCCGCTCCGGGCTCGGGATCCGCACGCGCTCGAACAGGGCCAGCGCCCTCTTGCGGGCCTCGTCCTTGGAGATCTTCTCGTGACGATGGATCGCCTCGGTGATCTGCTGGCCGACCGTGTAGACCGGATCGAAGGCGAGGAGCGGCTCCTGGAAGATCATCGAGACGTCGCCGCCGCGGAAATCGGCGAGCTGGCGCTTGGTCAGCGCCTGCACGTCCTTGCCGGCCGCGAGGATTTGGCCCTCGATCCGGCTGCGGCCCTCGGGGAACAGGCGTAGGATTGCGCGGAGCGTCACGCTCTTGCCCGAGCCGGACTCGCCGATGAGGGCCATCGCCTGCCCGCGCTCCAGGATCAGGTCGACGCCGTCGACGACCTGCACCTTGCCGAAGGCGACCCGCAGGTCCTTGAGCGCGACGGCGGGTTCTGCGGAAGGCATCGGCGCGCTCATGCCGCGAGCGCCTCTGCCGGCGCCGCGGAATGGCCGGAGCCGGGCTGCCGGGCGAGGCAGGCGACCCGGTGGAGCGGCTGGATCGCGTCGAGCGGCGGCTCCTTCTGGCCGCAGATCCCTTCGGCGATGGCGCAGCGCGGATGGAAGCGGCAGCCCGGGGGCGGGTCGATCGGGTTCGGCGGGTCGCCCTGCAACAGCGCGGTCTGCGTGCGGTTGTCGGGGTCGAGGGACGGCATCGCGGCGAGCAGCGCCTCGGTGTAGGGGTGGCCCGGCGCGTCGAGCACCGTGTCGGAGGGGCCGATCTCCGAGACCCGGCCGAGATACATCACCATCACGCGGTCGGAGATGAAGCGCACGACGTTCAGGTCGTGGCTGATGAAGATGTAGGTCAGGCCGAACTCGGCCTTGAGGTCGAGGAGGAGGTTCAGCACCTGCGCCTCCACCGACTTGTCCAGCGCCGAGACCGCCTCGTCGAGGAGCACCAGCCGCGGCTCGAGGGCGAGGGAGCGGGCGATGTTGACCCGCTGGCGCTGGCCGCCGGAGATCTCGTGCGGGTAGCGCCCGGCGAAACGCTTCGGCTCCAGGCCGACCCGGGCGAGGAGCGCCCGGGCGCGCTCCACCGCCTCCCGGCCCGGAACGCCGTTCACCTTCGGGCCGAAGGCGATCGACTGCTCGACGGTCATGCGCGGGTTCAGGGACGCGTAGCTGTCCTGGAACACCATCTGGACCTCGCGGCGGTAGGACCGCCAGGGCATGGCGCGCTCGCCGACCGCCTGGCCGTCGTAGAGCATCGTGCCCGCATCGCGCTCGATCAGGCCCATCAGCAGCTTGGCGGTCGTGGACTTGCCGCAGCCGGATTCGCCGACGATGCCCAGCGTCTCGCCCTTGAGGACGTCGAAGTCGACGCCGTCGACGGCGCGCACGACCTGCTTCTTGCCGCCGGCCTTGCGGACCGGGAAGTGCTTGATCAGCCCTGAGACCGACAGGAGCGGCTGGGCCGGTCCGCCGCGGTCGTGGACGAACGGGTCGGGGGCGTCCGGGATGACGCTCACTGGCGAATCTCCATGGCAGCGCGCAGGCCGTCCGAGAACAGGTTGAAGGCGATCGAGACGATGAAGATGCACACCCCCGGAAGCGCCGCGACCACCGGGTTCACGTAGATCGCGGTGCGCAGGGTGTTGAGCATCAGGCCCCATTCCGGCTCCGGCGGCCGGACCCCGAGGCCGAGGAACGAGAGGCCCGAGGCCAGGATCATCGAGACCGAGATCAGGCTCGTGGAATAGACGAAGATCGGGCCGACGACGTTTCCCAGCACCTGCACCCGCATGATCGTCAGGGCCGAGGCCCCGGACAGCTTGGCGGCGTCGATGTAGTCGCGGCGGCGGATGCCGGTGGTGACGCTCTCGGCGACCCGGGCGATCTGGGGCACGAACACGCAGGTGAGCGAGACGATCGAGTTGAAGATGCCGGCGCCGAGCGCACCGGACAGCGCGATCGCCAGCAGGACCGACGGAAAGGCGAAGAACACGTCGATGGTGCGCATCAGGATCGTGTTGGTCCAGCCGCCGACATAGCCCGCCAGGATGCCGATCCCGGAGCCGATCACGAAGGCGATCAGCACCGGCGTGACGCCGATGAACAGCGACAGCCGCGAGCCCAGCATCAGCCGGCTGATCATGTCCCGCCCGAGTTCGTCCGAGCCGAGCCAGTAGGTGGCGTCGCCGACATGCTTCAAGCGCTTCAGCATGGAGCCCTTGTACGGGTCCATCGGGGTGATCCAGGGCGCCAGGACCGCGATGATCACGACCACGAGGATCACGGCGCCGGCGGCCATGGCCACGGGGTCGCGCATCAGCCGATGGCCGACATGCCCCCAGAAGCCGCGCGACGGCGCGAACGCGGCCTCGGGACCGTGCGCGACGTCCTCGGCGGCGAGCACGCCGCCGTCGAGGGCGACGGAGGCGGCGGTGACGGGAGCGGTCATCATCGGGCTCCGGCTCAGGCGCGCTCGATGCGCGGGTCGAGGGCGGTCTGCATCACGTCCACCAGCAGGTTGAGGACCACGAAGAACATCGCCAGCACGAGGATCGAGCCCTGCAGCAGGGGCAGGTCGCGCTGGAAGATCGCGGCGTTGAGGAGGAAGCCGGTGCCCGGCCACGCGAACACGGTCTCGACCAGGATCGAGCCGCCCAGCAGGTAGCCGAGCTGGAGGCCCATGATGGCGAGCGCCGTCGGAGCGGCGTTGCGGACGACGTGCTTGAACACGCCGCGCTCATCCATGCCCTTGGCGCGCAGGGCCTCGACGAAGTCCTGGGAGAGGATGTCGGCGACCAGGGCGCGCACCGTGCGGGCGATGATCCCCATGGGGATGACCGACATCGTCACCGCCGGCAGGATCAGGTAGCGCAGGTGGTCGAAATCGGGCCGCCAGTTGCCGGAGCCGTCGGGGCCGGCGCCGGTGGGCGGCAGCCAGCCCAGCGTCGCCGAGAACACGATCACCAGGACCATGCCGAGCCAGTAATGCGGCACGCTCACGCCGAAGACCGAGAGCGCGGAGGCCGCCCGGTCGGCGAGCGAGTTGCGGTGATAGCCCGCCACGAAGCCGAACAGCGTCCCGAAGGTGAAGCCGATCACGGTCGCCACGGAGGCGAGGATCAGCGAGTTCACCACGGCGCGGCTGACCTCGCCGAGCACCGGCCGGCCGGTCGCGATGGAGATGCCGAGATCGCCGTGCAGCACGTGCCAGAGCCAGATCAGGTACTGGACCGGCAGCGGCTTATCGAACCCGTAGGCGGCCCGCATCTCGTCGATGGTCGCCTGGGTGGCGTCGGCTGGCAGCACCGCGCTGAGCGGATCGCCCGGGGCCAGGTGGACGAGCAGGAAGCAGACCACGCTGACCCCGAACGCCACGGGGGTCACGTAGATGAGTCGTTTGAGGATGTAGAGCAGCATCGAAGGCCCTGTCGTCGTGTGCAGCCTCGGGTCTTCCCCGCCCCCTGTCGGGAGGCGGCAGGGGTGGGGGTGGTTCAGGAGGCACCGTCACGCGTGATCCCGGGCCACCACCGCCTCCGCCTCCTCCCCACAAGGGGGAGGATAGAGACAATCAGTCCCGCTACTTCGCTGCCGTCGCAAGTGTGATTTTCGAAAAGTCTTGGAACCAGTTCTGCGCCTGGACGAAGCCTTTCACCTTCGGACTCATCGCCCGCGGGTTCACGTCGTGCGTGATCATGATGAACAGTGCATCATCCACGTACTTCTCGTGGATCTTCTCCAGAACCTTCGTCTGCTCGGCCTTGTCGAAGGTGTTGCGGACCTGATCGAACAGCTTGTCCATCGCCGGATCGCAGTAATAGCCCCAGTTGGTGCCGTTCGGCGGGGCGAGGTTGCACTGGAGATGGCGGATCAGGCCTGTGAAGGGATCCTGGATGAAATACGAGTAGTTGATCGCCGAGACCCCACGGGAGATGTCCGCCTTGGCGCCCGCCCGCCAGATGTTGATCAGCGTGTTCCATTCGACCACTTCGTAATCGACCTGGATGCCGACTTCGGCGAGGCTCTGCTGGACGAACTCGTTCATCGGCAGCGGCTGCATCTGGCCCGAGCCCGAGGCCGAGATCGCGACCTTCAGCTTGAGGGGCTTCGCCGGGCTGTAGCCCGCTTCCGCCAGCAGCTTCTTGGCCGCCTCAGGGTCGTATTTCACGTCGAAGGTCGGGTGGCCGAACCACTGGTGGCCGGGCGGCATGAAGCCCTTGGCGGGGATCGCGAGGCCGCCGAGCAGCTCCTTCAGGCCCTCACGATCGATGGCGAGGTTCGCCGCCTTGCGCACGCGGATGTCGTTCCAGGGCGAGCCCTCCACCCGCGACAGGTGCCAGGTCCAGTTGTGCGGATAGGCGTTGGTGACGACGGTGAAGCCGGCGCTCTTGAGCGAGGCCACGGAATCCGGCGCGGGCGCCTCGATCCAGTCCACTTGCCCGGAGCGGAGCGCTGCAGTCCGGGCATTGGCCTCGGGCAGCGGGATGAGCACCAGCTTGTCGAGCTTCGGGACCCGGTTCGTGTCCCAGTATTCCTTGAACGGCACCATCTCGGCGCGCTCGCGGGGAGCGAACAGGGTCAGCTTCCACGGTCCGGTGCCGGAGGGCTGCTTGGCGAAGGCGTCCCAGGACTTGCCGAGGCTTCTCCCACTGGGCCGGCGACGACATCATGATCCAGGCGATCTGGTAGGGCAGCGTCGCGTCCGGTGCCTTGGTGGTGATCTCCACCGTGAGCGGGTCAACCACGCGGTAGCTCGCCACGGCCGGGATGCGTGTCTTGCCTTGGGCGGACTGGCGCGGATCGTATTGCGGCGCGTCGGCCTTCAGGAGCTTGTCGAGGTTCCAGACCACCGCGTCGGCGGTGAAGTCGGAGCCGTCATGGAATTTCACGCCCGGCCGGAGCTTGAAGGTCCACTTGGTCTTGTCGCTCGAATCGACGGTCCAACTGGTGGCCAGCCCCGGCACGAGATCGGAGGCCAGTTCCGCGCTCGACAGGTCCCAATTGATCAGACCATCGTAGACCGTGTAGCCGAGGAACCGCATGCCCTCGCCGCCATTGTCGGTCTGGCCGGTGGTCAGCGGGATGTCGGAGGCGGTCATGCCGATCCGCAGCGTCCCCTGCGCGAGGGCGGCACTGCTCGCGGTGAGCGCCAGGGCGCCGGCCAGGACCGCACGGGCGCCGAATTCTCTGAGGCGGAACAACATCTTGCGTCGGGTACTCGCGTTGGTCCGGGCCTAGGCGGTCCGGAATACGCTCGACCGTATGCAAGCCCCCGGCCAGTCGCCCCGCCTCGTGCGCACGGACTCCCGCCGATGCCTATTCCGCGTCGATCAGGCTCACATGGGCGGCGGCGACGCGCCAGCCCTCCGCGAAGCGCACCCAGCTCTGGCTCTGGCGCCCGATCTTCCCGGGCGCATTCGCGCGGCTGAACAGCGTCATGGCGGTGGCGAAGTCGCGCCCGTAGGTTGTGATCTGCGTCCGGGCCAGGGTGCGCTCCAGTCCGACCGGCGAGCGCGCCCGGCGGAAGGCGCGGATCGCATCCATGCCATAGAGGTTCTCGCCGATGCCGTACCGGATGGTCAGCGGGTCGTCCCGGAACAGGGCTTCCAGGGTCGCCACGTCATTGGTGGTC
This sequence comes from Methylobacterium phyllosphaerae, assembly GCA_050632685.1. Lineage (GTDB taxonomy): Bacteria > Pseudomonadota > Alphaproteobacteria > Rhizobiales > Beijerinckiaceae > Methylobacterium > Methylobacterium phyllosphaerae_A. The sequence continues at coordinate 1,718,427 of JBOEFT010000002.1, forward strand.
AGCGCCGTTTCGTAGGCCCGGAACGCGGCCTCGACCTCGGCTTTGACGGCGGGATCGTCGATGATCATCAGGCAAGCTCCGCGATGGGCGCCGCGCTGACGCCGTTGCGTTCGAGGTGACGCGCCACGCGCAGGGCGAGGTCCTCGCGCCAGGGGGCCGCGATCACTTGAACACCCAGCGGCAAGCCGGCGTCCAGCCAGACAGGTGCCGCCACGACCGGCAGGCCGATGAAGGAGATCGGCTGCGTGAAGACGCCGATATTGGCCCGCACCGGCAGCGTCACGCCGTCCAGCACGACGTGGGTCTGGCCGCCCTTGGGCGCCCGGCAGGGTGTCGCTGGAGCCAGGATCACGTCCACCTTCTCGAACAGGTCGAGCACCGCGGCGCGGTACCAGCGGCGGAAGCGCTGAGCCCGTTCGACCTGCGGCGCGGGGATCATCGCCCCGGCGATCAGTCGGTCCCGCACCGCCGGGTCGAAATCCTGCGGCCGGGCGCGCAGGCGGTCGAGGTGGAGCGTCGCGCCTTCCGCGGCGGTGATCAGGTAGGCGGCTGCGCGGGCGCGGTGCGCCTCGGGCAGTTCGACCTCGCGATGCGCGCCCAGGGCCTCGGCGGCGCGCGCCACGGCGGCGAACGCGTCCGGATCTCCGCCGCGGGCGAAGTAGCCGCCCGCCACCGCGATGCGCAGGCCGTCGATCCCGGCCTCCAGCCGTGGCAGGACGGGCTGCGCCGGACGGGATGTCGCCACCGGATCGTCCGGATCGGGTCCCTGCATCGCGTCGTAGGCAAGGGTGAGGTCGGTCACGCTCCGGGCCATCGGGCCGAGATGGTCGAGGCTGCCGACGAAGGGGAAGCTGCCCGCCCGTGTCAGCCGCCCGTAGGTGGGCTTGAGCCCGAAACAGCCGCAGAAGGCGGCGGGAACGCGGATCGAGCCGTTCGTATCGGATCCCAGGGTCAGCGGCACCAGCCCGGCGGCGAGGGCCGCCCCCGAGCCGCCGGACGAGCCGCCGGTCATGTGGTCGAGGGCATGCGGATTGTGCGCGTCGCCGTCGTGGACGTTCTCGCCGGTGAAGTCATAGGCGTACTCGCCCATGTTGAGGGACCCGATCAGGATCGCGCCCGCCGATTCCAGGCGCCGCACCAGGGCGCCGTCCCGCTCGGCCGGAGGCCGGTCCCGATTGATCTTCGATCCGGCGCGGGTCGGCAGGCCCGCGATGTCGATCAGGTTCTTCACTGCGAACGGCACGCCGGCCAGGGGCGGTGCCGTCCCGTTGCGGAGTGCCGCATCCTGGGCGTCGGCCCGGTCGAGGGCACGCGTGGCCAGCACATCGGTGAAGGCACCGATCCGACCGTCCAGCCGCCCGATCCGGTCGAGCGCGGCCGCGACGACCGCTCGGGCTGTGGCATGGCCGCCGGCAATCGCCGTGGCGATCGCGGTGGCGGTCGAGAGATCCGGCGCGCTCACGCTTCGAACCTCGGTGCCGCGTCGATCTCATCGGCCAAGGGGAAAGACTCCACGAGGTCTGCCGCGGCTGCCAGAACGCGGAGATTCGCGATGATCGGCGCGATCCACCCCGGCTCGAGCGCCAGCCCGAGGAATGCCGCCGCGGCCGGGGCGTAGATCTCGGGCTCGAATGGCGGTCGCGTCTCGGGCATCGCTGTCTCTCACCGGAGTTCGGTTTCACCGAAGCGCGAACCGGCTAGCAGACCTCATGCCGTGGACCCGATGGCGCGGACGGCGTTCGATGCCGACGACTGTATGATTTTTGGGCATATCCGAGGGCGACACGGGGTCTGCCTCGGCGACCCGGGAAATCTGCACAAGGTTTGGGCACTGGGTTGCCGTTCGGTCGGCCACAGCGCGATGGGAGAAGAATCGTCGCGCGTTATCGTGCGCCGCGCTGCGCTCCCATGGGCCAGTGCATCAGGCCGGCTCCACCAGCCCCCTCACCCTCCGTCGCGGCGCATCCGCGGCGAACGGAGCCACCGACGAGTCTTGCGAGCCTCGAGCGTTCTCCGTGTCGGCCGTTGGCGCCGACCCCTCGATCTCCGGATTTCAGGCAGAGGATCTGGCGCCCTGCCGGGGCATCCGGGTTTGGCGCGCCGCGATCGGACCGTCGCACTGCGGACGAGATCTCGAGTTGCAATGTGAAATTCGCAGATCTGCTGTGTTGTTCACGAATGCTTCCCTGTGAATGCAAGTTGGGATGCCTCGAGGGAACAGGGTGGGAAGAGATGGTAGCGGCGTGCCTCGCGGGCACTCGACCCATCTTCGCTATCCTTGTCCTCACCTTGCGCGCGACCTATCTGTGGTTGGGAACGTTGTCCGGGATTGGTGAGTGACCGACGCCTCGGCCAACACACGTGCGAATGCGGCCGGCGGGTTGAGGTTTTTCCGCATCGCCGGACGAAACTTTTACAGAGATGACGCGGATTGTCGCTTCGGCAGCCGCCCGCGCCCGTTTCCACGATTGCGTCTGACGGCGCGCTCCGGTTAAGGGCTTTGCGTTTTTGAGACAGTGGTCCGACCCGAGCGCTGGACGCAGGCCGAGCGCTCGGGTCGGACCATCGGTTCCACCGATGGATCGGTGCGGTTCCGAGGCCCGGGGACGGCGCAGGAACCTGCAGACTCAAGACGTGTCCGGTTCCACCGGACGTCCCCGCGACATGCGAGACGTACCCAACCGAGAAAGGTCAGATGAGCGCATTCGACTACAGGAACTTCGACGACCGTCGCCAGAATTCCCAGAACGCCAAGGCTGCTCTGCTGGCCAAGTTCAAGTCTCGGCCGCCGGCCGATGATCCTGAGGTGATCGCCAAGGCCAAGGCCCGGGCCGAGGTCGCCAAGGCCCGCGAGGAACGCACCCGCGAGCGCGAAGCAGCCCGGATCGCCGCCGAGCGCAAGGCGGCCGAGGAGAAGCGCCAGCGGGAGGAGTCGGAACTCGCCGCGCAGCTTGCCCGCGAGGCCGCCGAACTGGCCGCCGCGCAGGAGCGCAAGTCGGCCGAGCTGGCCGCCAAGAAGGCTCAGCGCGATGCGCGCTACGCCGCCCGCAAGGCGAAGGTCAAGACCAAGCGTTGAGCGCGGACAGGCGGTCCGTTCGAGCCGCAAGAGCCCACGACGCCCGCCCGCCCGGCGGGCGTCGTCGCATCCGGGGTCGCCCGCCGGACGGACGGCAACTATCCCGGGCGCCGGCGCGTTGAGCGGCGCCGGATCGACCTTTGCGGTCGAGCGGTTCAGATGGGCGAGGCCGTGATGAACTCCCGAACCAGTCTCGCGCTCCTCTTCGTCGCACTGCCGACTGTCGCCACTTCTGGATCCGCACATGCGCAGGATTCCGACACCGTCATCGCCTGCGAGACGTTGATCGCCGCCCGGCGGATCGATGCGGCCACGGGTGCCGACCGCACCGCTGGCCTGGACGCCGGCTGCCGGCGGATCCCGCGCCGGACGATCGGACCTGTGGAACAGCGGGCGTTGATCGGGGGCGCACCCTACGAGTGCATGACGATCACCGATGCTGGCCGATGCCTCTGGATCGTGCCGTGACGCGACCGGGACTCTGGCGCTTGCCGAAGCCAGCACTCTGACGAAGCTTCACTGACGTTCGCGTTGCTCTATGACGGCATCACGAGCGAGTGAGGTTCGAAGATCAGTATGCCGACGAGTATCCGGGCAAGCACGCGTTTCGCAATAACCGCCGCGACGTGGATAGCACTGACCCTAACCTGCGGTGCGGTTCGTGCCGAGCCGCCGATCCGGAGCCCCGAGGATGCCGCCTGTCGCCTCGAGGCGCGGGCCAAGGTCTTCACCGCGCCGAACCCCCGGGGTCTGGAACTCGAGGAAATCGGGCGGCAGATTTACGGTGCCTGCATGCGGCGGATCGCTCAGGCGACCGCGCCGGCGGCCAATCGGGATGGCCGGCGCCACCGGCGCCGACAGCGTTGACCGGCAGCCGCGCGCTCAGGGATCGAGCGGAGCGCCGATCCGGGCGCGCAGTTGAAGGCGCAGGGCCTCGTTGCCGCCCTCGGCGTCGAGGGCTGCCATCAGACGCAGAAGCTGGCTGAGCGGGGTCGACCGGCTCTCGACGGCGTCGGCGATCTGCTCCCGCAGCGTCTTGGCGGCGGGCACGAAACGCGGCGCCGGGCTGGCCTGATGAGTCTGGGGCATGCGAGGCGCTCGTCCTTCGAAGGAGTCCAGATTGCGGGCGGCTCGCTACGCCTTTCGGCGGACCTGCACCAGTCCTTTTCGCGCAAATACGTAGCCGGCACCACTCTCCGTCACCGCGGGGCAACAGCGCGGCGGGAAGCTGTGGACGAATAGTGTGCCGTCGCGGAATCTGCTTGCCGTTTGTCGCTCAGTTGGTCCCCAGCGGGGATCGGGTGAATCCGTCCAGCAGATCCTGCGGGTCGCGATAGATCGCCACGCATCCGGCCGCGGAGAGGTCCGCTTCCGGGAAGCCGCCGCAGAGGAGCCCGATCGTGCGGAGCCCGGCCTTCCCGGCCGCTTCGGCATCATAGGGCGTGTCGCCGACCACGTGGATCGCATCGCGCGGGACGCCGGCGAGTTTCCCAAGAGCGGCCTCGAAGATGTCGGGATGGGGTTTGGACCGGTCCGCATCGTCCGAACTGGTGGCGACGTCGACGAGGTCGCCGATCGTGAGGATCTCGATGTAGTGCTCCACCTCCGACCGCTTGCCGGAGGAGGCCAAGGCGATCTTGGCGCCGGCGGCCCGGATCCGCTCGAACAGGGGACGCACACCAGGGAAGGGCCGGACCTCGGACAGGTAGCGTCGCTTGAACAGGTCCGAGCGGTAGGCCTCGATCGTCTCGCCGTCCCGCGCGATCCGCTCCTGCGACAGGAACACGGGCATCAACTCGTCGCCGCCCTTGCCGATCTGTCGGCGCACCGCTGATTCGTCCGTGGCGACGCCGAAATGCGCGAAGGCCTCCACCCAGGCCCTGGCATGGAGGTCGACGCTGTCGAGCAACGTCCCATCGATGTCGAAGATCACCGCGCGCATCGCCGCTCCCTCGCGGTGCCTGGCGCCCGCCTCCGGCCTGACAACCGGATCGGAACCGACCTGTTCCGGCCGCGTGCCGCGCGAACGACAGAAGCCCGCCCCTGCGAAGGGCGGGCTTCTGTCGTTCGTCGATGGCGCGTGAGCGCCGGTCGTCAGTGCATCGAGGCCGGGGTCCGGGCGGGCTTCGCCTTGGCGGCCAGGCCTGCGGTCACGGCAGTCTTGGAGGCCCGGGCGGTCTTCGGAGCCGCCGGCTTCGCGGCGGCCTTCACGGCCGCAGGTTTCTCGGCCAGGGTCTTGGCGGCCACGGTCTTGGCGGCCACGGCCTTGGCGGCCGAGCTCTTGGCCGGCGACGGCTTGGCGGCAGCACTCTTCGAAGCGGTGGCCTTCGCGGCAACCGGCTTGGCGGGCTTCGCAGCCGCGACCGTCGCGTCCGCCGGCTTGACCGCGACCATCGCGTTGGCGCGCAGCTCGGCCTCGGCGCGAATCCAGTGGGCGGCGGCCTGGCCGTGAATCCGGCCCTCGCGCTCCCAGATGTAGTATGCGCACTCGCGCACGTGGTGCTCGCTCATCATCATGCGGTCGATCTCCTCTCCGTCTCGTGAGCGACGATGGGAGAGGCTGGTTAAGCGTCGGTTAACCCTGGCGGCCGGACGCCCGAGCCGCCGCCTGCCCGGCCTATTCGGCAATCCCGAGGACCCGCCGCGCCTCGGTCAGGAGCACGGCGTGCCGGGCCGCGCCGGGACCCTGGTCCGGAGCCGCGCGGCCGGCTCGGGCGATCAACTCCTGAAAGCGGCGGCGGTCGAGGGCGCGGTGGCCGATGCTGGCAAGGACGGCGCCCAGGACGATCCGGACCGCCTCGGTGCGCTCGTCGGCCACCGCCAGGGCCTCGGCCGAGCTGATGCTGTCCCGCGCCGCTTCGGGCTGCGGGGGCGGCCTTCGCCTGGGTCTCGACGTCTTCGAGCGCCGCCGCGAGACGACGCCCGTCCTGCCAGGCTTGGTCGTGCTGATGGGTGCGCAGGGCGAGAAGGACCCGGAGAGAGGCTGCGTCGGCCTGTGCCGCTTCCAGCTTGGCCTGCGTCTCGCGCAGGTCCTTCAGCGAGTCCCGCAGCAAGTCCTGTGCGAGGCTCTGGTCTGCGGTCACGTCCACGGCCGGCTCCACTGGCATCCCGATGCCCCACGTCCTGTCGCGGCGCCGGCCGAATGTCCACTCTCCGGGGCGGCCCGGGGCGGTGCGACTGGTTGAGAAAATCCGCTTGCCGGTCCACATGACAGGCAGCGCCTCGTGGCGCCTGTCCCGGCCGGCCTTGAACCGGCGCAGCGGAGTGATCCCACCATGTTCATTCAGACCGAAGCCACCCCGAACCCGGCGACCCTGAAGTTCCTGCCCGGCCGCGTCGTCCTGTCGGAATCGACCTTCGAGGCGCGGGACGCCGAGGCCGCCGCCCGGTCTCCCTGGCTGCGGCGCTCTTCGCCGTCCCGGGCGTGGCGGGTGTCTATTTCGGGCACGACTTCATTTCCGTGACCAAGGCCGAGGACGGTTCCGACTGGGCGCAGGTCAAGCCTGCGGTGCTCGGCGCGATCATGGAGCATTTCCAGTCCGGTGCGCCCGTGATGGCTGAGGGCAGCCATGACGAGGGCGCGGCCGCCGACGAGTTCTACGACGAAGCCGATCACGACACCGTCGTGACCATCAAGGACCTGCTCGAGACCCGCGTGCGCCCGGCAGTGGCGGGCGACGGTGGCGACATCACCTTCCGCGGCTACAAGGAAGGCGTGGTCTATCTGGAAATGAAGGGCGCCTGCTCGGGTTGCCCGTCCTCCACGGCGACCCTGCGGCACGGCGTGCAGAATCTGTTCCGGCACTTCCTGCCGGAGATCCGCGAGGTCCAGGCGATCTGAGAGCCTCGCTGCGCAGACGCGCCCCGGGATCATGCCCGACGGCATGACCCTCGGGCGGGCGTCGCAGGGGCGAGGAACCGGCCGTCAACAGGCCGGAGGCTCCGGTCCGCGGCCCTCGGGCCGCTGCGAACGCGGCGGTGGACCGCGGATCGCGCCGCCTGACGCGAGGGTCACCGGATCGGGCTTCCGCTCCGGCTTCGGGTCATCGCTACCGGAGGCCGTGCCGGTCCGGGGACGTTCGCGGCGCGGCCTCCACCGGCGCAAGCCGGCAACACTCCACGACCGATGCGCCGGCCGCGGCCGCCGCGCCGCTGACGGAGCGCCGGTTTTGCTCTAACGCTGGAGGCTCTTCGCGTCTTCGAGGCGCGCAGGCAACAGCCGGCCCGGACCGGCTTGTGGGAGTGGGCGTGCGTATCCTGGCCATCGACACAGCGCTGGACACCTGCGCCGCCTGCGTCGCGACGGAGGATGCCGAGGCGCCGCTCTCCGCCGAATCGCTGCCGATGGCGCGCGGCCATGCCGAATCCCTGCTGCCGCTGATCGAGCGGGTCATCGCACGGGTCGAGGGCGGGTTCGAAGCGATCGACCGCGTCGCCGTCACCGTCGGACCGGGGAGCTATACCGGGTTGCGGGTCGGCCTGTCGGCGGCCCGGGCCATCGGCCTCTCCACCGGCAAGCCGGTCGTCGGCGTCGGGACCCTCTCGGCGCTGCTCGCGCCGTTGCTGGCCGAGACCGTCGACGCGACGATCGCGGCGGTGATCGATGCCCGGCACGGCGCCGTCTACGTTCAGGCCCTGGGTCCGGGTGACGGCCTCGCCCCGGTCCATATCGCGGTCGATGCGGCCGCGGAGCGGCTGGGTCCCGGTCCCGTCGTGCTGATCGGCTCCGGTGCGCCCTTGCTGGCGGCAGCGCTGGCCGAGCGCGGCGTCGAGGCCCGCGTTGCCGGTGTGGGGGGCCGATATCGCGTCGGTCGCGTCCCTCGGGCTGGTCGCCGATCCGGCGCAGGCGCTGCCGCGTCCTCTCTACCTGCGTGGCCCGGATGCCCGGCCGCAGGACCATGCGCGGATCGCACGCCGATGACGCGTCCGTTGCCGTTCTGGCCGTTCGACTGGTGGTTCGCGTGGTGGGACGCGCTGACCCCGGAGCCCTATGTCGCCCCGCTCCGCGACGCCTCGCAGGCCCCTGCCCTCGCCCGCCTGCACGCGACGGCTTTCGCGCGCCCCTGGGATGCGCACGAGTTCGAGCGCATGCTCTGCGAGCGCTCGACCCAGGCGCATGCCCTGTGGCGCGCGGGCACCCTTCAGGGCTTCGTGCTGTCGCGCCGGGCGGCCGATGAGGCCGAGATCCTGACGGTGGTGCTGGCCCCGGCGCTGCGCGGTGGCGGCCACAGCCGCAAGCTGCTCCGCGAGCACCTGTCGAGCCTGGCCCTGGCCGGCGTCGCGCGCGTGCATCTGGAGGTCGACGAGGGTAACGCTCCCGCCCTCCGGCTCTACGCCCGTCACGGGTTCCGGCAGGTGGGCTCGCGGACGGGCTATTATCTCAAGGCCGACGGCAGCCGGGCCACCGCGCTGACGATGAGCGCCGATCTGTGACGCCGTGAGCCGCCTCGGCATCGCATGGCGCATGGCGGCCCTGGCCTTCGCCCTCGCGGTGCTCGGGCCGCCGCACTGGGTCGCACTCCGGTTCCTGGGGCGCCGCGCGACGCTGGCGCCGATCCTGTTCCACCGTGTCTTCCTTCGCCTCTTCTCGATCCGGGTGACGCAGAGCGGCACGCCTCCGGAGCCCGGTGAGGCGGCCCTGGTGCTCTCCAATCACGTCTCCTGGCTCGACATCAGCGTGATCGGTTCGCTCCGCCCGCTCTCCTTCGTGGCGAAATCCGAGATCGCCGGCTGGCCCGGGGTCAGCACGCTCGCGGGACTTCAACGCACGATCTACATCGACCGGCAGCGGCGCGGCGCGACCGCCACGGTCAGCACCGTGGTCGGGCATCGCTTGGCCGAGGGCGAACTTGTGGTGCTGTTCGCGGAGGGCACGACCGGCGACGGCACGCGCCTGTTGCCGTTCCGCTCCTCCCTGGTCGGCGCGGCCCGGGCGGCCCTGCAGGCCGAGGCGGGACGCGGGCGGGTGCGCCTTCAGCCCCTGGCGATCGCCTATCCCCGACGCAACGGCCTGCCGGTGACGCGTGCCGAACGCGCCGAGATCGCCTGGTACGGCGATATGGAACTGGCGCCGCATGTCGCCGACTTCATCCGGGGCGGACCGGTCGACGTGCACGTGGTCTGGGGTTCCCCGATCGTCTTCGAGGCGACGACCGACCGGAAGGCGGCGGCAGCCGCCGCGGAGGCGGAGGTGCGCGCTGCGCTGCAGGGCTTGGTTGCGGGGCGCGGCGGCGCTGCACCGAACCCGCGCCCGGCTCCCGCCGGGCGCGGCCTGCGCGAACCCGAGGCCGCGCCGGCCTGACGGGTCAGCGACGCTTATTTCGCCATCGGATCCGTCTTCCGCATCGCATCCGGCGTCGCGGATTTCTTCGCCATCCCGTCCTTGGCCATCCCGTCCTTGGCCATGCTGTCCTTGGCCATGCTGTCCTTGGCCATGCTGTCCTTGGCCATGTGGTCCTTGGCCATCGGCTCCTTGGCCATCTGCTCGGCGGCCACGACCGGGCTGGCGGCGATCGCGCCGGTCAGGAGAGCGGCAGAGACGAGGCGAAACAGGTTGCGCATGGGGTTGCTCCTCAGCAGACGCCGCGCTGTGCGGCACGCTCGCTGTTTCGACGCCGGCGCGCCCGGGTTACTCGGGGCGAACGACTCCCGTCGCCGAGGCCGGTCTCGCCGCCGTTCCGCGCACCCGATGCCCGCCGACGAACATTCGGCGCGGGCGCGGGTTCGGGTCCGATCGGGGCCTCGCCCCTCGGTGCAATGGGCCTCGGAATACATGATGCAACGCATTGAGCGGGCGGAACCGCTCTGCTAGCTAGGCCGAAACCCGCATCAGGCGGGATTATTCGGAGGACGCCCGTTGCAAACCTGGAATCAGGTTTACGATCCGTTCGGGAGCGCATGGCTCTCGACGATCGCTGCTTCAGTGCCGGTCATCGCACTGCTCGCCATGATCGCCAGCGGACGCGTGAAGGCCCATATCGCGGCCGTCATCGCCCTCGGCCTCGCCCTGCTGGTCGCCATCGTCGGCTTCGGCATGCCGACCGGGCTCGCGACCCGGGCGGCGATCCTCGGGATGGTCACGGGCTTCTTCCCGATCGGCTGGATCATCCTCAACGTCATCTTCCTCTACCGTCTGACGGTGGAGAAGGGCTGGTTCGCCATCCTGCAACAATCGGTCGCCGGCATCACGGCCGACCGGCGCCTGCAACTCCTGCTCGTGGCCTTCGCGTTCGGCGCCTTCTTCGAGGGTGCGGGCGGCTTCGGCACGCCGGTGGCCGTCACCGGCGCGATCCTGATCGGGCTGGGCTTCTCGCCGCTGGCCGCCTCGGGCCTGTCGCTGATCGCCAACACCGCGCCCGTGGCCTTCGGGGCGCTCGGCGCGCCGATCCAGGGCCTCGCCTCGGTGACCGGCTACCCGCCGGAGATCCTCGGCGCCATGATCGGCCGGCAGCTGCCGCTGTTCTCCCTGATCGTCCCGTTCTGGCTGATCTGGGTCTTCGCGGGCTTCCGCGGCATGATCCGGGTGTGGCCGCCGATCCTGGTCTGCGGCGCCACCTTCGCGGTCGCGCAGTTCCTGATCTCGAACTACGTGAACCCGTGGATCGTCGATATCGGCGCCTCGCTCGCCTCGATGCTCGCCCTGGTCCTGTTCCTGAAGGTGTGGCAGCCCGGCGAGATCTGGACCTCGCCGGCCCTGCGCGGCCACGATCCGTCGCTCGCCGTGGCCGGTCACCGTCCTGTGGCGCTCGGCGCCGGCGTGCCCGGCACGCCTCCGGTCCATACCGGTGCCCGCACCGCCTCGCAGGGCGAGATCCTGATGGCCTGGGTGCCGTGGATCATCCTCTCGATCGTGGTGGCGATCTGGGGGACCGGCTGGTTCAAGGGCATCGTCAACCCGCTCTTCACCTGGAAGTACGAGGTGCCGGGCCTGCACAACGTGATCATGAAGGTGCCGCCGGTGGTGGCCAAGCCCGCCCCAGAGGGCGCGGTCTTCCTGTTCACCTACATGTCCTACACCGGCACGGGCGTGCTGATCGCCGCGATCATCTCCGGCCTGATCATGCGGTTCCTCGCCGCTGCGCCTCGTCACGGCGTATGTCGAGACCATCTGGGCGCTGCGCTACTCGCTGATCACCATCTCGGCGATGCTCGCCCTCGGCGTCCTCACCCGCTACGCGGGCGTCGACGCCACCCTCGGCCTCGCCTTCGCGGGCACCGGCATCCTGTACCCGTTCTTCGGGACGCTGCTCGGCTGGCTCGGCGTGGCGCTCACGGGGTCGGATACGGCCTCGAACGTCCTGTTCGGCGGCCTGCAGCGGATCACCTCCGAGCAGCTCGGCCTGCCGGGCGTGCTGATGGCGGCGGCGAACTCGTCGGGCGGCGTGATGGGCAAGATGATCGACGCCCAGTCGATCGTCGTCGCCTCCACGGCCACCGGCTATTTCGGCCAGGAGGGCAAGATCCTGCGCTTCGTGTTCTGGCACTCGATCGCGCTCGCCTGCCTGGTCGGCCTGTTCGTGATGCTGCAGGCCTACGTGCCGTTCTTCCAGCACATGGTCATCGACGTGCCCGCCGCGGCCCCGGCCGCGCACTGACCGAGGCGGCGGGTCCTCCGCCGCATCCGGAAACCGGCCGCCTGCGGGCGGCCGGTCGCGTTTCGAGGCGCCGCGACGGCCCGCGCGATCCGTGCTACAGGCCACGCGCCGCCCTGCCCCGCGGGGCAGGCACGAGGATCCAAGCGGACTGGTTCGGGACGGCGCGCGTTGAAGAAGGCTTTCGTCAAATCCTACGGTTGCCAGATGAACGCCTACGACGCGGCCCGCATGGCCGACGTCCTGGGCGCTGAGGGCTACGCGGCGACCGACTCGGTCGAGGACGCGGATGTCGTGGTGCTCAATACCTGCCACATCCGCGAGAAGGCCGCCGAGAAGGTCTATTCCGAACTCGGACGGCTGCGCGTCCTGAAGGGCGAGCGGACGGCGAAGGGTCTCGACACGCGCATCGTCGTCGCCGGATGCGTCGCCCAGGCCGAGGGGGCCGAGATCCAGGCGCGCCAGCCCGCCGTCGACGTCGTGGTCGGCCCGCAGAGCTACCACCGCCTGCCGGACCTGCTGGCCCGCTCCCGGGAGCGCCGCGTCGTCGACACCGAATTCCCGGTCGAGGACAAGTTCGACCACCTGCCCCGGCGGCGGACCCTGGGGTCGTCGGCCTTCCTCACCGTGCAGGAGGGCTGCGACAAGTTCTGCGCCTTCTGCGTGGTGCCCTACACCCGCGGCGCCGAGGTCTCGCGGCCCGTGGCGGCCGTGCTCGCCGAGGCCGGGACGCTCGCCGAAGGGGGCGTGCGCGAGATCACGCTCATCGGCCAGAACGTCAACGCGTATCACGGCGACGGCGCGGAAGGCGCGCCGGTCGGCCTGGCGGACTTGGTCCGCGCCGTGGCGAAGATCCCCGGCATCGCGCGGATCCGCTACACGACCAGCCACCCGAACGACTTCGACGACGCGCTGGTCCGGGCGCATGCCGAGGTGCCGGCCCTGATGCCCTACCTCCACCTCCCGGTGCAGTCGGGCTCGGACCGGATCCTCGCCGCCATGAACCGGAAGCACACCGCCGACCAGTACCGGCGCCTCATCGACCGCGTGCGGGCCGCCCGAGGCGACATCGCCCTGTCCTCCGACTTCATCGTCGGATTCCCCGGCGAGACCGACGCCGACTTCGCCGAGACCCTGCGGCTCGTGCGCGATGTCGGCTTCGAGAGCGCGTTCTCGTTCAAGTACAGCCCCCGCCCCGGCACGCCGGCCGCGGACCGCACCGATCCCGTGCCGGAGACCGTGATGGCGGATCGGCTCGCCGAGCTTCAGGCGCTCCTCGACGGCCAGCGCCATGCCTACCAGCGGGCCGCCGCGGGACGGGTGTTCGACGTGCTGGTGGAGAAGCCCGGGCGGCGTCCGGGCCAGGTCGCGGGCAAGACGCCGCACCTGCTCGCCGTGCAGTTCGACGCCCCGGTCCACCATATCGGGAGCGTGGTTCCGGTGCGGATCACCGAGGCCGGGACCAACTCCCTGTTCGGGGAACTCGCGGCGGAGGCCGCGGCGGCGTGAGGATGATGACGAGGATGACGGCTTGAGCGCGTCGGACGGGGCGGGCGCGCGCGGCGCCCTGAAGGGTCGCGGGCCGGCGCGCCCGGCCGGACAGGAGGAGGCGGTCGAGGTGCCGCTGACCTTCGACGACAACCGCCTCGCGAGTCTCGTCTTCGGCCAGTACGACCAGAACGTCGCCCATATCGAGCGCCGGCTGGACGTGACCGCCACGGCGCTGGGCAACCATCTCGTCATCAAGGGGCCGGCCGACGCGGTTGAGACGGCCCGGCGGGTCTTCCAGAAGCTCTACGCCCGGGTGCGGACCGGCGGCAGCACGCTCACCCTCGGCGATGTCGACGGCGCGATCCGCGAGGCCACCGCCCAGGCGACGCTGTTCCCGGCCGAGGTCATCGCGGTCGAGGCCGACAAGCCGCATTTCGAGCAGATCGCAACCCGCAAGCGCGGGGCCGTTCGGGCGCGCAACCCGGCGCAGGACGCCTACATCAAGCTCCTGCGCACCAACGAGCTGGTCTTCGCCGAGGGACCTGCGGGCACGGGCAAGACCTGGCTCGCTGTCGGCCACGCCGTGTCGCTCCTGGAGCAGGGGCATGCCGAGCGGCTGATCCTGTCCCGACCGGCGGTGGAGGCCGGCGAGCGGCTGGGCTTCCTGCCCGGCGACATGCGCGAGAAGGTCGATCCGTACCTGCGCCCCATCTACGACGCCCTCTACGACTTCATGGAGGCGCGCCACGTCGACCGCGGCCTGCAGACCGGCACGATCGAGATCGCGCCGCTCGCCTTCATGCGCGGGCGCACCCTGACCAATGCGGTGGTGCTCCTCGACGAGGCGCAGAACACCACCTCCATGCAGATGAAGATGTTCCTCACGCGGCTCGGCGAGGGATCGCGTATGATCGTCACGGGTGATCCCAGCCAGATCGACCTGCCGCCGGGCCAGAAATCCGGCCTCGTCGAGGCCGTCGGCGTGCTGGAGGGCGTCGAGGGGATCGGGCACGTGCGGTTCAAGGACGTCGACGTGGTCCGCCACGACCTCGTCCGCCGGATCGTCACCGCCTACGAGCACGCCGCCCACGGCGAGGCCGACGCCGACCGCAATCCGAACCCCGGCGCCGGCCGCTGGCGTGAGCATGCCCCACGAGATCGACCTCGCCGTCGAGGATGCACGCTGGGAAACGGCGATCCCCGGCCTCGAAGCCCTCGTCACCCGCGCCGTGGAGGCCGGCCTCGCCATCGCCCCCGGGGGACCGGACGGCTCCATCGAGGTCAGCGTCCTGCTGACCGACGATGCCGCGGTCCAGGACCTCAACCGGACGTGGCGCGGACAGGACAAACCCACCAACGTGCTGTCCTTCCCGGCCGCCCCGCAGCCCCGGCATGCCGGGGCCGCGACGCCGCTGGGCGACGTGGTCCTTGCTTACGAGACCCTGGTGCGCGAGAGTACCGAGCAGTCGAAGCCGCTCCAGAATCACCTCGCTCACCTCCTCGTCCATGGCACCCTGCATTGTCTCGGTCAGGACCACGAGATCGGCGAGGCCGAGGCCGATGCCATGGAAGCCCTTGAGGTCGCGGCGCTCGCGACGCTGGGCATTCCGGACCCTTATGCCTGAGCGCGCGACAACCGAGCGACCCCAGACCCGAGAGACATGAGCAACGATCGAAGTCGCGGCGCGGCCCTGGCCGCGCAGTTCCACCGAGGGCGAATCCCAGAACCGGGAGCCCTGGTACGACCGCCTGCTCCAGGCGCTCCATCTCAAGCCGCGCGATTCCCTGCGTGAGGGCCTTGAGGAAGCGCTGGCCGAGCCGGATGCCGGTGAGAGCGGCCTCACCCCGCTCGAGCGCATCATGCTCAAGAACGTCCTGGGCCTGCACAAGGTGCGCGTCGATGACGTGATGATCCCCCGGGCCGACATCGTCGCCGTATCGAACGACACGAGCCTCGGCGAATTGCTCAAGCTGTTCCGCACGGCGGGACATTCCCGGCTGCCGGTCTACGGCGAGACCCTCGACGATCCCCGCGGCATGGTCCACATCCGCGACCTCGTCGATCACATCGCCGCCAAGGCCGAACCGACGCGGCGCGGCGCCCTCCGTCGTGAAGCCCGTGGACACGATGGCCGAGGGCGCGGCGGAGGCATCCCCGACGCCGCGGCCGCGCCGGCCCGCGGTGCGCCTGCCGCGCGGGCTGGACCTCGGCAAGGTCGACCTGACGACGACGCTGGCGGCGGCGCGCATCCAGCGGCCGGTCCTGTTCGTGCCCCCTCCATGCCGGCGATCGACCTGCTGGTGCGGATGCAGGCGACCCGCACCCACATGGCGCTGGTCATCGACGAGTACGGCGGTACCGACGGGCTGATCTCGATCGAGGACCTCATCGAGGTCGTGGTCGGCGACATCGAGGACGAGCACGACGTCGCCGAGGACAAGTATGTCCAGCGTGTCGAGGGCGAAGGCGAAGTGTTCGTGGCCGATGCGCGCACGCCGCTGGCGGAGGTCTCCGAGGTGACGGGCGTCGACCTCGTGGCGGCCGTCGGCGAGATGGCCGAGGAGATCGACACGCTGGGCGGCATGATCGTGACGCTGGCGGGCCGCGTGCCGTCGCGGGGCGAGCTGATCGCCGGCCCGGGCGACCTTGAGTTCGAGGTGCTCGACGCCGATCCGCGCCGCCTGAAGCGGCTGCGGTTCCACAAGGGCGCGGCGCGGATCGGGACCGTCGTGCCGCTCGCCCTGCCCCCGCCATCGAGCACCCCGATCGCCGAGACGCCGCACCCGTGACGGTCGCTTCGTGACGGGCCTGGCGGACGGTTTCGCCCGGTCGCCCGCGGCGGCCGGCGCACCCATGTGTGGCCCGATGCGCGATCCCATGTCGGATCCGGAGCGGGCGCCGGTGCCGCGCGCCGTCCTGGCGATCGCCCGGCTGACCGGCTGGTGCCGGCTCGGGCTGGCGTGGCTCGCGGGCGCGCTCGGGGCGCTGGCCATGCCGCCCTACGGGATCCTGCCGGCCCTGGCCCTGTCCTTGACGGTTGCGGTCTGGCTCCAGGACGGGGCCGTCTCCGGGCGTACGACGCTGGGCCGGTTCCGGCCCTGCTTCCTGATCGGCTGGGCCTGGGGCTTCGGCTATCTCACCGCCGGCCTGTGGTGGCTGGGCCAGGCCTTCCTCGTCGAGGCCGACGAGTTCCTCTGGGCTTTGCCCCTGGGCGTCGTCGGACTGCCCTTCGCCCTGGGCCTGTTCTACGGGGCGGGGTTCGGGGCCGCGGGTCTGTTGTGGGGACGCGGTCCGGCACGCATCGCGGCCCTCGCCTTCGGGCTCGGCGGTGCCGAATGGCTGCGCGGCCACCTGTTCACCGGCTTTCCCTGGAACACCCTCGGGATGGCCCTGGCGCAGAACCTCTGGCTGATGCAGTGGGCGGCGGTGATCGGTTTCTACGGCCTCACGGTCCTGGCTGTGCTGGTCTGCGCGGCCCCCGCGACGCTCGCCACCGGATCGCGTCGGCGTGCCCGGTTCGGACCGAGCGTCGCCGCCGCGATCGTGCTGGTCGGCATGGCCCTCTACGGCGCCGCCCGGCTCGGGCCGCCCGATCCGGTCGTAGCCGGGGTCCGGTTGCGCCTCGTGCAGCCCAACCTTCCGCAGGATGCCAAATTCCGGCCGGAGAACCGGGCCGACATCGTCGACCGCTACATCGAGCTGAGCCAGCGCCCGACCGAGGCCGGCGCCCCCGAGCCGACCCACATCGTCTGGCCGGAATCCGCCTTCCCGTTCCTGATCCAGCGCGATCCCGACGCGCTGGCCAAGGTGGCGGCGGGCCTGAAGACCGGGCAGGCGCTGATCACCGGTGCGGCCCGCGCCGAGGAGCCGCTGCCGGGTGAGCGCCTGCGCTACTACAACGCCGTGATGGTGATCGGGGCCGACGGCCGGATCTCCGACAGCTACGACAAGGTCCACCTCGTCCCGTTCGGCGAGTACCTGCCAGCGCCCTCGACGCCGCCCTGCGGACCCTCGGCCTGCGCCAGTTTGTGGCCATCCCGGGCGGCTTCTCGGCCGGGTCGCGCGCCGGGCAGCGGATCCTGACGGTTCCGGGCCTGCCTCGGTGGCGGCCACGATCTGCTACGAGGCGATCTTCCCCGGCGCGATCCTGCCCGCCGGGCCAGCCGCGCCGGCGCCGCAGCCGCCGGGGCTGATCCTGAACGTCACCAACGACGCGTGGTTCGGCGACACGCCCGGCCCGCGCCAGCATCTGGCCCAGGCGCGCCTGCGCGCCGTCGAGGAGGGGCTGCCGCTCGTGCGCGATGCCAATACCGGGATCTCCGCGGTGATCGATCCGCATGGCCGCATCGTCGCCCGCACGCGACTCGACGAGGAGACCTGGCTGGACGCGGATCTGCCCGCCCGCATCGTCGGCGGCACGCTCTACGGCCAGTTCGGTGATGCCGCCTTCGCGCTGATGCTCGCCGCCTGCCTCGGCGGGGCCGTGGTCGCGCGGCGGCGGCCGTGAGGTCGGAGCCCGCCGCCGCGAACCGTCTCCTGCTCGGCCTCGCGCTGATGCTGGTCGCGTTCAACCTGCGGCCGGCGCTCAGCACGGTCGGTCCCCTCCTGGCGACCATCCGGGACGAGACCGGGCTCGGGGCAGGCGGGGCCGCGATCCTGACGACCCTGCCGGTCCTGTTCCTCGGCATCGCCTGCGCGCTGGCCGCACCGCTGATCCGGCGGATCGGACCCGATCTCGCCGTGCTCGCCGGCTCGACGATCCTGGTGGCCGGCCTGACGCTCCGCGGCCTCGGCGGCCTCGTGCCGCTCTTCGCCGGCACGGCGCTCGCCGCCATCGGGATCGGCCTCGACAACGTCCTCCTGCCCGCCCTGGTCAAGCGCGATTTCGCCGGGAACGGCGGTCTGATGACCGGTCTCTACACGATGACCCTCTGCCTCGGCGCGGCGGCCGGAGCCGGAGCGGCGGTCCCGGTGGAGCACGCCCTCGCGGGCGGCTGGCCGTCGGCGCTGGCGATCTGGTCGCTTCCGGCGCTGGCCGCTGCCTTCCTGTGGATCCCCTTCGCCCGCCGGTCTGCCTCGACGCGAGCCCCCTCGATCGGTCGGCTTCTGCGCAGCCCGCTGGCATGGTGGGTGACGGGCTTCATGGGGTTGCAGTCGTCCCTCGCCTACATCCTGTTCGGCTGGCTGCCCCTCCTGCTGCAGGGCCGCGGCCTCTCCCCTCTCGACGCCGGCCTCTATGCCTCGCTCACGACGCTGGTCCAGGCCCCTGGGGCGCTGCTGACGGCCATGCTGGCCGCCCGCGCGCGGAACCAGCGGGCCTGGATCGTCGCGATCCCGGGGCTCACCGCTGCGGCCTTCCTGGTCGTCGCCTTCGGGGACGAGACCCTGCGCATCCCGGCCGCCGGGGCGCTGGGCTTCGGCATCGGCGGATGCTTCGGCCTCGGGCTCACCCTGATCGTCCTCCGCGCCGCCGACGCGGCGAGCGCCGCCGGGCTCTCGGCCATGGCGCAGGGCATCGGCTACACCGGTGCCTGCCTGGGGCCGCTGGTTTTCGGCCTCGCCCACGAGGCCACGGGCGGTTGGGGCGTGCCGGGGGCTCTGTTCGTGGGTGTCGCCATGGCGGCGATCCTGATCGGCCTCGCCGCCGGCCGGGACCGCAAGGTCAGCGTGGCCGAGCCCGAGACGCGGGGCGCCGCGGCTCAGCCGCTGACGTCGCTCCAGCCCGCGAACCCGGCCAGCGGCTCCTGATCGTAGCGCGCCATTAGGTCGGTCATCGCGGCCTGATCGGCGAGCCGGCCCTCCGCGGCCAGCCGTGCTAGTCCCTCGAAGAAGCCCTCGCGGCCGAGCGCCGGCGCGAAGCTCAGGGTGAAGCGGAGCGGCTTATCGCCGCGATTCGCGAAGGCGTGGGCCACGCCGGGCGGGATCAGCGCGAAGTCGCCCGGCCCGAGGTCGTGGTCGGCGTCCGCGACCCGGAGGGCGAGCCGGCCCGCTTCGACCGAGAAGGTTTCGGTCAGCCGGGCGTGGCGGTGCAGCCCGGCACCGGGCGTCCGCGGATCCATCGCGACCCGGTAGATACCCAGGCCGTCGGCGGTCTCGTCGCTGCGCGCCAGGTACGAGATCCGCATGCCGCCGATGACGGCGTTGGCGCCGAGCCCCCGTTGCACGACACTCGCCATCGCCGTCCCCGCCGGATGTTGAAACAGGAACCCCGCGCGGCCGGGTGACCGCGCGGGGCATCGATGGTGGTCTAGGCCGCGAGGCTTACTCGGCGGCGACCCGGTGGGCCTGCGAGCCGTCCGTGTAGGTCTCGGACTGCAGGCGCTGGCCCGGGGCGGCGCGGCCCGGCAGCGGCGGCAGGGCCTTGGCCTTCTCCAGGTCGATCCCGGCGCCCTCGGCGACGCGGCGGCCGTAATCCGCGTCGGCGTGCCAGAAGTGCCAGACCATCCGCAGCTGGATCGGCTCCGGGCACTGCTTCATGTCGCCCACGAGGTTGGCGATCAGGTCGTCGCGCTCCCAATCCTGGAAGGACCGGTAGCGCACGCCCGCCTGGGTGTAGTCGTCCTCGGTGCGCGAGGTCTGGTAGCGGCCGAGGTTACCCTGGACCGGCTGGTGGTAGTCCTTCGCGGGCTTCGGGGCCTCGCGCAGGCCCTCGGCCAGGGTCGACGGCTCGTAGTTGATGTGCCTGTTCGGGCCGGTGCCGTCGACCGCGTAGGCCATCTGGCCGTCCCGCTGGTTCGAGTAGACCCGCACGCCGGGCTGCGGCGCGTTGATCGGCAGCTGCAGGTAGTTGGCGCCGACGCGGTAGCGCTGGGTGTCCGAGTAGGACAGCGTCCGCCCCTGCAGCATCTTGTCGTCCGAGAAGTCGATGCCGTCGACCAGAACGCCGGTGCCGAAGGCCGACTGCTCGACCTCGGCGAAGAAGTTGTCCGGCACGCGGTCGAGCACCATCCGGCCGCAGGGCAGCAGCGGGAACTGGTCCACCGGCCACAGCTTCGTGTCGTCCAGCGGGTCGAACGACAGGTGGTCGTTCGGGCCGTCCGGCATGATCTGCACGGCGAACTCCCATTCGGGGAAATTGCCGGCCTTGATGTTGTCGTACAGGTCGCGGGTCGCGTGGCCGACATCCTTGGCCTGGATCTCTGAGGCCTGCTGGGACGTGAGGTTCCGGACGCCCTGCTTCGGGATCCAGTGGAACTTGCACAGCACCGCCACGCCCTGGTCGTTGACCAGCTTGTAGGTGTTGACGCCCGAGCCCTCCATCTCGCGGTAATTGGCCGGGATGCCCCAGGGCGACTTCAGGTGCGTCACCATGTGGATCGACTCCGGGTGCTGGGCCACGAAGTCGAAGAAGCGCCACGCCTCCTGCCGGTTGGTCACCGGGTCCGGCTTGAACGCGTGGATCATGTCGGGGAACTTGATCGCGTCGCGGATGAAGAAGACCTTGAGGTTGTTCCCCACGAGGTCCCAGTTGCCGTCGACGGTCTTGAACTTGACCGCGAAGCCGCGCGGATCACGCTCGGTCTCCGGGCTCTCCTTGGCGCCGGCCACGGTGGAGAAGCGCACGAACATCGGCGTCTTGACGCCGGTCTCGTTGAGCACGCGGGCGCGGGTGTACTTGGAGGCCGGCTCGTCGCCGATCTTGCCGTAGGCCTCGAACCAGCCGTGGGCGCCGGCGCCGCGGGCGTGGACGACGCGCTCCGGGATCCGCTCGCGGTCGAAGTGGGTGATCTTCTCGATGAACTGGTAGTTCTCGAGCGTCGCAGGCCCGCGCTCACCGACCGTGCGGGTGCTCTGGTTGTCGCGGACCGGATGGCCCTGGCGGGTGGTCAGGATCGGGCGTTGATCGCTCATGCGTACCGTCTCTCCGTGCTGCGAAGGCTGTCGACCGACATCGCGGCCAACCTGGAACCGTTCTGGTCGGGGGTTATGACCCCGGCATGACCCAGTAGCAAATGCATCGTCACAAAGGTTCTGATAGACTGGGCCTATGAACCTGGCCGGCCTGTCCCTGCGTGATCTCGAATACGTCGTCGCGGTCGCCGACGAGGGGCATTTGGCCGGGCCGCCGAGCGCTGCAACATCAGCCAGCCGACGCTGAGCGTGCAGATCCGCAAAGTGGAAAACACGCTCGGCCTGACTTTGTTCGAACGCTCGAACCGCAGGATTCTCCTGACCGAGGCCGGGCAAGGGATCATCCGGCAGGCGCGCGTGGTCCTGGCAGAGGCGCAGCGCCTCCTGGCGCTCGCCAGCGAGGGCCGCGGTTCGCCGCTGACCGGGCGGCTCGTCCTCGCGGCGATCCAGACCCTCGGGCCGTATTTCTTCCCGTTGGTGCTGCGGCCGCTCCGCGAGCGGTATCCGTTGCTGATGCTCTCGCTGTCGGAGTCGCGGACCACCGAGATCGTCGAGGGTCTGCGCGACGGACGCATCGACGCGGCGCTCGTGTCGCTGCCGGTCGCGCAACACGGGCTGACGGTCTCGCCGCTGTTCGTCGAACCGTTCTGGCTCGCCTGTCCTGCGGACCATGCCCTCGCCCGGGGGGCGCCCTGTCGGCCACCGAGATCGGCGGTCCGGACCTGCTGCTCCTCGACGAGGGCAACTGCCTGCGCGACCAGACGATCGCGGCCTGCGGCGCCGGGACTTCGGTCGGCCGCCACGCCACGAGCCTGGAGACGCTTCGCTCGATGGTGGCCGCGGGCGCCGGCTACACCCTATTGCCGGCCCTCGCGGTGCCGGCCAATCCCGATCCCAGCGGCCTGACGGTGACCCGCGCCTTCGACGTCGACGGACCGGGACGCACCATCGCCCTGGCCTGGCGGGCGAGCGACCCGCGGGCCGCGGGGCTCACGAACCTCGCCGCCTTCTTCCGGGCGCACGCCCCCCGGGGACGGCGGCCTGTCGTGACCGCGAGACGGCCCCGTCCGAGGCCCCGCTCCGCACGGTCGTGAATAGGAAGGCGGGCCTGACAGGTCTATCAGGCAGGTCCATCAGGATCGGGCGGAAGACGGGGAGCGGGCCGATGCGGCGCATGAGGGTCTGGACCGTGCTGGCGCTGCTGGTCCCCGCGGGAGCCCACGCCGAGCCGAAGGACAGCTTCGCGCGGATCGACGCGATCAACCGCACGTCCCTGGTGATGACGGTGGAGACCGGCATCGTCCCGCGCCCTCTGGCGGCCACCATCGCCCGCGCCCTCGATCAGGTCGCCGCCGACGCGGCGAAGCCGGGCGCCGGGCGGCCGGACGACTACCTCCGGATCGAGCCGCTGATCACCGCAATCGCCGGCCCCGATGCCACGCGGATGCATGCGGGGCGCAGTCGCCAGGACATCATCCCGACGGTGCTGAAGCTCGATCAGCGCGACCGCCTTCTCACCCTCGCCAACACCCTGGCCGAAACCCGCGCCGCCCTGCTGGCCGTCGCCGAGCGCGAGGCCGATACGATCGTCCCGGCCTATACCAACGGCGTCCAGGCCCAGCCGACGACGCTCGGCCATCTCTATCTGGGCTATGCGGCCGTGCTCGCCCGGGATTCGGACCGCCTGCGTGAGACCTGGGCGCGGCTGAACCTGTCGCCCCTCGGCACGGCCGCCCTCGGGACGTCGAGCTTCCCGGTGGACCGCAACCGGCTGGCAGCCCTGCTCGGCTTCGATGCGCCGGTGGAGAACAGCTACGACGCCGGACAGCTCGCGCCGATGGATACGGGGCTCGAGCTGACCGGGCTCGCGGCCAACCTCGCCAGCACGGCCGGCAGCTTCGCGCAGGACCTCTACGCCCAGTATCACCAGACCCGGCCGTGGATCCTGCTGCGGGAAGGGGCGTTGACGGGTCCGAGCAGCATCATGCCGCAGAAGCGCAATCCGGTGGCGCTCTACAGTCTGCGCATGAAGGCCAGCGACGTGGTCGGAGCGGCGCAGGCCTTCATGATCATGGCCCATAACGTCGATTCCGGGATGCCGGACTACAAGCGCAACCAGGCCGAGCCCCCCGGGCATACCCTGGCCGAGGCCGCCGAGATGTGCCGGCGTTGGACCCGCGTCCTCGATGGGCTGGTGGTCGACCGGGCGCGCGCCGCCGACGAGGTCGCGGCGGATTACGCCACCACCACCGAACTCGCCGACACGCTCCAGCGCGAGGCGGACGTGCCGTTCCGGCTCGGCCACCATTTCGCGTCCGAACTGGTGAGCTACGGCCGCAGCCACGACCTGCGCCCGGCCGACCTGCCCTTCCCGGAGGTGCGGCGGATCTATGCCGAGGCGGCCGCCGGATCAGGGCTGAGTCCTGAGCTGCCCCTCGACGAAACCCGCTTTCGGGCGGCCTTGTCGGCCCGGGGCATGATCGACGCCGCCAAGGGACTCGGCGGCCCGCAACCCGCGGAGGTTCGGCGGATGCTGGCCGGCGCCCGGGACCGGCTGGAGGCCGACCGGGCTTGGCTCGACGGCCGCCGCAAGGGCTTGGCCGATGCGAGGGCACGCCTCGACACCGCCTTCGCCGCCCTGACCCGAGAGCCCTGACGCATGCGCGGGGCGGCCGTGTCGAAACGCTGCCGTGACAGGGCCAATATTGCGGTATAGCGCGCGCCTGACGCCTGCCGGCTGAAGCGGGCCACGCCCCGATCGGTCGCCTTGCCCCCTCTCCGCACCTTCGGCCTCTGGGCCGCCCTCGCTGCCGCGTCCGCGGTCCTCTCGTACGGACTGATGCGCGCGCAGTTCCCGGCCGCATTGCTGCTGGGGCCGATGATCGCGGCCATCGCCTTCGGAGTCGGCGGCTCGCGCCTGCGCGTGCCGCGCTCCGCGTTCCAGGCCTCGCAGGCGGCGATCGGCTGCCTCGTGGCGCACGCCGTCACCGGGCAGATCGCCCAGACCCTGCTGGAGGACGGCCCGCTTATCGTCGCGGTGGTGCTGGTGACCGTCGCGGTCAGCGGCCTCGTCGGCTGGATCCTCACCCGGCTGCGCGTGCTCCCGGGGACTACCGCGGCCTGGGGGTCATCCCCCGGCGGTGCCTCGGCCATGGTGGCCATGGCCGAGGATTTCGGCGCCGATCCGCGCCTCGTGGCCTTCATGCAGTACGTCCGCGTCGCGGCCGTGGTGTTCTCGGCCTCGCTGGCCGCCCGGTTCCTGATGGAGACGCCGGTGCCGGGCGCCGCCGCCGGGGCCGGCGAGGTCACCGGCCCGCTTTCCCTGCTGGCGACGCTGGCGGTCGCCGTGGTGGGCGCGGGCGTGGCGCTCGCCCTGCGGGTGCCGGCCGGCGCGCAGGTCGGGCCGATGGTGCTCGGCAGCCTCCTCCACGCGACCGGGCTCGTGCGCATGGCGCTGCCGGTGCCGATCCTCGAACTTGCCTATGCCTGCATCGGCATCTACGTGGGCCTGCGCTTCACCCGGGAGACCCTGCGCCTGACGGTCACGGCCCTGCCCGGCATCCTGGTGGCGACCTTCTCGGTCATCGCCCTGTGCGCGGCGTGGGGCTGGGGGCTGACCCTGCTCCTGCCGATCGACCTCCTGACCGCCGTCCTCGCCACCAGCCCCGGGGGCCTCGATTCCGTGGCGATCATCGCCGTCGGCTCGAAGGCCGACGTCTCCTTCGTGCTGGCGGTCCAGACCCTGCGCCTGTTCGTGGTGCTGCTCACCGGCCCGCTGCTCGCCAAGTGGATCAGCCGGTCGGTGCCGGAGACGGCCGTCCGATGAACGCCCTGGTCTTGGCTTTCCTCAATTCCTGGCGCGGCCTGCGCCACGGCGCCCGCACCGAGCGGGCCGTGCGGCAGGAGCTGATGCTCCTGGCCGTGGGCGTGCCGGTCGCCCTGGTCCTGGGCGGGACGCTGTGGGTGCGCATCGCCCTGATGGTGAGCCTGCTGCTGATGCTGGCCGCCGAGTTCCTCAACACCGCCGTCGAGAAGCTCTGCGACCACGTCCATCCGGGCCACCATCCGATGATCGGCACCGTGAAGGACCTCGCCTCCGCCGGCACCTTCATGGCGCAGATGGCGGCGCTGCTGGTCTGGGTGGCGGCCCTGGTCGACCGGCTGGGCTGACCTGCATCGCTCGGGGCGCGCTCGCATCCGCGGGCCGGAGGGTCTATCTGCCCGGCATAGCCCCGCGCATCGGCCGAGATCCAGCACCGTGACGGACTACATCCGCAAGATCCTCACCGCCCGCGTCTACGACGTGGCGATCGAGAGTCCCCTCGATCCGATGCCGCGCCTGACGCAGCGCCTCGGGCGGCCGGTCCTTCTGAAGCGTGAGGACCTGCAGCCGGTCTTCTCGTTCAAGCTGCGCGGCGCCTACAACAAGATGTCGGGCCTGAGCCCCGAGCAGATCGCCCGCGGCGTCGTCTGCGCGTCCGCCGGCAACCACGCGCAGGGCGTGGCGCTCGCCGCCGCCAAGCTCGGCGCGCGGGCCGTCATCGTGATGCCGCGCACCACCCCGTCGATCAAGGTCGATGCCTGCCGGGCGCGTGGGGCCGAGGTCGTGCTGCACGGAGACGCCTTCGACGAGGCGCTCGCCCAGGCGAAGACCCTCGAGGCCGAGCAGGGCCTGACCTTCCTGCACCCGTTCGACGATCCGGACGTGATCGCCGGCCAGGGGACGATCGGGAAGGAGATCCTGCAGCAGCATACCGGGCCGATCGAGGCCATTTTTGTGCCGGTCGGTGGGGGCGGGCTCGCCGCCGGGATCGCCACCTTCGTGAAGTACCTGCGGCCCGGCACCAAGGTGATCGGCGTCGAGCCCGAGGATGCCGCCTGCATGGCCGCCGCGCTCGCCGCCGACACCCGGGTCAGCCTGCCCACGGTCGGCCTGTTCGCCGACGGCGTCGCCGTACGCCAAGCCGGCGAGGAGACGTTCCGGCTCTGCCGCGAGCATCTCGACGGGGTCATCACCGTCGACACCGACGCCATGTGCGCGGCGGTCAAGGACATCTTCGACGACACCCGCGCGATCTCGGAACCCTCCGGCGCGCTGAGTCCGGCGGGCGCCAAGGTCTATGCCGAGCGCGAGGGTGGCGACGGCACCCTGATCGCCATCTCGTCGGGGGCGAACCTGAATTTCGATCGCCTGCGGCACATCGCCGAACGCGCCGAGATCGGCGAGCAGCGCGAGGTGCTGCTCGGCGTGACCATCCCGGAGCGGCCGGGCGCCTACCGGTCCTTCATTCAGGCCCTCGGACCGCGGGCCGTCACCGAGTTCAACTACCGGCACGCGCCGGGCTCCGAGGCGCAGATCTTCGTCGGCATCAACGTCGCCGGCGGCAAGCGCGAGAAGCAGGGGCTGATCGCCTCCCTGCGCGAGGCGGGCTACCGCGTCCTCGACATGAGCGACAACGAGATGGCCAAGGTGCATGTCCGCTACATGGTCGGCGGCCGGGCCGTGGGCGTGGCGCACGAGCGGCTGTTCCGCTTCCAGTTCCCCGAGCGGCCGGGCGCGCTGATGAAGTTCCTGGAGGCGCTCGGTCCGGACTTCGACATCACCCTGTTCCACTACCGCAACCACGGCGCCGATTACGGCCGGGTTCTGGCCGGCATCGCGGTGCTGCCGGCCGAGCGCGCCCGGTTCGATTCGGTGATCGAGGCCCTCGGCTACCCGGCCACCGACGAGACCGAGAACCCGGCCTATCGCCTGTTCCTCGACGGTGAGGGTGTCGGAGCGGCGTGAGCCGGCCGCGGCCTACTCCGCCCCCTCCTCCACCGTGACGACGTCCGGCATCGCGCGCAGCTTCGCCGCGATGGCCGCGACGCTCGTTCTGGATAGCCGCACGAAGGTGACGGCGACCTCGTCGTGATCCGGATCGGCGCCCGGGCGGACCGTGAAGGTCCGCACCCGCGAGGCGCGCTCGCCGGTCGCGGCCTGCAGGGTGTCGATGGACATCGCGCCCCTGCGGACGGTCAATCGCAGGGTCTGAGCCCGCATCCGATCGCGCCAGCGCTCCTCGAACGGCTTCACGCCGGCCAGGATGCCGACGATCAGCCCCGTCGCAGCCAGGGCCGGCACATAGAGGCCGCTGCCGATCGCCAGCCCGATCGCCGCCACGCCCCACAGGCTCGCCGCCGTGGTGAGGCCCTTCACCACCTCGCCGCGCAGCAGGATCGTCCCGGCGCCGAGGAAGCCGATGCCGGAGACCACCTGCGCGGCGATGCGGGAGGGGTCGAGCACGACGTGATCGGTGCCCAGCACGTCGGAGAATCCGAAGGCGGACACCAGCATGATCAGGCAGGAGCCGACGCAGACCAGCATGTGTGTCCGCAGGCCTGCCGCCCAGAGCAGGCGCTCGCGTTCCAGGCCGATCACGCTGCCGAACAGCGCCGCCAGCGCCAGCCGGGCCACCATCTCGCCGTTGCCGATCAGGGACGCCTCCGTGCCGTCGTCCGAAGCAGACGATGCGAGTCTGTGCGGATTTCCCGCGGGCGCATCAAGCGACCCCGAGGGCCGCCTTCTCGACCTCGTAGGCGGCGCGCACCGCGGCGCTCCCGTAGGAGCGTTCCAGGCGCCGGACCGTGAAATGGGCGCGCGCGGTCGCCTGGAAGTGATTCATGAAGGCGGCATTGACCGCCGCGCCTCCGAAGGCCCCGAGAATCGGCACGGCCTGCGCGGCGACTTTCTGGGACACGACGAGGCCGAAGCGCGCCGCGATCTGCGCGGTGAACCGGATCAGGGCCGGGGCCGACTGGTCGAGGAGCGTCTTGCTGCCGGCGTAGCGCGCGGCTTCCGACAGGGTCTTGGCCAGGGCGGCGCGGACCGCGAAGTAGCCGCTCTCGGTGAGGGTCGAAGCCGACTCGGTCTCGGCCGAGGACCGGCCGCCGAGGGCGAAGACCTGGACGCAGGCGAGCGCCCCTTCGGGCGTCTCCAGATCCTCGCCCTCCTCCCGGGCGATCTCGGCGATCGAGCGCAGCATCAGCGTGGTGGAGACCGGAAGCTCTACGGCGAGCGTCGCGAGGCCGAACGCGCCCCCGACCGCACCGGACAGGGCCGCCATGGCCCTGTGCTTGCCGTCGCCCGAGCCGAGCATCCGGGCGATCCGGCCCTCGGCCTTCGCGGCCGCGGCGCCGAGCCCGCCGCCCTCCGCGGGGGCGAGCTGCGTCCGCGGCAGCGTCGCCAGCGCGACGCGCATCGCCCCGCGCATGGCGGCCTCGGTGCTGCGCCCGACGGCCTCGGTGATGGGTGCGGGCAGCGACCGGCCGATCATGTCCAGGGGGCGCCCGCCGCCGCCGAGAGCCGCGCGGCGAGGCTCGGCCGTTCCAGCACCTGCACGGCCCGGCGCAGGGCGGCGAGGTCGGCATCGCTCAGAACCATCTCGTGCGTCGCCGCCGGCAGGGTCTCGCCGGCGCGGGTGAGGTCGCTCGTGCTCATCCGTGGATCCCTGGATCTGTCGCGCTCACGCCGCCCCCGGGGCACGCGCCGTGGAAGGAAGCTCGGGCGCCGGGATGCGGTTCCCCGCCCCCGGTCCGTCCAGTGCGTCCGCGGCCGCCGCCTGACCGCTGCGCCGCCCCACGGCGAGGCACAGCAGCAGCACCGGGATGCCCACCAGTGAGGTCATCACGAAGAAGGCCGGATAGCCGATCGCCGCGACGATGAAGCCCGACGCGCCGGCGACCAGCTTGCCCGGCAGCGCGTAGAGCGAGGAGAACAGCGCGTACTGCGTCGCCGCGTAGGCCGGGCTGGTCAGGCTCGACATGTAGGCGATCAGCACGATCCCGGCGAAGGAGCCGCAGAAATTCTCGATGGAGATGGCCACCGTGAGGCGCCAGAGGTCCGGGGCTCCAGCCGAGAGCCACGCGAAGGCCAGGTGCGAGGACGCGGCGAGGAAGGCACCCATGAGAAGGGTCGGGAACAGCCCGAGGCGGGCCAGCGCCCAGCCGCCCGCGAATCCCCCTGCGATGCCGACCCAGATGCCGTAGAGCTTCGTGACGGTGGCGATCTCCTTCAGGTCGAAGCCCAGCGTCCGGTAGAGCGGGCTCGCCATCACCCCCGACAGGAAGTCCGGAAGCCGGAACAGGGCCACGAGCAGCAGGATGCCCCAGAGGGCACCGCCGAAGCGGGCATGCAGCTCGGTCAGCGGCTCCAGCACGGCCTGGCGCATCGACCAGAGCCGCGATCGGCCGGGCGTCTCCGCCCGGGCGGCACGCTGGGTGTCGAAGGCCGGGGCCAGCAAGGCCGCGATCATCCCGACGAGCATCAGGGCGGCCATGATCAGGTAGGCCAGCGTCCAGCCTCCGGCCGCGGCGATGAACAGCGCGCCCGCGCCGGCGGTGATCAGGCCGATGCGGTATCCGAGGTTCGAGGTCGCGGCCAGGATTCCCTGGAAGTCGCTGCCGGCGGCGTCGATGCGCCAGCCGTCGATCACCACGTCCTGGCTGGCGGCGCAGAACGCCACTAGGAACGCCCCGAGGCCCAGGAGTGCGAGGTTGGTCTTGGGATCGGAGAAGGCCATCAGGATGAGGCACAGGGCCACGGCGGCCTGGGTGGTGACCATCCAGGCCCGACGGCGCCCGAGGCGGGCGCCCAGAACCGGGACGTTCAGACGGTCGATGGCGGGCGCCCAGAGGAATTTCAGCGAGTAGGGCAGCGCCACGTAGCTGAACAGGCCGATCGCCCGCACGTCGATGTCCGAGAAGGCGAGCCGGAGCGTGAAGGTTCCCAGGACCAGCAGGAGCGGCAGGCCCGACGAGAACCCGAGCGCCAGCATGAGCACGATCCGGCGGTCCTCGACGATGTCGCGGAGCCGGAAGCGACGGTTCGCCTGTGGCTGGTTGGCCATGGCATGGAACTCCTGAGCCTGCGTGGCCTTGATCTCGCGAAATCGTGGCAGCCTTACGCCGCACCGGTTGTCGCTGGATCGTGATGTGTTGCGCCCCATTCTTGGTAGAAGCTTGCTTAACGCGGCGTCCACGTCCCGCGGATCGCGGCGGGTCGGTGACGCCGCCCGACGTGCGGGGACGCCGCCTGACCGTGGAATGATGCGTTGAGTGTCCGATCCGAGTCCGGCCCGCCGCTGGCGACGCTCGTCGACGCGTTCGCCCGCAGCCCGTCGCCCATGGTGATCACCGATGCCCGCGCACCCGACAACCCGATCGCCTGGGCGAACGCCGCGTTCCTGCAGGTGACGGGCTATGGCGCCGACGAGATCGTCGGGCGCAATTGTCGGATGCTGCAGGGGCCGGGCACCGACCGGTTTACCGTCGAGCGGATCCGCTCGGCCGTCGAGGCCGCCGAGCCGATCTCGGTCGAGCTGCTGAACTACCGGAAGGACGGGACGACCTTCTGGAACGCCATGACCATCACCCCGGTCAGCGACGCCGAAGGTCTCGCCTACTTCTACGCCGCCCAGGCGGACATGACGTATGTCCACCAGATGGAGGTGTCGATGCGCGGCACCAACGACGAGCTGGAGCGGCTCGTCAACGCGCGGACCCACGACCTGACCGCGGCCCTGGAGCAGAAGACGGCGCTGCTGCACGAGGTCGATCACCGGGTGAAGAACAATCTTCAGGTGATCTCCTCGCTGATGCTGCTGAAGGCCCGGCGCACGCCCGAAGGCGAGGCCCGGGAAGCGCTCCAGGGCATGGCGGAACGGATCGGCGCCCTCTCGACGGCGCACCGCATGCTCTATTCCGAGGGCGACTGCACGCATTTCAACCTCGGCGATTTCGCGGCCGAGTTCCTGGCCGACATGAATGCCGGCCTCGACCTGGACCGGTGCCGCGTCGAGGCCGATGTCGAGCCGATAGCGGTCGCGGCCGCCATGGCGGCGCCGCTCGCCCTGATGATCCACGAACTCACGGCGAACGCCCTGCGCCACGCCTTCCCGGGCGAGCGCGAGGGGCGCGTCTCCATTCTCGCCCGCCGCACCGACCGGGGCATGCACATGTCGATCCGCGACGACGGCGTAGGCTGCGCCGCCGCGTCGCCGAACCCGGCGGGCTTCGGCCGGAATCTCGTGGAGATGGTTGTCCGGCAGATGCGCGGAACCATCGCGTGGGCGGATGCCGGTCCGGGCACAACCGTCGAGATCGATATCCCGCTCCAGCCGCCGGCTTGAGAAATCGGCCTGGACGCATCAAGCTCGGCGGCCGCGGAGCCGGAGGACGGAGGTCGCATGGGGATCGGGAACGCCGCCGCAGATGTCGGGCTCCGCATCCTCGTGGTCGAAGACGAGGCCCTGATTGCCCTCGAACTCGAAAGCCTCCTGGACGATCTCGGGCACGTCACCGTCGGTGTCGCCGGCAACGCGACCGAGGCCATCGCGATGGGCCGGTCCACCGCGCCCGACGTGGCCCTGGTGGACATTCACTTGGTCGACGGCCCGACCGGCATCGACGTCGCCCTCGCCCTTTCGGCCGACCGGCGCACCACCGTGGTGTTCATGACCGCCAACGCCAAACGCATCCCCGCGGATTTCGCAGGGGCGATCGGGGTGATCGCCAAGCCCTATTCGGAGCGTGTGGTGGCCAGCACCCTCGACTACGTCGCGGACCGCCGGGCTGGCCGCGACGAGCCGGCCTGTCCCGACGGGTTCAGCCTCGCTCCGCTCTGAGACCCTCGTCGCGGCGCCGATCCGGCGTCCGATGCGCCGACGCGGCGATCGGGCCGGCCTGCGAGCCGCTGCGGCTCCCCTTCAGCCCCGGCCCGCACGCTGGCGCTTCAGCCGGTAGAGCGCATCGAGCGCCTCCCGGGGCGTGAGCGCGTCGGGATCGATGGCGTCGAGCATCGTCCCGAGGGGATCCTCCGGCGGCGGCTCCGGCGGCGGCGGCGGTGCCAGGGCGGCGAAGAGGGGCAGATCGTCGATCCTGGCGCGCGCGGGACGGCCCCGCTCGGCCTTCTCGAGGCTCTTCAGGATGGCGCCGGCCCGGGTCACGACGCTGCCGGGCAGGCCTGCGAGCCGCGCCACTTGTAGGCCGTAGCTGCGCTCGGCCACCCCCGCCACGACCTCGTGCAGGAACACGACGCCGTCCCGGTGTTCGGCCACCTTCAGGGTCGCGTTCTCCAGCCGCGCCAGCCGGTCGCCGAGGGCGGTCAGCTCGTGGAAATGCGTCGCGAACAGCGCCCGGCAGGCATTCACCTCATGGAGGTGCTCCAGGCAGGCCCAGGCGATCGACAGGCCGTCGAAGGTCGCCGTCCCGCGTCCGATCTCGTCCAGGATCACCAGGGAGCGCCGCGTCGCCTGATTGAGGATCGCGGCAGTCTCGACCATCTCGACCATGAAGGTCGATTGTCCCCGGGCGAGGTCGTCGGCGGCGCCGACCCGGGAGAACAGACGGTCGACCCGCCCGATCCGCGCCTCCGCGGCCGGTACGAAGGCGCCCATCTGGGCGAGGACCGCGATCAGCGCGTTCTGGCGGAGGAAGGTCGACTTGCCGCCCATGTTCGGGCCGGTGATCAGCCGGATCCGGCCGCGCGTGTCGCCCGAGAGGTCGCAGTCGTTGGCGATGAACGGCTCGCCCGCCCGACGCAAAGCCGCCTCGACCACCGGATGGCGGCCGCCGACCACGACGAAGCTCAGGGATCTCGTCGACGACGGGTCGTCGCCAGTCGAGTTCGACGGCGAGTTCCGCCTGGCCGGCCGCCACGTCCAGTCCGGCCAGCGCCTCGGCCACTTCGGCGATCGGCTCGGCCCCGGCGAGGATGCGGGCCGCGAGGTCGTCGAAGACCGCGGCTTCCAGGGCGAGCGCCCGGTCGGAGGCACCCGAGATCTTCGTTTCGAGTTCTCCCAGCGCGACGCTGGTGAAGCGCATGGCGTCCACCATGGTCTGCCGGTGGACAAACTCGCTCTGGAGGCCCTTGAGGCAGGCCTCGCCGACGGATTGCGGGACCTCGATGAAGTAGCCGAGCAGGTTGTTGTGCTTGATGCGCAGGGTGCGGCAGCCGGTCTGCTCGGCGTAGCGGGCCTGCAGGGCGGCGATCACCTTGCGCGAATCCTGGCCGAGGGTCCGCGCCTCGTCGATCTCGGGGTGATAGCCCTGCCGGACGAAGCCGCCGTCCCGCCGGCTCAGGGGCAGGTCGTCGGCCAGAGCCGCCCCCAGGGTGTCGATCAATTCCGGGTCGGCCGCGGCCAGGTGCTCCGCCAGGCGTGCGAGATCCGACGGCAGGGCGGCGATGGCGGCGAGGCGGGCGCCGAGATCGGCCGCGACGGCGAGGCCGTCCCGTATGGCGGCCAGGTCCCGGGGGCCGGCGCGGCCGAGGCCGGTGCGCGACAGCGCCCGGGCGAGATCGGGGGCGCGGGCCAGGGTGTCGCGCAACGCGCCGCGCAGGCGGCCGTCCTCCACGAGATGGGCGACGGCCGCGTGCCGCCGGGCGATGGCGTCGAGGTTGGTGAGCGGTCCAGCGAGATGCTCGGCGAGCAGCCGCGCGCCGTTGGCCGTGACCGTGCGGTCGATCGTGGCGAGTAGGCTGCCGGCCCGCTCCCCGGACAGGGTCCGGGTGAGTTCGAGGTTAGCGCGGGTCGCGGCGTCGATCGCCAGGGTGGCGCCGCCGTCCTCGCGGGACGGGACCGCCAGGGGCGGACGGGCCGCAAGCTGGGTGCGGGCGATGTAGAGCAGCGCCGCGCCGGCAGCCGCGATCTCGGCCCGCGTGAACTGGCCGAACCCGTCCAGCGTCGCGACGCCGTACTGCTCCCGCAGGCGCCGCTCGGCGGCAGCGGGCTCCAGTTCGGCCTGGGCCAGGGGCACGATCGCGGCGCGGCTGTCCTGCCAGATCCGCGACAGGGCCGGATCGGCGTGGATCACCTCCGACAGGACGATCTCGCGGGGATCGTGCCGGGCGATGGCCCCCGCGAGATCGCCGCCCGCGACCTCGCTCAGGGAAAACCGCCCGGTGGAGATATCGACCGCCGCGAGGCCGTAGGTGACCGCGCCCTCGCCGGTCTTCCGGCGGCCGATCGCCAGGAGGAGGTTGGCCCGGGCCGGATCGAGGAGCCGATCCTCCGTGATCGTCCCCGGAGTGACGAGGCGCACGACTTCCCGGCGCACCACCGATTTCGGGCCGCGCTTCTTGGCCTCGGCGGGATCCTCCGTCTGCTCGCAGACCGCGACCCGGTGGCCAAGGGCGATGAGGCGGTGGAGGTAGTCGTCGGCCCGGTCGACCGGCACGCCGCACATCGGGATCTCGCTGCCCGCGTGCTTGCCGCGCTTGGTCAGGACGATGCCGAGGGCTCGGGAGGCGGTTTCGGCGTCCTCGAAGAACAGCTCGTAGAAGTCTCCCATCCTGTAGAACAGGAGGCAGTCCGGATTGGCGGCCTTGATCTCGATGTACTGCGCCATCATCGGCGTGGCGCCGACCGGATCCAGGCCGGGCGTGGGCAGGGGCGTCGTGTCGGCGGCGGGGCGGGCGGCGGTTCGGGCCATGGCGCCTCTTAGCAGAGCACCGGCTCCGAATCAGGACGCGTGCGCCGACGCGGCTGGGGAGAAGGCGCATCGCCGGTGGATGGCGCGCCGGAGACGACCCGGCGCGGGGGGCGCCGGGCCGAGGCGGTGCCGGATTTCAGTAGCGCGGGCCGCCCGTGGTGTTGCCGAGTTGCTGCTGGTAGCCGGGCCGCGACGGGTTCCTGGCGTTCGGGTTGCCGTGGCGCATCGTGTTCATGCGGCGCATGCGGCGCTCGTGACGGGTCGAATGATGCCGATGCATCCGATGATGATGCATGCGGTGGTGACGATGCATCGACGCGGTCTCGACCATGTCGGAGGCGGTCAGGCCGGGCTGGGGCGTCGCGGGGGTGGCCTGAGCAATCCCGGTTCCGGCGAGCAGGCCCGCGAAGACCACGCCGGTGGTCAGGAAGGAACGAAAAGACATGGTGGCGTAACTCCGATCGGTCTGTACGAGCCCCCACCAAAGAGACTTGTGCTCGCAAAGTTCCGGGCCGCCGTCAGAAAATAATGATGCACTGACGAGAAAGTCTGCGGATTAAATCTGCGGTTTACCTCGACATATTTTCCCGGCGTGAACTCTGTCGATATTTCTCCGTGTGCTCGCGCCAGTTCTACAATCAGGCCGAGTAATGCCGGCGAGCGAGCGCCGCTCAGCGCAGGAAGGCGATCAGGTCCGCGTTGACCGCTGCGGGATCCTCGTGCGCGATCCAATGGCTGGCGCGCGGATACCAGTTGATCCGGCCGTCGTCGCAGACGGCGAGGCTCGCCTCCGCCAGACCGGGCTGCAACGCGGTATCCTGCCGGCCCCAGAGGATCAGCGTCGGCACGCGGATGCGGGGCGGCGTTGTACGCGGCAGGCGCACCAGTGCCCGATACCAGTTGAGCATGGCCGTCATCGCACCGGGCTGCATCCAGGCCTCGACGTAGCGGTCGAGATCGGCCGTCGCGAAGGCACCGGGTCGGCTGGTGTTCGACAGCGCCCGGCGCAGGGCGCGGCAGCGATCCGCCGTGAGCAGCCGCTCGGGCAGGCGGGGAAGCTGGAACAGGGCCACATAAGTGCTGCGCAGCCACTGGCCCGGATGATGCTGCATGTAGGCGCCGACCACGGCCGGATGAGGCGCGTTCAGGATCGCCAGTCGATCGATCCGTTCGGGATAGCGGCTGGCCACCCACCACGCGACGAGGCCGCCCCAATCATGGCCGACCAGCCGCACCGTGGGCGCCGCGTACGCGTCGGCCAGCGCCAGGACATCCTCCGCCAGCCGGTCCAGGTGATAGGCGGCGATCCCGTCCGGCTTGTCGCTGAGGCCGTAGCCGCGCTGGTCCGGCGCGATCACATGGAGGCCTGCCGCCGCCAGTGGTCCGAACTGGTGGCGCCAGCCGAACCAGAATTCCGGGAAGCCGTGCAGCAGGATGGTTGGCGGCCCGGTCGCCGGGCCGGCCTCGGCCACGTGCAGACCGATCTCCGGCAGCGCGACCCGGCGAAACCGCACACCCGCGACGTCCATGCTGTCCCGCGCTCCGTCATGACCGGCGTAGAACGCCCGTGCGGGTGCGGGCGATCCGTTCAGAACCCGAGCGCGGTGCAGGCACCGGCCTCCGAAGAGAGCTGGTCCCTCAACCGGTCCGGCGAAGTCCGGGTCCAGAGGCACAGGAGCACGAAGGCCGCCCCGTGCAGCACGGTTTCCGCGGCGGTCCGGTCGGACGGGGCGTTGCGGTCGCGCGCCGGTCCGGCGGCGGGGAGGATCGCAGGCGTCGCACGGTGGGTCATGGCATGTGGCTCCGGGAAATGGTCCTGCCGGAGAAATCGGCGCCGCCGGCGCCGTGTTACAGGGCGTGCGGGATCGCGCGTGCGCTGCCGCACGCCGACCGATCAGCGCATCGGGTCGAGCCAACCCGCGAGCGCGCCGGTTTCCAGGCCCGACCGGGTTTCCCGGTACCCGAGTTCCGCCGATTCCCGGAAGCGCGACCACGCCCGAAGATCGATGCCCGCGAGCCGGGGCTTGAGCACGGCGGTCGCGTGGGCCGCCGCTATCAGGCTCTGGGCATCGCTCGACACGGTGGCGGCGCGCAGGAGGAGCGGCGCGAGCCCGGGCATCGCCAGGGGGAGCCGATCAGCCTGCGCACCAGCCGGCCGCCCCAGCCGCGCTGCGGCATGTCCTGGAACGCCCGGTCGGATCCGACGTCGACGGCCAGCACCGGGCCGCGCTCCATTCCGGCGGCCACGTCGGCCGGGAGGTTGTTCATCATGCCGCCGTCGACCAGCACCCCCTCGTCGCAGAGCACCGGCGGCAGCAGGCCGGGGATGGCGATGCTGGCCCGCAGCGCCTTCGGCAGGTCGCCCGAGCGGTGCACCATGGCGTCGCCGGTCGTCAGGTTCGACGAGACGCAGAAGAACGGCAGCCAGAGATCCTCGATCCGCACGCCGCCGTAGCGCGCGGCCAGCCCGGCATCGACCTTGGCGCCGCGGGTCAGGGCGTGCAGCGGCAGCGTGTAGTCGTTGATCGGGTTGCTGGTGGCGAAGAACGTCTCGATCTGCGCCTGGATCTCCGTGACGCTCCAGCCCATGGCGAGGCTCGCCGCGATGACCGCGCCCATGCTGGTCCCGCCGACGAAGTCCGGCGCGCAGGACGCCTCGTCCAGGGCCTTGAGGACGCCGAGATGGGCGAGCCCACGGGCACCCCCGCCGCCCAGGACGAGGCCCCGCGCCGCGCCGCTGACGAGCCGGGCGAGGCGATGGAGATCCGCCTGGCGGCCGTCCCGGACCTGGATCCGCAGTGCCGCCGGCAACGCCGCGACCTCCGGATGCAGGGGCTTCGGGCGGCGCGCCGCGGCATCCTGGCGGACGACGAGGTCCATGCGGATCCAGTCGGAGCGCACGCGGTCGAGATAGGCCGCAGCCCCCGGCCGCGGCGGCGCGCCGGGTTCGGCCAGCAGCAGGATATGGTCCCCCGCCGCTGGCTCTGGCGGCACCACGGGCAGTCGATCTCGTGCGCCGCGAAGATCGTGCGCGCGTGCCGATTCTCGAAACCCTGGAACCACGCCTCGTCGGCGCCGTCCGGCCAGGCCGCCAGGCAGCCGGTTTCGCCGGGCAGCAGGGCGTCGAGGGCAGTGGCGAGCTCGTGCGCCGTCGCCACCGGGTCCGGACCCTCCGTGACGGACAGGATCGTGAAGATCCGCGGCGCGTGGTGGACCGAATAGCCGTCGTTGCGCGCCCGCAGGCGGTCGGCGAGCATGCGGGCGAAGTAGAGCAGCGTGTGCGGATGCTCGGCGATGACCCCCTCGAAGGCCTCGCGGGTGAGCTTCAGGAGGTGCGAGTCGCGCAGGGCCATGACGGTCGCCGCCCGGGGGGCGTCCGACAGCAGGGCCATCTCGCCGAAAGTCTCGGGCGGTCTGAGACGCGCGATCCGGGTCGGACGCCCGGCATGGTCCCGAACCGACACGCCCACGACCCCCGAGACCAAAGTGTAGAGCGCGTCACCCGTCTCGCCCTGCTCGAACAGGGTCTGGCCGCCCGCCACCGCCATCGGCACCATGCGCGCGCGCACGGCCGCGACCGCCGGAGCGTCGAGTCCGGCGAGGAACGGGATGTCCGGTGCGCTCACGCCGGCACCGCCGCGTCGATCATCCTGCGCAGACCTGCCGACGAACCCGATCGCATCGTAGCGCTCCCCTCCCCGTCCCGTCTGCTTCCCACCACCATAGTGCACCGCCCGGGGACGCTAAGCCCCGTGACCGTCACCCGCATCTGAAACGTCTGTCCCTTCGCGCGGCGTCGCCCATCCGCTACAGGCGGAGCAAAGGCGAAACCGGGAGGAAGGCATGTCGAGGACGGATCGGATCGCGATCGTGACCGGGGCGGGGACGGGGGTCGGCAAGGCCGCCGCCCTGGCGCTCGCCGGCGCCGGATGGCGCGTCGTGCTCTCCGGGCGACGGCAGGCCCCCTCGACGAGGTCGCCGCACAGATCGGCGGAGACCGGGCGCTCGCAGTGTCCACCGACGTGACCGACCCGGAATCCATCGCCGCCCTGTTCGCCCGCACGCAGTCCGCGTTCGGCCGCCTCGACCTGCTCTTCAACAATGCTGGGATCGGCGCGCCGGCCGTGCCCCTGGAGGACTTGCCGCTCGAGACGTGGCGGCAAGTGGTCGACACCAACCTCACCGCCCTGTTCCTCTGCACACAGCACGCCTTCCGGATCATGCGCGACCAGGATCCTCGCGGCGGCCGGATCATCAACAACGGCTCGATCTCGGCGCATGCGCCCCGGCCGAACTCCATCGCCTACACGGCGACCAAGCACGCCGTGACCGGCCTGACCAAGGCGACCTCCCTTGATGGGCGCGCCTACGACATCGCCTGCGGCCAGATCGACATCGGCAATGCCGACACGCCCATGGGCGGCAAGATGAAGGCCGGCGTTCCCCAGGCAGACGGCTCCCTGCGCGCCGAGGCGGTGATGGATCCGGACCATGTCGGCCAGGCGGTGCTGTCGATGGCGAACCTGCCGCTCGAGACCAACGTGCAGTTCATGACCATCATGGCCACCAAGATGCCGTTCGTCGGCCGCGGCTGAGCCGTCCGGACCGTCGCCGGGACGCAGGCACACGCGAACTCCGGGTTCCTGCGCCGCTGAGCCGCCACCGGATCGGCCCGCGCCGCGGGCCTCCCGGGAGGTCGTGACCGCGCTCAGACGCGCCCTGAGCCGGCCGCCCCGGCCGGCCGCGCTTCGGCCTCATCGAGGCCGCGGCGCGGCCGGGGCGTTCCGGTTTCCGATCCGCGAAGCCTGGCCCCGCCGCCAGCGGTCGGATCGCTCTACCGACGGGCCTCCACAGCCGACCATTTTTGGAGCGCGAACGGCGCCGTCCGATTGACGCCCCGTCTCATAACTCATACAAATCTCTCAACCTTGGCGGCTAGGTTGAAGCTCGGCCCCGCAAAAAGACCTCACGCGCCGCTTGCGCGCCGACTTCGACGCTTGGCCGCCCTTTCACGTCGGGCCACGCAGGATCCTGTCCGCGTGCCCGAAGCCACGTGATGAACGGCATCGCCGCTA
This sequence comes from Methylobacterium phyllosphaerae, assembly GCA_050632685.1. Classification (GTDB taxonomy): domain Bacteria; phylum Pseudomonadota; class Alphaproteobacteria; order Rhizobiales; family Beijerinckiaceae; genus Methylobacterium; species Methylobacterium phyllosphaerae_A. The sequence continues at coordinate 1,757,982 of JBOEFT010000002.1, forward strand.
TTTTGATAGATGGTGCAGTTTAGAACTAAGCTTTGCTCGCCGTGAATCGTCGTATCACAAAATAAAAATTCGACATTTTTGGGTAGTTTTGATCGGTTTTAGGCGTCCGTTATCGGTTTAATCGATGGAAAAACAACAAACGGGGGGACTATGATTGTCGAGAAAATGATTCTCAATTTGATCCTTGGTTCGGCGCTCCTGGGCGCGCCGGCCGCGGCGTCGGCGCAGGCTGCGCAGGGGGATCCGATCGGGGTCGCCATGCCGACGAAGTCGTCGCAGCGGTGGATCGATGACGGAAACAACATCGTCAGGCTTCTGAAAACCAAAGGCTACAAGCCGGATCTGCAATACGCGGACGACGATATCCCCACACAGCTCGCTCAGATCGAGAACATGCTCACGAAGGGGGTGAAGATCCTGGTGGTCGCCTCCATCGACGGCACCACCCTCAGCGATGTGCTGGCGAAGGCGAGCGAGCGCGGAGTCAAGGTCATCGCCTACGACCGGCTCATCAAGGGGACGCCGAACGTCGACTATTACGCCACCTTCGACAACTACAAGGTCGGCGTCCAGCAGGCGACCTCCATCGTCGACGCCCTCGGGCTGAAGGACGGCAAGGGTCCGTTCAACATCGAGCTGTTCGGCGGCTCACCCGACGACAACAACGCCTACTTTTTCTACGACGGTGCCCTTTCGGTGCTGAAGCCCTACATCGACGCCAAGAAGCTGGTGGTCCGCTCGGGCCAATTCGGCATGGACAAAGTCTCGACCCTGCGCTGGGACCCCGCGACCGCCCAGGCCCGGATGGATAATCTGCTCTCGGCCTATTACGGCAACGCCCATCTCGATGCGGTGCTCTCGCCCTATGACGGCATCTCCACCGCCATCCTCTCGTCGGTGAAGAGCGTCGGCTACGGCTCCGGCGGGGTGACGCTGCCGGTGGTCAGCGGCCAGGACGCCGAGCTGCAAGCGGTGAAGTCGATCATCGCGGGCGAGCAGACGGCGACGATCTTCAAAGACACCCGCGATCTGGCCAAGGTCACGGTGTCGATGATCGACGCCATCGAGGCCGGCCGGCCGCCGGAGATCAACGACGCGAAGACCTACGACAACGGCAAGAAGATCGTCCCGTCCTACCTGCTGACCCCGGTGATCGTCACCAAGGCCAACTGGAAGCCCGCCCTGGTCGACACCGGCTACTACACCCACGACCAGCTCAAGTGACCGAAGCCGGGACCGAAGGGTCCCGTTCGATCCCGATCCCGTGCCGATATCGCCGGCGCGGGGCGCGCACGTGCAGTCCGAGCTGGAAGGCGCCGCATGCAGCCCATCCTCGAAATGCGGGGCATTTCCAAGACGTTCCCCGGCGTCAAGGCCCTCGACGACGTCAACCTCTCTGTGGAGCCCGCCGAGATCCTCGCCCTGGTCGGCGAGAACGGTGCCGGGAAGTCGACGCTCATGAAGGTCCTGAGCGGTGTCTATCCCCACGGGTCCTACGAGGGGGAGATCGTCTACGAGGGTCGCCCCGGCCGGTTCCGGGACATCACCGACAGCGAACGACTCGGGATCGTGATCATCCACCAAGAGCTGGCCCTGGTCCCGTACCTGTCGATCGCCGAGAACATCTTCCTGGGCAACGAGCCGGCCCACTTCGGCATCATCGACCGCGACCGGGTCTATGCCCGTGCCCGCGCGCTGATGGCCCTGGTGGGGCTCGACGAGACCCCGAAACCCTGGTCACCCACCTCGGTGTCGGGAAGCAGCAGCTCGTCGAGATCGCCAAGGCGCTCTCCAAGAAGGTGAGGCTGCTGATCCTCGATGAGCCGACCGCGAGCCTCAGCGAGACGGACAGCGCGGCCCTGCTGCGGCTGCTGCTGCGCTTCAAGGCGCAGGGCATCGCGTCGATCCTGATCTCCCACAAGCTCAACGAGATCGCCAAGGTCGCCGACCGGATCACCGTCCTGCGCGACGGCACCACCGTCGAGACCCTGCATTGCCGCAGCGAAGCGATCGACGAGGACCGCATCATCCGGGCGATGGTCGGCCGTACCCTGGCGAACCGCTATCCGGGGCGCGTGCCACGGATCGGCGATGTGCTGATGGAGGTGTGCGACTGGACGGTCCACCACCCCGTCCATGCCGAGCGGGCCGTGGTGCGCAACGTCAGCCTGAACCTGCGCAGGGGCGAGATCGTCGGGATCGCCGGGCTGATGGGCTCGGGCCGGACGGAATTCGCCATGAGCCTCTTCGGCCGGTCCTACGGGCAGGGCATCGGCGGCACCGTCCGGATCGATGGCGCGGCGGTCAACGTCTCGACGATCGAGCGGGCGATCGCGGCCGGCCTCGCCTACGTCACCGAGGACCGCAAGCAGCTCGGGCTCGTGCTCGGCGAGGACATCACCCGGAACACGACCCTGGCGAATCTGCCGGGCGTCTCCACCGCCGCGGTGATCGACGAGGACGCCGAGCAGCGGGTGGCGAGCGGCTACCGCACGAAGATGCGCATCCGCTCCTTCGGCGTGACGCAGCAGACCGTCAATCTGTCGGGTGGGAACCAGCAGAAGGTCGTGTTGAGCAAGTGGCTGTTCACCCAGCCCAAGGTTCTCATCCTCGACGAGCCGACCCGCGGCATCGATGTCGGCGCCAAGTACGAGATCTACAGCATCATTAACGAGCTGGCCGATGACGGCCGGGGCGTCCTAGTGATCTCCTCCGAGATGCCCGAGCTGCTCGGTCTCTGCGACCGGATCTACGTGATGAACGAGGGGCGCTTCGTGGGCGAGTTCCCCCGCGCCGAGGCCAGCCAGGAATCGATCATGCGCGCCATCATGCGCGCCAAGGACCTGAACGGATGACCGATGTTCCTGTGCGCGAGGCCATGGTTCCCGGCGGCGAAGGAGTGCCGGCTGCCAGGGCCGCCACCGAGCCCTGGCCGCGCCGCGGCGCCTTCGCTGACGACGCAGCTGCGCGAATACGGACTGGTGTTCGCGCTGGCTGCGATCACCCTATTCTTCGAGTCCGCGACGGGCGGCGTGCTGTTCCAGCCGCTGAACCTCACCAACCTGATCCTGCAGAACAGCTACGTCGTCGTCATGGCTCTGGGCATGTTGCTGGTCATCGTGGCCGGCCACATCGACCTGTCGATCGGGTCTGTCGTCGGCTTCGTGGGCGCGCTGGCGGCGCTCCTGATGGTCCGCTTCGGGTTCGACCCGCTGTCCGCCACCGCAATGTGTCTCGTGGTCGGCGCGGTCGTCGGCGGGCTTCAGGGCTACATCGTGGCCTATCTGGCCATTCCGAGCTTCATCGTCACCCTAGCCGGCATGCTGGTCTTCCGCGGCCTGACCCAGGCGCTCCTGCAGGGGGCTTCCATCGGCCCGTTCCCGGAGGTGTTCCAGCTCCTCTCCAAGGGCTTCCTGACCAACTTCGCCGGTCCCTGGACGGCGTTCCTGATCGCCTTCGTGCTCACGATGATGGGGGTCGGCCTGAACTGGCGCCGCCGGTGGGCGCGGAGCAGGAGCGGCGGCCCGGTGGTCTCCCCGGCGGCCTTCATCCTCCGCAACGGCGTCACCGCGGTCGTAATCCTCGCCTTCGCGTACCAGATGAGCGCCTATCGCGGACTGCCCAACGTCCTGCTCGTCATGTTCGGACTGGTGGTGGTGTACGGCTTCGTCACGACCCGGACGACGATCGGGCGCCGGATCTACGCGCTGGGGGCAACATCAAGGCCGCCCGCCTCTCCGGCATCAGGACGGAGCGCCTCACCTTCCTGACCTTCGCCAATATGGGCGCGCTGGCGGCCCTCGCCGGCATGATCTTTGTCGCCCGTCTCAACACCGCCAATTCGAAGGCCGGCATCGGCTTCGAACTCGACGTGATCGCGGCCTGCTTCATCGGCGGCGCCTCGGCGGCCGGGGGATCGGCAAGGTCTCGGGCGTGGTGATCGGCGCGTTCATCATCGGCATCATGAACAACGGCATGTCGATCCTGGGGATCGGCGTCGATTGGCAGCAGGTGATCAAGGGGGCCGTCCTGCTGGCCGCTGTCTGCCTGGACGTCCACAACAAGAACAACCGGCTCTGAGCGACTGCACGGCCGAGTGGACTGGAACGTGAGGCACGCGTCAGGTCCGGTGGGGCGTCTGCCTGTCGCTGTTGCGCCGCCGATGGGTTGCCATCTCGGGCAGGCGGGGCGCCGGTTGTCGCACCTGCATCAGGAGCATCCGGTGGGGCTGGGGGTCCTTCGGCGTCGCCATCTCGGGCGCGTCCGCGGCGGCGTCTCCCGACGGCACCGCATCCGGCGCGCCGCGGCGCGGGCGCCCGGGAACGCGGAGAAACTGGCGCACAGGATCAGGCACGAGAGCCCGATCAGGATGCCCTCGCGCGACGGCTCCGGATGGGTCATCAGGTCGCCGAGGCCGCCGAGGCCCAAGCCGGCGGCCAGAAGGCTCGGGGTCTGGTCGCTGGATTGCGCACGCCCGATCATCGGACGCGCGCGGTTAGGGGCCGGTCAATCCGATCCGTGCCATCGACGGTGTCCCGCCGGTTCAGGTCTTGCGCGCGACCGTGAAGCGGGCGGCGTCGCGCAGGATGCGCGCGCTCCCCCAGGACGATACCGCATCCTCGCAGACGCCGACGAGACGGTCGCATTCGGCCCGGGCTCCGTCGAGGCCGAGGCGGTCGACGAGGGTGGCCTTGCCGGCATCCTTGTCCTTGCCGGTGGCTTTTCCCATCGCCTCCGGTGAGGCCTCCCGGTCGAGGATGTCGTCGGCGATCTGGAAGGCCTGGCCCAGGGCGAGGCCGTAGCGCAGGAGGGCGGCCTGCTGGCTCTCGTCGGCGCCGCCGACGAGCGCACCGGCCTCCACCGAGAAGGCAAGGATCGCCCCGGTCTTCATCGCCTGCATCCGCAGGGTGTCGTCGACGTCCATGTTGGCCGTGCCGAACCGGCCCTCGGCGGTCAGGTCGAGGAGCTGGCCGCCGACCATGCCGCCCAGGCCCGAGGCGCGGGCGAGGCCGAGCACGAGATCGGCGCGGATGCGCGCCTCCGGCTGCCAGGCCGGGTCGGCGACGATCTCGAAGGCCAGCGTCTGCAGGGCATCGCCGACCAGGATCGCGGTCGCCTCGTCGTAGGCCTTGTGCACCGTCGGCTTGCCGCGGCGCATGTCGTCGTCGTCCATGGCGGGCAGGTCGTCGTGGACGAGGCTGTAGCAATGGACCAGCTCGACGCCGGCCCCCGCGGCCAGTGCCGCGGCCTCCGAACCGCCGAGCATCCGCGCGGTCTCGATGGCGAGGAACGGCCGGAGACGCTTGCCGCCGCCGAGCACGGCGTGGCGCATCGCCTCCATCAGGCGCGGCGGCCGGGCGATCTCGCCGGGACCGACGGCGGGGCCGAGGCGCTCGACCAGGAAGGTCTCGACCATCCCGGCGACCTCCGTCAACCTGTGGGTAAAATCGGCGGCCGGCGTGACTGCCTTGACCGAACCGGTCGGGGCCTGCGTTGAGGGGGTCGGGGTCATCGGGCTTACGTCCGGTCCTGGCCTTGCGAAAACCAATCGGGTGTCAGTTGGGCGGGGATGGGCTCACGGTGAACGGGGCTGGACGCAGGCGGGAGACGGCAGGTCGCGACCTCCCCTCGCGCGCCCGCGCCGTTCCCGCCGTGTCCGCCGGATCGTGGGAGCCGTGCTGCTGCTCCCCGCCGTCGGGTTCGTCCTCGCGCTGACGTTGGCGCTCGTCTATAGCGCGGTGATGCCGCCGTCGACCCTGATGCTCGGCCGGTGGTTGACGCTTCAACCGGTAAGCCGGGATCCCGTCCCGCTCACCGCCATCGCGCCGGCCCTGCCCCAGGCGGTGATCGCCTCGGAGGACCAGCGCTTCTGCCTGGATCACGGGGTCGATTTCGGGGCGATCCGCGACGTGGTCGAGGACGAGGATCTCGCCGAACCGCGGCGCCTCGACGATCGCCATGCAGACCGTGAAGAACGTCTTCCTCTGGCCCGGCCGCTCCTACATCCGCAAGGCCGTCGAGATCCCGCTGGCGCTCGCGCTCGACACCCTCTGGGGCAAGCGCCGGATGATGGAGATCTACCTGAACGTCGCCGAGTGGGGCGACGGGATCTACGGCGCGCAGGCCGCCAGCCGGCACTGGTTCGGCAAGGATGCCAGCCGCCTGACCCGCAACGAGGCCGCCCTCCTCGCCGCGGTCCTGCCCAATCCGATCACCCGCAGCGCCGGCCGGCCCTCGCCCGGCGTGCGCCGCCGCGCGGCGCGGATTCAGGGCCTGATGGGACAGATCGAGGGGCTGACGGGTTGCGTGCGGCGGTAGCAGGGGCCGATCCGCCTCTGTAAGACGGGCCTTCGAAGCGCGAGATCCGGGACCGATACACGATGAGCGATGCCGTCTACGACCTGACCCTCGAGCGCATCGCCCTGATCCGCCGGATGGTCGTCGCGTGGGACGGCGCCGAGCCCGGGGCGCCGATCATCCACCCGGCGGCGCCCTACGGGAGCCTGGATCGCGACGGCGACATCGCCAACGTCACCGGCGACGACGAGGGGGCGGAGGAGGAGCATCGCGCGCTGGAGGACGGCTTGGCCGTATTCATCCAGAACGCTGCGCTGAAGCCAGGCCGCTACCAATACCACAACGCCCTGGCCAAGCTCGACAGCAGCACGGTCGGCGATGTGTTCCGGGATTCTGAGACCGGCGAGACGCCCGAGCACATCACCTTCGCGGTGACGGCCGAGCACCTCGCCCTCGTTCCAAACCTCAACGTCGGCTGGGATCCCGCGCGGAACGTGCCGCGCGTGGACCCGCAGCAGCCGTACGGCGACGCTGGGTCCTATCTCGCGGCGATGACCCGTCACCTCGCCGCGATCCCCGAGGCGGCCGCGAACGACGACGCGGATGGGCGGACCCAGCTCGTCCGTCTGCACCGCGAGATGCAGCCGGCCCTGCAGATCTTCCTGCGCTACGCGGATCTCGGGCCGGGCGACTTCCGGCGCGCGGCCTCGGGTTGGGAGCCCGCCTGACGCGTCGCCGCGCCTGCGGGACCGAGCGCCTCAGCCCTCGCGCTTCCTGCGCTGCGCCAGGGTGCGCAGCCGCAGGGCGTTGAGCTTGATGAACCCCGCCGCGTCGCGGTGATCGTAGGCCACGGCACCCTCCTCGAAGGTGACGAGATCCTGGTCATAGAGCGAGTGCGGGCTCTCGCGTCCGATCACATGGACGCCGCCCTTGTAGAGCTTCAGCCGCACCGTGCCGGTGACCTTCTCCTGGCTCTTGTCGATCAGGGCCTGGATCATCTCGCGCTCCGGCGAGAACCAGAAGCCGTTGTAGATCAGCTCCGCGTATTGCGGCATGAGCTGGTCCTTGAGATGCGCCGCGCCGCGGTCGAGGGTGATCGACTCGATGGCCCGGTGCGCCGGCAGCAGGATCGTGCCGCCGGGCGTCTCGTACATGCCGCGGCTCTTCATCCCGACGAAGCGGTTCTCCACGAGGTCGAGCCGGCCGATGCCGTTCGCGCGGCCGAGTTCGTTGAGCTTGGCCAGCAGGCTCGCCGGCGACAGCGCCTCGCCGTCGATGGAAACCGCATCGCCGCGTTCGAAGCCGATCGTGATGACGGTCGGCTGGTCGGGCGCCTCCTCGGGGGACAGGGTGCGCGAGTAGACGTAGTCCGGCACCTCGACGGCCGGATCCTCCAGCACCTTGCCCTCGGACGAGGCGTGCAGGAGGTTGGCATCGACCGAGAACGGGCTCTCGCCGCGCTTGTCCTTGGCGATCGGGATCTGGTGCTGCTCGGCGAAGGCGATCAGCTGCTCGCGGGAGCGTAGGTCCCACTCGCGCCATGGGGCGATCACCGTGACGTCGGGCTTGAGCGCGTAGTAGCCGAGTTCGAATCGGACCTGGTCGTTCCCTTGCCGGTGGCGCCGTGGCAGACCGCGTCGGCCCCGACCCGCTCGGCGATCTCGATCTGCTTCTTGGCGATCAGCGGCCGGGCGATCGAGGTGCCCAGCAGGTAGACGCCCTCATAGACGGCGTTCGCCCGGAACATCGGGAAGACGTAGTCGCGGACGAACTCCTCGCGCAGGTCCTCGATGTAGATGTTCTCGGGCTTGATCCCGAGGAGTTCGGCCTTGCGGCGCGCCGGCTCCAGCTCCTCTCCCTGGCCGAGATCGGCCGTGAAGGTCACGACCTCGCAGCCGTAGGTGGTCTGCAGCCACTTCAGGATGATCGAGGTGTCGAGGCCGCCGGAATAGGCCAGCACGACCTTCTTCACGGGACTCTTCGCGGGGACGGACATGCGGCTTCCGGAACTGGGCGAGGGATCTGGCTCGGCCTCAGCGGCTTATCGCGGGTGTCATCGGCCTGCAACCGGCGCGCCGTCTCGCGCGTAGCCCCGATGCTGGCGGATCGGCCGCGTTTCGCCTCACAGTGGCCTTGCGGCTGTGTCAGAACCGGCATGGGCGTTGCCAGTCGTCATCGCCGCGAAAGTGCATCGGAGAAGCGAAGTCTATGGCGCGCCAGCCAATTTTGGAGTTCTGGTACGAATTCGCCTCCACCTACTCCTACCTCGCGGCGATGCGCGTCGAGGCGGCGGCGGCCGAGGCCGGCGTGGCGATCCGGTGGCGCCTGTTCCTGGTCGGGCCGCTGTTCGCGTCCCAGGGCTGGACCACCTCGCCGTTCAACCTCTATCCGGCCAAGGGCAAGAACATGTGGCGGGACGTCGAGCGCGAGGCGGCCCATCTCGGCCTGCCGCCGGTGACCCGCCCGGCCCAGTTCCCGCAGAACAGCCTCAGCGCCGTGCGGGTCGCCGTGCTCGGCCAGGACCAGGACTGGCTGGTGCCGTTCTCGAAGGCGGTCTTCGCCGCGAGCTTCGCCGAGGGCCGCTCCATCGCGGAGCCGGCGGCGGTGGCCGAGATCCTCGATCTCGCTCGGCCTGGACGGGACGCAGACGGTCCGGGCCGCCGCCGCCGAGGCCAACAAGACCAAGCTGCGGGTCAGCGTCGAGGAGGCGCGCTCCCGCGGGATCTACGGCGCGCCGACCTTCCTGGCCGATGACGGCGAGCTGTTCTGGGGGAACGACCGCCTGGAACAGGCGCTGGCCTGGGCCTCTGGCGATCGGCCGAAGGGGCTCCGATAGGCCCCCTTTCACGCGACTCGGTCATCAAAACGACTCGACATCCTGGCTCCGGTCCGGCGCCCCTGCGGCGCGACCGGAGCGGGACAGCGATCCCCCGGACGGACCCCATGCCTGTATCCCGCCGACTTCTCCTTGCCGCCGCCTGCGCGACTCTGGGATCGGGTCCCGGTCGCGCGGTCGCCCAGTCCTACGGCCAGAGGGTCGCCGTCACCGGGGACGACGGCAAGGCGGTGGCGAACTCGATCCTGCCGGGCGAGATCACCGGGCAGATCCCCGCCCTGCGGGGCGTCACCTATGTCGGTCCGCGGGAGGCCGGCGCGACGCTCTATGAATTTTTCGACTTCAACTGCCCGTATTGCCGGAAGGCCGCCGCCGACGTGGTCGCGCTGCACGACAGCGATCCGGAGCTGCGCATCGGGCTTGTCCACAACCCGATCCTGTCGCCGCAATCGGCTCAGGCCGCTAAGGTGATGCTGGCGGTGCAGCGCAAGCTCGGCTCGGAGGCCGCCTGGCACTTCTATCAGACGCTGCTGGGCAAGCCCGGCCGCATCGACGGCCCCGGCGCGCTGACCGCCGCGGCCGCATTGGGGGTCCCGCAGGCCGAGGTCGAGGAGATCGCCGACAGCGAGGAGGTGCGCGCGGCGCTCAAGAGCCAGATGCGCATCGCGGCCGATCTCGGACTCTACGCGACGCCGTCCTACGTCCTCGGCAACAGCGGCATCCTCGGCCATCCGGGTGCCCGCGCCATGGCGAAGATGATCGCCAGCGTGCGGCGCTGCGACCGGCTCGCCTGCGCGAACTGATCCGGCGTCACACTTCCGCCGTCCTGGCGCGCAGCGCGCTCGCCTGCCGTGTTGCGTGCGGCCATGCTGGCATGCTAGGCGGTCGCCGCGCCGCGAGGACAGGTCTCGACCCTGTCCGTTGCCGGCGCGATCCCACGTCCCGAACGGTCTCGCACCGCGCTCCAGCCGGAGCGCGCGGAGCGGGCGGGCAACCAGAGAAGAGAGCGACGGGTGGCGCAGAACGGTTCCGAGGCTGGTCCCCTGGTCGCAGGCGTGGCGGGCCGGTACGCTTCCGCCCTGTTCGAGCTCGCGCGCGACGAGCGCCAGGTCGACGCGGTCGCTGATTCTCTCCAATCAATTCGACACGCTGCTGAATGAGAGCGCGGATCTCCGCCGCCTCGTCCGCAGTCCGGTGTTCAGCGCCGAGGAGCAGGCCGCCGCGATCGGCGCCGTCCTCGACAAGGCGGGGATCGGCGGTCTCGCCGGCAACTTCATCCGTCTCGCGGCGTCGAACCGCCGGCTCTTCGCCCTGCCCGACATGATCAGCGCCTTCCGCAGCCTGGTCCAGGATCTCGAAGGGCATCGTCCGCGCTCAGGTGCGGGTGGCCGAGAAGCCGTCCGACACCGTGATCGAGGAGATCAAGGCGTCGCTGCGCGACATCGCCAAGGCCGAGGTCGCGGTCGACCTCGTGGTCGATCCCAGCCTGATCGGTGGCCTCGTCGTGAAGATGGGGTCGCGCATGGTCGACGCCTCCCTCAAGACCAAGCTCAACGGTATCCGCCTCGCGATGCGGGCCGCGCGCTAAGCGCCCCCATCCGACCCGAACACAGATAGACGCATCAGCGACAGAGGCCCGAGTATGGACATCCGCGCCGCCGAGATCTCCGCGATCCTGAAAGAGCAGATCAAGAACTTCGGCGAAGAGGCCGAGGTCTCCGAGGTCGGACAGGTCCTGTCCGTGGGTGACGGCATCGCCCGCGCCTACGGCCTCGACAACGTCCAGGCCGGCGAGATGGTCGAGTTCGAGTCGGGCGTGCGGGGAATGGCCCTGAACCTCGAGCAGGACAACGTCGGCATCGTGATCTTCGGCTCCGACCGCGAGATCAAGGAAGGCCAGACCGTCAAGCGGACCGGCGCCATCGTGGACGTGCCGGTCGGCAAGGGCCTGCTCGGCCGCGTCGTCGACGCCCTGGGCAACCCGATCGACGGCAAGGGTCCGATCCAGTCGACCGAGCGTCGCCGCGTCGACGTGAAGGCGCCGGGCATCATCCCGCGCAAGTCGGTGCACGAGCCGATGGCCACGGGCCTGAAGGCGATCGACGCCCTGATCCCGGTGGGCCGCGGCCAGCGCGAGCTGATCATCGGCGACCGCCAGACCGGCAAGACCGCCATCGCCCTCGACACGATCCTGAACCAGAAGCCCGGCCACGCCGCCGGCGGTGACGAGAAGGCCAAGCTCTTCTGCATCTACGTCGCCATCGGCCAGAAGCGCTCGACGGTGGCCCAGTTCGTGAAGGTCCTGGAGGACCAGGGCGCCCTGGAATACTCCATCGTCATCGCCGCCACGGCGTCCGATGCGGCCCCGATGCAGTTCATCGCGCCGTTCGCCGGCTGCGCCATGGGCGAGTACTTCCGCGACAACGGCATGCACGCCGTGATCGTGTATGACGATCTCTCCAAGCAGGCCGTGGCCTACCGCCAGATGTCGCTGCTGCTGCGCCGTCCGCCGGGCCGCGAGGCGTATCCGGGCGACGTGTTCTACCTCCACAGCCGCCTGCTCGAGCGCGCCGCCAAGATGGGCGACGCCGCCGGCAACGGCTCGCTGACCGCTCTGCCGGTCATCGAGACTCAGGCCAACGACGTGTCGGCCTATATCCCGACCAACGTGATCTCGATCACCGACGGCCAGATCTTCCTCGAGACCGACCTGTTCTACCAGGGTATCCGCCCGGCGGTGAACGTCGGCCTCTCGGTGTCGCGGGTGGGCTCCTCGGCCCAGACCAAGGCGATGAAGAAGGTCGCCGGCAAGATCAAGGGCGAGCTCGCGCAGTACCGCGAGATGGCCGCCTTCGCGCAGTTCGGCTCGGATCTGGACGCCTCCACCCAGGCGCTCCTGAACCGCGGCTCGCGGCTCACCGAGCTCCTGAAGCAGCCGCAGTTCTCGCCGCTGAAGATGGAAGAGCAGGTCGCGGTGATCTACGCCGGCGTGAACGGCTACCTGGACAAGATGCCGGTCAGCAAGGTCCGTCCCTTCGAGGACGCGCTGCTCTCGACCCTGCGCTCGAAGCACAAGGACCTGCTCGACTCGATCGCCGCCTCCAAGGACCTGTCGGACGAGAACGCCGGCAAGCTGAAGAGCATCGTCGAGAGCGTCGCCAAGTCGATCGGCTGATGTGAGGCCCCTCCCCGCGGGGAGGGATCTTGGGTGGTGCGGGGGATCCCGGTCCCCGCTGCACCGCCCGAACTTCCGGCTCCTTCCCGCCGAGGGAAGGAGAGGCCCATAGAACGGACCTGGACCTCACCCGATGGCGAGTTTGAAGGACCTGCGCAACCGCATCACCTCGGTGAAGGCGACGCAGAAGATCACCAAGGCCATGCAGATGGTCGCCGCCGCCAAGCTGCGCCGGGCGCAGATGGCCGCCGAGGCGGGCCGTCCCTACGCCGAGAAGATGTCGGCGGTGCTCGGCAACCTCGCGGGCAACCTCGTCGGCGGCGTCGGCGCCCCGCGGCTGTTGTCCGGGACCGGTTCCGAGCAGACGCACCTGCTCGTCGTCTGCACGGGCGACCGTGGCCTCGCCGGCGCGTTCAACTCGTCGATCGTCCGCCTCGCGGTGCGCGAATACGCCCAGAAGCTCGCCGCCGAGGGCAAGACCGTCAAGATCATGACGGTCGGCAAGAAGGGCCTCGACGCGCTGCGGCGGCAGTACCGCGACCAGATCGTCGAGAGCATGGACATCCGCGGCAACCGCCCGGTGGATTACGAGTTCGCGGCCTCGATCGCCGACAAGATCCTGACGCGCTTCGAGGCGGGCGAGTTCGACGTCGCGACGCTGTTCTTCTCCGAGTTCCGCTCGGTGATCTCGCAGATCCCGACCGCGCAGCGCCTGATCCCGGCCGAGCTGCCCGAGGCCGACACGACCGCGAAGGCCGCCGCCGGCAATGCCGCCCTGGAATTCGAGCCCTCCGAGGAGGCGATCCTCGAGACGCTGCTGCCGAAGAACCTGACGGTGCAGATCTACCGGGCGCTCCTGGAGAACGCCGCCTCCGAGCAGGGGCGCGCATGAGCGCCATGGATTCGGCGACCCGCAACGCGGGCGAGATGATCAAGAAGCAGACGCTGATCTACAACCGGACGCGTCAGGCCATGATCACCAAGGAACTCATCGAGATCATCTCGGGTGCGGAAGCCCTCTGAGGCACCGCGACCCGACCGCACAGCTTGAAGGGTAGGTACACGATGGCGAACACCGCACTCCCCGGCGCCGGCTCCAACAAGACCGGCAAGATCACCCAGGTCATCGGCCCCGTGGTCGACGTGCAGTTCGAGGGCCACCTGCCCGAGATCCTGAACGCCCTGGAGACCAAGAACAACGGCGCCCGCCTCGTCCTCGAGGTGGCCCAGCAGCTCGGCGAGAACACCGTCCGCTGCATCGCCATGGACACGTCCGAGGGCCTGACCCGCGGCCAGGAGTGCACCGATACCGGCGAGCCGATCAAGGTTCCGGTGGGCATGAACACCCTCGGCCGCATCATGAACGTCATCGGCGAGCCGATCGACGAGGCCGGCCCGGTCGTGTGCGACACCTACCGTGCCATCCACCAGCCGGCCCCCTCCTACGCCGATCAGTCGACCGAGGCCCAGATCCTCGTCACCGGCATCAAGGTGGTGGACCTGCTCGCCCCCTACGCGAAGGGCGGCAAGATCGGCCTGTTCGGCGGCGCCGGCGTCGGCAAGACCGTGCTGATCATGGAGCTGATCAACAACATCGCCAAGGTGCACTCGGGCTACTCGGTGTTCGCCGGCGTGGGCGAGCGCACCCGCGAGGGCAACGACCTCTACCACGAGATGATCGAGTCCAAGGTGAACCTGGATCCGAAGGAGAATGGCGGCTCGGCCGAGGGCTCGAAGTGCGCCCTGGTCTACGGCCAGATGAACGAGTCGCCCGGCGCCCGCTCGCGCGTCGCGCTGACCGGCCTGACCATTGCGGAGCAGTTCCGCGACGAGGGCCAGGACGTGCTGTTCTTCGTCGACAACATCTTCCGCTTCACGCAGGCGGGCTCCGAGGTGTCGGCGCTCCTCGGCCGCATTCCCTCGGCGGTGGGCTATCAGCCGACGCTCGCCACCGACATGGGCGCCCTGCAGGAGCGCATCACCACCACCAACAAGGGCTCGATCACCTCGGTGCAGGCCATCTACGTGCCGGCCGACGATCTGACCGATCCGGCGCCGGCCGCCTCCTTCGCCCACCTCGACGCCACGACCGTGCTGTCGCGCTCGATCGCCGAGAAGGGCATCTACCCGGCGGTGGATCCGCTGGACTCGACCTCGCGCATGCTGTCGCCGACCATCCTCGGCGAGGAGCACTACGACGTCGCCCGTCGCGTCCAGCAGACCCTGCAGCGCTACAAGGCGCTTCAGGACATCATCGCGATCCTGGGCATGGACGAGCTGTCCGAGGAGGACAAGCTGACCGTGGCCCGCGCCCGCAAGATCGAGCGCTTCTTCTCGCAGCCCTTCTCGGTGGCCGAGGTGTTCACCGGCTCGCCGGGCAAGCAGGTCGCCCTCGAGGACACCATCAAGGGCTTCAAGGGCCTGGTGAACGGCGATTACGACGATCTCCCGGAGGCCGCCTTCTACATGGTCGGCACCATCGAGGAGGCCCAGGAGAAGGCCAAGAAGCTGAAGGCCGCCTGACACGACACCTCCCCTTCCCCGCGCGGGGAAGGGGATAGAGGCGCGCGGACGAACCTTAACCGGTGCCGTCCGCACGGCCTTTTCTACCAACCCCTCCCCGTAAGGCGGAGCGCGCGTCGCGGATCCGGGAACCCGTCAGCCCATGGCCACCTTCCATTTCGATTTCGTCGGCCCCGAGCGGACGCTGTATTCCGGCGAGGTGACCGCCGTTCAGCTGCCCGGCACCGAGGGCGAGATGACCGTGATGCCGGGCCACGCTCCCGTGCTGACCTCCCTGCGGGTCGGCGTCATCGTGGTCACCGAGAGCCAGGGGGCCGGCAAGCGGATCTACGTCCGCGGCGGCTTTGCCGATATCGGCCCGACCGCCGTCACCGTGCTGGCCGAGCGGGCGGCGCCCATCGAGGAGCTGACCCACGAATCCCTCGATCGCGACATCGAGGCGATCGAGATGCAGCGCGACGCCACCGAGGATCTCCAGAAGCGCGAAGAGCTGAACGGCCAGATCGTCCAGCTCCAGGAGACCAAGGCTCTCCTCAAGCTCTGAACGCTGCTCAGCGGGCGCCCTCGAGCGCCCGCGCCAGCAAGTCGGCCCGTGCCTCCGCAGCCGTCGGACATCCGCTGTCCAGCCAAATCTTTCGCGCCGCGGCGAGCCCGCGACCGATCGCTGGTCCCGGGCTGAGGCCCGCCGCGACCAGATCCGCTCCGGTCAACGGAAAGACCGGCGTGCCGCCCTGGGTCCCAAGCGCGTTCAAAACCGTCCGCGCCGCTTCGGTCACGACGGGCTGCGGCTCATCCGCCAGGATCGCCAGAACCTCCGCCAGCTGCGTAAAGCCGGACTCGGCCGCCAGGCCGCGAACCGCCGCCCCATCCAGCCTTTCGCGGCCGTGCAGGTCGGCCAGCAGGTCGGCATAGCCGGCGAGCCGCCCGTGCTCGGCGTTCGAAAGGCGCAGTCGCTCGCGCAGGCGCTCCACGTCGTGCCGGGCACCGACCGACAGGGCCGCGAGCCGCATCACCGGAGCGAGGTCCGCCGCAGTGGCGCGGTCCAGCCGCCCGAGCTCGCCGACGCCGCCGGTGATCCGCATCAGCAGGCCGGTGGCGCTGAGCGTCGCCACCATGGCCGGTCCGCCGGACGCCGCCAGCAGCTTCAGGAACTCCGCACGGACACGCTCGCGGGAGAGCCGGTCGAGGCTGTCCCGCGCGGCGACGCAGGCGACCAGGGCCGCAGCGTCCGGCGGTCCGATGCCGAACCGGGCCTGGAAGCGGAAGAAGCGCAGGATCCGCAGGGCATCCTCGCGGATGCGCGTTGCCGGATCGCCGATGAAGCGCACGCGGCCCGCTGTGAGGTCGGCGAGCCCGCCCACCGGGTCGTGCGGCGCGCCGTCGGCACCGAGCGCGAGGGCGTTGATCGTGAAATCGCGCCGTTCGGCGTCACGGGTGAAGTCCGTCCCGAACCGGACCACGGCGCGGCGGCCGTCGGTCTCGACATCCTCCCGCAAGGTGGTGACCTCGATCGGGCCGTCCTCGGTCACCAGGGTAATGGTGCCGTGTTCGATCCCCGTCGGCACCGCCTTGAGGCCCCGCGCCTGCCGCGCCGCGCCCATCACCGCCTCCGGCAGGAGGGTCGTCGCCATATCGATGTCGGCACTTTGCACGCCGAGCAGCGCGTCCCGCACGCAGCCGCCGATCAGACGCGTCTCGGCGCCGGGCTGGTCCAGGGCCGCGAGCACCCGGCGCACGCCCGGACGCGCGAGCAAGATCGCGAGACCTGCGGGGTCGAGGGGACGCGTCACCGGAAACCGCCCGGGACCAGGCGCCCATTCTCCATGTGCGTCGGCACGTAGCCACCGGGGCGGCGCTCGGAGAACAGGCCTTCGTAGACGAGGGTACCGATCACCACCGCCAAGCCGGCAAGGACGAGGCGGAACAGGTGCGCGTCCCAGTGCACCCGGCGCAGCGGGTTGCGGCCGGACAGCAGCAGGTAGACCAGGAACAGGGCGAAGGGGATGAGGAAGAGGCCGAACTCTTCGAGGATGCGGCGCAGCATGGCACCAGCCTATCGCGCCGCGCGGCGGACGTCGCCCGCCTCGGCCTCCGGGTAGAGCCGTTCCCGGAGGTTGTTCAGGATCCCGGCGGTGACACCCCAGATTAGCCGCTCCCCGAAGGTCAGGGCGTAGAACCAGCGCTCGCGTCCCTGCCAAGCGCGAGAGCGCAAGCGGTATCGCTCCCGGTCCATCAGGATGTGAAGCGGGACCTCGAAGACGTCGGCCACCTCCGTGGGGTTGGGCGACAGGGCCGCCTCGGACTCGACCAAGCCGATCACCGGGGTCACCAGAAAGCCCGTCCCCGAGAGATAGGGGTCGAGATAGCCGAGCAGCCGCACCAAGCCGGGATCGAGCCCGATCTCTTCGAAGGCCTCCCGGAGGGCCGCGTCCGCGGGGCCGGGATCGGATGGATCGATCTTCCCCCCGGAAGGGCCACCTGCCCGGAATGATCGCGCAGGTTCGCCGCCCGCAGGGTCAAGATGAGGCTCGGCCCGTCGTCGCGCAGCACGACTGGTACCAGCACGGCGGCGCGGCGGTGGGGAGGCGGCGGCATCACGGCCGAGCCGTCCGGGTCGAGGGTGTGGTCGCCGCGGGGATTGGAGAGGGGATCGTCCGGCCCGGGCGGATCCCGCGACAGGCCAATGGCGGCGCGGGCGAGGAAGTCGGCGAGGCGATCGCTCACGCGGCGGCAGCCCGCGCGATGGTGTGGAACGTGCCACCGGCCCACAGGCCGAGCCAGGGCTGCCCGTCGACGCTATGCTCCTCGGCGAGGTCGACGAGATCGTAGGTCAGCGCCCGGGTGACGCGCGCCCAAAGCCCGCGGCGGACATGGAGATAGGGCTTGAGCGCCCCGTCCGGCCCCTCGTCGAAGCGTAGGGCATGCTCCGCATCGACGCTCACCAGATCGTCGACATTGGTCCGGAAGGCGATGCGCCGCTCCTCCCCGTGCCGTCGACGGCCATCTCGACGGCCACGAAGGCTGCATCCTCGACGGTGATCCCGACGCTTTCCACCGGCGTGACCAGGACGGTCCGTCCATCCGCCTCGCGGCGCAGGATGCTGGCGAACAGCTTGACCAGCTTGTCCCTGCGGATCGGTGAGCCGTTGTGATGCCACGTCCCGTCCGCGGCGATGCGGATGTCGATGGGTCCGCAATAGGGCGGATCCCACCGTTCCACCGGCGGCAATCCGCGCTTCGGCAGGTCGCCGAGGGCCGCGCTCAGGCGGCCCAGGGTCGGGTCTGGGGTGGTATCCTCGCTCATGCCCGGTACAGATAGCGCCCCCGGGCGTCCGCAGCCATGGCCGGCGGACGGGTCTTGCGATCGCGACCGCGCGGCGGCCGTGCCGGCTCCTGCCGGGCGCGCTGGAGCCGTTCCCGATCGGGTCGGGACGGTGTCGATCACTGTGCCCGTCCCGGACGAGGCGCGGATTCCCTCTCGTACGGAACCGGAGTCATGGCGCGGCGGTCGCGCGCAGATGCCGGCCTTCCTGGCCGTTGCGACCCAATCGGGAACGGCCCTGGCGGTCGCCTCAGGCCGATCCGGCGCCCTGCGTGTTCACCGTGAGCGCGTAGAGCGACTGGCTCGCCGCCATGAACAGACGGTTCCGCTTGGGGCCGCCGAAGGTGAGGTTCCCGCACACCTCGGGCAGGCGGATCCGCCCGATCAGCTTCCCCTCCGGCGTCCAGACGGTGACGCCGTTGTAGCCCACGGCCCGGCCGGCATTGCTCGAGACCCAGAGATTGCCGTCGACGTCGGCCCGCAGGCCGTCGGGACCGCATTTCACCCCGTCGACGATGCAATCCGCGAACAGCCGCTTGTTCGCGAGCGCAGGTCCGTCGCCGGCATCGAAGGCGTAGATCTCGCCCTTGCCGCCGGGACCGGTATCCCCCGGCCCCTTGCCGGTGGAGCAGACGTAGAGCGTCCGGTGATCGGGCGAGAAGCACAGGCCATTCGGATCGGGCAGCTGATCGTCGGTGAGGACCCGGTCGATCCGGCCGGACGGATCGATGCGGTACACCGCGTTCGGCAGCGTGCGCCGCCGGGGCTTGATCCCGGCCGGCTGGCCGAGCCGCGGGTCGAGGCGGCCCTGCGGATTGCCTGGGCCGCCCGGGGCGTCAGCCAATCCCTCGTAGAGCAGCGTGCCGTAGGGCGGATCGGTGAACCAGTACGATCCGTCCGCATGCTGGACCACGTCGTTGGGCGACGTGAGCGGGTTGCCCTCGAAGCTGTCGGCCAGGACCGTCGCCGCGCCGTCGAGTTCGTAGCGCACGACGCGCCCGGTGGCGTGCTCGCAGCTCAGCTGGCGGCCCTGGCGGTCGAAGCTGTTGCCGTTCGAATTGTTGCTCGGCATCCGGAAGACGGAGACGTGTCCGTCCTCCTCGAGCCAGCGCATCTGCCGGTTGTTCGGGATGTCGCTCCAGACGAGGTACCGGCCGACGGCGTTCCATGCCGGGCCTTCCGCCCAGAGCGCGCCGGTCCAGAGCCGGCGTATGGCACTGTTCGGCACCACGTAGGGTTCGAAGGCCGGATCGACCGTGATCACGTCCGGATCGGTGAAGTACGTGGTCGGGGGTGATCCCGGCCGGAAGTCGCGCGGCGGGCTTGTCACGGTGCTGGGCGGCTCAGGTCGCGCCGCAGCGTCCCCGGCCGCGGTCACGACGGCTCCCAGGCCGGCGAGGATCGCGCGCCGGGAGGGTGCGGCACAGGCGCGATCCGCCGTGACTCCGGATGCGTCGGTCTGCGCCTTCCGCATGGGATCCTCCATCGCGCGGCCCGCGCGGGGACCGCGGGGCGCCCCGAAACGTTAGGATCGATGTCCTGTCCGGGTCAACTTGGCCGGCGGCGCAGGATCTTCCAGACCCCGTCGGCCGAGGCGAGGAGGCGCGTGCCGTCGCGGACGTCGCCGCGCATGAACACGAGGGAACCGGTGCGCTTGACCACCTGCGGCCGGATCTCGATCCAGTCGCCGAGTCGGCCGACATCGATGAACTTCATCTCAAGCTGGATGGTGACGCAGTTGGCACCGTCCGCGGCGCGCATCGCGGTCTCGCCGAGGGCGCGGTCGGCGAAGCTCATCATCATGCCGCCATGGACGACGCCGATCAGGTTGGCGTGCTTCTGCTCGGCCCGGAACGCGTAGGCGCCGTCGGCGGCGCGCAAATGCAGCGGTCCAACATGGGCGATGAAGCCCTTGTCCTCCACCAGCGCCCATCCGTCGGCGGCGGGGTCACGTGCGGTCGTGTTGGTGGTCATCGTGTCCGGTCCGTTCTGGTCGCGTCGGTCGAGGGGGCGTGGCCGTCAGGTGCCCCGGGGCTTGGCCCGGCGGGTCGGCGCCTCGCTGAGGGGATCCTCCGGCCAGGGATGGCGCGGATAGCGCCCGCGCATCTCGGAGCGCACCGCCGCCCAGGATCCGCGCCAGAAGCCCGGCAGGTCGCGGGTGATCTGGATTGGGCGCTGCGCCGGCGACAGCAGGTGCAGGACGAGCGGCCGCCCCCCGGCCCTGGGGTGCCGGTCGAGGCCGAACAGTTCCTGGACCCGCACGGCCAGGATCGGTTCCTCGGCGGTGTAATCCACCGGGATGCGCGACCCGGTCGGCACCTCGACGTGGGTCGGGGCCTCCGCGTCGAGCCGGGCGCGCAGGTCCCAGGGCAGCAGGGCCTGCAGGGCGCCAGCGAGGTCGTCCGCCGTGACAGACGCCAAGCCGGCACGCCCGAGGAGAGCCGGCGCGAGCCACGTCTCCGCGGTGCGCGCCAGCGCCGTGTCCGAGAGATCCGGCCAGGTATCGCCCTCGGCGGCGTGGAGGAAGCGGATTCGGGCGCGCCATTGCGACAGGGCCGGCGTCCAGGGCAGACGCTCGATCCCGAGTTCGGCGATGCCGCGCGCCAGGATCTCCGCGCTCTCCGGTTCGGCGGGGACCGGCAGCGGCCGCGCCCCGAGGCTCACAGCGCCCAGCCGCCGGACCGCCCGAGCCCGCAGGGCCGCGGCCTGCGGATCGAAGGTGATCTCGGTGCGCGATTCGATCCGGTCGGCGAACAGCCGCGCGATCGCCTCGGCCCCGATCGCCGCCGCCGCGAGGATTCGGGCGTTGCCGGCCGATCCGGCGAGATCGGCGATCACCAGAAAGGTCTCGCGGGCGAGCGCGCTCGCAGGGTCGAGCCGGCCGGCCCGTCCGCTCGCCATCACGAACTCGCCCTCGCGGCCCCGTGCTCGGGCGACACGGTCGGGATAGGCGAGTGCCAGGAGCGGGCCGGCCGCGGCCGGTTCGGATTCCGCGGGCCGGTCCGCGCCGGCGATCCGAGCCCAGCCGTCCGCGAGCCGCCGCATGTCGGCGGCGCGTTGGCCCCGGTCGCGCCGGAAGCGCTCGACCCGCTCGTCGAGGTCGAGGCCGTCCCCCCCGAGGCCACGTTCCACCAGCACGGCCGCGAGGTCGGTGGCGGCCCGGGCCTGGCCGGTTCCGGCCGCGACCGTCACCATCCGGGCGAGCCGCGGCGGCAACGGCAGGGCGCGCAGGCGCGCGCCGATTGCCGTCAGGCGTCCATCCCGGTCGAGCGCCCCGAGATCGGCCAGCATCGTGCGGGCTTCCGCCAGGGCCGGGGCCGGGGGCGGATCGAGGAAAGGGAGCGAGCCCGGCTCGGCCACGCCCCAGGCCGCGCAATCGAGGAGCAGCCCGGCGAGGTCGGCAGACAGAATCTCGGGCCGGGTGAAGGGTTCGAGGGCGTTGGTGCCGGCCTCCGACCAGAGGCGCCAGCACAGGCCCGGCTCGGTCCGCCCGGCCCGGCCCCGGCGTTGATCCACGGAAGCCCGGGAGGCGCGGGCCGTGACCAGCCGGGTCAGGCCGAGGCCCGGCTCGTAGACCGGGATCCGGGCGAGGCCGGAATCCACGACGATGCGGACGCCCTCGATCGTCAGGGAGGTCTCGGCGATGCTGGTGGCGAGCACGACCTTGCGGGTGCCGGCGGGCGCCGGGGCGACGGCGCGGTCCTGCTCGGCCGGCGTCAGCGCGCCGTAGAGGGGTGCGATCTGCACAGCGGCATCGACCTTCTCGGCGAGGAGGTCGGCGGTCCTGCGGATCTCCGCCTGTCCGGGCAGGAAGACCAGGACCGAGCCCGGATCCGCCCGCAGAGCCCGCAGCGTGACCTCGGCCACCGAATCCTCGATCCGGCGGTTCGGGTCGCGTTCGACGTACCGGGTCTCCACCGGGAAGGCGCGGCCCTCGGAGGTCACCACCGGGCACTCGTCCATCAGCCGCGCGACCCGGGCGCCGTCGAGCGTCGCCGACATGACGAGGATCCGCAGGTCCTCGCGCAGGCCGCGCTGCGCGTCGAGGGCCAGCGCGAGGCCGAGATCGGCGTCGAGGGAGCGCTCGTGGAACTCGTCGAACAGGACCGCACCGATTCCTGCGAGTTCCGGGTCGTCCAGGATCATGCGGGTGAACACGCCTTCCGTGACCACCTCGATCCGCGTCCGCACGGAGATTTTCGAGCCGAGCCGGACTCGAAGGCCGACCGTTCCGCCGACGGGCTCGCCCAGGGTCTGCGCCATCCGGGCGGCCGCGGCCCTGGCGGCGAGGCGCCGGGGCTCCAGGAGGATGAGCTTCCGCCCATCGAGCCAGGGCGCGTCCAGCAGGTCCAGGGGCACGCGCGTCGTCTTGCCGGCGCCGGGCGGCGCGACCAGCACGGCGCCGTTGCGCGCGGCGAGCGCGCGGCGCAGATCGGGAAGCGCTGCCTCGATCGGCAGCACGGGTGCGGGGCCGGCCATCGCGGCCGCTGATGGCGCGGCGCGGCGCCGAGCGCAACCGGTCCGCCCATCCCGTGACGGCGTGCGGGTTTCGACACGTCATCGGCAACCTTGACCCTGGCGGCCGGGCGGCGCTGCCGCGATCGTGCGGCGGGACTCGAACGATCCCCTCGGGAGTGAAACGATGAACACCTTCCACCGCGCGCTGGCGCTTGCCGCCCTCGCCCTTCCGCTGGCGACGGCCGTCGCGCGGGCGCAGGACCGCCTGCCGACCATCCCGCCGCAGGACTACACCCCCGAGCAGAAGCAGGCGGCCGACGCGTTCACCCAGGCCCGCGGCAAGCCGCCCTTCGGGCCGTTCGAGCCTCTCATGCACTCGCCCGAGGTCATGACCCTCGCCCGGTCGATGGGCGACTACCTGCGCTTCAAGCCAAAGATCGGCACCACGCTGTCGGAACTGGTGATCCTGATGACCGCCCGCCGCTGGACGCAGGATTACGAGTGGTACGTCCACGCGCCGATCGCCGAGAAGGCCGGGATCGCGCCCGAGATCGTCGCCGCCATCCGCGACGGCCGCCGCCCGGCCAAGATGAGCGACGACGAGACCATCGTATACGATTTCACGTCCGAGCTTCAGGACAACAAGCGCGTCTCGGATGCGACCTACGCGCGGGCCGAATCCCGGTTCGGCAAGGCGGCGATCGTCGATCTCGCGGCGATCTCCGGCTACTACACGTTCCTAGCCATGGAGCTGAACGCCGCGCGCTACCCGATTCCCGCGGACGGGAAGCTCCTGCCGCGGATGCCCGAATGAGCCGGCTTATCCACAGCCTCGGCTAGGCGCATTTCGAGTTCTCCACAGGGTTAGGGCCGGGTGGTGCGGGCATCCGGCCCTGTCTTGACGAAACATTAACCCTTCTGGCTTGTTCTCTTTTCGTTCCCGCACCCAACGATGGAGAACCCGATGCCGATCCAGGCCCTGGCCGCGCGCGACGAGCATGCCTGTCCCGTCGAGGCGATCAGCGCCGCGTATCTCGGCTTCGCCGGCGGCGATGCCGGGATCGCATTGCGCTGCGCGATCGCCGACGCCCTGTCGGACCTGATGGAGGCGGAACGGCGCACGCGGGAGCGCAGCCGCCTGATCTCCCGCGGCTACATCCGGTCCGTGCCGCATCCGGAGGCCGAGCCCGCAAGCTGAACAGTGGCTGCAGGGCGGCTTCAGCGTCGGTGCAGTGCGGGGGTGGCACTGTGTCCTCCGTGATCCGGGACGCCGCAGGCGTTCCGCGCTGCTTCCGGAGACAGGTCATGACACGCTTCGCTCTGCTCTCGGCCGCCGCGCTGATCGGCGCGGGCAGCCTGGCCTCCACGACCGCCGAAGCCCGCGGCGGCGGTGCCATCGCGGCCGGCATCCTCGGCGGTCTCGCGGCCGGGGCGCTGATCGGCGCCGCGACCCAAGCCGATGCGGCGCCGGGCTACGGCTACGGCGAGCCCGATTACGGCTACGCACCCGCCCCGGTGGTGGTGCGTCGGGCTCCCGCCTACCGCGTCTACGAGGAGGAGGCCCCGGTCTATGCCACGCGGCGGACCGTGACCTACGAGCGCGTCCCCGTCGGCTACGGCTCCGCCCGCCATTGGGGCCGCGACTGGGACGGGGACTACAATTCTCGCGGCTGGTGAGCGGCGGTGCGCCGCATGGGTGCCCAGCCGCCCGCAAGACTTGAAGGCGGTTGCGGGACCGGGCTGAATCCGGAACCCCGCACCTGAAACGACGATTCCATGCTGGTCCAAGAAGGCGAGACGCGCACCCCCGAGGCCGACCGGGCTCTGGCCCTGTCCCTCGCCGCCGTGGCGGGCGCCCTGAACACCGCGGGCTTCTACGCGGTGGGCCTCTACGCCTCGAACATGACCGGGAACGTCTCGGCGATCTCCGACCGGACGGGCACTGGCGATCTCGTGCTGGCCGCGCAAGCCGGCTGTCTCGTCATCCTGTTCGTGCTCGGCGCCGCGACCGCGACGCTCTTGATCCGCCGGCGCCGGCGGGCCGCCGGTCCCGACGCCTACGCGTACAGTGTCTGCGTGGAGGCGATCCTCCTCATCGCCGTTGGCCTGCTGGTGCTCCCGCTCCAGGAGCCGGCCCGCAGCCATGTCCTCGTCATGGGCCTGAGCTTCATCCTGGGCCTGCAGAACGCCGCCGTGACCAAGATCTCCGAGGCGCGGGTGCGGACCACGCACGTGACCGGCATGATCACCGATATCGGCATCGAGCTCGCCCGCTGGCTGGATCGCGGACCGCCCGGACCCGGACCGCTCAAGCCCCACGATCCCATGCGGCTGCGGCTCCACCTTCTGACCGTCGGCGCCTTCCTGGCGGGCGGCGTGGTGGGCGTCATGGCCTATCGGCTGATCGGCGTGGCGCTGCTGTTCGCCGCGGCCGCGATCCTCGCCGGTTTGGCGGTCCCCGCCCTCAGGCGCTGATGTCGAGGAGCTGTCCCATCATGCGGTCGGCGGTCCGCGCCACCGCGGCGTTCAGTGCGAAAGCCGACTTCGATCCGATCAGGTCGGCGGCGGCTCCCGACAGGTCCACCTGGGCCGCGGGCGGCAGGGCGGTGTCGCCAAGCGGGCTCCGCTCGCCGCGATGGTCTGCGCGGCGGTTCCGAGCCGGTCGGCGGCCCGGGTCATGCCTGTCGTGGCGGTCCGAAGGGCGTCGATCATGCCGGAATCTCCCCGGGGACGACCCTGGCAGGAAGGCGCCAAGAACCGGTTGCGGCGATCGCTCGAATGCGAGGGATCCCGGGCGAAAAGCGATTCCCGCGTCTCAGCCCTTGGGGGCGCACACGGTAATCGCCGAGGCCCCGCCATAGGGACGATCCGCATGGGCGATCATCTGCGCCGCGGCCTCGCAGGCCGGCTTGCTGTTGAACTCGACGGATCCGACAGCGGAGCCCGAGCCGGCCAGCATGATGATGAGCACGTAGACCACGCCAATCTCCTCGGACGCCCAGATGGCGGCGCATGAGAGCGCTTCTACCCGGCTCGACGCGAAGTGCGTGAACGCCGTCGCGATGGCGTGCTGGTGCGGACGGCGGGACTCGAACCCGCACGGCCTTGCGGCCGCAAGATTTTGAAGTCTCGTGCGTCTACCGGTTCCGCCACGTCCGCATGCGCCCTCGGTAGCGGTGGCTGCGGTCGCGATCAAGCGGGGGCGTCCAGCCGTAGAGCCAGGCGTAGCGGTCGCGCATGCCGACCGGCCCGAGGCGGCCCATCACGGCGTTGCGCAGGACCGCCACCACGCCGCCGGCGTGATAGGTTCGGCCGTTGCTCCGCGCCGCCCTCTGGACGCGCCGCACACGGGCCGCCCGCGCGCCCGAGAACGCCGCGAGCGCCCCAGGGACGTCCGCATGGTCCGCGAGGGCGCGCGTCAGGACGGCGGCGTCCTCGATCGCCAGGGCCGCCCCCTGCGCCAGGTAGGGCAGCACCGGATGGGCCGCGTCGCCGATCAGCGCGACCCGGCCGCGGGCGAGCGGGCGCGCCACGGCCCGGTCGGCGAGCGACCAGACCAGCCAGGAATCCGGCAGGCTCAGGAGGTCGCGCAGCGGCGCGGCGCAGCCGCGCAGATGCCCGCGCAGGACCGCCGGCTCACCGAGTCGGCCCCAATCCTCGTCGCCCACCGCCTCCGGCACCACGGCCACGACGTTTAGGAACTGGCCGTCCCGCACCGGGTAATGCACCACGTGCCGGCCGCGCCCGAGCCAGAGCCCGGTGGCGCCGCCGCGCAACGCTTCGGGCGCCGCCTCCATGGGGATCAGCGCCCGCCACGCCGCGGCCTGCCCCGGGCGCAGCGGCGCCGCATCGAGGTGGGCGCGCAGGCGCGAGTGCAACCCATCCGCTCCGATGGCGAGGTCGAACGTGAGGTCCTGGGATCCGCTCGAACCCGCCATGGTGAGGACCGCTTCGGCCGGTGTCTCGGCGAACGCCGAGACGGTGCGGCCCATCATCAGGCGGATCGCCGCGCGGCTGCGCACCGCGTCGAGCAAAATGGTCTGCAGGTCGGCGCGGTGGATGACGTAGTAGGGAGCGCCGAACCGCGCCTGGGCCTGTGCGCCCAGCGCCACGCCGCCGATGCGGCGTCCGCTGGCGAGGGCGCGCACCTCGACGGAGGGCGGCTCGCTCGCCGCGCGGCGCAGGGCGGCCGAGAGCCCGAGGGCGGCCAGGACCCGACTGGCATTGGGCGAGATCTGGATCCCGGCGCCGACCTCGCTGAAGCCGGTCCGGCGCTCGATCACCGTGACGGAATGGCCGGCATCCGACAGCGCCAACGCCGCCGTCAGGCCGCCGATCCCGGCCCCGACGATCCCGATTCGCAAGGGCTGCCCGATTCGCAGAGGCTGCCCGATCTGCGGAGGTCTAAGGTCCGAGGGCACTGCGGGTGCGGACCTACTCCGCCGCGAGCTTGGCGTCGTCGTGCCACACGCAGGCCTGCGGCTCCGCCTCGTCGGCCTTCAGGCCGGCTCGATAGCGGTAGAGCGTCGAGCAGTACTGACAGATGATCTCGTTGTCGGCTCCCATGTCGAGGAACACGTGCGGGTGGTCGAACGGCGGCAGCGCGCCGATGCACATGAATTCCTTCACGCCCACCGTGATCACCGGCACACCCGGCTCGTTGTGGAAGTGCGGTACCGCCTTGCCTGCCATCCGGCCCTCACCTGCCCCGCGATCGACCGCGCGGCGAGATCTGCCCGCGCGCTCCCGGGCGCCTCGCGGCCGCTTATGCCGCCAGCCCCGCGGCCGGCGCAAGCCTTGCACAGCCAGCGCCCGACGCGGCTTGGCCTCCCGCACCGTGCACCGTACATAGGAGGCACGCCCGATTGATGACGCCGCGAAAAAAGTCCCGACCATGCAGCAGGAACAGGCCAGTGCGCAGGGTGCGCGCCGCGCCCCGGAACCGCCGATCCACGGTCCCGAGGGTTTCGAAGGCATGCGCCGGGCGGGGCGGCTCACCGCCGAGGCCCTCGACCTGCTGATGGAGGCGACCCAGCCCGGCGTCACCACCGAGGAACTCGACAAGCTCGCCTACACCTTCGCCATGGACCACGGGGCCTACCCGGCCTCGCTCCTCTACCGTGGCTATCCGAAGTCGATCTGCACCTCGATCAACCACGTGGTCTGCCACGGCATCCCGAACGACAAGCCCCTGCGCGAGGGCGACATCGTCAACCTCGACATCTGCCTCATCCTCGACGGCTGGCACGGTGATTCGAGCCGGATGGCCTATGTCGGCGAGGTGCCGCGCAAGGCCCAGCGCCTGTGCGAGATCACCTACGAGGCGCTGATGCGCGGCGTCGCGGCGGTGAAACCCGGCGGCTCGACCAACGATATCGGCCGGGCGATCCAGTCCTATGCCGAGAGCGAGCGCTGCTCGGTGGTGCGTGATTTCTGCGGACATGGACTCGGCCGCACCTATCACGACGCGCCGACCATTCTGCATTACGTCGAGGCGAGCTACGACGTCCCGTTCAAGCCCGGCCAGTTCTTCACGATCGAGCCGATGATCAATCTCGGCCGCCCGTCCGTGAAGGTGCTGGGCGACGGCTGGACCGCCGTCACCCGCGACCGCTCCCTATCCGCCCAGTTCGAACACACCGTCGGCGTCACCGAGACCGGCGTCGAGGTCTTCACGATCTCGCCGAAGGGGCTGCATCAGCCCGTCAACCCGGCGGCCTGACCGGCCGTGACGCCGGGGCCGGACGACGGCGAGGCCGGGTTGTTCGCCGACGGCGCCCTCCCGTCCGCCGTCGAGAAGGAGCCGCCGCATTACCACGGCCACCGCGACCGCCTGCGGGAGAAGTTCGCCGCGGCGGGCGGCGACGCATTGCCCGATTACGAGTTGCTGGAACTGGTTCTCTTCCGGGCGATTCCCCGGCGCGACGTGAAGCCCCTCGCCAAGGCGCTGGTCGCGCGGTTCGGCAGCTTCGCCGAGGTGGTGAGCGCCGAGCCGGCGCGCCTCATGGAGGTGGACGGTGTGAGCGCAGGCGTCGCATCGGACCTCAAGGTGATCGAGGCGGCGTCCCGGCGCCTCGCCCGGGGCGCGATCCGCGAGCGGGCTCTGCTGGCGTCGTGGAGTGCGCTGCACGAATATCTGCGCGCCACCATGGCGTTCGCGCCGCGCGAGGAATTCCGCGTCCTGTTCCTCGACAAGCGCAACCATCTCATCGCCGACGAGGTGCAGGGGCGCGGCACCGTCGACCACACCCCGGTCTATCCCCGGGAGGTCGCCCGCCGCGCCCTGGAACTGTCGGCGACCGCCATCATCCTGGCGCACAACCACCCCTCCGGCGACCCGTCGCCCTCCGCGGCCGACGTGGCGATGACCCGCGAGATCGTGGCCGTCCTGGCGCCGCTGACGATCGTGGTCCACGACCACGTGATCCTCGGCCGCAACGGTCACGCCAGCCTGAAAGGCCTGAAGCTGATCTGATCCTCTGGCCGCCTTGAGCGTTGTCGAGCGCGGATATAGCCATGAACGGATGGCGCGCCTCTTGCCTCAAGAGCGGGAGCGTACGGGAGGAGCGAGATGGCGGTGACGGCCTTCGACGAGATGAACGGGTTCGGCCCCGGTGCGGCCGATCCGGCCGCCGTCCGCGACGCTTACGGGCAGCTCAAGGCGTGGCTCGAATCGACGCCGCCCGAGCACTTCAATACCCGCCGCAGCCAGGCCGAGCTGCTGTTCCGGCGGATCGGCATCACCTTCGCGGTCTACGGCGACAACGAGTCGACCGAGCGGCTGATCCCGTTCGACATCATCCCCCGGGTGATCACCAAGCCGGAATGGGGCTCCCTGGAACGTGGGCTCAAACAGCGGGTCACCGCCATCAACCTGTTCCTGAAAGACATCTACGGCGCGCAGGAATGCATCAAGGCCGGCATCATCCCGGCCGACCTCGTCTACCGCAACGCCCATTACCGCATGGAGATGCGGTCCTTCCGCGTGCCGCACGACCTCTATGTGCACATCGCCGGCATCGACATCGTCCGGACCGGCGAGAACGACTTCTTCGTGCTGGAGGACAACGCCCGCATCCCGTCCGGGGTCTCCTACATGCTGGAGAACCGGGAGGTGATGCTCCGGCTGTTCCCGGACCTGTTCTCCAAGCACCGCGTCGCGCCCGTGGAGAACTACCCCGACGCGCTGCTCGCGACCCTGCGGAGCCTGGCCCCCGTTTCGGCGACCCGGGATCCCACGGTGGTGCTGCTCACCCCCGGCCGCTACAATTCGGCCTTCTACGAGCACTCGTTCCTGGCCGACAAGCTCGGCGTCGAGCTGGTGGAGGCGGGCGACCTCTTCACCAAGGACGACGTGGTGTACATGCGCACCACCGAGGGGCCGCGCCGCGTCGACGTGATCTACCGCCGCCTCGACGACGACTTCCTCGACCCGCTGGTGTTCCGGCCGGACTCGGTCCTCGGCGTGCCGGGGCTGATGAACGCCTACGAGCGCGGGTCGGTGACACTGGCCAACGCGGTCGGGACCGGCATCTCGGACGACAAGGCGGTCTACAGCTACATGCCGGAAATCGTGAAGTTCTTCACCGGCGAGGAGCCGATCCTGCACAACGTGCCGACCTATCGCTGCCGCGAGAAGGATGCCTTCGCGTACGTGATGGACAATCTGTCGGATCTGGTGGTGAAAGAGGTCAACGGCTCGGGTGGCTACGGGATGCTGGTCGGGCCGCATGCCAGCAAGCGCGAACTCGACGACTTCGCCCGGAAGCTCAAGCACGCCCCGGACGGCTTCATCGCGCAGCCGACCCTGTCGCTCTCCACCTGCCCGACCTTCGTGGCCTCTGGCGTCGCCCCGCGCCATGTCGACCTGCGGCCGTTCGTGCTCTGCGGTGCCGATCAGATCCGCATCGTGCCGGGCGGGCTGACCCGGGTTGCGCTGAAGGAAGGCTCCCTGGTGGTCAATTCCAGCCAGGGCGGTGGTACGAAGGACACCTGGGTGCTCGACGCCTGAGATCCACGCGATTTCCGGGCGATCCGCGGCGCGGATTGTGAGATCCGCACGACTTGGCTGAAGACAGATGCTCTCCAGGACTGCCGACAATCTCTTCTGGCTCTCGCGCTACGTCGAGCGTGCCGACTTCGTCGCCCGCATCCTCGATGCGGCGCACCGCTTCGCGTCGCTGCCGTCGAGCTACGGCGGCGGCGAGAGCAACGAGTGGGACTCGGCCCTGGCCTCGGCCGGCGACCCGGACGCGTTCAGGAATCACTACAGCGCGGTGAACGCCGACACGGTCTGCGACTTCCTGGCCTTCAGCCCGCACAACCCGTCCTCGATCCGCTCCTGCATCGAAGCCGCCCGGGAGAACGCCCGCTCGGTGCGCACGGCCCTCACCACCGAGATGTGGGACGCGATCAACGGTGCGTGGCTCGAGCTGCGCAACTACGCCGGCAAGGACCTGAACCGCGACGAGTTCGGCCGCTTCCTCGACTGGGTGAAGACCGTCTCGCTGACCTTCGACGGCTCGGCCTTCCGGACGATGCTGCGCAACGACGCCTTCTGGTTCACGCGTCTCGGCACCGCGATCGAGCGGGCCGACAACACTGCCCGCATCCTCGACGTGAAGTACCAGATCCTGCTGCCGCACGATGAGACGGTGGGCGGCAGCCTCGACTATTTCCAGTGGACCACGATCCTGCGCGAAGTCTCGGCGTTCAATGCCTATCACTGGGTGTACCGCGAGAGCGTCAAGCCGCTGCTGGTGGCGGATCTGCTGATGCTCAACAAACAGATGCCGCGCTCCTTCGCGAACTGCTATGGTGTGATCGTCGAGTATCTCGACCTCATCGCCGATGCCTACGGGCGCCGCGGTCCCAGCCAGCGGCTCGCC
The DNA here is from genome assembly GCA_050632685.1 of Methylobacterium phyllosphaerae. Lineage (GTDB taxonomy): Bacteria > Pseudomonadota > Alphaproteobacteria > Rhizobiales > Beijerinckiaceae > Methylobacterium > Methylobacterium phyllosphaerae_A. The sequence goes on from JBOEFT010000002.1 coordinate 1,789,481, forward strand.
GGGAACATGCTGGCGAAGCTGGAGGGTGAGGATATCGACCGCGTCTTCGCTTCGGGGTTGCACGAGTTCGTCGAGGCGTTCATCGCCGAGAACAACAACGTCGGCGAGGCGATCGCCAAGCAGTATCTCGTCGGCTGACGACAGACGGACAGGACGGCGCATGCGCATCCGCGTGGTCCATGAGACCATCTACACCTATGAGCAGCCGGCCCGCGGGCTCGTGCAGGTCCTGCGGCTGACGCCCCGGGACCATGACGGGCAGTACGTCCGGACCTGGCGGATCGACACCACCGTGGACGGACGGCTCACCGCCCGCGAGGACGGATTCGGCAACATCGTCCACTGGTTCACCCCGGACGAGCCGTCCGACGCCCTCACCATCCGGGTCACCGGCGAGGTGGACACCGACGACACGCAGGGCGTCGTGCGCGGTACGATCGAACGCCTGCCGGACGAGTTCTACCTGCGCGAGACGGATCTGTGTGCCGCGAGTCCGGAGCTGCATGCCTTCGCCGAGCGCGTGGCCACGGCGGGCGACAGCGCGACGCTCCCCTGCTGCACCGCCTGCTCGGCGCCGTGCACGGCACGGTCGCCTACGAGGCCGGCCCGGCCTCCAGCGCCGTTCCGGCTGCCAAGGCCTTCGCGTCCGGGAGCGGCGTCTGTCAGGATCTCGCCCACGTCTTCATCGCCGCCGCCCGGCATATCGGAATCCCGGCCCGCTACGTCGCCGGTTACCGCGCCCGTGACGACGGACAGGCGGATGTCGAGGCGCCCCACGGCTGGGTCGAGGCGCTGGTGCCGGACCTTGGGTGGGTGGCGTTCGACCCGTGCTTCGACGCGAGCCCGACGGACAATGTCATCCGCGTCGCCACCGGCCTCGATTACCTCGGGGCGGCGCCGATCCGCGGCAGCCGCACCGGCGGTGGCACCGAAACACTGGACGTGAAGCTTCGCGTCGAGCAAGGCAGGGCCGCCACTCAATCCTGACTGTCCCGACTCCGGTCCGCCGGACCGCACGAGAGCGCGAAGACGATGACCTACTGCGTCGGTGTCCTTGTCGAGGAGGGACTCGTGATGGTCGCCGACACCCGCACCAATGCGGGGCTGGATGACATTTCGACCTACCGCAAGCTGCACCATTTCAACGTGCCGGGCGAGCGGGTGATGATGCTGGCCTCCGCCGGCAACCTGTCGATCACCCAGTCGGTCCTGAGCCTGCTTCAGGAGGGCGTGCCCGGCGAGGAGGACGAGCCGCCGCAGAAGCTCGTCGAGGCCCCGACCATGTTCCAGGCGGCGCAGCTCATCGGCCGCGCCATCCGGCACGTGCGCGCGATCGAGCAGAACGGGTTCGAGGCGGCCAATATCCGGTTCTCGATCTCCCTCCTGTTCGGCGGCCAGATCGGCAACGGCGAGATGCGGCTGTACCTGATCTACTCGGCGGGCAACTTCATCGAGTGCAGCACCGACGCGCCGTTCCTCCAGATCGGCGAGCACAAATACGGCAAGCCGATCCTCGACCGGGCAGTGAAGTACACCACCGACCTGTACGACGCCCTGAAGGTCAGCCTGGTCTCGATGGATTCGACCATGCGGTCGAACCTGGGCGTCGGCCTGCCGATCGACATCGCGGTTGCCCGCCGGAATGCCCTCAGCCTGGAAGTGAATCACCGGATCGAGGCCGGCGAGGGCTACTTTCACGACCTGCGCGAGCGCTGGTCGGCGGCCTTGCGGGCCGCGCACCGGGCGATCCCGCGGCCGCCTTACGGACCCGCCACCTCGTAGTTCGGGCGGGGACGGGCGCGTTTCCCGAAGGCCTCCGCCGTTCTCGATTCTGCATTCCCGATGCTCCCGCGTGCGGTCGCGGATTCGGTGCGCGCGTCCTCAGGCGGGCAGCACCACGACCGGCGCGGCGCCGGCGCCGATCCTCGCGCGCGGCCTCCGCGCCTGCGCTCCCCGCGCCGAGACGCCGGCCCGGCGAGGGTTCGGAGAAGTGCTCAGAACCCCTTCGCCTTGATCGCCTCGGCCCAGGTCACCGACCTGCGGTTCACGCCGAGATGCTGCCGCTCGTAGAGGCGGCCCTCCAGCTTGATCGCGCCGCGCTTTGCGTATTCCGGCCGCTCGAACGCCTCGATCACCAGCTTGGCCCGGCGCACCTCCTCCTCGGTGGGGGCGAAGGAGGTGTTGGCCGGTTCCAGCTGCGTGGGGTGGATCAACGTCTTGCCGTCGAACCCGAGATCGCGGGCCTGCCGGCACTCGTCGCGGCAGCCCTCCGTGTCGGCGATGTCGTTGTAGACGCCGTCGAGGATCGCCAGACCCTCGGCACGGGCGGCGGCGAGCGCCATCATCATCCAGGGCAGCATCGGCACGCGCCCGGGGACGATCTTGGCCCAGGTGTCCTTGGCGAGGTCGTTGGTGCCGAGCACGAGGCAGGTCAGGCGGTTGCGCGGGTCGCGCTTGGCCCGGGCGATCTCCTGGATGTTGAGGATCGAGGCCGGTGTCTCGATCATCGCCCAGATCGCGATGCCGTCCGGTGCATCGAGGGATTCGAGGCGGTCCGCGATGCTTTCGAGAACCGCGGGCGACGACACCTTCGGCATCAGGATCGCGTCGGGCTTGGCCTCGATGGCGGCGTGGAGATCCGCCTCGCCCCAGGGCGTCTGAGGGGCGTTGACGCGGATGACCAGTTCCCGGCTGCCATAATCGCCGCTCTTCACGGCGGCGCAGACCTGCTGGCGGGCGAGCTCCTTTTCCTCCGGGCCGACGGCGTCCTCCAAGTCGAGGATGATGCTGTCCACCGGCAGGGTCTTGGCCTTGTCGAGCGCCCGCTGGTTCGAGCCGGGCATGTAGAGCACGCTCCGGCGCAGGCGCAGATCGGTCGTCGTGGCCATCGGATTCCTCCTCCTGGGCCGTCGCGCGGCCTCCCGTCGTTGCACTGCACCCTAAAGCACGAAGGCGGCCGCGCCACACCCCAAAGGTTGAGCGGCGTGAGTCCCTGCGCGGTTTGACACCGGCGCCGGTCTTCGCAGTTCCAGGCCGCGGTTTGGTCACGTTCCGCCGGTTAAAGGCTGCCTGAAACCAGTCCACGAAGGCCGGAAGCTCTACGATGCGCAAAGTCTTGGTCGTTCTCGCCTTGCTCGGGACGTTGTCGGCTCCCGAAGTGGCCCGGGCGCAGAGCCGGACGACTCTCGGCGTCGGCTCCGGCGCCGTCGCCGGGGCGCTGGTGGGCGGCCCGATCGGGGCCGTCGCCGGCGCCGTGGTCGGCGGCTTCGTCGGCAACTCGTCGGAGCGCGGACGCCGCCATGTGCGCCGGGGCCGCCGCTACGGCTATGCGAGCCGCCGGGCGTATCCGCGCCGGGCCGAGGCGGTCCTGCCGCGCTCCACGGGTGCCGTCGCCCGCCCCGGGCCGGTCGCCACCACCACGACCTGGAAGGACCCGCACTAGATCCGTGCTTACGATGCCGGTCTGAGCGGGGGCGACGGCGTCGTCCGGAAGGTCCTCCGGGCCAGCGCTGGGTAGGCGATCGCCTGGCCCAGGCCCCAGGCGCCGAGGAAGGCCACGAAGGCCAGCCACAACCCGGAATTGCCCAGGGCGAGGGCGTGCACGAGGACGAGGATCGCGCCGTATGCGGCGAGGGCGCACCCCATCAGGTTGCGCATCGCCCGGGTCCAGGTCGCGCCGATATAGATCCCGTCATACGCGAAGGGTGCGGCGGCTGCGAAGGGCGCCAGGGCCGCGAGGAGCAGGTACGACCGCGCGACCTCGCGCACCGCTCCGTTCGTCGTCACGGCATCGATGAAGGCGGGACCGCCCGCCAGCGCGAGCAGGCTGACCGCAAGCCCGAACCCGAGGCACCAGCGCAGGCTCATGGACGCGGCCGCCTCGAACGCATCCGCGTCGCGGGCGCCCACCGCCTGCCCGCACAGGGTCTCGGCCGCGGTGGCGAAGCCGTCGAGGAAGAAGCCGCCGATCAGGAAGAGATTCCACAGGACCGCGTTGGCGGCCAGGACCACGTCGCCCTGCCGAGCGCCCAAAGCCGAGAACAGGACGAGGCCGGTGATCAGCGCGAGGGTCCGCAGGATCACGTCGAGGTTGACGCGGAGCGTCCTGTGCAGCGCCGCGGCGTCGCGGAGGTCGCGCAGCGGCACCCGGAACGGCCGCGAGCCGAGACGCGCCAGGAGGATCAGACCGAGGCCGAGGCCGAAGGCCTCCGCGCCGAGCGTCGCCAGCGCCGCGCCGGCAAGCCCGAGGTCGAAGCCCAGGACCAGGGTGAGCGTCAGCCCGACATTGGTCAGGTTGATCGCGACCTGGAGCAGCAGGCCGAGATCGGTGCGCCCCCGTCCCAGGACCGAGCCGAGGACGCCGTAGCTCGCCAGCACGAACGGGGCGGACAGGATGCGGATGTGGAAGTAGGTCGCCAGACCGGCCGACACGGCCTCGCTCGCACCGCTGATGGCGAAGGCCAGCCGGGCGAGCGGCACTTGAAGTATGACCAGGACGAGGCCGATCAGCACGCCCGCCGCCAGGGCGCGGGCGAGGATGCGGTCGATTTCGGCTCTGTCCCCTCCGCCGACCGCCTGCGCGGTGAGGCCGGCGGTGGCCATCCGCAGGGCACCGAACGACCAGAAGATCGCGTCGAAGATGACCGCGCCCAGGGCTACCGCGCCGAGCAGCGCCGCGTCCCCGAGCCGGCCGATCACGGCCGCGCCCACGAAGCCGAGCATCGGCGTGGTGACGTTGGCGAGCGTCATGGGCAGCGCCAGCGCCAGGACGCGGCGATGGGTCGGGCGCCCCGGTCTGGCGACGGCGTGCATCATCCCTGGACCTGGACGCGGTTGGGCGGCGCCGGGCGGGACCCGTCAGCGCGAGACGGCGAAGAGGCGTGCGATCAGCCAGAGCGGCACGACCACGATCGCGCCGGCGACGATCCAGCCGCCGAAATCGTGCAGCGAGGCGAGGCCGACATCGATCAGCGCCCGGGCCGAATCGTACAGGTGCCAGAACAGGCGGCCCGGCGTCAGGCCGAGCATCGACAGGAAGGCGCCGACCAGGACCGACAGGAACAGGAGGCGCAGGAAGACGCCGGCCGGCGAGCCGCCCAGGAAGCGGCGCAGTGCGGAGGGGCGCGACCGGTAATCCTCCGCCCCATAGGCGGCGTTCGGCGGCGGGGCGCCCTGTTGAAAGCCTTGCCGGCGCCGGTCGTGATCGACGAGCATTGCGTCCTCGTGAAGCGTCAGGGCCTTCGGATCGGCGACGAAGGGGGCGGAACCGTGGCCGGCGCACCACACCGCGTCGAAACCAGAGCGCGGATCGGGCGTTGGCGGGTTTCTCCCGTGCCGTGCAGATGGCAAGCGGCATCGCGCGCGCCAAGATGGGGGCGGGGCGGAACGCGACGCGGGATCACGGCGGCGTCGCCTCGGCCAAAGGGACGACTCCCGGGGATCGGGAGAGGTGTGAGAGGCTCTGAGTGCCGACGGGACCATACGCGCGATGATCGACCACGCCCTGTTCGACCCGGCGACCATCGATCCCGAGACGCTCCGGCTCAATGCCGAGATCGTCGCGGCGCATGCCGCCCTGCCCGACCCCTGGTCGTTGCCGATTGAGGAGGTCCGCGAGCGCCGTCGCCTCGGCACCAAGGCGGCCCCCGCCATGCCGCACAGCGCCCGGGCGGAGTGGCTGACGATCGACGGCCCCGGCGGTCCGCTCAAGCTCCGCGTCGTGCGGCCCAAGCCCGGCACGAAGCTCCGCGGCGCCTATCTGCACATCCATCGCGGCGGCTGGGTCTGGGGCTCGGCCGACGAGCAGGATCCCTGGCTGGAGCGCATCGCCGATACCTGCGGCTTCGTCGCCCTGTCGGTGGAGTACCGCCTCGCACCGGAGCACCCCTACCCGGCGGCGCTGCTCGACTGCGAGGCCGCAGCCCTGTGGCTGGCCGGTCCCGGCAAGGCGGAGCTCGGCGTCCACGCTCTGACCATCGGCGGCGAGTCGGTGGGTGCCCACCTTGCCGTGATGGTGCTGCTGCGGCTGCGCGACAAGCACAACCTGCCGAGGGCGTTCCGGGGCGCTAACCTCAATGCGGGCTTCTTCGACCTGGGCCTGACTCCGTCCGTGCGGAACTGGGGGGAGGAGCGGCTCGTCGTGAACACCCGTGACCTCACTGCGTTCGCCGACGGCTATGTCCGCGAGGGCATCGACCGGCGCCGGCCGGACGTGTCGCCGATCTACGCGGAGCTCAAGGGCCTGCCCCCGGCCCTGTTCACCATCGGAACCGCCGATCCGCTCCTCGACGACACGCTGTACATGTCGGCGCGCTGGGCCGCGGCCGGCAATGGCGGCCATACGGCGATCTATCCGGGCGGTTGCCACGTCTTCGCCCGTTACCCCAGCCCGATGAGCGAGCGGGCGTTGGAGCTGATCGACCGCTTCCTGATGGCGCTCGCCTGACCGATTCGTCGGAGATCCTGCCGGATCGGTTCCGGGCCTGGTTCGCGGCTCGCGGCTGGGCGCCGCGGTCCCACCAGCTCGATCTCCTGCGGATTGCCGGGGCGGGTCGCTCGGCCCTGCTCGTCGCGCCGACCGGTGCGGGCAAGACGCTCGCGGGATTTCTACCGAGCCTCGTCGCCCTCGCGGAGCGCGGGCCGCAGCCGCTGAAGCCTGCGGGTCTGCACACGCTCTACGTCTCGCCGCTCAAGGCGCTCGCGGTCGACATCGCCCGCAACCTCGACGCACCCATCGCCGAGATGAATCTACCGGTGCGCGTCGAGACCCGTACCGGCGACACCCCCGCGCACAAGCGCACCCGCCAGATCAGCCGGCCGCCGGACATCCTGCTCACCACGCCCGAGCAGCTGGCCCTGCTGATCGCCCATCGCGAGGCGGCCGCGTTTTTTCCGGATTGCGGTGTGTGGTGCTCGACGAGCTGCACGCCCTGGTCACCTCGAAGCGCGGCGACCTCCTTTCCTTGGCGCTGGCGCGACTGCACAGGCTGAGCCCGGAACTCGCGGCCATCGGGCTCTCCGCGACCGTGCGCGAGCCGGATGAGCTGCGGAAGTATCTGGTGCCGCAGAACCAGGACCTCGCTCCCCCTCTGTAGGGGAAGGGAAAAACACCTCCCCCATGGCCGACCTCGTCACCGTGGCGGGCGGCGCGAAGGCGGATCTGCGCATGCTCGACCTCGGCCGGGCGCTGCCGATCTCCGGCCACACCGCCTGGCACTCGATGCCGGCCATCTACGACTTGATCAAGGACCACCGGACGACCTTGGTCTTCGTGAACACCCGCCTCCAGGCCGAGTACACCTTCCAGGAGCTGTGGCGACTCAACGAGGACGCGCTGCCGATCGCCATCCATCACGGCTCCCTCGACGCGCAGCAGCGCCGCCGGGTCGAGGCCGCCATGGCGGCCGGCCAGTTGCGGGCGATCGTCTGCACCGCCACCCTCGACCTCGGCATCGACTGGGGTGACGTCGACCTCGTCGTGAATGTCGGCGCGCCGAAGGGCGCCAGCCGGATCATGCAGCGGATCGGCCGGGCCAACCACCGGATGGACGAGCCGTCGAAGGCCTACCTCGTCCCGGGCAACCGCTTCGAGATGCTCGAATGCCAGGCGGCGCTCGACGCCGTCGAGGAGGCCGCGCAGGACACGCCCGACGCCCGCCAGGGCGCCCTCGACGTGCTCGCCCAGCACGTGCTCGGCATGGCCTGCGCCGACGCCTTCGACCCGGTCGATTTCTACGACGAGATCGTTTCGGCGGCGCCCTATGCCGGGCTCACCTGGGAATCCTTCGAGCAGGTGGTCGACTACGTCGCCACCGGCGGCTACGCCCTGCGCGCCTACGAGCGCTTCGCCAAGATCCTGCGCGGGCCGGACGGCCTCTGGCGCGTGCGCGACGCCCGCACCGCCCAGGCCTACCGGATGAATGTCGGCACCATCGTCGAGGCGGCGCGGGTTCGGGTGCGCCTCAGCCGGACGCTGCGGGGCAAGCCCGGCACGGTCCTGCCGAAATCCGGCCGGGTGCTGGGTGAGATCGAGGACGATTTCGCCGAGACGCTGACGGTGGGCGACACGTTCCTGTTCGCCGGCGAGACCCTGCGGTTCGAGGGACTTGCGGAGGACGAGTGCCTCGTCACCCGCGCACCACCCGGTACCGACCCGGCGATCCCCTCGTATGCGGGGGCGAAGTTCCCGCTCTCGACCTTCCTGGCGGCCCGGGTCCGGGCGCTCATCGCCGACCCGTTCGCCTGGGACCGGCTGCCGAAACAGATCGGCGAATATCTGCACCAGCAGCGCCGGCGCTCGGTCCTGCCCGGCGAGCGCGATCTCCTGGTCGAGACGTTCCCCCGGGGCAAGCGCTACTACCTGACCGCCTTCCCGTTCGAGGGGCGCCTCGCCCACCAGACCCTCGGAATGCTCCTCACCCGCCGGCTGGAGCGCGACGGGTTGCGGCCCCTGGGCTTCGCGGCCAACGATTACGGCATCGCGATCTGGACGACCCGCGACGTCTCCGAGCGAGCTGCGCGCGATGCCGACTTCATCGGCGACCTCTTCGCCGTCGACATGCTGGGCGACGACTTGGAGGCCTGGCTCGACGAGTCGGCGATGATGAAGCGGACCTTCCGGCAATGCGCGGTGATCGCCGGGCTGATCGAGCGCCACCATCCGGGGCAGAAGAAGTCCGGCCGGCAGGTCACGATCTCGACCGACCTGATCTACGACGTGCTGCGCAAGCACCAGCCCGATCACCTCCTGTTGCGGGCCGCGCGGCAGGATGCGGCAACCGGACTCCTCGACGTGAGGCGCCTCGGCATGATGCTAGAGCGCATCCAGGGGCGAATCATCCACAGGTCTCTCGACCGGGTCTCGCCGCTCTCCGTGTCCGTGATGCTCGAGATCGGGCGCGAGCGGGTCTACGGCGAGGGCGCCGACGAGATCCTGGCGGAGGCCGAGGCGGAGCTTCTCCAAGAGGCTCTGTCCTGACCGTCGATCCGCCCTCCCCCGACGACACCGAGGATGCGATCTTGGCGGCCGGCCTGAGACTCGAGAAGACTCACAAGCACCCGACCCTGCAGCTGGCGGGCGAGACCCTGGTGCTGGACCTGTGCGGCGGCCTCTGGCTGCCGGAGCACCGCACGCTGATCGTGTCCGACCTCCACCTTGAGAAGGGCTCCTCCTACGCGGCGCGCTCCGGCCAGTTCCTGCCGCCCTACGACACCCGCGAGACCCTGGCTTGCCTGCACGAGGCGGTGGTGCGCCACGACCCCGTCCGCGTGGTCGCGCTAGGCGATTCCTTCCACGATGCCCGCGGACCCGAGCGCATGGAGCCGGGCGACCGCGCCATGGTGGCCGCTCTGCAGGAAGGACGCGACTGGATCTGGATCGCCGGGAATCACGACGCGGCCGTGAGCGAAGGCGTCGGCGGCCGCTACGCCGGAGCGCTGACCATTGGCGGCCTCGTCCTGCGTCACGAGCCGAGCCCCGAACCGACGCCGGGCGAGATCGCCGGCCATCTGCATCCCTGCGGCAAGGTCGCGATGCGCGGCCGAGCGGTGCGCCGCCGCTGCTTCGTCACCGACGGCACGCGCCTGGTGATGCCGGCCTTCGGCGCCTATGCGGGCGGCCTCAATGTCCGCGAGAAGGCCATCGACGGCCTGTTTCCGAAGGGCTTCACCGCCCATCTCCTCGGCGACGGGCGTGTCTTCGCCATCGGCCGGGCGCAGCTGGCCCGGGACTGAGCGCATCCCGGTCTCCCGGCGCGGCGCGACCTGATCGGTCGCCGTACGACCGCTCGGATCGCGTCGTGCCGGGTTCGAGGACGGCAGTTCGCAGCCACCGAAGACGGCTTGAGCCGGTCACGCAGGCACGGGACCGGCTGCGTTCCAGGCCTTCAGCAGGGTCCGCGTGGCTCCTGCAGGATCGGCGGCCCGCATCACGCCCCCCATGACGGCGAATGCCGCTGCACCGGCCCTGCGGCATTGCGGGGCCTCGTCGGGGCCGATACCGCCCAGTGCCACCACCGGAAGCCCGCCGGCCAGGGCGGTGAGGCCTTTCAGACCCAGCGCCGGCCCGTACCCCGGCTTACTCGCCGTCGGAAAGATCGGGCTGAGCGTGACGTAATCCGCCCCAGCCGTCGCCGCAGTCGAAACTTCGTGTGGTGCGTGGGCCGACACGCCGATCAGCGCCCCCGCCCCCAGGGCCGCCCGCGCCGCCGCGATCGCGGCCGGAGCCGACCCGCCGCCGAGATGCACGCCGTCCGCGCCGAGGGTGCGCGCCAGCTCGACGTCCCCACCCACCGTAAGCACGCCGCCCGCCGCCCGCACGCGTTCGGCGACGGCTTCCCCGAGGCGCCGGCGCGCCTCCGGCTCCAGATCGCGGTCCCGGAGCCAGATCCAGCTTCCGCCACCCGCCAGGATTGCCTGCACGGTCTCGGCGAGGGGGCGCGGATACCCGTGGCGGTCCGTCACCGCGAGGAGCGGCGACGGCAATGCCCTCACGAGCCGACGAGGCCGAGCTGCGGGCTCGACGGTTCGGCCCGGCCGCGGCGCGGGATCCGCCCCGCCAGATAGGCGTCGCGCCCGGCCTCCACTGCGCGCCGCATGGCGCTGGCCATCCGCACCGGATCGTCGGCCTTGGCGACGGCGGTGTTGATCAGGCAGGCGGAGGCGCCCAGCTCCATGGCGATCACCGCGTCCGAAGCCGTGCCGATCCCAGCATCGACTACGACCGGCACCGTGGCGCGGCGGCAGATCAGCTCGAGGTTGGCCGGGTTCGCGATCCCCATCCCGGAGCCGATCAGCGAACCCATCGGCATCACGGCGGCGCAGCCGATATCCTCCAGGCGCTGGCAGACGATCGGGTCGTCGTTGCAGTAGGGCAGGACCACGAAGCCGTCGTCCACGAGGTGGCGGCAGGCCTCGATCAGCTCGGCGACGTCCGGGTAGAGCGTCTCCCGGTCACCGATCACCTCGACCTTGATCCAGTTGGTGTCGAGGGCCTCCCGGGCCAGCTCCGCGGTCATGATCGCGTCGCGGGCGGTCTCGCAGCCGGCGGTGTTCGGCAGGAAGCGCTTGCCCTTGAGGATCGTCACCGTGTCGGAGCCGTGACCCTGGAGCGAGACCCGGCGAATCGAGGCGGTCACGACGTCGGCGCCGCTCGCCTGGACGGCGTCGCGCATGATCGCCTGCGTCGGGTAGCCGGCGGTGCCGATGAAAAGCCGGGACGACAGGGTCACTCCGGCGATCGTCAGGCTGTCCTCCCCGCTCTCGGGGTGCAGCGGCGTGACGGTGGGGTTCATGCTCAACCTCCCTGCATGGCGCGGACGATCTCGACGCGGTCGCCATCCGCGATCGGGGTCTGCTCCCAATCCCGGCGACGGAGCACCCGGCCGTTCAGCGCGATGGCGACGCCCTGCGGGCTCTCGATGCCGCCCTCCTCCGACTCCTGGCGGAACAGGGAATCCACGGTCTCGGCCGAGGAGTCGCGCGGCTCTCCGTTGACGAAGAGCTTCATGCCGAGGCCCTCAGGCGCTCGGGGCGTCCGAACCGCGCCCGCGTGAAGGGCCGGGCCACCTCCGGCAGCGTGCCGCGCAGGACGAGATCCGCCACGGCGTCGGCGGTGACGGGGGCAAGCAGGTAACCGTTGCGGTGATGTCCGGTGGCGGCGACGAGGCCGGGGGCGAGCTCATCGAGGATCGGCGCATCGTCGTCCGAGGTGGGACGGTAGCCGCTCCAGACCGCCTCGACCTCCATCTCCTCGATCCCGGGCAGCACCCGGCGCGCGCCCTCCAGCAGGGCGTAGAGCCCGCCCGCGGTGACGCCGGGCCGGAAGCCGCAATCCTCCACGGTGGCGCCGACGATGAGCTGGCCGTCGCCCTTCGGTGCCATGTGGACCTGCTCGGTCCAGATCATCCGGCCGAGGGTGCCCGTACGGGCGGTGGTGCGCAGGGCCAGCGACTGCCCCTTCAGCGGGCGGACCGGCAGGGTCAGATCCTCAGGCAGCAATCCGCCCTCCCCGCTCCAGGCACCGGAGGCGATGACCACGGTGTCCGCCGCGAGGCCGTCCTCGCCGACCCGGACGCCGGTCACGCGATCCCCCGACCAGTCGAGGGCGCTGACGGGCGTCCGCTCCGATAGAATAACGCCGGCCCGGCGGCAGGCCTCGGCGAGGGCGTCCATGACTAGTCGCGGGTCGACCTGGTGGTCCAAAGGACAGTGGATCCCGGCGGTGACCGAGGGGCGCAGGCCCGGTTCCAGGCGACGGACCTCGCTCCCCGGCAGCCAAGCGACGTCGAGGCCCGACCGGCGCTGCAGATCGAAGCGGAAACGCAGGCGCTCCACCTCGTCGCGGCCGACCGCCAGCACCAGGGTCCCGTCTGGCCGGTAATCGATCGCGCGGCCGGATTCGGCTTCGAGGGCGTCGCGGAACCCCGGCCAGAGTCGGAGCGATTCCAGGGCGAGGGGTAGGAGCGGGTCGGAGCCGGGCTCGTGCTCTGCAGCCGGGGCCAGCATGCCGGTGGCGGCGAGGCTCGCGCCGGACCCGATCGTCTCGCGCTCCAGGACCGTCACGGTTCGGCCCGCCCGGGCCAGCCGCCACGCGATCGAGAGCCCGATCAATCCACCACCGATGACGGCAACGTCGGTCCGGCCCGGCAGGCTTGCGGACGCGGCGAACCCGTCGGGGCTGCGGCGGCGACCGATCGGTGAGGTTGGGCGGTCGAGGGGCACGGGCATCTCCGCGAAGTGCCGTCGCGGGGATCGGGCCGGGTGCTTCGGTGAGAAGCTGTGGCCTGCCCATTCGGGCGGCCGCGGTCCAATCCCTACGCCGGTATGAGCCGGATCAGGTTCGAAGGATTTCCGCGCCGCAGGTCCTCACGGACGAGCCAGCGGTTTCTCAGCCCCTTGCCGGGGATCTCCCTGGAACGAGAAGAGACTTGGTCGTCCACGCGGCCCTGGTCAACCCCGCCGCCGGTCGGCCATCCGTGCAGGTTGGACATTCCCCGGTCTCAGTCACCGTTCGGATACCAAGCCGGACGAAATCCGGCCGCCGACGCCGGCTGGTCGCGCGTCGGGCACCAGCCCTTCACGGATCCTCGGCCAAACCGGCTCCGATGGCTCGGGCCGGGACGGGACGCGTGCGCACATTCGTTGTCGTCTGCACGATCGGTTTCCTGTCCGCCACGGCGTTCCAGAAACTACGCGAGCGGACCCGTGCCGATTCGGCTCCGGCGATCGCTGCTCCGGTCACCGCGGCCGCCGGGGAGAGCGGCGTGGTCGGTGTCGCGCTGCAAGCCGGCCGCAACGGCCATTTCTTCGTGAACGCCCTGATGGACGGCCGGGCTCTGCCGATGATGGTGGATACTGGTGCGAGTTCCTGCGCCTTCTCGGAAGAGGATGCCGACAGGATCGGGATCAGGGTCGCCCCGAAAGACTTCAACCGGGTCTGGAACACGGCGAACGGGACCGTCAAAGTAGCGCCGATCCGGATCGCGGTGATGCAGGTCGGATCGATCACCGTGCGCGACGTCGAGGCCGTCATCATCCCCCGCGGGCGCCTTGCCACGAGCCTGCTCGGCATGTCGTTCCTGAAGCGCCTGCGCGACTTCAGCGTCAGCGGCGCGACGATGACGCTTCGAGGCTGAGCGTCCCAGGAAACTGTCGAGAGGCTCGATCCGTCAGCGGTCGGAGGCTGTGTCAGTTCGGCTTGCGCGGGCGCAGGAATTTCGGGCGGAACACCGCCATGGGCTCGTCGAAACCGTTGAGCCGGTGTTCGCCCAGGGAGACCGGATCCCCCCAGAGAAAATCCACGAAGGGCTTCGACATCAGCAAAGGCTCGCCGAGGGTGCGGTTGAGCTGTGCGATGCGGCTCGCGAGGTTCACGTCTCGGCCGATCACCGTGAAGTCGAGACGGGAGCCCGAGCCGACATTGCCATAGGCGGCCTCGCCGTGGTGGAGGGCGATGCCGGCGGCCACCGGCACGGGGAACTGGTGCAGGGCATTGGCCTCGTCGAGGGCCGCCAGCGCATGCTGGGCCGCCGTGAGCGCGCCTTGGCGGCGCCCCCGAGATCGTCTCCGGATCTCGCGAAAGATCGCCAGCAGGCCGTCGCCGAGATACTTCAGCACCTCGCCGCCCTCGCGCTCGATCGGCGGCACGAGGCAGTCGAAGAAGACGTTGAGGAGGCCCACCACCTCCTCGGGGGTCATGTCGGCGGAGGTGCGGGTATAGTCACGCATGTCGGCGAACAGGATCGCCGAGCGGATCCGCGTCACCTTCCCCGGCGGATGTCGCCCGCCAGAATGGCCCGATGCGGCTCGTCGCCGACATAGAGCCGCAGCACGTGGTCGAGCTGCTTGTTGAGGACGCGCATCTCCATGACCGCCGCCAGCGCCGGCATGACGAAGCGCAGGATCGCGATATCGTCGTCTCGGAACCCCTCCGGTGCCCGGGTGGCGAAGGTGATCCCGTTCTTCGTGCCGTTAGTGAAGAACAGGGGCGCGACCACGTAGTGGGTATAGCCGCTGGACTTCAGGTCCGGCACGATCGCGAAGGCGTCGTCCGGCGTCTCCGCGAGGTCGAGGATCAGCCACTCCCCGGTCTCGTGGACCGTATGGAACGGGCTGTTGAGGTAGGCGTCCGTCGAGCGGGCACCGTGCGGGAACAGCCGCACGGTGGTGCCGCCGTCCCGGGTCCAGATCCGGCCGACGCCGGCATATTCCGAATGGAGGGTGTCGATCGCCGTCGAGGCACGGTCGACGGGGACGCCGATGGCGATCAGGCGCTCGGCGAGCCCGGCGAGCAGCTCTTCGGCGTTGGGCATCCGGGCGCCCTCGCCGAGCAGCCAGTCGCGGATGCCGACGGAGGGCTGCAGCGCGCCGAAGGGCACGTCGTCGGCTTCCGAACCGTCCGCGAAGGCCGTCGGCAAACCGGGCGTTGGCGGGCGGCGTTCGAGCATGGCGCCAGAGTGGATGCCGCGCAGCGCCGTGGCAACGCGGTCGACGGAGAGGCGCCGCGGCCTTGGCCGCGGCGGGGGCTCAGTTGTCCAGGAAGCTCCTGAGCTTCCGGCTGCGCGAGGGGTGCTTCAGCTTCCGCAGCGCCTTCGCCTCGATCTGCCGGATGCGCTCGCGGGTCACGGAGAACTGCTGGCCGACCTCCTCGAGGGTGTGGTCGGTGTTCATGCCGATGCCGAAACGCATACGCAGCACGCGTTCCTCGCGCGGCGTGAGCGAGGCGAGCACCCGCGTCGTGGTCTCGCGCAGGTTCGACTGGATCGCCGCGTCGATCGGCAGGACAACGTTCTTGTCCTCGATGAAGTCGCCGAGGTGGCTGTCCTCCTCGTCGCCGATGGGCGTTTCCAGGGAGATCGGCTCCTTGGCGATCTTGAGGACCTTGCGGACCTTCTCCAGCGGCATGGCCAGCTTCTCGGCCAGCTCCTCCGGGGTCGGCTCGCGGCCGATCTCGTGCAGCATCTGGCGCGACGTCCGGACGATCTTGTTGATCGTCTCGATCATGTGCACCGGAATGCGGATCGTGCGCGCCTGATCGGCGATCGAGGCGGGTGATCGCCTGCCGGATCCACCACGTGGCGTAGGTCGAGAACTTGTAGCCGCGGCGGTACTCGAACTTGTCCACCGCCTTCATCAGGCCGATGTTGCCCTCTTGGATCAGGTCCAGGAACTGCAGGCCGCGGTTCGTGTACTTCTTGGCGATCGAGATCACGAGGCGCAGGTTGGCCTCGATCATCTCCTTCTTGGCCTGCCGGGCCTCGCGCTCGCCCTTCTGGACCATGTTGACGATGCGGCGGTACTCGCCAATCTCCAGGCCCGTCTCGGAGGCTAGGTCGAGGATCTGCGCGCGCAGCTCGCCAACCTGCTTCGAGCCGCGCTCGACCAAGTTCTTCCAGCCCTTGCCACCGAGCGTGCCGACCCGCTCCATCCAATTCGGATCGAGCTCGTAGCCCTGGTAGTGGCGCAGGAACTCGTCGCGGGCCACGCCGTGGCTCTCGGCATAGCGCATCAGCCGGCCCTCGTGGCCGATGAGCTGCTTGTTGATCGAGTAGAGCTGGCCGACCAGCGCCTCGATGCGGTTGTTGTTGAGCGACAGGGACTTCACGTCGGCGACGACGATGTCCTTCAGCTCGACCTGCTTCTGATCCTGGGCAGGCGTGTTCTTCTCGCCCGCGGCCTTGCGCTCGGTGCCCTCGCTCTGGGACTTGCGCAGCTTGCGGTAGTTGGCGGCGATCGCATCGAAGGTCTCCAGGACCCGCGGCTTGATCTCGGCTTCCATTGCGGCGAGCGAGACGTTGTTCTCGAGGTCGTCCTCGTCGTCGCCACCCTCCGGAGGCGCCGGCGGCTCGCCGTCCTCGGATTCCTCGCCCTCGGCGATCTGCGGCGCGTTCTTGCCGTCCGGCCCCGCGTAGGTCGCCTCGAGATCGATGATGTCGCGCAGGAGGACCTTGCCCTCCACCAGCTCGTCGCGCCAGATGATGATCGCCTGGAAGGTCAGCGGGCTCTCGCAGAGACCTGCGATCATCGCCTCGCGGCCGGCCTCGATGCGCTTGGCGATGGCGATCTCGCCCTCGCGGGAGAGCAGCTCGACCGAGCCCATCTCGCGCAGGTACATCCGCACCGGATCGTCGGTCCGGTCGGTCGGCTCCTTGGTGGTGGTCGTGGCGACCGCGACGGCACGGGCGGGGGCGACCTCAGCCACCTCGCCGCCTTCGGCCTCCTCCTCCTCGCCCTCGGCGGCCTTCTCGCCCGCCGCCTCGTCGGTCTCCTCGGCCTCGACGACGTTGATGCCCATCTCGGAAAGCTGCGAGAGCACGTCCTCGAGCTGGTCCGGATCGGACTGACCCTCGGGCAGAACCTCGTTGACCTCCTCATAGGTCACGTAGCCGCGCTTCTTGGCGAGCTTGACCATCCGCTTGACCGAAGCATCCGTCAGGTCGAGGAGCGGCCCGTCGGTCTGCTGCTCGGTGGCAGCGTCCGTCTCGTCCCGTTCCGTTGCCTTCGTCGCCATGATCAGCCCATTGTTTCGCACGCGGCGCATTGCGGAGGCCCCAATAGAGGCCGGTCCACGCCGTCGGCGCCGCTGTATGAGATCGGCCCCGGATCGCTCCGTCGCCTTGAATCGTCGGTTTCCGTATGGCAAGCCTGAGGCTTGACCGATTGTTAACTATGGCGGGACGCTGTCCCCCGCCACCGCCATGACACAGGGATCACGCGGCCGTCGAGTCGCTCGACACCGGTGCATCGGCCTCCGCTTCGGCGGCGATGACGGTTTCCAGCCTCGCCTTCACTTCGCAGAGCCATGCCCACCCGGCATCGGTCGGATCGTTCTCAAACGCCTGCCGTGCTTCGCGAAGTTCGGTATGTAGCGCTCCTGCCTGCCGGTGCAAGATCATCGCCTGCCGGAGCGCATCCGCACGGTGTGCAGGATCCGCATGCGGCGCCAGGGTCGTGCGGTCCCGCGAGCGGGCCAGCGTCAGGATTCTGTCGGCGGCCGGCGTGAGCGCCGCCCGATTGATGCGGTTTTGCAACACTTCCGGCGCCAGATGCTCATCCTCGGCCGCGCAGGCCAGCAGGACAGACAGCAGCGCCCGGGCGTCGGGATCCTCGAAGTCGAGTTCGGCGATCTCCTCACCGAACTCCGCGACCATCTCGGGATGGGCCAATAGGGTTCCGACGATCACGGCCTCACGGACCGATGCGGCGCCCGTGAAACCCGCCGAAGCGGTCATTGAGGGGCTCGGTCCTCCGGTGATGCGCGGGGAGACGGGCTCGCCGGGCCGAAGGTACCTTTGGCGGCCACCGCGCGGGGCCTGCTGGCCGGCGGTGCGGGCGCCGCGAGGGGATAGGCCGCGGAGGCGCTCCTCGATGTCGTCGCGGTAGTAGCGGCGCACAGTCTCGTCGCGGATGGTCGCGACGGTGGTGCGCAGGGTCTGTGTCAGGCCGGCGCGCCGCTCAGGCGTGTCGACCGGACCGGCCTCGACAGCGCGCCGCCACAGCAGCTCCGAGAGGGGCAACGCCGCTGCCAGCACTTGGTCGATGGCTCCGGAGCCGCCTGAGCGCAGCAGATCGTCGGGATCCTGGCCTCCGGGCAGCAACGCGATCCGGAGCGAGCGGCCGGGTTCCAAGAGCGGCAGCGCGATGTCGAGGGCGCGGAACGCCGCCCGCTGGCCTGCCTTGTCGCCGTCGAAGCACAGAGTTCGGCTCGTCGGCGTGCCGCCAGAGCAGGCCGAGCTGATCCTCGGTCAACGCGGTGCCGAGGGGCGCCACCGTCTCGGGATGACCGGCGAGCGTCATGGCGATGACGTCGACATAGCCCTCCACCGCGATGATCGACCCGCGCTCGTGCGCGGCCTTCCGGGCGCCGTGAAGGTTGTAGAGTGTCCGGCCCTTGTGGAAGAGCGGCGTCTCGGGGGAATTCAGGTACTTGGCGCGCACCTCCTTGGCGAGCGCCCGCCCACCGAAGGCCACGACCCGGCCGCGGGTGTCGGTGATCGGGAACATCACCCGGTCACGGAAATAGTCGTACGGGACCGAGACGCCCTCCCCGGCCGCGAGCAAGCCGAGTTCGACCATCAGCGCCTTGTCGACGCCCTTGCCGGCGAGATGGTCCCGCAGGGCGTAGCGCTCGTTCGGCGCGTAGCCGAGGCGGAACCGCTGCTGGATCTCGCGCCCCAGCGCCCGGCGTTCGAGGTAGGCGCGCGCCTCGCTGCCCTGCCCGGATTGCAGGCGCTCCTCGAACCAGCGGGCCGCCATCTCCATCACCTCGATGGCCCCGGCGCGCCTGGTCTCCGACTCCCGATGGTCCTCGGTTCGCGCGGGCAGGCTGACCCCGGCCTCCCCCGCCAGACGCTCCACCGCCTCCGGGAAGCTCAGCCCCTCCGTTTCCATCAGGAAGGTGAAGATGTCGCCGTGCTTGGACGACGAGAAGCAGTGATAGAACTGCTTCTGGTCGTTGACGTAGAAGGACGGCGTCTTTTCGGCGTTGAAAGGCGAGAGGCCGCGCCACTCGCGGCCGGCCTTCTTCAACTGCACGCGACGGCCGACCACCGAGGAGGCCGGCAGCCGGGCGCGGATTTCTTCCAGGATGTGGGGCGGATAGCGCACGGGGCCTGGGATGTGGTGTCGGAACCCGCTTCTATAGCGCGTCGGGCTGGTCGGAGTCCCTTCCCCGGCCGAAAACCGGCGTGGATTGCGGGGACAGGCTCAGCGCTTGGTCAGCCCTTGGCCGCCAGCGCCGCCTTCACCAGAGCGCTCGCCTTGCCGAAATCCATCCGGCCCGTGAAGGTGCCCTTCAGGGCGCCGATCACCCGGCCCATGTCCTTCGGGCCTGCGGCGCCGGTCTCCTGGATCGCCGCCTCGACGGCCGCCTTGATCTCGGCCTCGTCCATCTGCTTCGGCAGGAAGCTCTCGACGATGGCGATCTCGGCGCGCTCGTTGGCGGCGAGCTCGGGGCGTCCGCCCTGCTCGTAGACGGCCGCCGATTCGGTCCGCTGCTTGATCATCTTCTGGAGCAGGGCGAGGATCTCCTCGTCGGAAGCCGGCTCCTTGCCGAGGCCCCGCGCCTCGATGTCCTTGTCCTTCAGGGCGGCCTGGATCATCCGCACCGTGGCGAGCCTCTCCTTGTCGCCGGCCTTCATGGCCTCCTTCATCTCGGTGGTGAAGCGCGCGCGCAGCATCGTCTTGAGCCTTCCAACGGTGGAAACGGGGGGCTGGCCTGCGGTTTGCGGGTCTTGAGCCCTGTCGGCCGTGGAGCCACATTGACCCCATCGCGGGCCGCTCGCTAAGAGCGCCGCACACGATCATGCCGCAAGCCGGGAGCGCCGCAAGACGGCGCTCGCCATCGGCCGGACATAAGCGAGACTCAGCCCATGCTGCAAGACGCCGCCGCGCATGCCCCCGAGCCCGCCGCTCCGGAGCCGTGGGAAGAGCCCGTCTCGACGGCGCTGCTGGTGCTCGCCGACGGGACCATCCTGGAGGGCTTCGGCATCGGCCAGACAGGCGTCGCCGACGGCGAGGTCTGCTTCAACACCGCGATGACCGGCTATCAGGAGATCCTGACGGACCCGTCCTACGCCGGGCAGATCGTCACCTTCACCTTCCCGCATATCGGCAATGTCGGGACCAACGACGAGGATCTGGAGAGCCTGGAAGCGGCGCCGGCCTCCGGTGTGCGCGGCACCGTGATCGCCTCGGCGGTGACGAAGCCGTCGAGCTGGCGCTCGTCCTCGCATCTCGACGGTTGGCTCAAGGCCCGCGGGATTGTCGGCATCACCGGCGTCGACACGCGGGCGCTCACCGCCCGCATCCGCGACCAGGGGATGCCGAACGCCGTGATCGCCAACGATCCGGAGGGTCGGTTCGACCGCGAGGCTCTCAAGGTCCGCGCGGCCGCGCTGGCGCCCATGGAGGGGCTCGACCTCGTGCCGCCGGTCACGAGCCGCGCGCCTTCGGAATGGTCTGAGACCGTCTGGGCGCTGGGCAACGGCTACGGCCAGCGCGCCCCGGGCGAGGGCCTGAAGGTCGTCGCCATCGATTACGGCGTGAAGCGCAACATTCTGCGGCTCCTCGCCCAGGCCGGGTGCGACGTCACCGTGGTACCGGCCACAACCACCGCCGACGAGATCCTGGCGATGAGGCCGGACGGCGTCTTCCTGTCGAACGGCCCCGGCGACCCCGCCGCCACCGGCGCCTATGCGGTCCCCGTGATCCGCAGGCTTCTCGACGAGAAGGTCCCGACCTTCGGCATCTGCCTGGGGCACCAGCTGATGGGCCTCGCCCTCGGCGGCCGGACCGTGAAGATGGGCCAGGGCCACCACGGCGCCAATCATCCGGTGAAGGACAAGACCACCGGCAAGGTCGAGATCGTGTCGATGAACCACGGCTTCGCGGTGGATCCAGGTAGCCTTCCGGACACGGCCGTGGAGACCCACGTGTCGCTGTTCGACGGCTCCAATTGCGGCCTGATCCTCACGGACCGCCCGGCCTTCTCGGTGCAGCACCATCCCGAGGCCTCGCCGGGACCGCGGGACAGCCATTACCTGTTCGAGCGCTTCGTGACGCTGATGCGCTCCGGCGCGCCAGAGACAGCGACGCGGGATTGAGGCCACGCCCCGGCGCGATCCCATTCGAGCCCTGCCGGGGCCATAAAATCCGCCGAATCCGCCGGCTTAAGGAATCCCAAGACAGGCCGTGCGCGGCGACGCATCCGCGTCCGCCGGCACAGGCGCCGTCGCAGGGGATAGCCGGATGACCATCGACGAGGCGCGCGACGATTTCTCCCGCCTGCACCGCACGTTCACGTTCCATCTCGGCGTCGCGGTGAGCCTGTCGTGGCTGACCGCCCTCTACGCCGCGTTCTATGCGCCGTGGGTGCGCAACATCCGGGCGCTGATCGATCCGACCGGCGGCTTGGACCGGGTGGAGAGCACGGTCTCGTACCTGTTCGCCCTGCCGGCCGTCCTCGCCCTCGCCTGGGTCTCGCTGTATTTCGGCCGCGAGGCGCTGCGCCGCGCGCAGACGCTCCCCAACGTGGCCCTGGAATTCGCGGCCGCCGCCGTGGTGGCCTTCGGGGTGTTCTACCTGTCGATCGACCGCGCGCTGGCCGCACTCCACGCCGGCTTCTGAGTCTCCCACACGCAACGGGTGCAAAGCCGAGGCTGCGTATGCCTCACGGCCTTCCAATGCGCCCGTCGCCCGTGTAAACGCAGGGCTCAACGACAATCCCGCCACGCGCGTCCGGGAGCAGGGCTGATTTCAGCCGTGCCCGATCGGGCGCGCTTGGCCTGAGAAGGCCGCAGATGCCCAAGCGCACCGACATCTCCTCGATCCTAATCATCGGTGCGGGTCCGATCATCATCGGACAGGCCTGCGAGTTTGACTATTCCGGCACACAGGCCTGCAAGGCGCTCCGCGAGGAGGGTTACCGGATCGTCCTGGTGAACTCGAATCCCGCGACCATCATGACCGACCCGGACATGGCGGACGCGACCTACGTCGAGCCGATCACGCCCGAGATCGTCGCCAAGATCATCGAGAAGGAGCGCCCTGACGCGATCCTGCCGACCATGGGCGGCCAGACGGCGCTCAACTGCGCCCTGTCGCTCCAAAAGATGGGCGTGCTCGCCAAGTACGGCGTGCAGATGATCGGCGCCACCGCCGAGGCGATCGACAAGGCGGAGGACCGGAGCCTGTTCCGCGACGCCATGACCAAGATCGGGCTCGACACACCGAAATCGGCGCTCGCCAACGCCTCCGCGGCCAAGAAGGCCGACCGTCAGGCCTACCTGGCCGAGATCGCCCGGATCGAGGCGGGCAACACCGATCCGGCGGCGCGCCAGGCGGCCCTGGCGGCCTACGAGAAGAGCTGGGCGGCGGGCGAGACCGAGCGGCGCAAGCGCTACGGCGAGCACGCGATCGGGCAGGCGCTGATTGCCCTCGCCGAGGTCGGCCTGCCGGCGATCATCCGGCCGTCCTTCACCATGGGCGGCACCGGTGGCGGCATCGCGTACAACCGCGAGGAGTTCCTCGACATCGTCGAACGCGGCATCGACGCGTCGCCGACCAACGAGGTGCTCATCGAGGAAAGCGTGCTCGGCTGGAAAGAGTACGAGATGGAGGTCGTCCGTGACCGGAACGACAACTGCATCATCGTCTGCTCCATCGAGAACATCGACCCGATGGGCGTGCACACCGGTGATTCGATCACCGTCGCCCCCGCGCTGACGCTCACCGACAAAGAGTACCAAGTGATGCGCGACGCATCGCTGGCGGTGCTCCGCGAGATCGGCGTCGAGACCGGCGGCTCCAACGTGCAGTTCGCGATCAACCCGGAGAACGGGCGCATGATCGTGATCGAGATGAACCCGCGCGTCTCGCGCTCCTCGGCGCTCGCCTCGAAGGCGACGGGCTTCCCGATCGCCAAGGTCGCGGCCAAGCTCGCGGTCGGCTACACCCTGGACGAGATCGCCAACGACATCACCGGCGGCGCGACTCCGGCCTCGTTCGAGCCGACGATCGACTATGTCGTCACCAAGATTCCGCGCTTCGCCTTCGAGAAATTCCCGGGCGCCGAGCCGACGCTGACCACCGCGATGAAGTCGGTGGGCGAGGCCATGGCGATCGGCCGCTGCTTCGCTGAATCGCTCCAGAAGGCCCTCCGCTCCCTCGAGACCGGCCTGACCGGCCTCGACGACATCGAGATCGAGGGGCTCGGCAAGGGCGACGACCACAACGCCATCAAGGCGGCCATCGGCACGCCAACCCCGGACCGGCTGCTCAAGGTCGCGCAGGCCCTGCGCCTGGGCGTCAGCCATGAGCAGGTATACGCCTCCTGCAAGATCGATCCGTGGTTCTTGGAGCAGCTTCAGGCGATCATCGACCTGGAGAACCGCGTGAGGGCCCACGGCCTGCCGAAGACGGCCGGCGCCTTCCGTCAGCTCAAGGCCGCCGGCTTCTCGGATGCCCGCCTCGCGGTGCTAGCCAAGGCCGACGAGGCCGCCGTCAGCGCGGCCCGGCGCGCCCTGGCCGTGCGCCCGGTCTACAAGCGGATCGACACCTGCGCGGCCGAGTTCAAGTCGCCGACCGCCTACATGTACTCCACCTACGTGGCGCCCTTCGCCGGAACGGTCGCCGACGAGGCGTTCCCGAGCGACCGCAAGAAGGTCATCATCCTCGGCGGCGGCCCGAACCGGATCGGCCAGGGCATCGAGTTCGACTATTGCTGCTGCCACGCCTGCTACGCGCTGTCGGATGCCGGCTACGAGACCATCATGGTCAACTGCAACCCGGAGACGGTGTCGACCGACTACGACACTTCAGACCGGCTCTACTTCGAGCCGCTGACCGCCGAGGACGTGCTGGAGATCATCGAGACCGAGCGGCAGGCCGGCACCCTGCACGGGGTGATCGTCCAGTTCGGCGGCCAGACCCCGCTGAAGCTCGCCCGCGCCCTGGAGTCCGCCGGCGTGCCGATCCTCGGCACCTCGCCTGACGCCATCGACCTCGCCGAGGACCGCGACCAGTTCAAGCGCCTCCTCGACCGCCACGGCCTGAAGCAGCCGAAGAACGGCATCGCCTACTCGGTCGAGCAGAGCCGGCTGGTGGCCGCCGATCTCGGCCTGCCCTTCGTGGTGCGCCCGAGCTACGTGCTGGGCGGCCGCGCCATGGCGATCATCCGCGACGAGACGCAGTTCGCCGATTACCTCCTCGACACCCTGCCGAGCCTGATCCCGTCGGACGTCAAGGCCCGCTATCCGAACGACAAGACCGGCCAGATCAATACGGTGCTGGGCAAGAACCCGCTCTTGTTCGACCGCTACCTGTCGGACGCGGTCGAGATCGATGTCGACGCGGTCTGCGACGGCACGGACGTGTTCATCGCCGGCATCATGGAGCACATCGAGGAGGCCGGGATCCATTCCGGCGATCTCGGCCTGCTCCCTGCCCCCGCGCTCCCTCTCGCCCGAGATCATGGACGAGCTGGAGCGTCAGACCAAGTCGATGGCGCTGGCGCTCAACGTCGTCGGCCTGATGAACGTCCAGTACGCCATCAAGGACGGCGCGATCTACGTGCTGGAGGTGAACCCGCGCGCCTCGCGCACGGTGCCCTTCGTCGCCAAGGTCATCGGCGAGCCGATCGCCAAGATCGCGGCCCGCATCATGGCGGGCGAGGCCCTCGCGACCTTCGGCCTGAAGCCCAAGACCCTGGCGCACATCGCCGTGAAGGAAGCGGTTTTCCCCTTCGCCCGCTTCCCCGGCGTTGACGTGCTGCTCGGCCCGGAGATGCGCTCCACGGGCGAAGTGATCGGGCTCGATGCCAGCTTCGGCGTCGCCTTCGCCAAGAGCCAGCTCGGCTCGGGCACGCAGGTGCCGAAGGCCGGCGCGGTGTTCGTCTCCGTGCGCGACGCCGACAAGGCGCGCATCCTCCCGACCATGAAGCTCCTGTCCGATCTCGGTTTCTCGATCCTCGCGACCGGCGGAACGCAGCGCTATCTCGTGGAGAACGGCGTCCCTGCCGAGCGGATCAACAAGGTCCTCGAAGGACGGCCCCATGTCGTCGACGCGATCAAGAACGGCGGCATCCACCTCGTTCTTAACACCACCGAGGGCGCCGGCGCCCTGTCGGACTCGCGTTCCCTCCGCCGTGCGGCCCTCTTGCATAAGGTGCCGTATTACACCACTCTAGCGGGCGCGATGGCTGCGGCCGAGGGGATCAAGGCCTATCTAGAAGGCGATCTCAAGGTCCGCGCGTTGCAGGAATACTTCGCAGCCTGAGCCTCAGGGTTCCGCTGACTTCATTTCGTGGCCCGGAGGGAGTGCTACACTCTCGGCCGGGCCTCTTCATTGTGGCGCGAGACGATGACGATAGACAAGGTTCCGATCACGGTGCGCGGCTTCGCAGCCCTCGAAGAGGAGCTGAAGCATCGCCAGCAGGTGGAGCGCCAGCGGATCATCCAGGCGATCGCGGAAGCCCGCGCGCTCGGCGACCTGTCGGAGAACGCCGAATACCACGCTGCCAAGGAGGCGCAGTCCCACAACGAGGGCCGCGTCATGGAGCTGGAGAGCATGATCGCGCGCGCCGAGATCATCGACGTCACCAAGCTCTCGGGCAACAAGATCAAGTTCGGCGCCACCGTGAAGCTCGTCGATGAGGACACGGAGGAGGAGAAGACCTACCAAATCGTGGGCGAGCCCGAGGCCGACGTGCGCTCCGGTCGCGTCTCGATCACCTCGCCGATCGCCCGCGCGCTGATCGGCAAGGGCGTCGGCGATACCGTCGAGGTGACGACGCCGGGCGGCGGCAAGTCCTACGAGGTCGTCGCCGTCCAGTTCGGCGGCTGACCGCAATGCGCCCGCGGTTCTGGGGCCGGCTCGCCGGCCTCGCACTCGGCATGGTCGCCACCGCCGCGGCGGCGGACGGTTTTCCGCCCACCGCCCGGTTCTCAGACATCCGGGTCGATGTCCGGCCGCTGCTCGACAAGGGCGGCGGCCTCCAGGCGGAGGCGCTCGCGGCCGACCTGACCGAGGCCCTCCGGAAGACCTTCGCCGATCGGATCGGCGGTCCCGGACCGCGTCTCGTCGTGGTGGTGAGCGGCCTGTCGCTGCGCTCCTATGTCGGAAGCGGCGCGCGTCCCGGCTTGGGCGGAAACTTCCAGACCGACTATCTGGAGGGCGAGGCGCTGCTCGTCGGACCGAAGGGGCAAGTGCTCGGGCGGCACCCGCAGATGACCGCGACGCCGTCGAGCTCCGGCGGCGCCTGGTACGATCCGCAATTCGAGGGTCGGCGGCTCGCCGCCATCGCCGACATCTACGCCCAGTGGCTCGCCCGGGACCTGCCGCGGGAGTAAAGCGTAGCGCGAGGGCGGCCGGGGCCGTAGCGAGCGGCCTATTCAAGGTGTACCGCTGTCGACTGTCCCCGGGGCATGGGCGCGGCGCGCGTCTCCCGCAGGGAGTGGGGCCTTGTCGCGGCCGTCGTGACGGGCGGCGGACGCGGGGGTTCGGGCGCGTGGCGTCGGTCGACCCGAAGACCGTGACGGGCTGTTTGAAGCGGGTTTCCTGAGCGAGGAGCATGGCAAGCATCGACGCGTCGGAGGCGAGACCCGCCCCGCTCGGCCCCTCGGAGCTGCGCTCCGGGCGTCTGCCCGAACTCTCCCGCGCCCGCGCCTGGATCGTCACCGACGGCAAGGCCGGCGACGAGAACCAGTGCGTCGGGATCGCCGAGACGCTGGGCCTCGCCTTCGAGACGCGGCAGGTGCCCGCTTCCGGTCCGTTCGGCTGGATGGCGCCCTGGGGGCCGATCGACCCCCGCGAGGGGCCGCGCCGCCGTGCCGGTGCCCTGTCGGGTCCTTATCCGGACATCCTGATCGCCTCGGGACGACGGTCCGTGCCCTATCTCCGGGCCGTCCGCCGCGCCACCGGGGACGCACCTTCACGGCGTTTCTGAAGGACCCGCGTACCGGCGCGGACAGCGCCGACTTCATCTGGGTTCCCGATTACGACGACCTGCGCGGCCCCAACGTCTTCACCACGCTGACGGCGCCGCACCTCGTCACCGCCGCGCGGCTGGCCGCGGCCCGCGCCCGACCGGACCCGCGCCTCGCGCGCCTCGACGGCCCCCGGGTCGCGGTCCTCGTCGGCGGCGACAGCCGGCACCTGAGCTACCGCAAGACCGACATGATCCGCCTCGTCGAGGATCTGCGCGGCCTGGCCGGCCAGGGCTGCCGCCTGATGGTGACGATTTCGCGCCGGACGCCGAACCCGCTCCGGGACGCCGTGAAGGTGCTGGCCGCCGAGACCGGCGGTTTCCTGTGGGACGGCAGCGGCGACAATCCCTACGTCGCCATGCTGGCACTCGCCGAGGCCATCGTGGTGACCTCCGATTCGGCCAACATGGTGAGCGAGGCCGTGTCCACCGGCGCGCCGGTCCTGCTGTTCGACCTGCCGCGCACCTATATCCGGCATCGGCGGATGTTTGCCGGGCTGGCGATCGCCGGGGCGCTCCGACCGTTCACCGGTCAGTTGGCGGATCTGACGTACAAGCCGATCGACGCGACGCCGGTGATCGCGCAGGCGCTCGCCGACGCCTATGATGCGCGCCGCGCGGCCGGCCCGGCCTGAGGAGACCGAGACAGATGGCCCACACCCACGCCAAGCTCGTGATCGTCGGCTCGGGACCCGCCGGCTACACGGCGGCGATCTACGCGGCCCGCGCCATGGTCGAGCCGCTGCTGATCTCCGGCTTCCAGCCGGGCGGCCAGCTCATGATCACGACGGATGTCGAGAACTACCCGGGCTTCGCCGAGGCGATCCAGGGTCCGTGGCTGATGGAGCAGATGCGCCTCCAGGCCGAGCATGTCGGCACCCGGATCGTGTCGGAATACATCACGACGGTCGATCTCAAGCAGCGGCCGTTCCGCCTCGAGGCCGATTCCGGCGAGACCTATTCCTGCGACGCGCTGATCATCGCTACGGGCGCCCAGGCCAAGTGGCTGGGGTTGCCCTCCGAGGCAGCCTTCCAGGGCGGTGGCGTCTCGGCCTGTGCCACCTGCGACGGGTTCTTCTTCCGCGGCAAGGAGGTGGTCGTGGTCGGCGGCGGCAACACCGCGGTCGAGGAGGCCCTCTACCTCGCCAACATCGCCGGCAAGGTCACGGTGGTCCATCGCCGCGACACGTTCCGGGCCGAGCGGATCCTGCAGGAGCGCCTGTTCAAGCATCCCAACGTCGAGGTGCTGTGGCACCGGGAGGTCGCCGAGATCTGCGGCGTGCAGAAGCCCGCGCCGGGCGTGACACATGTCCGGCTCAAGGATCCGCGCTCGGGCGAGATCAGCGAAGTAAAAGCCGACGGCGTGTTCGTCGCGATCGGCCACCAGCCGGCGACCGCGATCTTCGAGGGGCAGCTGCCCATGCGCCACGGCGGATACCTGACGGTGAAGCCCGGCACCACTGAGACCGAGATCCCGGGCGTGTTCGCCGCGGGCGACGTGACGGACGACGTCTACCGTCAGGCGATCACCGCGGCCGGCATGGGTTGCATGGCCGCGCTGGAGGCCGAGAAGTTCCTCGCCAACCTCGACATCGGTGAGAACCCGGTCCAGGCCGCCGCGGCGGAATGAGCACGTTCCGGTCTCCGTGGACGGAGACCGGAACGGCCCTTTCAACAACTTCCCGCTGCTTCTGCTTGCGCTGGACCATGCGCCGTGTGCATAGGGGTGCTGACTGCGCCGGGATGCATTGATTGCATGCCCGCGCGGTGCTGCGGGCGGCCAACCGCCCCTGGGACCGCGCAGCTCGCCCGGTGATCTGCCCGCCGCATCACGTGCCGGTTTCTCCCGGGCGCGGAGAGCGGGGCCGCGCTGGTAGGGGTTCTTGCCTTGGACTGGGATAAGATCCGGATCTTCCTCAACGTCGCCGAGGCGGGGAGCTTCACCAAGGCGGGGGACGATATCGGGCTCAGCCAATCGGCGGTGAGCCGCCAGATCAGCGCCCTGGAGCGGGAGCTGAAGGCGCCACTGTTCCACCGCCATGCCCGCGGCCTCCTCCTGACCGAGCAGGGTGACCTGCTATTCCGCGCCGCCCGGGACATGAAGCTGCGCCTGGAGAACACCCGGGCACGTCTCGTCGAAACCTCCGAGCGCCCGACCGGCGACCTGAAGGTGACTACCACGGTGGGCCTCGGCACCTCCTGGCTGTCACAGCGGGTGGGCGAATTCCTCGATCTTTATCCGGATGTGCGCATCGAGCTCATTCTCACCAACGAGGAGCTCGATCTGGCCATGCGTGAGGCCGACGTGGCGATCCGCATGCGGCGGCCGGCCCAGCCGGACCTGATCCAGCGGCGGCTGTTCACCGTGCACTACCACGCTTTCGCGAGCCCGGATTACGTCAAGCGCTTCGGCGAGCCCAAGACGATCGAGGAACTCGACGACCATCGCCTCGTCTCGTTCGGCGGGAACGAGCCCTCCTACCTGCTCGCCGCCCATTGGCTGGCCGATGCCGGCCGCGAGGGCCGGGAGCGGCGACAGGTCCATCTGACGGTGAACAACATCGGTGCCCTGCAGCGCGCCATGGAGGCGGGCGCCGGGATCGGGATCCTGCCCGACTACGCCGTGGATGGCGGCCAGCAGCTCGTGCAGGTGCTGCGCGAGACCGAGATGCCGAGCCTGGAGAGCTATCTCGTCTATGCCGAGGAGATGCGCTCGGTGGCGCGGGTCCAGGCGTTCCGAGATTTCCTGGTCTCGAAGGCTCAGCGCTGGACCTACTGAGGCCGGCTTCGCCGGCGCTCAGCATCGCGCGCGGCGGGATCAGACGAAGAGGCGCTCGCCCTCCAGGCCCTTGTACAGGCCCGCGACCTGCTCGCCGTAGCCGTTATAGATCAGCGTCGGCACCCGCTGGTCCGTCCCGAGGACGCGCTCCGTCGCCTGGCTCCAGCGCGGATGCGGCACGGCCGGGTTTACGTTCGCCCAGAAGCCGTACTCGGAAGCCTGGAGCCCCTCCCAGAAGGTCTTCGGCCGCTCGGCGGTGAACGAGACCTTCACCAGCGACTTCGCCGACTTGAACCCGTACTTCCACGGGACCGCGACGCGGATCGGTGCGCCGAACTGGTTGGGCAGCGGCTTGCCGTAGATCCCGGTGACCATGAAGGCGAGGTCGTTGCCGGCCTCGGCGAGCGTCAGCCCCTCGGTGTAGGGCCAGGGATAGAAGAAGGCCCGCTGGCCCGGCGCCATCGCCTTGTCCATGAATGTCTCGAATCGGATGTACTTCGCACCGGAGGCGGGCTTGGCGAGCGCCACGAGCTTCGCCAGCGGGAAGCCGGTCCACGGCACCGCCATCGACCACGCCTCGACGCAGCGGTGGCGGTACAGGCGCTCCTCCAGCCCGACCTTCCGGATCAGGTCGTCGACGCCGATCTCGAACGGCTTCTCCACGAGGCCGTCGATCTTCAGCGTCCAGGG
Organism: Methylobacterium phyllosphaerae; assembly: GCA_050632685.1. Taxonomy (GTDB): domain Bacteria; phylum Pseudomonadota; class Alphaproteobacteria; order Rhizobiales; family Beijerinckiaceae; genus Methylobacterium; species Methylobacterium phyllosphaerae_A. Next base: position 1,819,930 of record JBOEFT010000002.1, read on the forward strand.
CTGCGTCTTGAGGGCGTTCGCGGCCGGCAGGACCGTCTTCGACGTCCCGAACTCGTAGAAATTGTTGTAGTCGGCGCTGAAGCGCTCCGGCGTCAGGGTCCTGTCGAGCGTGTAGGCGGGGTTCTGCGGCGCGGGGTAGAGCGTCGGGTCGCCCGCGGCCGCCACAGCCTGACGACCGCCCAGGAGCGAGCCGGCCGCGAGCCCGGCCGCGCCGCCGATCAGGGACCGTCGGTTGAGGAAGACGGTCTCCGGCGTCGCCAAATGCTCCGGAATCTCCCAACCGCGCCTGCGCTTGATCAACATCGCCGTCTCCTCGGATATCCTGTGCGGACAACCCACGGATCGCTCGGGAGCGACAGGGGCGCAAACGCCGCAGTCTTCCTTTTCGACGGTCGGCGCCCAGGGTTACACGGCAGGAAAGCGTCGGCGCGACGCAGGCATGGGGCGTATGCCGCCGCCCGCCGATCAGGGCGGGGGGACGTCGTCTCGCAGCATCCGCCGCAGCACCTTGCCGACATTCGTCTTGGGTAGCGTGTCGTGGACCACGACGCGGCGGGGCACCTTGTAGCCGGTGAGCTGGGTGCGCGCATGCGCCGCAGGGCGTCGGCCGTGACCGTCGGGTCCTTCAGAACGATATGAGCCACCACCATCTCGCCCGTCTCCTCGCTCGGCGCGCCGACCACCGCGCATTCGAGCACGCCGGGATGGGCGGCCAGGACCTCCTCGACCTCGTTCGGATAGACGTTGAAGCCGGAGACGAGGATCATGTCCTTCATCCGGTCGACGATCTTGAACTGCCCGTCCGCCTGCATCACCGCGACGTCGCCCGTGCGGAAGAAACCGTCCGGGGTCATGGCCCGGGCCGTCTCCTCGGGCCGATTCCAGTAGCCGCGCATGACCTGCGGACCGCGCACGCAGATCTCGCCGGCCTGCCCCACGGGGACGGGCTGCCCGGACACGTCGCGGATCGAGACTTCGGTCGAGGGCAGCGGAAACCCGATGGTCCCTGAGAAATCCCGCATCCCCAGCGGGTTGACGCACACCACCGGGGACGTCTCGGACAGGCCGTAGCCTTCGATGATCGTGTTGCCGGTGAGCGCCCGCCAGCGCTCGGCCACCGCCCGCTGGACGGCCGTGCCGCCGCCGACCACGAAGTCGAGGTTCGCGAAGTCCACCGTGCCGATCTTCGGATGGTTGATGAGCACGTTGAACAGCGTGTTCACGCCCATCAGGTGGGTGAAGCGGGTGCGGCTCAGCGTCTTCACCATGCCGTCGCAGTCGCGCGGATTGGGGATCAGGAGGCATGATCCGCCGCTGCGCATGAACTGGAAGAAGCAGGCGGTGAGCGCGAAGATATGGTAGAGCGGCAGTGCCGTGACCACGCAGCGCGGGACGCTCGGATCCTTCGAGTTGAACCAGACCTGCGACTGCTCGACATTGGCCATGATGTTGCGGTGGCTGAGCATCGCCGCCTTGGCGATGCCCGTGGTGCCGCCGGTGTATTGCAGGAAGGCGAGGTCCTCCGGTTCGACCGGGATCGCGGTCGGTTTCATGGATCGTCCCCGCCGCAGGACCGTGGCGAAGGGCGTTGCCAGACCGTCCGGCAACCGGAACGGCGGGACGGCCTTGCGGACGTGCTTGCTGGCGAGGTTGATCACCTGACCCTTGACGCCGAGCCCGTCGCCGGGGCCGACGAGGACGACCCGGTCGAGGGTGACGTCCGGCAGCGCCGCCGCGACGGTCGCGCCGAAATTCTCCAGGACGATCAGGATCCGCGCGCCGGAATCGTTGATCTGCTGCGCGCATTCCCGGGGCGTGTAGAGCGGGTTGGTGTTGACTACCGTTCCCCCCGCCAGCAGGACGCCGAAGATCGCCACCGCATAGGCCGGCACGTTCGGCAGCATGATCGCGACGCGGTCGCCCTTTTTCAGACCCTGTCCCTGCAGCCAGGCCGCGAGGTCGCGCGCCTGCTGGCCGAGGGTCGCGTAGGTCAGGGTCGAACCGAAGCACAGCATGGCCGGCCGGTCCCCGAAGGCGGCCATGCTGGTCTCGAACAGGTCCACCAGGGTCCCCAGGCTGGCGACCTCGATCTCCGCCGGAACCCCGGCGGGGTACGAGGCCAGCCACGGCCGGTTCGAACTTCCGTCGCCCATCGCCCCCGGTCCGGCCGTGGCGGCTCGAGCGCCGTGTGCGATCACGTTCGCCTCATGCATCGCGATGCCTCCCGCGGGCACGGCTCTCTAGGGCCGAGTCCCGCAACGCCCGACTCTCCGGAGACTCTGCGGGAAGCGACGCCGGCCCGCAAGGCGAGGGCTTCAGGGCTTCGGACGATGCCGGCGCACTGTCGCCAGCGCCGTGTGCGGCAGGGCCGCGGCCACCAGGAGGAGCGCGGCGAGCCCGGCCTCGTCCGCGCGCAGAGCCCGGCGGGGCCAGGGGCCGAATCCCAGGTCCCCTGCGAGGCCGATCAGGACGGCGCCGAACCACAGCGCCAGGAAGGCGAGCGCCGCGAACCCGACCCGGCCCAGGCGCGGCCGCAGCGGACGGTTCGCCGCGATCGCGAAGAGGCCGAGGATGCCGCCGAACAGCGCGGCGGCGATGCCGGCTCCGAGGCCGTAGGCCAGCCAAAGGGGCTGGTGCGTGAGGAACGCCATGCCGCCGGTGGCGAAGGCGCCGCGCAGGATGAGGCCACCGAAGGTCGGATAGAGCCCGGCCGCGGCGAGCGCCGCCGCTCCGGCGAGGCCGAACAGCACCCGTCGCGGGACGGAGGCAGGCCCCGGACCTGCCGCCACCCGTGCGAGATGCCCGAGGCCGTAGACGAGTGCGAAGGCGAAGAGTGGGTAGCGGCCGATGAAGTAGCCGAAGATCCAGGGCTCCAGAACCTCCGGCACCGCGTCGCGCTGACTCACGCCGGTCACGGCGACGAGCGCCAGGGTAGCCAGCATGGCGAGGATCGGGCTCGACGCCGCCAGCAGGCCGCCGCCAGCTCCCCGAGCGGCCGCGCCGGGACGCCCCGGATCGCGCGAAGGATCGGCGAAGGCCGCCATGCTTCGGTCCCCCGGGACGGGCATCGCGTGGCGGACCCTCGGCGCGACCCTAGCGGGCCTCGTAATGGTCGTGGATCAGCCGGTCGAGGAGGCGTACGCCCCATCCGGCGCCCCAGCTCCGGTTGATCTCGCTGGCATTCGACGACATCGCCACGCCGGCGATGTCGAGATGCGCCCACGGGACGTCCTCGACGTAGCGCTTGATGAAGGAGGCCGCGGTTGCGGCGCCGCCGTGGCGGCCGCCGGTATTCTTCATGTCGGCGAATTTGGAGTCGATCGCCTTGTCGTAGGCCGGGATCAGCGGCATCCGCCAGACCTTCTCCCCCGTCGCCTCGCCGGCGGCGTGGATGTTGGCCGCCAGCGCGTCGTCGTTCGAGAACATCCCGGCGATGTCCTGGCCGAGCGCGACGATGATCGCGCCTGTGAGGGTCGCCAGATCGACCAGAGCCTTTGGCTTCGTGCTGCGGACGACGTGCGTGATCACGTCCGCCAGGACCAGCCGGCCCTCCGCGTCGGTGTTGATCACCTCGATCGTCTGACCGGACATCGAGGTCAGGATGTCCGAAGGGCGGTAGGCGTTGCCGTCCGGCATGTTCTCGACGATGCCGATGGCGCCGACGACGTTGCAGCGGGCCTTGCGGGACGCCAGGGCGTGGAGTGCGCCGACCACGGCGGCGGCGCCGCCCATGTCGCCCTTCATGTCCTCCATGCCACCGCCGGGCTTGATCGAGACGCCGCCGGAATCGAACACGACGCCCTTGCCGATGAAGGCCACGGGCGCCTCGGCCGCGGGGCCGCCGTTCCAGCGCATGATCACGATCCGCGGCTCGCGGGCCGAGCCCTGCGCCACCGCGAGCAGCGCGCCCATGCCGAGGTCCCGCATCCGGGCTGGTTCCAGCACCTCGATCTCGACGCCGAGCTTGGCGAGTTCCGAGGCGCGGCGGGCGAATTCCGCAGGGAAGAGCACGTTCGGCGGCTCGTTCACGAGGTCGCGCGCCAGGATCACGCCCTCGGACAGGCTGCGGGCACCCTCGCCCGCATCGGGTCGCCGCGCCGTGATCGGCGAGCAGCAGGGTCAGGGCGGTCCCGGACTTGTCGTCGGCGTCGGGCTTCTTCTTGGTCTTGTAGCGGTCGAACGCGTAGGTCCGCAGGCGCGCGCCGAGGGCGAATTCGCCGGCCTGCGCCGCCGTGACGGTCGCGCCCGGCCAGTCGAGCACGACCCGGGCGGTCCGCCCCGCCACCTTGCCGGCAGTGAAGCCGCCGAGCGCCGGCCAATCGGTCTTGGCGCGGTCCTTGTCGGAGCCGAGGCCCACCACCACCAAGCGGTCGGCGCTGACCCCCGCGGGAGCCGGGAGGGTCAGGGCGCTGAGGGAGCGGCCCTTGAACTTCTCCGAGGCCGCGGCGCGGCCACGAGATCCGCACCCGCGGCGCCCAGGGCATCCCGGGCCGCCGACCCGAGGGCGAGGTCGTCGCCGACGAAGACCACGAGATCGCCGGATCCGCCGGGACCCTGGCCGCCCTGCTCCAGGGGACCGAAACCGATCTCGATACCGTCCGCCATACCCGTCGCCCTGCCCGTTATCCCGGAGCCGTACTACGCACCCGCACGTCGCCGTGCCGGCCATCTGCCCTGTGTAGCCGCTGATGCGGAGAACGCAACGCGGCGCGAAAGCCCTGGAATCGCCCCTTTTGTCGGGTCCCTGCCGCCCCGAGGGCGCGCGGGGACGAGCGGGACTGCCGGGCCGATGAGGCAGATCGAACGCTACATCTTTCGGATCGCCCTGGGCGCCACCCTCGCCTGCCTGATCGGGCTGACCGGCACGATCTGGTTGACGCAGGCGCTGCGGGAACTCGATCTCGTGACCGCCAAGGGCCAGACGCTGCTGGTCTTCCTGTTCGTCACCGGCCTGTCGCTGCCGACGCTCGTGGTGGTGATCGCCCCGGTCGCGCTGTTCATCGGCACGATCTACGCCCTCAACAAGTTGAACGGCGATTCCGAGCTGATCGTCATGTCGGCGGCCGGGATGCCGCCACGCTCGCTGCTGCGCCCCTTCCTGACACTGGCGCTGATCGTCAGCTTCCTGACTGGATTCCTCGTCGTCGTCGTGATGCCCGCGAGCTTCCAGGAGCTGCGCGACGTCATCACCCGGGTCCGCGGCGACTTCATCGCGAACGTCGTCAAGGAGGGGCAGTTCACCCAGCTCGACAACGGGATCACCTTCCACTTCCGCGAGCGCGGGCCGGGGGGCACCCTGAAGGGCCTGTTCATCCAGGACCGCCGGGAGGCCGGCAAGACCAAGGTCTACCTCGCCGAGCGCGGCAACGCGGTCGAGGTCGACGGGCAGAGCTACCTGATCCTGGAGAACGGCAGCGTCCACCAGCAGCAGAAGGACTCGCGCGATTCCTCGATCCTGACTTTCGAGCGCTACACGATCGACCTCGCGGCCTTCGCGCCCCCGGATTCGGACACGATCTACAAGCCCCGCGAGCGCTCCACGGCGCAGCTCCTGTTCCCGGACCAGACCGAGGGCTACTACAAGCTCCAGAAGGGCCGCTTCAGGGCCGAGCTGCACGACCGGCTCTCCACCTGCCTCTACCCTCTGGCGCTGGTCTTCATCGCGTTCGCGGCGCTCGGCGACCCGCGCACCACGCGCCAGGGACGCGGGCTCGCGGTCGCCGGCGCGATCGTCGCCGTCGTGGCCCTGCGCATCGGAGGCTTCGCGGCGGTGAGCGCTGCCGCGCGCAGCCCGGCGGCGGTGGCAGCGGTCTACGGCGTGCCGCTGCTGGCGATCGTGCTGTCGAGCCTGCTGATCTTCTTCGGGCCGGGCGTTCGTGCGTTCAACGCCGCTCTCGCCCGCCGGCTGCGGGCTCTGGTCCGCGGCCCGCGCCTCGCACCGGCGGCCTGACCCGATGATGCTGATCGGCCCCACCCTCGGGCGGTACTTCGCCGCCCGGTTCCTGCGCACGGTGCTCGGCGTGTTCGTCACTGTGTTCGCCCTGGTCTACACCCTCGACTTCGTCGAGCTGCTGCGCCGCGCCGGCGAGGCCCAGGGCGCCTCCACGGGGCTGATGGCGCAGCTTTCCCTCTACCGCACCCCGGCGGTGGCCGAGGGCGTCCTGCCGTTCGCGGTCCTGTTCGGCTCCATGGCGGCCCTGCTGCAGCTGTCGCGCAAGCTGGAACTGGTGGTCGCCCGCGCGGCGGGGATCTCGGCCTGGCAGTTTCTCCAGCCCGGCTTCTTCGTGGCGCTGGCCCTCGGGGCTCTGGCGGTCGGCGTCTACAACCCGGTCTCGGCCCTGCTGAAGCAGCGCTCCACTGAGATCGAGGCGAAGATCTTCGCCAAATCCACCAAGGCAGGCTCGGGCAAGGACCTGTGGATCCGCCAGAAGGGCCTCGACGGCGAGGCGATCCTGCGCGCCGAGACCGCCATCGAGGGTACCACCACTCTGGCAGGCGTCTCGGTCTTCACCTTCGACGCGGCCGGCAAGTTCGCCGAGCAGCTGGTCGCCGCTCGCGCCGCGCTCCACGACGGCTATTGGGAACTCTCCGATGTGCGGGTTCTCACACCGGACGCGCCACCTGAGTCGTTCGATACCTACCTGATCGCCTCGAACCTCGATCCCGGGCAGGTGCGGCAGCGCTTCACCCCCGGAATCTGTGCCTTTCTGGCAACTTCCCACAACCATCGCGCGGACCGAGCGGGCCGGTTTGGACGCCACCCGGTACCGTCTCCAGTACGATGTCCTGTGGGCGAGGCCGGTCCTGTTCGTTGCCATGGTGATCGTGGCCGCAACCGTTTCCTTACGGTTCTTCCGCTTTGGTGGTGTCGGCAAACTCGTCCTCGGAGGCGTCGCGGCCGGCTTCGCCCTCTACGTGATCCGACAGGTCATGGAGGGGCTCGGCGCGTCCGGACTCGTCGCCGCACCGGTGGCGGCCTGGTTCCCGGCCGTGGTAGGCAGTCTTCTCGGTACGCTCACGCTTCTGTACCAGGAAGACGGCTGATTTCCGCGATCCTGCGCGGGACGGGGGACGGGTGTTGAGGTTGGTGACGGCAGACGTCACAGGGGTTGGGACGCGCGTTGCGTAAGGTCGCCGACATCCTGCGGAAGGTAGGTTTCCTGGCCGTGCTGGCGCTCGCCGCGCCGCTGGCGGGGGGCCTGTCCGCGCACGCCCAGGGGCTGCCCGCCGTGACGGCCGGCAAGCCCGGCGACAAGCTCCTCGTCGAGGCCGACGAGCTGATCTACGACAACGATCACGGCACCGTGACCGCACGGGGCAATGCCGAGCTGCATTACGGTCCGCGGACCCTGCAGGCCGACCGCGTCCGCTACGACCGGAACAGCGGCCGGGTCTTCGCCGAGGGCAATGTCCGCCTCACCGAGGCCGATGGCGGCGTCGTGACCGGCGCGCGGATGGAGCTCACCGACGACTTCAAGACCGGCTTCGTCGACGCCTTCCGCGGCCAGCAGACGGTGCAGCGCAAGTTCGAGACCGTCCGCACCCGATTCTCGGCTCCCCGGGCGGAACGGCTGAACGGCGAGCAGACGAGCTTCGAATCCGGCAGCTACACCGCCTGCGAGCCGTGCAAGGACAACCCCGAGACGCCGCCGCTCTGGCAGATCAAGGCGAAGAAGATCGTCCACGACAACGAGACCCACACGGTCTATTTCGACGAGTCGACGCTGGAGATCGCCGGCATCCCGGTGGCCTATCTGCCGTATTTCGAGGCGCCGGACCCGACGGTGAAGCGCAAGACCGGTTTCCTGACGCCGCGCTTCGTCACGACGACCGCGCTCGGCAATGGCGTGTCGCTTCCGTACTTCATCAACCTCGCGCCGAATTACGACCTGACGCTGACGCCGACCCTGCTGAGCCGCCAGGGGCTGCTGGCGCAGGGCGAGTTCCGCCAGCGGATCGACAACGGCTTCTACAACATCCGCCTGTCGGGCATCTCGCAGACGACACCGTCGGCCTTCCTGCCGAGCCCGCTGGGCGCCGGCGAGCGCGACTTCCGCGGCTCGGTGGAGTCGCAGGGCCGGTTCTACATCAACCCGCGCTGGCGCACGGGCTGGGACCTCGTCGGCGTCACCGACAAGTGGTTCCTCGACAATTACCGGATCCGCAACCAGAACATCACCACGGACTATTTCCGGGAGGCGACCTCGACCGCCTACCTGATCGGCCAGGGCGACCGGTCGTGGTTCGAGGCGCGGGGCTACTACTTCAAGGGGCTGTCGAGCTTCGACTGGCAGAAGCAGCAGCCGATCGTCGCGCCGGTCATCGACTACGACAAGCGCGTCAACGGTCCGTCCGAGATCGGCGGCGAGGTGCGCTTTCAGGCCAACATCACCAGCCTGAACCGGGAGACCACGCAGTTCCAGGGGCTGCCGCGCACCGCGAGCTACCTGTTCTCGCCAAGCGTCAATGGCGTCAGCTTCCCGCTCTACCAGACCTGCACGGTGTTCCAGCGCGGCACCTGCGCGATCCAGGGGCTCGCCGGCAACAACACCCGCGCCTCGGCGGAGCTGTCCTGGCGGCGCAGCTTCATCGACGACATGGGCCAGAAGTTCACCCCTTCGCCTATCTGCGCACCGATGCGTTCTTCAACAGCACGAGCTTCTCGGGCTACCAGAACGACCTCGTCCCCCAGGTCGCCCATGTCGACCAGGGCTTTGCCGGCCGGGTGATGCCGGCGATCGGCCTCGACTATCGGTACCCGTTCGTCGCGAATTTCGGGGCGCTCGGCGTCCACACCCTGGAGCCGATCGGCCAGATCATCGCGCGCCCTTCCGAGACCCGGATCGGCCGCCTGCCCAACGAGGACGCGCAGAGCCTCGTCTTCGACGACACCTCGCTGTTCGAGTGGGACAAGTTCTCGGGCTACGACCGGGTCGAGGGCGGCGTGCGCACCAATCTCGGCGGCCAGTACTCGGTGGTGACCCCGTCGGGCTGGTACACCAACGTGCTGTTCGGCGAGTCCATCCAGCTCGCCGGCGTCAACTCGTTCCGCCGCGGCGACATCGCCAATGTCGGCCTCGATTCCGGGCTCGAGACGCAGCGTTCGGATTTCGTCGGCCGCGTCCAGGTCTCGCCGAACCAGAACATCACGTTCATCAGCCGAGCCCGGTTCAACCAAGCCGACTTCCACGTGTCGCGGTTCGAGACCGGGGCGACGGCGCGGTTCGCGCCGTTCCTGCCCCTCACCGTGTCGGCGTTCTACTCCTATTACGAGGCGCAGCCGCTGCTCGGCTACAGCCACTACCGCGAGGGCATCACCGCCACCGCGACCTACAACATCACGCCGAACTGGTTCATCTCGGGCTCGCTGCTCGTCGACCTCACGCACTACCTCGACGTGCGCAACACCTATCAGGACGCGCTGACCTCGTACCTGGCTAACCCGATCGGGACGGTGCCGGTCTACCGGAATCCAGGGCGCTTCTACCTGTCGGGTGCGAGCTTCGGCGGTGGCTACCAGGACGAGTGCACGACGGTCTCGCTGAATTACATCAACTCGCCGATCGCCACCGCCACCGGCGTGCGCGAGCGCAACCAGACCGTGCTGCTCCGTGTCGAGCTGAAGACGCTGGGCGAGGCGGATCTGCGCCAGAACGTCGGCACCGCGACCACGGCGGACGGCATCGCGTCGGTGCACTGACGGCCTTCCTGCGCGGCGCCGTCGATCCGGAGTGCGGGCGGCGGATTTCACGATCGCCGTCCAAACGCCCTCCGCCGAAGATGCGCCTTCGACCCGCGGGCGCTATAGATCCCCCATGCCGCCCCTCGCCCTCACCCTCGGAGACCCTGCCGGGATCGGTCCGGAACTGGCGCTCAGCGCGTGGCTCGGGCGGGGCGGCGCCGATCCGCTGCCGCCGTTCTTCCTGGTGGCGGACCCCGACTTCATCGAGCGCCTCGCCCATCGCCTCGGCCGCGCCGTCCCGGTGGCGGAGGTCGATCCCGAGACCGCCGCCGAGGTTTTCCCGCGCGCGCTCCCGGTCGTGCCCCTGCCCAGCGGCGCCCGCGTCGCGGCCGAGCCCGGTGTCCCGGATTCCGTCAATGCCGGCGCGATCATCGAGTCGATCACGGCGGCGGTGGCGTTCGTGAAGGCCGGGCGCGCGCGGGCGGTGGTCACCAACCCCATCGCCAAGTTCGTGCTGACCCGGGCGGGTTTCGCACATCCCGGCCACACCGAGTTCCTGGCCGCCCTCTCGGTGCCGCCCGGCCGGACGCCGCCCCGGCCCGTGATGATGATCTGGAGCGCCGGCCTCTCGGTGGTACCGGTGACGATCCACGTTCCCCTCAAGGACGTGCCCGGCCTCCTGACGCAGGAGCTCGTCGAGGAGACCGCCCTCATCGTCGCCCGGGACCTGCGGGACCGGTTCGGCCTCCCCGAGCCACGCCTCGTGCTGGCCGGCCTGAACCCGCATGCGGGCGAGGCCGGGACCATCGGCCACGAGGACCGGGACGTCCTCGCGCCCGCGGTGGCGCGGCTCAGGGCGCAGGGCATCGATATCCGCGGGCCGCTGCCGGCCGATACCCTGTTCCATGCCCGCGCGCGCGCCACCTACGACGTCGCCCTGGCGCCCACGCACGATCAGGCCCTGATCCCGATCAAGACCATCGCGTTCGATGACGGCGTCAACGTCACCCTGGGCCTGCCGTTCGTGCGGACCTCGCCGGACCACGGGACCGCCTTCGACATCGCCGGCAAGGGCATCGCGCGGCCGGACAGCCTTATCGCGGCCCTGCGCCTCGCCGACCGGCTGGCCGCCCACGAGGCGGCGCGGACCGCTGCCGCGGACGGGGCCGCGATCATCCCGTTCAGCGTGTATGCCGGACGGCCACGCCCCGCGGGCGCCCAGCATTTCGATCCCGAGGACGAATTGTGACGCACGCATCATGAGTGCCGGCGACGGGCTCCCGCCGCTGCGCGATGTGGTCGCCCGGCATGGCCTTGAGCCCAGGAAGGCCCTCGGCCAGAACTTCCTGTACGACCTCAACCTCACCGGCCGGATCGCCCGCGCGGCGGGACCGCTGGCGGGCGTGACGGTGGTGGAGGTCGGCCCCGGGCCGGGCGGCCTGACTCGCGCGCTGCTGGCCGAGGGGGCGGCGCGCGTCGTGGCGATCGAGCGCGACCCGCGCGCCCTGCCGGCCCTTGCCGAGATCGCCGCCCATTATCCCGGCCGCCTCGAGGTGATCGACGCCGATGCCCTCGCCTTCGACCCCCGGCCGCTCGTGGGCGCCGGGCCGGCGCGGATCGTCGCCAACCTCCCCTACAATGTCGGCACGGCGCTGCTCACCGGCTGGCTCGGCGGTGAGGCCTGGCCGCCCTGGTGGGATCAGGCCGTGCTGATGTTCCAGCGCGAGGTCGCCGAGCGCATCGTCGCCGGGCCGGAGATGCGGGCCGATTACGGCCGGCTCGGCGTGCTCTGCGGGTGGCGCAGCGAGGCCGAGATCCTGTTCGACGTCAGCCCTTCGGCCTTCGTCCCGCCGCCGAAGGTGACGTCCAGCGTCGTGCGGTTGGTGCCGCGGGCGGAGCCCCTGCCCTGCCGCGCCGGTGCCCTGGAGGCCGTCACCCGGGCGGCGTTCGGCCAGCGGCGCAAGATGCTGCGCCAGAGCCTCAAGGCGCTGACGCAAGACGCAGGGGCGCTCCTGGCCGAAGCGGGCCTGACCGAGACGGCGCGGGCGGAGGAGATCTCGGTGGCGGGCTTCGTCGCCCTCGCCAACCTGTGGGACGCACACAGAAAAGCCGGCGCCGCCTGTGACGGCGCCGGCCTGAAGGATGTCTCGGAAGCCCCGGCGCGGAGGCCGGGACGCGGTGGCGGTCAGCGCGTCTGCTGGATCGCCGACAGCACCCAGCCGCGGCCGGGCTGCCGCAGGAAGGTCCAGAGCTCGGTCGCCTCGGACGAATCCGTGGAGACGACGCGGCCGCCGGCCCGTTCGACCATCACGTCCTTGAGGGCATAGCGCATCGCCACGGTGGCGTAGTCGGTGCGATCCTCACCCCAGGATTCCGCGAGGTCGCCCTGAAGCAGCTTCACGTCGGAGATCTTGTTCACCACCCCGCGGGCCGCGTTGTTGCGCAGCTCCTCGTCGAAATACGCGACCATCTCGGGCGTCGACAGGTTGCCCAGTGTCACCCGATCCTCGCGGGAATAGGCGTCCTGGATGTCCCCGAGAAGACGCTCGAAGGCCTGAAAGTCGGCCGGGCCGATTTGCACCGGGCGCGCCTGCGGGGCCGCTGGCCGCCGCGGAACATCCCGCCCGCGGGACCGGCCGGAGCGCCGCCCATCGGGCCGCCCGGACCCTGCGGTCCGTCGAGGGTGGAGCGGGCGTAGGGTGCGCCGGCGCCAGCCGGCTCGTTCCGGCGGCGGAAGAACCGCAGGGCGAGCATCACCACGAGCACGACCAGTCCGACCTGGAACAGCAGGCCGATCATGGATGCGAGACCGCCGAGGCCCCCGAAGAAGCCGCCGCCGAGGAGCGCGCCGATCAGGCCTGCCCCCAGGAGGCCCGCGAAGAAGCCGCCGCCGAAGCGCCGGCCCGGCGCAGCCGGAGCCTGCATGCCGGGGCTGCCCATGCCGGGGGACGGCGCGGTCTGCGAGCGCTGCATCGACATGCCGCCGCCCGGGGCGGTCGGCGTCGCGGACGGCGCCGTGTAGGTGCGCGAGCCCCGGGACCCGAAGGATCCACCACCGCCCGGACGGGCTTCGGCGACGGGTGCCGCGACGGTCAGCGCTGCGGCCAGCGCCAGGAGGGCGGCCGCGCGCCGGCGGCGCGAAAGCTCGGTAAACATGTACACGCCTCTGAGGACGAGAACCGGAGGGCGCATTGCGCCAGTGACGATATGGGAACGGTCGGGCTCGGGTTTTAGTCCTGCCCGGCGGCGGCAGAATCTCGTTTTTGATCGCTCAGTGCAGCGTGCGCTCCGGCGCTGCCGGGAACGAGAGGCGCACCTGGGTCCCCGTTCCCAGCTGGCTGTCGATGGTGATGGTGCCGTTCTGCCGCTTCATCAGCCCATGCACGATGGCGAGGCCTGCGCCGCGCCCGGCCTCGTGGCTCGTCTGGAACGGCGCCAGAGCCCGGGCGAGCATCTCCGGCGACATGCCTTGCCCGGTATCTCCGACGGTGATCCCGACGCTGCCCTGGCTCGGCTGCTGCAGGGAGCGGTCGCCGGGATCGATCCGGAAGGTCGCCAGCGTCAGGGTCCCCCCGAGGGCATGGCCTCGCAGGCATTGGCGACGAGATGCCGCAGGGCGAATTCGATCTGCGTTGGATTGCTGATTGCCCGGGGCAGGCCCGGCGTGGCCGCGACGGTGATCCGGATCCCCGCCGGCAGATCGGGGGCGAGGCGGGCGGCGAGATCCGCCACGATCGCGTCGAGGTCGACCGCCCGGACGTCGGGGGCGATGCGACGGGAATACGCCAGCAGGTGCCGGGTCAGGATCGCCGCCCGCTCGGTGGCGTCGGCCGAGCGTGCGATCGCCCGCTGGATGAATGGTTCCTGGCGGTCGCCGAGGCGGCGTTTCAGGCCGTCGATGTAGCCGATCAGGATCTGCAGGAAATTGTTGAACTCGTGCGCCACGCTGTTGGTCAGGAGCCCCAGCGCTTCGCGCTGCCGGGAGAGGGCCAGGGCGCCCTCGGCCTCGCGGCGCGGCGTGACATCCAGGATCTGGCCGATCCGGCACAGGGTGTCGGGCAAGGGAGCCGTCGTCAGTTCACCCCAGAAGGTGCTTCCGTTGGCGCGCGCCGCCAGGAAATCCTGGCCTTCGGACCGCGTCATATCGAGCGGTGTCGCGCGTGGCGCCACGATCAGGTCGAAGCCCCGCGCGACGAGCGTCTCCGCCGGGAAGCCGGTGAGTTGAGCCAGGGCGGGATTGGCGTGGAGGATGCGGCCCTGCGCGTCGAGCACGAGGCTCGGCGTCGGCAGCGCGTCGAGGAGCGTGCGGGCCTCGCCTGGGAGCGATCCGCCCTCGGCCGCGCTCTGATCCGTCCCGGGCTGCTCCATGCTGCTTTCGCACTCAGCGGATGCGGAAGGTCCGCGACGGGTGAGCGATAGCGACGAACCGCGTCATGGCCAAGCGAGGCGGCCAAGCGATCTGGCCAAGCGAAGCGGCTATGTCGTCCGCGGGCTTACTGGCGCACCCACATGACCCGGGCCATCCAGGCGATCTCACCGAGATTCAGGATCCGGTCCTCGTGCTCCGGGTTCAGCGAGGCCAGCTCGACGGTCCGCGCCGTACGCCGCTTCAATTCCTTGGCCAGGACCTCGCCACCGTGCAGGCGGACCACGACACGGTCACCCTTGCGCACGCTCGCCGTCGGCGAGACGATCAGGACGTCCCCGTCCCGGAACAGGGGCAGCATGGAATCGCCCTGGATCTCCAGCGCGAAGGCTCGCTCCTCGCCGAGGTCGGGGAACTCGATCTCCTCCCAACCGGCGCCGCCGGTGGGCATGCCCTCGTCGGTGAACAGGCGGCCGGCCCCGGCCTGGGTGAGACCGATCAGCGGGACCATGGTCCGGGCCGGGATTTCCCGGGCCTCGATCAGACGCAGGAACTCGTCGAGACTCGATCCGGTCGCGGCCAGGACCTTCGACACCGATTCCGTGGAGGGCCAGCGCTTGCGGCCGTCGGCGCCGACGCGCTTCGAGCGGTTGAAGCTTGTCGCGTCCAGGCCGGCCCTGCGGGCGAGACCGGAGGCCGAGTAGCCGTGCCGTTCGGCGAGCCGGTCGATGGCGTTCCAGATCTGCTCGTGCGACAGCATAGCGGGCTCGGAAGCTCACCCTGAGCGGGGAGGCGCCCCCGTCTCACCAGCCGGAAACCGGCTGCCTCGGAGGCATGCAGACGGTCTTGCCGCCGGGTGCGGTCGACACCCGCCGGATACGCGCGGCGATACTTGACGATGCGCAGTCCGGACACGGTTTCCCGCTCCGGACACGGCTCTATGACGGTCAGCCTAGTCGTAGGAAAGTAGAACTACGGACGGCAGAATGCAATCGCTCCTCGAATCCTCGTTGGGTATCGGTGTTGCCGCGGGCACGTGACACCTCTATCGACGCGTCGGTTCCGAGGAGCTTCGATGCCGCTCATCTACAAGATCTGCCCGCGCGCCCTGTGGCGCGAGGCCGAGACCGCCGGCGCATTCACCGGCGCGCCGATCGACCGGCAGGACGGCTTCATCCACTTCTCCACGGCTGACCAGGTAGCCGAGACGGCGACCCGTCATTTCGCGGGACAGGGCGACCTGCTCCTCGTCGCCGTCGCGGCCGACACCCTCGGGGACCGCCTGCGCTACGAGCCCTCCCGGGGCGGCGCGCTGTTCCCACACCTCTACGGACCCCTCCCCCTCGCGGCGGTTGTTTCGGTGGACGAAATGCCGCTGGGGTCGGATGGACGGCATGCCTTCCCGGCCGGAATCCTGCCCGCATGATCGAAGCCGCCTTCCCCCTGGTCCGGCCCCTGCTGCACCGTCTGGACGCGGAGCGCGCGCACGACCTGACGCTGCACGCCCTGGCCCTCCTGCCCCCGGCAGCCCCTCCGGCCGATGATCCGCGGCTCGCCGTCGACCTCCTCGGCCGCCGCTTCCCGAACCCTGTCGGTCTCGCGGCCGGCTTCGACAAGGGGCGCGCGGGTGCCGGACGCGCTGCTCGGTCTCGGCTTCGGCTTCGTCGAGGTCGGCGGGGTCGTGCCGCGGCCGCAGCCCGGCAATCCCCGGCCCCGGGTGTTCCGCCTCGCCGCCGACCGTGCGGTGATCAACCGTTTCGGGCTCAACAGCGAGGGGCTGGTTGTGGTGGCCGACCGGCTGCGCGCCCGGAGGGGGCGGCCGGGCCTCGTCGGCGTCAATATCGGCGCCAACAAGGACTCGACCGACCGCCTCGCCGACTACGCCGCCTGCACGGCCGCGCTCGCGCCGCTGGTGGACTTCGTCACCGTCAACGTGTCGTCGCCCAACACGCCCGGCCTGCGCGACCTCCAGGGAGAGGCCTTCCTCGACGAGCTGCTCGCCCGGACGATCGAGGCCCGCGACGCGGCCGGCGCCAAGGCGGCGATCTTCCTGAAGATCGCCCCCGACATGGCGCTCGATGCCCTCGACGCGGTCTGCGACACCGCCCGGCGGCGCGGCGTCCAGGCCCTGGTCGTCTCCAACACCACGGTGGCACGGCCGGCGAGCCTCCGCGAGCGCGGGCTCGCCGGGGAGACCGGCGGCCTCTCGGGCCGCCCGCTTTTCGGCCCGGCGACCCGGATACTGGCCCAGACCCGCCTGCGGGTCGGGGACGCCCTGCCGCTGATCGGCGTGGGCGGCATCGATTCGGCGGAGGCCGCGTGGACCAAGATCCTGGCCGGGGCGAGCCTCGTGCAGCTCTACTCGGCCCTCGTCTACGAAGGCCCGGGTTTGGTCGGGCGCATCAAGGCGGGACTTCTGGAGCGCATGAAGCGGGACGGGATCGCGTCGCTCCGGCAGGCCGTCGGACGTAACGCCGCCGATCTCGCCCGCGGAGACTGACCCGACATTAAGACGATCGCCTCGATGCCGTATTGCGTAGGGGCGAGGCGGAGCCATCGAGCCGTAACGCGCCCATCGGCGCCCGAGGTCGATTTACCGCGCGCGCGAGCACCGCGGACGCGGAGCGGCTCGCGCCGGCCCGATCGTCCAGCCGCGACTGCCGCGCGCTCCGTCGTCCAGGCCGCTGCACCGACTGCCGATCGCAGCCCTTACGGTTTGGAAAGGCTTTAAGGAGCGGGAGCTTAGCCTGTGTCCCGTGCATGAGGGGCCTGCGCAGGCGCGCCATTGTGAGGGCGCCGCGGAGACGCTTATCTCGCGGCTGCGAGAGCCTTCGCGCCACCAATCCCAGGACGGTTCATGGCCCAGTCTGAAGGGTCTTCCAAGCGCTCAACCGCCGCCGGCGGCTGGGGCGCTCTGAAGAGCTGCGGCAAGCACCTGCTCGGCAGCCGCGCCCCCCTCACCGGCGCCCGCGCCCTGCTGAAGGCCAACCAGCCCGACGGGTTCGACTGCCCCGGCTGCGCCTGGGGCGACCCGGAGCACGGCTCGTCCTTCGAGTTCTGCGAGAACGGCGTGAAGGCGGTCTCCTGGGAGGCGACCGACAAGCGCACGAAGCCGTCCTTCTTCGCCAAGCACACGCTGACCGAGCTGCGGGGCTGGAGCGACTACGCCCTCGAGGGCCAGGGCCGCCTCACGCATCCGATGCGCTACGACGCGGCGAGCGACCGCTACCTGCCGGTGAGCTGGGAGGTGGCCTTCGCGGAGATCGGCGCGACGCTCCGCGGCCTCGATCATCCGGACCAGGCGGAGTTCTACACCTCGGGCCGCGCCTCGAACGAGGCGGCCTATCTCTACCAGCTCTTCGCCCGGGCCTTCGGGACCAACAATTTCCCCGACTGCTCGAACATGTGCCACGAGGCCAGCGGCGTCGCGCTGATCGACGCGATCGGCATCGGCAAGGGCACGGTCCTGCTGGAGGATTTCGAGAAGGCGGACGCGATCTTCTGCGTCGGCCAGAATCCCGGCACCAACCATCCGCGCATGCTCGGCGACCTGCGTCGGGCGGCCGAGCGCGGGGCGCAGGTCGTCGTGCTGAACCCCGTGCGCGAGCGCGGCCTGGAGCGGTTCGCCGACCCGCAGAACACCGTCGAGATGCTGCGGGGCGCGAGTCGCCCCATCGCGAGCCATTACCTGCAGCCGCGCTCCGGCGGCGACATGGCGGCCTTCCGCGGCATCGCCAAGATCGTGTTCGCCCGCGACGCCGCGGCGTTGGCGGCCGGCCGACCCTCGCCCTCGACCGCGCCTTCCTGGAGCATCACACCGACGGGCTCGAGGCCTACCGGGCGGCCGTCGAGGGGACCTCCTGGGAGGCGATCCTCGACCAGTCCGGCCTCGCGATGGACGAGATCGCCGCCATGGCGGACGTCTATCTCGGAGCGCAGCGCGTCATCGCTACCTGGGCCATGGGCGTGACCCAGCACCGCCACTCGGTGGCGACGATCCGGGAGATCGCCAACCTCCTGTTCCTGCGGGGCCATATCGGCCGGCCCGGCGCGGGCCTGTGCCCGGTCCGCGGCCATTCCAACGTGCAGGGCGATCGCACGGTCGGCATCAACGAGCGCCCCCCGCCGCCTTCCTGGATGCCCTGGAGCAG
This sequence comes from Methylobacterium phyllosphaerae, assembly GCA_050632685.1. GTDB lineage: Bacteria > Pseudomonadota > Alphaproteobacteria > Rhizobiales > Beijerinckiaceae > Methylobacterium > Methylobacterium phyllosphaerae_A. Next base: position 1,838,129 of record JBOEFT010000002.1, read on the forward strand.
CATTTCGGCCTCGCCATGCCGCGCCGGCACGGCCACAACGTGCTCGCGGCGATCCGCGCCATGCGCGACGGCACGTCCAAGGCCTTCATCGGGCTCGGGGGCAACTTCCTGCGGGCGACGCCCGACACGCCGGTCGTGGCCCAGGCGCTGGCCTCGTGCCGGCTGACCGTGCACATCGCCACGAAGCTCAACCACGCCCATCTGGTACCCGGCGCGGTCGGCTACCTGCTGCCCTGCCTGGGCCGCACCGAGATCGACCGGAACGCCGAGGGCAAGGTCCAGATCGTGACCGTCGAAGACTCGATGAGCATGGTCCACGGGTCGGGCGGCATCAACAAGCCGGCCTCGGCGGAGCTGCGCTCCGAGATCGCCATCATCGCCGGGATGGCGCAGGCGACGGTCGGCTCGGCTGCCATCGACTGGGCCGGCTTTGCCGCCGATTACGACCGCATCCGGGAGGCGATCGCCGCCACGATCCCGGGCTTCACCGGCTACAACACCCGGGTGCGCAAGCCACGCGGCTTCATGCTGCGCAACCTCGCCGCCGAGCGGGTGTTCGAGACCGCAACGGGCCGCGCCAATTTCTCGGCGGATGCGCTGCCGGCCGAGACCGAACACCAGGCCGCGCAGAAGGCGCCGGACACGTTCGTGCTCCAAACCTTCCGCAGCCACGATCAGTACAACACGACGATCTACGGCCTGGATGACCGCTACCGGGGTGTGTACGGCGAGCGCCGGGTGGTCTTCGCCCATCCGGACGACCTCGCGGAGATCCGCGACCGGCTGGGCGAGCGCGTCGACATCGTCGGCCTCCACGCGGACGGCACATCCCGGCGGGTTGAAGATTTCCGCCTGGTACCCTTCGACATGCCGAGGGGTTCGCTCGCGGGCTACTACCCGGAATTGAACGTTCTGGTGCCGCTCTCGACCTTCGGTGACAAGAGCGACACGCCGACCTCCAAGTCGGTGCTGGTGACGCTGCAGGGCGCGCGGCGGCGTGAGCAGGACGCCCGACGAGGCGGCGTTCGTCGCCGCCCTCGACCGGATCACAGCCGTCGATCCCGCCCTCGACCCGTTGGCGGCCGGCCTCCTGGCGGCCCTTGAACTGGGCCTGCCCGGCGACAGCCGCGCCTTCGCCCGCACCTTCGGTGTGGAACACGCCCTGGTGCTGCGGGCCGTCGCCGGCCTGGAGGAGGCCGGTCGCCTTGCCGTGACGGCGCGCGATCCGCGCACACAGCGGACGCGGTACGCTGCGCCCGCCTGAACGGCTCGGTCGGTGTGGTACCGCCGATCGCATGTGGCCCACGCTCGATCAGGCCGTCTTCATGAACTGGGTCACGGTCTCCGAAAGCCCGGCCGAATGGCCGGTCAGGCTCTCGGCGATGCCCTGGACGGCGTGGGCGAATGGACCGGTGGCGCTGTCGGCTTCGGACACGCCGCCGATATTGCCCGCCATCTTGTGGGTCGAGACGGCCTGCTTCCTCGACGGCGCCCGCCGTGGACAGGGTCAGTTTGGAGAGTTCCCCCACAGCCGCGGTGATCATCTCGATGGCGCCGACCGCCTCGCCGGTGGCGCTCTGGATCGCCGACACCTGTTGTGTGATCTCCCCGGTCGCCTTGGCGACATGGCCGGGCTCGCGTTTCTCGCGGGCCCAAATAGCAGGGGCATCCCTAATGAACGAGTTCTTGGTACAGACGGCTTAGTCGTGCTCATCCATGAAGCGAGCGAGATCTCAATGTTCTCACCGTTCAAATAAAGAATATTGCTCTCAAGACTAGGAGCGCCATCAGAACGCACGAATAACAAAACTTAATGCTATATGAAACGCAAAAAATCAAAACCATCCGCGAATGCGAAAATAAATCATCGGCGCGACGGCGCTGAACAGGATCAAGCCAAGGGCGTAGGGGTATCCGAGGGTCCATTCCAGCTCCGGCATGTGCTTGAAATTCATGCCGTAGATCGAGGCGATCAATGTCGGCGGAACGCCGACGACCGAGACGACGGTGAGCACGCGGAAGACGTTATTCTGCTCGATGGTGATGAGCCCCAGGGCCGCGTCGAGGAGGAACTGAACGTTCTCCGCGAGACGCGTCTCGAACTCGTCGAGCGATTCGATATCCCGCTTGATGGTCTCGAACCGGGTATCGTCCGGCAGGCCGATGCCGTCGCAGGCCGCCGCCACGAACGGGATGATCCGCTCGAGTCCCAGCAGGCTGGCGCGGATCTTTCCAAGGACCTTCCCGCGGTTGCTGATCCCCCGCAGGATCCGACGCAGGGCGAGGTCCCGGCGCCGGGGCGGCGGGCTCTCCAGGCGCCGCCGCTCGACGCCGCGGACATCGAAATCGAAGATCCGCGTCGACAGGCTGTCGAGGTCCGATCCCATGTCCTCCGGGGCATCGGCGAGGCTGTCCACGAGCTCTTCCAGGATCACCAGGAAGACCCCGCTCGGGGTGACGCTGCCGTCGCCGTCGGCGATCCGCTTTCCGGCGGAATCGAACGCGCGCAGATCGTGGAAGCGCACGGTCACCAGCCGGTCCTTCGACAGCAGGAAGCCCAAGGGCTTCAATTGTGAGTCGCTGCGCTCGAAGGTAATCATCGGGGTCGACACCGAAAGACCGGCCTTCACCCGCCGCAGGCGGCTGGAGGTTTCAACCTCTGCGAGTGCCTCCCGGGAGGGAATGCGCAGGCCGGTGGCTGCCTCCACGGCGGCCGCCTCCTCGGAACTCGGATCCTTGAGATCGAGCCAGACGGCGTCCGGCGGGATGGCCCCGCCGGGGTCCGGCGCCAGCGAGCCCTCGGGTCCGTGCAGGCTCAGCATGGGGTCTCGTCATCCGTCGGGGGAAAGGGAAAGGCCGGTCATCACGCCGTCGCGCGGGGGTGCGACAGCCTTGACTCCCGAGCGCGCCGAGCCTATCTCGCCGACGTCTTTGGCACTCGCCGAGACAGAGTGCTAACAGTCGAGTTTGCAAGCGGCCTCGCCGGCCGCATCAACGCCAACTCCAGACCTGAAGCAAGAGGGCAGCTCATGAAGTTCCGTCCGCTGCACGACCGCGTGGTCGTCCGTCGCATCGAGAGCGAAGAGAAGACCAAGGGCGGCATCATCATCCCGGACACCGCCAAGGAGAAGCCGCAGGAGGGCGAGGTCATCGCCGTCGGTCCCGGCGCCCGCGACGAGGCCGGCCGCGTCAACCCGCTCGACGTGAAGGCCGGCGACCGCGTCCTGTTCGGCAAGTGGTCCGGCACCGAAGTCAAGATCGACGGTCAGGACCTCCTGATCATGAAGGAATCCGACATCATGGGCGTCGTCGCCCTCTGATCGGATCGTCCGTCTCCACCCTTTGAGGCCCCGCGGGGTCTTGGGGTCGAACCCAACCAGACAAGAGGCAAACCATGGCAGCGAAAGACGTTCGTTTCTCCGCCGACGCCCGCGATAAGATGCTGCGCGGCGTCGACATCCTCGCGGATGCGGTGAAGGTGACGCTCGGCCCGAAGGGTCGCAACGTCGTGATCGAGAAGAGCTTCGGCGCCCCGCGCATCACCAAGGACGGCGTCACCGTCGCCAAGGAGATCGAGCTCGCCGACAAGTTCGAGAACATGGGCGCCCAGATGGTGCGCGAAGTGGCCTCGAAGACCAACGACATCGCGGGTGACGGCACCACCACCGCGACCGTGCTGGCCCAGGCCATCGTCCGCGAGGGCGCCAAGTACGTCGCCGCCGGCATCAACCCGATGGACCTGAAGCGCGGCATCGACCTCGCCACCCAGGCCGCCGTGAAGGACATCATCGCCCGCGCCAAGAAGGTCTCGACCTCCGACGAGGTCGCCCAGGTCGGCACGATCTCCGCCAATGGCGACAAGGAGATCGGCGAGATGATCGCCCACGCCATGCAGAAGGTGGGCAACGAGGGCGTGATCACGGTCGAGGAGGCCAAGACGGCCGAGACCGAACTCGACGTCGTCGAGGGCATGCAGTTCGACCGCGGCTACCTCTCCCCGTACTTCATCACGAACGCGGAGAAGATGGTCGCCGAGCTCGAGGACCCCTACATCCTCATCCACGAGAAGAAGCTCTCCTCGCTCCAGGCGATGCTGCCGGTGCTCGAGGCCGTGGTCCAGACCGGCAAGCCGCTCCTGATCATCGCCGAGGACATCGAGGGCGAGGCCCTGGCGACCCTGGTGGTGAACAAGCTGCGCGGCGGCCTGAAGGTCGCGGCCGTGAAGGCGCCGGGCTTCGGTGACCGCCGCAAGGCGATGCTCGAGGACATCGCGATCCTGACCAAGGGCCAGATGATCGCCGAGGATCTCGGGATCAAGCTGGAGAACGTGACGCTCCCGATGCTCGGCCGCGCCAAGCGCGTGCGGATTGAGAAGGAGAACACCACGATCATCGACGGCGTCGGCGAGAAGTCCGACATCGAGGGCCGCATCTCGCAGATCAAGGCGCAGATCGAGGAGACCACCTCGGACTACGACCGTGAGAAGCTGCAGGAGCGTCTGGCCAAGCTCGCGGGCGGCGTCGCGGTGATCCGCGTCGGCGGCGCGACCGAGGTCGAGGTCAAGGAGAAGAAGGACCGCGTCGACGACGCCCTCAACGCCACCCGCGCGGCGGTCGAGGAAGGCATCGTCCCGGGCGGCGGCACCGCGCTGCTGCGCGCCAAGAAGGCGGTCGCCGAGCTGAAGTCCGACATTCCGGACGTCCAGGCCGGCATCAAGATCGTCCTCAAGGCCCTCGAGGCCCCGCTGCGCCAGATCGCCCAGAACGCGGGCGTGGAAGGCTCGATCGTTGTCGGCAAGATCACCGACAACACCTCCTCGGAGACCTTCGGCTTCAACGCCCAGACCGAAGAGTATGTCGACATGATCCAGGCCGGCATCGTAGACCCGGCCAAGGTCGTGCGCACCGCGCTGCAGGACGCGGCCTCGGTCGCCGGCCTGCTGGTGACCACCGAGGCGATGGTCGCCGACGCGCCGAAGAAGGACAGCGGCGCCCCCGATGCCGGGCGGTGGCGGCATGGGCGGCATGGACTTCTAAGGTCCACGCCATCCACCTGTCGGATGAGGAAGGGGTCGCCGAAGGGCGGCCCCTTTTCTTGTTCTCGAAGCGGTGCTTCTCCGCGCGTCCCGGAGGGTGGGACGGAAGGCGACGGCGCCTCGGCGCGCCTGGATCTCGGGTCGCGACGGGACCGGGCGGCGGCGAAGGTGGGCCCGGAGTGCTCCGTCACCTCGAAGGGACGGTCCAAGGTTCGGCTAACGTCAGGCGCCGGATGGTGTCGTGCGTGGGAGCGTCTTCAGCCGTCTGGATGAAGCCGATGATTCCGTCATGGATCGCTCGGTACGCCGACGGATCGTGATCGGCCGCGGCGATCGTCCGCCCGCCGCGTATTCAGTCTTCGTGTGGGGCTGCCGCGAATACAACGGGAAGCGGAGGGCCAAGCTTGGTCTTGAGCTCGGCATGGCGGCGGCGGCCATCGAATGCCGAGGCGCGCGGCGCCTCAGGATCTGCGTGAGGCCGGTGAACGCGCAGCGCATGCGCGCGAAGCCGCGTCGCCCTGTCGATTGCGCTTATCCGTATCGCGCTTCTGGCAGGCGGCCGGGGTCGATGCCACGACCTCTGCAGCGGGCCGCATTCGCGCACCGGGCTCAGTGACGGGGTTGCCCTGATCGACGGATCTTCGCCACACCAGGCCCGAACCGTCATCGCGAGCGCAGAGAAGCGTCCCGGCTGGCACACGCGCGCGGCGGGTCTATCCCGACACCGAAGGCCTTGCTGTCTTCGCGCCGCTGGTCGGCGGAGTAGCGGGACCGATCCTTCGCCGCTGAGGGCCAAAGGCGTGGTCGACAAACAAAAAACGGGACGGCGCGAGCCGTCCCGTTCAGGGGCCTATCTATCGGCCAAGGAAGATCGAAGCCAGTCGCTGGAGCAGGCCCCGCGGTGCGGGCGGAGGCTCGCTCTGCCCAGGACCGTCCCCGATCTAAGCGTTGGCGGCGAAGGGGTGCTGCGCGGAGTTGCGCTGCTCGGTGACCGTCGAAGCCTTCGGCTCGCCGTTGACGGCGCGCTGGATCGACAGCTTGGTCGCCTCGTAGTTGTACTTCTGGATCTTGGCGTCGTCGGCCGCCTCCCAGTGGATGAACACGCCGACCAGGATGAACAGGTCGTCGGCCTCGTCCGCCGGGATGATGCCCTCGGCCACTGCGTCCTGCACGGCCTTGGCAACGCCGTGCTGGGCCGGGCCGAACATCTGGACGGCCTGACGGGCGTCGTTGATGGTGACCTTGTTGAACATCAGAGTGTTCGGCTTGCACGGCAGGTTCGGCGCGATGACCGCGAGCAGGCTGGTGAAGCCGTGCTTGTTGTTCACGAGGCCGTTGCAGAAAGCCGTCTCGGCCGGCGAGCCGCGCGGTCCGATGATGAGGTCGATGTGGGCAACTTCGTTGCCGTCGCCGACGAGCGCTTCGCCGACCTGAACCTTGGTGATCTTCGCCATTCGGTGTCTCTCCCTGGATTCCGAAATAAAGCCGCGCGCCGGGCGGTGCCGCGGCCGGGAAGCCATCCTTGTTATCGGCGCCCGACCATGCCGGCCGAGCCGGATGGGCCGAGCCGGTTGGGCCGGACAGCGCGGCGGACCCTACAGCGGGGTCCTGCGGCTCACAACCCGCGCAAGGCCCTGACACGAAGGAATTTCCATCTGTCCGGCACGGGGACACCGAAACGTGCGGGCGGGTCAGGCCAGTCCTGCGCCGGCGGTGGCGAGGGCGTCCCAGAACAGTGTCGCGACCGTGAAATCCGCGCTCGTCCCCGGGTTCATGCTCCGGGCCTTCAAAGAGGCATCGAGGGCGAGGAGCGGCTCGACAGGCCTCCCGGCGAGATCGATCCCGGCGAGGACGGCCTCGGCTTCCTGCCGGATGCGTTCGGCCGCGTCCGGGCCGTGCTTGCGGGCGATGTGGCTGTCGGGAACCGTCCGCAGGAAGGCGAGGTGGATCGCGGTCGTGCACCAGGTCGGGTCGAGCCCGCGGGCGCGGGCCTCTGTCAGGGCTTTCAGGCCGATCGCCGGCACATCGGCGAGACCGGTTACGTAGGCGCGGGCGATCCGATCGCGGTCCGCGGCTTCCGCCATCGCGTCGCGCAGGGACGTGGGCGCCGCGGCGGCGACGTCGTGGCGGCCGGCGCGGCCGAGACCGCCCGGATTGGCCAGGCGGATCGCCGCGAAGACGGCCTCCGCATCCGCGCCGTCGAGCGTGTCCAGCACGGTCGCGACGGATGTGCCCCGCTCGGCCGCCGCCGCGAGGGGCGCGCTCAGGAGAAGGATGCCGAGATTGGTGTTCTGGCCCACTGCCGCCATCGTGGCGGCGACGCCGCCGCAGATCCGCGTCCCGATCCCGGCCCCCGTCTCGGCCAGGGCCGGCGCCGAGACGTCGGCGCTGGTCACGAAATCGTCCAGCACCATGCGGTGCCCCGGGGCATAGGCGTGGACGTTGCCGGGCTTGAGGGCGTCGAGTTCCGCGAGGCAGGCCGCCCGGTAGAGCGTGCCGATCAAGGCGGGGTCGAGCCCTTTCATGCCACCACGAGCCGGGGACGGCTGGCACCGCGGACGGCGGCGAGGAAGCCGCGCACGACCGCGGCGGCGATGTCGGTCTCGCACACGGTCTGGAGGCCCGACCACGCCGGCATGGAATTGACTTCGAGGACCGAGAACCCCCTCCCCGTCCTCGACCAGGTCGACGCCGGAATAGTCGACGCCGACCGCGGCGGCCGCCGCCTCGGCCAGCTCGGCGGCGGCCCGCGGCATGGCCCAGGGAAGCGGCCGGCCGCCGCGATGGACGTTGGTGATCCAGCCGTCGCCCTCGCGGATCATGCCGGCGATCGCACGCCCGTCGCAGACGAACACCCGGTAGTCCCGCCACAGTCCGTCGCGGCGGGGCACGTAGCGCTGCAGGTAATAGACACGCGCCACGGCCTCCTCGTCGGGGAGGTCCTCCGGCCGTTCGATGAGGGCGAGCCCCTCGCCCTGCGAACCGAACAGCGGCTTCAGCACCAGGGGCGCGCCCGGCCGCGCCTCGGCGGCGACGAGGGATGCGGCCGCCTCACGCTTCGAGAAGACCCAGGTCGCGGGTGTCGGAAGCCCGGCCCGGTCGATGAGCAGCGAGGTGGCCGCCTTGTCCACCGAGCGCTCGATGGCGGTCGGCGCGTTCCAGACGGTGACGCCGGCCGCCACCAGGGCGTGCAGCACGCCGAGCCGCATCGTCGTCGCCTCGAAGGTGCCGCCCGCGATGGTCCGCATCAGCACGCCGTCCGGCAGCGAATCCGGGAAGCCCGGCACCCGCAGAGGCTCGCCGCCGCCGGTGACGACGGCCACGTCGGCGAGGGAGAACAGCACCGGCTCGACACTGCACGCGCGCAGGGCCGCGAGAAGGCGGGTCTTGTGCCAGGTGCCGTTATCGGCCGCGAGCCCGATGCGCATGGTCGTCCTGATCGTCATACGGAAGGCCCGCCTGCGGGGTGGGCCATGGGAACTGGCACGCTCCGGAACGGAGGGTGCTCCTGGAGCCTGAGCGGGACGGAAGGGCCGGCACCGGCCGTTTCGGGCCGATCCGATCCCTGCCCCCGTCCTCTCCCGCGCGGGAGAGGATGCCTCTCGTGCGCGCCCGGGCCGTCCTTCTGCTGCTCTCGCGCGCGATCACGGTCCGGGAGCCCGGTGGCGCCTCAGGTGAAGGACGCGTCCACCAGGGTCGGCTCCAGGCGCCCGCCGCGATAGGTGGCGCCGGTGCGCACTGACGTGACGATCGCTTCGGCCGGCGAGAACAGGGCGCCGTCGATCTTGTAGAAGTCGCCGTTCACCCGTCCGAAGATGTCGGCGAAGGGCGCCCCGTGGTCGCTCGACGTGGTGGACGGCAGCTGCTCGGCGAGCTGCCTGGCGTCGGCATCGTCGGCATCCACGAACAGCTGCACCCGCCCGCCGTAGATGATCGCGTCGTTGGTACGGCCCATCGCCTTGATGAAATCCGGGTGGGGCGGCGACAGCGGTGCCGAGCCGATCCCGTCCACGATGGCGTGCAGATCGAAGCCGACGGTGTGGGCCTTGTGCAGGGCCACCTCGAGAACGCGCGCCACGACCTGGGTCGATCCCGCGAGGCTCTGGGTCGGCGCGTAGATGAAGGTCAGGTCCTCGGGCCGCAGGCCGGAGGCCTCGGCCACCTTGGCGACCACGCTGTCGGGAGGGCCGCCGGCCGCTTCCAGCACCAGGGCGGTCCGGGTGGCGGTGTCGCGGAAGCCGAGCTCCTGGTAGAGGTCCTCGACAGCCGCAACCGCCCGGCCCGGACCCGAGCCCAAGGCGAAGAAGCCGGAATCGCCCGTCTCGTCCGCGAGGCTCCAGCCCGCATACTGACTGCCGAGGCAGGCCAGAACCGGGTCGGCGGAATGGACCGTGACCGAATACGGCCAGGACGCGATCGGCCCGCTCGGCACGATGGTCACGGTGCCGAGCCCGCCGAGGCAGATCTCGGCGATGCGACGTCCAGCCTCGATCGATCCCTTCGCCTGGGCGCCGGCATCGACCATCCGGGCGCCGCCGGCTGCCTGCGACACGGAGAGCCGCAGCGTCGCCGCGTCGGCCACGAAGCGCTCGATCAGCGGCGCCGCAAGCGCGTTGATGCTGGGATAGGATTGGCTGGCACTCATCACGGGGCTTCCTCGGGGTGTGTTGTCTTCGCCGCGCGGACGGCCCGCAGGCGCGCCATCCGCGTTTCCAACAGGGCGAGCACCTCCGCCCGGTCCGCGCCTTCGGCCAGCACCGTGCAGAGCGGCGCGTCGCGGCGGACCACCGAGCCGGGGCACGGGCGGTCGCGCACGTAGTCCGGCCAAGCGAGGTCCGGGACTGGCGCAAGCTCCCGGTCCGCGTAACAGATCTGCGCGGCCGCCGCATCCGCCGGTTGCGGGCCGGTCTCCGGGATGGGGCCGAGGCACGCCGCGATGTGGGCCGCGAACAGCGGCGTCGCGCGCCGGTCGAGGATGTCGAGCGTCGCGCCGGGGCGCGGATTGATCTCGGTGAGCCACCAGTCGGCGCCGTCGACCAGCAGGTCGGCGCTGGCCAACCCCGCAGCCCGGTGGCGGCGACGATCCGCTCGATGCCGGCGGCGACGGCATGAACGAGCGCCGAGTCGAGGGCCGGGGCTTCGCCCGATCCGCGCGCCAGCGCCCCGGCGTAGCGGTAGGGCCGTATCGGAGACGGTGAACACCATTGCTCGGTGACGGCGAGGATGCGGATGCTGCGGCCGTCGGCCAGGAAGTTGAGGGCGTGCGGCCGACCTGGTACGCGGGCCTGGAAGTAGTGCCCTCGCGGTGCGGGTGAGCCTGTGGCCGGCCGGATGTGGCTGCCGCCGCTGCCCCCCGCCCGCTTCAGCAGCCAGCCTGATGGTGCTGCCGGCCGCTCGACCGTGACGGCGGGATGCGGCACGTCCAGGCGCGCGCAGAGCGCCGCGAAGGCACGGGGATCCTTCAGGCTCGCGATGATGTCGGCCGAAGCCCCGAGCAGCCGATGCCGGGCCGCGAGACGCCCGACGAGGTCCGGCGCGTCTTCAAATCCGCTGCCCAGGACGAGCCCGACCGGCCGGCCGGCGGCTCCCGCGAGGTAGTCGAGGGCGGCCACCACCGCCTCCGCGGCCGGCGCGGAGCCGAACCGGCCCGGCAGCGGCCGGTAAGCCTCGGACGCGGCCTGCGTGTCCGAGTCTCCGAACAGGTCGGCCACGTAGGGGCGAAGTCCGGCGCGGCGCGCCGCCTCGGCGAGGGCGCGCCCGGCCTGTGCGGCGATCAGGACCGGATCCGCCATCCGGGGACGGTCCGGAACGTCCTAGCCGGCGATCTCCACTGCGAGCTCGTAGGCGTCGCGGAAATCGAGGCAGAGGGGCGTATCCGACGCCAGCATCCGGTCGAACAGCCGCCGCTGCGTCTGATACTTGACGTTGCCGACCGCCAGCGCGCCGATGCCGACGCCCTTGCCGGTGGGCAGCGCCACGTCGACGGCGTTGACGTCGATCCCCGCGATGCCGGCGGGCGGCACGGCGTTGACGTCCGAGGCGACCAGGAGCTTCGGCGCCGATTCCAGATCCTCCGCGGTGAGGATCGGGATGCCTGCCGGCCCGGCGGAGAGGATCACGTCCGCGTCGCGGATCGCGGCGCGGCGATCGTCCGGCGTCGTCCCGTCGACCGCTCCGACCTCGATGCCGAAGCGCCACTTCATCGTGAAGGCGATCTTGGAGACCCGCTCCTCGCCGTCGTGGCCGACCAGAACGGTGCTGGCGCCCTGGAGGGCACCGATCACGGCCGCCACGTAGGCGACGACGCCGGCTCCGCCGAAGATCACGATGCGCTTGCCCGTAAGGTCGGTGTTGAACTTCTGACGCAGGGCGCGGGAGACCTGCGCCACCATGGCGGCGCCGGTAGTGAACGAGCCGGCCGGGTCGGCGAAGACGTGGTTCACGAACGGCGGCACGAAGGCCTTCTTGGCGCGGTCGACCATGTCGAGGGCGTCCTCGGCGTTCTTGCCGCCGATGAAGATGCCGGTGCGCGTCCCGTCGGCCGGCGACCGCGAGAAGATCGAATCCTGGGTCAGCGAGACCACGTCGGCGAGACTGACCTCGGTGTAGGTCACCACCGTCTCGAAGCCGGCATCCACGGCCATGTTCACGTCGAACGGGCTCATATGCCGGAGCGGCGTCAGCATGTGGAGGATCGAGCGGGCCATGAAATCCTCATGCGGCGCGCGAAAGAGGCGCCTGCCAACGTCCAAACCCGGAGCGGTGCTTCGGGTCAAGCCCGGGACCTCGGGCTCAAGCCAGTGAGGTGACCGATGCGCCGCGGTTCCGGCCCCGGGCGATGAGGAACCGGAGCGGGCCGCCCCGGTCGAGGCTCGCCACCAGGGCGCGGGCCTCGACCTCGGACGGCACCAGCGCGAATCCGGTCGGTCCCCAGGAGGACTGGCCGTACCCTGCGACGCCCTGCGCGGCGACCTGGGCGAGCGCCTGTGCGACCGCGTCGCTGGCGAACCGGCCACCCTGGTGGGGCGCGAAATGGTCCCCGATCAGGGTCTGGATGCGGGTGATCCCGGCCCCGAACCCCTCCGGCTCGGCCAGGGCGACGGCGGGCAGGACCTGCATCAGCGCGATCCGGCAGATCTCCGCCGCGTGGGCCTCGGGAAACCGGGGCAGGTCACGGAACGCCTCGACCTCGCGGGCGCCGTGCACCCCGGCCGTGCTCGGGTCGAGGATCAGCACGATCCGCCACGCCTCGGGATAGGGCAGCCGCGCGATGACGGGGGGCGGTCCCCCATCCGGCCCGCGACCGCCGTCGACGATCAGGCCGCCCTCCGTGAAGGCACACAGGCCGACGCCGGACCGGTTGCCCCGGTCCAGGGAGGCCGCGAACGCGTCCGGGGCGAAGGGCGCGCCGTCGAGGCGCGCCATCGCGGCCGCCACGGCGAGCGCGAGCTGCGTGCCGGAGCCGAAGCCGGCATGGGCCGGGATCACCCGCTCGACGGTGATCGCCACGTCCGCGCCCCGGCCGAGATGCGCCGCAGCGGCGGCGACGTAGCCGCGAACCCGGTCGGCCTCCGGACCGGCCACCGCAGGGTGGGCCGACCGGCGGGCGGTCAGGGCCAGGGACGGCGCGTCGATGGCGAGGCCGATGCTGCCGAAGCGGCGGCCGAGCCCACCGTGCAGGTCCAGGAAACCGAAATGGAGTCGCGCCGGCGCCTCGACCCGCACGCCATCGACCGCCATCATTGCGTTCCGCTCGGGGACCTCGCCCAACTCAATGCCCTCGAATCCCGCCGGCAGGCCGCATGACCGGCGTGCTTGTCCCACGCCGCGCGCCGCCGGGGCAACGGGATCGTGAGGTTGAACGACGGGACCCCCTTGCCGCGGTGGGCGGATGAATGCAAACCTAGGCCCCGCGACGGCGCGCCGAGTTTGCCGCCTGCCCGGACATCCCGGGCGGACGAGCCATTCCGATTCGGTGGGGAACTCTCTGGTTCGAGGGACACCCGCTTCGTCCGGTCTTACGGCCGTCGCCCGCTCCGAAATTAAGCAAGAACGTTGCGTGAGGGAGCATGGCAGCCTGGGTGAAGGGTGGCGCGACGGACGCGGGCACCGCCATCGAGGCGGCCGCATCCCTGCTCGCCAAGGCGCGGGCGCCGGTGATCGCCGGCCTCAGCGCCGACGTCGCCGCGATCCGCGCGGCGTATGACCTCGCGGGGCGCATCGGCGCCTCCGTGGATACGGCCGGATCGGCCGGGACCTATGCCGAACTCGGCTCGCTGAGCCGGGTCGGCGCCCTGACCTCGACGCCCGCCGAAGCCGTCGGGCGCGCCGACGTGGTTCTGGCGGTGGGCGCCTCGGTCTGGCAGTCCCCGCTCCTGAAGCGCCTGATCGACGCGAAGCCCACGCGCGGCCGCGCCGCCGGATCGGATCGCGAGGTGCTGGCCATCGGCGCGAACGCCACGGCGTCGCTGGCGTGGCCCGCCGACGGCGGGCTGCCGGAGGCGATCGGCGAGCTGCGCGCCTACGCCCGCGGCCATCTCGCGGGTGACACGCTGCCCGGCCAGATCGCCGCCCGGCTCGGAGCCGCCCAGTACGGCGTCCTCCTCTACGATCCCGCGGAACTCGGCGAAGTCGGCGTCGAGATGCTCCAGGGCCTCGCCATGGAGCTCAGCGAGACGACGCGCTGCTTCACGCTCGCCGTCGGCGGTGTGGGTCAGGACCGGGCCGTCGTGCCGGTCTCGGCCTGGACGACCGGACAGGCACCGCGGAGCGGTTTCGGCCGCCGCGTTCCCGAGCACGATCCGTGGCGGTTCGACGCCGCCCGCCAGGTCACCGCGGGCGAGGCCGACGCCGTCCTGTGGCTCGGCGCCGTCCCGGTGGCGCGGCCGGACTGGCTCTCCGCGGTGCCGTCCGTGGCGCTTGTCGCGGATGGCGCGGCGCAGTCTGCCGACGTCGTGATCCTGGTGGGCGAGCCCGGCCGCGACCACGGCGGCGTGTTGTGGAACGAGCCGCGCGCCGCGCTGACCTTCCGGCCGGCCTCGGCGCCGTCGGATCTGCCGTCGGCCGCATCGGTGCTGGGTGCCCTCAAGGAGCGCCTGATCACGGGGCAGGCCGCGTCGAGGAGTGACTCCGCATGTTGAGCGTGATCCGGGGCGGGCGCGTCGTCGATCCGACCGCGTCCCGCGATTCCGTGGGCGACGTCTGGATCGAGGACGGTCGCGTCATCGATCCGCCGGGACGCGAGCCCGACGCGGTGATCGACGCCGCGGGCTGCGTGGTCATGGCCGGCGGCGTCGAGGTGCACTCGCACATCGCCGGCGGCAACGTGATCACCTCGCGGCTGCTCCTGCCCGACCTCTACGTCAGCGAATCTGCGCCCGACGGCCATCCCTTCGCCCATGCGGGCGGGGCGGCGGCCTGGATCGGCTCGACCTACGCGCGGATGGGCTACACCACGGCTGTCGAGCCGGCGATGCCGCCGACCCACGCCCTCGGCACGCAGCTCGAACTCGCCGACATCCCGCTGCTCGACCGCGGCGCGCTTACCGTGATGGGCAACGACGACCAGCTTCTGCAGCTCCTGCGCGAACGCCAGGGCGGCAACGCCGTGCGCGACCTCGTCGCCCTGGCGGTCGCCCAGTCGCGCGGGCTGGGCGTCAAGTGCATCAACGCGGGCGGCGCCTCGGCCTTCAAGGACGGCGCCCTCCGGCTCTCGCTGGACGACGAGATCCCCTGCTACGGGCTCTCGACCCGGCAGATCATGGGCTCGCTCCTCGACGCGGTGGAGGAGATCGGCGTCCCGCACCCGCTGCACGTCCACTGCAACAACCTCGGCCTGCCCGGCGCCGACGACAGCTTCATGGCGACGCTCGACGCGGCGGAGGGCCGGCGCATCCACTTCGCCCACGCGCAGTTCTACGCCTACGGCGCGGTCGATCCGGCCAATCCCGGCACCGGCGGCTTCCGCTCGGCCGCCGAGCGCATCGCCCAGGCGATCACCGACAACCCGAACGCCACCCTCGATATCGGGCAGGTGGTGTTCGGCCAGACCGTGACGGTGTCCCTCGACATCCTCCGCCAGTTCGCCGGCCGGAAGGGCGCCAAGCCGAAGAAGTGGGTCCTGAACGCGGGCGACGCCGAGGGCGGCGGCGTGGTGCCGTTCCTGTACCGGCCCCGGGGCCCGACCAGCTCCCTGCAATGGGCGATCGGCCTGGAGATCATGCTGCTCTCCACCGACCCGGAGCGGACGATCCTGACGACGGACCACCCGAACGGCGGCCCGTTCACCCAGTACCCGCGCATCATCCACCTGCTGATGGACAAGTCGGAGCGCGACCGCGAGATCGCGACGCTGCCGAGCGTGGTCGGCGAGCGCTCGAGCCTCCCCGGGCTGGAGCGCGAGTACACGCTCTCGGAGATCGCGCAGCTCACCCGGTCCGGACCGGCAAAGCTCCTCGGCCTCGCCGACCGCGGCCACCTGCGGGCCGGCGCCTGGGCCGACGTCGCGGTCTACCGCGACGACACCGACCGCACCGCGATGTTCACCGCCGCCAAGCTCGTCCTGAAGGACGGCGTGCCGATAGTGGAGGACGGCGAGGTGGTCGAGTGGCGTGCCGGCCGCACGCTGTCGCTCACCGTCGAGTCCGACAAGGCCATGGCGAAGCGGGCCGACGCCTACCTGACGGACCGGTTCGGCGAGGGGCTCGACAGTTTCGCCGTGCCCGACGCGGCCTTCGGCGAGGGCGCGCAGAACTTCGAGGCGGTGCCATGCCGGGTGTGATCAGCGGGGCGAGCCGCGGGAAGAACGATGTCTGACCTCACCCTCAACGGCATCCCGGTGGTCGACACCTTCGCGGAGGCGTTCGATGTGGCCGGGACCGCCATCATCGTCACGAACGACACCGCCAAGTGGGCGATGATCGCCGCGACCACGATGACCGGCTTCGCCACCTCGGTGATCGGCTGCGGCGCCGAGGCCGGCATCGACGCGGAGCTCTCGCCCGAGGAGACTCCGGACGGGCGCCCGGGCGTGCGCATCCTCCTGTTCGGCTTCGAGCCGAACGGCCTCAAGGAGCAGCTGATCAAGCGCGTCGGCCAGTGCATCCTCACCTGCCCGGGCACCGCCTGCTACGCGGGCGTCGATGGGCCGACCAAGATCAAGCTCGGCGGCGCGATCCGCTATTTCGGCGACGGCTTCGCGGTGGCCAAGCGCCTGCCCGACGCCTCCGGCAAGGCGCGGCGCTACTGGCGCATCCCGGTGATGGACGGCGAGTTCCTCTGTGAGGACACCGTCCGGGCCGTGGACGGCGCGGTCGGCGGCGGCAACCTGCTGTTCCTCGGCCGCACCCACGCCGAGACGCTCAAGGTCGCCGAGATCGCCGTGGAGGCCGCCAAGGCGGTGCCGGGCGCGATCCTGCCGTTCCCCGGCGGCATCGTCCGCTCCGGCTCGAAGGTCGGCGGACGGACGAAGGGCATGATGGCCTCCACCAACGATGCCTATTGCCCGACCCTGAAGGGCCGCGCCGGCTCGGCGCTTCCCCCGGATTGCGGCGTGGTGCTGGAGATCGTCATCGACGCGCTGAGCCTCGCAGGGCGTGTCCGACTCGATGCGCGCGGGCCTGCACGCCGCGACCGAGATCGGCGGCAAGCACGGGCTGATCGCCGTCACCGCCGGCAATTACGGCGGCAATCTCGGCCGTCACCACTATCACCTGCGCGACCTGATCGCGCGCGACGACGCCAAGCCGGAGGGCTGAGCCGTGAGCACCCTCACCCTGCGACAGGCGCCCCCCGAACGGCTGGATTTCCTCGCCATCAATCCGTTGTCGCTGAGTCGTCTCTCGGCCGGCGAGGCCGAACGCCTGGAGGTCGGGACCACGCGGACCGGCGTGCGCCTCGGCGACTGCTTTTCCGTCTCCCTCGACGGGTCCGACACCCTCACCATCGAGGGGGGCACGAGCGCCTGGACCGTGTCGGTGCCGGCCTGTCCGAAGGCGCGATCCGGGTCACGGGCGACGTCGGCCAGCGGGTCGGCGCCGGCATGGCCGGCGGCAGCGTGACGGTCTCCGGCAATGCCGGTCCCTACGCGGCCTCCGGTGCCACCGGCGGCACGATCACGATCGCGGGTGACGCCGGCGACCACGCCGGCGGCGCGGTCTACGCCGCCAAGGCGGGCCTCGACGGGGCGACGCTGATCATCCGCGGCACGGCGGGCGCCCATCTCGGCGACAGGATGCGGCGCGGGACCATCGTGGCCGGCCGCGCGGGCGCCTACGCGGGCTCACGCATGATCGCCGGCACCCTGGCGGCCCTGGCGGTGGGCGACCATCCCGGCCTCGGCATGCGACGCGGGACGCTCCTCCTCGGCGCCCATGGCCGGCTGGCGCCGACCTTCGTGGAGACCGGGACGCACGACCTCGTGTTCCTGCGGCTGCTGGCGACGGCCCTGCGCGGGCTGAGCGCCGAGCACGCCGAGCTCCTGGCCAAGCCGCTGCGCCGCTATTCCGGCGACCTCGCCACGATCGCCAAGGGTGAGATCTGGGTCGCGGCCTGACGCCGCCTGGGCAACGGGCGTGGACGCGCTTTATGGTCCGGCCCAAGCCGGCCCGTTCGAGGCCGGCAGCCCGGAAACGCGCCCATGCTGCTGCTGCTGTCGATCTGCCTCGTCGCCCAGCCCTCGACCTGCCGCGAGGACCGGATCGAGATGTCGTTCGAGACATCGAGCCCGTTCGTGTGCCTGCGCAACTCGCAGAGCGCGCTGGCGACCTGGCAGGCCGCGCATCCCGAATGGCATGTCGAGCGCTGGCGCTGCGCCGCCAAAGGCAGCCTGCCGAAGGACCTGTGACGGCATCTTGGTTTCGGGACCGGGCAGTGCCATGCTCGTCCCGGCATTGAGAGCGGGGCAGGTCCGATGCGCTCGCTGAAGGTCCGCTTCGCATTGCTGCTGGGGGGCACCGCCATCGTGGTGATGCTGGCCGCCGCTGCCGCGCTCGCGGCGATCGGCGCCGCGGAGCGCACCGTCGACCGCACCCTGGAGGCGCAGCGGCGCCTGGAACTGCTGGCCGAATTGTCCGGCCGCCTCACGCAGTTCGGACTGGCAGCCGTCGAGACGGTGGGCAATCCCGATGGCCAGCCCGAGGCGATGGCGATCGCCCGCGACAATGCCGACCGCGCGCTGACGACCGTGGACGAGGCGCTCGCCAAGAGCTTCCCGCCGAGCGACGACCCGGCCGACCGGATGCAGTACGCGGCGCGCACCCGTCCGATGGCGCAGCTTCGGGCTGCCCGTGCCGTCCTCGACCGGCAGGTGGCGCTGATCAGCCGCCAGACCGACTCGGAGCGGCGCCAGGACGCGATCAAGGGCGCCCTCAACGGCTTCGGCGCCATGACCGGTCAGCCGCTCTCCTTCCTGATCGAGGCCGAGCGGCGCAGCATGGCCCTCGGCTCCGAACAGGCGCGGGCGCTGTCCGCACGCCTGCGCCTCGCCGCCGCCGCCGCCGTGGCGGCGGCCCTGGTCCTGCTGGCGATCCTCTACCGCGGCGTGACCCGGCCGACGCTGGCCCGGATCGAGGAGGTCCGGCGCGCCGCGAGCGCTATCGGCCACGGCGCCCTCGACACGCGCCTCTCGGTGGCGACCCGCGACGAACTCGGCTTGCTGATGACCAACGTCAACCGCATGGCCGCCCGCCTCGCCCGGCGGGAATCGCGGGTCGCGGCCGATCGGGCTGCGCTGGAGGATACCGTGGCGGCGCGCACCGCCGACCTGCGGGCCGCCAACGCCCGGCTGGAAGCCGTCGACCAGTCACGGCGCCGCTTCTTCGCCGATGTCAGCCACGAGCTCCGCACGCCCCTGACCGTGATCCTGGGCGAGTGTGACCTGGCGCTGCGGGGCGCGTCCCGGGTGTCCGATCCGGGACCGGTCTTCGCCACCATCAAGAAGCGGGCGCAGCGGCTGAAGCTGCGCGTCGAGGATCTGCTGCGGGTTGCCGCTCCGAATCGGGCGAGATCGAGTTCGACAAGCGACCCCTCGGTCTCGCCCTCGTCCTGTCGGAAGCGATGGACAACATGGCCTCCGAAGCGGTGCGCCGCCGAGTCGGCCTGACGCTGGATCCGGGCACGCGGGACGTGGAATGTGTCGCCGACCGCGAGTGGATCCGCCAGACGATCGAGAGCCTCGTCGACAACGCGATGCGCCACGCCACCGGTCTCACCCGGGTCGAGGTCGCCCTTGCCGCCGGCCCTGGACCGATCGGGCGGATTACCGTCACGGATGACGGCGCGGGCTTTGGCGCATCGGAGGCCGAACTCTTCGAGCGCTTCCGGCGCGGTTCGGGCGCCGGCCCCGACGAGACCGGGTTTGGCATCGGCCTCGCCCTGGCGCGCTGGATCGTCGAGCAGCACGGCGGCACCATCCGGCTCGGCGCCGGGCCGGAGGGCCGCGGAGCCCGTGTCAGCCTGGACATCCCGGCCCTCGATCCGGCATGGGAGTCCGGCCTGGCCGGTGGCGCCGCCGGGGACGCGCAGGTTAGGGAGTCGGCCGCATGACGCGGATCCTGATCGTCGAGGACGACATCGACATCCGCGGCCTCCTGGCCCGGGGGCTCGAAGCCGAGGGGTTCGAGGTTGGGACCGCCGCCTGCGTCGACGAGGCGCTCAAGGCGGCGCACGATCCGGCGCCCGGCGCCGTGCTCCTCGACATCAACCTCCCGGACGGGTCGGGCCACGACGTCTGCCGGTCCCTGCGGGAGGGCGGCTTCCCGGGGGCGATCCTGTTCCTCTCGGCCCGGGACGAGATTCTGCGACCGTGCTGAGGGGCTGGCGCTCGGCGCGGACGACTACATCATCAAGCCGTTCGAGTTCGACGAGCTGGTGGCGCGCCTGCGCACGCATCTCATGCGCCGCGAGCAGGCGGAGGCACCGCGCTCGCGGATCACCGTGGGCAAGCTGATGCTTGAGATGGACACGCGCCAAGCGAGTTGCGGCGAGGCCAGCGCCTCGCCTCACGCCCCGCGAGGCCGAGCTTCTCGCGATGCTGATGGAGAATATCGGAAAGCCGGTCTCCCGTGCCGACATCTTCGACCGACTCTGGGCGAGCCAGGGCGGCCTGTCGCTGAACGTGGTCGACGTCTATATCGGCTACCTGCGCTCGAAGATGGCCGACTTTGTCCGTTACGGCGGCCCCGGCCTGGTGACCGTGCGTGGTAAAGGATTCATGCTCGAGCTGCGCGGCCGCGACTTCAGACAGTGAGCCCTCTGTACTTAAGTCGCAGGCGCGCCCGTTTCTCGATGGTTTCCCGACGTTTAGAAAGTGTCTCACGAAAAATTTGGGAGGATCCGGCAACTTAGTGCTTGAAGCCCGAGGCTGAATCGTTGATACCTCTCCCGCGCCGGAAACGAGAGCGCCATCAGTGTCTTAGGGTCCTCTTAGGAACCGCGTGACGCTCGGTGAAGACATATCCTGAGGAGAAACACCATGAAGTGGGCTGCCCCGATCGTGTCCGAGATCTGCGTCGGCATGGAAGTGACGAGCTACGAGTCGGCTGAGATCGACACCTTCAACTGAGTTTCACGGGCCGGGGATCTCGGGAGCCGCACCATGCGCGTCGTGATCCTCGGTTCCGCGGCCGGCGGCGGCCTTCCCCAGTGGAATTGCCGCTGCCCCATCTGTGCCCTGGCGCGGTCCGAGCCGGACCGGGTGCGGCCCCGGACCCAGTCGAGCATCGCGGTCTCCGCGGACGGGTCGGACTGGCTGCTCATCAACGCCTCGCCGGATATCCGGCAACAGCTTTTCGACAATACCCAGATGCACCCGCGCGAGGGTCTGCGCCATTCGCCGATCCGCGCCGTGCTCCTGACGAACGGCGACGTCGATCACGTCGCAGGCCTTCTGACCCTGCGCGAAGGACAGCCCTACACACTCTACGCCACCCGCGGCATCCTTGAGTCCGTGAACGCCAATCGCGTGTTCGACGTGATGGCGGACGGGGTCGTCGTCCGTCAGGCGATCGGCATGGAGCAGCGTTTCGAGCTGCTTCCCGGTCTCTCCGTCACGCTCTTTCCGGTGCCCGGCAAGGTGCCCCTGTGGTTGGAGGACGAGACGATGGAGATCGGCGCCGAGACCGAGACGACGGTCGGCGCGCTGATCGAGGCCGGCGGCCGTCGACTGGCCTACGTCCCGGGCTGCGCGCGCGTGACGGAGGGTCTGCGTGCGCGCATCGCCGGCGTGGATGCGCTGCTGTTCGACGGCACCGTCCTGCACGACGACGACATGATCCGCGCGGGCGTCGGCACGAAAACCGGGTGGCGCATGGGCCACGTGCCGATGCGCGGTGACAACGGATCGATCGACGCCCTCGCGACGGTGGAGATCGGGCGCCGCGTCTTCGTCCACATCAACAATACCAACCCGGTGCTCGTCGAGGGATCGCCTGAGCGGGCGGATGTCGAGGCGGCCGGCTGGACTGTGGCGCATGACGGACTGAGCTTGACGGTCTGACGCCGCGAAGTTTCGGGATTGCTGGTGATCCGGGATCCGGCGCCTTCATGCGGAGACGCGAGCCGTCGCGGCCGCGGGGTCTGAAGGGCGCCATTCGGGGATCCGCATGCGCCCTGTGCCGCAGGCGCCCAGGGGCACGAACCGCCCCGATGGCAGGGATCGACGGTTGGGTCCGCTCGCCGTCGGCACTATATCGTCCCTGAACCCGGACATTCGCCCCGCGGACGAGGGCGGGATCAGGATACAGGAAACGCGAGCCGAGAACGGAAGCCGGACACGCCATGAACGCAGTCTTCCCGACGCCCGATGCCGCCGACAGCCAGCGTCTGCTGAGCCCCGATGAGCTGGAGGCGGCGCTGCGCGACATCGGTGCGCGCCGCTACCACAACCTGCATCCGTTCCATCGCCTTCTGCACGACGGCAAGTTGTCGAAGGATCAGGTCCGGGCGTGGGCGCTCAATCGCTATTACTATCAGGCGATGATTCCGGTGAAGGACGCGGCGGTCCTGGCCCGGATGACCGACGCGTCGCTGCGGCGCATCTGGCGCCAGCGGATCGTCGACCACGACGGCGACCACGAGGGTGACGGCGGCATCGAGCGCTGGCTCAAGCTTGCGGAGGGCGTTGGCTTCGACCGCGACTACGTCCTGTCGACCCGCGGCATCCTCTCGGCCACGAAGTTCTCGGTGCAGGCCTATGTCCATTTCGTGTCGGAGAAGTCGCTCCTCGAGGCCATCGCCTCGTCGCTGACCGAGATGTTCTCGCCGACGATCATCTCGGAGCGCGTTGCCGGGATGCTCAAGAACTACGAGTTCATCACCAAGGATACCCTGGCCTATTTCGACAAGCGTCTCACCCAGGCGCCCCGGGATGCCGATTTCGCACTCGATTACGTGAAGCAGCACGCGACGACGCCGGAGCTTCAGCGGCAGGCGATGGCGGCTCTGACCTTCAAGTGCAACGTCCTCTGGACGCAGCTCGACGCCCTGTACTTCGCCTACGTGGCACCCGGCATGGTTCCTCCCGACGCGTGGAAGCCGGGCGAAGGCTTGGTCGCGGAGGGGGCGCAGGTCCGGGCGGGCGGTCTCGGCGGCAAGATCGCGGCCGGCGACCGCCCGCGTCTGCCGCGCGGCGTGCGGCTGCGCAACGATGAGACGCGCGGCAAGTATGTCCTGCTGGCCCCCGAGCGCACCTTCGATCTCGACGACAACGCGGTTGCGGTGCTCAAGCTCGTGGACGGCACGCGCAGCGTCGCCGACATCGCGGACGAACTGGGCAAGACTTACGCGGCCGATCCGCGCGCCATCGAGGTCGACATCCTCGCGATGCTCGACGGCCTCGCGGAGAAGCGGGTCCTCGAGCGATGAACGCACTGACGCCGAACCGGCCCGCGGCGCCGGCCCCGGTGGGTCTGCTCGCCGAGCTGACCCATCGCTGCCCGCTCCGTTGCCCCTACTGTTCGAACCCGCTCGAGCTCGACCGCCGCTCCGGCGAGCTCGACACGGAGACGTGGCAGCGCGTGCTACGGGAGGCTTCGGCGCTCGGCGTCCTCCACGTGCACCTCTCCGGTGGCGAGCCGACGGCCCGCAACGACATCGTCGAGATCACCAAGACCTGTGCGGAGCTCGGTCTCTACTCGAATCTCATCACCTCCGGCGTCGGCGGCGCCCTAACCAAGCTGCAGGCGCTCTACGATGTCGGCCTCGACCACGTGCAGCTCTCGGTGCAGGGCGTCGACGCCCAGAATGCCGAGCGGATCGGCGGCCTGAAGAACGCACAGCCGCAGAAGTTCGAATTCGCCGCCAAGGTGGTGGAACTCGGGCTGCCGCTCACGCTGAATTCGGTGATCCACCGCGGCAATATCCACGAGGTCGCGGGCTTCATCGAGCTCGCGCTGACGATGGGCGCCAAGCGCCTCGAGGTGGCGCACACCCAGTATTACGGCTGGGCCTACGTCAACCGTGCCGCCCTGATGCCCGACAAGGCGCAGGTGGACGAGTCGATCCGGATCGTCGAGGCGGCCCGGGAGCGGCTCAAGGGGCAGCTCGTCATCGACCTCGTGGTGCCGGACTATTACGCGAAGTATCCCAAGGCCTGTGCCGGCGGCTGGGGCCGCAAGCTGATGAACGTGACGCCCCAGGGCAAGGTCCTGCCCTGCCACGCCGCCGAGACGATCCCGGGTCTCGAGTTCTGGAACGTCAACGACCATTCGCTCAGCGAAATCTGGCAGGACTCGCCGGCCTTCACGGCCTATCGCGGGACCGACTGGATGCAGGAGCCCTGCCGCTCCTGCGACCGCCGGGAGAAGGATTGGGGCGGCTGCCGCTGCCAGGCCCTCGCGCTCGCCGGCGACGCCGCGGCCACGGATCCCGCGTGCTCGCTGTCGCCACTGCACGCCAAGGTGCGGGCGCTCGCCACCGAGGAGGCGGCCGAGAACCCGCCCGATTATGTCTACCGGACGATCGGCAGCAACGTCCGATCGCCGCTCAAGGAGGAAGTCCGCTCGTGAGAAACCTTGCCTCAGCGGCCATCGCGCTGGCGCTCGTTACGGGGTCGGCTCTGGCCGAAGACGCGCCGAAATCCGCCACCGTCACGCAGGCCAACGCGGCGGCCACGCCCTCCGCGTCCGATCTGCTGTTCGACCAGCCGCAGATGAAGAACACCGCACCGGGCTCGACGCTGACCTACGACTACCTGCGCCGCTCGGGCATTGCCAAGGGTCCGTTCGGGGCGCCTCTGGAGGACACGGTCACGTTGAAGGTCGAGCCCGGGAAGAGCGCCGAGGCGCGCGACATCAATGTCGTGATGTTCTCGGGTCTGAACCGGGTGCCGGCTGGGCCGTTCGAGGACATGGCGGGCAATCCGGTGGTCTCCCTGTTCCTGGAGAACCATCTCCGGGGCCTGGCCAAGGTGCTGGAGGCGAACCCGCGCTATCTCAAGCTCGCGATCCGCAAGGGTCTGCGCGAGAAGGCGGTGGTCACGCCCACGAAGGTGCGTTTCGGCGGCCAGGACGTCGACGGCTGGCGCGTGGTGACCAAGCCGTTCGCGGGCGACTCGATGGCCCAGCGCATGCGCGGCATGGACGACATGACCTATACCTTCGTCACCGCTCCGTCCGTTCCGGGCGAGATCGTCTCGATCGAGGCGTCGTCGAAGAGCCCGGATGGCGGCGAACTGCTTGAGGAGAAGCTGAACTATGATCAGAAGGCTGGCTGAACGGGCTGCCCTGGCCGCCCTCGCCCTGACGCTGTCGGGCCTGGCCGGCTGGGCCGCCGAGGAGAACGACTATCCCACCGACGCCCGGGTGGATTACGTGTTCGGCTGCATGGCGGCCAACGGCCAGACCCGCGAGAGCCTGCAGAAATGCTCGTGCTCCCTCGACCAGCTCGCCGCGATCCTGCCCTACGACAAGTACGTTCAGGCGAGCACGATCCTGTCGATGCGACAGGGGATCGGCAACCGGGCGAACGAGTTCAAGTCGACCAAGATCTTCGACGACAAGGTCGCGGATCTGCGCCGCGCCCAGGCCGAGGCCGAGATCCGCTGCTACCACGGCTGAGCCATGCCGCGAGGCCGGCGTTGCGCCGGCCTCGCGATTCGCGCACACCCGCTCCCGAACCGCGATCGTGAACGGGACCCGCACCGTGACCCCCTCCCCCGGCCTGACCGATCTGCTGCCCGCCTTGGGCGGGCGCACGCTGGTCATGGGCATCCTCAACGTCACCCCGGACTCCTTCTCGGACGGCGGCCTGTTCGCCGGAGAGGCGGAGGCCGTCGCCCAGGCCGAACGGCTGGTCGGCGAGGGCGCGGCGATCCTCGATATCGGTGGGGAATCCACGCGCCCCGGTCACGTGCCGGTTCCGGCCGAGGAGGAACAGGCGCGCGTCCTGCCGGTGATCCGGGCCGTCGCGCCGCGGCTATCGGTGCCGATCTCCATCGACACCTACAAGGCGTCCACGGCCCGCGTGGCGCTGGAAGCCGGCGCCCGGATCGTGAACGACGTCTGGGGCCTCCAGCGCGAGCCCGACATCGCCAACGTGGCGGCCGCGCATGGTGCGCCGGTCATCATCATGCACAACCGCGAGACGATCGAGCCGGATCTCGACATCGTCGCCGACATGCTGGCCTTCTTCGAGCGGTCCCTCACGATCGCCCATCGCGCGGGCCTCCAGGATTCCGAGATCGTGCTCGATCCGGGGGTCGGTTTCGGGAAGACCTGGGCACAGCATCTCGAAGCCCTGCGGCGTCTTCCGGAGATCCGCGCCCTCGGATTTCCCGTCTTGGTCGGCGTATCCCGCAAGTCCCTCCTCGGTCGCCTGCACGACCGCGAGACCCGGCCGGCCGATCGGCTCTACGGGTCCCTGGCCGCCCATGCCCTCGCGGCGACGCTCGGCGCCGATATCGTGCGCGTGCACGATGTGGCGGCCCATGTCGACGCCATGCGGGTCGTCGACGCGGTGATGCGTCCGGAGGCCCGCTGAGCCATGGCGAGCGACCTGATCCGCGTCACCCAGAATCGCCGTCTTCGGCCGGCACGGTGTGCTGGCCGAGGAGGCGGTCCTCGGACAGCGCTTCTACCTCTCCCTGGTTGCCGAGCTGGACTTGTCCGCGGCTGGCCGCTCCGACGACGTCGGCGCGACGGTGAGCTATGCCGACCTCACCGCGATCGCGGTGGCCGTCGCCACCGAGCGGCGCTTCAACCTGATCGAGGCCCTGGCCGAGTCGGTCGCCTCGGAGATTCTGGCGCGATGCGCGCCCGTGGACGCCATCACCGTGCGGATCGACAAGCCGAGCGCTCCCGTCCCGGCGATCCTGGATAGCGTGAGCGTGGAGATCACCCGCCGCCGGGGCGTCCAGCGATGAAGGCCTATCTCGGCATCGGCAGCAATATCGGCGACATGGCCGCGATGCTCGATCGCGCGGTGGCCGGGCTCGCGGCGACTCCCGGCATCACGGTCCTGGCGCGCTCCTCCGACTACCGGACGCCGCCATGGGGCAAGACCGACCAGCCGTGGTTCCTGAACGGAGCGGTCGCGGTGGAGACGGACCTCACGCCGCACGGCCTGCTCGATGCCTGCCTGCGGGTCGAGCATGACCTCGGGCGCATCCGCGAGGAGCGCTGGGGACCGCGGGTCATCGACATCGACGTCCTCGCCTACGAGGGCGCCGCCGTCGACGATGCGCGCCTCGTCCTGCCGCACCGCCACGTGCGCGAGCGGGCCTTCGTGCTGGTCCCGCTGGCCGAGATTGCGCCCGACCTCGTCATCGGCGGCGAGCGCGTGACCGACGCGTTGCAGAAGCTCAATCGGAGCGGGATCGAACGGGTCTGACCGTTTCTCTTGCAAAGGACCGGCGGGCTGCGTCTTGTCCGAAGTGGCGTGCAGGCATCTGCACGCCGGCCGCCGCCGCACGGTCAGCCTCGGGGCGGAGCGCCTGCCTCGAACCCTTCGATGACCATCAAGGCGGCGTCAGGCCGGGAGGTTGGCTGGCACACCAGGGATCGCGGCGCGTCGGCGATCGCCGGGTTCGGCCAGCTTGCTGTCGTCCTCGTCGAGGAGCGGCACGTCGTACTCCCGCAAGACCTTGTCGATATCGGCCTTGCGCTTGCGCAGAACGGTGTTGAGCGACCGCTTCCAGTCGTTCTCACCGATCCGGACGCCCATGGCGATCCGATAGGCCATCGGAGGCCGCTCCGGCTCCTTGAGCAACGGCACGACGCTCATCGCCGTCGGCGATTGCTTGGCGAGCCAGCCCGCCGCCGGACCCCAGAGCACCGCCGCGTCGATCTCCTTGGCGGCCAAAGCCGCTATGATCTCGGCCGCCACCGTCTGGTACTTGCGCGCGGGGTCGAGCTGGTACGGTGCGTAGGCCTTCATGGTCGAGACCAGACCGAGGTCACCCATCCGATTGACCGGCGGCGTGCCGGCAATGACGCCGATGCTCTTGCCCTTCAGGCGGGGATCGTCGAGTCCCGTGACGCCGTCGAACTCGCCCGCGCGGGTCACGAGCGTATAGGCGGACCGGTAATACGGATTGGTGGTCTGGACGAGGTCGCTTCCGAAGGCTTGACCCATGATCACGTCGCAGAGGCCGGTCCCGAGCGTGTTGCGCACGAAACCCGGACCCTGGGTCAGCCAGTAATAACGAAGCTTCACCTTCAGTTCGTCGGCGATGATCGCCGCGATCTTATTTTCGAAGCCATCCTCCTTGCGTTCGGAAAACGGCATGTTGCCCGGATCACCACAGACGCGCAGTACGTCGGTCGTGACCGTATCCGGCAGGTGCTGGGCGAGCGCTCCCTGCGCCCCGGTCAGAGACAGGGCGCAGAGGACGGCGATCCGGGCGAGGGACGACATCAGCCGCCCATGCATTCCTTCTCCGCCTTCTTGGCGCCGTCGGGCTTATCCTCGTGCTCGGAGGGACGGATACGACCGATCGCTCCGGCGGCCCGCGCCTTCAGATAGACGTAGAGATCGTCCGAATAACACATGACGTTCTTGTTATCGCCGAAGGCCGGCATGACCTTCTGCTCGGCGGCATTCACGTCCTGCTTGCCACCCGCGAGGATGCCGATGAACTCCTCGTACGAGAGGTGCTTCAGCGAGTCCTTCAGGGCGGGCGCGTAGGTCGAACCCATGCCGTCCGGGCCGTGGCAGACGTGGCACTCCGCGTGGTAGCGGCGGTAGCCGGAATACGTGTACCAATCGAGCTTCTTGCCGTCCTGCGTCACGTGGAACGTCGGGTGACCCTCGGCATCCGTGTACTTTCCGTCGTCCACCTTCACGGCGGCGTCGGTCGCGAGCAGCTTGGAATCCTGCTCGGCCGTCTTGTCGTTCGCGTTCAGTGAATTGGCGAGCTTGGGGTCGGCAGCGGTCTTGGCATCCTCAGCATGTACGGCAACCGTCGAGACGGTCGCTAGGGCGAGGGCGGCGATGAGCGGCCGCGTTACGATCTTGCTGAGGTTGTGCAACGCATCTGTCTCCCTGGAGCGAGGCCTTTCGTCTCCCTTCGAGCCGCAGCCTCTTGCGAGAAAGTCTAATCACAACGATGCCGGCGCGGGAACCCGCGCCGGCACCGATTTTCACTTCAAACCCTGCGGCCGATTAGTTCGGGAGGGCGAAGACCGTCAGCTGACCGCCGAGGTTGGTGTACTGGGTCAGAGCCGCGTAACCACCCACAGCGCCGAGGCCGGCGTTCGGGTCGGTCAGGCCGGCTGCGAGGCCGATGCCGGCCCAGCCGCCGACGCCCGAGAGGACGCCCACGTACTGCTTGCCCTTGTGCTGGTAGGTCATCACGTTGCCGATGATGCCCGACGGGGTCTTGAACTTGTAGAGCTCCTTGCCGGTCTTGTCGTCGACCGCCTTCAGGTAACCCTCAAGCGTTCCGTAGAACACCACGTCGCCGGCGGTGGCCAGAGCACCGGACCACACCGAGAACTGCTCGGCGTTGGACCACTTGATCTTGCCGTTGACACCGTCCCACGCGATGAAGTTGCCCATGCCGCCGTGCGAGTTCGGGGCCGGGTACATCGAGAGGGTCGCACCGACGTAGGGCTGGCCCGGGGTGTAGGTCACCCGGAACGGCTCGTAGTCCATGCAGACGTGGTTGGTGGGCACGTAGAACAGGTTGGTCTTCGGCGAGAAGGCCGCAGGCTGCTGATCCTTCGACCCGAGGGCCGCCGGGCAGATGCCCTTGGAGTTGGTGTCCTCACCGTTCTGCTCGGTCGAGTACTTCGACACGACCAGCGGACGGCCGTAGTTCTTCGAGCCCTTGTCCATGTCGACCTTGGACGCCCAGTTGACGGCCGGGTCGTACTTCTCGGCGACGAGCAGGGTGCCGTCCGCGCGGTTCAGCGTGTAGCCGAAGCCGTTACGGTCGAAGTGGGTCAGGAGCGGCTGCTCCTTGCCGTCAACCTTCTGATCCGTGAGGATCATCTCGTTGATGCCGTCGTAGTCCCACTCGTCGTGGGGGTCATCTGGTAGACCCACTTGGCGACGCCGGTATCCGGGTTACGCGCCCAGATGGTCATCGACCACTTGTTGTCGCCCGGACGCTGCTTGGGGTTCCAGGTCGAGGGGTTGCCCGAGCCGTAGTACATCAGGTCGAGCTTCGGGTCGTAGGAGAACCAACCCCAGGTGCAGCCGCCGCCGGTCTTCCACTGATCGCCTTCCCAGGTCTTCAGCGAGGAGTCCTTGCCGACGGGCTTGCCGAGGGAGGTGGTCTTCTCCGGGTCGATCAGCATCTGATCGTCCGGACCCTCGGAGTAGCCGCGCCACACCTTCTTGCCGGTCTTCAGGTCGTAGGCGGTGACGTGGCACTGCACGCCGAACTCGCCGCCCGAGATGCCGACGATGACCTTGTCCTTCACGGGCAGAACCGTGGCGGTGTTGGTCTCGCCCTTCTTCGGGTCGCCGTTCACGACCGACCAGTTGACCTTGCCGGTCTTGGCGTCGAGCGACACGAGGGTGGTGTCGGCCTGGTGCAGGAGGATGGCGCCGTCGGCGTAGGCCAGACCACGGTTGACCGTGTCACAGCACATGACCGGGATCACGGACGGATCCTGCTTCGGCTCGTACTTCCAGAGGATCTTCGCCTCGTGGTCGAGGTCGAGGGCGTACACGATGTTCGGGAACGGCGTGTGCACATACATGACGTTGCCGACCACGAGCGGCGCGCCCCTCGTGCCCACGCGAGACGCCGGTCGAGAACGTCCAGGCGACCTGGAGATCCTTGACGTTCTTGGCGTTGATCTGGTCGAGCTTCGAGTAGCGCGTATTCGCGTAGTCGACCGTCTGAAGAACCTGTTCCGCCGGGTTGGCGATGCCCTTCATGACGCTTTCGTTGGCCAGCGCCGGCGCGGCGACGGCCGCGACACCTGCGCCGAGCGCAAGGAGATGTACCGCTCTCATGGGTTCCTCCGACAAGTCTTGAGAGTTCTTGCGGCGCGCAAAGAGAATGGCGTCGCTCGGACTCCGACCTGACTGTTTGCGACAGGGATGGACGCCTCGGTAGCGGGCATAGTGGACTTCGAGGAGATCTACAGATCCCCTAGCCAGGAACCGCCATCCCTGAGGCGGCTCCTCGAAACCGAGGCTTGCCTGGACCTTAAGAGATTTTTGAGCGCCGTCAACTCGCTCTTCGAGGCCTGTGGGCAGACGGTGAAAGCTTCTTTTCGCATGACAAAAGGATGTAAAACGTCGTTGCTTCGCAAAAGAAATGTTGCGGTGCACAAACGATTTTGAGGCTTCGGTCACTGTTGAAGCGGCGCGGTGCGCTCACTCCATGCAGGACTTGCAGCGATCGGGACGTTGCTTGGTGTACGCATGCACGAGTTGCGTGTCGGCGCGAGTGAGCGGCGCCGCGACCTCCCGAACGAAGGTGTTTGGCCGGGTGCATTGCAAGGCAGCGTGACAGTAGCGCCTGGCCGGATTCGGCCGGATCCTCCCTGTGCGCCCAGTCGCCGCATGCTTTCTCGCCCAGGATCCAAGCCCTTCAGCGAGGTGGGGCGCGTCAAATTGCCGAATCTTCCCGGACGGTTTGGCGGACGGCCCCGCGTCCTTGGTTACTGAGGAGGATGGCTAAGCAGGTCATCCGTCGAATCGCGCCA
Source organism: Methylobacterium phyllosphaerae (assembly GCA_050632685.1). GTDB lineage: Bacteria > Pseudomonadota > Alphaproteobacteria > Rhizobiales > Beijerinckiaceae > Methylobacterium > Methylobacterium phyllosphaerae_A. The sequence continues at coordinate 1,869,266 of JBOEFT010000002.1, forward strand.
GGCGATTCGAGGCCGACTCACAGGGTGCCGACCGGACCCGTGCTTTCGAACTCGGCGACATCGCCGACCAGATCGGTCAGGGACATGTTCAGACGACGGCCGCTGGATAGGCGGAGCTGCGCATCGGGCTCGAGCCAGACCGGGCGCAGGGCGGCGTGACGACCGTACAGGTTGCCATAGGCCACGACGCCACCGTCACGGCGCTCCACGACGATTCGGTAGCGAACGCGAACGGGTTCGCAACCCTCCGCCGAGACGAGACCGCGGCCGGTCAGCGTCTTCAGAATCTCGTTCGGTTCGAACATACGCGGGACGCAGGGACGGGATTAAGCGGCAATCCGATTGCCATTTAATCCCGCGGCCCCACCGAGTCACGCCCGGCACCAAGAACTGTGCCGCTACCACCGCGGTGTTGTCAGCCTTCCGCGTCGGCGCTCGCGGCCGCCGGTTCCGCCTGGGGCGCCCGGACCACGATGCGCCCGGCCTCGACCGAGAGCGCCAGCCGGCCCTGCTTCAGAGCCAGCGCCTTCTCGCCGAACAGGGTGCGGCGCCAGCCCTGCAGGGCCGGCACTGCGGCCGCGTCGTCGTCGGCCACCGCCTCCAGATCGTCGACGGTGGCAATGATCTTGGGCGCGACGCCCTCGGCCTCACAGACCGCCTTCAGCAGGACCTTCAGGAGTTCGACGATCGCGCCGTTGCCTCCGCTCCGCCGGACGCGCTCGGGCATCTGGACGGAACCGGTGTCGCGGGCGAGGCCGCGCTCCACCGCGGCGACGATGTCGGCGCCCGTCCGGGATCGCTCGAAGCCCGCCGGGATCGTACGCAACCGCCCGAGCGCCTCGGCATTCCGCGGTGCCGCCGAGGCGATATCGATGACCGCCTCATCCTTCAGGATGCGCCCGCGCGGAACGTTGCGCGTCTGCGCCTCGCTCTCGCGCCAAGCCGCCACTTCCATCAGGACGGCGATCTCGCGGGGCTTGCGCATCCGCCCCGACAGACGCCGCCACGCCTGCGCGGGATCGGCGCGGTAGGTCTCGGGAGACGTCAGCACCGCCATCTCCTCGTCGAGCCAAGCCCCACGATCGGTGCGCAGCAACTCGGCGACGAGAACCTCGTAGACCTTCACCAGGTGGGTGACGTCCGACAGCGCGTAAGTCAGCTGCGCGTCCGACAGGGGGCGCCGCGACCAGTCGGTGAAGCGGGACGACTTGTCGATCTTCGCCTTGGCAACGTCGTTGACGAGCTGTTCGTACGACACGGAATCGCCGTAGCCGCACACCATGGCGGCGACCTGCGTGTCGAAGAACGGGTGCGGGAGGATCCCGCCCATCAGCCAGATGATCTCCAGATCCTGCCGGGCGGAGTGGAACACCTTCACCGTGCGCTCGTCGGCCATCAGCGCGATGAACGGGTCGAGGTCGATTCCCGGAGCTAGGGGGTCGACCAGCACGCCCGTCCCGTCTGGCGCCGCCATCTGGATCAGGCAGAGTTTCGGGTAGTATGTCGTCTCGCGCATGAACTCCGTGTCGACGGTCACGAAGGGTTGCTCGGCGAGGCGAGTGCAGATCTGGCGCAGCGCGTCAGTGGTGGTGATCAGGTCCATGGACCGCCTATACGCAACCGCGACGCCCATGGGGAGCCGCGCCCGGGAAGGTCCCCATCTTTCGCGCGTTTCCTGTCACGGTCGAGCGGTTCTCCTCACCCCACGGCCGCAACCGCCGCCGAGCGGCGCCCACGCGCCTGCCGACGGATCCGCGACGCGTCGGCGCGTCGCTGTACCTCGGCACAGTTGAGAAGTCTGTCGAGGATCCCCGTCTCGATGCGCGCGCCGGTGGTCCGATCGACCAGGCGGCGAATCCGGTCGACCCGGAACCCTCTGTAGCCTCCGCGCCCTCGATCGAGACCGCCGAGCAGCGTCCGCCCTGGGCCGAGCCTGAGTTCCCGCGCAGCGAGGGACCGGCTGCTCCAGGCGCCGGCCGCATCTTCGTAGACGATGTCGAAGTCGCCCGTGAGCGGCAATGTCCGCCATCCCGATCTGGACGTCGCCCGCGGCGGCCCAGCGGTTCGCGACGGGCGGGAAAAAGCGTTGTCGTTCATGGACATGATATGGGGATGGAACGGCCCGACCGGTAGGCCGGCGGGCGATTCCGGACCGGCTTTCGGCGCCGCCTTGCGCGTCCCGCGCTTGACTTGGGGGGCCTCGCGTGAATGGTGCCGGCCTTCCCAGAGAAGTAGCCCGACATGCACCGTTACCGTTCCCACACCTGCGGGGCGATCCGCCCGTCCGACGTCGGGCAGAGCGTCCGCCTCTCCGGCTGGTGCCACCGCATCCGCGACCACGGGGCGTGCTGTTCATCGACCTGCGCGACCATTACGGCCTGACGCAGTGCGTGGTGGATTCCGACTCGCCGGCCTTCAAGGCGGCCGAGGGGTGCGCTCGGAATGGGTGGTGCGGATCGACGGCCGCGTCCGCACCCGGCCGGCCGGCACCGAGAATGCCGAGCTGCCGACCGGCGCGGTCGAGGTCTACATCGACGACCTGGAGGTGCTGGGTCCGGCGGGCGAGCTGCCGCTGCCGGTGTTCGGCGACCTCGAATATCCTGAGGAGACGCGGCTCCGGTACCGCTTCCTCGACCTGCGGCGGGAGAAGCTGCACGCCAACATCATGAAGCGCGGCGCGATCATCGACTCGCTCCGCCGCCGGATGCGCGAGGGTGGGTTCTTCGAGTTCCAGACGCCGATCCTGACCGCGTCGTCCCCCGAGGGCGCCCGCGACTACCTCGTGCCGTCGCGGGTCCATCCCGGCAAGTTCTACGCGCTCCCGCAGGCGCCGCAGCAGTTCAAGCAGCTCACGATGATCGCGGGCTTCGACCGCTACTTCCAGATCGCGCCCTGCTTCCGCGACGAGGACGCCCGGGCCGACCGCTCGCCGGGCGAGTTCTACCAGCTCGACATCGAGATGAGCTTCGTCACCCAGGAGGACGTGTTCCAGGCGGTGGAGCCGGTCCTGCGCGGCGTGTTCGACGACTTCGCCGAGGGCAAGCGCGTCACGCAGGCGTTCCCGCGGATCACCTACGCCGAGTCGATGCTGAAATACGGCGTCGACAAGCCGGACCTGCGCAACCCGTTGATCATCGCCGACGTCACGGACGCCTTCGCCCGCGAGGACGTGGCCTTCAAGGCGTTCAAGGGCGTGATTGCCGGGGGCGGCGTGGTCCGGGCGATCCCGGCGACCGGTGCGGCGTCCCAGCCGCGTTCGTTCTTCGACAAGCTCAACGACTGGGCGCGTTCCGAGGGCGCGCCGGGCCTCGGCTACATCGTGTTCGAAGAGGAGAACGGGCAGCTCTCCGGCAAGGGGCCGATCGCCAAGTTCATCCCGGCCGACGTCCAGGCGCTGATCGCCGAGAGGGCCGGCGCGAAGGCCGGCGACGCGGTATTCTTCTCCGCTGGCACCGAGGGCAAGGCGGCCGGCCTCGCCGGCAAGGCGCGGATCCGCATCGGCGACGAGCTGGGCCTCTGCGACAAGGACCAGTACGCCTTCTGCTGGATCACCGACTTCCCGATGTACGAGTGGAGCGAGGAGGAGAAGCGGATCGATTTCTCCCACAACCCGTTCTCGATGCCCAACATCGACCGCGAGGAGTTCCTGGCGCTCGACCTCGATGCTCTGGCCTCCGAGGATGAGAACGGACCGAACACCAAGCGGATCCTCGGCATCAAGGCGTTCCAGTACGACATCGTCTGCAACGGCGTGGAGCTGTCCTCCGGGGCGATCCGTAACCACCGTCCGGACGTGATGGAGAAGGCGTTCGCCATCGCGGGCTACGGCCACGAGGTGCTGGAGCAGAAATTCGGCGGCATGCTCAACGCCCTGCGCATGGGCGCCCCGCCGCACGGCGGCATCGCGCCGGGCGTCGACCGCATCGTCATGCTCCTGTGCAACGAGCCGAACATCCGCGAGGTGGTGCTGTTCCCGATGAACCAGCGCGCCGAGGACCTGATGATGGGCGCGCCCTCCGAGGCGACGCCCAAGCAGCTGCGCGAGCTGCACATCCGGCTCAACCTGCCCGAGAAGAAGGCCTGAGGCGTCGATAGACCTGCCGCGCGGTGGCGAGCCTCGTCGCGATCGTCGTCGCCCACGACAGCGCCGACGTCCTGCCCGCCTGCCTCGCGGCGCTCGCCGGCCAGCACGTGCCGGCGATCGTGGTCGACAACGCCAGCCGGGACGCCTCCGCGGTCGTCGCGGAGGCCGCCGGCGCGCAGGTGATCCGCAATGCCCGGAACGAGGGCTACGGTCGCGCCAACAACCGGGGCGTCCGCGCGGCCGAGACCGCCGAGCACGTCCTGATCGTCAATCCGGACGTTGTGCTGCGCCCCGGGGCCGTGGATGCCCTCCTGGACGCAGCCCGGACCTGGCCGGATGCCGGCATCCTGGCTCCGCGCCTCGTCGAACCCGACGGGCGCTTCTTCTTCCAGGCGCGCTCCCTCCTGGCGCCCTATCTCGGGAATCCCGGCGGCCGGCTCGCGCTGCCGCAGGGGGATGCCTGCGCCCCGTTCCTCTCCGGGGCATGCCTGATGATGCCCCGTGCCCTGTTCCTGGATCTCGGCGGCTTCGACGAGAACATCTTCCTGTTTTACGAGGATGACGACCTGTGCCGCCGCGTCGCCGATGCCGGCCGGGCACTGGTCCATGTCCACGCCGCCGCGGCGCTGCACGGGCGCGGCCGATCGTCGTCGCCGGAGCCGGGGCGAGGTCTTCCGGTCCCGCTGGCACCAGGCGTGGTCACGGGCCTATGTCAGCCGCAAATACGGCCTGCCGGATCCGAGCGTCGCGGCCCTGATGAGCAACCTGCCGAAAGTCCTGCTCTCCGCCCTGGTCCTGCGGCGGGCGGGTCTCGAGCGCTATGGCGGCTCCGCGGCGGGCGCCCTCGCCTTCCTGCGCGGCCGCGACGCGCTGACCCGCGAGGGCCTGACGGAATGACGGCGCCGACGATCGCGGCCGCGCTCGAGCGGGGGGCAACGGCTTCACCGGCCTGCGGCTGGCCCTGGCCCTCGCGGTGGTCGTGTCCCACGCCTTCAGCGTCGCCACCGGCGCGGCCGGCGACGAGCCCCTGGCCGGCTTCACCGGCTACACCCTCGGCGAGCACGCGGTGAACGGCTTCTTCGCCGTGTCGGGCTTCCTCGTCACCATGAGCTGCGACCGCCGCGGGATCCGCGACTACGCCATCGCCCGGACCCTGCGCATCCTGCCGGGTCTCGTGGCCGCGACGCTGGTGGTGTCCCTGGGGCTCGGTGCGGCGCTCACCCGCCTGCCGGTCGCCGACTATCTGCGAGACCCGGTGTGTGGTCCTTCATTCGCGGAACGCTGACGACCTTCAAGAGCAACGCTGCCCTCCCCGGAGTCTTCGAGGCCAACCCCTACCGTGCACCGCTCGGAACGGTCTGGACGCTGAAATACGAGGTGCTGTGCTACCTCGGTGTTCTCGCCGCCGCCCTGTGCGGACTGCTCCGGCGGCGCTGGTCGGCGGTCCTGATCGTGGCCGGGCTGGCGCTGGCGCTGTCGGTCGTGAGCGGCCTGCGCGGATCCGAACTCGCGAAGGGCACCGAGACGGCCCTGCGCCTGCCGTTGATCTTCGCGGCGGGCGCCGGGCTCTATCTGTGGCGCGACCGGCTGCGGGTCTCGGCCGCCGCCCTCGCCTGCCTGGCCTTCGGCGCGGTCGTGCTCGCGCGGACGCCGGCCTACCCGGCGCTGCTGTTCCTGGCCGAGGCCTACGGCGTGATCTGGCTCGCCCTCGGGCCGATGGCCCTCAGGCCGTTCGATCCGTCGGCCGACCTGTCCTACGGGACCTATCTCTATGGCTGGCCGGTGCAACAGACCCTGCACGCCCTGTGGCCGGAGGCCTCCGGAGTCGCGCTGCTGGCCCCAGCCCTCGCGGTGACGGTGCCGGTGGCGGCCCTGTCCTGGTACTTGATCGAGCGGCCGGCCTTGGCCCTGAAGGCGCGGGCGCTCGGCCGCCGCAGCCTGGGCACGATCGAGCCCGCTGGGCCGTGAGCGATCCCGACAGGCCGCTCCCGCCTGCCGCCGCCTTGGCGCTGGCGGCGAGGCTGCTGGAAGCCCAGGGTTTCACGATCGTCGCCCGGAACGAGCGCGGCGACAGCCTCTACCTCGCGCCCCCGGGCCAGGACGCCACCCTTCGCCTGTCCAATCATGCGCGCCGCCCGCGGCAGCGACGGACCCATCCCGAGGTCGCGACCAGCCTCGTCGTGGCGGTGCCGAAACGGGCCGGCCAGATCGAGGCGATGATCGCGGCGGCGCTTCGGGACTATGCGGCTCGCGCAAATAAAATCCCTGAAAAAAGCGACAAAACAACTCACGAATAGCGATATGTTGGCATTTTGCCGCACTAAAAGTAATCTTTATTCAGATTATTTGGGCTAGATGCTTCGATTGACACAGACGTCATTCATATTGTGAGAATGTCCATGGGTATGGACCTGCGAAATTACTAAAGATCATCGACTTTAGGTGTCTAAGATCGCAAGACAGGAAATGTTTTTCTTGGGTGGCGACGCGCCGTAGATGTTGTTCTCGTCGTGCAGAGGCGTCACCCCGGATGCGCCTCTATCGATCCCAATCGATTTAAATCTTGCGGTGTGACGAGCTCAGATCGCGTCCGACCGATCGTCATCGCATTGAAAGCATCAGCATCTCGTTCAGACGGGCAGTCACTTGTTGGTTGGAGTGCCAGTTTATCATATAGCGCGCGAAATTTCATCGACCGATTTTCCGCCCCAGACTGTTGCTGGCCGAGATCGATCCTGCCTGTACTATATTTCGTGCTATTGGGCGGAGATATCGCCATAGGGACATACTTCGAAAGTTTGGATCGGCCTTCGACATCCGCGGAAAGGTTTTGGCTCTGGTCTGATCTCACGATGGTACCGAAGGCCATTGCGGTGCTGGAAGCAGTCGCGCTTCCGAAACTCGCTCTGTATGGAACGCCGGAAGGTTACGCGACGCTGCCGCCGAGGCCGCATACGGTCCACGACGAGCCCCACGAAGACCGCATGATCGTCCACCTCTCGGCCGGCGACCTCGATGCCGCTCGAAGGATCTGGCACGAACAACAACCCTGGCACGCCGGTAATTCGTTCCCGCCGGGGTCGCGCCCGCATCAATGGCAGGTGCAGCTCGCCGCGGTGGCGGAACCGCTCATGGCCGGCGATCGCCCAGCGCTGGCCAAGATCCTCCACGCATGGGAGGCGGCCAACGTCCGGGGAACGGAGCTGGAGCCTTACTGGGAACCCACGCCTTTCCCGCTGGAGCGGTGAGCCGGCGCGGATCTCAGCCCACGTCCGCCGCGTCGCGCAGGTACGGCTCCACCGTGCCCTTGAGCTTCACCGTCATCGGGTTGCCGGCGCGGTCGAGGGTCTTGCCGGCCGAGAGGCGCACCCAGCCCTCGCTCACGCAATACTCTTCGACGTTGGTCTTCTCGACGCCCTTGAAGCGGATGCCGACGCCGCGTTCCAGCAGGGCCGCGTCATAGAATGGGCTGTCGGGGTTGACCGAGAGGCGGTCGGGCAGCGCGGGGTCGGACATGGTCGGGCTCTCAGTTCTGCGTGAGCGGCGAAGATGGGCCGCGGATTACGCAATCCCCTGCTCGCCTGCAACGGCGCGTGCGGCCGCGATCAACGCCGCCACGTCGCCGCCCTGAAGCAGCGGCACGAGGCGCGTCACGTCCGCGTGCGGGAGGTCCCACCACGCCGCCGCCACCAGGGCCTCCACGATGGCCGCCTGGAACCGGTGGCGAACCACCCGCGCGGGATTGCCCGCCACCACCGCGTAGGCCGGCACGTCGCGGGTCACCACGGCGCGGGCCGCCACCACGGCCCCGTGCCCGATGGTGACGCCTGAGAGGATCATGCAGCCGGACCCGAGCCAGACATCGTGCCCGATCACCACGTCGCCCCGGGAGCGTCGTGGTAATCCTCCGGCGCCCGCGCCTCCGGGAACAGACCGCGCATCGCGGCGAAGGGGTATGTGGACACCCAGTCCAACCGGTGGTCGCCGCCGAGCAGGATCTCGACCTTGTCGGCGATGGAACAATAGCGGCCGATCGTCAGCCGCCGCCCGCTCTCCGGGAAGCGGACTTTTGGACGCCCGTACGAATAAGCGCCTATGGAGAAGCCGTAGGTCCTCGCCAGCTTGGCGAGGTGGATCCGGGTCTCGTTGTGCGGGTTGCGCCCCTGCGCAGCCGGTGCAACAGACCGATCACGACGCGGACCGGTGCGATGCGCGACCGCGTCGTCCTCGGGAAAGCAGGTGAGCGGGAGCGTGGGCGATGGCCGATAACATGTCCGAGGACCTCAAGGCCGGGGCGCTCGTCTACCACCGCCTGCCCAAGCCCGGAAAGCTGGAGATCCAGGCGACGAAGCCGCTGGGGAACCAGCGCGACCTCGCCCTGGCCTATTCCCCCGGCGTGGCGGCGGCCTGCATGGCGATCTACGACGATCCGCAGCAGGCCGCCGAACTCACGGTCCGCCAGAACCTCGTGGCGGTCCTCTCCAACGGCACGGCCGTGCTGGGCCTGGGCGATATCGGCCCGCTGGCCTCCAAGCCCGTGATGGAGGGCAAGGCGGTCCTGTTCAAGAAATTCGCCGGCATCGACGTCTTCGACATCGAGGTCGACCAGAAGGACGTGTCCAAGCTCGTCGACGTGGTCTGCGCCCTCGAGCCGACCTTCGGCGGCATCAACCTCGAGGACATCAAGGCTCCGGAGTGCTTCGAGGTCGAGGAGCAGTGCCGGGCTCGGATGAACATCCCGGTCTTCCACGACGACCAGCACGGCACCGCGATCATCGTGGCCGCGGCCGTCCTCAACGGCCTGGAACTCGCCGGCAAGACGCTTTCTGACGTCCGGATCGTCACCTCCGGGGCGGGCGCGGCGGCGCTCGCCTGCCTGAACCTCCTCGTCTCGCTCGGCGCCACCCGCGAGAACATCACGGTCACCGACATCAAGGGCGTGGTCTACAAGGGCCGCCCGGAGCTGATGGACCGCTGGAAGGACGTCTACGCCCAGGAGACCGACAAGCGGACGCTCGCGGAGGTCATCCCGGGCGCCGACGTGTTCATCGGCCTCTCGGCCGGCGGCGTCCTGAAGCCCGAATACCTCAAGGAGATGGCCGAGAAGCCGCTGATCATGGCGCTCGCCAACCCCTACCCGGAGATCATGCCGGATCTGGCCGAGAAGGAGCGGCCGGACGCGATGATCTGCACCGGCCGGTCGGATTTCCCGAACCAGGTCAACAACGTCCTGTGCTTCCCCTACATCTTCCGCGGCGCGCTGGATGTCGGCGCCCACAAGATCAACGAGGAGATGAAGAAGGCCGCCGTGAAGGCGATCGCCGGGCTGGCCCACGAGACCACCTCGGACGTGGTCGCCCGGGCCTATGGCGGCGAGGCCCGGCCGTTCGGGCCGAAATCCCTGATCCCGAGCCCCTTCGACCCGCGGCTGATCCTGCGCATCGCCCCGGCCGTGGCCAAGGCCGCCATGGATTCGGGCGTGGCCGGCCGGCCCCTCGCCGACCTCGACGCCTACGTCGACGGCCTCGACCGGTTCGTGCACCGCTCGGGCCTGATCATGAAGCCGCTGTTCTCGAAGGCGAAGAGCGAGCCCAAGCGCGTGATCTACGCGGAGGGCGAGGACGAGCGGGTGCTCCGCGCCGTCCAGGCGATCGTCGAGGATAAGGTCGCGCGGCCGATCCTGGTCGGCCGCCCGCGGGTGGTAGAGACCCGGCTGAAGCGTTTCGGCCTGTCGATCGAGCACGGCCGCGACTTCGAGCTGATCGATCCCGAGGACGATCCGCGCTACCGCGCCTACGTGCAGACCTACCTCGAGGTCGCGGGCCGACGCGGCATCACGCCGGACGCGGCCCGCACGCTGGTGCGCACCAACAACACCGTGATCGGCGCCATCGCGGTGCGCCGCGGCGAGGCCGACGCCCTGATCTGCGGCCTGGAGGGCCGGTTCGAGACCCGGCTGCGCATCATCCGCGACGTGATCGGGCTCGCACCCGGCGTGGAGCAATGCGCGGCCATGAGCCTCGTGGTGACCCATAACGGCGCCTACTTCCTGGCCGATACCCATGTCCGCCAGAACCCCACCGCCGAGGAGATCGCGGACGTGGCGCAGGCCTGCGCCAGCCATGTCAGCCGCTTCGGGATGACGCCGAAGATCGCGCTGCTGAGCCACTCCGATTTCGGCCAGTCGGATTCGCCCTCCGCGATGAAGATGCGCGACGCCCTCGCGCTCCTGCAGCGGCGCGATCCCGACCTGATGGTCGATGGCGAGATGCAGGCCGATTCGGCCCTGAACGAGATGGTGCGCGAGCGCGTGCTGCCGGGCTCGCGGCTCAAGGGCGCGGCCAACGTCCTGGTCTTCCCAAATCTCGACGCGGCCAACATCGCGTTCCAGTTCGCGAAGGTCCTGGCGGACGCGCTGCCGGTCGGCCCGCTCCTGATCGGCCCGGCCAAGCCCGCCCACATCCTCACGCCGTCGGTGACGGCCCGCGGCATCGTCAACGTCACGGCCGCGGCCGTGGTCGAGGCCCAGGCGGACGATGCCGCCCCGAGAGCCGAAGAGAGCGGCGTCGGCATGATCTCGGAATGAGAGGCACCCGTCGGCGGCCGTGAGCGTGGCCGTCGATTTGCTTAGCCGATCCCGGGGACACCGAAACGCCGGGAGATGACGCCATGTGTGCGGGCGACGATCCGACCTGCCATGCCTTCGAGGAGCACCGCCGCCGGTTCCGGCGGGATCTGGAACCGGAGCGGCGCGCGTTCCTGAAAAGCGGCTTCGCGGCGACCGGCGCCGCCGCCGCAGCCTTCGCGGCCGGCGGCCCCTCGGTGGTCAGCCCCGCCCTCGCCCAGGCGAGCGGCGCCAAGATCGCCGCGACGGCGCACTATCACCTGCCGGCCAACGCCGAGACGGTGCATTGGGGCTTCTTCAGCCGCAGCCTCAAGCCGCAGGTCGAGATCGGTTCGGGGGACTTCGTCACCATCGAGACGCTCACCCACCAGGCGAGCGACGACGCCGAGCGGATGATCCAGGGCGATCCTGGCGCCGAGAGCGTCTACCTGTGGACGAAGGACAAGATGGGCGTCTCGCCCCGCGGGGCCGGGGCGATGGACGCCAAGGTCGGCCCGGGCGGCGGTCTCGGGGTGCATATCTGCACCGGCCCCGTGGCGATCCGCGGCGCCGAGCCGGGCGACGTGCTGGAGGTGCGGATCCTCGACGTGGCCCCCGCCCCTGCGCCAATCCCAAGTACAAGGGCCTGACCTTCGGCAGCAACGCCGCCGCCTGGTGGGGCTACCACTACAACGACCTGATCACCGGCGATAAGCCCCGGGAGGTCGTGACCATCTACGAGGTCGACGCCACCGGCGAGCGTGACTGGGCGCGCGCGGTCTACAGCTTCCGCTGGCCCGGCGTGACCGACCCGTTCGGCGTCGCCCATCCGACCATCGACTATCCCGGCCTGCCGGTCGACCATACGAAGACGCAGAAGACCTACGAGGTGCTGAAGGGCATCCGGGTGCCGATCCGCCCGCATTTCGGCACGATGGGCGTCGCCCCCGCCGAGGCCGACCGCGTGAACACCATCCCGCCGAGCTACACCGGCGGCAACATCGACAACTGGCGGATCGGCAAGGGCGCCACCCTCTACTATCCGGTGGCGGTGCCGGGCGCCCTGTTCTCCGTGGGCGATCCCCATGCCAGCCAGGGCGATTCCGAATTGTGCGGGACGGCCATCGAGTGCTCGCTCACCGGCACGTTCCAGTTCATCCTGCACAAGAAGGCCGACCTGCCCGGCACGCCGCTCGAAGCCCTCGATTTCCCGATGATCGAGACCCGGGACGACTGGGTCCTGTCCGGCTTCAGCTACCCCAACTACCTGCGCGATCTCGGTCCCGACGCGCAGAGCGCGATCTTCCAGAAATCCTCCATCGATCTCGCCATGCGGGACGCCTTCCGGAAGATGCGCCAGTTCCTGATGCACGCGAAGGGACTGACCGAGGACGAGGCGATCTCGCTGATGTCGGTGGCGGTCGATTTCGGGATCACGCAGGTCGTGGACGGCAACTGGGGCGTCCACGCCGTGGTCAAGAAGGCGATCTTCTCCGACCGGGTCGCCTGAGACCGGGCAGCGGCGTGAGTCCGGACGGCCTCACGCGGCTTTTGCGATCCCGGCCATCGCCATGAGGCCGGTGATCACCCGATAGGTCTCGGACCACGCCTCCCGGGTCTCGGGCGTGAAGTCCGAGCCGAGACCCTGCTCCAGGGTCCACAGCAGCGCTGCACCCACCGGCGCGAAGTGGGTCTCCAGCGTTCCGTACGCCACGTGCCGGTGCCCGAGGTCGCGCACGGTCGAGACCAGGGCCTCGGGCTTGTCCAGGTTGGCCACCGCCAGCGCCAGCATGGCCATCAGCTTCCGCTTCTGCGCGGTCATGTCCTCCGGGAACAGCGCGCGGACCTGTGGCGCGATCTCGAACAGGCGCCCGTAGAACAGGTCGGCCGCGGTGTCGCCGATCGGCTGCACCTTCGCGAAGCTCCCCTGCACCAGGGCGACCTGGGCGGCCGAGACCGCATACGAGACCCGGATGCTGGCCAGGAACTGCCCGACCTCGGCGGTAAGATGCTCGGATTGATGGGACAGTTCGGAGGCCGCGCCGAGCACCTCGCTGGCAGCCGATCCGGTGTTCTCCGCCGCTTCCGCGACGCCCGTGATGTTGCCGGTGACCTCGCCGGTGCCGGCGGCGGCCTGCCCGACGTTTCGAACGATCTCCTGGGTTGCCGCGCCCTGCTCCTCCACCGCCGCCGCGATCGAGGTCGCCACGCTGTTGATCTCGCGGATCCGCGCGGTGATCGCCCCGATCGCCTCGACCGCTTGGCCCGTGGAAGCCTGAACCCGCGTGATCTGTCCGGCGATCTCCTCGGTCGCCTTCGCCGTCTGGTCGGCGAGCGCCTTCACCTCGGCGGCGACCACCGCGAAGCCGCGGCCGGCCTCCCCGGCGCGGGCCGCCTCGATCGTCGCGTTGAGCGCCAGGAGGTTGGTCTGCCCGGCGATCGCCGAGATCAGCCCCACGACATCGCCGATCTTGCCCACGGCGCTGCTCAACGCCTGGACGAGCGTGCCGGTCCGGTCGGCCTCGGATGCGGCCAACCGGGCGAGATCCGTCGAGCCGTCGACCTGCCGCCCGATCTCCTGCACGGAGGCGCCGAGTTCCTCGGCGGCCACAGCCACGGTGTTCACGTTCCTGGAAGCCCGCTCGGCGGCCGCCGCGACGGTCATGGACTGGCCTGCGGTCCGCGCGGCGGTGTCGGTCATGGTCTGCGCCGTGATCTGGAGGGCCGAGGCCGAGGCCGCGACCTGACCGATCATGCCGCCGACCGCCTGCTCGAAGCGCTCGGCCATCTGCCGCAAGCTGTCCCGGCGTTGGTCGTCGGCATCGAGCCGGGCCTGCCCGGCCTCGGCCTCCAGTTGACGGGTGCGGATCAGGTTGTCCCTGAACGCCTCCACGGCCGCCATGATCGGCGCGAATTCGTTCCGATACGCCCGCACCGGGATATCGACGGAGGTGTCGCCGCCGGTCAGGGACCGCATCGCAGCGGCGATCACCCGGATCGGATGGAGCACGCCCCGCGACACGGCGACGAGACCCAAGGCGACGAGCAGCAATGCGGCGACCAGCGCCGCTGTGTTGCGCAGGAGGACCCGGTCCGCCGCCCCGGCGAGGGTCTCGGCGCGGGCCACCATCTCGTCGAGCGCCGAATCGGCGAGATCGACGATGGTCGCCTGTTCGACCGTGTTGCGGCGCCGAAGTTCCTGGAACGTCTAGGGCGACGGCGGTGCTGGCTCAGGGCATCGAAGACCGCCTTGGCCGAGGCGGCGGCCTCGCCCTCGAAATTGTTGCGCTTGGCCTTCTCGAAGGCCGCGCGCGTGGTGTCGGCGACACCGGCTGCGGCCTCGCTCGTGGTCATCCAGGCCATCTGCACCTTGGCCCGCTCCTCGGCCGCCGCGACGGTGTCCGGGAGTGACCATCCCGTTCCGGCCGCCAGCGATGTGTGCACGCGCAGAGCGACGTTCCCGATCGCGACGCGGGTCGTCCAGGCGGACCGCTTGAGGACAAGGTCGCGCTGCAGGTCGGCGTCGGCGCGGGGGATCGCGGAATCCACGGCGTCCGTCGTCGCGGTCAGCGCGTCGAGGAGGTCCTGGAAGGCCTTGAGAACCGCTGGAAACAGCGTCGGGTCCCGCTGCGCCTTCGGGATGCGCAGGGCGGCATCCACGCGGGGCCGCAGCGCGTTCGTGGCGTCCTGCGCCGCATTCAGGCGACCCAGCGTGGCCGAGACGGCGGGCACGTCCTGACCCCTCAGCAGGTCCTGAACGGCGTTGAAGCCGGCGATCATCGCCTCCCGGTTGGTCGCGAGGGCCGCGAGGCTGTCGGTGTCGGCGGCCGCCTCGCCGCCGAGGGCGAGCGACGCGCCCCGCTCCAGGCGCGCCGGCAGGATCGTCTTGAGCAATTGTCGGCTGGCCCGGCTCAACGTGACGGCCTCTCGCGCCTGCCGGGATTGTGAGCGCGCATCGATCAGAGCATCTGCCGTGTAAGCCAATAACATCGCTGCCATTGAAAATATCGCAGCAGACATGACTGCTCTGATTGACGCTCTACCGAACAAATTCATTGTAAAATATTCCCGTTGTCGACGAAGTGTCGATGCAACGGCGGCATGATACCAAACGATCTTCGAATTGCACGCCCAGATTTGCGCCTTAAATGCTCTCGTCAATTAAAAAATGAGAATAATCAAATTCGGATGAGTAGTATAAGTCACGCGCGGCTGTCATCTAATTGAATTATATGGTTGTCGGTTAAAATTGAATTCTAATCCGCCATCACTTATTTTGCTGCGACCATGTCGGTGAGGCATTTCGAGACGGCGTGGATCAGCCGTCTGCGCTCGGATGGGCGCCTGAACGTTCCTGCCGAGGAACCGGCTTTCGGGGCACGCGATGCATGGTGTCGGTGCCGAAGCGCGCGCCATGATGCGTGTGCCGCCTACATCGGGAACGAGATCCCGGCTGGCGGCGCTGCCCGGATCAGACGGGATCGCCCAGGATCTCGACCCGCCCATCGAGGCCGATGACCCGACCGAGGCCGCGCACGCGGTTCAACAGGCGATCGCCGCTCAAGGCTTCCCATGCCTTGGGCAGACGCAGCACCACACGGCCGTCCTCGACGATCAGGGGCGCCCGATCGAGCGCACCGTCCATGCCGGCCGAGATCGGGAAGGCGACGCGGAGCAACGCGCCCAGAAGGCGCGCCCGTTCGAACAGGCGCGGACCGGCCACACCCCGGAGGATCGGGTTCGCCTTCTCGGGGGCGAGACCCGTGTGCCGCAGCGACACCGAGAGGGCGAGATAGGCCCGGCCCGGGTGATCGACACCGACGAAGGCCGCGTTCTGAATCGCCGCAATGCTCTGCTCGTCGCGGTAATCGGGATGCGCCCGCCAGCCCACATCCGAGAGCAGGCACCCGGCGTGGCGAAGACGCCGCTCGTCGGCGGTTTCGTGACCGTCCAGGCTCGTGACGAACTGGTCCGTCCAGGCGATCAGCTCCTCCCCGTGGCGGGGCGAGCGCGCGCGCAGGACGTTGAACTCGGCAGCCGAGGCCAGGAGCGGATCGATCAGCCGTGTGTCCCGGTCGAGCTGCTCGAACAGCAGGCCCTCGCGCACGCCCGAGGCCGAGATCGCCACCTCCCGCGGGCGGCCGACCCGGATGATCTCCTCCAGGACCACGGCCCCGTAGGCGAGCAGGGGGCGGCGGGCCTCCGAGATCGCATCGACGTCCTGAAGCAGGGCTACGTCGGTCTGTTCGACGACCTGAAGGAAGCTCAGCTCGTCGGAGGGCTCCACGGTGTAGCCGTGCATCACGTGGACCGGATAGCCGCGGGCCGCCTGATGGAGCCGCGCGATGGCGCGCCACGTTCCACCGACCGCGTAGAAGGTCCGCCCGCGCAAGGTCTCGAGTTGCGGCGCAGCCTTGCGCATGTACTCGCGGACGATCTTACCGGCTTTCTTGACCGAGCCGCCGGAGAGATCCTGAAGGGCGAGGCCGCCGAGGGGCATGGTCACCCCCTGGCCGACCACCGTCCCGCGCACGTCCACCAGTTCGAGGGATCCGCCGCCCAGGTCGCCCACGACGCCGTTCGGAGCGTGGAAGCCCGAGACGACGCCGAGCGCGGAGAGTTCCGCCTCGCGCCGTCCCGACAGCAGCTGGATCTCCTGGCCGCAGGCCGCTTCCGCGGCGCGCAGGAAATCCGGGCCGTTTTCGGCGTCGCGCGCCGCCGCCGTGGCGAGGACGAAGACGCGCCCGACGCGCATCGTCTCGCAGAGCACCCGGAACCGGTTCAGGGCGGCGAGCGCCCGGGTCACCGCGTCCTCGTTCAGGCGACCCGTGGTCAGCACGTTGCGGCCCAGGCCGCAGAGCACCTTCTCGTTGTAGAGGGGGTCGGAGCCCGGCTCAGGCCGTCATAGGCCACGAGCCGTACGGAGTTGGAGCCGATATCGATGATCGCCACGGGATGGCGCAGGTCACCGGGATAGGCCTCCGCGGCGTGCGCGAGGGTGAGGTTGGCACCAGGGCTGCCCAAACGTCCGAGTCCTTCATCAGCCCGACGCGCCTGCCGGCGCGCCGTGCGGGAGGTTTAGCCCAGCCTGACCGCGCGGCGAAACTCAGCTGCGCTGCGCGCGGCGGC
The DNA here is from genome assembly GCA_050632685.1 of Methylobacterium phyllosphaerae. Classification (GTDB taxonomy): domain Bacteria; phylum Pseudomonadota; class Alphaproteobacteria; order Rhizobiales; family Beijerinckiaceae; genus Methylobacterium; species Methylobacterium phyllosphaerae_A. The sequence continues at coordinate 1,886,083 of JBOEFT010000002.1, forward strand.
TCAGTGCCCGCGGGCTCGACTTCTTCGACGCCTTGCCGCGCCCCGAGAGACTCGGGTTCGTCATGAAATACTTGTGCGCGTTGAAGGGCTCCTCGCCGTCGGCGGGCTGGATTCGTTCGCAGCCGCCGGAGGCGAGCAGGCGCCAGCTCTGGCGGTTGTCGAGCAGGTTGGCCAGCATGATCTGATCGAGCACCTGCTGGTGCACCGTCGGATTGGTGATCGGCAGGAGCGCCTCGACCCGCCGGTCGAGGTTCCGGCTCATCAGGTCCGCCGAGGAGATGTAGACCGTGGCCTTGGGATGGGGCAGCCCGACCCCGTTGCCGAAGGCGTAGATGCGCCCGTGCTCCAGGAAGCGCCCGACGATCGACTTCACGCGGATCGTCTCCGACAGGCCGGGGATCCCCGGACGCAGGCAGCAGATGCCGCGCACCACGCAGTCGATCTGAACGCCGGCCTCCGAGGCGTCGTAGAGCGCGTCGATGATCTGGCTATCGACGAGCGAGTTGCACTTGATCCAGATCGCCGCGGGACGGCCGGCCTTCGCGTGGACAACCTCCGCCTCGATGTTCTCCAGGAGCCGGTTCTTGAGCGTCAGCGGCGACACCGCCATCCGCTCCAGCTCGGCCGGCTCGGCATAGCCGGTGATGAAGTTGAAGATCCGCGACACGTCCCGGGCGATCGCGGGGTCCGCGGTGAAGAACGACAGGTCCGTGTAGATGCGCGCGGTGATCGGGTGATAGTTGCCGGTGCCGACGTGGCAGTACGTGACGAGCTTGTCGCCCTCCCGCCGGACCACCAGCGACAGCTTGGCGTGGGTCTTCAGCTCCACGAAGCCGAAGACCACCTGCGCGCCGGCCTTCTCCAGGTTGCGCGCCCAGCGGATATTCGCCTCCTCGTCGAAGCGCGCCTTCAGCTCCACCAGGGCGGTGACGGATTTGCCGAGCTCGGCGGCCTCCGCGAGGGCCGCCACGATCGGCGAGTTCGACGAGGTGCGATAGAGCGTCTGCTTGATCGCCACGACGTTCGGGTCGCGGGCGGCCTGGGCGAGGAACTGCACCACCGAATCGAACGATTCGTAGGGGTGGTGGACGATGAAATCCTTCTGCCGGATCGCCGCGAAGACGTCGCCGCCGCTCTCGCGGATGCGCTCGGGGAAGCGTGGATTGTAGGGCTTGAACTTGAGGTCAGGGCGGTCGATCCCCACGACCTGAGACAGCTCATTGAGCGCGAGCATGCCCTCGACGAGGAAGATCGCGTCCGGCGAAATCTCCAGCTCGTCGGCCACGAAGCTGCGCAAATCCTCGGACATGCCGGCTTCGACCTCGAGGCGGATCACGACGCCGCGGCGGCGCTGCTTCAGGGCGGTCTCGAAGTGGAGGACGAGATCCTCTGCCTCCTCCTCGATCTCGAGGTCCGAATCGCGCACCACCCGGAACCGCGCCGCTTGCCCTTGACGAGGTAGCCCGGGAAGAGCCGTCCGGTGAACATCCCGATCACCTGCTCGATCGGGATCAGTCGCGCCGACGTCTCGCTGTCGCTCACCGGCAGGCGCACGAACCGGTCGATGACGCCGGGCAGGCGGATCAGGGCGCGGAGCAGCCGGCCATCCTTCGGCCGCACCAGCATCAGCGCGATGGTGGTGCCGAGATCCGGGATGAACGGGAACGGATGGGCCGGATCGATCGCCAGCGGCGTCAGAACCGGGAAGACGTGGTTGAGGAAGTACTCCTCCAGCCACGCCGCCTGCTCGGCCGTGAGCGAGGCGGGTTCGACGATGTCGACGTCGGACGCGTGCAACTCCTCGCGGAGCTGGCGCCAGCGGGCCTGCTGGTCGGCGGCGAGGCGCGAGACCTCGGTGCCGATCCGAACCAGCTGCTCGGAGGGGGACAGGCCGTCCTGAGACGGTACCGTGAGACCGGCCCGGACCTGATCGATCAGGCCCGCCACGCGGACCATGAAGAACTCGTCGAGATTGTTGGCCGAAATGGACAGGAAGCGCAGACGCTCCAGCAGCGGATGGTTCGGGTTCGACGCCTCCTCAAGGACGCGCCGGTTGAACTGCAGCCAGGACAGCTCGCGGTTCACGTACCGCTCCGGCGAGTGCCGCAGGGACCGTCCCGCCTCGACGACCGGCTCACGGGCCGCGCCGACGGGCGGCTCCGCCGGGGCTGCCGCCGCCGGCCATTCGTCATTGGCGTCGGCGGGCGGGACCGCGGCCGGAGCGGCCGTGCCGGAGGCGGGATCGACCGGCACACGCTTGGCCGCCGGGGCACGCCGGGCGGTGGGATTGGCCGCCGCGCGCCGACGGGGCTCGACGGCCTCGTCGACGGCGTCGCGGTCCACGGGCTTCTGCGTCGATCCCATCCCCGATCCCTGTCTCTGCGCCTCGCCCCTCGCGGCGGCGCAGCCTGTATCATCCCAGACCGGCGGCCTTCACGACAGTTCCGTGACGGCCGCAGCATTCGGTGCTCAGCCGCTCGGGTCGGGCTCGTCGTCGAGCCCCATGCGCCGCAGAACCGCCAGAGCGAGGGGACGGCTGATGCGGCGTCCGCGCCCGAGGGCGTCGCGGTCCAGTTCGGCCACGACATCGCGGGCGCGTCCCAGCGACCGGTCGATCCGCAGGGCCAGCGAATCGATCACGCCCAGGTCGACGACCAGTTGCCGGTCCACGAACAGCTTGACCAGAACGGCGCGCAGGAGTGCGTCGTCGGGCGCCTCGATGGCGATGCGGGGCGCCAGCCGCAGCCGCGAGCGCAGGTCCGGCGTGGCAAGGCCGAGGGCATCGATCCCGCTGGCGCTCGTCAGCAGGACCGGGCAGGCGCGCTCCCGCGCCCGGTTCAGCAGGTGGAACAGCGCCGCCTCGTCGAGTCGCTCCGCCCGATCGATGTCCTCGATGACCAGCGCCCCGTTCGAGACCAGATGCTGGACCGCGTCGGCCCCCAGGTCGGAGGCCGGGACGGTCCAGGCATGGGCACGCTCCGCCCAGATCGCCGCCAGATGGCTCTTGCCGCTGCCGGAGGGGCCGGTGAGGATCAGGACGCTGTCGGGCCAGTCCGGCCAAGCCTCGATCAGCGTGTAGGCAGCCTCGTTGGCCGGCCCGACGAGGAAATCCTCGCGCCCGTACCGGGGATCGAGGGGCAGGTCGAAGGCGAGCTGCCGGGGAGGTGCGTTCTCGCGCATGCTGCGTCCAGGATCATCCCGCGCGCGTCGAGGTCAAGGCCGAAGGGTCCTTGCCGTCGTGCTCGATCAGGATCGGCTGCCCCGCGTGATAAAGGCGGCTCTCTAGGTATCGGGCCAGGGCGAAGCGCACGAGCACGCCGATCGAGGCCGCGATCGGCACCGCCAGCAGCAGCCCGACGAAGCCGAACAGCGTCCCGAACGCCAGGAGCGCGAACATCAGCCAGACCGGGTGAAGCCCGGTGGAATCGCCCACCAGCTTCGGCGAGATGACGTTTCCTTCCAGGAACTGCCCGACGAGGAACACGGCCACCGTGAGGCCGAGATACAGCCAGTCTCCGGAAGGCCAGAACTGGACGAGGGCGACGCCCACGGAGAGCAGGAAGCCTGTCAGCGTCCCGACATACGGGATGAAGGTCAGGAAGCCCGCGATCAATCCGATCAGGACCCCGAAGTTGAGGCCGATCAGCCAGAGGCCCACCGCGTAGAAGCTTCCCAGGATGAGGCAGACCAGGGTCTGGCCCCGGACGTAGCCGGTCACCGCCCCGTCGATCTGGCGCGCGAGCTCGCGCACCGTCGCCCGGTGCCGCGGCGGCACCCAGCCGTCGATCGCCGCGACCATCCGGTCCCAGTCGACGAGGATGTAGAACGCGACCACCGGCGTCACGACCAGCAGCGAGGCGATCGAGATCAGCGCCTGGCTGCCCGACCAGAGGGATTTCAGGAAGGCCAGGAGCCACGCGCCCGCCTGGGTAGCCAGCGTCCCGACCGAGGATTGCAGCTCCGTGAGGACGTTCGCACCGCCGACCCGTTCGAGCAGGGTCCCGGATCGCTCGGCGATGATGGCCTGGAGACGGGACACCATGCCCGGCAGGGCGTTCACGAGCGCCACGACCTGATTGGCCGTCAGCGGGATCAGGATCAGCAGCGTCACCACGAGGACGACGACGAACAGGGCGAGGATCAGCAGGCTGGCCGCCAGCCGCCCGAGGCCGAGGCGCTCCAGTCGATCGGCCAGAGGATCGAGCAGGTAGGCCAGGGTGATGCCGGCTACGAAGGGCAGCATCACCTCCCGGAGCAGGTAGACGACGAGTCCCAGGGCGACGACAGCGGCCAGCCCGATCACAGCCCGTGCACGCACGATGACGCTCCCCCGCAGCACGCCGCGCCCGTCGGCAGAGTGGGTATGCGGTGTGCGCTGATCAAGGCGCCGCTGCGCCGACTCGCGCCGCGCGCGGTAAGCCTTTAGAGCGGAGCCAGTATTGAACGAGGTGGCGCGGGCATGACGGCCAGGGACGGCAAGGTGCCGAATACGGGGCTGACCTACGCGGAGGCGGGCGTCGACATCGATGCCGGCAATGCCATGGTCGAGACGATCAAGCCGCTGGTGCGCTCCACCCGGCGCCCGGGCGCCGACGCCGAGATCGGCGGGTTCGGCGGCCTGTTCGACCTGAAGGCCGCGGGCTTCCGCGACCCGATCCTGGTCGCGGCCAATGACGGCGTCGGAACCAAGGTCAAGATCGCCATCGAGACCGGGCGCCACGACACGATCGGCATCGACCTCGTGGCCATGTGCGTCAACGACATCATCGTCCAGGGCGCAGAGCCCCTGTTCTTCCTCGACTATTATGCCACCGGCAAGCTGGTCCCAGGTGTCGGCGCCGACATCGTGCGCGGCATCGCCGAGGGGTGCCGTCAGGCCGGTTGCGCGCTGATCGGCGGCGAGACCGCCGAGATGCCGGGCCTCTATGACGGGTCCGACTACGACCTCGCGGGATTTTCCGTGGGGGCCGCCGAGCGCGGCAGCCTTCTGCCCCGCCCGGGCATCCGTGCCGGTGACGCCGTGCTCGGCCTGCCGTCGTCCGGGGTGCACTCGAACGGGTTTTCCCTGGTCCGCCGGATCGTCGCTCAGAGCGGCCTCGGCTGGGACGCGCCGGCTCCCTTCGCCCCCGAGCGCAGTCTCGGCGACGCGCTGCTGGAACCCACCCGGATCTACGTGAAACCGCTTCTGGCCGCGCTGGGCGCGACGGACGGCATCCGGGCGCTCGCCCACATCACGGGCGGCGGCTTCCCCGACAACCTGCCGCGCGTTCTTCCCGACGATGTCGGCATCGCCATCGATCTCGACGCGGTCACGCCGCCGCCCGTGTTCGGGTGGCTCGCGCGGGCGGGCGGCGTCGCCGAGGCCGAGATGCTGCGCACCTTCAATTGCGGGATCGGCATGGTGGTGATCGCCGCCGCCGAGGCCGTGGACGTCGTCGACGAGGCCCTCACCCGGGCCGGCGAGACGCCGGTGCGTCTGGGACGGATCACGGCGCGCGGATCCGAACCCGTGACCTTCAGCGGACGCCTCGCCCTCTGATGGCACCCGCCCGCAAGACCCGCGTCGCCATCCTGATCTCGGGGCGCGGCTCCAACATGGTCGCGTTGTTGGAGGCGGCCCGGGATCCCGCCTATCCGGCGGAGATCGTACTGGTGGTATCGAACCGTCCGGACGCGGCCGGCCTCGCGCGGGCGGCCGAGGCCGGGATCCCGACGCAGGCCATCGATCACAGAGCCTTCCCGGACCGGGCCGGATTCGATGCCGTCCTCGATGCGGCCCTGCGGGCGGCCGATATCGACCTCGTGTGTCTGGCGGGCTTCATGCGGATCCTGACGCCGGACTTCGTGGCGTCCTGGGCGGGACGGATGCTCAACATCCACCCATCGCTCCTGCCCCTGTTCAAGGGAACCCACACCCACCGGCAGGCCCTCGATGCCGGCGTGCGCCTGCATGGCTGCACCGTCCACTTCGTGGTGCCGGAACTGGATGCCGGTCCGATCGTGGCGCAGGCGGCGATCCCGGTCCGCCAGGACGACGATCCCGACAGCCTCGCCGATCGCGTGATCGTGCAGGAGCGCCGGCTCTACCCAGCGGTGCTGGCCCTGGTGGCGGGCGGCCGCGCGCGCCTGGAAGGTGACCGCGTCGTCATCGCCGAAGCGGCGCCCGACGGCGCGCTGTTCAGTCTCTAGCGGCCTGCTGCTGCGACCCGACCGTTTCGAGCGCGGCGAAGCTGTTTCGCCGCGCCCCGCTCATTCATGGTCCCCACGCCCAGGCCGCTCCGCTGCGCCCGCGACGGCGGCGCGCAGACCGGCAGGCTGTCGGGACGCCTCCAGACCGGACGCTGCAGCTTGCAGCTGTCGAGGGCCGAGAGCGCCTTCGCGCGGGCGGAATCGTTGAAGTAGCCGGTGGTGCGGTAGGCCTCGATCTCGGACTGGTCCAGGCTGCGCAGGGTCTGGCGTGCATAGCAGCCGCAGGGACGCTCCAGGGCGGCCTCGGTGGCGCTCGTCATGCGGGCCTGGACGACCGTGCAGGCGTGCCGCACGCGGCCCTCCAGATTGGCCTTGGTGGCGGTCTTGAGCGCCGGATCCGGCTCGTATTGCTGGAACGGGGCCGAGGATCCGCCGGCGAAGGCGGCGGTCGCACCGAGGGCGAACAGGCCGGTCGCGATCATCAGGGGCAGGCGGCGCATCGTCATGGTCGTGGCGGTCCAGGGACTGAGGTTGGCTAAGCTCAGCCGTTGGACGCTTCCGGCCCGCATGCCGTCAATGACGGCCCGGACACACCCGGCGGCATTCACCGCGCGGCCGGGTGCGGTGCGGGACGATGGCGGCCCGGTGTGCCCGGACCGCCACCGCGTGTCGCCTCACGCGGCGATGTCGGAATCCTGGAAGAACTGCGCGATCTCGAGCTTGGCGTTCTCGGCGCTGTCCGAACCGTGGACCGTGTTCTCGCCGACGGACTCGGCGAACTTCTTGCGGATCGTGCCGTCGGCCGCCTGGGCCGGATTCGTAGCGCCCATGACCTCACGGTACTTGGCGACCGCGTTCTCGCCCTCGAGGACCTGAACCACCACCGGACCGGAGGTCATGAACGTCACGAGTTCTCCGAAGAACGGGCGCTCCTTGTGCACCTCGTAGAACTTCTCGGCCTGCGCCTTGGTCATGCGGATGCGGCGCTGGCCGACGATGCGCAGGCCCGCCTCCTCGATCACCGCGTTGACCGCGCCGGTCAGGTTCCGCCGCGTCGCGTCGGGCTTCAGGATCGAGAAGGTGCGCTCGGTGGCCATGGTGCGTCCGGTCTGTCTGTGGATAAATCAGGTGGCGCGCCGGGCGTCCGGCTGCGCCTCGAAAGCGAGAATTTCGCTTCGGTGCCGGGCTTATAGCGGGCGCTCCCCGAGGCCTCAAGCTGCGCGCCGGGACCGCCTGGATCAAGCACGGCCGTGGCTCTGCCGCAACACCGCCGAAAAATCGCCGGATTGCGGCGGCTCTCTCACGCACCAACCGACTTCGTCCACCCCTCGGGCGTCCGAGACGCCCCAATCCCGGAGACGAACCATGCGACTCGCTCTCAGCGCCGGCCTGCTGCTCGCCGGGCTCTCCGCCGCGGCCGCCGATACCGCCAAGGATCCGTCCGGCACCTGGCTCACCGGCGACGGCCGCGCCAAGATCCGGATCGACCGCTGCGGCGCCAGCCAGAAGCTGGTCTGCGGCAAGGTCGTCTGGCTCAAGACGCCGACCTTCGACAACGGAGCCCCGCGCACCGACCTCAAGAATCCCGACCCGAAGAAGCGCGCCCGTCCGGTGATCGGCCTTCAGCTGATCGAAGGTCTGAAGCCGGACGACGCGAAGTTCACCGGCGAACTCTACAATATTGAGGAAGGCAAGATCTATACGGTCAGCCTGGAGCGCGAGAGCGAGGCCGAGCTCAACGTCTCGGGCTGCATGCTCAAGATCCTGTGCGGCTCGCAGACCTGGACCCGCGTCCCGGACGTGAACCAGCAGGCCGCCAACAAGAACTGAGCGCCGATCAGATCGCCGCGAGGCCGCGCTGCACCGCCGGCCTCGCCAGAATACTCTCGAGCCATCGCGCCACGTTCGGCAGGGTGTTGATGTCGACACCCTGCTTGAAGTTGAGCTTGGCCCAGGTGAGCGTCGCGATGTCGGCGATGGAGTAGTCGTCAGCCAGGAAGGCGCGGCCCTCGAGGCGCCGCTCCAAGACGCCGTACAGGCGTTTCGCCTCTGCCGTGAACCGCTCGATGGCGTACGGGACTTTCTCGGGCGCGTAGATCTTGAAGTGGTGGGTCTGCCCGAGCATCGGCCCGAATCCCGACACCTGCCAGAACAGCCACTCGTCGACCGCGACGCGGCCTCGCTCGTCCGACGGGTAGAACCGCCCGGTCTTCCGGCCGAGATATTGCAGAATTGCGCCGGATTCGAAGACGGAGATCGGCTGTCCACCCGGCCCGTCCGGATCGACGATCGCCGGGATCTTGTTGTTGGGCGAGATCGCGAGGAAGTCCGGGGCGAACTGCTCGTTCTTGGCGATGTCCACCGGGACGATCCGATAGGGCAGTCCGCACTCTTCGAGCATGATCGGGATCTTCCAGCCGTTCGGCGTACTCCACGTATGGACGTCGATCGGCCGCCCGGACACCGCTGCCATGCTCTGTGTGCTCCTCGGCCGAGATCACCGGCGGCGCGGTGGTCCTCCGCCGTTTTCGGACAACACCTCCAGTGAAGACGATTTCCCGGCCGCGCTCAAGGGCGAGGCGGAAACTCGACTGACGATTCGGGCCGGCGTCGCCGAAGCTGTTGGCAGATGCGGCGCCGGGCTTGCCGGCCCCGCGGGCGCCCAGCGAGACTGCGTCTCGGGCGTCGGCACGACGTCCGAGGGGACTAACCGAATGATCGACCGTCTCGTCAGGATCGCGATCCTGTCCGCGCCGCTGCTGGTTGCCCAGCCGGGCCTTTCCAAGGAGGCGCCCGCCAAGGCTCCTCCGGCCTCCGAGGCGCCGTCGGCGCCGGCCGCACCGGGCAGGGCTACCGCCAAGCAACCCAGTTCCGGCCAGTCCGCCGCCCGTGACCGTCAGAAGACCTGCGGCGCCGAGTGGCGTGCGCTGACCGACGCGCAGAAGGCGGCGCAGGGGCCGAAATGGCCGCAGTACTGGAGCAAGTGCAACAAGCGCCTCAAAGGCGGCGACAAGGCCTGAGGCGCGAGAACCGCAGAGCTTCTCGCGTGTTCAGACATCCGCCCATGCGCGATGTCGGGAGGCGCGGAGCCATGACGGACGAGGTTGCGTTCCACGTGGAGGCGGACGGCATGCTGCGCCGGGACCGGCGTGGCTGATGCTGCGGTCACCCCCGCCGGGGGCGCCTGCCGCATCGGTCTTCGACCGCGCGGTGGCGTTCCTCGACGCCTGGGTGCCCAAGCCGGCGGCCTGGGCCTTCGCGCTGCGGATCTGGATCGCCATGATGCTGGCCCTGGCCGCAGCCTTCTGGCTTCAGCTCGACAGTGCCTCGTCCGCCGCCACCTGCGTGGCGATCCTCGCGCAGCCCAAGCGTGGGCAGGCGATCTCGAAGGCGGTCTATCGCCTCCTCGGCACCCTGATCGGCGCGGTGGTGTCGCTCGCCCTCGTGGCCCTGTTCGGACAGGACCGGGTGCTGCTTCTCCTCGGGTTCACGGTGTGGCTCGGCCTCTGCGTCTTCGTCGCGCAGTACCTTCAGGATACGAGGGCCTACGGAGCGATGCTCTCCGGCTACACCGTGGCGATCATCGCCCTGGGCCAGATCGACGACCCGCAGGGGGCGTTCGACGCCACGGTTTCCCGCGTCGCCGTGATCGTCCTCGGTATCGTCGTGATCACCTTCATCAATGACGCCCTGGCGTCGCCGAGCACGTGGCGGGCATTGCTGCCGCAGCTCCGCACGGCCTGGGACGAAACGCGGAGCTATGCCCGCGAGACGCTGGCCGCGGGCGATCTCGGCGCCACCCGGACCGCCGCGCTGATCCGCACCATCGCGCCGATGCGTGCCGATGCCAGCGCCATCGCGGGGGAACTCGACGACGGCCGCTTCCGCGCCGCCGGTGCGCGGAGCTGCATCGCCGCGCTCTACGGGATGGCCGCGTCGATCCGCAGCGTGGCGGCTGCGGCTGCCTGTCTGCGCAACCCGAGCCCGGCCGTCGCGGAGGCCATGGCGATCTGCCGGCGGGTGGCCGACGCGCCCGATCCCGAGGCCCTCGACCGCGACGACGAACGGCTGCGGGACCTCGTGGACGCCGCTATCCGCGACGGGGATCGCCCCCTCGACGAGGTTGTGGTCCTCCAGCGCGCCCTGGATTTCGTCTGCGCCGCGACCTTCGCGCTGGACGGGATCCGTGCGGTGGCGGATGGACATCGCCCCCTGCGCGATGCCGCGCTTCCGACGCACCGCGACTTCCCGGTCGCACTGCGCGGCGCCCTGCGGGTGGCCATCGGGTTCGCCGTGACGGCGGCCATCTTCGTGGCCCTCGGCCTGCCGCAGGCATCCTTCGCGCTGGTCCAAGTGGCGGCGACCGCGGCGCTGTCGTCTTCGACTCCGGATCCACGGAAATTCGCGAACGGCGTCGTGATCGGCATGATCCTCGCGGCGACCTTCGCGGGCATTGCCCGGTTCGTGTTCCTCAACGGCGTCCAGGGATTCCCGATGCTGGCGATCGTGATGGCGCCGGTAATCGCCTTCGGCTGCTTCCTGTCGCTCAACCCCAAGACCTTCGGCATCGGCTTCATCGTGATCGTGTTCTTCCCGGTGCTGCTCGGGCCGTCCAACCCGCAGAGCTACGATGCCCTCACCTTCCTGCTGAACGCCTTCCTGGTGGTCGTGGCGGCCGCGATCCTGTCGATCGTCGTCCGCCTGCTGCTCCCGGTCACGCGCGTGCAGCAACGCGTGTTCGCCCTCGACTCCGCGCGGCGGGCGCTGGCCGATGCGCTTGTCGGCGAGGGGGGCGATGCGACGACGCGCACGAGCCTGAATGCGGACCGGCTCTTCCAGTTTGCGGGCTACAGCTCGGGAAGCGGTGCCGTGCGACGGGCGAACCTGACCCACGCCTTCGCCCTCGCCCGACTGGAAGCGGCCGCCGCCCGGGCTCATGCGGAACTCCGCCGTCTCTGGTCGATCCAAAGCCTGCGCGGCGCGATCCCCCGCGCCCGCGACGCCCTCGCGGCGGGCGACGATCGCGCCCTCGAGACGGCCGCCCGTGACCTGATCCGCGCCGCATCCGCGCGGGATCGGGCGGTGCGGCTTACCACCGCCCGCGCCGCCAGCGACCTCGTCACCGCAGCACGCACCATCACCCGCCATCGGCGATTCCTGCATCGCCTCGACATCGCGCTCTTCTGACCGGCAGCGTCTTCTGGGGTGACCATGCACGAGGACATCCATCTGGGCGGGGTGCTGGTTTCCGCCTTCGTCGCTTACGCGTTGGCCGCGTTCGTGATTCTGCTCGCCCTGCGCTGGCTCTTTGCCCGCATCCGCTTCAGCCGTTACGTCGCCAATGCTCCGCTCGCCGAGGCCGGCCTCTACGTCTGTGTTCTCGCCCTCCTGATCGCGTTGATCTGATGCCCGACACAACCGCCGACGAGGACGATCCGAAGCCCGCCTCCCGCGACGCCGCGTCGGCGCCGACCGATCGCCTGCCATCAGTCCCACGCAGGGGCCGCGCAGCCAAGATCGTCCGCTTGGCGGCGACAGGCGTGATCCTGCTCGCTGCCGGTCTTGCAGCGGCCTTCGTGTGGGAATTCTACGTGGCGGCCCCGTGGACCCGCGACGGCAGGGTCCGGGTGCAGGTCGCCAACATCGCGCCGCAGGTCTCCGGACAGATCGTCGACGTCCGGGTTCAGGACAACCAGACCGTCCGCAAGGGCGATGTCCTCTACGTCATCGATCCCGTCGACTTCGAGGTTTCGGTCACCTCGGCGGACGCGGAGGTCAAGAACCGGGAGGCCGACCTCCAGGTGAAGAACGCGCAGTCGGCCCGGCGCCAGGCGCTGACGACCGTTTCGACCTCGATCGAGGAGAAGCAGCAATTCGCCGGTACCGCCAAGATCGCCGAGGCGGCGCTGGAAGGTGCTCAGGCGCAGCTGCGCCAAGCCAAGGTGAACCTGGGACGCACCCAGGTGACGTCCACCGTCAATGGCCGCGTCACCAACCTGCTCATGCGGGTCGGCGATTATGCCCGGACCGGCACCTCGAACATCAGCGTTGTCGATACCGATTCCTTCTGGATCGACGGCTATTTCGAGGAGACCAAACTGGCGAACGTCCACGTGGGTGATCCCGCCGACGTCAAGCTGATGGGCTTCGATCCGCACCTGACAGGAACGGTCGACAGCATCACCCTCGGCATCTCCACGGCGAATGCCGCCGCCAGCACGCAGGGGCTGCCGGACGTCAATCCGGTCTATACCTGGGTCCGTCTGGCGCAGCGCGTGCCGGTTCGCATCCGCATCGAGCATAGTCCACCGGGCGTGCCCCTCATCGCCGGCATGACCGCGACCGTAGTGGTCAATGGCGGTCGCGCGACGGCCCCGGACTGGTTCATGGCCGTGCGGGACCGCGTCTCGGCACTGACGACTTCGGCGGCCGGACCTGCTGCCGAGGCCGACCGACGTTGAATTCGCGGTCCGAGCGTGACCCGGAGCAGTCTGGCCGGGCTCTCCAGGAACACCCGCGTTGGAGAACGCCACGAGCTGTCGTCTCGGGGGTGCACTCGTCGTGTTAGCCGGTGGACGCGCTGCTGCCGCACCACCCAAGGCTGCGGTGCTCGATTTCCAGTTCTCAAACCTGTTGCCGGTGCCGATCGACGCTGCCGATGGCGCCCGACTGAAGCGGGGGAGTGCCAAATTCCAGAATCTGCTTGAGAAAAACGCGCTGTTCGTCGTGGTCTCAACGGATCCGGTGCGGGGTGGACTTGTCCGCAGTGCCGATCTGCGGAGCTGCAGCGTTTGTGCGGCGGACTTCGCCCGCAGGCTCGGCGCCGACGTGGCGATCACAAGTGAGGTGCAGAAAGTCTCGAATCTGATCCTCAACCTGAACGTCTAAATGACGCCCGTCGCCGGCAACACGCCCGAGAAGGCCTTCAGCGCCGACCTGCGCGGCGACATGGACAGGACCTTTGACCGCGGCAACCGCCTTCTGGTGCAGAACAATATGAATGTTGGCAAGTAGCTTGTGCGCCAATCAAGATTTTGCACTGCCGCAGGATCGATCCAAGGCGTTGTCGCCGTGATTGGTGCAGCGCGATACGGCCGTGATGCCGGTCGGAAAAAGCGGTCGTCAAGAAAATAGCTATTGACCGCCTCTGGAGACGAGCGCAGTCTCTGTCTGTGCTTGATCAAAGCGGGCACGGACCGGCCGGAAACCTTGACGCGATCAGGTTTCGCTACGGTGACGGTCGCCGGAAGCTGGAGGAGACAGGCATGACTCCACCGCAGCGGAACGCCGCATAGACGGTTCGGGGACAGGTTCGGCCCGGAACTCAGCGGCACTACACGAACAGCCGGACGGAAGCGGCTCCAGGGGCGCAGAAGCGGCCAGACACGGCACGCCTTCGAATGCGCGAAAGGCCCCACTTAGAGCCGTTCCGCCGCGGTTTTACCAAATCGGATTTCGCTTTGCCTTCACCGCCCCGGCGTCGCCGCGGCGGATAATCGTCGTGGCGCGAAGCCCTGTTGCCCTAGGTGCGGACGCCTCGGCGCCCAGCTGGGCGCACGGCGACCCGGCGCCCTCGTGACCCCGGGATCAGTCGATCCCGAGCTTCGCCTTGAGCAGGGCGTTCACCGCCGCGGGATTCGCCTTGCCGCCCGTGGCCTTCATGGTCTGGCCGACGAACCAGCCGAGCAGGGTCGGCTTTTCCTTGGCCTGGGCGACCTTGTCGGGGTTTGCCGCGATGATCTGGTCGACCGCAGCCTCGATGGCGCCGGTGTCGGTCACCTGCTTCATGCCGCGGCTCTCGACGAGGGCGCGCGGGTCGCCACCCTCGATCCAGACGATCTCGAACAGGTCCTTGGCGATCTTGCCGGAGATCACGCCCTCGCCGATCAGGTCGACGATGGCTCCAAGCTGATCGGCCGACACGGGCGTCGCCTCGATGGACAGGCCCTCCTTGTTCAGGCGCCCGAACAACTCGTTGATGACCCAGTTGGCCGCGGCCTTGCCGTCCCGGCCCTTCGCCACCGCCTCGTAATAGTCGGCGGAGGCGCGCTCGGCGACCAGCACGCCGGCATCGTAGGGCGAGGCCCGAATTCCGAGACGAACCGCGCCTTCTTGGCGTCCGGCAACTCGGGCAGCCCCTCGGCCAGGGCATCGACGTAGGCCTGATCGAATTCCAGCGGCAGCAGGTCCGGATCGGGGAAGTAGCGGTAATCGTGCGCCTCTTCCTTGGAGCGCATCGAGCGCGTCTCGCCCTTGGTCGGGTCGAACAGGCGCGTCTCCTGGTCGATCTTCCCACCGTCCTCGAGGATGGCGATCTGGCGCCGCGCCTCCGTCTCGATCGCCTGCCCGATGAAGCGGATCGAGTTGACGTTCTTGATCTCGCAGCGGGTGCCCAGCGGCTCGCCGGGGCGGCGCACCGAGACGTTGACGTCGGCGCGGAGCGAGCCCTTCTCCATGTCGCCGTCGCAGGTCCCGAGATAGCGCAGGATCGTGCGCAGCTTGGTGACGTAGGCCTTCGCCTCCTCGGAGGAGCGCAGGTCCGGACGGGAGACGATCTCCATCAGCGCCACGCCGGACCGGTTGAGGTCGACGAAGCTCCGGGTCGGGTCCTGATCGTGCAGCGACTTGCCGGCATCCTGCTCGAGGTGCAGGCGCTCGATGCCCACGGTGATCGACGCGCCGTCGGCCAGATCCACCAGGACCTCGCCCTCGCCGACGATCGGATCCTTGTACTGCGAGATCTGGTAGCCCTGCGGCAGGTCCGGGTAGAAGTAGTTCTTCCGGTCGAACACCGAGCGCAGGTTGATCCTGGCCTTCAGGCCGAGGCCGGTGCGCACCGCCTGCGCGACGCACTCGGCGTTGATCACCGGCAGCATCCCGGGCATCGCCGCGTCGACCAACGAGACGTGGTCGTTCGGCTCGCCGCCGAATTCGGTGGAGGCACCGGAGAACAGCTTCGCCCGGCTGGACACCTGGGCGTGGATCTCCATGCCGACGATCACCTCCCAGTCGTGGAGGCCGCCCTTGATCAGCTTCTTGGGGTCGACGGGTGCGTTCATGGTCGTCCGGGCCGAGAGAGGGGCGTGGCGGTATTCTCCCACCCGCGACCCCATCCTGAGGTGCTGCGCAGCAGCCTCGAAGGAGGGCTCCAGGGATCGCGCGGCTGGCTGGAGCCCACCTTCGAGGTCTCCGCTGCGCTCCGGCGCCTCAGGATGAGGTCGCAAAGAGGGTCAAGGTCGTCCGGCCACTTACGGGCCGCGTCGCGAAAAGATCAAGCGCGTCGTCTGACCGCCTGCCGGGCGCCGTAGCCGAGGATCGCCCAGAGCAGGGCCGCGACGGCGCGCACCGGGAAGAAGGTCGGGCCGTCATGGGTGATCGGCGCCGGCCAGGGATGCCGGCGGCGCTCACCGCGTACGAGAACAGAACCGAGAAGCCCAGCGCCGCGATCGCCGCGATGAAGACCTTGCCGAATTGGCTGGCGGTCCAGCCGAGATAGACCGCCACCACGATCAGGGCCGGATCGAACCCGGCCCAGATCCAGACCGTCCAGGGATAGTAGGGAACGGTCATGACCACCACGGCTCGGGCAGGACGGTCCGGCCGGCCGAATCCTCGATCACCTGCGCGACCGCGAATAGCGTCTCCTCGTCGAAGGGCCGGCCGATGAGCTGCAGCCCGAGGGGCAGGCCCTGGCCGTCGAGCCCCGCCGGCACGGCGATGCCGGGCAGCCCGGCCATGTTCACCGTCACGGTGAACACGTCGTTGAGGTACATCTCCACCGGGTCGGCCGAGGCCTTCTCGCCGATGCCGAAGGCGGCAGACGGCGTTGCCGGCGTCAGGATCGCGTCGACCCCGGCCGCGTAGGCGGCCTCGAAGTCGCGCTTGATCAGGGTGCGGATTTTCTGTGCGCGGACGTAGTAGGCGTCGTAGTAACCGGCCGAGAGCACGTAGGTGCCGATCATGATCCGGCGCTTCACCTCGCGGCCGAAGCCGGCGGCGCGGGTGTTCTCGTACATCCCCGCGATGTCTTTGCCGGGCACCCGCAGGCCGTACCGGACGCCGTCGTAGCGGGCGAGGTTCGAGGACGCCTCTGCCGGGGCCACGATGTAGTAGGCCGGCAATGCGTAAGACGTGTGCGGCAGCGAGATGTCCCGGATCGTCGCGCCGGCCGCCTTCAGCCAAGCCGCGCCCTCGTCCCAGAGCTTCTGGATTTCGGCCGGCATGCCGTCGACCCGGTACTCCTTGGGAATGCCGATGGTCAGGCCCTTCACGCCGCGCGAGACCGCGGCCTCGAAATCGGGCACGGCGAGATCGGCGCAGGTCGTATCCCGGGCATCGGCACCCGCCATCGAGCCGAGGAGGATCGCGCAGTCGCGGACCGTCCGCGCGATCGGACCCGCTTGGTCCAGGGACGAGGCGAAGGCCACCGTGCCCCAGCGCGAGCAGCGCCCGTAGGTCGGCTTGATGCCGACAGTCCCGGTGAAAGCGGCCGGCTGGCGGATGGAGCCGCCGGTGTCAGTGGCGGTGGCGCCCAGGCAGAGCCGCGCTGCGACCGCGGCGGCGGAGCCGCCCGACGAGCCGCCGGGCACGATCTGCGCGTCGGATCCTCTACGCCGCCAGGGCGAGACCACGTTGCCGTAGGCGCTGGTCTCATTGGACGAGCCCATGGCGAACTCGTCGAGATTGAGCTTGCCGAGCATCACGGCGCCGTCGCGCCACAGATTGGCCGACACGGCCGACTCGTAATGCGGCTCGAAGGTCTCCAGGATCCTGGACCCCGCCGTGGTCGTCACGCCGTGCGTGCAGAACAGGTCCTTGATACCGAGTGGGATGCCTTCCAGCGGCCGGGCCTCGCCCGACGCGATCTTCCGGTCGGACGCCTCGGCCATCTCGAGAGCGCGCTCCGGGGTCTCCCGGAGATAGGCGTTGAGCGCGCGGGCCTTCACCATCGCGTCGAGATGCGCCTGGGTCAGCTCGCGGGCCGAGAGCCGCTTTGCCTTCAGGGCATCGCGCGCTTCGGCCAGGGTGAGTTCGTTCGGATCCACGCTGTTCACGTCCCCGCGCGCGCCGCCGCGCGCCTGCCCGCCACAATACCGGTCCGTCAGGGCCGGGGCCGCTCTCGGCCTACTCGACCACCTTCGGGACCAGGAAGTAGTTGTCCTCGGTCTCGGGGGCATTGGCGACCACGTCGTCGGCGCGGCCGCCCTCGGTGACCACGTCCTCGCGCTTCTTCATCGCCATCGGCGTCACCGAGGTCATCGGCTCCACGCCGGACACGTCGACGGTGCCGAGCTGCTCGACGAAAGCCAGGATCGCGTTCAGCTCGCCCTGCAGCGGCCCGACCTCGTCGTCGGTGACCGCGATCCGCGCCAGATGCGCGATACGCCGAACCGTCTTCTCGTCGACCAACATGCCGTCCCGTTCGCCCCTGCCCGGGAGCGGTCTCCCGAAGTCGGTCGGCCTATAGCATCGGCCCTCGACGCGCCGCAACGCGGCTGAGCCGGGGGTGCCATATCTGGTGCCGGCGCGGTCGCGGATCGACCGGCATGCGCCGGTCGATCGGGCATCCTGCCCCGATCAGGTGACCACGTGATGGGGCGTCACCGACATCTCGATGGTGATTCCCGGTTGCCGGACCGGCTGGATCATGGCTTGGGTGATGCCCGCGACCAGGATTTCGACGGCCAGAACAAGCATCAGGCGGTGCTTGCGCGGCATCGCCGATCGACGCCGGGACGGAGCGGAACGGGAGAGCGGGTTGGTCGTCGACACGGCGGACACCCATGGCGCGGATTAACGAAGCGTTAACCTACCTAGTCGCGAACGGCGCCCCGTGCACCGGGGGTGATCTGCGGAGGATCTCAAGCCTGTGGACGGTGGAGCGGGAGCGATGTGGGAGCAGGTGTTCGTCAGCCTGACGCCGGGGTTCATCCCGGATGCGGCGAGTCTCGACCGGGCGGCGGCGGAGCTGGGCTTCGCGCTGCCGGGCTCCTATCGCGACTTCTGCCGGACCTGCGGCGTCGGGCTCGCGGGCGGACAGTTCCGCATCGCCGTGCCGGCGCCCTTCGAGGCCTGCGATCTGGTGACCCAGGCGAACCTCATCGCCCACAGCGTCGGCGCCGCCGTCGCGATGCTGGAGGACGGATCCGAGGCGCACCGGTTCGACGTCGAGGGCGGCGATCCGGACATCGTCGAGCGGGCCTGCTTCTTCGGCGCGGGCGAGGATGGCAGCTTCCTGTTCTGGGACGTCTCCGAGACCGAGGGGGAATACGAAATCTGGCTGCTCGCGCCGGATCTCGTGACGGTGCGGTTCGGCGGCGAGAGCCTGACCGACTTCTTCACCTCGGTCACGGCACCCTCGGCGGCCCTCGTGCTCGGGCCGGGGGCGGAGCCCCTGGCCTCGCGTTTCGAGGGATTCTCGGAGGCCACCCTGGCCCGGAGCGCGCAGGCGGACCCATGAACCACGACGCGATCCGCAGCTTCGCGGCCGCTTCCCGAGGCGGGGCGCGCCTGATCGGCATCGATCTCGGCACCAAGACGATCGGGCTCGCCCTGTCGGATCTGGGGCGGCAGATCGCGAGCCCGCTGGAGACGATCCGCCGGGTCAAGTTCACCCCGGACGCGCAACGCCTCGCCGCCCTGTGCCGGCAGCACGCCGTCGGCGGGCTGGTCGTCGGGCTGCCGCTGAACATGGATGGCAGCGAGGGGCCGCGGGTGCAGTCGACCCGCGCCTTCATGCGCAACCTCGCGCCGATCCTTCCCCTGCCCCACGTCTATTTCGACGAGCGGCTGTCGACGGCGGTGGTGACGCGGGCGCTGATCGAGGCCGACGCCTCCCGGGCGCGGCGGGGTGAACTGGTCGACAAGCTCGCGGCCGCCTACATCCTTCAGGGGTGCCTCGACGTGATGCGCCACCTGGCCGATGCGGATTCCGAGGACGATTCCCTCAGCGGCTGACGAGCGAGACCGCGCCGCTGCCGTGGCGCTCGATCCGGCCGTCCAGTTCCAGCTCCAGCAGGACGGTCTGCACGACCCGGGCACCGACGCCGGCACTCCGCGCCAGCTCGTCGGTGCCGACCGGACTCGGCCCCAGGAGCGCGACGATGCGGGCACGATCGTCGCCGGGCTCGAGGAGGTCATCCCCGGATCCGGCATGGTCGGTGACGTCGCGGTCGCTCCGCGCCGCCACCAGGGCGAGATCGGTCCCGGATGCATCCAGCTCGATCTCGTCCCAGAAGTCGGGCTGGTCTGCGAGGTCCGGCCGGCCCCGCGCGGGCGCGGCGTCCAGATCCGGCCCCCGCTCGACGATCGGACCGATGACGTCGAGGACGTGGGCCACCTCGGAGACGAGCGTGGCGCCCTGGCGGATCAGATCGTTGGTGCCCTCCGCGCGCGGATCGAGGGGCGAACCCGGGACCGCGAAGACCTCCCTGTTCTGCTCCAGGGCGTAACGCGCCGTGATCAGCGAGCCGGAGCGGCGGGCGGCCTCGACCACGATGGTCCCGTACGACAGGCCGGAGATGAGGCGGTTGCGGCGGGGAAAGTCGCGCCCGCGGGGCTCCCAGCCCATGGGCATCTCGGCGAGGACGGCGCCCCCCTCCCCCAGGATCTCCTCGACCAGGGCAGCGTGGGTCGCCGGGTAGATGCGGTCCTGGCCGCCCGCCATCACCGCGATGGTCCCGGTCCGCAGGCTTGCCCTGTGTGCCCGGGCGTCGATTCCGCGGGCGAGGCCCGAAACCACGACGAGACTCGCCTCGCCCAGGCCGCGGGCCAGCCGCTCCGTGAAGGCGAGTCCCGCCGTCGAGGCGTTGCGCGAGCCCACGAGCGCGGCGGCGGGCCGGTTCAGGATCCCGGCGCCGCGCAGGGCCAGGAGCGGCGGCGCCGCATCGACTTGGGTGAGAAGGCGGGGATACTCCGCTTCGCCGAGGGCGATCAGCCGTCCGCCGAGGCGGTCCAGCGCCGCGAGTTCCTCCTCCGCCTGAGCCCTGGTTGGAGGCGCGATCCGTTTTCCCTGGCGACGGGTCAGGTCCGGCAAAGCCTCGAGGGCAGCGGCGGCACCGCCGAACCGGTTGACGAGGGTGCGGAAGGTGCGCGGCCCGACACCTTCGGTGCGGATCAGCCGCAGCCAGTCCAGCCGCTGCGCATCGGTGAGCTGCATGCACCCCCAAGGGCCGCACCTCGCCCCAGGGGCCGCACCGCGCGCGTACGCTCAACCCTTTTGGCCGATGCGCCCCTCGGTGCCGGACGCGAGTCGGCGGATGTTCGGCGCGTGCTTCCACCATAGCAGCAGGCACAGGATCAGGAACAGCAACGCTTGCGGTGGCGTGCCCAGCGCCCACAGCGCCAAAGGTGTCGCAGCGGATGCCACCAGTGCGGCCAGTGACGAATACTTGAGGGCGAAGGCGAGTCCGAGCCAGATCGCAGCGAAGATACCCAGCGCCGGAAGATTGAAGGCGAGCAGCACGCCGATGAACGTTGCGACTCCCTTGCCGCCTCGAAATCCCAGCCAGACCGGGGAAAAGATGGCCGAGGAACGCGCCGAGTCCCGCGGCCAGTGCCGGCCCTTCCCCCAGGTTGCGGGCGATCAGGACCGCCGCCGTGCCCTTGAGGGCATCGCCGAGAAGTGTGGCGGCGGCCAAACCCTTGCGGCCGGTCCGCAGCACGTTGGTGGCGCCGATGTTGCCCGAGCCGATGGCCCGCACGTCACCGAGGCCTGCGAACTTCGTCAGGATCAATCCGAACGGGATCGCGCCCAGGGCGTAGCCGAGGACGAGGCCGCCCAGCGCGGCCGGTGTCGCGAGATCCGGCTGCATCACGCGGCCGCCGCGAGGTCGTCGGTCGCGTGGACGACCCGGCCGCCGACCAGCGTCAGCACCGCCGCGCCCTGGAGGCGCGCCTCGTCGAACGGCGAGTTCTTGGAGCGCGATTTCAGCCGGCGCTTGTCGAGGACGTAGGGCAGATCAGGGTCGATCAGCACCAGGTCGGCGGGCGCGCCGACCGCCAGCCGGCCCGCCGCACGGCCGAGGATCCGGGCGGGGTTGACGGTGAGCGCGGCGATGAGCTTCGACAGGGTCAGGTCGCCCGTATGGACGAGGCGCAGGGCCGCGCCGAGGAGGGTCTCGATCCCCAGCGCTCCGTCGGCCGCCTCGGCGAAGGGGAGCCGCTTGGTCTCGACGTCCTGCGGATTATGATCGGAAACGATCACGTCAATCACGCCCTCGTCGAGGGCGCGCACCACCGCCTGCCGGTCGGCCTCGTGGCGAAGGGGCGGCGAGAGCCGGCAGAAGGTGCGGTAGTGGCCGATGTCGTTCTCGTTGAGGACGAGGTTGTTCACCGACACCCCGCAGGTCACCGGCAGGCCGTCCTGCTTGGCTCGGCGGACGATCTCCACCGAATCGGAGCAGGAGATCATCGCCGCGTGGTAACGGGCGCCGGTTAGGCGCACGAGGCGGAGGTCCCGCTCCAGCATCACGGTCTCCGCCTCGCGGGGAATGCCCATCAGGCCGAGGCGCGAGGCGAGTTCGCCCTCGTTCATCACCCCTTCGGCCACGAGGTCCGATTCCTCGACGTGCTGCATGATCAGCGCGTCGAAGTCCCGGGCGTAGGTCAGCGCGCGGCGCATCACCTGGGCATTGGCCACGGCACGCAGCCCGTCGGTGAAGGCGACCGCGCCGGCCTCTTGAAGCAGGCCGAACTCGGTCATCTCCTTGCCGAGGAGGCCCTTGGTGATCGCCGCAGAGGGAAGGACGTTCACGCTCGCGGTATCGCGGGCGCGGCGGAGCACGAAGTCGACGATGGCCGGACCGTCGATCACCGGGTTGGTGTCCGGCATGCAGACCAGGGTCGTCACGCCGCCCGCGGCCGCGGCGGCGCTCGCCGAGGCCAGGGTCTCGCGGTGCTCGGCCCCCGGCTCGCCCACGAAGGCGCGCATGTCGATCAGTCCGGGTGTCAGCACGCGGCCGGCGCAATCCACGCGCGTCGCGTCGGCCGGAGCACCGGGGGCGGCCCCTGCGGCGATGTCGGCGATCCAGCCGTCCTGGACCAGCACCGCGCCGGCGGTCTCGCGCCCGGTGGCGGGATCGAGAAGGTTGGCGTTCGCCAGAAGGTAGCTGCTCACAGGGGCGTTCTCGCGGAAGAGGCCGGGCCGTCGAGGCGCATGGCAAGGCCGGCCGCCGCCATATGCGCTTTCGCCTCGGCGACGCTCGCCTGCCCGAAATGGAAGATGGACGCGGCCAGCACGGCGCTGGCGCCGCCCTCGGCGACCCCGGCCACGAGGTCGTCGAGGCCGCCGACCCCGCCGGATGCGATGACCGGCACGGTCACGGTCTCGCTGATCGCCCGCGTCAGGGCGAGGTCATAGCCGGAGCGGGTGCCGTCCTTGTCCATGGACGTGACCAGCAGTTCGCCGGCGCCCTTGCCGGCCACGAGCCGCGCGAAGGCCACGGCGTCGATCCCCGCCGGATCGCGGCCGCCATGGGTGAAGATCTCCCAGGCCGGCGGCTCACCGGCGGCCGAGACCCGCTTGGCGTCGATCGCCACGACGATGCATTGCGCGCCGAATTTCTCGGCCGCCCGGGCCACGAGGTCGGGATCCTTCACGGCGGCGGTGTTGATCGCGACCTTGTCGGCGCCCGCCAGCAGCAAGGCCCGCACGTCCTCGACGGTCCGGACGCCGCCGCCGACGGTGAGCGGCATGAAGCAGGCTTCGGCGGTGCGGCTGACGATGTCGAGCAGGGTGCCGCGCGCCTCGCGGCTCGCGGTGATGTCGAGGAAGCACAGCTCGTCGGCGCCGGCCGCGTCGTAGACCTTGGCGGCCTCCACCGGATCGCCGGCATCGCGCAGGCCCTCGAAGCGTACGCCCTTCACGACGCGCCCGTCCTTCACGTCGAGGCAGGGGATGATGCGGGTCTTGAGCAAGCTCGACTCTTCAGTCTGACGTATCTTCAGGGGCGCTGAGAAAGGCCGCGTCAGCGGCTCGTCACGCGGGTTAGGGACATTCCTTCGGGAAGACCTTCAGCGACCGTCTTGGCACCGCCGATGGCTCTTCCCGTGCATCGCGGTAGGCGCGCGCCCCGTACCCGTGTCCAAGTGTCGAAATCGAACCCGTAGGCGGTTCCGGCCGCGCCCGGCCAGGTTTTCAACGCCGTCATCGAAGCCTCCCGCCTCGGCGCCTTCAGGACGGACGGTCTATCACGAAGCCGGGCCGCGCGCCGCAGCGATCGCGGCCAGGGCCGCCTCCGGATCGATGCGGCCGTCGTAGAGCGCGCGCCCCGTGATGGCGCCCGCGATCAGCGCGCAATCCGGCTGCAGCAGACGGTGGACGTCGTCGATCGACGCGAGGCCGCCCGACGCGATCACGGGGATGCGCACGGCCTGGGCGAGCGCCAGGGTCATCTCGACGTTGAGGCCCTTCAGGATCCCGTCCCGGGCGATGTCGGTGTAGATGATCGCCGCGACGCCCGCGTCCTCGAACCGGCGCCCGAGCTCCTCGGCCGTCATGCTGGATGTCTGCGCCCAGCCCTCGACCGCGACGCGACCGTCCTTGGCGTCGATTCCGACAGCGATCTTGCCGGGATGCATGCGGGCGGCCTCGCGGACGAATTCGGGATCCCGCACCGCGGCCGTCCCGATGATCACCCGGGCGACGCCCTTCGCCAGCCAGCCTTCCAGGGTCTTCATCTCGCGGATGCCGCCCCGAGCTGCACCGGGATCGTGACCCGGGCCAAGATCGCATCCACCGCCTCGGCGTTGCGCGGCGCACCCGCGAAGGCGCCGTCGAGATCGACCACGTGGAGCCACGAGAAGCCCTGACCTTCGAAGATCGCGGCCTGCGCCGCCGGGTCGTCGCCGAAGACCTTGGCCTGCGCCATGTCACCCTGGACGAGGCGGACGCAGCGCCCCTCCTTCAGGTCGATCGCCGGGTACAGGATCACGCGTGCTTCCGTCCTTCTTGCCGGGGCTGAACCGTGCTCACGGGCGCCAGTTCAGGAAGTTGGCGATGAGCGCGAGGCCCAGCCGCTGGCTCTTCTCGGGGTGGAACTGCGTGCCGGCGACGTTGTCGCGGGCGACGAGGGCGGTGATCGGACCGCCATACTCCGCCTGGGCCACGACGTCCTCCGCGCGCTCGGCCGTCAAGGCATAGCTGTGCACGAAATAGGCGTGCAGCCCGTCCTCGCCGGTGGGAATGCCGGCGAGCAGGGCGTGGTCGGATGCGGCGCGCAGCGTGTTCCAGCCCATGTGCGGCACCTTGAGCGACGGGTCGGACGGCGCGATCCGTCCCACATCACCGGGGATCCAGCCCAGCCCCGGCGTGACGGTGTATTCCAGTCCGCGGGTCGCCAGGAGCTGCATCCCCACGCAGATCCCGAGGAAGGGGCGCCCGGCCGCATGCGCGGCGTGCGTCATCGCCTCCACCATGCCGGGCACGGCGTCGAGGCCCCGGCGGCAATCCGCGTAGGCGCCGACCCCCGGCAGCACGACGCGGTCGGCTGAAGAAACCATCTCCGGATCCGAGGTCAGACAGATCCGCGTGTTCCGCCCGCTATCCCGGGCGGCCCGCTCGAAGGCCTTGGCGGCTGAATGGAGGTTGCCCGATCCGTAATCGATGATCGCGACGGTCTCGGCGCTCATGCTGGTCTCGCCCGGCCGCTCACCGGGCGCCTTCCTGGGCTGGGAACAGCCCGATCACCGGCTCGGGACGCCGGCTGGGACCGCTCGGGAACGGTGCGCGCGGTGCCGCCTGGCTCGCCTCGATCCACCGGGTCAGGGCCCGGCCTTCGGCCTCCTCGGGCGTCGCGGCGACCACCGCGTCGCGCGCCGGCCAGCCGCGACGGGCCAGGGTCCAGCGGCGCAGGCTCGAGGCTTCGAGACCGATCAACCATGCGGCCAACAGGGTCACGACCAGACCGGCGCCGGTCGGAAGCCCGAACACGATACCCGCGGCGGCGAGGGCCACGAGCGCGACCAGCACGATCAGCGCGGCAACCCACAGACGATGAAACAGGAACCATAACACCGTGAAAGCGAAGGCTGACCAGGAGAAGCCGTCCCGCACCAGGACCGCCCGGTCGAGCCCGAGCGTCTCGCCCGGCCGTGCATCCGTTGGCAGGTGGAGCGTGTAGCTGCGCATCCGCATCGCGAAACTCCGACAGGGTGCGCCGCGCCGGCCGCGTGGCCGATCAGGGCGCCCGACGACAACTCTCTACAGGGAGCCCTTCGTGGAGGGAACGCGCCCCTCCTCCCGCGGATCGATCGCCACGGCCTTGCGCAAGGCCCGGGCCAGACCCTTGAAGCAGCTCTCGGCGATGTGGTGGGCGTTGTCGCCGTAGAGCGTCTCCACGTGGAGGGTCAGGGCGGCATTCATCGCGAAGGCCTGGAACCACTCGCGGACCAGCTCGGTGTCGAACTGTCCGATCTTCTCCACGCGAAACGCGGTGCGGAACACTAGGAAGGGACGGCCCGAGATGTCGACGCAGACCCGTGTCAGCGCCTCGTCCATCGGCAGGTGGATGTCGGCGTAGCGTGTGACGCCGCGCTTGTCGCCAAGAGCCTTGGCGAAGGCCTGACCGAGGGCGATGCCGCAATCCTCGGCCGAATGGTGCTGGTCGATATGCAGGTCGCCGTCGACCTTCACGTCCAGATCGAACAGGGCATGCCGCGCCAGTAGGTCCAGCATGTGGTCGAGGAAGCCGATACCGGTGGCGATCTTGGATCGCCCGGTCCCGTCGAGGGCGACGGTGACCGCGATGTCGGTCTCCGCAGTCTTCCGGGTGATGGTGGCGCTGCGCATGGCGATCTGGATTTCGCGACCTTGCGGCTGGAGCCGCCCGCGCTTTCTAGAGGGACTCGCTCCGGATTGGAAAGGGCAGCCGTCTAACCGTTGAGCACGCGCCCCGCCACGGCATCGAGCCTGGCCAGCAGCGCCGCATCGCGGACGGCGGGTGCTGTCATGATCGCGCCGTCCAGCGCCCGGTGCGAGCCCGCCGGGCAAGGCTCGCGCTCGGCCGGGAAATCGCGGGCCAGCCGCGCGACGAGGCGGGCCGCCTTGTCGGCGTTGGCGCGGGCCACCGCCACCACCGCAGCGACGTCGACGGCGTCGTGGCCGGGATGCCAGCAATCGTAATCGGTCACCATGGCGATGGTGGCGTAGGTGATCTCGGCCTCTCGGGCGAGCTTGGCCTCCGGCATGTTGGTCATGCCGATCACGTCGAATCCCTGGGACTTGTAGGCGCGGGATTCGGCCAGCGACGAGAATTGCGGCCCATCCATGCAGACGTAGGTTCCGCCGCGATGCACCGCGATGTCCTCGGCCCTGGCGGCCTGGGCGATCCGCGCCTGAAGTCCCGGCCCGACCGGGTGGGCCAGCGAGACGTGGGCGACGCAGCCGTCACCGAAGAACGAGGAGGCACGCCCGTGGGTGCGGTCGACGAACTGGTCGACGAGCACGAACAGGCCGGGAGGCAGGTCCTCGCGGAAGGAACCGCAGGCCGAGAGCGAGACGAGGTCGGTGACACCCACACGCTTCAACGCGTCGATGTTGGCCCGGTAGTTGATACCCGAGGGCGAGAGCCGATGGCCCCGCCCGTGCCGGGCCAGGAACACCACCGTGGTGTCGCCGATCCGCCCGATGCGCAGGGCATCCGAGGGCTCGCCCCAGGGAGAGGCGACGCGCTCCTCGCGAACATCCTGGAGACCCGGCAGATCGTACACGCCGGACCCACCCATCACCCCGAGGATCGCTGAGGTCATACCGGATTTCCTGTCGCCGCACGGCGCATCGAAGGGCTCGCCTGTCCTACCCGCTACCTCATGCCGAAGTAGCGGACCGAAGCGGAGTCCCCGGAGGAGGACTCCAATACCCGCAGTATTGCCTGAAGGCCTCCTTCAAGGCTGCTTGGCAGGACCTCACGAAGGGACTCGGCGTCACAATGCGCCGAACCGTCGGGTGGGCGGAGCGGTAGCATGCCCCCGACATGCAAAAAGATGGGCCTCCCGAAGGAGGCCCATCCGCATCGTCCGTCGACCGAGGCGGCGCGCCTCAATAGGCCTTGTGCAGCTCCGGCTGGAGGCCGTGGACCTCGCCGCCGACATCGGCCCAGATCTTCTTCTTGACGTAGTAGAGCAGTCCCGACAGCACCATCAGGAACAGGATCACCCGGAAGCCCAAGGCCTTGCGGTCCATCATGTGCGGCTCGGCCGCCCACATCAGGAAGGCCGCGACGTCCTTGCCGTACTGATCCAAGGTCTCGGGCACGACCGGCTGGCCCTTGTCGTCCTTCGGATAGGTAACCTGTCCGTCGGTGATCGGCGGCGGCATCGCGATGATGTGGCCCGGATAGTACTTGTTGTAGTGCCCGCCCTCCGGAAGCGCGAAGTCCTTCGGCGCCTCCTCGTAGCCGTTGATCAGGGCGTGGATGTAGTCCGGCCCCTGCTCCGAATAGCCGATCAGGGGCAGCCAGTCGGTCAGGAAGTACAGCGAGCCGCGGGAGAAGGTCCGCGCCTTGGCGATGACCGAGAAGTCGGGGGGCGCCTTGCCGCCGTTGGCCGCGGCCGCCGCCTGATCGTTCGGGAAGGGCGGCGGGAACGTATCGGCGGGCCGGCCCGGCCGGTCGAACATGTCGCCGGCATCGTTGGGGCCGTCCTTCACTTGGTAGGTGGCGGCGAGGGCCTTCACCTGCCCGGCCGAGAAGTCCGGCCCGCCCTCTTGCGCAAGGTTGCGGAAGGAGACCAGCTTCATCGAGTGGCAGGCGGAGCAGACCTCCTTGTAGACCTGGAAGCCGCGCTGCAGCTGCGCGGTATCGAAGCGGCCGAACACGCCGGCGAAGCTCCAGTTCACGCGGGCCGGGATCGGCCCGCCATGCCCTTCCTGGGCGGAGACCGGCACGGCGCCGATCAGCAGGGCCGCCAGCGCAGCCGCAGCGGTCGTCGAGAGGACGCGGGTCATCATCATGGTCCTGTCGTCAGCCCGTCAGCCTTTGGTGGTCGGAGCGGCGGCAGCGCCCGCCGGCATGCCGGATCCGCTCACCTGCTTGCCCGGCCCGGTCACGCTCTCGAGGATCGAGCCCGGCAGCTTCTTCGGCGTCTCGAACAGGCCGCAGAACGGCATGACGATCAGGAAGTGGGCGAAGTAGTAGGCGGTGCAGACCTGAGCGGCCAGCACGTAGCCGCCCTCCGGTGGCTGCGATCCGAGCCAGCCGAGCAGCAGCGTGGCGCCGATGAACACCCAGAAGAACTGGCGGTAGAGCGGCCGGTAGTTGCAGGAGCGGATCCGCGACGTGTCGAGCCACGGCGCGAAGGCCAGGATGATCACCGCCGAGAACATCAAGATGACGCCCCCGAGCTTGCTCGGGACCGCGCGCAGGATCGCGTAGAACGGCAGGAAGTACCACTCGGGCACGATGTGCGCCGGCGTCACGGCCGGGTTCGCCTGGATGTAGTTGTCGGCGTGGCCGAGGAAGTTCGGCTGGTAGAACAGGAACCACGCGAACAGGATCATGAACACGCAGGTGGCGAACACGTCCTTGATCGTCGCGTAGGGCGTGAACGGCACCGAGTCCTTGCCCGACTTGATCGGGATGCCGGCCGGGTTGTTCTGGCCGGTGACATGCAGCGCCCAGACGTGCAGCACGACCACGCCGGCGATCATCCACGGCAGCAGGTAGTGCAGCGAGAAGAAGCGGTTCACCGTCGGATTGCCGACCGAGTAGCCGCCCCAGAGCAGGGTCTGGATCGTGTCGCCGACCACCGGGATCGCCGCCAGGATGTTGGTGATGACGGTGGCGCCCCAGAAGCTCATCTGGCCCCAGGGCAGCGTGTAACCGAGGAAGGCCGTGGCCATCATCAGGAGGTAGATGACGACGCCGAGGATGTAGAGCACCTCACGCGGCGCCTTGTACGACCCGTAATAGAGCGCCCGGAACATGTGGACGTAGACGGCCACGAAGAACATCGAGGCGCCGTTGGCGTGCGCGTAGCGCAGCAGCCAGCCGTAGTTCACGTCGCGCATGATCTTCTCGACCGAGGTGAAGGCACCCGTCGCCGAGGGTTCGTAGTGCATCGCCAGCCAGACGCCGGTGATGATCTGGATGCCCAGGAAAGCGGCGAGGATCGCCCCGAAGGTCCAGAAGTAGTTGAGGTTCCGCGGAACCGGGTAGGCGATGAAAGACGAGTGCACGAGCCCGGCGATGGGCAGGCGCGCCTCGAACCATTTCGCTACGCGGCTCTTGGGGACGTAAGTGCTGGCCGTTCCGCTCATGCTTCCGTCCTCCTCAGGCAGCTTCCTTGCCGCCCTCGCCGATCCGGATCTTGGTATCCGTCTCGAAGGCGTAGGGCGGGATCGGCAGATTGATGGGCGCCGGCCCGTGGCGAACGCGGCCCACCGCGTCGAACTGCGAGCCGTGGCACGGACAGGCCCAGCCCTCGAAATTGCCCTGGTGACCGATCGGCACGCAGCCGAGGTGCGTGCAGTTGCCGTAGACGATCAGCCACTGATCGTGGCCGTTCTTGACCCGCGCCGTGAAGGCCGCCGGGTCGATCATCGCGGAGAGCGGCACCGCCTTCATGTCGCCCACCTCCTTGGCGGTGAGCTTGCGCACGAAGATCAGCTTGCCGCGCCAGAAGACGTTGACGATCTGACCGTCCTGGATCGGCGTCAGATCGACTTCGATCGGCGCGCCGGCCGCGATCGTGTCGGCGTCCGGCGCCATCGAGGAGACCAACGGCCAGGCTGCGGCCGCGGCTCCGACCGCGAGACCCGCACCGGTCGCCAGGAACATAAAGTCGCGGCGGCTGCCCTCGTGCCCGGAGGCCGCGGGAGCGGCGGCTGATGTGTTCGCCAAGGTTCGGAACTCCATGCGTCGACGTAAGGGCCGCAGGTGCCCTCGTCCCGGCTCGGTCCGGGAACAAAGCATTATGGTTCTAATCTGAGCAATGAGACCGTCTGACGCTCCCGAGTCAAGCGGCTGTGTGCGGTGCGGCGATAAGGCTGGCCCTCGATCGTCGCGTTATGGATGCCGGCAATCGTGCCGGCCCGCCGCTCAGGCGACGGCGCTGTCGTATCGGGCCGTTCCATCGTCCAGGAAGCCGCCGGACTGGCGCGACCAAAGGCCGGCATAGACGCCGCCGGCGGCGACCAGCTCGGCATGCGTCCCCTCCTCGATGATCCGGCCGCGGTCGATCACCACGAGCCGGTCGAGGGCCGCGATCGTGGAGAGGCGGTGCGCGATGGCCAGCACGGTCTTGCCGGCCATCAGGGTGTCGAGGGATTCCTGGATCGCCGCCTCGACCTGGCTGTCGAGGGCGGAGGTCGCCTCGTCGAGAATTAGGATCGGGGCGTCCTTCAGCATGACCCGGGCGATCGCGATCCGCTGGCGCTGCCCGCCGGAGAGCTTGACGCCGCGCTCGCCGACCTGGGCGTCGTAGCCACGCCGTCCCTTATGGTCGACCAGATCGGCGATGAACGTGTCCGCGTGCGCCAGACGCGCCGCCCGCTCGATTTCGGCCTGGGTGGCGTCGGGGCGGCCATAACCGATGTTGTCGCGGATCGAGCGGTGGAGCAGCGAGGTGTCCTGGCTGACCATCGCGATAGCCTCGCGCAGGGATTGCTGGGTGACCCGCGCGATGTCCTGGCCGTCGACCAGGATGCGCCCGCTCTCGACGTCGTAGAGGCGCAGAAGCAGCCCCGCCAGGGTCGACTTGCCGGCGCCGCTCACGCCCACCAGACCGACCTTCTCGCCCGGGCGAGATCGTCAGGGAGAAATCCTCGATGACGGTGGCGTCGCCGCGGCCGTAGTGGAAGCCGACATCGTCGAACCGGATCTCGCCGCCGGTGACGACCAGGGGCTTGGCATCCGATGCGTCGACCAGGGCGTGCGGCCGTGCCATCGTCTGCATGCTCTCCTGGACCACGCCGACGTTCTCGAAGACGCCACGGACGGTCTGCATCACCCAGCCCGACATGGCGATCAGACGGAGCACCAGGGCGAGGCCGGCCGACGCCTCGCCGGTCGTCATCCCGCCCCCGCGCCAGAGGATCAGGCAGGCGGCGCCCGTTGCGATCAGCAGAAGGCTGTTCAGGATGCCGAGGAGGCTGGTCGTCAGGGTCACCAGGCGGAACTGGTGCAGGTAGGCAGCGGTATGGACCGCGACGGCGTCCTGCACCGCGGCCCGCTCCTCGCGATCGCGGGCGAAGAGCTTCACCGTCAGGATGTTGGTGTAGCTGTCGACGATGCGGCCGATCAGCGTCGAGCGCGTGTCGGCGGTCAGGTGCGAGCGCGCCCGCGCCCGCGGGACGAACCACGTCGTGAGCGCCGCGTAGGCGGCGATCCACACCAGGACCGGGACGGCAAGCCACGGGGAGATTGCGCTGAACAGGCCGACCGCGGTGATCGCGTAGATGGCCACGTAGAGCAGCGTGTCGATGAAGACGACGGCGAGTTCCCGAACCGCCGGCCCCACCTGCACGACGCGGTTGGCCAGCCGCCCCGAGAAGTCGCCCTGGAAATACGAGAGCGCGTGTCCGAGGGTGTAGAGATGCGCCCGCCAGCGGATCTGGTTCGTCGATTGGGGGACCACGAGCTGGTTCGACAGGACCTCGTGCGCCCAGATCGACAGCGGCCGCACCACCGCGACAAGCAGGATCACGAGAGCGAGTTCGGTCGCGTGATCCGACAGGACGGTGGCCCGGTCGGCCGTGCCGAGCAGGTCGATGAACCAGCGCATCACGAGATAGAGCGAGGCCTCGACCGTCCCGGCGATCACCGCGATGACGAACAGAGCCGCCAGCGCGGCACGGATCGGCCGCAGATAGAACCAGGCGAAACCCAGAATCGACCGCGGCGGCATCCGCGCCTCGTCGAAGGGCGCGAACGGATCGACGCGGCGCTCAAGCCAGTCCAGGAACATGTTTACGGGGGCGTGTTGCGGCGGGAGCCCCTCATGTAAGAGCCCCCGCCGGGTGCCAACCGTGCGGCGTGGTCGCGCCGAAGTGGCGCCGGCTCAGACTTGGCGCCAGCTCAGGCTTGGCGCCGGCTCAGCGGTTCAGCGCGAGTGCGGCGCCCGACTTCGTCAGCGCCCCTTCCAGGCCGCCGCCACCCTGACGCAGGCGCGCCGCCACCGAGCCGCCCTGCTGGTAGAGGTAGACCTCGCCGTCCCGGAAGTCCCAGGCCGAGACCCGAGCCAGATCCTTGTTGGCACAGCCCGCCGCCGTGGCCCGGTAAAGATCCAGGGCGGGTGTGCTCGATAGCGTCACCTTGCAATTCGCACCGGTCGCATCCCGGGCGTCCCAGCTTCCGACCACCGAGGCGCGACCGCTGGTGACGACCGGTGGCGGAGGCGCCGGAGGCGCCACCGGCTCGGCGATCACCGTCGGGGCGGTGGCCGAGGCGGCGGCCTGCGCGCCGGGCGGGGGCGGCGCGTCCGGGCTGGCGGTGGCGCCCGGCGGCGGTGCCAGCGGCGCCGCGGTCACGGTTCCCGACGGCATGGCCGGCACGGCCTCCAGGGAGGCCTGCGGCGACGGTGCCCGGGTGCGCGGCCCGTCAAGGCGGCTCGAGGCACAGGCGCCCAAGCTGGCGCTCAGGCAGAGAACGGCGAACGTCGACAGGCTCGGTCGCAGCATCGGGTCTCTTCGGATCAGGCTTGGAGGCGCGAACGCGCTTGCCCCCTGACTCCGTGCCAATTGCGCTGACCGCAAGGCAGCGCTCTCCCGCGCGGACGTCTTCGCTGCGGAGAGCAGGCCTTTTCGGCGCGGTGTGGCCGACAGGCCTCAACGCTCCGCCGGCGTCAGCGATCAGACCGTGCGCTCCACCATCATCTTCTTGATCTCGGCGATGGCCTTCGCCGGGTTCAGGTTCTTCGGACAGGTGTTGGCGCAGTTCATGATCGTGTGGCAGCGGTACAGCCGGAACGGATCGTGCAGATCGTCGAGGCGGTGGCCCGTGTTCTCGTCGCGCGAATCGATCAGCCAGCGGTAGGCCTGGAGCAGGGCCGCCGGGCCGAGGAACTTGTCACCGTTCCACCAGTAGCTCGGGCATGACGTGGTGCAGCACGCGCACAGAATGCACTCGTAGAGGCCGTCGAGGCGGGAGCGATCCTCCGGAGTCTGGCGCCACTCCTTCTCGGGCGCGGGCGTCTCGGTCTGGAGCCAGGGCTCGATGGCGGCATGCTGGGCGTAGAAGTTCGTGAGATCCGGCACGAGGTCCTTGAGGACCGGCATGTGCGGCAGCGGATAGATCTCGGATCGCCCCGTCCTTGTCCTTGCGGGTCATGACCGGCAGGGCGTTGTCGGGGTTCCTGCACTCGTCGATGCCCATCGTGCAGGCGAGGGCGTTCTGCCCCTCGATGTTCATCGCGCAGGACCCGCAGATGCCCTCGCGGCAGGAGCGGCGGAAGACCAGCGTCGAGTCGACCTTGTTCTTGATCCAAAGCAGCGCGTCGAGGACCATCGGACCGCAATCCTCGCGGTCGACCTGGTAGGTGTCGATCCGCGGATTGGCTCCGTCATCCGGATTCCAGCGGTAGATCCGGAAGGTCTGCAAGTTCCTGGCACCGGGAGGCGCCGGCCAGGATTTACCCTGCGTGATCTGGGAGTTCTTCGGAAGGTTGAACTGGGCCATGGTTCTCGACGGCTTCCGCTGGATCAGGACGCGGCGACCGGAGGAACGAGGCCCCGCCGCCGCAGTCGTGTTGCAGAGTGTTCGATCAGTACACGCGCGCCTTGGGCTCGATGTACTGGATCTCATTCGACATGGTGTAGGTGTGGACCGGGCGGTAATCGATGTTCACCTGGTGCCGGCCCTCGTCGAGCCAGGACAGGGTGTGCTTCATCCAATCCTTGTCGTCGCGGTCCGGGAAGTCCTCGCGGGCGTGCGCACCGCGGGATTCCGTGCGGTTGGCGGCCGATTCCATCGTCACCACCGCCTGTCCGATCAGGTTGTCGAACTCCAGGGTCTCCAGGAGGTCGGTGTTCCAGACCAGCGACCGGTCGGTGATCTTCACGTCGGCGGCGGCGTTCCAGACCTTGTGGATCAGCCCCTTGCCCTCCTCGAG
This sequence comes from Methylobacterium phyllosphaerae, assembly GCA_050632685.1. Classification (GTDB taxonomy): domain Bacteria; phylum Pseudomonadota; class Alphaproteobacteria; order Rhizobiales; family Beijerinckiaceae; genus Methylobacterium; species Methylobacterium phyllosphaerae_A. The sequence continues at coordinate 1,920,316 of JBOEFT010000002.1, forward strand.
CACCTCGCCGGTGCGGAACACGGCGCAGTTGTTCTGCATCGTCTTCTGCATTTCGGCGCGGAGCTCGGCGGTCGGCGTCGAGCCGTCGGCGTAGCGGAACCGGTCGAGGCGCTCGAGGGCCTTGTCGGTCGCGCCCTTCGGCAGTTCCATGGCCCGGCCGTTCGGCTCGACGATCTCGGCGCAGCGCTTTCCGGCGGCCCGGCCGAAGACCACGAGGTCGATCAGAGAGTTCGAGCCGAGGCGGTTGGCGCCGTGGACCGAGACGCAGGCCGCCTCGCCGATCGCCATCAGACCGGGAACCACCGTGTCGGGGTTGCCGTCGCGCAGCGTCAGCACCTCACCGTGATAGTTCGTGGGGATGCCGCCCATGTTGTAGTGGACGGTCGGGATGACCGGGATCGGCTCCTTTGTGACGTCCACGCCCGCGAAGATCTTCGCCGATTCCGAGATGCCCGGGAGGCGCTCGTGCAGGATCTTCGGGTCGAGGTGGTCGAGGTGCAGGTAGATGTGGTCCTTGTTCTTGCCGACGCCGCGGCCGTCGCGGATCTCCATGGTCATGGAGCGCGAGACCACGTCGCGCGAGGCGAGGTCCTTCGCCGAGGGGGCGTAACGCTCCATGAAGCGCTCGCCCTCCGAGTTCGTCAGGTAGCCGCCCTCGCCGCGGGAGCCTTCCGTGATGAGGCAGCCCGCGCCGTAGATGCCGGTCGGGTGGAACTGGACGAACTCCATGTCTTGGAGGGGCAGGCCGGCGCGCAGCACCATGGCGTTGCCGTCGCCTGTGCAGGTATGGGCGGAGGTCGCCGAGAAGTAAGCGCGGCCGTAGCCGCCGGTCGCCAGGATGGTCATCTGGGCGCGGAAGCGGTGGATCTCGCCGGTGGCCTGATCGAGGGCGATGACGCCGCGGCAGCGGCCCTCGTCGTCCATGATCAGGTCGAGGGCGAAGTACTCGATGAAGAAGTCGGTCTGGTTCTTCACCGCCTGCCCGTAGAGGGTGTGCAGCATCGCGTGGCCGGTACGGTCAGCCGCCGCGCAGGTGCGCTGGGCGGTGCCCTTGCCGTAATCCGTGGTCATGCCGCCGAACGGGCGCTGGTAGATCTTGCCTTCCTCCGTACGGGAGAACGGCACGCCCCAGTGCTCCAACTCGTAGACCGCCGCGGGGGCGTTGCGGACCAGATACTCAATGGCATCCTGGTCGCCGAGCCAGTCCGACCCCTTCACGGTATCGTACATGTGCCAGCGCCAGTCGTCCGGCCCCATGTTGCCGAGGGAGGCCGAGATGCCGCCCTGCGCCGCCACCGTGTGGGAGCGGGTCGGGAACACCTTGGTGATGCAGGCGGTGCGCAGGCCGGCTTCCGAGCAGCCCACCGTGGCGCGCAGGCCCGCACCGCCCGCGCCGACGATCACCACGTCGAAGGCGTGGTCGTGGATGGTGTAGGCAGGCCCGCTGCCGTTTGTGCCGTTGGCGGCCATGTTCGGCTCCTCGAGATACGTGATGGCGGGGTCAGGCCGGCTGTCCGAAACCGATGCGCAGGACCGCGTAGAGGCAGGCGACGGCCACGACGACCGCGTACGCATTGTTGGCGAGCACGGCCGCGATCTTGGTCGCCGGCGCGTGAACGTAGTCCTCGATGATCACCTGCATGCCGAGACGCATGTGGATCGTCACCGACAGGAGCGCCAGGATCAACAGGATCGAGACGAGAGGGGTCGCGACGAGGAGCCGCGCCTCCGCGTAGCCGCGGCCCGACATCTTGGCGATGATCACCACGAAGCTCAGCATCAGCACGACGTTGGCGATGGCGGTGAGCCGCTGCAGCCACCAATGGCCGGCGCCGTGATGCGAGACGCCGAGGCCGCGCACGCGGGCACGCGGGGTGCGGATCGAGACACGCGTGTCCTGCCGGACCTCTTCCTGAGCCATGTCGGCCTCCTCAGCGGACCAGAAGGGCGACCGCCCAGATGACGAAGGTGAGGGCCACGGAGCCGATGAGCGTCAGCCGGGCCATCGAGAGACGCTTCTCTCGGTCGAAGCCCACGCCCGTGTCCCAGATCAGGTGCCGGATTCCGCCGAGCATGTGGTGCATCAGGATCCACGTGTAGACGAACAGGATCAGCCGCCCGAACACGGAGCCGAAGAATCCGGCCACGTAAGAGTACGCGACGGGTCCGGAAGCCAATGCCACGAGCCAGATCGCGACCAATGCAGTGCCGCCATAGAGGGCGGTGCCGGTGATACGGTGAAACACCGACATCGCCATCGTCCAGGTCCAGCGATAGATCTGGAGATGGGGCGATAGCGGCTGTGCCACTGTCGGGCGCGCGGTGGGTGCCATCGGATTGAAGCCTCGCAGCTGCGAACTGGACCGTGTCTAATCTGGTAGCGCTAGTGCCTGAGCGGGCAACCCGCAATCCGTCATGGTGCGGCGCAATGTGCCGTCTCGGGCGACACTTTGCCGATTCTGTCACTTCAGCTGCCCGAGGATGCGCCACCACGCATAGTCGAGGGGCGCGGCGACGAGGAGCGACAGGAGGCCGAAGCTCACGGTGAGCCGCGTCGCGTCGCGGAGGCGGACGCGCCCGAGTTCGCTGGCGAACACGATCGGGGGCGCCTGATAGGGGAAGAACAAGGTCGAGTAGCCGATCACCTGAAGGGAGACGACCGCGAGGGGTGACAGCCCGCTGGCCTCGGACATCTCGCCCGCCAGGGCCGTGTAGAGAGCCGGGGCACCGTTGGCGGTGACGAGGAGGGTCAGCACCGTGGCGATGCCGGTGAGCACCGCGAAGTTCTGCGTCGGCGCATCGTGCGCCAGGGGCGCGACCGTCAGCAGGAGATGACCCAGGCGCTCGCCCAGCCCGGTCTCGTTGACCAGGGCGACGAGGCCGAGGAGTGCCGCGATGTAGAAGCAGGTCCGCAGGTTCACCTGCTGGAACGCTTCCGGCGGAAGGACGCCGATCCGCGGCAGCAGGCAGACCACCGCGGCGGCGAGGCCGACCCAAGCGGGGGCGAGACCGTGCAGGCTGTCGGTCATCCAGAGGACCAGGGTGCAGGCCAGGATCACCGCGAGGCGCCGCTCGGCCGCGGAAACCGGCGGCAGCACCGGCAGGGTCGGGATGGCGGAGCCGAGGTCGTCCGGGAACAGCCGGACGATCAGAGCGACCAGCAGCACGCCCTTAACCAGGGCCAGGACCGGGGCGTGCAGGACGAAGTAGGACAGGTACGACAGGTGCAGGCCGAGCAGGTGCTCCGCCGAACCGGCCATCACGAGGTTCGGCACGTTGGCGGGCAGGATCGCCGCCGACAGGATCGGCGTGGCGAGGCCGACGGCCAGGACCGCCCCCGCCCGTCCCGGGCGCCCGGCCGTGAGCCCGAAGGCGTCGCAGAGCGCCAGGGTTACGGGGATCATCAAGGCGATGCGGCCGAGATTCGACGGCATGACGAAGGCGATGAGGAAGCTCAACGTCACCAGCCCGGCGATGAAGCGGGCGTAGGAGCCAGAGAGGCGCGAAGCGAGCGTCTGGGCCATCCGGGCACCGAGGCCCGTCCGTGTCATGCCCTGCCCCACCACCATGCCGGACATCACTAGCCAGAAGGCGGAGGACGAGAAGCCGGAGAACACCGTGGCCGCGGAGCCGAGGCGCAACAGCATCGCGAGCCCGAAGAAGGCCAGCGCCGTGACGATCTCTGGCAGCAGGGCGGTGGCCCAGAGGCCCATGCACAGCACGAGCAGCCCCGCCATCACCGCAACAAGACCCTCGCCGCTCACCGCGATCGTCCCCGCACCACACTACGCCGGAGAGGGCATCCTCGTCGGATTGGAACGGTTCGCAATTCGGCAGTTGTTGAGAGAGCCTTCGTCATAGGCGAAGGTTACGGATCGGAGGCACCGTCGCAGCGCGCGGATCGACAGAAGCGCCCGGCCGAAGGCTGGCCGGGCGCGGTGCCGTCTCGCAACTGCGGCGCGGGTCTGAACCCCGCGCCGTGCGGTTCAGTAGCCGTAGCCGTAATAGCCGTTGCAGGCGTACGGATCGTAGGCGCCGTAGCCGTCGTTGTAGGCGCAGCTATCATAGCCGTAGCCGTAGCCGTAGCCGAGGCCGCCCAGGCCGTAACCCACTCCGAGGCCGAGCCCGACACCCGCGAGGCCGTAACCCAGGCCGCGGCCGTATCGCTGGCCGTAATAGCCGCGGTTGACGTATCCGCGGCCGACGATGCCGCGGTTCCCGATCCCGCCGTAACGTCCGGCGTTGTTGAACCCGCCCGTCCGGAGTCCGCCGCCCCGCAGCCCGCCGACGCCGGTTACGCCGGCCGCGCCGAGCCCGGCGCCGCGGAACCCGCCGCCCAGGCCGCCGACGCGGGCACCGCCGACGCCGCCGTTCTGAAAGGCGCCGCCGCCGAAGCCGCCGTTCCGGAACCCCCAGCGCCGACGCTACCACCGCGGAAGCCACCCCCGCCGAAACCGCCGCCGTGAAATCCGCCGCCGAAGCCGCCGCCGTGAAAGCCACCCCCGCCGAAGCCGCGGGCGTCGGCGCCACTCGGCGCGAAGGCAACGGCCGCCAGAAGGGCGGTTGAAACAAGTGCGATACGGGTCATGGAACTGCTCGCCTCGATGTGTGGTGTGTTAACCACTCAACACCGGTCCGCGCGGCTGTATTCAAGCTTGAGCATTGTCGCCGGCGTCGCAGTCGGTCGCTGAGACTTGATCTGTCCCGCCGCTTACGTGGATCTCTCGCGGACAGTCTTATCGGAACGGTGGTTCATCGAAGCTACGCAGCTTGCGCGAGTGGAGCCCCTGCCTGTCGGCGCGGAGCACGTCGAGCGCCGCCAGGCCCACCTGGAGGTGCTCCGAGACGGCCCGGTCGTAGAAGGCATTGGCGGCGCCCGGCAGCTTGATCTCGCCGTGAAGGGGCTTGTCGGATACGCAGAGCAGCGCACCGTAGGGCACGCGCAGGCGGAAACCCTGGGCGGCGACGGTGCCGCTCTCCATGTCCACCGCCACCGCGCGCGACTGGTTGATCCGCCGCCGCTCCTGGCTGAAGCGCAGTTCCCAGTTGCGGTCATCGTAGGTCACCACCGTGCCGGTGCGCAGGCGCCGCTTGAGGGCGTCGGCCTGCTCGCCCGTCACCGAGGCGGCGGCGCTCTGCAGGGCGACCTGCACTTCGGCGAGCGCCGGCACCGGCACGTCCGGCGGCACGAGTTCGTCGAGGATCCGGTCGCGGCGGAGATAGGCGTGCGCCAAGACGTAGTCGCCGATGGTCTGCGACTGACGAAGGCCGCCGCAATGGCCGACCATCAGCCAGCAATCCGGGCGCAGGACCGCCAAGTGGTCGGTGATCGTCTTCGCGTTCGAGGGGCCGACGCCGATGTTGACCAGGGTCGTGCCCTGCTGGGTCCCGTCGGAGTCGCGGGCCACGAGGTGGTAGGCCGGCATCTGGTGGCGATGCCAGGGCGAGGCTGCGATTACCGCGGCGGGATCGGCATCGGCCGCTTCGGCCCGGCTCACCGAGACGCCGCCCGGCAGGACCAGCCGCTCGAACCCCTCCGCACCCGAGGCCAGCCGCTCCAGTCCGTGGCGGACGAATTGATCGACGTAGCGGTGATAATTGGTGAGCAGGATCCAGGGCTGGACCTCCCGCCAGTCGCAGCCGGTGTAGTGCACCAGGCGCCGGAGCGAGTAATCGACCCGCACGGCGTCGAACAGCGCCAGGGGCAGCGGCTCGCCGGGGATCTGATCGAACGTCCCGTCGGCGATCTCGTCGCCCACGAGCGACAGCAGCGGGACCGGAAAGTAGGTGGCGAGGTCCGCGCCGTCGACGGCCCGCCCGCCCGCGTCGAGCCCGGCCTCCAGCACATAAGGATAGGGAATCTCCTGCGCGCTCAGACCGACCTCGATGGCGATGCCGTAATCGGCGACCAGCGGCTCCAGCTGACGGGTCAGGTAGGTCCGGAAGAAGCCTGGATGCGTGACCGTGGTCGCGTAGGTGCCGGCGGCCTGGAGCTTGGCGGTGGCGCGCCGAACCCGCGGCAGCGGTCCGTCCGGGCGGTAGCTGATGCGCAGCTCCGGGTAGCGGAAGGCGAGCCGCTCTGTGGCGTCCGGCGGCGGCCCGCCGGCGAGGTAGCGCTCCAGGGCTGTCCGCAGGGCGCCGGCCGCGTCGTCGTAGAGTTCCACCAGCTGGTCGATGGCGGTCCCGGCATCGGACACCGCCTGCATCGGCCGCAATTCCCGCTCGATCATGTCGCCTCCGTTCCTGCTGCCGGATCTACACCCCGCGGCATCTGGGTGCGAGATGCGGGGGTTGCGGGCCGCGGACGCTTGGCCGACAAGCCCGCCGGCGTGGAGTGAGACGGCATGGACGCGGAAGAGTTCGGGACCCGTCCCGGTGAGGAACGCGCGGCGCTGCCCGCGACCTTCGACGTGGGCCTCCACTTCATCGGCCGGCTGCGCACGCCCTGGCAGGCGCGGTCCGATTGCCCGAAGAACGGCCTTCAGACCGACGCGGTCTGCACCGTCGAGGTCGATCCGGCCTTTGCGCCCGGCCTTCGCAACGTCATGGGCTGCACGCACCTGATCCTGCTCTACTGGATGGACCGGGCGACCCGTGGCCTCGTGATCCAGCGCCCGCGCCACGCCGACGGCCCCCGCGGCACTTTCTCCCTGCGCTCGCCCGCCCGTCCCAACCCGATCGCCCTGTCGGTGGTGGAACTGCTCGGCCGCGACAGCGACACGCTCCGCGTACGCGGGCTCGACTGCCTCGACGGCACGCCGCTCCTCGACATCAAGCCCTACTACGCCTCCACGGATTCGCGGCCGGACGCGCAGGTCGACCGGGCCGGGGCCGAGCCGTGAAGCGCGTCGCCCTCCTGCTTCTCGGTGGGCTCGCCCTCCTGGCGGTCGGCGGATACGCCGGATGGCGCCTGCACCGGCCGGGGGCCGACGCGCGGGCCTACGCGGAGATGCGCCTGATCGCCGTGCAGGTCAGCCTCGACGAGGCGCCCCCGGATTACGTGTTCTGGGCCGGCGATTCCCAGGTGGAACTGCAGCCCGGCAGCCAGCGGCCCTGCGGCCTCGACTTCCTCAACGGCGGGATCAGCGGCGCGACCGCTGGCAGCTACGCGGAGTATCTCGCGCGCCTGAGCTTCAAGGTGCGGCCCCGGCTCGCGGTCCTGACCGTCGGGACCAACGACATCCTGGTGAAGAACAACCCGCAGCTGCACAAACCGACGGAGCAGTTCGAGGCCGCCGTCGAGGCGATCGTCAAGCGGCTGCAGGCCCTCAGTCCGCGCGTCGTGGTGACCGCCCTCCCCCGGTCGGTCGCGAGATCGGCAAGCTGGTCGATGCGGGCGCGGTCGCGGATTACTCGCGCCGGTTGCAAAATCTCTGCGGGCGGCTCGGCTGCGTCTTCACGGACCCGTTCGCGGCCTTGCGCGACGGCGAGACCGGCTACGCCAAGCCCGGCGCCCTGCGCGACGGGCTGCACCTTGCGGCGTTCCGGCCGGCGCTGAAGGCCGTCGAGCCGGCGCTCTGCAACCCGTAACGGCATGCATTGCGTCTTTGCGAGCAGAGCGAAGCGATCCAGGATCGTGGCACGGATCGAAGCGTTACGCTGCCCTGGGTCGCTTGGCTCCGCTCGCGATGACGGCGCGGGATCGGACCGGACGCCCGCTCACTCCCACTCGATCGTGCCGGGGGCTTCGACGTGATGTCGTAGGTCACCCGATTGATGCCCTTCACCTCGTTGATGATCCGGGTCGCGACCCGGCCCAGGAAGGCCATGTCGAACGGGTAGAAATCGGCCGTCATGCCGTCCACCGAGGTGACGGCGCGCAGCGCGCAGACATGGTCGTAGGTGCGGCCGTCGCCCATCACGCCGACGGTCTTCACCGGCAGGATCACCGCAAAGGCCTGCCAGATCGTGTCGTAGAGCCCGGCCTGCCGGATCTCGTCGAGGTAGATCGCGTCGGCCTTGCGCAGCGCCTCGAGCTTCTCGCCGGTGATCGTGCCGGGGCAGCGGATCGCCAGCCCCGGACCCGGGAACGGATGCCGTCCGACGAAGGCCTCGGGCAGGCCGAGCTCCTTGCCGAGCACCCGGACCTCGTCCTTGAAGAGCTCGCGGAGCGGCTCCACGAGCTTCATGTCCATGCGTTCGGGCAGGCCGCCGACATTGTGGTGGCTCTTGATCGTCACGGACGGCCCGCCCGTGAACGACACGCTCTCGATCACGTCCGGGTAGAGCGTCCCCTGCGCGAGGAACTTCGCCCCGCCTATCTTCTTCGATTCGGCCTCGAACACGTCGATGAACAGGCGGCCGATGGTCTTGCGCTTCACCTCCGGGTCGCTGACGCCCTCCAGCGCCGCGAGGAACATCCCCGAAGCCTCCACGTGAACCAGCGGGATGTTGTAGTGGTCGCGGAACAGCGCCACGACCTGCTCGGCCTCGCCCAGGCGCAGGAGCCCGTGATCGACGAACACGCAGGTCAGCTGGTCGCCGATCGCCTCATGGATGAGCACCGCCGCCACGGCGGAGTCGACGCCACCCGACAGGCCGCAGATCACCTTCTCGGAGCCAACCTGCGCGCGGATCTTGGCGATGGCCTCCTCGCGGTAGGCGCCCATGGTCCAGTCGCCCGAGCAGCCGGCGACGTCGCGCACGAAATTGCGGATCAGGAGCGCACCGTGGGGCGTGTGCGCCACCTCCGGGTGGAACTGCACCGCGTAATAGTTGCGGGCCTCGTCGGCCACAGCGGCGAAGGGCGCGTTCTTCGAGATTGCCACGGTGGTGAAGCCGTCCGGCAGCTTGGTCACCCGGTCGCCGTGGCTCATCCAGACCGGATACTTCTCGCCCTTGTGCCAGACGCCCTTGAACAGGGGGCAGTCGGCCAGGATCTCGACTTCGGCCCGGCCGAATTCCGCGTGGTGGCCGCCCTCGACCGCGCCCCCGAGCTGGGCCGCCATGGTCTGCTGGCCGTAGCAGATGCCGAAAACCGGGACGCCCGAATCGAACACGAGCTGAGGTGCCCGAGGCGAGGCCTCGACGGTCACCGATTCTGGGCCGCCGGAGAGGATCACGCCCTTGGGCTTCTGCTCGCGGAACGCGGCCTCGGCCTTCGTGAAGGGCACGATCTCGCAGTAGACGCCCTCCTCGCGCACCCGGCGGGCGATGAGCTGCGTCACCTGAGAGCCGAAATCGACGATCAGGATCTTGTCGTGGTCGGTGTTCATCGCGGGCGATTATCCGAAGGCCGAGGCGCGCGCAACGCGCCTCGCCGATGCGGGCTGGGGATCGCCCCGCAAGCCATGCGCCAGCGTCGTGCGCGTTCAGTCGAAATTGCGGACCTTGGCCGAGCCGCCCAGGCTGATCGCCGGCTTCGGCGCGGCCCCGGCGAGGCTCACCTTCTTCTGGCCCGGCGGAGTCTTGGCGCGCAGCTGCGGCGCCGCCTCGGGCACTGGCCGGGACGGCTTGAGATGAGCCTGCCCGTGGATCACCGAGCCGATCTCGCCCGCAACCCGGATCAGATCCTCGCGGTCGCAGGAGCGGGCGACCTTCAGCCCGAGCTTGTGCATGTGGCTCTTGCCGTAGAGATACGCGGCGAGCTCGGCGCGCTTCAGCGGCGGGATCTCCTCGAGGATCAGCGGCAGGTCGAAATCGTCGGCCCGATAGACCGAGCCCAGAACCTCCAGGGTCACGGGGCAATCGACTTCTGGCTCTGCGCCGCTGGTCGGATGCGCTTGCGTCATGGTTGCCTCTCGGAGGTCGATGGATCGGGGTGCTGGTCGGATGCCCCGGAGCCGGGGTCGAGTTCAACCCCTATCGGGACGGTGAGGTTCGTGATCCGATCCTCGGCGGGTGCCGGCGCGGGGACGGGCTCCGGCTTCCAGGCGCCGAGACAGCCGGTGCACATGGATTCGATGACCGCGCGGGCATGCGCCTGCCGCCGCGCCCACAGCATCTCCCGCGCGGCGCGCGCGGCCTCGGCGTCCGACAAAGGCCGGATGCGGATGAACAGCGGCTCCTGTGCGCAGGCCGGGGCCGCCGACAGGGCGACGATCCCGAGCACGATGCGCAGGCGCCGTCGGCCGTGAACGCGCCACCGCGTCGATGGCGCGATCCCCGCCATGCCCTGTCTCCCGGCCGAAACGAACCCCGATACCTTCACCCATAGGGTAAATCAGGACTTAACGCTGTCCTTCGTCCGGCGGGCGTCCGCGCGCCCGGCCGGTACGCCGACCATCCCATCCTCCCGGTCGGTCCGGCGCCGTTCCTGGGCACGCCCGAGCCAGACGCTGTTCACGAGCCACGCGACGGATAGCGGGATCGCGGCCCCGGCGATGCTCGCGCTGCCGAGTCCCAACCCCTGGATCCCGGTAAACGACCAGGCGCCGACCTGATCGCCCAGGCGGTAAACGACGGTGTCGATGAAGCTCTTCGCCTTGTAGCGGTCCTCCCGCGGAACCACCGTGAACAGTACCTCCCGCACCGGCCGGGCGATGGCGAAGTTTCCGGCCCGCCGCAGAACCTGAAAGGCGACGATCACGCCGATCGTCGGCCACAGCGCGAGCGCCGCGAATCCGAGGATGCTGAAGGCGGGCAGGATCGCCAGCGTCAGGGCGACGCCGATGCGGTTCACGATCCGACCCGTGAGGAACAGCTGGATCCCCAGCGTCAAGACGTTCACCGCCAGATCGACGCTGGCGAAGAACGCGGTCTGGGCTCCGCGATCCGGGAAACTGCGCTTCGCGATACCGGCCTGCTCGAAGTACAGGAAGGTCGAGGTCACCGAGAACAGCAGCAGGAACAGGGAGATGTTGAGCAGGTAGGGCGACGCGAGGGTCCGCGTCACGCCCGCCAGCACGCTTCCGCCGATCGTCCGATCCTGCCCGTCCGCGGCGTCCTGGCCGCCGCCCGGGACCTCGTGCAGCCGGGTCGACAGGGCCGCGAGGCCACGCATGCAGAAGACCGCGACTTCGAGCAGCACCACCGCGCAGAGCATCAGGCCCCAGGTCGGGACGTTCTTGGCGAGGAGCGCGGTGGTGGCCGAGCCCGCGATGGCGCCGAGTGTCGCCCCGGCCGCGATGAAGCCGAACAGGCGCTTGCCCTGGGCATTCGAGAATACGTCGACGATCGTCGCCCAGAAGATCGAGACGACGAACAGGTTGAAGATCGACAGCCAGACGAAGAAGACCCGACCGATCCAAACGCCCCAGTCCGGCGGCGCGACGTAGAGCGTGAGCGCGAAAGCGACGATGTTGGCCGCGAAGAACCGATAGGTGATCGGCACGAATTGCGCCCGCGGCATCCGCTTCACCAGGTAGGCGAAGGGCAGATTCAGGCCGAGCATGCCCACCAGGGTGGCGGTGAACAGCCAGGGCAGGTTCTCGATTCCGCCCGCGACGCCCATCTGGTCGCGGATCGGCCGGAGCACGTAATAGGCAGCCAGGATCGAGAAGATGTAGGCCCAGGACCACGCCAGCGCTCTGCCCTCGCCGGGCTGGACGTCGATCAGGCGGGAAAGCGCTGCGCGGGCGCCGCGGGAATCAGCCACGGGACGGAATTCGTCGCGGGCCTCTGGCGGCCCCGCCGAGCCGTACGTGCCGCACGCATCTCGGCTGAGCGCGCCTCACTGGCTGACCCCCAGCTTCGCGCGCAATTCCGGCGCGGTCACGTCCTGGCCGAAACCCGGAGTTCCGATTGCGACGCGGTCCGCATCCTTGAGCGTTCCGATGACGACCGGGTCGAAACCGGCATCGTGGACCAGCCCCTCGGCCACCTTGAGCGCGGCGGGATCGTCGCCGGCGATCGGCATGGCCATACGGCCTCCGGCCCGGTCCCGGCCGCCATTCGCCCCCTCCTTCGCGAAGATCTTGTAGTTGGCGGAACTGAACGCCCGCACCAGCTTCGCACCCGGAAAATACTTGGCCGAGGTGAGGCCGATGCCGTTCGCCTGGACTTCGTCGTAGAGCGCACCGTCGCGCTTCTGCGTGGCATTGCCGGCGTCGAGCACGACCTTGCCCTTCAGGGCCGCGCCGTTCTCCTTGGCGAGGTCCGGATAGGCTTTGTAGGGGACGGCGATGAACACGGCATCGCCGAACGCGATCGCCTCCTCGGGCGTGCCGGCCTTGGCCTTCGGTCCGAGGTCCGAGACCATCGCGGCCAGCTGCTCCGGGTGGCGGGAGGCGAACATCACCTCGTGGCCGTCCTTGACCCAGAGCGCTCCGATGGTGCCACCGATATTCCCGGCTCCGATGACCCCGATCCGGATCTTCTTCGGGTTGTCCTGGGCCGACGCGGGCATGGCGGCCGCGACGGCGAGTCCGGCCGCGAGGGCAAAGGCCGAACGGCGCGTGATGAGATCAGACCGCATCGATGAACGTCTCCATCTGCTTGCGCTGTACCGCGTCCGGGAGCCGGCCGCGGGCGGCGCCGAGGTTGTCCTCGACATAGGCGGCTTTCGCCATGCCGGGGATCGGGCAGGTCACGGCCGGGTTCCCGAGCACGTATTTCAGGAAGACCTGCGGCCAGCTCGTGCAGCCCAGATCCGTGGCGACCGTCGGCAAAGCCTTCCCCTGCACCGCCTTGAACAGGCGGTCGCGGCCGAAGGGCACATTGGTCATCACCGCCACGCCGCGATCCGCCGCGAGCGGGATCACGCGCTCGGCGGCGGTGCGATTGTCGATGGCGTAGTTCACCTGAATGAAATCGAGGGTCTCGCGCTTCATCACGGCTTCGAGGGCGTCGAGTTGATTGTCGCGCCAGACCGTCACCCCGAGATAGCGAATGCGGCGGCGATTCTTCAGGTCGCGCAGGACGGCAAGGTTCTCTGCCACATCGATCAGGTTGTGGACCGCGACGAGGTCGAGGGTGTCCACCTTCATCCGCTTGAGCGACCGCTCGAACTCTGCGACGGTCGCCTCCCGACCCGTGGTGTCGACCTTGCTGGCGAGGAACACCTTCTGCCGCAGGCCCGGCTCAGCCAGGATCAGTCCGAGGACGTCCTCAGCGGTGCCGTAGCTCGGAGCCGTATCGATCACGGAACCGCCGAGGCCGACGAAGGTCTTCACGGCGTCCGTGAGGGGGGCGATCGCCTCCGGCGCCGGGTCGACCTCGTACCGCCGCGATGTGCCGATCCCGATCGCGGGAAGCATCTCGCCGGTGGAGGGGATCGGCCGGCGAAGCAGCGGTTCCGCTGCAGACGCGAGGCGGCCGGCAAGCGCCGCGAGCGCGCCCGCGGCGATGACGGCGCGACGGGATAAGGGCATGCTCGACCTCCGGCGGCATCACGATACCGAGGCAGATAGGGCGCCGGCGCCGGGTGTGAATTCTTAATTCTCACGCTTGCGCGAGCACGGCCGGATCCTTCGGCGGTCGTGTGGCGGCTAATCCTCCTCCGGCGGATCTTCGAACTCCGCCCCCTCGGTATCTGGTGCGATGCGGAACCGGTATTCGTCGATCGCCAGGAATGCGCGGTGCGCCGCCTGCGGGTCGATCCCGTCGCGGACCACGAGGGTCTGAAAGTCGATGAACAGGCGGGCGATGCGCGCCTCCTCGGCGAGGGCGGCCAGGGCGGACGAGCTGGCGCCCGCGCGCATCATGTAGCGCTTGGCCTCCCCGGCGGCATCCGGAGCCGGCAGGACGACGACCTGCCCGGCCGTCTCCGGCTTCAGCTCTGCCCAACGCATGGGCGTCCAGGCGATGATGGCGTCGATCTGCTTCATCGATAGCTCCGGCAGGGGACGAGATCCGCCTACCGGTCACCGTCGCGACCGTCGAGGCTCCCGGCTCCTGGGATCAGGGCGCGCGCTCCAGCTGGCCGCGGATTTCACCCTTCGGGTTCGCCCCAGTGTGGACATTGAAGTAGACCCGGCCTGCCGCGAGATCGGCGGCCTTCGCGTCGTCCAGGGTCGCCTCTCCGGAGAACGGGCTGGTCGGCGCAGTGACCGGGACCAGCACGCCTGCATTCTCACCGGCCTTTGCGGGGCCGTGGAAATGGGCCGCGGTCACGGGGCCGGTGAGACCGCTGTATTGGCCGGTCCAGCTGAGGTGCTTCGTGGCGGGATCGAAGGTCGCGGTCACCTCGCCGGTGCCGCCGGACGTGGTGGCCGGGACTTCGCTGCCGCCCTTGAGGGTCGCGCGGTAGGTGACGCCGTCGCCCGCCGCGAGGGCCGGCCCGACGAGGAGCGGCGCCCCGAGGAGGAGAAGGGCTGCGATGCGAGGGCTCATGCGCGTAATCATCGAACGCTCCGAGATGGGATGTCAGGGGCCTGAGGGTGGCCCGTTCCCGGAACATAGGAGTGCCCGACGGGCCGGACATTGCCACCGTCGCCGCTGTGGTCGGGTCTCAGTGACAGCCGCGCGCTTTCTTCGCTCGCCTCGCGCGCCGGGCGGCCCGTGCACGACGCGCACATGCGATTTGCGCGCGCGAAACCGTTGACACCGTGCGGCCACTCTCCCTATACCGCCGCCACTGCACGCACGGTCCCGATGGATGAGTGCGGCTTGAGGCGGGGTAGCTCAGCTGGTTAGAGCAGAGGAATCATAATCCTTGTGTCGGGGGTTCAAATCCCTCCCTCGCTACCAAATTTATGCAACCCCGCTAAGCACTTAGCGGGGTTTTCTATTGACTTGCTCTCTGCGGATTTCGGCTTTAAATCCTAGAACGGCGCTAGCGCAGCCGAAAAAATTATCGTGCAGGCGTAACGGTTTGCTGGGGGCTCACGGAGCACCCTAGCGCACTTCTAGCGCAGTCCGCCGCACCGCAGTAACCAGACAGGGCCGCATTGTGAGCACCCCTGGCAACGTCCAAACCGAGCGCTACCAACTGTTCCAGCGCGCTGGCAGCACCCGCTGGCAGGTGCGCTTCAGCATCAAAGGCCAGGGGCAGTTTAAGCGCTCCCTCGATACGGACGATCAGCGAGAGGCCGAACGGCGTGCAGACGCCATCTGGTACGAGGCCACCTACAGGGCCAAGCAGGGGCTCACAGCCAAGGCGCACACCTTCGACAGCGTGGCCGAGGCGTACATCGCGCAGATCCTGCGTGAGGCGGAACAGGGCGAACGCCGGGCGGATCAGGGCAAGAGCGAGCCCGCCGTGATTCGCCGCTACTTCATCGGCTACTTCGGACAGAAGCCCATCGACGCGGTTACCGAGACGGATCTGGAGCGCTACGCGGAATGGCGGCGCACCTACTGGACCGATGGCCCCGGCAAGCTCATCACGCATATCGAGTACGAGCGCGACGGACACCGCCTGCGCCGGCCTGTACGGCGGTCGGCACCGTCTCTCAGCCGCCAACGCGGCGAGACCGTTGTGCTGCGTGCGCTGCTGCGCTGGGCCTCGCGGCAGGGCTACCTGAAGACCCCGCCGGAGATCAGCATCAAGGCGCGGCGCTCGCCGGACAACCGGCGGCCGAGCTTCGAACCTCACGAGTTCGCCAAGCTGGAGGCGGTGAGCCTGAACCGGCTGGCAGACCCGATCATGGATGGCACCGGCGCTGAGGTGCGGGCCAGCGACCGGCGCAGCTGGCGCATCAAGCGGCTGGACGACCACACCCGGCGCGATCGCACCGTGCTGCACGCGTACGTGATGATCGGCGCGTTCTCGGGCCTGCGCCCCACCGAGATGTACAACCTGACCTGGGGCGACGTGCTGGGCTACCGCGCCGGCCGGGGCAAGAGCGTGGATGATCGCGACATCCGCCTGCAGGTGCGCGGCAAGGGCAAGAGCGGAAAGGCGATCCCGCAGAAGGCGGCGATCCCGTGGTTCGACACCCTGTGGATGCTATTCCAGCGCAGTATGGGCCGAGAGCCTGAGGACAGCGACCCCGTATTTGCGAGCGAAACGGGCAAGCGCATCACCTCGGTCGCCAACGGCTTCACCGAATTGGTAAAAGCTGCCGGTCTCGAGCGAGACCACAGGGGCATCAAGCGCACGCCGTACTCGCTGCGCCACTTCTACATCAGCGAGCAGCTGGCGAACGGGGCCGAGGTGCTGGACGTGGCCCGGAACTGCCGTACGTCCTTGGCCATGATCGACAAGCACTACGGCCAGGTGCGGCTCGAACGCGTGGTTGATCGCCTTCGGCCCGAATGGACGCGCGCCTGACCACATACGGCGCGGTCTCTCCGAAGTTATCTGCCAAGCTCATCAGCCCCATATCGACTCTGGCCTACGCGACCGCGCTGAGTATGGGCTGGTGACGTAGCGCTGCCCAGGAAGCCCGCTCAAAACGAAGTGCGGCGAGTTCCTCGTGTAGGGCCCGGATCTCGGCGTGAAGCTCGCCGGCATCGACAGCCATCTCGATGCACTGGTCCTGCGACTCGGCGAGCTGGATCCGCAACTCGGCTACTTCGGTCGCCAGTTCGAGAATGGTCACGTTGGGCGCTTCCATGACGACCTCCGTCTCTGCCAGCCGGCGCTACACCGGAGCGGGACGAGGGCTTCCGACGCCGCTCCTTACCGAAATGCTACCGGCTGCCAGCGATTGCCGCGGATTATCTCAACGCCTTCGAAAGGAGCCCGATTCGGCTGTGGACTGCCGCGGAGGCCTCGGCCCGCATCGCTCCATCGCCGCCGTCAAGTCGTGCGCCGGCCTTTGGAGAACGCACGCATGTGCTGTGGACGCTGCTGGAGCGGACCTCGCGGCCAAGACCCGCCGCGCGTAACCCTTCCTCCGGGCCGCACCACGTCGGAGCAGCCTGAAGGTACGTTGAGCAGGCGGGCGTGGCGTGAGCGATCCTCTCGACAGCATAACGGGCGTCCTTGAGAGCACGGGTGAGTACCGCGTGCTGCGCCGACTGCAGCCGCTAGCCGATCGCCCGGACACTCCGGACGAACCCACATTCGTCGGCCTGGTGGTCGATGTGGAGACCACCGGCACAGACTTCGCTGCGGATGAAGTGATCGAACTCGGCATCCTAAAATTCGAGTACGGTGCCAGCGGGCGCATCTACCGCGTGCTTGATGCTCTCAACCAGCTGCATGAGCCTACAAAGCCAATCCCACCAGAGATCACCCGGCTGACCGGCATCAGCGACGCCGACGTGGCCGGGAAGCGGATCGACGATGGAACGGTGGCACGTATCGCAGCGGATGCCGCGGTGGTGATCGCGCATAACGCCAGCTTCGACCGTCAGATGTGCGAGCCGCGCTGGCCGGTGTTCCGCGATCGGAACTGGGGCTGCTCGTGCCATCAGATCCCATGGCGAGCTGAGGGGCACGAGGGCCTGAAACTCGGCTACCTATTGGCCGACTACGGGTTCTTCCACCGTGGACACCGCGCGATCGACGACTGCCACGCTCTGCTGGCACTGCTTGCCCGCCCATTACGGCTCACCGATCAATTGGCGTTGGCCGCCCTGCTGGAGACCGCCCGAAAGCCCACGGTGCGCTTGTGGGCCGAGGGCTCGCCGATCACTACCAAGGATCTGCTCAAGGCCCGGCGTTATCGGTGGAGCGGCCAACGGCGCAGCTGGTACATCGACCTCGATGAGGCGCAGATCGAGGTGGAGCGTACCTTCCTCAGCGAGCAGGTTTTTGGCCGTTCCGTCGCCGACCTACCCGCCGACCGGTTCACCGCGCGCGATCGCTTCTCCGCCCGAACCAATCCTGATTTATGAGCCGCCGAACGCCATCACTCGGCGATGGCGCAAAACTTCTGATGCACCTCGAGCTACAAGCAACCGGCCGCGGTGCTAGACGTTACGCGGAATCGTCGAAGTTAAGATGTCATGATCGGCAAGTACTACGGCCTGATCCGACATGAGCGTGTGATAAACGAGATTCGGAAAATTTGATCGCGATCGTACTATCTATACGCGTGAGTTTGGGTCATCCCTTGCATGGTTAGGGATCATCGAAATCGGCAATCCGCGCAAGATTGTCGACAAGGTTAAGACGATTCTCCTTAGCCCATCGCAAGAATAGTCCACCTAACGGTCGATCAAAGTGATGGCGTATGTTCCCGAGCCACGTTTCATATTCATCTACTGGAAGGCAGCTTGCGCCCCAAACAATGCAGGCTGCTTCCCATGGGGCATAGGTATGTATGGCCGTCTTATTGCGCCTGAAATAATTAATGTCACGCCGGCGGCCTCTTATAAGTGCTAGTTGGCGCCGATCAGACGCAGATGATAGTCCATCCAAGCGCCGGAGCTTGCTGAGCGGTACCACAATGACGCTCCGTACAAATATTTCTAGCAACCAAGTTCGAAGGGTCTGAACGCTTGTTGCAGGAGGCGAAAGAATTGCCTCAATCACTTCATCAACCAAATGTTCAAAGCAATCGACATTGTCTCGGTCTAGGACTTCCATGAGCAGACATAACTCTTTGCTGAACACAATCAGGGATCTAAAGTTAAGATTTATATACTCTATCGCCTCATCTGGGCGGGCTATTCGAAGCGCTCTGAAGATAAGCTTGATCCTTCCAAGGTCCCAGTGCGGCCGCGCTACCTCCTCGCGCAGAAACTGAAGAAGGTTCAGATGCCTTAACGCGTTCAAATCGTCTTCGTCGTGCGTTTCGCCAAAATATATTTCTGCGGTAAGGGTCGACAATGCTGCGTCGTCAGCTTCTGTGTCGACGTCTCGCGTCATATTCCGCACGCTGACCAAGAAATCATCCCGCTGCGCAAGAGAAGTCTTCGATGAATTTAGAGATAATCCTTCGTTTATACCTAGATGTTCCGCAAGAAACCCGAGCACGTCGTAGGGGTCTTCATTGGCCTCAAGAAAAATTCGATAATCATCAACAAATCTGGTAAACCTAATGCCTTGATCGATTAATGCGCCGTCCGTATCTACTAGGCTGAGCTCAGCAAGAAGCCGGGCCGCCGCGCCTCCGACGGGTAATCCGAAAGATTGGCGCGCTCGAGATCATCTTAATTTGTTTTTTGATGAAACGTGCAGCACCGTGTCCGGGGCATGCATCATCTAACAGGTTGTCAAGCCTGTGAAAATTTACCCGAGCGTAGAAATCCGATATATCTGTTGAAATTACAGCTGCAACTTCTAGGTTGAGATCTACATAGTCGGCTTGAGAATGTAACCAATCTCTGTAAGTCCGCCCATCGATGAATATCTTGCCATTAATTGGAGGTTGAAATCGGTAAGAAAACGCGGAAATCGTGTTAGCCGGTTGTCTGCGCATCTCAATTTGTGAACCGATTTCGATGACGCAAGCTAGCATCAGCACTGTATCCGTGGCTGTTAGTTGATGAACTACACGGAAGCCGAAACGGCTTTTAGGAGCTAGTGCCTCAATAGCCCCGCCAGGAGTGTATACGTCCAAATCAAGGCGCGACAGTTCGTCAACTATCTCATTTTTTGATTGAGTTAAGAAAGTAAGTTCCGGAAGGTGGGGGAAAACGTCAGTATCACCATATCTATGCAGGTGGTCGATTGCATGACCCAACGATGTCGCGCTCACCCGGTATGCCACTTAGTACCTCACTCTGCATGCTTGTGATGCTGTGGTATCAGCAGAATGAAATCGAGCTAAGTCGCAGTTCGCGTTGTTCCAGCGGTGTCCTGCCCGAGATCAGGCGCCGTCGGCCCACGCTCCGGCGCCTTCATGAAAGGCCGCATGTCACCCAAGGCATGATATCGGTGCGCAAGATAGGCAACGTCGATGCCCAGGTCCTCCAATATGTGCAGCAGGAGGAGGCCGGTGATCGCCCGCACCTCTAGTGCGAAGCTCAAGGCCTCGTCCTTGTCCATCTGTGGCGCGGCATGGAAGAGAGCGCCGCGTCGATCTTGGATCCGGCCGGCGAGCTCGGGATTGAAGGCGAAACCCTTCGCGTTGACCGTCTCGATCGCCCGCGTAAGTAAGGTCTTGAGACTCGGCGCCTTCTTATTTTTAAGGGATACGTGCTTCTTGGGGAATTCACGAACAGCGTGCGACGGCGATTTATCAATCCAGGCAAAAAATTCGTCCTGCGCTTCTATGTAACTTTCCTCCTCGCCCGTCTTATAGCGCGCCTGCACATAGCTCTCGAGCACGGGCATCATGACCGCGAAGCGATCGTTAAGATTGCGTGAGAAGAACCGGCCAAACTCAACCGCGTGAATGCGGTCAACCATCTCCTTCTCTTGCGAAAGGAATTGGCTGAGGATAGCGGGAAGGTCCGCGCCGGGAAGCCCATCTCCATGCACGCAACTAAAGCGGTCTGGCGTCTCGCCCTCGGTCCAGTCGAGATTGCCGATCTCTAAAGTTCCATCGTAGTTGTACTCTAAGTCGCCCGCTGTGATTTTACTGCTGATCCACGTGCTGAAGATTGGATATCTGCCCCTGAAGCCGATCAAAAATCCGAATAAGCGCTCCAGGCCGAACGCAAGGCTCATGAGTTGGTTGATAGAACGGGGTTTATCGAACTCGACCTTGAACGTCGTTGCAGACTGCAGTGAGCTGGAGCGGATTTTATCCGTTATAAGTGCGGCCCGGGCGATGGTGACTTGGCCGAGCCCATCGACGGTGAAGTTCGTGATCTCGCGCGGTTTGATATCGATCGCTGGTGTTTTTGTGGTCGAATCAAAATCACGCTCGAACGTCGGCGCTCCGTACCAGGCATCGAGAGAGTCCGACCCAAAGCGCAGACCTAGAAATTTCTGTTCGTCGCCGTCCTCGGCGGGAATGTCTGAGAGCAGGGCCTGGAAGATGCCCGTGATGATCGTTCGCTGGGACTTGTTCTTGATATCGAGTTTGCCCGGGTCGACCCGCTCGACGATGGGCCGGATCAAGGTGCAAGGCTTTTGATGGTCGAGCAGGCCGATGACGTTGTTGGCGCCCTCGAATGGCGCCTGCCTGTAGAGGTCCTCGGGATCGACGATTCTGACGAACTCGAAACGCCAGGAGGAGTTTGCCGTGATGCCGCGCTTGACCTGGCCGATCCAGGGTTCTTTCTCGTCCGGATCCGGGATGTAGATCCACATGGCGTCCTCAGAAGGCATCGTTCCTCCTCGTGTCAGCTGTGCTGTGGCGGCTGCTCAGGTGCCGTCGCTGTTTCGGTGCCGTAGCTTCGATGCCATCGCCCCGCGCAGGCGGCGGCCTTCTTGTGAGATTATCTTCAACGTTCATTGGGCTTCCGGCTCGGTGCCGATTGGCGCACATTTTGGGCGACGCAGGACATCGTGTCGGATCTGAGGTGCCGTCTGAAGAGGCCGATACGTCGGTCGGGTAGCTGATTGAGCGAGCGGCGCTGGTGTCCGCATGTCGAAGGCGGGTAGAAGGCCGCTAGGCGCGTCGTAGGCTACGATAGATGTACAACCTTTTTGTCTCCGGGAATGATGAGGCTTGGCACGGTGGGCATTTCGAGATCGAGCTGTCTAGGTGTGTTCGGGAGTATACTGCACCGGAGATCACGGAGAGATATGGCTGCCTCGACCGCCAAGCTGCGGCCGCACTCAAGCGGCTGCCCTGTATCTTCGCGTACGAGGCTGTGCACGGGCTGCCGCCGCAGTTCGGGCGCATCGTGGAAGTGACGAGGCGGCATAACGATGTTCGTATCGAATACCGACTCGAGCCCGTAAACCCGTTTCTGACGCACGAGGACATCACCGCGATGGCGTTTGAGCTTGAGATCGGTCGGATGGAGATGAACCGTACCCACTGGGCCGTAAAGGAGGTCAATCTCGTGCGGGAGCTTGCCCGAAAAGGCATCCCCCTCCCCAGCTGGACACAGAGTCCTCGCATCAACATCTCAACCCATCAGTTTGACGTTGCCTTGTCGTTTCCGGGCGAAGAGCGAGCGCTCGTTGAGCAGATCGCGGCCGAGCTGGAGCACAACCTCGGTCCGGAGCGATGCTTTTACGACCGGAATTATGCCGGCCATCTCGCGCGCCCAGGAATGGATGTCCTTCTGCAAGGCATCTATCGCGAGAGGTCGAAGTTGATCGTCGTCTTTATAAGCGGCAGCTATCAAACGAAGGATTGGTGTGGCGTGGAGTTCCGCGCTATCCGCGACATCATCAATCGCCGACAAGTCAACCGAGTGATGTATATCAAAACCGGAGACGGGAACGTAGAAGGCGTCCTGCCCAACGATGGGTATGTAGATGCGCGGCATTACTCTCCCCGTCAACTGGCCGAATTTATCGAGCAACGCCTCGACGAATTGCGGCTATAGGTTCAGGATTTTTACGCAGACCGCGCTTCCGGCAGCGTCGAACGAAACTACACGATCTCAAAGCTCGGCGCGCAGCTGCCGCCGGATGATCTTGCCGCTCGTGGTCATTGGCAGCGCGTCCCTGAATGCGATCTCGCGTGGGTACTCGTGTGCCGAGAGACGCTCGCGCACGAAGGCCTGGATTTCTGCCGCAAGCGCGTTCGACGGCAGGTAACCAGGCCTCAGAACCACGAACGCCTTGACGATCTCGGTGCGCACCGGATCAGGCTTGCCAACCACTGCAGCGAGGGCCACCGCGGGGTGCTGCAGTAGGCAGTCCTCGATCTCAGCTGGCCCGATCCGGTAGGCCGCCGAGGTAATCAGGTCGTCCTCCCGACCAACGAAGTGGATGTAGCCGTCAGCGTCGCGGCGAGCCTGGTCGCCGGTCAGCATCCAGTCGCCGCGGAACTTGCGCTCTGTCGCCTCCGGCTGGTTCCAGTAGCCGAGGAACATCACCGGGTCCGGGCTCGCGATGCAGATCTCGCCGGGCTCGCCGACCAGTGCTTCCGTCCCATCCGCGCACAGAAGCGCGACCCGGTGCCCGGGCGCGGGCTTGCCAGTGGAGCCAGCCCGGACCACGCCGGCAGCGCGGCAGGAGGCGAGCACAAGGTTGCACTCGGTCTGACCGTAAGCCTCGCCGATCGTGAGCCCTAACTCCTGCTGAGCCCACGCGAAGGTCTCTAGCCCGAGTGCCTCGCCGGCCGAGGCGATGTTTGCGTAGCGCTGACAGGTCGTAGCGCGCCCGCGGCCGCTCGACCGCGCGCAGCATCCGCAAAGCCGTCGGCGGCAAGAAGGCGTTGGTGACCCGATGAGCCGCCAGCATTGCGAACACCGCGTCCGGCTCGAAGCGCGAGTGGGCGCGCGCCAGGACCGCTACGCCGAGATAAAGGCTCGGCATGAGGACGTTCAGCAGGCCGCCTGCCCAGGCCCAGTCTGATGGCGTCCACATCAGGTCGCCACCGTTGGGCGGGAAGTCGTGCATCATCGCAAAGCCCGGCAAGTGGCCGAGGAGCACGCGATGAGCGTGAAGTGCACCTTTGGGCGCACCGGTTGTGCCCGAGGTGTAGATCATCAGCGCTGGGTCGTCCCGGCCGGTGTCCACCGGTACGAAGCCGGGCGGAGCTTCCGCGAGCACCTGATCCCAGGGGAGCACGCAGGAAAGTGTGTTCGACGACGCGCCCGCGCTGGGGACCTCTCCACGCACGACGATGAACCGCAGATCGGGGAGTTGATCGCCGATATCGACGAGTTTGGTCAGCCCCGCAGCATCCGTGAGAAGGACGCACGCGCCGGAATCGACCAAGCGGTAGGCGAGAGCGTCTGGCCCGAACAGACCAGCCAGCGGCACCGCGATGGCACCGAGCTTGTAGGCTGCCGCGTGCGCAATCACGACGGCCGCGGATTGGGGGAGCATCACGGCGACCCGGTCGCTCTGGCCGACCCCGCGCGTCCGCAGAGCGCTCGCTAGCCGGTCGGAGCCGTCGCGAAGCGCGCCGTAGCTGACCTCGATGCGCGCGTCGTAGACGACCTCAATGACGGCTGGGCGGCTCGGCTCGCGCTCGGCCCAGGTGTCGCAGACCGCCACACCCATGTTGAAGCGGCTGGGGATCTGCCAGTGAAACTCGGCCCGCAGTGTCTTGTAATCGGGTGCCGGGTCCAGCATCGACGCCCACGCGCTCACAGCAGCAAGCCTGCTGGCGCACAAGATAGAGGCTCGGAGGACTTAGCAAGCGCTGGATGCCGACCTCTTCCAGGTGTTGAGGACTGGCTGCGACGAGACGTGCATCTCGGCCAAGGTGGATCGGAACCGGTCAACCTCACCGGCCGGCAGCTATGTGATTTAGGCTGCTCGATGGTCAGCCGCGTGGCTTCGCAGGAGCGCGAAGTGCCGCATCCCACTACCCAAGGTGGCCTCCCACCTCTGCGGCTTAGGCCAGAAAGCGGGAACATAGATCCTAAAATGCAGAGCTTTATAAGCGGCGGCCGAAAGATTGAGGTGGAATGGTTCGCTGCCTTTGGCGGCTCTGCAGAGGGCAACGCGAACGGAGCATCCAAGCCTGCCCTACTTCTCCTCCATGGTGCCGACGGCCTGAGCTTCGCCGACGGCTACCGCTTAGCCGCTCGCACGATCGCTGCCTCAGGCTACCACGTCGCCTTTGTGCACTACCTTGACCGGACCGGGGACCGGCGCGTCGCCTATACGCGGCTGCGGCGGGACTTCCCGCTCTGGGCAGAGACGGTGCGCGATGCAGTGGCCTGGCTGGCAGATCAGCCTGGCACCGATGCGCATAGGCTCGGCATCGTTGGGATCTCGCTTGGTGCTGCTCTGGCTTTCACCGTAGCGGCAGCTGAGCCTCGCGTTCGGGCGATCATCGACTATTTCGGTCCGCTACCGGACGAACTCGCGCGTGAGCGCCCACGCCTTCCGCCAACGCTAATCCTGCATGGCAGCGCAGATGCGATCGTGCCGGTCTCCCACGCACGAGCGCTGGAGCGGCTGCTTCAGGAGCAGAGCGTGGCGCACGATATCCGGATCTACGAAGGTCAAGGGCATGGGCTTACGGGACCAGCACAGCTCGATGCCGCCGCGCGCGTGGCACGTTTCCTGGAACAGCACCTTCAGGGCGCTTAAGCTTCGGGCCGGTACCTAAGTCCTGATAGCTTACGGCGCAGCACCATCATCCTCGAACTTCTCACGCGTGATACCTTCCCCGAATGCGTCTGCGGCCTCATCCCGTCGACGCAGTTCAGTGGCTGCCTCAGCATCCGGCAACCCATTTTAACACTCCGGCCTTCCGCGGTCTCGGAGATACCTCACTGGGGCCAGTCCAAGCCGCGAACGCTGAGCCGGGTAGGCCGGCGCGGTGATAAAGTGCTTGGGCAGATCCTTCACGGCACGGGCGAGTTAAGGGCTTGGCTTTAGAAGGCTCTTGTGGACCCAGCCAGCGGCGGGCTTTCTCCGATCTCAACCCAGGAGCCCTGACGGCTGAACACCACCCAGCTCGTCGCAGGACCCAGGGCGCGCAGCACCCGTGCCCCCGACTCCGGATGGTCGCGAAGATTGGCAGCACGAAGCGTGGTGACACGCACAGGTGCCGTTCTCTGCTGAGGCGCTGAGTCAGGTGCCGCCGTCGGGCTAACAATGACGCTCGGTTGACCCTCTCGACGGCCTGAGCCCGCTCGCATGTCGGTGGGAACAGGCACCGATGGTTGGGGCGTCTGCTCCTGAGCAAGCGAGGCGCGGGACGCTTGTGAAGAGGTAATTAAGCTACTTGATGTGGCAGGCGGAGCGTCGTGGGGATGCCAGAAGACGAGCGGCGCGAGAAACGCGGCCATCGCCAGAACTGTGAGCTCGTGCGCTCCGCGGACCACAGGTAGGTCCGACAGTGTAACGCTTCGATCAATCTCAGCCACCTCCGAGGAATTGACCAAGCCGGTCTGTGCCTGCCGCACGAGCTCACTCTGTAGAGCGTGGAAGGCATTGCCGAATGCGATGGCCGCGTCGCAGTTGCTAACGTGATAGGCCTCGACTACGCCATCCGGGGTGGAGAACCGAAGTTCGCCGTAGCGCACAACCGGGATCTGCCGGTTATCTCGAAAACGGCGATCTGGGCTGCCGTCACGGTTGGCTTTCGCCCAAGCGTGGTCGATGACCGGTGCATCCGACGGCACTGCCTCCTCTTCGACGAAGGCGCGCGCCTGGACGTCTAAATGCAGGTGGCGCAGGTCGACCAATGCATAATCGGTGCTGTCGCGCTCACGCATGAGCAGCAGGCCGGGGAATAGATCGAGATCGCCACCGTTCGCGTTGCCAAAGCGCAGCCCAATCTGAGTGCTGGCCACGATGCTGTCCTCTATCTGCGCGAGCGCGACGGGGACGCGGGTGACACTCGAGGACGCGACCGACCGCGTCCGAACACGGTCGATCTCGACCGATGACGTGACGTCCCAGATGCGCACGCAACTGGCGAGGGCGGCGTGAGCGCGGGTGAGCGTATCGTATGCTGCGACCGCGGCCGGCCCGATCTGGAAATCGATGCGCACCTCGCTCTGCGCGAGAGCGGCGGCAACCTTCAAGGCTTCGCTCTCCGCCTCCTCGAAGGCTGCTTGAGCGCTGGGCACTTTGCACTTCAAAATAAGGCGGAGGGGTAGCTGCTCACGGCGGCGAAGCTTGCGCCAGGCGCGCGCGCGGCTCTTCAAGGCTGCGGTGTAATCAGGCTGCAGGTCGGCGCGCTGCTGGGCAGCCTCGTTGATCAGCTGCTTCAAGCCGATCAGGTCGGGGCTGGTCAAACGGGCAATGTCCGCGCTCCGGATCTCGCCCTCTCCCGAATTCTGAGGCGGAAAAATCGGACTGCGCGTAGGTTCAATTGCGGGCGGATCTGGAGGCGGTGCAGGCCGGGGTGCGGTGGTAGCGTTTCTGCGACTGCCCGCAGATGAACTCAGTGTATGTCGATACGACAAGCCGGTCCCAGGCAGTCCGACAGTTACAGACCGCCCGCGTGGCCCGAGGTTTACCGACAGGCCGGGCCCGCCGAGGCTGACGCTCGCGCCGGAGCGGCTGAGATTGAGGCGCACTCCAGGAAATAGGCGAACGGTGCGGCGGAAGCGGAACGACACCTGACCTCGCATAATGCGACTTTAAGCTGTAGCATGCCACGGTGCCGCCATCGGGCAAAGGCGCGTTGCTACTGAAAGCGCGTTTCGGGTGTGCAAAGTTCAGGTTTACGTTCTCCTACTTTCCTAGTTTCTGGCCTGCGTGAGCGCTATGCATCCTGAGATCGATAGATGATGGTCAAAGAACCCTTCGAGAGGCCGCGCTGGGTAAAAGATATCTTGCGTTATCTACCGCTCAAGCCGCAATTCGTTCTGTCGGGAAATGTTCGAGATCATCATTTATTGGAGATCGCACCCGGCGCCGTGACCGCTCAGCCGCTGCCGGCAGTGCTCGCGCATGAACTCTACGCGGCCGGGTATGCTCATGTAGTGGTGTACGATCCCATTCAAGGCTTTCGGGCGATTGCACGACCTGGCGAGAGTCCCGGTGGAGGTGCATCTCTTCTGTCTGATCTCGGCTTGCAGCCGGCCGGTCATGGGGCTGCCGCGGCTGGGCTTGATCTATTCGCGGAGACGCTCGCGCGCCTTGCTCAGCGCGCGGGCGAGCCGGTCGCGCTCCTCGCTGATTTCGCCTCGAGGCTAATTATTCGCCACGACGTGTTGACGCCGTCGGAGCATCAGGCCTTCACGCGCACCCTGCTCGCGTCCCACATCGCACGTGCGCGGCCCTGTGGGACGCCGCCGAAACCCTTCTTCAACAGCGTCTTCTGGATCGTCGACAAAGAGGGCGACCTTCCAGATTGGTTCCTGGTCGGCAACCCGCGGATCCGCCATGTCCCCGTATCGAGACCCGATCACCGAGCCCGCCGCCAGCTCTCCGCTATGCTTCTGCGAGGCTTTGACGGGTATCGCGACGCGGCACCGGACGCAGCCCTCGAGGCTCTGAACGCCTTCGTCGAGAGCACGGAAGGCCTACTGCTCACCGACCTGACTGCCATAGCGGAACTGGCGCGCAGCGAAGGATTGCGGCTCTCCGAAGTCGGTGATGCGGTCCGGCGCTACAAAGTCGGCGTGACGGAGGATCCGTGGGCTAGGCTTGATCGCCAGCGCGTGCGCGACGGTGCAACGTTCATCCGCAACCGCGTCAAAGGGCAGGACCACGCCGTGACCCACCTGCTCGACATCGTCAAGCGAGCGGTGACCGGCGTCGGCGCACCGCGCCGCGGCGGCCGCCCTCGCGGTGTGGCTTTCCTGGCCGGCCCGACCGGCGTCGGTAAGACCGAGCTTGCAAAAACGCTCACCAGCCTGCTGTTCGGCGATGATAGCGCGTATATCCGCTTCGACATGTCGGAGTTCTCGGCCGAGCATTCGGACCAGAGGCTGATCGGTGCCCCGCCCGGCTACGTCGGCTACGATGTCGGTGGTGAGCTGACCAATGCCATTCGTGAGAAGCCTTTCGCCGTCGTGCTCTTCGACGAGATCGAGAAGGCTCATCCACGCATCCTCGACAAGTTCCTGCAGGTGCTCGACGAAGGGGTATTGACCTCGGGGCGGGGCGATCGAGTCTACTTCTCAGAGGCATTCATCCTCTTCACGTCCAACCTCGGCATCTATCGCCAGGAGACAGACGGCACGCGGGTGCCCAACGTCAGCCCAGAGGAGGATTTCGCCACAGTGCAGGGCAAGGTGCGCGGTGAGATCGAACGCTACTTCAAGCAGGTCCTCAACCGACCGGAGATCCTGAACCGGATTGGCGATAACATCCTGGTGTTCGACTTCATCCGTCCAGCGATGGCGACTTCGATCTTCGATGGGATGGTGGCGACGATCATCGCCGATATCGCCGGCAATCAGGGCATCCGCATCGCCCTGTCCGAGGATGCACAGGCGACGCTGCGCGCGGCCTGTCTGCAGGATCTCTCAAACGGCGGTCGGGGCATCCGCAACAAAGTGGAGAGCCTGCTCGTCAACCCGCTGGCTCGCGCGCTCTTCGATGCCGACGCTGCCCCTGGAGCTGACCTCATCATCGCCCGCCTGGAAGTCCAAGACGGGGTGACAAACCTGACACTGACTGCTGGCGCCGGACAAGTGGCTGCATGACACAGCTCGCTTTATCCAGGCAGCACTTCCCGGTGACCAGTCTTGGGCCAGGACGGCGCATCGGTGTGTGGTTCCAGGGCTGTTCGATCCGCTGCCCGGGCTGCGTTTCGCTGGACACTTGGGCTTCCCGGGCGCCCAACACCTCGGTTGCGGCCCTGCTCGATGCCATGCAGACCGTCGGCAACGATGCTGACGGCCTGACGGTATCGGGGGGCGAGCCATTCGATCAGCCTGAAGCACTGCACGCCCTCCTGCACGGATGGCGCACTCGATTTCGCGGCGACGTTTTGGTTTACTCTGGCTACGCGCTCGAGGCTCTCCGACCACGCTTATCGGAACTGAGCGGACTGATCGATACGCTGATCACCGATCCGCTGCGACTTGATATTCCGCAGACCTTGCCTCTGCGCGGTAGCGACAATCAGCGTCTGCATCTTTTTACCGAAGCCGGTAAGCGGGCCTTCGAGGCCTACGACACGCCACATCCGGACGCGCCGCCGACGCTCGACGTCATGGTCGATGCGGAAGAAGGCACCGTCTACCTCGCCGGTATCCCGCGCCGGGGCGACATGACCCGTCTTGCCGGGCTACTCGCAACGGCTGGACATCGGCTGGCTACAACCGAAGACAAGAGCGCGTCCGCATGTCGGTAGTGGCTTCTCCGATCGCTTACGTTCGCCATTGCCCAGCCTGCCATCAGCTGCGCCCAGCGCTCGAACTGCATTGCGAGACCGCGCTCGCGGACGGTTCGCTGTGCGGCTGGTCGCTGGCGGATGTCGTATTACAGCCGGCAGGGGCGACGCCGCTCATGCCTGAAGCGCTGCCGGCGACCTCGGTACGTCGGTGCATGAACGGACATTCGCTCGACGCCGGCGACGTGCTCTGCCTGGTCTGCGGTGCCGACCCGGCGGACATAGGGGATGCGGCCCCCGACGGTGACGAGGATACAGCGGTCACGGCTACTCCGCGATCATTCGACGCGTGGAGCGTCGTGGAGCCCGTCGCCACAGCGGACGGCGAGCCGTGGGAGCAATTCCTCGTTACGCGACCGGGTGATGAGCGGCGCGCGCTGCTCACCTCGTACCGCGTGGGGTTTGAGCCAGATCCGGCGGTGCACGAAACCCTGCATCGCATGCCGCTCGACCACATTCCCGAGCTGATTGCGACGGGCCGCGTAGACGGTCGCGCGTACGAGGTCGTTGAGTGGATCGAGTGCGGATCGCTGGCCGATGCAGGATGGCTCGCCGCGGAGGATCCGGCCGTTCTGACGCGCGTCGTCGATGAACTGGGTCGCGCACTCATCGACTTTGCCGAGGTGGGCTTGCGGCATCGAGATCTGCGGCCGGAGACCGTTCTGCTCCGCACGCGCGATCCCCTCGATCTAGTGATCACGGGCTTTGGCTCGGCTCGCCTTTCGGACTTCGACCTCGAAGCGGTGGCACCGCTGGAGCTGACACGGTACTCGGCGCCCGAGACTATCGTCGGTGCGGTGAGCGCTGCGTCGGACTGGTGGTCCCTCGGTATGATCCTGCTCGAACTGGCGACCGCCCGTGCCTGCTTCGTCGGAGTCAACGATCAGGCCTTCCGGCTTCACGTGGTCACGCGCGGGATCAGCCTGCCCTCGGGCCTGGATCCCCGCCTCACCGTCCTCCTGCGAGGCCTCCTCACCCGGGATCCTTTGCGGCGCTGGGCGGGCGCCGAGGTCCAGGCATGGCTCGCCGGGCGGGACGTGGAGGCGCCTACCCCTGAGGCCGTGCCAACGGCTAATGCCTCCACGCCGATTCTCCTTGCAGGCCAACCTTTCACGCGCCCAGACTTGTTCGCGCTGGTGGGCGCCGAAGCGGTCAACTGGAACGAGGCGCGCGACCTGACGCTGCGGGGCGCCGTTGCGACCTGGCTGTCCACGGCTGCGGGTGAAGCCCGCATGGCCGCGGATGTGCGCCGATTGACCGGCGACGAAGGCCTCGCTGACGATCTCAGGCACGCCCTGGTCTTGATGGCCATGAACGCCGCCTTGCCGCTGACGGTCGCTGGCGAGATCGTCACGCCCGCCTGGCTGCTTGCGCATCCCGAGACCGGCTACGCGATCATCACCGGGGCGGCGGTCGGTCATCTCGAACGGATGGGCCGGGAAGGGTGGCTGGTGCGCTTGGGCACCCGGGTCGTGGCCGTGCAGGAGCGGGCGCAGGCGCTCGGGGTCGAACTCGATGACGGCCGCCTTAGGTTTGCCTTGCTCGCGACCTCGCGGGCCAATCTCGACGCCGAGCGCGGCCTTCTGCGCCGCCTATTCCCGGACACGGATCACCCGGGGCTTGCTGCGCTGATGGAGCGCGCCCGCTTGACCGACGAGGAGCTGATCATCCTGGTCAGCGCTGCCCCGCATCAGTTCGTGCCGCTCACCACGTTGACCGAGGCCGCGACGGCGACCGCCGCACGTGCCGGCGTCGAGCTGGACCCCGCCGCGCTGCCCGAACTGCTCATCCTGCCGCGGCGTGAGATCTTCTCACAGGTGGAGGTGCGCACCGCCAACTTCGCGCGCTGCGGCAACGAGCTCGTGGACGCCTGGGCTGACGGTTACCGCGTCGAGCGTCGGATGCCACTCGATCGCGCGGCAACCCTCCTCGCGCTCGCCCCGTCCGCCTGGCAAGAGCCTCCGCGCCAGGAATACGTCGCCACGCTGCTCGAGCTATTTGAGAAGCGTCTCTCGAGCGCGATCGGTCGCGGACCCTTGGTTCGCTTCGTGCTCGGCAAGACCACGCCGCGACTGGATCTTACTGAACTGGGCAGTGCGCTGCGCACGCCTGACGCGCTGCTCAACCACGTCCTCTCGCGCGTCGAGCTGAAGGCCGATATCGACCCGGTTTCCTATCTCGACGACCCGGCGCGCGGAGTCGGCTGCGAAGGCTGATCAGCCACGCTGATACGTTCCGCCGCGATACCGGCATCGACAGCCGGTATCTCGCTTTTCCGTTCCTCATGATCCGCAGTGGCGAGACCACCAAGCCGCGGCTCGCCCCCGTGCTGCTGTGGCCGGTCTCGATCGAGTGGCAGAACGGTGCCGGGTCGGGACCGACACTGATGTTCGACCGAGATCGCGAGGAGGTGCGTCTCAATCCAGCCCTCGAAGCTATCCTCGGCACGGACGCCTTCGGGCGATGGCGAACGGCGCGCGACGAGTTGCTGGCACGCGAGGCCATTCGGTTGGGCGACGTCATGGACGTCTTCGGGTCGCTCGCAAATCCGCGGGGCCGGTCGTTGACCTCCCTGCCGGGCAAAGACGCGCAAGCGCCTCCCGGGGCGACGTTGATTCCGGCGGCAACCCTGTTCAACGTCGAGTTCACCGGTCAGGCCGTGGCCGGCGACCTGCGGCAGATGCGTCGGCGACCGCCCGCCGGCACCGCCCTGGAGGCAACGCTGCGCGTCAGCGACGTGCCGCCCGCCAGCGACACACTGCCCCCAAGTCCTGAGCTGTCGCGCTACATCACGATGGAGAGTGATCCCTCTCAGGATCTCGCCGTCCTGCGATCGCGGCAGGCACCGGGCCTGCTGGTCGAAGGGCCGCCGGGCACCGGTAAGTCGCAGACCATCGTCAACATCATCAGCGACGCGATCGGCCGCAGCGAGAGCGTCCTCATCGTCTGCCAGAAGCAGGCGGCTCTGCGCGTGGTTGAAAAACGCCTTCAGGCAGAGGGGCTCGGTGACCGCCTCTTCCTGGTCGGCGACATCAACCGCGATCGAACGGCGATCCTTTCCGCACTGCGCGAGCAGCTGCAGAGCGTTCGCCAGGCGTCACCCGCCGGCGCAGCGGTGAGACGGTTGCGCAGCGACAAGGCCGCACGCATCGAGCAACTCGAGAGTGAACTCGATCGCTATCACGAGGCTCTGCATACGCTCGATGATCGGACAGGCCTCAGTTATCGCGATCTGGTCGGCGAGCTGATCGCGGTCGAAGCAGCCGGCCCGCGGCTCGAAGCGCCTGCCCTGCGCTCGCTTCTGGGACCTCTCGATCGTGAGGCACAGACGACGATCGTCGCGGCGTGTACGCCGCTCGTGCGCCTGTGGCTCGAAGCGAACTACGAAGGCAATCCGTTGTCAGCGCTGCGCAGCTTTGCGGTCGATGAAGCAGTCGCAGAGGAGCTTGCCGCCGATCTGGCGGCTTTCCGTGCGGCCGAGCAGGCGCGGGACGCCGTCCTCGCACGCGGCACACCTCCCTTCGACATCGATGATCAGGCGCCGCACCGTGCCTGGCTGGCGTCGCATGGGGAAAGCCTCCGCGAACTGCCTGACGATGCGCGCATCGACCTGCGCGACTGGCTCGATCTGTTCCGGCCCCAAGCCGAGGTAGCGCCGCGCGGTCAAGCTCTGATCAAAGAGCTCGATCGGCTGCGCACAGCCCTCGCGGGGTTTGACGTACGGCCCCACGATGGGGCGCTGTTCGGCTCACTTGCATCTCTGGACGCGGATACGCTCGCCGCGCAGTTGACCGTCGCCCGAGCGGCGAGTGCGCCGGCCGCCACATTCTTGCAGCGTCTGAGCCCAGGCCGGTGGCGCAGCCGTCGGAGCACGCGCTCGTTTCTCACGAGCCTCGGTCAGGCCGCGGACGAGGCCGCGTTCGGACGGCTGCGCGATGCATTGAGCCTCGAGACGAACTTACGTCCGCTGCGTCGTGCCCTCGAGGCAGCCGAGGCCGAACTCGGCCGGCAGGGCCGCGAGAGCCTGCGGCCCCTCGAACAGCTGCGGCGTGACGCGGCGTCCTTGCGCCAAGCGTTGACGCCGGTGGCCACGGCTGCGGCAGCCGTGCACGCCGCTCCACGGCCGCGCGAGACCGAAGCTATGGTTCGACAAGGCACGCGTGCAGCGGTGGAAACGTTGCTTGCAGGCTACGAGCTTGCTTTCGCGCGCCATGCGGTACGCCAAGTGAGTCTGGCCAAGCTCGAACCCCTCGCGAGATGGTTTGAATCCGGCTGGTTGGAGGCGCGCGCCAGCGCGGTCCGCAAGGGTGAATCGACTTCTGAGGCCGTGGCGGCCATTTCCGACCATCTCTCCGAACTTTCGGCCTACCAGCGCTTTCGTGCCCGGGCGAGCAGCCTGCCGCCCCTGGCCCTCGACGCGTTCGCGCGGTTGCGTCCCAAAGCGTCGGGCCTGACCGCGCTGCCGCCGGACGCGCACGCAGAGGCGGTGCAACACACTTTGGTGCGAGAGGGCCTTCTGTCCTGGAAAACGCAGTTCGAGGGGCGCTGGCCTGAGCTCGGGCTTGAGCGTGAGGAACTCGGTCACAAGATCGCGGCGCTCGCCTCACTCGACGCGGAGATGCGCAGCCTCAATCGACAGCTGCTCACCATCGTCGATCCAGACCAGCTCGGCAGCGCGTCCGCCTGGGATGCGGTGACGCGGCTGCGTGGACCGCGCGCCCTGCGCCTGCGCGAAATTATCGATCAAGGTGCTGAGCTCGGCCTGATGCGGCTCCGTCCGGTCTGGTTGATGAACCCGGACGTCGCCAGCCGGCTACTGCCGCTGAGGCCTGGTCTGTTCGACGTCGTCATCTTCGACGAAGCCTCGCAGATGCCGGTCGAGCATGCCGTGCCCTCCCTGTTCCGGGCAAAGCGCACGGTCATCTCGGGCGACGAGAAGCAGATGCCACCGTCGAGCTTCTTCAGCAGCCGGGCTGAGGAGGACGAGGACGACGTCGAGATCGCCGATATCGAGGATAGCACCGATGCAGAGCGCAGTGCCCTCGAAGAGCGCTGGGCTCGCCGTGACGTGCAGAGTTGTCCGGACCTGCTGCAGCTCGGGCGCAGCGTCCTGCCTGTGGCCGCCCTGCAGATCCACTACCGCTCGGCCTTTCGCGAGCTGATAGGCTACTCCAACGGAGGCTTCTACAACAACACGCTCAGCGTTCCGGCCCGCCATCCGGACGAGGAGGTCCGACGCGCGGCACCGATCGAAGTCATTCGAGCCGACGGCATCTACGAAGATCAGACCAACGCCAAGGAAGCTGCAGAGGTTGTCGCCGTTCTCGCCCGGCTCTGGGCGTCACCCCCAGAGCAGCGGCCGAGCGTCGGCGTCGTCACGTTCAATCGCAAGCAGGCCGACTGCGTCGAAAAGGCGATCCTCGATCGCGCCACCGACGACGCCGCGTTTCGCCAGTCTCTGGAGCGGGAACGCGATCGTACGCAGAAGGGTGAGGACATGGGCTTCTTCGTCAAGAACGTCGAGAACGTTCAGGGCGACGAGCGCGACGTTATCATCTTTTCGACCACCTTCGGCCGCGATAGCCGCGGCACGTTCCGTCGCAACTTCGGCGTGTTGGGTCAGACCGGGGGCGAGCGTCGCCTGAACGTCGCTGTCACGCGGGCGCGCAGCAAGATCGTGCTGATCACCTCGATGCCGGTTAAGGACGTCTCGGATTGGCTGGCCGCGGGGCGCGCGCCCGATAAGCCGCGTGACTATCTGCAAGCCTACCTCGATTATGCCTCGAAAGTAGCTTCGGGCGACCTCGAGGGCGCACGCTCGGCGCAAAGCCGCCTCAGCCGACAGGGGCCACGGCCCGGGAAACATGCGTCGATCGCGTCCGACGGTTTCGCCGCATCGGTCGCCGATTATGTACGCAGTCTGGGTCACAAGCCGGTGGCTGCGGCTCAGGACGGCGATGCGTTCGGGCTGGACTTTGCGATCGAGCATCCCGCGACTGGCCTGTTCGGGATCGGTATCGAGTGCGATGCACCGCGTCATCCGCTTCTCGCGCGAGCGCGGGCGCGGGAGATCTGGCGGCCAGCGGTACTCGGCCGCTCTGTGCCCAACCTGCACCGGGTCTCATCAGCGGCCTGGTACACTCGCCGGGCCGAGGAGGAGAAGCGCTTGCAGCAGGCCATTCAGAGCGCCGTTGGGGAGCGTCGGGCATGAGCGGACCGAAAGTCGTACGGATCGTCACCCGCGAAGAGATCGAGGCCACCTGTCGGCAACACATTGCGCGGCTCGACGAGGCGATCGACGCGCTGCGCGCCGTCGCCAAGCGCCTCAACCGTCTCAATGCCGCCCTCGAAGCCGAGTTGGCACGCCAACGGCAGGTGCTGACCCGGCAATTCGAGGCGGAGCAATGGATGCAACTGCAGAAGCAAGCCCCAGAGCTGACCGCCAGCGTACGTGCGCAGATCGATCGGCTGCGGACAGAGGCGGTCGCTGAAGCGGCGGCCGCTCGCACGCGCCATCGCCGGTTGGCTGAGGGCGCTCGCAGCCTTATCAATGCGTTAGAGGCGCAGCGCCTACCCGTCGACCCTGCGTTGCGCAACGCAGTCACGCAGGCGCTCACTGCCGATGACAACCAGGTTGCAGCGATCCAGGCGACGATGAACGCCGCGCTCCGGCAGCTCTCGCAACAGCCCGGACATTCGGCCAACAACGACGCTCAGAAGGCATTTGTGCAGCGTCTGGCGGCTGGGACCGAAGGACAGTCGCTCACGGGCTGGCTTGCGAGTCTGCCCCAGCCCGTAAGCCGAGATACGCGCTTGGATCGCCTTTTGGCTGAGATCGCAACGCGGGGCGAAGCAGCCGCCTTGCAAGCCTTCACCGAACGCGCGGTCGCAATTATGGATCAACCAGATGACCACCGTCGCGCGCTGTTGACGGACTCTCTAACCCTCGATGTGGGGAGATGGGTGTCCGAGCGTCAGCAGATCGAAAGGGCAATCGGCCGCCTGCAAGAGGCGCGCGCCGAGCTGGCACCTTTCACCGATCCCGAGGCCACGACCGTCTCGCAGCAAATCACGAGAGCGCTTGAGACCAACAATCACGCTGACGCCGATCGGTTATTGGCCGCTGCTCATGATGTGGCCGAGCATGCTGCGAAAAGGGCTGCAGCCGAGGCACGGCGACAGGCCGTCCTGAGTGGGCTGGCCGCCCTTGGCTACGAAGTGCGTGCTGGAATGACAACGGCGTGGGCACAGGATGGGCGTCTAGTCTTACGCAAGCCGGCAAGCGACGACTACGGCGTCGAACTCGGTGCAACCCCAGACCTCGCACGGCTGCAGGTTCGTCTAGTTGGTGCCGATCAGCCGCAGCAGCCGCGCAATCAGGAGCGGGACCGCGATCAAGAAACCATTTGGTGTAGTGAGTTCAGGCAGCTTCAAGAAGATCTTGCTAAACATGGTGACAACATGGTTATCGAGCGCGCGCTAGAGCCCGGCGCTCAACCGGTCAAGTCCATCTCAATGCCCTTCTCTTCTGGCAACACACATGAGATTGAGCAAGAGACACCGCGAAATAATTATCGCACGCTCCGATAATTTTCTGCCGCGGTTCCCTTACGGTGCAGCCTGATCGATCGCCCCCCTGCCGAGCCACCCTCAGCCTGAGCGCTCCTATCCTTGTCGTCATTCAAAGGGAGATCTGCAGCTCAACAGCCGGAGACTGATGTGCGCGCGGGCACGTCCGCCCGCATGGCTGCTACCCATTTCAATATTGAGCCGGAGGCACCATCTGAGCTGTCTACCGCCACAAGACAGTTCGGCCAGATGCACCCGTGAAAGGAGCTGCTGACCGGGAGCATTTGTCATGCGTGAAATCAACGACCTCCACATCAGCGGCTGCGATGATGGCATTGATGCCGTGCTGCAGGGCGTCGCGTACGGACTGAAGCAACTCGATCTGCCTAGCCTCAACACTATGCCGGAGGAGTTGCAAAGCCTCCTGTGCCGTGCCTGCGATGCATGTGATGCTGCATCATCAGAGCCGGACGCGGAACTGGCGTAGCAGCCGGCGCCAGCACTCAGCCTAATGGCGTACCTTCCTCCGCCGAATACGCAACGAAATTGTCGAGCGTCCGAGTGATCCTTGGTGACGACTTCTGGAGAGCCACCTGGACGCGAAGCATCAACGTGCGGCAGCCAGCCCAGGGCCAGATCACCTGAAGACGCGCGGAAGCCGCCGCTTCCAACGCTCGCCAAGACGCAGTGTTTCTGCTGGCTCAGAACGCCGTGCTGTACGTGCCTGCGCGACAGCAGGTTGAATATCCACTGCAGGCTTCGCGATCGAGGCAGGAGCAGCAGCAGGTGTGACCTGCGGCGGGAACGCCGACACGGCGCGAGGCCCTCGCCCGGCGACGGTCCTCAGAGCTGGCTTCTGCACCAGCTCGGCCGGCGGTTTGGCCCGCGGGACGCGCGGCAGGCGCTCTGGCGCTGGTGCTTCATGAACCGCCTGAACTTCGGGCTCAATCGGCATGGCAAATGTCGGCACCAGGCTCGGCAGAACACGACGAGCGGGTGTCTCGGGTTGCGCAGCTTCGGAAGAAGCTACCGACACCGGCTGTATCGGCTTCACCTCAGTGGCCTTGTCATCCGCGATCAGAGGCAGACCCTGCCACAGATCATTGTTCTTGCGGGAACGGGCGGTAGCATCGGACAGGGGCGCACGGGATGTACGGGTGTGCTTGACTTCGACCGTAAACGGTCGCGCGCTTCGGCGCTTCATGTGTGTGGGAATCCTGAAAACATCACGCTCAGCCGCGCAATTCGCGCTGACAACGTTCGCACATCATATGGGGGACGGCAGATCTTTGTCTAGGAAGACCGCAGCCGATCTCCCTAGCTTCCTTTACAAAAAGGTGTGTCCGCGGAGCTCGCTGATCGAAGTGGCTGCATCGCGATGATGGATGAATATGCCGCCGGCTTCTTCCCAGAGGTGACGGTACTTCTCACGATCGTCCACTAAGGCATCACCTGGATGGCAATGCTCCCGCTTCAGTGCGGCGGTTGTGGTGATCACTTCGACACCCGGGAAGTGCGCCTCTGTCCAGCGCCGCTTCTGCGGCTCAGCCCAATTGCCGCGCGGCAGTCCTGTCAGGATAATCGGCTTCAGATGTCGCACAGCCTCGTAGAGCTCCATGGCATCCGGCAACAGTGGAAGCCTGCCGAAAAAGTCGTCGAGCGAGGCCAGCTTGCTCCAGAACCGCCTCAGCCCGAAGCGGCGCTCGAACTCACTCGGTGGCATGCCGAAGACGCGTTCGGCACCAGCATCGAAATCTGCGAGTACGCCGTCACAATCCAGGTAGATGGTGGGCATCAGGTCACGAGCTCTTGAACAGGACGACGTAGGCGCGAATGAGCAATCACGTCCTGAATCTCATAATTCACGGTCCGATCGTCGGGATGCGTATGTACAGCCTGGCAACTACCAGCCCAATCAGCACGAGGGATACGAACAAGATTATGACGCGTGGTGACATGAGGCCGGGCATAAGCCATCCTCGTGCTACGCGATTACCGAGGCGTAAAACAGCGGCCGGGCCAGATGAAGGGCGCTCGTCCTGGTGTCGCGGTTAAAGCACTTCGACAGCAGCACGCATCATCTCGTCGTTGACGTCGATGTAACGCTGCGTGGTCGACAGGTGACGGTGGCCGGCCAGCATCATAATTGCCTTGGGCGAGATGCTGGCATGAGCCAGGCGAGTGATAAACCACCTCCGGCCGCTGTGGCTTGAGCCACCGTCCAAACCGGCCTGATCGTAGAACCCGCGCATGCGCTGACACAGCGTGTTCGCGCTGAAGGCCGTGCGCTTCTGGGTGATCAGCACGGGCTGCTTCAGGTCGGGAACGGCGGACAGGCTGGATCGGAATTGCTCGATCTCACGGCGCAGACGTGCATTCATGAACACGACACGCGCGTGGCCGCCCTTCGTCACAGCCGCGCTTAGGCGGAGCTGTTCACGCACCCTCCCCTCCCCGTCGAGGAGATCGCCCCAGCGGAGCGCGGCGATCTCTCCGACGCGCAGCCCAGCCAAGTAGCTCAGCATCAGCGCAGCTCGATTTCGAGGGCCATACCTCCCCTGCCCTACCACTGCCACCAGCCGCTTGAACTCCGAATCCGTTGGCACGCGCGCCTGTTTCATCGAGACCTCACACTTTGTGCGCCTTTACCGCAAAGCATGATGTTTCCAGATTGAACGTAGAGCGAGCGTTGAGTTGATCCTAGTAGGATCAAGGACTTAGTCGGAAACCTCAGAAAAGCTACATTCTATGATGTTTTGCTCCTCCTGCAGAACAAGGCCAGAAAAAAGCTGCCCTTCGAGGCTTGGAGGCGACTGTGCTGTTTGCGACCCTCTCAGCGGGCTTCGGGAGCGTCTGCTAACTGGTAATCTGGAGGACCCAGAATGACCGATCCTGGCCGAAAGCGGCCTGCCCGCTTTGTAGTTCGTGAACCGAGATAGCGGACCTGTTCCGACCGACCCAACTCGCTCCTGATCCGGTACGGATTGCTTTTCCGCGAGCAGACACTTCACTGCCTCGATGCGGATTGCCGGTCATCAGCCTCATGGCGATCGCGACCACGTCGGAACGGGGACGGCGCCGCGCTGTTCGACATGTCGAGTGCGGATCGGAATGTTTACAAAATCGCTCAGCATTCTAGCGGTCCTCACGGCAATCTCGGTCTGGCTGGCTGTGGCCGTCGTGCCCATCCTACTCGGGAACGGCGGAGCCTTGTGGCGGATCGTCAACGGCGAGTGCGTTCCCCATCAACAGCGTGGGGACGGACCTGCACCTTGCAGCTTGGTTGACCTGCAGGGTGGCGTCGAGAAGGGATATGCCGTTCTCAAAGACCGCCGGGGGCGGGCGCAGTTTCTCCTGATTCCGACAGTGCGGATCACCGGGATTGAGAGCCCTGTGCTCCTTGAGCCCGGCGTTACCAACTACGTTGCCAAGGCGTGGCGCGCTCGAACCTTCGTCGAAGAACGCCTCGGGCAGCCACTCGACAGGCGTGACGTGAGCCTTGCGGTGAATTCTCGGCTTCGGCGCACCCAGGGCCAGCTGCACATCCACATCGACTGCGTGCGCCAGGATGTCCGCGACACCGTGAACCGGCTCGCCTCCTCGATTGGTGATCGCTGGGCTCCTTTGGGCGAACCGCTGGCTGGTCGTCAGTTCAGGGCAATGCGAATACTCGGGGATGATCTCGGCCAGACGGACCCGTTCACGCTGCTGGCGCGCGACGATGACGCGCGATCCGACATGGGCGAGCATTCGCTCGCTGTCGTGAGAGCCGACTTCCCGAACGAGGGAGCGGGCTTCGTAATCCTAGACGGTCATGTGACCAGTCGCTTCGGCAGAGCGGCCAATGCCGAGGCGCTGCAAGACCACACCTGCCGCCTCGCTGCCAAGCGCGCTCCGACCGAGGTCAATCGTTTGGAGTTCTGATCCGAGCAGGATTGCCGTTCTAGGCATGGTGTTCAGAATTGCAGAGCTTGACGCCTTCAGTTCACTCAACCGATCTGAGCGAGCCCGTTGCGGCGGCATTGTGAAGAGCGCATCACGGCGCCACCTGATCCGATCCGGCAGACGCTAAATTCTGGTTCCTTGTCACTCGCAATTTGCGTGATGACAAACGGCCGGTGAGAAATACTAATAGAATTGCGGCGTTATTTCATAATTGACGATAAGATAGCACTGATGCTAATCGGTCTGACCGTCCGACTCCTCTCACTTCAGACGAGCTCATTGACGTTGATCCGAATGCGCGCGGGATCAACCTTGTCGCTGTGACGCTCAGATGGGCACAACTCCATCTGCGTCATCACGCAACTGCGACCCCCCGGCACTCCCGCGCCGTGCCCGGCGTTCCCTAGTGAGATGAGCTGGGCGCGCTGTCGGGGTCCTGAAGTGCCATCGTACCGAGAACGGACCCGGGAACATCCGGTCGGAGAAGTAAGAGGCCGCCGGTTCGATCGTCGAGAGCAGGGCATCCGCCTCGGCATAATGGCGATCGTAGATCCACGGTCGTCGTGCCATCGCACGGTCATTCAACCAGTAGGGACTCCAGTCCGCTGTCGTTTCGATGACCTCACGGGCGTAGTCGACCCCATAATCCAGTGCGCCCTCGACAGTGGCGTCGATGTAGGATTGTAGCAGCGGGAAATCGTTGCTTGCGGCGGAGAAGCGCGGAGCGGCGATTTCGTCAGCTGGCACGTAGATCCAGATAGTCCCGCTCGCCGGCAGAGACTGCCAAGATACGGCCTCGATCTGCTCGATCGGCACAGAAACGCGTCGGTAACCTGCCTCGCGCAGATCGAAGGCCGCGAGATCAGCCGGATCCACCGGGTACATCACCCCGTTTACGGTCATCGCTGTCTCACCGCGGCGCGGGCGCCGCAGGCCGAGAGCGGTGAAGCCGCTGGGACAGCGGAACACCCAGGCTCTGAGGTAGCCAAACTCCGCCGACAGCCGTGCCGGCATGCCGGCGATCGGCACGGCCGAGGTGTGGTCGCGCAGGTGCGTGTTGATCAGCGAGCCATACCCGAAAATGAAATCGTTCGGCATACTGGACAGCCGGCGACCCCAGTAAGCTGGTCGCGGCGGCGTAATCTTCGTGCCGTTCTGACGCGTGCGCATGCCTGAATCCCCCGCGGTCGCGTGCCGGCCGCCCTCGGGGCGCGGCAGCAGGGAGCATCCGTTCCGACCTGCTCGGCGGCCGAATGCTTAAGTTTCCTGTCGAGACTGTGCCGGAGTTGCCGGCTATTGAGTAGCGTCCGCTGGCGGCGACTTGTCGACGAGGACGGTGCGAGCCGAATTCACACCGCGGTGGCGTCGGAGAGCGATCCAGCCGCGCACGGCCGCACCGGCTCGCACGGCGAAGGGTAGAGCAAGGACAGGAACGACCGTGGTGGCGAGATAAAGTTCCGTCGCGTGAGAGAGAGCGGTGCCGGCGGCGGCCCATGTCGAGACTCACGTTGCGGTTGCCGGCCACGAGGGCGATCGTGAGTGCGCGCGTCCGCCTGAGCTGCGCAAAGAGGACACCACTGACGAGCCCGATCCCGACATTAAAGCTTATCGCGACAGCGAGGCAGATGAGGACATACGCGCGTTGCGTGCTCCAAGCCCCTCTCAGGCTGTCGGCCATCGTGAAGCCAACAAGTACGAGGCCGAGC
The DNA here is from genome assembly GCA_050632685.1 of Methylobacterium phyllosphaerae. Taxonomy (GTDB): domain Bacteria; phylum Pseudomonadota; class Alphaproteobacteria; order Rhizobiales; family Beijerinckiaceae; genus Methylobacterium; species Methylobacterium phyllosphaerae_A. The sequence goes on from JBOEFT010000002.1 coordinate 1,963,031, forward strand.
ACCGCTATGCCCGATGCCGCTTGCATGTCCGGGATCAGCCTCTGCAGACGGCCGTGTGCACCGGATAGTGCCAGGGCGACAGCGCCAGCCGGAACTACGATCAAGGCGAGGTGCGCGGCGAGAGCAGCGGGGTCCAGCCGAACGCCAGCACCAAGAGCGACCGCCAGCAACGGAACCGTGAGTGGCGTGAGCAGCGTCAGCCCAATCGCGTTGAGGAGAGCTAGCCGCGGATGCAGTCCAAGTATGGCCGCGATGGCTGCGGCACCGCTGATCGGCGGGGCCAACACGGATATGAGGATACCTCTACGAAGCGCCTCGTCGACCCCAGCCACTTGCAGCAGGACGGCGGTGGCCGCAGGAACGCCGAGACCGGTCCAGGCCAGTGTGAAGGCGATCGCGGCGCGACCGGATGCTTGCTCGCAAGGCGCGAAGTTGGCTGTGAGAAATGAGCCGAAGGCGAGCAGAAAAGCCGCGATCGGGAGCAACCTGACGGCTTGGCTTGAGAGGATAGGAACGAGACTGCCGAGGATCAGTGATGCGACGAGCAACGTCGGCCCGTGCCAGCCAAGTCTCGTCAGCAAAACTCCCACCCGATGCACTGCAGCGCCCCCATCTCACTCAGCCTTATGATGCGCCGAGTTTCGATTCTGAGGCAACGCGGCGCTTGTTTCGGCGTGAGATTTTGACTCTGTACCGGAAATCGAAGTCCGATTCTGGCCGTTTACGGTCGGTCCGCTTCGGAGCAGGTTCGCCGGAAAAGCGGACGGCCTCGTATCGACCCTACCCAGCCGTCCCAATCCCCGTCAGCGCTTCTCCAAAGCGGTCGTTCGTCGGTCGTACAGCAACTTCCGCAGAGGGTGGGGAGCGGAAGTTGGCTCAACGCCTTAGAGCGGACCTTCGGTTCTCTCTACGCTCATCCCGTTCGTCCGCGACGCTCTCGCTGATCTCCCAGGCGGCGCCACGAGCCGCAATGAGGTCAGCCAGCGTACACAGGTAGCCGCGCCTTCAGACACTGCTTCTCACAGCCGCGGCGAACACATGGTTGAATGTGCGCCGGCTCAGAAGCGGCCAGGTTGGGCCCGTGACCGATTGGAACGCCCTCCCGCCTGCCGAGCAGCGGCCACAGCTTGCCAGAGAGATGCAGATCTCGCGGAGCCAAACCTTAATGGCCCGGTCCCGCACCATGGAAGCCCTGGCAATATCCCGTGAACTCCTGGCTGTCCCAGTCTATGGACCCATGGACCAAAGGGCATCCGCAGACGTGGCCGTAAGTGAGCCTGATCTTGGCAGAGACTTTCGGGCTGGATGAGCGTAGGATGTTGGGATCACCGGCCCGTTCCCGAACCTGTAGGCGCTGGTGGCTGAGAGAGATGTGTGCTCCCGCCTGCGTTGCGCGGAGCAACACGATGCCCGATCCCGATCACGAGCGGCGCTCTCTGGCCGAGCAAGCCAAGTCTCTCATCCAGGCCGTCCGGTCGCCCAAGCTTGCCGCATGCCGACCAATGCCTCGATACTTCTTTCACATCGATAGAAAGCAGCGCCACGTCGACACAGACGGAGTTGAACTTGTGGATTTAGAGGCAGCCAGGAAGGAGGCGTTGAGGATCATCGGCGAGTTGATGGTCGGCAATGCGATGGGTGACATTTGGTCTGGCGGCGAATGGGCCATGACGGTTGCCGATGAAACCGGGCGGGAGCTGTTCAGCATCCGGCTCTCAACGTCTCAACGGAACGGTGCAGGTTCCGACTAGGCCCTCCTTGTGCGGCGGCACTCACTGGGCAGTAACCCATGGGCGGCTTTAACCCGGGTGCTGCAAGTCCTACCGCGCGACGGGCTGATCTCGCTGCGGGGACGCCGCCTGCGGGTACTCGCGCCGCGGCTGCTGCGCGAGCTTGCGGAGTTCGAGGCCGGATACCTCTGACGTTCACCGGCCGGCGCAGGGCGCATGGCGGCCTGCTTGTTACCCAGACGCCGGGCTGCGCGACCTAGTCGCCGTCGTGATTGGCGGGCAGCACGCCGGCAGCCGTCGCGATGAGAACGGCCTCGGGCAAGGTGTGGGCGCCGAGCGTCTCCATCACCGAGCCCGGTGGATCTCCACCGTGCGCGGGCTCAGGCCCATCGTCCGTGCGATGGTCTTGTTGGTCCCGCCAGCGAGCAATCCCTCCAGCACCGCGCGCTCACGTGCCGACAGAGCCGCGATCCGGGCACGGGCCTTGTCGTCCCCGCGCGCCCGATCCGCTTCGGCGTTGATCTCGGCGAGCGCCGTTCTGACCGCGAACAGCAGGGCCTCCGGTGCCCAGGGAACCTCGAGAAAATCGACCGCTCCCGCCTTCATGACGCGGACCCCGAAGCCGACATCGCCCCCGCTCGCGCCGACCGCCACCACGGGCAGGTGCGCGCGTGCCGCCTTCAGTTCGCTTGCGACAAGTAGGTCGCCGGCCGCCTCCAAGTTGAACACGACGCAGCCCGGGATCAGCGAGCCCGCCATCTTGAGGAGGGCCCGACCGCTCCCAAAGGCTCGCACCTCGTACCCGCCGGCCTGAAGGGCACCGACGAGGCCGCGCCGGGAATCGTCCCCGCCCGCGATCACGTAGGCGCGCAGGCCGGTGTCGGTTGTGATGTCCTGCGCGATTCCGCCCGCTGACCGGATCCATCCGTCAGTGCCCGGGATCGGGAAGAAGGTGTCGCGGATGCGGCGCACGGCGTTATCCGAGGCGCGCAGGATGCGGTACTCCAACACGAGTGTCTCGCCATCGCCAACCCGCTTCAGCGCCTGCGCGGCGGCGTCGCGGTCCTCCGGGTGGACGCTGGCGAGCCAACTCGCGAGGTCCGGCATGTCCTCGGCAGGCATGCCCCAGACCTGCGCGAAGGCCGGGCTGAGATAGTCGAGCCGTCCGCTCTCCAGGTCGACGAGCCAGAGCACGTTGGCCGAATGCTCGGCAAAGCGCCGAAAGCGCTCCTCGGTCAAGCGCAGAGCACTCACCTTCTGCAGGCGGTCGATCACCGGCCCCAGGATGATGGCGTAGGTGCGTAGGAACTCGGTGTCCTCGTTGCCGAAGTCGCGCGGTTCGGTCGCGTCCACCTGCAGCAGGCCGTAAGCCTTCCAGCCGGGCACGAAGATCGGCACGTTGGCGAATGCGATGACCCCGGCCTCCTTGATGAACTCGGGGACCTCGAAGCGCTCCTCCTTGCGGATGTCCTGCGTGATGATCGGCTTGCCTTCCTTGATCGCGAAGGTCTCGGAGGAGCGCTCTCCCATGGGTAGGCGCAGCCGGCCAACGATGCCCGGATCCCAGCCGACGCCAGCCCGCACGAGCAGGCTTTGCCTGTCCTTTTGGATCTCTAGGATCTTGGCGCGGCTGGTGCCGAGAGCCTCGGCGACGAGACGGCAGGCTTCCGCCAGCACCTCGTCGAGGTTCTCGCTGCGCAGAGCGAACTCGCCGAAGTCGGCCAGCACCTGCTGGCGCTTCATCATCTGCTCTTGGCTGGGCATCGGAGGCCCCCGGCGCTGAGCGATCAGGCGCTGGTCAGCGAAGAACCGTGGCGCGGACCCTGCGGAGCACCTCACCAACCTATGTGAACACCGCGAGCCAATCCTGGGTTCAAGTCAGTCCCTGTACTGCCTGGAAGCGGACGTTCCCAGCTTCCGCAAGGGGTCGGGAGCGGGCGTGGATACGATGTCCGCTCCTATGGATCGCCATCCCAGAAGCGGACCGGCGGAAAACCACCCAACTGAGACGTAGGAGCAAGGGCGTCCGCATTGTCGGCGGTAGCCAAAAGTCGCCCAACCGTTTCTCGGACGGGAACCCTCGAATCGGCCATTCGCCTGGCTGCTGCTTGCTCGATAAATGGCCCGCACATGCAGGCGCCCGCTTGACCGGGGTCACGATCGACGAGCGAGGATGACCGTCGCGCAGGATCGCCAAGCCAGGCGTACTTGATGGCTCGCCCCCGTGCCACAGTATCGAGGGTGGAATGACAGGCTTGAACGGATCATGGTGACGAGCATCGGCATCAATGTGATCGACGGCGTGCGCAACAACAATCAGTCCAGGGGCGCCCCGGCGATGAGCTGCAACGCCTTCGGCCCCCTGATCGCTCTGGCAGTGCTGCTTTCCGTCGCGTCGACAGCTGCCCGGGGCCAAACGGAGACGCTGCCCGTTGCCGCCGAGCCGGCGACGCACATTCTCCTGCGCCATGCCATCGCCCCCGGCACCGGCGATCCCACGGGGTTCATGCTTGATGACTGCTCGACCCAGCGCAACCTATCCAACGAGGGGCGCGAACAGGCTCGGCGGATCGGTCGGCAGTTGCGAAAGGCGGGGGTCTCTGTCGACGTCGTCCTGAGCAGCCAGTGGTGCCGATCACGCGAGACAGCGGAGCTCCTCGGTCTTGGACCGGTCGTGGCGGAACCGGCACTCAACTCCTTCTTCGACGGGCAGGGCGATCGCGACGCGCAGACGCGAGCTTTGAGGGCGCGGATCGCTGCACTCGATGCGACGGGGCGGAAGGCCGCACTCGTCAGCCATCAAGTCAACATCACCGCCCTGACTGGCGTCTACCCCGCTTCGGGCGAGGTCGTGGTCATCGGACGAGCGTCCGACGGCGCAATTGTTGTCCGGGGCCGCATCAGGATCGACTGACGACGGTTGCGTCAGAGCCTTGAGAGAGGCTCATCCTCGCTATGGGGATGGTTACGGCGACAGGGGACCGACCCTCGGGCCATGCTGAGGGCGAAGGCCGTTTCGTGACGGCCGGACAGGCATCTCACACCATTCTGTGTACGAGCACTCACCCCACGTCTGCTTTTGGGAAGTCTCTAAGCAGCTCGGGACGACCGATGCGGGATCAGAGCCGCCGACTGGGTTTGGCCGAATGCTGCCAGTCCGCTTCCGAGCGAGTGCAGGGGAAAGCGGCCGCTCGCGGGGAACTGCGTGAACGGCAGAACGCAACCCCGTTCGAACCTTGGTCGGCAACAGCTGGAATGTCGGTTCGGATTATGCACAAGTCGAACCATGCGTTCAGCTTCACGCGATGGCGTCCCCGTACCGGGACGGCCGGCGTGAGTGCCGGGTTTCTCAGATGTAGGTAGAGGCGAGAGCCGGCGAGCCTTCCAGCGCGTGGGCGAGCACTTCCAGACCGTGCGTGATCTGCTGCCGGGTCGAAGGACCGCCCAGGCAGAGGCGCACGGCTTCCGGCGGCGGCCCCGCCACGCAGAAAGGGTCGCTGCCGACCACGCCGAGCCCTGCCGACCGGCCTTGGCTCGCAAAAGCCGAGCGCGTCCAGCCCTCCGGCAGCGTGATCCAAACGTGGAAGCCGTGCGGGTCGGCGGTGTAGGTCGCGGCTGGGAGCAGCGACGCCACGATGCGTTGTCGCGCAGCCGATTCCTCGCGGACGAACTGCACGATGGCGTCCGCCGTGCCGTCCGTGATCCAGCGCGTCGTCAGCGCCGTCGAGATCGGCGAGGCCATGACGGTCGCGGCGCGAAGCGCACCCGCGAGCGGAAGTGTCGCTCGCGCGCTCGGGGCGACCAAGAACGCCAGTCGAAGCCCGGCGCCCAGGCACTTGGCCACCCCTGCTACGTAGTAGGTGATCTCGGGGGCCAATTCGGCGAAGCTCGGCGGCGGTGCCGGGCAGATGCGCGCGTAGGCATCGTCCTCGATGATGCTGACGGCATAGCGCCGGGCCACTGCGATGATGGCCTCGCGCCGCGTGCGCGGCAGCGTCGCGGTGGTCGGATTCTGCAGAAGTGGGTTCAGGTAGATGGCTTTCGGCCCGACCTTGGTGCAGGCGGCCGCGAAGGCGTCGGGGTCGACCCCGTGCCGGTCCATCGGCAGGTCGACGAGGCGCAGCCCCAGATGCGCCGCGAGCGCGCGAATGCCCGGATAGGTGATGCGCTCGGCGCAGATGGCGTCACCCGACCGGGCGACCTGACCCAGCACGCTGAACAGGGCGCTGTGCGCACCGGGGCAGATCAGGAGGCGCTCCCGCGTCGTGTCGACCCCGCGTCCCTTGAGCCAGCGCAGCGCCGCTTCCTTGTCATCGTTGGTTCCGCCGAAGCCCTGGTAGCGCAGCAGGTTGGCGAGGTCGCCGGACAGCTCCGCGAACGAGGCCTGCATGCGCGCCCGCAGGGCCGGGACGTCGGGCTCGGGCGGCAGGTTCATGGTGAAATCGATGGGCCCGACACGTGGTGCGCCGACGGCACTGCCCGAACGGGCAGAGAGTGCTGGATCGACCACGAAGGTGCCCTGCCCGACGCGCCCCTCGATCAGGCCACGCTTATGCGCCTCGACATAGCCGCGGGACACCGTCGTGAAGTTCAGGTTGTGCGCCTCGGCAAGGGCGCGCTGGGTGGGCAAGCGCGTACCAGGCGTCAGGCGCCCTGTCTGAATGTCATCCGCCAGAGCCTCCACAATGGCTAGGTAGTGCGGCTTGCCCCAGCGCTTCAGGTCCGGCGTCCAGCCCCCGGCCACGACGCCCTGAGGGCTCATCGTCCCTCCTCTCTTCGTCACCTTCATCTGCTCCGCGCCTGCACCATCAACATGCGATCAATACTCGATTGTATGGCTAGCAAGCGTCATACCGCATGATGGTCAGGGAGCGACGATTGTGTGGTCCATACAATGCCAGCAATTACTGTGCTTCAAACGTGCATATCATGGCGACGGAATGCGCAGTTGCTGCTTCTGGAACGAGCTCCATCTAGACTGATACGCGATAACGCATTCCGATCATTGATCGCATAATTGTATGCATATTATTCCGGCACATTGACCGGCACATTGAATGATAGGGTCTTGGCACACCGCTTGCCATGAAGATCCCATGACCGCTCGCAGTCCTGCCCGCCGCGGTCTCATCCTTCAAGGAGCGTGAGCAATGCCTGCCGTGAACCGCGAACCCCACAAGAAGGGCGACTTCCTGGTCGACTACGAGGAGAAGGTCTTCGAGGACGTGAAGGCCGAGCCGGGCCAGAAGGCGCTGGTGACCTTCCACACCGTCGCCTTCGAGGGCTCCATCGGCCTCGTGAACCTGCTCCAGGCCACCCGCCTGCAACGCAAGGGCTTCGACACCTCCATCCTGCTCTACGGCCCCGGCATCACGCTCGGCGTCCAGCGCGGCTTTCCGCGGCTCGGCGACGAGGCCTTCCCTGGGCACCTCAACTTCAACAATCAGCTTGAGAAGTTCATGGCCGAAGGCGGCAAGGTCTACGCCTGCCGGTTCTCGACGCAGGCGCTCTACGGCCACGGCGAGGCGGCCTTCATCGAGGGCATCCGTATGATCAACCCCTCGACGTGCTCGACTGCATCCTCCTGCACAAGCGCGACAACGCGGTGATCATCGACACCTGGACCGTCTGACACCCGCGCAGCGCGTCCGGCGGCCGCGCGACGCGGCCGCCGTCTCAGCCGGAGGATCATGCATGTCAGAGACCCGGATCGTGCGGGCCGCCGCCGTCCAGATCGCGCCGGACCTCGACCGGCCGGAGGGCACGCTGGAGCGCGTGCTCAACGCCATCGACGAGGCCGCCGCCAAGGGCGCGCGCTTCATGGTCTTCCCCGAGACCCTCGTGCCCTACTACCCGTACTTCTCCTTCGTGCTGCCGCCGGCCCTGCAGGGCGCGGAGCACCTCAAGCTTTACGAGCGGGCCCCCACCGTCCCCGGACCGGTGACGCAGGCAGTTGCCGCCGCCGCCCGCCGCCACGGACTCGTGGTGGTCCTCGGCGTGAACGAGCGCGACCACGGCTCGCTCTACAACGCGCAGCTGATCTTCGACGCGGACGGCAGCCTGAAGCTGAAGCGGCGCAAGATCACGCCGACCTACCACGAGCGCATGATCTGGGGTCAGGGCGACGGCGCCGGCCTCGCGGTCGTCGAGACGGCGGTCGGCCGGGTCGGAGCGCTCGCCTGCTGGGAGCACTACAACCCGCTCGCCCGCTACGCCCTCATGGCACGGCACGAGGAGATCCACGCCGCGCAGTTCCCAGGCTCGCTGGTCGGCCAGATCTTCGCCGACCAGATGGAGGTGACGATCCGCCACCACGCGCTGGAGGCGGCCTGCTTCGTGGTCAACGCCACCGGCTGGCTCACCGACGAACAGGTGGCGCAGGTCTGTCCGGACGAGCGGCTGCGCGGCGCCTGCCGCGGCGGCAACTGCACCGCCATCGTCTCGCCCGAGGGCAAGCACCTCGCGGAGCCGCTCGGGCCCGGCGAAGGCATTTTGATCGCCGACATGGACATGGCGCTGGTGACCAAGCGCAAGCGGATGATGGACTCGGTCGGCCACTACGCGCGCCCCGAGCTCCTCAGCCTCCTCCACGACGACCGCCCGGCCTCGTTCGTGCACCAGCCGGTCCGTTCAACGTCCGATTCCCGGAGCTTCGACCATGAGCACCAGCCCGCTTCTGACGAACGAACCCTCCTTCCCGCCGGTCGTGGCGGGGCTGATCGGGATGCCGACGGAGCGCCTGATCAACGCGTTGCAGTCGTACGGCGTTAGGCTCGCCGACAGCCGGGCCGGAGCCCCGAGCCGCCGCGGCGGCGCCGGACCCTCGGACCACAAGGCGATGACCATCGCGGGCCGCACCGTGATGGTGCCGGTCCATACCGAGACCGCCTTCGACTCGCCCTTCCTCGTGCGCCGCCCGGACGCGGACGGCGTCTCGGTGATCGAGCACGACGGCGTAGTGATCGGGCAGGCGACCTTCCCGGGCAAGCCGCGCTTCTACGCGCTCTCGACCTTCGACGGCGTGCCCTACTCGAAGATCGCCGTGCTGCACGGCCGGGACGTTCTCGCCACCACGGTGCTGCAGACCTGTATCCGCTACGCGAGCCGGGCCAAGACCTGCCAGTTCTGCTCCATAGGCCAGTCCCTGGCGGCGGGTCGCACCGTGGCGCACAAGTCGCCGGAGCAGCTGGCCGAGGTCGCCCGCGCCGCCGTGCTCCTCGACGGCGTGAAGCACATGGTCATGACGACCGGCACCCCGAACGCCACCGACCGGGGCGCCTCCGTTCTCTGCGAGAGCGCCTTCGCCGTGAAGGCTGCGGTGGACCTGCCGATCCAGGCCCAGTGCGAGCCGCCCGACGACGACCGCTGGTTCGAGCGGATGAAGGCGTCGGGCATCGACGCGCTGGGCATGCACTTGGAGGCGGTCACGTCGGAGGTGCGGGCCAGGATCATGCCCGGCAAGGCGTCGGTGCCTCTGGAGCGGTACTATGCGGCCTTCGAAGCCGCTGTTCCGGTCTTCGGGCGCGGCCAGGTCTCGACTTACATCCTGGCCGGCCTGGGCGATGCACCGGAGGCCATCCTGGCAGTGGCCGAGCGCCTGATCGGCATGGGCGTCTACCCGTTCGTGGTGCCCTTCGTGCCGATCTCCGGCACGCCGCTGGAGAGCCATCCGGCCCCTGGACCCGACTTCATGCACGCCGTCCTGGAGCCGCTCGCCGGCATGCTGGCCGGCGCGAACCTACGCTCGACCGACATCAAGGCCGGCTGCGGCCGATGCGGCGCCTGCTCGGCGCTGTCCACCTACGAGCGCGCGGAGGTGGCGGCATGATCCTCGAACCCGTTGCGCCCTATCGACCCAGCCACTTCCGCGTGAAGTTCGCCACGAGTGCCTGGGAGAGGCGCGCCTGCGCGGCCCTGCGCCGCCAGGTCTTCTGCACGGAGCAGGGCATCTTCGCGGACGATGACCGCGACGCCATCGACGCGCATGCCATACCGATCTGCGCACTCTCGACGCTGGGCGGCGATGCCGACGCCGTCGTCGGCACCGTGCGCATCCACGAGGTGGCCGAGCGTCCCGGCGAGTGGTGGGGCTCGCGCCTCGCCGTCGCCAGCGCCTTCCGCGGCACGGCCGCGCTGGGCGCCGGGCTTATCCAGGTCGCGGTCTCCTCGGCCCATGCCCGGGGCTGCACCCGTTTCCTCGCCCACGTGCAGGAGCGGAACGTGCCGCTGTTCCAATCCCTGCATTGGGCAAGCCTCGACGCCGTCGACCTGCACGGGCGGTCGCATCACCTGATGCGGGCGGATCTCGCGGCATACCCGCCGATGCACGATCCCGAGCACGGGCTCATCACGTTCCGCAGGGCGGCGTGATGATGGCCGCCGTCGACATCCAGGCGCTGGCCCGCCAGATCCGGGAGGCCCGCGGCGTCGCGCACAAGCGCGACATCGTCGCCGTGGTGGCCCGGCTAGGGCTGGGAAGCCGGCACGCCGCGGTTCCAGTCGGCGACGACTGCGCCGCCATTCCGGACGGCGACGGCCATCTGCTGTTCGCCATCGAGGGTTTTCTTGACAGCTTCGTCTCGGCCGACCCGTACTTCGCCGGGTATTGCGGGATCATGGTCAACCTCAGCGACGTGGCCGCCATGGGCGGGCGCCCGCTCGCGGTGGTCGACGCGCTTTGGAGCCGGGACCCAGCGGGGGCGGACCCGATCCTGGCCGGCCTGTCCGATGCGGCCGCGCTCTACGGCGTGCCTGTGGTGGGCGGACACACCAACACCCGCGCATCCTGCGGCAACCTCGCGGTCGCCGTGCTGGGCCGGGCGGGCCCGCGCCTCTTGACGAGCTTCGACGCGAAGCCAGGCGATGACCTCGTCGCGGCCATCGACCTGCGCGGTCGCTTCCGGGATCCGTACCCCTACTGGGACGCCTCCACCGGCACGCCGGGGGCGCAGCTGCGCGGCGACCTCGCGCTCCTGCCGGGGCTCGCCGAGGATGGTCTGGCCTGTGCGGCCAAGGACATCAGCATGGCGGGCGTCGTCGGCACGGCCCTGATGCTGCTCGAATGCTCGGGCGTCGGCGCCGTCATCGACCTCGATGCGATCCCGCGCCCGGACCACGTCCCGCTCGCGCGCTGGCTTACCGCCTTCCCAAGCTTCGGCTACCTCGTCAGCGTGCGTCCGGACCGCACGCCGGCCGTCAGCGCGCGCTTCGCCGAGCGCGGCATCGCCGCCGCCCGGATCGGGCGCCTCGACGCAAGCCGGGTCGCCCGGGTCCGTGGCGCAACGGGCGACGACGGTTTGGTCTGGGACTTCCAGGCCAGCCCGCTCATGGGCTGCGGCCAGGATAAAGCGGAGGCCGCAGCGTGACGGGCCTGCGCATCGCCATCCTGACCCATTCAACGAACCCGCGGGGCGGCGTCGCGCACTGCCTGTCCCTGGCAGAGGCCCTGTGCGCACTCCGCCACGAAGCGGTGGTCCACGCCCCTGACCCGTCCCGCCGTGGCTTCTTCCGGGCCGCGGCCTGCCCCACCGTGGCGGTGGCGGCCGAGCCGGTCGGCGGCGCGACGGTCGATCTCGTCCGGACCCGCATCCACGACTACCTGCACCATTTCTCGACATCGGCAGCCTGCGACTTCGATGTCTTCCACGCCCATGACGGCATCGGCGGCAACGCGCTCGCGACCCTGAGGCATAGGCGCCTGATCCCGGGTTTCGCCCGCACCGTCCACCACGTCGACAGCTTCGCGGACCCGCAGCTCGCGGCGTGGCAGAACCGCTCGATCCGCGAGGCCACCCGCCTACTCAGCGTCAGCCGCCTCTGGGCCGACTGGATCAAGGACGAGACCGGCGCCGAGGCCTGGATCGTCGGGAACGGGGTCGACCTATCGGTCTATCGCGGCGAGCCGACCGAGGCGGACGCGGTCGTGCGGGAGCGCTGGGGCCTTGGCGACGGGCCAGTGATCCTCGCCGTCGGCGGCTTCGAGGAGCGCAAGAACACGGTCGGCATCATCGAGGCCTTCGCCCGGCTGCGGGGTTGCCACCCTCACGCGCAGCTCGTCGTCGTCGGAGGCGCCTCGCTCCTCGATCACGCCGCCTACCGTGCGCGGTGTCAGGCGGCGCTGGTCTCCGCCGGCCTGGACGTTGGCCCGGGCCTGCCGGTGATCGAGACCGGCCCCGTCCTTCAGGCCGACATGCCGGCGCTCTACCGGGCTGCGGATCTGCTGGCTTTTCCTTCCTGGAAGGAGGGCTTCGGCCTTGTGCGTGCTGGAGGCCATGGCCTGCGGCACGCCGGCCCTCGTCTCACGGCAGCCGCCCTTCACCGAATACCTGGAGCCGACGGACGCGCTGTTCGTCGACCCGGCCGACCCCGAGGACATCGCCCAGGCCATGGCGGCGGCCTTGGTGCCGGATATCCGCACGCGCCTGCAGGCGGCCGGCCTCTCGCGCGCCGCCGCCCATTCCTGGCGCGGCTGCGCCGAGCGCCACCTCGACGCCTACGCGGCCTGTGCCCGCGTCCGACAGGAGCCGATCCATGCCTGAGATGCACTTCCACGTTCGCTGGCCCGACGGACGCCGCGAGGCCTGCTACTCGCCCTCCCTCGTCGTGAAGGACTTCCTCACGCCGGGCGAGAGCTACGCCCTCGACGAGTTCGTCACGAAGACCCGGGCGGCCCTGAACATCGCGAGCGAGCGGGTTCGCGAGAAGTACGGCTTCGCCTGCTCCTCCGCGCTGGACCAGCTCGCTCGCATCGAGGCCGCCGCGAAACGGCAGGAGCCCGGTGGCCAAGTCACCGTCGAGTCCTTCGAACCCTGAGCCGACGCCCCCTTACGGACTCTCACGGAGCCAGAGCCATGACTTCTACCCCCCGTCATGTCCCCGTCGTCATCGTCGGCGGCGGCCAGGCCGGCCTCTCGATCAGCCACCACCTCAAGCAGCGCGGGATTGAGCACCTCGTCTTCGAGCAGAAGACCGCCGCGCACACTTGGTCGACGCAGCGCTGGGACACGTTCTGCCTCGTCACGCCGAACTGGCAGTGCGACCTGCCGGGCCACCCCTACGACGGGCCGGACCCCGACGGCTTCATGAAGAAGGACGAGATCGTCGCCTACCTGAAGGCGTTCGTGGCCAAGTTGAACCCGCCGATTCGCGAGGGCGTGTCGGTCACACGCGTGGAGCGGCGCGAGGACGGCATCTTCTTGGTCCAGACCTCGGAGGGCGACTACACCGCGGACGAGGTCGTCGTCGCGTCCGGCGGCTATCACACGCCGATCATCCCACGCATGGCCGAGAAGCTGCCGGGCTCGATCACCCAGATCCTCTCGAACCAGTACCGCAACCCGGAGCAGCTGCCCGAGGGCGAGGTGCTGGTCGTCGGTTCGGGGCAGTCCGGCGCGCAGATCGCCGAGGACCTACACCTCGCCGGACGCAAGGTGCACCTGGCGGTGGGCGATGCGCCCCGCTGCGCCCGCTTCTACCGGGGCCGCGACGTCGTCACCTGGCTCGCCGATATGGGCTACTACGAGATGACCGTCGATAACCATCCGCTGCGCGACGGCGTCCGCGACAACACCAACCACTACGTGACCGGCCGTGATGGCGGGCGCGATATCGACCTGCGCCGCTTTGCCATCGAGGGCATGAAGCTCTACGGCCTGATGGAGGATTACCAGGACGGCTCCCTGCGTTTCCGCGGCGACCTCAAGCGCTCGCTCGATCAGGCCGACCGGACCTACAACGGCATCAACGCCGCCATCGACAAGTACATCGCCGAGAAGGGCATCGATGCCCCGGCGCAGGAACACTACACCCCTGTCTGGGAGCCGGGCGAGCCCGTGACCAGCCTCGCCCTGGAGAGGTCCGGCATCACCAACGTCGTCTGGTGCATCGGCTTCACGCCGGATTTCCGTTGGCTCGACGCCTCCGTATTCAACGGCGTGGGCAGCCCCAAGCACAAGCGCGGCGTCACGAACGAGGACGGCGTCTACTTCATCGGGCTGCCGTGGCTGAACACCTGGGGCTCGGGGCGCTTCGGCGCAGTCGGCCGCGATGCCGAGTACATCGTGCAGGTCATTCAGAAGCGGCTTGGCGCCGAGCGGTTCGCCCTCAAATTCGCCGTGTGACTGGTCACCCGCAAGCGCCGGCCGCTATGGGCCGGAACCCTTCAGGTTTGCCGTCGTGGCTGTCATATCATCGCCGACGCCTTCTAGGCGGAGCCGAAGGCCACTCTCGACGGCCGGGGCCAACCGCCGCCCATTCGCGCAGGAGAAGCTCAGTGAATCTCCACATCGGGGCCGTCGAAGCCGCGTCACCTCCGACGAGCGTCAATCGCTACACCTTGGGGATGCCGCACCTCTGCGCGAATAGCTTGTCGGAGAACTGGCTCTGGAAGGAGCTTGGCCATCGACACTGGGGCTTGATTGCCGAGGCATTCTGCAGGGGAGCCTCCGGTTTCGGCCCCTAGGGCGAGCCGCCCATCCACGCCGCGTTCCGAAACATCACCTTATGCGAATGGCCGATCGAAGCTGGTAGCGTCCGCTTACGGGACTTCGTCAAAGCGATCTGAATGACCGGGATGGGCGCAAAGCTGCTGGTCCCCTCTATGGCGCCAAATCTGCGTCCCAGAGCCGGCGTTGACAACAGCTGTCGCACGGAGGAGCCTAGCCCCAAAGCAAAATATAATGCAAAGCGACATAACTGGAGGGCCAATAAGCTCATCGCCGAGCAAAGAAAAGCAGAGTAAAGCTAGAAAGTGTGGTCGGCGCGATGCGTTATCACTGATCGGGCGGCGCCTATGAGCCCATAAATGTTGCTAACTAGGCTGTGACGCCCTGATTAATCCGTCGGAAGATTGACTCTTGTGGGTCTTGCGCGCTGTGACCAGTGCAATAGTGTCCAGCGCGTTTCCTGTTGCTGCAAATTCTGCGGTGTTGTCGAAGATGCACCACGCCCGACGTCCGAGGGCGCTTTGCTGGTGCAAGCGCTCGGCCATCCGGGTGAGTACGGGCGGCTCATAAACCGAATGGTACATGCGTGGGGAGCCATGAAGCCGGTAGTAGGCAAGATCCAGCCAACCGCCCGGCTTGCCTGCACCCGGGACTGGCGCGGGATCAGCAGCGACCCGGGCGATCTCGAGTTCGCTGAGAAGTTTATCGGCGTCCTCAACAAACCACGTGGCGTGGCGCGGTTCGCAAACGATGTTCCCCGGGAAGAGCTGCCTGAAGGTTGCCAGAAACGATTCGGCCGACGCTTTGTTGAAAACCAAACTCGGCGGAAGCTGGAGAAGCAGCGGCCCGAGCTTCGTCCCGAGGCTCGCCACCTCGCCTAGGAAGCGACCTAAGAGCTCGTCCACGCCGGTGAGGCGTCGCTCATGCGTGATCGCGCGAGGCACCTTTACGGCGAAATGGAACCCGTCCGGCACCGCGGCGGCCCACTTCTCGTAGGTCGAGGCGCGATGTGGCCGATAGAAGGATGTGTTGATCTCAACCGCCGAAAAGCGCTGCCCGTACCGCTCTAAATGGCTGCCGGTTTCCGGGAATTGTGAGGCGTGGGCTTTCGGCAGGCTCCAGCCCGCGGTTCCGATCGCGATGGGGCCTGGTGTATGCATCAGCTGTTACAATCGGCCATAAGCC
Source organism: Methylobacterium phyllosphaerae (assembly GCA_050632685.1). Classification (GTDB taxonomy): domain Bacteria; phylum Pseudomonadota; class Alphaproteobacteria; order Rhizobiales; family Beijerinckiaceae; genus Methylobacterium; species Methylobacterium phyllosphaerae_A. Next base: position 1,978,389 of record JBOEFT010000002.1, read on the forward strand.
ATGCCGGCCAGATCGGCGGAAGGCAGTCAGGTTAAATGTGCGCATGCGAGCGCTTGAAGAAGTCTTCGGTCGTCTCCCGAAGTCAGCATTCCGACAGCGGTTTCGGCTCGCGGCCGCCGATCAGGCCTATCTTCGAGAGAAAGGCCTGCCGACGGTTCTAGAGCATGCACGGGACTTCGTGAAACGGCGCCTTGCGCCCGCCGAGCCAAGGAACGACGGTAAGCAGACGCCCTTTCGCGGCCATCCTGCCTTTACAGCACAGCATGCGACGGCCACCTGCTGCCGCGGCTGTTTGGCCAAGTGGTACACCATACCTGCAGGACGGGAGCTGACTGCTGTCGAGCAGGCGCACGTGGTCGAGGCTATCGGGCGCTGGCTGCGCTCACAGAACGTCGACGGCGCATAACTGATGGTTCTGAGCTGAGCTCGAACCGGCGATAATCCGGTGCGAGTACCAGATGAAGGGTCTTACCGGATTTCCAGGCTGAAAAACGTGCGGTGACTCAGACCAGCGCCGGCTAAGGGCGACGTGCTAGGCGGCCGGTGCCCCACGCTTGCGCAGCGCCTCCGGTAGGCAGTGCGTCCGCCGCACCCGCGCCGACACCCGCAGAAAGGTCACGAAGTTCTCCGCCTCATCAAGGCTCATGCCGCACGCGATAGTGGCATGGTCCCGCATGATCGTGTGGGTGCCGTCGCCGGCGAGCTTCACGCTGATCCTGGGCATGTGCCTCTCCTTGAAGGATCTTCGCAGACGCATGGATGGAGATGGCGCCTCAATCGAACAATGACCTCGGCGGCGTGTGGTTCGCACTCGTGGATGCGCCATGCGGCACCCGTAGTGCGTGTCGGGCTCGCGTGAGCACGAAGAAGGCGGGAAGGGCCGCGCCGTTGATGGAGAGCGCCTGCCCGTACATTGGTCGGCCGCTGGTGCCGAAGCCGACGCAGACGCCGAAGATGGTAAGACCCGCGAATAGGAGAGCGAAGAACAGCATGACCATCCCCCCGCCAAGATAGGTGAAGCACCTACAGGTCGAAGAGGCGGACGAACTCGCACGGCGTGTACTGCACGCCTTCCCAGTCCGCGATCAGCACGTGAGCGTAGCCGGTCCAGATCAGCTCGGCCGCCTTCTCCAACGCGCTGATCGCTGTGTCGTAGTCGATGAGGATCGGCCCTGTCAGGTTCAAGCCGGTAACGATGAAGGTCATACCGACCTCCGTCCGCTTAGTGCACCTTGCGGCTCACAATACGCCTCTCCGCAGGCTTTCACCAGGGCACTGAGCCGCAGATCTCTAGGAGCGATGGCAGCGGTCTATTGCAAGGCATCGCCTGAGCTTGGCCTCCAGCCGGTCTAGCTCGCGCACAACCATCGAAGCGGACTGCCATGCCTGATGCGCTGACCCGCTCTGATCCTCTTTGAGGCCGTGCTTGGCGCAGCGTTCCGCATCCGTAGCGTGCTTCAAGGCCCGCTCCACGGCACCGAGCGCGTCCTGGATATCAGCCTCGGTCATCGCGAGACCTCGTTCGCCATACCGTCCGGACGCATGGTGCCACGGAAGGGCTCTGCCCGTCCTACGACCCTTGCAGATTCTCGCCGGGTCCGATCGGTTCAGGTCGCCCGCTGCCCCTCGATCCCCTTTCGCCGGTAGCGCCGCATCTCGGGCGAGGTCCTTGCGCCGTCGTGCCAGCTCGACTTTGAGTCTGCTTCGCGCGCGTGACAGACCGATCAATCGGTGCAACACTCTCTTGAACAAAACAGACAACGGCGAAGCCGAGAGATTAAGGGGGCGCGGAGGAAAGCCGTGCCGCATTACTTCTTCAACGTTCAATCACCGAGAGGGGTGGTCTGCTGGGACCATCAGGGCCTTGATTGCTCCGATGACAGCGCAGCGTTGTCACTCGCGCGCCGCGGGGCTGGCTTCACCTCGTCAGGCGATTGCGAGCGCAATCCGCAGCTCAAGTGCTACCGCTTCGCCGTAGCGGACGCCTATCATAAGCCGCTCTTCACCGTGCCCTTTACGGACTTGATCCCTGATGCAGAGCCTGCTCCGGCGGTGCGGAAGCGTCGCTCTCGCACTTCATCGCGGCAGGGTTGAGCGTAAGCCTGAGGGAAGGTGACCTGTCGAGGTCGTCGGTGGCTGGACAAAAGGTCCAGCTCACCACGGACTGCGGCAAATTCAAACGCTGGATATTCAGCCCACACCGAGGCCTCGGCGTCTCACCCTGGACCAGAGCTGTCAAAGCGGCCGTTGCCGTGTCGTAGCAGCCGAGAAGATCCTGCTCGAAGATGACGGCAAAGCAGCTTCGCGCGCCGATCCGAGTCCATTCAATGCGGAATGCCCCCTGAGGGGTCTCGTAGAGCCAGCAGCCACTCAGCATCGATACCTCCTCCGAGATTTTAGGAAGGAAACGTGGGATCGGGAGCAGAAGTTCAGCCGGTGATAGCTTGTCTGCTCTGTAATCCGCACGGATTCATGGAACGCCGTAAAAGCCGAGGCCAGCCACCGCTTGTCGTCATCCTTTCTCGATCCATGAGCCTAATGCCACCGCGTCGCGTTCGATTGCAGAGTGACGTGGCCGGATGGCTTCGTGCCGCGTTGATTGAAAGGATCAACCTGGACCAAAGCGAGCGTCGCGCGTCCCCGGAGCCTCACGACGGTGACGCAGGCTCCTCGATACCTTCCCCGGCGCCGGGCTTCTCGACCTGCCCGCGCCGTTGAAGCTGGAGCGCCACGATCCAGCACAGCACCGCCCAGGCCGAGCCGACGCACCAGCCTGCCAGCACGTCCGTCGCGTAGTGCACGCCGACGTAGACTCGACTGAGCCCGACCACCACCGTCAGTAGTACCGCGAGCCCCATGAAATACGCCTTCAGCCGGGCGCCCGCGGCGACGCGGGTCATGAGCGCGCCGAGCGTCAGGTAAGTGACGGCGGAGAGCATGGCGTGGCTGCTGGGGAAGCTAGTGGTGAAAACCTGTATGCCGCCCGGCATCTCGGGCCTCGGACGGTCGAACAGCAGCTTCAGCCCGAAGCTGATGGCGGTCCCTCCCAGAATCGACCCGACCAGCAGGGCCGCCGCCCCACGCTTGCGGATCATGAGCAGGTACCCGACGACCACCGCCGAGAGGAAGCAGAGGATCACCATGCTGCCCAAGGAGGTCACGTCGCGGGCCATTTCGTGCAGCCAAGCCGGCCCGACGGGACCGTTCGCGCCGGGAGGGCGGAAGAGTCGCGCAACCAGGGTGTCGAACCCCATTGTGTCGCCCGCCATCACCTCGTTGGCCAGCAGCCCGAAGCCGAGGATGAGGGTGGCGACGCAGAACAGGGTGGCCACAAGCCCGATCTCGCGTTTCCCGAGGCTTGCCATAAGCCCAACCGGGACAGGCGGACTGACTTGGGTCATGAGCAGGTGATCCTGTTGGTGGAAGACGCTCGCTGCCGCGCTTCGGCAAGGCCGGAGAACACGGGGGCGGCGTCGGCCGTTCCCTGGCACCGCGACACCGGCTCCTTGCATGCGCCGTTGCTTGTTACGCATGGCCGGCGACACTCTGCGATTATGCCTGAGTCGATGTCCGCTTCGGAGATGTCAGTGACGGCAGTCGAATGGCCGAGATGGGCGCAAAGCGAAACGTCCGGTTTTGCGCTCGTCGGCGATCCGACATGGCGTTATCGGGCCGAAAGCGGCCTGCCCGCTTTAAAGCAAAAGATGCAGGAAAGCAGCCTTGATCATGCCGAGAAATTTCAACTGATGGCAGGGTCATCAATTTCAGTAGACGTTTCTAGAATGAGGATATTCGGCGCGACCCGACCGAGGCGGTAGGCCTTTCTCGCAGCGGTGGCCAGGTTGGCATCCGAGTTGCTCATCCTTCCGGTACGCGTCCGGAGGAATCCATGGCTGTGCAGATCTCTCCACCTTCCGAGGCAGGCGTCGAAATTGGGCGGCCCCGGCTCGGCCTTGCCCTCACGGCAATCCTGGTCGTCTTCTACTTCGGCTTTGTCGGGCTCGGCGCCTTCGCGCCCGCCGTCTTAGCCAAGCCCCTTTTCGATGGTGGTACGGTAACCGTCGCTTTCGCGTACGGTCTGTTCGTCATCGCACTCGGCGTTGCTCTGACCGGGATCTACGTGCTCATCGCGAACCGCGAGGTCATCAGATGAGTGTTTTAGCTGCGCGCCGCACGCTGATCGGTCTTGCTCTCCTCGCGCCAGCACCCGCACTCGCGCAGTCGGGAGTAGCCGGTGATGGCCTTAACCTGACAGCGATTACGCTCTTCACTACCGTTGTGATGGGCACGCTGTACATCACCTACAGGGCGGCGAAACGAACGCAATCGGCTTCCGATTTCTACACGGCCGGCGGACGGATTACAGGATTCCAGAACGGCCTCGCGATCGCTGGAGACTTCATCTCGGCGGGTGCGTTCCTGGGGCTCGCCGGCCTCGTCTATGGGAATGGCTTCGACGGCTTGATCTATGCGGTCGGGTACACGACGGGGCTGCCGATCGTCGTTTTCCTCATGGCAGAGCGTTTGCGCGCGCTCGGCCGCTTCACCTTCACGGACGTCGCCTGTACGCGCCTCCAAGAGAAGCCGATCCGCATCTTCGCGGCCTCGGCTTCCCTCGTCGTGATCGCCTTCTACCTCATCGCCCAAATGGTCGGAGGTGGGCAGCTCATCCGCCTTCTGCTCGGCCTCGATTACATCTATGCGCAGTTCATCGTTGGGCTCCTGATGATCTGCTACGTCCTGTTCGGCGGCATGGTCGCGACGACCTGGGTGCAGATCACGAAAGCGGTGCTGTTCCTCATCGGCGGAACGGTGATAGCGCTGCTGGTGATGGCCCATTTCGACTTCGATTACGGCGCACTACTTCGGCAGGCGGTCTCCCGTCACCCTCGTGGGGAGGCTATCCTGACGCCGCAGTTTCTGTCCCGCGATCCGGTCTCGGCGATCTCGCTCGGGCTCGCGTTGATGTTCGGGACTGCCGGTCTTCCTCACATCTTAATGCGCTTCTTCACAGTGCCCGATGCCCGTGCCGCCCGCGTGTCCGTGTTCTGGGCGTCTGTGTGGATGAACTACTTCTTCGCACTCGTGTTCGTCATCGGGTTCGGAGCGCTCGCCCTGGTCGCGAAAAACCCGGCTTACGTGAACGCCGCCGGCGGCTTGATCGGTGGCGGGAACATGGCGGCGATCCACCTCTCGCACGCGGTCGGCGGCGACCTGATGCTCGGGTTCATCTCGGCCGTCGCTTTCGCGACGATCCTCGCCGTCGTCGCAGGCTTGACGCTCGCAGGCGCGACCGCGGTGTCGCACGACCTTTATGCCAGCGTATTCCGGCGCGCCGGCGCAAGCGAGGCATCCGAGGTTCGTGTCTCGCGCTACGCCACCGTGATCCTGGGAGTCGTCGCGATCGGGCTCGGCATCGCGTTCCAGAACCAGAACGTCGCCTACATGGTGAGCTTGGCGTTCTCTATCGCCTGCTCGTCAACGCTGCCGCTCCTGATCCTTGTTCTGTACTGGCCAGGGCTCACGACGCGCGGTGCAGTGGTCGGGGGATGCGTCGGGCTTGGAACCGCACTTCTCTTCACCGTCTTAGGCCGCCCGGTCTGGGTCGGTGTGCTGGGCTACGCGACACCGATCTTCCCAATCGATCCGCCGACAATCGTCACGATGCCGCTGGCGTTCCTCGTCTGCTACGTCGTGTCAGTGACGGACAAGAGTCCGCAAGCAAGGATCGATCACCAGCGGGGCGCCTCGATCGGCCGGACAGCCCTTTCCGTTCCACTTGCCGCAGAATGAATCCGCTGAGGATCACGCCATGATGAAGTTGATCAGCGCGACACCGAGCCCCTACGCCCGCAAGGTGCGAATCGCCCTCGCCGAGAAGGGCATCCCCTTCGATCTGGAGACGGAAGTGCCTTGGCACGGCACGTCCGTGACGCCGCAGTACAATCCTCTGGAAAAGCTACCGGTTCTCATCCTTGAGGACGGCAGTGCGGTCTACGAGTCGCACTACATCATGGAATGGATCGAGGCGAAGTACCCCGCGCCGCCGCTCGTTCCGGCTGATATCGACGGTCGGCTCCTTGCACGTAAATTCGAGGTGTTGTGCGACGGCACGTGTGACGCGTTCGTGCTCATGTTCTTCGAGCAGATGCGCGATCAAGAGCGGCAGAGCCCGGAATGGATCGCCCGGCAGCGCCGAAAGGTCGATGGCGGAGTGCGCGAGATTGCCCGCCTGATCGGCGACCGTGATTACGCGGTCGGCGACGGCTTCGGGCTCGGGGACATCGCGGCAGGGACGGTCGTCGGATATCTCGACGTTCGTTGGCCGGACTACCCCTGGCGTGAGCAGTACCCAAGCCTTGCCGCCTACAGCGATCGCATGGAACGGCGGCCGTCTTTCCAGAGGACGAAACCCACGCCGCAGCAAATTACTGAAAAGGTAGTGTAGCCTGCCATGCACCTGTTCTGACCGAGCACTTCACCGCGGGTGGAGTAGGCATGGTAGGCCTGACCTTGAGCAGCCCGTACGGATAATCGTGCGGGTAACTCGGGTCCTAAACTGGTCTGCCTCTCGCTCGTCATCGTAGGGAAGGCTGCTCATTACCTGCCGATCGGCGCAAAGGCCGGGATGAACGTGCCGCTAACCATCATCGAAGACCTGCTGCCCGACACGATAGCGAACTCTACTGTTGCCGACGACGGATGCACCGCGCTCTTCTCGCGTGGCATTCGAGATGCGTTACGGTAGCAGTCGCGAGGATGCCGCGTGCGCGGAGTCTCGCGTTGGTCCGGCGGTTGCTATGCTAGCGCGTCTCGCTTGGGGGCCACGATGAAGCGACGCACATTCCTCGCCGCAGGTGCCTCAACATTGGCAGCGCCAATCGTCGGCCGAGCGCAAGACGCCCGGGTGCTGCGCATGGTGCCCCAGGCGAACGTGACATCCATCGACCCGATCTGGACCACCGCGATCGTGACGCGCAATCACGCCTACATCGTCTACGACACCCTCTTCGGCCTTGATGCCGACCTGCAACCCCAACCCCAGATGGCGGCCGGCTACCGGGTCGAGCAAGATGGGCGGAAGGTGACGATCGCCCTCCGCGAGGGGCTGCGCTTTCATGACGGCACCCCCGTCCTCGCGCGGGATTGCGTCGCCAGCATCAGGCGCTGGGCCGCGCGGAACGGGTTTGGCCAAACGTTGATGGCTGCGACGGACGACATCAGCCACGACGGCGACGCGAACGTCGTCTTCCGGCTGAAGGTGCCGTTCCCGCTGCTGCCGAACGCACTGGCGAGCGTCAGCCAACCCGCCTTCATCATGCCGGAGCGGATCGCGCAGACCGATCCGTTCAAACAGATCACGGACGCTACCGGCTCCGGGCCGTTCCGCTGGAAGGCGGACGAGTTCAACTCGGGCAGCTTGATGGTCTACGAGCGGCACGCCGGATACGTGCCCGCCCCCGGCGCCCCGAGCCTGACCGCCGGCGGCAAAATCGCCCATTTTGACAGGGTCGAGTGGCAGATCATCGCCGACGGCGCGACTGCAGCGGCCGCGCTGCAGAACGGCGAGATCGACTGGTACGAGCAGCCACCGCCGGAACTCCAGCAGCTCCTCGCCCGCAATCGTAACATCGTCGTGGAAGGGCTCGACCGCTTCACCAATCCCGCGATCCTGCGCATGAACCACCTGCAGCCGCCGTTCGACAATGTCGAGGTGCGCCGGGCGGTGCTGCCGGCCATCATCCAGAGCGATTTCATGGCGGCGATCGCAGGCGATGATCCAGCCAACTATGACGATCGGTGTGGGATCTTCACGCCGGGCACGCCGATGGCCACGGATGCCGGCATGGAGGTGCTCACGGGGCCGCGTAGCCTCGGGAAGGCGCGGGCGGCGCTGAAAGCTGCGGGCTATAGCGGCGCGAAGGTCCGGCTGATCGGTCCGACGGACATCCTGGCGCCCTCGGCGATCACCCAGGTCGCGGCCGATCTGCTGCCCCGTATCGGCTTCAACGTGGATCTGGCCCTCAGCGACTGGGGTACGGTCATCCAACGCCGCGTCTCACGCGAGCCCGTCGATAAGGGCGGCTGGTCCATGCTGCTGACCACGTTTTCGTCGTTCGACAATGCTGATCCGGCTGCGCTTCAACCGCTCAGGGCCAACGGCGCCGGTGCTTGGTTCGGCTAGCCGTCGATTCCGAAGCTGGAGGAACTCCGCGCGGCTTGGTTCGCCGCTCCGGATGCGCAGGTGCGCAAGGCGCTCTGCGCGGAGATGCAGCGGGTCGCGCTCGACCAAGTGGCCTACGTACCGGTCGGCTCCTATCGATCCATGACCTCTTTCAGGCGCAATCTGACGGGCCGGGTCCTCGGATTTCCCATCCTGTGGAACATCAGGAAGACCTGAGCGAACCGTCCGGTCACCGGCGGAGGCCGCGAGAGGTGATCGTTGGGACCTGACGGGCTGCACCGGATGGCCGGACCAGACGCCTTATGCCAAGGCAAGTTCATGATGCGCATCCTTGGCCGCTCGACTTCGATCAACGTCCGCAAGGCTCTTTGGGCCGCGGCCGAGGCCGGGTTGAGCTTCGAGCACGAAAACGACTGGGCGCTGACCAAGGACACGCAAGGTCCAGAGTTCAGATCCCTCAACCCGAACGGTCTCGTTCCCGTCCTCGTGTCCGCAGAGGGTGTCCTCTGGGAAAGCAATACAATCTGCAGATATCTGGTTGCGAAATCAGGCCGGCATGATCTTCTGCCCGACACTCCGTTCGCGCGTGCGGCCGTCGAGAAGTGGATGGACTGGCAGGCGGCCGATCTGAATTGTGCTTGGCAGGCGGCTTTCCTGGGCTTGGTCCGTAAGAATACTGCTTACAGGCATGATCAAGTTGCGATTGCCCGGAGCGCGAAACGGTGGAATGACTTGATGCTCATCTTAGAGCGGCACTTGGCCGAGACCGATGGCTATATCGTCGGTGACACCTTCACCTTGGCCGACGTAGTGGTCGGCCTTTCGCTTCAACGATGGCTTCTGACGCCCATTGCGCGACCATCGACGCCGGCGCTCATCGCGTACCGGCAGCGGCTGCAAATTCGCCCCGCCGTGCAGGCGTGGATTGCCGCCGACGTACCCTAAAGCGAAGGGTGACGAGCTTTTGCTTTAAGCCCCCTCGCAGGCGCTCGATGGCAAGGGCGAAGTGAGGTGGCCAAAGAGAGGGGCCGCCGCGAGCTGGATCATCGGGCTCGGTCGGACCTGCCGAGCTGAGAGGGCTCCTCAGCGCGTGAGCGCACCTCACGCAAGTGAAACAGTTGGTGATCCGCCAAGACTCATGTCCGTTCTTGACAAGCGCCCGAGTCGGCCCGAGTGACTGGAACGGGCGCAAAGCTGAATGGCGGCTTCCCGGCCAGATGCGCAGGCCTGGAAGGTAGCGAATGGCGGCACCTCAGAATTCTTAAGTCAACGTTTCAAAAGCGAACGCACGTCGCATTAACGCCAGAAATCAGCGACAACAAAACCGACAAACAAATAGGTTGAACGACAGAATAGCGGAATTACCGTCTCCGCAAAGCAGCTCGTCGAGTGTGATGAAGGAGACGAAAGTGAGCGGCCTACTCAAGACCTTGAAACTTGGCCCTGCTACGCCTGCAGTGAACGCCGCGGATCCACTTTCGCGCGCCCGCGGCGGGCTGCTGGAGCAATTGGCCGAGCAGCGTGACCTCGCAACGGCTAGCCTTGAGGGAACGGTCTACCAGCCGCCGAAGCGGATTGCCCTACGGACGAACGCAGAAGGCGAACGCATCCGCACTGAGATGACGCGCCGAGTGCGAAAGAACTTCTACCAGGACCAGGCAGGCGCATATCAATTCGTGATGCGAATCGGCCTGAGCGCGAAGCTCCTCGAGCTGCAGCCAGGTAAGCCCGCGATCAACGTGGGTACGCTCGACAAACTGCCCGTCCTGATCGATTCACTCATCAGCGCGGTCCGAGCAGGAGAGCTCGACCCCATGCTGCTGGACGCCTTGGCTGCACAGGGCTTGATGATGGCCAAGCGCCGTTCCAAGGCGGCTTAGCCACACCCCCGCAGGGCAGTAGCCGCCCGCACTGCCCGTGCGCCCTGTTAGCCACACAATCCGAGGGAGCCGATGAGCACCGAGACAATCAAAGACCGCCGCCAGCGAACCCTCGGATATATCGAGACGCAATCAAGCGGGAAGCAGCGAGCATTGGATGCGAGCCGCAGAACCCTCGGCTTCTACGACCCTCACCAGGACACGACAAAGGATGCGCACCAGCGCACGATTGCCCACGGCAACGTGCTGGCATCGCTCATCTTCAACAACGATTGAACAGGCCGGAGCAGAAGATGGGCCAGTTAGTATCATGTATATAAAAGTCATGAATACTACAACTAACAAGACCTGACTACGAACCTGATCCTCTCGAACCCACCTCTCTTCGACATCAGCCACTCCGTATACGACTTAATATCTTCATTGCTCCACCAACTACGAACCAGAACATCGCCACTTACATCGCCTGAGACGCTGCCGCTCGCTTTGAAATCCGTCTCAATGCGGAATTTCAGGGCGTACCGGATGACGCTCTTGATATTCCTCACGACGGATCGGTTCGCGTCGAACGCCTGCAAATCCACCTGATACGGGGCGCCATGCCCTTTGGCTCGAAGGGCACTGGCGAACTCCTCGCGGCTCACATCGCCCAAAGCCACGATCCCATGCAGGTGCGGACGCCACACCGTGGAGTCGTCGCGGGGTGCGAACAGCGGCCATCCCAGAGCATCCATGGCAATTCGCTTGTTGCGGCCAAATTCCGGTAGATCGCCGAAGTTGTCTCGGTCCATTTCCCACCACGCGGTCAGCTGCACTGCGTTCCACCGAGGGTCCTCTTGGCGTCGGTACGCAATCATGTTCCGGATCCGCCGCTTGGTTGCCCCGATGGAAGCGTCTACGGAGCTCAGCTGCAGCGTCGGCGGCAGCAGGAGGGTCAGGAACGCCAGCCGGTCGTTCGGCACCCCAGCGAACGCCTGCTTCAACGCACGACCCGTTTCCTTGCCCCGGCGACGCATGAAGCAGCGCGGGCACAAAGGAACGCCGCAGGTCCGCATGTTGTTGCGGCCCTCATCCATGGTGCCGCAGGCTTCCATGCGATCGTATAACGGGTGCATCATACCCAGCGCAGCGAGTACCCGGGTGCGTTGCTCGTGCATCCCTGGGCTCAGCCATCGAATCTGACGACGTTCCCAAGGCTCAAAGAGCTTAATCAGGGCAGAGCGAAATTCTCTCATTGATAAATACGACATCAGGTCTTCTCCCATTGAACCTGAGGTATTTAGCAATGAACCCTGTCACTATTATATAGACCAAATCCACCGATTAGATCGGCGGAAAGGTATGGCATGCGAGCCTCATCGGCTCGCATGCCATAGTCTTACGAAGAACCTGATTACCCAGCCTTTTTGCCAACGTGATCTATCAACCGCAAGGTCGGTGACATGACAACAAACCCCGATGGATTGCAGCCGATCTGCAACATGTCCGCCTAGGAACATTAATTGCGGAGTACATCCTGTGCCTTTTCCAGTTCCTCAGCATCGACACACGAAATAGCTCGAACTCAGGAAACTGCTCTAGAACTACCTGAAGGAACTCCACAGCACCGCTGTCACATTTCAGCTTAACCTCGACTAAAGGAGCGTTATCGCGACCCGCATTGCTCACGTCTGTCTTGGACGCCTTAAGACCCTTATCTTTTAGGAAATCTGCGAGTGCTTTGTACGTCCAACCTTCGTTGGATACACCCCACTCGTTCCGGACGAACGCACGCAGGAACAGGCGCTTCAACGCGCCCTTAGTCCCGTCGCGTCGAAGGCCGATGCCCCGCCCTGGCGAACCGATGCGAGCACTCTGGTCACAGTAGGCGACCCAATCGTCATAATCCTTGAGTGTCTTCAGAACCCGACCGGTACCAAGCGCTTCTTTGCGCCAGCCATCGAACCGCGCACGAACCTCCAGCGCCTCTTGAACGCTACGCCAAGGTTTCGTGCTGAACGCGAGATGCTCCCGACCACGTACTTCCCTTTCATGGGGACGCTCCGGACGGCGTTTCATGTCGAACTCGAGATTCAAACGTGATTCTCTAAGAATGCTGGTCATGTCGCTCTCAGTGACCCACATCTCGCGGGTGCTGATCAAAGATTTGTGGGCGTGACGCTGACCTGGCTGCCGCTCAAGGTAAAGGTCGAGCATGTACTCGTTCTGGTCCTCGATCTCGGTCGGTGGCTTCACGCCTGCCTTAGCCATCACAACCTCAAAACCTTCGATACCGTGCGCCGTCAGCTGACCACGGGTGCGCATAGCTACGACTTGCCGGACACGATGCTTCTCCTCGAGGATAACGTCCTCACCGAACAGCCGCTGCCGAAGTTCGAGAAAAGCGGCGCAAAGGGGACCAGAGGTATCGATTTCATTCAAAGGAGCATCCGTCAGGAAGCCGTCAGTGGTAACGCTGATCACCGTGCGATTTGCAGGCACACCAGCGATCTGCTCGCCTACGACGGCCCGAATGAAGCTCGTCACGTAGGCCGCAAAATAGGGGTTCGTGATCGCTGAAGGCCGTAGCTCCTCGCTGAACCCTTTTCGAGAGTTGAACACGCGTTTCGGATGAACACCCTGCGCAGTCTTTCCGTAGAGGCTATTACCGATTTCCTTGAAAAGCTTGTCCTCAAGAGAACCCTTTCCATAAACGGCTTGCGCCGCACGTCGACGCGTCTGAATCATCCTCGTGAATGGTTCGAATAGGCGCTCATCGCTTGCCCACGGGATAATAAGTCCGTTGACGATCTCAATCTTCGCTCCCAATCGCCGAGCAAGGACGAGTTCGGGCGATGCACACACGCTCTCGCCCTCGAGCGAAAACATCAGACCATGATCGGTCCGAACCGGCAGGCCCGGAAAGCGCGTTCCATCAGGAAAACGAAATCGAACATGCGCCAAGCCGATGACCTCGACTCCGAAATCGTCGAGGTTTTTCGACGTACGTATGCCCTCGTAATCGAGAGGCCGGATCGCACACATTGCGGTGGTGTATGCGGCAGGAAGATCGTAGTCGTAGTAGACACCTTCGGGAGTGGGACCGCAGAAGAAACACTCATTACGCCCACCGAGGTAAGCAGCAGCTGCAAGTTCCTCGAACAGCTGCCGAGAGGTGATCGAGGCAAGCTGTTTTACCGTGCGGTATCGACGGGTATGTTCGGAGAACAGGGTACGTCTCTTAACGCGTAACCCAAGAGCGCTGTTCAGATCGACGCCGTCTTCGGCGGCTTGGCGACGCAACAGCGCTGGACCGAATCCAGCTAGCGTGGCGGGCAGATCCCTCAACCCGTTCTCGCGAGCGAACTCAGCCATACGGATGCCGAAGGCAAGCGGGATGTCGACATCGCGCATAGCGTAGGTTCTGAACTCCTCGGGCCGCTCGCGAAAAAATTTGCGCATCCGGTCTTTGGTGTAGCCGGATGGTAGCTCAACCTTTGGAATTCTGAGAAATTGGCCGACCGTATCCAGGCTTGCACGGCCCGGCGTGAGAAGCAGGGTATCGACGAATCGTATCCGAATCAGCTCCGGCATGCCGTCATCGCCAAGAATGATCAGCGCCTCTTTGTGCTGCGTCCGCTTACGATGGTGGAGTTCGGGCAGCTCCTCTTCGCCGAGTGCGACCGAAAGGGATCGTGCAGTGAACGTCTTCCCGATGGAGTCGAACTCATCCTTGCGAGCCCAGAAATCGAAAAAGGTGGTTACGTCGGCCCGAAGAAAATGGCCGAACACGGTGATCCGGTCTGGCCACTCCGTAATCACACCGGCCTTCCGAGCTTTCTTCAGCATCAACCGAAGCGCGGATGCAAACCTCATCCGCGCACTGCGATTCGAGCTATCGACGATGAACAGCTCCGAAACGCTGCGCCCACCACACTCGAGCTTAAACTGCAGGGTCAATAGATGGATTCGTTCTCGGTCTACGCCGAGCTCACGCTCAAGCGTCTCCCACTCGGCGTCGACGGCCATGTAAACTGGCGGCCCATCGTACTTCCGAATGCGAGGCTTCTTGCCTCGGGCAAACCGCTGGCGCAGCTTGGCCGCCTTTGAGGTGTAAGTCGATGACGATGATTCCCCAACGGGAGAGTTACACCTTACGATCTCTAAATCGGCGCTCATGGATATCCTCAAAAAAGGGGCGCCGAAGCGCCCCCTCCATTACCTCGTGAAAGTTGCCAACCAGAAGTTATTCAGTAAGTCGTGATTTCAGATCATTATAGAATATGCCCAGATCTCCAACGTCATCTTCCTCTACAGAAACAATGAGTACCGAACCTGAGCCAATAACGGCAACTTTGCCATCGAGAGGTTTAACCGCTTTGACTTCATCGAGACGGAACATCCCCTTGGGGCCTGCGTCGACCCACTTCGAATTTTTCTTCTGAGTCATCCGAGATCCTATCCATCATGCTGGCCTAAGCCACCGCCCCACGACGAGGCTCGTCAGACATATCAAAGACTGTCGAACTTAAAAGCAGTAATAGTTGATGCAAACTACGTAGGGTGGCGCTACGCTATCGCGTGCGATATCGGATTACAGGACCAACGGATGCATCGATCCATGCTGCCATCAGACGAGAATAAGTTGTCCCAACAACGGGCGAAGGAGACGCTTTCGAACTTGCTCGCAGCTTTTGAACATTTGGATTATGCTGCACCGGGTCTAACGCTCGATGGTCTCAAAGCGCTGATCGCAGTCGCACTTACGAGCTTGGACGAAGGCCAAACACGGCTACCTGACGTATCGAAGGTTTCGAGAGACCTGAACAAAAGTTTGCAGAGCGCAAGTCGCCTTATAGGAATAATCGCCGATCCGAAAGGGCTGGCGCTTGTTGAAGGCAGATCTGGCCTATCCGGAACGAGGTCAGACGCTCTTGCGCTTACACCGCAAGGTAACAAACTGCTTTCGACTTTTCTCGAGACGCTGACAGGTTGCGAGATGGAACAACTCAACGTCCAAAACTTTGAAGAGTTTGCGGCACGTAAAAACGAGATGATCGCAGCAAATCAGTCCGAACCGAATATATATCTTAAGATAAATAGGTACGATAAGGCAACGATCACGATGGACGTGAGCCCAAAATCGGAGGCGTTGTCAGAGGCGATTCAAGACTGGTGCGCTAAAAACTTGAGCGGCATGCCCACTATCGCTTCTGAAGGCGAATCCGTTAGATTTCGGTTTGCGAAGATTTCAGATGCGGTATATTTCAAAGTGCATTGGTGCTGGCGGTAGTTGGAGGACGGAAATATTGAAAATCAAAAACGCTACGGCATGACGTGTACAGCATTGCGCAGGGAGCAGCCCCTGAACCGCACCCCGTTTTGACCCGACAGGCGGCATAGCTCACGAAGGCATAGGCGTTGGCCTATGGGTAAGGCTATGTCATCCGATCCGACCGCCCAGCCGGTGCACGGCGAGATCCTGACCGGCGTTCAGCGTCGACGGCGCTGGTCCACCACCGAGAAGATCCGCCTCGTCGAGGAGAGCCAGCAGCCCGGCTCGTCCGTGTCGTTCGTCGCTCGCCGCTTTGGCCAACGATCCACTGTCCCGCGCACGCGAGAAGCTGCTGGGGCAGCTCGCCGAGCAGAAGAATATGGTGGGCGCCACCCTCGAGGGGCGTTTGTACGAGCCGCCGAAGGTGCTGGCGGTCCGCAAGGACTCTGCGGGCGAGCGCGTGCGGGTCGAGGTGGCTCGCCACGTGCGCAAGGGCTGGTTTCAGGATGAGGCCGGCACCGTGCACTTCATCATGCGCGTGGGTGGCAAGCCGCTGGAGCTCCAGCCGGGCAAAGCGGCAGTCAGCATCGGCAGCCTCGACAGGCTGCCCGGCGTCGTCGACGCGCTGATCACCGCGGTGCGCGCCGGTGAGCTGGATCCGCAGATCAAGGAGGTCGCAGCGGCTCGTGGGCTGATGATGTCCGAGCGTCGGAAGAAGGCTGCCTGAGCGCGCCACTGGCAAGCGACAAGGCCAGCATGTGCCCGGTCGTCCCCACCTTCCAGGGATGACCAGCGGCAGCGCTGCTTGATTGCAGGTTACCGGCTTGGCTACCCCGATTTCTCTTCAGGAGAACTTACGTGAGCCGTGAGACGATCAAGGACCGCTACCAGCGAACACTGGGGTACATCGTTACCGAGAAAAGTGGGCGTCAGAAGGCGCTGGACAGCGCGCAACGGACGCTCGGCTACTATCACCCAGAGCAGGACGTGACCAAGGATGCCGGCCAGCGCACGATCGCCCACGGCAACGTGCTGGCATCACTCATCTTCGGCGCGAACTGATCAGAGCCCCCTACCGGCCTCCGCACTCGGAGACGTGCATCTGCGGGAATTTCTGAGCGTATCTTCAAGAGCTTAGGCGCGCGCTGGTGAGCGCCACGTGTCAATGCGCAGGACCGGCCGGTTTCGCGATCTACACGTCGGGCCGTATCGCTCGGTTGTGAGCGTCCCATCACATTTCCCGCTCTCGTTTCTCGCGCGCTGCGCCCGCGTGTAGGCTTCGTCGGGAACAGCGCTCAGTACCGGGGCACGATCATGGATACGAGCAGGACCAAATCCATTGCTCATCCCCGCCAATCCAGCAGCTCGCGGCCACCGGGCCCAAAAGGCTGGCCCTTTCTCGGCAATATCCCGGCGATCCGTCGCGATCCGCTGGCCTTCTTCACCGATTGCGCCCACCGCTACGGGGATGTCGTCGCCGTCAGCTTCGGTCCGAAAACCGCGGTGCTCCTCAGCGACCCAGCTGATATCGAGCGCGTCCTCTTAAGCGAGCACGTCACCTTTCCGAAAAACAGCTTCTTCTGGCGCCAAGTAAGCGCTGTGTTCGGCAATGGCCTGCTCACCAGCTCTGGCTCGTTCTGGCAGCGGCAGCGCCGCCTCGCCGCGCCGGCCTTCGCAGGACAGAAACTCGCGAGCTATGCCGAGGCTATGGTCCGCCTTACCGAGCGGATGCTCGACAGTTGGCGGGCTGGAGAGACGCGCAACATTCACGCGGACATGATGGCGCTTACCCTGCGGATCGCCGCCGAGACGCTGTTTGGTGCGCAGGTCGAGGCTGATGTATCGCGCATGGACGCGGCAATGCACGATATCGGCGAGGAGATCGCAGCCCGCTTCTCCCGCCCAATCCTGATCCCGGACGCGGTCCCGCTGCCGGGACACCTGCGCTACCGACGCGGCCTGCGCGTGATCGAGGAAGTTGTCACCCGGATCATCGCCGAGCGGCGCAAGGATCGGGGCAGCGACCTCCTGAGCGCGATGATGAATGCGCGTGACGAGACAGGCGCTGCGATGTCGGACGAGCAGCTGCGGGATGAGGCGATCACGTTGCTTCTGGCAGGGCACGACACGACCGCACTGGCTCTCACGTGGACGCTTTATCTGCTCGGCCACCATCCTGAGGCAGATGCCGCCCTTGCTGCTGAGGCGCAGGCAGTCTTGGGGGATCGTGCCGCCGGCATCGAGGATGTGTCACGCTTACAGCGCACCGAGTGGACAGTGAAGGAGGGCATGCGCCTGTTTCCACCAGCCTGGATCATCGGCCGCGAGGCAGGAACGGATTGCGTGATCAAGGGCTTTCCCGTGCGGGCGGGAACCCAGCTCTACATGTCACCGTGGGTCCTGAACCGGAACCCCCGCTACTACGAGACGCCTGAGCAGTTTCGTCCCGAGCGCTGGCAGGACGGGCTTGAGCGCCGCCTGCCGCGCTTTGCTTACCTGCCCTTCGGTGGCGGACCGCGGATCTGCATCGCCCACCGCTTTGCGATGATCGAGGCCGTGCTGATCCTGGCGACGATCACACGCCGGTTCCGGTTGGTGACGGCCCAGACCCCGCCCGCTGACCCGTTCCCGTCGATCACCCTTGGGCCGCGTGGAAGCGTTGATGCACAGGTTGAGGCACGCACTGTGTAGGACCAGTGCGCGTCGTGGCGGGCCCAGGCTGCCCTAGGACTGCGGCCCCTTCATCGACGCAGCCCAGTGCTGCCGGTGCTTCGGGTGGGCGCCAGAAGCGCTCAATAGCGCTCCGTCGGCCAAACCGAAGAGGTCACGCAGCTTGGTTCAGCTCACCCGCATGCCTCATGAACGGCTGCACCAGCACGCGCCGCCCGCTGCGGTCATGCACGCTGACGTGCCACTGCGACCAGTCCTCACTGGCGTGCAGGCTGCGCATGACCTTCTGCGCCACCTGCTCAGCCCGGCGTGGAAGGCGTCCCGGCGCGCGGATGTCGTCGCCGACGGCGTCGAACACGCACTCCAGTCCATTCGTGCAGTGGAAGCGGTAGCGGGCCATCTGCGCCTGATCCTCCTTGCCAGCAGCCTCAGAGAACGCGTCAGTTCGCGTTCCGTTCTTATCTGGGGACCGGCAGTGGAAAAGAGCAAGGCGGCGCCTCGCCTATCAGGCACTTACACCCAGCTTTGATCCGCGGCGTGCCTGGGGATCGAGCTCAAGGGACGGCGCGTCTTACGTGCTCCTGTACGGGTAGGCACGTCGGGCGCTGCGCGTTGAGCGGGACCAGCTCGCGATAGCGATGACCTGTTCGGACGAGCCTCGGGTCGGGAAGTGGGAGGGGTTCGATTGGCGGCAGGCCCTCGGGCCACATCGAATCATTCTTGAGGATCAGATCGCTGAACATTGGCGTTTCTTATTTCGAGCTCGGCCATAGGCCGGCATCCTCGTGTGAGGCTGCACCCATGTCCGCTTCCCGCGCCTTTACCCGCTTTGCCAGCAAGGTCGCCAAGTGGGCCGGGCATCCCCTCGCCTTCGCGCTGGGAGCCGCTATCGTCATCGGCTGGGCCGTCAGCGGCCCGTTCTTCGGCTACTCGGAGACCTGGCAGCTCGTCATCAACACGGGCACGACCATCGTGACGTTCCTGATGGTGTTCCTGATCCAGAACTCGCAGAATTGGGATGGAGCCGCCATCCAGGCTAAGCTCGACGAGCTGATCCGGTCGAGCGCCGCCCAAAACCGCTTCATCGGCATTGAGAGTCAGACCGAGGAAGAGCTCGACGAATTGCGCCAGCGCTTGGAGACCCGCGCCAAAGCCGAGCGCTTGGACGACATTCGGGAAGCCGCTGACAAGGCGGAAGCTCACGCTCGTGAGAAGGCCGCGCGGGCTGCGGCTAGAGTGGCAGGTGGTTGAGGCGGACCAGCCGAGGTGCCCAGTCAAGGGAACGCCAGGGGAGCATCACCGCTCCTGCTGGTTGTATGGAGCCCACTCGGTGTCGTACCGCTACGCTTTCGTCAGCGCCTGCCAGCCGCTCGGCCTCGGCCCGCCATGCGTCGCAATCGATCTGCACAGCCACAATGCGATCTATGCCGCGTCAGGTTACCCAGCGGTGCTGCCACTTAGGTGCCAGTCGACGTTCTCGTGCGCTTTCTGCAAACCCAGCCACCCCTTCACTTTTTCAGGCAGAGAGCTGGAGCGCCTCTTCGCCGGCTTGGCTCTGCCGCGAGCTGCGTCCAGCCGGCTCGCTGCCTCGTCCATGCCGAGCGGATCCGCCTGCCGTCCGATGGCGAGCACGCCTTCCAGGACCCGCAGCCCTTGTTCGAAGTCGAAATTGCCAAGGAACAGCTGGGTTGAGCCGATATGTGCATCGATGTAACGGGCTCGCGCGCTCGACCTTCGGCGCGTCTGCGCAGGCCAGCCGCGTCGCGAACGGTATCACGCGCTGCCGCTGTGTATGCGTGGCGTTGTCGTTCAACCGCATGGCGAGCCGGCAGATCGGGCGCGAGGAGTTCCGCCGGACGGCTGGCTGGCGCTGCGGTTCGGGTTGCGAGTGGTCTTGCATGATCATCAACGCGCATCGTAGGTCGACAGCTGCGCAAAACGAACAGTCTACCGGCGGCCTGACGGCGTGGCCGTGGGAACCTCAATAAGTGTAGCATCGAGTATGGCTAGCGCATCGCGAGTTCGGAACGGAGCAGGAAGGGCGTCCCAAATGCGAGGTAGCGCAGTCCTAGCGCAGCGCCTCAGCACCCCCCGTCATATCAACGACTTAGCTGTGCTCGCATGCAGATCATAATCCTTGTGTCGGGGGTTCAAATCCCTCCCTCGCTACCATTCAAATCCTGGTTTTTGCTCGCTTTACCGAACCCGCCTTCCGGCGGGTTTGATGTTTTTGGGGTGAAGGTTTGACGCCCGCTCGCGCTTCGCCGCGCGAACTCGGCGTTCATGGAAGCCACCAGCGCCCGCATCTTCGAAGCGAGATCAGCCCCCATTGCATAGTGGCGCGCCATCTCGATCGTGCGTCGACCGAGCGCGTCGGCGACAGCTCGTTCATCGTGCCCGATCTCGCGCAGCACAACAGCGAGAGTGTGTCGCAACCCGTAGATTGTGAGGCCGGGCTGTACCTTTCTCGCATTCTCCAGCTTCAACCGAGTCGGACACCAAGAGGCGCGAAAGCCACTGAGCGTCCACGATTTGCCTTCAAGTTGGCGCCGAGGGTTGGCGCGGCGTGCTCTGGTGCCGCGGCCAGGATCATCGCCAGAGGCAGCGGCGCCGGCCAGAACAACGGCTCTCCGATTTCGAACGGCTCGTCGATAATTCGCCGTCGCAGCATGCCTCGCGCGGTAGCCTTGGCGCATCCTTAGGACCGAGGCCCGTTAACATCGTCAGTGCGATCGGCATCAGGAGAAGGGGCGGCGCGGCTGCGAGGTCGGCTTCACGCTCGGCGTCAGACAACGGGCGCATCGCATCGGGCTCGCCTGTATTCATGCGCAGATCCTTGATGCCGGCCGCCGTTTTGGTCGGCGGATGGCCGCGCTCGGCTCCCCAAGCGAACAGAAGCGATAGGACCGCTTTGACGTAGCTCCAGAACCGCGGGCCTTTCCGCTCAGCCGCCCGATTGCGGAGTGTGACGACGAAAGGACGCCTAAAACGACCGAGCTCTGCCCCGTCAATGTATTTCAGATAGTCTAGGATTCGGTAGTCGACTCGGCTCTGCGGCGTGCGCGCAGTATGCAGCGATCAGGTTGCCCAACGTGCCTGCCTTTTTACCCGCGCTGTTGTGTGTGATCGGCCCGATCCTGGCGAAGGTGCTGCCCGACGAGGGCCAGCGGCTTCAGGTGCAGCTGCAGCCGGCGCTGATCGATCAGCTGGCCGATCTCGGCCACGCCATGGCCGAGGTGATGAAGGCCGATTCCGGCTCCTAGAGCCAGGTCGGCCGCAACGCTTAGCCGATCATCGTGCCGTGGGCGCTGGCGATGATCACCTGGATTGGCGTCGTCTCGCCGATAGTCGGCCTGCAGGTCGAGGTGGTGGCTGCGCTCAAGGGCGTGCCGGCCGAGCTGTCGTCGCTGCTCACCGTCGGGATCGGCGCCTACATGCTCGCCCGCTCGGTCGACAAGATCATGCCGCAGGTGATCGGACCGAAGGGATGAGCCCCAGAACCGCAGACGCGACGCCGTGACGGACGAGACGCCGCCCCGGGCGCGGACAGCGCGGCCGGTGCGCGGCGAGCGAAGGACCGGGGCCATGACGGATCATCTGCCCGAATGGATCGGGCGCCTGATCGAGCGGGTCGAGGCCACCGGCCGCCAGATGGACGTGCTCGGGGGCAAGCTCGACCGGATGGACGAGAAGCTCGAGGGCGTGGCCTACCGGCGCGACATCGAGCACTTCGTGGCGCGCGACGAGATCGAGCGGCGGATTGAGAAGGCGGTGGACGGCGCAACGACGGAGGCCGCCAAGGGGCTCGCCGAGGTCGCCGGGCAGGTGCGCGACCTGCGCAAGGTCGGCTGGGGCCTGGCTTCGGCCGCACTGCTGGCCTTCGGGGGGATCGTGCTGGCGAAGTTGAATTGGCGGGGCACTGAGAGGGCCTACCCGCCGAGCAATGGTCTCGGACACAGCCGAGGCGCGTTTCCAGCAGAGCCTGGGACCCCGCTGCCGCTCGTGATTAAAACGGTCCTCGACATTTCCCCAAGATCACATCAGCCCCGCCGGCACCGCCGCGCCGGGATTTTTTGTCGATCGGATCGTGGTCCAACACAAAAGCCCCGTGACCATCGGACTGCATATGACGAGGGGGTGACCTCATCACGCAGCACGCACACAGGAACGGTCGCCGCACGCACCCGTTGCTCAGACCATACCGGCATGTGCCGGATTACTGTGACCTGAGAGTGCCATGTCTAGCCGAAGCATTCAGTCCGCCCTTCTTGCCTTCGCGCTCCTCGCCAGCAGCGCCGGGATAGCGACCGCGCAGTCCACGCCCAACGGAAACACCTCCACTTCTGGTTCGCCGGCTGGATCCGGCAGCAGCGGTAACGGCGCCACTGGCAGCGGGGCAGCGCCCAGCGGCAAGTAACCGATCTCAAACCTCTGATGGCACAGCCCGCCCGGCCCAGCGCTGCGGCGGGCTTTTCTTCGGCCAAGCCGGAACATCCAGCGCAAGGCGAGCTTGTCGCCCCAACTCGTCCGCACCTCGCGGGTCAATCTGGAGTCCGGAGAAAGCTATGCACGTCGAAGCCGTCTTTGCTGCCGCCGTCATCGCAGGCTTCGTCGAGTTCGCCTGCCTCTGTCACGACGCCCCCGAGTCTCACGACGACTGATCGCGTCGGTAAAACAAGATCGCAAATGAGTCCGTCCGGTTCGCCGGCGCGGGCTTTTCGTGCCCTTCACGCGAAACTGTCTGCAGGGCTCCTTCGCAAATTCACCGCGAACAATCGCCGATATCCGCCGTTGAGCAGCTATGTCGGAGCCCAGAAGAATTACCGATATCCAAGCCGATCGCCTTCGTCGCAGGATTGCGCTCACAATTGCGCTGGACGAACAGGTGATTGAGGCCCTCGCTATAGCAGCGGCCGTCCTGCGCGATGGGAACGAGCCCGGCGCGAGCGACTTTGATGACGCCATCCGCACGCATCGCATCGGCATCCTGAAGCAGCGGGCAATTCTTGGCGCCGCAGGGATCGATGTTGGATGAATGCACGCCGCGGCTACGTCGTTCGAGGCGTGCGAACTAATGTTGGCATAACCTATCAGTACCCAACCGCAGATTGGGCACTGAAGAAACTGCGAGATTTCACGATGAAGGGGTACAGTGACATCACTGTGTCGGATCCGGACGGCCGACTCATCTCAGAAGCCGATCTAGTTTGCACCGCCGAGGGATGCGGCGCTGCACCGGTGGAAGAGCCTCTTCCGGCTGCGCCGCTGATAAGCCTCCAGCCGATCTTCGCGTAGGATCAGGCGCGGCCGGTTTGGCCACCAGTGTGCGCCTTTCATAGCCGGTCGCGCGCTTCGTCAACCCGACCCGTGAGGTCTATGGCCGTAACGCTTTCAGATCGCGGGCAGACGTATGGATCAATGTCTTTCGGATCGACGACCCTACGCCCTCGTCACCGACGATGACGCGCTGGTTCGCATGATCGCCGTCGACATTTTGGATGATGCCGGTTTCCGCACATTCGAAGCCGAGAATGCCGAGGAGGCGCTGGCAGTTCTACGCGAATACCATGGCTCGATCGTTGTCCTCTTCACCGACGTAAATATGCCCGGCTCGATGGATGGCTTCGGTCTGGCGCGCCAGACCGCTCAATACTGGCCTCACGTCAGCATCCTGGTCGCGTCGGGGCGACACAAGCCCGGTCCCGGCGAGATGCCGGAAGGTGCACACTTCGTCGGCAAGCCGTTCAGCGCGGAGGTGGTGCGTGACCGGCTCAAGCAGATGCTTCCGGACGGACAGAAGCCTGATCCCCTGAAGGAGTGATCGCCGAGGCCGACCTCGGACTTTCTCGTTCCCGGTGCGGGTCGCCCCAGCGATCCGTTGGTGGCGTGCCTGGTTTGCGTAGGGGTTTGACTACGGGGGCGAGAGTGTCACGCTACGTCACCAGCACGGCCAACAGGCACGAGGTTGAGGACGAGGAGGGCGTGGAATTGTCCGGCCGGGAGGCGAACGAGACGATGCCCCGAAGACGGCGGGGCTCGTAGCCCCGCCGCCCAGCCAGATCAAGCCTGCTGAAGGACCAGCGGTCCTACTTGTTGACCCCGACGCTGCCGCTCAGCCCGCCGAGGGCGCCCCCTACCGTGCCAAGGAGGCCAACCACGAGGCCGTTGACCTCGCCGCCGACTTGGCCAAGCAGGCCCGATACCGCTCCGAGTTCCTGGCTGGCGTCGACACTCAGGCCAACGCCGACGCCCGCGCTGAGACCGCCGCCGACCTCGTCGAGTTCGGCCGCACTCAGCTCACGGATGCTATCGGTGTTCTGGGTCATTCTGTTCTCCTAGATTGATAGATCAGCAAAATATTATTCTGCCAATCACGAGAGAAGCGCTCTTGGATACGCTTCTTCCAACAGGTGAACACAAGCAAATCCGACCATCAACCCTCCTGTCATCGTCGGATTTGCGATCTCATCTCGGCGATCCAGCGCACGGCGCTCGAGTGCCGGTTCCATGATTTTCCTATTAGCCTCCAATATCGAAACTTTTTCCCTTTTCCGGAATAGCTTGGTCGCCGCGGAATTGCTTCTGGTCCAAGATGTGCACTGCCGCGGAAGTCGACCGGTAAGAGGTTGACTCTGCGTTCGAAATTGCAGGTTCTGCGGCGGGATGACGCAGGCCCGCGACGGTCGCCGCCATGCTGGCGCGCTCTCGGCATGCCGGAAGCCTCTGTGCCGAAAGAGGTTCTGAGACGGATCAGTCAGATGCCGGTGGCCCGCGGCGACCCGTCCCGGCGACGGTCGGCGCCAAACCGAACCGTGGCGGGATCATGGCAGGGCGGCCCATCCCAGGCGCTGGCCCTAAGCCGTCGGCAACATCTCCGGCCTTGCCAGGGATGACCGGCTCCGGGCAAAAGGCGCGCGATGAATGCGCCCCTGTTTCGCCGGGAGGTCGCCGAAGCCCGCAAAGACCAGTGGCTCGGCGAGGCCCAGTTTGTGCAGCCGCTCTCGATCAGGCTGATGGCCGGTCTGGGTCTCGCCCTCATCGCCGCCACCCTGCTCTACGCAGGACTCGGCACCTATACGCGACGGGTGCACGCTCAGGGCATGCTCGTTCCGGATGTCGGCCTCGTCACCGTGGCAAGCCCCGTGGCCGGCCGGGTGATGAGTTCGGGGGTGAAGGAGGGCGACCGGGTCTCCAAGGACCAGCTACTCTACACGATCGACCTCGACGCGGTCTCCGCCGCCGGACCCACGCAGGAGCGGGTGATCGACGAGCTCGACCGACAGGGACAGAGCCTTCACCGGCAGCGCGACCTGCGAGCTGGGATGGCCGAGACCGAGAAGCGCGCGCTCGCGGAGCAGCAGGCCAACCTCAAGGCTCAAGCCGCGCAGCTCGCCGAGCAGATCGAGGTTCAGGCCAAGCTGGTGCCGCCGCTCAAGGAACGGGTCGACGTCCTCGCCAAGGCGGTGACCAACGGCTATGCCCGCGCCGCCGACCTGCAGAGCCAGAACTACCTCTACATCCAGGCGAGCGCACAACTGGCTCAGTTCAGGCAGGCTGCCCTGCAGCTCGACGGCAAGATCGCCGATATCGGTTCTCAGCTCATCACCTTCGACAGCCGTTTCGCCCGCGACCTCACCGAACTCGACCGCAGCGCCGCTCAGCTGGCGCAGCAGAAGGCAGAGAGCGAGGCGCGGCGTGCCCTTGAGATCCGCGCGCCTCAGGCCGGGATTCTCACCTCGATCCGTTCCCAGGCCGGTCAGCCGGTTTCGGCGGGCGCAACCCTACTCACGCTGCTGCCGAGCGAGGGTCGGCTGCAGGCCGACCTATACGTCGAGTCAGCTGCAATCGGCTTCATCGAGAAGGGCGCCTCGGTGATGATGCGCTACGCCGCCTTTCCGTTCCAGCGCTTTGGCCTGTACCGCGGCGTCGTCACCGAAGTGACCCGCGCGCCGCTCGATGCAAGCGATGCCGCCGCCTCGGGGACGCGTCCACCCGGCGACAACGGGCTCTACCGGGTCGTGGTCAAGCCCGACTCTGACGGCGTCGTAGCCTACGGCGAGCGTCGGCGTCTTGAGGCCGGAATGCGCGTCGAGGCCGACATCGCGCTGGAGAATCGACCCCTCTACCGCTGGCTGCTTGATCCGGTCTGGCGATTGAAGCGCAGCGTCGACCTCGTCACGCAGGGCGGCTGACGGTATGAACCTGCGTGATGCGTTCCAGTTCGGCTTCGGGCGTCGCTTGCCGATGGTACTGCAGGCCGAGGCCGCCGAATGCGGCATGGCCTGCCTCGCGATGGTGCTCGGCTATCATGGCCGCCACATCGAACTCGAGACTTTGCGCCGACGCCACGTCCTGTCCCTGAAGGGGATGACGCTGCGCAACCTTGTCGGGCTCGCCGGCACGCTCGATCTCGCCACCCGCGCCCTGCGGGTCGAACTTTCGGAACTCGGGCGGCTCAAGTTGCCGTGCATTCTGCACTGGGGCCTGAATCATTTCGTGGTGCTCGCCGCCGTCAGGCCGGGCGGCGTGGTCATCCACGATCCTGCCCGCGGGCGGCGCACGTTGAGCCTCACGGAGGTGTCACGGGAATTTACGGGCATTGCCTTGGAGGCAATCCCGACGACCCGGTTCGTTCGTGAACGGGCTGCGCCCGGCCTGCGGCTCGCCGACCTGTTCCGCAACGTCGCGGGCATTGGTCCCGCGCTCGCACAGATTCTGGCCCTGTCACTCGCGATCGAGCTCGTCGCGATCCTCATGCCGATGGCCTCGCAGATCGTCATCGACGAGGTGATCGTGAACGCCGATCTCGACCTGTTGGTCGTGGTGGCGGTCGGGCTTGTGCTGCTGCTGGCGATCCAGCTCGTCCTCAGCATCGCCCGGACCTGGGCGATCATGCTCACCGGTTCGACCCTGAACTATCAGTGGTCTGGCAGCCTATTCGATCATCTTTCGCGCCTACCGCTCAACTATTTCGAGAAGCGCCACGTAGGCGACGTGATCTCGCGGTTCGGCTCGCTCGCGACGATCCAGAAGGGGCTGACCACCGACCTCGTCCAGGCGGTGCTGGACGGCATCATGTCGATCGGAATGCTGGTGATGCTTGCTGTCTATGGCGGCTGGCTCGCCCTCGTGGTGCTCGCCTCGACGCTGCTGACCACGGCCCTGCGCGCGGTCGCATACGCCGCCTACCGGGAGGGCACCGAGGAGGCGATCGTCGCCGAGGCGCGCCAGCAGACGCACTTCATCGAGACGGTGCGCGGCATGGCGAGCGTCAAGCTGCTCGACCTGCGTGAACGCCGCCGGAGCGCTTGGATGAACCACTTCGTGGCCGCCCTCAACGCGCGCCTGCGCTTGCAGCGGCTCGATCTGGTGTTCGGGCGCGCCAACGAAGTCTTGTTCGGCGCCGATCGCCTCATC
Source organism: Methylobacterium phyllosphaerae (assembly GCA_050632685.1). Taxonomy (GTDB): domain Bacteria; phylum Pseudomonadota; class Alphaproteobacteria; order Rhizobiales; family Beijerinckiaceae; genus Methylobacterium; species Methylobacterium phyllosphaerae_A. Next base: position 2,005,795 of record JBOEFT010000002.1, read on the forward strand.
CTCCTCGTGCTCGGCGCGCGCGCGGTGATCGGGCAATCCATGAGCCTCGGGATGCTGGTCGCCTTCCTGTCCTACCGCGACCAGTTCTCTTCCCGGATAGGCAATCTGATCGAGTCTGGTTTCAAGCTCCGCATGCTCAACGTCCAGACCGACCGCCTGTCCGACATCGTGACGAGCGAGCCTGAGGAGGACGCCGCAAGCCCTGCTGCAACGCCGATGGTCGGATCCGGTGCGGCCGCGCTGTCGGTGCGGGATCTCGCCCTGCGCTACGGCGACGACGGACCGTGGATCTTTCGCGGCCTCTCCTTCGACATCCCGGCTGGGACGAGCTTCGCCATCACCGGGCCGTCTGGCTGCGGCAAGACGACGATGATGAAGATCATGATGGGGCTCCTGCCAGCCACTGAGGGAAGCGTCCTGCACAACGGCCGCGATATCCGGGCGATCGGCTTGGCAGCGTACCGGCGTCGCATCGCCGGGGTTCTCCAAGACGATGGGCTGTTCGCCGGCTCCATCGGTGAGAACATCACCTGTTTCGACGAGCAACCAGATATGGGCTGGCTCGCGGAATGTGCCGCGCGCGCTGCGATCCTCCATGATATCCGCCGCATGCCGATGGGCTTCGAGACGCTGGTGGGCGACATGGGCTCGACGCTGTCCGGAGGTCAGAAGCAGCGCGTCATTCTCGCCCGTGCGCTGTATCGGCGCCCAGACATTCTCTTCCTTGACGAGGCGACGAGCCATCTCGACGAGCCCACGGAGGCGGCCATCGCGGCGACGCTGCGCGATCTCGCCATGACGCGGGTGATCGTCGCTCACCGGCCCGCCACGATCGCCGATGTGGACCAAGTCCTCGAATTCGATCGCCCACCGGCTCAGCGCGCCGCGAATCTCCCCGCCCTAGCGCAGCGCTGATGGACAGACCCCGTCGTCGTGGGGCTGCCACGTGAACGTTGGCTCGGAGCAGCGTTCCTCTGGGCGCTGCCCGATGTAACGGAGCAGAATTTTCCGCGAGTGACCTGAGGCTTCCGGGCGCAAAGCTGCACGTCTCCGTGTTGGCCAAGAACCAAGGATCGGAACAGGGCGAGATCCAACCCAAAGCCTTCAGCTACAACGTCCGCTCTCGAGACGTGGTCTGTAGCCCCTGTGCGGCATCCATGGGCGCATCACCGCCATTCTAGCTGCGGAATATGCGTCCGCTTTCGGGATCCGCATGGCCATGCGTGGATGAGTGCGTTGGGTCGGACGCGGAATGGCCGCCGTCGGTGCGATGCGGACTGAAGGCTTCGGAGTGCATCATGCCCGGTAGCGGTCTTCCGGATTGGTGGCCAGACGGGAGGCTCGAAGGCGGCCCTGCGCGAGGCCGTAGTAGTGCTGGAAACTCATGATGAGCGGCCGCCATTGGTCCGGATCCACTCGGTTTTCTTGGCCGTGGAGATGCACGTTCTCCTCGACGTGAACGCGACTGACGCGGACCTCCAGCACCATGCTACGCCTGCCCCATCGCGCGTCACTCTCGGCGGGTTCGTGCGCGGCGCAGAGCTCGGCTTCCAAGTGAACGGAGCGTTCGAGGGCGCGCGGCGGGCTGACGGTCTCTGAGGGGACAGGCGTCAAACGGGCTTCGGCAAACTTGTCCTCGACGAAGCGATAGCCACGTGCGGCCTTCCCCTGCGGCACCAGTCCGGAGCCCGTCGTCAGTGCGAGACGGTCTACCGCTTCAACTTGGCCTTCGGACGGCAGATTGAGCACGCACTACCGCGTCTTGAGGAGGTTTTGCGTCGTCTTCGACGCCTTCGCAAGTCGCAAGACGCAACGTTGTCCGATCCACCAAGCCGAAGACATCGGCGCCAGGTAGGCGGACCCGTCCTCGTTCTGCGTGCTGATTAGAACGACGGGGGTTCCGAAATGGAGGATAGCGGTGTCGATGGATCGATGCATGTCGGGCTCCTGTCCGAGACCCACATCGTGAACTCAGGGACACGTCGATGTCGTCCCACAACTTGCTCTGCAATCCTGCGTGGAGTCGCCTCAGCCCGAACCGCCCATATCGACTGACAATTCGGTGATCGGACGACCGACGCGACTATCAGCCCCACGCTTCGAGGGATTGTGTGTGTCTGCTTGCAGGCGTGTGCGCCAGCAGGATCGCGGTTCGGACCATGTTGTTTCTGTCGGCTTCCTGATCGGTGAGAAGCGCGTCCAGCGAGGCTTTGTGCGCGTTGATCGCTGCGATTAAGTCGAGGGTCCACCCTTTCAACAGCGGATATGCCCCGGTCGCGACGTCGGTGAGTATCGCGTCGACCACGGGGTCGATCGCTTGGTTGGAAAACGCGGCGGACTTACACAACTCTAAGACGGTAGGATTGGTCATCGCCTTGGAGGCGTAGCGTCGGCCCAATTGGGAGTCGAGGTAACTCCAGATTGGTTGACAATCGGTGATCCAAGTCATTGAAACTGATGGTCAAGTTTGACGCGATTTCAACGACTGAGTATTTCAGAAAGCATACAGAAACGGGGCATTTTAATCCCTGTGTCGGGGGTTCAAATCCCTCATTCGCTACCATCGAGTTTACTCGCCCTGTCCATGACCCGGCGGGTTTTTCATTGCCCCGCGCGGCTCGGGCGGCCCGCGACCCGAAGATGCCAGTTCGGTGAGATCGAGCGAGCGGCCGTCGGCCTCGATTGCCAGACCGCGTCGCGTCACCTGACCGGTCCCGCATCTAGCGACATCCGGAAGCGCAGTCGTACCACGCCCGCATCGTCGCGAACGGCAGCGACGAAATCCTGCCGTCCGGGTGCGTCGGACAGACCTTGGGCAATCCGCGTCATGATCTTCACGGCCTGGGACCGGGCCGATGCCAGATCGGGCAACTCGTATCCCTCCCGGTCTCGGACGATGTCGGTTCCGTCGTGCAGGTCGATGAAGAAGCGAGGCATGAGGCAGCGGCTCGGCGGGGCTGATCCAGCAGCCACGCTACGCAGTTCCCGCGCCGGAAGGCGTACCCCTTTTCGGTACCGCACGGCATCCGAGGGGGCGCTTCGTGGAAGGCCAAGCCAAGGGAGACTCAAGCCCTGCGACGCCACTACAGAAATGCCGGTCGTCGTGGCAAAGCGATCACGCGACAGAGGCGGTCGCCGACACCTCGGATCCCGATCGCCGCCGAACCGCGGAGGCGTCGGAGCGGTGTCGACCGAGTGCGGATCTACGCCGGTTCAAACAGCCAGATCCGCGCACCGGTCGTCAGGCATGGGGCGAGAAGGCGGCGACGACCGGCCTGAAGGCGCCGACAATTGCGGGATCGAGCCGGCCCGCCATGCCCTCCAGGATCGTATAGGCCGCCTCGCTGTCCATGGGTGGCTTGTAGGGCCTCTGCTCGATCAGGGCCGCGTGAATGTCGCAGACGGTGACGAGGCGGACGAGGTCGGGAATGTCGGATGCTTTAAGTCGGTCCGGATAGCCGGAGCCATCGAGCATCTCGTGGTGGGAGCGGACCACGCGCAGCATCTGCGGCTCGAAGCCTTGATCGGCGAGCATGCTGTGCCCCTTTTCCGGGTGCAGGCGCATCACCGCCAACTCGGCCTCATCGAGCCGGCCGGGCTTGTTGAGGATCGCCGCCGGAATATGGATCTTGCCCACGTCGTGCAGAAGCGCCGCCTTGGTCAGGCGATGACGCTCCTGCTCCCCGAGGCCGAGGCTTGCCGCGAAGGCCGCCGCCAGCCCGGCGACGAGGAGGCAGTGCTGATGCGTGGCGTCATCGAACTGGCGCACCGCCCGGATCCAGTCACGGATGCCGGTATCCCGGATGGCGTCGTCGATGGCCTGAGTGCCGTTGTCGATGACGCCGGGCGTGATCGGCTGGTCCGGGACGAAGACCGAGGCGTAGAACCCGCGGACCTCGGCGGCCGTCCGCACGGCGCAACTGGGTAACGGCGCTTCATCGGCCGGCGCCGGGAGGCGGGACATGCCGAGCGTGCTCCGCAACATGTCCGTGTCGAACGGCGCGCTGAACGTGTGCGTCGCGCCGAGCATGACCCCGAGCATCCGGGTCCGCGGGCTATCTGTGTGCAACAGGACGACCAGGGGGGCACCGCGGCGGTTCTGCAGCAGGAACTCGCGCAGGCGCCCGACGGTCGCGGCGCCGAGATCGAGGACGTCGGCGATCAGGACCGTCGCGGCGCCGGCTGACGCGTCCGAGGCGAAAAGATCGTGGATCTCGCAGGGTCGGTCACCGGAAAGCTCTTCCGCGAGGCGCCTGCTGCGCGCGGGATCGTCCGTAATCAGAAGTATCCGGCCCATCGACGCTTCTTCCGGATCGGGCCTAGGGAAACATCGCGTCGACCGTATCCTGCGAGACGGTGGCTTCGTCCGGCAGGACGGGACCGTTCAACAGGGCTGCCTCTCCGCTGCGTCTGTGGGAATTGAGCTTCGCCGGCATGGGCGCCTCGCCGGGGCCGGACCACAGGCGCAGCATCTCGCCGACCCGTTCCTCCACCAGCACGATGGTTTTGACCACCTTGGAGATCCGCTGGCCAGTGAGATCCTGGAAGTTGCAGGCCTCGAAGATTGTCTGCATCTCGGCCTGGATCGCCTCGGCATCGGTCCGGATGGCGGCGTCGCCGGACCGCTTGACGATCCCGCGAGCGAGGGCATCCACCGTCTCGGACGCTGTCAGGATCGCGTTTGTGGCCTCTTCGGTGCCCTGCACGACGGCATGGAGTTCGTCGCGGACGCGACTGGTCTCCTGTTCTTGCCGGAGATCGGCAATCTCCTCGCGGGTCCGGGCGATCGCCTCCGAAATCGAGACGAGCTGGCGCCGCAGGAGCCCGACACCCTCTTCGATGGAGACAGCTTGAGGCTGAGCGCGGGCCATGAAATGGATCGCCATTCCGTTTACTTCAGCAGACGAAAATATCGGTAAGGTATTAAGCTGCGCTTAATGAGGCTTATCTCGCGAGAATTTGTCGGCTATCTCCCTCTCGACGCTTGCAAACTCCCCTATTTCGATGCCGTCTTGCACTCAGTTCGCTCGATGCGAGACGTTTGGCTTGAGCAACCGAGACCGCTGAATTTCCTGGCCGCAGTCGCGGACGCCGCAACGACCCAAAGCGCCGACCGGGCGCAATTCAACCAATAATTGATGTTAAAGATTGTATTTCAATCCTGCATGCGAGTCGAACGCGACGGCCAGTCAACTTTGACTCGCCGTGCATGAAGAAAAGTAAGTTTTTGATGCTCTTCTACACCGCGGAGCGCAGAGATTTGAGCTGGATTGTGAGAACGGCACTTCGACCGGTGGCTGGCTGGCTCGACGCCCGCCACCAAGCTGCGCGCTTCGCGCAGGCGCGAGACGGTGCGACCGCCGTGGAGTTCGCGTTGGTGGCGCTGCCGTTCTTTGCTCTGGTCGGCGCAAGCCTCGAGAACGGGATCGTGTTCTGGGAGCAGGAAATCCTGCAGCAGGCCGTCGCCGACGCGAGCCGTCAGATCTATACTGGCTCTTTCCAGACTGCGAATGCCGGGACCACCGATCCTGCGACGTTGATGTCCCGTTTCCGGGCGGCCATTTGCACGCAATCGAACGGCACGCCGCGCGTGACGATCTTCAACTGCGCCAACGTGCGCGTGAGCGTCACGCAGGCCGGCTCTTATGCCACCGCGACCACAGTTTCGCCGGTGGCGACCGACGCCAGCGGCGCCAGCAACTGGAACGCCAATTTCGCCAGCTATTCTTGCGCCGGCGCCTCCGCGATCATGGTTGTGCAGGCCGCCGTGGACATCCCGGTTTTCTTCCCGCTGCTCGGCGCGGCGACGCCGAGCCTGCCAAACCGGCGCCGGGTGATCCAGGCCGCGACGGTGTTCAAGGTGGAGCCTTACACCACGCAGTCCGTGTGCTCCTGATGGCTAGGTGGCTGGGAGCCCTGGCGCGCTACCGACGCGACGAACGCGGGATCGCCGCGGTCGAGTTCGCCTTCGTGTTGCCGCTGCTCATCGTCCTGTACTTCGCCACCGCGGAACTCACCCGGATGGTCGACGCGAACCGCAAGCTGACGCTGTTCGCGCGGACGCTGAGCGATCTCTCGGGGCGCGCGGACAATCCGAATCCTTCCGCCGACAGCATGGCAACGATTGCCGGCGCCGCGACCGCGATCCTCCGTCCGCTGGATGCGTCGGGTCTTCAGATCGTCGTCAATGCCATGGGAGTCGAGTCGATCTCGGGCACGCTGTACGGGGGTGTCTGCTCCAGCTGGCCCCAGAATGCGGCGAAGCGGCCGGCGCAGCAGCTCAACGGAACCAATGGCCTCCCCCGACGCCGGCGGTCTATCAGTACGACGGCGCACGCTACATCCTGGCCGAGGTCACGATGACCTATACGCCCATCATCGGCAGTGCCTTGTACAAGTGGATCTTCGGCACCCGTGGACTGACCTTCACCGGCAGGTCCCGTGGTCCGAGCGCACCGCGAGCGAGATCATCATGCCAGGCGGCGTGGCCTGCCCGGTCTTCAACTAGCGACCCAGGGGCGACCGGTGCGTGTTTTCCCAGACCGGGCTACCCGGTACCTCAGGCAGCTCACCCGGGCGTATGGGCACGCCCGGTCCGGTCAGGTGGCGCTCACCTTCGCCCTGGTCACGATCCCGATCCTGTTCGCCACGGCGGCGGCCGTGGATTACGGCCGCCGCAACGCCGCGAAGGCGCAGCTCGACGCAGCCCTCGATGGCGCTGTCCTGGCCGTCATCTCGCAGAAAACGAACACGATTTCGACGACCAACCTCCAGAACATGGAGACCCAGTTCCGCACCGAGGCCGCAAAGGTCCCGGGCGTCACGGTGACCTCGTTCTCGCCGGGATCGCCGGTGACTAATTCGACCACCATCAGCGTGACGGCCAGCTACACGGCGACGGTAAAGACGACGCTCGCGTCGATGATGAGAATCCCTGCGATGAATATCAACGGGATTTCGTCAAGCGTCCGCAACATGTTTCAGTATATCAATTTTTATCTTCTACTCGACAATTCGCCGTCCATGGGACTCGCGGCAACCGACACGGATGTCGCTAACATGAAGGCCGCCACTGGCGGCTGCGCCTTTGCGTGCCACCAGCACACATTCGACAGCAAAGGGAATATCACGGGCGACAGCCAGACTGATTTCTACCATGTCGCGTTGAAGAACAACATCAAGCTCCGCATCCAGGTTTTGCGTGATGCCGTATCGGCACTCGTGGATCAGGCGAATGCGAGCATGTCGCTACCGCAGCAATTCCAGATGGAAATGTGGACCTTCAACGATTCGACTTCGCAGACCCGTCTTCAGGCGATGACTTCGACACTAAGCCAGATCAAAACTGCCGCTCCGAACATCGACATCGCATATGCTTACTACAATCAATCGGATAATCAGACAGATTTCGAGCGCGCCATCACGAAGATGAATAGTACGATCCCCGCCAGCGGGAACGGTATCACGGCAGCGACCCCGATCCGCTTCTTGTTTCTCGTGACCGATGGTGTCGAGGATACCGCGGGAAGCGTCACGAATCAAAGTGCCGGCTTCCAGTATCAGAGCAATCGATTCATCGGGCCGTTCAGCCCCTCGACTTGTAACACGTTGAAGAGCAATAACGTCAGGATTGGAATTATTTATACGCAATACCTGCCGATCTACGACAACAGCTTCTATAACAGCTATGTGAGACCGTACGAGTCGAAGATCGGGCCGTCTCTGCAAGCTTGCGCATCCGACGGCCTTTATTTCCAAGTGGCCTCGGGCGGCGACATCACCGCTGCCATGCTCAAGCTGTTCTCGACGGCGGTCGCGTCCGTCCGTCTCAGCAACTGATCGGTTCCCAGGCGCGGACGGCGGAGTTCAAATGGACGCCGTCTCTCGGTGCGAGCGCTGCCATGCGCGCCACGCCGACCGGGATGTGCCGCCCCTCCAAAACGGAGCTCGCCTCGTCGCCCTCGTCTCGAAAAGCCGTGTGGCCGTGCCAACCCAGCATGTCGCCGTCGCGGTGAAGCCGGGAACCCGAGGCTGCACGCGTCGATCTACGACATCACGGGGGCGATGTTCATCAGTCCGCGCCGTATGGAGATCGTGGCCGAGCCCGCGCCATTACCGCGTGCGCCAGAGGGCAGCGATCAGGCACAGGGCAGCGAGTGCCAGGGCGAACAGCAGCCACCACAGGGTTTCCGGATCCGCCTGGGTGAGCACCACGGCCCCGACCGGGGGCGCCAGCGCCTGGGCGACCAGGGCCGGCCGGGCGAGGCGGCCAATGATCAGCGGGTAGCGGAGGGGGCCGAACAGGGCGAGGGGCACCGTGCCCCGCGCGATCGAGTAGATCCCGTTGCCGCCAGCATAAAGCACCAGCCAGAGCGCGACCCCTGGGATTCCCAGTGCCAGCAGCCATAATCCGAGGGCGACCAAGCTGAAGGCCGCGGTCAGGGTCCAGAGCGGGTGATGCCGCCCCTTCAGGGCCATCTCCGCGATGCGCGCGCTCACCTGCGCGGGGCCGATCAACGCCCCATACGAGACCGCCGCGGCGAGGGACACACCCCGCGCCTGTAGCAGGGTGAGCAGATGGACCGACACCTGAGACATGATGGCCCCGCCGAGGATCAGGACTCCGGCAAAGAGCAGGAACGACCGCCGCTCCCGCACCGACAGGTGGCCGGAGCCGGAGGGCTGCCGGTCGTCGACGGGCGGCAGCGCCGGAGCGGGCGGGATCATCAGGAGCACCAGCGGGAGCGTCACGACGATGTGCAGGCCCGCATAGGTGAGGCACGCTCCCCGCCAGCCGACATGCGCCACGAGGAAGGCCGATAACGGCCAGCATACGGTGCTGGCGAACCCGCCCCACAGGGTCAGGGTCGTGATCGCCGGCCGGGCCGTCGCCCCGTAGAGGCGGCCGAGGGTCGCGAATGCCGGATCGTACAGCCCGCATCCCATGCCGGCCCCGAGGATCAGCCAGCCGGCCAGGTAGACCGGCAGGGACGGCGCCAGGGCAAGCATCGTCAACCCGGCGGCCAGCAGCACGGCCGCTAAGGCCAGGATCGGCCGCCCGCCGCGCCTATGGATCGCCGCGCCGACATGAGGCGAGGCGAGCGCCGCGACCAGGAGGCCGAACGCCAGTCCGCCCACCACCCAGGCGAGGGGCCATCCGGTGCTCTCGGCGATCGGTCCGGCCATCACCGCCGGCAGGTAGAACGAGGAGCCCCAGGCGAGGATCTCAACCACCCCGAGGGCGGCGATCACCGGCCAGCGGCGGGTCACGGGCGGTGCGGCGGGCTCAAGATGATCTTCGATGGCGGCCACGATGAGCCTAGCGCGTGCCGAGCAGCGGCAGCCAGGTCGCCAACGCCAGCAAGGTCGTCAGGAGCACGGGCGGGGTGATGATCAGGCCGACCGTCATGTACTGGCCCCAGGTGATCGTCTGGCCTTTGCCCGCCAGGACGTGGAGCCAGAGCAGGGTGGCGAGGCTGCCGATGGGCGTGAACTTCGGCCCGAGGTCGCAGCCGATGATGTTGGCGTAAACCATGAGCTCGCGGGTCAACGGTGAAAGGTCGGGGGCCTGCTGGATGGCGAGCGCCCCGACCAGCACGCTGGGCATGTTGTTCATGATCGACGACAGGAAGGCTGCGGCGAAACCCGTGCCGACGGTGGCGATCCAAGGACCGTGGCCCGCGAGCCACGTCAGCCCCTGCGCCAGTGCGACGGTCAGGCCGGCATTCCGCAGCCCGTAGACGACCAGGTACATGCCGAGGCTGAACAGGACGATCTGCCAGGGAGCGCCGGCGAGCACCTTGCGAATGGAGATGACGCGGCTCCGTTTTGCCAGGACCAGAAGGACCGCCGCACCCGCGCACGTAACGATCGACACCGGCACGTCGAACGGTGCGGTGATGAGATACGCGAGCAGGAGAAGCAGCAGCAGCGGGAAGGCCGCGCGGAAGACCCGTCGATCGCGGATCGCGCCGGCGGGGCTGTCCAGGGCCTCCGATGCGTAGGTCGCCGGTATGTCGCGCCGGAAATACACCCCCAGCACGACGAGCGTCGCCGCCAGGGAGACGAGGTTCACCGGGACCATCACCGCCGCGTATCGGCCGAACGTGACGTCGAAGAAGTTGGCCGAGACGATGTTGACCAGATTGGAGATGACCAGCGGCAGGGATGTCGAGTCCGCCACGAATCCGCAGGCGACGATGAAGGCCAGCGCGGCCGGTGGTTTGAAATCGAGCCGCAGCAGGATCGACAGCACGATCGGCGTGAGCAGCAGAGCCGCGCCGTCATTGGCGAACACCGCCGCGATCATCGCACCCAGGAGCACGACCAGCGGGAAGAGTCGTCGGCCGCGGCCCCTGCCCCATCGAGCGACGTGAAGCGCCGCCCAGTGGAAGAACCCGGCCTCGTCGAGGAGCAGCGAGATGATGATGAGGGCGACGAAGGTGAAGGTCGCGTCCCAGACGATGTGCCAGACGACCGGAATGTCGCCGAGCTGGATCACGCCGGTGGCGAGGGCCGCAGCCGCACCCGCCAGGGCGCTCCATCCGATACCCAGACCCTTCGGCTGCCAGATGACGAAGATGAGGGTGACCAGGAAAATGGCGAGCGCGAGCATCCGGGCGTCTTGATCTCGTTGTCAGGCGTCACGGTCAGGCGGTCGCGACCCGGCGGCCCAGCTCATCCACCACCCGTTCCCCGTCCTCCTTCACGAACTCGCCCTGCTGGGGCGGCAACAGGTCCAGAACCAGCTCGGAGGGCCGGCACAGGCGCACGCCCCGAGGCGTCACGACCAGGGGGCGGTTCAGCAGGACCGGATGCGCTGCGATCGCCTCGAACAGCTGCGTGTCCGTCAGACTCTGGTCGCCGAGGTTCAGTTCGGCATAGAGCGTGCCCTTTTCCCGGAGTACGTCGCGGACCGAAAGGCCCGCGCGGGCGAGGAGCCGTTCCAGAAGCGCCCGCACCGGCGGGGTCTTTAGATATTCGATGACGTGAGGCTCGATGCCGGCGTTGCGGATCATCGCCAGGGTGTTGCGGGACGTTCCGCAATCCGGGTTGTGGTAGATCACGACATCGAAGGGATCAGACATCGGCGGGGTCTCCGGATGGGCAGAGGCTCGTGGCCAGGATTTCGGCCGTAGGCGCGCAAACCTCCGGTCGCCCCTGGCAGCAATCGCGCATCAGGAAGGCGACCAGAGCCGAGAGCGTCGGATACGCGGCGTTGTAGATGATCGAGCGGCCGTCGCGGCGCGAACTGACCAGTCCCGCGCGACTCAGCTCCTTGAGGTGATGCGAGACGGTCGCAGCGGACACTCCGACGACGTCAGCGAGGGAGCCGAGGCCACCCCCTCCGGACCGGCGGTCACGAGCGCCCGCACGAGGCGCAGGCGGTGCTCCTGTGCGAGGGCCGCGAAGGCCGCCAGGGCTTGCGCGTCGTCCATTTCCATTTCAATCTTCAAATAACGATTTGAACGTAAGGGAAGGTCCCCTCTTGAGCAAGAGCCCGTGTCCAGCCCCGTCGATCCGTGACGGGTTGCCGAACGTGAGCGCGGCCCATTTCGTGGCACCGACCAGTGTGCCCGTGCCGGCGGCCCCGTTCCGGCATGCCCCGCGGTTCCTCGTTCTGTACGGGTCGCTCCGCGAGCGTTCGTTCGGCCGCTTCCTCGGCCACGAAGCGGCCCGGCTCCTCGAAGCCATGGGCGGCGAGGTCCGCATCTACGACGCCGACGGGCTGCCCCTGCCCGACGACACGACCCGCAGACCACCCGAAAGTCCAGGAACTGCGCGGCCTGTCGACTTGGTCGGAAGGCCAGGTCTGGGTGTCGCCCGAGCGGCACGGCACCCTGACCGGGGTGATGAAGAGCCAGATCGATTGGCTGCCCCTGTCCGAGGGCAGCCTGCGGCCGACCCAGGGCCGAACCCTCGCGGTGATGCAGGTCTCCGGCGGCTCCCAGAGCTTCAATGCCGTGAATGCCCTGCGCGTGCTCGGCCGGTGGATGCGGATGATCACCATCCCGAACCAGTCTTCCGTGCCGATGGCCTACCGGGAGTTCGACGACGCAGGCCGAATGAAGCCGGGTCCGCTCTACGACAGGGTCGTGGATGTGTGCGAAGAACTCATGAAGTTCACACTTCTGACTCGCGAGCGTTCCGATGACCTCGTCGATCGCTACAGCGAACGGAAGGAGCGCGATCCGGAGCGGCTGCAGGCGGTGGCAGCGGATATCGGTTTCGTAAAGCGGTAGCCGTCCGGCCCTTACTGGAAGCGGCGCATCTCCGGAGCCAGTGAACGCCCCGCATCGAGCAGGGCGCGAACCTTGCGGGTTGCGTGCAGGAGAATATCCGGCCGCGCGTCGTCGTAGGACGTCTCATCGACGAAGCTCTGCAGGGCCTCCGTGAGCCGGTCCTCGATCTCGTCCATCAGCGCCAGCCCGCCCGGACCCTCCCGCCGGAGATGCGCATCGGCCAATGCCAGATACGCCGCGCTCGCCAGCAGGAAGGCGATCCCGTTCGCTTCCTGGGCGGCGTCGCAAAGCGCGTCGCCACCATTCGTGCCGTCTGCGACGTCGTCGTCCATCGGCCTATGTACTCCCCATCCGCTGCACCCGCTCTGCGGCGCGCGCAGCGCGAAGCAAAGTAGAGAAAAAGGGGTCGGTCCCGTGACCATTCGGGCATCCGGGCACGCTTTCGAGTCTTCAGCCACCCGGACCGGCTTGGTCCTGACCGGCGCGCCGGTCGCGCATCCTGCGGAGCGCGCGACGCCATGCGGCCACCACGGCCTCCCGCCTACGGGCGTCGCCGTCGCGGCTCGCATCGAGGGGCCGGGTATCACTGCCCGCCGCTGAGCGCCGGGCGTTGGGATCTTGGTTCATCGTTGCCTCCCTGTCGTGTCGAGACAGACAGACACCGGATCCGTCGACGCCGCGGTGAGCCCGCACACCTGGGCCGCGAAAAGCCCGTGCGTTCCGGCACAAGCGGTCCCCCGGCTCCCGTGGAGGCGTTGCGGTCGCGGAGTCGGCTGTCAGAGAGCGCAATCGCGGCACAGGACGCTCTCCGAGCGCCGCGCCGTATATCGCTCGGTTGGACCCATCGCGATCGAGCAATTTTTCTGATCGTGGACCGAAGAGTTTTTAAGCAGCGCGGCTCTACTTTTTCAGAGTATTCTCAGAAGCCGGCGTCGGTCTCGTGCGACGCCGCAAATATTGATGCGGTGCAATATCGATTGTATGCAAAACTCAGCTGATCCCAGGGGCCGACATGTCCCGGCATCGACGGGGCGGCGCATGGCAAAGTCGGAGGCGGCGGGCGCGAAGGCCGGCCGCACGTCCCGATGCCGGGGAGGATCACAGGCTCCATGAGGAAGAACAAGGTCATCTCGGCGGAGGAGGCGATCGCGCTGATCCGCGAGAACGACGTGGTGACCACCACGGGTTTCGTCCAGAGCTGCATCCCGGAGGCCCTGCACGCCGCCCTTGAGAAGCGGTACGTCGAAACCGGATCGCCGCGCGGACTGACCCTGATCATGACGGCGGGCGCCGGTGACAGCAAAGGGCTCGGGACCGGCCGGCTGCATCACGACGGCCTGCTCACGCGGGTCATCGCCGCCAATTTCGGCCGCATGCCGAAGGTCGCCAAGGCGGCACAGGACAACCTGATCCGCGGATACAATCTTCCGCAGGGCGTCATTTCACAGCTCTATCGGGCCTGCGCCGCCGGCCAGCCCGGGCTATTCTCGAAGGTCGGCCTCAAGACCTACGTCGATCCGCGCCACGGCGGCGCCAAGGTCAACGAGCTGACCACGGAGGATATCGTCAAGCTCGTCGAGGTCGATGGCGAGGAGTGGCTCTTTTACACGGCGACCAAGATCGACGTGGCCTTCATCCGCGCCACCTCGGCCGATCCCTCAGGAAATCTCTCCTACGAGAAGGAGGCCCTGACCCTGGACTGTCTCGCGCAGGCCATGGCGGCCCGCAACAACGGCGGCATCGTTATCGCCCAGGTCGAGCGGATCGTTGACGACGGCTATCTCCTGCCGAAGGACGTGCGCGTGCCCGGCATCTTGGTGGACTGCGTGGTGGTCGCCGAGCCCGAGATGCACCGCATGAATTACGGCGTGATGCACGACGCCGCGCTCGCAGGCGAGATCCGCGTTCCGGTGACCGGCATCAAGCGGATGCCCCTCAACGAGCGCAAGATCATCGCCCGCCGCGCCGCCTTCGAGCTTCCGCCGAACGGCGTCGTCAATCTCGGCGTCGGCGCGCCGGAGGGCATCTCGTCGGTCGCCAACGAGGAGAAGATAACCCCCTACATCACTCTCACCACCGAGGCCGGGGCTGTCGGCGGCGTGCTGGCGTCCGGCTCGAGCTTCGGCGCTGCCACCAACGCCGATTGCATCATCGACCAGAACCAGATGTTCGACTTCTATGACGGTGGCGGTCTCGACATGACCTGCCTCGGCATGGCCGAATGCGACGCTGCCGGCAACGTTAACACCTCGAAGTTCGGCGGCAAGCTGAACGGCTGCGGCGGGTTCATCAACATATCGCAGAATGCCCGGACGGTGGTGTTCGCCGGAACCTTCACCGCCGGCGGCCTCGAGATCGCGGTCAACGACGGTCGGATGCGGATCGTCACCGAGGGCAGAGCCCGCAAGTTCGTCGGCGCGGTGCAGCAGAACACCTTTTCAGGCCCCTACGCCGTCGAGCGCTCGCAGCCGGTCCTCTACGTCACCGAGCGCTGCGTGTTCCAGCTGACCGCGGAGGGCCTGGAACTGATCGAGGTTGCGCCGGGCATCGACATCGACCGCGAGATCCTCGCCCACATGGACTTTGCGCCCGTCGTGCGCAATCCGGTGCCGATGGATCCCCGCATCTTCCGCGACGAGCCGATGGAGCTGATCTCGGACCTGCTCAACCTCGATCTCAAGTCGCGCGTCAGCTACGATGGCGAGCGCAACATCCTCTTCATCAACCTGGAAGGCTGGTATTGCCGGGTGAAGGGCGACATGGACGAGCTGCGCATGACCATCGTCGAGGCGTGCCGGAAGGCGGGTCAGCGGGTCAATGCCGTGATCAACCATGACGGATTCCGGCTCAACGAGAACCTGGTCGACGACTACGCCGGCATGGTCCAGTATGTGCAGGCAAATTACTACGCGACCACGACTCGCTACGCGACCAGTGCGTTCCTCCGCCTGAAGATGGAGGAGGCGCTCAACAGGCGCGGGGTGGCGCCGCACGTCTTCGAGCGGAAGGAGGAGGCGCAGGCCTTCGTCAGCAGCACCGAGGACAGGAAGGCGCGCAAGCGCATCTCGCCAGCTGTCGCTTCGGCGGCCTGAAGACGGGGTTCTTGCGGCGGCGCCAGACCGAGTGCGGTCGGCCCGCCGCCGGCCTCCTCTGAAGGCAGGCAAGCCGCGGATCCGGCGCGACTCCTCGGCGAGTAGCGCGTCGTCGACCGATTCCGGGCCTTTAATCGGCGTCTCGCAGGGGGCATCGCACCTCGTCGGTGAGCGGGTTGACTGGACCCGCCGGACGTCGCTCGGCACCCGGCCAAGCTCCGGGAGAGCCATCCTCGAGCGCCCCGTTCGGGCCGCCGTCGATCTGCGTGCGAAGAGTCTGTCCCGCTTCTCTGGGAAATTCGTAATGGCCTCGACCGTGCCGGTAAGGCTGCGGAAGATGGCGAAGTATTTGCGCTGGTCGAGAGCCGCCAAAATCACGACGCCGGCTGGTCGCAATAGGGTTTCGGCGGCGCGCAGAAAACCAACGATGTTGGGGGCGTGCTCGATGATGTGGGTGGCGATGAATGCGTCCAACCTGCCGCGGCACTCCATCTGAACCGCACCGGCGATCGACCCGTCCGTCCAGACGCAGTCGACAGCCGCGATCCGGTCGAATGTCTGGTCGCATTACGTCCTGATCGATTCTGTCGCGGGATGCGTGACCGATGACGACGGTGTTCCAGCCGTCCCGCTTGGTTGTGAGCGGACTAAATCTCGGACCGATCTCGACGATACAGGCGTCCGAGAACAGCGACCAGTGAAGTTGCATCGCTCGGTTCATCGCACTTCGACTCCGTGCTTGTGCTTCGCGACATTGATCACTGTCAAAAAGAGGCGATGGATTTGAAAATTTCCGTCGTCAAATTTGTGATTGAAAATCAATCAGGATCAAATCCAGACGGCGCTCGCGGCGCCGCCCGATCTGCGATTGCCTGATCGACGACGAAGCCTTCCGGATCCCGAAACCGGAGCTCGATCGCTCCATACCGGACCACGCACCGTCGTTTGCGACCGCGGTGATCGGCGTCCCCGCGCGTCGGGACATCCGGGGCGCGTCCACTGATCTCGAATATGGTCTCCCTAAGGTCTCCGAGCACCGATCGGCCGTTCGACGTCGCGGCGCGCCCGGCGGTGCGCCATGGCGCCTGCCGCTGACGTGCCTTATCCCAGGTCACAACGCCTCTGCCTCCCCTCACCGACGCGAAGGGGCTCGGGCGCCTGTGGATGCGCTGGTGCCATCCAGTATACGTCGTGCCCCTAACCCCATCCCGGCTCCGCCGGCAAAACTCAAGGCGAGGCGTCATCCTGCGCGACGATCCGAGTTTGACCGCGTCGATTGCCGGCTCGGGCGGCGTCAATACAGCCTGGGCCGAGCAAGTCGCGGATCTCGCCCACGCGGCGCTCATCGGCGAGCTGGAGACCTGGCCCAAGCCCGGCCTCGTCAGTCCGGTCGATTCCGGCAGCCACGATGACATGGACGCGGAGACGCTCCGCCGCAGCGCGGCGGCGATCTGGCCGTTCTTCGCCGACCTGGTCGCGGCCGGCGGCCGGCGAGCGGAGATGGCGGAACTCCGCGCCATCGGGATTCGCGCCGAGGCCGCAATGATGCGGGCGACCGATGGCGTGAACGCGCATCGCGGCGCCATCTTCTCCTCGGCCTGATCTGCGCGGCTGCCGGCGTCCCTGGTGCTGGACGCGCGACCGCCGAGGCGCAGGCCAAACGCGTCGGCCAACTCTGGGGCGGAGCCATTGCCCATGCCCCGGTCTCTCTGGTGAGCCATGGCGGCCGTGCGGCGCGCCGGTTCGGCGTCGGCGGGGCCAGCGCCGAGGCGGCAGCCGGCTTCCCGACGATCCGCACGGTCGGACTGCCGGCGCTGCGGCAAGGCCGTGCCTGTCTGCCCGAAAATCCCGAGGCGGCGCGCGTGCAGTGCTTCTTCGCTCTCCTGGCAGTAGTCGACGATACGAACCTGCTTCACCGCGGCGGGGCGCAGGGACTCATCGGCGCGCGGGCGGAAGCGGCGGCGTTTCTCGAGGCCGGCGGGATCGCCGGGCCGGGCTGGCGGGACCGCGCGGCTGCGATCCACCACGCCTTCGTGGCCGCGCGCCTCAGCCCAGGCGGATGTGCCGATCTCCTCGCCGCAACGCTGCTTCTCGACGCGCTGGCCGTCGTGGACTGAAGGTCCGGTCGGTTCGGCCGCATTCTCCTCGGCATATGCCATGCTTACATCCGGACCGTCTCCTCCGGATCTGGCTTGCCCGTGACCCTGTTCAGGATCGCCGTCCTCGCGTTCGCCGCGCTGTTTCTTGTGCCGGTGGCGATTTCCGCTTTTCTCTACGCGATGCGCGCGAGCGGAGACTGGCGTCTCGCGGATCGCTCAAGCGTCGGTCTGCTGCCGCCGGCCGAGGACCATCCCGGGGCCGTGATGCGCATCTTCTCTGCGCGGACCGTGAGCTGGCGCGGCATTGTGGCCACGCATAGCTGGATCGTCGTCAAGGATCGCGACGCGCGTTCCTACAACCGGTTCGACTACACCGCCTGGGGCCAGCCGATCTGGGTCGACCGCTTCGTTCCGGACGGGCGGTGGTTCGGGAATGCGCCGACGATCGTGGCCGCCGCGGACGGGCCGGAGGCGGAAGCCATGCTTCCGCGGATCCGTCAGGCTGTAGCCGGGTACCGCTATGGTCGACCGGGCGACTATGTCGTCTGGCCCGGTCCGAACTCCAACACCTTCGTGGCCGCCGTCATGGCGGCGGTTCCGGAGATCCGGGCCAGCCTCCCGACGACAGCGATCGGCAAGGACTTCCCGTACGATGGCCGCTGGCTCGGCCCGACCCCCTCGCGCACCGGCATTCGGATCAATCTCGGCGGTTACGCCGGGCTGACGCTCGGCTGGGTCGAGGGCATCGAGGTCAACCTTCTCGGCGGCGTCGCCGGGATCGATCTGCGTCGGCCGGCGATCAAGCTCCCGGCCCTCGGCCGCGTCGGATTCTGAGCGACCCGGCGTGACCGGCAACCGCGACGCCAGTCACTTTGGCATCTTATGCCGGGCAGAGTGTGAGGTCTTGGATCGGCTCTCTCACCGCTGCTGAGCACGGTGCTGCCGGTCAAGACCGGCTTCGGCACGCCCCGATCGATTCGCAGGGCGCTCCTGTCTGTCGCCGCAACCCGGACGGCGTCAGCCGCCGTTGCGGGCCATGCGGGTGGTCACGGTGCCGGCGGCGAGGCTCGGCAGCGCATCCTGGGTGCCGCTGACGACAACGAGGCGCTGGACCTCGCCGCGCAGGAAGGCCTGAAGGAACCGGTCGTAGTCGCGGAACGACACGCAGCCGTTCGAATCACCCCGCGGACCCAGCATGTAGGTGTGCGCCAGCAGGCCGACGCGGCCGTAGACGGCCTCGTTGCCGCCGACCGGCGTGAGTCGGATCGCCCGGACACCGTGGAACGGCTGCTCGCGCTCGGTGAGGTCGTAGGTGCCGGGCGGCGTCGGCCCGCGCATCCGCACGTTGACGAGGCGGGGATCGTCCAGGCCCTCGCCGAGGCCGGAATGCGCCTCCAGGCGCTCGCCGTTCGGCAGCGTGACGCTCTTGGCGGCGATGTTGTAGACGGCGATCCCGGCCGTGGCACTCGGCTCCCGGGCGGGTGCGAGCGGCGGAGAGATGCGCCGCTGCGGCGCCACGTCGGCGGGTCTGCTCTCCAGCGCCGTGTAGGCCAGGGCCGGCGCGTGCTCGATGCCGAACAGCTTTTCCAGGAACGAACGCTCGTCAGGCTTCGGCAGGGATTGGGCCGCAGGCGGCGCCTCGCGCCGCGCCATGCGCCGCTCGGACCGGCGGGCGAGGCCGGCGCCAGCGGAGTTCCGGAATTCGGGCGGGCGAGGCATGGGCAGCGGGACGACCATCGTGGCCCGCGGCGGCTCGGCGATCTGCGCGCCGGGCTCGGAATTGGCTTCCGGAGCCGCCTCGGACGTGAGGGCGGGCGGTTCGATCTGGTTCCAGGCCCACCGCGACAGGGATCCACCGATCACCTCAGGCGCGGGTTCGCGATCCGGGATCCCGGTGGCACTGGCCTCGGTGGCGGGCGCCTCGGCCGGCACCTCCGCGATCGGCGCCGGGGCCGGCATGTCCGGCCGGGCGACGACGGTCCCGGGGGACGGGATGCGATTCAGGGTGACAGCGCCGACGGCCGCCAGCCCGATGGCGCCGCTCATCACCATGAAGGGCGCCACCCAGGCGCGCCGCGCAGTCCGGATCGTGAGGCCGTCCGGCGATACGGATTCGACAGCCATGCGGATGCCCATGCTCCTCGTCTCGGAACAGGGCACGCCGACCGCCGACCTCCCATCACCGGGAGGAATCACGACGGGCGGACCGGCCCCGCTCAAGCGGAAACAGCGGGGTCGGGCCGGCTTTTCTGGGGCGATGCGATGGTCGATCTTGGACCGATCGAGACCATTTTTAGGCGTATCGCCGTCTATTGGTTGCAGTCTTCGTCGGCCGATTGAGGCCGATGAGCTACTAATCGTTGTCGATCTGGCGTCCGAGCAGCGCGATCGCCTTCTCGTAGACCGGGGCGGCATTCCAGCCCTGGATCGCCGCGAAGTTGGGCTCTCCGGGCTGGTAGCCCGCGCCGGCGCGCCAGCCATGGGCCTTCAGGAAATTGGCCGTGGACGACAGGGCGGCCCCCACGTTGTTGAGGTCGCCGGTGCCGTAGGCGAGCACGTTCTTCGGCAGGAACTGGGTGTGGCCGACCTCGCCATGCGCCGCGCCGCGGGTGTTCGCCGTCAGCAGACCGCGATCGACGAGGGTCAGGGCCGCGTAGAGCTGATCCGTGAAATATTCGGAACGGCGGCAATCGTAGGCGAGCGTGGCCACCGCCGACAGCGTGTTAACGTTGCCGCGGACGGCGCCGAACCCGGTCTCCATGCCCCAGATCGCCAGGAGCGGACCCGGCGGCACGCCGTAGCGCTGCTCGATCGACTCGAACAGGGCCGCGTTCTGCCGCTTCAGGGCACGTCCCCGCGAGACGATCGTCGGCCCGCCGCGCTTGGCGAGGAACTGGTCCAGCGACAGCTTGAAGCTGTGCTGCCCGCGGTCCGCCGAGATGGTGGCGGTGGAGTAGGTGGTGGTCTGCAGGGCCGCGAGGCTCGCCGCACTGGCCCGGCCGCGCGCCTCATCGGCGAACTGACGCTTCCACGCCTCGAAACCGCCTGCCGTGTTCCCGCATTGCGCGGCCTGCGCCTGCCCGGCGCTGAGGGCGATCCCGGCGATGGCCGCCACCGCGAAGGTCTGACGCAGCAAATTCTCGATCACGCGAAATACTCCTCCGGCGCGTCGTCGCGCCCTTTCCCGGTGGGGATACCGGGTCACAACTCGTCGATATCAGGGCGAGAAGATGTCGAAGCAGCGACGTCGAGACTTCTCGCCCTCACAACATCGCGCATTTGCGGATCCGCGACGAGATCGCAAGCGCAGGGGGATGCGGGCATCGTGAACGGGACATGATCGGCCGAGCGCATCGCGTCGGCTGCGCGGTGGGACGATAAAGCAAAACCGGCGCCTCTGATTGCGCGCCTCACAATCATCCCAGATGTTTCACGCCGCAAGCCGATAATTTGCCAACGAAGTGAATACATCTCTCGCGTCATGATGAACTTGTCACAACGTTGTCAAACGATCGCCATAGCTTTGCCGGCGGAAAGACTTGCCCGGAGAGGCGACGTGGGGTCGATGATGGTCCAGGCGGCGTGGTGCGCCCCAAGATCCCGCCTCTCGCACGCCCGCTTGTTTTAATCGGCCCGCGCCTCCCGCGACAGCCGGCGGGCGGCCGGTCTTCGGGGACGGGCCGCGACGGGCTCCCCGTCTCGCGGGACCCGACCTGATCCGGGACGTCCGACCGAGACCCGCAGCCGGCGGCTGGACGAAGCCGCCGGTCTTCCGACCTTGCCGACAACGAGACAGGACACCCATGGCCATCGGAATGCACGACACCGGTCCGTCGCGCGCGGGCGCCCTCGGCGCCGATCTCGACCGCGACGGCGTCGCCAAGGCCTACGGCCGCTGGGCGCCGGTCTACGACCTCGTCTTCGGGCCGGTCTTCGCGCAGGGCCGGACGCTGGCGGCCGCGGCAGCGGAACGGATCGGCGGTCGGATCCTGGAGGTCGGCGTCGGCACCGGCCTGTCCCTTCCGGCGTACCGCCGCGCCCACGGCATCGTCGGGATCGACATCTCGGCACCCATGCTGGAGAAGGCGCGCCAGCGCGTGGCGCGGATGCGCCTGCGCAACGTCGAGCGCCTCGCCGTCATGGATGCCGAGCACCTCGACTTCGCCGACGCGTCCTTCGACGTGGTCGTCGCCCAGTACGTCGTCACGGCGGTCCCCAATCCCGAGACGGCCCTCGACGAGTTCGCCCGCGTGCTGCGCCCCGGTGGCGAGATCGTCATCACCACGCGGATCGGTGCCGAGGCGGGTCTGCGCCGCGCCGTTGAGCACGCCCTTGCGCCGGTGACGAGCCGCCTTGGCTGGCGGACAGAATTCGCCTGGAACCGCTACGCCGCCTGGGCCGCGGGGGCTCCCGTGGAGATCGTCGAGCGCCGGGCGCTGCCGCCCCTCGGCCACTTCTCCCTCCTGCGCCTGCGCAAGCGTGACGCCTGAGCGCGGATCACCCTCGACCAGCCCACAACCCTCCGATCAGGGACGCACACCATGGCGAGCTTTCTGGAGGCGCTGCGCGTGCAGCGCTGGGACGACCATCGGTACTATCACCACAACCGCGTCAATCAGAGTTTGCACGTTGTCAGCGCCATCAGCTTCCTGGTCGCCTACGCGCTGGCGTTCAAGGACCCGGCCACGGCGGCCCTGATCGGCTGGCTCGTGGCGATGACCTCCCGTCAGGCGGGCCACTTGTTCTTCGAGCCCAAGGGCTACGACCACGTCAACGACGCCACGCACGAGCACAAGGAAGAGATCAAGGTCGGCTACAACCTCCAGCGGAAGGTCGTGCTCCTGGCGATCTGGGCGCTGTCACCCCTGCCGCTGTACTTCGACCCCAGCCTGTTCGGGTTGATCTCGCCCCATCAGACGACCGCGGACCTCATCCGCAATGTCGGCTGGATCTGGCTGTGGTTGGCGCTCGCGGGCCTGCTGTTTCGGATGATGCAGCTCTTCGTCCAACGCGATCTGCAGACCGGCCTCGTCTGGGTCACCAAGATCCTCACGGATCCGTTCCACGACATCAAGCTCTACCACAGGGCGCCCCTGGCGCTCCTGCACGGCGAGCTGGTCGAGGAGCAGGAACCGCACGAACGGGGCGCCTGAGATCCGGTCGGGGCTGAGCCGGGCCGCCCACTGCGCGGCTCAGCCCTGCTCCGGCGCGCGCAGGCCCAGGCGCGCGCCGAGCTTTCCGAGCCGGATCGCGGCGACCTCCCGCAGGATCGACCGGCGGATCGCCCTGTCGCTCGGCGCCCCGGCGTCCCACCAGCCGTCCGCCTGCATCGCCCGCGCCGCCGCCACGAAGCGTGCCGCGACGGCCTCGAAGGCCGCGTCGTCGTAGGCGAGATTGAAGATCATGCGTCCGGTCCCGACCCACGACAGGGCCAGCCCCTCGGCGCGCAGGTAGAATTGCAGCATCCAATTGTAGCGCGACGGCTTGGTGTACAGGACCGTCCAGACCGTCGACAGGGCAGCGACCCGCACCGGCAGGCCGGCTTCCGCCAACAGATCGTTCAGGCGCCGTGCGCGTCCGTCCCAGGTCGCGTCGAGGCCGGCGTAGAGGGCGGCGACCGCCGGACTGTCGAGCCGGTCCAGGAACGCGGCCATCGCGCCCATCACGTAGGGGTGGGCGTTGAAGGTCCCGCGGGCGAAGCAGATGTCGACCGGGCGGTCCTCCCGATAACGCCGCATCAGGTCGGAGCGACCGCACAGGACCCCGACGGGCAGCCCGCCGCCGAGCGTCTTGCCGTAGGTGACCATGTCGGCGCGCAGGCCGAAATACGCCTGCGCCCCGCCCCGGGCGAGGCGGAAGCCGAGGAACACCTCGTCCAGGATCAACACGATGCCGCGGGCGCTGCACGGCCCGCAATTCCTGCAGCCAGCGGGTGTAGGCCGCACGGTCGAACGACGCCCTGCGTCCGCTGTCGACCAGAGCGGAATCGGCCGGCGCGCCGGCATTGGGGTGCATCGCCTGAAGCGGATTGACCAGAACGCAGCCGACGTCCCGACGGCTCGCCAGAACCCGGAGGGTCCGTTCGGACATGTCGGCGAGGGTCAGCGTGTCACGGGTGGGCACGGGGTTGCCGATGCCGGGCTGAACCTCGCCCCACCAGCCGTGATAGGCCCCGCAGAGCCGGACGATCCGGCGGCGGCCGGTGTGGTAGCGGGCCAGACGCACCGCCTGCATGACCGCCTCGGTGCCGGACATGTGGAACGAGACCTCGTCGAGGCCCGAGATCGCCCTGAGCCGCGTGACATTGCCGGTGACGACCGGGTGCAGTGGTCCGAGCACCGGGCCGAGGGCCGAGACCCGCGCGGTCCCGTCCTCCAGGCAGGCGCGGTAGAAATCCACGCCGAACAGGTTCACGCCATAGGAGCCGGCGAGGTCGTAGAAGACGTTGCCGTCGAGATCCGTGACCGTCACGCCCTCTGCGGAGGCCGCGAAGGCGCCGGTTCCCAGATGCGCACGGACGTGCCGGGCGTACTGGAACGGCACCCGGTAGAGCCCGGTGAACTGGAGGTCCGAGAGTCCGTCGCGGACCGCCTCGGTCTCGGCCCGGGTCCGCGGGAAGCGGGTCCGGAACAGATCGGACAGGCGCGCGAATCCCGCCTCACGCCGGAGGGCCACCGCCTCGTCCGGATCGTCGGTGCGGAAGAACGCGCGCTCGGAATAGGCGTAGTGCGGGATGAGCCCGGCGACGCGCCGCGCCATTCGGGCGTGGCCGGTCAGCGAGCGGTGTTTCGCCCGCGACAGTTGGAGGCGCTCGGCGGCCCGCGGCAGGGCGAGCACCGCGGCGGCGACAGTGGCGGACAGGGTGACGAGGAGCGTGGACATCGTCCCGCGCCCTATCGGAGGCGGTTTGCGGCATGATGACGGTGTCCCGATCCCGGCTGCGGACGGTTCTGGCGCGGGTTGGCGCGCAGGAGGATCTCAACTTCCTGCTGACCAATCGCCTGCCGCGCCGCCTCGCCACCCGATTCATGGGCTGGTTCAGCCGGATCGAGCAGCCGCTGGTACGCGACCTTTCGATCGCGACGTGGCGGCTGTTCTGCGACGTCGACCTCCGCGACGCGCAGGTGACTCGCTTCCCCAGCCTGCACGCCGCCTTCGTCCGTGCCCTGCGCCCCGGCGCTCGGCCGATCGCGAGCGATCCCGCACTCCTCACGAGCCCCAGCGACGCGATCCTGGGCGCCCATGGCCGGATCGAGGCCGGGCGCCTGTTCCAGATCAAGGGCCTGTCCTACCGGCTCGGCGATCTCCTGGGTGGGGACGAGGAACTGGCGCACGCCCACGAGGGGGCTGCTACGCAACGCTGCGACTGACCGCCGGGATGTACCACCGCTTCCACGCGCCCCATGACCTGCAGATCGAGTCGGTCCGGCACATCTGGGGCGACACCTGGAACGTGAACCCGATCGCGCTCAAGCGCGTGGAGGCGCTGTTCTGCCGCAACGAGCGCGCGGTCCTTCGGCTGCGTCTGGCGGCGGGCCACCACGCGGTCACCCTCGTCCCGGTGGCGGCGATCCTGGTGGCGGGCCTGCGTCTCGGCTTCCTGCCCGAGGGGGCGCCCTGCGCGCGACCGGCGGCCGGACGCTGCCCTGCCGGGCGCGCCTCGCCAAGGGCGACGAGATGGGCTGGTTCGAGCACGGCTCGACCATCGTGGTTCTCGCGCCGGCGGGCTTCGCGCTCTGTCCGGCTCTCCACGAGGGCGCACGCCTGCGCGTCGGCGAGCCCCTGATGCGCCTGCCCGAGCCGTCCGGATTGCCGAGTTCCTGACGGCGGGCTCCTGGGCAACTGCAATGCGGCCGGGGCTTCGGTGACGGTGGCACCGGCCACTGCCCTCGGGCTCTGTACCGGAAGGCCGCCGGCGATCGCCGCATCCCCGTCCAACCGAAGTCCGAGGCGTCCAGCCTACCGTCCCGCGGCGGGGCGCGGATCCGTGCCAAGCCCCGTATCGACTTCCGGGCCCGCCTTTGACTCACCCGATCCGGCGCGGCTCCGGCGGCGCCCTTGAGGTGGATCAAGGCGCCGGGACACGGCGGCGCATCACAGTGACCGGGGCGGCGAGGGCCGAGCGGGTCCTGCTGGACCTTCGATGTCGTCGATCCCGCTGGTCCCTGCCCGAGACCGACGACCGAGGCTCCATATGATCGTCGCACCCGCCGGCTCAGACGCTGCCAAGTCGCGCGTGCCGCGCCACGGGTGGCGACCCGGTATGGGCCGGCGACGCGATGAGCCCCCTGCTCCCGCGCGCGCGGATTTCTGGACCCGGACCCCGGCCGCCCTTGCATCGACGCTCGCCTGCGACCTCGACGGCCTGTCTTCCGAAGAGGCCGCCCGTCGCCTCGCGCGCTACGGGACCAATGCCGACGCTCCGGCCGCCGTCGACAGCAGCCTGCGCGCCATCCTCCGGCGCCTTCTCGAGCCCCTTGCGCTGATCCTTCTGGTGGCGGCTCTCGTTTCAGGCCTATCCGGCGACTGGATCGGCGGCGCGATCATCGCGGTCATCCTGGCGCTGTCGATCGGGCTCGACACTGTCCAGGAGGGGCACGCCCTCAAGGCCGCGGACGCCCTGCGCCGCTCGGTCGCCCTCAAGGCGGAGGTCCGTCGGGACGGCGCCTTCCTGACGATCCCGGTCGAAGGCGTGGTGCCGGGCGATCTCGTCCGCGTCCGGGCTGGCGACATCGTCCCGGCGGATGCCCTGATCGTCGAGAGCAACGCGTTCACGGCGGCGGAAGCGGCGCTGACCGGCGAGCCGTATCCCGTCGAGAAGGCGCCCGGCCTCGTCATGGCCACCGACCCCGCGGAGGCCTCCAACGCGCTGTTCCGCGGTGCCGTGGCGCAGACTGGGGAAGCCGTCGCGCTGGTCGCCGCCACCGGCCGGGCGACGATGTTCGGCGCCGCGGCCGCATCCCTCGAGGAGACGCCGAATGCGTCGCCGTTCCAGCGAGATCTGCGTGAGTTCGGTCTGGTCGTCGCCCGCTTGACGATCGCCCTCGTGGTCGGCGTGCTGGCGCTGCGGGTGGCCTTCGGCCGGCCCCTCCTCGATTCGCTGCTGTTCGCTGTCGCGCTGGCGGTGGGACTCACCCCGAACTCCTGCCGATGATCACGACGGTGACGCTGGCGCGGGGGCGATGCGCATGGCCCAGCGGAGGGTGATCGTGAAGCGGCTCGCCGCGATCCACGACCTCGGCGCGATGACGGTCCTGTGCACCGACAAGACCGGCACCCTGACCGCTGCGGAAATCGCGCTCAGCCGCAGTCTCGACGGAGCCGGCCGCGACGATCCGCGGGCAGCCCAGCTCGCCGCCATCGCGGCCGATCTCGGCGGAGACCGCGGCTCCCTCGACGCCGCCCTCACCCGCGCCGTCCCCGAGGCCGCCGCCGGCTGGCATCTCGCCGGACGGCGCGCCTTCGATTTCGCCCGGCGCACCGGCTCCGTTCTGGCGGATGGCCCCGAAGGGGCGCTCCTGATCGTGAAGGGGGCGCCGGAGGCGGTACTGGCTCTGTGCACGCGACGACGCGACGGCGAAGGGTGCGTGACCCTGACGGAGGCGGCGCGCGCGGAGGCGCTCGAGCGCGTCCGTGCACTCGCCCGCGACGGCATGCGCAGCATCGCGGTGGCTTCGCGCGACGGCTCGGTCGGCGCCGCGGCCATGGACGAGACCGCCCTGGTTCTGGAGGGCTTCTGCGCCTTCGCGGATCCGCCCAAGGCGACTGCGGCCGCGGCAGTGGCCCGCCTCGCGGCGGCGGGCGTGCGAGTGAAGATCCTGTCCGGCGACGATCCGATCGTGGTGCACCGCCTCGCGGGCCTCGTCGGACTCGCCGATGAGACGACGCTGTCCGGGTCCGAACTCGCGGCGCTGAGTGACGAGGCCCTGGCCGTGCGCGTGCGCGCGGTCGACGCGTTCGGACGCCTCACGCCCGACCAGAAGGTGCGGGTGGTCCGCGCCCTGAAGGCCGACGGGGCGGTGGTGGGCTTCCTGGGCGACGGCATCAACGACGCCCCGGCCCTGCGACAGGCCGACATCGGCCTGTCGGTGGAGGGCGCCACCGGCGTCGCGCAGGCCGCGGCCGACATGATCCTGCTGGCTCCGGATCTGGAGGTCGTGGCCGACGGTGTCGCGGAGGGGCGACGGACCTTCGCCAACATCCTGAAATACGTGCGCATGGGCGCGAGTTCGAACTTCGGCAACATGCTGTCCATGGCCGCCGCCTCGGTGGCCCTGCCGTTCCTGCCGATGCTCCCGACGCAGATCCTGCTGAACAACCTGCTCTACGACCTGTCCGAGGTCGGCATCCCCTTCGACGGGGTCAGGCCCGAGGCCACCGCCGAACCGCAACTCTGGGATATGGGTCGCCTCGTCCGCTTCGCCTCCGTGATGGGGCCATTGTCCTCCGTGTTCGATCTCCTAACCTTCGGATTGCTGCTGATCGTCTTCGGGGTTTCGCCGGAGATTTTCCGCACGGCCTGGTTTCTCGAGATCGATGGCAACGCAGATCCTCGTGATCTTCGTCATCCGCACGAGCGGTCGGCCCTGGTGCGATCGGCCGGGCACCGCCCTCATTGTCTCGTCGCTCGCCGCCCTCACGGTCGCCCTGGCGCTGCCGTTCACGCCGATGGGCGCCTGGTTCGGCTTCGTGCCGCCCCCCGCCCCCGTCCTTCTGGCTATCCTGGCGATCACGGTCACCTATCTGGCGCTGGCCGAACTGGTGAAGCCCTTCGTTCTCGGCAATCACGGCGCGTCCGGGCCGGGCTGGGTCCCGGCGCGGCGGCGGCACCGGTCGAGCCCGGCCTGATTTCGCAACGGACCGATTCGATGCCGCCCGAGGACCAGAACCCGGTCGCGACGTTCCTGAGGCAGGCCCTGGCGGATGCGGGGACAGTCGAGACCATCTCGACCCACATTTCCCACCTGTTCCTGGCGGGGGATCGCGTGTTCAAGTTGAAGCGCGCCGTGCGCTTCCCTATCTCGATTTCACGAGTCCCGAACGGCGCCTTGCCGCCTGTGCCGCGGAGGTGGCGCTCAACCGCCGCACCGCGCCCGCGCTGTACGTCGCCGCCCGCCGGATCACCCGCAAACCGGACGGCGCCCTGGTCTTCGACGGGTCCGGGGACCTCGTGGATGCCGTCGTCGAGATGCGCCGCTTCCCCGACGCCGACCTGCTCGACGCGATGGCGCTGGACGGGCGTCTCAGGCCGAGCCACATAGAAGATCTCGCGCACGCGCTGGCGGCTTTCCATGCCGAGGCGGAAATCTTCCGCCAGTGCGGCGGGGCCGACGCCATGGCGGCTGTCATCGACATGAACGATGCCGCGCTGCGGGCGACCGGTCTGGTCCCGGCCAAGTCGGCGCAGGGTCTCGCGGCGCGGTTCAAGGCCACGCTGGCGCTTCATGCCCCGCTGCTCGATGCCCGCCGCGCCGCCGGCAAGATCCGCCGCTGCCATGGCGATCTCACCCTGCGCAACATCTGCCTGTTCGAGGGCAAGCCGATGCCGTTCGACGGTGTCGAGTTCAGCGACACCATCGCGACGATTGACGTCCTGTACGACCTCGCCTTCCTGCTGATGGATCTCTGGCACCGCGAACGACCCGACCTCGCGAACCTGCTGCTGAACCGGTACCTCGACGCTGCGGACGAGACCGATGGAATCGGCCTGCTTCCGTTCCTGATGGCCATCCGTGCCGTGATCCGCGCCCATGTCACGGCAGCCCAGTCGGAGGGAGCGGGGACCGCGGAAGCTCGGGCCTATCTCGACCTCGCGACGGCTCTGCTCACGGACGTTTCCCCGACCTTGCTGGCGGTCGGTGGCTTCAGCGGGTCGGGAAAATCGAGCGTCGCGGCGGCGGCTGCGCCCTGGATCGGGCCGGCCCCGGGCGCCCGCGTTCTGTCGAGCGACCGCATTCGCAAGCATCTGCACGGCGTCGGCGCCCTCACCCGTCTACCGGACTCAGCCTACGGCCCCACCATGTCGGACCGGGTCTACGCGACCTTGCGCCACGAGGCCGGCCGCATCCTCGATGCGGGCCACGGCGCCGTGGCGGACGCGGTGTTTGATCGTCCCGAGGAACGGGCGCGGATCGAGGCCGTGGCCCGGGAGCGCGGCGCACCGTTCCTAGGCATCTGGCTGGAGGCGCCCGCCGGGACCCTCGCGCATCGTATAGCCGCGCGCGAAGGTGATCCCTCGGACGCGACGGCCGCGGTCCTGGCCGCGCAGGTCGCGCGGGGTTGCGGTCCGCTCGCGTCATGGCGCACCCTCGCGGCCGAGTGGCCGTTGGAGGCCCTGCGCGCGGAGATCCTGTCCCTCTGCAGGCCCCTCTGGGTGACGGAGAAGCCGGCCTCTGTGGTCCGTCCGGCTCCGGTCCGCCAGGAACCACTCGACTGACCGCCTCAAGGCCCGGCCCGGTGGCTGAAGAGTTGCGCGAGGGCGCAGGAGGCCAAACGCGCCGCCGTGCTGTCGGAGCGGCTTGTCAGGATGACCGGGACGCGCGCGCCGAGCAGGAGACCCGCGGCGTCGGCGCCCGCGAGATGGATCAGCTGCTTGGCGAGCATGTTGCCGGACACGAGGTCCGGCACCACGAGGATGTCGGCATCGCCCGCGACCGGCGACACGAGGGTCTTGGCGTCGTTGGCAGCGCGGGAGATGGCGGTGTCGAAAGCCAGTGGCCCGTCGACCAGACCGCCGGTGATCTGCCCGCGCTCGGCCATCTTGCACAGGGCCGCCGCGTCGAGGGTCGAGCCGAGCTTGGTGGAGACCGTTTCGACCGCCGAGAGAATCGCCACCTTGGGCTGCGCGATGCCGAGCGCTCTGACGAGGTCGACGGCGTTCTGCACGATGTCGCGCTTCTGCTCCAGGCTCGGCGCGATGTTGACGGCGGCATCCGTCAGGAAAAGCGGCTTGGGGTAGCTCGGCACGTCGAGTGCGTAGACGTGGCTCATGCGCCGTTCGGTTCGCAGGCCCGTCGCCCGGGACATGGCGGCCACCAGGATCTCGTCGGTGTGGAGCGCCCCTTCATCAAGGCCGCCGCCTGGCCCGCGCGGGCAAGGGAGACCGCCTTCTCCGCCGCGGCGTGGCTGTGGGGCGCCTCGACGATCTCGATTCCGTTTAGATCGACACCTGCCGCCTGCGCCGCGGACTCGATCTTCGGCCGTGGCCCCACGAGCACCGGTACGATCAGCCCGGCCTCTCGCGCGGCGCGCATTCCTTCGAGGAGGCTGCGTCGCAGGGGTGGACGACGGCCGTCTTTGCCGGGGCGAAGCGACGCGCCGCCTCGATCAGGCGAGCCCAGTGCAGGCCCCGCTCGTGCAGATGGGCTTCCGGCAGCAGGACGCGCGGTCGACGTACCTTCTCGATGGGCGCCAGCACCTCGGCTTCGCCGGTGATGACCGTCTCGCCCTGCCCGTTCAGGCAGACGCAATCGAGGCGGAGCCGGTTGTTGGCGGCATCCTTCTCGCGCACGGTGACGCGCGCCGTCACGCTGTCGCCGATCCGGACCGGGCGCAGGAACTTCAGGGTTTGCCCGAGATAGACCGTCCCAGGTCCCGGCAATTCGGTTCCGAGCACGGCGGAGATCAGGGATCCGCCCCAGAAGCCGTGCGCGATCACCCCGTGGATACGGTCCGTCGCGGCATAGTCCCGGTCGAGATGGGTGGGGTTCACGTCGCCCGACGCCAGGGCAAACAGGCTGATGTCCTGTGCCCGGAGGGTACGGGTGAGACTGGCGGTGTCGCCCACCGCGATCTCGGGGAAGGTACGGTTCTCGATGAAGCGGAGCGGTTCCATCGGGCCTTCCGCTCAGGCCTCCAGCACATAGGTACCAGGGGCATCCCCGAGCACCACATAGCCCGAGGCTGGCGCGCCCATCGCCGGCGGCAAGACGGGTGGACCCGACCGCTCGGCCAGCCACGCGGCCCAGGCCGGCCACCAGGAGCCAATGTCCTGCGGCGTCTGCGCGATCCAGGTGTCGGGATCGCGGTAATGGTCGCTCGCCCGCGTGGTCCGGATCCGGTAGCGGCCATGCGGGCGGCCCGGGGGCGCGACGATCCCGGCATTGTGTCCGCCGCTGGCGAGGACGAAGGTCACGTCGGTATCGGCGAGGGGGTGGATCTTGAACACCGATCGCCAGGGCGCCACGTGGTCGCGCTCCGTGCCCACCGCGAAAATCGGGGCGCGGATGTCGGTGACCGAGACCGGCCGGCCCGCCGCCTGAAAACGCCCCTCCGCGAGATCGTTGTCGAGGAACAGGCCGCGCAGATATTCGGCGTGCATGCGCGCCGGCAGGCGGGTCGCGTCGGCGTTCCAGGCCATCAGGTCGGTCATCGGCTGCCGCCGTCCCAGCAAATAATCGCGGACGAGCCGTGACCAGATCAGGTCGTTCGAACGCAGGAGCTGAAAGGCGCCGGCCATCTGCCGGGCATCGAGGGTGCCCTGGCTGCACATCAGGCTCTCCAGGAAGCTGATCTGGCTCTCGCCGATGAACAGCGTCAGCTCTCCGGCCTCAGTGAAGTCGAGCTGCGCGGCGAAGAGGCTGAGCGAAGCGAGGCGGCCGTCGCCGTCCCGGCTCATCGCGGCGGCCGCGATGGCGAGCAGCGTGCCGCCCAGGCAATACCCGGCCGCGTGGATCGTGTGTCCGGGAACGATGGCCGAAACGGCATCGAGGGCCGCCATCACGCCGAGCCGGCAATAATCGTCGAAGGACATGTCCCGGTCCTTCGGACTGGGGTTGCGCCAGGAGATCATGAAGACGGTGTGGCCCTGGGCCGTGAGGTGCCGGACCAAGGAGTTCTCGGGCGACAGGTCGAGGATGTAGAATTTCATGATCCAGGCTGGCACGATCAGCACCGGTTCCGGCCTGACCGCGGCCACGCTCGGCGCATACTGGATCAGCTCGATCAGCCGGTTGCGGAACACAACCTTGCCGGGCGAGACCGCCACCGCGCTGCCGACCGGGAAGGCGTCGACGCCCACCGGCCGCAGACGTTGGGCCGCGCGCGCGGCATCCTCGGCGGCGTTGACCAGGCCTGTCACGAGGTTCGCGCCGCCGGTCCGCACTGTCTCGCCCAGCACGACCGGGTTGGTCCAAAACAGGTTCGCCGGCGAGGCGGCATCCAGAACCTGACGCGCCACGAAGGCGACGAGGTTCTCGTGGGCGCGCGAAACGCCGGGTACGCCGGTCGTGGCGTTGTGCCACCATTGCTGGGTCAGCAGGAACGACTGGCAGGCGAAGCTGAACGGCCAGACCTGCCAGGCCCGATCATCGAAGCGGTGATCCTGGGGAAGCGGATCGATGCACGGCGCCGCGTGACCCTGAAGCACGGCGCTCCGGGCCGCAAACTGCGCGAGCCGCATCTGCTTTCGCAGGAGCTTGATGACGAGCGTCGCCTGCTTGCCCGGTGAGAAGGCCGCGTGGATCGCCCAATCGAACCATGCCTCGGCCAGGGCCGCGGGCGAGAGGCCGGCCGTCATGCGGGCGACGGAGGCATGCATGCTCTGATCGATCGCACGCTGGACCGTTGCGAGATCGTCCTGCTCCTTGTGAGGATCGGACCGGGCGGCCGGGCCAAGGACCTCCGGGGCAGGGAGCAACCGCAACTCGGGCCGCGGCGGCTCGGTGGCCGTCCTGGCCGGGTCTCTCACCTCTGCGTCGAGCATGCACGATCTCCGGCAATGCCGCGGAGGTTACGGCGTGCGCGATCCGGTGCCGGTGATCCAGATCAAGGCACCGTCCGAAAGCGCGATCGCCGTGCGGAGCCACCAGCGGCCGCGACGGCAAACGCGACGCCGCGCGCGTGAAGCCGAGCCCAGACGCGCCGTTCTTATGCGGTCCGACCCGCGCCCTCGCGCGACCGGAAGCGCGCCGCCTCCGCGTTGCGCTGGATCAAGGCGACGGAGCCCTGCCGGGACAAGCATTGCTCCGACGGTCTCGACGGAGCCGGGAGGCGGCCTTGGACTATGCGAATATCCTCGTTTCCGCCGATCTCGGCGAAGCCGCGCCGGACCGGATCCGGCTCGCCGCCGGGCTCGCGCGACGCTTCGGGGCGATCTTGACGGGGGCGGCCGCCCACGAGGTGCCGGCCCCCATCCTGGTCCGCGACATCTACGACGCCATCGAGCGGGAGGGACGGAACAAGGAGCAGATTCAAGCCATCCTCGATCAGGCGCACGCGTCCTTCGAGCGCTGCGCCGGCACCGGGATCCGCACCGACTGGCATTCGGGCTTCGCCGGCTCCGTGACGCATCTCATCGAGATGGCGCGCGCCGCGGATCTCGTCGTCGTCAGCCGACGGGGACCGGGCGACGAGGATCCGGGACCGCTGGGTGTATCGCCCGGACCTGTCGTGATGGAGGCCGGCCGGCCGGTCCTCGTCGTGCCGCCACGGACCGCGCACCTCGCGGCCGTCCGTATTGTCGTCGCCTGGAAGGACGGCCCGGAGGCGCGGCGTGCCGTGTCGGCCGCGCTGCCCTTCATGCGCAACGCGGACCAAGTCTGGGTCGCGACGGTCGGCGCGCATGCGCGGCAGGAGGGTGCAGAGGCCGTAACCGGCCATCTCGCCCGGCACGGCGTCCATGCCGCCGCGCACCTGCTCCATACAGTCGACGACGACGGATCGGAGATCCTGCGCTTTTCCCTCCGTCAGGACGCGGACTTGATCGTCATGGGAGCCTACGGCCATTCCCGCCTGCGCGAATGGCTGTTCGGCGGCGTCACGCGCGACATCTTCGACCGCTCACCCATCGCAAGCCTCATGAGTCACTGATGTTCGCCCGGAACATCCTCATCGGCACGACCGCTGCGCTGTGCGGACTCGCCATGCCGGCCGCAGCGCAGGATGCCTCTCCGGCGCGCGGCCGCGCCATCGCGCGCGCAGTCTGCGCACGCTGTCACGCCGTCCAAGCGCACGACGCGAGCCCGATGCGCGCGGCGCCCCCTTTCCGCACCCTCGCCAAGCGCTTCCCCATCGACGACCTCGCCGATGTCCTGATCGAAGGCGTGGGGCGGCGCCACCCCGCGATGCCCGACTTCCGGCTCGCGCCGGGCGACGCCGCCAACCTCACGGCCTACCTCAAGGCGATGCGGCCATGATCGGCGGTTAGGTTGCGGCGGCTGATGTCGCCACGATAGGACGGGTGACTGCGCGGAGATGGAACATGGACGGTTCGCTGCTCTACGTCAGCCGCCGGACGTGTTCCGACGACGACGTTCGCAACATCGTCGAGACGTCCCAGTCGAGGAACGCGCAACTTCACATCACGGGCGCGCTCGTCGCGTCGCGGAATCGCTTCGCGCAGATCCTCGAAGGACCTCGCGCCGGTGTGGACGAACTGATGGAGAGCATCCGCCGCGACCCGCGAGATGAGGGGTCGAGGTGATGTCGTACGAGGACGTCTCGCGGCGCCGGTTTCCGGAGTGGACGCTGGCCTATTCCGGCGCGTCCATTTACGTCGACGGTCTGGTCGGATCGTTGACCGACCGATCAACCCCTCGACCGCATCCGGCGGACGTGCGCCGCCTGATCCGTGCCATCGCGGAACTCGCGCGGGCGCAGCTCTGATGGGTTGCTCTCACGAGGCGCGGCCCCCGCGCGGGCCTGTCGTTTCACGCAGATGCAGCCGGCCGTCGGTGAGCGCAGTTGCGCCCTGGTCAGCAGATCCGCGAGCTCTGACCGGTTCGCGGCACGAAGCACGGCCGGGCGCGCTGCGTCTTCGACCATCCGCGCTGGAGGGGCAAACGAAGTCGGCCGCTCAAGCAAGCGGGCCCTGAGCGTCAGGCTGACGGTTGCGTCCGTCCGCCAGGAGCTTCGCCCGGGCATCGTGAGCGTCAGTCGCTCAGTGGGACAGGAACAGCGGCACCGGGCTGCTCCGCAGGAGCGCGCGGGTGACGCCGCCGAACAGGAACTCCCGCGCCCGTGAATGCCGGTAGGCCCCCATGACGATCAGATCGGCCTGGAACAGGCCGGCCTGGGCACGCAGCCGGTCCGCGACGCCTCCCAAATTGGGCAGGTCGTTGACGGTCACGTTCACGCCGTGCCGCGCGAGGTGGGGGGCGAACTCGGCGCCCGGCACCGAGGCCTCGATCTCCGCCTCGTCGCCCACGACGACGATTTCGACGGTTTCGGCCGTGCGCAGGATCGGCATGGCATCGTTGGCGGCGCGAGCGGCCTGGGCGCTGCCGTCCCAGGCGACGATCACCTTCCGCGCCTGGAACGGGCCATGCCCGGACGGTACGGCGATGACCGGGCGGCCGCTCAGCAATAGCGCCTTCTCGATCATCTCGTGGTCGATGTCGAACGATTGCGGTCCGGCATCCAAGACGACCAGGTCGTGCAGGCGTGCCCGAAGGGCCAACCGGCTGACGAGGTCGGGATAAGACAAGCTTCCCGCCTCCGTCGTGCAGATCACACCCGCCTGTTTCGCGTCCCCGGCGGTGCGGTCCGCGACGGCCCGTGCCAATGCGTCGAGGCGTTGGTCGATCCTCGCGAAACCCTCGTCGTCGAAGTCACCGAGCCAAGCATCATCGCCCGTGAAGCGCCATGAGGCCGACTGGACCGTCAGGTGCGCGCCCGCAGCCTTGGCGAGCGTCAGGCCATAGCCGAGGGCGGATGACGGCTCCGTGTGCTCGCCATCGACGGCGACGCCGAGGAGGACATCGCGGACGGCCGCCAACGGCGATGGGGCTTGCTGGGACATGGGTCGTCTCCCGTCTGGACCGGTCCCATGGTCGTGGCCATCCGAGAGGTCAGCCTTGATCCACCTCAAGGGCGGTCACGGGCGGGTGCCGGCGGCTGAGACGACGCGATCGCGGGGTTCACTCGCGGTCGTGTATCCCTGCGCCTGATCCAGTCGATGCCAAGTCGGACGCGCAGATCCCGGCGCTCAGATGACCCGGATTGCGCTCACGAGAGGGCGCAAGTGGGAGCCCGAGACGCACCGCATCCGCCTGCGGTCGTGATGGCGCAGCGCTCGACCATTCCGGTTAGCGTCGCGATACCGGGCGCAAGGGCAACCCCGGCCCAGATCGAGATCGAAGGGCGGCACCCACACCCGCGCGACGAGCTTGTGTCGGTGGAGGCCCGTCTCCGGCATCCGGCCATTCGCGTCACCCCTCACGTCTGCGCGGGACCCGGCCGCCGTCTCGGTTGCCCGACGCAGCATGCGGCGGACGTGGCGGCGGATCGAGGACTCGCAATCGGGTTGGCCGCCGTTCGGCGAGGGTGCGGAAGAGGGGTTCAGGGCCGGCACCGGTATATCCTCTTCGTCATTGCGGGCTGCGGACGCGCCGAGGGGGCGGGCGAATGTGCGGTGTCGCCGAGCTGGACCATGATGCAGCACCCTTCCGAAGGTGCTGCGTCCTGACCGAGCGGCGCGACCGCCTCGACCTTGGCGCCGCGCCAGCCCAGAACCTTGACGTGGATCAAACGCGGCATTCGGCCCCGGTCCGGTGTCGGCGCGGATAGCGCAGGACCGCTTGCGGCAGATCAAGGCGCGCGTGCGACCACCCGATCAGTCTCGAGGTTCAGTCGGAATGGGGTAAGCGCACGCGGTCCCCTCAGCGTGCGCCTTGGGCCGCTCCGCGTGAGCCGCCGCGCCCACGAGTCCCGCGGCGGGCTGGCCGAGGACCATCAGACACCCTGGTGCGGAGCATGGTCCGGCCGACCGCCTCCGCAGGCGAGCATGTTCAGGACGACATCCCACGCCAGAGGCTTCTCGACCAGCGGCACGCCGGCCGCGCGGGCTCGCGCCCGGATGGCGGGGTCGGGATGGCCGGTGATCAGGACGACGGGGACGCGGACATCGAGTTGGCGCAACCGACCGAGCACCTCAAGGCCATCCATCTCCGGCATGACGTGGTCGAGGAGCACGAAAGCCGGCTCCGGGCCGGGAAACACCGCCAGCAGTTCTCGACCGCCCGTGAAGGTCTCGACGCAGTGCCCCTCGCTCTCGAGCAGGAAACGGGTGGAGTGCAGGACGGCGTGGTCGTCGTCCACCACGTAGATGGTCGGCTCGCTCGGTGACATGATGCAGGCCTGGAAACGCTGGTTTGGATGCTCCGACCCTTGATCATCGCCAAGTACGATTCGGGCCGCCTTGACCTATCTCAACCACTCCCCGCCCGTCGGGAAACCGTGATCGCGCGCGGCGTCGACGGCGACGCGGGCCTCGCCGGAGGTAGTATGTGCCGCCGCCGGATTCCGGATGACGGCCGCATTGCGGACGCTCGGGGGAGTTGCGTCGATCTGATCGGCTCCGGCTAGCCCGATGCTGGCGCCGGAACGTGCCATCGGCCGGCACACGATGGACGGATCTCGCAGTGGCCGTCAGCACCCGGCAAGACATGCAAACGCCCAGGCGGCGATGGACCTTGGTTCGACTGGCCCGACAGCACCGGCAACCGTATTCAGGCGGTGACGCCTCGGCCCAAGACATTTCGAAGTTCGGGCCGGTGCTTCACGAGCCGAGCACCGGGTCGGCGACTTCCGTAACGAGACTTCGTCTCGGGTGTTTCCGGGAGAGCGTATCCAGGGCCTGCCGCAGCAGGGCATACTCGGCTTGGGTTACGCGCATCTCGCGAAACCAGTCGATCAGACCCTTCCACGGGTCGTTGAGCTGCTTCAGGCCCGCGACGACGGCGACGACGGTGCCGAGTTCGGTTGCGCCCATCACGACGAGGTAGCCGCCGACGCCGAGGGTCAGTCCGATGCCGAGGTGATGCATTAGGTTCATCAGGAAATTCATGGAGAACTTCAGCTGGAAGATGCCCATGTTGAGCTGAAACACCCGGTCGATGCGCGCGGCCTGGAGCCTGGACGGCTTGAGATGGTGGTTGCCGATGATGCCGCCGCTGATGCGGCGTAAGGCGCCGGTCCTGGTGACGACGCGCTGATTGATGGCCCGCTGCATCAGCGGCACGAAGATCATTTGAGGCGTGAAGACGGCGAGCGCTAGGAGCGCCATCAGCGGGTTGAGGTACAGCATGTACGCGAAGGTCCCCGCAACGATGCCGCCCTGCAGCACCGGTTCCGACACGCTGACCCCAACGAACGCGCCGACCGGCTCCGCCTCCGCCAGGATGAGCGAGACTTCCACGCCTTCGACCTCGGCATGATGCTCCGGGGCGAGGTATCCGAAGTCCCCGAGCAGCATTTTGCGGAGGCGGCGAACGGCGCTCTCGCTGACATAGCTGCGGTAGACGTTGAGCCCGAGCTTCAGGGCGCCCATCGCCAGGGCGGCGGCGATGTATAGCATCGCGAGCGCAGCAATGGATCGGATGCTCCCGCCGGGAAAGGCCGCGTTGACGATCCGCCGCTGGAGCTCGAGCGGCGCAAGATCGGCGACGAAGAGCACCATCGCGATCAGCACCAGGGCGGGCTGATGGGATCGGCTCGCATCGGTGATGAACGCCGCGAGCGTCGGTGGCGTCGTAATCCGATCGGGCATCGGACCGATGCTGGACGCACCGGGCGCCGGGAGCGCGGACGCGGACGTCATGAAGCCTCCATGACGCTGTCTATGCCCGCATTCGGCAACGGCCGGCATTGCTCCTGATCAACCGGGCCTGGACTGTCCCTTGCCGATGAAGGCGACGGCGTTGCAGCGCCTGCGCAGATCAGTGAGACCCGCCGCCTCGTCGGGCGGGGAAGCGCCAACCTTATCGTCACAGGCGGAGGCATCGTCGTGGGCGGTCACCGCCATAGCCGGTTGGGGCTGGATCTTCGGCGGCGTGACCCGGGATATGCCGGAGACCGCGTCCTTCTGCTGCTGGATGGTCCTCCGAGCCGGATCATTGGTCGTGCATGCCGGCGGACCGTGTGCCTCGACGAGCCGCGGGCCGCAGGGCCGGTGCAGCGACACCCAAGGAGATCAGCGCCTCGGCCCGCGGGCACGAACGCCCGCTCCATGCCCGCTCAATCCGCCCGACCGCCGTCGAGGATGTGCAGGGCCTGGATCCGCCCCGTTTCGACGAACGGATGGTCCAGGCTGTCGAGCAGGTCCGCGATGATGTCGTCCAGCTCGGACGCCGCTGTACCGTAGAGCTGGAATGCGCATTGCCGGCAGGCGCGCTCAGCCTGATCGATGGATCCGCCCATCGCGGCAATCTCATCCCACCCTCTTTGGCGCAGGGTCAACGCGAGCTGGCGATACTGGGCCAGGATGTCGGCGCCAACCTTGGCAGCTGTGGCCTGGATCGCCGCTTCGCCCACATCTGCGATGGATGGGATGTCGTTGCCTGCCATCGTCATTCTCCAGGATGGATCCGTGCCGATTACCGCCGCGCCTGCGCGATCGCTTCCGGCCATCCGACGCGCGCCGGAGGATCGGGCGGGAAGGAAGCGAATGGTCGGACACCGTCAGCACCCCGAGCATGGATCGTCGCCATGTTCGAACGCCTTGTCTGTCGGGCATGACCGACGACGTCGGGCCGCCGGGAGGTGCGGCGCCGGCTCAGGCCGCGGGAGGGCTGGAGGACGTGCCGGACGGAGCCGAGGAATCGCGCGTCGGCACGGGCGCGACATTGACGTGGGTCAACGCTTCGACGGCACGCCTGCAACACGGCTCAAGCCGCCCGAAGATGCCGCTGGATCTCGCTGACCGTATGCTTGGTGAGATCTCGGTCGATCTCCGCGATGACCGAGCGCCGGAGCCGTTCCGGCAGAGCGAGTCGCAACTCGGCGAGCGTGCGTTGCGGTGCGACGACGACCAGGGCGGGGACCGGTTCGAGGCGGTCCAGCGCCTGCGCGACGTCATCGGTGAACCGGCGTTCGGCCAGTTCGTGCCAGTCCGTCTGCTCGATGGCGCTGCGACGGTCGCCGAGCCTGACCCGGGGCGGCTTGTCCGTACCCTGGTCGCGCGTCGGGGGATTGGGTGGCGCCTCGAAGACCCGTCGGACCTGGAGGTCCAGCTCCAACGGGTGCCCCTCGTTGAGAAGCACCAGGACCTTGCGGCCGTCGGCCACGATGACGTAGCCGCCGTGTGGGATCATGAGGTTGCGCTTGCCGGCCATGTGATCCTCCCTGCCTGCCACTCAGTGGCTCATCAGGCAGCAAACCGGGGTTCTTGCGAGCAGGCTGCGGGTGACGCCACCGAAGGCCCACTCGCGCAGGCGACCGTGGCCGTAGCCACCCGTGACGATGAGATCGGCGCCGTGCTCGGCGGCCGCGTCGACGAGCGCCGCCGCGGCCGAGGTGCCATGCGCCTCCGTCCGTAACGGAGTGCTGCGGACGTCATGGGCCTGGAGGAAAGCGACCACGTCCTGCGTCTCGGCGGAGCCCCCTCCCTCGTCGACGGCCACTACCACCGTCTGGATCGCTCGCTTCAGGAACGGCAGGGCATCCCGGACGGCACGGCGCGCCTCGCGCGTATTCTTCCAGCCGATCGCGACCCGTTTCACGTCGAGACGACTGACCTTGGGCGGGACCACCAGCACCGGTCGGCCGACGCGCATCAGGACATCCCCCGGGTCGACCGAGAGGCAAGGGTCTCCATCACCCTCCCGACCGAGGACGACGAGGTCGGCGACGGCGACTTGCGACGTCAGAAAGGCCAGCGGAAAGTCGAGGTTCGAGCGCCATTCCGTCCGGCTTCTCCCGCCGGTCGCCTCGCGGAACGTTGCCTGGGCGCGTCTGAGATCGTCCAGAACGGTCTCTTGGATCGCGGGGATGCCGTACGCGCCTCCCGGCGTCGGGCCGACAGGGGCGCCGCCATAGTCCGGCATCTCTGCCGCAACGCCGATCAGGCCGGCATGAAAATCGTCTGCGAGATACGCGGCGAGGTGGATGCGGTCGCGTGCGGACTCACCGAGGTCGACCGCGACCATGATGTTCGCGATGGTCATGGCAGCTCTCCGACAGGCAGTGACAGGCTCTACGGATTGCGGCGGTCCGGCTGACCGCCATCGGGTCGGTGTCAATCAGCCGGTCCGCGCCTCCACCGGCACTGCGTCTGCGGGCATAATCGCCGACCGGTCCGACGCCTGGACGGCACGCCGCGTCCGCCAGATCCGTTCAATCCGACGAGGCCGTTCCCAATTACGGCGCCGCTACGAGCGGCATCGATGTTCGGCACGAATGCCAGGTCGGCGATAACGATCCGGTGGGGTAGCGTGTCGTTCATCGCGGTGCCGCTCGAGGGCGTCCCGTTCAAATCGGGTCGAGGCCGACGCTAGATTCGGCGCGCGGTTCGACATTGATCCAGCGCAAAAGCGCCGGCTGCCCGGTCTTCCGCGTCGGGTTCATGGGCGATGGACGACCGCCGGCCGATGACCGGCGTCCGGCCAAGGCGTGTGGCCCCGGTCCTGGTAGGATCACCCACGGTTGCGCCATCGGCCAAGCACCGGTTGGTCCTGGCATCGCGCACCGGTGCCAGGTTTTGAGCCAGATCAAGGCGCGCCGACGCGCGCCGGCGTCCCTTCCCGATCTGCGAAGGGAGGCGACCATGGCTGACGTTCACGTGGCCGAGCAGCTCTGGTCCACGGGCATGCTGCCCGAGGGCATCCTCGAGCGGTGGCTGGTCGAAGACGGGGCTCTTGTCCGGGCCGGCGAGGCGGTGGCCGCCGTCCGGATCGGCGAGGCCCTCCACGACATCGTCGCGCCCGCGGGAGGCCG
Source organism: Methylobacterium phyllosphaerae (assembly GCA_050632685.1). Classification (GTDB taxonomy): domain Bacteria; phylum Pseudomonadota; class Alphaproteobacteria; order Rhizobiales; family Beijerinckiaceae; genus Methylobacterium; species Methylobacterium phyllosphaerae_A. The sequence goes on from JBOEFT010000002.1 coordinate 2,047,879, forward strand.
CCTCATGGCCCTGGCCGCGCCCCGCGACGTCGTGGATCCCGGTTGCATCATCGCCGAGGTCCACGCCTGACGGCCGGAATGCGGTGGCACGCGCGATCCCGGTCGCGGCACAGCGCCGGACCGGGCATACGGGAGGCAGATCATGGACCCAACAGACACGACCGTCTCCCGGCCGCCGACGTGGCGGACGGACGAGATCCTCCTCGGCGTCCTGCAGCACACGGCCGGCATCGCGCTGGTGTTGACCGCCTGGGTGTTGGTCTTCACCGACCAGACCCGCGCAGCCGCCTCGGCCCTCCTGCCGGGCTTGCTGATCGTGGCGCTCTACGGCGCCAACCAGATTCATTTCCGGGCCGTGCTCGAGCGGACGGTGCTGCTCGTCGGGGCGTGGACCCTCGTCGCGCCGTGGGTGCTCGGATTCGCCGCGAACGACGGCGCCACCTGGGCGCACGTGATTCTCGGCGGCGTGGCCATCGGATCCGCGGCGACGTGGCTGCGGATCGCGGGGCGGCCATGACGTTACCGGCCCGCAGTGCCCGCGCGGCTGTCGTTGTCGGGCTCCTGGCCGCCGGGATCGGACCCGTGGCCCGTGCTCGCGCCGAAGACCGTCATGTCGGAGGCCGGGGCGTGGCCGAGCAGCTCTGCAGCCAGTGCCATGTCATCGGGCGCGAGCCGCAGGCGGGCGAGTTCGCCGGGCCGGCCTTTCTCCGGGTCGCCAACATGACCTCGACGACGGCTTTGTCCCTGGACGTGTTCCTGCAGAGCCACCATCAGCGCATGCCAAGCCTCCGGCTCGACCGGCCCGAGATGGATGCCGTCATCGACTACATCCTCAGTCTCAAGACCGTGCCGCCGAGCCACTGAGGAAGCATCGCCCGGATTTAAACGTCGAGATTGGCGACGCTGAGCGCGTTTTCCTGGATGAATTCGCGTCGCGGCTCCACGACGTCGCCCATCAGCTTGACGAACAAGTCGTCCGCATCGGTGACATCCTTGACCTTGACCTGCAGCAGCGAGCGCACGTCCCGGTCGAGGGTCGTCTCCCAGAGCTGCTGCGCGGTCATCTCGCCGAGGCCCTTGTAGCGCTGAAGCTGCAAGCCCTTCCGCCCGAAGGCCATTACCGCCTCGAACAGCGCCACCGGCCCATGGAGCACGGTCTCGTCGGATTTGCGCATGAGCGTGGCGGGCTCGCCGTAGATCTCCCGGAAGGCATCGGCCCGCTCGGACAGGCGACGCGCCTCCTGCGAGGCGATCAGCCCGGCGTCCAGGTTCGCGACCTGACGGACTCCGCGCAGCGTCCGGCTCAGGCGGTAACCGCCCTCGAACGCTTCGCCCGACCACCCCTGCTCGATCTCGTCCGCTATGGCGTCGAGGCGGCGTGCGGTCGAGTCGGCCAGCACCTCGGCCTCACCCGGCCGGGAGGCCGCTTCGGCGTCCAGAGCCCCGGCCAGCACCGCCTGCTCGACGACGGCGCGATCGTAGCGGGTATGGAGACCCTGCAGGATGCTCCGGAAAGTCCGCGCCTCCTCGACCAGGCTCTTGAGCTGTGCTCCGGCGAATTCGGCCCCCGTGGAGAGGCGCAGGATCGCCCCGTCCGTGCCCTGGTCGATCAGGTAATCCTCGAGGGCGCGTTCGTCCTTGAGGTAGATCGCCCGGCGGCCGCGCTCGGCTTTGTAGAGCGGGGGCTGAGCGATGTAGAGATGGCCGCGATCGATGAGTTCCGGCATCTGCCGGAAGAAGAAGGTCAGCAGCAGAGTCCGGATGTGCGAGCCGTCCACGTCCGCGTCGGTCATGATGATGATGCGGTGGTAGCGCAGCTTCTCCGGATTGAAGCCCTCGCGGTCCGTGGAGGACCGCCCGATCCCGGCCCCGAGGGCGGTGATTAGCGTGCCGATCTCGGCGGAGGACAGCATCCGGTCAGCGCGGACGCGCTCGACGTTCAGGATCTTGCCGCGCAGCGGCAGCACCGCTTGGAAGGCGCGGTCGCGGCCCTGCTTGGCCGAGCCGCCGGCGGAGTCGCCCTCCACCAGCAGGATCTCGCACTTGCTCGGATCGCGCTCCTGGCAGTCGGCGAGCTTTCCAGGCAGCGAGGCGATGTCGAGGGCGCCCTTGCGGGTGACGGTCTCGCGCGCCTTGCGAGCGGCCTCGCGGGCCGAGGCCGCCAGCACGACCTTGGCCATCACGGAGCGGGCTTGGCTCGGATTCTCCTCGAGCCAGGTCGACAGGCCCTCGCTGAGGACGTTCTCCACCGCCGGCCGCACCTCGGAGGAGACGAGCTTGTCCTTGGTCTGCGACGAGAATTTCGGGTCGGGCACCTGCACCGAAATCACCGCTGTGAGGCCTTCCCGGCAATCCTCGCCGGTGAGCGACACCTTCTCCCTCTTGGAGACGCCGGAGGAATCCGCGTAGCCGGTGATCTGGCGGGTCAGGGCCGCGCGGAAGCCCGCCATGTGGGTGCCGCCGTCCCGCTGCGGGATGTTGTTGGTGAAGGGCAGGACCGTCTCGTTGAACGAGTCGTTCCACCAGAACGCAACCTCGACGCGGATGCCGTCGCGCTCCGATCGGACAACCACCGGGCTCGTGATTCCGTCGATCGGCTTGCGCGAACGATCGAGGTAGCGGACGAACGCCTCGATGCCGCCCTCGTAGTAGAGCTCCTCGCGCTTCTTCTCGGCGTGGCGCGCGTCGGTCAGGACGATGCGCACGCCGGAATTGAGGAAGGCCAGCTCGCGCAGGCGCTTCTCAAGCGTGCCGTAGTCGAACTCGATCATCGTGAAGGTGTCGGTCGACGGGAGGAAGGTGACTTCCGTCCCGCGGCGGCCGTCGCCGGGTGCGACGACTTCGAGGGGGCCACGGCGTCGCCGTGGCGGAACTCCATCGCGTACTCCTTGTCGTTGCGCCAGATGCGCAACTTGAGGAACGACGACAGGGCGTTCACCACCGAGACGCCGACGCCGTGCAGGCCGCCGGACACCTTGTAGGAGTTCTGGTCGAACTTTCCGCCGGCGTGGAGCTGGGTCATGATGACCTCGGCCGCCGACACGCCCTCCTCCTTGTGGATGTCCACGGGAATGCCGCGCCCGTTATCGGAGACGGTGCAGGAGCCGTCGGCGTTGAGGGTGACGGTCACGAGGTCGGCATGACCCGCCAGGGCCTCATCGATGGCGTTGTCCACGACCTCGTACACCATGTGGTGCAGGCCGGAGCCGTCGTCGGTATCGCCGATATACATTCCGGGCCGCTTGCGGACGGCGTCGAGGCCCTTCAACACGCGGATCGATTCCGCGCCGTAATCGGCGTGCTCGCTCTGGGGGTGTCGGACATGAACTTCCTCGGGCAGGCGGGCCTTGACGCGACGGAGCGACTCGCGCCGTCGGGCGCCCACGCCTGCGCTCTCGCCTGATCCGCCTGATATAAGGGTTCCGCGTTGAGATTGCACGATTTTACGGGCTTGCGGCGTGCCCGTCTCAACGCATTTGTGACGCCCGCGGCTTAACGCTGCGTTAGCCTTCGATCCCGCCGGCGCTCGCATCATCCAGACGCGCGATCGCGTCGGGCGGAAGGGTCAGGCGGACGGCGCCGAGCAGCTCGTCGAGCTGCGCCACCGAGGTCGCGCTCGCGATGGGTGCGGTGATGCCGGGACGGGCGATGATCCAGGCGAGCGCCACCTGCGCGGGGCTCGCGCCCTGCGCCTGAGAGACCGAATCCAGTACGTCCAGCAGCGCCAGACCGCGCGGATTGAGGTACTTGGCGACGCGATTCTCGCGGGCGCGGCCCGCGGCATCCCCGGCCGAGCGGTATTTGCCGGTGAGGAAGCCGGCCGCCAGGGAGAAGTAGCCGATCACCCCGATCTGCTCGGCCCGGCAGAGGGCTCCAGCTCGGCCTCGTAGCCCCGCGCGGCGAGGCTGTAGTCCGGCTGGAGGCATTCGTAGCGCGGCAGCCCCGCGGAGGCTGCGGTCCGCAGCGCCTCCGTGAGCCGCGCGGCGGTGTAGTTGGAGGCGCCGATGGCGCGGACCTTGCCGGCCGTGATCAGGCGCTCGTGAGCTCGGAGGGTCTCCTCCAGCGGCACGTCGGGATCGTCGAGATGCGACTGGTACAGGTCGATCCGGTCGGTCCCCAGACGCCGCAGCGACGCCTCGCAGGCCCGCTCGATATGGCCTGCGGACAGGCCCTTTCCGGCGTCGCCCATGTCCATGCCGACCTTGGTGGCCAGCACGATCTGCTCCCGCATGCCGGGGCGGCTGGCAAGCCAGCGTCCGATCACCGTCTCGGATTCTCCGCCGGAATGGCCGGGCGCCCAGCGCGAATAGACGTCGGCGGTGTCGATAAAGTCGAAGCCGCCGTCGACGAACCGGTCGAGGATCGCGAAGGAGGTTGCCTCGTCGGCGGTCCATCCGAAGACGTTGCCGCCGAGGCAGAACGGCGCGACCGTGAGGGCGGAGCGGCCGATGCGGCGCTTGTCCATGCTATCAGTCCTGCAGGAAGGGGTTGGAGACGCGCTCCTCTCCGAGCGTGCTGGTCGGACCATGACCCGGGATGAAGGCGATGTCGTCGCCGAGCGGCAGGACCTTCTCCTTGATCGCCCGGATCAGCTGGTCGTGGTTGCCGCCGGGCAGATCGGTGCGTCCGACCGAGCCCTTAAACACCACGTCGCCGACGAGCGCGAACCGCGCGTCCCGGCTCACGAACACGACGCTGCCCGGGGAGTGGCCGGGACAGTGCAGGATATCGAAGCCGAGGCCGCCCACCGTCACCGCGTCGCCCTCGTCGAGCCAGCGGTCCGGCGTCACGGGCCGGGCGGCGCCGAGGCCGTAATTCGCCGCCGTCTCAGGCAGGGAATCGAGGAGGAATTTATCGGCCCGGTGCGGACCTTCGACCGGCACGCCCAGGCGTTCGCGCAGCTCGTCGGCGCCGGCGGCATGGTCGACATGGCCGTGGGTCAGCAGGATCTTCTCGACCGTGACGCCCTGCTCACGGATGGCCGCCTCGATCCGGTCGAGGTCGCCGCCGGGATCGACCACGGCGCCGACCTTGGTGGCGTCATCCCAGATCAGGGTGCAGTTCTGCTGGAAGGGCGTGACCGGGATGATCCCGGCGCGTGGCGTACCTGGCATGTCGTCCCGCATGGTGGCAGCGCCGCTCCGGACGCCCTCCGCCAGTGTTTAGCGCAGAACGTGGGTAGGCGGCACCCTGCGCTGCGCACTCACGCCGTGACGCCTCGCGGGCGGCGCAGGCCGTCGTGAAGCGCCAGCATGTCGGCCATGCCCAGCGCCCGAGAGCTCCAGCGGGTTTCCGCGGCGTTCACCTGCGTGAACCGATCATGGGACCGTCCGCCATAGGCTCCGAACAGTGTCCGGCCCGCCTCGACGGCACCGTCGCCGCGCGCCGTCTCGTCCGGCCGGTCGATCCGGTAGGACGGCGTCGGCGATCGCCCGGTCACGCCGATCCGCACCCAGGCGTCGCCGTAATGCTTCTGGCACATCCGCATCGTTACCAGCACTTGGCGCAGGTAGTCCTCGCCGTCGGCGAGATCCGGCAGGATATCGGCGATCGTCGCGTCCGGGGGATAATGCTTCGTTCGCGCCATGTCACACCTTGCTCAGGCGTGTCCTATCGTCTTGTACGGCCGAGAGCGAGCCGAACTCCGGTTTCCTCACGCCGGTCGCCGCTTGAGCAGCGCGTCGAGACCGCCGACCCGGAACCAGTGATACCCGTAGCCCTCTAGGAACAGGCAGTGCCGGTCGTCCTCGCCGACCTCGCTGCGGGCGCCGGTGAGCAGGTCGACGAGGATGTCGTGTTCGGGATCTTCCGCGCCGGACGTAATGGCGACCTCGACGGGCTCCGGCGCGAGATTGTGGACGCACAGCACGGCGTTGCCCCGCCACGCGTAGCGGAGCGCCAGCACCGACGGACTGCCGGTCTCCATCGCGATGACGTCGCCCCAGCCGATCTCCGGCGCCTCCTTGCGCTGCCGGATGATGCTCTGCATCCAGTTGAGCAGGGAGCCCTCCTCGTGGCGCTGGTCGGCCACGTTCACGTGGGCGTAGCCGTAGGGGCCGTGATCGATCACCGGCAGGACCGTGCGGGCAGCGGTGGAGAAGCCGCCCTGATGCTCGCTGGTCCATTGCATCGGCGTGCGGGCGCAGTCCCGCTCCTTCAGCGACAGCTCGTCGCCCATGCCGATCTCGTCGCCGTAGCGCAGCACCGGCGTCCCCGGCAGGGTGAACATCAGCGAATAGGCGAGGCGGATGCGGCGGGGGTCGCCGGCCAGCATCGGCGCGAAGCGGCGGCGGATGCCGCGGTCGTAGAGCTGCATGCCCTTCTCGGGGCCGAACGCCTCGAAGACGGCCTGTCGCTGCTTTCCCGTCAGGCGTCCCAGATCCAGTTCGTCGTGATTCCGCAGGAAGATGCCCCACTGGCAGGAAAGCGGGCGCGGCTTCGTCCGCTCGATCGCCTTGACTAGCGGCCGCGCGTCATGGGCCGCCAGGGCGTAGAAGGTCGCCTGATTGACCTGGAAGTTGAACATCATGTGCATGCGGTCGGCATCGTCGCCGAAATAGTCGAGGTCCTGGTTCGGCAGGATGTTGGCCTCGGCCAGGATGATGGCGTCGCCTTGGCGCCATTGCAGGAACTCGCGCAGGTCGCGCAGCATCTCGAACTGCTCGCGCGGCTTGCCGCCGACATCGGCCCCCTTCTCGGCGATGACGAACGGAACAGCGTCCATGCGGAAGCCGGAGACGCCGAGCTGGATCCAGAAGCCCATGATCTTCAGGATCTCGGCCAGAACCTCGGGATTGGCTGTGTTGAGATCCGGCTGGAAGTTGAAGAAGCGGTGGAAGTACCAGGCCTTCGCCTGCGTGTCGTAGGTCCAGGTGGATTTCTGTACGCCGGGGAAGACCATGCCCTCGTCGGCGGTGGCCGGCCGTTCCTTCGACCAGACGTACCAGTCGCGATGGGGCGAATCCGGGTCGGACCGGGCCGACTGGAACCACGGATGCTGATCCGAGGTGTGGTTGACCACGAGGTCGATCAGGACGCGCAACCCCCGCTGCTTGGCCGCGTGGGTGAAGGCGACGAAGTCGCCGAGGGAGCCGTAATCCGGATCGACGCCGTAATAATCGGCGATGTCGTAGCCGCCGTCCTTCTTGGGCGAAGGCTGGAACGGCATCAGCCAGATCGCGGTGGCACCCAGCCCCTGGATGTAGTCGAGCCGGCGCTCCAGCCCCGCGAAGTCTCCGATGCCGTCGCCGTTGGCATCCATGAAGGTGCCAACCGACAGGCAGTAGATGACGGCGTTCTTATACCACAGGTCGTTGATCATCGCTGCCCCGGCCGCGTCGCGCCTCACGAACGTGGGACGCGGCCAAAGCGTTGCCGTGCGCGGCGTCCTTAAATCAGCCGCGTTGTGCACGCCCTGTCCCTGCGCGTGCCCGGAAGGTCCGCGCCCGCCCCGTCGCGTCCCCGAACCCGGCCCGTATGAACGCCATCCTGATCAAGCTGTTCGCGACCGCCCTGACCCTGAGCCAGGTCACGACCCGGCCGGACGCGGTCCGGACGCAGTTCGATCCCGCGACCGACGGACCCGAGGTGATCCGCCTGCTGCAGGACGGCTGCGCCCACATGCGCAAGGCGTTCGACATCGAGGACATCAACCTCGACGAGCTGATCACCACCGCCATGGAGGATCCCTCGACGGTCGCTGGGCCGGCGGCACCGAAGATCCTGCACGGGCTCGACCTGAACGAGCTGAACACGAGCTACAAGCAGTTCTGCAAAGGCGAGAATCCGGCGAACTCGCCCTTCGACGCCAGGGCGGTGATCGAGTTCTACGACAACGCCACCAAAGACCTGCCGAGCGCGGAGGCCCTGCGCGACAAGACGCTGCCGGGCCTGACCCGAGATCCTCGACGGCGCCGGCAAGCCCTTCGCCGAGACGTCCGAGCCGAATGGCCGCCGCATCGTGGTGCCGATCACGACGGTCCCGACCCTCGTGCAGAAGGCTTTCATCGCCGCCGAGGACAAGCGCTTCGAGAGCCATCACGGCATCGACGAGCGCGGGGTGATCCGCGCCTTCATCGGCAACCTCGCCTCCCCGGGCCGGCCGGCCGGCGGATCGACCATCACCCAGCAGGTCGTCAAGAACCTTTCGGTGGGCGACGACGTCACCTACGAGCGCAAGATCCGCGAGATGATCGTGGCCTCGCGCCTGGAGCGGATCCTCACCAAGCCGCAGATCCTCGGGCTCTACCTCAACGGCATCTATCTCGGCCGCGGCGCGTACGGGATCGAGATGGCGGCGCAGAGCTATTTCGGGAAGCCGGTCGGGCAGCTCACCCTGCCGGAGGCGGCGCTGCTCGCCGGCATGCCCAAGGGGCCGAACTTCTACAGTCCCGACAAGTACCCCGACCGGGCGCGGGAGCGCCGCGCCTACGTGCTCGCCCGCCTCAAGGAAGAGGGCACGATCACCGAGGCCGAGATGAACGCGGCCATCAAGGCCGATCTCGGGCTCAAGCCGATCGAGACCGCGCGGCGGGATTCGGGCTTCTACGTGTTGGATTTCCTCAACCGGGAGGCGCGCACCTTCGCGGGCGTCGATTCGCTGACCTCCGGGTCGCTCACCGTCCGGTCGACGATCAATGCCGGATTGCAGCGCGCCGTGGAGGAGGCCCTTCAGGACGGGCTGGCCAATTACGAGCGCGCCACCGGGCGCCAGACCTTCACCGGGCCGGAACTCAACCTCGCCGACAGCGTCCGCCGGATCCAGGCCGCCAGTCCGGCGCTTGAGGGCTCGCCCCAGGCCGCGCCGGGCGTGACCGGCGCGCGCGCGGATGGCGGTCGCGTCGAGCCGAAGGCGCGCCGCGCCGAGAAGGCCATGGCCGCGCCCCAGAAGAAGCCGGCCTGGCTGCTGGCGCTGGAGAGCGCCCGCCCGGTCCTCTACGATGTTCGATGGCCAATGGCGGTGGTGATCGAGACCGGCCGCGGCGGCCTGAAGGTCGGCCTGTCGGACGGCCGGATCGCCAGCCTCGATCCCGGCATCGCCCGCGGCCGGCTGCAACTCTACGACGTGGTCCGCGTGAGGCTCGCCGCCGGCAAGGGCAGCCCGCGCGCGCAGATCCGCGTCCGGCCCACCGTTCAGGGGGCCGCCCTCGTGATCGAGAACCAGACCGGCCGGATCCTCGCGATGTCCGGCGGATTCTCGTACCCGTTGAGCCAGCTGAACCGGGTCACCCAGACGGTGCGCCAGCCGGGCTCGACCCTGAAGCCGCTGACCTATCTCGCCGCCCTCAATGCCGGGCTGCAGCCGAACACGCTGGTGATGGATTCCGCCGTCACCCTGCCGCCGATCGGCGGGTCGGGCGATTCCTGGTCGCCGAAGAACTACGAAGGCGGCGGCTCGGGTCCGACCACCCTGCGGCGCGGCCTGGAATTCTCCAAGAACCTCGTCACCGCGCGCCTGCTCCAGGGCGGCATCGCCCCCAAGGCGCCGGCCAGCCTGAAGCGGGTCTGCGACATCGCCCTGGAGGCGCAGATCTACGCCGAGTGCGAGCCCTATTACCCCTTCGTGCTGGGCGCCCAGCCGGTTCGGATGCTCGACCTCGCGGGCTTCTACGCGGCGGTGGCCAACGAGGGCGCCCGCCCGGCACCCTATGCCCTGGAATCCGTCGAGCGGGACGGGAAGGCGCTCTACACGCACGCGGCCAAGGAGCCGGTGCGGCTTGCCTCCGCCGACCGGGTATCCTTCTACCAGCTCAAGACGATGCTGCAGGGCGTGACCCAGCACGGCACGGCGGCGGCTTTGTCGAAGGTCTCGGCCTACGTGGCCGGCAAGACCGGCACCTCGGAGAACGAGAACGACGCCTGGTTCGCCGGCCTAACCAACGAGATCTCGGTGGTGGTCTGGGTCGGCTACGACAATGCCGACGGAAGCCGCAAGACCCTCGGCCGCGGGCAGACCGGCGGCCATGTCTCGGTGCCGATCGCCTCGGCCATCCTGCAGGCGGCCTGGGCCAACGGCATCGCCAAGACCCCGCTGCGAGGCCCCTCCCCCGAGACGCGCCCGTTCATCGCGGACCTGCCGATCGATCCACGCAGCGGCGTGCGAGTCGCGGGTGGCGGCTATCTCGAGCATTTCCGCACGAGCGGCGACGGGCGGATGGCCGACACGCAATACCGCCTGGTGCCGCGCGAGACGCTCTACGCCATGCGGCCCGACGCCGAGGATGGCGATCTCACCGGCGCCGAGGACGGCGCCAACGTGGCGGGCGACTACTACGGCAACATGACCGGCGAACGGCCGCGGGGCGATCTCCTGGATCCGTTCGGCGAGCGCCCGTCGCCGCGCAGCCGCCGTGCACAGGGCGACGTGGATCCCCCCAGGACCCTTACAGGCCCTGGCCCGGCCAGACGGCCCGCTCGCCGTTCGGCGGGGACGACGAGGCGCGCCGGCCGCGGCGCCGCGATCCGGACTACCTGTTCGGCGAAGACCCCGGTTACTGACCACCCTATTCCAAGGATGAGAGTCCCGTTGCGTACGCAGCTCCCTGCCGCCCTCGTGGCCGCCTTCACGGTCGCCCTTCCGGCGCTCCCGGTCCGCGCCCAGACGCCCGCCGCCAACACCGCGCCGGCACCGGGATCCGAGCGGATCAAGGAGGTGCCCTCGGTCGGCGCCGTCGATCCGTCGACGATCAAGCCGGGGCAGATCCTGTTCACGGACCATCGCGACAACCCGTCGGTGCCGGAGAACGGGCTGATCCCCTATCTCGACTGGCTGAAAGCGCGCCCGGCCGAGGCCGCAGCGCTGGCCCCCTACCCCGGCTACAAGGAGCCGGACTACACGGTCACGGTGAACGGCGTGACCAAGCCCCGGCACGAGACCCTCAAGGTCTACGTGGCCGAGGGGCGCTTCGTCGTCCCGCGGCCGCCCGAGGCGATCGACCTCCAGACCTTCGCCAACCTCGCCTTCGTCCAGAAGATGGATCCGGCGATCAAGCACCGCGCCATCGCGGCCGCCGACGTGACCCCCAACAAGGATCCGGCCGCAGCTTTCGCCAAGCGGCCCGACCGCCCCTGGTGCGAGGGCGCCGGGGCCTGCATCGAGTCGCGCTATGACCTCGAGGGCAAGCTGCCGCTCGGCGTGAAGCTTGCCAACAAGCTGGAAGAGGGCTCGGCGAAGAAAATCGCCGAGTTCGTCTCGTTCCAGAGCGAGTTGCGCGTGCTCGGTCCGGACCAGGGCGCGCCGCTTCAGGCGCTCACCAAGATCGATACGTCGGTCACCGGCGGCCTCGAGCAGACGATCTTCTGGGTCAACCAGATCCTGCGGTTCGGCAAGTTTCTCGCCGTGTTCCAACCGCTGCCGAACGATCCCACCAAGACGGTTGTCACCACCTACATGGCGCTCGCCATCAAGGGGGACGTCCTCGATCGCAAGGCCGAGTATGCCCGTGTGCCGGTCCTGAAGAACCTGCTGCCCGCGCAGGTGCTGATGGGCAATTCCAGCTTCAACACCGGCAACTCCATCAGCGCCGGCCTGCCGGTCTACGCCCGCAACCGGATCGCCGCCTTCGCGGATGCGCTCGCCAAGCGCTGACCCGCGCCGGCCTTCGCCCTCACATCCCGCGGTTGCCGATCGTCGGCAGCGTCGGCTGGGTGTAGGCGCGGTTCACGTCCCGACGGGTCTGGGTGCCGTTGGTGTTGCTGGAGGCCCGGTAATTGTCGAGGTTGAAGCTCTCGCTGAGTCCGCTGCGAGAGTCCGGCCCCTCGCTGGTGGAGCAGGCGCACAGGCCGCCGAGGGTCAGCGCGGAGAGGGCGAGAAGGGTCAAGCGCATCGCGAATCCTGAAGCATACTAAGGCCGAGCCTCGACCCGGCATCGGCCGGACAAAACCCGAAACGAGAGGTCTCGCGGCATGGTCAGGGCGGAGGCGGGTCCGTCAAGGTCGCGCGCAACGTGTAAATCTGTTCTGCTGCCTCCGATGCGCAGCGGCCACGGAAAATCCACCACACCCCCGTTTCCGGCGGATACGAGCGGCCAATCGTGTTGAGTGCGGTCCCTCCCCCTGGCGAAACCAGGCCGTTTCGGGCGAGAACCCTCGGCAATGAGCAATGTCGTGCCCTTCCGTCCCCGCCCGACCGCCACGCGCCTCGCCCGCTGCGAAGTCGTGGCCGTGGCCGGCGATCTCCTCGCCCTGCTGGAGCAGCTCGAGGATGTCAGCGCCCGTGCCGCCGCGATGGGACGCCCCGCGCTCGAAGTTGAGCGCACGGTTCAGCATCTCCTGGATGCCGTGAGCGCCGTGGAACGGGCGCTCGATTGCATCGGTGAGGGCGAGCAATCCGCTCCGGGCTGAGGCCCGCCCCGCGCCCGTGAACGCGCGCCGATCTCGGCGCGCCTCAACCGATCGACTCGCCGATTATCACACCGCCACGGAAACTGGCGTTCTCGCCCTACAGGCCGTCGCGCGTCCGGAACCCTCCAGTACGCCTTGCGGTTGAGGGATGGACGCTCGCAGCGGGCGTCGCTTCCGGAGGATGCCATGAGGCTTCGCGTGCGCAGATTGCTGGCCGTCACGGTCTTCGGCGGCCTTCTCGCGGGCACCGCGTTCCAGGCTCAGGCGGCCGAGGTGGGTTTTCTCGAGATGCTGTTCGGCGTCCGGCCGGCGCCCCAGGCTCAGCCGGCACCGACCCAGGCTGCGCCTGTCGCGGCTCCCGTTTTCGGTCGACGCGCGACCCCGCGACTCGGCGCCGCCCGCCGGCACTTCCAGACCCGCTACGCAGCGCTGCCGTTGAAGATCCGCGTCAAGGAGCGGGACATCAGCGAGCGCCAGACCCCCATCGACATGAAGGCTGGCGCGACGGCGGCGCTCCTCAAGGACGAGACGCTGCGTCCCGGCGATATCGTGGTGCTGAATAGCGGCGCGCGGGTCTTCACCGGGAATCCCGACAAGCGCCACGCGATCCAGGATTTCGAGCCGGTCCAGAATTCGCGCTACGTCAGCCGGGGCACCCGCAAGGTGCTAGCCGGTCTCTTCACTCCGGTGGGCGCCCTGCCTGCGCACGAGGCGCGCCGCATGTTGGCGCGCGCTGCCAAACCGGTGCCCGAGATCGCGACGCCGATCCCGACAGAGAAGACGGCCATGCGGGTAATCAACCCGTGGCAGGACGCTCAGTAAGCGGCTGTGAGATTGCTCAGAAGAACCGTTCCTTGACCACGATCGTGTCGCCCGGACGGACCGGGTAGGTCATCGGCACGATGCCCGAGACGAGTGATCCGCCTGCATCGCGGGTGAGGACGGCATAGTCCCGCGCCGCCCGGGGTCCGAAGCCCGCAGCGATCGCTACCGCCGTCTCGACGGTCATCCCGTTCACGAACGGATACTGACCCGAGGTGGTCACCTCGCCGAGAATGTAGAAGGGCCGGTAGGCATCGACCTCCACGGTCACATGGGGTTCGCGCACGAAGCCGGAGGCGAGCTTGGCCTCGACCGCCTTGGCGGCCTGGGCCGTGGTCTGGCCGCCGACCTGCACGGTCCCGATCAGCGGCATGGCGATGCGACCAGCGCCGTCGACCGCGTAGATGTTCGACAGATTATCCTGCCCGAAGACGATGACGCGCAGTTTGTCACCCGCGGCCAGCGTGTAGCGGGCCGCGATCGAGCCGGTGCCGGTGGCATCGAGCTGATCGGTGCGGAAGCTCGGCCTCAGGCAGCCGCCCAGTGCCATCGTCGAGCCAAGTGCGAGGAGCAGAGCGCGCCGGTTCATCACCATCGCCGTCATTGATGCCGTTGCGGCCTGATCTAGGCGGTTAAGGTTAATGAAACTTGATCGCCCTCAGCCCGGCCACCGCACGGCAGCACTTCGCGCGCTCTTTAACCCTTGAGCAACCTTAACATCCACTAATGGGCGCGGGACGGCAGTCATGCCCACCCGGTCTGTCTCCGCGTTCAGAGCGTCCGCATGTCCTCAATACGTCAACGCTCGACCTACGCCGCGCCCGGGCCGCAGCCGCACGCCGAGGAAGGCCTCGGCCTAGCGCAGCTGCCGCGGATCCTGCGGCGCTCGATCGGTTGGATTGTCGGCCCGACCCTGGTGGTCGCGCTGGGCGCGACCGTCTTCGTCAACGTGGTCAGCCCACGCTACACCGGTGAGGCGAAGCTCCTCCTGGAGAGCCGCGATCCTGCCTTCGCCCGCACCGCGCAGGAGCGCACGGACCAGCTCGCGCCGATCGACGAACAGGCTGTGGCGAGCCAAGTGCAAGTCGTCATGTCGCGGGACCTCGCCCGGGAGGCGATCCGCCGGCTCAAGCTCGTGGGCAACGCCGAGTTCGATCCCGGCGCCGGCAGTATCGGCCCTGTGCAGCGCCTGCTGATGATGCTCGGCATCGGGGCCAATCCCCTGGATCGCCCGGCCGAGGACCGCGTGCTCGATGCCTATTTCGACCACCTGCTAGTTTATCCGGCCGGCAAGTCTCGTATTCTGACCATCGAATTCCGGTCGAAAGACGCGAAACTGGCCGCAGAGGCAGCCAATACGATTGCGAAGCTCTACATCGGCTCGCTGGAGGCCGATAAGGTCGACACCGCCCGCTATGCCTCGACATGGCTCGGGGGCAATATCGACGGTCTGCGCAAGCGCGTCGCGGAGGCTGAGGCGAAGGTAGAGGCGTTCCGGGCCAAGAACGGCCTCGTGGGCAGTACCGGTGCGACCGGCCGGCCGCTGAATGCCCAGCAACTCGGCGAATTGTCGAGCCAGCTCTCCGCAGCGCGGATCCTGCGGGCCGATCTCGACGGCAAGGTGAAGGCCATCAAGGGCCTAATCAAGGACGGGCGCGCTTACGAGATTCCGGATGTCGCCAACAACGAGGTGATTCGGCGGATCGTCGAGAACCGGATCACGGTGCGCGCGCAACTCGCCCTGGAGTCGCGCACGCTCCTGCCGGCCCATCCGCGGATCAAGGAGATCAACGCCCAGCTCGAGGATCTCGACGCGCAGATCAAGGCCTCGGCCGAGCGCGTCGTGCGCACCATGGAGAATGACGCCAAGATCGCCGGCGCCCGGGTCGAGAGTCTGCAGGCCGCCGTCGACGGCCAGCAGGACGTGGTCGTGCGTGGGAATGCCAGCGAGATCCAGCTCCGGGCACTGGAGCGTGAGGCCAAGGCCCAGCGCGACCAGCTCGAATCCTATCTGTCGCGCTACCGCGAGGCCGCGGCGCGCGATGGCGAGGCCGCCACGCCCGCCGACGCCCGGATCGTATCCCGGGCCGTGACGCCCGAGGTGCCGTCCTTCCCGAAGAAGCTGCCGATCGTCGCCTTCGCGACGCTGCTGACCCTCATGCTGTCGGCCGGCGGCGTCATTGCCAGCGCGCTCCTCGCCGAGCCTCGCCGCGCCGCTGCCGACCGCGATGGCGACCAAGCGGAGGATCATCATCGCCGCGAACCGGTCCTCGACCGGCCGGCCTTCGCGTTCCCGGAGGCGGTGCCGTCGGGGCGGTGGACCGGATCTGCCGACGGGGTTACGGCCGCCACACCGGCGCCGTTCCCTGCACGCTCCGACATCTTGGCGGAGGGCTTCGACCTGGCCCCGCTCGTCGCGCGCATCGCCGGTGCGCCCCGCGCCCCGGGGGGGCAGACCGGCCATCGGGTCTTGATCGTCGAGACCGAGGATCAGCGTAGGGCGGCGGCGCTTCCCGACGCGCTCACCCGAGCCCTGGGTCGCGAGGGCAGCCTCGTCGCCGTGGACCTGAACGGACCGGGTGACGGGTCCACCCGGCTCGGCTTCACCGACCTCGTCGCCGGCGAGGCCGCCTTCCTCGACGTGATTCAGGCCCGGGGCGGCGCCGGCTTGCATCGGATCGAGGCCGGACTGGCGGCATCGACGGTGCTGTTCGACGAGGAGGACGCCCTGGCGCTGACCTTCGAAGCCATGGCGGAAGCCTACGACTGGGTGGTCTGCCGGCTCTACGCCGAATCCGGCGCCGTCGACCTGCTCGAACTCGTTGCCGGCTTCATGGACAGCGTCGTGATCGCATCCAATGCGGATGCCGAGGATCCGGCTCTGGCCGATCTCTACGCCCTCGCGGAGGACGCCGGGGCCGGCCAGATCCTGGTGGCCCAGGACCGTCCGGCGAGCGCGGATGTCGCGGATCCGCGCGCCGAGCTTCGCCTGAACGCCGCTTAGGCGAAGGGTCGCAGACGCGGTCCCGGCGCGCGGAACGCGCCCGTCACGGCTTGCGGAACGACCGCAGTCGCTTGAGGACGGCATAGAGGCGCGGATCGCGCTTGATACGCCTCTTCGCGCGCGTCAGGCTCCGACGCAGAATCCCGTAGGTGCGCCCCCGCAGGGTCACCGGGATGATCGTCTCCACGAGCCCGATCGTCTCGTCGCAGATACTGGCCTTGTAGCGGGCCTCGCCGACGCCGAGATCGAAACCCTGGCGGCCCCGCGCCGTCTGATCGCGGACCAGATGCTGCAGCAGGAGGTCGCCCGGGCTGAACCGGGCGATCTCGGGATCGGCATCGAACGCCATCATCATGCCGCTGAAACGCCGGTCGCTCACCGCGCCCCGAAGGTCGCCAGAACGCGGCCGGTTTCGGTCAGACACAGGGCGTGGATCTCCAGTGCCGGAGCGGCTCCGCTCGAAGCCGTCGCGAGGAAGCTTCGGATCGCAGGGTCGGCATAGGGATCGGAGATCCCCATCCCGGCGAAGCGGACCGACTTCTGCGCGTAGAACGCCGCCAGCAGATCCGCGGCCTCCTCGGGGGTCTCGGCCCTGCGGTAGCGGATGGCGCCGTGCGCCTGCACGAGCCGCTTCTCCTTCGAGCGCAGCTTCTTGCGGGCATCGGCGCTGAAGACCCTCTGTACGGTCGCGTCCGGGTCCGGTCCGAGCATGAGGCCGTAGGCGTCGCTGGCCTCGGGCTCACCCCCACGGCGAAGGGGTTCGCCGCTCCCTCCCACATCCGCGGCTGATGCATGAGCGCGTAGGCATCGATATCGGCCGCGCGCCCGGCCCGGATCAGCGCCGCGACGATCTCGCCGTGTTGGATTGCCGCAGCATCGCGGGTGGCGAAGAGCGGCATGTGGTAGTTCGCGTGCGTATCGCCGACCGTCCGCGCGACACGGAGACCGGATTCCCGCTGCACCGTCAGCGGTATGAGGATGCGCACCCGCCCATCCGCGTCCCGCAGGATCGCGATGCGTGCGTTCCCGGCCCGCTGTGTCGCGTGCAGGTACGCGCTCACCCAGTCGAATCGCTGGTACGGGGTGGTGAGGCTGGCGGGGTCCGTCTCGAGACGGCGCCAGAGCGCCTCGACCTGCGCCAGATCCGACGCGATCTCCGCGACGAGCCCCTCGGCGGTGCGCGAGCCGACCATGTCCCTTCCCGCTAGCTGGACGCCGACCGCCATGTTCCGATCTCCCGGGGATCGTCTGCGATCCCACGCAGCCTGCACCCTGGCGTTGGGGACTGAACAGCCCGTGTCTTCAACCCACGAAGTGGCGATCGCGAAGCGAGAGGATCGCGCAAAGAGCGGCCGTGGCTAACACTCCGTTGCCGGTCGCCGGTCCCGGCTCGGATGCTTTCGACTTTGTTTACCGCGCCGCCGCAATCCTGCCCGGGCGCGGGTCCTGAGGCCCGAACGGTTCAGGGCCATGCTGTCGTCGCGTGCCAAGCAACGGGTTTTCGCGTCGGGATTCCGCGCCATCCAGGCCGTCGGTGCCGATCGCTGGCTGAGCCCCGCCGCCCGCGGTCTGGGCGTGATCCTCACCTTCCACCATGTCAGCCCTGAGCCGGTGCCGGCCTTCGCGCCGAACCGCCTGCTCGGCATCACGCCCGAATTCCTCGACCTGACCCTTCGCGAACTCGACGCCCGCGGCTTCGAGATCATCGGCCTCGACGCCGTGCCGGAGCGTCTGGCCGAGCCCGATTACGGGCCGCCCTTCGCCGTCCTGACCTTCGATGACGGCTATCGGGACAACGTCGTGCATGCGCGCCCCGTGCTGGCCCGGTACGGCGCACCGTGGACGCTCTTCGTCACCAGCGGCTTCGCCGATCAGGCCGGCCGACTCTGGTGGATCGAGCTGGAACGGGCCATCGCGCGTCTGGATCGGGTGCGGATCGCAATCGGCGCCCGAAGCCTCGACCTGCCGGCGCGCAGCCCGCAGGAGAAGGCCCTCGCCTTCGAGGCGCTCTACCGCGACCTGCGCGGGGGCAGCGAAGGCGACCTCCTTGACCGAATTGCCACGCTCTGTCGGCAGGCCGGCTTCGAACCCGGCCAGGTCGCAACGGAACTGTGCCTGTCCTGGGCGGAACTGCGCGACCTCGCCTCCGACCCGGCCGTCACGATCGGCGCCCACACGGTCAGCCATCCCATGCTGGCGAAACACGACACCGCCACCGTTGCCCGGGAGATCGCCGACGGGCGCGCCCGGATCGAGGCGGAGCTCGGTCGCCCCGTGCGGCACCTCTCCTACCCGGTCGGCGACCCGACTTCGGCGGGTCCGCGGGAATTCGCCCTCGCGCGGGAGATGGGCTTCGCGACCGCGGTCACCACCCGGCCCGGGCACCTGTTCGCGGAGCATGCCGTCCACCTCCAGGCCCTGCCCCGGGTGTCGGTCAACGGATGTCATCAGAACCGCGCGGCCCTCGCCGGATTGCTCTCCGGCGTGCCGTTCCTGGCCTGGAACCGGGGGCGGCGCGTCAACGTCGCCTGAAGCGCGCGTCCGGGGCCGCCACGTCCCCGAGCCATGGGTCGCGGCCCCCGGAGTCGCTGGGATCGCTCGGGCGCGATCCTAGCGGAACAGCGCGTCGAACAGATTCTGGGGCTGCTGCGGCGGCGGCGGAGCAGGCGCCGGGCCTTCGTTCGACGGGAAGAACTTGCGCGACGGCTTCTGCCGCGGCTGGACCGGCACGCCGCGCGGCGCTTCCACATCCACCTGGCCGGCCGCGTTGATCTGCTGCGCGGTCTTGGTGGCATCCTTGCCCGGACGCTTGGCCTTCTCGGGCTTGGCCGCAACCGCCGGAACGTCTTCCTGCTCCTTGGCCTCGGCGATCACGTCGCTGCCGCCTTTGCAGTCGACCAGCCACACGTCGTAGATCGGGTGTTCGATCGCGTGCAGGCCTGGGCTCGACGCGAACATCCATCCGGTGAAGATCCGGCGGTACTTGTTGTCGAGGGTGACCTCGTCGACCTCGAGGAACGCCGTGGTCTTGGCGCTCTCGGTGGGCGGCCGCGTGTAGCAGACCCGCGGCGTGAGCTGCAGGGCGCCGAACTGCACGGTCTCGTCGACCGCCACCTCGAACGACACGATCCGGCCGGTGATCTTGTCGAGGCCGGAGAACACCGCGGTCGGATTCTTGATCTTGTCGGCGGCGGCGGGACCGACGCAGAGGGCGAGCGCCAGGCTCGGGGCGAGCGCGCGGCGTACGAGGGCTGTGATGCGGCTCAAGGCTCGGACCCCTAGACGAGGGTGGCCGGTCGCGCCGTCAGAAGCGCGGCGGACGATCGGGATTGGCCGGCCATGAACACCGGAACGGTGGCGGCAAAAGGGCGCCGCGCGGTCGCGGGGCCGCTTGTCCCCACGCTCGGGGTTCGGTCTACTCGCCTGGGGTCCAGGAAACGTAGTCGCCCGTCGCAGCCGGACGGGAGCCCCAGGACAGCTGCGAGCCCTGCGGCCGGTAGGCGTTGGCCGTACCGGTCTGGTTCTCGACATGCGGCTTCTGCCACGCATGCGGCTGATACGCCTCCTCGCTCGGAGCGAGGTCGACGTTGTGGCAGAGCCACCCGCGCCAGCCCGGCGGCACCTTCGAGGCGTCGGCATAGCCGTTGTAGACCACCCACCGCCGCTCCGAGCCGACCGACCTATCGATCAGCGCGCCTTCCGCCTTGTAGTATTTGTTCCCGAACTCGTCCTCGCCGACGAAGATGCCGGTGCGCGCCGTCTGCATCGCCAGGGAGACGGTCTGGCCGTTCCACCACGTGAAGACGCGCAGCAAAGTGTCCTTCAGCGCCATCGCCGGTCCCGGTGTCGTGCCGCGCCGCTGGGGCGCTTCTCGGCGCCGTTATGGTGACCGCGCGCGTACGAGTCCAGCCGCAAGACCGAACTGTCGCTGCGCGGCAACGCTCGGCGGCCGCGTCCGGCCGCCGACGCGATGAGATCGTCAGCGCTTACAACTTCGGGTGTGAATGCAAAATTTTCCCAATCCGATTCTGGAAAGCCGGAAGGACACTTATCCCGGGCGGGGATGATATCCACAGGCTTTTGCGAGCCGGCACAACATCTAGCGGGGAACAAGCCCATCGAACACCACTTGTTGACGTGAGAGCGAAGGCGGCGGTATTCTCCCTCCATCGGTGGCGCCCGTTGAAGTGGTGCGTTGGGCAGAGCCGACCGTTCCTAGATTTCATTCGCGATGCCGAGGCGCACCTGTCCCTGGGTGCGGTCGGGTCCGAATCCCATCATCGGGCAAAGACCCCGCGTCGCGCGGGGCCGGGGCCGTCGCGTCCTGTCGGGAGAGGTGTGTTTCATGCGGTTCGAGCGTCGCTACACCACGGCCGGACAATCGCCCTACGCCGGCATCCCCTTCCGCAAGACCCTGAGCGAGATCCGCAATCCGGACGGGTCAGTGGTGTTCCGCCTGGACGGCATCGACGTTCCGGAGAGCTGGAGCCAGGTGGCGAGCGACGTGCTCGCGCAGAAGTACTTCCGCAAGGCCGGTGTGCCGGCCCGCCTCCGCAAGGTCGAAGAGAACGCGGTCCCCTCCTTCCTCTGGCGCTCGGTGCCGGACGACGCGGCCCTGGCCGAGCTTCCGGAGGACGAGCGGTTCATCTCCGAATCCTCCGCCACACAGGTCTTCGACCGGCTCGCCGGCTGCTGGACCTACTGGGGCTGGAAGGGCGGCTACTTCTCGTCGGAGGACGACGCCTCGGCCTTCATGGACGAGCTGCGCTCCATGCTGGCCCGCCAGATGGTGGCGCCGAATTCACCGCAATGGTTCAACACCGGCCTGCACTGGGCCTACGGCATCGATAGCCCGAGCCAGGGTCACTATTACTGCGATCCGAAGACCGGCGCGCTGACCAAGTCGGCCTCGGCCTACGAGCACCCGCAGCCCCACGCCTGCTTCATCCAGTCGGTCCAGGACGACCTCGTCAACGAGGGCGGCATCATGGACCTGTGGGTGCGTGAGGCGCGCCTGTTCAAGTACGGCTCTGGCACCGGCTCGAACTTCTCCATGCTCCGCGGCGAGAACGAGAAGCTCGGCGGCGGCGGCAAGTCGTCGGGCCTGATGAGCTTCCTCAAGATCGGCGACCGGGCGGCCGGCGCGATCAAATCGGGCGGCACCACGCGGCGCGCCGCCAAGATGGTGATCGTCGACATCGACCATCCGGACATCGAGTCCTTCATCGACTGGAAGGTGAAGGAGGAGCAGAAGGTCGCCGCCCTGGTGACCGGCTCGAAGGTGGTCTCCAAGCACCTCAACCTCGTGATGAAGGCCTGCACCCAGTGCGAGGCGGAGGGGGATGCCTGCTTCGATCCGGAGCGGAATCCGGCCCTCAAGCGGGAGATCAAGGCTGCTCGCCGCGCCTCCGTGCCGGACGCCTACATCAAGCGCGTCGTGCAGTTCGCCCGGCAGGGCTTCACCAAGATCGATTTCCCCGTCTACGACACCGACTGGGACTCCGAGGCCTATCTCACGGTCGCCGGCCAGAACTCCAACAACTCGGTCTCGCTGACCGACGACTTCCTGCGCGCCGTCGAGACGGATGCCGACTGGAGCCTCCAGGCCCGCACCACCGGCAAGGTCACCAAGACCCTGAAGGCCCGCGACCTGTGGGAGCGGATCGGCGAGGCCGCCTGGGCCTCGGCGGATCCGGGCCTGCACTTCAACACCACGATGAACGACTGGCACACCTGCCCGGCCGGCGGGCGGATCCGTGCCTCGAACCCGTGCTCCGAGTACATGTTCCTCGACGACACCGCCTGCAATCTCGCCTCGGCGAACCTGCTGACGATGTACGACCGTGAGACCAAGCGCTTCGATGTGGAGGCGTTCGAGCACCTCAACCGCCTCTGGACGGTGGTGCTCGAGATCTCGGTGATGATGGCGCAGTTCCCGTCGAAGGAGATCGCGGAACTCTCCTATCGCTACCGCACCCTCGGTCTCGGCTACGCCAATATCGGCGGCCTGCTGATGACCATGGGTCTGCCGTACGATTCCGACGCGGGCCGCGCGCTCGCCGGCGCGCTCACCGCCATCATGACCGGCGTCGCCTACGCCACGTCCGCCGAGATGGCCGCCGAACTCGGGACCTTCCCGTCCTACGACGAGAATGCCGACGCGATGCTGCGGGTGATCCGCAACCACCGCCGGGCTGCGCACGGCGAGGCGGAGGGCTACGAGTTCCTGAACGTCGCGCCGGTCGCCCTCGACCACGCCAACATCCCGCAGGCGGACCTCGGCGACCATGCCCGGGCCGCCTGGGATCGGGCTCTGAAGCTCGGCGAGGAGCACGGCTACCGGAACGCGCAGGCCACGGTGATCGCGCCCACCGGCACGATCGGCCTCGTGATGGATTGCGACACCACTGGCATCGAGCCCGACTTCGCCCTGGTGAAGTTCAAGAAGCTCGCCGGCGGCGGCTACTTCAAGATCATCAATCAGGCCGCGCCGGACGCCCTGCGGGCGCTGGGCTACCGCGAGTCCGAGATCGCCGAGATCGAGGCCTACGCGGTCGGCCACGGCTCGATGGGTCAGGCGCCGGCCGTCAACCCGACGACCCTCCGGGCGAAGGGCTTCACCGACGACAAGATCGCCGCGGTGGAGAAAGGCCTGAAGTCGGCCTTCGACATCAAGTTCGTCTTCAACCGCTGGACGCTCGGCGACGACTTCCTGATCCAGACCCTCAAGGTCCCGTCCGAGAAGCTGGCGGACCCGACCTTCGAGCTGCTGCCCTTCCTCGGCTTCTCGAAGAAGGAGATCGAGGCCGCCAACACCCACATCTGCGGGGCGATGACGCTGGAGGGCGCGCCCTTCCTCAAGCTCGAGCACTACGCGGTCTTCGATTGCGCCAATCCCTGCGGCAGGATCGGCAAGCGTTACCTCTCGGTGGAGAGCCACATCCGCATGATGGCTGCGGCGCAGCCTTTCATCTCGGGGGCGATCTCCAAGACCATCAACATGCCGAACGACGCCACGGTCGGGGATTGCAAGGCGGCCTACCTGCTGTCCTGGCGCCTCGCCCTCAAGGCGAACGCCCTCTACCGCGACGGCTCCAAGCTGTCGCAGCCGCTCAACTCGGCCCTGATCGCCGACGAGGACGAGGACGCCGACGACGCCCTGGAGGCCGTGCTGCAGGCACCGGCCGCAGCCCGGGCGGCGCAGGTCGCCGAGAAGATCGTCGAGCGGGTGATCGAGCGTGTCGAGCGGATCCGCTCCCGCGAGAAGCTCCCGACCCGCCGGAAGGGCTACACCCAGAAGGCGGTCGTGGGCGGCCACAAGGTCTACCTGCGCACCGGTGAGTACGACGACGGGCGGCTGGGCGAGATCTTCATCGACATGCACAAGGAGGGCGCGACCTTCCGGAGCCTGATGAATAACTTCGCCATCGCGATCTCGCTGGGTCTCCAGTACGGCGTGCCGCTGGAGGAGTACGTGGAGGCCTTCACCTTCACACGATTTGAGCCCGCGGGCTTCGTGCAGGGCAACGACGCGATCAAGAACGCGACCTCGCTCCTCGACTACGTGTTCCGCGAGCTGGCGGTCTCGTATCTCGGCCGCGCCGACCTCGCCCATGTCAGCCCCGCCGAGATCGGCGGTACGGTGATCGGCGGCGGCGAGAGCGGCGACACGACCCGCGAGGGTCCGAAGCCCGCGCCGGCCTCTTCGGTGGTCTCCCGTGGCCTGCTGCGCGGCTCGGCCGACCGGCTGACCCTGATCCAGGGCGGCCCGGCCGGGGGACGGTCGGCGTCGGCGCGGCGAGCGCCGGTCAGACGACGCCGGCCGGCGGCGTCGTCCACGCCATCCGGGGCAGCACGGCGTTGAAGGCGGAGCCGGCGGTTGCAGGCCAGGCCGACACGATCGCCGACACCCTCCCCTTCGCCAAGGCGGAGCGGAGCGTCGCCGACCGGCGCGCCGAGGCGAAGATGAAGGGCTATGTCGGCGAGGCCTGCCCGGAATGCGCGAACTTCACGCTGGTCCGCAACGGCACCTGCCTGAAGTGCGACACCTGCGGTTCGACGACAGGGTGCTCGTAAGACGCCGGTGCAGCCGTCGGGTGACCGACGGCTCCGCAGTCAAAGCTCTGGGTTCGGCGTCAGTAGACCCTAGATCAGAATAGAATTGTCCTGGGCGGCCGTAGATCGGTCGCCCAGATCTCCGAACTAACAGAACATGTACGGATATGTTGACCCGTCTTAGACGTGTCGTCAGATGCAGCCCCGGGCGTCGCCGACAAGAAGCCGAGAGCCCCTGCTCTGAGCTTGTCGAAGGGCTTCGCCGCCATCGAAGGCGCATTGCTGCCCCACCGCCGCTTCCGCTCGCAGGCGGCACATCGAGCAGTCTTCAGCCACACCGAGGGCCTCGATAATCCCCTGTGCCGGCACGCGGGGCTCGGCTACCGCTGTCCCTATTTCGACAATCAGAAGACCGGAACCGAAGCACCAACCGAGAGCCCGTGCAGCCAAGTCCCCCGCCCGTCGACCCGAACCGGGCAATCCCGATTCCACGTTCCTGAGCCCGTGGCCCGCAATGAGTCTCTTGCACGGGCGGACGGAAACGGACCGCGGTCCGGGCGCACGCGCGGACCCGGCACGGAGTGGGCGTGAAAGCCGGCGCGACACCGGACTATCCGCCGGTAGGCTGATCTCCTGCCGTCAGGGCTTCACATCGGGCCTGGGATCCGGGACGAATCCGTCGCGGTTCGGCATGCGGACGGCAGCCAGCGAGCCCGCATCCAGGACGGCTCCCTCGGGGACGAGTCCGTTCAGGTAGAGGACGTAGCCCGAGACCGCATAGACCTCGTCATCGCTGAGCGATTGTGGGGCGTTCATCGGCATCGCGCGCCGGATGTAGTCGAACAGGGTCGGCGCGTAGGGCCAGAAGCTGCCGACAGTCTTGACCGGTTTCGCCGACGCCAGCGTACCTTGGCCGCCGACCAGCCGCTCCCCGGTCCCGCCTTCACCCCGGCTGCCGTGGCAGGACGCGCATTGCGCATCGAACACCGCGCGGCCCGCTACGACGCTGCCGCGCCCCGGCGGCAGCTTCCGGCCGTCGCGATCGATGTCGATGTTCCAGGCGGCGATTTCGGCCTCGGTGGCCGGCCGACCGATCCCGAACCGCTCCGTGGCTGTCGCGGCTCCGGCGAGACCGCACACGAGGAAAGCGGCGGCGAGTGCGCGGCCATTACGCGTAGCCATTGACCACCTCGCCATCCGCAGCGATGCGCCAAGGCACCACCGCGTTGTTGTGATAGAACGATTTGAGGCCGCGCACCGCCGTCAGATCGTCGAAGCTCGGCTGGACATATCCGGACTCGTCGATCGCCCGGCTCGCGATCGTCGTCGGCGACCCGTCCCAGGTCCAGGGCATGCGAAACCGGGTCAGCGCCCGGGTCAGGACTGGCTCCTGCAGGGCAGCATCCCGCCACGTCCGCCCCGCATCGGTCGAGACCTGCACACCCTGGATCCGCCCGCGCCCGCTCCACGCGATGCCTGTGATCTCGTGGAAGCCGGGGGCGATCCGCTGTGTCCCGGACGGCCGCGTGATGATCGATTTTGCCTCCATGATGAAGGTGAATTGCCGCGCCGTTCCGTCGGGCATCAGGTCGGTGTACTTCGACGTCTCCTCGCGGGAGTAGGCCGGCTCCGCCGTCACGTTGAGGCGGCGCAGCCACTTCACGTTCATGTTGCCTTCGAAACCGGGCAGGAACACCCGGATTGGATAGCCCTGCTGCGGTCGCAGGCGCTCGCCGTTCTGGCTGTAGACCAGCAGCGCGTCGTCGAGGCACTTCGCGATGGGGAGACTGCGCGTCAACGCGGCGGAATCCGCGCCCTCGGCTACGACCCACTTCGCTTCCGGCTTGAGCCCCGCTTCCGCCAGGACCGTCGCCAGACGGACGCCCGTCCACTCGGCGCAGCTGACGAGGCCGACGAGGTCCGAGGCCGTCCGCCCCTTGATCGCCTCGAATCCGGGATTGCCCGAACATTCGAGGAAGTAGATGTGCGATTCCGACGGGAATCGGCGAACGTCGTCCACGGTGAGCACCAGCGGCCTCTCGACGAGCCCGTGGATCATCAGCCGGTGCCGGCTGGGGTCGATGTCCGGGATGCCGCCATGATGGCGCTCGTAGAACAGGCCGTTGGGCGTGAGGATGCCGTCGAGATCCTGCAGCGGCGTCCGGCTCGAGGCCGAGATGTACTGCTTGAGACCCTTCGGGACGTTGCGGATGACGCCGTCCTCGAAGCGCGAGGGCAGGCCGTAGGTCTGGCTGCCGACATCCGCGCCCGGGCTCTTCATCCACTCGGGAACGCCCGGGGTCGCCCCGTCTTCCGATCGGGCCTGCCCGCCCGCCAGGACGGCGGCGGCCGCTGCCGCACCCTGAGCGAGGAAGCGGCGCCGCGGTGGCGGTGGTTTATCGTCACGAGTCATCGCATGCCACTCCGGCCTCGTCGCGCAGGCGGATTCCTGTCTCGGGCAACCAGGATAGCGCCCTAAACAGGTTCCGTCTGCCGCAGGTCACAAGACGCGACCGGGACGAGCGCGTCATCCGGTGCGGCCAGGGGCGCCGCATCCGCACAGCCGGCCGGACGCTTTCATCGACCGCTTCGCAAGAGTCACCCGAATGGCCGAGCGCGGCAGACCCGACGCGATGCGGGCGGGACCCTGCACGATCATCCCGGCCTTCCACGATCGACGAGCCGGCTCGACAGCGGAAGACGCGCCCTCTCCGCCCGACACGGATCGCATTTGGCAGGCGCGGATGCGATCCGTGCGCATCACCCTTCCGGATGCGCGTGACCGCTCGGACGCCGAGCGGACCTTGGCCGCTTCATGACAATGATTGCCCAGAAGCGGACCGGCCGCGTCGCGCCCATCGCAATCAGTCAGCGGTCCGTGGCGAGATCCCGTCAGCGGACAATGGATCGCGCCGGAGGGCCTCGTCGCTCACGCCGCGGTGGCGCCCGGCCCTCAGGCCTCCATCCGCAGCCCTGTCGCTCGGTCAAAGACGTGCAGATGCGCGGCGGGGAACGCGACGTGGATGGTGTCGCCGACCGGAGCGCCGTTCGCGATCTTGAGCGTCAGCGCCGCGTCGCCGGGACGGCCGGCATGCACCAGCATCTCGGACCCGAGCAGCTCCACGACCTCGACCGGCCAGGGCGTGCCCGACGCGTCGAGCACGACATGTTCCGGGCGGATGCCCAGAACCACGGGGAACCCGTCGGGACGGTCGTACCGCCGGGATCCGAGGTCGATTTCCGTGCCCGCGACCGTCACCATCGTGCCGTTCCGACCGAGCTGACCGGGCAGCAGGTTCATCGCCGGTGAGCCGATGAACCCCGCCACGTAGGTGTCGGCGGGGCGCTCGAAGACCTCCGTCGGCGTCGCCAGCTGCACCGGCACCCCCTGGTGCATCACGAGCAGCCGGTCGCCCAGGGTCATCGCCTCGACCTGATCATGGGTGACGTAGAGGCTCGTCACCTTCAGCCGGCGCTGGAGGCGGCGGATCTCGCCGCGCATCTGCACCCGCAGCTTGGCGTCGAGGTTCGACAGGGGCTCGTCGAACAGGAACAGCTTCGGGTCGCGGACGATCGCGCGCCCCATGGCGACCCGCTGGCGCTGGCCGCCGGACAGCTGACGCGGCTTGCGCTCGAGCAGCGCGTCCAGGCCCAGTAGGGCAGAAGCCGCATCGACCTTCGCCCGGATCTCGGCGCGGGGTAGCCCGCGGATCTTCAGCCCGTAGGCCATGTTCTCGAACACGCTCATGTGCGGGTAGAGCGCATAGTTCTGGAACACCATGGCGATGTCGCGCGCCGATGGATCGAGTTCCGTGACGTCGCGTCCGTCGATCAGGACACGCCCGGTGGTGGGCGTCTCCAGGCCCGCCACGATGCGCAGCAGGGTGGATTTTCCGCAGCCGGACGCTCCGACGATCACCAGCATCTCGCCGTCCGCCAGGGTCAGGTCGACCCCCTTCAGGATCTCGTTGCTGCTGAAGCTCTTGCGCAGGCCGTCGAGTCTCAGGCCCGCCATCACTTGTCACCCTCCGTCAGGCCCTTCACGAACCAGCGTTGCATCAGGAGCACCACCGCGACGGGCGGGATCAGCGCCAGCACCGCCGTCGCCATGACCTTGTTCCACTCGGTGGCGGTGTCGACGCCGATCATCTTGACGATGCTGATCACCACCGTGTCGAGCTTGGGATCGGTCGCGACGAGCAGCGGCCACAGGTACTGGTTCCAGCCGTAGACGAACAGGATCACGAACAGCGCCGCGATGTTGGCGCCCGAGACCGGGATCAGGATGTCGCGCAGGAAGCGCAAGGGACCGGCCCCGTCGATCCGCGCCGCCTCGACGAGCTCGTCCGGGACAGCGAGGAAGGTCTGGCGGAACAGCAGCGTCGCCGTCGCGGAGGCGATGAGGGGAATCGTCAGCCCCGTGAAGCTGTTGATCAGGTCGAGGGACGACATGACCTGGAAGGTCGGGATCAGCCGCACCTCGACCGGCAGCATCAGGGTCAGGAAGATCAGCCAGAAGGCCGCCATCCGGAAGGGGAAGCGGAAGAAGGTGACGGCGTAGGCCGAGGGCAGCGACAGGGCGATCTTGCCGAAGGCGATGGCGAGCGCCATTCCGGCCGAGACGAGCAGGGCGCGCCAGACCGGCCCTGCCCCCGCCGACCCGTCCACAAGCACGTCACGGTAGACGCCGAGGCCGGAGAGGTTCGGGACGAGCGAGACTTCGCCGCGGGCGATCACGGCCGAATCCTGGGTCGAGCCGGCGATCGCGATCCAGATCGGCAGCGCGAAGAGCAGGATCGCCAGGATCAGGACGGCGTGCGGGATCAGGGACAACGTTCGCCGGTGCATCAGGTGACGGCCTTCCGTCCGAGGAACCGGAACTGCAGGGCGCAGAGGACGATGACGCCGGCCATCAGGACCACGGATTGCGCCGAGGACGAGCCGACATTCGCGTTGACGACGCCGTCCAGATAGACCTTGAGGACGAGCGTCTGGGTCGATTGGCCGGGGCCACCGCCGTTCACCGCGTAGACCGTCGCGAAGGTGTCAAAGGCCGCGTAGACGAGATCGACGACGAGCAGGAAATAGACCGTCGGCATCAGCAGCGGGAGGATGATGGTGCGGAAGCGGCGGAAGCCTCGGGCGCCGTCGATGCGGGCCGCCTCGATGATCGTCTTCGGGATCGCCTGGAGGCCCGCCAGGAAGAAGATGAAGTTGTAGCTGATCTGCTTCCAGGCGGCGGCCAGGATCACGAGCGCCATGGCCTGCGTGCCGTCGAGCTTGTAGTCCCAGGCGATCCCGATCCGGTTCAGCCACGCGCCGACGAGGCCGATCTGCGGGTGGAACATCAGCACCCAAAGCACCGCAGCCATGGCGGGCGCCACCGCGTAGGGCCAGATCAGCATCGTGCGGTAGAAGGCGCGGCCCCGGATCTCGGTATCCGCGAGGACCGCGAGCACCAGCGCCACGCCCATCGAGACGGCGGTCACGCAGGCGCAGAACACCGCGGTTCGTCCGACCGAAGCGAGGTAGAGCGGATCCGCGAACAAGTCGGTGAAGTTGTCGAGCCCGACGAACTCCGTGCTGGTGCCGAATGCATCCTCGCGCTCAAGGCTCGACTTGATCGCCTGGATGGCCGGCCACAGGAAGAAGACAGCCGTCAGCACCAGCTGCGGCAGGATCAGGAGTGCCGGGAGCAACCGGCCGGGGAACAGCGTCCGTCGTTCCATTCGGGGATAGCCTTCCAGTGGTCCGCCGCGTCACCCGCGCGCGGATTTCTGGAAGTCGCGCAGCACCCGGTTACCGCGGGCGACGGCGCTGTCCATCGCGGCCTGCGCGGTCTGCTGGCCCTGCAGCGCCTTCTCGATCTCCTCATAGAGGATTGCGCGGATTTCCGGCAGGCGGCCGAGGCGCAGGCCGCGTGAGTTCGGGGTCAGCTCGCCGCGCGAGAGCTGCCGCGCCGGCACGTCGGTGCCGGGATTCTTGTCGAAATAGCCCGCCTGCTTGGTGGCCTCGTAGCCGGCGAGCGTGACCGGGACGTAGCCGGTGTTCTGGGCGTAGAGGGCCACCTGCTTGGGCTGCGAGATGAACGCGTAGAAAGCCGCGACGCCCTTGTACTCGGCTTCGGTGCGCTTCGGCGCCGTCATCGCCCACAGGCTGGCGCCGCCGATGATGGAGTTGTTCGGTCGCGGGTTCAGGGCCGGCTCCGTCGGCAGGAAGGCCTCGGCGTAGCGGAACTTGGCGTTCTTGACGATGTCGGCGCGGCCCGAGGACGAGCCGAACCCGATCGCGGCTTGGCCGGAGTAGAAGATCGCATCAGGAGCACCGTCGCGGCCGGTATACTTGAAGGCACCGTCCTTCGACAGGTCGAGGAAACGCTGGAGCTGGTCGACGAAGGGCTTCGTGTTGATGAGCAGTTCCGCACCGAGGCCGTCATAGCCGTCGTTCTCGGTGGCGTAGGCGAGGTTCTGGATCGCGGCGTATTCCTCGAACTGGATCCAGGTCATCCAGGCCGACGTGCTCGCGATCGGCGTGGGCGCCTTCGAGGCGAGGTTGCGGGCTGCCTTGGCGTAGTCGTCGTAGGTGGCCGGCGGCTTGTCCGGATCGAGCCCCGCCTTCTCGAATGCGTCGCGGTTGTACCACATGACGGCCGTCGAGGAGTTGAACGGCATCGAGGCGAGCTTGCCGTCCGGTAGGCTGTAATAGCCGCGCACACCGGGGATGTAGGCCATGGGATCGAGGCCGAATCCGGTCTCCTCCGCGAGCTTCCAGGCCTGCTTGATGGCGGGACCCGCCTGCAGCATCGTTCCCGTGCCGACCTCGAAGATTTGGACGATGTTCGGCGCCTTGCCGGCGCGGTAGGCGGCGATCGCCGCCGTGAGCGTCTCGGGGTAGGTGCCCTTGAACACCGCCTCCAGCGTGACCTCGGACTGGCTCGCGTTGAACTCGCTCGCCAGTCTGTTCACCTCCTCGCCGTTCGCGCCCGACATGGCGTGCCACAGAACGATGGTCGTCCTGTCCGCGGCCGACGAAGCCGACGAGCGAAGCGCAGTCCATGCGGCGAGACCGCCGACGCCGGCCAACAGGACGCGACGATCCATCCAAAATCCTCCCTGCGACGGGGTCTACGCGCCCGTTGACATCGGACGTAAGACGAGATCCCGCGAAAGCACCGAGTCCGAGGACACGATGCCCATCGTTCCATCATGCACGGACCCGACGGCGGAATAAAGCAGCCGGCGAAAAGGAAGCTGTGCCCTGTTCCACGCCCCAAACGGCCGACGCTGTTCCCTCAAACAGACGGTGTCGCCGTGCCGACCCGGTCGAACCTGATCGCCTTGGCGGCTGACTGACGGGGGCGGCCTCGTCACGTGGTCCTTCGGCTTCGCGCCGATTTCGGTCGGTCAGACGGCTTCAGCACCGTCTCCGAGGCGGCTGCTGCGGCAGCGCAGTCTGGCGTAGTGAGCAGCGTCGGGAGATCGGCTGACAGGCAGTTCGAAACGCAACGCCTCCGGAGCTGCCCGGGTCGACGCGCCGTCCTGTCCGTGTTTGCTGAACCGACCGGCCAACCGAACGAGCCGCGCGGGGGAAGCATGAGGACCGGTTGGGTTCAGGCCGGCGCGCTCGGGTGCGCGCTCGGCGTCACGCCGGCCCAGGCGCGCATCACCATCATTGAGATCGCCAGCGTCGATCCGTTCGCTGACGGCGCTGAATTCGGAGCCGCCCGCGGCGATGCCGCCGGCGGCGCCAACCCGGCGGGCGGGACGATCGGGAACGCGGTCGCACTCGGCATCTCGCGGAGCGGGCGCCACCTGCGCGACTTCATCCATCGGGGCTTAAATCGCGACGCGGCCGGACACCGCGTCTTCGACGGCGTGCTCTCCCACATGGCCGGGATCGGCGGGGTCTTCCTCAACGCACGCCTCGGCCAACCGTCCCGAACCAACACGCAGCACGAGGATCACCTCTCTCCGGAAAATGCCTTCCCGTTCTCAGCGACGGCTCAGCACGACCCGGTGACGGGACGGACCGGCGCACTCCTGGGCAATGACGGCTTCGACCCGCTGCTCATCAAGGTGAACACCGGCACCGCGTATTGGCCAAAGGGCGCCTCGCTGCTGACGACGGATCCGCTTGGCCTCCATGCCAGAACGTTGCACGACCGCGCGCCCGCCTACTTGGTCTGGAGCGCATTCCACTATGGGCGCGCCGGACTGACCTCGACCCGGGGTCCCTGCGCCCACAGGCGCAGCACCCTCAATCCGGCACCTGCCCTTCGCGCCCTTCTGATCGTGCTCGAGGAGTGGGTGACGGAGGGCCGGATACTGCCGGACAGCCGGATTTCGCGCTTGTCGGACGGCACGCTGGTCGAGGCAGCCGGAACCAGTTCGAGCGGTTAGCCCCTCCGCTACTGGAGAGCATTGAGACGGTC
Organism: Methylobacterium phyllosphaerae; assembly: GCA_050632685.1. GTDB lineage: Bacteria > Pseudomonadota > Alphaproteobacteria > Rhizobiales > Beijerinckiaceae > Methylobacterium > Methylobacterium phyllosphaerae_A. The sequence continues at coordinate 2,080,533 of JBOEFT010000002.1, forward strand.
GGGGAATTCCTGAATGCGCCCGTGCCGCGCGGACGTTGAGACAGCGAGAGGTCAGGCGATGATCAGGACGACGCGGATCGCAATCGGTACGGTGCTGGCGGCCTCCCTCGCCGGTGGTCCCAGCACGGCGCAGCAGGCCGCCCCGCTCCAGGTGCCGGCCAAGAGCGTGCCGGTGCCCTCCGATGTCAGCCCGCAGATGGGCAAGATCATCGGCCTGCCGCTGCGCACGAACTGGGACATCCACCCGAAGGACGGCGCCGCGTGGAAGCCCGTCGCCGAGGCTGGCGCGGAGGCGCTGAAAAAGCTCGTTCCCGGCATGATCGAGCGCCTGCACGTCAAGGTCGAGCGCACGACGATCGACGGGGTGCGCGCCTTCGTCGTGACTCCCGAAGCGATCCGGCCGGAGAACCGTGACAGGGTGCTCGTCCATGTCCACGGCGGATGCTACGTGCTCAATCCCGGCGAGGCCGGCCTGCCGGAAGCCCTGTTCATGGCCGGGATCGGCGGCTTCAAGGTAATCTCGGTCGACTACCGCATGCCACCGGAGGCGGTTTATCCGGCGGCCCACGACGATGCCATGACGGTCTGGAAGGCCGTGACGCGGACGACGGATCCCAAGAAGACGGCGATCTTCGGCACCTCGGCCGGTGGCGCGCTGACGCTCGCGATGGTGCTGCGGGCCAAGCAGGAGGGACTGCCGCTGCCCGCCGCCATCGCGCCGGGTACGCCGATGTCGGATACGACCAAGGTCGGCGACAGCTTCGTGACGAACGCGATGCTCGACAACGTGCTCGTCTCGCCGGACGGCTTCTGCGACGACGGCGCCAAAGTTTACGCCGACGGCCACGACCTGAAGGATCCGATGCTGTCACCCGTCTACGGCGATTTCAGTGGCTTTCCGCCCACCATACTGACCACTGGAACGCGAGACCTGCTTCTCTCGAATACGGTGCGCGTGCATCGCAAATTGCGTGAGGCTGGCGTCGAGGCTTATCTTCAGGTCGGCGAAGGCCAGTCCCACGCCCAGTATATCCGTGACGACACCGCCCCGGAGACCAGGGCGGTGTTCGAGGAGATCGCCGGCTTCTTCGACAGACATCTGGCTCGCTAGGGCTCAGTCGGGGACCAACGGCCGCGACTGTGAAAGGGGAGAGTGCCTTCGTGAGACGTCACCGGACCTTGCTGGGCCTTCTGTTGCCCCTCCTCCTATGGGGTTTGGCAGCACAGGCTCAGACCATCGCGAAGGAAGATAAGCAGATCGACGGCGCTGATCCCGGCGTCCACCTGTTCGTGCGCATGAAGATGGCGGAGGGCAACACGCGCTTCACGGACGACAACGTCGTCGTGTTCGTGCATGGCGCGACGACTCCGTCCACGCCAGACTTCGACCTGTCCTACAAGGATTATTCGTGGGCCGACCGCCTCGCTCGGCTCGGTTACGTCGTGTACATGTTCGACAAGCGCAACTACGGCTTCTCGTCGCGCGAGCCGGCGATGGACAGGCCGGCGGCCGAGAACCGCTCGGTGACGCGCTCCTACCTCGCGGTGCGCGACATCGGATCGGTGGTGGACTTCATCCGCAAGCGCCACAACGTGTCGAAGGTGACGCTGATCGGCTGGTCGTGGGGTGCCATGACCACCGGCTACTTCGCATCCCTGCACAGCGACCAGCTGCGTCGGATCGTGCTCTACGCGCCGGCCTACGCGTTCGCGCAGCACACCAACCTCGGGGCCGGCACAGCGCTCCAGAACAAGCGCAAGCCGCTCGAGTTCAACTACGGGCTCGGCGCCTACCGGCTCGGCACAGCCGCGGCCAACGCGGCGCGTTGGGACGGTGAGATCCCGATCGAGAACAAGGGCGAGTACCGCGAGCAAGGCGTCGTCGACGCGTTCAACGCCGAGATGCTCGCCACCGATCCGACGAGCGGGACCCGCATGCCGCCAAGCCTGCGTGCGCCGAACGGCGTCCTGGAAGACAGCTTCATGCAGGCCACCGGCCGGCGCATGTGGAACGCCTCCTCGATCTACGTGCCGACGCTCGTTATCGCCGGGCAGTACGATACGTGGTCGTATCCCGAGGATCGCGAGGGACTGATGCGCGACCTCACGAACGCCCCGTTCAAGAGGAGCGTGCTGATCCCTGACGCGACGCACTTCGTCTTGTTCGAAAAGAACCGCGAGCCCTTCTTCCGGGCGATCGAGGACTTCCTGAAGTCGCCCGTCGACGCGATGTCGAATCCGTGACCGGCGGGCGTCGCCAAGCAGGCCTCACTCCGTGAAATGAGTCGACGGTCCCGACCGTCTGAATGCCTCAGCAGCAACCGGGAAGGCCCCGATGGTAACGAGACGAACCGTTCTGGCTGCGGCCGCCAATCCCGCCTGCGCCGCCGCGCTCGCGACTGTCCCCTCGCGGTGCCCCATGACGCATCGGCCCAGGCTTCAGCATCCGCGCCGGGTCAAGCGCCGGGCTTCTACCGCTACAGGGTCGGCGCGGTCGAGGTGACGGCGATCAACGACGGCTTCGCCATGCGCCCGCTCAATGGCTTCATCCCCAACGCGCCGGCCGGCGCGCTGGAAAAGGCGATGGCGGATGCCTTCCTCCCCGCGGACACCCTACCTCTGACCTTCACGTCCGTCGTGCTGCGCATCGGAGGCCGCACGGTGTTGGTGGATACCGGCTTTGCCGACAACGGCCCGCCCACCACGGGCCACTGGATGATGAATTTCCGCGCCGCCGGCTTCGACCCCGCGACCGTGGATGACATCGTGATCAGCCATTTCCATCCGGACCATATCGGCGGCATCCGCCGCAAGGACGGCACCGCGGTCTTCCCCCAGGCGCAGGTCCATGTGCCGGAGGCGGAGTGGGCGTTCTGGACCGACGAGGCCCGAATGGCGCAGGCGCCGGACGGATGGAAGCCGACCTTCGCGGCGACGCGCCGCGTGTTCGGGCCGATGGCCGGGGCCGTGAAGCGCTTCGCCGCCGGCCAGGAGGTGGTGCCGTCGCTGACCGCCTTAGCGGCCCCTGGCCATACGCCCGGCCACACGGCGTTCATGCTCGCCTCGGGCTCGGCCAAGCAGCTGATCATGGGCGACACAGCCAATCATCCTGCGCTCTTCGTCCGCAATCCGGACTGGTCGGCCGTCTTCGACATGGACGCCGCGCAGGCCCGGGAGACCCGCGTGAAGATGCTGGACTTGGCGGCGGCGGAGCGCCTGCAGGTGTCGTTCTACCACGCGCCGTTTCCAGCGGCAGGCCACATCCTGAAAGGCACGGACGGGTACCGGTTCGTTCCGATCCAGTGGAGCCCGGTCATCTAGACAGACGCGGCGCAGGTCCCTGGCCGGCGCAGACACCGCCGATGTCGTCGCCCCTCACGCGCTGTGAGCCATGCTCGTGATCGGGAGGGTCGATGAGACAGCGCGCGCTGCCCGCCCTCGCCGTTCTGTTGGCGTTTTCGCATGCGGTCCATGCCGCTCTGCAGGTCGAGCGCGTGAGGGGTACGGTCGAGACGGTCGGACCGGACAAGGTCTCGATCCGAACGATCGAGGGCCGGATGGAAACGGTCGCCCTGACGCCGCAGATCCGAACCCGTCCCTCGTCCGAGCCAGTCTCGGCGCCATCACCGACGGCAGCGTCATCGGCACGGCCACCGAGGGCGACAATCCGGCCACGGCCCTGGAGGTCCACATCTCTCCCGAATCGATGCGCGGCTCCGGCGAGGGGCACCGGCACTGGGATTCGATACCGGACACTCTGGAAGGCGGCGCACGGGTGAAGAGCGCGATGACGAACGGCACGGTTTCCGGTCGGATGGGAGCCGGTGGTGCGACAACACTCGTCGTAAGCTACGGCACGGATCAGTCCCTGACGATCCTCGTCCCGCCTCAGGCATCGATAGCGGCCGACGAGCCGGCCGACCGGGCGATTATGCAGGCCGGTCGCACGATCTTCCTCACGGCTGAGCACGACGGAGACACGCTGAGGGCCGTGCGGGTCGCCGTCGGCACGGATGGCCTCACGCCGCCGCAGTGATGCGCGAGACCTTCAGGAGCGGCCGCTATGCCTGCGCGGCCGATCGCCGGCGGCGCGGCGGAGACGGCGGGCCGCGTCCCCTGTCGCCGGCCTTGCACGCATGACGCCTGAAACATCGCCTGGGAGCGCACGCCACGCGTCCCGCCGGAACCCCACGTCCGTATCGATGAAAGCGGATGGCTCAGAAGCCGCATCTCCGTTTCGTTGCCGAAGGCGATCCGAAGGGGACCGGCCCATCCGGTCAGGCGATGTCACCCTGGACCGCTCCGGTGCGCGAAACCGAGAGGCGGCTCTTTGCTTATTGCAGTTATTCCGCAAATTCCAAGAGACTTTCCGCATTTTTCAGCGCTGTACTCCGGCTCTTAAGTTCGACACCCATCGATTTCGCGACTTGGATGATCGCCAAAATGGCCGGATTACGGCCGAAATCACACCACTAAAGATTTATAAGCTGAATTTTATCATGCGCAATCTTCAAGAATTCGGCACGAATCGCAACAAGATCGGCGATAGCGGAAATGCTGGGCGCGCAGTGCGACCGGGTGCGTTCAAATCAGAGACGACCGCTCAGACGATTTCGACTTGAATTCAATCTTCCGGCTGGTTTCTACTGCCGAAAACTGAGCCGGGGGTGCGATATGGAAAGGCATGGTCCTGTCACGCCGGACGTGCAGGGCCAGCGCGACAGCATCTTCCTACGGGAGCCGGCGCCGAGCAGATCTCTTTCCCGGCTCGGAGTTTACCCTTGGCTTGTGGTCTGCATCACCTGTCTGGGGGCCTTCGCCGGGCAAGTCGATGCCAGCATCGTACAGCTCGGACTGCCGACCCTCGAGCAGGCCTTCGACGCCTCGCTCGACCAGGTGAGCTGGGTTGCGGTGGGCTACAGCCTTGCATTCGCTGCCGTGCTCCCCGTCTACGCGCGACTGGCTGAAATCGCCGGGCGCAAGCTGATGTACCTTCTGGGCTTTGCGCTCTTCGGGTTGTTCTCGGCGCTGTGCGGGCTGGCGCCGAGCCTGCCGTGGCTCATCGCCTTTCGCGTGCTGCAGGGCATGAGCGGAGCTCTGCTCGGGGCGAACAGCATCGTCATCCTTGTGGCTGCCACAAACCAGACCCAGCGTGGCCGCGCGATGGGACTGTTCGCCAGTGCCCAGGCTATCGGCGTGAGTACAGGACCAGCACTCGGCGGCCTGATGCTGGATAATTTTAGCTGGCATTGGATCTTCTGGGTGACCATTCCAGTCGCGGCGCTTGGGACAGCGCTGGGCTGGGTCCTCGTGCCGGTAAGCACGCCGCTCAGCAGGAAAACGGCCTTCGATTGGGGAGGCGCAACCCTTCTGATCCCCGGTCTGAGCGGGTTGATGATGACGCTCACCGAGTTGAACGCCTGGGGGCCACTCTCGCCCGCGCTGCTCGCCTGCGCGGCGTCGGCAGTCGTATTGCTGACGGGATTTGTCTGGTGGGAGAGGCGCGTGCCGGCTCCGCTGATCGACCTTGGCCTGTTCCGCTCGCGCGCCTTCACCGGCGGAACGGTGGCTGTGCTGCTGTCCTACGCGATGCTGTACGGGATGTTCTTTGCCTTGTCGTTCGCTCTGGTGCGCGGCTACCACGATACACCGGTGTCGGCGGGGCTGCGGCTCGCCATCATACCGGTCGCGCTCGGCGTGGTGGCACCGTTCAGCGCCAGTCTGGCGAAGCAATGGCCACGCCTTGTGACGAAGGGCAGTATGGGGCTGTGTGCCGCCGCCGCTATCGGGCTGAGCCAAACGCTCACCGGCAGTCCAAGCAGCGAGCCGGCCATGATGATCTTGCTGGCAACCTATGGGGTCGGGCTCGGCTTGTTCATCGCACCGAACAACAGCGCCACCCTCGCGGCTGCATCGGCCGAGCACGCTGGACAGGCGGGCGGCCTGTTGAACCTCATGCGAGCATTCGGCACGGCATCGGGCGTTGCGGCCGCTTCCGCGCTGCTCGCATGGCGTGTGGAACTGGCGACGGGCGTTCATGGACGCACGATGGGGGTGAGCGAGCAAGCCCTGCTGCGAGCTGCCAGCGACGTGATGATCCTGTTGGCTGCTCTCGCCATGGCGGCGGCGTTTGCTGCCTCTTTCGCGGATCGACGGCAAGCCCGGGTACACAGCGCCTGAATTTGGCGCATTTTGAGCTGCGCTCAGCTGATCTTCTCGCTCATCTAAGCGACGCGCTTGTTGTGTACTGGCGCGCTTCTGTCGCCGGACATACAGATTTCAGGCGTAAGCTTTTTATTGGCCGACAGGAAGAGATTACGCAGTCCTGGATGGCATGGCGGCTGGGTTTGCTGCGCTGGCGGCCAGTTCCGGTCAGCATTGTCGGGCCAATCGGTCGGAATCCTGATGGGCAGCTATCGGGGCGAAGCGCGTGAAACGGAGGATGCCGACGGCTGCGAAAGTCTGTCTATGAAGTCGATTTGATCTTTTCCCAGTCCGCTCTTGATCTGCGATGCGTTTCAAGCAATAAAATTGCCAGTATTAAATTTCGCGAATCACTCATTTCATTTCTGGACAACGACCTATAGTTATCGCCCGCACGAAAATAAATATTCACTCACCCGGTGCGGATCAATTGACTTTTCGAGATCGGAAATTTGATTTGTTGCCAGAAGTTTTCTTCGTTACATCGGAACGATCGCGCGAGCGACCGGACTGCGGTTTTTCGGTACCGCGAGTGAGTTGTGCGAACATCTCGACGGGTTGCGGGCGCCCGAGGTAGTATCCCTGAACCTCGTCGCAACCCGCCTTCGAGAGAAAGCGCAGCTGCGCCGCCGTTTCGACGCCTTCCGCGACAACGCCCATCCCGAGACTGTGGCCAAGACCGAGGACCGCCCGGACGATCGCCTTCGATTGCGGATTGGCGTCCATGCTGCTGACGAAGGACCGGTCGATCTTGATCTTATCGAAGGGGAACGCCTGGAGCGTCGCCAGCGACGAGTAGCCCGTGCCGAAATCGTCCATGCTGATGCGGATGCCCATCGCCTTGAGGCGACGCAGGATGGCAAGGGCGCGCGCCAGATCATTGATGATCACCGTCTCGGTGACTTCCAGCTCCAGTCGGGCCGGCGACAGACCGGTTTCGGCGAGGATCGCGAGGATGCGCTCGGGCAGATCGGTCTCGGAGAACTGCCGGGGGGACAGGTTGACCGCGATCCTGAGCGGCCGAGCCCAGCGTGCCGCCTCGCGGCAGGCCGCACGCAAGACAAACTCGCCCAGCGGCATGATCAGCCCTGTCTCTTCCGCGAGCCCGATGAAGGTGGCCGGCGCGATCGGACCTCGGGTGGGATGGGTCCACCGGGCGAGAACCTCGAAGCCGATGACGTCGCCTGTGTCGCTCCGTACCTGGGGCTGGTAATGCAGAGCGAGCGTTTCGGTCGCGATCGCGTGCCGCAGGTCGCTCTCGAGACTGAGGCGTTCGGCGGCTCGATCGTCGAAGCCGAACTCGAAGATCCGGTAGGTGCCGCGCCCGTCCGCCTTCGCTTGGTACAACGCGAGATCGGCGCGCCGGAACACCGTCTCGCCATCGGTGCCGTGTTCGGGCGCGAAGGCGATCCCCACGCTGACGCCGACCTCGACGGATTGTGCGCTGATGAGCGTCGGCATCCGAACCGCGGCGACGAGACGCGCAGCAAGGTCGGGCACCGTCTCCGCACGCGCGACGTTCGAAACGAGGATGGCGAACTCGTCCCCGCCCAGGCGCGCGACAATGTCGCCGGCCCGAACAGCCTGTTTCAGACGGCTGGCCACCTCTCGCAGCAAAGCGTCACCGGCAAGATGGCCGAGCGTGTCGTTCACCGCCTTGAACCGGTCGAGGTCGAGGCACAGCACCGCGCATCCACCGCTATTGTGGCGCAGGGTGTCGAGCCGCTGGCTGAGGCATTCGTGGAACAGCGTCCGATTAGGCAGATCCGTCAGAGCGTCGTGGCGCGCCATGTGCGCGATCCGGCTCTCGGTCCGCTTGCGCTCGGTGATGTCGGTGAAGGTGCGCACAGCGCTGCCGTCCGGCAGCGGCACGGTTCTGATCTCAAGCACTGTGCCGTTTGGGCGTTCGCGCTCGTAGGTCTGCGGCCGTGAATCCAGACCCCCGTTGGCAATCCAGCGCTGGAAGTCCGCATCAGATTTGCGGAAATCGTCCTGCTCCTGCTGGTAGCGGATTACGGCTGAGAACAGCGGCTTCGACTGCATCATCGCGGCGGGCAGGCCGAGCAGTTCGATGGCCCGCGCGTTGCAGATCTGCACGATCCCCTCGGCGTCGACCATGAGCAGCCCCTGATCCATCGTGTTCAGGGTGGTCGTCAGAAGTGTGCTGGTTTCCTGAAGACGTTGCTCAGTACGGCGGATCTCGGTGACGTCCAGAACGGTTCCGAAGGTCACGACGGAGGTGCTCGTAGGATCGCGGTCGCATCGACCGCGCACGAGCAGTTCGCGGACCTCGCCACTCGGCCGCACGATCCTGGCCGGATACTTGAATCGCGTGCCGGCGGCGACGTGGTCGGCCAACAGCGCCATGACCCGGTCGCGATCCTCGGGATGATAGGCCGCCAGGACCGGCTCGCGCGTGATCTTCAGGTCTTCGGCAAATCCGAAGATGCGCCGCGCCTCGTCCGAAAACGAGCCCAGGCCGGAGATCTGATCGAACTGCCAATGGCCGACATGGGCCATTTCTTCGGCCATCGTCAGCAGCCGATTGGCTTCGACTAGGGACGTCCACGCCCGGTCGGCTGCCCGTGGTTGGGATGGCGCGACCGGCTCGTTCGGTTCCGGGGTGTGGCTCTGCACGTGGAGCGGTCCGTCAACAGCACTCGCGAGGGACGATACCGCGTCCAAGCTTCAAGACGCTTAACGCCGCACTCACGCCCGGATTTTCGAGCGCCGCGCCGCAGGCTGGTCGCTTGTCCGGTCCTCTCGGTTGCTCGGAATCGTACGATTTGCGCTCGGTCGCCGCTCGCGTTTTCCCGCACGATGTTAAGCTTAATAAACGGTTAAGCGTGCAGGCCGCTCGCGAATAGGGTTAAAGTTTCCTTACCAACCCAGTGAGGATACGCGATGTCGACGATCGAAGCCGTGCGGCCGCAGGGCCTCAATGCGCGTGCAGCTTCTCTGCTCAATCGAATCACGTATCGGCGCGCCATCGAGAGCGCTGACCGCGAAGCCATCTTCCGCCTCCGCTACGAAGCCTATCTGCGGGAGGGAGCGATCACCGCCCGGGCCGACGAGCGCTTCACGGATGCCGTCGACGAGCAGGAGAATGCGTTCATCTACGGCGTCTACGTCGATGATGTGCTCGCGGGATCGATCCGGCTCAACGTCACGCTTCCGTACGCAAGTGCCCTTCCGACGACCGCCGTATTCCCGGAACTCGTCGAGCCGATGATCAATGCCGGCTGCGTCATCGTCGATCCGACGCGCTTCGTCGCGAACCACAATTTTTCGCGCCGATTTCCGGAACTGCCGTACTTGACGTTGCGCCTCGCTTGGCTGGCGATGGAGCATTTCGAAGGCGAATACATTCTGCTCGCCATTCGTCCCGAACATCGCGCGTTTTATCGTCGCTACTGGGATGCAACGGAATTGTGTGAGGCTCGGCCTTATCCGAAGCTTACGAAGCCGGTCGGTCTATCGGTCGTCAACTATCTTGATGTGAAAACGACTGTCGAAGCGCGGTATCCCTTCTTGGCTTCCACCGAGGCGGAGCGTGCCGGCCTGTTTGCGGCCTATCACGTTTCCGAGGAGGCTGATGACACCCTCACCGATATCTGGCAGATCAATCCCGCCCGCGCGGAGCGCAACTTCAGCGTTTAAGAGAAGCGATTGTCGAGACGGCTCAATGCGTCGGTGAGCGACCGACGGTGGCTCATGCTGACCGTCCTGTTCATCGCGCGGACGGCCATCGCCTATCAGTTCGAGTCGGTCGCGGCCGGTTCCTTTTCCTTGACGGAAGGCACGGGGCTGGGCTTTGCGCAGCTCGGTTTGCTGATCGGCTGCCACATGCTGCCCGGTATCGTCCTCGCTCTGCCGGGCGGTCTGCTCGCTCAACGGTTCGGAAGCAAACCCATCGTCCTCATCGGGCTGGGGTTGATGATGCTCGGCTGCCTGACGATGGTCATCCCGTCGGTGCCGGTGCTGTTTGCTGGCCGCGTCGTCAGCGGTGCGGGTGGCGTTCTGCTGAACGTCGTCCTCACGCGCATGGTCACTGACTGGTTCGCCGGTCGTGACGCGGTGCTCGCTTTCAGCATCTTCGTGGCGAGCTGGCCGCTCGGGATCGCCCTCGGGCTCGTGACACTGCCTGCCATAGCGTTGGTGTATGGTTGGAGCGGTGTCGCGATCGTGAGCGCGATGCCGAGTCTGCTCGCTTTGGTTCTCGTGCACCTCTTCTATCGCGATCCACCCCAACCCGTAGTCCTGCAGCCTGCCGCGACCCGCAGGATGAAGGTGCAAGACTATGCGCTCGCCCTGGGTGCCGGCGCCGTCTGGGGCCTCTACAACGTGTCACTCGTCATCTTCGTGTCGGCGGCGCCCGACCTCTTTTTGGCGAACGGCTACACCCTGGCGACCGCCGGCTTCATCACGAGCGTCCTCGGCTGGGTCCTGGTCATTGTGCTGCCCGCGGGCGGCTGGATCGCGCAGCGCGTGGCGCGTCCGGTAGCCTTCACGGTCGCGAGCCTCGTCCTCGTCGCGGCGGCAGCCGTCGCGATGGCCTTGAGTTCTGAGACGATCGTCGCCCTCGTCATCCTGGCCGCGATCTTCGGCCTGCCGGCAGGACTGCTGCTGGCGCTTCCAGGTGAGCTGCTGTCCGCAGACAGTCGCGCAGGCGGCATGGGGATGTTCTACCTGAGTTTCTATGTTTCGATGACGAGCCTTCCCGCTGTCGCCGGTCTGATCCGCAATGTGACGCACACCGTTGCCAGTCCCGTTCTGTTCGGGGCCTGCATGGCGATGATCGCGGCCCTCGGGATGCTGCTGCTGGCGCCGCATCGTCAGACGGGCGCCGTCTGAACCGAGCATCGTCGGGAGGGCGTTATCGTGGTCCTACGCCAAGCGAGCGTGTCTCCCCTCTGCCCAGACGATTCTGCTCACCGTCTCAGGGGTGGAGACGTGGAGTCTGTGTCCGTGCTGCTTGGCCGACGATCACCAAGGTCATTGCTGGATGGCCGCTTGGATTGCGGGCAGACCAGCGACCGCCTCCGGCAACCCGACGTCACGGGTGGATCGCTCTCGATACAGCCGTCGACCGTCCATGACATCGTCACGTCAATGGACGCCGCCGAAATCCCACGGCCGGAATGATGAAGCAGATTATCGAAAGCCCCAATGGCACCCCAGCGGCCGCATTCACGTCCTCAGCATCCACAGGGCTGACGCAAGAACACGTGCTGGCGCCCGGCGATTTGTGGCCATTCGTGACGTGGCTGCGCCGTATCCCGAGCCCGGATGTCCTAACGGTACAGGCTGAGTTCCGGTCGAGGATCGGGAATGAAGCCGTCACGGTTGGGCATCTGAACCTTGGGCAGATTGGTCGCATCTAGCGTCTCGTCGGGCCTGATGATGTGTCCTTCCGACAGGATGTAGGCGACCACCCCGTAGACTTGGTCGTCCGTGAGCGAGCCCGGCGCGTTGAACGGCATCGCACGCTTGATGTAGTCGAACAGCGTCGTTGCATACGGCCAGTAGCTCTCGGTCGTCTTGACCGGATTGTCCGATGCAAGACTGCCGCGACCGCCGACCAGCCGGTCCGCACCGATGCCGGGTGCCATGTTGCCCTGAAGCTTCTCGCCGTGACAGGCGGCGCATCGCTCCTGGAAGACCACGGCGCCGTCCCGGGCGGTGCCGTGCCCCGGAGGTAACCCCTGCCCGCTCGGGGGGATCGCGAAATATGCCCCGAGCTCGGCTTCGGTGACCGGCTTGCCGACGCCGAGCCGGGTATCGGCCGCTGTCTGGGACGCCGCGGGTGTCGCGACCAGCGCGAGCAGGACGGTGGCCGTCGTGGCCCGGATGACGCGCACGCGCTCACGCATGAACATTGCTCACCTCCCCGCCGCTCGCGACGGCCCAGCTCTGGATCGCATTCAGGTGGTAGATCGACGCCGACGGGCCGTGGTCACCACGGATGGCGAGCAGCTGCTGGCGCGTCGGCTGGAGGTAGCCGGTCTCGTCCACGCAGCGGCTCTGCAGCACGGTCGGCGTGCCATCCCAGGTCCACGGGAAGGTGAAGCGCACCGTGCACATAGGCTCCGGCGTCGAGCCGAGATGGGCCGGATACCAAGTCTTGCCCGCATCGAGCGAGACGTCGACCAACTGCACGCGTCCACGACCCGACCATGCGAAGCCGGTTATCGTGTAGGTGCCCGGACCTGGCAGACGCATGTCACCGGACGGGAAAGTGATGACCGACTTCGCGTCCATGTCGAGGGAGAACTGGCGTGCGCGGCCGTCCGCCATGAGATCCGTGTATTTCGAGGTTTCCTCCCGCGTCATGAACGGCTTATCGCTGACCTCCAGCCGTCGCAGCCACTTGATGTGCGTGTTGCCCTCGTAGCCGGGCAGCAGCAGGCGCACGGGGTAGCCCTGTTCGGGCCGGATCGCCTCGCCATTTTGGCCGTAGGCGATGATCCCGTCCTTGAGGAGCTTCTCGAGGGGGATGGAGCGGGTCATCACGGCGGCATCCGCGCCCTCGGCGAGGACCCAGGTGCCTCCCTCCTTCAAGCCGACCTCGCGGGCCAGCGTCGAGAACAGCACCCCGGTCCACTCCGAGGTGCTGAGCAGCCCGTGCGTGCCCTGGACGGTCTTGAGCGTCGGTTTCTTCCACTCGGTCAGGCCGTTGCCGGAGCACTCGATGAAGTGCTTGCGCGTCACGGACGGAAGCCGCCGCAGATCGTCCATGCTGAACCGCTTCGGCGTCCCGACGAGGCCGTGCACGACGAGACTGTGGCGGTCGGGGTCGATGGTCGGGATGCCGCCATGGTGCCGCTCGAAATGCAGGCCGGAAGGCGTGAGGTTGCCGACAAGGGCGGCGAGCGGGGTCAAGGACCAAGATGTGTTCTCGTTGGGCGTCGGGTAGCGCACCCGAACGGCCTTCTCGAACTGGGAGCGTGATCCGTAGCCGCCATCCGCGCCGACCGCCCGCCCCTGCTCCCTGGTCGGATCATCGGGCACGTCGAAATGGCGGGCGCCGGCGGGCGCGGCGTCGTCGGCCAGGGCGCGGCTCGCCGAGAGGGCCGCGGCGACGCCGGAACCTGCGGCGAAGAGGAAGCGGCGACGGTCGGAGCCGCGGGTGGCGAACATGCCGTCGCGACAGGGGCAGTTCTCGTCGTCGTTCCGGGGCGCGGGAGCAGGCGGGACTGGCATTGTTTCCTCCGCTTCGTCTCAGTGTCCTGTCGATCGTCAGGTCATGCCGGCCTACGATGTCGCGGTGCGCGCCAGCGTGAGCATGCTGACCATCGCCCGGCTCGCCTTGCCGGTCGCGCCCGATGGCAGCATGTCGCTGAAGACGATCACGTCCGGCACCTTGTAGCGTTCGAGATGGGCCGACGCCCAGCGTCTGAGCTCGTCCGCCGTCAGCGCGAGGCCGGGCTTCAGCACGACGACCGCGTGGATCGCCTCGCCGAGGCGCTCGTCGGGCACGCCGGCGCACAGGGCCGCCGCGATGTCCGGATGCGCGCACAGGGCGTTCTCGATCTCCAGCGGCGCGATCTTGTTGCCACCGCGCGCGATGATCTCCTTCGAGCGCCCGACGAGCTCGACCTGTCCGTCCGGACGCAGGCGCGCGAGATCGCCCGTCCGGAAGTGATCCGCCTCGAAGGCGGATTGGGTCGTCGCGGTGTTATCGAGATAGCCGAGCATGCCGCAGGCGGTTCGGATCCGCAGCTCGCCGGTCTCGCCCGGGGGCGCGGGCGTGCCGTCGGCACCGACGATGCGGAACGACACGCCCTCGGTCGGGACGCCGATGGAGCCGGCGGTGCCGGCATCCCCGATCCAGTGATGGAAGTCGCAGGAGCCGGTCTCGGTCGAGCCGTACAGGTCGACGAGCTCGGCTTCCGGCCATCCGCCACAGACCGCCCGAGCCAGGGATGGGCTGAGCGCCTCACCGCCGGTCAGCACCGCGCGCAGGCGCGGCGCCGCCGGAGCGCTGTCGGCGAGGAGTGCCCGCAGCATCGTCGGGACCGCAGCGAGCACGGTCGCCTCCGTGGCGAGCAGGCCGAAGAGCGTCGCGGGCGTGAACTTCGGGACGAGGACGGGGGTCGCGCCGGAGCGAATCGCCAGGAGGCTCGCCCAGATCCCGAAAATGAAAGTGAGTTGGAGCGGGACGACGACCACGTCGTCGGGGCGAAAGCCCAGAAGCCGGTCGAGGACCGCGAGCTTGCGGGCCAAGGCGTCGTGCCCGAGCACCACGCCCTTCGGCGCGCCGGTGCTGCCCGATGTGAAGACCACGAGCGCGGCGCCGTCGAGGAGGGGCCGGTCCGGCGGGGGCTCGTCCGCGATCCTGTCCAGGGTATGCCCGTCGACCCGAAAGCGAGCTCCTGTCGATTGCTCGACCGCGGCGCGGGTCAGCGGCGCGGCGGCCCGGTGCATGGGCACCGCGACCGCCCCCGCCCGCCAGATTCCGAGCAGCACCCCAAGATCCAGCGCCCGGTTGCCGATGGCCACATGCACGGGCTCGTGCGGGCGCACGCCGGCCGTTCGCAGCAGGCCCGCGACCAGATCCGCATGCGCGACGAGCGCGGTCCCCGACAGTCCGGGGCCGGAACTCTCATCCACCCGGCAGCCTGGGCGATCGAGTCCGGCGCCGAGGATCTCCGCCAATGCCCCGGTCATGATCCGGCGCCCGGAAAACGGCTGTCGCGCCATGCCAGGGCCGCCTTGAGGCCCTGCGACCGCGCGATGTCCATGAAGGCCCGCTTGTCCGGCGAGCCCTCGCCCTCGATCAGGAGGTCGATGTCGAGGGCCGTCTCCAGGGCCTCCAGCATGCCGCGCGCCTCGATCGACCGGTTGATCGCCCGCTTGGTCTCCTTGACGAGGTTCGGGTCGATCGCCGCGATGTGCCGCGCGAGCTGCAGCGCACGCTCGTCGAGGTCGGCGGCCGGTACGACCCGGTTGACCATGCCGATCTCGTAGGCGCGCTGCGCCGGGATGCGGTCCTGGCCCGTGAGGATGATCTCCTTGGCGATCTTCGGACCCACGATCCAGGGCAGGATCATCACCACGATGCCGGCCCCGAACTTCAGCTCCGGTTCGCCGAAGAAGGCGTCCTCGGCCGCCACGGTCAGATCGCAGGCCAGCGCCAGCTCGCAGGCGCCGGCGAGACAAGGACCCCGTACCGCCGCGATGGTCGGCTTCGGGCAGTGCCAGAAGCGCATCGGCACGTCGAAATCCTTGCGCAGGATCGGGCGCCACTGGCTGACGCCCTCGGGGCGCAGCGCCATCTGATCCTTGAGGTCGAAGCCCGACGAGAAGGCCGTGCCGGCCCCGCGCACGATCACGGCGCGCACGTCGGTGTCGGCCTCGGCCGCGTCCATCGCCTGCGCGAGTTCGTCGAGCATGGTCGCGCTGATCGCGTTGGTGCGCTCCGGGCGGTTGAGCGTGATCCGCGCCACGGGCGCGAGCGTCTCGTAGGTGATCGTCGTGAAGTCCGGCGTCCGTCTCTCTGTCACTTGCGTCCTCCAGCCAGTCGCTCGGCTTCGGGCAGGCGCCGCAGCCGCAGCATCGAGGCAAATCCCAGGAACGGCCCGATGGCGAGCAGCGCGAAGGCGAAGCGCCAGCCGAGGACCGTGCCCGCGAAGGCGATGAGCTGGATGCTGACGAGCGTCAGGAGGAAGCCCACGCAGGTCTGCACTGTCAGCATCGTGCCGATCAGGCGACGGTCGCTGAGCTCGCTCACGGCCGCGGAGAACTGGGCCGAATCCGCGATCACGGCGACGCCCCAGAGCACGCCCACCGATAGGACCGCCCAGGCCGGCCCGCCGAACAGGAAGCCCACCGCGATGGCGCAGCAGCCGCTGGCGAGCATCGAGGCCCCGGTGACCAGGGTCCGCCCGAACCGGTCGGCCGCCCAGCCGCCCAGCATGGCCCCGAACGCACCCGCGGCGACGACCGCGAAGGCGGCCAGTTCCGGCGGGAACGGCGGGGCGTTGCCGTAGCGGTCCCGGAAGCTCGCCGCCATGAAGGCGCCGATCCAGGCCCACATCGCGTAGAGCTCCCACATGTGGCCGAGATAGCCGAAATTGGCCAAGCGCACGCCGCGGTTGCGCCACGCCTCCAAGACGTTGTCCAGGCGCAGGGGCGGAGCCTCCGTCCGGATCGGCCCGAGTTGCACGAACCGGATCAGCGCGGCCGACAGGAGCGCGCCCATCGCCGCGCCGAGCACCGGCAGGTGCCAATCGAGCTGCCCGAACGCCGCGACGAGGTGCGGCAGCGCCGAGCCGAGGGTGAGCGCGCCCACCAGCAGGCCGATCAGCAGGCCCAGGTCGCCCACCGCCCAGGTCGCGGCGATCTTCATGCCGACCGGATAGACACCGGCCATGCAGGCGCCCGTCACGAAGCGCAGGAGCGGCACCACGGGCGATGTCGGCTCGAAAGCCAGCATCAGGAGGTTGGCGAGGCCGGCCGTGACGGCGCAGCCGCAGAACAGCCGGCGCAGATCGAACCGGTCGGCCAGCCCGAGCAGAGCGCTGACCAGCGTGCCGGCGACGAAGCCCGCCTGCACGCTGTTGGTGAGCAGCGCCTCCTGAAACGGGCTCAGCGTCCAATGCGTCCGGATCGCGCCGATCGAGGCGGTGGTGGCGAACCACGTTGCCATGGCCGCCACCTCGCTCAGCAGCAGCAACCCGATCGCCATCCGCTTGGCGGTGAGGGTCGCGCTACCGGCCGCGTCAGGGAGCCCCCGGGCCACGACGCCTCACTTCGCGGCGGTGTGGGCCGCGAGGGGGCAACCCCGTCGGCCGTGGGCCGGAACGCCTGTTCACCCGGAATGGTATCGAGGAGCTTGTAGTAGTCGTACGGCCCCTTCGACTCGGACGGGTCCTTGACCTGGAACAGGTAGAGGTCGTGGATGGTCCGGCCGTCGGCGCGGATCGAGCCCCGCCCGAACAGCGGGTCTTCGGTCGGCATCGCCTTCATCTGTTCGACGACTTCGGTGCCGCGATGCGCCTTGTCCTTGTCGAGGGCGGCGATGGCCTTCATCCAGTGGAGCATCGACGCGTAGGTGCCCGCCTGGTTCATGGTGGGATACCGGCCGCCGTTGCGGGCCGCGAACCGCTTGGCCCAGGCGCGTGTGCCGTCGTTGAGGTCCCAGTAAAACGCCTCGGTCAGGGTGAGGCCGTGGGCGACCTTCAGGCCGACCGAGTGAATGTCCGAGATGAAGGCGAGGAGCGCGACGAGTTTCTGGCCGCCATCGGTGAGGCCGAATTCCGAGGCCTGCTTGATGGCGTTGATCGTGTCGCCGCCGGAATTGGCGAGCGCGACGACCTGCGCCCGGCTGCCCTGGGCCTGGAGCAGGTAAGAGGAGAAATCGGTACTCTGGAACGGAGCCAGGACGTGCCCGAGGGACTTGCCGCCGGCCTTCGTCACGGCCTCCGTGGCGTCACGCTCCAGGGCGTGGCCGAACGCGTAATCCGTCGTGAGGAAGTACCAGGATTGTCCACCCTGCTTGATCACCGCGCGCGCCGTGCTGTTGCCGAGCGCCCAGGTGTCGTAGGTCCAATGGACGTTGGTGCGGGTGCAGTTCTTGCCGGTCAGATCCGAGGAGCCGGCGCTTGCGATCAGGAACGCCTTGTCCTTCTCGCTGGCGATGTTCGACACCGCGAGGGCAACCGACGAGGTCGGCACGTCGACGATGGCGTCGACGTGGTCGACGTCGAACCAACGTCGGACGATGGCCGCGCCGATATCGGGTTTGTTCTGATGATCGGCGGACAGAACCTCGACGCGAAAGCCTTTCGCGTCCGGCTTGAAGTCCTCGACGGCCATGCGTGCGGCTTCGACCGAACCCGGCCCCGCGATGTCGGCGTAGAGCCCGGACTGGTCATTCAGCACGCCGATGCGAAAGATCGGCAGCGGATCGGCCTGCGCGGACGACATGCCGCCGAACAGTATCGCAAGCGCGAATACACTCTTCATGGTCGTTCCTCCGTTCGTATGTTCGGACTGCGATTGTTTTAGTCAGTCCGGCGGCGGCGCCGCATCTTCCGCTAAATCATCGTTCCACGATCTATTGGGCCTTCGATCTCCACGGCGGCTTCGAACCGCCGTGATCGCGCGCTCGCTTAGCGGTTGACGTCGACGACCACGCGGCCGCGCACCCGGCCATCCATCAGCCGCTCTGCCGTGGCCACGACATCCGTCAGGCCGATCTCCTGCGTGATCGCGTCGAGCTTGTCGGAGTCGAGGTCGCTGACAAGCCGGCCCCAGGCCTTGAGCCGCTCGGGCCGCGGGCACATAACGCTGTCGATGCCGATCAGGCTGACGCCGCGCAGGATGAAGGGGGCCACGCTGGCCGGCAGGTCCATGCCCTGCGCCAGGCCGCAGGCCGTGACGACGCCCCGGTACTTCGTGGCGGCGCAGACATTCGCGAGGGTGTGGCTGCCGACCACGTCGACGGCGCCGGCCCAGCGCTCCCGGGCCAGCGGCTTGCCCGGCTCCGAGAAGGCCGCCCGGTCGAGGACCTCGGCGGCGCCGAGGCCGCGCAGGTAATCGGCCTCGGCGGGACGCCCGCTCACCGCCACGACCGTGTAGCCGAGGTGTGACAGGAGGGCGACCGCGGTGCTGCCGACGCCGCCGGCCGCGCCGGTGACCACGACCTCGCCCTTGTCGGGAGTGACACCCTGGCGCGCGAGGGCGATCACGCACAGCATCGCGGTATAGCCGGCCGTTCCGATGGCCATGGCTTGGCGCGGCGTGAGCCCCTCGGGCAGAGGCACGAGCCAGTCGCCCTTGAGGCGTGCGACCTGCGCCAGCCCACCCCAATGGGTCTCGCCGACGCCCCAGCCGTTGAGGATGACCCGGTCGCCCGCCTTGTATTCGGGATGCCGGGATTCGCGCACGGTGCCGGAGAGGTCGATGCCGGGCACCATCGGGAACTTGCGCACCACCGGACCTTTGCCGGTGATCGCGAGACCGTCCTTATAGTTCAGCGTCGAGTAGGCGACGTCCACGGTGACGTCGCCCTCGGGCAACTGCGCCTCGTCGATCTCGCGCAGGCCGGCGCGGTAGCCGGCCTCATCCTTCTCGATCAAGACTGCTTTGAACATCCGCAACTCTCCGAGGGTCGCGCTCAGCGTGCGAGCGAAGTCAGGAACAGGCTGGCGAACAGGTTGAGGGGCTCGGGCGTGCGCTCGAGTTTGGCGCGCAGGACTGCGCCCTCCCAGCCGATCCAGAAGTACGCCGCCAGTGCCGCGCAATCGGCGTCCGCCGCGATCTCGCCCACGGTCTGTGCCTCTCGCAGGCAGCGCTCCGTCCGCGCCTGCCAATCGAGGAGGACGCCGTGCAGTCTCTCGCGAAAAGCCTCCGGCAGGGCGTTCATTTCCTGACCGAGATTGCCGACGACACAGCCGCGGCGGAACTCGTAACGTGCCATGCCCATGCAGGCGTCGGCCACGAAGTTTTTCAGCCGCTGGAGCGGCGCTTCGCCCTTGTCCTCGAACCAACGGTCGAGCTTGCGCGCGAAATAGGCGGCGTATGCATCGATCAGTGCAACGCCGAAGGCGTCCTTGCTCGAGAAGTAATGGTAGAACGAACCCTTCGGGACCCCGGCGCTGCGCAGCACCTCTTCCAAGCCGGTCGCCGAGTACCCCTTTTCCGACAGCAGAGCGATGCCGGCGCGGATCAACGCCTCTCGGGACGTCCCGTAGCCGGGTTCCGGCCGGGGCGGTCGACCTCTCTTCCGCGCCGGGGCGGCAAGGGCTGATTCGAGCGTCATGATTTAGAAATAGACCGGTTGACTATTAAATACAACCACTCCCAGACGCGGCTGCCGCGCCAGCCATCCGCGCAGCGGGCGGCCATCTCTGAAGCGGATAAGTTGCTGTCGGCGAGGTGATGTCACGGCGAAGCGGCAGCCCTGCGTAGGGGTGGGATTCTCACCGGTACTAAAGGCACGCCGGCCCTGATGAGGCGTTCGTCGCCGCGGGGCTGGCGGCGTAAGCGGGCCATCCTGGAGGGCGCGCTTGACCACCCAGCGCCGTGGCGACAGCATGAAGCCGCGCTTGGCTTCGAGAAGCGTCGCGACCGCCAGGGCGATGTCGTGATCGGCCGCTGGCTATGCGGCGCTGCCTTGATCGACAAGGTTCAGGTCCAGCCAGTCGGCGGTCGCCTCCTGCAAGGCATCAGTCTGGTGGCCCACGAATCCCGCGGCCGCGGTCGCCGACTTTGACAGCCCTGCAGACAAACAACGAAGCGCGGCGACGCTCAAATCGCCGCCGACGTCCACCAGCCATGCTAAGGTCGGCGCATTCTGCGTGTCGGGACGTGCCATCGGTGCGCCGCCGTCCTTGCGCGCACGTTCGGCAGGCCGCCATCGACCGGAACCGCAATCGCCATGACTGCAATCGCCGAACCGCAGCGAAAGTCACTGCTCGAGCGGATCCCGGTCTCTGTCATCGGCGCAAGCCCGACGATCTGGATCAATCCCGCCCTTAGCAGCAGCGCGTCCGTTCTGCCGAGCCTCGCGTTCGGTCATGCCGATGTCGAGCAGGCGGTGGCGCGCTGGCGCCGTTTCGCGCCCCTGTTGGCTCACCTGTTCCCCGATGTGGGCACGGGCCGGATCGATTCGCCGTTGATCCCCCTGGCGTTGGACCTGTCCGAGAGGTTGATGCCGGAAGCCGCCTCGGGGCGAGTGTTGGTCAAGGGCGATCACGCGTTGCCGGTGACGGGCTGCATCAAGGCGCGGGGCGGCGTGTACGAGGTTCTGGCCTACGCCGAGGTGCTCGCCAGCCGCGCCGGACTGGTCGCGGAAGGCGGATCCTACGCGGCCTTCGCCGGGCCGGCGTTCCGCGACCTGTTCGCCCGGCATACGATCGCGGTCGGCAGCACCGGCAATCTCGGCTTCAGCGTCGGCCTGATGGGGCGTGCGCTCGGGTTCTCGGTCGAAGTGCACATGTCGCACGATGCCAAGGCGTGGAAGAAGGCACGGCTGCGCGCGCTCGGCGCCCGCGTCGTCGAGCATCGCGGCGATTACGGAGCCGCGGTGGCGGCGGCGCGGGCGGCGTTTTCCGGACGCGACGATGCGCATTTCGTGGACGACGAGAATTCGGTCGACCTGTTCCTCGGGTACGCCGCCGCCGCGCACGATCTGGCGCGGCAACTCGCTGTGGCGGGGATCGCAGTGGACCCCGCCCACCCCCTGTATGTTTATCTCCCCTGCGGCGTCGGCGGCGCACCGGGAGGCGTCGCCTTCGGGCTCAAGCTGCTGTTCGGCGACGCCGTGCATCCGGTCTTCGTCGAGCCGGTCGCCTCACCCTGCATACTGGTGCAGCTCGCCGCGGGTCTCGAACGGTCGGTGAGCGTCTATGATGTCGGCCTGGACAACCGGACCGCAGCCGACGGGCTGGCAGTCGCCACCGCATCCATGCTGGTCGCAAGGACCCTCGAGAAGCTCGTCAGCGCCATAGTCACAGTGACCGACGCCGCGTTGTACCACTGGCTCAAGGTGCTCTGGATGGAGGCGGGAATCCGTTTGGAACCGTCCGCTGCTGCCGGCTTCGCTGCCGCGAAGCCGTTCGCCACGCAGCTTCCGGCACAGGCGCGCGCCGGTGCGACCCACGTCATCTGGACGACCGGTGGCGAACACCTCCCGGTTGAAGAATTCGAGGCTGCTTTGGCCCGGGGTTAGAGGGCGCTTCGGCGTGTCCGGCTCCGCGAGGTAGTCGGGGCGATCCCTCGACGTCTCGTGGTCCAGGTCGCCCGCGCGACCGCGTGCGGTATGGCAGCGGTGTCCGTCTGACAGCCGCGTGCACAGCCAGACGGGCAGCGACTCGCCCGACAACAATCCTCTGGCTGGCTGAGATCACTCCATGAGATCGGTCAAGGCACCGATCTCGTCGGCATTCTTCCATACCGTCTCGCAACCGATCACCTTGTCGGTGGCGTCGATGGTCAACGTGAAATCGGACGGGACCCGCTCCGTGCCCACAAGCCGGAGCCGAACGCCCCATCGTGACATGTCGTGCACCACGCAGGGGATGGCCGGGTGGCCTGCCACCGCGATTCGACCCTGCAGATTGATCGCGACGCGCCGGGAAATCCGCTGGTTTTCCATACGTACTAAGCCCTAAAGCCACGGACGTTACACAGCGATCTTCAATGAGCCGTTGCCGTATTAGGCGGAATTGCGCGGAACGATCGGATTCGAGGAAACGAATTGGATCATCCGGTCTGCCGGTTCGGCAGCCACCGGGAGACGAAGTGCAACGGACGCGCCACGCTGGCGCCAGCGCTGCCATCCCGGACAGGTTCGTCGTCGGGCACAAGCGACGCGATTAACCGCAGCAGATTTTCCCGCTCCGCCCCGCTGAACAGCACGAGGAAAGAACCAAGTTCCAATTCCACCTCCGGTTCGTCGTCTCCGGTTCGGTGCAGAACATAGGGTTGACCGGTGTTCACATCGCGCGTGAGCGCCCACCGGTCGCCGGCGGCGCCGACGTGAAACTCCCGCACGACACGGGGTGCCTGTTCAATCATGCCTCGACCAACGCGCAATCAATCACGCAACACATAGCCGATTAGCACCAAATTACCGGCGCGAATATAATCTGATTCGGTATTCCACAATCGTGCGTGTCAGGATCGCTCATCCAACACGGCGTTGGCGGCCGCACGATCTATGCATTGAACACGCCCGCGTGCCGTAGCCGGATCGAATCCGGTGCGTCGTCGGCAGATCTGCCGGGTGAAACGGCGCTCACGCGAACCGGCATTGCCGATCGGCTTATCCGACGGGAGTTTCATGGTGAGAGACCGCCAATCGTTCACCGCCTCGTCTTTCGCCTAGGGATAAGCGTGTCTGCGTGAGCGCTCGAACGCATCCGCACAGGGCTTGTCGAACAACTTGCAGGGTGGATCGGCGTCGCCCGGCTCTGCCAACAGCGGTTGTCCTCCGACGTCCCCGGTGGAATGACGCTGCGAATATCGCGATTTCGGATCGAAATAGGGGTCCGAGGTGTAGCTGTTCATGAACGCACCGCCCGCGGGCATCTCGCTCTCGGCCCTGGCCGTGCCGATCAGTCGTGGAATCGTAAGCGCGGCCATTGCAACCCACAGGCATCGTCTGACCATCGGCTGGCCTTTCTTCGTGGGGACATAACGGACGGGGATCGGAACAAGAAGTCTGCGCAATTGAAAATCGGCTGGTATCGACAGAAAATCTTACGTAATAAACGTGGCGCAGATTGATTTTTATTACATTCGAAACAAGATATCTGTCAAAGACTCAATTGCCAATTTAAAGATCCAGTGTTGATCGCTGAAAACGAAAAAATCGCTTGCGACATGCGAGGGAACGGACATTCGCGCGACCGAGTGAAGGCTGCGTCCCCTAGAGATCGCCGAACCCAGCGCCTCCGCACCATGCCGTCGGGACACAAGCATCTGCGCACTCAGGCCGTCGTAGATCGCGCCGCATCCCTGACGTGTAGATCGCGCGAGTTCGGCCGCAGTGACAATGAAATAACGATTTCTCCAGTAAAAGCAAAAATACTTATTGAAAATTTTTTTCATTTCTAATTGTCGCGGCCGCGGGGTTCGATGCGATCCGAGCGGCCGCCCGTCTCCTGCCGTCCCGACTTTATGAAACCGGGCGCGATTTTAAGTTTCTTAAAGGCGCTTTTTGTTTATCGCGTCGAATTCATTCGAAGAGTGGTTTTGTGCGGACTATATCGCTATCGAGCGGGGCCACCGCCCTGCGTCCTCTTCGCAAACAAAGCTCAATTCGCGCACAATCCTTGCGGCCGACTGGCCGAGGACATGCGCCGGATCGGAGTGGGACATCAGCTAGGTCGCATGGAACTCGTCCGATTCGCTCTCAAGTTCCGCAAGAGCTTCTACGTTCTTGCCATCCTGATGTTCCTGTCCGGCGTCGGCTCGATTGCGGTGGCGCCCAAGGATGTCCTCCCCGCCGTCGACATCCCGGTTGTAGTGGTGGTCTGGACCTACAGCGGTCTCGACGCGACCGACATGGTTCAGCGCATCACGAACTACAGTGAGTTCTCGCTCTCCAGCAACGTGAACAACATCAGGCGGATCGAATCGACCTCGATCCAGGGCACTGTGACCGAGCGGATCTACTTCGATTCCGCGGTGAGCATCGATCTGGCGATGACCCAGGTCGATTCGGCCATGAACGCGATCCGCTCGCGCATGCCGCCGGGCGTACAGCCGCCCGTGATCATGCGCTTCTCCGCCTCGTCGGTCCCGGTGATCCAGCTGGCCCTGTCCTCGTCGAAGCTGACGCTCACCAAAGTCTTCGATTACGCGCAGTATCGGACACGCCGCCGGCTGGCCGAGGTGCCGGGCTCGACCCTGCCGTCCCCCTATGGCGGTGCGCCGCGGCAGGTGATGGTCGATCTCGATCCCGCGAAGCTGCGCGCCCTCGGCATGACGCCGCTCGACGTCCTCGACGCGGTTCTGAAGCAGAACCTCGTGGTACCATCGGGTCTCGCGAAGATCGGAACACAACAATACACGGTCCGGCTCAATTCGAGCCCGCAGCTGGTCGACCAGCTCAACCGCATCCCGATCAAGGTCGAGAACAACCAGCCGGTGCTTCTGCGCGATGTCGCCCATGTTCGCGACGGGGCGCCCCCGCAGATCAACATCGTGCGCGCCGACGGAAAGCATTCCGTCCTACTGCAAGTTCTGAAGAACGGCGCGGCCTCGACGTTGGACGTCGTGAACGCCGTGAAGGCAGCGCTGCCCGACATCCGCGCCGCCGCGCCGAAGGGCATGACGATCACCCCGCTCTTCGATCAATCGGTCTTCGTTTCCGACGCCATCTCCGACGTGGTGCGCGAGGCGGTGATCGCGGCCGGCCTCACTGGCCTGGCGATCCTGCTGTTTCTGGGGTCCTGGCGCTCGACCATCGTGGTCCTCGTCTCGATTCCCCTCTGCATCCTGACCTCTCTGTCGATCCTGGTCGCCCTCGGGCAAACCATCAACGTGATGACCCTGGGCGGCCTCGCCCTGGCGGTCGGCATCCTGGTGGATGACGCGACCGTGGCCATCGAGAACACCTACCGGATGTTCGAGGAGGGCTTCCCGTTCCGGCGGTCCGTGGTCGAGGGCGTCGCCGGTATCGCCAAGCCCGCGTTGATCTCCACGCTGGCGATCTGCTCGGCCTTCTCGGCAGTCTTCTTTCTCACCGACGCGCCCCGCTACCTTTTCGTCCCGCAGGCCGAGGCGGTGGTGTTCGCGATGCTCACCTCCTACCTGCTGTCGCGGACGCTGGTGGCGATCCTGATCGACGTCTTGGTCGCCCCGGAATACGCTCGGCATCACGGCGGTCCGGATCCCGATGCCGACGCATCCGTGGCGCCCCGCCGACGCACGAGACTGGGTCGCCTGCTCGGCGCATTGGCGCGGCCGGTCCTTTGGCTCCTCCGGGTTCCGGTACGTGGCGCCCTCGCCTTCCGGTCCGCCTTCGAGCGGGGCTTCGCGCGCTTTCACGCCAGCTATGTCGGGCTTCTCTCCACCGTGCTCCACCATCCCGGCCGGGCTTTGCTCGGCGGATTCTGTGTCGTCGCCGTGACCGCGTCGATCTTTCCCTTCGTCGGGCAGGATTACTTCCCGATGATCCAATCCAGCCAGATGACGCTGCATATCCGTACCCTACCAGGCCGGCGGATCGAGGAGGCGGAGAAGGATTTCGCGCAGGTCGAGGATGTCGTCCGGCAGACCGTCCCTAAGAAAGAGCTCGGTCTTATCCTCGATAACATCGGTCTTCCGGCATCGAACTATAATTTTGCATTCATGGATGCATCGTTCGTTGCGTACAACGATGGGCAGATGCTCATCAATCTGAAGGGCGAGCACAAGCCGATCGCCTTCTATGAGAAGCGCCTGCGCAAGGTCCTGCGCGACGCGTTTCCCGAGGACACTTTCTACTTTCAGCCGTCCGACATCATCACGCAGATCCTGAATTTCGGCACCGTTGCGCAGATCGACGTTCAGGTGGCCGGACGGCACGATGCCAAGGACCTCGCCGTCGCCCGCGACTTGGTCCGCCGGATCTCCGCGGTGCGAGGCGCCGTCGACGTCCACCTGCACCAGATCGTCGACGCGCCGCAGATGTACGTGAATGTCGACCGGAGGCTGGCGTCGGAAATGGGGGTCAGCGAGCAATCCATCGCGCAGAACCTCAACGTCTCGCTGTCCGGCTCCTTCCAGGTCAGCCCGAACTTCTGGGCCGATCCGAAGTCCGGAATGCCCTATCAGCTCTGGGTTCAGACACCGGAATGGCGCAACGCCGACATCAATCAGCTGATGAACGCTCCCGTCTCCGTGCACGCGACCACGCAGAGCCGGCCCGGGATTCCGATCCTCCTGTCGAACATCGCGACGATGCAGCGCCAGCCGGAGCAGACGGTCATCAACCACGTCAATCAGCAGCCGACCTTCGATGTGCTCGCCAACGTCCAGAACGCCGATCTCGGCAGCGTGCGCACGGCCGTGGAACGGATCGTGGCCAAGGAGCAGGCTCAGCTACCAGCCCCGGACAAGATCCTGGTCCGAGGCCAGATCGAGAGCATGGAGAGCGCGTTCTCGCATATCGAACTCGGGCTCGGGATCGCGCTGGTGGCGGTCTACCTGCTCCTCGTCCTGAACTATCAGACCTGGGTCGATCCCTTCGTCGTCATCGCTGCGCTCCCGCTCGCCTTCTGCGGCATCGTGATGAGCCTGTTCATCACCAGCACCGCGTTCTCGATCCCGGCCCTGTTCGGGGCGATCATGTCGGTCGGCGTTGCGAGCGCCAACTCGATCCTGCTCGTCACCTTCGCCAAGGAGCATCGGGAAGCCACGGGCTGCTCGGCCCGTGAGGCCGCCCTGATGGCGGGCCATACCCGGCTCCGACCGGTCCTGATGACCGCCTCGGCGATGTTCCTCGGCCTGATTCCGATGGCGATCGGTGCGGGCGAAGGCGCCGAGCAGAATGCCGCCCTGGCCCGCGCGGTGATGGGCGGGATCGGGATGGGCACCGTCTCGACCCTGCTCTTCGTCCCCCTTCTCTACACCCTGCTTCGGCGCAAGCCGATCAAGCCCCTCGAGGATTATTGATGCACGCTTTCACCGACGCCCCCGGGAGCGGCGCCGAGGTTGCCGCGCGGGCGCACCAGCATGCGGTCGAGGTCGATCCGCTGCGGCAGGACAGGGCCGGCGAGGTGCTGGCCCACGCCTCACCGCCGCCGCCGCGCAAGCGGCCCTTCCTGATGGCGTTGATCGCCCTCGGCAGTGCCCTCGGGCTCGGCGCCTGGCACCATTGGCAGGCCTACCAGGCCTCCCTGGAGACCCAAGCCGAGACCCTCAACTTCATCCCCGAGGTCCGGACCGGGCCGGCCAAGGTGGAGGACGGCCCGCTCAGCCTGACCCTTCCGGGCCAGACGGAGGCCTTCGACCACGCCGACATCTTTGCCCGTGCCACCGGCTACATCGCCGAGCGGCGGGTCGACATTGGCTCGCGGGTCAAGAAGGGCGACCTCCTCATCCGCATCGCCGCCCCGGATCTTGACCAGCAGGCCCGTCAGGCCGAGGCCCAGCTCGGCCAGCTTCGCGCCCAGCTCGCGGTCGCGAATGCGGACGTGCAGCAGGCCAGGGCCAACGTCACCCTCGCGAACGCCACGGACGCGCGCACCTCGACCCTGGCCGGTCAGGGCTGGGCCTCCAAGCAGAACGCCGATCAGACCCGAGCCGGGATGCTGACCGCCTCTGCGTCCCTGACGGCCGCGGAGGCGAAGGTAAAGGTCGCCGAGGCCAACATCACCGCGCAGCAGGCCACCGTCGACCGGCTACGGACGCTGACGACCTTCGAGAACGTCGTTGCTCCGTTCGACGGCATCGTCGTCGCCCGCAGGGTCGATGTCGGGGATCTGGTTCATGGCGATGCCGGCGGCGGGACGCCGCTCTTCTCGATCGACAGCACCGACGTCCTGCGCGTCGCCGTTCAGGTGCCGCAATCGTCGGCGGTGGGCATCCACGACGGCGTCAAGGCCCATGTGCGGGTTGCGCAGATGCCGGATCGTACGTTCTCCGGGACGGTGTCGCGCAGCTCCGTCGCCCTGCAATCGTCGGTGCGGACCCTGGAGACTGAAGTCGACGTCGCGAACCCGGAGAGGATCCTGCGACCCGGCCTCTATGTCGCCGTGACGTTCGAGGTGCCGCGCACGCATCCGCGCGTGACGGTGCCGGCCGAAGCGCTGATCTTCAACGCGGACGGCACTCGCGTGGCCGTGGTCGGCGCGGACGATACCGTCCGGCTCCGTCCGATCACGATTGCGCGCGATCTCGGCACGCGGCTCGAACTGCGCAGCGGCCTAACCAGCGACGACACCGTCGTCCTCAATCCGCCCGCCGACCTTCGGGATGGCAGCCGGGTCATTCCCAAAGGCAGCGCCGCCGCCCGGAACCCTCAAGCCAAGCTCTCCGAGCAGGCGAGTGCGGAGTGAGGCGCATGGTCCATAGCCCTCGCCCCCCGGTAAGCTTTGCCGCACCGATGACGCCATCCAGCAGCCGCGATCGGAGCCCATTTGACTCCGGGACAGAAGAGGATATTTCCGGCGCTCCCTCCGGGCCGCAGGAGACCAGACAAAGCCGGCGAATACAAAATAAGAAGGAAAAACGGATGGCTAGCGTATTGGTTGTAGAGGACGACCGGCGCGTTGCAGCCGAGATCGGGTCCGCGCTCGTGGAATACGGCTTTCAGGTGGATGAAGCGCCGAGCGGCAGCATCGGACTACGCAAGGCCATGGACGGTAACTTCGACGTGATCGTTCTGGATCGCATGCTGCCGGAGATCGACGGCCTGTCGTTGCTGACGAAGCTGCGTGCCGCGAAGGTCTCGACGCCGGTCCTCATCCTGAGTGCGCTTTCGGCGGTCAACGAACGCGTGGACGGCTTGCGGGCGGGCGGCGACGATTATCTCGCCAAGCCCTTCGAATTCATTGAGCTGACGGCCCGCGTCGATGCGCTCGCACGGCGCAAGATGGCCGCCGAGGCGGTCAGCGAGTTGGTGGTTGGCGATCTCCGGCTCGATCTGATCGAGCGTGTGCTCGATTGTGCCGGCCGCGAGATCGAGCTGCTGCCCAAGGAATTCGCCATCATCGAATTCCTGATGCAAAATCCCGGTGTCTTGGTCAGCCGGAAGATGATCTTCGAGTCCGTCTGGGGATACAGCTTCAATCATCAATCGAGCGTGATCGATGTCCATATCGGCAAGATCCGCAAAAAGCTGGATCCCGACGGCCTGAATCCGCGGATCCATACCGTTCGCAATACGGGCTTCATCCTCCGTGCGCCTTCTTGAGGTCCGGCGCACGAGCGGCTTCCGGGTCGCGGGTCTGTTCTTCGCGACCTTCGGAACCGCATCGCTGGCGCTGTCGGCGTTCCTCTACGTCGATACGCGCAGCTACGGCCGCAAAGCCGCGTTCGAATGGGTCGAGTGGGAGTCCAAGCATCTTCTGAGCCTGTCGCCCCGGGCGTTGCGCGAACGGATCGACGCCTCCGAGGACTTCGCCGAAGGCGGGCGTCCCCTGGTCCTCTTCGGCCCTGACCACGAACGCCGGGCCGGAGCGCCGATTGCCTATCCGGCCACGGCGCCCCTCGGCCGCCCGTTCGTCCTGTCGCAGCCGATGGATCACGGCACCAGGACCCTGTTCAGCCAGCTGTCCGAGCTTCCGAGCGGCGAGTACGTGCTGGTCAGCCGCTCGGCCCAGGATCTTCAGGCCCTCGAGAAGGCGCTTGTCGAAACCTTCGTCTGGGGCATGGCCGCCACGATCATCATCGGCCTCATCGGCGCCGTCATCTTCGGGGCGGGCTCCCTGCGGCAGAACGATGCGATCACCAAGGCTGTCGAACGCATCATGCGCGGCGACCTGAGCGAGCGGCTGCCGACGCGCGGCGTCTCGGCCGATCTCGCGCACCTCACGCGCGTGGTCAACGACATGCTCGATCAGCTCCAGAGGCTGATGCTCGAGATCAAGGGCGTCAACGAGAACATCGCCCACGACCTGCGGACGCCCCTCACCCGGGTTGTCGGAACCCTGGAGCGGTCCCTGCGCAAGGCCGACAGCGTGCAGGCCTTCCGCACATGCAACGAAGACGTCCTGGCAGAGGTCAAGAACATCGTTATCCGCTTCTCCGCCCTGCTGCGCATCTCGGAGATGGAAGACCGCCTGCGCCGTTCCGGCTTCACCGAGGTCGATCTGGGGCGGCTGTTGGAGGACGCCGTCGAGTATTACGAGCCTCTGGCCGTCGAGCGCGGCATCGAGCTCCACTGGGACCGGCCGGAATCCTCCTGCATGGTCGAGGGTGATCGGAGCCTCATCTTCGAGGCGGTGAGCAACCTGATCGACAACGCGCTTAAATTCACGCCGACGGGTGGCGAGGTGACCGTGACGCTCCTGCGGAATCCCGCGGGGATCCGGGTCACGGACAGCGGATGTGGCATACCGCCGGAGGAACTGGGGGCCGTCCGTGCGCGATTCCGCCGTGGCGCGCTGAAGACCGACAACAGCGGTTTCGGAATTGGGCTGAGCTTGGTGGATCTCGATCGCTCGGCTGCACAGTGCCGCCTTCGACATCGTCAGCGATGGCGCCGGCTGCTGCGTTACCCTGCGCTGGACTCACAGGCATGCGGAGGCGGCACTCGTCGAGCCCGCGCCGGTGACCGCCCACTGAGTCCGAGGGTCGGCGGAACGCCCGCCGGGGCGTTCCGACCGTCTTGCCCGGTATCCGCAGCCATCGGGGCGGACACCGGGCGCCTGTCGGCTTCGGACGCCGTTCCTCAGTACGACCGGTCGCTGCGCCGACGCTCGCGGGTATTGAAGCGGCTCCACTGCCGGTTGGTCGGGACGGTCCCTACCGAGGCCGGCTGCTGAAGGGACGAGCTATAGCCCGTCGCACCTTCCCACATCCCGCCCGAACGGTCGTTGCCCTGGGCATAGGAGTCCGCGTCGAGGCCACTGCCGTGGGTGCGGATGATGAGGCTGGGATCGATCGTGGCGCCCCCATCCTGTGCGAAGGCAGGGCCGGCAATCAACATGGCGCCCACCGAGCAGGCCAGGACAATGCTCTTCATAGTAATCTCCCGTTTCTGAGCTGTCGCGAACCGGCGACGTGGGAGTAAGATGCAGATTTGACGGTTTAAATTCTATATTTTATTGCAGAATAATTCTTTCGCTCTTTGGCCGATATTCAATCTTTGAAGGATTTTTGGATTTTGCCGCCGCGGGCGGCCAGGGCCAGCCGATGCGCTGCCTCGATGGGCGTCCCTCGTGCGACACACCTGGCTTGGCGATCGGGGCGTCCGCCCGTTCCATGGCGGTGTGGAGGCGAGTGTGCGAAACGAAAGCGCCGACCGGTTGCCCGGTCGGCGAAGTCTTATGGGTCTGAAGCTTTGGATCAGACGTGGCGAACTCTGGTACCCGAGCCCACCGGATCCGAAACCGAAGCATTCGCTCGGTCGGCGGCGAAGCAAGCCGCTGAGGAGCTGGTTTCTTTGTACATGATCCCACGTATTGCGCAACAAAAACATTTTTTATTTATTGAACATACTCAGGAAAAACTAGATTTACTCGCGTGTCATGCAAAATAAAAAAGCCCAGCCTGGCGGCTGGGCTCCATATTTCAAGATTTCAAGAACGGTTTGAGAAATTCTTTTCTTCTGGGTTCAGAAATCCCGCTGCACGCGGAACCGGACCTGCGCCGCATCCTGCGAATTCACGTAGCGCAGGGAGTTTTTGGAGATGTCCGGCGTCACGCCACTGTTCAGCGCGGTACGGATATACTCACCCTCGACGCCGATATCGAGGTCCTTGACGGGCGTCCAGATCAGGCTCGCCCCGGTGATCACTTGGTTGTTTCCCCTCAGTACCGGGCTGGTGGCGAAGGCCAGCGCGTTGGCGGCGCTGGCGCCAGACGGTGCGAAGCCGAAGCCGAGGAGGCCGAGCGCGTTGCGGCCCTTCGAATTGTAGTCGATCTGCGCGTAACTTCCGAAGAAGGCCGAACGCCAATTCGGAGCCCAGTAGTGGAGCAGGGACGCCACGGCTGAGAACGACGTCGACAACTCTAGCCGCCCGGTCGTGGGGTTTAGCACGGCGTCGGCATAGTATTGCGCGAACGAGCCGCCGCCGACGGGCGCCGCTCCGAGGGCGTCGTACGGCGCCGTGTAGTTCGAGATGCCGGTATACGTTATGGCGCCCCGGCCGTAGGCCCCTGCAGATAGAGGGTGTCGCCGGTCGCGATGAAGGGCAGGTTGACCTTCAGGCCGCCCTGTACCGCCCAGCCGTAGGCGTTCGAGGCGCGCCTGGTCGGCGAGATGCCGAGACCGGCGGTCGCCGTCGTGATGCCCCCCACCGTGCTGCCGGCATCGCCCGCGTTGATTTCGTGGACGGCCGCGGAGAACTGCGCGGAGCCCCAAGCCTGATCGATCCGCGCGACGCCGACGACGTCGGGCATACGGCTCTTCTGGGTGGCATCGACGAAGGCGACGTTGCCGGGGCCGACGACGATCGGTGCGAGCCAGGTCGAAGGCGTGAAGGGATTGAACGCGTTGCTGTAGCCCGCGAAGCCCCCGCCTGCCGTGAACGCACCGGCAGCGGCGCCCGTGCCGAAGATCGGGAAACGCCGGTAGGTCGGATCCTCCATCGAGGCGGTCAGCGTAATGCCGTTACCGAGCGTCGCCGAGTAGGCGAGCAGATTGGTGCTGAACGTGTCGGATCCGGCCGTGCCACCGATCAGCTCGAAATCATGAGCGTAGAAGTCGAAGAACGAGGCTGCACGGCCCGCGGTCAAACCGGCGAACTGAATGAATGCCTTGTCGGCGTTGACGTAGGTCTGCGTGCGACCGAAGGAGTCCGCCCCGAGCCCGGCAATGGCCAAGCTCTCACGCTGCCGGGATCCGGATGTGAGGAACGGTCCGCTGCGATTGGCGATGTCGACTCGCAGGAAGGCGCGCAGGGTCCCGTAATCGGTCTGCGTGCGTGAATCGAGGTTGAGCCGCATCAGGCCGAGATAGCCCGTCACATCGCCGCCGGTCCCGGTGCGGACCTTGCTGGTCTGATACAGGAAGTCATACCGGGCTCTGCCGGAAATACGGATACATGTATCGCCACCAGGAATGTAGAAAAAGCCGGCACCATAGGCATTGCAAACGCGTACATACTCGACTGGGGCAGCCTTCATGGTCGGGAGATCGGCGGCTCGCGCGCTTCCGAACGGGATGAGCAAGGCTGAAGAGCCAAGCAACAGCGCCTTGAGTCTGGTCATGGTGTCCCCGCATCCGACGCCTTGGGCATGAATCTGCCAGCGTCAACCCAATGATCCGCGTTCACGTCAGGTCTCGGTTCCCGAATAAGACCGACGCCGCAGTGGATTTGAGATTTGGCCGACCTATCGATCGGCAGCTTGACCGTATCTATCAAGGTATCATTTTACAAATAAATTGCGATTGCATTTTGTAATTGGAATTGAGTTCATTAAATTTGTTTTTGTATTTGAATTGTTGACCGCTACGCGCGCTGAAGCAGCTCCGTGCTTCGACCCAGGATGGGCAGGCCGTTCGGTCGGGTAGTTTGGTCCGCGCATCCCTCCCCGTCCCGTCCGCAGGTGCGAAAGCCGGACGGTCGCACCCGGCCAGCGCGCGGGCTTCGAGCCTGAAGGGGGGCGGAGCGGGTGCGTCCGGCGGTGGGGCGTTCGAAGGCCACAGGGGCGTCTCGCCATCGGCCGAGATGCGGCGCGGGACCGGATCCCGAGCGATCGCGCAGGCGCGGCCGCGGCCGTAGATCAGCGCCGCGCTTTCAGCCGCCGGCGCCGATCAGGGCGCTCGCCTTTTCGGCGATCATGAACACCGCGGCCTGCGTGTTCCCAGACACGATGCTCGGCATCACCGAGGCATCCGCCACGCGCAGCCCCGTGACCCCGCGCACGCGCAAGTCCGGATCCGTGACGGAACCGGGATCGGCGCCCATACGGCAGGTGCCGCAGATGTGGTAGATGGTCTGGCCGTCGCGGCGGGCGAAGTCGAGCCAGTCGGCATCCGTTCGGCAATCAGGTCCCGGGCTCAGCTCGGGGCCACGGAAACGGTCCATCGGCGTCTGTTCGACGATGTGCCGGGCGATCTTCATCCCCTCGATCATCGCGCGACGGTCCTCCTCGGTGGCGAGGAAGTTCGGCCGGATGGCGGGGGCCTGGAGCGGATCCGGCGAGACGGCGTGGATCGTCCCGCGCGATTCGGGCCGGAGCTGCGTGACGCCGATCGTCATGCCGGGCAGGCGGTCGAGCTTGCGCTCGGCGGCGTTGGCGTAGCTCGCATGCATGAAGAAGTACTGGACGTCAGGCCCCTCGAGTCCGGGACGCGTCCGTACGAAGCCATGGGCGAGGCCGGTGCCGAGCGACAGGATTCCCTGCCCCGTGGCGAGGTAGCGGGCCGCCGCGAGGCCAAGGCGGAGACCGCGGGTCTGCTCGTTCAGCGTCACCGGCAGGCGCACCCGCCAGTTCATCCGCGTGCAGTAATGGTCCATGTAATTGGCGCCCACTGCGGGCGCCGCGCGGCGGATAGGAAGACCGAGGCGGGTCAGGATGTCCGGATCGCCGATACCGGACAGCTCCAGGATCTGGGGGTCTGAGCCGCGCCGGCGGCGAGGATCACCTCGCCGCGGCAGCGAAACAGCCGCTCGCGGCCGCCGACCAGCGCGGCGACGCCGTTCGCCCGCTCCCCATCGAACGTCAGCCGCAGGACGTGCGCGTCGGTTACGACGGCGAGGTTCGCGCGCGTCAGGGCGGGTTTGAGGTAGGCGTCGGCGGCGCTGATCCGCCGTCCGCGCCGCTGGTTCACCTGATAATAGCCGACGCCGTCTTGGCGCGCCGCATTGTAGTCCGGATTGCGCAGGTGGCCGGCCGCCTCAGCGGCGGCGATGAAGGCCTCCGCGATGTCCGGCCGCTCGCCGACCTCGGTGAGCGGCAGCGGGCGCCGCGGGCGCGCAACGGATCGGGCGGCCCGTCGAAATCCTCCAGCCGTCGGAAGTAGGGCAGCACGTCCGCGAAGCCCCAGCCGCGGCACCCGGCCTGCGCCCAGGCGTCGTAATCCTGTGCCTGCCCGCGCACGTAGATCATGCCGTTGATCAGCGTCGATCCGCCGAGTCCCTTGCCGCGCGGCACCGCGATCACCCGGCCGCCGGTCGCCGCCTCCGGCTCGGTCCGGAAGCGCCAATTGTAGGCTGGATGCTGCAGGAGACGGCTGAAGCCTACCGGAATCGCGACCCAGGGGCTGCGCGCCCGTCCGCCGGCCTCGAGCAACAGCACCCGGCGCGTCCCGGACTCGCTCAGCCGATTGGCTAGAACGCATCCCGCCGTGCCGCCGCCCACGATCACGTAGTCGAAGTCAGCCGCCGCGATGGTGTCGATGTCGGTTACTCGCACAGATCCAGCCTCAGAGGGCGCCCATGTGTTGGGCCATCAGGGCGATCTGGCGCTCCAGCATCGGCAGGCCCTTCTGGATGCGGCATCCGGCCGCCGACGCTGCGACGAGAAGCGGCGTCGTCTCGGGATCCATGATCGCCTCGGCAACGAACTGGCCGCCGTGGAGAGCGGTCAGATCGAACGGCGCAGCGTCCCCCGGGCGCATTCCGAGGGACGTACCGTTGACGAGAAGGTCGTGGTCCACCTGGCTCCCCTCCGCGGTGACCGCGAGGGCGGGATACGCGGCGCGCAGGCGCGCGATCAGCGCCTGCGCGCGGTCGAGGGTGCGGTTGAGGATCGTCAGGCGCGCGACGCCCGCCTCCGCCAGCGCGAAGGCGATCGCACTGGCGGCACCGCCAGCCCCTGCCAGCGCCGCGTTCCGGCCGCGGGGCTCAACGCCCGAGGCGCGGAGCGCATCGACGAAGCCGATGCCGTCCAGCATTGTGCCGACCATGCGCCCGTCCGCCTCGCGCCGGACGCAGTTCACCGCCCCGATCTGCTCGGCCTCGCGGGTGAGCGCGTCGCACAGGCCCGACATCGCCGTCTTGTGCGGCACCGTCGCGATGAAGCCGCCGAAATTGCGCACCTGCCGAAGTCCGTCCATCACGGCGGCCAGGCCGTCCGCCGGCACGTGCAGCGGCACGAGCACGCTGTCCACGCCGTGACGGGCGAAGAGCGCGCCCATCACCTCGGGTGCCTTCACGTGGTAGATCGGGTCCGCCAGGATCCCGTAGACTCGTGTCCGTCCGGTGATCCCGACCGCGGTGGCCGCCCCGTCCATGGCCGTCCTCTCGTCCATCCGCCGTCCTGATCGCGTCCGGCTCAAGTCATGTACAAGCCGCCGGCCACGTCGACAGTCTGGCCGGTCACGAAACTCGCCTCCGCGGAGGTGAGGTAAAGTGCGAGGTCCGCAACTTCCTCGGGCGATCCGAGGCGACCCATCGGCGTCAAACGGACCTGCGCGTCGTTGACCGCGCTGCCCACCGCCCGGACCATCGGGGTCTCAATGCGTCCCGGGGCGATCGCGTTGACGCGGATACCGAACGGACCGAGTTCGGCCGCCAGATGCTTGGTGAGGCCGATCAGCCCCGCCTTCGAAGCCGCGTAATGGCAGGCGACGATAGGCGAGTGGGTCTTTCCCGCCACCGACGACAGGTTGACGATGAATCCGCGCCCGGCCGCCCGCATCGCCGGCACGAGTGCCCGGACGGTGTTGAACGCCCCCGTGAGATTGACTGCGACGACGCGGTTCCACTCGGCCGGATCCATCTCCCAGACGCGGTGGGCCACCCCGTCGTGCTTAGGTGAGATCCCGGCATTATTGATCACGGTATCGAAGGCCCCGCCCATCGCGGCGGCCGCCTCGACCATAGCAGTCTCGACCGCCGGATAGTCGGCCACGTCAAGCCGCAGCGGCAGGGCTCGTCCGCCCGCTTGCTCGATAAGCCCGACCGTCGCCGCCACGTCCTCCGGGTTGACGTCGGCGACGCCGACCAGCGCCGCGCGTGCTCCGAAGCCCTTCGCGATCGCCTGGCCGATCCCGCGGCCGGCCCCTGTGACGAGGACGCGTCGGCCGGCATGGCTCGGCCGACGGGTGATGGCCTCCGGGTTGGTCTCTCGCTCCATCATCTCAGATCCCCAGATCGGTGCGCCTCACAGGACCGTGGACGTGGCGCGCCCGGCTAGCGCCGGCCGGAACATCCGCGCCAATCTCCACCACGGAGCGCTGGTTGGCGACCCACCGTGGTGGAGGCACGATCCGCACGTCGAGGCCGCGCAGCCTGCCGGACTGAGTGCCGCGCATGCGCCAGACTCCCAAGCGCTGGGATTGACTTCGCCGTTAAGCATGTCCGCGGTCGATTCAAGATTGCGAAGCTCGGCGATAGGCTGATCGTGGCGTTATGTTTTACAAAGTTCTAACGCATCTCGGACAATTTGCGTGGGTATTGCGGAGGATCGAA
This sequence comes from Methylobacterium phyllosphaerae, assembly GCA_050632685.1. Classification (GTDB taxonomy): domain Bacteria; phylum Pseudomonadota; class Alphaproteobacteria; order Rhizobiales; family Beijerinckiaceae; genus Methylobacterium; species Methylobacterium phyllosphaerae_A. The sequence goes on from JBOEFT010000002.1 coordinate 2,118,206, forward strand.
TGTCGGAACCGCTGACCCTCTCGTCGCATCCGTCCACCGGCGCCGAGGTCGTCTCCCCACGGCGCACCGACACAATCGCCCGCGCCGAGCGCCATCCGCAGACCGATACGGGTACGATCGTCATCCACTGGATCGTCGCCATCGCGATGGTCGCGAGCCTGCTTACGGGGCTCCGGATCTCCGCCGACGCACCCATCGCTAGAACCGCAAAGTTCCTCGCACCGCTGCTGCCGCAGGGCGAGGTCTGGACGGTCCATTTCGTGGCTGGACTGACCCTGTTCTTCGGCATCACGGCCTATCTGGTTTATCTCGTGCGCGGGCGGCTCACCGATCGCAACGGCATGACGCGCCTGCGCGCGATCCGTGTCGGCGGCCGGACCAAGGCGGCGCGCAAGGCGCGCTGGGGCGGCGTCAACGTCGCGCTGCATTGGTTGATCTACGCCATCACGCTCATCCTGACCGGGACCGGCATCGCGCTCTATCTTGGCTATGGCGGCTGGGTGGTGTGGCTGCACGCCACCTGCGCTTTGATCGCCCTCGCCTACATCGCCGTTCATACCGTTGCGCATTTCATGTACGGCGGCCTGTGGCAGCTCTTGCGCCTGTTCCGTCCGGCGCCGCTGTCCGACGGCGCGGTGCGACGCCGCCGGCCGCTCCTCGCGGCCGCAATCCTGGGCATCCCGGTCGTCGGAGGCTTGGCTTGGGCCGACGTGAAGGGCCGGTCGACGCTGGTGGTGGACAAGGTCGCGGTAGGACCCGACCTCGGAAAGCTTCTGGACGATCCGGTCTGGCGAACCGCCCGTCCGGTTTCGGTTCGGACGATGCAGGGCGCCAATTTCGGAGGCACCGGCGAGACGACCGTCGAGATCCGGGCGGTGCGCGACGCGGCGAACGTCTACTTCGCTTTCCGGTGGTGGGATCCGTCGCGGTCGCTGAAGCGCGTCCCGCTGATCAAGAAGGACGACGGTTGGCATGTCCTCGACGCCGAGGCGGCCCATGCCGATGTGACCACCTACTACGAGGACAAGCTCGCGGTGATCTTCTCCCGCTCGGACGCTTTCGGCAGTGGCGGCGCGACCCATCTCGGCGCCAGACCCCTGCCCGACGCGCCCGCGCCCCTAAACGGCCGCGGCTATCATTACACCACCGACGGCAGCTACATCGACATGTGGCAATGGAAGTCGGCCCGTGGCGGCATGCTGGGCGTCCTCGAGGACATGCATATCGGGCCGCCGACAGATCCGACAGCGGCTGAACGGTCGGTCAAGGGCCGCTATCAGGCGGGCTACTGGGGCGACCCCGGCACCAGCGCCTACCGCTACAATTTCCGGTTCGAGGGACCCGGCGGATACACGGGTTCGGTCGAGCCGCTGCGGCTGCCCAAGGATTGGCGCGCCACCGTGGCCAGGCTCGGCGCCGTGGATCTGACGCCCGATGCTAGCGTCTCGCAGGGCTCGGCGTGGTGGATGGTCGAGAATACCGAGACCGTTCCCTATTCCAAGGCCGGCGATGCGGAGATTCCGGTGGGCACCGTCATACCGGGTGTGCTGCTGACGGACGGGTATACCGGTGACCGGGCCGGCATCTCGGCGGCGGCCAACTGGGCTGACGACCATTGGACGGTGGTGGCCTCGCGCAAGATCGCGACCGGCAGCAAATACGACGTCGATTTCCTGCCCGGCAACACGTTCTACCTCTACGTTTCCGCATTCGACCACACGCAGACCCGCCACACGCGGCACATGCGGCCGGTCGAAGTCCTTCTGCGCTGAGGCGGTCCCGCGGCATGGTCGATCCGGTCGCCCTCGTCATCAATGGCCGGCGCATCAGTGCCAAGGCTGGCCAGACCCTGCTCGATGCCGGTCTGGCGGGCGGGCGGGCGATCCCGCACGACTGCGCGACCGGCCAGTGCGAGACCTGCCGGGTCCGGATCTACGACGGTACCGTGGACGATGCCGGTACGCGGATCGGCGATACCGTCCTGGCCTGCCGGGCGCGTCTCACCGCCGACACGGTCATCGAATTCGATGAGGTGCCCGACCTCGTCCGGCGGAGCGGCACGGTCGACACCGTGACCGAACTGACTGCCGACATCGTCGAAGTCACGGTCGCGATGCGCAGACGGCTGTCCTACCTTCCCGGGCAGTACGTGCGGGTCGCCTTCGCCGGCCTGCCGCCGCGCGACTACAGTCCGACCCTGCGCGCCGATGGATCCGGCGAACTGAACGAGCTGATCTTTCAGATCCGTCGCCAAGCCGGCGGCGCGGTGTCGCCGCATCTCGGCGGGCGGATCGGGCCCGGGACGGCCGTGAAGGTCGAGGGTCCCTTCGGGAGCGCCTTCCACAGACTCGGACGCGGTCGCCTCGTCGTCGTCTCATCCGGCGTCGGATGGGCGCCGGCTTGGGCCGTCGCCCGCGCGAGCCGCCTGCGCGAGCCCGGCCGTGACCTCGTCGTCGTGGCCGGCGCCCGCGCGCCGCAGAATCTCTACATGCGTCCGGCACTGGATTGGCTGCGCGAGCGGGGTGCGACGACAATCCTGACCTGCAGCGGCGGCAATCCCCCGGCCGATGCAAGGTCCGGGCGGCCGACGCTCCATCTGCCGATGCTCACGCGTGACGATACCGTTATCGCCGCTGGGGTCCCGGAGATGGTCGCTGCCGTCCAGTTTCTGGCAGCGGCGGCCGGTGCGACCTGTTACGCCGATCCATTCTACGCGGCCGACCGCAACCTTGAGGCGGCCGAGCCGTCTGAAGTGAACTTCTTTCAGCGCTTTCTACAGCGCGTGACAGGTAATCGGACCGCTAAAACGGATCCAGTCGCCTAGCGAATCGTCAACCACAGCTTGATCGCGATGTATCCGGTGACTCGAAGTTAAACATTCGAGTCTCAAAGTGCCGAAATGTCATCGCTGTCCTTCAGTCTCCGGCGGGTGTCGGCAGTCGCCATCGCCCTCCTTCTCCAGTCGGTCGCCGTCCGGGCTGAGGAGCTTCCGGTCGTGGGGACCGGTGACGGGATCGAGATGCTGCAGGCTGTCGCGACCGCCTACAATGCCCAGGCCGGTGAGGCCCGCGTGTCGGTCCCGCCGAGCATCGGCTCCGGCGGCGCCGTGGCGGCCGTTGGTGGCGATCGCCAGAGGCTTGGTCGGGTCGCACGCCCGCTGACGGAAGCGGAAAAGGCCCAGGGGCTCGTCGAGGTCCCGTTGATTCTGCATACCGTCCGCGATCTTCGTGCATCGCGGTGCCGGCGTGACCAACCTGACGAGCGACCAAGTCGCGGCCATTTTCGCGGGCAAGACTGAGAATTGGAGCGCGCTCGGCGGCCCCGATCTCAAGATCCGGGTGGTTCGCCGCGAGGACACCGACAGCACACTCTCGGTGCTCCGGTCCACCATGCCGGGCTGGCGTGACCTCGTCCTGACCAGCCGCTCGAAGACCGCGACCACCACCCAGGACGCAATCGAGACCGTTCGGCAGACGCCCGGGGCGATCGGTTTCGGACCGTTCTCCCCGGCCCTGTCGGACGATCTCGTCGTCCTGTCGATCGATGGCAGGGCGCCCCGCGATCCGGCCTACCCGAGTGCGGTGACCCTGGCGTTGATCTACAAGCTCGCCACCCGGGATGCTGCAACCTCCGCCTTCCTCGCCTTCGCCACATCCGATCGCGCGGCCAAGGCGATGGCGGAGCGGGGCGGCGCCCCGCTCAAGCCGTGACGGGCACCGTTTTCTCGCGATCTTTGCGCGCGCGCCTCGTCGGCGCCACGCTCTCCACGGCCGCCATCGCCCTCGCGGCTCTGGTCTTCCTCGTCGTTCTCAGGTCGGGGCAGACGCTGCGCGACCAGGCCCAGGAGGTCTCGAACTGGTCGGAGGCGCAGCTGTCCGACCGCCTCCTCAGCGATGCCAAGCTCGCCGCCGCCCGGCTCCAGATGCAGCGCGAGGATGTGGAGCGGCGCTTCGCCACCATGGCGAAGCGCTGGGATGTGGCCAACGCGGTCTTCTCCGGCAACACGGTGGCGGCGTCCGAACTGATGCGGCCCGCCTTGGCGCTGGCCGATCTCGACGGCGCGATCGCGTTCGACCTGAACCTGCGCGCCCTCACGGCCGACCGGGTCGACGCGGACCTGCTCGCGGCCAACACGGCACTCGGCACGACCCCCTCGCCGCCTCCTTGCGCACCATGATGGCGCACAACGACCGAGATCATGCGGACGGGTTCGTGTCGTCCCTCCGGTGGGACGAAACCCTGGCCCGCGCCCTGGCGGCCGATGAATCGGGCGCGGTCGCGGACATCTTCGGGCAGCCACTGTTCGACGAGTTCGGCGAGGTGATCGGCGGGTTGGTCGGCTATCGCATCCTGCGCGTCCACGAGCCGATCCTGGCGGCTTTCTCGGCTCTGAGCGGGCGCGACGTGCTCATTCTGGCGGGCCAGCACCTCCTGTCCTCGTCCGGCGCCGCCACCGCCAACGCTTGGCTCGGCGATGCGTCCCGGGCGGAACTGCATCCCGTCGTCGGTTCCGAGAAGGTCGCCCGCTGCCTTCCGCAGGTGCCGGACATCCGGCTCTGCGTCGCGGCGCCGCTCCGGGAGCTGCAACAACTCACCGGTAAGGTCGTCGGGATCGGTGAAGAGAGTTCCCGCTCGCTCCTGAAGACGCTCAGCATCGTGGCCGGGCTGACGCTCTGCCTCGTCGCGGTGGTGCTGCTGATCCTGTCCAGCCGGATCACCCGCCCGCTGGTGCGCATCACCCAGACCGTCTCCGAAGTGGCGCGCGGGAACTGGCACGTCAGCGTGCCGGATGTCGACCGCGCGGACGAAGTCGGCGACATCGCGCGCGCGGTCGTCGTGCTGGAACAGTCCCTGTCCGAGCGCGACCAGCTACGCAACGATGTGTTCCGAAAGAACACCATTCTGACGGAACGCGAGCGGCAGCTCCAGGAACAGAATGCGCGCTTCGATGCGGCTTTAAACAACATGTCGCAGGGGCTGTGCATGTTCGGCGCCCGTGGGTGCCTCAAGGTCTTTAACGCGCAGTTCTGCCGGATCTACGGGATCGCGCCGGATGCGCTCGAGATCGAGCCGACCTATGCCGAGGTGCGCCGGCTGGCCGGTCTTTCGGAACAATCCGGCGCGGAGATCGGTCCCCACGGTCGGACTATCACCAAGACCCTCGCCGACGGGCGGTACGTCGAGATCACCGTCGAGCCGATGACGGACGGAGGCTGGGTTGAGACCCATGAAGACGTCACGGCGAGCGTCACCGCTCAGGCCCGCATCACGCATCTGGCGACCCACGATGCCCTCACCGGGCTTTCGAATCGCGCGCTCCTGGCGGACCGGTTGGCGGCGGCCTTCTCGGATCGTGCCCGTGGTGATCGGCCGGTCACCGTGGTCTGCCTCGACCTCGACGACTTCAAGGGCATCAACGATACTCTCGGCCACCCGGCCGGCGACGAGCTACTCCGGCAGGTGGGCCAGCGCCTGACCAACCTGTGCCCGCCCGGCGGCACCGTCGCACGTCTCGGCGGCGACGAGTTCGCCATGGTCCTGTGCGATGTGGATCGCTCGGACAGGGTGCTCGCCCTGGCGGAGGCGATCCTCACGCAACTCAGGCGTCCGTTCCTCCTGGCCGGCCAGTTCGTCTCCGTCGACGGCAGCCTTGGGATCGCGGCTTCGGCTCCAGAGGATGCCGACGGCGACGATCTCCTCCGCCGGGCCGACGTCGCCCTCTACGTCGCCAAGGCGGAGGGCGGCCGGCGCGTCCGCACGTTCGAGCCGGAGATGGAGGAACGCCAGAACCAGCGGCGGTGGCTGGAGCGTGAGCTGCGGCTGGCGATCGGCGCTCAGCAGATCGAGCTTCACTATCAGCCACTGTTCGACCTCGCGTCGAATGCGGTGACGAGCTTCGAGGCCCTGGCCCGCTGGAACCACCCCGAGCGGGGGATGATCTCGCCGGGCGAATTCATTCCGGTCGCCGAGGCGACCGGGCTGATCGACGACCTCGGCGCCTACGTCCTGAAGCGGGCCTGCGCGGACGCGATGGGATGGCCGGGAAACCTGCGCGTCGCGGTCAACATCTCGCCGATCCAGTTCCGCGAAGGCAATCTCGATAAGTTCGTCGAGGAGGTTCTGCGTGCGACCCGGCTGCCGAGCCAGCGCCTCGAACTCGAGATCACCGAGTCGGTGATCCTGAGTCAGGATCAAGCGAGTTTCGACATGCTGACGCGGCTGCGCCGCCTCGGGGTCCGTTTTTCCATGGACGATTTCGGGACCGGCTATTCGTCCCTCAGCTCGCTCAACACATTCCGCTTCGACAAGATCAAGCTGGATCAGTCGTTCGTTCGGAATTTGCTTGAGAAGGACGAGGCGGCCGCGATCGTTCACGTCGTGGCCGAACTGGGCCGCAGCTTGAAGATCACCACCACCGCTGAGGGCGTGGAGACTCCGGAGCAGCTCGCACGTCTGCGGGCGAGCGGGTTCTCCGAGGTGCAGGGCTACCTTCTGAGCAAGCCGATCCCCGCCGCCGCCGTAGCGGCCTTCATCTTGGCGCAGGACAGGCAGAACGCCGCTGCGTAATTCGAGCCTGGGGAGGCCGATCCGTCGGGCGATCGAGCGCGGATCAGTCTGCTGCGGCAGGTCGACGGTACAGCCGCGCCGGACAAGCGGAGCCCCGAAAGCGGCTGTCGACCAGCGGCACTGTCAGCCTGCGATTCCCGATGCCGGCGATCGGTCGGTTGATCCCACTCGATCCGGGACCCCGTCGGACGATTGAGGCCGGCTCCCGCCCGGGACGCATCGGTGCCATGCCCGGGATGGACGTGGCGTGCGTACGAGAAGGTGTATCCTCCATGAAAACGGAGGAAATGATGGCCTACAAGATCACTTTTCGCCGGGGAAAGCGCGAGAGCTTCACAAAGCTGTGGCCTTGCGACCTCGAAGCGGCGACGACGTATGCCCTCGCACAGCTCCCGATCCAGAATCGGGAAAACGGCGCGACATCGGTGAGCGTCGTCTGCGAGCGGACCGGCGAAGTCGTTTTCAGCTCCACCGAGCAGCCCGAGCCCGCGACGGCTTAGGGTGGATTCTGGTCGCACCGTGACCAGGAGCGACGGCCGGTTTTCGGCGCGAAGACCCGCGTGACCAGGGCCGAATGACGGTCTGCAACGGAGGAGGCCGCATCATGCCGTCAGACCCGCCCCGGCCCTCCGAGCCTCAGGCTGCTAGCCCGGGCGAGGGCGAGCCCGTGTTCGGCGCGTACAGCTCGCCGCCCTGCTTCCTGCACGAGCTCGATCCGAGCTACTTGGATCCGGCCGACGCGCCCGCCTGGGGTTCGCGGACGACCGCAGCGGGTGCCGCCGGTCCGTTTCCTGATGATATCCCTATGCCGGACGGCCCGCGACAGTCTTGGTTCTTCACGGCCGACGCGGACAGGATCGCGCCATCGGGCTCCGGCCCGGATGGAGCCTCCGCATGCAGCCCGTCCGCCACATCCTCGCTGCGTGCAGGGCCGACCGCGCCTTCGCGCTGACAATCGTCGCACTCGGCGCGTGGTCAGCCTTGTCTCTCGGGCTGCTCGCGCTGAACGCCTTCGAACCCGCGCTCGCCCCATGAGTGCCGGAGCGTCCGAGAACGATCCGCGGCTTCCTACGCGCGCGCCGCCCGTTCGTCGCGCTTTCGCGCCGAACCCTTGCCGGATCGAACCCGTCGCGGGCCGTTGCAAGATCTGCGGCTTGGACTTTGGCGGAGTCCGGGGGCGGGCCGCAGGCGTCATCCGGGTGGACCGTGCCCGATGGCGTGACCTCTGTCCCGATGCGGCCCGGCTGATGGCGCCGGCAGCCTGCCCCGGTCTGCGGACGAGCTTCGGCGGAGCGGCTCACTCCTAACGCAACCCTTATAAGTTCCGGCGCAGCCCTCGCTCGAACCCTAACGCGGTTCCCGGCCACAAACATGGTCGGCCAAGCCCGGTCGCGGAGCCTCCGCGGCCGGTGCGCCGAACGGACCCGACCACCATGCTCGACATCGTCTTCCTCGCCGGGGGCTCGCCTTCTTCGCCGCAGCAACCGGCTACGCGGCCGCCTGCGAGCGGCTCTGAGAGAGGCCGCCATGACCCTCGACCTCGCCCTCGGCGCCCTCGTGACCGCCGGCCTCCTCGTCTACCTCACCTACGCCCTCGTCCGCCCCGAGCGGTTCTGAGCGGCCCCTGACGGACCTCCCCCATGACCCTCAATGGCTGGATCCAGATCGCGCTTTACGGCGCGGTCGTTCTGGCGCTCGTGAAGCCGCTCGGGGCCTACATGACCCGCGTCTTCACCGGAGAGCGCACTGTCCTCTCGCCCGTGCTCGGACCGATCGAGCGCGGGCTCTACCGCGTGTCCGGAATCGATGCCCGTCAGGAGCAGCATTGGCTGGCCTATACGGGCGCGGTCATCCTGTTCCACGTGCTGGGTTTCGCGGTTCTCTACGCGATCCTGCGGCTGCAGGCCGTCCTGCCGCTCAACCCGGCCGATCAGACCGCGGTGGCGCCGGACCTCGCGTTCAACACCGCGACCAGCTTCATCACCAACACCAACTGGCAATCCTACGGGGGCGAGACCACGCTCTCGTACCTGTCGCAGATGCTGGGGCTGACGCACCAGAACTTCCTGTCGGCGGCGACCGGCATCGCGGTGGCGGTGGCGCTGATCCGTGGCTTCGCCCGCGCGTCCTCCGGCACGATCGGCTCGTTCTGGGTCGATGTCACCCGCGCGACTCTCTACGTGCTCCTGCCGATCTGCGTGCCCTACACGCTGTTCCTCGTCTGGCAGGGCATGCCGCAGACACTTTCGCCCTCCGTCGACGCGACGACGCTGGAAGGCGCCCGGCAGACCATCGCGCTCGGGCCGGTGGCGAGCCAGGTGGCGATCAAGATGCTCGGCACCAACGGCGGCGGCTTCTTCAACGCCAACGCCGCGCACCCGTTCGAGAATCCCACTGCCTTGTCGAACTTCGTCCAGATGGTTTCGATCTTCGCGATCGGCGCCGCCCTCACCAACGTCTTCGGCCGCATGGTCGGCGACGAACGGCAGGGCTGGGCGATCCTCGGCGCCATGGGGATCCTGTTCCTCGCGGGCGTCCTCGTTACCTACTGGGCCGAGGCCCACGGCAGCTCGGTGCTCAACGGTTTCGGGCTGACCGGCGGCAACATGGAGGGCAAGGAGGTCCGCTTCGGTATCGCGGCCTCGGCGCTGTTCGCGGTGATCACCACCGCGGCGTCCTGCGGGGCCGTCAACGCCATGCACGACTCGTTCACGGCGCTGGGCGGCCTGATCCCGCTGCTCAACATGCAGCTCGGCGAGATCATCATCGGCGGCGTCGGCGCCGGCCTCTACGGCATGCTGATCTTCGTGATCGTGGCGATCTTCGTGGCCGGTCTGATGGTCGGCCGCACGCCCGAATACCTCGGCAAGAAGATCGAGGCGAAGGAGGTGAAGATGGCCATGCTCGGCATCCTCTGCCTGCCGCTGATGATGCTGGGCTTCACGGCGCTCGCCACCGTGCTTCCGGCTGGCCTCGCCGGACCGGCCAATGCCGGCCCGCACGGCTTCACCGAGATCCTCTATGCCTACACGTCGGCGGCGGCCAACAACGGTTCGGCCTTCGGCGGTCTGACGGCCAACACGCTGTTCTACAACAGCACCCTGGCCATCGGCATGCTGGTGGGCCGGTTCTTCGTGAAGATCCCGGTCCTGGCCATCGCCGGCTCGCTCGCCGCCAAGAAGACGGTCCCGGCTTCCGCAGGCACGTTCCCGACCCATGGCGGCCTGTTCGTCGGGCTCCTCGTCGGTGTGATCCTGATCATCGGCGGCCTGACCTTCTTCCCGTCGCTGGCGCTCGGCCCCGTGGTCGAGCACCTCGCGGGCGCGGCCGGCCAGACCTTCGCGACGGGAGGCTGAGATGCCGCGCGCCCTCCCCTCCCGACGCATGCCGCGCCATCACCTCGCGCTGCATCGGCCGCCACCCCGGCGGGGCCGGGCCACGTCCCAGCAGCCGGTGCGGACCTCCGACCTCGTGCTGGCGCTCCTCGGCGTCGTGCTGCTCGGCGGCTTCGCCCTGCTGGCGGCTTACGGTCTGACCCTCGGTCCGCCGGGGGGCTGAGCCTCACCTTCGTCATCGCGAGCGCAGCGAAACGAGCCGCGGCGGCTCGATGCCGCCGACCGTGACGCTGCGCTGGATTGCGTCGCTCCGCTCGCAAGGACGGCGAGCCCCTCTCCCATCTTCCCTTCGGACATTCCCCATGTCGCGCCAGACATCATCCCTCTTCAGTGCCGCCCTGATCGGGCCGGCCCTCCTCGGCTCGGTCAGGAAGCTCGATCCCCGCGCCATGATCCGCAACCCGGTCATGTTCGTGGTCGAAGTCGTGGCGGCGCTGACCACGGTCCTGTTCGCCCGAGACCTCGTCACCGGCGGCAGCGATCTCGCCTTCTCCGGCCAGATCATCCTCTGGCTGTGGTTCACTCTGATCTTCGCCAACTTCGCCGAGGCGCTGGCCGAGGGCCGCGGCAAGGCCCAGGCCGACAGCCTGCGGCGGACGCGCACCGAGATGACCGCCAAGCGCCTCAAGGGTCCCGGCGGCGCCTACGAGACGGTCCCCGGCACCGCCCTCAAGGTCGGCGACGTCGTTCTGGTCGAGGCGGGTGAGCTCATCCCCTCCGACGGCGAGGTGATCGAGGGCGTGGCCTCCGTCAACGAGGCCGCGATCACGGGCGAATCGGCCCCGGTGATCCGCGAATCCGGCGGCGACCGCTCGGCGGTGACCGGCGGCACCCAGGTGCTCTCGGACGCCATCAAGGTCCGGATCACGGCCGCGGCCGGTTCGATCTTCGTCGACCGCATGATCGCCCTGGTCGAGGGCGCGTCGCGCCAGAAGACGCCGAACGAGATCGCCCTGAACATCCTTCTCGCCGGGCTGACCATCGTGTTCGTCTTCGCGGTGGCCTCGATCCCGAGCTTCGCGAGCTACGCGGGCGGTGCGATCCCGGTGATCGTGCTGGTGGCGCTGTTCGTCACTCTGATCCCGACCACCATCGGCGCGCTGCTCTCGGCGATCGGCATCGCCGGCATGGACCGGCTGGTGCGCTTCAACGTGCTCGCCATGTCAAGCCGCGCCGTCGAGGCGGCTGGCGACGTCGACACCCTGCTCCTCGACAAGACCGGCACGATCACGCTCGGCAACCGGCAGGCCACCGAGTTCCGCCCGGTCTCGGGCGTGACCGAGGCGGAACTCGCCGACGCAGCGCAGCTCGCCTCCCTGGCGGACGAGACGCCGGAGGGACGCTCGATCGTCGTGCTCGCCAAGGAAAAGTACGGCATCCGCGCCCGCGACATGGCCGCGCTCAACGCGACCTTCGTGCCGTTCACCGCGCAGTCCCGCATGTCGGGCGTCGACTTGGAAGGCGCGTCGATCCGTAAGGGCGCGGTGGACGCGGTGATCGCCTCGTTCTCGGGCCAGCCCGTGGCGAGCCGCGGTTCGAACGCCGCACTCGCCTTCCAGCCGGCGCCGGAAACGCCGGCGGTCCGGGAAATCCGCGCCATCGCGGAGGAGATCGCCAAGGCCGGTGGCACGCCCCTCGCGGTGGCCCGTGACGGCCGGCTCCTCGGTGTCGTCTACCTGAAGGACATCGTGAAGGGCGGGATCCGGGAGCGCTTCGCCGAGCTGCGCCAGATGGGGATCCGCACGGTGATGATTACCGGCGACAACCCCATGACCGCCGCCGCCATCGCCGCCGAGGCCGGGGTCGACGACTTCCTGGCCCAGGCCACGCCCGAGGACAAGCTCGCCCTGATCCGCGCGGAGCAGGCACACGGCAAGCTCGTCGCCATGTGCGGCGACGGCACCAACGATGCCCCGGCCCTGGCTCAGGCCGACGTCGGCGTCGCGATGAATACCGGCACGGTGGCGGCCCGCGAGGCCGGCAACATGGTCGATCTCGACAGCGACCCGACCAAGCTCATCGAGATGGTCGGCATCGGCAAGCAGCTGCTGATGACCCGCGGCGCCCTGACGACCTTCTCGATCGCCAACGATGTGGCCAAGTATTTTGCCATCATCCCGGCGATGTTCCTGGGTCTCTACCCGCAGCTCCAGGCGCTCAACGTCATGCACCTGGCCTCGTCCCAGAGCGCGATCCTGTCGGCGATCATCTTCAACGCGCTCATCATCGTGGCGCTGATCCCGCTGGCACTCCGCGGCGTGACCTACCGCGCCGTCGGCGCCGCCGCGCTCCTGCGCCGCAACCTGCTGATCTACGGGCTCGGCGGCGTCCTGGTGCCCTTCGTCGGCATCAAGGCGATCGACCTCGCCGTCAGCGCCCTCCACCTCGTCTGAACCGGTCCCTCGGAGACCCGCCATGCTGAAACAGCTTCGCCCCGCCCTGATCCTGATCACCGCGCTCACGGCGATCACCGGCCTCGCCTATCCCCTCGCCATGACCGGTCTCGCCGGCGCCATCTTCCCCGCCAAGGCCGCCGGCAGCCTGATCGAGCGCGACGGCACGGTCATCGGCTCCAGCCTGATCGGCCAGACCTTCACTGGCGCCGGCTACTTCCACGGCCGGCCCTCCGCCACGACGGCCCCGGATCCTGCCGACGCCGCCAAGACGGTACCGGCGCCCTATAACGCGTCGAACTCGTCGGGCTCGAATCTCGGCCCGACCAGCGCGGCGCTCGCCGAGCGCGTGAAGGGCGACCTCGACGCGCTGAAGGCCGAGAATGCCGGGGCGCCCATCCCGGTTGACCTCGTCACCACGAGCGGCTCGGGTCTGGATCCGGACATCTCGCCGGAGGCCGCCTACTTCCAGGTTCCCCGGGTCGCCGAAAACCGCAAGATCCCGGAGGCGAAGCTGCGCGACCTCGTAACCTCGCGTATCGAGGGCCGCATGCTGGGCATCCTGGGTGAGCCACGCGTCAACGTCCTGACGCTCAACCTCGCCCTCGATGCTCTCGCCCGCCCCTGAGCGGCGTCCATGTAGAGGGACCATGCCGGAGACCGGTCGCGACCCCACTCGTCCCTCGCCCGAGGCGCTCCTCGAGGCGGCGCGCCGGGAGGAACGGTCGCGCGGCCGGCTTAAAGTGTTCCTCGGCGCAGCCCCGGGCGTCGGCAAGACCTACGAGATGCTCACCGTCGGCCGTGCCCGGCTGAAGGTCGGGACCGACGTCGTCGTGGGCGTCGTCGAGACCCATGGGCGGGCCGAGACCGAGGCCCTCCTCGACGGGTTCGAGGTGATCGCGCGCCGCCCCGTACCATACCATGGCACGGTCCTGGAGGAGATGGATCTCGACGCGCTCCTCGCCCGCCGCCCGGCCCTGGCGCTGGTCGACGAATTCGCCCACACGAACGCGCCCGGGTCGCGGCACCCCAAGCGCTATCAGGATGTCGAGGAGCTGCTCGACGCCGGCATCGACGTCCTCACGACGTTGAACATCCAGCATGTGGAGAGCCTCAACGACGTCGTCGCCGCGATCACCCGCATCCGGGTCCGCGAGACCGTGCCGGACGGGATGCTCGACCGGGCCGACGACATCGAGGTGGTCGACCTCAATCCGGACGACCTGATCCAGCGCCTGAAGGACGGGAAGGTCTATGTCCCGACCAATGCCGAGCGGGCGCTGAAGCACTACTTCTCCCGCGGCAACCTGACCGCCCTGCGGGAACTGGCGCTCCGGCGGACGGCCGACCGGGTCGACGACGAGTTGCTCGGCCACATGCGGGCCAACGCCATCGCCGGACCCTGGGCGGCCGGGGAGCGCGTCCTGGTCTGCGTGAAGGAGGATCCGCGCTCGTCCGGCTTGGTGCGCTACGCCAAGCGGCTCGCCGATCGCCTGCACGCGCCGTGGACCGCCCTCTCGATCGAGGGGCCGCGGGCGCCGTTTCGCAGCGAGACGGAGCGCGACCGGATCGCCGAGGCCTTGCGGCTCGCCGACCGTCTCGGGGGCGATGCCGTGACCTTGCCGGGCGGCCGGCGCGTCGCCGACGACGTGATCGACTATGCCCGGTCGGCCAACGTCAATCATATCGTGGTGGGCAAGGCGAACCGCTCGTGGCTGTTCGAACTGCTGAACGGGTCCGTGGTGCACGACCTCGTCCGCCGCAGCGGCAACATCAGCGTGCACGTGGTCCCCGGCGAGGCGGTCCCCGACGAGCAGGCGCCGCGCCGCGCCGTGACGACGGCGATCCCGCGCCCGGGATTCGAGGCGCTGCCCTACGGGATCGCGATTGCCGCGATCGGCGCCGGACTCGGGACTGCGCTCCTGGCCGAGCCCTATGCCGGCGTCGAGAACGCCGATCTGTTCCTGCTCACCGCCATCGTGGCGGTGGCGGTCCGATGGGGCCGGGGACCAGCCCTCGCCGCCGTGGTCGCGGCCTCGCTCGCCTACAACTTCTTCTTTCTGCCGCCGGTCTACACGCTCACGATCGCGGACCCGACGAACGTCGCCGCATTCCTCCTCTTCACCCTGGTGGCCGTTCTGGTCTCCAACCTGGCCTCGCGCGCCCGGGGGTCGCGGTGATCAGCCAGGGACGCGCCCGGGCGACGGAGCGTCTGTTCGGCTTCTCACGGAAGCTCGCCGCCTGCGGCACCCTCGACGACGTGCTCTGGGCCACCAGTGCCCAGGTCGCGGCGATGCTGAAAGTCCGCGTCGTCCTCCTCCTGCCCGATGGCGAGGCAGTCTCCGTGATGGCCGGCTACCCGCCGGAGGACAGGCTGGACGCCGCCGACGTGGCGGCCGCGCAGTGGGCCTTCGACAACGACCGGCCGGCCGGGCGCGGCGCCGACACGTTGCCGGGCGCCAAGCGCCTGTTCCTGCCGATGCGCACCGGGCGTGGCACGATCGGCGTGATCGGCCTCGACGCGGACGGCTCAGGGCCGATCCTGACCCCCGAGGGCCGGCGCCTGCTCGACGCCCTGGCCGACATGGGCGCCCTCGCAATCGAGCGGGTGCGGCTGGTGGAGGATCTCGACCGTGCCGAGCGCGCCGCGGAGACCGACCGCCTGCGTCAGGCGCTGCTCACCTCGATCAGTCACGACCTGCGCACGCCCCTCGCCTCGGTCCTGGGTGCGGCCAGCACGCTGCGCGACCTCGACGCGGCGCTGCCGCCCGAAACCAAGGCGGAGCTGCTGGCCACGATCATCGACGAATCGGAGCGGCTCAACAGGTTCATCGCCAACCTCCTCGACATGACGCGCCTCGAGGCCGGTGCGGTGGCACCGAACCTCTCCGCGCAGGACGTCGCCGAGACCGTCGACACCGCCCTGCGACGCACACAGAAGGTCCTGTCCGAGCATCGGGTCGCCGTGGAGGTGGCCGCGGACTTGCCGCCGCTGGCCCTCGATCCGGTCCTTTTCGAGCAGGTTCTGGTCAACCTCCTCGACAACGCCGCCAAATACGCCCCCGAAGGCTCCACCGTGACCGTGCGGGCGCGCCGCGAAGGCGACCGGATCCTGATCGCGGTCCTCGACGAGGGCGAGGGCCTGCCGGAGGCCGATGTCGAGCGTGTCTTCGACAAGTTCTACCGCGTGCGGAAGGGCGACCGCGTCCGGGCCGGCACCGGTCTGGGCCTCGCCATCTCGCGCGGTTTCGTCGAGGCGATGGGCGGCACCGTCACGGCCGGGAACCGCCCCGACCGGAGCGGGGCACGTTTCACCGTCAGCCTGCCCGTTCCGGCCGGAGGCACGCCGGAGGCGACAGCCGCCTGAAACTCGGGATGCGAGCCCCAGGATCCTGAACGTCGGCGACGGGGGTCGTATCACGCGCGGCTTCGCGCGCCGCGACCACCGACTGCGACTGCCCTGCACGCCGTTCCGGACGTCAATGCGCGCCGCCCGTCGCGACGAACCGGAACAGGAAGATCGCGGCGATCACCCAGACGATCGGCTTCACCTCCCGGGCGCGGCCGGCGAGCAGCTTCAGTGCCGCGTAGGTGATGAACCCGCAGGAGACGCCGGTGGCGATCGAGTAGGTGAACGGCATGAGCAGCGCCGTCACGCAGGCGGGAACGACCTCGGTGAGATCGTCCCAGTCGAGCGCCACCAGTTCGCGGAGCATCAGGCAGGCCACGTAGAACAGGGCCGGCGCCGTGGCGTAGGGCGGGACCGCGGCGGCCAGGGGCGCGAAGAACAGGCAGGCGAGGAACAGCACCGCGACGGTGGCGGCCGTGAGGCCGGTGCGGCCACCCTCCTCCACGCCGGAGGCACTCTCGAGGTATGCGGTGGTGCTCGACGTGCCCAGGAGCGATCCCGCGAAGACCGAGACGGAATCGGCCATGAGCGCCCGGTCGAGGCGGCGCATCCGGCCGTCTGTCAGGAGACCGGCACGGCTCGCCACCCCCATCAACGTGCCGGTGGCGTCGAACAGCTCGACTAGGAACAGCACGAGGATCACGTTGAGCAGGCCCGCCGAGAGGGCGCCCCGGAGGTCAAGGGCGAACAGGGTCGGGGCGATCGAGGGCGGCAGGGCTACGATCCCCTGGAAGGTATTGCCCGCGCACACGAAGCCCAGCGCCGTGACGGTCAGGATGCTGGCGAGGAGCGCCGCCCGGACCTTGCGTGCCGAGAGGGCGGCGACCATCAGGAAGCCGATCACCGCCAGCACGGTCGTGGGTTTGTGCAGATCGCCGAGGGTCACGAAGGTTGCCGGGCTCGCCGCGACGAGGCCGGCGTTCTTGAGGGCGATGATCGCCAGGAACAGGCCTATCCCCACCGTGATGGCGATGCGCATCGAACGCGGGATCCCGTCGACGATGAGCGCGCGCAGGCCGGTCAGGGTGACGACCAGGAAGCACAGGCCCGAGATGAACACTGCGCCGAGGGCGGCCTGCCATGTGAACCCCAGTCCCTGGACGACCACGTAGGTGAAGTAGGCGTTGAGCCCCATCCCGGGCGCGAGGGCGATCGGGTAGTTGGCGTAGAGCGCCATGATCAGCGAGCCCAGCGCCGCCACGAGGCAGGTCGCCACGAACACCGCGCCCCGGGGCATGCCGGCATCCGCCAGGATGCTCGGGTTGACGAAGACGATGTAGGCCATCGTCAGGAAGGTGGTCAGCCCCGCCAGGATTTCGGTGCGCACGGTGGTGCCGTGCTCGGCCAGGCGAAAGGTGCGCTCGAGGAAACCGGACGGGCCTGGGCCGCGCGGAGCCGCAAGCCGCTTCATGTCCATGATGGCGGCCCGTTTCGTTCGGTCCCCACGGCCCGGTAGATCCGGTCCGCCGCGAAGGGCGTGGCCGTCAGGCGCGCGCCGGTCGCGTCGCGGATGGCGTTGCCGAGCGCCGCCGCGACCGGGTTGAAGGGCGATTCACTCATCGACTTGGCGCCGAGGGGGCCGACGCTGTCGTAGGTGTCGGCGAACAGAACCTCGGTGTCCGGCACGTCGGCGCAGGTGGGAATGTGATATTCGCGGAAGGTCTGCGTGCCGACGCTGCCGTCCGCGGCGATGCGGACGTCCTCGTAGAGCGCGGCCCCGATCGCCTGTGCGACGCCGCCCTCCACCTGGCCACGGCATTGCATCGGGTTGATCACCCGCCCGGCATCGGCGGCGTGGACGCTCTTCAGAATTCGCACAACCCCGCTCGTCGGGTCGACCGCCACCCGGAAGGCCTGAACGTTGAACGCCACCGAGCGCGGGCTGCCGTCGGCACGGCCGCGCGCCTCCAGCGGGCCGATCGCGGTCAGCACCATCGAGCCGTCCGGCCCATCGACCGCGTCGCCGGCGAGGCGGCAGGACTCCGGGGCTGCGCCCGAGATCTCCGCCGCCCGCGTGCGGATCCGAGCGGCGAGCGCCTCGGCGGCCCGGAGCGTCGCGAGACCCGCCACCACGGTGCCGGTGCTGCCGTAGGCGCCGGTATCGTGGCCGACTTCGTCGGTGTCCGCGCCTGCGACGCGAACCCGATCGGGCGCTGCACCAAGCGCCGAGGCCGCGATCTGCCGATGCACCGTGCTGGTGCCGTTGCCGAATTCCGCCGTGCCGACCCGAACGGTGTAGCGTCCGTCGGCGTCAAGGCTCACCCGCGCCTCGGCGTGGTGGCCGCGGGGCGGGATCGTGTCGATCATCGCCATCGCCATACCGGTGCCGACGCGCCAGCCCGGTGCCGGCTCGAGCCCCGGATCGGCCCGCAGCGCCGCCTCCACGAGGGTCAGGCACTGATCCAGACCGTAACTGCCGAACTCCACGTCGTGCGGCTCGAGACTGTTCGATACCATCGCGTCGCCGGGCTTGACGGCGTTGCGGCGGCGCAGGGCGAACGGATCCAGCCCGAGGCCGCGGGCAACCTCGTCCAGGGCCGATTCAAGGGCGAAGATCGTCTGGCTCAGACCGTAGCCGCGGAAGGCGCCGGCCGGGACCGTGTGGGTGTAGACCGCGCGGCCGTCGACCCGCTTGTTCGGGCAGACATAGGCGGCCAGCACCTCGTTGCAGCCGTGATGGATCACGCCGCCGGCGTGGTTGCCGTAGGCACCGGTATCCGACAGGACGTCGAGGCTGATCGCCGTGAGCGTCCCGTCCCGGCGGGCACCGACCTTCACGGCCACCCGCATCGGGTGACGCGTGGTCGTCGCCGCGAACTGTTCCCGACGGGTCAATTCCCAGCGCACCGGACGCCCGGTGCGCAGGACGGCCAGGGCGACGAGATCCTCGGTCAGCATCTCCTGCTTGCCCCCGAAGCCGCCGCCGACCCGGCCGCAGACCACGCGCACCGCGTCGCGCTCAAGGCCGAACAGGTCGCACAGGGCGTCGCGGGTCAGGAACGGGACCTGGCTGCTCGTCCGGATCGTCAGGCGCCCGTCATCGGCGCGCCAGCCGATGCTGGCATGGGTCTCCATGGCGGCGTGCTGGAGGCGCTGCGACCGAAACGTCCCGTCGTAGACGAAGTCCGCTGCGGCGAAGCCCGCCTCCACGTCGCCGATGGCCCCGTGCACCTCGGCGGCGAGGTTCGGGTGGCGATCGTGAGGCGGCGCGTCCTCTCCGGGGCCATTGCGGGGATCATGGACCCGGGGCGCTTCGGGCATCAGGGCCAGATCCGCATCGAGGAGCGCCGGGCGGACCTCGTAGGTCACCGTCAGAGCCCGACAGCCGGCCTCCGCGGCCGCTTCGGTCTCGGCGACCACCGCGGCGACCCGCTGGCCGACGAAGCGGAGGATCGGGTCGAGCACGCGCGTATCGGCCGCGTCGTCCCGCGGATCCTCGTGACGGGCCGTGGAGAACCGGCGCTGCGGCGCGTCCGCGTGGGTCAGCACAGCCACGACGCCCGGGACGGCGCGGGCCGCCGCGGTGTCGATCGCCACGATACGGGCATGGGCATGGGGCGAACGCAGGACCTTGAGATGGAGGGCGTCGGCGGACGGCCCGTCGAGGGTGTATCGGGCGCGTCCCGAGACGACGAGCCTGGCGGCCGGCGCTGCAAGGCTTCGCCCCACCGGATCGCCCCCGGGGCTCTCGTCAACCGCATGCGTGCCGCCGATGGCATCCCGGACGGCGCGGTAGCCGGTGCAACGGCAGAGGTTGCCCTTGAGGGCCGTGCCGAGATCCTGCCGCTGGGCCTGATCGAGGGCGGCCGCCGTCATGATCATGCCCGGCGTGCAGAAGCCGCACTGGAAGCCCTGCGCGGCCAGGAAGGCCGCCTGCATCGGATGAAACGCTGCGGGCTCAGGGTCGTGCTGCTGGCAGGGACCCGCGAGGCCTTCGATCGTGGTCACGCTGCGTCCCTCGGCGCGGAACGCCGGGATCAGGCAGCTGTGCACCGACTCGCCGTCGAGATGCACCGTGCAGGCTCCACAATCGCCGGCATCGCAACCCTTCTTGACGCCGAACCAGCCGGCCTCGCGCAGATAGGTCCGCAGGCACTGACCGGCCCTGGCCGCAGCTTCGTGCGTGCTGCCGTTGATGGTGAGTCTCATGACGCGGCTCCCGGCTCCGCGTCGAGCGTCCGGCGGATCTCTTCGGCGAACTGCCGGGTCACGTGGCGCCGCCAGTCGGGTCGGCCGTGGACATCGTCGTAGTAGAGCGCCTCCGGGATCGCATCGTCGATCGCCTGAGCCAGCGCTCGTCCGGTGGGCAGCCCGTCGAAGGCGAGGCGGACCGGGCGCCTGACGGAGGCGGTGACGGTCAGCGCGAAGGCGCCGTCTGCGGCCCGCGTCCCGATCAGGAGCGCACCGGAGCGGCCGTTCGGGCTGAGACTGATGCGGCGGAAGGCCGTGCGGCGCGCCAAGGCCGCAGCCGGTATCGACAGGCTCCGCAGGATTTCGCCTGGTTCCAGGGCAGTTTGCTGCGGACCCAGCACGAAGTCGGGGACGGATATGGCCCGGTCGGTCCCGTGGGCCGACCAGATCGTAAGGGTAGCTTCGAGGGCGGTCGCGAGGGCGATCATCGGACCGGCCGGCAGGGCAAGGCAGAGGTTGCCGCCGACCGTGGCCACGTTCCAGATCTTGAACGAGCCGAGCAGGGCGCGGCAGCATTGCCCGATCAGCGGCGTGGCGTTCCAGTCGCCCGGCAGCTCCAACCGGTCGAGCTGCGCGATGGTGCAGGTCGCCGCGAGGGTCAGCCCGCCGTCGTCGATCGCATGCGGCGGCCAATTCAGCGTCCCGAGATCCACGAGCCGCCGGAGGCCGACCTGCGGCTCGGAGAACAGCCACGTGCCGCCGGCCAGGCAGGCATCGCCGTCCGTCCAGGCGGGGAGTTCGGTCCGTCTGCGGGGTCTAAGAACGGTCTCGATGGTGTTGAGGTCCATGCCCGCTCGTCAGCCCGAAGCCGGTTCGGTCCGGCGACGCACTATGCCTGCCGATGAGAGGTCGCGGTCAAGCCGCTGCGACGCCGGCCGCGGTTGGAGCCGCGAACCGCGTGGCTTTAGGATCGATCGGGCGCGTCCAGACGTGCCGGCTTTGCCCGGCTGGAGATCCTCATGACCCTGACGGCATCGCGGTACGGCAAGGAACGGGTCCGGGTGATGCGCCTCGCCCGTGACGGCGATCACCACACGCCGCGCGAGATGACCCTGTCGGTCATGTTGACCGGGCGCTTCGACGCGGCCTGGACGGAGGGCGACAACCGGGCCTGCATCGCCACTGACAGCATCCGGAACATCGTCAACGTCACGGCCGCCGGGAATCTCGCGCTCGATGCGGAGGGATTCGTGACGGCAATCGCCCGGGTGCTTCTCGACACCTATCCCCAGGTCGAGTCCGTTGCGATCGAGGGCGACGAGATCCGCTGGTTGCGCCATGGCCTCGGCGGTGCGCCGCACGGTCATACCTTCACCCGGGATGGAAACGGCTCCGGCTTCGTGGCGCTCGTCGCCGATCGGACCGGGTCCACGCTCCGCTCCGGCCTGCGCGGCTACACCTTCATGAAGACCACGCAGTCGGGCTGGTCCGGCTTCGTGGCCGACCGGTACCGGACACTGCCGGACACGACCGATCGCATTGCCGCGACGAGCATGGATGCGACCTGGACGTGGGCGACGGCGGCCGCCGATTACGGCGACGCCAATGCCCGCATCCTCGCGACGCTGCTGACGGTGTTTGGCACCACCTACAGTCGCGGTGTGCAGGACAGCATGTACCGGATGGGCGAGGCCGCCCTCGTCACCGTTCCCGAACTCGCCGAGATCAGCTTCGTCATGCCCAACAAGCATTACCTGCCGATCGACCTCTCGCCGTTCGGCATCGACAATCCCGGCACCGTCTTCCTGCCGACGGATGAGCCCTCCGGGCGCATCGAGGCGACGATCGGCCGAACCGGGTGACGCGCAGTCTCGATCGACAGGTCGATGCGGCTGGGTTTTGCGATCGCGGCGGCGGACAGGGCTCGGG
The DNA here is from genome assembly GCA_050632685.1 of Methylobacterium phyllosphaerae. GTDB lineage: Bacteria > Pseudomonadota > Alphaproteobacteria > Rhizobiales > Beijerinckiaceae > Methylobacterium > Methylobacterium phyllosphaerae_A. The sequence continues at coordinate 2,140,030 of JBOEFT010000002.1, forward strand.
CTGACACCGAAGGTCTGTCGGCGGTTGTCAATGGCTTATGCAACTCCAGGATCTTGACCGACAGTCGTGTCAACGCTGAACGCAACCTGCCGCTGAATCCGACGGCAAGAAACATTGAGCCTGCGAGACCGAGATGCAATCTCTGCGCGAGCCCTTGCGTTATCCGAAAGACTTTCAGGACAACCGTAAGGATCGGTCCGCGCCATAATACGCATTCTTAACTCCGGTGAAACTTCGGCCGCCTAAGAAACACGTCAACCATTATGGGCGTCGACAGATGCCTGACGAAGTCCTGGGCGCATCGAAGCGCGGGACTTCTGAAAAAACCTGATCCATCCGTGAAGGTGTGCGCTTCTGTCGCCCTCCGGTGCAGATCTGCGGAGGAACCGATGTTCGAGAGGCGCATGCGTCGAAAGGATGAGTCAGCCAAGCTCGCTGCGTTGAGCCGGTCCCTCGCCACGATCGAATTTGCCCTCGACGGCACGATCCTGGATGCAAACGAGAACTTTCTCGCCACCATGGGTTACACGCGGGACGAGATCCTGGGCCGTCACCACAGCCTGTTCGTCGAGCCGGCCACGCGGGAGACCGACGCCTATTGCCAGTTCTGGGACAGTCTTCGACGGGGCACCTTCCAGTCAGCCGAATACAAGCGCCTCGGCAAGGACGGGCGCGAGATCTGGATTCAGGCTTCCTACAACCCGGTACTCGATGCGGCGGGGCAGCCGGTCAAGATCGTCAAGTTCGCCACCGACGTGACGGCGCAGAAGCTGCACACCCTCGATCTCGAAGGACAGATCAGCGCCCTTCACCGCTCGCAGGCGGTGATCGCCTTCTCGCTGGACGGCAACATCGTGAGCGCCAATCCCAATTTCCTGGCGGCCGTGGGCTATCGCCTTGAGGAGATCGTCGGGCGCCACCACGGCCTGTTCGTGAGCGAGGCCGAGCGCGCCAGCGATGCCTACCGGCAGTTCTGGGCTGCTCTCGCCCGTGGCGAGTTCCAATCCGGAGAGTTCAAGCGGACCGGCAAGGACGGCCGCGAAGTCTGGATTCAGGCGACCTACAATCCGATCACCGACGCGGACGGGAAGCCGGTCCGGGTCGTCAAGTTCGCCACCGACATCACCGCCCAGGTCCATGAGCGGCAGCGCCGGGCCGCGGCGCAGCGTGCCATCGGCGATGATCTGGATGCCATCGGCGACGCCGTGGCCGATGTCACCCGGCAGACCAATGAGGCGGCCCAGCGCGTGGTCCGCGTGTCGGATGAGATCCGATCCGTCGCCACCGGCGCGGAGCAACTCTCCGTCTCGGTGGACGAGATCAGTCAGCAGGTGAGCCACGCGGCGGGGATCGCCGGTCGGGCGGTGGAGCAGGCGCAGCGCACCGGCGAGATCGTGACCGGCCTCAGCGTGCAGGCCACGCAGATCGGAGACGTTCTCGGCCTCATCTCGGGCATCGCCGCGCAGACGAACCTGCTGGCCCTCAACGCCACCATCGAGGCCGCCCGGGCCGGAGAGGCCGGCCGCGGCTTCGCGGTGGTGGCCACCGAGGTGAAGACCCTGGCGGCGCAGACCGGCCGTGCGACAGACCAGATCCGCAGCCAGATCGCGTCGACCCAGTCGGCCACCCGCGAGGCTGTGGACGCCATCGATGTCATCCACGGCACGATCCGGACCCTCAGCGCTGTGTCCTCCACCATTGCGGCGGCGGTGGAAGAGCAATCCGCGGTAACCCGCGAGATGTCGGGGAGCATGCAGACCGCAGCGCACGGCATCTCTGCGATCTCGGCCGGTATGGATACGATCGCTCAGGCGAGCGTCCGCGCGGACCGGGCGACAGGTCAGGTCCGCGAGCTCTCGCGGGCCTTCGGGTAAGGCGATCGGGGCGGCGCCCGGCACCGGTTCATTCCGGATCGGCGGTACCGTCCCCGCGCTGCGCTTCGAATAGGCGGCCGATCCGGGGAACGAGGGGGCAGCGGAGTGTGCAGCGCAAGCCGTCGGCCTCGAAAGCGAGCGCGACGGCGCCGCCGAGTTCGTAGCTCAGCATCTCCGTGAGAACCTGCATGCCGAACCCGCGGCGCGTCGGTGGGGTGACGCCCGAGCCTCCCCGCTCCTTCCAGACCACCGTCAGGGCATCGGCGGCGTCGGCGCTTTCCCTGGTGACGCCCCAGGCGACGTCGACGGCGCCTTCCGACAGACCGAAGGCGCCGTGCTCAACCGCGTTGCTGCAGAGTTCGTGCACTGCAAGCGCGATCAACTGCGCGGGCTTCGGCCTGAGGCGAACGGTCGGGCCATCCATCGCGGCCTGCTCGCCTTCGCGGATGAGATGAACCATCAGCTCGTCGGAAATCAGCGTGTGTAGGCTGACCTCGCCGAAACGATCCGCTGAGACCCGAGCCCGAGCAATGGCGTCGAGCCGGCCTTCGAGGTGGGTTGCGTAACCCTCGACGCTTTCGGCCGTCTCGGCCGACAGGCGCAGGACCGCGCGCAGCATGGCCAAGGTGTCGCGCAGTCCGTGCCGCAGGCCATCCGGCGTCCCGGCCTCGTCCAAGAGGCGGCGAAGACGCGCATTGTCCGATTCAAGCTGCGCGAGGCGCGCCGCGGTTGCTCCAGCCTCTGCCATTCTCGCTCTCTTCGCGCCGAACGCCGGGAGTGTTCGTTCAGGTCAGATAACGTGCGGTGACCCGGGCCAGCATCACAAGCTGGAGAAAATCGATTCTTCGATCTCGATCAGACCCGACCTAAGCCTCCCGCGGAGACCGCACTCCCGGGGCGGTTCGATGAGTTGGCCGGCATCATCACGGACCGTGCGAGGGACGATGCTAGCTTTCAGGCGGCCTGCTAAAGCGTATTCATTTATCGTTGCGTATTAATCGCCAGCTTTTCGATATCATATGATACTTATTGATATTTCAGATTTATAAATCCTAATATTGATACGCAGATCGTAAATATATTCACATAAAGTAAGATTATAAAAGGAGCAACTTTCTAGGCGGATATTCCGAATTTAGATTGAAAATACTGAAATAACGTCCAATATTAACATCACGGCGGCTTTAAATATCAAGCGCCTACGGGCAGATCTTCTGCGCTTCGCCCTTTGTCACGTCTGAGCCACCCGTCGTCTGCGTGCGCACTGTCCGTTCATCATATTCCTGAGGTTGCACCTGCGCAAGCGGGTCGTCGCTCGGCTCGCAGCGTTACGAATTTCCGATCCAAGACGTCGCAACAAAAAATCATTCTTTGTTCGACGAAAAAGGCGCTGAGCATGTGGTTATATTGCAGTTCTGTATTTCATTTTGCAAGACTGATCCTCGTATTGGACGTATCTCATGTGCATGTTGATATTTTTAATCCATAACGTTATAAAGGCGGTTGATCGCGCCCTGGAAAATCCTGAATGTGTTTTGTTTGTAGTGATTTGAAAAAGAGATTTACGTTCGGCGTGAATTCCATGACCGCTGGTTTTGCGCTGACGATGGTCTGCTTTGTGGCCGGGATCGGCATATTTTCAATCCACCAGACCGGACAGATCGGTTCGACGAGTCGCTCCAACGACAACGAGATCAGAGCCGTTGTGGTCCTCGGCTCCTTCAAACAGCTGAGCCAGGAGCTGCGTGCGCTCGCGGTGCTGGCGCGGGTCGCGCCGTCGGAAGAGGCGCAGCGTGACAGTGTCGACCGGACTGGAAGGATTCTGCACGCCTTGTCCAGGGCGTGGACCGAGTACGCGCCGATGGTGACGACAGCCGAGGAGCGGAATCTCGCGCAGCGCCTGTGGGAGGCTTGGCAGCACGTCCTGGCTGTCGCGGCCGAGGCGGCCGCCCTCGACCGCGCCGGGGAGCGCGACCTCGCCGATACTGTCCTGACAATGGTGTTGCAGGCGGACGCGGAAACTGTCGCGAGGGCGGCAGACGCGGTGCTGACCTACCGCCAGACCAGGGCTTCTGAGAGGCGGGCGGGCGGCGATACCGCCGGCCTGACCGTTCAGCTGGAACTCGCGCTGGCTATGTCGGTCGCGGCCCTGGCTGCCCTGGGGTTCGTCCGAATCCTTCGGCATCGCGTCATCCGACCGATCGCCGCGACAACCTGTGCCTTGCACCACTTGGCGGATCACGAGCTCCTCGGACCTATACCGGGGGCTGGTCACGGCGAGGCGTTAGGTTCCATGGCGGGCACCGTGGAGGCCCTCAAGGAAACTCTGCTGCACACCCGGCGCCTGGAGTCTGAGGCGGTCCGGCTGCACGCGGTCGAGGCGCAGAGGCGTGAAATCGTCGTGCGCGAGATGACGGAGCGTTTCGAGGCGACTGTCGGAGATATCGCGGGAGCGGTCGCGTCCGCGGCGGAGGAATGCGCGGCACGGCCGATCTCGTCGATCGAGCCGTCGGGGTTGCGGCGAGCCAGTCGACGATGGCGGCCGTGGCCATCGCGGAGACCCTATCCCATGTCCGGCGGCTCGCCGCTGTTGCTGGGGAATTCGGCATCGCGGTCGACGCGGTTGGGCGTCAGGCCGAGAGCGCCGTCGCCATGGCCGGCGGTACCGCAGCGGAGGCGGAACAGACCACCTCCCGCGTCCAGGCCCTCAGCGGGGCGGCCGATCGGATCGGCGACGTGGTGCGGATGATCGCCAAGATCGCCGCTCAGACCAACCTGCTCGCTCTCAACGCAGCGATCGAGGCGGCACGGGCCGGAGAGGCCGGTCTTGGGTTCGCGGTTGTGGCAGCCGAAGTCAAAACCCTCGCTGGGCAGACCAAGCAGGCCACCGAACTGATCAGCCAACACGTGGCTGAGATCCAGGGATCGACCGCCGAGGCTGCGTCCGCGATCACGGGCATCACCGCCCGGATCGCGGATATGAGCCGGGTGGCGGCCGCCATCGCCGCCGCGGTCGAGGAACAGGGTGCCGCGGCTCGGGAGATCGTGGAGACCGTCACGCAGGTCGCCGAAGGCTCCGGCCTCGCCGGCACCCCGAGCTTCGGATCCGCGGACGGCGCTGATCTGATGGCGGCCAGCGTCCTGAGTGCGGCGAGCACACTCGCGGGATGCCGAGCGTCTCGGCAGCGAGGTTGCCATCTTTCTCCACGGCATTCGCGCCGCTTGAGCCGGCCGGCGGGGCGACAAGGACGGAGCAAGATCAATGGGCCAGACGAGGCGGTGGCATATGAGCGGCCTGATGGGCGGGGCAATTCGCACGGTCGCCGTTGTCCTCGCTCTCTTGCTCTGCGCGATCCCGGCATCGGCAACGACGATCGCCGTCGCGATGGCGCCGCCGGACGGCTTCACCCGGCTCCTGCACCGCGACCTCGAGGAGCAGGCGGCGGCGCGGGGCATCGCGCTGGACTTCGCCTACGCGCCGGACGGCGCCGGCGAACAGCAGATCGCGCAGATCCGGCGATCTGTTGCCGCGAAGGTTGACGCGCTCCTGGTCATGCCCGTGGATCGATCGGCCTCCGACGCGATCACCCGCTTGGCGCAGGAGGCCGATATCCCCCTGGTCTTCCTCCAAACCGCCCCCGGTATCGAATGGTCGACCGGGCGCGTAGCCGTCGTAGCGCCGAACGACCTGGTCGCCGGCCGGCTGCAGATGCGCAAGCTCGCCCACATGCTTAACGGGACCGGACGGGTTGCTATCCTGACGGGACACTCGTCGCGTCCAGGGTCGCTGCTTCGCACCAAGGGCGTCGAGGAGGTCTTGGCCGAATTCCCGGGCCTCCGCCTCGTCGCAGAAGCGACGGCCGACTCAGACCGGACGTGAGGCCAGAGCCGTCGTCGCCGGCTGGCTCGCCAGGGGCTTGCCGTGGACGCCATCGTCGCCGGCGATGACGCGATGGCGCTTGGCGCCGCCGAGGCTGTCGAGGCCGCCGGGATTCCGGCAGGCCGACCCTCATCGGCGGCGTGGGTGCCACCGCCGAGGGCATGTAGGCGATGCAGACCAAGCGTCTCGCCGTGACGATCTACCAGGATGCGGCGACGCAGAGCCGTCGGGCGCTCGACGATGCCCTGGCGCTCATGAGGCGCGAGCCGGTGCCGCAGGTCGATTGGGTACCCTTCGAACTCGTCACGGATCGGATGTCGACGACCCATTTCTCCCGGTAGTTCGGCATCCTGCCTGGACCGCGCGCGTGATCCTGCATCCCCCCGGGCGGCCCTCGGGCTCATCGATCCCCATCGGCTCGAGGGTGCGCCGGAGCTTGAGCATCGCGATGGTCGCCCCGTCAGTGTGCCATCAGGCAGCAGAGGGCGGTCTCCTGCAGGATCTCGCGGGTCACCCCACCGAAGGCCCATTCCCGCAAGCGTGCGTGACCATAGGCGCCCATGACGATCAGATCGGCCTGCTGGTCGCGGGCGAAACGCAGGATCTCGCCGCTGTCGCTCACCGACGTCGTCAGCAGATGCGTGGTGACGGAAGCACCGTGGAGCCTCAGATGCGCCGCGACCTCCTCGACCCCTCTGGAGCCGGCGCCCTGCCCGGTCGTGACGACGAAGACCTGTGCGCTGGACCGCAGGAACGGAAGAGCCCCCAAGATGGTCTCGCGCAGCGCCTCCGGCGTGTCCTTCCAGGCCACGACGATGCGTTGGCCCGGCGCACCGGCGACGTCAGGCGGAACGATCAGGACAGGCCGTCCCGCCTCCATCAGGACGGGGGCGACGGCCACGCCGAACGGGCTGGGATCGAGCAGGGTCGGTCCGGTCCGACCCACCACCACCAAGTCGGCCGCTCTCGCCTTCGCGACGAGGTGGGCGAACGGTCGATCGGTCCCGCCGGACCGAGCGGTCCGGCGGGCCTCGGCGAGCAGCGGTAGAAAATCGCCTGCGCCCGCTCGAGCTCCTGCAGGATCGTGTCCTTGAACTGGATCGTATTGGCGCGCCGCATCGCGAATGTCGTGGGCGAAGAGCGGCACCGGCACCTCTGCGGCGGCGGCGCCGGTCAGCACGGCGTCGAAGCGACGGGCCAGGGCGGCTGCGAGCCGGACACGGTCGGGCGCCGGCTCCGAGAAATCCACGGAAACAAGGATGTTGGCGTAGAACATGGTGGATTCCCTCGGCCCGCAAGCGAAGCGCAGCCAGGGAAATGTCGATGGTGGTCGAGGCTGCGGCCTTGATTCAGCGCAAGTGTCCGCGCCGACGCGAATCCGGTTTCACGGCGCCGGCTTTGCGCTGGATCAAGGAGCGGCCGCCCGCGCTGCGGCAAAGCTGGTCCGTCCGTTGCTGGAGATCGCGATGTCAGCTTTCGAACTGCCGAGCGCAGTCAATCTCGCGCGCGCCCAATTCGCGCTCACCGTCGTCTGGCACTTCCTCTTTCCGGCGTTCACCATCGGTCTCGCGAGCTACCTCGCCGTGCTGGAAGGTTTCTGGCTGCGGACCGGCCAGGCCGTCTATCTGGACACCTACCGATACTGGCTCCGCATCTTCGCCGTGGCCTTCGCCATGGGCGTCGTCTCGGGTCTGGTCATGAGCTATCAGTTCGGCACGAACTGGTCGGTCTTTTCCGACCGGACCGCGCCGGTGCTCGGTCCCCTCCTCGGCTACGAGGTGCTGACGGCCTTCTTCTTGGAGGCCGGCTTCCTCGGCGTCATGCTGTTCGGACTGGAACGGGTCGGCAAGGGGCTGCACTTCCTGGCGACCTGCCTCGTCGCCGTCGGCACCCTGACCTCCGCGTTCTGGATCCTGTCGGCCAATTCCTGGATGCAGACGCCTACCGGCCATGTCGTCGGGCCGGACGGGCGATCTGCCCCGGCAGACTGGTGGGCGATCGTGTTCAACCCGTCCTTCCCCTATCGCTTTGCCCATACGGTCACGGGCGCCTACCTCACCACCGCCATGATCGTCGGCGCCGTAGGCGCGTGGCATCTGCTGCGGGACCGGGCCAATCCGCGGGCGCGGCTGATGTTCTCGATGGCCATGTGGATGGCGGCCGTGGTGGCACCGGCCCAGTTGGTGGTCGGCGACCTGCACGGCGCCAATTCCTACGAACACCAGCCCGCCAAGGTCGCCGCCATGGAGGGGCATTTCGACACCGAGCGCCGCGCCCCTGCGATCCTGTTCGGTTGGCCGGATGCGGAAGCGGGCATCGTGCGGGACCGGATCGGCATCCCCGGGCTGGCCAGCCTCTACCTGACCCACGACCTCGACGGCGAGGTCCGCGGCCTGAAGGCCATGCCGCGGGATCAGTGGCCGACCAACCTTCCTCTGGTGTTCTGGTCGTTCCGGATTATGGTCGGCCTCGGCCTGCTGATGATCGCCCTCGGTCTGGCCGCGCTCTGGCTCCGACGTCAGGGGCACCTCTACGACACGACCTGGCTCCACCGCTTCGCCGTTGCCATGGGACCGTCCGGTCTCATCGCCGTGACGGCCGGGTGGACGGTGACGGAGGCCGGCCGCCAGCCCTTCACCGTCTACGGCATGCTTCGCACCGTCGACAGCGTCTCGCCGGTGGCCGCCCCGGCGGTCGCCGCCTCGCTGGCAGCCTTCGCGGCGGTCTACCTCGCGGTGTTCGGCGCGGGCATCTGGTACCTCCTGCACCTGTTCGATCAGGTGCCGCACGCTCACGAACCCGGGCCGCCCCCGGGTCAACCGATCCGCACCGCCGGCATCACGCCCGCCCCCGCCCTCGTCCCCGGCGGGCTGAGCGCCGGCCGTCCCCTCGCCCAGCCCGCGGAGTAGGCCCGATGTCCCTCGATCTCACGCTCATCTGGGCACTCCTGATAGCCACAGCGGTCTTTTTCTACGTGGTGATGGACGGCTTCGACCTTGGGGTCGGCATCCTGTTCCCGGCCTTCCGCGGGAAGGCGGAGCGGGATGTCATGGTCAATACGGTCGCCCCGGTCTGGGACGGCAACGAGACCTGGCTGATCCTCGGCGGCGGCGGGTTGTTCGCAGTATTTCCACTGGCCTATGCCACGATCCTGCCGGCCCTCTACATGCCGCTGATCCTGATGCTCCTGGCGCTCGTCTTTCGCGGCGTCGCCTTCGAGATGCGCTTCCGAGCCGTCACGCCGCAAGCCCAGCGCGCCTGGGATCGCTCGTTCTCGTGGGGCAGCTACGTGGCGACGTTCTGCCAGGGCATCTGCCTCGGTGCCCTGGTGCAGGGGATCCGGGTCGAGGGCCGCGCCTATGCGGGCGGCTGGTGGGACTGGCTGACGCCGTTCTCGGTGATCACGGGGCTGGCCCTGGTGGCGGGCTACGGCCTGCTGGGCGCCTGCTGGCTGATCTGGAAGACCGACGGCGAGGTCCAGCTCCGGGCCTATCGGTGGGCGCGTCCCCTCGGCATCGCCACCCTGGCGGCCATCGCCCTCGTGTCGGCCGCCATGCCGGTCCTGAGCGAGGCCTTTCGAGCCCGCTGGCTGTCCTGGCCGAACGTGATGCTGGCGGCCCCGGTCCCGGCTCTTGTCGCGCTGCTGGCGTGGCGTTTCTTCGTCGCCCTCGATCGACGGGCCGAGGTGACGCCGTTCCTCTGCGCCCTGGGACTGTTCCTGATGTCGCATGTCGGCCTCGGGATCAGCCTCTGGCCGATGATCGTCCCGCCGGCGATCACGATCTGGGACGCCGCGACCCACCCCAGCAGCCAAGCCTTCCTGCTCGCCGGCGCCGTGGTGCTGGTGCCGATGGTGCTGGTCTACACGGGCTACGTCTACTGGCTGTTCCGCGGCAAGGTCGGGGTCGGGGCGCCGGGTTACCATTAGCCCCGTGGCGGATCGCGGTGCGCACGGCGGCCGGACCTGGACCTGCGCAGCCGGTTTCCAGCAGATTGGTCGCCCCCTGGGTGCGTGGGGTCACGGATCGGCGTGCGCGGCGGCGACGAATTGCGCGACGTCATCGGCGACTGAACGGCTCAGATCGAACGGGAAGCTCATGGCGTGGATGAGCTGTCCGTGGCCGAGACCATCATAGACCTTCGTGGTCTGCTGTCCGTCATAGGCCTGCAGTTCGCGCGCCAGCGCCAGGGTCCCGGAGGGGTTCACATCCAGATCCGCCGCCCCGGTCAGCAGAAGCATCGCGGGATGTTGGCCGGCGGCATGGTTGATCGGCTGCAACGTCGGATCGCTGCCTGCGAAGACCTGACGATCCAGGGGTTGGGTCAGCGCCGAACTCGCATACGGTCCCGCCAGCCCGACGATGCCGGCGAGCTTCGTCGGACTTGAGCCGGCGTGCTCGAGCCAAGTCGGGTCGAGTCCCAGCATCGCCGCAGCCCAGGCCCCCGAGGAATGGCCGGCGACGACCACACGGCGGGCGTCGCCTCCGAACTCGGCCGCATGCGCGAGGGTCCAGGCGACCGCGGCTGCGTTGTCGGCAAGGATGTCCGCGAGACCCACGGCCGGGACGTGCCGGTATTCGGGGATCACGGCCACGAACCCCCGGCGCGCCAGGGCCGCGCCGACATAGGCGACCTCATTTTGGATCCGGTCCGCCATCCGCCCCCGTAGAGGAAGACGACGACCGGGCGCGCCCCGGACTCCGTCGACCGGTAGATGTCGGCCCGATGTTGCGTTCCCTCTGCGTACGCAACACCTGTCTGCACGTGGACTTCGAGCGGTGCGAGCGCGTTCAGGACCGCCAGGGTCAGGCCGATGATCTGATCCCCCAAGTAGCTCAGCATGAGTTCGATGTCCGTGATCGTCGATGATGGAGACGGGCGTCTCGGCCTGCGGGCCGTCAGGGGCTCGTCCACGCGGTGCCGCCGAATTCAGAAGTGACGCGATCAATCAGTGCGGTCGCGGATCGCGCCGGCCCGGCCTCCGGCACCATCGGCTAGCTCAATTCGACCACCGCGAGCCGATCGGTGACCGGAACCGGTACGCGCCTGTCGGCGGGAAGGGCGACGACGCTCACGCCGCCGTTGTCGTCGAACCGGTGAAGGCGCACCTGCCGCGGTTGACGCGAAAGGCCGATCTCGACGGATCGGGCCGGCACCTCCGGACGGCCGGTGCGGCTCCGCCGATCCCATCCGTCGAGGCCCAGCCAGAGGGGATGAGCGTCGCCCCGTCCCGCCGCACGAAGTGCCCGGAGACGAGGTCGGGGACGGCGCCGGACAGCGACACGTCGCGATCGACCGGGACGGCGTCACGCTCACCGCCCGGCACGGCGAAGAGGCGGACGAGGTTCCGCACCGCCGCGAAGGCCGGGGTCGGCTGCACCGAATGGGTGAGGAGACCGAAATGGCTCTCGGGGTCCGTGGCGCCGTGATTGAAGCTGGAGATCAGTTCGTACAGGTAGGTTCGGCGAATCCCCTGCAGGTAATTCCAGAGGAGCAGCCGCGGCAAGTACCGGGCTCGGAGACCCTCCGAGATGGGAAGGTGGGCGCTGCCGGTGGCGAGCGCGGTGTGATAGCCGGTCTCGGTGGCGATCATCGGCGCGGTGCCGAAGACGGGCCGGGATGCGGCAACGAACCGGGCGAGGCTGCCGCCGGATTCCGTTTCCGGATTTTCGGCACCCGGATACGGATGGATATTCCCGAGGTCGACCACCGCCGCGAGGTTCCGCGCCGCGGCGACATTGCCCTGAATGTAGCTCGGGCCGGCAACCTGCACGCCCCGGAACCGGGCCTCCGTCCGCACAGCGCGAAACAAGGCGGCCTGATGATCGGCCGAGAGGCGCGCGCGATCCGGCCCCGCGGCCACGGGAGGCTCGTTACCGCCTTCCGCGACGATGATCCCGTCACCGGCCCACCGCGCGATCTCGGCAAACCGCTCCGGTGGCACCCGCGGCCCCGGTGTGAGTCCGTCATAGAAGACCATGCTGAAGCGGAAGCCGCGACCGGCCAGGGACGCGATCCGTTCGAATTGCCCCGCCGGCTCGTCGCCGGTGAGCACAATGTCGTCGCGCAGGTGACGGATGCCCAGTTCGTCGAGGGCGCGGGCGCAGTCGGCGAACCGCTCGACATAGGGGCTGCCGCGATGGCCGAGATGCACGTTGACGCCGATCGAATCGATCAGGTCCGCGCAGCGGTGCAACGGAGCGGCGGCGACCGCGCGGCCCGCTGCCAAGGCGCCGGCCGTCAGGGCACCCGCCGTCAGGGCGAGCGCCGACCGGCGTGTAGGCCGCGTCACGTCCGGCTCGCCAACGTGAGAAACGGACCGGATGCGGCGGCATCCGCCCTGTCGGGCCGGACCGCCTCTGCTCGCTTGACCGCCCGGAGAAGCTCGCGCAGCGCCTCCTCGACCTGGGCCTGGGCTTCACGGGAGCTGAAATTGTGGTCCGCGTCCGCTACGATCGTGACGGGCGCGCCGAGGCGGCGATCCGCCCGGCCTGGCGAGCGTCCCAGGCGGCTGCGGACGGCCGCGAGGCCCGGGTCGCCCGCGCTGTAGAGCAGGCGGATCTCTGCGCCCCGCCGGCGGAGGGTGGCGATGCGCCGGGCGGGAGACCCTCCGGGTAAGCCGGGGCGCCACGCCCGGCGCAGGCGCCGGATCGCGGCCTCGGCGCCGCGCCGGACCAGGGCGCTGCCGATCGCGTAGATGCGGATCTGTCCTCGGATGAGGCGGCGCCATGTCGCCCCCTGCGTCAGCAGCGCCGCGTAGGTCGACGCGCTGCCGAAGGTCTGACGGATCACCCGGTCGAGATCCTGATCGGGGTCCCAATCGAAACAATAGAGGTTGAGCAGCAGCGCCCCGTCGATCCGCGGGTCCCGCCAGAGGGCGTGGAAGGCCGCGTAGGCGCCGCTGCAGCCGCCGACGAGAAGGATCGGGCCGCCAACACCGGCGATCCGGTCGACGGCCGCGACGACATCGGCGAATCCGTCCGGGGCGAACAGGGGCTTGCGATCGTCGGAGCGGTCGTCGCTGTCACCGATGCCCAGGGCGTCGAAGCGGAACGAGGCGACCCCGTCCGCCGCGAGGCGTCGGGCGAGATCCGTCGTCTGCCGGCCCCAGCCGGAATGGACCGTCATGCCGGTGCCGACGAAGACGACGGTGGGCGCGCCGGGATCCGCTCGGTGCGGCCGGCAGCGGATCCCGAACCGGCCCTGTGCGAATCGGACCGCGTCCTCGTCCCAGTCCGAACCGGTCATGCGGGCCGGGCTCGGGACGGTGACGGGCGCGCGGCGGGCCATGGGCTCCGTCATGCCGTCCGTCGCGAAGGCGACGACCCGCGCGAAGTCCGCCGCCGGGACTTCGGAGAAGATCGGGTCCGCGACGAGCGCGGCGAGACCGGGGACCGGTCCCGTCGCAACCGCACAGCCGAGGCCGCTCAGGTGGCCGGCCAGCGCCCCGGCCTCCGCCGCGAGGAGAAGGATGTGGCCGGCCGGCGGCCGTTCGAGCCTTAGGAGCGACAGGTCCGCGAGGTCGCCGAGAAAGGCCCGACCCATCCGGAAGCCGCCGACGGTCAGGCCGTCCGGTTCTTCCCTCAGTGCGGAGCCGTCCGGGAGGCGCGCGATCGTCTTGGCGCGCAGCCGCATCTCGCGCAGGTACGCCCGCCCGGTCGCCACCGGAGCCATTAGGACGAGGCGGTCGACACCCGCGTCCCGGGCCGCCAGGGCTGCGAAGGTCGCCCCGAGACGAAGGCCGACGAGAACGATCTCCGTCACGCCGGCCGTCGCGCGCAGGAACCGCACGGCCTCGCCGATCGCCCCGACGCAGGCCGCCACGCCCGGTTCTCCGACGTCGGCCGAATCGCCCTCGCCCGGGTAGTCGAAGCGGAGGGTCGGGCAGCCGGCTGCGGCGAGATCCGCGGCCAGCGTTCGCCAGGGCCGGTGCGCGGCCATCTGCTCGAAGCCGTAGGCCCCGCAGAGGACGACGCCGCGCCGTCCCGCGGCCGGATGAAACCAGCCGAACAGGCCCTCGAACGTCACCGGTGCGGGGCCGCGCAAGCCCGACGCGGCTACCCTCTCGGAAACGACCTCACCCGTCATGTCCGAATTCCACGATCTCGTTGCTGTTGATCGCGCGGAGGGATCCGCGCGGGACCTGGCCCTGCCGGCAAAGGTGACGATCCGGGTCGCCCCCGGCGCGAGGTGGAATCCGTTGTCGCTCGGTCGCGCGTCCGAGGTCCGGACCTGGACACTGCAGGCCAGCCGCTCGGTGCTGACGCGCAGGGCCGGACCGTCCGCCGTCGCTATCGGGTCGGCTCGGAGGCCGACGTCCGCGCGGTCGGTCGGGCGATGGCCGGGAAAGTGGAAGCTCTCGGCAACGAGACGGCCATCGGTTCCGGTCAGCCGCGCGTGCGCCACGTCGTGGATCCGAGGCCCGAAGCGGTAGCTGTGGGTGGCGTCGAAGAAGCGGCCCAGCAGATCGGCGGAGGTCAGCGTGACGGTGGCCCGGGCACCGACCACGATGGCGCGCTCGGCGCGGGCGGCGACCCGGCCGCCGGCATCCGACAGGGTCAGTGCGACGGTGAGCAACTGCCTCGCCTCGGTCTCGTTGAGGACGTGGAGGTGCAGGCCGTCGAGGCCCTCGTCGGTCATGAGGATCTGCACGGGTCGGAAGGCGCGCTTGAGCGCGTACCACGCCGATTTCGGGTTCTGTGTCCAATCGATGACGCCCCAGCCCGAACCGGGTCCGAGGTCGCGCAGGGACAGAACCAGCCCTCCCGCCGTGTGCGAGCGCGGCCGGCGCCACTCCGCGAAGGTCGCTTCCATGACCTCGGCCACGGCGGCGCGGCCGAGTTCGAGGTAACGTTCCGGATCGTCGGTGCGGAGCGCGGCCGGATCGACGCCGTAGAGCAGGCCGACATAGTGGTCGCGCACGGTCTCGAAGTCCCAGTCGGCGCCCCGATCCCGCGGTATGCCGGCCGACCAGTCCGGATCGGTCGGCCCTGCGGGACCGGGCGTGCCGGGTTCGGGCGGGATCGCGAAGGCGAGACACTCGCTGGCGAAGCCGACCTCGGCCCGGCGGGCATCCTCGAGAGGGCGACGATAGGCGCCGACGCCGAAATAGTGGGTGCAGCCCGCACGCGGCGAGAAGGGCAGATCACCACCGGAGGGCGAGTTCGGCACGACGATCAGGTCTGGCCTCAGGGCCGCGGCGAGCGCCGGCAGGGTCGCCGCGCAGAAGGCGTCGGCCCAGACGGTGCGCGGCGCACCGAGCATCGCTGCCTGCTGCCAGACCTCGCTTCCGCCGCAGAGCACGCACAACGACGGCGACGTCTGGATCCGGTCCAGAAACCCGGTCACCTCGACCGCGAGCCGGGCCGCGAAGACGGGGTCGTCGTGCGGGTAGTCGAAGTTGGCGAGCATCAGGTCCTGCCAGACCAGAATGCCGCGCTCGTCGCAGAGATCGTAGAAGTCCGTGGCCGGGTAGAGCGTGGTGCCGGGAACGCGCAGCATGTTCATCCCGGCCTCTCGGGCGAGGTCGAGCAGCTCCGCGGCCCCCTCCATGCCGAGACCGACGAGATCCGGCGGCATCCACGTGGCGCCGCGGCAGAAGACCGGAACGCCGTTGATCGCGATCGACAGGCCGTCCTCGAAAGGCCGGGCCAGCGTCAGGGTCCGGAAGCCGACCCGACCCAGGTCGACGCGCGTGCCGTCGACCGATGCCGTGACCGGGTGGAGATGGGGGATCCCGTGGGTATGCGGCCACCAGGGCGCGATGCCCGGAAGCGCAAGCGCGCCTGCGAACAGCCCGGGTTCGATCTCGTCCAGGATCGCCTCGCGGCCGCCGCACAGGAGCGCGACGGATCCGGCAGGCCCCTCGATCCGCAGGCGCGCCGTCAGCCGGCCTGTGTCGCCGTCGAGGAATGGGCGCAGATCCGCGGCCGCGATGTGGGGGCGCACGGCCTCCACGGTGATCGGTCGGTAGGGGCCGACGAGGTCGATGTCCGGACACCAGCCGGGCATGAATCCAAGGACGCTGGTGCGCAGGTGGCGCAGGGATCCCGGGGTGATCATCCGCGGCCGCCAGCGCCCGCGCTTCGCCGGACGATCGAGTTCGACCTTGAGCGCGCGGAAGCACAGGGCGAGGTCGGACGCGGCGCCGAGTTCGGCCTCGACGACATGCTCCTCGAAAATCGAGCAGGTGAATAGGATCGGCACGCCGTCGAGCCAGACTTCGGCGAGCGTCGCCAGCCCCTCGAAGCGGATCCGGACCCGGCCGTGTCCGGCGAGGCGGGTCCGATACCAGACGTCGCGGTCGTGGATCGGCGTGGGTGCGGCTTCGTTCCAGAGGCCGGCCGCGCGGAGGGCGGCGGCAGCCGTTCCCGGCACGGCGGCGGGGATCCAGTCCGACACTCCGTCGAGATCCCCCGGACCGGCACAGGCGCCGGGCTGCGTGAGGGCGAGGTGCCAGGGTTCGGACGGGATCTCGTGCGCCCGGTCGCGGACGCTGCGGATGCGGGCCATCGCGCCGCTCAGCCGCCGAGGGCGCGATCGAGCGACGCGAAGACGCGATCGTAGGTCGCCGCGAGGCGGTCGAGGCGCGGCGCCAGGCCCTCCGCCGCACGGCGGTGGAAGGCCCGGGCGAGCTGGAACTGGAACGCCTTCGCCTCGCGGCTGAGTTCGGCGGCGGCCACGACGGTATCCGAGAATCCGCCGGCGTCCCGTGATTCGAGCCACGCGAGGTGACTGGCGAGCATCTCGAAATTCGCGCCGAGCTGGCGGGTCGTGTTGAACGCGTAGGCGTGGAAGACGCTGAGGGGTCGGCCGACCAAGTCTGGCGCCGTCGCAGCGAGCGTGTCGCGGAAGGCCAGCACGGGATTGCGCCGGGGCGCCCGGGCGCGATGCCGCGCGAGGAGGTCCAGGGCAGCGCCCGTCAGGTCCGCGGGGTTCAGGGGCGGTGCCGCCGTCTTCACGAACTCGGCGTAGGGCGGCAGCGTCGCCGGCCCGAAGACCCCGGTGTAGTCCGCCCCCGAGAGGCGGAATCGGCCGGCATTGTGGAGGTAATCGAGTTCCCTCGCCGCCGGATCGAGCGCCAGGATGCCGATCGTCGTCTTGGCGTGCTCCCGGCCGTAGGTAGTGCCCCGCGTATCGGGGAGATAGATCGCGTCCACCTCGACGAGGACGGGCCGGCCCGCCTCCGCCTGGATCAGCGCCTGGGCTTCGAGACCAGCGTAGACCGCGAGTTCCAGAACCTCCACGCCGTAGAGCCGTTCGAGGTCGGCCGGCGGCGGCTTGAAGAACGTGAACTGGTCGCCCTCGAAATCCTGCCGCAGGGTGAATCCGAGCATTGCCTCCGGCGCGAGACCGCGGAGGTGCAGCAACTCGATCCAGAGGTCGACGTAGCAATTGGTTTCGGGCCAGTCCCGGCCGGAATCGTGGAGCGGGTGCGCAACATGCTCGCCCGCAAACCCGAGGCCCGCCGGTAGGCGCAGAGCGGCGGTCACCGCCCTCAGCCCCATAGCTCGGCGCGCACGGCGCCCGGCCACGCGGCGAGGTCCAGGCCGTGGTGGCGGAGGAGCGCCAGGGTGATCCGCTCCAGCCCGAAACCCACGCAGGCCGTGTGGGCGACCCCACCGTCGGCCTGGCGTAACTCCCAGGTACTGCCGAAATGATCCTGGTGGTAGTTGAAGCTGAGGCAGGCTGTCGGCTTCTCGACGCTGTTGACCGGGACGTTCAGCTCGAACTTCAGCCCCTGGGCGCGCTGGTTGTTGGCGAGCATCCGCCCGGCGCGCCCGAAGAATGGATCGTTGGCCGCGTCGATTGCGAGGGGCAGGCCGAGGGCGCGGATCATCGCGGTGCCCCGCTCGAGCCAGGTCTCGCGAAAGGCCAGTACCTGTTCGGGGCTGCCCATGCGCACGTATTCACGCATCCGGAAGAGCTGCATCCGCGTCGGCTCGAGCGAGGGCTCGCGGCGGAAGCAGTAGGATTGCAGGTCGAACAGGCGTCCCGCGGCGGGCAGCGCGCCCCGGGCTGCTGCGACCGGGTAGACCGGGTAGCAGGCCGCGGGCGTGAGGACGACGTCGGTCGCCGCCTGCTGGCCCGTCCAGTCGGTGCCGGCCTCGAGACAGGCCAGGATCTCGGCGTGACCGCCCGGGTCGCCGCAGAAGCTGTGCACGGTCCCGGCGAGATCCGGGAAACCCTTCAGGTAGCCGCTGCGCTCGAAGGCCGGCCGGCTCATGGCGGGCGGGAAGCGCAGCACCTCGGCCTCCTCGGCCGCGCCGAGGCGCGTGATCATCCGGTCCAGGGCATCGACGACGCTCTCGAAGCCGCCGCTGCAGCCGTACAGGCCGTCGACGCCCGTACGGATCAGGAGCCCGTGGTCGAACAGGCGGTCGAGGAACGTCGGACCGCCGGCCTCCTCGTCTTCGAGAAGGACTTCGCCGGGGGGAGGAAAGCGATTCCATCACGCGCTCATGAGCTGGCCGCTGCCCTTCTGCACGAGCAGGAGCTTGGCGGTATTGGCGAGGATCTGATCGTTGCCGATCATCAGCGGCGCGGAGAGAACGTCCCGCAACGGCCGTCCCAGGCTGTACGGCGTGTCGTTCCGGTATCCGGCGAGCCCGACGATCGCGAGCGCCCGCCGCACGATGTCGACCGCCATGTCGGAGACGGTGACCTTCAGGTTGTTGAGCATGACGCAGAAGCCGAGGGAGCCGATCGTGTCGACGTCGCCATGCGCGTCCTCGAAGCGGCGCAGGGCAGAGACGACCGCGCTCCGCATGGCCTGATGCGCGTTCGAGACCTCGGCGAGGCGCAGCGCCGTGGGCGGCACCTGACCGGGCCGGCTCCGGGCCTCGGCCTGAACGAATGCGCGAGCGCGATCGAGCGCGTAGGTCGCGATCCCGTACCAGACGCTACTCCAGAGAAGGTGCGAGGAGGCCAGCATCGACTGGGCGGCGATCTCCGCGAACGGCTTGGGCAGGATCTGCTCGACCGGGACGTTCCGGGCCTCCAGGCGATAGCCCTCGCTGCAGGTCCCGCGCATGCCGAGGGTGTCCCAGTTGCCGGTGCGCACGAGGGAGATCTGATCGGCCAGAAGCGCCACGAGGACCTGATCGGACGTCGCGGCATCCGGATGGCGCCGGGCGGTGGCGAGGATCAGGTCGGCATGGGCGCCGTAGGAGATCACCGACGCGTCCTTGCCGAAAGCGAAGACCTCACCGGTCGTCTCCACGGCGCAGAGGCTGTTGCGCAGGTCGCCGCCGATGCCCGCCTCGGTCGTCGAGGACGCGACGAGCAACTGCTCGCGCGCGATCCGCTCCATCAATCGGACATGCCATGCGCTGTCGAGCCCGTGCGTCACGAGGCTCGACACCTTGATGTGGTGCATCGCGAACACCATCGCGACCGCGCTGCAGGCTTGCCCGAGCGTGCTGCACAGCTCAGCGATCTGCGACAGGCCGGCGCCCTCGCCGCCGAACTGCCCGGGAATCTGGAGTCCCAGAAGACGCTCGGTCTTCAGGGCTGCGACCGCTTCGGTGGGGAAGCGGCCCTCGCGATCGACGGCGTCGGCGTGGCGAGCCGCCACCGCCGCCGCTCGCTCAGCGCGCGCGGCCAGGGTGCTCATGCGGCTTCCTGCCGAACCAGGGAGGAGACGGCTTCGCGGATCGCGCGGATGGTCGAAAACGACTTGCGGTTGAGCAGGTCGTCGGGGAATTCGATGTTGAAGCGCTCTTCGAGGGCCAACATCAGCTGCACCGAACCGAACGAGTCCAACCCGAGATCGAACAGGCTGTCATCCTCGGTGAGTTGATCGGCCTTCCCGGCGAACGCTTCGTTTGCGGCCAGGATCTCTCGTATGTCTTGGGCGATGTTCAAGGCGCTACTCCTAAATCCAGCGATCAGTACGCTATTGATTGGATCGGCCGTCCGTCAAATTATCTATTGATTAATAGTAAATAGGCGCTGTCGAATGATCGCAGGGGCTGCGCGGCACACCTATGCGAACCGGTGACGACCAGGACCACACTCTCAGGCCCGGAACCTTTACAATCAATTTCCAGCACCGGATTCGCCGACTGTACGCCCTGGAACTTTTGGAAATAGACAAATAATGCGTGTGAATACGTCGGGGATCGTGAATTTTCAGGGACTACCCATTTAGGACGATTCAGAAGTGTTCGTGACGCGTGGGGGCGGTATCGGCCATAAGGCGGCTCCCGCCCGTGCCGGGCGGGCTCCCACAACGATCGGCCGGCGCGCCATGATCTACAATCTGCAAATCCTGCGCGCCCTCGCGTCCTATCTCGTGTTCCTGACGCATTTCGGCCAATACGTCGGTACTCTCCTACCGCGGCCGGATCTCCTGGCCTTCGGCCTATCGGGCGTCGACGTGTTCTTCGTCCTGTCCGGATTCATCATGTTCGTGAGCACCGATGCACGCGGCGAACGTCCCGGCGGATTCCTGCTGCGCCGGGCTTCGCGCGTCGTGCCGGTCTACTGGCTCGTCACGATCGGCGTGGCCTTGATCGCGCTGGCCGGGCTGAAGCCAATCGGGATCCTCACCTTCCAGCCAGACTTTCTCATCCAGTCGCTGCTGTTCCTGCCGTTCTCGAGGGGCGGGTACATCGAGCCGCTGATCTCCGTCGGCTGGACCCTCAACTACGAGATGTTTTTCTATGTGGTCTTCGCGGGGCTGCTGCTCGTGCCGACGCGGGCCGGGCGGGCGCTCGGGGCGGTCACGATCTTCCTGGTTCTGATCCTGCTCGGGCTGCTGCCGGTGCCCGGACTCTACTGGGCATACTACACCAAGCCGATCGTGATCGAGTTCGCCGCCGGCATCGGGCTCGGCTACGCCTATCTGCATCTCGGTGCCCCGGCTGCCGGATTTCCGGTCCGCCGCGTGGCGGCCGCGGCCCTGGCGGCGGCCGTGCTGCTTGTCCTTGGCGGTCAGGTCGTCGTCGGCGCGCTCGGCCTGGAACCCGAGCTGAGCGGATTCTGCCCGGCCGCTGGTGTGGGGATCCGCGGCTGTTCTTGTCGTCGGAGCGATGCTGCTCCTGGAGCGGGGCGGCGTGGCCCTCGCGCTCGCGCTGGCTCCTGTCGCAGGGTAATGCCAGCTACTCTTTCTATCTGATCCACAACTTGATGTTGCATACCGCCTCCAAGCTCGCCGCACCCCTCGCGGCGCCCGGGTTCGGGCGCGCCGCCCTGATCTTCGTGTTGGCCTTCGCGGCTTCCGCGGCGATCGGCGAATTGCTGTTCCGCTCCGTCGAGACCCCAATGATTGCGGCCCTGCGTCGGCTCTTCGCTCGGCGGTCGCGCCCAGCCCCCTCCCCGCGGCTCTCGCTCCTTGATCGGCGCATCTCCGCGGGCGACGCACAGGAGGGCACCGGCCGGGCGGTTTCGCGCCTCGGCAACGGCAGCGATGCCATCATGTAATTAACCCTAATGATTTTTGAAAATTAAGTTTACAGCGCGTGTTATCGACCTAAACGCCCGCTATTTTGGGCCTATCTCAGCACATTGACCTCTTCTTTATAGGTCATGATCCTACTACGTTCCTGCGTGTGCCTGTGATCGCTGCCATACGTGAGACCGGCAGGACGGAACTCTTTCTTCCCGCGTCCGGCGCACTGACGAGGAAGCTGTGATGCGTGTCGCGATTGTTCACGACTGGTTGTATGTCGTCGGCGGCGCCGAGCGCGTGCTCGAGCAGCTGCTGAGGATCTACCCCGAGGCGGACGTCTACGCCCTGTTCGACTTCCTGCCGGCGGAGGACCGGGCGCGGCTGGGATACACGCATTCGCAGACCAGCTTCATCCAGCGGATGCCGTTCGCCCGGACGCGGCATCGGAGCTACCTGCCGCTGATGCCGCTCGCGATCGAGCAATTCGACCTCTCGGCTTACGATCTGATCATCTCCAGCAGCTACGCCGTCGCGAAGGGCGTCCTGACCGGGCCGGACCAGCTCCACGTCTCCTACGTCCATTCGCCGATGCGTTACGCGTGGGACATGCAGCACACCTACCTGCGGGAGAGCGGCTGCGAGGCGGGCATGAAGAGCCTGCTGGCCCGTCTCATCCTGCACCGGATGCGCGTGTGGGACTTCCGCACGGCGGCCGGTCCCAACGCGATCGTCGCCAATTCCGCCTTCGTCGCCCGCCGGATCCACAAGGTCTATGGCCGGACCGCGGAGGTCATCCACCCGCCGATCACGCTGCCGAGCCAGCGTTTCGACGGGCCGCGCGGGAACCACTTCCTCGTCGCGAGCCGCCTCGTCCCCTACAAGAACGTCGAGGCGGTGGTGCGCGCCTTCGCTCTGCTTCCGGATCTCGAACTCGTGGTGGCAGGCTCCGGGCCGGACGCCGCGCGACTGCGGGATCTCGCCGGCCCCAACGTCTCGTTCGCCGGCTTCGTCCCCGACGCGGAACTGCGCCACCTCATGGCCACGGCGCGAGCCTTCATCTTCGCGGCCGAGGAGGATTTCGGGATCATCGTGGTGGAGGCGACCTCGGAAGGCACGCCCGTCCTCGCCCTGGGCCGCGGCGGCGCTCGGGAAACCGTGCAGGTCCGGGGTCCGCAGCGCACCGGCATGTTCTTCGACACGCCCGATCCGCAGGCCATCGTCGAATGCGTCCGCCGCTTCATCCAGCAGGAGGGGCACTTCACCCGGGAGGCCTGCTGGGCTCAGGCGGAGACGTTCTCGGCCGAGCTGTTCCGGAGCCGCTTCTCGAGTTTCGTCGAAGAGCAGTTGGCCCAGCATCGCTCGGCCTGCGAGACGCGTCCGCGGTTCGTGCCGCGCCTCGAAGCGGTGGGCTGAGGGGGCGGCACATGTCCTTCCTGACCGTCGATATGGCCGATCGCGCCGCGGTTCGAGCCGTGCCTCAGGATCCGGGGCATAGCGGCCCGCTCGCCGCATCCCTCGCCCGGATCTGGCATCGGCGCTACGTCTTCGCCTCCGTGTTCGCCGCCGTGCTTGGGCTGGCGGTCACCGCACTGATGATGATCGCGCCGCAATACGTGGCGATCGGTTCCGTGATCGTGGCCGAAGCCGAGCCCGGCGCCCACAACGCCTCCATGGCCTGGATCCAGAAGATCGGTGACCCGGCCGACATCGAGAGCCAGATCCAGGTGATCCGCTCGCCCCGGCTGCTCCGCCTCGCGATCGACGACGGCCTCGTCGCCTCGGTCATGGCCGAATGCCGTTATGGAGCCACCCGCGGGCATCCCGATCAGATCAGCGCCAAGAAGGAAGCTGCCTGCACGACGCTCACGACGGATCGCAATGCCCTCGTCGAATATCTGCAGAAGCGCTACTCGGTCCTGAGTTCGGGTCGCTCGCGGATTATCACGATCGGCTACAAGTCGCCGCTGCCCGAGACGGCGCAGACGATGGCCAACGCCCTCATCAACGCCTTCCTCGATGACCAGCGTGAGGCCCAGGCCTCCAGCCGCAAGGCCGCGGCCGACTGGCTGCACACCGAGATCAGCCAGCTCGACGCCTCGATCCGTGCGGACGAGACCCGGATCCAGACCTTCCGGCGGCGCAAGGGGCTGCTGAAGGGCGCGAACGCCCCCATCAGCGCCGAGCGCCTCACCAGCATCAGCCAGCAGCTCGCCGCCGCGGAGACCGCGAAGGCCGACGCTGCAGCCCGCCTGAGCGAGATCGAGAACAGGGGCGTGCATGGTGCCGACAGCGCCCCGGCGGTCCTCTCGAGCCAGACCGTGGTCTCCCTCAAGCAGCAGCTCAGCGGCGTCAGTGCGCAGCTCGCCAACCAGAGCACCCTACTGGGCGCCAACCACCCGGTCATCCGGGCGCTGCAGACCGAGCAGGCCAGCCTGCGCGAGCGCATCGATCAGGAGATCGGCAACGTCGCGCGGGGCTTGCGCAAGTCCTACGAGGCGTCGAACGCCCTCGCCAAGTCCCTGCGCGCTCAGCTGGAGACCGCCAAGACGGACGCCGCCGCCGCCATGGACGACGAGGCCTCGATCGAGGGCATGGTGCGCAACGCGGAGATCAAGCGCACCCGGTACGCCGACCTCGTGAAGCGGGCCGGCGAACTCGAGACCGAGCGGCGCATCCTCACCGGAAGCACCCGCCTGGTGAGCCTCGCGGAGCTGCCGCAGGAGCCGTTCTCGCCCAAGGCCGTGCCGTTCCTCGCCGGCGGCATCGTCCTCGCGGGCGTGCTGGCGGCCGCCGCAGCGCTGCTGCGGGACTACACCGACCGGCGCGTGCGGACCTCCGAACAGCTCATGGCGGGCACCGGTGCCCCCGTCTTCGCCCAGCTGCCCTGCCTGGAGACCGCCGGGCTCGTCGGCCGATTCTCCGACCGTCACCGGGAACTCGAACTCCCGGAGGCCCTGGCGCGGGCGCGGGTCGACCCGATGATGCAGAACGTTCTGCGCAATCTGCACGCGCATCTCGTACTGGCGGGCGGTGGAAAGTCCCGCGTCGTCCTGGTGACCTCCGCCAAGCCGCGCGAGGGCAAGTCGTTCACGGCCTTCGCGATGGCCGGCATCGGCGCGGCGAGCGGACGGCGCGTTCTGGTGGTTGAGTGCGACCTGCGCCGCCCGAACTTCGAGTCGTCCCTCGGGCTCGGCCGCGGACCGGGGCTCGGCGGCGTGCTCCGCGGCGAGATCGACCCGGAGGACGCCGTGGTCGCGGCGGGTCGGTTCGACGTCATCCCGGCCGGAACGCCCACTCCGGATTCCACCGAACTCCTGATGAGCGACCGGATGGTCGACTTCCTCGACTGGAGCCGCCGCTACGACCTCGTCCTCCTCGACACGCCGCCGACCAGCCTGCTGATGGACGCGTCGATGCTCGCCCGCCACGTCGACGGCGTGCTCTGCTGCGCGCGCTACGGCCGCTCCCAGCTCTCGGACACGGTCGAGACCGTGGCGAACCTCCGGCGAGCCGGTGGAGTCGTGCTCGGCATCGCGATGACCATGGTCAGGCCGGGAAGCCAGTCGACTTACGATGTCATGCCGCCGCCCGACCTGCGCAACGTCGCGAGGGCGCGATGACCGGCATGCTCGGAGCCGAGGCGCTCGCCCAGGGTGGATCGATCGACCGGACCCCTGCCGGCCGGTCCGGGCACAGCGTGCGCCCCCGCGTGCTGTTCGTCAGCCACACCGGCACGATGTCGGGGGCGGAACTGGTCCTGCGCGATGCCGTCCGCCCCTGGCGGGGATCGACGGCGTTCCTGTTCGAGGACGGCGCCCTGGCCGGTGCCCTGCGGGGCGAAGGCCTGGAGATCCATCTCGCACGCCGCCGGACCGCGCTGACGGGTCTGCGCCGGGACGTGTCGCCCCTGCGCGCCCTTCCAGTCCTCGGCCAGCTCGGCGCCCTCGCGCTGGAGATCGCGCGCGGCCCGCCGCTGCGACGTGGTCTACGCCAACTCGCAGAAGGCGTTCCTCCTGTCGGCGCTCGCCGCGCGCCTGATTGGACGCCCCCTGATCTGGCACCTGCACGACATTCTGGACGGCGCGCATTTCGGCTTTGCCCAGCGCACCCTGCAGGTGAGACTCGCCAATCTCTGCGCGGCACAGGTGATCGTCCCCTCGGAGGCCGCCGCGCGCGCCTTCGCCGAGGCAGGCGGGCGCCGGTCGCTGATCCGGATCGTCCCGAACGGCCTCGACCTCGCCCGCGATCCGCGCCCCTCCAAAGCGTTGCGGGCCGAACTCGGTCTGCCGACCGGGCTCCTCGTCGGCGTATTCAGCCGTATCGCCCCCTGGAAGGGGCAGGACGTCCTGATCGAAGCGCTGGCAAAGGTGCCGGACATGCGCTGCATCGTGGTGGGCGCCCCGTTGTTCGGCGAGGATGCCTTCGCGGCGCATCTGCGCGACCTCGCGGCGGCGCGCGGTGTCTCGGACCGGGTCCAGTTCCTCGGCCAGCGCGCAGACGTGCCTCTGTTGATGCAGGCGGTCGACGCGGTGGTGCATCCCTCCGTCGACCCGGAGCCGTTCGGGCGCACCCTCGTCGAAGCCATGCTTGCGGGCGTGCCGGTGATCGCCACCGACGCGGGCGCCTCGGCGGAAATCCTCGACGGCGGCGCCGCGGGCACGCTCGTGCCGCCCCGGGATTCCTGATCGCCTCGCGGTTGCGCTTCGCCGCGCTGCGCGACGACCCGCGCGCCTTCGCGGCGCGCACCGATCTGGCCCGGGAACGCGCCCTCGCCCTCTACGGCGCAGACCGGATGCAGCGCGACCTCGACGTTCTCATCCTCCATGCCGCCGGCCGCACCTGACGGGCCGGCGCCCAACCTACCGATCGGAATTGTCAGAGCCGCCATGCCGCGCGTCCTCGTGAACATGCCCAGTCAGCATGCCGGTCGGCCGTCCGGAGTCGCGCTCGTGGCTTTCCGGGTGATCGCCGGCCTGGTCGAACGAGGCACCTTCACGGTCGTGCTGCGCTCGCCCTGGACGCGGGATCAGCTTCCCCGGCGATCCGTGACCGGATCGAGGTGCTCACGGTGCCGCGCCCGCGAATCATGCTGCTCGACGTCCTGCGTCAGGCCTTGGCCGTCCCGAGACTGTGCCGGGCGCGGGACATCGATGTCGTGCTGAATGCCGACCCCTACGGCGCCGCCTATGGCGGGCGTGCGCGGGTCAGCGTCGTGCACGATCTCTACTTCCGCACGCTTCCGGAGCGAGTGGGCTCGCGCGAGGCCCTCACCACCGATCCGATCTTCCGGTTCGTCCTCGGCAACAGCGCCCGGGTGATAACCGTCTCAGAGACGACCCGGCGCGATCTGGTGCGGTTCTACCCGTCGCTCCGCGACCGGACGCAGACCGTGCCCTCCGCGCCGATGCTCGATCCCGCGGACGGCACGCCCGCGGCCGGAATCCCGAGTGGTCGCTTCGTGCTGGCCGTGGGCAACGCCCTCTACAACAAGAATTTTGCGACCCTCGCCCGAGCCGTGGCCGGTCTGGGGCGTCAGGGGATCGGCATCGTCCATGTCGGTGAGGACCCGGACGAAACGATCGCGGCCGCCCTCGACGGCGCGCCCGTTCCGCTGACGCGCCTGTCCCGGATCGGCGATGGCCAACTGGCGGCCCTCTATCGCGGCGCCCTGTGCCTCTGTGTGCCGTCCTTCGCCGAGGGCTTCTGCCTGCCCGTCCTGGAAGCACAGGCACTCGGCTGCCCGGTGATCTGCTCGGATCGCTCCGCGACGCCCGAGATCGCGGGGACCGGCGCCCTGACCTTCGACCCTGCCGACCCCGCGGCGCTCACCGCATGCCTGCGCCACCTGCTCGACGAGCCCGGCCTGCGGGCCGGGCTGATCGCCCGCGGTCGCGACAACGCCCGTCGGTACGACTGGGCGGAGACGGCGCGCCGCTACGACGGGCTACTGCTCGATGCGATCCGGGATGCCGCCCCGGCGGCACCGCCACGGGAGGTGCCGCATGCGCATCCTGCACCTTAGCCTCGCTCTACCCGCCCGAACAGGTCGGCGGGGCCGAGCTGATGGTCGAGACCCTGGCCCGCACGCAGGTTGGCCTCGGCCACGCCGTCGCCGTCGCCTGCGCGTCGCGGACGATCGACGAGCCGGTCCTGCAGGACGGCGTCACCGTCTACCGCACGGGCTACGGGACTCCTTTTCATATCCTCGACTGGCCGCAGCGCGGACGCCTCGACAGGCTCCGCTACAAACTCGCCTCGCAATGGAATCGTGACGCGCTCGTCCGCTTCGCCGAGGCGGTCCGGCACTTCGGCCCCGATCTGGTCAACACGCACTCGATCTCCGAGCTGCCGCCGGCCCTCTGGCCGATGCTGCGCCGGCTCGGCGTGCCGGTGGTGCATACGCTGCACGACTTCACCAGCCTCTGCACGAACGGCGCGATGGTACGCCACGGCCGCCCTGCGCCGGCCAGCACCTCAAGTGCCGTCTCTATGCGGAGCCGCACCGTCGCTGCCAGCGCGCGGTCGACGCGGTCACGGCCGTGGGCACGGACATCCTGGATCGACATCTGGCCGCCGGTCTGTTCGCCACGGTGCCGGCCGACCTGCGCCGGGTCATCTGGAACCCGATCACGCCCGGCGCTCCGGTGACCCGCCCTGCGCGGCGGCCGGGCGAGCCGGTGCGGTTCGGCTATCTCGGCCGCATCGAAGCCGCCAAGGGCAGCGACGTGCTGATCGAAGCCTGTCGCCTGCTGCCGCGGCAGGGGTGGCGGCTCGACATCGCCGGCCGGGCCGCGGACGGAATCGACCGCTACCGGCAATTGGCGCAGGGTCTTCCGGTCTCGCTTCCTCGGCTATGCCGAGCGAGACGCCTTTCTGGACGGGATCGATTGCCTCGTGGTCCCGCCGATCTGGCCCGAGCCCTTCGGCCGCACGGTCGCGGAAGCCTACGGGCGCGGCGTCCCGGTGATCGGGACCGCTGCCGGCGGGATCGGTGAGCAGATCGGGTGGGGTCCCTGGCTCGTTGCGCCCGGCGATGCCCCAGCGCTCGCCGCCGCGATGGCCCGGATCGTCGCGGCGCCCGAGGATCTTGCAGAGGCCCCCGCGCGCGCCGCCGTCGTCCGTGCCGGCACCGATCCGGTCGCCGTCGCGGCCGCCTATCTCGACCTCTATGCCGCGGCCCTCGACGCCGTGCGTACCGACCATCCGATCTCCGAGCGTCCTGCGCGCGCGGAGCGCCCGCATCTCAGCGAGTGCAGCCCATGATGAATCCTGCTCTGTCCCCAAGCTACGCCCGCCTGTTGCCGGATGCAGTGGATTCTGCTGTTCGCGCCCGGCCGACCGGCGGGACCGACCTCGCCACCGTCACAGGTCCCCTGCGGATCCTGCATCTCAGTGCCCTCTATCCGCCCTATATCGTGGGCGGTGCGGAGCGCTCGGTGGAGCACCTCGCCGAGGAGCTGGTCGCGGCGGGACATACCGTGGCGGCCGCCTGCATCGCCCGTGAGCCCGAACCCAAGGCGGTGCGAGGCGGCGTCACGGTCTACCGCATGGCGCATCACAACGATTTCTGGCTGGAGGACTGGCCGAAGGCGAGCCGGTTCGGCCGCGCCTGGGCGAAGCTCAAGCAGCAATGGAATTTCGCCATCGCGGCCGAGTTCGGCCGCGTCCTCGACGATTTCCGGCCCGACGTCGTCAACACGCATTCGCTGCTCGACGTCTCGACCCTGGTCTGGCGCGAGGCGGCCAAGCGCGGGATCCCGATCGTCCATACGGTCTGCGAGTACGACCTGATCTGCGGCAATGCCGCCATGTTCCGGGACGGCAAGCCCTGCGAGCGCTGGCACCTGGGCTGCAAGGTGGTCAACGCCGCCAAGCAGATCACCAACCGCGCGGTGGACGCCGTCGTCAGCGTCGGCACGGAGATCCTGAAGACCCACGTCGACCACGGCCTCTTCGCCCATCTCGCGCCCGAGCGCCGGCGCGTGATCTACTACTCGTGCACGGTGCCCGAGGGTGATCCGGAGACACGTCGACGGATCGACCGCACGGGGCGCCCGATGACCTTCGGCTATCTCGGCCGGATCAACGTCGAGAAGGGCGTCGGCACGATGATCGATGCCTTCGGACGGATCGGCCCGGGCAACTGGCGCTGCCTCGTGGCCGGCCAGGCGATGGACGACCTCGATCGAGCGCTTCAAGGCCCAGGCCGCGGGGTTGCCGATCGAATTCGTCGGCTGGGCCAAGCCTGCCGACTTCCTCAGTGAGATCGACGTGCTGGTCGTGCCCTCGTTCTGGGCCGAGCCGTCGCCGCGGACGATCTACGAGGCCTACACGATGGGCGTGCCGGTGATCGGCGCAGCCTCCGGCGGGATCCCGGAACTGATCGGCGAGGACAATACCGACTGGCTGTTCGAACCGGGGGATGCGGCCGATCTCGACACGCGCCTGCAGGCAGTGATCGACCGCGGTCGTGGCGACCTCCCGGACGAGCGCGCCTTCCAGCATGTCATACGCGAATCGACCTCCGAGCGCGTCGCCGAGAAGTATCTCGACCTCTACGCCGAACTCGTCGCCGAGCGCCGGGCGGCCCGCCCGTGACCGCCGGCACGCCGGTTCTCACGGAGGCCGCCGCGGCCGAGGAGGAGCCGGGTCTCGCCTCCGCAGCGGTGACGAGCCGCTCCTTCGACGCGGCACGCTGGGTGGCGCTCGCCTCCACGGGCAACGTCATCGTGAGCTTCGGCGTGTTCCTGGTCCTGGCTCGCCTCATCGAGCCCGCGGAATTCGGCATGGTGGCGATCGCCGCCGTCTTCATCGACATCCTGCAGATCGTGGCCCGGTGCGGCCTGCCGGACGCGGTTGTGCAGCGCGCGGACCTCGACGAGGATTTCGCCGCGACCGCGTTCTGGGTGATGCTCGTCACCGGGATCCTGTGTGCCGGGGCGCTCGTGGCGTTGTCCGGGCCGATCGCCTGGATCTTCGACCTCCCGGAATTGCGCCCGGTCCTCTGCGCGCTCTCGTTGTGCTTCGTGATCACGGCCGCGGGGGCGATTCACGAGGCGCGCCTCCAGAGGACCTTCGGCTTCCGCAAGCTGGCCCTGCGCGCGCTCGGCGCCAACGTCCTCGGAGGCGCCGCCGCCCTCCTGCTGGCTCGCGGCGGCTACGGCGTCTGGAGCTTGGTCGTCCAGCGCCTCGTCGCCACCAGCGTTACCACGATCCTGACCTGGGCCGCGTCCCGGTGGATTCCGCCCTTCCGGCTCAACGTCGCGGCCGTGCGCGAGCAGGTCGCGTTCGGTTCGCGACTGTTCTGCACCTACCTCCTCCTCGTCGCCTCCATCCGCAGCCAGGAGGTGATCGCAGCCTATTTCCTGTCCGTGGCCGATGTCGGCTACCTGCGCCTCGCATGGCGTTGCATCGACCTCGTGAGCCAGGTGGCCGTCATCCCGCTCACCACGGTCGGGCTGACCACCTACGCGCGCCTGCAGGACCGGCCGCCTGAACTGGCCGCGGCCTTCTATGGCTTCACCGAGGCCTCGGCCTTCCTCGCGGTCCCCGCATTCTTCGGCATGGCGGCCGTCGCCCTGACGCTGATCCCCTTCCTGTTCGGCGACCAATGGCACGATGCGGCCCCGGTGCTCCGGATGCTGGCATTCCTCGCCCCGGAATTCGTCGCCACCTCGATGCTGTGGATGATCTTCACGGCCCTCGGGCAGAACGGCACGGCCCTGCGCCTCGCGGGGGCGCAGTTCGGCCTTGGCGCGGTCGCCGCCGTCGTGACGGCGCCGCTGGGCCTCACGGCGCTCGTCGCGGGACACGTGGTCCGCGCCTACCTATTCACGCCGGCGATCGTGACCAGCGCCGGACGCGTCGTCCCGGTATCGAACGGCCGCGTGGTCCGGATCCTGCTGCCGATCACGCTGTGTGCCGGCGCCATGGCCGGCCTCGTGCTGGTGGTCCAGGATCCACTGCACGCCATCCTCGGCGATCGGATCGGCCTCTTCGCGGCGGTCGGTGTCGGTATCCTGGCCTATGGGGGGCTCGCCCGGGTCTTCCTGCGGGACACCCTGCATACGGCCCTCGGCTTCCTGATGCGCCGCGCGGCCTGATCTGCACGCTCCGCCAACCTTTGTGCACCACACTGGGCTCCCGGGCGGCGGAGACGTCGGGCTCGGGAGGCTCGCGCGGGCCTCATCGGCGGGAAGCGGGTTCGGACGATAGGCACCATGGCGGGACAGGCGTTGCCGATCCAGGAGTCCGTGCCGACCGCGTCCGCAACCGCGGACCGCGTCGCGGTATTCCTGCTCGGCGCCGCGCTCAACTTCAACGTCCTGACCTCGACCTTCGGGCTCCCGTTCCAGCGCCTGTCCGACCTGCTGCCCTTCCTCCTCATTCCCTGGCTCAGGCTGCGCCGCGCCGTCGTTGCGGAAGCCCTGCGCAATGCCGCCCCCTCGCCGGGATCCTTGCGCTCATCGCGGCCTCCCTGGTCCTGAAGGGCCACAAGCAGGCGGGCGATACCTATCTGACGCTCGTCCTACTGCTCTACGTCGTGCAGGCGTTCATCCTGCTGGTGATGTTCCGCGACCGGCGCGTGGAGGACGCGTTCTGCGTCGGCCTGCTCGCTGGCCTGCTCGCCTCGCTGGCGGTGCTGCTTCTCGCCGCTTCGGGCATGCCCCTCGAACGGTTCGGGCTCGCCGTGCCGACCGACGGGTTCGACGACGAATTGAAGCTGTTCGTGCAGGACAAGCAGGGCGGGCTCTGGACCTCTGGGAACGAGACCGGCCACGTCTACGCGCTCGGCGGCGCGGCGGCCCTGGTGCTGAGCCTGCGCTACCGCCTGAAGGTGATCTACCTCGGCTATTTCGCGGCTTTGCTGGCGAGCTTTCCGTTCACCAACAATCGCGCCGGCCTGTTCATGCCGGTCCTGTTCCTCGGTCTGCTGATGCGGCGGAACGTCAAGGCCTCGGCGGTGCTGGCCGTTCTCGGCGTCGCGGGGCTGCTGCTCGTCAGCTGGGCGCTGACGGGGGAGATCCCCCTGCCCGGGACCCTGGCACAGGCGATCGAGCGGCGTTTCGCCGAGGATCACAACGTCACCGGCAACTTCGACGAGCGCTTCCTGTCCGGGGTCACGGCGCTCCAGCTCGTCGTCGAGTACCCGTTCGGCGTCGGCGAGGTCACGCGGCGCGAGGAACTGCAGGCGCTGACCGGCCTCGTGACGCCCCACAACGGCTTCGTCTCGCTCGCCCTTCAGAGCGGAATCGCCACGGCGCTGCTCCTGATCGCCGGGCTCGGGCGGATCCTGCTGTCGCCCGCCGCCTTCGGCCGGTTCCTGACCTACAGCGCCCTGTTCCTCATCCCGTCGCTGATGTTCGAGGAGCTGTCGGTCAATCAGTACGTCCTCTTCTTCATGGGCTTCATCCTGGCCTCGCTCGCGCTCCCGGCCGACCCCGCACCCGCGGTCGACATGAGGGCTTAGCCTTCGAGGGGTCGGCCCGCGCCGGGTTGACCGGCCCGCCGGCCGCGCCGCGATCGGTCGGCGGGGAGGCGGTCACCGCATGACGAACGGGTTCTCCGGCGCATCCCGGCTCGTGGAGATCCAGACGCTTTTGGTCTCGAGGTACTCGCGGATCGACTCGATGCCGCTCTCGCGGCCGATGCCCGAGCGCTTCATCCCGCCGAACGGCATCATGTAGCTCACCGCCCGATAGGTGTTCACCCAGACGGTGCCGGCCCGCAATCCCTTCGACATGCGCATCGCGCGGCCGATATCCTGGGTCCAGACGCCGGCGGCGAGCCCGTAGACCACGTCGTTGCCGACCTTCAGCGCCTCGGCTTCGTCCTCGAAGCCGATGATCGACAGGACCGGGCCGAACACTTCCTCCTGGGCGATGCGCATGTCGTTGGTGACGCCCGTGAAGATCGTCGGCTCGACGAACTGGCCGCCGAGCACGCCGGGACCGGAGGCGGGATTGCCGCCGACGACGCAGCGCGCGCCCTCGCTCTTGGCGAGCGCGATGTAGTCGAGCACCTTCGTGTACTGGGGCGGCGTCGTGATCGGCCCGATATTGGTGTCGGCCTGCATCGGGTCGCCGAGCTTGGCGGTGCGGGCGAGCTCGACCAGGCGTTCGGTAAATTCCTGGCGGATGCTGTTCTGCACGAGGAGCCGCGAGCCGGCGATGCAGGTCTGCCCGGTGGCCGCGAAGATGCCCGAGATCGCCCCCGCGGCGGCGGCCTTCAGGTCGGCATCGGCGAAGACGATGTTGGGCGACTTGCCGCCGAGCTCCAGCGACACGCGCTTGATCTGGCGCGCGGCGGCCTCATAGACCTTCGCCCCGGTCACGTCGGAGCCCGTGAAGCTGATCTTGGCGACGTCCGGGTGCTCGACCAGGGCGCTGCCCGCCTCGCCGCCGAAGCCGGTCACGACGTTGAACAGGCCGTCGGGCAGCCCGGCCTCCTTGGTCAGGCGGGCGAATTCGAGGGTGCTCGCCGAGGCGAACTCGGAGGGCTTCACCACGACGGCGCAGCCGGCCGCCAGCGCCGGGGCACACTTCCACGCGACGAACAGGAGCGGCGAGTTCCACGCCGTCAGCGCCCCGACCACGCCCACCGGCTCGTGCCTTGTAAACGCGAAGGTCTCGGGCTTGTCGATCGGCACCTGGGCGCCCTCGACCTTGTCGGCGAGCCCCGCGTAGTACCACCACCATTCGGGCTGGTACCGGGTCTGGCCGTACATCTCGGCGAACAGCTTGCCGTTGTCGCGGACCTCGACTTCGGCGAGCGCCTTAGCCTCGCGCTCCAAGAGGTCGCCGATCCGGCGCAGGACCTTGCCGCGGGCCGAGGCCGTCATCGTGGCCCAGGGGCCGTCCCACATGGCGCGCTTGGCGGCGGCCACCGCCCTGTCGACGTCGGCCCGTCCGGCGCGCGGGATGCGCGCCCAGGGCTCGCCCCGATAAGGATCGATCGACTCGAACCACGAGCCCTCGACCGGGTCGACGAACTGCCCGTCGATGTAGAGCTGGTAGGTCTTCACGGCGCGCCTCTCCGTCTGGGACTGCGCGCCATATGGATCGGCCGGCCGCCGTCGGCGAGCCTGCCCGAGGGCCGGCCGCTCAGGCGGTGGCGCTGAGGCGCTTGATGTCGGCGTCGACCATCTCGGTGATCAGCGCCTCGAGGCTGGTCTGGGCCTCCCAGCCGAAGGTCGCCTTCGCCTTGGCGGGGTTGCCGAGCAGCACCTCGACCTCCGCCGGGCGGAACAGGGCCGGGTCGATGACGAGGTGCTCGTCGATGTTCAGGCCGACATGCTTGAACGCGATCGCGCACATGTCCCGCACCGTCGTGGTCCGCCCGGTGGCGATCACGAAGTCGTCGGGCCGGTCCTGCTGCAGCATCAGCCACATCGCCTGCACGTAGTCGCGGGCATGGCCCCAGTCGCGCTTGGCGTCGATGTTGCCCAGCCGCAGCTCCTTCTGCCGGCCGAGCTTGATCCGCGCCACCGCGTCCGTGACCTTGCGGGTCACGAACTCGACGCCCCGCAGCGGGCTCTCGTGGTTGAACAGGATGCCGTTCGAGGCGTGCAGATCGAAGCTCTCGCGGTAGTTGATGGTCATCCAGTGGGCGTAGAGCTTGGCCACGCCGTAGGGCGAGCGCGGGTAGAACGGCGTCGTCTCGCTCTGCTTGGCCTCCTGGATCAGGCCGAACATCTCCGAGGTCGAGGCTTGGTAGAAGCGCGCCTGCGGGGCGACCGAGCGCAGGCATTCGAGCATGTGCGCGGCGCCGAGGCCCGTGACCTGGCCGGTCAGCAGCGGCTGCTGCCAGGACGAGGTCACGAACGACTGGGCGGCGAGGTTGTAGATCTCGTCGGGCTTGGCGGCCTGGACGATGCGCATCAGCGCCGAGAGGTCGAGCAGGTTGCCGTCGACCAGCTCGACATCGTCGAGGATGCCGAGCCACTTCAGCCGGTGATCGAACACCCCGGCATGGCTGGAGCGGCGCACGATGCCGGTGACGGCGTAGCCCTTCTGCAGGAGCAGCTGCGCCAGATACGCCCCGTCCTGGCCCGTCACTCCCGTGATCAGCGCTCGCTTGGCCGTCATGAACCCGTCCCGTTCCGAAGATGCCCGGCTGCTACGACCGCGACGCCCCGTGCGTCAAGGCGAGGCCCCGACATCAGTATTGTGGAAGGCGCCCGCGAGGCCTCGTGCACAACACCGCAATAGTAGCGCATGGAAGGCGGCGCGCTGCCAAGTAGGCGCGGCGTGACTAAGGCCGCGCCAGCCATTCGGTGACGCCTGCAAGGGAGCGGAATTCGTCGACGGCGTGGACGCGCGCGTCTGGAAGCGCTGTCCGTGCCATCGTCGCGAGGGCATGGCCGGGGCCGAGTTCGAGGACACGGTCGGCACCGAATTCCCGGCAGGCATCCAGGCAGGCTGCCCAGTCGATCGTGTGTGAGATCTGAAGCGCGAGCTTCTCCCGCCCGTTGCCGTCGCGGAAGACCGCCGCGCCGTCCAGACCGCTGAGAAGACGCGGCGCACCGGCCGGCGGCCGGTGCGGGGGCGCCTGGGCGAGTGCCCCCCGGAAGGCCGCCGTGGCGTCGGCCAGGAGGGGCGTGTGCGAGGGCGTATGGACGGGGAGGATCACGGCCCGCTGCGCCCCAGCGCCGATGGCCTCGCGGCATAGCGCTCCAGGGCGGCGCGCGGGCCGCCGACCACGCCGCTGTCGGCGGCATTGCGGATGGCGAGGTGGCAATCGTAGCGCGAAGCCAAGCCTTCGAGCACGGCGAGGGCAACGCCGCGAATCCCCGCGAGGCCGAACCCGGTGCCCGAGGCGGCATCCATGGCCTCCGCGCGCCGGGCGGCCAGGGTTAGGACGTCCGCGTAGCCGAGGCGTCCGGCGATGCCCCAGGCCGCGAGATCGCCGATGCTGTAGCCGGCGACGATCACCCGGTCCGGTTTCGCGTCGCCCAGCGCCCGCCACGCGGCCAGAGCGGCCACGCAGCAGAGGATCTGCCCGGTCCGGTTCGCGTGCAGCGCCTCACCGCCCGCGCAGGCGACATCGCGCGGGTCGACGCCGTCGAACAGCGGCTTGGCGGCCGCGAACACGTCCTGCGCGGCCGGGTGATCGGCCGTGATGGCGAACATCCCGGCGTGCTGCCCGCCCTGGCCGGAGAGCAGGACCGCGAGGCTCATGCAGGCTCCCGGTGGCGCAGCGGCGCGACAGGACGGAGGTCCAGCCGGTCCAGGCCCTTGGCCAGGATCGATCCATCCTGCGGTGCGTCGCGCAACTCGCGCCAGTGCAGGCCGGTGCCGTCCGGCAGCAGGATCTCGCCGTCGATGCCCATCGGAGCCGTTTCAGCGACGGCGGCGATGCCATCGAGCAGGCTCCCGGGCACCGGCAGCCGGCAGGGCCAGAGCAGGTCGAGGTCGGAGGTGGGACTCAGGTAGGTCAGGCCGGTGAACGCCTGCCAGAGCAGGCTGCCGAACGGCCGCGGCGCAATGCCATGCCGGTGTCCGAGAGCCGTCAGGGCCGCCAGACTCGCCCGCCAAGGCGCCGGCACTTGTGCGACGGCATCGGCCAGACTTATCGGCACGACGCGGGTCAGGGCGGCCGGTGGCAGCGCGAGGCCGATCCGCCGCTTGCCGTCGGCCGGCGGCAGGGGCAGGCCGAGGGGGATCAACTCCCCGGTTTCCCCGGGTACACGGCGCCGGACGATCAGCGGATAGCCGGCCGC
Organism: Methylobacterium phyllosphaerae; assembly: GCA_050632685.1. Taxonomy (GTDB): domain Bacteria; phylum Pseudomonadota; class Alphaproteobacteria; order Rhizobiales; family Beijerinckiaceae; genus Methylobacterium; species Methylobacterium phyllosphaerae_A. Next base: position 2,176,899 of record JBOEFT010000002.1, read on the forward strand.
CGCCCAGCCCGCGACGTGAGGGACGCCGCCGAGATCGGGACGACCCGCAAGCCAGGCCGTCCAGGCCGCCGGATCGGCGCGGACGAGGTCGTGCCGCCTGAAGGCCTCAGCCAAGGCGAGCCTGCTCGGCGACCGCAGCGGCGACGGTGCCCGCCACCGGCCGCCCGCCCCGCTCCGCGCCGAGGCGGTCGCGCACATCTTCAAGCGGCATCTCATCGATGAGCGCGCGAATTTGCTTTTCGAGGGATAGGCCCGGGTCCAGGACGGCGTGGACCGCACCGGTCGCCACCATGTTGTCGAGGCCGGGTGCGAAGACCGGTGTCGACTGCGCCATCTCCTCCAGCTGGGCGAGGGGCAGCTTGGTGACCCGCGCAACCGAGGGCAGGTCCATGACGCTCGGGTTGGCGCCGGGCAGAGCCGCCAGCACCCGGGTGGCGAGCGCCGTGGCGATGAAGGCCCCGGCGGCCGAGTGACCGTAGATCAGCCCGATCGTCGGATGGCCCGACCGGTCGGCCAGGAGAAGCGCCTTGGCGAGATGCGCGAGGCATTCGTTCAGGCCGAGGAGTTCGTCGCGCCGGCTCATGCGCTGGCTGTCGGAATCAACCGCCACCAGGATCGGAGCCCGATCGCCCGCCCGCACCGCGTCGAGCACCGCGCGCGACAGGGTCAGCGCGCCCTCGACGCCGAGCGGCGTGTCGCCGTCGACGCCGACGACGTGGATCCGCCCGCCCGCAAAGGGACCGGCGCCAGTCACGAGGCCGTCGCGAGCCACGACGGCGTGACCGTGTGGGAACAGCGCGGCGAGGATCTCAGCGAGCGTCATGATCGGCCTCCCGGCTGCGGGTCACGGTCTCGACGAACGCATCGGTATCCATCGCCGGCACGGCATCGGGATCGTTGACGCCGAGCCGCGCCCAGACATCCGTGGCGTCGCGGCACGCGCCGTAGCGCTCGATCCGGGATTCCAGGCGCGCCTGCTCGGCCTCCAGGGTCGCGAGGTCGAAAGCCGGCGCATGGTCGATCAGCGCGACGGCTGCCGTCCGGAAGGACGCGACGGTGTCGGCGCAGAACGCGTCGGCGCCGCCGATAAGCCGGCGGTGCTTGCCGCCCATCGTGCGCCAGACCAGTGCCCGGTCGCGGGAATCGAACTCCTCGGCGCCCTTATTGGTCTCGATCACCTCCGGACCGGAGACCGAGATGCGACCGCCCTCCGAGACGGCCAGTCGTGAGCAGGTGCCGGCGATCAGCCCGCCGCCGCCGTAGCAACCGGCCCGGCCGCCGATCAGGCCGACGACCGGGATGCCGGCGGCACGCACCTCGACGATGGCCCGCATCGTCTCGGCGATGGCGGTCTCGCCGGCATTGGCTTCCTGCAGGCGGACACCGCCTGTGTCGAACAGGATCAGCACCGCCTTCGGCTTCAGGTTTAGGGCCGCGCGGAGGAGACCGACGAGCTTGGCCCCGTGCACCTCGCCGAAGGCCCCGCCCATGAAGCGGCCCTCCTGGGCGGCGATCAGGACCGGGCTGCCGCCGAGGGTCGCCCGGCCCACCACGATGCCGTCGTCGAAGGCGCGCGGGAGGTCGAACAGCGGCAGGTGCGGGCTCATGCGCCGCTCGGCCGGTCCCAGGAACTCGCGGAAGCTTCCGGCATCGGTCAGCGCCGCGACGCGCTGGCGCGCGGTGGCCTCGTACCAGCTCAGGGTGTCCGGATCGAAACGCGCGGCGCGGTCGCCAGCCATGGTCAGGCCTCCATTAGCCGCGCGCCCTGGAGCAGGCGCAGGGACACGGTGTCGGGACGGGCACCGCCGTCGTTGATGCTGATCCGGATGCCGCCGGGCTGCGCCCGCGCGATGAAATCCGCCACCACCGCCGCCCAGACGTCGCCGTAGCCGGCGATCGGTGTGTCGATGGCGACTTCGCAGGCATCCGGCGGGAGCACCCGTTCCAGCAGGATCTCCAGGTTGCCGGAGGCGACAACGCCGGTGATCGCGCTCGGAACCGTTCCGGGCAGTGGCTTGATCGTGGTGTGTCGGAAGGTCAGGGATTCCATGGCCGGTTCCTCGCGGGACGTTCCGTCATCCAATCAGGACACCTCATCGTGAGGTGGCAAAGCGTAGCGGAAGCCACGAATGCGGACACCCGAAGGGGCGCGATCCCTGTGGGGATCCTCAGAGTCCGGACTGACGCCCCGCACCTCGGGACGGGGGTAGGACGGCCGTGTGACGCGTCCGTGCCGCCGGTCGCCATCCTACCAGTTCCGGAACCGGGCGGGCGGCTCATAAAGCCCGCCGGACCAGTGGACGAGGTCCTTGATCGACTTCGCGGCCAGCAGCGCCCGGTCGGCGTCGAGGGGCTCGATGCCGAGATCCTCCGGGCGTCGGATGATACCCCGGGCGCGTAGGTCCTCCACCTTCGCCCGGTCGCGCCCCCGTCCAACCTCGGTGTAGCCGGCCACGCCCCGGATCGCCTGCTCGCGCTCGTCGGCGTCCCGGCACAGCAGGAGGTTGGCGATGCCCTCCTCGGTGACGATGTGGGTCACGTCGTCGGCATAGATCATCACGGGTGCCAGCTCGAGGCCGATCGTCTTCGCCAGTTCGAGGGCGTCGAGCTTCTCCACGAAGGTCGGCACCAGCTTGTCGCCGAAGGTTTCGACCATCTGAACCACCAGCTTGCGCCCGCGCATCAGCGCCGGGTCGCCGACGATCTGGCCCTCCCGTCCCGCCTTCATCCAGGGATCGGACGGGTGCCGCCGTCCGTGCGGATCCGAGCCCATGTTCGGGGCGCCGCCGAATCCGGCGACCCGCGACTGCGTCACCGTCGAGGAATGCCCCATCAGGTCGATCTGGAGGGTCGCACCGATGAACATGTCGCAGGCGTAGAGGCCCGCGGTCTGGCAGAAGGCCCGGTTCGAGCGCAGGCTGCCGTCCGGTCCGGTGAAGAAGATGTCGGGCCGCGCGCGGATGTAGCGGTCCATCCCGACTTCCGAACCGAAACAGTGGACCTGCTTGACCCAGCCCGACCTCGATCGCCGGGATCAGCGTCGGGTGCGGGTTGAGCGCCCAGTGGGTGGCGATCTTGCCCTTGAGGCCGAGCCGCTCGCCGTAGGTCGGCAGCAGCAGCTCGATGGCGGCGGTGCCGAACCCGATGCCATGGTTGAGGCGGCGGATACCGTACTCGGCGTAGATCCCCTTGATCGCCATCATGGCGATCAGGATCTGGGTCTCGGTCATGGCGGCCGGGTCGCGGGTGAACAGCGGCTCGACGTAGAAGGGCTTGTCGGCCTCCACCACGAAGTCGATCCGGTCGCCCGGGATATCCACCCGCGGGACCCTGTCGACGATCTCGTTGACTTGGGCGACCACCACACCGTTCTTGAAGGCGGTCGCCTCCACGACGGTCGGCGTGTCCTCGGTATTCGGTCCCGTATACAGGTTGCCGTCCCGGTCCGCCGACACGCCCGCGATCAGCGCCACGTTGGGCGTGAGGTCGATGAAGTAGCGGGCGAACAGCTCCAGGTACGTGTGGACCGCCCCGAGTTCGATCTGGCCACCGTAGAGCATCTTGGCGATGCGCGCCCCCTGCGGGCCGGAATACGAGTAGTCCAGCCGTTTCGCGATGCCGGTCTCGAACACGTCGAGATGCTCCGGAAGCACGATCCCCGACTGGACCATGTGCAAGTCGTGGATCTTGTCGGGATCGCAGGCGGCTAAGCCGCGGGCCAGGCAATCCGCCTGCTTCTGGTTGTCGCCCTCGAGGCAGACGCGGTCGCCGGGTCGCAGGACCGCCTCCAGCAGATCGACGACCGCCCCGGGCGGCACGACCTTGCCGTCCGCATGCGTGCGGCCTGCCTCAATCCGCGCGTCGCGTGCGAGGCGCTCGTCTCTGCCAACCGGTCATACGCCCGCCCTCTCTCGGTATGCCCACCACCATCTAGCTAAGGAGAAGAGTATTTTCAAACCGGACTTCATCACAGTTTCGTATACGGGATTGCCGTCAAGTCAATATCCTGCATACAATAGCGGAAAGGCCATCGAGCCGACAGGGAAGGAGACGCTCCATGCCGAGCGCGTCGATCCGGCCGCCAGCGTGCGCCGACATGCGGATCACCGCGAAGGGCCAACGCCGATGATCGTCCTCGGTGTCGCCCTGCTCGCAGCCTGCACGCTGATCGGCGTGTATCTCGGTGACCTTCTGGGGCTCGCCCTGGGCGTGAAGGCGAATGTCGGCGGCGTCGGCATCGCCATGATCCTGCTGATCGCGGCCCGCCTGTGGCTCTCCTCGGCGGGGGCGCCTGACCAAGGGGGTCCAGTTCGGCGTCGAGTTCTGGGCGGGCATGTACATCCCGATCGTGGTGGCCATGGCGGCCCAGCAGAACGTGGTGGCGGCCGTCAGCGGCGGCCCGATCGTGCTCATCGCCGCGACCGGATCGCTGGTCCTCTGCTTCGGCGCGGTGGCGCTCCTCAGTCGCTTCGGCCGGCGCGATCCCGGCAGCGCCGCCGTCCAGCACGGCGGGTCCGTGATCGGCGGCGAGACCGAGCCAGCTCCAACGGGAGCGGCCGACGCATCCATGGCCAGGAAGGGGTAAGCGCCATGGGACACGATATCTGGCACGCCATCGAGCACGTCTTCATCGAGCAGAGCCTCGTGGCCGCCTTCGCGGTCGTCGGCGCGCTGATCCTCGTCTCAAATCTGGCGGCCAAGCACTTCACCAACGGGCGCGTCCACGGATCCGCCATCGCCATCGTGCTGGGCCTGATCCTCGCCTATGTCGGCGGCCTCTCCACGGGCGGGAAGAAGGGCCTTGCCGATATCCCGGCCCTGGCCGGAATCGGGCTCATGGGCGGGGCGATGCTGCGCGACTTCGCAATCGTCGCCACGGCTTTCGAGGTCGATGTGATCGAGGCGCGCCGCGCCGGGCTGCTCGGGGTGCTGGCCTTGGCCCTCGGCACAATCCTTCCGTTCATCGTCGGCACGCTGACCGCCGTGGCCTTCGGCTATCATGACGCGGTCTCGATCACGACGATCGGCGCCGGGGCGATCACCTATATCGTCGGCCCCGTCACTGGGGCGGCCATCGGGGCCGATTCCACCGTGATGGCGCTCTCAATCGCCACCGGTGTCACGAAAGCCGTGATGGTGATGGTGGGTACGCCCCTGGTGGCCCGACTGATCGGCCTCGACAACCCGCGCTCGGCGATGGCGTATGGCGGCCTGATGGGCACCGTTAGCGGGGTCGCGGGCGGCCTGGCGGCCACGGATCCCAAACTCGTGCCCTACGGGGCGCTGACCGCGACCTTCCACACCGGAATCGGCTGCCTCGTCGGACCCTCGATCCTGTTCCTGACGGTGCGAGCGCTGGTAGGCTGAGGCCCGGGGCGCGGGATTCTTTCCTCTCGGTCGACGGATTAGGCTGTTGTGTTGCGCCGTCATCCTGGGAGTATGGCGTTCGCGCGTGGCAGCGCGTGTCCGGGAACGGTGAATGCACGGCGAGTTCCAGAAGATCGACAGCGGGCTCCTCTCGGATCGGATCCGGGACGCCCTCACCGATGCCATCGCATCGGGGACGATCGCCGCCGGCACGGCGCTCGACGAGCAGAACCTCGCGCAGCGCTACGGAGCCTCGCGCACGCCTGTCCGGGAGGCCCTGCGGCAACTCGCGGCCTCCGGACTTGTGGAGATGCGACCTCGCCGGGGTGTCGTGGTCGCCCGGCTGACGCCGCAGCGAATCGCCGACATGTTCGAGACCACCGCCGAGATCGAGGCGATGTGCGCCCGGCTCGCTACCTACCGGATGACGCCCCTCGAACGGGGCCAACTCATGGAACTCCATGAAGAATCGGCCGCAGCCGTCGAGGCGGGCGACGTCGACGCCTACGATCGCTTCAACCGCACCTTCCACGAGGCGCTCTACACGGCGACCCACAACGGCTTCATGGCCGAGCAGGCGCTGGCAATCCGGGAGCGGCTCGCTGCCTTCCGCAGGACACAGCTGCGCCACGCCGACCGGATCCGCCGATCGCGGGAAGAGCATGGCGAGATCCTGGCGGCGATCGCGGAGGGCGACGGGGAGACCGCGGCTCGACGGATGCGCGCCCATATGCTGCGGGCGGCGGCGGCGCTCGGGCGCTACATCGCCGAGACCGGGTGACGGGGGGCGCCCAGGCCTGTCTTGCGCAAGCAGAATCGTTCGGTGCACGCCGACGGGTCAGTCCAGATCCAAGTGCAGAAACTGATTGAATTCAGTCGCACTGTATTGACCGAAAGCTGCGCCGTTCGCGAAGCCGCGGCATCGGTAGAGTGCGAGAGCCGGTTCGAACGCCGGTCCGCTGCCGGTCTCGAGGCTCAGACGGCGGACACCCCGGGCTCGGGCAGCGGCGATGACGGTCTCGAGGATGGCCGAGCCGGCGCCCTGACGCAAAAATTCGGGATGAGTCCGCATGGACTTCACCTCGGCGGTGCCGTCCGGCAACATCTTGATGGCTCCGACGGCGGCCACGCGATTCGCGCGCCACGCCGTCCAAACGGTGACCTCCGGGGCCTGCAGGCCCGAGAGATCGAGGGCGAACACGCTGCCGGGCGGCGAAGCGGCGTGCATGCCGGCAAGGTGAAGGGCCAACACCAGACGCGTCTGTTCGCCGGACAGGTCGTCCAGCTTGATCTCGAAAGCGCTCACGGGATGCGCGCTCATAGGCCCTCAGAACCAGCCGGCATTCTGCTGCAGGACGGATGGGCGGGGCGTCATCGGGTGACCGGTGGTCTCGATGACCGGCGGCTTCGATCCGACGGGCCGCGCCACCGCCCTCACCCGCGCGACCCGGCGCCGCCCAGCGCCTCGGCGAGCTTGCCGATCCGCTCGGCCGCGCGTCCGATACCGGCTGCGGCCCGCTCGGCATCCTCGGTCCGCCCGCGCTCAGCGGTCTCGGCGGCCGCGCGCAGCTCCGCGACATTCGTTTCCAGCGTCGCGAGCCGACCCCGCAGTTCCGCCAGCTCGTCGGCGATGGTCAGTGCCGCCATGACCTGGAGGCGCATATCGCCGATTTCACCGAAGCTCTTGCGCATCTCGGCGATGCGCCCATCCAGGGTCGTGGCGAGCCCGGTGAGGTGGGCTTCCTCCCCCTCCCCGCAGGCCATGCGATAGCTGCGGCCGTCGATGGTCACGTTGATCTGCGGCAAGGGCGGCTCCGCTCGGCGCTCCGTCGGGCGCGGATGTTGGGGTCAGTCGCGTCCGAGCACATCCTGAACGGTCTCGATCGCACGGTCGAGCCGATGGCCGACCTCCCCGGTCGTGGCCGAGACCGCGGCGAGGCGGGCGCTCGCCGCGTCGAGGGCCGCAGCCAAGCGGGCGCGATCCTCCTCCATCAGGGCGAGTTCCGCGTCCCGGTCGTCCGGCTGTGCGGCGGTGTCGAGGCGATGCTGGACGACGGCATCGAGGCGATGGATCGCCGCTTCGAGCCGGCCGAGGGCGTCGTCGATGGAGCGGGTCTCGGTCTCGTCGGCCATGGGTCCTCGTCTGCCTCGACGGGCAGCTTTCCGTCGAATGCGGGCGAAATTCCAGCGGGAAATTGCGTTCGATCCCCAGCGGACGGTCGGCCAATGGATAACCGCGATCCCTGTTTATTGGTCGGTGGATCGAAGGTCTTTGTCACGGCGATGCGTTTGACAGGTTGAGGCGCCATGTTAGACAGCCGCGCGCTCCCGAAAGGGACCGCGCGAGACCTGCCGGGGGCTGGTCCGCGACAGTTCCGAGGCCTCAGCCGGTGCCGTCCGATCCGACGGTCACGAGCATGGAAGCCCGGCCTCTCCCGGCCCGGTTCATCGCAGGTTCAAACCCGCCCGCCCAGATCCGCCCGGCCCGGACGGCACGGCGGGCCGCCGAGACCGCTCCGCGGATCGCGCCCCGAGGTCCGGCGCGCGGTGAGCCGCATCACGAAGGAGTCACGCCGTGACGAAGGTTGCCATCAACGGGTTCGGACGCATCGGCCGCAACGTCCTGCGCGCGATCGCGGAAGCCGGCCGCAGCGACATCGAGGTCGTGGCGATCAACGATCTCGGCCCGGTGGAGACCAACGCCCATCTGCTCCGCTTCGATTCCGTGCACGGCCGCTTCCCCGGTGAGGTCGCGGTCGACGGCGAGTTCCTCGTCGTGAACGGCAAGCGGATCAAGGTCACGGCCGTGCGCAACCCGGCCGAGCTGCCGCACCGCGACCTCGGTGTCGACATCGCCCTGGAATGCACCGGCATCTTCACCTCGAAGGACAAGGCCAAGGCCCACCTCGATGCCGGCGCCAAGCGCGTGCTCGTCTCCGCGCCGGCCGACGGCGCCGACCTGACGGTGGTCTACGGCGTGAATCACGACAAGCTCACCCGTGAGCACCTCGTGGTGTCGAACGCCTCCTGCACCACGAACTGCCTCGCGCCCGTGGCGCAGGTGCTGGACGCGGCCGTGGGCATCGAGCGCGGCTTCATGACCACGATCCATTCCTACACCAACGACCAGCCCTCGCTGGACCAGATGCACAAGGATCTCTACCGGGCGCGCGCCGCGGCGCTCTCGATGATCCCGACCTCGACCGGTGCCGCGAAGGCCGTCGGCCTCGTCCTGCCGGAACTCAAGGGTAAGCTCGACGGGACCGCGATCCGCGTGCCGACTCCGAACGTCTCGGCGGTCGACCTCGTGTTCACGGCCAAGCGCGCGACCTCGGTTCAGGAGATCAACGACGCGATCAAGGCCGCGGCCGCAGGCCCGCTGAAGGGCGTGCTCGGCGTCACCGACCGCCCGAACGTGTCGATCGACTTCAACCACGACCCCCACTCGTCGACCTTCCACCTCGACCAGACCAAGGTCATGGACGGCGTGCTCGTGCGCATCCTGACGTGGTACGATAACGAGTGGGGCTTCTCGAACCGCATGGCCGACACGGCCGTGGCGATGGCCAAGCTCATCTGAGCCTAGAGACCGCAGCCGCCGCCTCCTGAGGGTGCGGCGGCCGCGCCTTTCATCGGACGGCCTTTCTTCGAACCAGGGACTCTCCAGGGATGACCGACGCTTCGCAGGGCACGTCGAGCGGGCCAGCTGTCGTGCCGCCCGCCCCCAGACCGGCTCCGCCCCCGCCCGTCGCCGCGGGCGCGCCGCGGCTTCCGCACCGTCTCATGCGTTGCCGGCCAACCAGCTCTTCGATCAGCTCGCGCGGATCGAGGACAAGTGCTCGCGCATCGAGGATAAGTACGCCCGCTCCGAGGCGCTGCTTTCGCGGGTCGAGGACAAGGTCGAGAACGCTTCGACCCGAATGAACGAGGCGGCTCGTCAATCCGATCTCGCCGCCCTGCGGACGGAGATGCGTGGGCTCGCCGAGCGCACGCGCCGGCTGCCCGGCACCGGAGCCCTGGTCCTGACCGCGGTGATCACCGCGATCCTCACCGTGGTGCTGATGATCGCCGTCCAACGGCTCAACCTCGACCATCTGCTGCCGCAGCGCGCCGCCGTCGGCACGACCGTCCAGTAAACCTGACTCACCCGCACAGGACCGCATGAGCGCCTTCCGCACCCTCGACGACGCCGGCCCGCTGAAGGGCAAGCGCGTTCTGATGCGCGTCGACCTGAACGTGCCGATGGAGAACGGACGCGTCAGCGACACCACGCGCATCGACCGCGTCGTGCCGACGATCCGCGAGATCGCCGAGAAGGGCGCCAGGGTCGTCCTGCTCGCCCATTTCGGCCGTCCGAAGGGCAAGCGTGAGCCGAAGGATTCCCTGGAACCGGTCGTCCCGGCCCTCGGGGCCGCCCTCGGGCGGACCGTCGGCTTCGCGGCGGATTGCGTCGGGGATGCGGCCGCGAAGGCCGTGGCGGCGCTGCAGGATGGCGACGTGCTGCTCCTGGAGAACACCCGCTACCATCCGGGCGAGGAAAAGAACGACCCGTCCTTCGCGGATGCGCTGGCGGCGAACGGCGATGTCTACGTCAACGAGGCCTTCTCGGCGGCCCACCGCGCCCACGCATCGACGGAAGGCCTGGCGCACCGGGTGCCCGCCTATGCCGGTCGCGAGATGCAGGCCGAACTCGATGCCCTGACCAAGGGCCTCGAGTCGCCCCAGCGCCCGGTCATCGCCCTGGTGGGCGGCGCCAAGGTGTCGTCCAAGATCGACCTTCTCGAAAATCTGGTCGCCAAGGTCGACATGCTGGTGATCGGCGGCGGCATGGCCAACACCTTCCTGCACGCGCAGGGGAAGGCCGTGGGCAAGTCCCTGTGCGAGAAGGATCTCGCGGAGACCGCCAAGCGCATCCTGGCGGCGGCCGGGAAGGCCGGCTGCCGGATCATCCTGCCAGTCGACGCGGTCGCGGCCACGGAATTCAAGGCGCAGGCGCCCCACCAGACCGTCCCGGTGGACGCGGTGCCCGAGGCCAGCATGATCCTCGATGCCGGCCCGCAGTCCGTTGCCGAGATCAACGCGGCGATCGACGGGGCCAAGACGCTGGTCTGGAACGGTCCCCTGGGCGCTTTCGAGCTGGCTCCGTTCGACACTGCGACCGTGGCCGCCGCCAAGCATGCGGCTGCGCGGACGAAGGGCGGCCAGCTCGTCTCCGTCGCGGGCGGCGGCGACACGGTGGCCGCTCTGAACCACGCGGGCGTGGCCAAGGATTTCACCTACGTCTCGACGGCGGGCGGTGCCTTCCTCGAATGGCTCGAGGGCAAGGCCCTGCCGGGCGTCGAGGCTCTGCGCGCCAAGGGCTGAGGCGGCGCCGGATCGGCGAGGTCGAGGCACGCGTGGCGGCGTTGGAGAGCAGAAGCCGGTGAGGATCGTCCGCCGAATGCGTGCTCGTTTCCGCTTCGGAGATTGACCGGATGCGAGCCTCCCGGCAGATCGGCACGAGAGGGCTCGGCTGAGGGCTTCACGGCGCCACCGGCGATCGGGCAGACGACCACGCGGAAACGGGAAGACAGGCACGATGGCACGCATCACCCTCCGGCAGCTCCTCGATCACGCCGCCGAGCACGAGTACGGCGTGCCCGCCTTCAACCTGAATAACATGGAACAGGGGCTGGCGATCATGGCGGCGGCCGACGCCACCGACTCGCCGGTGATCCTCCAGGCGAGTCGCGGCGCCCGCGCCTACGCCAACGACGTCGTTCTGGCCAAGCTGATCGACGGCCTCGTCGAGATCTACCCGCACATTCCGGTGTGCATGCATCTCGACCACGGCAACAACGAAGCCACCTGCGCCACCGCGATCCAGTACGGCTTCACCTCGGTGATGATGGACGGGTCGCTCAAGGCCGACGGCAAGACGCCCGCCGACTACAATTACAACGTCGAGATCACCCGCAACGTCACCAAGATGGCCCACTGGGCTGGCGTTTCGGTCGAGGGCGAGCTGGGCGTGCTGGGCTCATTGGAAAGCGGCCAGGGCGAGGCCGAGGACGGCCACGGCGCCGAGGGCACCCTCAGCCACGACCAGCTCCTGACCGATCCGGACGAGGCGGTGAAGTTCGTGGAGGCCACCAAGGTCGATGCACTGGCCGTTGCGATGGGCACGAGCCACGGCGCCTACAAGTTTACCCGCAAGCCCGACGGCGAAGTGCTGGCGATGAACGTGATCGAGGAGATCCACCGTCGCCTGCCGACGACCCACCTCGTGATGCACGGTTCGTCGTCGGTGCCGCAGGATCTCCAGGACATCATCAACCAGTACGGCGGTCAGATGAAGCCGACCTGGGGCGTCCCGGTCGAGGAGATCCAGCGCGGCATCAAGCACGGCGTGCGCAAGATCAACATCGACACCGACAACCGGATGGCGATGACCGGCCAGATCCGGAAGGTGCTCACCGAGAGATCCGTCCGAGTTCGACCCGCGCAAGTATCTGAAGCCCGCCATGGAGGCGATGACGAAGCTTTGCCGCCAGCGGTTCGAGGAATTCGGCACCGCCGGAAAGGGCGCGAAGATTCGGCCGATCTCGGTCGCCGAGATGGCCAAGCGCTATGCCAGCGGCGCCCTCGATCCGAAGATCGGCGCCCGGTAGGGCCGGATAGGCGGCGTCGATGAGCAGCAATCCCCGCCTCGCCCTGCTCGGGCCGCACGGCCTCGACGCGGACGGTATCGCGGATTTCGCGGCGGCCCTGAAGGCGGCCTGCGAAGCGGGCGAGGTCGCCGCCGTCATCCTGCGGCTCGCCGCTGCCGACGAGCGCGGGCTGACTGCCCGCATCAAGGCTGTCGCCCCGGTGGCACAGGAGCGGGGCGCGGCCCTGGTCGTGGCCTGCCCGGGCTTCACCGGCGATCTCGCCACGGTGGCGGTGCGCGGCGGGGCCGACGGGATCCATGTCGACAAGCCGCGCGACCTGAAGGACCTGCGCGGACGGTTGCGGGACGGGCGCATCCTCGGCGTCGGCGGCCTCGAGACCAAGCACGCGGCGATGGAGGCGGGCGAGGCCGGGGTCGACTATCTGATGTTCGGCGGCCTGTATCCGGACGGGGTCGCGCCGGACGCCGCAACCGTGCTGGCCCGGGTCTCATGGTGGGCCGAGATCTTCGAGACGCCCTGCATCGCCGTCGCGATCACCACTGAGGAGATCGCACCGCTCGGCGCCACCGGCGCCGAATTCGTCGGTCTGGAGAGCGGCCTGTGGCTGAAGGATCCAACGGCCGTCGAGCGAGCCCAACGCGCCGTTCAAGAGGCTGCCGCGTGAGGCGCGGCCTTCGCTTCATCGTCCTCAGTTTCGCCGGAGCGGCGGCCTTCGCGCTTCCGGCGCGGGCGGCGTCGGATCTTGTCGGTCCGGCAACGCCGAACTCGACCACCGCCCGCTCCGGTAAGGCCCCAATGCCGGAACTTCCGAGCCCGTACACGCCGAACTATACCCGTGGCGCGGTACCGCCGGCGGGCGGCCAGCCGGCGGACATCGCCTACGGCGCGTATCAGCGTGGCCAGTACGTCACGGCCTTCCGAGGAGGCGACCAAGCGCATCGAGGCGAATCCGAAGGATGCCGCCGCGATGACGCTGCTCGGTGAACTGTACAACCAGGGCCTCGGCGTGAAGCAGGATGCCGTGAAGGCGGCCGATTGGTACCGCCTGGCCGCCGCGCAGAACGACGCGTCTGCCATGGCCTCCCTCGGACTCATGGCACTCGATGGTCGCGGCATGCCGAAGGACCCGAAGGCGGGTCGCCGCTGGCTGGAGCAGGCTGCCGGCCACGGCTCGCCCACGGCTGCCTACAATCTGGGGCTGATCCTGATTGGCACGGGCGCCACCGCCGACGAGGCCGCTGCGGCCACGCAGTTCCGCAAGGCCGCGGAGGCCGAGATCGGCCCCGCGCAACACGACCTGGGCGTGCTCTATCTGCAGGGACGCGGCGTACCGAAAGATCCGTCCAAGGCGGCGGAGTGGTTTCGGCGCGGCGCCGACAACGGCGATCTCGCCAGCGAGGTCGAGTACGCGATCCTGCTCTTCAACGGCACCGGCGTCACCAAGGACGAGCGCGCCGCCGCGCCTACTTCCTGCATGCCGCATCGCGCGGAAACGCGATCGCGCAGAATCGGGTCGCGCGGCTCTACGCCGTCGGCCGCGGGGTCGCCAAGAACCCCGTCGAGGCAGCGGCCTGGAACCTCGCGGCGGCCGGACAGGGCCTCTCCGATGCCTGGCTGGACCAGACCCTGTCGGGCCTGTCCAACGACGAGCGCACGCGCGCCGAGCGTCTCGCCAACGAGCGGATCGAGCAGCGCTGACCGGCCAGGGCCGTTCCCGATCGTGTTTCAACGGTTTGGAACGACGGCGACACCGTTCGACACAGCCGCGCCCCGTCCCCTATCCCGCACGGGAGAGGGGCGCGTCGCGCTCCGCCGCCCGCCTCCCGCCCGGATGTGTGACCGCCCGCGGCCGCATGGGAGAGAGGACCCGCACCGTGTGCGGCACGGGCTCGGCTGCCGCCCCCTCCCCCAATCCGTTCGGGAACGCCTCTAGCCGTCGGCCTTCGACCAGTCGACACCCGCCTCGAGCTCTGGCAGCAGGACGACGCTCTCCTGCTCGTTCGGGTCCGTCCGGGCGATCACGGCCGTGACGGGCTCGGTCCGACTCCGATTGTAGGGCAGATGCGGAACGTCGGCGGCGATATGGACGCAATTCGCCCGCCCCCGCGATCGCGTGGTTCTCCAGGCGGTCTCCCCAGAAGCAGCCCGACACCCCGGACAGGACGTAGATCGCCGTCTCGTGCGATTCGTGCTTGTGGGCGTGCGCGCGTTCGCCGGGCGGGATCTCCAGGAGCTGCATGTGCAGCGCCTTGGATCCCACCGCCTCCGCGGAGATGGCGGGCCGATAGATGTGCCCTTGCTTGCCGCGGAACGGCGCACTCTCGTGCACCACCCGCAGCCCCTGCTTCTCCGTGCCGGACCCGGAACTCATGAACCTTCCTCCACTGTGAAGGCGGGATCGATGGGGATCTGCATGCCGTTGACCAAGGCGTTGGTCTGGTTGGCCATCCCGACTACGGCCAGGAACTCGCCGTGCTGCTCGGCCGTCAAGCCCTTGGTGCGCGCCGCGGCCGCGTGGGAATGGATGCAGTATGGGCAGCCATTGGCGATCGAAACCGCGATGTAGACCAGCTCCTTCGTCAGCGGATCCAGACTCCCCGCTCCCATGACGGTCTTCAGCGAGGACCACGTGCGTTCGAGCAGCGGCGGATCGTTGGCGAGGCCGCGCCAGAAATTGTTGATGAAAACGGAACCCCGAGTCGTCCGGATGTCCGCGAAGACCGCACGGACGCGCGGCTCGGCTTCGGCCTCGGCATCGGACAAGAGTTTCACGGTCGCCATCGCGATCCTGCCCTCAGAGTTTGCAAGCGCCGTCGAGCGCCCGGTTCTCGGCCTCGGAGAACAACCGCGAACGGATATGGAAGCGCTTCTCACGTCCGTTCTCCAGGGAGAACATGCCGCCTCGGCCGGGCACAACGTCGAGGATCAGATGCGTGTGCTTCCAGACCTGGAACTGCGACCGGCTGATGAAGAAATCCGCGCCGCCGACCGTACCGAGGTGGACATCCCCATCTCCGATGACGAAATCGCCAACGGGGTAGCACATGGGCGAGGACCCGTCGCAGCAGCCTCCGGACTGGTGGAACATCACCGGTCCGTACTCGCTCCGCAGCTCGTCGATCAGCGCGAGGGCCGCCGGGGTGGCGGTGACCCGCAGGGGCGTCCCGTCAGCGCCGGCCTGCTCCGCGACATTGGCGTCCAAAATCTGGTCCAAACTCATGCCGTCCTCCCGGATCGATAATTGAATATGCGTGGTGACCCGCGATTTTCCACGGTCATTCGTTCGCGCTCGCGCCGGCTCCGGATGCGGGGTGACGCGTTGTGTCAGTGCAGCGCGGCCTCTGCCGCCTCAATCGACCGGGAGCCCCCGCCATGAGCATTCGCCTCAGCGTCGCCTGCCTCGGCCTGCTCGCAC
The DNA here is from genome assembly GCA_050632685.1 of Methylobacterium phyllosphaerae. GTDB lineage: Bacteria > Pseudomonadota > Alphaproteobacteria > Rhizobiales > Beijerinckiaceae > Methylobacterium > Methylobacterium phyllosphaerae_A. Next base: position 2,192,331 of record JBOEFT010000002.1, read on the forward strand.
TCGCTGGGCCTGCCGCCGCCGAACCGCTCGCGCTGCGCGTCCAGCCCCGCGAACAGCCGCTGTTCTTGCAGCACGCTTGGCAGGTCGCCGGAAATCCCAACGTCACGCCCGACAATCCGATGGGCGTGGTCGGCTGGGATGGTCCGCCGGACGATGTCCCCGGCGTCAGCGCCGACGCCGGTCCCATGGCTCCCGGCCCGATCGCCAATCCTCCCTTCGAGGGATACGGCTACGGCCGCTACTGAGCGCGGCGGCGACCCAGGATCGAAAAAGCCCCGGCCGTGAGGCCGGGGCTGAAGTTGTCTCGGGGGTTAACCCGGGAAGAAACTCAGAAGAACCCGAGCTTCTTGGCCGAGTAGCTGACCAGCATGTTCTTGGTTTGCTGGTAGTGGTCGAGCATCATCTTGTGGGTCTCGCGGCCGATGCCGGACTGCTTGTACCCGCCGAAGGCCGCGTGGGCCGGGTAGGCGTGGTAGCAGTTCGTCCAGACGCGGCCGGCCTGGATCGCCCGGCCGAAGCGGTAGGCGCGGGTCCCGTCGCGGGTCCAGATGCCGGCGCCGAGGCCGTAGAGCGTGTCGTTGGCGATGGAGAGCGCCTCGGCATCGTCCTTGAAGGTCGTGACCGACAGGACGGGGCCGAAGATCTCCTCCTGGAAGATGCGCATCTTGTTGTGGCCGCGGAACACGGTCGGCTTCACGTAGAAGCCCTCCGCGAACTCGCCGTCCTTGACGTTGCGCTCGCCGCCGGTGAGCAGCTGCGCGCCCTCCTGCTTGCCGATGTCGATGTAGCTGAGGATCTTCTCCATCTGCTCGCCCGAGGCCTGGGCGCCGATCATCGTGGCCGGATCCAGCGGCGAGCCCTGCGTGATCGCCTCGACGCGCTTCACGGCGCGTTCCATGAACCGGTCGTAGATCGACTCGTGCACGAGGGCGCGGCTCGGACAGGTGCAGACCTCGCCTTGGTTGAGGGCGAACATTGTGAAGCCTTCGAGGGCCTTGTCGAAGAAGTCGTCGTCCGCGTTGGCCACGTCGGCGAAGAAGATGTTCGGCGACTTGCCGCCGAGCTCCAGCGTGACCGGGATCAGGTTCTGCGAGGCGTACTGCATGATGAGGCGGCCGGTGGTCGTCTCACCCGTGAAGGCGATCTTGGCGATCCGCGGCGACGAGGCGAGCGGCTTGCCGGCCTCGAGGCCGAAGCCGTTGATCACGTTGAGCACGCCCGGCGGCAGAAGGTCGCCGATGATCTCCATCAGCACCAGCACGGAGGCCGGGGTCTGCTCGGCGGGCTTGAGGACCACGCAGTTGCCGGCGGCGAGCGCCGGGGCGAGCTTCCACACCGCCATCAGGATCGGGAAGTTCCACGGGATGATCTGACCGACCACGCCGAGCGGCTCGTGGAAGTGGTAGGCGACCGTGTCGTGGTCGATCTCGGAGATCGAGCCTTCCTGCGCCCGCACGCAGCCGGCGAAATAGCGGAAATGGTCGATGGCGAGGGGGATGTCGGCGTGGGTCGTCTCGCGGATCGGCTTGCCGTTGTCCCAGGTCTCGGCCAGCGCGATCAGATCGAGGTTCTCCTCCATCCGGTCGGCCATCTTGAGGAGGATTCGGGCGCGCTCGGCCGGCGCCGTCTGGCCCCAGGCTTCTTTGGCAGCGTGGGCGGCGTCCAGCGCCTTCTCGACATCCTGGGCGTCGGAGCGGGCGACCTCGCAGATGACCTTGCCGGTGATCGGCGAGGTGTTCTCGAAGTAGCGGCCGGCCGCGGGAGCGACCCACTGGCCGCCGATGAAGTTCTCGTAGCGAGCCGAGAAGGGCGACTTGACCTTGGCGTCGCCGAGGAATTCCGGCTTGTTCATCGCAGTGTTCCCTCCATAGGCCCCGGCCTCGCGAACCGCGGCTCTTGGGCTTTAGCTGGCGTTCGGGCGACCGATCGTCGGGGCCGCATCCGCTTCCGCTCTGTTCACAGCCAATGGCTTTTGGCCTGTCGAATCAAGATGGACTTTTGGCCAGTGCGCGAGAGCGCTGATCCTACGCGCTTCCGGACGTCACCGCGAGCGGACAAAACTCCTGCGTGCCGCGCCTCCGATTCGTCCGCTTTCCGACGTGGTTCTCGCTCCTGCTGCTGCCGGAGACGGACGAGCGGAGGGACCGACGGTCGGTCCGATCTCCGCTGCGCGTCGAGCGAACCGACCGACGTCGCGGATCACGCCAGCGCCAGCGGCAGGGTGAGGATCGCGAGCGGCAGCGCCGATAGCGCGGCGTTCCGCAGCCACGTCGGCCGGTAGGCGATCAGCACCACCACGGCCAGGGCGGAACCGGTCAGCGAGCCGATCCACTGGACCGGCCCGAAGCTCCAGCCGGCCGCCGCCACCGCGGCCGCGAATGACAGGCCGAGGCCGCACCATCCGGCAGCGCGCAGGCTCCCGATGCGCTGCCGGGGCCGCGGCACGGGGAACGCCGCCCGGTGATGCCGGTCGAGGCTCAGGGCCAGGGCGGCGAAGCCCGCGAAGCTCAGGAGCAGGCTGAGGATGAGGGCGGCGGGCGTCACGCTTCGACCGTCCGGGACAATCCGCCCTCGGGCGTCCGCGCTGCGGCCGCCCGACCTTGCGCCGCGAGCCGCGATCCGGCGAGGAGAGCCAGACCGAGACCTGCCATGGCGGTGTCGAACATCAGGTGACGCGGCTGGCCCACCAGCACGGCATCGACGAGCGGTATCGCCAGGAAGGCGCAGGCCGCCACGGCGAGGGCGGCGGACCAGGCCCGTCGCCGCGGATAGAGCGATGCGGCGATCGCGGCGGCGATCCAGGCTGCGAAGAAGACGCGGACCTCCCATTCGGCGCGCCCCGCCAGTCCGATGGGCAGAAGTCGGTTGGCGAGGAAGTAGGCGGCCAACCCCACCGGCAACCCCGTGATGGTCCCGAGATTGAGCAGCCGGACGATCCGCAGTCCGAGACCTTCGGGATCGGCTCCCTTGGGCGCGCGCTTCACCGTCCAGAGGACGAGCCCGCTCGCGACCGTGGCCGCGCCCATGACACCGCAGAGGAAGAACAGGAGCCGCAGCGGCGCGGCGGCGAAATGCGCCTCGTGGAGCCCGGTCATGACCGCCCCCGTCCGCGTCGCGGCGCCGGCTTCGCCGACCCGACCGATCTCCACGCCGGTATCCGCCGCGTAGGCGATCTGCGGGTGGAGATGCGCGAGCCCGTGCGGCTCGGCGAAATACGCCGTCGCGGTGGCGCCGGCATCCCCCGGCGCGGTGACCACCACCATCTCGGGCGCCTCGCCCCGGGACGCCATGGCCCGCGACACGATCTCGCCGAGCGGCAGCGCCGTGCCCGGCTGCCCCGTGGGCATGCGTCCCGGCGTCATCAGGCCGGCCTCGGCGTAGTAGCGGAGCACGTCCTCGCCGTAGACGGCCTTGATCCCCCACGGCATCAGCATCGGCGCCAAGGTAACGAGGCCGGTGTAGACGATCATGAGGTGGAAGGGCAGCGCAAGGACGCCCATCACGTTGTGGGCGTCGAGCCAGCCGCGCTGGGCCGAACGGTCGCGCCGGAAGGTGAAGAAGTCGGCGAAGATGCGTCGATGGGTGACGATCCCGGACAGCAGCGCGATCAGCAGGACCATCGCGCAGGCCGAGACGATCCAGCGCCCCCAGATCGGCGGCAAGCTCAGTTCGAAGTGGAACCGGTACAGGAAGTCGCCGCCGCGCGTGTCGCGGACACGTGCGGGTTCTCCCGTGGCGGGATCGAGGAGCGCTTGGTGGTAGGGTCCGTCCAGATGCGGCCACCAGTAGACTTCGACCGCCGGGTTCTCGGTATCCGGCAGTCTTACGGACCATCCGGCAGCCTCCGGCATCGTCCGGCGCAGGAACGTGCCGGCGCGTGTCGCCGCCGCGACCGGATCGACTGCCGAATCGGACAGCTCGGGCCGCATCCAGTGTGAGATGTCGGTGCGGTAATAGCTGGCCGTTCCGGTGACGAAGATCGCGAACAGCACCCATCCGATGACGAGGCCGGACCACGTGTGCAGCCAAGCCATCGACTGGCGCAGGCCCCGCGACAGGCTCAAGCCGCGCCCCCACGGGCAATGGCGAGCGCGAACCAGAGGCCCCCGGCCATCACGGCCGACGTGAGGCCCAGGACCAGGGCCGCCCGCGCCAGCGTCGGGGCGGCGAACACCCAGATCACCGCGGCCGCCATGATGGCGAAGCTCGCCAGCGTCGCCGTGGACACCGCCTCGGCGCGGGAGCCCGGCAGGATCAGCGCCAGCAACCCACTCGCGAGCGCGGCGACCCCGTAGCCGCCCAGCGCCGCCAGGAGCACCCGTCCGGCGACGGCGAGTCGATATGCCGGCAGCGGCATTGCCCGGGGGTTCATCGCGCCGCCTCTCGTTCCCGTGAGCCCATGCCGCGGCGTAGCAGCGGCCCAGGCCGGGGTGCAACGGCTATGTTCCGGAATGATTCCAGTGTGAAAAGAAAGAGTTAGGTCGGGCGGCGCGGGAGATCCCGTTCACGAAGCGGCGGTCGAGGATCGACCTCAGCGACCGAGCGTCCCGGGCGCTCTGGCCGAGTCGACGGTCCGGAGCGTGGCCGCCGCGTTCCTGGCACTCGGCGGCAGATCGGGACCGGACTGCGCCCCGGCAAATGTCGACGCACCGCCCGGAGCCGGAGCGCTGACACGGCGTTCCTGCGCGGAGGCCCGGCCCTAGCCGGCGTTGATGCCTGCGTAGAAGCCGGTGAAGTCCTCCGCCCGCGCGCTGCTCGCGAGGACGAGCAGGACCATCGACAACAGACGGCGCATCGGCACGCTCCGAAACAACGAAGGCGGCGGCTCTGCTGAGAACCGCCGCCTCTGTGTCTGGTAGGAGAACGCGGCGGACTGACGGCTGCCGCGAGACACTCAATCCTCGACGTTGATGCTCTGCGCCTCGCGGCCCTTCTGGCCCTCGACCACGCCCAGGGTGACCTGCCGGCCTTCGGCGAGCGAGTCGAGGCCTGCGCGGGACAGGGCGGAGCGGTGAACGAACACGTCCTTGCCACCGTCATTGACCGAGACGAAGCCGAAGCCCTTCGCGGGATCGTACCACTTCACGGTCCCGCTCATCTCCACGGACGGACCACCGGCGGAGCGGCCACCACCGCCGCCGCCGCCGTATCCACCACCGCCACCGCCGTAGCCGCCACCGCCGCCACCAGCGCCGTAGCCGCCACCGCCGCCGCCGTAGCCGCCGCCGGGAGCACCGCCGCCGAAGCCGCCGGTGCGCGGACGGAACTCGCGACGGGGCGCGGGCGCCTCGGCCGTAGAGGTGTCGACGCTGGTAACGCTGGTGACCTGCGGACCCTTCTGGCCCTGTGCGGTCGTCACCGTCAGCCGGGTGCCCGGCATCAGGTCATCGTGGCCGGCCGCCTCGACGGCGCGGATGTGGAGGAAGGCATCGCCCGAACCGTCGCCGAGTTCGACGAAGCCGAAGCCCTTCTCCTTGTTGAACCATTTGACCGTCGCATCGCGCTCCGGACCGGACGCTACAGGCGCCGCGCCGCGCGCCGGACCACGGTCGAAGCCACCGCCGCCGAAGCCGCCGCCGCCACCACCGAACCCACCACCACCGCCGCCGCCGTATCCGCCGCTGGGGGAGCCTGATCAGGCCATCTTGGCTCGCCACTCTCGTCGAAGCCGCGCTTCTGCGGCCCCCTGAAATCACGACCACGTCCCATAGAAAGCTCGCAAAAACCGTCCGCCGCCCTTGTCTCGAATACCGCGTGCGCGCCATCCCAGACAGCCCACGCCCCGCACTATCATTACCCCAGGTCGCGGTAACCAAGAATAACGCCCCAGTCCTGACGCAATCGGGCCTTGACCGCAAGGACCTTCTTGGCTCAGACGCGCCCGTTTCGTTACTTTCTTGCGGCAAACAGCGGAGGCGGTCGCGAACCCCCGGTCGGTCCTTTCTCTTTCGAGGGATAGCGTTAGCGAAACGCAAAGGCTGTCCGCCTAGACTCGGCGTCGTGCCCCGCTGAGCCACCCGGCCATGATCGCGACTCCGACTTTCCCCGACCTTTCGGCCCTCGTCGTCGACGAGAGTCTCTACATTCGCCGAATCGTACGCGACATGCTCATGCGGGTCGGCATCAAGCGGGTGCTGGAGGCGCCAGACGGGGCCGAAGCGCTGGGCGTGCTGGCGGAGAGCAAGCCGGACATCAGCATCATCGACTGGGATCTGTCGATCCTCTCGGGCGAGGAGTTCATTCGGCTGGCACGGACCCCCACCACGTCCCCCTGCCCGACCATCCCGATCATCCTGATGCTGGCCCAGCCGCGGCGGAACGTCGTCGACCGTGCCGTGGCGCTCGGCGTCAACGAGATCATCGCCAAGCCGTTCTCGCCCAAAACCCTGTGGTCGCGCCTCGACGAGGTGATCAACCGGCCACGACCGTACTCGCAGGTGAAGAGTCTCCTACGCCCGATTCCCCGCCGGGCCAGCGCCATGAAGGCGGTCGCCTGAGCGCGAACACGGATGGGACGTTGCAGTTCCCCGCCGAGCCTGTAGGGTCGCGGAGCAACGAAGGCCGGGCGCAATGCTCAAGGCCGACCCGAAGGATCGACGGCCGCGCCGATGAGGGACGAGACCGCCGCGGCCGCGCCGTCCCGAATTCAGACCGGCGCGGTGCCGCTCCAGACGTCAGCCCCGCTACAGGGCCGTGAGCGTCGGCGTGCCGCCTACGCGGCGCTCGACCTCGGCACCAACAATTGCCGTCTGCTCGTCGCGGAGCCGACCTTCAGCGGCTTCCGCGTGATCGACGCGTTCTCGCGCATCGTCCGGCTCGGCGAGGGGCTCGGTACATCCGACCGGCTGAGCGAGACCGCGATCGAGCGGACCGTCGAGGCCCTGCGCATCTGCCGGTCCAAGATGCAGGCCCGCGGCGTCCAGCGCGCGAAGGTGATCGCCACGGAGGCGTGCCGCCTCGCGGTGAATGGGGCCGCCTTCGTGGAGCGCGTCCGTCGCGGCGTCGGCCTCGACCTCGAGATCGTCGACCGGCAGACCGAGGCCTACCTCGCCGTCGACAGGCTGCGCGGCCCTTGCGGATCCGCTCGCGGAATCGGTGATCATCTTCGATATCGGCGGTGGCTCGACCGAGATCGCGTGGCTCGACGGCGCGGCCGCCAATCCCGTCCACGGATCCGACCCTGCGGATCCGAGCCTGGGATTCCCTGCCGGTGGGCGTGGTGACCCTGGCCGAGCGACACGGGGGGCCGAAGTCACCCGGCGGATGTTCGAGGGCATGGTCGAGGAAGTCGCCGAGAAGCTCTCGGCCTTCGCCCTGCGTGCGGCCGCCGCGGCGACCGCGCCGCATTTCCACCTCCTCGGGACGTCCGGCACCGTCACGACCATCGCCGCGATGCATCTGCGGCTCGCCCGCTACGAGCGTCGCCGCGTCGATGGACTCTGGATGAGCGATGAGTCCGTCTCGACGGCCATCGACGATCTGCTCGACACGCGGCTTGAGCAGCGCGCGGAGAATCCCTGCATCGGTCGCGACCGCGCCGATCTCGTTCTGGCGGGCTGCGCGATCCTGGAAGCGATCCGCCGCGCCTTCCCGTCCGAGCGCCTGCGCATTGCCGATCGCGGCCTGCGCGAAGGATTGCTGATGAACATGATGCGAGAGGACGGGGTCTGGAATCGGAAGGCGGTCCGATGAGGGCGGCACGATGAGTGACCGGCGGGGCGGCGCAAGTTCCGGCGGCGGCGTCCGCGGGGAACTGAAGCAGCGGGTCAAGACCGGCCGGGGACGAACCCTGTCGCAGAAGCGCTGGCTGGAGCGCCAGCTCAACGATCCCTACGTGGCGCGGGCCAAGCGCGAGGGGTACCGGTCACGGGCGGCCTACAAGCTCCTGGAGATCGACGAGCGCTACAAGCTGCTCAAGCCCGGACAGAAGATCGTCGACCTGGGTGCAGCGCCGGGGGCTGGTCGCAGGTGGCCGCCCGCGCGGTCGGGCCGTCGGGCCGGATTGTGGGCATCGATCTCCTGGAGATCGAGCCGATGGCGGGGGTCGAGTTCATCACACTGGATTTCCTCGATCCGGATGCGCCCGCCCGGCTCACCGGCATGCTCGGAGGCCCGGCCGACCTCGTCATGTCGGACATGGCCGCCAACGCCACCGGCCACAAGAAGACCGATCATCTGCGCATCATCGGCCTGGCCGAGACCGCGGCGGAGTTCGCCCGCGAGATCCTCGGACCGGGCGGCGCCTACCTCGCCAAGGTGCTCCAGGGCGGCACCGAGGGCGCGCTGCTGACCGACCTGAAGCGCGACTTCGCCACGGTCCGCCACGTGAAGCCGGCGGCGAGCCGTGCCGATTCGAGCGAACTCTACGTTCTGGCGACGGGCTATCGCGGCACACCGGTGGGAGCCGTGCCGACCAACGAGGACTGAGACGCTCGGCGATGCTGGTCGCCTGGGCGCTGTCGCTCGTCAATCCCGCGCCCCTGCACCTGCGCCGGCTCGGCTATGTTCGGCAGAGCGGCTTGCTCCATGCCCGTTCGCGGCGCTGCCGGGCGGCCTGGGCGCCGCATCTGGCGCAGGCGCAGCGCGTCATTCGCGCAGCCGCGGAGGCGACGCGGCAGCGGCGCTACGCGATCGTCCTCGGCTCCGGGCTCCTCGACGACGTGCCGCTCCACCACCTCGCCGGCCTGTTCGAGCGGGTGACCCTCGTGGACGCGGTGCACCCCTGGCCGGCGCGGCTCGCCGCCCGGCGCTACCCGAACGTCACGCTGGCGACCGCGGAGATCAGCGCTGGCCTCGATGGCGCATGGGCGAATCTGTGCGGAGACGCCGACCTGATCGTCTCGGCGAACCTGCTTTCGCAGCTCCCCACTGTCCCGATGGATGCCTTCGAGGCCCGAGGCCAGGAGGCGCCGCCCCGGCTGGGTACGCAACTCGTGGAAACCCATCTCGCCGCCCTCGACGCGCTCGCGCGCAAAGTGGAGCGCGTCTGCCTGATCACCGACACCGTGCAGCGTGAGGAGGACCTGAACGGGCGGATCACCGACAGCCTCGATCTGCTCTTCGGCGTCGTGCTGCCGCCGACCGAGGTCGGCTGGGATTGGGAGATCGCCCCGTTTGGCGAGATCGGTCGGGGGCGGCGGTTGATTCACCGGGTCCACGCCTACCCGGACTGGCAGGCCGCCGGGGGCTGAGGCGTCTACGACAAAGGCCGCCCCGGTTTCCCGGGACGGCCTGGCCTTGGTGCGTCATTCAAGCGGCGGCAGCTTACTCGGTCGGCACGTCGGCCGCCGGCGTCGGCGCGCCACCCTCGTCCGTGGTGCCCTCGAAACGCGGGCGCCGACGGCGACGCGGCTTGGCCGCCGGCGCGTCCTCGCTCGTGGCCTCAGGCTCGGGCGCCGCCACCGGTTCGGCTGTCTGCGCCGGACGGACGGGCGCCATGAGGAACGCCGGCAGGCCGGTCGGCTCCTCGGCCTCCACCGCGGGCGCGGCTTCGCGACGGCGCTCGCGACGGGGCGCGCCCTCGCCGCGGGGCGCCCGCTCCGGCCGGCCCTCGGGACGGGCCTCCTGCCGGTTCTCGGAGCGCGGGTTCTCACCGCGTCCGTTCTCGTACCGGCCTTGGTCGCCGCGGGTATCCTGACGGTTCTCTTGGCGGGTATCCTGGCGAGACTCCGGACGCGCGTCCTGACGATTGTCCGGACGATCCTGGCGGCCGTCCTGACGGTCCTGCCGGTAGTCCGGACGACCGTAATCCTGACGATCCTGACGGTTCTCTTGCCGATTGTCCTGCCGGTTTTCTTGGCGATAGTCCGGCCGCTGGTAATCCTGGCGCTGATAGTCCTGACGCGGCTGGTCCTGCCGCCGGTAATCCTGGCGGCCATTGTTGTCGAACCGGCGTTGATCGCGATTCTGGAACCGGTCCCGACCCTGGCGGCCGTCCTGGTTCACGTCCTGACGGTTCTCGTAGGGCTGCGGCTGCTGGCCGGGATCACCGTCTTCGTAGCCGTTATAGGCGTGACCGTTCTGGCCCCCGCCGTTGCCCTGGCCCTCGTCGTCGCCCTCGTCCATGTCGTCGTCGTAGGGACGACTGGCATAGCCACCGGTATTGGCCGGACGGGTCTGCTCCTGGGCGCCGGACACGATCCGGAAGTAGTGCTCGCCGTGCTGAAAGTAGTTCTCAGCAGCCACCGGATCACCGGCCGCCAGAGCATCGCGCGCAAGCTGTGCGTACTTGTCGGCGATATGCTGCGCGGTGCCGCGGATTTTGACGTCGGGACCGTTGGATTCGTACGAGCGCGTCAGCGGATTCGGACCCTTCGGCCGGTTCCGGCCGCGCATCCGTCGATTCTGGTTTGGTCTCATCGGTCTGTAATGACCCTCGTTCACGCAAACGACTGTCTACGGGGGCGCCCAGCAGGATCTCGTGGCGCAGACCGGCCAAGCGCATCCGGCGGCGCCGCGTGCGTGACCGCTAACCGGCCCGCGCGTCTCTCTGACGATCCCTCGAACCATGCGTCCGGATTCAGCCGCCGGTCCTCAGTCGATTGTCAGGTTCAAGTGTGTCGACCCTCCGCGCCAGCACCTGCGCGCTCTGGTTCGACGTTCTAGGGGGATCTGCGAACCAATCGGCGACCTAGGGTCACCACCGACCTTACAGCCGTCCGTCTTAACGGACGGTTCGCGATCTTCAAGGCGACTTTAGCGTTCCCCGGTTGATGCAACAAGCAATTTTTCGGTTCCGGGATCGTCGACCCTGACTTAGGCATCCCTGTGGCCGGAGAAAAGCCCCTCCGGCCGACCGAATTGCAAGACTCTGTCGTGGCCCGCCAGATCGCGGGTCAGTCCTCGATCACGATAGCCCCCGCCTGCGCGAGGTCCCGGACCGGGATCGCCTGATCGAAGCCGATTTCCAGGACCAACCTCCCGCCTGCCGACAGCAGCGCATGGTCACGCACGGCGTCGAGGATCCGCCGGTAGGCGTCGAGTCCGTCCGGACCGCCGTCGAGGGCGGCCGGCGGATCGTACGCGCGAACCTCGCGATCCAGGGTCTCGATCACGGCGCGGGCGATGTAGGGGGGATTCGAGACCACGAGATCGAACGCGCCCCGCAGAGCCGCGCACCAGTCACCGGCGACGAAGGCCGCCCGGTCGCCGATTCGGTTCGCCAGGGCATTGTCACGGGCCACGCGCAGGGCGGCCTCCGAACGGTCGAGACCCACACCGGTGGCGTTGGGCAGTTCAGAGAGGAGCGCCGTCAGGATGCAGCCAGATCCGGTGCCGAGGTCCAGGCACCGGATCGGCGCCGTCCGGTCGGGTATCGCCGCCAGGGCGACCTCCACCAGGATCTCGGTATCCGGACGGGGCACCAGGGTGTCGGGTCCGAGCCGGAACGGCAGGCCCCAGAACTCCCAGGCGCCGAGGATGCGGGCGACCGGTTCGCCGGCCAGTCGCCGCGCCAGGGCTGCATCGAGGGCCGCGGCCTCGTCTGTTGCGAGGGGCCGGTCGCCCTGGACGATAAGGTCGCGCGTGTCCAGACCGAGGATTCCGAGCAGCAGGAAGCGCGCATCGCCCGCCGCCGCGCCGAGACCGGCCGCCTGCAGGCGCCCCGTGCCGTGCCGCAGGGCATCCCGAAGGGTACGGCCCTGGCTCGACCCGTCTGTCACGGCGCCGCTCAGGCCATACCTTCGGCGGCCAGGAGTTCCGCCTGGTGCTCGGTGATCAGGGCATCGACCACCTCGTCGAGGGCGGTGCCGGCCATCACCTCTTCCAGCTTGTAGAGGGTGAGGTTGATCCGGTGATCGGTGACCCGTCCCTGAGGAAAATTGTAGGTCCGGATCCGCTCGCTGCGGTCGCCGGAGCCCACCTGCGCCTTGCGGTCGGCAGCCCGGGCGGAATCCTTGGCGTTGCGCTCGGCCTCGTAGAGGCGCGCCCGCAGGAGAGACATGGCGCGGGCGCGATTCTTGTGCTGGGACCGCTCCTCCTGCACGAACACCACGATCCCGGTCGGCAGATGGGTGATGCGGATCGCCGATTCCGTCTTGTTCACGTGCTGCCCGCCCGCGCCCTGGGCGCGCATCGTGTCGATCTTCAGATCCGCGTCGTTGACGTGGATGTCGACCTCCTCGGCCTCGGGGAGCACCGCCACGGTGGCCGCCGAAGTGTGGATCCGGCCCTGGGTCTCGGTGTCGGGCACCCGCTGCACCCGGTGGGCGCCGCTCTCGTACTTGAGGCGCGCGAACACGCCCCGCCCCTTCACCTCGGCCACCACCTCGCGGAACCCGCCGACCGTGCCCTCGCTCTCGGAGATCACCTCGACCCGCCAGCCCTTCGACTCCGCGTATTTCGCGTACATGCGGAACAGGTCGCCGGCGAAGAGGGCCGCCTCGTCGCCGCCGGTCCCGGCGCGGACCTCCAGGATCGCGCTCTTCTCGTCCGCGGCATCCTTCGGCAAGAGCAGGAGCTGGAGCGCACGGTGGGCGGATTCCAGCGTCTCCAGGGCCTCCGGCTTCTCCTCGGCGGCGAGGGCCCGCATCTCGGGGTCGGTGCCGGGCTCGTCGATCAGGGCCTCGACGCCCGCGAGGTTGTCCAGGGCCGCCCGATAGGTCCGGATGGCCGCCACGACGGGATCCAGATCGGACAGCTCGCGCGACAGCTGCACCACGGTGTCCGGCTCGCCCTCGCCGGTGCCAAGCTGGGCGGTGACGAAATCATGCCGCGCCAGGATGGCGTCGAGGCGCTCGGTGGGAAAGGGGATCATCGCCCGTGTTTCTGCAGGTCTGCGCGTGCCGTTCCAGGCCGGGCTAGGGTCTCGTCTCGGGAGAGACGCGTGGCTCGGAGGGTGTCGGACCCGTCAGGATACCCCCAGATCCAGGCCCGTTCCGTTCGAGAGCGGAAGCCGCGGCGCGTCGACCGAAATCGTCGCGGCGTTGCCGTACAACCCCGGCCGAATGTTCGGCAAGGGCTGCGCATGCGCTTAGATAGGGACGCCGTTGGCGCGCGCGAAGGCCGTGAGCGCCGGGCGCAGGGAATCGCCGTCGTGCATCCGCGCCATCTCGGCGTGCATCAGTTCGGTCACCGCGCGGGCATCGAGGCTCAGAACCATGGCCTTGACCGGGCCGATGGCGGCCGGCGACATCGACAGGTCGCGGTAGCCGAGCCCGATCAGCGCCATGGCGTCGAGGGGGCGGCCGCCGATCTCGCCGCAGACGGTTACCGGGCAGGAGGCCGCGTTGGCCCGCTCGGCGATGAGGCGGAACGCGCGCAGCGCTGCGACGCTGAGCGGATCGAACCGGTCGGCCACCCGGCGGTTCTCGCGATCCACCGCGAACAGGAACTGCATCAGGTCGTTCGAACCCACGGACAGGAAATCGGCTTCCCGGGCGATCTCGTCGATCTGGAACAGCAGCGACGGCACTTCGATCATCGCGCCGAGGCGGCATTCGCCGGGCAGCCGGTAGCCGTGCCGCTTCAGATAGGCCTTCTCGCGCTCGACGATGCCCCGGGCGCGAACGAACTCGTCTACCGTGGCGACCATCGGGAACATGATCTTCAGCGGATCGCCATCGGCCGCCTTGAGCAGCGCACGCAACTGCATGCGCAGCAGCGCCGGCCGGTCGAGGCCGATGCGGATCGCCCGCCAGCCGAGGGCCGGGTTCTCCTCCTCGAGCTTGGCCATGTAGGGCAGGATCTTGTCGCCGCCGATGTCGAGGGTGCGGACCGTGACGGACTTCCCCGCCGAGGCGGCGAACACCTTGCGGTACAGCTCCTCCTGCTCCGCCGCAGAGGGCATGCGCTGCGCCACCATGAACTGCAGCTCGGTGCGGAACAGCCCGACACCCTCGGCTCCGGTTTCCTGCAGGTGGCTGAAATCCACCAGCAGCCCGGCATTGAGGTGCAGGCCGACGCGCACGCCGTCGCTGGTCTGGGCCGGGACGTCGCGCAGCGCCCGATACTGCTCCTGCCGGCGGGCGCGCAGCCGCACCATCTCGGCATAGGCGGCCTCGACCTCGGGGCCGGGCCGGACGTGGATCTCGCCGGCCACGCCGTCGACGATGATGGCATCGCCCGCATCGCACAGAGCCGTGGCATTCTCGACCTCGCCCACGGCCGGGATGCCGAGGGCTCGGGCCACGATCGCCACGTGGCTCGTGGGACCGCCCTCCTCCAGGACGATGCCGCGCAGGGTCGAGGCCTCGTAGTCGAGGAGCGCCGCCGGCCCCATCGTGCGCGCCACGAGGATCGCGTTCTCGGGCAGCACCAGGGCGCCGGCCGCCTCTGGGCCGATCAGCGTGCGCAGGACGCGGTTGGTGAGGTCGTCGAGATCGTGCAGCCGCTCGCGGAGGTAAGGATCGGCCTGCCGCATCATCCGGGCGCGATTGTCCGACTGGACCCGCTCCACCGCCGCCTCGGCGGTGAGGCCCGAGCCCACGGCCTCGCGCATCCGCCGGAGCCAGCCCTTGTCGTGGGCGAACATCCGGACGGTCTCGAGAACCTCGCGCGATTCCGCGGTACCGATCCGGTCGCCGCGCTCCACGAGGGCGTCGATCGCCGAGCGGACCTCCTCGATCGCCGCGTCGAGGCGTGCGACCTCGCGCTCGACATTCTCGGCGATCAGCGTCTTCACCACGACGCGGGGCTCGTGCAGCACCACGTAGCCGAGGCCGATCCCATCCGCGAGGGCGATGCCCCGGGCCAGGACCGGGCGGCGGGCCGCAGTGCCGGCATCCGGCGCCAAGCCTTCGAGCTCGCCCGACGCGATCATCTCCGAGAGCACCATGGCGGTGGTCTGGAGCGCCTCGATCTCCTCTTCGGAGTAGACGCGGTAGGTCTTGTTCTGGACAGTCAGGACGCCGAGGGTGTTGCCGGCCCGGAGCAACGGCACGCCCAGGAAGGCGTGGTAGGCCTCTTCGCCGGTCTCCGGCCGGTACGAGAAGGCCGGGTGGTTCTGGGCGTCCGAGAGCGAGAGCGGCTCGGCGGTGCGGGCGATGAGGCCGACGAGGCCCTCGTCGGTCCGCATGCGGGTCTGGTGCACCGCCTCGCGGTTCAGGCCTTCCGTGGCGAACAGTTCGAGGGTGTTGTCATCCCGCAGCACGTAGACCGAGCAGACCTCGGCCACCACGTTGGCGGCGATCAGGACGACGATGCGGTCGAGTCGTGCCTGAGGGCTGACCGGCTCCGCCATCGCTTCGCGGAGGCGGCGCAGCAGCAGGCGCGGGCCTCCGGGCGCAGCGGGCATCGGTTCGTCGTTCCAGCGTCGGTGAGTGGCCTTGGCGTCGACCACCCTGCAACCTTGACGCCAAACCGGGGATGGCAGGCGTCGGATGGGCCGTGCCGCTCGTCCCAGAGGCGTTCTGAGATCGGCGGATCGGCCCGTGACCGTTCAGTTCACACCACGCGACCCGCTCGAACCCGCGTCGTTCCAGGCTCAGGCCTGATCAAGGCCGTATAGCGAGTGAAGCGTGCGCACGGCAAGCTCCGTATAGGCAGCGTCGATCAGGACGGAGAACTTGATCTCCGAGGTGGTGATCGCCCGGATGTTGATCCCCTTCTCGGCCAGCGCGCGGAACGCCTTGGCCGCCACGCCCGCGTGGCTGCGCATCCCGACGCCGATCGCCGACACCTTCACCACGTCGGTCGCGCCCTCGATCTGCGCGTAGCCGATTTGCGTGCGGGCCTCGTCGAGGATCTTCCGGGCGCGCTCGTACTCGGCGGAAGGCACCGTGAAGGTCATGTCGGTGGTCGACTGGTCGCCCGACACGGTCTGGATGATCATGTCGACGTTGATGTTGGCGTCGGCCAGCGGGCCGAAGATCGCGGCGGCCACGCCGGGGCTGTCCTTGACCTTGCGCAGGGTGATCTGCGCCTCGTCCCGGGAGAAGGCGATCCCGGTGATGATCTGCTGTTCCACGATGTCGTCCTCGTCGCAGATGAGGGTGCCCGGACGCGCGGCGTCCGGCGGATCGAAGGAGGACCGGACCGTGGTCGGGACCCGGTGGACCATGGCGAGTTCCACCGAGCGGACCTGCAGCACCTTGGCGCCGAGGGAGGCCATCTCCAGCATCTCCTCGAAGGTCACCCGCTCCATGCGGCGGGCCTTCGGCACGATGCGCGGGTCGGTGGTGTAGACGCCGTCCACATCCGTGTAGATGTCGCACCGCTCGGCGCCGATGGCCGCAGCCACGGCCACAGCCGAGGTGTCGGAGCCTCCGCGACCGAGCGTGGTCACCCGGCCTGTCTCGGCGTGGACGCCCTGGAATCCGGCGATGACCGCGACCTCGCCCTTGGCGAAGCCCGCCTCGAGGTTCTTCGGATCGATCTCGGCGATGCGGGCCGAGCCGTGCGCGTCCGAGGTCACGACCGGAATCTGCCAGCCCTGCCAGGACCGGGCCTTGACCCCGTCCTTCTGAAGCGCGATCGCCAGAAGGCCGGCGGTGACCAGCTCGCCCGAGGCGACCACGGCATCGTATTCCCGGGGATCGTAGAGCGGATTGGCGTCCTTGACCCAGTCGACCAGCTCGTTGGTCTTCCCCGACATGGCCGAGACGACGACCGCCACGTCGTAGCCGGCCGCGACCTCGCGGGCGACGTGGCGCGCGACGTTGCGAATGCGGTCGACGTTGGCGACGGAGGTCCCGCCGAATTTCATCACCAGACGGGGCATGGTCTCTCGGTCGCGGGTTCCCGGTGGCGCTTGGACGGACCGCTGCAGCCCGGTCCGGACGGTGCCCGGCGGGTACAAGCGGCTCGGTAGAGTGTCAACAACCGGCCAAGCATGGCGCCCGCGCGCAGCGGCGACTTCCGCCGGATCGCCATGCTAAGGCGCGCACTGAAACCGCGAGGACGGAACGCGCATGGACAGGGCAGCCACGGACCGGGTCACGGAGGGTTTTGTCGACCAGGGCGAGGTTGCGCGCTTCGACGCGCTCGCCGCCACTTGGTGGGACGAGAGCGGCCCGATGCGGGTCCTGCACCGATTCAACCCGGTGCGGGTCGCCTATATCCGTGACGCGCTCTGCCGGCGGTTCGGGCGCGACCCGCGCGCGCCCTTCCCGCTCGACGGGCTGACGATCTGCGACGTCGGCTGCGGCGGCGGCGTGCTCTCCGAGCCGCTCGCCCGGCTCGGCGCCCGGGTGACGGGGCTCGATCCGGCCGCCCAGAACATCGCCGTGGCGCGCGCCCATGCCGAGTCGGCAGGCGTTCCGGTCGATTATCGCGGTGCGACCATCGAGGCGGTGGTCGCCGCCGGCGAGCACTTCGATGCCGTGCTGATCATGGAGGTGGTGGAGCACGTGTCGGACATGCCGGCCTTCGTGCGCACCGCCGGCGCGGCCGTGAAGCCGGGCGGTTCGCTGTTCGCCGCCACCCTCAACCGGACGCTGCGCTCCTTCGCGCTGGCCATCGTCGGAGCCGAATACGTGCTGGGCTGGCTGCCGAGGGGCACGCATGACTGGGAGAAGTTCGTCACGCCCGACGAGCTGGCCCGCGCGATCCGCGCCGGGGGGCTCGATGTCACCGACACGGTGGGCGTCGTCTACAATCCCTTGACCGACGGATGGCGAACCGGCCGCGACACGGCGGTGAACTATATGGTCGCGGCCGAGCGCCCGGCCTGAACCGGATGCGACCGGGGTCGTTGAGGTCGCGGCGGAGGGTGCGGCGATGCTCGAGAAGATCCACGGTGCGGTCGGCGAGGCCCTCTCCGGGTTGAAGGCCGGACGCGAGAAGACGGCCTGCCACGCGACGTTTGCCGACGTTCCGGCGAGCCTGGTCCTGACCAGTCCGGCTTTCGCCGAAGGGGCGGAGCTGCCTGCGCGCTTCACGGCCGATGGCGAAGGGCTCTCCCCGCCCCTGGCGTGGAGCAACCTCCCCGCCGGCACCGCTGCCCTCGTGGTCCTTGTGGAGGATGCCGGAAGCCCGACCCCGCAACCCCTCGTCCACCTGATCCTCTGGTCCGTGCCGCCTGACGTTTCGGAGATCAGGGAAGGCGCGCTGCCGAGTCCCGGACATCCCGAGACCGACACGGCGGTCGGCCGCAACAGCTTCCTGCGCGCGGCGTGGCTGCCGCCGGACCCGCCGACCGGCCACGGATCACACGAATACGTCTTCCAGATCTACGCGCTTCGGAAGGCCCTGACCTTGTCGGAGTCTCCCGGCCGCAGCGCCCTTCTCGAGGCCATGCGCGGGCAGGTTCTCGCGAAGGGCCTGCTGACCGGATCCTATCATCGATCCTGATGCGAGGCGGCGGAGTCGGACATCGGCCCCGCACCGTCGAAAGCGCGCGTTGTGCCCCTTCCATCGGCTCCGTATTGTGTCGACCAGCGCGGCTGGAACGGCCGGATCGGACTGGAGACCGGGCCTGTGGGCGTCGATGCGCGGACGAAGCGGCGGGGCGACGCGGATGCGGCACGGGCGCTTGCAGCCTCGGAGGTCGGGACCTGGGCTTGGCAGGTCGCGGACGATGTTCTCCGATGCGACGGCGTCGCGGCCTCCATGCTGGGGCTCCCGTGGTCGGGACGGGATCGTGCGACGACCTTCGCGGTGTTCCTGCAATGCATCCATCCCGAGGATCGACGCCGGATCGGCGCGATCATCGACGACCTGCGCCGGCAGGGCGGGCTCTATGTCGCGCAGTATCGGACGGTCTTGGAAACCGGCGAAATCCGTTGGGTTCTGGCGCGTGGGCGATTCACTCGGGACGCGTCGGGGGTCGTGAGCGAGGCCCACGGGATTGTCGTCGACGTGACCGAGAGCAGCCGGGACGGATCCCTGGACGAATCCACCTTCTGCGCCACGGATGTGGCGGCCGCCAGGATCGACAGGGTCGCAGAGATGGCCCTGGCCCTGTATGCGGCGGCGGAAGCTGGCCTCCCGGGGACGGGTTTCCGGCGCCTGAAGCCACAGCTCGACCTCCTCCTGCGGGAGATCGGGCGGCAGCTCGCGGTTGCACCGCCGGTGCCGGATCTCGACAGCGTCCACTGACCGGCACTCTCTCGGGGGGCGCCTTGCCTTGTGAGGGCGAATCCTGATATTGCCGCGCCATCTTGCGATGCGTGAACCGTGATCGCCGGACGCGACGGCGCGTCCTGCATCGTGGTCATGTTCCCGATACCTTACCGATGGACGGCCCTCCGGGCTCGAGAGACCGATGAAAATCCGCAATTCGCTCAAGTCCCTGCGCGGCCGCCACCGCGACAACCAGCTGGTTCGCCGCAAGGGCCGGGTCTACGTGATCAACAAGACCCAGAAGCGCTTCAAGGCTCGTCAGGGCTGAGGCTGTTTCGCCCGGCCCGAGCCGGGCACGAACGCGCTGACCTGATTGGGAAACGGCCGTATCCACGCGGATGCGGCCGTTTCCGCATGCGCGGGCACCGCGGCACGTTGACGGATGCGAGGGTGACGCACAGTCTGCCGGCATGATGCCGACCCGTCTTCTCCCCGCCCTGGTCTGCCTGTCGGTCGTCGCCGCCGGATCGCCGGCGGCGCAGGCGCGACCGGACGCCAACCGTGCCGGCCGTGCTGCGCCGGATGCGAAGGCGGCGCCGAAGCCGCCGAGCCTCGACGACCTGTTCGCGCGCCTGCGCAGCAGCGACGATCCGGCCGAGGCCAAGGGCATTGCCCGGCTGATCGAGCGGCGCTTCGCCGGGTCGGGCAGCCCGACCGCCGATCTGCTCACCGACCGCGCCCGGCAGGCCGTGACCAGCCACGACTTTCCCCTCGCGGCGGAATTGATGGACCGGGTCACCGTCCTGGAGCCGAACTGGCCCGAGGGCTGGAACCGGCGGGCGACCGTGTTCTGGCTCCTCGCCGGCAAGGACGACGCGCTGGCGGACCTGCAGCGGGCGCTGGTCCTGGAGCCGCGGCACTTCGAGGCCTGGGCCGCCATGGGCCGGATCTACGAATCGCTCGACGACAAGGCGCATGCCCTGGCGGCCTTCCGGCGGGCGCGGACCCTCTATCCGCAGATGGAGAAGATCGGGGAGGCGATCGACCGCCTGGCTCCGGAGGTCGACGGCCGCGACCTGTGACCCGGGCGATCGCCGTCCTGCTCACGATCCTGGCGCTGCCCCTCGCCATCGCCGGGCTCGTCCTGGCCGTCGGCGCGGTGGCGAGCCTCGTGATTTCCTTCCGGGTCGCCGCCGCGGACCCGCCCGCGGGTCCGTTCGTCGAGATTCCCGGTGGCCGCCTCGCGACCCTGCAGGATGGCCCGGCCGACGGCACCCCGTCGTGCTCCTGCATGGGGCGTCGGCCAACGCGTCGGACCCGATGGAGGGCATCGGTCGACGGTTGGCTGCGCAGGGCTTCCGGGTCATCGCCTTCGACCGGCCCGGCTTCGGCTGGAGCGACCGGATCGCCGGTGCCGAGGCCGCGGCGCCTGCCGTCCAGGCTCGGTTGATCGCCGAGGCGCTGCAGCGCATGGGCGTCGGTCCGGCACTCGTGTTCGGCCATTCCTGGGCCGGCGCCCTGGCGCTGGCTCTGGCTCTGGATCATCCCGACCGGGTCTCCGCCCTTGCCCTGGCCGCACCCGTGGCGATGCCGATGCCGGACCGGATCCCGGATCTGCCGTGGTACTGGCGCATCGCGGTGAAGCCGCCCGTGGCGTGGCTGCTCAGTCGGACCATCGGACCGCCGTTGGCGCAGCATTTCCTGCCCGAGGCGGCCCGACGGGTATTCCAGCCGCAGCCCGCGCGACCGGACTACCCGGCCCTGGCGCGGTCCGACCTGGTTCTGCGGCCCGGGACCCTGCTCGCCAACGTGCAGGACCTTCTCGGTCTCTCGCGCGCCCTCGCCGAGCAGGGGCCGCGCTACGGCGAGATCCGCGTCCCGACCCTCGTGATCTCGGGCGAGGCGGATCCGATCGTGCGCAGCGATCAGCAGGCTGGGCCGCTCGCGCGGGCGATCCCCGGAGCCCGCCTCGTGCTCCTGCCCGGCATGGGGCACATGCTCCAGTACGTGGCCGCCGAACGGGTCACGACGGAGATCGCCAGGCTCTCGACCGAAGCGCGCGTGCGGGCCATGCCGTTGCCCGCCGTCACGCGCTGAACCCCGGCGCCGACCCGGCCGGCGCTATCTGGCTCCCCCGCCCGGGTCCCTCGCCACGGCCCGTCACGCCTTCTCGGCGTGTTCGCGGGTGATGAAGGTCAGGCGGACGAGGTTGGTGGCGCCGGGCGTTCCGAACGGCAGGCCGGCCACGACGATCACCCGGTCGCCCACGGCGGCGAACTTCTCGCGCACCGCGAACTTGGCGGCGCGGAACGACATGTCGTCTACGTCGCTGGCGTCCTTGGTGACGATCGGGTGCGTGCCCCAGGCCAGGGCGAGGCGCCGCGCGGTCTCGCGCCGGGGCGTCAAAGCGATCACCGTGGCGTTCGGGCGCTCCCGCGACAGGCGCAGAGCGGTCGAGCCGGAATTGGTCCAGGCCATGATCGCATCAAGGTTCAGGGCATCGACCATCTGGTGGGCCGCCGCCGCGATGGCATCGGCGGCGGTCTCGTCCGGGGTCGCGTGCTGCGCCCGGATGATCGACCAGTAGAGCGCATCGCGCTCCACCTGCTCGGCGATACGGTTCATGGTTTCCACGGCGCCGACGGGAAAGGCGCCCGACGCGCTCTCGGCCGAGAGCATCACGGCATCCGCGCCCTCGTAGACCGCGGTGGCGACATCGGAGACCTCGGCGCGGGTCGGGACCGGCGCGGTGATCATCGATTCGAGCATCTGGGTCGCCACCACCACGGGCTTGCCGAACCGGCGCGCGCTGCGGGTGATCCGCTTCTGAACGCCCGGAACCTGCTCCAGCGGCATCTCCACACCGAGATCGCCGCGGGCGACCATCAGGCCGTCCGAGATCTCGATGATCTCGTCGAGGCGGGTCAGGGCCTGCGGCTTCTCGATCTTGGCCATCACCAGGGCACGGCCGGCGCAGACCTTCTTGACCTCGGCCACGTCCTCCGGCCGCTGGACGAACGACACGGCGATCCAGTCGGCGCCGGCGTTGAGGCCCGCATCGAGGTCGGCGCGGTCCTTCTCGGTCATCGCCGGCACCGGGATCACCGTATGAGGCAGAGACACGCCCTTGCGATTCGAGATCTTTCCGCCGACCTCGACCCGCGTCACAGCCCGGTCCGCCGACGTTTCCAGCACGGAGAGCCGCAGCTTGCCGTCGTCCAGCAAGATCGCGTGGCCGGCCTCCAGCGCCTCCAGGATCTCCGGATGCGGCAGGTGGCAGCGGCTGGCATCGCCGGGCGTCGGATCGCCGTCGAGCACGAAGGTCGCGCCGGTCGCGATCATCACGGCACCCTCGGCAAAGGTCCCGAGCCGGAGCTTCGGCCCCTGGAGGTCGACGAGGATGCCGATCGGCCGCTTGGCCTCGCGCTCGATCGTCCGGATCGCTTCGACCTTCTCCGGTAGCTTCTCGCGCGGGAGATGGCTCATGTTGAGCCGGAACACGTCCACGCCCGCCCGGAACAGCCGCTCGATCATCTCCGGCGAGTCGGAGGCCGGGCCCAGGGTGGCGACGATCTTCGTGCGGCGCGAGCGTTTCAAGCGGGATCCTCCGGGTCTTTTGGGCCGCATCGCTTCAGGCGACGTCGGTTCAGGGGCTTGGCAACGGGTGTGAGCATCCGGTGCCCGACAGCGTCAAGGGCATGCCCTTCACGTTACGGTTTCGCCGGTGCATCCGCCCGGTTGGGATCGGTGAGCTGGATGGTCCAGCTCTTCTGCTCGCCGGTATCGACCTCGAAGAAGCCGTTGCGGTCGTAGCCGCGGGCGAGGCAGTCCTCGATCCCCCGGATGGTGAACTCCGAATCGCGCGTGCACATCAGCGAGCGCCCGCTCCACTCGCCGCCGCGGGTGTAGTCGACCGCGAAGACGTAATAGAACCGTGCCGCCAGAGCGCCCTTCAGCAGGGTCTCGCAGGCTTTTGGCGCCAGATCCCACCAGCCTTCCGTGACCCAGCCCTGCGGGTCGCGGTAGCCTAGGGAGATTCCGACCTTGCTGCCGGTCTGATTGCAGAGCCGCAGATCCGCCTTCGCGGGGCTCGCACCGAGCAGTGCGAGGCCGAGTACCGTGAGAGCCGCGATGCGCTGAGCCGCCGAGACGCGATACCTAATTGACGAGGATGATGCGGCAATCGTTGACATTGGTGCAGGTCGGACCGGGGTTCACGAGGTCGCCGAGGGCCGCGAAGAACGCGGTGGAGTCGTTCTGCTCCAGCATCGCGGCCGGGTCGAGGCCGGCGGCCCGCGCCCGTTCCAGGGTTGTCGGGTCGATCAGGCCGCCGGCCGGATCGGTGGCGAGGCCCCGGCCGCCGTCGGTGCCGTCGGTGTCGGCGCTGATGCCCGAGATGCCGGGCTCTCCCGCGAGCGCCACGGCGAGCGCCATCGCGTATTCCTGATTCGGGCCGCCATTGCCCTCGCCCCGGATGGTGACGGTGAGTTCGCCCCCCGAGATCAGGGCGACGCGCCGCCCCGCCGCCTTGTGGCGCTTCGCCTCCACTGCGTGCTCGGCCGCCACCTCTCGGGCCTCGCCCTCCAGATCGGCGCCCAGCATCACCGGCTCGTAGCCGGCGGCGCGGGCCGCCTCGGCCGCCGCGTTCAGGGCATCGATCGGCCGGGCGATGATCCGGTACTCGGCCCGGGCGAAGGCGGGATCGCCGGCCTTCGGCGTCTCGTTGTTGGGGTCGTTGAGTAGACGCACCGCCTCCTCGGGCAGCGGGATCCCGCGGCGCTCGCAGATCGCGCGGGCCTCGGCCAGCGTCGAGGGGTCGGGGACCGTCGGGCCTGAGGCGATCACGGCCGGATCGTCGAAGGGCACGTCCGAGATCGCCAGCGTCAGGATGCGCCGGGCGTTGCGGGCGGCAAGCGCGAGTCGGCCCCCTTGATCCGCGAGATGTGCTTGCGCACCGTGTTGATTTCACCGATCGGCGCGCCGGAACGCAGCATCGCCCGGGTGATCGCCTGTTTCTCGACGAGCGTCAGGTCGCCGGCCGGGGCGATCCAGTTGGCCGATCCGCCACCCGAGAGCAGAACCAGAACCTCGTCCTCCGGTCCGGCCTCGGTGGCGAGGCGCAGGGCCTCCTTGGTGGCGGCGATGCCGGCTTCGTCGGGAACAGGATGTCCCGCCTCCACCATGTGGATTCCCGGCGCCTCCTGACCGTACCCGTGCCGGGCGACCGCGAGGCCGACGATCCGGTCGTCGCCCAGCCCGTGCTGTTTACGGTAGAACCGGCTCGCCACCGCGCTCATGCTGCCTGCGGCCTTGCCGGCGGCCAGGATGATCAGCCGGCCCGAACTCGGCGGCGGCAGATGCGGCGGCAGGGCGAGGTCGGGATGGGCGGCCCGGATCGCGGCCGTGAGGATCGTATCGAGCAGCGCCCGCTGCTCGCGGATGGCCGACTCGGCGACGGGCGGGACGGTCTCGGTCATGGCGTCGAACGGGCTCCTCTCTCGATCGCGTCGTGCGGTCCCCGCCCGTTTCTTCCGTGGGCGGCGGGCCCGTTTCTTGCCGTGAGCGCACGATCCTTGATAGGTGATCTGCCCGAGCGGCCGCGCGACGGCAAGCGCCATCGGTGCCCCCGCACAGATCTGAAGACCTCGGAGCCCCGTGACCCGTCCGGAGACAGAAACGGCCGTCCAGCCGGCTCATCCCTGCGAGATATTGCCCGGTGACCCCGCCTGCGGCCTCGTCATCGCCTGCGACCACGCCTCGAATTACGTGCCGCCGGACATGGACCTCGGCGTCCCGGCCTCTGAATTCGCGCGGCACATCGCCTACGATATCGGCGCGGCCGCCGTGACGCGCCGCCTCGCGGCGCAGCTCGACGCACCCGCGATCCTCACGAATTTCTCCCGGCTGATCATCGACCCGAACCGCGGCCGCGCCGATCCGACCCTGGTGATGCGCCTGTCGGATGGCGCCGTGGTGCCGGGCAATGCCCGGATCGACGAGGCCGGCAAGCAGGCGCGGATCGCCCGCTTCTACGCACCGTTCGACGCGGCCATCGACGCCGCGATCGACGCCGCCCGGGCGGCAGGCCGCCCCCCGTTCTCCTGACCATGCACAGCTTCACGCCCTACTGGCGCGGCATCGCGCGGCCCTGGCAGGTCGGGATCCTGTACGACCGGGACGAGCGCTTCGCCCGTCCTCTCATCCGCGCGCTGGCGGACGATCCCGCCGGGCTGATTGTCGGCGACAACGAGCCCTACGGCGGCGGTCTGCCGGGCGACACGATCGACCGACACGCCACGGCGCGGGGCCTCGCCAACGCCCTGGTGGAGATCCGCCAGGATCTGATCGCCGGCGAGGATGGCCAGGCCGAGTGGGCCGCGCGCTTCGCCCGCATCCTGCGCCCGCTGCTCGCGGCTTGATCTCCGTCCGCCCAGACCCGAAATCGGTATCGCGCCGCCCGACCCGAAGTGAGTAGTCACCGATGAGCGAGATCGATCCGCGAACCCAGACCGAACTCGAAGCCGCCGTCTTCCGACGGCTGGTGGCGCATCTGCGCAACCGAACCGATGTTCAGAACATCGACCTGATGAACCTCGCGGGGTTTTGCCGGAACTGCCTATCGAACTGGCTGAAGGACGCGGCCGACGAGAAGGGCGTGCCGCTGACAAAGGACGAGAGCCGCGAGAGCGTCTACGGGATGCCGTACGCGACCTGGAAGGACCGCTACCAGACCGAAGCCAGCCCGGCTCAGGCGGCGGACTTCGCGGCCGCGCAGGCCAAGGATCACTGAGCGTCCGCCGACGCCGGGAGAATCGGCTAAGCTTCCAGTAAGGCCGGCCCCTTAACCACGGGCCAGGGCGCGACCGCGCCGTGCAATCCGGAGAGCCCCATGAACGCCCACTCGATGCCCACCGCCGCAGCCCAGCGGCCCGGCGGCGACGTTTCGTCGGCCGAAGGCGTGGCCGCCGACGAACTGAAGCAGTTCATCGAGCGCCTGGAGCGCCTGGAGGAGGAGAAGGCCGGCATCATGGGCGACATCAAGGAGGTGTTCGCCGAACTGAAGGGCCGGGGCTTCGACGCCAAGGCGGTGCGGACGATCCTGCGAATCCGCAAGCAGGATCACAGCGAGCGGCAGGAGCAGGAGGCGATTCTCGAGCTCTACCTGCAGGCCCTCGGCATGGCGTAGGCGCGCTGCCGCGCGCCGTCGCGCGGCTGCGCTCCTCTGCCCCCGGCCGCGGACCTTTGAGAAGGCCTCGGTGACGGCGAGAAGCGGCTCACGTTGCCGCTTCTGGCGCGCCCTCCCCGTGTGGGCAAGCGCGCGGGTCGTCTCCTCATACGACCCGCGTGCCGTTGTGCGGGCCTGTCCGTGGCAGTTCGACCAGAGTCACGCGTCCCGGCCCGCCGCGCCTTCAGTGCGGCTCGGCCGAGGCCGATCGGTTCGGGTCGGTCAGGCCGAGGGTGCGTCCGGGATAGCCGGCGGCGTCGAAATAGCGGGCGCCTTCGACCGTCTGATACTTCAGGACCGTGATCTGTCCGGTCGAGTCCGGCTCCGACCGCTCCATCCGGACCTCGAAGGCCGGCGTGCTGCCATTCGCCAGCGCCTCGGTCAGCACGCGACCGACGAGCTTGCCCTTCGCCGGGATCGTCAGGTCGAGAAGTCGCGCGATCGTTTGACCGAGATCGGCATTGCTCGCGGGCACCGGGCTCTCGAGTCCGGTGCGGAAGCTGGGACCGGCAGCACCCATGACGTTGCGGGTGTCGGCGCGGGAGAAGCTGCCGTGCATGCCCTGCCCCTGCTGCAAGCCCGTGTCGGCGACTTCCACGCCGCAGGTTGTCGGATCCACGCAGCCGGTGGAGAAGCTCCGGAAATTCACCACGATCGCCGGCATCGGCGTGAGAGCCGAGCCGTCGAGGGCAATGCTGGAGAGCGGCAGGGTACCGGGGATCGATCCCAGGGCGGCGCTGACGAACAGGCCGCTGACGTAATCCTGGCGGGCGAGGGATTCGACCACCTTCCGGGCCAGGGCCGGGTCGCCGCCCGGCAGATAGACGAGGTCGGAGCCGCCATTGGCTGCGACCACCACGTCGGGCTTGGCCGGATCCGAACCGATCAGCCCGTTGGCCCGGCTCGGGAAGCTGTCGAGACCGAGCTTGGCGCCCTTCGCGTCCGGATCGAACAGGCTCAGGCCGAGGTCGTGGGCGAGGTCGATGGCAAGGAAGCCGGGCGGCAGCTGGCGGCTCGGGACGCCCTTGTAGGCCTGCCTCGCCGAGACGCTCGTCGCGCTCTCCTTCGAGATGGTGGAGAAGCCGTGATCCGACGTGAGGATCACGTCGGTCGTGTCCGCCAGTCCCTGCTCCTGAAGGGCGGCGAGGAGCGCCGCGAGGTTCGAATCGGCATTGCGGGTGGCCGCGAGGCTCGTCGGCCCGTTGATGCCGGGGACCAGCTGCCCGAGGCTGTCGCCCTGGTTATGCTGTGTCCCATCCGGGTCTCGCGACCAGAACACCAGCACGAACGGCATGCCGCGGGCCTTGAACAGCGGCAGCACGGCCCGTGTCGCCACGGCCGTGAAATAGGCCTGCTGCTCGACGTTGGCCACGACCGTGCCAGGGGTGCCCGCCGTCCCGGCCTGTCCGTTGGCGCCCCGTGTCGGCGCCTGAGCCGGAAGCCCGGCTTCGGAGAGACGGGCAAGAAGGCCGTCCTCGAGGGGCACGCCGCCCCCCGACCCGTGCTGTCGTCGATCAGGATGGTGTCCTGGCCCGACCGCGCCGTGTGGTCGAAGACCAGCGACGGTCCCAGCTTGCCGATGCTTGCCGTGGACAACCCCTTGGCGTGAGCCGCCCGCAGGATCGTCTCCTCATTGAGGTAGTTGCCGGCGAAGTGCTCATCGACGTCGCCGAGCACCGGGTCGCTCTCGAGAAACGGGGTGAGGCTCTCGCCCGCGCCGGGCACGGGGAACGCGGTGTAGATCGTGTTGCCGAACTGGCCGGTGTCGCCGAGCAGGTGCCCGGTCGCCAACGCGGTGGCGTTGGGCATCGTGAAGGTGGGGAACAGGGAATGCGTGTTGGTGAACCGCACGCCGGCCTTCATGAGCCGATCCATGGCGGGCGCGTTCGCCGCGTTCACCATGCCGTCGCGAAGACCGTCGGCCACGAACAGGACGACGTTGCGCGGTCGCGGCTCGGCCATGGCCGAGCCGGCGAAGACGAAGCTGAGCAGACCGGAAAGAATGAAACGCCGCATCCCGAATCTCCGAGCGATCCGAGACGCGGCGTGGGCCTGGAACGTTACAGCCGCGTGACGGCCATGGAGTTGGCAAGCGGTGCAGCCCGCCCCGTCGCAACCTGCGCCTCTCCGATGCGGAGAGGCGCCGGGTTTCACGCGGCGCGCTTGGACCGGTTCAGGAGCTTGCGGTTCACGAGAACCTCGGCGATCTGCACGGCGTTCAGGGCGGCGCCCTTGCGCAGATTGTCCGACACGCACCAGAAGTTCAGGCCGTTCTCGATGGTCGCGTCCTCGCGGATGCGCGAGATGTAGGTGGCGTCCTCGCCGGCGGCCTCGTGGGGCGTCATGTAGCCGCCGTTCTCCCGCTTATCGATCACCAGCACGCCCGGTGCCGAGCGCAGGATCTCGGTCGCCTTCTCGGCCGAGAGCGGACGCTCGAACTCGACGTTGACCGCCTCCGCATGCCCGATGAAGACCGGAACGCGCACGGCGGTGGCGGTCAGCTTGATCTTCGGATCGAGCATCTTCTTGGTCTCGGCGACCATCTTCCACTCTTCCTTCGTGTAGCCATCCTCCATGAACACGTCGATGTGGGGGATGACGTTGAAGGCGATGCGCTTGGTGAACTTGCCGCCCGGCTTGATCTCGCCGGCGGTGAAGACCGCGCGGGTCTGCTGGAACAGCTCGTCCATCGCCTCCTTGCCGGCGCCGGAGACCGACTGGTAGGTCGAGACCACGACGCGCTTGATGGTCGCCGCCTCGTGGAGCGGCTTCAGCGCGACGACCAGCTGCGCGGTCGAGCAGTTCGGGTTGGCGATGATGTTGCGCTTGGTGAAGCCCACGACGGCGTCGGCGTTCACTTCGGGCACGATCAGCGGCACGTCGGCGTCGTAGCGGAACGCCGACGAGTTATCGATCACGACGCAGCCCTGCTGGCCGATGCGCGGCGACCACTCCTTCGACGCCTCGCCACCGGCCGACATCAGGCAGATGTCCGTGTCGGAGAAGTCGTACGTGTCGAGCGTTTTGACCTTGAGCGTCTTGTCGCCGTAGGACACTTCCTGACCCTGGCTGCGGCGCGAAGCCAGCGCCACGACCTCGTCGGCGGGGAATGCCCGCTCGGCCAGGATATCGAGCATTTCGCGGCCCACGTTGCCCGTGGCGCCGACGACGGCGACCTTGTAACCCATCTCTCGTCTCCGCGCGGAAAACCCCGACCGATCCGGGTGCCGCGCTCCTGCCAGCAAAATCGGCCGAAGGATCCTTCGTGCCGGACGGCGCCCGACGGACGGGCGCGGCCACAGATCCCATCCTCGCCGGAGGTGGGCATGGCGGCCGCACCGAGCAAGGCGCGCCCGGGCGCGTGCTGTCAAGACCGGCGGCGGCGCAACGATCGATTCACCCTGCCCGGTGGAATCCGCGGGCGAACCGCCGATGGGATAAGGGAATTCAATCCTCCTCCGCGACGATGGCCGAGCCCTTCGAGGTTCGCCGTCCAGACGGAGCACGATGCTGACCGGAACCGCGCACGCCGTCGATCGGATCGAAGCCGACATGCCGATCGGCCGGCTGGCCCGGTCGCCCGGCACCCTCGGCCTGCGCCTCGCGCTCGCCTCGGCGGTGATCGCGCTGCTGTGTGTCTGCGCCCGCCTGCCGGCCAAGAGCCCCGGAACCGGCGTCGCCGCCGAAACCGCCTTCGTGCCTTCGATGGCGGCCTCGCCGGCGGCGCCAGCGGCTCCCATTGCCCTGTTCGACCTTTCGACCGGCGGACCCGAGCCGGTCCACGCTGCCGCCCATGTCGATGCCCGCACAGGTCTGCGGGAAGACACGCTGAGCCGCGGCGACGTCGCAGCGATCGAGGCACCCGTGCTGCGCGTTACCCTCACGCGCGGGACAATCACGGGCGCGGATCCGACACTCTTCGTCCTGATGGCCCGGCGTGCCGCGAACGGTCCAGCGCTCGACCGGCCGGCCCTCTCGGTCGTGCGGACCGGGTCACGCGGCCAGATCCGCACCAAGCTCGGCACGATCGAGACCCTGGAAGTGACGTTCGGCGGCCAGACGCCGCGAACCTGCCTGGGTTTCGTCACCCGGGACGCACCATACCGGCTCGATGGCTGGCTCTGCGCTCCCCTGGGGCACCCGCCGGAAGCCCAGGCTCTGACTTGCATCCTCGACGGCCTGAGGCTCGTGGACCTGGCCGACCCGGATACGACGGCGGCGTTCGCGGCGCCCCCGATCCAGGTCAACGCGTGTCCGTCGTCAACCGTCGCGGGCGAGACGTCCGGCCGGACGGGGTCGGTAATCCCGCGCTCGCGAAATAAAAAATGAGGCCAGAGTGTGGCAAATCGCACAAGCTCAGCCATAAGGGCGGAACAACAGCCTCGCCCAAGCGTCTTATCGTCAAAGGCGGCGAACTGTTAAGTTTCGGTCGCCATACTGGTGGCACTCACAGACAAGGTTGGCCATGCGCTCGCTTAAGATCGCCCTTCTCGGCATCGTCGCCGCAACCGGCCTCGGCGCTCTGGCTTCTGCGCCTGCCGTGGCGCAGGATGGCTACGTTCCCGGCCCGATCTACCGGGTCAGCCGTCCGCTTCCGATCCGCGTTCGTCCGCGCAGCTGGCTGGACGCCGGCAACGTGCCGCTCACCTCGAACGTCCCGGGCGCCGGCGGCTCGCGCAACCCGGCCTTGAACCCCTACCTGATCGCGGCCTCCAACCAGCTGACCCTGGCCTACGGCCCGTCCGATCGCTACGGCCGCGGGATCCTGCCGGACCCGATCACGAACGGACCGTTCATCGGCGCCCGCTCGTCGGCGATCCGCAACGTCGACCTCTCGTTCGTCGACCGGCTGGATCCGACCTCGCCGCTGTACGGACGCCCGTACTAAGCACGATTTCTGAACGCTTGACCGTCGTAGAGCGCGGGCCTTCGGGTCCGCGCTTTTCGTTTGCCCGGAATGCTGCCTCGACCTTCACCCCCGTGCGTAATCCTGTATGCCAAGCGACGCGGCGCCGCGCGGGCTGCCGAGGCCGGGATCTGTTCCATGACGTCGTTTGACTGGGTCACCGGATATCCGTCACTGCGCATGCCGATGTTCGGACGCAACTGCGTGGCGACCTCGCACGCGCTGGCGGCCCAGGCCGGCATTCAGATGCTCCAGGCGGGCGGAAACGCGGTGGATGCGGCGATCGCCACGGCGGCCGCCAAGACGGTGACCGAACCGTGCAGCAACGGCCTGGGCTCGGACGCGTTCTGCATCCTGTGGGACGGTAAGGCACTGCACGGCCTCAACGCCTCGGGCGGAGCACCCGCCGCCTGGACGCCGGACTACTTCCTCCGGAAATACGGCCCGGCCGAGCGGCCGCCGATGCGCGGCTGGGATTCCGTCACTGTGCCCGGCGCCGTCGCCGCGTGGGCCGCGCTGAGCGAACGCTTCGGCCGCCTTCCCTTCGCCGACCTGATGCAGCCGGCCATCCGCATCGCGGAGCGGGGGTATCTCGCGCCGGTGGTCGTGCAGCAGAAATGGGCGGCTGCCGCTCGCATCGAAGCGATCACGCGCCAGCCGGGCTTCGCCGACTTCTTCCTGCCCCGCGGCCGAGCGCCCGACGTCGGCGAATTGGTGACCTTCCGGGGTGCCGAGAGGACCCTGCGGCTGATCGGCGAGACCAAGGGCGAGGCCTTCTACCGCGGCGAGATCGCCGAGGCGATCGCCGCCCATGCGCAGGCCCATGGCGGCGCCATGACGGCGGCCGACCTGGCCGCATTCCGCCCCGAATGGGTGACCCTGACCGCCAAGGACTATCACGGCTACACGCTGCATGAGATCCCGCCGAACGGCCAGGGCATCGCGGCGCAGATCGCCCTGGGCCTCCTGGAGCATTTCGACCTCGGCAGCCGGCCGGTGGACGGGCCGGAAGCGCAGCACCTCCAGATCGAGGCGATGAAGCTCGCCTTCAGCGACACCTACCGGTACGTCGCCGACCCGCGCGGCATGGCGGTGACGCCCGAGGCGATGCTCGATCCCGCCTACCTCGCGGACCGCGCCAGGCTGATCGACCCGAACCGTGCCCAGGTGTTCGGCCCTGGCAAGCCGCCAGCCGGCGGCACGATCTACCTCACCGCGGCCGACGAATCCGGCATGATGGTGAGCTTCATCCAATCGAACTTCATGGGCTTCGGCTCGGGCGTCGTCGTGCCGGGTTGGGGGATCTCCCTGCAGAACCGCGGCTACGGCTTCGTGCTCGATCCGGAGAGCCCCAACGTCGTCGCGCCGGGCAAGCGCCCGTTCCACACCATCATTCCGGGCTTCCTCACGAAGGACGGCGCGCCGGTGATGAGCTTCGGGGTGATGGGCGGCAACATGCAGCCGCAGGGGCATGTCCAGACGCTCGTCCGGATGCTCGATCACGGGCAGAATCCGCAGGCGGCCTGCGATGCGCCGCGGTGGCGGGTCAACGAGGGCCTCGACATCAACGTCGAGGCGTCGATGCCCGCCGCCACCGTCGATCGGCTGAAGGCGCTCGGCCACCAGCTGGACGTGATCGAGGACAGCTACCAGGATTTCGGCGCCGGCCAGTTCATCTGGCGGATGGGCGACCCCGCCATCGAGGGCTACGTCGCGGCCAGCGATCCGCGCCGCGACGGACAGGCGGTCGCGTGGTGAGACGCTACTTTACCTGGATGCTGTCCACGATCGAGCGGAACTTGGACAGGACGCCCTCCCGCTGATCCTGGCGGACGACACCCAGGGCGCGCAGATAGCCGTCCGGCGCGAAGCGGATGGTCTGCGAGACCACCACCGGCACGTTGGTCGGCTGATCGACGGCGCGGGCCACGATCTCGTGCCAGTCGACGCCGTTCGACCGATAGCTCTGTGCCCGCTCGATGACGAAGTCCTTCAACGTCTGGTTCGACACCAGGGCGGCGCGGGCGAAACCGTCGCGTTGATCGGCCGAGGGCGGCTGCTGCACCGCCTGCGCGAGCACGAGGATCGGCTGCTCCAGATTCTGCATCTGGTCCTTAGGGCCTTTGGTGAGCAGGACCGAGTTGCCGGCCAGGACGCGCACCGGCCGGAAGCCGGCCATGTCGGCGATGCGGAACGGCAGGGCGTCGACCTGCTCGGTCAGGCTCAGGGCGGGGCGGAGGGTGACGCCGGTCACCATCTTGCGCATCGTCGCCTCGGTCTCCGCGTCGGGCAGAGCCTGGGCAATGATCAGCCCGGTCACGCTCGGCGCGCCGACCACCAGGATCCACTTCCGGACGGCCGGGGCGGAAGTGTTGGGATCGGCGGGCTGCTCGCCGGTGAAGAGCATGCCCTCGTTGTCGCCGATCTTGATCTCCTCACGCTTCTCGACCGCGAAGCCCTGGCTCAGAAGGTTGGCGTCGGTGAATCCGCTGACCAGTTCCGCGAAGGCATTGGGCGGCAGCTCCACCACCGACAGCGTCGCACCGCCCTCCTTCCGTTCGAAGCCCGAGAAGCGGCGGGACACCGACATGTCGGCGGGCGGATCGAAGCCGAAACGCGAGCCCGGGGGAAGACGGGATCGTCGGCACGGGCGAAGGAACCGAGGCTGGCCACCAGCGCGGCTGCGCAGAGAACCCGTCCGAGACGCGGCGTCAGGGTGCGCATCAGCATCGAAAACCGGTTCTCCTCGTGGCCCCAACTTGGGGTTGGCGCGAACGCGATGGGTCTGCCCGGCGACCTGTTCTGTCAAGCCGGTAACGCGGCGCGCCTGCGTTCACGATGAAGGGAAGCCGCGAGCCCGGCGGCGTAGGCGCGGAGATTCCACAACGAGACGGAGGAGCCGAGGAAGTCTTGGCCCGGCAGGGTCGTCCGGTAGGCGTCCAGATCCCGGGTGTGGACGAGCCGGCTGCCCACGATGAGCGCGGCGGCCGCAACGAAGCCGGGGATCGCCACTGCGCCGCCGCGCTCGTCCAAGACCGCGGCCGGGTCCCGGTCCGGGTCCCGTTCGGGCGTCATGGCGAGGCCGGCACCGTGACGCGCCGCAGCGTGAGATTGCAGCGGCCGCCCGGCGGCAGGAAAGCGGGTTCGTCCGCCGCCAGAAGGTCGCCGTCCGGGTAGAGCCGGTCGATGCCGTGGAAGATCAGCCGCGAGGCGCCACCCATCACCAGGGCGTCGCCGGGCTGCAGCCGGACCGAGCGGGTCGGGTCCGACCGGCTCAGGCCGCCATAGCGAAACAGGGCCGCCGCGCCGAGGGACAGCGACAGCACCGGCGCGGTCAGATCCGCCTCGTCGCGATCCTGGTGGAGGCCCATGCGGGTGCCCGGCGCGTAGAGGTTGATGAGGCAGGCTTCCGGCGGCACCGGATAGGCCGCGAGCGCCGCCCAGGCCGCACGGGCGGTCGGCGGCAGGGCCGGCCAGGGCCGCCCGGTCTCGGGATGGTCCGGCTGGTAGTGGTAGCCCGCGACGTCCGAGACCCAGCCCAGGGATCCGGCATTCGACATCCGCACCGAGAACGGCTTGCCGGTCCGGGGCATCTTCGGCGTGACGGGCGGCGCCTCGGCGAGGACCGCGGCGATCTCGCCGGCGAGCCGGATACGGGCGGCCGTGTCGAGGAAGCCGGGATGGTGGATCAGGCCGGGGGCGAGTTCCGTCGCCACTCAGCGTGCCCCGTCGGCATCCTGCTCCAGTACGGTCTTCGACGCGACCGTGGTGTCGTCGTTCAGGCGGTAGACCAGCGGCACTCCGGTACGGATCTGGAGATCCGGCACCTGTGACTCGTCGAGACGGTCGAGAACCATCACCAGGGCGCGCAGCGAATTCCCGTGCGCGGCCACCAGGACCCGCTGGCCGGCCATCACCCGGGGCAGGATCGCCGTGATGAAGAAGGGGAGCACCCGCGCGGCGGTATCCTTCAGGCTCTCGCCGCCGGGCGGCCGCACGTCGTAGGACCGCCGCCAGGCGTGGACCTGCGCATCCCCAGCGGGCGCGGGCATCGTCCTTGTTGAGCCCCGAGAGGTCACCGTAGTCACGCTCGTTGAGCGCGCGATCGCGAAGGACCGGAATGGCCTCGCCGCCAATCTCCTTCAGGATCAGCGCGCAGGTCCGCTGCGCCCGAACGAGTTCCGACGTGAACGCCGCGTCGAAGCCGTAGCCCTTCCCCTTGAGGCTCCGGCCGGCCGCGCGGGCCTCGGCCACACCTTGGTCGGTCAGGTCCGGGTCGCGCCAGCCCGTGAAGACGTTCTTCAGGTTCCATTCGCTCTGGCCGTGCCGAACGAGCACCAAGAGGCGCTCCCGGGTCCCCATCGGGTCGCTCACAGGCCGAGCACGTCCGCCATGGCGTACAGCCCCGGCGGCTTGGTATGGGCCCACAACGCCGCCTTGACGGCGCCCGCGGCGAACAGGCCGCGGTCGGCGGCGTGATGGGTGATCGTCAGGCTCTCACCGGCACCGGCGAAGATGACGCTGTGATCCCCGACGACGCTGCCGCCCCGGAGCGTGGCGAATCCGATGTCGCCGGGCCGGCGCGCGCCAATGTGCCCGTCACGGGTCGAGACGCGGACCGTCTTGAGGTCGACGCCGCGGCCCTCCGCGGCCGCCTCGCCCAGCATCAGCGCCGTGCCGGACGGGGCATCCACCTTCATGCGGTGGTGCATCTCGCAGATCTCGATGTCGAACTCGTCGCCGAGGGACTTGGCGACCCGTCGGACCAGTTCGCTCATCAGGTTGATGCCGAGGGACATGTTGCCCGACTGCACGATCCGCGCGTGGTAGGAGGCGGCTTTCAGCTTCGCGAAATCCTCCTCGGACAGGCCGGTCGTGCCGACGACATGCACGATGCGGGCCTGAGCGGCGAGTTCCGCAAACGCCACCGTTGCAGCCGGCGCCGTGAAATCGAGGACGCCGTCGGCAGCCGCGAAAGCCGTGAGCGCATCATCGGTCACCGGCACGTCGAGTGGCGACAGGCCGGCCAGCATGCCGGCATCCTGTCCGAGGGCCGGCGAGCCCGCGCGCTCGATCGCCGCGGAGAGCGTACAGCCTTCGGATTGCACCACCGCGCGGATCAGCATCCGCCCCATGCGCCCGTCAGCGCCGACCACGACCAGCCGCATCCCGGTTCCCAGTCCCATCCCGCTGTCAGTGAGAACCCGGCCGCGATGGCCGGGCTCGTCCGCCTTGCCGGCCGGGCTCCCGGTCCGCCGGGAGCCCGATCGACGTTACGCCTTCTCCGGAGCAATCTGCTCAAGGCCGCCGATGTGCTTCTGGGCGTAGAGCGGCAGGCCGATCTGCTTGATCAGTTCAAGCTGCGTCTCGAGGAAATCGATGTGACCTTCCTCGTCCTCGGCCAGATCCTCGAACAAGCGCTTCGAGACGCGGTCGTTGATCGAATCGCAATACTTCGCGGCCTCGAGGTAGAGGCTGCGGGCCTCGTTCTCAGCGGCGAGATCGGAATCGAGGATCTCCTGCACGTTCTGGCCGATCCGCAGCGGGTCGAGCTCCTGCAGGTTCGGGAACCCGTCGAGGAACAGGATCCGGTCGATGAACCGGTCGGCGTGGTTCATCTCCTCGATCGATTCCTTGCGCCAGAACTTCGCCAGCTCGACGTAGCCCCAGTCATTGAGCATGCGGAAATGCAGCCAGTACTGGCTGACCGCCGTCAACTCGCTGCGCAAGCCGCGGTTGAGATACTCGATGACCTTGGTGTCGCCCTTCATGCCCCCGTACTCCTTACCGTGTTTTCAGGCGGGGGGCAGAAGCATCAGGCCGCGACTCCCTCATCCGCAATCTGGAACTTCACCAAACTGCAGGCGCTCGCGCAAGTCGTCGTGCAGGCATGGCTGCCCTCCACATGCGACGCTTCGCCCAGGGCATTCTGCATGATCGCACGGATCGTCCGGGCGCAGCGCCCGCATTTCGGGCTGCAGCCCAGGCAAGCATAAACCTGGGCGGGGGTCCTGGGGCATCCGGGACCGGGCGCAAGGCAGCTGCGGACAGCGCCGTCCGATAAGACGTTACAAGAACAGACGATCATGCGTGCCGCAAATCCCGTCATCCCCGCGTCCGGAAGGGTCGTCGAGGACTCCTCCGGGCACCCGCGGCAGTTTAGAAGAATTGAAAAGTAGCTGGCTTTTCAATGCTTTATTGGCCGCGGTCGACATGGCACCGCGGCCTTCGCGGGTCAAGGGCAGCCGATTCAACCGTGCCCCAACTGTTTTGTTGGGTGTCAGCGGGCGAGCTCGCGCAGGCCGAGCCGGATCAGCACTTTGGCCTCGGCGCCCTCCCCTGCGGCCTTGACGGCCGCGGCGATGGCGGCGGCCGCCTGGACCTGCGGGTAGCCGAGATTGATCAGGGCCGAGACGGCGTCGGCCACTGGCTGAGGCGCCGCGCCCTCTGCGACGGCGCCCGCCAGCGCGACCAGCGCCGGATCGAGCGGCGCGAAGGCCGGAGCCTTGTCCTTCAGCTCGGCCGCCAGGCGAGCCGCCAGCCGCGGTCCGACGCCGGGAGCCCGGCTGATCGCGCCCTTGTCGCCGGTGGCGATCGCACCCGCCAAGGCCTCGGGTTCCAGCACCGACAGCACGCCGAGCGCGACCCGCGCGCCGACGCCCTGCACGGTCTGGAGCAGGCGGAACCACTCCCGCTCGGCATCCGAGCGGAAACCGTAGAGCCGGATCATATCCTCGCGGACATGCGTCTCGATCGACAGCTCTGCGGGCTCGCCGACCTTGGGCATGCGCTGCAGCGTCCGCGCCGAGCAATGCGCGATGTAGCCGACCCCGGAGACGTCGAGGATCACGAAGTCCTCGCCGAACGAATCCACGACGCCCCTGAGCTTGCCGATCATGCCACGCCTGCCGCTGTCGCGGGATGCCTACAGAAGCGCGGCGTCCTCCGCCAGACATGCTTGAGCGCGCGGGACGATCATGAAACTACGGGCGCGGCGTCGGCCGAGCTTGGCCGGGCCTTGGGGGATGACCATGCGCGCGCCACTACTCGCCCTGATCGGCCTGCTGAGCCTCGGTCCAGCCCGGGCGGCGGACGATCCGGCCGCTCCGGTGGCACCCAGTGCCGACCCGACCCAGGTGCGGCCGGGCGCCTACGTCCTCGATCCGGATCACGGAAAGATCACGTGGTCGGTCTCGCATCTCGGCTACTCGACCTATTACGGTCAGTTCACCGGCGTGGCGGGCAAACTCGAGCTCGATCCGAAGGCCCCCGAGAAGAGCCGACTGGAGGTGAGCCTGCCCCTGGGCGGCGTGATCACCGGCAGCCAGCGGCTGAACGAGCACCTTGCGGCGCCCGACTTCTTCGATACGGTCAAGTTTCCGACCGCTATGTTCACGGCTACCAAGGTCGAACCCACCAGCCCGACCACGGCTCGGATCACGGGCGATCTGAACCTGCGCGGCACCGTCCGGCCCTTCGCGATCGACGCGACCTTCAATCAGGCCGGCATCCATCCGGTGGATCAGCGCTATACGGTGGGCTTTGACGGACGGGCGGTCATCAAGCGCTCCGAATTCGGCATCAACGCCTATCTGCCGCAGCTCGGTGACGAGGTGAGCCTGCGCATCGAGGGCGAGTTCAAGGCCGCGCCCTGACCGAACCGGTGACGCCCTGCAAAGCCGGGTGTCGCCAGCCGCCGTCGCGGCACCGCAGCAGAAGGATGGCCAGGCATGACCAAGCTCGTCGTCGGCGGCGCCCAGATGGGTCCGATCCAGCGGGGCGACGGCCGCGACGCCGTCGTCGCCCGGATGATCGCCCTGCTTGAGCGGGCCGCGGCCGCGGGCGTCGAGATGCTGGTGTATCCCGAGCTGGCGCTGACCACCTTCTTCCCGCGCTGGTACATGGCGGATCTCGCCGAGGCCGACCGGTACTTCGAGCGCGCCATGCCGAATGCCGCCACGGCTCCCCTCTTCGACCGGGCACGGGACCTGCGGATCGCGATCTCCTTCGGCTACGCCGAGCTGACGCCGGAGGGCCGGCGCTTCAACACCGCGATCCTGACCGACCGGGCGGGCCGGATCATCGGCACCTACCGGAACATCCACCTGCCGGGGCACAGTGACTACGATCCGGAGCGGACGCACCAGCACCTGGAGAAGCGCTACTTCGAGCCCGGCGATCTCGGCTTCCCGGTCTGGCGCAACGAGGGCGTCGTGATGGGCATGGCGATCTGCAACGATCGGCGCTGGCCCGAGACCTATCGGTGCCTCGGTCTGCAGGGCGTCGAGCTGGTCATGATCGGCTACAACACTCCGTCGGTGAACAGCCAGAACGGCGCCGAGGGGCTGGCGAAACGCCTGTTTCACTCCGACCTGTCGCTCCAGGCGGGCGCCTACCAGAACGCGACCTACGTGATCGGGGTCGCGAAGGCCGGCCTCGAGGACGGACATCCGCTGATGGGGGCTCGATCATCGTCGATCCCGACGGCGTCGTGATCGCCCGGGCCGAGACGGAGGACGACGAGCTGATCACGGCGTCCTGCGACTTTGCCGCCTGCGCATTCGGCAAGAGCACGATCTTCGACTTCGCCCGGCATCGCCGCCCCGAGCATTACGGGCGCATCACCGCGCAGGTCGGCACCACCGTGGAGGTTTGAGCCGTGCGGAAGCCCAGTGTCCTCGGGACGATCCTGGCCCTGGCCGTCACCGGGTCGGTCTGCGCCCAGGCCCCGGCGCCGGCCCAGCCAACCGCGCCTGCGGTCGCGACCTCGCCCCTGGACAATTACGCGGCAGCGGCGGCCACCACCATCATCGCCGAGCAGGCGTGTCCCGGCGTCCAGGTGCGAGCCGGACAGCTCACCACGCTTCGTCTCGCCGCGCGCTGAATGCCAGCCAGGAACCCATGCTTCAGGAGAAGCTGCGGACCCGCGCCACGCAGGTGCGCCAGCAGCTAGCGGCGGACGGCCGCGAGGCCTGGTGCAGTGCGGCGCTGGCGTCGTTCGGCCCAGAGGGTACCGTCGCCAAGGGCATCCTGGCGACCGGCGCGCCGATCCGATGACCCGGTGCGCGCACCACCCCTCGCCCGCGCCGCACGCCCGCGAGGATTGACAGGATGCAGCAGCCCCGTAGTGACACCGCACAGCGCGCGGCCTCTATCGGGGTCCGCGCGTTTCGCGTTGTCCGGGCTCAAGCTCGTGCAATGACTTCAAACAAGAAGCCGGTCCAGGGCAGTCTCCCCGGAGGCCGTTCGAGAACACGAGAGAACGATGTTCGCAGTCATCAAGACGGGCGGTAAGCAGTACCGCGTCGCCGCCAACGACACCATCACCATCGCCACCCTGGCCGGCGAGGCCGGCGAGGCCGTGACCTTCGGCGAGGTCCTCCTGTTCGCCGATGGCGCAGGCGCGACCCAGGTCGGCGCCCCGACCCTGACGGGCATCAGCGTCACCGGCGAGATCGTGCGCCACGGTCGCGACAAGAAGGTCATCGCCTTCAAGAAGCGCCGCCGGCAGAACTCACGCCGGAAGCGCGGCCACCGCCAGGACCACACGGTCGTGCGCATCACCGGCATTTCGGCCTGACGCACGCCAGACGCTGGGCGCGTCAGGGTCCCTGAGGACCTGATCCGCGACCGCATCGAACCCATCAGAATTCGGAGTTCATCTCATGGCACACAAGAAGGCAGGCGGCTCGTCCCGCAACGGTCGCGACTCGGAAGGCCGGCGCCTCGGCGTGAAGAAGTTCGGCTCGGAAGCCGTAGATTCCGGGCAACATCATCGTGCGTCAGCGCGGCACCAAATGGCATCCCGGCGCCAATGTCGGCATGGGCAAGGACCACACGCTCTTCGCGCTGGTACCGGGCCATGTCCGCTTCGAGACGCGCCGTGGGCGCGCCTTCGTGGCCGTAGCGCCGCTGGCCGAGGCCGCGGAATAACAGGCGGGCGCCCAAGCGGCGAAGCTGGCGTCCCGCCCGGTGTCCCACACCGGACCGGAGACGTCGTTCCCGAGCCCCTGACGGGCCGGTTCGGACGGAACACCGGGGAGGATGGGACGCCATCCTCCCCTTCGTCGTCTTGAGGCGGTGCCCCGGAGCCGGGAACGCCGCCCTGCGAGGGCACGATGTTCCCCGATCTGACCCGTGATGACGTCTTCCGCATCGAGACCCGGCGGCTGTGGCTGCGCTGGCCCACTGACAAGGACCGAGCCGCGATCCTGAGTCTTGCCGGCGACCCCTCGGTCGCCGCGATGCTGGCGCGGGTGCCGAACCCGCTCCCGGCCCCGGTCGTGGATGCCTTCCTGCTTCAGTCCCGTGCGGGGAACGCCGCGGGAACCGGCCTCACCCTCGCCCTGGCGCTGCGCGCAGCGCCGGCGAAGCTGATCGGAATCGTCAGCATCGACGATGGCATCGGCGCGGTGCCCGAACTCGGCTATTGGCTCGGTCAGCCCTACTGGGGCAGCGGCCTGATGCGCGAGGCGGTCTCGGCGCTCTGCCACGCATTCTTCGCCTATGCCGGCGGAGAGGAGCTCGCCGCGTCGGCGCGGATCGTCAATCCGGCATCCCGACGCGTTCTGGAGGCTTGCGGTTTCCAGCACTCCGGCACGGAGACCCGGAATTTTCCGGCTCGCGGCGAGGCATTGCCCGTGGATCTGTTCCGACTGGAGCGGCGACAGTGGCCGATGTCGGTTTCCGCGCCGGCGGAGACGCCGGCCATGACAGAAGCCATGACACGGGCCGCCGAGGCGGTCAGGCGGGGCCGGCGGTTGCCGGCGACCGCCGACTGGATGATGGTGCGGGTCGCGGATCCGCACCCGATTAGGGATTCGAACCGTGAAGTTCCTCGACGAAGCCAAGGTCTATGTCCGCTCCGGTGACGGCGGTCCCGGCTGCGTCTCGTTCCGGCGGGAAAAGTTCATCGAGTTCGGCGGCCCGAACGGCGGCGACGGCGGACGCGGCGGCGATGTCTGGGTGGAGTGCGTCGAAGGGCTCAACACCCTGATCGACTACCGTTACCAGCAGCACTTCAAGGCCAAGAAGGGCGAGCACGGCATGGGCTCGAACTGCCACGGCGCCAACGGTGCCGACACGGTCCTGAAGGTGCCGGCCGGTACGCAGATCTTCGCCGAAGACGGCGAGACCCTGCTCGCCGACCTGACCGAGGTCGGACAGCGGATCCGCCTCGCCAAGGGCGGCAACGGCGGCTTCGGCAACGCCTATTTCACGACCTCGACCAACCGCGCCCCGAAGCACGCCAATCCCGGCCTGGAAGGCCAGGAGATGTGGATCTGGCTGCGGCTGAAGCTGATCGCCGATGCCGGCCTCGTCGGTCTGCCGAACGCCGGCAAGTCGACCTTCCTGGCGAGCGTCACGGCGGCCAAGCCCAAGATCGCCGATTATCCGTTCACGACCCTGCACCCCGGGCTCGGGGTCGTACGCTCGGATGGGCGCGAATTCGTACTCGCCGATATCCCCGGCCTGATCGAGGGCGCCCATGAGGGCGTCGGGCTCGGAGACCGGTTCCTCGCCCATGTCGAGCGCTGCCGCGTGCTGCTGCATCTCGTTGACGGCACGAGCGAGCATGCCGGCAAGACCTACAAGCTGGTCCGCGGCGAGATCGAGGCCTACGGCAACGGCCTCGCCGAGAAGCCCGAGGTCGTCGCGCTCTCCAAGGCCGATGCCCTCGATGCCGAGACGCTCAAGAGTCAGGTGGCCAAGCTGAAGCGCGCGGCCGGTCGCGCGCCGCTGGTCCTGTCCTCGGCGAGCCGCAAGGGCGTGCCCGAGGCGCTTCGGGCGCTCCAAGCTGAAATCGACGCCAGCGCGGAGGCGGAGCGGCAGCCGGTGGCGGCTTGGGAACCGTGACCAGGATGCCTCTGCCGGGGCGTCAGGCGCGCGTTCGAGATCGCTGAGACGTCCGCGGGTGCGAGGCCGGCCGTCGCGGTAGCGACCACCGGCGACCGGCGCGGTATCGCGGCC
Source organism: Methylobacterium phyllosphaerae (assembly GCA_050632685.1). Classification (GTDB taxonomy): domain Bacteria; phylum Pseudomonadota; class Alphaproteobacteria; order Rhizobiales; family Beijerinckiaceae; genus Methylobacterium; species Methylobacterium phyllosphaerae_A. Next base: position 2,235,371 of record JBOEFT010000002.1, read on the forward strand.
TGCACCCGTGTCCGGGCGGCTGTTCAAGGGTCTGCTCTTCGTTCACACCGCTCCTATCGGCGCGACTCTGCTGGAACCATGATCCCTGCCCCCGAAATCCCTGCCCTCGAAGAATTCCGCCGCGTGGTCATCAAGGTCGGCTCGGCCCTCTTGGTGGACCGGGCCGCCGGCCGCTTGCGGCACGCGTGGCTCGCGGCCCTAGCCGAAGACATCGCCGAGCTGCACGCGCGCGGCGTCGATGTCCTCGTCGTCTCCTCGGGCAGCATCGCCCTCGGCCGGACGGTGCTCGGGCTGCCGCCCGGCGCCCTGCGCCTGGAGGAGAGCCAGGGCGCGGCCTCGGTGGGTCAAATCACCCTGGCACGTCACTGGGCCGAAGCGCTGGGCCATCACGGGATCGTCGCCGGACAGATCCTGGTGACTCCTCAGGACACCGAGGAGCGCCGCCGCTACCTCAACGCCCGGGCGACCGTGCTGAAGCTCCTCGAGATGCGCGCGGTGCCGGTGGTCAACGAGAACGACACGGTGGCGACCTCCGAGATCCGCTACGGCGACAACGACCGGCTCGCCGCGCGGGTCGCCACCATGATCGACGCCGACGTGCTGGTCCTGTTCTCGGATATCGACGGACTTTACACAGCGCCGCCCCAGAGCGATCCGGAGGCCCGCCACCTCGCGGTGGTCGAACGCATCACGCCCGAAATCGAGGCCATGGCCGGCGGTCCGGCTTCCGAGCTGTCGCGGGGCGGCATGCGCACCAAGGTCGAGGCGGCCAAGATCGCGGCCTCCGGGGGCACGCACCTCGTGATCGCCGACGGACGCGGAAAGAACCCGCTGAAGGCCGTGCGACAGGGCGCGCGCTGCACGTGGTTCCTGTCCGGCTCCACCCCCACGGCCGCCCGGAAGACCTGGATCGCGGGCTCGCTGGAGCCGCGGGGCACCCTCACGATCGACACGGGCGCCCTGCAGGCCCTGCGCAGCGGCGCCAGCCTGCTTCCGGTCGGTGTCCGGGCGATCGAGGGCAACTTCTCCCGTGGCGACGCCGTGATGATCCGCGATCCCGAGGGGCGGATCCTCGGGCGCGGTCTGGTCGCGTATGACAGCGCCGAGGCTGGACTGATCATCGGTCATCCGAGCGCGCGCATCCCGGAACTGTTGAACTATCCCGGCCGCGCCTGGATGGTGCACCGGGATGATTTGGCATTGTTCTAGAAATCATCAGCTTGTTTGTGTGGATCTACAATCTTCATAGATCCGATCATTGTCCCCACAGGTGCTTCGGCACCCTTGTCGGGACGGCGCCCGATATGCAAAGACGGCGCTGACCCCATGGCGGCCCTGTCGAGGCTGCCGCGAAGCGAGGACGCCAGCGTGCCCGTCCTGAACCTGAGATCGGACTTCGCCGAGGCCGACTCCCTGCCGGAGCAGATGGCCGCCATCGGCCGCCGCGCCCGAGCCGCGGCCCGTCGGATGGCGCTCGCCTCGGCGCGGACCAAGGATGTGGCCCTCAAGCTGATCGCCGAACGGATCCGGGCGAGCCGCGAGGAGATCCTGAGCGAGAACGCCCGGGATGTCGCCACCGCTCGCGCCGCCGGCCAGAGCGCCGCGCTGATCGACCGCCTCACCCTCGATGCCGGGCGCCTCGCCGGCATCGCGGATGCCGTGGAGAAGGTCGGCTCGCTGGCCGATCCGGTCGGGCGTCAGCTCGCCGCGATCGAGCGTCCCAACGGATTGCTGATCGAGCGCATCGCCGTGCCGCTCGGCGTCGTGGGCGTGATCTTCGAAGCGCGCCCGAACGTGACCGCCGATGCCGGCGCGCTATGCCTCAAGGCCGGCAATGCCGCGATCCTGCGGGCCGGCTCCGACAGCCATCGCAGCGCCATGGCGATCGCGCGGGCCATGAGCCGCGGCCTCGCCGATGCCGGCCTTCCGGAGGACGCGATCCAGCTGGTTCCGACCCGTGACCGCGCCGCCGTCGGGCTGATGCTCGCCGGCCTCGACGGATGCGTCGACGTGATCGTACCCCGGGGCGGCCGCGGCCTCGTGGAGCGCGTCCAGGCGGAAGCGCGCGTGCCGGTCTTCGCCCATCTGGACGGCATCAACCACGTCTACGTCGCCGCGGCGGCCGACCTCGACATGGCGCGCGCCGTTCTGCTGAACAGCAAGATGCGGCGCACGAGCGTCTGCGGCGCCGCCGAGACCCTGCTGGTCGACCGCGCCTGCGCGGCGACGCATCTCGCGCCGCTGGTCCACGCGCTGCTCGACGCCGGTTGCGCCGTTCGCGGCGATGCCGAGACGCGCGCCGTCGACCCGCGGGTGACCGCCGCCTCCGAGGAGGATTGGCATACCGAGTATCTCGACGCGATCATTGCGGTGCGCATGGTCGATGGGATCGCTGCGGCGATCGAGCATATCGAGACCTACGGCTCGCATCACACCGACGCGATCATCACCGAGGACGATGCCGAGGCGACCCGCTTCCTGGCCGAAGTCGATTCGGCGATCGTGACCCACAACGCCTCCACGCAGTTCGCCGATGGCGGCGAGTTCGGTTTCGGCGCCGAGATCGGCATCGCCACCGGGCGGATGCACGCGCGCGGGCCGGTGGGCGTCGAGCAGCTGACCACGTTCAAGTACCGCGTCCACGGCAACGGTCAGACCCGCCCGTGAACCGCGCTGAAGGTCCGGCGTGCGGCTGATCCTGCCGCCGTCCGCTGCCGGCATGCGGATCGGCCTCTACGGCGGATCCTTCAACCCAGCCCATCTCGGACACCGGCACGTCACCCTCTCGGCGCTGCGTCGGCTCGGCCTCGATCGGGTCTGGTGGCTGGTCAGTCCCGGAAACCCGCTGAAGAGCCGGAACGCCCTTCCCACCGTGGAGGAGCGCTGCGGCCAGGCGCGGCGCCTCGCCCGGCATCCGCGGATCGCCGTGACCGGCTTCGAGGCGGTCCTGGGCGTCCGTTTCACGGTCCAGACCTTGCGCTTCCTTACGCGCCGGCACCCGGGCGTTCACTTCGTCTGGATCATGGGAGCCGATTCTGCTCGCCACCTTCCACCGCTGGAAGGGCTTCGCCGAGATCGCGCGGCTTATGCCGATCGCCGTCATCGACCGGCCCGGCTTCACCATGACGCCGTTGACCGCGCGGGCCGCAAGACGTCTCGTCGGCGCCCGGATCCCCGAGGTGGCGGCTCCCACCCTCGCACCACGGCCGCCGCCGGCCTGGGTGTTCCTGCACGGTCCCCGCTCGCCCCTGTCGTCGACCCAGATTCGCGAGGGAATGCGCGGAAGCGTGGGTCGACCCGCGGCGGCGCGGTTGCAATCGAGGCCCGATACCGCCAATTTCATGGTATCCCGCGAGGCCTGACGTCGCTGCGCGGCAAACGAGGAACCAGGACTCTGCCCGAGACCAGCCGCACGGAGACGATCCGCACTCCAGTCCACGCCCCGGCCGAACCCGGTCAGGCGCGTTCGGACGACCTGAAGGCGCTCGCCCTCGGATGCCTCGACGACATGAAGGCCGAGGAGACGATCGCGATCGATCTGGCCGGGAAGACGTCGCTCGCCGATACGATGATCATCACGTCGGGCCGCTCGCAGCGGCACGTCGGCTCGATCGCCGACAAGATCGTCCAGGAGATGAAGACGCGCGGCTTCGGAAACGCGCGGGTCGAAGGCCTTCCGGCCTGCGACTGGGTGCTGATCGATGCCGGCGACGTGCTCGTGCACATCTTCCGCCCCGAGGTTCGCGGCTTCTACAATCTCGAGAAGATGTGGGGCGCTGATCGGCCGGTGGGAATCGCGGCTAGCTAGGTTTGAGACGCCCGTGCGCCTGATCCTCGCAGCGGTCGGGCGACTGAAGGCCGGACCGGAGCGCGAACTCGCGTCACGTTATCGCGACCGCGCCGCCCAACTCGGTCGCGGCCTCGGCTTCCCGGCCTGCGACAGCGTCGAAGTCCCGGAATCTCGCGCCCGCCGGGCCGTCGACCGGTGCGCCGAGGAGGCGGCCGTGATCACGGCTCACCTGCCACCCGGCGGCGTCCTGATCGCCTACGACGAGCGCGGTCGCGCCGACCTGGGGAGCGAGGCGCTCGCCGACCGGATCGCGACGTGGCGCGATGCCGCCCGTCCGGCGCTGGTGGTGTTGATCGGTGGCCCGGACGGCCTGGACGCCTCAATTCGGACGAAGGCGGAGCTGATCCTGTCGTTCGGGGCCGCCACCCTGCCCCACGGACTCGTGCGCGTGCTCGCCTTCGAACAGCTCTACCGTTCTCTGACGATCCTGGCCGGGCACCCGTATCATCGCGGCGAGGCGGGCTGAGCCGCCGTGGCGATCCTCGACATCGGCTCCGCCGCGGACCCGGCGCCCCGGCGGGCGCTCCCGGCCCTCGCCCTCCTGACCCTCGTCGCGTGCGGTGCGGTCGCGCGGGCCGAAGCGCCGCCGCCGACGGATGCCGGCGCCATCCAGCGCGCCGACGAGGAACGGGCGCGGCGGGCCGAGAACCTGAAGCGGGTGCAGGACGCGCTCGCCGCCAGCGCCGGCCAGCGGACCCAATTCGAGGGTGAGATCGCCGCCATCGGGTCCGACCGGGCCAAGCTCGACGCCGCGCTTCTGGATGCCGGCCGGCAGGCGCAGGCTACGGAGGACCGGCTCAGCCGCCTGGAAGAGCGCCTGAAGGCGATGAGTGAGAGCGAAGCCGCGATCCGGCACTCGCTCCAGGGCCGGCGCGGCATCGTCGCGGAGATCCTGGCCGCTCTCCAGCGTATGGGCCGGCGCCCGCCGCCGGCCGTGCTGGTGAGCCCCGAGGACGTGCTCGCCGCGATCCGGACCTCGATGCTGCTCGGTGCGGTGGTGCCGGAATTGCGCGGCGAGGTGGACACGCTGGCGGCCGATCTCGCGGAAATGATCAGGCTGCGCGGTTTGATCGCGCAGGATAAGGAAGGCCTGTCCAACGACCTCGCCGGCTGGGCGCGGGAGCAGCAGCGGCTCCAGGCACTGGTCGCCGCCCGCCGCGCGCGGCAGGCCGAGGTCGAGAGCGGGCTCTCCGCCGAGCGCCGCCGCGCCGCCGAGCTGGGCGCACAGGCCAAGAGCCTGAAGGACCTGCTGGACCGGACGGAAGCCGAGGTCGCCGCCGCCAAGCGTAGCGCCGAGGAGGCCAAGGCGGCGGCCGAGCGGGAAGTGCGGGTCACCCAGGAACGCTTCGCCGCGGCCGGGTTCCGCGATCCGGCCCGACTGGCCCCGAAAGTGCATTTTGCCGAGGCGCGGGGCGAAGTGCCGCGCCCGGTGAGCGGACGCGTCGCGCGCGGGTTCAATCAGCCCGATGGCAACGGCGGAACGACCCGCGGGGTGTCGTTTACGACCCGTCCGAAGGCGTCCGTGTCCTCGCCGGCGGACGGGTGGGTCCAGTTCGCGGGGCCGTTCCGGTCCTACGGGCAACTCTTGATCATCAACGCTGGCGACGGCTACTATCTTTTGCTGGCGGGGATGGATCAGATCAGCGTCGAGGTCGGCCAGTTCGTGCTTGCGGGCGAACCGGTCGGCGGCATGGGCGACAAGGGCGCGGGCTCCGCGGGGTCCGAGGGCGATCCAACCCTGTACGTCGAGTTCAAGAAGGACGGCGGCTCCATCGATCCGGAGCCGTGGTGGGCGAAGAGCCCGAACAATACGGTACTTGGCGAGAAGGTTCGCGGCTGATGCGCAAGACTTCCCTGATCATGCTCGGCGCCTTCCTGGGTGCCGGCACCTCCATGGTGGCCACCCAGACCGACTTCCTGTCGGGTCCGCGGGCCGTCGCCGCGTCGGCCGAGACCTATCGCCAGCTCAGCCTGTTCGGCGACGTCTTCGAGAAGGTCCGCACCGACTACGTCGAGAAGCCGGACGAGATCGAAGATGATCGAGGCGGCCGTCAACGGCATGCTGACCTCCCTCGATCCGCATTCGAGCTACATGGACGCCAAGGCGTTCCGCGACATGCAGACCACCACCCGCGGCGAGTTCGGCGGGCTCGGCATCGAGGTCACGATGGAGGACGGCCTGATCAAGGTCGTCACGCCGATCGACGACACGCCCGCCGCCAAGGCCGGACTGCTCGCCAACGACGTCATCACGCAGATCGACGACGACCAGGTGCAGGGCCTGACCCTGAATCAGGCAGTCGACAAGATGCGCGGCCCGGTGAACTCGAGCGTCAAGCTCAAGATCTCCCGCAAGGAATCGAAGGATCCGATCGACGTCACGCTCACCCGTGACGTCATCAAGATCAAGCCGGTGCGCTCGAAGGTGGAGGGTGGCGACGTCGCCTACATCCGCCTGACCCAGTTCAACGAGCAGACCTTCGACGGCATGCGGGCGGCGATCGACAAGCTGTCGAGCGACATCGGCGCCGACAAGATCAAGGGCTACGTCATCGACCTGCGCAACAACCCAGGCGGCCTGCTCGACCAAGCCGTGATGGTGTCGGACGCGTTCCTCGACCGCGGCGAGATCGTCTCCACCCGCGGCCGCAACCCGGACGAGACGCAGCGCTTCTCGGCCAAGGCCGGCGACCTGACCAAGGGCAAGCCGGTCGTGGTGCTGGTGAACGGCGGCTCGGCCTCGGCCTCGGAGATCGTGGCTGGCGCCCTGCAGGATCACAAGCGCGCGACCATCATGGGGACGCGCTCCTTCGGCAAGGGCTCGGTGCAGTCGATCATCCCGCTCGGCGGCTCCGGCGCGCTCCGGCTCACCACGGCGCGCTACTACACGCCGTCGGGCCGCTCGATCCAGGCGAAGGGCATCGAGCCGGACGTCGAGGTCCTGCAGGACGTGCCCGACGAGCTGAAGGGCAAGGACGAGACCAAGGGCGAGGCCGGGCTGAAGGGCCACCTGAAGCAGAAGGATACCGACGAGCGCGGCGGTTCCTCCGCCTACGTCCCGCCGGATCCGGCCAAGGACAAGCAGCTGATCTCGGCCGTCGACTTCCTGCACGGCATCCAGAAGGGCGCCGCCAACGGGACGCCCGCCGCCCAGCAGCAGAAGCCCAGCCTTCCGAACTGATCGCGCGGACGCGCGGCAGATGCGACCCGATCCCGTCCGGCGTCCTGCCGGGCGGGATTTTCTTTCCCGGTCCGGGCGTTAGCGGAACGTTAACCATACCGGCCGGCAATGGTCCCCGGGAGACGGCGCCGTGTCAGAAGGCGCGGGGGCCGTGATCCCGCATCGAGATCCCCTTGACCGAGTCCACCGACGATATCCTCACGCGCCCCCTCGGGGTGCCGGAGGCGAAGGCGCCGGAACAGCCCAAGGGCCGGTTCGGGCGGCTGATCGCGACTGTCCGGCGACCCCGGGTGGCTGCCGCCGCGATCGCCGCCGGATTCGCGGTGGCCGCCGGACTGGTCCTCGTCCTCGGTGATCCCCAGGGCGGCGAGCCCCGGGTCCAGGTCGCCATCGCGATGCGCGAGCCCGCGGTGCGGCCGACCGTTCAGGCGCCGCCCGCCCCGCAGGCGCAGATCGTCACCACCACACCGGGCACGGCACCGCTTCAACGCAGCGCCGAGGAGATCGAGACCGCATCCGGCGTGACCGTCGTGCGGCCGCCCGGCAGCGGACCGAGCGAAGCGGTCGTGATCCGCGTGCCGCCGCCGACCGCACCCCGTCTCGCGCCCGCTCCGGACCCGCGCATCAGCGAAACGGGGCGTCATGGCCTCATGCCGAAGCTCGGCGAAGGCCGCGTGCGCGCCCTCGACGTCTACGCCCGACCCGAGGAGCCCGGCACCGGCCCGCGCATCGCCATCGTCGTGACCGGCCTGGGTGTCGGCCAGTCTGCCACCGCCGGCGCCACCGCACGCCTACCCGCCGCGGTGAGTCTCGCCTTCCTGCCCTATGGCGGCGAGGCCGAGCGCGCGGCCGCGCGCGCCCGGGATGCCGGCCACGAGGTCTTCCTGCAGGTCCCGATGGAGCCGTTCGACTATCCCGATAGCGATCCGGGGCCGCAGACCCTGCTGACGGCCCTCAAGGGTCCGGAGAATTCCGACCGCCTCGCCTGGGCGATGGCCCGCTTTCCGGGCTATGTCGGCGTCGCGAATTTCATGGGCTCCAAGCTGATGGCCGATGCCGCCTTCGAGCCGATCCTGCGCGAGATCGGCGCACGGGGCCTCGGCTTCCTCGACGACGGCACGGCGCCGAAAGCCGCGACGGCGCCGGCCAGCAAGAGCCGGACGCCGATCGCCCGCGCAGAGATCGTTCTCGACGCGACGCCGCGCGCGGACGCCATCGACGCGGCCCTCGCGCAGGCGGAGGCCAAGGCCCGCGCCAACGGCTTCGTCCTCGTCTCGGCGAGCGGCACGATGCTCAGCGTCGACCGGATCGCGCGTTGGGCGAAGGAGATCGACGGGCGCGGTCTTCGCCTCGTGCCGGCGAGCGTGGCGCTCCGCGGCGCCCGCGACAAGCGGGTTTCAACGGCGGATTGAGAGCAGGCGTGCCTCAAGTCCCAGCAAGTCGATCCGAGGGCGGCCCGACCGCCGAAGACTTGCGCGCCGTTGCCGCATCGACCAGGGCTGACCTATGGTCGTTCCGATGACGATGGATTCGGATCCGGACGGCACCCTGCCCTATCGGCCCTGCGTGGGCATCACCCTGATCGCGCCGTCCGGCGGCGTGTTCGTCGGGCGTCGCAGCAAGGATGCCGGCCCCGAGCACGTTGCCGGGCCGCACATGTGGCAGATGCCACAGGGTGGCATCGATCCCGGCGAGGAGGCCGAGGCGGCCGCGCGCCGCGAACTCTACGAAGAGACCAACGTGCCCCCCGAGGCGGTGAAGCTCCTCGCCGAACTTCCGGACTGGCTCGCCTACGACCTGCCGCCCGCGGTGATGAAGCAGGCCTGGAAGGGCCGGTATCGCGGCCAGAAGCAGAAGTGGTTCGCCTACGGCTTTCTGGGCAGCGAAGACCTGATCGACGTGCTCAGCCCCGGCGGCGGCGCCCACAAGGCGGAATTCGACGCGTGGCGCTGGGCGCGGTTCTCAGAACTCCCCGATCTCATCGTCCCGTTCAAGCGGCCGGTCTACGAGGGCGTGGTCGCGGCGTTCTCCGACCTCGATCGGTGGGCGACCCGGCCATGACCGCGCGGACGGGGCTCTGAGGCCGTGCGCTGGCTCGCGGTCCCCCTCGCCCTCGCCCTCGCGTGGCTCGTCTTCACGATGAGCCCGCTCTGGTCGCTCTACGACCTCGCGCAGGCGGTGCGCCGTCACGACGCCGCCTATGTCGAGAGCCACGTCAACTTCCGGACGCTGCGTCTGTCTCTGGTCCGTCAGATCACGGCAGCGATGCGCATCGCATCCGAGACCGATCCGGATCTGGAACCCCGCGACCGCCAGCGCCTCAACGATGCGGCCTACGGCCTCGCCCTGGCCCTGGCCGAGACGATGGTGACGCCCGACACGGTGATGGATCTCCTCGCCAACGGCTGGCCCGACAAGCTCGACGTGGAGCGGCCCGCCGGCGCGCGCCCGGAGGGACTGGCGATCCGCAGCCTCGGACGGCTCATGCCCTATTACGGCGCGCTGGAGATGCGCGGGTTCCGCGCCGTGGTGATCCCGATCCCGCCCGAGGGCGCACGGGCCGAGCGCACGCGCATCCGGCTGCGTCTGCGCGGCCTGAGCTGGCGCCTCGTGGATATCGAGATGGCCGATGTGCTGCGCGACCAGATCGCCGCCAAGCTCAGCCGGGCACTGGCGCGCGCCAAGATCGGGGCGAGTGCCGGCGAGGAGCGCTGACGGGCACGGCTCCGGCGCGCAGGCGCGCGACCGACCGCTTCGGCGCCGGGCCGGCAGCCGCGTGCGCGGGTCGTGCGTCGCGGGTCACTTGGCCTTCGGGCTGCCGGCGGCGTCCTTGGGCTCACGCGCCTCGATCAGGTCCTCGGCCTTCTCCTCGTCGGTGTCCCCGCCCTGCTCGATGGTCTTGCTCGGGTTGGCCAGAAGCGACCGCACGATCCCGAGCAGGACTTCGCACTCGCCGGGGAATTTGTATGTCTCGAGGACGATCGCGGCATCGCGCAGCGTCCGCAGGTCGCGCACCAGCTGGGCATTGGCATCTTCGCGCAGCGCGCTCTTCTTGGCGATCGCCTCCTCGATCTGCGCGCCCTTCACGTCACAGGCGGCCCGGGCGGGCGAAGCTGCGGCCGCGACGGCGAGAGCGAGGCCGAGTGCGGGAAGGGTGCGCCACATGGCGGATTGTCCTCGGAGTTCCGGTTCAGACGGCGTGCAGGAGGGTGGCGCGCAGGACATCCTGCGCGAGGGACACGAGCTGGCTCGGGCGATACGGCTTCGGCACGAACACCGAGCCCGGAACGGCCTCGCACGCCGGAAGGAAGGCCCGGCCGCCGGAGGTGTACACCACCGGGAGTTCGGGGCAGAGCCGGCGCGCCCGCCGCGCCAGGGACAGGCCGTCCGTGTTGCGGGCCAGATCGATATCGGTGAAGAGCAGGTCGACGCTCTCGCGGGCGAGGATCGCCTCGGCCTCCCAGGCATCGGCCGCGGTGAGCACCCGATAGCCTTCGCCGAGCAGTGCCTCGGCAGCCAGTTCGCACACGGTCGGCTCATCCTCGACGACGAGGATCGTGGCCAAGGCCTGGTCCGGGACCGGGATGGACGGGCAGACGAAAGCGGCGGCGAACGGAACCATGACGCAACTCCCACTCACCCGGCGGGGGCACGACGGCCCCGGACCGGATCGCAGGGGCAACGGCCCCTCCCGACGCGGCGTTCACCGTGCTTGCATCGAATTGCTCGGGTTTGGTGAGCGGTGCGTTAACCGCGGCCCGGCAGCCCTGAACGAAGTCGCCCGAATGGTTAACAGAGGGTTACTGAGAGCCGGCGCGGGAGCCGAACCATGAACCGCCGCTGGCAACTCGGCATCGGGCTCCTGCTCACCGGCCTCGCCGGATATGTCGATGCCCTCGGCTTCGTTCGCCTCGGCGGCCTCTACACGTCGTTCATGAGTGGCAACACCACGCAGCTCGCGGTCTTCGGCGCCGAGGCCGATCCGCATCGCATGATCCTGCCGGCGATCCTGCTCTTCGCCTTCCTCACGGGGTCGGTCCTCGGCAGCGGCCTGGCGATCCTCGTGCCCAGTCCGTGGGCGACGCCCGCAGTGCTCGGCTACGAATCCCTGCTGATCCTGGGCGGTATGGGACTCGGCCTCGAATCGCCCGAACTCGGCCTTGCGGCCTTCTTCGTCGCCGTGGCGATGGGCTCGCAGAACGCAGTTCTGGCGCAGGTGAAGGGCTTCCGGGCCGGCACCACGTTCGTGACCGGTGCCCTGTTCAGCCTCGGGCAGAAGATCGCGCAGGCGCTGACCCGCACCGGAGACCCTCGGCTGGATTGGCGACGGCATGGTCTGGGTGTCGCTGCTGGTCGGTGCCTTTCTGGGCGCGCATGCCTATCAACGCGTCGCCCTGTACGCGTTGATCGTCCCCGCCGCGATCTCGGGCGGCCTGGCGCTATTTACCGCCTTCCTGGTCTTGCGCGCGGGTCGGCCCGCCGCGAAGGTTCCCCCGACATGAACAGCCCCGTCAGTACTCCATCCCTCACCAGCCACGTCGCTGCCCTGGAGCCGGGCGCCCACGTGGTGGCGGCGCACTTCCTGAAGGAAGTCCCGGTGTTAGCCCTCAGCGACGGGACCGTCGTCCTCGCCCAGGAGCCGGCCCTGACCCGGATTACGGCCCACCCGGACAGCGGCATCCTCGTCGCGGCCGGCGGAAGCGATCGCCTGCTCACCGGCGGTGACGATGGCCGCGTCGTCGCCATCCGCGCCGACGGAAGCGTGGCGCAGCTGGGCCTCGCGAAGGGCGGTGCCTGGATCGATGCCCTCGCGATCCACCCGGACGGGGCCGTGGCGTGGTCGGCCGGCCGCACCGTCGTGGCGCGGGACGCCAAGGGCCGCGAGAAGGCCTTCGAGGCACCCTCGACCGCCCGTGGCCTGGTCTTCGCGCCCAAGGGCTACCGGCTCGGCGTCGCGCACTACAACGGCGTCAGCCTCTGGTACCCGAACCTGGAAACGCCCGCCGAGGTCGTCAGCTGGAAGGGTTCGCATATCGACGTGACGTGGTCGCCGGACGGGCGTTTCGTGGTCTCGACCATGCAGGAGAATTCCCTGCACGGCTGGCGCCTGCAGCCCGATCGCGGCCACATGCGGATGTCGGGTTATCCCGGCAAGGTGCGCTCGATGTCGTGGTCCTCGGACGGGCACTGGCTCGCCACCAGCGGCGCCGAGGCGGCCATCGTGTGGCCCTTCGACACGAAGGAAGGGCCGACCGGGAAGGCGCCGCGGGAATGCGGCGTCCGCCCGGCCCGGGTCTCCCGCGTGGCCTTCCACCCGAAGGCGCCGGTTCTGGCCATGGGCTACGAGGACGGCTGCATCCTGCTCGTCCGCTTCAACGACGCGGCGGAATTGCTCGTGCGTCCGGCCGTACAGGGCAGCGGCGTGACGGCGCTCGCCTGGGATGGTCGCGGCGGCCGGCTGCTGTTCGGCTGCACCGACGGCAAGGCCGGCCTGCTGACCCTTCCGGGCTGAGCGCCGTCGAGCCTGGCTGGAACCCCGTCCGGCCGCGTGCTCTTTGTCGGTGGTCGATTCCCGAACCGGAGGCCTGACATGATCCGCGTGTTCCGCACCTTCGGTCTCGCGCTCGGCCTGCTCGGCGGCGTGGTCGCCGCTCAGGCCCCCGAATTCGCCCAGCAATATGCCCAGCGGCTCGGCGGCGCCGCGGACGAACTGCGCCGCCAGGTGGCGGTGCTGCAATCGGACGCCGAGGCGTCCGGGACCACCCGAGACGGCGCCGTCGATCGGCTGCGCACCAATCCGGACCAGCTGGTGGCCCGCCGCGGCGAGGCCGCCCGCGCCGATATCGCGCGCCTCGCCCGGCTGAGTGCCCAGCAGGAGGCCCTGGCGACGGCGACGAGCCCCCTGGGGCGCGTCGTCGCCATGCTGCGCGATCCCGATCTGCCCGTCGCGGAGGCCGCCTATCGCGACTTCAGCCCGGCCGTACCCACCAGCGCCGATGGACTCGCCGCCGGTCTGATCGGGTTCTTCGTGGCCTGGGGCGGGTGGCGGGTCGCGTCGGATGTCGGCCGCCGGGCCGTGCGCCGGCGGCCGCGTGGGGCCGTGACGGCCGCCTGATGGGGGAGACGTCCCTCCTCGGTCCCGAGCAAGGAAAGCCGACGGCACGCTTTCGCGTCGCGGGCGTGTCCGGCAGCCTGCGCAGATCGTCCGTCAACAGCGCGTTCCTGCGTCAACTGTCTCGGCATTGCCCCGACGATCTCGAGTTCGCGATCTACGACGATCTCGGGTCGCTGCCGCCCTTCAACCCCGACTTGGAGACGTCCGAGATCGCGGCCGTCCAAAAATGGGTCTCGTTTTTGCGTGGCGCCGATCTCGTCATCATCTGCAGCCCCGAATATGCGCACGGAGTCTCCGGGGTTCTGAAGAACGCGCTGGATTGGCTGGTGTCGGATATCGTGCTGCCGGGGCGCCCCTTCGCGATTCCCAATGTCTCGACTCGTGCCACGATCGCCCACAGCCATCTCGAAGAGATTCTCCGGACGATGAGCTTCGCCGTGGTCGAGTCCTGCAGCCCCCGTGCTGCACTCGAAGCGCCGCTGGTCGATCTTGAGGCGGCTTTTGACGGCGCGGCACTTCGGGCGACAATCCTGGAAAGGCAGGCCGCCTTGTGGGCGGAAATCGGCGGCTATCTGCGCGCCTGTTCCCTTCGATAGGATCCGCTTCAGGATCGAACGCGGTCAACGCGCCGAGAGGTGTGGCGCAACGTCTACAGCGGCTTGCGCGAGCCTTGCGTATCGAGCAGGGAGCCGGCCGTCCCGGTCCGGGAGAAAGCGCAGATGCCGCGCGCGTCGAACTCTACCACTATCGATCCGGCGCTCGACGCCGCCGCGCTCCTGCGCCGCATCGGATTCTTCGGCCTGTTCGTGGTTCTGCCGGTTCTAGCGCAGGTCGCCCGCCGTGCCACCGTGATTCTCGCCCCGATCGCCGTCATCCTTCTGATCATCGCCAGCGTCATCGATCGCCGCCAGCGTCCGGTTCGCCCCGCAACCCAACGGCTGCTTACATCGCCGGCCTTCCTGGCCGGCATGCTGGTGGTGCTGTGGTCCGCCCTGTCGCTGACCTGGACTCCCTTCCTCGGCCCGGCCCTGGAGCGGCTGGCCAACCTGGGCGCCACGATCGGGCTGGCCCTTCTCGGCTATCTCGCCCTTCCCGATCGCATGCGCTCGGCGAACCTCTACCTGCTGCCGCTGGGTGTCGTGGCGGGGGCGATCGTCGCGATCATGCTCGGGCTGTTTGGTGCCCACATGGCGCCCTCCGGGACCGCGGATGACGGCGCGCTGGATCGCGGCCTCGTGCTCCTGATCCTGCTGCTCTGGCCGGCACTGGCGTGGCTCCGGTCCCGGCGCCGCGACCGCGAGGCGCTCGGGCTCGCCCTGCTGGTCGCCCTCGCCCTCACCGTCCAGCCGGACGGAACCCAGATCGCCGCTTTGTCCGTCGGCGCCCTCGCCTTCGCGGCGACGAGCTACCGCCCGCGCCTCGGCGTGACGCTCACCGCCACCCTGTCGGCCGGCCTGCTCGCGGTGGCGCCGCTGCTGCCCTTTCTCGCGCGGCCCGTGGGCGCCGCCATCCTGGGACCCCTCTCGCCGGCGGTGCTGTCGCTGAAGAGCTGGCAGAAGGTGGTGACCGCCGATCCGGTGCGGCTCATCACCGGTCACGGATTCGAGACGGCCCTGCGTGGCCGCCTGGTGGGGCTGCTACCGGTGAATGCGCCGACCACTGCGCTGTTCGAATTCTGGTACGAGCTCGGCATCGTCGGGGCGCTCGCCGCCGCTTTCGCGCTCTACGCCTCGGTGCGCCGGGCCGGCCGGGACGGTCCGGCCCTGGTTCCGGGGGCGATGGGCTGTTTCGCCGCCGCCTTCACGGTGGCCTGCCTCAGCGTCGGGCTCACCGCGATCTGGTGGCTGTCGACCGTCGCGATCGCGATCGTGGTCTTCGTGGCTGTGGAGCGCGGCCAGTTCCGCACCAGCCGGCCGAAGGTGGCCAAACTGCACCGCCTGCAGACCCGCGAGAGCTGAGCCGTCAGGACCGCAGGAAGCCGTGCAGGCGGATCCAGGCCAGGAACAGACCGGGCCAGGCCGCCGAGGGCGTTCCGGGCGCGCCGAGACCGAAGCCGTGGCCGCCGCGCTCGAACAGATGCAGCTCGGCCAGGACGTGCGCCTTGCGCAGGGCCGAGAACATCAGCAGCGGATGATCCGCCACGGCGACGGGATCGTCGATCGCCTGGACCAGAAACGTGGGCGGCGTCTCCGGCCCGACCTGGAGATCGACCGAATAGGTCTTCATCTCGTCGGGCGTCACCTCGTCGCCCACCAGAATGCGGCGCGCGTGGGTCCGGTCGAACGGCTTGCGCATGGTGATGACCGGGTAGATCAGCCCGGCGAGCCCGGGCCGGATGGGCTGGGCGTCGGCGGCATCGACGGCCGTGTAGAGGTCGCGGGCGCTGCCGACCGCGGTCTCGCCCATCAGGTGTCCGCCGGCCGAGAAGCCGAGGACGCCGACGCGCAAGGGATCGATGCCGAATTCCGGGCCGCGGGACCGGATCAGCCTCAGGGCACGCTGCGCGTCCTGCCGGGGGGCGTCCGGCCCGGAGCCCCAGCCCTCGGCGGGCAGACGGTAGACCAGCAGGAAGACCGTGACGCCGGCCGCGTTCAGGACCCGACCGACGGGGACGCCTTCGTTGCCGAGGGCGATGAACTCATACCCGCCGCCGGCGGCGACGATCATCGCTGCGCCGTTGGCATTGGCCGGCCGCATGACCAGGAGACAGGGCCGCGCAACCTGGGTGACATCGCCGAACACGCCTTCGACATACCGATAGCCGTCCGCGGCCGGTCCGGCGCCGCCGCCCGGCGGCTCGCCCGGCCAGAGGTCGATGACCTGCAGGTCCGCTCCCGGCAGGGAGCGCGGCAGAGCGCGGACCGCCTCGTGCGGAGCCGGATCCGGTGCCGCGGGCACATCGATCTCCGCCTGAGCCCTGCGAAGCCCGATAGCGGTACCGAGACCGGCGAGCAGGAAGCGGCGGTCGAGGCGCAACGGCATCTCCCGGACTGGAGCTGATCTCGGAACCGCCTGCGGACCGTCCCGGCTCCTACGGGAGCGCCGGTCCAACGCCGCGGGTGGCGATCCGGGTTCCGTCTCGGCGGTGCGCCTCAGCCGCGTCGCGCGATGACGGCCACGTAGAACCCGTCGGTCCCGGTGCGGAGCGGGCTCATCTGCACCCCATGGGCGGTGGTGCGCACCGCCGTGCGGAGGGTATCCGGTCCCGCCGCGAGCACGTCCTGCGGAGCGACCACGTCGAACCGGCCCCGCCAGCGCGAGAGCAATCCGGCCACGGCCGCGTCGTTCTCCGCGGACAGAAGCGAGCAGGTGATGTAGACGATCCGCCCCCCGGGTCTCACGAGCTTGGCCGCCCGATCGAGGACCTGGACCTGCTCGGCCGTGCGGAGCGCGAGGCTCCCGGGCCGCAGCCGCCACTTCGCGTCGGGATTGCGTCGCCAGGTTCCGGACCCCGTGCACGGCGCGTCGACCACCACCCGATCGACCTTGCCGTCGAGATCCTCCAGCACGTCGGCGCGCGCCTTGCCGCTGCGCGGGGTCCGCATCTCGGCCGCGGCGCCGGAGCGGCGCAGGCGTTCGTGAATCGGCGCGAGGCGACGCGGGTCGCCATCGGTGGCGATCAGGCGGGCCTGATTTCCGGTCTCGGCTGCGAGGGCCAGGGTCTTGCCGCCGCCACCGGCGCAGAGGTCGACGATGGTCTCCCCGGCGCGCGGCGCCGCCAGGAGCGCGGCGAGCTGCGAGCCCTCGTCCTGGATCTCGTACCAGCCCTCCAGAAACTCGGATTCGACATGGAGCGCCGGCCCGCGTCCGTCGGCGCCGATCGGAATGCGCAGGCCGAAGGGGGCGTGGGGCGTCGGGGCCGCGTCGAAGGCGGCGAGCGCCGGCATCACCGCGTCGCGGCTGCCGCGCAGGGCGTTGACCCGGATATCGAGGGGCGCCCGTCGGGCGAGCGCCTTCAGTTCCGGAACGAGGTCGTCGCCGAGCGTCGCAGCGAGATCCGCAAGCACGAAGGCCGGCGCGTCCCCGGCGACTTCGGGCGGGGCGTCCTCCAGCGTGCCGCCTTCGAGGCGCGCGCGCTCGTCGTCGCTGAGCGGCTCCGGTGCGAAGCGCTCGCCCGAGAACAGCGCGGCCACCGAGCCGGCCGCGAGCCCCTGCTGGAGGCGCAACGCGCCGATCAGGATGGCGCGCGGCGTGTCCGAGCCCATGATCCAGGCCGCCGAGGCCCGCCGCCGCAGGGCGTCGTACACGAGGCTGGCGATGCCTGCCCGGTCACCGGACCCGGCGAAGCGATGGGCGAGACCCCAGTCCTTCAGGGCGTCGGCGGCCGGCCGGCGATGCGCGGCGATATCGGTCAAGACTTCGATGGCGGCGGAGCAGCGAGCGGCGGGGGTCAGCGGTCGGATCCTTTCGGAATGCGTCAACGACGACGTGAAACGGCCACGCTTAGCCCACGATGCCGCCACGATACGGCCGAGCTTCCTGCACGTTCGCGGCGCAGACCCCCACGCGGATGGTCCGCGATGCGGGCCGTCGCGTGTCGTATGGCATCCGCCCGTTCCGGACCAGAGCGGTCCGTCGCCGGTCGCATCCCGGGAGTACCTCAGTTCATGACGTCAACCGTTCGCGTCGCCCTCGCGGCCCTCGTCGCGGCCTCGCTCGCCGCCTGCGCCAGTGCTCCCGCAGCCCAGCCTGACTTCTCCCCGCCGCCCCGCCGGCCGGTCGATGCCAAGACGCAGCTCGAATACGGCAACCCGCCCCCGCCGCCGCCGCCCGCCCGCTACTGAGACGTCGGCGCGGGGGGACGGTTCAGGCCGTCTCCCGCGCCCGCCGGGCCTCGTAGGCCTTCAGCCCGGCATAGACCGCGGTCAGGACCGGGAAGGTCGCCTCGGGCGCAAGCCGCTCGCCCCGGGCGATCAGGTCGCCGATCACGTGATCGGCCTCGATCCGGCCCTTGTTCTCGATGTCACGCAGCATCGAGGCCGTGAAGGTGGAGCCCGCAGCCGTCAATTGTGCCCGCGCCCGCTCGGCCACGACCGGCCGTGGCTCGAACCCGCTCGCGGCGGCCACGGCGGTGCATTCGGCATGGAGCGCCGCGACGAGCGCGGTCCCGCCGGGCGCCGCCACGATGTCGCCGACCGCGGCCCGCATCAGCGTGGTCGCCCCGGCGAGGGTCGCCAGGAACACCCACTTCTCCCACATCTCCTGCAGGATCACGTCGCTCAGCCGCGGCTGGAACTTGAGGCCGCGCATCAGGTCGTCGACCGCCTCGATCCGGGCGGAGCGTGAACCGTCGCGCTCGCCGTAGGTGATGCTGCACAGCTCGCTCATGTGGCGGATGGCGCCGTCCGGCGCGAGCGTTGCGGCGATCGCGCAGGCTCCGCCGAGCACGCGCTCAGCCCCGAACCGGGCGTCGAGGGCGTCGAGATGCGACATCCCGTTCAGCACCGGCAGGATCGCGGTGCCTTCGCCCACCGCCGGCGCCAGATCGGCGAGGGCGCTGTCGAGGTCGTAGGCCTTGCAGGACAGGATGATCAGGTCGAAGCGCCCTGCCCCGGCCAGACGGTCGGCCGTCACGGTGGGCGGATCGGGCAGATGCAGGTCGCCGAGGGGGCTCCTGACGTTCAATCCCGCCGCGGCCAGCTTGGCCGCGCGGGCGGGCCGGACCAGGAACGTGACGTCCGCGCCAGCCTCGGCGAGGCGCGCCCCGTAATAACCACCGGTCGCGCCGGCCCCGACGATCAGCGTGCGCATGCGATTCCTCAGGTCCGCGACGGATAGTTCGGGCTCTCGCGGGTGATCGTTACGTCGTGCACGTGACTCTCGCGCAGGCCGGCATTGGTGATGCGGATGAACTGCGCCCGCTCCTGGAACTCGGGGATCGTGGCGCCGCCGACATAGCCCATGGCGGCGCGCAGACCACCGGCGAGCTGGTGCAGGACGTTGCCCACCGGACCCTTGTAGGGCACCTGACCCTCGATGCCCTCCGGCACGAGCTTGTGGGTGTCGTTCACCTCGGCCTGGAAGTAACGGTCGGCCGAGCCGCGGGCCATGGCACCCACCGAGCCCATGCCGCGGTACGACTTGTAGGAGCGGCCCTGGTAGAGGAACACGTCACCGGGGGCCTCATCGGTGCCGGCGAGGAGCGAGCCGAGCATCGCCACCGAGGCGCCCGCCGCGATCGCCTTGGCGAGATCGCCGGAATACTTGATGCCGCCGTCGGCGATGACCGGGATGCCGGCCTCCCCGGCGGCCTCGACGGCCTCCATCAGTGCGGTCAGCTGCGGCACGCCGACACCCGCCACGATGCGGGTCGTGCAGATCGAGCCCGGGCCGATGCCGACCTTGATGGCGTCGGCGCCGGCATCGATCAACGCCCGCGCGCCGTCCCGGGTCGCGACGTTGCCGGCGATGACCTGCACGGCGTTCGAGAGCTGCTTCACGCGGGCGACCGCGTCGAGCACCTTGATGGAGTGGCCGTGGGCCGTGTCGACCACGATCACGTCGCAGCCGGCATCGATCAGGCGCTCGGCCCGCTCGAAGCCGCTGTCGCCCGTCGTCGTGGCGGCGGCGACGCGCAGGCGACCCTGCTCGTCCTTGACGGCGTTCGGGTAAGCGACGCGCTTCTCGATGTCTTTGACGGTGATCAGGCCGATGCAGCGGTAATGGTCGTCGACCACGAGCAGCTTCTCAATCCGGAACTGGTGGAGCAGCCGCTTGGCCTCGTCCTGGGTCACGCCCTCGCGGACCGTGATCAGGCGGTCGCGGGTCATCAGCTCGGCGACCGGCTGGGCGGGGTTGGTGGCGAAGCGCACGTCGCGGTTGGTCAGGATGCCGACGAGCTTGCCGCGGGAGCCGTTGGGGCCGCGCTCCACCACCGGGATCCCGGAGATCCGATTGCGCTTCATCACCTCGAAGGCGTCGGCCAGCGTCTCGTCCGGGTGGATGGTGATCGGGTTCATCACCATGCCGGACTCGTACTTCTTGACGAGGCGGACCTGCTCGGCCTGCTCCGGCGGCTCGAGGTTGCGGTGGATGACGCCCATACCGCCGTTGGCCGCCATGGCGATGGCCATCGGGGCCTCGGTCACCGTGTCCATGGCCGAGGCCACGATCGGCAGGTTCAGGGGGATCGTGCGGGTGAGCCGGGAGGCGACGTTCACTTCGGTGGGCATCACCGAGGAGGCGGCGGGCCGCAGGAGCACATCGTCGAAGGTGAGGCCCTCGATGATCGATGCGGTTTCTACTCGGGCCATGTGCCAACTTTCCTCGGACGGCGGCGCGCGGGGGGAGCGCGCTGCGGGATCGGGTTGGCAAGTGCCAGTATCACGGGCTCTGCGACGGCGCCAATGCACCCGTGATGCGTCGCAACGCGAAAACGCGCATGGCTCGCGGCTTGTCCACGGCCGCGGCTCCGTGCCCTGTCGCGTCGCGGCCCGGCCGCAGCCCTACCGCATAGCCGGAGCGTGGGGACCCTTGTCGGTGTATTCGGGCGGCAGGCCGATATAGTCGCCCAGCATCCCGTCGATGCCCGGCGCCCGTCCGAAGGCCTCGCACTCGGGGTCGAGCGGGGCCTCGCCGAGGGTGGTGATGCGGATGCGGTCCCAGGTCGGGAGCGTGTTGGGGGCGGTGAACGGGTCCTCGCCGGTCGCGACCATGTAGCCGAAATCCTGCCCGAACTCGCCCGCGAGATCGTAGGCGTCGCTGGCCTTGGAGAAGCGCGGCTGGCTGGTGAAGGAATTGGCCGCCCCGCCCCAGACCATGGCGGCCCGCTGCTCGCGCCGCCGGTCCAGTGCCTCGGCTTCCACCGTGAGGCTCCCGAGCCCGATCGGCACGCGCGGGATCGGGACGCGCCCGACGCCCTCGGCGACGCTCAGGCCCAGCTGCGAGGCGACCGTCACGCCTGCCGAACCCGCGATGGTGGCGCCGGCGCCGAGGAGGTCCGTGGGGTCGACGCGGGTGACCTGCGCCCGCACGGTCAGGTCGGCATCGCGGCTCGTCACGATGTCGTATTTCAGCGACAGATCGTAGCACAGCGCCCGGTCGGCGGCGTTGGCGATGAGGCGCCGCTCGGCCTGGGTCAGCGGCGCGGCTCCCGCCACATCGGCGTGGAAGGCAGTCGGGATGATGCGGACCGTCTGCGCTTTGGCGAGGGCCGGCTGGTCCACGTAGATCCGCGAGGCCGAAGCGACCTGGTCGCTGGACTTCAAGCGGTCATAGCGCGTCAGGGATCCGCGATCGTTGAGCAGGACGGTGCCGCAGGCGGCCACCATCGAGAGAAGGGCGACACCGGCGGCGATCCGCGGCAGGGGGCGGACCTTGCTGGGGCTGGGGTGCATCGGGTTCCTCGTGGGCCGGCCCCTGGCCGGCTTGGGCGACCTCACGGGCGCGTGAGGCGAACGTAGCCATGGGAGCACCCGCAAAAAAGGTGGCGTCACGTCGGCGCTCAACCTCTGTTGCAGGATGGATACATTCGCGAAACACGAGGGTGCGAGGTGGCCACGCCGCCGTGCAACCGCCCCGGCGCGACACGCGTCTGCTGTCCGATGGCCGCAACTCAGCAAAGACCGTTCTGGATCGTCCCCCTGACGGTCGCCACCGCTCTGTTCATGGAGAACACCGACTCGACGGTGATCGCCACGGCGCTGCCGAGCATCGCGGCCAGCCTGAACGAGGACCCGATCGCGCTGAAGCTCGCGCTGACCTCCTATCTGGTCAGCCTCGCGATCTTCATCCCGGTCAGCGGCTGGATGGCAGACCGCTACGGCTCGCGCACGGTGTTCCGCGCCGCTCTGGTGGTGTTCATGGCCGGTTCGCTGGCCTGCGCGGCCGCCAACGGCCTCGCATGGTTCGTCGCCGCGCGGTTCCTCCAGGGCATGGGCGGCGCCATGATGGTGCCGGTCGGGCGCCTCGTGGTGCTGCGCAGCGTGCCGAAATCGCAACTCGTGACCGCGCTCGCCTACCTGACCTTCCCGGCCCTCGTCGGCCCGGTGATGGGCCCGCCGGTCGGCGGATTGATCACCACGTGGTTCGACTGGCGGTGGATCTTCTTCATCAACCTGCCGATCGGATGCGCGGGGATCGTGCTGGCCAGCCTGTACTTCGAGGACGTGCGCGAGCCTGAGCGGCCGCCCCTCGACCTCGTCGGATTCGTGCTGCTCGGCACCGGGTTGGCGGCGCTGATGCTCGGCTTGGCCTCCTGGGCCGTCATCTTCTGCCGGCTGCCGTGTCCTGGGGCTGCCTCGCCGCGGGCGCGCTCCTCCTGCCGCTCTATTGGGCGCATGCCCGCCGGGCCGCCCACCCGATCGTGCGGCTCGACCTGATGGAGCGGCCGACCTTCCGGGTCGCCGTGATCGGCGGCAGCCTGTTCCGGATCGGTACCGGAGCGATCCCGTTCCTGCTGCCGCTGATGCTGCAGGTCGGCTTCGGCCTGGATGCCCTGCATTCCGGGCTCATCACCTTCGCGGCGGCGGCCGGGGCGATGTTCGTGAAGACGCTGGCGCCCAAGATCCTGCGCCGCACCGGTTTCCGGACGTTGATGGTCTGGAATGCGTTGCTCGCCTCGGCCTTCCTGGCGGTGAATGGCTTCTACACCGTGGAGACCCCGCACTGGATCATGGTGGCCCTGCTGTTCGTCGGCGGCTGCTCGCGCTCGATCCAGTTCACCTGCGTCAACGCCATTGCGTATGCCGATCTCGAATCCCGCGAGATGAGCGCGGCCACGAGCTTCGCCAGCGTCTGCCAGCAGCTGTCGCTGAGCCTCGGCGTGACGCTCGGGGCTCTGGCCCTGGAGGGAACGGCCGGATGGCACGGACGGACGCAGATCGCGGCCGGCGATTTCGGGCCGGCCTTCTTCGCGGTGGCGGTGATCTCAGCGGCTTCCGTCCTGGCCTTCCGCCGCCTGTCGCTGGATGCCGGGTCGGAGATCTCCGGCCGCGCGATGGTCAAGGCCTCGCCGCCGGCCGCCGAGATGAGGCCGCGGCACGGCTGATCAGGCGGCCGCGCGGGCGGGCGCCCGGCCGGCGGGCCGCTTGCTCCCGCCCCGCGCGGCGCCCTTGCCCGAGCCCTTCGCGGTGGCCGGCTTGGCAGCGGGCGCCGCGGCCATCGTGCCGGCGCGCCAGCCCTGCCAGCTCAAGGCGCCCGGACCGGCCAAGGCATACATCAGAAATCCGCCTGCCAGGCCGAGATCGGCCAGCATCAGCGTGCGCTCGGCGACCGCAGCCGGGCCGACATAGTGCCAGAAAGGATGCAGCACGAAGGCCGTCACGGCGGCGAAGACGGCCAGAGCCAGCCCGGTCAACCGCGGCAGCACGCCGAGGATCAGCGCCAGCGGGCCGAACACCTGAACCACCACCGCCGCGGTTGCGACGCCGTTGGGGAACGGCATGCCGTTGCCGGCCAGGGTGAGGGCGAAGCCCGAAACGTTGAGCGCCCGGGCGATCCCGGTAGGCAGGAGCGCGGCGGCGAGCAGAAGACGCGCAGCGAAGAGGGTTCCGTCCTGGGCGCGGGCGATCATGGGCGGGTCCGGTCGGCTGGGATGAAGACCCGAGCTTGAGGGGTCTCGCTGAAGACCGCGTTAAGCCTCCGCGCTCAACCGCCGACGCCGCCCCGGAACAGCCGGCCACGCTCAGTCCAGGCCACGACGAGGAGCGCCATCGCGCCGAGGCTCGCATAGCCGATCGCCACAGGCAGCACGGTGCCGTCGAAGGCTTGGCCGATCAGGAAGCCGCAGAACGCGCCCAGGATCGTCGTATAGAACCCGAGGAACGACGAGGCCGTGCCGGCGATGGCGCCGAGAGGCTCCAGCGCCAGCGCGTTGAAGTTCGGCATCGCGAAGCTGATCAGGAACTGGTTCATCGCCAGGATCGCCAGGAACAGGGCGAGGGGCGGATGGCCGTGATAGGCCAGCCCAGCCCCGACCTGCACCAGCCCGACCAGCGTGAACGCGATGACGCCGCTGTGCGACAGCGCCCGCATCCCGAGCCGGCGGACCACCCGGGCGTTGATCAGCGTCGCCGCACCCATCGCGCCCGCCACCAGCCCGAAGGCCAGGGGGAAGAGCGGGCCGAGGTGGTAGAGGCCGGTGTCGAACACCTGCTGGGCCGAGCCCACATAGCCCATGATGCAGCCGGTCATCAACCCGAGCGCCGTGGCGTAGCCGACGGCGACGCGGGTCCGGAGGGTCAGGCGGATCGCCTCCCAGGTCGCGGCGGGCGAGAGCGGCCGGCGGTATTCCGGGTGCAGCGTCTCGGGCATCCGCAGGGAGAACCAGAGGGCTAGCCAGAAGGCCAGGACCAGCATCGAGACGAAGACGTAGACCCAGGAGCCCAGCGCCAGCATCAGGCCGCCGATCGCCGGCGCGATCATCGGGACGATCAGGAACACCATCATGGTGAGCGACATCACACTCGCCATCTCGCGGCCGGCGAAGCGGTCGCGCACGATCGCCACCGAGAGCACGCGCCCGCCGGCGGCGCCCATGCCCTGGATGATCCGCGCGGCCAGCAGCCAGCCGAAGCTCGGCGCCACCATGGCGAGCCCGCAGCCGACGACGTAGATCGCCAGGCTGGCGAGCAGGACCGGGCGCCGTCCGAGGGCGTCGGAGACCGGCCCGTAGACGATCTGCGCGAAGCCGAAGCCGATCATGTAGACGTAGACGAGGAGCTGCAGCCGGTTCGGATCGGCCACGGCGAACCGCGCCTCGATCGCCGGGAAGGCCGGCAGCAGGTTGTCGATGGAGATCGCCGTCACCGCCATCATCAGGGCGATGATGGCGACGAACTCGACGAAGCCCGGACCCGACCAGGGGCGTGGGGCGGGAACGTCTTGGACCGGCGGCTGGGGCCGGATCGCAATGGTCAAGGCGGGGCTCTCGGGCTGCGCGGGGACGGACCGATCAGGGCTCGTCCTTCGCGGCACACGTGTGACGACCGCGCCCGCCGCGCGCAGTTCAGGCCGGCAGCGGGCGCAGGGCGGGCTCGGCCGGGTTGCGACCCACAAAGGCCGCCATGAGCGCCGCCACGAGGCAGAGCAGGCCGGCCGAGACGAAGGCGCCGAGATAGGTTCCGGTATCGGTCCGGACCATGCCGGCGAGCCACGCCGCCGAGGCCGCACCGATCTGGTGGGCGGCCGCGATCCAGCCGAACATCAGCGCAGCGTTCTCCTCGCCGAAGGATTTTCCCGCGAGCTGGACGGTGGGCGGCACCGTGGCGATCCAGTCCAGCCCGTAGAACACCGCGAACAACGACAGGCCGTAGAAGCTGTAGTCGAACGAATAGGGCAGGAAGATCAGCGAGAGCCCGCGCAGGCCGTAGTACCACGCGAGGAGCTTGCGCGAGTCGAACCGGTCCGTCAGCCAGCCCGAGGCAGTGGTGCCGATCAGGTCGCAGATGCCCATCAGCGCGAGCAGGCCCGCGGCGGTCACCTCGGCGATGCCGTGGTCGATGCAGGCCGGGATCAGGTGCGTCCCGATCAGTCCGTTGGTGGAGGCGCCGCAGATGAAGAAGGTGCCGGCGAGCAGCCAGAAATCGCGGGAGCGCAGACCGATGCGCAGGCCGCGCAGCGCCCGCACGGCGGGGTTCTCGGTCAGGACCGGCGTCGGCGTGACCGCATCCTCGCCATAACGCGGCAGACCGATATCGGCCGGGCGGTCGCGCAACAGCAGGGCGACCAGCGGGATCAGCGCGAGAGTCGCCGCCGCCACCACGAGGGAGACCGAGCGCCATCCCTGCCCGACGGCCATGGAGGCCAGCATCGGCAGGAAGACGAGCCGGCCGGTGGCACTGCTCGCGGTCAACAGGCCGAGGACGAGGCCGCGGCGCTTGGCGAACCAGCGCCCCGCCACGGTCGCGCCGAGGACGTTGGCGACCATGCCGGAGCCGGAGCCGACGACGATGCCCCAGAGCAGCACCATCTGCCACGGCGCGGTCATCAGGCTCGTGGCGGCGGTGCCGATCGCCAGGATCAGGAGCGCCGTGCAGACGGAGCGCCGGAGGCCGAACCGCTCGATGATCGCCACCGCGAAGGGTCCGATCATTCCGTACAGGAAGATGTTCAGGGCGATGCCGACCCCGATCGTGGCCGCGGTCCAGCCGAATTCCCGCTCCCAGGGTACGATCAGCACGCTCGGGGTCGCGCGAACGCCGGCCCCCACGAGGAGCACCAGGAACGTGACGGCCGCGATGACCCAGGCATAATGCAGGCGCGCGCCCGGGCGCGTCTCGGTGATGGCGGGCATGAACGGTCTCCGGCGGCGGTCGGGCCTGAGGCGATGCTCAGGTGGCGGATATCAGGGCTTTGGCCAGGGCCGCCACGGCCCCGGGCTCGACTTGGGCGTTAATGCGGGTCTGTGCGTCCCGCCAGTAGGGCATCGCGGCGGCCATGGCATCGTGTCCGGCGTCGGTCAGGACGACCACGCGCGCGCGGGCATCGTCGGCGTCGGCGGCGATCCGGACGAGGCCGCGCCGCTCCAGCGGATCGAGGTTGCGCGCCATCGTGGTGCGCCTGAGCGCAGCCTCGGCGGCGAGCCGCGTCACGGGCGTCGGACCCAACCGCTCCAGAAGGCGCAGGATCGCGAACTGCGTCACCCGCAGGCCCGTCGGGCGCAGGGCCGAATCATAGGCTGTCGTCACGGCGCGGGTCGCCCGGCGCAGCGCGGAGCAAGTACAGGGCTCTTCAGGAGCGGGAACGGCAGGATCGTCGGACACGATGCGTGTATATGCACGTTTCTCGGTCTGAGCAACCCGAGCGGGGCGTGCGCCTGACGCTTCGCCCCGATCGATACTCGCGGACGGGCAAACGGTCGGGGGTGTCATCGACACGGCGGATCACGCTGCTATCGGTTGGGCGAGTGACCCGGTTCGGGAGAAGCGCGATGACACTCGAAACCGCGACGGCGTTGTCCTCCTCGGAGCAGAAGACGGCCCGCACCGGGCTGATCGAGGCGGCCGCCGACATCGTGACCGACCAGGGTGGACCCGGCGGCTTCGTCCGCGACCTGTTCGGGCGCGTCACCCCGGAGGATCTGGCCTCCTACGACGCCGCGATCCTGGCCGACCTCGCCGCCCGCGCCCGTGCCTTCCTCTCCGAATCGCGCCGGCCCGGCGACCCGGCCCGAATGCGCCTCGGCGAAGGCGAGCTGTTCCGCGACGGCCGGGCGCGCGAGGTGACGATCCTCGAGGTCGTCAACGACAACCGGCCGTTCCTGCTGGATTCCACCCTCGCCGAACTCACCGAGCAGGGCCTCTCCCCGCACCTCGTCGCCCATCCGATCCTGGGCGTGGAACGGGATGGCGGGGGTGGGTTGATCCGCGTGGTCGGTGAGACGACCGCGGATGCCCATGGCAGCCTGGCGCGCGAGAGCTTCATTCACATCCATCTCGACCGCCTCTCGGACGACATCGGCGCGCGGCTGCTGGACTCCCTCGGGGCGGTCTATCGCGACGTCGCCCTGGCGAGCGACGATCACGACGCCATGCTGGCGCGCCTCACCGACCTCGCCGACGATCTCGGCCGGGCGCCCACACCCGTGCCGGAGAGCGAGACCGAGGAAGCACGCGCCTTCCTCGCGTGGCTGAAGGACGGCCAGTTTCTGCTCCTCGGCATGCAGCAGCACGGCATCGATGGCGAGGCTCATCCCCTGGTCAACGGGTCGAGCCTCGGCGTGCTGCGCGATCCCGGCGCCACGCCCCTGCGCCGGGGACGGACCCCGGTGGACTATACGCCGGAGATCCTCGCCTTCCTGGAAGAGCCGCAGCCGCTGATCATCACCAAGGCGAGCGTCAAGTCCCGGGTCCACCGGTCGGCCTACCTCGACTATATTGGCGTGAAGCTGTTCTCCGGCCTCGGCAAGCTTTCGGGCGAGGTGCGGATCGTCGGCCTGTTCACGGCCTCGGCGTATACGAGCCCCGCCCGCGAGGTGCCGGTTCTGCGCCGAAAGGTCGAGGCCGTCGTCCAGCGCGCGGGACTGGACCCGACGAGCCATGCCGGTCGCAGCCTCCTCGCGGTCCTGGAGAGCTATCCGCGCGACGAACTGTTCCAGATCGGCATCGAGCGGCTCTACCGGTTCACCCTGGCCATCGCCGCCCTGGCCGACCGGCCGCGGGTGCGCGTGCTCTCGCGGCCGGACCGGTTCGGCCGCTTCGTCTCGCTCCTCGTCTACGTGCCCAAGGACCGCTACGATTCCACGGTGCGCGGCCGGATCGGCGCCTACCTCGCGGAGACCTATGGCGGACGGCTGAGCGCCGCCTATCCCGATTACCCCGACGGCCCCCTCGCCCGCATCCACTACATCATCGGCCTGCCCGACCAGGGCAGTCCGGAGCAGGATCCGTCGCTCCTGGAAGCCGGCATCGCCGCCCTGGTCCGCACCTGGGGCGACGCCCTGCGGGCCGCCCTGACCGAGACCCAGGGCGGCGACCGGGCGCGTCAGCTCGCTACCCGCTACGGCGACGCGTTCTCGGCCGCCTACCGGGACGCATTCCAGCCCGAGATGGCCGTCGCCGACGTGGCGATCCTCGACCGCCTCGACGACAACCAGCCGCGCGCCGTCGATCTCGGGCGCCGGCAGAGCGATGCGGCCGCTCAGGTCCGCCTGAAGGTCTTCTCCCGCGGCGCCGCCATCAGCCTGTCGGACCGGGTTCCGGGGCTGGAGAACCTCGGCTTCCGCGTCATCAACGAGCGCACCTACCGGATCGTGCCTGCGGGAGCCGACGAGGCGGCCCGGATCTGGGTGCACGACATGCTGATCGAACGCGCCACCGGCGCTCCGATCGACCTGGACGCCCTGGAGCGCCCGCTGGAATCCGCGATGCTCGCCATCGCGGACGGTATCGCCGAATCCGACGGCTACAATCGGCTCGTCCTGGAGGCCGCCCTCCCCTGGCGGGAGGCGGCTCTGCTCCGGGCGCTCGGGCGCTATCTGCGCCAGCTGCGCATCCGCTACGGGCAGGATTACCTCGCCGCCACGCTGAGCCGGCATGCCGGCATCGCCCGAAGCATCGTCGCCCTGTTCCGCGCCCGGTTCGATCCGGCGCTGACGGGGGACCGGGCCGCTCAGGAGTCGGAGATCCGCGCCGGAATCGAGACCGCGCTCGCCGACGTCACCAGCCTGGACGACGACCGGATCCTGCGCCGGTTCGTCAATCTCGTCGAAGCGGCGGTGCGGACGAACTTCTTCCAGACCGGCGCGGACGGGCAACCGCGGGAGACGATCAGCTTCAAGTTCGCCTGCGCGAAGGTGACGGCGATGCCGCTGCCGCGGCCGTTCTTCGAGATCTTCGTGTATTCGCCCCGCGTCGAAGGCGTTCACCTGCGCTTCGGCTACGTCGCCCGCGGCGGTCTGCGCTGGTCCGACCGGCCGGAGGACTTCCGCACCGAGATCCTCGGTCTCGTGAAGGCCCAGCAGGTCAAGAACGCCGTGATCGTCCCGGTGGGCGCCAAGGGTGGCTTCTTTCCCAAGCGCCTGCCGCCGGCCTCCGACCGCGCCGCCTGGATGCAGGAGGGCACCGAGAGCTACCGGATCTTCATCCGCACGCTTCTGGAACTGACCGACAACATCGTCGACGACGCCATCGTGCCGCCGCCCGACACGGTGCGGCACGACCCGGACGACACCTATCTGGTGGTGGCCGCCGACAAGGGGACCGCCACCTTCTCGGACATCGCCAACGCCCTGTCCCTTGAGAAGGGCCACTGGCTCGGCGACGCCTTCGCGTCGGGCGGCAGCCAGGGCTACGACCACAAGGGCATGGGCATCACCGCCCGCGGCGCCTGGGAGGCGGTCCGGCGGCATTTCCGCGAGATCGACGTCGACGTGCAGCGGGACCCGATCACGACGGTCGGGGTCGGCGACATGTCGGGCGACGTCTTCGGCAACGGCATGCTGCTGTCGGAGAGCATCCGGCTGATCGCCGCCTTCGACCATCGGGACATCTTCCTCGATCCGGATCCGGATGCGGCGACAAGCTTCGTCGAGCGGCGACGGTTGTTCGATCTCGGCCGTTCCTCGTGGGCCGATTACGACCGGTCATTGATCTCTGAGGGCGGTGGCATCTTCTCCCGCAGCCTGAAGACCGTGCCGCTCTCCGGGCCGGTCCGCGCCGCCCTGGGTTTCGACCGTCCCGAGGCGACGCCCACCGAGCTGATGCAGGCGATCCTGAAGGCACCCGCCGACCTGCTCTGGTTCGGCGGCATCGGCACCTATGTCCGCGCCACCACCGAGACCGACGAGGATGCCGGCGACCGCGCCAACGATGCCGTCCGCATCACCGGGCCGGAGCTGCGCGCCAAGGTGGTCGGAGAGGGTGCCAACCTCGGCCTGACGCAACGCGGTCGCATCGAGGCGGCGCGCGCAGGCGTTCGGCTCAATACCGACGCCATCGACAATTCGGCGGGCGTGAACACCTCGGACGTCGAGGTGAACATCAAGATCGCCCTAATGACGCCGGAGCGGGACGGACGTCTGAGCTACGAGGCACGCAACGCCCTCCTCGCCGCCATGACCGACGAGGTGGGCCACTTGGTTCTCCGCAACAACGAGTTGCAGACTCTCGCCCTCTCGCTCGCCCAGCGCGGCGGCCTCGGCGAGACCGGCTTCGCCATGCGGACCATGCAGGCTCTGGAGGCCGAGGGTCGCCTCGACCGCGCGGTGGAGTTCCTGCCCGACGACGGGACGCTCTCCGAGCGCATGCGCCGGAACGAGGGCCTGACACGGCCGGAATACGCGGTCCTGCTCGCCTACGCGAAGTTGTCGCTTCACGACGCGATCCTCGACAGCGCCGTGCCGAACGACGCGTATTTCGACCGGGAATTGCAGCGCTACTTTCCGAAGGCCCTCCGGGACCGATTCCCGGACGCGGTGAAAACGCACCGCCTGCGCCGCGAGATCATCGCCACGGCGCTCGCCAACATCATCGTCAACCGCGGCGGCCCATCCCTCGTGACCCGCCTCGTCGACGGCACCGGCGCCGACGGCGCGACCATCGCCAAGGCCTACGCGGTGACCCGCGATGCCTTCGGGCTGATGGAGCTCAACCTCGCCATCGACGGGCTCGCAGGCCGCATCTCGGGCCAAGGGCAGCTCGGCCTCTATGCGGAAGTGCAGGATCTGCTGACGAACCGCATCGTCTGGTTCATCCGCAACCTCGACCTGAGCGGCAGCCTCGGCCCGGTCGTCGCCCGCTACCGGGACGGCGTCGCCGCCGTGGAGGCAGCGTTGCCGAAGGTCCTCGGCGACGAGGCTCTGGCGACGATCGGCGACCGCGCGGCGGAACTCACCGCCCTCGGCATGGCCGATGCCCAGGCGCGGCGACTGGCCTCGCTGTCCGCGCTCGTCTCCGCCCCGGACATCGTGCGAGTCGCCGAGGCCAGCGGCCGACCGGTCGAGGACGTGGCGGCCACGCATTTCGCCCTGGAGCACGCCTTCAACCTCGATGCCCTCGCGACTGCGGCGCATACCGTTCCGGTGACCGATACGTTCGACCGCGTCGCGCTGGAGCGCGCCGTCGCCGGTATCGCGGCTGCGCATCGCAAGCTGACTGCCGAGGTGGTTGCCGACCTGGGCGCCGGCCCGGAGGCGGTGGAGGCCTGGGCGAAGGCGCGCGGTGCGTCGCTCGTCCGGATCCGCGAGGCGGTGGATGCCATCGGCGCGTCGAGCCTGACGGTCTCGAAGGTCACCGTGGCGGCGAGCCTGCTCGGGGATCTGGTCCGGGGCGACTAGGGTTTGCGGGCGTAGCGATCGCGGCACCGTGGCGCGGCCATCGCGATGTCGAAGCGCTCAGGCCCGACAGCGTGAGCAGGATCTGACAGGTCAGTCCGGCCATCGAGACGGTGTCGGGCTTTTGCGCCGCCTGCCGCGCCTCACGCACCCCGCGCGGAGGGCGACAGCATCCGCCACAGGCTGCGGTTCACCGCCGTGAGAACCAAGCCCAGTCCTGACAGGGACACGGCGGCCGCGATCAACGGCAGCTGGCCATAATCGGCGCCCAGGGTCAGAGCCATACCGCCGATCCAGGCACCGGTGGCGTTGCCGAGGTTGAACGCGCCCTGGTTCAGGGTGGAGGCGAGGTTCGGCGCGTCGCTGGCGGCCTCCACGACCCAGATCTGGAGCGGCGAGACGAGGGCGAAGACCAGACCCGACCACAGGACGATCACGGCCACCGTGAGTGCCGGATGATGCGCGACCGCCGCCAGCACCAGCAACACCGCGACGATGCCCAGGAAGCTGCCGACGATCGTGGCCATGGCGCCCCGGTCGGCGAGATGGCCGCCCACGAGGTTGCCGATTGTCAGCCCGAGACCGGCAGCGAACAGAACGCCGGTCACACCCTGGGGCGTGAACCCGGTCACGCCGGTGAGGAACGGCGTGATGTAGGTGAACACCGTGAAGAAGCTCACCGACGACAGGGTCGAGATCAGCATCGGCCGCAGTACCGGCCAGCGGCCGAGGGCGCGGAACTCGCTGACGAGTCGGCCCCGCGTCCCCGGAAGGCCGGCGGGGACACAGAACTGGATCGAAGCCGCCGCCGCGAGCCCGATCGCCACCACGGCCCAGAAGGTCGCCCGCCACCCGGCGGCCTGGCCGAGTGCGGTGCCGAGGGGCACGCCGAGGACGTTGGCGAGCGTCAGGCCCGCGAACATCAGGGAGACCGCCTGCGTGCGCTTCTTCCGCGGGACCAGATCCCGTGCCACGACGGCACCGATCCCGAAGAACGCCCCATGGGCGAAGGCCGTGAGGATCCGTGCCGCCATCAGAAGGCCGTAGCTCGGCGCCACCGCGCAGCCGAGATTGCCCGCGAGGAACACGCCGATCAGCGCCAGGAGCGCGCTCTTGCGCGGCAGCCCCGCGGTGGCGATCGCCACGATCGGCGCACCCACGACCACGCCCATCGCGTAGCCCGACACCAGATAGCCGGCCTGCGGGATGGTGACGCCGAAGCTCTGCGCCACTTCCGGCAGCAGGCCCATGATGACGAACTCCGTGGTGCCGATCCCGAAGGAGGCCACGGCGAGGGCGAGGATCGGCAGGGGCGGCACGGCGACATCCTTCGGCGCAGGCGGAGATCCGATGGTGCGGAGCACCATCGCACTGCGACCACGCTTGGATAGCTGTGACGGCGCGGCGCACCGTTGCGCGACGCGCAAGGGCAGCGGCGCGCGTGCCCGCGTACCGGCGGCTTCGCCCCGCGGCAGGAGGTGTTGTTCGCCCGCGCCGAATCAATGGACGACGGCATGAACGAGTTCGGCGAGATACGGGCAGGGTCCTGGCGTCGTCGGGAAGGCACCTCATCCCGACCCCAGGAGACATCCGACGACGAAGCGTGTGGCCTGCACGGTCTCCGCGAAGACCCGGTGCAGTTCGATCGTTCGCCTGGGACAATCCCTCAGCGGGCACCAACCTGAAGCTGTGCCGCCTGGCGGGATGGGAAGATAATTTGCGTCGTCGAAACCTGGGACTTTCGGTTCGGAACGGCGCGTCAGCACGAGCCGCGTGCTGGTTCGGAACCGATCAGCACCTCGTCAGTCGCCATCCGGGTCTATCGAGACGCCGAAGAAAAGGAGAGCTCCGTCGCAGCCGCAATTCTCCAGACGATGCCTGTCTCTCCTCCGGAGCAAGCCGCTCTCGCCGTCGGTTCCGGAGTTCTATCGAAACTGCTGCGCTGGCGCAGATAATTTCTCGACCAGGCCCCTTAATCGACCAAGATTATTTTACTCGACCAAGACCTTCTTCCGGCCGCGCGTCTTCGGGGCGGGCGCCGTCGGCATGTCCGGTACAACCACCGGCGCGGCGCGATGCTTGCGGCGCTGCTGTCCCAATCCCAGGGCACGGGCCAATTCTGGACCGCTGCGCGGAGTAGTTCGCTGCCGTCATCGGATAATCCCGCGGCAACCCCCACTTCTCACGGTACGCCTCGGGCGTCAGACCGCGCAGCGTCAGATGCCGACGGAGAGTCTTGTACGGTTTTCCATCCTCGAAGCTGACGATATGGTCAGCCGTGACAGATTTGCGGATCGTTGCCGTGCTCAACTTCTCGACGGGCGAATTGGTGGCCCGACCTTGAGTTGTCAGCGCGCTCAATGCCGCGTGGATGCCGCCGATCAACCCTGGAAGGTCGCTCGCGGGTACGGAATTATTCGATACGTAAGCGGCCACGATATCGACCGCGAGTTCGATGCACGCCCCGTGCTCGCCATCTGCGTTGTCACTCACGGCAAACCTCGAGAGTTACAATTACTTGAGTCGACCAATCCCTCTCGGATGCGATCGAAATCTCGGAGACTGTAACAGAGTATACGCAAACTCTCAATCGTATTCGCAGCGTGACAGCAAGACGGCCGGAACGGGCCGAATCCCGGCGGTGAAGTCGGCGTTGACGGGGTATTAACCAAGCAGCCCCTAGCTTTCGTTAACCATGCGGCAGCCACTCGAAGGCGGCATGTCCTGTGACCTCCGGGCTCTGGTGCCGGAGATGTAGGCGGAGACCGGCATCAGGTGCGGACGGCGGCTGACCGGCGGGAACAGCAGATGACGCGGCTCGCCATCACGGCGTTGAGCCTAGCGCTCACGGCGTTGCCCGCGACCGCTCAGCGGTTCGACGCCACGAGCCCTGTCACGGGACAACCCGACAATCCCGGCCTCGGCCAGGAGACGGCACCCAACGGCCTGCCGACCCTCAAGCGTAGCATCCCCGACGGTCTCACCCGCGACGAGGGCCGCAATGGCCTCGGTGGTGGAAACTCGGGCGGCGAGCAGACCGGCGGCGACAGCCTCCGCTCACCCCTGTCGCCTCCGATCCCGACGCAGACGCGGGGGCAGCCGGGCCTGTCCCAGCTCGACACCCGCGTCACCACCGGTGGCCGGCAGACCGGCGGGTCGACGACGGCGCCGGCAAACCGGGCTCCGTCGACCCTCCTGCGCACCAGGGCCGCCCCGCCGCGGCGGATCGGTTCGGCCACGCGGCGGGTGACGCAGGATGTCACCCAGGTTCCGGCCCCGTCCCTGCGGTTGACGCCGATCGTCCAGCAGCCGGTGGTCGGCGCTCCGAATCCGCAGGCGGCGATCCCGTTCCGTCCGGGGCTTCCGCTGCTGGCCATCACGCCGGCCCTCGGTCTTCTGACACCGGGCTTCATCCTCGGCACCGACCTCGCGCGCGCGATCCCCACCGATCCCGCCTTCGCGCCGATCGGCTATCAGATCGGCACCTTCACGGTGCTTCCGACCTTCGCGCAGAGTGTCGGCTACGATTCAAATCCGGACCAGACCAACCGCCAGCTCGCCAAGGGCTCGGCGGCGTTCCGCACCGACGCCACGGTCGATTTTCGGAGCAACTGGTCGTCGAGTTCGCTCCAGGGCTCGCTGCGGGGGTCATATCTGGAGACGCCCCAGAACGAGGCCGCGAGCCGGCCCGCGGCCGACGGCACCGTACGCCTGCGCATCGACGCGGAACGGGATCTCCACATCGACGCCGAGGGGCGGTTCTTGGTGGACACGCAGCGCACCTCGAGCGCCAATCTGCAGGCAGTGACGGCCACGAGCCGGCCCCTTCTGGCTGTCTATGGCGGCTCGCTGGGCGCCACCGAGACATTCAACCGACTGTCGGTGACTCTGCGCGGGTCGATCGACCGCTCCGAGTTCGACAACGCACAGCTGGCCAACGGAACGACGATCGATCAGTCCGATCGGAACCTGAATCAGTACAGTCTTCAGCTCCGCACGGCCTATGAGATCAATCCTGATTTCAGTCCATTCATCGACTTGCTCGGTGACACCCGAGTCTACGACCGGCGGATCGACGCCTCCGGCGTGCGGCGGGATTCGGACGGCATCGCCCTCGCCTTCGGAACCAGCATCGGGCTCGGGCGCGCGCTGACGGGCGAGATTTCCGCCGGCATCCAGCACCGGACCTACGTCGATCCGACCCTTCGCGACATCAACGCGCCGCTGCTCAACGCAGCCCTGGTCTGGGCGGCGAGCCCGCTCACGACCGTACGGCTGACCGCGGCGACCGGCGTGACCGAGACGACGATCCCGGGCTCCAGTGGCGTCCTCACCGAGGTGGCGACGCTGGAAGTACAGCACGATCTGATGCGCAACCTCTCGATCGTCTTGGGCGGCTCCTACCTCAAGAACGACTATCAGAACAGCACCATCCGCGAGAACGGCTTCTCCGCGACCGCCCGGCTCGACTACCACTTCAACCGTTGGCTGACCCTGCGCGGCACTTATCTTTATCAGAAGTTCGACAGTACCGTCGCGGGCTCAAGCTTTCAGGAAAACACGTTCCTGCTTGGTTTGCGCGTGAATCCCTGATCGGTCCTAGAAGCGCTCCGTCCAGGGCCGCAGTTCCAGTTCCGACGTCCAGGCGCTCCGGTCCTGACGCAGCAAATCGCGGTAGGCCCGCGCGATGGCGTCGGGATCGAGATGGCTGTCCGGAGCCTCAGGCGGTTCGCCGCCCCGGGCCGGATTGCGGATGGCGCCGTCGATCACGACGTGGGCCACGTGGATGCCCTTCGGCTGCAGTTCCCGCGCCAGGCTCTGGCCGAGCCCGCGAAGAGCGAATTTCCCCATGGCGAAGGGCGCCGATTCGGCGAAGCCCTTGATGCTCGCCGACGCACCAGTCAGCAGGATCGCTCCGTGCCGCCGTGGCAGCATCCGGCGCGCCGCGGCCTGTGCTACGAGGAATCCGCCATAGGCCGAGACCGCGAGCGATTCGGCTACCGCGACGGCATCCAGATCGGCAATCGAACCACGCAGCCGGCCGCTCGCATTGTAGACGACGACGTCCGGAGCGCCGCCCAGGGCTGGTTCGAGGCGGGCGAACAGGCTTTCCACCTCTTCCGGCCGACTGGCGTCGCAGGCGTGGAGGGCCGCACCGGTTTCCTCCGCCAGGGCCGCGAGCTTGTCGATGTTCCGGGCCGCGAGACCGATCTTCAGGCCATCGGCAGCGAGGAGCCGTGCCAGCGAGGCGCTGAGACCGGAACCGGCCCCGACGATGAGGGCTCTGGAATAGGTCGGGATCATCGTATGCTCCTCTGCGGGCCGATGGAGGATGGTGCCGGGCGCATCACGCTGGGCAGGGGGTCAATCACGGCGCTGCGCGAAGAAATCCCGGAGAAGAGCCGCCGCCTCGCGTTCACGGAAGCCACCGTAGACCTCTGGCGCATGATGACAGGTCGGCTGGTCGAAGACCCGCGGTCCGTGCTCCACCCCACCGCCCTTCGGATCGGCCGCCCCGTAATAGAGGCGCCGGATGCGCGCGAAGGAAATGGCGCCGGCGCACATCGGGCAAGGCTCGAGGGTGACATACAGGTCGCAACCGGTGAGCCGCTCATCGCCGATGGCGGTACAGGCCGCACGGATCGCCAGGATCTCGGCATGCGCCGTCGGATCATGCAGGCGCCGCGGCTGGTTGTGGGCGACCGCCAGCACGGTCCCGTGCCGGACCACCACGGCCCCGACCGGGACCTCCCCGGCGGCGGCAGCCGCACGGGCGGCCGCGAAAGCGTGATCCAGCGCGGTCGCGGGGCTGGACGGTTGGCGCCCTGAGTCGTGGATCGGATCGGCAGCCAAGGTGTTCTCACTCCATCGCTGGAACGGCCAGGGATCGGACAGACTCACTGATTCACATCAATGTTAAGGGCTGGAACATTCGAGCGACCGTGACCGTTTGAGAGACCAGTGCGGCGCCGCCGCAGCTCGAACACAAGGACAACGCCATGAGCAGCACCACCGACAAGATCAAGGGCGTCGCCAACGAGGCCCTCGGGAAGGCCAAGCAGGGCATCGGCGACGTCACCAACAACGACAAGCTGAAGGCCGAAGGCGCCGCCCAGGAGCTCAAGGGCAAGGCCCAGGCGACCGTTGGCGACGCCAAGAGCGCGGTGAAGTCGGCGACCGACAAGCTCTGAGCGTCGTTCAACACCGGAACGGAACCCGCCTCAGGCGGGTTCCAGACTCGTACCGCCCCGAATAATGCGAGGATGCCATGATTGGTTGGGCTGTCACCTTTCTCGTTGTCGCTCTCGTGGCGGCGCTCCTCGGTTTCGGCGGCATCGCCGGCACGGCCATGGAAGCGGCCAAGATCGTGTTCTTCGTCGCGATCGCGCTCTTCCTGATCTCCGCCGTCTTCGGCGTCATGCGCGGGCGCTCGCCCAGGCTCTGACGTCCGCCACAGCTTTGCGTGTCGAGGCGGTCCCGATGGGCCGCCTTTTGCGTTAAAGCGGTTGGCGCAGCCTCAAGAGCCGTCTCGCCTGCGCGGGGCGGCTCTGATAAGCCGCGGGCATGAGCGACATGCCGAACGACGATACGCCGGAGGGGGTTGCCCGTCCGGCCCCGGATTCCCCTCACAGCGAGAGATGGACGCCGCCCACCGACGTGGGAACCGCAGAGGCGGCGCCCGACGCGGCCACGAAGGCTGCCGCCAAGCCGCGGGCCGCGCGTAAGGCCCCGCAGCCGGAGGCCGAATTACCCACCGGCGCCGAGGGATCGACCGAGACGCCCCCCGGCGAGCGCATCGCAAAAGCGATGGCGCGCGCCGGCATCGCCTCGCGGCGCGACGCGGAGGCCATGATCCTGGCGGGACGCGTGAGCGTCAACGGCGAGACGCTGGCCTCCCCCGCGCGCAACGTTACCGAGTCTGACCGCGTCCTGATCGATGGCGAGCCGATGCCGTCCCGGGAACGCAGCCGCCTGTGGATTTTCCACAAGCCCCGGGGCGTGGTGACCACGGCCCGGGATCCGGAGGGCCGCCAGACCGTATTCGACGTGCTCCCCGAAGAATTGCCACGGGTGGTGGCCGTCGGGCGTCTCGACATCAATACCGAGGGTTTGCTGCTCCTCACCAATGACGGTGGCCTCGCCAAGGTCATCGCACATCCCGATACCGGTTGGCTGCGCCGCTACCGCGTCCGCGCCCATGGCGACACCGACCAGGCGCAGCTCGACAAGCTTGCCAAGGGCGTGACGATTGACGGGATGGAGTACGGCCCGGTGGAGGCCACCCTCGACCGCGTCCAGGGCGACAACGTCTGGCTGACGCTCGGCCTGCGCGAGGGCAAGAACCGTGAGGTCAAGCGAATCCTCGAGCATCTCGGGCTCTCGGTGAACCGGCTGATCCGGCTCTCCTT
The DNA here is from genome assembly GCA_050632685.1 of Methylobacterium phyllosphaerae. Classification (GTDB taxonomy): domain Bacteria; phylum Pseudomonadota; class Alphaproteobacteria; order Rhizobiales; family Beijerinckiaceae; genus Methylobacterium; species Methylobacterium phyllosphaerae_A. The sequence continues at coordinate 2,274,638 of JBOEFT010000002.1, forward strand.
CGGTCCATTTCAGCTGGGCGACCTCGAGGTCGGACTGGTGGAGGAGGTGCGCACGCGCGTGCTGAAGGATCAGCTCGGCAAGAGCCTGGCCGAACAGGCAGAAGTGGATTTCGACAGCCCGGTGCGGGAGCCGATTCCGCCCTTCGGCGGACCGCGCACGGCCGATCGCGACGGCCGCGATGCGCAGCCTGCACCGAACCGGCGCAACGCGGCCCGTCCTGCGCCGACGCCACGCGTCTCGACCGGCGGCACCGGTTCTGGGCCGCGCAAGTCCAGCTGGCGCGACGACGAGGGCGAGAAGCCAAGGGGTACGCGTGTGCCCCGCCGGGGCGGCGATCCCAGGGCCGCCCAGGCGGCCGCGGCGGAACGCGGCCGCGAGCGCGTCGGCTCGATCCGCGCCGGCGAGCGCCGGGTCGTCGTGGAGCGGCTCGCGGCCACGCCGGTGGAGCCCGCCCCCGCCGAGAAGCCCCGCCGTCGTTTCGCCGACAACGCGACCTCTGAGCGGCCCCCGCGCAACGCGTTTCAGCGTCCGGATCGCGGTTCGGACACGCGCGGTGCAGACCCCGCGATCGACCGCGCCGGGAGAGCGCGCGTACCGAGGGCCGCGGAGCGACACGCGGTTCGACGAGCGCCGCAGCGGGAAGCCGGAGGGCCGGCGCGACCGGCCTTTCGAGGCTGGATCGGGCGAAGGCGCATCGCGCAAACCGGGCGGATTTCGCGGACAGAAGCCGGCGGCCGGGGGCGGTAAGCCGGCCTTTGGCAGTCCCAAGCCGGGCGGTGCTCGTCCGGGCGGATCCCGTCCCGGCGGCAAGCCGGGCGGCTTCGCCAGCAACGGGCCCGGCAAGGGCGGCGCCCGGCCAGGCGGCCGACCCGGTGCTCCGCGCGGCGGTGCCAAGCCTGGCGGCGGCGGGCGGTCGCCGCGCGGACCGCGATGAGGATTGTCGGCGGCGCGTGGCGGGGACGCAGACTCCGCGACGCCACGCACCGACGCCATCAGGCCGACATCGGACCGGCTGCGTGAATCGTTGTTCAACGTCCTCGCGCACGCCTATGACGATCGCCGTCGTGGGTGCCCAGGTCCTCGACTTGTTCGCCGGCACGGGCGCCCTCGGTTTCGAGGCTCTGTCGCGGGGGGCGGCCACAGCACTCTTGGTCGATGAGGGCGCCGAGGCCCGCGCGGTCATCCGCGCCAACATCGAGAGCCTTCGGCGCCGAAGGCGTGACCCGCCTGTTCCGGCGCGATGCGACGCGGCTCGGTCCGGCCGCGACGGCAGGCACCTTCTCCCTGGTTTTCTGCGACCCTCCCTACGGCCGGGACCTCGCGCCACGCGCCCTCGCGAGCGCCGCCGCGGGTGCGTGGCTCGAACCGGGAGCGCTGGTGGTGGTCGAGGAAGCCGAAACCGTAGTCTCCGTATGGCCGGCCGGCTTCGCCGAGTTGGAGCGACGCGTGTACGGGAAACCGCCGTGGCGATCGCCCGCTTCACAGCCTGAGCGGCGCCTGCGGCTACCCGACCTGCGTCGTCGTCGGGACGTCCAATTCCGGCCCGAAATGGATCGCCAGCCAGACGGTGGGCGTGTCCGTCCACTCCACCCGGTGCCGACGATGCGGCGCGATCAGCACGGCATCGCCAGCGACAAGGCGACGGGGGCCTGGCTCATCGGCGAAGCGCAGATCCGCCGCGCTTACAAGGATGGCGACCCATTCGGAATGCGGTTGATCGTAGTGGAAACCGGGCGGACTCGCTTGGCCGGTCGAGACGATGCGTTCCACGCGCAGGCCGGGCGTAGAGACCAGAACCGACACGATCTCGTCGGTCTCGTCGTGCGGCAGACAGGCCAGCAGATTGGTCACGGGCGTCGGGGCTACGGCCATGGTCTCCCCGCACGATCCGTTCCGCGATGGCTCGATGTCGCGTCAGGCGTTCCCGGAAGCCGGGGCTCCCTGAGGGGCGGCCTCGTCAGCCGGCTTGGTCTGACCGATCCGCGCTGCGGATTTCACGAGCGACAGCACGTCCCGGCGCATCTGCTCGTCGGCGATCTGATTGTATGCCCGCAGAAGCTCGACGGCCCCGGCCAGCCGCAGCAGCGTCGGGCCGTTCTCCGTCACCGCTTCGGGCTCCGGCTCGAAGAAGCTGGAGACCGGGACGCCAAGCCGCTCGGCGATCGCCTGCAGGCGGCCGGCGCCGACCCGGTTCTTGCCGGTCTCGTACTTCTGGACTTGCTGGAAACTGACGCCCAGGGCGCTGGCCAGGGCGGACTGACTGAGCCCGTTGGCGGCGCGAAGGAAGGCGATGCGGCTGCCGACCCCGTGATCGATCGCTGTGGTCTGCTTCGGCTTGGGGGTTGGGTTGGCCATGGTGGGTAGTCCGGATGTTCTGGCTGTTAGCAGGCTTGCTCGCCCGGATTGAGGGCGCCGATCACAACCGACAGGTGCAACATTGGGCGTCCGAGATCCAGAGCTGTCGCCTGTTAGTGCCACAGGTCAGGCACGCGCGCAACGAATGGTTACGCTATCGAAATCTTAGGTCGCGAAGTCGGCTGCACCGCCCTTTCAGTCGCCACGATGATGACGTCACAAACGCAGACCTTGATCAAATAATAGTGAGCAGAGTCTTCTAAAGATCGACTTTCGAAAACTGCCACGCGCTATTCGATGCCAGGATACGGGTTCGTACGTCCGCATCGATCGCTTGGTTCTTGACCGGCAGACGGGCGATCAATCCCGGCTTTCGAGGCGATCCATTCACGCCGCAGGGCCGAGCCACGCGGTCACGATTCGCAACTGTTCGTCGTCCAGCAGCGCCGGCGCGTGACCGCAATCGGGGATATCGACCCGCTCGGTGGGCGGACCGCGCCGGGTCATCTCGTCGGCCGTGGCGGCGAGCAGGAGTTCCGAGCGTTCCCCGCGCAACAGCAGCACGGGGCAGGAAATCGCGTCCCAGTCGCGCCACATGCTCACGCTGTAGACCCGCCCGGGCCGGAACGCGTCGCCGATCCCGGGATCGTAATGGGGCCGCCAGCCGCCGTTGGGTTCCGGGAAGAAGCTGTGCTTGGCGATGTGGCGCCATTGCTCATCGGTCAGCGGCCCGAACGCGCCCAGTACGGTGCGCAGGCGCGACTCGCCCGAGGCAAGGTTGTGGTGCAGCCGTGGCGCATCGCGCAGGCGTGAGCCGATATGCCGGATCGGCGCCCAGGGCAGGAACGGGCCGATATCGTTGATAACCATCCGGCGGATGGGAGAACGGGCCGCGGCGGCGAGGACCATGCCGGTCAGGCCGCCGAGGGAGGTGCCGACCCAGTCGATCTTCCCGGCGATCCGAAGATGGGCGATGAGTGCCGCCATGTCGGCGGCGTATTGCGGCAGGCCGTAGAGTTCGGGGTCCTTCAGCCATCCGCTGAGGCCGCGCCCGGGGAGGTCCGGGCAGACGACCCGGTATCCCAGCTTCGCCAGCCGATAGCCGAGGGCGTCGAAGTCCCGGCCCTGGCGGCTGAGACCGTGGACGCAGACGACCACGTGCGGGCTGTCCGGATCACCCCACTCCACGTAGGCGATGCGATGGAAATCGTGCGGCGCGTAGGCCTGGAAGTGGCCGGTCCGGAACGGCACGTCGGCGCGGCTCAGGTCGTCGAGGCGCGGCACCGGTTCGGTGGCGGTGCCCTGTCCCGCGGCGTGGATGTTCACGGCGTCTCCGTCCGTGCCGCGGCCTCGCGAGCGAGGCGGCTGGTAGTCTGATGGAGATCGACCATCTGGTCAGTGAACCGGCGTGACTGCTCCTGCAGGAACGCCATGTTCAACGCCGCGATCTCCCGGACGTCGGCCGCCTTGGCGATCCGGTCCGCGAAGTCGAGGTTTGCCCGGACATTCGTATCCGAGGCCACGAGCATGCGGTGGGCAATCTCACGCATCGCCGCCATGGCGTGGACGGCGTTATCCTCGAAGGCGTTGTAGAGCCGCGCTCCGGCGGTCTCCCACTGCTCGCGCATTCGGCGTGTGCCGGCGACGTTGCTGTCGGTGAGCTGGTGGGCGGTGTCACGGCTGGAGCCCATCACGGAGCGCCATCCCTCGAAACTCTGCGTCACGGACGATTCGAAGGCGTTCAGCGCCATCTCACCGGCCTCGGCGAGGCTCTCGTACGCCTCGCGCGCCCGTGCGACGCCGCTCTCGGCCATGGCGCGCCCGGCCCCGGTGGAGACCATCGGCAGGTTGTCGTTCCCCACTATCGTCTTCCCCCTGTCGGCCGGTCGCCCCCGACCCGACCACAACGTGGCCCGGAAAACCGGCATCCGCCAGGGTTGCGTCGCCGTCAACAGGGCTCGGTGACAGAACGCGCGCCTGACCCCGCCCGTCGCCGCGCCGCCGATTGACAGGCGGGACGGCCGCGAAATCATCCTGGGGTGGAGCGCACGCCACGCCCGCCGCCCGATGAGAAGGCCTAACGATGACGGAGACGCGTCCGATCCACACCGAGACGTTCGAGGCCGGGGATCACCCGTTCGAGATCGGGCTCGGCCGCAGGCCGGCCAACGACGTCCCGTTGACCCCGGTGAGCCTGCTGGCGCGTGCCGCCGCCGCCGCCGGTGCGCGGGTCGCGGTCGTCGACGGCACGCGGCGCCTCACCTACGCGGACCTCTACGCGCGCTGCCGTCGCCTCGCGGGCGGTCTGGCCGGTCGGGGAATCGGGCGACTCGACACCGTGGCGATCCTGGCGCCGAACGTCACGGAAATGATCGAGGCCCATTTCGCCGCGCCCATGGTCGGGGCGGTTCTGAACCCGCTCAACACCCGCCTCGACCCGGCGACGATCGCGTTCTCGCTCCGCCATGGCGGCGCCCGGGTCCTGATCGTCGAGGCCGAGTTCGGTGCGTTGGCGGCGAAGGCGCTCGCCGAACTCGGCGAGCCCGTCCTGGTGGTGGCGATCGGCGAGACCGGCATCGACGGGGCGCTGCCCTACGAGGCCCTGCTGGCCGAGGGCGATCCGGACTACGCCTGGACCGGCCCGAGTGACGAGTGGCAGTCGCTCTGCCTGCTCTACACATCCGGCACGACCGGCGATCCGAAGGGCGCGGTCTACAGCCATCGGGGCGGCTATCTCCAGGCGCTGGGCAACGCCGTCACCTTCGGGCTCACCGCCGACAGCGTCTATCTCTGGACGCTGCCCATGTTTCACTGCAGCGGCTGGTCGTATCCCTGGGCGAGCGTCGCCGCCTGCGCTACGCAGGTCTGCCTGCGCCGGGTCGAGCCTGCGGCGATCTTCCGGCTGATCGCCGAGCACGGCGTGACGCATCTCTGCGGCGCGCCGATCGTCCTGTCGATGATCGCGCACGCGCCCGCCAGCGACCGCAGGTCGTTCCCCCAGCTCGTGCGCTGCGCGGTCGGCGGTGCGGCGCCGTCCTCGACGATCATCCGCACCATGGAGGAACTGGGCTTCCAGGTGACGCACCTGTACGGCGCGACCGAGAGCTACGGCCCCGCAACGGTCTGCCTGGCGCAGCCGGACTGGACGGACCTGGACGAGGACGAGCGCTACGCCCGCATGGCCCGCCAGGGCGTCCCTCTGGCGACCCTGGAAGCCCTCTGCGTGACCGACCCGACCACGGACGCGCCGGTGCCCCGGGACGGCGTGGCCGTGGGCGAGATCCGCCTGCGCGGCAACACGGTGATGAAAGGGTATCTCAAGAATCCGGTCGCCACCGAGCAGGCGCTCGCCGGCGGCTGGTACCGGACCGGCGACCTCGCGGTCTGGCACCCCGACGGATCGGTCGAGATCAAGGACCGGGCGAAGGACATCATCATCTCCGGCGGCGAGAACATCTCCAGCCTGGAGGTCGAGGAGGTGCTGATGCGCCACCCCGCGGTGATGCTGGCCGCCGTGGTGGCGCGGCCGGATTCGACCTGGGGGGAGAGCCCCTGCGCGTTCCTAGAGATGAAGCCTGGCGCCTCCCCGCCGAGCGAGCAGGACCTGATCGCGTTCTGCCGCGAGCGGATGGCGCGGTTCAAGGTGCCCAAGACCGTGGTGTTCGGGCCGCTGCCGAAGACGTCGACGGGCAAGATCCAGAAATTCGTGCTGCGCGAACAGGCGCGGGCGCTCTGAGCCGTGCCGGAACGCGGCGGTCGCTACAGGCCCGAGACGAGGTGGCCGCCATCGACCGCCACGACGCTGCCGGTCATGTAGGACCCGGCCTCCGAGGCGAGCAGCAGCAGCGGTCCGTCGAGTTCGGCTGCCTCACCCAGCCGGCGCTGCGGTACGCGCTTGATCAGCGCCCGGCCGGCTTCGGACTCGAAGAAGGCGTCGTTCAGCTCGGTCTTGATGTAGCCCGGTGCGAGGGCATTCACGCGGATGCCGTAGCGTGCCCATTCCAGTGCCAGGCTCTTGGTGAGTTGAACGACCGCGGCCTTCGAAGCCGCGTAGGGGGTCAGGCCGCCCGCAACCCGCAGACCCAGGATCGAGGCGATGTTGACGATGCTGCCACCCGCGCCGTTGCGGACCATCCGCCGTCCGGTGGCCTGAGCCACCAGCCAGACGCCCTTGAGGTTGGTGTCGAGGACCGCGTCCCAGGAATCCTCGTCGAGGTCGAGGGCCGGCTTCGTGGCCGTCACGCCGGCATTGTTCACCAGGACTGCCACGGGACCGAACCGCGCCTCGGCGGCGTCGAGCGCCCGCTCGACACTGCCAGCGTCGGTGACGTCCATGACGATCGCGTGGGCCTCGCCGCCCTCCGCCTCCACGCGCGCGACCGTCTCGGCCAGGGCATCGGCGCGGCGCGCCCCGAGGGACAGACGCGCCCCGGCGCGGGCCAGCGTCCCCGCGAAGTGACGGCCGAGGCCGCTGGAGGCGCCGGTCACCAGGACGTGGCGGCCGGCGAGATCGAATGGTCCGGACATCTCAACGCACCGTCGCGGCGGCGAGGGCTGCATGACGGGGCCGCGATCGGGATCCGTCGGCGCGACCCTGGTATGTGGCGGCAAGCGTCGCGCCAGTGATGACGATATCGCTCATGGTTCCGAGCCTCCCCTTCCCGCGCCGGCCGTTCGAGACGGCCTGATCGCCGGTCCGCGGACCGTGTTTGCATCGCCCGTTGTGGACCGGGCGCGTCCGCGCCGCCAGCGGGATCGGCCCCGGGACGCTAACGGCGACCGAACAGGCGTTCGATGTCGGCGAGCTTGAGTTCGATCGAGGTGGGCCGGCCGTGATTGCACTGGCCGGAGTTGGGCGTCACCTCCATCTCGCGCAGGAGCGCGTTCATCTCCTCCGGGCGGAGGCGCCGGCCGGCGCGGATGGAGCCGTGGCAGCTCATGCGCGACAGCACGGCATCCAGGCGCCGTCCGAGCGGTCCGCCCTCGCCGGCCGGGGCGCCTCCCTCCTCCTCGCCGCTCGCCTCCAGGGCGTCGAGGATGTCGGTGACGAGATCGCGCACGGAGGCACCGATCAGCGCGGCCGGGACCTCGCGGACCAGCACCGCGCCGGGTCCGAACGCCTCGATGGCGAGACCCAGGCGGTCGAGGTCCGGGGCGGCGGCGACGAGCCGGTCGGCCTCCTCGGGGCTCATCTCGACCACATCGGGGATCAGGAGCCCCTGCCGGGCGATGCCGCCCGCTTCCCGCTCGGCCTTCATCCGCTCGTAGACGAGGCGCTCGTGGGCCGCGTGCTGGTCGACGATGACGAGGCCGTCGCGGGTCTGGGCGAGGATGTAGGTCTCATGGATCTGGGCGCGGGCGGCGCCGAGGGGGTGGTCGAGCGCGTCTGCGGCATCGGAGGCAGCCCGGGTGTCCGCCCGGGGGGAGCCATCTCGTACGGCGGCTCCGGCGGCGCGAACCCCGCCTGGGGCGCTTCGCCGAAGCCCACCGGATCCGCGAGCGCCGGGTCCGGGCCTGGGCGCCACGCAGCGGCTTGCCGGTAGCCGGAGGGCGCCCCCACTGAAGGCGTGCCGGCGGGAAACAGCCCGGGCCGAGTCGGCCGGAACAGGCTCGGCGCGACGGCGCCGCTGTGGGTCCCGAGCGGTGAGCCGGCCGGACGCAGGGCATCGAGGGTCCGGGCGGCGCCGGTGGTGGCCGAGCGGGCGCCGCCCCGGCGGAGGGCTTCGTGGATCGCGCTGACCACCAGAGCCCGCACGAGGCCCGGCTCGCGGAACCGGACTTCCGTCTTGGCGGGATGAACGTTGACGTCGACCAGCTCGGGATCGCAGGCGATGGCGAGGCCGAGCACCGGATGGCGGTCGGAGGCCAGGGTATCGGCATAGGCCCCACGCACCGCCCCGAGGAGCAGCCGGTCGCGGACCGGGCGGCCGTTGACCGCGAGATGGATGTGGGTCCCTGCCCCGCGGTGGTAGGTCGGCAGGCCGATATGGCCGGTCACCGCGAGCCCCTCCCGGGCCAGGGAGACCGGAAGGGCATTGGCGGCGAAATCCGGCCCGAGCACCGCGGTGAGGCGGCGCAGTGCCGCCTCCGGTCCGGCCTCCGCCGGCAGCACGAGGGCTGTCCGGCATCGGCACGCAGGGTGAAGCGGATACCCGGCTGGGTCACGGCGAGGCGCCGCAAGGCCTCGGCGATGGCGGCGTTCTCGGCCCGATCGGATTTCAGGAACTTGAGGCGGGCCGGCGTCGCGGCGAACAGCTCGGTCACCTCGATCCGGGTGCCGCGCTGGGCCGGCGCCGGGCGCACCTGACCCTTCAGCCCCGCCTCGACGGTCAAGGTCGCCCCGGCCTCGGCCTCCCCGGTCCGGGTCACGATGGCGAGCCGCGACACCGCGCCGATGGACGGCAAGGCCTCGCCGCGGAAACCGAGGGTGTCGATCGCCGTGAGGTCGCCCCCCGGCAGCTTCGACGTGGCATGACGCTCGACGGCGAGATCGAGGTCGTCCGGGCTCATGCCGCGGCCGTCGTCGACCACGCGGATGAGCCGCCGGCCGCCAGCCTCGACGGTGACCTCGATGGCCCGAGCCCCGGCATCGACGGCGTTCTCGACCAGCTCCTTCACGGCCGAAGCCGGACGCTCCACCACCTCGCCCGCCGCGATGCGGTCGACGAGCACGGGGTCGAGGAGGCGGACTGACGGCGCTGACGGGAATGCGGACATTGCCGCCGAGAATAGTCCCTGCACGGCGGCGATCCAATCGCTGCGTCGCGGGATCGCCGCCGCTCAGGCGCGCCGCGCCGACCCGCCCAGGGAGATGCGGCCCGCACCACCGCCCCGCGCCCCGTGGCTCGGCGCCGCGTAGGGTCTGCGGGACAGATCGTAGAGGGCGGTCCCGACGAGCCCCGCGGTCCGGCGCAGGCTCACGCCGTCGCAAGTGGCCGCCACGCGGACCCCGAGCGCATGGGTGTGGCTGCGGCCGTAGAGCCAGACCGCGAGCCGCGCCCGGGTGGCTTCCGGAATGCCGTCGAGGAGGTATGCGGCCCCGTCCGGATCCGCCTTGATCAGGCGGCCGACCACGTCCGGCGCGACGGGGCAGTCGAGGGCGGGATCGTCGATGCTGAGCGCGCGGTCGTGCGTCATGGCGGTCCCTGACAACCGAGGAGCGTCAGGGTGGGGTCTGTTGGTTAACGAAGCGTGACCGCGCCGGTCGATTGAGCCTCCGGCGCGGCTCGGGCGCTAGAGGGGCCGGCGGATCAGCCGGGCGATCAGGCCGACGATGCCCTCACGGAAGAGCAGCACGCAGAGCACGAACACGCAGCCCTGAATGATCGTCACCCAGGCGCCGAACTGCGCGAGGTAGGTCTCCATGGTGACGATCACCAGCGCGCCGACGATCGGCCCGAACACGGTGCCCATGCCGCCGACGAGGGTCATCAGCACCACCTCGCCCGACATCGACCAGTGGACATCGGTGAGCGAGGCGAGCTGAAAGACGATCGCCTTGGTGGAACCGGCGAGCCCGGCGAGTGTCGCCGAGAGCACGAACACCGCGAGCTTGTACTGGCTGGCCCGGTAGCCCAGCGAGATCGCCCTCGGCTCGTTGTCGCGGATCGCCTTCAGCACCTGCCCGAAGGGCGAGTGGATGATGCGGTAGATCAGCAGCATCCCAGCCATGAAGACCACGGCGACGACCGCGTACATCGCCCGGTCGTCAGCAAGGCTGAAGGTGCCGAAGAGCGCCCCGCGCGGCACCGCCTGGATGCCGTCCTCGCCGCCCGTGAACTTCGCCTGCAGGGAGAAGAAGAACACCATCTGGGCGAGCGCCAGGGTGATCATCGAGAAGTAGATGCCCTGCCGGCGGATCGCCAGAGCGCCGAAGACCAGACCGAGCAGCGCCGCCGTGACGGTCCCGCTGAGGATCGCGAGTTCCGGCGTGAATCCGAGCTGCTTGGCCGTGTAGGCGCAGAGGTAGCTCGCCATACCGAAATAGGCGGCGTGGCCGAAGGAGAGCAGGCCGCCGTAGCCGAGCAACAGGTTGAAGGCGAGCGCGAACAGCGCGAAGCACAGAACCTTCATCAGGTAGACGGGGTACAGCACCAGCGGCGCCACGATCAGCAGCACGGCGATGCCGACGAAGATCAGGCGATGCAGCGCCTTGTCGTCGCGGCTGGTCGGCAGCGCGGCGGCGATCGGGGCGGCGTCGAGGGCGGCGGTGTCGGCCATGAAAATCGTCCCTCAGATCGCGATCAGGCCGCGCGCCCGAACAGGCCGGCGGGTTTGACGAGGAGCACCACCACCATGATCACGAAGATCACGGTGGCCGAGGCCTCCGGATAGAACACCTTGGTCAGTCCCTCGACGAGGCCGAGGGTGAAGCCCGTGATCACCGAGCCGATGATCGAGCCCATGCCGCCGATCACGACGACGGCGAAGACCACGATGATGATGTCGGCGCCCATATTGGGGTTCACCGAGTAGATCGGCGCGGCGAGCACCCCGGCGAAGCCCGCGAGCGCGACGCCGAACCCGTAGGTCAGGGTGAGGAACAGCGGCACGTTGACCCCGAAGGCCTGGACCAGCGTCGGGTTCTCGGTGGCGGCGCGGAGATAGGCCCCGAGCTTGGTCTTCTCGATGACGAGCCACGTGGCGATACAGACCACCAGCGAGGCGACGACCACCCAGGCCCGGTAGTTCGGGAGGAACATGAAGGGCAGGCGTTGGCCGCCGGACAGTTCCGCCGGGATCGCGTAGGGGAGCCCGGAGACGCCGTACTGGTTGCGGAACAGGCCCTGGATGATCAGCGCGAGGCCGAAGGTCAGGAGCAGGCCGTACAGGTGGTCGAGCTTGTAGAGCCGGGCGATCAGCACCCGCTCCAGCACGATTCCGAAGGCCCCCACCACCAGGGGCGCGAGCCCCAGCGCCCACCAGTAGCCGAGGCCGAAATAGGTGAGCAGCATCCAGGCCACGAACGCGCCCATCATGTAGAGCGCGCCGTGGGCGAAATTGATGATGTTCAGGAGGCCGAAGATGATCGCCAGCCCCAGCGACAGGATCGCGTAGAACGAGCCGTTGATCAGGCCGAGCAGCAGCTGCCCGAACAGGGCCTGCATCGGCACACCGAAGATCGTGGTCATGGCCGTACTCCGCGCCCCGATCGCATGCTCAGCCCTTCACGAGCGGGCAGTTGCCCTCGTTGAGCGGGCGGAAGACCTGATCGCCCGGGATCGTCTCGAGCTTCTTGTAGAGATCCCACTCGCCCTTCGACTCGGCGGGCTTCTTGACCTCGAACAGGTACATGTCGTGGATCTTGCGGCCGTCCGCGCGGATCACGCCCTTCCCGAACAGCGGGTCGTCGGTGGGCATCGTCTTCATCTTGGCGACAGTGGCGGCGCCGTCGGCGGTCGACTTCAGCTCGGCCACAGCCTTCAGGTAGTGGAGCACGTCGGAATAGACGCCGGCATGGTTGGCCGTGGGCTTCGAGCCGCCCTTCATCTGCTTGGCGAACCGGTCCGAGAAGGCGCGGGTCTGGTCGTTCAGGTCCCAGTAGAACGGCTCGGTCAGCACCAGCCCCTGGGCGACCTTGGTGCCGAGCGAGTGCACGTCCGACGAGAAGACCAAGAGGCCGGCCAGCGCTTGCCCGCCCTCGGTGATGCCGAACTCGCCGGCCTGCTTGATCGAGTTGATCGTGTCAGTGCCGGCATTGGCGAGACCGATCACCTTGGCGCCAGAACCTTGCGCCTGGAGCAGGAAGGACGAGAAGTCCGAGGTCGGGAACGGGGTCTTCACCGAGCCCACGACCTTGCCGCCGTTCTTGGTGATGACCGCGCTGGTGTCGCGCTGGAGGGTCTGGCCGAAGACGTAGTCGGCGGTAAGGAAGAACCACGAAGTGCCGCCGCGCTTCACCATGGCGCCGCCGGTGCCGTTGGCGAGTGCCACCGTGTCGTAGACCCAGTGGATGGTATTGGGCGTGCATTGCGGGCCGGTCAGGTCGGCGGTGCCGGCACCGGTGTCGATGAAGACCTTGTTCTTCTCCTTGGTGACCTGGCTGATGGCGAGCGCCACCGAGGAGGTCACACCGTCGGTGATCATGTCGACGTTGTCGCGGTCGTACCATTGCCGGGCGATGGCGGCGCCGACATCCGGCTTGTTCTGGTGGTCGGCCGAGACGATCTCGACCTTCAGGCCGTGCTGCTCCGGCTTGAAGTCCTCGAGGGCGAGCTTCGCGGCGACGACCGAGCCCTCGCCGCTGATGTCGGAATAGGCGCCCGAGCGGTCGCCGAGGATGCCGATCTTCACGTTCGTCTGCGCCGCCGCGGTGCCCATCATCAGGGCTCCGGCGAGGGCGGCGAGGGTCACGGGCCGGGCGATACGTCCGAACATTGCGCTTTCATCCTCCGGCGGCGCGGCAGATCTTACCGGCCGAGTATCGAGACGCCGATTGCTGGCGATTCTAGGTTCTTCAGGTGCAGGCTTCAGACGCCGAGATAGGCGTGCAGCTTGTCGATATTGGCGTCAAGCGCGTCGTTGGGGATCATATCGACCACCCGCCCTTGCTCGATGACGAAATGCCGGTCCGCCAAGGTCTGGGCGAAGCGGAAGTTCTGCTCGACCAGCACGATCGTGTAGCCCTGGGCCTTCAATTGCTGGATGGTACGGCCGATCTGCTGGACGATAACCGGCGCGAGACCTTCCGTGGGCTCGTCGAGGAGGATCAGCTTGGCACCGGTGCGCAGGATGCGGCCGATCGCCAGCATCTGCTGCTCGCCACCGGAGAGCTTGGTACCCTGGCTGCCGGCGCGCTCCTTGAGATTCGGGAAGAGCTGGTGGATCTCCGCCACCGACATACCCCCGGCTTCACCCGCGGCGGCAGCATGAGGTTCTCGTGGACCGTGAGGCTCGCGAAGATGCCCCGCTCCTCCGGAACGTAGCCGAGCCCGAGCCGCGCGATGTTGCGCGAGGCCATCCGGACCGTCTCCACGCCGTCGTAGACGATGGAGCCGGTACGCTTGCCGAGGATGCCGATGATCGCCCGCAGGGTCGTGGTCTTGCCGGCGCCGTTGCGGCCGAGCAGGGTGATCACCTCGCCCGCACGGACGTCGATATCGATCCCGTGGAGCACATGGCTCTCACCGTACCAGCCCTCCAGGCCGCGGACCGTCAGGAGGGCGTCGGCCGCCTTGGCCGGTGCCGGGGTCTTCAGTGCCGCCTCACGCATGTCCCGCCCCGATATACGCTTCGACCACGCGTGGGTCCTTGGAGACGGTGGCGTAGTCGCCCTCGGCGAGCACCTGGCCGCGGGCGAGAACGGTGATCCGGTCGGACAGGGAGGCGACGACCGACAGGTTGTGCTCGACCATCAGGATGGTCCGATCCTTCGAGACCCGGCGGATCAGCTGCGCCGTACGCTCGACATCCTCGTGGCCCATCCCGGCCATGGGCTCGTCGAGGAGGAGCATCTCGGGGTCGAGGGCGAGCGTGGTGGCGATCTCAAGCGCGCGCTTTCGGCCATAGGACAGCTCGACCGCCAGCACGTCGGCGAACTCTGAGAGACCGACGGCCTCCACGAGGACCAGCGCCTCGCCGTTGAGCGCCCGGAGCACCCGCTCGGGCCGCCAGAAATCGAAGGAATCGCCGCGCCGCCGCCGCTGCAGGGCGATGCGGACGTTCTCCATCACCGTGAGATGGGGAAAGACGGCCGAGATCTGGAACGAGCGCACCAGGCCGAGGCGGGCCACGTCGGCGGCCTTCAGGCCGGTGATGTCCCGATCCTTGTAGCGGATCGTCCCGGCGGTCGGGATGAGGAACTTGGTCAGCAGGTTGAAGCAGGTGGTCTTGCCGGCACCGTTCGGCCCGATGAGGGCGTGAATCGTTCCGCGTTCCACCTGCAACGCCACGCCGTTGACGGCCCGGAATCCGCGGAATTCCATCGTCAGGCCATCGGTCGCCAGGATTATATCCCGTGCCAAGCGTGTCCCTCCCGGGTTAGGTTTCTTGCCGCCATATCGCCGATCCCCGACCCGACAGTCCATCGCAATCGATCACGGCGACGCGACAATCCCCGGTGAGTGATATCGATCGGACTGGAAGCGCAGATCCGCGTGGTCCGAACTTGACCGGAACACATCGCGCGATTAACGCAGACAAATTCTGTCGACTTGCTTCGGGAGGGCCACGGCATGGTCGGTCAGGCCGCCTATCTCGCTGTCGATTGGGGCACGACCAACCGACGGGCTTACGCCATGTCGGCCGAGGGCACGGTGCTGGACAGCCTGCAGGACGACCGCGGCATCCTCGCCCTCACGCCCGCTGATTACCCGGCCGAGATCGACGGGTTGCGTGCGCGGCTCGGCGCACACGCGGTCATCGCCGTGGGGATGGTCGGATCCAACCGGGGCTGGCGCACGGCGCCCTACGTGCCCGCGCCGGCAAACCTCGCTGCCCTGGCGGATGGCTGCATGGAGGTCGCACCCGGAGTGCGGATCGTTCCAGGCGTTGCCCTGCGGGACGGGAAGCGTCCCGACGTGATGCGGGGCGAGGAGATCCAGGTCTTCGGCGCGATCGGCACGGGGGCTGCGCCTGCGACCGCCCTGTTCTGCCAGCCTGGCACCCACAACAAGTGGATCGAAGCAGTCGACGGTGCGATCGCCGATTTCACCACCGTGATGACCGGTGAGATTTTCGCCCTGCTGCGCGGTCACGGCATCCTGGCGGGGATGCTCGACGGTGACGTCCGGGACAATGCGGCCTTCCGGAAGGGCGTGCGCCGCGGATTCACGGCCCAGAACCTCGCTGCCGCGCTTTTCGAGGTGCGGGCCGGCCTGCTGCTCGACCGGCTGGCTCCGGCCGACGCCGCGTCCCACGCCAGCGGCATCCTGATCGGCGCCGATGTCGGCACCCGGGCGGATCTGGGCCGGCGCCCGGTCCATCTGCTCGGCGGCGGCGCTCTCGGCGCGCTCTACGCCGCCGCCATCACCGAGGCGGGCGGGAACCCGATCGTCGTGCCGGACGGTTCCACAACGGCCGGCATCCACGCCATCTGGAGTCTTCGGCCATGACGATCCTCGACCGGTTCGAGGCGGCCTTCGCCGCCTGCCCCCTGGTCGCGATTCTGCGGGGGCTGACTCCGGACGCCGCGCCGGACGTCGGCGATGCCCTCGTCGAGGCCGGCTTCCGCCTGATCGAGGTCCCGCTCAACTCGCCCGAGCCGCTGCGGAGCATCGCGATCCTCGCCGAACGGCTCGCCGGGCGTGCCCTGGTCGGTGCCGGCACCGTGCTGACGCCGGCGCAGGTCGAGGCCGTCGCGACCGCCGGCGGGACCCTGGTAGTCTCGCCGAACGTCGATCCGGCGGTGATCACCGCGACCGTGGCCGCCGGACTGGCGTCCCTGCCGGGTTACCAGACCCCGACAGAGGCCTTCACGGCCCTGTCGGCCGGGGCGACCGCGCTGAAGCTGTTTCCTGCGGACGTTGCGACGCCTCTGGCGCTCAAGGCCCACCGCGCGGTCCTGCCACCGGGCACGCGGGTTCTGGCGGTCGGCGGGGTCGTGCCGGACAGCATCGCGGGCTGGAAGCAGGCGGGAGCCGATGGCTTCGGCCTCGGATCGAACCTCTATCGTCCCGGCAAGGCGGCCGCCGACGTGGCCCGCGATGCCGCCTCGTTCGTGGCCGCCCTCCAACGATCCGCGTGAGGTCGCCGCCGACCCGCCGACGCTCATAAGCTGCGGCCCTCGCGCCGGGACGTCCCTCTCCTGCGCCCTTGGACCGGGATCGGGGCTCGCCTATCAGGCACTGGAGCGCGGACTCAGGAGAGAAGTCGATGATCGGTGACAGCGCGGGATCGCCCGAAGGCCACGGGCTCGATCGACTGGAAACCCCGTGCCTCCTCCTGGACGCGGACAGGCTGGACGCCAACGTCGCCAGGATGCGCGATCATCTCGACGGTCTCGGCGTCGCGCTGCGTCCGCACCTCAAGACCGCCAAATCCCTCGAGGTCGCGCGGCGGGCCATGGCGAGTCCCGTCGGGCCGGCCACGGTCTCGACCCTGCGGGAGGCGGAGTACTTCGCCGAGGGCGGCGTCCGCGACATCCTCTACGCCGTGGGCATCGCTCCCCGGAAGCTCGACCGGGTCGGCGCCATCCGCCAACGCTGGGGTGCAGACCTGGCGATCGTCCTGGATTCGATCGTCCAGGCCGAGGCCGTTGCCACCTGGAGCCGCCGCAACGGCGATGCTCTGCCCGTGTTGATCGAGGTGGATGCCGACGGCCATCGTTCCGGGGTCGGACCGCACAATGTCGAAGCGCTGGTCGCCATCGGGCACGCCCTCGCCGGAGGCGCCAGCCTGCGCGGCGTGCTGCTCCACGCCGGAGACAGCTACGGCTTGAGCGACCCCGTCGACCTGCGCCGAGCGGCCGAGGCCGAGCGCGTGGCCGCCGTCGCGGCGGCCGACATCCTGCGCGCAGCCGGGCTGCCTTGCCCGATCGTGAGTGTCGGCTCGACGCCGACAGCCCGGTACGCGGCGGATCTCACCGGCATCACGGAGGTGCGCGCCGGCGTGTTCATGATCGGCGACCTGTTCCAGGCGGGCGTCGGCTCCTGCGCAGTGGACGATATCGCGCTCACCGTCCTGGCGACGGTGATCGGACATCAGCACGACAAGGGCTGGATCATCACGGATGCCGGATGGATGGCGCTCTCCCGCGACCGGGGCACGGCGCGCCAGGCCGTGGATCAGGGCTACGGACTCGTCTGCGATCCTGACGGCCGTCCGTATCCGGATCTGATCGTGCGGGATGCCAATCAGGAGCACGGCATCGTCGCGGTTCGGCCGGGCGCATCGGCTGCACTGCCCGACCTTCCGATCGGGGCGCTCCTGCGGATCCTGCCCAACCATGCCTGCGCGACCGGTGCCCAGCACGATCGCTATCACGTTCTGTCAGGTGGCCGACCGACCGGCGCGGTCTGGCCGCGCATCAGTGGCTGGTAGGACGCGGCGCGCCGTCTAGCGGCGGTTCGCGACGGTCCGCTCCGAACGGCTGGAGCGATCCACGACCGTGCGGCAGGCGGTGCTGAGGACCATTCGCTTCTCCCGCAGGCAGAGGGTGATCGCTCCGGCATTGGGAATCTGCGCGGAACACAGGCGCATGACGTCCGGCGTGCAGGCGGCGCGGTCGGCCCCCGTCTCCGAGAGCGCCGGCGCTGAGCCGATCAGGACGGCGAGCAGTGCGAAGGGGGCGGACTTCATCGAAAACGTTTCCTTTGAACGAAGTTGGCTGCTGCAACCGGCCAAGCCTGGGCGTCGGGCGAGAACGCCGCCGACGGCCAAGGTTTCCCGTTGCGCGTGACTCATTCTGACGCAGGCCCGTCGATGATGGCCGCTCGGGCGCGGCCGGGCTCAGGGGCGTCCATCCTGTCCGATCGCTCCTGTGGTGGCAGGCTCGATCGACACGGCGCCTACGAGTGGTTGTGCACGCTGCCGGTCGACCTTGTCCGCCGAGACGAGGGCGGCAGCGATCAGGGCCGACACCGCCAGCGTCGCCTTCACCACATCCCAGACCCGCGCGAGCATAGCCGAACCCCTATGGCGTCACTGCGTGCAATCCGCGAACACAACTAGGCAATCCGCGGCGTCTGCATCCTGGGTCGATGCCGTTCCCAAACCCTTTCGCCGCCGGTGAGAACTGCAGATCACCGAAGACGTGATGCAATCAGGTCTCACCTGTGCTCTGGAGCGGTCTCCGCCTCGGCCGCCAAGGCCTCGAAGACCAGGGCATGGCGCCGGGCCAGGGCCTCGACATCGTGCGTGTATCCGCCACCGATCACCGCTGCGAGCGGGATCCCGCGGGCGCGGGCCTGGGCTACGACGAAGCGGTCGCGGGCGAGAAGCCCGTCGTCGGTGAGGCAGAGGCGGCCGAGGCGGTCGTCGCGGTGGGGATCCACGCCGGCATTGTAGAACACGGGGTCGGGCGCGAACGCGTCGAAGAGGGCCGGCAGGCGCGCGCGCAGGACGTCGAGATAGCCGACATCATCGAGTCTGTCGGGCAGACCGATGTCCAGGTCTCCGGCGATCTTGTCGGAAGGGTAGTTGTTCTCGCAGTGAACCGAGAACGTGAACAGATCCGGGCTTCGGGCGAGGCAATCCGCGGTGCCGTCGCCCTGGTGCACGTCGAGATCGACCACGAGGACACGACCGACGAGCCCTTCGGCCTGCAGGGTGCGGGCGGCCACCGCGACGTCGTTGAGCACGCAGAATCCGGCCCCGTGTCGGCGCCGGGCGTGATGGCTGCCCCCGGCAGCGCTCCCTGCCAGACCTTCGGAGAGCGCGAGGCGGGCCGCCAACAAGGTGCCGCCCACCGATGCGCGGGAGCGGCGGACGAGAGCCGCGTCGACCGGAAGCCCGATCGCCCGCTCGATGTCCCGGCCGACATCGCAGGCGAGCACCGCCTCGACGTAGGCGGCATCGTGAGCGCGGATCAGGATGTCGGCACCGGCAGGCTCGGGCGTCACGAAGCCCAGGGGCGCCAGGCCCCTGGCGATCAGCGTCTCGGCGAGCAGGCCGTATTTCCGCATCGGGAACCGGTGGCCGGCCGGGAGCGCCGCTTCGTAGGCGGGATGGAAGGCGATCGGCGGGATCACGCGTGCCCATCCAGGTCGTCCAGCAGGGCACGGGCGAGCGCCTGACCGCTGTCGTACGCCGCCTCGATCCGCGCTCCGAGGCACCAGTCCCCGGCCGCGCCGACGCGCAGGGCCGGATCGTACAGGCAGGGCAGCTGCAAGGCCGTCTCGACCTGCGCGTAGCGCCAGCGATGGGCTTCCGCGTAGGTCGGTCGAAGGACGCAGCCGAGGGTTTCGCCGGCCGCCCGGACGAGGTCGGCGACGATCGCCGTCCGGGGGCTTCGAGGTGCCGGCGCGACCAGCCTGGCGTGGCGTGCACCGTGAGTCGGACGCCGGCGGCCCGCCCGGGCTTGGACGAGTCGTATGCGATCAGGCCGATCGGCTCCGCGCGCGGCTCGATCAGGCAACTCGGCATCGCCACGTCCGCCGCCATCATGACGGACCAGCAGGGCGCGTAGGTGGCCCGTTCGACACCGGGCATCGCGAGGCCGGATGCTGCGAGCAGCGTCGCGACCTGCGGCGCCGGGAACGTGATCGCCACGGCAACGAACGGGCCGTGAACGGCACCCGCCCCGTCGTCGAGATACCAATGTCCGTCCTCCCGACGGAGGCGCGTGATGGTCGTGGTCCGTGCCACCGGAAGGTCTGCGAGGATGTCGCGAACGGGCTCGGTCATGCCCGGCACGCCGACAAACCGTCCGGAACCGGCCCAGGGCGCAACGACGCCGTGCTGCGCCCACCGGTCGAGCTGTGCTGCGAAGGCGGTGCCATGCGCCCTAATGAACTGGGCGCCGTGATCGAATTGCAGGTCGCCGACGTGCCGGGTCGCCATGCGCCCCCCGACGGTGCGCCCCTTGTCGAATACCCGGACTCGGAGCCCCGCCTCGGCGAGGTGGCGTGCGGCGGCCGCACCGGCCATGCCGGCGCCGAGAACCGCGACAATCCCCTGTTCGTTCACCAGGCCGCTCCACCGCGTGGGTCGGCCCTCGCGGCCGCGCAACAGCGAAAATAGGCGACGGCGCTCGGGAGGTCAGGGCGACCGATGTTCGCTCCGCGGACGGGCCGCCAGCGGCAGCGCGACCCCGGCCCGGAAAACACGCGGCCGCCTGTGCCGCACGATCGCCGGAGGGGTTGTGGTGCGGGTAGAGGGAATCGAACCCCCACGCCTTTCGGCTGGCGATTTTGAGTCGCCCGCGTCTACCAGTTCCGCCATACCCGCGCGCCAGGGGCTCTTCGCATAGGTCGGCAGCCCGGGCCAAGAGTGTTTTTGCGTACGGCACCGATCTGGCCAAGCCCGGGCGCCTATGCTCAAAGGGCGGCCGATCGCTCAATCCGGGACCTTGAATGCTCCGCCGGCTCTACGCGTGGATCCTGGCCCTCAGCGGCAGGCCGTCCGCGCCCTACGCGCTCGGCGCCGTGGCCTTCGCCGAAAGCTCGTTCTTTCCGGTCCCGCCGGACGTGATGCTGGTGCCCATGGCGGTCAGCCGCCCGGACCGCGTCTGGCTCTACGCCGCGATCGCCACCGTCGCCTCGGTCATCGGCGGCTTGGTCGGCTACGCCATCGGCGCGCTCCTGTTCGATTCCGTCGGAGAGTGGGTCATCCGCCTCTACGGCCTGCAGAATTCCGCCGCGACGTTTCAGGACTCCTATGCCCGCTATGGCCATTGGGTCATCCTGCTGAAGGGGCTGACGCCGATCCCCTACAAGCTCGTCACGATCACGTCGGGCTTCGCCCATTACAGCCTATTCTGGTTCACGGTCCTGTCGATCGTGACCCGCGGCGCCCGCTTCTTCATCCTGGCGGGACTGCTCGGCCGCTACGGGGTCCAGATCCGTGGCGTGCTCGACCGCCACCTCAACGCGGTGGCGGCGATTTCCGTCGCCGTCATCGTCCTCGGCTTCCTGCTCTTCAAGGTAATCCTGTAGCCATGAATACGGCGGCTGCCCTGCGCCTCAAGACAGCTGGCCTCTGGCTGGCGATCGCCTCCGCCCTCACCGTCGGAGCCGCCCTGGTCCTGCAGTACGGATACGGCTACGCGCCATGCAAGCTCTGCCTGACCGAGCGGCTGCCCTACTACGCGGCGGTGCCGCTGGGGATCCTTGCGCTCTTCGTGCCGGAGCGGCTGGCGCGGATCGCCCTCGGCCTCGCGGCGCTCGGGTTGCTCTATGGGGCCGGCATCGGCGTCTATCACGCCGGTGCCGAGTGGGGGTTCTGGCCGGGGCCCACTGATTGCGGCGGCGGAACCGGAGCCAATCCGGGGCAGGTCGGCGAATTCCTGAACGCGCTGCAGGCCACGAAGGTCGTCGACTGCTCCGTGGCGGCGCTGCGCGTGCTCGGGATCTCCCTTGCCGGCTGGAGCGCCATCGTGTCCGGCGTGCTGGGCTCCTTCGCGGGGACGACCGCCTTGCGGCCTTGAGTTGCCGGTCCGCGCCGGAGACCGCTCAGTTGCGGTCGTCCGGCAGGACCGGGATCGCAGCCACCTCGATGCCCTCGTCCATGAGCGCCCGCGCCTCAGCGGGGCTGGCCTCGCCGTAGATCGAGCGGCCTTCGGCTTCGCCGTAATGGATCTTGCGCGCCTCCTCGGGGAAGCGCGCGCCGACGTGCTCGGAATTGGCCACGACGTGCTCCCGGAACGCCCGCAGCATGGCCCGCACCTGGCGCTCGGGTTCGGCGATCATGGTGACCGGCGCATCCGTTTTCGCGGGCGGCGCGGGCGCACGGCCCCGATCGGTCCGGGCGACGTTCGGCACCATCAGGGCCTTGGCGACCTTGGCGCTGTCGCAGACCGGGCAGGTCACGAGGCCCCGTTCGGCCTGTGCATCGTAGGACTCGGAGGACGGGAACCAGCTCTCGAAGCCGTGGCCGGCCTCGCAGACGAGACTGTACCGGATCATTCGCTTGCTTGCTGTGATGCCTACTGCGCCGCCCGGACCTGGGAACCGGCGCGCTCGATGGTGAAGGGCCGTCCGTGCTGAAGCGACGGGATGCGTGCCCGCGCATCCGCGACCTGTGCGAGGTCGATCTCCGCCAGGATGATCCCGGGTTCGGACCCGCCGGCATCGGCCAGCACCCGGCCCCAGGGATCGACGATCAGCGAATGGCCGAAGGTCTCGCGCCCATCTTCGTGCAAGCCACCCTGGGCCGCCGAGATCACGAAGGCGCCGGTCTCGATGGCCCGCGCACGCTGCAGGACGTGCCAGTGGGCTTCGCCGGTCTGGCGCGTGAAGCAGGCCGGCGCGGTCAGCACCTCGGCGCCCGCTTCGGCGAGCGCCCGGTACAGCGCCGGGAAGCGGATATCGTAGCAGATCGTCAGGCCCAGCATGGCCCAGGGCGTCGCAGCGAGCACCGCGCAGCTCCCGCCGGAATAGGTCGCCGATTCCCGCCAGCGTTCGCCACTGGGGAGATCCACGTCGAACAGGTGCAGCTTGTCGTAGGAGGCCAGGATGTCACCATCGGGGCCGATCAGATAGGCGCGGTTCGCGATCCTGTCGCCCGACCGGACCGCGATGGATCCGATCTGCACGACCGTGCCAGTTTGCCGTGCGGCCTCGCGGAGGGCCGCCAAAGTCCCGTCCTGCTCCTCGGTGGTCACCTGCGCGAACAGGCGTTCCCGGCTTCGCTCCACCAGGGAGGTCATCTCGGGGGTCTGCACGTAGGCCGCGCCGCGGGCGGCGGCTTCGCGCACGCCCGCCACGGCCGCGTCGCGGTTGGCGGCCGGGTCCCGCCCGGACCGCATTTGCACGCAGGCGGCCGTGAAGCGGGCGTCAGGCATCGGCCGTGTCCTTAAGGAGCGGATCGAGCTTGCCGGCGCGGTCGAGGGCGTAGAGGTCGTCGCATCCGCCGACATGCGCGGGGCCGATGAAGATCTGTGGGACGCTCGTGCGACCGCCGGCACGCTCGACCATGGCGGTCCGGGCGCCCTGAACGCGCTCGACGTCGATCTCTTGGAAGGCGGCGCCCTTTTCCTTCAGCAGGCTCTTGGCCGCCGAGCAATAGGGACACCAGGCCGTGGTGTAGATGGTGACCGGCTGCATCGCGATCGTGGTCCCGCGCGTGAAGTCCGGTCATATAGGAGCGCGGGACGCAACTTGCCTATGCCCGCGTGGTCACAGGCACGATCCCTCGCCCGCAGGGTGAAATTCGGCCGGTGCCGACCTCAGGCAGCCAGCAGCTTCTCCACCTCGTTCACGAGATCGCGGAGGTGGAACGGCTTCGAGAGGACCTTGGCATCCTTCGGGGCCTTCGAGTCCGGATTGAGCGCGACCGCCGCGAAACCGGTGATGAACATCACCTTGATGTCCGGATCCAGCTCGGTGGCGCGGCGCGCCAGCTCGATCCCGTCCATCTCAGGCATCACGATATCGGTCAGCAGCAGCTCGAAGGGCTCTTCGCGCAACCGGTTGTAGGCGGAGAGGCCGTTGTCGAAGGACAGGACATCGTAACCCGCGTTCTGGAAGCGCCTTGGCCAGAAAGCGGCGCATGTCGTTGTCGTCTTCCGCCAGCAGGATTTTCATCGGCCGGATCCGAGCCTTCGAGTCGAGGTGTTGATCCCATAAAGGGAGGCGATGGTAAACAAGGTGTTAGCATGGAGCACGCGGCCGGAGCCGCGTGTGTCCCGGGCGACTCACGTCTGCCGCCGGCATGGAGTGGACAGGCGGTCGATCGCGCACCACAGTGATCGCCGACCGTGATCGTTCTGCCGACGGGGTGTCCACCAGCCGATGACCGCATCCGAACCGGTAAAGCCAGACGCCTTCGGATTTGCCCCGGCCTTCGCGGTCGACGAGCCGGCGACTCACACCCTGCCCTTCGTCTTCAATACCGGTCATTCCGGGGCCGTCTACCCCCCAGAGTTCATCGCGGCCTCGCGACTCGACGCCCTGGCACTGCGTCGGTCGGAGGACGCCTATGTCGAGCGCCTGTTCGCGCCGGTGGTCGCGCTGGGAGCGCCGCTCCTGCGGGCGAACTTCCCCCGCGCCTTCCTCGACGTGAATCGCGAGCCGTTCGAACTCGATCCCCGCATGTTCGACGGTCGGCTGCCGCCCTTTGCCAACACCCGATCGATGCGCGTTGCCGGCGGCCTCGGCACGGTTCCCCGCGTCGTCGCCGACGGCCAGGAGATCTACGCGCGCCGACTGCCCGTGGCCGAGGCGACCGCTCGGATCGACGGCCTCTACAAACCCTATCATCGCGTGCTGCGGGGCCTGGTCCAGCGCACGGCGCGAACCCATGGGCATTGCATGCTCATCGACTGCCACTCGATGCCGTCATCGAGTCTCGGTCGTGATCCCGAGATGAAGGCGGACGTGGTGCTGGGCGACCGCTACGGAACGGCCTGCGCCCCCGCTCTGATCGATGGTTTCGAGGCGGCATTCCGCGCGCAGGGCTTTCGGGTGACGCGCAACAAGCCATACGCGGGCGGCTTCATCACCGAGCATTATGGCGAGCCGAATCTCGGTCGCCACGCGCTGCAGATCGAGATCAATCGCGGGCTCTACATGAACGAGATCAGCCTCGCGACGACGCCCGGTTTCCCGAACCTGGTCGACGCCCTGCGCACCGTGATCATCGGCGTCGCGACGGATCTCGGTGACCTCGTTCCGCGTCGGATGGCCGCCGAATAGCGTCGGGACCGTCGCGCTCCCCGGTGAGCCACCGGGGTCCCGGACAGAAAAAGGCCACTCCCGAAGGAGCGGCCCGAAGTCTAGGGAGGAAACGCCCAAGAAGGGCAGCGGGATCGCGACGCCATCGCCATCCCGCAACGCAAAAAATAGAGTGCGCCGCACAAGAAGCAAGGGCAAATCGTTCCCGGACGCCGCACTGCGTGCATGGCTGGACCGCGTCCGCAGGGCAGCCCCGGGACAACCCGCCGCCGCGGCACGCCTCAGCCACGATCCTTGAGAAGCTTCTCGATCTCGGCGCGGAGCGGCCCCGACAGGTCTTCCTCTCGAGGGCGTAGGCGAGGTTCGCCGTGAGGAATCCGAGCTTCGAGCCGGTATCGTAGGTCCGTCCCTCGTAGCGCATCCCGAAGAAGGCCTGCGTCTCCATCAGGTCGATCATGGCATCGGTGAGCTGGATCTCGCCGCCCGCGCCCTTCTTGCCGTGCTCCAGGATGCCGAAGATCTCCGGTTGCAGGATGTAGCGGCCCGAAATGATGAAGTTGGACGGTGCCGTCCCCTGCTTGGGCTTCTCCACCATGCCGGTGATCTCGAACGACTGACCATAGGTCTCGCCGACGCTGACGATGCCGTATTGATGCGTCTCCGCCGGGGCCACCTCCTCGACGGCGATGATGTTGCCGCCGTGGCGCTCGTAGGCCGCCAGCATCTGCTGCATGCAGCCGCGGCTCAGCATGTCCGGCAGCAGCACCGCGAAGGGCTCGTCGCCGACGATCTCGCGGGCGCACCACACTGCGTGGCCGAGCCCGAGGGGCGCCTGCTGGCGGGTGAAGCTGGTCTGACCGGCCTTGGGAAGATCCTTCTTGAGGTCTTCGTAGGCTGCCGTCTTCCCGCGCTCTTGGAGGGTTTGATCGAGTTCGAACGCGATGTCGAAATGATCCTCGATCACGGCCTTGCCGCGACCGGTGACGAAGATGAAGTGCTCGATACCGGCTTCACGGGCCTCATCGACCACATGCTGCACCACCGGCCGGTCGACGACCGTGAGCATCTCCTTCGGGACCGCCTTCGTGGCGGGCAGGAAGCGCGTGCCAAGGCCCGCTACGGGCAGGACGGCCTTGCGGATCGGTTTCATCGAGCGGTAACCCCGGGACAGGATGGGACGTCGTGGTCAACGGTGCGGTCACTGAGATAGGCTTACGCCAGACCTCGCAAGGCCACTACGCCGTTAGTATGAGGCAGCGGGCCGTAAATTTCCCGTCTGCAAACGCGTAGGCAGCGGACACGGGGCGGCGATAGCGGGGGCGACATGGCGGTTCTGGTCACGGGCGGTGCCGGCTACATCGGCAGCCACATGGTTCTGGCCCTCCTCGACGCCGGCCATGAGGAGGTCGTCGTCCTCGACGATCTCTCCACCGGTTTCGACTGGGCGGTCCCGGAGGGCGTGAAGCTCGTGGTCGGCGACGTGGCCGATCAAGCCCTCGTCACGCAGACCGTTCTTCAGCATCGGATCGATGCGCTGGCCCACTTCGCCGCCAAGATCGTGGTACCCGAATCCGTCGCCGATCCCCTGGGCTACTACCTGGCCAACACGGTCAAGACCCGCTCCCTGATCGAGGCTTCGGTCCGTGCCGGCGTGCGGCACGTGATCTTCTCCTCCACCGCGGCTGTCTACGGGGAGCCGGAGGTGGTTCCGGTCCCCGAGGATCTCCCGCTGAACCCGATCAACCCCTACGGTCGCTCGAAGCTGATGAGCGAGTGGATGATCGCCGACGCCGCGGCCGCGCACGGATTCTCGTACGTCATCCTCCGCTACTTCAACGTCGCGGGCGCGGATCCGAACGGCCGTTCGGGGCAATCGACGCCGAATGCGACGCACCTGATCAAGGTCGCCACTCAGGCCGCCCTGGGTCAGCGCCCCCGGCTCGACGTCTTCGGAACCGACTATCCGACTCCCGACGGCTCGTGCCTGCGCGACTACATCCAGGTCTCTGACCTTGCCGAGGCGCACCGGCTGGCCCTCGACCACCTGCGCGCCGGCGGCGAGAGCCTGACGCTCAACTGCGGCTATGGCCGCGGCTATTCCGTGCTGGAGGTCATCGAGGTGGTGAAGCGGATGTCAGGCCGCGACTTCTCGGTCCGCCTGTGCCCGCGCCGTCCGGGGGACCCGGCCCGGATCGTGGCCGAGGCGGGTCGGGTGCGCCAACACCTGGGTTGGCAGCCGCGTTTCGACGACCTGGACGCGATCGTCGGACAGGCGCTGGCCTGGGAGGACCACTTGGGCAAACGCAACCGGATCTGACCGGATGCTGTCCCGCAGAGGTTTTCTGGCCACGGCGGCGTGCCTCGCCGCATATCGGGCCGCAGCCGCCGACACCTTCCGGACATTCGTGGAAGCGCTGCGCCCGGATGCGCAGGCCCGGGGTGTCTCCGCCCAGACCTTCGATGCGGCCTTTGAAGGCATCACCGGTCCGGATCCCGCCATCCTCGCCCGCACGCGCCGCCAGAGCGAGTTCGTCCGACCGGTCTGGGATTATCTCGTCGGCGCCGTCTCGCCCGGCCGCATCGCGCGCGGGCACGCCCGGGCGAACGCCCTGGCGTCGACGCTCGCCGCCATCGAGGCCCGGTACGGTGTGCCTGGCCCGGTCGTGCTGTCCTTTGGGGAATCGAATCCGACTTCGGAGCCAGCGCCGGCAGCGTCTCGACGATCCGGGCTCTGGCGACCCTGGCGGAGGCGCGCCATCGGGGAACCCTGTTCCGCGACGAGCTCCTGGCCGCGCTCACGATCCTTCAACGTGGCGACATCACCGCGGACCGGATGACCGGCAGCTGGGCCGGCGCCATGGGTCAGGTTCAGTTCCTACCCTCCACCTATCTCGCGCATGCGGTGGATTTCGACGGGGACGGGCGGCGCGATATCTGGACCAGCGAAGCGGATTCGCTCGCCTCCATCGCGGCCTACCTCAGGGATCTCGGGTGGGATCCCGCGGTGTCGTGGGGATACGAGGTTCTCCTGCCGAAGGATTTCGATCTCACTCAATACGCGGGCGATCTCGGCGGGTTCGCGGACCGAAGCGTCCGACGCGCGGACGGCAAGCCGCTCCCGCGGCGAGGCGGCGCCAGCCTGTTCCTGCCCGGCGGCCTCGGGTCTCCGGCCTTTCTGATCACCGGGAATTTCGAGGTGTTCCGCGGTTACAACACCTCGGATTCCTACGCCCTGGCGGTCGGTCATCTCGCGGATCGTCTGGGAGGCGGCCCGCCGCTCGCCGCGTCCTGGCCGGCGGCCGGCGGACGGCTCGACGGATCCGGCCTGAAGGCGCTGCAAACCGGTCTCGCGGCGGCAGGCTTCTACGATGGGCCGACGGATGGCCGCGCCGGCCCCAAGCTCCGCGAGGCTGTTCGGCGCTATCAGATCAGCGTCGGGCTCCCAGCCGATGGCTATGCCACGCCGGCGCTTCTAGCCCGAATCTCGGGGAGGCCGGTCCCGCGACCCTGACGCCGCTTTAGACCCGCGCCCCTCTTCCACCTATAATAGGCGCGTTCCGAACGGTTTCGGTTCGGCGTAAGCGTACGGGATGCGCATGGAAGTCGCTGGTCGGCGTCAATCGGAACGCCCGTTGCTCCTCGGATTGGCAGCCCTGCTGGGGTTGGCCGGCCTGTCGGCGCTCGGCAGCATGCCGGCGCACGCCCAGTGGGGTGACAGCTATCAACAGCCCGGAGCCGGTACCTACTACGAGGCGCCGCCGCGGCGGCGGTCGCGCGACGCCTATTATCGCGACGACGGAACCTACGGGCGCCAGCCCCGCTATGCGCCGCCACAGGAGGCCCCGCGCCAGTTCTACTGGCCCTGGGAAGACAGGCCGCAGCCGGCGGCGCCTCAGCCCGAGCGCACCTACCGGGCGCCGCGGCCGCGCAGCACCTACGGAACCGGGGAAGCGCAACGACCGACCCCCGCGATCAAGCGGCGGGTCCGCCCCGCCCGCGCACCCACACCGCCGAAGCCCGCGGTCGCCAAGACCGAGCCGAACGTCCAGATCGCGGTCTTCGGCGATTCCCTCGCCGACCATCTCGCAAAGGGCCTCGACGACGTGTTCGAGGATAATGCCGACGTCGCCGTGATCGACCGCGCCAAGGGTGACAGCAGTCTGGTGCGCAAGGATGTGGTCGATTGGCCGAAAGTGGCCCAGGACTATCTCCAGACCAACGCCAAGGTGCGCTATGCCCTCGTCATGATGGGCGCCAACGACCGGCAGCCGATCCGCGATGGCGACGAGACGGTCGAGCCTCTGACAGATCGCTGGCGCGCCCTCTATCGGGGCAGGGTGGAAGCCCTCGCCAAGGTGTTCGCCGACCGCAAGATCCCGTTGATCTGGGTCGGGCTCCCGCCCATGCAGAACGAGGCGCTGAGCCGGGACCTCGCATCGCTGAACGACATCGTCCGCGAGAGCGTCACCAAGGCCGGCGGGACCTATGTCGACATTTGGCCCGGCTTCGTCGACGACCGGGACCGGTACGCCGCCTCGGGACCGGATCCGGAGGGCCAGATCGCCAAGCTCCGCACCGCGGACGGGGTCCACTTCACCAAGGCGGGTGACCGCAAGCTCGCCCATTTCGCCGATGTCGAACTGAAGCGCCTGATGGGGACGGTGCCGGGGCAGCCCGATCCCACGCCCACGGCCTCCGTGACGCCGGCCACACCCTCCGTCACCCCGGGGCCGAGCCTCGATGGCGCCGGACAGGCGACCGACACCGCGGCGATCGATCGGCAGATTACCGCGATGCTGCCGAGCCTGCCGGAACCACCCGGCATCCCGGCTCTCCCGGTGAAGCCCGCGGCGGGACCGGTCGTGCCCTTGAGCCGGACGGAAGTCTCACCAGGCGGCACATTGCTGAACGGTCGCCCGCGCGACTCGGACAGCCTCGGCACCGTGGAGCGGACGCTGCTCCGCGGAAACGCCCCGATGCCGCAGCCGGGACGCGCCGACGACTTCCGCTGGCCGCCCGGCTGATGCCGGCCGGCCCGGCGCGCTGGCTTCAGCGCGGCAGGAGGCTGGCACCCATGAGGGTCTCGTCGATGGCACGCGCCGCCTGGCGTCCCTCTCGGATCGCCCAGACGACCAGCGACTGACCGCGACGCATGTCGCCCGCCGCCCAGATCTTCGCGTCGGACGTGCGGTAATCGTCCTCGTTGGCCTCGACATTCCCGCGCTTGCTGACGTCGATGCCGGACTGCTCGAGAAGGCCCTTCTGAACCGAGCCCGCAAAGCCGATCGCCATGAAGACCAGATCGGCGGGGAGAACGAACTCGCTCCCGGCGATCGGCTGACGCTTGGCATCGACCCGGGCGCAGACCACGCCGGTCAACCGACCCTTCTTGTTGCCTTCGAGCCGGAGCGTCGCCGCCTGGAACTCGCGCTCGGCCCCTTCGGCCTGGCTGGACGAGGTCCGCATCTTCGTCGGCCAGTACGGCCATACGGTCAGCTTGTCTTCGCGCTCCGGCGGCCGCGGGCGAATGTCGAGCTGCGTGACCGACAGGGCGCCCTGGCGGAACGCTGTACCGACGCAGTCGGAGGCGGTGTCGCCGCCGCCGATGACGACCACGTTCTTGCCGGCGGCCAGGATCGGCAGCTCGCCATTGCCGCGGATCGCCTCTTTGCCCACGCGACGATTGGACTGGACGAGGTAGGGCATCGCGTAATGGACGCCGTCGAGGTCCTGACCGGGCAATTGCGGGTTACGGGGATCCTCGGCGCCGCCGCAGAACATCACCGCGTCGAACTCCGCCTTCAGCTCGTCGACGGGCTTCGTCACGCCGATGTTCTGATTGTAGTGGAAGACCACGCCCTCGGCCTCCATCTGACGCACCCGCCGGTCGATGTGCCGCTTCTCCATCTTGAAGTCCGGTATGCCGTAGCGCAGCAGGCCACCGGCCTTCGGCTCCCGCTCGAAGACGTGGACGTCGTGACCGACCCGGGCCAGCTGCTGGGCCGCAGCCATCCCGGCCGGCCCGGAGCCGACGATCGCCACACGCTTGCCGGTCCGGGTCTGCGCAGGCTCGGGCTTCACCCAGCCCATGTTCCAGGCCCGATCGGCGATCGCCTGCTCGATGGTCTTGATGGCGACCGGCTGGTTCTCAAGATTGAGCGTGCAGGCTTCCTCGCAGGGCGCGGGGCAGATACGCCCGGTGAACTCCGGGAAGTTGTTCGTCGAGTGGAGGTTGCGGGATGCCTCCTCCCAATCCGACTGGAAGACGAGGTCGTTCCAATCCGGGATCTGGTTGTGGACCGGGCAGCCGGTCGGGCCATGGCAGAACGGGATGCCGCAATCCATGCAGCGCGCAGCCTGCTTCGTCAGGTCATGCTCATCCAGAGGGAGCGTGAACTCCCGGAAGTGCCGGACCCGGTCGGCGGCGAGCTGATACTTCTGCTCCTGCCGGTCGAACTCGAGAAAACCTGTGATCTTGCCCATCGGTCAGCCCCTGGGCCGGCCAGTCTGTGACTGCGCTGCCCGCGTCGTCCTCTTGTGTGCTTGACCGGGCGGCGGACCGCCCGGTTTTAGGAAGCCGACTACTCCGCGGCCACCGGCATCCGCGCCATTTCCATCTCGCGCAGGGCGCGCCGGTACTCGACCGGCATCACCTTCACGAACTTGGTCCGGTAGCGGCTCCAGTCGTCGAGGATCGCCTTGGCACGCGGACTGCCCGTGTACTTGAGATGGTTGGTGATGAGCTGCGTCAGGCGCTCCTCGTCGTGACCCGACATGTCGGCCAGGATATCGACCCGTCCCTTTGTCTCGAGGTCGCCGTCCTGGTGGAAGCGGCGCATCAGGTCGTCCTCCTCCTCCACGGGCTCCAGATCGACCATCGACAGGTTGCAGCGCGCCGAGAACGACCCGTCCTCGTCGAGGACGTAGGCGATCCCGCCCGACATGCCGGCCGCGAAGTTGCGTCCGGTCTCGCCGATCGACACGACGACGCCGCCGGTCATGTATTCGCAGCCGTGGTCGCCCATGCCCTCGACCACCGTGATGGCGCCCGAGTTGCGCACGGCGAAGCGCTCGCCCGCGGAGCCGCGGATGTAGCATTCGCCCGCGATGGCGCCGTAGAGCACCGTGTTGCCGGCCATGATGGTCCGGTCCGGCTGAGCCTTCAGCGCGTCGCTCGGCCGGATGATCAGCTTGCCGCCCGACAGGCCCTTGCCGACGTAGTCGTTGCCGTGGCCGGTCAGCTCCAGGGTGACGCCGGCGGCGGCCCATGCGCCGAAGCTCTGGCCGGCCGTACCGGAGAGCTTCACCACGATGGTGTCGTCGGGCAGGCCCTCATGGCCGTGCGCCTTCGCCACCAAGCCCGAGAGCATCGCCCCGGTGGCACGGTCCGAGTTCCGGATCGTGTCGGTGATCACGACCGGCTCGCCGGTCTCGACGGCGTGCTGCGCCTTCTCGATCAGGCGCCGGTCGAGGACCGTATCGATCGGGTGATGCTGCACTTCGACGTGGCGGATCGCCGTGCCCTCGCCCACTTTCGGCCGGTGGAACAGCTTGGTGAAGTCGAGCCCCCGCGCCTTCCAGTGGGTGATGGCCTCGACCTTATCGAGCACGTCGGAGCGGCCGACCGCCTCCTCTAGCTTGGTGAAGCCGAGGGAGGCCAGGATCTCCCGCACCTCCTCGGCCACGAAGAAGAAGTAATTGACCACGTGCTCGGGCGTGCCCTTGAAGCGCTTGCGGAGCACCGGATCCTGCGTGGCGACGCCCACCGGGCAAGTGTTCAGGTGGCACTTGCGCATCATGATGCAGCCGGCCGCGATCAGCGGCGCCGTGGAGAAGCCCATCTGGTCGGCGCCGAGCAGGGCCGCGATGATCACGTCCCGTCCGGTGCGGATGCCGCCATCCGCCTGGAGGGCGACGCGCCCGCGCAGGTTGTTGAGCACCAGCGTCTGCTGGGTCTCGGCCAGGCCGGTCTCCCAGGGGCCGCCCGCGTGCTTGAGCGAGGTCAGGGGCGCCGCGCCGGTGCCGCCGTCGAAGCCCGAGATCGTGATGTGGTCGGCCCGCGCCTTGGCGACGCCGGCCGCGACCGTGCCGACGCCCACCTCCGAGACGAGCTTCACCGACACGTCCGCCGACGGGTTCACGTTCTTCAGGTCGAAGATCAGCTGGGCAAGATCCTCGATCGAGTAGATGTCGTGGTGCGGCGGCGGCGAGATCAGGCCGACGCCCGGGGTGGCGTAGCGGACCTTGGCGATCTTGGCATCGACCTTGTGGCCGGGCAGCTGGCCGCCCTCGCCGGGCTTCGCCCCCTGCGCGACCTTGATCTGCATCATGTCGGAGTTGACGAGGTATTCCGTCGTGACGCCGAACCGGCCCGAGGCGACCTGCTTGATCGCGGACCGGCGCGAGCGCCCGTCCGGCAGCGGCTTGAAGCGTTCGACCTCCTCGCCGCCCTCACCCGAGTTCGAGCGGCCGCCGAAGGAGTTCAGCGCGATGGCCAGCGTCTCGTGGGCCTCCTTGGAGATGGAGCCGTACGACATGGCGCCGGTGGCGAAGCGCTTGACGATCTCGGAGGCCGGCTCGACCGACTCGACCGGCACGGGCGCGCGGCCGATCTCGGACGCCGACTTGATGCGGAACAGCCCCCGCAGCGTCTTCAGCTGGTGCTCCTGGCGATTCACCAGGGCGGCGTATTCCCGATACCGCTCGGGCACGTTGAGACGCACCGCATGCTGCAGCGTCGCGACCGTGTCGGGCGTCCAGGTGTGGGTCTCGCCGCGCAGCCGGTAGGCGTATTCGCCGCCGACATCCAGGGCGTTGCGGTAGACCGGCGCGTCACCGAAGGCGTCGCGGTGACGGCGGAACGTCTCCTCGGCGATCTCGGCCATGCCGACGCCCTCGATCGTCGTCGCCGTGCCGAAGAAGTCGCGGCCCACGAAGGTCGAGTTCAGGCCGACCGCATCGAAGATCTGGGCACCGCAATAGGATTGGTAGGTGGAGATGCCCATCTTGGACATCACCTTCAGCAGGCCCTTATCGATCGCCTTGATGTAGCGGTAGATGATCTCGTCGTCGGTGAGGTCCGGCGGGAACTCGTCCTTCATCTCGAGCAGCGTCTCGAAGGCGAGGTACGGGTTGACCGCCTCGGCGCCGTAGCCCGCGAGGCAGGCGAAGTGATGGACTTCCCGCGGCTCGCCGGATCTCGACCACGAGGCCGACCGACGTCCGCAGACCCTTGCGGATCAGGTAATTGTGCACGGACGCGGTGGCGAGCAGCGCCGGGATCGGGATCCGGTCCGGCCCGACCGCACGGTCGGTGAGCACGATGATGTTGTAGCCGCCGCGCACCGCCGCCTCGGCGCGGTCGCAGAGGCGGTCGAGCGCCCCGTCCATGGCCTGCGCGCCCATCTCGGCCGGGTAGGTCATGTCCAGGGTCTTGGTGTCGAACCGATCCTCGAAATGGCCGATCGAGCGGATCTTCTCCAGGTCGCCGTTGGTCAGGATCGGCTGGCGGACCTCCAGACGCTTGCGCCGGGACGCACCCTCCATGTCGAGCAGGTTCGGCCGCGGGCCGATGAACGAGACGAGGCTCATCACGGCCTCCTCGCGGATCGGGTCGATCGGCGGGTTCGTCACCTGCGCGAAGTTCTGCTTGAAGTAGGTGTAGAGCAGCTTCGACTTCTCGGAGAGGGCCGAGAGCGGCGTATCCGTCCCCATGGAGCCGACCGCTTCCTGGCCGGTCACCGCCATGGGCTGCATCAGCAACTTGAGGTCTTCCTGCGTGTAGCCGAAGGCCTGCTGGCGATCGAGTAGGCCGACATCGCCGCGGGACTCACGCGGCTGCACCGGGCGCAGATCCTCGAGCACGATCTGGGTGTTCTTCACCCAGTCGGCATAGGGGTGGGCGGCTGCGAGTTCGCCCTTGATCTCCTCGTCGGAGACGATCCGCCCCTTCTGGAGGTCGATCAGCAGCATGCGACCCGGCTGCAGGCGCCAGGACTGCACGATCTTCTCGTCCGGGATCGGCAGGGTGCCCATCTCGGAGGCGAGCACCACGAGGCCGTCGTCGGTGACGATGTAGCGGGCCGGACGCAGGCCGTTCCGGTCGAGGGTCGCGCCGATCTGGCGTCCGTCCGTGAAGGCGACCGCGGCCGGGCCGTCCCACGGCTCCATCAGGGCGGCGTGGTACTCGTAGAAGGCGCGCCGCTCCTCGCTCATCAGCGGGTTGCCGGCCCAGGCCTCCGGGATCAGCATCATCATCGCGTGGGCGAGCGGGTACCCGCCCTGCACGAGGAACTCGAGGGCGTTGTCGAAGCAGGCGGTGTCGGACTGGCCCTCGTAGGAGATCGGCCACAGCTTCGAGATGTCGTTGCCGAACAGGTCGGAATCGACGCTCGCCCGACGCGCCGCCATCCAGTTGACGTTGCCGCGCAGGGTGTTGATCTCGCCGTTATGCGCGACCATCCGGTACGGGTGCGACAGCCGCCAGGTCGGGAACGTGTTCGTCGCGAAGCGCTGGTGAACGAGGGCGATCGCCGAGACGAACCGCTTGTCCTTCAGGTCGAGGAAATAGCCCCCGAGCTGGGTGACGAGCACCATGCCCTTGTAGACGATCGTCCGGCTCGAGACGGAGACCGGGTAGAACTCCTTCACCCGCGGGTCTTCGAGGGCGTAAACCTTGTTGGAGATCACCTTGCGGGCGACGTAGACCCGGCGCTCGAAGGCGTCCTGATCGGCGACCGAGGCCGGCCGGCCGATGAAGACCTGACGGTGATGCGGCTCGGTGGCCTTGACGGCCACGCCGAGATCCTCCGGATCCACCGGCACGTCGCGCCAGCCGAGCAGCGGCAGGCCCTCGGCGGCGAGGGCCGCCTCGACGATCGTCTGGATGATCGCCCGGGGCTCCTCGGCCTTGGGCATGAAGAACTGACCGATCGCGTACGAGCCGGCCGGCGGCAGTTCGAAACCGAGACGCGAGCATTCCTCGGCGAAGAAGCCGTGCGGGATCTGCGTGAGGATGCCGCAGCCGTCGCCCATCTTGGGGTCGGCACCCACGGCGCCGCGATGGTCGAGGTTCTCCAGGATCTTCAGGCCCTGCTCGACGATGGCATGCGTGCGCCGGTCGTGCATGTCGGCGATGAAGCCGACGCCGCAGGCGTCGCGCTCGTGGGCCGGATCGTAGGCGCCCTCGGCTTTCGGGAGTGCGGGGTCGCGCACGATGAGCGGCATCGCGGCGCCGCGCGGAGCGGCAGCCTGGATCGTGGAAGCGGCAAACTCTTCGGCGGGTCTGCGCTGTGACATGCTTCGTCTCGTCCTTCCCTCGAACCCGTCCGTCGCCCCTGGACCCGCGAGCACGTTTCATGCCCGCAGCCGTCGGCGCCTGGCGCTCCCTCCTCTTGCCGCAGGCCATCCGGCCGGTCCCTGGGGACACGTCCGCCGGCTTGCGTTCATCGAGGACCCGGACCGCTCGAGGAGCGGTGCGCTGGCGCGCCCGTGTCCGTCTGCCGAATTTCTCGCCCGCGCGCGAGACG
The DNA here is from genome assembly GCA_050632685.1 of Methylobacterium phyllosphaerae. Taxonomy (GTDB): domain Bacteria; phylum Pseudomonadota; class Alphaproteobacteria; order Rhizobiales; family Beijerinckiaceae; genus Methylobacterium; species Methylobacterium phyllosphaerae_A. The sequence continues at coordinate 2,310,733 of JBOEFT010000002.1, forward strand.
GCGACGGCCGGGATGCACGGCCGATAAGACAGTTCTGCTGTCCTAAGTCCCGAACCTGCCAGATTGAAATGTTTTCAGCAAGAGAGAGCCTGCGGCGACGGTGTCGTCGCTCTGGATGACGGGTCGGACACGAGCATCGGCCTCCGCAATCTCGCCCGAATCGCGGGGTCTACCGGGCAGGCCGAGCACAAGCGGCATGCGGGGCAACGACCTCGCCGGCATGGTCGAGGTCCGGGTTCACCGGCCCGGACCATGCCGGAACCGGACACTCTGCCGGGTCTCCAAATCAGGAACGCACGAGAGTGACGTCACAGAGCAGAGCCGCATCACGCCCGGACCGTTCGCCGCGACGGACGCTGCGAACCGCCCTCCTCACGGGGGCGATCCTGCTGGGCGTATCCAGCGGCGCTCGAGCCCAATTCGCCTTCGAGGACGAGATCCTGCCGCCGCGGGTTGTGGCCTGGCGTCTCGCCGATCGCGGCTTCACCGGCCTCAGCCGCCCGCGCTTCGACGGACGGGGCTATGTCGTCGACGCGGTCGGACCGACCGGCATTCCAGTGCGGCTCTTCGTCGATTCGACAACCGGTGCGATCGTCGGGCGCCAGCGGATCGGCGCGCCGGAAACCTACGCGCGGCTGGAGCGCCCCGCACCCGGTTTCGGCTGGACCGAGGACGACACGGCTCCGCGGCGGGTGATCCGTCCCGCAGCGCCGGAGGAAGGCCCGGAGCTGCGGCTCCAGCGCCGGGCGACCACCCAAGCCCTTCGACCGGATGGCAATCCCGATGGCCTGAACCCCGACGGGATCGTCCGCCCGCCCCCGCCCCGGAAGGTCGCCCGTGCCGTGCCCGCTCGGCCGCCGGACCTGAAGCCGACGCACCGCACGTCGCCCGAAGCGCCTACGCCGCAGATCGCCCCTGCCGAAGCGGCGAAGTCGGATCCCAGACCGGCATCGGGCGCTGATACCAAGGCGGCCGCAATCGAGAAGGCGACGCCTCCGGCACCGGCGCCCAAACCATCAGCGCCGATGGCCTCGAAGCCGGCTGAAGCGGTCGTCGCGGAGACGGCAAAGCCGCCCGCGAAGGACTGGAAGGATCCGCCCGCGTCGGACAAGAAGCACGTTCGGGTCATCGGCGGCGCCACCATCGTCCCGGGCACAGCCGAATAGCGACCGGTCGCCGAACGGCCGGGCGCTAACCCGGAATCAGCCGCTCGGCACCCGTGAAGACCGTGACGGTATCGGATCGCGCAATGGCGCAGAGCGTCATGCCGTGAGCCTTGGCGCGTTCGAGCGCCAGCGATGTGGGTGCCGAGATCGCGACGATTACGGCCGCGCCGAGGCGGGCCGCCTTCTCGACCATCTCGAACGAGCAGCGACTCGTGATGACGAGGAAACCGGCATCCGGCGCCGTTCCCGACCGCATCAAAGCACCGATCAGCTTGTCTAGGGCGTTGTGGCGGCCGACGTCCTCGCGCAGCGCGCCGAGGGTGCCGTCGAGGCCGGCCCAGGCCGCCGCGTGGACGGCGCGTGTCTCGGCACCGAGAACCTGAGCCCGGTCGAGGCTCGACAGAGCGCGGGCGATGGCCGGCAGGCTGACCCGGACATCGGTCGCCAGGACACCGTCGGCCCGGGGCAATTGCGCCAGATCCTCGATGCCGCAGACGCCGCAGCCGGTGCGGCCGCTGATGGCGCGTTTCCGCGCCAAATGCTCGCGGAGGCGCCCGGGCGCCAGTTCGACGTGGAGGCGGATGCCGTCCGCGCCGGTCTCGACCCGGGTCGCGCGGATCTCCGCCGCGCTGTCCACGATCCCCTCCGTGAGACTGAACCCGTAGGCGAAATCCTCCAAGTCCGCAGGGGTCGCCATCATCACGGCGTGCGGAACGCTGCCGTAGACGAGGTTGACCGGCGCTTCCACCGCCAACGACCGCGTGTCGTGCTTCGGCATCGAACCGGAATAGGCCATCACCTGCATGGGCAGGCGCACTGCACAGGGCAGCGGACCGGACGAGGGACCTTCCGGTTGCGTCGACATTTCGAACTCCGATGACACGTCGGGGACGGTAGGCGCCGCCCGACCCGCGTTGCAACGTCACGGGGACGGATTTCGCGTCCGCGGGATCGCATTCCCACCATCGGGATCCCGGGACCCGGCAGGAACGCCGGAGAGGACCGCGAACGCGCCGCGCGTATCCGCCATTGTGGTAGTGCGCAGGCGCCACGACGGTTCGCGAACCCGCTGGAAAGCGTGCGATGCGACGCTTGTGCGGTTGCACCGCGCCGGCCCTTGTGGTCTGAAGCCCCGGTCGGATAATGCCGGGTGACACAACCGGTACTCCGTTACGTCGGTACGATCCCGCACTCGATCAAGACGGGGAGGTCCGGCGACAGTCAGACAGCCAGGGGAGCCACGAGAGGCAGATGCGGACGGTGCGGACGATTAACCGGTCACTCTGGAGCCTCGCCTCGCTCGGCGCCACGCTCTTCCCGATAGCAGGCGCGCAGGCCGCGGGCTTCGGTCAACCGGTTCCGTGGGAAATGAGCCGGCAAATCCCGGTGACCGAGAACGCGCGTGACATCCTGAGCTTCGAGGTCGGCCTGCATTGGCTGTCACTGGCGATCTCGGTGTTCGTTCTGGGCCTGATCCTCTGGTGCGTCTTCCGCTTCAATGAGAAGCGGAATCCCACCCCTCGCGTACGACGCACAACACTGCCATCGAGATCGCTTGGACCATCGTGCCGGTGCTGATCCTCGTGGCCGTGGCGATCCCGTCCTTCCGCCTGTTGCGCACGCAGCTCTCGGACCCGAAGGCGGACATGATCGTCAAGGTCATCGGTCACGCGTGGTACTGGTCCTACGAATACCCGCAGACCGAGGCCGGCGGCGGCTTCACCTTCGATGCCAACATCGACGAGGACAAGCAGCCGCGGCTCCTGCAGACCGACAACGAGATGGTCGTCCCGGTCGGCAAGATCGTGAAGATCCAGGTCACCGCCGCCGACGTGCTGCATTCCTGGGCCATGCCGGCCTTCGGCTTCAAGATCGATGCCGTTCCCGGCCGCCTCAACCAGATGTGGTTCAAGGCCGACAAGGAAGGCACCTTCCACGGCCAGTGCTCCGAGCTGTGCGGCCAGCGCCACGCCTACATGCCCATCGTGGTGCGTGTCGTCAGCGAGCAGGCCTACGCCGACTGGCTGAAGGAGGCCAAGACCAAGTACGCCCGCATCGACAACGGCACGAGCGTCGCCGAGGCGCGCTGAGCCCCGGCTGACCGATCCGAACCCATCAGATCCACAAGGCACCCGAATCCATGGCTACAGCCGCAGCCCATGCCGAGGCCCACGAGGTCCACGACCACAAGCCGTCGTTCTTCGCCCGCTGGTTCCTGTCGACGAACCACAAGGACATCGGCACCCTCTACCTGCTCTTCGCCTTCTGCGCCGGCATGATCGGCGCGTTCCTCTCCTTCGGCATCCGGATGGAGATGGAGGCGCCCGGCCTGCAGTACTTCTCGAACCCCGCGACCTACAACGTGTTCGTCACGGGCCACGGCCTCATCATGGTGTTCTTCATGGTGATGCCGGCGCTGATCGGCGGCTTCGGCAACTGGTTCGTGCCACTCATGATCGGTGCGCCCGACATGGCGTTCCCGCGCATGAACAACATCTCGTTCTGGCTGACGGTGGCGGGCTTCTGCTCCCTGCTCTGCTCGCTGTTCGTCGAGGGCGCGCCGGGCGCGTCCGGCGCCGGCACCGGCTGGACCGTCTACCCGCCGCTCTCGACCGCCGGCCATCCCGGCCCGGCCGTCGATTTCGCGATCTTCGCCCTGCACCTCTCGGGCGCGGGCTCGATTCTCGGCGCGATCAACTTCATCACCACCATCCTGAACATGCGCGCCCCGGGCATGACGCTGCACAAGATGCCGCTCTTCGCCTGGGCCGAGCTGGTGACCGCCTTCCTCCTGCTGCTGTCGCTGCCGGTTCTGGCGGGCGCCATCACCATGCTGCTCACCGACCGCAACTTCGGCACGACCTTCTTCGATCCGGCCGGTGGTGGTGACCCGATCCTGTACCAGCACCTGTTCTGGTTCTTCGGTCACCCCGAAGTGTACATCATGATCCTGCCGGCCTTCGGCATCGTCTCACACATCATCGCCACGTTCTCGCGCAAGCCCGTCTTCGGCTACCTCGCGATGGCCTACGCCATGGTGGCGATCGGCGTGGTCGGCTTCGTCGTGTGGGCGCACCACATGTACACGGTCGGCCTGTCGCTCCAGACGCAGTCCTACTTCGTGTTCGCCACGATGGTGATCGCGGTCCCGACCGGCGTGAAGATCTTCTCGTGGATCGCCACGATGTGGGGCGGCTCCATCCGCTTCACCGCCGCGATGCACTGGGCGGTGGGCTTCATCTTCCTGTTCACCGTCGGCGGCGTGACCGGCGTCGTGCTCGCCAACTCGGCGGTCGATAAGTACCTACACGACACCTACTACGTGGTCGCGCACTTCCACTACGTGCTGTCCCTGGGCGCGGTGTTCATCATCTTCGCCGGTGTCTACTACTGGTTCCCGAAGATGACCGGCCACATTATCCCGGAATGGGCCGGCAAGCTTCACTTCTGGCTGGCCTTCATCGGCGCGAACGTCCTGTTCTTCCCGATGCACTTCCTCGGCCTCGCCGGCATGCCGCGTCGGTACGCCGACTATCCGGAAGCCTTCGCGGGCTGGCACAAGGTGTCGACCTACGGTGGCCACATCTTCGGTCTCGGCATGTTCGTGTTCGTGATCGGCGTGGTCCTGGCCTTCCGCTCCAAGGAGCGTGCCGCGGACAATCCGTGGGGCGAAGGCGCCACCACCCTCGAGTGGACGCTGTCCTCTCCGCCCCCGTTCCACCAGTTCGAGACGCTGCCCCACATCGTCGACGAGCCCGGCGCGCACTGATAGACAACCCGCGAGGGCCGCATCCGCGGCCCTCGCCCTTCCCCGGAGGCCGGTCACCGACCTCCCGGCAAGGGCGAGCGATGAGGGCGATCCGCATGGGTCCGGGCATAATCCCGGACCCCGCTCACGCCGATCCTTGAAACACGTCGACTTCGAGACACGACTCGGCCGTGACGCGCGCGGCCGGGCGCCGACACAGCAGCGGCAGACGCGATGACGAGCCTGACGAACACCATCGGACCGGACGTTCCGGCCCCGGCCCTCGCGAGCGCCGGCGGCGACGTTCCGGACTATTTCGCCCTGCTCAAGCCGCGGGTGATGGTCCTCGTCATCTTCACCGCCCTGGTCGGGATGGTCGTCTCCCAGGGCCACGTGCAGCCGGCGATCGGCGCCATCTCGCTGCTGGCGATCGCGGTCGGCGCTGGCGCCTCCGGCTGCCTCAACATGTGGTGGGACGCGGATATCGACGCCGTCATGAGCCGCACGGCCACGCGGCCGATCCCGGCGGGCAAGATCGCGCCCGAGGAGGCCCTCGGCTTCGGGCTGTTCCTCTCGGTGGCGTCGGTGCTGGTGCTCGGCCTGACCGCGAACTGGCTGGCCGCGGCGCTCCTCGCCTTCACCATCGTCTTCTACGCGGTTGTCTACTCGATGTGGCTCAAGCGGGCGACCGCACAGAACATCGTCATCGGCGGCGCCGCGGGCGCCCTTCCGCCGGTCATCGGCCAGGCGGTGGTCACCGGTTCGGTGGGGATCGAATCGCTCGTCCTGTTCGCCATCATCTTCATCTGGACCCCGCCGCATTTCTGGGCGCTCGCCCTGATCAAGGCGGACGAGTACGCCCGTGCCGGCATCCCGATGATGCCGAACGTCGCCGGCCCGGCTTCCACCCGCCGTCAGATCGTGTGGTACTCCCTGCTCCTCGCGCCCCTCGGCCTCGCGCCGGTGGCCCTGGGCTTCGGCGGCCTGATCTATGCGGTGATCGGCCTCGTGGGCGGTCTCGGCATGGTGGCCTTCAGCATCCGGGTGCTCCGGAACCGCGAGGGCGAGGCCGAGAAGCGCGCCGCGATGGGGATGTTCGGCTTCTCGATCCTGTACCTGTTCGCGCTGTTCTCGGCGCTGCTGGCCGAGCAGAGCTTCGGCCTGTTCCACCCGGTGCTGGGCTGACCACGATGGCGGATCCCGAGATCCAGTATCGACCGCTGACACCCGAAGAGGAGGCGCGCCGACGCAAGCGCTCCGTTGCGATCGCGTTGGCCCTCGGCGCCTGGGTCCTGCTGTTCTTCGTGCTGACGATCGTCAAGCTCGGGCCGCAGATCCTCAGCCGGCCGCTCTGAGGCGCTCGCGATGACAGCTCCCCGCCCGAACCCGAACCGCGGGGCGACGCGCACCGCGATCGCCTGCGCCGGCCTCGCGGTCGGCATGGTCGGCCTCGCCTTCGCATCGGTGCCGCTCTACGACGCGTTCTGCAAGGCGACAGGCTACGACGGGACGCCCCGTCAGGGACCGGCCCTCGCTGCCGCCGCTACGCGGGCCAACGACAGCATGATCGTGCATTTCGACACGAACGTCGCACCGGGGCTTCCCTGGAAGTTCGCCCCCGAGGCCAATCGCGTCGAGGCAAAGCTCGGCGAGACCAAGACGGTCTTTTTCCGGGTGCAGAACACCGGCACCAAGCCGTCGACCGGCGTCGCGACCTTCAACGTTCAGCCGGGACTGATGGGCGGCTACTTCGTCAAGGTCGCGTGCTTCTGCTTCAACGAGCAGACGCTCCAGCCGGGCGAGACGCTCGACGTGCCGGTGGTGTTCTATGTCGACCCGGCCGTGCGGGATGATTCCAACACCGCGCATCTCTCGGAGATGACGCTGTCGTACACCTACTTCGCCGCGAAGAACGGGCAGCCGGTCACCGCGGCGGTGGCGAATTCCGGTTCACCGGGCACGAAGGGCGATTTCTGATCGCGGGACCGTGACAACACGGCCCCGCACCGCCTACAGGTGCCGACAAGCTTGGGCGTGGCGCAGACCGTGCCCGGTCAAGAGCAAGCAGCGTAAGGCCGGATGCCGGTAACGGCGCAGGGCGCGAGGGTGAGGAGCAACGGGACGATGGCCGAGGCGCACGCCAAGAATCACGACTTTCACATCCTGAGCCCGAGCCCATGGCCGCTGATCGGCGCCTTCTCGGGCTTCCTGATGGCGTTCGGTGCGGTCTTCTGGATGAAGAGCCTCCAGATCGGCACCTTGTCCCCGGGTCCGTACATCTTCGGTGCCGGCGCGATCGGCGTCCTCTACACGATGTTCTCGTGGTGGAAGGACGTGGCGCACGAGGCGAATTCGGGCGATCACACCCGCGTCGTCCAGCTGCATCACCGCTACGGCATGATGATGTTCATCGCCTCCGAGGTGATGTTCTTCGTCGCGTGGTTCTGGGCCTATTTCGAGGCCGCCCTCTACACCGCCGACCCCATCCAGGTGTCGCGCGTGGAGTTCACCGGCGGCGTCTGGCCGCCGAAGGGCATCGAGGCGTTCGATCCCTGGCACCTGCCGCTCCTCAACACGCTGATCCTGCTGACCTCGGGCACCACCGTGACCTGGGCGCACCATGCGATGCTGGAGGGTGACCGCAAGGGCCTCAAGTACGGCCTGTGGCTGACGATCATTCTCGGCGTGCTGTTCACCGCCTGCCAGGCCTACGAGTACAGCCACGCCGAATTCGGCTTCTCTGGCAGCATCTACTCGTCGACCTTCTTCATGGCGACGGGCTTTCACGGCGCCCACGTGATCATCGGCACGATCTTCCTGGCCGTGTGCCTGTTCCGGGCCTACGCGGGCCAGTTCACGCCGCGCCAGCATCTCGGCTTCGAGTTCGCGGCTTGGTACTGGCACTTCGTCGACGTCGGTGGCTGTTCCTGTTCGCCGCCATCTACGTGTGGGGCTCGGGCGTCTTCCACGGCGCCGCGCACTGAGGCCGATCCATCCCGCCGTTGCATGGCGGACCTGTGAAGGGCGGCTTCGGCCGCCCTTTCGCGTTTCCGATCCCTCGAAATCCCCATATCGGATGAGACGGAGCAGACGCGGCGGGATCGCGGACTGCGCGGATCAGCGCTGGAGTGTGCCTGTGGACGACCGAACCTACGTGCCACCGCCTCCGATCCCCACCGGACTGCGCGGTCGCCGCCCGCGCTGCGGCGAGGGCCATCTGTTCCGCGGCTTCCTGACCCTGCGCCCGGCCTGCGAGGCGTGCGGCCAGGACTACGCAAAATTCGACTCGGCGGACGGGCCGGCCTTCTTCGTGATGTCGATCGTCGGGCTGATCGTCGTCGGCCTCGCCCTGTGGCTCGAGATCACCTACGAGCCGCCGATCTGGGTCCATGCGCTGGTTGCTGCGACGCTGTCGATCGGCCTCAGCCTGCTCCTGGTCCGGCCTCTGAAGGGCCTCCTGATCGCCCTCCAGTTCAGCAATCGGGCCGAAGAGGGGCGCTTCGAGCGGTGAGCGCGGCTGCACAGACCCGGGCCGCCTGGCGCGACCTCCTGGCGCCGGGGCTCGCATCGCTGGTTGCCCTGGCGATCCTGCTGGGCCTCGGGACGTGGCAGCTCGAGCGGAAGGCCTGGAAGGAAGACCTTATCGCTCGCATCGTCCGGCAGAGCCGGGCGGAGCCCGTGGCACCGCCGGCGCCGGAGGCCTGGGATCCCGCCCGCGACGAGTTTCGCCACGTCCGCGTGTCAGGGCGTTTCCTCAACGACAAGGAGACCCTGGTGCACGGCCTCGCAGCGGGCGAGACGCCGGGTCGAGCCCTGCAGGGCTACTACGTGCTCACCCCGCTTGAGCGGGACGGTGGCGGCGTGGTGCTGATCAATCGCGGCTTCGTTCCGACCGAACTCAAGGGTCAGAGCGACCGGCGGGACGGCCTCATCGAGGGACCGACGACGGTCACCGGCATCCTCCGCGCGAGCGAAGCCCGCGGGATGTTCGTGCCGGAGCCGGATCCCGCCCGCGGGGAATGGTTCAACCGGGACATCGCCGGCATCGCATCGGCGCGCGGCCTCGCGGCCGTCGCGCCGTACCTGATCGAGGCCGATGCGGTGCCTGGACAGACCTCGTGGCCCCGCGGCGGCCAACTCCGGGTCGACCTGCCCAACAACCACCTGCAATACGCGTTCACGTGGTTCGGCCTCGCCGCTTGCTTGATCGGCGTGTTTTCGGTCTTCGCGTGGCGCCGCCTGTACGATTCACCGCCGGCGCAAGGCGCCTAGAAAAAACAGCGGCCGCGCCGTTACGGCGAAGAACAGTCTCGCCCGGATCGGCCCAAAAACGGCACCTCATTCCTTTGACCGCGCGTCCTCGCCCCAGAATACTTCCAGTGTTCTTGAGCGATCGATCGCGTCCTGCATTGTGTATTCAGTTCGCGGCGATCATCCGAAGACGACGCGACGCCGGGACGTCGTGCAACTGAGGTTACGCCGGATGAGCAGCCATTACGACGACAGGGCGCGCGAGCCGATCCGCTTCGCGTACTGGGTGCCCAACGTCTCCGGAGGGTTGGTGATCAGCAAGATACCCCAGCGGACGAGCTGGGATGCCGACTACAATCGGAAGCTGGCCCAGATCGCCGAGGAGGCGGGGTTCGATTACGGCCTGACGCAGATCCGGTTCACCGCAGGCTACGGTGCCGAGAACCAGCATGAATCGGTCGCCTTCAGCCATGCGCTCCTGGCCGCGACGACCAAGCTCAAGGTGATCGCCGCACTCCTGCCCGGACCTTGGCACCCGACGCTCGCCGCCAAGCAGATCGCCACGATCTCGCAGCTCACGGAGGGGCGCATCGCGGTCAACATCGTCTCGGGGTGGTTCTCGGGGAGTTTCGCGCGATCGGAGAGCCCTGGCTCGATCACGACGAGCGCTACCGCCGGTCCGAGGAGTTCATCCGCAGCCTGCGCGGGATCTGGACCCAGGACAATTTCACCTTCCGCGGCGATTTCTATCGCTACAGCGACTACACATTGAAGCCCAAGCCTGCGCAGCCGTTACCCGAGATCTTCCAGGGCGGCTCGTCCCGGGCGGCTCGCGACATGGCGGCCCGCGTCTCCGATTGGTACTTCACCAATGGCGGCACGCCGGAGACGATCCGCGCCCAGGTGGACGACATCCGCGCGAAGTCGGCCGAGACGGGCAACCATCCCCGCATCGGGGTGAATGCCTTCGTGATCGCCCGCGACACCGAGGAGGAGGCCCGCGCCGCCCTCCAGGAGATCATCGACCATGCCGACCCGGACGCCGTGAAGGCCTTCGGCCACGAAGTGAAGAATGCCGGCAAGGCCTTACCGGAGGGGGAAGGCAACTGGGCGAAGTCGAGCTTCGAGGATCTCGTCCAGTACAACGACGGCTTCAAGACCAACCTGATCGGTACCCCGGACCAGATCGCCGAGCGGATCGTGGCGCTGAAGGATGCGGGCGCGGACCTCGCGCTGCTGGCGTTCCTGCATTTCCAGGAGGACGTCGCATATTTCGGCGCGCACGTGATCCCGCGGGTCCGCGCCCTCGAGGCCGCCCGCGACCGGCGTGCCGAGGCGGCCTGACCGCCGCGTGCCGATCCGAATCCCGCCAGACCGGAGTGAGCCATGAACATCGCCGTCGATGCGCGCACGCTCGAACCGGGGCGCCCCCAGGGCGTCCCCGGCCCCGCGCGGCCGCCCTCCCCGCTCATGTGATCCGAGACGATGCCGAGGCGCTGTCCGTCGCCCGCCGGCTAGCGGACGAGTTCCGGGCCGGCGCCTCCGAGCGGGACCGACACGCCGTGCGCCCGCTGGCGGAACTCGACGCCTTCTCCCAGAGCGGCCTGTGGTCGATCAACGTGCCCCGGGCCTATGGCGGCCCGGAGGTTTCGTACCGGACGCTTGCCCAGGTGATCGCCATCCTGGCCGCAGCCGACCCGGCGATCGCGCAGATCGCCCAGAACCATCTCGGTATCCTGGCCGCAATCCGGACCGTGTCGAACGAGGCGCAGAAGCACCTGCTGTTCGGGGAGGTGCTGCGCGGCACGCGGTTCGGCAACGCGTTCTCGGAGCGCGGCACCAAACGGGCGGGTGACTTCGACACGCGGTTCACCGATGACGGCGACCATGTCGTGGTCCGCGGCCGAAAGTTCTACGCCACCGGCGCCCTGCTGGCGCACAGCGTTCCCATCGTCGCCCTCGATGCCGAAGGGCGCGCTTGGTACGCCATCGCCGCGCGGGATGCGCCAGGCCTGACCGTGATCGACGATTGGTCGAGCTTCGGCCAGCGCGGCACGGCGAGTGGCACCGTACTGATCGAGGACGTTCGCGTGCCCAAGACCCATCTGGTGCCGGCTTGGAAGGGCTACGAGGCGCCCACCGCCGACGGTGCCGTTTTCCAGATCATCCAGGCGGCCGTGGACGCCGGGATCGGCCGCGAGGCCCTCGACGACACGGTCCGCTTCGTCCGCGAGAAGGCCCGTCCCTGGATCGACAGCGGCTTGGAACGGGCCGCGGACGATCCCTACACGATCCATGCGATCGGCGACCTGACCATCCGCCAGCACGCCGCCGAGGCGCTGCTCGACCGCGCCGGGCTCGTCCTCGACGCGGCCGTTGCGCATGCGGACGTCGCGCGCGTGGCGGCCGCGCAGCTTGCCGTGGCCGAGGCGAAGGTGTTGACCACCGAGGTGGCACTGGCAGCGTCGAACAAGCTCTTCGAGCTGTCGGGGACCCGTTCGACGCTGGCCGAGGAGAACCTCGACCGTCACTGGCGGAATGCCCGCACCCACGCGTTGCACGATCCGGTGCGCTGGAAATACGCGATCATCGGCAACCACGCGTTGAACGGCGTGAATCCGCCGCTCCACGCCTGGAGCTGAACGCACCCCTACAGCACCGGCAGCCCCCGGGCCTTGGCCTCCTCGCCAGGCTCGACATGGATCGTCACCACGGCGCCCTGGATCGTCGTCTCCAGGGCGGTTTCCAGCCGATCGCAGATGGCGTGGGAAGCCTCGACCGTCATCGTGCCGGGCACCACCAAGTGAAAATCGATGAAGGTCGCCTGACCGGCCGAGCGGGTGCGGACGTCGTGGGCCTCCAATGCCCCCTCCCCGTGCTGTGAGATGAGCGAGCGGATCTGGCTGACCATCTCGGGGGGTGCGGCCCGGTCCATGAGGCCGTCGACGGATTCCCTGACCATCCGGAAACCGGACCACAGGATGTTGAGGGCGACGAGACCCGCCACCAACGGATCGAGGATCGGATAGCCCGTCAGAACCACGGCGCCCACGCCGGCCAGTACGCCGCAGGAGGTGACGACGTCCGCGAAGATGTGGCGCGCGTCAGCGATGAGCGCGGGCGAACGCCATTGCTGGCCCCACCGCATGAGGGCCACCGCCCACGCGGCATTGATGATCCCGGCAGCGAAGTTGATGGCGAGACCGAGGGCCGGCGCGTCGAGGGGGACCGGCATGAGCAGCCCGAAATACGATTCGCGGAGGATCAGAAGCGCCGCCACGATGATCAGCGCGCCCTCGATCACCGCCGAGAAGAACTCGGCCTTGTGGTGCCCGTAAGGATGGTCCTCGTCGGCCGGTCGTGCGGCGACTCGCAGGGCCACGAAGGCGCCCACCGCCGCGACCACGTTGATGATGCTCTCCAGCGCATCCGAGTACAGGGCGAGGCTGCCGGTGAGCCACGCGGCGTAGAACTTCAGCGCCGTGACGGCGAGTCCGATGCCCGCGCTGAGAAGTGCGGCTTTCTGGGTGCGGTCCATGACGTACGCCGTTGCGGTGACGCGGCGCCCATACGGCACCGGTCAGGGCCAAGGCCACGGCAAAGGTTCGACGGGATCGAAAACCTGTTAGCCGCGGCTAAGTCTCCGCGGCGGTATCCTGGCCGCGGGCGGCCTCGCGCCGGCGGCTCACCTCCGCCTTGGCGCGCGCGGCTTCCGCCTTGCGCAGGTAGCGGCGACGCTGCCAGGCGAAGCGCGACGCCGCCGCCAGGGTCTCCAGGCGGCCGGCCTCGCGCTCCCAGTAGGTCAGGAGCTGCCCGTCCAACGTGACCCGGCGGGGGCGGCCCTGCGGCGTCACGATTCGCCGTCCCGCCGGGCGGGCGGCTCGCCCGTTTCGGCCACGATCAGCGCATCCGTATCGCCGCGGAAACTCCCGGCGCCGGCATTCGGAACCGGCACGGCGGGGCTGCCGAAGGGCTGGCTCGGATAAGCGGACTCGAACTTTGCGCGCGCGGCCTTCGGATCCTCTGCCTTGAGCACGATCTCGGGGGTGCCGGGCAGCGGCCAGCGTGGATCGGCCTCGTCACGGGGGCGAACGGCGTACCAGGGCATCGATGGGGCCTCGGGCGTCTCGGTGACGCGGAAAACGGGTGTGCTCCCCGACGGTTCCGCGGTTGAAACCGCGTCCTGTTCGGTGCAGGCAACCGGCGATGCGCGTGGACCTCTTCGATTTCGAGCTGCCGGAGACCAGCATCGCCCTGCGCCCGGCCGAGCCGCGCGATGCCGGGCGCCTGCTCGTGGTGCGTCCCGGTGAGCCGCTGGCTGATCGCACCGTCCGCGACCTGCCCCACGCCCTGCGGAGCGGCGACGCGCTGGTCTTCAACGACACGCGGGTGATCCCCGCGCGGCTGAACGGCGTGCGCACGCGTCCCGGCGCACCCGGTCAACGCACCGAGGTGATGCTGCATCTGCGGGAATCCCTCGACCGCTGGCGCGCCTTCGCACGACCCGCCAAACGCCTCGCGCCCGGCGACGCGCTGCAATTCGGGTCCCTCGCCGCCACGGTGGTCGAGAAGGCCGAGGCCGGCGAGATCGTTCTGGCCTTCGACCGGGGCGGCGCCGAGCTCGACGCCGCCATCGCACGCGAAGGTGCCCTGCCGCTGCCCCCCTACATCGCGGGCAAGCGCGCCACGGACGCCCGGGACACACTGGATTATCAGACGGTCTACGCCCGCAATCCGGGAGCGGTGGCGGCCCCGACCGCCGGCCTCCACTTCTCCGAGGCGCTGCTGGCCGATCTGGATGCCGCCGGGCTTCGACGACACTACGTCACCCTTCATGTCGGCGCCGGCACCTTCCTGCCGGTCAAGGCTGAGGATACCGATGGGCACCGCATGCACGCGGAGGTCGGTATCCTCGACGCCGCCACGGCCGACGCCCTGAACGCCGCCCGGGCCGCGGGTGGCCGGGTCGTCGCGGTCGGCACCACGGCCCTGCGCCTGCTGGAGACCGCCGCCGCCCCGGACGGGACGCTCTCGGCGTTCTCGGGGCCGACCGAGATCTTCATCACGCCGGGCTACCGGTTCCGCGCCGTCGATGCGCTGGTGACCAACTTCCACCTGCCCCGTTCGACGCTGTTCATGCTGGTTTCGGCCTTCTCCGGCCTGGACACGATGCGTGCGGCCTACGCGCACGCGATCGAGGCCGGATACCGGTTCTATTCCTACGGCGACGCCAGCCTGCTCTTCCCGAGCCCGCGCGCGGACCTCCCATGACCGAAATTCCCTTCGGCTTCAGCCTGCTGAAGCAGGACGGCACCGCCCGGACGGGCGTGATCGCGACGCCGCGCGGCGAGATCCGTACCCCGGCCTTCATGCCGGTGGGCACGGCTGCCACCGTCAAGGCGATGTATCCGGGCCAGGTCCGCGACCTGGGCGCCGACGTCGTCCTCGGGAACACCTATCACCTGATGCTGCGGCCCGGGCCGGAGCGCATGGCCCGCCTGGGCGGCCTGCACCGGTTCATGAATTGGGATCGGCCGATCCTGACGGATTCGGGTGGCTTCCAGGTGATGTCGCTGTCCGCCCTCCGGAAGATCGACGAGCAGGGCGTGACCTTCCGCTCGCATATCGACGGCACCGCCCACCACATGAGTCCTGAACGCTCCATCGAGATCCAGGGGCTGCTCGGCTCCGACATCCAGATGCAGCTCGACGAATGCGTGCGGCTGCCGGCGGATCACGCGGCCATCGAGAAGGCCATGCACCTGTCCCTGCGCTGGGCGGAGCGCTGCCGCGTCGCCTTCGGGGAGCAGCCCGGTCGGGCTCTGTTCGGCATCGTCCAGGGCGGCGATGTCCCGGCCCTGCGGGTGGAGAGCGCGCAGGCGCTGACCGACCTCGACCTGAAAGGCTACGCGGTGGGGGGTCTCGCGGTGGGCGAGCCCCAGGCGGTTATGTTCGCCATGATCGAGACCGTGGAGCCACACCTTCCCACGGCCAAGCCCCGCTACCTGATGGGTGTCGGCACGCCGGACGACATCCTGGGTGCGGTCGCCCGCGGAATCGACATGTTCGATTGCGTGATGCCCACCCGCGCGGGCCGCCACGGCTTGGCCTACACGCGCCACGGTCGCGTCAACCTGCGCAACGCCCGGCATGCCGAGGATACTACACCCCTGGACGAAGCCTCGACCTGCCCGGCCGCCCGGGATTATTCCCGCGCCTACCTGCATCACCTCGTGCGGTCGAACGAGATCCTCGGGATGATGCTGCTGACTTGGAACAACCTCGCCTATTACCAGGATCTGATGGCTGGAGCGCGCGCCGCGATCCGGGACGGCCGCTTCGCGGATTACTGCGCCGAGACCCGCGCGGGCTGGGCAAGGGCCGAACGCGCCGCGGCCTGACCCAGCGCGTTACGGCGGCGTGAGCACCCGGTAGGTCCCGTCGGGATCGTCGAGGCCGGTCGCCACGGCTGCCTTCAGGTCCGCCACGAGGCGCGCCGCCACGGGCAGCCGATAATGCAAGGCGTCCCAGTAATTGGCGTCCTGCGTCGTGAGCGGCGATATCCGGCGGAAATCCAGCACCACGGCGCCCCGGCGCGCACCGATCTCTGCGGTGCGCGCCTTGCAGGCCTCCGCGCGACGGGCCGCCGGTGAGCCGGGCGCCCCCTGAGCCGCGGCGTGGACCGGCATGAAGGCCACCAGCTTCAGGGCGTCCGGCGGGATCCGTCCGAGGAGATCGTCCAGCCGGTCGAGGGCCGGCATGGGGCTCTCGGGGGCGTCCGCGGCGGCCGGATCGACCGTGCCGGCGCGGATGTGCGCCCGGGCGCGCGCGAGGTCGTAGCGCTCCTCCGGCGGCGTGAACACCGCGTAGCCGTCCCCGCGGATCCTCGGCCTCGCCAGGCCCAGGTCCGCGAAAGCCACCTGGACGGCCGTCGTGACGGCGCGCAGGTTCATCTGGCGGAGCAGACCGCCCGGCGTTCCCTCGGTGTAGAGCCACTCCGGAAAGGCGTTGGCCGTCCGCATCGGCGGGTCGGCGGCGCACCAGGTCGCATCGAGGCCGAACAGCACGGCGCGGACTCGCCGATGCGCCAGGAACAACGCGGCCAGGCGGATCTGCTCGTCGGGCGTCGCGGCGTTGACGGCAAGATTGGCGAACCGGACGCCGAACGCTGAATCGAGCGCTTGCGGGTCGAGCAACCGTGCGGTCGAGGTGCCGAAGACGGCTGCGTCGAACGCGCCGCCGCGGGCGATCTGTGGGTAGGAGAGCCGCTGGTTGGCGTCCATGATCGGCCCCGGCGGGCGGCCGGGGGCAGCCCGCAGACCGTAGGGATCCATGGCCGTGACGAAGGCGATCGCCGCCACGCCCGTGACGATGGCGCCGACGACGAAACTGCGAGCGAAGCCGGACCAGGCTGCGGGCCGTCCGACGGCGGGTGGGTAGGGCGAAGCCATGCACCGGCTCCATACGCGCTTCCACCCTGCGCGTCGCTGTGCGGCCTCACGCCTGTCGCCGCCGGTCGTCTCGGACCGCGATGGCGCGCAAGTCCCTTCCGCCCTGATGCGCTGCCGATCCCGCCCGGGCCGGAAACACACGGGCGGCGACCGGCTCACCCGGCCGTCTGGCGGTGACGGACCGCGGTGGACACCAGGGCGTAGAGGACGGCCGCGTTCAGCACATGCCAGAGCGGGTGCGTGCCCGTCGGCAGAATCGCGCAAGCCGCCCAGTCGGCGGTCCGCGCGGCGAGCGACATCAGGAAGAGCATGCCGATGCCGGCAAGCCGCCGCCCCGTTCCCACGAAGCGGTCCTCGGGACGGTGCGCCGCCGCCCACGCCACGCCGAACAGCGCAATCAGAGCTGGCAGGTAGTCGATGGAGCCGTTGGTCAATTGCGCGACGTCGAGACCGGTCAGCCGGTCAAGCATCGGCGTCAGGGCGAAGCCCAACAGGGCGAAGCCACCGGTCGCCGCCGCCACACGGACCGGCGGGAGGCGAAGGAATCGGTGCAGTGCGAGGGCGAGATACGCGTAGATGAACAGCGCGATGGGGATGACGTCGGCGAGCATCGCCCCGTAGACCGCGAGCGTGTGGAACAGGAACGAGCCGACGCCCACGACCGCGATCAGCGCGGACAGACCGAGGCAGGACCGATCGGGTGGGATAGCTGTGGCCGCGCGTCGCGCCGCCGCCGCGGCGGCCAGGAAGAAGGCCCCGTTCGACAGGGCATTGGCCGGCTCGGCCCAGAATTGAGGGCCGCCCCGCTCGCAATAGGCGCTCACCGGCTCGAACCAATCCATCCGCGGACCCTAGATCCCCGTCCTTGCGCCGGGATGGCCTTGTCAGCGCGCGGCGAAGCGCGGATGACGGCGCGGCGGCGACCGGAAGCGAAGCGATGCGGATCACCACTTGGAACGTCAATTCGATCAAGCAGCGGCTGCCGCACCTGCTCGGTTTCCTCGCGGAGGCGAAACCCGATGTGGTCTGCCTTCAGGAATTGAAATGCCAGGACGCGGCGTTCCCCCGCGCAGAGGTCGAGGCCGCGGGCTACGCGGTCGAGACCCTGGGCCAGAAGGCCTATAACGGCGTCGCCCTGCTGGTCCGCGCGCCCCTGGCCATGAGCGAGGTCCGACGCGGTTTGCCCGGCGATGGCGACGACGAACAGGCCCGCTACATCGAGGCTCTGATCTCGGGTTCGGACTCGAAGCCCGTGCGGGTCGCCTCGATCTACCTACCCAACGGCAACCCGGTGGAGAGCCCGAAATACCCCTACAAGCTGGCCTTCCTGGAACGGCTTCGGCTGCACGCCCGCGCCCTTATGGAGGACGAGATCCCCGTGGTGCTCGCCGGCGACTACAACGTCATCCCGGAGCCCGCCGACGCGGCCGATCCGGAGGCGTGGCGTACGGATGCGCTGTTCCTGCCGCAGAGCCGGGCCGCATTTCGGGCGCTGCTCGCCGAAGGCTACACCGACGGCCTGCGTGCCTGCGACCCGCGTGACGGGCTCTTCACCTTCTGGGACTATCAGGCCGGCTGCTGGCAGCGGAACTTCGGCATCCGCATCGATCACCTGCTGCTCTCGCCGCAGGCCGCCGACCGGCTGGTCTCGGCCTCGGTGCAGAAACACCTGCGCGGCCTCGAAAAGCCGTCGGACCACGTGCCGGTGACGGCGGAACTGTCGGCAGGGTGACAGAAGACCCTATGTAGAGGGCGGCACCGGCGGTTCGCAGGCCGCCGCACCGCCGAACACAGGAGTCACGCTTGATCGTCTACGGCACCGGCTACTCGCCTTACGTCCGCAAAGTCCTGGTCTCCCTCGCCGAGAAGGGCGTCGCCTACGAGCACAAGCCCGTCATGTTCCACGCTCCGGATCCGGATTTCCAGGCGGCCAGCCCGCTCGGAAAGATCCCGGCCATCGAGGATGACGGTTTCCGGCTCGCCGACTCGTCGGCGATCCTCTGGTACATCGAGCGCAAACATCCGTCCCCGGCCCTCGCACCGGTCGATCCGAAGGCCCTCGGCCGCGCCGTCTGGTTCGACAAGTTCGGCGATACCGAACTCTTCGGCAAGCTGATCGTGCCCTTCGTAGAGCGCGTGCTGAAGCCCAACATGATGAAGCAGCCCACCGATGAGGGTGCGGTGATCAAGGCGCTCGAGAAGGATCTGCCGCCGATCTTCGACTATCTGGAGAAACAGATCTCGGGTCCGTACCTCGTGGGCGACGCCTTCAGCATCGCCGACATCTCGATCGCGACCGGGTTCTACAATTTTCAGCTGGCAAAGGCCCAGATCGACGCCGATCGCTGGCCGAAGCTCGCCGCCTACGTCGCCGGGACGCTGGCGCGGCCGTCCTTCAAGGCTGCCATGGACGCCAAGAAGGGCTGACGCCCCGCCTACGGGCGCTCACCGCCGATGTGGCCGACGGTTCGGCGAACGCGAGCCGTCGGGACATGGGTCGGTCTTTGCTCACGACCGGGCCGAGATCGGGAGCGGCTTCATCCGGCGGCGATCAGCGCCGACGCCGGATGGAGCCCACCGTCTGAAGCTGCGTCTGGGCTTCGGCGCGGTCGTCCTCGTTCGCGGAAGCCCAGTTCTTGTCGAACAGCGCGACGATCCAGTCGTCCTTGCGACCCTCCACCCCCTCCCGCGCGAGGGAGAGCCACATCAGGCCTCTCACGCGCTGGACCGGGATGCCGCCGAGGCCGTTGACCAGCATGTCGCCGAGCAGGGCCTGGGCCGGGTGGTGGCCTTTCTCGGCCGCGAGGTTGAACCAGCGTGCCGCCTGCCGCGGATCGGCCTCGACGCCGGTGCCGTCGAGGTAGAGCCGGGCCAGATTGTACTGCGCGTTCGGATCGCCGTAGTACGACGCCGCGTAGTTGAACATGTCGTAGGCACGTTCGGGATTCGGGCGCACGTAGGTGCCCTTGATCCCCTCCAGAAAGTAGGTGCCCAGCGCCGTGAAGGCACTGCCGAGGACCGCGGAATTCTGCGGATCCGGCCCGTCGTCGGTGCTGGCATCCGCGATCCGGGAGAAGAACTCGAACGCCTTCAGGTCGTCGTGGGGCACGCCGTCGCCCTCGGCATACATCCGGCCGAGCTTCCACAGGGCCAGGGCGTGCCCCTGGCCGGCCGCGTACTCCAGGGCGCGGGCCGCACCCTGCTTGTCGCCGGCATTGTACTCGCGCACGCCGGCCCGGAGCGCATCCTTCGCCGAGCGGTAGCTCTTGTCCGCCACCGGCACCTGAACCGGCGTGCGGACATTGGCGTCGAGCGCCTGGGGCGCGGTCGTCGGGACGGCGCAAAGGGCGAGCGTCAGGGCCGCGGCGGCGCATCGGAAGCCGCCTCTGAACCGACCGGGACCCGCCCCGGCCGACGCCCTGCGCCGGCTGAGGTCAGTCCTAGACGTCCGCATAGCTCTGCGTCTCCTTGGCACCTCCCGGATGGGTCACGGCACCGTACAGGGCCGGCCCGACACCTTGCGCGTATTTCCAGAGATAGCCCGAGGTCGCGGTGTTGGGCCGCGCCGTCCAGGCCTTCCCGCGCTCGGCCAGCTCCTCGTCCGACAGGGCGACGCTGAGCGTGCCCTGGATGGCGTCGAGGGTGATCATGTCGCCGTCGCGGATCAGGCCGATCGGGCCGCCGACGGCCGCCTCCGGGCCGACATGGCCGACGCAGAATCCGCGGGTCGCGCCGGAGAAGCGCCCGTCCGTGATGAGCGCCACCTTGTCGCCCATGCCCTGGCCGTAGAGGGCGGCCGTGGTGGAGAGCATCTCGCGCATGCCGGGGCCGCCGCGCGGACCCTCGTAGCGGATGACGAGGACGTCCCCCTCCTTGTAGGCGCGCGTCTGCACGGCCTCGAAGCAGGCCTCCTCGCCGTCGAACACCCGGGCCGGGCCGGTGAAGACCTGCTTCTCGGCCGGGATGCCCGCGACCTTCACGATGGCGCCCTCAGGGGCGAGGTTGCCCTTGAGGCCGACGACGCCACCGGTCGGTGTGATCGGACGATTGGCCGGATAGACCACGTCCTGGTCGGGATTCCAGGTCACGCGGTCCATGTTCTCCGCGATGGTGCGACCGGTCACGGTCATGCAGTCGCCGTGCATGAAGCCGTGGTCGAGAAGCGTCTTCATCAGAAGCGGGATGCCGCCGACCTCGAACATGTCCTTGGCGACGTAGCGCCCGCCGGGCTTCAGGTCGGCGATGTAGGGGGTGCGCCGGAAGATCTCGGCGACGTCGAACAGCGTGAATTCGATGCCGCACTCGTGCGCGATCGCCGGCAGGTGCAGCGCCGCGTTGGTCGAACCGCCGGAGGCGGCCACCACGGTCGCGGCGTTTTCCAGCGCCTTGCGGGTGACGATGTCGCGCGGGCGGATCTGCTTGGCCAGCAGCTCCATCACCTTCTCGCCGGCGGTCGCGCAGAACTTGTCGCGGATCTCGTAGGGCGCGGGGGCGCCGGCCGAGTAGGGCAGCGCCAGGCCGATCGCCTCGGAGACGGTCGCCATGGTGTTGGCGGTGAACTGCGCGCCGCAGGCGCCCGCCGACGGGCAGGCGACCTGCTCCAGCTCGTCGAGATCCTCCAGGCTCATGTCGCCGACCGCGACCTTGCCCACCGCCTCGAACAGATCCTGCACGGTGACCGGCTTGCCGCGGAACGATCCGGGCAGGATCGAGCCGCCATAGATGAAGATCGACGGCACGTTGAGGCGCACCATCGCCATCATCATCCCGGGCAGGGACTTGTCGCAGCCGGCCAGCCCCACCAGGGCATCGTAGGCGTGACCGCGCATGGTCAGCTCGACCGAGTCGGCGATGACCTCGCGGGACGGCAGCGAGGCGCGCATGCCGCCATGGCCCATGGCGATGCCGTCCGTGACCGTGATGGTGCAGAACTCGCGCGGCGTGCCGTGGGCCGCGGCGACGCCCTTCTTGACCGCCTGGGCCTGGCGCATCAGCGAGATGTTGCAGGGCGCGGCCTCGTTCCAGCAGGACGCGACGCCGACCAGCGGCTGATGGATCTGCTCGCGGGTCAGACCCATGGCGTAGAGATACGAACGATGCGGGGCGCGGTCCGGCCCCTCCGTGACGTGGCGGCTCGGCAGCTTCGACTTGTCGTTCAAACGCGTCACCATGACCCCAGACCAAGCCTTCGCACAGCCGATCCCGAGGGTGCGATGGACCGCAGCGCGTCGCCGTTCGCGAAGCGCCGGGCAATCCATCCGCGTGCTCGGGAAGTCCTCGTTTCTAAACGGTAAATCGTTGTCGAAATTGCCGTTTACCGCGGATGTTGAGGTGAGCCCGGACTATGGCGGGATCGCGGCGTTTACGGGCAGGTCTCGGGGCCAAGCCGGGATCGTTTTACGGTGTTGCGACCCCGCCACAGCCACGCTTGAAGCCATTTCGCACGCGGGTACGCGAGGAAGGACAATCTCGTCGGCGCCATCGGATGCTTGATCAGGTCGCGACGTGTCACCGCGCTTTGCTAGGCTCTTTTCCGCTGTGTCCCGGTCATGTGAAGCAATTCAGAGGGTTTCTATTCGCAGCGCGTCTTGCACGCTTCGCGTCGAGCGCCCGCGGAACGACGTTGTGGTTTGTGAAGGATCATCAGCGCGGGTCCCGACCGGCTCAGGGTCGAGGCTCTCCGCGATCGGGATGTTGGTTCGCGCTCACCCTACCCGGGCGGCGCCGTGATCAAGCCAGGCCGGCAGGCAGCGATCGCGCCGGATTACGGACGGGCGCGGCAGCGGCCCGCGCGGAGATACGGTCGGCAACACCGTGGCCGCCCGGTTCGACGGCGGACCGACGCGTACCTCATGCCAGGATCACCGGATGACGGGAGGGCGTGATCCCGTGCGGAATGCGCGCTCAGGCGGCCCCGGCATGGGGCGCCGGTATCTCGGTCGAGATGGCGTCCACCGTGCGCGGCATCGGACTGCCCTGCCCGTCGGAGCGTTGGATCCGGACCTGCTGGTTGACCGGCTGCATGTTGCCGAAGGGCGTCGAGAAGGCGATCTCGGCGGCGTCGCGGCCGACGCCGATCCGCACCAGACCGTCCAGATCGGCCTGCCGAGTTGCGTCGAACAGCCACCAGCGGCCGTCGAGATAGGCCTCGAAGACCGCGTGGAAATCGCTGGGGACGAGCCCGTGAGCGTAGCAGCTGACGAAACGGGCCGGGATGCCGAGCGCCCGGCAGAAGGCGGCGCCGATATGCGCGAAGTCGCGGCATACGCCGGCCCGCTTCAACAGCGACTCGTGCGCCGTCGTTTCGCCGTCGCTGGTTCCGGGCTGATAGGCGATGTGATCGTGGATCCAGTTGCAGATCTGGTTCACGCGGGCATGCCCCTTCGGCAGAGCTCCGAATTCGGCCTGTGCGAAGGGCGTGAGCCTGTCCGAGGACACGAAGCGGCTCGGAAGCAGGAAAGGCAGGATGTCGAGGGGCAGCTGCCCGACCGGCGTCTCGTTGATGGTTGCCGGGTCGGCCCGGTGCACTGTGAGGTCGACCTCCGCGTTGTATTCCAGAGCGAACGGACCGGTGGGCACGTTGACGCCCAGGTACCGGTTGCGCTGATCGGGCGCGACGTAGATGTCGCGCTTCAGATTCGGCGTCAGAACCAGGGTCTCGCTGAGGATCTCGATGCTCTTCAGCTTCGCCACTTCGAGGTTGAAGATGAAGGTCGTGTCGGAGAGGATGTTGTAGGACAGACTACAACCCAGAGTATAGCGCATCGGATCTCCTTGCCGGATGGCGGCCTATCGGCACCTCAAGCAAGGGCCGCGCCCGATCGCCTGTTCCGGCTCAGGCGGCTCGCGGCAGCATCAGGACGGTCAGCGAGCGGACGCCCTGCGCCCCGTGGATCAGGACGCCCTCGATATCGGCGGTGGCCGACGGGCCGGTGTGCAGCACGGCATAGGCCGCGCGTCCGAATTCGGGCCGCCGATAGGCCGCCTGCACGTTCGGCACGATGTCGGCCGGATCGAGCAGGACGACGAGGTGCTGGGCGAGATAGGCTACGGCATTCACGATCAGCTGGTCCTGGGTGAACAGAACCGAGCCGGTCTCGGCGATGCCGAACACGGCACGGACCACCGCCACGTCGACGTCCTCGACCTCCTGCGGCGCGCGCACCGTCCGCAGGTCGCGGTTGCCGGTCAGTTCCGGCACCGCGGATGCGACGATCTTCGCGGCGTCGAGGCGGTCGCGCACGCCGGCGAAGACGTCGCCGGTGCCGGGCTCCGCGACCCGGCCGCCCATGCGCTTCAGCCGCTCGCCGAACTCGGCCACGAGGTCGTCGCCGACGAGCGGAGCGAACAGCGGCAGCTCCGGCAGCGGGAAGTCACCCGCCGGGCGGTTCCTGCGGATGTCGGCCAGGATCCCGTCGCGGGCGCTCATCGACCCGTGTCCTTCATGCGGTTCTGCTTGTACCAGGCGTGGAAGGTCTGGCGCGGCGCCTCCGGCATCTCGCGCTTTTTCCCCCAGGTGTTGAGCGGATTGTAGACCGCGAAGCGCGGCAGGACCTTGAGGGCGGAATCCGCCGCACCGATCGCCGCCCGGTAGGCGGCCGGCCGCGACAGCACGGCGCCGGCCGCCTTCATCATGCCCTGCTTGAGTGCCGGGATCTGGTGCTCCTCGACCAGCACCTTCCGCCACGCGAAGATCTGCTCGTGGATGTTGATCTTCACAGGACAGACGTTGGTGCAGGAGCCATTCATCGTCGAGGAGAACGGTAGTGTCGAGTATTTCCGCTTGTTGAAAGTCGGATCGATGATCAGCCCGATCGGCCCCGAATAGGTCGCTCCGTAGGAGAGGCCGCCCGAGCGCCGGTATACCGGGCAGGTGTTCATGCAGGCGCCGCAGCGGATGCACTTCAGAGAGGTCCAGAACTCCTCCATGCCCAGCCGCTCCGAGCGGCCGTTGTCGACCAGCACCATGTGCATCTCGGTGCCCGCGCGCGGCGCGCGGAAATGCGAGGTGTACTGGGTGATCGGCGAGCCCAGGGCCGAGCGCGACAGCAGGCGGATGAAGATCCCGAGATGTTCGGTCCGCGGGATGATCTTCTCGATGCCGATCGAGTGGATCTGCAGCGGCGGGACGTTGCCGGAGAGATCGGCGTTGCCCTCGTTGGTGCAGGTCACCACCGCGCCGGTCTCGGCGATGGCGAAGTTGCAGCCGGTCATCCCGGCATCCGCCTGCAGAATGTAGGGCCGGGTCGTCTCACGCTGGCTCTCGGCCAGATAATGGGCATCGTCGTTGTCGGGGTCGGTCCCGAGGGTCTTGGCGAAGACCTCGGCCACGTCCATGCGGGTCTTGTGGACCGCCGGGGCGACGACGTGGCTCGGCTCCTCGTTGTCGAGCTGCTGAATCCGCTCGCCGAGGTCGGTCTCGATCACCTCGATGCCGTTGGCCGCCATGTGATGGCGAAAGCCGCACTCCTCGGTGAGCATCGATTTCGACTTCACCAGCGTCCTGGCGCCGTGGCTCCGCAGGATCTCGAGGACGATCCGGTTGTGATCGGCGCCATCCTTCGCCCAGTGGACGTGTACGCCGTTCGCCTTCGCGGCGGCCTCGAACTGTTCGAGGTACTGGTCGAGGTGGCTGAGGGTGTGCGTCTTGATCTGCGAGGCGAGGTCCCGCAGCTCCTCCCATTCGGGGATGCCGTGGGCCGAGGCGTCGCGCTTCTTGCGCAGATCCCACAGGCGCTCGTCGTGGGCCGCCTGATGCAGGGGCGCCGCGAGGAACCGCTCGGCGGCCTCTGCCTGATCGATCGGACGGTCGCCACGGACCTTCGCCCCGCGAGGCTGGGGCTCGCGGATCTGCGGTGCGCGGATCGGCTTCGATGCGGCCTCGGCGTGCTGCAGACGCCGACCGTCCGGCGCCCGCGCGCTCTCGTCGTCGCGGGCACGCACCTCGGGATGGATCACGCCCTCAGGCTCGCGTGGATTGAGATCCTCGACGCTCATGCCGCGGCTCCGTTCAGCACCTGCGCGATGTGGATATATTTCAGCGGCAGGCCGAGGCGATCGGCGCAGCCTTTCTGGTGCATCAGGCACGAGGAATCCGCCGAGACGACGTATGCGGCGCCGGCGCGGTTCTGATCGGCGACCTTGTCGTAGCCCATCTTGGCCGAGACCGCGGGCTCGAACACCGAAAACGTGCCGCCGAAGCCGCAGCACTCGTCCGGACGGGCCAGATCGACGAGTTCGACCCCGTTCACCAAGCGCAGGAGGTCGAGCGGCTTGGAGAAGTACGGCTTCACCAGCTCCGACGGTCTCGCGTGATGGATGCCGCGCAGGGCGTTGCAGTTGGTGTGGTAGGCGACCTTGTGAGGAAAATTCGCCCAGGGCAACGCCTCGACCTTCAGGACGTCGTGGAGGAACTCGACAAGCTCGTAGGTGCTGGCACGGACCTGGCGCACCGCGTCGGTCTGCGGGATCGCGGTCAGGTGCTCGCGCACCTGATGCACGCAGGATCCCGATGGCGCGACGACGTAATCGAAGCCGGAGAAATTCTTGACGAACAGGGCCTCGGTCGCTGCCGCCTCAGCGTGGCAACCGGTGTTGGTCATCGGTTGGCCGCAGCAGGTCTGATCGAACGGATACTCTACCGTGCAGCCCAGCCGCTCGAGCAATTCGAGGGTGGCGATCCCAACCTCGGGCTCGAAGGCATCGACGTAGCACGGCACGAACAGGCCGACCCGCATGGTCCGACAACTCCTTGGATCGCCCGCTCCGGCGGTCTGGAACGGTTCGAGACTGATAGAAGGCTCTATCGGAAGGGGCAGGGCTTGGCGAGGTCGCTCGCTGCGTCACCGTGTGACAGCGCGG
The DNA here is from genome assembly GCA_050632685.1 of Methylobacterium phyllosphaerae. GTDB lineage: Bacteria > Pseudomonadota > Alphaproteobacteria > Rhizobiales > Beijerinckiaceae > Methylobacterium > Methylobacterium phyllosphaerae_A. The sequence goes on from JBOEFT010000002.1 coordinate 2,337,210, forward strand.
AACACCAATTCGCATCTGCGCCGCCCGTCGGCCAGCCCGGCGACGTGCATTTCGGTGACGACGCCGCCGCGGCCGCGCGTCTGTCAGGCATCGGAATCGGCGAGACGGGAAGTTTTTCCGCGGAGCCCGGTCGGGCGCTTGATTTCCGCAGCCTCAGAGTCGAAGGACGTCTCGAAACGTTCCGAAGAGATGATCGCCATGGACGAACTGCTCGCCCGCGTCACCGCCCGCACCGGGCTCGACACAGCGACCGCTCAGGCCGCCATCGGGCACATCCTGGCCTTCCTGCAGAAGGAAGGACCCGAGGGTGAGGTCGGCCAATTGCTGGCCGCCCTGCCGGGCTCCGAGTCGCTCATCGCCGAATCGAATGCCGGCGAAGGCGGGGGTGGCGGCCTGATGGGCATGCTCGGTGGGATGATGGGCGGCGGCGGCGTCATGGCCCTCGGGCAGAAGCTGATGTCCGCCGGCGTGCCGATGGGTCAGATGCAGCCGCTCGGTCAGGAGCTGTTCGCGTTCGGCCGCGAGAAGGTCGGCGAGGACGCGATGGGTCCGATCATCGGCTCGATCCCCGGGCTGAACCAGTTCGTCTGACCCGACGATCGATGTGCGTCGCCGCACTGCATTCGGGATGCGCCTGGACGATCGTAAAAAAGTGGTTTCGAAGCGAAAGCTTGACGGAACCTGTCCACGCCATCCCCGTTATTCGGGATGCGGTCCGGATCGACGCCTTTGGCAGTGTCCGCGTCCGCACTCATGCAGGCCGGCCATGCCCGTCTTCGAAGCCAAGAATCTGGACAGCGAGTTCGAAGGGCAGGCTCTGCTCGCTGCGATCCTGCATCCCACCCGGGCGGCACAGACCCGGGCTCTGAGGCACGGACGGCGGCGGGCCGAGCGCGCGTCCGCCCTCGCCGATCCGATGACGATCGAGCCTCGCTTCCCGATCGCTCCCGGCGAGCTGGCACCGACGGTCTGCCCGGGCCGCTGACGGGCAGCTGGCGCCGTTCGCTCCCCCTTACCAGGGCTGCGGCGTGACCAAGCCCTGGCGTGTTACCACTACCCATTCCCGACCGTGCCGCTCGACGCCTTCGACGCGACCGACACCCGGCAGGATGTCCCCCGGCGAGACCTCGACCAGTCGGCGGCGGCGGTTTTCGAGGATCGCGGTTCCTTCGTAGACGTCGCGCAACGCCCAGCCGTCGATGACGGGTGGCTTGTCGGTCGCCGCCGGCTTCACTTTCGGATCGGCGACCTTGGCGTCCGCGACCTTCACCTCCGGCTTCGCTTCGATGCTGCGGGGCGGCTCTGCGAGGCTTCCCGTCTGAGTCGGCTCCGCCTTGGTGACGGTCGGCGCCGCGGCGGTGCGCCGGTCGAGCTGGGCGGCGAGGCCGGCGAGCCGGGTGTTGTGCTCGCGCTCGACCTGCTCGAGACGCTCGCCGAGGGCCGCGCTCTTGGAGCCTAGGTTCTTGTCCACCTGAGCGATGCGTTCGCCGAGGGCGCTGCTGCGTGTTGCAGCCTCCTTCCGCGCGGCATCCGTGGAAGCGCGCAGATCGGCCAGCACGGTGTGGAGCTGTGCGATGTCACTCGCGAGCCGCGCAGTCTCGGTCCGGCCGGCATCGAGGGTCGTGCCGAGCGCCGCGATCGCGTCGGATTGAACGGATGCGGGGCGGGCGACCGCGATCACGCCCCCGCCCAGCAGAGCGCCGATCGCCAGCGCCGCACCCGGGAGCGCGAGCCGCTTCGGATCGATGGTCCGCAAAGCTGAGAACGCGGTGAGCCCGGCCGCGGGCGCCGCTGTGGCTTCGCCCACGGCCGCTGCCGGCGCCTCCTTACCGGTCACGACAGCCTTGAGCAGGTCGGCCGGCGACACCGTTGGCTTGGCCTCGATCTTCGTCATCGCCCCGAACTCCGCTCGCGGGATCTCGCTGCAAGCGTTCGTTAAGGACGTTTGTTTACGAAACCCTTACTGCGCGCCGAGGGTGTCAGCCGCCAGACCGCGCTTTTTCAGGAGCGGCTCGATGCTCGGCATCCGCCCCCGGAAGGCCGTGTAGGCTTCGCGCGGGTCGCGCAAGTTGCCGGCACCGTAGACGAAGGTCCGCAACCGCCGGGCCGTGTCGGGATCGAAGATGTCGCCAGCCTCGCGGAACGCGTCGAACGCGTCGGCGTCGAGGACTTCCGACCAGAGATAGCTGTAGTAACCCGCCGCGTAGCCGTCCCCCGAGAAGATGTGGGCGAAGTGCGGCGTCCGGTGCCGCATGCTGATCTCGGACGGCATGCCGATCCGCCGCAGCGCCTCGGCTTCGTAGGCGGGCACGTCGAGTCCGGCCTCGCCGTCGGCCGAGAGGTGCAGCGTCATGTCGACGATGGCCGAGGCGGTGTATTCCACCGTGGCGAAACCCTGATTGTAGGTCCGCGCCGCCAGCAGCTTTTGCAACAGGGCGTCGGGCATCGGCTCGCCGGTGCGATGGTGCCGGGCGTGGGTGCGCAGGACCTCCGGCTGCTCCAGCCAGTGCTCGTAGAGTTGCGAGGGCAGCTCGACGAAGTCCCGCGACACCGCCGTCCCGGACAGAAGCGGGTACGTCACGTCCGACAGCAATCCGTGCAAGGCGTGGCCGAATTCGTGGAACAACGTGCGGGCGTCGTCGAAGGACAGCAGCGTATTCTCGCCGTCGGGCGCCTTGGCGAAGTTCATCACGTTGACGATGATCGGCGTGACCGGCCCGTTCAAGCGCTCCTGCGAGCGGAACGCACTCATCCAGGCGCCGGACCGTTTCGACGCGCGGGCGAAGTAATCGCCAAGGAACAAGCCGACCTCCGAGCCGTCGGGATTGCCGACCCGCCAGACGCGGACGTCGGGGTGATACCGGGGGACGTCGGTCAGCTCCGAAAAGGTCAGGCCGAACAGCCGCGCGGCCGTGTCGAACGCCGCCTGAATCATGCTTTCGAGGGGCAGGTAGGCCTTGATCTCGCTCTCATCGAGGTCGTGCTCGGCGCGCCGGACCTTCTCGGCGTAGTGCCGCCAATCGTGGGCCTGGAGGGCAAAGTCGTGGCCCTCTGCCTGGATCGTTGCCTGAAGGCGGTCGCGCTCGTCGGCCGCCCGTGCACGGGCCGGCGTCCAGACATCGCGCAGCAGCCCTGTCGCGGCATCGGGGCTCGCCGCCATGGTGTCGTCGAGAGCGAAATGCGCAAAGCTCTCGAATCCGAGGAGCCGCGCGCGCTCGGCCCGCAACCGGATGATTTCGGCGATGATCGCGCGGGTGTCGGTGTCGCCCCCGTTCTCGCCGCGGCGGGTCCAAGCCGCGTAGGCGCGCTCGCGCAGGTCGCGCCGGGTGGAGAAGACCAGGAACGGCTCGATCAGCGAGCGGGACAGCGTGATGACGTGGCCGTCGAGACCGCGCTCCTTGGCCGCGCTCTCCGCGGCGGCGCGCAGGAACGGCGGCAGTCCCGCCAGATCCTCCTCGCCCTGGAGCGGAAGCGTGAAGCTGCTCTCGTCCGCCAGGAGGTTCTGGCTGAATCGGGTTCCCAACTCCGACATCCGGGCGGCGATCTCGGCGATGCGGGCCTTGGCGTCGGTGCCGAGATCGGCGCCCGACCGCCGGAAACGGATCCGATACCGGTCCAGCACCCGGCGCTCCTCCGGACCCAAACCCCCGGCCTCGATGGCCGAGATCCGCGCCCAGAGGTCTGGATTCAGGTAGATGGCGCTGCCGTGCCGGGCGAGCTTCGGACCGATCTCCCGCTCGATGGCCTGCAACTCAGGATTCGTGTGGCTGCCGGTCAGGTTGTAGAACACGCCGGCCACGCGATCGAGGGCGAGGCCGGCCCGCTCCATCGCTTCCACGGTGTTGCCGAAGGTGGCCGGGTCCGTCTGGGTCGCAATGGCGCGGATCTCCGCGTCGTGAACGGCGAGGGCCGCCTCGAAGGCCGGGCTGTAGTGCTCCGGACGAATCCGATCGAAGGGCGGAAGTCCGTGCGGCGTGCTCCAGTGCGCCTCGCGGAAAGGATTGTCCTGCGGCAGGCTCGGTAGCCCGGCCTCTACTGCGTCCGACATGCGATCCTCAACGGTACGTCCCCGCGACGGCAAATCCCATCGCGCCGCCAGTGCGCCGACATGGGGTGCAGGGGCATGATCGGGAAGACAGTGGTCCGTTCGACCCATCCGTCAACCGGTTGTGTGCGATCCGAATGGCGTCTCGCTCGTTTGTAGAGGCCCACGCTCACGCTTCGAGGCCCCATGCCGGGACGTATTCTGTCGATCCGCCGACCGTCCGCATTCCTGGCGGGCGCTGCCCTCGCCCAGGCGCTCTGCCTGTTTCCGGCCGCACGAAGCCAGGCGGCCGAGGCACCGGCCCCCACGGTCCCGACCCCGCCGCCCCTGCCCCCGGAGCGCCCCGACGCGTTGAAACCGCCCGCCGCCGCGGAGACGGCGCCCCCGACGCCGCCGGCCCGTCCGCCGGAACTGACGCCGGCTGTCGCTTCACCAGCCAAGGAGCCGACGAAGGACGGGGGCGGCGAGAAGCCGTCCGAAGCGGCCAAGCCTGAGATTCCGTCCCCACCGCCGACACCGCCGGGGCGCCCTCCGGAACTGGCCGGCGCGGCGGCCCTGGCCCTCAAGGTGGCACCGCCGGACGATACGGCCTGCCAGACGCGGCTGAAGCGGCTCGGCGTCGATTTCGAGTCGCTACCACCCATCGCGGAGGGGCAATGCACCGCACCGCTGCCGCTCAAGGTGACGCGGTTCGCCGACGGGGTTGCGCTGCCCCAGGGCGCGACGCTGACCTGCCGCGCCGCCGAAGCGCTGGCGCGCTGGGTCACCGAGGTGCAGGTCGAGGCGGATCGGACGCTGAAGCATCCGCTGACCGGCCTCGAACTCGGCGGGTCCTACGTGTGCCGCGGCCAGAACCACGACGTCGATGCCAAGCTGAGCGAGCACGCTTTCGCCAACGCCGCCGACATCATGGGTTTCACCTTTGCCGGCCGCGCGACTATCCCCGTGAAGGCGATGCCCGACGGATCGGAGGAGGCGCAGTTCCTCGGTTCGGTCCGAAGCAAGGCCTGCGGATTCTTCCGGACTGTCCTCGGGCCGGGCACGAACGCGGCTCATGCCAACCATCTCCACTTCGACGAGCGCGAGCGCAGCGCCGGTCACCGTCTCTGCGAATAGTCTCGCGTGGAACGTTCCGGCGGACTCGGCACTTCATGGCTCGGGAGCGCGTCCGCTCCCGGGAATGACGACGTCGATGATCCCGACATCCTGGCGGCCGGTTTGTATGGCTCTCCTGGCGAGTTGCGTCGCCGCACAGGGCGCAGCAGCGCGGCCTGCCAAGGCAAAGAAAGAGCAAACGGTACAGACGACGCCGCTGACCGCCGACGCGGTGAACGCCGCGTCGCTGTCCTCCCCCGGCACCAGCAAGGCCGACGGGGCGAAATCCGGCACCCGCACGCGCAAGACGAAGGCTTCCGACGAGAAGCCCGACGCGCTGATCATCAAGGCGCAGGTCCTGCTCGATCGCGCGCACTTCTATCCCGGAGCGATCGACGGCCTGAAAGGCGACAACTACCGGCGCGCGCTCTCGGCCTTCGCGGTGGCACAGGGTCTTCCTGTCACTTCGGTTTTGACGCAGGAGGTCTGGGACAAGCTCCAGGTCTCCAGCGATAAGCCGGTCGTCACGGATTATACGATCACGGATTCCGACGCGTCGGGACCCTATGTCGACCGGATCCCGCCCAAGATGGAGGAGCAGGCCGATCTCAAGGCGTTGGGCTACACCAACCCCCGCGAGATGCTGGCCGAGCGCTTCCACATGAGCCGCGATCTCGTCAGCGCCCTCAACCCCGGCAAGCCCCTCGACAAGGCCGGAACGACGATCGTGGTCGCGGCCGTGGATCCGATGGGCCTGGACAAGCCGAAGGGCAAGGACCTTCCTCAGGAACCGAAAGTCGAACGCATCGAGGTCGACAAGTCGAGTCGTGACGTCCGCGCCTTCGGTGCCGACGGGAAACTCATCGCCTACTATCCCGCCTCGATCGGCAGCGCCGAGAAGCCGGCGCCCAGCGGCGATACCAAGGTGAAGGGCGTCGCATTCGATCCCGATTACACCTACAATCCAAAATACGCGTTCAAGGGCGTGAAAGCACAGCACAAGTTCACGATCCAATCCGGCCCCAACAATCCGGTCGGCCTCGTTTGGATCGACTTGGCGATCCCGAGCTACGGGATCCACGGCACGCCGGAGCCCGAAAAGGTCGGAAAGACCGAATCCCACGGCTGCATCCGACTGACCAACTGGAACGTGCGTGACCTCGCGTCTCATGTAACGCGCGGGGCCAAGGTCAGCTTCAAGGAGGATTGACCGCCAGCGGACGCCCGCTCACGCGACCCCGCGCACAAAAATGTATCATCGGTTAACATAGCGGCGTCACTGGCATCCGGAACGGGCCGAGAACGCTTGACACACTGCTGAATACGGGCGACCCCTCGTGCAGTCTCGCGGGCCGCCCTTCGAGCCGCGTTCAGGCATCCGGACGCTGCTCACCGGGTGCGCGGGGCTCGACAAACCGCACGGCAAGATCCCCTAAGACAGGGGCGTTCGAAGGGAAGACGGCCCGGCGTGATTGCTGACCCCAACGATGACGTTCTCCAAGGTGTCCGCGTTCTCGTCGTCGAAGACGAGGCCGCGATCTCGATGCTGTTGGAGGACATGCTCCTCGATTTCGGCTGTGCCGTCGTGGGGCCTGCTGCGCGGCTGTCCTCAGCCTTGGAGATGGCTTCCCAGGAAACGTTCGAGGTTGCCATCCTCGACGTGAACGTCGCCGGTGAGCCGATCTACCCGGTGGCCGAAGCCATCGCGAAGCGCGACCTGCCGCTCGTCTTCTCGACCGGCTATGGCGGCGCAGGCATCCGCGAACCGTTCCGCGATCGGCCTGTCGTCCAGAAGCCGTTCAGCCAAGCCGACCTCAAGCGCACCTTGATCGGTGCGATCCGGGCCGCCCGCGCCTGACGCCGGCGCTCGACCGGGGGTCCTCCCGCAACCTCCCGCCGACCATCACCCTCCGCCCGACCGTTCCGTCTTGACCTGGCGGGCGCTACCGCATGGGGAGCGGCGGGTCAGAGCCCTTCGATCGGGAAAACGTTCTCGACATGGGCCGGCCAGCCCCGGGCGCCGATGAAGACGGCGTCGGCGCGGAACGTCGCGCCGGCACTCCACGCATTGCGTCCGATCCAGGTGCGCACCGCCCGCGAGAAGCGGCGACGCTTGGCGGCGTCGATCGCCTCCCGCGCATCGTCGCGCCGGGCACGCGCCTTCACCTCCACGAACACGACCGTGGTCCAGCGCTTCACGACGAGGTCGATCTCGCCGCCTGCAGCGCTCACCCGTCGGCCGATCGGCCAGTAGCCCTTGAGCATCAAGGCTGCGAGCGCGAGCCACTCGGCATGGTGGCCCCGCAGATACGCGGCCCGGCGCCTGCCGGAACGGTCCGGCAGAACCCCGTTCATCCCTGCCCCCGCGCCAGTGCCAGAGCCCGCGTGTAGACGAGCCGGCGGGGCTGACCGGTCTCGTCGGCCACGAGGCTCGCGGCGTCCTTGATCGAGTGCCGCTCGAGGGCTGTCAGGATCAGCGCGTCCAAGGCGGCATCGCCGTCCGTGGTCCGCTCCGGGGCGGTTGCAGCACCGATGATCACGACGATCTCACCCTTCGGCGGTCCTTCCTGGGCGAACCGTTCGCTCAGGCTGCCCAGCGTATCGCGCCGTATGGTTTCGTAGAGCTTGGTGAGTTCGCGGGTCACCGCCGCCGGACGCTCCGGGCCGAGCACCGCCGCGGCATCGGTCAGCATGTCCGGCAAGCGGTGAGGCGACTCGAACAGGACCAGCGTTCCCGGCACGTGGAGCAGGGCCTCGAGACGGTTGCGCCGGGCACCGGCTTTCTGCGGCAGGAAGCCCTCGAAGAAGAAGCGGTCGGTGGGAAGTCCGGCCGCGACCAGCGCCGTCATCACCGCCGACGGGCCGGGAACGGGCGTGATGGCGATCCCGGCCTCGATGACGGCCTGAACGAGCTTGTAGCCCGGATCGGAGACCAGCGGCGTACCGGCATCCGAGACCAGAGCCAGGGCCTCTCCGGCCCGAAGCCGTGCGACCATCCGCTCGCGCACCGCGTCGTTGGAATGCTCGTGATAGGCGAGCAGCGGCGTCGTGATCCCGTAATGCGCCAGCAGATTACGGGTGACCCGGGTGTCCTCGGCCAGGACCGCGTCGGCGGCCGCCAGCGTCGCCAGCGCGCGGATCGTGATGTCGCGCAGGTTGCCGATAGGGGTCGCGACGATATGCAGGCCCGGTGCCAGGGGCTCGGCTTCGCTCGCGAGGCCGAAAGCCGTGAAAGTGGTGCGGCGCGGTCGGTCGGGGGCGAGCTTCGGGGACGGGCCTCGGGTCGGGGCGGCGAGCCCAGGGTCTTCGAATCGGCGGGTCATCACCGGCGATCTTGCCACACCAGCCGCCGCGCGTCGCGGCAAGGTCATGCAACCGGGGGCAAGTCCGCGTCACCGCGTTTACATTTCGAAATCCGGCAGTCAGGCTGACGGTCATGCTCGAAGGAGTTCGTGCCATGGCGCGCCCGACAAGCGCGCGGAACCGTCTCGTGCGCGTCACCGCCCGGTCCGCCGCGATGGGCGCCGTCCTGCTGTCGCTGGGCGCCTGCGTCGGCACTGATCTGGCCCGGCGCCGGCCGGGGCCGGAGGCCGACCTGACGCCGCCGGCCGCCGTGCCGGAGGCGCAGGCGCTCACGCCAGCCGCGCCGGTTTTGCCCGCCGCGGGCGGTGGCGCGCGCATCGGCGCGGGCACCGTGAAGGTCGCCCTCGTGCTGCCGTTGACCGGCCAAGGCTCGACGGTGGGCGCGGCCATGCGCAACGCGGCGCAGCTCGCCTTCGACGAGGCGCAGCAGCCGGATCTCACGATCCTGGTCGAGGATGACCGCGGCAGCCCCGACGGTGCCCGGGACGCGACCCAGGATGCGCTGCGTCAGGGGGCCGAGATCGTCCTGGGTCCGCTCTTCGCCGGCTCTGTCCAAGCCGCCGCGACGGTGGCGAAGACGACCGGCAAACCGGTGATCGGGTTCTCGACGGACGCGACCGTGGCCAACCGCGGCGTCTACCTGCTGAGCTTCCTGCCCCAGCCCGAGGTCGACCGCGCCGTCGAGGATTCCGTCGCCGATGGCAAGCGGTCCTTCGCGGCGCTGATCCCGGAGACGGCCTACGGCAACGCCGTCGAGGCGGAGTTCCGGGAGGCCGTCGCCCGCAAGGGTGCGCGGGTGGCCGCCGTTGAGCGCTACCCGGCGGGCGCACCCGTCGCGGCGGTGGAACGGCTGGCGCCGGTCGTCGCCGGGCCGGGCGCCACCGCCGACGCGCTGTTCATCCCGGACACGGCAGACGCCATGCCGACCGTGGCGGCGGCGCTGACCAAGGCCGGCTTCTCGCCGGCCCGGGTGCGCCCAATCGGGACCGCCCTCTGGAACGAGCCGGCACTCTTCGCGCTCCCTGCCCTCCAGGGAGGCCGTTTCGCAGGCCCGGACCGCACCGGCTTCTCCAACTTCAGCGGCCGCTATCAAGCCCGCTTCGGCGCCGTGCCGCCGCGGGTCGCATCGCTGGCCTACGACGCCGTCATGCTCGCCGCCGCCCTGTCCCGCCGGTACGGTTCTCAGCGCTTCGCGGAGACGACCCTGACCAATGGGTCGGGCTTTGCCGGCATCGACGGGACCTTCCGGTTCCGGCCGGACGGGCAGAGCGAGCGCGCCCTGGCGGTCTACGAGATCCGCAACAACGCCGCGACCCCGGTCAGCCCGGCGCCCCGGGTCCTGGCGAAGCCCGGGATCTGATCAGGCCGCGAGGTCGGCCACGAGGGCATTGAGGACCGGCGCCCCCTGGTCCGTGGCGGCGATGCGGCCGCCGGGCAGCCGCGCCAGCAGGCCGTCGCCGATCAGCATGCCCACCCGGTTGCCGTTCAAAGGCCGCCCCTTCAGATCCGCGTAGCGGTCCGGATCGATCCCCTCACGGAGCCGCAGGCCCATCATCAGGAACTCGTCGGCCTGATCGGCGGCCGACAGCGCCTCGGTCGCGACGACGCCGTGGCCGTCGCGCTCGACCCGGGCCAGCCAGCCTTCCGGGGAACGCTCGGTGATGGTCCCGATCCGGCCGCCGGACGTGACAAGCCGCCCATGGGCTCCCGGGCCGATGCCGGCATATTCGCCGTACCGCCAGTAGAGCAAGTTGTGGCGCGATTCCGCGCCGGGCCGGGCATGGTTCGAGATCTCATAGGCCGGGAGGCCGGCCTTCGCGCAGAGGTCCTGGGTGACATCGTAGAGCACGCGCCCGGCATCGTCGTCCGGCGTGACCAGCCTGCCCGCCGCGGCCAGGGCGTGGAACGGCGTCCCCGGCTCGATGGTGAGCTGGTAGAGCGAGAGATGTTCGGCGGCCCGGGACAGCGCCTCGCCGAGTTCCGCCCGCCAGAGCTCCGGAGTCTGGCCGGGCCGGGCATAGATCAGGTCGAAGGAGGTCCGTTCGAAGACCGAGTGCGCCAAGTCGATCGCCGCGAAGGCCTGCGCGGCGTCATGCAGCCGGCCCAGCGTTCGAAGCGACGCGTCGTCGAGGGCCTGGATGCCCAGGGAGACCCGGTTCACCCCGGCCGCCCGGTAGCCGCGGAAGCGGCCGGCTTCGACGCTCGACGGGTTGGCCTCCAGGGTGATCTCGGCATCCGCCGCGACCGGCCAATGGGCCGCCACGGCCTCGAGCAGGCCGGCCACCGTCGCGGGCTGCATCAGCGAGGAGTCCCGCCGCCGAGGAAGATGCTGGTGACGGTTCGGCCGGGCGTGAGCGCGGCGGTGTAGGCGATCTCGGCCCGGAAGGCTGCGAGGAAGCGGGGCTCATCCACGCCCGCGTGGCGGACGTGGCTGTTGAAGTCGCAGTACGGGCACTTCGCGGCGCAGAAGGGCCAGTGCAGGTAGATGCCGAAGCCCGCGTCGCGGGTCGGGTGGTCCGGGCCGTTGAATGACATGATGGCCAGGATGTGAGCGCGGACGTGCCGTTTGGCAATCAGGTTCCGGACGCGAGACAGGCCCGGCTCAGCTCCACGAAGGCCCGGGCGCGGTGCGAGAGGCCATACCCCTTCTGCCAATCGACGCCGTGCTTCTCCTCGGCCGTCATCTCGCCGAAGGTGCGCTCGTGGCCGTCCGGCCGGAAGATCGGGTCGTAGCCGAAGCCTGCGCTCCCGCGCGCCGCGACCAAGTCGCCGAAGACCCAGCCCTCGAACAGTTCGGTGTGGCCGTCCGGCCAGGCGAGCACCAGGGCCGAGACGAAGTGCGCCCGGCGGTCCGCCACGCCGCGCCTGTCGAGTTCGGAGAAGATCCGCGCCATCGCGCCGGCGAAATCCTTGGTCGGGCCGGCCCAGCGGGCCGAGAAGATGCCCGGCGCCCCGTCGAGTGCGTCCACGCACAGCCCGGAATCGTCCGCGAAGGCGGGAAGGCCTGTGGCATCGGCAGCCGCCTGGGCCTTGATCGCCGCGTTCTCGGCGAACGTCGTGCCGGTCTCCTCCGGCTCGGGCAGGCCGAGGTCCCCGGCCGAGACCGCCGCGACCCCGAACGGCGCCATCAGCTCGCGCATCTCGGCGAGCTTGCCGGCATTGTGGGTGGCGATCACCACCTTCCCGGTGAGGCGGCGGCTCACGCGAGGGCCGCCTTCTGGAGGGCGACGAGCCGATCGGTGCCGGCGCGGGCCAGACCCAGCAGGTCGAGGAGCTGATCCTGCGTGAACGGCTCCATCTCGGCGGTGCCCTGCACCTCCACGATGCCGCCCCGGCCGGTGAGCACGAAGTTGGCGTCGGTCTCGGCCGCCGAGTCCTCGGCATAGTCGAGGTCGAGGACCGGGGTACCCTTGTACAGGCCGCAGGACACGGCGGCGACGTGATCGCGGAGCGGATCGACCGAGATGATTGAGCGCGTCCGCATCCAGGCGAAGCAGTCGTGCAGGGCCAGCCAGGCGCCGGTAATGGCGGCTGTCCGCGTGCCGCCATCGGCCTGGATCACGTCGCAGTCGATCGTGACCTGACGCTCGCCCATGGCCGGAAGGTTGGTGACCGCACGGAGCGATCGGCCGATCAGCCGCTGGATCTCCTGCGTGCGCCCGGAGGGCTTACCGGAACCGACCTCTCGGCGGGTGCGTTCGTGCGTCGCACGGGGAAGCATGGCGTACTCGGCCGTGACCCAGCCCTTGCCCGAGCCGCGCAGCCACGGAGGCGCCCGCTCTTCCAGGGAGGCGGTGCACAACACCCGGGTGTTGCCGAAGCTGACGAGGCAGGACCCCTCGGCGTAGCGCGAGACCGCGCGCTCCAGGGTGACGGGCCGCAGCTCGTCGGCGGCACGCTTGGAAGGCCGCATTGCGGGCCCCTTCTGTCGAGAGTGTCGAGGGCCGGGCTCTTAGGCCGGCGCGCCACCGCGGGCAAGCATCGCCGTACGGATTGATCCGGGCGGGACGGTTGGACATGATCGGACCACAGGATGATTGCGTGACACACCCCAGTCCCAACCTTTCCAATGGCCAAACCATGCAGGCGCTCGCCGCCCTCAATGAGCGTGCCCGTGAGATCTTCCGGCAGATCGTCGAAAGCTATCTGACGACGGGCGAGCCGGTCGGCTCCCGCAATCTGGCTCGGATCCTGCCGATGGCGCTCTCGCCGGCTTCGATCCGGAACGTCATGGCGGACCTTGAGCATTCCGGCCTGATCTTCGCGCCGCACACCTCCGCCGGCCGCCTCCCGACCGAGCTGGGGCTGCGGTTTTTCGTCGACGCAATGCTCGAACTCGGCGACGTCAGTCAGGATGAGCAGACCCGCATCGAGGCCCAGATGCGCGCCGCCGCCTCGGGGCACACCTTCAGATCGGCGCTCGCCGAGGCCTCGACCATGCTGTCGGGCGTCTCCCGCGGGGCCGGAGTCGTCCTGACCACCAAGGCCAATGTGAACCTGAAGCACATCGAGTTCGTGCGTCTGGACCCGGCCCGCGCCCTGGTGGTCCTGGTCTCGAACGACGGCTCCGTGGAGAACCGTCTCGTCGACCTTCCGCCGGGACTGCCGGCGGGCGCGCTGCAGGAGGCGACGAATTTCCTCAACGCCCGCCTGCAGGGCCGGACCCTCGGGTCCCTGCGCGCCGAGATCGAGGCCGGCCGCAAGGCGATGAAGCGCGAACTCGACGCGATCACCGAGCGTCTCGTCGATGCCGGCCTCGCGACGCCGGTCGGCCCCCTGGAGGCGCGCCAGTTGATCGTGCGCGGTCAGGCCAACCTGCTGGACGATCTGCGCGCCGTCGAGGATCTCGAGCGCATTCGCCTGTTGTTCAACGATCTGGAAACCCAGAAGGACGTCATCGACCTACTGGCCCGCGCCGAGGGCGGCGACGGCGTGCGGATCTTCATCGGATCGGAGAACAAGTTGTTCTCGCTCTCGGGCTCGTCGCTGATCGCCGCGCCGTTCCGGGATGGATCGCAGAAGATCGTCGGGGTCGTCGGGGTGATCGGCCCGACCCGGCTGAATTATGCCCGCATCGTGCCGATGGTCGACTACACCGCCCGGGTCGTGTCGAAGCTGATGGACGGCGGCCGGTGAGGCGACGTCGCTGACCGCGCCGGTGGCGGGAGCCTGGATACAGGCGGCTCCCTGGACCGAAGTCTCAGGCCGCCGCCTGAAGGCACGCAACGGTGCCGTAACCCGTCCAGGGGCGGCTCTCGATCCTGGGTTGCGGAGAGACGCCGCGCGCCGTGCCGGGGAAACGCCCGGCGCGCGGCGGTTGATCAGGCCGGGATCACGTCGACGATCTCATAGGTGTCGGGATCGATGATCACGATGTCGTCGCGCACGAGAATGAACTCGTAGCCCTCGTATTCCGGCACGATCGACACGATGGCCGGCGGCAGCCGGTGCAGCGTCACCGACCGCGGGATCGCGGTGCCGACCGCCAAGCCGAAAGCCACGTCCCGAAGCGGCGAGACACCGAGGCGGGTGATCGAGCTGCGGAACTCGGTCCGCTGCCGCGTATCCAGCCGCCCGACCGCGCCGCGGGCGGAGCCGTGCTCGCGGGCGCCAGCCCGACCGCCCCGCTCCCCGGCGGGACCGCGACCGCCCCGATCAGGCCCGGCCGCGTCGCGGTTGCCGCGTTCGCCACCGGCGCCGGGCTCCCGGCCGCCGCGCTCGCCTCGTTCCCCGGCCCCGGGATTCGCCCCCTGTCCGGCCCGTTCGGAAGGCCCGTTGCGGTCGGGCGCGCCGCCCGCCCGGCCCGGTCCGTCAGTGCCGCGACCCGCAGGTCCGCCCTGCTCGGCGCCGCGTGGGCCGCCCTCGGCGCCGCGGGCACCACCCTCGGCGCCGCCACCGGGACCGCGCGTCGCACCGCCCTCGGCGCCGCCGGCTCCGCCGCGCATGCCACCGCCTGCGCCGGCACCGCCGCCAGCGGGTCCGGCTCCGGCGCCCGCGCCGCCGCCGGGACCACCGCCGCCAGGGCCACCACCGCCGCCGCCGCCACCCGGGCCGCCCTGCGCGAAGGCCGTCGCCGCTCCAGCGACGACGATGACCGCCGCGACCGTGTCTCTCAGAATCCGCTTCATGGCCTCTCCTCCTGCCGGCATCGGAGCGCCATCGACGCCTCCGCCGGCCCGCAACGAGCCCCCGGAGAAACCGTTCCGTCCCGCGGCAATCGGGACGCGGGACGGATGACAGGCGCGCGCGCTGTCCTCGGCTATGTCCGATCACGGACTTGCGATCAGGCGCGTCACCTGTAACGTCGCGCCGCACGAAGAAGAGACCGGCCGTGGCCGGCATCAGGATTGATCGACGGAGACGCCATGTCCGCCTCGCGAGACGATACGATCGGTATCGCACCGAGTGCCCTCGACGACGCCGCAGACCGGAAGCGTCGCATCTGGGCCATCGTTGGTTCGTCGTCGGGCAACCTCGTCGAATGGTACGATTTCTACTGCTACGCGTTCTTCGCCCTCTATTTCGCGCCCGCCTTCTTCCCGAAGGGCGATTCCACCAGCCAGCTCCTGCAGACCGCCGGCATCTTCGCCGTGGGCTTCTTCATGCGGCCGGTCGGCGGCTGGCTGTTCGGGCGCATCGCGGACCGCGTCGGCCGAAGGACCTCGATGGTCATCTCGGTTCTGATGATGTGTTTCGGATCGCTGCTGATCGGCATCCTGCCGACCTACGAGCATGTCGGCACCCTGGCGCCGGTGCTGCTGCTCCTCGCCCGCATGCTGCAGGGCCTGTCGGTCGGCGGCGAGTACGGCACGTCGGCCACCTACATGAGTGAGGTCGCGATCAAGGGGAAACGCGGCTTCTTCGCCTCGTTCCAGTACGTCACGCTCATCGGAGGCCAGCTCCTCGCCTCGCTGGTCCTGGTCTTCCTGCAGACGGTGATGACCGGTCCGGAACTCACGGCCTGGGGCTGGCGCATCCCGTTCTTCATCGGCGCCGGCCTGGCGGTCGTGGCCCTCTACCTCCGGCGTTCGCTGGCCGAGACCAAGGACAGCAGCGACAAGGAGACCGCCGGCACCTTCGCCGCGCTGTCGAAGCACTGGCGGGCGTTCCTGGTCGTCGTGGCCTACACGGCCGGCGGCTCTCTGAGCTTCTATACGTTCACGACGTATATGCAGAAATACCTCGTCAATACCGCCGGCATGCCGAAGACTTCGGCGTCGCAGGTGATGACGGTGGTTCTGTTCGTCTACATGGCGATCCAGCCGATCTTCGGCGCGCTGTCCGATAGGATCGGCCGCAAGGCAAACATGCTGCTCTACAGCGGCCTCGGCACGCTCATGGTGGTGCCGCTGATGACGGCGCTCGGGACCAACAAGGACCCGTACCTCGCCTTTGCCCTGATCACGCTGGGGCTCGCGGTGATCTCGTTCTACACGGGCATCAGCGGCATCGTGAAGGCGGAACTGTTCCCCACCAACGTCCGCGCGCTGGGGGTCGGCCTGTCCTACGCGGTGGCCAACGCGACCTTCGGCGGCACCGCCGAGTTCGTGGCCCTGTGGTTCAAGGACAACGGCATGGAGAGCACGTTCTTCTGGTACGTGACCGTCCTGATGGCGATCGCCTTCGTGGCCTCGCTGATCATGCCGAACCCGAAGGTCCACGGCTATCTCGACGGTGCCGGCACCGTCGAAGAGGCCCTCGGCAAGAGGCCGCGCCTCGCCCACGCCTGATTGGTGCGGCCGGCTGGACCGGACGGCACATTCACGGTGATATGCCTCCCGCCGGGCGCGTCAGACGTCCGCGGGAGGACATCATGCTCAGGAAAGCCGCCGCCGGGGCGTTGACCCTGCTCTGCCTCGCAGCCGCATCTGCGCCGCTTGCCGCCGAACCGGCACCGGGCGGCACGCCGTTCAAGCCGAGCCAATCGGCGGGATACTTCTTCGTCGGCGGCCGCTACGCGACGGCGGGCGGCAAGACCACGGCCCTCGGGCAGATGTTCGTCGAATACCGCGCCCCGGAGCGGGTGACGCAGCCCTATCCGATCGTCCTGGTGCACGGCACCGCCCAGACCGGGACCAACTTCCTCGGCACGCCCGACGGCCGGGCGGGCTGGGCGGATCGCTTCGCCGCCAAGGGCTTCGCGGTCTACGTCGTCGACCAGGTGGGACGCGGCCGCTCCGGCGGCGATCCCGAGACCTATGGTCCCTACGCCCGCTTGCCGGCCGAGGATCTGGAGACGGTGTTCACCGGACAGGAGCGCAGCGCGCTCTATCCGCAGGCTCGGCTGCACACCCAGTGGCCGGGCGGCGCGGGTGTGCGCGGCAACGCCGCCTTCGATCAGTTCTATCTGTCCCAGGTGCCTTACATCGCCAGCGCGCTGAAGAGCGAGGAGCTGGTCGATCCGGCGCTGATCGCCCTTCTGGAGAAGATCGGCCCCGCGATCCTGCTGACGCACTCGCAGGCGGGCGTCTTCGGCTGGGCGGTCTCGGACCAGCGGCCCGACCTCGTGAAGGCCCATGTCGCCGTGGAGCCGAACGGTCCGACCTTCTACGACATCCGCTTCAAGGGCGGCTCCGACTGGTACGAGCGCGTCGGCGACGCGCGAGCGCGGCCCTACGGCATCACCCGGGTGCCGCTGCATTTCGAGCCGCCGGTCAGCGGCCCCGCCGACCTCACCGTGGTCCAGGCCGACACCGCCGCGGCACCGGACAAGATCCGCTGCTGGCTGCAGGCCGAGCCCGCGCATCAGCTGCCGAATCTCGCCCGGGTTCCGGCCGTGATCGTGACCGCCGAGGCCTCGTTCCGCGCCACCATGGACGATTGCACGGCCGCCTTTCTCACGCAGGCGGGGGCCAAGCCCGACCGGCTGGCCCTCGCCGAGCACGGCCTCCACGGCAATGGCCACATGATGATGCTGGAATCGAACAGCGACGCGGTGGCGGACGCGATCGTCGGCTGGATCGAAGGCCGGGTTCAGGCGCCCGCCCGTCCTTAACCCGCCGCTTACCCTGTCCCGGCGAGGGTGCGCCCGTCATCCGACGAGGGAACGCATGACCGACATGACCGACACCGTGGGCGTCGCGGGCGACCGCATCCGCTCGATCATCGAGCGCGTGGAGCGGCTGGAGGAAGAGATCAAGGACCTGATGGAGGCCAAGAAGGAGGTCTTCGCAGAGGCCAAGGGCGAAGGCCTCGACGTGAAGGTGCTCAAGGAGATCCTGAAGATCCGCAAGCAGGACAAGGATGAGCGCGACGAGCAGGAAACGCTGCTCGACGTCTACCTGCGTGCCATGGACGCGCCCTCCCCGGCCCCGATCGCCGCGGCGGCCTGATCCGTCGAGCGGGGCGCGGCGCCACGGGCGCCGCGCCTCTCCTCAGGATTGCCGGTCGGTCGCGAGATAGGCGGCGAGGTTGCGCCGGACCCGCGCCAGGGGCTCTTCGGCCGGATCCGGCAGCACGAAATGCGCGCCCGTGATCGTCTCGTAGGCGCGGATATAGACCGCGGCCGTCTCCAGCACGATCTCGGGCGGGATCTCCGGGATCGGATCCGCGTACGGGTCGCACCGCTCGACCACCCAGTTGCGGATGAAGTCTTTGTCGAAGCTCTCCGGCGCCGCGCCGGCGGCGAAGCGCTCCGGGTAGCTCTGCGCGAACCAGTAGCGGCTGCTGTCCGGCGTATGGATCTCGTCGGCCAGGACGATGCGGCCGTCCGGGTCGGTGCCGAACTCGTATTTCGTATCGGCGAGGATCAGACCGCGCTCGGCCGCCAGGGTCTGCCCCCGGGCGAACAGGGCCAGCGCCGCCTCCGACACAATCCGCCATTGCTCGGGCGAAAGGAGCCCCCGTTCTAGGATCTCGGCTTCCGTGAGGGGCTCGTCGTGACCGCCGTCGAAGGCCTTTGTGGTGGGCGTGATAATCGGTCGTTCGAGCCGCTCGTTGGGGCGCATGCCGTCGGGAAAGTGGTGGCCGTACATCTCCCGCTCGCCCGCCCGGTAGCGGGTCAGGATCGATGTCGAGGTGGTGCCGGCGAGATAGCCCCGGACAACAACCTCCACCGGGAGGATCTCGAGGCGCCGGCCGACCACGACGTTGGGGTCGGGGTAGGCGATGACGTGGTTCGGGCAGATGTCGGCCGTCCGCTCGAACCAGTAGCGTGCGGTCTGCGTCAGGACCTGACCCTTGAAGGGGATGGCGGCCAGCGCCCGATCGAAGGCGCTGATCCGGTCCGAGGTGATCAGGATGCGCCGACCGTCCGGGAGGTCGTAATTGTCCCGAACCTTGCCCCGATAATGGTTCGGCAGCTCCGGCAAGGTCGCATCGCGCAGGACCTGATGCGCGTGCGGGGCGAGATCGGCCGTGTTCATCGGGTGTTCCGTGAGGCTCGGCGGCGACCGCGCCGCCGGACCTGTGTGCGCGGCCGAGCCCGAGATTTCCAGCCCCGCCCATGCCCTGTGCACCGGTGCAGCGGCAGCGCCGAAGCCTCGTCGGTGCCCCGGTGACGGCTTTCGAGATCCAAAGCTCCTGTCCTCAGCCGGCATGCCGGTCCTAGTCGCACCCAAGTGCGGACCCTATTCTCAACCGCATCGAGATACGGCGGCTGGCCGGCGGCTTCGTAGCCGGGTGGTCACGCCGGACGGCCGAGGCGCAATGATCGACACCGCTCACCCGACGACGAGACATCCGTTCCTGCGACGGATCGAGTCCGTCGCGCTGTTCAAGCTTTCCGATGAGGAGCGGGCGGCCCTCAACGCGCTGCCCATGCAAATGGTGCAGATCGAGCCCAACCAGGACATCGTCCGCGAGGGGATCGTCCGTCCCGGAGCTTCACGCTCCTCAGCGGGATCGCCTGCACCTACAAATCGACCCGCGCCGGCAAGCGGCAGGTTATGAGCTATCACGTGCCCGGTGATGTACCGGATTTCCAGAGCCTCTACCTGGAGGTCCTCGACATCACCATCGCGACGATCAGTTCTTGCCGGCTGGGCTTCGTCCAGCATGACGCGGTCCGCGCCCTGTTGCGGGAGCATCCGCGCCTCAACGCAGTGTTCTGGCGAGCGACCCTGATCGATGCCGCCCTGGTGCGGGAGTGGATGCTCAACACGGGGCGTCGCGAAGCCTACGCGCGCATGGCTCATCTGTTCTGCGAACTGGTGACCCGCCTCGACGCAGTCGGGCTGGCGCCGGACAGGACCTGCGACCTGCCCATGACGCAGCCCGAACTCGCGGACGCGCTCGGGATCACCCCAGTCCATGTCAACCGCACGATCCGCGACCTCAAGGCCGCCGGCCTCGTCAGCGCTGCGCGGCCGCCGCCTCGTGGTTCACGACTGGCCTGGGCTGCTGGAGGCCGCCGAATTCGATCCGACCTACCTGCACCTGCGGGATCTGGAACGCCGCTGAAACGCCCGCTCGAAGCTTGTCATGAACGACGGACGATTTTCGGCTCGGCCGGATGCACCCGAGTGGCCTTTCAGGCCGCCGACGCGTCCTGTGACGCGTAACAAACCCGCTCGGAGCGCCGTCTCAAAATCAGGATAGGAAGAAGCCGCCGTCGACGCTCGCGATCCTCACCGAGGCGTCAGCGAACGGATGGTGCCCAGGGGCGGAATCGAACCACCGACACTGCGATTTTCAGTCGCATGCTCTACCAACTGAGCTACCTGGGCGTCGCCCGCGCCGTCGTCGGCCTCGGACGCCGCGGGGTATAGTAAGTGCTACGCGGCCTGTCCAGCCTTGCCGTGCCATCGGCGTGCAGGAAATGCCGGAAAAATTCAGCGCTCCGGATCCGGCTCGCGGGGTCCCTCGTCGGACTCGATGTCCTCGGGGATCGCGTAGCGCTCGTTGAGCCAGCGTCCGAGATCGACATCGGCACAGCGCTGCGAGCAGAACGGCTGAAACTCGGGCGTCGCCGGTTTCCGACAGATGGGACAGGCCGGACGATGCTCTCGGCTCATGCGAGCGCGCCCCAGCCGGAGCGCACGGGATAACCCTCGCCGTCGAGAAGGCTCATGGTCTCGTAGAGCGGCAGCCCGACGACGGCACTGTAGGATCCGACGAGCTTCACCACGAAGGCGCCCGCCAATCCCTGGATCGCGTAACCGCCGGCTTTGCCGCGCCACTCGCCCGAGGCGACGTATCCCTGGATGTCGCGGCCGGAGAGACGCTTGAACCGGACCCGGCTCTCGACGATCCGCTCCCCGCGTCCGCGCGGCGAGAGCAGGCAGATCGCGGTATAGACCCGGTGCTGGCGTCCGGAGAGCAGGCGCAGGCAATCCGCGGCCTCGTCGGGCACTTCCGCCTTCGGCAGGACGCGACGTCCGACGGCGACCACCGTGTCGGCCGACAGCAGCCAGGTCGGCGTCTTAGTATCGTCGAGATGAAGTGCCGCCTCGGCGGTCGCGAGTTTCGTGCGGGCGAGGCGGCGCGCCAGCTCGCGGGGCGGCTCGGCCTTGCGCGGCGTCTCGTCGATTTCCGCCGGCAGGAGGGCGGCCGGCTCGATCCCGATCTGTTGCAGGAGCGCGAGCCGGCGCGGGGAAGCGGAGGCGAGCACGAGCCGCGCGGGCGTACCGTGCCCTGCGGAGATCGCTTCAGGTGTGGCGTCCATGATCTTCCGTTCGCACAATCGACCGGAGCCGTGCACGCCCTGCGCGGCGGCACGACGTCGGACGGGACAGGCTCGATCCGCCTGCCTGATACGGGAAGGGGTCGGGCTTGTGAACTCAAGACGATCTCTATCGCATCGGGGATTCCGGCAGCCAGACCGCGTGCTCCTCTCCCGGCGACGCGCCTCCGGCATAGAGTACGCAGGCTCATGCGCGAACCGGGACTGTGGTTCACAGGCCAGGGTCAGACTAAAATCCGTGCGCCGCGTCGCGGCAAGACAACCCGAAGCACTGAATCGGAACCGTAACGGGACGTTAACCACACTCAGCCGAGATTGGCGTCATCGGAATGGGGTCGACATCGATGCTGAACGCTGATCCGCTTCTGCAGCGCCCGAAGCTCGTGAGTGCCGCCCTGCTGGTCCGCGCCCTCGACAGCCTCAAGCCGAGGGCCACGTCGCCGGTCGAGATGTGGCACCTGCTCACCGACCAGTACGTGGTCGATCTCGACGCCGTCGCGGCCCTTCTGCCGGCCAACGAGCCGGAGACCCACTGGTTGGCGGCCCGCGACTGAATCCGGTCCGACCAGGGCGGGTCGCCGATCGCGGAACTGGCACGTGTCGTGCCTTTGGATTTCAACGACCGGGAAGGAAACACTCAGGCAACGACAACGCGGCGGCTCGCACGCCAGAGCACCCCGCGGACCTTTCGATCACTCGAAGTGGAGGTCCGTCATGTCGGAATTGCTCTCTGTCGCCCTAGTCTGTGCCGGCACCCTCCTGGCACAGGACTGCTCCCGAGATACCGCCCTCGACGTCATCATCGCCCCGGCGCACACGCCGATCGAGTGCCTGATGCACGCGCAGACGATGGCGGCCCAGGCCGGGTTGCCGGGGGGCAGCGACCGATACCTCAAGATTGCGTGCGAGCACCGCCGAACAGAGGGCGATCCCGGCCCGGTCATCCGGCGCGCATCCTGAACGGGCAAGCGCGCCCCGCTCCACGGACTCTCGCCCGCGAGGTCGACGGGCGCGACGAACCGCACGGTCGACGCTGCGATGAGGCGGCGGACGACATGGTGCAACAAAGTCACGTCCGTATGATACCTGTTGAATTTCGACCTTCGTCCAGTTGCGGCCCAGAGGAACGGGACCCATCCTACACGGCCAAGCCGATGCGATACCAAGACCGGCATCCGCCAACTTTGCCGCCCCGATGGCCCGCGTGCCGGGCAGGGCTCTCGCGAGTGCCTGCCCGATGCTCTACGACGCGTTCGACCTGCAGACCGACATCGCCGCCCAGACCCGGGCGTGGGGCCGGCTTCTGAACGACATCTGGTCGCCCTGGTTCGGCTTGGGCGAACCGGTCACCTGGATGTCGGCCGGTGCCCGCATGATGATGCGCACGGGCCTGACCTTCGCGCGGCCGCCCTACGGCATCGACTCGGTGACCGTCGGAAACCGGAGCGTCCCGGTCTCGGAGGAGCCGGTCGAGGTCACGCCGTTCGGAACACTTCTGCACTTCAAGAAGGACATCCACACCGAGCAGCCCAAGGTGCTGATGGTCGCCCCGATGTCGGGCCATTTCGCCACCCTGCTCCGCGCCACGGTGCGCACGATGCTGCCCGACCACGACGTCTACATCACCGACTGGCACAACGCCCGCGACGTCCCCGTGTCGGACGGCCAGTTCGGCTTCGACGACTATGTCGGCCATCTGATCCACTTCCTGCGCACGATGGGCGAAGGCGCCCACATGGTCGCGGTCTGCCAGCCCGCCGTGCAGGCCCTCGTGGCCGCTGCCGCGATGGCGCAGACGAAGGATCCTGCCGCTCCGCGCAGCATGACCCTGATGGCCGGACCGGTGGATTGCCGGATCAACCCCACGGGCGTGAACGAACTCGCGACCTCCAAGCCGATCGAGTGGTTCGAGAAGAATCTGATCGCCACGGTCCCGACGCGTCACAAGGGCGCCGGGCGCAAGGTCTATCCGGGCTTCATGCAGGTCTCGGCGTTCATGGCGATGAATGCCAAGCGCCACATCCAGGGCCATGCCGATCTGTTCTGGCACATGGCCCACGGGGAGCACGATAAGGCCGCGGCGATCGAGACGTTCTACGACGAGTATTTCGCCGTGCTCGATCTCGCGGCCGACTTCTACCTCGAGACGGTCAAGACCGTGTTCCAGGACCACACCCTGGCCAGGAACGCCGTGAGCTATCGCGGCGATCCGATCGACCTGCGGGCGATCCGCCGCACGGCCCTGATGACCGTCGAGGGGAGCGGGACGACATCTGCGCGGTCGGGCAGACCATGGCGGCCCACGACCTGTGCACGGACCTCGCCCCCTACATGCGGACCCATCACCTCCAGGCGGGCGTCGGCCATTACGGCGTCTTCGCCGGACGTCGCTGGGAGTCTCAGATCTATCCGCAGGTGCGCAACTTCATCCAGGCCCACAACTGACCGGCCCGGCGTCGCGCCGATTTGACCCGCCGACCTGGGCGGCCCACCATGCTAGCGTCTTGAGGTCGGGGGCGCGGATCGCGTGTTTCCCGGGGCCACTCCTTCGGCGTGAGGCGGAACGGTCGGCGTGATCGGCAGGAACGGCTACGACAACAAGACCGATGCGGGCGGCCCGAACGGCGGTCGCACCGCGACCGCCGCACGGCTCGACCGGCTGGTGGCCCAGGCGCGGGCCGCGATCCTGTGGGAGCAGGCCTGGCCTGTCCTCTGGCGCGGTCTCGGCGTCGGGCTGCTCTTTCTGGTATTGTCCTGGTCGGGTCTGTGGCTCGATCTGACACCGCTCTGGCGCCAAGTCGGCCTCGGCACCTTGGCAGCCCTCCTCGTGGCCGCTCTGTGGCCGCTGATCCATCTCGCAAGGCCGGACCGGCGCCTGCTCCTGGCGCGGCTCGACCGCGAGGCGGCGGCGCGCGATCCGGCTCTGCGCCACGGGCCGGCCTCCGCGGCGCAGGACAGTCTGGCCGTCGGCGCCTCGGATCCGGGCAGCCGGACGCTGTGGGATCTGCATCAGCGCCGCGCCGCGCAGGCGATGTCCGCATTGCGGGTCGGCCGGCCGCGACCGGGCATGACGCGTCATGATCCGTTCGCCCTGCGCGCCGGCTTGGTGGTGGCCGCGGTCGCCAGCCTGTTCGCGGCCGGACCCGAATGGCGTCAGCGGATCGGCGCCGCCTTCGACTGGCAGGAGCCTGCGGCGCCCGGCCCGAACTTCCGCGTCGACGGCTGGATCGACCCGCCGCTCTACACCCGCATGCCGCCGTTGCTCATCGCCATGGATGGAAGCGACGAGCACCTGCGCGCCCCCGTCAATGCGCAGCTGATCGTGCGGATCGCCGGTCAGGGCAAGGCGGCGTCGGCGACGACCCTGACGCCCAATGCCGGCCTCGTCGCCGTCCCGGGACAGGAGGCACGGCCCGACCTGCGCGAGGAGCGCTACCGCATCGTCGGCGGCGCCGAACTGACGATCGCGACCCCGGCCGGTCGGCAGCGCCTGACCGTCGAGGCGATCCCCGACCGGCCGCCGGAGGTGACCGCCGTGGGCGGCCCCGAGGTGAACGGACGCGGCACCTTCAACCTGACCTATCGCGCCAAGGACGATTACGGGATCAGCTCGGCCGAGGCGGTGATCGAACCGCTGAAGTCAGGCCGCACGCTGGTTCCGGTTCCGCATATCGGCCTGGCGCTGCCCGGCGATGCCAGCGGCGAGACCGATACCAAGACCCTGGTGGACCTCACGGACAGCCCGTGGTCCGGGGCGCGGGTCCGCTACCACATCGTGGTCAAGGACGAGGCCGGACAGGAAGGCCGCACGCCCGACACCGAGATCGTCCTGCCCGCGCGACCCTTCCGCGACCCGCTGGCGCGGGCGCTCGCAGAGGACCGCCGCCGCCTCGTCACCGCCCCCGATAGCGATCGCCGCTGGGTCCAGGGCGCGCTGGACGCTCTCCTCGTCGCGCCGGACACCTTCACGCCGCAGCCGGCGATCTTCCTCGGGCTCCGGACCGCGACCGAACGCCTGCGCCGGGCGCGGACCGACGCGGACCTCACCGACGTGGCCGACCTCCTGTGGGAGATGGCCCTCAAGGTCGAGGACGGTGACCTCTCGGACGCCGAGAAGCAGCTCCGTCAGGCTCAGGACCGGCTGAAGGAGGCGATCGAGCGCAATGCGCCCGACGACGAGATCAAGCGGCTGACGCAGGACCTGAAGCAGGCCCTCAACAAGTTCCTGTCCGAGATGGCGCAGAAGCAGGGGCGCGAGCCCCGTGACCCGAGCGAGCGCAGCCAGAACAACCAGCAATCGAAGACGGTGACGCCCGAGGATCTCGACAAGATGATCCAGGACATGGCGGAGGCGATGAAGCGCGGCGATACCGCCGAGGCACAGCGTCTCATGGAGCAGCTGCGCAACGTCCTGGAGAATCTGCAGACCGCCGAACGCGGGGGCCGCTCCGACCAGGCATCCCGCGAGATGCAGAAGCAGATGCGCGACCTGGACGCCATGGCCCGCGAGCAGCAGGGCCTGCGCGACGAAACCTTCAAGGACGGGCAGGATCAGCGCGGCGGCCAGCGCCAGCCGAATCGCGGTCAACCGCAGCAGGGCCAGCGGGGTCAGCAGGGACAGAAGCAGCCGGGTCAGCAGGGACCGCAAGGACAGCAAGGCGAAGGCCAGCAGGGACAGGGCCAAAAGGGCCAGGGCCAGCAGGGACAGGGCCAGCAGGGGGATGTCGGGCAGCGCCAGCAGGCCCTCCGGCAACGGCTGGAACAGCTCGAGCAGCGCATGAAGGAGAACGGCATGCGCGGTGAGCAGGGCCTGTCCGATGCCGAGGACGCCATGCGCGAGGCTGAGAACGCCCTCAAGGACGGCGATTCGAGCGGGGCGGTCGATGCGCAGGCTCGCGCCCTCGACGGCCTGAAGCGCGGCGCCGACGGCATGGCGCAGCAGATGCAGGAGATGGCCGAGGGCCAGGGCGAAGGCCAGCAGGACGGCGGCCAGCAGCCCGGGCAGCAGGGTCAGGCCGGCGCCCGCGACGACGACCCCCTCGGCCGTCCGACCCGGGGGCGCGACATGAGCGACGGCCGGGTGCGGGTCCCGACCGCTGACGAATCAGCGGTCCAGCGCGCGCGGCGCATCATGGAAGAGCTGCGGCGCAAGCTCGGCGACCCGAGTCGGCCCCGCGAGGAACTCGACTATTTCGAGCGCCTGCTCCGCCGTAACTGAGCGCTCCTCCTTTCACGCCGCGCGAGGCTGCCATGCGGCCTCGGCCCCATCCGGATCTCCCTCTGCATGTCGTCCAACACCCTCGTCCTGATCGCCTGCCTAGCTGTCGCCGCGGTCCTCGTCCTGGGCCTCGCCAACATGATGCGCGGCGGCAGCGCGAGCCTCTCGCAGCGGCTGATGCGGCTGCGGGTCCTGCTCCAGTTCGTGGCGATCGTGATCATCATGGGCGTCGTCTGGTGGCGCTCGGCCTGACCGCGAAACCGCCCGGGTGTGACCGCGCCGCCGCACCGGACGCCTTTCGACGCGGCGCCGGATGAATTGGCCGCCGGACCCCGTGGGCCTCTGCTACGCTCGGTAGAAGCAATTCGCTGCGCCTAACCGGCCGAGCCCGCATGACGACCCCCTCTCGCCTCTGTCTGTTCGGCCTCCTGACAGGAGCGGTCATCCTGCCCGCCTCGGCCGCCGACGCGCCGCCGCGTCCCGCCGCCTATGCGGCACCCGTTCAGCCCCTCAGCATCGTGTCGGAGATCCGCATCGGCGGCGCGGTGCAGGATCCCGGGAGCGCCGAGGGCAAGCTTCCGGGCTTCAGCAAGGCGAACGTCAACGGCGAGGTCCTGTTCGCGAAGCCGGTGCTCAGCGCCGATCCGTTCTGGCAGGCCTTCGTGCCGCGGCCGACGGTGGGAGGCAGCTACAACACCGGCGGCCGGACCAGCTACGCCTATCTCGGCGCCACCTGGACCCTCGAGGTCTTCCCGGAGACCTTCAATCGCCGGATCTTCCTCGACGGCTTCTTCGGCGGCGTGGCCCATAACGGCTGGACCGGCCCGAAGGCCGAGACGCCCTACGGCTTCAACACTCTCGGCTGCTCGCCGATGTTCCGCGAGGCGGCCGCCCTGGGCTTCCGCCTGACGGAGCACTGGAGCATCATGGCGACGATCGAGCACATGTCGAATGCCGGATTGTGTGCCAACAACCGCGGCCTGACCAATTACGGTGGCAAGATCGGCTACACCTTCTGAGGCGCCCACTCCTTGGTCAAACTCAATCGCATCTACACGAGGACCGGCGACAAGGGCACGACCGCGCTGGCGGACGGGCAGCGTCGCTCGAAAGCGGACCTGCGGGTCGAGACCTACGGCACCGTCGACGAGACCAACGCGTGCATAGGCTTGGCGCGCCTGCACGCGCAAGGCCCCCTCGACGGGATGCTCGGGGCGATCCAGAACGACCTCTTCGATCTCGGCGCCGACCTCGCCACACCGCCGAGCCCTGAGCCGCTCCCCTACGAGCCGCTGCGGATCGTCGCGAGCCAGGTCGAGCGCCTGGAGCGCGACATCGACGCCCTGAACGAGGCCATCCCGCCGCTGAAATCCTTCGTGCTCCCCGGCGGCTCACCGGCCTCGGCGGCCCTGCACCTCTCCCGAACGGTCTGCCGACGCGCGGAGCGCCTCGCGGTGAGTCTCGCCGCGCGGGAGGACGAAACGGTGTCCGCGGAGGCGCTCCGCTACCTGAATCGCCTGTCGGATTTCCTGTTCGTCGCGAGCCGGGCGGCCAATGCGGACGGCGCCGATGACGTGCTCTGGGTGCCCGGCGCCAACCGCTGAGGCCGGGACGAGCGTTTTCGCGGGCTCGCCACGGCGCCGCGTTGACAAGGCGGAAATGTGGCCGTTACGGTCCGCCCGCCTTGCGTGCCCCGGCCACGCTGCGCCCTGGGCGCGGTGAGATCGGCCTGCACGACGACAAGAATCCTCCGGGGAAGGATCGTGACCGCCATGAAGGTGCTGGTGCCCGTCAAGCGGGTTGTGGACTACAACGTCAAGATCTCGCGTGAAGGCCGACGGCTCCGGGGTCGAACTCGCCAACGTGAAGATGTCGATGAACCCCTTCGACGAGATCGCTGTCGAGGAGGCGATCCGTCTGAAGGAGAAGGGTCAGGTCAGCGAGATCGTGGCGGTCTCGATCGGGCCGCAGCAGGCGCAGGAGACCCTGCGCACGGCGCTCGCCATGGGGGCCGACCGCGCCATCTTGGTCAAGACCGACGTGACCTGCGAGCCGCTGGCCGTCGCCAAGCTGCTCAAGGCCGTCGTCGAGAAGGAGAGCCCGCAGCTCGTCATCCTGGGCAAGCAGGCGATCGACGACGACTCGAACCAGACCGGGCAGATGCTCGGCGCGCTGCTCGGCTGGCCGCAGGGCACCTTCGCCTACAAGATCGCGCTGGCGGACGGCACCCTCGACGTCACCCGCGAGGTCGATGGCGGCCTGCAGACGGTGGGCCTGACGCTGCCGGCGATCGTGACGACCGATCTGCGGCTCAACGAGCCGCGCTACGCCAGCCTGCCCAACATCATGAAGGCGAAGAAGAAGCCGCTGGAGGAGCTGGCGCCGGACGCGCTGGGCGTCGATGTCACCCCCCGGCTCACGGTGCTCAAGACGGCCGAGCCGCCGGGGCGCTCGGCCGGCGTCAAGGTCGGGTCCGCGGCCGAGCTGGTCCAGAAGCTCAAGGTCGAAGCCGGCGTCATCTGATCCGCATGCGGGGCTCCCGAGACCCGGTCGAGCCCCGCGCCATCACCCTCAAGGGCATCAGCAGACCATGACGACACTCCTCTTCGTCGAGCACGGCAACGGCCGGATCAAGGACGGGACCCTCAAGGCGCTGTCCGCCGCCCGGGACATCGGCGCCCCGGTCCACGCCCTGGTCCTGGGCGCCGGCTCCCGGTCCGTGGCCGAGGCCGCCGCGAAGCTCGACGGCGTCGAGAAGGTTCTGAACGCCGAGGACGGCCTCTACGATCACGATCTCGCCGAGCCGGTCTCGGCCCTGATCGCGGCGATCGCCGAGCCCTACGACACGATCATCGCGTCGGCCTCGACGACGGGCAAGAACGTGCTGCCGCGGGTGGCCGCGCTGCTCGACGTCGCCCAGATCTCCGACATCATCAAGGTGGTCGCGCCCGACACGTTCGAGCGGCCGATCTACGCGGGCAACGCCATTCAGACCGTGCAGGCGCCCGCGGGCAAGACGGTGATCACGGTGCGGACGGCGGCCTTCAAGGCGGCGGGCGACGGCGGCGCGGCCGCTCCGGTGGAGGGCGTGTCCGCAGCGGCGCCGGAGGCGGGCGGCTCGGAGCTTCAAGGGCGAGGAGATCGCCAAGTCCGACCGGCCCGAACTGGCCTCGGCGCGGATCATCGTATCCGGCGGCCGGTCCCTCGGCTCGTCGGACAAGTTCCACGAGCTGATCGAGCCCCTCGCCGATGCCCTGGGCGCCGCCGTCGGCGCGTCCCGGGCCGCCGTGGATGCCGGATACGCGCCGAACGACTGGCAGGTCGGACAGACCGGAAAGGTCGTCGCGCCGGACCTCTACGTGGCGGTGGGCATCTCGGGCGCGATCCAGCATCTCGCCGGCATGAAGGATTCGAAGGTCATCGTCGCCATCAACAAGGATGAGGACGCACCGATCTTCCAAGTCGCCGATTACGGGCTGGTCGGTGACCTCTTCCAGGTCGTGCCGGAGTTGCAAGCCGAAATCGGCAAAGCCAAGGGCCAGTAGCGGAACGCGATCGGGAAACCCGCGAGTCTTGTCGCAGAACGCGGCGCCACGGGTTCCTTCCGGATCGGAGATTGGTCTAGAAGGCTGCAACGGCGAGAGTTCGCGCGATGCCGTCGCGCCCGTGCCGCCGGTCGAACCGCGCGGCCGCGCATCGGCATCCGCATTGGGGGCACAGGTCGGCACATGCACATGGAGATCAAGCGGGTCGGCATCATCGGCGCAGGCCAGATGGGAAGCGGCATCGCGCAGGTCTGCGCTACGGCCGGCTTCGAAGTCCTGCTGAACGATCGCGACCCCGCCCGGCTCGAGAACGGCCTGTCCGTTATCGAGGGCAGCCTCGCCCGCCTCGTTTCGAAGGGGGCCCTGACCGAGGGTGACAGCGGGGAAGCCCGATCCAGGATCGTAGCCGCCCGGGATTACGGCGCGCTGAACCCCTGCGACCTCGTCATCGAGGCCGCGACCGAGAACGAAGCCACCAAGCGCGAGATCTTCACCACCCTGTGCGGGTCCCTGCGCCCGGAGACCCTGGTGGCGACGAATACGTCGTCGATCTCCATCACCCGGCTGGCCGCGGCGACCGACCGGCCCGAGAAGTTCATCGGCATTCATTTCATGAATCCGGTGCCGGTGATGCAGCTCGTGGAGCTGATCCGCGGCATCGCGACCGAGGATACGACCTACGAATCCGCCAAGGCCTTCATCGCCAAACTCGGCAAGACCTCGACGATGTCGGAGGACTTCCCAGCCTTCATCGTCAACCGCATCCTGCTGCCGATGATCAACGAGGCGATCTACACCCTCTACGAGGGCGTCGGATCGGTCGAGTCGATCGACACCGCCATGAAGCTCGGCGCGAACCACCCGATGGGTCCGCTTCAGCTCGCCGACTTCATCGGCCTCGATACCTGCCTGTCGGTCATGCAGGTGCTGTACGAAGGCTTGGCCGATTCGAAGTACCGGCCCTGCCCCTTGCTGGTGAAGTACGTGGAGGCCGGCTGGCTGGGCCGCAAGGCGAAGCGCGGCTTCTACGATTATCGCGGGCCGACGCCGATCCCGACCCGCTGATCGCCGAAGCGCGGGACGGCGGTGCGGGACGACGTATGCACGCCGTCCCGGGTCGCGGTTACTTCGAGCGCCGTTGGCGCCGGGCTGCGCCGGCTGCGGGTAGGACGGGTTGCCGCCGGGAACGCCGGTGCTGTTCGTGGACGACGCGCCGCCGGGTTGGCCGGTGACCGAGCCGGTCACCTCCTTGCGCGACGCATCCTGGCTCTGGCTGGCGTAGTCCTTCGGGGCATTGGCGCCGTTCCACGTGAGCAGCCCGACGGTGGCGATCGCCAGCAGGACGAGACTCGCCACCAGAACCCAGAGCATGGGCTTTCCGCGCTCGGCCTGACGGCTCTCGTTCGGGTTCAATCTCGGGGCCATCTGCAAAACCTTCCTCGACGGGACGCCACACGCCGAAAGGGGCGTTGCGCGACACGATCTCGTTACCGGCCGCCAACGCGGGGCCGTCGAGGCGGGTTCCTGCCGGAGGTCGGGATCACCGCCCGGTGGTCAGGAGGATCTTGCCGAGATGGGCGCTCGATTCCATTAGCTCGTGCGCGGCCTGCGCCTGCTCCAGCGGGAACGTCGCATGGGTGACGGACCGGATGGGCCCGCTCTCGAGTTCCGGCCAGATGTCCCGGCGGAGGCCGTCGGCGATCGCGGCCTTGTCGGCCTTGGCGCGGGGCCGGAGCGTCGAGCCGGTGAAGGTCAGGCGGTTGCGCATGATCGGCGTGATGTTGAGGCCGTCGACCTTGTAGCCGCCCATCAGGGCGATCATCACCAGACGTCCGTCCGGTGCCAGGGACTTGAGGTTCCGGGCGAGATAGCTCGCCCCGATCATGTCGAGGATGACGTCGACACCGCGCCCGTCGGTGAGACGCTTCACCTCATCCGCGAAGTCGGCCTCCTTGTAATTGATCGCGGCCTCCGCCCCGAGCCCCTCGCAGAAGCGGCACTTCTCGGCCGAACCCGCGGTGGCGAAGACGCGGGCTCCGACATGCTTGGCGATCTGGATCGCGGTGGCACCGATCCCGCTCGATCCCCCATGGACGAGAAAGCTCTCGCCGCGCGCGAGGCGTCCGCGCTGCACGACGTTCGAATAGACCGTGAAGAAGGTCTCGGGCAGGCCACCGGCATCGACCAGCGAGACGGCTTTGGGGCGCGGCAGGCAGTGGGACGCCTCGGCCAGAGCGTACTCGGCATAGCCGCCGCTGATGACCAAGGCACAGACCTCGTCGCCGACCGACAGGCCGTCGACCCCGCTACCAAGGGCGGCGATGCGGCCGGCGACTTCGAGGCCGGGGACCTCGGTCGCGCCGGGCGGCGGGGGATACACGCCGGCACGCTGCGCGACATCGGGGCGGTTCACGCCGGCGGCCACGACTTCGATGAGCACCTGCCCGGCCCCCACGCTCGGCACGGGGGCGGTCTCGAGGCGTATCACCTCAGGGCCGCCCGCACCGTCGTAGCGGATCTGTCGCATGGTTCCGGGCAGGTCGGTGCTGGCCATCAACGATCATCCTCAGCGCGCAGGTGGTGACGCCCGCGCTCACGGTGCCGCGGGACCGGCTCTACTTGCGGCAACGGACGCGCTTGGCAAGCCGCCGGGCCGGCGGGCGTCCGTTGCCGGTGCGCATCGCCTACCGGGCCGCCGCCTTCACGGCCGCCGGCAACACGATCTGGCCTTGCGCAAGGCTCTTGGGCCAGATCGCGACCTGCTTGCCGTCCTGCCATTGAGCCATCAGGCCAGTGACGAAGCCCGAGCCGTATTTGATGGAATGCGTGAACGGATCGTCCTTGCCGTAGAACTGGGTCCGCCCGACGGTGCCGACCCAGTCGGTCTTCTCCAGGGCATCGACGAGCTTGTCGGCCTCCGCCGTGCCGGCCCGCTTCACCGCATCGGCGGCGTAGTAGACCTGATCGTAGGCCATGTAGCCCGCGTAGGAGGGATCGCTCCCGAAGCGCTTCTTGAACGCGTCGCTGAAGGCCAGCGACTTGTCGGTGATCGCGGCGCCGGGCACCGCGATGCTCTGGAAGATCACGCCCTGCGTGGCGCCGTTGGTATTACCCCAGAAGGTCGAGGAGGTGGCCTGCGAGTTCATGCCGGTCATGGCGAGCGGCACCTGCTGGTTCTGCCACTGCACGGTCGGCTGCACGCCGACATGCGAGATGCCGGTGACGATCAGGTCGGGCTTGGCCGCCTCGATCTTGTTGTAGATCGGCGTGAAGTCACCCGTGTCCGGCGAGAAGCGGATGTGGTCGACGACCTTCACGCCGATCTCGGGCAGGCATTTCTCGTAGCCGACGTCGAGGGGCCGGGTCCAAGCCGCGTCCTCGCTCATGATCGCCGCGGTCTTCACCTTCATCAGGTCGAGCAGCATGTCCTTGGTGGAGTCGCAGATCGACTGCGCCAGGGCTGCCGACGTCAGATAGCCGTGGAAGGTGTACTTGTTGCGCGCGTAGTCCTTGTGAACCGCGAGGCTGATCTCGTTGGAGGCGGCGCCGGGGGTGATCATCGGCGTCTTGAGCCGGGCCGCCCAGGGCATCAGGGCGAGCACCACCTCGGAGATGTAGCTGGCGATGACGAGGTTGACCTTGTCCTCCGAGACCGCCCGCTGGAAGGCGCGGACCGCGTCGGAGGCGGAACTCTTGTCGTCGTAGGTGACGACCTGGATCTGGCGGCCGTCGACGCCGCCCTTGGCGTTGATCTCGTCGGCGGCGAGCTGCACCGCCTGCGGGATCGAGGCGCCGACCACCGACTGCGCCTCGGCGATCACGCCGATCCTGATCGGCTCTGCGGCGCGTGCCTGCGTCGATCCCAACAATCCGGCCACTGCGGCAAGGGCCAGGGCTCGACTCGAAACACTGCGTTCCATCGGCATGGGCTTCCTCCTGCGGCCCGTGCGGCTTTTGCCGCCGCATCGGATCCAGGCCGGCAGTGTGCAACACGTCACCGTGTGAATACAATGTGCAGACACCCGGATGCGTGACACATCGCCTGTCCGCGATCCGCAAGCAGGTCGATCCGGCGCGGAATAGTTGCCAGCGTGGCGACACGCCGGAACAGGGCCTGTCCCGGGCCGCGTCGCGCGCCTGAACCGCGCATGCGGATACCGACCCATCTGGGCCGTGGGCGTTACCGCGTGCCGTACATGCGGTCTCCGGCATCACCCAGGCCTGGCACGATGTAGCCATGGTCGTTCAGGTGGCTGTCGATGGCTGCGGTCCAGACCGGCACGTCGGGGTGGGCAGCCTGGAACTTGGCGAGGCCCTCCGGGGCCGCCAGCAGGCATACGAACCGGAGATCCGAGGCTCCGCGGGCCTTGAGCCTGTCCAGGGCCGCGATCGCCGAGTTGGCGGTCGCCAGCATCGGATCCAAGACCAGCACCGTCCTGTCCGCCAGATCGGACGGAGCCTTGAAATAGTATTCCACCGCTTCAAGCGTGTCGGGATCTCGGTAGAGCCCGATATGCGCGACACGGGCCGAGGGGACCAGCGACAGCATCCCGTCGAGGAAGCCGACTCCGGCCCGCAGGATCGGTGCCAGGACGAGCTTCTTGCCCTGGATCTGTCGCCCTTCCATGGGCTGGAGCGGCGTCTCGATGGTCACGGGCTCCAGCGGCAGGTCCCGCGTCACCTCGTAGGCCAAGAGCATCCCGATCTCATTGAGGATCTGCCGAAAGCCCTTGGTCGAGCGGTTCTTATCGCGCAGATGCGTCAGCTTGTGTTGAACAAGCGGGTGATCGACTACGGTGACCCGACCCGTCGGCATGCCCAACCCCTCCCGTTGCGGTTGATGACCCATGCCGGACCCGGGGCCGAGCCGCAACTCGATCGTCTGAACGGGGAGGATCGTCGGAGGCGCTGATGCGTCCTGCCAAGCAAGAACCGGTTCCGCGGCGCACCGCCCGAGCGACCGACGGCCCGGCGCGGACAGGCGCTCACGACACCCATCCAGCGCAACGCCAAAATGGTCGCCAGATCAAACCGGCATGCCATTCATCGATATTTTCGCCATCTGAATCAATAAATAACAAAATCGACGCGATTCGAATTCGTTCGGATGATTCTTGTGTTGATAGAAAATGTTAAATCATTCAAAACAAACTTTGATTATCGTCTATATATCGACATTATAATTCATATTGATCGATCAAATACGTGTATATTGCGATCCAAATGTAATAATTATTCAGATATGAATGCGGCAAATCGATTTCTGTCCCACTTTCCGGTCGCGATGCATGATCTAGACAGCATGAATTCCTTGACCGACAAGGGCGTAGTATCCTGATTATCCGGTCTGATCTGTCCCGCTCATGCGCCTGACACTCTCACTCAAAGTGATGCTCGCGATCCTGTTCGGTGGGCTCGCACTGATCTCTGCGGTCCAAGGCGGCCTGTCCCTCCACAATCTGTCTGCGATCGGCGAGGCTGTGACGACCCTCGCCACGGACTGGGTTCCCTCGGTCGCAAAGGTGAGCGCGATCGAAGTGGCCGCATCCGAAGTCCGCATCAAGCAATATCGACTTATCCTGCTCTCTGATACTGCGGAACACCGCATGATCAATGAGACAAATCTCGCGAAGACGCATGCCGATCTCAAGGAGGCGCGACGGGACTACCAGTCGTTGATCACCACATCCGAGGAGCGGGCACGGTATGCGGATTTCGATGCCTCGTGGTCTCGTTTCGCGGAAGTCGACGGACAGGCGCGCCGCCTGATGGAATCCGGCCGGCCGCAGGAGGCGACGGCTCTGCTGATCCGACCCGACGTCGTCGCCCTTTACGACAACGCCCGCGCGGCGCTCGCGCGGCTGGTTGCGTACGATCTGCAAGCTGCGGCTCGGGAGGCCGACACCGCGATGGTCCGGGCCGACACCGCATCGACCGTAGCGGTCGCGGGAATCGGTCTGTCGCTCGTTTCGGCCCTTGGGGCAGCGGTCTTCGCGTTGATACACATCACGCGCCCGATCGCGGCGATGACCGGCGCGATGACCAAGCTGGCGGAGGGCTCGACCGGAACCGAAGTCCCGTTTCGTCAGCGCCGCGACGAGATCGGCGCGATGGGTGCCGCCGTCCAGGTCTTCAAGGACAACCTGATCCGCACCCGCCAACTCGAAGCCGAGGCGGAGGAGGCGCGGCGAAGCGCGGAGACGCAGCGCCGGCTCGGTATGCATCACATGGCCGACCAGTTCGCGCGAACCGTGGGCGGAATCATCACCCAGGTCTCGACCTCGGCGACCGAGCTTCAAGGCACCGCCCAAATTATGACGGCTACCGCAGCCGAGACCGCCAGCCAGTCCATGACCGTCGCGGCGGCGGCCGAGCAGGCCGCCGGCAACGTCAACACCGTGGCGGCGGCGGCCGAGGAACTCGGCACGACCGTCGTCGAGATCGGCCGGCAAGTGGACGGCTCGGCCAAACTCGCGCGCGCGGCCGTCGAGGAGGCGGATCAGACCGGAGCGATGGTTCACGAGCTGAGCGAGGCGGTGTCGCGGATCGGCGACGTCGCCGGTCTGATCTCCACCATCGCAGGCCAGACCAACCTGCTGGCACTCAATGCCACGATCGAGGCGGCCCGTGCGGGCAGTGCCGGGCGCGGCTTCGCGGTGGTGGCCACCGAGGTCAAGACGCTGGCCGAGCAGACCGCCCGCGCCACCCATGAGATCGCGGGCCAGATCGCCCGGGTCCAGGCCACTACGGGTCAGGCGGTCGGCGCCATCGGGGCGATCACGGCCCGGATCCGCGAGATCGACGCGGTGGCGACCTCGATCGCGGCGGCGGTGGAACAGCAGGGCGCCGCCACCCAGGAGATCGTCCGCAATGTCGGGCAAGCCGCGGTCGGGACCGGCGACGTGACGAACAACATCGTCAGCGTTGCCGGCGCGGCCGAGAAGACCGGTGAGGCCGCCGGTCAGGTGCTGACCGAGGCGTCCTGGCTCTCCGAGCAATCCGAGCACCTGACCGCGGAAGTGGACCGGTTCCTCGAAACGGTCCGTGCGGCGTGACTCCCGGTCGGATATCCGCTCCGGCGGCAATCAGGGACAGGGGCGCGTCCGGGTCGACAAACCCGGACGCCGGTCGTCGAACGGTCAGACCGAGCGGCTTTCGCCACCCTCAGTGCGGCGCTTGGCCATGAAGGCATCGAACTGCTCGCGGTCCTTGGCCCGCTTAAGTTCCTCGACGAAGTCCGAGAACGCGCGGCTTTCTTCCTCGAGAGCCCGCCGCTGCGCCTCCAGACGGTCGAGCTCGGCGCGGCGATAGGCATCGAAGGCGGCGTTGCCGCTGCTGTCGCGGCGGCTGGCCGCCTCGAAGGCGCGGGCGAAACGTGACGCCGGACGCGGGCTCTCGAAATCGGCGACCGCACGGCGCGCTGCGTCGCGCAGGTCCGCGAAGGCCGGATAGCCGGCGAGCTTCCAGGCGACCAGCGCGAGACCCACGGGCCACCAGTAGATGAAGCCGACGACGATCGCGCCGATCTCCAGGGACCGGCGCGGGAACGGACCCGAGCGGCTGAGCCTGCCGGTCGCCCAGGGGATGAGGATTGAGAAGTCACGGCTGTGCTCCGCTGTTCATGTGAACGCGGTTAACATGCGGGTCCGGATCAGACCTTTCAAGGCCGGCCGGCACCACCCTCGCGCTCGTGCGGTTGGGCCGCCCCATGGACGAGGGCCAGGACGCCGGCACGCAGCAGCTCGTACTTGTCCGGAAACCCGGGTCCGCGCGGCAGATGACCGGCTGATGAAAGGGTCGCGAGGCCGTGGGCCAGAGCCCAGACCTCCAGGGCGATGAAGCGGGGTGCCACGCCTCCGAACCCGTCCGTGAACGTCGCCTGCAGCGCCTCGACCAGGAGATCGAAGGGGCTCGGTCTCCCGACCGCCGGCGCCCCGGCCGGGGCCTCGGTTTCCGAGGGGCCGGCGGGCAGGCCGCGGGTCTCGAAGATCGCCGCGTAGTAGGCCGGCTCCTCCTCGGCGAATGTCAGATAGGTCTCACCCATGCGGGTAAACCGCTCCAGCGGCGTGCCGCGCGAGGTCAAGGCCCGCGCCAGACGCGCGGCAAGCTCCGCGAAACCACGCCCGGCAAGTTCCTCCAGGAGGGCCTCGCGCCCCCGGAAATGGCGGTACAACGCCGCCGGCGTGACCCCGACGAGGCGCGCGGCGTCGACGAGCGTGAAGCCGCCGATCCCGCGCTCGGCGATGAAGCGGCGCGCGGCCTCGAGAAGGGCCTCCTTCAGATTGCCGTGATGGTAACTTCGCCGGTCATCCGGCCCGTCCCGCCAGGGTCGCAAAATCACTCATCCTCTACGCGCCTCTCGCACCTCATAGGACCAGTCCACGGCTGTCGAGTCCGAAGGCTCGCGAAAGCTGGATTTCGAGAGGTGCAGCCCGGCACGTCCGCCGGGATCGGCATGGTTTCAAAGGAACGTGGGTCGTGCTTGACCGCAACGTCCATGGGTAACACTATTACATCTCAAATGCGGAAGGGTTCGACGGCCCGCCGAAAATCGGCCGAACACGGAGCCCGGGTCTTAGCACAGCGAGCATCGCAATGGCTTTCGTGAGCCTCAGGGCGTGGCGGGCCCGCTCGGCGGAGCGGGCAGCCCTCGCGTCGCGCCTGAAGGAGGATCTGCGTGCGGCGCTCGGCCTCGGCGAGGCCGACACGCTGGCGATCAACGAGATCGCCTGCGCGGACCCCGGCTGTCCCGACATGGAAACGATCGTCTTGGTCATGCGGGTGGGGACGGCGACACGGGCGCTGCGGATCCGCCTTCCTCTCGATGCGGTAGGGACGCAGGATATCGCCGCGCTGGTCGCGGAAGACCGGGCGCTCGCCACCGACGTCTCGACAATGTGATTCGGCGTCCGCGCTTTGGGGTCGCAGGGCCTCCCGGTCGACGGGACCGTTGAGGCCGCATCGCGTAGCATCCACCGGACATCACAACCCGCTCCGCCGAAGTCCCGAGGGGACGAAGACCATGAACAGCCGCCGTCACGTCCTCGCGCTGGCCGGCCTCGCCGCCGCCGCCGCCCTCGCGGTCACCCCGTCCAGCCGGGCGATGGCGGGCGAGACGGCACCGTTCACCGATGCGGCTTTCGAGTCGGCGCAGAAGGGCGGCAGGCCGATCCTGATCGAAGTCAGCGCCCCCTGGTGCCCGATTTGCAAGACCCAGAAGCCGATCCTCGCGAAGCTTTCGGCGGAGCCGCGCTTCAAGGATCTCCAAATCTTCGAGATCGACTTCGACACCGCGAAGGATCTGCTGCGGCGCCTGAACGTGCGGATGCAGAGCACGCTGATCGCCTACAAGGGTGCGACCGAGGTCGGTCGCTCGGTGGGGGAAACGCAGCCGGAATGGATCGAGGGCCTCGTCGAAAAAACGCTCTGATTCGCCGAATGCGCGAGGGTCGCCGGTCCGGTCCCGTTCAGGGAAGGGCCGGCATAGGTCCGAGGCGGGCTCGCGCGACGGGTCCGGCGGAGATCCTTGCTGGTGTCGACGACCCCTCTGGCAGCTGCCCCCCGTCCCGAAGCGATCGTGGCCATTCCCGTGCGCAACGAGGAGGAGCGAATCGCAGCCTGCCTTCGGGCGATCGACGCCCAGGAAGGCTTGGCGGACGGCAGCCTCGGCCTTGTGCTGTTCCTGAACAATTGCACGGACGACACGCAGGCCATCGTCTCGGCGCTGGTACCGGCGCTGTCGATCCCGGTGCGCGTGCTGACCGAGGATTTTTCCGGCGCCCACGCCGGTTGGGCGCGGCGCAGAGCCATGGATGCCGCGGCCGCCTGGCTGGGTGATCCGGGGAATGCGGGGATCATCCTCTCCACTGACGCCGACAGTCGGGTCCCGCCCGACTGGGTCTTCCGCAACCGCGCCGCGATCCGGCAGGGGGCCGATGCCGTTGCGGGCCGGGTCGAACTCGATCCGGCCGAAGCGGCCCTTCTGCCGCCCTCGCTCCCGGCCCGGGGCCGCCTGGAGGATCTCTACGACGCATTGATCACCGAGGCGGAGGCGCGGATCGACCCCGATCCGCACGATCCCTGGCCCTGCCATCGCACCGCGATCGGCGCGACCCTCGCCGTCACCCGCAGTGCCTATCGTCAAGTCGGCGGCATGCCGGAGATCCCCCTCGGGGAGGACGGAGCCTTCATCGGGCGGCTCCTGGAGCACGGGCTGCGGGTCCGGCACGCGACCGACGTGTGCGTGACCATCTCGGCCCGACTGACCGGGCGCGCCCCGGGTGGCGTCGCCGACACGATCCGCTCGCGCTGCGAGGAGCCGGATGCGCTCTGCGACGCCCGGATGGAGACTTTCGTGCGGGCCGTGCGGCGCTACGTCTGGCGGCGGCGCTTCCGCCGCCTGCACGGGCTCGGGCGGCTCGCCCGGACCGAAGCCTGGGCGCGGGCCATCGGCATTGAGCCCGCGGCGGCGCAGAGGATCGCGAACCTGCCCCTCGGACAGGCGATCGCCGAGGCCGAGCGCGCCAGCCCGAAACTGGCCTACCGGCCCATCGGCCCGCGCCAGCTGCCCGGCCAGATCCGGATCGCGCGGTTAGGCATCGCCGTGATCCGCCTGGGTCTCGCGATAGCCGGATTCGTGCGGTCGATCACGGGCGCCTCCGTGTCACCCAGAGGGCCGGTGGTCGATCCCCGCAGCAGCCAGATCTGATGCGCTCAGGGGTGGCTGTCGAGGACGTCACGCGGAGCCAGGCCGAACCGGCGGCGGAACGCACGGCTGAAGGCGGCTGCGTCGGTGAAGCCACACCCGGCCATCACCGTTCCGATCCGGGTCCCGCTCCGGCGTGACCGGAGCCTCTGGTAGGCACGGTCCAGCCGAGCGTCGCGGATCTTGGCCGCCACGCCTTCGTCGCGCGTGAAGGCCGCATACAGCCGGCTGCGCGAGACGCGCAGGGCGGCCGGCAGCGACTCGGGTCCGAAGGCGGGATCGTGCAGCCGGCGCTCGATATGAGCGAGGGCGAGGGCTCGGATGGCATCGCCGGAGAGGTCGTCGTCAGCGTGCGGGCCCTGTCCGTCGGCGAGCGCGCGCAGCAGGTGCAGGATCCCCTCCAGGGCCGTACCGGCCTCCGCATCGGACATGCCGCCCACCGACTCCGAGAAGGACCGGAGATACATCGCGAACAGGCCGCTCAGCGGCGTCGCGCGGAGCTTGCGTCCGACGAAGGTGTGCGTGGGTCCGACCTGCGCCAGGAAGGCGGCGCGAGGCACCTGCAGGCGGATCTCCTCGTAGGTGTCGCGGCTGCCGATGGCGAAGGGCTGGTCCATGGCGTGAACCGTCACGTCGCCGGCGCCCAGCAGCGCTCCGCTGTTGCCCTGCTCTACAAACCCGCTGCCCTGAAGGAGGAGCACGACGGCGATGTCGTCGCGCCCGTCGCGGCGCACGTGGAGCGCAGTGCGCTCGACTGCGATCGGGTTGCTGAGGGTATGCAGGATCGCGCCGCGGGCGAAGAGCGCGACCCTTCGACCCGCCGCAAATGGGATATCGTCCGCGAGCGGCGTCGCGTCCACGCGCGCCAGCACCGTACTGCGCCAGTAATCGAAGGCCCGCTTCTGCTCCACCGCTTCGGTGGTCTCAATCAGGATCGGAACGGTTTCGCGGACACTCAAAGCACATCGGTCCCAGGCGCCAACGTCGGTCGATGCTCGTCCCAGCGTTGGATGGTTACGCGATAGGGTTGCAGGTCAGCCGTCGAAACGCAACCTAAGCTCAATTTCACACGCGCCCTGTTTAAATCCCGATCGCTTGCTGCGCGCGCGTCAATGCTCCGCATCGGCGACGCGGGCATCGGTCCGCGCGCCTGACGCGTCGGCGAAACGCAGCACCACGGAGCGACCGTCCCGAGGCGGAGCCGGCAGGCTGGCGCGGAACCGGGCCGTCTCGGTCGCGGCCAGGACGGATCGCGGTGCCGGGATCGAGAAGGTCCGGACGGTGCGACCGCCGGCGTCGCGGATCTCGATGCTTAAGGG
This sequence comes from Methylobacterium phyllosphaerae, assembly GCA_050632685.1. GTDB lineage: Bacteria > Pseudomonadota > Alphaproteobacteria > Rhizobiales > Beijerinckiaceae > Methylobacterium > Methylobacterium phyllosphaerae_A. The sequence continues at coordinate 2,379,122 of JBOEFT010000002.1, forward strand.
CGCCACTGGCGCATCCGACCGGGCGACGCCGACGAGATCACCCTCGACCACGAGTTCCGCGGGCTGGCCGTCGTCGGCGGGGCTGCTGAACGCGACGACGTCGCGGATCTCGATGCCGCGCAGGTTCACCGGCAGCCCGAGGCGGGCGAACAGGGAGGCGGTCTGCGGGACGGCCCGGACCACGCCGGTACGGGGGAGGCAGACCAGCGGCAAGGCTGCCAGGAGTGTCAGGCCGAAGGCGAGCGAGGGTGAAAGTCCCGGGATCGCGCGGCGAGCCTTTCCACCGCGCTTCGGCAGTCGGCCGGACCGCGGGACGTTGGGGGCGGTGGCATCCGAGGCTGTCCGCACGGAGGCTGTGGCCTCTTCCCAGGCGGCATCCGCGACCGGGTCGGCCTCGACATGGGCGGCGAGTTCCGCTTCGTGGCCGGCGAGGACGTCGGCCGGCGTCAGAAACCACGTCTCGCGGCAGGCCGCGCAACGCACCGAGCGGCCCTCCATGCCGACCTTGCCGGCATCGATCCGGTATTCGCTCCCGCAGCTCGGACAGGCGATCAGCATACGCGCCATACTCGCATCGATCGGCCGCATCGGGACCGGACAGTGAATTCGCTTTAGAAAGTGTCGCCGAACAGGGTTAAGCGGTGGTGAAATCCGGGAGGCCTTGAAAACGCCTGCCGGTGCGGCGATTCCCAGGGCCTGGACAGACGAGACACGGCACGGCCTTGAACCTACAGGCGAGCATGAAGAGCCTGCTGCCCGGTGCGGAGCGGCCGGTGGTGCAGTTCGAAAACGTCGGCATGCGCTATGGCCTCGGGCCGGAGGTGCTCTCCGACGTCAGCTTCCGCATTGCGCCGCGCTCCTTCCAGTTCCTCACCGGCCCCTCGGGGGCCGGCAAGACGACGCTGCTGCGCCTGATCCTGCTGTCGGTGCGGCCGACCCGCGGCCTCGTCTCGATCTTCGGCGAGGAGGTGAGCGGCATCTCCGCCAAGGCGCTCACCGGCCTGCGCCGGCGGATGGGCGTAGTGTTCCAGGATTTCCGGCTACTGGACCATCTCACAACCTACGAGAACGTAGCGTTGCCCCTGCGGGTCCAGGGCCGGGCCGAGGCGAGCTACCGGGCCGAGGTCGTGGAGCTGTTGCGCTGGGTCGGCCTCGGCGAGCGCATGCATGCACTGCCGCCGCTGCTGTCGGGCGGCGAGAAGCAGCGCGCGGCCATCGCCCGGGCGTTGATCGCCCGGCCCGATCTGCTGCTCGCCGACGAGCCCACCGGCAACGTCGATCCGGGGCTCGGCCGACGGCTGCTTCGGCTGTTCCTGGAGCTGAACAAGCTTGGGACCTCGGTGATCATCGCGACCCACGATTTCGGCATCATGGACGCCGTCGATGCCCGCCGGATGGTGCTGGGCGAAGGCCGCCTGCGGGTCGAGGAATGAGTACCCAGGCAATACCAAGGGCGAAGCCCGCCGCCCCGGCGATGCCGCCGGATCCGTCGATGCCGGCCAACCTGCGCCGCAACGCTCCCCTGGTCCCGACCGACACGGCGGCGGGCCGGTCACTGGCCGCGGTCATCGCGATCCTCACCTTCCTGGCGGGGCTCTGCGCCGGCGCAGCTGAGATGGTGGCGGCGAACGCCTCCCAATGGCAGGGCGACGTGGCGCGGGAGGTCACGATCCAAGTGCGACCGGGACCCGGCCGAGACGTCGACGCGGACGTGGCCCGGGCCGACGGCATCGCCAAGGCGGAGCCGGGGATCGCGGAGACGCGGGTGTTCAGCAAGGCCGAGGCGGAGCGCCTGCTCGAACCGTGGCTCGGGAGCGGGCTCGACCTGACGGATCTCCCGGTCCCGCGGCTCATCGCTCTCAAACTCGCCAGCGGTCAGGGTGCAGACCTGAGGCGCCTGCGAACTCGCCTCGTCGAGGCCCTGCCGGGCGTCGCCAGCCTGGACGACCACGCCCTTTGGCTGCAACGGCTCTCGACGGCCGCGAACGCCTTCGTGGGCATCGGGATCGGGCTCGTCCTGCTCGTCCTCATCGCCACCGGACTCGCGGTAACCTTCGCGACACGCGGCGCCATGGCCAGCAACCGCGAGGTCGTCGAGGTCCTTCATTTCGTGGGTGCTGACGACGACTACATCGCCCGGGCCTTCCAGCGGCGGTTCTTCGGGCTCGGCCTGCGCGGCGGGGCGATCGGAGCCGGAGCGGCGATCGCGGCGTTCGTGATCGCCGGTCTGCTGGCCAGGGCCGCACGCTCAGGGCCGGCCGGCCAGGAGGTTGAGGCGTTGTTCGGCGCTTTCCATATCGGTGTGCGGGGCTATGCCAGCGTCCTGCTGATCGGTGTGATCGCGTCCGTCGTCACCGGCGTCGTCTCGCGCGTGACGGTGCGGCGGTTCCTGGCTTGAGGCGGCCTACCCTGTCGATCACGTGGAAATGGGGAGCGTTAATAGGTCGTTTACCAACGGGAAATCTTATCGGTGCGGTGTGGAAGCGGCCGACGGCGCTGCCTCCGGGCCGCCGCAATCGGCGCCGATCCTCCGGAGGATGACCACGCGTATGCTGCGCGCATCGGATCCGCCCTCGACCGACACGGTCGGCTGGGCCTGGCACGAGTGGGGCCTCCCGCGGCGTGCCGTCGCGCGGTCGCGGACGCCGCACCGCCGTCGGATCGCCGTCTGGACCTGCATCCTCAGCGCCGGCCTCGGAGCGCTGGCGCTGTTTGCCGGATTCCTCGTCTTCGTCAGCGTGCTCGCCCGCCACGAGCGCACGCCCGCCGACCGGGCGGACGGGATCGTGGCGCTGACAGGCGGAGCGCAGCGGATCGGCGATGCCATCGATCTGCTCGCAGGCGGCTATGGTCGGCGCCTGCTCATCACAGGCGTCAACGAGCGGACCAGCCGCGACGAGATCGCCCGGCTGAACCCGACGCAGCGCGCTCTGATCGCCTGCTGCGTCGACCTCGATTACCGGGCGCGGAACACGATCGGCAACGCCATCGAGACCCGGCGCTGGATGCGGGCGCACCGCTTCAGCACCGTCGCGGTCGTGACCTCGAACTACCACATGCCGCGGACGCTGATCGAACTCGATCACGCCCTGCAGGACAGCGACCGCGTCCTGCCGCATCCCGTCGTGACCGAGGCGTTCGATGCCGATCGCTGGTGGCAGAGCCCGCCCGCGGCGCGCTCCTGGCCTCCGAATACGTCAAGTTCCTGGTGAGCTGGGTGCGCACGCGCTTCGAGGCCGATCCCGAGCGCTCTCGGGCCGCAATCCTGATCGGCCGCGGCAAGCCGGTGAAGATGGTGGCCGAGCCGTTGATGATGCGCGGCGTGGATTGAGGACGCTGTCGGGCCGCAACCGAGCCGGCGCGGCCGATATCGGCGCTGGATCAAGGCCCATTGCGTGTCGTCGGGGTGGATAAGACGCCCCGGCAACGCGCCTACAGGCCCTTGCAGCGCGCCTTGATCGCCGTGGAAAACTCCCGGTCGGATCCCTGGACCTGAGCGAGACGCTCATTGCGCTCCGACCCCGAAAGGCAGCGCGCGTAGACGCTCGCGACGCGGCGCATGGTCTCGACGTGACGGCGCCAGATGCGGCAATTCTTGGCGTCGTCGCCGTCGGCCTGCTCCAGCTGGTCGACGGCCTGGCGCTGCATCGACTGGGCCACGAGGATATCGCGCGCGCAGGTCGTGTCACCCTGGGCGACGGCCGGCCCCAGCAGGGTGATCGCCAGGGTGAGAGCGGAGGCGGCTCGGCAGATCGGCATCATCAGGCGGCCTGCGGAGCCGTCGAACGGGTCAGGAGGGCGTAGAGGGCGCCTGCGTCCCGGGCGGCGCGGATGTGGGCAAGCATGCCGGGCTCGCGCAGGATGCGGGCCACCTGCGCGAGAGCCTTCAAATGATCGGCGCCGGCCCCTTCCGGGGCCAGCAGGAGAAAGGCGATGTCCACCGGTTGCCCGTCGAGGGCCTCGAAATCCACCGGTCGGTCGAATCGGGCGAACAATCCGAACAGACGATCCAGTCCCGGGAGCTTGCCGTGCGGGATCGCCACACCGTCGCCGATCCCGGTCGATCCGAGCCGCTCACGCTGGAGAAGGGTGTCGAAGACGGGCCGCTCGCCGAGCGCCGGGAGACGCCGCGCAGCTTGCGCCGCGAGATCCTGAAGCACCTGCTTCTTGGCGCGCGCGCGCAAAGCCGGCACGACCGACTCGGGGTCGAGAAATTCCAGAACTGGCATCAGACGACCGTTGCCCCGTCGCCCGTCCGCGAGGAACCGGGCCTCGTTGCAGGGGCGTCCATGACCGTTCCGGCCACGCCCCCGCTGGATCAATAGGTGGGACGAGCAGCCGGTTCCGGCTCCGTTCCTCCCACCCGCAAAGTCACTCGGCCGCGTTCGGCGGGTCCACCCAACCGATCGCGCCGTCGCTGCGCCGATATACGACGTTGACGCGGCCGGTGCCAGCGTGGACGAACACGACCACCGGAGATCCGGTCATGTCGAGCGCCGTCACCGCCTCGCCGATGGTGCGGCGCTGGAGGGTCTTGGTGCTCTCGGCGACGATCGGCGGATGAGCATCACCGCCTGCAACCTCGTCGTCTTCCTCATCGGGCGCGGCGAACACCGCGTATGCGGCCTCGACCGCCACGTCGTCGCCCGGGCCGGTGGCATGCTGCTTGAGCTTGTGCTTGTACCGGCGCAGACGGGTCTCGAGGCGCTCCGCGGTCTGTTCGAAGCTCGACCGCGCATCATGGGCGAAACCGTTCGCCTCGATCGTCAGACCCGATACGAGGTGCAGCACGCAATCCGTCCGGAAAGCGGCGCCGTCGCGCCGGAGCGTGACGTGGCCCTTGCAGGAATCGTGCATGTGCGAGTCGAGATATTTGGCCTGAATCGCGGACATCCGCTCTTCGACGCGGCCACGCAGACTCTCGCCGAGATCCACGCCGTGGCCAGTGACCCGCAACGATCCCATGCTGCCTCCCCCGTTCCGATGTAGTCGGCCGAATTAGAGAGCCGGCTCGGGTTAAGTCAACGGAGCCCTTTGCGGTTCAGCGGGTTGCTTAACCCGGGGTTCAGCCGGGCTGCGTGTATACGGGGGCCTGCCGAGACGTGAGACGACTGCCTGCATGACGATCGATGCCGGACTTCCCGCTGCCCCGACACGCCGCACCGTGCTGGTCGGCGCGCTCGGCGCGGCCGCAGGATTGCTTCCGTCGCACCCCCGGGCGGCGGAGCCCGAGAAGGGGCCGACCCTTCCCGGGAAGGGCGAGGCCTTCGAGGCGGACACGCTGACCGAACTGGCGCGGGCCCGGGCCGCTGCCGCCTATGTCGGACCGAAGACCGGAGACGTGCCCACGGTCCTGAAGGGCCTGACGCGCGAGGCCTACGAGGCGATTCACCCGGCGGATGGGCGGGCGATCTGGGCGAATGAGGGTGCCGGCTACGTGCTCGAGCCGCTGCTGCGGGGCTCGATCTTCGAAACCCCGGTGGCGCTGTTCGTCGTGGACAACGGGCTGGTTCAGCCGATCACCTACGACAAGACGGCCTTCAAGGCGCCGGGGATCGACCTGCCGGATCTCGACGCCGCGGCGGCCTTCTCGGGCTTCCGCCTGCGCGCGCAGTTCCCGGGCGCCGACGGCGTGTCCAATTTCGCGCTGTTCCAGGGCGCCTCGTTCTTCCGCCTCGTCGCGGAAGGCCAGGATTTCGGCATCAATGCGCGGGCGCTCGCCCTGCGGCCGGCCGATTCCCGGGGTGAGGAATTCCCGCTGTTCCGGGCTCTGTTCATCGAGATGCCCGCACCCGGTCAACCGGTGGTGGTTCATGCCCTCGCCGATTCCGAATCGGCGACGGCGGCGTTCAAGATCACCCTGACGCCCGGCCGCGACGTCTCCACCGCGGCGATCGACGGCACGGTCTTTGCCCGGGCCGAACTCGACCATATCGGGCTGGGCGGCATGCAGGGCAGCTACCTGTTCGGCCCGCTCGACCGGAACCGAGTCGACGACCTGCGCAACGCGGCCTACTCGGTGGAGGGTCTGGCGATCCACAACGGCTACGGCGAGCCGATCTGGCGCCCCGTCCACAACCCCGAGGCGCTCCAGGTCTCGGCGTTCGTCGACCGCGGACCGAAAGGGTTCGGGCTGATGCAGCGCGCCCGCGCCTACGACGATTTCGAGGACGACCGGCGCCACTGGGAGCAACGGCCCTCCCTGTGGTTGGAGCCGCAGGATGACTGGAATGAGGGCGCGGTGACGCTGCTCGAGATTCCGACCGATTCCGAGCTGAACGAGAACGTGTTCGCGTATTGGCGCCCCAAGGCGAAGCTCGCCAAGGGCGGGACGATGCGGTTCAAGTGCCGTCAGCACTGGTCCAAGGGATGGCCCGATCCGCTGCCGCCGGAGATCGCACGGGTGCGCGAGAGCCGCTGCGGCCACGGCAGCACGGGCAATCGCCGCCTCTTCGCGGTCGATTTCGAGGGCGAAAGCCTGTTCCAGCCGGGGGCGATCGACGTGGACGTCAGTGCCTCGGCCGGGACGATCACCCGTCAGGACCGATACCGTTATCCCGAGCGTAAAACCCTCAGGATCCTGTTCGAACTCGATCCCGGCAGCGAACGCGCGAGCGAACTGCGCCTGGCGTTGCGGCGCGATCAGACCCGGGTCAGCGAGACCTGGCTGTTCCGCTGGACGCCGTGACCCCCGCCAGAGACAACTTCGAGGATAAGCCTCCACCGTGCGACTGGACGAGACGATGACCCTGCCTCCGGCCAGGGATGCCGCGCCCGAAGTCGGGGCCTCCCCTTCGACCGACGGCCTCGGCATGCCGCCCGAGGCACCTTTGGCCATGCCGATCCAGGATTTGGAACGGTGGGACCCCGGCGCAGGTCGTCGATCTGCGGGGCGCATCCGGAGCCCCTGGCCCGCGCGGATTCTCGTGTTCGGCGGCGCGCTTGCGCTCACGGCCTTCGGCGGCTGGCAAATGGTCGAGACCGTGTCGGTCTCCGGCAGCCCGACCGCCCTTCAGCTCGTCCTCGTCGTCCTGTTCTGCCTGACCTTTTCATGGATCGCGCTGGCCTTCACCAATGCCGTGCTCGGTTTCGGGACGCTGCTGCGGCGGCCGCGGCCGAGCCCGATGGCGGCGATGCTCAGGACACGAACCGCGGTCCTGATGCCCGTCTACAATGAGGCCACGGCCCGGACCTTCGCGGGCATCGAGGCGATGCGGGAAGCCGTCGAGGCCACGGGGCTCGGCGATCATTTCGATTGGTTCATCCTGTCGGATTCGACCCAGGCCGACGCCTGGATCGCCGAGGAGCGGGCCTTCCTCGACCTGCGCGGCCGGCTCGGCCCCGATGCCCGGCTCTATTACCGCCATCGCCCGAAGAATCATCATCGGAAGGCCGGCAACATCGGCGACTTCGTCTCCCGCTGGGGCGGCCATTACGACCACATGCTCGTTCTGGATGCCGACAGCCTGATGAGCGGACCGGCGATCGTGGCGCTGGCCTCCGCCATGGAGGCGGATCCGGATGCCGGGATCATCCAGACGCTGCCGCTGATCATCAACCGCAACACGCTATTTGCGCGGCTCCAGCAATTCGCGGCCCGGATCTACGGTCCGGTGATCGCTGCCGGCCTCGCCGTCTGGTCGGGCAGGGACGGCAATTACTGGGGTCATAATGCGATCATCCGGACCCGCGCCTTTGCGGATTCCTGCGGATTGCCGGACTTGCACGGCAGGCCGCCCTTCGGCGGCCACATCCTCTCCCACGATTTCGTCGAGGCGGCCCTGATCCGCCGCGCCGGCTGGGCGGTGTACATGCTGCACCGCCTGCCGGGCTCGTACGAGGAGAGCCCGCCCTCGCTGATCGACGTCGCGGTCCGCGACCGGCGCTGGGCACAGGGCAATCTCCAGCACGCGCGGGTCATCGGCGCCGCAGGGCTGCACCCCGCCACCCGCCAGCATTTCGCCACCGGCATCGCCGGCTACCTCGCGTCGCCCCTGTGGCTGCTGCAACTGGTGGTCGGCATCCTGCTGGTGCTTCAGACCGCGACGGAGCGACCGGATTATTTCGGAGGTGCCGGCTTCTCGCCGGTCTTCCCGCGGTTCGATCCGGTCCGCGCCCTGCAGCTCTTCGGCCTGACCATGGCGGTTCTCCTCGCCCCCAAGGTCCTGGGGCTCATCCTCGCTCTGCTCGACGGCCCGGTACGGCGCGCATCCGGCGGCGCCGGACGGCTCATCCTGTCCAGCATGGTCGAAATCCTGCTCTCGGCCCTGGTGGCGCCGGTGGCGATGGTGATCCAGTCCGGTTCGGTCATGGGCATCCTTCTGGGGCGGGACACCGGCTGGAATCCGCAGCGGCGCGACGACGGCTCCATCCCGCTGCGCGACATCGTGATCCGGCACCGTTGGCACACGGTGCTCGGGCTTGTCGCGGGGATCGCGGCCTTCGCGATCGCCACCTCCCTGTTCCTCTGGATGAGCCCGACGATCCTGGGCTTGGTGCTGGCGATCCCGATTTCCTGGGCGAGCGGCCAGCTCGGGCTTGGGCTCGCGCTCAAGCGTCGCCTCCTGCTAGCCACCCCCGAAGAGGCCGCGCCTCCCGAGATCGCCGTCCGCGCGGCGGCCTTGACGGCGCGCAACGCCGCGCGCGGCTTCGATGACGCCGATTCCCTGGCGGCGATGCACGACGATCCCGAACTCGCTCAAGCCCACGCCCGGATGCTTCCCATCGGCCAGCGGCGGCCACGGGGCGCCGTCGATCCGGACCAGACGCTGGCCGCAGCCAAGATCTGCGAGGCCGAAACGGTCGCCGAGGCGCAGGCGTGGCTTTCGGCGAAGGAACGGATGGCGCTGCTGCACGACCGGGCTCTGATCGACCGCTTGGTCCGCCTCGGCCAAAGCCGACCGCAATAGCGCCGCCACCCGACGGTTCCCGGTCGTCACCGCGACGCGCCCGATCCGGAGAAACCGCGCTCGCGTCGTTGTCCGGAGCGCAACGATCGCACGCCCAACGGAGATCAGTCAGGGACCGGACAGGTGAAACGGCCGAGCGGTACGGCCTGTCCGCAGACCCTGACATCGATGCAGCCCGCCCGCAGGTCGGGACATTCGGCGCCGTTCACGACTCGCTCGTGGCCACGTTCACGATTCAGAGGGCGCGCCCAGTGGGGGCCTGATCGGGCTGACGGTTCGGGCCTTCCGCGAGCCCCCCGCCTCGTGAGAAGTGATTAACCATTCGCGTCCAAAGCTTGCCCATCGTCGTTCGGATCCGGTCATGACCCTGCTGCTCGTGTTCCTGCTCCTGCCCCTCGCCGTCGCCATCGTCCTGGCGCGGGGAGAACCGATCCGCACCATCAGCTGCCTCGGCGCGATGGGGGTGGGATGCGTGATCGCCTGCACCAGCGTCGTCAGCCTCCTCCGCCACCGGGCCTGAGCGCGCCAGGGTATTCCGGGCGACGGACCGTCGCGGCGGTTCGAGCCACTCAAAGAAATCCGACCTGCCGATGACCACCGGCCAAGTTGCGGCCAGCTCGGGCAACGAGCTGGGAGAAAGCCAAAGCGGCCGCCGTCGCCTGCGCCCGGGATGGGAAGCAGCGGCGCGATTCCAGCACAGGCTCATCGGTCTCGTTGACGAGAACCCAGGACCAGAGCGACCGGCTGCGCTCACGGATCTCGAACTGCACGGGCGCCTGCCTTTCCGGCACATGCGAAGCGAAACCTTCGCCTCCAGCCGTGACATCCGGATGACGTCGCGAGACTATCGTCAAGCTTCGCGCCGTGCCGGGCGAGTTCGATCGAGATATTCGATTTCTCGTCCGTAACGTCGCAAGAATTAACAGGTCGGGTTTTCCGACTTCTTGATCGATCATCTGGCTGCCTCCGTCGGTCGAAAATTCGCAGCCCAGATCCTCACGGGCCGGCTCCTTATCCCCAGGAACGGAGTTGTCCTCTGCGAGTCTGGAGAACGGGATGGCCCCCACGACCACGCATCGTCGATGGGGGGCATTCCGGCGCGGCCGGCTCGGCGGGACCTTGCACCTCGCGGTCGATGGGTGCGGGGAAGCGATTCTGTGGTCGGCAAGGCGGGCCGAGGCAGCGGGCGGATCGACGCCGATGGCGAACCACACCGGAACTGCGACAGGGCGGGCGCAGCGCATTCTGGGCGATCTGGCTGAAGCCCTTGGATTCTCCATCGACGTGTTCTTCGGTGGCGGAGCCCGGCAAGACATCGCGTCGACCGAGGAACTTCTGAGGCTTTGCTTCTCGATCGAGGACGTGCGAGCGCGGCAGCGCATCCTCGATTGCGCCCGCGCCGTCAGCGCGGAGGCGCAGTCCTGACGGACGCCTTGTTTCCGACGGCTTGACGTTTCAGGCAGGCTCACCGTTCCCCTGCCGCCGGAGACGCCATGAGAGCCGTGAACGCGCTGATCGCCGACGAACTCGGTGTCGGAGAGGCTCAGGTCGCCGCCGCGGCGACACTCCTCGATGGCGGGGCGACTGTGCCGTTCATCGCGCGCTATCGGAAGGAGACGACGGGCGGCCTCGACGATACGCAGCTGCGCCGGCTCGAGGAACGTCTTTCCTACCTGCGCGACCTCAATGAGCGGCGCGCCGCCATCGTCGCGAGCATCACGGGTCAGGGCAAGATGACGCCGCCGCTCGCTGCGGCGCTCGACGCCGCCGACACGAAGGCGCGTCTGGAAGACCTGTATCTGCCGTTCCGGCCGAAGCGCCGCTCGAAGGCGCAATCCGCCCGCGAGGCTGGGCTCGAACCTCTTGCACAAGCCCTCCTGAGCCGCCCCGACCACACGCCCGACACGGTGGCGGCCGCCTATGTCGCGGATGCGCGCGGCGTGCCCGATGTCGACGCCGCGTTGGAGGGAGCCCGCGCGATCCTGATCGAGCGCTTCGCCGAGGACGCCGACCTCGTCGGCCGGCTGCGGGCGGATTTCTGGCGCGGCGGCCAGCTCGTCTCACAGGTCCGCAAGGGGAAGGCGAGCGCAGGGGCGAAGTTCTCGGATTACTTCGCTTGGAGCGAGCGGCTGGAGCGGATGCCCTCGCACCGCATCCTGGCGATCTTCCGAGGCGAGCGGGAAGAGGTTCTCGACGTCGGCTTCACCGCCGAGGGTGAGGATTCGCCGCCGGGGCTTCCGGGGCCGTTCGAACGCGCGATATGCCACCGGTTCGGGATCGCGATGCGGGGTCGCCCGGGCGACCCGTGGCTGCTCGAGACCGTTCGCGCCGCCTGGCGCACCAAGATCCGGACCGGGATCAAGCAGGATCTGCGCAACCGGTTGTTCGAACGGGCCGAGGACGAGGCCGTCACGGTCTTCGCCGGCAACCTGAAGGATCTGCTACTGGCCGCCCCGGCGGGCGGCCGGGCGACGATGGGGCTCGATCCGGGCTATCGGAACGGGGTGAAGGTGGCGGTGGCGGACCGCACCGGGCGGATCGTCGCGGTGGAGACCACCTACCCCCACGAGCCGCAGCGCCGCTGGCGGGAGGCCGTCGCGGCCCTCGGACGCCTGTGCCGCCTCCACGGCGTCGAGCTTCTGGCCGTCGGCAACGGCACGGCCTCCCGAGAGACCGAGCGGCTCGCCGCCGAGATCGTCGCATCCAATCCCGATCTCGCGCTCGCGAAAGTCATGGTCTCGGAAGCAGGCGCCTCCGTCTACTCGGCCTCCGAGATCGGTGCCCGTGAATTGCCCGATCTCGACGTCTCGCATCGTGGCGCCGCGTCGATCGCCCGTCGCCTTCAGGATCCGCTGGCCGAACTCGTGAAGATCGATCCGAAGTCGATCGGGGTCGGGCAGTATCAGCACGACGTCAGCGAGGCGAAGCTGTCCCGCTCCCTCGCCGCCGTTGTCGAGGACGCCGTGAATGCCGTCGGGGTCGACGTCAACACGGCCTCCCCTGCTCTTCTGGCGCAGGTCTCCGGCCTGAGCGCCGCCCTGGCGGGCCGCATCGTCGCGCATCGCGACGCAAAGGGCCCGTTCCGCACGCGCACGGCGCTCAAGGCGGTGCCGGGACTCGGACCGAAGACCTTCGAGCTGGCTGCGGGCTTCCTACGCATCCAGGGGGGCGATGATCCGCTGGACGGGTCGGGCGTCCATCCGGAGGCCTATCCCGTGGTGCAACGCATCCTGCGGGCGACGAAGAGCGATATCCATGTCCTGCTGGGCAACGCCGCGGCCCTCGGCCGGCTCGCACCGGAAAGCTTCGTCGATGCGCGCTTCGGCCTCCCGACCGTGCGCGACATCATCGCGGAACTCGAGAAGCCCGGGCGCGATCCGCGACCGGCATTCGAGACGGCGCGTTTTCAGGACGGCGTCGAGACGATCGGGGATCTCGAACCCGGCATGCAGCTGGAGGGCGTGGTCACCAACGTCGCCGCGTTCGGTGCCTTCGTGGATATTGGCGTCCACCAGGACGGGCTCGTCCACATCTCGGCGATGGCGCGGCGGCGGATCGCGTCGCCCGCGGAGATCGTCCGGATCGGCGAAGTCGTGCGGGTTCTCGTGCTCAGTGTCGATCTTCCGCGCAAGCGCATCGCGCTCTCGATGCGGCTCGACGATCCTGTCGAGCCGGCCCGGCCGGCGCAACGCACGGCCGAACCGAAGCCCGCACCCCAGCGGCCTCGGGCGGGGACGCCCGCGGAGGACGCACCGACCGGCCCCCTCGCGGACGCGCTCCGGCGCGCCGCCGCTGCCCCGGGGCGGCGCAGCTGAGCCTGGTTAGCGCTTCGTAAACCACCGTCCGCGCAGTGTTTCGCGCGTCGTGTGATGCGGCGCGATCCCTGCCGGCCCTTCCGGATTTGCACCCCGAACGCGGGGCACCCCCGACCGCCCGGAGTCTCTCATGCAAATGCGTGTCGCGCGGGTCGACGGCCCGAGCCCCATGATCGGACCGGCGCGTCTGATCAGAGCCGCGTTCGAAGGCGCCGACATGGCCGCCCTGGCCAAGGATATCCTGACCCGCTCTGACGGCGACGTCATCGAGCCGGGCGCCGGCATGGACGTGGCGACGATCCTCTTGCTGATGCACCGCAGCGGCGAGGCACTCCAGCTCCAAGCCGAGATCCTCCGCGGCGCGCGGCATTTCACCCTGCGCAGCAATCTGCCTGCGGCGGGGATCCGCATTCTCATCATCGCCACGACCGGCGATCTCATGGCCAATACGCCGGTGGACTTTCTGCTGGACAACGAGGCGTTCAGCACCGCCTACCTGTTCGTTGAGCCCGGCGAGGACATCCCGCGGAATCTCCCGGACCACGACGTGCTGATCATGGGCGTCGCCTATTCGACCGTCGCCGAGCCGCTGCTGGAAGGTCTCGCGGAGGCGGCCGACCACTGGACACGACCGATCCTCAATCACCCGCGCCATGTCCTCAAGACATCTCGGCACGGGATCGCTGCTGCGCTCCGTGATGGCGAAGGGCTCCTCGTGCCGAAGGTCGTCCGCGTCCGCCGATCGACTTGCGGCACGACGGCTTCAGGCCTCCCTGACGGCTTTGAATTTCCCGTCCTCGTGCGTCCGCTCGATACACATGCCGGCAACGACCTGCAGAAGGTCGATCGGGAATCCGACCTGCGGCGCTACCTCGACGACGCGCGCACAGAGGATCTCTACATCACGCAATTCTGCGTTTATCGCGGCCCCGACGGTCTCTACCGAAAGCTCCGCGTCGTTCTGATCGACGGCGTGCCGTTCCTATGCCACATGGCCGTTCGCGACCACTGGATGATCCATTACCTGAACGCCGGGATGATGGAGGACGCGGAGAAGCGGGCGGCCGAGGCCGATGCCATGGCCGCCTTCGATGACGGGTTCGCCCTGCGCCACCGCGCCGCCTTCGCCGAGATCCACCGCCGGATCGGGCTCGATTACCTGATCATCGATTGTGCGGAGAGCGCGGACGGGCGGCTACTGATCTTCGAGGCCGATACCGGCATGGTCGTCCACGACATGGATCCCGTGGACCTCTTTCCCTATAAGATTCCCGCCATGCGCAGGGTGTTTTCCGCGTTCCAGCAGGCCGTTCGCCGCCGGGTCTAGACGCCTCAATCGATCAGCCCGCGCCCGCGGGAACGGCCGGCCGGCATGGGCCGCACGCGACATCCCGCAAGCTCGCCACGCCCTGTGGCTCCGCACGCGATCAAGCGATCTCCGGCGCGTGTCGGGCACCTTACCAGGGGATACGGCCGAAGCGATTGATCAGCCGCTGATACTCGGCATCGCTCTCGGCCTTGGACGTGCCGCCCTGGCCCACATCCGAGGTGCCGGACCCCGGATGCACCAAGCGGCACACCAGGGGCAGGGCGAAGCCATGGCGCACGAGGTGCACGTTCGGGCCGCCATTGCGCAGCACGTTGGCGAGCCACGGGCGGACCTGGCTCGCGTCCAACAGGGTTCCGGGCGCCGTGGCCTCGACGAGGTGGGCTCGGCGCAGGCCAGTCTCGGCGAGGCGGCCGAGCCACTCGTTGTCGTAGTGCCACTTCGCCGATGGGTCGATGGCGCCGACGCGCTCGAACGTGCTGCGGCGCATGAGCCAGCCCGACGGCGTGGCGAAGTCGTTGATCCGGACGACCTCGCCGGCCTCGTCCACCTCGAGCTGGGTCGAGGAGACGAAGTCGAAACTGTCCAATGCCCGGAGCGCAAAACCGAGATAGGGCGGGAGCCAGTGATCATCGTCCTCGAGGAAGCCGACGAGGTCCCAGGTGTCATCCACCGCGCGGAGGGCCGCGTTCAGGGCCGGGACCTGCGCCTTGCGGTCGCTGCGCACGAACGTGATCTGGGGGTGGTCGGCCAGCCTCGCGGGGATCTCGGTGTCGGAATCGATCCCGACGAAGAAATGGATCGTCACCGGCCTGTCGAGGTCCTGGCCAGCGGCGCTCTCCATCGCGTGCTCCAGGAAATACTGGCCGGCCTTTCCGGCCAGGGTCGAAGGCTTGAGCCGCGACGGTGTGATGATCGCGATCCTCATTCCCACACCTCGTCGTGTCGAGCGCCCAGCTCCAATCCGTGAAGCGCGGTCACCCGGATCCCAGCTTCGCTCAGAGCTTGAAGGACTGCTCGCCGATATGGCCGAGTTCCTTGCTGAGATACGGATCGCACCAGATCCTGTATCCGGCAGCACGAACCCGATCGCTGAAGTCGAAGTCTTCGCCGATATTGACACCGGCCTCCTCATCGACGCGGAACCGGAAATAGGGCCGCTTCAGGCTCTCGAAGACCGTGGCCTTGACCAGCAGGAAGCCCGTGGGGATGCGCGACATCTCCAGAAGTCCCTTGGGTGCGTCGGCCGGCTGTTCCTGCAGAATGTCGCCCAGGAAATGGAACGGCGCAGTGCGACGGGAATAGGTCGCGCCGATGATGTCGACTTTACGGACCAGGAGCTTGAGCAGGGCATCCTTGGGGAAGGTCATGTCGCTGTCGATGAACAGGATATATTCGGCGCCATACTTCTGCGCGAACTCAAGGCTCAGATTGCGGGCGTCGGCCACGATCGACGACTTCCCGACGACCAGCGACATGGGCATCTCGCCCAGCGAATGCATCATCGAGCCGAGGCTGACGGCGAAGTCCGCGTGCACCATGGTCCCACAGGGGATCGCGATCGCCACATGCGGAAAAACCGGTGGCGCGGAGAGATTCGGGTCGCCAACAGCGACAGACGCTTGAGCGATCAAAGCTGGACTCCGTTCAAGGTTCGCCCCAGTCGCCGCGCGTCGGCCGCATCGGAGCGATTCCGCGGGGGCAGACGCGACAGATTTGGACAGCCACGGCGCTTATGACAGCGGATGGTTAATGGATCTTGAACGAGGCCACGGCACTATCAATACTTGAAAGATCTCGGAGTTATTCCGTTAACGATCGATCCACCTGAACGGCCTGTCTGCGATTGATTTAACGCGTGAGAAAGGGTTGGGGCGCGATTACTGCCCCACCCAAGAAACGGGTGCATCAAATCAGAAAGATAGCGATCCATGTCCTCCATCACCCTGTCGGCCGCCACGCGTCAGAACCTGCTCTCGCTGCAGGACACCGCGAACCTCATGGCGACCACGCAGAACCGCCTCGCCACCGGTAAGACGGTCAACTCCGCCCTCGACAACCCGACCAACTTCTTCACCTCCCAGGCCCTCGACGGCCGCTCGTCGAGCCTGAACTCCCTGCTCGACGGCATCTCCAACGGCGTCCAGTCGATCCAGGCCGCCAACCAGGGCATCACCTCGATCCAGAAGCTCGTCGACCAAGCCAAGTCGATCGCCAGCCAGGCGCTCTCGACCCAGCTCTCCACCACCGGAACTGCCGCCGGCGCCTACAGCGCCAGCACTGCCTCCCAGACGGTGCTCCTGACCATCAACGGCACCTCGGTCTCGGCCACGGTCGCCGCCTCCTCGAGCATCAGCGCCACGGTCGCGGCCCTGAACTCGGCGGTCAGCTCGGCGTCCACGGCGTCCAGCGGCTCGTTCGGCGCCGGGGCGATCTTCTCGGTCGACAGCACCGGCACCAAGATCGTCCTGAATGCCCAGGCCGATGTCGAGTTCCAGAACTCCGGCAGCCAGACCGCGCTCGGCTTCACCGCCTCGGCGACCACGGCCTCGACCTACGGCACCGCCGCCAGCACCGTCGTGTCCAGCGACCTCTCGATCTCCGGCGTCACCCAGCGCTCGTCGCTGGCGAGCCAGTACAACAACCTGCTGAACCAGATCACCCAGCTCGCCGGCGATGCCAGCTACAACGGCGTCAACCTCATTGCCGGCAAGGGCAATGACATGAACATCAAGTTCAACGACACCGGCAGCTCCAACCTGAACGTCGCCTCCGTGGACGCGACGGCCAGCGGCCTGGGCCTGTCGTCGATCACCAACTCGAACAGCTCGACGAGCTCGAACGGCCTCGGCAACTTCCTGCTGAACTCGGACGTCAACAAGACGCTGGCGACCCTCACCGGCGCCGGAGCGGCCCTGAACTCGGCGGCGAGCACCCTCGGCTCCAACCTGTCGGTGGTGCAGAACCGCCAGGACTTCTCCAAGCAGCTGATCAACGTCCTCCAGACCGGCTCGGCCAACCTGACCAACGCCGACCTGAACCAGGAAGCGGCCAACTCGCAGGCCCTGTCCACCCGCCAGTCGATGGGCATCTCCGCCCTCTCCCTGGCCAACTCCGCCCAGCAGGGCGTCCTCCAGCTCCTGCGGTAAGCGCTCTCACCGTCGGAACGACGGCCGACCGGGAAACCCGGCCGGCCTTTTTTATGTGCGATGGCGCAGCCGGTGCACGCCAAACCCTTCCGGAACAGGATCGGAAAAACGGGCTCCTCGATGACCTGCGCCCGCGCATCGGAAGCCGGTGCGGATGACCGAAGGTCCTGCCGCTGATCACCCAATTCGCCTTGGCCGGGAGTCGGTCTCGTGCATCGGCACCGAGGGATCCATCACGCCACGGGATACGGGCAGCGCCCTCTCCGATGCCGGCCTCGCCCGACGTCGATCCAAAGGGCATTGCGGCGGCGGGGTTGCCAAGCTTAACCATATCGGCCAGCCTGTACGTAAGTAACGCCTACCCGTCTCGTCCGCCCAGGAGTGCCGATGCTGGTCAACCACGAGCGCCGCCTTCTCAGCAAAGCAGCAGAAGCCGGGGACAACCGGATCTCGATCCGCAAGAAGCCCGACGCGTCATGGCCCAGCGATCACAGCCGGCTCGCCGCCCTGGAGACCACCGGTCACCTTCAGCGGGTCGACCATCCGGACAGCGCCGAGGGACCGCTCGCCGTCTGGCAGATCACAGCAGCCGGGCTGTCGCAGCTTCAGGCCATCGAGTCCGGAGCCGCGTAATGGCCTCCATCAAGATCCGCGCGACCGACGATGGCACCTTCGTCGTCTATCGCAATGGCGCCGCTGTGGCCTCCGGGCTGACCCGCGATCAGGCCGAGCGCTGTGCGACGGTTCTGGGATGGATCGCCCAAGGTCACGCACGAGGGTGATCGGCGAGGATGCCGGTGCCGACGTTTGGAATCGGCACCGCAGCGTCCCCGCCCGGACCTGAGGAGCATCGGATGCACAGCGTCGACACCCGATCGACGCATGTGCCCGTTCTTCACCCGCCGTGACCTCGGCGACGGGCGACCCGACACCACGGTCGTAGCTTGCCACCGATCCGTCATTTCCAAGCGGTGCACCAGCAAGAGGCACAACTCTGACGGGATGACGCTGTGGCATCCCGCGAAACAACGCCGGACGGCGCCGACCCGGTCGGGCATCGCGACGTCCCATGCTTGTCACTCGGCGGCGTCTGCCCCGCGGGCCTCACGCAAAAGCTCGTGTCGCGCGATCGTAAGGACGCGTTGTCGCGCTTGAGGCTCCTGAAGCGCATTCCACAGGCGGATCAATTCGTGGGTCATGCCCGCCTCGACCCCTTCGTCCGCAGACGCGAAAAACGCTTCGACCGGACAGCCCACGACGGCTGCGATTTCGCGCAGCCGCACGATAGCACTATCATCAATGGTCATCGAATATAATATTCCCGCATGCGCGATATTGAAGGGCTATCACTGCCAAACCGCGTATAGCAAGTGATCATTCTATACCAGAGATGGCCACTTCATATCAGGCAGTTCGACTGACTGCATCGGCCTGGGTCAAAAATTATACAATGTCCAAATATAAATTGATCACAAATGCTCGATCAATCTCACGGTCAAGTATTTTGTTCTAAAGATCGTACCGTTTCGGAAACGTCATCACGGATGTAAGAATCACGTCTAGTGATGGAATTCGACCAATACTGCATGAAAACCCCAGTTTGGACCGATTATGCTGGAGGTCAAGGCATTGTCGACGCAGAACCTGCCCCATCTTCTACGGCATTGTCAGAAGGGCCAAGTCAATCTTTGGTGTCGGATCGGCGCGTTGCCCCGTCCCCCGCACAACCGACGCAGCGAAATCCTCGCTCTTTCGGGGCCGAGACTAGTGATCGGCTGCTTTCGATTAACCAATGATTAACCCTTTTCACGCGATCGTGGTCATGTGGCCGGGCAGTGGAACCGGTCGCATCGATCGGGCGAGGCTCCGATGATCGTCATGATGGCGGCGGCCCTTCTGAGCGGCCTCGCGACAGCCGTGATCCTGGCACCGATCAGCGCCCTGGCCGCACTGATCATCACTCCCCTCGCGGCCAGCATGTTCGCCATCCTCGCCTGCCTCCTCGTGGCATGGCGCAGCTCCCGCAATAATCTGGGGCCGCCGGACCGCGAAGCGCGGACCGATGCAATGGTCGCCATTCTTCGGCAGGTGACCCGGCAGGGACAGGCCGCTTCGCCGGTCCGGGTTCGCAGCCAAAGCGTGGCCTGATCGCGTCGAATTCGTCGCCGTTCTGCTTCATCCGGTGGCGACCGCGTCCTCTGCGCATCGTCCGGCTGCCATTGCCAGGACCGACGACCGCGGCCCATGCTGCCCGGGATGAGGCCGCCCGTTCCCCTCTCCGCAATCCGAATCTTCGAGGCCGCAGCGCGACGACGTTCGTTCAAGGCTGCTGCCGGCGAACTCAACCTGTCTCCGAGCGCGGTGAGCCATGCCCTGCGCAAGATGGAAGAGACCTTGGGGGTCGTCCTGTTCGAGCGGGTCGGACAGGGGATCACGCCGACCCCGGCCGGCGAGGCGCTCTGCGATCACGTCGGACGCGCCTTCGCCGAACTCAATCGCGGCTTCGACCTCGTGGCGAATCGGGGGCCGCAACTTCTGCGACTGCACTGCGCGCCGAGCTTCGCCGCGCAATGGCTGGCGCCGCGGCTCGCACGCTTCCTCAGCGCCCATCCGGGCTTCGAGGTGCGTCTGGCCGCCGGCATGGACTACGCCCGATTCATCACGGACGAGTTCGATGCCGACATCGTCTACGGACCGCCCCGTGGGGAAGGTCTGGTCCGCATGCCGCTGGGCCTAGAGACGGTGACGCCGCTCTGCGATCCCGTGCGGGCTGCCCGGATACGCGAACCCGGCGACCTGCTGGCACAGACCCTGATCCAGAGCGACAACAAGCAGGTGCGCTGGTCGCATTGGTTCGAGCGAAACCAGCTCGTCACGCAGCCGAGCGCGGCAATTCGCTTCGACCGGAGCTTCCTGGCCCTGGCGGCTGCGGCGGACGGGCTGGGCGTCGCCCTTGAATCCACACGCCTCGCCGAGCGGGAGGTCGCGGCCGGGCGTCTCGTCGCGCCGCTGGCCGGGCGTTCTCAGGACATCAGCTACGTCGGCCACCACTTCGTCTGCCCGGTCGACGTCCGCCGCCGGGCGCCACTCCGGGTCTTCGCGCGCTGGCTTGCCGAGGAACTCGCGATCCCCTTGAGCCCCGAACTCGGCTGACCGGGAAGAGGTGATCTGGATTCACCTGCGCGTGCAAAATCCGCGTTTGTCGCGGGCACGCCGTGGCGGCACAGTCCCTCCAACACGACAGACGGGAGGAACGACGCCGCAGACCGCGCGATCCGCAGGATCGCGGTCGCCGGCCCGCCGCACCCTCCGTCATGACGACAGGTTCGACCGCGCCCCGTCGCGGATCGCCGGGAGGATTCCATGCTGCTGAACGATCGGGTGTGCGTGATCACCGGGGCGGCCTCCGCCCGCGGAATCGGAAAGGCCACTGCGCGGCTCTTCGCGAACCAGGGCGCCCGGGTCGCGATCCTGGACCTCGATGCCGGGCAGGCCGAGGCGGCCGCCCGCGACATCGGTCCCGGCCATATCGGGCTGGCCTGCAACGTCACCGACCGTGCGGCCTGCTCGGCGGCGGCCGACGAGATCGTGGCCCGCCTCGGGCGGATCGACGTCCTCATCAACAACGCCGGCATCACCCAGCCCCTCAAGATCATGGAGATCGGGCCGGAGAACTACGACGCCGTCACCGACGTGAACCTGCGCGGTACGCTCTACATGAGCCAGGCGGTGATCCCGGCGATGCGCGGCCAGGGCTCCGGCGCGATCGTGTGCATGTCGTCGGTCTCGGCCCAGCGGGGCGGCGGCATCTTCGGCGGCCCGCATTACAGCGCCGCCAAGGGCGGCGTGCTCGGCCTCGCCAAGGCCATGGCCCGGGAGCTCGGCCCCGACGGCGTGCGGGTGAATTCCGTGACTCCCGGCCTGATCCAGACCGACATCACCGGCGGCAAGCTCACCCCGAGTTGAAGGTCGAGATCGCCAAGGGCATCCCCCTGGGGCGCCTCGGCGTGGCGAACGACGTCGCCAATGCCTGCCTGTTCCTGGCCTCCGACCTGTCCACGTACATCACCGGCGCGGTGATCGACGTGAACGGCGGCATGCTGATCCATTGAGGGCCGCGCCATGACGTCTCCCTCAGCCACCGAGCGGCCCCGCGCCGGCTCCAACGTGCCGCTCGGCGAGCGCGCCTACCGCATCCGCCGCCACGCCCTGCGCATGGGCGAGGTCCAGGGCCAGGGCTACATCGCCCAGGCGCTCGGCATCTCCGACGTGCTGGCGGTGAGCTATTTCCACGCCCTCACCTACCGGCCCGAGGATCCCGAATGGGAGGGTCGCGACCGGTTCCTGCTCTCGATCGGCCACTACGCCATCGCTCTCTACGCGGCGCTGATCGAGGCGGAGATCCTCCCCGAGGACGAGCTGACGAGCTATGGCGGCGACGACAGCCGCCTGCCGATGTCCGGCATGGCCGCCTACACGCCCGGCATGGAGATCACCGGCGGGTCCCTGGGCCACGGGCTCGGGATCGCGGTCGGCATGGCGCTGGGGCTGAAGCGGAAGGGTTCGAAGAGCTTCATCTACAACCTGTTCTCCGACGGCGAGCTGGACGAGGGCTCGACCTGGGAGGCTGCGATGTCGGCGGGCTCGTTCAAGCTCGACAACCTCATCGGCCTCGTCGACGTGAACGGTATGCAGGCGGACGGCGCGTCGCGCGGGGTACTCAACTTCGAGCCGCTGGCGCCGAAGTTCGAGGCCTTCAACTGGTTCGTCCAGCGGGTCGACGGCAACGACATCGACGCCCTGGTCAGGGCCTTCGACGCCGCGCGCAACCACCCCGGCCCGCAGCCCCGGGTCATCATCTGCGACACCCGCATGGCGAAGGGCGTGCCGTTCCTGGAGGAACGCGAGCGCAACCACTTCCTGCGGGTCGAGCCGGACGAGTGGCAGCGAGCCCTGGCGATCCTGGACGAGGGGAGAGTGCGGTGAGACGCTCCAAGTACGAGAAGCCCGCCCCCCGCGCCGGCAGCGGCGCCAAGACCTCGGCGATGATCGCCTCGCTCGCCGCCCCCGGGCAGCGCACGAAGCCCGCGCCCTTCGGCCACGCCCTGGTCGAACTCGCCAAGACCCGGCCCGACATCGTCGGCCTCTCGGCGGATCTGTCGAAATACACGGACCTGCACATCTTCGCGCAGGCCCATCCCGAGCGGTTCTACCAGATGGGGATGGCCGAGCAGCTCCTCATGAGCGCCGCCGCGGGCCTCGCCCGGGAGGGGTTCACCCCCTTCGCCACCACCTACGCGGTGTTCGCGGCGCGGCGCGCCTACGACTTCATCTGCCTCGCGATCGCGGAGGAGAACCTCGACGTCAAGATCGCCTGCGCCCTGCCCGGCCTGACCACCGGCTACGGCCCGAGCCACCAGGCGACGGAGGATCTCGCGATCTTCCGCGGGATGCCGAACCTCACGATCATCGACCCCTGCGACGCCCACGAAACCGAGCAGGTCGTCCCCGCCATGGCGGCCCACAAGGGGCCGGTCTACCTGCGGCTCCTGCGCGGCAACGTCCCGCTGGTGCTCGACGAGTACGGCTACACCTTCGAGCTGGGCAAGGCGAAGACGATCCGCGACGGCCGCGACGTCCTGGTGATCTCCTCGGGCCTGATGACCATGCGCGCCCTCGAGGTCGCCGAGGCCCTCCGCGACGACCGGGTCGACGTGGCGGTCCTGCACGTGCCGACGATCAAGCCCCTCGACACGGCAACGATCCTGCACGAGGCCCGGCGGGGCGGCCGGCTGATCGTCGTGGCCGAGAACCACAGCGTGATCGGCGGCCTCGGCGAGGCGGTGGCCGGCCTGCTGATGCGCGAGGGTGTGATGCCGGGGCGCGGCTTCCGCCAGATCGGGCTGCCGGATGAGTTCCTCGATGCCGGCGCCCTGCCGACGCTCCACGACCGCTACGGCATCTCGGCCGCCGCGATGGCGCGGAGCATCCGGGCGTGGCTCTGAACCAAATCGCCCTGGTCGGCCTCGGCGCCATGGGCCTGCCGATGGCGACCAACCTGGTCGCGGCGGGTTTCGCCGTCCGCGGCTACGATCTGCGGCCCGAGGGCCGCGCGGCCCTGGCCGCCGCGGGCGGGACCTCGGCCGAGACGCCGGCCGGGGCCGCTGCGGGCGGCGACGCGCTCCTGCTCATGGTGGTGAACGCCGCGCAGGCCGAGGCCGTGCTGTTCGCGCAGGGCGCCCTCGAGGCCCTCGCGCCGGACGGCATCGTGGCCCTGATGGCCACCTGCCCGCCGCAGGCGGTGGAGCAGCTGGCCGAGCGCGTCGCGGCCGCCGGCCGCCGCTTCGTCGATGCCCCGGTCTCGGGCGGCGTCGTCGGCGCCCAGGCCGGCAAGCTCACGATCATGGCGGCGGCACCCGCCGAGACGCTGGCCGCTCTGAGGCCCGTCCTCGACGCGCTCGGCGACCGGATCTTCCACGTCGGCGAGCGCCCGGGACAGGGCGCCACCGTCAAGGCCGTGAACCAGCTCCTGTGCGGCGTCCACATCGCCGCCGCCGCCGAGGCACTGGCGCTCGCCGGTCGCGTCGGAGTCGATCTCGACGTGGTGCTGGAGATCCTCTCCGGCTCCTCGGCCTCGAGCTGGATGCTGCGCGACCGCGGCCCCCGGATGCTCGAGGCCGCGCCGCAGGTCACCAGCGCGGTCGACATCTTCGTGAAGGACCTCGGCATCGTGCTCGAGGCCGGCCGCGGCGCGGGAGCGGCGCTGCCGCTGGCGGCGCTCGCCCACCAGCTCTTCGTCTCCACCTCCGGTCGCGGCGACGGCGTCGCCGACGACAGCCAGGTCATCCGCGCCTACCGCCTGCTCAACGGCGACGGCGGGTAAGCCTCCGCGGAAGACGCGTGATGACGGCGTCGGGCATACGCCCGTCGCCCCGGACAGCAACGCGGGTCGTGCCCTCCACCGGCGGTCAACGGCGGGGATCGGGCGGCCCGGACCACCCAGGGAGTGAAACCATGCGCGACACGCGTCTCAGCCGCCGCAGCCTGCTCGTGGGCGCGGCCGCCCTGCCGGCCTTCGGCATCCTCACACGGCGCGGGCAAGCCGCCGAGTTTACCTACAAGCTCGCCACCGGCCAGGATCCGACCCATCCGGTCAACATCCGGGCGCAGGAGGCCCTCGACCGGATCCGCGAGGCCACCAACGGACGGCTTGAGATCAAGCTGTTTCCCGCCAATCAGCTGGGCTCGGACACCGACCTCCTGGCGCAGGTCCGAAACGGCAGCGTCGAGTTCTTCAACCTTGCGACCTCGATCCTGGCCACCTTCGTGCCGGCCGCGAGCCTGCCCAACACCGGCTTCGCCTTCAAGGATTACGACGCCGTCTGGACGGCGATGGACGGAGGCCTCGGCACCTATGTCCGTTCCGAGATCGCCAAGACGCCGATCCTGACCGTTTCCAAGGTCTGGGACAACGGCTTCCGGCAGATCACCTCCTCGACCCGCGAGATCCGGACACCGGAGGACCTGAAGGGCTTCAAGATCCGCGTCCCGCCGGCGCCGATGCTCACCTCCCTGTTCAAGGCCTTCGATGCCGGCGCGGCGCCGATCAACTTCAACGAGCTGTACTCCTCGCTCCAGACCAAGGTTGTCGAGGGCCAGGAGAACCCGCTCGCCATCACGGCCACCACCCGGCTCTACGAGGTGCAGAAATCCTGCAGCATGACTGGCCACGTCTGGGACGGCTACTGGATCCTCGGCAACAAGCGCGCGTGGCAGAGATTGCCCGAGGACCTGCGCACCGTCGTCTCGCGGGAACTCGACCGCTCCGCCAACGACCAGCGCGCCGATGTCGCCAAGCTCAGCGTCTCCCTCCGGGACAGCCTGACGGCGAAGGGCATCACCTTCATCGACGTCGACCGGGCGCGATTCCGCGAGGCCCTCGGGCGGACGAGCTTCTACCGGGACTGGAAAGCGAAGTACGGCGATGCGGCGTGGTCGCATCTTGAGGACGTGTCGGGCAAATTGACCTGAAGCGCTTTCCGCCGAACCGAAAAACGGTATCGGAGAACGAAGGCGCGCCGAGACGCACCACAAGACGCACGAGACGACGCACTTGGAGCCGTTCCCGCCGGCAGCGGGATTGGGACCGGCTCCGACGGGAGGGCGCCATGCAGATCGATATCGCGGCCGTCGAGACGACGGCGGGGGTTGAATTGACCGGGCCGCCCCTGCGCGCCCGGACCTGGCTGCGCCGGCTGGACGCCGGGCTTGGCCACCTCGTGGAGATCCCGGCGGCGCTGCTGGTGCTCGCTGAGATCGTGGTGCTGCTCGGCGGCGTCGTGAGCCGCTACGTGTTCCGCGAGCCCCTCGTCTGGTCGGACGAACTCGCCTCGATCCTGTTCCTGTGGCTCGCCATGCTGGGCGCCGTCGTCGCCTTTCGCCGCGCCGAGCACATGCGCATGACCGCCTTCGTAGCCATGAGCGGCCCGCGCCTGCGCGCCTTCCTGGAGACGGTCGCCCTGGTGGCCGGCCTGATCTTCGTGGCGCTGCTGCTTGAGCCGGCCTTCGAATTCGCCAGCGAGGAGACCTTCGTCCAGACGCCGGCGCTGGAACTGAACAACGCGTGGCGCGCAGCCGCCCTGCCGATCGGCCTCGGCCTCATGCTGATCGTCGCGGTCATCCGCCTGCTGGAGACGGCCGACTGGAAGCTGACGGTGGGGGCGCTCGTGCTGGGCGGCGGAATCGCCGCCGGCCTCGTGGCGCTCCAGCCCTGGCTGGCGACCCTCGGCAACCTCAACCTGCTGCTGTTCTTCGTCCTCGGCGTCGGCGCCTTGGTCTTCTCCGGGGTCCCGATCGCCTTCGCGTTCGGCCTGTCGACCTTCGCGTACATCGCGCTGACCACCGACGCACCGTCGATGGTGGTGGTCGGGCGCATGGACGAGGGCATGAGCCACCTGATCCTGCTGGCGGTCCCGCTCTTCGTGTTCCTCGGCCTCCTGATCGAGATGACCGGCATGGCCCGGGCCATGGTCGGGTTCCTCGCTTCGCTGCTCGGTCACGTCCGGGGCGGCCTGCACTACGTGCTGGTCGGGGCGATGTACCTCGTGTCCGGCATCTCCGGATCGAAGGCCGCCGACATGGCCGCCGTCGCCCCGGTGCTGTTTCCCGAGATGAAGGCCCGCGGCGCCAAGGAGGGCGACTTGGTGGCGCTGCTGGCCACGACAGGCGCGCAGACCGAGACCATCCCGCCCTCGATCGTGCTGATCACCATCGGGTCGGTCACCGGCGTCTCGATCACCGCCCTGTTCACCGGCGGCCTGTTGCCGGGCCTCGTGCTCGCCGTCACCCTGTGTGCCCTGGTCTGGTGGCGCTACCGCGGCGAGGACCTGAGCCACGTCGCCCGGCCGTCGCGGCGGATCATCGGCCGTTCGTTCCTCGTCGCGATCCCGGCGCTGGCGCTGCCCTTCGTGATCCGCTTCGCCGTGGTCGAAGGCATCGCCACCGCCACGGAGGTCTCGACCATCGGCATCGTCTACGCGGCCCTGGCGGGCTTGCTGATCTACCGCCAGTTCGACTGGCGGCGGCTCTACCCGATGCTGGTGACGACCGCGACGTTGTCGGGCGCGATCCTGCTGATCATCGGTGCCGCCACCGGCATGGCCTGGGCGCTGACGCAGTCGGGCTTCTCGCAGACGCTGGCCGAGGTCATGAAGAGCCTGCCGGGGGCGCGCTGGGCTTCCTGTTCGTCTCGGCAGCGGCCTTCATCGTGCTGGGCTCGGTGCTGGAGGGAATCCCGGCCATCGTTCTGTTCGGGCCGCTCCTGTTCCCGATCGCCCGGGCGGTCGGCGTGCACGAGGTCCACTACGCCATGGTGGTGATCCTCGCGATGGGCATCGGGCTGTTCGCCCCACCCTTTGGCGTCGGATACTACGCCGCCTGCGCCATCAGCCGGATCCATCCCGACGCCGGCATGCGCCCGATCATCGGCTACATCGTGGCCCTGCTGATCGGCCTCCTCGTCATCATCCTCGTCCCCTGGTTCTCGATCGGCTTCCTCTGACCGCAACCGTTCGGGGCTGAACGCCCTGCACCGCGGCGGATGTCGGATCGGCGCAGGACAGCGGGTCACACCACAGACTGAGATTGATCCCGGACGGCTGCGGTGCCGTCCGGGCGGCGTCCCCGCGCGCCGAAAACCCGCACCGCCTGAGTCAGACCCATGCCCGACACGCCCGATGCCACGCTGACGTCCCGGATGGCCGACGCGATCCGCTTCCTCGCCCTCGACGCGATCGAGCGGGCGGGGGACGGCCATCCCGGTGCGCCGCTCGGCTGCGCCGAGATCGCCGTGGCGCTGTTCACGCGCCATCTGCGCTGCAATCCGGACGACCCGCTCTGGCCCGACCGCGACCGTTTCGTGCTCTCGAACGGCCATGGCTCCATGCTGCTCTACGCAGCCCTCCACCTGGCCGGGTACGCCGGCTTGCCCATGGAGCAGATCCGGCGCTTCCGCGAACTCGGCTCCCACACACATGGGCACCCGGAAATCGCGCCCGAACTCGGGATCGAGGCGACCACCGGCCCGCTCGGCCAGGGCATCGCCAATGCCGTCGGCATGGCGGTGGCCGAGGCCAAGCTCGCGGCGACCTTTGGCCCCGGGCTGGTGGATCACCGCACCTACGCCCTGGTCGGCGACGGTTGCCTGCAGGAGGGCATCGCGCACGAGGTGATCTCGCTCGCGGGGCATCTGCGTCTCGGGAAGCTGACCTTCCTGTGGGACGACAACCGCATCACCGACGACGGCGCCACCGACCTGTCCATCTCGGAGGACGTGCAGGCGCGCTTCCTCGCAGCGAACTGGCAAGTGCTGGACGTCGACGGGCACGACGTCGAGGCGGTCTCGGCGGCGATCCGGCTCGCGCACGGCGACCCGCGCCCCAGCCTGATCGCCTGCCGCACCGTGATCGGGCGGGGGCTGCCACGGCTCGAAGGGCAGCGCGGCGCCCATGGCGGCCGCGTGTTTGCGCACGACTGCGGCGAGGCGCGGGCGGCCAAAGGGTGGGACCATCCGGCCTTCACGGTGCCCGATGACGTCTCAGCCGCGTGGCAGGCCGGTGTCGCCGGACGGAACAGCGCTGCCTACGCCGCGTGGCAGCGCCGCCAGGAAATCCTGCCGGCGCCGACGCGGACCGCGTTCGACCGGGTGAGCGATGCCCGCCTCCCCGAGGGCTGGGACACGCATCTCCGCGCGCTGCGCGACCGTTTCGCCGAGGCCGGTGAGGCGCGCCCGAGCATCGAGGTGTCCGCCGAGATCGCCGCCGCTGTGTCGAGCACGATCCCGGAGCTGTTCTCGGGCGCTCCCGACCTGGAGGGTCCGACGAAGCACAAGGGCGGATTCCACGCGTTCACGGCGCAGGACCGATCCGGCCGCTACCTGCATTACGGCATCCGCGAGCACGCCATGGGCTCGATGATGAACGGCATCGCGGCCCATCGCGGGCTGGTGCCGGTGGGCGCCACCTATCTCGTGTTCTCCGATTACATGCGCCCGTCGCTCCGGATGGCGGCGCTGATGAAGCTGCCGGTCATCACCGTCTACAGCCATGATTCGATCGCCATCGGCCGCAACGGACCGACCCACCAGCCGGTCGAGTTCCTCGCGACCCTGCGCGCCATCCCCAACATGCTGGTACTGCGCCCGGCCGACGCGGTGGAAACAGCCGAGTGCTGGGAGATGGCCCTGGCCAACCGGACCGGCCCGACATCGCTGATCTGCTCGCGGCAGGCGCTGCCGGCCCTCCGGCGGCCCGGCACCGGCGAGAATCGTTGCGCGCGTGGTGCCTACGTGCTGGCGGAGGCCGCGGGTGCGCGGCGGGTGACGTTGATCGGGACCGGATCGGAGGTGGCGCTGGCGCTCGCAGCCCGCGACCTGATGCAGGCCGAGGGCGTCCCGACGGCCGTCGTCTCCATGCCGTCCTGGGAGGCCTTCGCGGCTCAGGACGCCGCTTACCGGGAGCGCGTCATCCCCCGGGACACGGTTCGGGTCGCGGTCGAGGCCGCCCTGCGCTTCGGATGGGACCGCTGGATCGGCGAGACGGGCGGCTTCGTCGGCATGACCGGTTTCGGCGCCTCGGGTGCGCCGGAAGACCTGTTCCGCCATTTCGGCATCACCGCCGAGGCGGTGGCCGAGGCCGCCCGGATGCGCCTGCGCTAGAGCCGTTCCCGATCGGGTTGGGACGAAGGCGATCGGCGAGCCCGTGCCGAACGCGGCGCGGGTCCCCTCTCCCGTGCGGGAGAGGGACAGGGTGAGGGATGAGAACAGTCCGGAAGAGGCGCGGCCTGTACGCGCACCGGCCTGTTCAGTCCTGATCCTTCTCGTCCCTCACCCCAACCCTCTCCCGCACGGGAGAGGGGGCCTGGCGCGGCTGGCGAGACCGGGCTCGCCGTCCTTCCCGACCGTTGCAACACGATCGGGAACGGCTCTTGCGGGCGCCCAGCCGTTCAGATCATTCCGGCGCCGCCCGTGCGCACGATCCGCTCGCGCTGCTCGGCATACCGGCCGGCCGCGGCGCGCCGCATCGCCACGCCGAGGCGGCCTGCGATCTGCCCCAGCAGGTGAGCGGAGCTGTCCGAACGGAGGCCGACGAGGTTCGCGAGGGTGGTCATCGAGGCCCGATCCCAGTCATGCCCGGGCAAGGTGCCGGGATTGCTGCATCGCAATATGAGCCGGTCGCCGCGGCCGCGTGAGGGGCTCGGCGTGCGGGCTGACATGCAGCAAAAACATGAGGTGGTCGCGAGACGTTAACCGATGTTTGCGTCGCCGCTGAGCGTGGGACGATGCGGCGGGTGCAGTGCGGTCGGCCGAGGGGAGCGACTTCTCGAGCCATCCGGAGTTGGTGGCTGCAGCGCCGTCATTGCGCGCGGCAATCGCGTCGGTGCCGCGCCTGCCGACGTCACGCGGCCCTGGCTCATGAGGCGCCGCGCGCCACGACGGAGCGGCGTTCGACCGAAACCTTACCGGCCGGTCACCCGCCCCATTCCTTCGAGGGGCAGGTCGCCCCGCGCTTCGAGTTCCGCGCGGATGGCGCGCTTCGTCACCTTGCCGTAGCCGGACTTCGGCAGGGCGTCCCAGAAGAACACGCGCCGGGGCAGCTTGTAACGGGCCACCATGGCCGACAGCCACGCGATCAGTGCCCCCTCCTCCACCGTCGCCCCGGGTCGGGTGACGCAGACCGCCACGCCGACCTCGCCCCAGGCCGGATCCGGCACCCCCAGGATCGCGGCCTCGGAGATCGCCGGATGCGTCAGGAGCTTTTCCTCGGTCTCCCGCGGGTACACGTTCGAGCCGCCGGAGATGTACATGTCCGAGGCGCGGCCGGTGATGAACAGGAAGCCCTCCGCGTCGCAATGGCCGAGGTCGCCGGTCCGGAACCAGCCGTCGCGGAACGCCGCGGCGTTCGCGGTCGGGTTGTCGAAGTAGCCCGCGAACACCGCCGGGCCGCAGACGCAGATCTCGCCGGTCTCCCCCGTCGGGACCTCACCGCCCTGAGAGTCTTGGATCTGGACCTGCATGCCGGTGCGCTCGACCCCGCATGTGCCGACCTTCACGTCCGGCCCGTCCTCGACCGCGTGCAGGCGCGGCGGCAGCACCGTGATGTTGCCGGTGACCTCGCCCAGCCCGAAATACTGCACCAGGACCGGACCAAGCACCCGCAACGCGTGCTGCTGATCCGCCCGGTACATCGGCGCGCCCGCATAGATCACGTGGCGCAGGCTGGAATGATCGTGCAAGCCGACCGCCGGATGCTCGGTCAGCAGCTTCACGATGGTCGGCACCGTGAACAGGTTGGTGATCCGCCAGCGCTCCACCAGGTCCCAGACCTCGGCCGGGGCGAGGCGTTCGCCGGCGGTGAGCACCGTCTTCGCGCCGGCCGCGACCTGCGCGAGTTGGTGGATGCCGGCGCCGTGGGAGAGCGGCGCCACGACCAGCGAGGCGTCTTCCTCGGTGGTGCCCGGCATCAGGTCGCAGAGATGGTTGGTGATGACGAAGGCCATCTGGCCGTGGGTGAGGACCGCCGCCTTCGGGCGGCCGGTCGTACCCGAGGTGAAGAAGAACCAGCACGGATCGTCGTGCTCGACGTCGGCGGTGGGCGCGGCCTCGCCCAGATGGGCGGCGACGAGGCCGTCGTAATCCGCCCCGAACGCGTCGCCGCCGATCTCGACGACGCGGTGGAGATCCGGGCAGGCGGCGCGCACCGCTGCGGCATGATCCGGAAAGCCGGCGCCGCAGATGAGCGCCGAGGCGCCGCTAGCGCTGGCGAGATAGGCGACTTCCTGGGGCGTCTGCCGGAAATTCGTCGGGACCCAGACGGCCCCGAGGCGGAAGCAGACGAACATCGATTCGAACAGCTGGTTGCTGTTGCGGGCCTGGACCAAGACGCGGTCACCCTTGGCCACGCCGCGACCGGCGAGCGCCGCCGCCATGGCGTCGACCCGGGCATCGAGTTCGGCCCAGGTCCAGCTTCGCGCCCCCCAGGCGAGCCCCACTGCGTCCGGAAAGCGGCGCCCGGCCCGGCGCAGGAAATGCGCGAGGTTCATCACCCGCCGGGAGCACGGCGCGACCCCGCCGCGCGGCGCCCCCGCGGCGTCCATCAGGTGAGCTTCCCGCAGGCCTTCTCCAGGAGAGACCAGCCTTCGTCGCCGTAGCGGCCCTTCCACTCGGCGTAGAAGCCGGCCTTGCGCAGCTTGTCGCGGAAGGGCTCCGGATCGGGCTTGTTGAAGACCATGCCGGCCTTCGAGAGATCGGTCTGCAGGTTGGCGTTGAGCTGGGCGACGTCGGCCCGCTCCTTCAGGCCGGCGGCGTCGATGTGGCGGGCCACCATCGTGCGTAGATCCGCCGGAATGCGCTCCCAGGCGCGCCGGTTCGCCAGGAACCAGTACCCGTCCCACATGTGGTTGGTGAGCGAGCAGTACTTCTGCACCTCGTAGAATTTCGTCGTCGAGATCACCGCGAGAGGATTTTCCTGACCTTCGACGATCTTGGTCTGCAGGGCCGAGTAGGTCTCGTTCAGGTTGATCGACGCGGGCGCGGCGTCGAAGGCCTTGAACATCGATGTCCAGAGCGGCGAGACCGGGACGCGGATCCGGAAGCCCTTGAAGTCGTCGGGCGTGGCGATCGGCCGGGTCGACGAGGTGGTCTGGCGGTAGCCGTTGTCCCAGATCTTATCCATGGCGACGAGCCCCGCCTTGGCGATCTGCTGGCGGACCCAGGCGCCGAGTTCGCCGTCCATCGCCGGCCAGACGGCCTCGTAGTTCGGGAACGCGTAGCCGATGCCGTTGATCGAGGCGTTGGGCACCAGCGTCGAGAGGATCAGCGGAGACATCGTGAAGAACTCGACGCTGCCCGAGCGGAGCTGGCTCAGGGTGTCGGTGTCCGAGCCGAGCTGGCTTGAGGGGAAGATCTTGAGGTCGAACCGGCCGCCGCTCTCCGTCCGCAGGGCCTCCGCCATCTCGCGCGCGCGAATGTTCATCGGGTGCGTGTCGGGCAGGTTGTTGGCGTATTTGTAGCTGAAGTCCGCTTTCTGCGCCCGCGCCACGTGGGGCGCGGAAACGGTGCCGGCGAACAGCGCCGTCGAGCCGGTCGCGAGGAATCGCCGGCGGGACAGGGGCGTACGGATCAGCGACATGGCGGCCTTTCTGGTGCGGGCACGCGAGCCCGGCGCTTCCTCGGGTCCGCGTTGGTGCGGACTCCATCGTTGCGGTTTCGATAGCCGCTGGCCGGTGGCAGTCAACGGACTTTCTCGGCGCGCCGTCCCGGAATGATGGCATCCGGGCAGCCTTGATACGGCAGGCGCGGTTCCCGGACGTCCCGAGCCGGGCATCCGGCCGGCGACAAAGTCATCCGGAGCGGCGACGGCCTCGCGGGAGCCGCGCGCGAAAGCGCCCTGACGCGCGCCGTCAGTCCATATCGGCGAAGGCCACGGTCCAAGGCTCCGCGAACGTGTACTCCTCCAGGTTGACACCCGGTCCGCCCCGATCAACCACGACGAAGTCCTGCCGCTGCCCATAGGGCGTCAATACGCCGTGCCAGGTGTTGCGCGCGTAACAGACCCCTGGCGGGGCGCGGTGACGAAGGCTTGCGGCGAACCGGGCCGACCGTCCTCGTCGGGGCAGACCACGATCAGGAATGGCGCCGCGCTCAGCGGCAGGAACGCCTGTGCGCCGAGGGGGTGACGTTCCACCAAGCCGAGGCGCAGCGGTATCGTGTAGGGCCGTGCCTCCACGAGGCCGAGCACGACGTGGGCACCCTCGCCGACGACCTCGATCGCGGCCAGGTCGTGAAAGCGACGCGCCATCCCGGCATTCATCGGCCGCGGGGCCACGGCGGCGGTGTCGATGACCGTTCCGAAGGGCGCGAATGCCTCCGCGTTCAGCGGACGGGCGGTGATCGTGCGGGGGGCAGCCAGGCTCATCGGCCCAACCCGCGCGGCGCCAGCGCCGGGTGCCGGTTGACGTCCTTGTATAGGAGGTAACGGAAGGGGCCGGGTCCTCCCGCGTAGCAGGCCTGCGGGCAGAAAGCCCGCAACCACATGAAGTCACCCGCCTGAACCTCCACCCAGTCCCGATTCAGCCGGTAGACGGCCTTACCCTCGAGCACGAACAGCCCGTGCTCCATCACGTGCGTCTCCTCGAACGGGATCGACGCGCCCGGACGCAGAGTCACAAGGTTCACGTGCATGTCGTGGCGCAGATCGTCTGAGGCGACGAAGCGGGTCGTCGCCCAGGCGCCGTCCGTCCCGGCCATGCCGGCCGGTTCGACAGCGGATTCGTGCGTCACGAACGAGATCGGCGCATCGATCCCTGGGGCCGGCTGGTAGGCCTTGCGGATCCAGTGGAAGCGCAAAGCCTCGTCGCCCGCGTTGTGAAGGGTCCAGGCGGCGCCGGGTGCGAGATAGGCGTAGCTGCCCGGCCGGAGGACATGCCGGTCGCCTTCGAGCGCGAGGCTCGCCGTGCCCTGGACCACGAACAGCACGCCCTGGGCCTGCGCCTCGGGCTCGGGAGTCTGGCTACCGCCGCCCGGAGCGACCTCCATCAGATACTGGGCGAAGGTCTCGGCGAAGCCCGAGAGGGGCCGCGCCAGGATCCAGGCGCGGGCTCTGTCCCAGCCCGGCAGGACACTCGTGACGATGTCGCTCATCACGCCGTGCGGGATCACCGCATAGGCCTCGGTGAACACGGCGCGGCCGGTCATGAGCATCGTCTGGCCGGGCAGTCCGCCGCAGGGGGATTGTAGGGTCCAGCGGTCATGGTCGGTCTCCGGAATGCGACGTCCCGCTGAGTAAACGGCCGTCACCGGGTCCGTCACGCGGTATGCGGCTGTCCGCTTCGCTGGTCACGAAACACCTTCGGGATCGCCGTGTCGATCCGGGCTTCCGCACGACCATCCCGATTTAACGGTCGGGGTGCCCCTCTGCGTCGGTGCGTCCTGGGGGGATCGCCATCATGCGAGCATGCGTCGCCCGATCGGCTGATGCGCGCACCGTTCCTCGAACGAACCGTCCGCCGCGCGATGACGCCAACGACCCTGTTCGTAGCCGCGAGAAGGCGGCCGCGTCGACGGATCGTTCGGTCCTGCGCCGCCGGCCGGATTTCGCAGGCGCTTCGACGATCCGGTCCGTGAAAGGCGGGTTCGCACTTCGACCCGCAAGCCCGCAGCGTATCGCGCTGCGCCGGGCAGGCCCCACCCCGATGCGTCTTCGTCCGCACGGATATCTTATATTTCCATGCATCTACGGCCGACATATTCCCGAACCGAATCTGATACGCTATTGCTGTAACGGGTCCGGAGCGCTTGCAACCAAAATGCCTTCGCATTTCATTCGTTCTGCAACCTGGTCCCCCACGATTGCTTTATCGTGGTTCTGGGGACTCGGCTTTTTCTACGCGATTCATGTCACCCTCACGTACGGCTGGCTCGGGTTTCTTGCCTTCGCCCTGCCAAATGCGGGGGCCTCGCCCTCTTCGGCTGGGTGCTCGGTGCACCGCGTCGAAACCCCGAGGCGCTCATCGCAGCCGTCCAGGGCGCCTACGCGCCCCTGTTTCTCGGCGCCCAGTTCTTCGCCGTCGCCATAACGATCTTCGGTTTCGCGGCCTATGGATGGCTTCCGTTGTTCGGTCACGAGGCCGCGGTGGGTATGGTCGCCCTCGTCCTCGTGGCCTGCTCGATCGGACACGCGGTGCCGCTGCGCGGGATCCGGATCGTCCACGCCGCCCTCCTGGTCCTGGGTCTCATCGCTGCCGCGACGATGTTCGCGGGTCTGCCGACCCATCGCGACGGCCCGGGCGTTCCCGTCCAGGCTTTCGACGAGCGCTTCTATGGGCTCGTCGTGCCGTCGCTGGTGGGATTCCTCCTCGGTCCCTGGATGGATATCCAGCAGTGGCAGCGTGCCGTCGAGATCCGGCGCTCGGGCGGATCCGTGCGTGCGGCCTACCTGACCGGCGCGGTCCTGTTCCTCGGCTTCCTGTCGATCAACGCGCTGCTCGCCGCAGCGGCAGGGCTTGGTACGCCTGTCGTCTCCTCGGACGGCATTCCAGGCGCCTATGAAGCCGCAGCGCAGGCCGTGGCGCGCACGAAGGCGATCAGCACCACGACCGCGTTCCTCGTGTGGACGGCCATCGCCGCCGCGACCACGATCGACAGCTTTTACAGCGCCACGCGCTGGCTCGGCACGTCCATCACGGCGCGCAGCAATTCCCCGCTCCTCGCCTTCGTGCCGGCCGGTCTGGTGGCCTCGCCGGTCTGGATCCTGGGCGCGGCCCTCGCTACGGCGTCGGCAGCGATCTGGGCGGATCTCTCGCTGCTTTACCTGATGATGCCGTTCGCCACGCTCCTCGTCGGGGCGGCCGCATGCCTCGTCTGCGAGTCCCTCGGCGCGACGCGCCGATACGATCCGGTCCTCAGCTCGATGATCGGGGCGACGGCCTGCCTGATCTTCCTAACCGGCTACATCGCGCCGAGTTGGTCGCTTCTGGCGCTCGCACCTCTCATTGGGCTGATCGGAGCCCTGCCGATGGTCGCCGAGCTTGTCGGATGGGGCGAAGCCAAGCCGGCCCGCGAACTGATACAGGCCGAGGACCGGGCGCCGAAAGCCGCGCCGGTACCGGTCGCGCTGGATCGGGCCGATACGGTCGCATCCCACGGTTTCGACGGGCAGTGGTTCGTCCTGAACCTGATTCCGACCTACGACGACACCAATTCGGTCGGAAACGTCTACTTCGCCAATTACGTTCGTTGGGTTGGAAAGGCGCGGGAGCTGTTCTTCAACATCTGCATGCCGAATTTCGATCTGAAAACGACCGAATTCTACGTCCTCACCAAATCGTTCCAGCACGATTTCCGTCGGGAAGCGATGGAGTTCGAACCGGTCACCGTCCGGATCTCCATCGCCAACCACAATCGGAAGTTCGTGACCCTGGCCCACGAGATCCACAGCGAGGTCAACGGCCTGCTGGGCCGGGGTGAGCAGTCTTTGATGTTCGTGGATACCGTCCATTACCGGCCGCTCGATATTCCGCGCACGATCATCGAGGGCTTCCTGCCCTACTGGCCGAAGACCTCGCCGCACACGGTCTCAAGCACGTCGAACCCGACCGGCACGGCGACCCTCGGCGCCTGACGGCGACTCACGCCGCCTGGACCGCGGTCGGAAGAATTTGGCGCTTGCGCGCCAGGGCGGCGGCCTGCTCGGCGGGAAGGGGCTTGCTGAACAGGTAGCCCTGAAACTCGTGGCACCCCTGATCCAGCAGGCAGACGCGCTGCGCGTCCGTTTCGACTCCTTCGGCCGTGATCGTCATGTCGAGGCTCGTCGCCATGTCGATGATCGCGCGAACGATCGCCGCCGCACTGCCCTCGTGCGGCAGGTCCCGGACGAAGCTCTGGTCGATCTTGATCTTGTCGAAGGCGAGACGGCGCAGATAGCTGAGGCTGGAATAGCCGGTCCCGAAATCGTCGAGCGACAGGCGGACGCCCATCTCCCGAAGCTTGGTGAGGGTGGCATTGATCGCCGGTGTGGCCTCCAGGAACACCGACTCGGTGATCTCCAGTTCCAGTCGTTCGGCGGCCAGACCGCTCGTCCGCAGCGCGGAGCGCACGAGTTGCGGCAGGTCCGAATGCCGGAACTGCCGCGGTGAGAGATTGACCGCGATGCGGACATCGCTCGGCCAGACGGCCGCGATCCGGCAAGCCTCCCGGAGAATCCACTCGCCGAGGGGAATGATCACTCCGGTCTCTTCGGCGAGGGGAATGAACTCGCCGGGCGAGACGAAGCCGCGCACCGGATGCTTCCATCGCAGCAGAGCCTCGAAGCCGCGCACGCGGCACTCCTTGGCCGTCACGATCGGCTGGAAGTAGAGGATGAACTCGTCACGATCGAGCGCGCCGCGCAGGTCGGCGGTCAAGGCGCGGCGTGCCTCGATGCGCTCGTCCATCTCGGCTTCGTAGAAACGGTACCCGTTCCGCCCCTCGCTCTTCATGCGATAGAGCGCGAGATCGGCGCGCCGCATGATCTCCTGGCTTCCGTCCTGCGGCGCGATGGCGATCCCGACGCTGACGCTGACGGTCACGCGAATGCCGTCGATGGTGAACGGTGAGGCGAGCACCTCGACGATGCCGTGCGCCAGCGACTCGACGGCGCGCGTGTCCCGGGCACTCCGCCCGGTCGCGAGAACCGCGAACTCGTCGCCCGCGAGGCGGGCGAGCCGGACGTCCGCCCCCTCGAACGCACGCAACCGCTCGGCGACGGCCTTCAGGAGATTGTCGCCCGCTGCGTGGCCGAAGGTGTCGTTGACGCTCTTGAACTCATCGAGGTCGAGCGCGAGCACGGCGAAGTGGTCGCCTTGGCCGAGGCGCTGGCGGGCCGTTTCCTGAAGTTGATGGAACAGGACCCGGTTCGGCAAATCGGTCAGGGAATCATGCAGGGCGAGATAGGACAGCCGCTCTTCCGAGCGCCGCTTCTCGGTCACGTCGGATCCGACGCCGCGATAGCCGGTGAAGGCGCCGACCCGGTTGAACGTTGGCTTTCCGCTCAGACACCAAGTCCGTCGCTCGCCCGCGATATCGAGGTGCAGGTGAAGATTCCGGAACGCGCGACGCTCGGCGATGCAACTCCAGAGTGCAGTGCTCGAATGGGACCTGGGTGGCGCGATGGGCGGCAGCAGTAGTCGCTCCAAGGGCAAGCCCATGAGCTGCCGTTCCGAGGAACCGGCAACCTCGATCAGACGCGGCGAGACATGCTGAAGGCGCAGGTCGGCATCGGTTTCCCAGAGCCAGTCACTGGCACTCTCCTCGAATTCATTGAGCAGGAGGTGCGTAAATTCCTGTTGTCGCTCCAGCTCGATCTGCGCGATCACCCGCATCGTCAGGAGGCGACTGAGATGCAGAATGGTGAAAAAAATGAAGATCGAATAAAAAAACAGCAGGACGACAACGTAAATATAGAACGACTCCCCTGTCGTCCCGAGAGCGATGAACGACCCGAGGATGATCAGCCCGGAATAACTGATCGCGACCCGCGGCAAAACGGCGGCGCTCATCCCCGTCGCGATCAAGCCCGCGATGCTGGAGGCGATCAGGAGCCGCCCGTTGGCATCAGCCCCCGCGAAGAGCATCACCGGCACGGAGGCGAGGAGGAAGCCGTAGGCCTGGGCGGCGAGGACCACGCCCTGGACGAAGGACGGTCCGATTTCGATGGGCTTGGGACGCGAACGCCAGCGCCAGCATTGCTGGAGCGAGACGATCGCGAGGGGCAGGACGAGGGCCTCGAGTCCAGCGAGATAGGTGCGGTTTCCAGGCAGCCAGAACAGGTAGACGATCACCTGAACGACGCTGAGGCTGACCAATATCGTGAACGGCACGAGCCGGAGGGCGACGTCGAGCTGCTCGACGCGTGCGCGTGCCCGCAGGTTGGCGTCGAGCGGATCGCCCTTGCGATCGGTATCGATCAGGAAAGAAATCAGCATCTCTCGTGACGCAAATGCTTGCTGTAACGCCATTACGATCGAGAACTGAGGATAGTGCTGTTTAGATGCATCGAAGATCGTCGGCGTGCACAAGGACAAGTCATTTGATGGTGTACAGGTGGTAAACGTCCCCGTGTGATGCGGCGCCGAGCCCCGTCTTCCGGCGAACCGGTCCGGCAGGGAGCGGTCGCCAGCACGACCTCGGCCTGTCGCGGGCGCGACTCTCGCGCTGAGCAGCCTATGCCGCGCCTCGCGTCGACCGGGCGCGGACGCTATGAGGCGGCAGAGCCTCGGTCGCAGCCATTCCAGCGACGTCCGCAGGTTCGAGCAGGATGAAGCAGACCATGTCCCAATCGCTGGGTCTCAACCGAATCCTGGGCGGTGCGATCGGTGTCATCGCGCTGGTGTCGGTTCTCAGCAGCGGCTGGGTCCTGGTTACGGCCGAACAGCTGCGGGATGCGACCGACGCGCGAAGCCGCTCCAACCAGTTGATCCGTGGGCTGGACGGCTTCCGGGCGGCGATGCTCAATCAGGAGACCGGGCTGCGCGGGTATCTGATCACCGGCCGCGAGGGGAGCCTGGAACCCTACCACGCCGGCCGCGCGGCCCTCGACGAGGCAATCGGCCGCCTGGGCGGCTTGATCGGCCAGGATCCCGAGCGCATGCGCCTCCTCGCCGACGCCATAACGGCGGCCCGCACGTGGCAGACCGAAACCGGCGAGGCCGCCATTCGAATGGCGGCCGATCCGGCGAAACGGGCCGAGGCCGTCCGGATC
This sequence comes from Methylobacterium phyllosphaerae, assembly GCA_050632685.1. Lineage (GTDB taxonomy): Bacteria > Pseudomonadota > Alphaproteobacteria > Rhizobiales > Beijerinckiaceae > Methylobacterium > Methylobacterium phyllosphaerae_A. The sequence continues at coordinate 2,419,115 of JBOEFT010000002.1, forward strand.
GAAACCGACGGTCAGGGCAAGCAGCTGTTCGACACCTTCCGCCAGAAGCTGGCCGCCATCGAAGGCCTCGAAGGCGCCGCCCGCACGGCGCTGGCCGTGCGGGTCGCACAGGGTGAACGCAACGAGAGCGTCGCCCTCTGGGGGGAACGCTCGTCACGCTCCTGATCTGTCTGGGGATCGGAATCGCCATCAACCGTCTGATCGTCCAGCCGCTTGTGCAGGTGATGGCGTTCGTTGCGCGGGTTGGCGACGGCGACCTGTCTGGGGCGCTGGCGGCGGGCGGACGGGACGAGCTCGGGCGTCTGGCGGCGACGCTGAACGCGATGGTGTCGGGTCTGTCGGACCTCGCGCGGACGAACCGGGCCGCCACCGCCGATCTGAACGCGGCGGCGGCGGAGATCCGCGCCTCGGCGCAGGAGCAGGCGGCCTCGGTCGAGCAGCAATTCGCCGCCGTGCAGGAGACCGCCGCCACGGTCGACGAGATCACCCATTCCGGCGCCCAGATCAGCAAGCGCGCCACCGAGGTGATCACCACCGCCCAGGCCACCGCCCAGACCTCCCGGCAGGGCCTGCGCGCGGTCTCCGACACCGCCAAAGCCATGGACGCGATCCGCGAGCAGGCCGAGGCGGTCGCCGGCAACATCGTCAGCCTGTCGGAGAAGACCCAGACGATCGGCGACATCATCGAGACGGTCAACGACATCTCGGAGCGCACCCATCTGCTGGCGCTCAACGCCGCCATCGAGGCGGCCGCGGCCGGCGAGGGCGGGCGCAGCTTCGCGGTGGTGGCCTCCGAGATGAAGCTCCTGGCCGATCAGGCCAAGGCGGCCACCGGGCAGGTGCGCGCGATCCTGGGCGAGATCCAGCGGGGCATCAACACCTCGGTGATGCTCACCGAGGAGGCGGTCAAGCGCGCGGCCGCCGGCAAGACCCGCTCCGACACGACGCAGCGGACCATCGAGGAGATCACCGCCCGGGTCGAGGAGAACGTCCAGACCTTCCAGCAGATCGTCGCCTCGACCAACCAGCAGCAGCTCGGCATCGAGCAGGTGATGGGCGCGCTCCAGAACATCCGGCAGGCCAGCCAGCAGACGGCGGCGGGGACGCGGCAGGTGGAGGCGGCCTCGGCCAACCTCACCGAACTCGCCCAGGCCCTCATGGCCCTCGCCGAGCGATATCGAAACTGAGGCGGGTACCCCCGATCGCCATCCATCGGCTGCGATCGGACGGACTGTCTCTGCGCGTCCCGGCTAAGTCGACGGGCAGAATTGGGCGCGGCCTCGCGCCAGATTGGGCCGGCGCACGGCGACATGGCGAGCCGCGACGGACCGAGCCGGACGACGAGGCCTGATGCGTTCCAAGGCTCAGCCGGGATGGTGCGGCCGATGTGCGGCCTGCCGCCGGAGCAGGGATCCCGCGCGCTGCCGAGCAGCCCTGACGCGTATGATATCGATCATTCCCACCGGCTGAGGCGGCGCTTCGGCCGTGAACGGCATGCGGCTGTGGACATCGCCATAGTAGTCCGATCCATCCATCCCGAAACCGCCGGCGACAACGGGTCCGTCCGGGGCGCCCTCCCCGGCGGAGGCGCCGGTGACGAACAGGACAAGGAATGTGGCGACGAGGAAGGAGCGCATGGCCGCATGTGCGGCCCCAGCCGCGGCAGCTTTGCGACGCGGGATGTCACGTTTTCGTGCGGGGCGCTCGATTGCCCGGGGTCGCCTGATTGTCGACGCGTCCGTTCCGGGTGGGATGCGGGTGCGGCTTCTGCCAGCCGGCCCGGCCCTGCAGCAGACCGACCTCCAGAAAGTGGACCAGCGGATTGATGTCGGCCGCGCGGACGTCCGGGTTGGCATCGAGATAGCCGTCGGTGCTGAATTGCCCACTCGGGTCCCGTCCTTCCCGCCATCCGAAATCCAGGTAATGGCGCGTCGGCCCCAGGGGATATCGGGCCGTGTCAGGGTACCAAGTCCGGTAGTAAGCCGCGTCGAAACCGGGAAGGGAACACTCCAAATATAGCTCAGGCCTGCGATGGCTCCGGATATGGGTTTCGATCTGCTGGGCGATCGCCGCGTAGTCCCGCAGATGCATCCCATCGATGTACGCGTCGTCCTCCGACAGGCCGAACCGGGCGCCGCGCAACGATGCGAACGGATCGCAGAACGACACGCCCCGGTGCTCGCTCACAGCGCGCAGGAGTTCCGAATAGACCTCGACCGCCTCGGGATCGCGGTCCGACGCCATCGAGATCGGTGTCGGAGGCAAGGCCGCCACGTACGGATCGAGCGTCCACGTCTGGAGTCGTGCGACGATGCGGGCGGCTTGGCTGAAGAACTCATCGGTCGCCACCTTCGACAGCGCCGCTCGATGGCAGATGTCGTTGGTTCCGATGATTAGCACCGCGACGGAGCCCGGCAAGGGCAGCCGCAACAGATCGAGTGCCCGGTTGTAGGAGCGGACCGTTGCCCCGGCGATGCCGGCGTTGAGGACGGCGCGGGGTGCCAGAAGTCGCGGCAGAAGGGCCGCATGCGAATCCCCGGCCAGGAGGACGCATCCGCTGGGCGCCGCGTCGAAGGCGGCCTGGATGTGGCCGACGTTGTGACGCCGAAGGGCAGCGCTGCGAAATGCCCTCACGGACCCTGACAAGCGCATCCGGTCCAGACCACGATCCCCGCCTCGCGCATCGTAGGGGCTTCAATTTTCGTAAGTCCAGTCCTTCTTCGGCGCGTCACCGCCTTTCGCTCCCCACCGCCGTCTCCTGACCCGAGGCGTTCGCGGTGAGCGGGTGATAAATGGTCGCGGGCGAAGGAACCGTATTCACTGTCGGGCAGTTGTGGGCTCCGCTCCGCACGTGCCATGCACCCATCCCCGCCGGCGGCCTCGACCGCCCCGATTCTTTCTCCCGCCCTCGTCCTTGTCGGATCATATGGTTCGCGGCTACTTATCGTTCACGCCCTTCAAGCTCCGAGATCTTCATCCGCTGCCGGTCAGGCGCCGGCATGTCTTCTTCATCCACGGTTTCGACGCGCGCAGCGGCGTCCGCTTTCCGGCGTTCTTCAAACGGGAGCTCGACCGTCACACGACCCGCTTCGGTGTGATGCCCCGCGCGGTGTCGGAAGTCCGGATGGGCGCCGATGGGCTGAGCAGGATCTGGACGGTCAGTGCACCGGCGGACGGCGACGGCGCCGCGGTCCGGTTTCAGACCCTGATCTGGAGCGACATCATCCGTTCGGATCTGGCGCGGTCCCTGTGGCGGAAGCTGGCGCTGCTCGCGCGCAGCGTCCTGGCGGGGATCGTGCAGGGCCTGATCGTCAAGACGTCCCGATTCGGGCTGCCCTACACCCTTCTGACGGCGTTTCCCTTTTTTGTCGTGTTCGTCGCCCCGATCCTGCTGATCTCGGTCGGCATCGCGATCTACGCGGCCGTCAGCCATTTCCCGATCGTGCAACCCGCTTGGGCGGCTCTGCCGCTCGCCCTGGCCGCGCTGGCGAGTCTGTCCTTCGCCAAAAGGGCGCTCGGGCGCCTGTTCTTCTGGCACATCCTGAGCATCCGCATCTTCTTCTGGCAACATGCGAGCGGTCGACGACCGGATTACGAGGCGCGTGTCGCGGTCTTCGCGGAACAGATCCTGACCGAGATGGCGAATTGGCGCGCGCACCCCGCGGACGCCCCCGACGAGGTCATGATCATCGGACATTCCCTCGGCGCCACGATGGCGGTCGAGGTCGCGGCACGGGTCCTGACGCGGCTCGGCGACGACATTCAGGCGCATCCCAGAGTGGCGCTGGTCACGCTGGGCTCCGGGATGCCCTTCGTCGCGCTGCAGCGCCAAGCCGAACGGATCCGGAACGACATTGCGGCACTGGTCTACAGCCGGCACCTCGTCTGGTGCGATTATCAGGCGCCGCAGGACTGGCTCAACTGCTATGGATTTAACCCAATATTCGATATCGGTCTCGAGAGACCCGCGTTCCTCGCCTACAATCCCATCATCCGATCCGCCGGAGTCAAGGAGAGGATCCCCGAGGCCGACTACAAGCGCCTCCGGCTCAAGCCGTTCCACATGCATTTTCAATTTCTGAAAGCTAATTTCCGCCCTGGAGAGTACGATTTCTTCGAGATGGTCCTGGGCCGTCAATCGCTGCTCGATCGTGCCCTCCGCCCGCTCTGCCGCCGCCCGGCAACGCCACCGCACGGCGGATGAAGACCGGTTACGGTTGAGAATGACGACGTCGTCTCAGGACGAGCGCCGGCGGGATTGACCACGGGATCGAGGATCGAGCCACTGTGAAGCCTGATTTCGACACCCTGCCCGGCGCCCTCGTCGTCCTGATGTTGTCGATGCTGGGACTCACAGCCCGCTGCCACGCCGGATGGAAAGGTCCGGAAGCCCAGTCCCTGTTCGTGAACGAGGCGAACCCGGCGGGCTACAACTACGCCCCCAGCGTCATAACGGAGAACGGCACCACCGATTTCTGGTGGTGCGGGCAGGGCAAGACCGATGTGATCTTCCATCGCTCGTACAGCCCGCAGACGGGCTTCTCCCCGGCTCAGCCCGTATTCCGGCCGACGCCCGGTTCCTGGAACCGCCAATATGTCTGCGACCCCAGCGTGATCCGGGGCCATTTCGTCAATCCCGCAGACGGGCGGCCCTACGTCTACGCGATGTATTATTCCGGGGCGGACAATCTGCCCGGCAACAATAATCAGACGGGCCTCGCCTTCTCGAACGACAAGGTGACATGGGTCGATTATCCGGAACCGGTCATCGCACCGATCAATCCGGTGGTTGCACAGGGCAATTACGGCACCGGGCAACCGGCCACCTTCGCGGATGGTCGGTCCGGCCTGTTCGTCTTCACCACCGACCTCACCGGACCGCAGGGTGTTCCGGGATTCGGCGATCTCTACGTCCGCCACACGTCGGACGGCGTGCATTTCGGGCCACCGGTGCGGATTCCGAACGTCGCGAGCGATGGAACGACCATCAATCCCAATTCCGATTTCGCCTTCGATCCGGGATCGGGGGACGTCTACGTGATCACGGGCCTTCCGGGCCGTGCGTGCCAGCAGGTCGCCTGCAAGGATCCCGGCCGGAATCCCGACCGGGAAACCTACCAGATGGGCCTGTTCAAGATGCCGTTGACGGCGCTGCTGAGCGGTGCGCCAGCGGCCTGGACGCCCCTGGGCTACCTGAATTCGGACGTGACCGGCTTCTACCTCAATCACAGTCCTGGCTTCCAGCGCGACGGTGCGGGCAGCCTTGGCCGGTTCCTACCGGACATCACCGTCTACTTCTCGGGCGGCGACCCGTATCCGGGCACGTGGCGGATTGCCGCCGCCAGCACGGTGCCCGGCGCCGATCGCCCCGCGCTCAAACGCGCCGTCGGACCGGGGGGCATTGGGTCACGACCGGCTTTATCGGTCCGGGCTACACGATCGAGGGTAGTGTCGGCAGGGTGTTGTCGCTTTCCGCGCCCGGGACGGCGCGGCTGATGAGCTGCGTCGCCGGACAGGATCATTTCCTGAGCCTGGACCTTCGGTGCGAGGGCCATACCCCCTCGGGCAGACAGGCTACCTCTATGCAACGCGCAGGCCGGGCAGCCACCCGATCTTCCGGTGCAATGCCGGGGGCCACGACCACTTCGTGTCGACCGATGCGGGATGCGAGGGACATGTGACCGAGGGTCTCCTCGGCTATGGGCTCGACTGACCCCGGATGGGCCGCGCCGTATCGGGGAGGCCGCGTCCAAGTGTCGGGCCTGCATCGTCGGCGGCCCCGTCCCGTCGTCGTCCACTCAGAACAGGACTTCCTGACGCGGGAACCCCTTTTCCGAGCAAGCGGCGAATGCCCAAAAATATCCGCGCAGTTAATCCAGACTTAACCTTAATCGGTATGCTTAGGGATCCCCGAGAATCGGGTTGCTCCGGTTGGAAAGATAGCGATCCATGTCCTCCATCACCCTGTCGGCCGCCACGCGTCAGAACCTGCTCTCGCTGCAGGACACCGCGAACCTCATGGCGACCACGCAGAACCGCCTCGCCACCGGTAAGACGGTCAACTCCGCCCTCGACAACCCGACCAACTTCTTCACCTCCCAGGCCCTCGACGGCCGCTCGTCGAGCCTGAACTCCCTGCTCGACGGCATCTCCAACGGCGTCCAGTCGATCCAGGCCGCCAACCAGGGCATCACCTCGATCCAGAAGCTCGTCGACCAAGCCAAGTCGATCGCCAACCAAGCGCTCTCGACCCAGCTCTCCACCACCGGAACCGCCGCCGGCGCCTACAGCTCCAGCACCGCCTCCTCGACGGTGCTCCTGACCATCAACGGCACCTCGGTCTCGGCCACGGTCGCCGCCTCCTCGAGCGTCAACGCGGCGGTCGCGGCCCTGAACGCGGCGGTCAGCTCGGCGTCGACGGCGTCCAGCGGCTCGTTCGGCGCCGGTGCGATCTTCTCGGTCGACAGCACCGGCACCAAGATCGTCCTGAATGCCCAGGCCGATGTCGAGTTCCAGAACTCCGGCAGCCAGACCGCGCTCGGCTTCACCGCCTCGGCGACCACGGCCTCGACCTACGGCACCGCCGCCAGCACCGTCGTGTCCAGCGACCTCTCGATCTCCGGCGTCACCCAGCGCTCGTCGCTGGCGAGCCAGTACAACAACCTGCTGAACCAGATCACCCAGCTCGCCGGCGATGCCAGCTACAACGGCGTCAACCTCATTGCCGGCAAGGGCAATGACATGAACATCAAGTTCAACGACACCGGCAGCTCCAACCTGAACGTCGCCTCCGTGGACGCGACGGCCAGCGGCCTGGGCCTGTCGCCGATCACCAACTCGAACAGCTCGACGAGCTCGAACGGCCTCGGCAACTTCCTGCTGAACTCGGACGTCAACAAGACCATGGCGACCCTCACCGGCGCCGGAGCCGCCCTGAACTCGGCGGCGAGCACCCTCGGCTCCAACCTGTCGGTGGTGCAGAACCGCCAGGACTTCTCCAAGCAGTTGATCAACGTCCTCCAGACCGGCTCGGCCAATCTGACCAACGCCGACCTGAACCAGGAAGCGGCCAACTCGCAGGCCCTGTCCACCCGCCAATCGATGGGCATCTCCGCCCTCTCCCTGGCCAACTCCGCCCAGCAGGGCGTCCTCCAGCTCCTGCGGTAAGCGCTCCTTACATCGGAACAGCTCGGCGGCCGGAGCATTGCTCCGGCCGTTCGCGTAAGTGGCGTCCGCCGTCGTCGGCAAAGCGGCGCGGGATCATTGAGCGCCGTTCGGCTCGCAAGATCCAGATGCCGAGCGTGCCCGGCCGGCCCACCGAATGCGGCCTCGATCGCGTGACCGAGGCCCGCGGATCGAAGCGCTGGGTCATGCTCGACCATTAGAGGCGCCGGCGCCACGGGATGGGCCTCGGCTCCGCGAGCGCGGTCTCCAGGCCCGGGCGCAGATCGCAGAGGGCATCGACCCGATCAACGCCAAGGCTGCGGCTGTCGCGCGCCCTCCCCCGCAGGCACCGGTCACGTTCGCCGCGCAAAACCCGCGGAACCGGCGTTCCTCTCGCGCTCAAGCACGACCCTATCCGACTTGGCTCCGGCGAGTTTCCGCGTGGCGCCGACCCGGGAAGCTACACGGGGCCGATTCCGGTCGTCGTTCCGGGGCTGGGCCACCGAGGAGACCGACTTGCCGGGCAAGATGGCGAAGGCCGCGCTCGCGCACCGCGTCGGCGACGCGACTGAGCGCGCGCATCGCCGGGGGCGAAGCTCCGGAGAAGGACCGTCACGCGATGAACGCTACGGTGGCTTTCGCGGCAGCCGACAGGGCCGCGCCATCACACACGTGTGCCCGTTCGACGTGAGGGGACCACCCTCGCTGCGCCGACCGTCCGGGCGGCAATCTGCCTATCGGCGATCATCGGGTCGATCGTTGAGCGGCTGACGCCGTGCGCGGCCGTGGCATCTTTCGGCCTGTAAATCAGAGACCGAACCCTGCATCCACGGCTCCCTTCCCCTCGACGCCACCCCTGCGACGCGCCCGGGTTCAGATCGGCCGACAGGTCGCGCGCGCTGCTCGCACAACTCCAATGGACAACGATGGATTCACTATCTCCCAAAAACTTACTTTTTGACCTGCTATCAAATTGAAGCAGCATTTACTGCTTAAGGTCTCCGGCAGATAAGTGTTGAAGCTGCCTTATTTGCAAAGTCTCGCCGCCATGTTCGCGACGTGCCTCGCCCTTTGGGTGACAGCAGTCCTGCTGCTGATCGCCTACTTGCACCTGCACGCCTGCACGTCGGCGACGTCTCGGGAGCGCCTCAAGCCTCAGGTTGAGCGTCTGCTGATCGAAAGCCGCTGGATGGAGTACCATGCGAAGAGCCCGGCCGAGTTTAGCTGCCGCTGGGGTGCTGAAGTGGCCATGCTGCATAAAGTCCATGTGTCGAGGCCTCGGCGGGCGATTTTCTGGATCGGAAGTTTTCGACGCGCGCTTGACGCGGAATTTGCCTCGGTCCTTGAAAAGGAAATCGAGTCCTGGACCTTCTTTGACCGAGCCAGCTTCTCGCCGGCACGTTACGAGCAGCTGATGCTCCGCTTCTTGCAATCGAACGGATGGCGGCTGGATTATCAAGATCAGGAACACTTCATCCTGATCCGTGATCGCAAGCGCGCCGTCGTGCGCCTGCAATGGGCGGATCGCGACATCGAGTGCCTCGTCGTTTCGGAAGTCGCTGCGGCGGCGGAACGCGTCGGCTGCACCACCGCTTGCGTCATCACGAATGGCCGGTTTAGCGGGGCGGCGATCGCGACGGCAGAGGAGCAGAATGTCCTGGCCCTGCACTGCTCGCAGCTCGAGCTGCTGACGGCGCGCCCGGCAACGCGCATCGCGGTCCGGCGCCGGAACAAGGAAGGCCTGCAGCTGGCGGCCTAATCGGACTTCAAGCGGTGCGCTTGGCTGCCTCCGAGCCGAACAGATCCGTCTTGCTACCCACGTCATCGGCGTCCGCGCGGAGCTTGCGCGCGATCGCCTGCATCAGCGCAATCGCGCGGTCGATGTGTGGCTGGATCATCGGGGCGACCACCATCAATTATAGGTCACTACGTGGCCGTTGGCTGACCTCGCGAGCGGCTCAGGCGGCAAGATTGGCGAAGGTGAATATTTTTCTCATTCGTCACCTCTCGCGCACAGCATCGCGTGGAACGAGAAGCGCCGACGAGTAATTCGATTCCAGTAGATTGGGCAGCACACGGGCTGCCTGCGGGCATCAGGTTCCGCCACAGCTCTGATCGTCCGCCGCAGGCGCAAGAGACTGGGAGAGCGCGATGACTGGCGTCGAGAAAGACGGTGTCGTTCCGTCCTTGAAGGAGGTCGCCGAGAGCGAGAAAGTGAGCCGGGAAAAGTTGATCGAGGAAGGCGGGCCGCGGCAACGTAGCCCGGAGGGAGCATCTTCGCCCGAGACGAATCAACCCGGCATTGTCTCCGAAGTCCAAAAAGCTGGATGAATTGCTTCGCTGACGGGTGCGCATATCCTCGGTCCCGGCGCGCCACGACAGGAGGATTTTGTTCCGGTCGCCAACCCAAATAGCCGGGGTCGGTGAGCGCCCACCGGCAGCAGGTCGAGGATTCGCCGACCCAGCGCAGCCGGTCCGTGATGCGGGCCTTGGGCTTCAAGACGCCGCTCCTTCGTGGCTTATTGGAATGAGGAGCGACACCGCCTCGTTGCAGCCCCCCGCGATAGGCTTTACGGCCAAGTCTCCTGACGATTGTCCTATGTGAAATTCCCATGCGCACAGCGGCCGTGAGGTGGCCCGCGGAGTCTTATCGAATGCTGTATTTACAATCCTAATTTGCCGATATATAGACTCCGCGGTCTGGGGAGCGTGTTTTGTAAGGAACACGCCATGACTGAAATGATGCCGATCGCGGATGACGCCGCGACACGCTTGGCTTTTGGCATAATGAGAAGTGCGTATCTCGATCTCGCGCGTACCCTGCGCAGTATCGAAGACGACACGGCTCGGGAGCTGCTGCAAGCTGTAGAGCACCGAATCACGTACCGGCTCGGGTCCTTTGAGAAAGAAGCACCCAACGGCGCCAAGCGAAACACAGCGCTTGCTTGTGCAGCCGGACACGTCCGCGCTGTCCTGCGCGAAGCGCGCGAAAACTGAGACGCGGGGGGGCCGAGAGGTCGCATTTCAGCGGCCTTCGCGGCACCAGACAACCTTAAGCGCCGTCCCAGCCGCGCGGCACTGTTCCAGCGTGAACAGTGCCGCGCGGCAGGTCTCCCATGCGCGCCTCATACGCGCGGCCACGAGACCGTAGACGCGCCTACGGGCGGCATTCAGCTTGGCCTTGGTGCCGGCGCGTCGAGGCAGCCCTGTCCGCCAGTCCGCGGCGCCTGCCTCTGAAACGGCTTGATTGTGCGGCACCTGCACGATCGCGACGGCTCGGGCGCGATGCTGCGGCTCACCCTCGATTTCGTCCATCTGATGCTGCCGATGGAGTGCGCGCCGGACCGCGCCTGCCGGACGCCGATCTACGCGGATCCGCGTACCGCCTACGGCTTACTGCCGTTCCCCCGAACGCCTCCTGCTTGCGGCAGTCGAGCGCGACCAGATACCGCTGGGCGCCTACGCGATGGCGGGACGGTTCCAGTAGAGCCGGACGCCATCGGGCGGCTCGTCGTCTTGAATGTGGATGTCGTCAGACCATTGCTGGCCGCTACCTCCTCGCGACGAAGATACTTTTGCGTCAGCCCCCGTCCGCGGCCATGAACCAAATCGCAGTCCATACCGGTTTTTTTCTTTATCAGGCTAGTTATTCCCGAGAAGCATGCCTTTTATTTTTTCAGCTACGCCATTCGGAAGTTCTCTGAGAAGTGGCTTAAATGCTATCTGCTTGTAGGTGGCAATCGACTCATATTTTTCCGGGTGGACGACGTCCAAAGGCCATCCGGTCAACGATCTCTCTGTTGCGTAGCGCTCAAAATTCCTTAAATGATCTTTTCTTTCACTATTCACATAAACAAGCGCGTTTTGTTTATACCAATAATGCACGTCATTACGATTCCAGATTTGGGGCCTGATCACATCGAAGCACTGGTAGCCTCTTTCCACGAACTTATCTGCCCACCACGACTGCCACATTTCGTTGATGTGACGAAAACCACCCTGATATGGTATAGCAGCGCCAAATAACACAATATCACTATGGCTGATGAGATTTTCAATCATATTGTCTGAAGATTCATTAGAGATATGTTCAGCGACCTCGAGGCTGATTGCGATATCAAACCTTCTATTCAGAGTAAAAGTCTTTTCAAGATCGAATATCGAAAGATTTTCCTTCGGAAATAACAACTTGTCCATGTCTGTCCAAGGTCCGTCTACGCCCTTCAATTCAACCAATCCGAGATCTTCAGCCTGCCGCAGCCAAATACCGTCGCCGCAGCCGACATCAAGCATACTTCGAGGACGAAAAATATCCAATAATATCGACAGCGTCACATCTGCAGAAATTCTGGTTTTTTCACTGTGCCTTTGATGCCAACTGAAATTATACATCTCAGCCTCCACATATGCCTGATGCGTAGCCGAATTTGCTGTTCCTATCAGAATATCAGTAACCGCTTAATCAGTATACGTCCATTAACCGTCCGTCAATACTCCCGCAAATGAAATTTCGCCCCGAAATATATTCGCCGTTGGAATATTTGGCGGCGTAGTCTTAAATTCAATATAACATAATGACACGTTCACGTGAATTATTGATCGCTAAATACAAAGTAGCCGTGTGGTCACACTAAGATCAGAAGATTCCTGCGCGTCTTGATTTTTATTATTTAATGAACGTGGACTTGCTAAGCGATCAATGTGTCAGTGATTGCGTTCGTCGAAGGGCGAATCGTTTTTTGGCGACAGAGCTAAACGGGACCGAATATCGAAGCCAGGGCATGATGCCTGGGCCTGCTCATCAACCTCAGCCGAAGTTGCCGGAGGGCTGATGAATGGCTGCAATGAGGAAGCGCCGACAGCGGTGCGCATGTCTCAAATGTTTCGAGGCTGAGTGAAAACGTATCGATCGTGGCCGCCAGCGTCGATCGGAAAGATTATGGCGGCGGCGCGCTGGGCCGCTTCAGGCTTGAAGGGCCTGGATGAGCGAGGTAGCGCCGAACGGCCAAATCATCCACTTCACGTCGTCGGCGCGGCTCATCTCGGCACTCACCCCTCTTAGGCCCTTCGTGAGGATGGGCGTGCTGGTGCGTATCGCGCCGGACCGCCACCGCGTCGGGCACGGCATCGAGCCGCCTCTGAATGGCCTCCAGCATCGCCTCGTGCTTCCAGCGCTTGAAGCACTTGACGGTCCCGGTCGTGCCAGGCGTCCGCATCGCGCAGGCATGACGAGCCTCCAGGTAGCTGAAGTGGTCAATGTCGCCGTGTCGATCAGAGCCCACGGCAGACTTCGTCCGCATAGCGCGGGCGGGACAAACCGCGTGATCGGCCGCGGCGGCGTAGACGAAATCGACGCGCACGAAGAGCGCCTTCCTGGCGCGACCCAACTTGGCAGCCCGCAGCATGGCCGGCACAATGCCCGTACCTTCGCAAAGCCAGAACCTTATCGTCGCTGCAGCAGCCGCGCTCGGCTTAGACCACGCCCTCCCTCGCATCGATGGCTCGCCTGACCCCATTACCCATTTGCACAAGCTGCGCCCGATCATGGGCTCGTTGACGACATCATGAGCTACGACGAGGTGCTGTGCGGGATCGACGGCGATCTGCACTTTGTAGACGACTATACCGGTGCCGAGTCCGTTCGTCGCCATCGAGCAGGTGTCCGGATCGATCGGTGAGACCTGTCCGTCGTCCGCGGGCCCCATGCGCTCCTGCATCTCGCACAGGAAGACCGATTGTCGGCGCAGGGCGGCGATCTCCGCGCCGATGTGATGAAACCGCTCCTCGGACGTCGTTGCCGTTCCCATCTGGCGGGTCGGTAAGCATGATCGTGTGGATCACGCCGCAGGATGTTTCAGACGGCGGTCTGAGGCGAAGAAAATGGTTACGACGTTGCTTCGTCGGCAATCGCCGTCAGCGCTTCAAGGGCACGACAACGCGCCTCTTGCGTTTTGATGATGGATCAAAGGCGCAAGCACTCGTCCGCGTCGACCGGCAAGCTGTCGGTGAACAGCAGCTCAACGGGTATGCCCAGCGCATCAGCGATCCGTTGGAGGATAGCCAGTTCGGGCTGTCCGGGTTTGGCCATAACGGTCTAAGAAGCTACGCAATCTGGCGAATGTTCCCTGAGCTTGTTTTTAAGCTGAGCGCCAGCATTTTTGGTGTGGAGCCTTAGACAAATTCTAAGGAGATCCTATATCGCTGGGCGCCACGCTTAGGCTTCAGCGTGACCGCGGAGCGGAAGCCGGGGAGCGCCGCGGATGATCTTTGTCACGAATGCCGACGGCGGCGTAAGCCACGTGAGTCCCGAATGGTGCGCCTTCACAGGAAGGGACGCCGATCTCGGCGACAAAGCATGGTTGGTTGGACGCCGTTCATCCCGACGACCGGGAAACAGCGTTCAGCTTTGTACGCGACGCGCATGCCCAGCAGAGCGAGTACACGCTTCGCCATCGTCTGCGCCATGCTGATGGGCGTTACGTCTGGGTCGTTGGCGGTGCCGTTCCATCGTTCGGCCCCCGGGGCATACCTTCCTCGGCTATCTTGGCTCGCTGACGGAATTCGGTTCCCGTGGCTCCGAGCCACTCGCTGCCTACGGCACGCTCGCGCGCTTCGTGTCCTCAACGCCGGATCCAACGACGCAGCGAGGCTCCACGCTGGAACTCGCCGCCGATCATCTCCTGATTGCGTACGCGTTGATCGAGCAAGACCGTGCCAAGGAAATGCTCCCGTTGTTGAGGCAAGCACTGATGCAATTGGGTAGACTGATCGCCTGCAATATCTCTTTTCTCAGTCAAGGATCCCGCATTCAATAGATGGAAACGAGGACGCGTCGTAGGACTGCTCAAGATAGACAAAAACACGGAACGCCGACCGAGCCGCCCGGTCGGTATGCGGCCATGGCGCAAGTTCGAGAACCGCGCAAGCGCGCCCCGCGGCGACGTGAACTTCGTTATATCCGCTGTCCGGAAGTGGACGGTCAGAGAATGACCCAACCCGCCCGCTCGGACTGCCGTCGGCGCTTCTCCAAAGCGACCGTTCGTCAGCCCTTCCGCAACGTCGTCAAAAGATCGCGTTGAAACCTCTTACCTTCAGGAGACCCAGAAATTTAGGCGGACACCGCCGGAGCATGCCGGCCCGATTGTCCTTCGCGGGCCGCCAGATTCATATTCATGCATTCTTAGTCAGGCAACAAAGACACGGTCAGACAAGCAACAGCTGGGGGGAGAGCGTGGCGCGGATCAGTTCGCTTCGCTGTGCGCAAGGGCTCGACCCAGTCCGAGTAGCAGGAGGTCGGTCGCAGCATGGATCTCCGCGGGCATGTCATCCGTGAGTTGCTGCTTGAGCGCGATGGCGAGATCGGCCGCTTGCTCCAACGGATCTCTGGATACCGAGGCCGCACCAAGAACGTAGCGGTCTCCGCCGTCACGGATCTCCGTGATATCCATCAAAATGCCGTGCGAGCGCAGGGGCTGGCCCGCGTGGTCCCAATGGGTCCGTCCGCGGCTGAGAAGCCACCGCACAGTGCCGTCCGCCTTGAACACGCGGTACTCGGCCAGAACCAAACCGCCTGATCTGACTGCTTGGAGCATGTGATCCATCAGCCACGTCAAGTCTTCCGGATGCACCGCGGCGAGAGCGATCGGACCTCTGATCGGGCGCTCGGCCAGATCAGCTTTGCCAGTCAACAGCTTGGCGGCGCCTTCGTCATAGACGACAACACCTTGAACGTGATCCCACTCCCAAGCCCCCACGACGCAAGAAGCGTCGAGGGCTGCGCGAAGGCGACACTGGGCCTCCTCGAAGCCATTGATAGCATTGATGTGCATGGCGAAGGCTCCCCCATTTCCGCCTTACCCTGAACCAAAGGACGTATCAGTATCCGGGCGAAATGACAAAGAGTTCAATCGCGGCTTGGCTTCACGCGTCGCATCTATCGCGACTACTCGACAATTGTTTTCGGGCGAATGTCTCTTTAATATTTGCAGATGTCCACGCGTAAAAACTGCGAACTTGAGGGTACGGTCGACGCGACGGGCTACTCATCCAGCCGGGAATCACTTAGAGGCCTCTTCGAATACCTAAACGCTAAGATCGATATCCTGCATAGCGCCGAATCCAAGATTACTGTCCGAGATACTCGACACAATATCCAGTAAATTGAAGTTAAAATCGGTCAATGATTATCTTGAAATGTTCTGCCCGCGTCCATCCGCGATTTTTCGCAGACCGTCTTCGAACTGATACGCATGAATGCAAAATTTTTTAGGGTGATTAGTTTTACATCCTGTCGCTTATGCCTGTTCTGGCGAGGAAAACGATGTCAAGCTGCTAGGACAGCTTCGATTGTCTGCACTTGAGGCCATCAGTAACATCCCACACGACTGACAGGTGTTATGCGCCGGATCCGCGCCTATGTGCGTCTGGGTGTATCCGCCGTCTAAAATCGGATTGACGGTGAAACGCTCTCGACCGCCGTTCCGCTTCTGACCCCAGCCGGACGTTCGGGGAGCGAACATCGCTATCCGAATGCAGACACGCGTTGACGACCAAGCAACGTTCGCGCGCGGTGATGTGCGGAGGTCGGTCGGCCGCCCGGAGACAGTCGCTCGATCGTGAACCTATGTGAGCCATCCGAATGGCCTTGCAAGGCCGCTTGAAAGGGTCCGCTACGCGCGACCCAGCCTGTAGAACTCCGGATTTGGCCGAAGGCTGGTGAAGTTGGCCAGCCGGTTGGACATACCAAAGAACACCGAAATGGCGGCCGTGTCCCAGATGTCGTCATCGCTGAACCCGTGTCCACGTAACACCACCCTATCGGCCTCGCCGATCAGATGCGCCTGCTGCGAAACCTCCATGGCGAACTCGATCATCGCCTTATGGCGCGGGGTGATGTCCGCCTTACGAAAGTTCCCGGCGACTTGATCGGCCAGCAGGGTGGAGTCTTGGCACGACGGCGCAGGATGCGCCGTGGGCCATGACGCAATACTGGCACTGATTAACAGCGGAGATGGCGACAATGATCATCTCGCGCTCGGCCTTGGCGAGGCCACCGTCCTTGTCCATCAGGGCGTCGTGGTAGGCCATGAACGCCCGGAACTCGTCGGGACGGTAAGCCAACATCAAGAATACGTTGGGGACGAAGCCCGATTTTTCCTGAACCGCAAGGATGCGCGCCCGGATGTCTTGAGGCATGTCCTAGGTCGAAGGCACCGGATAATGACTGATCGCTGCGTATTCTGTCTTTGACATCCTGTTTCTCCTGTGATGGTCTTCTGCTGGTGAGAGAGCCGCCGACCTCTACGGGGCTTGCGGTGATGATGCGGGATCGCCGTCAGAACTGAACGACCGCGGCGAGGCCGATCAGCATCAGTGGGTTCGCTGCCAGGGCGAGGACGGTCTGTGGCGCCGTGATGCCCTCCATCAAGGGTGCATCTCCGCCAAGCTGACGCGCCAGAATGTAGGCCGACGAGGCGGGCAGCAGAACTTGGATGAGGAGCGCGGTCGTCAGCGCTGGCCCTCTCAGCCCGGTCAACATCGATACAAGAACGGTCGCGATGGGCATCGCCAGGACCTTCGCGACGGTCGAGGTGAGGCCTGGCCTGACCCACCGGCGCGCAACGCCGAATTCGAGTTCTGCCCCGATGCACAGCAGGCCGAGCTGCGGAGAGGCCGCGCCCAGGGCCTTCATGACGGGCTCCAGGCCGTGGGGGATGTTGAGGCCAAGTACCAGGAAGGTGATGCCGCCGAGGGAGCCGACGACCAGCGGGTTCGTCGCGACCTGCTCCGCGTTCGTCTTCTGACCTCGCCGCATGTCCAACTCCTTCGGTCCTGGCCGATCCTCTCAATCAGCCCGGTCCAAAGCCAGCCGATCAGGTCAAATGCGGGTGAAGCTGATCGTCGACGGGTTCGCGGTCTAAGACGGCACGCCGTCCGACTCCCGGGCTGGGTGGCTTTCAGCCCGTTTGGATCTGAGCGCCAAAGCCTTGAAACCGACGTTGGCACCGCGCCTGTTCGCGATCCAAAGCGAACAAGCCGTCGCTCGCTAACTCCATAAAGTCTTGCTCTATACTGCATAGATTTTTCGTGATATTCTCAGTAGCGGTTCAATAATATTAAGGATGGCTTCGATGGAGCAGGAGCGGATCGTCGTGGAAACCACGGTGCCTGTACCCGTCGCCGAAGCCTGGGCTGCCTATACTTCTCCCGACCGCATCACGCGTTGGAATTTCGCGTCAGACGGTTGGCATTGCCCAAAAGCGAGTGTGGACCTTCGAGAAGGCGGACAGTTCACTTCGCGCATGGAAGCCAAGGACGGAAGCATGGGCTTCGACTTCGCCGGCACCTATACCAAGGTCATCGAGCACGAGCGGCTCGACTATGACCTCGGCGGACGTCAGGTGTCCGTCAGCTTCACGCCCCAAGGCAAGCATACGCATCTCCGGGTGTCGTTCGCGCCCGAGACCAGCTTTCCCGTCGATCAGCAGCGCAGCGGTTGGCAGGCCATTCTCGACAATTTTGCCAGATATGTGAGCGCTTCGGCCAAACGCGCTTGATGGCCGTTGGGTAGTCGTTTCGCCGGGATCGCCATTTCTTCCTCTGCCGAATTGCCTGACAACGACGGAGGAGACGCTTCAAGATGCACCAGCGCCGGCCCGCACGGCTGCCATGGGTCGAGGACGAATGAACGTCTCGGAGCGATGCCCTGCCTGTCGGCTTTGGGTGAGTGCCGACCCAGGAATGGACATCGTCCTCGGGGAAGCCGAGCTGGGCTGCGGCCGATAATTCGGCATCCGAGCGTCCACCATACCCTTGAAATTTGGGCAGGTCCGAAGCCTTCGACTTCATTCAGACGATGGTGGCGCCTCCGTCGACGCGGACGTTCGATCCTGTCGCGAACGGGGTGGTGGCGAGGAACAAGACCGCGTTAGCGATGTCCTTGGACTGGCCCACGCGCCGCGCCGGCAGCCTCTCGGCCGCGCCGGCGTACATGGCCGCTCGATCCTTGTCGGGCATCCGAGACCAGAGCGGTGTCTCGATCAAGCCGGGCGAGACGGTGTTGACCCGGGTAGGCGCGAGTTCGAGCGCCAACCCGCGCGCCAAGCTCTCCAACGCCGCGTTGATGGCGCCCTGGAGCGGGGCGGCAGCCTGGGGCCGCTCGCTCATGAAGCCCGAGATGCAGGTCAGCGTGCCGCCCTCCCGCATGCGCATGGACCGTGCGATCCGGTAGGCCCCCCAGAACTTGCTTTCCATGGCCGCTTTGGCGGCATCGAGGTCCAGCTGGCGGACGGGTCCCCGCGCCGTCTGGGCCGCCGAGACCGCGATATGGTCCCAGGGAGCCCGATCGGCGAAGAAGCGCGCGATGCCCTCGGCGTCGCCGGTGTTTAGCACGGCGGCGCTGGCGCCCTCCCCGAGCGCGCCGAGTGCGGCGTCCAGCCTTTCCTTGGAGCGGGACGCGACAGTGACCTCGGCGCCGGCGTCCTTGGCCGCCTCTGCGATGGCCAGTCCGATCCCGGAACTTCCGCCGACGACCAGGCAGCGTTGGCCTTTCAACGTCTGCGTCGTCATCGCCTGTCTCCGGTTGCTCCGATCGGCGTGCGTGTCGTCGGTCACCCTGAAATGGCTCAGGCCGTCGGGGTGTACAGGACTTCGACCTCCCAGGAGCCCTGCGGCTGGCTGTGGAGCTGCCAGAAGTGCTCGGCCACCGCATTGACGTCCTCGGCGGTGGTGACGAAGCCCGCGACCGTCACGGTGGCGACATGCACGCCCTTCTCCTTGAACGGTTCAAAAATGCCCTGCGCCAGGGCGCGGATTCCGGCCTTGCCGATGCTGAGCGACAAGTATTCCGGGTGCGGCTGCAGCCCGAAGCCGCCGCCCGTGAACAGAACGGAACCAGTCCCGCGCTGGAGCATCTTCGGCGCCGCGGCCTGGGCAGCGACGGCGGCACCGCCGATGTTGACGGCGAGGTCGGTGTTGAAGCTGTCGCGCGGCTGGTCGGCCAAGGTCTGGTTGCGCATCGAGGCGGCGTTGAAGTGCAGCACGTCGATGCCGCCGAAGTCACGCTCCACGCCCTCCACTAGCTTTGCGACGCTGACCGGATCGCCCGCATCGACCGTGCGGGCCTCGACCTTGTGGCCCTTGGCCTTGAGCTGCTCGGCGAGGTCCCTGACCTTGTCCTCGTTGCGGGCGCTCAGAACGACTTGGAAGCCCCCACGGGCGAAGCGCTCCGCGGTCGCGAGGCCCATGCCCGGGCCGGATCCGATGCTGAGAAAGGTGCTCATCCGTCTTGTCTCCTCGACGTTTCGATGCACCCGGGGTACGCCTTGCACGCGACCGGATTAATCCGGGATTTTTGCATTTCATTCGTGCAAAACATGCAGGAATTTTTGGACCAGATCAGTCTGGACGAGTTGATCGCCTTCGTGGCGGTCGCCGAAGCGGGCAGCTTCGCCAAGGCCGCGGAGGCCCTCGGCCGGGATGCCTCCGTGCTGTCGCGGCGGGTGAGCCAGGTGGAGCAGCGCCTGGGCGTTCGCCTGCTGTCGCGGACCACCCGGCGCGTGGCTTTGACGGAGGTCGGCGCGGCCTACTGCCGGCGCATCCAGGCTCTGCTGGAGGAACTGGCGAGCGCCAGCCGTGAGGCCAGCGATCACGCCGCAAGCCCGCAGGGCCTTGTGCGGGTCTCCCTGCCGCTGACCTTCGGGCGCCAGTGGGTCTCGCCGCTTCTGCCCGGCTTCCTCGCACGGCATCCGTTGATCCGACTAGACCTGCGCCTCACAGACCGTTTCGTCGACCTCGTCGCCGAAGGGATTGACGTCTCGATCCGGGTCGCAGCGGGCAAGCCGCGCGATAGCACGCTGACCACGCGCAAGATTGCGACCTATCGGACCTTGCTTGTCGCCTCGCCGGGCTATCTGGCAGAGCGGGGCACCCCCGTGGCTCCCGCCGACCTTGCGAACCATGCTTGCCTCGGCTTCACCGGTTACGCGGCATGGCCCGACTGGCCGCTGACGAAGGGCGGCCGGCGGCACACGGTACGCCCCGACTGCACCTTGGTCGCGGACCACTCGGAGGTGCTGCTTGCCGCGGCCATCGACGGCGCCGGCATCACCTTCACGGCGGACTGGCTGGCGGGACCGGCCTTGCGCGGGGGCGGTTTGGTCGAGGTGCTGCCGGGCTGGGGTGGGCAGGAAGACGGCGGTATCTACGCCGTGATGCCGCCCGGACGGTTGGTGCCCGCTAAGACGCGCCTGTTCGTCGAGGAGGTTGCCGCAGCGATCAAGGCGGGGTGGGTGCGCTGAGTTGCCCTTGGCTGTGCATCCTGCATGTCCGCGTCTGAGAGCATCAACGGGGTGCCTTTCCGGCAAGATTGGGTCGCACGCCGAATGATCGATCGGGGTGGAATTAGGACCGTCCACTTCCAGAACGCCCGGCCATTGAGGCGGACGACGGCTATTGCATGATCTCCGCCCAATACCGCCGAGCCGGAAGAATACACTCTCGGCTCGGACGCCTCGTTCTCGACGTCGAAGCACCTCCGAGGCCGCCTTGGTGCAGTGAGTTGACAGGGCTGATGCCCGACGCGCACGCGACACCCGCCACGATGGCGAAAGGGAGCTGTGCGTTTTTGCCCCAAGTCGTCGGCACTCCGTCAAGACAGGTCAAAACCTATTTCAGTTCGCAGACCCTCTTGCTCGTGGGCTGGAATGGGTGCGGGCCGAGCGTCGACCGTAGCCATTTCCTCATGGAAGCCCGAGAGCAACTGCAGAAATGCTGTCGTCCGAGGCTATGACAATGCGCTCTCTTCTCGTCGGTGGACTCGCTCTCGTTGTCGTGGCGACGCCGGTTTTCGCGTTGAACGCGGGAGACACAATGCAATCTTGGGCTTCGGCATCGCCCACGGAAAAGGACAATCTACTCAGCAAGCTCGACGCGGCGAGTGGCGGAAATGCTTCGCGGGATCGCGTGCGCTCTTGCCTGGACGATACTTCGAAAGCGGCCGGCCACTCGAATTTGCCGATCTCGGAGGTCGCAAAGGCGTGCTCAGAACAGGCCGCGCGAGAAAATATATAGTTCCCGCTGGTCGACCCTACCTGTTCGGAACTCGGAGCCCGGACCTGAAAGGCATCACGAAGCGCCGGTCGCCAACCTGACCCGAAAGCCATGGCCGACTGCGCGCAGTCCGGCTTGGTGGCGCAGCGATGGATGACGGGTGCGGGTGGAGGAACGACTTCCCGCTTCGGGGAAAGCGCTTCCGAAACCGGCCTTTCAGAGAAACTCTATGGGGCCTGACTGTCCCGATGATCGATCATGGACGATGGAGCGTCGGTGATGTCGTCCATGACGAGTTGGTTCAAGGCACAGATGAACGAGGATAACCGGTAGCCGTCGTGACGCGAGAGGGCGTTGTCGAACGCCCGGACATTCCAGAAAGGGTCGTTGGGGCGGGTGATCGGCGCGATACCGGTCAACTGAAGGCCGTGCAGGAAGCGTGCGGCCGGGCCACTCTCGCCGGACCGACCGGGCACGAGGTCGGCGCTGTCCCAGAAGTAGCCGCGCCGGTCAGTGCGCGCCATTCGGGCTCGGGTGAGCCAATGGTCGGATCGCGGGCAGTCGAGGGCGGCATCGGCGAGGGTGGCATAGGGATGGTGCCGCTCGAGACCTGGCGCATCGAGCCCGAGGAGTTCGTGGGTCGTGCCGAATGGCGCAGCTGACGGTTGGGCATCCGCGAGAACGCCGGCCGCCGGCCGCGGCGGGTCGAGATTGCCGATGGTGTGCGAATCCTCGCGCGCGGTGTTCTGGAAGGGGAAGGTTGCAGCCAGCAGCGACAGGGTGCGCATCGGAAGCGTCAGCAGGCTGGCACCGAGGCCGACGGGGGAGGAGGACTGCAGCTTTCGCCACGGGGCTGGCGGCCCTCGAACCGAGCCGCCACACGGTCGAGAAAGCTCGCGGCCGGGCGAAAATCGAACTTGAAGGTCGGGAACAGGTCATGCGTCGCCCAATCGTAGTCGACGCCCGCATCGAACATGCTGTCCGTCGCCACGAGCCGGCTCCGGATCTTCCGGCGGGCGGTGGCGAAGGCGTCGTCGACATCGAGGCCGATCCACGCGCAATCCCCGGGTCGCAGCCCGCCCGCCGGGAAAGCCAGGGCCGCAGTCACCGACATCAGGACCGGCCTCTGGTCGGCCGGGAAGTAGCCGTCGTCGCGCGCCACCTCGGAGGCCGGCGTGTTCGCGTCGGCATGGTCCGCCAGCTTCATCCAGACCTCGCGCTGGATCGCGGTCCATTTGCTCGCCTCGGAGGCAGGATTGATCAGGACCACGAGATTGCCGAGGACCGGCGGCAACGTCTCTCCGAACCGATGGCGGCGCACCGCCTTGACCACGTCGTCCTTGAGCCCGCTCGCCAGCATGTTGCCGCCGAGGCTGTGCCCGGCAACGATCAGCTTGTTGTGCGACCCCGGCGCGCTGAGGGTCGTCTCAAGTGTGCGGAGGGCTGAGATCGCCGCAGGGGCAACGGCCTCGCTCACCGGCTTTCGATCGAACAGGGTGGCGCCGGCCGACAGATTTCCGAAGAACCCACCGATCGCGTCGCCGAACCAGCGCCGCAGGCCGCGTTCGTCGACCCGCGCCCCGCGCCAGCCGACATAGATGGCCGTCACGTCCATGTCGCAGACACTCGGGTCGCTCGGGCAGCGCTGTGCGAGGAAACGGGCAGCGTGGGCCGCGTAGAGGCGAAGGTCCGCCACGTTGCCGTCGCCGATCCGCGCGTCGTGCCGCCAGCCGTGGACGAACGCGATCACGTAGTGCGACCCGGTCGAAAGATGCGTCTTCAACGCGTCGAGTTGAGTGATGACGGGCTTGACCATCGTGGCCGGCATGTTCTTGGCCCGCATCTCGGTCTCCATGGCGTGCCGAAGCATCGCGCTGTCGATGGCGGCGTCGTTCGCCCCTTCGCGGGAGACCAGTGCGTAAGGTTCGCCGTCCTCCTGGAACTCGATGAAGCCGAGGTGATAGGACAGGTCCTGGCCGCCGGCCTCGCGGGCCGGGACAACGTGGCGCTGAAGGGCGCAGCGCAGCCGCGTCGCCCACCGCGCATCCGTCGCGATCGCAGCGCCTTCGTCGTTGCTGGCGTCGACCCAGCCGTCGCCGTCGGACTCCATCGTCGCCCGCAAGGTCTCGCGGCCGGTATCGGCGAGGACCGTCCAACCCCCCCGAGCCCAGCGCGGCATTCGGCGAGGCTCGGATCGAGGTTGCGATAGGCGTGCGCTTTGTCCGTCGAAAGCACGACGTAGTTCAGAAACAGGATGCCGACGGCACCGAGCACGAGCGCGCCTGCAATCCGGAACGTGGTACGCAGCGCGTACAGGACTGAACGGATGGGCCTAACGGCAATCCGCCGTTGGGAGCGCCGCTGTTCGGCCTGCGCCATCACCCGTTCCCCGCTCATTGCGCCCCCACCCCGACTGAAGGCACCGACGGTTGCCGCAACGATCGGAACGCAGACGGCGTCATCGTGATTCCTTTTGCCGTGCTCCTCTTTCGACGTCGACTCTCCGATCCGGGGCGGGCGACGATGATCCAGTCCCGGTAACTGCTCAGCGCGGGCCGCGAAGTCCCAACGATCGAACCGGAAGGGATGTCTCATGAGGCGCGCAATTCTGCCGGCTGTCGCACTCCTGGCCGGTACGGGCGTCGCCATGGCGTCCCTATCGAGCATTGTCGGCGCCTGGGGGCACGATTTTGTCGTCACGCCGTTCGAGCCGATGCAGCTCATGGTCGCGATGGCGACCGATAAGGTCACCGGCAAGCAGTTCAACGTCATCAAGATGCCGGATGGTCACGTGATGGCGGTCGTGCCCTTGGACCAGATGACGAAGATGCCGGAAATCGACCGCAAAAGCTTGTTGCCCGTAAAGGGTGGACGATGAGCGACGCAACGCCGACTCGTTGTCTGGTTGGAAGCCTGCCGCAGGATAGCCAACACGGACCGGCTTCGATCTCGAGAGGACCATCCGATATTCCGGTAGACCTTGTCCGAAGCGGACAAGCGTCCTTCTGCCCGGTACGGAGTAGCAAAAGCGAGCCGCTGAACGTCGCGGTTGGGTGGATGCTTGCCGGTCGGATTGCGATCCGGATGGCGCGGGAGAGCGCTCGACGACCTCTTGCGAAGCCGCAGCAGCGAGTGCGACGCGGCGTATCGGTCAATGGGATCGCCGAAGCCGATGCCGCCACCCCTTAAGGTCGCGCTGGTCGATCACGACCCTCGGTGGTCGGCAATGGCCCAGACAGAAGCTTCGGTTCTGCAGGCTGCACTAGGCCCAAACCTGCTGACCGTCCACCACGTGGGATCAACGGCGGTCCCAGGCTTGAGGGCAAAGCCCATTCTCGACCTCCTGCCTGTCGTCCGAGATCTTAATGACTTGGACCTCAGGAGAAATGATCTCGAACAGGTCGGCTACGAGTGGTGGGGTGAATTCGGGCTCTCTGGACGGCGTTACGCCACGAAGACTGAGCCGGACACCGGGCTGCGTCTTGTTCAACTGCATTGCTACGGTGTCGGTGCGCCGGATATCGACCGCCACCTCGCGTTTCGTGACTACCTTCGCAAAAGACCGGCGATTGTTGCCGCCTACGAGCACGAAAAGGCTCGTTGCCGAGCGCTTCATCCTGACGACTCCCACGCGTATGGCGCGTGCAAGAGTGCGTGGATCGAAGTTGCCGAAGCCGCGGCCTTGGCCGATTGGCGGCGTTCCTGAGCGAGTCAAAGTCGCTTCCTTGAAGGAGGCGACGGCTTTCAGGCCCAGCCGAAGTTGCCGATCGGAGCCAAATCGACGCCGGCGGCCCGCGGCGTGGCGTTCGCCTCAAGGATCGGATCGGTGTCGTCAACTGCCGCTACGCCAGCGCGGTCAGAATCCAGGTGCGCGCCTTCGCCATGAGGTGCCCATCCCCCGCCGACGGGTCGGAGGCGATCACACGATCGATGATCTGGCGGGCATCCGTGTCGCTCATGCCAAGTCCCTGCGAGAAACTACGCAATCGCTCCATCAGGCGCTTGGCGGTCGCCTCTGGGTCAAGATTGGGATGGATGCCGCTCATCCCTTCACCGAATGCGCCCGCGATTTCGCGGTCCGGACCATGGTGCACGCGTCAGTTACCTTTTTGGCGGACGACGGCTCGTCGGCACGGGTGTTGGTCCGAGATGTCTCGACGCGTTCGACGGTACCGCCCTTGGCGGGCGGGTACGATTCGGCGGCGAGGTTGGCCAGCACCGCGTCGACCGCGGCATTCTTCTCTTGGTTGCTGGTCTCCGCGGCCCTGCGAAGCTCCGCGACAGTCGGTGCTTCCTTGACCATCGCATCCCGTTCGCTGATGGGGCAGATGATCGGCTAAACCGCCGACCGGCGGGATTTGCGACGCGCAGGCAAGGCCGGCTGGCGGAAGGGGTGTCCGCCGAGGCTCAATCCACCCTAGTCCAGATCCGTCCGCCACCGTCCGAGCAACCCTCTTGCCACACCGCGACTTGCGGGTCGATCTAAGCGGATCGGTCCATGCCGGTCCGGCGTGGTCCGCCCCGATCTTGGTGGGGTTGGTGGGGTAGATGGCGCGCGCGATCAACCGGCTGTCGGCGCGGACGGTCCAGACACTCATCGAGCCGGGACGCCACGCCGACGGCGACGGGCTCTACCTCGTCGTCGAAGAGAATGGCGGGAAGCGTTGGGTCTATCTCTATCGGCTCGCCGGCCGCCGCCGGGGAGATGGGTCTCGGCCCGCTGCGCACCGTCTCGCTGGCACAGGCACGCGAACACGCCAGCCGTGCTCGCGCGATAGCGGCGCAGGGCACCGACCCGGTCGAGGCGCGCCAGGCCGTAGCTCCTGAGCCAGACCCGGCGAGTGCGCGCCGCGTGCCGACCTTTGCCCAGGTGGCCGAGGCCTTCATGGATGAGCGTGCCGGCGGCTGGCGCAACGCCAGGCACCGCCAGCGGTGGCGCAACACCCTCACGACCTACGCTGCGGGCCTCTGGGACAAGCCGGTCTCCGAGATCACGACAACGGACGTGCTGGCCGCGCTGCGCCCGATCTGGCGCGAGAAGCCCGAGACGGCGACGCGGGTTCGCGGCAGGATCGAGCGCATCCTCGACGCCGCGAAGGTCGAGGGCCATCGAGAAGGCGAGAACCCGGCGCGCTGGCGCGGGCACCTGGAGCACGCGCTGCCGAAGCCCGGCAAGCTGTCTCGCGGCCACCACCCTGCCCTGCCCTACCCGGAGGTGCCGGCGTTCGTCGCCGCGTTGCGCACTCGCGTTGCCGATTCCGCGCGCGCGCTCGAACTCATCATCCTGACCGCCGCGCGGTCCGGCGAGGTCCGCGGCATGCGGGCGAATGAAGATGATCTGGAAGCGGCGATTTGGGCAGTGCCCGCCGAGCGGATGAAGGGCGGGCGGCCGCACCGGGTACCGCTATCGCGCGCGGCGCTCGATTTGCTCGCCCCGCGCTTGGCCGCGATCGGCCACGACGACCTCATGTTCACGAACAGTCGAGGCGGAATGCTCTCCGACATGGTGTTCGAGGCGCTCTATCGACGGGCCAAGGTCGAAGGCATCACCACCCACGGATTCCGATCCAGATTCCGGGATTGGGTCGGCGACGAAACCGACTTCCCGCGTGAACTGGCGGAGGCTGCCCTCGCGCATCTGGTCGGCGACGAGGTTGAACTCGCCTATCGCCGCGGCGACGCCCTGGAGAAGCGCCGTCAGCTCATGGACCTTTGGGCGTCCTTCGTGGCGGCCGAGAGCTGCGCCGCGTCAAGGAAGGCCTCCAGATCACAGTGACGGATGACAGTGCTGTTGCCGATCTTCCGCGACGGGATCCGCACGTCCTTGATGTACTCGGACAGCGTCGACCGGCCGATACCGATGGCGGCGGCCGCGTCCTCGATCCGGTAGGCCAGCGGCACGAGGACCATGCCGCGGCGGCGTTGTTTCTCAAGCGGCACTGCCTCCTCCCTTCTCATTCAGCCCGGCGTCGCACGCCCAGTTGAGGTCGGCCATCATGTCGTGCGAGCCGCCCGGGCGGTCCGGGTGGCGGTCGCGAGCGAGTGTGCGGTATGCCGCCTCGATCGCCTCTCGGTTTGACAGCTCGGAGATCCCGAGCACCTCCCACCAGGGCTTCGTGCCCGGCGCCGGCAGCGCCTGGAATCCGCGCATCGAGGCGCGCACCAGCGCGAGGGTCCCGTGCCGGAGCTCGACGCAGCGTGCCTCGATGATGTGGTGGATCGCCTGGAGGTTGGCGGCTGGAGTCGCGTAGCGGTCGACTGGGATGCAGCGCTACTCGCCGTCCCATTTGAACCACACCGCGTTCCCGGGTCGGCCGGCGTCTCGTGCCCGAGCGGGACGTTCGACGAGAGCACGATGTCGGCGACCGGCTTGCCGCTGTCCGAGCCGAACAGGCGCAGCCTGTCGCGCACGTTTGCCAGGGCGGCCGCGAGCGTCTTCTTGAACTTGCCCTGCTCCCGGCGCGTCGAGCGCGGGATGAAGTCGGGCCACTGGAGCGGATAGGCCTGTATCACGCTGCCCTCCCGCTCGTCGCCGCGGTCGCGTGAACACCGTGCTCGTCGAAAAGGCGAGGTCGGCCGTTGTCCCTCGCCACGATCAGGTCCAATCTGATCTGGACGTCGTCTTCGAGAGGCTCAAAATGCCCTTCCCCGATTCCCCTGAACCTGTGTTGAAGCCGCTCGAGGGGAGGATCTGGCCAGAGTCCTCATCGCGAAGAAGGAGAGTGGCGAACCAGTTCCTGACGGGGACATAGATGCGCTGCTGGATGATATGGAACGGCTGGGACTCACGGGCACCGAGGCTTACATTGCCCTGGATTCCTATCGTCCGAGTTCTGGCCCAACGCCTTAGACCGCGCTCTAAGCAGAAGATGGGCCGGCCGGGGCCTTTCGCGGGAGGCGTCATGCTGCCCCTCCTGTCGTGCTAGCTTTCCAGAGCACTGGCATCGCGTGATCCGGGATGCGCGAGCGCCCCCGCGCCATCGGATGGATTGGCGAGCCGTCCCGCGGTCAGCCCGAAGCAGTGGACGTCGGGCCATGGCTCCTCGCCGATGGTGATCTCCTCGAGCACGTGGTCAACGAACTCGGGATCTCGCTGGCGCGCCCAGTCAGCCGCACCGGAATCGGCACCGGTCGCGCCGCCCTGGATCACGTCCGAGATCAGCACATGCTGCGCGCGATCGAGCGCGTCGGCGCACTCCTCGGCCGCGTTCGCCTTCAGCCAGTTCCAGACGAGGGCCGGGTCGAGGTCGCGGCCGCCGCAAACGAGGATCCTCATAGGCGGATCTCCGGCCAATCGTCGGCTGCGGGCGCGCGAGAGGGCTTCTCGATGCTCGGCATCCGGCAGTTGCCAAGGAAGGTCCGGCCGCGCTCCCAGACCTGGAACGGGTGCGTACCGCGCCGGAGCATCCGGCTGATCCGATGGATTGCGACCTCGGCGGGGTGGTTCGAGCGGAACTCGTTGCAGAACCGGCAGGCCGCCGCGAGGTTGGCCGGGTCGTCCGTCCCGGATCGCATTGCGGTACGACGTGTTCAGGCGTGACCATGCGCATGTCGACGAGGCGGCGCCGATGCCACGCGTTTCCATCGGTGCCAATCACGGCGTCGATCTCAAAGCGGCCCGAGTGCCGCGGCGGCATGTGGAAGCCGCACCAGCAGCGCCAGTTCTGCGCCTCGGCGAGGCGGTGCACGTTGGAGGTGAGGATGCCGGACATCAGAACGGCAGCTCCCCTGGCTCCGGCTCGCCGCGCGCCACAGCGATGGCGTCGATCAGCGCGAGCCTCAGATCGCGGGTCCGATTCACGCCCATCGGGTGCGAGTCGCTGTCGTCCGGCCTGGCGGCCATTAAGCCGCGCGCCCAGCACAGAAGGTCCGCCATCCCCGAGAGGAGGCGTTCGGCCTGCGCCACCGTGATCGGCAGCAGGAGGCCGGGCCGCCGCGGCTGGATCGTCGCGAGGCGGGCGGAGGCTGCCCGCAGCGCGCGGTTCGCCTCATCGCCATCGAAGATGCGAGTCTCGTTGGTGTCCAGAACCACGGTCCGGATCGTCCCGATCGTGTGGTCCTGGTCCTGACGGCCGGCGTCGGCCTCTAGGTAGCTGAGCGTCTGACGCAGCGACGCGGTGAGGTCCGCGATGAGTTGCTCATCGGAGGCCATCACGCGACCGCCCCCTCACGCTCGCGCGCCGCGGTTCCGTCGCGGTGGCCGGCTTCCCAGGTCGCGAACCGGGCCGGGTCGCTTCGGATCTCGTCGCTCAAGCACTTCTTCGTGCCGGCCTCGCCGTCGCGGAATCCACGGTTGTAGTCCGGGCCGGTCGCATCGATCTCGGCATCGTCCTGACGCCCCTCGCCGGCGGCAGCCTGAGCCTCTAGGTCGTCGGCGACCTCGGCCTCTTCGACCTCCTGGGGCGCGGGCTTGCCTGCCAGCGCGTCGAGCCGCGCGGCCAAGCCCTTCGCCGGGGTCACGTCCCGGGCGGCCTCGTCGCCGCGCGAGGCAGCCTCCAACTCATCGTCCGCGTAGACGCCGAGCAGCACGTCCGGGAAGTGCCGGCGGCACAGGGCGCGCCCGGCGTAGTAGGCGTGCTGCTGGTCCGGGTCGGACTTCCAGAGCGGGTTGTTCTTCGGCGTGATGCTGGCGAACGGCGGGGAGACGTACTCGACGACCTCTTCCGGATCCTCGGCCAGCCGCGCCCAGGCTCGGCAGATCCGTGCGGCGCCCGTGCCGGCGAACTCGAACTTGATCCGGCCTTTGATCGTAAGCGCTGTCGTCAGGCCACGGCTTTGAGGGCTGGTGTTGGCTGGTAAGCCCATGGCAGCAGATCATCGAGGTGCCGCTGCGGATGGCCCTCGACGATGCGGGTGATGACGTCGGCCAGGTAGGCCTGCGGCTCGACGCCGACGAGCTTGCAGGTCTCGATCAGCGAGGCGATCACCGCCCAGTGCTCGCCTCCGCGGTCGGATCCGGCAAAGAGCGCATTCGCGCGATTGAGGGCCAGAGGCCGGATCGCGCGTTCGACGGTGTTAGAGTCGATCTCCACGCGCCCATCATCAAGGAGCAAGCTCAGCCACGCCCAGCGGCTCAGGGCGTAGCGGATCGCCTCCGCGAGGTTGCTCTTGCGGCTCAAAAGGTCGAGCTTCTCCCGCAGCCACGGCTCCAGCGCTTCGACCACCGGCCGGCTTCTCTCCTGACGGGCCGCCCGTCGCTCCTCGGCCGGACGCCCGCGGATATCGGCCTCGATCCGGTAGAGCGCGGCGATGCGCGACAGCGCCTCTGTGGCGATCGGCGAGGCCGTGGCAAGGTCATAGAATTGCCGACGCACATGGCTCCAGCAGTAGGCCAGCCGCACCGCGCCGCCCTTGGCCAAGCTCTCGTAGGCCGCGTAGCCGTCGACCTGGAGCACGCCTGCAAACCCGCAGAGATGCGCGATCGGTCGTCCAGCCGTGCGGTCGGGCGCGTACACGTAGGCAACGCCGGGCGGATCAGTCCCGCCCCAGGGTCGGTCGTCGCGCGCATACGCCCAAAGCTGGCCGGTCTTGGTGCGGCCGCGGCCCGGATCGAGCACCGGTGCCGTGGTCTCGTCGGCAAACAGCTTGCCCGAGCGCTTGAGCGTCTCCAGCAGCCGCGCGTGCACGGGCCGGAGGAGGAAGGCGGCGCGCCCGACCCAGTCGGCCAGCGTCGAGCGGTCGAGGCTGACGCCCTGGCGGGCGAAGATCTGCGCCTGCCGGTAGAGCGGCAGGTGGTCGGCATATTTGGAGACGAGCACCTGCGCGATGAGAGCGTCGGTCGGCAGGCCACCCTCGATCAGCCGCGCCGGCGCGGGTGCCTGCACGATCGCGTCCCCGCAGGCGCGGCAAGCGTAGCGTGGGCGGCGGATCACCAGCACCCGGAACTGCACCGGCACCATGTCGAGGCGCTCGGATACATCCTCGCCGATCCGATGCAGGTCACCCGAGCAGCACGGGCAGATGAGGCTGTCGACATCGACCACGTGCTCGACTCGCGGCAAGTGGGCGGGCAGCGCCCCACGGTTCGTGCGCCGCTTGGCCCTCCGCGCCTCCTGCTTGGCCGGTTCATTCTCCTCGTCGGCAAAGCCCGCGGCCTCGACCTGCTCAGCCTCCTCCAGCCCGAGCAGAAGCTGATCCTCAGGCAGGCTCTCGGCGCGGCGGCCGAAGCGGTGGCGCTGCATGGCCAGGATGATCTGGCGCAGCCGCTCGTTCTCGGCGCGCTCCTCGGCGAGCAGCGCCTTGAGCGTCTCGGGATCGTCGGACGAGGGCGAAGCAGGCGCGGCCACGAAGCAGATGAGATCAGATCCGCCAGTGCCTTACCGCTGCGATGAAGCCCGCTGGCCAGCCTTTTTGCTTAGCCGGCAACCGCCGGCACGCCCACGGCACGCGCCGCATGGACCCGCTTCCAGTCCAAGCCTTCGACGAGCGCCGCGAGCTGCGCTGCACTCAGCCGGATCACGCCGTCCTCGATCTTCGGCCAAAAGAACTGACCCGCCTCCAAACGCTTGGTCGCGAGGACCAGCCCGCTTCCATCCCAGACCAGGAGCTTCACCCGGTCGGCCCGCTTCGAGCGGAACACGTAGACCGTGCCGGAGAACGGGTCCGCGCCCATCGCGTCCCGGACCAGAGCGGCCAGCCCGTCCATGCCCTTGCGGGAGTCTACCGGCCATGTGGCCAGCATCACGCGCACCGCACCGGAGGGTCCGATCATGGGCAAGCCTTCAGCACCTGGATCAACGCCGCGATCTGAGCCGCGCTCGCGCCCTGAGCGATGCGGACCGTGGCGCCTGCGATCTCGACTTCGATGCTGTGGCAGCCGCATCGCTCCCCCACCCCGGGGCTCATCTCGGCCGAGGTCGGCTCCTGTGGTCCCACACTCATCACGGCCGGCACGAACTGCAGTAGACGCTCGCCGTCGTGTCTCCCAACCTGACGCACCAGGCGTCGCCACGTGAACAGCTGCGAGGCGCTCAATCCATGTCGGCGCGCCACCGCACTGATCGAGGTGCCCGGCCCATCGCTCTCGGCGACGATGGCCGCCTTCTCCTCACCAGACCACGTGCGCCGCCGGCCGGCCCCGGTGAACAGCTCCAGGCGCCGGATCGGCTCCGACATAGCCATACGCCCTGACATCGACATGTGACGGAGCTCCAATTCCGCTTCGTATGTCGCCTTCACACCGTCTGCCGGAAGGTGTCGCCCAGACAGCGCTTACAGTGCGAGGATTGAGCGCATATGCAGGAGATTGTCAGGTTCGCGATACCGAACTTCGCTGAAATCCAAGTGCCGGGAAACCCGATTTGCCAGCGCCGCAGGGTTATTGGAGAAAAACCCCATGGCATTCGTCCGCTCGAAGCCCCCATCCATCAGCCGTGAAACCGGTGGCTGGATCGGCCAACGAGCATTGCAGTTCATCGTCCAGAACACACCGTCGAGTTCCTGACGCCACCGCAATCCAAAAGCTCGCCAGAGGGAAACGCAACATCCCTTGTCCGCACTTCGCGAGCAATCGAAGCCATACGAAAACAGTGAGTAGACCACGATCACGCGCCGCATCCGCGGGTTGTTGCGGGCGGCTCAGGCGTACATCATTGCGCTCTGATGTAGGTCCTGGCTCGTCGTGCAGAGATTGAAGCTGTCTTTGATGAGCGCTGGGTCGACGCCGTGATCGCCATGTGATGAGCCGACAACGACCGTCTCAATGTCGCGCCGTGCGTCCATGAAGGCGTCTCGCTTCGCCTCTAGTTTGGCGAAATTGGCGTCCGCATCAAATGGAAGGATCGATGAAATCTGAGGGCGCGAGGGCGCCATCAAATTAGTGTCCATCATAGCCATCGGGTGCGATGCTCGCCATTTGCACATCCGGGGCCAGGTTCGCGATCAGACGGCGCAACTCGTCAGCTTCTGCTCGCGTCAGCACTCCTGCCGATCGCTCAGCACACCCCTCACGGACGAGGCTTAGTTTTGCGACGGCCGAGGTCAGGATCGCCTCACATTCACGACTTTTCCGCTCGTTGGACATCTCGCGGCACCAGGGCATCGGAACTGGAATGGGAAGTTTCGACGGTGATCTCACAGACCGGTCGGGCGACCTTGTCCGGCATAGGGCCGTCTAATAGCATACGCTAGCCCGGTCCACCGGCGAGGGCTTTTTCGTGCCCTGAATCCCGGCGCGGGACGGCCGCGCCGCCGGCTTCGGCATGGCTCGGTAACCGCGGTCGGCCATCCTATCGCCAAGCCAAGTTGCGTATCGGCTCCCGCAGGTGAGGCAATCGAGACCCGTGCCGCCGCATAGCAAGCCGCTCGCTCCCACCGCACGAGGCGAAAAAGCTGGCCGGCTTGCAGCGAGCGAGATGATCAAGACTCTGAGCCCGGAGACAGGCAGCGTTGAGGGCGTCGTGCGCCGGCTTGAGGAGGTCGGGGTCATCGTGGCCCAGGGGCATCAGGCAGCCGGCATTCCTACTACTGAAGTCCGGGCATGGCACATCGGTTTCCAAGCGGGGATGAGCCTTGAGCTCGGAGATTACATGCGCCGCTTTTGATCGGCCGTTCGATGCCCCGGCCCATGAGCAGATCGGGACGGCCATCGTGGTGACAGACGAACCTTGGCTCCGCTGAACACCCATGGCATGACACGGCCATGAGCGGCACCGAGACGAACATCCACCCCTTCACGCTGGAGGTCCTTCCTCCCAAAGAAGACGGCGGCGCCTACAATTGGGCGATCCGCAAGCACGGCAAGCTCACTCAGCGCTCTGACCGTAGCTACCCGACCGAAGCAAAAGCCCATGCCGCCGGCATGGCCACGGTCGAGAAGCTGCTGAGCGGCTCAGATCGGTGACGCCTCCATCCCCCCGTGAGCAGATCGGGGCGGGGCCGAGCGGGCGGGAGCGCTAGCTGCCGCCGAGGCGCCGGGCCGGCGGCGCGATGCCGACCGACTTCTGGATGGCGGTCAGGGTCGCCGTGGCGATCGGCGCCGTCAGCGTTTTGTCGGCCACCTTACCGTCCGGCCTCATAACCAGTAGCTGACGGTGGCGGCGAGGCAGACGGCGGCGAGATAGTTGGTCGCCAGACGGTCGTAGCGGGTGGCGATGCGGCGGAAGTCCTTGAGGCGGCCGAACATGCGTTCGATGGCGTTGCGCCCTCGCTAGAGCACGGGTGAGAAGCACGGCTTCCAGCGGCGGTTGACGTTTGGCGGGATGTTGGGCGCGACACCGGCTGTCACAATCTGCCGCCGTATGGCGTCGCTGTCGTAGCCCTTGTCGGCCAGCACGATGCCGCAGGCGGGCAGGCGTTCGAGCAGGAGCGCGCCGGCCGTGCAGTCGGCGGCCTGCCCGCCGGTCAGCAGGAAGGCGAGCGGGCGGCAAAAGCGGTCGGTGAGGGCGTGGATCTTCGTCGTGCGCCCGCCCCGCGAGCGACCAATGGCTTGGCTCTGCTCCCCCTTTGCCTCCTGCGGCGCAGCGATGGGCCTTCACGGCGGTGGAGTCGATCAACACCTGAGAGGGCGGCCCGCCGGCTCGGGCCAGGGTCTCAAACAGCTCGACCCAGACCCCCTTGGCCGCCCAGCGCACAAAACGGTTGTAGAGGGTCTTCTTCGGCCCGTAGAGGTCACGCGGCGCGTCCGTCCAGCGCCCTCCGGATTTGAGCCCGTGGACGATGCCGCTGATGACGCGCCGGTCGTCCACGCGCTCCTTGCCCCGTGTGTCGTTTGGCAGAAGCGGTGCGATCTTCGTGAACTGCTCGTCCGTCAGCCAGACATGGTCCATCGGCCCCTCCCGTAGAAGCCGTGAATCACACCCCAGCCGCCCGCGCCACCGTTAGGGGTCCGGACGCTAGGCGGCCGGTGCCCCACGCCTGCGCAGCGCCTCCGGTAGGCAGTGCGTCCGCCGCACCCGCGCCGACACCCGCAGAAAGGTCACGAAATTCTCCGCCTCATCGAGGCTCATGCCGCACGCAATAGCGGCGTGGTCCCGCATGATTGTGTGGGTGCCATCGCCGGCGAGCTTCACGCTGAACCTCGGCATGTGCCTCTCCTTAGAGGATCTTCCGAGAAGCATGGATGGAGAGAGCGCCTCAATCTAACAATGACCTCGGCGGCGTGTGGTTCGCACTCGTGGTTGCCCCATGCCGCACCCGTAGTGCTCGTCGGGCTCGCGTGAGCACGAAGTAGGCGGCAAGGGCCGCGCCGTTGATGGAGAGCACCCAGCCGTAGCTGTTGAGCGCCTGCCCGTACATGGGCCGGCCGATGGTGCCGAAGCCAACGCATAAGCCGAAGATGGCAAGACCCGCGAATAGGAGAGCGAAGAACAGCATGACTATTCCCCCCAAGAAAGGTGAAGCACCTACAGGTCGAAGAGGCAGACGAGCTCGCACGGCGTGTACTGCACGCCTTCCCAGTCCGCGATCCGCACGTCAGCATAGCCGGTCCAGATCAGCTCGGCCGCCTTCGTTAACGCGCCGATCGCTATGTCGTAGTCGATGAGGATCTGCCCTGTCAGGTTCAAGCCGGTAACGATGAAGGTCATACCGACCTCCGTCCGCTTGGTTCATCCTGCGGTTCACAATACGCCTCTGCGCAAGCTTTCACCAGGGCGTTGAGCGGCAGATTTCTAGGAGCGATGGCAGCGGTCTATTGCAAGGCATCGCCTGAGCTTGGCCTCCAGCCGGTCTAGATCGCGCCCAACCATCTAAGCGGACTACCATGCCTGATGCGCTGACCCGCTCTGATCCTCTTTGAGGCCGTGCTTGGCGCAGCGTTCCGCATCCGTAGCGTGCTTCAAGGCCCGCTCCACGGCACCGAGCGCGTCCTGGATATCAGCCTCGGTCATCGCGAGACCTCGTTCGCCATACCGTCCGGACGCATGGTGCCACGGAAGGGCTCTGCCCGTCCTACGACCCTTGCAGATTCTCGCCGGGTCCGATCGGTTCAGGTCGCCCGCTGCCCCTCGATCCCCTTTCGCCGGTAGCGCCGCATCTCGGGCGAGGTCCTTGCGCCGTCGTGCCAGCTCGACTTTGAGTCTGCTTCGCGCGCGTGACAGACCGATCAATCGGTGCAACACTCTCTTGAACAAAACAGACAACGGCGAAGCCGAGAGATTAAGGGGGCGCGGAGGAAAGCCGTGCCGCATTACTTCTTCAACGTTCAATCACCGAGAGGGGTGGTCTGCTGGGACCATCAGGGCCTTGATTGCTCCGATGACAGCGCAGCGTTGTCACTCGCGCGCCGCGGGGCTGGCTTCACCTCGTCAGGCGATTGCGAGCGCAATCCGCAGCTCAAGTGCTACCGCTTCGCCGTAGCGGACGCCTATCATAAGCCGCTCTTCACCGTGCCCTTTACGGACTTGATCCCTGATGCAGAGCCTGCTCCGGCGGTGCGGAAGCGTCGCTCTCGCACTTCATCGCGGCAGGGTTGAGCGTAAGCCTGAGGGAAGGTGACCTGTCGAGGTCGTCGGTGGCTGGACAAAAGGTCCAGCTCACCACGGACTGCGGCAAATTCAAACGCTGGATATTCAGCCCACACCGAGGCCTCGGCGTCTCACCCTGGACCAGAGCTGCCAAAGCGGCCGTTGCCGTGTCGTAGCAGCCGAGAAGATCCTGCTCGAAGATGACGGCAAAGCAACTTCGCGCGCCGATCCGAGTCCATTCAATGCGGAATTCCCCCTGAGGGCTCTTGTAGAGCCAGCAGCCACTCAGCATCGATACCTCCGCCGAGATTTTAGGAAGGAAACGTGGAATCGGGAGCGGAAGTTCAGCCAGTGACCTGGAGATCGTGCTGCGCGGCTTCAACGCCGCCTACACTGGCCGCCGGCAGCGCGTGCTGAACGGGCTCTCGCCCGAGATAGTGCTGCCTCAGCGCCTCGAAGCCGATCCCGCGCTGGCCAACCCAACCTACAAGCCACTCAGTCCCAGTCTCATCAAACGCGCCCTCCGCATCGTTGAAGACGCCAAGGAGGTCTCACATCCAGACAGCTAGTCGATCACTTCATCGGCCATAGCGATCAAATTTCGCTTAAACTCGAATCCTATTGTCCTCGCAGCTCCCATGTTAATTAAGAGATGATATTGTCTTGGTGAATATATAATTGTATCGCCCGGTCTTTCGTCTCTCAATATCCAGGTAATCTGATCCGCGACCCAGGTCAAAATATCTGCGATGACTAAGAAATTTACAATTAGCCCACCTTCGCCGACATAGGTACGGTATGTATATAGAGCAGGTATTCAATTATCCTGAGCCAGTTTTACTATGAGCTTTCCATATGTGCGGTTTTGGGCCGCACTACTTACTAATATGGTATCTGCTCGCTTTGTCACTTCGGAAAGGACTTTGATGTATTCAGCCTCGCCATGAGGATTTTAAACGGGGAGCCAATCAGTTCCACCTCTATCTTCACAGCCGCAGCCTTGACCCCGAACCCAACTGCCGTGCCCCACGTCGAACCAGGGGCAACATAGAAGACCCTGGACATACCCGGCACGGCTTCTTCGAGAAGCGCCATTCGCTTGATCCAGATTTCGATCCCTGGATCTACGGATGCACCCGTGATGTTGCCTCCCGGATGTGAAAGCGAGATCAATAGTCCGTAAGCAACCGGATCACTCATCACGCCGACAATCGGGATCGTGCTGGTCAACTTCCGAAGGCGTGAGACTGTCTTACCGCTAATCGCGAGATTCACATCGGGGTTCGCCGCGACGCCAGTCGCGGCTAGTTCGCGCAACTAATCTGTTGAGCCCAACGCGGAATACAGGCTGATCTCTAGATTTTTTCCTTCGATTTATCCAAATTTTTCGAGATGCTTGAGGGCATTGCCGACAAGGTTGCTGCTTTTTAGGTTGAGATTTTCCAGTGGTTCTAACGAGTGAATATACTGGCTAGTCTATGCACCGATTCACCTTGTATAGCTAAAGCGCCGCACTGATACCTCAAATAGATAAGCTCAGAAGCCAAAAATTGTCGACGCATCGTCGCTGGACCGCCTAGTCGCGGTGAATAAGCTGCCACATACAATCACGTGGTCATAGGTTTGGAAGTCCTCGCCCTCAGGCCCCGTTCGTGTTTTTTTACGATCCCAATGGTGCCCCAGTCATTTATCAACCGTCATCGGCCAACCATCAAGCCGGCCACAACCGAGACACTGAGCCCAAATGTCCGCACTCACCATCATGTTCATCCGTCACGCCGAGAAACCGGGCGGTAGCTTCCCCGGCGATGGCGCCACGGTGGACGGCACCACGGACGATAAGTCCCTTGTGATCCGGGGATGGCAGAGGGCTGGGGCTTGGGCGGCGCTGTTTGGGTCGGACCTGTGCAGCGCCGACTATTCGAGGCCCAACGTCATCTACGCGGCCAAGCCCGAGCCGGTGGCGAAGAAAGCTAAGTTCAGCCACCGTCCGTTCGAAACTGCGACACCCTTGGCCGAACGCTTAGGGCTACCCCTCAAGGCGCACTACGGCGTCTCACAAGAGCACGAACTGGCGGATGAGATACGGAAGCTCACCGGCGTCGTGATCGTCTTCTGGGAGCACAAGGCCATCGTCGCTGACCTGATCCCGGCTCTCAAGGGCTCTCAGATGATTCCCGGCGTTCCAACCAAATGGGATTCTGACCGTTTCGACGTGGCTCTACGATTCGATCGGGCTATGCCCGACGCTCCATGGTCATTCCGCCAACTGTCTCCGCGTCTGATGAGCGGGGATAGCGATGCACCGTTTTCCGAGCTTGAGGGCTGAAACAGCGGTTGGCTGACGATGATGATGACCGCGACCGATTTGTGCCTCCGTCTCGGGGCTTCTGTGGTCGCCGGCATGGTGGTCGGCGTTGATCGAGAGATGCACGCCAAGCCCGTCGGTGTCCGCACCCTTGGATTGGTCGGTCTGGGATCGGCTCTCGTAACGATGGCGGGTTCAGGATTCTCGGCCGAAGGTGTCGACGCCAACGCCAGCCGGGCCATTCAGGGAATCGTCACGGGCATCGGCTTCCTAGGCGCGGGTGTCATCGTCAAAGGTGAGCGCAAATCACACGTCCACGGTATGACCACGGCCGCTGCCATCTGGGTCACGGCCGCGCTTGGGATATCGTGTGGGGTCGGCGCCTATCTCCCGGTCGCAATCGGGCTAATCCTGATGTTGCTCCTAATCGGAGTTGGCGGTCGCATTGACCGGATCATCGACGCACGCTGGTCGAGGAAGCACGAGACTGGTGGGCAGAAAGCGGGAGCAGCAGAACGGGGAGACGCGCTGCCGGATTAAGCTATGAGGAGTCTTCGAGATATACAAGCAATACCCGCCACGACTACGAGAGTCGTTCTAAGATACTCGGCTGATACTTAATTCGATAGGTAAGTCGAGGCCGGCCCGATTGTCACGGGAACGTCGAATCGGCGTTTCATAGGTGTGATCCTCCCTCGGCTTCGCGGACATGGGGAGATCAGCTTACGGTCTGTTCGGCCGTCGCGAGCCCACGCAGGCCCAACAAAACATTACCAGGCTCTCCAATTTCGCGAAATCAGGGGTGGGTCCGTTGGTGCGCCCTGCTTTAAAGGTCACCTTCGGCAAACTCAGGATGGCCGGGGAATATCCCCGGCCTCCTCGCGATCTGCGGGAATTAAAGTCCGCTACCTGTGCCGGGGTAAGTGCGCACCCCCGCCGGCCGGCGTTCGTTTCGACATCGCTCGTTCCCATCTGAGCCGACGTGCCGGCATCCGATGCTGTTGCCGGCGTCCAACCGTCTTGGCGCCAAGTGGCCGCCTTCTGGTCCAAGTCGACCGAGCCGTGCTGCTCCAGAATGTCCATTACCATCGGTCCGCGAGACTCGTCCGCCCGGACCGTGACCAGCGTGCCACCGCGGCGCACGCCCTCGCCATAGGCATGAGCGTCCTTCTCGCTGACGCCCGCTCCTGTGAGGCCGCCAGCAAGTCCTCCAGCGGCGGCGCCCACGCCTGCGCCGGTCAATGTGGCAACGAGCCAACCAGCGGCGACAACCGGTCCAACCCCCGGGATCGCTATCAAGCCGAGACCGGCCAGCAACCCGGCTGCGCCGCCCACCACGGTGCCGAGCGTAGCCCCCGCGCCGGTGCCGTCCTTAGCCTTCTCCTTAGTGTCGGCGCTCACATGGTCGCCGTCACGCGCGATCATGCCGGTGTGTCGATCATTTTCGTTGTTGCTGACGATGCTGATGTCGCCGTGCGGGATCCCACCGGCCTCAAGCTTCCCGACAGCGACGCTTGCGTCGTCGTAGCGGTCGAATAGTGCCGTGATGGTCTGCTGAGTCATGATGCATGTCCTTAAGATAAAATTATAATATCACTGCTCTGCGACATTGCCTTTGAAATCGAGACCGACTGCAACCGACTTCCCGCCGCGCATGGCCGTGCCGCGCCAAATGCCTTGATCGTCTTTCTTAAGGTCTTTGGCGTCCTTGAAACCGGCTTTGTCGAGACGTGACCGGGCTTCTCCCTCCGTGAAGCTGTTGGCACCCTTCTCCAGCTTAACGTTCGTGAGGGCGCCAGTCGCGTTGCCATCCGGGCCAAGCTCGTCAGTGTTCGGACGTGTGACGCTTTCCTGGCCGCCGGATTGCTGGCTCGTCTTCGCGTCAGAAGAAGCCGGTGAGCCGGTCGTTGTAGTCTGAGCGTAAGCATTTGACCCGAGCAGGGTCACAAGCAGAGCGACGGTGACAGGGGTACGCATGGCAAGCTCCGAATTTGTCTGGACCCGGGCAATCCCTTGAGGCAACCATCCGTTCCAATCTTTATAAAAGATCCTTTTCTGGCAAAATAATCCCGGCGTTCTAAATCGCCTAATCGATGGCCCATGCCTGATCGTGGCACAACGCTGCGACGTTCAACCGTTATTCAAAAACTGGAGAGGTCTGGGTAGATTCGCCACGCGGACCATCCAGCTCCCGGCCGGATGGATGATTAACGGCCTAATTCCGTCGCCGGCCCCAAGACTGCTGGGGAGAGGTTGAGTCAGGCTGTGCACGCTGAGAGTTGTGCGTGGGCCGCTTGGAGTACTCCTGCTTCCGGCTACCGGGCACAATCGCGGATAATTTGCATCGCTTTTCCCTGCTCCCGCGTTCCAATCCTGAATCGATCGATATTCGGTACAATTTCACACATTAGGGAGGCGCGATCGATACGCGGCGGATTGCTGTGGCTGCTGGGGATTCCCCTGCCAATCATCTTGCTGTTGTGGTTCTTTGGCGTATGCAATTAGGCTATAGTGGGGCATAACCATGCCATATACAGTTGAGATAACGACGCCGACGTCGCAGATAGACGGTAAAGATCAGCCAGCAAGGTTGTATCAGCTGTCGGATCCGTTCAGCACCTTGGCCGAAGCCAAGG
Source organism: Methylobacterium phyllosphaerae (assembly GCA_050632685.1). GTDB lineage: Bacteria > Pseudomonadota > Alphaproteobacteria > Rhizobiales > Beijerinckiaceae > Methylobacterium > Methylobacterium phyllosphaerae_A. Next base: position 2,460,676 of record JBOEFT010000002.1, read on the forward strand.
ACGCTGCCGTCGCGCACATAGCTGGCCTCGGGCTCGATCCAGCCTGTGTCCTCTACAATGTGTTCGACCGCGAGGGTTTCACGGTTGCATCTAGTGCCGAACAGTTGGCGAAGACCGAGTGACGCGAAATCCGTGAGCCAGTGCCCCGCAGTGTTCGGTTTTCCGGCTGCGTCGACCTTCTCGCAACGGTCCTGCCGCGGCTTCAGAGACAGCCTGCAAGGATATTGGCCGCAGGCACTAAGCGGAACGGCTGCTTCGGGGGTAGTCTGCTTAAAAAGCGGCCGGTGTTCTGCGGAACTATTGTGAGCAGTAGGAAGGCCGGATCCCGCAAAAACACGGAACAAACGTGCCGAAATTGATGCAGAAATTATTATGACTAAGCTCACTCCAATCTTTCAATCCAAATACAAAGACAAGTGCCGAAGAGAAATGAGGCCCTTCTCGCTGTACATGGACGGGACCGCTTGGGACGCCGCATCTGCCATTAAGCGGTGCGCTCGAACGATGATCCTGCCTAACCCTCTGTAGACTTCTCCCGATGCCGCGTCTCCAAGTCCTATTGGAACGCCTACGGAGGCGCATCCGGCCTTTCCGGCCGGTTGAGACTTACGCCTCGGCCGTCACGATCTGCGCGCCGACGTCGATGAGGGCCTGCCGTTGATCCCGCGAGACGCCCGCGTCGGTCACCAAGGTCCACCGAGGGGGAGCGGAGCCCAGGCCATTTGTTCCGCGCGGCCGAGCTTGCTCGCGGTGGCGAGCACCATCGTGTCCTGGGCCTGTGCCATCATCGCTGACTTGAGGGCGACCTGATCCACGCTGGCTTCGCACAGGCCGCGCCCTGCGACGACTCCGTCCGCGCTCGTGACCAGGCGGTGGGCCGTCAGCCTGCGAAGCGCTTCGACCGCCAGGGGGCCGACGGTGCTCATGCTCGTCGCCCGCAAGCCGCCACCGAGGACGATGAGGTCGATCCTCGGTGCGCGGGCTAGACAGGGGAGCAGCGCGAGGTTGTTCGTGATGATGCGCAACTGGCGGTCCACTAAGAGGCGGCCAAAGGCCGTCACGGTCGAGCCGGCATCCAAGATGAGCGTTTCGCCATCCGAAACCAGGGCGAGAGCTGCCCGCGCGATGGCCTGCTTCTCAGGGCCGTCGATCGCGAGCCGCTGGTCCAAGGTGGTCTCGGGCGATCCTCCGGCGAGGATGGCGCCCCCATAGGTCCGGCGCACGGCCTTGGTGTCCGAGAGATGCTGGAGGTCCCGCCGGACGGTCGAGGCCGAAACACCGAACCGCCGTGCGAGATCATCCACGTCGATCTCTCCGAGCTCGAGCGCGGCCAGCAGCCGCGTCCGGCGTTCCGTCCCCCGCATGCCCGTGTACTTTCCATCAGCCCGCGACAGAAGGGCCGCCGATTAATGCAAGCGAGGCCCTCAGGCCGCCAGCGATTTCGGCGCCAGATCCACCGCCTGTCGAAGCGCCTCGATCAGGCTCCGCTCGTCCGCCACGCCGGTGCCGGCGATGTCGAAGGCGGTGCCGTGATCGACCGAGGTGCGGATCACCGGAAGGCCGACGGTGATGTTCACCCCGGCTTCGAGGCCGAGCACCTTGATCGGGCCGTGGCCCTGGTCGTGATACATGGCCACCACCATGTCGTAATCGCCCCGGCCCGCGAGGAAGAACAGGGTGTCGGCCGGCAACGGGCCCCGGACGTCCCAGCCCTTCGCGCAGCTGGCCTCTACCGCCGGGGTGATCTTCTCAGCCTCCTCGCCATGGCCGAAAAGGCCGTTCTCGCCGGCATGGGGGTTGATGGCGCAGACGCCGATCTTCGGGTTCGCGATCCCGGCCTTCACGAGGACGGCGTGCCCACGTGCGATGGACCCGTTCGACGAGACCGGGCTCGATCCGCGCGATCGCGTCGATCAGGCCGATATGGGTCGTGACGTGGATCACCCGCAGTTTCGGCGAGACCAGCATCATCGAGACCTCCGGCGTCCCGGTGAGGTGCGCCAGCATCTCGGTGTGGCCCGGGTACTTGTGGCCGGCGGCGTGCAACGCCTCCTTCGACAGGGGCGCCGTGCAGATACCCTGGGCTTCGCCCGCCTGCACGACCTTCACCGCCTCCGCGATGCACCGGTACGCGGTCTCACCCGCGATCGGCGACACGCGCCCGAATGGCAGGTCTTCGGGGACGCATTTCAGGTCCACGCACTGGACGGAGCCGGTGCCGAACGTCGCCTCGCCCGCATCGGCGATGGAATCGACCGCGATCCCGCCCCCGACGATGTCTCCGGCCCGCCGGAGACGACCGGCATCGCCGATCACCAGGGGTCGGCACAGGGCATGGACCTCCGGACGGGCCAGCGCCTTCATGATGATCTCCGGCCCGATGCCGGCAGGATCGCCCATGGTGATCGCGATGGTCGGACGGGTCATGTCAGGCTTCCTTCGGTTCGTACGGTGCGCAGGCGGTCACGAATGCGCACGAGGCTGTCGGCGTCGCCGAACGCACCCGCCTTCGTTGCGATGGGGATCGAGAGTCGCCCCAGGGTGAGCCCGAGGGAAACGCCGGGCTCGATCTCGTCCGCCAATTGAATGCCCCGGATGTCGAGGCTCGTCAGGAGGGCCGCGGCGGTCTCGCCCCCGTTGCCGCCAGCGCGCCAACCCACTCAGCGACGGGGCCTAGCGCGTCGGCTAGGGCATGGGCGAGCTGGGGACCGAGGCTCGTGTCGGGCTCGCCCGCGAGCACGATCTCCACCAAGACGTCTCGCCCAGCCGCCAGCCGCTCCGCGACGCGGGTCGCGAGGTCCGCCCGCGCGTCCGAGTCCGTCAGCAAGGTTTCGGGTGTGACGGGCAGGTGCATCACGGAACCATCGGCCACCAGCCGCCTGGCGGCTGCCCGGGAGATCTCGGCCATGGAGCCGACGACGAAGAGGGCGCCATGTCCCTCCCGCCCGATGCGAACCGGGTCCAGCACCTGCGACGGCTCGGACGCCGCCAGGGCATGTGCCAGACCGGCACTGCCGACGAAGAAAGGCGAGTCCTCCATCGCCAACCCCGCTTCGGCGATCCGGCGCAGGTCGTCGTCAGTCTCGGCATCGCAGATGGCGATCCGGTCGGGGACGGAGGCGATCTCCGCCAGCGCCTCAGCCAGCCCGCCGCCGCGCACGGTCGCCAGGGTGAGCGTGCGCGACGCGAGCCCCGCCGTGGCAAGGACAACGCCGAGGTCGGCGCTGTCATAGCGATGATCCCGCCGCCAGACCTCCGTGTCCTCGAGTGGGCGCCCCCCACGCGCACCCGGCCGTCCACCGTGGTCCGGCCGGTGGCGGGGAAGGCGGGCGCCAGGATGCCGAAGGCATGACCGTGTACGTCTCGGCACGGGGCCAGGGTCGCCGCGATCTCGGCCGCGGGCTGCCCGCGCAGGGTGGAGTCGATCTTCTTGAACAGGCGGCGCCCGGCGCCGTGGAACCGACGCAACAGCGTTGCATGGCGCCCTGCAGCGACCACCTCGGAGAGCCCCCGGCTGTCCGCGTCGTAAGACAGGATCGGGATCCCCTCTTCCCACGCGGTCTCGCCCCAGATCACTGCGGCGGCACGCCCACGGCGACGAAACGCGATCGCGCAATCGGCCGCCCCAGTGAGATCGTCGGCGAGGATGAGCCAGCGGGCCTCCATGTCAGGCACGTTCCGCCTGCGCGGGATCGGCCACGGGCTCCTCCGCCCCACCCTCGCCCGCGCCCACGACACTCGCCGTCCAGGCCGTGGCGATTGGGACAAGGATGGCCGTGACGACGACGCAGGCCGCCACTAGGATCGTCGCGGGGCCGGCGGCGTCGGCATAGGCCGGGTTCGCGGCGGCGACGATGGCGGGGACGGCGGCGGCGTTCCCGGCCGTCGAGGCGGCGGCGACGCCCGCAACGCCGGTACCCCCGGTGAGGCGATCGGCCAGGAACAGGGAATCCCGGTCAGCACCACCACGGCGACACCCATCCCAAGCCCCAGCAGGCCGGCCTGCCAGACCTTGGTGAGGTCGAGGCCCGCGCCGAGCGCGAAGGCGAAGAACGGGATCATGACCGGGATTGCCCGGCTCAGGAACACCCGCATCTCCCGGTCGAGATTCCCGATGATCATGCCGACCACGAGGGGCAGTATCGCCCCCACCAGGGTCTGCCAGGGAAAGCTCGAGAGGCCGGCGACGCCCAGGGTCACCATGGTCAGGAATGGGCCGCTTTCCAGTGACATGACCGTGTAGGCGCCGACATCGCGCGGGCGGCCGTACTGGCCCATCAGCGCCATGTAGAGGCCGCCATTCGTATCGTTCATGCTGGCAACGACGGCCAGCGTCGAGAGCCCGGCGAACATGCCCGCCGCGACGGGGGCCTCGCCGAGCACGCGCCCGAAGATCAACCCGAGGATGAGCGCGATCCCGATTTTCACGGCAAGCAGCGTGCCGCCCTTCTTCACGATGTACGGCGTGGCCCTGAAATCGATGCTCGCCCCCATGCACACATAGAAGACTGCCAGGATCGTCAGTGCGCCCGAGAACAGGGCCCCGGTGAAGGATCCGAAGAACTTCGGAGTGCCCGGAAAGAAGGTCGCGATGAGCGCACCCGCCAGCAGGGGCACCACCATCATGCCCCCCGGAACGCGGTCTATCGTCCGTTTGATCGGCAATTGCATCGCAGTGTCCTCCCTGCGCGTTTTGAGCAAATCTTATTGATGGCCCGCTCGGAGTCCCTAAGCCACATTCGAATTTTCGCGCAAAGTGCGCAATTTGTCAATAATATTGCTCAATGCGCGCAAAATCTGCCATTAATGAGTGGCTTACGATGGGTGACGGGGTACGGCGGGGTGCGCACAGATCAACAGCGTAGTTTTCTTTGTACAGCGCAAGCGTCGGGTAGAATTGATTTAAATGACTAGCGTCCGGACCCCTAACGGTGGCGCGGGCGGCTGGGGTGTGATTCACGGCTTCTACGGGAGGGGCCGATGGACCATGTCTGGCTGACGGACGAGCAGTTCACGAAGATCGCACCGCTTCTGCCAAACGACACACGGGGCAAGGAGCGCGTGGACGACCGGCGCGTCATCAGCGGCATCGTCCACGGGCTCAAATCCGGAGGGCGCTGGACGGACGCGCCGCGTGACCTCTACGGGCCGAAGAAGACCCTCTACAACCGTTTTGTGCGCTGGGCGGCCAAGGGGGTCTGGGTCGAGCTGTTTGAGACCCTGGCCCGAGCCGGCGGGCCGCCCTCTCAGGTGTTGATCGACTCCACCGCCGTGAAGGCCCATCGCTGCGCCGCAGGAGGCAAAGGGGGAGCAGAGCCAAGCCATTGGTCGCTCGCGGGGCGGGCGCACGACGAAGATCCACGCCCTCACCGACCGCTTTTGCCGCCCGCTCGCCTTCCTGCTGACCGGCGGGCAGGCCGCCGACTGCACGGCCGGCGCGCTCCTGCTCGAACGCCTGCCCGCCTGCGGCATCGTGCTGGCCGACAAGGGCTACGACAGCGACGCCATACGGCGGCAGATTGTGACAGCCGGTGTCGCGCCCAACATCCCGCCAAACGTCAACCGCCGCTGGAAGCCGTGCTTCTCACCCGTGCTCTAGCGAGGGCGCAACGCCATCGAACGCATGTTCGGCCGCCTCAAGGACTTCCGCCGCATCGCCACCCGCTACGACCGTCTGGCGACCAACTATCTCGCCGCCGTCTGCCTCGCCGCCACCGTCAGCTACTGGTTATGAGACCGGACGGTAGCATTCGCTGCTCAATGCTTGGATCGAACCGACACCAAGAGGGTGTTCCGCACGGGAGCACCCTTGCGACAGTGGCGGACCTCGGCCTGACCCGCAACGCGATCGACGAGGACAGGCAGTTGCGCGATGCGGAGGCGGCCGACCCGGGCGTGCGGCACGTTCACCGATTGAGGTAGCGCCGGAACGCTAGGGGCAGCGCTATGCTTGGTGCACCGCCAGGCATGGGAGAGGTCGATGAAGATGTTTCAGGTCCGTCAGGGCGCAACAGGCGCAATCCTCTGGACAGGTTCAGCCGCCGACCCGATTGCCGCCCTGGACGCCATGGCGCATGAAGCCGGCTACTACGATCACTCCGACATCCCGGACCATCTGCGAGCGGGCGGCCTGCAGGCGGAAGAGGTCCAGGTTTAGGAGATAGGCTCCGGGTCGGACCTCGCTGCGGAAGTCCGCATTTTGCGCGCCGTTTCGAGCTTGTGGCCATGGTTGCGGACGTGGGTTTCGGCGGCGCGCAAACGGTTTCACACTGGCCAAAGCCGCCGCGGCGCGGTGGCCCGAATTCGCTATCCTGATCGTGTCGCGCGTGGCGTGGCCGGGCGAGCGTCAGATGCCTATCGGAGCGCGATGTTTGCGCGTGCCGTTCGCGCTCGAAGGGCTTGCCAAAGCCCTTCACACCCTGCGGAAGGCGCGGGGGATCGGCTTTTAGAGCGACCCCGCGCCACGGCCTAATCCGTGAGGACGGCGATGAGTGAGAAAGATGTGGCGAGCACGAACGTGCCCGCCACGAGTGACGAAATCAACAGCATGGGAAACCTTGAGGGTGCCGAATGGCCATGCTTCCCTAATGCCCGATAGTCCCGTCCAGTTGCGATCCTGATGTGCATATCCGCCCGGCGCCCAGGACCCGTCTCGAAAAGGGCTGGGATGCAGGGTCGTTAATCAGCGCTGCTGTCCCCCGCGTCCGCGTCGCTGTCCTCCATTAGCCAATCCGGCACACCGGGGATCACCTCCCCAGCCACCTCGCCGGCGGTCTTGAGCGCTCGGTCCACTTTGGCTTCCGTGAACTCACCCCGCACCTCGGCGAACAGCTCACGCGCCAAGCGGTCGAGTTCCTCGTCCGAGAGTGTCTGGCCGTTTCGGTCTGGCTCGTCCGTCATAGGCGTCCCCTTGCCGAGCATCGGCCGCTCGGCCCCGCCCTGATCCGTTCACGGGGCGGGGGAGCGTCCGATCTCACCAGCGGTGGGCCGATACGCAACGTGGCCCATAAGCATGGTGCCCTGGGGCCGGTTAGGCGACCGTCACCCTCGTCGACCCGGCACTGTCCCAGGCTGGCGCTAACGGGCGCAGCCGTGAGCCTGAGGTAGCCCTACTTTCAGTCCACTCCACATTCGAGCAGAGAGCGCCGACGCTGCTCGGAGTTTTCCCGGGCTTCGTCCTGCCAGCTCGCCTCGGGCGGGTCCGGGTCGGCCTTCACCGGTCGCTGGCCGGGCAAGTACAGGCTTCGGGGATCGCCGGATAACCCGCCCGTCGTCTCGGGATCCTGGTCACAATCACGCGCCGGCTGTTCGGCCAGGGCAAGCGTGGATCCCGCACACACGACTATGGCCACGGCGAACGCGAGCAACTTACTCATGGGGATCCTGATGGCCCAAGTCCGGCGCACGTATCGCGCCGCTGGTCGGGCCGCACGGTTTAATGGCGTCTGGCGAAAACGGCCACGCCTGCGTCGGCACGGCAGACATGCGTGTTCCGGCCAGCGTCTAATTTTCGGTTCGGTCGGCCTCACAGTGCGCTGCGGAGCACATTTCACAGCGGCCGAACGCCTGCCGACCCACCGGGCGAGCGCCGGCTATCCTGCGCGCTTCGATGCGATCTCGTTCGCCCCGATAACCGACGCTCTCGAGCGCTCGGGCTTCATTGGGCTGTGCGAGGGGAGGCGCCATGAATGCGGACAGCGGGCGTGATGCCCCGGTGTAAACCGGGCTTCCCGCGGAGCAACACCGAGTTCGTTATCCGATCTGAAGTGCTGATTTTGCTGGTAGGATTGGTGAGCGCGCTGGGACTCGAACCCAGGACCTACAGATTAAAAGCTTGCAAATGGCCGCGCTAACGGCGTTGGTCGTTGTGGACGCTAATCGACAAAACGATTGCTTTTCAGACGCTTAGCGACATACCCTATCGACGGGCGTCGATACATGTCGCTCGTTGTTTACCCCGCGCGCTTCCCCGGTGCTTCCCCGGAACAGGCTCGGTGCTCCCCCGCCCTGCCCCCGTGGATCGCTCCGTCAGCCCGGGCCGGACGGGTGGCATGGCCGAGCAGCGCATCACGAAGCGGATGGTAGACGGGCTCGAGCCCCGCCCGGCCGAATATACGACCTGGGACCGCGATCTGACTGGCTTTGGCGTCCGCGTACGCCCGACTGGGGCCAAGACATACATCGTGGCCTATCGAGCCGGGCGCGGCCGCAGCGCGCCCTACCGTCGTCAGACGATTGGCGCAGCCAACAAGCTATCTCCCGACCAAGCGCGCCAGGAAGCTGAGCGGATCCTCGCCGGGGCGACGCTCGGCGCCGACCCGGCCGCCGAGCTCGCCGCCGTGAAGGCTGCTCAGGCCGAGGAGCAGAAGGCGCCGAAAGTGCGTGATCTGCTCGACCGCTTCGTGGCTGAACATGTCGACACGCGCCTCAAGGCCCGCACTGCGGCTGGCTACCGGCAAATCATCGAGCAGGCATTGAAACCCGAATTGGGTGACATCCCGGTGCGGGCGCTCACGCCCTCCCGAGTGGCCGAGCTGCACCACAAGCGCCGAGCGACCCGCACGCATGCCGACGCCATCGTTCGGGTCCTCTCTTCAGCCATGACGCTGGCCGAGCAATGGGGCCTTCGGGAGCCAGGCTCAAATCCCTGCAGGGTCCGCAAATTCGGCTCCCGACGCCGCGAGCGCCTGTTCTCCGACATGGAGGTGGCGAAGCTCCTGAACGCAGCCGAGAAGCTCGCCGCCGCTGGCGCCATCACCGTGTTCCAGCTGCTCGGCATCAAGCTCCTGTTCGCCACCGGCTGCCGCGTGGGCGAGATCGCCGGGCTCGAGTGGTCGTTCGTGAACTTCGAGGACGGCGTGATCGCATGGCCGGACAGCAAGACCGGCAGCCTCACGAAGCCGCTCACGGACGAGGCGCGCGGCCTCTTGGAGGCCGCGCCACGGATCGCCGGTGCTTCAGCCGTGTGCCCTTCAAAGAACCTGAAGGCGATGCGGGTCGAGACGCTCGAGGGCGCCTTCGAGAAGACGATGGCGGCGGCCGGCGTGGTCGCAAAGGAGAACGCGACCACGCACCTCATCCGCCATTGGTTCTGTACGAAAATCTACTCGGATCCGACCATCCCCCTCCCCGATCAGATGCGGATATGCGGGCACAGGTCGGTCGCGACGGCCATGCGATACGCTCAGCTTCAAATGGATGCGGTCAAGCGGGCGGCCGAAGCAAGCTCTCAGAAGCGAGCGGCGGCGCTGCAAGAGGCGCGGATGAAGCTTGAGGCGTCGAACGTCATCAAGCTGCGGGCGGGCGACTGAGAATGTCGTTCACCTTCACAGACGAACAATGGTCAAGCGTGAGCGAGGCAATCGCTCGAGCAGGGGAAAGGCAACAGACGCGATCCGGGATCAGCTCCAATTCGATATTTCCGGCATCTTCTGCCACGTCAGCAACGATGCCGAGATCATCGACGCGCTCCGGCGCGTCTCTAAATCGGCTCGCGCGTTAAATGGCGACCTTCAGGACTTGGCTCAAGCGTGCCTCGTGAAGGAAAAGAGCAAAGCTGAGCCGAACGCTGAGACAATAGCCAATGATGTGACGGCGCGGCTGAAATTTGCTCGACAAGTGCTTGCCTATGCGGAGGGCGCCGAATGGACCCTCGACAAGGGATATCGGGCCTTCAGCGAGCCACGCCGCGGCCGGCCAACCGACACGAAGCTGCTTGCTTGGGCAACGGCGCTTGTTCGGCTCGCGCAGCGGAATGGGTGGACGACCGAGGATAGCAGAGGGCGGACTTCAGCCGAGCTCACAGAGCTCATGTTCGAGCTCTCGGAATGCGCCCGAGCGGCGGGCGCGACGCATGGCCGAGATCGGCGATCTCTGACCAGAGCCCTCGCGCAGGCACGAAGCGAGGAGCTTGAAGACGCAGAGGCTCGGAAACAGTTCGCCGCGGACCTTGATGCACTGGGCAGCTCTGAACCATGAATGGCCGAGCAGCTGGCGATTTGTTTGTGTAGCCCTGCGCCAAAATCTGATTACGTTGGCGAGCCGCAGACGGTGAAATTGAACCGAGGCGGCGAAGATGGATAAACCGGCATCACTGGAACAGCGTGGCTTCCTTTGTGAAGCAGACGCCGCGAGCTACTTGGGATCGAAGCCCTCGACGCTGCGCGCCTGGCGCGTGAAGGGCAAAGGCCCGCGCTTCTATAAACTCGGCGGCAAAGTGTTCTACCGCGAAGGCGACCTGAGCGCCTGGATCGAGACGCAGGCGCGGACCTCCACATCGCAGCAGGCAGCCTGAACGCCGCTGCAGATTGCTGCGCCAGCATCATCTAGTCATCCGACCGCAGAATGATCGCTGATCGGAGTATTGCCCTCCGCAAAAACTCCGAAATATCCGCTTGGTGGGAGTTGCGGCGACCTTGGTCTGCAAATACGCCTAGCGGCTGTGCCCGAAAATCGAGGAATTGCCGCCGCGGAACTGAGCCCCTGACAAGCCAACGGCCCCACCCCCTGCAAGGGGTGAGGCCGTCTAGAACCTGAGCCTCAAGAGGATCGGTCCACCACCCCCTCAGAGGCCATAGCTCGCCTGCGCGAGTCAAGCCGGAATGGCAATTCCGGCGACGGTAGCGGCTTGCCCGGACCCTGGAACGCGGCCCTTTGAGGGACCGTGAAGGATGGTGTTCGACCACATGCGGCGCGCCGTGGAGGCCGCTGCTCCCGACCGGCTGGGCGAAGTCGCCTCAGCAGTTTGGCAGGCCTACGGGGCTGGCGGCCTCACAGATGCCGAGGCTGAACAACTCGACGGCCTGTTGAACGCCCGCCGCGCGGCTGCTCGAGCGGCTTCGACAAAGGCGCAGCCCCTCGCGGCCGTCGCGGCGCAGCTCGTCCCGGCGGTCGCCCCTCCCCTCGAGGGGGAGGGTCCGCCGCCTATGCGCACGCACCATCGCACCGGGTCGCGCCCTCGGACGCCCGAGAGCCTCGCCCGCCGCCGCCGCATGGCCGCCGGCGGCTACCTACCCCCGGCACTCGCCACAGCCTTCACGTCGGGCGAGCAGGCCGTGCTGGCCGTCATCGCCCTCGAGGTCGGAAAGCGGGGATCCTGCACGCTCGCGCTCGGCCACATAGCGGCGCTCGCCGGCGTCTGCCTGACGGTGGCTAAGCGCGCCCTACGCCAGGCCCGCACGCTCGGCCTGGTCACGTGCGAGGAACGGCGCCTCAGCCACTCGCGCAACGATACGAACGTGGTGCGCGTCGCGAGCCGCGAGTGGGCCGCCTGGCTGCGCCTGCGCCTGCCTAGGGGAAACCATGCAGGCTTTCCCTCCCCTGGGGGCATGTCTGTGCCGTCCACGGATATCAGAGTTCTAGCTAGAGGCTCGGAAGCCCAATCTAAGCCGGGGCAGAGGCCCTTTGCACGTAAGAATCGTGCAAGCCTGCCGGCGGCGCGCACGGCAGGCGCGTGAGGCGGCCGCTTCGCTCGCATGGCGAGCGGCCGTCTCACCCTTCCGAGGGAAGGCGCTCTATCCTGAAGCCGCGGTGGCAGGCGGAAACGGCAGAGGGCTGCCGAGGGGCGGGGCGCCCCCGACACGCCAGGGTAGGAACACGCTGCTCCTGAATTCGTTCACAGCATAAGCGAGCAGGATCGTCGTCTGCCGCCGCAGAACGAATATCCGACTAAATTCAGGAGGGAACTATGGGTTTATTCACGTCCGACATCAAAACCCTTGACGATCTGTTTGTGCATCAGCTGCAAGACATATACTACGCCGAGCAGCAAATCACGAAAGCTTTGCCGAAAATGATCAGCAAAGCCACAGACCCGAAGCTCAAGCAGGGCTTTGAGACGCACTTGACCGAGACCAAAGGTCAAATAAAGCGTCTAGAACAGGTGTTTGAGATGCATGGCCAAAAGCCGAAGGCAGTCGATTGTCCTGCCATTGACGGCATCATCAAGGAGGCGAACGAAGTCGCCGGTGAGGTAAGCGACAAGAACGTACTCGATGCCGCCCTGCTGGCCTCGGCACAGGCGGTTGAGCACTATGAGATCACTAAGTACGGCACGTTGATCGCCTGGGCTAAGCAGCTCGGCCGTGACGACTGCGCCAGTTTGCTGCAGAAGACACTGGATGAGGAGAAGGCCACGGATCAGAAGCTGAGCGCCATGGCCGAGAGCAAAATCAATCAAAAGGCTGCCTGACAGCCGCGTTTCTGGGGGCGGCTTATGAAGGCGCCCTTTCAGGCTTAATCCTAGCCATCCTCAGGCCGGCCTTCCTACGGTCGATACGCAGGCCCAGGGCCGCAAGCTTCCCGCCTAAGCCGTCAAGCGCCTCCCAAAGCTCTGCCTCCTCCCGCCAGCCCCCAGCCGCTGCCAGCGTGGCCGCCGGATGCCGCCCGCCGGCGGCCAGTGGGGCGAGCGTGCGCACGATGCGCTCGCTCGAGCCGAGGCCGCCAAGCGGACCACGGATCACGAGAGCGGCCGCATTCACGTCAAACAGCTTCCCGTTCGGCGGCTTCAGTCCTCGCTGAACCTGAGCGCGTAGAGCCCCGGCGGCAGCGGCATCACGGGCAGCCGCCTCGTCCATCTCGCGCAACCTGGCAATGGTTCTTGAGCTCGGCGGCCGCTTCACCGACGGCGCGGTTGGGTCCGTCGGCGGGATGACGACGCGGATTAGGTGCGAGCTCTCATCAATGTTCATAGGGACTGCCCGCGAATAATCGTTGAACGAATATGGTGCGAGCGTCGTTCATTTACGACCCCGAACAGGGGCAGAATGAGGAAACGCTTATGCGCACGAAGATTATTGGCCTTGCGGCTGCGCTTACTGTTGCTTTGACCGGCGCGGCCTACGCCCAGCAACCCGCAGGCGGCGGCAGCGCGACCGGGAATATGAACAACCCGGGATCCGTGAAGAGCGAGGGGCAAAAGGCAACCGAGGAGACGACCGGAACGAGCACCCGCTCGCCTGCAGCCGGCGCCGCGGCTGTACCCGGAACCGGCACTGCGCGCCCTGGCGTCGGCGCGGCCGGGGGCACTGCAGCGCCAGCCCGATAAGGTCCACATACGCGATCCCGCATGGGGCTCAGGCCGGGTCTGGCTTAAAGCCAGCCCGGCCCGATGCACGTCGGCAAGCGACAGGAGCCGGCATCACTGCGGCGTCTCCGGGCCGCCCGCTAGTACCGTGCCGCACGCCCCGTGCTGCTCGAGGAAAACAACCCGGGGGTCGCGGGTGAGCCTTTCCACGAGCTCAGCGGCGTCCGCGTGGGCGGGATCCTCTCCGAGCGCAGCCAGCGCGGCCTGGCGGACCGTCTCCCGGGTCGAGCCATCGACCAAGGCGAGGAGGCACGTCAGCATCGTGGTCAACGCCAGGGTGAGATTGCCCGATGAGCTGATTGCCGCGGCGTGCTGCCGGGCGTGCTGCTCAAGGGCGTCGAGGCGATCCACGTTCATGTTCCCTTCGTCACGGGCGGTATGCCGTGACCCCATCGCTGAACGAGTCTGACGAGCGCCCTCGCAGCCGGCCAGCGTTGGCGTTCACGCCGGCGATACTGACGTTGGCAGCCTCTGCGGCCGAGCCGAGCTGCGCGAGTAGGCCTATGGCCTGGTTCACCTTGGCGATCAGAGCATCGACCGGCCCTGTGCCGACCTGCGGCGTGGCCGTCGTGCTGCCCAGCTGCGCCGCCTTGTCCTTGGCCTCGCCGAGCTTCGTGCTGAGCTCGTCCACCTTGCCCGTCTCGACCTTGGGCGTTGCCGGCTGGTCGATGAGGGATTTCACGCCCTCGGCCGCCCGAGAGCCAGGCTGCGAAGCGCCCGGCGGCAGAGAGCCGCCGCCGTGGACCCCGCTCGCTTGCACGTAGCCGGCCGAGAGGCCCGGCAACTCGTCCGAGAAGTCGAGCCGCGTGTCGACGTTCTTGCCGCCGTGGACGATGCCCTTCGACTTGTCGGCGGCGATCAGCGCCGCGCCGACCGCCGCCGTGGCCACTACGGGGGCGGCGGCCGCCGCCGCCGTGGTCGCAGCTGCAGCCACGGCGGCCCCGTTCCCGCTCAGGATCGCCCCGATTGCGCCGTTGGTCAGTCCTGCCGCTGCGCCGGTGAGCAAGGCGCCCCCGTAGAGCGTGCTGGCCTTTCCGCCGACGTAGGCTGCGGCGGCGCCGGTCGCCAGGATAGCCGGCGGCAGCTCGGCCAGGGATTGCACCGCCGAGGCTGAGGCCGACGTGATGCTCGTGAGCAAGCCGCCGTTGCCCTCGCCGCCGTTGTCGAGGGCGCGGGCCGTGGCCGTCTCGAGGTTGAGCTTGCTGCCCGCCAAACGCTTCGATGCGCCCGCGTAGCCGGCGTTTCTCTGCCCGCCGATATCCTCGGCCAGGTCGTTCGGCGCGTGCTCGAGCTTCTCGTGATAGTCCTTGTACTCCTCCCGCTTGCGCGCGAGGGTCACGACCTTGCCGGCGTGTTCCTTCGTGAAGTAGGCCGCCGCCTGGCCGAGCGTCGGGTTGGCGTCGAGGATGGCGTTCCACAAGCCTTCGCTGTCGACACTCTCGACCAGATATTTGTGCATGTCGCCGAAGGTCTTGGCGATGCTCTTTCGGTCCTGAGCGCTCAGCTTGCCCTTGTTCTTGCCCTTCTCGACCTTGCCGAAGCTCGAGGAAACGATATCCGTCGCCGCCTCGATGAACTTGTTTCGGTCGCCGAACTTGTCCTCGTCCTGAAACAGTTCTTTGAATTTAACTTCCTGCGCGGGCGTGAGCGACTTTCCGTAATGCCGCCGGAACGTGTTGTTCGCGACGTTATCGCGAACGTTCTTTGGCATCGTGGTGTAGTTCTCGTACTTGATCCCCATGGCGTCGAGGGCGTCGAGGCCCTTGTTGGTCGGGGCGACCAGCTTCGTCGCGGCGGCACGGCCGAACACGCCGGCGGCCGAGCCCTCATAGCCGTTGCGGCGCAGAAGGGCGTAGATGGTCGCCTGCGTCTCGTTGGTGAGGCCCGCGGCCGAGCCCGAGGCGCCGCCGAACTTGAAGGCCTGGCTCACGTCGTCGTTGTTCAGGCCGCCGAGTTTGGCCATCTTCACGGCCAGGTTGACCTGCCGGCGCATGGTCGAGAGCGCGGTCGAAGGGCTGTCGACGTTCTGGTTCGTCGAGAACAGGATCCCCTCGAGCGTCTTCGCGGCGCTCCCGAGGTCCGTGTTCATCGCCTGCGCGTAGTTCACGACCTCGCCGATGAACGGCTCGATGAACTCCTTTTTCACGCCACGCTGCGCCAGGTCGAGCTGCGCGTGCAGCACCTGCAAGTCGTTGAACCGCGTGGTCGCGCCCAGGTGCACGGCCTGGTGCACGCGGCTGCGCTTCTCATCCGGGCTCAGGTCGGCAACAGCGCCCTGATAGCGGATGAGGTCGTCGAACTCCTCGTACGTGTGCAGGACGTCGGCCTTGGCCTCGGCGGCCTTGTGGCCGGCCACGAGTAGGCCGGCGCCGGCGATCTGCTTGCGCGCGTCACGGGCTTCCTGCCGGCGCGCCTGGCGCTTCTCGGCCTCGTCCAGCGCCGCCGCGTCGGCCGCCTCACGCGAGGCCCGGGCCGGCGCGCCCATGCCGTGCGCCACACGGCGCCGCGCCTCGATGTCGCCGAGCTGAGCCCGGCCCGAGGCGCCCATGCCGCCGATGAGGCCGGGCGGGGCGCTCGCCGCGCGGCGGCTCGCCCGCTGAACGGCGTTCCCGGCCTGGCCGATGAGCTGCACTTGCCGGCGCAGGGCGTGGTTGGCCTGCTCGGTGTGCGCGCTGACCTCGCGCATGGCCTCGCCGATGGCCAGGCCGCGGCCGCCGCTCGAGCCGCGGCCGCCGAGGGCGACGCCGCTCGATACGAGCTCATTGCGCAGCGCCCGGTGCGCCTTGGCCTGCTCGCGCCAGGCGTCGGAAGCCTGCTCGGAGCGGCGCAGGGCGAGCCGGTGCGACTTCTCGGCGGCCCGCGTGCCCTTGCCTTCGGCCTTCTCGAGAGCCGAGGCCGTGGCGACGACGTTCGCCCGCGCCACGCGCATCTCTGCGCCGAGCTGCTTGAGGTTCTTCGCGCCGGCCCGGAAGGCGTCGAGCTTGCCGCCGCGCGTGGCCAGCGTGTCGAGGTGCCCGACCAGCTTCCCGATTTCCGGGTGCGTGGCCGCGAGCTTCTTCAGGTCCGCGCCGGTCGCGCCGAGCTTCTTCAGCGCCTCGGCATCGGCCTTCGCCTTGGCCTGCAGCCCGTCGTCCTTGAGCTGAAGGGTGAGCGTGCTGGTTAGATTGCTCACGGCGTCCCCCGAGTAGGTACATGGATGCCGCCGCCGGGGGACCCCGGCCCGGCGGCGGCTAACCGGCCCACGTGCGCGGACACGTGAGCCGGATCGAAATGGAAGTGTCGGCGCGTAAACCTTGACTGTTATGTCCGCTTGAAAGCGTGCAGGGCACAGAGGTCTACTTTTCGCTATTGGACTGCCGACGTAATCCTCAAAAGCTGCCCTGCTATACTGGCAGTTAAGAACAAGAAAGCTGCCAGTAATTCTTGTGATCGGACGATCAGCCGACCGTCCGCAGCAAGTCCGTGACTGCGTTCGGCCTATGCTCCGGGTTCGTCCGCACGTCGCGGGCGCGCTCGAGCGGCCGGCGTTCGACGCGAACCTCGGGCTCGAGCCGCGGCGCGCTCGCCCGGGCCTCAAGCGCCTCGAGCGCGCGCAGCACGTCGCGGGGGCGGGTGCCGTGCTTCAGCGGCGCCCAGCCGGCAGGGGATCCCGCCGTCAGGCATGGCAGCACGAGGTTTTCGAATAGGGGCGGCGCCATCTCGCCCATCGTCCGCGGCCGGAACGTCACTTCTTCGAAGCGGCGGCGGTGGGTGGCTTCGTGTAAGTGGTTGCGCCCCTGCAGAGTGCCGATGCCGTCGCTCCGGACCTTCACCCGGCGCTGGTCGTCGTCCCCGAACGGGGTGTCGCCGGCCGCATTGAGCCAAAGATCCATCACTCGCCGGCTGATTTCGACACGCGGCGTACCTTCGATGTCACGGAAGGCATCGGCGCGGGGCAAGCTGACGCCCTTCTCGGCCGCTGCCTCGCGTGCGAGCTCGGCGACGGCCTGGCACCGGACCAGATCGCGCAGAACAGTCGTGACTTCGGGCATCCGAGCCCGGAAGGCCGCCTCGTAATCAGCTAGGGCTGCTTCTGCAGCGGCACGTAGCTGTGCCCGCTCGGCCGCGGCTGCGGCGTCGGCAGCGCCCTTGAGCAGCTCATCAAGCTCAGCCTCGAGCCTGGCAACGAGCCGGCGGCCGATATCGCGGCGCGTAGCAGCCTCGGCGGTCCTGGCCTTGACCGCCATGGCCTCGCTGAGCTGCGCGGCATCGACGGCGGCGCTGTACGCAGCCTCGGAAGCACCGAGTTCGGCCTCGGCATCAGCAAGGTCCTGCCGCGCGTCGGCAAGCTCGATCTCGACCTGCGCGGCTCGCTCTACGTCGGGCAGCAAGGCCGGGGGCTGCAGGACAGCAGGAACGGCGGGAGCCGGCGACTGCGCCTTCTGGCGACGGCCAAGCATCAAACAATCTCCTCTGCGACGGCAGCGAAGCGGGCGGCAAATTCCGGCGGCACGTTCGCGCCCGAGTGCAGGCCAGCCTCCGCGTTGACCTTATCCGCGAGCTCGGCGGGCGTTGAGACGCCGCGGCTGCGGGCGGCCGGCCGGCTGGCAGCGACGAAGGGGCCGCTCGGATTGGCGCCAGGCCGCAAGCCGTGCGCGGCGTTCAGGGCGTCGGCCAGGGCAACAGCGTTCCCCGCTCTGACCTGGCTCGGCATCGCCCTCTGCGGGGCGATGCCAGCCGGCTGCGCGGCGCTGAGCGCCTGTGTCCCAGCGGGCAGCGTAGCGTCTGGCGGCAGGCCGGCCCTGGCGAGGGCGTCGAGAGTTACACGTAGGGAGGGTTTGAGATCCATGACAGAAGGGTCCTGAGCAGCGATCAGCGGAGGCGAGGGAGGCGTTCGATTAGGCGTTCGATGCTGGCCTCAACCACAAGCGTCCGCCGCCCGAGCTTGACGGCCTCAAGATCCCCGGCGTTGAGGAGCTCGCGGACCTTCGTCTTGCCGAGGCCAAGCCGAGCCCGAGTGTCCTCGAGGGTGTTCAGGACGGGGGCGGGGAGTGCCTTCATCGTCGGGTGCCGGTCGCCTGCGGTCGGTTGCGAACTGCGGCGATCATCGGCGATGGCTTACGGGCGGTCACCGACCAAAAGTTCGCCCAAGCCGTTGATTTCATTTGGCGCGAGCAATTGGCCGAGCCTTATCCACGTAGAAGGCGGCACGTCGCGCCACCCGAGGCGGCCGAGGAGGCCCCTCGCATGGGCTCGAGTTCCACTCCGCGCCGAGCTGTTCAGCTGCGCGAGTAGGGCGCCCGATAAAGCGACCCACGTCGCAGGCAGCCCCTCAAGCGTTCGCTGCTTCCGTGTCAGCCGACGGGCCGCCATCTCGTGACGGTCGGGCGCCCTGAAGGTTGCTCGAGCTATGAGCGCGCCATCCACGCGGCGATGACTGTATGTGACATGCTGGCCGCGGCCGGGCGCGAACAGCGCCGCGGCATGGTGAGCCGACGACCAGTCGGAGCGAAGGCCGCCGAACTGCATCGGCGATGCCTCGCCCGACAGCTGTGCGGCGACCATCGCCGCCAGGGCGAACCGGTCGGGATCGTCAAAGAACCCCTTCGAGCAATCGCCGCGGCTGCGCTTCCGGGTGCGATGATGACGCCGGTCGGCCTCGGCCTCAGCGGCGACAGCCTCCACGACGGGGCGCAGGGAACTGGCCCTCAACGGTCGGCTCGAGGGTGTGGAAAAGTCTGGCACGGCAGCCGCTCGAGCAAAATGGCGGGCTCGAGCAATGGTGTCAGCCCGCACATCGAATGACGAGGCGAGATTAGCACACCAAGCTCAAGTACATCAGGTGGTTAGCGTCGAATTTTGCGCTTTTTAACTGAAATGAAAGCGCGTTTTAGGCTCCGGTAGAAACGCGCGGGCATCAGGACTGCGGGCCATCGCGGGGTCTTTCCGCCGCGTACGTTCCTTTGAAGCCCCCTCCCCCTCCCCTCCCTACCGCGCCGCAAGGCATGCCCGCAGGTTGGCGCGGCCGCTGGCAGGCGCGAGGCCTGCCGCGTGCACGGAGGGAAGCCGCGAGGCGAGCGCCTACCAGCGACCAAATCTGCAGGGCCTGCGAGGCTGGGGCTGCTCAGGCCTGCGCGCCCTCGTGCCAGCCCTCGAGGCGTCGGGCGTGCGCGGCCTGAGCGGGGGCGGGCGCGTGCCTGGCCTGAGCCGAGGCCTGCAGCTCGAGGCGGCGGCCGCGTGCGTGGCTGTCGCGCCGTGGCATGGGGCGGTAGCCCGCATCCGCCCCCGTCAGGGGCGGCGCTCGGGCAGGCCACGGTTCAGGCCTTAAGCCGTCTGCCCGCGCCTTTCCGTGCCCGTGCGGCCGGCCGGGCCACAGCGTGATGCGAAGTGGTCATGAAGCTTGGGCCACTAACGCTTGGCCGTACGCGTCTGCCATCGCCGGTCGAGAATTTAATATTCGAGCACCGAAAACCAGATGCATGCGAACGGTAGACCGTGATACATCAATTGTGGTCGTCCAAAAGAGGATTGAAATCAAAACAGGATGTCCGCGTCTGTCAAGATCAAAATATCTAAGGGAGATGACGTCATGTTGTTTCGCCCCCTATTTTCGACGTTGGCGCTTGTATCCATTCCAGCATTTGCGGCTGAGCTACCGCGTTCGGGGAATGATGATTATACTGCTACATACGTCAATACATCGACCACCGTGATGAAGCTTCCCGACGGTCGGACATTATCGACCTTCGAGATCAACGGGATCATGCGAAATGATAGCGGCGGCCAAATGTTCTCAAACATGGGCTCCCATTGTATCGGCCTGCGGGAAGCAACCGGAACCGATGTGACCTCCCGCGGATCTTGTGTCGATATGGACACAGAAGGTGATCAAATCATCTCGAATTTCGAATATAAATCGCCTAAGGGTGTTCATACCTTTGTCGGCGGAACTGGAAAGTATGCGGGCATGACTGGTACAGCGGATTATACAACTACTCCAATGAAATCCCCCGACGGTCGTGGCATGTTTATGGTCAATCACAAATCAAATTGGAAGCTGCCTAGCGAGACCGCGGCGAGTAAGTGAGCGGCAACTACATACGCCACTGAAGCGATAAGGCCCCGCCAGCGTTTAGCTGGACGGGGCCTGGAAGCTCGTGTCGCGCCCGGCATCCCGCCGGCGACCGCGGCCTGCCCCGTCGTGGGAGGCTTGCAAGGGAACGCACCGCGGCTGCGCTCCTCGTGGTCGACATGAGCAACACGTCGCTCTCATGCTGAGGCATGACCGAATAAGGCAGAGATTTCAAGGTCAAGGCCCTCGAGGACTATCGACATCGACGATGTCCATAGGGGTTGCGGCAGGGCTGTGCTTCGAAGCCGTGCGCAACGGCCCTCTCATACTCCCTCTAGCCGGCCTGCGACGTCGCCGGCGAGCTGCGGCTCGAGGGCTCGCTCATGCCCCTGTTTCATGGGCGCGCCGGCGAGGGGCTGTGCGCTCGCGTCTGCCCCCGGCAGCGTGAGCGAGGGCGCAGCTCCGACTTCGTGTGCCTCGGGCGCACACGCGGGGTGAGATGCTACGGGTTTCCAGCCTGTCGCCGTCGCGCCCGTGCGTTCCGCTTCCTCGCTCTATCCGGCATGGTCGCGGTCGAGGGGCAGAGCCCTCGCGCGATGCCAGAACGAAACTCACGGCCCGGGCCAGTGGGTAACCCAGGGCCGACTGAGACTGGGAAAACCCGGGGTGGCCGTGTGGCGCTATAGAAGCGAACAGGAACTGGTTTCTGAATTCTGGGGGGTTAATGAGCCCCCACGGCAGGAACTGGTTTCTGATTGAGCGCCGGCTTGGCTGGCCATGCGCCGCGGCTTCCGGCCATGCTGCAGGCGATCGTACAGCGTCTTGATCGGGGTGTTGGGTTCGCACCGTTTCGCTTCAGCGATGCGCGTGCCCCGTTCCGGTATGCCCCTCGCCCGACGTCCTCGGGCCTTGCTCTCCCGGTTCTTCGCTTTCGCGATCTCGGCCAGGGTCATGTCGACAGGCTCGGCCAAGATGAACTTGAACTGTTCCCGCTTCGCACTCGTGAGGCCAAGCAGCTCGCCGAGCGAACGGGGCGTGACTGGCCGGGGATAGGCACGCAGTTCGGCAAGGGCATCTACCTGTGCGGCCAAGCCAAAGTCCCGCAGATGTCGCACTGCGAACTTGTCCAACGTCCTCTCGTATGAGGGGTCGGCCGCGGCCGCCGTGTCCTCAAGCCATGCTACGGCGAGGAAGATGTCTCGCGCTTCAGCGCCCTGGTAGCCTTCGGCTAGGACAATCCTACGGATGGCCTTGATGCACTTCTTGGCATGGCCAGGATTTGCAATCGGCCGCGAGCTATCTGGGGTTCGCGATCTTGACGGCTTGTTCGGGTCTTGGTCTTTGGAGCGGCGGGCGCTATATCCATTCACACAGCTTGAAGTCTTCAGGGGGCTTTCCGTTTGGCGACGGGGAGCCCCAACTTCGTTTGGATGCGCGCTACCACCCCCTAATGGGGCGAGCCTCATAGCAATCCACTCTCCTTATGGGCTTCTCGTACACGCTTAGTGTACGCTTCGTACAGTACATCTCTAGCACAGGTGCGCGCAGATTGCTTCGAAACACCGCGGCGTATCAAGCGCTTTTCAAGGTTCCGAGCTTCCCGATCACAGGTTGTCTCAAGCTCCTCGTCGTAGCCGTGCGGAAGGCGTGAGATAGTCTCCTCAAGGACGGCCGCGTTCCTGGCGAGCGGGAAAGCCAGAACGGGCGCCGGGCTGAGGTCGCGCGGCGTGCCGATCCTCGAGCGCTGCCCGAGGCTCGCCGGCGCCCGAGAGCGGCGGCCGCCTTCCAGGCGGACCGACGCGGCGCGCTCGGCCGGCGCGGGCGGCTTGGGCTTGCGCGGGCGCTTTGGACGAGAGCTCGGCTGGTTTTTCAGCCGATGTTCCTCGAGCACGAGGCCGGCGGCGACGAACAGGTCAGGCGTGTCAGGATCCGGCATAGCGGCAGGCGCTCCTATGCGATCCCGCTGGCATAGACGAAATGGTTAACGCATGCCAGCGTTCTTAATACAACGTTAAGTACAGTCTGTGGACAGCACTGTAAAACCCTAACGAGGTATGAATGCCACCGGTTTGGAGGATCAAAGTAGGAGATCATTAAGCATCAGAAACGGGATGCGGCCATGTCTCAGAAGCTTGAAGATATCCGCTTTATGGCAATAATGACCTTCGTTGTCTTCGTCGGATCCGGCCTACAGCTCCTTCTACATTGATACGACCGACCGCCGCTCAACTGAGGGTAGGCCGGGCTTGTCAATAATCGTATCGGCTAGGAGGACACGAACTTGTCCGTGCTCGATGTCGTCTTCTGGGGGGCTGCCTTCGTGGCGATCACGTGTTCAGCCGCATTGGCCGCCATCGGCCTGCATGCATGGCGGCCCTTCTGGACACCTGTCCTGCAGGGTGGCCCTGCCAGTGCCCCGCGCCTTGTGACGCGGCACTTCGGTCGGACTTATCGGCCCGGCAAGTGGGGCCGCTGGGCGCTTGCTCTTCGGTAGTTGGGCCGCATCACAGTCCCGCCGCGATCGGCGCGCCTCCTGAAGGCAATGGGGAGGCGGACCCGCATCCATGCCGCCGGGAGTACCTGCGTTGCTCAACACCATCCTGGCGGTTGTCGCCGTCCTCGCCGTCATGGCCGCCCACGCGGCCTACAAGCTCGTGCGGCTGCCCTTCCGGCTCGTGCGTGGCCTGTTCCGACACAGCGCTAAGCCGGCCCCGCTGACGGCCCGCTAACCCAGCCTTGGCACCATGCTCGAGGGCCACGTCGCGTATCGGCCCGCCCGCTGGTGAGATCGGACGCTCCCCCGCCCCGTGAGCAGATCGGGGCGGGGCCGAGCGGCCGATGGCTGGCCGCTAGGTAAGCGCCTGAGGGTGCGGCGACGGCGTTCCGGTGTACGTCTCAGGCTTGAGCTGGCAGCCGCCGTGGGATCGGCGATGCTGCAGTTTCAGGCTACCAGCACCGACGTAGCTCCCGGCGAGGATGACTTGGCCGTGGCAGGATGGGCACCGCTTCAATGCCATCGTGTAGAGGCTACGTGCCTCCGCGAGCGTAGTGGGTTGCCAGGCCCCGTCCACTCTTACTTCGCACATCTGGTGGCTGGTCGTCGGCATGCCCGTTCCATGCGGCGTTGCTACATCGACCCGCGTCCGAGCGAACAGCCTTGCGCCGGTATGGTTAATGGCAGGTTTTTTGTCAAACGCGGGCTCGACTTTCACGGGAGCCCGCTCGCCACGTTCGAAGCCGACGGCGAGCGCTGGGTTGTGATGCGGCCCGGGGTCGAGGGCATGGGGCTCAATTGGTCTGGTCAGTACACGAAGCTCCGCTCAGCGGAAAAACGGTGGGGGCTTCGGCTGTTTGGATATCGAAACACCTCGGGCGGGCTTCAGGAGACGCTGTGCATTCCGCTTAAGCGCTACCCCGGCTGGGTGAACTCGATCAACACGGCCAAGATCCCGGACCCCGCCGTGCGCCAGCGTGTCGAGCTGTATCAGGACGCCTCGGCCGAGGCCCTCTACCAGTTCTGGGCCACGGGCGCCGCCACGGTCGAGACAGTCGCGGCCGTCATTCGTGTGACGCCCCAAAAGCGGTCGGCGGTCAACGTTGTGCATATGCCTGCCCGAGCTCGTTTCCCGCGCCTCGCAGGCCCTCGCCGCTGCCACGACGGCCGCCGAGGTACTCGAGGCCCGCGACGTCGCTGCCCTGGCATACGATGCCGCCAAGGCCGCGGCGCGCTTCGCCAAGGCGAAGGGCGCGCACGATGAGCTAATCGCAGCCGCTCACAGAGCTCAGGCGGACGCCCTCGAGATCGAGGCGCAGGCCAAGCGCCGGCTGGCGGATGAGTACGATGCCGCGCAGCAGCAGGGCGAAGTAGCCTCCGGGTCAGTGCGCACAGACATCGTTCCGCAAGGGAACGATGTGCGGCCGGCCACCGCTGCAGATCTTGGCCTGACCCGCAAGGCGATCCACGAAGCCCGGCAGTTGCGCGACGCGGAAGCGGCCGACCCGGGCGTGATCCGCCGCGCGCTCGATGCGCGGCTCGAGAGCGGGCAGGAGCCGACGAAGGCGGCTGTCCGCGGCGCCGTCGCCGAGGTCATCAATCTTGACGACCGGCGCCGGGGATGGCGGCGGCGGAAACCATGAGCCTGTCGCGATGCTCACAACCGAGGTCGCCGAGCTGACGGGCAAGCGGCACAACAACGTGATGCGGGATGCCCGCAACATGCTGGTCGAACTTCACGGCGAGGGGGTGTGCTCAGTTTTGAGCATACCTACCGCAACGAGCAGAACGGCCAGGAATACCCCTGTTACCGCCTGCCCAAGCGCGAGCTGATGGTGCTCGTGACGGGCTACTCGGTCGCCATGCGCGCGGCCCTCGTGGATCGGGTCGAGCAGCTCGAGGCCGAGTGCTGCAGCTCGACCGAAATCTGCCGCTTCTCTCATAAATGCAATATTGATCCGCGCGCTAGGGTGTGCGAATACGAGAACAGTTCACGGACGGGCGTATCTCTGCTGTCCAGGATTGACTTCAATGCAACCCGAAGTTTTGACCGGTCCGCGGCAGCGCGGACCGCATAGTGCCCATCACGCCGTGGCTCTGGCTAATATCCGGTGGTTCCGCGCGATGGCGTGGCGCGCCCTGCGCGACGGCAGCCCGCAAGGTTTGCTGCGCGCTGCCAACGCCCGGGCCGCAGCCCGCATCGTGCTGCGACAGGCAAAACAGGACGCCCTAGTCAATCGGCTCGTGACGGACGCCTTGGCGGTTGGTGGGTAGCTGCTCTGGCTCAGCCGGGGCGGGTGCGCTCTCCGGGGCCGGCGGATCCGGCGCTGGCTCGGCCGGCTTGGCGCTGGCCCGCGGCTTCATCTCGTAAACGGTGCCGCCGCGCTCGACAGTGCGGGGCACATCTGGCGTTTCCGCCAGATGTGCAGCCCGTACGCGGCCAACTAGCTCGTGGTGGACCGCGCACCGCCGGGCGATCTCGCGATCTGCCCAGCCGCTCCATTCCTCGTCCTGCAAGAGCATGAGCACGGCGCGTCGCTTGTCCGCGTTCGTGCGGCGCAGGCCGTGGGCCGCGTTGGCGCCTGCGCTGTGCAGGATTGCATCGCGCAGGCCGCCCTGGCGCACGTCGCACGGCAGCTCGCCTAGGCCCGCGTGCAGGTCTGCTACTCAATCCCCTTGCGCCTCGCCTTGCCGCGGTCGGCTCTCTCGGATGGCGAGCTGGTGCGAAGCTCGTGGCGCGCCTGCTCAAGGTACTCCTGGCGCTCAAGCTCTGTGAGGCAGGCGACGTTGTGCCCCTGACGGGCCTCGCGTTCAGTGAAGCCGGCGTCCCAGGCACGGTCATCGTGGTTCTTCTCGATGAAGGTGCGCTTGGCCCGTGCCAGCACATCGGCTTCGGTCGGCTCGCTCATGGCTCGGCTCCCGCGCAGCCAGCAGCCTACAGGAATGTTGCGGCCTGGGAACTGTCGATACACGCACGGCCGTCTTGGTGGATTCCTTGCCCAGTAACAGCTGCTGGTCGAGCGTGCGGCGCACGAAGCCGGGCGACACCGCCTCCACGTTGCGCAAATGCCGGGCCTCGTGGATCGCCTTCCGGGTCAAGCCGAGGTCGGCGACGGTGGCCTGACCACCGTTCCCGGCCGGAACGGTGCGGTCGCCCCCGCCCGTACGCGGCACGACCTCGCCCCGCTCCTGCGCGGCGTCGCACTCATCAGCGAGCCGGCGCTTGGCTTCGGCTTCGGTCTTCATCGGTGCAGATAAGCTTAAGTCTACGTAGGCACTGGCACATTATTCAGCCAAGAAGGCCTTTGTAGGCAGCAGCACTCGTAAACGATCTCGAAAAATTTTCTGAGAACGCCACCCTGGTCTGTTTCCGGATCGAATAAACCTTCAGCCTCGATCACATCGAGCATACAGGCACCCCTTACCGAGTCACCGAGCCTTGAATACCCGGAACGTGTTGGCAATTCGATCCCGCGTCCCTTCACTCTGTCCATTCCCGCCATCCATTTGAGCGGTCCTGTAACACCAAGTTGCCGAAGGAGTGCCCCAAATTCCTTCACGGAATCTTCAAAATCACGCTCCCTCAAATATATAATCTTTTTTCCATCTATCTTCGCGGCTTCGAGTACGAAGGTATCAATAGCCCATATTTCGCCCGTTTTGAAAAAGTAGCTTACCCCATAAGTTTCCCCCTCACTGCCGGTTGGAAAAGCCCCGAAGCCGTCATGTCCTTGCAACCAGCTGTAGCCACCCCACCCTTTGTTCATGGGTTGTAGCAAAGGGGCTTGTTTAGCTGCTTTCTCCAGCTCAGCAATTGACCATGTTTTATCTTGATCAAATGCAGGCATAACTCTGAGCCACATTGATGCTCCATCCTCGAGACGGATTTCAGTGCTTCGCTCATACGGGTGGTTTATGATGCCAAGCGGCTCGCCTGCAGATCGGAAAAAGCCAGGTCTACCTGCCGTTGGATGGGGTACGAACGCCGGCGGAGCGACAATTTGGGGCTCTCGGCGCAGTTCAGGGCTAGCCAATACGACTCGGATGGCCTTCTCAAGCGCCTTTGATAGGCCGTCGCGCGACTGGCGCCGCTCATCTTCACTTGCGCCCACGGGGCAGTGATAAAGGATAGGGTTTCGTAAATGCCGCATGTCGAACGGCATGTCTTCGATCTTTGGCTCACCGAAGGCGGTGTTCATCACCGGCACCATTCGCCCGTGAGTTAGAGAGTTTAAAGCCCAACCATACTCGATCAGCACATTCGGGTTAGGCGTGGGGCGTCCATCGAGGCGCTTACCTACGAAGGTGAGGTCCGGCAGAAAGACGGTCGCGGCGTCGATCTTCTTGAAGATGGTGTCCACGATAGGGGGCGTACCTGCCACACCCTTCGTGTCGCGATCGATTTCAAGCTCGCGAACAGCCTCGTCGAGTTCAGTGTCGGCCTCAATGCGCTTGAGTGCTAATTGGAGCGCACGCTCGATTAAATTTCGTCCTACCAGTGTCGAAGTATCTGTCTGCCAGGAATAAAAGATCGTTTGTGTCATAGCTACAATCTAGGGCTGACCATTGAAGCGAGTCGAGCCGGATTAGCGCCGCAGCGCCTCGATCCAGGCCTTTACCGGATCCACCACGAACGACACGTACGCCGCCCAAGTTCGCGCCCAACCGCTCATAGAGGCGTCGGCGTCGCTGGGGTGAGCGGCCATCAGCGCGGCCACGTACGCATCCTCATGAGCCTTGCACTCATCCAGGGCGTTCCGCTCTCGGCCGGCCCGGCTGCCGCGGTCTTGCTGGCTATCATAGGCCTCGCGCACGCAGCCGTGCCACGCCCGCTCGAGCGCAGGCAGGTCGGCCGGCTCGGCCGCCAGGGCCGAGGCCGGCCCGACGCCCGCAAGCGCGATGGAAAGGGCCAGGGCCTGGACGTGCGCCGCTCGGCTATTCATCGGAGGCATTGGCCAGCTGCGTACCGATTACAATCGCAGCCACCTCGCCTGTGGCCTGCTGCAGCTCATGGCGGGCAAAGCCATCGGCCAGCATAATCAGGCCGGCGAGCATCAGCCCGAGCAACACGCAACGGCGGACGGTGAGCTTAGGGATGAGCATGGGAGGCGCCTCGAGGAGACGCCTGGACGATAGCTCAGCCGTATGCGGCTGGCTGCCGCGCCCGGATCACAGTGGTACGAAAAGTGAACGCCTGGCACTCTGGCTCAGCCTGCGCGACCTTGAGCAAGGCGCTCTGGTTATTCTCGAGGCCTGCAGCCCGGGCCGCTTCCTTCGCGGCCGGCGCTATGCCGTCGATCTTGAGGGCGCGGTTTGCCTCGTTCCGTTCGATACCGAGCTCACGAGCAGCTGCGCGAACTCCCGCGGCAGGGCGGCCGCCTCGAGGTTTTGGCTCAACTTGAGCCAAAACCCGGTCGTCCGCCTGCGCCTCGGTGAGCCGGATCCACTCGGCGATCTGCTCGTTCCGCTGCAGGGTCGTGAGGTCGGCCCGGTGCAGGTTCTCGGAGATTTCCCACCGGCGAGCCTCGGCCCGCCGCTCGAGCTCGGCCTACTCGCAGACGCGAACGCGGCGGATGTGCTCGACGCCGTAGGGGTCGATGAAGCCGCGCCGCTCGACGTGGCAGACTTCCTCGACGTAGGCGGGCGGCGGGGCGCGGTAGACCGGCTGGCCTGGGTAATAGCCGTTGTTGGCCGAGGCGATTGCGCTGCCGGCGACCACGCCGCCGAGGACTCCGAGTGCCGCTGCGCCGCCGACCCCGATGCCGTCGCGGGCCTGAGCTGCCGGCTGCATGCCGCACAGGACGAGCGCGGCCAGGGCGGCCGTGCCGCCGATCCGCAGAAGAGACTTACGCATGCTGACCTCCAAATCCACGCGGAGGACACCACAGCCTCGTAAACACGAGATTTCTGGCGCTCAGAGGCGTTCGATCTTCGGCGGGGGCGGCGCATCCTCTTCGTCATCATCGTCGTCCATAGACGGAGGACCGCCACGGCGCAGTGGCGCTCCCATGTCGTCATCATCGTCATCCGGCGAAGGTTGGAAGCGTTCGTGCGGCGGCGGGGGCCGGCTAAAATCTCCGCTCGGCGGCGAGCGCCGTTCCTCGAGCGACTGAGCTGAAGCCCCGACCGTCGCGAGGACGAGCAGGGCTGTTCCGGTGAGACTTGCGCGCATTTCGCCTCCGTGGTGCGAGCCCGCAGGGGGCTTGAGCACACATGAACGGCCGGCGAGTTTCGCAGCTCTATGTTTCCGCTTAAACGGCAGCCTCGCGCTTTCGGGCGGCGCCTCTTGCACGCGAGGGGCGCCGCGGAACTTTATGCATAGCCAGCAATGGTGCTCGAAGCTCGATGCCATAGGTGCCGAGGAAGTCACGAGCGACGGATGCCTCTAAGGCGGCCTGAACGTCGATCTCATCAGGCAAGACCCTGATCCCATCGCCCCTGCAATCCAGGCAGTGAGCAACCGCGAGCATCTTCACTCGCTTGCCGGCCTGAGTGTGCGCCTGCAGGGCGCTGATGGCCCTCAGGATGGGCTGCAACTCATTTCCTGCCTGCTCGAAAACGGCGTCTAGGGCATTGAGCTCATCAACGGGCAACCTAGCCGAGAATTGGTCGACTGCGGTCCAATACGTGGCATGAAGCGGCTCGAATTGCTTTCCGAGCGCGATGAGTTCAGCATCATCCGGCGAGCCCACAGAAAAGATACGTTCAAGCACCGAATTTTCTCTCCTGTTGGTAGACGGCAGATATCTATACGTATCAGCTGATCCCGCAACCCTCCGTCGTGCGGCAAAATGCTTTTGCAGGACGTGAGACATGCCATGTACACGCAGAATGTACATTCAAACGGCGCGGCGATGTTATTCAATGATTTAGCCGAGCGCCGATAGCGTGCCGCAGTCGTTCTCGGACCGCTGAGTGCATGGCAGCGTTTCGTTGACCGCGCCGCTCGGCCCTAACGTGACGTCAGCACGAACCGCCGTTCGTTCTTCGGTCACGTGAGCCGCAGGGAACGGGAAGCGCATGTGCACGACCGTCTGCCCGCGATGCGGCCTCACGGATTTCGGGACGGATGAGCAGGGGCTCGCCGATGCCGGGATCTGGGCCGCTGAATTCGTGCGCCGTTGCGAGCACGTGCACGAGCGCCGACACTTGAGCGACCTCCGAATGCATTCGTGCCCACATTGGGCCAGGTCCATGCAGGATGCGGCCGAGGCTCAAAAGACGAGGTGCTAACGCCGGCGCCTTCGTAGGCTGTCTGCAGGCCTCCTAGGCTCAGCAGGGGCACGCTCGAGGCGCGATTGCGAGACGTGGCACCAGGGCCGCGGCCGCCAAAATCATCGCCTGGCGTCCAACAAATCGAGATCGCCGTAGACGCACTGCTTGGCTTGCGGCGCAAACGCAAGCGGCCAGCGCGTGCTACCCCGGTGCAACCCGGGCTCCCCGTTGGGCAGCACCGAATTTGCAACCTACTCTAAGATACTGCTTTTGCTGGTAAATTGGTGAGCGCGCTGGGACTCGAACCCAGGACCTACAGATTAAAAGTCCGTTGCTCTACCAGCTGAGCTACGCGCTCGCGTCCCGGGCCGCTCTCTGCGGCGCGTCCGGGGCGGCGGGTCCGCAATAGGTGAGCGGGGTCGGGGGGTCAACATGATGGCGGGGACAACCCTCAGCCCGCGTCGCCGCGGCTCCGCTCCACGATGCCGCGGGCCTCGTTGAAGGCGGCATCTGCGTCGAGTTCCGTCGTGTCGAGCCGGACCGCATCGTCGGCCATGCGCAGAGGAGCGGCACTCCGGGACGCGTCCCGGGCATCGCGGGCCTCGATGTCGGCCAGGATCGCCGCGAAGGTTGCCGCCTCGCCGCGGCCGGCCAGCTCGCGGTGCCGGCGACGGGCGCGCTCCTCCGCGGAGGCGGTGATGAACAGCTTCACCGGCGCGTCGGGACAGACCACCGTGCCGATGTCCCGCCCGTCGAGGACGGCACCCTGCGGATCGGCGGCGAACCGGCGCTGCCAAGCGAGCAGGCCGGCGCGGACGTCCGGGACCGCGGAAACGCGCGAGGCCGCCTCGCCCATCGCCCGCTCGCGCAAGCGTGGATCGTCGAGCCTGCCGGCGTCGAGGGCCTGGGCGGCGCGCGCCGCGGCCGCGGTATCCTCCAGCGACACCCCCGCATCGATCAGGGTCAGGGCGACTGCCCGGTAGAGCAGGCCGGTGTCCAGATGCGGCAGGCCGTAATGTTCGGCCAACCGCTTGGCCAGCGTGCCCTTGCCGGAGGCGGCCGGGCCGTCGATCGCGATGAGAAGCGGCATGCGAATCACGCCCCGATCCGGCCGCCGAGGGCCTGCATGGTCGGGAGGAAGCTCGGGAAGCTCGTGGCGATCATCGCGCCGTCATCCACGGTGACCGGGTTCCGGGTGGCGAGACCCATCACCAGGAACGCCATGGCGATGCGGTGATCGAGATGGGTCGCGACGGTTCCACCTCCCGGCGCCGCGGTACCATCCCCCTCGACGACTAGATCGTCGCCCTCGACCGTGTGGCGGACACCGTTGGCGGCGAGCCCCGCCGCCACGGCCGCGAGGCGGTCCGATTCCTTGACCCGCAATTCGTGCAGACCGTTCATCCGGGTCCGGCCCTCCGCGAAGCTCGCCGCCACCGCCAGAACGGGATACTCGTCGATCATCGCCGGCGCGCGCTCGGCCGGGACGTCGACGCCCGTGAGGCGGCTTGCGCGGACACGCAGGTCCGCGACGGTCTCGCCGCCCTCCTCCCGCTCGGCCACGCGCTCGATCTGCGCGCCCATCTCCAGCAGCGTCGTGATCAGCCCGGTGCGCAGCGGGTTCATCATGACGCCCTCGATCACCACGTCGGAGCCGGGGACGATCAGCGCGGCCACCAGCGGGAAGGCGGCCGAGGACGGATCGGCCGGAACGACCACGTCGGTGCCACGCAGGGTCGGCTGCCCGGTGAGCGCGATCCTGCGGCCGTGCCCGCCGGGTCCGTGCGGCTCGACGCTGACCGCGGCGCCGAACAGGCGCAGCATCCGCTCGGTATGGTCGCGGGTCGCCGCCGTCTCGATCACCGTGGTGGTGCCGGGGGCGTTGAGACCAGCGAGGAGCACCGCGGACTTGATCTGCGCCGAGGCAGCCAGCGTTTCGTAGGTGATCGGGATCGCCTCCTTGAGGCCCCGGAGGGTCAGGGGAACCCGTCCGCCCGGGGCCTCGGCGAGCACCTGCGTGCCCATGCGGGTGAGCGGGTCGAGGATGCGGCGCATCGGCCGCGAGCGCAGGGAGGCGTCGCCGTCGAAGGTTGCAGTCACCGGCTGACCGCCGACGACCCCCATCATGAGACGGGAGCCGGTGCCGGCATTGCCGAAATCCAAAACCGCGGCCGGGTCGCTAAGACCACCGATGCCAACGCCTTGGACCCGCCAGCGCCCGGCGCCGAGGCGCTCGACCCCGGCACCGAGCGCCTTCGCGGCGGCGGCGGTGCGCAGGACGTCGTCGCCCTCGAGCAGGCCCTCGACCCGGGTCTCTCCAAAGCTGAGCAGGCCGAGGATCATCGCCCGGTGCGAGATCGACTTGTCGCCGGGCGGGCGCAGGCGCCCTCGCAGGGACGTGCCGGGCGCGGCGGTGAGGGGCTCGGGACTCGAATCGTGCGACACGGGGCGTCCGTTCGGGCTCTTGCGGGTTGGCCTGGATCCGGCGCGCCGGGCGGCTGTGCCGCAGCGTTGCAATCGGACGGTGAAATAGCCGCGCGGTTAACACGGGCACCGATCGGCGTCATCCGTTTCGATCTCGCGGACGCCTTCGGACCACACCGACACGCAGCGCCTCGCATCGGCTCGATTGACAGGGGCGGCCACCCCGACTAACGGGGCCGCTCCCCCGAGACAGTACTGACGACGAGGTGTCCGCCCGTGGCCCGACCGGAACTTGGCTTGAAGCGCCAGTGCATGAGCTGCGGCGCGAAGTTCTACGACCTCGCCCGCGACCCCGCCGTCTGCCCGAAATGCGGGGCGGTCTATCAGGCGGTGGCCACCTCCAGTCGCGCAGCGCCACCGGCGCTGTCGCGGGCGCCGGCCAACACCGATGACGAGGACGAGACGGATGAGAAGGGTCCGGAGATGGTCTCCCTCGACGAGGTGGAAGCCGCTGAGGACGATGCGGACCCGACGCCCGAGGACGAGTCGGTCGAGGACGGGGATTCCACCGAGGACGACACCTTCCTCGAGGAGGAAGATGCCGGCGACGACGACGTCTCGGACCTGATCGACGGCGACATCGAGAACGACGAAGAGAGCTGAGGCGGCTCCGGCCGCCTCCCCCGACGAAACCCCGAACATCGCGAAAAAAGGGGTTGAGTCCGCGGCACGAGCCGCCTATAGAACCGGCCTCGCCGGACGCAAGTCGAACGGCGAGACCCCCGCGGGACCCAAACCGCGGTGGACATAGTGGGGCCTTAGCTCAGCTGGGAGAGCGCTTCCATGGCATGGAAGAGGTCATCGGTTCGATCCCGTTAGGCTCCACCATTTTCCTCCCGGCGTGACGCGGCTACACAAGCCTTCCACGCCGCAGGTTCAAGACACCAAATATCAAACCTCCAAGCTCCGTGCGAACTGAATTTGGCGAGCGCGTGAAGCCCTCAGCGGCTGAGGTGCGCGAGGGGCAGCGCGGTCGTGTACTTCACCTGCCCCAGTGCGAAGCTCGATCGGATGTTGGCCACCCCGGGTATGCGCGTGAGGTGGTCGAGGACGAGCTTCTGGTACTGGCCGAGATCCTCCACCACGACGCGCAGCATGTAGTCGGCCTCGCCGCTCATCAGATAGCATTCCATCACCTCCGGGCGGCTGCGCACGGCCTCGTCGAAAGCGCGGAGCGCGGCCTGCGTCTGCTTCTCCAGCGACACGTGGACGAACACGTTGACCGCGAGTCCCACGCTGAGGGGATCGACCACCGCGACGCAGCCCCGGATGATGCCGGCCTCCTTCAGGTCGTTGACCCGACGCCAGCACGGTGAAGTGGACAAACCTACCCGCTCCGCGAGGTCCGCGATGCTGATCTCGCTGTCCTGTTGCAGGCATTCGAGGATGCGCAGGCTCGCGGCATCGAGCTGAATTTGGCGCGCGGGCATGGGTCGACCTCCGGGTCTACGCTGGCCGCGTCCGGCGCCGGACACTGCATCCGGAGCGGCTTCGGAGCGCGCCGCGCGGCATGATTTGCCGCCTACAGCCCATTATGCGGATGATCAATCCGACAAATCGCGTCCGAGAGCAAATGTCCGGCATGTCCCGCCGCTCCGATAGCCGTATCATCCGGACCAAACAGGGAGGCCGCGCCGATGAACGCCATACCGCCGAAAGCCACCATCGCGCGGTCCGCCGAGGTCGACCGCGATCCCGCGGAGACCCAGGATTGGCTCGCGGCGCTGGAATCCCTGTTCCGCACCGAGGGCGCGGCCCGGGCGCGCTTCATCCTCGACCGTCTCGAGCGGCGGTCGAAGGAGATCGGAATCCTCGACGAGGCCCTGCCGTACTCGCCCTACCGGAACACGATCGCGCTGGAGAAGCAGCCGCGCTACCCGGGCGATCTCGATATCGAGGAACGCCTGACCTCGATCATGCGCTGGAACGCGCTGGCCATGGTGGTGCGCGCCAACATGGCCTACGGCGAACTCGGCGGCCACGTGGCGAGCTACGCCTCGGCGGCGGAACTGTTCGAGGTCGGGTTCAACCATTTCTTCAAGGGCGGCGCGGACGGCGACCTCGTCTATTTCCAGCCGCACTCGGCGCCCGGCGTCTATGCCCGTGCCTTCTTGGAAGGGCGCCTTTCCGAGGAACAGCTGAAGCACTATCGGCAAGAGATCGCCGGCGACGGCCTCTGTTCCTATCCGCACCCCTGGCTGATGCCGGATTTCTGGCAGGTCCCGACCGGATCCATGGGCATCGGCCCGATCCACGCGGTCTATCAGGCGCGGTTCATGCGCTACCTCGCCGACCGCGGCCTCGCCGACACCGGCGGCCGTCACGTCTGGGGCGTGTTCGGCGACGGCGAGATGGACGAGCCGGAGTCGATCGGCGGCCTCGCCCTCGCGGCCCGCGAGAACCTCGATAACCTCACCTTCGTCATCAACTGCAACCTGCAGCGACTGGACGGGCCGGTGCGGGGCAACGGCCAGATCATCCAGGAGCTGGAGAGCCTGTTCCGGGGCGCGGGCTGGAACGTCATCAAGGTGCTGTGGGGCTCGGAGTGGGACGGGATCTTCGCCCGCGACACCAACCACGCCCTGCTGCGTCGCTTCGCCGACACCGTCGACGGCAAGTACCAGACGCTGGGCGCCAAGGACGGCGCCTACAACCTCGCCCACTTCTTCGGCGAGGATCCGGAGGTGCGCGAGCTCGTCGCCCACATGTCGGACGCCGACGTGGATCGCCTCAAGCGCGGCGGCCACGATTTCCGCAAGCTCTACGCCGCCTTCTCGGCCGCCAAGGCCACCAAGGGTCGCCCGACCGTGATCCTGGCGAAGACCAAGAAGGGCTACGGCATGGGCGGTGCGGGCGAGTCGCGCATGACCGCCCACCAAGCGAAAAAGCTCGACGTGGACGCCCTCCGCGCCTTCCGCGACCGGTTCGCCCTGCCGCTGTCGGATGCCCAGGTCGAGGGACTGGCCTTCTACAAGCCGGCCGAGGACGGGGCCGAGATGCGCTACCTGCGCGAGCGCCGCGAAATGCTCGGCGGCGTGCTTCCGGCCCGCCGCCGCACCGCGCCGACCGTCACGGTGCCGGAGCTCTCGACCTATGCGGGCTTCGCCCTGGAGGCGGGCGGCAAGGAAATGTCGACCACCACCGCGGTGGTGCGCCTGTTCGGCAACCTCCTGAAGCACAAGGATCTGGGACCGCGCATCGTCCCGATCGTCGCCGACGAGGCCCGGACCTTCGGAATGGCCAACCTGTTCCGGCAGGTGGGGATCTACGCCCCCCAGGGGCAGCTCTACGAGCCGGAGGATGCCGGCTCGATGCTCTACTACCGGGAAGCGCGGGACGGGCAGCTCTTGGAAGAGGGCATCACCGAGGCCGGGGCGATCTCGTCCTGGACGGCGGCGGCCACGGCCTACAGCGTCCACGGCCTGTCGATGCTGCCGTTCTACATCTACTACTCGATGTTCGGCTTCCAGCGGGTCGGAGACCTGATCTGGGCGGCGGCCGACCAGCGCGCCCGCGGCTTCCTGATCGGCGCCACAGCGGGCCGCACGACGCTGGGCGGCGAGGGCCTGCAGCACCAGGACGGGTCGAGCCACATGCAGGCGGCCGCGATCCCGAACTGCCGGGCCTACGACCCGGCCTTCGCGTACGAGATGGCGGTGATCGTCGACCGGGGCGCCCGGGCGATGATGGAGGAGGACGAGGACGCCTTCTACTACCTCACCGCGATGAACGAGAACTACGCGCAGCCCTCCATGCCGCAGGGGGCGGAAACCGGCATCCTTAAGGGCATGTATCGCCTGTCCGGGCCGGAGGGCGGAGCGGGAGCCGTGCGGCTCCTCGGGTCCGGCGCGATCCTGCCGGAGGTGATCGCGGCGGCAGAGTTGCTGAGGCAGGACTGGGGCGTCGCGACCGAGGTGTTCAGCGTGACGAGCTTCAGCGAGCTGGCCCGCGACGCCCGCGAGGCCGAGCGGCAGGCGATGCTCAACCCGGAGGCCGAGGCGCCGGTGAGCCACGTGGCGGCGCTGCTGCCGGGCGCGGCCCCGATCGTGGCGGCGAGCGACTACGTCAGGGCCTATCCGCAACTGATCGCCTCCTACGTCGGCGCCCGCTTCGTCGCCCTCGGCACCGACGGGTTCGGGCGCAGCGACACCCGCAACGCGCTCCGCCGGTTCTTCGAGGTCGACCGGCAGCACGTGGTCATTGCCGCGCTGCACGCCCTGGCCGAGACCGGATCGGTGCCGCGCGCCACCGTGGCCGAGGCGATCCGCCGATACGGCATCGCGGCGGACGCGCCGGCGCCCTGGACCGTCTGAAGCTCGGCGCCTGCCGATCGGCGCCTTCCCGCCCTCCCCTCGAACGCCCGTCCAACGGAAATCCGCCCGCATGAGCGCCGCGCTGCAGATCGCCCTGCCGGATATCGGCGACTACCGGGATGTGCCGGTCATCGAGCTTCTGGTGAAACCGGGCGACCGCCTCGCGGTGGACGACCTCATCCTCAGCATCGAATCCGACAAGGCCACCATGGAGGTCCCCTCCCCGGTCGCCGGGATCGTGCGCGAGCTGCTGGTCTCAGTCGGCTCGAAGGTGTCCGAGGGGACGCCGATTCTCACGGTAGAGCCGGCGGAGGGCAGCGGAACCGCACCGGTGCCGGACGCAGCTCCCGCAGCCTCGGCCGCGTCGACCTCCGAGTGGAGCGCGGGTCTCCTCTCCCGTGCGCGAGAGGGGCAGGGTGAAAGATCAGGGTCTTTCGGAGAGGGGACACCCCTCACCCCAACCCTCTACCGCACGGCAGAGGGAGTTCGTCCCGCCCCGCCGGACTCGACAAACTCCGATCCGATCCAGGCAACCCGAGGCGAGGTGCATGCCAGCCCGTCCGTTCGCCAGCTCGCCCGCGAACTCGGCGTCGGGCTGGAGCGTATTGCCGCCACCGGACCGAAGGGGCGGATCCTGCGCGAGGACGTGCACGCCTTCGTCAAGGCGGCCCTCAACGCGCCGGGCCAGGCGCCCGTCGCCGCCTCCGGGATCGGCGCTGGCCTGCCGCCCTGGCCGGAGGTGGATTTCGCGAAATACGGCCCGGTGCGGCGCGAGCCGCTGTCGCGCATCCAGAGCCTGTCGGGGGCCAACCTCAGCCGCAACTGGCTGACGATCCCCCACGTCACCAACTTCGACCGGGCTGACGTCACCGAGATCGAATCGTTTCGCGTCGGGCTCAACAAGGAGACGCGCACACCGCCCGCGAGGGTCACAATGGTGGCGTTCCTGATCAAGGCGGCGGCCTCGGCGCTGCGCGCCTATCCGCGCTTCAACTCATCCCTGGACGGCGGCGATCTCGTCCTCAAGGATTACGTCCATGTCGGCTTTGCGGTGGACACGCCGAAGGGCCTGATGGTCCCGGTGGTGCGCGATTGCGACCGCAAGGGCCTCATCGAGATCGCCACCGAAATGGCCGCCCTGGCCGAGAAGGCGCGGGCCGGGACCCTCCCGGGCTCCGACATGCAGGGCGGCTGCTTCTCGGTGTCGTCGCTGGGCGGCATCGGCGGCGACGGTTTCACACCGATCATCAACGCGCCGGAGGTCGCCATCCTCGGCGCGGCGCGCTCGCGCATGGAGCCGGTCTGGGACGGCACGGCATTCCAGCCGCGCCTGATCCTGCCCTTGAGCCTGTCGTGGGACCACCGCGTGGTGGACGGCGTCGCCGCCGCCCGCTTCCTCGGTCACGTGGCGTCGGTCCTCTCGACCTGCGCCGCGCCCTCCTGTGACGGTCCGCGCCATGACAGACACCCTCGACATCCGCGTCCCGGACCTCGGGGATTACGCCGACGTCCCCGTCATCGAGATCCCGGTCGCCCCCGGCCAGCCGGTCGCCAAGGACCAGACCCTGCTGGTGGTCGAATCCGACAAGGCGACCCTGGACATCCCGTCCCCGGCGGCCGGGCGCCTCGTCGAGATGCTGGTCGGCCTCGGCGACACCGTCTCGGCCGGCACCCTCGTCGCGCGGCTTGCCGTCGAGGCGCCCGGTGCGCGGGCCGAAGCCGTACCGGCGCCGACACTACAGAGCACCGACGCGGCCTGCGACGTGCTCGTGATCGGCGGCGGCCCCGGCGGCTACGCTGCGGCCTTTCGGGCAGCCGATCTCGGGCAACGGGTCATGCTGGTGGAGCGCGACGCGACTCTGGGCGGAGTCCGCCTCAACGTCGGCTGCATCCCGTCGAAGGCGCTGCTTCACGTGGCGGCCGTGACCGAGGAGGCCGTCCGGCTCGCCGCGCACGGGA
Organism: Methylobacterium phyllosphaerae; assembly: GCA_050632685.1. Classification (GTDB taxonomy): domain Bacteria; phylum Pseudomonadota; class Alphaproteobacteria; order Rhizobiales; family Beijerinckiaceae; genus Methylobacterium; species Methylobacterium phyllosphaerae_A. Next base: position 2,499,276 of record JBOEFT010000002.1, read on the forward strand.
TCACCTTCGGCCCTCCGACCGTCGATCTGGAGCGGCTCCGGTCGTTCAAGGTCGGAACCATCCGCCGCCTGACCGACGGGCTCGCCCAGATGGCGCGCCAGCGGAAGGTCGAGGTTCTGCGCGGCACGGCGCGCTTTGACGGACCCGGAATGGTCTCGGTGGCGCTCCACGATGGCGGCACGCGCAACGTCGCCTTCGCGAGCGCCATCGTGGCCGCGGGATCGTCGCCGGTGGCGCTGCCGATGCTGCCGGAGGACCCCCGCATCGTGAACTCGACGGGCGCGCTGGAACTGCCATTCATCCCGCGCCGGCTGCTGGTGATCGGCGGCGGCATCATCGGCCTGGAAATGGCGACGGTCTACAGCGCGCTGGGCGCCCGGGTCGACGTGGTCGAACGGCTGCCGAACCTGCTGGAGGGCGTCGACCGGGATCTCGTGGCGGTGTGGACGAAGCGTAACGGGCACCGCTTCGACCGCGTCCTGACCGGCACCGAGGTCGTGGCTGCCCAAGCCAAACCGGACGGCATCGCCGTCACCGTGGCGGGCGGGGCGGAGCCCCAGGTCTACGACCTCGTGCTCCAGGCGGCGGGCCGACGCCCGAACGGTGACGTCCTCGGCCTCGATGCCGCCGGCGTCACGGTGGAGCGGGGCTTCGTGCCGGTGGATGGGCAGATGCGCACGAACGTTCGGCACATCTTCGCCGTCGGCGACATCGTCGGGCAACCGATGCTGGCCCACAAGGCGGTGCATCAAGGTCATGTCGCCGCCGAGGTGGCCGCCGGCCACAAGGCCGGCTTCGACGCCGCGGTGATCCCGTCGGTCGCCTATACCGATCCGGAGATCGCCTGGGTCGGCCTCACCGAGACGGCCGCCAAGGCGGCTGGCCAAGCCGTCGAGGTGGCGCGGTTTCCGTGGGCGGCGTCGGGCCGGGCCATCGCCAACGGGGCCGATTACGGCCTGACCAAGCTGCTGTTCGACGCCGGCACGAAGCGCATCGTCGGCGGCGCCATCGTCGGGCCGAGCGCGGGCGACATGATCGGCGAGGTCGCGCTCGCGATCGAGATGGGTGCCGACGCCACCGATATCGGCCGCACGATCCATCCCCACCCGACCTTGGGCGAGACCATCGGGCTGGCCGCCGAGGCCGGCCTCGGCCTCTGCACCGATCTGCCCCCGGTGGCGCGACGCTGACGGGCGCCCGTCGGAGGCGCCCACCAAGGGCGCGGCTCGACGGGGCGATGCTTCTTGTATAGATCCTGCCTGACGCGACCGGGCCGGCAAGATCCGTCCCGGCCACGCCGATCTACCGGGCCTCGACGCTTCGGCATGTGGCGAAAATCTGGTGTTTCATCTGGGAGAACGACCCGCGAGATGCTCTGGCGCACCGGAAAGTCTTGCTGCGATGGCATCGTCACTTCGCTATTGCTGGTTTGGAGATCGGCGCCGCTGTGGCGCGACGTATCATCACCCTCCGGATCGACCGACGGTCGATGGCCGCGCTGCTTGGCCGTGCTCGGACTGGGACTGGTGCCGGTGATCGGGTCTCCCAGTTGGGCGCTCGATTCATCGGCGCCGGCGGAGCCGGCCGATCTGCGCGTCGTCGGGGACAACCCACAGGCGCTGATCGCGGCGCTGCAAAGCCGTATCCTGGCCGCGCACAGCGCGACGCTCGCGCTCGAAGGTTGGTGCGCCGATTACAAGCTGGCCGGGGAGCCCCGTCTCGTCGCGGAGCGCATACCCATCGCCGACAAGCCTCTGACCCCGGCGCAGCGCGCGCGTCTGGCGATCGGACCGGACGAACCGGTGCGCTATCGCCGGGTCCGCCTCGCCTGCGGGGACCGCGTCCTGTCGGAGGCCGACAACTGGTATGTGCCCGCCCGTCTCACACCGGAGATGAACGCGACCCTGGACGGCACCCGCACCCCGTTCGGCCGGGTCGTGCGCCCGCTGGCCCCGGTGCGCAGCACCATCGACGTGCGCGCGTCGGTCCAGCAGGCGGATCCGGGTCCCAACGACCCGCTCTTCGAGGTCGACGCGGTGCTCTCGACGGGCGCCGGCCAGCCTTTCTGCGAGGTGATCGAAACATACCTGGGCGGTGCGCTGCCCCGGGCCTCGCGGTAAGACCACGTTCGGATTCTGAGTGGAGGGAACGGGAATGGGTTCGAGGCTGCGTCGCACGATTCTGGCACTGCTCGCGACGGGTACGGCCTGCGGCCCGGCCCTGGCGGCCGATCCGGGAGGGCTCTGGCTGACGGAGACCGGAAGCTCCCGCGTCCGCGTCACCCCTGCGGGGGCGGCTTCTGCGGTATGATCGTGAGTGCGCCCGGAAAGGGACTCGACGCCAAGAATCCGGATCCGGCGCTGCGCAGCCGCAGCGTCGTGGGCGTGCAGATCCTCGACGCACGCCAGCCCGGCGGCGGCGGGTTCTCGGGCTCCCTCTACAACCCGAATGACGGCAAGACCTATTCCGGATCTCTGAAGCTCACGTCTCCCAACGCGCTCGAGGTCTCGGGATGCGTGATGAGCGTCTTCTGCAAGCGGCAGACCTGGACGCGCGTGCACTGACGGGTCGAGCGCCGCCTCGCTCTGGCAGCCGTCGCGCGTGGCCCCACAAGACAGCGCGGGCGGCGGCAATACATGAACCCGGGCGCGACGGAACCTCACCGGGCCTGTCGAGCACCGTCGGGCCACACCGGAGAGGGTGCGGCCGTCCGCTTCGCGGAAGGATTCAGGCGGCGTCGGTGAGAGCCTGCGCGATGGCATCGAGGGCCGCCTCGGCCCCGGCGCCGTTCGGGCCACCGGCCTGGGCCATGTCGCGGCGGCCGCCGCCGCCCTTGCCCCCGAGCGCACCGGCACCGGCCCGAACCAGCCCGACGGCGTCGTAACGACCGGTCAGGTCGTCGGTCACGCCCACGACGAGGCCCGCCTTGCCATCCGCCGCCACGCCCACCACCGCCACGATCCCGGAACCCAGGCGCTTCTTCTCCTCGTCGACGATCGGCTTGAGGTCGCGCATGTCGAGCCCCTCGATCACCGAGCGACGGAACGCCACCCCCGACCTCGATCTGCTGAGCCCCGGAACCCGGGCCGCCCTCACCACCCATGGCGAGCTTGCGGCGTGTCTCGGCCAGCTCGCGCTCCAGGCGCCGCCGATCCTCCATCAGCGCCGTGAGCCTGTCGGGTGCCTCCGAGACCGGCGCCTTGAGGATGCCGGCCAGCGCCGCCAGGGTGCGGGCCTCCTCGGCGCGGTGGCGGCGGGCCGCGTCGGCCGTCAGCGCCTCGATCCGGCGGACACCCGCGCCGACGGCGCTCTCCCCCACGACGGTGATCGCGCCGATATCGCCGGTCCGCGCGGCGTGGGTGCCGCCGCAGAGTTCTACCGAGAAGTTCTTGGGCCGCCCCTCTCCGGAATCGGACCCGACCGGCAGGCCCATCGAGACCACCCGGACCTCGTCGCCGTACTTCTCGCCGAAGAGCGCCCGGGCGCCGGACGCGATGGCGTCGTCCACCGCCATCAGCTTGGTCACAACGGGCGCATTCTGCAGCAGCACCGCGTTGGCGATGTCCTCGACCCGGGCGAGTTCGTCGGCCTCGATCGGCTTCGGATGGCTGATGTCGAAGCGCAGGCGGTCCGGGCTCACCAGCGAACCCTTCTGGGCGACATGGTCGCCCAGCACCTGCCGCAGGGCCTCGTGCAGGAGGTGGGTCGCGGAGTGGTTTGCCCGGATCGCCCGGCGACGGGCGTGGTCGACCCTCAGCTCCACGGGCTGTTCGAGGCTCAAGCGCCCCTCCTCCGCGGTGACGTGATGGACGAACAGGTCGCCGAGCTTCTTCTGGGTATCGGTCACCCGCACCCGCACGCCCGGCGCGAGGATGTGGCCGGCATCGCCGACCTGTCCGCCGGACTCGCCGTAGAACGGCGTCTGGTTGACCAGGACCAGTCCGGTCTGGCCGGCGTCCAGGCCGGTCACCTCGGCGCCGTCACGCAGGAGCGCCGTGACGATCCCCTCGGCGGTTTCGGTCTCGTAGCCCAGGAACTCGGTGGCGCCGACGCGCTCGCGCAAACCGAACCACACCGTCTCGGTGGCCGCGTCGCCGGAGCCCTTCCAGGCCTCGCGGGCGGCCTGCTTCTGGCGCTGCATCGCCGCCGCGAAAGCGTCCGTGTCGACGCCGATTCCCCGGGCCTTGAGGGCGTCCTGGGTCAGGTCGAGGGGGAAGCCGTAGGTGTCGTAGAGCGTGAACGCGGTCTCGCCGGAGAGCTTGTCGCCCGCCTGAAGGTCGCGGCTCTCGGAGTCGAGGATCGACAGGCCGCGCTCGAGGGTTCGCCGGAACCGGGTCTCCTCCAGCTTCAGGGTCTCGCCGATCAGGCTCTCGGCCCGCATCAGTTCCGGATAGGCCTGCCCCATCTCGCGCACGAGCGTCGGCACGAGGCGGTACATCGTGGGCTCCCTCGCGCCCAGGATCTCGGCATGACGCATGGCGCGGCGCATGATCCGGCGCAGCACGTAGCCGCGGCCCTCGTTGCCCGGCAGCACGCCGTCCGCCACCAGGAACGACGCGGCGCGCAGGTGATCGGCGATCACCCGGTAGGAGGCCATGGTGGCGGACTCCGGCGCCCGCGAGACGGCGTGCGCCACCGCGTCGATCAGGGCGCGGAACAGATCGGTGTCGTAATTCGAATGGACACCCTGGAGGATCGCCGCTATGCGCTCCAGGCCCATGCCGGTGTCGATCGACGGCCGCGGCAGCGGATTGCGGGCACCCGGCTCCAGCTGCTCGTACTGCATGAACACGAGGTTCCAGAATTCCAGGAACCGGTCGCCGTCCTCGTCCGGAGAGCCCGGCGGGCCGCCCTGGAGGGCCGGACCCTGGTCGATGAAGATCTCCGAGCAGGGTCCGCAGGGGCCGGTGTCGCCCATCTGCCAGAAATTGTCGGAGGTCCCGATCCGGATGATCTTCTCCTCGGGGAGACCGGCGATCTTCTTCCACAGGCCCGCGGCCTCGTCGTCGTCGGCGTAGACGGTGACCAGGAGATTGTCGGCCTTCAGACCGAACTCCTTCGTGATCAGAGTCCACGCCAGCTCGATGGCGCGGTCCTTGAAGTAGTCGCCGAACGAGAAGTTGCCGAGCATCTCGAAGAACGTGTGGTGGCGCGCCGTGTACCCGACATTGTCGAGGTCGTTGTGCTTGCCACCGGCCCGCACGCATTTCTGCGCGGTCGTCGCCCGGTCGTAGGCGCGCTTCTCGACGCCGGTGAAGACGTTCTTGAACTGCACCATGCCGGCGTTCGTGAACATCAGCGTCGGGTCGTTCTTCGGCACGAGGCTCGAGGAAGGCACGACCTCGTGCCCCGCCTTGGCAAAGTAGTCGAGGAAGGTCGACCGGATCTCGTTGACGCCGCTCATCGGGGCTGACTCTGGCAGGACACACGGGGACAGGGCGGCCGCGCATCGTCCGCGTGGCACCCACATGGCGCCCTCTTAAGGAGGGATGCTGCGCGAGTCACGGGCGGCCTGCCCTGAAATCTCCCCGGGACGCCGCATCTCGGCCACAAGCGCGGCCGTGTTGTCGCCACATCTGTCAAGCGATGATCGATCCGTGGCGCCATCAGGGCGTGTGGAGATTCGGGATAACGATGCAAGGCCGCACGGTCGGATCGCAGAGGACCATCACCGGCAAGCAGGGCCAGTTCGGCTCCGGCCGTGCCGACGTGATCGCCGCACAGCCCATGCTGGGCCGTGCCCACGGCAGTCGCCCTGCGCTGTTCCGCTCGCTGCTCACCATGTCGCTGATCGCCGGCGGTCTCAGCGCGGCCCTGATCGGATCGGGCGTGGACCTCGGCAAGGTCGGCCTGTCGCCGGCCGTGTCCACCGCGGAAGCGGCAACCGAACCGGCGATGCCGCGGCCGCGCATCCACACCGTCGCCCTCACCACGGATCTCGCGCAGACACCTCTGCGCGCCTCCGCCAGTTTCGCCGCCGTGCACGATCTCGACACCGACATCGGCTCCAACACGGTCGACCGTGTGTCGTACGACTTCCTGCTGTCCGAGAGCGCCGTCGGCGACCCGAACGACATCCTGGAATTCGGCCCGATGAAGATCCGGCGCCACCTCGTGCAGACGATCGTGCGGGCCGCCCAGGCCGTACAGACCGATCCTGTGCTGCTGATGGCCGTGGCCGACAAGGAATCGAGCTTCGTCACCGCGGTCCAGGCCAAGACCTCTTCGGCCACCGGCCTCTACCAGTTCATCGAGCGGACATGGCTCGGCGTGATCCGCGATTTCGGATCCAAGTACGGGCTGGAGAAGGAGGCCGCGCTGATCACGGCGGATGGCAACGACCGGCCGATGATCGCCGATCCGGCCGAGCGCACCCGGGTGCTGGAGCTGCGCCGCGACCCCTACCTGTCGGCTTTGATGGCCGGCGAGATGCTGAAGCGCGACGCCGCGCGGATCGCCCTGCGCATCGGCCGGGAGCTGACCCTCGGCGAGGTCTATCTGGCGCACTTCCTCGGACCGGACGACGCCGGAGAGTTTCTCGCCAACGTCGTCAACAAGCCGGCCGCCGCCGCAGCCGCCCTGCTCCCGGGTCCCGCCCGGGCCAACCGCTCGATCTTCTTCGCCGCCGGGCGCTTCGTCGGCCGCGGCCGTCACCGCAAGCCCCTGAGCCTGTCCGTCGCCCAGGTCCACGAGAAGTTCGAGGCCATGATGAGCACGCGCGGGACACGCTACCAGAACGTCCGCGCAGTCTCCGGGATCATGACCTACGCGGATGCCGATTCCGGCCTCGCCACGCAGTAACGGCTCGGTGAGGGCGGCCGGTATTCCGAACGGTCCGCGCAACCAGCGGCGGATTGCCGACTTTCCTCCTCAAGCGCCCCGTCCTCGACCGGCGTGACACTCGACTTCGGGGAGTCCTTGAAAAAGCACGAGCCGGGCGCGTCACTGCCGCTCACCGATACACTGTCACCGGGTATTCCGCTCGATGAAATCGGCAGGACACTCGCCTCGTTCTACGATAATCTCGTTTCCGAGGGCGTGCCCGAGCATCTCGCCTCCCTGGTCCGCCGTGTCCGCCAAACCGACGGCGGAGAGCCCGGGCGGCCGACTCCACGCGAAGTGGCGGCCGAGGCCGTTCCGCCGCGCCTCGCCCTCGTCGTCGAGGATGATCCCGAGATCCGCGCCCTGGCCGAAACCCTTCTGGAGGAGACGGAGCTGGACGTCGTCGGCTGCGACAGCGCCGAGGCGGCCCTCTCGGTCCTGCAGGCGCGCGGCGGCGACGTGGCTTTGGTCTTCGCCGACATCCGGCTGGCCGGTCGGATGGACGGCCTCCAGCTAGCCCGTGCGGTGTCGACGCTGTGGCCCCGGGCACGGCTGGTGGTGACCTCCGGCCACGGCCTGTCGCGTCCTGAACTACCGGCCGAGGCCATCTTCATCGCCAAGCCCTGGCGCGCCTTCGACGTGCTGGTCGAGGCCGAGCGCGCCGCCGCCGAGCCGGCTCCGCCGGTGCTCTGACGGCCCTCACTCACAAATCCGCAGCGGGCCGCGCCGCCTCTCCAGATCGGAGCCGGCCGCCGCAAGCGGTTTGGCGTGCCGAGCCCAGAGGCGAGCGCCGCCGACGGCCGGGCCTGCAGCATCGGCGCGTCGCGGTCGCACGGTTGGGCCTAGCCCTTGCATTGCCGATGTCCGCATCGGCGCGAGCCCGGAGCCAACAGAGTTGCCGATCCTGTCCGTCCGCCACCGAACGGTCTACCGGTACCGGCGTCCGGTCGCCTTCGGCGAGCACCGGATCATGTTCCGGCCGCGCGACAGCTACGATCAGCGGCTGATCGAGGCGACCCTTGATGTCACCCCCGCGCCCGCGACCCTGCGCTGGCTATTCGACGTGTTCGGGAACTGCGTGGCGGTGACGACCTTCGAGACGCGCGCCGAGACGCTGACCTTCGATTGCAGCATCACCCTCGAACACACGCCGGAGCACGCGCCCGACTTCCCGCTCGCACCCCACGCGACCCATTATCCGTTCGGATACGGCGCCGAGGACATGCCGGACCTCGCCCGATCGATCGAGCGGCATTGGCGCGATCCGCGCCACGAAGTCGATGCCTGGGCGCGAAGCTTCCTGCCTGAGCAGGGCCGCATCCCGACGCTGGAGTTGCTGGCTGCCATGACCCGCAGTGTGCGGGCCAACTTCACCTATCTGGCCCGCTCCGAGAAGGGGGTGCAGGATCCCCTGACCACCCTGCGCAGCAAGCGCGGCTCCTGCCGGGACTTCGCGGTGCTGATGATGGAGAGCGTGCGGGCGCTCGGCATGGCGGCCCGGTTCGTCTCCGGCTACCTCTACAACCCGCGGAACGACCGCGCCCGGCACGTGGGCGGCGGCTCCACCCACGCGTGGCTGCAGGTCTATCTCCCGGGCGCCGGCTGGGTGGAGTTCGATCCCACCAACGGCATCGTCGGCAACCGCGATCTGATCCGCGTCGCGGTGACCCGCGACCCCGCGCAGGCCGTACCGCTGCACGGGTCCTTCTTCGGTCTCGCCAGCGACGACCTCGGCATGCGCGTCGAGGTGGACGTGGTCGAACAGGACGGGGCCGCGGCTCAGACCGCACGGGGGTCGCCGCCGCTCCTGGCGCGTTGAGACCCGGGGATCCGGAACACGCGCGGCGACCCTGCGCGGAAGGCGAAAGAGCAAGGTGGCCGCGATGAAGATCAGGACCGGTTTCGATATCGCCTTCACGTTGTCGCAGCCGACACCGATGGTCCTGATGCTCAGCGTCCACCAATCGCGGATGCCCGACGTTCTGACCCCGCATCACCTCGTGTTCGATCCGCCGCTGCCGGCGCACGAGTACCGGGACGATTTCGACAACATCTGCCACCGGATCGTCGCGCCGCCGGGGCTGCTGACGATTTCGGCCGACTTCACGGTCCAGGATTCCGGTCTGCCCGATCCGGTCGTACCGGAGGCGCGCCAGATCCCCGTGCAGGACCTCCCGGACGCGGCGCTGCTCTTCCTGCTCGGCTCGCGCTACTGCGACACCGACAAGCTGTCCCAGACGGCCTGGTCGTTGTTCGGGAACACGCCGGAAGGCTGGGCGCGGGTCCAGGCGATCGTCGACTACACCCACGAGCGGATCCGCTTCGACTACCAGCGCGCCGACGCGACTCGAAGCGCGCACGACGCCTTCATGCAGCGCGAGGGCGTGTGCCGGGACTTCGCCCATCTGGCGGTCGCCCTGTGCCGGTGCATGAATATCCCGGCCCGCTACGCCACCGGGTATCTCGGCGACATCGGCGTCCCGAAGGATCCGGCGCCGATGGACTTCTCCGCTTGGTTCGAGGCCTTCCTCGAAGGGCCGGATGGCCCGCGCTGGTACACGTTCGACGCGCGTCACAACCGCCCCCGCATCGGCCGCATCGTCATGGCCCGCGGCCGCGACGCCACCGACTGCGCGATCTCGACGAATTTCGGCTACGCGCACCTCGCTCGGTTCGACGTCCAGACGGACGAGGTGACCTGAGCGCCAGCCCTCACGGCCGAGCCGCCCTGCGTATTCCGCCGGGACGCAAATTATCGACGGCCGAATGGAACTGCCTGCCTACGCTCACGCTTGTAATGGCAAAGGTTATTGCACAGGCAGGCCACTCATGAAGACCACGGTCACCGCACTCGCCGCACTCCTCGGCGTGTCTGTTCTTGCCGCGACGCCTGCGCTCGCGGCTTCGTCGTACGATCCCTTCGGGACCGACAATGCCGACGGCTACTACTCCGATCAGGGACAGTACGGTTACCAGGGTACTTACGCCCCGGGCTACGGCCAGGGCGTGCAGGCCGCACCGCAGGCTCAGGTCCAGCCGATTCCCCGTGAGGTCGTGGCGTTCAACGCGCCCTACACACCGGGCACCATCGTGGTCTCCACGGCCGAGCGGCGCCTGTACTTCGTCCTCGGAAACGGCCAGGCCCTGCGCTACGGCGTTGGCGTCGGACGTCCGGGCTTCAGTTGGAGCGGCACCAACACGGTCACGGCCAAGCGCGAATGGCCGTCGTGGACCCCGCCGAAGGCCATGATCGCCCGCCGCCCCGACCTGCCGCGCTACATGGCCGGCGGGATCGAGAACCCCCTGGGTGCGCGCGCCATGTATATCGGCCACACCGAGTACCGCATCCACGGGTCCAACGAGCCGGATACGATCGGTCAGGCGGTGTCGTCGGGCTGCATCCGGATGACCAACGACGACGTGACCGATCTCTACGAGCGCGTGAAGGTCGGCGCCAAGGTCGTCGTTCTGAACTGAACGCTCACCTCTAGCCCGCGCGCACCGCGGGCCGGAACGTGATTGGCCGAGCGGGCCGCGTTACCCTCACCGGGTGCGCGGCCCTTCGCGTTACGGGACGACGTGCCCGACGGCTGTCTGGGGCGGGCTGAACGAAGCGATCGGCATATCGCAGAAGCAGCGCACGCCGAGGGGTCGCGGGCCTGGCAGCGGACAGGAGAACGGCTTCGGCCCGGTGATGCCCTGCTGGACGGCGTCGCAGTTGAAGCCGACGGGCGCGCGCTGCGCCCGCCGCGGAGCCGGACGGTATCCACCGTCGGAGCCGGGATCGTCGTAATACTGCGCCCGCGCCGCGCAGGTCGGCAGCACCGCCGCGAAGGCCAGCGCGGCGACCGTCCAGCGGAGCGTTCCACGCAGGCCGGATCGGCCGGAAACAGTGAGGCGCATTCCTGAATCCTTCGCTCGGCGCGGCTCCAACCTGTCCGCGCCGCGGCTCTCGACGGCAATACCGGCGAAAACGAGACGGCCCGCCCCCGGAAACCGGGAGCGGGCCGCAGCGACGTCGTCCGATGCGCCTCAGTGCGTGGCGCGCTCGGCAGCGTCCTGGGCGTTCTGAGCCGTCTGCTTGGCGGCGTCCTGGCCCTGCTCCATCGCCTTGCGGGCTTCTTCGGCACCCTGCTGCATGGCCGACTTGGCGCGCTCCGCACCCTGCTGCATGGCGCTCTGCGCGAGGCCGCTGAACTCCTTGGCCTGCGCCTGGATGGCGGCGAACTGGCTGCGGACGAACTCGGCCTGGTGCTGCATGGCCTCCTGCATGTCCTTGGCGCGCACCATCTTCTGCGCGAGGTCGAACGCAGCGTTCACGTTCTGCTCGGCATACTCGAAACCGCGCGAGGACGCGTCGAGGGCATTGGAGCGGGCCACTTCGGCCGAGCCCTGGACGGTGTCGGCGGTGCGGCGGGCCGCGCCGATGAAGCTGTCGAACGCCTTGCGGGCCTGCTCGACACTCTTCTCGGCGAAATCGCGCATCTCGGCCGGGACCTCATAATTCGGGGGATTGCTCATGCGTCGTCTCCTCTCTTGTTTGGCCTGTGGATGGCGCGTTGTGCGGCGCACAATAACTGATTCGCCACCATATGCCACCCGCGCTCATGGCGTTAAGGTTGACATAACGTAAACGTGTGACGGTTGCTCCCAGAGTCCAGCGTCGCGGCGTCCGGGAGTTTACAATAGGGCTTCGGTCGTGGGCCTTTCTCAGGCAGAGCGGGCTCACGACGCGTCAGGATAGCGTACGGGTTCGAGGTCGCGGGCTTTGGAGACGACAGTGACACCGACGGCCGGTGCAGCCCAGCCCGGACTGGCGACAGCCTTCGCGGCTTGGGAGCGGCTGCCGGCCCTGGCCGCCGGCCTGTCGTCGCGCGGGTCCGTGCATCTCGTGATCGATCCCGCGGCTGGGTCGATCCTCCACGCGTCCGCGGCGGCGACGCCCCTGGCTGCGGCGATGACCGGCTCCGCCCTCATCGGCTTGATCCGGCAGGTGGCGAGCGCCGTCGCGGCCGACGCCGCGCCGCGCCTTGCCCGCCTGCGCCTGGATCCCCGGCGGATCGCCCCGCCGGTGCTCTGCTGGCTGGCCCGCGGCGAGCAGGTCGACGGCCGATCCGCGATTCTCCTCTTGCCGACCGCACCGGTACCGCCTCTTCGCGCGTCCCGCCCCGACCGCTCGGGCGCAACCCGTTCTGAGGCACTGACGCCACCGGTGCAGGCGCCAGCCTCACAGGACGCGCCCATCCAGCGCGGCGACCGCTTCCTGTGGCGGATCGATGCCGCCGGCGTCGTCACCACGCTCAGCGGACCCGAGTCGCTCGCAGGGTTGGTCGGGCAGCGCTGGCAGGATCTGGCCGAGGGCGGACGTATCACCAGCGCAGACGCCGTGCTGGCGGCTCTGCGCGACCGGCGGACCTTCCGCGGCGAACCGGCGGTGATCGATGTTGGCACCGGGCCGTTCCGGGTCGATCTGTCCGGCGCGCCCCTCGGCCGGGGCGACGCGGCCTTCTCCGGATTCGGCGGGTTCGGCCTGATTCGAAGCGCGCCGGCCCTGCGCGCCGCGCCGGCGGAGACCGGAACTGCGATCCACGCACCGACAGACGCCGAGGATTCATCGCCAGAGGCCGTCCCAACGGTGGTGGCCGCGCCTCGACCGGCCGACCTTCGCGAGCCGGTCGCCGACGAGTCCGAACCGGTCGCGGTTCCGCTGTCGAATGACGAGCATGCCGCCTTCCGGGAGATCGCCCGGGCGCTGGGCGCGCGCTATGCCGGCGACGAGGCGGAGCCCGGGGCGCAGACGGCGAAGACCGAAGGCGGTGCGGTGATGCCGTTCCCCGCTGCGCAGGTGCAAGCCGCGGAAACGCGCGCGGCCGCCGACGCGGCGAGCGCACCGCCGACCGTCACGGACGTCGAGCCGAAGGCCGACGCGGAACCGGCTCCGGAAGCGGAATTCCTCGCCGGGCTACCGCTGCCCATGCTCGTCACGCGCTCCGGCACGATCGTCGCGGCCAATCGCCGATTGCTGGACCTGGCCGGTCATCCGGATCTGCAGAGCCTCGCCCGCACGGGGCTCTCCGGGCTGCTCCCGGGCCTCCCGCCGGCGCTGGAGCCCGATCCGACCGTGCGCCGGACGACGATCGCGACGGCCGAGGGGGTATGCGCCCGGTGGAACTGCAGGCCGCCGCTGTCACCTGGGCGGGCGAAGCCGCCGCCTGCCTGATCGTGCGCCCCGTCGAGGAGGCCGATGTGGCGGACGCGCTCACGGCCGAGCGCCTCGCCCGCGCGGCGCAGATCGAGCGAACGGCCGGCGCCGAGGCAGCGCTGGATGCGTTGGAAACCGGTGTGGTCACCATCGATGGGGTCGGGCGCATCGTCGCGCTCAACCGCGCCGCCGCCGATCTGTTCGCCTGCGACCCGCGCGAGGTCGTCGGCGGCAGCTTCGTCGGCCTGTTCGACCGGGAGAGCGTCCCGGCGGTCGCCGACGCCCTGCGCGGCGCGGTCCCGGGACAGCAGGCCGTGCTGCTCACCGGCGCGCCCGTCTCGCTCGCCGTCACGGCAGCCCGGTCGGACGGGCGACGCGTGGCGCTCCTGGAAAGCGGCGGTCGCAGGTTCGGCGAGCTGGGCGGAGATCCCGGCTCGGGATCCGCATCGGTCCGCAGCGGTGCCCTCGCACGCCTGGGCAGCGCCGTCCGGGAACCCGTGACCGGCATGGTCGACCTCGTCGACGCGATGCTGAAGGAGCCGTTCGGTCCCCTCGGCGACGCGCGTTACAGGCGATGCCTCACCGAGATCAGAGCCTCGGGCGAGACGATGCTGGAACGCGTCGGGCAACTCCTGGACCTCGCCGCCGTCGAGGCGGGCGCGTTGCAGCTCGAGCCCCGCGCCATCGATCTCAACGACGTCGTGGCCGGCTGTGTCGCCCGGCTTCAGGGCGAGGCGGCGCGGGGCCGCATCGTGATGCGGACGAGCTTCTCCACCGACCTCGGCGACTTGGAGGCCGACGAGCTGTCGGTGAGCCGGGCAGCCTCCCTGGTGATCGAGAATGCGATCCGCCGGTCGTCCGCCGGCGGCCAGATCATCGTGTCCACAGGCTCGACCGAGCGGGCGACCGTGGCCCTGCGGGTGCGCGACACCGGAGCCGGGGCCGCCCCGCGAATCGATGCGCCGATGGCTGATGTCGAGGACGGGCTGGCGCTGCCACGCGCCCTCGTGGAAGCCAATGGCGGCCGCCTCCAACTCTCGGCAAAACCGGAGGACGGCACTCTCGTGGAGATCATCATGCCGACGCGACGGGTTGCGAACGGCTGACGCGCATCCCGATAGTTTTCGCGATCGGACGGAGCCGAACCGCCCCGCGCGATGACACTGGTCCGGGATGGCCCGATCGGGCAGAGGGACGGCACTTCGACCGGGGCCGACGTGGCAGGATCGATCTCGACGGGATCGAAGACCGCTCCGGCTCCCGATCGCAGCGCGCGCTGGCGATCGCGGTCTTCGGTTGCCGTCGCATGACGACCCAGACCCGTCCGGCAGGTGCGAAAATGTCGGCCGATCCGCGATTTCGGCCGAGGCCGGAGACATCGGGCCGGCGGGTGATTGCAGGGCCTGCCAACCGCGCTTGACAGCGCAGCATCGAGGCCCCAATCAGCCCTTACATTGTGCTCAATTTACTTATGGGAATTGAGCAGCGCACGCTCGAAACCGCGATGATATCGTCATCGTTGGATGTAGGCTACGTTACTTTGGAAGTCCTGGCTGCGCGGTGGAGACCGCGATACGATCGGGCACCAAAACAGGGATGGACGCCATGGAAGGCAAGGTGATCGAGGTGCAGGCCGCGTGGCGTGAGGGTGCTCACGTCGACGATGCCGCATACCAAGAGATGTACGCGGCGTCGGTGGCCGATCCGGATGCGTTCTGGGGCGAGCACGGCAAGCGCATCGACTGGATGACACCGTTCACGAAGGTCAAGAACACCAGTTTCGAGCCCGGGCAGGTCTCGATCAAGTGGTTCGAGGACGGCACGACCAACGTCGCCTACAATTGCATCGACCGACATCTCGAGACCCGCGGCGACCAGACCGCAATCATCTGGGAAGGTGACAACCCGGACGAGTCCAAGCACATCAGCTACCGGGAGTTGCATGCCCAGGTCTGCCGGATGGCCAACGTCCTGCGCAATCGCGGCGTCGGCAAGGGCGATCGGGTCACGCTCTACATGCCGATGATCCCGGAAGCGGCCTACGCGATGCTCGCCTGTGCCCGGCTCGGGGCGATCCACGCCATCGTGTTCGGTGGCTTCTCCCCCGACTCGCTGGCCTCGCGGATCCAGGGCTGCGGCTCGAGGATGGTGATCACCGCCGACGAGGGCCTGCGCGGCGGTCGCAAGGTGCCGCTGAAGGCCAATGTCGACGAGGCGATCAAGCGCCTCGATTCGGACCTCGTCGACCACGTCGTCGTCGTGCGCCGCACCGGGGGCAGCGTCGCCATGGAGCCGGGGCGCGACGTCTACTACGACGAGGCCGCCGAGCAGGTGACCGACGAGTGTCCCGCCGAGCCCGTCGAGGCCGAGCACCCGCTGTTCATCCTCTACACATCGGGTTCGACCGGACAACCGAAGGGCGTGGTCCACACCACGGCCGGTTACCTCGTCTACGCCTCGATGACGCACGAATACGTCTTCGATTACCGCCCGGGCGACGTCTACTGGTGTACGGCCGATGTCGGTTGGGTCACCGGCCACAGCTATATCGTCTACGGCCCGCTCGCGAACGGCGCGACCACGCTGATGTTCGAGGGCATCCCGACCTATCCGTCGACGTCCCGGTTCTGGGAAGTGATCGACAAGCACAAGGTGAACATCTTCTACACCGCGCCGACCGCGATCCGCTCCCTCATGGGCGGCGGCGAGGGGCCGGTGAAGAAGACGTCGCGGCAATCCCTGCGTGTGCTCGGCTCGGTCGGCGAGCCGATCAATCCGGAAGCCTGGGAGTGGTACTACAACGTCGTCGGCGATCAGCGCTGCTCGATCGTCGACACATGGTGGCAGACCGAAACCGGCGGCATCCTGATCACCCCGCTGCCGGGGGCCACCGCCCTCAAGCCGGGCTCGGCCACCCGTCCGTTCTTCGGCGTGAGGCCCGAGATGGTCGACGCCGAAGGCAAGGTCCTGCAGGGTCCCTGCGAAGGCAACCTGTGCATCGCCGATTCCTGGCCGGGCCAGATGCGCACGGTCTATGGCGACCACGAGCGCTTCGAGCAAACCTACTTCTCGACCTATCCGGGCAAATACTTCACCGGCGACGGCGCCCGGCGGGATGCGGACGGCTATTACTGGATCACCGGCCGGGTCGATGACGTCATCAACGTCTCGGGTCACCGCATGGGCACCGCCGAGGTCAGATCCTCGCTGGTGGCGCATCCCAAGGTCGCCGAGGCCGCGGTCGTGGGCTACCCGCATAACGTGAAGGGTCAGGGCATCTACGCCTACGTCACCCTGAATGACGGCGAGGAGGGCGACGACGCCCTGCGCAAGGAACTGGTGACCTGGGTCCGCAAGGATATCGGGCCGATCGCCTCGCCCGACCTGATCCAGTTCGCGCCGGGCCTGCCCAAGACCCGGTCCGGCAAGATCATGCGCCGCATCCTGCGCAAGATCGCCGAGGACGATTTCGGCTCCCTGGGCGACACCTCGACCCTGGCCGAGCCGGCCGTCGTCGACGACCTGATCGAGAACCGGCAGAACCGGGCCTGATCGGCCCGGCACGCCGGATCTGAATCCTCTGGGGCGGATGCCGGTCCGGCGCCCGCCTCCAACAAGAACCACGAACCGTCACCGAGAAGAACCGGAGGGCGCCGGAGCCCTCGCGGGAGGAACAGCCATGAGCGGCAGGACAGTCGACCTCCGAGGGCGCACAGCGCCCCGGGCACAGGCACACGCGGCACGGAGGTGTATCCGCAGATCGAACGGATCGTTCGAACCCCGGAATTTCAGCAGCTCGTGGCCGAGCGCACCCGCTTCGGCTGGATCCTCACGATCCTGATGCTGGTGGTCTATTTCGGCTTCATCGGCCTGATCGCCTTCGACAAGTCGCTGCTCGCCGTGAAGGTCGGCGGCACCGCCTCCCTCGGCCTGTTCATGGGTGTGTTCGTGATCCTGTTCGCCTTCGCGCTCACGGGCATCTACGTGGCCCGGGCCAACACGCGCTTCGACGCCCTGAGCGATGCCCTCAAGCGGAGCGTAGCCCGATGAACCGCCTCCTCCTCGGGCTCACGCTCGCCACGGTGGCCGCCAGCGCGGCCTACGCCGCCGGCCCGGATCTGGGCGCCGTGCAGCAATCGGCCACGAACTGGCCGGCGATCCTCATGTTCCTGTTCTTCGTGCTGCTGACGCTCGGCATCACCTACAAGGCGGCCATGGGCACGAAGTCGGCCGCCGACTTCTATGCCGCCGGCGGCGGCATCTCGGCGGGCACGAACTCCCTGGCGATCGCCGGCGATTACATGTCGGCAGCCTCGTTCCTCGGCATCTCGGGCCTCGTCTACACCTCGGGCTTCGACGGGCTGATCTACTCGACGGGCTTCCTGGTCGGCTGGCCGATCGTGCTGTTCCTGATCGCGGAGCGCCTGCGCAACCTCGGCAAGTTCACCTTCGCCGACGTGGCGAGCTTCCGTCTCGACCAGACCGCGATCCGCATCATCTCGGCGGTGGGCACCCTGGTGGTGGTGGCCTTCTACCTGATCGCTCAGATGGTTGGGGCCGGAAAGCTGATCCAGCTCCTGTTCGGTCTGCCCTACCTCTACGCGGTGATCATCGTCGGCGTCCTGATGATCGTCTACGTCGCCTTCGGCGGCATGAAGGCGACCACGTGGGTGCAGGTGATCAAGGCCTGCCTTCTGCTCGGCGGCGCCACCTTCATGGCCGGCGCGGTCCTCTACAAGTACGGCTTCAACCCCGAGGTGCTGTTCGCGAATGCCGTGCAGGTCCATCCGAAGGGCGACGCCATCATGGCGCCGGGCGGCCTGGTGTCGAACCCGGTCGAGGCGATTTCTCTCGGCGTCGGCCTGATGTTCGGAACCGCCGGCCTGCCGCACATCCTGATGCGGTTCTTCACGGTCTCGGACGCCCAGGCCGCGCGCAAGTCGGTGTTCTACGCCACCGGCCTGATCGGCTACTTCTACATCCTGACCTTCATCATCGGCTTCGGCGGCATCGCGCTGCTGATGTCTGATCCGAGCTACTTCAAGCTCGGCGCGGCCGGTACCTTCGACAAGCTGAAGGACATGATCGGCGGCACCAACATGGTGGCGGTCAACCTCGCCAACGCGGTGGGCGGCCCGTACTTCCTCGGGTTCATCTCAGCCGTGGCCTTCGCCACCATCCTCGCGGTGGTGGCCGGCCTGACGCTCGCGGGCGCCTCGGCGATCAGCCACGACCTCTACGCCCAGGTGATCGCCCGCGGGCGGACCACCGAGAAGCACGAGGTCAACCTGTCGAAGATCTCGGCCGTGGCGATCGGAATCGTGGCGATCGTTCTCGGCTACGTGTTCGAGAACCAGAACGTGGCCTTCATGGTCGGCCTCGCCTTCGCGGTGGCGGCGAGCTGCAACTTCCCGGTTCTGGCCATGTCGATCCTGTGGCGGGGCACCACGACCTGGGGCGCGCTCGCCGGCGGCCTCGTCGGCCTGCTCGCGGCGGTGATCATGGTGGTGCTGTCGAAGGCCGTGTGGTGACGACGCTGGGCAATCCCGTCCCGCTCTTCCCCTACGACAACCCAGCGCTGTTCTCGATGCCGCTGGCCTTCGCGACGATCTGGATCGTGTCCCTGATGGACAGATCGCGGCGTGCCCAGCGCGAGCGCGCGGCCTTCGAGGCCCAGTTCGTGCGGTCCGAGACCGGGATCGGTGCGTCGGGCGCCCACGCGCACTGACCGACCGCGCATCGGAATGACGAGCGAAGGGCGCGGCGCCGGCCGCGCCCTTCGTCGTTTTCGGGGCCACTCCGTACGCACCCATGTTGATCGCGCCGTTCACGATCGCTTTACCGGTTGACCAGCCGCCCCCTTGCGATAACGCATATGTGACCCGCGCTTCACGCAGGGCCGCCCGGAAAACGGGCCGTGGGGACGATCCGCGTCTCGGGTCGCCTGAAATGCGTCTGGGAGGACCAGTTTTATGGCTGTGGCAACCGCAATCCCGCGGACGGGGGACGCCGCGAGGCCGATGACTTCGGCCGAGAAGCGGGTGATCTTCGCGTCCTCGCTCGGCACCGTGTTCGAGTGGTACGATTTCTACCTGTACGGATCCCTGGCCGCGATCATCGGCGCGCAGTTCTTCTCGGCATACCCGCCGGCCACGCGCGACATCTTCGCTCTGCTAGCCTTCGCGGCCGGATTCATCGTCCGCCCGTTCGGCGCCCTTGTCTTCGGCCGCATCGGCGACTTGGTCGGGCGCAAGTACACCTTCCTGGTCACGATCCTGATCATGGGTCTGTCGACGTTCATCGTCGGCGTTCTGCCCAACGCCGCCACCATCGGTATCGCCGCCCCGATCATCCTGATCGTCCTGCGCCTCGCACAAGGGTTGGCCCTCGGCGGCGAGTACGGCGGGGCCGCGACCTACGTTGCGGAGCACGCGCCCAACGGACGCCGCGGCTTCTATACGAGTTGGATCCAGACCACCGCAACGCTGGGCCTGTTCCTGTCGCTCCTCGTCATCCTGGCGACGCGCAGCTTCACCGGCGAGGCGGCCTTCGCCGAATGGGGCTGGCGCATCCCGTTCCTGGTTTCGGTGCTGCTGCTCGGTATCTCGGTCTGGATCCGTCTCCAGCTCTCGGAATCGCCCGCCTTCAAGAAGATGAAGGACGAGGGCAAGACCTCCAAGGCGCCGCTGACCGAGGCCTTCGGCCAGTGGCGGAACGCGAAGTTCGCGCTCATCGCCCTGTTCGGCCTCGTCGCAGGCCAGGGCGTGGTCTGGTACACCGGCCAGTTCTACGCGCTGTTCTTCCTGCAATCGATCCTCAAGGTCGACGGTTACACGGCCAACCTGCTGATCGCGTGGTCGCTGCTCCTCGGGACCGGCTTCTTCGTGGTGTTCGGCTGGCTGTCCGACAAGATCGGCCGCAAGGTCATCATCCTGGCGGGCTGCGCGATCGCGGCCGCGAGCTTCTTCCCGATCTTCAAGGGCATCACATCCACGGCGAACCCGAGACTGGAGGCGGCGATCGAGAACGTGAAGGTCACCGTCACGGCGGACCCGGCAAGCTGCGGGACCCTGTTCAACCCCGTCGGCACGCGGGTCTTCTCGGCCCCCTGCGATCTCGCCCGCGACTTCCTGTCGAAGTCGTCCGTGCGCTACGCGACCGCCCCCGGCGCGGCCGGTCAGCCCACGACGATCCGGATCAACGACACCGAGATCGCGTACCCGCAGGGCGGCAACGCCGAGGCCAACAAGGCCACGCTCGCCGCACTCCAGGCCGCCGGCTACCCGAAGGCGGGCGACCCTGAGATCGTGAAGATGTCGAACCCTTCGACATCTTCCGGCCGCAGGTCGCCCAGGTGATCGGCCTGCTGTTCATCCTCGTGCTGTTCGTCACGATGGTCTACGGCCCGATCGCCGCCATGCTGGTGGAGCTGTTCCCGACCCGGATCCGCTACACGTCGATGTCGTTGCCCTACCATATCGGCAACGGCTGGTTCGAGGGCCTGCTCCCGCCACCGCCTTCGCCATGGTGGCGCAGACCGGCGACATCTATTTCGGCCTCTGGTACCCGATCGTCATCGCCGTCGCGACGGTGATCATCGGCGTGCTGTTCGTGCCGGAGACCAAGGTTCGCGATATCTTCGCGGACACCTGAGCGGCGCAAGCCGACCCAACCGAACGCATCTCATCGACGCCCGGGCAGCGCGCTGCCCGGGCGTTTCCGTTCGAAGTCTCCCTCACGGGGCCGCGCTTGCGGGACGCAGCCGATACGGCAGCGGGACCGCTTGTGACGCGCCCGCAACGCCACCGCGGAATAGCGCCGGGTGCGGTTCGTCACGGATTGCGTAACTGCGGATAGCCGACACACATAAATAGTACCGGCCTCCACGGGGGATGAATCCCTCGGAGGGCGCGGCGTCGATTGTTTTGATTTGGATACGGCACCTTGATGAAAGCGACTTATTGCAATTTAAAGTAAGGCAGGGCTCATCCGGAACGCCTAACGGCGGCAGAAGTCATGTGTCACTGAATAAAATTCACCCGTCCGAGTCACGAACCGGAGGAACCCCAGGCGGCACAAAGCCGTACTTGGCTTCCTTCACTCTGGGCCATTAGGAACGTGAACGTGAACGACGTCTCGATACGCCTGGGCTGTCAGACGAGAAGGCGGCCAGCAATTTCGCTTGTCGTTATCTGGTCGTTGCTTGCGTTGGCGCTATGGATTGCGATCAACAGTCTTGCCGGTCGAATGGTCTGGTTCTGGTAGGAATGATTGATCTAGTCAATTGCTTTCCGGATAACCGGTAAGGTAGGCACCCAACAGATACCCAACCTGATGCGCGGTCAGATAGCCCAGCATGATCAGTACATGCAGCAGATCGAGCCCGTAGACGGACATGAAAATCGTCATCGCAGTAAACATGACGACGGATGACGTCATGGCGATTACGATCGCCGAGTAGGACCGACCGATCAGCCACCCGACGAAGAACAACAGCGCAGCGACCAACATCTCGTCACCCGACCCGGAGCCAATCCAGGAAGTTCTTCACACGAGCTTCCGGCGCACATCGCGATGAAGATGACGCTCGGCCGAGAAAATATCAACCCGCGCTGCAAGCGCCGCATATATTCGCAAAGAGCGGGATATTTTTCCGGCAACAATGCTCGAATGACAGCATTGAATCATACCGCGGATCCATCGCCACAACTCGACTTGTGTGACGATTGTTCGCGGCGATGCTGGACCGGAACGCCGTTCACCTGAAAAAGTCAGGGCGCCAGGCGGGATCGCCCCGGATCGTTAACGGGCCGATCGACGCGGCGGTGATGCGCCCCGAGCCCTCCCCTGCGGACGGCGGGGAAAGACCGTCGAGCCGGGGTTGCGGCGCGGAGGCGTCAGTGGCGGAAGTGACGGTGGCCCGTCAGGACCATGGCGAGGCCGGCCTCGTCGGCCGCGGCGATGACGTCCGCATCGCGCATCGAGCCCCCTGGCTGGATCACCGCCGTGGCGCCCGCCTCGGCGGCGGCCATCAGCCCGTCGGCGAACGGGAAGAAGGCGTCCGAGGCCACGACCGAGCCGACCGCGAGGCTCTCCGACAGGCCGAGGCGTTTCGCGCCCTCGGCCGCCTTCCAGGCGGCGATGCGCGAGGAATCGACCCGGGACATCTGTCCCGCCCCGATGCCGACCGTGGCGCCGGCCTTGGCATACACGATGGCGTTCGACTTCACGTGCTTGGCGACCCGGTAGGCGAACCGGAGATCGGCCAGTTCCGCGTCGCTCGGCGCGCGCTTGGTGACGACCCGGAGGGGCATGTCGTCGACGACCGCCGCGTCCCGGCCCTGGACGAGCAGGCCGCCGGCGAGCGTCCGCACGGTCTCGCCCGGCGCCCGCGGGTCGGGCAGGCCGCCGGCGAGAAGCAGACGCAAATTCTTTTGCCGGCCACGATGGCCGCAGCCTCGGGCGTGGCATCCGGGGCGATGATGACCTCGGTGAAGATCTCGACGATCCGGTGCGCGGCCTCGGCGTCCAGCGTCCGGTTCAGCGCCACGATCCCGCCGAAGGCCGAGGTCGGGTCGCAGCTCAGCGCACGCTCGTAGGCTTCGAGCAGGCTCGTGCCCTCGGCGACGCCGCAGGGATTGGCGTGCTTGATGATCGCGACCGCGGCGGTCCGCGCCGGATCGAACTCGGCGACGCATTCGAAGGCCGCGTCCGTGTCGTTGAAGTTGTTGTAGGACAGCTCCTTGCCCTGGAGCTGCCGGACCGTCGCCATGCCCGGGCGGGCCTTGCCCGGTGACCGGTAGAAGGCGGCCGACTGATGCGGGTTCTCGCCGTAGCGCAGGGCCTGTCCCAGGGTGCCCCCGAAGGCGCGGAACGGCGCCGGCTCGTCGGCTCCGAACCGGCCGGCCATCCAGTTCGCGATGGCGGCGTCGTAGGCGGCCGTGCGGGCGAAGGCCTTCTGCGCCAAGCGGCGGCGGAGCTGCGCACCGAGGGCGCCGTCATCCGCCTCCAGGGCGGCGAGCACGCCGGCATAATCCGACACGTCGGTGACGACGGCAACATCCGCGTGGTTCTTGGCCGCCGCGCGGATCATTGCCGGGCCGCCGACATCGATGTTCTCGATGCAGTCTTCATCCGGCCTGTCGGCCGCGATGGTCGCCTCGAACGGATAGAGATTGACCACGAGAAGGTCGATCGCGCCGATTCCGTGGGCGGCGAGCGCAGCCTGATGCTCGGGATTGTCGCGGATGGCGAGGAGGCCCCCATGCACCGCCGGATGCAGGGTCTTCACCCGGCCGTCCATCATCTCGGGAAAACCCGTCAGGTCGGCGACCTCCGTCACCGGGAGTCCGGCCTCCCGCAGGGTACGGTGGGTGCCCCCGTGGAGACCAGCGCGATGCCGCGGGCATGGAGCGCCCGGGCGAAGTCGACGAGACCGGTCTTGTCGGAGACCGAGAGGAGCGCGCGGGAGACCCGCACCTGATCGTGCGCCATAGCTTCGAGCCGAACGTTCGAGATTTTCCGGCGCGGTAGCATGGAACGGGTGAGCCCGGCCAGCCGGCTCCGTCAGGGCGCCACGCCGCGCAGGGGTGCAGAGGCCAGGCGCTCGAAGCTCCAGCGGACCTCGACATCCTCGGACACGCGCAGGTGCAGCACGATCTGGTCGGTGCGGCGCGGCCCGGTCAGGCCCGAGAAGTAGACGCTCTCCTCCAGGGCGGTCTCGGCGTTCTCGGAGCGGAAGACCCAGACCTCGCCGAGGGCCGAGGTGAGTTCGAGCCCCTCCGGGATGCTGCGCACGGCGATGCCGGGATGCAGGTGGAACCGGATCGCGACGTCCTGCGGGCGCAGACGCCGCCCGCGGCTCAGCCCCTTGCCCTGGCGCAGGAAGGCGTCGCGACCTTCCAGGCGTGCCGTGGCGTGGAAGAGCTGCCACCGGCGCTCGTGGACGATGCCGAATTCCGGCCCGTACCCGTCATGCCGGGCGGCGAGGACGATGCTGTCCGCCTCCTCGGCCCGCTCGGACGCCACCGCCGACGGGCCGCTGAGCACCACGGGTCCGCGCCGCCGGATCAGCCAGTCGGCCAGCTGCCGCTCGCCCCACCATCCGGTGCGGGTGAGGAACCGGCACGACGAGGCGTGGGCGACCACGGCCGTGGAGTGTGCGGCCGTCGATCGGGCGAGGAGGCGCAGATCCGCCCCGCTGGCCGGCAGGCCGCAATTGACCACGATTCGCTGCGGACCGCTCGACATCTCGAAGGCCAGACAGCCGGCGGCGGCATTCACCGAGTAGGGCAGCGGCGGGCTCGCACCGACATCGGCGACGATCACGATCCGGCCGCCCTCCAGGCGCTCGTAGCCCGAATTCGGCGCGTGCATCAGCGGCTGGGCGAGCGCGCCGTCGTAGACCAGAAGCGTCGCGAGATGGTCCGCGTCCGTGGCCCCCATGCCGTTGAAGTGGCTCAGCGAGGCATCGGGATGGCGCAGCAGCCTGAGCAGCGGCAGCATCCGGTCGACGGCGCGCAGCAGGGCCATCGGCGGTTCGACACTGCGGCTGAGGTAGCTCTGGCGCAACGGCAGCAGGTCGAGCAGCAGCTCCATGGCGAAGCGCGGGTCGCGGGAGCGATGGCCGCCATCGGTGAGGATCTGGCGGTCGAGTTCCCGTGTCAGCACCCGGGTCGCCCGGCGCAGGATCGGCTGGATGCCGTCGCAGCAGAGGCCGGCGTAGCAGAGCGCCACAGCGGCGTTCAGGCGCCACTGCGGCGGCACCCCGCGCCGAAGGTCGCGCTCCAGCTGCTGCGCGTTGCGGCCGATGGCCTTCAGGAAGTTCTGATAGAAGCCGTGGTCGGCGCCCTCCAGCACGAGGGGCGACTGGCACAGGAACGAGATCAGTCGGCGGGCTGCCACCGGCGTCTGGCGGGCGAGCGCGGCATCGCCCCGACCGGCGATGAAGTCGGCCACGAAGGCACGGGCATTGGCCCGGGCCAGGGCCGTGTCGGCGGCGCGCAGGTGGCGCAGCCAGCCGAAGCCGTAAAGCTCGTCGGCCCATTCCGGCGAGGGCGCCGCGTAGTCGAAGGGCGACCCACCGCTCGCCGCCAGCGACCGGCCGGCGAAGACGAACAGGCCGGCATAGATATCGTCCGCGAAGGTGGCGTCGGAGGTACGCAGGTCCTGGGGGGCGATCACCAGTCCGGTCACCCGCATCCGGGCGAGGATGTCGGGCGAGGCGGTGAGGCTGGCACCGACGGCGCGGACCGCGCGCGCGGCCTCGCGCGCGACGAGCCGATAGAAGCGCCAGCGGTCAGGCCCCCAAGCCACGCGATCTCCGAGCTACGCGTTTTCACAAGGCCCCATGGCCTTGAGCCCTCATGTCCGAGGATCGGCTGGCACCCGTTTCGTAAGGCTAGAGCGGGCCTCTTAACCGTCGGTTTACGCTCTGTCATGTCCGGCGCGGTCCAAGCGAAGCCTGTCCGGCCCTCCCACCCTGCGGTGGACGGCGTCTCCGATTGGAGGACGCCGGCCCCTAAACCGCCCGCCGCCTCGGCCCCGTAGGCAGGATCTGCGGCTCGCCCGGCCCGGTCTCGACGCCGAGATCCGGCACCGCGATGATCGGCGCCCCGCGCAGGTCCTTGCGGGAGATGATCGCGCCGCGCTCCTCGAGATAGGCCAGCATCCGCCGTGCCCGGCCGCCCGAACTCGTGCCGTAGGCCTCGGCCAGCATCGCGTCGGTGGGGCAGGCCGCACCCTCGATCGCCGCCCGGGCCACCACCAGGAACAGTCCGGCGAGGTCGTCCGGCAGGCCGGCGGCGATGCTTTGCGCCCGCTCCCAGCCGGAATTGTCGGCCACCTCCCCCCGCTTCGGCCCGCGCCACCGCCAGCCGCCGCTTGAACTCCGGCAAACCCATCGTGTCGCCGCGCAGGCGGCGGATCCGGCAGCGGACCGTGAAGTCCTGATAGAGCGTCGCCGGGGTACAGGCGGCCGCATCGGCATCTGCCAGGACCGAGGCCAGCACCTCGGCGAGCGCCACCTCGCGGGCCTCCGGATCCATGGGTTCCTCCTCCGGCTCCTCCGCGGGTGCCGGCGGCCGGTAGTTGGCGAGCTGGACGAGCACGTCGGGGGCCGGGGTCGGCCGCGGCTTCGGACGGGGCATCAGTGGCGTCGCGACCTCCGCGGGACTCGCCGTCAGGATCAGCGCGCGCGCATCCTCGGTGGCCTCGGGCAGGGGGACGAGCACCGGCGAGGAACTCCGGCTCACCGTCACGGTCGGCCCGACCGCGATGGTGAGCGGGCGCCGCGACAGGGCCGGCCCCAGGGCCACGAAATGTCCGCGGGGCAGATCGCGGAACGTCTCGGCCTGCCGACGCTCCAGGCCGAGAAGGTCGGCGGCGCGGGCCATGTCGATGTCGAGGAAGGTCCGGCCCATCAGGAAATTGGAGGCCTCAGCCGCCACGTTCTTGGCGAGCTTGGCCAGTCTCTGCGTGGCGATGACGCCGGCGAGCCCGCGCTTGCGTCCCCGGCACATCAGGTTGGTCATCGCCCCGAGGGAGAGGCGGCGCGCCTCGTCCGAGACCTCGCCGGCTGCGGCGGGCGCGAAGAGCTGCGCCTCGTCCACCGCCACCAGCATCGGGTACCAATGGTCGCGGTCGGCGTCGAACAATCCGCCCAGGAAGGCGGCGGCCGACCGCATCTGCCCGTCGGCGTCGAGGTTCTCCAGCGACAGCACCACCGAGACCCGGTGGGTCCGCACGCGGGCGGCGATCCGCTGCAGGGCGACGTCGTCGCCGTCCGCCTCCACCACCACGTGGCCGTAGCGGTCGGCGAGGCTGGCGAAATCGCCCTCGGGGTCGATGATCGCCTGCTGCACGAGGCCGGCGCTCTGCTCAAGGAGCCGCCGCAGCAGGTGCGACTTGCCGGAGCCGGAATTGCCCTGCACCAGAAGCCGCGTGGCGAGCAGTTCGGTGAGGTCGAGGAGCGCGGGGCGCTCGCCGGTCAGGCCGAGATCGATGTCGGAACGCATGGCGCCTCATAGCACGATGCGGCGGCTCCGGGCGGCCCGCCGCGGCGCTGTCCACGCTTCCCGCGATGTCCGCCGTGCGCCCGCCGCCCTGGACCCCGGCGCCGCCACCCTGTAGGGCCACGCCCCTCCCAGCTTCTCCCGGATCCACCCCACGATGGCGGCCTGCGGCCTCGATTTCGGCACGTCGAATACCACCCTCGGGGCCGCCGGCCCGGAGGGGCCGACCCTGCTGCCCCTGGAGGGCGCGCACCGGACGATCCCGAGCGCGATCTTCTTCGAACTCGGCGAAGAGCCTGTCATCGGGCGGGCCGCCACCGAGGCCTATGTCGAGGGCCGGTCCGGCCGGTTGATGCGCGGCCTGAAATCCGTGCTCGGCACGCCGTTGATGGACGAGGCAACCCCGGTCGGCCGGCAGCGCATGCGGCTGCGCGACATCATCGCCCGCTACCTCACGGCCGTGAAGGAGCGGGCCGAGGCCGCCTGCGGGCAGAGCCTCGACAGCGTGGTCCACGGCCGCCCGGTCCACTTCGTCGATGGCGATCCGGAGGCGGACCGCCGTGCCGAGGACACCCTGAGGGCCATCGCGCGCGACGTCGGGTTCCGGACCGTGTCGTTCCAGTACGAACCGATCGCCGCCGCCCTCGATTACGAGCGGCAGGTGCGGTCGGAGGAGATCGCCCTCGTGGCCGATATCGGCGGCGGCACGTCGGACTTCTCCATCGTGCGCCTGTCGCCCGAGCGCCGGGGCCAGGCGGACCGGGCCGGCGACATCCTGGCCAACGACGGCGTGCGCATCGGCGGCACCGATTTCGACCGGCAGCTCAGCCTCGGCACGGTCATGCCGCTCCTCGGCCTCGGCAGCCCGATGCGCCGGGGCGACCTCGCCGTGCCGAACGCCTACTTTCACGACCTGGCCACGTGGTCGGCGATCAACCGGCTCTACAATGCGAAGACGCTGCGCGAGATCGACGAGGTGATCCGCGACTGTGCGAGGCCCGAGCTGGTCGCGCGGCTGCGTGAAGCGGTCGAGGGCGAGCGTGGGCACGCCCTGGCCGGCGCCGTGGAGGGCGCCAAGATCGCCGCCTCGGAGCACGCCGCGACCCTGCTCGATCTCAGCCTTGTGGAGCGCGGGCTCGCGGTGCCGGTCGACCGCGGCACGCTGGCCGCGCAGACGGACGACCTTGCCCGCGCGGTGGCGGCCCGGATCGGGCGCTGCCTCGCGCAGGCGGACCTGGCGCCCGAGCGGATCGACGCCCTGTTCCTGACCGGCGGCTCCACCGGCCTGCCGCATCTGCGCGCCGCGCTGACGGCCGCCTTGCCGGCGGCGCGCGTCGTGGAGGGCGACACGTTCGGCTCGGTTGGCCTCGGCCTGACCATCGAAGCGGCCCGGCGCATGGCGTAGCGGGTCTGGCCGGTCGGCGCCGGCCCGACAGCCGGCCGCGCATCGCCGGTCGTCACCGCACTCCGCTCGTCGCCTCCACATGGCGTTGCCCGTGTCGTCCCGGGGATCGCTGCCCTCTGGGCGGCAGAACGGATCCGGGGAATGCCGCAGATCGGCAGACCGTGCCGGGTCGCCGCGGCCGCCCGCGCCCATCCACCGACGGAGGTCGCCTGCCCCGCCCGCAGGCCATCACGGGCTGCTTATCACGAGCAACGTGCCGGTCATCTTGGCCTATGATCAATTGCGTTGTCACACTGAAAAATTGCGCCTACATTCATCAATGCTGTCAATCACGATCAATTTGATGTAGTGAACAGTTATAATTCTGCTTTTATACGGAGCTAGTTCCCTGAGGTCATTCATCAGTCCGAAAAACCTGTTTTGAAGATCTGCGGCGCGCAGGCGGGGAGGAAACGCATGTTGACCAGACGGATGTTCACGGGCTGCGCGATCTGCGCGGCGGTCGGGTTTGTCGCGGATGATGCATCGGCGCAGGCACCGGCCGGATTGAAGCGAACGATTACTTCGCGCATCGACGGTCCCACCCCGGGCTATGAGACGCTCCAGGTCATCGTCGATATCGAGCCGAATTTCGTCATCGACTGGCACACGCATCCCGGCATCGAGGCGGGCTATGCCCTGGAGGGCGTCGGCGAATTGCAGATCAAGGGCGAGGGAGCGCGGACGATCAAGCCCGGCACCGCCTGGGTGACGGCACCAGAGACACCCCATACGCTGAAGAACGGGGCGGACCCGGCCAAGCTGTTCGTCACATTCACCGTCCAGAAGGGAAAGCCCCTCGCGACCCCGGTCCCGGCTCCGACCTGAGCGTCCCGGCCACCGCGCTTCAGATCCTCGAACCGTCATCGCCCGCGACCCGTCGACGGTGGGCGATCCGTGACGGCTTTCGGGCGGCGATTGACGGGCCGGCGCCGATCCTCGACAAGGCGGTCCCTCTCGCTCGGAGACAACGGCGGCCCATCCGGGCTCCTCCGCGCCGCCTCGCCCGATGCTGTTCAATTCCTTCGTCTTCCTCCTCGCCTTCCTGCCGGCCGCCCTCATCCTTCACGGGCTGGTGGCGCGCGCCGCCCCCGCATGGCGGCTGCCGCTCCTCGTCGGCCTGTCCTTCGTATTCTACGGCTGGTGGGACGTGCGATTCGTGCCGCTGCTCGCCGGCTCGATCCTGGCGAACTGGTGCGTCGCCCGCCTCTACCGCCGCTGGCCCGGCCGCTGGCTGATCCCGGCCGCCATCGCCGCGAACCTCGCCCTCTTCGGCGTCTTCAAATACCTCGATTTCGCCGCCGACCTCGCCAACCTGATCCCGGGCCTGGAGGCGCCGCGGCTCGGCCTCGCCCTGCCCCTCGGCATCTCGTTCTTCACCTTCCACCACATCATGTATCTCGCCGACCTGCGGGCCGGCCGGGCACCGAGCTTCGGGCTCGTGAAATACGCCCTCTACATCGCCTTCTTCCCGCAGGTTCTCGCCGGCCCGCTCGTGCGCTGGAGCGAGATCATGCACCAGTTCGACGAGGCGCCCTACGCGCGGCCCGACGCCGCGGAGCGCTTCGCCCGCGGGCTCATGCTGCTGACGGTCGGGCTCGCCAAGAAGGTGTTCCTCGGCGATCCCCTGGCGGAATACGTGAACCCGGTCTTCCAGGCCGCCGCCGCCGGCAAGGCCGTCACGATGGTGGAGGCGTGGCAGGCGACGCTGGGCTTCACCTTCCAGATCTATTTCGACTTCTCCGGCTACACCGATATGGCGCTGGGGATCGCGCTGCTGTTCGGCCTCGTCCTGCCGCAGAACTTCGACGCCCCCTACCGCGCCACGTCCCTGCAGGATTTCTGGCGGCGCTGGCACATGACCCTGTCGCGCTTCCTGCGCGACTATCTCTACATTCCGATGGGCGGGAACCGCCGCGGTCTGCCGCGGCAGGTCGGGGCGCTCGCCGCCACCATGACCCTCGGCGGCCTGTGGCACGGGGCGGGCCTGACCTTCCTCGCCTGGGGTGCCCTCCACGGGATCGGCCTCGGGGCCGGCCTGCTGGCCCGCCGGACCCGGATCGCGATCCCGGCGCCGCTCGGATGGCTGCTCACCAGCCTGTTCGTGGTGCTGACCTGGGCGCTGTTCCGGTCGACGAGCTTCGAGGCGGCACTGGTGATCTTCAAGGGCCTGTTCGGGCTGGCGCCCAGGGGCTCGGGCTTCAAGTGGCGCACCATCGCGATCGCCGCCCTGGTCGCCACGGTCGGACCCACCGCCTGGAATGCGGTGCACCGGCTGCCGCCGCGGCGCCTCCTCGCCTTCGGCTTCGCCCTGGTGTTCGTGCTCGTCCTGCTGAAGATCGGCGACGATGCGAACTACGAGTTCATCTACTTCCAGTTCTGAGGATGGCGTCAGCTCACCCCACGACCGACCGGGACTGGCGCCGCTTCGCCCGCACCCTGTTCCTGACGATGGCCGGCCTGTTTGCGGGCTACCTGGCCCTCGCGGTGCTGGTCGACCCCTACGACACCGGCCGGTCGGCGCTGCTGTCCCGGGGCGCCGTACGGCCGCAGGGACCGCGCACCGCCTCGGCCGTACGCGGGCGCGATCCGGCCTACACGGGTGTCGTGATCGGCAACTCCCATATCCAGCTCATCGAGCCGGCGGCCCTGACCCGGCTCACCGGTGTCCCGTTCCTCCAGCTGTCGGTGCCGGCCACCGGCCCGGCCGAGCAGTTCGCGCTGCTCGGCTGGTACCTGCAGCACCATCCCCGGCCGGAGCTGATCGTACTCTCGGCCGACTCGTTCTGGTGCGCGGACGACCCGACCTTTCCGAGCGAGCACGGATTTCCCTACTGGCTCGTGGGCGAGTGGCCGGCCTATCTGAGGGGACTCGTACGTTTCTCGGCGGCGCAGGAGACCATCAACCGTCTGGGCTGGCTCCTGAACCGGCACCGCAAGATCGCCGCAGCCGACGGGTGGTGGGACTACGAGCGTAATTACCTCAGCCAGGGCTTCGGCATCGACCCGGCCAAGAAGGCGGCGCTCGAGAAGCCCGTCGGTCCCGAGCCCGAGCCGCACCACGGCGGCCCCTTCCCGATCGCGACGCGCCTGCGCGCCGAGCTGGCGCGGATCCCCGCGACGACACCGGTGGTCGTGGTCTTTCCACCCGTCTACGCCCGCGCCGAGCCACCGGCCGGCAGCCCCCGTGCGAAGGCCGAGGCAGCCTGCCGGACCGAGGTCCGGTCGGTCCTCGCGACGCACCCGTTGAGCACCGTGGTCGACTGGCGCGACGGCCGTCCCGAGGCGGCGGATCCGGACGGGTTCTTCGACCAGACCCATTACAGGCTGCCGCTCGCCCGGGCGCTGACGCGCGAGATCGCGGCCGCGATCATAGGCTTGCGGGCCAGATGACAGAGCAAAACTTCTGTACCGTGGCCTGTTTGCCGCACGCACCGATGCAGTGACAGCCGGTTACAACCCCTGCATCCGTGTGCGTTGTAGCGCTGAGGCACCTCGACTATACGGCACCTCACGTTATCGCCGCACACCGGCCATCCCCTGGTGGGCGGTTTACCATCCAGTCGAGGGTGACGCATGGCGAAGGTGCAGCTGGAGGACGGCTACGTCCCGTCCGACGACGAGCCCTTCATGAATGACCGGCAGCGCGAATATTTTCGGCGCAAGCTGCTGAGCTGGAAGAACGACATCCTGCGCGAAGCGCAGGACACGCTGGTGGCGCTCCAGAGCGAGAACGAGAACCATCCCGATATCGCCGATCGCGCCTCGTCCGAGACGGACCGGGCGATCGAGCTGCGGGCGCGGGATCGTCAGCGCAAGCTCACCGGCAAGATCGATGCGGCGCTGGCCCGGATCGAGGACGGCTCTTACGGCTTCTGCGAGGAGACCGGCGAGCCGATCTCCCTGCGCCGGCTGGACGCGCGGCCGATCGCCACCCTCTCCCTCGAAGCCCAGGAGCGCCACGAGCGGCGCGAGCGGGTCTATCGGGACGATTGATCCGGCCTCGGCTGCAGGCCGGGACGCCGCTCTCTCCGACCGCCGGCTCTACTGCGTCAGCCGCAAAGCGCCGATGCTCGCCTGGATCGTCTGGAAGGCCTTGATCAGATCGTCCGAGGTGTTGGCGAGAAAGTATTGGTCGGCCGTCGAGGCGCAGTTCTTCAGCAGGGTCTGACCCGCCGTGTCGATGGGGTCGGACGGAATGCTGAACCCGATCGTGTAGATCGAGATGTTCACCGCCTTGGCGTTGCTGCAGGCCTCCGCAGTCAGCGCGTCGAGGGCGGCGCGAGCCGTGTTCGCGTCCGCGATGTTCTGATATTTCGGCGGCATGCGCGGATTGGGCGTCGAGCCGTTGGCGTTCTTGAAGTAGGCGGCCGCGAAATAGAGCGATCCGGTCGGCGCGTACGGATTGGCGCTCCAGCTGTTGGTGCCATCCGTCATCAGGATGATGACCTTGTTGATCGTCGTCGCACTCGAGCTGCTCGAACTCGACGCATAGGGCTGTCCGTCGGCGAAGACGCTGTTGGGCGAGAGCGTGCGCCAGCCCCACATGAAGCCTTCGTGGATGTTGGTCGACCCCGAGGGGGCCATATTGTTGATGAGTGTCTTCAGGGTCGACGTGCTGTTGGTCAGCCGCTGAAGCGGCTGAGTCGTGCAACCGAAATTCGGGCCATTCGGGATGCCGAGGGGAGACGCGGACACGGCGTCCGTCGGGTTGACGTATTTGCACGCCTGTCCGAGGGCCGTGTTGTACGAGTTGCTGTTCTGGCAGCTGCCGCCGGTGCGGTCATCGATATAGCTGTTGTAGCTGTAGGCCGTCGGATATTGGCTGCCGACCGGGAAGGGAGCGACCTGCGAGGTGGCATCCCCCGGCTCGTCCGGTGCCAGAAGTGGCACGTAGTAGGAATCTTTGTTCGCGGCGGAAGGTGCGCCGTCCTGCACGTTGAGCGGATACGAGAGCGTCTCGAGGCAGCCGGCCCAGCCCCAGGCGCGATTGACGGCCTGCAGCTTCGCGAAGACGTCGAAGCGGCTCTTGAACGGCGTCGGAGACGACTGGATGATATTGGTCCAGTGGTAGCTCGACGCACCGTTCAGATCGATCCAGGAGGCGTAGCGATAGGCAGTGGGATCGACCGCAACGGCACCCGCGAAGGGCACGATCGCGATCTTGGTCGCGCTGGAGAAGGCCGCGCTGGTGTAGACGTAGTCCACGAAGTTCGCCGCCGCGACCTGAACGGCCTTCAGCTTCGACTGGCCGCCGCTGGATTCCGCCATCGAACCGGTATTGTCGAGCACCAGCGCGATTTCGAAGGTCTTCGGTAGCGGCGTGGCGCATTGCGCAACGGCCCCCGGGTTGATCCGCCTGGTGCCGGTGAGCGCGCCGAAGAAAGTCGTCGACAGCTTGTGCGTGGTGAGGGTGATCTTGCGGGGGTTGCTGGTGATGGCCAGGGGATCGACCACGAGGTTCGCCGTCCCCATGGCGCCCGCCATGGTCGTCACGGCGAGGGTGCTGAGGTCGGCCTGCGGCGTCGCGAGCGGCGTCTGGCAGAGGAGCAGGGCGGTGGCGTCGGTCGCGGCCTGCAGCTTCGTCTCCAGCCGCGTGGCGAAGCCATAATCGATCGCAGCGCCGCCGAGCATCAGCATCGGCACGCTGAGGAACGCGAACAGCATGGCGACGTTGCCGCCGCGATCCTGGACGAGGCGGTGCCGCCACCGCTTGGCCGCGCCGTCAGGACGCGCGATTGATCGTCGTGCCATCGCAATTCGCGTGATTGGCGTCCGGAAGGACGACTTCGGTGTAGGTGTTGGTGCCGTAGGTTTTTCCGCCACGGGTCGGCCAAGGCGCGCTGCTCGTGAACGTGATCGTGTCGCCAACGCCCTTGGCGAGTTTGACCAGGGCGCTTCCGATCATCGGTGCGTAGGTGATGCTGACCTCCGCCAGGACGTAGCGCATCCCTGCCGTCTGGTAGCCGTCCGGGACGGTGAGGCCGGTCGCGGTCCCGGGGCTGCGCGCGGTGGCGTTGGCATTGGCGACGCTGGAGCAGACCAGCGGCACCGGGCTCGGATTCTTCAGGTCGACGCCCATAGCGCTGACTACGATCCTGACCTTCGACGTATCGAACGGGCGCATCACCGCCGTGGCGGAGGCGATGATGTCGTTCATCAGGGTTGGGCTGATCGGGTTCTGCGTGTCGCCCTGCGCGGTCAGATCCGCGACGGTACGGGCCAGTTGCGTGAGCTTGCGCCACTCGTCGATGGCGTGCGCAACCTCGGTCATGCCCGCCCAGATCGCGAGCAGAAGCGGCAGGATGACGGCGAATTCCACCATCGCGCTGCCACGCCTGTCGCGCCGCAGCCGTGCGGCCCGGCGGGTCAGGACGGGCATGGGCTCGCTCCGACGATCTGGTAAGGCTCGGTCCGGAACACCGCGGTGGAGGTCAGAAGGCTCGATCCCGTGCTGGAGCCGCTGGTGAATTGCCGCGTGTTCAGACCCATCAGGTTGAAGAAGGTCGGGAACGGCACCGCCGCCGTGACGATCACGATCGTCCCCGGCTGCGCACACCGGTAGTTGGTGCCGAAACTGGTGCTCCAGGTGCCCGTCGCGGTGTCGATCGACTTGCTCGCGCTGGCGCCCGAGAAGGTGCTCGCCGTCGCGACGTCGATCTTGGCGTTCTGGCAATTGAAGACGTTGGCGATGGGCGCGTTGGCCGGCCCGCACATCCGCGTCTTCAGCGCAGCGAGCAACGTTGCGGGATCGGTCTGACCGACCGTATCGAGCTGGAACTGACCGGTGAAGATCGTTCGAACGGCATTCTGCAGAGCGCGATCGAAGTTCTGCGTGGCCCAGATCTGGAAGGCGATCTGGATGATCGCGCCGCACAGCGCCAGGAACGGCAGCGCCACGAGGGCGAACTCCACGGCGGCGGCGCCGCCGGCATCGCGCCCAAGCGCCTTGAGAAGACAACCTGACGTCACTCTATTCGCTAGGCGTATTGGTCCTCGGCCGTTCATGAGCAAACAGAGCGATTGAATCCAAACATCACGACAGATGTGGCCACAAGTTTTTGCGAAAGCCTTAATCTGATCGCGCAGACCCTGCGGGCTACGGTGTTTCTACTATGGGTTGTGTACACAGAGTCGCGATCGGCTGGATCCGTTGACGCATCGTGGCCCCGCACCAGTTCGCTCTCCGCAGGCGTGGCCGGAGAACCGCATGAGAGCCTCTTTGATCGCGATCGTCGCCGGAGCGGCGGCGACGCTCGCGCTCGCCGGCTGCGAGGCCCCGAAACCCGGGCCGGCCGGGCCTCCGGGCTCGAAGGGGGATCAAGGTCCGCCGGGGCCGCAGGGACCCGCGGGACTCAACGGCGCCACGGGCGCTCGGGGTCCGACGGGCGAGACTGGACCGGTCGGACCGTCGGGACCGTCCGGCCGGGCCATGAACAGCCAAGTGCGCCTCGACGTCGCCTGCCGCCGCGACGAGGAATTGATCGGCGCCTATTGCCGGGGCATGGCCGTCTTGCCGTCCGTAACCGTCACGGACGGCGTCTCCACGGTCGGCTGCCTGGACATGACCGCCAAAGCCGCCAAGGATGCCGAGCCCGTCGCGGTCTGCATGAAGAAGCCATGAGATCCCTCCTCCCGGCCCTCCTTCCGACCGTCCTGGCGGCATCGGTGTCCGGCGCCGCCTGCGCGCAGCCGTTCGTTCCGTCGGAACGCGCGGCGATCGACCTCGTGAAGGACCGGCGCACCGCCGGCTTCACCACCGTGGCGCGGACGCTGGCCTATGCGCAGCGAGCGACCGGAGGCGCCTTCCGTCTCGGCGGGTATCAGGTTGATTATCGCCCGGGCGCGCCCTTCGCGCGGGTGCGGATCTGCTACCGCCTGGGGATCGACCCGCCGACCTGCGGGCTCGACTACCGCGTCGCCGTCAATCCCGCCCATGTCGAGCCGGCCGACCGCTTCAACGGCCTGTCGCGCGATCTCGAGCACGGCCCGCAGGCGTTCCTGCGGGCGCTCGCCCGCGAGGCCGATCTCCAGCGGCAGCCGGACGCCCTGCGGAAGATCCAGGCGGCGCTGGAGCCGTACAACCCCTACGACTGGCGCTGACGATCAGATCAGCCGCGGCCACCGCAGGAGCCGCTCGGGCGCGAAGGCCGCCACCGGCACCGCCGGATCCCGCCCGGCGGCGAGGTCGGCGATGATCTCTCCGGTGATCGGTCCGGTCGAGAGGCCGATATGGCCGTGACCGAAGGCGAAGAGCAGGCCCTCGTGCCGGGGCGCCCGGCCGATCACCGGCATCCCGTCGGGCGTCGACGGACGGGACCCGAGCCATGGCTCGTTGTCGAGGGGGCCGCCCAGTCGGAGGGTTCCGGCGGCCTCGCGGGAGGCCGCCTCGATCTGGGTGTGGTCCGGGGCGGCCTGACGGGCGTTGAGTTCCACGCCCGACAGGACCCGCACCCGCCGGTCGCCCATCGGCGACAGGATCGAGCCGGCCCCGGTATCGAGAACCGGCCGCGTCAGCGGCGGGCTGTCCGGATGCAGGGCGTAGTGGCGATGGTAGCCGCGCTCCTCCGCGACGGCGAAGCGGTAGCCCAAGGTCCTGGCGATCGCGCCGGAGGCCGCGCCGGCGGCCAGGACGACCTGCCGGGCTTGGACCACGCCGCCCTCGTGAGCCACGCGCCATCCGTTCGATCCGGGCTCAAGGCGCACGACGCTGCCTCGCAGGCGGCGCCCGCCGAGCCCCGCGAACAGGGCCTCGCAGGCCTCGATCAGCCGGCCCGGCTCACGCACCGAGCCCGTCTCGGTGAGCAGCATCGCCCGCGCGTAGGGACGCACCAGTGCGGGCTCCAGGGCACGCAGGGCGGCCGGGTCGAGGATCTCGAATGCGACCCCGTGCCCCGCCAGGATCTCGCGCTCCAGGGCCGCGGCGGCGAAGGCGTCCTCCGTGCGGTAGACCTTAAGCCAGCCGGTCCGCTGCAACCGATCACCGGTTCCCGCCCGGGCCGCGAGGCGCTCGTGGGCCGGGTAGGCGGCACTCGTCAGGGGCAGCAGCGCCGCGGCCGCGCGGCGCCATCGGGAGGCCCGCGCGGCCGCGAGGAAATGCGCCGTGTAGGGGATGATGCGCGGGAGATGCGCATGGTTAACGCGCAGGCCCCGATCGGCGTTGCGCAGGTAGGCCGGGAGCTTGCCCCACAACGCCGGACTCGCCATCGGCAGGATCGATCCGCGGCTGACGACGCCGGCATTCCCGTAGGAGGTCCGCGCCCGCGCCTCGCCGGGATCGCACAGGACGACGTCGAAACCGCGGTCCGTCAACGCGATGGCGCTGGCGAGGCCGACCATGCCGCCGCCGATGACCACGATGTCGGCTGTCTCACCCGTCGCCATGCCGCTTCAGTCCGCCCTGCCACCGGGGACGACCTTCTGACCGGTTTTCGCGGTCCTGGGTAGCGGAACGCGGCCGGAGGCCCTTGCCGGCGCGAAGTCCCGCGCACATTCCCGTGGAGATCGGCTAGAGAGCGGGCATGACCCTCGTCCGCTTCGCCCCCTCGCCGACCGGCTATCTCCACATCGGCAACGCCCGGCCGGCCCTGCTCAACGCCCTGTTCGCCCGCCGGACCGGGGGCCGCTTCCTGCTGCGACTCGACGATACCGACGCGGAGCGCTCCACGGAGGCCTTCGCCGCCGCGATCCGGGAGGATCTGGCCTGGCTCGGCATCGAGCCCGACCTGTTCGCCCGGCAGAGCGCCCGCAAGGCCCAGCACGACGCCGCGGCCGAGCGCCTGCGCGCGGCGGGCCGGCTCTATCCCTGCTACGAGACCCCGGAGGAGCTGGAGCGCCGCCGCCGGCGGCAGCTCGGGCGGGGCCAGCCGCCGATCTACGACCGGGCGGCGCTGCGACTCACCGCCGAGGAGCGCACGGCGCTGGAGGCCGAAGGCCGCCGGCCGCACTGGCGCTTCCTCCTGGAGGCGCGGACCGTGACGTGGGACGATCTCGTCCGTGGTCCGGCCCATGTCGATTGCGCGTCCCTGTCGGATCCGGTGCTGATCCGAGCGGACGGCAGCTACCTCTACACGCTGCCCTCCGTGGTGGATGACGCCGATCTCGGCGTGACCCACGTCATCCGCGGCGAGGACCACGTCACCAACACCGGCGTGCAGGTGCAAATCTTCGAGGCACTGGGCGCGGCCGTTCCAATCTTCGGGCACCACAATCTGCTGACCACGGCCGACGGGGAAGGTCTGTCGAAGCGACTCGGACATCTGTCGCTGCGCGGCCTGCGCGAGGCGGGCTACGAGCCCGCGGCGGTGCGCTCGCTGGCGGTGCTCACCGGCTCGGCCGAATCGGTTCGGGCCGTGCCCGACTTGGACACCCTCGCGAGCCTCGTCGATCTCGGCGAAATCTCGCGGGCGCCGGCCCGCTTCGACCCGACCGAACTCGACGGCCTCAACGCCCGCCTCGTCCACGCCCTACCCTACGCCGCGGTGGCCGAGCGCCTCACGGCCCTCGGCATCCCGCCGGATTCCGGGGAGCCCTTCTGGCTGGCGGTGCGGGCCAATCTCGTACGGGTGCCGGATGCTGCCGCATGGTGGCAGGTGGTTGCCGGCCCGGTCACGCCGGTACTCTCGGAGCCTGCGGTGATCGCGGCCGCACGCGAGACCCTGCCGCCCGCCCCCTTCGGCCCGGACACCTGGAAGACCTGGACGGCGGACATCCGCAGCCGGACCGGCGCGAAGGGACGGGGCCTGTTCATGCCGCTCCGCCTCGCCCTGACCGGTCTGGAGCACGGCCCGGACCTCGCGGGCCTGCTGCCGCTGATCGGGCCGGACCGCGCGGCGCGGCGGCTGGCCGGCGAGACCGCCTGAGCTACCCGGCCTCGGCGTCCGCAAGCTTGGTCGCCAGCAACTTGTCGACGCGCCGTCCGTCGAGATCCACCACCTCGAAGCGCCAGCCGGCGATGTCGCAGGTCTCGCCGGTCTCCGGGAGACGCTGAAGCATCGCGATGACGAGACCGGCCGCCGTGGCGTAGTCGCGCGAGGGCGGGAGACGCAGGCTCAGCCGGTCGGCCAGTTCGTCGGCGGGCATCGAGCCGGCGATCAGCCAGGAACCGTCCGCTCGGCGGACCGCATCCGGCTCCGTTTCCTCGGCCGGGAACGCCCCCGCGATGGCGTCGAGGATGTCGGCGGGCGTCACGAGGCCGTCGAAGTGCCCGTACTCGTCGTGCACCAGCGCCATGGGCACCGGCGTCTTGCGCAGGGCCTCGAGGGCATCGAGGGCGTCGAGGGTGTCGGGCAGGACCGGGGCGCGGCGGACATGCGCGCGCAGGTCGAGCGCTTCGCCCCGGGCCAGCGGGCCGATCAGGTCGCGCAGCTGCAGGACGCCGATCATCGCGTCGGGACCGCCATCGGCCACGGGCAGGCGCGCATAGGCGCTGCTGAGCACCCGTGCCCGGACGACCTCCGGATCGTCGGTCAGATCGATCCAGACCACGTCGGTGCGCGGGGTCATGACGCCGCGCACCAGCCGATCGCCCAGGCGCAGGACACCGGAGATCATCGCCCGCTCGTCGCCCTCGATGACACCGGCGGTCTCCGCCTCGGCAACGAGGCTGCGGAGTTCCTCCTCGGTCACCGCGCTGGCGCTCTCGGTTTCCTGGCCGATCAGCCGGAACACCGCCCGCGTCGAGGCGTCGAGGAGCCACACGGCCGGCAAGGCGGCCCGGGAGACCACGCGCATGCCGGGCGCCACCGCGCAGGCGATCCGTTCAGGGTCGCGCAGGGCGAGATGCTTCGGCACTAGCTCGCCGATGATCACCGATAGGTAGGTGATCACCGCGATCACCAGGGTGTAGCCCAGCGTGTCCGCCAAGCCCTTGCTCAGGCCGAGGTCGATCAGCACCAGGGCGAGGCGGTCGCCCAAAGCCGCGCCTGAGACCACACCGGACAGGATCCCGATCAGGGTGATCCCGATCTGCACGGTCGACAGGAAGCGTCCCGGCTCCTCGGCCAGCGCCAGGGCGGCCTGCGCACCGGGCCGGCGATCCTCGGCGAGAGCCCGCAGCCGGCTCTTGCGCGCCGACACCACGGCCAGCTCCGACAGCGAGAAGACGCCGTTGAGCGCGATCAGCAGGATGACGACGACGAGTTCGATCAGGCCGGATCATTGAGCCGCGACCCTGCCGGGCGGGGGCGGCTCCCTCTGGTGGCGCGGGGCTGCAACATGGGAACGTGTCTGCGGCCGGTCAACGGCCAAGCCTCGGGCGCGCCTCGATCAGTGCGGCATCGAGCAGGAAGCTGCCGTCGGCCTCGATGCGGAAATGGGCGGTGACCTCCGCGGGCGCCACCGCCTGAAGGGACCGGATCGCCGCGACATGGGCTGCGGGGGTCCGCATCCGGGCGATCCAGCTCGCGAACTCCATGCGCGGCCGGCTGGGGGTCGTGGTGTCGACATCGAAGCCCGCGGCCTCCAGCAAGGCGCGCCATTCCGACACCCGGTAATCGCGCACATGCGACGGGTCGCGGAGCAGTTCCAGCGCCTGCAGGTGCGTGTCGAGCAGCGGATCCTCTGGGGCAACGATGTCGCTGACGACGAGGAACCCGTCCGGGCGCAGCACCCGCCGCGCCTCCGACAGCGCGGCCGCCACATCGCGCCAGTGATGGGCGCTGTAGCGGGTCAGGACCGCATCGAACGCGGCGTCCGGAAAGGACAGGACCTCGGCGCCGCCCTGACGGGTCTCGATCCGGTCGAGGCCGCGCCTTGACGCCTCGGCGGCGACCGCCGCCAGCATCTCGGCCGACAGGTCGTAGGCCGTGACCACGGCGCCGGCGGCGGCCGCCGCGAAGGAGACGTGGCCGCCGCCGCAGCCGAGGTCGAGAACCCGCGCTCCCGGCCGGGTGCGGACCCGTTCGCCGATCCGGTCGAGGTCGGCACCGGCAGCGTGAACGGCGCTCGTGACGTAGGCGGCGGCCTGCGCACCGAACTGGTCGACGACGTGTCGGACGTGGCTGCGCTCGCTCATGCGCGGATCTCCGGTTCAGGTCGCCAACGGCGCGAGGCGGGACAGCCGCAGGGCGATGATCAGCGCCAGACCGTACAGCCCACCCACGAACAGCACCACGCCGTTCCAGCCGGAGTGGGCGAAGAACCAGCCGCCGGCGGTGCCGAGGACCGACGAGCCCAGATAGTAAAGGCACAGGTAGATCGAGGAGGCTTGCGCCCGGTCCCGCAGGGCGCGCCGCCCGACCCAGCTGCTCGCCACCGAATGGGCTCCGAAGAAGCCGATCGTCGTGACCACGACGCCGGTCACGATCAACAGGATGTTGTCGGCGAGGGTCATCAGGATGCCGGCGAGGCCGACGCCCGTGGCGAGCCACAGGACCCGTCGCCGCCCGAAGCGGCTCGCCAGTTCGCCGGTGACGGGGCTACTAACCATGCCGGCGACATAGACCGAGAAGATCAGGCCGATCACCGTCTGGCTCAGCGAGAACGGCGGATCGAGCAGGCGGAAGCCGATGTAGTTGTAGATGCAGACGAAGCCGCCCATCAGCAGGAAGGCCTCGGCGAACAGCCACGGCAGGCCGGCATCGCGGAAATGATGGGTGAAGCTGCCCGGCACCTCCCGCCACGCCAGCCGGCGCGGGACGAAGCGGCGCGAGGGCGGCAGGCCGCGCCAGAACGCCACGGCGGCGGCGAGGGCGAGGCCGCCGATCAGGGCGAATCCGGCGCGCCAGCCCAGATGATCCGCCATGACACCGCTGATCAGGCGGCCCGACATGCCACCGAGGGCATTGCCGCCGACGAGCAGTCCCATCGACAGGCCGATCGCCTGTGCGTCCATCTCCTCGGCGAGGTAGGCCATAGCCACAGCCGGCAAGCCGCTGGCGGTCAGTCCGGCGAGGGCGCGCAGGGTCAGAAAGCCGTACCAGCCCGGCACGAGGGCGGCCACGATGGTGAGGAGCGCCGATGCGACCAGCGAGGCCAGCATCACCGGCTTGCGCCCCCAGAATTCCGAGAGCGGGCTGACAGCCAACAGGGCCACCGCCAGCAGGCCGCAGGGCAGCGACAGGGCGAGGCTGCTCTCGGCCGGCGAGACACCGAATTCATCCGCGAAGATCGGCAGCAGCGGTTGGACCGCGTAGAGCACCGCGAAGGTCGAGAACCCGGCGGCGGCGAGGGCCAGCGCCGTGCGGCGGAAGACCGGTGTGCCCGACCGGATCAGCCCACCGTCCGCCTCGCTCGCCATCGCCGTCCCGTGCTGCGCGTCCTCGCCCGGTGGTGAGGCTCAAGCCCGGCGCCGTCAACCGTCGGCACCGGGTCGCGTCCTCAGCGCGGCGGCGGCGGAGGGGCCTGTCCCTGACCCTGCTGGAGCAGCGGCGTGATCCGTCGGACCGTGACGCGCCGATTTTCCCGCGACGGGCTCTGCGTGTTCACCTTCAGGTACTGTTCGCCGTATCCCTGCGTGGTCAGGTTCTCCGGGGGCACCTGGAACTGCTGGGTCAGCACGGTCGCCACGGACTGCGCCCGCCGGTCAGACAGGGACAGGTTGTCGATGTCGGACCCCACCGCGTCGGTGTAGCCCTCGATCAGGAAGACCTCCTGTGGGTTCGCCCGGATCGCCTTGTTGATCGCCGCGGCGATGACCGACAGCCGCGCCGCCTGATCCGGCGTCACGGTAAAAGAGCCGGTGTCGAAGGTGATCGTGTCGATGTCGACCGACCGCATCCGCGCGCGCAGATCCGGGCTGTAACGGATCTGATCGAGCGTGTAGCGGCGGTCGACTGCGACCACCGGCGGCGCCGTGAGCGCCTCGTACACCGTCCCCTCGTCCGCCTGATCGTACTCGACGATGTAGCGATCGCGCGGGATCCGGATGTCCGGCGGCGGCAGCACGACGACGTCCTCGTAGATCGGCCGCGGCGGTCCGGCATCGCTGTTGTCGAT
Source organism: Methylobacterium phyllosphaerae (assembly GCA_050632685.1). GTDB lineage: Bacteria > Pseudomonadota > Alphaproteobacteria > Rhizobiales > Beijerinckiaceae > Methylobacterium > Methylobacterium phyllosphaerae_A. The sequence goes on from JBOEFT010000002.1 coordinate 2,542,693, forward strand.
GATTAGCACCTCGCGGCCATCGCGGAAGCGGCGGTAGCGGCGCAGCAGCCTGCCGCCATCGTCCGTGACGGTGACGATCTGCTCGCCGCCCGGCCGGTCGATGAAGCTGTAGAAATCGGCTCCGCGCCGTTCATAGCGGTAGCCGCGCGGGTCGAGATCCCGGAAGCGCTCGTTCTCGTCGTGGCGGATCAGGTAGGTGTCGCGATCGCGGACGATGATCCGGCCCGGCTCCCGATAATAGGTGTAGCCCCCTCGCTGTACTCGCGCCGGTCGCGCCGGACCTGCTCGTAATTGCGGACGTCGTCGTCCTGGCGGAAGCCGCCCGGGATGTAGCCCGGTTGACCGGGCGCGTTGAAACTGCCGCGATCAGCCGGGCGACCCGGGCTCGGCTGACCGGGCTGGCCCGGCGGCACCGCGCCCGGCGGCGGCGGCGCCACGCCGGGCGCCGGAGCCTGACCCGGGGCCGGTGGTTGTCCCGGCGACTGGAACGGCTGGCCCGGTACGCCGGGCGCCATGTTCGGCGGGACGGGACGTCCGGGCTCCGCGCCGGGAGCGCCATTGGGCTGGAGACGGCCATCGGGCCGGACGTCCTGGCGCTGCACCGGGCGGCCGGGCACGCCCGGAGCCATGTTGGGCGGCACGGGCCGACCCGGCTCCGCGCCGGGGCCGGCATTCGGCTGCGTACGGCCTTCGGGCTGCGCATCCGGCCGCCGATCCGGCCGGCCCGGCGCGCCGGGCGCCACATTCGGACCCGCGCCGGGGGCGGCGTTCGGAGGCGGCGATCGTGTCTCGGGGGCGGTTGTTGCGGGACCTCCGGGCCGCTGCCCGGGCGGTGCGCGGTCCGGCGCTGCATCCCGCGGGGCCGCACGGTTTGGAACTGCGTCCGGGGACGGGCGGTCCCTGTCCGGCGCCTGCCGCTGCTGTAGGGGCGCCGAGGGCCGCTCGGTGTCGGGGCGGCTAGCAGGACCGCCCTCCCGGTCCTGACGCTGCGGACGCTCGACGCCGGGCCGGGCGGGGGCCGCGCGCTCGTCCGGATTCCGCTCCTGGGTCGCCCGGCCCGGACGATCCGGCTGCCGATCCTGTTGGCGTTCCTGCTGACGTTCTTGCTGCCGCTCCTGCTGACGCTCCTGTCGCTCCGGTGCGGGCGCCCGCGGAGTCGGCGGTTCCGGCCGGCGGTCGGGCGCACGCTCCCGCGCGGGCGGCTCGGCCTGAGGTTGGCGCTGGGCCGGCGGCTCGGCCCGCTCCCGTGCGGGAGGGGGTGGCGCAGGCCGCTCCGGCCGAGGCTCGGGCCGATCACGGCCGGCCGGCGGACCCGGCCGCTCCTGCGGCGCCCGCTCCGGGCGCGGACCGCCGTGCGGAGGCTCGCCCCCACGCGGGCCGTGCTCCTCGGGGCCGCCCTGCGCCATCAGGATCCGGCCCTGCGCTGCATCCACGGGCTGCACGCAGGCCAGCCCCGGCAGCACGGTGCCGGTGAGGAGAATCAATCGCAGGATACGCATCCGGGCCTCGTTTCGGTTCGAGCCGAGCCGAACACCGGACGCCGTACATTGTTCCGCGGAACGCGGCGCGGCGGCGATCTCAGGGCGTGAGTCGCTGGGGCACCGCGATGACGTTGGGCGCGATGATGCGCACGGCAACGTGATCCGGCTTGGCCGCTCCCGCCTTCGCGCCGTCCGGAGGGGCCGGGTCGGCCTGACCCGATTCATCCGTGACGAGGCCGGCGGCGCCCTTCGTGCCGACGCCCGCGCGGCCGGCAGCGTCGGCGGCGAGTTCCGCCGCCGTCCGGTCGGCCCGGCCGACCAGGGTCAGGCGCACCTTCGGCCGGGACAGGGCTTCCGCCTGCATCGGCGTCACGAAGATGTCGCCCTTGTGCCGGACCAGCATGCTCTCGGCCTTCACGAGGGACTGCGCCCAGGTCTTGCCCTCCGGCTTGCAGGAGCAGTTCGGCACGAATTCCTTGCGGAACCTGAAGGCGTTGGCGAGGCTCGTATAGGCCCGGCTGCCCTTCGCCGTGGCAGCGTGCTTCAGGGCATCGTCGCCGTACGGCATGGAATAGGCCTGCGCCTCGGTCCCGGGGCAGAGGGCCTGGCACATCTCGTCGGCGCCGCCGCGGCCCTCGGGCAGGTTCCGTAGCGGGAAGAAGCCGCCGTCGCAGGTGCGCACGCAGACCATCTGGGGACCGCCGCGGGCATAGGATTCCCCGGAGGCGGCATAGGTTTCGCGGGATGGGCAGGTCGAGGCCACGAGGCCCTGGAGTTCGCGCCGGCGGGCGCCGCTGTCGTCGATCACGGCCCCGCCATAGGTGGCCTTCAGGGCGCGGATCCGCTGCTCCACCGCCCCGCATTGCGGCGGCCGCGTATCGAAGAACAGGAACTTCCCGCCCTCGCAGTTGAGGCCGCGGAAATAGGATTCCAGCCGGCCGATCTCGTCGTTCAGGGCGCGCGTCGTGCTGGCGCCGTTCTGGAGCGAGACCAGCTCGGCCCGGTAGCGCCGGCATTGCGGCGACGGGACCTGCGGCGCCGGCCGCGCCTCGGCAGGCGACGGACCGGGCTCGGTCTCCTGCGCGCCGGCAGAGGTGACGACGAGGTGGGACAATCCGAGGGCCAGGGTCGCGCTCAGGATGAGGCGGCCGAGCGTACGGACGATCGGGCGGTGAGGCATCGGCAGCATCGCGTTGATCGGTTGCGCGGCGATCCGGACGTTTCAGATCCGCGCGCCTCCGCGCTTCGGAACAGAAGCGGCGCCACCCTACCCCCTCGTCAGAGCGCGACACCCCTCCTACATCCGGCCGGCAAGCTTGAGGGGGAATTGACCGGCGATGTTGTTTCGGAGTCTCACCTATGTTGGGCTGCTCGCGCTGGGCTTGGCCGCGGCCGGGCCTGCGGCGGCCCAGGAGCCGGACCGGATCTTCGACAAGTCGACGGTCTGGCGGCCTTTGACCCCCAACGACAAGCTCGTCGTCTACGGCGTCGACGATCCCGCCGTTTCGGGGGTGGCCTGCTGGTACACGCAGCCCGAGAAGGGCGGCATCAAGGGCACGCTGGGCTTGGCCGAGGACGTCTCGGACATCTCGCTGGCCTGCCGCCAGACCGGGCCGATTGCCTTCAAGGGCAAGCTCAGCCAGGGCGAGGTGGTGTTCAGCGAGCGCCGGTCGCTGATCTTCAAGTCGATGCAGATCGTCCGCGGCTGCGACGCGAAGCGCAACACGCTGATCTACATGGTCTACTCGGACAAGGTCATCCAGGGTTCGCCGAAGAACTCGACCTCGGCGGTGCCGCTGGCACCCTGGGGTACGGAGCCGGCGCAGAAGTGCGCGGACTTCATGAAGTGACCGATGACGTGACCGGCGCGTCAGCGCGCCCGCACCGGCCTCGGTCCGAAGCGGATCAATCCTGACAGGTGATCCGGATCGGGCGCTCGGACGGCGCCGGAACCGGGTTGCTGATCGCGCCGGTGTACTCGTCGGCCGCGGCTACCCCGTAGGAATTCGCGGCCGCGTAGCCCTGCGCCTCGCACCACGCGTTTGCGACCACCTGGCCGCAGGCGCTGCCCGGCGTGGTCAGGCAGTCGCCGACGCCGTACCCGTCGCTCGACGGGATCAGGAAGGTCTTCTCGATATGCGCCGCGGTCTTCGCGGGCGTCTCGCCATCGGTGCCGGCCAGCGCGACATGCGTCAGGCCCGCGCCGGCGAGAGCGGTGGCGAGGGCGATGGAGACGGCGGCCGAGCGTCGCATGAAATGTCCCTGAGCACAGGATCTGTGGCGTGAGGATCGTGGCCCGGACGGTCCGATGCCGCGGTTAAGGAAGGCTTACCCGCATGGCTCGAAGGCCATCTCGAATTCCTCACGCTTTTGGGTTAGCCCCATCGCGCGGGCCGCGCCGTCGCCGCGATGCAACAGGGTGACGCTGCGGGGCTTCCGGATCGGCCACGTTTCAGCCGTTCTTCGCCGCGTGGAGCCCGCAGCTCGTTGACGGCAGGGCCGGTTTTCCGGCAACGGCGCGGCGCCGGGATCGAGCCGCGGCGCCGAAACAGGGATGGGTTTCATGGCGCCGATGTTGCGGCTCTACAACACGCTGACAGGCGCCAAGGAGGCCTTTGCGCCGATCGACCCGCAGCATGTCCGCCTCTATGCCTGCGGCCCCACCGTCTACGACGCCGCCCACATCGGCAACGCCCGGCCGATCATCGTCTTCGACCTGCTGTTCCGCCTGCTGCGCCACCTCTACGGTCCGGCGCACGTCACCTACGCGCGCAACGTCACGGACGTGGACGACAAGATCAACGCCCGGGCGGCCGAGCGCGGCATCAGCATCCGCGAACTCACGGACGGGACACTGGCGCAATTCCATCGCGACGTGCGCGACCTCGGCGTGCTCATGCCCGAGGACGTCAACGCGGCCGGCGAGCGGCCCCGCTTCGTCGAGCCCCGCGCCACCGACCACATCGGCGAGATGGCGACGATGATCGAGGCCCTGGTCGGCTCCGACCACGCCTACGTGGCGCAGGACCACGTGCTGTTCGATGTGCCGTCGATGCCGGATTACGGCGGCCTGTCGAAGCGCCCCCTCGACGAGATGGAGGCGGGCGCCCGGGTCGAGGTCGCCCCCTACAAGCGTTCGCCCCTCGACTTCGTCCTGTGGAAGCCCGCCAAGCCCGGCGAGCCGTCCTGGCCCTCGCCCGCCGGCATCGCGACAGCCGGGCGGCCGGGCTGGCACATCGAGTGCTCGGCCATGTCGGCCAAGCATCTGGGTCGGACCTTCGACATCCATGCGGGCGGGATCGACCTGATCTTCCCCCACCACGAGAACGAGGTGGCACAGTCGCGCTGCTGCTTCGGCACGCCCGTGATGGCCAATGTCTGGCTGCACAACGGCTTCCTCCAGGTGGAGGGGGAGAAGATGTCGAAGTCCCTCGGCAACTTCATCACGATCCGCGATGTCCTGAACGACTGGCCGGGTGAGGTCGTCCGCCTCACCATGCTCAGGACGCAGTACCGGCAGCCGATCGATTGGACCCTCCGGGGCCTCGAGGAATCGAGCCGCGTGCTCGACCGCTGGTACAACGCGGCGGGGGATGCGCCCGCGGCACCCGACGTGCCCGGCGCGGTGATCGACGCGCTGTGCGACGACCTCAACACGCCCGCGGCGATCAACGAACTCCATCGGCTCGGGAGCGGTCCGGACGCAGAGCCCGGCGCGCTGCGCGCCGGCGCGAACCTGTTCGGGTTCCTCGCCCGCACACGCAGCGACCGCGAGCAGGAGCAGGTCACGGCCTCCGGCGTCGACGTCGCGGCGGTCGAGGCGCTGATTGCCGAGCGCCGCGCGGCCCGGGCCGCCAAGGACTGGGCCGCCTCCGACCGCGCCCGCGACGCCCTCGCGGCCATGGGCGTCGCCGTGAAGGACAACAAGGACGGCACCACGACCTGGACGGTGGCCCGCTGATTGCTCAACCGGGTTCGACAGCGCGAATTGGCGGCGTCCCGCGTCCTCGCGCCCGCTTGCGCCAGCTCGCCCGGACCGCATCTGTGGTCCGGGGAAAGCTTTCCGGGAAAGAGCAGCACGTGACCAGCTTCGGGACATTCTGCGTGCGGATCACCGGCACCGCATCGGCTCTCCTGCTCGGGCTGTCCCTGCCGGGGCCGGCCCAGGCCATCGAAGGCGGCTCGGTCGCGGGTCGGGACGCCTTGGCTCAAGCCACGGTCGCTATCGGGACGATCACGAGGCCGGAGGAGGCACTCCAGCTGACCCGCTGCACCGGTGTCCTGATCGGCCCCGACCTCGTGCTCACGGCGGCTCATTGCGTGAACGGCGACCCGCTCGGTGCCCTGGTGGTGTTCTTTCGCGGCAGCGAGCCGTCGCGGCCGGTCTACGGGGCGCGGGTCGCCGCACGCTATAGCCCGGATCCGGGGGAGATGCTGCCGAACGCGGCCTCCGGCGTCAGCCTTGCCGACCTCTCCCTCGATCTCGCGGTGCTGCGCCTGACCGAGCCGGTGCGCGGCCGAAGGCCCGTTCCCCTGGCCGCCGATCCGCGCCGGCTCCCGAAGAGCCTGCGGATCGCCGGGGCCGGACTGACCGGCCGCATGGTCGGGCGCCTGCGCACCGCGACCCTGACTCCGGTGGCGGCCAGCAATACCGGGCTGACCATCGCCCGAACCAATGGCGCGCGGGTCTGCTTCGGTGATTCCGGTGGCCCGGTCGTCGCGCAGGACCGCGGCGGCACATACATCTGGGGTGTCGCCAGCGCGGTGATCAGCCGGGCCGCGCCTTGCGGCAGCTACGTGGTGATCGCGCCCGCAGCCCAGGTCTTCTCCGCCGCCGGCCTGCGTTGAAACGGAGCCTTGAACGCGAAAACCCCGCGCGGCCGGACCGCGCGGGGGTTTTCGGGGTCGGGTGAGCGCGGCGGATCAGACCGCCATGCGCTCCTCGCCGTCCATCGGCTCGCGCAGGACGTAGCCGCGGCCCCAGACGGTCTCGATGTAGTTCTTGCCCGAGCTGGCGTTGGCGAGCTTCTTGCGAAGCTTGCAGATGAAGACGTCGATGATCTTCAGCTCGGGCTCGTCCATGCCCCCGTAGAGATGGTTCAGGAACATCTCCTTGGTGAGCGTCGTGCCCTTCCGGAGCGAGAGGAGTTCCAGCATCTGGTACTCCTTGCCGGTGAGGTGGACCCGGGCGCCGCCGACCTCGACCGTCTTCTGATCGAGGTTCACGATCAGGTCGCCGGTGGTGATGACCGATTGGGCGTGGCCCTTCGAGCGGCGCACGATGGCGTGGATGCGCGCCACCAGCTCGTCCTTGTGGAACGGCTTTGTGAGGTAGTCGTCGGCGCCGAAACCGAGGCCCTTCACCTTATCCTCGATGCCGGCCATGCCGGACAGGATCAGGATCGGGGTCTTGACCTTCGCCACGCGCAAGGAGCGCAGCACCTCGTAGCCCGACATGTCGGGCAGGTTCAGATCGAGGAGGATGATGTCGTAATCGTACAGCTTACCGAGATCGACACCCTCTTCCCCGAGGTCGGTGGTGTAGGTGTTGAAGTTCTCGGACTTGAGCATCAATTCGATGCTCTGCGCCGTCGCGCTGTCGTCCTCGATCAAAAGTACCCGCATCGTCGGTCCCCAGCCCAGCCGGCCGCATCAGCGCGCAGACACGTCCCCACCGTTCGCCCGCCACCGGCCTGTGGACGGGCGCTCCGTCGCTCTTGACGTGGAACGCTATGGATTAATCGTTAACAAACCCTGATTCCCGCCCGCAAGCGTCTCGTGCGAAGTTCCGTGAGCTTGACGGGAGAAACTTCATTCCCTCCGTCCCGCTCTCGGCCTCGATTCCGAGCCGTCTGCGTCCAGGCCCCTCGCCCCTACGGCGTAAGTACTTCCTCCGTAACGATTCGATCCCCGCTGTTGTCCAAGGGACACACCGGGACGACTTCGTCGGGCGCGGCCGAGGCCGCGGTCCGGATCGAGGCGCTACGAGCCCGTGACCCGCAGTGTTAAGGAGGCCGGTAAACGAAGCGTTGAGAGCCACGCCGATGACACAGGATCCGGCAAGATCCGTTGCTTCCCTCGCGGCGGCGCGGGCCGCCCTGGAGCGGGTCGAGGTGCTGGAGACCTTCGGGCGGGTCGTGGCGATCCGCGGCCTGCTGGTGGAAGTGGCTGGGCCGGTCGCCGCGATGCGGCTCGGAGGCCGGGTCGATGTCGAGGGCGCCAACGGGCACGGGCTTGTCCCCTGCGAGGTCATCGGCTTTCAGGGCGACCGGGCGCTGGCCATGCCGTTCGGCTCGCTCGAGGGCGTGCGGCGCGGATGCCCGGCCTACGTGCGGGACGAATCGGCGGGCGCGATCCGGCCGTCCGACGCCTGGCTCGGCCGGGTGGTCGACGCCCTGGGGCGACCGGTGGACGGGCTGGGACCCCTGCCGCAGGGCGGCGACGTCTATCCCCTGCGCGCGGACCCGCCGCCCGCCCATGCGCGCACCCGGGTGGGCGGTCCGCTCGATCTCGGGATCCGCTGCCTGAACACCTTCCTGACGATGTGCGCCGGCCAGCGGATGGGCATCTTCGCGGGATCCGGCGTCGGCAAGTCGGTGCTCCTGTCGATGCTCGCCCGCTACACCGCCGCCGACGTGGCGGTGATCGGTCTGGTCGGCGAGCGCGGACGCGAGGTGCAGGAATTCCTGCAGGACGACCTGGGCGCCGCAGGCCTCGCTCGCTCTGTGGTGGTGGTGGCGACGTCCGACGAGCCTGCGCTGATGCGCCGGAACGCGGCCTACGTGACCCTTTCGGTGGCCGAGTACTTCCGGGACCGGGGCGCCAAGGTCCTGTGCATGATCGATTCGATCACGCGCTTCGCCATGGCCCAGCGCGATATCGGCCTTGCCGCCGGCGAGCCCCCGACCGCCAAGGGCTACACGCCGACCGTCTTCTCGGAGCTGCCGCGCCTGCTGGAACGGGCTGGCCCCGGCGTCGGCCAGGGGACGATCTCGGCCCTGTTCACGGTCCTAGTCGAGGGTGATGACCACAACGAGCCCGTGGCCGACGCGGTGCGTGGCATCCTCGACGGACACATCGTCATGGAGCGCGCCATCGCGGAGCGCGGGCGTTACCCAGCGATCAACGTCCTGCGCTCGGTCTCGCGGACCATGCCGCGCTCCTGCGATCCGGCCTACCTGCCGGTGGTGCGCCGGGCACGCCGGGTGCTGTCGACCTATGCCGACATGGAGGAGCTGATCCGCCTCGGTGCCTACCGCGCAGGCTCGTCCCAGGAGGTCGACGAGGCCGTTGCGCTCATGCCGCATCTTGAGGCTTTTCTGGGGCAAAGTAAGGAAGAAGCAACGTCCATCGGCGATGGTTACGAACGGCTCTCCGAGATCATCGGCAGGGCCTAGGCATCATGCGTCGGGGCGGTAACGCTTCGGCGACTCACATGAGGCAATTGGGATCCGGGCGGGTCTGCCAGAGGCAGGCTCGCGCATGGGCTCGGTCCGGGCACGATCCCGGGCGCGGCCTCAAGCGTTGCGTGGAGTGAGCGTCCTGATGAAATCGCGTGACACGCTGATCCGCCTGCGCCGCTTCCAGGTCGATGAGAAGCGCCGGCGCGTGACCCAGATCGAGATGATGATGGCCGACTTCCAGCGCATGGCGGTGGAACTCGACCGCGAGGTCGCCGTCGAGGAGACCCGCGCCGGCATCACTGATGTGGGGCACTTCGCGTATCCGACCTACGCCCGGGCGGCGGCGACCCGCCGGGACAACATGCTTCAATCCGCGCAGGCCCTCGAGGGGCAGCTCGCCGAGGCGAAGGCCGAGTTGGGCGAGGCGTTCGAGGAGCTCAAGAAGGTCGAGATCCTGAACGATCGCGAGCGGACGGCCGAGCGCGCCGCTGAATCGGCCCGCGATCAGGCTGCCATGGACGGGATCGGGCTGAACCGCGCCCGGGGCTGACGCAGGACGCCGGACCGGCTGGCCGGCGCGCGCGGCACGAAACCGTCACGATCCCCTGACAAGGGGGATCGCGGCGGCGTCACGCCGCTTGCAGCGCGTCGCGTGCCGGCGCATCAGGGGCTTTCCCCAGGGCGTCGGTGTTCATGAAGAAGATCAGCGAGTTCATCTGGCCCATGATCGGCCTCGCGGCCGTCGTGGTGTCAGGCTACTTCCTCTACCAGGAACTGAAGACGACCTCGCTCTCGGCGATCTGGGGGCCGTCCTCGCGATCCCGCCGCATCGGATCCTCCTCGCGGCACTCTCGACCCTGGTCGCCTACGCTGCGCTGGCCTGGTACGACCGAATCGCCCTGCTGCACCTGGGCGTGCGCCACATCTCTTGGCTGTTCGTATCCCTCTGCTCGTTCACGACCTACGCGCTCTCGCACAATATCGGCGCCTCGGTCTTCTCCGGCGCCCTCGTCCGCTACCGGGCCTATACGGCCAAGGGCCTAACGGCGGCGCAAGTCGCCGTGCTCGTGGCCCTGTGCTCCTTCACGTTCTTCCTCGGCACGATCCTGCTCGGCGGCTTCACGCTGGTCTACGACCCGCACCTGCTGGCCCGCCTGCAGGACAAGCTGCCCGCGATCCTGACCAATCCGAGCACGGCCGTCGCGGTCGGCATCGGGATGCTGGCCTTCGTCGCTCTCTACGTGATCGGCTCGCTCCTGCGGCTGCCCCCCATAAGCCTGCGGAAATTCAAGCTCGAATACCCGCGCCCGGGGATCATGCTGCGTCAGCTCGCGGCGGCCCCGCTGGAGCTTCTGGGCGCAGCCGGGATCATCTACTTCGCTCTGCCGGATGCCGTGAACCCGAACTTCATCCCCGTGCTCGCGATCTTTCTGGCGTCCTTCTCCGTGGCGCTGGCATCGCATGCGCCCGGCGGCCTCGGCGTGTTCGAGATCGTCTTCCTCACCGCCATGAACATCGCCGAGACCGATGAGACGCGGAAGAACGCCGTGGTCGCGGCGCTGCTGGTCTTCCGCGTGTTTTATTTCTGGCTTCCGGCGCTCATCTCCGTGGTCGTGGTGATCGCGTTCGAGCGGTCGCGGCTGGCCGCGGCGATCGGCTCGGGCGGTCCCGGATCGAAGGACGGCGCCGTTCCGGAACCGCCGGTCGTCGTTCCCGGCCTCGACGCGCACGAGATGGAGCGTGAACTCAAGCAGAAGGCGATCTGAGGCGGCGCCCGGCGCTGGCCTCACGGTCACCGCCAGTGCGCGTGCCGCCTGCCCGCTTGACCCGTGCGGCGCCTCACCCGAGGCGACGGGGCGAAGTCGCCCGAGCCCTGACGGCACCCGAAGTGCGGCGTCCCGGCCGCTCTGCCGTCGACGCCCGGATCAGCCGCGCGCGTCGGACCGGCCCGCCCGGACCGCCTCTCCTCGCCGCGCCGCAGAGGCGTCCGTCTGGAGCCCCCCGGCGCGGATGAAGAGCGGGGATCCTCCTAGATCGAGTTGACCGTGCGCAGCCGCGCCCGCGGGTGGATCTCGGCCTGACTCATCACCGGCGTCTCGCGGCGGAACCGCTCGATAATCGAGCGGACGAAGGGTCGGGTCTGGGCCGATGTGACGAGCACCGGCATCTCGCCCTGGCGCGCCGCCGCCTCGAAGCGGTCCCGGACCGCGTTGACGAATTCGCTGAGCTTCGACGGCTGCATCGCGAGATAGCGCTCCTCGCGCTCGCCGACGATCGATTCCATGAACGCCTGCTCCCAGGCGGGCGACAGGGTGATGATCGGCAGCATGCCGTTCTGGTCCTGGTACTGCGCGCAGATCTGCCGCCCGAGGCGGGCGCGGACGTGCTCGACCACGTCCCGTGGATTCTTCACCCCGCCGGCCACTTCGGCGACCGCCTCCACGATCGCCCCCAGATCGCGGATCGAGACCCGCTCGGCGAGGAGGAACTGCAGCACCCGCTGGATGCCGGTGGTGGAGATCTGCGACGGTACGATCTCCTTGAGCAGCTCGGCGTGCTCCTTGGGCAGCTCGCGCAGCAGCTTCGAGACCTCGACGTGGTTGAGGAGTTCGGAGACATGGGCCTTGATCACCTCGGTCAGGTGCGTCGACACGACGGTGGCGGCATCCACCACCGTATAGCCCTTGAGCTGGGCCTGATCACGCAGGGCTGCGTCGATCCACGTCGCCGGCAGGCCGAAGGTCGGCTCCAGCATGTGCTGCCCGGGAAGCTGAACCTGGCCGCCCATCGGGTCCATCGCCATGAACTGGCCCGGGAAGATCCGGCCGGTTCCGGCCTCGATCTCCTTGACCCGCACAACGTAGGCGTTGGCGTCGAGCTGAACGTTGTCGAGAATGCGCACCGACGGCATCACGAAGCCGAGTTCCGCCGCGAGCTGGCGGCGCAGGGCCTTGATCTGATCCGTGAGCCGGTCCTGGCCCTCGCCGTTGACCAACGACAGGAGCGCGTAGCCCATCTCCAGCTTGAGGTCGTCGAGCTTCAGGAGGTCGGTGACCGTCTCCTCCTTGGCGGCGCTGGCCGCCGCCACCGCGGCGGCATCCATCGGGACACCCTGCGCGTCGAGGGGCGGCGCCAGCTTGGCAGTCTTGTTGATGCGCCACGCGGCGTAGCCCGCGCCGCCGCCTAGCAGCGCGAAGGGCAGCATCGGCATGCCCGGCAGCAGCGCGATCAGGAACATCACGGCGGCCGACATGCCCAGCGCCTTGGGATAATGCGCGAGCTGCTTGCCGAGCGCCTTGTCGGCGGCGCCGCGCACGCCGGCCTTGGAGACCAGCAGGCCCGCCGCCGTCGAGACGATCAGGGCCGGCACCTGGCTCGCGAGGCCGTCGCCGATGGTCAGCAGCGTATAGCTCTTGGCGGCGTCGCCGAAGCTCAGGCCCTGCTGTGCCACGCCAATGATGATGCCGCCGACCACGTTGATGAAGGTGATGAGCAGGGCTGCCACCGCGTCGCCGCGGACGAATTTGGAGGCACCGTCCATGGCACCGAAGAAGGAAGACTCCTCCTCCAGGGCCGCCCGCCGGGCCTTGGCGGCCTTCTCGTCGATCAGGCCGGCGGAGAGATCGGCGTCGATGGCCATCTGCTTGCCGGGCATCGCATCGAGGGTGAAGCGGGCTGCGACTTCGGCGATGCGGCCCGAGCCCTTCGTGATCACCACGAAGTTCACGATGATCAGGATCGCGAACACGATGATCCCGATCACGAAATTGCCGCCCATCACGAAGTGGCCGAAGGCCTCGATGACGTGACCGGCCGCCGCCGTCCCCTCGTGGCCGTGGCCGAGGATCAGGCGCGTCGAGGCGAGATTCAAAGCGAGCCGCAGCATAGTGGCGATGAGCAGCAACGTCGGGAAGACGGTGAATTCCAGCGGGTTGTCGATCGACAGGCCGGTCATCATGATCAGCACCGACATGATGATCGAGACGGCCAGGAGCAGGTCGAGCAGTATCGCCGGCAGCGGGAAGATCAGGACCGCGAGGATCCCCATCACGCCGGTCGCGAACAGCAGGTCGGACCGCTTGGACAGGGCATGGAGGTCGCCGCGGGTGGGCAGCGTGAGCTGCCCCAGAACCGCCGCCGCTCCGACCCGTGCCGGCGCGCTCGCCGTCTCCGCCATCGATCTCACCCGTTGCAATCCGCCGGCGCTTGGCCGGAAGCGCACCCGGCAAGATCTGCCGGGTCGATGGTTAGCGCGGCGTTAAGACGGTGCGCGCCGCGCCGGGAACCCGCTGCGTTTCCGCCGCTTGATCGGATGGCCATCGCGTCGCACTGCACCCGTCCGCTCGCGGACGGCCGCGATGGTGCTACCCAACCCGGCGCCGGTCCGGGGATCCCGGGAGACCGCCATGTCCGTGCGCGCCCTGACCGCCCTGTTCGACGATTACGACGCCGCCGCGGGCGCGGTGGACCGGCTGGAAGCCGCCGGCATCCCCCATGCCGACATCAGCATCATCGCCATGCGGAAGGATCCCGAGGCCGCAGCGCCGACGCCCGGCGCCCCCGTCGCCCGGCCGGCCGACGCGGCGCAGTCCGCCGGCACCGGCGCGACGGTGGGCACGGTTCTGGGCGGTGGTACCGGCCTTCTGGCCGGCCTGGGGCTCCTGGCCATTCCGGGTCTCGGACCGGTTGTGGCGGCAGGCTGGCTCGTGGCCGCCGCCACGGGCGCCGGCGTTGGCGCCGCCGCGGGAGGCCTGATCGGTGGGTTGACGGCGGCGGGCCTCGATCGCGAGGAGGCCGAGGCTTACGCCGAGGGCGTGCGTCGGGGCGGCACGCTGGTGACGGTGCAGGCCGACGAACCGCGCGCCGCGCGGGTGCTGGCCATTCTCGAGCAAGCCGGACCGATCGATCTCGACGAGCGAGCGGAAGGCTGGCGGGCTCAGGGCTGGACGGGGGGCACGATCGGCCCTTCGGTGGATGGATCGGACGGTGGGTCCGGCCGGCGACAGCGGGCGGCTGGATCGTACCGTGCCGGCTCCGCGGGCTCTTCGTCAGGCCATCATCTTCCGGGCGAACATCGCGGCTCCGAACAGCACGGCCGAGCCGGCCGCGATCAGGCCGATCATTAGGAGACGCCGCGGTTCGGTGGAGGATTGCGCCTTCACGGGCTCGACGATCGGGCTGAAGAACTCGATCTGCCGGGCCGCGATGATGCGGGCTCGCTCGTAGGCTGTCAGCACCTGCTGATAGTACTTCTCTGCGTTCTTTCGATCGTTCTCCAGGCCCTCGAACCGCGTCATGGCGTCGGAGAGGCGGCGCTTCTGGTCGGGATCCTGACTGGCGGATTGCCGCTCGATGCGGGCTATGTTGTCGTCGATATCCTTGATCTGCTGCTTGATATCGATGATCCGCCGCGCTTCGGGGCCTAGGTCGCGCTGGCCGATCGCGAGCTGGAGCGCGAGGTTGATGCGCGAGGCCCGCATCTCGGCGATCATCTTGACGTTGATGTCGTTGGTCTTCTGCGCGTCGAGGATTCCTTCGCTGTTGCGCAGATCGCGCATCGCGAGACGGATCTTGGTCATCCGCTCCTCGGCGAGTCGGAGTTCGCGTGTGCTCTCGGCGACCGCGTCCTCGCGCGCCCTGACGCTCAGTTCGTTCACCTTGTGCTCGGCCTCCTTCATGATGGCCTTCGCAATGGTGAGGGATTCACTCGAGTCGAAGGCTTCGACCTCGACCGACATGATCCCCGAGCTGCCCTCGACCTCGACGTCCACGCGCCGCTTCCAGTAGCGGAGGAACTTCTCGATGGGCTTCTCGGGGTCGAACCGAGAGAAGTAGTCGATCGAATCGCTGCTGAACCATTGACGGAGCGGCAGCTGACCTTCGAGGATCTCCAGCATCGGCCGGCTCAGGATGAACTCGCGGGTGATCAGTGTGTCCTGCGCCACCATCTGGTTGGACATGCTGGAACCGGCGGCTCCCCCGCTCTCGGACGACGTCTTGTCGGACGAGCCGAGGGCCGGTCGGATCGCGAACCGCGCTTCGCTGACGTAGCGGTCCGAAGCGACGAGGCCGTAGTAGACGGCACCGGCGAGCGTCGGCAGCAGGAAGCAGACCACGAACAGGATCGGGATCCACGGGTCGTTCTTGGCCTCAGTCTGGTAAGACCGGATGCCTTTCTTGCGGTCGGCGAAGCGCGACATGCGCGCGATCTGCCGCAGCGATTCGGCGATCGCCTGCTGGCGGTCAGCGGGCGTCACCGGCTGCCCCTCGGCCTTCCGGATCTCCATGTTCATGGTCTGGTTCCCGGCCTCCCCGGCCTCGAAGGTCGATCCGTCACCGGCACCTCAACCGCGCGGCAGAGTGCGTATCCGCAACGTCTCGCACGGCGAGGCGGCAAAAGCATGTCGTCACGGCTCGGGTGGTCGGCGACCGATCATGCGTTGAGGCGCCGGTAGACCTCGATGGCGTCGTTCACGTCCTCGTAGATGATCGCGCGGCCGTTGAGCAGGACCAATCCCTGCGTGCACCATTGCCGGATCGTCTCCATGGAGTGCGAGACCATGATGATGTCGGCCGCCTTCCGGCGTTGGGAGAAGACCTCGTCGCAGCGTTTCGAGAATCGGGCGTCGCCGACTGAGGTGATCTCGTCGATCAGGTAGCAGTCGAACGGGATCGCCATGCTCATGCCGAAGGCGAGCCGCGCGCCCATACCGGACGAGTAGGTGTAGATCGGCACGTCGAGATAGCTGCCGAGCTCGGAGAAGTCTTCGACGAAGTCGAGCACCTTCCGCGGGTCTTCCCCATAGATGCGCGCCACGAACGTGACGTTGTCGCGCCCCGTCATCTTGGGATGGAAGCCGCCGGCGAAGCCCAGGGGCCAGGAGACCCGGAGGCCGCGATGGATCTTTCCCCGCGTCGCATCCTCGGTACCGGCGATGAGACGCATCGTCGTCGATTTGCCTGCGCCGTTGATCCCCAGGATGCCGTACGAGACGCCCGGCTTCAGGGTGAACGACACCTGCTCCAGGATCGTCCTCCGGTGACCTTCCGTGCGGTAGACCTTGCTGACTTTCTCGAAACGGATCACCGAAATGGTCTCCAGGGCGGTTCGCCGAACCGTCGGTCCGAGCTGCCGGTCAGCCTCTCCCCTGCGCGCCGAAAGCGGCAAATCTGAGAACGGTCTGAGCGGTTTGGCCGCCTCGGCGGGCAAGTCAAGGGCCGTCGGCCGAGCACCGGCGCAGTGTTTTGACCGAAGGGGGCGGGTTGAAGAAAAGTGCCACCTGTCATCGCCGACATTGACGGCATCCCACATTTGGCATACCAAATACCAACGAGTGCAGCCGGATTGCGGCCATCGCGCACCGCCAGACCGGAACTTTACCGCTGCTGACGACGCAGCGTTCGACGAGGGAGGCCGAGAATGACGGAACTCCGGACTGCTTCGACACACATGACAGAACACCATCCGTCCCGAGATCGTCCGTGACGGTCACCGTGTCTTCGTCCCACGAAGCCGACCTGTCGGGGATGATCGAGGCCATCGGCGATGCGGTGATCGTGTCCGATCCGGACGGGGCCATCACGGTCTGGAATCCGGCCGCCGAACGCATCTTCGGCTTCATGGCTGCCGAGGCCTTGGGCCGGAGCCTCGATCTGATCACGCCGGAACGGCACCGCCGCCGTCACTGGGACGGCTACGCGAAGTCCATGCGTACCGGCGTCACCCGATACGGGGCGGAAACCCTGAGGGTGCCGGCGCTCCACAAGGACGGCCGCCAGCTCTCCATCGCTTTCACGGTGGGGATGGTGCGGAACGCCTCCGACCGGGTGACCGGGATCGTCGCGGTGATCCGCGACGAGACCGAGCGCTGGACCGAGGAGAAGCGCCTGCGCCAGCGCGTGGCCGAACTCGAAGCCTCCGCAACCCCGTCCGGTCCGGCTCCTTGAGCCCACCGGACGGACCGACGGACCCGATCACCAAACCGCACAGGGAGAACGCCCAATGAGCAAGCCGCTGGAAGGCATCAAGATCATCGACTTCACCCACGTCCAGGCCGGCCCGGCCTGCACGCAGTTGCTCGCCTGGTTCGGCGCCGACGTGATCAAGGTCGAGCGCCCCGGCGCCGGCGACGTCACCCGGACCCAGCTGCGCCACGTCGAGGACGCGGACGCGCTTTACTTCACGATGCTGAACTCCAACAAGCGCTCGCTCACCCTCGACACCAAGACCCAGGCCGGCAAGGAAGTCCTCGAGAAGCTGATCCAGGACTCAGACGTCATGGTCGAGAATTTCGGCCCCGGCGCCCTCGACCGAATGGGCTTCTCCTGGGCGCGCATCCAGGAGCTGAACCCGGGCATGATCCTGGCTTCGGTGAAGGGCTTCTCGGACGGCCACCACTACGAGGACCTGAAGGTCTACGAGAACGTCGCCCAGTGCGCGGGCGGTGCCGCCTCGACCACGGGCTTCTGGGACGGGCCGCCCACCGTCAGCGCCGCCGCGCTCGGCGATTCCAACACCGGCATGCACCTCGCCATTGGCATCCTCACGGCGCTCCACCAGAAGAACAAGACCGGCAAGGGCCAGAAGGTCGCCGTGTCGATGCAGGACTCGGTGATCAACCTCTGCCGCGTGAAGCTGCGCGACCAGCAGCGCCTCGACGCGCTGGGCTACCTCGAGGAATACCCGCAGTATCCCCACGGCGAGTTCTCGGACGTGGTGCCGCGCGGCGGCAACGCGGGCGGCGGCGGCCAGCCGGGCTGGGTGCTGAAGTGCAAGGGCTGGGAGACCGACCCGAACGCCTACATCTACTTCACTATCCAGGGCCACGCCTGGGCGCCGATCTGCAAGGTGTTGGGCCACGAGGAGTGGATCACCGATCCCGCCTACAACACGCCGCGCGCCCGCCAGGACAAGATCTTCGACATCTTCAAGACCATCGAGGAATGGCTTGCCGACAAGACCAAGTTCGAGGCGGTGGACATCCTGCGCACCTATGACATCCCCTGCGCGCCGGTCCTGTCGATGAAGGAGATCGCCGAGGACAAGTCGCCGCGCGCCAGCGGCACGGTGGTCGAGGTGCCTCACCCTAAGCTCGGCTCGTACCTGACCGTCGGCAGCCCGATCAAGTTCTCCGACATGCAGGTCGAGGTGAAGGCCTCGCCGCTGCTCGGCGAGCACACCGACGAGGTGCTGGAAGGACTCGGCTACACCCCGGAACAGATCCGGGCCATGCACGAGGCCCGCGCGGTCTGATAAGGAACGACCGACCTCTGCACTCCTGAGACAGGACGGCGCCACTCCAGCGCCGTCCTTGTCATATGGGAAGCCCGGATTCGATGCGCGTGTTCCTGAGCCGTTTCCTCCCGGAGCTGACACCGGTCAGCAAGCGCGAGCGCCTGCGCTCCGCCGCAGGTGCCCTGGTCGGCATCCTGGCGACCGGCTTCGTCTGCCGCGCCTCCGTGGGCTCCGAGGCGCTCCCGGTGCTGATCGCCCCGATGGGGGCTTCCGCGGTACTGCTCTTCGCCGTGCCGGCGAGCCCCTGGCGCAGCCCTGGTCGATCCTCGGCGGCAACATCGTGGCGGCGCTCGTGGGCGTCACGGCCGCGACCTGGATAGCCGACCCGTTCGTGGCCGCCGCCTGCGCCATCGGCGTGGCGATCGCCCTGATGATGGCCCTGCGCTGCCTGCACCCGCCGAGCGGCGCGGTGGCGCTGACGGCGGTGCTTGGCGGACCGGCGATCCGGGAATTAGGCTACGGCTTCGTGCTGTGGCCGGTCGCGGCCAACTCGCTGCTGCTCCTCGTTACGGCCCTGCTTTTCAACAACCTGACCGGGCGCGCCTATCCGCATCTGCGCCCGGCCGGGCCGCGGACGGCCGATCCGCCCTCCGATGCCCGGGTCGGGTTCCGGGCTTCGGATCTCGATGCCGCCCTTGAGGATTTCGACCAGCTCCTCGACGTCGACCGGAACGACTTGGAGCAGATCCTGCGGCGCGTGCAGATGCGGGTCTACGGGCGCCGCTCGGGGCCGATCACCTGCGCGGCAATCATGTCGCGCGACGTGATCGCGGTGGCACCGGACGCGCCGCTGTCCGAGGCCATGCGGCTGCTGCGCCGCCACCGGATCAAGGCGCTGCCGGTGACCGACGAGGGCGCGCGCGTCCTCGGCATCGTCACGCAGACCGATCTCCTCGACAAGGCCGCCTGGGACCGGTCCGGACCGCGGCTCGGCCTCGGTCGCCGCCTGCGGCTCACCGCCGAGCGCGGCCGCGCGCCCCACGGCTGCGCGGCCGACATCATGAGCGCGGTCGAGCCGGTCGGTCCCGACACGCCCATCGCCGCGCTGGTGCCGCGGATGTCGGAGGCGGGGCTGCACCACCTGCCGGTCGTCGATTCCGACGGCCGCCTGGTCGGGATCGTCTCGCAGACCGACCTGATCCCGGCCCTCCTGTCCGAGACCGACAAACCCGAGGCGCCAATCCGTGCTCGCGCAGCGGCCCGGGCTGCCCTGGCCTGAGCCTCAGCGGCCGGCTGGCGGATCCGCCAGGAAGAACGTGACCGCCTGCGCCACCACGGCCGGCTGGTGGGCGTGCGGCCCATCATACTCGACATAGGTGACTAGGTAGCCGGCCTCCCGCAGGACGGGCACGTGGACCCGGGCGCTCCGGTCGATGGGGATCTGCTCGTCCTGGGTCCCGTGCGACAGGAAGATGCGCGGCGCGCCGACCTGCAGGTGGACCGACAGAAATCCCGCCGACGAGACGATCAGGTGGCTCGCGACGTCGCCGTTCGCGAGCCCGAGGGAGAGGGTGTAGCTCCCGCCGTCGGAATGACCGGCGAAGCAGAGCCGCGCCGGATCGAGTAGGAACCGGTCCGCCACATGGGCCAGCGCCGTCGCGACCCGCTCCCTGGTCCGGCCCATGGCCGGCGATGACGATGTCCCAGGTCGGAAACTGGGATTGCGGCACGAGGAGCAGGAAGCGCTCGGCGCGGGCATGCCCCTCCAGCATCGGCAGGATGCGCTCGGCGCTGCCGCCGCCGCCGTGGAACAGCACCACCAGCGGGCAGGGGCGCCGCGGATCGAGCCCCTCGGGGACGATCAGGACCGCGTCACGCTCGGCAAACAGGTCGAGGTCGTGCCGGCCCGGCGGAAGGGGCTCGCAGCCGGGCAGTCGGTGGCGGAAATTCAGGCGGCCGGCGAGGTCGGGATCGATCATCGTGGGACCTCGTCGGGGCGATGGAGGCGATCGCACGACCGCGCGTGCCTACCGCGACGGCCCCCCTCTCCCGTTCGGGAGAGGGTTGGGGTGAGGGACGATACGCTTCCGGTTGCGCGCCATCGCCGCTGGGTCCGGGCGGCCCTTTCCGGACTGGTCCGAGCGCTAACCCGGCTCTCTGCGAGAGCAGACCTCGCCCGCACGGGAAAGGAAACCCGCGGCTCGGCCTCAAAGCGTGCCGCGCATTCATGAACGGCCGGACCGCTGAGCGATCCGGCCGGCGTGTCGACGTCAGGGGCGCGGGCTGAAGGCGCCCGCCGCCCTCACTTCTTCTTCTTGATCCCGCTCTGCGGGTTGAGGCTGCCGATGTTGCCGCTCTCGCTGCCGGCGGCCGGGTCGATCACAGCGTTGACCAGGGCCGGACGGCCCGAGTTCATCGCCTCGTTGACCGCGCGGGTCAGCTCGTCCGGCGTGGTGACGTGGTAGCCGACGCCGCCGAAGGCCTCCATCATCTTGTCGTAGCGGGAATCCGGCACGAACACCGTGGTGGCCGGGTCGCGGCCGGTCGGATCCGTGTCGGTGCCGCGGTAGATGCCGTTGTTGTTGAACACCACGATGCAGACCGGCAGGCCGTACCGGCAGATCGTCTCGACCTCCATACCGGAGAAGCCGAAGGCGCTGTCACCCTCGACGCAGAGCACCGGCTTGCCGGTCTCGACGGCGGCCGCGACGGCGAAGCCCATGCCGATGCCCATGATGCCCCAGGTGCCGACATCCAGGCGCTTGCGCGGCTGGTACATGTCGATGATGCCCCGGGCGAGGTCGAGGGTGTTGGCGCCCTCGTTGACCAGGATCGCGTCCGGCCGCTCCTTGACGATGGTGCGGAGCGCCCCGAGCGCGGCGTGGAAGATCATGGGCGAGGCGTTGCTCATGAGCTTCGGCGCCATCTTGGCGACGTTCGTCTCGCGCTTGGTCTTGAGCGTCTCGATCCAGTCGGATGGGGGCTGTTGCCAACCCTTGCCCATGCCGTTCAGCAGCGCCTGCACGCAGGAGGCGATGTCGCCGACGACGGGAGCCACGATCTCGACGTTCGAGTCCATCTCGCGGGGCTCGATGTCGATCTGAATGAACTTGGTCGAGCCCGGCTCGCCCCAGCTCTTGCCCTTGCCGTGCGACAGCAGCCAGTTCAACCGGGCGCCGATCAGCAGCACCACGTCCGAGTCCTTGAGCGCCGTCGAGCGCGCGGCGCCGGCCGAGAGCGGGTGGGTATCGGGCAGGAGGCCCTTGGCCATGCTCATCGGCACGTACGGAATGCCGCTGGTCTCGACGAGCGCCCGGATGGCCTCGTCGGCCTGCGCGTAGGCGGCGCCCTTGCCGAGCACGATCAGCGGCCGCTTGGCGGATTTCAGGACCTCAAGCGCCCGGGCGATCGCCTCGGGGGCGGGGTGCTGGGCGGGCGCAGGGTCGATCACCTTGACCAGCGACTGGCGGCCGGTCTCGGCATCCATCACCTGGGCGAACAGCTTGGCGGGCAGGTCGAGGTAGACGCCGCCCGGCCGGCCCGAGCAGGCGGCCCGGATCGCGCGGGCGACGCCGATGCCGATGTCGGCGGCGTGCAGCACGCGGAAGGCCGCCTTGCACAGGGGCTTGGCGATGGCGAGCTGGTCCATCTCCTCGTAGTCGCCCTGCTGCAGGTCGACGATCTCGCGCTCGGACGAGCCCGAGATCAGGATCATCGGGAAGCAGTTGGTCGTGGCGTTGGCGAGGGCGGTCAGGCCGTTCAGGAAGCCCGGGGCCGAGACGGTGAGACAGATGCCCGGCTTCTGGGTGAGGAAGCCCGCGATCGCCGCGGCGTTGCCGGCATGCTGCTCGTGGCGGAACGAGATCACCCGCATCCCCTCGGCCTGGGCCATGCGGCCGAGGTCGGTGATCGGAATGCCGGGGACACCGTAGATCGTCTCGATGCCGTTGAGCTTGAGCGCGTCGATGACGAGGTGGAAGCCGTCGGTCAGGTCGGGCTCGGCCTCGATTTCAGGTGCGGTGTGGACGATCTTGGCCAGGGCAGTCATCGCGGGATCTCCGAAGGGTCAATTTCTGCGTGGGTAACGGGCGGGGCTCAGGCCGCCCGGATCGGCTGGGCGGCGAGCGCGGCGTGGGGCTCTTCCGTGGCGAGGTACCGGGCTCGCATGGGGCGGAGCAGGAACATGGCCAGGGCCGCCGCCGTGACGTTGAGGACGATGATCAGCGTGAACACCGCCGACCAGCCGTAGGCCGTCGAGAGCAGGCTGGCGAAGGGCACGAGGAACGCCGCAGTACCCTTGGCGGTGTAGAGCAGGCCGGCGTTGCTGGCGGCGTATTTCGAACCGAACGTGTCGCCGCAAGTCGCCGGAAACAGCGAGTAGATTTCGCCGAACACACCGAAATAGACCGCAGTGGCCAGGACGAAGACCATCGGGTTGTGCCCGTAGGTCAGGAGGACGATCACCGCCAGCGCCGCGGTCGAGAAGGCGATGAACATGGTGTTCTCGCGGCCGATATGGTCGGATACGAAGCCGAAGAACGGCCGCCCGAACCCGTCGAAGATCCGGTCGAGGGAAATCGCCAGCGTCAGCGCCGCCATCTGGAGACCGAACAGGCTGACCGGCACGCCGGCCACTTGGAAGTCGTGGGCGATCGGGGCGATCTGCGCCGCCGCCATCAAGCCGCCGGAGGCGACCATCACGAACATCGCGTACATCACCCAGAAGACCGGCGTGCGGACAGCCTCACGGGGGCTGCGGTCGACCTTCGTCTGCGGCAGGCGCAGGCTCTTGCGCTGGACCGGCGTGATCGTCGACGGCTTGCGCAGCAGGAAGGCGAGGACGAACACCACGGCGCCCTGGCCGAGACCGAAGTACAGGAAAGCGTCCTGGTAGCCGCTGGTCGCGATCATCCGGGCGATCGGCACCACCGTGATGGCCGCACCGGCGCCGAACCCGGCAGCCGTGGCGCCTGCCGCGAGGCCGCGGCGATGGGGGAACCACTTCAGCGCGTTGCCCACGCAGGTCCCATACACCGAGCCGGCGCCGATACCGGCGATCACGGCGCCGAGGTACAGCATGAACAGGCTGTCGGCGTAGGCGTCGATGGTCCAGGCCAGGGCGATCATCACGCCGCCGAAGGCGACGACGATCTTCGGACCGTAGCGGTCGACGAACCACGCTTCGACGGGCACCAGCCAAGTTTCGGTGGCGACGAACAGCGTGAAGGCGAGCTGGATCGCGGCTCGCCCCCAATGATAGCGTTGGTCAATCGGGTCGACGAACAAGGTCCAACCGTATTGCAGGTTAGCGATCATGGCCATGCAGATCACGCCGAAGGCGAGCTGCCACCATTTCGCCGACGGCGAATCTTGGCGTTCCATCCCAGAGCCTCTTCTTTGGGCGCTGCGGCCTTCCGGTGGCAGCGTCTCTCGTGCACCGACGATCATGCACATCCGTTCCAGGTATGCAATATACCAGCGTGAGACGGACAGGATGAACTGTCAGGGCGGCGATATTATGCCGTTTGCCCGGCCCGTGGAATCGTGCCCCACGCCCCCAGCGTCGGGGTGTCGGCGGGGCTCAGGATCTCGTCGAGGACGGGGATTGAAGCCAGATCGGTCGGCACCCCGATCAGGCCGCACGCCGCTGCCCATTCCGGTCCGTCGCCGACCGCCGCGAGGGCGTCGCGGTCGAGCGCCGTGATCCGCCCGCGGTCGAGCCGCAGGATGGCCCGGCCGGTCTCGGCCTGGACGAAGCGGATGGCCGGCATCCGGCGCAGACATTCCCGCAGGAAGCCCATGTTGGCGAGTGCCGAGAGGTCGACGCCCTTGAAAACGGCCTCGGGGCTGCGGGCGAAGATATCGACTTTCCGGAACCGGTCGATGTCGATCAGCCCCGTCACGTCGAGGATGTTGAGCACCCCGTCCGACCAGAACGCGATGGTGCGCGGTCGCTCGCCGAGCGGCACGCTGTTGTCGAGGAACTCGCAGACCACCTGCTTGTCCCGGGCGAGCGCCCAGTTGAAGAACAGGCGCGGCATGCCGGTATAGGCCTCGACGTTGTGGGCCAGGAGATCCTCGACCGCCTTGTAGCGGCCGAACAGTTCGCCGCGCTTCCAGGCGCGCTCCACGGTATCGGCGGGCGGCGTGACCATGAATTGCATGTAGACCCGGTCTCCGAACCGGGTGAGCAGCTGACCGCCGCCATCGGAGCCGGCCTCGGCCTGGAAGCTGTCGAACCGGAACCGGTCGATGAGCAGGTTCGAGATCCGCCGCTCGGCCGCCTTGCGGGTGACGTAGCGGTCGAGCTTCATGTCGACGATCTCGACCTCGTAGCCTGTCAGCGTTCCGGCGTACCGGGAGGCCTCGCCGAGGCTGTCGTAATCGAGGAGGTACTTGCGCCAGACATCCGGCGTGATCACCGCGAAGTCGGACCAGGCCATGCCGAGACGTCTGGCAAGGTCCAGCTGGTAGGGTCGGATCGTGCTCTTGCCGGAGGCCGAGGCCCCTTGACGTTCATCACCACCGGGTGGTCCTGCGGCGCCAGCCGGCGATAGCCGTGGGCCTCCACCACCGCCGCGATCCAGGGTTCGATGCGTTCGCCGATCCGGCGGCTGCCATAGCCGTTCGACACCAGCGTCCCGGCGATGGTCCGCAACAGGGCGGCATCGCGGACCAGGGTGTTCTGCCGGGCGATGAGTCCGGACACCACGGCACGCAGCGCCTCGCAGGCGGCGATCTCCAGCCCGTCGGCGGATTCGGCGGCCCGCGCCTGCCAGGCGTCGAGATGGCGCAGTGCCCGGGTCGCGAGGTCCTCGCGCACGCTCGGGCGGGCCGGGGGCGCGCCCGAGCAGCCGGTCGAGCCAGCCGGGCTCGGGTGCAGGCTCAGGCGGCCGGTCGTCCAGGATCGCCGCGACTTCACGGGCGAGGACGGCATCGGCCTCGGCGCGGATCGTCAGCAGAGCGGCCTCGACCACGTCGAGGCGGGACGCGATGCCCTCGCGCAGGATCGTGGCGACGATCGCCCGGAAGTTCACGCCGAGATCGGCGTAGACCGCGCCCACGGGCACGGACAGGTCCGACATGACCCGGATCAGCACTTCGTGGACGACCAGGCGGCTTGCCCGGAACCGCGTGAGCTGCCGGGCCGGCAGGCCGCACAGGTCGCTGAGTTCGAAGGCGTCGCGCAGCGGCGTCTCGACGTGCTCCGGGCGGTAGACGGTGACCAGCGGCAGGAAGGCCGTCGGCAGATCGGACCGGACGCCCGGGCTCCATGGACCGATCGCCGGCTCCGGGGCGGGGGGCGCCAGGGCCGTCATCCGCGGGGCGCCCCCAGCCCGGCCCGCATGGCCCGATCCATGGCCCGATCCATGGCCCTCATCCCGATGTCCCGGAGCGCGGGGCGGGTTCGGCAGGACGACGGCATGGGCCGGGCTTCATAGGGCCGCGTCGTGCGACGGGGAGCCGTTCCCCTGTCCCGAGGCGCGCGACCGGACGCGCGCCCGGGGTCCGGCGGGCATGCGGGCGGGGCAAGACCATCCCGCCCGCCTGCCGTGCAGGCTGACGCGCGGTCCTAGAAGACCTTCTGGAACCAGCCATGCGCGTCGTTCGTGTTGCCCCTCTGGATGTCCACCAGGAGGTTGCGAAGCCGCTGGGCCACGGGACCGGCCTTGCCGTTCCCGATGGTGAAGCTCTCCTCGCGGCCCTTCACGGTGCCGATTGGCGTGATCACCGCGGCGGTGCCGCAGGCGAAGGCCTCGGTCAGGCGTCCCGCCCGGACATCGGCGCGCCAGGCGTCGATCGTGTAGGGCTCCTCCTTGACCGAGAGACCGGATTCCCGCGCCAGCGTGATCACCGAATCGCGGGTGATGCCATGCAGGATGCTGTCCGAGAGCGGCGGTGTGACCAGCGTGCCGTCCTCGAACACGAAGAACACGTTCATGCCGCCGAGTTCCTCGATGAAGCGGCGCTCGACCGCATCGAGGAAGACGACCTGCTCGCAGCCCTGGGCCGCGGCCTCGGATTGCGCGGCGAGGCTCGCCGCATAGTTGCCGCCGCACTTGGCCGCGCCGGTGCCGCCCGGAGCGGCCCGCGTGTAATGCTCAGACACCCAGACGGTGACGGTGCTGTTCGGATCCTTGAAATACGAGCCCACCGCCGACGCGATGGTGATGAACAGATATTCGGACGCCGGCCTGACGCCCAGGAACGCCTCCGTGGCGATCATGAACGGCCGGAGATAGAGGCTGCCGTCGGGCGTGTCGGGAATCCAGGCGCGATCGATCTCGACGAGCTTGCGCATCGCCTCGACGAAGGCGTCCTCGGGGAACGGCGCGATCGCCAGGCGCTCGGCCGAATGGCGGAAGCGGCGCGCGTTGGCGTCGGGTCGGAACAGGGCGGCGCCGCCGTCGGCGGTCCGGTAGGCCTTCAATCCCTCGAAGATCTCCTGCGCGTAGTGCAGCACCGCGGAGGCGGGATCGAGGGGATCGCCTCGCGGGCCTGGATCCGCGCGTCGTGCCAGCCGCGACCGGCCGTATAGCGCGCCACCACCATATGGTCGGTGAACACCTTGCCGAAGCCGGGATTGGCCATCAGGGCGGCCCGCTCCTCGGCAGTCCGCGGGGCGGGATGACTTTTGATCTCGAACGTCAGGTCGCTCACGGTGTGGTCCTCATCGACTGAGTCCTTATGGCGTGCTCCGCCGCGCGAATCTACGGAGCCGGCGCATGTCGGCGCCGCCGCGGATGCGCGTCACTCCGCCGTCGCGGGCTCCGACAGCTGGAGACGGTGCAGGCGCGCATAGGCGCCCCCGGCCGCGACCAGCGCGTCGTGCCGCCCGGTCTCGATCACGCGGCCGGCCTCCAGGACGGCGATCTGATCGGCCTCGCGCACCGTCGAGAGGCGATGGGCGATCACCAGGGTGGTGCGTCCGCGCATCAGCCGGGTCAGGGCCTCCTGGACGAGGCGCTCCGATTCCGGATCCAGGGCCGAGGTCGCCTCGTCGAGGAGCAGGATCGGCGCATCCTTCAGGAAGGCACGGGCGAGGGCCACGCGCCGCCGTTCGCCCCCCGAGAGCCGGCCTCCGGCCGGGCCGACCCGGAACTCGTAACCCTCCGGCCGCGCGGTCACGAAGTCATGCGCCGCGGCCGCGCGCGCCGCCGCCTCGATCTCCGCCCGGGTGGCTTCGGGACGGCCGAAGCCGATGTTCCGCGCGATCGTGTCGTCGAACAGCACGACCTCCTGCGAGACCACCGCCACGGCGGCGCGCAGCGACCCCAGGGTCACGGCGCGAACGTCCTGCCCGTCGATGGTCACGGCACCCTCGGTCACGTCGTAGAGGCGCGGAACGAGGTTGAGCAGCGACGACTTGCCCGAACCCGAGCGCCCGACCAGGGCGGTGACCGAACCCGCGGGGATGACGAGGTCGATGCCCTCCAGGGCCGGGGCGTCAGGCCGGTAGCGGAAGTGGATGCCGGCGAAGCGGATCGCCCCCTGCTCGACCCTGAGCGGCCGGGCCTCGGACGCCTCGCGGATGGCGGGCGCCTCGTCCATGACGTCGAAGTAGCGCCGGAGCGCCGCGGCCGCTTCCTGAAGGATGGCGTTGAGGTTCCCCAGCGCCCGCGCCGGCTGCGCCGCGAGGAGCAAGGCGGCCACGTAGCCGGTGAAGTCGCCGACCGTCTTCTCCCCGCCAGGACCCGCTGGCCGACGAGCACCAGCACCCCCGCCACCGCGATCCCGCCGCCGATCTCCAGGAGCGGGTCGAGGCGCCCGCGGGCATTGGCGGCCTTCATCTTCAGGCGGCGCACCTCGTCGAGGGCCTCGGCGGCTCGGCCCTTGAGGTAGGCCTCCATCGCGTAGGTCTTGGCGACCCGGGCGCCCTGGAGGCTCTCGGAGATCAGGCTGGCGGTGGCGCCCATCTGCTCCTGCGTGGAGGTCGAGACCCGGCGGAGCTTCCTGCCGATCTGCCCGATCGGTCCCGCTACGAACGGGACCGTGACCCCCGCCACGAGGGTCAGCACCGGATCCATCCAGATCAGGGCCGCCACGAGGCCGATCAGCATGGCGATGTCGCGCAGGAGCACGGTGGAGATGCGGGTCAGCGCCTCCTTGATGAACGCGAAGTCGGTGGTGAAACGCTGGGTCAGCGCCGCCGGGCTCTCCCGGCCGAGCTGGGCGAGATCGGAGTCGATCAGGTGCCCGTAGAGCGCCGCCTGCATATCGGCCTCGACCTGCGTGACCACGCGGTTGGTCAGCACCGTCTGGCCGTAGAGGGCGAAGCCGCGGGTGGCCGTCACCACGATCACGACGAGCGGCCCGTAGGCGATCGCCGCCGAATCCTTGCGGTCGAAGGCGTCGAAGGCGGCCTTGATCAGCGCCGGGTAGAGCCCGGTCGAGGCGCCGACCAGCGCGATCAGCACCAGCACCACGGTGAGCGTCGCCCGGTGCGGGTAGAGCCAGGTGCGCCAGAGCCGGGCGAGAAGGGAAGCGGTGTCGCCGGGAAGGCGCGCCATGAAACCTACCGGGTCGGATCGGGGCCGGCCCATGCGGGAAGCGCGGCGGCTGCGTGTGCAGCCGCCGCCGCCGCGGATCAAGGTCTTTGGTCAGCGGTCGTCGCCGCCCGGCCCGCGGTCATCGTCGTGGCCGCGATGCCAGCGACCGCCCATGCCGTGGCCACCCATGCCGTGACCGCCCATCGGCCCCATGGGCCGGGCGAGGATCATGGCGCGCCGCTTCTGGTCCTGATCGAGGCTGGCGTAGAGCGGCTGCGACGCGTCGGCGAGCTTGCGCAGGGCCTCCCCTCGCGCGGTCGCGGCATCCGCCATCGCGCGCAGGGCCGCCGGTGCGTCGTCGCCGAACTTGGGCCGGTCGCGCATGGCCTCACGGCGCTGCTGGCGCATCTTGGCCATGTCGCGGATCGCCGTTTCCACCGGCGGCCACAGCTTCTCCTGATCGGCGTTGAGCTTCAGGCCGGCATGCAGGGCGGCGATGCGGGCATCCGTGAAGGCTGCGCGATCCTCGGGGGTCAGGGAACTCCAGCGACCCGGCCCGCGGGAACCCTCGGGGCCGCGGTCGCGGGCCACGGCCGCGCCGGCGAGCCCCAGGCCGAGGGCTCCGGTCACCAGAATGGCCGCTCTCACACGTCGGGACATGCAAACCTCCGTCTTACGCTCGGGACGTCATCGGAGCCTGCGCCCCGAGACGATGCCCGATGCCGCGCAGGAAACAGCGGGCGTGTATCCCGCTTGTGTATGTAACAATGTTACATTACTGGCAGGCGCGATCGGATCTGTGGGACGGGTGGGATGGTGCGGGGCGCGATGAGAACAGTCCGGATTGCGGCACTCGCGACCCTGTCTCTGGGGCTCTGCTTCGCGGGGTCGGCCCGGGCCGTTGACGAGGGCAAGCCGATCCGGGCGGTGGCGAGCTTCTCGATCCTCGGCGACCTCGTCCGACAGGTCGGCGGTACCCATGTGGCGGTGGCGACGCTGGTCGGGCCGGATTCCGACGCCCATGGCTTCAGCCCCTCGCCGGCCGATGCGCGCAAGGTCGCCGAGGCCGATATCGTGTTCGTCAACGGCCTCGGGCTCGAGGGCTGGCTCGACCGGCTGATCCGCGCCTCCGGCACCCGCGCCCCGGTGGTGATCGCCGCATCGGGGGTGAAGCCGATCCCCGCCCAGGACGAGCACGCCCACGGCGATGGCGATCACGGCCACGGTGACCACGCCGTGGATCCGCATGCCTGGCAGGACGTCGCCAATGTGCGGACCTACGTCGCCAATATCCGGGACGGCCTCGCCAAGGTCGACCCGGCCCATGCCGACGCCTACCGGGAGGCCGCGGCCCGCTACCTCGCTCAACTCGACGCGCTGGATCGGGACGTGCGCACGACGATCGCCGGCATCCCGCCGGAGCGGCGGCAGATCATCACGACCCATGATGCGTTCGGCTATTTTGCGGCGGCCTACGGCCTGCGCTTCGTGGCGCCGCAGGGCGTATCGACCGACAGCGAGGCGAGCCCACGGGATGTTGGAGCGATCATCCGCCAGATCCGCCGGGACCGCGTCCCGGCCGTGTTCCTGGAGAACATCAGCGACCCGCGCCAGATGGAGCAGATCGCCCGCGAGAGCGCGCGCGCGTCGGCGGCAAGGTCTATTCCGACGCGCTCTCCGGCCCGGGCGGCCAGGCGCCGACCTATCTCGACATGATGCGGGCCAACCTGCGGGCCTTCTCGGCGGCGCTGGGGCCGAGCTAGCGCCGTTCCCGATCGGGTTGGGACGAATACGATCGGCGAGCCCGTGCCGAACGAGGCGCGGGTCCCCTCTCCCGTGCGGGAGAGGGGCCTGGCGCGGCTGGCGAGACCGGGCTCGCCGTCCTTCCCGACCGTTGCAACACGATCGGGAACGGCTCTAGCCTGCAAAGCGCCCGAGCGGGCTGCCGGTCCAGCGCACGAAGGCGCTCCCGGATCTCAGGGTCTCGACCATCGAAAAGCGATGTCGAGGCCGAGACTTGCAGATCCCCGCAAAGCCCGATCAGACGCTTCGCGCCATCTCGAGCTTGGCCAATTCAACGGCGGCGCGCAGCTCGATCTCGGCCATCAGGCCGTCGAGCCTCGGATCGCCGGAGAGACCGGCGCGCTCGTTCAACCGGCCGGCGATGGCACGCAGGTCCTGCGGGGCGACGCGGCCGCCGAGCAGCGCGGCTTTCAGCCGGTCCAGACCGTCGAGCAGATCCTGTCCGCGCTTGGCCGTGCGCCGACGGCGCTCCTGCGGGGTGTCGGCCTCGGTCTGGAGCAGAAGGACCGCATCGAGCCCTGCCAGCGAGGCGGCGGCGGCCGGCGCCCCGGCGCCCGAAGTGGAGGCAGGAGCGGCGCCGAGGCTGAAGCCGGCGCCACCCTCGGGTCGCCGGGCGGCCGCGACACCGCCCGCGCTCTGGATCGGCTGGCGAGTCTCGACACGCATGATCCGGCTCGCGTTGCTCCAAGCGCCCCCGCGCAGAACCGGAAACTCGGCCCGCAGGGTTAAGCGCGGGTAAACGAGCCGGCAGAAGCTGCCGAGTCGGCAGCTTCTGTGCCGGCATCCCGAGGCCTCCCGGTTTCGGCAGGCGAGAAAGATACAGTCTGTTCAAAGGCTTGCGGCGTCAGCGCGACTGGCACGACCCTGGCAGGATGGCGGCAGGTCCGTTTACCCTCGAACATCCGGCATGCGCCCGCGTCACGCGTTCAGTCTTCTCAGGTTTCTGCTCGGTGCCCTCGCGGGCGCCGTGCTGATCGCCGCCCTGCCCGGCCCGGCCTTCGCCCTGTCGCGCGTCAAGGACCTCGCCTCCATCGAGGGCGTGCGCCAGAACCAGCTCGTCGGCTACGGCATCGTGGTCGGCCTCAACGGCACCGGCGACACGCTCAACAACATCCCGTTCACCAAGCAGTCCCTCCAGGCCATGCTGGAACGGCTCGGCGTCAACACGCGCGGCGCGACCATGCGGACGCAGAACCTCGCCGCCGTGATGGTGACGGCCAACCTGCCGCCCTTCGCGGCGCAGGGTACCCGGATGGACGTGACGGTCTCGTCGCTGGGCGACGCCAAGTCCCTCCAGGGCGGCACCCTTCTGGTGACGCCACTGCTCGGCGCGGACGGCGAGGTCTACGCGCTGGCGCAGGGCTCGGTGGCGATCGCAGGCTTCTCGGCCGAGGGCGACGCCGCCAAGATCACTCGCGGCGTGCCCACGAACGGCCGCATCTCCAACGGCGCCAACATCGAGCGCGAGATCGCGTTCAAGCTGAACGACGCCCGCTCCCTGCGCCTGTCCCTGCGCAACCCCGACTTCACCACGTCGAAGCGGATCGCCGCGGCGATCAACGACTTCATGGGCGCCGACACGGCCGAGCCCACGGATCCAGCCACGGTCACGATCCAGATCCCGGCCCGCTACAACGGCAACATGATCCGCCTGATCACCGAGGTGGAGCAGTTGAAGGTCGAGCCCGACCAGACCGCCCGGGTCGTGGTCGACGAGCGCTCCGGCATCATCGTGATGGGCCGGGACGTGCG
Organism: Methylobacterium phyllosphaerae; assembly: GCA_050632685.1. GTDB lineage: Bacteria > Pseudomonadota > Alphaproteobacteria > Rhizobiales > Beijerinckiaceae > Methylobacterium > Methylobacterium phyllosphaerae_A. Next base: position 2,574,857 of record JBOEFT010000002.1, read on the forward strand.
CGTCTCCACGGTGGCGATCGCCCAGGGCAACCTCACCGTGACCATCACCGAGCAGCCGCAGGTGAGCCAGCCGGCGCCGCTGTCCAACGGCCGCACCGTGGTGGTGCCGCGCACCGGCCTGAAGGTCGACACCGGCGACGGCAACAAGCTCGCCCTGGTCAAGGAAGGCGTGAGCCTGCGCGAGCTGGTCGATGGCCTCAACGCGCTGGGCGTCGGCCCGCGGGATCTGATCTCGATCCTCCAGGCGATCAAGGCCGCCGGCGCGCTCCAGGCCGATATCGAATTGATGTGACGAACCGGACGCGGAGGGTCGAACCATGCTGCAACTCGCCAGTCTCGCGGCCAGCGCCGCCGCCAGCGTCGGGACTTCGGCCGCCGGGAGCGCCGTCGACGGGATCATCAAGACCGCCAACAAGGCGAAGGCCTGGAAGACCGCGACCGACTTCGAGTCGATGTTCCTGGAGAACAGCCTGGATCGCCTGACCCAGTCGGAGGGCACCGACGGTCCCCTCGGCGAGAACGGCACCGGCGGCGGCGTCTACCGCTCGATGCTGACCAAGGAATACGCCACCCAGATCGTGAAGAGCGGCGGCGTCGGGATCGCCGACTCGGTTTTTCGTGAGATCATGAAGATGCAGGGTGCTGCAGCCGAGGGAGCGATCCATGCAAAGGGCTGAACCGCTGCGCGTCGCGGACCGCATCACCGCCGAGGCGCTGGTGGCCGGCGTGCTCGGCAACATGGCCGCGCTCGAAGCCGTGCTCGCCGAGGAGGCCGCCTACGTCCGGGAGGGCCGGCTTCAGGAGGGTGTGGCCGCAGCCGAGCCGAAGGCGGCCCTGGCCGCCGCCTACATGCAGGGACTCGAGGTCGCGAAGGCGAACGCCGTGGCGCTCAAGCGCTTCCATCCCGACGGGGTCGAGACCCTGCGGGCGGCCCATCGCCGTTTCACCGCGGCCGTGGAGGCGAACCAGACGGTGCTCGCCAGCGCCAAGACCGTGTCGGAAGGGCTGATCAAGACCCTGGCGGAGGAGATCGGCCGGGCGCAGATGCCCACGGGGTATGGTCGGCAGACGCCGGCGCCCTCCCCCTACGGTCGCGGTGTCCGCAGCGGCCCGCTGGTCCTGTCGCGGAACCTGTAGGTCGCGGCTCAGCGGCGGCCGGTGCCGATCCGAAGGTAGGTCCGTACCTCGCCGAGATCGGTGTCGGCGCGGTTGTCGATCGCGAGCCGGGCGGAGACGGGCGGGACGGAAGTGAGGCCGTGGCCGGCGCGCAGGTCCGCCCCCGCGGTGACGCGCCCCGAGATGCGGATGCAGCTGTCGCTCCCGGGCAGGCGCAGGAAGCCCTGCCCCTTGGACGGGCACGGCACCGGCCCGGGGGCGACGGGCGCCTTTCGGACGTCGACGGCCGCCGCCGTCCCGCCGAAGGCCAGGACCGCCACGACGGCCATCGGCAACCCCAGGCGCCCGCGCATCTCAGGCGGCCCGGAGCGGGAGATCCCGGTGCAGCCCGTCGATGTAGCGCTCGACCTCGGTGATCGACCGGTCGAGATCGGGCTCGAGGATGCGCAGGCGGGCGAGGTCGCGCAGGAGGATGTCCAGGGCGATGGCGCACTCGTCGGGATGTCCATAGCCCGCGAGATACGTGTCGACGGCCCGCTCCACCGAGACGAGGGCGTCGCACGGGGGCGCGGCTCCGAGACGAAGGATCAGTGCGATCGGTCCGGACAGCGGCATGCCGGCCTCTCCTCGATCGAGAATCAGCGCACGTGCGCTTCGATGATTCGAGGATCAATCCCGGAAAGCGGCAAGACTATGGTCGTTGCGGCCCAAGACGACACCTCTGCGCGCCACCCCGCAATCGGCCGACATCGCGCGGTTCCGGTTCGATCTCGGCCGTGGCGTCAGCTGATGTAGTTCACCAGCGACAGCTTCGAGAGCGTCGCGGTGACCTGATAGCTGGCCTGGAGCCGGTTCTGCACGTCGAGAAGCTTGGCCACGACTTCCTCGGTGGGCGCCTGTTCAATCCCGTCGAGGGTGTTCTGGACGGTGTTCTGCGTGGCCTTGTTGGTGGTGCTGGCGTTCGAAAGCCGCGTCGCCGCGATGGTGAGCTGCGTGACCGTGTCCTGAACGCTGGGCGTATGGTCGGCGGAGGCGAGCAGGCTGCCGGCCTTGGTCGCGACAGTCTGGTAGGTGCTGTAGGTGTTGGCGTCGTTCGTGGCGGGCAGGCCGAACGCCATGGTCGCCAGACCGGCCAGGACGTTCTGGACCGTGGGATCGTTGGCCCGTGCGCCCGTGCCGACGCTGCCGGTGGCGCTCACCTGGACCGACTGCGTGTCGATCGCGGAGGTCGGCTTGGCCGGCGTCGTCGAGGTGTCGTAGGTGTTCTCGCCCTGGTACCAGAGCACCGTGTTCTGTGGCGTCGCCGCCGTATAGCCGACCGGCCTTTGGCTGGTGTCGTACACGATGCGTTGCGGCATGACCCCGGACCCAGACGGGCCGCCATTCGCGGCGCCCGCGAAGAAGTCCGACGCGACCGCCGCGGTGGCGTTCACAGCCAGCGTGCTGCTCGCCGCACCCGTCAGAGCATTGGTCAGCGTGGTCGACAGGGATGCCATCGTCTGCGCGGGCGTCGAACCGATGGCAAAGCTGGTGGTCGATTTCGGGTCCGCGCTGGTCGCGGCCGTGAGCGTCACGGTCGTCGAGGTGCCGTCCGCCATCTTCAGCGCGAACGTCACGGTGTCGCCGACGGCCGGCTGGGTCGTCATGTTCAGGGTGAAGTTGCCCGGGCTGGTGCCGGTGCCGGCCGTGTAGGTCGCGCTGAGCGCCGAGCCGGTCGTCGTCGGTGCGCCGGCCAGGGTGAAGCCGAACTTCCCCGGGTCGCGTCGTTCGACTCCTCGGTGACCTGGACCGTCGTGGTGGGATTGGCCGGCGTCTGCGTCAGGCGACCGTTGCCCCCTGTCCCGAGTTCCGCGGTGACCCGCTGCGAGATCAGGGTCGAGAGGCCGTCGAGCTTGTTGCCGCTGGAATCGGTCGTGCCGTTGAGGATCTTGTCCGCATCCACGACCGGTTGGGTGGTGGTGTTGGTACCGCCGAACAGGTAGTTGCCCGCCGCCGATTCGTTGAGCGTGTCGAGCGCCGTCTGCAGGTTGGCCAAGGCCGTCGACCGACCGGCGACCGAGTTCGCCGCGACGCTCTGCAGGCCGTTCTGCAGCGCCGCTCCAGTGCTGGTCCCGAGGGTCGCCACCTGCGTGAGGCTCGTGACCGCCATGCTGGTCCGGGTCTGCGCGGCGGTGATGCCGGCCGCGTAGCCACTGAGCGCACTGAGGGTCGCCTGGGCGGCAAGGGCGGTCGAGCGCCCGGAGCCCAGGCCCCCGTACGTCTGCGAGACCTGCCCGCTGGAGAGCTGGTTCGACAGGTCGTTGAGCTGGCTCTTCAGCGTGAGGAGCTGCGAGGCGCTCCGGGTCGTCAGGTAGGAGCCGGCCGCGAAGGGGGCGATCGTCGTCATGATCAGATCTGCAGCAGCTGAGTGAGCATGTCGCGCGCCGCCGTGAGCACCTCGGGCGTTGGCGCCGTAGGCGGTCTGCAGGGCGATCAGGTTCGACATCTCTTGGTCGATGTTGACCCCCGCCCCGGAGGAGAACCGGTTCTGGGCCGTGGAGAGCGCGGTCTGCTGGGTGGCGTCGAGCGCCGAGGCGTTCGAGGCCGCCGCCCCCTGCGAAGCGATGACGTCCTGGGCGAAGCCCACCACGGTCGCGCGGTAGGGGGCCGAGACGCCGCCGATGCCGCTGGACGACGAGAAGGTCTGCTGGGTGGATGTCAGCGCCGAGAACAGCTTCTCGCGCGCGCGCCCGACGCGCTCGGATCCGTGGCGCTCGTAGCCGTGAGTGCCGACGTATTTCCCGACAGGGCACCGTTCACGGTCAGGCGCTGCGCGAAGCCGGTGAGCTGCGAGCCGCCGTCGAACGAACCGGTGTAGAGCTTGTTGCCGGTGCCATCGACGAACAGCGCGATCGACGGGTTGCCGGTGTTCAGGTCCGAGGCCGAGACGGCCGAGACGTTGGCGGTCGCCGCGGCGGCGACCTTGCCGGCCGCCGCCAGCGTGAGGGTCGCGCTCGTGGCGGTCGAAGATACCGGGGTCGCCGACAGGGTCGGCAATTGATAGGCGCCGCCCGAGAGGTTGAAGGTCGAGAACGCCGACTGGATCGCCGCCGCGTAGGTGCTCGGGCCGCCGCTCGCGTTGAAGGTCAGCGTCAGCCCGCTCGCGTCCGTCGTCTCGCGCGGCCGGCACGATCGTGCCGCTGGAGGTCGCCGAGGCCACCAGCGTCACGTTGCGGACCGCTCCGTTGTTGTCGGTGACCGGGAACGTGATCGTGTTGCCGGGCTGCATCGTCGGGACGGTGACCTGCGTGTCGGTCCCGCTGTAAGTCCCGGTCGTGGTCGTGTTCGTCAGCGCGGTCGAGAGGCCGGCGGCGAGGTCGTCGAGCTGGCGCTGCGCCTGCGGCAGGGTCTGGTCGCGCATCTCGATCTCGGCGGCCAGGCTGCCGGACCGGAGCACGCCCGGGGCGCCGAGATCGATCTTGCCGCCGCCCGGCAGTGTCGCCGTGATGGTGCCCACCGTGCGCTGGCTCGGATCGGTGGCGTAGCTGGAAGAGGCGTCGAGCACCCCGCGCCCGTCGAAGCTCAGGCTCGCCGCGTTCCCGCGATCCACCAGCGTCACGCCCGACTGGGTCCTGACCGAGACCGTCCCGTCCCGCTGCTGGACCGTCTGCACGTCCATGTAACTCGACAGGCTGTTGATCGCCTGATCGCGCTGGTCCTGCAGGTCGGTCAGGGACGCGCTGTCGGTGGTGTTCTGGATCTTGCCGTTCAGCTTCGCGATGTTGGACAGGATCGTGCTCGCGGCACTCGTGTCGGTGCCGAGCTGCCATTCGATTCCGGTGCGCAGATTCTGCACCGTGCCGGCGGAGCTGTTGATCAGGCTGGCCAGTGCCGAGGCATTGCCCAGGACCGTCGTGCGCGCGGCCGCCGAGGTTGGGTTGGCGGCCAGCTCCTGGAGGGATTCGGTGAAGGTGTTGAGCGTCCCGTCGAGGGAGGTCGAACTGCCCGGCGTCCCGTAGAGCGCATCGAGTTGGGTGGCGATTCCGGACTTGGTGCTGGTGTAGGCCGCCCCCGATGTCTCCAGCCGGAGCTGGTTCAGGGCCGCAGCGTCGAAGCTGCGGGTGATCTGCCCGACGGCAACGCCCGAATTGTTGGGGCCGGTGGCGACCGTCGAGAGGGTGCGCTTGACGTAGCCGGCCGTGCCGGCATTGGCGACGTTCTGCGAGACGACGTTGATCGCCGCCTGCGTGGCGGCCAGCCCTGCGGTCGCGGTGGAAATCGCGTTCAGCGACATGTCACGGCCTCCGCGGCTCGAACCCCGTCGTCAATCAGCGGATCACGTTGAGCAGATCAGACATCATCGTCTGGGCCGTCGACATCACACGCGTGTTCGCAGAGTAGGCCTGCTGGGTTACGATCATCTTAGAGAACTCGGTCGCAATGTCGGTATTGGATTGCTCGACGCTGGCGCCCGAGATGGTGCTGCCGTTGAGACCCGCCAGCGGCGGCCCGGAATCGGCCGACTGAAGATAGTTTCCGTTGGAATCGGCCTTCAGCCCGTCGGGGTTGGCGAAGTTGACGATCCCCACCGAGGCGAGGGCCACCACCGAGCCGTTCGAGAAGGTCCCGTTGATCTTGCCGTCCGCACCCATCGCGACGCTCGTGAGCGTGCCGGAACTGTTGCCGTTCTGCGTCAGCGAATTGGTCGTCGCCGCGCCCGAGGTGTCGGCGTACTGCGTCAGGCCCGCCGAATCGATGTTCATGTTCAGGTTCGAAAAGGTGTAGTCGCCGATCGTCACCGGACCGAGAGCGACCGGGTTGCCCGTCGGGGATGTCAGCTTGCCGGTCGAGTCGAACGTGAAGGTCGTGCCGACATTGTTCCAGTCCGATGTGCTGAGCGCGGTCGGATCGGTCGCGTAGTACAGGTTCCACTTCGCCGGCTGGGCCGGCGTCGTCGAGGCATCCTGAACCTTGGCCCAGCGTGTCGTCAGCGTGACCGGCGCACCGGTCGACGTGTAGACCGGCAAGGACGGACCCGCGATGCTGTTGCTCAGGAAGGTCGTGACGGCGCCGGCCTGGGTCGAATCGACCTTGACGCCCGTCTGCCCGGTCCCGTTGAGCACGACGGCCGAGGCATTCTGGTCGTAGAGATCCGAGCCCGACGTCGAGGAGGCCGACGTGTTGGGCGTCGCGGGCAGATTGGCCGCGTAGGTGATCGTCGTCGTCGCCTGGGCCGGAAGCGACGTGTTCCCGAGCTTGATCAGTCCGGTGCTGGTCGTCTGACCCGTGATCGGATCGAGATTGGATCCGGTCAGGTACCCGCCCGCACCGTTGACGAGATAGCCGTCCTTGTCCTGGGAGAAGTCGCCACGGCGCGTATACAGGTTGGTGCCGCCGAAGGTCGCGGCGCCACTCGCGTCGCCGGTCTTCTGCACCACGGTGAAGAAGCCCTGGCCGTTGATGGCCATGTTGGTGGGCACGCTCGACGAGACGATGTTGCCCGCCAGCGTATTGGTGAGCTGTGACTGGGCCAGAACCGATCCGGAGACCTCGCGCTTCGGCGTCGATTCGGACATCAGGTCGACGAAGCTGGTGTCGATCCGCTTGAAGCCGGTCGTCTGCGAGTTCGCGATGTTCCCGGAGATGTTGCTGATGGCGTAGGATTGCGCCTGGAGACCAGAGACCGAGGTCTGAAGGGCGGTGAAAAGATCCATGGCGAACGATCCCGATGCGCGCCGCACTGGCCCGCAGACTCGGGGTCCGCAACCGCCGTGCCAGGGCTAAGCCATTGACAAATCAGAGGCCGGGCAACGGGGACTCGGCAGGCTTCGCCGATCGCGGCGGCCGGCCCGGCAGATCCTGCCGGGTGCAACGGCGCTCGGCACGGTCCCGCTCGCACCGCCCGCGACGTTTACGGGGTGTTATTCCGGACGCGCGATGATGCCCGCCGGGCTAGGTCCGGGCGCGGAGCGTCCTGCCCGGAAGCGCTGAACGGGTACGGATTTCGGATCTCGGGGTCATGCGGGCGAAACGGACCAGCCTCGTCCACATCATCTACTTCTCGCGACTCAATCTGTCGTCGGACCCGGCAAAGAGGTCCGAGCAGATCAGCGAGATCGGCCGGACCGCCCAGAAGAAGAACGAGTTCGCGGTGATCACGAGCTTCATGATCATCGAGGGCAACTTCGCCTGCCAAGTGATCGAGGGCGAGCGCACGTCGGTGCACGAGACCTTCGACCGCGTGAACGCCGACAGCCGCCACCGGGAAGTCCAGATCAACGAGTGGCGCGAGATCACCAAGCGCGAGTTCGTCCATTCGTTCAAGAGCGCGCAGCGCACCGCCGGCAACGACACGCTGTTCGCCAAAGCCAACCTCTTGCCGATGCTCCAGCGCGGCACGCCGAAGGCGTCCGCGATCCACAGCCTCTGCCTGTCGCTCCAAGCCGACGCGATGTCCCGTCAGGGCATCGACCACCTCTTCATCTGAGTCGCCGATGTCCGAGAGCGATACGCCCCCGATCCTCATCGTCGACGACCAGGAGAAGCTCCTACGGCTCATCGTGATGCTGATGACCCGGATCGGCTTTCCGGACGTCGAGGGCGTCACAAGCGCACCCGAGGCGCTGGAGCGGTTGCGGCAGCGCCGCTACGCCCTGGTGATCTCCGATCTCGATATGGAGCCGATGGACGGGATCAGCCTCCTGCGCGAGATCCGCGCCGACGACACGCTGATGAACACGCCCTTCATGCTCACCGAATCGTCATTCGATTTCGAGGACATCAACCTCGCCCACCAGGCCGGCGCAGACGCCTTCATCCTCAAGCCGTTCGACATGGCGGTGCTGAAGACGAAGCTGAAGCAGGTGCTTAACCGCAAGCCGCGCAAGCGCGAGGCGCCGATGGCCGCCGAGTCGAGTCTGAGCGTGGAATTCCCGATGCTGGGGAAGTTCTGAGCCGCCTGTCCTGCAGGGGCAGCCGCGAGACGAGCGCCCTTCGCCCCCTCACGCCGCCCGCTTCTGATAGTCCTTCACGTCGGTGAAGCGCACCGCCGGGTACCGCTCCTCCTCGTAGCGGAGGGAAAAGGCCGTCGTGGCCATGAAGACCGGCGCCCCGTCGAGGTCCTTGGCCATGGCCGAGCCGTGCGAATCGATGAACTTGTCGAGTTCCGCCTCCGAGTCGGACGACACCCATCGGCAGACCGAGAACCGTGAGGTCTCGTAATCCACCGGCAGGCCGTATTCGGCCTGGAGCCGCTCCTTGAGCACGTCGAGCTGGAGCGCGCCGACCACGCCGACGATCGCCTGACTGCCGTCCTGCGGAACGAAGACCTGGACGACGCCCTCCTCGCCCATCTGCTGGAGCGCCTCGCGCAGCTTCTTGGCCTTCATGGCGTCGGTGAGCTTGATCCGGCGGAGGATCTCGGGGGCGAAGCTCGGCACGCCGCGGAACACCAGATCCTCGCCCTCGGTGAGGGTGTCGCCGATCCGGAGCGTGCCGTGGTTCGGGATGCCGACCACGTCCCCGGCATAGGCCTCGTCGGCGATGGCGCGGTCCTGCGCGAAGAAGAACTGCGGGGCCGACAGCGAGATCGGCTTTCCCGTGCGCACCAGCCGCGCCTTCATCCCCCGGTTCAGCTTGCCCGAGCAGACCCGCATGAAGGCGATGCGGTCCCGATGGTTCGGGTCCATGTTCGCCTGGATCTTGAACACGAAGCCGGTCATGCGCGGCTCCGTGGGCTCCACGAGGCGTTTGTCCGCGTCCTGGCCGCGGGGCGGAGGCGCGACCTTGGCGAGGCCGTCGATGAGGTCGCGCACGCCGAAATTGCGCAGCGCCGAGCCGAAGAAGACCGGTGTCAGGTGGCCCTCGCGGAACGCGTCGAGGTCGAACGGCTTGAGGCCGCCCTCGGCGAGCTCCACCTCCTCGCGCCACGCGTCGGCCGCGCCGTTCTCGGTGAGCAGCTCGTCGAACAGCGGGTCATCCGGGCCGGACACCGCCACCATCCCGGCATCCTCGGCGGCGTCGAGCCGGCGCACGCGGTTGCCGCCGAGCTCATAGGTTCCCGAGAAGTTGCGGCCGGTGCCGATCGGCCACGTGACCGGGGCGACGTCGAGGGCGAGCGTCTTCTCGATCTCGTCGAGAAGCTCGAACGGGTCGCGGGCCTCGCGGTCGAGCTTGTTGATGAAGGTGACGATCGGGATGTCCCGCAGACGGCAGACCTCGAACAACTTGCGCGTGCGCGCCTCGATGCCCTTCGCCGCATCGATCACCATCACGGCCGAATCGACCGCCGTCAGCGTCCGGTAGGTGTCCTCCGAGAAGTCCTCGTGGCCGGGCGTATCGAGGAGGTTGAAGACGCAGTCGCCGTACTCGAAGGTCATCACCGAGGTGACCACCGAGATGCCGCGCTCCTTCTCGATGCCCATCCAGTCGGAGCGGGTCGAGACCCGGTTGCGCTTGGCCTTGACCTCACCGGCGAGCTGGATCGCGCCCCCGAACAGCAGCAGCTTCTCGGTGAGCGTGGTCTTGCCCGCGTCCGGGTGGGAGATGATCGCGAAGGTGCGCCGCCGCGCCACCGGATCGGCCGGCTTCGCTTCGGTCTTGGTCTGCATCAGCATGGAGCGAACGCTCTGGGTCGGCGGAACGTGGTTGCGCGCGGCGCGCGGCCTCGCGCGGTCTCGGGCGGCGGATCTCGGGATCGTGTAGCGGCAAGCCCCGATATTGGCAAAGACGCGGGCTTCACTGGGCGGCCTTTCAGGCACGGTACAGGGCGCCGGCAACAGGCTGCCCCGGCCGATCCACCTCTGGGCAAGGCTCCGATGTCGCGCGCCGCCACACGCCGTCTTCTCGTGACCACGCTGCTGCTGGCCTCGGCGACCGCGAGCCTCCGTGCGGCGGACGCGCCGCCGCCCGCGGCAGCCGACGCCGCCTTCCTCAATGCCCTGACCTGGGGGCCTCGCCCGCGTCCTTCGCGCAGCTTCAGGCCGAAGGACGGGCGCGCTGGCTGCAGGCGCAGCTCCATCCACCGGCCGAAATGCGCCTGCCACCCGCCGCACAGGCCGAGGTCGACGCGCTGACGCCGCAGGGCAGCCTGTTCGAACGCGCCCAGGCCCTCGACGCGCAGGCCAAGGCGTTCAGGGACATTGCGGATCCCGACGCCCGGAAGGCCGCCCAGCAGGCGTTCCAGGCCGCGCTGAACACGCACGCGCGGAATGCCGCCTCCGTCTGGGTGCTCCGGGCGCTCTACAGCCCGGACCAGCTGCGCGAGCGGCTGACGTGGTTCTGGTTCAACCGGTTCAACGTCCACCAGGGCAAGTCCACCCTGCGTGCCGCCGTGGGCGACTACCTCGACACGGCGATCCGCCCGCACGCCCTCGGGCGTTTCCGCGACCTGCTCATGGCGAGCCTGCGCCACCCGGCGATGCTGCGCTACCTCGACAATGCCGACAACGCCGCCGGCCGCATCAACGAGAACTACGCCCGCGAGATCATGGAGCTGCACACGATGGGTGTCGGCTCCGGCTACACGCAGGGCGACGTGGAGGCGCTGGCACGGATCCTCACCGGGGTCGGCATCGACCTGAAGCCCGAGGATCCGAAGCTCCGCCCCGACCACGCCGCCGACTTCCGGCGGGACGGATTGTTCGAATTCAACCCGAACCGGCACGATTACGGCGACAAGGTCTTCCTCGGAAGGCGCATCCAGGGCCGCGGCTGGCCCGAGGTCGAGGAGGCGGTGGACCTGATCGCCCGCAGCCCCGCCACCGCGACGAACGTCTCCCGGGCGCTCGCCGCCTACCTCCTGGGTCAGGCGCCGGACGAGGCGCTCGTGGCCCGGCTCGCGGCCGTCTTCAGCCGGAGCGACGGCGATATCGCCGCCGTGACGGAGGCCCTGGCGCGCGAACCGGCGCTGACGGCCGAGCGCAGCGGCGCCTTCAAGGATCCGGTGCGCTACGTCTTCTCGGCCCTGCGCATGGCCTACGACCAGCGCGTGATCCGCAATGCCGGCCCGGTGCTCGGCTGGCTGAACCGCCTCGGCGAGGGGCTGTTCAACCGCTCGACGCCGGACGGGTACCCCCTCGACGCTGCCGCCTGGAGCGGTCCGGGGCAGCTCGCGACGCGGTTCGAGATCGCCCGGCAGATCGGGTCCGGATCGGCCGGCCTGTTCAAGCCGGCGCCGCCCGATCAGGCCGAGGAGCCGGCCTTCCCGGTGCTCGCCAACGAGCTCTACTTCTCGACCGTGTCCGCCACCCTGTCGGCGGCGACGCGGGCGGCCCTCGCCCAGGCGGTCTCGCCGCAGGACTGGAACACCCTCTACCTCGCCTCGCCGGAGTTCATGCGATGAACCGTCGCGACCTGATCCGCGCCGCCGCGGCGCTCGGCCTGTCCACGGTGGCCGGCCGCGTCTGGGCGGCCCCGAAGGCCGATGCGCGCCTCCTCGTGGTGTTCCTGCGCGGCGCCTACGACGCCGCCAACGTGGTGATCCCCACCGGGAGCAACCTCTACTACCGGTCGAGGCCGCACATCGCGATCGCCAAGCCGGACGCCGCGGACCCGAAGGCCGCCCTGGCGCTCGACGGCGACTGGAGCCTGCACCCGGCGCTTCGGGACACGATCCTCCCGCTCTACGCGAAAGGCCAGGCGGCCTTCGTGCCCTTCGCCGGCACCGACGACCTGACCCGGAGCCATTTCGAGACCCAGGACACGATCGAGATGGGCCAGACCGTGGGCTCCTCCCGCGACTACAATTCCGGCTTCATGGCCCGGCTCGCCGCGGAGCTGACCCGCATCCGGCCGATCGCCTTCACTGACCAGATGCCGCTGATCTTACGGGGCGGCGAGACGGTGCCGAACATCGCCATCAACGGCGTCGGCAAGCCCGGCATCGACGACCGGCAGGCCCGCCTCATCGCCGCCATGTACAGCGACACCAAGCTGGCCGCCGCCGTGGCCGAGGGGTTCCGGGTGCGCGACGCGGTCTACCAGTCGATCTCCGACCATGCGGCGCAGGCCGACCGCGGGGCGGTCTCGCCCAAGGGCTTCGAGCTGTCGGCCCGGCGGATCGGCCGCCTGATGCGCGACACGTTCAATCTCGGCTTCGTGGATGTCGGCGGCTGGGACACCCACGTGAACCAGGGCGCCGGCACCGGCTACCTCGCCGACCGGCTCGGCGAACTCGGACGCGGCCTCTCCGGCTTCGTCGAGGAGATCGGGTCCGGCTGGTCCGACACGGTCGTGGTGGTGCTGTCCGAGTTCGGGCGCACGTTCCGGGAGAACGGCAACCGCGGCACGGATCACGGTCACGGCAGCGTCTACTGGATCCTGGGCGGCGGCGTCCGGGGCGGCCGCATCGCGGGACCGCAGGTGCGGGCCGACGAGGCGCACCTGTTCCAGAACCGGGATTATCCGGTCCTCACCGACTACCGGGGCTGCTCGGCGGCCTGTTCCAGCGCCTGTACGGTCTCGATCAGGCGAGCCTGCGCCGGATTTTCCCGAGCACCGACACGACGGATCTCGCGCTGCTGTAGGGGCCGAGTCGCCGAAGCATCGCACCCACCCGTCCCTCTCAAACCTGGGCTTTCGGCACCACCGTCATCGCGAGCGGAGCGAAGCGACCCAGGACAGCACGACATCGGCAGGCGTCGCGCGACATTGGACTGCTTCGCTGCGCTCGCAAGGACGACCGTGCGCACGTCGCGCCAGCGTATCCACACTCCTCACGTAACCTCGACACCAGCGCGCGAAACACCTTTAAAGGGTGGCCCTGCACCCCGGTGTCCACCCGCTCAGGCCGCCGCGGCGGCCAGCGCACGCAGGTCGCCGACCAGCGCGTCCACCCGCTCGGGCCGCGCATCCCAGGCGAACATGAACCGCGCCCCGCCCCCGATGAAGGTGTAGAACCGCCAGCCCCGGGCGCGCAGCCCGTCCATGGTGGCGGCCGGCATCGTCAGGAAGACCGCGTTCGCCTCCACGGGGAACAGCGCCCGCACCCCCGGCAGCCCGGCGACCGCCTCGGCGAAATGCCGGGCGCAGGCATTGCCGTGGGCGGCATTCCTGAGCCACGCGCCGCTCTCCAGCATGCCGACCCAGGGGGCGGCGAGGAACCGCATCTTGGAGGCGAGCTGGCCGGCCTGCTTGCAGCGGTAGCCGAAATCCTCCGCGAGCCGTCGGTCGAAGAACACCACGGCCTCGCCGGCATGCATGCCGTTCTTGGTCCCGCCGAAGCACAGGACATCGATACCCGACCGCCACGTCATGTCGGCCGGACTGCAGCCGAGGCTCGCGCAGGCATTGGCGAAGCGCGAGCCGTCCATGTGCAGGGCGAGCCCCAGTTCACGGCACGTCGCCGACAGCGCCCGGAGTTCCGCGAGGGTGTAGACCTGCCCGGTCTCGGTGGGCTGGGTAATCGTCACCACCCGCGGGCGCGGGAAGTGGATGTCGCTCCGGTTCTGGGCCAGCCCGCGGATCGCATCCGGCGTGAGCTTCCCGCCCTCGGTCCGGACGGTCAGCAGCTTCGAGCCGTTGGAGAAGAATTCCGGTGCGCCGCACTCGTCGGTCTCGACATGGGCCGAGTCCGCGCAGATCACGCTGTGGTAGGACTGGCACAAAGCGGCCAGCGCCAGGGCGTTGGCGGCCGTGCCGTTGAACGCGAAGAACACCTCGCACTTGGCTTCGAACAGGTCGCGGAACGCGTCGGCGGCCCGCTCCGTCCAGGCGTCCTCGCCGTAGGCCGGCGCATGGCCCCGGTTGGCCGCCTCCATGGCCGCCCAGGCTTCCGGGCAGATGCCGGAGTAGTTGTCGCTTGCGAATTGCTGCGAGTCGTCGTGTCTCATCCGCGCAACCTAGCACGGCGGCGGCGCAGATGGATCGCGCAGGCAGGTTGGAACTGGTGCGCGCTTGGTGTAATAGCCCCGCCAAGGCGTGAGCTCCACGCCGATTCGGAAACCGACGTTCCCGTCCCTCCCGGGTTCAATCCGGGCGAGGGACGTTGCCGGTTTCCAGATCGGCGGCGGGCCGCGTGAACCCAGAACTTCAGGTCCAGAGGATCAAGTCCGTTGCAGGTACTCGTTCGCGACAACAACGTCGATCAAGCGCTCCGCGTCCTCAAGAAGAAGATGCAGCGCGAGGGCATCTTCCGCGAGATGAAGCAGCGCAAGGCTTATGAGAAGCCGTCCGTGCGCAAGGCTCGCGAGAAGGCCGAGGCCGTCCGCCGCGCCCGCAAGCAGGCCCGCAAGACCGCGATCCGCGAGGGCCTGATCGCCGCGCCGAAGCCGAAGCCTCGCTTCCCCGCCGGCGGCCGCCGTCCCGGCTTCCCGTCGCCGTCCCCGACGCAGGCCCCGGGCGGCAACGCCGCCGGTCAGGCCCCGGCCAGCACGGCGCCCGCCGCCTGAGCTGCCCCGAACCGGTTTTGAGAGAGCCCGGCCCGCGCGAGCGGCCGGGCTTTTTCTTGGAGCGTGCCGGGCGACTCCGGACCCGCGGTTGCGACGACCGACCCTGGCTCCATCCCGCAAGCACAATGACGTGATCGGGCACTGAACCACGAGGACCGCTGTCGAGCCGCCCTCGGTCGCGCCCCTGCGCGCGATGTCGGAACGGGGCGCGGTACGGGTTCGCGCCCCGGGGGCTCAGGCCGCCTTCGCGGCCATGGTCGCGTGCTCGGCCTGGACCAGCACGTCGAGGGCGCGCCACGGCTTCTGGATGTAGACGGCCTGATCGGGCAGCCGCGCATCCCGGCTCGCCCCGGAGGTGACGACCACGCGCACGCCCGGCCAGCGCCGCTTGACCGCCTGCGCCAGGGACACGCCATCCATCGCGCCCGGCAGCCGCACATCGGCGAAGAGCAGCGCGACGGTAACGTCCGACCGCTCCAGAACCGAGAGCGCAGCCTCCGCAGTGTCGCAGGCGATCACGCCGAGATCGGTCTCCTCCAGCACCGCGGTCGCGAGGTCGCGCACCGCCGCGTCGTCCTCGACGACGAGGGCCACGGGGCCGGAACTATCGGGCGTTGCGCGATCCATGAAACTCTCCTGCTGCCGGTAGGTCGCCCCGTCTCGGGCCGTCGCCTCAGGGGCGAACTTCTGATTCCCCGATTCGGCCATGCTGGCCTGACATGAGTCGGCTCACAAGAGTCGGGTCGCTCGAACGGGGCATGCCTGCCCTGCGAACAGCCAGCCCCATTTTGATGCGGAACGCTCGAAAATGGCGCAGTTTCCGTGCGGTTAAGAAACTGTTCACCGGCGTGGACCGACTGTTAACCTCCTGCGACGGAACGTCTCTGCCTGAGGCGCGGCGTTGCATCGGATCGAGTGCGGATCACAGCGAAAGGATCATCGTCCGACATGTGCCGTTTCCTCGCCTATAGCGGTGAGCCGGTCTTCCTCTCCGACCTCGTCTGCGCGCCCACCCACTCGCTGGTGCATCAGTCGCTGCACGCCGACGAAGGGAAGACCGAAACCAACGGCGACGGGTTCGGCATCGGCTGGTACGCCGAACGGCCGGAGCCGGGTGTCTATCGCGACATTTCCCCGGCCTGGTCGGACGAGAACCTCGTGAACCTCTGCGGGCAGGTCCGGGCGCGGACCTTCTTCGCCCATGTCCGCGCCTCGACCGGCACCGCGACCGCCCGGGCGAACTGCCACCCGTTCGTCTACGGCCGGCACCTGTTCATGCATAACGGCCAGATCGGCGGCTACCATCGGATCAAGCGCCGGCTCGAGGCGCTGATCCCGGACGCCTATTACGACCACCGCCGCGGCAGCACCGATTCCGAGGCGATCTTCCTGCTGGCGCTGGCCAACGGCCTGGAGGCCGATCCCGTCGGCGCCATGGCGCGGACCTTGAAGACCGTCCGCGAGCTGATGGAAGCCGCCAACGTCTGCGAGCCGCTGCGCTTCACAGCGCTGCTCACCGACGGCGAGACCCTCACGGCCTACCGATGGGCCTGCGACGGCCGTCCGCCGAGCCTGTACTTCCGCGAGGGGCCGGGCGGCATCGTCGTGGTCTCGGAGCCGATCGACGGCTGCCGCGAGGGGTGGCGGGTGGTGCCGAAGGGCGCAACCCTGCGTGCCCGTCACGGGACGGCCACGGTCGTGCAGGTTCCGGAGCCTGCTCGCGCGGCCGCCTGACGACAGGCCGCCCCAGCCATACCGCCACGGGGATTGCCGAGACGCGCCACATCGCCACATTCCGCCTGCGGCCGAAGGTGCGGCCGAGCGGGAATCGACCGATGTATCCGGATACCGAGCTTCACATCGCCGGGCGCTGGCGCGCGGGTGCCGACCGCGACACGTTGGGGGTCCTCAACCCCGCCACGGGCGAGACGATCGGCCAATGCGCCGTCGCCACCACGGCGGATCTCGACGAGGCCCTGGCGGCCGCGTCCCGCGCCTTCCCGGCCTGGCGGAAGGTCGCCCCCTTCGAACGCGCCAAGGTGATGCGCAAGGCGGCCGACCTGCTGCGCGCCCGGGTCGACGAGATCGCCCGGATCATGACCCTGGAGCAGGGCAAGCCACTCGCCGAGGCGCGCGTCGAGACCCTGGCGGCGGCGGACATCATCGACTGGTTCGCCGAGGAGGGAAGCGCGCCTACGGCCGCGTCATCCCGGCCCGCGCGGACGGCGTGCTGCAGGTGGCGGTGCGCGAGGCGGTGGGTCCCGTGGCCTGCTTCACCCCCTGGAACTTCCCGATCAATCAGGCGGTCCGCAAGATCTCGGCCGCCCTCTGCACCGGCTGCACGGTGATCCTGAAGGGACCTGAAGACACCCCGGCGAGCTGCGCCGCCCTGGTGCGGGCCTTCCTGGACGCCGGCATTCCGGGCGACGCTCTCTCGCTCGTCTACGGCGACCCCGAGACCATCTCGGCCTACCTGATCCCGCACCCCGTGATCCGGAAGATCTCGTTCACCGGATCGACCGTGGTCGGCAAGAAGCTCGCCGCGCTCGCCGGCGAGCACATGAAGCGGGCCACCATGGAACTCGGTGGCCACGCCCCGGCGATCGTGTTCGGCGATGCCGACGTGGAGAAGGCCATCGCGGTTCTCGCGCCGTCGAAGTTCCGCAACGCCGGTCAGGTCTGCGTGTCGCCGACCCGCTTCCTGGTCCACGACTCGGTCTTCGATCGCTTCGTCGAGGGCTTCACCACCTTCGCCAAGACCCTGCAGGTCGGCGACGGGCTCGATCCCGAGACCAAGATGGGTCCTCTCGTCCACGCGCGTCGCCTCGACGCCATCGCGGCACTCACGGCGGATGCGAAGTCCAGCGGCGCGACGCTGCGCGCCGGCGGCGATCGCATCGGAAACCAGGGCAACTTCTTCGCGCCGACGGTTTTCACCGAGGTGCCGCTGACCGCCCGGCTCATGAAGGAGGAGCCGTTCGGCCCCGTCGCGATGATCAACCGGTTCTCGGATGACGAGGAGGCGCTGACCGAGGCCAACCGGCTGCCCTACGGGCTCGCGGCCTACGCCTACACCCGCTCCGCCGAGCGGGCGGCCCGGGTGTCGAACACGGTCGAGAGCGGGATGATCTCCATCAACCACCACGGCCTCGCCCTGCCGGAGACGCCGTTCGGCGGCGTCAAGGATTCGGGCTACGGCAGCGAGGGCGGCCCGGAGGCGCTGGACGCCTACCTGGTCACCAAGTTCGTCACGCAGGCGAATTTCTGACACGCCGGCCGGTGCGTCTGCGCGGCGCGCCGGCCGTCCCACCTCAGTAATGCGGCGGCGGCGGCTCCGAGCCCCGCGGCGCCGACCGGGCGGCCGCCTCCTCCACCTGATCCCGGAGCATATCCAGCTGCCGCGCCAGCCGGTCGATCAGCCGCCACTGCTCGGTCACGGTCCGGTTGAGGTCCTCGATCGTGGCGTCCTGCTCCATCAGGCGCATTTCCAGGCGATCGATCCGCGTGGCTTCGTTCATCTCCGACCTCCAGTCCTGCCGCGCCGAAGGCTACCCCCGACCGGGACGGGTCGACCTATCGGCATCCGTGTCTCTACCTTGAATGCGGCCCGACGACGGAGATGCCAACGCGGTGGGTCGCGGCCTCGGCGGCCATCGTCGACGCGTCCGTGCGGACGGTCTCGGAGGCGGCCCGCGCCCTCGCGTGAGCGGTCCGCGGCCGCCTCAGGCGGCGCGGATCGCGACCGGCTCGGCCACGGCGACCCGATCGCGGCCACTGTTCTTGGCGGTGTAGAGCGCGGCGTCGGCCCGCCGCATGAGCACGTCGAACGCGACCCCGGGCCGGGCCTGGGCGATCCCGATGCTGACGCTGACCTGCAGTCCTGGGAGTTCGGGGACGTTGAGCCCTGCGAAGGTCCGGCGCAGCTCCTCGGCCCGCGCCAGGGCCTCTGCGGGAGACACGCCGGGCAGCAGGCAGGCGAACTCCTCGCCGCCCAGGCGTCCCAGGAGCGCCTCCCGTGGCAGCATCGAGGTCGCCATCGCGCAGAACCCCACCAGCACCGCGTCGCCCACCCCGTGACCGTAACGGTCGTTGACGGCCTTGAAGCGGTCGAGGTCGAACAGCAGCAGGGCCGCGTCGCGGTGCTCGGCGATCGCGGCCTCGGCAGCCCGGGTGAAGGCCCGGCGGTTGCGCACGCCCGTGAGCGCGTCCGTGGATGCGGCGATGCGCCGCTCACGCTCGGCCCGCTCCTTGACGAGGGCCATGTAGGTGAAGGCCGAGGCGATCGAGAACAGCAGGGTGACGAAGCAGAGGATCGCCACCCAGGGGGAGGCGAGCGGACTGAGACTTGGCTGCGGCGGCGCGATGAGCGTCGCGGGAATCCGCACGAGGTAGAAGGCACCGTGCAGCCCCAGGATGGTGGCGGCCGTGATCCGGGAGGCGAGGCGTTCGCCGCGCCCCCACCAGATCTCCGCGGTGGCCCCGCCACAATGCACCGCCGCTACCGCGGAGGCGTAGACGATGCGCGCGGCGATCGACCCGTAAAAGTCGGGAATCAGGCACAGCAGGCACCATCCGAGGGCGCCGGCCATCGCCAGTCCCATGCGCGGCTCCCGCCGCTCGAAGGTGCGGACACCGCTCCAGATCAGGCCGTAGGCGGCGAGCACCACGGCATTGGCCGCGCCCACCGAGATCAGGTCGGGGATCTGGTTGCGCAGGGCGAGGCCGGTCGAGCCGGTCGCTCCCATAAGATGCGCCGTGCCCCAGTACGCGAGCGCGCGGGAGTCAGGCGCCTGCCGCCAGGAACCCAGAAACAGCGCGCCGACCAGAAGGGTCGTCGCCGCCGTGACGATCAGCAGGGTGGCGGGATCGAGCTGCACGACCGACTGAAGATCCTCGCCCCGGAACGATTGCCCTGCGCCGTCTCCGCGGCTTGCCCATCGCAGAGCGATTCGGCACTCCGCGAATTTTAATATGAGATGTATCGAACGACAATAGTTCAGATCAACTCTTTGACCCGACCTGTTACCGATTAGTCACTCTCGATTACATTGAGACATGTCGGACGACCGGATCGGGATTGTTGGCTCGAACGAAGCGACGCGCCCTTCCGTTGGTTCAGGCAGGACACGGCGCCGCGGTAGGCGCCACGGCCTCCATCTCGACGGGATCGAAACCGCCCATCCGCTCGGCGCGAGATTGTGGAAGGGCGGGGACTTTCGATCCGGCTGTGGACGCCGCGCGCGTGCCAGGTCGGAGTCGGGGTCCGACCACACCGCCGATCGACGGCGTATGCGTGCCTGGAGCCCCGCCCTCAGGCGCGATGCAGGACCGGAACCGCGGGCGCCCCTTCCCACTCCGTATTGGCGGGGATCGATTCGCCCTTCATGACGATGGTGAGTGGGCGCAGCCGGGCGAAATCTCCGACCTTCGTGTCGTAGAGCACGGTCGAGAACGCCCCCACCGATACACCCCGCCCGACGACGACGCGGCCGATCTTCATTATCCGGTCCTCGTACAGATGCGTCTGCAGCGCCGAGACCCGGTTGATCGTGGCGAAATCGCCGATCGTCACGCAGTCGAATTCGGTGATGTCGGTGGTGAGCATGCACACGCCCTGCCCAACCTTCACGCCGAACAGGCGCAGCACCCAGGGCAGGAACGGCGTGCCCTGGAGGTGCTCCAGGAGCACCTTCCCGGCGAGGCCCCAATAGGCCACCGCGATGGCCTCGGTGCGCATCGCCCACCAGGACCACATCGGCTGCATGCCGGGCTTGTAGACCCCCATCAGCAGCCACTTCATCGCGATCACCGCGGAGGACTGGATCAGCGCGATGGCGACGCTCGCCACGACGAAACTGTAGGCCAGACCCCACCAGTCCTGCTCCAGGATGGCCGGGTAGAAGTACCAGTCGATGACCGTGATCGCGAGGGTGATGTAGAGCATCGGCGAGAACGAGGTGGCAAAGGCCTCGAAGATGCCGCGCCGGATCTTCGGCCAGGCCCCGGGCTCATAGGTCTGCGCGGTGGAGCCGAGATCGACCTTCTGCCGGGCCGGCAGCCGGATCGGCGGAGAACCGAACCACGTCTCGCCGGGGCTCATCGCGGCGTTTTCGGGCGGCTTCGACTTGATGCCAATGAGAACGTCGTCGGGGATGACCGCGCCGGGGGGCACCACGGCGTCGTTGCCGACAAACACCCGTGCCCCGGTCCGCGTCGGTTCCAGGTGCATCCAGCCGCGCCGGACCTCCTCCTCGCCGTAGACGACCTCATCGGCGATGAAGTTCTTCGCGCCGACCTCGGCGAGGTCGTACCGGCCCGCAAGGTTGGTCGAGATCTCGGCGCCGTGGCCCATGTTGGCGCCCATCAGGCGATACCAGGCCCGCATGTAGACGGTGGCGAACAGCGACGAGAGCGTCTCCAGCGTGACCTCGACGGCGAGCGCGAGCGACCATTTCCGCAGGTAGAACAGGGAATGGACCGAGTGGGTGCCGAAGCGCGTCCGCGGCAGCACGACCCAGCGGATGCCGGCGATCAGGAGCACGGTGCCGGCGGTCATCAGCATGGCGGTGGGCCATGTGAGAATCGGCAGGTACCAGTGGTAATCGATGTCGGTGATGTCGGAGAGCGAATCCGAGATCTGATCGAAGATGAAGAAGGCCGGGAAGATCGGCAGCAGGCCCACCGCCGGGATCGCGCCGAGCAGCACGACATAGGCGGCCAGGAAGGCCGTACGGCGCGCGAGGGAGGCCTCCGCCGGTGCGGGCAGCTCCGCGGGATCGGCCATCCCGACCTTGCGGCCGGGCGAGCCGTCCCACCGCTCCGCGGCGCCGACCCGGGTCCCGGCCGGAATCGTGGTGAGGTCGGCGATCTCCGCCTGCGGACCGATCACCGTGTCGTGGCTGATGACGCAGGAGGTCCCGACCGCCGCGTCCGCCCCGATCTCCGCCCGGCCGATGACCAGTTCGTTGCCGACGATCTCGGCGTTGGCGATGACGAGGCGGCCGCCCAGCGAGGCGCCGTCGCCGATGGTCAGCAGGTCGGTCGCGCCGATCTCGATGTCGGAGATCAGGGTGTCGCGGCCGACCTTGGCGCCCATCAGGCGCAGATAGACGGCGATGGCCGGCGAGCCCTGCAGCCACTTCACGTGGACCAGGGGCGCCAGCCGCTGCGCCAGCCACCAGCGATAATAGTAGGTGCCCCAGAGCGGGTAGCGGCCCGGCTTGGTCCGACCGAGGATCAGCCACTTGCCGGCCACCGCCGCCACCGCCGTGACGCCGTTGATCGCCACGTACACGAGGAGCAGCACCCCGAGTTCGGCGAAGAAGCCGAGGCCGCCGCCGGTCAGCAGCAGGTAGGTCACGAACATGCCGAGCCACTGCGCGGTGGCCAGGGCAATCACGAAGGGCAGAGCCACGAGCTGCGCGAGGCCGCAGAGGGCGCGGCGCAGGAGTGGCGGCGGCGCGAAGCTCAGGTCGCGGGTCGCGGCGGCCGCGCCCATGCCGCCCGTGCGGGCGATCAGCGCGTCGGCCATGGCCCGCATCGTGCGCAGGGCATAGACGTCCGGCAGGGTGATGCCGGCGAGCGCCGGATGCTCGCGCACCGCAGAGACGAAGCGGGCGGCCAGCAGCGAATGACCGCCGAGATCGGCGAAGAAGTCGCCCTCCAGCGCGATCGGCTGGTTGCCGAAGACCTGCTTGGCGGCCGCGACCAGGGCCGCCTCGGTTTCGTTGGCGGGCGGCTCCTGCTCACCGTCTGCGGAGACGACCGTGAGCGGGGCGCTCTTCAGGGCCTTGCGGTCGACCTTGCCGGAGGTCAGGCGTGGCAGGCTCTCGGTCACCTCGAAGTGGCCCGGCACCATGTAGGGCGGCATCTGGCCGGCGAGCGTCCGGCGCAGGGACGCGGTCTCGATGGCGCGGCCGCGCTCCGGGATCAGGAAGGCGACCAAGCGGTCGACGCCGTCGTCCTGGCGCAGCACCACGGCGGCCTGGTTGATGTCGGGAACGCTGCGGATGCGCGCCTCGATCTCGCCGAGCTCGACCCGGAAGCCGCGGATCTTGACCTGATCGTCGATGCGGCCGTGGAACACGATCCGGTCGGCGGCGTCGAGCGACACCGCGTCGCCCGAGCGGTAGAGCACCGGATCGGTACCGTCCGACGCGAAGGGGTTCGCGATGAATTTCTCCGCCGTCAGCTCCGGCCGCGCGAGGTATCCCCGCGCGACGCCGGGGCCACCGATCAGCAGCTCGCCCTGCTGGTCGCGGCCGAGCAGGCTCAGATCCTCGCCCGCCACGTAGACCGAGTAGTTGGGGATGGGGCCGCCGATGGTCACCGGCTCGCCGGGCCGCATCTCGGCGGCGGTGGCCACCACCGTTGCCTCGGTCGGCCCGTATGTGTTGAACAGCTGCCGGGTCCCCGTCGCCCAGCGGGCGACCAGCGGCTCGGGCAGCGCCTCGCCGCCGAGGAGGACGAGGCGTACCGTGGGCAGGTCGCCCGAGATCATCGCCAGCAGGGTGGGCACGGTGTCGAGCACCGTGATCCGCTCCGCCTCCAGGATCCCCGGAAGCGATTCCACGTCGCCCATCATGGCCGGGCTCGCCACGAACAGGGTCGCACCGACGAGATAGGGGACCCAGATCTCCTCCATGGAGAGGTCGAAGGCCACCGAGGCACCCTGGAACACCACGTCGTCGGCGCGCATCCCGTAGAGCGCGTTCCCCGACCGCAGGAAATGGCAGATGTTGGCGTGGCTGATGACGATGCCCTTGGGCACGCCGGTCGAGCCGGAGGTGTAGATCAGGTAGGCCGGATGATCCGCCGTCAGGCCGGCGGCGCGCGGGTCCGGGACGGGCGCGCCGGCCGGCGTCCCGGCCTCGAGGTCCGGCAGCGTCAGCGCGGGGGCCGCGTCGGGCGCGGTCGGAGCCAGCGCCGGGGAGACCAGCAGCGCCTTCGCGGCCGCATCCGTGAGGCAGACGCCCACCCGGTCGGCCGGCGCCTCGGCATCGAAGGGCAGCCAGGCCGCCCCCGACAGGGTGATGCCGATCTGCGCCACGAGGAGATCCGGGCCGCGGGCCATCCACAGGCCGACGACGTCGCCGGGGCCGATGCCGCGATGGGCGAGGCCGGCGGCGATCCGGCCGGCGCGGGCGGCAACCTCGGCGTAGGTCAGGTGCGGGTGGACGCCTCCGGCCTCCACGCGCGCGCCATCGACGAGACAGGGATGGCCGGGTCGCTCCGCGGCCGAATGCAGGAAGATCTCGGCCAGCACCTCGTCGCGGATCAGGTCCGGCCGATGGTCCCCCGCAGGAAGGCCGCCGCGTCCCCAGGGCGCTCGCGCTTCCCGGCCGCCGGGCCGGGCCGGGTCTTCTCGGCGACGTCGCTCATCCGCTGCTCCGCTGGCCGCCCGCCCGGGCCGGCGCCTTCCGTGGCCGCCGCCCTATAGCCTGTCGATCGTGCCGTTATCGAGGCGGCTTTGCACTGCGCCGGCTTACAGGATCAAGCCCAGCGCCAGCCGCCGGGCTCCAGGATCAGGACCTCGCCCTGACGGATACCGAGGCGCGGCGCGGCGTAGATGTCGAGGTGGCCGAGGGCGACCAGGGCGGCCCGCGCGACACCGCCATGGGCGACCACCACCGTGTCCTTCGCCACGGCGGAGAACATCGGGCCGACGCGCTCGACGAGAGCGGCGTAGCTCTCGCCCCCGAGCCCGGGCGGGCGGTAATGCCAGCGGTCCCGGTCGCGGCCGGCCGCGCCGGCCGGGTCGCGGCGCCGGATCTCGGCCCAGGTCGAACCCTCCCAGCTGCCGAAGCCGATCTCCCGCAGGCGCGGATCGGTGCGGTACGTCTCCGGCGGCAGGCCCAGCGTCGTCCGCAGGATCTCCATGGTGCGCCGGGTGCGCTTCAGGGGGCTCGCCACGAAATCGGCCTCCGCCAGCGCGGGACCCGCCGCGGCGGCGAGGCGCTCGGCGACGGCGGCGGCCTGCGCCTCGCCTTGCGCGTTGAGGTCGGTGTCACGCCCGCCCTGGAGGCGCCCCTCGGCATTCCAGGCGGTCTGGCCATGGCGAATGAAAAAGATCGTCCCCAACCGTCTCAACCCCGTCCTGCACAGGCATCCGGAACGGCCAGGACCGCTGGCCGTTCTCGCCGTCGGTCGGCAATATCCGGAAACAGGTCCTGCCCCATGTCCAAGAAGCACGGCAAGCATCATCGCGGCCACAAGCACGACGGCGGCGTGACAGACGGTGACGACCTGAACGGGGGGCCGGGGCACAGCGCCCTTCGACGGCGCGCTGGGCAAGTGGCCTCGATACGATTGCCGGGACCGTCCCGGCGGCCGCGGGCAGCCACCGGCGCGTCCCGATCCTCGCCGCGCCGGGCATCGTCGCGGTCACACCCGGATCTGCGTTCGACCTCGCCGCGGTGGACCCCGATGACGTTGGCGGGCTCGACAAGGACTGGGCGAAGGACGCGCTCGATGGGGAGCGCGAGCGCATCGTGGCCCTCCAGGAACGCCTTTATGCCGAACGCAGCCGCAGCCTGCTCCTGGTCTTCCAGGCGATCGATACCGGCGGCAAGGACGGAACGATCCGCGCGATCCTCAAGGGTGTGAACCCCCAGGGCTGCGCGGTGGCGTCGTTCAAGGTGCCGTCGAGCGAGGAACTCGATCACGACTTCCTGTGGCGCTATCACGCACGGGTGCCGGGTCGCGGCATGATCGGGGTGTTCAACCGCAGCCACTACGAGGACGTGCTCGTGGTGCGGGTGAAGGGCCTCGTGCCCGACGGGATCTGGAAGAGCCGCTACGACCGGATCAACGACTTCGAGCGGCTTCTCACCGAATCCGGCACCACGGTCGTCAAGTTCTTCCTGCACATCTCCAAGGCCGAGCAGAAGAAGCGCCTGGAGGCCCGGATCAGCGATCCGCAGAAGCACTGGAAGTTCGACCCGGCCGATCTCGTCGAACGGAAATCCTGGGATTCCTACCAGCAGGCCTTCGCGGACGCGTTGTCGCGCTGCTCGACGCCCTCCGCTCCCTGGCTGGTGGTGCCGGCCAATCACAAATGGTTCCGGAACTACGTGATCGCCAAGACGGTGGCGGATACCCTGGAGGCTATGGACCCGCGCTTCCCCGAAGCCGCCAAAGGCATCGCGGATCTGACGGTACCGGACTGAGGCGGGGGCCGCGGGATGCTGGTGGTTCGGGATATCGCGGTCTCAGGCTACCGCTCCCTGCGGCGGATCGGCTTTCCCGTCGAACCGCTTTCGGTCTTCGTGGGCGGAAACGGTACGGGCAAGACCAACCTCTACCGCGCCCTCGAGCTGGTGCAGGCCGCCGCCCGGGGCACTCTGGCCCGCGACCTCGCCGCCGAGGGCGGGATGGACTCGGCGCTCTGGGCCGGCCGGCGGCGGCGCGGCGAACCGGCCCGGATCCGTCTGTCCGCCACCCTGCGCGACGACCGCACGCGCCAGGACTACGTCTACGCGGTGGAGATCGGGCTGGTGCCGCAGACGGGCGCCGAGACATTCGGGGCCGCCTTCCGGCAGGAACCGCAAGTGAAGACCGAGCGGCTGACCGTCCGGACGGGGGGCCGAACCGCCGTGATCCTCGACCGCGACGGCCCGTCGGGCTTCATCCGCGATGCCGAGGGGCGCAGGCAATCCCTCGGAACGGACCTTCTCGCCACGGAGACGGCGCTCGGCAGCCCCTCGTCGCCACCGGCCAGCCGGAGATCGCCCTCCTGCGCCTGGCGATGACGGCGTGGCGTTTCCACCATGGCTTCCGGACCGACGCCGATTCACCCCTGCGCCGACCGTGCCTCGCCGTGACCACGCCGACCCTGGCCTCGGACGGGTCCGACCTCGCCGCCGTCTTCGCAACGCTCGCGCATATCCGGCAGGACACGCGCGACTTGGATGAGGCGGTCGACGGTGCGTTCCCGGGCGCGCGACTGATCGTGCCGGAACCGGGACGGGAGGCGCGCTTCGGCATGACGTTCCCGGACTTCGCGGCCCGCACCTTCGCCGCCGCCGAACTCTCGGACGGGACACTCCGCTTCCTCGCGCTGGCCGGCGCGCTGCTCGGCTATCGCCTGCCGCCCTTCATCGCCCTGAACGAGCCCGAGACCAGCCTCCATCCCGATCTGCTGGATCCGCTGGCCCGGCTGATCGCCCGGGCGGCGGAGCGCACGCAGGTCTGGCTGGTGACGCATTCCGAACAGTTGGCGGAGAGCGTGGCGGAACACGGCGGCGCCGAGCCCCGGACCGTGGTCAAGCGGGACGGCGAGACCTGGATCGAGGGCCTGCGGCTCTCGGGCGCATTCGCAGAGGCGGAGGAGGATTGAAACCGTCGGCGCGCGGCACGAATCCGGTTCGGCGCGCCCCGCTGATGCCGGCCGCTAATCCTTGTCGAGGGTCAGATCCGGCGCATCGGGGTTCTTCATGCCGACGACGTGGTAGCCTGCATCGACGTGAAGAATCTCGCCGGTCATGCCGGCCGCCATGTCGGAAACCAAGTAGGCCGCCGTCTCACCGACCTCACCGATGGTGACCGTCCGGCGCAGGGGCGAGTTGTACTCGTTCCACTTCAGAATGTACCGGAAGTCGCCGATGCCCGACGCGGCTAGTGTCTTGATCGGGCCGGCCGAGATCGCGTTGACCCGGATGTTCTTCGGCCCGAGGTCGGCCGCCAGATAGCGCACGGACGCTTCGAGCGCCGCCTTCGCCACGCCCATGACGTTGTAGTGCGGCATCCATTTCTCGGCGCCGTAATAGGTCAGCGTCACGAGCGAGCCGCCCGGCCGCATGATCTTCTCGGCCCGCTGGGCCACGGCGGTGAACGAGTAGCACGAGACCAGGAGGGACTTGGTGAAGTTGTCCTCGGAGGTCTCGATGTAGCGGCCGGTGAGCTCGTCCTTGTCGGAGAAGGCGATGCAGTGGACGACGAAGTCGATGCCGTCCGGAAAGACCTTCGCGGCCTCGGCGAAGACCGCGTCGATCGTGGCCGCCTCGGTGACGTCGCAATGGCCGATGACGTGGGCGTCGAGTTCCTTGGCGAGCGGCTCGACCCGCTTGCGCAGGGCGTCGCCCTGATAGGTGAAGGCGAGTTCCGCGCCGTGGGCGCGGGCGCTCCGGGCGATGCCCCAGGCGATCGAGCGGTTGTTGGCGACCCCGAGGACGATGCCCCGCTTGCCCGCCAGAAGGCCCTGCCCGTGTTCCGCCATGATCGATCCCGAAGCCGCGCGCCCCTGTCGGAGCCGGGTGGCCTCCTTAGCGGAGCCAGCCCGGCGACGGAAGTCCGGGGCGCCGCGGAGGGCTTTCAGGCGGCCCTCGCCTGACGTGTCCGCTCTCCCGCAAGCCGTGCCCGAGCGGATCGGACGCCGGCTCGGGAGCCGCAGCCCCCGGACCTCGCCGCGGTCGCACCCCGTAAGCCGCACCCTTCCGCCCGTGCGGGATGCAGACCCCGAGGGATCGTCCCGAACGGTCGCGCCGGCGTCCGGACACGAAGCGCTAGAGCCGTTCCCGATCAGGTTGGGACGGGGTCGGTGGACGAGCCTGTGCCGAACGCAGCGCGGGTCCCCTCTCCCGTGCGGGAGAGGGGGCCTGTCGCGTCTGTCTCAACCCGCCACGCCCATCTTCAAGACCGTCGCAAACCGATCGGGAACGGCGCTAGGCCGGATTGGCCGCCCGTCGACCGCGGGCGAATTCCGTCAGCGCCGCATCGTCGCTCTCGGGCAGCACGATCGCCATGGTGGCGAACAGGTCGCCGCGCGTGCCGTCCTTCTTGGGCAGGCCCTTGCCGCGCAGGCGGAAGGTCCGGCCGGAACTCGTCATGGCGGGGATCTTCATCTCCACGGCGCCCGTGAGCGTCGGCACGCGGATCGTCCCGCCGAGGACGGCATCCTCCAGCGGCACGTCGACGGGGGTGCGCAGGTCGGACCCTTCGACGGTGAAGCGCGGATGCGGCCGGAGCCGGATGGTCAGGAGCGCGTCGCCCGCCTCACCACGCGGGCCGGCGCTCTGGCCGAGGCCGCGCAGGCGGATGGTCTGGCCGTCGATCACGCCGCGCGGGATCATCACGTCGACCTCCCGCCCGGTGGGCAGGGAGAGGCGCAGCTTCTCTTCGCTGGCGACCTGCTCCAGGGTCACCACCAATTCCGCAGCGACGTCTTCCCCTTGGCGGCCTGGCGTTGACCGCCCGGGCCGGCGCCGCCGGCGCGGAAGGCCTCACCGAAAATGTGCGAGAAGATGTCCTCGCCCATCCCGCCGCCCATGCCGCCACCCATGCCGCCGCGCTGGGCGCGGGCCATGTTCTCGAAGTCGAAGTTGCCGCCGCGGCCGCCGCCGAAGCCGCCGAAGCCTTCGAAACCGGTCGCGCGCGGCTTGCCTTCGGCATCGATCTCGCCGCGGTCGAACTGCTTGCGCTTCTCGGCGTCGCCCAGGATCTCATAGGCCGAATTCGCCTCGGCGAACCGGTCCTTGGCCTTCACGTCGTTCTTGTTGCGGTCGGGGTGGAAGTCCTTGGCGAGCTTGCGATAGGCCTTCTTGATCTCGGCCTCGCTCGCCCCCTTGGCCACGCCCAGCACGTCGTAGGGATTGCGCATGGATCTCTTGGGTGTGCGGTGTGGGTTCGTCACCCGGATGTGGGATGGATGTTGCATACCTGCAACGGTCCTGGCGGCGAAAGTCTGCGGGTTCGGTCCGAACGTCAAGCGGCCGACCTCGCCGCGGCACCGCGCGCGGCCTATCGTGCCCTGGGGGCGCAACGGCGCCTCCAGCAGGCCCGTGCCGGAGGTCGGCGCGCGCAGGGATCGAAGACCGGAGCCCCGATGCACTACACCTGCGACCATCTCCATCTGCGCAGCCGCGATGCCGTGAAGGCCGCCGCGTTCTACGTCGAGACCTTCGGAGCGCGCGAGGTGAAACGCGTCGGCGACGACCCGGTCCAGCGGGTGGTGCTCGACCTCGGCGGTCTCGCCGTCTTCATCGAGCAGGCGCCGGCCGAGACCGCACCGGCGGCTTCCACCCCCTGCCTCGGCATTGAGCATGTCGGGCTGTGCGTCGCCGACATCGAGGCCGCGATGGCCGATCTCACCGCCCGCGGCGTGACCGTGCGCGCGGGCATCACCGAACGGGGACCGGGCCTGCGGATCGCCTTCGTGGAGGGACCCGACGGCGCGCTGATCGAGATCCTGGAGCGCAAATCCGCCTGATGCCGTTCGTTCGCGGCTGCGGCGCCTCGCTCGCCGGCGCACTGC
Organism: Methylobacterium phyllosphaerae; assembly: GCA_050632685.1. Lineage (GTDB taxonomy): Bacteria > Pseudomonadota > Alphaproteobacteria > Rhizobiales > Beijerinckiaceae > Methylobacterium > Methylobacterium phyllosphaerae_A. Next base: position 2,604,590 of record JBOEFT010000002.1, read on the forward strand.
TCCTGCTCCTCACGGTCATGGGCGGAGCCGAGGCGCGGCCCTTCACCGATGCGGCCGGGCGCACGGTCGAGCTTCCCGACCGGGTCGAGCGGGTGCTGCCTGCCGGCCCGCCGGCCGCGGTGCTGCTCTACACCCTGGCGCCCGACCTGCTGGCCGGCTGGGTCAGCGCCCCGCGGCCCGAGGCCCTTGCGTATCTGGCGCCCCGCACCCGGACGCTCCCGGCCTTCGGGCGCCTGACCGGACGCGGCGGCACCGCCAACGTCGAGGCCGTGCTCGCCGCCAAGCCCGATCTCATCGTCGATACGGGCAACCTCGGGCCGACCTACGCGTCGCTCGCCGACCGGGTCCAGGCGCAGACGGGCATCCCCTACATTCTGCTCGACGGCAGTCTCGCGCGGATCCCGGAAACCTATCGGCAGCTTGGAGCGGCCCTGGATCAGCAGGCCGACGCGGATGCTCTGGCGGCCTATGCCGGGGATCTCTCCGCCGCGGTGGCGAAGGCCGTCAAGTCCCTGCCCGAGGAGAAGCGGCCAAGGGTCTATTACGCACGCGGCCCGCGCGGGCTCGAGACCGGGTTCGCCGGCGCGATCAACACCGAGCTCGTGGAGGCATCAGGCGGCCGCAACGTCGCCCAGGATGGCGGCGGCCGGCTCGCGAACGTCTCCCCGGAACAGGTGCTGGCCTGGGATCCGGAGGTGATCGTCACCCTCGATCCGGCCTTCGCGGCGTCGCTGCGGTCCGATCCGCTCTGGCGGGACGTGCGCGCGGTGCGTTCAGGACGGGTCTACGTCGCGCCGCTCCAGCCCTTCCCGTGGTTCGACGCGCCCCCCGGGGTCAACCGGCTGATCGGCCAACGCTGGCTGGCCGGCCTGCTGCATCCGGACCTGTTCCCGGAGCCGATGACGGAGGTCACGCGCGTCTTCTACCGCCGCGTCTACCACGTCGATCTCGACGCCGCGCAGGCCGGATCCCTCCTCGCCGCGCCGCCTCCCGGCGCCCCGCGGTGAGCCGCATTCCGGCCGCCCCCGAAGCGGTTCGCACCCGGTTCGGCCTCCCGATCCCGGCGGCGCTCCTGTCTGGCCTCGCCCTCCTGGCCCTGGCCGTCATCGCGCTCGCCGTCGGCAAATACCCGGTGACGCCGACGGAACTGGCCGGCGTCCTCGGCCACCGGTTCCTCGGGCTGCCGACACGGGCATCGGCGGCCGTGGAGACCGTGGTGATGCAGGTACGCCTGCCGCGGGTCGTCGCCGCGCTCGTGGTCGGGGCGGCCCTGTCGGGCGCCGGAGCGACCTACCAGGGCCTGTTCCGCAATCCCCTGGTCTCGCCCGACATCCTCGGTGTCTCGGCCGGTGCCGGGCTCGGGGCCGTCCTGGGGATCTATCTCGGCCTGCCGATCGCGCCGATCCAGGCCCTGGCCTTCCTCGGCGGCCTCGGCGCCGTGGTTGCGGTGTACGGCGTCGGACTCGCCGTGCAGCGGCACGATCCGGTCCTGACGCTGGTCCTGGCGGGCGTGGCGGTGGGCGCGGTGCTCGGCGCCGGCATCTCGCTCCTGAAGGTGCTGGCCGATCCCTACAACCAGCTTCCGGCGATCACCTTCTGGCTGCTCGGCAGCCTATCCTCCGTCACCCTCGCCGACGTGGCTGCGACGCTCCCGATGATGCTCCTCGGCCTCGCGCCCCTGGTGCTGCTGCGCTGGCGCATGAACCTGATGAGCCTCGGCGACGAGGAGGCCCGGACCCTCGGCGTGGAGACGCGCGTGCTGCGTCCGGTGCTGATCGCGGGCGCGACGCTGATCACGGCGGCGGCCGTGTCGATGACCGGCGTGATCGGCTGGATCGGGCTGATCGTCCCGCACATCGCCCGGCTCCTGGTGGGACCGGATTACCGCCGGCTGCTCCCGGCAGCGCTCATGCTCGGAGCCGGCTATCTCGTCGGGGTCGACCTGATCGCCCGGAGCCTCGGGACGGTCGAGGTGCCCCTTGGCATCCTGACGGCCCTGGTCGGCGCTCCCTTCTTCCTCTGGCTGCTGGCGTCCGGACGCCGGGGCTTCGCCTGATGCTGCTCCAGGTCCGGGACCTCGCCTTCGGTTATGGCGGCCGCTCCGTCGGCGCGAAGGTGTCGTTCGACCTCGCCGCGGGCGAGGTGCTGTGCCTGCTCGGACCGAACGGCGGCGGCAAGACCACCCTGTTCAAGACGTTGCTCGGCCTGCTGCCGGCCGTGGACGGGCGCGTCAGTCTCGACGGCGTCGACCTGTCCCGGTTGTCGCGGACCGGTATCGCCCGGTCGGTCGCCGCCGTGCCCCAGGCGCACGCCGCCTTCTTCCCATTCACGGTCCGGGAGGTAGTGGTGATGGGACGGGCCAGCCGGCTCGGCCCCTTCGCGTCCCCCGGTCCGTCCGACAGGGCGGCCGCCGAGGTCGCCCTCGCCACCCTGGGCATCGGGCATCTGGCCGACGCGGTCTACACCGAGATCAGCGGCGGCGAGCGTCAGCTCGCCCTGATCGCCCGTGCGCTGAGCGGCGAGCCGCGCCTGCTCATCATGGACGAGCCGACCGCGAGCCTCGATTTCGGTAACCAGGCCCGCGTCCTTGGTCAGGTCCGACGCTTGGCGCGGGCCGGGATCGCGATCCTGTTCTCGACACACGATCCCGGCCACGCCCTGTTGTGCGCGGACCGCGTCATCGCCCTGCATGGCGGCCGCCTTGCCGCCGACGGGCCGCCCGCCACGACGATCACCCCGGCGCTGCTGCGCCTGATCTACGGGGTCGACGTGATGGTGGCACCCGTGCCGGGAATCGCCGCGCCGGTCTGCGTGCCCGTCGTCCCCTGACGCCGGTCGTCCCCGGATCGGGGGCCGGCATCTCAGCCCGCGTGCGAGACCCGGTCGGCGGTCGAAGACGGTTCGGCCCGAAGACGGCCAGGGGCATGAGACTGGGCGCCCAAGACCGCGTCGCAATGCAGCCGCACGCGGGCATGGCACTCGCAGGCGGCGGCCGAGACCGCCCGGCGGTCGAGGATCGTGATGCGTCCCCGCCCGACCCGGATCAGACCCTGCTCCTGCAGGACCCGCAGGATCCGCGTGAGGTAAGTGCGCTGGACCGCCAGCATCGAGGCCAAGACTTCGTGGGTGATCGGAAGGGTGTCGTCTCCGACCCGGTCCTGCAGCGACAGCAGCCAGCGGAGACAGCGCTGCTCGATCGGGTGAAGGGCGTTGCAGGCGGCGATCTGGATCAGCTGGGCCAGGAAGCAGTCGGCGTAGCGTGCGAGGCGGTCGCCGAGCGTGTCGGACCGCTGTGCGGCCTGTCGAAGCCGATCCGCGCCGATGTGCAGCATCGGCCCGCCCACCAGCACCAGCCCGCCCGCCGAGGCCGGCAGTCGACCCTGGCCGATGATCCCGCCCAGCGCCCCCTCGTGGCCGACGCTGGCGGTCTCCGCCGTCCGGCCGTCCCGGGTGGCGATGACCAGCGCCACGACGGCCTGCCCGCAGGGAAAGGTCACGGTGTCGACCGGGGAACCCGCCGTGATCACCGCATCGCCCTTGCCGAAGCGCGCAGACTCGAGATGGGGCGCGATCAGCGCGCGATCCGATCCCGGCAGCGCATCGAGCAACAGATTGCCCGTCGGGGCGGCAGGTTCGATCGGCATGCGGGCTGGATGCGGGAGGAGAGGCTCCCGTCGGGATCCTCGCGGGCTCACCCGTCAGCGGGCACGCCCATCCAGCATACGCCGCACCCGCCGCTCTCGAATTAACCTAGGTTGCGGCTAGGCTTCCATTCTACTTATCGGTGCAAAGACCTTGCTCAGAGAGCCGCTTGTGCTCGCGCGGATCGCAATCCGTGGACAGGAACGAGGCCCAATCGGACGGCGTACCGTAGAAGGCGTTGCGGTCGACGTCGCCCCGCACGCCGGGGACACGACCCGTGGAGGTGAACTGCCAGAGCATCCACTTGCGGTTGACGAACCGCTGCTCCGGTTCGGCCGCCGTGGAGCGCAGCCAGTGCGGGTAATCCGGGAGTTCGCCCTCCAGCACGTCCTTGTGGAAGGTGATGTCGGTGTAGATGATCGGGCGCTTGCCGGTATAGCGCTCCATCTCCTCCAGCATCTCGGTGACCATCGCCAGGGCCTGCGCCTTCGGCAGCTTCTTGGGGCAGGTCTGCGAGTGCCCGTTCCACTCGACGTCGAGGACAGGCGGGAGGGCGCTGGGATCGTTCGGGACGTTCTTTCTGAACCAGTCCATCTGCTCCCTGGCGGAGCGGCACCAGAACACGAAATGGTAGGCGCCCCGCGGAACGCCCGCCCGGGCCGCGCCGTCCCAGTTGGTCCGGAAGCGCTCGTCGACGTGGTCGCCGCCCTCGGTGGCCTTGATGAACGCGAACTGCGTGCCGGAGGCCCGGACCGAGGCCCAGTCGACGTTGCCCTGCCACTTCGAGATGTCGATGCCCTGGATCGGGTGGAGCTTGGCCTTGGCCACCCCCGGATGGGGCTTGGCGTCGCCCTTGGTCGGATAGAAGTCGTTGTTCGACGCGCAGGCGGCGAGGCCTGCGAGGATCGCGGCGGCGGCGAACCGCCCGGCGAGGCGTCGCACCGGCATCAACCGGCGGGTCAGGTGCCCAGCCCATGTTCCGGCCGGCGAACGCGAAAGCTCGTAGATCCGCGACATCAGTGTTTAGCCCGCCACCGAAGATGCGCCACAGACAGGCGTATTCGATGGCCCCGGCGCGGTTAACGGAGCTTTGCGATCATTGCGGCGGAATTCCGGGACCCGTTGCATCCCCGCGACATACGCGGCCCATCCCCGGCTGGTTCACAGGGCGCCGTCCGGCTAAGTCGCGGTTCCGCAACGCGAGTCCGGGTACGGCATCGTGAGCAAGCAACTGTTTACCATAGGCTACGAAGGCCTCGATTCGGAGCGCCTCGTCGGAGTCCTGCGATCGGCCGGCGTCGCGGTGCTGGCCGACGTCCGGGCGGTGGCGAACTCGCGCAAGCGCGGCTTCTCGAAGGGCGCGCTTGGGACCTCGCTGCGCGAGGCCGGCCTGGACTACGCGCACCTGCGGAGCCTCGGGACGCCGAAAGCGGGGCGGCAGGCGGCAAGGGCCGGGGACGCGGCCCTGATGCGCCGGATCTACTGCGAGGAGGTGCTGGACACCGCCGCCGGGCTGCAGGCGCTCGAGGACCTCGCCACGCTGGCCGAGGCCGCACCGATCTGCCTGCTCTGCTTCGAGCGCGACCCGGCCGGCTGCCACCGGCGCGTCCTGGCGGAACGCCTCGCGCCGCGGGGCTTCGTGGTCAGCGATCTCTACGGCTGAACGGGCGTCAGCGCGCCGACAGGGCGTGCGCGCGCATGCCGAGCGCGCCGACGAGGCGCCGGACCGGAGCGAGGGCCAGGGTCAATCCCCGCGGCGCGCCCTTGCGCGGAGCGCGAGGACGGCGGCGGTCGGCATCCGCCACCGGCTCGACGGGCAGGTAGAGCGTGTCGAGGAAGGACAGTTCCAGGAGCGTGGCCCCGTCATCGTCGGTGATCACCATGGCCGCCTCCATGAGCCGCGGGTCGCCGCCGTGCTGGCGCATCAGGCCCTGCACGATCGTGCGCGCGGTGGTCCGGGCGGCCTCGACGTCGTCGACCCACTGGGCCGCCGAGGCCGGGAGCGAGGCAGTGCCGAGGCGGATGGTGAAGTGGGCGCGGACCATGAAGCGCTCCTGGGAGGCAACCGGCGGGGAACCGCCGGAGAAGGTGTCAGGCGGCCTGCGCGTCGTCGACGGGCTCGGCGGTGGACTCGGCGGTCGATTCGGCCTTCTCGGCCGCGGATTTCGGATCGAAGGCGTCGGCCAGCAGGCCGAGACGCCGCGCCATGTCCCGCACCTCGTTGAGCGCGATCGACTTCTGGCCTTCCTTCACCGCCCGGGTGATATCGCTGACCTGCGTGGTGGCGATCCGCTTCAGTTCGTCGGCGAGCTGCTGGCTGGTCATCATCGCATCCGGAGCCGGATTGTGGTCTGAGCCGGGACCGTGCCGCGCCGGCGCTTACCAATGGGTTGCGCGCGGCCGCGAGGCCTGTGGACAAGATGGGGATCCGCCGTTCGGCTCAGTCCTGCAGGTGCCGTCCGGCTCAGTCCTGCAAGTGCCGCGCGGCGATGATCGAGGCTGCCGTGCGGTTCTCGACACCGAGCTTGGCGTAGATGCCTTCGAGGTGCTTGGTCACGGTCCGGTGGCTGAGGCCCAGGATCTCGCCGATGTCGCGGCTCGACTTGCCCCGGGACAGCCAGAGCAGGACCTCGGCCTCGCGTCCGGTGACCGGCAGGCGCGCCCGCAGCCGCTCGACCCCGACCGAGAGCGTGTCGCGCGACAGGCGGAGCAGGATCTCGTCGGGGGTGCGACCGATGAAGCTGAGGGCATAGGCAGCGCCGTCGCGATCGGTCAGGGCCAGGGGTTGGGCGGCGCCGGCGAGGCATCCGCGCAGCCAGTCGCGGGCTCTGGGCGGCAGCTCGAGGCCGGCGGACGGATCGGCGGCGAGTCCGGCCAGCAATCGCCCGGCCTGCGGCGTCGACCACAGGACGGTCCCGTCCTCCGCAACCGCGAACAGGGTCCGCCCCGTCGTGTCGAGGGCCGCGCGCGCGCTCTGCGCGGCCCGGGCGCTGGCGAGATGCACGCGGATCCGGGCCAGGATCTCGTCAGGGGCGATCGGCTTGGTGACGTAGTCGATCCCGCCGGCGGAGAGGCCCATCACGATGTGCTCGGTCTCGCTGAGCCCGGTCATGAAGATCACCGGGACCCCGGCGAGCTGCGGCTTGGCCTTGAGCCGGCGGCAGGTCTCGAACCCGTCCATGCCGGGCATCATCGCGTCGAGGAGGATCACGTCGGGGGTGATCTCGTCCACCAGGGCCAGGGCGAGGTCGCCGCCGACCGCGACCAGAACGGTCGCGCCCGACCGCTCGATCGCGTCGGTGAGGAAGCTCAGCGTGTCGGGGGAATCGTCGACCACCAGGATCACGTCCCGGTGCGGCTGGGTCGTCGGCGCGTCAGCCATTGCGGGCAAGGTCCTGCAGGACCGACAGGTAGCGGCGCAGATCGTAACCCTCCACGAGGCCGCGCATCCGGGCGACGAAGGCAGGGGGCACCGAGACATCCTCCTCGAGCTGGGCAAGCTTGGCCTCGATGGCGCGGATATGGCCGATCCGGCCGAGGCGGAGTAGTTCGCCGATATGCTCGGGGCCGGGTCCCTCCGCGGCCGCCGATGCGGAAAGCGGCTCGCGCCGTGCGGGGATGCCCGGCTCGGTCCATTCCAGGTGGAGCAGCTTGCCGATCCGGTCCATCACGTCGCGCAGGTCGAAGGGCTTGGCGAAGATCGCGTCGTGGGGCGCATCGTCGCCCCGCACCGGGCTGATCTCGTGGACGTTGGCCGACATCATGGCGATCGGACCGGCATGGCCGGCCGCCCGCAGGGACGCGGCCACGGCCCAACCGCTCATCCCCGGCATGGCGATGTCGAGGAGAATCAGGTCGATGCCGCCGGCCGCGACCGCGCTCAGGCATTCGAGCCCCGAGCCGGCCTCGCGCACCGCGATCCCGTGCGGCTCCAGGATCGCCCGCATCAGGGCGCGGTGGGCGGTGTCGTCGTCGGCCACGAGGACGGTACGCCGCGCGCCCGCGTAGGCCCGCTCCGGCGGCGGCGACGGGGTCGGCAGCACGATCGGGGCCGGCTGGGCCACGGAGGCCAGCATCAGGCGCAAGCGCGCCTGCGTGCCCCCACCGGGCGCGGCCACGACGGTAATCTCGCCGCCGAGCAGCTGGGCCAGCAGGTTGGCGATGGTGAGCCCGAGTCCGGTTCCCGGCGTGCTGCGGGCGGCCGGCGTCGAACCGCGCTCGAACGGCTCGAAGATCCGCGCCAGATCCGCCTCCGGGATGCCGGGGCCGGTGTCGCGGATCGTGAACACCGCGATCTGGCTGCGATAGCTCAGATCCAGGGAGACGGTGCCGGCCGGCGTGAACTTGATGGCGTTCGACAGCAGGTTGAGGAGCACCTGTCGCAGGCGCTTCTCGTCGGTGGCGACCACGGCGGGCAGGATCTCGGGCCGCGAGAACCGGAATTCCAGCCCGGCCTCGCGGGCCTGCAGCCGGACCATGTCGACCAGTTGGTCGAGGAAGTCGGTCAGGCGCACCTCGTCGCGGTGGATCTGGAGCCGGCCGGCCTCCATGCGCGAGATGTCGAGCAGGCCGTCGATCAGGCCGGACAGGTGCTGGCCGCTGCGCCGGATCACCCGGATGGCGTTGAGGCGCTGCGCCGGGATCGCCGGATCCGATTCGAGAAGCTGTGCATAGCCCAACACCGTCGAGAGCGGGGTGCGCAGTTCGTGGCTGATCCCGACCACGTAGCGGCTCTTGGCCTGGTTGGCGGCCTCGGCCCGCTCCTTGGCGTCCTGAAGCTTGGCGTCGGTGACCTTGTGGGCGGCGATCTCGGCTTCGTAGAGGGCCGTCTGGCGCATCGTCTCCGACTGGGCGACCCGCCGGCTCTCCTGCGCGAGGACGAAGAGCCACGCCACCACGCCGAGGATCACCACCAGGGTGAAGAACACGCTGGTCAGTGCCGCGCGCAGGACCTCGCGATTCTCCGGATGCCCGATCGTCGCGCCGGCATGGACGATCCCGAGGATCAGCCCGATCACCGCGCAGAGCGTCAGCATGACCGCGAGGTAGCGGCCTAGCGGCGCGCCGATCCAGGCGGCCGTGCGACCCGGCAGGAACCGGGCGACGACGGCCTGTGCCTGCACCTCCAGTCGGCCGTGGGGCTTGCACAGGTCGCCGCAGCGGGCGTCGAGGGAGCAGCAGAGCGAGCAGATCGGGGCGTCGTAGGCCGGGCAATGGGCCATGTCCTCGCCCTCGAAGGGCAGCTCGCAGACCCGGCAGACCACCTCGGCGGCGCCCCAGTCCTGCTTCGGTGTCCGGGCGAGATACCAGCGGCCTGCCGTCGCCCAGGCGATCGCCGGGGCTGCGCAGAAGGCGGCGGCGAGGGTCAGGAGCGGTGCAAAGGGCTGCATCGCCGGTCCGAGCCAGCCGACATAGGCCGCTCCGCCGGCGGCCAGCGCCAGCGCCATGGCCCCGGTCCCCACGGGATTCACCGCGTAGAGATGGGCGCGCTTGAACTCGATGCCCGGCGGCGAGAGGCCGAGGGGCTTGTTGACCGCGAGATCCGCCGCGAGCGCCCCGACCCAGGCCGAGACCACGGAGGCGTAGAGCGGCAGCGTGCTCCCGATGGTCTTATCAATGCCGAACTCCATCAGGAGGACCGCGATGGCGACGTTGAAGACCAGCCAGACCACCCGCCCGGGATGGCTGTGGGTCAGCCGAGAGAAGAAGTTCGACCACGCGATCGAGCCGGCATAGGCGTTGGTCAGATTGATCTTGAGCTGCGACACGACGACGAACAGCCCGGTGAGCAGCAGCGCCGCCCTGCTCCCCTCTCCGGTCAGGTAGCCGAACGCCACCGCGTACATGCGCGTCGGCTCCGCCGCATGCTCGGGGGGCACCCCGTGCCCCAGCGCGAGGACGGCGAGGGCCGCGCCGAGCAGGATCTTGAGCATCCCGGGCAGGATCCAGCCGGCCCCGCCCGAGAGCACCGCCAGCCACCACTGGCGATCCCCCGGCCCGGCCGGCTCCGGCACGAAGCGCAGGAAGTCGACCTGCTCGCCGACCTGGGCCAGCAGCGCCAGCAGGACGCCGGTGGCCAGCCCGAACCGGGCGAGATCGAAGCCGGCACCGCCGCCGTCGAGCCCGGGGAACCCCGCCAGCGCGCGCAGCGCCCCCGCCCTGCGCCGCCACGAAGACCAGCGGCAGCAGGCTCAGGACGATCCAGATCGGCTGCGTCCAGATCTGGAAGCGGCTGATCAGCCGGATCCCGTAGACGACCAGCGGGATCACCGCGCCGGCGCAGAGCAGATAGCCGACGCCGAGGGGCAACCCGAAGCAGAGCTGCAGCGCCAGGGCCATGATCGCGGCCTCGATGGCGAAGAACAGGAAGGTGAAGCTCGCGTAGATCAGCGACGTGACGGTCGAGCCGAGATAGCCGAAGCCGGCGCCCCGGGTCAGGAGGTCCATGTCGACCCCGTAGCGGGCGGCGTAGACCGTGATCGGCGCCGCCGTGGCGAAGATGATCAGGCCGACCACCAGCACGGCCGCGATCGTGTTGGGCAGGCCCGCCGTCAGCGCCAGCGTCCCGCCGATCGCCTCCAGGGCCAGGAACGAGATCGACCCGAGGGCGGTCTGCGCCACCTCGAAGCCGGACCAGCGGCGGGCCTTCTTGGCGGTGAAGCGGAGGGCGTAATCCTCCAGCGTCTCGTCCGCGACGAATCGATTGTAGTCCCGCCGGATGGGGATGATGCGCTGCGGCCCGCTCATGCGCGCCGGACCCGGACGAACCGGTCACGATCCGTCGCCGGGAAAGCATTCGTCACGCGCGCGCGCGAAACACCAAGCACCCGAGCGGTGCTCGCCTCAATCGCGCTTCCGGTCACCGCAACCTCAAAGTATTCCGCCGCGATGGTGCATGGCAAGCAAGAACGCGGCCATACGCAAAATCGCGTATAGGCCGCACGGCAACCCAGGACCTAGCCTACGCTCGTCGATCCGGCCCGCCTCTCAAGGACCGGACGCCAACAGGGTCAGGCAGATGGCAGACGATACCGACACTGGCGCCGATCGCGGCTTGCGCTCCCCGCTGCGGCGCAGGCTGCTCATGGGGCTGGCCGGCGCCCCGGCGCTGGCCCTGATGCCGCGCAGCGCCTGGGCGGCGCCGCCGGCCGCGGCCGTGAACACCACCGGCCTTGCAGTGACCGACACCGAGGTGACGGTGGGCATCCTGCACTCGATCACCGGCACCATGGCGATCTCGGAGACGGGCGCCCAGGAAGCGGAAAAACTCGCGATCCAGCAGATCAACGACGCCGGCGGCGTGCTCGGCCGCAAGATCAAGATCATCCAGGAGGACGGCGCCTCCGACTGGCCGACCTTCGCCGAGAAGGCCAAGAAGCTCCTCGTCAACGACCATTGCGCCGCCGTGATGGGCTGCTGGACCTCGGCCTCGCGCAAGGCGGTGCTACCGGTCTTCGAGCAGTATAACGGCCTTCTGTACTATCCGACCTTCTACGAGGGCCTCGAGCAGTCCAAGAACGTCTTCTATACCGGCCAGGAAGCCACCCAACAGATCCTCGCCGGCCTCGACTGGGTCCACAAGGAGAAGGGCGGCGACAGCTTCTACTTCATCGGCTCGGACTACATCTGGCCGCGCACCTCCAACAAGATCGCCCGCAAGCATGTCGAGAACGTGCTCAAGGGCAAGGTCGTCGGCGAGGAATACTTCCCCCTCGGCCATACGCAGTTCAACTCGGTGATCAACAAGATCAAGCTCACGAAGCCGAAGGTGATCTTCGCCGACGTGGTCGGCGGCTCGAACGTGGCGTTCTACAAGCAGCTCAAGGCGGCCGGCATCGACCTATCCAAGCAAGTGCTGATGACCATCTCGGTCACGGAGGACGAGATCGACGGCATCGGCGGCGAGAACATCGCCGGGGCCTATGCCTGCATGAAGTACTTCCAGTCGATCGAGAACGAGAACAACAAGGCCTTCGTCGCCGCGTTCAAGAAAATGTGGGGTGAGAAGACCGTTATCGGCGACGTGACGCAGGCGGCCTATCTCGGGCCGTTCCTGTGGAAGATGGCCTGCGAGAAGGCCGGGTCCTTCGACGTCGACAAGGTAGTGGCGGCCTCTCCGGGACTGGAGTTCAAGGGCGCGCCGGAAGGCTACGTGAAGATCGACGAGAACCATCACCTCTGGTCGAAGACCCGGGTCGGCCGGGCCAAGACCGACGGCCAGTTCGAGATCGTCTACACCAGTCCCGAGCTGATCAAGCCGGATCCGTTCCCGAAGGGATATCAGTAATCCGTTGTCCGGAGGGGTGTGACATCACCCCTCCCTCGTCATCGCGAGCGCAGCGAAGCGACCCAGGGCAGCGGGAATTCTCAGAGCGTAGCGCCTCCTGGATTGCTTCGCTTCGCTCGCAAAGACGGCTCAACCTGCGCCGTAGACGGTGACGAGCCGGCAGAAGACGCACTCCATTTGCGGAAGTCCGAAACCATGCTCGGCGACTACTCCCTCGGCGACCTCGGCGCGATCTTCGCCATGCAGGGCTTCGCCGGCCTGATCCTGTTCTCCGTCTACCTGCTGATGGCCCTCGGGCTCGCGATCATCTTCGGCCAGATGGGCGTGATCAACATGGCTCACGGGGAGTTCATGATCCTCGGCGCCTACGTCACCTATCTTTGCTCGACCTTCTTCCAGACCTACCTGCCTGCGCTGTTCCCGATCTACTTCTTCATCGCGATGGGGCTTGCCTTCCTCGCCTCCGGCGCGCTCGGCATGCTGGTGGAATGGGGCCTGATCCGGTTCCTCTACAAGCGCCCCCTCGACACCCTGCTCGCCACCTGGGGCCTGTCGCTGATCCTCCAGCAGGCCTACCGGTCGATCTTCGGTGCCCGCGAGGTCGGCGTCGAGCTGCCGTCCTGGCTGATCGGCTCTGTGCAGGTCACCGACACGATCGAGATCCCGGTCAACGGCCTGTTCGTCATGGCCGTGACCATCCTGATCACGGTCTCCGTCGCGCTCCTGATCTTCCGCTCGCGCTTCGGCCAGCAGGTCCGTGCCGTGATGTCGAACCGCGCCATGGCGGGGGCGGTCGGCATCGATACCGAGAAGGTCGACCGCTACACGTTCGGCCTCGGCTGCGGCATCGCGGGCATCGCCGGCTCGGCCTTCACGATGATCGGCTCCACCGGGCCGACCTCGGGCCAGCTCTACATCGTCGACACCTTCCTGATCGTCGTATTCGGCGGCGCCGCGAGCCTGCTCGGCACCATCGCGTCGGCCTTCTCGATCTCGCAGACGCAGTCGACCCTGGAATTCTTCCTCTCCGGCTCGATGGCGAAGGTGATCACTCTGCTCGCGGTGGTCGGCATCCTGATGCTGAGGCCCCAGGGCCTCTTCACCCTCAAGGTCCGGCGCTGAGGATCTTTTTCACGATGACCAACCCCGTCCAGACCCTCACCAAATCCGTCACCGTCAACGACAACCCGTTCATGAAGCCGGTGGAGTGGCTGAGCCTCTTCCTCCTGGCCGGGGTGATCCTGGTCGTCCTGCCGCTGGCGCTCGACGGCTTCCGCCTCAACCTCGTCGGCAAGTACCTGACCTACGCGTTCGTCGCCCTTGGGCTGGTGATCTGCTGGGGCTACGCGGGCATCCTCTCCCTCGGCCAGGGCGTGTTCTTCGGCCTCGGCGGCTACGGCATGGCGATGTACTTGAAGCTGGAAGCTTCGAGCATCGAGAACACGAAGATCCAGTCCACGCCCGGCATCCCGGACTTCATGGACTGGAACCAGATCACCGCCCTCCCCTGGTTCTGGCAGCCGTTCAAGAGCCTGCCGCTGACGATCATCCTCGCGGTCGCCATCCCGGTCCTGTTCGCGATGCTGATCTCCTTCGCGATGTTCAAGCGCCGGGTCGGCGGCACATACTTCGCCATCATCACCCAGGCGATCGCCGCGATCCTGACCATCCTGATCGTCGGCCAGCAGGGCTATACCGGCGGCATCAACGGCATCACCGACCTGCGCACCCTCCACGGCTGGGATATCCGCACGGACCACGCGAAATTCATCCTGTACTTCGTCAACGGCGGCCTGCTGATCGCCTGCATCTTGGCGGCGCAGTACGTGAAGAAGTCGAAGCTCGGCCGCATCCTCGTCGCCATGCGCGACAAGGAGGACCGGGTCCGCTTCTCCGGCTACTCGGTGGCGGGCTTCAAGGTCTTCGCCTTCTGCTTCGCTGCCGGACTGGCGGCCATCGGCGGCGCGATGTTCACCCTCCAGGTCGGGTTCATGTCGCCCTCCTTCGTGGGCATCGTCCCGTCGATCGAGATGGTGATCTACGCCGCGGTCGGCGGGCGCCTGTCCCTGTTCGGCGCGGTCTGGGGCACGCTGCTCGTCAACTGGGCCAAGACCAGCTTCTCCGAGAGTTTCCCCGACCTCTGGCTGTTCGGCCTCGGCGCCCTGTTCATCGCGGTGGTGTTGGCCTTCCCGAACGGCCTCGCGGGGATCTGGCGGGAGCACATCGAGCCCCGCCTCACCCGCCGCGCCAAGAGCCTGCAGGCGCCCGCGCCCGCCATCGCCCCGCCCCAGAGGACGCCCGTTGGCGCCCCGGCCGAGTGAGTCACCCATGAACGCCGCGATCCTCTCCTCCCCCGTGGTCGGCGCCGAGGCCGTCCCGCCCGACTACCTCCTCGCCGTCGAGGCACTCACGGTCTCGTTCGACGGGTTCAAGGCGGTGAACGACGTGTCGTTCTACGTCGACCCGGACGAGATCCGGGTGATCATCGGCCCGAACGGCGCCGGCAAGACCACGGTCCTCGACCTGATCTGCGGGCGCACAAAGGCCAGCGGCGGCTCGATCAAGTACAAGGGCCAGGAGCTGACCAAGCTGTCCGAGAGCGCCATCGTGCAGGCCGGCGTCGGCCGCAAGTTCCAGACGCCGTCGATCTACGACGACCTGACGGTGTTCGAGAACCTGGAGATCTCGTTTCCCCGCGGCCGCTCGGTCTTCGGCGCCCTCACGTTCAAGCGGGACGCGGAGGTCCGCGACCGGATCCACAGCATCGCCGAGACGATCTTCCTGAAGGACCAGCTGAAGGAGCGGGCCGAGTTCCTGAGCCACGGCCAGAAGCAGTGGCTGGAGATCGGCATGCTGCTGATCCAGGACCCGGAGCTGCTGATGCTCGACGAGCCGGTGGCCGGGATGAGCGTCGGCGAGCGGATCAAGACCGCCGAGCTGCTCAACCAGATCATCAAGGGCCGCTCGGTGCTGGTGATCGAGCACGACATGAAGTTCGTCGAGGACATCGCCCACCGGGTGACGGTCCTGCACCAGGGCAAGGTGCTCTCCGAAGGTTCGATGGAGCGGGTCAAGAACGACCCGAAGGTCATCGAAGTTTATTTGGGACATTGACGATGGCGTCTCTTCAGACCGCACATCCCGCTGGAATCCAGGCGCCCCCGCCCGGCACGATCCCGTCCGCGACGCCGGCGCTCGCCGTCGACGACCTCCACGCCGCCTACGGCCAGAGCGAGGTCCTGCACGGGCTCACCTTCTCGGTGGCCCCGGGCGAGATCGTCGCCGTGATGGGCCGCAACGGCATGGGCAAGACCACGCTGATGAAGACCCTGATGGGCCTCGTGCCCGTCAAGGCCGGGTCGATCCAGGTCGAAGGCGCGGTCGTCGCCGGGCTGAAGAGCCACGCCCGGGTCGCCAAGGGCCTCGCCTACGTGCCGCAGGGCCGGATGATCTTCTCGACCATGACGGTGCAGGAGAACATCGAGACCGGCCTGACGGTCACCGGCGCCCGCAAGGTGCCGCAGGACCTCTACGACATGTTCCCGGTCCTGCTGGAGATGAAGGGCCGGCGCGGCGGCAACCTCTCGGGCGGCCAGCAGCAGCAGCTCGCGATCGCCAGGGCGCTGGCGAGCCGGCCGAAGGTGCTTCTGCTCGACGAGCCCACCGAGGGCATCCAGCCCTCGATCATCCGCGAGATGGGCCGGACGTTGAAAAATCCGCGACGCGCGCGGCCTCTCGATCGTCGTGTCCGAGCAGGTCCTGAGCTTCGCCCTCGACGTCGCCGACCGGGTGATCGTGATGGAGAACGGCGCCATCGTCCACGAGGCCCCGCGCGATGGGATCGACGAGGCCGCCGTCGCCCGGTTCCTGTCAGTCTAGGGGCGCAGCATGGCCGATCACGAGATCTTCGAACTCAGCGACTTCGTGCTCCAATGCGGCAAGACGCTGCGCGCGGCCAAGCTCGCCTTCAAGACCTTCGGGACGCTGAGCCCGGCCAAGGACAACGCCATCGTCTACCCGACCTGGTACTCGGGCCAGCACACCGAGAATGAGTGGCTCATCGGCCCCGGCAAGGCGCTCGACCCGGACAAGTACTTCATCATCATCCCGAACATGTTCGGCAACGGGCTCTCGTCCTCGCCGAGCAACACGCCCGCGCCCTGGAACGGGCCGCGCTTCCCCAATGTCACCGCCTACGACAACGTCCGCGCCCAGCACCGCCTCGTCACCGAGTATTTCGGCATCGAAAAGTTGGTCCTCGTCACCGGTTGGTCAATGGGCGCGCTCCAGACCTATCACTGGGCGTCGATGTACCCCGACATGGTGCCGAAGATCCTGCCGTTTCAGGGCTCGGCCAAGTGCTCGCGGCACAACTACGTCTTCCTGGAGGGCGCCAAGGCCGCGCTCCAGGCCGACGCCGCCTGGGCGGAGGGCTGGTACACGAGCCCGCCGACGCGGGGCCTGCGCGCCTTCGGCCGGGTCTACGCCGGCTGGGGCCTGTCGCAGACCTTCTACCGGCTCGAGGCCGACATCACCCACATGGGCTACGCCTCGCTGGAGGACTTCCTGATCGGGTTCTGGGAAGGCCTGTTCTACGAGCGCGACGCCAACAACCTGCTCACCATGCTGTGGACGTGGCAGCACGGCGACATCAGCGCCAACGACACCTTCAAGGGCGACTTCAAGGCCGCGCTCGGCGCCATCCGCGCCAAGGCGATCCTTATGCCCGCCTCGACCGACCTGTATTTCCCGCCCGAGGACAACGCCATCGAGGCGGCCGCCATGCCGAACGCGGAGCTGCGCGTGATCGACACGTGGTGGGGCCACTTCGCGGGCGGGCCCGGCACCAGCCCGGACGACATCAAGGTCCTCGACGACGCGCTGAAAGAGCTGCTCGCGAGCGGGTGAGAGACGCGCAGCGGCGCGCGGACGGGGCCTGCCCCGGAGTTTCAGGGAGCTGGAGACACGAGATGCCCGAGACGCTGATCAAGGTCGATCTCACGCAATCGGCCTACGACAACGACATGGTGCACAACCGCTGGCACCCCGACATCCCGATGGTCGCGTATGTGAAACCCGGCGCGGACTTCATCGTCGAGACCTACGACTGGACCGGCGGCTTCATCAAGAACAACGATTCCGCCGACGACGTGCGCGACATCGACCTGTCGATCGTGCACTTCCTCTCGGGTCCGATCGGCGTCGAGGGCGCCGAGCCCGGCGACCTGCTGGTGGTCGATCTCCTCGACATCGGCGCCAAGCCCGAGAGCCAGTGGGGCTTCAACGGCTTCTTCTCCAAAAAGAACGGCGGCGGCTTCCTGGACGAGCACTTCCCGCAGGCCCAGAAGTCGATCTGGGACTTCGAGGGGATGTTCACCAAGTCGCGCCACGTCCCGGGCGTGCGCTTCCCCGGCCTGATCCATCCCGGCCTGATTGGCTGCCTGCCCGATCCGAAGATGCTGGAGACCTGGAACACCCGCGAGAAGGCGCTCTATGACACCGATCCGGAGCGGGTGCCGGCGCTCGCCACCCTCCCCTTCGGACCGACGGCCCATATGGGCCGCCTGAAGGGCGACGCGAAGGACGCGGCCGCCGCCACCGGCGCCCGCACGGTCCCGCCCCGCGAGCACGGCGGCAATTGCGACATCAAGGACCTGTCGCGCGGCTCGAAGATCTACTTCCCGGTCTACGTCCCCGGCGCCGGCCTCTCGATGGGCGACCTCCACTTCAGCCAGGGCGACGGCGAGATCACCTTCTGCGGCGCCATCGAGATGGCCGGCTGGGTGCATCTCAAGGTCGAGCTGATCAAGGACGGCATGGCCAAGTACGGGATCAAGAACCCGATCTTCAAGCCGTCGCCGATCACGCCGAAATACGACGATCACCTGATCTTCGAGGGCATCTCGGTCGACGAGAGCGGCGGCCAGCACTACCTCGACGTCCATATCGCCTACCGGCAGGCCTGCCTGAACGCGATCGAGTACCTGAAGAAGTTCGGCTACTCGGGCGCGCAGGCCTACTCGATCCTCGGCACGGCGCCGGTCCAGGGCCACATCTCGGGCGTCGTGGACATCCCGAACGCCTGCGCGACGCTCTGGATACCGACCAAGATCTTCGAGTTCGACATCAATCCCGGCGCCGACGGACCGACCAAGTTCCTCGACGGCTCGATCCAGATGCCGCTCTCGCCAGATCTGTGATCCTCCAATCGTCCGGTTTCACCTCGGTCGGACCGGACGCGACCTGCCCCCTCTCCCGTGCGGGAGAGGGTTGGGGTGAGGGACCCGGTCTTTCCGGAGAGGTCGCACCCCTCACCCTGTCCCTCTCCCGCACGGGAGAGGGGACCCGCGCTTGACCCGACAGCGGTCTGATCCGGCATCCTTTCTGGAAGCACCCCATGCCCGTCTACGACTACGCCTGCGAGGCCTGCGGCCCCTTCACAGTGATGCGGCCGATGGCGGAGTTCCGCGAGCCGCATGCCTGCCCGGATTGCGGGAGCGCGAGCCAGCGCGCCTTCCTCACCGCGCCGCGCATTGCCGGCATGGATGCGGGGCTGCGGGCCGCCCACGCCACCAACGAGCGCAGCCGCCACGCGCCCCGTCGCTCGGGGAGCCACGGGGCCGGCTGCGGCTGCTGCACCCCCAAGAAGGCGACCGCGGCGCCTGCCGCCGCCAAGAGCTTCCCGAAGGCGCGGCCCTGGATGATCAGCCACTGAGACGCGCGCCACCGGGTGACAATCACGGTCAGGAGGACATCACGCCATGATGCACGGAGACATCTCGTCCAGTCAGGACAGCGTCGGCGTCGCCGTCGTGAACTACAAGATGCCGCGCCTGCACACCCGCGCGGAGGTGCTGGAGAACGCCAAGGCGATCGGCAAGATGATCGTCGGCATGAAGAGCGGCCTGCCCGGCCTCGACCTCGTGATCTTCCCGGAATACTCGACCCACGGCATCATGTACGACGCCGCCGAGATGTACGAGACGGCCTCGACGGTCCCGGGCGCCGAGACCGAGGTCTTCGCCGCCGCCTGCCGGGAAGCCAAGGTCTGGGGCGTGTTCTCGCTCACCGGCGAGCGCCACGAGGAGCACCCGCACAAGGCGCCCTACAACACCCTGATCCTGATGAACGACCAGGGCGAGATCGTCCAGAAGTACCGCAAGATCATGCCCTGGACCCCGATCGAGGGCTGGTATCCGGGCGACCGCACCTACGTGTCGGACGGGCCGAAGGGGCTGAAGATCAGCCTGATCATCTGCGACGACGGCAACTATCCGGAGATCTGGCGCGACTGCGCCATGCGGGGCGCCGAGCTGATCATCCGTTGCCAGGGCTACATGTACCCGGCCAAGGAGCAGCAGATCGTCATCTCGAAGGCGATGGCCTTCGCCAACAACACTTACGTGGCGGTATCAAACGCGGCGGGCTTCGACGGCGTCTACACGTATTTCGGCCACTCGGCGATCATCGGCTTCGACGGTCGCACGCTCGGCGAGTGCGGCGAGGAGGAGATGGGCATCCAGTACGCCGCCCTCTCCAAGTTCCTGATCCGGGATTTCCGCGCCCACGGCCAGTCGGAGAACCACCTCTTCAAGCTCCTGCACCGCGGCTACACGGGCATGATCAACTCGAAGGAGAACCGGCACGGGATGTCGGAATGCCCCTACGACTTCTACCGCCGCTGGATCGAGGATCCCGACGGAACCCGCGACGCGGTGCGGGCGATTACCCGTCAGAGCGTCGGCACGGAGGAATGCCCGATCGAGGGCATCCCCTTCGTGGGCAAGGGCGACGGTGCCCCCGATCCGGCGCGCTGATCGCCGGACCCGCCGCTCCTCCCACCGTCCTGGCGGAGCGGACCGGTCATCCGACCAGGAGCATCATGGACACGACTCCCCTTGGCCCTTCCGCCTTCCGGACGCCCGCGGTGCTGCTCTCCGGCCCGGTCGACTACGACATGTACAAGGACTTCCGCCGACAGCTCGGCGCGGCGGCGGATCGCGAGATCGTCGTCGTCGAGCTGACGACGCTGGGCGGCGATCCGGAGGTCGCCCGGATGATGGGCGAGGACATCCGCTTCAACAGCGCGATGGACCCGGACCGGCGCTTCGTCTTCCTCGGCAAGGCGGCGATCTACTCGGCCGGCACGACATTGATGAGCTTCTTCGCCCGGCCGAACCGCTACCTGACCTGCGGCACGCGGCTGATGATCCACGAGCGCAAGATGAACAAGCAGCTCCAGGTCGAAGGGCCGCTCACCACCTGCATCGCCTCCGTGAAGGCGACGCTCAACGAGATCCTGTGCTCGATCGAGATTCAGAACGAGGGCTTTTCGAACCTGATCGCAGGCTCGGACGTGTCGCTGGAGGAAGTCCTCGAGAAGGCGCCGTCGAACTGGTACCTCGAGGCCGAGGAGGCGAAGCGGCGCGGCCTGATCGAGGCGGTGATCTGACCTGCGTCTTCGCGAAGGCGGTGAAGCAACCCAGGGCAGCGCGACACCGGCGAGCGTCGCGCTGCCGGATCGCCTCGCCTCGCTCGCAGAGACAGCGAGACCTCACGCCTGCGGATAATCGGCTCCCAGGCTTGTCTCGCGCCACGTCTCGATCTCGGCGATCCGCTGCTTCAGGCGCGCCGTCACCGCGTCGTAGCCCCAGGCGCCCAGCACAAGGTGGCGCGGCGGATCCGCCATCTCGGTCACTCGGATCATCGCCTCCGCGGCCCGCACCGGGTCGCCGGCCTGCGTGCCGCTCTTCTCCGCCGTGGCCTTGAGGCGGGCACCGGCCGTCTCGGCATAGTCGACGATCCGGCTCGGCGTCTGGACCAGGGAGCGCCCGGCCCAGTCGGTGCGGAATGGACCCGGTTCGATGCAGGTCACGCGGATGCCGAGCGGCGAAACCTCGGCCGCGAGCGAATCCGAGAACCCTTCGACGGCGTGCTTGGTGGCGGCGTAGTAGCCGGAGGCCGGGAAGCCCACGAAGCCCGCCACCGAGGTCACGTTGAGGATGTGACCCGCCTTCTGCGCCCGCATCACCGGCAGAACCGCCCGGGTCAGGGCGAACAGGCCGAAGACGTTGGCGTCGAACTGGGCGCGGATCTTGTCCTCCTCGCCCTCCTCGATCGAGGATTGATAGCCGTATCCGGCATTGTTCACGAGCACGTCGATCCGCCCGAACCTCTCCTGAGCCGCGCGCACCGCATCGGCGATCCGGCCCGCCTCGGTCACGTCGAGGGAGAGGGCCAGAACGCGGTCATCGGCACCGTCCGCGAGGTCGGCGACCTTGGCCGCGTCGCGGGCCGTGACCACCGCGCGCCAGCCGCGCCCGATCACGAGCTTGGCGAGTTCGCGGCCGAAGCCGGTGGAGCAGCCGGTGATGAACCAGACCGGGTCGGTGTTCTGCGTCATGGCGGATCCTGATCAGGGGGTCGCGGCCGGTTCCGTCAGGCGGTCGACCGAGAGCAGGTAGGCGACGAGCGCGGCCTGCTCCTCGGGCGACACGCCCGTGCCGGCATCGGCCCAGAAGGCGTGTCCTCTGCCGGTAACGCGGGCGACGCGCGCGGTTTCCGAGGCGGCGTTGGCGGCGATCACCTTGGCCCGCAGGTCCCGGTCGACCAGCGCGCGCAGGCTGTTGGCGGGATCGGGGGCGACACCCCTGTAGAGCGTGCCCGGAACGCCGAGCTGGCCCTCGGCGTCGGGTCCGACCGCCACGCCGGAATCGTGCAGGTACGGCGCCGTCCAGGCGAGGCCCACGAGGTTCGGCACCTTGTAGCCGCCCTCGGTGCCCCCCTGCCCCCAGGCGAGCTGCACCTGGGCGAGCGCCGCGCCCGCGAGCGGCACCGGGACGATGACGGGATCGGCCGGGACCGGGAACGGCGTGTCGGTGGCGAACAGCGTCGGCGGCGACAGGCGCGCCTCCATTTTGGCGCCGGCCCGCGCGCGGGTCGGCTCGGTGCCGATCTCGGCCTCCGGGACGACCCGGTGGTTGGTGAGCGCCGGCCCGGAATGGCAGGTTCCGCAGCCGGCCTTCTCGAACACCGCGCGGCCCGCGCGGACCCGGTCCGGATCCTGTCCGGCAGCGGGCGGGTGGAGCAGGTTCTGGAACGCCGACATGGCGTTGTTGGCGTGGTTGACCGGCTCCCCGGGCACCGAGGTGAACAGGCCGTTGTCGGTGACGTAATTGGTCGCCGGATAGGTCGGCAGCACCGCGTAGCTGTTCAGGCCCGGCGAGGCCGGGGTCGGATCGACGCTGCGCAGCACCTCGGACGGGCTCCGGCCCCCGTCGGGCCTGTAGCGGAACGTCTCGGTGGCCGCCCCGCGCAGGACGATGCCGAGATACGACTCCGGATCCATGCCGAACAGCCAGGGCGCCGCCGCGGCGAGCTGGGTCGTGTCGGAATTGGCCGCGTGGACGTTGTTGTTCAGTGAGGACAGGCCCGCAAAGGGCCCGATCGCCTCGCGCCCGCTCCAGCTGTAGGGCTCGCCGTGGGCGGAGAAGCTCGACGGGATCGAGGTCGGGTTGGTGACCCGATCGGCGGACGAGTCGAAGCTGCCCGGCGGCCAGCTCGCCACCTGCACCTTGGTGGCCGCCTCGACCGCCGCGGCGTCCGGCAGCGCCGGCCCCGTCCCGGTCGAGCCGGTATGCTGTGGGTCGGCGGAAGGCGGGGCATCGGCCTCCGGCACGCTGGCGTGCATGAAGTAGGCGGACGAGTTCTTGGCGAGCGCCATCAGCAGCCCGGCATTGAGATCGGTGTTGGGCGCGCCCTCAACGACCTTGCCGGTGCCGGGATCGACCGCCGCGTGGCACAGCGCGCAGGTGATGCCCATCCGCAGGTGGCCGCGGTCGGAGAAGGTCTTGATCCCGATGATGAAGGCCCCGCCCTTCGGAACGTCGAGCCCGGTGGGCACCAGCTCGCCCGTCCGGTAGACGCGGTCGCCGACGCGCACGTCCCTGGCCATGGCGACCTGGAGGTTGGTGGTGCCCTCCCCGCCGAGCTTCGCCACCGCCAGGGCAACGGCGCCGGGCGTCAGGCCGCCATCGAGCATGCCCATGACGTCGGTGAGGAAGACCTCGTTGCCGAATGTCTCCTGATAGAAGGCCAGCCGGCCGCGCTCGACCATGGCGGGATCGATCGCGACCGCGCCGCTCGTCGGCGCGATTTCCTTCCGTCCGGCCTCGGTGCCGTTGAGCCCCTCGGCCTCCGCGCGCGAAACCCGGCGGCCCAGGACGTCGAAGGCGGTCTGGATCGGGTAGCGGTCCGGGTTGAGCAGATCTGCCCGGTCGGGCATCGGCGCGTAGCTGAAGCGGCCGAGGCCCATCGTCGCGCCGGCCGCGACGGTCACGAGTCCGGCGGTGATCAGGATGCGGCGCGGCAAGCCCATGATGCGCGAGTGTCCTTCCCGGCGCCCGCCCGCGGGGAAGCGGGACTGGAGAGCCGGGCCTTTAACCGGCGGGCAATGCCAGGGTTCACCCCGCCGGCCAGGACCGGGTGTCGCGTCCCGGCCGGCGTGGATCCTCAGATCTGGACCTGGCCGCCGTCAGCGAACAGCTCGACGCCGTTGACGAAGCTCGCCGCGTCCGAGGCGAGGAACAGGACCGCCTGGGCGATCTCCTCGGGCCGGCCGACCCGGCCGGCCGGGATCTGGCCGGCGAGGAAATCCTTGGTGGCCGCCGCCTGATCGCCGCCGCCGAAGAGTTCGTTGAGGCCGGCGGTCTCGGTGACGCCCGGGCTGATGGTGTTCACCCGGATGCGCCGGTCCTTCAGGTCGAGGATCCAGTTCCGGGCGAAGTTACGCACGGCGGCCTTGGTAGCAGAATAGACGCTGAAGGCGGGCGTACCGGCGCTGCCGGTGGTTGAACCGGTGAGTACGATCGCGGCCCCGTCGCGCAGGAGCGGCAGTGCCTTCTGGACGGTGAAGAGCACGCCCTTCACGTTGGTGTCGAAGATGCTCTGGTAATGCGCCTCGGTGATCGCGCCGAGCGGCGCGAACTCGCCGCCGCCGGCATTGGCGAAGACCACGTCGATCTGTGCGTGCTTCTGCTGGACCGCGTCGTACAGGCGGTCGATATCGGCGAGCTTCGCCATGTCGCCGCGTACGCCGGTGATCCGGCCGCCGATCCGCTTCACCGCCGCGTCGAGCGCTTCCTGACGGCGGCCGGTGATATACACAGAGGCCCCCTCGGCCACGAAGGCCTGAGCGGCGGCGAGGCCGATGCCGCTGGTCCCGCCCGTCACCACCACAACCTTGTCCTGAAACCTGCCGGTCATCGTCATTCTCCATCTTTCGGCACCGTGTGCGCCGCTGGTCGGAGAGATGCATTCGGAACGCTGATGCGGGTAGTCGGCAAATATGGCACTCAACGTTCCTCTGGAGGAACGATGAGCCGCGGCGATCTCAACGACTATGCCTACTTCGCCGCTGTCGTGGCGCATGGCGGCTTCGCTGCGGCGGGCCGCGCGCTGCATCAGCCGAAATCGAAGCTCAGCCGACGGATCGCGGCCCTGGAGGCGCGTCTGGGCGCGCGCCTGATCGAGCGGTCGAGCCGCCGCTTCCGCGTGACCGAGGTCGGTCAGGGCTTCTACGAGCGCTGCCGGGCGATGATGCTGGAGGCGGAGCGGGCTGACGCGCTCGTCGCGGAGGCGCAGACCGAGCCGCACGGGCGCATCCGCATGAGCTGTCCGACGGGACTCACCGACATCGTCGCCGCGCGCATCCGCGCCTTCCTCGTCCGCTACCCAAAGGTGAGACTTCAGCTGATCGTCACCGATCGGCCCGTCGATCTGATCGAGGAGCGGATCGACGTGGCGCTGCGGGTTCGGCTGGACCTGACGAGCGATGCGTCACTGACCATGCGCACGCTCGGATCCTCGCGCTGGATCCTGGTGGCGGCCCCGCAAATTGCGACCAAGCTCGGCCTTGATGTCGCCGCGCTCGGCGGAGTTTCGACTCTCGGCACCGACGACGATCCGGGCGAGGCGGCGTGGCGGCTGGAGCACCATGACGGCACGGTCTTCACCCTACGCCACGAGCCGCGCCTGACCTGCGGCGACTTCGCCGCGCTCCGCGACGCGGCCGCCGATGGCCTCGGGGTCGCGTTCCTGCCCGACCATGCCTGCACGGACGCCGTCGCGGCGGGCCAGCTCGTGCCCGTCTATCCGGACTGGCAGGGTCAGCCCGGCATCGTGCACATCGTCTTCACGACCCGGCGCGGACTGCCGCCGGCCGTGCGCGTGCTGATCGACCACCTCGCGGCGACATTCCCGAAGCTGTGAGGCGCGCGCCCTAGTACCCCCGCGCCGCGTCGACGCCGTCCGGCACCTGACCGGTTCGCCGATAGGCCCGCAGGTTGGCCGCCACCGTGGCGGCCGCCGAATCCATGTCGGTCGGCCCCGACACATGCGGCAGCACCGTTACGCCGGGATGGGACCACAGCGGGGATTCCGCCGGCAGCGGCTCGACCGCGAAGACGTCGAGCACCGCGTGCGCTAAGTGTCCGGCATCCAGGGCCGCGATCAGATCCTCAGTGACGACGATCGGGCCGCGGGCGAAGTTGATCAGCGCGGCGCCCGGCTTCAGGGCGGCGAGGCGCTCGTCGTTCACGAGCCCCCGCGTCTCGGGCGTCAGCGGCACGAGGCAGACGAGGATGTCGCACCGGCCGAGCATCGCCGGAAGCGTGTCCGGCCCGGCGAACGTGTCGATGCCCGGAAGCACCTTCGGGTTGCGGCTCCAGCCGACGACGCGGAAGCCCGCACCGGTGAGCCGGTCCGCGGCCGCGATCCCGAGTGCCCCGAGGCCCAGCAGCCCCACCGTGGTTTCGGACGGTTTGCGGTAGGCGCGCGGGCGCCAGACGCGATCCCGCTGCTGGCGGGCATAGGCCGGCATGTCGCGCTGGAGATAGTAGGTCCAGGCCAGGACCGCCTCGGCCATGGTGCGGGCCATCTCCCGGTCGACGAGGCGGACGATCGGCAGCGGCCGGTCGAAGGCGCCGACGAGCTTCTCGACGCCGGCCCAGAGGCTCTGCACCCAGACGAGGCCCGGCAAGGCCGCCACCTCGGCCGGGTCGGGATTGGCCACGACGGCGACCCGCGTCGCCGCCCGGGCCGCGTCATCCATCGACCGGAACGGGATCAGGCGTTCCTCCGGCATGGCCGCCGACAGGACCTGCAGGTACTCCGCCTCCTGGTCCGGCCCCTTGCACCCGACCAGGGCGATCGCCTCCGCCATCCACGTCCTCCGCGCCGAAACCGTCATCCACCGTCGACGACAGGCGCTGTGCCTGAACCGATCGGGCTCGTCGAGATGGAGCGGAGTCGTGCCGCCTCAGCGCGCCTCGATCAGCGCCGGATAGACGAGACGGACGTTGCGGCGCCCCTCCGGAACCGCGCCCTCGGACCGCTCGCGGATGCTCCCGGTCGTGGCGGTCACCGACGCTTCCGTCGGCCTCAGGCGCCAGCGCTCGGCGCCCTGCATGGCGATGCGCGGCTTCGGACGTTCGAGATGCCGATCCGCACCCTCGGTGGGCACCGTGGCGAGCCCGGCCAGCGTCATGGCGGCGAGGAGACCGAACCGGGCCAAGGGCCGGCGGCGGGATCGGGCGGGATCGGAGGGCATGACAGGGCACCGCGTGGACGCCTCTGTTCTGCAAGCCGGAAGTGAAAACGGGATCGAACCGAATCGATTCTCAAGTCGTTGCCAACACCTGTCTGGCGACGCGGTAAATGTAGGCTGTCCGGGCAGGGTAAACGACAATTCAGGAGGACGCGCGGATATGGTGAGCAAGGTCGAGGAGGGGCCGGGACGCCTGAGCGGGCGGAGATCGGCCGCGTGATCGACACCGACATCTCCGCGCGCCTGGACCGGCTTCCCTGGGGTCGCTTCCACGTCCTGGTGATCGTGGCGCTCGGCATCACCTGGGTGCTCGACGGCCTCGAGGTCACCCTCGCCGGCTCGCTTGTGGGCGCCCTGCGCCAGCCGCCGATGTCCTTCTCCGAGTTCGACGTGGGTCTGGCAGCCTCCTGCTACCTCATCGGGGCCGTCACCGGGGCGATCGGCTTCGGCTGGCTCACGGATCGGATCGGCCGCAAGAAGCTGTTCTTCATCACGCTCGCCCTCTACCTCGTCGCCACGGCGGCCACAGGCCTGTCCTGGAATGTCTGGAGCTTCTGCGCCTTCCGGTTCTTCACGGGCGCGGGGATCGGCGGCGAGTACACGGCGATCAACTCGACCATCCAGGAGCTGGTCCCGGCCCGGGTCCGCGGCTGGACCAACCTCGTCATCAACGGCTCGTTCTGGATCGGTGCGGCGCTGGGCTCGTTCATGTCGATCGTGCTGCTGAAGCCCGAGGTGATCGACCCGGCCTGGGGCTGGCGCGTCGCCTTCTTCACCGGCGGCGCCATCGGCCTCGTGATCCTGCTCCTGCGCACCTGGATCCCCGAGAGCCCGCGCTGGCTCGCGACCCACGGCTACGCGGCGGAGGCCGATCGGGTGGTCACCGGGATCGAGAAGCGCTTCACCGACGAGGGCGTGACCCTGCCGCCGGTGGACGAGAGCAAGCGCATGAAGGTCCGCACCCGCGACCACACCCCGCTCTCGGAGGTGTTCAAGGCGCTGTTCGTCACGAGCCGCAAGGAGACCATGGTCGGCCTCGCGCTGATGATCGCGCAGGCCTTCTTCTACAACGCGCTGTTCTTCACCTACGCGCTGGTGTTGGAGCGCTTCTATCAGGTGCCCGGCAACCATGTCGGCTGGTACCTGCTGCCCTTCGCGCTCGGCTCGTTCCTCGGCCCGCTGCTCCTCGGGCGGCTGTTCGACACGATCGGCCGGCGCAAGATGATCGCCTTCACGTACGGAATCTCGGCGCTGCTGCTCGCCGGAGTCGGCCTGCTGTTCCGCCTCGACCTGCTCGGTCCGGTCGGGCAGACCGGGGCCTGGATGGTGGTGTTCTTCTTCGCCTCGGCGGCGGCGAGTTCGGCCTATCTGACCGTCTCAGAGACCTTCCCGCTGGAGATCCGGGCGCTCGCCATCGCGGCCTTCTACGCGGTCGGCACGGGAATCGGCGGCGTCTCGGGTCCGCTCCTGTTCGGCAGCTTGGTCGAGACCGGATCTCGCGACTGGGTGCTGTTCGGCTACGGGATCGGCGCCGTCCTGATGCTCATCGCGGCGGTCGTCGGCGGGATCTGGGGGACGGCTGCGGAGGGCAAATCCCTGGAGGAGGTGTCGAAGCCGCTGGCGGCGGCCTGAGCGCCGCTCCGCGACGACCGTCGTCCGCGCGTGCGGAGCGGAGCCGCCCGGCCTCGCTCCGCACCGTGCCCGACGACGTCGCGGTCCGTCACGCCTCCTTCCGCCACACCTGCCCGTGGTAGACGAACTTGGCCCCCTCGTTCGCCAGGGCCGCCAGCCCCCGGAAGGCGGGGTCGTGGACGGTGATCACGCTGGTCGGGATCTGGCGCATCATGGCGGCGAAGGGCGCTTTCTTCTCGAAGGCAGTGCGGAACCCGCTCTCCTCGAGCACCCTGAGGATCCGGGGCGCGATGCCGCCGCCGATATAGACGCCGCTCGTCGCCAGGAAGGTCAGCGCGAGGTCGCCGCAGACGCGTCCGAGCACCCGGCCGAACAGCGCGAGCGCCTCGGCGGCATGCGGGTCGGTGGCGTTGAGACCGGCCTCCGTGACCGCGGCCGGCTCGATCTTGTCGTGCGGCTGCCCGGTCCGGACATGGGCGACCGCCGCGTGGAGCCGCGACAGGCCCGGCCCCGACAGCACCGTCTCCACGGTGATCCGGTCCTCGACCCGCTCCAGGGCGTGCCAGACCTTCTCCTCGAAGGCGTCGGCCGGACCGATATCGGTGTGACCGACCTCGGTGGAGACGATGGCGAGATGCGCCGCGTAGGGGACCAGCGCCGCCGCGCCGAAGCCTGTGCCGGGACCCAGCACAACCCGGGCGCCGCCGGGCACTGGGGGACAGGGTCCGACCGGCGTGAGGTCGTGGGGCTCGATGTCGGCGGCGCCGGCCGCCACCGGCACGTAATCGTTGACGACCGTCGCGGAGGATAGGCCGAAATCCCCGGCGATGCGTCGGCCCGCGATCTTCCAATGCGCGTTCGTCAGCTGGATCTCCGGACCGTCGATCCGGCCGGCGATCGCCAGGATAGCCGATCGCGGCGCCGGTCCGCCGCCCTTGGCGAGCGACGCCCTGATGGCACTCGACGGGTCCGGATGATCCGCGGTGGCCTCGTGCGCGAGCAGCCGGGGCTGGTCGCCGGCCTTCTCGATGATGCCGAACCGGGCATTCGTGCCGCCGATATCGCCGACGAGAACCGGAAACTCGAACATCGAAGGAAGCTCCTGCTCTCTGGTTCGGACGCAACCGACACGGACCCGGCGCGGCAAAATATCGGTTCCGTGACCCCGCACGGGGCGGTGCCCCATGGCGCCGGCCGCGTCTCAACACGTCGCGTTCGTCTTGTCCCGTAGTCGACCGATGACGCCAAGATGCGTATCGCCGAATCCGCTCCCGTATTTGAGTCCGTATCCGAGCCCGCGATCGAGGCCGATATGGGCGAGCCAGATCAGCCCCAGCCCGGCGAGGTCGGCACGGCCGAGGCGCGTGGCCACACACAGGCCGATGAGCGGCAGGATCAGCGCGTGAACGGCGTTGTAGAGCGCAGCGCCCGCCCTTGGACCGGCGGCATAGGCAACCATGCTCAGGTCGGGCACGAACAGCAGCGCGGCGAAGAGCCACCAGGATTGACCGAGCCAGCCATAGGTCCACGTGGCGGCCGCCAGGATGAAGGCCCCTCCAGCCGAAGAAGGAGGCGCGGCCAGCCAGCGGCTGAGCGATTCGACATTGCGAGGTCCCTGGATCGAGGGTCCACGCCGAAGGCCGGCTATGCCGCGGGCAGCGCATCGGGTTCGATGGCTCCCCCGAGAGCCCAGTCCCGGAGCAGCGCCCGGACGGCCTGTGGATCGGGCAGGCGGCGGCGGGCCACGGTCTCTCCCTCGCCTACGCGCACCGCCACGCCGCCATCCTCATTGACCGATGCGAAGGCGATCTCGTCGGTGCGGTCGTCGCCGAAGAAGACCGGGATCCGCCCGGTATAGGGGCTCTGTTCCATGAAGGCGCGGATCGCATGCGCCTTGGTGGCCTGCGCCGGGACGATCTCGCCCACCGCCTTGCCGAGTTGCAGGCGGTAATCGCCGCCCAGCGCCGCCGCCGCCGCCGTCACCAGCGCCTCGGCCCGGGCGGCATCGTCGCCATTCGCGAGCCGCCAGTGTACCGCGACCGAGGCGCCCTTGTCCTCGATCAGAACTTGCGCCAGTGCAGCGGCTTCGGATTCGAGGTGTGCGACCTGCCGGCGCAAGTCCGGATGGTCCTCGGCCCGGCCGCCCGTGATCGTCCCGCCGATCCGGCATTCGACGCCGTGCAGACCGGCCGCATCGATCCGGGACGGTGCCAGGAACCCGTCGATCACCGAGACCGGACGCCCGGTCACGATCGCGAGGGCACCGTCGAGACGGCCCCGCAGCCGTTCCAGGGTCTCCACCAGCCCGGGCTCGATCTGCACGGCGTCCGGCCGCGGCGCGATCTCGGCGAGCGTGCCGTCGAAGTCGAGGAAGAGGGCGATGTCCATCGCGGGCGGTCCCGGGCTCGAGTGTCGGCGGTGGGCTAGCACGCTCGGCCGGGACGACAAATGCCGGCCGGCCTGCCCTATCTCATTCCGCGCAGGCACGTCGCGAGGTTTCCATGAGTGGTTCGCCCTTCTGGCCCGTTCCGGACCCGGTCAGGCCCGGCGAGGAGAGCGTCTGGGACTACCCGCGGCCGCCACGGCTGGAGCCGGTCGCGGAGCGCCTGCAGGTGGTGCTCGGCGGCGCCGTCATCGCCGAGACCGAGGCGGCCTTTCGCGTCCTCGAGACCTCGCACCCGCCGACCTATTATCTGCCGCCGGATGCCATCGCGGCCGGGACGCTGACGAACCGCCGGCGCGGCGGGATCTGCGAGTGGAAGGGACAGGCGGTCCTGTTCGACGTGCGGGGCGGCGATCGCCTCGCGCCCGGGGCCGCCTGGGCCTATCCAGACCCGACCCCGGATTTCCGCGCGATCGCCGGCTACGTCGCGTTCTACGCCGGCCCGATGGACGCCTGCCTCGTCGGCGCGGCGCGGGTGACGCCCCAGCCCGGGACCTTCTACGGCGGCTGGATCACCCCCGGCATCGTCGGGCCGTTCAAGGGCGGCCCGGGCACGATGGGCTGGTGATCGTCCTTCACTCCTCTATTCCAACTCCCGACCGACACGGCGAGCTGAACCCCATGACTGTGCTGACAGAAACCGATCCCACGGGTGCCGGCTTCAGCCCGGAGGGCCTCGCCCGAATCGGGCCGTGGATGGATCGTCTCGTCGCCGACGGTCGGCTCGCCGGCCTGTCGGTCACGGTGGCGCGGCGGGGCCGCATCGCCTTCGCCCGCGCCTGCGGGCAGGCCGACCTGGCCCGGGCGACGCCGTTCACCCTCGACACGGTGGCGCGGATCTACTCGATGACCAAGCCGCTCACCTCAGTGGCGGTGATGCAGCTCTACGAACAGGGGCTGTTCCAGCTCGACGATCCGGTCGCCCGGGTCCTGCCCGACTTTGCCGAGATGCGGGTCGCCGTCGGCGGCAACCGGGCGAAGCTGGAGACCGAGCCCGCCAAACGCCCGATCACGGTGCGCGACTTGCTGACCCACACCGCCGGCCTGACCTACGGCTTCATGGAAGCGACCCTGGTCGACGCGCAGTATCGCGAGCACGGCGTCGACTTCCTGGCACGCGAGGGCACCCTCGCCGACATGACCGCGCGGGTGGCGAAGCTGCCGCTCCTCGCCCAGCCCGGCAGCGCCTGGAACTACAGCGTCGCCACCGACGTGCTCGGCCAGTACGTGGCGGCCCTCACCGGGCGTCCCTTCGCCGACCATCTCCGCGATGCGGTGATCGGGCCGCTCGGCATGGTCGATACCGACTTCCACGTCCGGCCGGCGCTGATGCCGCGCTTCTGCGCCACCTACGCGTATGACCGCGAGCGCCGGCTGCGCCTGTTCGACGATTCGGTGGACACGGCCTTCGCGAAGCCGCCCGCCATCCCGTCGGGCGGCGGCGGCCTCGTCTCGACGGCCGCCGACTATCAGCGCTTCTGCCGGATGATCCTCAACCGCGGCACCCTCGACGGCACGCGGCTCCTGGGGCGCAAGACGGTGGAACTGATGCTGGCGAACCAACTGCCCGGCGATCTCGCCGCAATGGGAACGCCGCGCTTCGCCGAGACGTCCTACAGCGGCATCGGCTTCGGCCTGGGCTTCTCGGTGATGCTCGATCCGGCTCGCGCCCAGATCCTCGGATCACCCGGCGAGGTCGCCTGGGGCGGCCTCGCCTCGACGGCGTTCTGGATCGACCCGGCCGAGGATCTCTCGGTGGTGCTCATGACGCAGCTCGTGCCGTCCTCGGCGCTGCCGATCCGGCGCGAGCTGCGCGTCCTGACCTACGCGGCCCTGGCCGATTGAGGCTTGGCCGATTGAAGTCTGGCCGCGCGCGGGTCGGTGCCGCTCACTCGTCCTTGGGCGCCTCGGCGGCGGCGGGCTTCTGCGCCGGCTTCGCGCCGGCCTTGGCGGTCGGCTTCGGGGCGGCGGTCGCGTATTCGGGATCGCTGCGCGGACCGTTCGCACCGTTGGTCGGGCCGGGAAGCTGACCGGGCGCGAGATCGGTGACCTTGCTCCAGGTCTGCGACTTGCACAGGAACGCGATCAGGCAGCCGCGCACGGTCAGCTCGCCGGGCTTCTCGGTCCAGATGGTGACGTCGTAGGACTTGCCGTCCTCGGAATTGTAGATCCTGCCCTCGTAATGGGCGTCGGCGTTCGGCTTCAGGCCCATGATCAGCTGATGACCGAGGGAGGGCCGGGCCTGCTTCTTGGGATCGGGGTTCTTGAAGTCGATCCGCGGCTCGCCCTTGTCGTTCAGCGGAACCTTCAGCCACACCACGTAGCCGCACAGCCGGTCACCCGCGGTCCCGCACTTCTCGAGACGCACACGGGCGCGGCCGTCCTCCGTGAGATAGGTGCCGCTGGGATCGGTCGGCGTGGCCGCGTGTGCCGTGCCCGCCAGGGCCGAGAGCGCCAGGATCGCGAGCGGCGCAACCCGGCGACCGATCGATGAAAACCGCATACCCGAACTCCCATTCCTCGCGAGCGGTGATGGAGGCCAGACCGCCCACCCTCGCGTGAACCGCTTGCAGCGCGGAAAGACCCCGCTCTCCGCGTCGGCGCGCCCGCGCCGAGCCGAGAACCGGACGGCGTGCGCTTCATGCCCGCCCTGTCCCGCGCGAAGTTGTCCGCATCATGACAACTCAGTTGAGGTTTTGGTGAGCTGATCGGTCCTGAATTACTGGGCCTCGCGATCAGTTCCGCGTCGGCGGGCAAGTTCGACCCGGTCCGAGCGCACGCTGCATCAGGGTGACGTCGAGCCAGCGCCCGTGCTTGTAGCCGACCCCCGACAGGGTGCCGACCGGCGTAAATCCGAGGCCTGCGTGCAGCGCGATCGAGGCGGGCGAGCCGCTGTCGGCGATGATCGCCACCAGGGTCCGGCAATCGATCCGTTCGCTCGCGTCGACCAGCGCCGCGAGCAGCGTCCGGCCGACGCCGCCGCCGCGAGCCGATCGGGCCACGTAGATCGAATCCTCCAGGGTCGAACGGTAGGCCGCCCGCTGGTGATAGGGGCCGGCATAGGCATAGCCCGCGACCATGCCGTCCCGGTCGGCGACCAGATACGGGAAGCCCCCGTCGCGCAGGACCCGGAAGCGACGTGTCATCTCCTCCAGGGTCGGCGGCTCCGTCTCGAAGCTGGCCGTGCTGGTGGCGACGGCGTCCGCGTAGATCGCCGCGATGGTCGGGAGGTCGGCCTCGGTGGCCGGGCGTATCAGGTCTGTCACGGCCGGATGTTAGGCCAAGCCATCCAACTCCGGCAACGGCGGCGCGCGGGCCGGGCCTAGCGTGATCCGGGGGCGCGGGGGGCCTCGACGCGAAGGAGGGACCGGCACCTGGGCGCCAATCCCGCAAGGCCTGAATGACGGTCGCTTACTCGGCGGCGGTCATGTCGGCGGTGAAGTGGCCGCACCAGTCCTTCGAGGCGACCACCGGCCAGAGGCCCTTCGATTCGGGGGCCGGCTGGGTGACCGGCGGATTGAAGCGGCAGAGGCCCTCGTCGCCCTGAGCCTGGGCGCCGTTGAGTTTGTGATCGTCGAAGAAGCGGCAGCTCTCGCAAGCGGCGTTCGCGGTACCGGCCATCGGGTCTCTCCATCGGCTGCGTCGGGGTCGCAAAGACCCAGCGACAGTTCTTAATTAGAATAGCTCAAAAAAACCGTCAATCGGATGGCTTGCTTGGAGCTTGCGTCGGCCAAGGAGACGGTCGCTCCCAGGCCGTGGGCCGGGAAAATGCAGGCGAGTGTTCGCGCGTATCGGGGGCGCCGTGCACCTTGGTCTCTCGATACGGCCGCCGCCGCCTCAGCGAGACCCGCCGGCGAACAGCTTGACCAAGGACAGCGCGCGGGGACGGCTGGGCGACGATCCGGGCGGCCAGCGAGCCCCTCCGAAACCAGCGAAGCCGGAACCCCAACGGGGATCCGGCTTCGGTACAGAGAGGGTGATCCTATTGTCGCCCGCCTCGCGCTTCAGTCAGCGTCGCGGCGCGCGATCCGGGAAGGCTCAGCCCTGCTTGGCCTTCTTGTTGGCGTTGTGGTGGCCGATAGCGCAGCCCGCCGCCGCGCCCATCTTGCCGTGACCAGCCACGTGACCGGCGACGCCGCCGACCACGGCGCCCTTGAGGCAGCCCTTCGCTTCGGCCGGTGCCCCGGCGAGCAAGCCCCCGATGGCCAGGGCGGAGACAAGTGCGATCCGGTTCATCATGGTGTTTCCTCCTATCGTCGCTGTCGAAACGACGAGGCGCGCCAACCCGTTCCGCCGATCGAAGCCTGAGCCGAGCACGTAGGAGTGAACCGGCCAGTCCGATCCGTCAGACCGCGAGACCGGTGACCAGCCGCACGAGGTCCGCCTGGCGCGTCGCCCCGGTCTTGGCGAAGATCGCCTTCAGCTGGGAGCGCGCCGTCGCGGCGGTGATGGCGAACTGCGACGCCGCCTCCGTCAGCGAGGTGCCTCCCGAGACGGTCTGGGCGAGACGTGCCTCGGCGGGCGTCAACCGATAGGCCGCCTGCAGAATCGCGGAGGCCGGAGCCCGACGGCTCCCGGGATTGCTGGCGAGGAGCAGCGTGCTCGCACCCCCGAACAGGCCGCGACTCGGTCCGACCAGCGGCACGACATGGATCACGATCGACGGCGCGTCCCGCCGGGCCACCACGACGGCCGAGATCGGTGGACGCCCGAAGGGCCGCGCCAAGGCTTCGAGCCGCC
Organism: Methylobacterium phyllosphaerae; assembly: GCA_050632685.1. Classification (GTDB taxonomy): domain Bacteria; phylum Pseudomonadota; class Alphaproteobacteria; order Rhizobiales; family Beijerinckiaceae; genus Methylobacterium; species Methylobacterium phyllosphaerae_A. The sequence continues at coordinate 2,639,939 of JBOEFT010000002.1, forward strand.
GGGCGGCCTCGGGATCCTCGGCGGTCAGGCGGCCGGTGGACAGCTTCAGGTCGCGGCCCAGAAGCGCGCCGAACGCCTCGTTCCAGCAGAGCGCCCGTCCCTCGGAATCGAGGATCAGAGCGGCGCGCTCGATCAGGTCGAAAGCCTGCGTCATCCCCGCGACACGGGCCTTCTCGACCATCGCCGTGAGCAGGGCCGCACGCTGGAACAGCGGTGACAGGGTCGCGAGGCGGCTCTGTTCATGCGGCTCGTAAGGTCCCTGCGCCACCGTCCTCTGGAGTGACAGACACCAGAGCCGTCCCTTCACCGCGAAGCCGATTCCGGCGAACCATCGCAGGCCGCGGGAGGCGAGCAGATCCTGGTAGTAGGGCAGACGCGCGATCTCCTCGGGCGAGGTGAAATCCTGATCCACCGCGATACCGCGCGCCTGCAGGTAGGGAAGTCCGCGGAGGCGATAGTCGTCGCGATGCCAGCCCTCGTCATAGTAACGCCGCGACGCTTCGGCGACGGAGGCGGTGCAGAGGATTCGATGCCGGTCCGGTCGGAACGCAGCAGAAGCGCGCCCTCGCTGCCGGACGCCCGAACGGTCCGCTCTGCCAAATCCGGCCATCGCGCCGGATCGACCACCGCCTCCTCAAGATCCTCCCGGAACACGGCCTCGAGGTCATCGTGAAGGCGGGAGAACAGATCCGGCCTCACACCTGACATGTCGTGCGCCTCCCGCGCGACGGGTGGTACCGTCAATAATCGTCTCGCCGATGTTTGAATCGTGAAACGCGCGCCAAAACGCCCTAACTATAGGTCGTTTTTCTGAATTCAGGCAAGCGTACGAATGTTTACAGACTTGATTCGGCGGCGAGCAGTGTTGAATAGGTCGCAATCCGCTTCGGTGGACCAAGCCCATCGTCTTGGCGGCCATCGGTGAGACGCTCGATGTGCCGCTTCACACGGACCGCGCCCATAGCCGGGCGGGCTTCGCCCGGCGTGGCCGGGGCGGCGACGGATCTCGCGCTCCGCACTTTGCCACAAGGCCCCGTTCACAACTTCTGATAGAGTCGCTACAGGCCGGGTTCAAGGCTCGTTAACCAAGCTTGGCGATTGTATCGCAGTGCGCGGTTCGATCACGAGTTGTTATCGGACGAGCGCAGTCGAGCAGGATGCGGCTGAAGTCGATGGCGTTTTCCCTGTCTGCGTTCCTTGGCGCATCACCGCGCCTGGCCGGACGTCCATCCGGCGGCGCTCGGACCGTCCTGACGCTCCTCGCCTGCGCGCCGCTCCTTGCCGGTTGCATGTCGAGCCAGCCGCGGATGTCCGGGCGCGCAGCGCCGGACGTGACGCAGACGGGCTCGATCCACGACGGCCTGCCGGCCACGGTGGTCGCCGCCGCACAGGAGGAGGTCGGACGCACCATGCGCCTCGGCCTCGCGAATTATCGTCTGAATGTCGGCGACAACCTCGAAGTTTCCTTCCTGATCGATTCCAGCGTCGTTCAGCCGACCTATCGATTGAACCCAAACGACGAGTTTGACGTCGATTTCCGCACGCATCCTGAATACAACCGTACCGTGATCGTCCGGCCGGACGGCCGGATCTCGCTGCCCGGCAAGAACGGCATCAAAGTCGCGGGCCTGTCGCCGGAGGCGGCCGCCGCGCTGATCAAGAGCACCTATGACGACGTACTGATCGACCCCGTCGTCACCGTGATGCTGCGTCGGTTTCGCACCGTGACCGACGATTTCCGCGACCTGACCCAGCGCGCCGACATGGGCCGCGTGAAGGTCCTGGCGATCGAGCCCGACGGCAAGATCAACCTGCCGATGGTGCCGCCGGTCCAGGCGGCAGGCCGGACGGTGCACGAGGTCGCCGGCAGCCTGAACACCGCCTACAGACACCAGCTCGCCTCGGTCTCGACCAGCGTGCGCCTGGCAAGTCTCGTCCCGGCCAACACCATGGTGTTCGGCGAGGTCCGCGCCCCCGGTCCCGTCACCCTGCAGGGGCCGCGCACCCTGGCGCAGGTCCTGGGCTCGGCGGGCGGCGTCCTGCCGACCGCAGCCGGCGACGCGGTGCGCATCATCCGTTTCGACGCGGAGGCGGCCGGCAGCGTCCGCATCGTCGACATCGGCCAGCCGGGGCTGGCGGATTCCATCGTCGTGCCGCCGAACGCCACCGTCTACGTGCCGCCCTCGTTCCTCGCCAAGACCGCCCGCGCGGTGGATCTCGTGGTGCGCCAGATCCTGCTGTTCAACGGGACCGGCTTCGGCGTGAACTACATCACCGGGCCGTCGGCCAGCACCTCCACCACCGCAACCGTGAGGTCCGGCACGTGAGCGCGGTCGACGTGACCGCCGCCGACGCGGTCGAGGGCGACGCCTTCGACCTCCGCGACGCCCTCGCGGCCCTGTTCCGGCACATCCGGCCGGCCCTGCTGATCCTGGTGGCGGCGATCCTCGGCGCCGGGATCTACCTCCTGCTGACGCCGGCCGACTACACCGCCGATGCCAAGCTGATCATCCGCCTCGGGCGCGAGAAGGCCGGAGCGCCCCTCCAGGGCGGCGCCAACCAGAATTACATGTTCTCGGAACGCGCCCAGAACGTGAACAACGAGATCGAGATCCTGCGCGACCCCAGCATCGTGCGCGACGAGTTCGCGGCGCTGAAAGCGATGACGCCGACCGGCGACCTCGGTCCGCCCCCGCGGACTGGACCGACTGGCTGATCTACCAGGGGCGCCAGGCCGTGCGCGCCGCCAAGGCGGTGAAGACCTGGGTTGTCGAGACGGTCCGCATCCCCTTCGAGGCGGTGGGCCTGCTGCGCCACCTGACCCCGGACGAGAAACTCTACGAGGCGTATCTCGCAGCCTTCAAGGTGATCTTCGTCAAGGAGACGGACGTCATCCTGACCGGCTTCACTTGGACCGATCCGAACTTCGCCGCCCAGGCGCTCAACCGGCTGCTCGACGCCTACAAGCGCCGGCACGTGGAGGTCTACGCCGACGAGACGCCGGCCTCGTTCTACCAGAGCAAGCTGGAGCGCGCCCGGGCCGACCTCGCCGCCATCGACGCGCAGCTCGCGACCTACCTCAAGGGCAACAACACTGCGAGTTTCGAGATCGAGCAGCAGAACGACCTCGGTACCCTGGCCGACCTCGCCAAGCAGAAATCCGCGGCGCAGATCGAGCGCGCGGTGGTCGAGACCCGGCTCACGCGCACCCGCGAAGCCGGCCCCGACCGCTGGCAGCCGACGCCCCCCGATGCCGACCCGACGGTGACCGCCTTCGACCAGCGCTGGGCCGAGCTCAACACGAAGCGCGCCGAACTCGCCGTCCGCTTCCGGCCGACGGCGCCCGAATTCGTGAACCTCGACCGCGATCTCGCCGCCCTGGCGCGGCAGAAGTCTCGGGCGCTCCTGGCCGCCGACACGGCGAAGCTCGCCGTGCTGGCCGAGAAGATCCAGAGCATCACGGCGATCGAGCAGAGCCGCCGCAGGGCCGCCATCGGCCAGAGCGACGCGGCCCTGGCCTACGGTCGGCTCGCCCAGCAGAAGAGCCTACTCACCGACGAGATCACCGAGACCCAGAAGCGGATCGACGCGCTGAAGACCGGCACGGGTCTCGACGCGCAGTCGGTCACCTCGTCGGCACTGGTGGCGCGCGCCGTGCCGCCGCGGCTGCCATCGGGTCCGAACCGGCCACTGATCCTCGGCCTCGCGGCCGGGCTCGGCCTGCTGGCGGCCCTCGCCTACGTCGCCCTCGCCGAGATCCTGGCGCAGACCTATCGCAGCGCCTCGGAGGTCGCCCGCTCGCTCCGGGTGCCCGTGCTGGCCGCGGTGCCGCTTCAGAGGGGAGCCGCCGCATGATCGCCGCCGCACCGAGGATCGATCCGGCAATCCTGGAACCGGCCCTGATCCAGCTCACCCGGCAGGGGGCGCGTGTACGCCGGGTCGGGATCACGGCGGTCCAGACCGCCGAGGGCGTCAGTACGCTCGCGCGCGAACTCGCCGGCGCCTATGCCCGCAGGGGTCACAGGGCCGTTCTGATCGAGGCGAACTGGTCGCGGCCGTCCCTGGCCGAGGCTTACGGCCTGATCGGTCGCCCGGGCTTCGCCGACATCGTTGCCGGGGAGGTCGCGCCGAGCCGCGGCGTCCACGACGTCGCCAACGGCCTCAGCGTCGTGCCCGCAGGCAGCCCGGCGGCGGTCCGGCGGGCGACCCTGGACGACGGCCGCGTCGAGGACTTCCTGGCGCTCGTCGACGAGCGTTTCGACCTCGCCCTCTTGGATTGCGAGCCGATCACCGAGATCGGCGACGCGGCGGCGCTCTCGCCCTTCGTGGACGGGTTCATCGTGGTGATCGGCGCCGAGCGGACGCGGCGCGCCGTCGCGCAGCGCGCGCTCGCCGACCTCAAGGCCGCCGGCGGCGCCCCGCTCGGGGTGGTCCTCAACCGCACCCGCAGGCCGATCCCACACTGGCTCTACCGGTGGCTCGGATGAACGTGGCGCAAGCCCGCTCCGTGCGGATCCTGCCCGTCGCCGGGATCGGCCTCGCGGCGGCGGCCGGAGCCGTCACGCTGAGCGCGGCGCCGCTGAAATTCGCCGTGGTGGGGCTGGCCGCAGCCTTCGGGGGCGTGGGAGCCCTGATCCTCGGCCGGCACTACCGCCTGACGCCGCTGCTCCTCGTGGCCCTCGCGGTCGGATTGACGGTGAAGCTCGACGTGAGCTTCGCCCAGCATTTCGAGGCGGTCGGGCAGTACCTACCGAGCATCGGCGGCGGCGCCGGCCTGACGGTGAGCGTGGCGCTCCTCGTCGCCGTCGTGCTGATCGCCGCCAAGCTGGCGGGGCTCGGCGAACGGGCCCGGGGCCTGCGGCTCGACCGGCCCCTCGTCCTGACGCAGCTCGGCTTCCTGGTCGCGGGACTGCTCTCGCTCGCCAACGCCGCCGACACCGCCTACCTCTGGTTCGACGCCTGGCGCTTCGTCGGCCTGCTGCTCGTCTCGGTCGCGGTCTCGAACCTGTCGGAATCCGACATCCGGACCCTGGCGCTGGCGATCTGCGTGCTGTGTCTGGTCCAGACCGCGGTGGCCGGGCTGCAATACGTCTCGGGTTCGGAACTGGGCCTCTCCGTGCTGGGAGAGGAGCAGATCGTCGAGGAAAACATCAACTTCTCGGCGCAGCGTCGGGCCGGTGGCCTCAAGGTCCATCCGAACATCCTGGGCTATTACTACGAGTTCGTCTGGCCCCTCGCTCTGGCGCTCGCCCTGTCCCGCGGCCCGCGGATCCTGCGCCTCGCCGGAGCCGCGGGCGCCGCGTCGGCGCTGGTCGGCGTGGTGCTGACCCTGTCGCGGGCCTCATGGCTCACCTTCCCCTCTCGGCCGCCCTGCTGATCCTGCTCGTCTACCGCGACCGGCTGTTCTCACGGACGAGCCTGGTCGTCTTCGGCCTTCTCGCAATCGTCGGCGGCATCGCCGCTCTCTATGCCGGACCGCTGATCTGGGAGCGGCTGACCGCCGATGACGGCGGCTCGGCCGCCCAGCGCGGGCCGCTGAACGCGGCGGCGCTCGCCCTGTTCGCGCAGTTCCCGATCTTCGGGGTCGGCCTGAACAACTTCGGCAACCAGTTCGCCGTCCTGGACCACACCGGCCTGTCCCGGCTCGCGGGGCTGTTCGACCGCTCCAACCACGTGGTGCACAACCTGCACATCCTGATCCTCACCGAGGTCGGGATCGTCGGTTACACGGCCTTCGCGCTGGTCTTCGGAACCGGCATCGCCCGGGGCTTCCGTGCGATGCGCCGCGCCCCGGTGGGCGATCCGCTCGCGGCGATCGCGGCGGCCTGCGCGGTGGGCCTGATCGCGCACCTGCTGCACGGCTTGGTCGATCCGGGCTTCCGCCTGAATCTCGGCATCGCCGAGCTGCTCTATACCGGCCTCGGGCTCATCGCCGGGGTGCGGGCGGCGCAGCGGCACAAGGCGATCGGCTTCGCCAGGGCCGACGCAGCATTCGTCGGCGCGGGCTTCGGGCATCCCCGATCTCGGACCGAGACTGGCACTGATGCCGGCACGAGGCCGGCGGCCCGCCGCCGTGCCCTCCCGCTCCCGTCCGCGAGAGAGGATGGCTCGATGGGCGCTCCCGGCGTCAGCCGGGGTCGGGAAAGCGGAACCCAGCCTCGGGACGGGGCGCGACCGTCATGACGGTCGGCGCCTTGTCGTGCCTCATCGCTCCACTTTCCCGATCCTCGTCGGGGGCGCCCCTGCTCCGCAAAGACGGGCGGGAGAGGTACGGAGCCAGCTCTTTCCGACAGGGACGCGCGATCGTCCCAATCCTCCAGGTGCGGAGACGCGCCCACCGCCCCGGCAGCGCCTCGGCGGCGGCATTCTCTCAAGCGCGCACTGCCCCCAAAGTCCGCGGAGCGCGAGCATGAGTGCCGTCGGCCTCAGCGTCCTGATCGTCACCTACAATGCCGGCCGGGACATCGAGACCTGCCTGCGGTGCCTGGCGGCGAGCCGGATCGACCGCCCCTACGAGGTGATCCTCGTCGACAACGCCTCGACCGACGGCACGCCGGAACGCGTGGCCGCCGCCTTCCCCTGGGTGCGGGTAATCGCCGAGCGGACCAATCACGGCTTTGCGGGTGGCAACGCCGTCGCCCTGGACCACGCGCGCGGCGACGCGATCCTGCTGCTCAACCCCGACGCGTTCCTGCGTGACCCGGCAGCCCTGTCCGGCCTGCTCGCCCATCTCGACGCACGCCCGGATGTCGGCGCGGTCGGCCCGCGGCTGATCTTCCCGGGCGGATCGCATCAGGTCGGCGATGCCGGCTATGAGCCGCGCCCGCTCTCGATCCTGGTCCACGCCGCCGGCCTCTCCGGGCGCCTCGGCCTGCGCGGCCTCTACCTCGCGAGCCGTCAGGCCCGCGGCACGGACGCGGTGGCGGTGGACTGGCTCTGTGGCGCCTGCCTGCTCCTGCGCCGGTCGGCGATCGATGCCATCGGCGGCCTGCAGAGCCCGATGTTCCTCTACGGTGAGGATGTCGATTGGGGCTGCCGGCTGCGCGATGCCGGATGGCGGGTCGCCTACTGTGCGGGAATCGCCGTGGTCCATCTCCAGGGCGGATCCGGAAGCACCCGCTCGACCCGCTGGCTCGACGGGCTGGCCGCCATCTACAGCCTGCGCAACGCCGGCCGGATCCTGTCGTCGCCCGCCTTCTTCTCGGGTCCGCTGCGGCTCGGCTTCATCCTGCGAGCCCTGGCCTACGGGCTCGCGGCCCGGCTGCGCGGACAGCCCGATCTCGCCCGCAAGGCCGAGGACATGCGCAGGTTTGCTGGCCACCTGCGCAGTCTTCGCTTCTGATCTCGCTGCGCGTTACGGCCGCTTGCGGATGAACACCATGTGGTAGCCCTTGAAAGGACCCGGCGTCAGCCGGAACAGAAGCTCCCAGAACTTGCCCAGGACGATGTTTTCGCCATGATAGAACGGCTGCCCGTCGAAACTGTAGGTGAAGTGCTCGAACCGATCAGTTGGGAAAAGCCGCTTCCGCGCCGCCTCCGTGTTCATCGTGTAGAGTGGCACGAACGAGTCGATCTCGACCCGCCGCGGCTCGACGAGGCGCAAGACCCGGGCGTGCAGCCGCTTCGGGACCAGCCGCGCCCCGATCCCGACATAGCCCCAGCGGTTGGGCGTCCAGGCGCACAGCCAGCCCCCCGGCGCGAGAACCCGGCCGAGTTCCGTCGCGGTGACCTCGGGATGCTCGATATGCTCGAGGACCGAGAAGGCCGAGATCAGGTCGAAGCTGCCGTCCGGGAATGGCAGCACCCCGTCGTGACCGATCAGCCTGACCTCGTCGGCCGACCTGTTGCCCAAGACCGCCTCGTCGACGTCGCAGGCCACGACCTGGGCGCAGCGCCCCCGGAAGTCCCCGAGGTGCCGCCGCAATGGGACCGGGTCATCGCTCCACTTTCCGCGCCCGGCGCCGAACTCCATGACCCGCATGTCGGGCCGGAGCAGGGCGTTGACGCGCACGATGTACTCCATCCGGTGATCGTGCCGGGAGTAGCCTCCGGCTCCCATCTCCCGGAACAGCCGCTGTTCGACCGTGACCATGCCTCAGGCTCCTCTGGACGTGTCGCGCCTGCGGCGCGTGTGAAGGCGGGGGACCGGACGGGCGCCCGGCCGTGGCGATCCTCGGCACCCGCGGGGTGCCGGCGGCGCATGGGGGATTCGAGACCCTGGCGGAACGGCTCGCCCTGGAGCTCGTGGCGCGCGGCTGGCGGGTCGAGGTCTACTGCCAGGTGCGCGAGCCGGCGCCGCCCACGGCCTGGCGCGGGATCGACTTGATCCCGGTCGCGGTCCGGGGCGACGGCGCGGTCTCGACGATCGTGTTCGACCTGAAATGCACCCTGCGGGCGGCCTTCCGGCCGGCCCTGCCGCTCGTGCTGGGCTACAACACTGCAGCGTTCTCGCTGCTCTACCGGCTGACGGCCAAGCGCAGCGTCATGAACATGGACGGCATCGAGTGGAAGCGCGACCGCTGGTCGAAGCCCGCCAAGGCCTGGTTCTGGCTGAACGAGCGCCTCGGCAGCCTGTTCTCGACCCATCTCGTGGCGGACCACCCGGAGATCGCCAAGCACCTCGCGCGCAGGACGTCGGCCGTTCGGATCACCACCATCGCGTACGGCGCCGACCCGGTGCTGGAGGCCTCGACCGAGCCGCTGGCGAAATTCGGCCTGCGCCCGCGCGATTACGGCCTGCTGATCGCCCGGGTGGTCTCGGAGAACCTCGTGCTCCAGATCGTCCGCGCCTGGAGCGAGATCCACCCGGGTCTGCCGCTGCTGGTGCTGGGCAAACTCGCGGACTCCGACCCCTACCACCGCGCCGTCCGGTCGGCGGGCGATCCGGACGTGATCTTCGCCGGCGCGATCTACGAGGCCGAGCGCGTGGCCGCGCTCCGCTTCCACGCCCGCTTCCACATTCACGGTCACACGGTGGGCGGGACGAACCCGTCGCTGGTCGAGGCGCTCGGCGCGGGCTCGCCGATCCTGGCCCACGACAACCCGTTCAACCGGTGGGTGGCGGGGCCGCAGGCAGTCTATTTTGGCGACGAGACCGAGCTGCGGCGGGGCATCCTGGATCTGGTGCGGGCCGGGCCGCGCCGTCTCGACGTCATGGGCGCGGCCTCCCGTCGCCGGCACGCCGACGCCTTCGCGTGGCGCGGCATCTTCGATGCCTACGAGCGCGTTCTGCGTCACCAGCTCGCACCCGCGCGCGCCGGCCGTGGCGACGGCCAGCCCGCAATGCAGGGGGAGCGCGGGCGGGCTTGAGGTTCGCGCCGGGCGCGCGGTGGCGGATCTAGCGTGCATCGCCCGCCTCCGGCTCCGGCCGGGCGCTGCGGACCTGCCGCTGGGCCAACATCGTCACGGTGCCGGCGGGGATATCCCGCAGGCTGCAGACCCCGATTCCCACCGTCGCCCCCGCGCCGATCGCGATCGCCCCCTGCACCGCGGCGTGCGCGCCGACCACGGCGCCGTCGCCCAGGCGGGGCACGGCGGCGGGAAAGGGTTGCCCCGGCAACACCCAATCCCGGGGTCCGACCAGTGTGCCCGGCAGGAGGGTCAGGTCGGCCCCCGCATTGCCGCAGAAGGCGATCCGCGCCGGGTGCGGGACGAACAGGCCCGGTCCCATGCGCGAGCCCGGATGCAGGCTGGCGCCGGTGAGCCGCAGGGACAGGTCCGCCACCAGGGCGGCAGCGCGGCGCCAGCCCCGGCCGTGCAGCAGGTGCGCGGCCCGGTGGAGGATGACAACCTGCATGGCCGGCAGGGTCAGGTGCATCAGGCGTCGCAGCCGGGAAGTCGGCTTGCCGCCCGTGGTCTGGCGCAGGACGCGGGCGAAGTCGGCCGCCAGGAGCCGTCGCATCCCCGACAGGCTGGTGTGATCCGGCCCTCCGGACGGCATCGGGACGTGATCGGCGAACGGCGCACTCATGCCGCGGCGCTCCGGCCGGGAAGCGGCCGCCACGGCTGTGGCATCACCTCCTCGTCGGCCTGGACGGTCTTGAGGATGATGGCCCGCGGTCCGATCCGCGCGCGGTCGCCGACCAGCACGGCGCCGAGCACGATGGCGCCCGCCTCCAGGATCACGGCATCGCCCAGCACCGGCAGACCGGGACCGCCGCCGATATCCTGATCGGGCTCCTTGAGCAGGCCGCCGATCGACGCCTGGATGCCGAAGGCGGCATCGCGGCCGACGGCACCGGCAATCACCGCCCCGTAGGGGTGCGGCAGGAAGAGACCGCCGGAGATGCGGCTGGAGGGCGGGATGTCGGCGCCGGTCCACCAGCCGTTCACCAGCCACAGCAGCCACGCGGCCATCCGCCAGCCGCGCTCATGGGCATAGCGCGACAGCCTGTAGAGCCAGACCGCATGGTAGCCCCGGCGCAGGATCGCCGGTCCGCAGCCGCGACGGCGCCAATGATCACGGTCGGCGGCAAGGGCAGCACGCAAGTCGCGCCATCGGAGCCGCCGAGTGCGGTCCACCTCCGATCCCCGCGGGAGACACAGCTCTCCACCCGCAGCTGTCTGGGACATACGCAGTCCTCCGGTTTTGCCAACGCGATAACTCTGCAACCATAAATTGAGAATGCGGTTGCAAGCCATACGCAGCCTGCCACGATGCAATCGTAGGTCGCAGTTTTCGGTCAGGTCTCACCGGAAGATGGTTCGCTTGGTAAATCAATCGTCGGGACGCGGACGCGCCGGCGGCCTGCGTTACGGTGCCAACCTGCTGGGTCAGGCGGCCGGACGCGGCGTCTACTTGGCAGCGGGCTTCGCGGCCTTCGTGATGGTCGGCCACGGCGCCGGCCCCGCGGCTTTGGGACACTACGGCCTCGCCCTCGCCGTCCTGGCAGTGGCACTGATCGCGGCGGATTTCGGAACCAACCTCACCTTCGGGGCGCGGTTCGGGGCTATCGGTCCCGAGATGCGGGGTGCCGAGTTCGGCCGCATGCTGTCGGCGCGCCTCGTCCTCGGCCTCGGCACCGGCGCGGCGCTCCTCTGCGTCCTGCCGATGCTGCCGGACGCGATCCGGCCGGCGCTGGCGCTGGCAGCCCTGCTGATGCCGCTTGCGGCCGCCCGCTTCCTCGACGCCCTGTTCCAGGTCTGTGGACGACCCGGCTGGTCCGTCTGGCCGGCGCTCGCCAACGCCACCCTGCTGATCGGCGGAACGGCACTCGCGCTCTGGTTGCAGCTTCCGGAGGCGGCCCTGAGCCTCGTGGCGGTGAGCGCCGGCATCGCCTACGGCGCCGTGAGCCTGGCGCTCGCGCTGCGCCTCGTCCCTGCGCGCCCCGCCTCCCTCGGGCAAGCCCTGGCGACCATCCGGGCCGCGGCGGGGGTGGGCGTCTCGAACGCCCTCGGGTCGCTGAACGGCCGGATCAGCCTGATGATGCTGGCCGCTTTCGCGGGCGCGGCCGAACTCGGCCAGTTCACGGCCGGCTTCCGGTTCTTCGAATTGGGTGCCGCGGTGGCGATCACCCTGTGCGCGCCGCTCGTGCCGGTCTTCGGTCGGGCCGTCGGTCCCCTGGCCGAAGAACGGTCGCGGGCCGGCACGGCCGCGCTGCGCGCCCAGGTGCGCGCCGCGCTGGTTCCGATCCTGGGCGCATCCGGCGCCGGCACGGTGGCGGCCTGCGCCCTCGCCGACCCGCTCATGCGCCTCGTCTTCGGGCCGGATTTTTCCGGCGCCGTCCCGGTGCTGCGCATCGCCGTCGGGATGAGCGTCCTGCTGATCGCCGCCACGATCCTGTTCGCGGGCCTCGTCCCGCTGGGCCGGACCGGCTTCGCGGTGCGCGGGAGCGCGGCGGCTTGCGCCACCAATCTCCTCGCCTGCGCGGTGTTGATCCCTAGGGATCCCCTGCTCGGAGCGGGCTTCGCCGCTTTGCTCGCCGAGGCCGCGATGCACCTCGTCCTGGTCCACGCCTTTTGGCGGGCGGTCGGAGCGCCTCTGGCCCTGGCCGATCTCCCGACGGTCGCCGCGCCGGCCCTGCTCACCGCCCTCGCCTGGGCGGCCGGACCCGCCGTCCTGGCGCCCGTGACGGTGCCCGCCGTCGCGACCCTCTCGGCCGCCCTCGCCGGGTGGCTGTGCCTGCGCCGCGCCCTGACCGATCCCCTCCCCTCCCGCTTCCGGAAGCCTCGTCATGAGCGATGGACCCGTGCTCTCGGTCATCATCCCCACCTACAACCGCGCCGACACGCTGCGCCTGTGCCTACGGGCCTTCGACGGGCAGCAGACGGAGGCGCCCTTCGAGATCGTCATCTGCGACGACGGCTCGAACGACCTTACCGGCACGGTCGTGAGCCGCGCCGTCGCCACGGCCCGGGTCCCGGTGGTGCATCTCCGCCAGAAGAATGCCGGGGCCAACGCGGCCCGCAACCGGGCCATCGCGGCGGCCCGGGGCGAGCGCCTCCTGATCGTCAACGACGACACCATCCCGGTGCCGAGCCTCGTCGAGGCGCACCGCCTCGCCCATGCAAGGCGGGGCGGGCGCGAGACCGCGATCCTCGGCCGGATGACCATCGACCCGGCGCTGCCGTTCTCGCCGTTCTCGGCGCTCCACCACGACGCCTCTTACGACGCCCTGGCCGGCCGCGACGCGGTCGGCTGGGACGCGTTCCTCACCTGCAACGTCAGCGTCGACCGGCGCTTCCTGCAGGAGGCCGGGGGCTTCGACCCGAAGCTGTTCTGGCACGAGGATATCGAGCTGGGCGAGCGGCTGGCCCGGCGCGGCATGCGCCTGTTCTACGCTCCCGAGGCTCTGGGCTACCACCACCACCTCCTCGACGAGGAGGCCTATCTGCGGATCGCCGAACGCGAAGGCGCGGCCCTGGTGCTGTGGTACCGCAAGCGCCCGGATCTCGTCGCCGATCTCGGCCGCCTCGGCCTGGTCGGTCCGCCGCCCCTCGGCGCGGCGGCACGCCACCGGGTCGCCGACCTCGCGATGCCGCAGGCCCTCCTGCCCGGCTGGCAGATGGCGGCCCGCGCGCTGACGCGGATCAGCCCCGAGGCCGGCCGCAGCGTGTGGCGCCGGCTGTTCCAGCGGCGCAAGCGCCTCGCCATCGCCCGGGCGCTCGCGGCATGAGGCGGTCCCGCACAGTCCTCGGGGGCGCCCTGGTTGCGCTGATCCTCCCGGTCCTGGCCGCCTGCGGGCCTGCCGACGCGCAGGTTCAGCAGAACATCCTGGTCGATCCCGCCGGCGGCACGAAGCCCGGCTACACCACGGTGGCGCGGCTCGCCGACGTACCCTTCGCCACGCTCGGTCCCGGCTCGAGCGTCCTCATCCGCGGCGGCAGCTACGGCGACGTCGTGTTCGTCGGGTCCCGCGGAACCGCGGCGGCGCCCGTGACGGTTGCGGCCGAGCCCGGCACGCAGCCGCGCCTGTCCAACTCGGTGGTGTTCGAGAACGCCGCCTACGTCACGGTCACGGGCCTAATCGTGCAGGGCGCCGTGAATTCCGGCTTCATCATCCGCCGGGGATCGAGCCACGTCACGGTCGCGGGCTCGACGGTGTCCCAGTCCGGCCTCGGCATCTGGATCGGCGATGGATCGGGGGCGGGACACCGGATCACCGGCAACACGCTCGCCGACAACCAGACCCACGGCGTCGCCGTCGACGTGATCAACGCGCCGCCCGAGGACCCGAGCTACATCCTCGACAACACCGTGACCGGCAACGGTATCCACGGGATGGAGATCAACGGCTCCGGCTACGTGGTCGAGGGCAACCGGGTCTCGGGCAACGGCGTGGGGATGTCGGGCACCTCCGGCATCCACGTCTTCGCCAAGGATGCCGCGCAGGACGCCGGCGACCGCAACACCATCCGGTACAACATCGTCACCGGCCAGAAGGAGACGACCGGCCAGGACGGCAACGGCATCCAGATCGACCAGTGGTGCGACGGCAACCTCGTCGCGTTCAACGTCGCGGCCGACAATGACGGCGCCGGGATCAACCTGTTCGACGCCGGCTCCAACACGGTGGTGAACAACACCACCACCGGCAACATGCGCGATTCCGGCGGCAAGCACGTCTATCGCGGCGAGATCGTGTTGGCATCCGACTACACCAAGCGGGTCGACCGCACGTCGAACAACCGGGTTCTCAACAACATCGCCTTCGCGACCCGGCCGAACGTGGCCGCGATCGTGGTCGAGGCGACCACGACCGACAACAACAACGCGATCGGGCCGAACTTCCTCGGCAGCGCCGTCGGCGCCCCGCTCTACCGCTGGGGTACGCAGACCACCAGCGACGGCAAGAGCCTGCCGCTCGACGGCCAGGGTCCCGACCTCGTCGGCACGCCCGCCTACCGCGATCCCGCGACTCCGCTGACCGGCGGCCTCGCGCTGACCGCGTCCCCCGCCCGCGCCGGCATTCCGCTCGGCGCAACCCGCGACATCGCCGGCCGGGCCTACGCCCGCGGGGAGGCCCCGACCTTCGGCGCCTACAGGAGCCCGTAACATGCTTCGCATCGGCATCGACGCGCACGTGCTCACCGGCAAGCCGCAGGGCAGCCGGACCTGGCTCGTGAACATCATCGGGCGCGCCGCCGCCCGGCATCGGGACGCCACCTACGTGGTCTATTCCGGCGATCCGGAGGCCTGCGCCCGCCTCGTCTCAGGGGACAACATCGAGCATCGACGGCTGCCGCGGGTGCCCGCGACCGTGCGGCTGACCCTGGTCTGGCCGTGGCTGTTCCTGCGGGACCGGCTGGACACGCTGCTGACGACCTACATCGCCCCGCCGCTGGTGCCGGGCGACCGGCAGGTGGTGGTGGTTCACGACATCCTGTTCGAGACGCACCCCGAGTTCTTCCCCTGGTCGATGCGCTGGCGGAACAAGATCCTGACCCGGCTCTCGGCGCGGCGCGCCAAGCTGGTCCTGACCATCTCGGACTACAGCCGCGACTCCATCGCCAAGGTCTACGGCATCGAACGCGACCGCATCGCCGAGGTGCGTTGCGGCTCGACCCCGCCGCAGGCGGTCACGGAGCGGACGCCGCTCGCGGACGGTCGCCCGTACCTGCTGATGGTCGGCCGGCTGGAGCCGCGCAAGAATCTCGGCCTCGTCCTCGATGCCTTCGCGCGGCTGCCGGCGGGCGCGGCCCGGCTGATCGTGGTCGGCAAGGGCGACGGCGAGCGGCCCGAGACCCTCGACCGCCTCGCCCGGACACCGGACGCGGTGCACATCGCCGGCATCGACGACCGGGGCCTGTCCGATCTCTACGCCCGGGCCGCCGCCCTGGTCTTCCCGAGCCGCGGCGAGGGCTGGGGGATCCCGGTCCTCGACAGCCTCGCCCGGGGAACGCCGGTGATCGCTTCGAGCCTCACGGCCATTCCGGAGGCCGGCGGCAGCGCGGCGAGCTACTTCGACCCGGACGCGCCCGACCGGCTGGACCGCCTCGCAGAGCTGATGGCGGCGGCGATCGACGGGCGGCTGCCCTTCGACGCGAGCGCCGCCCGGGCCCACGCGGCGCGCCACGACTGGGACGGGCCGGCCGCCACATTCGTGGACCTGATGCGCGACAGCTTCACGGCCCGGACGCATCTGCGCGACCTGATCCTGGCCGCGCCGAACCTGCGGGGGTGACGCGATCCGAGGTCATCCGCCTCCCTAGCGCGCGGCCCCGAGCGCGCCGACGAGCGGATCGGCGGGCGCCTCGTCGGCGATGGGTTCCTGGATCAGCGTCCAGTAGCCGAGCGCCGCCACCAGGGCGATCACCGCTCCGGTGATGAAGGCCATGGAGAAATGGCCCGTGCCGCCGACGATGAAGCCCGTCACGGTCGGCGCCAGGGCGCCGCCGATGTAGCCGCCGAAATTCTGCATGGCGCCGAGAGACGCCGTGCAGCTCGCCGGTGCCGCCACGGAGGCCATCGCCCAGGCCGAGGACGAACTTACATAGACGAGGAAGAGCGAGGCCGAGATGCAGGCGACGGCGAGGGTGTCGCTCGGCGTCAGGGCCGCCACCACCGTGCAGGCGGCGGTCGCCACCAGGGAGGCGACCATCGGGATCTTGCGGCTGCGGATCGGATCGACGCCCCGGCGGACCAGCATGTCGACCACGCGGCCACCCAGGATCCCGCCCAGGACCCCGAAGGCGAAGGGGATCGAGCCGACGAGGCCGGTCTTCTGCAGGGTGAAATGCCGCTCGATCTCCAGGTAGCTCGGCAGCCAAGCGGTGTAGAGCCAGGTCATGTAGATGCAGCCGAAATAGCCGACGATCATCCCCCAGCTGGTCCGGAAGCCGAAGAGCCGGCGCCACGCGCTCCAGGTGACCGGGCGGCTGGCATTCGGGGCATCGCCCTCTTCCAGGAAAGCGCGCTCCCCCGGCGTCAGGTCGGTCTCGCGCGGGTTGCGGAAGACCCCATAGACGATCGCTGCGAGCACGAGCCCGACCCCGCCCATGATCACGAACATCGCCCGCCAGCCGAAGCTCACCATCAGGAAGGTGAGCAGCGGCAGGGCGAGGAAGGTCCCGAGCGAGGAGGCGCAGTTCCAGATCCCGGTGGCGGTGCCGCGCTGGCGGATGTTGAACCAGTCGCGGGAGACCCGGGCGCAGGTCGGGAAATGCGGGGCCTCGCCGATCCCGAGCACGATCCGCGCGCTGACGAACTGCCAGAACGAGGTCACCGCGCCGCCGAGCATCTGGCCGAACGACCAGCAGGTCAGGCCGAGCGTCAGCGTCAGGCGCGGTCCGAGCCGGTCGGCGAGCACGCCGGCGGGCAGCTGGGCGAAGGCGTAGGCCCAGAGGAAGGCCGAGAGCAGCAATCCCATTTCTGGGATCGAGAGGCCGAGATCCTCCCGGATCAGCGGGTTGGCCACCGCCAGGGTGGCCCGGTCGACGTAGTTCACGACGCCCGCCGTCACGAGGAGGGCGAGCGAGATCGTCTGGATGCGGCGCACGCGCGGCGTTGCGGCCAGGGCCATCGTGTCCTCCCCGTGTGACGGGCCCCTTCGGGGTCTCCGCGGCCGGCCGGTCCTTCGCGACTCGTGACGGCCGGGCGCATTCTGCACCGAACGCCGCCGGACGGAAGGGCCTTCGCCCCTCGCCTCCCGGCGCCGGGCGTCGTAGACCGCCCGCTTCGTCACCTTTCGAGTTCGTACCGTTGCGCCTGATCCAGATCACCCACCACGACCTCGACGGCTACGGGGCCTCCACGGTCGCCGCGGCCTGCGCGACGGTCGAGCGCGTCGTCCACGTGCCCCGCTACAGCGATGTCGGCCCGGTGTTCGAGGACGAGATCAAGCGCCTCGGCCGCGCGGCCGAGAGCGAGATCCTGCTGATGACCGACCTCGGTCTGGAAGAGCAGACGATCGCGGGCCTGAAGAAGTTCGCCGCGATGAACCGGCGCCGTGAGGACGGGCAGAAGCATCGCCTCGTGGTTCTCGATCATCACGCCTCGTCCCTCGACCAGATGCGCCGGCTGGGCCTTGAGGCGACCGCGGACGCCAACCGCCCGGCGCTCCATCGGATCGACCTGGGCGATCCGGAGATCGCCGTGCTGATCGAGGACGACATCTGCGCCACGCGGATGACCTTCGACCACCGGTCGCTGTTCGCGGACCGCGAGCCCGAGATCGACCTGTCGTGCCTGCTGTCCGCGGTCGATGCCGTCGACCTGTGGCGCAAGGAGAACCCCGCCTTCCGCGGCGGCCTCGCCCTGGACGAGATGTTCTGGGAGGTCGTGTCGAGCTACGTGCCGGTCGGCCATCCCTGGCACGACCGGTTCGTCTCCGACATCCTCCTCGCGGCGGCCGCCGCCCTGCGAGACGGGGCGAGCCCGGCCGAGCTGGAGCGCCGCGCCCCGGAGATCCGCACCGGCGTGGTCGACGCCCTGTTGCGCGACGCGCTGGACGACGACCCGGCCCTGACGACGCGCATGCGCCTCGCGCGGGCGCTCGCCCGCTCCGATTCCCTGTTCCGTCCGCTGAAGGATGGGACGCTCCTGTCCTTCGCACTCGATTCGGGCACCTTCCAGCGGGTCTCAGACCTGATCATGGATGCGGGCCGGGCGAAGCGCGTGGTCAACGTCCAGCGGATGGGCACGCTGTCGTTCCGGTCCAACGACGGTACGGCGCTCGACGGCGCCCGCCTGTTCCGCGGCGGCGGCCACCGCGACGCGGCGGGCGGCCGGCTGCAGAGCGGCTCAGCCTTCTCGATGGCGGACGCGATCGCCCAGGTGGAGCCGGTGCTGAACCCGGAGAAGCCCACGGGCTCGGACAGCCCGTTCGCGGCGCTGAATAACTGGAAGGGGTGAGCGATCTCCCGCCCCGTCACCGCGGGCGCGGCGACGACGGTGCGGCTAGAGCCGGAAATCCTCGCCGAGGTAGAGCCGCCGCGCATCCGGGTTCGCCACGATCTCCTCGGGGGTGCCCTCGGTGAGGATGCGGCCGGAATGGGCGATGTAGGCGCGGTCGATCAGGCCCAGCGTCTCGCGGACGTTGTGGTCGGTGATCAGCACGCCGATGCCGCGCTGCTTCAGGTGCTTCACAAGATCCTGGATGTCGCCCACCGCGATCGGGTCGATGCCCGCGAAGGGCTCGTCCAGCAGCATGAAGGTCGGCGAGGAGGCGAGCGCCCGAGCGATCTCGCAGCGCCGCCGCTCGCCGCCCGAGAGGGCGATCGAGGGCGCCTTGCGCAGGCGCGCGATGTCGAACTCCTCGAGCAGCGAATCGAGCTTGCGCGCCCGCACCTTGCGGTCGGGCTCGACCACCTCCAGCACCGCGCGGATGTTGTCCTCGACGGAGAGGCCCCGGAAGATCGAGGCCTCCTGGGGCAGGTAACCGATACCGAGCCGCGCCCGCTGGTACATGGGCAGGTGGGTGATCGGCAGGCCGTCCAGGGTGATGTGGCCGCGGTCGGCCGCCACCAGCCCGGTGATCATGTAGAAGATCGTGGTCTTCCCGGCGCCGTTCGGCCCCAACAGCCCCACGGCCTCGCCGGTGCGGACCGTCAAGCCGGCCTCGTAGACCACCGTGCGGGCGCCGTAGCTCTTGCGCAGGCCGCGCACGCTGAGGATCCCGAGGCCGCCCTCCTCGGCCGCGGACCAGCCGTCGGCCTCGGAGGCGGCGCCGTCCGGCTGCCGCGCCCGCCGGCCGAACAGGCGGCCGAGCCAACCCGTGCGGCCCGCCGGCTCCTGCGGGCCTGCCTGGAACGCCACGGCGCCGCTCAATCGACCTGCGCCTTCGGCCTGGGTGGCGGCTGCGCGCAGCCCTTCGCCTTGCCGTCCTTGGCGTCCGCCTTATCGCCGGGCACGAACAGGGCCGAGACACGGCCCCCCGCAACCGGGTCCATGTTCGCCCGACCGGTGTTCATGTCGTAGACCAGCCGCTGTCCGCGGGTGACGTTCTGGCACTGGCTCAGGACGACATTGCCGGTGAGCACGATCCGCTTGGCATCCTGGTCGAACACCGCGTGGTCGCCGGTGGCGACCTGATCCTTCTGCACCACCGTCACCGGGCCGGCGCAATCCACCTTCTGGATGCCGTTCTCGGCGGGATTCCGGGGCGGTGCCGGATCCGCGCCGTCGTCCTTCGCCTCGGCCTTGACCCCCTCGGCCTTGGTACCTTTGCCGGGTCCGTCCTTGCCGCGCTTGTAGGTCACCGTCATGGTCGAGCAGCGGATCGTGCTGTCGCCCTGCACGGCCACGACGTTACCGGCGAACACCGCCTTGTTCTCCCGGTCGAACACGTCGAGCCGGTCGGCGTCGATCTTGATCGGATCCTTGCCGCTGCCGCCGATATTGCCGAAGGGCGAGTCCTTGCGCGCCGGCTTCTCGGCCAGGGCCGGGCCGGCGAGGAGCAGCCCGGCCGCGAAGGCGGCGCCGAGGATGCGGTGCGTGCTCATCGGCGGCCGTCCGCGGCTTCGGCATCCGAGGTCAGGATGCGGCCCGTCGCCTTCTGCGCCGGATCCTCGTTCACGATGACCACGTGCACGTTGCCCACGAAGGAAATTCGCTTGCCGCTCTCGACCACGTCCAGCGTGTCGGCATTCACCGTGGCCCGCGGGCTCGACACGGTGACGGGCTCCTGCGAACTGATGGCACCGGTCTTGAACGCCACGGCGGCCGAGCGCAGGCGCGCCTCTTCGCCCTTGTCGGTCCAGATCCGGATATCATCCTTCAGGTCGAGGGCCTCGCGGGCGGTATCGAACAGGCCTGAGGCGGCCGAGAGGCGTGCGACACCGCCCTGGTCGTCGGTGGCGATGTGGCCGCGCATCTGCTGCAGTTCGATCTGGCTCGGCTTGCGGACGTCCTGCAGGGCGGCATCCGCCGTGACCTCGTAGCCGCGCGTGCCCTGACGGAAGCCGGCCAGACGGGGGTTCTCCATCCGGACCTTGGAGCCCGCCAGCGTCACCGGACCGACCGAGACGCCCGGCAGCCGGGCCGCGAACGGATTGAACAGGTAGGCTAGGAGCAGCGCCACCGAGCCGCCGGCGGCCACGGGAATCAGGCGTCGCATCGTGCGGACTCGGCCGCTATGGCGGTACGCCCGCGCATGAGCCTGGGTCCGCGCCGCCGCGACCGCCTGTCCGTTGCCGGCTTCAGCCTCGACCGGGTTCATGCAGCGTCCGTGAGGCGCGCAGGAAGCGCGCGCGAGAGGGATCGGCTCAGACGCCTGCGGCCCCCACCGCGCCCGCGCCATCGACCGGGCAATGCGCCCGACCGGTGGCGAAGTTATGGCTCTACCATTTCCGAATGATCAACCGAACCTGCAATCATCCGGCTGGGTTGTGTGTGGAGACACACGCAGCGCGCAGTCGCACGGCGCGTGTCTCCGTAGTCCTACGCGCCGTGCGCGGCCGCCAGGGCCGCCGCCACCGTCCGGGCGAAGGCCGCCGGGTCGCGCGGGCTGTCGCCGTCCTGGATGCGGGCGAGGTCGAGCAGCGTGCCGGCAGCCTGCGGCAGATCCGATTCGGGCGCCGCGGCGAGCACGCGAATCAGCGGGTGACGGGGTTGATCTCCAGGACAGGCTGGCCGGCGCCGGCCCGACCGGCCCGGCGCATGAGCCGTTGCATCTGCAGGTCGGGTCCGCCCGTACCGGCCGACAGGACAACCGCCGAATCGACCAGCCGATCGGTGAGGCGCACGTCCGAGACCTCGGTGCCGAGCGCCGCCTTCACAGCCGCCACGAACGCCTCGATGCCCTCCGGCGCCTCCGGCTGCTCGCCCTCGAGGGTGAACTTCGACAGGTCGAGGCCACCCTTCGTGATCGAGCGGAGTGGCTTCTCCTCGAAGGTGCCGAGCTGGTCCGGCCAGAAGGCGTCGACGTGGTCGGAGAGCAGGAGCACCTCGAGTCCGCGCGCCTTGAAGCCCTCGAGCTGGGGCGACGATGTCAGCGCCTCGGCATCGTCGGCGACGAGGTAGTAGATCGCCTCCTGGCCGTCCTTCATCCGGGACACGTACTCGGGCAGCGACGTCCAGCCGTCCACCGACGAGGAGCGGAAGCGCAGGAGCGGCGCGATCTCACCCCGGCGCTCGAAATCCTCGTAGATGCCCTCCTTCAGGACGGCGCCGAAATTCTCCCAGAACGGCTGGTAGCCCGCGGCGTCCTTGGCGCGGCTGGTGAGTTCCGACACGACGCGGCCGGTGACCGCCCGGCGGATCCGCGCCAAGGCCGGCGTCGATTGCAGCATCTCGCGGGAGACGTTGAGCGGCAGATCCTCGGTATCGACCACGCCTTGGACGAAGCGCAGCCAGGGCGGCAGCAGCTCGGCCTCGTCGGTGATGAACATCCGCCGGACATGCAGCCGGACCTTGCTCTGGCGGTCGTTGTCGAGGGCCTGGAACGGCTTGGACCCGGGGATGAACAGCAGCGCGGAGAATTCGAGCTGCCCCTCGGCACGCCAATGCAGCGTCGCCCAGGGCTTGTCGAAGTTCATGCCGACGGAGCGGTAGAACTCCTCATACTGCTCCTCGGTGACCTCGGACTTCGCCTTGCGCCAGAGCGCCGTGCCCTGGTTGGCCGATCTCGTCCTTGCCATCGCGCACGACGGCGATCGGCACGGTGATGAAGTCGGCCCATTTCCGCACGAGGTGATCGAGCCGGTAGGGCTCCAGATACTCGTCCGCGTCCTCCTTGAGGTGCAGGACGATATCGGTACCGGGCTCGGCGCGGGTCGCCGGCTCCAGGGTGTAGCTGCCCTGGCCTTCCGAGGCCCAGGCCCAGGCCTCGTCGCTCCCGGCGCGGCGCGACGTGACGGTGACCCGGTCGGCCACCATGAAGGCCGAGTAGAAGCCCACGCCGAACTGGCCGATCAGGCTCGGCCGGTCCTCGGCCTTGGCGGATTCCAGCGTCTGCGAGAACGCCCGCGTGCCGGAGCGCGCGATGGTGCCGAGGTTAGTGGCGAGGTCCTCCTTCGTCATGCCGATGCCGGCATCCGAGACGGTCAGGGTCCGCGCCTCCTTGTCGGGGGCGATGCGGACCTTGGCGTCCGGCGGCAGGGCGCTCGCCGCCGAGGTCAGGGCCTCGAACCGACGCCGATCCATCGCGTCGGCGGCGTTGGCGACCAGTTCGCGCAGGAAAATCTCGCGGTCGGAATAGAGAGCGTGCACGACGAGGTCGAGGAGCCGGCCTACCTCCGCCCCGAATTCGTGCCGCTCGATCGTCTCGCTCACGGGTGATGCCTCCGCATGGGGGAAATTGCGGGGGCGATATGCTTGCGAACGCCGCCGTTTTCAATGCGGACGACGCTCGGGGTGCCGCAACGGCTTCCCGAGGCGGCCTCGATCCCGAACGGCGCGCGTCCGGATGCGGTCGCCCGCGCGGCGGCGATGCCGAGGTCCGGGGCCGACAGTTCCCGACGCGCCGATCCGCAGGCCTCAGGTGCGCCGCTGCGCCTGCCCTTCCTGCTCGTCGAAGCCCTTGAGCATCTTGTCGAGGGTCAGCGGATAGTCGCGTACGCGGATGCCGGTTGCATTGTGGACGGCATTGGCGAGGGCGGCGCCGGCGCCGCAGATGCCGAGCTCCCCGAGTCCCTTGTTCTTGAGGGGTTCGCCTTGTCGTCGAGTTCGGGCAGGAACACCGCGTCGATCTCCGGAAGATCGGCATGGACCGGAACATGGTATTCGGCCAGGTCGTGATTGACGAAATAGCTGTATCGCGGATCGACCACGGCATCCTCCATCAGGGCCGCACCGACGCCGAAGGTCATCCCGCCGATAGCCTGGCTGCGCGCGGTCTTGGGATTGAGGATGCGGCCGCCGGTGAAGACTCCGAGC
This sequence comes from Methylobacterium phyllosphaerae, assembly GCA_050632685.1. GTDB lineage: Bacteria > Pseudomonadota > Alphaproteobacteria > Rhizobiales > Beijerinckiaceae > Methylobacterium > Methylobacterium phyllosphaerae_A. The sequence continues at coordinate 2,663,193 of JBOEFT010000002.1, forward strand.
ATCCGTCGCAGCCGGATCTCGCCGGTATCCACATCGACGCCGACCTCGGCGAAATGCGCGCCGTACGAGTATTGCGAGAACTTCTGCTTCATCTCGCCGGGCTTGATCTCGCCCGAGGCCTCAAGGCCCGTTCGCGCAAGGTCGGTGAGCGCCTCCGTCCGGTTGCCGGAGGTCACGGACCCGTCGCGGAAGACGGCGCCATCGGGGTTCAGGATCGCCGGCCTTGAGCAGCGCCTGCCGGAGGGTGTCACAGGCGACATAAAGGGCCGAACCCGCCGAGGCTGCCCCGAACGAACCGCCGGAGCCCGACGCGTACGGGAAGTCCGTATCGCCGATCTCGATCCGCACGCGCTCCGGCGGCAGGCCGAGCATCTCGCCGGCGATCTGCGTCAGGATCGTGTAGGTGCCGGTGCCCGGGTCGGTCATCGCCATCCGCACCACGAGCACGCCATCCGGCCCGAGTCGCACCTTGGCGGAGGACGGCATCAACGGGTTGAGGCGGGCAGCGGCCGACATGCCGAGGCCCACGAGCCAGCTGCCCTCGCGCCGGCTGCCCGCCGCCTGCCGCTTGTCCCAGCCGAACAGGCGTGCGCCCTCGCGCATGCAGGGGACGAGCTGGCGGGTCGAGAACGGCACCTTCTTCTCGGGATCCTCGGCCGGCTCGTTGCGCACCCGCAGCTCGATCGGGTCGATCTTCAGCTGCTCAGCCAGCTCGTCCATGGCGCACTCGAAGGCGAGCTGCCCCACCGCCTCCCCCGGTGCGCGCATCGCCGAGGCGATGGGCATGTTGAGGTTCACGAGCCGGTGACGCGTGACACGGTTCTGCGCCGCGTAGAGCGAGCGGGTCACATTGGCAGAGGTCTCGAAGAAGCCGTCGCCGTCCGCCGTGTCAGACCACGATCTCGTGGCTGATCGCGGTGAGCCGCCCGTCCGAGTCGGCGCCGAGGCGGATCCGCTGGATCGTGTCGGTGCGATGGGTGGCGACGTGGAACTCCTGCTGGCGGCTCAGCGCGACCTTGACGGGCCTCTGGATCAGCTTCGAGGCCAGGATCGCGAGCGTGGCTTCCGGCTGGACCTGCAGCTTCGCGCCGAAGCCGCCGCCGATATAGGGGCTGACGATCCGCACCTTCTCGGGCGGCAGCTTGAGCACCGAGCCGAGGGCCTTCTGACCCCGGTTCGGCATCTGGTTGGCGGTGTGGAGCACCACCCCGTCGCCGTCCCACGACGCGATGGTGGCATGCGGCTCCATCTGCGCGTGGATCTGGTTCGGGGTGACGTATTCCACGTCGAGCTTCACGGGTGCGCCTGAGAAGGCCGCGTCGAAGTCGCCGAGCTTCGAATCCGGGGGCGAGTTGACCGGCTTCGGTTCGTAGGCCGCGGCCAAGTTGTCCCTGAGCAGCCCCTTGGGCTTCGCGGCATCGTAGCGGACCTTCACCAGCATGGCGGCGGCCCGCGCCTGCTCAAAGGTCTCGGCCACCACGAAGGCGACGGGCTGGCCGTAGAACTTGACCTCCCGGCCCTGGAGCTGCGGCCAGACCTGCTCCTTCTTCTCACCCTGCTCGGGCACGTTCTCGTAGGTCATCACCAGGATCGCGCCGGGCGCCTTGCGGGCGGCCTCGGCATCGATCGACCGGATCGTGCCGGCCGCGACGGTCGCCGGCACGATGTACCCATACGCGGGGTCCTTCAGCACCCGCGTCTCGTAGGCGTAGGGCGCGTGGCCCGTGACCTTGAGCTTGCCCTCGACCCGGTCGAGGGGCTTGCCGACGAGCCCGTCGGAACGGTCGTCGAGGGGCGTCCGCCCGATCGGCTGGTTCATCTCCATGGGAGGGTCCTTGATCGGAGGGCTTACGCGCGGGTCGCCTGCGCCACCACGGCGCGCAGGGTCCGCCGGGTCAGGGGGATCTTGAAGTCGTTGCTGCCGTAGCCGCGGGCGCCCTTCAGCACTGCATCGGCCGCGGCATCGGCGGAGCCGGTCTGCACCAGAGCCACCTCGGCCTCGGTCACGCGCCAGGGCTTGTGCGCAAGGCCGCCGAAGGCCAGCCGCGCCGCCTGGGGCTTGCCGCCCTCCGCGCCGGCGATCACGGCGGCGACCGAGACGGTCGCGAAGGCATAGGACGCCCGGTCGCGGACCTTGCGGTAGATGTGCATGCCGGCCACTGGCTTCGGCAGCGTGACGGCCGTGATGATCTCGCCCTTGCGCAGGTCTGTCTCGATCTGCGGCGTGTCGCCGGGAAGCCGGTGGAAGTCGGCGATCGGGATCGTCCGCGCCTGCCCGTTCGGATCCATCGTCTCGACGGTGGCATCGAGGGCGCGCATGGCCACGGCCATGTCGGACGGATGGGTAGCGATGCAGGCGTCGCTGGCGCCCACAACCGCCATGATGCGGTTGAACCCGCCGATCGCTGCGCAGCCCGAGCCCGGTTCGCGCTTATTGCAGGGCATGGCCGTGTCGTAGAAGTAGTAGCAGCGCGTCCGCTGGAGAAGGTTGCCGGCGGTCGTCGCTTTGTTGCGGAGCTGGCCCGAGGCGCCGGCCAGCAGGGCCTTCGCGAGCACGGCGTAGTCTTTCCGGACCCGCGGGTCGGCGGCGAGGTCGGAGTTCCGCACCAGCGCGCCGACGCGCAGCCCGCCCTCTCCCGTCGCCTCGACCTTATCGAGCGGCAACCGGTTGACGTCGATCAGCGTCGCCGGGGTCTCGATCTGAAGCTTCATCAGGTCGAGGAGATTGGTTCCGCCAGCGATGAACTTGGCGTTCGGCCGCTCGGCCGCGAGCTTGGCCGCCTCCTGCACGGTCGCGGGACGCTCGTAGGTGAAGGCCTTCATCTCCGCCCCCTCACAGATTGCTGGCGGCGGTGTCGCGGATCGCCGCGACGATGTTCGGATAGGCGCTGCAGCGGCAGATGTTGCCGCTCATCCGCTCGCGGATCTCGGCGTCGCTGAGCGTCGGCGTCGCGGCGACGTCTTCGGTGACGTGGCTCGGCCAGCCGGCCTTGGCCTCGCTCAGCATGCCCACAGACGAGCAGATCTGGCCCGGCGTGCAGTAGCCGCACTGAAAGCCGTCATGCTTCAGGAAGGCCGCCTGCATCGGGTGGAGCGTGTCGCCGTCGGCCAAGCCCTCGATCGTAGTGACCTGATCACCTTCGTGCATCGCCGCGAGCGTCAGGCACGCATTGATCCGCCGCCCGTCGATGAGCACCGTGCAGGCGCCGCACTGGCCATGATCGCAGCCCTTCTTGGTACCGGTCAGCGCCAAGTGCTCGCGCAGGGCATCGAGAAGTGTGGTGCGCGTATCGAGGACGAGATCGTGCGCCTGCCCGTTGACGGTGAGCCGCACCGGCAGGGTCTGCGGGGCGGGATCGCCCGGCGCCGCGACGGCGGGTGCGAGCCGGAAGCCGAGGGCGCCCATTGCCCCGGCCACCGCGCAGCCCTCCACGACGGCGCGCCGGGTCAGGGCGAACGGCGACTTCGGGGTTTGATCGGTCATGCTGCCATCCCGCCCGTGTGCGACGCATCGGGATGCGACGCGGCCTGGAATTCTGCGTGCCAACGCAGGCCCCGATGAATTAGATCCGGTCCAGACTGCGCCCGTTCATCGCGGCTGGTCCGTATCCGGGGGCGTGCGGGCCGGCTCGCGACCGCATCTCATCGGTCATTGCGAGGGCAGCGAGCCGTGTTAGGCCCCTCCTCATGACGGACGCCGCACAGGGTTGCTTGGCTCCGCTCGCGGGAACGATGCGCTTCCACACCCGTCGGTCGATGACGATATCGGGGATCCCGAACACGCTCCCGAAAGCTGATCGCATGGCCGCACCCGTCCCGACCCTCGCCCTCAACGACGGGCGCCGCATTCCGCAGATCGGCTACGGCTGCTGGCAGCTCTCCGACGCACAGGCGCCGGACCTCGTCGGCCGTGCGCTCCAGGCGGGGTACCGCCTGATCGACACGGCCGCCGCCTACGGCAACGAGGTGGGCGTCGGACGCGGCATCCGCGACGCGCAGGTCGCCCGGGAGGAGATCTTCCTCACCACCAAGCTCTGGAACGACCGTCAGGGTCGCGACGAGGCCCGGCGCGCCTTCGACGAGAGCCTGACGCGCCTCGGCCTTTCGTACGTCGATCTCTACCTGATCCACTGGCCTTGCCCGCAGCGGCGCCTGTTCGTCGAGACCTGGAAGACGCTGATCGAGCTCCGGGCCGAAGGGCGGGTCGCGTCGATCGGCGTCTCGAACTTCACGCCCGAGCACATCGCGACGCTGGTCGGCGAAACCGGCGTCGCACCGGCCGTGAATCAGATCGAGCTGCATCCGCATTTCCAGCGCCGGGCGCAGCGGGCCGATGACGATCGTCACGCAATCGTGACCGAGTCCTGGAGTCCGCTCGGCCAGGGCAAGGAGCTGAACGACCCGGTCGTCGTCGCCCTCGCGAGGGCGCACGGGAAGACGCCCGCCCAGGTGGTGCTGCGCTGGCAGGTTCAGATCGGTTGCGTGGCGATCCCCAAGACCGCCCGGCCCGAGCGCATTCTCGAGAACATTGCCCTGTTCGACTTCGAACTCGGCCCCGACGAGATAGAGGCGATCGCGGCGCTCGACCGGCCCGACGGGCGGATCGGTCCCGACCCCGCGACCTTCTGCTGAGCGGTCGGGGCTTCGGCGGCGCAGCGTAACACCGCGTCGCAAAAGATTTATGCTCAAGGCTAGCATATCTAGACAGCCGGCCCCGGCGCTCATAAGTTAGACGGCACAATGCTCAAACTGAGCATAATGGAGGACGCCATGGCGGCGACCGTGTCACCCGTCTCCCGCACGCCCATCCCGGGTCTGCCGCTTCCTGAGATCTATGCCCGTATCAGCCGGCACGTTCCCGCGATCGAGTGGCCGGCGCTGGCTCCCGACATCGAGGCGATCCTGCGCCTGAAGCGCGAGCGCAACGCCGTGATCCTGGCCCACAACTACCAGGCGCCGGAGATCTTCCACACGGTGGCCGACATCGTCGGCGACAGCCTCGCGCTCGCCCGCGAGGCGGTGAACGTCGATGCCGACGTGATCGTGCTGGCGGGCGTCCACTTCATGGCCGAGACCGCCAAGCTTTTGAATCCTAGCAAGACGGTCCTCATCCCCGACATGGCCGCGGGCTGCTCGCTGGCCGATTCGATCACGGCTGCCGATGTGCGCGGCCTGCGGGCCAAGTACCCCGGCGTGCCGATCGTGACCTACGTGAACACGTCCGCGGCCGTGAAGGCCGAGTCCGACCTGTGCTGCACGTCCGGCAACGCCGTCGCGGTGGTGAAGTCGCTGAACGCTCCGCGCGTGCTGATGATCCCGGACGAGTTTCTGGCGCAGAACGTCCAGGCCGAGATCCCGGAAGTCGAGATCTTGACCTGGGCCGGCCACTGTGAGGTGCACGAGCGCTTCACCCCGGCCGACATCCGGGACGTCCGCGACAGCTATCCGGGCGTCACCGTCATCGCGCACCCGGAATGCCCGCCCGACGTGGTGGCCGAATCGGACTTCTCCGGCTCCACCGCGATGATGATGGACTTCGTCGTCGAGAAGCGGCCGAAGCAGGTGGTGCTCGTTACCGAGTGCTCGATGGCCGACAACATCGCGGCGCAGAACCCCGACATCGAGTTCATCAAGCCCTGCAACATGTGCCCGCACATGAAGCGGATGAGCTTGGCGAATATCCGTCGCGCGCTGGAGACGATGACTCACGAAGTGACGGTCGATCCGACGCTCGCCGACCGCGCCCGGGCGGCTGTCGAACGCATGCTCCAGGTGCGCACGCGATGAACGCCATCTCCCCGAACTGTGCCGACCGCGTGGTCGTGGTCGGCGGCGGTGTCGCCGGCCTGAGCGTCGCGTTGCGCCTTGCACCCCGCCCGGTGACGCTCGTTACCGCGTCGACCCTGGGCCTCGGCACCGCGACCGGCTGGGCGCAGGGCGGCATCGCCGCCGCGGTCGGCGCCGACGATGTGGCGGACCTGCACGCCGCCGACACGGAAGCGGCCGGCGCCGGACTGACCGAGCCCGACGTCGCGCTCCGCGTCGTCCGGGAAGGCCCCGCGCTGATCGACTGGCTGGTGCGGATCGGCGTCCCGTTCGACCGCAGCGACGACGGTGCGCTGGCCCTCGGTCTCGAGGCTGCCCACGGCCGCCGCCGCATCGTCCGCTCGGGCGGCGACGCGACCGGTGCGCGCGTCCTCGAAGGCCTCGTGCGGGCGGTGCTCGACGCACCCTCCGTCGAGGTGGTCACGGCCCGCGCCTGCGACCTGATCAGGGACACCCGCGGCGCGGTGGCGGGGATCGTCGCCGAGCGCGACGGCGCCCTGTTCCGGATCCCGGCCCGCGCCGTGATCCTGGCCACCGGCGGCGTCGGCGCCCTCTACGCGGCGACCACGAACCCGTCGGGTGCCGTCGGCGGCGGGCTGGCGCTCGCCGCGCGGGCGGGGGCGGTGATGCGCGACATGGAGTTCGTGCAGTTCCACCCGACCGCGATCGCGGCCGGTGCCGACCCGATGCCCCTGGCCACCGAGGCCTTGCGGGGCGAGGGTGCCCGGCTGATCGACGAGACCGGCGCGGCGGTCATGGCCGGAATCGCGGGCGGCGATCTCGCACCCCGCGACGTCGTCGCCCGCGGCATCTTCCAGGCTCTGCAGAGGGGCCGCACGGTCTATCTCGATGCCCGCGGCGCCCTCGGTGCCGCGATGCCGAAGCGCTTCCCGACCGTGGCGGGCCTCTGCGCGGCGGCCGGCATCGATCCGGCGGTGCAGCCGATCCCGGTCCGCCCGGCGGCGCACTACCACATGGGCGGCGTGAAGGTGGACGCCCACGGCGCCACCTCGGTACCGGGACTCTACGCCTGCGGCGAGGTCTCCTCCACGGGCCTGCACGGCGCCAACCGGCTCGCCAGCAACTCCCTGCTGGAAGGCCTCGCCTACGCGCGCTTCATCGCCGACGGCCTCGACGCGCCGCCGCCGGCCGCCATCGTGCCCCAGGGCCACGTCCTGCGCCGCTCCGGCGACGTGACGGCAATCCGGGCACGGATGGAGCATCAGGTCGGGGTCGTGCGCGACGCCACCGGACTTGCGGAGGCCGTCGCAGCCCTGACGCCCGAGGTGGATTCCAGCGACGCGGCCCTCGTCGCCCTGCTGATCGCCCGCGGCGCGCTGGAGCGCCGGGAAGCCGCGGCGCCCACTGGCGCAGCGATTACCCGCATCTGAAGGCCGCAAGCCATACCGAGACCACGCTCGCCGATCTCCGGACGGAGGAGCGCGGCCGGGTGGGCTCCGAGGAGGTCCTGACCCCATGACGCACGCGGTCCCCGCCGACGAGATCCTGCCCCTGCCCCGGCTCCTGGTGGAGCCGGTGGTCCGCGCCGCCCTGCTCGAGGATCTCGGCCGGGCCGGCGACATCACCACCGACGCCATCGTGCCGCCGGGCGCGCGGATGCGGGGCGTGATCGCCTCCCGCCAGAAGGGCGTGATCTCCGGGACCGATGCGGCGGCCATCGCGTTCGCGCTGGTGGATCCGGCCGTGACCGTCACGGTGGAGCGCGGCGACGGCACCCGCGTCGCACCGGGCGACGTGGTGCTACGCCTCGACGGCCCGGCGCGGGCGATCCTCACCGCGGAGCGCGTCGCCCTGAATCTGCTCTGCCGGATGTCGGGCGTCGCCACGGCGACCCACGGATTGGTCGAGGCGGCGCGCCCGCACGGCAAGGCGTCGATCGTCTGCACGCGCAAGACGACGCCGGGCCTGCGCGCCCTGGAGAAGCACGCCGTGCGGGCCGGCGGCGGCTCGAATCATCGGTTCGGCCTCGACGACGCTGTGCTGATCAAGGACAACCACGTGGCGGTGGCCGGCGGCATCGTGCCGGCGATCACGCGCGCCCGCGCCCGAGCCGGCCACCTCGTGAAGATCGAATGCGAGGTCGACAGCCTTGAGCAGCTGGCGGAGGCCCTATCGGTCGGGGTCGACGCCGTGCTCCTCGACAACATGGGTCCCGACCAGCTGGCCCGCGCGGTGGCGATGATCGACGGCCGGGCGCTGTCCGAGGCGTCGGGCCGGATCACCCGCGAGACGGTGGGGGCGGTCGCGGCCTCGGGGGTCGACCTCATCTCCTGCGGCTGGATCACCCACTCGGCGGCGATCATCGACCTGGGCCTCGACGCGGCCTGAACGGCGGGGTCCACCAGAGCCGCGGTCGTTCGACTGTCACCACGTTCGAGTGACAAGTCTTCGTTGCGGTCGCATCGGAGAAGTCCGGAGTCTATCGCCGCGCGACCGACTTGCTAGGGTTTCGCGCAACTGCGAAGCCACCGACCGGATCCGCCCGTGAGCCAAGCCCTGCCTTCCGCGGCTGCCCCGGCGGTCGATCATCGAGCGGCGCCCGTGGCGCGCAAGCCCGGCGCGGTCCGGAACGGCCCGGGCACGGCACTGATGCTCGGCGCGCTGGGGGTCGTCTACGGCGACATCGGCACGAGCCCGCTCTACGCGTTCAAGGAGGCCGTGAAGGCGGCGACCGCCGGCGGGGCCTCGGTGCCGGCGGCGGCCACCGGCGCGGTGTCGCTGATCCTGTGGTCGCTGATCCTGATCGTGTCGCTGAAATACGCGGTGCTGATCCTGCGCGCCGACAACCGCGGCGAGGGCGGCATCGTCGCCATGCTGGCGCTGCTCGGCGCCCGGCAGGCCCGGCCGGGGACGTGGAAGGCGCTGCTGCTGGTGGTCGGGCTCATCGGGGCGGCCCTGCTCTACGGCGACGGCGCGATCACCCCGGCGATCTCGGTGCTCTCGGCCATCGAGGGCCTGAAGATCGACGCGCCGGCGCTCGGGCCGTACGTGGTCCCGATCACCCTCGTCATCCTGGTCGGGCTGTTCCTGGTCCAGCACAAGGGCGTGGCCGCCATCGGCCGCGTCTTCGGACCCGTCATGCTCGTCTGGTTCGCGGTGCTGGTCGTGCTCGCGGTCCCCAGCATCCTGCGCGCGCCGGAGATCCTGGCGGCGGCCAATCCCTGGCGGGCGGTGGACTTCCTGTTCCACGCCGGCTGGCACGTGAGCTTCCTGATGCTCGGCGCGGCCTTCCTGGCGGTGACCGGCGGCGAGGCGATGTACGCCGATCTCGGCCATTTCGGAGCGACGCCGATCCGCTTCGCGTGGTTCGGCCTCGTGCTGCCCGCGCTCCTGATCCACTATTGCGGCCAGGGCGCGCTGCTCCTCGCCGAGCCCGGCGCCATCGAGAACCCGTTCTATCGACTGGCCCCGGACTGGGCGCATTACCCGCTGGTCGCGCTCGCCACCATGGCGACCGTCATCGCCTCGCAGGCGGTGATCTCGGGGGTGTATTCGCTGACCCAGCAATCGATCCAGCTGGGCTTCATGCCGATGATGCGGGTGGTGCACACCGATCAGGAAGAGCGCGGCCAGATCTACGTGCCCGGCGTGAACTGGCTCCTCGCCGCCGCGACGCTCACCGCGGTCGTCGTCTTCGGCTCGTCCGATGCGCTGGCGGGTGCCTACGGCATCGCGGTCTCCGCGCTGATGGGCATCACCACGCTGCTCGCCGCGTTGATCGCGCTCCGCTGGGGCTACAACCCGATCCTGGTCCTGGCGGTCAACGGCTTCTTCCTCGCCATCGACGCCGTGTTCTTCGCCGCCAACAGTGTGAAGCTGCTGGAGGGCGGCTGGTTTCCGCTGCTGCTCGCCGCCGTTGTCGCATTCCTGATGCTGACCTGGATGAAGGGCAATCACGTCCTCGAATCCGTCCGCCAGACCATGCGCATGTCCGAGGCGACCTTCCTCGCCCGGCTCGCCTCGCACCCGCCGGTGACGCTGCCCGGCACCGCCGCCTTCTTGTCGGCCGCCACGGAGGGCATCCCGATGGCGCTCGGCCGCCTGCTGGAGCGCAGCCGCTGCCTGCACGAGCGGATCCTCCTGATCACCGTGATCTACGAGGAGGAGCCGGTGATCCCCGCGAGCGAGCGGGCGGAAGTGACCCTGGTGGCGCAGGGCATCCGCAAGGCGATCTCGAAGTATACGCCCGGCATGGAGCGGGTCGTGCTGCGCTACGGTTTCATGCAGACCGCCTCCATCCCGGAAGGGCTGCAATGCGCGGTGGCGAGCGGCCTGTTGCCGCCGGAATACCTGGAGGACATGACCTACTTCGTCGGCCACGAGGTGGTCATCCCGTCACCCACGCAGCCCGGCATGGCGCTCTGGCGGGAGGGCCTGTTCGCCTTCATGAAGCGCAACGCCGAGCGGACCGGCGCCCATTTCGGCCTGCCGACCCGTCAGATCGTCGAGGTCGGGACCGAGATCGAGATGTGAGCCTCAAGGTCGGCACGGTACTCGGCCGTCGACAGGGACGGCTGCGCGAAATTCCCCGTCTTCCCGGATCTCGATCCGGCGATCGCAGGGTCCGCCCGGACCCCGGCGCCCACACAAACCCGCGTTCTTCCCCTATAGCTGTCCCGCAGGCGGCGGCGTGGGCACGGCACAGGACCCGCCGCTCGGCTGAGTGCGAGGAGATCGCCCCATGCAACGCGCGCGCTTGGTCGCGGTCGGTGTCGCGCTCGTCGCCGCAGGACCGGCCTGCGCCCTCGACGTGACCCGCAGCCGCGATATCCCGGCCCCGCCCGCGGCCGTGTGGGCTCTGGTCGGCGATTTCTGCGCGATCCAGCTCTGGCACCCCCAGGTCCGGCGCTGCATCCTGTCGGGCGACGACGACGATGACGGTATCCGCGCCCAGATCCGCGGCCTCGTCGTGACGGGCGGCCAGGGCACGATCACCGAAGTGGAGACGACGCGCGACGAGGCGGGCATGAGCTACAGCTACAGCTTCATCCAGGGTCCGCTGCCGGTGCGCGCCTACAATGCCACGCTGGCGGTCCGTCCGAACGGCGCGGGATCCACTGTGATCTGGAGTGCGACCTTCGACGCCGAGGGAATGAGCGACGCCGAGGCGACCGCCTTCATCGCGGACGTGTTCGCGACCGGGCTTGCCGGGATCGCCCGAGAGGCGGCGAGATAGGCGGCAGCCGAATCGGACGGCCACGCGAAAAATCGCGCGGCGGCCGCCACAGGGCCTCGCCGCGGGGCCGCTTCGCACCGATGTGAGCGGCGTCGGTGCGACCGATCGCCCGGCCCGGTTCCAAGAGGCAGCCTCAGGAGGGCGAGACCCGCATGCGCCGTCACCGCCACGCCAAGATCGTCGCCACCGTCGGCCCCGCCAGCGCCACCCCGGAGCAGCTGCGTGCCCTGTTCCTCGCCGGGGTGGACACGTTCCGCCTGAATTTCAGTCACGGCGTCCAGGCGGATCACGCCAGGGTCCACGCCGCGATCCGCCGCCTGGAGCGGGAGGTCGGCCGGCCGATCGGCATCCTCCAGGATCTCCAGGGTCCGAAGATCCGGATCGGCACGCTCCAGGGCGACCGTCTGGATCTCGAAGCCGGCGAGATGGTGCGCTTCGTCCTCGACGGTGCCGCCGGCGACAAGCAGTCGATCCCGCTGCACCACCCGGAGATCTTCGACGCCGTTGTGCCCGGCCAGGAACTGCTCATCGACGACGGACGGGTCCGGGTGCGGGTCACCGGACCGGAGCGGACGGCGATCACCGCGGAAGTGATCACCGGTGGACCGATCTCGAACCGCAAGGGCGTGAACCTGCCGGGCACCCTGCTGGACCTGTCGCCGCTGACCGAGAAGGACCGGGCGGACCTCGCTTTCGGGCTCGAACTCGGCGTCGACTGGGTCGCCCTCTCCTTCGTGCAGAAGCCGTCGGACGTCATCGAGGCTCGCGGGATCATCGGTGATCGCGCCGGCATCATGTCGAAGATCGAGAAGCCGCAGGCGCTGGAGCGGATCAGCGACATCATCCGCCTGTCCGACGCCGTGATGGTCGCCCGCGGCGACCTCGGGGTCGAGATTCCGCACGAGGACGTCCCCGGTCGGCAGAAGGAGCTCATCCGCGCCTGCCGGCTCGCGGTGAAGCCGGTGGTCGTGGCGACCCAGATGCTCGACTCGATGGTCAGCGCGCCCGCACCGACCCGGGCGGAGGCGTCCGACGTCGCCACGGCGATCTACGACGGCGCCGACGCGGTGATGCTGTCGGCGGAATCGGCCACCGGCCGCTATCCGGTCGAGGCGGTGGCGATGATGGACCGGATCATCCGCAGCGTGGAGGGTCACAAGCTCTACCACTCGATCGTAGCGGCCTCCGAGCCCGGAGAGGAGGAGACGCCGCCCCACGCGGTGGCGACCGCCACGGCCGTGCTCGCCGAGGCCGTGCATGCCGCCGCGATCGTGACCTACACGGCCAGCGGGACGACCGCGGCCCGCGTGGCGCGCAAGCGGCCCGCGGCCGCGATCCTGGCACTTACGCCGAACGTCGCGACCTCGCGGCGGCTGAGCCTCCTCTGGGGGGCGCACAGCGTCCTGACCGAGGACGTCGACAGCTACGAGGAGATGACCGCCAAGGCCTGCCAACACGCTCGGGACGAGGGTTTCGCCAAGCCGAACGACATCATCGTGGTCGCCGCCGGCATCCCGTTCCACACGGCCGGCAACACCAACAACATCCGTCTGATGCAGGTCTAAAGCCTCGCATGGGCCGCGGGCCGGGAACGCGGCCCGCGCCTGACCCGTTGATAGGAAAGCTGCGCTGTTGTGGCGCGAGATCGGAGGGCCGACCCATGAACCTGATCGGACGCATCGTCACCAAGATCCTCGGCAACGAGAACCGCCCCGTCGACCGCGACGACCGGAACGCCAGCACGGCGTCGCCGATCGGCCGCCTCGTGACGAAGATCCTGGGCAGGTAGTCCAGTCCGGCTGCCGCGCGGCCCATTCGGGCGCGCGGCAGCGCCCGGACCGCGCTCAGTTCGCCACGGCGCTGGCAGTTTCCTTGAGCGTCGGAGCGGCCGGGATCGTGTGCTGCCAGAAGGTGCCGGTGCGGCCCTTCTCGAGACCGGCCTCGTAGAGTGCGCGCATGTAGGCGGTGTCGAAGCCCTTCGCGGCCGAGGCCTTGGGTCCGTTCTCATCGATATAGGTCAGGTTGAAACCGATCCCGTTGCCGCGGGCCAGGGCGTAGGTCGCCGTCAAGGTCGCACGGGAGCGGGCGCGGCTCGCTGTCGTGAACGAGCGCTCCACGATCGAGAGTGTGTTGTCCTTCGTCACCTCGAAATCGGGTTCCAGGCGGCCGTTGATCACGACGTAGATCTCGGCCTTGCCGCCGGTGCGGATCCGCCCGTCGCGGAGCAGCAGGGTCTGCGGCAGGGTGAAGACGGGCGTCACCACCGACCCGTCGACATGCATCTCCTGGAAGCGGGAATCGCCCGCCGCGACGTCGATGAATTGCGGCGGGAAGACCGCCGGGATGCTCGCGGACGCCGCCAGAACGTCGCGGAACAGCTCCCGGGCATTCGGCACGCCGCTCGCTGCGATGGCGCCCATGTTCCAGATCACCGCGCGCTGGGAATCCAGATTCGTGGTGACGACGAGCAGGCGACGGCCCTTGGCGTGCTCCTCGGCCACCGCCTTTATGAGATCGGGCGTGACGTAGCGGTCGATGAGGCTGCGCAGGCGCCCGTCGCCGAACAGGCCCGATCCGAACAGCACGTTGGCGAGGTTGGGGAGGCCACCAACTCGCCGGCGACGCCGCTGGTGTAGAACTCGGTGAGGTAGGGATCGTAGGCCGACCCCAGGAACGCGAAGGGCGCAATGAGCGCGCCGGTCGAGACGCCGGAGACCAAGGTGAACTCGGGACGCGTGCCGGACGCGGTCCAGCCGTTGAGCACGCCGGCCCCGTACGCGCCGTCACCGCCGCCGCCCGAGAGAGCCAGGTAGGTGAAACCCTTACGGCGACGCTCCGGATTGGCGGCGAGCGCCGCGATCGTATCCACCGATGCGTCGGCGAAGACGCGCGCGCCGGGAATGCCCGGAACGGTGGCCAGCGCCGCCTGCTCGGCGGTGTATGGCGACCGCGGAACGCTGCCGCAGGCCGCGACCTGAGCCGCCAGCCCAAACGCCACCGCCGTGCGCAGGCTGACCTGACGAACACTCATCGTCGCTACCTCGAACCGCCGAATACGCCCACTCTGCCACACGGAACGAGCTTGGCCGTATGTCCTGTTCCGACTTAGCCGGCTGAGCACGGAGATTAAGACCGCGCTGTTGCCAAGGGGTCACGATCTCACGTGATCGGGGCGCAAGCGTGGCTGCTTCGGGCAGGCCGCCGGTGCCGCCGGCACAGATCATTGCCGGTGGACAGGCGGCGCGGCGACACGCGCCGTGTGTCGGGCCACCCTTGCAACGCTCGCGAACGGCGCGGTAGGGTTCCCACGTGGCCTGGCGAGACAGGGTGTCGCACGTTTTGCGACATCCGGCGCGCGAGGGCGCGACCTGTACGGCGGACAGGGCCAGTTGCAAGACGGCCCCTGGCGAACCGGACCGCATGTCGTCGCCCGCGAGAACGCGGCCGAGCCGCAGGGGGCGGAGGGGATAATGGAACCGGTTCTCGGCTGGACGGATGATCGCGTGGCGCTTCTGCGCCGGCTGTGGGAAGACGGGCAGAGTGCCAGCAAGATCGCGGCGCAACTCGGCGGCGTGACCCGCAACGCAGTGATCGGCAAGGTCCATCGCCTCGGCCTGGCCGGCCGCGCGCGCGGCGGCGAGGAAGCCCCGCCGGGACGGTCGCGGCGAAGACCGTGGAGATCGAGACAGCCATCGCGGTGGTCGAGACCCAGGCGCCCGAGCCGGTGGCGATCCTGGCGCATCGCCCGGCGCCGGACTTCCCGGCCCCTGCGCCGGCCCCTGAGCCGGTGGCCCTGGCGGTTTCGCAGCGCGTCACCATCATGGACCTGCGCGAGTCCATGTGCCGCTGGCCGCTCGGCGACCCGACGACTCCGGAATTCCGCTTCTGCGGCGCCCGCTCGATCACGGGGCTGCCCTACTGCACCCATCATGCCGAGATCGCGTACCAGCCCGCAGCCGAGCGGAAGCGCGACCGGCGTGTCGCCTCGTTCCGCTAAGGAATCGCGCGCTCAGCGCATCGCCACGCCGGTTTCGCGCAGGAAGCGACCGGTCCCGGGATTGACCTGCGCAGCCGGGATCAGGCCGACGAGGTTCTTCGGCTGGGCCGCGACCAATTTCGATCGCGCCAGCGCCCGGACGAGGCGATAGGCCGTCTCATCGTCGAGTCCCGGGCGCGCGAGCACGAAGCTCCAGGATCCCACCGTCTCGATCGGTGCCGTCTGACCGGGGAAGCTGCCCGCCGGCACCGTGAGGCGCCTAAGGGTTGAGCCGGGCTGTGCGAGGTGTGCGATGCCCGCCTCGGACGGCCCGAAGAAGCGGGCTCCGCCCGGGTCTCCAGCCAGGGCATGAAAGCCCGGCCAGTCGAGGCCGCCGCCCCAGAGCGCGTCGGCGCGCCCCTCACGGACGAGGTCCGGCCCATCGCCAGCCCGATCGAGCAGAATGGGGCGGATGTCGCGCGCGGGATCGAGGCCCGAGGCGCTCAGCACGCTGCGGCCCATGACGGTGAGCCCGGAATTGTGCGTGCCGAGCGCGACGGTGCGCCCGCGCAGGTCCGCAACGGTGTGGATCGCGCTGCCGGCGGGGACCACGAACAGCCCGGGCGTCGGGTACATCGGCGCCAGAACCGTCAGGCGGCCACCTTCGGCGAGGGCGGGCGAGGCGTATTCGCCCTGCACGAGGCCGAGATCGACACGACCGGCGCGAAGGAGGCCGACATTTTCCGACGACCCGCCGGTGGCGCGCCGCTCGATCGTGATGGTCGGGTCGGCCGCCGCGATGGCGCCGGCGAACGTCTCTCCGAAAGCCGGAAATCCACCGCCCGGCGTCGCCGTGGCGAGCACGACTCGGACCGTCTCCTCGGCTCGGACCGGCCGCGCCAGGATCAGCCCGAGGCCCGCCAGCAGGCCGGCCCGGCGGGTCGGCCCTCGCCGACGGGGGCGCCCAGCGGGTGCGGCCGAAGATCCGACGCCGTCGGTCGCGGCGGCGCAGGGCGGAGAATGAAATTCCATCAGGAACCGACTACTCAGCAATGGTCTTCCAACCCAGTCCGGAAGTTCACGGGATTCCGGAAAGAACTTTCGGTAACGGCACTTAGCCCGATTGCTCCGGCCGCGGCAACGCGATATCGGAGCCTCCCGTCCGGGACAGGTCGAGTCATCGGCTTCGACGCGTTCCTTCGGCGGGACCCATTCCGGACACGACATCTGTCCGATCCGTCACTACGAGCAGGAGTTCCGCGATGGCCGATACCCCCACCGCACCGGCGAAGGTCGGCCACGGCCGTGTCTATGGCTCCATCACCGAGACGATCGGCAACACTCCCCTGGTGCGCCTCAACCGGCTGCCGAAGGAGCATGGCGTCGATGCCGAGATCCTGCTGAAGCTGGAATTCTTCAACCCGATTGCCAGCGTGAAGGACCGCATCGGCGTCAACATGATCGATGCGCTGGAGGCCTCCGGGAAGCTCCAGCCCGGCGGCACGCTGGTCGAGCCGACCTCCGGCAACACCGGCATCGCCCTGGCCTTCACGGCCGCAGCCCGTGGCTATCGACTCATCCTGGTGATGCCGGAGACCATGTCGCTGGAGCGGCGCAAGATGCTCGCCTTCCTGGGCGCTGAGCTGGCGCTTACCCCCGGCGCTCAGGGCATGAAGGGCGCGATTGCCAAGGCCGAGGACCTCCTGAAGGAGATTCCCGGCTCGGTGATGCCGCAGCAATTCTCGAACCCCGCCAACCCCGAGATTCACCGGAAGACCACTGCCGAGGAGATCTGGGGCGACACCGGGGGCCATCTCGACGCCTTCGTGGCCGGCGTGGGGACCGGCGGCACCGTCACGGGCGTCGGCGAGGTGCTCAAGCCGCGCCTTCCGAACCTGAAGATCTTCGCCGTGGAGCCCGAGGATTCCCCGGTGATCTCGGGCGGCCAGCCCGGACCGCACAAGATTCAGGGCATCGGCGCCGGCTTCATCCCGGACAACCTCCACACCACCATCCTCGATGGCGTCCTGAAGGTCAGCAACCAGGCGGCCTTCGAGACGGCCCGAGCTCTGGCCCGCCTGGAAGGCATCCCCGGCGGCATCTCGACCGGCGGCAACGTCGCCGCAGCGCTGGAGCTGGCCAAGCGGCCGGAATTCCAGGGCAAGCGCATCGTGACCATCGCCTGCTCGTTCGCCGAGCGCTACATCTCGTCGGCGCTGTTCGACGGCATCGGTTAGGGCATCGCTCCGAACGCAAGCGTCAGCGAAGTCTGAAAAAGCGGACGCGTCACTCGCGACCTGGGGCTCATGCGCAGGAACAGCGTGACTGCGTATGAGCACGAGGCGGCATCGGAGCGGTCCTCGGGCCGCCCCGAGACGCTCGCACCAGCGCGCGCAGCCGCCGACCGGCACGCGCCTTTCCCGTGATGGGCGGCAGTATTTGATCCTTTGTATCCGTCGGGCCACCTATAATACCCGTCACGATGCCGACGTTCTAGCATCGACAAAGACCTTTATATGCCGGTAATTTTTAGTGAATGGCTTGTTCTCCAGAGTTAGATCGCACCGGCGTGCAAAAAATCGCAGCTAGACTTTGAGAAATCATTCCGTTAACGCCTGTTCGGGCGACCGGATGGCGAGTCTCTCATGCGTGGCCTCCTCGTTCTCCTGTTCAGCCTCTGGGCTCAGGCGGCGGTGGCTCTGGGCTTCGCTCGCCACGATCTGACCGGGCTGGCCGAGGCCGCCAGGACGGCGCTCGGGCCGGAGGCCACCGCGCAGGCGGAGCCCCTGCATCTCAGCCTGACCTGTACGCCCTGCACGGGCGCCCCGACGATCGAGCTGCAAATCGGGCGCCTGACCGACGGGACCGAAGAGCGGGTCCGCTCCGGACGGACGACTTTCGCCGCCCTTGAGGCGATCTGTCTGCGGCGCAATCCGGATTGCCGGCTCTCCGCCCTGTCCGCGGGCTCGGCGATCGGCTGGTTGAGCGTCTACGCCCTGGAGAAGGGTGCGGGCGCGACCGTGGTGATCCTTCGGAACGGCGATCTGCTGACCATCGAGGCCCGGGCGGCCGATCGCGGGGCCGCCGAGGATTCGGTGCGGCAGCTGATGCAGGCTGTCCTGCCCCGGATCGTCGGCCCGGATAGCTGAACAGCGCGCCCGCGGCCGCCCCGATCTGGGCAACTCTCCTGCGTCGCCCCCGTTGTCCCGGGAAGACGCAACGAGACGAGCCATGACAGACCAGACCGGACGATCGCCGCGGGAGAATCCCGAGGGCAAGGCAGACACTGAGCCCAAGACGCCGCGCCAGACGCTCGGCCAGATGGAAGATAAGACGAAGCCCGGCAGCGATCTCGGTGAAGCGATCGACAGGGCCACCGCCGCCGTCGGTCAGGACGACGGGAAGCGCTGATGGTCAAGCCAACGAGCAGAATCCGGAACGGTAACCCGCAAGCCCGACGACAAGGTCGGGTCGCGCGGGACCCCGCCGTCTGGAGGCGGGCACCAGACCGCCGATCAGGCGGCCATCACCGATATGGAATCCGGCGGAACGCCGCGATCCGAACCCAGGGACAGGTGGGGCGAAGCCGGAGAGCCGGGGCGCGCCCCGCCCGTCCGCGGCGGCTCCTCCGGAGGCCATTCGGATCAAAAGGCCTCGAGAGATCCGGCCGGCGACACGACGGTCGCGGATGGCCACTCTCATGCGGAGCGGGAGAATCAGGAATGACCGAGCGTCGCGACACCGGCAAGCCGCCGCCGGAAAAGCCGAAGAACATCGCCCCCGACGCGGTCAAGGACCCGAACGAGAAGACCGACGGCAAGCCCGGCCAAGGGATCCCGGCCGGCGGACGACAGCACGACGAGACCGATCCCGGAAGCAGCTGACCCTCCGGGCCGGACGGAGCCGCGGGGTGACACCCGAGGCGGCCGCAGGATCTCAGGAAAGGCGGAAGGGGATGGGGTCGGCGATCAACGGCACGTCGTTCGGCCGGCAGCCGGTCTCGACAGAAGCGTAGCGGATCGCATCCTGACGGGTCCGGAAGATACCCCCGGCTCGGCCGCCGGTCTCGACGGCCACCCAATGCCCCTCGCCGTCCTGGCCGACGACGTAAGAGGGCGGGGCCGCGCCGGCAGGTGTGAGCGACGGAAGGGGATTCAACGCGACAGGCATTGGAGTCACGGGGTTCACGCGAGCCTCTCGGGCCCGCCGCACCGAGGTAGGCCCCTCGGCATAAGGGGTCGATGGACGGGAGAGCCGCCTGGAATAAGGGCCGCATCAGCAACCGGGCCTGAGCGCCCGGTTGCCGGTCGTTCAGCTCAGGCGGCGTTTTCCTTGGAGCGCTCGGCCCGCTTGCGGTCGTTCGGGTCGAGGATTGCCTTGCGCAGGCGGATCGACTTCGGGGTCACCTCGACGAGCTCGTCATCCTGGATCCAGGCCAGCGAGCGCTCAAGGGTCATCCGGATCGGCGGGGTGAGGCGCACGGCCTCGTCCTTCG
Organism: Methylobacterium phyllosphaerae; assembly: GCA_050632685.1. GTDB lineage: Bacteria > Pseudomonadota > Alphaproteobacteria > Rhizobiales > Beijerinckiaceae > Methylobacterium > Methylobacterium phyllosphaerae_A. Next base: position 2,682,687 of record JBOEFT010000002.1, read on the forward strand.
ACGTGGTGCGGATGTTGGTGAGCTTCTTGCCCTTGAGGACGTTCACCTCAAGGTCGTTCTCGCGGTTGTGCTCGCCGACGATCATGCCCTGGTACACCTTCCAGCCCGGCTCGATCATCATCGGGCCACGGTCCTCCAGGTTCCACATGGCGTAGGCCACAGCCTCGCCCTGGTCGTTGGAGATCAGCACGCCGTTGCGGCGGCCCGGCATCTCGCCCTTGTAGGGCTCGTAGGCCTTGAACAGCCGGTTCATGATCGCGGTGCCGCGCGTGTCGGTGAGCAGCTCGCCCTGGTAGCCGATCAGGCCGCGGGTCGGGGCGTGGAACACGAGGCGCAGGCGATCGCCGCCGGACGGCCGCATCTCCAGCATCTCGGCCTTCCGCTCGGACATCTTCTGCACGACGACGCCGGAATGCTCCTCGTCGACGTCGATCACGACCTCCTCGATCGGCTCAAGCAGGCCGCCGGCCTCATCCTTCTCGTACACCACCCGCGGCCGCGACACGGCGATCTCGAAGCCCTCGCGGCGCATGGTCTCGATCAGGATCGAGAGCTGAAGCTCGCCGCGGCCCGAGACGTAGAACGAGTCCTTGTCGGCGGCCTCCTCGATCTTGAGCGTGACGTTGCCCTCGGCCTCCTTGAACAGGCGGTCGCGGATCATGCGGCTGGTGACCTTGTCGCCCTCGGTGCCGGCCAGCGGGCTGTCGTTGACGATGAACGACATCGTCACGGTCGGCGGATCGATCGGCTGCGCCTGGATCGGGGTCTCGACCTGCGGGTCGCAGAAGGTATCGGCCACCGTGCCCTTCACGAGACCGGCGATCGACACGATGTCGCCCGCCTCACCGATATCGATCGGTGCACGCTCGAGGCCACGGAAGGCGAGGATCTTCGACACGCGGCCGGTCTCGACCACCTTGCCGGTCCGGTCGAGGACCTTGACTGACTGGTTGGGCTTCACCGAGCCCGAAGCGATCCGGCCGGTGATGATCCGGCCGAGGAACGGGTTGGCCTCCAGCAGGGTGCCGAGCATCCGGAACGGCCCTTCTTCGGTCTTGGCCGGCGGCACATGCTTCAGCACGAGTTCGAACAACGGCTCCAGGCCGACCGACGGATCGGCCTCCGGGCTATCGGCCATCCAGCCGTTGCGGCCGGAGCCGTAGAGGATCGGGAAGTCGAGCTGGTCGTCGGTGGCGTCGAGGGCGGCGAACAGGTCGAACACCTCGTTCACGACCTCGTTGATGCGCGCATCCGGCCGGTCGACTTTGTTGATCGCCACGATCGGACGGAGGCCGATCTTGAGCGCCTTGCCGACCACGAACTTGGTCTGCGGCATCGGGCCTTCGGCGGCGTCCACCAGCACGATCACGCCGTCGACCATCGACAGGATGCGCTCGACCTCGCCGCCGAAATCGGCGTGGCCGGGGGTGTCGACGATGTTGACGCGGGTGTCCTTCCAGAGGACCGAGGTCGCCTTCGCCAGGATCGTGATGCCACGCTCCTTCTCGAGGTCGTTCGAGTCCATCGCCCGTTCCTCGACCCGCTGGTTCTCGCGGAAGGTGCCGGACTGGGCCAGCAGCTTGTCGACGAGAGTCGTCTTGCCGTGGTCGACGTGGGCAATGATGGCGATGTTGCGCAGATTCATGGCGGCCCGAAACGGGTTGTGCCGGCTCCCTGGCGGCCGCGCGGCGCGGCCGTCCGCGCCGGTTCAGGTACGGAGTCGTGGTGGTTGCGTCGCAATATAAGGACGCGCGGCCATGAGCAAGGCCGCCGCGCGCATGGCGGCGTCCTGTTGGGCACCCCGGCTCCGCCAAACGACAGCTTTGAGGGCCGCCGACATGAGCGCGGCCCTCGGGATCCGCGCACTCTCACTCACCGGAGTTCGATGAACGCCCGGGGGCGGGTCAATTCTACCACGCCGTTCCGCCGCCAGCGTCCCGGAGGCCGAGCAGGGTTTCCGGCGGTGGCGATTCGCCGCCCCCTTGCTCGGGGCGACACGGGCCGGATCGACGGCGATAGCGGGTCCATGGGCCGGGCGGCGACCGACAGCAGGATCGAGCCGCGCCGACCCGCGAGCCGGCCGCTGCTGGCTTGCCGAAGTGACACTGAACACGATCCTCGGGCAGCATGGCGCGCCACCACCGACGCGCATCGACCGGCCGGCCTGAGAACAGGCCTCCTGAGCGCCGTGCGGCCCGTACGCCAGTGATTCTGCATCATTCGGCCGGCGCTATCATCAAGAACGCGACAAGCTGGGCGTTCGGACGGGTCCGCGCTCCCGATTTCGTGTGCGGGGCAGAGTCCTCCGCATTTTTAAGAGGACACCCCGCATCGCCGTGGGAATCTGCAATCCGTGAACGGATGACGCCACCACGCAGCCGCCCTGTCCTATATGACGACGCGACGACGGTGCGGACCGGCGTCTCGGTCGCACCGCCGCGTCGAGGCGGCGGGGCGCGCAACGCCGGTCGTCTACAGGCTTGTCGGATGGGACCGCAGCGGTCGATGGAGTTTTCGCTCAGATCCGTGCGTGGCCGCACACCGAGCCGGCGGCGATTTTGCCATATCGGGCTCTCACCGGGCGTTTCCGATGCGCGCGCTTGACCCGCGGCTGTTCCCCTACATCTGGCGCTATTCGAAGAGCGACCAGCTCAAGATCTGCGCGGTCGTGCTGGCGTCGCTGCCGTTCTATTTCGCGTCCCTCGACCTGCCGAAGCGCATCGTCAACGACGCGATCACGGGCAAGGCCTACGCGCATGGCGAGGCGACCGCCCCGTTCCTCGAACTCACGATCCAGTGGCCGGACGCCCTCGGCGGCGGCGCGACGCGCCTGTTCGAGGGGTTTCAGCTCGACCGGTTCGAGCTGCTCCTCAGCCTCTCGACCCTGTTCCTGACGCTCGTCCTGATCAACGGCGCGTTCAAGTTCTGGATCAACCTGCAGAAGGGCATCCTCGGCGAGCGGATGCTGCGCCGGCTGCGATTCCAGCTGTTCTCCCTCATGCTGCGCTTCTCGCCGGAGACGCAGCGGGAAGTGAAATCCTCCGAGACGGCGACGATCATCCGCGACGAGGTCGAGCCGATCGGCTCGTTCATCGGCGACGCGATCGTGGTGCCGGTGTTCCTGGGGACCCAGGCCGCCACCGCGCTCGCCTTCATCATGATGCAGAACATCTGGCTCGGCATCGCGGCCGGCAGCATGGTCGGCGTGCAGATGATCGTGATCCCGCGGCTACGGCGCGAGATCATCCGCCTCAGCCGTCAGCGCCAGATCGCGTCCCGCGCCCTCGCCGGGCGCGTCGCCGAGGTGCTCGACGGATTGCAGGCGGTGGTCCTCAACGACACCGGCCGCTGGGAGCGGGCGGAGATCGGCGGCCGGCTCTACCGGCTCTACGACCTGCGCCTGCGAATTTACCGCCGCAAGTTCGCGGTGAAGTACCTCAACAACCTGCTCGCGCAGGTCACGCCGTTCCTGTTCTACGCGATTGGCGGCTACTTCGCCCTGAAGGGACAGCTCGACATCGGGCAGCTGGTGGCGGTGCTCGCGGCCTATCGCGATCTGCCTCCGCCCCTCAAGGAGCTGATCGACTGGGACCAGCAGCGCCTGGACGTCGAGGTCAAATACGAGACCGTGGCGGCGCATTTCGGTCCGCAACGCCTGCGGCCGGCGGAACACGAGTCCGAGCACGCGCCGCCGCGTCTCGGCAGCCCCCTGCGCGCCGAGGGCCTGTCGCTGCGCGATCCGCAGGGCGGCGCACCGATCGAGGTCGGCGATCTCGAGGTCGGTCTGCCCGGGCACGTCGCCCTGGTTCCCCCGGCCCGGTGGCGCAGGAATTCGCCCGGGCGCTGGCGGGGCTGCAATCGCCGCCCGGCGGAACCCTCCGGATCGGCGAGCACGACCTGGCGACCCTGCCGCAGCAGGCCCGCGCGTATCGGATCGCCTTCGCAGGCATCCAGCCCGTGCTGTTTCCCGGGACGCTGCGCGACAACATCCTCTACGGTCTGCGCGTGCGGCCGCTGCGCACGGACAGCCTCGATCTCAGCAAGGCGCGGATCAACGAGGCGGTGAAGACCGGCAATCCCTGCGACAGCGTCGACGACCCCTGGATCGACTACGCGCGGCTCGGCGTCCACGATGCCGGAGCCCTCGACGAGCGCCTGCTCGATCTGCTCGCCCGGCTCGACCTCGGCGACGATCTCTACCGGTTCGGGCTCGGCGCCCTCAGCTCGGTGGCCCATGACACGCCGGTGGGCCAGCGCATGATCGCGGCGCGCGAGCACCTGCGCGAGCATTTCGTCCGGGCGGGCCTCGCCGATCTGGTGATCCCGTTCTCGCGGGGTCACTACAACGATCAGGCGACCGTGGCGGAGAACCTGCTGTTCGGTGTTCCCCGCGATCCGTCCCTGACCGATCCACGCCGCCTCGCCGGCGTTCCCCTGTTCCGCGACGCGCTCGACAAGGTGAAGCTCCTCGACGAACTGGACCGCATGGGCGTCGCCATCGCCAGCAACCTCAAGGACATCTTCGCCGACGTGCCGCCGGGCCACCCGCTGTTCCGGCGGTTCTCTCTGATCACCCCGGACGCCCTGCCGGATTACCTGCGCCGGCTCGCGCGCCTGCCCGCGGAGGGACGCCTGAGCGAGGCGGACAGCGCGGCCTTCCTGGCTCTGGCCCTGGCCTATGTGGAGCCGAGGATGCGTTTCGGCCTGCTCGACCAGGCGCTCACCAAGCGCATCGTCGGTGCACGGGGCGTAGTCCAGGGCTTCATGCACGGCGACGACGGCTGCGACGTCGAATCCTACGATCCCAACCTGATCAATCCGCGCAGCACCGTGCTCGACAACCTGCTCTTCGGCCGGATCGATACGGCGCGGATGCACGGCGAGACGCTGATCCAGCGAGAGGCGCGCGAGGTCTTCCGGGAGTTCGACCTGGAGCGGCCGATCCAGCGGCGCGGTCTCGAAAAGGAGGTCGGCAACCGGGGCCAGCTGCTCGCCGAGCGCGTCCGGGTGCGGGTCGGTCTGGCGCGGGCGATCCTGCGCGAGCCGGAGATTCTCGTCGTGGACCGGGTGGACGAACATCTCGAGCGCGGCGTCGACACGCTGCTCGACGTGACGGAGGCCGCCCTCCCCCGGGCGAGCCTCGTGGCGAGCCTGTCGCCGGAGGCCGATCCCGCCCGGTTCCCGACGCGATTGCCGGTGAAGGGTTCCGAAACGCGCCTGCGCACGGCGGCGGAATGACGTAGGCGTGACCGGCCTGCACCGCGCGCGGGCCGCGGTTTACAGGCTCACCCGTCTCCGGCACAGGATGGCGCGACATGCCCATACCCTCGGACGCGACCGCGACCCCGGACCGGACGACCCCGAGCCTTGCCGGCCTGCCGCGCGTGGTGCCGCCGCACCGTGCCCCTCCGGAGCGGGAGCTGCCGCTCACCGCCTACCTGCGCTCGATCCGCGACAACGCGCTGGCGGGTTTCCCCCGCCGCGCCTACGAGGAGCCGGTCACGCGCCGGGGGCTTCTCGGGCGGTCGAGCTTCGTGCTGAGCGACCCGGATGCGATCCGGCGGGTCCTCGTCGAGAATCAGGCGAACTACGCCCGCACAACTGGAACAACCCGCATCCTGCGCCCGATTCTCGGCGACGGACTCCTGATCAGCGAGGGTTCGGCCTGGCGCCACCAGCGCCGGACCCTGGCGCCCGCCTTCACCCCCGGGCGATCGACGGTCTGGTGCCCCACATCGCCGCCGCCGTGACCGACGGGATGGAGCGGATCGCCGCCGAGGCCGCGGCGGGGCCGGTGGACCTGTTCACATCGTTCTACAGGCTCGCTCTCGAGATCGCCGGGCGCGCCATGTTCTCGATGGGCATGGACGAGCACGGCGGGGAGCTGCGCCGGTTCATCGCCGAATACGCCGAGCGGATGGGCCGGCCCCACCTCCTCGACATCGTGATCCCCCCGGGCTGGCCGGTGCCGCTCGACTGGTCACGCGCGCGGTTCCGCCGCCGCTGGATCCCGTTCCTCGACCGGATCATCGCGGCTCGCCGGGACGCGGAGCGGGACAAGCCGCACTCGCGCGACCTCCTCGATCTGCTCGCGGCGGCGCGCAACCCGGACACCGGAGCGGCCTTCACGCCGGAGGAGCTGCGCGATCAGGTCGCCACCATGATCCTGGCCGGCCACGAGACCACGGCCGGCACGCTGTTCTGGGCGGCCTACCTGCTGGCCCTCGCCCCGGAGGTACAGGAGCGGGTCGCCGCCGAGGCGCGGGCCGCCGACCTGACCGATCCCACCGGCTGCCAGACCGACGGGCGCCTGCCTTTGACTCGCGCGGTGATCGACGAGACGCTGCGCCTGTATCCGGCCGCCTTCGTGGTCGTCCGGCGGGCGCTCGGTCCCGATTCGGTCGCCGGGCTTGCGGTGAAGCCCGACGACATCGTCATGATCAGCCCCTGGGTGCTCCACCGGCACCGGATGCTCTGGTCCGATCCGGAAGCCTTCGATCCGGGGCGCTTCCTGCCGGGGCGCCGCCGCCGCCGCGCTTCGCCTACCTGCCCTTCGGGGCCGGCCCGCGGGTCTGCATCGGCGCCCAGTTCGCCCTGAGCGAGGCGGTCCTGTGCCTCGCGCGCATCCTGGCCCGGTTCAGGCTCGTTCTCGACGAGGGCGCGCCGGTCCTGCCGCAGGCGGTGGTGACGACGCAGCCGGACCGGCCGGCCCTGTTCCGGCTGATCCCCCGCGATCCGGTCAGCCCTTGATCCCCGTGATGGTCTCCGAGATCGCCCGGGGATCGCGCATCGGCCAGCGACCGCTCTCCACCTGCGCCAGGAAATCGTCGAGCAGACGGTTGTAGGCATCCGGCTCCTCGACGGAGAGGGCGTGGCCGGTATTGGGCAGGACCGCGAGGGCCGCCGACGGGATCACCCGCTTCAGCATCAGGCTTGGGGCGAGGCAGGGCCAGTCCTCGTCGCCGGCGACGATCAGACTCGGGACGGTCATGCGGCCCAGGACGTCCGTGAGATCGTAGAGCGACGGGCGGCCCTTCTGCACGCCGGCCTGGGTATTGGCCGAGCCGAGGGCCGAATGCTCGGCGAGCATCCGCTTGAATTCGGCATGGCCTCGTGGATCCTTGACCTCGAACTGCACCCGCGTCGGCCCATAGGCGTAGCGCTCCGCGAAGGCGGCCATGCCGTCGCGACGGAGCATCTCCGCGGTGGCATCGGTTTCGGCGCGGAATGTTGCCTGCCGCTCGGGTTCCGCGCCGTAGCCGCAGCCGCCGAGGCACAGCGACAGGGCGCGGTCGGGGTGCCGCAGGCCGAAATGCAGGGTCGCGAAGGCCCCCATCGAGATGCCGGCGACATGGGCCTTCGGCGCGCCGAGATGGTCGAGGATGGCCAGAATGTCGTCGGCAGCGCGCGCCTGCGAGTAGTCGGCGACGGAATCCGGAACGTCCGACGGCGGGTAGCCGCGCGCGTTGAACGCGACGACGTGGAAGCGGCGGCCGAAATGGCGCAGCTGAGCCTCGTAGCTGCGGTGATCGCCCGCGAATTCGTGGACGAAGATCAGCGGCGTTCCCCGCCCGCTCTCCTCGTAATGGAGGTGGATTCCATCGTCCGTGGTTGCGCTCGGCATGGCGCTCCTCTCATCGGCCTCCCCCGAGGATCCCGACATGGGGCGGCGGCGTGCCCGGTCGAGAGCCGAGATTGCAGCATGACGACGGCCCGACATGGCAAAGCCGCACCCGGCTGGCCGGGCGCGGCTCTAAGTCCGTCAGTCCGGCGGGGACGGTCCCCGCCCGGCTCAAGCGGCCTTCTTGGTGGAGGCCGGCTTGGCCGACCCCTTATTGGCCGCGACCTCGGCGAGCTTGGCCGCCAGCTTGGCGTCGAGCTTGGCCGAGGCACCGAGCGGAAGCTCGATGTCGAGGCCGAGGGTCGAAACGCCTTCGCCGCGCTCCAGGGTGACCTTCACCTTGTCGGGCTCGACCGCGACGTGGTTGGCGATCACCGCCAGGATCTCTTCCCGGAGCTGGATCACGAGGTCGGGGCGACCCGACTCCGCGCGCTCGTGGGCGAGGATCAGCTGCAGGCGGTCGCGGGCGACCGCGCCGGAGCTGCGCTTCTGGAACAGTCCCAGGATGCTCACGCCGCCCTCCGCATGAACAGCTTGTCGAGGAAGGACTTGCGCTCCACCGGCAGGCTCATCGGCACGGTCTCGCCCTTGAGCCGGCGGGCCGCGTCCGCATAGGCCCGCGCCGGCGCGCAGAGCGGGTTGTTCAGGGTCACCGGGCAGCCGAGGTTCGAGGCGCGCAGCACCTCCTGGCTCTCCGGGATGATCGCGAGCAGCGGGATCGACAGGATGTCGAGCACGTCCTCGGTCTTGAGCATGTCGCCGCGGTCGGCCCGCATTGGGTCGTAGCGGGTGAGGATCAGGTGCTTCTCCATGTCCTCGCCCTTCTCCGCCTTGGCGGTCTTGGAATCGAGGAGGCCGATGATCCGGTCGGAGTCGCGCACCGAGGAGACCTCGGGGTTGGTCACGACCACCGCCACGTCGGCGTGGTGCATGGCGAGCTGGGCGCCGCGCTCGATGCCGGCGGGGAGTCGCAGATCACCCAGTCGAACTTCGCGCGCAGCTCGTCCATCACCCGGGCGACGCCCTCGTCGGTGAGCGCGTCCTTGTCGCGGGTCTGCGAGGCCGGCAGCAGGTGCAGGGTCTCCAGCCGCTTGTCCTTGATCAGCGCCTGCGGGAGCTTGGCGTCGCCGTTGACCACGTTGATGAGGTCGTAGACCACCCGGCGCTCGGCACCCATGACGAGGTCGAGGTTGCGCAGGCCGACGTCGAAGTCGACGACGCACACGCTCTGCCCGCCCTGGGCCAGGGCCGCTCCGAGGGCCGCGGTCGTCGTCGTCTTGCCGACGCCGCCCTTGCCCGATGTGACGACGAGAACCTTTGCCACGCGTCGATCTCCCTTAATCCAGAGCTTACTTAGTCTAAGCTTGCCATTCGGATGTTGCCGCCATCGAGCCAGACCTGGGCGGCCTTGCCGCGCAGGGCCGTACCCATGTCCTCCGCCGTCCGCACGAGGCGGTCGATCCCCAGCAACTCGGGTTCGAATTTGCGGCAGTAGATTCGAGCGCGCGGGTTGCGCGCGGCTCCGGCGATCGCGCGGCCGCGCAGGGCGCCGTAGACGTGGATGGAACCGCCGGCCAGGATCTCGGCCCCCGAGGAGACCGATCCCATCACGGTCACGTCGCCGGTCGGGTTGATGACGCTCTGGCCGGAGCGGACCGAGCCCTCGACGGTGATCGACGTGACCACCTGCGGCTCCGGCTCGGCCGGTATGCTCGGGATCTCGAGCCGCTCGGACGGATGGCCCTTGATCAGGAGCGGCGGCAGACCTTCGGGGACCGTGTCGGCACCCTCGATGCCCAGGACCGCGATGCCGCGCGCCCGGAGTTCACGCATCAAGGTTTCAAGGGCGTCCGGCTCGGGCTTGAGCTGGGCGCAGTCGAGGATGACGGCCCGGCCTTTCAGCAGGGTCGGCGAGCGCTTCAGCGCCGCGTCGAGACCCGCGAGCCACTCGGGAAGCGGCGGCTCGGGGGAGAGGGCCAGGGCCTTGAAGGCCCGTCCGCGCAGGCTGAGCGGCCGGGGCGCGGAAGGAGCCGCCGCGGGGGCGGTCTCCGGATCGATCGGCTCGGGGTGGGTCTCGCTCATGTCCGCCCGTTAAGAGTCCTTACCGGACCATTGACGGTGGGTATGGTTACCGAAGGGTTAAGTTTCTGATCCGGTCGGCAAATTCTGCCGGGATCCTGGTATCGGAGGCTTCAACCCCGCTCGAACAGGTTGAGCCGGATGGCGTCCTCGAACAGGCGCACCTCCACGGCCTGCCCCCGGAAGGCCGGATCGAGGTCGTCGGCCGCGCGGTAGAGGCCGTCGATCGCCACCAGCTCCGGCTCGAAGCGGCGGCACCAGATCCGCGCGGCCGGGTTGCCGGCGGCGCCTGCGATCGCCCGGCCGCGCAGGGCGCCGTAGACATGGATCGAGCCGCCCGCGATGACCTCGGCACCGGAGGCCACGGCCCCCAGCACGGTGACGTCGCCCTCGAGATGCATCACGGTCTGGCCCGACCGGACCGGCGCGTCCAGGATCAGCGAGCGCGCGGTGTCCCTGGGCTGCGGCTCGACCGGGACGGCGTTGCCGGGCGTGTCGATCTCGCCCGCGGGTCGCCCACCCGACAGGGCCGGCGGCGTTCCGGAACCCAGGAGCGCCGGTGCAGCCCCCTCGATGCCGAGGACCGCGATGTTGCGCGCCTGAAGTTCCGCGAGCAGCCCGTCGAGATCTTCCCGCGTGAGCCGCAATCCGGACAGGTCCAGGATCACGGGCCGGCCGGCGAAGAAGTTCGGGGCGCGGCGGTTGAGGGCGTCGAGGTCGCCGAACCAGTCGGCTACCGGGGGTATCGGCGCCAGGACGGTGGCCATGAAGGAGCGGCCGCGGAAGCGGATCGGCGGGCGCGCCGGCTCGGATGTCGGCTGGGTCACGGGCGTGTTCGGTGTCGCGGCAGGGATCGTCAGCATCCATGGGACGGCGCCGCGCCCGGGGCAATCCCGCGAGGCCCGGTGTGACGCCTTGGCGGACCCGCCGGCCCGTTTCTGTTGTAGAGAGAGCCGGCAGCCGAGCCGGACCGGACCGTTGAGCAGCGCCACCTCCCAAGCCCCCGCCCCCTTCGTCGTCGACGACCTCACCCGCGCCAACCAGCGCCGTGCGGCCGATCCACGGGCCTCCGCCTGGGTGTCGGCCAATGCGGGCGCCGGCAAGACCAAGGTCCTCACCGACCGGGTGGTCCGGCTGCTCCTCGACGGCGCCCCGCCCGGCCGCATCCTCTGCCTGACCTTCACCAAGGCCGCAGCGGCCAACATGGCGATCCGCGTATTCCGCCTGCTGGGGCGCTGGGTGACGCTCGACGACGCGACGCTCGCCGCCGAACTCGCCGAGCTCACCGGCGAGCGGGCCGGAGCCGAGCGGCTGCGGCTGGCGCGCCGCCTCTTCGCCCGGGCGGTGGAGACGCCGGGTGGCCTCAAGATCGAGACCCTGCATGCCCTGTGCGAGCGGCTGCTGCACATGTTCCCCTTCGAGGCGAACGTGCCGGCCCGGTTCGTGGTGCTCGACGAGACCAAGGCCCAGGAACTGTTCGATCTCGAGATGGCCAACGTCCTGGCCGACGCCGTCGCGAACGGCGACACGCCCCTCAGCGCCGCCCTCGCGCGGGTCACCCCCGAAGCGACGGGCGATACCCTGCGGGCTGCGATCCGATCGGCGATGCGGTCACGCGACGTCATCGGCGATGCGGCCGGCCTGGACGGCGCCTTCGCGCGGCTGCACGGCGCGCTGGGGCTTGCCGCCGACGAGACCGCCGAGCAGATCGAGACGGCGATCCTCGACGGCGGTCCCGGATGCCGTCCGGCGGATCGCGAAGCGCTGATCGCGGCGCTGCGAACCGGCAAGGCCAACGACGAGAAGCTCGCCGACGCCCTGGCCGCCGCCGAAGCCGAGCGGGTGCGCGCCGCGGACCTGCCCGACCGGACGGACGCCCTGGCGCTCTACCGAAGCGTGTTCTTCACTCAGAAGGACGAGCCCAAGGCCGACAGCAGCCTCGGAACCAAGAGCGTCCCGGCCGAGGCCAAGGAAGCCCTGATCGTCGAACGGGATCGGCTGGAGGCCCTGTTCGACCGCCTGCGCGCCGCCCGAGCCCATGCCCGGACCCAGGCGCTGTTCCAGATCGCCGCCGAGATCCATCGGCGGGTCGAGGCGCAGAAGGCTCGCCTCGGCGCCCTGGATTTCGACGATCTGATCCACAAGGCGCTGGATCTGCTCGGCCGCGTCGGCGCCGGCTGGGTCCTGTACAAGCTCGACCGCGGGATCGACCATGTCCTGGTCGACGAGGCGCAGGACACCAATCCCGAGCAATGGGCGATCCTGAGGGCGATCACCCAGGAATTCGCCGCCGGCGAAGGCGCCCGCGTCGGCAGCCGCACACGGTTCGCGGTGGGGGATCCCAAGCAGTCGATCTACGGGTTCCAGGGCGCGGAACCGCGGGAATTCGCCCTCACCCGCGCGTCCTGGATCGCGGAATCCCGTGCGGCCGGACTGACCTTCGCGGACGTACCGCTGACCCTGTCGTTCCGCTCGACCAGCCTCGTCCTGAACGCCGTCGACGCGGTCTTCGCCCTCGACGCGCACAACGAGGGCCTGTCCTTCGAGGACTCGGTGCGCACGACCGTCCATGCCAGCGCCCGGCCGGGCGCGCAGGGGGCGGTGGAGATGTGGCCGATCGCCGAGCCCGAGCCCGCGGCGGAGCCGGACGCCTGGACCGCCCCCGTCGACGCGCCCGAGACCAGCGCCCCGGCAATCGTCACCGCCCGCCGGGTGGCACAGGCGGTGCGCAGCTGGACCACGACGGGCGACGCGACCGGGCGCATCTGGCGTCCCGGGGACGTACTGATCCTGGTCCGGAAGCGCGGACCCGCCTTCGAGGAGGTGATCCGTGCGCTGAAGGGGCTCCGCGTGCCGGTCGCCGGGCAGGACCGGCTCGAGGTCTCCGCCCACATCGCGGTGGCCGACTTGGTCGCCGCGGGCCGGGCCGGGCTCCTGCCGGCCGACGACCTGACCCTTGCCACCGCCCTCAAGACGCCCCTGGTCGGGCTCACCGACGAGGATCTCGTGCGGATCGCCGCCCGCCGCGACCGCGCCGAAACCCTCGAAGATGCCCTGCATCGCCACGCCGCCACAGGCGATCCGGCCGCGACGTGCGGCCTCGCCGCGCTGTCGGGCTGGATCGCCCTGGCGGGACTCCACGGTCCGTTCGGCTTCTACGCGCGGCTCCTGGGTCCACAAGGTGGCCGGGCGAAGCTGGTGGCCCGGCTCGGCGGCGAGGCGGGAGACGCCATCGACGTCTTCCTTGCCGCCGCCGCGCAGGCTGAGGCCGGCGAGGACGCGCCATCCCTCGGCGGCTTCCTGGCCCGCTACGTCGGCGCCGAGGCCGGGCACACGGTCAAGCGCGACCTCGAATCGGGTCGCGACGAGGTCCGGGTGATGACCGTCCACGGCGCCAAGGGCCTGGAGGCGCCCGTGGTGGTGATCCTCGACGGGTGCGAACCCTCGGCCGGAACGATCCGCCGCTCCTGCCGCTGCCCGTGACGGAGGCCGTGGTGCCTCCGGTCTGGTCCGGAGGCCGGACTCAGGATTGTGCGGCCACCGAGGTGGCGCGCGCAGCGTTGCTCGCCCGCGCCCGGCAGGAGCACAACCGTCTGCTCTATGTCGCCATGACCCGCGCGGCCGACCGGCTGATCGTGGCCCCCTTTCGCGGCCACGAGCGCGAGAGCGAGGCGGCCTGGTGCCGGATGATCCGCGCCGGTCTGGAAGCCGCGCTCGGCGCCGGTCGCGGCCTCGATCTCACTTATGGACCAGCAACGCTCTGGCAGGACGGCGCAGCCCTGCCGGTGACGCCCTCGGCGGAGACTGCGGCGGCTGCGGCCGCGCCGGATCCGGAGCCGGACTGGCTGCGCAATCCGGTCCCGGCGGAACCGGAGGTTCCGACCCTGAATCCGTCCGGCGCGCTCCAGGCCGCGGATGGCACCCGCGTGCCGCCGCCGCGTCTCGCGGACGCGCAGGCTCGACGGCGCGGAATCCTGATCCATGCCCTGCTGCAGCATCTGCCCCGGGTCGACCCCACCCGCCGCGAGGCGGCCGGGCTCGCCTTCGTGCGCGCCCGGGCGCCGGGCCTGCCCGGGCCGGCCCCGTACGCGATCGTCCGATCGGTCCTCCGTATCATCGCGGAGCCGGAGTTGGCCGTCCTCTTCGCCCGGGATGCCCGCGCGGAGGTGGTCCTGTCGGGCCGTGTTCGGGCGGCGGGCTCGGAGCGGATGGTTCAGGGGCGCGTCGATCGCCTCGCGGTGACGTCCGACACGGTGTGCCTCGCCGACTTCAAGACCGGGCGGCCGCCCGAGCCCGACGCGCCGCTGCCCGCCGCGGAGGCGGGCCAGATCGCCCTCTACGCGCGTCTCCTCGCGCAGATCTACCCGGGCCGCACGGTCCGGCCGATCCTCGTCTGGACGTCGGGTCCGGTGATCCGCGTCCTCGGCCCGGACGACATCGCCGCGGCCCTGGACCGGGCCGGTATCGAGGCGTGACGGCAGCGTCTCACGGGACCGCCGGACGAATGCCTCTATCCACATGCGCCAACGCACATTGCGCGTCGCGTGACTGACAGCGGCGGCACCCCTGCGGCCTGACTTCTTGACCGGGCGGGGAGCCGTTGCCAATTCTGAACGGACCGCGCGGGCCCCTGCCTGTTCGACGCCGCCCGACGGGCGGCGACTTCCGAAAGGTGACGTTATGGCGACGGTGAAAGTGACCGACGCGAGCTTCGAGCAGGACGTTCTCAAGTCCGCCGAGCCCGTCGTGGTGGATTTCTGGGCGGAGTGGTGCGGCCCGTGCCGTCAGATCGGCCCGGCGCTCGAGGAGATCGCCACCGACCTGCAGGGCAAGGTGAAGATCGCCAAGGTCAACGTCGACGAGAACCCGCAGATTGCCGCCCAGTACGGCATCCGCTCGATCCCCACGCTGCTGCTGTTCAAGAACGGCGAGCGGGTGGACCAGAAGGTCGGCGCGGCGCCGAAGGGTGACCTGTCGCGCTGGATCGGCGCTCAGACCGCCTGACCGGTCGGGAAACCGCGCATCGTACATAAAGAAAGCCCGGCCGCCAGGCCGGGCTTTCTCGGTTTCGAGACCAATTTTTTTATGGGATCCCGGGCTGAAACCCGGGATCCCTCGTCCGATCTCAGTACGAGCCGAACTTGTAGTTCAGGCCGGCGCGGACGACGGCGAAGGCGTTCTCGTTCCGGCTGGCGTTGGTCAGCGAGTAGACCGGCACGAGGCCGACCGGCGAGATCGCGGCGCCGACCAGCGGCAGCTGGGCGCGGTTGTTGTTGTTGTCGAGGTTCACGTAGAGACCTTCCACCTTCAGCGTCACGGCCGAGGAGCGGAAGAAGTTCAGGAACGAGTCGGTGGGCAGAGCGTATTCGAAACCGCCGCCGACGGTCCAGCCGGTCTTGAAGTCGTTCCGGCGGCCGGCGAAGTTCTGCAGGCCGACGCGGGCGCCGTCATCCGTGCCGGTGGCGTAGGCGAAACCGCCGGTGGCGTACACCAGGGTCCGGTCGAAGGCGTAACCGAGACGGCCGCGGACGGTGCCGAAGAAGTCGATGGTGTTGAGCGTGCCGTTGACCGGGACGAAGCCCGGGTTGATCGCCACGGCGTTGGTGGCGAAGCGGGCGCGACGGCCGAAGTCGAGGTACTGAGCGTCGGCCTCGACGCCGAACACGGCGCCGTTGCCCGGGGTCAGCTGCCAGTTGTAGCCGACCTGGCCACCGCCCGTGAACCCTTCGCGGCTGTTGTTGCTGTAGAGCAGCGACGAGCCGTTCGGCAGCAGGGCCTGGTAGGGGACGAGACCGCCCGGCACGAGAGCGACCGGGTTACCGGGCGTCTGCACGAAGCCGCGGGAAGCGTTGCTGCTGGCATCGAAGCCGTAGCCAGCGTTGATACCGAAGTAGGCACCGGTCCAGGTGAACACCGGAACGGGGGTGAACACCGGCGGCGGCGCGCGGCGCGGCAGGTCGGCGGCCGAAGCCGCGGCAGTGAGCGCGGTGAACGCCGCGAGAGAGATGAGAAGCGTCTTCATTACTGTGATCCCCAGCATAAGCCCGATCGAGGGGGAAATTATGCGATCGGGCCGACCGAGGATGTAGCTAAGCTGCCACAGCCGATGGAAAGCGTGGCCGTAAGTGTGTTCCCGTCGGGTCAATTGCGGCGAATCGACGACGTTTCGGTCGCGGAAACCAAATCCCCCGAGTGTCCAGCGGTCATGCCGCAAGGTACGGCGAGCCAACGAGTCGCGCCCGAACTGAGGAGCACTCAGACGGGCGGCGTGTCGTTGGCGGCGAGAACCATGCCGGCCAAGTAGAGGGATCCGCAAATCAGGATCCGCGGCGGTCGCTCGAAGGCGATGTCCCGTATCAGGGCGAGCGCCGCCTCGATGCTCGGGGCCGCGTAGGTCGAGAGGCCGACGCCCTCGCCGATTCGCGCGACTTCCTCGGCCGGTCGGGCCGCCATCGTTCCGGTGATCGGGACGGCCACGAGCGCCCGGGCCAGGCCGACGAAGTTGCGCAGGAAACCGTCTGCGTCCTTCGTGCCGAGCAGGCCGACCACCAGCACGAGCGGCACGTCGCTCTTCTCGCCGAGATCCGCCATGGCGGCCGCGAGGATCCGGCCGCCATCGATGTTGTGGCCGCCGTCGAGCCAAAGCTCGGTACCGGGATCGAGCTGGGCGGCGAGACGTCCGCGGCCGAGGCGCTGCAACCGTCCCGGCCACTCGACCTCGGTCAGGCCCCGCTCCAGGGCCGCCGTGCCGATGTCACCGAATCCTGCGGCGCGCAGCGCGGTGATCGCCGTACCGGCATTGACCAGCTGGTGGCGACCGGCAAGGCGCGGCCGCGGCAGATCGAACAGGTCGGTCTCGTCCTGATAGACGAGCCGGCCGCGCTCCTCGTGCACGGAGAAGTCCTGGTTGCCCACGAAGACCGGCCCGGCGCCGACGGCCTCGGCGCGCCGGCAGAGGACCGCGTCCGCCTCGGCGTAATCCTGTGCGGCGATCACCGCCGGACAGCCGCGCTTGAAGATCCCGGCCTTCTCGGTCGCGACCGACTCGACCGTGTCGCCGAGATACTCGGCGTGGTCGCGGCCGATCGGCGTCACCACCGCGCAGGCGGGCCGGTCGATGACGTTGGTGGCGTCGAGCCTCCCGCCGAGGCCGACCTCGAGCAGCAGCACGTCGGCCGGGCTCTCCGAGAACAGCAGCAGGGCCGCGGCCGTCGTGATCTCGAACATGGTGATCGGCTCGCCGGCATTGGCCGTCTCGCAGCGCGAGAACGCGTCCGCGAGGCGGTCCTCGTCGACGAAGTGGCCGCCGCCGATCCCACCGATGCGGATCCGTTCGTGGAAGCGGACGAGGTGGGGCGATGTGTAGACGTGCGCCGCCAGCCCGCCCGCCTCAAGGATCGCCCGCATGAACGCGATGGTCGAGCCCTTGCCGTTGGTGCCGGCGACGTGGATGACCGGCGGCAACCGGCGCTCGGGATGGTTGAGCCGTGCGAGCAGCCGCTCGATTCGGCCCAGCGACAGGTCGATGGTGCGGGGATGGAGCGCCAGGAAGCGCGCCATCAGGGCGTCGGACGAGGCCATCGCCGGGCTCAGGCCGCCTCGGAGGCCGCGACCGGCGCGCCGGCTTCGGACTTGTTGGTCAGGAGGCTGCAGAGGCGCGTGATCGTCTCCTTGAGCTGGTGCCGATGGACCACTTGGTCGACCATGCCGTGCTCGCGCAGGTATTCCGCCCTTTGGAACCCGTCCGGCAGCTTCTCACGGATGGTCTGCTCGATCACCCGCGGTCCCGCGAAGCAGATCAGGGCGCCCGGCTCCGCGAGGTGGACGTCGCCCAGCATGGCGTAGGAGGCCGTGACGCCGCCGGTGGTCGGGTTCGTCAGCACCACGATGTAGGGAAGCCGGGCCGCGTTGAGCCGGCGCACCGCCACGGTGGTCCGCGGCATCTGCATCAGCGACAGGATTCCCTCCTGCATCCGCGCGCCGCCGGAGGCCGAAAACAGCACGTACGGCGTGCGCTTCTCCAGTGCCGTCTCGGCGCCGCGCACGAAGGCCTCGCCCGCCGCCATGCCCAGCGAACCGGCCATGAATCCGAATTCCTGCGCGGCGAGCGTCATCGGCAGCCCGCCAACCCGGCCGAACCCGATCTTGAAGGCGTCCTGCAAACCGGTCTTGGCGCGGGCCTCCTTGAGCCGGTCGACGTAGCGCTTCTCGTCGCGGAACTTCAGCGGGTCGGGGGCGACGTCGGGCAGGGCCACGTCGATCCAGGTGCCCTCGTCGAACATCATCTTCAGGCGCGCCTGAGCGGCCATCTTCAGGTGATGCTCGGAGCCGGGGATGACCCAGTGATTGGCCTCCACCTCCTTGTGGAACACCATCTGCCCCGTATCGGGGCACTTGACCCACAGGTTCTCGGGCGTCTCGCGCTTGAACAGGGTCTTGATCCGGGGGCGTACCACCTCCGAGATCCAGTTCATCGGTTCGACCATCGACTTGCGTCCGTCCGCTTCAAGCCCGCGCAGATATCAGGTGCGGCGCACGCCGCCGCCAGGGGTACCCGATCCGTCCCTCAGGCCGCCCGTCCCACACCCGCCGACCGTACGCCCGCGGCGAGTTCGCGGACCAGGTCCGTCACCGCCGCGACGCTTCCGGCCTGCGGTCGGCCGTCGCCGTCGAGCGAGCGCACCAGGGCGTCCACGAGCGCCGAGCCGACCACGACGCCGTCGGCGCCCTTGGCGATCGCCGCCGCGTGCGCGCCGGTCTTCACGCCGAATCCGACCACCACCGGAAGGTCGGTGTGGCGACGGATGCGGGCGACAGCCTCCGAGACCTTGCCGAAATCGGGCGTCGCGGTCCCGGTGATGCCGGTGATCGACACGTAGTAGACGAAGCCCGCCGTGTTCGCGAGGACGACCGGCAGGCGGCGCTCGTCGGTGGTCGGCGTGGCGAGGCGGATGAAGGCGAGGCCCTTGCCGAGGGCCGGCAGGCACAGCTCGGAATCCTCCTCGGGCGGGAGATCCACGACGATCAGCCCGTCGACGCCGGCCGACACCGCGTCGTCGAGGAACCGATCGACGCCGTAGGTGTGGATCGGGTTGTAGTAGCCCATCAGCACGATCGGGGTGCTGTCGTTGCCGGCGCGGAAGCGGCGGACGAGGTCGAGGGTTCGGGAGACGGTCTGGCCCGCCTTGAGTGCCCGCAGGCCCGACGCCTGGATCGCCGGACCGTCCGCCATGGGGTCGGTGAACGGCAGGCCGAATTCCAGGATGTCGGCACCCGCGTCCGGCAGGGCCTTGAGGACCTCCAGAGAGGTCTCGGCATCCGGGTCGCCGGCCATCACGTAGGTGACGAGGACGGCCCGGTTCTCCGCGCGGGCGCGGGCGAAGGTGGCGTCGATGCGGCTCGGCATGGTCTGGTGATATTCGCGGTTGCTGGGCCTCCGACGGCCCGGGGTTGCACCCGCGCTACACCAAAGGCATCGGCCCGTGAAGCGGGCGGCGCCCGCAACCCGTCGTGGCGGTTGCGGGATTACGTCGATCCGGGGCATCGGCCGCCGGCGAAACGCGGCCATGCGTGCCGCCCGGTTGCCGCGGCGGCGGCGGCGGCCTAGCGGTCCCCCATGCCCGAGACATCTCTGCCGACGCGCCCCTTGGCCGCGCTCCTGTTCGACATGGACGGGACGATCATCAGCTCGATCGCGTCGGCGGAGCGGGTCTGGTCGCGCTGGGCGGAAGCGCACGGCCTCGACGTGGCGTCCTTCCTGCCGACGATCCACGGCGTGCGCTCGGTGGAGACGATCCGGCGGCTGAACCTGCCCGGGGTCGACCCGGAAGCCGAGGCCGACGCCATCACCCGGGCCGAGATGGAGGATGTCGGCGACATCGTCGCGATCCCGGGCGCGCGGGCCTTCCTGGAGGCGCTGCCGCGCGACCGCTGGGCGATCGTGACCTCGGCGCCTCGGGCGTTGGCGGCGCGCCGCCTCGCGGCGGCCGGCATGCCGGTCCCGGCCACGATGGTGGCCGCCGAGGACGTCGCGCAGGGCAAGCCCGCGCCGGATTGCTTCCTGATGGCCGCCGACCGCCTCGGCGTGGCGGCGCCGGATTGCCTCGTGTTCGAGGACGCGCCGGCCGGCATCCGTGCGGCCGAGGCCGCGGGCGCGAGCGTGGTGGTCGTCACCGCGACCCATCACGAGGCGATGCGGACCGGCCATCCGGCCATCGCGGACTACAGCCGGCTCCGCATCGCCGCGGCGGCGGACGGATTCCGGGTGACAGCGGGCGCCTGAACGGCGCGTCGCGGCGGCGACCCCGCTGGCGGCCGGCCTTGCGTCATCGTATCGCCGACGGCCGCGACCGAACGCGCCCACGGGGCGCCCCGTATCGGGGGTCCGGGTAACGGGAGTCGTCATGGCAACGATCGATCGACGCCGCGTCCTCGGAGCCATCGCCGTCGGAGGCGCCGGAAGTCTCGGCCCAGCCGTCGCGGCCGAGGCAACGCCGGCCACGCTGTTCCCGCTGCCGCAATCCGTCATCCCGGTCCTCGGTGAACCGCAGGTCTTCCCGGTCCGCCGGATCTATCTCATCGGCCGCAACTACGCGGCCCATGCCCGGGAGATGGGCTCCGACCCGTCCCGAGAGCCGCCGTTCTTCTTCCAGAAGCCAGCGGACGCCGTGCAGGTGGTGGCCGGCGGGATCGCCGATCATCCCTATCCGTCGCTGACCCAGAACTATCACCACGAGATCGAACTGGTCGCCGTCCTGAAGTCGGGCGGTCGCGATATCCCCGCCGCCCAGGCGCTCGACCACGTCTACGGCTACGCCACGGGCCTCGACATGACGCGCCGGGACCTCCAGCGCGGCATGGGCAACCAGAAGAAACCCTGGGAGATCGGCAAGAGCTTCGACCTCTCCGCGCCGATCACCCCGATCCTGCCCGTGGCGCGGGTCGGCCATCTGGCGCGCGGGCGCATCCGCCTCGCCGTCAACGGCGCGGTCCGACAGGATGCCGACCTGTCGGACATGATCTGGTCGGTGGCCGAGCAGATCGCCGAGCTGTCGCGGGCCTTCGAACTTAAGGCCGGCGACATCGTCTTCTCCGGCACGCCGGAGAATGTCGGCCCGGTGGTCCGCGGCGACGTGCTCGCGGGGACGATCGAGGGCTTGCCGGACCTGTCGATCCGCATCGTGTGAGCCGCCGTTGCGCCGACGCCGGCTTGGCGGAGGACGGCGCGGCCTTATCCGGTGCGGGACGGCGGGGCCGGGAGCAGCCAGTCGATGACCAAGCCGAACCTCTTCGAGACCGCCGAGGGACGCCGGCTCGTGGAGGCCCGTTCCGATCCGGCGTGGCGCCGTTGGGGGCCGTATCTCAGCGATCGGCAATGGGGCACCGTCCGCGAGGATTACAGCCCGGGGGCGACGCCTGGGACTACCTGCCCCACGACCACGCCCGGTCCCGCGCCTATCGCTGGGGCGAGGACGGGATCGGCGGCTTCGGCGACCGGCACCTCAACTGGTGCCTGTCCGTCGCCCTCTGGAACGGACAAGACCCGATCCTGAAGGAGCGCCTGTTCGGCCTGACCAATGAGGAAGGCAATCACGGCGAGGACGTCAAGGAACTCTATTACTACCTGGACGGAGTCCTGACCCACGCCTTCATGCGGATGCTGTACAAGTACCCGCAGGGCGCCTTCCCCTACGCGCGCTTGGTCGAGGAGAATGCGCGGCGCGGCCTCGACGACCCGGAATTCGAGCTTCTCGACACGGGCCTGTTCGACGAGGGCCGCTACTTCGACGTCGCGATCGCCTACGCCAAGGCCGCGCCCGACGACATTCTGATGCGGGTCACCGTCACCAATCGCGGCCCGGACCCCGCCGCCGTGACGCTGCTGCCGCAGCTCTGGGCGCGCAACACGTGGTCGTGGAAGCAGGGAACGCCGAAGCCGGAGCTGACGGTGGGATCCGAGGGCTCGGTCTGGGCGCGCCATCCCGCGATGCCGCCCTGCGCTTCTTCGCCGAGGGGGCAGCCGAGCTGCTGTTCACCGAGAACGAGACCAACACGCACCGGCTCTTCGGAAGCGGCCCTGCCGAGGGTTTCTACAAGGACGGGATCGACCGGTGCGTGGTCGGCGGCGACCGGTCCGCCGCGAACGCGCTGTCGGGCACCAAGTGCGCCGCCCGCTACGACCTGCATCTCGGTCCCGGCGAGAGCCGGACCCTGCGCCTGCGCCTCCGCCCCGAGACTGCGCCAGGAGAGCCCTTCGCGGAGTTCGATGCCGTCTTCGCCGCCCGCGAGGCGGAGGCCGACGCCTTCTACCGGGCGCTGCAGGCGCCGATCGCCGACCCCGAGATGCGGCTCGTGCAGCGGCAGGCGCTGGCCGGCATGCTCTGGTCGAAGCAGCTCTATCACTACGACGTGCGCGAGTGGCTCGCCGGTGATCCGGCCCAGCCCGCGCCGGCCCCTGGGCGCCGGCACGGCCGCAATGGCGACTGGGCGCACCTGCGGGCCAACGACATCATCTCGATGCCGGATGCCTGGGAGTATCCCTGGTTCGCCTCCTGGGATCTGGCCCTCCAGGCGATCGTGTTCGGCCTGATCGATCCCGACTTCGCCAAGAACCAGCTGCTGCTGCTGGTCGACGAGGCCTATACCCATCCGAACGCCGCGCTACCCGCCTACGAATGGGGCTTCGGGGACGCCAACCCGCCGGTCCACGCCCTCGCCGCCTGGCGGGTGTTCGAACTCGACCGCTCGCTCACCGGCACGCCGGACCACGCCTTCCTCAAGCGGATCTTCAACAAGCTGACCCTGAACTTCACGTGGTGGGTGAACCGCAAGGATTCCGAGGACCGCAACCTGTTCCAGGGCGGCTTCCTCGGCCTGGACAACATCGGCATCTTCGACCGGTCCAAGCCCTTGGGGGACGGCGCCTCACTCACCCAGTCCGACGCCACCGCCTGGATGGCGACCTACGCCCTCAACCTGATGCGGATCGCCATCGAGCTGGCGCTCGGGGATCCGACCTACGAGGACATGGCGGAGAAGTTCTTCGAGCACTTTCTCCTGATCGCGGGCGCCACCGGCGCTGGCGTCTGGGATGAGCCGGACGGCTTCTTCTACGACGTGATCGAGACCCGCGACGGCCAGCGCCTCCCGATCCGCGCCCGGACCATGGTCGGCCTGATCCCGATCCTCGCCGTCGCGGTGATCAACGCATGCGACCTCGACCGGCTGCCCGCGTTGCGCGACCGGATGCGGTTCTTCCTGAAGAACAGACCCGACCTCGCCACCCTGGTCTCGCGCTGGAACGAGCCCGGCGAGGGCCAGTCAGCCTTGCTCTCGCTGCTGCGCGGGCACCGGCTGAAGGCGCTGCTGCACCGCGCCCTCGATCCGGACGAGTTTCTCTCGGATTTCGGTCTGCGGGCCGTCTCCCGCGTCTATGCCGACACGCCGTTCTGCTTCGCCTGGGACGGCCGCGACCTGGGCCTCGCCTACGAGCCCGCCGAGTCGCGCTCGCGGCTGTTCGGCGGCAATTCGAACTGGCGCGGGCCGGTCTGGATGCCGGTCAACTACCTGCTCATCGCCGGATTGAACCGCTTCCACGACTATTACGGTCCGGATTTCCGGGTCGAGGCCCCCACCGGCTCGGGCCGGACGTTCTCGCTGCGCGAGATCGCCGATCACCTGTCCCGGCGCCTGATCGGCCTCTCGACCCGCGGTCCCGACGGGCGTCGGCCCGTCTACGGAGACAGCCGGATCGAACAGGAGGATCCGCATTTCCGCGACCTGATCCTGTTCTACGAATACTATCACGGGGACACCGGCCGCGGGGTCGGTGCGTCGCACCAGACCGGTTGGTCGGGGCTCGTGGCCCTCCTGATCCAGGAGGTGGCGACCGCAGCCGCCGAGGCACCGGCCTCGGACTGGCTCTAGCGGTCGCGGCGCCGACGTGGCCGTTACTCGGCCGCCTGCTGCATCCGCAGCCTCTGGTCCTGTCCGATCTGTCGGGAGATCGTCGACCGGCGGGCGCTATAGACCGCGGAGACCAGCGGGTAATCCACCGGGAGGCCCCACTTGGCCCTGTAGGCCTCGGGCGTGAGACCGCGCATCGTCAGGTGTCGCCGCAGCGCCTTGTAGGGCTTGCCGTCCTCGAAGCTGACCAGGGTGTCCGGCCGGATCGAGGCGCGGATCTGCGCCTCGGTCGGGCGCCTCACCGGGGGTTCGACCTGTTGGTCCAGGGCGGTGATCGAGCGATGAACCTCGGAAAGCAGGTCGGGCAGCGTTCCGGCGGGGACGCTGTTCCGCGTGACGTAGGCGCTCAGGATCTTTGCGGCGAGTTCGACGCTCGGCGATGTCATCTGCATGGTCGTCACCTCGATTCTACACGTTTCGGATGTCAGCTCGTCGGTTTCGTCGGGTGCTTCGCCGCCGACGGCCGGTCGTTATTCCGGGGTATAGGTCGACCCGGGCCGGAGGCGGCGGTAAGGCGCATTATGCGCCCTGCCGCCGCCGCTACAACCGAGCCGCGCATTTATCGCGCCGATATTTCTACTTAGGATTGAGAATTACGGTCAACGACGAATCAACGGACGCGTCGTTGTTCCGGCTCAATGCGGTATTGAGGACTCACCTGCCCGCCGGGCGCCGAGGAGATAGGCAACACATGGAAGCCCTGGTCGTCGGCGCCGGCGTGGTCGGGCTCGCCATCGGGCGGGCGCTCGCGCTGCGTGGGCACGCCGTCATCGTGGCGGAAGCCGAAGCGGCCATCGGAACCGGGGTCTCGGCCCGAAGCTCCGAAGTGATCCATGCGGGCATGTACTATCCGAGCGGTTCGGAACGCGCGCACCACTGCGTCGAAGGCGCGCACCGTTTATACAACTTTTGCGCGAGTCACGGTGTTCCGCATCGCGCGTGCGGCAAACTGATAGTTGCGTCGGACGATGCGGAGGCCGAGAAGATCGCGGCGATCCGCCGGCAGGGCGAGGTTAACGGCGTACCCGGCCTGGAGCTTCTCGACGGGGCCGCCGCCCAGCGCCTGGAGCCGCATCTCGCCTGCACCGTGGCGCTGCATTCGCCACGCACCGGCATCGTGGACAGCCACGCGCTGATGCTCGCCCTGCTGGGCGTGATCGAGGATCACGGTGGCGCCCTCGCACTGCGCACCCCGGTCGAGGGCCTTTCGCGGCGGGACGGGCAGTGGCAGGCCGCATTCGGCGGCGCCGAGCCGGGCACGATGGCCTTCGACGCGGTGATCAACGCCGCGAGCTTCGGTGCCCCGGCCCTGGCGGCGCGCACCGAAGGCTATCCGACCGCGCGCCTCCCGACCCTGCGCCTCGCCCGGGGCAATTACTTCGGCTGCATCGGCAAGCCGGCCTTCTCGCGCCTGATCTATCCGGCGCCGCGGATCGACGGCGGCCTCGGCATCCACCTGACCCTCGACCTTGCCGGGCGCACCCGTTTCGGACCCGACGTCGAATGGGTGGACGGCTTCGACTACCGGGTCGATCCGCAGCGCGCCGAGGCCTTCTATGGGGCGATCCGGCGCTACTGGCCGGCCCTGCCCGACGGGGCGCTCTATCCGGATTATGCCGGCCTGCGCCCGAAGCTGACCGGGCCGGGCGAGCCGGCGGCGGACTTCCGGATCGACGGGCCGGCCGAGCACGGCTTGCCGGGGATCGTGCACCTGTTCGGGATCGAGAGCCCGGGGCTGACCTCCAGCCTGTCGCTGGCCGAGGCGGTGGCCGACCGGCTGGATGCCTGACCGTTCAGAAGAGCAGGTGCAGCGCCAGGGGGGCGAGGATCGCGGTCACGAAGGCGTTGAGCCCCATGGCGATGCCCGCGAAGGTTCCGGCCACCTCGCTGACCTGGAAGGCGCGCGCCGTCCCGATGCCGTGGGCCGCGAGGCCGGCTGCGAAGCCCCGGGCGCGCATGTCGCGGATCCGCAGGATGTCCATCATCGGCGTCACGAGGATCGCACCGATGATGCCGGTGAGGATCACGAGGATGGCCGTGAGCGTCGGGTCGCCGCCCAGCGCCTCCGCGATGCCCATCGCGACCCCCGAGGTCACGGATTTCGGGGCGAGGGAGACGAGGACGGGCTGAGGGATGTCGAGCAGCCGCGCGAGGGCGATGACCACGGCGAGCGTGGTGGCCGAACCCGCGGCCAGTGCGGCCAGCATGGGCGCCAGCGCGCGCAGGACCGTGGCCCGGCGCTCGTAGAGCGGCATGGCCAGCACCACGGTCGCCGGCCCGAGCAGGAAGTGCACGAACTGTGCGCCCTCGAAATAGGCCGGATAGGGCGTTCCGGTAATCGCCAGGACCGCACCGACCATGGCGACCGTGATCAGCACGGGATTGGCGATCGGGTGCCGCCCCGTCGCGGCGGCGATCCGGTCCGCCAGGACGTAGGCGGTCAGCGTCACCGTGAGCCAGAGGAGCGGCGTCTTGGCGAGGTAGACCCAGAGCGAGAAGTCACCACTCACGCATCAGGGCTCCCTGTCGGTCCCGCGCCGCTCGACCAGGGCCGCGACGGCGCGGAAGACCAGAACGGTGACGAGCAGCGACAGGGCGGTCGAGACGACTAGCACGAGGGCGAGCTTCGCGCCCTGCGCCCGCAGCAGGTCGAGGCGGCCGACGACGCCGACGCCGGCGGGGACGAAGAGGAGCGACAGGTTCATCAGCAGCCCGCGCGCGGTCGATCTCGAGCGTGCCGTCGGTGAGCGGCTTCGGAAGCAGCCGCGGCAGGCCGAGGCGCGCGTTGTCGCGCAGCAGCAGGAAGGCGAACATCAGGCCCATGCCGATCACGGGACCCGGGATCGGCACTCCGGCGCCGCGCGCGAGGGCTTCGCCCAGCAGCTGGGCGAGCAGGATCAAGGCTAGGCTGGCGATCATCGCGGGAGGCCGGGCCTACGCGGCCGCGACGCCCTGCTGGCCGCTCCGCCGCGCGGCCGCGATGGCGGCCTCGTCGAAGCCGAGCAGGCGGCCGAGGCGCTCCACCAGCGCCTCCTCGAACTCGTCGACGTGGCCGTCCGCAGCGGCGACCGACCACGCCATGGTCAGCAGGTCCTGACGCTCCGTCCGATCGGCCTCATGCGGGATCATCTCCACGAGGCTCGCCACGTCGCGCACCTCCGCGTCCATGGCGGTGGCGCGCTCGATCAGCGCCCGCGCCGCATCCGGACCGTCGGCGTAATGGCCCTGCACGAGGCGCGAGAGGCGCTCGCTCTCGGCCGGCGCCAGGACGCCGTCGACGCGGGCGACGTGGACGAGGAGCGCGGTGGCCGCGAGATGCGTCTCGTCCACGGCCTCCTGCGTGCCGACGCCGAGGGCCTCGGCCGCGTAGGCGCGCAGGCGTGCGATCAGGGACATGGCGGCTCCGGGCGGATCGTGCAGCGCAACAGTTCGGTCCCTGGTGTCGCGCCGTCAAGCATGCGGCCGCACGTGACGCTCGACCGTGGCCGGCTTGCATCGCCGCCGTGGGGTTCAGCGGCGCGCGGCCGCCTCGGCCCCCGTCACCAGGGGGGCCAGGATCGCCTCGGCAGCGCGGACCACCGCCGGGCCCGCCTCCGCGGGCGTGCCGGACCGGAAGGGCGGCGCCGGAGCGTACTCGGCGACGAGCTGCGCGGTGCGGGCGTAATCCGGCCCGCGCAGGCGTGCGGCGAGCGCCAGCCCGAAATCCAGTCCTGCCGAGATGCCGGCCGCGGTGACGCGGTTGCGGTCGAACACGACCCGCTCCGCCACCGGTTCGGCGCCCAGGAGCGGAAGCACCGTGTCGCGCACGCTCCAGTGCGAGGTGGCGCGGTAGCCGCGCAGCAGGCCCGCGGCCCCCAGGATCAGCGACCCGGTGCAGACGCTCGTGATCCAGGCCGCCCGGGCGGCGCGGTCGCGCAGGAAGGCGAGGAGCGCCGGGTTGCCCATCTGGTCCGGCGTACCGTCGCCCCCGGGGACGAACAGCACGTCCAGATCCGCCGGGCAGGTCGCGAAGGTGTGGGTCGCCACCAGGGCGAGGCCGGTATCGCTCGTCACCGGCCCGGCCGCCTCGCCGACGAGATGGAAGCTGCCCGGGGCCAATCCGGCCAGCAGCGTCTGCGGCCCGACGAGATCCAGGGCCGTCAGGCCCGGATAGAGCAGCATGGCGATCCGGACGGGCCGGTCGGCCGGGACCGGATCCGGCCCATCCGCTTCGACGGCGGCCGCAGCGGGACGGGTTGGCCAGACCAGGGCGGCGGCGAGCGCAGCGGCGACGACGTCGCGGCGGCGAGCCTCCGGGGCGGTCACGGGCGGGTCACAGGGGCCAGGCCGCGTCGCGGTAGGCGCTGTCCCAGAACAGCCATTCCAGGCGCGTGGCCTGCGCGAAGGCGTGGTGCATGCGGGCGCGCTCTGCGACCGCCACGTCCCGGGCCGCCCGATCGGTGGCGGCGATCATGGCCGCCACCGCCTCGGCGAAATCCGCACCCGCATAGGTGTCGATCCAGGCCCGGTACGGGTTATCGGATGCGGCGCGGGCGAAGATGTCGTCGCCCACCGCCTTGTAGATCCAGAAGCAGGGCAACAGGGCCGCGCACAGCACCGGGAAGGTCTCGGCATAGGCCGTCGCCACGAGGTAGCTGACGTAGTGGTCGCAGGCCGGCGTCAGCGGCGTGGCCGCGAAGGTCTCCGCATCGATGCCGTAGTCGCGGAAGAAGCCGCCATGAAGCGCGCGCTCGACGACGATCGCCTCCTGCGCCGCGCGGGAGAATTGCACGATCGCGTCCGGGTCCGGCGCCTTCGCGGCGGCGAGGCTCAGCGCCCGGCCGAAGCCGATCAAGTAATGCGCGTCCTGCACGATGTAGTGCCGGAACCGGTCCTGCGGCAGCGTGCCGGCGGCAAGCTCGGCGTTGAACGGCATCGACCGAATAGTCTCGTAGGCGCCGGCGTTGCGCGTCCAGGCCTCCCCGGAGAAGGAATCCGGCCCCTTGCGCGTCTCAGCGGTCTCGGGCGGCGCCATGCCCTAACCCTGCCGCTGGGCGTGCGTGACGGCGACGTGGATCAGCTCGGCGAGGGTGCGCACGCCGAGCTTCTGACGCATCTGCGAGCACGCGTTGGTCACGGTCTTGTAGCTCACCGACAGGTCGGCCGCGATGGCGCCGTAGGACCGCCCCTGGGCGAGGCGCGCCAGGATCTGCTGCTCGCGCGGGGTGAGCTGCGATTCCGGCGTGCGCCGGGCGTCGGCGCGCAGCATCGCCACCTCGGTGGCCAGCCGCCGATCGAGGTAGACCTCGCCGACGCGCACCTTGGCGAAGGCCTCGAACAGTTCGGCCGAGGCGTGATCCTTGAGGACGTAGCCGAGCGCGCCGGCCTCGAGGGCGCGGGCGACGATGACCGGATCGTTGTGCATGCTGAAGACCAGGATGCGCGTCTCGGGGGCGACCGCCCGGATCCGGCGGATCAGGCCGAGCCCGGCCATGCCGCTGCCCTGGAAGGTCAGGTCGCAAATCACCACCGGCGGCCGGAGCCGGTGGAAGATGCGGTAGCCGCCGACCACGGTGGTCGCTTCGGCGATGGTCTCGACGCCGGAATCCTCAAGGACGCGTCGACAGCCCTGCAGGACGATCGGGTGATCGTCGATCACGAGAACCGGCAGGCGCGTGGTGGCGGCGGCGATCTGGGATGCGATGGCGTTCATGCGCTCGGCGCGGTGCTGGTCTCGTCGCCCCGGTCAGGCGGAACGGGGATCGTGATCCGGACGATCGCCCCGGGGCCGGCATTGTCAAGGGTGAAGGTGCCCCCGAGAGCCTCGACGCGCTCACGCATCCCCGACAGACCGAGCCCCGTGCGGTGCTCCGGTGGAATCCCGGTCCCGTTGTCGTGGATGGTGAGGTCGAGCCGGCCGCCGGTCTCGGTCGCCTCGGCCTCCACCCGCGTCGCGGCGCCGTGCCGCACGGCGTTGGTGGCGCTTTCCTGCACGCAGCGGAAGACCGTGAGGTCGACGAGGTCGCCGTAGCCACGGGACAGCCCGTCGAAACGGCCCACGAGGGTCAGTCCGGGATGGCGCTGCCCGAAGCCGCGCAGGAGCAGGTCGAGGCAGGTCGCCAGCGGCGCCTGTCCCAGTCCGTGCGGCCGCAGGCGGTTGAGGAGTTCGCGGTTGACGGTCTGGACCTGACCGACGATGGCGCTGATCTCCGCCGCCCGGGCGGCGAGCTTCTCCCGGCTAGGCTCGGCGGGTCCGGACGCGATGCGGCCGATCGAGGCGGCGTTCGCCTCCAGCGCGAAGAGGCAGGGACCGAACTCGTCGTGCAGTTCCAGCGCGGTGCGCCGGCGCTCGTCGTCCTGGGCTGTCAGCAACTGGCGATTGAGCCGGCCGTTGGCGGAGCGGACTTCGCTCAGGGCCTCGGCGACCTTGTTGAAGCGCTCGGCGATCACCGCCAGCTCCCGGGCGCCGGGCGGCTCCAGGCGGGCGGTGTAGTCGTGGTGCTCCAGCTGGGTCAGGCCGGCGCCGAGCGCCGCAGCGGCGCGAGGATGCGGCCCAGCGCGATGTAGAGGGCGATCAGCATCGCGGCGTTGATCGCCAGCGCGGTCAGCGAGAGCGCGCGGGCATAGCCCCAGATCTCGTCGATCTCGTCCATCGGCTGGGTGGTGATCTGGGCGGTGCCCAGGCGCTTCCCCTCGACCGCGATCGGCAGCGCGTGGCGCTCGATGGGCGGCATGATCAGCTCGGCGAACCAACGTGGGGCCTCCCGGTCGGCGCGCGCCGGCGGCAGCGGCTGGCCGATCTGGTCGCCGTCCGCGTCGAGGACCGCCACCCGAACGTGCCGCAGCACCTTGAAGCGCAGGTCCAGGGTCTGGAGCAGCGAGTCCGGCGCGGCGCTGTCGGAGAGGCGGATCGTGTCGGCCACCAGCGATTCGACGGTGACCAGGGAGGCGCGGGTCTCGACCCGCACCGCCGAGCGGGCGTTCAGCACGATCACCGCGCAGAAGATCAGGGCCGCGAAGGCATCGATGAGGAGGACCACCGCGACGAGCCGCGCGCGCGTGGACCAGGCAGACCAGGGCCAACGGCCGGCGCGCGGGCCGGGCGGCGGCGCTGTCGCCACAGATCTCGGGGGCAGGTTCGGGCGTGTATCCACGCCGAGACGCATAGCGACCACGTCGGCGAAGTCCATGCCGTCAGCAGCGGGCGCAGCCGCCGACGCGTTGACTTGGCCGCTGCGCCGAACACCGAATCTTAAGCGCCGAGGCGTAATCTTGTGGATAGCCGAGCCAGGACTGGCTGGGCAGGCAATTCGGACCGACATCATTGCGCCGTATTGCAGCTTCTCTATCGCCTACAGAGTCGAACCACCTCCGCCTACCCGGGGGACGGCGGCCGGTCATGGGGAGCCCGGTCGCGCGCGGCGTGCATCGTGTCAGAGACCCCGGCCTATGAATGATCTCAATCTCGACCCGTCCGAGACGCGGACCCAGCGGATTCCGACAGGCCACTCCGGGCCGGCGCTGAATCTCCGGGTCGTCCTGTTCAGTCTCGCGGGCGCGAGCGCGCTGGCGGGCTTCGGCGTCGCGGCGTCGACGGTGATGGCCGGTCTCGCCGCGCCGTCACCCGTCAAGTTCGTCGCGTCCGGCCGAGCCGGAGATTGGCCCGAGCTGAAGGACGGGCTTCCCGTGATCAAGGGCTCCGTCCAGGCGGCGCCCGCACCGGTGCAGGCCGCCAAGCCCGAAGCGCCGGCTCTGCGAATGGCGTCGTTGCCGGAGGCCTTCGCACCCGTCACGCCCGCCCCGACGGCGCCCGCCCCCTGCCGCCGGCATCGAAGCCCGTAACGGGCGCCGCGGCCCCTGTGCCCCCGACGCAGCGCATCCCGGTCCCGACCCCCGTCGCGCCGGTGACGGCCACGCGGGAAGTCGCGTCCCTGGTGCCGACCCGCACGGCCACGCTGCAGCCACCCCGGCCCGCCGAGACGGTCCGGGCTCGCGAACTTGTCGATCCGGCCGTGCCGAACGCGGCTCCGGTGGCCGAGCGGGCTGAGCAGCGACCCGAGGCGGTCGAGCGCGCCTCAAAGATCGAGAAGGCCGAAAAGGCCGAGCGCGCACAGAAGCCCGACCGGGCCGAGAAGCCGGCGCCCAAGGCGGTCGCCGCCCGCAAGGCGCCCGCGACGGCAAGACCGGCCGACAAAGCTAAGGTCGCCGCCCCCGCGACCCTCGCCCAGGCCGAGCCCGCCGAGGCGGAGGAGACCGAGGTGTTGGGTATCAAGCTGCCGTCCCTGGCGCCGGCCGGGCGGAAGCTGAAGGAAAGCGTCGACGCCCTCGGCGACGCCGTCAAGAACGTGTTCTGATCCGTCGCTCGGGGCGCAGCGCCCGCTGAACGGGCCGCCGGCCAGCGCGGACGACGGTCGCCACGCTGCGGACCGCTTCCCGAAAAGGCCCCCGCCCTACGGGCGGAGGCGGCGTTCAGGCCCGGCCGGAACTGCGTCCGGGCTTGTGGTCGCCCTTCGGCCCGGGGCGTTCCACCTTGCGCTGATGCTTGCCGGCGCGCGGGCTGGCGAACCCCTTCGGGCCGCTCGGACGCTCCTTGCGCTCGGCCGGTCCGGCGTCGCCCGCGAGGGCCTCGACCTGGATCTCCGGCGAGCCGTTGCGGGCGAAGGCCTCCGCGAAACGGGCCGCCGCGTTGCCGCGGATCTCGAACTTGGTCTCGCGGTCGAAGATGCGGATGGCACCGATTTCCTGGCGCCCGATCCCGCCCCGGCGCGTCAGCATAGGCAGCAGGCGGCGGGGATCGGCATTGTCCCGGCGGCCGAGATTGAGCCGGAACCACACTGCCGGCCCCATCGCGGCAATCCGCTCCGGATCCATCGGGTCGTAGGGCGGGCGCTCGCCCCGCGGCGCACGGCCCTCACCGGGATCGCTGACCTCCTCGGGCGCCGGCAGGCGGGTGCGGTAGACGCGGGCCAGCAGGGCGGCCAGTTCCGCCGGGCTCTTGCTCGCCAGAAGCGTGTCGGCGAGGGCGACGTCCTCCTCGGCCGGCGGCTCGGCGAAGAGGGGGTCGGAGAGCATGCGCTCGCCGTCGAGGCGCCGGATCTCGTCGGCCGAGGGTGGTCCCGACCATTCGGGGCTGACCTTGGCGATGGCGAACATCTGCTCGGCCCGGCGCCGCCGGGAATTCGGGATCAGGAGCACCGAGGTGCCCTTGCGACCGGCGCGGCCGGTGCGGCCGCTGCGGTGCTGCAGCACCTCGGCGTCATGCGGCAGATCCGCGTGGATGACGAGGCTCAGCGACGGCAGGTCGATCCCGCGGGCGGCTACGTCGGTGGCGACGCAGACCCGGGCGCGGCCGTCGCGCAGGGCCTGGAGGGCGGCGTTGCGCTCGCCCTGACCCAGCTCGCCCGAGAGCGCGACCACGGAGAAGCCCCGCTCGGTCAGGCTGGCCTGAAGGTGGCGGACGGCGTTGCGGGTGTTGCAGAAGACCATCGCGGTCGTGGCATCGGCCTCGCGCAGGAGGTTGAGCACGACGTGCTCGGTCTCCCGCGGCATGATCCGCACCGCCCGGTAGGCGATGTCGGCGTGCCCTTTGGTCTCGCTCTTGATGGCCAGGCGGAGGGCGCCGCGCTGATACCGCTCGGCCAGCGTCTCGATCGCCTTCGGCAGGGTGGCGGAGAACAGATAGGTGGCCCGCTCCGACGGCGTCGCCGAGAGGATGAATTCGATATCCTCCCGGAAGCCGAGATCGAGCATCTCGTCGGCCTCGTCGAGGATCACGGCCCGCAGGGCGGTCAGGTCGAGATTGCGGCGCTCGAGATGGTCGCGCAGGCGACCGGGCGTGCCCACAACGATGTGGGTACCCTCAGCGAGCATCCGGCTCTCGCGGCGCGGGTCCATGCCACCGACGCAGGCGGCGACGCGGCCGCCGGCGGGGCCATAGAGCCAGGACAGCTCGCGTTGCACCTGCAGGGCGAGCTCCCGGGTCGGGGCGATCACGAGGGCGAGCGGGGCCGCCGGGGGCGGCAACATCTCCGACTCGCCCATGAGGATGCTCGCCATGGCGAGACCGTAGGCCACGGTCTTGCCGGAGCCGGTCTGCGCGGAGACGAGGAGGTCGCGGGAACCGGCGGCCGCTTCCAGGACGGCAGCCTGAACCGGGGTCGGATCGGCGTAGCCGCGGTCGGCTAGAGCCCGCGCGAGGGGGCGGGCAGGGTCGGGAAAGGCAAGTTTCGGGAACTCTCAACGGCCGCGCCGCGCCCGGCAGCGCGCCATCGCGCAGCGGAGGAATCAGGCGCCGGACTTTATTCGGGTGGCGATACGGTAACGCCTCGCGGGCCGACTGACCACTCCCACCGCGGCATGGGGCGGTTGCGCCCGCGCAATCGGTGGGGTCATCACTGGCACCGGCCGACGCCTGTCCTATGAAACGGTCAAGTCTCGGACGCGGCATCTTCGATGCGGCTCGACCAAGGAACACCACCGACATGACGGCAGCCCTGCGGGTGGCGGCAGCCTGGGCGACGGTTCTGGCATTTATGTGGTTCGGCAAGTCCTGGCTCGGCGACCTGTCGCAGCCTCTCTTCGCCGGCGGGTTATTCGCGTGGCTGCTCGCCGTCATCGTCTGGGCGGCCTTCGGCGTGGTTCACGAGGCGGAAGAACTGGCTCACCGCCTCGGCGAACCCCTGGGCACCCTGGTCCTGACGCTGGCGATCGTCATCATCGAGGTGGCGCTGATCTCCGCCGTCATGCTGTCGGCCAAGGACGCGCCGACCCTCGGCCGCGACACGATGTTCGCGGTCCTGATGATCGTGCTGAACGGCGTCGTGGGCCTCGGGCTCCTCGTCGGCGGCCTGCGCCACCATCAGCAGCGCTACAACCTGCAGGGCGCCTCGGCCTTCCTGTCGGTGATCATCCCGCTCACCACCATCGCGCTGATCATCCCGAACTTCACGAGCTCCACCAGCGACGGCACCCTGACGACCCTTCAGGCGGTGACGTTCTCGGCCTTCACGCTGGCGCTCTACGGCGTGTTCCTGCTGATCCAGACCGGCCGGCACAGCGAGTTCTTCATCGACGCGGAGTCCCGGGAGACGAGCGAGCCCGCGACCGATCGGACTCCGGTGTCGGGCGGCAGCATCGCCCGGCATATCGGCCTGCTGCTCGCCAACGTCCTGCCGATCGTGATCCTGGCCAAGAGCCTCGCGGCGATCCTCGACCACGGCATCGCCGCGCTCGGCGCCCCATCGGCGCTGGGCGGCGTGCTGATCGCCGCCATCGTGTTCACACCGGAAGGCATCTCGGCGCTCAAGGCGGTGGCGCGCAACGAGCTCCAGCGGGCAATCAACCTGTGCCTCGGCGCGGCGACCTCGACGGTCGGCCTCACCGTGCCGGCGGTCCTGACCATCGGGCTGCTGACCGGCCAGACCGTGGTGCTCGGCCTCAAGCCCACCGAGATGGCACTGCTCGCCGTGACGCTCATCCTCAGCGCGCAGACCTTCTCGGGCTCGCGCACCACGGTGCTGGAGGGCGCGGTGCACCTCGTGCTGTTCTTCGTCTACCTCGTGCTGATCTTCAGCCCCTAACGCACGGCGCTCAGGCGCCGAAGCGCTCGGTGCGGATCAGGCCCGGGGCGACGCCTTCCGCCAGGATCAGGTCGGAGGCCGCGGCCACGAACCGGTTCGAGCCGCAGAGGAACACCTTCCCGGGGGCTCCGAGCCGCGCCAGGGCGTCGGCGACGAGGGTGGCGTCGATACGCTTGCCTCCGGGCTCCCGGGTGGTCGCCAGATGCAAGGAGAAATTGGGATCGGCTTGCGCGAGCCCTGCAGCTCAGGCAGCGCGATCGCCTCCGCGCGGGTGCGGACGGAGTAGATCAGGGCCGCCGGGATCGCGCGCCAGCCCTGCGCCCGCCGCCGCAGCATCGCGAGCAGCGGCACCACGCCGGACCCGCCGCCGCCGAGCAGCAGCGGACCACCATCGGGGCCATCCCAAGAGAACGAACCTCCGATCGGCCCGCGCAGCTCGACCCGGTCGCCGACCTCGGCAACGTGCGAGAACCAGCCGGAGACCTCGCCGTCCGGCAGTGCCTCGATCAGCAGCTCGAGGGTGCCGCTGCCGTCCTGCGCCGAGGCGACGGAATAGCTGCG
Source organism: Methylobacterium phyllosphaerae (assembly GCA_050632685.1). Lineage (GTDB taxonomy): Bacteria > Pseudomonadota > Alphaproteobacteria > Rhizobiales > Beijerinckiaceae > Methylobacterium > Methylobacterium phyllosphaerae_A. Next base: position 2,718,471 of record JBOEFT010000002.1, read on the forward strand.
CTGGGCTTGGTAGCCGTCCTCGGCGGTGAGGCGGACATCGACGTGCTGCCCGGCCCGATAGGTCTCCGCGAGGCTGCAGCGCAGCCGGACGCTCTTCACATGGGGCGTGACCGGCGCGATCGCGGTGATCTCGGCCTGATGCCAGCGGAAGATGATGGGCTCAATCACCGATGTAGCGCTGCTCACGCCAGGGATCCCCGTACATGTGGTAGCCGCGCAGCTCCCAGAAGCCGGCGGTGTCGGTCTGGGTGAAGCGGAGGCCCTTCACCCACTTGGCGCTCTTCCAGAAATAGAGGTGCGGTACGAACAGGCGCGCCGGGCCGCCGTGATCCGGGTGGATCGGCTGACCCTCGTAGCGCGTCGCCACCAGGGCGCGACCGCCCACGAGGTCAGCCACCGGCACGTTGGTGGTGTAGTCGTCGTGGGATTCCGCCAGCAGGAAGCCGGTCGGCGCCGTGATCCCGGCATCCGCCAGCAGGTCGTCGAAGCTGACGCCCTCCCAGGTCGTGTCGAACTTCGACCACTTGGTGACGCAGTGGATGTCCCCGTGCCACGTCGTCCGCGGCAGCGCCTCGAACGCCTCCCAGCTCCAAGCCTTGATCGGCCGGGATCCCTCGCGCAGCGTGAACTGCCATGCGGCGAGGTCGACAGTCGGGTTGGGGCCGATCTGCAGGATCGGAAAATCGTCGGTCAGATACTGGCCCGGCGGCAGGCGCGCGCCGGTCTCGGGCGGCTGCCTGCGCCCGACGAAGCCCCGTGTTACCATTCCGGCCTCCGATCCCCGTCTCCGGCCCGGTTTGGTGCGGCGGAACACCCCACGTCAAGCCGGCATGTGCGGCCGAACAAACGCCCCAAAGCTCGGGTGTGCTAGCAGGATTGTGCCGGTCACCGGCACGAATCACCTGCTTTCAGGGGAAGTCATGAAGTACCTTCTCGCGACGAGCCTTGTCGTCGGGAGCCTCGCCACCCTCGCGCCGGCCGCCCAGGCGCGCGACGGGATCGGCGCCGGCGGCGCGGCCGCGCTCGGCGTGCTCGGTGGCCTCGCGGTCGGCGGCGCCATCGCGTCGTCCAACAACGGCTACTACCCGGGCCGTCCGGTCTACCGCGCCCCGCCGCCGGTCTACGTCGAGGAGGATTACGGCCCGGTCTGCCATTTCGAGCGCCGCCGGACCGTCGATCCCTACGGCGACGTCTACGTCCGCCGCGTCCGCGTCTGCGAGTAGGCGGCTTCCGGGGTCGCCTCGGCGGCGAGGGCCGGTTTCAGGCGCTCGGCGCAGGCGATCCCGCCGAGCACCAGAGCCAGGGCGACCGCTTCCGTCGCCCCGAACGGCTCGCCGACCAGCAGGACGGCGAGGATCGCGCCGAAGATCGGCACGAGGTTGACGAACAGGCCGGCGCGGTTCGGGCCGATCAGCTCGACGCCACGCATGAAGAAGAGCTGCGCCAGCAGCGCACGGGCCGAGGCCGACGAACGCCACCATCACCCACCCCTCGCGGTTGGGCCAGACCGCGTGGCCCGTCGCCCATTCGACGGCCAGCGGCGGCAGGGAGGTGACGAGGGCCGCCAGAGCCATGGCGGAGAAGAACGTCAGCGCCGGCACCTTGGGGCGCGTCGGCAGGAAGATGGTGTAGCCGGCGTAGAGCAGGCAGGCCCCGAAGACGAGGACGTCGCCGCGGTTGAAGGCGAGGTTCGTCAGGATCGACAGATCGCCATGCGTGGCGGCCAGGCCCGCGCCGACCAGCGTCAGAGCCACGCCCAGCATCTGGCCCGGCGTGACCGGCACCCGATAGGCGAGGCGGTTCAGAACGATCACCAGCACGGGGATCGCGCCCTGGAACAGGGCGAGGTTGATCGCACCCGTATGGACGCCGGCCGCATAGAACAGGCAGTTGAAGGCCGTATAGCCGAGGCCGCCCATCAGCAGGATGCGCAGCCAGTGCGGCCGCAACTGCGGCCAGGCGGCAACGAGGCGGCGGCCGGCAAACGGGATGAGAACCCCGCAGGCGACGGCCCAGCGCAGGGTGGTGATCACCTGGGGCGAGACGTGGCCCGGCGCCCAGCGGCTGGTGACGGCGTTTCCGGCCCAGAGCAGGGCCGTGAGGGTGAGCAGCAGATAGGCTGACGCGGCCGCGGGAGACCGGGCCGCGTGCCCGGTCCTCAACGGCGGCGGAACTGGCCGCCCCGCACGGGCGGACGCGGTCCGGAGGAGCGCTCGTCCTTGTGTCGGAACACCAGACGCCCCTTCTCCAGATCGTAGGGCGACATCTCGACTGTCACCCGGTCACCCGCCAGCGTCTTGATGCGGTTCTTCTTCATCTTGCCGGCCGTGTAGGCCACGATCTCGTGGCCCTGGTCGAGCTGCACGCGGTAGCGTGCATCCGGCAGGATCTCGATCACGAGACCGTCGAACTGCATCAATTCTTCTTTCGCCATGCACCTTCTCCAGTCGGACCGTCCGGCAGCAGGCGTTCCGGCAATGCGTGTTCGGCTGTCATCGAGCTCGGGAAACGCCGCAGGGCGCGGATCCGATCCGACGGATCGCCCGCGCCAGCTCAGCAGCACAGCCCGCATGTAGTCGCCCGGGCAACCGGCGGCAAGTCACGGCGGCTGAACCAGTTCCGTGATCGACATGAATCGCCGCCGGTCAAGGCTCCGCGTCATTGCCGGCATAGTCGAGGCGCCCATCCGGTGTCCGGCGCCAGATCCGCAGGGCGATCGGCGTTCCGGACCGGTCGCCCCGGGCATCGAAACCGACCGGACCGAGAAGGGTCCGGATCTTGCCGACCCGCAGGGCCTCGGCCACCCGTCGGCCGTCGGCGATCCGGCCGGTCTTCGGGTCGGCCGCGCGGGCGTGCTCGACGGCCTGCGCCAGCAGCTCGACGGCTGCGTAGCCTCCCGCCGCAACGCTCTCCGCCTCCGGGCCGCGCGGCGTCGACCGGCCACCGCGCGGTTCGGGCAAGCGCGGCGGGTCGGGGACCACCGTCATCACGGTCCCCTCCCCGTCCCCGACCGCCGCGGCGGCGAAGCCCGGATCCAGGATGCCGTCGCTCGCCACCAGCGTCCCGCTAAGCCCGGCGTCCCGCATCGCGCGGAGGAGCGCGGCCGCCTCGGGCGCGAGGCCGCCGAAATACACGGCCTCGATCCGCGCCGCCTTCAGCGGGGCGACGACGTCCGCGGGATCGCGGGTGCCCCGGGCGAAGCTTTCGAACAGCACCTCCGGCGTGCCTGCCTCCTTCAGCCGCGTCGCCACCGCGTCGGCGAGACCGCGGCCGAAGGTCGAGCGGTCGTTGACGATGCCGACGCGGCGCCCGGCGAAGGCCCTCGCGAGATAGGCTCCGGCCGCCCGCCCCTGCTGCGCGTCGCTCGCGGCCAGCCGGAATAGGTTCCACAGGCCGCGGCCGGTGAGCGGCGTGTAGGTCGCGCCGGGCGCCACCATCACGGCCCCGGCCTCCTCGTAGGCCGGGGCCGCGGCGGCGACCGCGCCGGATTCGAGCGGCCCGACCACGAGGCGCACTCCTTCGGCGGTGAATTTGCGCGCGACGGCAACGGCCTGCCGTCCGTCGCCGCCATCGTCGGCGGGGATCAGCACCCAGCGCGGGCGCCCTCCGGCGGCCCGGTTCAGATCGGCCACCGCCTGCTCGGCGCCCTGGCGGAGCCCCAGGCCGAAGGCCGCGTCCGGCCCCGTCAGCGGAGCCGACAGCCCGATCCGGACCGGTGCCTGCGCGGCGGCCGAGGTAACGCCCAGGAGGCCGGCGAGGATCGGGGCGAGGCGACGCATCATGGCGACACTCTATGGCCGATGGCCCGCCCTCGGAAGAGCGGCGCCGAAGGCGAGGCCGGATCGTTGAGCCGATTGCGATGCTGATGCGCGCCGAAGCGCTGGCGGGCGGGCGCGATGTGCGGAATAAGGGGCTCCGGCCCGGCCCGTTGCCGGGCATGACGGGGCGCCCACGCGCGTCGCCGCCGAAGACCCTCTGGGACGATTGACGATCATGACCTCGCTGTTCGCTGGCATCCAGGACGCGCCGCTCGACCCGATCATGCGCCTGTTCGAGGCCTTCAACGCCGATCCTAGCCCGAAGAAGCTCAACCTCGTGGTCGGCGTGTACACGGATGCCGACGGCAAGGTGCCGCGCCTGCGCGCCGTGCAGACCGCCGAGAAGCGCTGGATCGAGAAAGGGCTTCCCAAGACCTACCGGCCGATCGAGGGCACGAAGCCGTTCCGCGACGCGGTTCAGGAACTGCTGTTCGGGAAGGGTGCCCCGATTCTGTCGCAGAACCGGGTCGCGACGCTCCAGAGCATCGGCGGCACCGGCGCCCTTAAGACCGGCGCGGACGTGCTCGCCAAGCTCTATCCGAACGCCAAGGTCGCAGTGAGCAATCCGAGCTGGGAGAACCACAAGGCGCTGTTCAGCCAAGCCGGCTTCACGGTCGTCGACTATCCCTATTTCTCGGCAGAGACCGGCAGCGCCGACTATCCGGCCATGAAGGCCTATCTCCAGGATCTGCCGAAGGGCTCGATCGTGGTGCTGCACGCCTGCTGCCACAACCCGACCGGCGCGGATCTCACCCTCGACCAGTGGCGCGACCTCGTGCCCCTGATGGCCGAGCGCGGCCTGATCCCGTTCCTCGACATCGCCTATCAGGGCTTCGGCAACGGCCTCGACGCGGATGCCGAGCCGGTGCGCCTGTTCGCCGAATCCGGTCAGGAATTCTTGGTCGCCTCGTCGTTCTCGAAGTCGTTCTCCCTCTACGGCGAGCGCGTCGGCGCCCTCACCATCGTGGCCGAGAACCCTGCCGCGAAGGCCAAAGTCGAGGCCTTCGCCAAGCGCCTCGTCCGGGCGAGCTATTCGAACCCCCATACCCACGGCGCCGCCATCGTCGAGATCGTGCTGACCGATCCGGAGTTGCGCGCCGACTGGGAGCGGGAACTCGGCGAGATGCGCGACCGGATCCGGGCCATGCGCGAGCGGATGGCCGACAGCCTGCAGCAGCGCCACCCCGAGCGGGGCTTCGACGCGATCAAGGTGCAGAAGGGCATGTTCTCCTACACGGGCCTCAGCCCCGCGGAGGCCACCCGCCTGCGCGAGGAGCACGAGGTCTACGCCCTGGAGACCGGCCGGATCTGCGTGGCCGCGGTCAATACCCACAACATCGACCACGTCATCGACGCGATCGACGCGGTGGTGAAAGGCTGAGGCCGTGGCGGCCCTCAAGCGCGTCTGCCGGTTCAACGTCTGGATCAACCCGGTCTTCGACGCGCGCTTGAGGGCGGAGCCCGACATCGACCTGCAGGTCGGCGACCTGCAGGGGCCCGAGGGCACGCTTCAGGCGCTGCTCGAGCAGGCCCACGTCTTCCACGTCTCCCCGGCGCGGGACGAGCTGCCGCGTCGCTGGCATGTCACGGACGACCTGCTCGCGTCCTGTCCGAACCTGCTGGCCGTGTCGTCGGGCGGCGCGGGCTTCGACACGGTCGACGCCGCCGCCTGCACGCGGGCGGGCGTCGCGGTCGTCAACCAGGTGGGCGGAAATGCCCGCTCGGTGGCGGAACTCGCGATCGGCCTGATGCTAGCGGTCTCGCGCAAGATCTGCGTCTCGGACCGGCTGCTCCGGACCGCCCGCGGCTTCCCGCGGGAGTCGCTGATGGGTCGCGAGATCGGCGGCTCGACCCTCGGCCTCGTCGGGATCGGCCATACCGGCCGTGCGGTCGCTAAGGTCGCACGGGGCTTCGACATGCGGGTCCTGGCCTACGATCCCCTGCTCTCGGCCGACGAGATCCGGGCGCGCGGCGCGGAGCCTGGTGGGCCGGGCGCAGCTCCTCGCCGGGTCCGACATCGTTTCCCTGCACTGCCCCCTCGACGACACGACGCGCGGCAGCTTCGACGCGCAGGCCTTCGCGGCGATGAAGCCGGGCGCGCTGTTCATCACCACCGCCCGGGGCGGCATCCACGACGAGGCGGCGCTCGCCGAGGCGCTGGAATCGGGGCATCTCGCGGGGGCGGGCCTCGACGTCTGGTCGCCGGAACCGCCGCCCCTCGACTCCGCCCTGCTAAAGCTCGACACCGTGGTGGCGACCTACCACACCGCCGGCGTCACCCACGAGGCGCGCCGCAACGTAGCGTCCTGGGGAGCCGAGCAGGTGATCGGCCTGCTAAAGGGCGAGAGGCCGCCGCGCCTCGTCAATCCGGAGGTCTGGCCCGCCGTGCTGGAGCGCCGGACGCGGCTCTTCGGTTGAGCTTCGTGGAACTGGCGTCCGACGCCTCCGCCGATCGGCCCAGCGGCTTCATCCCGAGATGCTGCGCAGCAGCCTCGGCGGCTTTCGGACACCGCCGCGATTCCCGGAAACCTCGGTTGCGGCGGCCGGCGCGCGGCCGCGCGCCGGGTTGAAGTCGCGGGCGGGAACGACCGGGACGAGTGGCCCCGCGCGTTTCACCGCGCGGGCGGCTCGCGGCGCGAATAGTCGATCGCGGTGAACCCGCCACCTTGATGGCGCTCCACCACCGGGTTGCCGCTGGTCTTACCCTCCAGTGCCGGTGCGTAGGCATCGGCGCTGTCCTGCGGCGCCCAGCCGATCACGGCCCGCCCGTCCTGCCGCCACCACGTCATGCGGCTGTTGTTCGAGGCACCCCAGATCACAACCGAGCCCTTCGGCCCGAGGGTCGGCGCCAGGGTGGCGCTGGTGATCAGCCGGGTCAGGTCGGCGTAGGACAGCCACGTGGCCAGCATCCGCGCGTCGGTGGGCTCCGGGAAGCAGGAGCCGATGCGCAGGAAGACGCTCTCGACCCCGTGCTTGTCGCGGTAGAGTCCGCCCATCAGCTCGCCGTAGGCTTTGGACAGGCCGTAATAGCCGTCCGGCGCCAGGGCGCAGTCGTCGTCCAGCACCTCGGACCGTTCGTAGAACCCGATGGCGTGGTTCGAGGAGGCGAAGACCATCCGTGCCCCCTCGCGGCGGGCCGCCTCGTAGGCGTGGTAGAGGCCGCGGATGTTCGGACCGATCACCGTCTCGAACGGATGCTCCACCGAGATCCCGCCGAAATGGAGGATCGTACCGCAGCCCTCCGCAAGCCGCAGGATCGCCGGCCCGTCCTCCAAGTCGGCGGCCTGGAAGCGTGCGCCCTCGGGCAGCGGGTCCGGGAAGGGAACGCGGTCGGTGAGCCGGAGCGTCCAGCCCTGCGCGGCGAGCGCCCGGGTCAGGACGCGCCCGAGGGCACCGGAGGCGCCGGTCAGGAGGACGGGTTTCTGCGGGACGGTCTTGGCGCTCATGGGTGATGCTCCTGGATCAGATGGCCTTGGCCGCCGCCAGAGGGCCGGCCTGCGCCGGGGTACGCGGCCGCCGGACGAAGATCGCCATGGCGACGACGCCGGCCGCCGCGATCAGGGCGGCGATCACGAAGGCGCTGGCGTAGCCGCCGAGATATTGCACCGCCAAGCCCGTGGCGGTCGGCCCGATGATCCCCGAGATGTTGCTCAAGAGGTGGATGAAGCCGCTGACCCCGCCGACCCGTGCCTCGGGCACCAGTTCGTGGATCGTCGCCCAGCAGGATTGCACGGAACTCGTCAGCATCAGCACCGCGAGCGCGATGAGCGACACCGCCATGGCGGTGCTGGTCGCGGCGTTGACCGCGATCAGGGCGACGCCCGCGATGGCGAGGGGCACGATCGTGGTGATCTTCCGGGCGGCCAGCTTGTCGCCCATGCGCGTGTAGACGAAATCGGCCACCACGCCCCCGCCGACATATCCGACGAAGCCGCAGGCCCAGGGGATCGAGGCGACCAGCGCCATCTCCTTCACCGGCATGTGCAGGGCGTCGGTGAGGTAGCTCGGGAGCCACGAGAGGAAAATGTAGAGCGTGTAGTTCACCGCGAACATGCCGAGGCCGAGCGACAGGGTGCTCGGAAGGACCAGGTATTCCTTCAGGGAGCGGGCATGGTCCGAGGGCGCGAGGTGCGTGACGGCCCGGCTGCGCTCTACGAGGGCGATCTCCTCCGGGTCGACCCGGGGATTGTCCTGCGGCCGGTCGGTCATGAGCATGCGCCAGGCGACGACCCAGAGGAGGCCGACGGCGCCGATGGCCACGAACGCCACCCGCCAGCCGTACTGGATCGCCAGCAATCCGACCACGGGCGCGGCGACGGCGCTGCCCACCGTCTGGCCCGAGAAGGTGAAGCCGATGGTCCGGGCGGTCTCCTCGCGGGGGAACCACGTGGTGATGGTGCGGTTCGTGGTCGAGTTCATCGGCCCCTCGGCGAAGCCGAACAGGGCGCGGACGATGAACATCTGGGCGAAGCCGGTCACCGCGCCGGTGAGCATGCACAGGATCGACCACGCCGCGGCGGCCCAGCTGTAGACGCTGCGCGGCCCGTAGCGGTCGGCGAGCTGCCCGCCCACGAAGGCGAAGATCGCGTAGCCGAAGAAGAACGTGCTGAAGATCACCCCGAGTTCGGAGGGCGACAGATTGAGGTCTTGCTTGACGAAGGGGGCGGCGACGCCGAGCGCGGCGCGGTCCATGTAGTTGATGATCCCGGCTATGAACAGCAGGAAGGCGATCAGGAACCTGTAACGCTTGGCGAACATTGCGTTTCCTTCCGATGGTATTTTGATTTTTCTTGTTGTTTTGAGATATGCTGGCGCGATTTCAGAGATGGCTGCCGGCGGCGGGACTACTGCTTCCCGTGCGGGCTATCGAAGTCACACGGCGTGCGTCGGCGACGGCCTCCCTCTCCCGTGCGGTAGACGGGACCTGCGCCATATCGTGTGCCTGTCTGCCCCGGACCGTCGCGCTCGATCGCCAGGGCCGGTCTTCGCCGGAGATGTCTGGCCATCGCAGCCCGCGCAGGCAGAGGGAGGGGTGGCGGGTCGCTTCCGCCCGGAAAGCAGACAGGTTCCGGGCCTTCGTCACAGGAACGCGAGGGTGCAGGGGCTGAGGCTCGGACGTGATCCCGTCCGGGTGAGGTCTCCGCGTGCGGGATCGATGGCGAATTCGACGAGGCCGTCGCCCTGCTCGTTGGCGACGAGCAGGTGATCGCCGCCCGGCGCCACACTCATGAAGCGCGGGTCGCGACCGCCGGAGGACGTCCAGCCGAGGGGATCGAGCCGCCCGGCGACGTCCACCTGGAAGCGCGCGATCCCGTCCTGGCCGCGGTTCGACGTGTAGACGAACCGGCCGTCCCGCGTGACCGCGATGGCCGCGGCGGTGCTGGCGCCGAAGAAGTCCGGAGGTAGGGTCGGGGCGAGGTGCAGGGGCGTCAGCGTACCGGTTTCCGCATCCCAACGGCAGGTGGCGACGCTCGAGTCCAGCTCGTTGACCAGGAAGGCGAGAGGCGCGTTCGGATGGAACGCGATGTGGCGCGGCCCGGCACCCGGCCGCATCGCCGTCTCCGAGGCCACCGCGAGGTGATCGCCGTCCCGCCGCAGGACGAAGACCCGGTCGAGTCCCTTGTCGGGCACGAGTACGTGGCGCCCGTCCGGTGCCATGACCACGTGATGCGGGTGGGCACAGGCCTGCTCGGTCCGGTGCGGGCCGGGCTCGCCGGGCAGCGACAAGACGTGGCAGGCGGGCTCCAGGCCGCCATCGGGGCGTACCGGCAGCAGCGCGACAGAGCCGGTGGCGTAGTTGGCGACGATGAGGAAGCGCCCGCTCGGATCGAGGGCCTGATGGACGCTGTTGGTGCCGCCGGTCGCCGCGCTCCCGAGGGCGCGCAGGGTACCGTCGTCCGCCACCGCGAAGGCGCTGGCCGCCTCGCCATCGCCCTGGACCGTGTAGACCACGTCGCGCCGGGGGTCGGCGACCAGGAAGGACGGGTTCGTCAGCCCCTCCACCCGGCCGAGATGCGTCCAGGCCTCCAGGCCCCCGTGGGTTCGGTAGACGTCGATGCCCCGGCCGCGGGCCTTGCGCCGCTCCGTCGTGAAGCACCCGACAAAGGCGAGGCCGAGAGGGCGGAGGGCTGCGTCGGTCATGCGGCGTGTCCGGTTCAGCCCCGCCGCGGGACGCGACGGAGGAAATCGGGGTTGAGTTCGGACAGGCGGTTGACGCCGATCAGCGCCATGTCGCGGTTCAATTCCTCTTTGAGGATCCGCATCGCGTGCTCGACGCCCGCCACGCCGCCGAGCGCGGCGGCAAACATGAACGGCCGGCCGAGCAGGACGAAGTCGGCGCCGAGCGCCAGCGCCTTCATCACGTCGGTTCCCCGCCGGATGCCGCTGTCGACAATGATCTTCAGGCCGCCCTTCCGGGCGGCGATCTCCGGAAGAACGTCCAGCGGCGCGATGGCGTAGTCGAGTTGGCGGCCGCCATGGGTCGAGAGGATCACGCCGTCGGCGCCGCACTCCCGGGCGATCTCGACATCCTCCGGAGACAGCAGCCCCTTCACCAGCAGGTTGCCGGACCAGCCCTTGCGGATCGCCTCCAGGTTCTTCCACGAGAGCTGGTCGCGGGCGATGGTGTTGCGTACCGCGCCCTGGGACATCATCGGCGGCCCGCGCTCGGCCTCCGTGTTCTCGAAATGCGGCGCGCCGTGCTTGAGGAAGGTCCGGGCGACGGTCCCCAGCAGCCAGCGCGGGTGGGTCGCGCTCTGCCATGCCACCTTGGGTGTGACCTTGATCGGCATGGAGAAGCCGCTGCGGATGTTGTGCTCGCGGTTGCCCAGCGTCGGCGTGTCGGCGGTGACCACGAAGGTCCGGTAGCCGGCGGCCTCGACCCGGTCGAGAAGGCGGTCGATCCGGTTCTGGTCGCCCGGCAGGTAGCCCTGGAACCAGGCCTGCGGGTTCCGGGCGTGCACGTCCTCCAGCTTGATCAGCGAGGAGGCGCTCAGGCACATCGGCAGGTTCATCCGCCGCGCCGCCTCGGCCAGCACGAGGTCGCCCCGGTAGGCGATGAAGGCGGCCCCGCCGAGGGTCCGATTCCGAAGGGCGCCGCGTAGGTCTGGCCGAACAGCGTGGTGGCGGTATCCCGGGCCGAGGTGTCGCGCATCAGCCGCGGCACGAGGGCATAGTCGGCATAGGCGCCGCGGCTCTGCGCCAGGGCGGAGCCGGTTTCCACCCCGCCGGAGACGTACTGGAAGATCATCGGCGGCAGCAATTTGCGCGCGTGGCGCTCGAAATCGTCCAGCGCCAGCAGGTCGCGGAACCGATAGGGCGTGACCGCGGCGCTGCGCTTCAGGCTGGTGACGAGCGCCTGCGGGGCCGCGATGCCGGCCGCATTCGCGTCGGCGCCGCCCACCGTCGGCGCCGCGCGCTCCGGTGCTCCCGCGCCGGAGGCCGGCCGGTCGAGCGTCGCCATCCGCGTCTCCCTGAGGATCGTCCGGGGCGTTGGCAGCCATCCCGGACACGTTTTTTGAAAGCGCTTTCAGATAGCCAGGCCGCCGCAGGAGTGTCAATATACTTCCGGATCCGGCCGGCCGTCCGGGTGAAGGCACGCGCCGAGGCCCGCTAGGTGCGCTTCCGGATCGGTCAGGAGAACTCTGCGTGCTGGACCTGCCGGGTGAGATCCTCGAAGCCCCGCCGCGAAGCCCGGTGGCGCGGGACGTCGCCCGCCGCGCCGGGGTCTCGACGGCCACGGTCTCCCGGGTGCTCAACGGTTCGGCCGGTGTCCGGGCGGACAAGCGCGAGGCGGTGATGCGTGCCGCCCAGGACCTCGGCTTCGTCGCGAACGGCGCCGCCCGGGCGCTCTCGACCCGCCGTTTCATGGCGGTGGGCGCGGTGGTGCCCAACATCGAGAACGAGGCCTTCGTCCGGGTCCTGTCGAGTTTCCAGGACCGGCTGCGGCAGGCGGGCTACACGCTGGTCGCCACCAATGCCGGCTACAACATCGAGGACGAACTCCGGGAAGCGACCTTCCTGCTGGAGCGCGGCGTCGACGGGCTGATGCTGGTCGGCGACATCCATCACCCGGACCTGCACGCCCGGATCGCCCGGACCGGCATTCCGATGGTGCAGACCTTCAGCCTGTCGCGGGAGCGCCCCTGCGTCGGGTTCGACAACGCCGCCTCGGCTGCCCGGGCGGCCAATTACCTGATGGATCTCGGCCACCGCCGGATCGGCGTGATCTCCGGCCTGCGCAAGGACAACGACCGCGGCGGCGCGCGGGTGACGGGCATCGCGCAGGCGCTCGCGGCCCGAGGCCTGGTGCTCGCGCCCGAGCACGACATCGAGATCTCCTACGGGATCGGCGGCGGCCGCGACGGCTTTCGCCAGATGCTGGCCGGCGGTCCGCCGCCGACCGCGATCATATGCGGCACCGACCAGATCGCCTTCGGCGCCATGATCGAGGCTCGAGCCCGCGGCCTGTCCGTCCCCCGCGACCTGTCGGTGATCGGCCACAATGATTCCGACTTCGCGCCTTTCCTCGACCCGCCGCTGACGACGATCCGCATCCATTCCGCCGAGATCGGCCACGCCGCAGGCGACCACCTGATCGCCCGGATCCAGGGCAAGCCGATGGTGCGCCTCACCGAGATCGACGCCGAGCTGATCCTCCGCGCCAGCACCGCGCCGCCCCCGCGCTAGATCGCCGGAGGCAAAGTTGCGCTATCTTGCCCCCTGTTTGAAATCGCTTACAAGCTGATGGCCCGCGTTCCGGCTCAGGCCGGTGCCCGCAGAACCCGAGACGCAGCATGGCCCCCGCATCGTTCTCCTGCACGCGACGCCGGTCGCCATGGCGCCGATCCAGGCCGCCTTCGCGGAGCGATGGCCGGAGGCCGAGACGGTCAACCTCCTCGACGACGGCCTCTCCCTCGATCGGGCGAAGGAGCCCGGCGCGATCTCGGAAGGGATGATCGAGCGCTTCGTGCGGTTCGGCCGCTACGGCCACGACATGGGCGCCGACGGCATCCTGATCACCTGCTCGGCCTTCGGACCGGCCATCGACCGGCTGATCGAGACCCTGCCGGTCCCGGTGCTCAAGCCCAACGAGGCGATGTTCCGGGCCGCGATTGCGCAGGGCGAGCGGATCGGCATGCTGGCGACCTTCGGGCCGTCCATCGGCACGATGACCGATGAGTTCGAGGAGTTCGTGGGTCAGGCCGGGGGCTCGGCCACCCTGCGGACGATCCTGGTGGACGACGCCATGGCGCGCCTTCGCGGCGGCGACGCCGAAACCCACAACCGGCTGATCGCCGAGCGGGCGCCGGACCTCGCCGATTGCGACGCGATCATGCTGGCGCATTTCTCCACGTCCCGGGCCGCCGAGGCGGTGCGCAGGGTTGTGAACGTTCCGGTCCTGACCGCTCCCCACGCGGCGGTGGACCGGATGCGCGCAATGATCGAGACCGGCAGGAGCGCCTGAACCATGAAGCTCGGTGCCTTCAAGGACCGCCTCAGCGGCCATTGCGGCTTCCTGTTCACGGAGCTGCCGCTCGCGGAGCGCTTCGCGGCCGCCGCGCGGGCGGGCTTCCACGCGGTCGAACATCCGAACCTGTTTGCGACGCCGGCCCGGGAGGTGGCGGCCTGGCTCGAGGGGGCGGGCGTGCCACTGATCCAGACCGGTTTTCCCGCCGGTGACGCGAGCAAGGGCGAGAAGGGGTTCGCGGCGCTCCCCGACAAGGTCGATCATTACCGCTCGACCATCGAGCCGACCCTCGACTACGTGGCACAGCTCGGCTGCCGCATGGTCCACCCGATGGCCGGAGTCCGGCCAGCCGGCGTCGAACGGGCGCGCCTCTGGGAGACCTATCTCGACAACCTCGCCTTCGCGGCCGACGCCGCGCAAGCGCGGGGGATGACGGTGATCGTCGAGCCGATCGGACCGGGCTCGATCGCCGACTACGTGATCGACGACCCGCTGGTGGCGGTGGAGGCGATCCGCGCGATCGGGCGCGACAACGTCAAGCTCCTGTTCGACGCCTACCACTGCGTCTGCCTGGGACACGAGCCGGCGGCGCTGATCCGGGCGCACGCGGCCCTCATCGCCCATGTGCAGATCGCCGACGATCCGGGGCGGCACGAGCCCGGGACCGGCACGATCGCCTTCGATCCGATCTTCGAAGCGCTGGAGGCGGTCGGCTATGCCGGTTTCGTCGGCTGCGAGTATCACCCCGCTTCGGGCACCGAGGCGGGGCTCGGCTGGATGCGGTCGGCGACCTGAGGGAGCGACTGCGACCGCGGCGCCGTCCTGGCCGGCGGAGCGGGGCAATCGCGGTGCGCGCGTGGCCCCGGGACCCGTGGCGGCGCACGCCCGCCTCGCTCTCAACGATGAAGGCTGCAGGCGGGGACACCGCGCTCACCGGATCGGCGGGCGACCACGCCCTCGAGCACGATGATTGGACACACCATGGCAGACGGGCAGAACGCGACACGGTTGAAATGCGCCCTGGTGGTGCGCGGGGCCTTCGACGCGCATGTCATCCCGGCCTTCGAGGCAGCAGGTGACCGGGCGGCGATCCACTGGGCCCCCACCACGGTGATCATGAAGGCGCTCGCCGAGGGCGAGACTGCCGACGCCGTCCTCGTCCTCTCGGACGCCATGGACCGGCTGATCGCGGAAGGCCGGGTCGAACCGGAGACCCGGATCGACGCCGTCCGCTCCCGCTACGGGATCGCCGTGAAGGCCGGGGCGCCCCATCCGGACATCTCGTCCGTCGAGGCGCTGAAGCGCACCCTCACGGAGGCGCGCTCGGTAGCCTATTCCCGCGCGGGCGCCAGCGGCATCTATTTCGCCGGCCTGCTGCCGCGGCTGGGGCTTGCCGAGGCGGTCAACGCTCGGGCGACCATCATCCCGCAGGGCTTCACCGCCGAGAAGCTCGTCTCCGGTGAAGCTGACCTCGCGGTCCAGCAGATCAGCGAGCTGATGGTGGTGCCGGGGATCGAGGTGGTGGGGGCTTTCCCGGATCCCGTGCAGGAGGTGACGACTTTCTCGGCGGCGATCCTGCGCGGCGCGACCGACCTCGATGGGGCCGCCCGGTTCCTCGCCGGGCTGACGACACCGGGAGCCGCAGCGGCGTATCGCTCGAGCGGGCTCGAGCCGGCTTTCTGACACGTCAGGCGCGCCGAGAGGGCGCGATCCGGCGGCGCCGCCGCGAGCGCATTGAAACGATCCGGGGCGCGGCGACAGCCGGCATCCGCGGGCCGCCCGCGACGCCGACGGCGCCCCCACACGGTTGACCTGGGCTTCGCGACCGCAAAAAAGTCCTTATGCTCGTGCTGTCCGGGCGACTATTCCCGTCCGAACGGATCGCGCCCTCCATGCTGAAGACAGCCTTCGTTGCCGCCCGCGACCGTCAGAGGCTGTCGGAGATCGCGACGATCCTGATCGGCTTCGGCGTCACCCGCGTCGTGGACCGGCTCGGCCTGCGCTACCTGCCACTGCTGCCGCGGCGCCAGCCCCGGGTCGACGTGACCCGCCTGTCCGAGCCCGAGCGGCTGCGCCGGGCGATCGAGGCCTTGGGCCCGACCTTCATCAAGTTCGGGCAGGTCCTGGCGAGCCGGCCGGACCTGCTGTCGCCGGCCTGGACCGAGGAGTTGCAGAAGCTCCACAGCCAGGTCGTGCCGGTATCGTGGGCACAGATCGGGCCGCAGCTCGAACTCGATCTCGGCGCCCCGCCCCAGGAAATCTTCGCCGAGTTCGACACGAACCCGATCGCCTCGGCTTCGATCGCCCAGGTCTACCGGGCGCGCCTGCATTCCGGCGAGGACGTGATCGTCAAGGTCCTGCGGCCGAACCTGCGCAAGATCATCGAGGCGGACCTGCGCCTGATGGCGCACGGCGCCCGCATCGTCGAGAACGAGTGGCCCGACATGGCCCGCTATCAGCCGCGGGAGCAGATGCGCCACCTCGCGGAGGGCCTGAACGGCGAACTCGACCTGCTGAACGAGGCGCGCAACTGCGAGCTGCTCGCTCAGATCTTCGAGGACCGCGACGACATCGTCTTCCCGAAGATCCACTGGGAATACTGCTCCGAGCGGGTGCTGGTGCAGGACTTCATCCACGGCATCCCGCCCAACGACGGCGGCGGCCCTGCGCGCCGCCGGCGTCGACAAGAAGCTGCTTGCCCAGAAGGGCACCGACGCCTTCCTTCAGATGGCCCTGATCGAGGGCGTGTTCCACGCCGATCCGCATCCCGGCAACATGCTGGCGATGCCGGGCAACAAGATCGGCTTCATCGATTTCGGCATCATCGGCCGGCTGTCGCAGCGGCGGCGCTCGCAGCTCCTCGTGCTGATCGGTGCCATGCTCAAGCAGGACGCGGACGGCCTCATGGCCGTGCTCCTCGACTGGACCGGCACGAGCAACCCGGATCTCACCCGCCTCCAGGTTTCGGCCCAGTCCTTCGTGGAGAGCCACTCCTCGATCCCGCTGAACCTCGGGCTCGTGCTCACCGACTTTATGAACATGGCCCGCGAGAACGACCTCGCCATGCCCACCGACCTCGCCATCCTGTTCAAGGGGCTGGTTACCGCCGACGGCGTGATGCGCCACCTCGATCCGAACTTCGACCTGTTCGCGGCGGCCGGCCCCACGGTGCGGGCGAGCATGCAGACGCAGTTCTCGCTCTCAGCCCTCAAGCAGAAGGCCGAGGCGCTGGGCGTCGGCCTCTACGGCGCGGCGTCCGAGCTGCCGACCCTGATCCACCTGATGCTGGTGCGGTTGAAGCAGGGCCGCGTCACCGTCGAGATCGAGGTGAAGGGCCTCGACAAGGTCACCCGCGGCATCGAGCGCGCCGCCGCGCGTGTCGCCGTAGCCCTGGTGGTGGCGGCCTTCGCGACTCAGCTCGCGCCCCGCCTCATCGATCTCGGCACACCGGTCTTCGTCTCAATTGGATTGATTATCTTCATCCTCGGGATCGGCTGGCTGGTGCTGCTGATGCGAAATAAGTAGCTGTCTTCGCACCCGCACAAGGCGAAAAAATCAGTCATCAGCCGAATCAAAATACGCGCCGCGATTGATTATCCGGCCCGTCATGCTAGCGTGACACATCCAACGATTCGCTCGGCAGCGGGCGGGGTTCCGGCACAAGAAGCGGTGTGAACCGCCGGTGCTTCCCGCCTTCGATGTTGCGTTGCCGCGCCTCGCGATCGATGGACCTCCGGCGGCGCACGCACAGGCGCCTCGCCGGGACGACGAGGGGGCGGGCGATGGGAGCGGGCATCGTATGGCCGCGGACCGACGGGGCGGAGCGCCGCGTCGATATGCTCGAAGCGGAGAACCTCCGCTTGCGCGGCCTGCTCACTCAGGCGACCTCGCAGGCCGACCGGGAGCGGCAGCGCAGCCAACGGCTCGGCCGCCTCATCGAAGCCGCCAGCCGTGTCGAGGCCGGACGCCTGGCCGCCGACCGCGTGGAGGCGCCCAGCGAACCGCAGCGCCGATGCGAAGCTGGACCCGTCTTAGAGGCGCGTTCGCGCAGCGCCGGTGGCGGACGCCCGTCCGGGCCGCCGCAGATCCTCAACGATTATCTGGAACTGCTCGACCGCGAGGGGTACCTGATCACCGCCAGCGAGGCCGGTCCGGCCCTGTCCGCTGCGGAGGACGCGGCCGAGGCGATCGGCCGGCCCTGGATCGAGGCCTGGACCCGCGCCGAGGACCGGGAGGCCGCGGTGGCGGCCCTCGACCGGGCGCGGGCCGGACGGCCGAGCCGCTTCCAGGCCCAGACGGAGACCGGCGGCGTGATCCGGTGGTGGGACGTGGCCGTCACACCGATCGGTGCGGCGCCGGACCGGCCCGAGCGCATCCTGGCCGTGTCGCGCGACATCACCGAGTTGAAGCTGACCGAGGCGCGCCAGACGCTGCTGATGCAGGAACTCGCCCATCGGATGAAGAACACGATGGCCATGGTCCAGGCTGTCGCGGCGCAGACCATGCGCAATGCGCCGTCGCTGGAAGCGGCCGGCGAGGCGCTGGCAGCGCGATTGCTGGCGCTCGCCAAGGCCCACGACGTACTCTTGCAGGGCTCCTTCGCCCGGGCCTCCCTGACAGGCCTCGTTGAGGGGGCCGTGTCCCTCCACGGCGACGGCGTCGCCGGCCGCTTCCGCATCGCCGGACCTGACCTGACGCTGGGTCCGCGGCACGGCATGACCCTGGCGCTCATGCTGCACGAACTCGGGACCAACGCGGCCAAGTACGGCGCGCTCTCGGTGGCCGCAGGCTGGGTCTGCATCACCTGGAACGTGGCGGACGCGGAGGGTGTCCCGAAGCTCCGGTTCCGCTGGGAGGAGAGTGGCGGCCCGCCCGTGTCGCCTCCGACCCGCACGGGCTTCGGCACCCGCCTCATCGCCCGCAGCCTCGCCCACAGCTTCGGCGGGACCGCGCACCTGACTTACCCGCGCGAGGGCGCGGTGCTGATCTTCGAGGCGCCCCTGGACGCCGTGACGGTCGCCTGACCGGGATCGGCAGGTCGGCTACGCGCTCAGGCGCTTCTGCGCCTGCAGGTCCCGCAGGGCGGCGACCGTCCTGTCGCGCAGGCTTCTGAGGTGGACCAGCGAGCCCGTCAGGTCGGCACCAGCCATGGCGGACTCTTCCAGGTCGCGGCAAGCCTTGGACAATTCGGCACAGCCGAGCATGCCAGCCATCGAGACCATCGTGTGGGCCTCACGGCCGTAATCGTCATCGGGCCGATCCGGCCCTTCGAAGGCCGTCGCGAGGCCGACGACGAACCGGTCCAGGATGCGGACGAGTTTCTCCGTGCCGATCACGGCGGTGAGTTCGTCGAGCGCGTCCCGGTCCACCAGGGAGTGCGACACCGTCCGTCTCCGATTGCGGATCCGTGACACGATCCGGGACACGCGCAATCGGCGCACGCTCCGGCGATCTGGATTGCTCAGAAGCGTTTACACCGTCTTGCGTCGACTTTTCAACGAAGCGTGATCGGTTCGCGCCAGCCTGCAGAACGCCGCCCGTGGCCGTCGCAGGGCAGAAGCTTAGGCGTCTGATCGGTAGTCACGACGACACCGCACCTCCGCCCGATCGGCAGCCCGGCATTGCCGATTTTTAATGGAGCGGACATGCGACCAACTCATCGAAGGTCTATTATCTGAATACGGAATGAACAGGGCGAATGCAGATGAGCGCCTTGCATCCGATATCGGAGGGAGATCAGATGATGATCCATCGGAAATCTATGGCTGCTGCCCTCGTATTCACCACAATCCTCGGTGGAAGCGCCTACGCGGCCGAACAGGCGACCCCGTCGCATGCCGGGACGGCTCCGGCGAACCAGACCGCGATCGGCAAGGATGTCGGCAAGCTCTCGAAGGACGGAGCCCAGGGCTTCAGAGACCTTCAACTTACCCGCCTCGCGATCTTCGAGGCCAATCCTACCCAAGCCAAGGACATGATTGCCAAGGCGCAGGCGGCCTTCGCGAAGGCCAAGACCGACGACGCGGTCTTCACGAAGGCCGAAGCCGACCTCAAGACGCCCGGCGATATGGCAGGCAAGGCCACCCCGCAGGCGACCAAGGCCGATGCCAAGCCGGCCTCCAAGGAGCAGGTCGCCTGGGTGCCGGTCGACGCACAGCTGACCTTGGGCGACGATTTCGTGGCCACACCCGCGAAGGCCTCCGCTGTGACCGAGGCGAACAAGAACCTCTCCCAGGGTGATCAGAAAGGCGCCCTCGAAAAGCTCAAGCTCGCCGATGTCGACGTCAACTTCACCATGGCGGTCCTGCCGCTCGACAAGACCGTCGCCGACGTGGATCAGGCGGCGACGCTGATCGGACAGGGCAAGTATTACGAAGCCAACGCGGCCTTGAAGTCGGCCCAGGACAAGATGCGGTTCGACGTGATCGATGCGGTCGCCGTGCCGCGCAAGGCGACCCCCGCGATGGCCGATAAGACGCCGCTGCAGGCCACCGGCGCGGCAACGGGGGCCAAGTCCGGCCAGTGAACGTCGGTTGACGAACCGATCATCGCCGCGATCCCCCCGGCACCGGCCGGCGCATCACGGATTGCGCCGTCCGCCCCTGGCCACGGGTCCGGTCGAGCTGGCGCGGAGGGGTGCATGGGCAGGTTCTGGATCTCGGCCGTTTTCGGGTTGAACCTGATCGTGTGCGGACTCCCGGCGGCATCCGCGCGGACGGACGGCCTCCCGGTCTTCGACACTCGGGCGATCTGCGCGCCGGAGCACCGGGCAGGCTCCGACCGCGTCGATCGCGCGAGTTACCGCGGCTGCCTGTCCGACGAAGCCGCCGCGCGGCGCACCTTGCTCAGGCGTTGGACGACCTTCGACGCAGCCGGGCGCAGGACATGCCGCGCGGAGAGCGCGATCGGCGGCGCGCCTTCCTACGTGGCGATGCTGACCTGTCTGCAGTTGGGGAGCGACGCGCTGCCGGTCCATCCATCGGGTTCTCTTGGGATCGGCGGCCCTGGGCACTGAGACCGTCACCGCGTGGAGCCGCCCCGAACGAGACCGAGCCAGGCCGTCCAGGCGTGGGCGCGTGACCCTGTCCGCAACGGCGGCAGATGATCGTTGGGGTGCCTCGATGGCTGGCGACCGGTCGGGCTCGCCAGACCGCCGAGTGGCCACGGTGGTGGACAATGGCTTAGGGATCGGGTCCGGGCGCACATGATGCCGCCGCGGGAGCCAGCGCCATGCCCGACCGGACTGCGCCGTGACCGCCTACAGCCTGCGCGCCCGGCTGCTCGCCCTGTGGGTGCTGCTGCTCGCCTCCGCGGCCGCGACCGCCTACCTGATGTTCGGCGTGTACAGCCAGTCGACGGGCGTCCAGGTTGCCCAGGCCGATATCGAGGTCGGGCGGGCCTGCCGCGAGATCATCGACCGGTACGCCGCCCTGGTCCGGGGCCGCCGCGCCGGGATCGCGGCGGAGGACCTTGTCGGCGTCGTCACCGCGGCCCTCGCGGGCTTCCCCGGCATCGAGGGCGGGATCTGGAGCGCCAGCGACGGGTCTATGGCCTACGCCTATCCCACCTACGAGGGGACAGGGCCGAAAACCGACCTTCCGGCGGCCGAGCACGACGCCATCGCGGCGCTGAACGCTCAGGTTCTGCGCGTCGACCACGCGGTCTCGGTTCGGCGGCCGAGCCGCACCCAGGTGCTGCTGCTCCAGGGCTGCGCCCTGCACGGGCCGACGGCCGGGCTCACGGCGTGGTCCATGGGGCGGACGCACGTCACCGACGGCCCCACCTACACGCGCTTCCTCGCGGGTCTCGCGTTTCTGGCCGCGACCGTCCTCGGGTCGGCGGCCTTCCTGGGCTGGTTCCTATACGGGTTCTCAGGACGGATCGCCCGGCTCGAAGCCGCGCTCGCCGCACCGCGCCCGGACGGCGAGGATCTGCCCCATCTCGATCGCACCGGCGAGCGCGAGTTCGACCGGCTGGTGGACGCCCTGAACGCCGCCGGGGGACGGCTGCGGGAGGCCCGAGCCCGCGTCGTTGCCGCCGAGCGGCTCGCCGCGGTCGGCCGGCTGGCGGCGAGCATCGCCCACGAGATCCGAAACCCGATCGCAGCGATGCGCCTGAAGGCCGAGAACGCCCTGGTGAGCGGCGATCCGCCCCGCGCCGCTGCGGCTCTGGAGGCGGTGCTCGGTCAGATCGCCCGGGTCGATACGCTGCTGCGCGACCTCCTCAACCTGACGCAGGCGCGCGCCCTCCACCGGACGCCGACGCCGGTGACGCCGCTTCTGGCCGAGTGCGCGCGCCTTCACGAGGACCTGGCGGCCGTGCGGGCGATCCGGATCGCCGTCCTGGCGGAGGATCTACCGACGGCGGACCATCCGCATCTCGACCGCGCGCAAGTTGCCCGCGCCCTCGACAACCTCCTGCTGAACGCCCTGCAGCACGTGCCGCCCGGCGGCCAGGTTCGCCTCGATGCCGCGCGGGTCACGGTCGACGGCGCGGTGCGGTTGCACCTTCGCGTCACCGACACGGGTCCCGGGATCGATCCCGCGATCCGTGCCAGCCTGTTCGAGCCCTTCGTCACTGCTCGTCCCGACGGGACAGGGCTCGGTCTGGCGATCGTGCGCGAGATCGCACTGGCGCATCGCGGCGAGGCGCGGCTGGTCGACGACGCCCCCCAAACCATTTTCCTTCTGGATCTGCCATGGCGACCATCCTGATCGTCGACGACGACAGAGCCCTGCGCGACGGGCTCGCCGAGACCGTGGCCGATCTCGGCCACACGCCCCTGGCGGTGGCCTCCGGTTCGGAGGCGCTGGCACGGCTGCGCGACGGTCCCGTGGCGGCCGTCCTCCTCGACCTGCGGATGCCCGGCGACCTCGACGGCATGGCCACGCTGGAGCGGATCCGCGCCCTGCCGGAACCGCCCCCCGTGACGGTGCTGACGGCCTTCGCCAGCCCGGCCAACACCATCGAGGCGATGCGCCTCGGCGCCCACGAGCACCTCACCAAGCCGATCGGCCGTGCGGACCTCGCCTCCGTCCTGGACGCGATGCTGCGCGCGGCCCGGTCGGATCCGGGCGCCTCCGGCCCGCCGCCGGGGCACCCGGTGCTGATCGGGTCCAGCGCGGGCATGCGGAAGGTCCAGAAGACCATCGGCCTCGTGGCCGACAGCGCCTCGACGATCCTGATCCAGGGAGAGACCGGCACCGGCAAGGAGGAGGTCGCCCGGGCGCTGCACGCCTTCTCGCGGCGACGGGCGCGGCCGTTCGTCCCGGTCAACTGCGCGGCGATCCCGGCCGCCCTCCTGGAGAGCGAGCTGTTCGGGCATGTCCGTGGGGCGTTCGCCGGGGCGACCGCGGACCGCGCCGGCGCCTTCCACGAAGCGGAGGGCGGGACCCTGTTCCTCGACGAGATCGGCGACATGCCGGCGGCGATGCAGGCCAAGATCCTGCGGGTGATCCAGGATTGCGTCGTGACCCCCCTCGGGGGACGGGCCGCCCGGGTCGATGTCCGCCTCGTGGCCGCCACGCATCGCGACCTCCCGGCCCTCGTCGCCGAGGGCCTGTTCCGCGCCGACCTGTACTACCGCCTCAACGTCGTGCCGATTACCCTGCCGCCGCTGCGCGAGCGCCTGGCCGACATCGTGCCACTCGCCGAGCACTTCCTCCTCCCCTCCGGCAAGCGCCTGAGCGGCCCCGCGGCATCCCGCCTGCTGGCCTATGAATGGCCGGGCAATGTCCGGGAGCTGCGCAATGTCGTCGAGCGGGCGGCCGTTCTGGTGCGCGGCGGCGCGATCGCGGCGGACGCCATCGACCTGCCGGAACCGGCCGACCGCCGGAGCGACGAGACGGGACCGGCCGACTGGCTCGCCGGTGACCTGCCCGGGGCCGTGGCCCGTCTGGAGCGGACCATGATCGCCGCGGCGCTCCGCGACGCCGACGGCAACCGCGCCCGCGCCGCGCGTCGCCTCGGCATCCAGCGGCAGCTCCTCTACGCGAAGATCGAGCGCTACGGCCTCGGGGCGCCGGGCGCCGATCTGTCGGGAGAGGCGACAGCCGATGTCGCAATTCCCGACGCTTCGGGGGACGACGAGACCCGTTGAGGCTGTCCACACGAAGAGTTTCGGTCGAGCCCCGGCTCATGGCCGCTCCGGTCGGGAACCGATCGCGCGTGCCGACGTCGAGCACCGCGTGCGATGGTGCGGCCCCGACGGGCCGGCGCCGTCCGACGGTCGGGGGATCGCGGCAGGATGGACAGGATAGAGACAGGCGCGGGCGGCGACCGCACCCGGGCGCCCGCCGCGAAGGCCCTGCGCGGCCTCGACGCGCTGAACTTCTTCCTCGCCGACGTACGCGACGGTCTCGGCCCGTATCTCGCGATCTACCTGATCGCCGTGCGCGGACCCGACCAGGGCTGGAACGAGGCGACCACCGGCCTCGTCATGACCATCGCGGGCATCCTCGGCCTCCTGGCGCAGACCCCTGCCGGTGCGCTGATCGACGCCACGAACCACAAGCGCGCCGTGGTGATCGGCGGTGCCATCGCGGTGACCGCGAGCTGCCTCGTCCTGCCGTTCATCGCGAACTTCTACCTCGTGACCGCGACCCAATCGATCGCCCACGTCGCGGGCACGATCTTCCCGCCGGCGCTCGCCGCGATCACCCTCGGCCTCGTCGGCCCGAAGATGTTTGCCAAGCGGATCGGCCGCAACGAGGGCTTCAACCATGCCGGCAACGCGGTTTCGGCGGCGGTGGCCGGTGGCCTCGCGTACTTCTTCGGACCGGTCGTGGTGTTCTGGCTCATGGGCGTCCTCGCCGCCCTCTCGATCGGCGCCATGCTGATGGTCCCGGCCGACGCCATCGACAACGACCTCGCCCGCGGCATGACCGAGGACGAGGCGAAATCCCAGGAGACGCAGCCCTCAGGCTTCAAGACGCTGCTGGCGAACCGTGCGCTGCTGCTCTTCGCGGTTCTCTGCGCGATCTTTCACCTCGCCAACGCGGCGATGCTGACCTCCGTGGGTCAGCTGCTGACCCACATCTCGGGCAAGGACCACGCGACCTCGCTGATCGCCGTCTGCATCGTGGCGGCGCAGTGCGTGATGGTGCCGGTGGCGATCTTCGTGGGCGCCAAGGCCGACGTGATCGGGCGCAAGCCGATCTTCCTCGCGGCCTTCGGGGTCCTCGCCCTGCGCGGGGTGCTGTACACCCTGTCGGACAACCCGTTCTGGCTGGTGGGCGTGCAGCTCCTCGACGGGATCGGTGCCGGTGTCTACGGCGCGCTGTTCCCGATCGTGGTGGCCGATCTCACCCGCGGCGGCGGCCGCTTCAACGCGGCCCAGGGCGCCGTCGCCACCGCCCAGGGGATCGGCGCCTCACTCAGCGCGACGCTGGCGGGGGTGATCATCGTCTCGGCCGGCTACGCCACAGCCTTCCTGGCCCTAGCGGCCATCGCGGCGTTGGGATTCGTCCTGTACCTCGCCCTTATGCCCGAGACCCGGGGCGCGGTCGCCGCCGCTGACAATTCGGAGAGCGGAACCGGTCTCCCGCCCGCGGTGCCGGCGGGCGCCTAACCGACCGGCATACCGCCCGCCGCAGCGCGAGTCTGGGTTGCCCCGCGCTGCCCGGTCACGCGGTCGTCCAGGAACGGCTGGCAGCGCTCGCGAAGGCTGAACGGATTTGCGGGCGCGTAACGCCGACGAGCGCCGGGACGATTTCGGAGAATCCTACGAGGCGACGGCCAAGTGCGGGGCGGACTGCGTCGCCGCGATCGGCTCAGGCGGCGCCTTGCGCGACACGTAGTAGATGTCGACGGCACGCCAGAACGCGCCCTGTTCCTCGACCGAACGGCGGGCGAGGGAGGCCTCGAGGATCGACATGGCGGCCCGTGCCGGCGCGCTCCGCTCGAGTTCCTCCAGCAAGTCGGCGAGATGCAGCATGGGGCTTACCTCCGAGCGGACAGCAAGCCTGAACAACGCCCGAGCATCCGTAACGATCCGCCGCCCCCGGCGCGTCGCATGATCCTTGCCTCGGGCGGTCGGGCGGCTACCATCCCCGCGTCGAGTCCGACTCGTTCTCCCTTCAACCGTCGAGGATCTCCGATGTTCTCTTGCCGAAGCGGCGCGACCTTTCCCTGCGCGGAGCGGTCTTCGCCCTGGCACTGGCCGGCGGATTCGGGGCGGCCCCGCTCTGCGCCCGCGAGATGCCTGACGCCGGCACCGCGGTCGCGGCCAAGAAGCCCAATGTCGTGATTCTCGCCACCGGCGGCACCATCGCCGGTGCAGGCGCCGACGCGGCCAACAGCGCCACCTACACCGCCGCGAAGGTGCCGGTGGACAAGCTGATCGCGGCCGTGCCGCAGGTGAACACCATCGCCAATGTCCGCGGTGAGCAGGTCTTCCAGATCGCGTCCGAGAGCTTCACCGACGCCCAGCTCGTCCAGCTCGGCAAGCGGTGTCGCAGCTCCTCAAGCAGGACGACGTCGACGGCGTCGTCGTCACCCACGGCACCGACACCCTGGAGGAGACCGCGTTCTTCCTCGACCTCGTGGTGAAGAGCGACAAGCCGATCGTGGTGGTCGGCTCGATGCGGCCCGGCACGGCGATCTCGGCCGACGGCGCCCTGAATCTCCTCGACGCCGTGACCGTGGCGGCCAGCAAGGAGGCGGTCGGCCAGGGCGTCACGGTGACGATGAACGACTACATCCAGTGCGGCCGCGACGTGAACAAGCGGACGAACATCGTCCCCAGCGCCTTCTACAGCCAATGGGGACCGCTGGGGATGGTGGTCGAGGGCAAGACCTACTTCTTCCGCTCGCTCTCGAAGCGGCACAACATGAATTCCGAGTTCGACATCGACCAGATCGACAGCCTGCCGCTGGTGGGCATCGTCTACGGCTCGGGCAACATGATCCCGGGCGTCTACGACGCGGAGGTCCAGGCCGGCGCCAAGGCGATCGTCAATGCCGGTACCGGCAACGGTTCGGTCCCCGGCTACCTCGTCGACAAGCTCAAGGACATCCGCTCGAAGGGCACGCTCGTGATCCGCTCGTCGCGGGTCCCAGACGGCTTCGTGCTGCGCAACGCCGAGCAGCCCGACGACAAGTACGACTGGGTGGTCGCCCATGACCTGAACCCCGCCAAGGCCAAGATCCTGGCGGCCGTGGCGCTGACCAAGACCACCGACACCAAGGAGCTGCAGCGGATCTTCTGGGAGTATTGAGCGGGTCGACGGTCCTCCCGCGGAGGCGTGGACAGTCCGGGTCCGTGGGTCCCCCCTCCCCCACCCAGTGGGGGAGGGAGCGCGCGTGTCGGCGGCACCCGGGTTACATCCCGCAGCGCACCCCTTAGATACCGGCTACCGACGCGGCTGCGGGGCCGAGACCGAACCGCGGCATCTGCCTCGCGCCCGTCGGCACCGAGCCTGGAGGAACGAGCATGACCGAGCTTCACCCCGAGGTCGCGGCGGTCACCGAGCGCGTGGTGGTGCGCTCCCGCGAGACCCGGCGCGCCTATCTCGACCTGATCGCCCGCGAGCGCGACGCGGGGGTCCGGCGCGGCAAGCTCGCCTGCGGTAACCTCGCCCACGGCTTCGCGGCCTCCGGCGAGGACAAGGCTGCGATCCGCGACGAGCGGACGGTGATGAACATCGGCATCGTCACCGCCTACAACGACATGCTCTCGGCCCATCAGCCCTACGGGCGCTATCCGGACCAGATCAAGCTGTTCGCCCGGGAGCGCGGCGCCACCGCCCAGGTGGCGGGCGGGACGCCGGCCATGTGCGACGGCGTTACCCAGGGCCAGACCGGCATGGAGCTGTCGCTGTTCTCCCGGGACACGATCGCCCTCTCCGCCGCGGTGGGCCTGAGCCACGGCATGTTCGACGGCGCGGCCCTGCTCGGCATCTGCGACAAGATCGTGCCGGGCCTGCTGATCGGCGCGCTGCGCTTCGGCCACCTGCCGACGATCCTGATCCCGGCCGGGCCGATGCCGTCGGGGCTGGCCAACAAGGAGAAGCAGCGGATCCGCCAACTCTATGCGGAGGGCAAGGTTGGACGCGCCGAACTGCTCGAATCCGAGTCGGCCTCCTACCATGCGGCCGGGACCTGCACGTTCTACGGCACCGCCAACTCGAACCAGATGATGATGGACATGATGGGCCTGCACATGCCGGGCGCGTCCTTCATCAATCCGGGCACCAAGCTGCGTCAGGCCGTGACCCGGGCGGCGATCCACCGGCTCACCGAGATCGGCGCCGCCGGCAACGATTACCGTCCGCTCGGCCTCTGCGTCGACGAGAAGGCGATCGTGAACGCCGCGGTCGGCCTGCTCGCCACCGGCGGCTCGACCAACCACGCGATCCACCTGCCGGCCATCGCCCGCGCCGCCGGCATCGTGATCGACTGGGAAGATCTTGACCGCCTCTCCGGCGCCGTGCCGCTGATCGCGCGCGTCTACCCGAACGGCGCAGGGGACGTGAACCACTTCCACGCTGCGGGCGGCATGAGCTTCGTGATGGCCGCGCTCCTCGATGCGGGCCTCCTGCACGACGACATCCTGACCGTGGCGGGCCAGTCGCTCCGCGACCATGCCCGCGACCCGAAGCTCACCGGGGACGACTTGGTGTTCGAAGACGCGGTGCCGGAGAGCCTGGACGACACGATGCTCCGCCGGCCCGCTCACCCGTTCCAGCCGGACGGCGGCATGCGGCTGGTGAAGGGCAATCTCGGCCGGGCGACGTTCAAGACCAGCGCCGTCGAAGAGCGGCGCCGGACCATCGAGGCGCCGGCCCGGGTCTTTTCGGACCAGGACGAGGTGCTGAAGGCCTTCAAGGCCGGCGAGCTGGAGCGGGACGTCGTGGTCGTGGTCCGGTTCCAGGGTCCGAAGGCCAACGGCATGCCGGAGTTGCACAAGCTCACCCCGCCGCTGGGCGTGCTCCAGGACCGCGGCCACAAGGTCGCCCTGGTGACCGACGGGCGGATGTCGGGGGCGTCGGGCAAGGTCCCGGCCGCGATCCACCTGAGCCCGGAGGCCCTGGGCGGCGGCCCGATCGGGCGGATCCGCGACGGCGACATCGTCCGTCTCAGCGCCGCCGACGGGCTTCTGCAGGTTCTGGTCGACGACGCGGAGTTCGCCGCGCGCCCCGAGGCCGAGGCACCGGAGCCCGCGCAGGGCACCGGGCGCGAGCTGTTCGCGTTCATGCGCCAGGGGTCCGACACGGCGGAGCGGGGCGCTTCGGCGATGCTCGCCGCCGCCGGCCTTTGAGAACCCCGTCCAGGAGGTATCGGTCATGAACGATCTGACCAGCATCGACGCGCTGATGCGCTCCGTGCCCGTCATCCCGGTCCTGGTGATCGACGACGTGGCCCAGGCCCGGCCCATCGCCGAGGCGCTGGTGAAGGGCGGCCTGACCGCCCTGGAGGTCACGCTGCGCACGCCGGCCGCCCTCGAGGTGATCCGGGAGATGACCCGGGTCGAGGGGGCGGTTGTCGGCGCGGGGACGGTTCTCAACCCCCGCGACCTGGAGAAAGCCCTGGCGGCGGGGGCCGAGTTCATCGTCTCGCCGGGGCTCACCGACCCGCTGACCGACGCCGCCAAGGCCAACGGCGTGCCCTATCTGCCGGGCGTCGCCACGGCGGCCGACATCATGCGGGGCCTCGATCACGGGCTCGACCGGTTCAAGTTCTTCCCGGCCGAGGCCGCGGGCGGGATCAAGGCGCTGAAGGCGCACGCGGCGGTGTTCGGCGCGGTGCGGTTCTGCCCGACCGGCGGGATCACCGAAGCGAGCGCCCCGGACTGGCTGGCGATCCCGTCGGTGCTCTGCGTCGGCGGCAGCTGGGTGGTGAAGCCCGGCACGCCGGATCCCGCGGTGATCGAGCAGGCGGCCCGCGCCGCCGCGGGGCTGCGGAAGGCGGCCTGAGATCGGAACGGTCCTGGCGCACTTGTCCTCCGCCCTCCCCGGGGGAGAACAAGCGCGGAGCGGGGCCTGCCCTACTCCGCCGGCAGCGGCTCCCGGCGCGGCCGGGGCACGAACACGCCGCCCTCCGGCTCCAGCGTGATCCGCCGGTCGTGGAAGGCGTCGAGGGTCGAGCGGTGGCCGATCGACACGATGGTCGTCCCCGGCAGCCGCTCGCGCAGCATCCGGTAGAGTGCCGCCTCGGAGGGCTCGTCCAGGGAGGCCGTTGCCTCGTCGAGGAACAGCCATTCCGGCTTGGACAGGATCGCCCGGGCGATGGCCAGCCGCTGTTGCTCGCCCCCGGAGAGACGCCGCTCCCAGGTATCGGTCTCGTCCAGGCGATCCACCAAGTGGGTGAGCTGGGCGGCCGTCAGGGCATCCCTGATCGCCGCGTCGGAGAACTGGTCCGTGGTATTCGGGTAGACCACGGCACCGCGGAGCGTACCCTGCGGAATGTAGGGCCGCTGCGGCAGCACCAGTGCGGACTGCCCGGCCGGCACGTCGACCCGGCCCTTGCCGAACGGCCAGATCCCCGCGATCGCCCGGAACAGGGTCGACTTGCCCGAACCGGAGGGGCCGGTGACCAGGGTCGCGCCGCCACGCGGCAGCGTCAGCGCGTCGGCGGTGACGATCGGGCGGCCGTCCGGCAGGGCGAGGACGAGGCCGCGCGCGGTGACGTCGCCGGTGCTGTCGTTGCCCTGGATCAGTCCGTAGCCCGCATTCTCCAGCGCCTCGGCCTTCGTCATCGCACGGCGGAAGGAGCCGAGACGGTTGGTGTTGGCCTTGTAGGCGGCGAGCGTCGTGTAGGAATCCACGAAGAACGACAGCGAACTCTGCACCTGGCCGAAGGCCTGCGAGGTCTGCTGCAAGGCGCCCAGGGTGATCTTCTTGGCGAAGAAGGACGGCGCCGCCAGAACCATCGGGAAGATCACGCTCGCCTGCCGGTAGCTGAACGTGAAGGCGATCAGCTTGATGCGGCGGAAGATGATGCCGATGTAGTTGTCGATGACGCTGTGGAACAGCGTCGCCAGCCGGGAGGCCTCGGCACGCTCGCCGCGCAGCAGCGCGATCTGCTCGGAATAGATGCGGTTGCGGGCCAGGGCGAAGCGGAAGTTCGCCTCGACCTGCTCCTGCCGGAAATCGAGCCCGATGAGCGGACGCCCGATCAGGTGGGTGAGCCACGTGCCGACCACCGCGTAGGCGATGACCAGCCAGACCAGGAAGCCCGGGATCACCGCATCGGTGAACGGCACCACGAAGTCGCGCGACAGGCCCCAGAGGATGACGATGAACGAGACGAGCTGCGCGGCCTGGCTCAGGAGCCGGATCGACAGGGTCGTGGTCTGCACGATGAAGCTGTTGACGTCTGCCTGGATACGCTGATCCGGGTTATCGGCCTCCTCGTCGGTGAACGGGATCCGGTAATGCGTGCCGTTGCCGAGCCAGCGCTCGTACAGGCTGTGGGTCAGCCACGTGCGCCAGCGGATCAGCAGCGAGGAGTCGACGAACAGGTCGAACATGCCGATGGCGATGTTCAGCGTGGCCAGCGGCACGAAGACCCAGAGCAGCTGATACCAAAAGGCGTTCGCGTCGTATTCCTGCAGCGAATTGTAGATGTCGCGGTAGAAGAAGTTGAACCGCAGCGTCAGTGCCACGTCGGCGAAGTTCACGAAGATGGAGAGCGCCACGAGGTTGCGGCCGATCCGGCCCTCGGTGGTTCCGAACCAGCGGAACAGACCGATCTCCTTCGTGGGCCTGTCGCGGTTGGCGAAGTAGGGGTCGGCGATGTTGGTGATCGCCCGGATCGGCTCGAGATACGAGATCCCGAGCACGATGGCGGCGAAGACCACGGCCCCGGTGGCCGCGAAGGCCGGCGGCAGCAGTGCCGCGATGACCGGCGGCAACAGGCCCATCGCGGCGATCGTCTTCGACCCGGCGAGCAGCAGGTAGCCGACGCCGTAGACCGATACGAAGACCTTCAGGTAGGCCGAGATGCCGTTGGACGCGACCAGAATGCCCGCCATGGCGAAGCCGGCGAGCGAAACGTAGAGCGGCGGGCTCGGGATGCCCGGAAACGCCAGCAGGATCAGCGCGGCCAGCGCCGTGAGGACGGCCTGGATTCCGAGCCCGGTCCTGAGTGCAGCCACGCGTCGATCCCCCATCCCCTCCACGCTCGCTGGAGGCGCTGCCCGCGGCCTTGGCCCCGGGTGATGGCGAGATAAGGGCACCTGCCCCGCGCTGTCGCGTGAAACTTTCGTCACGTACCGACGGTGCGGCGATTTACGCGGGCTGCGCGCTTACCAGTTCCACTCCTCGAAGCCCGGCTCGCGGCACCGGTAGCCAATCGGGCATTGCGGGTTGTCCCGGGTCGGGGCGAAGCGCAGTTCCGCGATCTCGGAGCCGCTGCACTGGCCGGGGCCACTGACGAAGCGCTCCGGGGCGGTCCCGGCGGCGATCACCACGTCGCCCCTCGTTCTTCACCAGGGCCATCGCCTCGGCACAGGTCATCCGTGCGGTCATCGAGCCGCGCGGCGCCCGCGACTGGGCATGGGCCTCCGCCCCGGCCACTAGCGCGGCGAGGTGGGTCAAAAGCAAAGCGAGGGCCAACGGCCGCATCGGGAACGGGTTCCGGCACACACACCCGGGAAGAAAGCCCGCGGGTCTGGCGCCATCCTGCACAAGCGGGCCGTCCGAGACTGTCACCGGAATGTGCCACCACGCCGCTTTCGCCGTCGGACCGCCGCAATCGGCGGATTATGAGATTCCGGGATCGCCGGATGCAGCTGTAGATTTGTGATCGCGGGCGCCTGCGCGGGCGGCCCCCGGCACGACGGCTCGACCGGCCCCTCCGGCACGCGTCTCCGGCGCCGGGCGTGCCGGCCGACCGGCGCCGGAGCCAAGGGACCCAGCGATGTCCGCCCTCTCGATCCTCGACATCTCCGCCGTGCGCGCCTGCGCCCGTCTCCCGCGAGCCCTACGCCTTCGCGCTACGGCAACAACGTCCTGGAATCCCGACGCGATCGACGACATCCGCCGCGACTTCCCCGACATCGCCAAGCCCGGCTACCTCACCGTCGACGAGGTCGCCCTCAAGGGTCGGTTCAAGGCGCTGATCGACGAACTGGAGAGCGACGCGTTCTCGGAGATCCTCGGCGAGAAGTTCGGCATCGACCTCGTCTCCTGCCCGCGGCTGACCACCATCATGCGCCGCAGCCAGCTGAAATACGGCTCGATCCATACCGACGGCCCCTCGAAGGTGCTGACGCTGCTCGTCTACATGAACGACGCCTGGGACGCCCCGGCCGCCGGCCGCCTGCGGGTGCTGTACGACGGACGCAACTACGAGCCCTTCGCGGTCGAGGTGCCGCCAACCATGGGCACGATGTTCGCCTTCCTGCGCGCCGACAATTCCTGGCACGGCCACGAGCCCTTCGAGGGCGAGCGGCGGGTGGTGCAGGTCGCGTGGCTCAAGGACGCGTCGGAGTTGGAGCGCAAGCGCAAGCGCAACCGCACGGCCCAGTTCCTGAAGGGTATCTTCGGCCGCTGATCGGACAAACGGAGGGGGATCATGGGGGCGGTCGTGCTGGCGGATCCGGGCGACAGGGAGCATTCCGGCTCCCGGCGCCGCTACGCCCTGCCGGCACTCCTGATCCTGGGCTGGATCGGCCTCTTCGCCTACAGCGTCGCCTACCTGACGGAGGATCTGCCGTTTCGCCCGGCGGCGGTCTCCGCCGGGCCGCGCGCGGCGCCACACCGGGTCGTGATGCTCGACACGCTCGACGAGCCGGCGCCGCCCATGGAGGCGACCGGCCCGACCGCTCCGTCGACCGCCATGGCGGCGCCGGAACCGCAGGCCACCGCCGCGATGCCGGGCGCCGCGGCAAAGGCCCCGCCGGCAGCAGTACCGACCCCTGCCCCAGTGTCGGCCCCTGTGACGGCCAACCTCGACTATGTCGGCGTCTGGGGGCCGAGCCCGGAAGCCTGCGGGACCCGGTCGCGGCGCCGGGGCTACATCCCGGCCACGATCACGCAGGATCGCGCCCGCGCCGGCCGGACGATCTGCACCTTCCACGACACGCGGCGCGCCGGTGCCGCCTGGGTCACCTCGGCCGAATGCAGCGATCGCGGCCGGCACTGGTCCTCCCAGGTCCGCCTGCAGGTGGACGGGGACCATCTGACCTGGTCGAGCAGCCGCGGGACCTCGGCCTATATCCGCTGCGGCCGGCGCGCCGGCTGAGCCTGACGGGCGTCCGCCGCGCGCAGGACGATCCGCGCGGCGGCCCGGCTCGGCGTATCGGCTTCCGCGAGCCGCATCCGCCCGTCGATCCGGGCGAGGGCGGCGAGCTGTGCGTCGCGCTCGGCACCGCCCGCCAGCAGCGGCCTTAGGGCCTCCGCGAGTGGGCCGGGGCTGCAGGCCGCCTGGACGAATTCCGGCATGGCGTTCTCGGCCAGGATCAGGTTCGGCAGCACGATGCTCGGGACCTGGATGAGCCGGCGGGCGATGATCTCCTCGGCCCGCGACACCTTGTAGGCGACGACCATCGGGACGCCGGCGAGGGCCAGTTCCAGCGTCACCGTGCCGGAGGCGGCGAGCGCCGCCCGGGCCTCGCGGAAGGCCGCGTATTTCGGCGCCTCGCCGGTCACGATCCGGACCGGCACCGGCCAGTCGGCGGCCAACCGTTCGATCAGCGCCCGGTGGCGGGTCACGGCAGGTAGCAGCGCCTCGACCGGGAGCGTGCCGGCCACCCGCGCCAGCGCCGCCCCGAAGACCGGCATGAGCCGCTCGATCTCGGACCGGCGGGAACCGGGTAGCACCACGAGGCAGTAGGGGACGGCTTCGCGCCGCTGCCGCTCGGATCCGGTCGGCCGGAGTTCGGGAAGGCGCTCGATCAGCGGATGTCCGACATAGGTGCAGGGCGGGCCGCCCGGCCGCCGGTGCGCGTCGGGCTCGAACGGCAGGAGCGCGAGGACATGGTCGATGAACGGCCGCATGCCCTTCGCCCGCCAGGGCCTCCAGGCCCAGACACTCGGCGAGACATAGTCGATGATCGGGATCTCCGGGGACGCCTTGCGCACCCGCCGCGCCACCGCGTGGGTGAAACCGGGACTGTCGATGATCACTAGCACGTCTGGCTTGGCGCGGACCGCATCCGCAACGGTTTCGCGGATGCGCCTCAGGAGCGTCCGCGCGCGGGCGAGCACCGGCAGGTAGCCCATCACCGCTACGTCATCGAGGGCGAACAGGGACGAGAACCCCTCCTCCGCCATGGCGTCGCCGCCGACACCGCCGAAGACCACACCGGGGGCCGCCTCGCGCAGTGCCCGCATCAGCTTGGCGCCGAGCTGGTCGCCGGAATCCTCGCCGGCCACGAGCCAGATGGTGCGCGGCCGGGTCATCGCGCAGGTCCCTGCACCCGAGGAATCACGCCCCGCCTCCGTAGCCGATGACGAACAGACCGAGTCGATCGGCCTCCGCGGCCGTGGCGGCCCGGTCGATGACCAGGGTACCGCCGGCCTCAAGCGCCAGGCCGACGCATCCGGCCCGGGCCGCGTTCCGGACCGTGCGCGGCCCCACCGCCGGCAGGTCGATGCGCCGGTCCTGGCCGACCTTGGGAGCCTTGACCAGGACCGTCGCGGGCATCGCCCGTCCCAACCCGAACGGCCGGCGCCCCAGCGCCCGAGCCCGCGCCAGCATCCGGTCGGTGCCCTCGGGTCCCTCCACGGCGAGGACCCGGTCGCCGGCCAGGGCGACGGCCTGCCCCAAATCGTAGGACGAGAGCGCCTCCAGCACGGCGCGCCCTGCGCGGATCGACGCGGCCGCCTCGGCATCCGGTTTTTGGCACCCCAAAGGTCCCTCCGGGCACAGCAGGTCCGGCGCGGCCTCGTGCACGCCGATGACCCTGTGGCCCTCCTCCTCCACCAACGCGAGCGCGGCGCGCAGGAGGCGATCGTCGCCGCCGCCCGCGATGGCCCGCAAGGCCTCCCGGTTGCGCAGAGCGGCGCCGGCATTGAGGATCGCGGCCGGGCTCGGCCGGGCAACGCCGCCGGCCGGCACCACGAGCGCCGGCCCCCAGCGCCGCAGCAGCTTCAGGGTGGCGGCGAGGTCGAGGAGATCGACCGTGGCGTCGGCAACCCCGCGCAGGACCGGCCCCGTGAAACCGCGCAACGCGATCACCCGGAAGGGTCGCTGCGTCCGGCGCAGCGACTCGGCGACGAGTTCCGGCAGGCGTCCGGCCCCGGCGATCAGGACCAGAGCCCCCTCGGGCACGGGATCGGCCTCGGCCACGACCCGGCCGTTCAGGCGGCGCTGATCGGGGTCGGGAGCTCGCGCGGCGTGCAGATCGAGCGCTTGCCGCCGAGCCGGATGAAATCGAGGATCTCGCGAACCGCCGCGTGCGATTCGAAGGTCGCCGCCACGTCCTCGACGCGCTCCATCAGCGTGCCCTCGGGGGCGAAGAGCAGGCGGTAGGCGCGTCGCAAGGCGTGGATGTCCTCGCGGGCGAAGCCGCGGCGCTGCAGGCCGATGATGTTGAGCCCCGACAGGTAGGCCCGGTTGCCCAGCACCATGCCGTAGGGGATGCAGTCGTTCTCCAGACCCGACAGGCCGCCCACGAACGCGTGCGCGCCGACCCGGGCGAACTGGATCACGGCGGCGCCGCCGCCGAGGATCGCGTAGTCGCCCACGCTGCAATGGCCCGCCAGCATGACGTTGTTGGAGAAGATCACGTGCGCGCCGACGCGGCAATCGTGGCCGACGTGGGAATTCGCCAGGAAGGTGCAGTGATCGCCGACCACGGTCTCCAGGCCGCCGCCGCTGGTGCCGGGATTCATGGTCACGCCCTCCCGGATCAGGCAGTCGGCGCCGATCGTAAGGGTCGAGGCCTCGCCCCGGTATTTCAGATCCTGCGGCGGATGACCGATCGACGCGAAGGGATAGATCCGCGTGCGGTCTCCGACGGTGGTGCGGCCCGCCAGGACGACGTGGCTGATCAGCTCGCAGTCCCGCCCGAGGACCACCTCGGGGCCGACATGGCAGAACGGTCCGATGCGCGCCCCGTCGCCGATCTCGGCGCCGGCCTCGACGACGGCGCTCGGGTGGATGAAGGGGGCGCTCACTCCGTCACCAGCATGGCGCTGATCTCGGCCTCGGCGACTAGCGTGCCGTCGACCCGGGCCTCGCCACGGAACCACCACATGGTCCGGCGCTGGTTCAGCTTCGTCATGTGGAAGCGCACCTGATCGCCGGGGGTGACGGGCTTGCGGAACTTGCACTTGTCGATAGTCATGAAGAACACCTGCTTGGTGTTCCGCCCATCCGCCCGGATATGGCGGCAGCAGATCGCTCCCGCCGTCTGGGCCATGCCCTCGATCAGGAGCACGCCCGGGAAGACCGGCATGTCCGGGAAATGGCCCATGAATTGCGGCTCGTTGGCCGTGACGTTCTTGATGCCGACGCAGGACTCGTCGCGATCGATCTCGACGATGCGGTCCACCATCAGGAACGGATAGCGGTGCGGCAGCAGCTCCAGCAGCGTCTGGATATCGGCTATGCCCAGTTCGGTGCCGGTCTCGCGCGCCGCCTCACTCATCGAAATCCGCACCTCGCCTTGCCGCTCGCAGCGGCCTGAAATCCGGCCGCCATCGATGATCGGAGCGCCCTCTTCGGCAGAAATCGCCGGAAGCGCAAGGCCTTCCCGGTCACGCGCCGTCGTCGGCGGTGTCCTTGCCCGACCGTTCGGCGAGGCGCGCCAGGGTCGTCATCTCGCGGAACCAGGCCCGCACAGGCTTGGCGGGCGTTCCACCCCAGCGGCTGCCCGGTGGCACGTCCCGGTTGACGTTGGACGAGCCGGCAATCTGTGACCCGCGGCCGATCCGCAGATGGCCGACGACCCCGACCTGCCCGCCGAGGACGACGTAATCCTCAAGTGTCGTCGAGCCCGAAATGCCGACGCCCGACACGATGATGCAGTGGCGGCCGATCACGACGTTGTGGGCGATCTGCACAAGGTTGTCGATCTTGGTTCCCTCACCGATCACGGTGTCGCGGGAGGCCCCCGGTCGACCGTGGTGTTGGCGCCGATCTCGACATCGTCCTGGACGATCACCCGCCCGACCTGTGGCACCTTGAGATGGGTGGCGCCCATGGCGAAGCCGAACCCGTCCTGGCCGAGGCGGGCACCTGGATGAAGGATCACCCGGTTCCCGAGAAGGGCGTGGCTGAGCGTCGTTCCGGCCCCGATCGCGCAGTCGCGCCCGATGCGGACGCCCGGACCGATCACCGCGTTCGGGCCGATCACGGTGCCGGCGCCGATCTCGGCGTCAGGCCCGATCACGGCGCCCGGATCGACGGTGACGCCGTCCTCGAGACGGGCGTCGGGATGGACATGGGCGCCGGGTGCGATGCCGCGGGCGGCGAATTGCGATCCGGGACGGAGGGCGTCCGGATGGAGGCGCCCGAGCAGGGTCGCATACACGCGGTAGGGATCGCGACACACCAAGGCGACGGTGTCGGCCGGGCAGCGGGCGGCGAACCGCGGAGAGACCAGGCACACGCCCGCACGCGTTGCGGCGAGGGCATCGCCGTAGCGGGCATTGTCCATGTAGGCGAGATGGTCCGGGCCGGCGCTCTCCAGAGAGGCGGCACCGATGAGCCGACGGTCCGGATCCGCCCCGGAGGGCAGGGTCGTACCGGCGGCCGCTGCGATCTCGACCAGGGCGAGGCCGTTGGTGGCGGTGAAGAAGACGGGATCTGTCATGAGCGATAACGCGCCGACCGGGATGATCCGGCCGGCGCGCGGGACTGTGATCAGAAGCGCGAGCCGCCGGAGAAGCGGAACGCCTGGGTCTGATCCTTTCCGATATGCCCGATCTTGCCGAGCAGCGGCACGTAAACGGCCTGACCTTCGTCCTTCGTCAGAGCGTAGGCGTAGTCGAACCGGATCGGGCCGAGCGGCGAGTTCCACAGGATGGACGCGCCGATCGAAGAGCGGATCGCGGACGTATCGCGGACGTTCACGCATTCCGGTTCGACGCCGATCGTGAAGGCGTTGAAGTTGCACTTCCCGGTCTGCGGCGAGATGCCGTTGATGAACGCATCGCCGTTCACGTTGAACGACCTCTGACCGTGGTAGCCGAACAGCGTGCCGGCATCGGCGAAGAGCGCACCCTTCAGGCCCAGGTCGCGCGGAACCGCGGGGAGCGGGAACTGCACTTCGAGGGTACCGCCGATATAGGTCGAGCCGCCGATCGCGTTCGAGCGGGCATCGGCGATGCCGACGTCGCGCGGACCGATGCCGTTCGGCGCGAAGCCGCGGACGAGCGACGGGCCGAGGAAGAACTGGTCGGTCACACGAAGCGGATCGTTGTTGAGCGACGAGATGTGGCCACCCTGGAAGCGGATGAAGCCGACCACGTCCTCGAAGATCTCCTTGTAGTACCGCGCATCGGCGGTCACGCGGAAGAACTTCGAGTCGCCGCCCAGGCCCGCGACGTCGGGCTTCAGCTCGGCGTAGAGGCCGTTGCGGGGCGCACCGATCACGTCCAGCGTCGAGTAGGCGAGCGTCAGGCCGGCCAGCGAGGTCAGCGTGTTGCCCTGCGAACCCTTGATGGCGATCGAGGCTTCGCCGTCGTACGCACAGTTCGGGTAGACCGACTGTCCGCCGATGTTCCGACCCGTGTTCGGGTCGATCGTCCCGGCCGCGTAGGTGGCGGTGTAGCCCGGGATCGGTATCGAGCAGTCGTTGTACGGCCGCTTGAGGGTGTTCGGTACCTTCAGCTCGGTGTTGTACAGCGAGTAGCGCAGCGTGATGCCGAACTCCTCGGTGATCGGCAGGCCGAGGCGCAGCTGGCCACCGTACACCGTGGTCTCGTAGCGCGAGTACCGGGTCAGGTCGGAGTACTTGTAGAAGGCATCGAAGCCGGCGGCGAGCCGGTAGCCGAGGAAGTACGGCTCGGTGAACGAGAAGTCGACCCCGCGCGAGTACTGGCCGCCCGTGCCGGCGAGCCGGACGTACTGGCCGCGACCGAGGAAGTTCGACTCGGAGACCGAAACTTCGCCGATGATGCCGTCCTGGGTGGAGTAGCCGCCCGCCACCGAGAACGAACCCGTGGGCTGATCCTCAACGTCGATGTTGATGACCACACGGTCCGGGGCCGAGCCCGGCTCGTTGGAGAAGCGGACCTTCTTGAAGAAGCCCAGGCCGTTCAGGCGCCGCTCGGCGCGGTCGGTCAGCACGCGGTTGTAGGCATCGCCTTCCGCGATATCGAGTTCGCGGCGGATCACGTAGTCGCGGGTGCGGGTGTTGCCGCGGATGTTGATGCGCTCGACGTAGACGTGCGGGCCGTCCTCGACCACGAAGCCCAGGGAGACCTGGTGGCTCCCCGGATCACGCTGGCCGGTCGGACGGACCTGCGCGAACGGGTAGCCGGCGCGGTTGACCTCGCGGGTGACGTTGTTGAGCGTCTTCTCGACGTCGTCGGCGTTGTAGACGTCGCCCACGGCGGTGGCGACGTCGCTGCCGAGCTTCGCAGTGTCGAGGCCCGGCAGACGCGAATCGACCTGGACGGCCCCGACCTTGTACTGCTCGCCCTCGCTCACCGTGACGGTGATGACGTAGCCGGACTTGTCGCCCTCGACGTAGCGCGCGTCGGCGTTCACCACCTGGAAGTCGGCATAGCCGTTCTTCAGGTAGTAGCGGCGCACCTGATCGAGGTCGTTGGTGATGCGGTCCGGGTCGTAGACGTCGGAGGTCTTGATGAACGACAGGAAGTTCATCTCCGAGGAGCTCATCAGCCCCTTCAGGGTGCGCTCCGAGAAGGCGTTGTTGCCGACGAAGTTGATCGAGATGATGCCGGTCTTATCGCCCTCGTCGATCTGATAGATCACGTCGACGCGGCCGTTGGGCAGATCGACCGTCCGGTAGGTCACCTTGGCGGTGCCGCGGCCGAAGCGCTTGTAGACGTCGCGGATGCGCGCGAGGTCGGCGTTGATGATCGCCTCGCTGAAGGGGCCCCGCGCCTTGGCCTCGACCACCCCCTCGAGAGTGCCCTTCTCGACCTTCTTGTTGCCCTCGAAGACCACGCGGTTGATCAGGTTGTTCTCGCGGACGGTCACGACCGTGCGGCCGCCGGACTGGGCGACCTTCACGTCGGAGAACATCCCGCTCGCGAGCAGGTTGCGGCGGGCCTCCTCGGCCGAGCCCGACGCCGTCCCGGTCACGTAGGACCGGATCGTGTCGGCATCGACGCGCTGGTTGCCCTGGACGACGATCTGCTGCGCCTGTGCGGCCCCGCTCAGGACGACGCCAAGACCCGCAGTGACTAGGACGATGGTTTTCCGCACCGACTTCCGTCGGGGCTTCCCCGTCAACGACATCATGCAATCGCCCGTTTCTGTTCTGGTCGCGGGGTTAGCCCGTCACAGGCGACCGTTGATCGGCCGTCCCGTCACCTGGTCCAAGCGTGGCTTCGGTCCAAGCGTAGCTCTTAGCGGGATTCCCCTGCCAAGCAAACGCGCGGTCGGCCATCGTCAGGGGATTTTGGGGGGTCGTGGCCTTCGCGCCACTTAACGGTGCCGTCACCCTGCCGACAATCCGCAGATCGTGGTGAACGGGACGTAAACGCCTGAGCAAACGGGCCTTTTCAGGCCCGCTCCCGTTCCCGTGAACACGCTGCTAACCGTGTTCCGCGCCGGCGCGGCGGCGCCATCGGGGCCTCGGCCGGGCGAGATCGCGGCGGCATTGGGGCAGCCTTTCCGGTGGAGATCCGGCGGGACCGCCGGACCCCGCGGCGGCCCGGGATCAGGTGTTGCGCCAGGAGGCGCCGAGATTGAGGATATCGTTCCAGGCCGCGAACAGCATCAGCATCAGGACCAGGGCGAGGCCGATGCGGAACCCGATCTCCTGGGCACGCTCGCTGAGCGGACGGCCGCGCACGATCTCGAAGGCGTAAAACAGGAGGTGGCCGCCATCGAGCAGCGGTACCGGGAAGAGGTTCAGC
The DNA here is from genome assembly GCA_050632685.1 of Methylobacterium phyllosphaerae. GTDB lineage: Bacteria > Pseudomonadota > Alphaproteobacteria > Rhizobiales > Beijerinckiaceae > Methylobacterium > Methylobacterium phyllosphaerae_A. The sequence continues at coordinate 2,759,705 of JBOEFT010000002.1, forward strand.
AGACCGATCGAGACGGAGAGCAGCGCGATCAGGCCCACGAGGCCGCCGACGCCCCCGGTCTTGGCGACCTCGCCGGAGACGCGGGCGATGCCGATGGGGCCGGACAGCTGGTCGGCGGATTCGCGGCCCGTGGCGAGCTTGCTCAGATACGAGAAGGTGCGCTCGACCACGAAGTAGGTCTCGCGCACGCCAAGATCCAGGGAGTCGAGCGCCCCGTACCGCACCAGCTTGGCCTCCGACCCCGCCGGGGACCGGATGCCGAGACGGCCGATCCGGTGGCGGCCGAAGGGCGTCTTCTCCTCGAAGGTGGCCGGCGTCGCCTGTATGGTGATGGGCTGGTCGTTACGCTCGACCGTGAAGGTCAGCGGCGTCCCGGCGCTGCCGGTCACCGTGCGGTACATGGCGTTGAAGTCGCCGATCTTCTCGCCGTCGATGGCGGTGATCACGTCACCGGGCTGGAAGCCGGCCTGTGCGGCGACACTGCCCGCCTCCACCGCCGAGACCCGGGCGGGCAGCTCGTAGCGACCGCCGAGCCAGATCGCGCCGGCGAACAGCAGGATCGCCAGGATGAAGTTCGCCACCGGCCCGGCGGCGACGATGGCGGCGCGCTTGGACACCGGCTGGGTCGGGAAGCTGATCGCCCGCTCCTGCGGGGTCATCCGGGCGACGGCCTCGGGATCGGGGACGCTGGCGCCGTTCACGTCGCCGTGAAACTTCACGTAGCCGCCGAGGGGATCGCACAGAGCTTCCAGCGGGTCCCGCGGCGATCATTGAAGCCGAACAGTTCCGGTCCGAAGCCGAGCGAGAAGGCGTGCACGCCGACGCCGCACCACCGCCCGACCAGGAAGTGACCCATCTCGTGCACGAAGACGACGACGGTGAGCACGAACAGAAACGGGATCACCGCGCCGAAGAAACTGCCGGCGGTGCCGCCCATTGCGTTGAGGAAGTCCATAAGCCGTTCCCTGGCCGTCGTCGCGCCGGCTTCTCGGGCCGGGCATCGAACCAGTCTAGCAGATCGGCAGTGCGGACCGCCAACGCAATCCTGCGTGCCGGTCGCGCGAGGTCGCACGCGCCGCCCGCTTCCGCACAAGCCGGCCGCTCCTCAGATGGCCTCCGTCAATGGCCGCCTCCGCCGCCGCCCGCGGCAGTCGGACGCCGGATCATCGGAACCGCACAGGCCATGGTCAGGAACAGCACCGTGAGGGCGAGGAACACGTCCTCGAACGCCATCACCAAGCCCTGGATGCGCACCGTGTTGGACAAGGCCTTCAGCGCCATGTCGGACGCGGCGCTGCCATAGGCGTCGAAGCCGTGCCGCATCGTGTCGAGGCGCTCCAGCGCGGCCGTGTTCGCCCAAGTGAAGCGCTCGTGGAGCCGCGCGAGGTGGAGATCCCAGCGGTCGTTGAGGATCGTGTTGATCAGGGCGAGGCCGACGGCGCCGCCGAGGTTGCGCGTCAGGTTGAAGAGACCGGACGCGTTCTTCATGCGCGCCGGCGGCAGCGTCCCGAGGGCGATGTTGTTGATCGGGATCATGCATAGCATCAGCGAGCAGCCGCGCAGCACCTGCGGCAGCAGCAATTCGTAGAAGTCCCAGTCCTTGGTGAGACCGGTGACGATCCAGGTGCCGCAGGCGAACCCGACGAAGCCGATCCCCATCATGATCCGCGGATCGACCTTCCCGGACAGCCGGCCGGCGATGGGGGCGGTGGCGAACATGCACAGGCCGGAGACGAACATCGTCTCGCCGATCATCAGCGCCGAGTAGCCCCGTACGCGGGCGAGATAGACCGGGTAGATGTAGGTCAGCCCGTAAAGCCCGATGCCAAGCACGAAGCTCGCGACGCAGCCGCTGGCGAAGTTGCGGTCGGAGAAGGCCCGCAGATCGACGATCGGCTGCTTGGCGGTGAAGACCCGCCAGAAGAACAGCAGCGCCGAGATCCCGCAGACCGCCGCGCAGGCGAAGACCGCCTCGTCCTGCAGCCAGTCGTGATTCGGTCCCTCCTCGAGCACGTATTCGAGACAGCCGAGGAAGCCGGCCATGAAGGCGAGCCCGGCCCAGTCGAACGACTTGATCAGGCCGTAGTTGGGCTGGTCGAAATCGACCAGGATCCAGGTCGAGACCGTCACGAAGATGCCCGGCACGACGTTGATCAAGAACAGCCAGTGCCAGGACATCAGGTCGGTGAGATAGCCGCCCACCGTGGGTCCGATGGTCGGCGCCAGGGTCGCCACGAGGCCGATCATCGGCGACACGATGGTCCGCTTGGAGGGCGGGAAGATCGTGAAGGCCGCGGCGAACACCGTGGGGATCATGCCGCCGCCGATAAAGCCCTGGAGCGCCCGCCAGACGATCATCTCGCCGATCGACGACGAGGTGGCGCACATCAGGCTCATGACGGTGAAGCCGCCGGCCGAGATCGCGAACATCCAGCGCGTCGACAGCACCCGCGACAGGGTGCCGGAGAGCGGGATCGAGATGACCTCGGCGATGAGGTAGCTGGTCTGGACCCAAGGGATCTCGTCCCCCGAGGCTGAGAGGCCGGCCTGGATCTCGTTCAGGGAGGCCGAGACGATCTGGATGTCCAGGATCGCCATGAACATGCCAAACACCATGCAGACGAACGCCACCATCCGGCGGCGGTCGAGGGGCGGCTCGGCGGCGCGAGCGGGCGCTCCCGGCACGAGGGCGGCGGTGGCGGCCATGACCGGTCTCAGCGGCTCGCGGTGCTGACGGGCTGGGCGGCCGAGGCCCGGTCCAGCACAGACCGATCCGCGCCGGCGCGGGTATCGACCCGGACGACGACCGACAGGCCCGGGCGCAGCAGGCCTTCGCGGGCGACGTCCTCGGGCACGCGGACACGCACGGGCAGGCGCTGGACGATCTTAGTGAAGTTGCCCGTCGCGTTGTCGGGCGGCAGCAGGCTGAACACCGAGCCGGAGGCCGGCGAGAACGAATCCACCACCGCGTGGATCTCGCGGTCGGGATAGGCATCGACCGTCACCGTCACCGGCTGGCCCGGACGCATGCGCTGGACCTGGGTCTCCTTGAAGTTCGCGTCGATCCGCACGCTCTGGAGCGGCACGAGGGCGGCGATCCGGGTGCCGGGGCCGACATAGGCGCCGGCCTCGACGGCCTTGTTACCCACCACGCCGTCGAAGGGAGCACGGATCACCGTGAAGTCGAGGTCGCGGCGCGCCCGGTCCACGGCGGTGCGGAGTTCCGCCGCCAGGCTCTCCGCCTCGCTCTTCTGCGCCTGGAGGACGTCGACGTTGGCGCGGGCGGCGACCAGGCCGGCCTCCATGGCCTTGACCGACGCCTCGGTCCGGTCGCGGTCGGCGCGCGTCTGATCGATGCGCGATTTGGCGACGTAATCCGCCTGCATCTGCGTCGACCGGGTGAAATCGGCCTGGGCGCGGACGGCGTCGGCGCGCGTCGCATCGAGTTGCGCGGCGGCTTGGGCGACCTGCGCCTGCGCGGCCTCGGTCTGGCGGGCGATGCGGGTGATGGTGCTCTGCTGCGTCGCGAGCTTATCCTGTGCTGCTTGGAGGGCGAGGCGGTAATCGCCATCGTCGAGCTTGGCGATCACGTCGCCCTTCGTCACCGACTGGCCGTTCACCACCGGCACGGCGTCGAGGTAGCCCGACACCTTCGCGGCCAGCACGGAGATGTCCGCCTGCACATAGGCATCATCCGTCGCGACGAAGAACCGTCCGACCGACCACCATTGCCAGGCCTCGTAGGCCCCGCCGAGCCCAGCGGCGAGCAGCAGGACGAGAAGGACGAGCCGCTTGAGCGGACGCCTGCGGGGCGCAGCCAATTCCGGCGCGGCCCGGTTCGATTGCGCCGCCGGCACCGGAGCGGAGACCGGCGCACGTGGCGCAGGATGCTCGCCCCGCTCCTCGTCGCCGGCCTCGATGCGGGTTTCGATCCCGGAAAGGGGTCGATCCGCGTCCTCGCGAAGGGACATCTCAGCGCCTCAAAACTGATGACCGAACCGTTCGGTCAGTGAGCGGACACGTCTTGACGCGCCGTCGAAGAGGCCGCAGATTATGTTGACCGAACGGTTCGGTCAAGCGCGGCGGCGCCTTGGAGGTGGAGCGGAACAATGGCTCAGGGTGCGGTGCTGGAGCGGCAACAGGCTCAGAGCGAGGGCGACAAGCGGCGGCAGATCCTCGACGGCGCACGGACCGTTTTCTTGGCGGCCGGGTTCGACGGTGCCAGCATGGGCGAGGTCGCCCGGGCGGCGGGCGTCTCGAAAGGGACGCTCTACGTCTACTTCGACAGCAAGGAAGACCTGTTCGAGGCGCTGATCATCCAGGAGAAGTCCAGCCTGGCCGAGGCGCTCTTCACCCTCGACGCGGAGAATCCTGATGTGCCGGGCGTCCTGACCCGCCTCGGCACGAGCTTCCTGACGGAAATGTGCCGTCCCGAACACGTGTCGGTGGTCCGGATGGTGATCGGTGCCTGCGAGAAATTCCCGCGCTTCGGCCAAGCCTTCTACGAGGCCGGGCCGGCCTGCGGCGTCGAGCGCCTGTCAGGTTACCTCGACGCGCAGGTCGAGGCTGGCCGGCTGAGGATCGCCGATACGGAACTCGCCGCCCGTCACTTCCTGCATCTGTGCCAAGCCGGTTTGCTCACGCGCCTGCTGTTCAGGGCCGGCGGGATCGCGAGCGAGGCCGAGACGCGCCATCAGGTCGACGAGGCGGTGCGGATGTTCCTGGCCGGCTACGGCGTCCCCCGCTGAAAGAAACCACTCGCGACGGAGAAGAAGGCCGTCAGCCCGCCGCGCGCAGTTCCGGCAGGGCCTCGGCACTCCAGATCCGGACATGCGCATCGATGGCGAGGGCCTCGTCGACGTCGGCCGGGGCGGTCCGGTACGACCCGGCGAAATGCGTGCAGGCGCGCTCGACCAGATCGCTGATCCCGTAGAAGCCGATCCGGCCGGCGATGAACGCCGCCACCGCGATCTCGTTGGCCGCATTCATCACGGTCGGCGCCGCCCCGCCGGCGGCCAGGGCCGCCCGGGCGATCCGCAGGCATGGGAAGCGCGCCTCGTCCGCCGCCTCGAAGGTCAGCGACCCGAGCGCCACGAAGTCGAGGGGCCGTCCCCGCTGGATGGTGAGGCGGTCGCCGAGGCCGAGGCAGTGCGAGATCGGCACCCGCATGTCGGGTAGCGCCAGCTCGGCGGTGACGGCGCCGTCGAGCCAGTAGACCATCCCGTGGATCACCGATTGCGGGTGCACGACGACGTCGAGGCGCTCCGGCTCGATGCCGAACAGGTGGTGCGCCTCGATCAGTTCGAGGCCCTTGTTCATGAGGCTGGCCGAATCGATGTTGATCTTCATGCCCATCGACCAAGTCGGATGGGCGGCCGCCTCGGCCGCGGAGGCGGCAGCGATCCGCTCGCGGCTCCACGTGCGGAACGGGCCGCCCGAGGCCGTGATCATCATGGTGCGGACGTCGGCGAGCGGCCGGCCGGCGAGCGCCTGGCTCAGGGCGTCGTGCTCGGAATCCATCGGCAGGATCGTGGCCCCGTAGCGCGCGGCGTCGCGCATGAACGCGTCGCCGGCACAGACCAGACTTTCCTTATTGGCAAGCGCGACCGTGCGGCCGAGGCGGAGGGCCGCGTGGGTCGATTTCAGGCCGGCCGCGCCGCTCACCGCCGCGACGACGATGTCGGCATCCCGAGCGACGGCCTCCATGACCGCCCCCTCCCCGGCCCCGTTGGGAATGCCGGAGCCGGCCAGCGCCTCGGCGAGCGCCGGGCCGGCCGATTCGTCGGCGAGGGCCGCGAAGGACGCATCCAGCTCCCGCGCGACCTTGGCCAGCGCGACGGGATCGCGGCCGCCCACCAGGGCACCGACGCTGAACCGGTCCGCATGCTGCGCGAGCAGGTCGGCGGTGGAGCGGCCGATCGAGCCGGTGGCGCCGAAGACGGTGACGACCTGGGTCACGGGTTCAACTCCCTCATCGTCACGGGATCAGTCCGCCCCCGCGCAGGGCCAGGTAGAGAGCCGCCAGAACGGCGACTGCGAAGAATCCGTCGAGCCGGTCCATGACGCCGCCATGGCCCGGGATGATCTTGCCGGAATCCTTCACGCCGTAGCGACGTTTCAGACCGGATTCGATGAGGTCCCCGGACTGGCTGAGGATCGAGGCCACGGCACTCACGCCCGCCACCATCGGGAGGGAGGCGGCGCTGGGCAGGGTCATGCCGGCAAGATCGGCGATGACCGGGACGAGTGTCCCGGCCACCACCGCGCCGAGCAGGCCGCCGATCGCGCCGGACCAAGTCTTGTTGGGCGAGACCCGGGGCATCAGCTTCGGTCCGCCGATCTTCCGGCCAGCGAAATAGGCGGCGATGTCGGTGGACCAGACCACCGCGAACATCCAGGCCGGCCCGACGAGGCCGATGACGGGGTCGTCGCGCAGAGCCACGGGCACCGCCGCGATCGCCGCCGCGCCGAGCACGCCGACGAGAGCCCGCAGCCGTCCTCGACCGGTCCGCGCTACCGTGGCGCAGGCGGCGGCGCCCAGCAGCAGGACGGCGATGCAGGCCGAGGCCGGCGCGCCGCCGCGCTGGCAGAGGAGCAGGGCGCCGAGCGTCGCGGCCGCCAGGGCGATCAGCACCTCGCGGGGCTCGGTGCGGCTCATCACCATCCACTCGGCGAAGCCGACGATGCCGGCGGCGAGCCAGATCCCCGCGAAGGGCCAGCCGCCATAGACGAGCGCGGCCAACACGCCGCTCCCGAGCACGAGGCCCGAGGCGACGCGCAGCCGCAGCTCGCGCCGCCCCGAGGGACGCGCGGCCGGTGCGGCGGAGGTCACGGGCGTCTCGGCCTGCGCCTCAGACCTGCATGATCTCCTTCTCCTTGGAGGCCAGCACGCCATCGATCTCGGCGATGAACTGGTCGGTCGCCTTCTGCACGTCGGCGGCCTGGCGCTTCTCGTCATCCTCCGAGATGGCGCTGTCCTTCAGGAGCTTCTTGAGGTGGTCGAGCCCGTCCCGGCGGACGTGGCGCACGGCGACGCGCGCCTCCTCGGTGTACTTGTGCGCGACCTTGACCATCTCCTTGCGGCGCTGCTCGTTCATCTCGGGGATGCGGAGCCGGATGGTCTGCCCCTCGGTCTGCGGGTTGAGGCCGAGGTCGGATTCGCGGATCGCCTTCTCGACGGCCGTGACCATGCTGCGGTCCCAGACCGAGATCGACAGGAGCCTGGGCTCCGGCACGCTGACCGTGGCGACCTGGGCCATCGGCATCATCGAGCCGTAGGCATCCACCTGGATCGGGTCGAGCAGCGAGGGCGTCGCACGGCCGGTACGCAGGGATCCGAGGTCCTTCGAGAGCGAGGAGACCGCGCCCTGCATCCGGCGCTTGATGTCGTTGAGGTCGAATTCCGGTGTGGCCATGATGGTCGTCCCGACACGTCTGACGTTGTCTTGAGCCCGGCTTGGGCAGTCGCGGCCTCAATGGACGAATTTCTTCAGGGCCGCAAACCGTTGCGCCGGCATTCCCGCCGCGGCGTCAGGGCACCACGAGGGTCGAGGGTGCCTCGCCCGACAGGATCGCGGCGATGGAGCTCGGCGGGTGCAGCGATCCGACGAGGATCGACAGCCGGCTCTCCCGGGCCAGGGCGAAGGCCGCCGTGTCCATGACCTTGAGATCGCGGGCGATGGCCTCGTCGTGGGTGATCCGGTCGTAACGGGTGGCGCTCGGATCCTTCTTGGGATCGGCCGAATAGACGCCATCGACCTGCGTGGCCTTGAGGACCGCGTCGCAGCGCAGCTCGGCGGCGCGCAGCACCGCGGCGGTGTCGGTGGTGAAGAACGGGTTGCCGGTGCCACCGGCGAGGACGACCACCTGACCCTTGTCCAGATGATGCAGCGCAGGCTGGCGGGCATAGGTCTCGCAGATGGTCGGCATCGAAACCGCCGACATCGTGCGCGCCTGGACACCCGCGGCGTTGAGCGCCGTCTCGATGGCCAGGGAGTTCATGACCGTGGCCATCATGCCGAGCGAGATCCCCGGTCGCCCGGTCGATCCAGCCGGCCGCCGAGATCCGCGCGCCGCGGATCATGTTGCCGCCGCCGACCACGATGGCGATCTCGGCGCCCGCCTCGATGGTGCGGGCGATGTCCTCGGCCAGCCCCGCCAGCGTCGGCGGGTGCAACCAGTAGCCGTCCGGGGCGGCGAGCGCCTCACCCGACAACTTCAGCAAGATCCGGCGAAACGGCGTCGTATCCGGCATCGGGGTTCCCGGCTCCATCCCGCATCGCGCAAGCCGGAGGCTTCTACGTCAGGCGTGGGAGCCACGTCGAGGGGTTCCGGGCGATCCGGTGCGCCGCATCGGTCGAATCGCAACCGACGCTTGAAGTCGAGTGGATAAGGCGCCCGAACAGGAGGCGCGGTGCCGGCATGCGCGAGGGCACGCCGGCACCGGCTGTCAGCTGCCGGCCAGGACGCCGACGGCGCCCAGGACGGTCATCACGAGACCGGACGCGAACACGCCGATCATCAGGTAGGAGAAGGGTTTCAAAGCCATGCCGATGAGATAGCGCAGCGCCGCAAATCGAGGTGTGCGCCGCAGCACGATTCGCAGCGGAACGCTTTCGCAGGTCCAGAAACGAGCAGCCCCGCCCGGCTCGCGCCGGACGGGGCTGTTCTTCCTACGGCCCGGCGCGTCGGGCGGTCGAACCGCCGTCAGGCGCGACCGGCCTGCTGGGCCACCTCGGTGGCGAAGTCCGGCCCATCTTCCTTCTCGATGCCCTCGCCCAGCGCGTAGCGGACGAAGCCCGTGAGGGCGACCGGACCACCGACCTTGGAGCCGGCTTCCTTCAGGACTTGGCTCACCGTCTTCGACCCGTCATGCACGAACGGCTGATCCAGGAGGGTGACCTCCTTGTAGTAGCTCTTCAGGCCGCTCTCGACGATCTTGGCGAGGACGTGGTCCGGCTTGCCGGCGTTCTTCTCGCGCAGGATGTTCGACTCGCGCTCGACCGTGGCGGCGTCGACGCCCGAGGCGTCCAGCGCCACAGGATTGGTCGCCGCGATGTGCATGGCAATCTGGCGGCCGAGGGCCGAGAGAGCGTCGACGTCGCCCTCGGATTCGAGCGCCACGAGCACGCCGATCTTGCCGAGGCCCTCGGAGATCTGGTTGTGCACGTAGGAGGCGATGACGCCCTTCTTGACCTCGAGCTTGGCGACGCGGCGCAGGTTCATGTTCTCGCCGATGGTGGCGATCAGAGCCTGCAGCTTCTCCGTGACGGTCTCGGTGGCGCCGGGGAAGTGGGCCGCCTGGAGGCCTTCCAGCGTGCCGTCGGTGTTCAGCGCGATCTTGGCGGCCTCGCGGGCGAAGGCCTGGAAGGCGTCGTTGCGGGCGACGAAGTCGGTCTCGGAGTTCACCTCGACCACGGCGGCGTGGTGGCCGGCGGACTCGACGGCGACGAGGCCCTCGGCGGCGACGCGGCCAGCCTTCTTGGCGGCCTTGGCGAGACCCTTCTTGCGCAGCCAGTCGACGGCGGCCTCGATGTCGCCCTGCGTCTCGTTGAGCGCGCCCTTGCAGTCCATCATGCCGGCGCCGGTCTTCTCCCGGAGCTCCTTCACCATCGCGGCGGTGATGTTGGCCATGGCGGTCCCTTTCGTACGGTCTGGATGCGAGAGGCCCGGCGCGCGGGTGAGCGGCCGGGCCCGGTATGTCTGGAATCGCGACGGCCCGATGACGGGGCCGCCGCGAAATCCCGATGGATCAGGCCGCGGCGGCGGCCTCGACGAAGCCACGGGCCTGCGAGACCCACGAGTCGCGGTCGATGCGGCCGTTGAGCTTCAGGTCGGCATCGACCTTGGCGACGTCCTCGGAGGTCATCGCGGCGAGCTGCCAGTAATGGTAGATGCCGGCGTCGTTCAGCTTCTGGACGATCTGCGGGCCGGCGCCGTTGAGCTTGGTCAGGTCGTCGGGCGCGCCGCGCGGGGCGGCGAGCAGCTCGAAATGCTCGGTCGTCTCGGCGAGCATCGCGACATCCGCCGGGTCGAGGGCATCGGACTCGACCGTGACCGCGGCGGTGTTGTCGACCGGCAGCTCCTCGGCCATCGGCTCCTCGGAGGCGCCGAGATCCATGCCCGACGAGCCCTGGGCGCGCGAGATGCCGTCGATGGCGGCCTTGGCGATCAGGTCGCAATAGAGCGCGATGGCGCGGCCGGCGTCGTCGTTGGCCGGGACGATGTGGGTGATGCCGTCCGGGTTGCAGTTGGTGTCGACGATGGCGGCCACCGGGATCCCGAGGCGGTTCGCCTCCTTGATCGCCAGCTGCTCCTTGTTGGTGTCGATGACGAACAGCAGGTCGGGCACGCCGCCCATGTCCTTGATGCCGCCGAGCGCCTTCTCGAGCTTCTCCTTCTCACGGGAGAGCATCAGGCGCTCCTTCTTGGTCAGGCCCGGGCCGCCCGTCTCCAGCGTCTCGGTGACCTTGCGCAGGCGCGAGATCGAGCCCGAAATGGTCTTCCAGTTGGTGAGCATGCCGCCCAGCCAGCGGGAGTTGACGTAGTACTGGGCCGAGCGCTTGGCCGCCTCGGCGATCGTGTCGGCCGCCTGGCGCTTGGTGCCGACGAACAGCACGCGGCCGCCCTTGGCGACGGTGTCGCTCACCGCCTGCAGCGCCGTGTGCAGCGCCGGCACGGTCTGGGCGAGGTCGATGATGTGGATGTTGTTGCGGGTGCCGAAGATGTACGGCTGCATCTTCGGGTTCCAGCGGTGGGACTGGTGACCGAAATGGGCGCCCGCTTCGAGGAGCTGACGCATGGAAAAGTCGACGGCCATGTCTTTGTACTCTCCGGTTGGATCCGCCGCGGAGGGATGCAGCCGCCTGACACAGTCGGGCGACCACCGGAAACGCCTCATTCAGGCATGAGGCCGGCTCCGCGTGTGGGATAGGCGGGCGCTTAGCAGAGTGTGCAGGCGGAGGCAAGGAGCCGGACCGATCGCGGCGGCTGCCGTGGCGCCGGCGGGGTTCGCGGCCTCGAGCGGCGGTGGGACGCTTAAGGGAGAACGCCGAACGCGCGGCGACGGGACCCGGAAAACGGCCGCGGCTCACGCCCCCGCGAAGACCGCCGCCACGTCCTCGGACTTCATCACCCGGTACGCCCCCGCCGCCAGATCCGCCGGCAGATCGAGGCCGCCGACCCGGTCCCGATGCAGGGCCGCGACGTGGTTGCCGACGGCGGCGAACATCCGGCGGACTTGATGGTAGCGGCCCTCCGTCAGGGTCACCGCGCAGTGCGTTTCATCCTCGGCGTCGAGGCGCACCGGCAGCAGCGGCTGCGCCTCGCCCTCCAGCATCAGCGTCCCCGAGGCGAAGACCTCCGCCTCGCTGCCGGAGAGCGGCCGGTCGAGGGTCACGCGGTAGCGCTTCGCCACGCCGGCCTTCGGGCTGATGATCCGGTGCAGGAGCGCGCCGTCGTCGGTGAGCAGCAGGAGGCCCGACGTTTCCTTGTCGAGCCGCCCGACCGTGGAGAGCGGCGGCTCGCGGCGGCGCCAGCGCTCGGGCAGGAGCCCGTAGACCAGCGGCCCGGCCTCCTTGTGCGAGCAGGTCACGCCCAGGGGCTTGTGCAGCATCAGGCACAGGCCGGGCAGCGGATCGATGGGGGCGCCGTCGATCGTCAGGCGCTGCGGGAGATCCGGATCGAGGGCGATCCGCCCCCCGCATCGTCGAGATCCGCGCCGTCGAGGCGGATCGCGCCGGCGCGGGCGAGGGTCTGGATCTCGCGACGTGAGCCGTAGCCGAGATTGGCGAGGAGCTTGTCCAGGCGGACGGATTTTACCGCGCTCATGCCGGCCTCGCCCTCACCGGCGGGCCTCGTAGACCCGGTAGCCGTTCCCCTGCACGGCCACGGCGACCTGCCGGAACGCCTCGCGGAGCGCGGCCTCGTAAGGCAGATGGGCGTTGGCCACGAGCCACAGCGCGCCGCCGGGCCGCAGCGCCTCGGCGGCCCGGGCGATGAACGCCCGGCCGAGCGCCTGGTCCTCGGCCCCGCCCTCGTGGAAGGGCGGGTTGGTGACGACGAAGTCGAGCTTGTCCGGGACGACGCCGGGCGCCCGGATATCCGCCCAGAGAATCACCGCCCGCGGGTCGGCGACGTTGCGGCGCGCCATCTCGACGGCACGCCGGTCGATCTCGAGTAGCGTCAGGGCGGTCACGGCGTCGGAGCCGAGAACGGCACGCGACAGGATCCCCAGCCCGCATCCGAAATCGGCGCCGCGCCCCTTCATCGGTGGCAGGTTCGCCAGCAGCAGCGCCGAGCCGGGATCCAGGCGGTCCCACGAGAAGATGCCGGGCTGCGTGCACAGGGCGAGGTTGTCGACGTGCCGGGGGGCGCCCTCGTCGATCGCCTCGACGAGGCCTGCCGGGACCGGGGGCGCTCGGTCGTGCAGATCCGGTGATGCCGGCGGGGCTGGTCGGCCGCGGCACAACCGAATGTGGTCAGTTCCTTGGCGAGGCGGGTGCCGCCCCGATCCTTCGGGGCCAGGGCGACCATGCGGCCGCCCGGCCCGAGGGCACGCAGCACCTGTGCGAGCACGTAGCGCCGCTCGACCGTCCCGGGAGGCGCGAGCACGGTGGCGACGTCGAGGCTGTTCTCGGGCAGGTCCTCCAGCCGGGCGGCACCGGGGATCAGGGGCGAGACTTGGACGGCGTCGCTCGGGACCTCGGCGAGGTCGACCGGCGGCAGGCCGTAGACGGCATGGCGCATGTACGTTTCGGGATCTGGAGAGCCGACTTCGGAACGCGAATCCGCGGCGGAGCGCGGTACATCCGCATCCGACTCGGTTCATCCGGGGGGAACACCGGGATTTATACCGGAACGGCTCGAGAATCCCAGCCCGCCGGCCGCAGCCGGACGCGTCAGCCCCGAGGGAATTCGAGTCCCATCTCGCGGTAGCGGGCCGGATCGTCGGCCCAGTTCTCCCGCACCTTCACGTGCAGGAACAGGTGGACCTTGGCGTCGGCCGCCTCGGCGATCTCGATCCGGGCCGCCTGCCCGATCGACCGGATGGTCTGGCCGCCCTTGCCGAGCACGATCGAGCGCTGGCTCTCCCGCTCGACGAAGATCGTCTGCTCGATCCGCACCGACCCGTCGGGCCGGATCTGCCACTGGTCGGTCTCCACCGTGGACCGGTAGGGCAGTTCCTCGTGCAGCCGGTCGTAGATCTTCTCGCGGGTGATCTCGGCGGCCAGCATGCGCAGGGGCGCGTCCGAGACCTGATCCTCGGGGTAGAGCCACGGCCCCAGCGGCATCCGGGCGGCGAGGGCCCGCCGGAGATCCTTCACGCCGTCGCCCTTCAGGGCCGAGATCATGAAGGTCTCGGCGAAGGGCGAGACGGCGTTGAGCTTGGCGGCGAGGTCGAGCAGCCGCTCACGCGGGATCAGGTCGATCTTGTTGAGGATCAGCATTTTCTCGCGCTTCACCTCGCCGAGCCGCCCGAGGACGGCCTCCACCTCCTCATCGATGCCCTTGCGCGCATCGACCAGCAGGCAGACCGCGTCCGCGTCGGCGGCGCCGCTCCAGGCGGAATGCACCATCGCCCGGTCGAGGCGGCGCTTGGGCGCGAAGATGCCGGGCGTGTCGACCAGGATCACCTGGGCCGAGCCCTCGATGAGGATCCCCCGCACCAGCGCCCGGGTCGTCTGCACCTTCCGGGAGACGATCGAGACCTTGGTGCCGACCAAGCTATTGAGCAACGTCGACTTGCCGGCGTTCGGCACGCCGATCAGCGCGACGAAGCCCGCCCGGGCGTCGGTGGGCGTTCCGGGAAGGGTGGTCGGACCGGTGGACGGATCGCACGCAGGTTCCGGGGCCTTCGCGAGGCTGGGCTCGTCCCGCCGGTCGTGATCGTCTTGCTCGTGCGCGCTCATGCTGTCTCCGTCGGCTCCGCGTCGGCGGAGGCCCCGATTCCCTCCCGCTCCATCAGTGCCCGGGCCGCGGCCTGCTCGGCGATCCGCTTCGACGTGCCGTCACCGAGACCGGGCTCGAGACCCTCGACCTGCACGGCGATGCGGAACCGGGGGGCGTGGTCGGGACCGGTGCGTTCAACCACCGCGTAGGTGGGGATCGGCAGGCTGCGGCCCATGGCCCATTCCTGCAGGGCGGATTTGGCGTCGCGGCCCCGTGCCGCCGCGGTCGGCTCACCCGGATGGAAATGCGCCTCGACCACAGCCCGGGCGGCATCGAACCCGGCATCGAGGTAGATCGCACCGAGAATCGCCTCGCAGACATCGGCGAGAATCGTCTGGTTGCGCCGGCCGCCGCCCATCACCTCGCCCTGGCCGAGGATGAGATGCGGCCCGACCTCCCAAGAGGCGGCCACGACCGCGCAGGTCTCGCGCCGGACGAGGGCAGCCAGCCGCCGGGACAGATCGCCCTCGTCGGCCTCGGGGAAGGCGCCGTAGAGGCGGTCGGCGACCGCGAGCCCGAGCACGCGGTCGCCGAGGAATTCCAGGCGCTGGTAGCTGCCGCCGCGGCCGCTGGCCTTGCTGGTATGGGTCAGGGCGCGGGTGAGCAGGTCCTGATCGGCGAAGCTGTGCCCGATCCTCTCCTCGAGCGCACTCAGGGGCGGCCGGGGCTTATGTGCCCGGCGGGATCGGGCATTGGCTCGGTGCTGCGCGGCGTCGTCCAAGTCCGGACCGGTCAATGGATCGTCGTGAACAGGCGCGTCCAGCGCACGTGGGCCGGCCAGTTCCAGACCTGCCACGCCGGGGTGCCCTCGTCGATCGAGAAGAAGATCATCTCGGCGCGCCCGACCAGGTTGGCGAAGGGCACGTAGCCGACATTGGCGAGATCACGCGAATCGGTGGAATTGTCGCGGTTGTCGCCCATCATGAAAAAGTGACCGGGCGGGACCGTGTACAGCTCGGTCTTGTCCCAGAAGCCGTTGTCGCCGTCGCGCTCGATGACCCGGTGGACCACCCCGTTGGGCAGGGTCTCCAGATATTGAGGCACCTTGGTGGCCTGCCCATAGGGATCGGTGGTCTCGTAGTCGGCGATCCGCTCGCGCTTGACCGCCTTGCCGTTGATGTTGAGCACGCCGTCGATCATCTGGATCTTGTCGCCCGGCAGGCCGATCACGCGCTTGATGTAGTCGGTCGCATTGTCCTTGGGCAGCTTGAACACCGCGATGTCGCCGCGCTTGGGATTGGCGCCCCAGATCCGGCCATCGGCCTGAACCGGAATGTATTCGGAAAGCGGCAGAGAATACTTGGAATATCCGTAGGAATATTTTGATACGAACAGGTAGTCGCCGATCAGCAGGGTCGGCACCAGCGACCCCGAGGGGATGTTGAACGGCTGGAACAGCAGCGTCCGCACCACCAGGGCGATCAGCAGGGCCTGGATGCCGACCTTCAGCGTCTCGCGGATGCTGGCCCAGGTACCAGTCTCAGCGGGTTTCCTGAGCGGCTTGCCGTCGTAATCCACGCGCGCGTTCCGTCTTCGTTTGAGGTTCGTCGCCTGCCGCGAGTGGAGCACGGCCCCACCGCGCGCGGCGTGATGTGCGGTTGTCCCGAGGAATGCGCCGCAATCGTGTCCCCTGTGAGCGGGGGTCTAGACCATGCGCGAGTGCCCCGCAACGCGCGACCGCGGCCGGCTAATCCCGGACCAGCGCCATCAACCGGCGATGGCCGCGGGCAGCGCCTCGATGACCACGAAGGCCTGGGCCATCGGTGGATCGTCGGTGAGGCTCACATGCAGGCGCGCCGAATGCCCCGGCGGCAGGAGCTCCGCGAGCCGCTCGGCCGCGCCACCGGCGAG
Source organism: Methylobacterium phyllosphaerae (assembly GCA_050632685.1). Lineage (GTDB taxonomy): Bacteria > Pseudomonadota > Alphaproteobacteria > Rhizobiales > Beijerinckiaceae > Methylobacterium > Methylobacterium phyllosphaerae_A. The sequence goes on from JBOEFT010000002.1 coordinate 2,775,506, forward strand.
CCGCAGGGTGGGCTGTCCGGAGGGCAGGTTCATCACCTCCATGTCGCGCCAGAACACGCCGGCGCTGAGACCGGTGCCTAGCGCCTTGGCGCAGGCCTCCTTGGCGGCGAAACGTCGGGCGTAGCCCTCCGCGCGGGCGGCCCGCCGGTCGCACCGTTCCCGCTCCCCATCGGTGAACACCCGATGGGTGAAGCGCTCGCCGTGTCGCTCCAGCGTCCGGGCGATCCGACGGATGTCGCAGAGATCCGAACCGATCCCGATGATCATGGACGCCGCGCCCGATCCATGGCGGCCCGCATGTCGCGCACCGCCTGGTCGAGCCCTACGAAGATCGCGTCGGCGATCAACGAATGGCCGATGTTCAGCTCTCGGATCTGCGGCAGCGCCGCCACCGGGCCGACGCTGCCCAGGGTGAGGCCGTGGCCGGCATGGATCTCGAGGCCGAGGCCGGCCCCGTGCTCGGCGGCGCGCCGGATGCGGGCGAGTTCGTGGGCGGTGCGGGCCGGATCGTCCTCGAGCGCGGCCTCGCAGTAGCGGCCGGTATGCAATTCCACCACGGGCGCCCCGAGGCCGCGGGCGGCCTCCATCACGGCCGGCTCCGGTTCGACGAACAGCGAGACGCGGATGCCGGCCTCCGCGAGCGCCCGGATGCGCGGCGCGAGGTGATCGTGGCCGCCGATGATGTCGAGGCCCCCTCGGTGGTGCGCTCCTCGCGCTTCTCGGGGACGAGGCAGGCGGCATGGGGCCGGGTGTCCATGGCGATCGCGACCATCTCGTCGGTGGCCGCCATCTCGAAATTGAGCGGCACGGAGAGGCCGCGCTTCAGGGCTGCGATGTCGGTGTCGCGGATGTGGCGCCGGTCCTCGCGCAGATGCGCGGTGATGCCGTCGGCGCCCGCCTCCACCGCGAGCAGGGCTGCCCGGACCGGATCCGGGTAGTCGCCGCCGCGGGCGTTCCGGACGGTCGCGACGTGGTCGATGTTGACGCCGAGGCGCAGCTTCTCGGAGGTCATCGGCTTGTTGGTCCCCATCTCAGCGCGATGCGACAGGCGCGGGACAGGCGTCGGAGGATGCGCAGCGCCCGCACGCATGGCGGCGATATGCTGGCGATCGCGCGCCACGGCAAGACGGTTGGGGCCGCGTGCCTCAGGATGGACCGATACGCTTCGCCGGAGTGGAGACCACCCCGGCGAAGCGAGCCCCTTCAGGACGGGACAGTCCGGGGAGAAGGCCTGGCTCCGCTCCACGGCGGCGATCTTTAAATGGGACCGCCGGGAGCCGGACCCGTCGTTCAGGCGAGACGCAGGCGCGACCGGCCTTCCTTGCGCTCGGGCAGCGTTGCGAGGGCGGTTTTGACGATGGTGTCGGCGTTGAGGCCGGCCTCGGCGTACATCTTCTCGGGGCTGTCGTGATCCTGGTAGGCGTCCGGCAGCGTCAGCGTCCGCACCCGGACCCCGCCCGCATCCAGCGCCCCCGTCTCCGACAGCAGGTGCAGTACCATCGCGCCGAACCCGCCCCGCGAGCCCTCCTCGATCGTCAGCAGCACCTCGTGGTCCCGCGCCAGATCCTGGATCAGCGCCGCGTCCAGCGGCTTGGCGAACCGCGCATCCGCCACCGTCACCGCAACGCCCTGCTCGGACAGCGTGTCCGCCGCCTTCAGCGCCTCGGCGAGCCGCGTGCCCAGGCTGAGGATCGCCACCCGCGCCTCCGCGTCCCGCCGCACCACCCGGCCCTTGCCGATCGCCAGCGCCTCGCCCCGCTCCGGAAGCTCGATCCCCACCCCCTCGCCGCGCGGGTAGCGCAGCGCGATCGGACCCGAGTCGTGGGCGTGCGCGGTCGCCACCATGTGCACCAGCTCGGCCTCGTCGGCGGCCGCCATCACGGTCATGTTCGGCAGGCAGCACAGATACGCCAGGTCGAACGCACCCGCGTGCGTCGCCCCGTCGGCGCCGACCAGACCCGCCCGGTCCAGGCAGAACCGCACCGGAAGGTTCTGCAGCGCCACGTCGTGCACGACCTGGTCGTAGGCCCGCTGCAGGAACGTCGAGTAGATCGCCACGAACGGCCGGTAGCCCTCCGTCGCCAGGCCGCCCGCGAACGTCACCGCGTGCTGCTCGGCGATGCCCACGTCGAAGGTCTTGTCCGGATGCGCCTTGCCGAACAGGTCGATGCCGGTGCCCCCCGGCATGGCGGCGGTGATCGCCACGACCTTGTCGTCGGCATCCGCCGCCTTGATCAGGCTCTCCCCGAACACCCGCGTGTAGGCCGGCGCGTTCGGCTTGGCCTTGGCCTGCACCCCCGAGACTACGTCGAACTTGACCACGCCATGGTAGCGGTCGGCGCTGGCTTCCGCCGGCGCGTAGCCCTTGCCCTTCTGGGTGACCACGTGCAGCAGGATCGGGCCGTGCTCGGCGTCGCGGACGTTCTTGAGCACCGGCAGCAGGTGGTCGAGGTTGTGCCCGTCCACGGGGCCGACGTAGTGGAAGCCCATCTCCTCGAACATCGTGCCGCCGCCGACCACCAGGGAGCGGGCGTACTCTTCCGCCGCGGCCGCGCGCTGGTAGAGCGCCTTGGGCAGGAGCTTGCCGAGTTGCTTGGCGGTCTCGCGCAGGGACTGGTAGGCGCCCCCGAGGCCAGCCGGGCGAGGTAGGCCGACATCGCGCCCACCGGCGGGGCGATCGACATGTCGTTGTCGTTGAGGATCACGATCAGGCGCGAGTGCAGGGCGCCGGCGTTGTTGAGCGCCTCGTAGGCCATGCCGGCCGACATCGAGCCGTCGCCGATCACCGCGATGGCGTTGCGGCGCTTGAGCGGGCGGTTCTTCTGCTTGGCCGTGGCGTTGTCGAGGTCGCGGGCGACCGCCATGCCCAGCGCCGCCGAGATCGAGGTCGAGGAATGGGCCGCGCCGAACGGGTCGTAGACGCTCTCGGAGCGCTTGGTGAAGCCCGACAGGCCCCCGCCCTGGCGCAGGGTGCGGATCCGGTCGCGCCGCTCGGTGAGGATCTTGTGCGGGTAGCACTGGTGGCCGACGTCCCAGACGATCCGGTCGTCGGGCGTGTCGAACACGTGGTGCAGCGCCACCGTCAGCTCGACCACCCCGAGACCCGAGCCCAGATGGCCGCCGGTGATCGACACCGCATCGATCATCTCGGCCCGCACCGCTTCCGCAACAGCCGCAAGCTCCGACTCCGGCAAACGCCGCAACGCCGCGGGATTCGGGACACGGTCCAGCAACGCCAATTGCTCAGGTGATATCGCCAAGGGTCGCATCCGCTCGTTCGAGTGTGGCGACGGCCGCATCGCGGACCGGAGGCCACCGCGACACCAGCACCTGGAGCTACGCGTTCATGCTAGAACCCGCCCATCCGTCGCTGTCATGATAGTGCCAGTTACGGACGATCGGCGGCGCGATCAATGTCGGGCCGTCGTTTTTTCGTTCACGTGCCCTTACCGCCACAAGAGGTTTACCTTTGAGCCCGGCTCGTCTGTGCACAATCCTGCTCACGCTCGCGATTACCGGCAGCAGTCAAGCTTACGCCGAGCCGCGCCCGCCGGACGGCAATCTCGACTTCCTGTGCAACTTCCTCGGCGACTGCCCCGTCCGGGTATCACCGGGCGGCCCTGACCGGGATGCGCGCCCCTTCGGCGGCACTCTGGGCCGGCCCTGCGCGTGGCGAAACCGCCCGACTCCGGAGGGCGTGCGCAGGGTCCGCGTATGCTGGTGACGCGTCGCCCGGGCCTCGTCGCCGCAGCCCTCGTCCTGGGACTCGGATCGACCGCCGCCCATGCGCAGGACGCCTGTCCGGCCCTGTTCGCGGACGGACGGACGCCTGTCCTGACGAGATCCGAAGCTCGCCGTGCGGGCGAACCCGCTCTGCTTCGCGGCCTTCGCGGTGCTCCATTCCGGCGTGAGCCGCACCCCTCTACGCTGCGGAGCATCTGACCCGAGCCAGCGTCGCCGCGGCGCGCACGGTGGCCCGCGACGATTCCTTCCATGAAGAAGCCCGCCTGCCGGAAGACCAGCGCGCCGCGCTGGAGGATTACGTTCGCAGCGGCTTCGACCGGGGCCACCTCGCCCCGGCCGGCGATATGCCGACGATCGGCGCCCAAGCCGAGTCGTTCAGCCTCGCCAACATCGTGCCGCAGAACCGGGTGCTGAACCGCGGCCTCTGGGCCGATATCGAGGAGAGTGTGCGTCGGCTCGCCACCCGGCGCGGCGCGCTCTTCGTCGTCACCGGCGTCATCTTCTCCGGCACGTCCGTGGAGCAGATCAAGGGCGGCGTCCTGGTGCCGACGCTGCTCTTCAAGGCCGTTTATGATCCGGCGCGCGGCGAGGCCGGCGCGTATCTCGCCCGGAACGACGAATCGAAGGAATGGCACGCGCTGTCGATCGAGGCTCTCCTCCAGGAGGCCGGGATCGACGTGTTCCCGGGCCTGCCGCCTGAGGCGCGCGCCACCGCGATGAGCCTGCCCGACCCCCAAGCCTCCGCCCGCGCGGACGAGCGCCGGCCCCGGCACGCAGAGACGTGGCAGGACTGGCTGGAGCGCGAGATCACCCGCGCCCTGCGGAAGCTCATCCGCGACGTGCTGCGCACGTTCTTCTGAGAGGGACCCATGCCCGAGGACAAGCCCCGCGCGAAGACCCAGGCCGAGAGCCCAAATCCGAAGGCCTTCACGCCCTTTGCGGACGATGCCGGCGTGCGCACCGTCGGCGCCCTCTCCTTCGAGAACGGGACCGACCGGATCGCCCTCCACGGCTCCCTCGACCTCACGCGCGACAGGACCGGCCTGGAGCAGGCGCGCCTGCTCCGCCGGACACTGGACGCGATCGTGAAGGCCCTGGAGGCGGAGGACCTGCCCGAGGCGGTGGCCGACGCCGCCGACGCGGCGCCGCGATCGGTCAAGAACCCCTTCGCCTGAGCGGCTACGGCCGCGCCGTCCTTGCCGCCTCCCGGCGGGCCTGATACTCGGGCAGGGTCATTCCTATATCGTAGGGACGCGCGTTCAGGACGGGTGCCAAGGCCCGGTGCCTGACCCGTGCCGCTGGCACGATCCGCGCGGTTCCGAACAACGCGTCGAGGACGATCCGCGATGGCTCGCGAATTCATCTACCACATGCGGGGCCTGACCAAGGCCTATACCGGCGGCAAGAAGGTCCTGGATAGCGTCAACCTGTCGTTCTATCCGGACGCCAAGATCGGCGTGCTGGGTATCAACGGCTCGGGCAAGTCGACGCTGCTGAAGATCATGGCCGGCATCGACAAGGAGTTTACCGGCGACGGCTGGGTCGCGCAGGGCGCGCGGGTCGGCTACCTGCCGCAGGAACCCCAGCTCGATCCGAGCAAGTCCGTCCGCGAGAACGTGATGGAGGGCGTGGCCGAGAAGCAGGCCATGCTCGACCGCTACAACGAGCTCGCCATGAACTACTCGGAGGAGACGGCCGACGAGATGACCGAGCTCCAGGATCGGATCGAGTCGCTCGGTCTCTGGGAATTGGATTCGAAGGTCGATCAGGCCATGGAGGCATTGGGCTGCCCGAGCGACGAGCAGCCGGTCGCGACCCTGTCGGGCGGCGAGCGGCGCCGCATCGCGCTCTGCCGCCTGCTCCTGTGGGAGCCGGAGCTGCTCCTCCTCGACGAGCCGACCAACCACCTCGACGCCGAGACGGTGAACTGGCTGGAGGGCCACCTGCGCCAGTATCCGGGCGCGATCCTGATCGTGACCCACGACCGCTACTTCCTCGACAACGTCACCAGCTGGATCCTGGAACTCGATCGCGGCAAGGGCATCCCGTACGAGGGCAACTACTCGGCCTGGCTGGTGCAGAAGCAGAAGCGCCTTGAGCAGGAGGGCCGCGAGGACATGGTCCGCCAGCGCTCCATCGCCCGCGAGCAGGAGTGGATCGCCGCCTCCCCGAAGGCGCGCCAGTCCAAGTCGAAGGCCCGCATCACGCGCTACGAGGAGCTGGTCGCCAAGCAGAACAACAAGGTCGACGCCTCCGCGCAGATCGTCATCCCGATCGACGAGCGGCTCGGCAACAACGTCATCGAATTCGAGCATCTGAGCAAGGCGTTCGGCGACCGGCTGCTGATCGAGGACCTTTCGTTCAAGCTGCCGCCGGGCGGCATCGTCGGCGTGATCGGCCCGAACGGCGCCGGCAAGACCACCCTGTTCAAGATGATCACTGGCCAAGAGAAGCCCGACAGCGGCAAGATCGAGGTCGGCGAGACCGTCAAGCTCGGCTACGTCGACCAGTCGCGCGACGCCCTCGATCCGAATGCCACGGTCTGGCAGGAGGTCTCGGGCGGCAACGACATCATCTATTTCAACAAGCGCGAGATCAACTCGCGCGCCTACTGCGCGGCCTTCGCCTTCAAGGGTCCCGACCAGCAGAAGAAGGTCGGCACGCTGTCGGGCGGTGAGCGCAACCGCGTCCACCTGGCCCGCACCCTGAAGGGCGGCGCCAACGTCCTGCTCCTCGACGAGCCGACCAACGACCTCGACATGGAAACCCTGCGTGCCCTCGAGGACGCGCTGGAGGACTATGCCGGCTGCGCGGTGATCATCAGCCACGATCGCTGGTTCCTGAACCGCATCGCGACGCACATCCTCGCCTTCGAAGGCGACAGCCACGTGGAATGGTTCGAGGGCAACTTCTCCGACTACGAGGCCGACAAGGTGCGCCGCCTCGGGGCGGATTCGATCATGCCAAAGAAGATCAAGTACAAGCGCTTCTCGCGCTGAGGATCGGACGTCTGCCGCAGGCCGATCGGGTCCTGGGGCAGGCGCAACCCCGGGAGTCGTGTAGCGGCGACGACCCGGATGCGGCGCAGGACCGAACGTTCGGTCGGACCTGCGCGGCCGATCATCCGAGGCTCGCCCGGGCCTTCGCCAGGATGGTCGACAGGCTCTGCGAGAGCGGAATCGCCGGCGCCCATCCGGTGGCGGCCATGAAGGCCCCCGGGTCGCAGCCCTCGCTGCGTACGCCCGCCGGCCGGACCCGCCCGGTTGCCACCCGGAGGGCGAAGCGCGCATCCGTCATGCCGCGGAGCACGTCCAGAATGTCGGAGACCGCCGTCACGATGCCGGACCCCACATTGAAGATGACGCCATCCGGCAGGTCGTCGAGCCGCTCGATCACGCGCAGGCATGCCGCAGTGAAGTCGGCCACGTCGAAGAAATCACGCCCCGCGGAGAGGTCTCCGACCTCCAGGCTCGGCGGCGCGAGGCCCCGCTCGATCCGGGCGATCTGAGCGGCGAACGAGGCGACCACGAAGGTCTCGCTCTGCCCGGCTCCGATGTAGTTCGACGGCCGCAGCACCAGATGCCTGACGCGGGCATTCGCCAGGACGTCGCGCAGGATGTACTCGCAGGCGTTCTTGGTTCGGCCCGAGATGGTGTCGGGACGCGGCGTGACGTTCTCGTCCGGGCGTGCCCGGTCGCGAAACGCCTCCCCGTAGACGACGGTCGAGCTGATGAAGACGAGGGCCGCCCGGGTCTTCGCCACGGCCTCGGCGAGGTTCAGCGTGCCGAGCAACTCCGCCCGCCAGGCATAGGACGGTGTCTCGCTCGACTGCGCCACGGAGGCCAGCGCCGCAAGATGGAACACGATGGTCGGGTCGAAGGCCGTGACCGTTTCATCGAGGTCGCGGGCGTCGAAGGGATCGACGGTCCTGAGCGTCACGCCGTCGAGGGGCGGTTGCGGGCTCGCATCGAGGCCGAGGATCCGGCTTCCGGGCGGAAGTTCCCGATGCAGCGCCTCGAGCAGGCGGCGACCGAGATAGTCTCCGGCTCCGGTGACGAGGACGCGCATGATCCTGAACCCAACCTTGAGCCTCGCCCCGGGCGACGGGAGCCGGGATCGCCCGCCGGATCTATACCGGGCTTGGCCGGGAAGCGAGGGGCGCGGGAGAGCTGGCCGGCGCGGCGGGGCACGGTGATGGGATCGATCGTCGACCCGACCGGACAATGTGCACATCCGAACAAAGGCGCGTGATCGGCGCGGTCTCCCGAGACAAACGCGTTATTGTTGCACTGCGGCCGCAGCAGCGCCGCATCCGATCTGAGAGCGCCATGGCGACGGGCTGAGTGACGGGCATCGACGACCTCGAAAGACCCGCCGCCGGCTTGGTGCCGGCGATCTCCGCTCCGCCTGCCGGCGCGCGGCCCGCGAAGCCCGCGCGCGACGCGCGGGTCGACGTGGTGCGCGGCTTCGCGCTGCTGACGATCTTCATCGATCATATCCCGCGCAACGGGCCGGCCCTCCTGACGCTGCATAATTTCGGTTTCTCGGACGCCGCCGAGATCTTCGTGCTGCTGGCCGGCTACTCGTCCATGATCGCCTATGGCGGGCTGTTCCGGAGGGCCGGGATCCGGACCGCGCTGGCGCGCATCGCCCGGCGCTGCCTGCGCATCTATCTGTTCCAGGCGGGGTTGCTGCTCGCGACCCTGGTGATCGTCCGGATCTGGATGGACCTGACCGGCCTCACGCCGCGATTCGGCGTCGCGCCCCTGATGCAGATGGGTCTCTGGCCGGGCCTCCTGCGGGGCCTCGCGCTGAACGCGCTGCCGAACTACCTCGATATCTTGCCACTCTACATCCTGCTGCTCGCGCTGTTTCCGCTGATCTATTTCGGGATGCGGCGCGGCATCTGGGGCGTTCTGGCCCTGTCGGGGACGCTGTGGATCGCCGCCAACGTCGATCATCAGCTGAACCTGCCGAATGCCGCGGCGGTGGATGACGGCTGGTATTTCAATCCCTTCGCGTGGCAATTCCTGTTCGTGATCGGTGCGGCGCTGGCCGTCATCGTCCGTGAACGAGACGGCCTGCTGCCGCGGCGCGGCTGGGCCGTGGCGGCGGCCTGGGCCTATCTCGCCTTCGCCCTCCTCCAGGGCGGCTCCTGGGGGGAATGGGGGCTTCCGGACCTCAGACCGCTCCCGATCGGCGTGCCGGACAAGAGCCATGTCGGTCCATTGCGCCTGCTCAACATGCTGGCGCTGACCTACCTGCTGTTCAGCATGCCGGGCGTGCAGCACGTCAGCCGGTGGCGGTCGCTTCGTCTCGTCGACGCCTGCGGTAGGCACTCGCTGGAGATCTTCGCCGCCGGCTGCCTCGCGGCGCTCATCGGCCGCATCCTCTACCGCACCTTCGATCCCACATGGCCGCTGCAGGTCGCGGTCAACCTCGGCGGGCTCGCGACGATGCTGGCGCTCGCCTACGGTCTGGATTCACGCCTGCGGGGGTTCCCGGTTCCGATCGGGCCGGCCGCCGGGAGAGCTTGGGCGAGAGGTGATGCGATGCCGCCGATGCGCCGGAAGGGCGATCTGCCGGAAAAGATCTGCGCGCAGTGCGGCCGCCCGTTCGCTTGGCGCAAGAAGTGGGCGCGCGTCTGGAACGAGGTCCGCTACTGCTCGGACCGATGCCGCGCCGAGGCCCGGGCCGGGCGTGGCCACGACGCCGCCCGGGGATGAGGCCGCGCGGGGTCGCCCGGTGGCCCGTCGCGCGGCTCGGCGCACCCGGGCAGCGTGGCAGTGCCTGAACCCCGTCTCTCCAGCCGCGCGACGACGGAAGCAGCCGCGGTCTTTCCGCAGAGGCGTGGCGACGGCGTCGGCAGGGTCACAGATCCAGCGCGGCCAACGCATCCGGCGTGTCGATGTCGAGGGCCGTAGCCGGGTCGCCGGCAATCTCGAGCACATCCGCCCGCCCCCTGAGCAGAGGGCCGGCGCCATGATCACCGGCGAGGCGGTCGATCTCCGGGCCGAGCCGGCGCAGATTCAGGAGGACGGGGTTCCCGCGCCGCCCATCCTGCACGGGGACCACGGCCGCGGGCGCCTCCGCGGCGCTCGCGAAGGCGCCCGCGAGACGGTCGATATGCGCGGCCGTGACCCGCGGCATGTCGCCCAGAACGATCACGGCCGCCCCGCAGGCCGGCGGCAGCGCCGCGACGCCGGCGCGCAGCGAGGTCGCGAGGCCGGCGCGGAAATCCGGATTGTCGACGCGGATGAGGTCGAGCCCGGCGAGGGCCGCCCGGACCGCCGCCGCGTGCGCGCCGAACACGGCGACGACCGGGCGGGGACGGGCGCGGAGGGCGGCCTCGGCCGCGTGGCGGACCAGCGGGATTCCGTTCAAAGGGGCGAGCAGCTTCGGTTCAGGGCCGAACCGGGTGCCCATGCCCGCCGCGAGGAGGATCGTCCCGACCTCAGACATCCGATCCGGATCCCGCTTCGGCCTGCTCGCCCACGGCTTCGCCCCCGGCCCGGGGCTGCGGACGTGAGACGATCTCCATCAGAAGGCCGCCGACGCCGAGGCCGACGATGTCGGCCCGGGTTACGGTGAGGTCAGCCAGGAGGCGGTGAAGGATCCAGTCGAAGCCGTTTTCCTTGGGCGAGCGCGCGCAGCCCAGGGCTCCGATCACCGGCACGTCACCCCGCGCGCCCACGAGGAGCAGGTTGCCGGGATCGACCGGCATCCCGAGATGGACGACCCGGCCGCCCGCCGCCTCGATGCCGGCCGGGATGACGTCGCGCCGGTCGGCGATGGCGGAAGCGCCGAACACCACCACAAGATCGGCCCCCGCGCCGTCGATCACCGCGGCCAGGGCGGCCGCCACGGCCTCGTCGGCATGGGGCACCCGGGTCTCCGCGGCGATCTCGGCGCCAGTAGGGGCGAGCCGCTCGGCCAGCACCCGGAGCGTCTTGTCGATGGTGGCTTCCTTGAGACTCGGCAGGCGGGTCGAGACCACACCCACCCGCCGGCGGCGATACGGCGTCACGGCGAGTGCGTCGCCCCCGGCCGCAGCGCAGGCGCTGGCGAGAACGGAATTCGGCACGGCGTAAGGGATGATCTTCACGGTAGCGATCATCTCGCCCGCGACCACGGGCCTGAACCTCGGCAGCGTCGCCACCGTCACGGCCTCGTCGACGGCGTTGACCGCATCGATTCGGGCGGGATCCAGGGTGAGCACCCCGGACCTTTCGGCGAACAGGTTGCAGCGGCCGGTGAAGGCCGCCTCGACGTGCAGGTTCGGACCGCGAAGCTGGGCTGCGAGCCGGGCGGCGGCGGCATCCTCGCCGATATCGCCCGGATCGAGCGTCGCCGCCACGATCTCCGACAGGCCGGCCCGCGCCAGGCCGGCGGCCGCCTCGCGGGCGATCACCGCGCCCTTGCGCAGGGTGACGTCCGCTCGCCGAACGGTATGCGCGCTGATCAGCCCGGCCGCCTCCGCGACCGGGACGGGACCGAACCTCACGCGACCTCCGGCCGGGGTGCGCGGCGCAGGCAGGCCACGACCTCGGCGAGCACGGACAGCGCGATCTCGGCGGGGCTGACGGCGCCGATGGGCAGCCCGATCGGCGCATGGATCCGGCCAATCTGCGCTGCCGAATAGCCCGCCTCCGTAAGCCGTGCGACGCGCGCGGCGTGGGTCTTTCGCGAGCCGAGGGCGCCTACGTAGAAGCACCCGGCCGACAAAGCCGCCTCCAGGGCGGGATCGTCAATCTTCGGATCGTGCGTGAGGGCCGCCAGGGCGCAATAACGATCGAGGACCGGCACGGCCGTGCCGAGGGCAGCATCCGGCCACGCGGCGACGAGGTCGATCCCCGGGAAGCGCTCGGCCGTCGCGAAGGCTGTGCGCGGGTCGATCACCGTGAGGGCGAGATCGAGGCCCGCGACCATCGGCGCCATCGCCTGCGAGATATGGACGGCGCCGACCACCACGAGCCGCACCGGCGGCACCTGCACGGTCAGGAACAGCGTCCGCCCCTCGGCTTCGACGAGGCCGCTCCGGCCCGAGGCGAGGTGCTTTGCCAGCAGGGTGGCGAGCGGATCGGTGGCGATCTCGGTCTCGCGCACGAGGCGTTGCGCGCCGTCGGCCGTGTCGGTGACGAGGATCGCGGCGCGGCGCGCAGCCCGCTCAGCGTTGAGGGCCGCCAGGATGTCGACGCGCATCAGTCGATCCGCTCGACGAAGACCCGGATCCGGCCGCCGCAGGACAGACCGGCCCGCCACGCGGTCTCGTCCGCCACGCCGAATTCGAGGACCCGCGGCGCGCCGGCCGCGATCACCTCGACCGCCTCGGTGATCACCGCGCCCTCAACGCAGCCTCCGGAGACGGAGCCCAGGAAATGGCCGTCCCCGTCCACGACGAGATGGCTGCCCACGGGCCTCGGTGCCGAGCCCCAGGTCTCGATCACGGTGGCCAGGGCCACGGCGCGACCGTCGCGCCGCCACGCCTCGGCCATGGTGAGGATATCGGTATCGGTGCTGAGCATCGCCTCGAAGACCTTCGGCCGGCGGGCGCCCCCCGCACCCCACAGGTATGGCCCGCGCGCCGCGCTGCAAGACGCGTCGGTCTTCGGCTCGCGACAGCGAGGGATGGCGGATGGCGCTGCGGCGCAATACCCTCGTGCCGGGACCGCCGGCCGGGTATTCGGATTTCTGCGTCGGGCTCTGTACGGTGTCGGTCCAGCCCGTCATTCCGGACCGCGAAACCGGAAGGCGACGCGCGGCCCCGAATCGCGCAATCAGAGATCGGCCCGACGGAAACGAGCGGAGATGGCGTCCAGAGACGTAGCGGGCATACCCACCAGACCACATCTCCGTGCAGAGAGGTCGTCGCCCTTCTCCGCGGCCCGCGCCTGGCGCGGAGACCGCACGGGATGGCCGGGCGATTCGGGCGGGGGCGCGGCTCGTTTGGTCCCCTCGATCCGGCACACGCGCGCGCCGCCGATGAACGCCCCTGATCCCGGCCTCGCGCGCATCCTGCGGACCGATCCGCCCCGCTCCGCGCCGCGGCGGCTGTGGAAGCGCATCAGCCGGGCGGTCGGTGACGTCCTGCCGAAGGGTCTCTACGCCCGCTCGCTGATCATCATCATCGCGCCGGTCGTCCTGCTCCAGTCGGTGATCGCCTACACCTTCATGGAGCGGCACTGGCAGCTCGTGACCAAGCGCCTGTCCGCGGCGGTGACGGCGGACGTCGCAGCACTGATCGACATCTACGAGAGCTACCCGCAGGACAAGGATGCAGAGATCCTCTCGCGCATCGCCGGGGAGCGGCTGAACCTCGACCTCGACATCCTCAAGGGCGCCAAGCTCCCGCCCCCGGGCCCGCGGCCGTTCTTCTCGATCCTGGACGAGGCCCTGTCCGACGAGATCAAGCGCCAGATCGGCCGTCCCTTCTGGATCGACACGGTCGGCCGTTCGAACCTGATCGAGATCCGCGTGGCGATCCCCGACGGCGTGATGCGCATCACCGCCCGGCGCAGCCAGGCCTACGCGTCGAACTCGCACATCTTCCTGGTCTGGATGATCGGCTCGTCGCTGGTCCTGCTCGGCGTCGCGATCCTGTTCCTGCGCAACCAGATCAAGCCGATCCTGCGCCTCGCCGCCGTGGCGGAGGGCTTCGGCAAGGGCCGCGAGATCGAGTTCCGTCCCCGCGGTGCGCGGGAGGTACGCCAGGCCGGCCATGCCTTCATCGAGATGAAGCGGCGCATCGAGCGGGCGATGGAGCAGCGCACCACGATGCTGAACGGCGTCAGCCACGATCTGCGCACCATCCTCACCCGCTTCCGCCTGTCCCTGGCGCTGTTCGAGCAGACCAGCGAGATCGAGGATCTGAGCCGCGACGTCGACGAGATGAGCCGGATGCTGGAAGGCTACCTCGCGTTCGCGCGCGGCGACTCGGCGGAGCCCGCGGCTCCGACGGACATGCGCGCCCTGCTGGAGGACCTTCGGACGGACGTCGAGCGCCTGGGCGCCCACGTCTCCGCGGTAGACCTCGTCGGCGCGCCCGAGGTCACCGTCCGGCCCGGTGCCTTCCGGCGCTGCCTGTTCAATCTCGCGGCCAATGCCGCCCGCTACGGAGAGACGGTAGCGATCTCCGGCCGATTGGAGGCGCGGACCTTCTTCGTGTCGATCGACGATGACGGGCCGGGCATCCCTGCGGAGAGCCGGGAGGACGTGTTCAAGCCGTTCGTGCGGCTCGACGACGCCCGCCAGGATGCCGGCGGTTCCGGACTGGGACTCGCGATCGCCCGCGACATAGCCCGCGCCCATGGGGGCGACATCGTCCTGCACGACAGTCCCCTGGGCGGCCTGCGGGCCACGGTCCGGGTTCCGGCCTGAACCGGCTCAGGTATCGGCGGGGCGTCGCAGCCGCAGACACTCGGCCTGCACGTTCCGGATGAGGTGATCGATGCTCGCCTCGTCCAGGGCGGCACCGGCGAGCCGCACGCGCAGGCTCGCCTCGCCGTTCCAGGCATAGCCGGCGTCGTAGGGCAGATGACGCAGCAGCAGGGGGCTTACCACCGTCTCGCGACGGTAGGCCGGATGTCGCAGCAGCTTCCCGATGTGGAGGACCAGCATGTCGATACTGGAGGTCCCAGTGCTCGCAGCCTCTTGTGCCTTTCCGTTCCAAGTGACCGATGCCCGACGCATGCGTGTCCGCCCTCCAGAACCGACACTCTCGCGCCAAATGATTGCGCATCCATGAGCGTCCGGATGGATCGGCGAAAAACTGCAGAACCCGGGGTCCCAACCTTCGCGGCAGGGTGATATGCAATGGGCGCTTTCCCTGGGCCGCCTTCAGCCGCGCGCCGGATCCGAGTGCCGAACATGAACCCGCTCGTCCCCCTCTCCATCCTCATCTCCCTGCCGCTCGCGGCCATCGGGCTGGTGCTCTACACCGACGAGGGCATCAATCCGGACCTGTTCTACGCCTCCGTGAAGACCTTCGTGATCCTGGGCGCGATCGCGGCGGCGATGTCCTTCGGCGCGATGAAGCTCTCCGAGCGGTCCAAGAACTGACCTCGGCCTGACATCCCACCGCCCGGAGGACGCGATGCTGCACGTGGTCCCGGCCTTCTCACGCATCGGTGAGGAGAACGCGTTCGCGGTGCTCGCCCGCGCCCAGGCGCTGGCCGCGCAGGGTCGGGACGTGATCAACCTCGGCATCGGCCAGCCGGACATGCCGACACCCGCCCACGTGGTCGAGGCCGGCATCAAGGCCCTGCGCGACGGGCATCACGGCTACACGCCGGCGGTGGGCATCCAGCCGCTGCGCGAGGCCGTGACCCGCGACATACACCGCCGCCACGGCGTCGAGGTCTCGCCCGAGTCCGTGATGATCGTGCCCGGCGGCAAGGTCACCATGTTCATGGCGATCCTGATGTTCGGCGCGCCCGGGACCGAGATCCTCTATCCGGACCCCGGATTCCCGATCTACCGCTCGATGATCGAGTTCACCGGCGCCACGCCGGTTCCGGTGCCGATCCGCGAGGAGAACGGCTTCGCCTTCTCGGCGGCCGAGACCCTGGCGCTGATCACGCCGAAGACCCGGTTGCTGATCGTCAACTCGCCGGCCAACCCCACCGGCGGCGTGACGCCGAAGGCCGAGATCGACGCCCTGGTGAAGGGACTGGCGGAGCATCCGGACGTCGCGGTGCTGTCGGACGAGATCTACGGCACGATGACCTACGACGGCGAGCGCCATCACTCGCTGCTGACATATCCCGAGATCCGCGACCGGCTGATCTATCTCGACGGCGCCTCCAAGACCTACGCGATGACGGGCTGGCGGCTCGGCTGGTCGGTCTGGCCGAAGCCGCTCTACGACGCGGCACGCAAGCTGGCGGTGAACGCGCATTCCTGCGTCAACGCAGCGACCCAGTGGGCCGGGATCGCGGCGCTCGATGGTCCCCAGGACTGCGTGGCCGAGATGGTCGCGGAGTTCGACCGGCGCCGGGCGATCGTGGTGGATGGCCTGAACGCCCTGCCGGACGTCTCCTGCATCGCGCCCAAGGGCGCGTTCTACGCGTTCCCGAACGTCTCGCGGACCGGTTGGAAGGCGAAGGCCCTGGCCTCGACCCTTCTGGAGGAAGCGGGCGTCGCGGTGATCGGCGGCCCGGATTTCGGCGTCCACGGCGAGGGCTACATCCGGCTGTCCTACGCCAATTCGGCCGAGAACATCCGGCGGGCGCTGGAGCGGATGGGCGCTTTCCTCAGCGAGCGGAAGCCGGGCTGAGGCTCCGTCCCGGCTCTCGTCTCAGGACGCGCAGGGGATCGGATCGCTTTTCGATCGAACGCTCGGCACCGCCATCTCTGCGAGCGGCGCGAACATATTCAGGGCGGTCCTCCCCTCGGAGCCCCTGCCCCGGCCCGACCGCCTCGCTGCGCCTGCGCCGATGGGGAGGGGCCACAGGGCCGCCGCTCACGACTTTCCGGGCGCCCGCTTGTCGACCCAGCCGACCAGCCAATCGGCGATGTCGAGGCTGTTCTTGTCCTGCATCAGCATGTGCGAATTGCCGTGGATGCCGATCTCCGGCAGCAGGATCAGCTCGGCCCGGCCGCCGGCGGCGTTGGCCGCGGCCACGAAGCTGCGACACTGCTTCAGCCGCGGCGCCCAGCGGGGCGAGGCATCGACGTAGTCCCCGAACAGGACGAGGATCGGCAGGTCCTTGTAGGGTGCCAAGCTGTCCTTGGACGGGTCCGGGCACGCGGCGGGCTCGATGGCGACGATGGCCCGGATCCCCGTCCGGTCGAGGGCGGCGGTCTGGAACGGGTAGATCCCGGACTGCGAGTGCGAGATCAGCACCGCGCCCTTGAGGCGCTTGGCGAGGTCCGAGAGGGCCGGCACGGTGGGGTTCGGAACCGACAGGGCCGCCGACCAATCCGGGACCATCTGCTTCCAGAACTCGCCCTGGGCTTCCAGGGGAAACTGCATGCCCGGAAAGACCTTCGGGTATTCCGGTCCGAACCGGAAAATCGCCCAGGCTGGCTCGCGGCCGGCGGAGAAGACCGCCGGCAGCCCATTCGGCTCGGCATGACCCATCTTCACGGCGTTGATCTGGGCCGGGCTCGCCGCGGAGCGGCCGCGCCAGGCCTGATCGATCACGTATGTCGGGAAGCCGCGCCGGACGAAGAACTCGTCCCAGCCCATCCGCCCGTCCGGGGTCGTCTCCCAGGTCTTGCCGGTGAGGCAGCAGCCGTGGATCAGGACCAGCGGCGGCCGCCCGGATGCGACCGGCACCTGATAGCGGACGTAGATCTGGTCGACGCTGATCGTGCCTGTGGGTGCATAGGCTGGCAGCGTCGACAGCGTGTCGGACTCGACGTCGCGGCCGCCGACGAAGAAGCTGCCCTGCTCGGCGATGGTCAAAGGGCCGGCGGTCGGCTCGGCTGCGCGGGCGGATCCGCCGCCGATCAGCATGGCGGCGACCAGCGCACGGGCTCCCCGCCGGGCGCGTCGGAGGGCGGGCACTGACAGTCCTGACATGAAATGGTCCCGTCCTCCCCGAACGGCCCGCCCAGACCTCGTGACCGCGCGAAAGCTTATCACGAAGCTCGGCGGCGTTGGGAGATCCGCCGACGGGGCCAGTTGCCGATCAGGCCGCGATGTCCCGCTCGATCCGTGCGACGGCCGCAGCGGGAAGGTCCAGGGCCTCGGCGAGCATCTTCAGGAACTGCCGCTCCTGGATCGTATCGGGCTCGATGGCGAGCCGGGCTGCCGCGAAGATCCGCGCCGCCGCGTCGGGGTCCGATACGCGTTCGGCGATCGCGTCGGCATCGGCCGGATCCGCGAGTTCACGCTCAAGCCAGGATCGCCCATCGGGATCGAGGGCGGCCTCGGCCACGGCCGCATCGAGGCGCCTTCGCTCCGCGGCGTCGACCATGCCGTCGGCGATCGTCGCCGCCACCATCGCCCGGAGCATCAGCCGAGCCTCGTCCTCGTCGACCGTCGTGAAGTCCGGGCCGCCGGTCTCCGGCGGTGCCGTGCCGCGCAGAGCGCGGTACGCGAGGCCGCCGATCAACGCCAAACCGCCCAAGGCGGCGCCCGCGGCGAGGCCACCCCGCCGCGCACGCACGAGCGCGTCGACGATCCGCCTGCTGTCAGCCATGCTATCCTCCCGGGATACGATCCTTGTCGGATCGGAAACAACCCGGGAGGCGCTCGGGTTCAGCCGCGCTCAGGCGTCGGCCTCATCCTCGTCCTCGTCCTCGTCGATATCGACCAGGAAGACGATATCGGCCTCGTCCTCGTCGTCCGAATCGGCGTCGGCGTGATGGGGGTCATCCTTGAAATCGCCCGCGCCGTCGTCTTCCGCCAGCGCGTCCTCGAAGATCTCGATCTCATCCTCGCTGGCCGCCCGGACCTTGAGCGCCGAGGTGCCGTTCCAGAGCGGCTTGCCGTCGGTCGTCATGGTCCGCAGGTCTTCCTTGAACCCGTCACAGGTGAAGAGGTCCTTGGCGGACGCCTCGTCGCTGTTGATCACCGCAACGGCGGTGCCGTCGATCTCGAGCGTGAACATGGCCGGCATCCCTCTCGTAACCGTCCTGACGCGCGCCCGGTCAGCGGGGTCGCGCGGGTGCGACGCCCTGACCCGGGCAGAAGTGCATCCCCTGGCCCGGCGGACATGGGCGCCGCGCCGGGATGCTGTAGGGGTGAAGCGGACGCCCGCCAAGTCCGTGGCAGCCAAGCACACCGGATTCGGTGCGGCACGGAACCTGCCGGGACGGGACATCGGCTGACATCAGGGAACATTGCGCATGCGGATCAGGCTCGGTTGCGAGATGCGCTACGCCTTCCCCTATCGGGTGCCGATGGTGGTGATGCTGAACGTGCACCCCTCGCGCGCCGATGCACTGGAGAGACCCGATACGCTGCACACGGATCCACCGGTGCCGGTGGAGATCTACCGGGATGGGTTCGGCAACCTGTGCGCGCGCCTGACCGCCCCAGCCGGCAATTTCACCCTCGGGACCGACGCGGTGATCCGTGACGGTGGAGAGGCCGATCCGGTTCATCCCGACGCCGAGCAGCACGCGATCGAGGCGCTGCCGCCCGAGGCGATCGTGTTCCTGCTGCCGAGCCGGTACTGCGAGTCGGATCTCCTGGCCGACGAGGCTTGGCGCCTGTTCGGCCATACCGCCCCGGGCTGGGAACGCGTCCAAGCCGTCTGCGATTTCGTGCACGCGCACATCGCCTTCGGCTACGAGTTCGCCCATCGCGACCGCACGGCCGTGGATGCCTATGCGGGCGGCCGCGGGGTCTGCCGGGACTTCACGCATCTCGCGGTGGCATTCTGCCGCGCCCTCAACGTGCCGACCCGGTACTGCACCGGATACATCAGCTTCATCGGAGAACCGGAGCCGCACCCGGCCGGCGATTTCGCGGCCTGGATGGAGGTGTATCTCGGCGGGCAGTGGCACGTGTTCGACCCGCGTAACAACAGCCCGCGGATCGGCCGCGTGATGGTGGCCTACGGACGGGACGCCGCGGACGTGCCGCTGACCCACACCTTCGGACCCAATCCCCTGGTCGGTTTCCGGGTCTGGGCCGATCGCGTCGACCATCTCGACGGGAGCGAGGAGGCCGCGATCCTGCCGGAGGAGCCGCTGCCGCCGCAGAGCATGGCGACCCGCATGGGGTGAGCCCGCATGGGGTGAAGGCCGCGCCGACGCCTCAGGCGCCGGCGCCGCGGGCGATGGCGCGCCGGACCACCCCCTGAACCTCTGGATTCGAGAGGAACAGGTCGTGGTTGATCAAGCCGCCGCCGTAGTCGGAGGCGTCGGCGACGCGCACACCGAGGGCTTCCAGTTTCGCGCGGTCGGCCGCGCCCGCCCGGACGCCGCCCGCGAGCGCGGCGGAGAGTTCGAGGGCCCGGTCATTCGTGGACGAGATCACCGTGATCTTCGAGACGTCCGGTCCGAGCCGAGCGACGCCGTTGGAGAACAGATCGAAATCGATGTCGGGGGCGGCCAGTACCACCGCGCCGATCCGCGACATCGCCGCCTCGCCGGCCTCGGCGCGGAGCATGCGCAGGGTCTCGACGGTCAGCAGCGTTCCCATCGAGTGCGCGACGATGTTGATCCGGCCGCCGCTCGGCGAGGCGGCCAGCGCCTTGAGCAGGTCCTCGAAGGCGTCGCGCGACCACAGGGCGCTTTCGCGATCGTAGTTGTAATCGAGGGTCGCAGCCGCCGACGGCCACGTGAACAGGCCGGAGACGCCGCGGAAGCGGATCCCGTCCGAGAGCCGCGCGGCGCTCACCGCGGCGGATTCGAACGACTCCCGATAGCCGTGGACGTAGATGAGCACGTCGCGCCCCAGGGCCGCCTGCGCGAAGGCCTCGGCGGCACCGGAGCCGCTCTCGGATTTCGGAACCGCGCCGATCGTCCAGTCTCCGGTGATGACCGAGGAGACCTTGCCGAGCAGCGAGCGGTCCGGCGGTGACAGGCGCACCTCGGCGAAACTCAGGCCGCGGCCGCGGTCGCTGCTGAAATACGGCGGCCGGGGCGGGTTGCCCACGGGCTTGCGGGTCGTGGCGACGAGAAGCACCGGCATGACATCGAGCGCCGACTGCTTCTCGGGCAGAGGCGACCCGGTCCCGAGTTCGTCGGTGACGCAGGCGCCGAGCGACGGTGCGAGGCCCGCGGCGCCCGCCAGGGCACCGAATCGGAGAAGGACGCGACGTGAGACGATCTGGCTCGACATGATCCGGGTGCGCTCTGGGACGCGCTCTCCGTCGCTCAGGATCGTGACCATGGCGGGGCACGATCCCGGCATGTCGGTGTGAACAGCGGGCACGCCCGGAGCTGTGGTGGAGGGGACACAGCCCCTGGATCTCCTGGCTCAGGCCCCCGCCCCCTCGACGGCGGCCGTCGCCGCCGCCATGAAGAGGGCATGACGCCGTCCATCGACATCCCGAGTCTCCGAGACCGCCTGCTGCGCGGGGACCGTGCCGCCCTGGCCCGGGCCATCACGCTGGCCGAGTCGAAGCGCGCCGATCACCGGGCGCTTGCGGCGGAGCTGATCGATTCCGTCCTGCCCGAGACCGGGCGGGCGATCCGGGTCGGTATCACCGGGGTCCCCGGCGTCGGCAAGTCCACCACGATCGACGCCCTCGGCTCGAACCTGACGGAGGCCGGCCACAGGGTGGCGGTGCTCGCCGTCGACCCCTCGTCCTCCCGGACCGGCGGCTCGATCCTCGGCGACAAGACCCGGATGGCCCGGCTGGCGCACGATCCGAACGCCTTCATCCGCCCCTCCCCGTCCTCCGGGACGCTGGGCGGTGTCGCGGCGAAGACCCGCGAGACCATGCTGCTCTGCGAGGCCGCGGGGTTCGACGTGATCCTCGTCGAGACGGTCGGCGTCGGCCAGTCGGAGACCGCGGTGGCCGACCTGACCGACTTCTTCCTCGTGCTGATGCTGCCCGGCGCAGGGGATGAGCTGCAGGGGATCAAGAAGGGCATCCTGGAGCTGGCCGACATGATCGCTGTCAACAAGGCCGATGCCGGCGAGGCCGAGCAACGGGCGAACGCGGCGGCGTCGGAATACCGCGCGGCCCTGCATATCCTCACGCCGGCCTCCGCGACCTGGACACCGCCGGTGGTGACGATCTCGGGCTTCCACAATCTGCGGCTCGATGCACTCTGGGCGAAGATCGTCGATCACCGGGAAAAGCTCACAGCCACCGGCGAGATCCAGGCGAAGCGGCGCACGCAAGACGTGAAATGGATGTGGGCGCTGGTGGACGAGCGCCTGCATCAGCGCCTCGTCGGGTCGCCGGAGGTCAGGCGCCGCACTGCTGAGGCGGAGGCTGGCGTCGCGCGGGGTGAGACCTCGCCGGCCGCAGGAGCGACGGCCATCGCGGAGCTGATCGGACTCTGAGGCCGGCCCGGCGGTCACCCGGTCGGACAATTTCGGGTTCGCCCGGGGGCTCAAACGCGATCTCGCGCGTTCGGTGGACGACGGCGTAGCGCGCGGCGTTCCTGTCGCTGCGCCGCGCTCAGGTCCAGGAGAGTGCCATGGTGGATACGGATCGGATCGTCGGCGGCGCCAAGGAAGCCATCGGCAAGGTCCAGGGTGCGGCCGGCGATGTCGCGGGCTCGCACCGGGACTCTGTCGAGGGGCGCTTCCGCGAAGCCCAGGGCCAGGCCCAGAATGTCTACGGTCAAGTGAAGGACAAGGCCCGCGACATCGCCGACCGGGCCGGCGACTATGCGAACGAAGCGTACGAGCGCGCTGGCGACGTCGCGGGCGACGCCTACGAGCGGAGCGGCTCCTATCTGCGCGACGGCCGCGACGCGGTCGGCGCCCGGGTGGAGGAGAATCCCCTGGTCGCGCTGCTGATCGCGGGCGCGGTGGGCTACGGCCTCGCCCTGCTGATCCACGGCCGCCGCTGACCGGGAGCGGCCCCGCCCGTGAGCGGGCGGGGCCGTTTCGGAAGTGCGTTCCGCTTCGACGCCGGGTCGCTGGCCCGAGCGCTACTGTGCGGTCCAGCCGCCATCCATGCTGATATTGGCGCCAGTGATCTGGCTCGCCGCGTCGGAGCACAGGAACACCGCCAACGCGGCGACCTGATCGACGGTGACGAATTCCTTTGTCGGCTGCGCCTTCAGCATCACGTCCTCGATCACCTGCTCCTTGGTCAACCCGCGCGCCTTCATGGTGTCGGGGATCTGCGACTCCACCAGGGGCGTCCAGACATAGCCCGGCGAAATGCAGTTCACCGTGATCTTGTGCGGGGCGAGTTCCAGGGCTGCGGTCTTGCTCAGACCCGCGATCCCGTGCTTGGCCGCTACGTAGGCGGACTTGAACGGCGAGGCCACCAGCGAATGGGCGGAGGCGGTGTTGATGATTCGGCCCCATCCCCGCGCCTTCATCCCGGGAATCGCGGCGTGCATCGCGTGAAAGGCCGAGGACAGGTTGATCGCGATAATCTGTTCCCACTTCTCGGCCGGAAACTCCTCGATCGGCGAGACGAACTGGATCCCGGCGTTGTTGACGAGCACGTCGACCGCCCCGAAGGCGTCTTCGGCCTCGCGCACCATGGCGGCGATCGCATCGGGCTTGCTCATGTCGGCGGCCGAGTAACGGGCCTTGACGCCATGGGCGCTTTCGATCCCCGCCCGCGCTTCCTCGATGGCGTTCGCGTCGCCGAACCCGTTCAGCACGACGTTCGCTCCCTCGGCCGCGAGGGCGCGCGCGATGGCGAGCCCGATGCCGCTGGTCGAGCCGGTGACGAGGGCGGTTTTGGTCTTGAGGGTCATGGGGCCTCCTGGGACATGGACGCGCGGCCGGGCGGATGCGCGGTCGGCGCGGTCACGGCGGGATGGATGGCCACCTCAGTAGCGCGGGATGGGGGCGTCGGCACAGGGCCGCCCGATGCCGGCGCGCGCTGGATGTCACCGGCGGGCAACCCGGCGCGCGCCTGAGCCGGAAAGTCGATCTCGACCCGCAGGCCAGGTCCGTTGTCGAGGAGCCGCAGGGTCCCGTGGTGCAGGTGCGCCACGGCGCTGACGAGGCTGAGGCCGAGCCCGAAGCCCGGTCGCGAGCGGGCATCCTCAAGGCGGACGAAGCGGTCGAGCACCCGGGCGCGTTCCGCCTGCGGGATACCCGGCCCGTGATCGGAGACGGTGAGACGGATCAGGTCGCCCGCACGCCGTGCGTCGAGAGTCACGCGCGCCTGCGTGCCGACCGACCCGGCGCCGTATTTCAAGGCGTTGTCGATCAGGTTGGCCAGGGCCTGGCCGATCAGTTCGCGGTTGCCGGCGATCATCAGGTCGTCCTGCGCCTGCACCGCGAGGGTCAGCCCCTGGTCCTCCGCGAGGGCCTCGTACAATTCACCGACGCTGCGCACCGCCTGGCCGACATTCAGCGGCACCAGCATCTCCTGAGCGCTGCCGGATTCGAGCCGCGCGATCATCAGCAGGGCGTTGAACACCCGGATCAGCCCATCCCCTTCCTCGATCACGGCCTCGAGCGCCGCACGCAGGTCCTCCGGCGTTCTCCCCCGGCGCAGGGCCTCGTCGGCGCGGTTGCGCAGGCGGGTCAGTGGCGTCTTCAGGTCGTGGGCGATGTTGTCGGACACTTCGCGCATTCCGCGCATCAATTCGCCGATGCGCTCCAGCATCTGATTGAGGCTCGATGCCAGCCGGTCCAGTTCGTCGCCGTTCCCGGCCACGTGGAGCCGACCGTCGAGATCGCCCGCCATGATCGCCCGGGTGGTCTGCGTCATCGCATCGACCCGGCGGCAACACGCGGCTGGCCGCGAGCCAGCCACCGATCACGCCCAGGAGCACGATGGCAACGAGCGATGTCACGAAGGCCCGTCCGATCACCGCGCGCAGGCGGTCGCGCTCCTCGGTATCGCGCCCGACCAGAAGTCGGAATCCCCCGGCAGCGTGAAGACGCGCACGATCGCTCGATGCGCCTCGGCATCCGAATCGTTGCGACCGTAGCGCGTCTCGCTCTGTCCGGGCGTCGCCAGCACGGCGGCGGGGACGTAGCCGACATTGCCGACGACGTGGTCGCCGCCCGCCGTCGTCACGAGGTACAGCGACGCGCCCGGCTCGCGCGAGCGCCGCTCCACCACGGTGATCAGCCGACGCAGGCCCCCGGCATTGTACTGCTCGGACAGGCCGTTGATCTCGGCGTCGATGGTCGAGACGATCTGGTCGTCAAGCACCGCGCGGGCGTTCCACGCGACGTAGCCGAGCGCC
>JBOEFT010000002.1:2807500-3057077 GCA_050632685.1 Methylobacterium phyllosphaerae
GATCGAGCCCGTAGGGATGGACGGAAGGATTGCCGCTCGCCATGCCATCAATATAACGCGCCGATGCCCGCCAGAAAGACACCCCCGCCCGTGACGGATCGCGCCGCCCGCGGGGCGCGACGCGCGGCGCGGGGCCTTACTCGGCCCGCCTCGGTGGCGCGGTCACCCCGCCCGTCACCGCCGAGGTGGAAACGGCTGCCGCGGCGGTCGATCCTGCGACCCTCGCCGAAATCTTCCGCCGCTTCCGCGCGGCAACGCCGGAGCCGAAGGGCGAGCTTCACTACGTCAACCCGTTCACCCTGCTCGTCGCCGTGGTGCTGTCAGCCCAGGCGACCGATCGCGGCGTCAACCTCGCCACCGGCCCACTCTTCGCCGTCGCCGACACGCCGGAGAAGATGCTGGCCCTCGGCGAGGACAGGGTCCGCGACTTCATCCGGACTATCGGGTTGTTCAACACCAAGGCGAAGAACGTCGTGGCGCTCTCGCGTATCCTGGTCGAGGCGCACGGCGGCGCCGTACCGGCGAGCCTGGAGGCCCTGCAGGTTCTGCCCGGGGTCGGCGCCAAGACCGCGAGCGTCGTGCTGAACATCGCCTTCGGGGTTCCGCGAATCGCCGTCGACACCCACATCTTCCGGGTCTCGAACCGGATCCCGCTGTTCGTCGGTGCGACCACGGACAAGGTTCAGGCCGGCCTGGAAGCGATCGTGCCGGGACCCTATCGGCTGCATGCCCATCACTGGCTGATCCTGCACGGCCGCTACACCTGCAAGTCCCGCAAGCCCGAGTGCCCGCGCTGCCTCATCGCGGACCTCTGCCGCTTCCCGTCCAAGACGACGGCCTAGCGGGTGGATCGCGGTCGACGATACCTGTTCCGGACACGTCGACAACGGTCTCCGCAATCCCGCCCTGCGGGCTAACGCGTTGTGCTGGAAGCCCGCTTCGGCTAGTTTGGAGGCGGTCGCCGGGGCCGTCGGGCAGAGGCCGTCCGGCTGCCCGACCTCGCGTCCGGTCGTCGCGCCGCGGATTCTTCTCCATCGTCGCGCATCAGGAGCCTCGGCCCATGGACTTCCTCAAACCACGGTACACGCCTATGAACCGCCGCCGTCGCATCTACGAGGGCAAGGCGAAGGTCCTCTACGAGGGTCCCGAGCCCGGCACGCTCATCCAGCACTTCAAGGATGATGCGACGGCCTTCAACGCGAAGAAGCACGAGGTCATCGACGGCAAGGGCGTGCTGAACAACCGGATCTCCGAGTTCGTTTTCCAGCACCTCAACGACATCGGCGTCCCGACGCATTTCATCCGCCGGCTCAACATGCGCGAGCAGCTGATCCGCGAGGTCGAGATCATCCCCCTCGAGGTCGTGGTCCGCAACGTCGCCGCCGGGTCGCTGGCCACGCGGCTGGGCCTAGAGGAAGGCACCCAGCTGCCGCGCTCGATCATCGAGTTCTACTACAAGAACGACGCGCTGAACGATCCGATGGTCTCCGAGGAGCACATCACAGCCTTCGGCTGGGCGACGCCCCAGGAGATCGACGACATCATGGCGCTGGCGATCCGCGTCAACGACTTCCTGTCGGGGCTCTTCCTCGGCGTCGGCATCCGGCTGGTCGACTTCAAGATGGAGACCGGGCGCCTTTGGGAAGGCGACATGATGCGCATCGTCGTCGCCGACGAGATCTCTCCGGATTCGTGCCGTCTCTGGGACATCAAGTCCTCGGACAAGCTCGACAAGGACCGGTTCCGCAAGGATCTCGGCGGGCTGATCGAGGCCTATACCGAGGTCGCCAAGCGCCTCGGCATCATGTCGGAGAACGAGAAGGTTCAGGGCGGCGGGCCGCGGCTGGTCCAGTAGGCACCTTCAGGCGGGCGGGCGGCGCGGGGGCGTTCGCCCGATGTCCGGAAATCCCGCACGCAGGCGCGCGTGGGTCGAGAGACCCGGGTCGAAGCCCGGGTGATAATGGGGGTCCTGCGCCAGCAGCGGCCCCCATCGCTTTTTCAGCGCGGCGATCTCGCGATCGTGCCGGGCGCGGGCGTCCGGCGTCCAGCGGCGGCTCGCAGCCTCGCGATGGTGCAGGACCGCCTCGGGGACGAGCAGCGTGCGGTAGCCCGCCGCGTTGAGGCGCAGGCAGAGATCGACGTCGTTGAAATCGACGGCGAAGACCGCGTCGTCGAAGCCGCCGACCGTGCGGAACTTCTCCGCATCGACCATCAGACAAGCCGCCGTGACGGCCGAGACCGCGTGTGTGGTGCGCAGCGCCGCGAGATAGCCCGGGGCGTCACCGGCGAAGTAACGGTGACCGTGCGTGACGAGGCCGCCGGTGCCGAGGACGATGCCGCCGTGCTGGATGCGGCCCGCGCCATCGAGCAGCTTGGCGCCCACGGCGCCGATTTCCGGTCGCAGAGCCTGACGGGCCATGAGCGACAGCCAGTCAGGTCGGAACGCCTCGACATCGTTGTTGACGAAGACCAGCAGCCTCCCCGGGCGCGGGCGGCAGCAGAGTTGTTCATCGCGGCGAAGTTGAACGGCCCGGGACAGGGCACGACATGCGCCCGTCCCGCCTCCTCCAGCCCACGCAGATACGCGAGGGTCTCCGCCTCGCGACTGTCGTTGTCGCAGACTAGGATCTCGAGGGACGGCCAGTCGGTGCAGTCGCGCAGGCTTTCGAGGCAGGGGCGCAGGAGATCGAGGCGGTCGCGGGTCGGAACGATCAGGCTGGCCAGGGGCGGAGGTTCGGGGAGCGGATGGGCCACCCGTACGAGGCCGTCCGGCGCGACGGCGACGCCGGCCCCGCCCCGCCCGGTCCGGTCGAGGTGCGCGCGCACGATGTCCCGATGGGAGGGGCGGGTCGCCGCCCCGTCCAGGGGCGCGGCGGCGCGGGTGCCGCCACGGAGGACCGACAGGATCTCCGGCAGGTGCCCGATCGCGCCCGGGCCGAACCGCTCGGCGATGCGAAACGCGGCCTCTGCCGGGCACTGGGGGCCTGAGTCAGGGTCGAGGGCACTGCGCCGGCAGGCCAGGATAGGCCCGAGGTAATCGAACCCCGCGAGCCGGTCCGCGTCGAAGACCGGGGGTAGATGGGGCAATACCGGACCGCGGGGCCGGACCTGCACGAGGGTATCGCCGTACACGGCTTGGAGGTACGGCTCGGCCGCGAAGGCCGCGGCGATCCGCTCCGCCGCGCCGGCGACGAGCACCCCCTCCCCGATCAGACGGATGTCGCCGGCCGGATCGGCCGGCGCCGCCGGGAAACGGTCGAGGATCCCGGGCGGCAGCGCCAGCCGATGGTCGATCCCGATGAGCGCCGCCAGCGATTGCCGGGCACGCAGGCGCTTGCCCGCCAACCGCGCCCGCAGGATCGCGGCGCTCTCGCGGGGATGACGCAGGACGCGCTGCAGGGCGCGCGCCATCGCCGGCCAGGAACGCCCCGACGGTCCGAGATAGGACCCACCTTCGCCGACCGGGGGCGGAGTCATTCCAGGTCCTCGCCGAAGGTCGTGAGCGACAGGGCCGGATGGTAGTACGGATCGTGCCGGATCACCGCGCGCCAGCGTTCGGAGAACCGGGCCGCCTCTTCCTCGAAGCGGGCGCGCTTGGCACCGACGGACGGACCGCGGCTGACGGATTCGAGGTGGGCCAGCGTCGCGGCCGGGGTCCAGACCGTCTTCCAGCCGGCGGCGCCGAGCCGCAGGCAGAAATCCACGTCGTTGAAATCGACCGGGAAGGTCGCGGCGTCGAATCCGCCCACCGCCAGATACTTCTCCCGGGAGACGGCGAGGCAGGCCGCCGTCACCGCCGAGACCTCATGCGCCACGCGGAGGCGGCCGAGATGGCCGGGCGTGTCGCCGGGCCGGCGCCGCAGGATATGCCCGGCCCGGCCGCCGAGGCCGACGACGACGCCGGCATGCTGCAGGGCGCCGTCGCCGTAGAGGAGCTTCGCACCGACCGCACCGACCTCCGGCCGGCAAGCCTGGCGGACCATAGCTTCGAGCCAGCCGGGCTCCAGCACGGCGACGTCGTTGTTGAGCAGCACGACGACCGTGCCCGCGGCCGCCGCGACGCCGGCATTGACCATCGCGGCGAAATTGAACGGCTGCGGGTCCATCAGGATCCGGACGCGCGGGTCGCCGCGCAGGGTCGCGTAGTGCTCGAGCACCGCGGGTTCGGTCGAGCCGTTGTCGACGATGATCAATTCGATCGGCGCGTAGGCCGTCTCGTGGAGAACGCCGCGGCAGACGCGCGCGATCAGGTCCAAGCGGTCGCGCGAGGGAATCACGATGCTGACCAGCGGTGCCGGGTTCGGGAGAGGCCAGTCCAACCGCACGGTCCCGTCATGGACCGTGGCGCGGGCCGGCAGGGCCGATCCGTGGCGTGACGCGTCGAGGACGGAAGCCCGGTCCGACGGGTCGAGACCGTCGCCAACGACGCGGGCCAGGATCCGCGGGACGTGCGCGACCTGCGCGGCGCCGGCCACCGCGGCGATCTGGACGGCCAGGGCAACCTCCGCCATCGGGCCGGCCGGGTGCGGCAGCGCCGCCGCGAGCCAGGAGCCTGACAGGAGCAGGGGAAACCCCGGATAGCCTGTGACGAGGGCGAGGTCCGGGCTCCAGTCCGGCTTCAGGTGCGGTCGGCCATCGAGCCCGATCGCGTCGCCGTAGGCCAGATCCGCCTGCGCGAGGGCCTGAGCCAGCAGTGCCAGCGCCTCGGGCTCCGGCACGTCGCCGGGACGCAGCAGGCACAGAGCGTCGGCCGCGCCGAGGAGATCCGCGAAGGCCGCAGCCTCGTCCCAGGTCTCATGAGACGCCCGCACATCGCCCGATGCTGGCGGTGCGGCGTCCCAGGAAACGCGAATGGACGCAGGACGGTGGGTCTGCGCCGCGAGTGCGGCGAGGGTAATTGTCAACGCCGCCGCCTCGCCTGGCCGCGCGAGGACGAGGCACCGGATCCGCAGACTGGCGGAAGCACGGCGCCAGGGCCGGCTGCGTGCGGCGATCCAGGACGGAAAGCCGGCCATCGGCGTCACCGCGCAGGCGCCGCGCAGGATGTCGCGGTAGCGTCGCTCCGACCCCCGGGCGCGTTCGTAGAGTGCGGATATGCAGCGCCAGGGTCGGCGAAAAAGGCACTGCGCCAGCACGCCGGCCTCGCGCCGGGCGCCGACCCGTTCCAGGACGAAATCGGAGCCGGCACAAAGCCGGATCTCGCGCGCGTCCGACGGGATCAGGCCGAGCCAGTGGGCGAGCCCCTGAGGTGCCCCGGGCAGGACGAAGTCCTGAACCGCCCCGCCGGACCCACGAAGGATGCGAAGGATCGGGCGCTGGGGCGCCGCCTCCGGATCGCCGCTGTAGCTCAGCACGATCCAGCCGACGGGGTGGTCGAGGAGGACGAGGCGGCGATCGAAGTCAGGATCGTCGGTGGGTTCGAGGCGAAAACGCATCTCCCGGCCGAGCCAAAGCTCGCCGCGGCCGGGTTGGACTGTCAGTCGGGTCGGACCGCCGAGGCGCGCCGCAGCGTCACTGGGCAGCGTCGCCTCCGGTGGCGGGTGCGGCAGCGACCGCCGGCTTGCGACGGCGCGGCTTCGCGGCGGCCTTCCCGCCGCCCCCTTGCCGGCGCCGACACCCACCGCGATGTCGTACTCGGCCGTCATCGCGGCCGGGACCACGAGTTCGTCGGCGACGATCGTGGCGAAGCCCTGCGCCTGGCCCGGTCCGACGGTGACGCCGGCGCGCTCGACGCGGCTCGAGACGACCTTGCCGTTGTATCGGATCTGGAACGTCACCGGCACATCGAAGCGGCCCGGCGCACCCGCAGGCCCGAGCAGGACGTTGACCTCGACGCCCGCCTTGACGGTGATCGAACCGTCCTGACGCCGCGTGCATTCGCGGGCGAGACGACCGAGAGAGAACTGGGTGCGCACCGCCTCGCCCGCGAGGGTGCGCGACGCGGCCGCCCCTCGGCGACCTCGACCGGAGGACAATAGGGCGGATCGAGGCTCTCGGGCTGCGACGGCGGAACCGTCGTGCCGCCGTACTTGAACAGGTTGGTGAAGATGTTGCCCTCCTCGGCCCGGCACGGGGCCGTCGCGGCGACCGTCGCGAGGGAGGCCGCGAGCACGAGGTTGGTCAGCCGGAGAGCGGGGGCCGGCCTCGGAGCGGCGTCCGAGGAGCGCCATAGAGACTTGTCCGGATGTCCGATCATCGCACGGCTCCCGAGCAACATCGTCATTTCAGGCTGTCGAAACCGGCCGCGAAGCCCTTCATCGACAGCGGAATCCCGACGCCTTCCTCAGGCGTCTGGAAGACGATGAAGGTCGCCTGCGTGCCACTCTTGAACTGGCGGATCAGCCCGTCGTCCATGACGACCTCGGCGACGCAGCCCGTGGTCAGGCAGCGGACGAGATCCCGCACGGCCGATATCGGTCTGGTCGATCTTGAGACCGAGACCGGAGGGCAGGAGCACGCCGAGCGGCGCCACCACGCGCAGCAGATAGCCGCGATTGTCGGCCGTCTTCAGAACGATGACCACGAGGGTCAGGTTCGGCCGGTCTTCCGCAGCGAGATACTGGACCAGGGCGCATTGCTCGGCCTTCGCACCGGCCGGCGTTTCGCAGCGCAACTGCCAGTCATCGAAGGTCTTGCGCACCATACCTTGGGCCGCGGCCGGTCCGGCGGGCGCGAGCGCCGCCGCAAGGGCGAGGAACACCGGCAGCGCGGCGTGCCAGGCGGCGCGCCGGAAACGAACGAGCCTCGCGTGAAGCGGCACCACCGATTCCTTCGGAACGCTCCGGCCGAGGACCGGCGGGAGCCGTACAATCGGGCGTGTTCCGACCATGGTCAGCCCCGCGCTGTCAAGCGATGCGGGTTCGGTGTTGCCCGTGAGCGCTACCCACGCGGATCTCTCCGGCCTAGATAGGTCGAGACCGTTCTCCAGCGCCGGATCCTGACGTCGTGATGCGCCCGCTCGTCCTCTCGGCCGCCTGCTTGATGGCCACCCTCGCGCAGGCCGGGGCTCAGTCCCTGCCGGTCGGCGAGACCACGTATGTCGAGCGTTCGCTCAACCACACCGGCACGCTGGTGATCGAGCATCCGCCCGTTGCGGCCAATCCCTATGGTCGCCGCAACGGCCACGCGGCGATCGCGGGCTATTGCCGGGACGGCGGCCTGATCCGTCGCCGGGACGAATTCGGCAATCCGGTGATCATCCGCCAGCGCGAGATCTGCGACAGCGTCGCCCCGCGCACCCTCAGCCCCGGTGAAGTCGATCCCCGCCCGAGATGGCCGGCGGACACGGTGGTGCGCCAGCGGGTGCTCCGCGCCAAGGGGTGACGGGCGAAGGGGTGACACGCGCGCGGCCGTCCGCTCAGCCGTAGCGATGCAGGCCGGCGCCGTGACGCTTGAGCCACGCCTCGGCGAGGTCGGTGTCGGGACACATCGCGTTCACGAGCGCCCAGAAGCGGGGGGAATGGTTCATCTCCCGCAGGTGAGCCATCTCGTGGGCGACCAGATAATCGAGCACCATCGGCGGCGCCAGGATGAGGCGCCATGAGAAGTTCAGCTCACCGCGCGCCGTGCAGGATCCCCATCGGCTGCGGGTGTCCCGCAGGGTGACCCGGACCGGCCGCTGCCCGAGTTTGCCAGCATAGCACTCGATCGCCTCGGCGAGGTCGCGACGGGCCTCGCGGGTCAGAAAATCCCGGACCCGGCGCGCCACGTGGGCGCTCTCGCAGGCGACGGAGATCACCGGCTCGCCCTCGGTGCGCTCAAGCTGCACCGGGCCGCTGCGCGTCGAGCGCTGGCTGATCCGGTGCGGTTCGCCGCGGAACGGCAGGACGGCGCCGGGCTCGAAGACGGTGCGGGTCGGCACGCGGGCGAGCCTCGCGGCGATCCACCCCGCGTGGCTCGCCGCGAAGCGCTCGGCGGTGTTGATCGCGGTGCGGCTCGGAAGCGTGATCACGGCCTCGCCGGTGGCCGCCGAAACCCGCAGGGTGATCCGGCGGGCCGTCGGACGCCGACGGAGCGCGATGCGCAGGTTGGCCCCTCGTGCGGGACCTCAAGGTGGTCGGGATCGGGGCGACGCAGCAACGCGAAGGGCATGCGCGACTCTTAGCGGGGCCGCGACCGTGGCTCCAGATCCCGATCCGCGGAATTGCCGCGGGCCATTCAGGCGGCGAGGGCTCGGGTCCAGATTTCGGTCTCGGGCAGCACGAGGAGCGCTGCGGCGCTCAGGGCGATCCCGTATGGGATGCCGGTCTTGGCGTCATGCAGATGCAGGGCGAAAGGCATGCGCGCGATCCGGATCGGCAACGGGTGGGTCCGCGCGAACAGGATTGCCAGCGTCAGGGCTCCGCCGATGAGAGAGGCCACCAGAAGGTAGTCTCCGAGGCCGTCCAAGCCGAGCCAGAGAGCCGTAGCGGCCGCCAGCTTGGCATCGCCGCCGCCGATGACGCCGAACGCGAACAGGGCGAAGGTGACGAGGAGGACGATCGACCCTGCGGCGCAATGGACACCGATCTCGGTCCAGCTCATCGGACCGGTCAGGGCGAGGACCGCGAAACCCGCGACGAGCGCCAGCGAGATCCGGTTCGGGATCAGCATGGTCAGCAGGTCGCTGGCGGCCGCGTAGGCCATCAGGAATGGGAAGAGAATGAGCAGTCCGAAGCCTGTCGGACCGAGACTCGTCAGACCGAGACCTGTCATGCCCAGACCTGCCGTCGCTGAACCGACCATCTCGGCGTCCATTTCGTCGATGCCTGGCGCGTCACGGGGGACCGATCCGATGCGGCCGTCCGGTGACCGGCCCGGATCACGCGACCGCCGAACGGTCGGGATCTCGGGAACCAACGTCCCTCCGGCGGCCCGAAACCACCCCGCCCCTCGCCGAGGAGCAGGGGTGTCTCGGACCTGCCGCAGATCGGACGCGTCGCGATCAGTTCAGGTTGCCGGAGATCTGGCTGAACTTCGTGGTGAGGTTGGTTCCGACGGTCTTCAGCGCGGTGATGATCGCGACGGCAATGAGGGCTGCGATCATCCCGTACTCGATCGCGGTGGCACCGGACTCGTCCGAGGCGAAGCGCGTGAACAGGGTCTTCATGGAGAGCGATCCTTCGATCAACACAGGGCCAGTTAAACTTGCGCGATGACCGATGAAGATTTTCGGGTCTCGATCGGCGGCCTGCACAGACTGCCGATTACGCCTTGAAAATCGGTTAAATCGAGCCCGCAAGGTCCTGAAAAGCCGCCTCGCTGCGAGCTTGGTGAAGGTTGGGTTTCATCGATACCGCAGAGAGCGGGCGCTTGGTCTTGCTTAGCGCTTCCTTCACCGGTTCCGCGATAGCCTCGCGCAGCGGGTCGGACCCCGTAGACCGCCCGCCGCCTTGAGGAAACCCGATGCGCCGCACCCTGTCGATTGCGGGCCGAGCCGGCCTCGTCGTCCTGTTGACGGGCGCCGCAGCCGCGGCGGGCCAGCCCGAGCTTCTGCCCGTCGTGACCGTGCTGGTCGATAACGCCAAGGTTCTCCGCCTGCCGGAGAAGACCTCGACCATCATCGTCGGCAATCCGATCATCGCCGAGGTCACGCCGCAGAAGAACGGTGTCCTCGTACTGACCGGCAAGAGCTTCGGTTCGACCAACCTGATCGCGCTCGACAATGGCGGCGCGATGATCGCGGAGACGACGATCCGGGTCGAGGCATCGCAGGACTCGACCATCACGGTTCAGCGCGGGCTCGACCGCGAATCCCTGTCGTGCACGCCGCACTGCCAGCCGGCGGTGCAGTTGGGCGACTCGGCGACCTATTTCGGCACGACCAGCGGGCAGGCCGACGCCCGGCGCAAGCTCGCCACCGGCAGCGGCGCCGGCGCGGTTCCGGCGGCCGACCACTGACCCCGGCGGCAATTCCGCGAGACACAGGGGTGCAGACTGGGGCATGATCCGTCGCCACTGTCGCGCACAATGATGCCGGCAGCCGCGTCGACGACATGGAGACGTCCCGTCCGATGTCCCTCATCTCCCGCAATCCGCCGCCGCCCTCCGTGGATCCGGCGCTGCTGGCGGCCTTCCGAGACGTCTCGACGGCCACGATCAGCGATTGCCTCTCGCGCATGCCGGTCCTCAACGGCCTGCGCCCGTTCCACCACGACGGCCGGCTCCTCGGCACGGCCTTCACGGTTCAGGTCCGGACGGGCGACAACCTTGCCATCCATCAGGCTCTGGAGGAGGTCCGTCGCGGCGACGTGATCGTCGTCGACGGCGGCGGCGACACGAGCCGAGCCCTCGTGGGCGACATCATGAAGGCCATCGCCGAGAGTCGGGGCGTCGCCGGCTTCGTGATCGACGGCGCCGTGCGCGATACGGCCGCCTTCGCGGATGCGGATTTCCCCTGCTACGCCCGGGCCGCCACTCCGCGGGGACCCTTCAAGGCCGGTCCCGGCGCGATCAACGTGCCGGTCTCCGTCGGCGGCTGGACGGTCAATCCGGGGGACGTCGTGGTCGGGGACCACGACGGCGTCGTGACCTTTCCGCCCGGCTGCGCCCCGGACCTGCTCGCAGCCGTCCACGCGCAGATGGCCCGCGAGGAGGAGGTTCTCGTCCTCATCCGGGCCGGCCGCTACGACGGCCGCTACGCCCGGGTCGCGAAGGGCTGATCCTCCGGGGATCGCTCGGAGTCATGCAAACGCCGCCACAGGGCGTCGGCCGCATCGCTCCGGCTCTCGGGTGAGCGGAACAGGCGGATCTCCAGCGGAACGGTGCGATCCTCTGGCCCGGCCCGGACCAACCGGCCCTGCGCCATGGCCGCCTCTGCCAGTGTGAGCGGGAGCCACGCGACGCCGTCGCCCTCGCACGCCATGGTCATGAGCGTTGCCGCGAGGTGCGAGGTGAAGACCGGCGCGTGGCCCGATGCCGCGCCGCTCGCGGCCAGGATCCGACCGAGCCCCGAGGCGGTGCCATAGGCGAGGTACCGGACCGGACCGCCCAGGGGCCAGAGCGGTGCTCCCATGTTCGACGGGGCGCAAAGCGGCACCAGGCAATCGCCGCCGATCCGGACGGAGTCGTAGCGACCCTCGTCGAGACGCATGGGGACATCGGCGTGATGGTGGCAGAGCAGAAACTGCACCTCGCCGGCCAGCATGATGGCCTCGCAGGCCGCCATGCTGTCCGAGATCAGGTTGAGCGCGCCGAGGGTCTCGAAGGGCGCATGCTGCCGGATCCAGCCGGGGAAGAACGTGAACGAAAGGGCGTGCGTGGCCGCAATCGCCAGGCTCGCGCCCGCGCGAGCGCCGGCCGCGCGGGCTTCGCGGCGCGCCCGATCCAATCCGCGCACAAGGTCCTCGGCATGCGGCCGGAAACCCGTCCCGGCGGCGGTCAAGGTCGCACCCTGGGCGCCCCGCAGGAACAGCGGCGCCCCGATCCACGTCTCCAGGGCTCGGATGCGACGGCTGAAGGCCGGCTGCGTGACGTGCCGAGCCTCGGCCGCCCGCGAGAAGGTCCGGTGCTCCGCGAGGGCGAGGAAATCCTTCACCCAGTCCAGATCCATGGGATCCCCCTGGCGGCGGTTCGCGGCCGATGCCGGCCCTGCATCGCGTGCCGCGGAAACGGCATTGGCGATCCCCGCGCGGCCGACGCTAAGGCATCCGGACGCACCCGGGAGACACAGACATGCGCATCGTCGACGTCCGCGAAGTCACCAAGCCGATCGCCTCGCCGATCCGGAACGCCTACATCGACTTCACCAAGATGACCACGAGCCTCGTCGCGGTGGTCACCGACGTGGTTCGGGACGGGCGCCGGGTCGTCGGCTACGGCTTCAATTCCAACGGCCGTTACGGCCAGGGCGGCCTGATCCGCGAGCGCTTCCGCGATCGGATCCTGGAGGCGGAAGTGGGGAGCCTTCTGAGCGATGCGGGCGACAACCTCGATCCGCAGCGGATCTGGGCCGCGATGATGCGCAACGAGAAGCCGGGCGGTCACGGGGAGCGCTCCGTCGCGGTCGGCACCCTCGACATGGCGGTGTGGGACGCCGCGGCGAAGATCGCCGGCCAACCGCTGTTCCGGGTGCTGGCGGCCCAGACGGGCCGCGTCGCCGACCCGCGGGTCTTCGTCTACGCGGCCGGCGGCTACTACTATCCCGGCAGGGACGATTCCGCCCTTCGGGCCGAGATGCGCGGCTACCTCGACCGCGGCTACACGGTGGTGAAGATGAAGATCGGCGGCGCCCCGATCGAGGAGGACCGGCGCCGGATCGAGGCTGTGCTCGCCGAGATCGACGGGCGGGGGCGCCTCGCCGTAGACGCCAATGGGCGGTTCGACCTCGAGACCGCCATCGCCTATGCCCGGATGCTCCGGGACTATCCGCTGTTCTGGTACGAGGAGGCCGGCGACCCGCTCGACTACGCCCTCCAGGCAGCCCTCGGCCCCTACTATCCCGGATCGATGGCGACGGGAGAGAACCTGTTCTCGCACCAGGATGCCCGCAATCTCCTGCGCTACGGCGCCATGCGGCCCGACCGCGACTGGCTGCAGTTCGACTGCGCCTTGTCGTATGGCTTGGTGGAGTACCTGCGCACCCTCGACGTCCTGGCGGAATTCGGCTGGTCGCCGTCCCGCTGCATCCCGCACGGCGGGCACCAGATGTCGCTCAACATCGCGGCCGGCCTCGGGCTCGGCGGCAACGAGAGCTACCCGGACCTGTTCCAGCCCTACGGCGGCTTCCCGGACAGGGTGCGGGTGGAGGACGGGCATATCGTGATGCCGGACCTGCCGGGCATCGGCTTCGAGGGCAAGGCGGACTTGATCTCGGTCATGCGCGACCTGGCGGAGTAGCCGGTTCCGGAATCGGACGAGGCTTGCGGAGCGCTGCGGGGCGGTGGACCATGGCGCCATGGAATCCGGCCCCCTCACCTACGCCATCGGCGATATCCACGGCTGCGCCGCCCTCCTCGACGGCCTGCTGGAGCGGATCGCCGAACATGCCGGCGACCGTGCCCATCGGCTGGTCTTCCTAGGCGACTACATCGACCGAGGTCCCGACAGCGCCGCGGTCCTGCGCACGGTCAGCCGCCTGAACTGGGCCGAGCCGGAGCGCGTCACCTGCCTGATGGGCAATCACGAACGGATGCTGCTCGACGCGCTCCAGACCCAAAGCGCCGCCGCGCACTGGCTGTACAACGGCGGCGAGGCGACGCTGGATTCCTTCGGCGCCCGGGACCCCACCGGCATTCCGCGGGATACGCTCGACTGGATCGAGGCCCTGCCGACGCTGCACGGCGATCGAGGTCGCTGGTACGTGCATGCCGGTCTGCGACCCGGCGTGGCGGCGCCGGATTCCGACCCGCATGATCGCCTCTGGATCCGGGAGCCGTTCCTGGAGGACGAATACGATTTCGGACGCCACGTGGTCCACGGCCACACACCGCAACGGAGCGGACGTCCGGAAGTGTGCCGGTTCCGCACCAACCTCGATACCGCGGCGGTCTACGGCGGCACGCTTACCGCCGGGGTGTTTTCCGACGGGCAGGGACCGGCGCTGGAGTTCCTGCAGGTCGGGGCCGGGTGAGGCGTAGCAATGCGTCAGGCGCCTCGGCGCGCCGGCATCACCGCACACAGGATCCCGGCGAGCCAGCCGGCCATCAGGGCGAAGCCGCCCGTCGGCGCGGCCATCGGGAACAGCGGGTGCTGGAGCCACGTGCGCACCGCGAGGTCACCGCAGAACAGGATCAACCCGAGGACCAGCAGCCCGGCCGCCACGCGGGCGAGGGCCACCCGGATGAAGCCGGCGGCCCCCAATCCGACCAGCGCGAGGATGGCCGGGGCGTGGAACAGCAGGAACTGCGCCGCCGTCTTGAGCGAGTCGGCCCCAGGAATGTGCGCGGCGGCAGCACTGAGCGCCACGCCGAGGAGTCCCGCGAGGCAGGCGAGCGCCGCAAACGCGCGGTCGACGCCCGAACCTCTCACGCGCCCCTCTCGACCAAGAGCTTTGCGATCGCCGCCCGCAGCTCCGGCACGCCGAGATCGTCCCGGCTCGAGGTGAGGATCACCTGCGGATAGGCAGCGGGACGCTTGGCGAGGCCCGCCTCGATCCCGGCGATGCGACTCGCAACCTCGCCCTTTTGAGGGAATCGCCCTTGGTCAGCACGACCTGATAGCTCACCGCCGCCTTGTCGAGGCCGTCGAGCACGTCGGTGTCGATCGACTTGAAGCCGTGCCGGGCATCGATCAGCATGAACACACGGGCGAGGCTGGCGCGGCCCTTGAGATAGGAATGGATCAGCCGGGTCCAGGCCTCGACCTTGGCCTTCTCGACGGCCGCATAGCCGTAGCCGGGCATGTCGACGAGCGACAGGCGCTCGCCGATCCGGAAAAATTGAGCTGCTGCGTCCGTCCCGGCGTGTGCGAGGTCCTCGCCAGGGTGTTGCGGCCGGTGAGCGCGTTGATCAGGCTCGACTTGCCGACATTCGAGCGCCCCGCAAAGGCGATCTCGACGCCTTCCATCGGCGGGAGGCGGTCGAGGGTCTGGGCGGCCGCGTAGAAGTCGGCCGCGCCGGCGAACAGGAGGCGGCCGGCCTCGGTGAGGTCGGCCGCGTCGTCATTGGTGTCGGTCACGCAGGCTCCGCCCGTCAGCTCTTGGTGGCCGCCGCCTTGTTGCCGGCACCGCGCCGGAACGTGCTGCGCAGGTTGTCCCACAGCTCCACCTTCACGCCGTTGCGGCGCATGATGATGTACTGCTGGGTCACCGAAAGCGTGTTGTTCCAGGCCCAGTAGATCACGAGGCCGGCGGGGAACGACCCCAGCATGAAGGTGAACACGATCGGCATGAAGGTGAAGATCTGCGCCTGGACCGGGTCCGGCGGCGCGGGGTTCATCTTCATCTGGACGAACATGGTCACGCCCATGATCAGCGGCCAGACGCCCAGGTGCACGAAATCGGGCGCCGGGAAGGGCAGCAGGCCGAACAGGTTCACGATGCTCGTCGGATCCGGTGCCGCGAGGTCGTGGATCCAGCCGAAGAACGGCGCGTGGCGCATCTCGATGGTGATGAACAGCACCTTGTAGAGCGCGAAGAAGACGGGGATCTGGATCAGGACCGGCCAGCAGCCCGCGACCGGATTGATCTTCTCCTTCTTGTACAGCTCCATCGTGGCCTGCTGCGCCTTGAGGCGGTCGTCCTTGTAGCGCTCGCGGATGGCGGCCATCTCGGGCTGCACGGCCTTCATCTTGGCCATGGAGACGTAGGACCGGTTCGCGATCGGCAGGAACAGCAGCTTCAGGCAGAAGGTCACCACCAGGATCGAGACGCCGAAATTGCCGAACAGGTGGTAGAAGAAGTCCAGCGCCCGGAACATCGGCTTGGTGATGAAGAAGAACCAGCCCCAATCGATCATCAGATCGAAGTGCTTGATGCCGAGGTCCTTCTCGTAGTTGTTGATCAGGTTGACTTCCTTGGCGCCCGCGAACAGCCGTTGCGTCGCGGTGGCCGAGGCCCCGGCCGCCAGGTTCACGGCGTCGCCGCGCACGCTCGCCTGGTAGACGTTGGTGGTGCCGTCGGTCCGGTCGGTGAAGGCGCCCGTGTAGGGCGTGTCCTGGTCGGGGATCGCGGCCGCGGCCCAATACTTGTCGGTGATGCCCACGAAGCCGCCGGTCACGCCGGTCCAGGCCTTGCCCTTGGTGTTGGCGCCGCCGTAGGCGCCCTCCTTGGCGAGCTTGTCGTAGGTGAGTTCCTGCAGCCCGTCGTTGCCGAGGTACCCGATCATGCCCTCGTGCAGGACGTAGTAGCCCTGAGTATGCGGCTTACCCCAGCGCGAGACGAGGCTGTAGGGGTAGAGCGTGATCGCGCCCGAGCCCTTGTTCTCGACCTCGTCGCGGACCGTGAACATGTACTTGTCGTCGACCGCGATGATGCGCTTGAAGACGAGGCCGGCGCCATTGTCCCAGGTCAGGGTCACCGGCATGCCGGGCGACAGGGTCTTGCCCTCGCTGGTCCAGAGGGTATCGTTGTTGGGCAGCGGCCCGGAATTGGCGCCGACCCAGCCGAACTCGGCGTAGTAGGGCGTCTCGCTGCCGGCGGGCGAGAACAGTACGATCTCGGGGCTCTTGGGGTCGACGGTCTCGTGATAGTTCTTGAGCGAGACATCGTCGACGCGGCCACCCTTCAGGGCGATCGAACCGGAGAGCGCCGGGGTCTCGATCCGGATGCGCGGCGAACGGGCCAGCGCCGCCTCGCGGGCGACCGGAGCGGCCTGCCCCGGCACGGTGCCGGGCGCGGGGGCGGCCGGGCCGCCTTCCTTGGGCGAGGGCGAAGGCACGCCGTCCGGAGTTACGCCCGGGGGCTGCTGCTGCGCGGCCTTGTTCTGCGCCTCAATCAGACGCTGCTGCTCCATGCGCGGGCCGGCCACGAAGTACTGCCAGCCGAGCAGCACCAGCAGCGACAGGCCGATGGCCACGAACATGTTCGTCTTGTCATTGCCCATCAGGGACACCGCCGCACGCGTTCGGAGTGGCAACAAGCGCGGAGTCGGTCCCGTCGGACCGGGCCGCGCCTGTGATTCGGGGATCTGTGGCGCGCGGATGCGACGAAGCGATGTCCGCTTCCTCGGCCGCTGGCGCCTGCGCAGGGCTTGCGCCCATGGCGCGCTGAGAAGGTGTGTCTTTGGAACGCCGTCCGCCGGATCGCCCGGGGGCCGCTCGCCGCGCCCGCCCGTGGAGGGCCGGATCACGGCCGGAATGGCGCGGCGGAGGTCCGCCGCGAGCGTGTCGAACGGCGCATGCAAGGCCGGGCGCCGGGCGATGAGCACGATATCCGCCGGTTGAACCGCCACATCGGACGGCAATTCGGTAGCGATCGCGTTCAGGGCGGCGCGGAGGCGTCGGCGGATGCGATTGCGCTCCGTGGCGTGCCCCACGCGCTTCGTGATGGTGAAGCCGAGCCTCAGACCGCTCGGGCGCTCGGAGCCCTCGACCGGCGGCGTCCTCAGGCGACCCTGTGCGGTCATCCGATCGGTATGGAACCGACGTCCCTCGGCAGCCGCAAGGAAGTCAGGCCGCTTCTTGAGCCGCTCGATCGTCGCCATCGATGGTTCGATCCCGGCTGATCCCCTCCCCCGCGGCACGGCCGCCCTTCGGCGGCGCGCCGGCGCGGGTCTTCGAGCCTCAGGCCGACAGGCGCTTGCGGCCGTGGGCGCGACGGCGGGCGATGACCTTGCGGCCACCGGCGGTGGCCATGCGCGCACGGAAGCCGTGACGGCGCTTACGGACGAGCTTGCTCGGCTGGTAGGTTCTCTTCATGGCTCAGAGCCTTCAAAGGTCGAGGCGCGCTCGCGGGCGGCTAATGCCGCACCCGACCTTCACGCGTCCTTGGTTGTCTGCAAACACGAAGGGCGCCCATGCGGGGCGCCACGTCGCGAGTGGCGGGCTTATGGCGGAAGGGTCCCGCGAAGTCAACGTTTCGCCGGCCTCAATGACCCTCGAATTGCATGAGGGTGCGCACCTCGACACCCATGTCGCGCAGGCGTTGTGCCCCGCCGATCTCGGGCAGATCGATCACGAAGCAGGCAGCTACGATCTCGGCGCCGATCTTCTGCAGGAGGTTGACGGCCGCTGTTGCGGTGCCCCCAGTGGCGATCAGGTCGTCGACCAGCAGGACCCGGTCGCCCGGCTTCACGGCGTCGACGTGAATCTCGATCTCGTCGGTCCCGTATTCGAGGGCGTAGGCCATCGAGACGGTCGTGTGGGGGAGCTTGCCCTTCTTGCGGATCGGCACGAAGCCGCATGACAGCTGATGGGCGATGGCGCCGCCCAGGATGAAGCCGCGGGCCTCGATGCCGGCGACCTGATGGACGTGCCCGCCTGCGTAGGGATGCACGAGCGCGTCCACGGCCCTCCGAAAGGCGCGCGGATCGCTGAGCAGCGTGGTGATGTCGCGGAAGATGATGCCGGGCTTCGGATAATCGGGAATCGAGCGGATCGATTCCTTCAGCGCGACGTGGCGGCGGGCTTCCATGCGTTCGGCCTTCCGTGGAGAACCGCGGGCTTAAAGCAGAAGCCCGGCGCCGTGACCAGTTCTGGACTGGGGCCTCGTCTCGGATCCAGGAGCAGAGACCAAGCGCGAGGGCATCGGTTTCGCATCACCGTTTCCGAAAGCCGGGATCCGCCTTTCGGGATGTTGCCCGGGCTTAGGCCGCCTGGACCTTCTTGAGGATGGCGACGAGGTCCCGGTGCAGCCCCTCGTTGCCGCAGGCCACGGAGCGCGGCGCCAGCGGCTCGGCGGCGCCGTCCGCCGAGGTCACGAAGCCGCCGGCCTCGCGCACCAGGATCACGCCGGCAGCGAAATCGTAGGTCTGGAGGTCGCGCTCCCAGTAGCCGTCGAGGCGCCCGCAGGCGACGTAGGCCAGGTCGAGGGCCGCCGACCCCATCCGGCGGGTGCCGCCGGCCACCGCCATCACGGCGCCGAGTTCGCGCAGGAGGCGCGGATGGCTGCCGCGGCCGAGATAGGGCGTGCCGTAGCCGATGAGCGCGTCGGCCATGTCCTGCCGCCCGGAGACGCGCAGGCGTCGGTTGTTGAGGTACGCGCCCTTGCCGCGCTCGGCGACGAACAGCTCGTCCTTGATCGGGTCGAAGATCACGCCGGCCACGATCTGGCCCTCGCGCTCGAGGCCGACCGAGACCGCGAAGTGCGGCACGCCGTGCAGGAAGTTCGAGGTGCCGTCGAGGGGATCGACGTGCCAGGTGTGGCTCTTGTCGGTGCCCTCGATCACGCCGTTCTCTTCCATCACGAGGCTGTAGCCCGGGCGCGCCTTCATCAGGGCGTCGCGCACCACCTCCTCGGCCTTGCGGTCCGCGGCCGAGACGAAGTCGCCGGGGCCCTTCCGCGAGACCTGGAGATTCTCGACCTCGCCGAAGTCGCGGCGCAGTCCCCGGGCGGCCTTGCGCACGGCATCGACCATCACGGTCATGAGCGGAGAGGAGATCATGGTCGGACTTTTCGCAGGAAGGATTGGCCCCGTCGTTACAGGCCGGTGGCGGAAAAGACGAGACGGGCATGGGACATGGGAGCGGTGCGCGTGGCCCTCGCACCGCGACGGCCAGGGTTGAACGCCTGCTGTGGTCGAGCGATGGCTCATCCGCCTTCACGCCGCCCGCCAACGGGGCAGGGCTTCCGACGGCCTGTCGCGGAGGCGCGTCGGGTTCCTACTCCGCAGCTTCGACGAACACCGTCCCGGCTCGGGGCAGGTCGAGGGCTTCCCAGGTCTCGGCGAGGGCGGCAGAGAGCCGGGCGATGTGGGTCGCGTCGTGGAACGGCGAGGGCGTGATCCGCAGCCGCTCGGTGCCGCGGGGCACCGTCGGGTAGTTGATCGGCTGGATGTAGATGGCGTGGTGCTCCAGCAGGTGGTCGGCCGCCGCCTTGCACAGCTCGGCGTCGCCGACCATCACCGGCACGATGTGGGTCTCGGTTTCGAGGACCGGGAGGCCGGCCTCGGTCAGGGCCGCCTTGGTGGCGGCAGCCTGCCGCTGATGCGCCTCCCGCTCGGCGCTCGAGCGCTTGAGGTAGCGCACCGAGGCCCGCGCCGCCGCCGCCACCGCGGGCGGCAGGGCCGTCGTGAAGATGAAACCGGGCGCGAAGCTCCGCACCGCGTCGCAGATCGCCGCCGAGGCGGTGATATAGCCCCCGACGCAGCCGAAGCCCTTGGCTAGCGTCCCCTCGATCACGTCGACCCGGTGCATCACGCCGTCGCGCTCGGCGATGCCGCCGCCGCGCGGGCCGTAGAGGCCGACCGCGTGGACCTCGTCCAGGTAGGTCATCGCCCCGTAGCGGTCGGCGAGGTCGCAGATCAGGCCGATCGGCGCGACGTCGCCGTCCATCGAGTAGACCGACTCGAACACGATCAGCTTGGGCCGGTCGCCCGCGTCGCGCAGCAACTCCTCCAGGTGCTGGAGGTCGTTATGGCGGAAGATCTTCTTCTCGCAGCCGGAATGGCGCACGCCCTCGATCATCGAGTTGTGGTTGAAGGCGTCCGACAGGATCAGGCAGTCCGGGATCAGCTTGGCGATGGTCGAGATGCCGGCCTGGTTCGAGACGTAGCCCGAGGTGAAGACGAGGCCCGCCTCCTTGCCGTGCAGGTCGGCGAGTTCACGTTCGAGATCGACCAGCGGCGAGGTGTTGCCCGCGATGTTGCGGGTGCCGCCGGCGCCGACGCCGCAGCGGGCGGCGGTCTCGGTCATCG
Source organism: Methylobacterium phyllosphaerae (assembly GCA_050632685.1). GTDB lineage: Bacteria > Pseudomonadota > Alphaproteobacteria > Rhizobiales > Beijerinckiaceae > Methylobacterium > Methylobacterium phyllosphaerae_A. Next base: position 2,827,711 of record JBOEFT010000002.1, read on the forward strand.
CCGCGACGACTTCCTTATGCTGCCCCATGCCAAGGTAGTCGTTGGAGCACCACACGGTGATCTCGGTGGTCTTGCCCTCGGGCTGACGCCACTTGGCGGTGGGAAAGCGCCCGGAGATGCGCTCGATATCGGCGAAGACGCGATAGCGCCGCTCGCCGTGCAGCTGGTCCAGGGCGCCACGGAAATAGGACTCGTAGCCAGAGCCGGCGCGCGTCGATCCCGCGGCGGCGAGCATCGTGCTGGGCATCCGGGTGACGGTCATCGAGCGTCCTTCGCGTGTTCGGCCGCGCGGGCGACACCACATGCGGTGTCCCAGGCCCGCAATCGAGGTTCGGCCTCGGTCCAGTCCTTCGTATGAGCGGCGATAGATACGCGCGGATCTGGAACTGGTTCAAGGTAAGGTTCCGGCATCGCTGCGTTGCATCCGTTGAGAGGCACGCCCGAACCGGCTAGCGTTGCGGCCGATCTTCCGGCTCGCTCCACGGACCAGGACGCAGCGTTCCCCCATGTCGTCACGCGGGTCGAGCCTGTTTGCTTCAGCGGCCCAGGCTCCTTGGCTGCGGCGACGAAGGGTCGCGCGATGAGCGAATCCAAAGACGCGCGCACCGCGCGCCTGAAGGCGGCGCTCCGGCAGAACCTGCGCCGCCGGAAGGCCCAGGAACGCGGCCGGGCCGAGGTCTCCCCTGCGGCCGACGCGGAGCCTCTCCGGGAAGCGGACGAAACCCGCGGTCCCGATTCCGACAAATCCGGTCTATAGCACCGGCCAAGCCTGGGCGCCGGCGCCCGCGAGGAACACGGCTGCGTGCCCCAGGGGGCGCAGCCCGAGGACACAGTATGGACCGCATCCACATCACCGGCGGCACGCCGCTCAACGGCGTGATCCCGATCTCGGGCGCCAAGAACGCGGCGCTGCCGCTGATGATCGCGAGCCTTCTCACCGGCGAGACGCTCGAACTCATCAACGTGCCGCGGCTGGCCGACATCGCGGCGCTGACGCGGATCCTCGGCAATCACGGCGTCGACCACATGGTCGTCGGCAAGCGTCCGGGTCAGACCACCGAGACCGGTCAGACCATCCGGCTCACCGCCTCGAACGTCATCGACACCACGGCGCCCTACGAGCTGGTCTCGACCATGCGGGCCAGCTTCTGGGTGATCGCACCGCTCCTCGCCCGGTTCGGCGAGGCCAAGGTGTCGCTTCCCGGCGGCTGCGCCATCGGCACCCGGCCGGTCGACCTGCTGATCGAGGCCCTGCAGAAGCTCGGGGCCGAGATCGACATCGATGCCGGCTACGTGGTCGCACGGACCAAGAACGGCCTGCGCGGGGCCGAGATCGCCTTTCCGAAGGTCACGGTCGGCGGCACGCACGTGGCCCTCATGGCCGCCGCCCTCGCCTACGGGACCACGGTGATCGAGAACGCCGCCCGCGAGCCGGAGGTGGTCGATCTCGCCGAATGCTTGAACAAGATGGGCGCCAAGATCCGCGGCGCCGGCACGCCGCATATCGAGATCGAGGGCGTGGCCCGGCTGGGCGGCGCCCGTCACGCGGTGCTGCCCGACCGGATCGAGACCGGCACCTACGCGATGGCGGTGGCGATGGCCGGCGGCGACGTCGTCCTGAAGGACACGCGGGCCGACCTCCTGCATTCGGCCCTCGATGTGCTCTCGACCACGGGCGCGGAGATCAGTCAGGTCGAGGGCGGGATCCGGGTGCGCCGCAACGGCGCCGGCATCGCGGCGGTGGACGTGACCACGGACCCGTTCCCGGGCTTCCCCACGGACCTGCAGGCGCAGTTCATGGCGCTAATGACGCTGGCCAAGGGCCAGTCGCATATCCGCGAGACGATCTTCGAGAACCGGTTCATGCACGTGCAGGAACTCGCCCGTCTCGGTGCCAAGATCCGCCTTGAGGGCGATCTCGCCATCGTCGAGGGCGTGGAGCGGCTGAAGGGCGCGCCCGTGATGGCGACGGACCTGCGCGCCTCGGTGTCGCTGGTCATCGCCGGTCTCGCGGCCGAGGGGAGACCCAGATCAACCGGGTCTATCACCTCGATCGCGGCTTCGAGGCGCTGGAGGCCAAGCTCAGCCGCTGCGGCGCACAGATCGAGCGCGTGCGGGCGTGATCATACGACGCGGCGCGGGTCCGGCGACCCGCGCGCTCAGTCCCCGATCCGGCCACGGGCATATCCGAAACCGGAAATCCCGCACCCGCAGGGCGTGTCCGGGCGGTGCGGCTTGGGACAGGCAGGTGCCGCGCGCGGTGACGCAGACGCTGTCGGCCTCCCGGCGCCGCTCATAGCGGTAGCGCCAGCGCGGCCGGGGCCGGTCGTCGGCGTCATCGGGCGGCGGTGGCCAGTCCGGGCCGAGATCCGCCGGCGGTGGCGGAGGCCTGTACCGGGGCGGTGCATCGTCCGCCCGGTCGGCACCAGGCCGACCGTAGATGTAGGGTCTCGCATCCGGACCCACCTGCGCGCCAACCGGACCGGCGGCGGGCAGCGCCAGCGTCAGTGCGGTCACGGCCGCGCGTACGATGCGCTTCCACATCTGACATCCTGCCTCGAATCCACCGTGGTGGCTTGTAGGAGCCCGCGCTGGGCCGAGCCTGGGCCGTGGCGACATCGCGCCCCCCAAGGGAGCCGTTGCCCGAACGGGGCCGCGCCGCTACCTACGCCCTGCCGCGGGGCACTTCGCCGCCCGACCCGCGACCCGTCTTTCCCAAGGACCCCCTGCATGGAGCTGCTCAGGCTCGCCGCCCTCGATACCGAGGACCTGACCGTGATCTCCGCGCACCTGCAGGATGCGATCCTCCGGCCGGAGGACCTGACGTACCTCACCGGCGAGCAGCGCTTCCTCATGGCCGCGCGGCGCTTCGACTGGACGCCGGACGCGCCGCCCCGGCGGCGCCTCAGCGGCCTGCATGTCGAGCGCGTCCGCAGCATCAAGAGCCGCGGTCTGACGCCGGGCGACACCACGCCGATGAGCCTGCTCGCCCTCACCTTCGAGCCGACGGATGCGCCCTCCGGGCACATCGACCTGGTCTTCTCCGGCGGGGCGGCCCTTCGGCTGGAGGTCGAGTGCATCGAGGTCCGGATGAAGGACCTCGGCCCGGTCTGGGAAGCCGCCACGCGCCCCGGCCACGACATCGACACGACCGATACCGCCGCCGGCCCGGCGGCCTGACGCGAGACAAAAGGCTTCCCGATGGTCCGGCTCGACAGCAGCGATCCGAATTTTGCCGCCGCCTTCGCGCGTCTCCTGACGGTGAAGCGCGAAATCGCCGAGGACGTGGACGAGGCGGTGCGCGGCATCATCGCGGACGTCGTCGCCCGCGGCGACGCGGCGCTGGTCGACTTCACCCGGCGCTTCGACCGGCTCGGCAGCGATTTTTCCGCCGGGCACCTGCGCGTCACCGAGGCGGAGATCGCCGTCGCAGTCGCGGCCTGCCCGCCGGATTCCCTTGAGGCCCTGCGTCTCGCCGCCGGGCGGATCGAGAGCTTCCACCGGGCTCAACGGCCCGCCGATCACCGTGCCACCGACGCCCTGGGCGTCACGGCCGGCTGGCGCTGGACGGCGCTGGAATCGGTGGGACTCTACGTTCCGGGCGGAACGGCGAGCTATCCCTCGTCGGTGCTGATGAACGCGCTGCCGGCCCGGGTCGCCGGCGTACCGCGGATCGTCATGGTGGTCCCCACTCCGGACGGCCAGATGAACCCGCTGGTCCTGGCCGCCGCGCAGCTGTCCGGCGTGCACGAGGTCTACCGGGTGGGTGGCGCCCAGGCGGTCGCGGCGCTCGCCTACGGGACCGCCACCATCGCGCCGGTCGCCAAGGTCGTCGGACCCGGCAATGCCTGGGTGGCGGCGGCGAAGCGCCGGGTCTTCGGCCAAGTCGGGATCGACATGATCGCCGGCCCCTCCGAGGTGCTGATCCTGGCCGACGGGCACGCCAATCCGGACTGGGTCGCCGCCGATCTGCTGGCGCAGGCCGAGCACGACGTGGCCGCCCAGGCGATCCTGATCACCGACTGCGCCGAACTCGCCGATGCCGTCGAGGGCGCGGTGGAGCGCGCCCTTACCACCCTGCCGCGCCAGGAGATTGCCCGGGCGAGCTGGCGCGACTACGGCGCCGTCATCCGGGTGCGGGACTTCGACGAGGCCGTCCCGCTCGTCGATCGCCTCGCCCCCGAGCACCTCGAGATCGAGACGCAGGATGCGGAGGCGCTCGCCGCCAAGGTGCGCAACGCCGGCGCGATCTTCCTCGGGTCGCACACCCCGGAGGCGATCGGCGACTATGTCGGCGGTCCCAACCACGTCCTGCCGACCGCCCGTTCGGCCCGGTTCTCCTCCGGCCTCGGGGTTCTCGACTTCATGAAGCGGACGACGATCCTCGCTTGCACACCGGAGAGCTTGCGGGCGCTCGGTCCGGCGGCGATAAGCCTCGGCCGGTCGGAGGGCCTTGAGGGGCATGCCCGCTCCGTCGCGATCCGGCTGAACCTGTGAGGTTTTGGGGATGGCGGAGAAGCAGCGCGGGCCGAACCGCCTCGCGAAGGTGAACCTGGACGAGGCGTCCATCGCCCGCGGCAACCCGGATCAGGAGCACGAGCGAGCGATCGCGCTGTTCGACATCCTGGAGGACAATTCCTTCGCGATCCCGGATCGGGAAGGCCCCTACGCCCTGACGCTCGGCCTCGTCGAGAATAAGCTGTCCTTCGCGATTGCGACGGTCGACGGCGAGCCGGTGATGACCCACCTCCTGTCCCTCACGCCGTTCCGGCGGGTGATCCGCGACTACGAGATGATCTGCGAGAGCTACTACAACGCGATCCGCACAGCCTCGCCCTCGCAGATCGAAGCGATCGACATGGGCCGGCGCGGGCTTCACAACGAGGCGTCCGAGACCTTGAAGCAGCGCCTGGACGGCAAGGTCGACCTCGACCACGACACGGCGCGACGCCTGTTCACCCTGATCTTCGCCCTGCACTGGAAGGGCTAGGGTGCCCTCCGCGCCGACCGGCGATGGCTGAGCCCGTTCCCGCGTCTCCGCCCGACGCTCCTGCGAAGAAGCGGCGGGTGCAGTCCGTCCTGTTCATGTGCAACTACAACGCCGTGCGCTCGGTGGCGGCGGAAGCGATCGCGCGCGCCTATTTCGGCAAGTCCACCTACGTGCAGTCGGCCGGGGTCCGCTCCGGCGAGCCCACCGACCCGTTCATGATCGCGGCCCTCGACGAGGTCGGGATCGACGCGACCCGGCACCGCCCGCGCACCATCGAGGAACTGGAGGATTGGGAAGGTCTGAACTTCGACCTGATCATCACCCTCGCCCCGGAGGCGCATCACCGGGCGCTCGACCTGACGCACACCCTCGCGACCGATGTCGAATACTGGCCGACCCCGGATCCGACGCTGGTGCAGGACGCCTCCCGCGAGCAGCGCCTCGAGGCCTACCGCGATGTCCGCGACGGGCTCACCCGGCGGATCAAAGCCCGTTTGAAAGCCTGACGGCGCAGGATCCCGCATCCCGAAGCCGGATGGCCCATCGTCCGCCGGCAGTCCCTGCGCGACGCCGGACCGGCTCGCGCGGTACTTCGAAGCTGACATCAAGCAGCCAGCGCAAGAAAAATCTGCTATTTATCTTGCCGTATTGTCCGATTCGGCAGAAATCAAATGATCACCCAAATAAATATCCACTTGACCGCAATTTTATGCATTATTTCTACAACGTCTTCATTTTCATAATGGAAACCATCAGGATTTCTACTCAACATTCCCGTGACGAACAGATGCGCGATGACATTCGGAAGGGTCGCAGCACTCAGTTCAGGAACCCTATTCTATTGTCCATCACGGGCCTCTGAAATCGATGCGCAGATGCGAGATGCGAGTCATTCCTACCTCGTACACGAATACGGCCTCCTTGCGATCCAAACCCCATCCCGGAAGCTGGCCGATTGCTGGGCGGCCCATAAGCTGGCGGCGGCGCCGAGAGGCCCGCACTATGTCAGACAGTGGATCCGGCATTGGCGGGCTTACGGACGGTCGGACCCGACTTATGGGACTTCCGAAGAGAGGATCTCAAATGTCCGGAACTGTTGCGCCTGCGGTGCCTAGATCCGTTCTCGATCGCGCAGCCTCCGGCACGGAAATCCTGTTCCATGCGGGCGCAGGGGCGCAGCGGATCGTTTGGATCGAGGACGCCCGCTCAGACCCGCGCCCTGCTCCAGCATGATCGGGAACCACCCTGGGCAATTCAACCGCAGCGCCAGCGCGGCTGCTCCGTCAGCGGCATACGGGTCCTGCGCCTTTGAGCCCCGACGTGTTACCCGCTCCGTCCGATCAACCAGGCGCGGATGCGCCCGGCGACGAGCGGGCGGGCGCGCGCGACATCCGCGTCGTCGAGGAGCGGCGAGCTTGCCAGAGCGGTGAGGTAGGCCTCCTCGGAACCCCGGCATGCAACGAAGGCCGCATCGGCGGCCAGATCCCGCTCCGTCAGCACGGCCTGGATCCGGAAATTGCGGCTGAGGCAGTCGCGCCACGTCTCGTGCCGCATCGCGGTCTCGCCGGCGGCCTGCGCCCGGCAAGCGATGCCCGAGACCAGCAACGCGGAGCAAACCAGGACCTGCGATACGTGGCGGGCTCGCGACATCGATCAAGCACTCCGTCCCGGGACAGAGTGGCGCCGACAGGGTTAGCGTCTCGTTAACACCCGTTGCCGGCGCAACGAGCGCTTCCGTTACCGAGGCAGATGTGGCGACGAACGCTCAGCGATTGGCGGTTGTGACCGGGGAGGTGACGCCGCCGAGGGAGACCCAGGCGACCGCGTCCTGGCTCTCGCGCTTGATGAACACGTAGCCGGTCTTGTGCCAGGCCAGGATCGCGTTGGTCTTGTTGTCGAGCACGAGGTCGCCCCGGTCGGTGATCAGGGTCAGCACCGCGTGGCCCTCGCCCTTCTCGTCGATCACCACGGTCATGCGCATCGCCCGCCGCGGCAGCCCGGCCTCGACCAGAAGATGGCGCTTGAGCAGCTGGAAATCCTCGCAGTCGCCGATCCCATCCTCGGCCAGGTCCCAGCGGTCGGCCACGTGCAGGTGGTCCTGATCGGTCATCGGCTCGACCGCCTTGTTCACCCGACGGTTCACCGCCACGATCGTCGCCCAGGTCGACGGCGTCAGGCTGATCCGCGCCGGCTCGCTCCGGTCCACCGCGCACTCGGCCGCGTAGCTCTGGCAGAACGTCACCCACGCCGCGATCGGCTTGGCGTCACCCTGAACCCGCGCCCCCACGTCGCTCGGAAGGCTCGCCAGTGTCTGCGCCTGCGCCGTCGCGGCGAGACCCGCGACGCCGAGGACCGAAAGGGCGGCGACGGCCGCACGGCGGACCCGGGAGAGCCGACGCGATGCGGGGCCCTTGACCAGTCCCTGCATCATGGAAACCGCGAACCGCATCGCCGGGACCCAACCGTTAAGCTCTCGTTAACGAAAGCTCTCACGCCGGAGGGCCGGCGGCAATGCGCGGATTAACAAAAGGTTAATGCTGTGCGCAACGCGGATAAGCGCCGGATCGACGCCCCGCCGCGACGCGCGCCGCCAGAGCGCAGAAACGTGATTACGCGCCAAGGTGTTCTCTGCCGTAATCCGCCGTTATCCCCGAGCCGCGCCACCGAGAAGAAGCCTGTGGGCGGCAGGAGGAAGTCGCATGCGGTGCGCAGCAGATTGGGTTGCCGGTATCATCCTGACCGGCCTCGCAGCAGGAACTCTCGGGATGGTTCCGGCCTCGGCTGCTGCTCCGGCCAGCCCAGCCCCCACGGACCTGAAGAGCGAGGGACCGACGCAGCCGGCCAAGGTCCAGGACGGTCAGTACACCGACAAGAACGGCGATCCGACTTACCGCATCACGGACGACGGCAAGAAGGTCGACTGGTACACGATGTCCGGCTACCTGCGATACAACGCGAACTGCATCGTCTGCCACGGGCCGGACGGCATGGGCTCGACCTACGCCCCATCCCTCGTCGATGCCCTCAAGGGCATGGACTACGCGCATTTCGCGGGGATCATCGTCGGCGGCAAGAAGGACGTGAACGCCTCGCAGGAGCTGGTCATGCCGGCCTTCGGGGAGAACCGGAACGTCATGTGCTACATGCCGGACATCTACACTTATCTGCGCGCCCGCTCGGACGGGGCGCTCGGCCGCAACCGGCCGCCCGAGCACGAACCCAAGCCCGCAGCCTTCGAGAAGGCCGAGGACGCCTGCATGAAGTGACGGCCGTGCCTCCGGCGCGGGCTCGTGCCCGGACCGGACCGGACGCCATGACGCCCCGTTGCACCGTTCGATTGCACACGACATACTCTGCACAAGACGCTGAAGAGCGAGCGCCAAGCTTGCCGAGGGAGTCGCAGGGGGTGGAACGTGGCTCAAGGATCGGGAGTGCGCCGCCATCTATGCGGCATCTGGACGGCCTGGACCGATGCGCCCGGGGCCGCCGATGCGGCCGCGGAGGTCGCACGGGCCGTCGGTGACGCGCGCCTGTCCCAGATCGTCGTGTTCTTCTCGGCCGATTACGACGCCGAGATTCTTGCCAGCGCCCTGGAGACCCGGTTTCCCGGCGTTCCGGTCGCGGGCTGCTCCATGTCGGGCGGCATCGCGCCGGCCGGCGACATCGACCGCGGGCTCGTCGCCATCGCGTTTCCGGCTGAACGCTTCCGGATCGTGTCGACGGTCATCGATGCCATCGACCACCTCGACGTGGAACGCACGGCCTCGGCGGTCCGGGCGCTCCGGCGCACCCTCGACCCGCTGGACCCGGGCCGTGACGTCGAGGCTGCCGCCGGCCACCGCTTCGCCCTGTCCCTGATCGACGGGCTCACCAATGCCGAGGAAACCGTCGTCTCGGCGATCGCCTGGGCGCTCGACGGCATCCCGATCGTCGGCGGTTCGGCGGGCGACGACCTGCGCTTCCGGGACGCTGTGCTGCTCCACGGGGGAAAGATTCACCGCCGGGCGGCGGTTCTTGTCCTCGTCGAGACCGACTTCTCGGTGGAGATCTTCAAGAGCGACAATTTCGAGCCGACCCGGACCAAGTTCGTGGTGACCGCCTCGGATGGCGAGCGCCGGACCGTGCATGAACTCAACGCCGAACCGGCAGCCCGGGAATACGCCATGGCGATCGGCCTCGATCCCGAGGGCCTGTCGCCGATGAGCTTCGCCGCCTATCCGCTCGCCGTGAAAGTCGGCGGCGAGTATTTCTGCCGGTCGATCCGGCGGATGAACGAGGACGGTTCCCTCAGCTTCTTCTGCGCGGTGGACGAGGGCGTGGTCCTCACCCTCGCCGAGCCCCGCGACATCGTCGCCTCGACCCGGGCCGAGCTGGCGCGCCTCGACGCGGTGCTCGGCGGCGTCGATCTCATCATCGGCTTCGAATGCGTGCTGCGCCGCCTCGACGCCGAGAGCCGGCAGGTCCGCCACGGCATCGCCGACCTCTACCGGCGCTACAACGTCGTCGGCTTCGAGACCTTCGGCGAGCAGTACCGGGCGATGCACCTGAACCAGACCTTCACGGGCATCGCCATCGGCAAGGGACAGGGCATGGCAGAGTCGGCAGAAGCCCACGTCCCGGTCGCGTCGTGACCCTGCATCCGAAAGGGCTCGAAACCGACGCGTCCCTGCATCGGCGGATCGAGAAGCTCGAGCGCATCAACGCCGCGCTGATGTCCCATGTCGAGCGCACCATGGACCAGCGGGGCAGCGCCTACTCGCTGTTCCAGACCGCGATCATGCTGGAGGGCCGGGTCCGCACGCGCACGGAGGAGCTGACCGGGCTGATGCACCGGCTGGAGCGCTCCAACGAGGCGTTGGCCGCCGCCAAGGAGGAGGCCGAGACCGCCAACCGCTCCAAGACCCGCTTCCTGGCTGCAGCGAGCCACGATCTGCTGCAGCCGGTCAACGCAGCCCGCCTGTCGATTTCGGCCCTCGCCGACCTCGACGTGCCGCCGGAGGCGCGTGCCATCGCGGGCCAGGTGGAGCGGGGCCTGCAGACCATCGAGGACCTGATCAAGACGCTGCTCGACATCTCCAAGCTCGACGCCGGCATCGTTAGGCCGCAGATCCAGCCGGTGTTCCTGCCCGAATTGCTGGCGGAACTGGCGGAGAGCTTCAAACCCTTTGCGGAGCGCAAGGGTCTGCGCCTGTCGGTGCGCTGCCCGGACGTCACCGTGGCCAGCGACGTGGTGCTCCTCCAGCGCATCCTCCAGAACCTCGTCTCCAATGCCGTCCGGTACACGAGCACCGGCGGGATCGTCCTGGCGGCCCGACGGCGGTCCGGCGGCGTGCGAATCGAGGTGACCGATACCGGCTGCGGGATCGCCGCGGAGGAATGCGACCTCGTCTTCGACGAATTCTTCCGCGGCGGCGCGCGGACCGGCAGCGGCGAGGAGCCCGGCCTCGGCCTCGGCCTGTCGATCGTCCGGCGCATGGCCGTGGCCCTCGACCATCCCCTGAGGCTGCGGTCCCGGGTCGGCCACGGCACCCGGGTAGCCCTGACGCTACCCGTGAGCGCGATCCCGGCCGCCATCGCACCGCCGGCACCGGTGGCGACCCGGCTCTCGGGCGCGCATGTCCTCGTCGTGGAAAACGACGTGTCCACGGCCGACGCCCTCGCGCGCCTCCTCCAGAACTGGGATGCCCGGGTCTCGACGTTCCGCGATCTCGCCGGGGTGCGGGCCTCCGTCGAGGCCGGGGACGCGCCGCCGGACATCCTGGTCCTCGACTACCATCTGGACGACGGGGCCTGCGGTCTCGACGTGGCCGCCTACCTCCGGACGTTGCGGGCGGATCCGCTTCCGGTGATCGTCACCACGGCCGACCATTCCGACGCGGTCGAGGAACGGGTCGCGGCCGCCGGGGCTGAACTCGTGCACAAGCCGATCAAGCCGGCGCAGCTCCGCTCGCTGCTCACCTACATGCTGGCGTGAGCGGACCCGCGGGCTCTGGGGCCGCCTCGGCGGGGGCGAACGGACGCGCCCGCGCCGTGACATAGGACACACCGCGCCCCTCGACGGACCGCGTTGCCTGCGCGACAGGGATCGGCAGTCCCGGCGCGCCCGCGCCCGGACGTTCCAGCCATCGACGTCACGGAGCCTCCGGACGCCGCAGGAGCGCGCGCGAGAATGGCGCAGGTCCCGACCGGTCCGGCAACCGTCACGTCGGGCAGTCCCCAGGATGGACTGCCGCCGCGCGAGCGCGTCCTGGCCATGGCGGCGATCGCGCTGGCCATGACCATGGCAGTCCTCGACGGGGCGATCGTCAACGTGGCGCTGCCCGTGATGGCCAAGGACCTGGCCGTCAGGCCCGCCGACGCGATCTTCGTGGTCAACGCCTACCAGATCGCCGTGACGGCGAGCCTCCTGCCCTTCGCGGCGCTCGGAGACATCTTCGGATTCCGGAAGGTCTACCTCCCGGGCCTGGCGGTCTTCGTCCTCGCCTCCTCGCCTGCGCGGTGGCGCCGAGCCTGCCGCTACTCATCGCGGCGCGCATCGTCCAGGGGCTGGGCGCCGCGGCGATCATGAGCGTCAACATCGGCTTCGTCCGCTTCATCTACCCGCACCGGATGATCGGCCAGGGGTCGCCAACGTCGCGCTGGTCGTGGCCGTGGCCTCCGCGGCAGGCCCGACCGTCGCGGCGGCGATCCTCTCGGTGGCGACCTGGCCCTGGCTGTTCCTCGTCAACGTCCCGGTGGGTCTGCTGGCGCTGGCAGTGGCCTCCCGCACCCTGCCGGTGACGCCGGCGAGCGGCCGATCCTTCGACATCGTGAGCGCGGTGCTGAACGCCCTGACCTTCGGCCTTCTGATCATCGGCATCGATGGGTTGGGCGATCCGGAGGATCGGACCACCGCGATTGTCGAGCTAGTCGGTGCCCTGGCGATCGGCGCGGTGTTCGTGCGGCGCCAGATCCGGTTGACCGCGCCGCTCCTGCCGGTGGATCTGCTGCGGATCCCGGCTTTCGCCCTGTCGATGGCGACCTCCGTGGCGTCGTTTTGCGCCCAGATGGTGTCCTACGTCGCACTGCCCTTCTACTTCCAAGACGTACTTCACCTCTCCAGCACGCAGACCGGCTTCCTCCTGACTCCTGGCCGATCGCGGTGGCCGCGATGGCGCCGGTCTCGGGCCGCCTCGCCGACCGCTATCCCCCCGGAATCCTGGGCGGGATCGGTCTGGCGATGATGGCCACCGGCCTCGTCTGCGTGGCGCTCCTGCCCGCGGCGCCCACGACCGTCGACGTCGTCTGGCGCCTGACCCTCTGCGGCCTCGGCTTCGGCCTGTTCCAATCGCCCAACAACAAGGTGATCGTCACCTCGGCACCGCGCGAGCGCGCCGGCGGGGCCAGTGGGATGCAGTCGACGGCCCGGCTCACCGGGCAGTCCCTCGGCGCGGCCCTCGTGGCGGTGATCTTCGGCCTGACCCACGGACTCGGCGCCGAACGGGCCGTGACCCTGTCGCTGTCCTGCGCGGTGGCCCTTGCGGTGATCGGCGGCTGCGCCAGCGTCCTGCGGCGGAGTCGAACGGGCTAGAGCCGTAACCGATCGCGCTGCGATCGGGTACGGCTCGAAGCCATTGGTGCAGCACGCTCCCTTGCGCCGGACCGGTGTCCACTCCGGCGGAGCGTGCTCGAGACGGCGCTCGCATGCCACCCGTCGCGCCGGTTTGCGTTGACGCTGCACGTTACCTGCTGGAGCAACCCCATGGATCTCGATCTCACAGGCCGCAAAGCCCTCGTCACCGGCTCGACCGCCGGCATCGGCTTCGCCATCGCCAAGGAACTCTGCGACCTCGGCGCCGAGGTCGGCATCAACGGCCGCACGCCCGAGCGGGTCGAGGCCGCACTCAGCCAGCTACGGGGTGCCGCGAAGGCCGGCCGCGCCTTCGCAGCGCCGGGCGACGTGGCCACCGCGGACGGCGTGTCAGCCCTGCTCCGAGCCCTGCCGGCGGTGGACATCCTGGTCAACAACACCGGCATCTTCGAGCCCAAGCCGTTCTTCGAGATTCCGGATGCGGACTGGCAGCGCTTCTTCGACGTCAACGTGATGAGCGGCGTGCGCCTGTCCCGGGCCTACACGGCCGGCATGGCGGAGCGGGGCTGGGGCCGGGTGATCTTCATCTCCAGCGAATCCGGCATCAACACGCCGACCGAGATGGTCCATTACGGGATGACCAAGACCGCGCAGCTCGCGATCTCCCGGGGGCTCGCCCAGACAGTGGCCGGCAGCGGCGTGACCGTGAACAGCGTCCTGCCCGGTCCGACCCTCTCCGAAGGCGTAGCGGAGTTCATGAAGCAGATGGCCGGCGGCGCCGCCGATACCGACCTCGAGGCCATGGGCCGCACGTTCGTTGCGGAGCATCGCCCCTCCTCGCTGATCCAGCGCCTGGCGCGGGTGGAGGAGGTCGCGAACCTCGTCGCCTATCTCTGCAGCCCGGCCGCGAGCGCCACCACCGGCGCCGCGCTCCGGGTCGACGGCGGCGTCCTGCAGGGTCTCGCGTAGATCGAGGGCCAAGGGCGGGTCCGGACGGATCCGCTGGCGACCGCGCAGACAAGCCCGAAATCCGGATCTGACGGGGCGTTCCGGGGAGCGCGGACTTCACCGCATCCGGTCGCGCCGGCAGGTCTGGATTCCGGGCTCTCGCCCGCGGCACGCAACGGCGTAACGGCCGCTGGTCCGTTCCGACAGGCGAAGCACGAAAGCTCCTAGAGCCGACTGCCCGGACGAGGTGCCGGGCTTGGCTCTAGGATGCGATCAAGCCTTCAGGTGAGCAGCGAGATGCTTATTCATCTCGAACATCGAGCACTTGTCCTTGCCGAAGACCTTCTTGAGCTTGTCGTCGGCAACGATCTCGCGCTTGTTCTGCGGGTTCTGTAGGTTGTGCTTCTTGATGTATTCCCAAACCTTGCTGACCACCTCACCGCGCGGCAGCGGGCTGGTCCCGACGATGGCGCCGAGTTCGGCCGACGGCTTCAGCGGCTGCTGCAGGGCGTTCGGCTTCGTGCCGGCCGCCTTGGTGGCGGCGGGCTTCGCCGCCTTGGCGGGAGCGGCCTTCTCCGCGGTCTTGGTGGTCTTGGCGGCGCGCCTTCGGCGCAGCCTTCTCGGTCTTTGTGGCCATAAACTTCCTCCGGTTCTCGGGCCGCAGGCCGGGGCATGATCGCCCCACGGCCGAGCCAGCATAGCAGCAACTAAGCGGTGCTGCCGCCGTTCCAAGGGGAAATTGCCTTTGCAGCCCCCTCATCCACAACCCACACGCCGCAATCCCCCGTTGGATCGCCCAATCGACGGCGCGGCAAAGTTTATTCACCCCGATGCTGCGCGCGAAACCTGCTCTTAACAATCTTGCGCCTGAAGTACAGGCATGTTCGCTCCGGCCCTTACGCTCGCGCTCCTGCTCGCCACCGGCCTGATCACGGCTCTCGGCCTCGTGGTCCGGGCCGAGCCGGCTGCGTCCGACCTCGCTCAGGGCCGCGGCCTGGTCTGAGCGTGCCGGGATTGCGATGCCGGTCCGCCGGGTGCATCAGCCCGGCGGCATGACCGACCCGATCACCCTCACGAGCCTCGAGAGCACCGCCCACGTCGTCCAGGTCGCGCTCAGTCCCGTGTTCCTGCTCTCGGGCATCGCGACCCTGCTCAACGTCTTCGGTGCCCGGCTCGCCCGAGTGGCCGATCAGGCCGACCACGTCTCCGGCTTGCTGGCCGGCGCGGGCGACGCAGAGCGCCTCCTCCTCGGCCGGCGCCTGGACCGGCTACACCGGCGCTCCCTCGCGCTGGATGCCGCGGTGTTCCTGGCCGCCCTCGGCGGCGTCCGCAACCTGCGGCGCGGTGTTGACCCTGTTCGTGGGCGCCCTGCGCGACAACACGGTGGCGACCCTGCTGTTCGGCCTGTTCGGCACGGCGATCCTGTGCACGCTGTGCGCCCTCGTGGCCTTCGGGTTCGAGATGCTGCTGGCCAGCCGCTCGGTCCGCGACCGGATCAATCAGCGGCGGGCGAGCGCCGGCATGGCGTCCGATCCCCGAGCGATCGATACCGCCCTGGCGTGTTCGAAGGCGGAACCGCTCCCGGCCGGCGCGCTTAGTCAGCTGGAGGCCCCGCCATGGAGCCCGATCCGCCCGCACACTGGAAACGACCATGCCGACGGACCTGCCCAATGAACGCGCCCTCAGGAAGCCCGGCACCCTCGAACTCGATCCCGCCGGCGAAGGGGTCGCCATCGACGAGACCCCCGGCTGATCGCGTCCAACAAGGTCGAGGGCACAGCCGTCTACGACCGCACCGGTCGCCATCTCGGGGCCGTCCACAATTTCATGGTGGACAAAGTCTCAGGGCAGGTCGCCTACGCGGTGCTGGCCTTCGGGGGCTTCCTCGGATTGGGCGAGACCCATCATCCACTGCCTTGGAAGGCGCTCACCTACAGCACGGAACTGGGCGGCTACGTGGTCGACATCGACCCGGGCGTGCTGGCCGGGGCGCCGAGCCACGGCGCCGGAGAAGACGGGTTCGCAGACACATCCTACCGCGATCGGATCGAGGCCTTCTACGCCCAGCACGCGCCCACCGCCTGAGCGGGAGCCGCTGCCGCGGGATCGCGGCGCGACGGATCGGTGCGCGACAGTCGGCGGCTCAGAACTTCCCGCCGAGACCGACGCTGCCGCCTGGGGAGAGCATCGGACCCATCGACCCGCTGCCGCCGCTGCCGCCGACGGCCGCGTTGCCACCGTCGAGGTCTTCGCGCCGGATCCGGCGTTCGCCGCTGTCGGCGGTCCGCGTGGCGCCACCGGCACTCTTGGGGATCGCCAGCTGCCGGGTCGGCGCGGTCTGGAGCGGCTGCCCATCGGCATCGACCGTGGCGTTGCGCGCCTCCCGGTTCGGCAGGGACCCGCGTAGCGAAGGCGGCAGCCCGACCTCCGTCGCCGGCATGACGCCCCCGCCGCCACCCAGCGCCTGACAGCCGGCCACGAGGCCGGCCAGGGCGGCGCCGAGCGCGAGGCCGCGCGCTGCGGCGCTTCTCGACGTGGGGAGGGTCGACATCGTGAGGTCCTCGATCGTGGCCGCGGTGCCATCCGCGGCTCGCATGGGCTTCTGAGCGGTTGTCTACGCTGGCGATGCGGCGAAAACCAGACATCCCGGCGGCTGCACAGAGGTTGGTCGCGAAGCCCTGCGGACGCCGACTGACCGAAGCGCGGATCGAGGCTTGCTGTCGGGACGCCGCGGTCCATAACTTCGCCCAGGTCCTGCGGCACGACGCCATCCGCAGGCCGGGTCCTGCCGGCGGCGGATCCGGGACCGGCCGTACGGTCGCGGCTGCACCGGCGCGCCGATGCAGCCCGGCCTTTCCTCAGAGGACGACGCGTGTTCAGAACCAAGCGGATGATCGTGGCCGTGACGCTCGCCCTCTGGGCGTCGGGTGCTGCGGCGCAGGTCCAGGCGAGCGGCAGCGAGGGTGCGGCCGGCCAAGCCCCGCCGCAAACCCCAGCCGCGAATCCTCCTGCAAATCCGGCCCCCGTTCCGCCGGCGGCCGCCCCGCCGTCGTCCAACGCGGGTTCGCCGACCCCGCCGACCCAGGCTCAGCAGCAGGGCACGCCGGCCACGGTCCTCGACACCCAGGATTACGAGAGCCTGCTCGGCCGCAGCGTGCGCAGCGCCGGCGGCGACGAACTGGGACGGGTCATCGACATCATCGTCGACAAGGACGGCCACCCGCGTGCCGCCATCATCGATTTCGGGGGGTTCCTCGGGGTCGGCACCCGCAAGATCGCCGTGGACTGGCGTGCCCTGCGTTTCACCCCGGATGGCGGCAAGGAGCGCAAGCTGTCGGTCGCGCTCACCCGCAACCAGGTCCGCGTCTCGCCGGAATACAAGGCCGGCGAGCCGATCGTGGTTCTGGGTCCGGCCAGCCCGGCCGCGCCCGCAGTCGAAGGCGAGCAGGCGGCCACGCCGTCCGTCGCGGCTCCGGCTGCTCCCGCTCCGGCTCCGCCGCAGGCGGCCCCACCCGCGCCCGTTCCGGCATCGACGAACCCGGGCGCCGCCGGCTCGCACAGTGCGGCACCGGCCGCCGCGACCCCGTCGGCGCCCGCCCTGCCCCCGGAGAAGGCGCCGGATAAGTGACGGTGGCCCGGTTGAAGGTTCGAACCGCCGTCTCCCCCCGCGAGCGCGAGGTGCCCCGGCAGGACATCCGTTCCCGTCCCGTCCGCCTGAAGGATCAGGGAGCCGAGGCCGCGCGTACGCCGTCGGCTCCGGCCGCCCCCGCCGGGCGCGCGATCTCGGCGGCGAGCCGCCACGGCCTCGATGCCTTCACGTTCTTCGTGGCCAACCTGCAGACGGGGTTCGGTCCGTTCCTGGCCGTCTACTTCTCGCAGGCCAAGTGGACCCAGTCCGACATCGGCTTCGCCCTCACCGTCGGCAGCCTCGTCGCGCTGCTGGGGCAAGTGCCGGGGGAGCCTTCGTCGACGTCGTGCGCTCGAAGCGCTTCGCCGCCGCCGTGGCGGTGATCGGGATCGCGGGCAGCGCCTTCGCCCTGGCGGTCTGGCCGAGCTTCCTCGTGGTGCTCCTGGCGATGGCCCTGCATTCGGCCGCGAGCTGCGTGCTGACACCGGCCATCGCGGCGATCAGCATCGGCCTCGTCGGGCGCGCCCGGGCCGGCGAGCGCCTGGGCCGCAACGCGAGCTTCGCGGCCCTCGGCAACGCCCTCGGCGCGGCCGGTATGGGCGCCATCGGCTACTACCTGTCGAACGGCGCGGTCTTCTATCTCACTGCCGCGCTCGGGATCCCTGCGGTGATCGCGCTGGCCCGCATCCGCGCCCAGGACATCGATCCGGGCGTATTCCAACAGCCGGCCGGGATCCAGGAGCCGCGGGCCTCCGGCCATGATGGGGTCCGGGCGCTGCTGACCAACCGCGGGCTGCTGTGCTTCGCGGGCTGCATGGTGCTGTTCTTCCTCGCCAACGCCGCGATGCTACCCTCGTCGGCAGCGTCCTGACCCTGCGGGCGAGCGAGACCGCCACCGCGCTGGTGGCCGCCTGCATCATGGTCCCCCAGGCGGTGCTGGCGGTCAGCGCCCCGGCGGTCGGACGGGCCGCCGAGCGGTTCGGCCGCTACCCGGTGCTGCTGATCGGCTTCGGCGCGCTGCCCGTACGCGGCCTGCTGCTGGCCTATACGACCAACCCCTACGGCCTCGTCGCTATCCAGGTCCTCGACGGGATCTCCGCCTCGGTCCTCGGCGTGATGGTTCCGCTGATCGTGTCGGACCTGACCCGCGGCACGGGGCGCTTCAACCTCGCCCTCGGCGCGGTCGGTACCGCCATGGGTATCGGCGCCGCCCTCTCGACTTCGCTGGCAGGCATCATGGCCGATCATCTCGGCAGCCACAGCGCCTTCCTGGGCCTCGCCGTGATGGGCTTCGCAGCCTTCATGCTCGTGGCGCTGATCATGCCGGAAACGCGCCAGACCGAGACCGCGGCCTGACCGGCCGCGGCACCGGATTCGCTTGGGTGTTTCCGAACCGCTCAAGCGGCATTCAGGTTTGGCCGATAAAAGCGCACAGAAGGTGCGGGCCGGTGAAACAATGGCAACGCTCTCGCGTTGGCGCTGCGGGTCAGACTGCGCCCGCGCTGCACTCCGCCTCAGCCCATACGCCAAAGCCGCGCGAATACGGAATGGTCACCGCGATGGAAGAGCTGCACCGATACGCCGAGAGGCCCTTCGCCTTCGTCGCGCGGTACCTCCGCCGCCGCTGGCTGCCGCACTTGGTCATCCTGATCTCCGTGCTGGGCGCCGTCGGCTTCTCGGTCTCCACCGATTACGCCCTGAAGGGCGTGGTGGATGCCCTGACCAAGGGCCCGGGGCCGGGCAACACGGTCGTGTGGAGCGCGCTCGCGGTCCTCATCGCCTTCATCGCCGCCGACAACATGCTCTGGCGCGTGGCCGCTCTGACGGGCGCCTTCACCTTCGTGGGCATCACCGGCGACATCCGGCGCGACCTGTTCCGGCACATGACCGGCCATTCCCCGACCTTCTTCTCCGACCGACAGCCGGGAACCCTGGCGTCGCGCATCACGGCGACCTCGAACGCGATCTTCACGGTCGAGAACATGTTCGTGTTCAACGTGATGCCGCCGACGGTCGCGGCCTTCGGGTCGATCGCCTACATCGCCACCGTCAACCTCACCATGGCGGGAATCCTGGCGGGGGTGTTCGCCGCCGTCGTCGTGCTGATGTTCAAGATGGCTTCGGCCGGCAAGCCGCTGCACCACGACTTCGCCGCCAAGGCGGCCTCCGTGGACGGCGAGATGGTCGATCTCGTCGGCAACATGTCCCTCGTGCGCGCCTTCTCGGCGTTCAAGCGTGAGGGCCAGCGCTTCGAGGGCACGATCGCCACCGAGATGCGCGCGCGCCGCTCGTCGCTGCTCTATCTCGAGAAGCTGCGCATCGTGCACGCTGTGCTCACCGTGCTCGCGGTGTTCGGCCTGCTCTACTGGGCGATCCAGATGTGGGAGGCCGGCCAGGCGACCAACGGTCAGGTGGTCCTTGTCTGCACCCTCGGCATCCGCATCCTTGCCGCCACCCGCGACCTCGCCGTCGCGCTGGTCGACGCGACGCAGCACACCGCCCGCCTCGCCGAGGCGCTGCACACCCTGCTGCAGCCCCACGACCTCGTGGATCATCCCGAAGCGGAGCCCCTCACCGGCCAGGGCGCCAAGATCGAGTTCGAGCACGTCGCCTTCAGCTACCCGGACGGGCGCCCGGTCTTCACGGATTTCGACCTCGCGATCGAGCCGGGCCAGCGCGTCGGCCTCGTGGGCAAGTCCGGCGGCGGCAAGTCGACCCTGTTCTCGCTGATCCAGCGCTTCTACGACGTGCAGAGCGGCGCGATCCGCATCAACGGCCAGGGGATCGAGCGGGTCACCCAGGAATCCCTGCGCGAGGCCATCACGGTGGTGCCGCAGGACGTCTCGATGTTCCATCGGTCCCTGCGCGAGAACATTCGCTACGGCCGGCCCGAGGCCACCGACGAGGAGGTTCTGGCAGGCGGCCGAGGCCGCACATTGCACCGACTTCATCAAGGCCCTCCCGGAGGGCTTCGACACGATCGTCGGCGACCGCGGGGTGAAGCTGTCGGGCGGCCAGCGCCAGCGCATCGCCATCGCGCGGGCCATCCTGAAGAATTCGCCGATCCTGCTCCTCGACGAGGCGACCTCGGCGCTGGACGCCGAGTCCGAGCAGGCGATCCGCCACGCGCTCGCCAACCTGATGAAGGGCCGGACCGTCATCGCCATCGCGCACCGCCTCTCGACGCTCCAGGATTTCGACCGGATCGTCGTGCTGGAAGGCGGCCGCATCGCCCAGGACGGCTCGCCCGACAAGCTGACCCATCTCGACGGCTTCTTCCGGGAGCTGATGAAGAAGGAAACCATGGCGACGTCGCTCGCCGCCGCCTGATCCAGCCGGTCACGTCCGATCCCGTCATCGCGGCCGCAGCGAGTGCCCCTTGTCAGCGCAACGGCGGTGAGGGGCCGCACCGGCCGGATGGGGTCGCCGTGATCGCCGGACGGCCGCGCTGTTCGGTGTCGCGCCGCTGAAGGCCGTGTGGGCGGCGGCGCAGGTGCGGCTCGCCCCCGTTTTCATGTGCGCCGGGCGCTGCTAGATCACGCGGCGGCTGGACCAGACCTTGCGTCGCACGAGACGTCGCGGACCGGCCCGGTCCCGACGCTTCCCGACGCCCGAGCCCGATCGTGCCAGACCTTGCCCTCGTCATCCGGGAGATCTCCGAGGAGATGGCCCAGCGACCGGACCGAGGGACGGTCGCCGATTACATCCCCGAACTCGCCGGTGTCGATCCCAACCAGTTCGGCATGGCGGTGATCGACGCCGAGGGGCAAATCTTCACCGGCGGCGACAGCGAGACCCCGTTCTCGATCCAGAGCGTGTCGAAGGTCTTCACCCTCACCCTGGCGCTCGGCATGGTCGGCGACCGGCTGTGGAAGCGGGTCGGCCGGGAGCCCTCCGGAAATCCGTTCAATTCCATCGTGCAGCTGGAACGGGAGCGCGGGGTGCCGCGCAACCCCTTCATCAACGCGGGCGCGATCGCGGTCACCGACGTGATCCTCTCGGGCCACGAACCCCGCGAGGCCCTCGGCGAGATCCTGCGCTTCATGCAGTTCCTGGCCCAGGATTCGACCATCGCCATCGACGAGACGGTGGCGGCCTCGGAGAAGCGCACGGGCTACCGCAACACCGCGCTGGCCAACTACATGAAGTCCTTCGGCGTCATCGACAATCCGGTGGACTTCACCCTTGGCGTCTACTTCCACCACTGCGCCATCGCCATGAACTGCCGACAGCTCGCCATGGCCGGGCGGTTCCTCGCGCATAACGGCCGCAACCCGGCGACCGGTCACTCGGTGGTCTCGGCCGAACGAGCGCGCCGCATCAACGCCATCATGCTGACCTGCGGCCACTATGACGGGTCGGGCGAATTCGCCTACCGGGTCGGCCTGCCGGGCAAGAGCGGCGTCGGCGGCAGCATCCTGGCGGTAGCGCCGGGAAAGGCCTCGATCGCGGTCTGGTCGCCGGGCCTGGACGCGGCGGGCAATTCCCACCTCGGCCGCGTCGCCCTCGAGCGGCTGACACAGCGCATGGGCTGGTCGGTCTTCGGCGCATGAGCATGCGCCCTTGCGTGGCAGCCGCGTCCACGGCACTCCCCGGCCGGGCGCGGCCGCGCCGGGATGGGACTGAACATCATGGCGACGAGTCCGGCGGTCCAGTCCGCCGAAGACGCCCTCGACCCCGGCACCATCCTGGGACGGCTCGACCGGCTCCCCGCGACGCCCACGGTCTGGCGCCTCGTGGCCTTGCTCGGGCTCGGCTTCTTCTTCGAACTCTACGACCTTCTGTTCACCGGTTACGTCGCGCCGGGCCTCGTCAAGGCCGGGATCCTTACGCCGACGACGCCGGGTCTGTTCGGGGCGAGCGGCGTCGCGAGCTTCGTGGCCGCCCTGTTCACCGGCCTGTTCATCGGCACCCTCCTGTGCGGCTGGCTCGCCGACCGCTTCGGACGCCGGGCGATCTTCACTTGGTCGCTCCTGTCCTACACGGCGGCCAACGTCGTCATGGCCTGCCAGAGCGATGCCTTCGGCCTCAATCTCTGGCGGCTCATCGCGGGGATCGGACTCGGCTTGGAGATGGTGACGATCGGCAGTTACCTTTCGGAACTGGTGCCGAAGGTGATCCGCGGTCGGGCCTTCGCCCTCTGCCAGGGCATCGGCTTCACCGCCGTGCCGGTGGTCGCGTTCCTGTCCTATCTGCTGATCCCGATCGCGCCCTCGGCATCGACGGCTGGCGCTGGGTGGTCCTGATCGGCGCCTCGGCTGCGATCGTGGTCTGGTGGATGCGCGCGGGCCTCCCCGAGAGCCCGCGCTGGCTCGTCGAGCACGGGCGGCTGGCCGAAGCCGACGCGGTCCTGCGCCGGCTGGAGACGCGGATCGCGACCGAGCTCGGGCGCCCGCTACCGGTCGCCGCGGCGCCGGAGCCGGTGCAACCGCGCGGGGCGTTCCGCGACCTCTGGGTTCCACCCTACCGCCGCCGGGCGCTGATGATGGCGGGCTTCAACGTCTTCCAGACGGTGGGTTTCTACGGTTTCGCCAACTGGGTGCCGACACTGCTGGTGGCGCAGGGGATCACGGTCACGTCGAGCCTCGCGTACACGGCCCTGATCGCCCTGGCCGCTCCCGTGGGGCCGCTGATCGGCCTCGCCATCGCCGACCGGTTCGAGCGCAAGCACGTGATCGTGGCCGCCGCCCTCGTCTACATCGGCTGCGGCCTCGCTTTCGCGCAGACGCGGGACGTCACGGTCATCGTGGCGCTCGGGATCGGCCTGACCCTGGCGTCGAACGTCATGTCGTACAGCTTCCATGCCTATCAGGCCGAGCTGTTCCCCACCGGCATCCGCGCCCGGGCGGTGGGCTTCGTCTATTCCTGGAGCCGTTTCTCGGCGATCTTCACGGGGTTCGTCATCGCTTTCGTGCTGCGTGAAGGCGGGACGCCGGGCGTGTTCCTGTTCATCTCGGCGGCGATGCTGGCGGCCGGGCTGCTCGTGGGACTGCTCGGGCCTCGCACCCGCGGCGTGTCGCTGGAGAAGATCGCGGGGTGAGGGCACGCGATCGATCGTCTGCGCGATGTCACGCCACGGCCGTGATCATCGAAGATCCACGCCCCGTTCGCGACCGCGATCTGGTTTCCGGTAAGGCCTGACGCCGGCTTGGACCGGAGAACCGTCACCGCCGCTGCATGGAAGGCGCACTGATCGAGCCCCGCATCGCGACCCGGGAGACGCAGGACCGGCCCCCGACCGGCCTGAGGCTGCCCGCCCCCGCCCGTTCGCCGACCTCCCGCCGGCCGACGTCGGAGCTTGATCCGATCCGAGGCGGATGCCACAGCGGCGCGAACGCGAATCAGGACGCCCGGATGACTGAACCCCTCGATCTCCTCGTGCTCGGCAACGCGATCGTCGACGTGATCGCCCGCACGGACGATGCCTTCCTGTCCGCACAGGGCGTCACCAAGGGCGCGATGCAGCTCATCGACGAGCCGCGGGCCGAGGCCCTGTTCCAGGCAATGGGTCCGGCTACGATCGTGTCGGGCGGTTCGGGCGCGAACACCGCCGTCGGCGCGGCCCTGCTCGGGACCAAGACCGGCTTCGTCGGCAAGGTCCGGAACGACGAGCTAGGCGGCCTGTTCAGCCACGATCTCAAGGCGACTGGCGTCGGCTTCACCGTGCCGCCGGCCGAGGACGGACCGGCCACCGCCCGCTGCTTCGTGCTGGTGTCGCCGGATGGCGAGCGCACGATGAGCACCTATCTCGGCGCTTGCCAGGGCCTGAGCCCGGACGACGTCGACAAGGCGCTCGTGGGGTCTGCCCGCGTCGTCTACCTTGAGGGCTATCTCTGGGATCCGCCAGCCGCCAAGAAAGCATTCCGCAAGGCTGCGCAGATCGCCCATCAGGCCGGCAACGCCGTGGCGCTCACCCTGTCGGACGCGTTCTGCGTCGGCCGCTACCGGGACGAGTTCCTCGGGCTCATCCGCGACGGCAGCATCGATATCCTGTTCGCCAACATCGGCGAGCTGCAGAGCCTGTACGAGACCGCCGATCCGGAGGTCGCCGTGGCGTCGCTGCGCGACGAGCGCAACGCCCGCGGCCGGCACCTGCTCGGCCTCGTGACCCGTTCGGCAGAGGGCGCCTTGGTGGTTCAGGGCGGCGAGGTCCGCGCGGTCGCGGCGAGCCCGGTGCATGAGGTGGTCGATACGACCGGCGCGGGCGACCTGTTCGCGGCAGGCTTCCTGGCCGGCCACGCCCGCGGGCTCGACCACGTCGCCAGTGCTCGGCTCGGCACGCTGGCGGCAGCCGAGGTGATCCAGCACATCGGCGCCCGCCCGCAGGCGGATCTGGTCGCCCTGGCGAAGGCGCGCGGGCTGCTCTGAGCGATCAGGGCCGCAGAAGCACCTTCCCCACCGCGGCGCGTCGGGTCAGGAGGCCGAAGGCTTCCGGGAATGCCGTCAGCGGGTAGAGGCCGTGCACCTGCGCGGTGAGCTTGCCCTCGGCCACCCAGCCGAGGAGCCGGCGCTGGTCGGCCCGATGCGCCTCCGGCTCCCGATCCAGGAAGGCGCCCCAGTGGACGCCCTGCACGTCGAGTTCCTTGAGGAGCATCAGGTTCAGCGGCAGCCGCGGGATGGCGCCGGCGGCGAAGCCGATGACGAGGTAACGCCCGCGCCAGCCGAGCGCCCGCAGGGCGGGCTCCGCGTAGGCATCGCCGACCGCGTCGTACACCACGTTGACCCCCGCCGGAGATGCGGCGCAGCTCATCCTTGAGGGTCGCGGGATCGTAGACCAGCGTGGCCTCGGCCCCGTGGGCACGGGCGACGGCGAGCTTCTCCTCCGAGGAGGCGCAGGCGATCACCCGGGCGCCCATCAAGCGCCCCAGTTCCACCGCGGCGAGGCCGACGCCCCCGGAAGCGCCCAGAACCGCGAGCCACTCCCCGGGTTGCAGGCGTGCGCGGTTCGCCAGGGCGTGAAGGCGAGGTGCCGTAGGTGATGGTCAGACCTGCTGCCTGCTCGTCCGGAACGCCGTCCGGGACCGGCGTGAGCTTGGTGGCATCGAGGGCGATCAGCTCCGCGCAGCAGCCGTGGCCCGCGTGGACGATCACCCGGTCGCCCACGGCGACCTCCGACGTCCCCTCCCCCAGCGCCTCGACGACGCCGACCCCTTCGCCACCCGGCGAGAACGGCAGCGGCGGCTTCACCTGGTAGCGCCCAGCCACGATCAGCGTGTCGAAGAAGTTCAGCGCCGCGAGGCGCATCCGCACCAGGGCCTGTCCGGGACTCGGGACCGGATCGGGACGCTCCGCGATTTCCAGATGCTCCGGCCCGTCGAGCTTCGTGCACAGCAGCGCCCGCATGGCGTGTCTCCTCCCCGCCGTTTCCGGCCGATGAGGCCGAACCGGCCGTGCGGTCAAGCCGTTCCGATCATCTCGCGGATGCGGGCACCCAGCACCTCCACCACGAACGGCTTGGTGATGACCTGCATCCCGGTCTCCAGCTCGCCGTAGCCGAGCACCGCGGTCTCCGCGTAGCCAGTGACGAACAGCACCTTCAGCCCCGGGCGCGAGAGCCGTCCCGCCTCGGCCATCTGGCGCCCGTTCATGCCGCCCGGCAGCCCGATATCGGAGACCAGCAGGTCGATGCGCACGTCGGATTGCAGCACCTTCAGACCGGCGACACTGTCGGCGGCCTCGATGGCCGTGTAGCCCAAATCCTCCAGAACCTCGGTGACCAGCATGCGCACGGTCGGCTCGTCGTCGACCACCAGCACGGTCTCCCCCGGCGCGGCCCGCGGCGGCGCCCCAAGGCGGCGTGCGGGTCCTCGTCCGCCACCGCACCGCGATGGCGCGGCAGGTAAAGGCAGACCGCGGTGCCCTTGTCGACCTCGGAGTTGATCCGGACCTGTCCGCCGGATTGATGCGCGAAGCCGTAGATCATCGACAGGCCGAGGCCGGTGCCCTGCCCCAGCGGCTTCGTGGTGAAGAACGGCTCGAACACCCTGCCGACGATGTCCGGCGGCATGCCGATGCCGGTATCGGTCACGCAGAGCGAGAGGTACTGACCGGGTGGCATGTCGTGGCGCCGGGCGGCACGCGCGTCGAGCCGGGCATTGGCGGTCGCAATCGAGATCCGGCCGCCCTCCGGCATCGCGTCCCGGGCGTTGATGCAGAGGTTGAGGAGCGCGTTCTCGAGCTGCGGCGGATCGACAAGGGCCGGCCAGAGGCCCGCGGCGCCGACCACCTCGACGATCACGGCGGGACCCACGGTGCGCCGGATCAATTCCTCCATGCCGGCGACCAGCCGGTTCACGTCGGTGGGCTTCGGATCCAGGGTCTGTCGCCGCGAGAAGGCGAGCAGCCGGTGGGTCAGGGCGGCGGCCCGCTTGGACGCCCCCTGCGCGGCGTTGATGTAGCGGTCGACGTCCATGACGCGGCCCTGGCCTAGGCGGGTCTGGATCATCTCGAGCGATCCGGAGATGCCCGCGAGCAGGTTGTTGAAGTCGTGGGCGATCCCGCCGGTGAGCTGCCCCACCGCTTCCATCTTCTGCGACTGCCGCAGGGCCTCCTCGGCGGCCGCCAGGGCATCGGCGCGCTCGCGCTCCGCGGTGAAGTCGCGCCCGACGGCGTTGATCACACCCTGGCCCGACCGGGCCGACCAGCTGATCCACCGATAGGTCCCGTCCCGGTGACGGTAGCGGTTGTCGAACCGCGCGAGGCTGCCGCCGGCCGAGAGCTGTCGCGCCCCCTCGATTGTGCGGGCCAGATCGTCCGGATGGACGACGTCGATCAGCTTGATCCCGATCAGGTCGTCCTCCAGCCACCCAGCACCTCCGTCCAGGCGGGGTTTACCGCGGTGATCGTCCCGTCGAACTGGCAGCGCAGCATCATGTCGGACGAGAGGGTCCACAGGGCGTTGCGGTCGGCGGTGCGCTCCTCGACCTGCCGCGCCAGGGACGCGTTGAGGTCGCGCAGCTCCGTGAGGGCGGTTTCCAGCCGGTCCTGGCTCTCCTTGAGAGCGGCGTCAGCGCGCACGCGGGCGGTGGTCTCGTTGGTGAGGATGAACAGGCCCACGACGCGGCCCTCGGCATCGAGCACCCGGGAATACGAGAAGCTCCACCACGTGTCCCGGGCGCCCCGGTCGGTGTCGAGCGTCCACGGCAGGTCGACGAACCTCTCCGGCCTGCCCGCCAGGGCGGCGTCGATGATCGGCCTGGCCTGATCGAGGGCATCGGCC
Source organism: Methylobacterium phyllosphaerae (assembly GCA_050632685.1). GTDB lineage: Bacteria > Pseudomonadota > Alphaproteobacteria > Rhizobiales > Beijerinckiaceae > Methylobacterium > Methylobacterium phyllosphaerae_A. Next base: position 2,855,066 of record JBOEFT010000002.1, read on the forward strand.
CAGACCTCGTCGAACCGCGCCCCCATCGCCCAGGAAAGCCGCGGCCCGAGCAGCGGGACGTAGGTGTCGTTGAAGAAGAAGTGGAGATCCGGCCCCCAAGCCAGGATCATCGATTCCGGCGAGTTGAGCACGAGCGAGAGCGCCGCGCGGAACTCCGCCGGCCACGTCTCCGGGGGCCGAGCGGATGGCCGGACCAGTCGCGCGCGCGGATCATCCGCGCGGCCTCGCCGCCGCCGGCGAGGAAAGAGAGGAGTCGGTCACAAGATAAAGGCGATGCAGTTCATGAGGCTTCGGGCGTATGGACCGCTTTGACGGTATCTCCAAGGTTGCCTGTTCGATCGACGACGGACGTTCGAACGTGCCTGCTCAGTTCGAACGCGGACGCATCTGACTTGGCATGCGACTTGGCGTGTCTAGCGGAGCAACCCGGATCTGAGGGCCGTCGCGGCTGCTGCGCGGATGGTTTGCGTCGCCGCGTGCGCGACGGCGGGCCGCTCGATCCCCGATCCGATGAGGCCCCTCGGCGGTCGCGGCCGCCGTCCACGACGGCGGGGTCAATGCGCCTCCTGCCAGTTCCCCGCCGCCTTGGCCTCCACCACCAGCGGCACCTTCAACGTCAAGGCCGGGGCCGGAGCCTCCTCCATCACCGAGGCGATGACCGGGATCGTCGTCTCGACCTCGTCCTCGGCGACCTCGAACACCAGTTCGTCGTGCACCTGCAACAGCATCCGGGCGCCGAGCTTCCTGGCGGCGAGGGCCGCCTCCATCCGCGCCATGGCCCGTCGGATGATGTCGGCGGCCGAACCCTGGATCGGCGCGTTGATCGCCTGCCGCTCGACGCTGGCGCGCTCGGACGGGTTGTTGGAGCGGATCTGCGGATAGTGGCAGACGCGGCCGAACAGCGTCGTGACATAGCCCTTGTCGCGGCAGATCTTCTTGGTGGAATCGATGTAGTCGCGGATTCCGGGGAACTGCTCGAAATACTGCTTGATGAACGCCGACGCCTCCTCCCGGCCGATGCCGAGGCGGTCGGCCAGCCCGAAGGCCGAAATGCCGTAGATGATGCCGAAATTGATGGTCTTGGCCCGCCGCCGCAGATCGGGCGTCATCTCCTTGAGCGGCACGCCGAACATCGCGGAGGCCGTGGCCGCGTGGATGTCGATCCCGTCCGCGAAGGCCTTCCGGAGTTCCGGGATGTCGGCCATGTGGGCCAGGAGGCGCAATTCGATCTGGGAATAATCCGCCGAGATCAGCCGGTTGCCGGGCGCGGCCACGAAGGCCCGGCGGATGCGCCGCCCCTCCTCGGTGCGGATCGGGATGTTCTGGAGGTTCGGCTCCGACGATGAGAGCCGGCCCGTGGTGGTGGCCGCCAGCGAGAACGAGGTGTGGACCCGCGCCGTCTCCCGGTCGGCATGCGTCTGGAGGGAGTCGGTGTAGGTGGATTTCAGCTTCGAGAGCTGCCGCCACTCCAGGATCTTCTTGGGCAATTCGTGGCCGGCCTGGGCCAGTTCCTCCAGGAGCGTGGCGGGCGTCGCCCACTGGCCGGACGGCGTCTTCTTCGCGCCCGGCAGGCCCATTTTCCCGAACAGGATGTCGCCGATCTGCTTGGGCGAGCCTACGGAGAATTTCTCGCCGGCATCCTCCTGGATCTCCTCCTCCAGGCGCACCAGGATCTGCGAGAAGTCCCCCGAGAGCCGGCTCAGCATCTCCCGGTCGACCCGGATGCCGCGCTGCTCCATCCGGGCGATCACCGGGACGAGAGGCCGTTCCAGGGTCTCGTAGACGGCCACCCGGTGCTCGGCGACGAGACGGGGCTTCATCATCCGCCACAGGCGCAGGGTGACGTCCGCGTCCTCGGCCGCGTAGGCCGTGGCCTTGTCGATGGCGACGCGGTCGAAGCTGACCTTGTTGCGGCCGGTCCCAGCCACGTCGGAGAACGTGATCGGCTGGTGGCCGAGATGGCGGCGGGCCAGCTCGTCCATGCCGTGGCCGCCCTTCCCGGCATCGAGCACGTAGGAGATCAGCATCGTGTCGTCGAAGGGCGCCACCTCGATTCCGTAGCGGGCGAGCACGACCCAGTCGTATTTCAGGTTCTGGCCGACCTTCAGGACGCCCGGATCCTCCAGGAGGGGCTTCAGCCGGGCGATGGCGTCCTTCAGGGGGATCTGGCCCGGAACCGGCTCGACCACGTCGGAGGACGCGGCGCCCTCGCCGAACAGATCCGTGGCGTCGGCCTGCACCTTCGCCGCCTGCACGTGGGCCAGCGGGATGTAGCAGGCCCGGCCGGTGGCGACCGCCAGCGACACGCCGACGAGCCCGGCCCTGTGGGCGTCCAGCGAGTCGGTCTCGGTGTCGACCGCGATGACCCCGGCCTCCTGGCTCAGGGCGATCCAGGCGTCGAGCTGCTCCAGGGATGCGACGGTCTCGTAGGCGGCGGTGTCGAATGGCGCCACGGCCTCCGCGGCCCGGGCCGCCACCACATTGCCGGGGGTCGCCTCCACGGGCGCGCGGGGTTTGGCCGGGGCGTCCGGCAGATCGAGATCGGCGAAGGGATCGACCTCCCCGCCCTCAGGCGGAGCTGCGCCGGGAGGGCGCTCGGCTCCGGCGGCCGCGGTCTCGGGGTCCGAGGGCACGGAATCGCCGAAGAACGGCACTGCGTCGTTGCCGGAGCCCTGCGGCCGCGCGCCGGGCAGAAGAGCCGGGTCCGGCTTCACGGCCTCCGGGTCCACATGCAGCATCTGGGCGATGCGGCGCGTGAGCGTGTTGAACTCCATCGCCTTCAGGAAGCCGACCAGCTTCTCCGGATCGGGCTGGGGCACGCCGAGGTCGTCGAGCGCCACCGGAACAGGCACGTCCTCCATCAGCGCGACGAGCTTGCGCGAAAGCTTGGCCTGATCGACGTTGGCCAGCAGCGTCTCCCGGCGCTTGGGCTGCTTGATCTCGCCCGCCCGCTCCAGCAGGGCGTCGAGGCTGCCGAACTCCTTGATCAGCGCCGCGGCGGATCTTCAGACCGATGCCGGGCACCCCCGGGACGTTGTCGGAGGTGTCGCCGATGAGCGCCAGGGCGTCGCCGATCTGGTTCGGCTGCAGGCCCTCCCACTTGGCGACGATCGCCTCGACATCGAGGTTGCGCTCGGGCCGGTAGCCGGGTTTGCCCTTGGCCCCGGATTCGAAATCGTAGAACCGAACCTGCGGCCCGACGAGCTGCATCAGGTCCTTGTCGGAGGAGACGATGATGACGCCTGCGCCCCGCGCCTCCGCCTGCCGGGTGTAGGTGGCGATCAGGTCGTCGGCCTCGTAACGCTCCAGCTCCACGGCGTGCAGGCCGAAGGCCCGCACCGCGTCGCGCATCAGCGGCATCTGGCGCTTGAGGTCATCGGGGGCGTCAGGACGATGCCCCTTGTAGTCCGGGAACATCTCCTTGCGGAACGAGCCCTCGGACTTGTCGAAGACGATGCCGAGATGGGTCGGCATCGTGCCCGCGGCCCCGTCCTGCAGGAACTGCGCGATCTTGGTGCAGAACAGGCGGACGGCGCCGGTGGGCAGCCCGTCGGAGGGGCGGGAATTGTACTTCTGGTCCTGGTTGATCGACTGGAAATAGGCCCGGAAGATGAAAGACGAGCCATCGACCAGGATCACCTGATCGCCGGGGCCGACGGGCTTGGTCTCGGGGCTCGACGCGGGCTTCGAGTCGGTCATGGGCTCAGGCGGCTCGGGGCGATCAGGAGTCGGGCACGCGGTCCAGCTCAGCGCGGCAGGCCGCGACCAGAACGGGCAGTTCGTGGTGGACGGTGAGCCAGACGATGTCCAGCGTCACCCGGTGATAGCTGTGGCGATAGACGTTGCCCGCATCCGCGATCTGTCGCCACGGCACGTCAGGATACCTGGTCTTCGTCTCGGCGCTCGATCGGCGGCTCGCCTCCGAAATGATCTCCAGGCAGCGCACGACCGCGAAGTGGGTGCGCTCGTCTGCCTCGAATGTCTCGAGCGTGAGCCCGGCAACGAAACGAGTTGCGCGCTCCGCGTTGGCGATGATGTCTGAGCAGACCGTCCGCTCGCGCTCAGAAGGCGAAAACGGCATCATGCTCGGCCTGCGCGCGGACTCGATCCTTCAGTGCCGCCCGGTTCGCCACGTCGACCCGGATCGGAAACAGGTCATCGATGAAGTGGCAAAGGCCCACATAGCCGTAGATCCCCCCACAACGGGCGCATCGATGTCGATCATCACGTCGAGATCGCTGTCCGCCCGCGCTTCCCCCTGGCGACCGAGCCGAACAAGGCGGCATGCAGCACCCCGCGCCGGCGCAGCTCGGCCTGGTTGGAACGCAGAATGTCGAGGGCAACGTGCCTGTCCATGGATCCGGCACCGGAAGAATCGAGGATCGGCCCACCCTACCAGAGTTAGGCCGCCGCGCGCGGATCAGGCGGCGAGTTCCCGCCCCAGCGTTTCCACCCGGCGCAGGTCGTCCACGAAGGCCGCGTAGGCCTCCGCCTTCGCCTCATCTGGCAAGCGCAGGAGGTAGGACGGGTGCACGGTTATGAATCCCTGGAAGCGGTTGTCGTGCCGGTCGAACCGGAACGGCCCGCGCGCCCAGGTGATCGGGACCGCCTTGCCGGTCAGCGCCAGCACGGCGGTCGCGCCGAGCGCCACCACGAGCTTGGGCGCCACGAACTCCAGTTCCCGATCGAGCCACCAGCGATAATGGCTGACCTCGCCGGCCGTCGGCTTCTGATGGATGCGGCGCTTGCCGCGCTCCTCGAACTTGAAGTGCTTAACCGCGTTCGTGAGATAGCTTGCTCCGCGGTCGATCCCGGCCTCCGCCATGGCGCGGGACAAGAGCTGCCCGGCCGGCCCGACGAAGGGACGGCCCTGTCGGTCCTCCTGGTCGCCGGGCTGCTCACCCACGAAGGCGATCGTGGCGCCCACCGGCCCCTCGCCGAGCACGGCCTGGGTCGCGCCCGGCACGAGCGGCTCGGTCCGGCGGATGATCGCGTTCAGCTCGTCCAGGGTCTTGGGATCCTGGTCCGCCATCGCGGCGACGGCGCGGGCGGGTTCGCGGCGTGTGGGCACGGTCGGCTCCCTCTCGATCATCGCTTCGGTGCGCCCGGCCGCCGCGCGCACCAGGGCGGGGATCGCGGCCGTCTCGGGCATGTTGCGCCAGTATTTCTTGGGCATTTCGGCCCGCATCGCCTTGAGGTTGGTGCGAGCCGGGTTGAATGTGCTCTCGTAGTAAGTCTGCCAACCGGCCTCGAACTCGTCGCCGGCGGGCAGCTGCGTCCGGTCCCCGGGCGGTCCGAAGGTCAGGGTCTCGGTGTCCCAATGGGCCGAACCCTCCGGCGTCAGGATCGACCAGCGCATCCCGCGGAAGCGGTTGACAAAGAACGGTGCGGCGGCCTCCAGGATGTGGTGATCCGGCTCGAACCACGCGACGTAGTGTTCACCGCGACTGTCCTCCGATCGACGGAAGCGCAGGAAGGCGTGCATTTTGTGCAGGTCGCGCCCGATCGCCTTCGCCATCCGGTGCAGGCGGTAGACCAGCGGGTCACTGCCGACCTCCATCAGGTGCCGCTCGCCTCGGCAGACCCGCCAGATCAACGCGTAGAGCAGGCCGTAGCGTTCCGGATCGCGGTGCGGAACCACCTGGGGGATCAGGCCGGCAACCGGTTTCGGCAGTGCCAGCGGCGCTCCGGGGACCTCGGCCGACAAGGCGCCGAACAGGCCAGGCGAATCAGTCACCGACCATGTCACCGCCTCGGGCGGGACACCCTGGGCGACGAGGCTCCGGACGGCAAGGCGAAAACCGGTGAGATCGGCGCCCGGACGCAAAGCGACGGCGCACGGCGTTCGCGCATCCCCTCCCCCTCAGCGGGGAGAGAGGGGAAGGCACGTTTCCCGCTCGCATCAAAACAAACTCAGCTGGGCCGCCGGCTCGACGAGCCGCGTCCGCAGGTCGAGCCGATCCGTGAGACCGACCGGGCGGTGATCGGCGGCCACGAGGAACGGCCGCGCCCGCTTCAGGCCCGTCGTGAGACGGGCGACGTCGTCCAGGCGCAGGGTCGTGTGGCGGCGCGCCTGGACGATCTTGTCGACCGCCCGCGCCCCGAGCCCCGGCACCCGTAGCAGCCATTCCCGATCGGCCTTGTTGACGTCCACGGGGAACTTGTCCCGGTGCTTCAGCGCCCAGGCGAGCTTCGGATCGATGTCGAGGGCGAGCATGCCGCCTTCGGCCGCATCGGCGACGTCGTTGGGGGTGAACGCGTAGTACCGGAGCAGCCAGTCGGCCTGGTAGAGCCGGTGCTCGCGCTGGAGCGGCGGCGGCTTCGGCGGCAGGATCGCCGAACCGTCCGGGATCGGGCTGAACGCGGAGTAATAGACCCGCTTCAGGCCGACGCTGCCATAGAGCAGCGCGCTCTTGCGGATCAGTGCCTCGTCGGTGGTGGCATCCGCCCCCACGATCACCTGCGTCGAGTGGCCGGCCGGCGAGAAGCGTCGCTTCTCGGCCTTCGCCTCCATGATCCGCTCGCCGATCTGCGCCATCGCGCCTTGGATCGCGGCGCCGTCCTTCTCTGGGGCGAGGCGCTCCAGGCTCGCCTCGGTGGGCAGCTCGACGTTGATCGACAGCCGGTCGGCGTAGAGGCCGGCCTCCTCGATCAGCCAGGGGCTCGCCTCGGGGATCGACTTCAGGTGGATGTAGCCGGCAAAGCCATGATCGCGCCGCAACGACTTCGCCACGCGGGTGAGCAGTTCCATCGTGTGGTCCGGCGACTTGATGATGCCGGAGGACAGGAACAGGCCCTCGATGTAGTTGCGCCGGTAGAAATTCAGCGTGAGATTCACGACCTCCTCGACCGTGAATTTCGCCCGCCGCACGTTCGAGGACCGTCGGTTCACGCAGTAGGCGCAATCGAACAGGCACCAGTTGGTCAGCAGGATCTTCAGAAGCGACACGCAGCGCCCGTCTGGCGTGTAGGCGTGGCAGATTCCGGCCCCGGTAGTGGAGCCGAGGCCGTCCTTGCCGGCCGCGCGCTTCGGCGCCGCCGACGAGGCGCAGGACGCATCGTATTTCGCGGCATCGGCCAGGATGCGCAGCTTCTTGGCAAGGGTCTCGTCCATCGAACAGACAATGAACAACCCGGCCGAAGGTGCAAGGCGGACGAGTCCTTTGCCCCGAGCCGCGATGACGCACCCGTCAGGCCGGCATGTCCGGCTCCTCGTCGACGATCCGCCGGGCGAGGTCGTAGCCGAACCCGGCCCGCGCCAGCGCTGCGAGATCCCTGTCCCGATAGGCGGCCCGCTGGTCCGACCGGCGATGCGGACCCAGCCGCCGCCGCTTGGCATAGGCCCGGGCGGATTGATCCTCGATCCGGTCCGCGTCCCCGTCGGCCAGGGCCTCGCGCTCGGCCTGCATGGCGGCTTCGACCACGGCCCGCGGGATGCCCTTCGCGGCGAGCTTGGCCGAGACGCCGCGGCTCGACGTGCCGCGTCGGCGCAGAGTGGCGAGCCGGGTATCGGCGAAACGCGCATCGTCCACGAGCCCGGCCGAGACTGCCCTTGCGACGGTGGCGGCGACGAGGTCCGCGAAGCCCTGGGGATCCTCGCCCCGAGCTCGCGCCCGCTTCTGGACCCGGCGCGCCAGGGTCCGGCGCAGCATCTCGGTCGAGGCGCTGTAGCGCTCCAGATAATGAAGCGCGGCTCGCTCGAGCCAGGCTGGGCTCACCGGCCCCGGCGGCTTGATCGCCCGGTCGCGGCGTTCTGGCGCGGATCCTGCAACGATTGGAGGTTTCACCGGTTCTTCACGATCTCGACAGGTTTGCGTTCCATGACTCGGCTATGGAACGTGCGCAACGCGACAGGCTCGGCGATGGCCCGAACCACCGTTCTTCGTCCGATCGCCATCAAGGCCGCAGGCGGCGCCTGCAGGCGTGGGCGGCGATTCTGATGCGGCGCGAGTGGCTCTTGGTCCTCGTCGCCCTGGGGCTCGCCGCGGCCGCGGCCGCCATCGTCTACCTGTCGCGTCCGAACACGCTCACGGTCGCGGTCGGCCCCCAGGACGGACCCGAGGCCGCCCTGATCGAGGCCTATGCCAGCGCCCTCGACCGGGCGCGCGAGGATGTGCGCCTCAAGGTCGTCCGGTACGGCGATGTCCGTGACAGCGCCCTGGCACTCCAGCGGAACAAGGCCGACCTCGCGGTGGTCCGGCCGGACGTGTTCCTGCCCGAGAACGGGCTGACCCTAGCGATCCTGCACGACGAGGCCCTGGTAATCGCCGCCCCCGAGGCCGCCGACATCGACGACGTCCCCGCGCTCGCACGCAAGCGGCTCGGCATCGTCGTCCGCCACAGTGCCGACCTGCCGTTCCTGACGAATCTGCTCTCCTTCTACGACCTGCTGCCCGACAGCGCGGCCGAGGACGCGCCGGAGGATAGCCATGCAGCCGCCGAGGCGGAGCCCGGCCACGTCGTCGTGGTGCCGCTGAAGGTCGGCGAGGTCACGGCCGCCCTCGCCGACAAACGGGTCGACGCGGTCGCGATCATCGCCAGCCCCGCATCGAAGGCGGCGGCCGGGATGGTGCACGCCGTCGAACTGGGTTCGCCGGACCGCAAGATCGGCTTCGTCTCGATCCCGGATGGCGACGCGATCCTGCAACGCTTCCCGGAGTTGCAAGCCGTGACCATCCCGGCGGGCACCTTCGGTGGTCGACCGAAGCGGCCCGACGAGGAGATCAAGACCGTCGGCGCCTCCTATCGCCTGATGGCCCGGGGCACGGTCAGCCGCGTCGCGGTCGCCTCGGCGACGCAGCACCTGTTCGAATGGCGCTCGCGGCTCGCCTCGGCGGCGCCGGTTGCCAAGTTGATGAAGGCGCCGGACTTCGACACGACGGTGGCGGCGACCTCCGCGCGCCTCCCGAACCATCCCGGTGCGGTCGACTATTTCGAGCGCGAGCAGCAGACCTTCCTCGATCGCTACGAGGACTACATCTACCTCTTCGCCTTCTTCGGCGGCACGATCGGCTCCGGCATCGCCTGGATCGGACAGCGGCTCGCCCGCAAGCGCCGGGAGCGCGTGGACGTCGTGCTCGACCGGCTGCTCGACATCATGCGCGAGGTGCGTGCGGCGACGACCAGTTCCGGATTGGACACGATCGCGATCGAGACCGACGGGCTGGTGGCCGACGTGGTCTGCTATGCCCGCGAGCGCAGCATCGATTCCCGCACGGTGAGCGCCCTGATACTGGCGGTGGACGGCGTGCACGCGGCCATCGCCGACGCCCGGCGTCAGGCGAGCGAGACCGAGCCGCGGGGTGCGTCCCGCAACCGGACGGCGCGGCTGCTCGCACTCGACCTCCCGGCGGCGGAATGACCACGGGGGCCGGATGGCTGGCGGCGTAGGGATATCATGCTAACGGGAGCCATGTTCGATCCCGTCGCCGCCCTCAACACGGTCCTGGAGAACCTCGACCGCGAGGCCCGCGAGCCCACCAAGCTCAGGGCCGCGCTGGTGCCGCAGTTGCGCCGGGTGATCGAGGAGGGCCATCGCGCCGCCGAGGCGCAGCTCCTCGAGGACCGCAACGGTCTGCGCTGCGCGCAAACGCTCTCGAACCTCACCGATGCGGTGGTCCGTGCGATCCACGACGCCGTGGTCTGGCGGCTCTATCCCAACGACAATCCCTCGACCGGCGAGCAGCTCGCGGTGGTCGCCACCGGCGGCTACGGCCGGGGCACGATGGCGCCGGGCTCGGACATCGATCTGCTGTTCCTGCTGCCCTACAAGCAGACCGCGTGGTCGGAGAGCGTCGTCGAGGGGATGCTCTACGTCCTGTGGGACCTGAAGCTGAAGGTCGGCCACGCCACACGATCGGTGGAGGAGTGCCTGCGCGAGGCGCGGGCCGACATGACGATCCGCACCGCCCTCCTCGAAGCGCGATACCTGTTCGGCACCCGGATCCTCTACGAGGAACTCGTGACGCGGTTCGACGCCGAACTGGTGGTCGGGTCCGCCTCCGAATTCGTCGAGGCGAAGCTGCGCGAGCGCGACCTGCGCGTTTCGAAGGCCGGCACCTCCCGCTACCTCGTCGAGCCCAACGTCAAGGACGGCAAGGGCGGCCTGCGCGACCTGAACACGCTATTCTGGATCGCCAAATACACCTACCGCGTGCGCGACCAGATCGAACTCGTGAGCGCCGGCCTGTTCACTCCGGACGAATACGCGTTGTTCGAGCGCTGCGACGAGTTCCTGTGGCGGGTCCGCTGCCACATGCACTTCGCGACGAAGCGCGCGGAAGAGCGCCTGTCCTTCGGATTGCAGCCGCGGATCGCCGAACGCTTTGGGTACGAGGCCCGCGGCGGACTGTCGGGCGTCGAGCGCTTCATGAAGGCGTATTTTCGCGTCGCCAAGGATGTCGGCGACCTCACCGCCATCGTGTGTGCGGAGCTTGAGGCGCGCCACGCCAAGCGCACGCCGGTTCTCGACCGCTGGATCGGCCGGTTCCGCGACCGCTTCCGGGCGACCGCGATCGAGGCGGAGGATTTCTGGATCGACCACGGCCGGGTGAACCTGCGCGCGGAGGATGCCTTCGAGCGCGACCCGGTCAACCTGATCCGGCTGTTCTGGCTCGCCGACCGCCACAACCTCGCGATCCATCCGGACGCGAAGCGGCTGGCCAACCGGTCCCTGCGCCTCGTCAACCCGTCGCTGCGCGTCGATCCCGAGGCGAACCGCCTGTTCGTCGAAATCCTCACCTCGCGGAACGCGCCGGAGGAGGCATTGCGCGAGATGAACGAGGCGGGCGTGCTCGGCCGCTTCATTCCGGATTTCGGCCGCATCGTCGCGATGATGCAGTTCAACATGTACCACCACTTCACGGTGGACGAGCACCTGCTGCGCACGGTCGGCGTGCTGGCCGACATCGAGATCGGGTCGGGCTCAGGAGACCTATCCGCTGGTCTCGCGCCTCGTGCACACGATCCACAACCGCACGGCGCTCTACGCGGCGGTTCTGCTGCACGACATCGCCAAGGGCCGGCCGGAAGACCACTCGGTCGCCGGCGCCGCCATCGCCGAGAAGCTCTGCCCGCGCTTCGGCCTGAACCAGGCCGAGACCGAGACGGTGCGCTGGCTCGTGGAACACCATCTGCTGATGTCCATGACGGCGCAGAGCCGCGACCTCTCGGACGCCAAGACGATCGAGCGCTTCGCCGCGAGCGTGCAGAGCCTGGAGCGGCTGAAGCTCCTGACGATCCTGACCGTGGCGGATATCACGGCGGTCGGCCCCGGAGTCTGGACCGCCTGGAAGGGCACGCTGGTCCGCACCCTGTACGACGAGACAGAGGTCTACCTGTCGGGGGGGCATTCCGAGATCGCCCGCACGGACCGGGTGCGCCTCGTCCAGATGGGTCTGCGCGAGCAGCTGCCCGGCTGGGCCTCAGAGGAGTTCGACGCCTATGCGGGTCGGCACAGCCAAGCCTACTGGCTCAAGGTCGACGGCACGCGGCAGCTCAAGAACGCGATCTTCCTGCGCGACGCCCTCGCGGACGGCCGGACCAGCGCGACCGACGTCGGTCTCGATCCCGTGCGGGGCGTGACCGAGATCACGATCTACTCGCCGGATCATCCGCGCCTGCTCGCCATCGTGACCGGCGCCTGCGCGGCGGCCGGCAGCAACATCGTCGACGCGCAGATCTTCACGACCACCGACGGCTTCGCCCTGGACACGATCTTCATCTCCCGCGCCTTCGAGCGCGACGAGGACGAGCTGCGCCGAACCAAGCGCATCACGGCGGCGATCGAGCGGGCGCTGAAGGGGAGATCCGCATCGCCGACCTCGTCGCCGACAAGCATCCGCCGTCGAGCACCCGCGCCAAGACCTTCCCGGTGCCGCCGGACGTCATCATCGACAACGCCCTGTCGAGCCGGGAAACCGTCGTGGAGGTGACCGGCCTCGACCGGCCGGGCCTCCTCTACGAGCTGACGACGGCCTTCGGCCGGCTGTCGCTGAACATCACCTCGGCCCACGTGGCGACCTTCGGCGAGCGGGCTGTGGATGTCTTCTACGTCACCGACCTCACCGGCACGCGGGTGACCCAGCCCGACCGGCAGGCCGCGATCCGCAGCGCGGTGATGGACGTGTTCGCGCACGACGTCGCCACTCTCAAGGCCGAGGGACTGGAGGCGCTGGTGGCTGCGCCCCCGCCAAGGGAGGCGTGAGCGGACGGGTTGATTTCGTGGCCCCTCGGTCAGATATCAGCGCCGAATCCGACCTTCCCGCACCGATTCCCGCCGACGACTGAACCGTGATGACGAGCAACGACATGATCCAGGATGACCAGCGCCAGACCACGGTCGAAGCCGGTGCCGGTGCCGCGCAGGATTCCGCGCCCGCGGATCTGGGCGCCGGGTCGGCCTCGGTCGATCCCGTCGCGGAGGCCCTGGCCCTGCTCACCGCCGAGCGCGACGAACTGAAGGACCGGATGCTGCGCACCCTCGCCGAGATGGAGAATCTGCGGCGCCGCACGGAGCGTGAAGTCGCCGACGCCCGGGCCTACGCGGTAACCAACTTCGCCCGGGACGTGCTCAACGTCGCCGACAACATCCGCCGTGCCCTCGACAGTGTCCCGGCTGACGCGAAGGCCTCGGCCGACGGCGCCCTGAAGGGCCTGATCGACGGCATCGAACTGACCGAGCGCGACCTCGGCAAGACCCTCGAGCGCCACGGCGTGAAGATCGTCGAGCCGCAGGGCCAGAGGTTCGATCCCAACCGCCACCAGGCGATGTTCGAGGTGCCGAATGCCGAGGTTCCGGCAGGAACGGTCGTGCAGGTCGTGCAGGCGGGCTACGTCATCGGCGAGCGCGTGCTCCGGCCGGCCCTGGTGGGTGTGGCCAAGGGAGGTCCCAAGGCCGCCGCCAATCCGGCCGACGCAGCTTGACCCGTCCTGCGGTGCTGCCTACTGGCAGGGCAGCGCCGCGGCGAAATCCGAGATGAACTGCGCGGTCTGTCGGGTCTGAGCCGGCGCGCGCGGGTCCCTGGCGACCGCTCCGGCCTCGCGCTGGAGGCGACCGTTGCAGGCGCAGGTCGGCAGCCTCCCCGAGGCCGGTTCGGGATAGCACGCGTCGTGGTGCGCACAGGCGCGATCCAGGGCATCGATCGGCGGGTATCCAGGTCCGCGACTGCCGGGGCCGCAGAAATTCCCGTAGATCAGGATGCCACCGCCGCCGGCCGAGCCGGGCGGGACGATTTCCTGAGCTTGCGCCGAGACGGCGCAGGCCACGAGCCCGAAGGCGAGCGAGACAATCGTCAGGGAAGTCGGGCTCGGAACGGTCACGGTCGATCCTGTCGGCGAAGACCCCTGGTCCCGCGGAGCGAGGCCCGCGCGGCATTCGGCATCACCGCCCCCGCCGGCCGAGAACAGGTGCACGCGGCCGACGGATTCGCGAAGCCGAACGCTAGCCATTGCGACCGAGCTCGGTCGATCCGTCAAGTACTCGGCCGGGCAATATTACTCAGAAGCGGTAGTTTACACCGGCTCGAACCAGAGCGAACCCGGAATCCTGTTTGCCGGCACCATAATATGCCGGAACGCTGGCGTTGTAATACGTCGCGGCAGCCGATCCTCGGCCGAGGTGGAGATAGAGGGCCTCCACTTTGACGGAGAGCTTCTCGGTGAAGGCGTACTCGATGCCGCCGCCGGCCGCGTAGCCTGTCCGATCGGTGGACGGGAGGGCGTAGGGATAAGATCCCGCATAGGTTGAACGGGCACCGCCGCCATACGCGAAGCCGCCGGTGCCGTAGACGAGGACGCGATCGAACGCGTAGCCGAGCCGGCCGCGGACCGTCCCGAAATAGTCCAGGCTGGGCCGGACGCTGTAGTAAGGCGTCGTGCCGAGATAAGCCGCGTCCGCCTTCGCGAAGGCCGTGCCCTGGAGGTCGGTTTCGACGCCGACTACGAAGCCGGAGCCCGGCGTCAGCTGATAATTGTAGCCGATCTGTCCTCCGCCGGCGAAGCCGCCGGACCGCCCGCCGCCGGTGGCGGCTCCGTAGGTCGGATCGGTGAATCCGCTGATTCCCGTGCGGAAGGCATACCCCGCATTCACACCCGCGTAGAATCCGGTCCACGTGAAGACCGGTAGCGCGGGCGGCAGCGGCGGGGGCGGTGCGCGCCGGGGCAGATCCGCGGCCTGAGCTGTGAGGGCGAGGCAGCCGATCGCCGTGCCCGTGAGGGCAGCATGGAACCTTGAGGTCATGGATTTCTCGTTCTGGAACGCGGCGAGGCCACGGGATCAGAGGGCCAGGAGGAGCAGGCCGACGACTGTCACGGACAGGATCAGGCAGAGAGCGAGATCGAGGACGGCCGCTCCGCCGCAGGCCGGGGCCGGCTGCGGGCGATCGGATCCGGACAGGGCAATCACGACTGCACCGCCGGGATTTCGGTCGCTCGCGCGGCCGTTCTCATGGTTCGGGCGGCGCGCGCTGGCGTGACGACACCTGAGGGTTCCGCCGCCCCGTCTGAGGGGATGACGGGTGCGGCGGCCTGCGACGTCTTCGGTGCGATGGCGCGGTGGACCGTTTCCGCGACGCCGACCCCGAGGACGGGCAGGGTGAACGCGGCGAAGACGCAGACGAGGCGCCGCAGCCGCGGAATGGGATCGCTCAACCGCATACGGGCGGCGGCACGCGAAGCGGGAAGCGTGAGAGGCGGCATCGCCACCGGGACGAGCGGGCGTGTTCGACCTGTCATTCCTGCCTGTCCACGTTATGCGTGGGAAATTTGACCACGTTTATGATCTACGTGTGCAAAAATCCCACGTCAATTCCGAAAGTGCGGTTAGGTGTGCGGAGCCACCGCAGTGGGATTGTATCCCACGGCACAAGCCGTCACGATGGAGCCATGTCTGAGACTGCCGATTCACCGCGGGAGGGGGCAGACCTTCACGCGCCGCTCGCGCGGCTACTGCGCCCGCTCGTGCGTCTGCTCGTGGCCCGCGGCATCACGTTCCCGGGACTGACGGACCTCCTGCGTGAGCTTTACGTGAACGTCGCCGAATACGACTTCGCCCTGGCCGGCAAAGAGCAGACCGACAGCCGCGTCTCCCTGCTCACCGGCATCCACCGCAAGGAGGTCCGGCGTCTGCGCGGGGCCGGCGCTCCGGTCAGCGCCGTGCCGGCGGTCGTCTCGCGCACCAG
Organism: Methylobacterium phyllosphaerae; assembly: GCA_050632685.1. Taxonomy (GTDB): domain Bacteria; phylum Pseudomonadota; class Alphaproteobacteria; order Rhizobiales; family Beijerinckiaceae; genus Methylobacterium; species Methylobacterium phyllosphaerae_A. Next base: position 2,870,245 of record JBOEFT010000002.1, read on the forward strand.
CCGGATCATCGCCCGCTGGATCGCCGATCCGGCCTTCACCGATCCACAGGGCCAGCCCCTGAAGCTGCCGCGCACGGCCGAGGGCAGCGCGCCCTCGTTCGAGTCCCTGGTGGGCGGCGTGACCCGGGACCTACGGCCCCGCGCCGTCCTCGACGAGTGGCTCGATCGCGGGCTGGCCTTCACCGATCCGCAAGACCGGATCGTGCTGGCCGAGGCCGCCTACGTGCCCCGGGGCGACGGCGCCGAGGGGCCGCAGCTCTATTATTTCGGCCGCAACCTGCACGACCACATCGCCGCGGCGGTCGCCAACATCGTCGGCGAGACGCCCCGCTTCCTGGAGCGGGCGGTCCACTATGACGGGCTGTCCAAGGAGCTCGCGACCAAGCTCGAGGCCCGCGCGCGCGAGATCGCCATGGAGGCCCTGCAGCAGGCCAATCGGGAAGCGCACGCCGCCTGCCAGACCGACCCGGGCGGCACGCATCGCTGGAACTTCGGCCTCTACGTCTACACCGAAGCCGCGCCCCCGGCGCAGCCCGCGGACGGCCGTTGAGAGCCCGGCCGGTGCCCGTGTCGCCCAATCGTCGGTTCGTCCTGCGCCTGCTCGCGGGCGCCGCGACCCTCCTGCCGGGTGTCGCCCGTCCCCAGGAAGCGCCGCGCGACCGGGGCATCGGCGGCACCGGCATGATGCGGACCGACGAGCCGAAGGGCGGAGCCCTGGGCGAAGGCGACCGCGGCATCGGCGGGACCGGCGTGATCGGCACGATCCGCCGCTTCGGCTCGATCGTCGTCAACGACCTGCGCATCGCCTATCCGCCCGAGGTGGAGGTGCGCATCGACGGCGCGGCCGCGAAGGCCGCCGACCTGAAGATCGGGCAGGTGGTCCACGTGGTGGCGCGGCCCGAGGGCGGCGGCCTCGCCACGCGGCGCATCGACGTCACCAGCGAGGTGGTCGGGCCGGTGCAGGCCGTCGCGCCGGGGCACCTGATCGTGCTGGGGCAGCAGGTCTCGACGGCGGGTCTCGCCGGCGCGTGGAAGCCGGGCGCGCGGGTCGCCGTGAGCGGCCTGCGGCGGCCGGACGGCGTGATCGTGGCGAGCCTGATCGAGGCGCGGGAGACCGGCCCGGACCGCGTCTCCGGCCCGGTGCGCCGTGGCCCGGACGGCCTCAGCATCGGCGCCCTTCGCCTCTCGGGGGCCGACGCCCTGCCGCCGGGCAAGCGTGCCCAGGTGACCGGCACGGCGGCGAACAATGTGCTCGCCGTGACCAACGCGGCGCAGGTGGGGCTGCCGTTTCCGCCGGGTCTCAAGCGGGTCTCGATCGAGGCCTATATCGGCCGGGCTGGCGCCGGTCTCGACGTCGGCGCCGGCTACGCGGTGGCGGGCCGGGCGGGCGCGCGGGTTCCGCGCGCCGGGAGCGTGCGGGCGGTGCTGACCGCCTCGATCGCGCGGGACGGCGATCTCACGGTCGAGCGGCTGCGGATCGAGAACCGCATCGCTCCCGAGCCGCCGCAACCGGATGCCCCGCGGTTCGAGCGGGACCGCGACCGGCTGGATCTGCGCAAGCTGCCCGACGAGCTGCTCGGACGCTTCGGCGCCGAGCCCGGCGGCAGACCCGGAGATTTGGGCGGCCTCGGTGGGCAACGCGGCGCCGCCATCGATACCCGGCCGGGGGGCGCCCTGGTCCCCGGCACGGACGGACCCGGGGGTTCGGGGCGCCCCGCGGCGGCTTCGGCGGCGCGCCGCCGGCAGGCCCGGGGGCGTTCCCGGGCGGCCCCGGGGGGTTCGGCGGTCCGCCCGGAGGGCCGGGCGCAGGCCCGGGTGGCGGCGGTTTCGGCGGCGGCGGTTTCGGCGGACCTGGCGGAGGTCGTCGCTAGGCCGGGCTTCAGCCCCCGGCTTCCCGGTCGAGCAGCGCGCGCTTGCGCGCGACGCCCCAGCGATAGCCCGAGAGAGCGCCGTCCGAACGCACCACCCGGTGGCAGGGGATGGCCACCGCGACCGGATTCGCCCCGCAGGCCCCGGCGACCGCGCGCATCGCCGTCGGCAGGCCGATGGCGCGGGCGATCTCCGCGTAGGTCGCCGTCGACCCGACCGGGATCCTCCGCAGGGCCTCCCAGACCTGCTGCTGGAAGGCGGTGCCACGGATGTCGAGGGGAGGTCGAGACCGCTGCCCGGCGCCTCCACGAGGGCGATGACCTGCGCCATCCAGCGCTCGAAAACCGGATCGCCGCCCTCGAACTCCGCGCCGGGAAAGCGGTCCTGGAGATCCTGCAGCAGGGGCTCGGGCGCATCACCGAGCAAGATCGCGCAGACGCCCGCCTCGGTGGCGGCGACAAGGATCGCGCCCAGGGTGCAGGCGCCGATGCCGAACCGGATACGCAGACCTGCGCCCCCCGTCCTGTAGGATGCGGGTGCCATGCCGAGGCGGGGGGCGCCCCCGCGTAGAAGCGGCTCGCCGCGCCGTAGCCGGCCTCGTACAGGACCTCGGTCACCGAGGCGGCTCCCGGAAGACGGGCGGCCACCGCGGCAGCCCGGCGGGCGGCGGCATAGCCCTTCGGCGTCACGCCGGTGGCGGCCTTGAACACCCGGTGGAAGTGGTAGGCACTCAGGCCGGCGGCGCGGGCAAGGTCGGCCAGCGACGGCATCGTCTCGGCCGACTCGATCAGGCGACAGGCCCGGGCGACCATCTCGGCCCTGCGCTCGGCCAGACCGGGCTCGTCCGGGCGGCAGCGCCGACACGGCCGGAAGCCGGCAGCCTCGGCCTCGGCGCAGGTCCGGTGGAAGGTCACGTTCTCGGGCCGCGCCGCCCGCGAGGCGCAGCTCGGACGGCAGTAAATCCCGGTGGTGCGGACCGCGTACACGAAGGTACCGTCGGCGCGCGCGTCGCGGGCCGAGAGGGCCGCCCAACGGTCGGCATCACTGAGATCGGGCCTGGGAACGACGCGCATGGCGGCGGCACTATGCGGCTTGGCGTGAGCGTTGGGGAGGGGCATGAGGGGACCTGCCGGGCGGTGGATGGCGCTCGCAGCACCCTGCCCATCCGTTGCCGCTCCGGCATCCCGCTCCTTGCGCCCGAATCCGCCGCAACCGGCGGCCGGCACCGCAGCGGGCGATCCGCCTCGCGAGGACGCCATGGCATCCAGCAACACCGACCACATCCATGTCGGCCAGGACGGGTGGCTGTTCCTGAAGACGGGGACCAACGATGTCCTCGGCCAGTACGAACGGCCCGAGGAGACGACGGAGCTGATCTGGCAGTGGCGGAGCCTCGTGGCGACCCGCGAACGGCGCCTGCGCGGCCTGGGCATCCTGTATCGCCACGTCGTCGCCCCGGAGAAGCTGATGATCTACGATCACCGTCTCGACGGGCTCGCGATCCGCCCGGCCGCGTCGCCGGCCTACCGGCTGCTGCACAGCGAGCCCCCGACGGGCCGCCTTCGAGGCCCCATCGCCCGCTACGCCGGCTGGCGCCGACGGAAGCGCTGGCGGGAGACCTGCATCGATCTGGTGACCCCGATGCGGACGCAGCGCGACAGCGCCGACCTCTACTGCCGGACCGACACGCACTGGTCTTTCGAGGGATGCTTCCTGGCCTATGCAGAGATCTGCCGGGCTCTGGGAGCCGCGCCGCGGGACGATCTGCGGGACCGGCCCTCCTTCGAGACCGACCACGACGGCGATCTGGGAAGCGCGTTCGATCCGCCGCGGCGGGCGCGCTCGCGCACCGTCCTGATGCAGCAGGACGCGGTGCAGACCTATGGCAGCCCGATCGTCGAGGCGCGGGAGAAGGCCGGGCTCCTGCACACGCTGCATGTCGGCGCCCACGTGGTCTACGGCAACGCCAAGGCCACCGACCCGCGGCGGCTGGCGCTGTTCGGCGATTCCTTCTCGCACGTCATGCCGTACATGCTGACGATCATGCTCGCGGAGACGTTCCGCGAGGTGCACTTCATCTGGAGCACCTCGCTGGACTGGCCCTATATCGAGCGCGTCCGGCCCGACATCGTGCTCACCGAGGTGGCCGAGCGGTTCATGGTCCAACTGCCCGACGACACCTTCTCGGTGGAACGCTACGCGCAGGAGCGTTTCGGCACCGAACTCGCCGCCGCCGGCGCCTGATCGGTGCCGGCAGGCCGATCCGTTCAGGCCTGCAGCTTGGCCATCAGCGCGTCGGACAGGGCGAAGTTGACGTAGACGTGCTGGACGTCGTCCTGGTCCTCGATCACCTCCACGAGGCGGATCAGCTTCTCGCCGGTCTCGTCGTCGACATCGATGGTGTTCTGCGCCTTCCAGATCAGGCCGGTGCGGCTCGGCTCGCCGAAACGGGCTTCCAGCGCCTTGACGACGTCGCCGTAGGAATCCTGCGCGCAGACGACCTCGTGACCGTCCTCGCCGGAGCTGACATCGTCGGCGCCGGCCTCGATGGCCGCCTCCAGCATCGTGTCGGCATCGGCCACGGAGGCCGGGTAGGCGATCACGCCGACGCGGTCGAACATGAAGGCGACGGCCCCGGTCTCGGCAAGGCTGCCGCCGGACTTGGTGAAGGCCGAGCGCACGTCCGAGGCAGTGCGGTTGCGGTTGTCGGTCTGCGCCTCGACGATCAAGGCCGCGCCGCCGGGGCCGTAACCCTCGTAGCGGATGTCCTCGTAGTTCTCGCCATCCAAGCCGGCGGCCTTCTTGATGGCGCGCTCGATATTGTCCTTAGGCATATTCTCGGCGCGGGCCGCCAGGATCGCCGCCCGCAGGCGCGCGTTCATCGCCGGATCGGGCGTGCCGAGCTTGGCCGCGACTGTGATCTCGCGGGCGAGCTTGCCGAACACCTTCGAGCGGACCGCATCCACCCGGCCCTTCCGGTGCATGATGTTCTTGAACTGCGAATGGCCTGCCATGACGGTTCAGACTTTTGTTCGTTGGCGAGGGCGGGCGTTCGGGACCCCGCCGTCGCGGCTGTGAGGTCGCGCCGTATATAGGCCGCCCGCTTCCGGCGAAGCAACGCGGCCGCTCACGGAGCCGGGGATCGGCCGGCCGCGGAAAGATTACCGTGTCCGGGCGTTGCCGCAGAGATTCCCCCTCAAGCGGAGGCCTGATGCCGAGCCGGAATGGACGCAACACGGTTATGATCGCGGGCGCGAGCGCCGGCGTCGGCCGGGCGGTGGCCCACGAATTCGCCCGGCACGGTTGGAATGTCGGGCTGATCGCCCGGGGCGAGGCAGGGCTCAGGGGCACGATCCGCGACGTGGAGCAGGCCGGTGGCCGGGCACTGGCCTTCGCGGCCGACGTCGCCGACGCGGATGCGGTCGCGCAGGCCGCCGACGCCTTGGCCGACCGGTTCGGCGGTATCGACGTCTGGGTCAACAACGCCATGGTGACGATCTACGCACCCGTGCAGGAGACGCGCCCGGAGGAATTCCGCCGCGCGACGGGGTCACCTATCTCGGCCAGGTCCACGGCACCCTGGCAGCCCTCCGACACATGGTCCCGCGCGACCGGGGCACGATCGTCCATATCGGCTCGGCGCTCGCCTACCGGTCTATCCCGCTCCAGGCGAGCTACTGCGCCGCCAAGGCCGCCGTGCGTGGCTTCGTCGATTCCCTGCGCAGCGAGCTGCTCCACGATGGCAGCCGGGTGCGGCTGACGATGGTGCAGCTGCCGGCGGTGAACACGCCTCAGTTCGACTGGGCGCGCTCACGGCTGCCGCGCAAGCTCGAACCGGTGCCTCCGATCTACCAGCCGGAGGCCATCGCCCGGCACGTCTTCCGGGCGGCCCACGATGCGCCGCGGGAGTTGTGGATCGGGGCCTCGGCCTGGACGGCGATCATCGGAAACATGCTGATCCCGGGCTGGATCGACGGCTATCTCGCTCGGCACGGCTATCGCGGGGAGATGACCAGCGTGCAGGCCAAGAGGAACCGACCCGACAACCTCTACGACCCGGTGGATACCGATCCGGGAGCGCATGGACGCTTCGACGCCCGTGCGACCGGACAGGTCACCGCGGCCGACCCGCGCTGGCTGAAATTGGGCCTCGCGGCGGCGCTCGGCCTCGTGGCCGGGACGATGCTGTTCGCCACCGAGGCGCACGGGCGCGAGGCGGGGCGACAGGCCCGTCGGCGGAGCCAAACCCCGGTCTAGCCGCGCGACAGGCCGAGGCCGGCCTGCCGCCTCACGCCGCCCGCACGGTCGCGAGGAAGCGCTGGACCTCGGCCGTGAGTTGCGCGGATTGATCCGACAGCGCCGATGCCGCGGCCAGAACCTGGCCCGCGGCCGTGCCGGTCTCCTCGGCGGCCGAAGCGACGCTCGCGATGTTGCTCGTCACCTCGCCCGTCCCGGCCGCGGCCTGCCCGACATTGCGCGCGATCTCCTGCGTTGCAGCCTCCTGCTCTTCGACGGCCGCCGCGATCGAGGCCGCAACGCCGTTGATCTCGCGGATCCGCGCCGCGATGGCGCCGATCGCGGACGCGGCCTGATCCGACGCGCCCTGCACCTGCCCGACCTGCCGGCTGATCTCCTCGGTGGCCCGGGCCGTCTGGTCGGCCAGCGCCTTCACCTCCGCCGCCACGACGGCGAAGCCCTTGCCGGCCTCGCCGGCGCGGGCCGCCTCAATGGTGGCATTCAGCGCCAGCAGGTTCGTCTGGGCCGCGATGCCCGAGATCAGCGCCACGATCTCGCCGATCTTGCCGACGCTCTGGGTCAGGGCGTGGACCAGTTCGCCGCTGCGGTCCGCCTCCGCCACGGCGGCCTGCGCCAACCCCGCCGAGCCATCGACCTGCCGGCCGATCTCCTGCACCGACGTGCCCAGCTCCTCCGCGGCAGCCGCGACCGTCCCGACATTCGTTGCGGCTTGGTCGGCCGCGGCCGCCACGGTGGTCGATTGCGCCGCCGTCTCGGCGGCGGTGGACGCCATGGACCGCGCCGTGGCCTGCAGCGCGACTGCCGAGCCGGACACCGCGTGGACGATCCCGCCGACGGCCTGCTCGAACCCGTCGGCGATCTCCTCCAGTGCCGTGCGGCGCCGCGCCTCCGCGGCGTGCCGGGCCTCGGCGGCCTCCTGCTCCAGAGACCGGGTCCGGACCAGGTTGTCCTTGAACACCTGTACGGCGCCGGCCATCATCCCCAGCTCGTCCGTGCGCCGGGCTCCGGAAACATGGGCGTCGACCTCGCCATCGGCGAGGCGGCGCATGGAACCCGCCAATCCGAGGATGCCCCGCACGACGTGCACCTGAACGATCAGGATCGCCGCAGCCGCGAGTCCGGCCGCGAACAGGATGGCGGCGACCGCGAAGAGGAAATCCTGGCGGGCCGCGGCCGCGGAGGCGCGCGCCTGCTTTACCGCCGCGTCGAGGACCGTGACGGCCGCGTCGGAGATCGCCTTCAGGCCGGCCAAGACCCGGGTATCCCAATCCGGGTCCAGGCTCAGCAGGGGTCGCCCCGCCAGGAGTTCGCCGATTGCGGCCTGACGCATCTCCGACAGGCGGCCCGCGAAATAGGCGGCCTTCGCGCGGGCATAGGCTTCCTTCACGTCTGCATCGACCCCGGCGATCTTCACGGAGCGCTCAGCAAGTTGCCATGCCGTGCCCTCCTCTCCCTGTGCCGTGATCAGCCGCTGCAGGGCTTCGGGCTTGCTCGTGATCACTTGGGTTCGGAAGTCCCCGACGAGCGCCAGGACGGTGCCGCCGCTCTTGCGTGCGACCCAGGTCGCCGCCCTGGCATCGAGATAGCTGCCAAAGCCCGAGTCGAGCGTCTGAATCGCCGTCTCCACCACTTCGGACGCGGCTTCGAGCGCTGTGATGAAGCGGTTCGCGAGGTCGTCCACGCTCTTGCGGAGCGTCGGATCGCGCTCGGCGAGCCTCTGTTCGAAGGCAACGTCCATGGCCGGACGGGCGCGCCGCCACGCACGCAACAGGGTTTGCAGGTCGGCTCCCTTCGCGCGCAGGTCCGCCGCCGAGGCCTGGCTCAGCCCGCTGATGGCCGTGTCCGCGACCGCGTCGAACGCCGTCCGGCCCGCGAGCGAGGCCTGCCGGTGGCTGCGATTGCGATCAGGCTCAGCGGCGAGGGCGAACAAGGCCCATCCGCGCTCGACGCGCAACTCTGTCAAACCGACGAAAAGTCCGTGGTCGATCGACATGTAAGTCGCGACCTGATCGGCCTTATTAAGTGCCGACCGGCTCCTGAATATCTCCAATGCGGCGAACCCGATCGACGAAAGGCCGATCAGAGCGAATAGAGACACGAGCAAGAAACGGATCGACGGCGCACGCACGAACATTACCCCACTCTTGCGAGCACGAGGTCTGATTATCCTAAGATTGATTCACAAATCAATCAAATTTTTCAGCAGTTCGATATTCGCCTTATTGACGATATGTACCTACAGATCATTCTTTATGCGAGAATTTATTCAAAAATATTCAGCTCCATCGAAATAATATACGGCGATCAGTCGAACCGTTGTTGCGGCGCAACCTGGGTGCACCGCCCGCCCCGGCAGCCCTATCTCGATCCGGCGCAAGATCAGCCACGAGAGCCGTCGCTGCCGGTGACGGGGACGACGATCTCCGCCGACCTCGGGGCCACCCGAGGCGGCGCGCACCGACCGGGGTGGTCGGGCCTCCCGGTCTACGGGCGCATCTCAGGATCGTGCGGGACTGCGCCGTGACCCGCGAGGCTCGCGTGCCACCGATTCAGGCCGGCGAGGTCCACGACGCCGCCCGGCCATTCGAACCCGGCGAGATGCCGGTGCGGCCGCCCGAGCTCGCCGAGGTCCGAGACAGCCGAGAAGGCGCCGTCGAGCCGGTGGCTGTCGGTGTAGCGGCTCCGGGTCGCCAGGACCGGGAGGCCGGCGGCGCGGGCCGAGCTGATGCCGGCGGCGGAATCCTCGAACGCCACGGCATCCGCGGCGGCGACGCCCAGGCCGGCGAGCGCCAGCAGATAGACGTCGGGCGCCGGCTTCTTGCGGTCGGCCTGGTCGCCGGCGGCAATCACGTCGAAGGGCGCGACGCCGGGCGGGAAGTTCACGGCGAGGAGTTGATCGACGTTCGGCCGGCTGGTCGTGGTGGCGACGGCGAGCCGGACCCCGGCCGCCCGCGCCTCGGCGATCAGCCGCCCGATGCCGGGGCGCAGGGGCAGCCGGCACTCCGCCACCAGCGCGCCGTAGGCGGCGGTCTTGCGAGCGTGAATCTCCGGGGCCAGGGCGTGGAGCGTGCCGGCCTGCGCGGCGTGCTGCGTGTCGATGTAGTGGGCGAGCCGCTCCTTGCCGCCCATCACGGTGAGCAGATCGGCGTAGAGCGCCGGATCCCAGTTCCAAGGCAGGCCGACGTCCGCGAAAGCGCGGTTGAACGCCTGCCGATGCAGATCCTCGGTCTCGGCGAGGGTGCCGTCGACGTCGAAGATCAGCGCCTTCAGCACGACAGGTCGCGGCCGGAGGCGCCCTCCGCGCCGTCACGGATCGCCGCGATGCGCTCGGCATAGGCGTCCGGACCGCCGGCGAAGACGGCGTTGCCGGCGACGAAGGTGTCGGCACCGGCGCGGCTCGCGGCCTTTACGGTCTCGGGATCGATGCCGCCGTCGACCTGGATGCGGATGTCCCGTCCCGCCACCATGGCGCGCACCCGCGCCACTGACTCCATAGCGCTCTTCAGGAAGCTCTGCCCGCCGAATCCGGGATTGACGGTCATCACCAGCACGAGGTCCACGAGGTCGAGCACCGGCTCGACCATGGCGGCCGGCGTGCCGGGATTGATCGCCACGCCCGCGCGCTTGCCGAGGTCGCGGACGGTCTGGAGGGAGCGATGGATGTGCGGCCCGGCCTCGGCATGGACCGTGATGCCGTCGGCGCCAGCTTCCGCGAAGGCCGCGAGATACGGATCGGCCGGGGCGATCATCAGGTGCACGTCGAAGAACTTCTGCGTGTGCGGTCGCAGGGCCTTCACCACCGGCGGCCCGAAGGTGATGTTGGGCACGAAGTGCCCGTCCATCACGTCGAGGTGGATCCAGTCGGCCCCGGCCGCATCCACGGCGCGGGTTTCCTCGCCGAGCTTCGAGAAGTCGGCGGAGAGGATCGAGGGGGCGATGACGGGTGTGAGCATGGGAGGCTTTCGGGATGGTTCAGGCCAGCCTGCGGCGGCGCTCGACGAGCTGCATGATCATCGGCGTCAGGATCAGCTGCATCGCGAGATCCAGCTTCCCGCCGGGGATCACGATGGAATTGGCCCGGCTCATGAAGCTGTCGTGGATCATGGAGACGAGATACGAGAAATCGATCCCCTTCGGGTCCTTGAAGCGGATCACCACCATCGACTCGTCGGCCGTGGGGATCCAGCGGGCGATGAACGGGTTTGAGGTGTCGACCGTCGGCACCCGCTGGAAGTTGATGTCGGTGAACGAGAATTGCGGGCAGATGGTCTGCACGTAATCGGGCATGCGCCGCAGGATCACGTCGGTGACGGCCTCGGTGGAGTAGCCGCGGAACGAGCGGTCCCGGTGCAGCTTCTGGATCCATTCGAGGTTGATCACCGGCACGACGCCGATCTTCAGGTCGGCGTAGCGGGCGATGTCGACGTCCTGGTCGGCCACGCAGCCGTGCAGGCCCTCGTAGAACAGCAGGTCGGAATCCGGGGGAAACGACTCCCAGTCCGAGAAGCTGCCCTCCGGGATGCCGTAGGCGTGCGCGTCGTGGGCGTCGTGGGCGTAGTGGCGGGTCCGGCCGGTGCCGGACTCGGCGTAGCTGCGGAACACCGCCTCCAGCTCGGGCAGGAGATTGGCCCGCGGCGCGAAGTGGGACAGCGTCGGCTCGTTCGCCATCATGGCGCGCATCGTGTCCCGGTCGAAGGCGTGGAAGCCGTCGCCCTCGATGAACACCGCCAGCACGTCCTCCCGGCGGAAGATCTGCTCGAAGGTGTTGCGCACCGAGGTCGTGCCGGCCCCGGAGGAGCCGGTCACCGAGATGATGGGATGCCGCGCCGACATTCTGTTCGGCCTTCGTGCTGCGCCTACGACCGCATGAGGCCGCGCTGGCCGAAGAGCGGCGAGCGGCCGGCATCGGGCTTGCCGCCCGCATAATAGGTCGCGACGCAGTCCACCTCCTCGGTGGAGCCGCAGACCAGCGGCGCCCGCTCGTGGATGCCGGTTGCCACGAGATCGAGGATCCGCGTCTGGCCGTCGGTGGCGGCGCCCCCGGCCTGCTCGACCAGCATCGCCACGGGCGCGACCTCGTAGAGCAGCCGCAGGCGGCCTCGGGCGTAGTTCTTCCGGGCGTCACCCGGATAGAGGAACACGCCGCCGCGGGTCAGCACGCGCTGGATGTCGGCCACCAGGGAGGCGAGCCAGCGCATGTTGTAGTCCTTGTCGCGCGGGCCTTCGGTGCCGCGCTGGCAATCCTCGATATAGGCCTTCACCGGGGCGTCCCAGTGCCGGGCGTTCGAGGCGTTGATGGCGAATTCCTTGGTGGAGGCTGGCACCGACAGGGCCGGGCTCGTCAGCTTGAACGTCCCCTCGGCGCGGTCCAGCACGTAGGATTGGGTGCCCTCGCCCAGCGTCAGGATCAGCGCGGTCGCCGGTCCGTAGGTGACGAAGCCCGCGGCGATCTGGGCCGAACCGGGCGTGGTGAAGGAGGCGAGCGGATTCGCCGGATCCTTGATCGACGGCCGGATGCCGAAGATCAGGCCGACGGCCATGTTGACGCCGATGTTGGACGAGCCGTCGAGGGGATCGATGGCGACCGCGAGCGGCGCGTCCGGGTTCAGCCGCATCACCTCCTCGGCCTCCTCGGAGGCGACCTCGGCGACCGGCGCGCCGCGAAGCGCCGCGGTCACGCTTTCGTGCGCGATGACGTCGAGGGCCTTCTGCACGTCGCCGTCGCTGTTGTGCTCGCCGGCCGCCGCGAGGTCGCCGCCGAGCGCCCCGCGCCCGATACGCTCGCTGATCTCCACGGCCGAGCGCGCGATGGCCTCGATGACCGAGGCGGCGTCCTTCAGGGCCGGATTGGCGTCCACGGCCTGCGCCAGGCAGGTCTCGAGGGGCGTTCCGACCGCCGCTGAAATTGCCATCGGCCTACTCCTCCTGCTCGGATCCCGTCCCTCGGGATCGCGCGTTCCGCGCCGGCTCTGTAGCGGCCGCTCGGCTGCCAAGATAGCGGTCTCTGTCTCCGGATCGACAGGAACCCGCGGCGGGGCCTTCAAGATTTCTGTGCGATCTTGTGCCATAGGACGAAAAAAACGAGATGTCCGCCATGCGCAACCTCTCCCTCAAGCAGCTTCAGGCGGTCGCTGCCGTGGCCCGCCTCGGCACCATGACCCGGGCGGCGCAGGAGCTGAACGTCACCTCGGCCGCGCTCTACGCGCGCATCCGCCAGCTGGAGGAGGAGGCCGGGCTGCTGCTGTTCGACCGGACGCCCGGCGGCCTCAAGCCGACCGATGCCGGCCGCGAGATGCTCTGGGCGATCGACAGCATCAACACGGTGCTGGAGACCTGCACCGACCGCCTGCGCACCCTGCGCGGCGCCGAGGGTGGACGGGTGGCGCTGGGCGTCGTCTCCACCGCCAAGTACTTCGCGCCCCAGGTGATCGCCGGCTTCGTCAAGAAGCATCCCGGCGTCGAGATCAGCCTGTCGGTGCGCAACCGCGGCCAGACCGTGGAGGCCCTGCGCGGCTACGAGATCGACTTCGCCCTGATGGGCCGCCCGCCCCGGGACTTCCCGATCGAGGCCGCCACCTTCGGCCCGCACCCGATCGTGCTCATCGCGCCGCCGGGGCACCCGCTGGCGGGCAAGAGCGGACTGAACCGCGAGGATCTCGCCGACCAGCCCTTCTTCCTGCGCGAGGAGGGCTCGGGCACGCGCATGGTGTTCGAGGAATTCATGGCCGGCGTGCTGGTGAAGCGGGCACCGCTCGATATCGACACCGGCTCGAACGAGACGATCAAGCAGGCGGTCATGGCCGGCCTCGGGATCGCGCTGCTCTCGGTGCACTCGGTGGCGGCCGAGCTGGAGAGCGGGCGGCTCGTGCTCCTGAACGTCAAGGGCTTGCCGATCCGGCGCGACTGGTACGCGGTCCGACGCGCCGACAAGGTGCTCGGGCCTGCGGCCTCCGCGGTCTGGTCCTACCTGATGTCGGAGGGTGCGCGCAGCCTGCCGGGCGTCGCAGAGAGCGGTCTCGCGCTGGCGGGAGCCAAGGCGTGAGCGCGGCCGGGATCGTCGTCGCGGGCGCCGGCCAGGCGGGCTTCCAGCTCGCCGCCTCCCTGCGCGAGGGTGGGTTCAGGGATCCGATCACCCTGGTGGGCGACGAGACCGTCCTTCCCTACCAGCGGCCGCCCCTGTCGAAGGCCTACCTCGCCGGCAAGACCGCTCAGGAGGGGCTGTTCCTGCGCCCGCCCGGCTTCTTCGCCGAGCACGCGATCACGCAGCGGCCGGGGGTTCGGGCCGTCGCGATCGACCGGGCGGCGCGCCGGCTGCAGCTCTCGGACGGCGGGCACCTGCCCTACGACCACCTCGTGCTCGCCACCGGCGCGCGGAACCGGCCGCTGCCCGTGCCCGGGACCGAACTCGCGGGTGTACGTCAGTTGCGCGACCTCGCGGATGCCGACGCGCTCAAGGCGGAGATCGAGGCCGCCCGGGCGATCGTGGTGGTGGGCGCCGGCTTCATCGGGCTCGAATTCGCCGCCGTCGCGGCCGGGCGCGGCCTCTCCGTGACGGTGATCGAGGCGGCCGAGCGCCCCATGGCCCGGGCGATCTCGGCAGAGATGGGCGCGTTCTTCCGCGCGGCTCAGGAGGCCATGGGCGTGCGCTTCGCCTTCGGGGCGGGCGTGACGGCGATCCTCGGACGGGACGGCCGTGCCGTCGGCGTCGCCCTCGCGGACGGCGGAGAGCTGCCCGCAGACCTCGTCCTCGTCGGCATCGGCGTGCTGCCGAACCGGGAACTCGCCCTGGAGGCAGGACTGCCGGCCGAGGATGGGGTCCGGGTCGACGCGTTCCTGTCGACACCCGATCCGGCCATCTCGGCGATCGGCGACTGCGCGCGGTTTCCCAGTCCCTTCGCCCATGGGCTCACGCCGGACGGCACCGTGCGGATCGAGTCCGTGCAGAACGCCATCGACCAGGGGCGCTGCCTCGCGGCGCGGCTCACCGGAAAGCCGGCGGCCTACGGCGCGCTGCCCTGGTTCTGGAGCGACCAGGGCCGGCACAAGCTGCAGATCGCCGGCTTGTCGGGCGCCGCAGATACCAGCGTGGTCCGCGGGTCCGGCCCCGCCTTCTCGGTCTTCCGCTTCCGCGACGGACGCCTGAGCGCCGTCGAATCCGTCGACAAGGCCGGCGACCACATGATCGCCCGGCGGCTCCTGACGGCCGGGACGCCGCTGACCCCGGACCAGGCTTCGGATCCGGGCTTCGACCTCAAGGGGCTGGCGCTGCAGCAGCGCTGAGGGCGCTCAGCCCGGGAACGCCACCGGGGCGGGCTTCTGCCGCAGCGCGATGGCGGTGCCGATGCCGAGCGCCAGGATGGTGACCGCGCAGAGGGCGAGCGCTCCGAACTGCCCGAGCCGGAGGAGCGCCTGCCCGATCACCGCGACGCCAAGCGCCTGCCCGCAGAAGAACGAGAAGGCGTGGAGTGCCACCGCGGAGGCGCGGGCCGTGGGCGCGACCTCGGTGACCTGCGTCTGGTAGGTGTTGTGCAGCATGTAGAAGCCGAGACCCATGGCGGTCAGCGCGGCGCAATCGACCTGCCACGTACCGGCGAGCCCAACGACGGTGAGGGACGCGCCGCAGATCAGGCCGCCGCCGATGAGCATCCGCGGCAGGCCGAGCAGCCGCACCAGTAGCCCGACCAGGGCCGAGTAGAGCAGGCCGCCGACCGCGAACCCCGCCAGGACAAGCCCGGCCTCGCGCGGGCCGCCCTCGCCGCGGGCCTCGATCAGCGGGGCGAGGTGCGGGAACACGCCGAAAATCGCGATGGCCTCGATGAACACCGCCGAGAACAGCACCCGCGCGCGGGGATTGCGCAGGATCGTCCGGTAGCGCGTCACCGCCACGCCGAAGGCCGGTCGTCGGGCGGGGGCGCGACCGGCGCGGTCGAAGCCGAATACGGTCGCCGCGCAGGCGATGGCGGCCACCGCCGCGGTGACCGCGAAGACGCCACGCCAGCCGATCGCCGCCTCGATCAGGCCCGCGAAGGTCGAGCCCGAGAGCTGGCCGAGGATCACCGCAACCAGGAAACGGCCGATCGCCACCTGACGGCCCTCCATGGGCACCCGGTCGCCCAGCAGCGCCAGGGACAGGGGAATGCAGCCCCCGCCGCAGCCCCCGCCAGCATGCGCAGGCCGAAAAGGCTGCCGATGTCGGGGGCGATGCTGCACAGGGAGAGGGCGACGGCGAGCACCGCCAGGCAGGTGCTCATCACTCGCTCCTTGCCGAGGGCGTCGCCGATCGGCCCGAGCACGGGCTGGATGAAGGCGTAAGGCAGCGCGAAGGCGGTGGAGAGGAGCGCCACCGTGTGGGCGTCGCTTGCGAGGTCCCGGGCGAGCACGCCCACCAGGGGTTCGACGGAGCGCAGCGCGAAGGTGCTGCCGAACCCCGCGCAGGCCAGCACGACGATCAGGCGCGGGATCGAAGTGGCCGGCGGCGCGGCGAGCGCCGCGGCGGATGGGAGGGCCGGCTCTGTGCTGTCCGTCATGGCAACGCTTCGCGACGCGGGCAGAATCCGCTCTGCGGCATCGCATCTCCCTCGCCGGAGCGGAACCCCGCCGCGCGACAGATCAGTGCGCGTAGAAGGCCGGATCCGAATTGTCGGTCGGGTGCGCGAAGGCCCAGCGCAGGGCGGAGGACAGCGGCACGGTGTAGGTCAGCCCGCGCGGCGGCACCGGCTTCAGGAACCAGCGGTCGTAGAGCGTCATGATCTCGGGGCTCCGATAGAGATCGGCGGTCGCCCGGTCGACCACCGCCTTGAAGGCCGGATCGTCCCGGCGCAGCATGATCCCGTAGGGCTCCGGATTCGACAGGGTCTCCTCGCTGACCACGTAGGCGGAGGGCTCCTTGGACTGTGCCGCGACCACGCTGAGCTGCACGTCGTCCATGACGAAGGCCGCCGCCCGGCCGGTCTCGACCATGAGGAACCCTTCCGGGACGTCCTTGGCGGCGATCACCGTGATGCCGAGCTTGCGCTCGTTGTTGGCCTTGATCAGCATCAGGATGTTGGTCGAGCCGGCCACCGACGAGACCGTCTTGCCGCGCAGGTCGTCCAGGCTGGCGATGTGCTGGTCCTTGCGGGACACGAAGCGGGTCGCCGTCAGGAAGTGCGTGTTGGTGAAGTCGACCTGCTTCTTGCGCTCGGCGTTGTTGGTCGTCGTCCCGCATTCGAGATCGATCGTGCCGTTGGTCATCAGCGGGATGCGCGACGAGGAATTGACGAACTCCATGGCGACCTCGAGGTCGGGCCTCTTGAGCTCGCGCTTCACCGCGTCGGCGATCCGCAGGCAGATGTCGACCGCGAAGCCCACGACCTTCTGGTTCTGGTCCAGATAGCTGAACGGGGTCGCGGTGTCGCGCACGCCGAGGACCAGCCTGTTGTTGTCCTGGATCTTCCTGAGGGTGCCGGTGGGTTCACCTGCCTGGGCGGGAGCGCCGAGGAGGAGCGCGGCGAGCATGGGGGCGAGCAGGCGCATGGGCTGGCGTGTTCCGGTCGCGCGATGGGGCGCCCGGCGCGTGGCTCCGCGGCGGGGAGCGGGACTGCGCGCCGGATCCGGCTCCCGGATCCGGCCTCAGCAAGAGTCCGGCCGCGCTCAGGCCGACGCGGCCGCTTCGTGTTCCTGCGCGAGCTGCGGCGTCCGCGGCGGCGACCTTTCGGGAGGCCGGGCGGGATCGGATGCGCTCCACGTAATCTGCCAGGATGGGTGCGGGCTCGACGAGGCCGAAGCCCATGGTCCAGCCGAGGGCGCCGCCCCACAGGACGTCGGCGGCGCTGAAGCGCGCCCCGAGCAGGTACGGGCCGGGCGTCAGCGCCTCCTTCACCCGGGCGATGACGCTGTCGTAATCGGCATAGGCCGACATACCGCGCGGCCCCGGCTCCCGTTTCAGGTGCCGGTCGATCACCGCGGGCTCGAAGCAGGAGCCATAGAACACCATCCAGCGCAGGTAGGCGGCGCGGGCGGGCTCGGTGGGCGCCGGGGCGAGACCGGCCTCCGGGAACAGGTCCGCGAGGTAGAGGTACACGGCCGCCTGCTCGGTCACGAGGGCTTCCCCGTGGCGGATCGCCGGCACCTTCGCCATCGGGTTGACGGCGCGGTAGGCATCCTGGAGGTGCTCGCCGGCCCGCATGTTGAGCGCGTGCAGCCGATACGGGACGCCGAGTTCCTCGAGCAGCACGCGCACGCCCGACGAGCGGGTATTGGGCGAATGATAGAACTCGATGTCATGCATATTGGACGCTCCGCAGCCGGCGAGGATTGTCGATTCGCACGGCGGCACGCTCATACCGGCTGAAGGTCGGGTCAACCGCGGACCGGTACGCTCCTTCTCAAGGGACCGGAATCGCGGCAGGAACGTTGGGCGATTGTGCGATGCCGCGCGTTGGGGTTCCGTCCCGGACGATGCGAGCCGGGGGTTCGAGTTCTCATGGCGAAGATTCTGCTGGTCGAGGATCACGAAGAGATCTGGGACTTCCTCTCTCGGCGCCTCAAGCGGCGCGGCTACGAGGTGATCCTGGCGCATGACGGCGAGGCCGGCGTCCACCAAGCCCGCTCGGGCCAGCCCGACGTGATCCTCCTCGACATGAACCTGCCGGTCCTCGACGGCTGGTCGGTCGCGCGGACCCTGAAATCGGGCACCGACACCCGGGCGATCCCGATCATCGCGCTCACCGCGCATGCGATGTCGGGCGACCGCGACAAGGCGATTCAGGCGGGCTGCGACGACTACCATCCCAAGCCGGTCGATTTCTCGAAGCTGCTCAGCCAGATCGGCGCGGCCCTGGGCGAAACCGAGCAGGCGAGCTGACCCGGTTCGGATCGGCGCGCCGTCGCCCTGAGACCTGACATGAGTGGAGCGTATTCGTGACCGAGGATCCCGTCACTGCCCAGCGCCTGCGGCAGGGCCTGCCGGTCATCGTGGCGCTGGCCTCGCTGCTCCTCGTGGTCGCCACGTTGGCGGCGCTGTATTTCGGCCGCGAGATCCTCGTGCCGGTGACGCTGGCGATCCTGCTGAGCTTCGTGCTGGTGCCGGCGGTCCGGATGCTCAGGCGTCTGCGCGTGCCGCGGGCGCCGGCGGTGCTTTTGGTGGTCGTGATCGTCTTCGGCGCCCTGTTCGGCCTCGGCAGCCTGATCGCCAGCGAGGCATCCCAGCTCGCTGCCGACCTGCCGCGCTACACCCAGGTGATGCGCACCAAGATCAAGGATCTGCGCGGCGCGACCTCCGGGACCAGCACGCTGTCGCGGATCGTCGACATGGTGCAGGACCTCGGCTCCACCCTGCAGCCGCCCCCGGCCGCGGAGGTGCGTGGCGAGCCGGGATCGCGCACCCATCCCCTCACCGTCGAACTCACGCCCGCCCGCGCCAGCGTGGTCGACACGCTTCAGACCTTCGCGGGTCCGATCCTTCATCCCCTGGCCACCACGGGCCTCATCCTGATCTTCACGATCTTCATCCTGCTGCAGCGGGAGGATCTGCGGAACCGGGCGATCAAGCTGGCCGGCGGCTCGGGCGACCTGCGCCGCACCACAGCGGCGATCGACGACGCTGCGAGCCGGCTCAGCCGGTTCTTCCTGGCCCAGCTCGCCCTCAACATCGCCTTCGGCCTCGTCATCGGCTTCGGCCTCTGGTTGATTGGTGTGCCGAGTCCGACGCTGTTCGGCGTTCTGGCAGCGATCCTCCGGTTCGTGCCCTATATCGGCGCGGCGATCAGCGCCCTTCTGCCCCTGATCCTCGCCGCCGCCGTCGATCCCGGCTGGAGCATGGTGATCGCCACCGCGGCGTTGTTCCTAGTGGTGGAGCCGATCTGCGGCCACGTTATCGAGCCGTTGCTCTACGGGCACTCCACGGGCCTGTCGCCGGTCGCCGTGATCCTGGCGGCGACGATCTGGACCTTCCTGTGGGGGCCGATCGGCCTCGTGCTGGCGACGCCGCTCACGGTCTGCCTCGTGGTGCTCGGGCGCCATGTGGAACGGCTCTGGTATCTCGACGTGCTGCTCGGCGACCAGCCCGCGCTGGCGCCGCCCGAGATCTTCTATCAGCGCATGCTGGCGGGCGATCCCGTCGAGGCGATCGACCAAGGCTGGCAGTTCCTCAAGGAACGCGCCCTCGTCACCTACTACGACGAAGTCGCCCTCGCGGGGCTTCTGCTCGCACAGGAAGATCTCTCGCGCGGCACCCTCGACCGCGAGCGGCAGGACGAGGTCGGCGCGGCGATCCGCACGGTCGTCGATCGCCTGGGCACCGCACCCGTGGCGCGGCGGACCCGTCGCGGAACGGGCCGCGGCCCTGATACCGAAACCGCGGCCGCGCTGGCCGCGGTCGGGCCGGACCGGCAGGTCGCCGGCATCGTGCTCGGCCGCGAGGACCTCGCGCCGAACTGGCGGGGCGCGACCCCGGTCCTGTGCGTCTCCAGCCGCGGCCCGTTCGACGAGGCGGCGACGCTGATGCTGAGCCAGATCCTGGCCCGGCACGGACTGGCCTCGCAGACCCTGTCGATGGCGTCGATCCGTGCCGGCGAGCGGCCCGAGAACCCCGAGGCACTGGCACTGATTTGCTTCTCCTACCTGGAGCCAGTGAGCCTGTCGCAGATCCGGTTCACAGTCCGTCAGGCCCGGGCCGCGGTGCCGGGCGTCCGGATCCTTGTGGGTTTCTGGCGCGAGCGCGATCCGGCGACCCTGGAGAGGCTGCGCCGGGCGACCTCGGCGGATTTCCTGGTGACGTCCCTCAACGAGGCGCTTTCGGCGGTGCTGGACGCCTGCCGCGCGCCCACGCCCTCCCGGCTTGCCCCGGCCCAGGTCGAAACGCCCGCCGCGTCACCGCAACCGGCCGCAGCATGAGCCGCCGACGCGACACCACCGCCGGGCACGCGCCGTCGACATCGCGCGCCCGACCGCTACAGTTTCTCACGCCCGTCGTGATCGGCCGCGCGCGAAGTGCTTCCAGGATCCGAGGGATAACGACCCACTCTCATGTCTGAGACTCCAGAAACACCCCCGCCGGTCCGAGCCCTCCGATCAGGGACAGCGCACCCAGCGACTTGAGCGACCGCAGGAGCGACATCTTCTTCGCGGCCGTCGAGACGACGCGCATGCCGATGATCGTTACCGATCCGCGCCAGCCCGACAACCCGATCATCTTCGCCAACCGGGCCTTCCTGGCGATGACCGGCTACACGCCGGAGGAGCTGATCGGGCGCAACTGCCGCTTCCTGCAGGGGCCGGAAACCGACCGCGAGAGCATCGCCCAGGTCCGCGCGGCGATTGCCGAGAAACGGGAATTCGCCACCGAAATCCTGAACTACCGCAAGAACGGCTCGACCTTCTGGAATGCCCTGTTCGTCTCCCCGGTCTACAATGCCGACGGGGAACTCGTGTACTTCTTCGGCTCGCAACTCGATGTCTCGCGCCGCCGGGACGCCGAGGAGGCGCTGGGCCAGGCCCAGAAGATGGAGGCGCTTGGTCAGCTGACCGGCGGCATCGCGCACGACTTCAACAATCTGCTTCAGGTGATCGTCGGCTACGTCGACATCCTGGCCGCCGGCCTCGAGAAGCCCGACGCCGACCGCGCCCGGCTGGGGCGGGCCGCCGAGAACATCCGCCAGGCCGCCGAGCGCGCGACGACCCTGACGCAGCAGCTGCTGGCCTTCGCCCGCAAGCAGCGGCTGGACGGCCGCGCGGTCAACCTCAACACGCTGATCGAGGGAATGGGCGAGATGGTCGCCCGCTCCGTCGGCGAGGCCGTGAAGATCGAACTCGATCTCGCGGAGGATCTCTGGAACTGCCGCGTCGACCCCACCCAGGCCGAGGTCGCGATCCTGAACGTGCTGATCAACGCCCGCGACGCGATGCCGGAGGGCGGCACCGTGCGGATCTCCACGGAGAACAGCGAGATCGCCGCCCGCGGCCGGGAGATCGGGCCGCTGCGCGACGGGCGGTACGTCAGCATCGCCATCAAGGACACCGGGACCGGCATCCCGCCGGCCGTGCTCGCCCGGGTGATGGACCCGTTCTTCACCACCAAGGAGGAGGGCAAGGGCACCGGATTGGGCCTGTCGATGGTCTACGGCTTCGCCAAGCAGTCGGGTGGTGCCGCGCAGATCGACTCGACGGTGGGGGCGGGGACGACGGTGCGCCTGTCGTTCCCGGCGACCGACGGCGACGTGAACACGCCTCCGAAGGTCGCGCTGCGGTCCGTGGACCGGCAGGGCACCGAGACGATCCTCATCGTCGACGACCGCGAGGACGTCGCCGAACTCGCCCGGACCATCCTGCGGGACTTCGGCTACACGACCCTGGTGGCCGGCAATGCCCGCGAGGCCCTGGAGATCCTGGATTCGAGCGAGCGTGTCGATCTGCTGTTCACCGACCTCATCATGCCCGGGGGCATGAACGGCGTGCTGCTGGCCCGCGAAGCCCGCCGCCGCCAGCCCAAGCTCAAGGTCCTGCTCGCCACCGGCTACGCGGAGGCGAGCCTGGAGCGAACCGATATCGGCGGCTCGGAGTTTGATCTCCTGAACAAGCCCTACCGGCGCACGGAACTGGTCCGACGCGTGCGGGCCATCCTCGACGGTCCGACCGGGGTGGGCTGACCTTCGGGAGACGGCCGATGTCCCAGGGCGACAAGTCGAAGTACACCGACAAGCAGAAGCGCAAGGCGGAGCATATCGCGGAGTCCTACGAGTCCCGCGGCGTGCCGGAAAAGGAAGCCGAGGCCCGCGCCTGGGCCACGGTCAACAAGGACGACGGCGGCGGCAAGAAGCCGGGTGGCTCGGGCCGCGGCAAGGGCACCGGTCATCCGGCCGCCCACAAGGGTGGCGCGAGCGGTGGCAAGGCGTCTGCGGGCCGGACGGCTGCAGAGCGCTCCGCCTCCGCCAAGAAAGCCGCTGCGACCCGGAAGGCCAATGCCGCGGCGCGGGCGTGAGACGGATCGGCCGGCAGCGGCGCAGCCGGGCCGTCGTCCCGCGTCACCCGGGGCGATCTAGCCGTTCCGCTCGGCGAGCTTGACCAGCGTGTGCAGCATCCGGTTGGCCGGCGTTGGGACGCCGAGTTCCGCGCCCTTGCGCACGACGTAGCCGTTGAGATGGTCGATCTCGCTGGGCCGGCCCCGGGCCAGGTCCTGGGCGGTGGACGAGCGCTGGTCGGCCATGGCGACGCTGAGCGCCATGACGCTGTCGAAGATGTCGGGCGCCACCCGCACACCCGCGGCTCCGGCGACGGCGACGCATTCCCGCACCACGTCGGTCATGGACGCGACGACGCCCTCGCCCTGGACCAGCCGGCCGTAGGGAAGCTGCGTCAGGGCCGACAGGGCGTTGTAGGCGCAATTCATGATCAGCTTCGCCCAGAGGGCGTCGACGGCGCGCTCCGAGACCGTCGTCGGGCTCCCGGCCGCCGTGAACGCGGCGGCGATGGCCGCGCTCGTCTCCGAGGCGCCGAGGATCAGGTCGCCCCGACCGTTATGCCGGACGCGGCCCGGCCCGGCCATCGCGGTGGCGACGTAGACCGCCACCGGCACCACCGGCCGGCCGAGCACCGCGGCGAGCCGTTCGGAGTTGTCGACGCCGTTCTGCAGGCTGAGGATGGTCGCGGCGGTGGCAAGATGCGGGGCAATCATCGCGCCGACCGCCTCGGTGTCGCCGGACTTCACGCAGACCAGCACGAGCTCGGCCCGGGCGACCCCCTGGCCCTCCGTCGTCGCCCGCACCGGCACCGCGTCCGTCCCGGCCGCGCGCTCCAGCACGAGACCGTCCGACTGTACCGCATCGACCAGGGCGGGACGGCCGATCAGCGTGACCGGATGGCCGGCCTTGGCCAGGAGGAACCCGTAGTAGCAGCCGACCGCGCCGGCTCCGACGACCGCGACGTCCATGGCGGTACCGCTCATCGCGCCGAAGCCGCGGCGCGCTCGGGGTGGAACAGGGCTGCGCCGCCGGCGCTGCTGCGGACATGATCGAGGAGCGCCTGGGCCGGGTGGCGCAGGCGCACACCGTCGACGAGCTTGGCTTGGCAGCGGCAGGAATAGCCGTCCGCCAGCAGGGTGCAGCCGGGCGCATCGGCCACCAGGCGCGCCCAGCTCAGGCCGTAGATCGCCTCCGAGGTGGCCCGGTGGCGCGCCTCGTGGCCGTAGGTTCCGGCCATGCCGCAGCAGCCGGCCGCCGGCACCTCGAGCCGCAGCCCCAGATGGGCGAACAGGGCCTGCCAGTCGCGGACCGCGCCCGGCGCGTTGGTGCGCTCGGTGCAGTGGGGCAGCAGCCGCAGCGTCCCGCCACCGTGCAGGGCTGGGATCCGGTCGAGCTGCGCGGCGAGCCATTCCTGGAGCAGATGGACCTTGGGCAGGTCACCGCCTCCCAGCGCCTGCGCGTATTCGGACCTGTAGGTCAGCGTCATCGACGGATCGATCCCGACGAGGGGCACGCCGTGGCGCGCCAGTTCCGACAGCATCCCGGCGTTGGACCGGGCAACGGCGGCGAACCGGGCCAGGAACCCGTGCACGTGCAGCGGCTTGCCGTTCGGGCGATAGGGCACGAGCCAGGGCTTGAAGCCGAGGGCGGCCAGCAGCGCGCAGGCGTCGGCCACGACCTCCGCGTCGAAATGGCTGGTGAAGGCGTCCTGCACCACCAGAACCGCCTTCTCCCGATCGCCGGGGTCCAGCCGGGCGAGCGCCTCGGGCGTCGCGACGGCGACGCCGAGATCCGCCAGCCGGGCCCTGAGGGCGACGGGCGACAGGGTCGGGATCGCGACCAGTCCGAGCCTGGCGAGCAGCAGGCGCACCGCCGGATTGATCAGGAGGGCGTTGCTCAGGCGCGGCGCCCGGGCGGCCAGCGGCAGGAGCGGTTCCAGCGCCGCCACGAGATGGTCCTTCAGGGGCCGGGCGTAGCGCGTGTGATAGAGCGCCAGGAACTTCGCCCGGAAGCTCGGGACGTCGACCTTGATCGGGCAGGCGCCCGTGCAGGACTTGCAGGCGAGGCAGCCATCCATCGCCTCCTTCACCGCGTGGGAGAAGTCGCCCGCCTCGGATCGCCGCCGGATCGTGCCCCATAGGGTGGCGGCCAGGTCGCGGAGCCACCCGGCCCGCTGCCGCGCCAGTTCGGCGCTCGGATCGACGCCGTCCGACGCCGCGCGGCGCAGCCACTCGCGCATCAGCGACGCCCGGCCCTTCGGCGAGTGCCTGCGCTCGCGGGTCACCTTCCAGGACGGGCACATGGCCTCGTCCAGATCGAAGCTGAAACAGGCGCCGTTGCCGTTGCAGTGGAGGGCCTCTTCGAAATCCCGGCGGATCGGCGCCGGGATGGCGCGATCCTGCTCGCCCCGGCGCGGCACACCGTCGATCGGGGTCAGCGCATCACCCGTCGCCGAGGCGATCTTGCCGGGATTCATCCGATCGCCCGGATCGAAGGCGCGCTTGACGGCCTCCAGGGCCGGCATCAGCAGCCCGAAGGTCTGGGGCACGAATTCGGAGCGGAAGCCCTTGCCGTGCTCTCCCCAGAGCAGGCCGCCATACTTGGCGGTAAGCGCCACCACGCCCTCCGTGACCTCGCGGATCAGGCCGTTCTGGGCGGGATCCTTCAGGTCGATCGCCGGCCGGACGTGGAGGACGCCGGCATCGACGTGGCCGAACATGCCATAGCGCAGCCCCTTGCCGTCGAGGAGCGCCCGGAACTCCGCGATGAAGTCGGCGAGCCGTTCCGGCGGGACCGCCGTGTCCTCAACGAACGGGATCGGTCGCGCGTCGCCCTTGGCGGCGCCGAGGAGGCCCACCGCCTTCTTGCGCATGGTCCAGAGTTTCTCGATCGCCGCACCCCGGGCGACAGTGAAGCCGAGGCGCTTGGTGTCTGAGCCGCGCTCGGCCTCCAGCATGGCGATGAGCCGCCCGAGGACGGCCTCGACGGACGCGGCGGCGTCGCCCACGAACTCCACGAGATTGATGCCGTCCACCGGCCGCCCGGCCGGGTCGTCGGGGAAGAAGGCCTGCACCTCGGCCCAGATCGGGTCTTTCCGCGCGAGGCCCAGAACGGTGGAGTCGATGGTCTCCACCGAGGCGGCACCGAAGGGCAGCAGCGCCTGCGCGTCGCGGAGCGCCGCATCGAAATCCACGTAGGAGAGTGCCACCAGCACGGCGGCCTTCGGGATCGGCAGCACGTTGAGCCGGGCCTCGGCGATCAGCGCCAGGGTGCCCTCCGAGCCGCAGAGGACGCTCTTGAGGTCGAAGCGCCCCTTCGAGTCGCGGAGATGCGCAAGGTCGTAGCCGGTGAGGCAGCGGTTGAGCCTGGGGAAGCGCGCGGCGATCAGCGCCGCGTTCTCGGTAATCACCGTCTCGACGGTGCGGTGGATCGCGCCGACGCGGTCATTGCGTCCCTTGGCGGCGCTCAGCCCGGCTTCGTCCAAGGGCTCGGCGGTCCAGACCGCGCCGTCGGTGAGCACGCAGGTCAGGGCCAGGACGTGGTCCCGGGTCTTGCCGTATAGGCACGAGCCCTGCCCGCAGGCATCGGTGGAGATCATGCCGCCGATCGTGGCGCGGTTCGAGGTGGAGAGTTCCGGCGCGAAGAACAGGCCGTGCTTGGCGAGTTCCCGGTTGAGCTGGTCCTTCACCACCCCCGGCTCGACTCGGACGCTCCGGTTGACGACGTCGATCTCCAGGATGCGGTTCATGTGCCGCGAGGTGTCGACCACGAGGCCGTGGCCGAGCGACTGGCCGTTGGTGCCCGTGGCCCCGCCCCGCGGACGGATCACGATCTCGGCGAAGCGCGGATCGTCCAGCAATTTGGCGATGCGCACGAGGTCGTCGCGGGTCCGCGGGAAGGCCACGGCCCCCGGTTCCACCTGGTAGATCGAGTTGTCGGTGGCGAAGACCGTGCGGTCGGCGTCCGAGAGCGTCAGGTCGCCCTCGAAGCCGCGCAGGCGCAGCTCGGCGCAGGCCGCTGCGTAGAGCGGCACGGCCTCGGTTCGGCGGGTCAGGACCGGGATCATCCGTGCCTTCTACACCCGGCGGATCGCGAGGGAAGATCGGCCTTTCTGTCGCGCGTCTGCCCACGCCCGCCGGCATACCCTTGCCATGCCGGCCGGCCGCCGAGGGATGCCCGACGGGCAGGTTTACCGGGCACGCCCGCGCCTGACCATTCGGCCTGGAGTCGATCCGTGCACCCGGCTTCGACACGGACGCGGCGGCCGATCGGCCCCGGAAGGTCGCCTCCACGGGTATCGACACGGACGGATCGCGCCTGTTGAGGACGGACGGCGCGGCGTTGCCGCGGGCCGCCCGGACACCCATCTTGGGATCACAGGATCGTCTGTCCGATTCTCGGCCCGCACGCGGGCGCTTCCTCTGCAGAATTGTCTGGCACCCACCTTTTGGCACGACGCACCACCGCTCCGGCGGCCGAGCCCGCGGCTCCTCCGCCCCTCCCCTCCCGCGAGCAGATCCTCGCCTTCGTCGCCGAGTCGAAGGAGCGCGTCGGCAAGCGGGAGATCGCCAAGGCCTTCGGCATCACGGGTGCCGCCAAGATCGACCTCAAGCGCGTCCTCAAGGAGATCGAGGCGGACGGCGCCCTCGACCGCGGCCGTGGCGGACTCGCCCCGGCGGGCCATCTGCCGCCCGTGGTTCTGGCCGACATCCGCTCGCGGGACCGCCATGGCGATTTCCTGGCCGTGCCGGTGGAATGGGGCGGGGCCGGGAAGCCACCCTCCATCGTGCTGACCCAGCCGCGCGGCCCCCGCAAGGGCAACCGGCCGGCGCCGGGCATCGGCGATCGCGCCCTGATCCGGGTCGAGCGCGACGCGGAGGGCGGCTATGCGGGCCGCGTCGTCAAGGTCATCGGCAAGAACAAGGCCGAGGTGATCGGGGTGTACCGCGCCGGCGCCCAGGGCGGCCGGATCGTGCCGGTGGAGAAGCGCTCACAGGGCCGCGAGATCCTGATCCCGCCCGGCGAGGAGGGGCAGGCCCACGACGGCGACCTCGTCAGCGTCACCCTGGAACGTGAGACGCGGTTCGGCCTGCCGCGGGGACGCGTCCGTGAGCGTCTGGGCTCGCTCGGCTCCGAGAAGGCGGTGAGCCTGATCGCGCTCCACCTGCACAACATTCCGCACGTCTTCTCGGATGCGACCCTGGCGGAAGCCGACGCCGCCGAGCCCGCGCCCCTGACGGGCCGGGAGGATTGGCGCGACCGGCCGCTCCTGACCATCGACCCGCCGGACGCCAAGGATCACGACGACGCCGTCATGGCCGAGGCCGATCCCGATCCGGCCAATCCGGGCGGCTTCATCCTCACCGTCGCCATCGCCGACGTCGCCGCCTACGTGCGGGCGGGCTCGAGCCTCGACCGCGAGGCGCTGGAGCAGGGCAACTCGGTCTACTTCCCCGACCGGGTCGTGCCGATGCTGCCGGAGCGGATCTCGAACGACCTCTGCTCGCTCCGCGAGGCGAGGACCGGCCGGCGCTCGCGGTGCGCATGGTCATCGCGGCCGATGGCGAGAAGCGCCGCCACAGCTTCCACCGGGTGATGATGCGGTCCCGCGCCAAGCTCGCCTACGCGCAGGCGCAGGGCGCGATCGACGGGCAGCCGGACGCAGCGACCGGGCCGTTGCTGGACACGGCGCTCCGCCCGCTCTGGGCCGCCTACGCAGCCCTGCGGGAGGCCCGGGACCGCCGCGGGCCGCTGGCCCTCGATCTGCCCGAGCGCAAGGTCCTGCTCAGCCCCGACGGTGCGGTCGACCGGGTGATCGTGCCCCAGCGCCTCGATGCCCATCGGCTCATCGAGGAGTTCATGATCCAGGCGAACGTGGCCGCCGCCGAGACCCTTGAGCACGCCCGGCAGCCGCTGATCTACCGCGTCCACGACGAGCCGGCTCAGGAGAAGATGCGGGCGCTCGGCGAGGTTCTGGCGTCGGTGGGCATCAAGCTGCCTAAGGACGGGGCGCTGCGCCCCGCCCTGTTCAACCGGATCCTGGCCATGGCGGCCCAGACTGAGCACGGCGTCTTCCTCAACGAGGTCATCCTGCGCAGCCAGGCCCAGGCGGTCTACGCCGCCGAGAACCTCGGCCATTTCGGCCTGAACCTGCGCCGCTACGCACACTTCACCTCGCCGATCCGGCGCTACGCCGACCTCGTCGTCCACCGGGCGCTGATCACCGCCTGCCGGCTCGGCTCCGACGGTCTGGCCGTCGAGATGTCCGCGGGGGAGCTGGCACAGATCGGCGAGCAGATCTCGGCCGCCGAGCGCCGCGCCATGGCGGCCGAGCGCGAGACCATCGACCGGCTGATCGCCCATCACCTCGCCGACCAAGTCGGCGCCACCTTCGAGGGTCAGATCGCGGGGGTGACCCGCGCAGGGCTGTTCATCAAGCTCGACGAGACCGGCGCCGACGGATTCGTGCCCGTTTCGCAACTCGGCGCCGACTATTTCCGCCACGAGGAGGGCCGCCACGCCCTGGTCGGCGAGCGGAGCGGGAGACGTTCCGCCTCGGCGACCGGGTCGAGGTGCGGCTCGTGGAAGCCGCGCCGGTGGCCGGCGCGCTGCGCTTCGAGCTGCTCAGCGAGGGCCGCGCCCGGTCGGGCGCCCGGAAGGCCGGCTCGGGGCAGAAGCCCGGCGGTCGACCGTTCAAGTCCGCGCCGCCCGGCCGCCCCGTCGGAATCCGCAACACCGGGTCGCGCCATCGCGGCTCGCGCCGCTGACCGGGCCGATGTACACCCCTCCCATGACCGCCGACGCGATCCCGGCCCGAACCCGCCTGATCCCCGCGCTGGCCCGGGGCTTCATCGGCCGCTGTCCCCATTGCGGACAGGGGCGGATCTTCGGCCGCTTCCTCAAGGTCCGGCCCGACTGCGAGGCCTGCGGCCTGGAGCTGCACCACCACCGGGCCGACGATCTGCCGCCCTACGTGGTGATCTTCATCGTCGCCCACGTCGTCGGGTACATGATCTTGGAGACCGAGAGCGCCTACGAGGTGCCCCTCTGGGTGGAGATGGGCGTCTGGCCGGTCTTCACGCTCCTGTTCGCCCTGGTCCTGCTCCAGCCGGTCAAGGGCGCCGTCGTCGGCCTGCAATACGCCCTTGGCATGCACGGCTTCGCCACGCTACCGCGGAGCCGCCCCGTCCCGGGGCTGGAGGAGACCCGCCTTGCCGCAGCCGGAGCCACAGATCACGACCGGTCCTGAGGGGAAGCCCGCCGCGGCGCGCCTGCGCCCGCGGGACGCCGCGACCATGATCGTGATCGACCGGCGCGGAAAGGGCGACCCCAAGGTCCTGATGGGCCGGCGCAACCCGAACCTCGCCTTCATGCCGGGCAAGTTCGTCTTCCCGGGTGGCCGGATCGAACTCGGCGACCGCCACATGCCGGTGGCCGGGGCGCTCCCCGACTACGCGGAGGCGGCCCTGACCCGGCAGGTCTCCCGGCCGCCGCATCATCTCGGCCGGGCGCTGGCCCTCGCCGCCATCCGCGAGACCTACGAGGAGACCGGCCTGCTGCTCGGCACGACCGAGCACGGCGCCCCCGAGGGCACCCCGGAGGGTTGGGAAGGCTTTAGCCGCCACGGCGTCCTCCCGGATCTCGAGGCCCTGCACCTCGTGGCCCGGGCGATCACCCCGCCCAACCGCGTGCGCCGCTTCGACACGCGCTTCTTCGCGGTCGACCGCCGGATGGTGGCGGCCGAGGAGCCGGGGCGGATCAGCGTCGACGCCGAGTTCACCGAACTCGCCTGGGTCCGGCTCGATGCCGCGCGCAAGCTCGACCTGCCTTACATAACCCGCGCGATCCTCGACGACCTGGAGGCGCAGATCACCGTCGATTTCGCGCCGCATCGGATGATCCCCTTCCACTACGAACGCTACGGCCGCCGGGAGCGGGTGGCCTTGTGAGCCACCCGGAAGAGCTGGCACGGGAGGCGCGGCGGGGGATCCGGTCGGAGGATGTGGCGGCGATCTCGGCGGCTGTGACCTGCGTCACCGTCGTCGGCATCGGGCTGAGCCTGTCGATCCCGCTCCTCTCGATCGAGCTGGAGCGGCGCGGCGCGTCGAGTACGCTGATCGGGCTCAACACGGCGGTGGCCGGCATCGCCAGCATCTGCACGGTGCCGTTCGTGCCGCGGCTCGCGGCGCGGATCGGCGTTGCGGCGCTGCTGGGCCTGGCGCTCCTCGTCGGGGCGGTCAGCCTGGCGCTGTTCCCGCTCCTGCCGGGCATCGTCCTGTGGTTTCCCTTGCGCTTTGTCTTCTCGGCGACCCTCGGCGCGCTGTTCGTCCTGTCCGAGTACTGGATCAACGCCGCCGCGCCCCCGAGCGTCGCGGCCTCGTGATGGGCATCTACGCCACCGTCCTGGCGGCGGGCTTCGCGGTCGGTCCACTCCTGCTGGCGCTAGTCGGGACCGAGGGGCCGGCGCCCTACGCGACCGGGGCCGTCCTGATGCTGGCCGGCGGCCTGCCGATCCTGCTGGCGCGCGGGCTGTCGCCGACGATCGAGACGGGTTCGGGCCGGAGCATCCTCGGCTACGTGCGGCTCGCCCCGGGCGCCCTGGCGGCGGCCCTCGCCTATGGGGCCGTGGAAACCGGCATCTTCGCGATCCTGCCGCTCTACGGCCTACGCCTCGGCTACGACGCGCAAGGAGCGGCCGGCCTCGTCAGTCTGATCGCGCTGGGCAACGTGCTGTTCCAGATCCCGTTCGGCTGGCTCGCGGACCGGCTCGACCGCAGCGCCGTGCTGCTCGGCGCCGGCCTCGCGGGTGCGGCGGGATCCGCCCTGATCCCCCTGGCGGCGGGCAGCCCCGTCGCGTTCGGCCTCCTGCTCCTGGTCTGGGGCGGTATCGCCGGTACCCTCTACACGGTCGGGCTGGCGATGCTCGGGGACCGCACGCCGGCGAACGATCTCGCGGGTGCCAACGCGGCCTTCGTGGTGCTCTACAATGTCGGGCTGATGCTGGGTCCGCCGGTGATCGGAGGTGGCCTCGACCTCGTGCCGCCGCACGGCTTCGCGCTGGCGCTCCTCGCCCTGTTCCTCGCCTTCGCCGGATGGCTGGCTGCCACGGAGTGGGTGCCGCGCCGCCCTTGACCTGCCGAGCCCGATCAGGCATTCACCCGCCCGTATTCGGCCGGGCCTTCCCGGCCATTTGCGTTTCGCTCACGCGGAATGCCGCACCCTGCAGGAGCGCCGCGCCATGGCCAAGGCCGTCACCGTCAAGATCAAGCTCATCTCCACCGCCGACACCGGCTACTTTTACGTCACCAAGAAGAACTCCCGGACGCAGACCGAGAAGCTGTCGATGCGCAAGTACGACCCGGTCGCGCGCAAGCACGTCGAGTTCAAGGAGACGAAGATCAAGTAAGACGCCGGGCCGCATCCCGGCCCGATCGGTGATGTGAAGCCGCTCCGGGGACGGGGCGGCTTCTTTCGTTGATGCCCCTGCGGGCGGAGGGCCGCCGAGTGCGGGAATCCCGCCGCGCATGGCACGGGAAACGCCCCCGTCGGTCGGCGGCGACGGCGCCTTGCGCGGTCAGGCAGGCGCTGCCAGGTCCGGATCGAGCGTCCGAGCCAGGGACCGCGCGATGGCCACGAGGGCAGTCACCATCGGCGTCGATGGCTCACGCCGCGGGGCGACGAGGCCGATCGTGTGCTCCAGGTCAGGGGCGGTGATCGGGATCGTGCGCACGCCCTCCATCGGTCCCAGCGCATCGACCAGGATCTCGGGCATGATCGAGGCCCAGCGCAGGGTGCGCACATGGGTCAGCAGCACGATCATCGAGTTCGACTCGAGGGTCGCGGCGGGATCCGCACCCGATTCCCGGATCTGCTGGTCGATGATCCGCCGGTTCTGCATGTTCGGGGTGAGCAGGCAGAGCGGCAGGCTGCCGGTCTCCGCCCAGGTGACGCTCGCCCGGCCGTCGAACGGGCCGCCGATCGCCGTGACGAGACGATAGCGCTCTCGGTAAAGCGGCACCGAGACCACCCGCCCGAGGGGCTCGTTGTCGAGGTAGGTCAGTCCGGCATCCGCCTCGAGGTTCTCGATCAGCGAGAAGATGTCGGCCGAGGTGGCTGATTCGACCGTGAGCCGCACGTCCGGATGGCGCTCGCGATAGGGTGTCGTGAGGTTCACGATCATCGGCAGGGCCGTGGGGATCGCGGCGATGCGCAGGTGCCCGGTCAGGCCCCGGCGCAGGCCGGTGACTTCCTCGTGCATGGCCCGGGCATCGGCCACGATGCGCCGTGCCCATTCCAGGACCCGCTCACCCTCTGGGGTGAAGCCCTGGAAGCGGGAGCCGCGCAGCACGAGCTGCACGCCGAACCGATTCTCGAGCTGCTTCACGCCGGCCGAGAGGGTCTGCTGGGTCACCCCGCAGGATTCGGCGGCGTGCCCGAAATGCTGCTCGCGGGCGAGCGCGAGCAGGAAGTCCAGCTTGTCGATCACGACGGAGGCATCCCGGCACGGCGAGGCGCCGGAAGCCTAGCGACCCGCCGTGCGGGCCACAACCGAGGGCTCCGGGCGCTTACCGGAACAGGATGAACGCCTTCGACAGGGTGATGCCGATGCCCCAGACGATCGGAATTCCGACCACCGCCCAGGCGAGGGCCGCGCCGAGGCTGAATCCGCCGCGTCCGATCCCGAACGATCCGGATGGTCCGCCGGCCGTGGCGCCCGTGCGGACGTCGAGGGAGGCGCGCTCGGAATCGGACATGAACCAGCGCTGCGCCAGCGGCCGGACCAGCAGGTTGCAGAGGAACCCGACCGCCAGGAAGCTCGCGAGCACGTACATGGTCCGGCCGTAGAGGTCCGCCCCCTGCACGCCGGCGGCGACCTGCGCCTCGCGGATCTTGGTGATGACGAAGGGTCCGACGATGCCCGCCATCGACCACGCGGTGAGCAGGCGCCCGTGGATGGCGCCCACGAACTGCGTGCCGAACACGTCGGCGAGGTAGGCCGGAACCGTCGCGAAGCCGCCGCCATACATCGACAGGATCACGCAGAAGATAGCGACGAACAAAGCCTGCGAGCCGATGCCGGCGGCCCAGGGCGCCGCCGCGTACAGGAGGCCGCCCAGCGCAAAGAAGATCGCGTAGGTGCCCTTCCGCCCGATGCGGTCCGACATCGAGGCCCAGAAGAACCGGCCGAGGATGTTGAACAGGGAGAGCAGTCCGACGAAGCCCGCCGCGATGGCCGCGACCTGCGCCTTCTGGCCGGCGTCGAGGGCGGAGAAGCCGGTGCCCGGCAGGCCGATCAGCTCGCCGCCGAAGATCTCCTGGAGCATCGGCGAGGCCAGGGCCAGCACGCCGATGCCGGCCGACACGTTGAGGAACAGGACGAGCCAGATCATCCAGAACTGGGAGGTCTTGTGCGCGTCGCGCAGATGGACATGCCCCGATGCGATCATGGCGTTCTTGGACGCGGGCGCGGTCCACCCGTCCGGGCGCCAGCCGGCCGGGGGCACCCGGTAGCCGAAGGCACCACCCAGCATGAACAGGATGTAGCCGATGCCCATGACGGCGAGCGTCTGCCAGACGCCGGCCGAGTCCGCGGTCCGGAAGCTCTTGATCAGGCTGTCGGCCAGCGGCGAGCCGATCATGGCCCCCCGCCGAACCCCATGATCGCCATGCCGGTGGCCATGCCGCGGCGGTCGGGGAACCACTTGATCAGCGTCGACACCGGCGAAATGTAGCCGAGGCCCAGCCCGATGCCGCCGATCAGGCCCATGCCGAGCCAGACCAGCCAGAGCTGGTGGACGTAGACACCCAGCGCGCCGACGAGGAAGCCACCACCCCAGCACAGGGCGGCCACGATGCCCGCCTTGCGCGGACCCGCGCGCTCCAGCCAGCCGCCGAACAGCGCGGCCGAGAGTCCGAGCACGACGATGCCGATTGAGAAGACCGTCACGAGGTCGCTGACGCGCCAATCGCAACTTGTGGTGAAGAGGGCCGTCATCACGCCCATATCGGGGCAGGCGGCGGGCGCCGGCTTGCCCACGGAGAGCGCCCGGGTCAGCGGCAGCCAGAACACCGAGAGGCCGTAGGCCATGCCGATGCAGAGATGGATTGCGAGCGCCGCCGGCGGGACCAGCCACCGGTTGAAGCCCGGCTTGGCGACGATCCGCTCACGCGACAGAAAACTTGGTGTCCCACCAGGCGCGATCGCGCCCGCAACGCCAGCACTCATCATCGACTCCTCCGCGGCAACCTCGTCCGTGGGCCGCGCGCGGCGGGAGAATGCGCGATCTGTGTGCATGGCACCAGCGCGGGATACGCTGAGACGGCAATTTTAATCCAGTTGAGGGCGGCGTGTATGCGTCTACCCCGAAATCGGGCCGCGCGTCGGCGACCGGGTCGCAGAAGTTCCTGGCCCGGGGACGGTGCCGCCGAATCCCCGCGATCGGGACGGCAGCGCGACCGATCCTGCATCCGCGCGGATCCGCCCTCGCTCCGCCGACGGAGATGCCCGTTGAGACAGATCAAGGCGTTCGGAGCCCTCGCCGGCACCGTGGCCTGCGTCGCAGGGCCTCGCAGCGAACGCGCCCCGCCGTCCTCTGCGGGAGCCGCAATGCCACGCTATTTCATCGATACGGCAAACCACGTCGAAGCCATCGACGCGGAAGGGACCGAGCTGCCTGATCTCCATGCCCTGCGTGTTCTGCTTCGCAGAGCCCTGATCGCGATCCTGCAGGACGAGGGAGAAGCGACCGGCGTGAACGAATATACGGCCCACGCCTATGACATGTCCGGCAAGCTCGTGATGCGGGCACAGGCCAGCTTCTTCATCGTGGATCAGTAGGACCGCCCTTCGCCGCCTCGCGATCCGCTTCGGCCGCGCCCCCTGAACGATCGGCCCGCCCGACGGATCCCGGCGGACAGGCCGTCCTGCCTTACATCGGAGGGGTCAGGCCGTCCTTGCCCACCGCCACCAGTTTGCCTTCGGCCTTGGCGCCGTCCTTGGCGACCACCGCGAAGACCTTGGAGCCCGGCGCCAGGATCGCCTTGTCGGCGGGCTCGAAGGCGACGATCGGCGCCGAGGCCGGCACCACGATCTCCTTGGACCCGTCCTTGCCGTAGCTCACCGTGAGCGTGCGCTCGCCACCCGCGGCGGCCTTGTCGGCCTTCACGGTGCCGTTCGTCATGGCGCTCTTCACCTTCGGGGCGTTCGACGATTCGGCCTTCACGGTGCCGTTGGTCATAGCGCTCTTGACCTTGGCGCCGGCGCCTGCGGTCTGGTCGGTGATCGAATCCCAGCCGTAATGGCCCTCGCCGGTCCCGCGCATCGACTCGGGGAAGAGGACCACCTCCAGGGCGGTCATGGGGTTCTCGCCCTTGGTGGCGGTGCCGATGAAGACGCCGTCCTTGATCGCGTCGAGGCTCGACGGGACCACCCAGGCGAACTTGGCGCCGCCGACATCCACGGTCTCGGTCTTGCCGTCGTCGGTCTTGATCGTGAGCGTGGTGCCGTCGACCTTGTCGATGGTGCCGCGGACGCGCTCGACCTGAGCGGCGTAGGCCGCGCTCGACAGAAGGGCCGTCAGGCCAGCGGCGACGAGGGTCTTGCTGAGGTTCTTCATCGAGGTCCCATCCTGGCTTCGAGACCGGGTTATGGGGCGTGCCGCGCGCAAAACAAGGTTGTGCGCAAGCGAAACACGGGCCGTGAGTAACAAATGAGGCGGCGCCCGGTGGGCGCCGCCTCGTAGAACCCGACGGCGGCCCGAAGGCCGCCCCAGGAGATCAGGCCGCCAGCGAGCGCAGCACGTACGGAAGGATGCCGCCGTTGCGGAAGTATTCCAGCTCGTCGAGGGTATCGATGCGGCAGGTCAGCGGGACCTGCTTCACCGAGCCGTCGGCGGACTTGATCTCAGCGGTCAGCGTCTGGCGGGGCTTGAGCTCGCCGGCAAGACCCTTGATGGTGACGGTCTCGTCACCCTTCAGGCCCAGCGACTGCCAGCTCGTGTCGCCCTGGAAGACCAGCGGCACCACGCCCATGCCGACGAGGTTCGAGCGGTGGATGCGCTCGAAGCTCTCGGCCACCACGGCGCGGACGCCGAGCAGCTTCGTGCCCTTGGCCGCCCAGTCGCGCGACGAGCCGGTGCCGTATTCCTTGCCG
Source organism: Methylobacterium phyllosphaerae (assembly GCA_050632685.1). Lineage (GTDB taxonomy): Bacteria > Pseudomonadota > Alphaproteobacteria > Rhizobiales > Beijerinckiaceae > Methylobacterium > Methylobacterium phyllosphaerae_A. The sequence goes on from JBOEFT010000002.1 coordinate 2,906,461, forward strand.
GCGAAGATCACCAGCGGGGTGCCCTGCTCGGCGTATTTCTGCGCCGCATCGTAGATGAACATCTTCTCGCCGGACGGCTGGAAGTGCGTCCACCCGCCCTCGACCACGCCGCCGGAGGCGTCCTTCACCATCTGGTTCTTGATGCGGATGTTGGCGAATGTGCCCCGCATCATCACCTCGTGGTTGCCGCGCCGCGTGCCGTACTGGTTGAAGTCCTGCACGCGCACCTGATGCGACTGCAGGTACTCGCCGGCCGGCGAGGCCGCGCGAATGTTGCCCGCCGGCGAGATGTGGTCGGTGGTGATCGAGTCGAGGAACAGGCCGAGGATGCGGGCGTCCGCGATGTCCTCCACCGGCTTGGGGGTCTTCTCCATGCCGACGAAGTAGGGCGGGTTCTGCACGTAGGTGGAGCCCGGGTTCCACGCGAAGGTCTCGGCCTCGGTGACCTCGACATCCTTCCAGTTCTGGTCGCCGCCGAACACGTCGGCGTAGCGCGACTTGAACAGCGCCGAGGTGATGTTCTCCTCGATGAACTGCTGCACCTCGGCCGAGGACGGCCAGATGTCCTTCAGGTAGACCGGCTTGCCATCGGAGCCCAGACCGAGCGGCTCGGTCGTAATGTCGATCTGCATCGAGCCGGCGAGCGCGTAGGCGACCACCAGCGGCGGCGAGGCGAGGTAGTTCGCCCGCACGTCGGGGTTCACGCGCCCCTCGAAGTTGCGGTTACCCGAGAGGACCGCCGCGGCGACGACGTCGTTGTCGTTGATCGCCTTGGAAATCGCCTCCGGCAACGGGCCGGAATTGCCGATGCAGGTGGTGCAGCCGAAGCCCACGAGGTTGAAGCCGAGCGCGTCGAGGGGGTCCTGCAGGCCGGACTTCTCCAGGTACTCGCCGACCACCTGCGAACCGGGGGCCAGCGAGGTCTTCACCCACGGCTTGGAGCGCAGGCCCTTGGCGACGGCGTTGCGGGCGAGCAGGCCCGCGCCGATCATCACCGAGGGGTTCGACGTGTTGGTGCAGCTCGTGATCGCGGCGATCACCACGTCGCCGTGCCCGATGTCGAAGTTCGTGCCCTCGACCGGGTAGCGGCGCGCGATGTCGGCGGCCTTCTTGAACTCGGTCTCCATCGAGGCGGCGAAGCCGGGCTTCGCACCGTCGAGGAGCACACGGTCCTGCGGACGCTTCGGGCCGGCGAGCGACGGCCGGACCTCGCCCATGTCGAGTTCCAGCGTGTCGGTGAAGACCGGGTCGGGCGTCCTGGCGTCGCGCCACATGCCCTGCGCCTTCGCGTAGGCCTCGACCAGGGCGATCCGGTCGTCGGAGCGGCCGGTCACCTTCAGGAAGTCGATGGTCTTCTGGTCGACGGGGAAGAAGCCGCAGGTGGCGCCGTACTCGGGGGCCATGTTGGAGATCGTGGCCCGGTCGGCCACCGCCATGTCGTCGAGGCCGGGGCCGTAGAACTCCACGAACTTGCCGACCACGCCCTTCTTGCGCAGCATCTGGGTGACGGTGAGCACGAGGTCGGTGGCGGTGGTGCCCTCCGGCAGCTTGCCCGACAGCTTGAAGCCCACGACCTCCGGGATCAGCATCGAGAGCGGCTGGCCGAGCATGGCGGCCTCGGCCTCGATGCCGCCGACGCCCCAGCCGAGCACGGCCATGCCGTTGACCATGGTGGTGTGCGAATCGGTGCCGACGAGCGAATCGGGATAGGCCACCTCGGACCCGTCCTCCGCCTTCGTCCAGACGGTCTGCGACAGGTATTCCAGGTTCACCTGGTGGCAGATGCCGGTGCCGGGCGGCACGACGGAGAAGTTGTCGAAGGCCGACTGGCCCCACTTCAGGAAGGTGTAGCGCTCGCCGTTGCGCGAGTATTCCAGGGCGACGTTGTCGGCGAGCGCCTTCGGCGTGCCGAACTCGTCGACGATCACCGAGTGGTCGATGACGAGATCCACCGGCACCAGCGGGTTGATCTTCTGCGGGTCGCCGCCGAGCGCCACCATGGCGTCGCGCATGGCGGCGAGGTCGACCACCGCCGGCACGCCGGTGAAGTCCTGCATCAGCACGCGGGCGGGGCGGAACGCGATCTCGACCTCGGCCTTACCCTTCTGGTCGAGCCAGGCGACGGCGGCCGCGATATCGGCCTTCTTGACCGAGCGGTCATCCTCGTAGCGCAGCAGGTTCTCCAGGATCACCTTCATGGAGAAGGGCAGCGCGGCCGCCGAGGCGAGACCGTTCTTCTCGGCCTGGGGGATCGAATAGTACGTGTAGGTCTTGCCGCCGGCTTCGAGCGTCTGGCGGGCCTTGAAGCTGTCAAGTGAGGGCACGGCTGGTTCTATCCTCGCTGCGGGTTGTCGAACACGCGCAGGCAAGACCTGCGCTACGAAGTCTGTGTTCGGCCTGTGTAGCGCCCGACGGGCGCGCGCCGCCCCGGGAGCGCCCGGGTAGGAGACGATGCGCGGGGGCGATTTGGACGCCCGTGAAGCCGCGCGGCGCAGCCAGGGAGGGATATAGAACTTTTCGAATCTGGCCGCTACCGGGTCGCGATGACAGGTGCGTTTTCCTGTCGAGCCCGGGCGTGCGGCCGCGCGGCGTGGTGCGCCGGCCGTCGTCGCGCATGGGACAGGCCAATCAGACGTCACGGTGTATCGCCGGTCCGGGACGCCGAAGGCGAGCCCGGAGCGACGGGATGGCTGCCGGTCACGGATCTCGGCGCGACTAAGCCCCGCGAGCCCAACGCTCGCGTCACCCCTGCCCGGGGGCACCCGCGCCGGACAGCACCTTGGACCGATTCGGCTGGGCCGCGAGCCTGCGCAGGGAAGCGACGTTCGTGGCCGCCTCCTCGGGGCTCATGTCGCGGCGCAGGACGGTCTCGGCGTCGGCGAAGCGGCCCTTGAGGCCCAGGACCATGGCGAGGTTCGCCCGCACCCGCGCATCGGCGCCGGGCTGGTCCGCGGCGAGCCGCAAGGTCTGCTCGGCGAGATCGAGGTTGCGCGACAGCGCGTAGGACAGGCCGAGATTGGACAGGAGCGAGGGCTCGTTCGGCCGGATCTTGAGCGCGGCCTCGTAGAAGCCCTGCGCCCGGGTCTGCTCGCCGAGCTGAGCGGAGGCCGAGCCCTGGGCCGACAGGATGCGCCAGTCGGGGTTGGCGGGCGTGTGCGCGTTGGCGAGCACGTCGATCGCCTCGCGGAAGCGGCCCGCCTCAACCAGCGACTTGCCGTAGGCGCCCAGGAGGGCCTTGTCGCGCGGATTGCGCAGGGCGGCCTGCTGCAGGACCGCCGAGGCTTGGTTGATCTGATCGGTCGACCGCAGGGCGCGGGCATACGCGATGGCCGTGCGGCCGTCGGTGGGGTCGGCGTTGAACCGTTCCGCCAGCCGGTCGATGTCCTGCCGCGCGGGGGCCGCGGCGGGGGCGCCGAGGGAGCCGATCGAGCCGGTCGTCTCGGGAGAGGGGTGTTGCAGCCGGCGAGCCCCAACGCGACCACGGCAGCCACCAGTGCGGTGCGGCGTCCGGCGGTGGCCTGAGATCGTGTGACCCGGATCAGGGCCGTCATCATGATACGCTCCGCCGACATCGGGGCCGGGCGTGATGGCGCGCTTCACGCTTCCGGCCGGCCGGTGATAGAGCGTTAACCCTAACCACCGGTTAAGCTGCTGGTCCCGACGGCACGCGAGAGGCACATGACCCAGGCCGAGATCCCGGCGACGATCCCCGCGCTCCGACCCGCCGACACGCAGGCCGTGCCGGTGACCCTGGTCACGACGGCGGCCTGGGCGGAAACCGAGGCCAGCCTGGAACCCGCCGGGCGCAGTTTTGCACAGGCCGTCGGCTTCAAGCCGAAGGCGGGCAGCCTCGCGCTCCTGCCGGGCCGGGACGGCGGCCTCGGGCGGGTGCTGTTCGGGCTCGGGGATCCGGAGGCCACGTCCTACGACCGGTTGATGGTCGGCAAGCTGCCGGGTCTGCTACCGGAGGGCACCTTCCGCCTCGAGAACGCGCCCGAGCCCACCGAGGCCGCACTCGCTTGGCTGATGGGGAGCTACCGCTTCAGCCGCTACCGGTCCGGCGGCGCCACCAAGGCCCGGCTGGCGGCTCCGGCCGGCATCGACGCCGCCGACGTGGACCGGATCGCCGCCGCGGTGGCGATGGGCCGCGACCTCGTCAACACGCCGGCCAACGACCTCGGCCCCGCCGAGATCGAGGCGGCCGCCCGAACCCTCGCCGAGCGCCACGGCGCGACCGTCACCGTCACACAGGGCGATGCGCTGGCGACGGACTTTCCGCTGATCCACGCCGTCGGCGCCGCCTCGCCCCGGGCGCCGCGGCTGATCGACCTGACCTGGGGCTCGATGGACGCGCCGCGCGTTACGCTCATCGGCAAGGGCGTCGCCTTCGACACCGGCGGGCTCGACATCAAGCCGTCGGCCGCGATGCTGCTGATGAAGAAGGACATGGGCGGCGCCGCCGCAGCCCTCGCCGCCGCCGACATGGTCATGGGCGCCGGGCTCCGGTTGCGCCTGCGCCTGCTGATCCCCGCGGTGGAGAACGCGGTCTCAGGCAACGCCTTCCGCCCCGGCGACGTGCTGAAGAGCCGGGCCGGGCTCAGCGTCGAGATCGGCAACACCGACGCGGAGGGGCGCCTGATCCTGGCCGACGCGCTCACCCTCGCGGACGCGGACGCGCCCGACCTGATCCTCGATTTCTCGACGCTCACGGGCGCGGCCCGGGTCGCCCTCGGGCCGGACCTGCCGGCCTTCTTCACGGAAGACGACGCGCTGGCCGAGGCGGTGGCGCGGGCGGGGCGGGCGGCGATCGATCCGGTCTGGCGGATGCCGCTCCACGCGCCCTACGCAAGCCTGCTCGACTCCAAGGTGGCGGACCTCAACAACGTCTCGGGCGGCCCGTTCGCGGGGCGATCACCGCGGCGCTGTTCCTGCGCCGGTTCGCCCCGAAGACGAAGGCCCACGGCCATTTCGACCTCTTTGGCTGGAACCCCTCCACCAAGCCCGGCCGGCCGGAGGGCGGCGAGGTCCAGACGGCTCGGCTGACCTACGCGCTGCTCAAGGCGCGCTACGGCGGCTGATCGCCTCTCGTCTTTGCGAGCGCAGCGAAGCAATCCAGTCAGCGCCACGCTGATAGAGGCTGCGCTTCCCTGGGTCGCTTCGCTGCGCTCGCGATGACGATGCGGCTCAAGCGAGACCCGCCTGCCGCAACAGGATGCCGGCTTCGTCGCATAGCGCCAGGCTCCGGAGCGTCCCGAGCCCGAAACGAAAGTCCTCGCGGTTGCGGATCACGCCCGCCCCACCGCGGCGGTGATCGCCGCCAGCCCCCGAGCCGGCGGCGCGTTCACGCGGTCAGCGGCAGGCCCGTCTCGATCAGGCGCGCCCACAGGGAGGCCCCGTACGGCGCGGCGGCATCGTTGAAGTCGTAATGCGGATGGTGGAGCGAGGCGCTGTCGCCGTTGCCGATGAACATGTAGGCGCCGGGGCGGCGGCCGAGCATGTAGGAGAAGTCCTCGGCCGTCATCATCGGCGCCACGGCCCGGTCGACATTCTCCTCCCCCACCAGGTCCTCGGCGATGCCGGCCATGAAGGCGGTCTCGGCGGGATGGTTCTCGGTGACCGGATAGCTCGACCCGTACTCGACCAGGCCGCGCGCGCCGAAGCCACCGGCGATCTCGGCTACCAGGATCTCGATCCGCGCCTTGATCTGGCTCCGCACCGCCTGGGACAGCGTGCGCATGGTACCGCGCATGGTGACGGTCTGCGGCAAGACGTTGAACGCCTCGCCAGCCTCCAGCGCGCAGACCGAGACCACTGCCGATTGCAGCGGATCGAGGTTGCGCGCCACGATGCTCTGCAGGGCGATGATCACGTGGCTTCCCACCAGCACGCTGTCGATGGCGTTCTGCGGCAGGGCCGCGTGGCCGCCGCGGCCCTCGATAGTCAGGGTGAAGCGGTCGGTGGACGCCATGATCGGCCCCGGGCGGATCGCGAACGTGCCGACCGCCATGCCAGGGATGTTGTGCATCCCGTAGACCGACTCGACCCCGAACCGCTCCATCAGGCCGTCCTCGACCATCGCCTCGCCGCCGCCGCCGCCCTCCTCGGCGGGCTGGAAGATCAGCACGGCCGCCCCGTCGAAGTCGCGGGTCTCGGCGAGGTACCGGGCGGCCCCGAGCAGCATCGTCGTGTGCCCGTCGTGGCCGCAGGCGTGCATCTTGCCCGGCATGGTGGAGCGGTAGGGCAGGTCCCGCACCTCCTGGATCGGCAGCGCGTCCATGTCGGCGCGCAGGCCGATGGCGCGGTTGGAGGCACGACCCCGGCCGCGGATGACGCCGACCACTCCGGTGCGGCCGATGCCGGTGACGACCTCGTCGCAGCCGAAGGACCGCAGCGTCTCGGCGACGAAGCCGGCTGTGCGCTCGACGTTGTAGAGCAGCTCGGGATGGGCGTGCAGGTCGTGCCGCCACGCCGTCATCGTGTCGGCGAAGTCGCGGATCCGTTCGAGGACGGGCATCGGGTCGGGGCTTTCGTGGCCTTCGGTATCGACCCGACCAGCAAAGCCGGGGCCAGAGCGGCCGTCAACGGCCACGCTTGGAGAACGAGCGGATCGCGCGCTGCCGCGTCGGGCCGTGATCCCCCGCGGCGAGATCGTCCAGGATCGGGCAATCCGGCCTCGCGTCGCCGCAGCAGGCCTCCGCCAGATGCTCCAGCGTCCGGGCCATCCCCTCCATCTCGGCGATGCGGCGGCGCAGATCGGCGATCTGCTCCTGCGCGATCGCCTTGACCCCGGCGCTCGGGCGGGCGCGGTCGCGCCAGAGCGCCAGCAGATCCGCGATGGCGTCGACGCTGAACCCGAGGTCGCGGGCGCGGCGGATGAAGCGCAGCGTATGCAGATCGGCCTCGCCGTAATGGCGGTAGCCGGCCTCGGACCGGGCGGCCGGCGGCAGCAGGCCGGTCGCCTCGTACCAGCGGATCATCTTGGCCGAGACCCCGGTGCGCCGGGCCGCCTCGCCGATCGTCAGGGTCGTCCCGCTCATGCCGGCCTCGCGGTGAGCGCGGACGCTCCGGTGGAGGCCGGTCGTCCGCCGGCCCGGCGCAGCCGCAGGGCGTTGCCGAGGACGAACACGCTGGAGAACGCCATGGCGCCCGCAGCCAGGATCGGCGACAGGGCGGGGCCGCCGAACGGCACCAGCACGCCCGCCGCCACCGGGATCAGCGCGACGTTGTACGCGAAGGCCCAGAACAGGTTCTGATGGATGTTGGCCATCACCGCCCGCGACAGCGCCAGGGCCTCGACCAGGGAGTCCAGCTCCCCGGACATCAGCACCACGTCGGCGCTGTCCATCGCGATGTCGGTGCCGGTGCCGATGGCGAGCCCGACATCGGCCTCGGCCAGGGCCGGCGCGTCGTTGATCCCGTCGCCCACGAAGGCCACCGGCCCGTGCGCGGACCGGAACCGCTGGACGGCCTCGACCTTCCCGCCGGGCAGAACCCCGGCGGCCACCACGTCGATTCCGAGGCTCCGCGCCACGCCCGCGGCGGTGACGGGATCGTCGCCGGTGACCATCGCCACCACGAGACCGCGCGCCTTCAGGGCCGCCACCGCCCCCGCGCTCCCGCCTTCACGGGATCGGCCACCGCCAGGACCGCGGCGTGCCGGCCGTCGAGGACGAGGTGGATCGGGCTTTGCCCGGCCTCGGCCAGCCTTTCGGCGCGGCCGGCGAGGCCTGGGTCCAGGGCGACGCCGAGGCGCTGCAGGTAGCGCGGCGCCCCGAGCGCCACGGCCCGGCCCGCCACCCGGCCCGCGACGCCGAATCCCTCCACCGCCTCGAAACGCTCCGGCTCTGCAACGCGGAGGCTCCGGTCGCGGGCGGCCGCCACCACGGCGCCCGCCAGCGGGTGCTCCGAGCGGGTCTCGAGGGCGGCGGCGAGGGCCAGCGCCTCGGCCTCGTCCACGCCCGCGGCCGGGACGATCCCGGTGAGCCGGGGGTGCCCCTCGGTGAGCGTACCGGTCTTGTCGAGCGCCACGACGCGCACGTCGCGCAGGCCCTGCAGCGCGGCGCCGTCGCGAAACAGCACGCCGCGCGCCGCCGCCCGCCCGGTGCCGACCATGATGGCGGTGGGCGTCGCCAGCCCCATCGCGCAGGGGCAGGCGATGATCAGCACCGCCACGGCGTTGACCAGGGCCGGCCCCAGCGCCGGGGCCGGCGCCAGGAGGAGCCACGCCAGGAATGTCACGGCGGCGATCCCGATCACCGCCGGCACGAACCGTGCGGTGACGCGGTCGACGAGCGCCTGGATCGGCAGCTTCCCGCCTTGGGCGCGTTCCACCATGGCGGCGATCTGCGCGAGGACGGTGGCGCCGCCGACGGCCTCGACCTGCAAATCGAGGCTGCCACGCCCATTCAGGGTGCCTCCGACCACCTTGTCGCCCGGCCCCTTGCGGACCGGCACCGGCTCGCCGGTGACCATGCTCTCGTCGACGTGGCTGGTGCCGGAGGCCACGGAGCCATCCGCCGCCACCCGCTCGCCCGGACGCACCCGGACGACGTCGCCGATGCGCAGGGCGTCGAGGGGCACCTCGGTCTCCGCGCCGTCTCGCACGACCCGGGCGGTCTTCGGGGCCAGGTCCATCAGCCGGGCGATCGCCTGGCCCGTGCGCCCCTTGGCCCGGGCTTCCAGGGTCCGGCCGAGGAGGATCAGCGTGACGATCAGCACGCTCGCCTCGAAATAGAGATGGGCCGCGCCCGCGGGCAGGAGGCCCGGCGCCAGCGTCGAGACCATCGAGAAGAGGTAGGCGGCCCCGGCGCCCAAGGCGACCAGGGCGTTCATGTCGGGGTGGCCGCGCAGCAGGCCCGGCACGCCGCGCAGGAAGAACCGCCGCCCCGGCCAGGCCAGGACCAGGGTGGCGAGGATCGCCTCGACCACCGCCGTGACCGGGCCGCCATGCAGGCCGGGCAGCAGGTGCCCGCCCATGTCGAGGACGACCACGGGCGCAGAGAGGGTGGCGGCAACGGTCAGGTCGCGGCGAAGGATCCGGCCCTCTTCCGCCTGCCGGGCCGACGGGTCGACCGGATGGCCAGCGTCGACTGGGCGGGCCTCGTACCCCGCCGCCTCCACGGCCGCGATGAGATCGTCCGTCGACACCACGCCGTCGGGGTGCCGGATCGCGGCCCGTCCCGCGGCGAGGTTGACGCTGGCGGCCGTCACGCCCGGCACCGCGGAGAGCGCCCGCTCGACGCGGCCGACGCAGCTCGCACAGGACATGCCCTCGACGGCGAGCAGGCTCTGCGTCTCGGGGACCGAATAGCCGGCCTCCGCCACGGCCGCCGCGACGTCACCCGGGCTCGTGCCCGCGTCGAGGACGAGGGTGGCGCGGTTGGTGGCGAGGTTCACCGCGACGTCCCGCGTCCCGGGCAGCGCCGTCAGGGCGCGCTCCACGCGGCCGACGCAGGAGGCGCAGGACATCCCCGAAATGGGGACGGTCAGGGTGACGGATTTCGACATGGCGGCGATCCCGTTCGAAGCATCCATGCCCCTTCAGATGGGGCTTCCCATCATGGGAAGGTCAAGGGCCGCCTGCGGGCCATGGCCGGACCGGTCGATTGGGGGCCCCGTTGTCGAATCGACCGGACCCGGCCAAGCTCCGTCATCGGAGCGAGGAGGACGCGGATGACCGAGCCCCTGACGATCTACGGCGATCCGGGCTCCGGCAACTGCCTCAAGGTGAAGTGGGTCGCGGCCCACCTGGGCATCCCGGCGGTCTGGCGTGACGTCGATGTTCCGGGCGGCGGGACGCGCACGCCGGACTTCCTGGCCCTGAACCCGGCCGGGCGCGTGCCAATCATCGTCCTTCCCGAGGGCGCCGTCCTGTCGGAATCGAACGCGATCATCCTGCACTTGGCGGAGGGGTCCGCCCTGATCCCGCAAGCCCCCTCCCCCGCGCCCGCATGCTGCAATGGATGTTCTGGGAGCAGTATAGCCACGAGCCCTACATCGCGGTCCGCCGCTACCAGCTCCACTACCTCAAGCGGTCGCCGGAGGATCTCGATCCGAAGCTTGCCGAGCGCGGTGCGGATGCCTTGCGGCTGATGGAAGCGACCCTCGAGCGCTCCGCCTTCCTGGCCGGCGATGCCCTCACACTCGCCGACGTCGCCCTCGTCGCCTACACCCGCATGGCGCACGAAGGCGGCTTCGACCTCGCGGGCTACCCGGCCATCCGCACCTGGGTCGGACGCGTCGAGGACGGGCTCGGAATCGGGGCCTATGCCGGGCCGGCCTGATCGGACGCGGGCTGCGGCGGCGCGGCGGCGCCGTATTCCGGCAGGCTGACCCGGACCGTCGTCCCCGTCCCCTCGGCGCTCTCGATGGCGAGACGCCCGCGGTGGCGGTTGAGGCTGTGCTTGACGATCGCGAGACCCAGACCGGTGCCGCCGCGGGCGCGGCTCGACGCGACGTCGACCCGGTAGAAGCGCTCGGTCAGGCGCGGAATGTGCTCGGGCGGTATGCCCGGCCCGTCATCGGCCACCGACAGGACGATCCGGCGCCCGAGCCGCGGATCGTCCTCGCGGGCGAGCCCGACGCTGATCCGGCCGCCACCGTATTTCACGGCGTTCTCGATCAGGTTCTCGATCACCCGGGCGAGTTCGTCGGCATCGCCGGGGACGGCGTAAGGTCCGGCGCCATCCTCGAACCGAATCGTGGCGCCCCGCGCCTCGGCGGGGGACCCTGGGCGTCGACCATCTGGCGGACGAGGGCACCGAGATCGACCACGGCGGTGGGTGCCACGTGCTCGCGCAGCTCGATCCGCGACAGCGACAACAGGTCGTCGATCAGGCGCGTCATGCGCAGGGCCTGGACCCGCATGATCTCGAGGAAGCGCTCCCGGGCCTGGGCGTCGTCGCGCGCCGGACCCTGGAGTGTCTCGATGAAGCCGATCAGGGTGGCCAGCGGCGTGCGCAGCTCGTGGCTCGCATTGGCGACGAAATCGACCCGCATCGCCTCCAGGCGCCTGGCCGAGGTGAGATCGCGCAGGAACAGCAGGGCGCTGACGCCGGACCCGTCGGGCATCGGCAGGGCGCCGATCTGGACCTCGAAGATGCGCTCCAGCGGTACCCGGGTCGAGAGCGCGACACGGCGCGGCAGGCCGGAACTCAGCACCGCCTCGATGCCGTCGAGGACCTCCGGGTCGCGCAGCGCGAAGGACAGGGGCCGGCCCTGGTGCAGGGCCGGCAGGAGGGCACGGGCGGCGGGGTTGGCCTCCACCACCAGGGTGCGCCGGTCCACCAGGATGACCGGGTCCGGCACATGGGCGAGCAGCGCCTCGGCGACAGCGTGGCGCTGCGTGGTGGCGGCCGGACGCGGCACCGGCGCCTCGCGGTCGCGGCCGCCGAGCCAGCCGCCGAGGCAGACCGATCCGAGCCCGATCAGGATCAGCGGGAGATCGAGACGACCGGCCAGGGCGGTGGCGAGACCGAACAGACCCGCCGCGATCGCGGCACCGGTCCAGGCGGGGTAGCTGCGCAGGCGGCCCGACATGGCAGGTGCGCCCGTCCGCTCAGCGGGTCTCGGACTCGTCGTGCCACGCCCGGCCGGACGGTCCAGCCGTCCCCTCCGGCGGCCCGGGATCGCGCGTCCCGGCCGCGCGCTTGACGATCTCGTACAGGCCGAGCGTCGCCAGGGCGGTCACGAACGGCACGACGTAGTAGCAGCCCCGGAACAGTAGCAGCGAGGTCAGAACCTCGTTGCGCGGCAGGCTCGACAGGGCGAGGAGCACGGTGGCCTCGAATACGCCGATGCCGCCGGGGGCGTTCGACGCGATGCCCAGCATGGCGGCGAGCACGTAGATCGCCAGGAATGTGGTGAAGCCGAGCGTCATCTCCTGCGGCAGCAGGACGTAGAGGACCGCCGCTGCCGCGCAGACGTCGCCGATCCCGACGATCATCTGCCCGATCGAGACCGAGGCTCCCGGCAGTTCCAGGCGCCAGTGCTTGACGGTGATGCTGCGCTTCTTCGCCGAGACCCAGGCGAGATAGCCGAGCACGAGGGCCAGCGCAGCGAGCCCGACCCCCTGATTGATCCGGATCGACGTGAAGGCGAGCCCGGCGAGCTGGCCCGCCTCGATGATCAGGCTCAAGCCCAGCACCACGCCCATACCGAGCCAGAAGGTGAAACCCGCGATCACGGTGAGCGCGGCGATCTTGGCGGTGGACAGGCCTTGCCGGGCGTAGATCCAGTACCGGATGGTGCCGGCGGTCAGCAGCGGGAAGCCCAACGTGAAGCTCACCGCGTAACTGGTGAACGAGGCCAGCGCGGTGATCCGGTAGGGCACCTTGATCCTGAGCTGGCGCAGGGCCAGCGCGTCGTAGCCGGTGAGGAAGAGGTAGCTGATGCCGACGAACAGGAGGGCCAGGCCGAGCTGCTCGGTCGTAGCCGCAGCGATGGCGGTTCGCACCTCCGCCCAGCTCACGCTCTGGACGAGCTTCCACAGCACGCCGAGGGAGACCGCGAACAGCACGATGCTGGCGGCCGTGCCGATCCAGGCATAGCGGTTGCGCCGGCTCTTCCGCTTCGCGTTCGCGGCGGCATCGTGCTCAACCGGCTCGGCCTGCTCGGCCGCGCTCCGGTGCTGTCCCTGAAAATTCATGCCGATCGGCGTCCGCCCTTCCGGCTGCGCGGCCCGGCCGAAGGCCGTCAGCCCGTGCCGGAATCTCCCGGACCGCGGCCCGTTGCCCCGCATGTAGGCCGAACCGGCGCGCAAGGCCAGGGAAGGCAGGCCCGTGACGGGCGATCTATCCTCAGCCGGAGGTTCGATCGAGGATTGCGGCCGCCTCCGCGAGGCCGCGCCGGATCCGCTCGGGCACCTCCGGCGAGGTGCAGACATAGGTCGGGCTCGGGTGCGGCACCCGGATCACCGGCAGGTCGGGGCGGAGCGCCGCGAGGGCAGGCGCCGCCTCCCCGGCGAAGCGGCCGGCCAGCACCGCCACGGCGAGGCGCGGCAGCAGGTCGAGGAGCGGGGCCAGATAGGGTGCGGCCGCCGCGACCTCCGCCCGGCGGGGCGCCCGGTTGCGGGCGCCCTCGGCGTGGATGAGCCAGGGGACCGCGTTCCAGATCAGTGTGTCGGCCCGGCTCAGCCCGGCCTCGGCGAGGAAGCGGAACAGGTTGGCGGCCGTGCCGTTCGCGCTGTCGCGCGTGACGAAGCCGGTGCGCAGCACCGCGGGGCCGGGGGTCTCGAGGAGGAGCAGCATCCGCGCGCCGACGCCGCCGTCCAGGGGGTCGGGCGCCGGGACCGGGGCGCCGCGCTCGGCCGATATGCGCGCCGCGAGGGCTCGGATCGGCGCGATGTGGCGGCTGCCGATCAGGGCGCGACGGGCCGCGAGGGCCTCGGTATCGGCCAGCGCCTTCGGCGCCTGCGGTTCAGCCGGCATCCAGGCCGGGAACTGCGAAGCCGAGGGACCCCGACAGCCGGAAGCGCTCGATGCCCTCCTCCCGGGCGAGCCGCGCGTCGAGGCCGGCGACGCCGCCGAACTGGAATCCGATCTGGCTGGCATAGGCCGCGCAGGCGACGCGCTTGCGGGCCTGCGCCTCCCGACCGAGGCGTATCACCGGCTCGGCGAGCCCCGCGAACAGCGCCGCGAGAGGCTCCTTCGGGGCGGTTTCCCGCACCGTGTAGGGAAAGTCGCGCCACCACAGGATCGGCGGCGGCGGATCGAGGCTGCGGAGCGCCCTGACCGCCTGGACATGGTCGACATGCCCGCCGATCGCCTGTGGGGCGAGGATCAGGTCGGGGTCCTCGGCGCCGATCAGGGCCGCCAGCGCCGGGGCGAGATCGGCGGCGATGGCGTCGTCGGGACGGGTTTCGGAAAAGAGTTCCGGCGCCGCGGCGTAACCCCGGTGCGGCGCCTCCCGGAACGGCAGGTGGACCGGGGGGCTGAGGCCGAGCGCGGCGGCGGCGCGGACATCCTCCTCGCGGCGCAGGGCCATGTAGTCGACCTCGGGCGCCAAGCCCTTGTCCAGTTGGCAGGCGAGCGCGAAGCCCGTCGGATCGGCGACGCTGCCGGTGAACAGGGTCGCCATCACCACGCGCCAGCCGTCCGAGGCGAGGCTCGCCAGGAGGCCGCCGCACGAGAAGGCGGCGTCGTCGAGATGGGGCGATAGGGCGAGCGCGGTGGGCATGGTTCAGAGCCTGTCGGCTGGGTCGACTTCCAACCCTCGGCCTCATCCTGAGGTGCCGCAGCGTAGCGGAGGCCTCGAACGAGCCCTCCAGCCAGCGCTGTGATCCCTGGAGGGCTCCTTCGTGGCCCGCTGACGCGGGCACCTCAGGATGAGGGGGTGGATTGGGATTCCCGAATCTGGCGGATCCTTCAGAGCAGGTGCGGCTCGGCGCGGAAGCGGCAGGTCGGATCGTAGGGCAGGTCTTCGGCGAAATCGGCGGCGGGCTTCTCGTCGCGCACCCGGGCGTAGACGTCCATGATCTGCCGCCCGACCGCATGCCAGGAATAGACCCGGCGGCACTCCTCCAGGCCGGTCGCGGCGATGCGGCGGCGCAGATCGTCGTCCGTGATGATCCGGGTGAGCGCGGCAGCCAGCGCCGGGATGTCGCCCGGATCGACCAGAAGCCCGTTCTCGCCGTCGCGCAGGCAGTCGGAGACGCCGACCGCGTGGCACGAGACCGTGGCGAGCCCGGCCGCCAGCGCCTCCAGGATCGTGTTGGAGAAGCCCTCCGCGTAGGTCGGCGAGACGAACACGTCGGCGCGGCGGTAGAGGTCGGGCACGGAGTCGTATTCGGCGTAGCCCGTGAAGGCGACGTCGCGCTCCGGGAAGGCCAGCTCGGCGGCGAGCGCCCGGGCCGGATCCACGTCCGGCCCGATCCCCGAGATCGTGGCCGCGAAGGGTGTGCCCTGCCGGCGCAGGATCGCGAGGGCGTTGATGAAGTCGAGCACGCCTTTCCGGCGGTCGACCCGGCCGTGGTAGAACAGGCGCACCGGCCCGGCATGGGGCGCGGGCAGCCCGTCGGGCGTCCCCTGTGCGAACCGGTCGGTGTCGACCGCGCCGGGCACGATGGTGAAGCGGGCGGGGTCCGATCCCAGCCGCCCGCAGACCTCGTCCACGAAAGAGGCGCCGCCGATCAGCAGCGCGTTGGCGTGGGCCAGAACCTCGCACATGGCGACCCGGTGGGTCTCGCAGCACGATCCGACCCAGTGGCCGTCGCCACCCTGGATCGAGACGACGCTCGGCACCCCGAGCTTGCGGGCGGCGAGCAGGACCGCCCAGCCAGTCGGGTAGCCGTACTGGGCGTGCAGGATATCAAAGGGTTTCCGGGCGTGCTCTCGGGCGATCGCGTCCACCATCGTGGCGATGTCGCGCTCGAAATCGCCCGACGTCTGCTCGCCGAGCTGTTCCAGGCCGATCACCCGCACCCCAGGCACCGGCGGGGGCGGCCCACCGCCGTAGACCCGGGTGCCGAAGGCGTCGCCGCGGTACTGCGAGATCATCGTGACGTCATGGCCGGCGCCGACCAGCTCGCGCAGCAGGTTCTGCGCGTAGACGCTCATGCCCGATATCGCCGGGAAGTAGCGGCGGCTGAGGAAGAGGATTCTCATCGTTGCACCATGGGCCGCGTTCCGCCGGTGACGGAG
Organism: Methylobacterium phyllosphaerae; assembly: GCA_050632685.1. Classification (GTDB taxonomy): domain Bacteria; phylum Pseudomonadota; class Alphaproteobacteria; order Rhizobiales; family Beijerinckiaceae; genus Methylobacterium; species Methylobacterium phyllosphaerae_A. The sequence goes on from JBOEFT010000002.1 coordinate 2,922,099, forward strand.
CGCGACCGGCCCCTCTCCCGTGCCATGCCGGGACGATGGCTTGCGTACCGTCGGCTGAGCCGGCCCTGCTCACGACCATTGCCGACGCGTCTCCTGCTCGCCGGCCATCCCGGGACCGGAGCGCCGGCAGCCGCGCAGATAATCGAGGGCCTGCGGGATCATCACGTCGGCCCGATGACTCTCGCGGGACAGCTCGACGCAGATCAGCTTGCCGAAGCCGATCTCCTCGAGCGCCTCCAGCACCCCCGGCACGTCCATGTCGCCCTCGCCGAACGGCAGGTGGATGTGGCTCCCGCGCTTCATGTCCTCGATCGCCACGGTGCCGATCCGGTCGGAGAATTCCCGCACGGCCGCGGCCGGCTCCCGCTCGCCGGTGACGAGACAATGGCCGGTGTCGAGGGCGAGCTTCAGCCCCGGCACGTCGAGGGACGCGTAATCGTCGAGCGTCTCAATCAGCATGCCGGGTTCCGGCTCCAGGCACGGCACGACTCCGGACTCGGCGGCAAAGGCCGAGACCGCGTGCAGTCCCTCGCCCAGCCAGCGGCGGGCCTCGCCGGGATCGACGCCGGGCTTCGGCACGCCGGCCCAGAACGAGACCGCCTCGGCGGACAGCATGGCGCCGATCTCGATCGCCCGCTTGAGGAAGCCGACCCGCCGGGCACGGCCTGCAGCGTCGGCGGTCACCAGCGTCGGCTCGTGCTTGGCGCTGGGATCGAGCAGGAAGCGCGCGCCCGTCTCGATGACGCAGGTCAGCTCCAGCTTCTCCAGCAGGCTCGCCACCCGGCCGGCCTCGGCCGCCCAGGTCTCGGAGAAGGGGTCGAGGTGGTGGATGTCGAGGGTCAACGCGACGCCGTCATAGCCGGCGGCCTTGATCAGGTGGATCGCGTCGTCGAGGCGGTGGTTGGCCGCGCCGTTGGTGTTGTAGGCGAACCGGAGCGTCATGCCGTTCTCCCCTTCCGCTGGGCGAGGCGGAACGGCGCGTGGTGCGATTCCGGCTCGCGGTAGAGGGGATAGTGCCGCCCGACGATCCGCTCGGCCAGCGCCACGTCGAACAGCGGCTGGCCGCCGAACCGGTCCAGGGCTTCCGGCGTGAGCCGCACGGGGCGTAAGGCGTCGCTCTCGGTGCCGAAGCGGATCAGCGGGTGGTCGCGGTCGAGGAGCTTGCGCGTGTTGCGCTCGCCGATCCGGTAATAGCTCATGGTCTCGACCTCGAGCCCCGGAACGATCGCCTTCACGACGCCGACCCCGCCGCCAGGGGGCGTGCAGTCGACGTAGAGCACGTCGAACCCGGCCTCCGTGAGCCGGTCGCAGGCGATCCTGCCCCGGGCATGACCGTCGGCGGCCGGGGTCGAGGGCAGGTCCGCGAAGCGCTTGGTGCTGCATTCGGAATAGACGGTATCGGCCAGCACGCCGCGCAGGTCGGCGGCGGGCATCTCGATCCATTCGAGCATCGCCTGGAGCGCGCGGCTCTCCTCGAGGTCGAGGCTCGGGAGAGCCTTCTGGATGAAGGCGTCGATATAGCCCGGCGGCGTCACCGTGGCGGCCATCTCGAGGGGTCCGTGGCCGAAGGTCTTGCGCACCCGCGCGGCCTGGAATTCCAGCAGGGCCTTGCGCAAGGCCCGTTCCCGGTCCGGGTCGCAGGCCTCGCCGCAGGCCGACAGGGCGATCGGCGCCGGTGTGCGGGCCGGGTCGGCGTCGTGGCCGACGACGTAGAGGTTGGTCAGGCCGAACTGGTCGGTGGCGAATTTCGGCAGCGCGCGGATGCCCAGATCCTTCAGCCGGGCCAGCATCGCGGCGTTCTCCGGCCCGATGCCGTCGAGATCGAGCATCACGCCCTGGTCCAGTGCCCGGAACAGCAGGCCGTTGCCGTCCCGCTGGAGCAGTTCGAGGACGCCGTGGCCCAGGGCGAAGGGCACGTCGGGACCGGCGCCGAGGCCGTTGGTGATGAGGTTGGTGAAGGGCCGGTAGCCCTCCGACAGCTCGAAATAGTCGGTCGCGGCGACGTCGAGGGGCATGAGCACCACCTCGCCGGTGGGGTGCCGCACGGCGGGCGTCCATTCGAGCACCGTGTCGCGGCCGACCGGGGATCCGGCCGGCAGGCAGAGGGTGAGCGGGTCGGCCACCGCGTTCTGGCCGTAGACGCGGACGAGATCGGTGTAGCGCGCCCGCTCCTTGGCACGGGGCAGGACCGCCAGCGACGGCATCAGGTTCTCGGCGATCTCCGCCACGGCGCCGATCAGCGCCTCGTCGTCGGTGGCGCCGTAGCCGATGCCCGACGGCATCGCGCCCACGAAGAACGGGTCGTCGAGGAACAGGGCCACGAACCAGACCGGGATGCCGGTGCGGTCCAGCGGCGCCAGGGGGAAGCCGACGACGCGCCCCTCCGGCAGGACATCGAGATAGGCCTTGACCGGGTCGGGCAGGATCGCGGGCAGGCCCTCGATCGGCCGCTTGGCGCCGAAGCGGTAGGGGCGCGGCGCCTTGATCCGCTCGTGGCGGGCGCGGTCGTCCTGGTCGTGGAAGGCGTCTGCGTTGCTCACGTCGTGTTCCCGTCTGCCGCGAACCGCATGCCTTCCCACCTTCGCCCCATTCACATCCTCATCCCGAGGTGACCGCGAAGCGGGCCTCGAAGGAGGGCTCCAGATAACGCCGGGATACCTGGAGCCCTCCTTCGAGAGCCTCCGCTGCGCTCCGGCACCTCAGGATGTGGGGGTGGGTGGGAGATGCTTGGGTTGGTTGCGTGATCGAATTTCCTGTCCGCTACCCCTGCCCGTAGGCGCGGGCGACGAGGCGCATCGTGTGAAGGTCGCGCGCGGCCGACCACGCCGCCCGCTCCTCGGGCCGGCGCAGGGCCGAGCCGAAGGCGCGCACCTGCTCGGTGAAGGGCGAGCTGTCGGCATCGAAGGCGAGCGGTTCCGGGCGGCCGCTCGCCCCGTCGATGAAGACGAGCGACCCGCCGGCCGTCTGGCCCATCGTGTTCTCGGCTAACAGCAGGCCCTTCGTGCCGACAACCTCGAGGCGGCGACGGGGCAGCGCATCGGGGCAATTGTAGGCGACGTGCAGGCTCGCCAGAGCGCCCGCTGCGGTCCGCCCGATCAGAAGGGCGCCGTCATCGACGGCGTAATCCTGAGCGCGGCTCTGGGTCAGGGCTGCGAGATCCGCGATCGGCTCGCCGAGCAGGAAGTCCACGAGGTCGAGCCCGTGCGGCGCGAGATCCATGAGCGCACCGCCGCCGGCCTGGGCGGCGTCGATCCGCCAATTCGGCTGTCCGGCCTCCGACCAGTCGCGCCCGAGCCAGCAGGCGTACACGATCCGCACCGCCGTCACGGTGCCGACCCGTCCGGCCTCGACCTGGGCGCGGATCGCCCGATGCGCCGGGTGGTGCCGCTGATCGAAGGCCGTCCCGTAGAAGACCTTTGCGACGCAACGGCGTGCGCGATGGCCTCGGCGTCACTCAGCGTCGCCGCCATGGGCTTCTCGCACAGGATCGCCTTGCCGGCACCGGCCAGCGCCTCGACGGCGCCGCGGTGGAGGTGGTTGGGCGTCGCCACGTAGACAGCCTCGACCGCGGGATCGCCGATGAGACCGGCGAGGTCGGCATGGCCGCTTGCGCCTGCCCGCTCGGCCGCGGCGCGGCACTCGGGATTGGGATCGCAGACCGCGACCAGCCGATGCCCGGCGGCGCGGATGCCGGGCTCCATGTAATCGCGGGCGACCCAGCCGTAGCCGACGATGCCCCAGCCGACCGCGTCCATCACCACCGCTCCGGCAGGTCGACGAATTCGCGCACGCGGACGCGCTGCGTCTGCGGGCTGTCGAGTCTGCCGTCGAAGGTCAGGTGCTCGGGGCCGGGCGAGCGCAGCGGGTATGTGGCGCGGGGGCGTACTCCGCCTCGTAGCGCTCCGAGGGCCAGCGGATGACGTAACCGCCCTGGTCGGCGTCCTGACCACCGCCGTCCGAGGGGGACGCGGGTCCCCTCTCCCGTGCGGGAGAGGGATAGGGTGAGGGATTTGCGCTGTCCGAGGACGGCGCGACGGCAGTGCGCGTCGATGGAGCACTCTGTGCCGAACCTTCGTAACCCTCACCCCGACCCTCTCCCGCACGGGAGAGGGAGCCCGTCGCGTCCGCCATCACCGGCACGTAGAGCGGGTTGAGCCGCAGCACGGTGCCGGGCTTCGGCAGGGTCAGGCCGTCGACCAGGGCGCGCGGCGCCGGGCGCATCCCGGGGCCGCACACCACCGAGAACGCCTCGCAGGTCCGCAGCGACGCCGGGTCCTGCGGGCTCGGCGCCCGCGCCGCCACGAGCGCCCGGGTCAGCTCCGCGTCGTCATAGACGAGGGCGTCCGGGAACAGCTCGGCGATCTCCTCGGCCGTCACCGCCCGCCCGGCCGAGAACCCCGGGCAGTCGCGGTTGTGGATGTGGCTGAGCGCCAGCCAGCCGTCGTCGCCGGCGTTCTGGCGGAGGTTCTCCAGCAGCGCCGCCTTGTCGTCGAGGAAGTAGAAGGCGTCGTTGCAGACGACGAGGTCGACCGGCGCCCCGGGGATCGGCCAGTGGGGCGAGCCGGCATCGAAGCAGACGAGCTGTGCCTTCTCGGTGACGACCCAGTGGCGCGCCAGCCAGAGCTTGGCGAAGACAACGTCGGCCCCGGAGACCTTGCAGCCGCGCCGCTGCAGCTCCCGCAGGTAGTGGCCGATGCCGCAGGCGAACTCGAAGACGCAGATCGGCTCGTTCCAGTGCGCTTCCAGCAACGAAAGGCCGGCCAGGAAGGTCGGATCGCTCCAGCGGTGCAGGAAGTAGTCGCCGACGCGGCCCCAGCCGAGGCGTTCGACCGCCTCGCGGAGCGTCGCGGTGCGGCGCTCCTTGATGAGCTGGATGATCCCGGCCGGGTCGGCAGGCGGGCCGTTCCACCAATCGTCCTGATCGACCAGCAGGGCAGCGAGCGCCTCGTCGGGCTCGCCCGCGTCGAGATGGGCCAGGACCCGCTCGATCAGCGCCGCGCGGTTGATCCGCAGATACGGAATGCCGTCGATCACAGGCCAGCGTGCGCCGGTCTCCGCGTCGCGCAAAGCGTGCGGGCCGTCGGCCTTCAGCGGGTTGCCGGTATCCGGCGAGTGGAGTTCGAACGGGATCATGGTTCTCGGGGCCGCCCCGGCAGATGGGCGACCGGGTCCGGCGATCAAGGGATGCGCATGTCGGCGAGGACACGATCGTGGAAGCCCTTGACCGGGCCGGCATGGACCAGCTCCCACTCGTCGAGCACCATCCCCATCGTGGTCGAGGCCCCGCGGAGGTACTGGGCGATCTGGAGAACCCGGTCGATGCAATCCGCCGCGTGGAAGGCGCGGCCCTCCGCGGTGGCGTCGTCGGGCAGGACCGCGCGGGCGCGCTCGACCTGGCCGCGCAGGGGCTCGGCGAGTTCGGCGAGCGCCCAGCCCGTGGTCGTGGCCATGACCGGCCCGAGATGGTCGCCGAGCAGCATCTCGCCGGTGAAGCCGGCATCCGGCATCGCGGCATTATGGAAGTGGTGGGCCATCGCGGCCAGGAACACGGTGCCGGGGTCCGCCCGATAGAACGGGCTGAGGCAGACGCCGTAAGCCGCGACGATCAGGCAGTGCTCGGCGTGGTTCTCGGGCGGCTCCAGCAAGATGCGGGCGCGGCCGGGACAGGTGACGCCGGCCCGCGGCTGCTGCGCAAGGGCACCGACGAAGCCCGGCAGCGGTCCGGGCCGGCCCGCCGGACGCGGCGCGAGGCGTGCACGCAGGCGCGTCCGCAGGTCCGCATCGAGGTCGGCGGTGACGGAATCGAAGCCCGCGACCAGCACTTCGGAGGCCGCCGCCTCCGAAAGCCCGGCGGCCGTCAGGAAGGCGGTGTCGAGATCGCAGAGCCGCGTCGCCGCGAGGGTCGTGGCGGTGATGTCGAGGGCCACGTCGTCGGGCGGGCTCCCGCCGGTGAGGAGTCCCCACCCCTGCGCGAACAGGCGTTCGGCGATCGATCCCTGGCGGCCCGCGGAGCGGACGCGCTTGAGGTCGTTCATCTCGACCAGGAGGTCGCGCAGGGCCTCCGGCGCCGCCGCGCCGGGGGAAGACGGCAGGGTTTCGTTGGGCATCGTCTCGTTCCGAAAAGCCGTCTCCCCTGTGGCGATGCGGCCTAGTGCACGCCCAGCCAGTCGCGGAGCATCTGCTCCTGCTTGCCGAAGGCGTGCTCCGGCCCGCGGCCGTTCTTGACCATCGGAGCCTTGAAGAAGGTCGAGAGCTGCTCCTGGACCCCGCCGTCACCGCGCGTGTGGGCGAGGTCGAGCACGCGGGCGATCTCGATGACCAGCGGGGCGGCCAGGATCGAGTCCTTGCAGAGGAAGTTCACCTTCACCTGCATGCGCTGGCCCATGAAGCCGGTGACGTCGATGTTGTCCCACGCTTCCTTGTCGTCGCCGCGCGGGCGGTAATAGTGGATGTGCACGAGGTGGTCCTCGACCGGGTAGCCGAGGATCGAGTCGAGCACGGTGCCCTTGGTGTTCAGCTTGGACTGGAGCGAGTTCGGATCGTTCAGCGCGAGGCCGTCGCGGTTGCCGAGGATGTTGGTCGAGAACCAGCCGTCGACGTGCAGCGCGCGGGCCTTGAAGGCGGGGGCCAGCACGGTCTTCATCATCGTCTGGCCGGTCTTGCCGTCCTTGCCGGCCACCGGCACGTTCAGCTCCTTGGCGAGGTCGAGGAGCGCCGGGACGTCGGCGGCCACGCTCGGGGTGAAGTTGGCGTAGGGAATGCCGCTCTTGATCGCCGCGTAGGCGTAGAGCATCGCCGGGGAGATCGCCTCGTCGCTGGAATCCAGGCCCTTCTCGAAGGCCGCGGTGGAGTTCAGGGTCGGGTCGCTCAGGTCGGGCCAGCGCTCCGTGGAGGCGAGGTTCACCACCACGACGTCGTCGAGGTTGCTCTCCTTCTGGAAGCGCCGCAGGTCGTTGGCGATGACCGAGACCGCCTCGCGGTGGTCCTTGGCGACGATGCGGTTCTGACCGTCGATGTTCTTGCAGAACTTGGCGCTGCCGACCGCCGGCCAGGGGTGATCCCCTTCAGGGCGTTGGCGCCGTCCTCGATGTCGTCCTTCGAGAGGACGCCATGGCCGCTGGCCGCGGAGGCGAGGTCGTCGCCGTTGAGGTCCCATCCGCCGAAGACGAGATCCTTGTAGTCGGCCATCCCCGCCACGGAGAGGCCGGCGAGCGGCAGTCCGTCGAGTCTCGTTCGAACCGGATTTGATCATCTCGATGCCGGCGATGGCGGTGGTGGCGACAGCGCCGCCCATGCCAACGAATGCGACACCGACGCGGCGACCGGACTGCATGCTCATCGGAAACTGATGTCCTTGTGCGGACGCGGGTGGCGTCTCGGACGGAAAGTACGCCCCCCCGGGGCCGTACCTAACTGGCTCGGACGGGCCGCGTTCCAACCCGAATGCGACAACATTGCGCCTCCGTCGCGCCCGGCGCGGACGGCCCGCCGGGTTAACGCGCCGCTAACGGGCAGGGTTAACCCTTCGTTGACCGTGCCACGCTTGGATCACGGGGCCGTCCCATTCTGGTCACGGCCGGCGTCGATAGGGCGGCCGCTTCGAGAAACCCGGCCGATAGAGCCGGGCCGATGCAAGGACCGATCTAGAAGAGGACCAATGATGGGGGTTTTCCCGGAGCCGGCGCGTCGCGCCGACGACGTGAACCGACTCGTGCCGCATACCCTGAACGACACGGGCCATTTCGAGGATGAAGCCGTGGCGTGGCTGCCGCGGGCCGGACGCGAGACAGGGCGCCGGTCACTTCGCCGCACCGGCCTAGGCCGGCTCACCGGGACGCTGGCGCTCGGCCTCGTCACCGGGTTCGGACTGCCGCAGGCCGCCTTCGCGCCGGCCGCCCAGGCTCACGACCGGATCGACACCAGTCCGCGTGCCGCCCAGTCGCTGGCTCAACGGGCGTCGGAGCCCGCGGTTCCCACCGAGGGGCCGGCTTCGTCGGCCGCGGAGGCCTGGAAGGGCCTGCCCGTGCCGGAGCAGGAGCCTGCCACCACGGCCCTCATCCAGGACGACCTCGCGGCCCTGCCACGGGTGACGCAGGACCAGGGTCAGGATGCGGTGCAGTTCGGTGAGCGGAGCGTCCCGCGCAAGGTGGTCGACACCATCGTCAAGGCCTCCGACGAGGCCGGGGTCGACCCCGTCTACATGATGGCGCTGGCCGACAAGGAATCGAGCTTCGACACGGACGCGAAGGCCGCGACCTCCTCGGCGGCGGGCCTGTTCCAGTTCGTCGCCCGCACGTGGCTGGAGATGATCCGCGATTACGGCGCCCGCTACGGGCTCGCCGAGGAAGCCGCCGCCGTGAAGGGCCGGGGCTCCGCCATCACGGTCACGGGCAGCATGCGCGCCCGGGTCCTCGGGCTGCGCAACGATCCCCGCGTCGCCGCCCTCATGGCGGCCGAGTTGATCAAGCGCGACCGCGAGCGGATCGAGGCGCGGGTCGGGCGCGCGCTCACCACGACCGAGCTGTACCTCGCCCATTTCCTCGGCACCGCGAGCGCCGGGCGCTTCCTGTCGCTCTCCTCCGAGAAGCCCGACGAGGTCGCCGGACGCGAGTTCCGGAGCGCGGCCCGGGCTAATCGCAGCCTGTTCACCGAGAAGGCGGGCGGCAAGCGCCGCAGCCTCACCGTCGCGGAACTGCACGGTCGGCTCGACGACATGATCGACCGGCGCCTGACCCGCTACCAGGGTGTCGCGGCGGTGGCCGAAGCGCTCGACAAGGCAGGGGTCGCGGCCGACGTGGCGTCCGACGAGTCCGGCCGGAACGCCGGCACCCGCCGCGTCGAGGTGACGGAGGCTCTGCCGCCGGACGGGGTGTGATGATCCTGTCGGGCCGCGGGCCTTCCGGACCGGGCCGCCGCGTCGGGCGGGACCCGAGGGCCGCGCGATGCGCGGCTCTCCCGTCCCCTCAATGCCCCCCTGCCGGTGCGCCGCCCCCGAGCTTGACGCTCTTCAGGCTCAGGGCCAGGGGCACCGCGCAGGCGGCGACGAGGCCCATCACCCAGAACACGTCGATATAGGCCCAGTAGGCCACCTGAGTGCTGAGGACGTTGCCCAGCCACGCGGTCGCCTGGCTCTGGGCCTCGACGCCGGTATAGCCGTGTTCGGAGAAGTACTGCGTCGCCTGCCGCATGGTCTCCTGATAGGCCGGCGACGTCGGGTTGACGCTCTCGACCAGCCGGCTCTGGTGGAACTGGCTGCGGTAGGCCAGCATGTTCTGGGCGAGGGACACGCCCATCGACCCGCCGACGTTGCGGGCCACGTTGATCAGCGCCGAAGCCTGATCCGTCTGATCCTTGCGGAGCCCCTCGTACGAGGCGGACGTGATCGACAGGAACACCATCGGCAGGCCGAGGCCGATATAGACCCGCGACCACGCGAAGAATGAAAACGTGGTCGAGCCGTCGATCCGCGTCAGGTCGTACATCCCGAGGGCGACGATGGTCATGCCGGCGGCGATCAGCCATTTCGGCTGCAGGTAGGCGGAGACGCGTCCGGTCAGGAACATCATCACCACGGTGACGATGCCGCCCGGACCGAGCACGAGGCCCGACAGGGTGGCGGTGTAACCGTAATATTCCTGGGTGATCTGCGGGATGAACTGCGTCGTCGCGATCAGGATCGCGCCGGTGAACATCATCACCAGGAAGCAGGAGCCGAACTGGCGGTTGCCGATGAGGCTGAGGTCGACGGCCGGGTTCTTCTTGTTCAGGAGCCACGGAATCATGGCGACGAACGAGACCACCATCAGCACGCCGGACACGTTCATCAGCGTCGATGTGCCGAACCAGTCCTTCCGCTGGCCCTCGTCGAGGATCACCTCCAGCGAGCCGAGGAACAGGGCGACCAGCACGAAGCCGACGATGTCGAACCGGATGCCCTGGCGCACCAGGGCGCGCCGCTCCTTCTTGGCCGCCGCGCTATCCTCGATCAGCCAGTACATCAGACCCAGGGCGATGACGCCCACCGGCCCGTTGATCAGGAAGCACCAGTGCCAGGAGGCGTTGTCGGAGAGCCAGCCGCCGAGCGTCGGGCCGATCACCGGCGCCACCACGATGGCGACGCCGTAGAGCGCGAAGGCCTGGCCGCGCTTCGCGGGCGGGAAGGAATCGGCGAGGATCGACTGCGCCAGCGGCGCCATGCCGCCGCCGCCGAGCCCCTGCAGCACCCGGAACAGCAATAGGGATTCCAGGCTCCAGGCGAAGCCGCACAGGATTGACGAGACGGTGAACAGCGCCACCGACCACATGAAGAACGCCTTGCGTCCGTAGCGCTTGGCCAGAAAGCTCGAGGCCGTCAGCGTGATCGCGTTGGCCACGAGGTAGCTCGTCACCACCCAGGCCGCCTCGTCGGGGCCGACCGCGAGGCCGCCTGAGATGTAGCGGAGCGCCACGTTGGCGATGGTGGTGTCCAGCACCTCCATGAAGGTCGCCAGCGCCACCACGCCGGCGATCAGCCATGGATTGTGGCCGCCCGGCGCCGTGGCCGGCGCCTTGGCCGACGCCTCGGCGGACCCTTTGCCCGACGCCTTGCCAGACCCTTGGCCCGAAGCCTTGACGGCCTGCGCCCGACCCGCGTTCGCGCTGCGGCCGGACGCGGCCGCGCTCCCCTGACCGGCCACAATGCTCACCGCACCGTGACGGTCGGGACGATCGACATGCCCGGGCCGATCGACACGTCCGTCGGCCAATCCTTGACGACGATCTTGACTGGGATGCGCTGGGTCACCTTCACATAGTTGCCGGTGGCATTCTGGGCGGGGAGCAGGCTGAAAGCGGTGCCGGAGCCCGGCTGGACGGAGGCCACCGTCCCGTGGATCTTGCGGCCCGGATAGGCGTCGATCTCGAGATCGACCGGCTGGTCCGGGCGCATGTCGGCGATCTGGGTTTCCTTGAAGTTCGCTGTCACCCAGATGTCGTCGGGCACGAACATCGCCAGACTCTGGCCGGCCTGGGCGAGCTGGCCGACCCCGCCGGAGAGCCGCACGACGCGGCCGGCCTGCACGGCGCGAACGGTTGTGTAGCCGAGGTTCAGCTCGGCCTGCTCGACCTGCGCTTTGTCGCGGGCAAGCTGCGCCTGGGTCGAGGCCTTCTGGGCCTGGAGGGCGCCGATCTGCTTCTGCGCGGCGACCACGCTGGCATTGGCGCTCTGCACGGAGGCCTGCCGCTGCTGCAGCGTCGAGGTCGCGGATTGCGACTGCTGGATCGAGCCGGAGCCGCGCTCGGCGAGGTCCTTGTAGCGGGCCGCATCCTCCTGGGCGAACTTCAACGCCGCCTCGGCGGTGGCGACCTGCGCCTTGGACACCTGGATATTGGCGTCCTGCGCCTGGATCTGCGCGTCGATGTTCTTAATGCCGGCCTCGTCGGCCTCGACCTGCGCCTGCGCCTGATCGAGGGCGATCTGGTAGTCGCGCTGATAGATCTGGAACAGGATCTGGCCGGCCGCGACATGCTGGTTGTCAGTGACCGGCACGTCGACGAGATAGCCGCCGACCTTCGGCTGGATCGCGATGCTGCGCGCATCGACGAAGGCGTCGTCCGTGCTCTCGTAGGGATGCATGTACAGCAGCCAGTAGAAGAACACGCCCACGCACAGCGCGACGACCGCGAGGCCGCCGAGCAGGAACGCGAACGGGTGGCGGCGCAGGATGTTGGGACGGCCCTCGTCGTCGTCCGCGACGTCCGGCTCCGCGCCGCCGTCGGCCGCCTGCGTGTCGGTCTCCTCGGCGGCTCCGTCGTCCGTGCCGGGTTTACGCGCCGACGCGTCGTCCGCGGCGGGCGGATCGGAGGGCGCTCCCGCCGATCCGAGATCGAGGACATCGCGATCGGGCGCGCCGCTCCGGCTGCCGGCCGAACGCGCGTGCGCCGCGTCCTCGAAGGACTGCCGCTGATCGTCAAACATGGGAAGTTCGCCGCCCGATGGGCCGGCCACCTGTCGGTGACCGGGCTTGTCGCATCGCCCGCCTCAGGCAGCACAAGACGGTCGCCGGTCCAAGGTTCCATGCGTGGCGGCCCCTGGTCAGGAACGCATGCCGCACTGCGGCGTTCTGCGCGGGGAACCTTTGCCGTTCTCGGCTCGAAGACCCAGGAGTCCGCCATGACCAGCAGCCCATCCCCGAGGCCGCACACACCCGGCACCGGTTCGACGACCTCGCCCACCGGAATCCCGCTCGTCGGTGTCGCTCGCCTCGACGCCATGAGCGCCGCGCTCGCGCGCAACTGGTGGCTCGTGGCCCTGCGCGGCGTCATCGCGATCCTGTTCGGCGCCATCGCGTTCATCGCGCCCGGGGCGTTCGTGCTCTCCCTGGTGCTGTTCTTCGCCGCCTACATGTTCGCCGACGGCGTCATCGCCATCGTGGGCGCCGTCCGGGCCGCGCAACGGCACGAGCGCTGGGGCTTCATGCTGATCGAAGGCCTCGTCGACATCATCGTGGGCGTCGCCGCGGTGCTCGTGCCAGCGGCGGCGGTCTGGGCCTTCGTGCTGCTGCTGGCCGTATGGGCGCTGGTGACCGGCGGCCTGATGATCGCGGCGGCCTTCCGCCTGCACCTCCATTACGGGCGGTGGTGGCTGGTTCTCGGCGGCCTCGTCTCCATCCTGTTCGGCGTCGCCCTGATCCTCGAGCCGGGCATGTCGGCCCTGGTGCTGACGTGGTGGATCGGATCCTACACCTTCGCCTTCGGCGTGCTGCTTCTGATCCTGGCCTTCAAGCTGCGCAGCCGGCACGGGTCGGCCGCGGGACCGGCCACGCCGCTCGGCCGCTAAAGCGGACCGGACGCCGGATCGGACTCCGTGGCCCGATCCACACGGTCGCGGCGCGATCGGCCTGCCGATCCGTCTGCGTCGTCACAAGTGCGGGACACGGGATCGGATGCGGCATAGAAGTCGCCCTCGACCGGATGGGCCGGTCCCGGAACCCGCAACGCGATGACGCCCGACGCGCCGGAACGCGCCCCGGCCGACGAGCCGAACTCGACGAGGCCGGTGCCCGCCACCGAGACCCCGGACCCGCGCCTCGCCGCCCGGGAGGCAGGGCGCGCGGCCCGCGACCTGCTGCGTCACCTCTGGGCACTGATCGCCGCCGCCGGGCTCGGCGTGGCGCGCCTCGGCCGGAGCGTCTCCGCAGGCGCGGCCGAGCGTCTGGCCCGAGGGCGCGCGACCCGTCCGGCCGCACCGGTCGATCCGAGCCGCCCGGCCGTCGAGCCGCCGGTCCGGCGTCGCTGGCGGCCGCCGGCCCTCGCTCGCCTCGGGCGGCGCCCCGCCCTTCTCGTCGCCGGCGCCGTGATCCTGCTGCCGGTCCTGGCGCTCGCGCTGTTCCTGCTCGCCGCGCTCGTGACCCTGCCGCCGCTCGGCGGCGCCGTGGTCGAGACCGGCCAGCGGGCGATCACCGTGGAGGCCGATGACGGCCGGGTCTTCGCCACCCGCGGCAGCTTCCGCGGCCAGAAGCTCACCGCCGCCGACCTGCCGCCGCATCTCGCCCAGGCGATCGTGGCGATCGAGGACCGGCGCTTCTACAGCCACTGGGGCATCGACCTCCGCGGCCTTGTCCGGGCGGCGTGGCGCAATTTCCGCGGCGGCGGCGTGCGCGAGGGCGGCTCGACGATCACCCAGCAATATGTCCGGCTGATCTCTCTCAACCAGGAGAAGACGCTCTGGCGCAAGGTGCAGGAAGCCATCCTGGCGCTGCGGGTCGAATCGACCATGAGCAAGGACGCGATCCTGCTCGGCTACCTCGACTCCGCCTATTTCGGCGCCGGCGCCTACGGGGCCGACGCGGCGGCGCGGCGCTATTTCGGCAAGCCGGCCAAGGCTCTGAACCTGCCGGAATCGGCGATGCTCGCCGGGCTGGTGCGTGCACCCTCGCAGCTCGCCCCGACGCGCAACCTCGGCGGCGCCAAGGAGCGGGCCGACGTGGTGCTGCAGGCCATGGTCGAGACCGGCGCGATCACGCAGACCGAGGCGGATGCGGCGCGCAAGCAGAGCGTGACCCTGAAATCACCCCCTGAAGCGCCGCCCGGCACCAACTACTTCCTCGACGTGATCGCGGGTGACGTGAAGCGCCTCGCCGGTACCGACGGCGACATGACGGTGCGCTCGACCCTCAACCTCGACCTCCAGAGCCTCGCCGAGGGTGTCGTCGCCCGCCGCCTCGACAAGGACGGCGCCCGCCGCAAGGTCGGCCAGGCCGCCATGGTGGTGCTCTCGAAGGAGGGGGCGATCCTCGCCATGGTGGGCGGCCGCGACTACGAGGACAGCCAGTTCAACCGCGCTGTCCAGGCCAAGCGGCAGCCCGGCTCGCTGTTCAAGCTCCTCGTCTACCTGACCGCCTACGAGAAGGGGTACACGCCGGAATCGGTGCTCGTCGATCGCCCGGTCCAGATCGGCGACTGGGAACCCGAGAACGACGACGGGCGCTACCGCGGCCAGGTGCCCCTGCGGACCGCCTTCGCGCTCTCGATCAACACGGTCGCCGCCCAGCTCGGGCAGGAGGTCGGCATTCCGGCGGTGATCGCCACCGCGCGCAGGCTCGGGATCCAGTCGGACCTGCCGAACGTGCCGAGCCTCGTCCTCGGCTCCGGCGCGGTCAGCCTCCTGGAGATGACCCGTGCCTACGGCTCGGTCCTGTCCGGGCGAACCCCGCTCCAGGCCTACGGAATCCAGGCGATCCGGGGCGGGGCGCCGCAGCCGCTCTACGTCCGCACGGACCCGGCGCCGGGCTCGACGCTGGCGCAGGGGCCGCGCACCATGATGCTCGATCTCGCTGCAGGCGGTGGTGGAATCCGGCACCGGCCGCGCCGCGCGGGTTTCGGGCCAGATCATCGGCGGCAAGACCGGGACGAGCCAGGATTTTCGCGATGCGTGGTTCGTCGGGATGACCCCCGACCTCGTGGTCGGGATCTGGGTCGGCAACGACGACGACAGCCCGATGAACCGCATGTTCGGCGGTGAGATGCCGGCCGGGATCTTCCACGACTTCGTCCAGCGCGCCGCGGAGAAGCTCGCGAAGGGCAGGCCCCGCCCCTCGGCGGAGCGGGCCGAGCCGGCCCGGGCGCCAACGCCTGCGGCGGAGCCCGTCGCGGCCGGCGAGATCCGCGGCGTGCCGGACGTCATCGACACCGGCACGCTGAACCTGCGCGGGCGCGTCGTCCACCTCCTCGGCGTCGTCGGCGAGCGCGGGCATCTCGCCCGCCAGCTCGCCAGCTATCTGCGCCGCCGCGAGGTGGTCTGCACGGGGATCGCCGACGGGGCGACAGCGCGCTGCCGCATCGAGGGCGACGATCTCGCCGGGCTGATCCTGGCGGCGGGCGGGGCGCGGGCGTCGGAGGATGCGCCGCCGGACCTCCTCGGCGCGGAGGAGCAGGCCCGCGCCGAGCGCGTCGGCCTGTGGGGGCGGTGAGCCGCTAGGCCGCCCCGAGCTTCGCCAGCGTCCGCGGGTCGGGGGCGCCGTCGAAGTAGCGCGTGAGCGCTTCGGCGAAGAGCGGCTCCCCGGGCACGGCGCGGGCGAACAGCGTCATGCTGGAGCGGAACTTCAGGTCGTCGGGCGATCCGAAGATCGCGTGGGCCGAGCGCCCCGCGACGGCGTTGACGGCCGCCGTGCAGGCACGCAGGCGCGCGCCCAGCACAGGATGCCCCGCATAGGCCTCGGCCTCCCCCAGGGATCCGATCGCGTAACGCTGCGCCATCGGGCTCGCGCCGAGCCCGGCGATCTGCGGAAAGACGAACCACATCCAGTGGCTGCGTTTCGCGCCGGCCTTCAGCTCCGCCAGGGCGCGGTCGTAGACCCCGTCCTGCGCGGCGACGAAGCGTTCGAGGTCGTAGGCGTCGGTCATGGTGCTCCTCCGATCGTCCGGTCCCGCTTCCGCGACGGCGCTGCGCCGGCACCCGACGCGGGCCGCCGCAGACGCACCATCCGGATTGGTGTAAACGCCGCCCATGCTCGGAACGCTCGTCGCTTTCATGGTCGCGAATCCGGCGATGAGCCATGCCATGACGGCGATCCTCGAGACCGCCGGCATGGCGGCCGCGCTGATCCTCCTGCGCAGCCCCCGCCCCGAAGGCATCGCGGCCCTGGTCGTGTCGACCTACTATTACGGCCGCGAGGCCGGCCAGCGGGAGCACGACATCAAGCATGCCGGCTGGGACGCCGTGCAGGCGCATCTCGGCGCCGAGTTCCTGTACGGCTGGTCGCTGCCCAACCTGCAGCAATGGGTCGCGCCGACCTGTGCGGCCTGGGCGGTCGCGAGCCTAATCTTCCTGCTC
The DNA here is from genome assembly GCA_050632685.1 of Methylobacterium phyllosphaerae. Taxonomy (GTDB): domain Bacteria; phylum Pseudomonadota; class Alphaproteobacteria; order Rhizobiales; family Beijerinckiaceae; genus Methylobacterium; species Methylobacterium phyllosphaerae_A. The sequence goes on from JBOEFT010000002.1 coordinate 2,938,411, forward strand.
CGGTCCCGAACGGGGGTCGCCGCCGCCGTTCGCGTGCCGCGGCGCAAATCGCCCTGAAGCGTGCGGGCAGCCAGGGTTCGGCGCCGGTCTTCCGTGCTCAAGCCTGCGCGAACGGACCCTCGGACGGTCCGATCTCGCTGCGGTCACCGAGACGCCGCCGTCCCGAGGCGATGATCTGGACGGTCTCGCGGCTGCCGCACGCGCGGCGCGCCAGGGCTTCCAGGTCGCGCAGGTCATCGATCACCGGGCGCCGCTGCCTGTCGCCCCGGCCGATCACCGGCTCGACCTTGGCGGTCACCAGCCCGGCAACCGTCTCCCGGAATTCCGCCGGGCGGATTTCGGCGTTGTCGATCGAAGGGTCGTGCATCGCTCGTACCATCCTGACTCGCAGCCGCCATTGTCGAGCGCTTCTCCCGCGCGCGCACTGACCCATGTTGGACCCGGCGCGCCGATCCGCGCCCCTACCGGACGGCTCGCTGCATCGTCATCCGGGGCGGGGCCGCGGCGGCGAAACGGCCGCACCCGGTCGCGCCGCCGCGCGTTTGTCTCGCATGGATCTCAGGGAGCCCGCATGCCCGCCGACGATATGTCAGCCCATCGCCGCCCCGCCGCCCCATCCCCGGGAGACCGCCGACTGCCACCCGGCGAGAGCCGCGTGCGCTCGATCGCGAAAGCCGTGAGCTGGCGCGTCGTCGGAAGTCTCGACACGCTGCTGCTGTCCTATCTGTTCACCGGGAACGTCCTGATCGCCGGCTCGATCGCCTCGACCGAGACTGTGACGAAGACGCTTCTGTACTACCTGCACGAGCGCGGATGGGGCTTCATATCCCTGGGCCGCGCGTGAGCGGCGAAGCCGTCGGAGAGTCCGCGATGCCCTCCATCATCGACACCTTCGGCAAGCCCGACCGCGGGGACATGCGGCACGCGACGCGGGCCGCGCCCCCGGCGTTCCCGACCCGGGCCCCCTGGCACCTGCACGCCTGCGGCGGCGCGTACGACGATGCGGGCGCCGATCCTGGCCGGCCTGTTTGAGCGCGTGATCATCACGCGCGGGCGCTGACCCTCTCGCGCCGGCATCGGCTTCCGACCGGCGCCCCACCCCTGAAAGCCACGGACCGGAGTGAACCGCATGCCACAGATCGACGTCGGGGGAATCGGGTTCCGCTACCTCCTCGAAGGCCCCGGGGATGCTCCGGTGGTCGCATTCTCGAATTCGCTGGGTGCGACCCTGGAGATGTGGGATGGGATTCTCCCCGCCCTCGCCGGGCGCTTCCGTACGCTGCGCTACGATACGCGCGGCCATGGCGGCTCGGAGACCCGCGACCGGCCGACGGAGGTGGTGGACCTGGCCCGGGACCTCGCGGGCCTGCTCGACGCCCTCGGGATCGGCCGCGCCCATCTGGTCGGTCTCTCGCTGGGCGGCATGACCGTGCAGGCCCTGGCGAGCGCCGAACCCGGTCGCGCGCTCAGCGCGACCCTGATGGCGACGGCCGCCTACATGCCGAGCGCGCAGAGCTGGGACGAGCGCGCCGCGACCGTTCGCGCTCAGGGAACCGCGGCCGTGGTCGAGGCGACGCTCGGGCGCTGGTTCACGGCGGATTTCGCGCGGAACGACCCCGCGGCGATCCACGCCATCCGCGAGCGGTTCATCGCCTGCGATCCGGTCGGCTACGCAGTGTGCTGCGGCGCGATCGGGCGCATGGACCTACGGCCGGCCCTGCCCGCCATCGCCGCCCCGACCCTGGTGATCGCCGGCCGTGACGACCCCTCGACGCCTCCGGCCATGGCGGAGGAGATCTGCGGCGGCATCGCCCAGGCCGAACTCCTCGTCCTGCCCCGCGCCGCGCATCTGCTGGCCGTGGAGCGCGCCGAAGCCGTCGGCGGGTACCTGCGTGCGTTCCTCGACCGGGCTGCGCGAGAGGCGCGGCCGACGCGTCAGTGACAGGGTATTCCGGCCTCGGCGGGCGACATTCCGCGCGCCAGTCTCCGTCCGGTATGCAGCAGGGCCTTGCGGAGGAGGGCGAGGGTCAGCGGATCACCGTCCTTCGCCGCGAGGCCATAGGCCACGAGCAGACTGTCGCCGATCTCGCCCAGCAGCTCCGTCGGATCGGGATCCGAATCGAAGGTCTGAGCGTCGCTCTCGGCGCCAGCCGTCGCCCCGTGCCCGTCACTGACCGGCCGTCCCGTCCCCGTCTCCCGCGACGCATCGGTGATGGCGCCCGGACCGGCCGCTTGAATCGTGTTCGTTCCGTCCCCTGGTCGGTTATTGCGCATCGTTTCGGTCCCTCAACCTCCCTCAGGTTGCACCCACAGGTTGCGGACCGTCAACTGCGTCAGCACGTCCCGAAAGAGCGGTCGAGCGTCGCAGCGCGGTGGCTGCTCACCGCGCCCGAACCTCCCGCCGCGCGGGCGTTTCACTGGTGAATTACGGCGGGCGGGCGCTGGAGAAGGCCGGCGCGTCGCGATCTCCCCGCATCACATGGCCCGCCGAGCCAGCGAGGGGTGGCCTGGCAGCGATCACGCCCAGACCGCCAGGCTTCAGACGCATACCGATCACAACTTTTAGATGCGATTTTCGCAAATCTGCAGCCTGCAGGGGAGCTGACGGATTGTGGATACGCAACAAGGCCCCCGCGATGTAGTCGCGGAGGCCTTGCTCGTTCGCGCTCCTACGGAACGCCGGGTCAGATTTACTTGATGAGGGCGAGCAGCGACTTGCCGGCCTTCGAGTTCAGCTCCTTGGCATCCAGCGTGCCGTCGCCGTCCGGATCGGCCAGCTTGAAGCGCTCGCCGACGGCCGCGAGGTATTCCTTCTTGTCGAGTGTACCGTCGCTGTCCGGATCGGCCTGCTTCACGCCAGCCTGGCTGAGACGCCCCTTCAGCTCACGGGCGTCGAGGGTGCCGTCGGCATCCTTCTCAAGCCGGTCGAAGGTCGCGGAGGCCACCGCCTCCACTTCCTTCAGGTCGACGGTGCCGTCGTTATCGGTGTCGATCATCTTGACGGCGCTGGCGCCGCTCGCCGGCTTGGCCAGTGCGGCCGGGGCCGACAGGCCGCACACCGCCAGGGTCACTGCCGCGAACCCACTGATGAAACGAAGGGTCATTGCCAAATGCTCCTAAAAATGCTGCCCGAACTTCCTAGTCATCGATGCGGCGTGCTGCAAGTGCGAAATGAGCGGACGCGGGCGGTTCGGTGCGCCCCGTGGCTGTCGCGAGGGGGCCGCGGAAAAGGCAAACGGCCGGCGACCCCGGCCGTACCCGCGTCGGCGGAGGACGAACGGCGCGTCGCCGGTACTTTCAACGCCGCACCGGCCCACGGATCGGCCTTGGCCGAATCACGCCGGCATGAAACGCAACCGGCGTCATCGGGTCGGATCCGGTCGAGACACGACGCGGAGGACGGCACGGGCGCGTCGATACGCTGTCTGGCCGATCGCATCAGGTCGGTGGCTTCGGCGCCTTGCAACGCCGCGCGAGCGTTCGAAGGGCCGGCATCTACGGCGGCGGACTGCGGTCACGACACGGGTTCGGAGATCCGCACGCCGCCCGTCCGGACGGAAACCGATTCGCCGGATCGCAGCAACGGCAGCCGCATCGGTACAGTGGACAAGGGAGGGATCGGCGGCCCGCTCGGTGTCGGTCGGCTGGATCCTCAGGGCGGTCGCCTTCCGCCGCGAAGACCCGGACGGGTCTTCGCGATGGTCTCGTCCGTCGCCCGATCCCGGGCGAGACGGGTCCGAAGGGCTCAGGCCAGCGTCGCGAGATCCTGAAACCAGTGCTGTGCCTGGACGTAGTTCTTTACCCGCGGCGACAGGGCATGCGGGTTGGTGTCGTGGACCACCCAGACCTGCACGGCGTCGTCGACGACGATCTCGTGGATGCGGGCCAGCAACGTGTTCTGTTCCGTCACGTCGAGGCTCGCCTTCACCTTGTCGCAGAGGGCATCGACCTCGGGGTTGCGGTAATGGCTCCAGTTCACCCCGTTCGGTGCGATCTGCCGCGAATCGTAGAAGCGCAGGATCGCGTAGAACGGGTCGGAGGTGACATAGGCGATGTTGCCGGCGCTCACTCCCTTGAGGCTCGGATCTGCGGCGCCCTGGCGCCACGCCGTGTAGGCCACTTCCAGTTCGACGGTCTTGAACTCGACCTGGATGCCGACCTCCGCCAGGCTCTGCTGCACGAATTCGTTGATCGGCAGCGACAGCATCTGCCCGGTGCCGCCGGTCGGGATCAGGATCGTGGCCTTCACGGGGTTCTTCACCGAGAAGCCGGCCTCCTCGACGAGCTTGCGCGCCGCGTCGACGTCGGTCTTGATCTTGAAGCCGGGCTTGCCGAACCACGGACTCGATTCCTGGACCTGCCCGACCGCCGGCTGGGCGAGGCCGCCCATCAGCTCGACGACGCCCGCGCGGTCGATGGCGAGGTTGGCGGCCTTGCGCAGGCGCAGGTCGCGCCAGGGCGACCCCTCCAGCATCGACAGGTGGTAGTTCCAGACATGGGGCGTGTCGTTGCCCACGACCCGCATGCCCGCGGCCTTCAGGCGCGGAACCGCGTCGGGCGCCGGCGCCTCGATCAGGTCGACGCTGCCCGACAGGAGGGCGTTCACCCGGGCGAGATCCTCCGGCACGCAGGTGAGGGTCAGCTTCGCGAGCTTCGGGACACGCTTCGGGTTCCAGTAACCGGCGTTCGGCAGCAATTCGAGGCGCACCCGCGGCACCAGCTGTCCCATCCGGAACGGTCCCGTCCCCGAGGGCTCGAAGGCGAACTTCGCCCAGTCCTTGCCGACTTTCTCGTACTGCGCCGGCGAGGAGATCAGGAACCAGAGCATCTGGTAGGGGAACAGGCTGTCCGGGGTTTTCGTGACGACCTGGATGGTCTTGGCGTCGAGCTTTCGGTAGCTCGCGACCCCGGGCAGGCGGGGGCGGACCTGGGCCGCCTGCCGCTGGTCGAAATGCGGCGCCTCCTTGTTCAGCACCTTGTCGAAGTTCCAGATCACCGCGTCGGCATCGAAGGCCGAGCCGTCGTGGAAGGCCACGCCTTCCCGGAGGTGGAACGTCCAGACCTTCGGATCGGCCGGATCGGCCTCCCAGGCGGTGGCGAGACCGGGCACCATCTTGCCCGGCCGGTCCGAGACGTCGAGTTCCCAGGCGACCAGGGGATCGTAGAGGGTCAGGCCGGTGAATTGGTATCCGCCCGCGCCCCGGTCCGGCTGGCCGGTGGTGAGCGGCAGATCGGTCATCGAGATGCCGTAGGTCAGACTGCCGGGGGCCGCGCCCTGCGCGCCGGCCCGGCCCGCCGCCCCGAACGCGGCCAGGGCGACGCCCCCGGCCATCAGTGAGCGGCGTGTCGGCTTGATCGGGTCCATCATGTCTCTCGGCTGAAAGCGGATGCGCCGCACGGAGCGCCCTCGCCCTCAGGCGCGCCGCGGCGCCGCCCGGGCCGTGACCTCATGCTGCATACAGTATGATGCACGCATCGTGCCCAACCGCTGGAGCCCGGCGGCCGCGGCGGTCACGCCTGCCAGACCTGGCCGGGCCGGAGGGCCACGAACCGTTCGGCCGGGATATCGGCGGCGCAGAGCGCGGCCGACAGCGCCTCCGCGGGGCGCTCGACGCCCTCGTCGGTGAGCTGAAACGTGCCCCAATGGTGCCCGAGGGCCTGCTCGCCGCCGAGCAGCGCGAAGGCGGCCACCGCCTCGTCCGGGTTCACGTGCTGCGCCTGCATGAACCAGCGCGGCTCATAGGCGCCAATCGGCAAGGTCGCGAGCCGGGGCGGGCCGAAACGGGCTCGAATGTCGCGGAAGAGCGTGCCGTCGCCGAAGCCGGTGTCGCCCACGTGATAGTGCACCCCGCGGGGCGAGGTGATCACGAAGGCGCACCACAGCGCCATCCGCCGGTCGTTGACGCCCCGCGCCGACCAGTGGTTCGCCGGCGTCAGGTGGACCTGCAGGCCGTCGCCGAGATCGACCGACTGCCCCCAGTCGCGGGTCTCCACGTGCATCGTGTCGTCGTAGCCGCGCAGGATCGCGTCGTTGCCGAGCGGGGCGACAATCAGCGGCTGGTGCGCCTGCCAGATCCGGGCAAGGGTCGGCCCGTCGAGATGGTCGTAGTGATTGTGGGTGATGAGGACAGCATCGATGGGGGGCAGGTCGGCGAAGGCGATCCCCGGCGGGTTGACGCGCTTGGGACCGGCGAAGCGGACCGGGCTCGCGCGCTTGGCGAAGACCGGATCGATCAGGATGTTGCGGCCGGCGACCTGCACGAGGTAGCTCGCATGGCCGATCAGCACGATCCTCAGGCCGGCGACGCGCTCGGGCGGCCGATCGGCCGGAAAGGGGCTGGGAACGCTCTTCGGCCAGGCTTCACGCTGCCGCTGGGTCTGCCAGCGCAGCACATCGGGCAGCGACTTGTCGGTGGCCTGATCCGGCAGGAAGAAGCGCAGGCCGTCGAAATGATCGGAGGTCGGGCCGCGATAGTAGGGATTACGGCCGCGCCGATGCGCGGCATAGCCGACCCCGCCGAGCGTCATCACCGTGGCCGCACTCGCGACCGTGAGCAGGCTGCGCCGTTTCATGGACCGGACATGGCAGGAAGCGCGTCCCGGTCAAGCACCCGGGCGGCGCGGCGGGGCGCCTCAGGCGTGCCGGGGCGCGGTCGGGCTTACTCGACCAGCTCGGCGGCGAGCGACAGGCGCGCCCGGTAGACCACCTTGCCGACGCCGTTGCGGACGCAGGCGACGTAATCCTGGCGCTCGACATCCGGCAGCATGTCGCGGGCGATCGCCGACATGATCCGGGTCACCTTGGCGCGGGCCGCCGGCAGGTCCGGCAGGTCGAACCCGACCTCATCGTGGATCGGCTGTGAGCCGTCGTGCAGGTCGATGAAGAAGCGAGGCATCGGCGCGAAGCGTCTCAAAGAGAAGTAATCTGCCGGGAAGATTGGTCTCGCTATGGTTAATAACGTCTTACATTCGGTGTCCGAGGGTGACGCCGGGCCTCCGGTCAGGAGCGCCAGCGCAGTTCGCGGCGCTCCAGCGGATTGGCGAAGGGGCGCCGGTCGCGGGCCGATTCGAGCGCCTCGCGCTTGAGCCGGAAATACCATTGCGACGGCAGGTCACCCTGGCCGAACAGGACCATGGTGGGCTTGCGGTCGAGCCCATCCTGGGCGTGCTGGAGCACCTGCTGGTCCTGGGTCAGGAACTGGCGCATCAGCGGGCGCGCGATCGGCTTGAGCAGGTTCAGGACCGGCATGCTCCAGTAGAGGACGTTCGTGAGCAGCGTCCGGTCCGGCGTCAGCGGCGTCGCGAAGGTGTAGTTCGCCACCCGCTTCTCCCCGCGCGGATGCGCTCCAGGCGCACCCCCGGCAGGCGGAACTCGATCTCGACCTCGGGCACCCCGCCGAGCAGCCGATAGACCGGCGAGCTCGTCGTGGTCGCGTGGCTCGTCATGACGAAGCCGTGCGGCACCGGCTGAAAGGTCTTCACCTTCTCGCGGAGCTGCTTCGACGGGCGGAACCACCAGGAATCGTGGACGAAGGCGACGTGACCGGGATCGACGAGGCTCAGGGTCGTGAGGTCGAAGGAGGCCTCGACCTCCAGTTCGACGACGAGAGACCCGGCCGGCTCGAAATCCAGCTCCGGAACCGCCGGCACGTCTCCGGCGGCGGAGCCCAGATGCGGGTTCACCCAGAGGAAGCCGGCGCTCTCGCGAACGGGAAAGCGCTGGACCTGGATGCGGGAGAAGTCGGCGACATCGTGCTCCGACAGGGTCGGCACGTCGCGACAGCGTCCGTCGGTGCCGAAGCGCCAGCCGTGGAACGGGCACATGAGCGTGTCCCCGTCGAAGCGGCCCCTCGACAGGGCCATGCCGCGGTGGGGACAGCGGTCGCGCAACGCGAAGGGCGTGCCGTCGGGGGCGCGGCCCAGAACGATCTGCTCCCCGTTCAGGGCCACGGCCCGCAGGCCCGACGTCCCGGCCGGCCGAGCCCCCGACCGGCCGAGGCTGCGGGACTGGCCGACGCAGTACCACGCATTGCCCAGAGGCTGGCGCATCGCGTCGGGGTCGAGGGCGGCCTCGTCGGCAACAGGCGGCGGATCGGCGAGGGACGCGGTCAAGGCGGTTCGGGCTGCCATCGGGGCGCCCGTCATACGCCCCGGGGCAGGAGTGGGAAAGCGCCGGCCGGGGAGGACAAACGGGCGCAGGCCCGGGACTTCACAAGCCCGGCGCGGCCACCTACCTTCGCGTCATCCGCAACCAACGAAAGGAGGTGATCCAGTGTCTCATTGTCATCAGCCGTGTGTCTCGGCTCATCGGACCTGGACCGTCGCCTCCGGCGCGTCGCTCTAAGACGCGTCAGAGACCCGATCTCGGGACAGTTCCGCCGGACGACACGGTTCGGCAATGGAAGGGCCACCCTCTCGGGTGGCCCTTCGGCTTTTCAGGGTGAAGTTCCGGCCGGCCGTCAGCGCCGCTGGGCCTGGAACAGCGGCTGGGCCAGCGCCTCCGTCCGGGCGCGCCACAGGTCGCGCTCCTCGCGCAGAACGTCGCGCTCGCCCGCCAGGGCGAGCCGCTCGGTCCGCAGCGCGTCGCGCTCTGCGACCGCCCGGTCGCGCTCGGCCCGCATTTCCTCGCGCTCGATCCGGAACCGCTCCCGCTCGCCGCGGAACTCGTCGCGCTCGATGCGGATCTCCTCCTGCTCGGCCCGCAAATCCTCGAGCGAGCCGATCTCCTCCCGGATGTGCTCGCGGAGGATTCGGATCTCCTCCGCCAGAATTGCCTGCAGCTCGTCCTGGCGCTCGGCCTCGACCCGGAGCTTGGCCTTGAGCATCAGGTTCTCGGCCATCAGCTCGGCGATGTCGGGATCCTCGATCGCAGACCGGGGCGCCTCGGCCGGCTGCACGACCCGGGGCGACCACGCCGTGTCGCCGCCGCGAACCCGCTTCGGCTCCGGTAGGGGCTCCTCGGACCGCGCCTCGCCGCGCAGCTCCGACGGCGCCTGGGCCTTCATCGCCGCCAGCCAGTCGCGCAGCGGACCGGTCGCAGGAAAGTTGCCGGACTCCGGCGGCGTGAGAGAGCGGGCGGGTTCCGACATCGGCGGGCGTCCTGAGCGAATACGGACCGAAGACAATCCCAACATGCTTAACGATCGGTAAAAGTTAACTCCGCCCGCTGACCCAATTCCGGGCACCGGGCTCGCGCGGCGGCCCGGCACCCCGGCGAAAAATTGACTTTCCGCCCGGCTGCGGCTACGCCCCGGCCTCCCGATCCGTTGCAGATCGACCCGTTCCAAGCCGACCGGTCCCCAGAGGCCGGAGGTCAACGCCCGACAGCGCGTCCGCGCCCTCGGGCGCGATGGGCGTTGGGCCGATCCGCCGCGACGGGACCCGCCGGGCGAGGCATCCGCATGACGCGAGAGCAAGAAGCGTTGAACATCGAGGACGCGATCAACGAGACCTGCCCCTGGTCGGGCAAGCCGATCTCGGCCGATCTCGCTGACCCTCTACAACGGCGCCGTGGTGGGCTTCTGCAACCCGGATTGCCGGGACAAGTTCGCGAGCGCCCTGCGCAGCTTCGAGGCCGCCCTCCAGGCGCGCCGCGTCGAGCGCGCCGGCCTCGAACAGTAACGGCGGGACTTCAGAATCATGTTCGAAGGCCTGTCCGACCGCCTCTCCGGCATCCTCTCGGGACTGACGCGCCGCGGCGCGCTGACCGAGGCCGACGTCACCGCCGCCATGCGCGAGGTGCGCCGCGCCCTGCTGGAGGCCGACGTCGCCCTGGAAGTGGTCCGCGGCTTCACCGACCGGGTGAAGGAGAAGGCCGTCGGCGCCGTCGTGCTCAAGTCGGTGACGCCCGGCCAGATGGTCGTGAAGATCGTCAACGACGAGCTCGTGGCGATGCTCGGCACCGACGCCGAGACCGTCGATCTCAACGCCCCCGCCCCGGTGCCGATCCTGATGGTTGGCCTGCAGGGCTCGGGCAAGACCACCACCACCGCCAAGATCGCGCGGCGCCTCTCCGACCGCGAGAAGCGCAAGGTCCTGCTCGCCTCCCTCGACACCCGCCGCCCGGCCGCCATGGAGCAGCTCGCGGTCCTGGCCAAGCAGGTCGGCGTCGAGTCCCTGCCGATCATCGCCGGTCAGTCGGCGGTGCAGATCGCCAAGCGCGCCATGGATGCCGCGCGGCTGGGCGGCTTCGACGTGGTGATGCTCGACACCGCCGGCCGCACCACCGTGGACGAGGCCCTGATGGCCGAGGCCGCCGAGGTGAAGGCCGCGACCCGGCCCCACGAGGTGCTGCTGGTCGCCGACGCGCTCACCGGCCAGGACGCGGTCAACACCGCCCGCGCCTTCGACGAGCGCCTCGGCGTCACCGGCATCGTCCTGACCCGCATGGACGGCGATTCCCGCGGCGGCGCGGCCCTCTCGATGCGCGCCGTCACCGGCAAGCCGATCAAGCTCGTCGGCGTCGGCGAGAAGGTCGACGCCCTGGAGGAGTTCCACCCGGCCCGCGTGGCCAACCGCATCCTCGGCATGGGCGACATCGTCTCCCTCGTCGAGAAGGCGGCCGAGACCATCGACCACGAGCAGGCGCTCCGCACCGCGGAGAAGATGCGCAAGGGCAAGTTCGATCTCGAAGACCTGTCCATGCAGCTCGGCCAGATGGAGAAGATGGGCGGCATCGGCGGCCTGATGGGCATGCTGCCCGGCATGGGTGCGATCAAGAAGCAGGTCGAGGGCGCCAACCTCGACGAGAAGATGTTTAAGCGCCAGCGGGCGATCATCTCGTCGATGACCCCGCAGGAGCGGAAGAACCCCGACCTCCTCAAGAACAGCCGCAAGAAGCGCATCGCGGCGGGTTCGGGGGTCGATGTCTCGGAGATCAACAAGCTCCTGAAGATGCACCGGACCATGGCCGACATGATGAAGGCGATGGGCCAGGGCAAGCGCGGGATCGGGCAGGCGCTCGGCTCGATGTTCGGCCTGGGCGGCGGTGGGATGGGCGGCGGCATGCCCGGCCTTCCCCCGGCATGCCGGAGCCGACGCCGGAGCAGATCGCGCAGCTCGAGAAGCAGTTCGGCGGCAAGCTTCCGCCGATGCCGCCGGGCCTGGGCGGGGGCGGGATGCCCAAGATGCCGGGTCTTCCCGGCCTCGGCGGTCCGAAGCTTCCGGGTCTCGGCGGATTCATGCCCGGGAAGAAGAAATGAGCCTCCTCTCCGCGCAAGCCATCGATCCCGAACTCGCGCGCCTGCGGGACAGCATCGACAATTTCGATGCCGCGCTGATCCATCTCCTCGCCGAGCGTTTCCGCTGCACGCAGCGGGTCGGCGAGTTGAAGGCCCGAAAGGGGATCCCCCTTCCGATCCGGACCGGGAGGCCCGTCAGGTCGCCCGGCTCCGCAAGCTCGCGGTCGACGCCAATCTCGACCCCGATTTCGCCGAGAAGTTCCTGGCCTTCGTGGTCAAGGAGGTCATCCGGCACCACCAGTCGATCGCGGCGACGCACGAGTCGGCGACCGACACCGAGAGAAAGTCCTAAGTCATGGCCCTCAAGATCCGTCTCACCCGCGGCGGCGCCAAGAAGCGCCCCTACTACCGTATCGTCGTCGCCGATGCCCGCGCCCCGCGCGACGGCCGCTTCATCGACAAGGTCGGCGCCTACGACCCGATGAAGGCCAAGGACGATCCGGCCCGCATCGTGCTGGACAACGAGAAGATCCAGGGCTGGCTCGCCAAGGGCGCGCAGCCGACCGACCGCGTCCTGCGCTTCCTGGATCAGGCCGGCCTCGCCAAGCGCCCGACCCGCAACAACCCGCAGAAGGCCGAGCCCGGCGAGAAGGCCAAGGAGCGCGCCGCCAAGCGGGCCGAGAAGGCCGCCGCGCCCGCCGAGGACGCCGCCGCGTAAGGCGCCTCGATCATGGCGCGCCGCCCCGCAGGTCCCTCCCCCGCGACGGCGGCCGCCGTGGCCGCTTGAATGCGGCGATCGGCGCGATCGCGCCCGACGCCGCGACATCGCCCAAGGCGCCGGCCCCGAAGCCGGCACCGCAACCCGCGGCCTCCGACCCGAATCTCGTCCTCCTGGGCGAGTTCGGGCGGGCTCACGGGCTCAACGGCGAGGTCCGGCTGAAATCCTATACCGCCGACCCGTTGGCGATCGCCGGCTACGGCCCGCTCCTGACCTCCGACGGACGCACGGTGGAGCTATCGACCGTGCGCACGGCGCCCGGTTCGTCGCCCGACATGCTGATCGCCCGGGTGACCAGCGTCAGCGCGCGCAACGCCGCGGAGGCGCTCAACCGCGTCGCGCTGTTCGTCCCCCGCGGCCGCCTCGCGAAGCCCGACGATGACGACGAGGTCTATGCCGCCGACCTCCTCGGGGCCACGGCCGTGGACGAGGCCGGGACCGTCGTCGGCACGGTCGTCGCGGTGCCGAATTACGGCGGCGGCGACCTGCTCGAACTGCGCCCCGCCGCCGGCGGCGCGACCGCCCTCCTGCCATTCACCAAAGCGTTCGTGCCGGTCCTGGACCTGGCGCAGGGGCGCGTGACCGTGGTCCTGCCGGACGACTTCTTCGCGCCGGCGGGCGAGAAGCCGGCCGACGATCCGGGTTGAGTCGGCTCGGGGCATCCCGCCCCGGGATCGCGGCCGTTCAGCGCGGCGTCGCGGCGTCCCGACACGGGCGAATCGAGGACGGGCTCGGTCGATCTTCGGGGGCGGGCGCCGCGAACACCGCCAGATAGGCGCCCCCGCTCAGGGGCTGGAATCCCGTCTCCCGGTAGCCCGCAGCGGCCAGCTCACAACGCAGGAGTGCCGGCGGCGTGCCGTGTCGGGAGGGGATATCGTCCGCGTCGACGATGCCGATCCGGCCGCCCGGACGCATCGCCGGGGCGAGATTGTGGAGCAGCCCGAAGGGCTGGGCGATCTCGTGGTACATGTGCACGAGGATCGCGGCATCCACGGAAGCCGGGGGCAGACGTGGGTCGTGCGGCTCGCCCCGCACCACGGTGACGTTGCCGAGGCCCGTCACCCGCCGTTCCAGGCTCGTCAGGTAAGCGGGGGTGACGTCCTCGGCCAGCACCCTGCCGCCCGGCCCGACCCGGGGGCTCAGGCGCACCACGTAGTAGCCGCTGCCGGCGCCGATATCGGCCACCGTCTCGCCGGGGGCGATGCCCATCCCGCGGGCGACCGCATCGAATTCGCCGGCCTTGTCGCGGGCGGCCTCCGACGACCATTGCGGCGCCACGATCTCGGCCACCGGCCGGTCGGGTTTCGGGAATGCCCCCGCGGGGGCGCCCGGAGGTGACAGAGGCCCCGCCGCCAGGGCCGGTCCCGCCAGCAGGGCGGTGAGAAGGAGTGCGTGCCGGATCATCGCCGACAACCCGCCGCGGGGCCGAACGGTGCCCGCACCGTTGACCGTGCCGCACCCCGCGCGCGATCAAGCGCCATGACGCGCGCGGAAACGCCCTGGCGGGCCACGATCCTCACCCTCTACCCGGAGATGTTTCCGGGACCCCTCGGCCTGTCGCTCTCGGGCGACGCGCTCGCCCGGGGCGACTGGAACCTGGAGGCCCGCAACATCCGCGAGCATGGGCTCGGCCGTCACCGCTCGGTGGACGACACCCCCGCCGGCGGCGGCGCCGGAATGGTGCTGCGCTGCGACGTGCTGGCCGCCGCCATAGACGCCGCGACGGGAGACGACGACCCGCGTCCCCGGCTGCTGATGTCCCCCCGCGGCCGGCCGCTGAGCCAGGCGCGGGTCCGCGCCCTGGCCGCCGGAGCGGGCGTGCTGATCGTCTGCGGCCGGTTCGAGGGTGTGGACGAGCGCGTGATCGCCGGGCGCGGCCTGGAGGAGGTGTCGATCGGCGACTACGTCCTCTCCGGCGGCGAGATCGCTGCCCTCGCGGTGCTCGACGCCTGCGTCCGGCTCCTGCCCGGGGTGATGGGCAAGGCACAATCGGGTGTCGAGGAGAGCTTCGAGGGCGGCCTCCTCGAATACCCCCACTACACCCGGCCCCGCGACTGGGAGGGGCGGCCGATCCCGGACGTGCTCTCGGGGGGCAACCATGCCGCCATCGCCCGCTGGCGGCGGGCGGAGGCCGAGCGGCTCACCGCCGAGCGGCGGCCGGATCTGCCCGGTGCCTCCGATCAGGCGGCCTCCAGATCGATCACCGGACCGTCGAGATCGTAGTCCAACGGATCGAGCAGCAGCGGTTGCGGCACCGGGCGTTCGAGCCGGCTCGCGAAGGCGAGGCTGGCCGTTAACGCGCCGATAACCACAAGCAACGCGGACCAAACCGCCAATATCGCGGCGCTGTGAAGAGTCATATGCGTACCTCAAACGCAACACGGTACAGCATTAAGGGTAACGGCTCGCGATTAATCGACTGTTCCCGGCCTCCGGACAGGCTGTCCCGGGCAGGGTCAAGCGGCGAAGACTGCTTGCGGGACAGACGCTTGCAAGCCGGCCGGTTTGGGCGCATGCGCGGATCCGGGAACTCCTCCCCGCCGAGGAGCGCCCATCTGCAAGGATGGATCCGTCATGACCAGCCGCCCCACGCAGCGACCGCGCGTGCCCCATTTCTCCTCAGGCCCCTGCGCCAAGCGTCCGGGCTGGACCCCCTCAGCCCTGGCTGACGCCGCCCTCGGCCGGTCGCATCGCTCGCCCCTCGGCAAGGCCAAGCTCGGCCGGGCGATCGACCTGACGCGTACGGTCCTGCAGGTGCCCGCCGACTACCGGATCGGCATCGTGCCCGCCTCCGATACCGGCGCCGTCGAGATGGCGATGTGGACGATGCTCGGACCGAAGCCCGTCGAAGTCGCGGCCTGGGAAGCGTTCGGCAAGGAGTGGGTGACCGACGCCCTCAAGCAACTCAAGATCGAACCGCGCATCCACCAGACCCCCTACGGCGTGCTGCCTGATCTCGCGGCGATCGACACGAAGCGCAGCGACGTGGTGTTCACCTGGAACGGCACGGCGGCCGGGGTGAAGGTGCCGAACGGCGACTGGATCGCGTCCGACCGCGAGGGCCTGACGATCTGCGATGCCACCTCGGCGGCCTTCGCGCAGCCGCTGCCCTGGGACAAGCTCGATGTCGTGACCTTCTCCTGGCAGAAGGTGATGGGCGGCGAGGCGGCGCACGGCATGCTGGTCCTCTCGCCCCGCGCCGTGGCCCGCCTGGAAAGCCACGTGCCGGCCTGGCCGCTGCCGAAGGTCTTCCGCCTGACGAAGGACGGCACGCTTATCGAGGGCATCTTCAAGGGCGACACGATCAACACGCCCTCGATGCTGGCCGTCGAGGATTACCTCGACACCCTGGCCTGGGCGGAGCGGATCGGCGGCTTGCGCGCGCTCCACGCGCGGGCCGACGCCAACGCCCGGGTGGTCTACGACTGGGTCGCGCGTACCCCCTGGATCGCGCCCCTCGCCGTCGACCCCGCCACCTATTCGAACACCGGCGTCTGCCTCGTGATCGCCGACCCGGACGTGCTCACCCGCGGCGATGCGGCCGTCTCGGCCTTCGCGGCGGGGATCGTGGAGCGCCTCGAGCGCGAGGGCGTCGCCCTCGACATCGGCGCGTATCGCGACGCGCCGGCCGGGCTGCGGATCTGGTGCGGCGCGACGGTCGAGACGGCGGATCTCGAAGCGCTGACGCCCTGGCTCGATTGGGCGTTCGCGGAAGAGAAGGCGGCTCTGACGCGGGCGGCGTGACGGGGCCTGACGGCGCCGAACGCGACGCCTTTTTCGGCGACGGCCGGGGTTCGCATCACGGCGGCGCTCTCGGAAGCGAGCCCCGCGCATCCACGTGCCGGCGGCCGTGATTCGCCGGGATCCGCGACAGGACCTGGAGCCCGGCTTCGCGGTGCGCGCGTCGCGGCGGCGGCCCCTGACCGGGCCAGCCCTCCGGTCGGAGTGGCGCCCCTTGCGCGGCACGACCTGCCGCTGTCGGCTTGGCGCAACCTCACCAAGACGTCGAATGTGCTCAGGATGCAGCGCACGGAGCGCCCGTGCGGGTGCGCACGCGCGGGTTGAATCCGCACCGAAACCGTGCAGTATTCAAATTTATCGACCAAACCAATACAGCAAAGATTGATTATTGCACTGCGGAAAGCGCCGCTTACGACCCAGAAATCAGGAACACGCTCCCCCAAACCAGAAATCGAGAGGTCCCGCCATGGATCACGACACGATGCGCAGGGCGACCGCCGAGCTGTTCGGCACCTTCTGGCTCACCTTCGGCAGTTGCGGGGCGGCGATCCTTTCGGCGGCGTTTCCGGAACTCGGCATCGGCTTTCTCGGCGTGGCCTTCGCGTTCGGCCTCACCGTGCTGACGATGGCCTACGCGGTCGGGCACATCTCGGGCGGACACTTCAATCCGGCGGTGACGCTGGGCCTCTGGTCGGCCAAGCGGTGCGCGAACCGGCATGTGCTTCCCTACGTCGCCGCCCAGGTGATTGGGGCGATCCTTGCGGCGGGGGTGCTCTACACGATCGCCGCCGGCAAGGCCGGCTGGATCCCGAACGGTTTCGCGTCGAACGGGTACGGCGATCTCAGCCCCGGCAAATACAGCCTCACGGCCTGCCTCGTCACCGAGTTCATGACGACGTTCTTCTTCGTGTTCATCATCGTCGGCACGACCTCGAAGGGTGCGGCCGTCGGCTTTGCCGGGATCCCCATCGGCTTCGCCCTAGTCCTGATCCACCTCATCTCGATCCCGGTGACCAACACCTCGGTCAACCCGGCCCGCAGCACCGGTCCGGCCCTGATCGCGGGCGGCGCCTACGTCACGCAGCTCTGGCTGTTCTGGCTGGCGCCGATCCTCGGGGCGATGACCGCCGGAGCGATGGGGCGGTGGTTCTACGAGCCCGCGGACGTGGTGGAGACGCGGGTGATCGAGAAGCGCGCGGTGGCCTGAGAGTCGCGCGCGATCTTGATGCACGGCACTGCCGGCGGAGGCCCAAACAGGAAAGACCCCGGCCCACGCGGAGCCGGGGTCTTTCCTGTTTGGGAGGCGCGACCCCGCGGGGCCGCGCCGTCCGTCTCAGTAGTTGTAGGCGCGCTCGCCGTGATCGGCGATGTCGAGGCCCTCGCGCTCCTCCTCCTGCGTGACACGCAGGCCGATCGTCACGTCGACGAGCTTGTAGAGGATCGCCGAGCCGAGGCCCGACCACAGGAGCGTCAGGCCGACGGCCTCCGCCTGGATGATGAGCTGGCTCATCATGTCGTAGGCGCCGACTGCCAGTTCGCCCGGCTTGGAGGTGTAGTCGGGGATGCCGACGCCGCCGAGGTTCGGGTCGACCAGGATGCCGGTCGCGAGCGCGCCCAGGATGCCGCCGATGCAGTGGACGCCGAAGACGTCCAGCGAATCGTCGTAGCCGAGGGCGTTCTTCACGGTGGAGCACATCACGAAGCAGACCACGCCGGCGACGAGGCCGAGCACGATCGAGCCCATCGGACCGGCGAAGCCCGAGGCCGGGGTGACGGCGACGAGGCCGGCGACCGCGCCCGAGAGCATGCCGAGCAGCGACGGCTTGCCCTTGAGCGCCCACTCGGCGAACAGCCACGCCACCGCGGCGGCGCAGGTCGCCACGAAGGTGTTGAGCATGGCCAGCGCGGCGGTGCCGTTGGACTCGAGGTTCGAGCCGGCGTTGAAGCCGAACCAGCCGACCCACAGCAGCGAGGCGCCGATCATGGTCATGGTCAGGGAGTGCGGGGCGAGGAGGTCGCGGCCGTAACCGATGCGCTTGCCCATGATCAGGCAGCCGACGAAGCCGGCGATACCCGCGTTGATGTGGACCACGGTGCCGCCCGCGAAGTCGAGGGCGCCCTTCTGGAAGAGGAAGCCGGCATCCTTGTTGACCGCGTCGAGGGCCGCCTGGGCGGTCGCCTTCGAGGCGTCGTCGGTGGCGGCGGCCAGCGCCTTCGCGGCGTTGCCGACGGCATCCGGGCCGGCCCAGTACCAGACCATGTGGGCCATCGGGAAGTAGATGACCGTGACCCAGAGGATCGTGAACACCACCAGCGCGGAGAACTTCATCCGCTCGGCGAAGGCGCCGACGATCAGCGCGGGCGTGATCATGGCGAACGTCATCTGGAAGCACAGATAGGCGTATTCGGGGATCACGACGCCGTTCGAGAAGGTTGCCACGGTCGAATTGGCGTCGATGCCCTTCAGGAACGCCTTCGAGAGGCCGCCCACGAAGTCGTTGAGGCCACCACCGTTGGTGAAGGCGAGGCTGTAGCCGTAGAACACCCAGAGCAGGCCGACGATCGACACGATCGCGAACACCTGAGTGAGCACCGACAGCATGTTCTTGGTGCGCACGAGGCCGCCGTAGAACAGCGCGAGGCCCGGGATGCTCATCATCAGCACCAGGGCCGACGAGATCAGCATCCAGGCCGTGTCACCCTTGTTGGGGATCGGCGACGGCGGCGGTGACGCGGCTTCCGGAGTCGGCGTCTGGGCGAGGGATGGCTCGATCAGGAGGGCGGCGATGGCCGCCCCTCCCAAGCCGAGCATGAGGGCGTGACGAAGTTTCATGGGCACGTGGCTCCCGGTCTTAAATCCGTGTTGGTTCAGGAGGTCTGAGACTCTGCAGGCCCGGGCGCGCCGGGCCGCGGATCAGAGGGCGTCGGCGTCGGTCTCGCCGGTCCGGATGCGCACCGCCTTCTCCAGCGGCATCACGAAGATCTTGCCGTCGCCGATCTGGCCGGTGCGGGCGGCTCCCGCGATGGCGTCGATGACGCTCGATGTCAGGTCGGAGGCGACGGCGACCTCGATCTTCAGCTTGGGCAGGAAGCTGACTGCGTATTCCGCGCCGCGGTAGATCTCGGTGTGGCCCTTCTGCCGGCCATAGCCCTTCACCTCCGTCACCGTCAGGCCGTGCACGCCGATACCGGTGAGCGCGTCGCGCACCTCCTCGAGCTTGAACGGCTTGATGATGGCCATCACGATTTTCATGGGCGACGCCCCCTTCGAAGTCCCTGGGAACCGTTGCCGTCACCCGGCTTGCAGGACGACCCGGCCCGGATCGTCCGCAGGCTCGGGATGGCCCGCGGTTGGAAGCCGCTATTCAAGGACTATGCCAGGCAAGCTTGACCGGGAACATTTTCACCGATCGTCATTCTGCCCATGGATTAGCCCGTCTGGGCCAGATCCCGGGCAGGCCATGGGGATCGATCGCACAACGATGAGGCAATCGGCTTAAAACTGTGCACCACCGGCCGTTGCGAGCACGCAACACACGGATGAGATCGCGCTTTAATCCCTGACGGGGCGGATCAGCCCTTCCTGCGCGACCGAGGCCACGAGGTTCCCGCTCCGGTCGAAGATCTGGCCCCTGGCGAAACCGCGGGCGCCCCCGCGACCGGACTGTCCTGCGCATACAGGAGCCAGTCGTCGATCCGGACGGGGCGATGGAACCAGAGGGCATGGTCGAGGCTCGCGGCCTGGATCGCCGGATCGAACACCGAGCGCGCATGCGGGATCAGCGAGACGTCGAGCAGGGTCATGTCGGAGGCATAGGCCAGCACGGCCCGGTGCAGTGCCGGGTCATCCGGGAGCGCCGAAGCCGCCCGCAGCCAGACATTGAAGACCGGCTCGGGCGGGCGGCCGCCCGCTCCGGCGGGGAGATAGCGGTTCAGGTCGACCGGACGCAGCGCGATCGGGCGCTCCCGTCCGAAATAGGCCGCGATCGCCTCCGGCATGCCGGTCCCGCCGGCCGATGCCAGGGCCTTGCCGTCGAGGAGCCCCTCCGGCCCCGCCACCTCCGGCATCGCGGGCTGGTGCGTGAGGCCGTCCTCCACGACCTGATAGGAGACCGTCGTGGCGAAGATCGCCCGACCATGCTGGATCGCCTTCACCCGGCGGGTGGTGAAGCTGCGCCCATCCCGGATGCGCTCCACCTCGTAGACGATGGGCGTCCGGGGATCGCCCGGCAGCATGAAGTAGGCGTGCAGCGAATGGGCCGGGCGATCGTCCGGCACCGTCCGGGTCGCGGCGACGAGGGCCTGCGCCACAACCTGCCCGCCGAAGACCCGACGCCACCCGGTCTTGGGATTCTGCCCCCGGAACAGGTCGACCTCCAAGCGCTCCAGGTCGAGGATGGCGATCAGTTCGGCGACGGCATCCGTCATCGCGTCGGTGTTGGCGTCGGTCATGACCCGCGGGGTTTCCGTTCGTTGTCCGCGTGCGACATAGGCTTTTCAGACGAACCAATCCACGCGTCCCGCACGCGCGAACCACACCGGAGATCCGTGCCATGACGGCCGAGACGCCCCGACCCGGCAGCCGCAGCCTCCTGATTGCCGGCGGCGGCCTCCCCAGCCTCGCCCTGGCGCTGGTCCTCAAACAGGCCCACGGCCCGGCGCTCGCCGTGACGGTGATCGATCCGGGCGCGGCCGATCCCGGGCGGCATCGCGGCCGCGCCTACGCCCTCGCGGCGGGCGGCCGGCGGATGCTGGAGCAGCTCGGCCTGTGGACACGAGTCGTCGGCGCGGCCGAGCCGATCGCCCAGATGGTGATCAGCGACAGCCGCCTCGCCGATCCGGTGCGGCCGGTCTTCCTCACCTTCGGGGGGAGCATGAGGACGACCGCGAGGACGGTGAGCCCTACGCCCACATGATCGAGGCCGAGCCTCTGGCAGAGGCCCTGGGCGAAGCCTGCCGCGCGGCGGGGGTGTCGTTCGTCGACGCGGCCGTGGTGCGCGCGACGCCGGCGGGCGCCGCGATCCGCGCGGTGCTGACGACCGGCGACAGCCTGCGCGGCGACCTGCTGGTGGCCGCCGACGGCGCGCGCTCGCGGCTGCGCGAAGCGGCGCTGATCGGTTGGGTCGGCTGGTCCTACCCGCAGGTCGGGATCGTGGCGACCATCGGCCACGCGCGGCCGCACGGGGGGCGCGCCTTCGAGCATTTTCTCCCCGCGGGTCCGTTCGCGATCCTGCCTCTGCGGGACGGGGGCGCCCTGGGGCATCGCTCCTCCATCGTCTGGACCGAGCGGGCGGACGAGGCGGAGGCCCTGCTCTCTGGGGAGCCCGACGAGGTACTCCGGGAGATCGAGCGACGGTTCACCCTCGATCTGGGCGACATCGCGCTGGAACACGGCCCGAGCCGGCATCCGCTGTCCTTCGGCATCGCCCGGGCCTTCCGGGCCGAACGCCTCGCCCTGCTCGGCGACGCCGCCCACGTGATCCACCCGATCGCCGGCCAGGGTCTCAATCTCGGGCTCGCGGATGCCGCAGCGCTCGCCGAAGCCGTGACCGGCGCGCTGCGCCTTGGACTCGATCCCGGCGGTCCCGACATCCTGCGCGCCTACGAGCGGGCGCGGCGGTTCGACAGCTTCGCCATGGCGGCGGCCACCGACGGATTGAATCGCCTGTTCTCGAACGACGCCCTGCCGCTGCGGCTCGCCCGCGATCTCGGCCTCGGCCTCGTGGACCGGCTGCCGGGGCTCAAGCGCTTCTTCATCGGTGAAGCTTCGGCCGCGCGCGGGTCGCGGCCGAGGCTGATGCGCGGGGAGGCGCTGTGAGCCTCGGCCGCGACCCGCATCCCGAGGTGGGCGGCAGCTTGGCATCGCGGCGGGTTCGCGGCCTCCCCTGCGCTGCCCCTGAGGTCGCCGGCCGCGCCCGACCGGTCGTGGCACTCAGCCCGTGACCAGCGCGCGGACCCGGCGAATCCAGCGCATCGAAGCCTCGACCAGGGTGGGGCTGCGATGCTTGAGGATCGCGGACTTCAGGAGGTTCCCGGGCACGTCCCAGAGCTGGACGGACCCGACCGGGAAATGCGCCACATCGCCCGGGGCGAGGTGATGCCGCGTGCCATCCGCCTCGGTGATGAAGACCTCGCCGTCGAGAATCGTGATGATCTCGTCGGCGCCATGGGTCCAGCGGAAGGTGCTCGCCGTGGTGCGCCAGAGATAGACCTGCGCGCTGCCGTCATGGGTCTCCGACACCGTTGCGACCTCGGTGACGGGGCTGCCCGCGACGATCCACTCCGCCGGGATCGGTGAAGGGCTGAAGGCGGCGGAGCCGGGCCGGATCGCGGTCCCGGCGACCGGGCGCGCCTGCTCGTGCAGCCGGATCTCCGCATGGACACCCGCGCCGGCCAGGATGAGGACCGCGGCGACGAGGAACTTCTTCACGGTCAGCTCCGGAGCGCGGTCCACGGGGGCCAATCGAACGGTTCCGACATCATCCGCGCGTCGTCCTTCAACACGAGGCAGCCTCAACCGTCCGATTTCAGTATATCCCCACGATCTTTAGTCTATTTCGTTAATCCGACCCCGACCCCGACCCCGACGCCTGCGCTCGCCACGCGCGATCGAACGTTCGCGACCCGGGACCGTTCAACGCCCTCTCTGCGCCCCGGCCGCAACGGGATGAGGCCGGAGCGGAGGATGCCGCCCAGGCCGCTTGCTTTATGCCGCCGCGTTCGCAAGCCGCTCCGTGATCCACCGGGTTGCGTCGGCGCGCGGGGCGACCACGTCGGTGTCGGTGCGCAGCTGCGGGCTGTAGGCGGGATCCTCGGCCAGGACGTCGTGCCACCGGCGCAGGAAGCGCGCGATCTGCGAGCCCGGGGCGAAGCTGGTCTGCCGCGAAGCGCTCTCGTGGTGCGCCATCTCGGCGAAAGGCGTGTAGACGATGCGGTAGCCGAGCTGGCGCATCTTCAGGCACAGGTCGACGTCATTGAAGTCGAGGGCGAAGCGCTCGTCGAAGCCGTTCACGGCCTCCAGCACCGCCTTGCGGGTGGCGAAGAGCGCCCCGGTCACCGCCGAGCAGTCGCGCTGCGCGAGAGCCCAGTCGCCATAGGTCGGCTCGGCCGCGTCCCGGTTGTACCAGGGGTGGGCGAACACGTCGAAGATGCCGCCGGTCATGCCGGCATGCTGGATCCTGCCCGTGGGGAACAGCAGCCGGCCGCCGACTCCGCCGACTCCGCGATCCAGCGCGAAGGTCAGGAGCGCCTCGATCCAGCCGGGCCGGCGCACGACGAGATCGTCGTTCATCAGGATGACGCAGTCGGTCTCGGCCGCGCGCCAGAGGGTGTTCATCTTGGCCGCGTAGTTGAACCGCTCGCCCGGAGCCCGGGTCGTCAGCAGGCGGGTCACGGCGAAGCGGTCGGAGCGGCCGCGATAGATCGCGTCGTCGGCCACGTCGTCGCCGATCAGAACGCGGATCCTGTCGGCCGGGTAGGTGCTGCGGCCGAGGCTGTCGAGCAGATTGATCACGTGGGGCTTGGCGCCCTCGACGGCGCGGCCCTGATCGTCCTTCGGGCGGCTCTGATTGGTCGGCACGACCAGGGTCACGGAGGGTCGCGCGTCGAAGGTCCTGCGGATCTCCAGCGTGTCCGCGGTCAGCCCGGTGGCGGCGCGTAGCGGCATGCCGGACGTCTCGAACCACCGGTCGAGGGCGTGGGCGCGGGCCGTGCGCGTCGCTTTCGGGCGCTCCAGCGGCGAGGCGATCAGGGTCTGGGGGATCCGGTCGATCCCGATGCCTGCGGAGACCGCGCCCAGCAGGAGCCGGAACCACGCGGCACTGCCGTGGCGCCGCGGAAAGTCCGGCGTCAGGTTCGCCAGAGCCGTGACCCGGATGAGGAGCGGGAAGCCGACATAGTCGTCGGCCATGAGCAGGGCCGGGTTGAAGGCCGGCTTGCAGTGGACGCTGCGGACCTGGCCGGCGCCGTCCACCACGGCGTCGTCGCCGTAGAAGATGCCGATATCGGGCCGCTCGGCCATCGCGCGCATCAGGTGCGCCACGAGGTCGGGGCGCAGCTCGGAGGCCGCGGGGGCGACGAAGATCGCCCGGCAGGCCGGTAACTGACCGGCCGCAATCTGGGCGAGCCGACGCTCGTCGACGGGGCGGAACTGCGCGTCGAGGGGCAGCGGCAGGATCGCGTCCGGCCAGGCGAGTGTGCCCCAGGAGGTCGATGGGGCCGGAACCGGCTTCTTCTTCAACACGGGTCGGGTCTCCGGGGAATCAGGACCGTTCGGCGGCCAGGAGGCGGGTCAGGCTCGCTTCCATGGCGGAGGCCACCGCGCCGATCGACAGCCGCGCGCGGATCCGAGCCCGTGCGGCGGCGCCGATCCGGGCCGCGTCGCCGCCGGTCACCGCCCGGGCCGCGTCGGTGAGGGCACGGGCGAGGTCCGCCTCGTCGACCTGGCCCCACTCGGCGCCGCGCAGGTACGGGCCGTAGGTCTGGTCGAGGGCCGTGACCTCCGCCTTGACGGGGAAGCCGCAGGTGGCGTCGAGGAAGTCGCGGCAGCCGCCGTAATCGGTGGCGACCACGACCTTGCCCATCTCCATCGCCTCGGCGATCGTCAGGCCGAAACCCTCCGAGGAATGCGACGAGGCGTAGACCGCGCAGAGGTCGAACAGCGCGCCGAGCTCGTTCTGGGACAAGGGCTGATCGATCACCACCACGTCGCCCGACGTGCCCACGAGGTCGAGGAGTTTCTTGCCCTCCTCCGGCAGGTCGAAGACGTGCTTGGTCTTGAGCACGAGCTGCCAGCCCGCCTGCCCCAGCCCGGCCGCCCGGAAGGCGCGGATCAGCGCGTGCGGGTTCTTTCGGGCGAGGTAGCTCGAGCCGTCGAAGGCGTAGAGGATCACCCGCTTGGCCGGGTCGATCGCGAAGGCCTTGCGCAGGTTGGCCTTGGCGGCGGCGCTCGCCGGCTCGCCGGCCTCGTTCTCGACCACGTAGGGTACGACGTCGACCGGGATGTCGGTGATCTGCCGGAAGATCGCCGCGCAGAACTCCGTGGGCGCCCAGATCGCGTCGAGGCCGTCGACGGTGGGCAGCCAGCCGCCGGGCACGTGGGAGGTCTCCCAGACGAAGAGGCCGATCTTCAGCCGCGCCTCCGCGGCGATCGCCCGCTGCCGGTCGCTCATCAGCGAGTGCCAGCTGTCGCCGTTGAAATGCACCAGGGCGACATCCGCCGGCCCGGAGAACGTCCGGGCCTGCCACGCGGGCGCCACCCGGGCGTGGACGTGGAACGGCCGCTCCATCGGGTGGATGTTCAGCGCGAAGGGCGCGCGGTGCAGGGCGCAGGCGTAGCTGCGGGCCGCGACGCCCAGCCCGTTGGCGTAGTTCATCGGCGAGACGTAGGCGACGCGCAGGGGCCGCTCCGGCGCCTGGGGCCGGCGCAGGTCCGCCCAGATCCGCCCGCCCGGATACGTGTAGGTCACGTCCAGGCGGTCGAGGTCGAAGCCGCGCTCGGCGATCGCCTCCCGCACCGCGGTCCCGCCGATCGCGGCGTGCTCGCCCAGCAGCGAGCGCTTCACGAACGGGAAGCCCTGGCTGAGCATGTTCTCCCAGTCGAACAGGGTGCGGTTGTTGCGCGGGTCGTTGACCAGCGACATGTGCTTGTTCTGGGCCGAGAACAGGCTGCGCATGCCGAGGCCGGCGGCGCGCATCCGCCCCGAGAAGGTCAGCTCGTACTCGGTGATCACCGAATTCTTGTCCGGCCAGTTCGCCACCGACAGGAGGAACTGGCTGAACGCGTAGGACGACAGGCAGCGCTTCTTCAGGGCCAGGAAGAAGCTCTGCAGATGGTGGCTGTAGTAGAAATTGTCGGCGAGCCCGATCACCGCCTCCGGGAAGGCGTCGATCTTGGCGAGCAACCCGGCGAAGTCGTCCCGGTCGAGGGGGCCGACGAGGCTGTCGTTGGCGAGATAGAGGGTGTCGGAATCCAGGAGGTCGGTGTCCTCCAGCAGGACATGCGCCCAGGCCGCGAAATCGAACCCGCGGTTGTCGCGCAGGTAGACGGAGGCGCAGAGATCCAGGAGCGCCTGCGGCACGGCGTTCTTCTGCTGGTCGGCGGCGATGATCAGGACGATGTCGGCGTCGTTCTCCGCGAAGGCTCTCAGGTAGGGCTCGACATGGCCGCGGATCCGCCCCTCGGGGCAGTGGGTGATGAACAGCGCCGTGCGGCCGTGCCGGCGGGCCGTGCGCTTCAGGCAGGACAGGCGCGCGTCGGAGGCCTCCGGCACCGCGGCGTCGTAGACGCGGCGGGTCAGTCGCCCCGCCTCCAGGCCGGTGGTGACGTAGTCGATGAGCGGGTTGAGGCTGAGGGCCGCGACCTTCGGGTAGCGGGCGAGATACCAGGGTGCATCGAAGCGCGGCGACGGGCTGGTGCTGCGCCCGCCATCGGTGAGGTAGTGGACGAGCGGGTTCAGCCCGGTCTCGTCGTCGGCGAGGTGTGTCGCGCGGTACCAGCGCGTGTCGAACCAGGGACCGGGGTCGAGCCCTCTCGGGCGCCGTGTTCCAGGAAGTGGACCAGGGGGTTGAGGCTGTCGGCCCGCACCGCGGGGGCCTGCGCGGCGTACCAGTCGGGATCGAACAGCGGATGGGGGGCGTAGCGGCGGTAGCCGCCGGCCATCACGTAATGCTCCAGCGGCTCGAGACCGCTGGTCTCCGCCTCCGGGCAGCGCCCGCGGTAGAATTCGGGATCGAACAGGCCCGACCGCCGGATCAGGTCGACGTGCCGGGACAGGCCGGCGAATTCCTCCGGATTGCGCAGGTAGCCCTGCTTCCGGCCGGTCTCGTAGAAGTGGCTCAGGGCGTTGCCGCCGGCGGCGCGGGCATCCGGGTAGCGGGACAGGTACCACGCGGTGTCGAACAGCGGCGACGGGTCGGTGTCGGTCCGGGTCAGGAAGTCGAAGAACGCCCGGCCGCGGTTCTCGGCGCCGCCGAGGTAGCGCGAGGCGTACCAGTCCGGATCGAACAGCGGGTTGGGCCGGATGCCCGCCGCGGCGCCGCGGTCGACGTAGTGGAGCAGCGGGTTGATGCCCTCGGCCCGCAGCCCCGGAACGGAATCGAGGTAGAGGTCGCCATGGAACAGCGGGTGCGGCCAGCGCCCCTCGCGGCCGCCATGGACCGCGTAGTGGAGCGCGGGATCGAGCCCCTCGCCGACGACGTCGGGATAGCGCCGCGCGTACCAAGCCGGGTCGAACAGGCCGGATTCCTTGACCGCGCGGACGAGGTCCGCCTGCCGGGGTTCACCGTGGCGGCGCCCCTTGAGGCGGCGGGCCAGCGGGCGCGCGAGGGTTTGCGCCGCTCCGGCGAGGCCGGCTTTCTCCGACGATCCGGCAACGAACACATCTCGAAGGCGCATGGTCAGGTCCGGAGAGACGGGAAGCCCGCAACGCTGCCCACGCCGCGATCCGCGAGAGACATCAGGGGGTTCGGCCGGTCCGGCGGTCGCGGACGGGATCGCCCCGGCTTGGGCGCCTTCCTAAAGGTCCGGGTCGCCGACGCCAAGAGCGGGGGCAAGCGCCGGGATCGCCCCGAGACGCGGGGGCCTCGTCTACGGGCGTGCGCTTCGGCCGCGCGCAGCCCGGATCGGCTGCGCGCGGCAATCTCTCAGGCCCTCGCACGCTCCGTCACGGATCGACCGGACGCGCGTTTCGGGATCGGAGACGCGGCGGCCGAACGAACCGCGGGTCCCCTCTCACATGCGGGAGAGGGACAGGGTGAGGGATCAGGTCTGTCCGGACGAGGCGCGTCGTCCACCCGCGGTGACGGCGTGTCCGATCCTGATACGTCTCGTCCCGTACCCCAACCCTCTCCCACACGGGAGAGGGGGTCCGCCGCGCTCTGCCGGAGCCTCGGCGTCCGACATTGCAGGCGGCTTCGACCTCGGCGAGGGCGTCGGACGTCGCGAACGCGGCCGCGAACGGGCGTGCGGCGATCCCGACCTTGCCAGCCCGGCACCAGAAGCCCCACACTTGCGGGATTGGCCGGCGGGTCCCGCGGTGCCCGGGCAGGAGATGGATATCGGCATGACGCAGGGGATCAGCCCGGCCACGACCCTCGACGACGGCATCGTGGCGACCGCGGAGAGCTGCCTCGCCGCCGTCGGCGCGGCGCGGGACGCGATCCACGGGGTGATCTTCGGTCAGGAGAGGGTCGTCGATCTCGCCCTCGTGACGATCCTGGCGGGGGGCCACGGCCTGCTGGTCGGCCTGCCGGGGCTGGCCAAGACCAAGCTCGTGGAGACGCTCGGCACCGTGCTGGGCCTCGACGCGCGGCGCGTGCAATTCACCCCGGACCTGATGCCTTCCGACATCCTCGGCACCGAGATCCTGGAGGAGGATGCCGAGCGCCGCCGCGCGTTCCGGTTCGTGCAGGGGCCGGTCTTCACGCAGCTCCTGATGGCCGACGAGATCAACCGGGCGAGCCCGCGGACCCAGTCCGCCCTGCTCCAGGCCATGCAGGAGGGCCACGTCTCGGTAGCCGGCGCCCGCCACGACCTGCCGCGCCCGTTCCACGTGCTGGCAACGCAGAACCCGATCGAGCAGGAGGGCACCTACCCGCTGCCTGAGGCGCAGCTCGACCGGTTCCTCCTGGAGATCGACGTCGGCTACCCCGACCGCGCCGCCGAGCGCAGGATCCTGATCGAGACCACCGGCGTCGACGAGGTGCGCCCCCGCGCCGTGATGTCCACCGAGCAGTTGCTCACCGCCCAGCGCCTCGTGCGCCGCCTCCCCGTCGGCGAGGCCGTGGTCGAGGCGATCCTCGACCTCGTGCGTGCCGCCCGGCCGGATGGCGGGGATGCCCTGGTCAAGGACAAGCTCCTCTGGGGTCCCGGTCCCCGGGCCAGCCAGGCGCTGACCCTCGCCGCCCGCGCCCGGGCGCTGATCGAGGGCCGGGTCGCGCCCTCGGTGGCCGACGTGAAGGCGCTCGCCGAGCCGGTGCTCAAGCACCGGATGGCGCTGAGCTACACCGCCCGCGCCGACGGGGAGACCATCGAGGGTCTGATCGCCAAGCTCGCGGAGAAGATCTGATCCGGACGCATTTTCGAGTTGGGTGGATGCCGGCTGACGTGAAGACCATGCGCAGGTTCGAACCATCGCCGGCGCGCAGCCGTGCGGACGGGCGGCGCTGACGATGGTCGCGACGAACATCCTCGACGCGGGCAGGCGCGTACCCGGCCGGCGCGAAAGCGAGGGCGCGACCGCCCTGTCGGACAAGATGCCCCGCCTCGTCCTGGAGGCGCGGCGCGTGTCGAGCCTGCTGGCCCACGGCCTTCACGGCCGACGGCGGGCCGGGCCGGGCGAGAGCTTCTGGCAGTTCCGTCCCTTCGTCACCGGCGAAGCCGCCGCCCGGGTCGACTGGCGCCGCTCGGCCCGGGACGACCGGCTTTACGTGCGCGAGCGCGAATGGGAGGCGGCCCATAATATCTGGCTGTGGATCGACCGCTCGGCCTCCATGGGCTTCGCCTCGGACCTGGCATCGGCCTCCAAGATCGAGCGCGCGATGATCCTCGGGCTGGCGCTGGCCGACGCCTTCGTGGAGGGCGGCGAGCGGGTCGGCCTTCTCGGGCTGACCCGGGCCAGCGCATCCCGGGGGATCGTCGAGCGGCTGGCGCAGGCGCTCGTGGCCGACGCGGCGGGCCTCGCCCAGGACCTGCCGCCCCGGGCGAGCCCGGCCCGCTTCGACGAGGTGGTGCTGATCGGCGATTTCCTGGCCGAGCCCGACCGGATCGCCGCCTCGGTGCAGAGCCTCGCCGGCCGCGGCAGCCGCGGGCATCTTTTGATGATCGTGGACCCGATCGAGGAGACCTTCCCGTTCACCGGGCAGGCCGTGCTGCACGACCTCGAGGGCAGCCTCAGCCTCGATATCGGCGACGCCGATGCCTGGGGGCGCGCTATCGCGCCCGGATTGCCGAGCACCGGGCGGCGCTCGCCGCCATCGCCCGCGGACAGGGCTGGACGCTGACGATCCACCGCACGGACCGGCCGGCGAGCGAGGCGGCGCTGCGGCTCGCCACGCTCATCGCCGCCCGCGGCACGGAGTGAGGCCGCCATGCTGGGTCTGACCTTCGCCGCCCCGCTGGCGCTCGCCGCTCTGATCGGCCTGCCCGCCCTTTGGTTCCTGCTGCGGGTGACGCCGCCGCGCCCGCGGCGGATCAACTTCCCGCCGCTGAAGCTCGTGGCCGACCTGATCCCGCAGCGGCAGACCCCGGCGCGCACGCCGCCCTGGCTGCTGATCCTGCGTCTCCTGATTGCCGCCGCCCTGATCCTGGCGGTGGCCGGCCCGGTTTGGAACGCCGGGGGCGTCGGGGCCGGCGGCGGCCGCAGCGCCCTGCTCGTGCTGCTCGACAACGGCTTCCCTTCCGCCCACGACTGGCGCGACCGGCTGCGCGTCGCCACCGACGCCGTCGAGGGCGCCGCCCGCGACGGCCGCCCGGTGGCGGTGATCGGCTTGGCCGACGCCCCCGCGGCCTTCGAGGCGAAGACGCCGGCCGCTGCCCTGGAGCGCCTGCGCGCCCTGGCGCCGCGGCCGATCCTCCCCGCCCGCGACTCGCATCTCGCGACCATCGAGACCTTCCTCGACAAGAACCGGGGCGCCGGACTGGTCTGGATCAGCGACGGCGTGGCCGGAGCCGAGGACACGCGCTTCACCAAGGGATTGGCCGATCTCGTCGGCGGCAGCGGCGCCGCGCTGACGATCCTGCGGGCCGACCGTCCACCCGCCCTGGCGCTCACCGCCACCGAGAATGGCGGCAAGCTCGTCACCCGTGCCCTGCGGGCGGCGCCGAACGGGCGCGATGCCGGGCTGATCCGCGCCCTCGACCAGAAGGGACTGCCCCTCGCCGAACGCGACTTCGCCTTCGCAGCCGACGCCACCGAGGCGGACGCCACCTTCGAGATGCCGGTGGAACTGCGCAACAGCATCAGCCGCCTGGAGATCGCGGGCGAGCGTTCCGCGGGCGCCGTGGTGCTGCAGGACGAGCGCGGCAAGCGCCGTCGCGTCGGCCTGGTCTTCGGCGGCACCCTCGATCAGGCACAGCCCCTCCTGGCGCCGACCTACTACCTCGCCCGGGCGCTCCAGCCCTTCGCCGACGTGCAGGAACCGCGGGGCGCCAAGGGGATCGCGGAATCGATCAACCAGCTCCTCGACAACCAGGTCTCGGTCCTGGTGCTCGCCGACGTCGGCGCCCTCGACGACAAGACCACCGCCCGGATCGAGGCCTTCGTGAAGGAGGGCGGGATGCTCCTGCGCTTCGCCGGCCCGCGGCTCGCCGCCGGCAACGATCCCCTCGTTCCGGTGCGGCTGCGCCGGGGCGGCCGGACGCTGGGCGGCACCCTCTCCTGGGACAGCCCGAAGACGATCGCGCCCTTCCCGCCCGAGAGTCCCTTCGCCGGCCTGACGCCGCCGGCCGATATCGGCGTGCGCCGCCAGATCTTGGCCGAGCCGGACGGCGACCTGCCCAACCGGACCTGGGCGTCGCTCCAGGACGGCACGCCGATCGTCACCGCGCAGAAGCGCGGGCAGGGTACGATCGTGCTGTTCCACGTCACCGCCGACACCACGTGGTCGAACCTGCCGCTCTCGGGCCTGTTCATCGACATGCTCCGGCGTGTCGTGGGGCTGGCCGGTGCCGCGGCGCCCGTCCAGGGCGAGACCCCGCGGGCCGCCGCCCCCGTCCTCGCTCCGCGGGTGACCCTCGACGGCTTCGGCGCCCTGGGCTCGCCCCCGCCTCGGCCACGGCGGTGTCGGCCGATTACGCCGACCGGGCGACGCCCGAGCATCCCCCGGGCTTCTACGGCCCTCCCGACGGAGGCATCAGCGTGAACGCCCTGAAGCCGGACGACCGGCTGAAGCCCCTGGACACCGTGGCGCTCCAAGGCGCCCGCTTCGGCTCCCTCGCCGGGGCGGAGACCCTCGACCTGCGCCCGACCCTGTTCACCCTGGCGCTGCTGCTGCTCGCCCTCGACACCCTGGCGGGCCTGTGGCTCGGCGGCTTCCTGCGCCGCGGGGATTGGCGAGCCGCCTGCGCGGACGCGCGGCGATCCTGGCGGTCGCAGGGCTCATGCTGGTCGCGGCCCTGCCGGTCCGGTCGCCGCGTGCCGAGGAGCCCCCGGCCAACCGGCCGAACGGCATCGAATCCGCCCTGGTCACCCGGCTCGCCTACGTGATCACGGGCGATTCGGCGGTCGACGAGGCGAGCCGGACCGGGCTCACCGGCCTGACCCAGATGCTCGCCGCGCGCACCGCCCTGGAGCCGGGCGAGCCCGCCGGGATCGATCCGGCGAGGGACGAGCTGGCCTTCTACCCGCTGATCTACTGGCCGATCGCCCCGAACCGGCCGCAACCCTCGGACGTGGCGATCCGCAAGATCGACGCGTTCATGCGGAACGGCGGCACGGTCCTGTTCGACACCCGCGACGGGCTCACCGCCCGGCCGGGGGCCGCCCTCACCGGAGGGGGCGTATCTCCGGAAGATGCTCGCGACCCTCGAGGTACCGGAACTGGAGCCGGTGCCCCTGGACCACGTGCTGACCAAGGCGTTCTACCTCGTGGACAGCTTCCCGGGCCGCTACGCCACCGGCCAGACCTGGGTGGAGGCGCTGCCCCCGCCGCAGAGGGTGCCGAGCGCCGCCCGGCCCGGGCCGGCGACGGGGTGAGTCCGATCATCATCACGGGCAACGACCTCGCGGCCGCCTGGGCGGTGGGGCGCGGCGGCGAGCCGCTCTACCCGGTGGTCGGCGGCGACCAGCGCCAGCGGGAGATGGCCTTCCGCGGGGGCGTCAACATCGTGATGTACACGCTCACCGGCAACTACAAGGCGGATCAGGTCCACGTGCCTGCGCTGCTGGAGCGGCTCGGGCAGTGATGGGTTTGAACCGCCTCCGCCGGAAGGGCTTGGTCCAGTCAGCCGCTCGGAACACACAGGTCCCGGAGGCCGGATCGTCATGCTGAGCCTCAGCTTCACCCCGCTCCTCCCGTGGCCGGCCCTCGCCGTCCTGGGCGTGATCGTCGCCGTGCTGGCGGTGTTCGCCGTCCTGGCGCGGGGTCGGACCGCGCTGCTGCGCGTCCTCGTCCTCGCCTTGGTGCTGGCGGCGCTCACCAACCCCGCGCTGGTGCGCGAGGACCGCGAACCCGTGAAGGACGTGGCGGCCATCGTGGTCGACCGATCCGGCTCCCAGCAGCTCGGCGACCGGCCGCAGATGACCGACGCGGTCCGCGCCGAGCTCCAGCGCCGCTTCGGCGCGCTGACCAACATCGAGCCCCGCTTCATCGACGTGCCCGATTCGAAGGACGGGGACGACGGCACCAAGCTGTTCACCGCCCTCGGCCAGGCGCTGGCCGACGTGCCGCCGGAGCGGCTCGCCGGGATCGTGATGCTCACCGACGGGGTGGTCCACGACATCCCGAGCGCGATGGCCCAGCTCGGGATCAAGGCCCCGCTGCACGTGCTGGTCACCGGCCATCCGGACGAGCGCGACCGGCAGATCAAACTCTTGGAGGCGCCGCGCTTCGGCATCGTGGGCAAGGACCTGACCATCCGCGCCGAGGTGATGGAACGCGGCGGCACCGGCCACGCGGTCGTCACCGTGCGCCGCGACGGCGAGGAGATCGGCCGGCGGGACGTCGCCACCGACAAGCCGTTCGCGTTGACCACCCGGATCGAGCATGGCGGTCCGAACGTGGTGGAGATCGAGGTCGAGCCCCTGCCGGGCGAACTCACCACGGTGAACAACCGCGCGGTCCTGCCGATCGAGGGCATCCGCGAGAAGCTCCGTGTGCTCCTCGTCTCCGGCGAGCCGCACCAGGGCGAGCGGACGTGGCGCAACCTGCTGAAGTCGGACGCCAACGTCGACCTCGTCCACTTCACCATCCTGCGCCCGCCGGAGAAGCAGGACGGCACGCCGATCTCCGAACTCTCCCTGATCGCCTTCCCGACCCGCGAGCTGTTCGTCCAGAAGATCAAGGACTTCGACCTGATCATCTTCGACCGCTACGCCAACCAGAGCGTGCTGCCGCAGGCCTATTTCGACAACATCGTCCGCTACGTGCGCGAGGGCGGCGCCCTCCTCATCGCGGCCGGCCCCGAATTCGCCGGGCCGGCGAGCCTCGCCCGCACCCGGCTCGCCGGCATCCTGCCGGGCGACCCGGACGGGCGCGTGGTCGAGAAACCCTACAAGGCGACGCCGACGCAGGTCGGCCAGCGCCACCCGGTGACCCGCGCCCTGCCGGGGTCCGATGCGAACCCGCCCGCCTGGGGCGACTGGCTGCGCATCGTGGAGGCGCGCACCCGCGCCGGCATCCAACCGATCCTGTCGGGCGCCGAGGGGCTGCCGCTGCTCGCCCTGTCGCGAGAGGACAAGGGCCGCGTCGCCCTGCTCCTGTCCGACCACGCCTGGCTGTGGGCGCGGGGCTACCAGGAAGGCGGCCCCTATCTCGACCTCCTGCGCCGCCTCGGCCACTGGCTGATGAAGGAGCCGGCCCTCGAGGAGGAGGCGCTGCGCGCCCAGACCACCGGCCGCGGCCGCGAGGTCCGGGTCGAGCGCCAGACCATGGCGGACCAAGCCGAGCCCGTCACCGTGACGGGTCCCACCGGCAAGGTGACGACGCTGACGCTGAAGCCCGGCGAGCCCGGCCTGTTCACCGCGACCTTCGACGCCGAGACGCTGGGCCTGCACACCCTGCGCTCGGGCAACCTCGTGGCCTTTGTCAGTGTCGGCCCGGCCAATCCGCGCGAACTCGCCGACGTCTTCAGCGACACCGAGCGCCTGAAGGCCGTGGCCGAGGGCTCGGGCGGCTCGATCCGCCGCATCGCGGATGCCGGGGGTGCGACGCAGGTGCCGCGCCTCGCCACCGTGCGGGGCGGACGCCTGTCGGGGGCGGACTGGATCGGGTTCCGGCCCAGCGACAGCGCCAACATCCGCGGCGTCGAGGTCTATCCGCTGGCGCTGGGCCTCGCCGCCCTGGCGGCGCTGGCGGCCGCCCTGCTCGCCATGTGGCTGGTCGAGGGACGCCGGGGACGGGCGGCGTGAGCGGTCCCGCCTGTGGGGAGCGGCGCAGGGCGCCCATCGCCGTGCGTCGGCGCGCACGGTCGACGGCCTGACGCTCCCGCCCTATGAGCAACCCTGGTTAAGATCGCGAGAGCCGCGCCACCCGCGGTCCGACACAACGGAGACAGCCTGCCCGTGACAGCGCAGACCGCGACCGGACGCCTCCTCGCCGCGACGCTCCTCGTCGCATGCCTCCAGCTCGCCCCGGCCGCGCGCAGGAACCGGCCGCGATGCCGTCGACGCCGACCACCCTTCCGGCCGCCAACGGTCAGTGGACCCACGCGATCACGTTGATGGGCCAGCCGAAATACGGCCCCGACTTCAAGCACTTCGACTATGCCGAACCGACCGCCCCCAAGGGCGGGATGGTGCGCTTCGGCGCGCAGGGCGGCTTCGACAACTTCAACATCGTCGTCGCGGGCCTGAAGGGCGACCTCGAAGGCGGCGTCCAGCAGATCTACGATTCGCTGATGACCGAGTCATCGGACGAGCCGTTCACCTCCTACGGCCTGCTCGCCGAGGCGGTGCGGATCGCCCCGATCTCGGCTCGGTCTCGTACCGCCTGCGCGAGAACGCCCGCTGGCACGACGGAAAGCCGATCACCCCCGAGGACGTGGTCTGGTCCTTCGACGTGCTGAAGGCCAACAGCCCTTTCTACGCCGCCTACTACCAGACCGTCGCCAAGGCCGAGGTGACCGGGCCGCACGAGGTGACCTTCACCTTCACGGAGACCGGCAACCGCGAGTTGCCGCAGGTGATCGGGCAGCTGCGCATCCTGCCCAAGCACTGGTGGACCGCCAAGGACGCCAGCGGCAAGCAACGCAGCGTCACCGAGACGACCCTGGAACCGCCGCTGGGCTCGGGCCCCTACCGCCTCGCCAAGTTCGAGCCCGGCCGCACCGCGACCTACACCCGCGTGCCCGATTACTGGGGCAAGGACCTGCCGGTGAATGCCGGGCGCTACAACTTCGACACCGAGCGCTACGAGTATTTCCGCGACGGCACCGTGCTGGTCGAGGCGCTGAAGGGCGACCTCTACGATTTCCGCGTCGAGAACATCGCCCGGAACTGGGCCACTGCCTACGACGACTTCCCGGCCGTGAAGGAGGGGCGCCTGATCAAGGAGGCGTTCCCCGACCGCGGCATGGGCCTCATGCAGGCCTTCGTGTTCAACACCCGCCGGGACAAGTTCAAGGATCCGCGCGTCCGCCGGGCCTTCAACCTCGCGATGAACTACGAGGAGATGAACAAGGCGCTGTTCTACGGCCTGTACAAGCGGATCAACTCCTACTTCTTCGGCTCGGAACTGGCCTCCTCGGGCCTGCCGCAGGGCGACGAGAAGGCGATCCTGGAAACCGTCAAGGACAAGGTCCCGCCCTCCGTCTTCACGACGCCGTACACGAACCCGGTCAACGACAGCCCCGAGGCCGTGCGCAAGAACCTGCGCGAGGCCGTCGGCCTCCTGCGCGAGGCGGGCTACGAACTGCGCGGCGGCAAGATGGTCGACAAGGCGACCGGCGCGCCTCTGACCGTCGAGTTCCTGGAATTCCAGAATACGTTCGAGCGGGTGATCCTGCCGTTCTCGGCCCAGCTCAAGCTGATCGGCATCGACGCCACCCTGCGGGTGATCGACCAGGGACAGTACCAGAACCGCATCCGCAACTTCGACTTCGACGTCACCACAACCAACTGGGGCGAGTCGCTCTCGCCCGGCAACGAGCAGCGCGAGTATTGGGGCTCGGCGGCGGCCGACAAGCCCGGCTCGCGCAATCTGATCGGGATCAAGGATCCCGGCATCGACGCGCTCATCGAGAAGGTGATCTTCGCCAAGGACCGGCCGAGCGTGATCGCGGCGACCCGGGCACTCGACCGAGTCCTGCTCGCCCACGATTACGTGGTGCCCCAATGGTCCTCCGATCAGCAGCGGACCCTGCGCTGGAACCGGTTCAACCACCCGGCGATCCTGCCGCTCTATGCCAGCTCCGGCTTCCCGACGACGTGGTGGTACGACGAGGCCCGCGCCGCCAAGACCGGAGCGCCGCGTTGAAGGGCGCCGGCTTGACGGACACCCCCTGGACATCGACGCGGCGCGGACTGATCGTCGGGGCCGGCGCCCTCGCGGCGGTCCGGCCGGCCTTCGCGGCGGACGACGTGCGCCACGGCCTGTCCAGTTTCGGCGAGCTGAAATACGGCCCCGATTTCGAGCGGTTCGACTACGTGAACCCGATGGCGCCGCGCGGCGGCGCTTCTCGGCGCAGCTCGCGGGGACGACCGGCAACCAGTCGCTCAACACCTTCAACACGCTCAACATCTACGTGCTGCGCGGCGACGGGGCCGCCGGCATGAACCTGACCTTCGACAGCCTGATGGTCCGCGCCCTCGATGAGCCGGACGCGCTCTACGGGCTGGTGGCGCGCTCCGTCACGGTGAGCGCGGACGGACTGACCTATGCGTTCGCCCTGCGCCCGCAGGCCCGGTTCCACGACGGCTCGCGGCTCACCGCACGCGACGCGGCCTTCAGTCTCAATCTCCTGCGCGCGAAGGGGCATCCGGAGATCGCCGAAGTGATCCGCGACATGGCCGATGCCCGGGCGGAGGGCGACGAGCGGCTGGTTGTCACCTTCGCGCCGGGCCGCGCCCGGGACCTGCCGCTGTTCGTGGCGCAGCTGCCGATCTTCTCGGCGGCCTATTACGGCGCCCGCGACTTCGAGGCCTCGACCCTGGAGACGCCCCTGGGTTCCGGCCCCTACCGGGTCGGCACGGTCGATCCCGGCCGCTCCATCGGTCTGGAGCGCGTCCCGGATTACTGGGCCGCCGAGCTGCCAGTGAATGTCGGCCAGAACAACTTCGACGCGATCCGCTACGAGTATTTCCGCGACCGCACCGTGGCCTTCGAGGCATTCAAGAGCGGTGCCTTCACGTTCCGCGAGGAGTTCACCGCCCGGGTCTGGGCGACCGGATACGACTTCCCCGCGACGGCCGAGGGGCGGGTGGTCCGCGAGACGGTACCGGATGCGCGGCCCAGCGGCACGCAGGGCTGGTGGATCAACACCCGCCGGGCGGCATTCCGGGACCCGCGGATCCGCGAGGCGATCGGCCTGTGCTTCGACTTCGAATGGTCGAACCGGAACCTGATGTACGGCGCCTACACGCGCACGGCCTCATTCTTCGAGAATTCCGACCTCAAGGCCACCGGCAAACCCTCGGCGGAAGAAATCGCTCTGCTGGAGCCCCTGGCGGACCTGCCGCCGGAGGTGTTCGGCGAGGCCTGGATGCCGCCGGTCTCGGACGGGTCCGGCCAGGACCGGGCCTTGCTGAAACGGGCCGACGCGCTGCTGCGGGAGGCCGGCTGCACCCGCTCCGGCGGCAGCCTCATGCTGCCCAGCGGCCAGCCCCTGACCCTCGAGTTCCTCGACGAGGATCCGGTCTTCCAGGCGGTCACCCAGCCGTTCATCCGCAACCTGGGGCTGCTCGGGATCAGGGCGAGCCTGCGCACGGTCGACCCGTCGCAGTACCAGGCGAGGCTCAAGGATTTCGACTTCGACGTCACGCCGCGCCGCTACAGCAGCGGGGTGACGCCCGGCGCGGAGCTGCGCGAAACCTACGGGTCCCGCTCGGCCGGCACCGCAGGGTCCAACAATCTCTCGGGCATCGCGAACCCGGGGGTCGATGCGCTGCTCACCGCCATCGCCGACGCCAAGTCCCGCGCGGATCTGACCACCGCCTGCCGCGCCCTAGACAGGGTGCTGCGGGCCGGGCGCTACTGGGTGCCGATGTGGTACGCCTCGACCCATCGCCTCGCCCTCTGGGACGTGTACGGTCGCCCGGCTAGCCCGCCGAAATACGACCTCGGCGCGCCGGCCACGTGGTGGTTCGAGGCCGACAAGGCCAAGCGGATCGGGCGGGACTGAGACCATGCTCGCCTACATCCTGCGCCGCCTCGGCCTGATGATCCCGACTCTGTTCGGGATCATGCTGATCACCTTTACCATCGTGCAGTTCGCCCCCGGCGGCCCGGTGGAGCGGGTGCTGTCGCAGCTGCAGGGCCAGCGCGACGGGGCGATGTCCCGCGTGACCGGCGGCTCCGGAGACCTGGGGGGCACCAGTCGGCCATCCGCCGGGGGCGGCGGCGAGGCCAGTTCCCGCTACCGCGGGGCACAGGGTTTGAGCCCGGAATTCATCGCCAAGCTGGAGAAGCAGTTCGGCTTCGACAGGCCGGCGCCCGAGCGCTTCGCCAAGATGCTCTGGGACTATGTCCGGTTCGATTTCGGGCGCAGCTACTTTCGCGACGTCACCGTCATCCAGCTGATCAAGGAGCGCCTCCCGGTCTCGATCTCGCTGGGCCTGTGGATGACGCTCCTGTCCTACGCGATCTCGATCCCGCTCGGCATCCGCAAGGCCGTGACGGACGGTGAGCGGTTCGACCGCGCCACGTCCTTCGTGGTGATCATCGGCTATGCGATTCCGGGTTTCATGTTCGGGCTGATGCTGATCATCCTGTTCGCCGGCGGCTCGTTCTACCAGTGGTTCCCGCTCCGCGGCCTCACCAGCGAGGGCTGGGAAGGGTTCTCGACCTGGCACAAGGTTACCGACTACGCGTGGCACATGGTACTGCCGCTGACCGCCCTGGTGATCGGCGCCTTCGCGACCTCGACCCTGCTCACCAAGAACTCCTTCCTCGACGAGATCCGCAAGCAATACGTGCTGACGGCGCGGATGAAGGGCCTGTCCGAGCGGCGTGTCCTCTATGGGCACGTCTTCCGCAACGCCATGCTGATCGTGATCGCGGGCTTCCCGGGCGCGTTCATCTCGGCCTTCTTCACCGGCTCGCTCCTGATCGAGACGATCTTCTCGCTGGACGGCCTGGGCGAGTTGTCGTTCCGGGCGATCGTCGGGCGCGACTATCCGGTGGTGTTCGCCACGCTCTACATCTTCTCGCTGCTCGGGCTCGCCGTGAACCTGCTCTCGGACCTGATCTACGTGTGGATCGACCCGCGCATCGACTTCTCGGCGCGGGCGACCTGACACCAGCTGACGATGAGCCGGACTTATCGTCGGCTGCCCGCGCGACGGCGCGGCGGCGGGCGATCCGCCGGACGCGCTGAGCCCGACCATGGGTTGGGATCAGCGCACCTTGGTATGATACGACCGCGTGCGGCCGTCAGCCGTCCGGGAGGCTCGCCGCAGCGGCCCGCGTCGGCGGCTCGCCGCGCGTCGGACCGGCCAAGCCCAGGAGCGCCGCGATCGCATCGCCGTCCGGCGAGCCGAGGAGATCCGCCAGGGTGTAGCGATCGAGGACGGCGAGGAACGCCGCCAGGGCCTCCCCAAGCACGCGCCGGAGCCGGCACGGCGCCGTGATGGCGCAGGCCCCGCCGCCGAAGCACTCGACCAGCGCCAGATCATCCTCGGTCTGACGCACGACCGCCACCGACGACGATCTCCCCCGGCGGCTTTGCCAGCCGGAGACCGCCCCCCGCCCGCGGATCGTCCGGATCAGGCCCAGCCGTCCCAGTTGATGAACCACCTTGTTGAGGTGGTTCTCCGAGATGCCGTAGGCGCGGGCGATCGCCGCGATCGAACTCTGCTCGGGCTCATGAAGGCCGACGTAGATCAAAGTCCGCAGGGCGTAATCCGTGTAGCGGGTCAGCCGCATCTCAACTCCAGAAGACGATCCGCACCGCCGGGCGTCGCGGCGTGAGGCGCCGGTCGGATCCGTATGCGGTGCGGCAGCCGGGCACCACCTCTCCCGGGCGGTGAAAAATATTCGTCCTATAAGGTATATTCTATTTGCGCCTTTTCGAGGGGCGCGCTAAAAGGAATATGTCGAATACATCTTTAGGGCCGGACCATGCCTGCTCCCCTCTCCCCCGCCACCATCACCCTCATCAAGGCCACAGTGCCGGCCCTGGAGGCCCACGGCCTCACGATCACGAAGCGTATGTACGAGCGCCTCTTCGAGAATGCGGAGATGCGCGACCTCTTCAACCAGTCCCACCATGGTGACAGCGGCGCGCAGCCGAAGGCCCTGGCCCAGGCTGTGCTCGCCTACGCCCGCAACATCGACAATCTCGGTGTCCTGGCGGGCGCCGTGGAGCGCATTGCGCAGAAGCACGTCGCCCTGAACATCCTGCCGGAGCACTATCCCCACGTGGCCGACGCCCTGCTGGGCGCGATCGGGGATGTCCTGGGCGAGGCCGCCACGCCTGAGATCGCCACGGCCTGGGGCGAAGCCTACTGGTTCCTGGCAGAATTGCTGATCGGCCGGGAGGCCGCGATCTATCGCGACCACGCCGGCAAGCCGGGCGGCTGGAACGGGTGGCGCGACTTCGTGGTCGAGCGTGACGCAGGAAAGCGAGACGATCCGCTCCTTCGTGCTGGTCCCCGCCGATGGCGGTCCGGTGCTGCGGCATCAGGCGGGCCAATATCTCGGCTTCCTCCTGGACCTGCCGGGACGCGGCGTGCTGAAGCGTAACTACTCGGTGTCCTGCGCGCCGAACGACCGGGCCTATCGCATCACCGTCAAGCGGGAGGCCGCGGCGGGTCGGCCGGCCGGCCTCGCCTCGAACTGGCTGCACGACCACGTCCGGTCCGGCACCGTGCTGAAGGTCGCCGCGCCCGCGGGCGACTTCGCCCTCGACGTCCAGAGCGACGAACCCGTGGTGCTGGTCAGCGGGGGTGTCGGGCTGACGCCAATGATGAGCATGCTGGAGACCATCGCGGCGGAGAGCCCTGACCGACCGACGTGGTACATCCACGCTGCCCTGCATGGCCGCGTCCACGCCCTGCGCGACCATGCCCGAGGCCAGGCGACCTGCGCGCGGAACACACAGGTCGCGACCTTCTATGCCGAGCCCGAGTCCGGGGACCGGCAGGGCGAAGATTACGACGTCCAGGGCCTGATCACGGCGGATTGGCTCGTGCAGCACACCCCGCATGCCCGCGCGACCTACTACCTCTGTGGTCCCAAGCCGTTCCTG
The DNA here is from genome assembly GCA_050632685.1 of Methylobacterium phyllosphaerae. Taxonomy (GTDB): domain Bacteria; phylum Pseudomonadota; class Alphaproteobacteria; order Rhizobiales; family Beijerinckiaceae; genus Methylobacterium; species Methylobacterium phyllosphaerae_A. The sequence continues at coordinate 2,980,172 of JBOEFT010000002.1, forward strand.
CGGGATCTGGTGACCGGGCTGCTGCGCCACGGCGTCCCGGCCGAACGGGTGAAGTACGAGTTCTTCGGGCCGGCCGACGAGCTGTTCGAGGAACCGCGGCAGGCCGCCTAGTGCTCAGACGCCGTCACCTCGTTCCCGCGCATGAAACCTAGGCCTTTGTTGGTGCATCAATTTTTCCAAACTTCTCCGACGCGTTCGTTTGGATCGATGCACTAGACGGCGATCAGTCGGCCCCCTCGCCCCGGGGCGGGGGCGCCGGACCGAGCACCCGCGCCATGGTTATCCGCAGGGCTTGCGCGCTCCGGTAGCCCACGGCCGCCGCAACCGTCCGCGGCGGCCGCCCCTCGGCCGCAAGGGCCAGCGCCCGGATCACCCGAGCCCGAGCCCGCCAGTTGCCGAAGCTCAGGCCCGTCTCGATCCGGAACCCCCGCGTCAGCGTGCGCCGGCTGGCCCCGGCGCGGTCGGCCCAGGCGTCGAGGTCCTCGTCCGAAGCCGGATCCTCGATCAGCCCGAGGCAGACCCGCCGCAGGCGCGGATCGCGCGGGAGCGGCAGGGCCAGCGGCGTCGCGGGGGCCCGGCCGATCTCGTCGAGCACCAGGGCTGCGAGATGGCCGCCCCGGCCATCGACCGCGTAGAGGACGGGCTCCTCCGCCAGGGCCGTGAGCGCGGAGGCGAGGAGCGGCGACACCGCGATCACCCGGCAGCTCGCCGGGAAGGATGGGACGGCGGCCGGATCGAGATAGGCCGAGCACATCGCGACGGCGCCGTGGGTGGCGACCGCGTGCGGGAGGCGCGGCGGGATCCAGAGGGCGTGCCCCTCGGGCACGACCCAGGTGCCGTCGTCCGCGAAGGCCATCATCAGGCCGGCCGTGGCGTAGAGCAGCTGCGCGCGGGGATGGAAGTGCCGGGCGAGATGCATGCCGGCCGCGTAGGTCTTGGGCATCACCGCCACCGGGCGGGGGACGTCCTGGTAATCGACCGCATCGGTCGACCGGCCCGCCGCGGCGCGCCCTGCCGTCAGCAATGGCCCGTTCGCATACATATCCGGCCCCACACCGCCATCGGGTCAGGCTATCAGGAGACCGTCCCGGAGGATACGCCGCGATGGATTCGGATACGCTGTCCCGCCGCACCTTGCGCTTCGTGAACGTCGCGCACGCCCTCGATCATTTCGTCCTGCTGATCTACCCGACCGCGGTCATCGCCATCGCGGCCCAGACGGGCCTCGGCTACGGCGAGCTGATCGGGCTCGCCACCGGCGCCTTCGTGGCGTTCGGCCTCTGCTCCCTGCCGATGGGCTCGCTCGCCGACCGGTTCGGGCGGCGCACCATGCTGGCGGTGTTCTTCTTCGGGTACGGCCTCTCCTGCCTCGGCGTGGCGAGCGCCTCCACACCGCTCGGCTTCGCCCTCTGGCTGTGCGTGCTGGGGGTCGCCTCGGCGATCTACCACCCGGTCGGCTCGGCCATGCTGGTGACCCATGCCCGCCGCCTCGGGCGCGATCTCGGGATCAACGGCGTCTGGGGCAATTTCGGCGCGGCCTCGGCCTCCGGCCTCACGGCACTGCTCGCTGCCACGATCAGCTGGCGCGCGGCCTTCGTGGTGCCCGGCCTCGTCTGCCTCGCCTGCGGGATCGCCTTCCTGGCCCTGGTGCCGGGCGACGGCGAGGCGGCCGGCCGGAAGGCCGGGGGAGCCGCCGTGATCCCGGTGACACGGCCCTGGGCGCTGATGGCCATGTTCGCCCTGTCGATCTTCGCGGGCGGACTGACCTTCAACCTCACGACAATCAGCCTGCCCAAGGTGATCGACGAGGGCATCGGACAGAGCCTGCCGCTGGCGCTGACGGGATCGCTCGCCACCGGCGTGTTCCTGTTCGGAGCCCTGATGCAGCTGGCCATGGGCCGCCTCATCGACCGCTACAGCCTGCCGTCTCTCTTCGTGGCCCTGTCGGTGCTTCAGCCGCTGGGGCTCGGGATCGCCGCCCTCTCCACCGGCGTGCCGCTGCTCGCCGGGCTGGTCCTCGGCATGACGGCGATCTACGGGCAGGTGGTGATCAACGATGCGATGATCGCCCGCTACGTCCCGCCCGCCTACCGGGCTCGGGCATACAGCGTGCGCTACTTCGTGGGGTTCACGGCGAGCGGCTTCGTGGTGCCGGCGATCGCCGTCCTGCACGACCGCGGCGGCTTCGCGCTGGTCCTCGGCGTCGCCTCCGCCTGCGGCGCGGTGATCTGGCTCTCGGCCCTCGGCTTCCTGGAGGCTGACCCAGGGCGGCGGACGACCCGCACTGGCGGCCGCCGAGTAGCCGGCGGTTTGCGGGTCGCGCCCGGCGCTGCTACGCGGCGGCCGTCCGACCCGCGAGCATGCCGTGACCGACCTGTCCCTCGTCATCCGGCCGGAACGGCCGGAGGATGCCACCGCCATCGAGCGCCTTCACGCCAGAGCCTTCGGCCCCGGTCGCTACGCCCGCACGGCCTACTGCCTCCGCGAGGGTGCGGCCGAGCGCATCGATCTCGGCGTCACCGCTTCGGTGGGCAGCTTCCTCGTCGGCTCGGTGCGCATGGGTCCGGTGCGGAGCGGGACGACGCCCTTCGTGATGCTGGGTCCGCTGGCGGTGGATCCGAGCTTCGAGGGCCGCGGCATCGGTGCGGCCCTGACCCGCGCGGCGATCGAAGCGGCGCGGGCGGCGGGGGAAGGCTCGGTGATCCTGGTGGGCGATGCGCCCTACTACAGCCGGTTCGGCTTCACCCCCGTGCCGCCGGGGCGGCTCAACGCCCTGCCGGGGCCAGTCGATCCCGCGCGCCTGCTGTGGCTGGATCTCGTCGCCGGGTTTCACGAAGGCATCGCCGGCCCGGTGGAGACGGTGCGCGCGTAGCGACCGGTCTCCGGATCAGGCCCGCCGGAGCGCGAAGGCCGCGATCAGCCCGGCCGAGAGGAGCGCCAGCGCGACGGGCGTCGCCGAGGTCGCGGGCCACGCCGAGGCGGCAACCGTGAACAGCGCCCCGAAGGTCATCTGGGTGAAGCCGTAGAGACTGGAGGCGGTGCCGGCCGCGTGGGGATCGACGTTCATCAGCCCGGCCACCGCGTTGGGGCTGAGCAGGCCGACGCGCCCACCGCGTAGGCGAAGAGCGGCACGATCAGGCTGACGACGCCGAGCATCCCGGGTGCGGTCCACGACCAGCAATGTGAGCGCCGCCGCGATGCAGAGGAGGTTGCCGCTCCGTGCGGCCTTCCGGATCGGGACCCGGGCCGCGAGGCGGCTCGCCAGCACCGCGCCCCCGACCATGCCGAACACCACGATCAGGCAGTCGAACCCGACCTCCTGCGACGAGCGCCCGAGCCGGTCGACCAGCAGAAACGGCGCCACCGCCAGGAAGGCGTAGAGGCTCGTCCCGCCACAGGCCCCCGCAACCAGGTAGGCGCGGAACACCGGGATCCGAACCAGTCGAAGGTAGCCGGCGAGCACGGCGACGAAACCCGGCAGCGCCACCTTGTGGCGGTTGGTCTCGGGCAGCGTGAACACCACCAAGGTCCCCAGCACGGCGACGAGCCCGGCCAGCACCACGAACACCGCGCGCCAGCCGAAGGCCTCGTTCACCACGCCGCCGATCGCCGGGGCCAGCGCCGGCGTCAGCGTCATCGCGGTGGTGAGGATCGCGAGCTTCCGGGCGGCGTCCTCCCGGGTCGAGACGTCGCGAACCATCGCCCGGCCGATCACCAGCGACCCGCAGGCACCGAGCGACTGCAGGATGCGCGCGACGATCAGGACGCCGATATTCGGCGCCGGGATCGCGAGGAGCAGCCCGGCGAGATAGAGCCCGAGGCCGCCGATCAGGATCGGGCGCCGGCCGTACCGGTCGGAGAGCGGGCCGTAGAGCAGTTGACCGCCCGCGAGCCCGATCAGGTAGATGGTGATCGTCAGCTGCGCGCCGGCAGCGTTGGTGCCGAGGTCCACGGCCGCCGCCGCCAGGGCCGGCACGAAGATGTGCAGTGCCACCGTTCCGGTCATGGTCACGGCGACGAGCAACGGCAGGGGAGCCCGCTGCTCCACCACATCGGGGCTTCGGTCAGCCAAGGGTCCTACGCGGTTCTCAATCCGGCAGGATGCCGGGATGCGGCCGCCTTAGAGCAAGGGCCGCACCCGGAGCCATGCCGGCGCAACGCGCCTGACACGCGGGGGCGGGACTGTCCTCAGCCCCGCACCCGGCCGTGCCGCTTACTCCTTCGGCAGGGGCTGCGGGGTCGGCAGCGGCGCGTTCAGATCCTTGGTCGGGCCGCCGACCTCCTGATCCTTCGCCCGATCGACCGCCTCGGGGTTGGCCTGTGCCGGGGGTTCCTTGGCAGCCGGAGCGCTGGGCGCGGTCGGCTCCGCGGGAATCAAGCTCGACGGCGCGCCCTTCTGGTCGCTGTCATGGGCATTGGCGGGGGCGCCGGCGCATTGCGGTCGCTCGATTCACCGGTCGCCCGCGGGCTGCCGGGGGATTTCTCCTCGGCCGGCTTGGCGGTGCCGGTATCGGCGGGCTTGGCCGGGCTGGCCTTGCCCTCGGACGCCGTGTTGGCGGCCGGCTTGTCGGCGGAAGGCTTGTCGGCGGAAGGCTTCTCCGGTGCGGGCGCGGCCGCCGGCTTGTCCTCCGGCTTGGCCGCCGCAGGCGCGGCCGCCGGGGCGTCACCCTTCTCGACGGCGGGCAGCGGCTTGGGCGTCTCGGCGAGCGTGCGCAGGTACCCGATGACGTTGGCCCGCTCCTGGGGCGAAGCGATGCCGGCGAAGGCCATCTTGGTGCCCTTCACGTAGCCCTTCGGGTTCGTGAGGAACTCGTCGAGGTCGGCATACGTCCAGGCGCCGCCCTTCTCCTTCATGGCGGCCGAATACTCGAAGCCCGGATGCGAACCCTTCGGCCGCTCCACGACCCCGTACAGATCGGGGCCGACCTTGTTCGGGCCGCCCTTCTCGAAGTTGTGGCAGGCATGGCAGGCCTTGGTGCCGGCCTCGCCCTTCTCGACGTTGGCGCTGGCCAGCCGGACCGCGATCGGCTCGACCTTGGCCTCGGTGGCCGCGGCGGCGGCAACCGGCTCCGGCTCGGGAAGGTCGTAGCCGGCTTTGCCCGCGGGCTTCGGGTGGTAGATCAATTCGGCGACGAAACCCGATCCGGCCGCGAACAGCAGGGCGCCAAGGACGGCGCCCAGGACTTTGTTCACCTCGAACGAGTTCATGCGCTTCTCGCAACTCGGCCGTGCCGAACGCGCGCCTGACACGGGCGAGCGGGCTCGGACACCGGACATTGGAAGATTTCGAGGTTGCCTTAGCGGTTCCGGGCCGCTCCTGACAATGCCGCCGTGGCGATCCGCGTCGCTCCGGCGCAGGATTGTTCCACCGAATGGCCCAGCTTGTCACCGGCCGGCAGCGTTTCTCCACCGCGGTCCGACCCTTCCCGGGGGACGACAACCGGGAGCGGGCCTGTTAAGCAGCCGCCCGCCTCCCGCCGCGGCTGTCCGATCCGCGCATCCGGATCCGAATCTCGATGTCCGATCCCCTGGTCCTGATTCCGGCCCGCCTCGCCGCGACCCGCCTGCCAAACAAGCCGCTGGCCGACATCGCCGGCGAGGCCATGATCGTCCATGTCTGGCGCCGGGCCGTGGAGGCCGGGATCGGCCCCGTGGTGGTGGCCACCGATACCGCGGAGATCGCCCGGACGGTCGAGGCTGCGGGCGGCTTGGCGGTGATGACCCGGGCCGATCACCCGTCGGGCTCCGACCGCCTCGCCGAGGCGCTCGACATCGTCGATCCGGAGGGGCGCCACGACGTGGTGGTCAACGTCCAGGGCGACCTGCCGACTATAGACCCGGCGATCATCGGCGCCTCCGTCCTGCCGCTCGCCGACCGCACCGTCGACATCGTCACCCTCTGCGCGCCGATCACCGACCCGCACGAGGCCGACAACCCCAACGTGGTCAAGCTCGTCGGCCACAGGGTCGGCCCCGGGCGTCTGCGCGCCCTGTATTTTACCCGCGCCCGCGCCCCCTGGGGCGACGGACCGCTCTGGCACCATATCGGCCTCTACGCCTACCGGCGCACGGCCCTCAGCCGGTTCGTGGCCCTGCCGCCCGGCGAGCTGGAGGTGCGCGAGAAGCTCGAGCAGCTGCGGGCGCTCGAGGCGGGCATGCGCATCGACGCCGCCATCGTCGACGACCTGCCGCTGGGCGTCGACACCCCCGCGGACCTGGAGCGTGCCCGCGCGCTGCTCCAGGGCCGGCGCCTCAACTGACTCGACGAACGAATTCTGACCGCCATGACCGACCGCACCATCGCCTATCAGGGGGAGCCCGGGGCCAACTCGCACATCATCTGCGCGGAGGCGTATCCGGACTGGACGCCGCTGCCCTGCCCGACTTTCGAGGACGCCTTCGCGGCCGTCACGGAGGGCCGGGCGCAGCGGGCGATGATCCCGATCGAGAACTCGATCGCGGGCCGGGTCGCCGACATCCACCACCTGATCCCGATCTCGCCGCTGCACGTCGTGGCCGAGCACTTCCTGCCGATCCACTTCCAGCTGATGGTCCTGCCGGGCACGGGCATCGAGGCGCTGAAGAGCGTGCACAGCCACGTCCACGCCCTGGGCCAGTGCCGCCGGATCATCCGCCGGCTGGGCCTGAAGGCGGTGGTCGCCGGCGACACCGCCGGGGCCGCCCGCGAGATCGCCGAGATCGGCGACCCGAGCCGGGCGGCGCTGGCGCCGGCGCTCGCCGCCGGGGTCTACGGCCTCGACATCCTGGAGCGCGATGTCGAGGACGAGGCGCACAACACCACGCGCTTCGTGGTGTTCTCCCCCGAGGCCGATCCGGTCGCCGCCGGGACGGGGCCGTGCGTCACGAGCTTCGTGTTCCGGGTGCGCAATATCCCGGCCGCCCTCTACAAGGCGCTCGGCGGCTTCGCGACCAACGGCGTCAACATGTCCAAGCTCGAGAGCTACATGGTCGACGGCGAGTTCACCGCCACGCAGTTCTACGCCGAGGTCGACGGCCATCCGGACGATCCGGGCCTCAGCCGGGCGCTGGACGAACTCGGCTACTTCTCGCGCGAATTGCGAGTGATCGGCACCTACCCGGCCCACCCCTTCCGCGAGGCGGCGCGCCCGGCGGCCGAGTAGGTCATCACTCCCGCCGCAGCACCCTGTCCACTGCCAGATCCGACCAGAAGCCCGGCCGGAAGTCGCGCTTGAGCGCCTCGGGATCGTAGACGGTCTCGACCCAGGTCAGGAAGTCGAGGCCCTTCGCCTCGCCCTCGACGCGGTACCGGGCGAAGAACGCGTCGAGGATCCCGGTCTTGGCGAAGCGGAGATGGCCGTAGCGGGCCGAGAGCTGACGGGCCGCCTCGGCCACCGGGCGCCCCTCGTGCAGGATCAGGTAGAGGGCCGAGGCGAGGCCGGCCCGGTCGGCGCCCGACTTGCAGTGCATCACCGCCGGATACTCGATCCCGGCGAAGAACGCCTTAGCACCGAGGATGGTGGCCCGGTCCGGCGCCTCCCGGGAGCGGAGCACGAACTCCACGAGCGTGAGTCCGTGACGCTCGCAGGCCTCGCGCTGCAGCGGCCACGACCCGTGCTCCCGCCCGCCGCGCAGGGAGATGACGGTGCGCACGCCTTCGGCGCGGAAGCGGGCGAGCTGGTGCGGGCCGGGCTGCGCCGAGCGCCAGAGCCCGCCCGAGCCGACGCGGTGCCGGTTGAGATAGGCGAGGCGGAAGACGCCGTGGTCGATCAGCAGCATGCTGGCCCAGGCCCTCAGCCGGTCGCCGGGGCCGGAGATCGGCCGCTCGAAGCGGGCGATGCGAGCCATGCGCCGGGCGTAGCGCGTCTCGGGCTTGAGGAAGCGGTTGAACAAGGCCGTACTGCCGAGGGAACGAGCCCGGGCTCTAGCAGCCGCCCGACAGGCCGGCAATTCGCGGGCCGGCGGCGGCGGCGCGCGGGCGGCGCCGTTCTTGCCTTCACTCTGCCTGGATCGGCATCGAACCTGAGCGAACCGCGCGGGTTATCCGCCGGTCGGACGACGGGAGGCCCGAAGCCCATGACCACGCGCACCACGAGCATCCGTCGAGCCCGCGAGGCCGATCTCGGCGGCTTGTCCAAGGTGTTCGATGCGTCGTGGCGCGAGGCCTATCGCGGGATCATTCCAGGCGTCGCCCTGGAGCGGCTGATCGCCACTCGCGACCGGGCCTGGTGGCAGGGCGCCCTGCGCCGAGGCCGGCCGATCGCCGTGGTCGAGACCGGCGACCTCGTGGTGGGATATGCCGTCTACGGTCGGACGCGCAGCCGGGCGCTCGGCACCGAGGCCGAGATCGACGAACTCTATCTGCTGCCGGAATACCAGGGCGTCGGCCTCGGGCGGCGCCTGTTCCGTGCGGTGCGCAACGACCTCGCGGATCACGGCCTCGCCAGGCTCGGCGTCTGGACCCTGGAGGACAACGCCCGGGCCGGCGCCTTCTACGCGGGGCTGGGCGGGCTGGCCGGCCCCCAGGCACTGGACCGGGTGGCCGGCGTGCCGCTGCCCAAGGTCGGCTACCTGTTCGGCTGACGTTTTCCGGCACTCGTTGCCGGGCCGCAACGTCGCCCGATTTGCATTGCGAAGCCGCGCCTCTAAGAGATCCGGGAAGCGGACGAGCCCGCATTCCGGAAGCGATACGCCATGAAGATCGACGCCATCCCGCTCGGCAAGAAGCCGCCGCACGACGTCAACGTGATCGTCGAGGTGCCGCTCGGCGGCGAGCCGATCAAGTACGAGATGGACAAGGAGATCCGGCGCCCTCGTCGTCGACCGGTTCCTCTACACGCCGATGTTCTACCCCGGCAATTACGGCTTCATCCCCCACACCCTGTCGGGCGACGGCGATCCCTGCGACGTGCTGGTGGCCAACACCCGCGCGGTGCTGCCGGGGCGATCATCAGTGCGCGCCCCGTCGGCGTGATGGTGATGCAGGACGAGGGCGGCGAGGACGAGAAGATCATCGCGGTTCCCTCCCGCCACCTGACCAAGCGCTACGATCGGGTCGAGAACTACACCGACCTGCCCGAGATCACGATCCAGCAGATCCAGCACTTCTTCGAGCACTACAAGGATCTGGAGCCCGGCAAGTGGGTCAAGTTCGTCCGCTGGGGCGACAAGGAAGAGGCCCACCGGCTGATCGAAGAGGCGATCGAGCGCGGCAAGGCCAAGAAGTAAGCGGGCCGGCCGCTCCCGCCCGGGAGCGGCCGATCGCGCTCAGCCGTCGATGCGGCGCAGCCCGGCCCTGTAGCGCCGGGCATTCTCCACGTAGCGCAGGGCCGCCTGCCGCAGCCCCTCCACGGCGGCCTCGTCGAGGGTGCGCACGGCCTTGGCCGGCGCTCCGACGATCAGGCTGTAATCCGGGAATTCCTTGCCCTCGGTGACCAGCGCGTTGGCGCCGACGAGGCAGCCGCGGCCGATCCGGGCTCCGTTCAGGACCGTCGCCCCCATGCCGACGAGGCTGCCGTCGCCGATGGTGCAGCCATGCACGATCGCGCCGTGCCCGATCGTGACTTCGCTCCCGATCGTGAGGGGAAAGCCGGGATCGACGTGCATGATCACGCCCTCCTGCACATTGGTGCGGTCGCCGATGCGGATCGGCTCGTTGTCGCCGCGCAGGGCCGCGCCGAACCAGATCCCGACATCGAGGCCGAGATGCACCCGGCCGACCACCTGCGCGTCGGGCGCGATCCAGGCCCGGTCGGGGTCGGCGAGGTCGGGGACGTGATCGTCGAGGGCGTAGAGTGGCATGCTGGCCTTTCACGAGGGATCCAGGGGGCGGGCTTCATGGTCGCGCGGTCCGGCCGGGACCAAGACAGACGACGACCATTGCCTGTCGCGGGAATGGTACGGCGCCGCCAGGCTGCCAATGCTAGGCTGGCTCCGCAAGCGGCGAAGGCCGGGATTGGAAACAGCGATGGCGCGGCTCCCGGCCCTGATCGGTCTGACGGTCCTCCTGCTCACGCACGCCGCCGGGGCGGCGGATCTGCGGAGGGTCGCGCCGCTCGGCGCATTTCGCGCCACCTGCGAGGATCTGGGGACCTTCTGCTTCGCCGATGCCTGTGGCGGCGACCAGATTGCGGCGGCCCAGGGCTGCCGGGCGCGCTGTCCCAGCGCGGCGATCATCAGCGTCGTCCCGGCCGCCTGCCGGTTGCCCAACGCCCGACCCGTCACGGTTCTCCGACGCCGCGGCTAGGCTTCCCTGCGGCCACGGTCGCGGTCGCAGTGGATCCCGGGATAAAATTCCGGCCTCTGCGGCAACGAAACGCGGAACGCGGCATTGACCGTGCTCGAATGGTTGAACGACGAGGACGCGGACAGATGCTCGCAGACGCGCGCGATGCCCGCCGGCGCACCCGGCTGACGAGCGATCTTCGTCCGCCCGAGGCGGGGCTGAATGCCGACCCCGTCCTGTACGGCGTGGCTGCGGGGCTGGCGGCCCTGTTTCCGCCGGTTGCGTCACGGGCGCCGGCCGCCGCGGACCCGCGCGATCCCGCTGCAGATGACCGGTCCCGGGACAGGGCCGGCATACGGTAACCCGCCGCGCCGACGCCCGCCTCAGGAGGCAAGCCGCGCGAGGAGGAGAAGCGTCGCCAGCGCCGGCGCGGCAGTGGCAAGCCACAGGGCGCCGGGATGGAAGCCCCCGGGTCCCGAGAAGCGCCCGATCCGCGCCCTTGCAGGACGCGGAGGATCCCCGCGTCCGATACCGATCCCGACTGGCATCCGTGGCCTCCTCGATACACGAGGAGTGAGCCCCGACGCGCGTCAAAAGCTCCTGAATCGGCGCCCGACTTCGTGCGGCGTGGTGAACCGGGCCTTAAAGGGCGCGGTCGAACTTGAGCTCGCCGTTCGGGCTCTTGAGCACGAGTTGCGAGCCGACCAGATCCCACACCGCCGCGGTGCGCAGGGCGACGAAGAAGGCCTGCTCGGTCGCTGCCAGCCCCTTGTCGCAGCTCTTTTTGGTCAGCGCGAGCGGACCCACGGCGATGTGCTGTTCCTTGAGCGGGAACGCCGTGGCCGCGAAGGTGTTGCAGCCGCCGTAGCCGCGGGCGCGGTACTGCTTGTCGATGATGAAGCTCGGCCGGTCGCCGCCGGTGAACGGCTTGCCGTTGATGCTCACGGCCGTCCAGGTCGAGTCGAGCGGGAAGATCTTCTCGCTGGCCTTGCTCCCCGGAACGTATTGCGGCTTCTTTTCCTCCTCGCCGCCGGGACGGCGCGTTCCCCGCCCGAAGCCCGTGGGCGAGCCGCCCATCTGGGCCTGCGCCTGCGTCGCTGCGGACAGGTCCATGGCCAGCACGGCACATGCCAAGCTCGCGATCAGCAGCCCTCTCATCGTCCAGTCCCCATTTCGCGCGCACCGCGCGCGCAGAGCCATCCCGGTTCGGAAGCGCCGCGCAGGCCAGCGCAAATCGGCCCCACGCGAGACCGTTCCGAGATCTTTGCTCCTGGCGGATGCGACAGGATTTCAGCACAATTATGGTCGCGCGCCTCCGCGATCGACCGGAAACGATCGGCCATCGTGATCGTTGTTGATGATCGCGAAGCGGGAGAGCGGACTTGGCAGGATCGGACGAGGGCGGCCAGAGCGGTACCCAGGCACCCGCCATGAGCCCGGCTCAGTCGCGGGCGGCGCGGGGGCTGCTCGGCTGGTCGGAGGCCGACCTCGCGGGCAGGGTCGGCCTCGACACGCAATTCGTGCGGGACTTCGAGGGTGGCTACGGCGATCCGCCGAACGGACAGATCGAGGCCCTGCGAAGCGCCCTCTGCGCGGCCGGGGCGGTCTTCACGGAAGCGCCGACGCCCGGCGTCCACCTCGCGGCCCGGCCGGGCGTCGACGAGGGCACCCGCGCCGACGAACTCACCACCGAGAACGACCGCTAGCGGCCTCCGGCTGTCCGAACGCGCCGCTCATGGGGCGTTCAGCCACCCGAGACGATAGCCAGGGGGGTCGAACCCACGCATCGCCCTGGAGCGTACCGTGACCGATCCCGTCAGCGGCCCCTTGCGGCACGAACCGCCTTCCGCCTCCATACCGAGTCGGACGGAGGCTCGGTGATGCGCGCCGATGACTTCCTGGCGGCCGCCGAGGCGTTGCCTCTGGCGACCCTCGACACCCTCGTGGGACGCGGGGGACTCGTCGTCGTCGCCCCTCATCCCGACGACGAGAGCCTCGGTTGCGGCGGCCTGATCGCGGCCGCGCGGGCCGCCGGCCGGCCCGTGCACCTCGTCGTGATCAGCGACGGCTGCGGCTCGCACACCCATTCCCGCCTCTACCCGCCGGAGACGCTGCGCGCCCTGCGCGAGGCCGAGACGCTGCGGGCCGTGGCGGTCCTGGGTCTCGCGGCCGAGGCGGTCACCTTCCTGCGCCTGCCCGACGCCCACGTGCCGAGCGAAGGCCCGGCCGCCGAGGCGGCCGCCGAGACGATCGCCCGGGCAGCCGCCGCCTGCGGTGCCGGCGCGGTGTTCGTGACGTGGCGGCACGATCCCCATTGCGACCACAAGGCTGCGGCGCTCATCGTCGGCTTGGCCCGGCCCCGGATGCCGGGGGTGCGGATCTACGAATATCCGGTCTGGGGCTGGACCCTGCCCCCGAGACCGAGGTCGGCCCGGCGCCCTCCGGCCTGCGCCTGGACGTCTCCGCGTATCGCCAGACCAAGGCCCGGGCGGTGGCGGCGCACGAGATCGCAGACCACCGACCTCATCGCGGACGATCCGCAGGGGTTCCGGCTGGAACCCGCGATGATCGACCGGCTCTGCGGCCCCTACGAGCGCTTCGTGGCGGTGCCGGCATGACCCGGCGCAAGCAGACCCTGCCGGACGATTATTTCACCGGCATCTATGCCAGCGATTCCGATCCCTGGCGCTTCGCGACCTCGCCCTATGAGCGCGACAAGTACGCGGCGACGCTCGCGGCTCTGCCGCGGGCGCGCTACCGGAGCGCCTTCGAACCGGCCTGCTCGATCGGCGTCTTCACCCGCGCCCTGTCCGAGCGCTGCGACCGTCTGCTCGCCGCGGACCTGGTCGCGGCAGCCGTGCAGGCCGCCCGGTCCCGGTGTGCCGACCGCCCCAACGTCGAGTTCCGTCAGGGGCCGTGCCGGCCGACTGGCCCGAGGGTCGATTCGATCTGATCGTGCTGTCCGAATTCCTGTATTTCCTGGCGCCGGCGGATCTCGCCGAGTTGGTGCGCCGGGTCGGGCAGGCGATCGAACCGGGCGGCGACATCGTGCTGGTCCATTGGCTCGGGGAGACCGACTATCCCCATTCGGGGGACGAGGCCGCGGACGGCTTCATCGGGCTGGCCGCGCCCTTCGCCGGGCTCCTCGCCCAGTTCCGGACGGCCGATTACCGCATCGACGTCCTGCAAGCGGGCAGCGTGGCGGGATGAGCACGGCGGTCATCACCCTTAACAAGGGCCGGCGCGCCCATCTCGTGCGCCTGCTCGAAGGTCTCGGCCGCGGCACGCCCCGGATGCGTGCATCGTGGTGGAGATCGGCGGCGACGAGGCCGCCTTCCCGCCCCTGCCCTTCCCGGTGGCGCAGGTGCCGTTCCCGCATGCGGGCCTGCCGCTGGCGGCGGCGCGCAATGCCGGCCGCCGGGCCGCCCGGACCGACACGCTGATCTTCCTCGACGTGGATTGTATCCCCTCGGCGGATCTCGTGGCCGGCCTGTCGCGGGCGGTGGAGGAGCATGACGGGCTGGTCTGCTGCGAGATCGGTTACTTGCCGGCCGGCGCGGTGGCGGATGGCTGGCGCGAGGCCGACCTGGCGCGCCTCGGGCATCCACACCCGGTGCGGGCCTTCCCGCCGCCCGGCACGCTGGCGCCCTCCCCGCAGCCCGGCCTGTTCTGGTCGCTCGCCTTCGCGGTGCGGGCCGAGACCTATGACCGGCTCGGCGGCTTCGACGAGGCGTTTTCCGGTTACGGCGCGGAGGACACCGATCTGGCGTTCCGGGCCGACAGGGCCGGCGTGCCGATCCTGTTCCTGGGCGGCCCGCGGGCCTACCACCAGCACCACCCGGGCTACGATCCGCCGCTCCAGCACTTCCGCGACATCGTCGCCAACGCCGACCGGTTCCACGCCCGTCACGGCTTCTGGCCGATGGACGGCTGGCTCGATGGGTTCGCCCGCCTCGGGCTGATCGCGGCGGACCGGTCGAACGGGATCGTCGTGCGCCGCGACCCGACGCGGGCGGAGATGGCGGCCGCGCGGTTGCCGGACGAGCGACCGTTCTGAAGACCGTCCCGACCGCCAGAGGCAGGCCCGCTTCGGTCGCCTGCGCATCACGATGCGTCGCGCCCGGCCGGGCGCGACGCATCGTAGAGCTGAAGCCTTCAGGCCCGGCTCACGCCTTCATGGCATCGGCCTTCTCGATCAGCGCCTCGGCCATGCGGATCGAGGCGATGTCGATAAGGCGGCCGTCCAGCGAGACGGCACCGCGTCCGGCCTTGGCGGCCTCTTCCATGGCCTCCAGGATGCGGCGGGCCTTGGTGACCTCGGCCTCGGACGGCGTGAAGACCTGGTTGGCGAGGTCGATCTGGCTGGGGTGGATCGCCCACTTGCCCTCGAAGCCGAGCGCCGCGCAGCGACGGGCCGCCGAGGTGTAGCCGTCCGGATCCGAGAAGTCGCCGAACGGACCGTCGATCGGACGCAGGCCGTAGGCCCGGCAGGCGATCAGCATCCGGTTCTGGGCGAAGAGCCACGGGTCCTGCCAATGGGTCTGGCGGTTGCCGCTTTCGTCCTTGTCGGTGAGCACCGAGAAGTCCGGGTTGACGCCGCCGATCACCGTGGAGCGGGCGCGGGTCGAGGCGGCGTAATCCGCCACGCCGAACGACATCGCCTCCAGGCGCTTCGAGGACTGGGCGATCGCCTCGACATTGGCCATGCCGAGCGCGGTCTCGATCAGCACCTCGAAGCCGATCTGCTTCTCGCGCTTCTTGGCCTGCTCGATCTGGGTGACCAGGACGTCGATGGCGTAGACGTCCGCCGGAACGCCGACCTTGGGGATCAGCACCATGTCGAGGCGCGGACAGGCTTCGACGATGTCGACCACGTCGCGGTACATGTAGTGGGTGTCGAGACCGTTGATGCGGATCATCATGGTCTTGGTGCCCCAATCCAGGTCGTTAAGCGCCTGGATGATGTTGGTGCGGGCCTTCTCCTTGTCGTCGGGGGCGACCGCGTCTTCCAGGTCGAGGAAGATCACGTCGGCGGACGAGGAGGCCGACTTCTCCATGAAGGTCGGGTTCGAGCCCGGCACGGCCAGCTCGGACCGGTGCAGGCGCGCCTTGGCCTGCGGGATCAGGGTGAAGCTCATGGGTGTTCCTCTCTCTTGGTGACGATTCTGATGCCGTTGCGGGATGTGGTCCCGGTCATCGGCGGCAAATGGCGCGCGCAGTGGTCACTGACAGGGCGCGGCGGCATGAATGGACCTGTTTCCCGGTATGGGATCGAAGCGCGGATTTCCTCTGCCATGCGGGAGAGGGAGCAGGTCGGACCCGGCCCTATCCGGTCGACCCGAATCCGACCGCGATGCAGTTGATCGAGAGCAGCAGGGCCGACTTCACCGCTTCGCGACGGTCCTCATCGGTCTCGGCGCGATAGCGGGCAAGGAGTTCCACCTGCTCCCGGCCGACCTGGTTGATGGTGGGCAGCCGGCCCTTCAACCGGTCGCGGAACAGCGGGAAGCGCTCGGCCAGCTCCGTGCCGCCGCTCACCCGCAGGACCATGTCTCGGGTCAGGGCGTATTCGGCCTCGATCATGGAGAAGATCCGGTCGCGGACGCCCGCATCCGGGACAAGCCCCGCATAGGCCCGGGCGATGTCGAGATCGACCATCATCAGCGTCTTCTCGACCTCGTCGAGGACAAGGCGCAGCACGCGGGATTCCTGGAACAGGCGCTTCAGCGCCGCCTCGCCCTCGCGGCCGCGCACATCGATGAAGCTCGCGAGCCCGGAGCCGACGCCGTACCAGCCGGTGATGACGTGCCGGTTCTGGGACCACGCGAACACCCAGGGGATCGCCCGCAGGTCCGAGAGCGAGCGGGCGCCGAACCGGCGCGCCGGGCGCGAGCCGATGTTCAGGAGAGAGATCTCATCGAGGGGGCTCGCGGCCTGGAAGTAATCGACGAGGCCGTCGGTCTGAAGGAGCTGGACATAAGCCGCCCGGGAGGCGCCGGCCAACGCCTCCAGGGCGTCGTCTTGACCGGGACCCGCCCGCTCGCCGTCGCCGGCGAGCGCGTGCTCGAAGACCGAGGCCGCCAGCAACTCCATCTGGTAGGCGGCGGTGCCGCGGTTGGCATACTTGAACGAGACGACCTCGCCCTGCTCGGTGGTGCGGAACCGGCCACGGATCGAGCCCGGCGGCTGGGCCATGATGCCCCGGTGGGTCGGCACGCCGCCGCGGCTCACCGAGCCGCCGCGACCGTGGAAGAAGGCGATGCCCACGCCGAGCTCCTGACCGAGCCGGGTCAGCTTGCTCTGCGCCTTGTACAGCTCCCAGTTGGCGGCGACGAAGCCGCCGTCCTTGTTGGAGTCGGAATAGCCGATCATCACCTCCTGCACCCCGCCCTGCCACCGGGTCGAGCGGCGCACCACCGGCGTGCCGAGGAGCGCCCGCATGATCGCCGGGGCGGCGCGCAGGTCGTCGATGGTCTCGAACAGGGGCACGATCGGCAGCGGGCAGATCTCCGTGCCGGCCGCGTCGAGGAAGACCCCCGCCTCCTTGGCGAGCAGGTAGGCGCCGAGCACGTCCTCCACCGAGCGGGTCATCGACAGCACGAAGGCGCCGAAGGCCCTCGCGGTCCAGGGCCTCGCGCATCTCGGCGACGAGGGCGAAGGTGGCGAGCGTCTCCCGGGCCGCATCCGGCAGATCCTCGAAGGAGCGCTCGGGATCGCGCGGCCGGGCGAGTTCGGTGTCGAGCCATTGCCGCCACGCGGGGAGCCGAGGGCCGGCGGCTCGGCGTCGCCGTTGCGCTGGCGCCAGAGGGCGTGGAGCGTGTCGGTGGTCCGGGTGGTGTTCTCGCGCAGGTCGAGCCGGACGGTCGAGAAGCGGAAGATCTCCACCATCCGCCGCACCGGGCGGACGAGGTCGCGAGCCAGCGCCCCGCACTTGGCGTCATCGAGGCCGCGCTCCAGCACGCGCAGGTCCTCGATCAACCCGTCCGCGCTGGCATAGTCGGGACCGGACGGGTGCTCGCCTTCGTTGCGGGCGATCGTCGCTTCAACCTTGCGCAGGACGCAAGACAGATACTGGCGATAGGGCTCGCCCGGGTTGCGGCGGGTGATCGCCCGGGCCTGGCCGCTCTCGGCGAGCTGCCGGTCGAGTTCCGCGCGGAAGCTCTCGGGCAGGGGCAGCGAGCGCTCGGTGAGCGACAGGGTGCGCCCCAGCTCGCGCACGCCGTCGCGGTAGCGGGTGAGGGAGGCCAGCGCGTTGCGGTGGAGGGTCTGCCGGGTGACCGCCGCCGTGACGTAGGGGTTGCCGTCCCGGTCGCCGCCGATCCACGAGCCGAACTGGAAGAACGGCGGCACCTTGAAGGTCGTGCCGGGATAGGTCTCGGCGAGGGTTTCCTCCAGGGTCTCGAGGGTCTCGGGCAACATCTCGAACAGAGTCTCGTCGAAGAAGTGCAGCCCCCAGGCCACCTCCCGCTCGACCGTGGCCTTCTCCAGGTGCAGCTCGCCGGTCATCCAGACCAGTTCGATCTGGTCGCGCAGCTCGTTCATGAGCCCGTTGCGCTCACGATCGGTCCAGCGCGGCATCTCCAGCTCGCGCAGCACGAGGTAGATCCGCCGGAATTTTTCGAGGACCGTCACCCGCTTGCCCTCAGTCGGATGGGCGGTGAGCGTCGGCCGGATGCGCAGATCGCTGAGCAGCGCCTGGATCTTCTCCGGGGGAACACCCTGGGCGCGCGCATCGGCGAACACCTTGGCGAACGAGCCGCCCAGCGCGGCCCGCCCCTCGGTCCGTTCGACGTGGCGGCGTCGGCGCATCGCGGCGTTCTGCTCGGCGATGGAGATCAGCTGGAACCAGATGCCCTGCACCTGGAGCGCGCGCGCCAGCATCTGCGGTGAGAAGCGCGAGATGTCGGCCGTCCCGTGCAGCACCGCCTCCAGGTCGGGGTCGTGCCGCCGGGCGACGTCGAGGAGCGCCTGGAACAGGATGTCGAGGGCCTGCTCCGACGACGTACCGACGATCACCGGCGGCGCGAAGGCGGTCGCATCGGCGAGGCCGGGTGTTGCGTGAAGGGTGCGGGTCATGGGGCCACCTCGTGGCGCGTATGTTTTGAAAAGCGCGACGCCCTCCCTCCCCCCTCTGCGGGGGAGGGTGGCCCCTGCGTCAGCAGGGGTTGGGAGAGGGAAACGCCGCGTCCGCAGAGGTCGCGCCGGGAGCCTAAGCCCGCACCGTCGCGCGGCCCCTCTCCCGCCCCGCTATCGCGGGGCACCCTCCCCCGCGGAGGGGGAGGGTCGGGCACTGCTACGCGGCCCGGGCGAGCACGTCGGCCACCGTTTGGCCGAACGAACCCGGATCTGGCGCCACGGTGAGACCGTAGGAGCGCATGATCTCGGCCTTCTCGGCGGCGCTGTCGCCGGCCGCCGAGATGATCGCGCCGGCGTGGCCCATCCGCCTTCCCTTCGGCGCGGTCAGCCCCGCGACGAAGCCGATCACCGGCTTCGACATGTTCTCGCGGATCCAGGCCGAGGCCTCGGCCTCCTGCGGGCCGCCGATCTCGCCGATCATCAGCACCGCGTCAGTGTCCGGGTCGGTCTCGAACAGGGCGAGGTGGTCGAGGAAGGACGAGCCGTTGATCGGGTCGCCGCCGATCCCCACCGAGGTCGAGATGCCGAGGCCGAGTTCCTTGAGCTGCGAGGCGGCCTCGTAGCCCAGCGTCCCGGAGCGGGAGATCACCCCGACATTGCCCGGGAGGTAGATGTGGCCGGGCATGATGCCGAGCATCGCCTTGCCGGGGGAGATGATGCCGGCGCAGTTCGGGCCGACCACCATCGTCCGCTTCTCTTTCGGGTAGCGGTAGAGGTAGCGCTTCACCCGCATCATGTCCTGGGCCGGGATGCCGTCGGTGATCGAGCAGACCAGCCGCAGGCCGGCATCGGCCGCCTCCATGATGGCGTCGGCCGCGAAGGGCGGCGCCACGAAGGTGATCGAGGTCGTGGCGCCGGTGGCCGCCACCGCCTCCTTGACGGTGTTGAACACCGGCAGGCCGAGATGGGTGCGCCCGCCCTTGCCGGGGGTGACGCCGCCGACGACGTTCGTGCCGTAATCCAGCATCTCCTTGGCGTGGAAGGTGCCCTTGTCGCCTGTGATGCCCTGGACGATGATCGGGGTGGTCTCGTCGATGAGGATGCTCATGGCGCGGTCTCCCCTCAGTGCTGCGTCTTGGCGGCGGCGCAGGCGTCGACCGCCTTCTTGGCCGCGTCCGCCAGGGTGTCGGCGGTGATCAGGTCGAGGCCGCTCTCGGCCAGGATCTTCTTACCGGCCTCCACGTTCGTGCCGGCGAGGCGCACCACGAGCGGCACGTCGATCTTCACCTCCCGGGCGGCCTGGATCACGCCCTCGGCGACCCAGTCGCACCGGTTGATGCCCGCGAAGATGTTGACGAGGATCGCCTTCACATTGCGGTCGGAGAGCACGAGCCGGAAGGCCGTGGCCACGCGCTCCGGAGAGGCGCCGCCGCCCACGTCCAGGAAGTTCGCCGGTTCGCCGCCCGCGTGCTTGATCATGTCCATGGTCGCCATGGCGAGGCCGGCGCCGTTGACGATGCAGCCGATCTCACCCTCGAGGCCGATATAGCTGAGGTTGTGCTCGGCGGCCTGCGCCTCCCGGGGGTCGCCCTGGGACGGGTCGTGCATGTCGGCGATACCCGGCCGGCGGAACATGGCGTTGTCGTCGAAGCTCATCTTGGCGTCGAGCGCCAGCACCCGGTCGTCCTTGGTGACGACGAGCGGGTTGATCTCCAGCATGGTGCCGTCGCAGTCGCGGAACGCCCGGTAGGCGTTCATGATCGTCTTCACCGCGGCCGAGACCTGCTTGATGTTGAGCCCGAGCTGGAAGGCGATCTCCCGGGCCTGGAACTGCTGCAGGCCGACCGCCGGCTCGACCACCACCTGGATGAGGGAGTCGGGCTCCTTGGCGGCGATCTCCTCGATGTCCATGCCGCCGCGCTGGCTGGCGATGACCCGCACGCGCTCGGCCTTCCGGTCCAGCACGTAGCCGAGGTAGAGTTCGCGCTCGAACGGGTCGGCGGTCTCGACGTAGACCCGCTGCACCGGCTTGCCCTCGGGACCGGTCTGGTGCGTGACGAGGCGCTTGCCGAGGAGGTCCTTGGCGGCATCGCGGACCTCGTTGTAGGTCCGGCACAGCTTGATGCCGCCCGCCTTGCCGCGTGCGCCGGCGTGGATCTGCGCCTTCACGGCCCAGAACGAGCCGCCCAACTCGGTCGCCGCGTAGACCGCTTGGTCCGGGCTGAATGCGATGGCCCCTTTGGGAACGGCCACGCCGAAGCTCGCGAGAAGCTCCTTGGCCTGATACTCGTGGACGTCCATTCGGCGTCTCCTCCGCGGTTCGTTGCCGCCGTTGACGCTCTCTACTTTAGTTGAGTCGAAAGATTACGCCCGTCAAATTTTTTGATCTCGGGCTTGACGACGACTTTTTCGCAGTCGCAGCACGGATCGTATTCGATGCTGCGATGCAGCATACAGAAAAACAACGAGGCCGGGGCATGATGCACCCGGCCTCAATTGTTGAATCGATTTGATGTTCGCTTGAACGCTTCGTGCAAGGCACTCCGTCCGTCATCGCCAGCGGAGCGAAGGGACCCGGAGCGGCGCGATCTCAGAGAGGGTGGCGCCGACCGGATTGCTTCGCTCCGCTCGCAAGGACGGACGCGTCGACGTGGTCAGCCGGAAATGCCGTTAAGCTTGGCGCTGACCCAACGGGCACGCGCCCTTCTTCCTCTGAAAGGGAGGAAGGACACCGCCGGTTCAGTTCACCTTGGCCTTCACCACCCCGTAGATCTTCTCGGTGAGCGCGCCGGCCTCGCCGAGCAGATCCTCGAGCTCCTTCAGCCGCTCGTCGGCGAACTCGCGGTCCTCGAGCCCCTTGGCGTTGACGTAGACGTTCAGTGCCGCGCTGCGCAGGCCGGCATAGGCGGAGAGCACCGCCACGCCGGCATCCGACACCACGTTGAGATTACCCTTGTCGGCGGTGATCGCCGCGAGGTCGATCACCGCGCGGCAGGCCCGGCAGCAGGCGAGCGGCACGTCGCAGGCGGTCTTGAGGGCCGCCTGGATTTTTCCGCACGCGCGGCTTTCTCGTCGTCGGTGGCCTTGGGCAGGCCGTAGGCGCCCATCACCGCGTCGAAGGCCTGCACGTCCTCGCCGATCATGCCGGTGAGGACGACCCGCAGCCCCTCCGACTTGGCCAGCACGTCCTTCAGCTCGGCCTCGACCTCGGCGTACTTCTTCTTGCCGATGGTGAGGTTGCAGACCATCGACACCAGGGCCGCGCCCATGGCGCCGGAGATCGCCGCCGCGCCGCCGCCCCCGGGGGTCGGTGCGGCGCTCGCGAGCTCCGTCAGGAAGGTCTGGATGGTCGCGTTCTCGGGCGCTTGCGAATCCGACATGGGCGCGTCTCCGGTCAGGCCATCTTCTTGGCGAGGGCGTAGATCTCCTCGGCGTCGAGCACCTGATCGGTGCTCTCGAAGAGCTGGCCGACGCAGGCCCGGTGCAGCTTGAGCTTCAAGCCGCCGATCCCGAGGGCGCCGAAGGCCTTCTTGCCGTTGCGGTCCTTGCCCTTGTCCATCACGTCGATGCCGCCGATGCCGGTCGGGGGCTGGGCGTTGTAGTCGGCGACGAACTCGATGGACGATTCCTGCGCCCAGGCGGCCTCCGGCAGCAGCTCGACGCCGATCGCACCGGCGGTGAACACGAGGTTCGTGCCCTTGACCAGCGCGATGCGGGACGCCTCGTCGGGGGTGGCGGCGGCCTTCACGTTGACCTTGAAGCGCGTGTTGATCTGGTCCGCGGCGGCCTGGGTCTTGTCGAGGGCGCGGCCCGCGATGGTCACCTCGGCGCCCTCGCCGGCGAGCAGCGCCGCCGAGCGCATGCCGACCGGGCCGGTGCCGGCCAGCACGACGGCCTTCTTGCCCTGGAGCGAGCCCGCGGCCTTGGCCACCAGCGCGACGCCCGCGGCGGCCGTGGTGTTCGAGCCGTTGGAATCGAGCATGACCGAGACGCGGAACGGGCCGAAGAAGCGCTTCTTCACCGCGGTGAACAGCGCCTCGCCGGCCGCCATGCTGCCGCCGCCGACGAAGATCGCCGTCGACTTCTTCTCGGAGCCGCCGCGGGTGTAGATCGTGCCGTCCACCAGCGCACCGACATTGTCGGGATTCACGCCGCCGTAACCGGTGATGTGGTCGGCGCCGCCGTCGTAGCCGACGACCGTGTCGAACACGTTCGGCACGGCATCGGTGTCGAACAGGAACAGCAGCTTCTTCGTCACGATCTCGAACCTTTCTGTCGCGCTCTGCGGCGCTGTCGTCTTGTTTTCAATGAGCGGTCGCACCGCGCGACGCGTTCGCGTCATCGTGCGTCCGAGCCTTCAGATGGTTCATTGGGTGAGGCGCGGGTCCCCTCTCCCGAACGGGAGAGGGTCCCTGCTGTGCCTACTCGACCACGTTCTGCGGCTTGCCCGCCACGAAGGCCTCGACGTTGTCGACGAGCTGATCGGCCAGGATCTGCATCGCCTCCTTGCTCGCCCAGGCGACGTGCGGCGTGACGATCAGGTTCGGCAGATCGGCCTCGCAGAGGATGTTGCCGTCCTTGGGCGGCTCCTGCGCCACAACGTCGAAGCCCGCGCCCGCGATGGTGCCGTCCTTGAGGGCGGACAGCAGGGCCGCCTCGTCCACCAGCCCGCCCCGGGCCGTGTTGATGAGGATGGCGCTCTTCTTCATTTTCTTGAACTCGGCCGCTCCGATCATCCCCTTGGTGTCGGGGGTCAGCGGCACGTGCAGCGTGATCACGTCGGACTGCGTCAGGATCGTCTCGAAGTCGACGAGCCCGTCCTGCGGGAAGACGTCGTAGGCGAGGACCTTCATGCCCAGCGCTTCGGCCCGCTTGGCGATGGACTTGCCGAGCGCCCCGTAGCCGACGATGCCGAGGGTCGAGCCGGCGATGTCGTAGATCGGATAGTCGAAGTAGCAGAACTGCGTGGATTTCGCCCAGTCGCCGCGCCGGACCGAATTGGCATAGGGCACGATCGCCCGGCGCAGGGCGAACATCAGCCCGACCACGTGCTCCGGCACGGTGTTGAACGCGTAGTTGCGGATGTTGACGACCGTGATGCCCTGGGCCTTGGCCTGGGCCTTGTCGACCACGTCCGTGCCGGTGGCGGCGACCGCGATCAGCTTCAGGTCGGGGAGCTGCTTCAGGGTCTCGGCCCGCATCGGAACCTTGTTGATCAGCGCGATCTCCGCCCCCTGGAGCCGGGAGACGATCTCTTCCGGTGTCCAGGTCGAGTCGTGCTCGACGTATTCGTGCGGGAAGTTGAACGGTCGGACCCTGGCGTCGAGGGATTCACGGTCCAGGAATACGATCTTCTTGGTCATAGGACCCCTCTCGGACGACGGGCAGTTTCCTAGATAGTCTTGTTCTTACTTGCGCGTCGGGGCGGGTCCGGCAACCCGGTCCCGCCCCGATCGCGTGCGCCGATTACGCCTTATGCAGCGGATTCTCGCGCAGGTAGCTGGAAGCGGCCGCGACGCCCGAGCCCGGCGTGACCTTGATGCCGCAATCGATCATGGCCATCTCGGCGCCCGCGATGGCGCCGAGCAGCGACAGCTCGTTCAGGTCGCCCAGGTGGCCGATGCGGAACACCTTGCCGGCGACTTTCGACAGGCCGGCCCCGAGCGACAGGTTGTAACGCTCGTAGGCGTGGGTGATCACCTTCGCGGCGTCGGCGCCCTCCGGCACCACGATCGCCGTGACCGTGTCGGAGTTCCACTTCGGCTCCTTGGCGCAGGGCTTGAGACCCCAGGCCGCCACGGCCTGGCGCGTCGCCTCGGCGAGCACGTGATGGCGGTGGTAGACGTTCTCCAGCCCCTCCTCCTTCACGATCGCCAGGGCCTCGCGCAGGCCGTAGAGCAGCGGCAGGACGGGGGTGTAGGGGAAGTAGCCGGTGGCGTTGGCGGCCAGCTGATCCTTCCAGGCGAAGTAGGCGTGGCCGAGCCGGTCGTTGCGGCCGGTGCCGCCCTCGGCGATCTTGAGCGCCTTCTGGCTGATGCAGATCAGGCCGAGGCCCGCCGGCAGCATGAAGCCCTTCTGCGAGCCCGCGATGGCGCAATCGACCTTCCACGCGTCCATCTCGAACGGCAGCGAGCCGATCGACGAGATGCCGTCCACGAACAGCAGCGCCGAGTGGCCGGCGGCGTCGATCGCCTTGCGCACCGCGCCGATGTCGCTGGTGACGCCCGTGGCGGTCTCGTTGTGCACGACCATGACGGCCTTGATCTTATGGTCCTTGTCGGCGCGCAGGGCCTCCTCGATCTTCTGCGGATCGGCGCCGGTGCCCCACTCCTCCTCCTGGACGACCACGTCGAGGCCGAGGCGCTGAGCCATGTCGACCCAGAGATGGCTGAACTGGCCGTAACGGGAGGTCAGCACCGTGTCGCCGCGGCAGAGGGTGTTGGACAGGGCCGACTCCCAGATGCCGGTGCCCGAGGACGGGAACAGGATCACCGTCCCGTTGGTCGAGCCGAACACCATCTTGGAGTCCTGCAGGAGCGGCTTCACGAGCTCGGGGAAGCTCGGCGACCGGTGATCCTCCGACGGCACGTGCATGGCGCGCAGGACGCGGTCCGGGATGTTCGTGGGGCCGGGAATGAAGAGGTGGTTGCGACCGGGGCGCCGGGTTGCGGCCATGATGTTTCCTCCGAAAAATCCATTGCGCGCGGGCGTGAACCCGCGCCGGGTTGTTGAAGCGTCCTCGGGAGTCGGTCCGGCGCCCCGGAGCCGGCTTGCGCCGCACCCCCTCGATCGCCTTGCTCTGCCGTAAGTCGGGGGGCGCAGCGGAGCGGCAGGCGGCCTCACGCCGCTCGCGTCGCGGCACGCCCCCGCGCGCCGGTCGCCTCCGAAATGCCGTCCCGTCCGACGGCCCCAGGGCCGTCCTCGCCGCCTTCCTGTCAAGGTCCGGCCGAACTCGTATCGAGCCGCCGGTTCCTGGTATTATGAGGCGGTGGAGCCGGAAAGGAAAACCGGAAAAACTTCCGGAACTTGGCAAAAAAATTTTTTGTGCGTCGCAACGAAGCCGATCCTGGGTTGAGAGCCCCTGCGGCGATGCAGGTTCGTCGCGGCCGCCGCGCGCACGCCGCGTCATCAAACTGAGACGTGATCCCGGTCAGGATTCCGGCACCGTACAGCCGCCGGGAGAGGGTGCCGTGGCCGAGGTTGAGGAGATGCCGGTTCGCGTGCGGACGCTGTTCCTGTCCGACCTGCATCTCGGCACGCGCGGGTGCCAAGCGGGCCTGCTGCTGTCGTTCCTGAAGGATTACGACGCCGACACGATCTACCTCGTGGGCGACATCGTGGACGGCTGGCAGTTGCGCTCCGGCTGGTACTGGCCGCAGGAGCACAACGACGTCGTGCAGAAGTTCCTGCGCAAGGTCCGCAAGGGCGCGCGGATCGTCTACCTGCCGGGCAACCACGATGAGTTCCTGCGGGACTATGTCGGCACGAATTTCGGGGGCATCGAGCTGGCCGAGACCGCGATCCACGAGGCCGCGGACGGCAAGCG
This sequence comes from Methylobacterium phyllosphaerae, assembly GCA_050632685.1. GTDB lineage: Bacteria > Pseudomonadota > Alphaproteobacteria > Rhizobiales > Beijerinckiaceae > Methylobacterium > Methylobacterium phyllosphaerae_A. Next base: position 3,005,998 of record JBOEFT010000002.1, read on the forward strand.
CTACCTCGTGATCCACGGGGACCAGTTCGACATGGTGGTGCGCCATTCGCCCTGGCTCGCCCATCTCGGGGACGGCGCCTACACCCTGGCGCTGTCCCTCAACACCCTGATCAACAAGGTGCGGCGGCGGCTCGGCCTGTCCTACTGGTCGCTGTCGGCCTGGGCGAAGCTGCGGGTGAAGAACGCGGTGAGCTTCATCGGCCGGTTCGAGACGATCCTCGCCGAGGAGGCGCGCCGCCAGGGCGCCGACGGCGTGATCTGCGGCCACATCCACCACGCGGCGGACCGCCCGATCGGGGCGTTGCGCTACCTCAACACCGGGGACTGGGTGGAATCCTGCACGGGGCTCGTGGAGCACTACGACGGCCGCATCGAGGTCCTGCACTATCCGAGCCTCCTGCGGGCGCGGGCGGCCGAGACCGTGCCGCAGACCCTGCCGGGCCGGCGCGCCGTGGCATGAGGACACCGTCGTGAAGCTCCTGATCGCCAGCGACGCGTGGCATCCCCAGGTGAACGGCGTCGTCCGATCCCTGGAGCAGATGGTCCGTCGCGCCCCGGACCACGGCTTCGAGACGGCCCTGCTCTCAGTGGCGGATTTCCGCTCGCTACCGCTGCCGGGCTACCCCGAGATCCGCCTCGCCTATGCGGGCCGCGAGCGGGTGGCGGCGCGCTGGCGGGCGGAGCAGCCGACCCACGTGCACATCGCCACGGAAGGGCCGGTCGGCCTCGCCGCCCGGCGGCACTGCCTCGCCCACGACCTGCCCTTCACCACGAGCTACCACACGCGGTTTCCCGAATACCTCGCCGCCCGTGCGCCGGTGCCGGAGGCGTGGTCCTACGCCTATCTGCGCCGGTTCCACAGCGTCGCGCGCGGCACGATGGTCAGCACCGCCTCGCTCCAGGACGAATTGTCGGCGCGGGGCTTCCCCCGGCTGATGCGGTGGACCCGGGGCGTCGATACCGGGCGCTTCCGTCCCGCCGAACCCGGGGATCCGCCGCCCGCGGACCTCGCCGGCTTGCCCCGACCGTTGTTCCTCTATGTCGGGCGGCTGGCGGTGGAGAAGAACGTCGCGGCGTTCCTCGGCCTCGACCTGCCCGGCACGAAGGTCGTGGTCGGCGACGGGCCGGACCGAGCACGGCTCCAGGCCCTGGCGCCCGGGGCGCGCTTCCTGGGCACCCGCACCGGCGCGGACCTCTCGGCGGTCTACGCGGCCTGCGACGCGTTCGTGTTCCCGAGCCTGACCGATACGTTCGGCATCGTGCTCCTAGAGGCCCTGGCCAGCGGGCTGCCGGTGGCGGCCTTCCCGGTACCGGGTCCCAACGACGTCGTCGGCGGGACGCGAGTCGGGATCCTCGACCGCGATCTGCGCGCCGCCGCGCTGGCGGCGCTGGGCCTGTCCCGTGCCGCGTGCCGGGCCGAGGCCCTCCGCTGCGGATGGGAGGTGAGCGCGCGGCAGTTCTTCGGCAACATCATCGAAGCGCATGGCGGCATGCGGAGCGCCCGGGATGCCGCCTGACGCGTGACGGCGCCCGCCCGGGATGGCAGGAGGCGCCATGCCCCTCGCCAAGCCCCTCGCCAAGCCCCCCGCCAAGCCCCCCGCGAAACGTCCGGCCGCCCGGCCGCCCTTCGATCCCGCCCGCGCCGCCACCTACCCGACGGCGATCGGCTGCGACGAGGTCGGACGCGGCGCGCTCTGCGGCCCGGTGGTGGTGGCCGCGGTCTGGTTCGATCCGGCCGCGATCCCGGCCGACCTGCTCGCCGCCCTCGACGACAGCAAGCGCGTGCCCGAGCCGGTGCGGCAGCGGCTGGCGCCCCAGATCCAGGCCCATGCCCGGGTCGCGGTGGCAGCGGGCTCCCGGGCGCTGATCGACCGGATCAACATCCGCGCCGCGACCCTCGACGCCATGGCGCGGGCGGTCGCCCGGCTCGGCCTCGCCGCACCCGTGCTGGTGGACGGGCGCGACGCCCTGCCCGGCCTTCCAGGCCGCGCCGTCATCGGCGGCGACCGGATGGTGCCCCAGATCGCCGCCGCCTCGATCGTCGCGAAAGTGTTCCGCGACGGGCTGATGCGGCGCCTCGCCCGGCGTCATCCGGGCTACGGCTGGGAGCGCAATGTCGGCTACGGCACGGCCGTTCACCGCGCCGGCCTGGCGCAGCTCGGCCGCAGCCCGCATCACCGGCTCAGCTTCACCCGCGGTTTCGACTGAGCCGGTCCGCAGCGATCACGCGGACCGGACGCCTTCCAGGAAGCGATCGACCTCGACGGCGAGTTGCTCCGACTGCCGCGTGAGCGCGGTGGCGGCCGTGAGCACGTGATCGGCCGCGCGCCCCGTCTGGTCGGCCGCCTGCGCCACACCGGCGATGGTGCCGGTGACTTCCTGCGTCCCCGCATTGGCCTGGGTGACGTTGCGGACGATCTCCTGTGTGGCCGCTCCCTGCTGCTCCACCGCCGCCGCGATCGCGGCGGCGACGGTGCTGATCGCGCCGATCCGGCCGGTGATCGCGCCGATCGCCTCCACCGCCCGGCCGGTCACGGTCCGGATCTCGCCGATCTGGAGGCCGATCTCCTCGGTGGCGCGGCCTGTCTGCGCGGCGAGTGCCTTCACCTCGGTGGCGACAACCGCGAAGCCGCGGCCCGCCTCGCCGGCGCGCGCCGCCTCGATCGTCGCGTTGAGCGCCAGCAGGTCCGTCTGGGCGGCGATGCCGGCGATCAGCGCGACCACCGCGTCGACCCGGGTCACCGCCGTGTTGAGCGCGGCCACCAAGCCGGCCGTCTGGTCGGCCTCGCCGACCGCGGTCCGCGCGAGCTCGGAGGAGCCCTGGACCTGCCGCCCGATCTCCTGGACGGAGGTGCCGAGTTCCTCCATGGCGGCCGCCACGGTCCGGACGCCAGCGGATGCTTCCTCGGCGGCGGCGGCCACGGTATCGGACTGGCTGGCGGTCTGCTGGGCGGTCGTGGTCATCTGCCAGGCCGTGGTCTGCAATTCGGCGGCGGCAGCGGAGACCTCGCCGACGATGCCGGCCACCGCCGCCTCGAAGTCCTGCGCCATCGTGAGTGTCATGCTTCGACGCTCCGCCTCCGCGATGCGCGCGGCCTCGGCGGCTTCGGCCTCCAGGCTGCGGGTGCGGATCAGGGTGTCCCTGAAGACCTGCACGGCGGCCGCCATCGCGCCGATCTCGTCCCGCCGCTGGCGGGCCGGGATCGCCACCATGACGTCACCGGCGGCGAGCACCCTCATCGCCTGGATCATGGACCGGAGGGGCCGCAGCACGCCACGGAAGACCACGACGGTCCCGAGGCCGGCGAGCAGCAGCGAAGCGGCCAGGAACAGGCTCGTCTCGCGCAGGCTCGCCCGCGCCTGTGCGGCCAGCGTCTGCGCGCGCTCGACCATCGCGTTCAGGGCCGCATCGGCCAGGTCGGCGATCGTGTTGACCTCCCGCGTGTTGCGGTTTCGCAGGTCCTCGATCGGGATTCCGGGCGGCTTGCCCAGGCTCAGGGCCGTCCGCAGGGCTTGCCGACGCGCTACGACCTCGCCCTCGAAGTTGCTGGCACTGGCCGTTCTAAAGGCGGTCTGGATCGCCTCCGGCACCGTGTCGTCAACGTGGTCGACGAGCATCGCCCAGTCCGCCGCGACGCGGCCACGGTCCTCGGCCTCGGCGAGGCGCTCCGCCTCAGACCAGCCCATTCCCCGCGCCAGGGCCGTCTCGCCCCGCGCCACGTGACCGCCGATCGCGACGCGCGTGATCCAGGCCGCGCGCTTGATCTCGAGCGCGCGGGCCAGCGCCGCATCCCGGCGCGGAATGGCGGCGTCAACGGCACCATCGGCGGCCGCGAGCGCATCGAGCAGGGCCTGGAACGCCGGCGCGGCGGCGTCCGCAGTCGCGGCGGGGCGCTCCGGGATCGGGAGCGCGAGAGCCCGGTCGATCGGCGACGAGAGGCCGATCAGGGCCTCATGGGCGCGCCGCAGCGGGTCGACCATCCGCAGCACCGTTTCGGCATCCGTGTCGCGGACACGCGCCAGGAAGCTGTCGAGTTCATCGGCTCTCGCGGCGCGCTGCGCGGCGATCAGAGCCGCGTCGGAGGACGGGATCCGGTCCGGCGCGACCAGGGCCTGCAGGGTCCGAGCCCGCTCCAGACGCGCCGCGAGGAGAAGCTTGAGCAGATGGCGGCTGGCTTCGGTCAGAGCGACCACGTGGCGACTTCGGTTCTCCTGCATCCGGGCGTCCAGCGCCGTCCGCGCACCCGAGACGAGCAGCATGGCACTGAGCGAAACGAGGATCGCGCACAGACTTGCGCCGATCGACAGACGTGGAAGCCGGAGCATGGCAAGCCTCATTCTTCCCTGCAGTGCATCGAGTGGTGGGGTCGACCGCTCGGTGGCCGGACGCGCGCCGGGAAACCGGTCGACCTGGACAGACGGCGCCCATCCGGGGTGCCGGCTCGCAGTCGGTTCGCGTGCCCTGATCCGCCCCGGAAGTCCGCCGTGTCGGCATCGGCGATCGGGCTCCGGACGGCCTGGACCTCGCTGGCCCGGCTGCGCGCGCGGCGGTCACCGGACGCAGCGAGATCCGGTCCGCGATCGTCAGGATCCCCGCGCGCTGAACCCGCCGCATCCGTCGCGTGGCATCCCGCGGCGTGGCGGTGCGTGACACGGCACCGATCGCGCGACTGTCGGCATCCGACATTCCGTGCGGAGACGCGATCTTGCGTGAGACACAGGATCAATGCTCAATCGAACAATCATAGGTTGGAATATTTATTGGATCCAGCAATCTTTCGTGCTGGAAAAACGATCTTATGATCCGGATTTGAAACCTTAGCGTTCCCTATGTCAACTTTGATTTTCGTTTTTTTCGTAATCCTTTTAACACAATTATCATCAGGAATATTTGATAATAATCGGATTGCGATACGATATCTGCAATCAAAATATCTTTATTCAGTCAGAATTGATGGTGGTGACGATCCTGCGGCTTGCCCGTGGGCCAGCTCCGACCGGGCGCCGGGTCGCCCGGCCAGCCCGCTGGCCCAGCGTCAGAACAGCATCAGTTGCGCCCCCGGCTTGCGGAAGGCGTCGCAATTCAACGCGACCCTGCCGAAGGCGAAGCCGAGCCGCTTGCCGGCGAGCCGCACCCGCTGGCCGATCATGGCCGCGTAGGCCCCCTCGCCGCGAAAGCGGTGGCCGAAGCGCGGATCGTTCTCGCGGCCGCCCCGGGCCTCCCGCAGGAGGGCGAAGGCCCGCGCGCTGCGTTCCGGGTAATGTTCGGCGAACCAGTCCGCGACGAGGTCGGCGACCTCCCCGGAAGTCGCAGAAGCGCGTGGCCGATCCGGCTCGCGCCGTGCGCCCGTGCGCGGGCCAGGATCGCCTCGATCTCGTGGTCGGTCAGGCCCGGGATGATCGGCGAGACGTTGACCATCACCGGCACCCCCGCCGCGCTCAGCGCCCGCATCGCCGCGAGCCGCTTGTCCGGCCGGGGCGCCCGCGGGTCGAGGCGGCGGGCGAGGACCGGGTCCAGCGTCGGCAGCGAGATCGCCGCCAGCACCAGATTGTCGGCCACCATCTCGGCCAGGATATCGAGGTCGCGCAGCACGAGGTCGGATTTGGTGGTGATGCTGACGGGGTGGCGGGCCTCCCGCAGCACCTCCAGCACCGCACGGGTGATCCGGTGCTCGCGCTCGACCGGCTGATAGGGATCCGTGGCGGTGCCGAGGGCGATCGTCTCCGGCCGGTAGCCCGGCGCGGCGATCTCCCGGGCGAGCAGTCGGGCCGCCTCCGGCTTCACGAAGATCCGCGATTCGAAATCGAGCCCCGGCGACAGGCCGAGCCACGCATGGGTCGGGCGCGCGTAACAGTAGATGCAACCGTGCTCGCAGCCCCGATAGGGGTTGATCGACCTGTCGAAGGGAATGTCTGGGGAGGTGTTGCGAGCGATGATCCGGGCCGCGCGCTCCGGCAGGACCTGCGTGCGCAGGGCGGCCGGCGTGTCCGCCGTCCAGCTCCCGTCGCTGAACACCTCGCGCCGGGCCGGCTCGTAGCGCCCCGAAGGATTGGCCGTGGCCCCCCGGCCGCGCCGCGCGTCCCGCGGTGCGGCGCTCGGTCCGAGGCGCCGCGCGGTCTGCGATGGGGTTTCCTCGAACCACTCCGCCATGACGACTCGTCTCCTCCCGCCATGGCCAGAACATAGCGCGAACACGTTGCAGCGGAACGCCTCATTTTCAGGCAAACTTGGCTTTGCCGCCATTCCGGACCGCGGCAGCTTCGCCCGCGCGCCTCCAGGCAGTTTACGGCGCCGCAGAATCGTCTATGGGCGCGCTCATGCTCTCCGCGGTGACCTATCTGGCCGACCCGGCCGATCCGGACGCGATCGATCGTCTGGCCGACACGCTCAGCGTGCTCGTGTCCGGCGTGGCCGGTGGCCTCGTGGGCGACGCGGTGATCGTGTCGGGCCGCGCGAGCGAGGCCGTCGCGGCCGTTGCGGAGGCCACCGGCGCGACGTTGGTGCTCCAGGGGAACGGCAATCCCTACGCCGTCGGCGCCGCCGCGGCCCGGCGGGACTGGGTTCTGTGCCTGGAAGCCGGCGACGTTCCGGCCGAGGGCTGGATCCGCACCCTCGACCGCTTCGTCGGGACGGCCCGTCCGGAGACCGGGCTCGGCCGCCTGCATCGCCCGGCCGCTGGCTGGCTCGGGACCGTCCGGAACCGGGTGGAGGCTCTGGCGGGAGCCCGGCAGGCCCGCGCCGGGGACGTCGTGCGCCGGGACGTGTTGAGGGCCGGGGCCGTGTTCGCACCGCGTCTCAAGGTGAGGCCGCTGATCGCGCGGATCGAACGGGCCTGATCGACAGAATCTTGCTCCGCGCCTCGTTGTTGTCCGTCGATCCTCCTCTACAACCGTCCGGGTAAGAAGATTTGCTGTCTCTCCATCCGCGGGAGAGTGCCGGCCGGCTCACACCCTGGAAGGATGGTGCAATGGATTCGTCGGGACTGATGGGGCGCAAATCGGTCGACGACATCCTGGAGAGCGGCGAGGGCGAGCAGCAGCTCTCGAAATCCTTGGGCGCCCTGTCGATCACCGCGATGGGCATCGGCGCGATCATCGGTGCCGGCATCTTCGTCCTCACCGGCACGGCCGCGGCCCAGTATGCCGGGCCGGGGATCATGCTCTCCTTCGTGCTCGGCGGCATCGCCTGCGCCTTCGTCGGCCTGTGCTACTCCGAGATGGCGGCGCTGATCCCGGTCGCCGGGTCGAGCTACACCTACACGTACGCGACGCTCGGCGAGTTCTTCGCCTGGCTGATCGGCTGGGATCTGATCCTGGAATACGCCATGGGCGCCGCCACCGTGGCGGTGGGCTGGTCGGGCTACGTCACGAGCATCCTGAAGGATGTCGGGATCGTGATCCCGGCCCAGTTCGCGCATGCGCCCGGGACGCCGATCGACGGCGGCGGGACCGCCCTGTTCAATCTGCCGGCCGTGCTGATCGTGGCGCTGATCACGCTCCTGCTGATGCGCGGCACCAAGGAATCGGCCCGCTTCAACAACATCATGGTCGCGGTGAAGCTCACCGTCGTCGTCGCCTTCATCGCCCTCGGCTGGGGCCATGTCGACACGGCGCACTGGAGCCCCCTGATCCCGCCGAATGACGGCACCTTCGGGCATTACGGCTACAGCGGCATCCTGCGCGGCGCGGGCGTGGTGTTCTTCGCGTTCATCGGCTTCGACGCGGTCTCGACGGCCGCCCAGGAAGCGCGCAGGCCCCAGAAGGACATGCCCATCGGCATCCTCGGCTCCCTCGCCGTGTGCACGATCCTGTACGTGCTGGTCGCCGCCGTCCTGACCGGGCTCGTCCCCTACAAGGACCTCAACGTGCCCGACCCGATCGCCAAGGGCGTCGACGTGATCGGCATCGGCTGGTTCGCCCTGCTGATCAAGCTCGGAGCGCTGACCGGCCTCACCACGGTGATCCTCGTCCTGCTCTACGGCCAGAGCCGGATCTTCTTCACCATGGCCCAGGACGGCCTGCTGCCGAAGATGTTCTCCCACGTCCACCCGACCTACCAGACGCCCTATCGCAGTCAGATGCTCATCGGTGCTCTGGTGGCCTGCGTGGCGGCCCTGGTACCGATCAACATCCTGGGCGAGATGGTGAGCATCGGGACGCTCGCCGCCTTCATCCTGGTCTGCGGCTCGGTGATCTACCTGCGCCGCACGGACCGCCACATGAAGCGCCCGTTCCGGGCGCCCGCCGTGCCGATCGTGCCGATCCTCGGGATCCTGTTCTGCCTGCTGCTGATGATCGGCCTGCCACTCGACACGTGGCTGCGCCTGGTGATCTGGATGGCGATGGGGCTTGTCGTCTACTTCTTCTACGGCCGCAAACACTCGGTGCTGCGCCGCAAGGAGGGGAATGCCGCCTAGTGCATCGATCCGAACGAAAGCGTCAGCGAAGTTTGGAAAAATTGATGCGTCACCAAAGACCTAGGGCTCAAGCGCATGAACGAAGTGACGGCGCCTGAGCACGAGTCGCTGTTTGGTGCCTCTCAGACCGCGATGCTCGACCCGCGCCGCAGGTGCTCGTCGAGCCGCGGCATGATCTCCACGAAGTTGCAGGGGCGGTGCCGGTAGTCGAGCTGCTGGGCCAAAATCCCGTCCCAGGCATCCCGGCAGGCGCCCGGTGAGCCGGGCAGCACGAATACGTAGGTCGCCTGCGCGACTCCGGCGGTGGCGCGGGACTGCAGAGTCGAGGTGCCGATCTTGTCGTAAGAGATCCGGTGGAACACCGCCGAGAAGCCGTCCATGCGCTTCTCGAACAACGGCTCCAGGGCTTCCGGTGTCACGTCGCGGCCGGTGAAGCCGGTGCCGCCGGTGGTGATCACCACGTCGACCCCGGGTCGCGCAGCCAGGCCTCGACCCGGCTCCGGATCGCCGGGATCTCGTCCGGCACGATGGCACGGTCCGCCAGCCGGTGGCCCGCCTCGGTGAGGCGCTGACTCAGCGTATCGCCGGAGCGGTCGTCCTCCGGCCGGCGCGTATCGGAGACGGTGAGCACCGCGATGTTCAAGGGGATGAAGCGGCGAGCCTCGGACTGATCGGCCATCTTGGGAAATCTCCGGACACAGGCGCCCGATATGGGCCGGCCCGATCCCGTTGTCGCCCCCGTCCCTCCCGGTCCGCCCCTTGCGGCCCGGCGCAAAGTCGGCTGTGCTCCCCAGGCCCGGTCGGAGACCCCACAGACATGCACATGTACGGCAACTGGCGGTCGGCCGCCGCCTTCCGGGTGCGGATCGCCCTGAAGATGAAGGGCATCGCCTACGAGGAGACCTTCATCGACCTCGACGCGGGCGACCAGCACAAGCCGGAATTCCGGTCGATCAACCCCCAGGGCGCGGTGCCGGCGCTGTTCGACGGCGACGGCCCGCCCCTCACCCAGTCGCTGGCGATCCTCGACTACCTGGAGGAGACGCGGGGCGGCGTGCGTCTCCTGCCCGAGGAACCACGGGCGCGGGCGCGGGCGCGCTCCCTGGCTCAGGTCGTCGCCTGCGACACCCATCCGCTCTACGTGCCCCGGGTTCGCACGTTCCTGATGGAGCAGTACGGCCTGCCCCGGGAGCGGATGCTGGAGTTCCTGCGCAACGCCTTCGAAACCGGCCTGCGGACCCTGGAGACGCGGCTCTGCACCGAGGCCGGGACCGGCCGGTTCTGCCAGGGTGATTCGGTGAGTCATGCCGACCTCTGCCTCGTCAGCCTGTGGGTCGGGACCGGCATCTTCGGCATCGAGACGGCGGCCTACCCGACGGTGGCGCGGATCGCAGAGGCCTGCCTCGCGCTCCCCGCGGTCGCGGAGGCTCACCCATTGCGCCAGCCGGGCGCCCCGTCGGCGTGATCGGGGCGAACGCGCGTTCGTGACGCGGGCCGCATGAGGCGGATGTGGAAATCGGCAACCCAAGGCGTGTAAGCAGGCCGGCGTTTAATCCCGGTCCGGGGGAAGAAAGAGTGTCGATGGCATCCGTCGAGAACGAGTCCGGCCTGCATCGCGTCGTCGTGGTCGGCGGCGGCGCCGCGGGGCTCCAGCTGGTGACGAAGCTCGGCGATAAGCTCGGGCGCGGCAAGCGCGCGCATGTCACGCTCGTGGATCGGGCTCGCACGCATATTTGGAAGCCGCTGCTCCACGAGGTCGCGGCCGGCAGCCTCGATGTCGGCCACCACGCGGTCGACTACCTGCACCACGCCCACATCCACGGCTTCCGCTACCGGATCGGACGCATGACCGGGCTCGACCGGCAGGCGCGCACCATCCAGCTCGCGGCGAGCCACGACTCGGAAGGGCGGGAGGTGACGCCGGAGCGCTCCGTCCCGTACGACACTCTGGTGATGGCCGTGGGCTCCACCACCAACGATTTCGGCACCCCGGGCGTGGCCGAGCACGCCATCGCCCTCGACACCCAGGACCAGGCGGTGCGCTTTCACCAGCGCCTCGTGAACGCGTCGCTGCGGGCGCACACGCAGGCCGGCCCGGTCCGCCCCGGCCAGCTCCACGTCACGGTGATCGGCGCGGGCGCCACCGGGACCGAACTCGCCGCCGAGCTGCACCGGACCCTGCGCCACGTGGTCTCCACCGGCCTCGACAGGATCGATCCGGGCAAGGACATCCGCATCACCCTGGTCGAGGCCGCCGACCGGATCCTGCCGGCGGTGCCGCAGCGCCTCTCGGCCGAGGTGATGCAACTGCTGCACAAGATCGGCGTCGACGTCCGGGTGAAGGCGCGGGTGACCGAGGTGCGGGCCGACGGCGTGCAGCTCGCCGATGGGACCTTCATTCCGTCGGAGCTGGTGGTCTGGGCGGCGGGCGTGAAGGCCCCCTGTTCCTCCAGGGCATCGGCGGCCTGGAGACGACGCGGACCAACCAGCTCGTGGTGACCCCGACGCTCCAGACGACCCGCGACCCCGACATCTTCGCGATCGGCGACTGCGCCTACCTGGTGGAGGCCGGCTCGGACACGCCGGTGCCGCCCCGCGCCCAGGCGGCACACCAGCAGGCGAGCCACCTCATCGGCCAGATCCAGGCCAAGATCGACGGCAAGCCCTTGAAGCCGTTCAAGTACAAGGATTTCGGCTCGCTGGTGTCCCTCGGCGAGTACTCGACCGTGGGCAGCCTGATGGGCTTCGTGCGCGGCAAGAACATGCTGATCGCCGGCCTGTTCGCCCGGATGATGTACCGCTCGCTCTACAAGATGCACGAGCAGGCGCTTCACGGGACCGCCAAGACGGCTCTCGACACCCTGGCGCGCGCGCTCACCCGTCGCACCGAGCCGCGGGTCAAGCTGCACTGACCGTCGCGATACGAACCGAAACGGCGCCCGGGCAGACCGGGCGCGACACGGGAAGGAACCCCCATGATCCTGGTAAGCGTGATGTATCCGGCCGGCCCGAGCTTCGACATGGGCTACTATCTCGGACACCACATGCCGCTGGTGCGTGAGCGCTGGTCGTCCCTCGGCCTCCACGACGCCAAGGTCGTCAAGGGCGCCGGCACGCCGGACGGCGGCCCGGCGCCGTTCCAGGTGATGGCGCTGCTGACCTTCGAATCGGTCGACGCGTTCAAGAAGGCCGCGGCCGCCCACGGCGAAGAGATCTTCGCCGACATCCCGAACTTCACCGCCGCGCAGGCCCAGGTCCAGATCAACGATTTCGCGGAAAACCCGTGATCGACATCGTCAAGGCGGTTCAGGAGGCCGATCGCAGCCTCGGCACCTACGTGGTCGTGCTGCGCAGCGACGCCCGCGCCCTCGACGGCCCGGAGCGCTTCACGCCGGAGGCGCAGGCCTGGATCGCCGACCGGGCGCCCAGCGGCCGGCTGGCCCGGGTGCGGATCCTGCTCGCGCCCTACCCCGGGGCGACGCCTGCCGAGCGTGAGGTGACTGTGGCGGCCTTCGCCGACGCGCGGGAACTCGCCGCCTTCGCGACGACCTGGACCGGCGACCCGCTGCCCGAGGCCGACGAGGCGGAAGCTCCCTGAGAGCGGAGCGGCGCCCGCGGGTGCCGCTCCGGGTCAGGCCGCGCGCAGCTGCCGGATGGCCCGGAGCGCCGTCGCCCGCTGGATCTCCAGGCGCCGGATCAGCGGCATCAGATCGGCGCCCGCATGGGCGGCGGCCTCGACCTCGCGGCACAGGCTCGACAGGCCGACGAAGCCGAGCAGCCCGGCGGCCGCCACCAGGGCGTGCGCGTCGTGGGCGATCTGGAGGCGATCAGTCTCGCTCGGCCGGAATCGCTCGGACAGCTCGTTGGACAGGAGATCGAGCAGCGCCCCCACCCGATCCGAGCCGAAGCTCGCCTCCATCTCGGACAGCACGGCGGCGTCGAGGACGTTGGAATCCACCTCGGGCACGCGGCGCGGCTCGTCGGTCCCCGACGGTCGGCGCGCGCCGGGGGTCGTCCAGCGGCTGATCGTGGCAAACAGATCGGCCCGGCGGAACGGCTTGCCGACATAGTCGTCCATCCCGGCCGCGCGCAGCTCGTCGATCTGTTCGGGGAGGATGTTGGCGGTCATGGCCACGATCGGGATGTCGCAGGCCGGGGGCGCGAGCGCGCGGATCCGGCGGGTGGCCGTGAGCCCGTCGACCCGGGGCATCTGAACGTCCATCAGCACGAGATCATAGCCCCGGCCCGACGCCACGGACGACCCGACCGCCGTGATCGCCTCGGCCCCGTCCCCGGCCACGTCTACAATGTAGCCCTGGGATTCCAGAACCGCGCAGGCGAGTTCCTGATTGAGCGGCACATCCTCGACGAGGAGCAGCCGCAGCGGCGCGCCGGGACCAGCACCGGAGGCCGGGACGGCCGCGGGCGGCGGCCGGAGCAGCGTCGAACCCGCGCCCGGCTCGGTCCCCTGTTCACCGCGGGGCAGCACCAGACGAAACCAGAAGGTCGATCCCGCCCCCTCGCGGCTCTCGACGCCGATCTCGCCGCCCATGAGCGTCACGAGATGCCGGGAGATCGCCAGGCCCAGGCCCGTCCCGCCGAAGCGTCGGCTGATCGAGCCGTCGACCTGGCTGAAACGCTTGAACAGCCGGTCCTGCTGCGCGGGCGCGATGCCGATCCCGGTATCGGTCACGGCGAATCGCACCGCGTCGCCCGGGCGGCCGTCCGGGCGCGGCCCGCGCCCTCCCGCTCCACGATCACCGTGACGGAGCCCTCCGGGGTGAACTTCACGGCGTTATTTAAGAGGTTGAGCAGTACCTGCCGCAGGCGTCCCGGATCGCCGACCACGAAGGCCGGCAGGGCCGGATCGATCCGGGCCTCGATGGCGAGGCTGCTGCGGAGCGCGCTGCCGCGCACGATCGAGACCGTGCCGTCGACGATCGAGATCAGCGGGAAGGGCACCGGATCGAGGGTCAGTTCGCCCGCCTCGATCTTCGAGAAGTCGAGGATGTCGTTGACGACGGTGAGCAGCGCCGCGCCGGAACTCTGGATCAGCTCCAAGCGGCGCCGGTCCTCGTTCTGGATCGTGGAACCATCGAGGAGCAGGTCGGCGTAGCCGAGAATGCCGTTGAGCGGGGTGCGGATCTCGTGGCTCATGGCGGCCAGGAACTCGCTCTTGGCCGCGCTCGCGCGCTCCGCCTCGGTGCGGGCCGCCTCGGCGTCCCGCGTGGCGGTGCGCAGGGCGGCCTCGACCGCCTTGCGCTCGGTGATGTCGAGGTGGAGGCCGACCATCCGCTGCGGATGCCCGCCTGCGCCGCAGAGCGTGCGCCCGCGCGCGTAGAGCCAGCGGTTCCCGACCCGGAACTCCGCCGCGTAGGGCGTGCCGGATTCGACCGCGCGGCGGATCTCGTTCCAGACATCGGTGACATCGTCGGGATGGATCAGGCTCGTCCACGCGGAGGCCGTCATCGTATGCGGCTCGCCGGTCTCCGGCAGCCCATGCATTCGGGCGCTCTCCGGGCTCAGGGTAGCGAGCCCGGTGCGCATGTCCCAGTCCCAGGCCCCGGCCTCTGCGGCATCCAGGGCAATTCCCAGAAGGCCTCGGGCCTCCTCGACGGCGAGACGGGCCGTGATGATGTCGTCGACATCGAGCGCCGTCCCGAGCCACTCCGCCACCGCGCCGTTCGCCGGATCGAGGCGGATCGGGATCAGCGAGAGCGTGTGCCACCGGTAGACGCCATCGTGACGCCGGATCCGCCACTGGCCGCTGTAGGCGGTCCCGCTCTCGACGGCCCGGGTCCAGGCCACCTCCATGGCGGCGGCATCCTCCGGATGGTTCCGCCCGACGCGCTCCGCGCGCTCCGGTCCGATCGGGCCGTAATAGGACTGGAACTGCGCGTTGGCGTAGGTCGCCCGCCCGTCCCCGACCCGCATGGTCCAGACCAGGAGCGGCAGCGCCTCGGCGAGGCCGCGATAGCGCAGCTCGCTGCGGCGGACCTCGTCCTCGGCCCGCCGGCGCTCGGTCACGTCGATGAGCACGCCGACGAGGCCGGCGCTCTGGCCCTCCCCCGGCACATGCCGCGGACGACCACGTCGCGCAGCTCGCCGTCGGGCCGGAGCAGCCGCGCATCGAAATCGAACGGCGCCCTGCGGGCGATGGCGTCGGCGACGATCGCCTCGAGCCGCGCACGGTCGTCGGGATGGTAGATCTGCGAGAAGGCGTCGAGGCGCGGTGCCGGTATCGCGGGGTCCCGGCCGGCGATGGCGTAGAGGCTGGCCGACCAGAGGGGCTGGCCGTCCGCGAGCTCGACGCGCCAGTTTCCGACGCTGGCGAGCTGCTCGGCCATCTGGAGCTGATGGTTGGCCGCCTCCTGGGCGCGTGCCCGCGCGTTGATCTCGCGATGCTGCTCGCGGATCACCGCCTCGCGGATCGCGGCCTGCGCGATCTCGCGGTCGCGCCTGACATTGGCCTCCGTCAGCCTCAGATGCGCCACGACGATCTCGGCGAGGTCGTGGAAGGCGGCCGCTTCCGCGGGCGAAAGGCCTTCCCGGGGCTCCGGGTCGGCGAGACAGAAGGTGCCGATCCGCAGGCCGGGCTGGAGGCTCAGCGGGATGCCCGCGTAGAACCGGATCCCGCCAGGGGCGGCGGCGACGGGCAGGTCGCGAAAGCGCGGATCGAGCCGGGCATCCGGCACGACGAGCAGCGCGTCGCCGCGGATCGTGTGCTGGCAGAAGCTCTGGTCCCGCCGTACCGTGGTTGGGACGTCCGCGCAGGGTGTCTTCAGCCACTGCTCCGTGTCCCCGAGGAAGGCCACGAATGCGCTGCGCACACCGAACAGGCGGCGGGCGGTTCGGCAGACGGCCTCGAAATGCGGCTCTGACGGCGTGCCGACGATCGCGAGGGCCTCGAGGGCCGCGAGCCGCTCGCCTTCAGGGTCCAGCTGTGTGTTCACGGACGGACTCCCGGCGCGGACCGGCGGATCGGCCGGAGCCGAGCGATGCCGCGCCTAGCGCCTCGTTTCAAGCGCGCCCGCCTGCGGCGTGCCCGCGCGCAGCCGCGCGGCCTCCAGCGCCCAGACCATGCCCAGCATCATGTAGACATGGCGCCACTTCTCGATATCGATCTGAAAGGCCTGCAGGAAGAACATCAGCAGCGCCGGCCAGACGATCTGGGCATGCGCCCGAACCGGCGACGGCCGCGCCAGGAGCCGGAACCCGACGAGTCCGGTGGTCACGACGAGGCCGATGAACACCGCGCCCCCGAGCCATCCGCCGTTGGCGAAGGAGCCGATGTAGGAATTGTGCGGCTCGAGCCCGAAGGTCAGGCGCCAGTGCATCGGCCCCATTCCGAACGGACGCTCCAGCAGCATGGCGAAGCCGCGGATCTGGTTGCCGAACCGGCCGGTCTCGCCCTGATCGTAATCCTGGGTCAGGGCCGCCCGGGTCTCGAACATCTTGTGCACGTGATCGACCGAGAGCAGCCCGATCACCGCGACGGTGCCCAGGACGACCGTCGCGAGGGTCAGGAGCACGATGCGGCGGCGCAGGCGCGGCGACACGCTGCCGGCATAGACGGATCCCACCATCAACAGCACCGCGACGACGCTCCCGCCCCACGAGCCGCGCGAGAACGACAGGAAGATGCCGGCCACGATGATCAGCAGCCCGACCAGGGACACCAGCGGCCGCCGGGCCGAACCGGTGAGCAGGCCGTGCATCAGGTAGAGGGCGCCGAGCGTCAGGAACGAGCCGAACACGTTCGGGTCCTGGAAGGTGCCCGAGGCCCGGTCGTACTTGTAGAACAGGTCCTCGATCCCGAGCCATTGCAGATAGCCGACGATGCCCAGCGCCGCCGAGAACACGCAGCTTGCCGTGTAGGCCTTGAGCGCCAGCTCCATCCGGGCGTGCGTGTCGTCCGCGAAGAACATCGCGAAGAAGATGCAGGTGAGCGAGAGGTAGAGCAGCTGCACCGTCCAGGTGACCGGAAACTCCTCGTTCAGGTAGGGCAGCAGGGCCGTGACGATCGCCGTGAGGTAGAGCAGGAGAAGAACGACGAGCGGTAGCGCCCCCGGTGCAGCCGCACGCCGAGGCAGAGCCAGAGCAGGATCGTGGGGATCGCCACCGCGTCGTAGGGGAGGTCTCGGAGAAGGCGAAGCAGGCGAAGAAGATGAACGCCGCGAACAGCGCCTTGGCCAGCCCCTCGACGGCTCTGATGAGCGGGAGTCCGCCCGCGAACCCGGACGGGGCCGGGGCTGCGGGCGCAGCGGTATGGGCCATGGATACGCGGGCTCCACGGGCCGGTTACGCTGGCCCGCACGCCCCGTGATGCCATCCAATGGTTGAGAATCGCCTTCGCGGCGGCGGGCGCGGTGTTTCAGCCGCGGCGCCGGCCCGGGCGGTCAGGCCCGGCAGGCCTCGAATTCCTCCTTGATCGCCACCGGATCGAGGTTGCGACCGATGAACACCACCCGCGAGACCCGCGGCTCGTCCGCCCGCCAGTCGCCCTGGACGTCGCCGTCGAGGATCATGTGCACGCCCTGGAAGACGAAGCGCTTCGGCTCGTTCGGGAAGGCCACGATCCCCTTGCAGCGCAGGATGTCCGGCCCCTGGACCTGGGTGAGGTTGGAGATCCAGGGCATGAACTTTTCCGGATCGACTTCGCCGTCGATCTTCGCCGAGACCGACTTGATGTCGGAATCGTGATGGTGGTGGTGCCCCTCTTCCAGGAAGTCGGGCTCCACGTCGAGAATCCGGTCGAGGTCGAAGGCGTTGCGCTCCAGCACGGCATCGAGAGGGACCGCACAGTTCTGCGTGCGGTGCAGCTTGGCGAGCGGATTGATGGTGCGGATCTCGGCCTCGACGCGGTCCAGATCGGCCGGCGCGACGAGGTCGCTCTTGTTGAGCAGGATCACATCCGCGAAGGCGATCTGGTTGCGGGCCTCGGGGGCATCCTTCAGACGATCGGACAACCACTTGGCGTCGGCCACCGTCACGACGGCATCGAGCCGGGCGGCCTCGCCCACGTCCTGGTCGACGAAGAAGGTCTGCGCGACGGGGGCCGGGTCGGCGAGGCCGGTCGTCTCGACGATGATCGCGTCGAACTTGCCCCGGCGCTTCACCAGACCGTCCATGATGCGGATCAGGTCGCCGCGCACGGTGCAGCAGACGCAGCCGTTGTTCATCTCGAACACTTCCTCATCGGCGCCGACGACGAGGTCGTTGTCGATGCCGATCTCGCCGAACTCGTTGACGATCACGGCGTAGCGCTTGCCGTGGTTCTCGGTGAGGATCCGGTTGAGGAGCGTGGTCTTGCCAGCGCCGAGGTAGCCGGTGAGCACGGTGACCGGGATCTTGCCGGCGGCTGGGGCGGGAGCGTTGCTCGTATCGGACATGACGGCTTCTTCGATGACGGAGGCGGGGTCGGGCGGGTCTGAGCCCGGGAGCGTTGTCATATTGTAACAAATCCCGTCAAAGGAAGACGGGGCCACACGGTTTCGCGACTGGGGCGCCGGATCGATTGCCTGTCTGACAAGCTTTGCTCTAGGCACGGCGTGCCGCGCGGGCTCTTCCACGCGGCACGCCATAGAAAAGCACCAGCGCTCGCATTGATGTAGGCGTCGTCCCGGCACGAATCGTACCCTCGTCAATCCGCCCGGTCTCTTGGCCCGGACCTAGAAGATCATCCGCATGGACGCCCGAAATCCGCTGGACCAGGACGAGGCCGTCACCGTGCCCGCGCGCAAGCGCCGGTGGCCTGGGTTCCTGGTCGTCGCCGTCCTCTTCGCGGCCGCAGCGGGCCTCGCCTTCGCGTTCCCCGACCGGGTTCGCGAAACGGCCTCGAATCTCGTCGGCGCGCTGACCGGGCTGTTCGCGGCAGGCAATCCCGACCCGGGCATCGACGCGGAGAAGGCCGGCCCGGTCGAGCGCGTGTTCCGACCCTCCAAGGAGCAGCGCGCCGCCTTCGAGATCCTGCCGGTCGCCAACTTGGTGTTCCGACCCGAGGGGTCCGCCGAGGGACGGATCGCCCTCAACGAGGACGACAACGTACCGGTGGTCTCGCCCTATGCGGGCCGGGTGACGAAGGTGCTGGTCCGGGCCGGCGACGACGTGAAGGCCGGCGACGTGCTGCTGACGCTCGAGGCCACCGACATGGTCCAGGCGCAGAACGATTATCAGGCGGCCCTGAACAATCTCCAGAAGCAGCAGGCCCTGCTGAAGCTCGACCAGACCATCGCGCAGCGCCAGCAGGAACTGTTCCAGGCCCATGCCACGGCGCTCAAGGACTACCAGTCGGCGCAGAA
Organism: Methylobacterium phyllosphaerae; assembly: GCA_050632685.1. Classification (GTDB taxonomy): domain Bacteria; phylum Pseudomonadota; class Alphaproteobacteria; order Rhizobiales; family Beijerinckiaceae; genus Methylobacterium; species Methylobacterium phyllosphaerae_A. The sequence goes on from JBOEFT010000002.1 coordinate 3,024,716, forward strand.
CGACGTGATCGCCGCCCAGAGCGACCTGAAGACTGCAGAGGCCGCCCTCGACGCGGTGAAGAACCGCCTGCGTCTGCTGGGCAAGACCGACGCCGAGATCGCCGCCTACGAGAAGAAGGGCACCCTGAGTTCGGAGACGCAGATCCGGGCGCCGATCGCCGGCACCATCGTGCAGCGCAAGGTCGGGACGGGGCAGTACCTCTCGGCCTCGAGTGACCCGGTCTTCGTGATCGGCGACCTCTCGACGGTCTGGCTCGTCGCCAACGTCCGCGAGAGCGAGATCCCCAAGATCCGCATCGGCCAGGAGGTCGAGGCGAAGGTGGCGGGCTTCGGCGCGCGGGTGTTCAAGGCCCGGGTGAACTACATGGCCTCCAGCCTCGACCCGGCCACGCGGCGCCTCGCCGTGCGCAGCGAGGTCGACAACCCGGACCGGGTGCTGCGCCCGGAGATGTTCGCCACCTACACGATCATCACCGGCAAGGGCGAGCCGAGCCCGAGCGTGCCGGTGGCGGCGATCGTGTACGAGGGCGACCGCACCCATGTCTGGGTGGCCCGGCCGGACGGGGCCGTGGAGGCCCGCGACATCAAGCTCGGTCTGATCAACGGCGACAACGCCCAGGTCGTCCAGGGCCTGCGCGCGGGCGAGCAGGTGGTCACCCGGGGCGCCCTGTTCATCGACCGGGCGGCCACGGGCGACAAGGCATCCTGAGCGGGGATCCGGTCCGATGAACGCCCTGATCGCCTTCTCCCTGCGCCAGCGCGTGCTGGTGGTGCTGCTGTTCGTCGTGATGCTCGGCATCGGCTACGGCGCCTATACGCAGCTCAACATCGAGGCCTATCCCGATCCGGTACCGCCCCTCGTCGACGTGATCACCCAGAACCCGGGTCAGTCCGCCGACGAGATCGAGCGCTACATTACCATCCCCCTGGAGGTGGCGCTCGCCGGCATCCCGAACGCCCAGGTGGTCCGGACGATCTCCCTGTTCGGCCTGTCCGACGTGAAGGTCCAGTTCAACTACGAGTACACGTACGAGGAAGCGCTGCAGCGGGTGCTCAACCGCCTGTCGCAGGCGCCGACCCTGCCCAACGGCGCCACGCCGCAGATCTCGCCGACGAGCCCGGTGGGCGAGATCATGCGCTACAAGCTCGTCGGCCCGGCGGGCTACTCGCCCATGGACATGAAGACCCTGCAGGACTGGTGCTGCAGCGCCGGTTCAAGGCGATCCCCGGCGTCGTCGACGTCACGGCCTTCGGCGGCAAGGCCAAGGAGTACGAGGTTGCGGTCGACCTGAACCGTCTCCAGGCCCAGGGCCTGACCCTGGTCCAGCTGACCACGGCGCTGAACAACGCCTCGATCAACGTCGGCGGCCAGACCCTCAACGTCGGCCAGCAATCGGCGGTGGTGCGCGGCATCGGCCTGATCCGCGACATGGACGACATCAAGGACACGATGATCAGCCTCGTCAACGGCACCCCGGTGCTGGTGCGGGACGTGGCGGAGGTGCGCGTGTCGAACGCGCCGCGGCTCGGCATCGTCGGTCACGACGATCAGCCCGACATCGTGGAGGGCATCGTGCTGATGTCCCGCGGCGGCAAGAGCCTGCCGACCCTGGAGCGGGTCGAGGCCGAGATCGACAAGATCAACAGCTCCTCCCTCCTGCCGCCCGACGTGAAGATCGAGCGGATCTACGACCGGTCGGGCCTGATCCACACCACGACGCACACGGTGATGCACAACCTCGTCTTCGGCGTGGTGCTGGTCTTCGTGGTGCAGTGGCTGTTCCTCGGCTCGCTCACCAGCGCGATCATCGTGGCGGCCACGATCCCGTTCGCGCTCGGCTTCGCCATCCTGATCCTGGTGGTGCGCGGCGATTCGGCGAACCTCCTGTCGCTCGGCGCCATCGATTTCGGCCTGATCGTCGACGCCACCGTGATCATGGTCGAGAACGTGTTCCGCCACATCGCCGAGCCCGACCATGTGAAGGGCGAAGCGCCGCCCGCCGGGCTCACGGGCCGGCTCGGCACGATCGCGATCGCCGGCCACGAGGTGAACCGCGCGATCTTTTTCTCGGCGACGATCATCATCGTCGGCTTCCTGCCGCTGTTCACGATGACCGGCGTCGAGGGCCACATCTTCGGCCCGATGGCCAAGACCTACGCGTACGCGCTGCTCGGCGGCCTGCTCGCGACCTTCACGGTCTCGCCCGCCCTCTCCGCCCTGATCCTGCCGAAGAAACTGGAGGAGCGCGACACCCTGATCGTCCGGCTCCTGCGCATCGGCCACGAGCGCATCCTGGCGTTCGGCCTGCGCAACCGGATCCTGTCGCTCGCCGTGATGCTGGCGATCCTGCTCGTTTCGGCACTCGTGGCGCGCAACCTCGGCCTCGAGTTCCTGCCGCGGCTCGAGGAAGGCAACCTCTACGTGCGCGGCACGATGCCGTCCTCGATCTCGCTGGAGGCCGGCAACGCCTACGTCCAGCGCATGCGCAAGATCTTCCAGGAGGTCCCGGAGGTCACGACCGTCCTGTCGCACCAGGGCCGGCCGAACGACGGCACCGACGCCACCGGCTTCTTCAATGTCGAGATCCTGGCACCGCTCAAGCCCATCGACCAGTGGCGGAAGGGGCTCGACAAGGACACCCTGATCCAGAACCTGAGCAAGCAGCTCGCATCAGAGTTCCCCGGCATCGAGTTCAACTTCTCTCAGTATATCGAGGACAACGTCCAGGAGGCCGCCTCGGGCGTGAAGGGCGAGAACTCGGTCAAGATCTACGGCAACGACCTCGCCCAGCTCACCAAGACCGCCAACGCCGTGAAGGCGGCCCTGGCCTCCGTCCCGGGCGTCACCGACCTCTCGGTCTTCGAATCCCTGGGCCAGCCGACGGTGCGGATCGACGTCGACCGCCACAAGGCCGCCCGCTACGGACTGTCGATCGGCGACGTGAACACGACGATCCAGGCGGCGATCGGCGGCCAGACCGCGGGCGACCTCTACGAGTACGGCTCGGATCGCCACTTCCCCATGCGGGTGCGCCTCGCCAAGGAGTACCGCTCGTCGCTGGCGGGCATCCGCAACATCGCGGTCGGCGCCCAGAACCCGAACGGCGGCGTGATCCAGGTGCCGCTCTCCGAAATCGCCGACGTCGACCTCGTCTCCGGCGCCTCGTTCATCTACCGCGAGGACCAAGAGCGGTACATCCCGGTGAAGTTCTCGGTGCGCGGCCGCGACCTCGGCAGCGCCGTCATCGAGGCGCAGCGGAAGGTCGCCGAGGCGGTGGACCTGCCCCCCGGCTACCGGCTCGAATGGGTCGGGCAGTTCACCAACCTGAAGGAGGCGGCGGCCCGTCTCAGCCTCGTCGTGCCGATCACGCTGCTGCTGATCGCGTTGCTCCTGTTCATCAACTTCTCGTCGGTGGCCGACATGCTGCTGACCCTGTCGGTGATCCCGATGGCGATGATCGGCGGCATCTTCGCCCTGGCGCTGACCGGCACGCCCTTCTCGATCTCGGCGGCGATCGGCTTCATCGCGCTGTTCGGCATCTCGACCATGGAGGGCGTGATCCTGCTCGCCTACTACAACCAGCTCCTCGAGGAGGGCTGGCGGCGGCAGGAGGCGGTCTGGCAGGCTGCCGTCGTGCGGATGCGCCCGGTGATGATGACCTGTGTCGCCGCCTGCGTCGGCCTTCTGCCGGCCGCCGTCTCCACCGGGATCGGCTCGCAGGTGCAGAAGCCGCTGGCCCTCGTGGTGGTCGGCGGCATCATCCTGGCGCCGAACCTGATCCTGGTGGTCGTCCCGGTGCTGATCTCCCTGTTCTCACGGCGCCAGCCGAACCCGGACGCACGGGCGCGCACCGAGCATCGGGCCGCCGCGTGATCCGGTTCATGGGACGCTTCCGGCGCGTTGCAGGGCCGCCACAACGCCCGCTCTGCGCGCATAACCGCGGGACAGTTGCATTGACTTGGCTGCGCGCCGACCCGCTCTACCAGGGTCAGGTTTTCGAGGGCGGTATGGTGAGCTTTGCGCCGAACCGGTGCGGACGGGCAGCCGCTGTGCTGGCGGCCTCGCTGTCCCTGTCGGCCTGCGCGGTCGGCCCCAACTACGTGCCGCCCGAAGATCCGCCGGTCGGCCGCTACACCCGGGAGCCGCTGCAGAACCCCTCGGCAGCCGACAAGATCCGCACCCGGCAGGGCGGCTCGGCCGATCAGAGCTTCGTCTCCGGCGCCGACATACCCGGCCAATGGTGGACCCTGTTCCACTCGAAGGCGCTGAACCGCCTCGTCGAGCAGGCGCTGGCCAACAATCCGAACCTCGAGGCCGCCCAGGCCTCGCTCCGGGTGGCGCAGCAGAACGTGCTCGCCCAGAAGGGCACGCTCTACCCGAGCCTGACCGCGACCCCGCAGATCCAGGGCGCCCTGGCGCCCGGGCTCGACCTGCAATCGCCCCTCAACAACCAGACCCAGTACCTCTACAGCCTGTCGACGCCGCAGGCGGTGGTCTCCTACAATCCGGACGTGTTCGGCGGAAACCGCCGGCAGATCGAAACCCTGGAGGCCACCACCGAGAACCAGCGCTTCCAGCTGGAGGCGGCCTATCTCAGCCTCACGGCCAACGTCGTCGCCGCCGCGATCCAGGAGGCGGCGCTCCGGGCGCAGATCGACGCGACCCGCAAGGTGATCCAGGCGCAGACCGAGGTCCTGCAGCTCTACAACAAGCAGCTCTCCCTCGGGCAGATCGCGGGGGCCGACGTGGTCCAGCAGCAGGCGGCCCTGGCCCTGTCGCAGCAGCTGCTGCCCCCTTGGAAAAGCAGCTCGCCCAGCAGCGCAACCTGCTGACCGCGCTGGCGGGGCGCCTGCCCTCGGACGAGATCTCCGAGACCTTCGACCTCTCCGCGCTCCGGCTGCCGACCAGGCTGCCGGTGAGCCTGCCCTCGCGGCTCGTGCAGCAGCGCCCCGATGTGAAGGCGGCGGAGGCCCTGGTTCAGCAGGCGAGCGCCGGTGTCGGCGTCGCGGTGGCCAACCGGCTGCCGCAGTTCAGCCTGACCGCGACCGGCGGATCCAGCGCCACGCGGATCGCACAGGTCGCCAATCCGGGGGCGGCGTTCTTCACGATCATCGGGCAGGCGACGGCCCCGATCTTCGATGCCGGCACCCTGTTCCGGCGCCAGCGCGCCGCTGAGGAATCGCTGACGCAGGCCCAGGCGCAGTACAAGGCGACCGTGATCACCGCCTTCCAGAACGTCGCCGACGCCCTGCGCGCGCTCCAGGCCGACGCGAAGGCCGTGGCCGCCGCCGACGCGGCGGTCAGCGCCACGAACCAGAGCCTCGCGCTGATCCGCAAGCAGTACACGGCCGGGGCCATCACCTCCTCGCAGGTCCTGATCGCCCAGCAGGGTTATCTCTCCGCGCTGGTGACCTCGGCGGCGGCGCGCGCGACCCAGTACGCCGACACGGCGGCCCTGTTCGTGGCCCTGGGCGGCGGCTGGTGGAACCGCGCCGACGTGGCGCCGCCCCCGCCCGAGAAGGATCCGCTGAAGTTCCTGTGACGGGCGTCGCGCCGCCTCAGGTGTACATCGCGATGGCGTCCTGAAGCATCTGGTCGGTGGTGCTCATGACCTTGGTGTTGGCCGTGTAGGCCTGCTGGGTCTCGATCATCTTCGAGAACTGGTCCGAGATCCCGGCATTCGACTGCTCCACGGAGCCGGCCGCGATGGTGGCGCCGTTGAGGCCGTAGCTCGGCGTGCCCGATTTGCCCGTGGCCACGTAGGTGCCGCCGTCGAGGGAGGCGAGGTTGTCCTGCATGCCGAACTGCGCCAGCGTCAGCGAACCCAGCGCCACGGAACTGCCGTCCGCGGCCGTGCCGGTGAGCGCGCCGGCAGGCGAGACCGTGAGGCCCGACAGGGTGTTGGTGCCGGTCGGGACCTGGACGGGGGCGCTCGCCGAGGGGCCGGCGAACAGGTAGTAGCCCGCGCCGTTGGTGAGATAGCCGTTCGCGTCCGGCGCGAAGTCGCCGCGCCGGGTGTAGCCGGTCTCGCCGGTGAAGCTCGGGCTCTGGGGCGTCCCGCTGTTCTCCCGGACGATGAAGTAGCCGTTGCCCGAGATGGCGAGGTTGGTCGACACGCCGGTGGACTGCACCGTGCCCTGGATGTTGAGGCTGTTGCGCGTGCTCGACAGCACGCCGCCGGCCGGCTGGGTGCCGCCTTCGGTCTGGGCCAGCATGTCGGCGAAGCTCGTTTCGGTGGACTTGAAGCCCGCCGTCTGGGTGTTGGCGATGTTCCCCGAGATGTTGTTCAGGGCCAGCGACTGCGCTGAGGCGCCGGATATCGAGTTCGAGAGCGCGGTGAAAAGGCTCATCGGGGTCTCCGTCCGCGAGACCGGCACGAGAGGCGATCCCACGGAGAGGCATAAGCGCCCGATATGGTTAACCGGCGGTGTGTAGCCGGATGTTGCCGTGTCGCCATGGGTTCGATGGCCCGAGGGCGGTCGAGCGGGCCTGCGGCGGCGTCACGCGCCGATCGCACTCAGGACGATCTCCCGGCGGTGCGGCCGGTCGCGGTGCTCGATCAGATAGATTCCCTGCCACGTGCCGAGGGCGAGGCGGCCTCCGAACAGCGGGACGGTGAGCGCCGAATCGGTGACCAGCGTGCGGATATGGGCCGGCATGTCGTCCGGTCCCTCGGCGCCATGGACGTAGCCGGCATGGCGCGGCGCGAACCCGTCCAGCGCGGTCATCAGGTCGGTCTGGACGTCGGGGTCGGCATTCTCCTGGATGGTGAGCGACGCCGAGGTGTGCCGGCAGAACACCGTGACAAGGCCGTTCCGGATTCCGCTGCCGCGGACGAAATCCGCCACCGCCGCGGTGAAGTCCGTAAATCCCTGTCCCGGCGTCGCGATGGTCAGGCGCCCGCTCGCGTGGCGGTCCACCGCGCCGGAGGCGAGCGCCTCGACGGGACCGATCCTGCCCTTCTTCACGCGGTCGTCTCCATCGGCGTCGTCCCCGGGGCGATCTCGCGCTCGCCCCGGGCCAGGATCCGTTCCAGCACGTCGATCCGGTCGGCCTCCGCCGGCGGCTTGTCCCAGCGGATGCGGCTGACCCTGGGGAAGCGCATCGCCACCCCCGACTTGTGCCGGGTCGAGCGCTGCACGCCCTCGAAGGCGATCTCGAGCACGAGGCCGGCCTCGCGGCCGTGGGCGACCTCGCGCACCGGGCCGAAGCGCTTGGTGGTGTTGTTGCGGACGTAGCGGTCGAGCTTGGCGAGCTCGGCGTCGGTGAAGCCGTGATAGGCCTTGCCCACCGGCACCAGCTCCTCCCCGCCCTCGGAGGCCTCCCGCCAGACCCCGAACGTGTAGTCCGAGTAGAAGGACGAGCGCTTCCCGTGTCCGCGCTGGGCGTACATCATCACGGCATCGACAATGTGCGGCTCGCGCTTCCATTTCCACCACGGCCCCTTGGGCCTGCCCGGGAGGTAGGGGCTGTTCAGGCGCTTGAGCATCACGCCCTCGATGGCGTCCGCATCGGCGCCGGCGCCCACCGAGGCCGGATCCGCCCGGGCGGCCGCCAGCGCCTCCCAGTCGGCGAAGGGCACCAGCGGAGAGATGTCGATCCGCGCGTGGTCGAGGCGCGTGACCAGGGCCTCCAGCTTCTGCCGGCGGGCCGCGAAGGGCTCCGCGCGCAGGTCGTCTCCCTCCAGGGTGAGGAGGTCGTAGGCCCGGACGTGGGCCGGGAACTCCTCCAGGAGCTTGCCCGTCACGGCCTTCCGGTTCAGGCGCTGCTGGAGCACGTTGAAGCTCTGCACCCGCCGCGCGCGGAGGATCAGCAGCTCGCCGTCGAGGGCGCCCGTGAAGGTGATCGCCTCTGCGAGGTCCGGGAATGCCCCGGTGATGTCCTCCCCGGTGCGGGAATAGACCTTCCCGACCTGCTGGCCGGCCTTGTCCTGCCCGCCGACGAGCTGGACGCGGATGCCGTCCCATTTCCACTCGGCCGAGAAGGCCTCGGGCTCCAGCTTCTCGAGGTCGGCCTCCTCCTCGATCGGATGCGACAGCATCGGCGGCCGGAACGGGGCGGGGTTGAGGGTCTCGGGGCGCTCGGCCCGGCCCTCGACCCAGGCGAACAGGGTCTCGAAGGGCGGCGTCAGCCCGTGCCAGACCTCTTCCACCGCATCGGCCTCGTGGCCGCCCAGCGCGCCTACCGCGGTCTTGGCGAGCCGTGCCGAGACGCCGACCCTCAGGTTGCCGGTGACGAGCTTCAGGAGCGCCCAGCGCCCGGTCTCGTCGACGGCGTCGAGCCAGTCCGCGAGATGGCGGGGCAGTTCGCGCTTGGGGATGGTCGCCAGCGTCTCGACGACCTCTGCCAGGGTCGGGACCTGCGGCGGCGGATTGTTGTGGCCGGGGCCCGGCTCCCGCGGCGCCTCCGTCGGTCCCGGCCAGATCAGCGCCGTGGTCTCGGCGAGGTCGCCCACATAACTGTGCGACAGCCGGAACAGCACCGGGTCGATCCGCTCCTCCACCAACCCGCGGATCAGCGCCGGCTTGGCCTCGCGGAAGCTCAGCGTGCCGGTCATGGCGCCCAGCGCGTAGCCCCGCTCGGGATCGGGCGTGCGCGCAAAGAAATCCTGGAGCATCCGCAGCTTGGCATTGCGGCGGGGCTCGTAGGCGAGGCGGTCGAGGAGATGGGCGAAGTCGTTCACGCCGCTGCCTCCGTCCCGGGGCCGGTCTCTGCGCCATTCGGCTCGGCCTCGCCGTCGTCTCCGTAGCCCAGCAGGTGGAGCGGCTTCGCCTTGATCCCCTGCGTCCCGCACCAATGGACCAGCGCGTCCTCCTGCCCGTGCGTCACCCAGACCTCCCCGGCGCCGGTGTCGCGGATGGTGCGGCACAGGTCCGGCCAGTCGGAATGGTCGGAGATCACCAGCGGCAGCTCGACCCCTTCTGGCGGGCGCGGGCGCGCACCCGCATCCAGCCCGAGGCGAAGCAGGTCACCGGATCGGGGAATTTCCGGGACCACAGGTCCTGGATCGAGGAGGGCGGGCAGATCACGATCGCCCCGTGCAGATCCTTGCGCTCGGCGGCCACGACCTTCGGCGTGTCGCCGAGGGGCAGGCCCTCGTCCTTGTACAGGGCGGTCAGCTTCTCCATCGCCCCGTGCAGGTGGATCGGCCGGTCCCAGCCCTCCTCGCGCAGAAGCGCCATCACCCGCTGCGCCTTGCCGAGGGCGTAGGCGCCGACGATGTGCGCCCGCTCCGGGAACAGCGCCACCGAGTCGAGGAGCCTGCGGACCTCGCCCCGCGTGTCGGGATGCGTGAAGACCGGAAGCCCGAAGGTCGCCTCGGTGATGAACACGTCGCAGGGCACCACCTCGAAGGGCAGGCAGGTCGGATCCGGCGCGCGCTTGTAGTCGCCCGGAGACGACCACGCGGACGCCCTCCCGCTCGATGGCGATCTGCGCCGAGCCGAGGACGTGGCCAGCGGGCGCGAAGCGGACGGTGACGTCGCCCACGCGGATCGCCGCGCCGAGCCGCGCCTCCTGCCGCTGGCGGCAGAACTCCGCGCCATAGCGCACCGCCATGATCCGAAGCGTCTCGGGCGTCGCCAGCACGTGGCCGTGGCCGGCGCGGGCGTGGTCCGCATGGCCGTGGGTGATCAGAGCCCGCTCCACCGGCCAGGTCGGATCGACGTGGAATCCTGGCCGAGTGGGCAGTAGAGACCCTCGCGGGTCAGGGTGAGGAGATCGCTGGCGCGTATCGGCATCGGGTCCGTGCTGCCGGTGGAGTCCGCCGGTGGCCCCGGTATATAGGCGCCCCCGACCCGGCAGACGCATGGCCTCGCAACTCAGTTCCGGCGACCTCCTCGCCGACCGCCGCTACCGATACGCGGAGGCGTGTCTGGCCGAGGGCGACCACGTCGGGGCCGCCGACCTCGCCGCGCAGGCCCTGGAGATCGCCCCGCGCTACGCGCCGGCCTGGCTGCTCCTGGGTCGGGGCGCGGGAGGGGCTGGCCGCCTCCGGCGCCGATCCGGCGGCCCTGGGCGCCGCGGCGCGGGCCTACGCCCGCGCCCTCGACTGCGACCCCGACGACACGCTGGGCGTGCGCCCCCACCTCGTCCGCCTGGGCGTCGGCGACGGCCTCCGCGCCCTCTCGGCTGCCCATGTCCGAGCCCTGTTCGACGGCTACGCACCGCGCTTCGAGCGCCATCTTGTAGACGGTCTGGGCTATGTCGGCCCGCAGCTCGTTCGCGACGCCCTGCCGCCGGTCCCGCTGAGCTTCACGGTCGCCCTCGACCTCGGATGCGGCACCGGCCTGATGGGCGCCGCCCTGCGCGACCGGATCGACCATCTCGTCGGGATCGATCTGTCGCCCGGGATGCTGGGGCGGGCGCGGGCAAAATCCTGGCAAGGGCGCCCGCTCTACGACCGCCTGATCGCAGGCGATCTCACGGACGTCCTCTCAGAGACCCCGGCGGCCTCCGCCGATCTCTGCCTGGCCGCCGACGTCCTGATCTACGTGGCGGATCTCGGTCCCCTTCTGGGGGAGATCGGCCGGGTCCTGCGACCCGGGGGCTCGCAGCCGTCACGGTGCAGTCGCACGACGGCCTCGGGTCGATCCTCGGCGCGGACGGACGCTACGCCCACGCCGACGCCCACATCGCCGCGACCGCCGCGCGTTCCGGACTGGACGTCCTGGCCCTGCGTCCCGCCTCCGTCCGGCACGAGGGCGGCCGGCCGGTGCCGGGCCGCGTCGTTGTGTTGCGCCGCACAGCGGCATGAAACCGCTGGGCTGTTCGTCCATTGTCAGTCGGCTGCGACAGGCGCGGCCGCTCGGTCGGGGGATCAGCATGGCGGATTACGGCAACAGGACGGGCGGCGGGGCCTCGGAGCGGAAGCCCGAACCGCCTGCCGACAAGTCGTTTCCGGCCGATCCCCGAACCCGTATCCCCTTCGCGATCGCACTGGCCGCCCTCGCGGGCTGCGCCGATTCCATCGGGTTCCTGGAATTCTCGCAGCTGTTCATGTCGTTCATGTCCGGCAACACCACGCGCTTCGGCGTCGCGGTGGCCAATGGCGACTGGGAGAACGTAACCCGTGTCGCCAGCACCATCAGCATCTTCTGCTTCGGCGCCTTCCTGGGCACGCTGATCGCCGCCTGGGTGGGCCGCTGGCGCCTCGCCGTCCTGCTGACGCTCCAGGCGCTGCTGCTCGCGGGCGGCCTGCTGATGCCCTGGGGCACCTTCGCCTATCCGCTGCACGCCTACCCGATCGTCCTGGCCCTGGGACTCCAGAATGCGACGCTGCAGGACGAGGGCGGCCGCTCCTCGCGTTGACCTACGTCACCGGTGCAGTCGTGCGTTTCGGCACCGGCTGCGCCAACCTACTGCTCGGCACGGTCGCCCCGTCGTTCTGGATCCAGGCGCCCCTCTGGGCCGGGCTCAGCACGGGCGCGGTGGTGGGCGGTCTGCTCGACATCCGCTACGGCGAATCGGCCTTCCTGTTTCCCGCCGCGCTGGCCGCGATCCTGGCCCTGATCGCGATCGTGCTGACGGTCGCCAAGCCCGGCAGCACCCTCGTCGCGGGCTCCTCGCCGGCCCCGGATGCCAGCCCGAAGGCCGCGGTCATCGACGCCATCCACTGACCGACCACTTCGACCACCCGGGTCAACCGTCGGAATCCCGGATGCTGCCGCGGCCCTGCTTGATCGTGGCGCGGTTCTTCTTGGCGCCGATGCGCCGCTCCTGCGAACCCCGCGTGGGCTTCGTCGGGCGGCGGATCGGCGGGGGCGGCTTGGCGGCCTCCGCCACGAGGTCGACCAAGCGCTGGAGGACGTCGGCGCGGTTGCGCTCCTGGGTCCGGTGCCGCTGCCCGCTGAGCACCAGGACGCCATCCTTGGTCATTCGCCGGCCGGCGAGCCGCACCAGATCTCGCCTTGACCCGGTCATCCACGGACGCCGACCCGAGCACGGACCAGCGGAGCTGAACCGCCGTCTCGACCTTGTTGACGTTCTGGCCGCCTCGCGCCCGAGGCGCGCATGAATGACAGATCGATCTCGGCTTCGTCGATGGCGATGCGCGGTGTCACCCGCAGGGACATGGCGGCCTCCCGACCCCGGTGTTGCGCACGGGGCGTGCTCTGCCAAGCCGGCACGAGGCCGGCGGTCGGGCAGATACAGATCGGGGTTCCCACGGCCATATCCCGGTTCCTGTCTCCCAGCGTCGCGCGGGCTGCCGACCCGCCGGGTCCTCGCAAGCGCGGCCGGCGACCCGGTGGCGGGCAACGCGGTCGCGTACGCCGCGCTCTTTCGACCACCGCCCGGACCGCCTCCCCGCCGACGCGGCGTGCGCGTTTCAGGCGGCCTCGGCGGGTGTGCGCGCGCGAAGGGCGAGGGCGTGAAGTCCCCGCTTGAACGCGTCGTCGAGCAACGCGTTCACCAGCCGATGCCGCTCCACGCGGCTCTTGCCCTCGAACGCCGCCGCGACGATGTCGAGCCGGTAATGGGTCTCGCCGCCCGGCCGTGCCCCGGCATGGCCGGCGTGCAGATGCGACTCGTCGATCACGTCGAGGCGCGCCGGCGCGAGCTGCTCCCGCAATCGTGCCTCCATCCAGTCCCGGAGCGTGCCGTTCCCGTTTGCACCGTCAGCCATCGCGTCGCATCCCTGCCATCCGTCAAGCCCGATCTCGCGCATGCGTCATCAGGCCCGGTGCCCTTGTGTCTCAGGTCTGCCCCCTCATAATCGGCCCGTCATGGATCTCAACTCGCGCCTGTTCGACAGCATCCGGATCAAACCGTCCTGCGACGAGCCGAAGGCCTCGGCTACGGCCGAGGCCGTCTGCGAGAGCCCGGGCTGCACCCAGCCGGGCCTGCATCGGGCGCCGAAAGGCCGGAAGGCGGAGGGCCAATATTGGCGCTTCTGCATCGACCATGTCCGCGCCTACAACGCCACCTACAACTACTTCGACGGCATGAACGACGCCGCCGTGCAGGCCTACCAGAAGGACGCGATCATCGGGCACCGGCCGACCTGGGCGATGGGCGTGAACTGGGCGGGCGAGGCCAAGCCGGCCGACGAGCCGCCGCGGGACTGGGCCTATGTGGACCCGCTGGGCATCCTGCGCGGAGAGGGCGTAGGCGACGCGCGCCGGCGCGCCCGCCAGCCTGAGCCGCAGAAGCCCCGACACTCGGCCGCGGTGCGCCGTGCCCTCGACGTCATGGGCCTGGAGGACGGCGCGGACACGGCCGCCATCAAGGCGCAGTACAAGGCGCTGGTGAAGCGCTTCCACCCCGACGCCAATGGCGGCGACCGCTCGTTCGAGGAGCGGCTGCGCGACATCATCCGCGCCCACGACGTGCTGCGCGGGGCCGGCCTCTGCTGAACGGCACGAAGGATGCAAGCCGGCCCGATCCCAGGATAGGGGAAACCGGGCGGCGACACCCTATATGGAGCCCGTGCCCGTCGGTGGCGCCCCGGCGCCCGGCCGTTTATGGATGGCTCCGCCCCGCCGCGGAGGCCCGGCTCGACGTTCTTCCGCGCGGTTGCTTCACTGTTGGAAGTGGAGCGCCCGCGCCTCACGAGGTTCCGAATGCTCTCTGACGATACGCCCGCCGCGCTGCCCGACCGCACCGTTTCCGTCCGCGAGGTCTTCGGCATCGATCTCGACCTTCAGGTTCCGGCCTATGCCGAGCCCGAGGAACACGTTCCCGATCTCGATCCGGACTACATCTTCGACCGGGAGACGACGCTGGCCATCCTGGCCGGCTTCGCCCGCAACCGCCGCGTGATGGTCACCGGCTATCACGGTACCGGCAAGTCGACCCATATCGAGCAGGTCGCCGCCCGGCTGAACTGGCCGTGCATCCGCATCAACCTCGACAGCCACGTCTCCCGAATCGACCTGGTGGGCAAGGACGCCATCGTCCTGCGGGACGGCAAGCAGGTGACGGCCTTCCAGGACGGCATCCTGCCCTGGGCGCTGCAGAACAACGTCGCGCTGGTGTTCGACGAGTACGATGCCGGCCGGCCGGACGTGATGTTCGTGATCCAGCGGGTGCTGGAGCTGTCGGGCCGCCTGACCCTGCTGGACCAGAAGCGCGTGATCCGCCCGCACCCGGCCTTCCGGCTGTTCGCCACCGCCAACACGGTGGGGCTGGGCGACACGTCGGGCCTCTATCACGGCACCCAGCAGATCAACCAGGGTCAGATGGACCGCTGGTCGATCGTCACGACCCTGAACTACCTGCCGCACGACCGCGAGGTCGACATCGTGCTGTCCAAGGCGATCCATTACCGGGGCGACCAGGGCCGCGACATCGTCAACCGGATGGTGCGCGTGGCGGACCTCACCCGCAACGCCTTCATGAACGGCGACCTCTCCACCGTCATGAGCCCGCGCACGGTGATCACCTGGGCCGAGAACGCCGACATCTTCAAGGATATCGGGTTCGCCTTCCGGGTGACCTTCCTCAACAAGTGCGACGAGCTGGAGCGGACGCTGGTGGCCGAATTCTACCAGCGCGCCTTCGGCAAGGAACTGCCCGAGAGCGCGGTGAACGTCGCGCTGAGCTGACCCGCATGGAGGACGCGATGGCGCATCCGACCCCGACGCGCGAGGACGCTCCGGCGCCTGCGCACGCACGGGTGCGGACGCGCCATGCGGACGATCTCTACACCTGGGTCCAGGAGCAGTTGGCGCTGCTCCGCGCCGGCCGGGTAGACGCCCTCGACCTCGACAATATCGCCGAGGAGCTGAGCGACGGGGGCCTGAGCGAGTATTACAGGCTTCAAAGCGCAGTCGAGGTCGTCCTTCTGCACATGCTGACGTGGGATCATCAACCGGCGCGGCGAAGCCGCAGCTGGGCTCTCAGCATTGCCGAGCATCGAGAGCGTGCCCTCATCCAGATGCGGAAGAACCCCGGCTTGAAGTCGAGTCTCGACGAGATCCGGCAAGACGCGTTTCGTCTCGGTCGCCTCGGAGCGGCCCGGCAGATGAAGCAGTCGCCGAAAACCCTGCCCGCGGATTGTCCCTACAGCTGGGACGAGATCCTGAACCGCCCCTTCGCGTTCGAGGACGACCGGTAGCGCTGATGTCCATCTCCAACCGCAAGCCCGGCGAGCGCCGCGAACCCGTGGCCGAGCCCCTGAAGCGCTCGGTGGCTGGATGCCTGCGCGCCATCGCGCGGCGTTCCGAGGTCGAGGTCACCTACGCGACCGACCGGCCGGCGCTCACCGGCGACAAGGCCCGCCTGCCCGAGCCCCCGCGCAAGCTGTCGGCGCAGGACGTCGCGGTGCTGCGCGGCAACGCCGACGCCATGGCGCTGCGCCTCGGCTGCCACGACGTCGCCGTCCACCGCCGCCTCGCCCCCGAGAACGCCCCCGCCCGGGCGGTGTACGACGCGGTCGAGCAGGCCCGG
Organism: Methylobacterium phyllosphaerae; assembly: GCA_050632685.1. Lineage (GTDB taxonomy): Bacteria > Pseudomonadota > Alphaproteobacteria > Rhizobiales > Beijerinckiaceae > Methylobacterium > Methylobacterium phyllosphaerae_A. The sequence continues at coordinate 3,040,107 of JBOEFT010000002.1, forward strand.
GTCGAGGCGATCGGCTCGCGCCGGATGGCCGGAGTGGCCAGCAACATCACGGCGATGCTGGAGGACCGCTACCACCGCGGCGGCAAGTACGAGTCCATCACCGATCGGGCCGACGCCCCGATGGAGGACGCCGTCGCCCTGATGGTGCGCGAGCGCCTGACCGGTCAGAAGCCGCCCGAGGCCGCCAGCAAGATCGTCGAGCTGTGGCGCGAGCATATCGAGGCCAAGGCCGGCCCGAACCTCGACGGGCTGATCGGCTCGATCGAGGACCAGCGCAAGTTCGCCCGCTCGGTGCGCGAGCTGCTCACGTCGCTGGACATGTCGGACGAGACGCCGTTCGACGCCGAGGACGACGAGAACGACGACGAGAACGACGCCCAGGACGACGAGCAGAACCCGAGCGAGGGCGATTCGGAGGAGAAGAGCCAGGGCGAGCGCGCCGAGATCGAGACCTCCGAGGAGGCCTCCGACGAGATCGAGGAAGGCGCGCAGGAATCTGCCGACGCGCCGTCGGGCGAATTGCCGGAGGAAGCGGAGGATGCGGAATCCGAGGAAGCTTCGGAAGCGTCGCGGCCACCGCAGAAGCAGGGCAACGAAGCGCGCGGGCCTGAGTACAAGGTCTTCAACGGCCGGTTCGACGAGGTCATACACGCCGAGGAATTGTGTGACGCCGACGAGCTGTCGCGCCTGCGCTCCTACCTCGACAAGCAGCTCTCGCATCTGCAGGGCGTGGTCGGCCGCCTCGCCAACCGGCTGCAGCGGCGCCTGCTCGCCCAGCAGAATCGCGCCTGGGACTTCGACCTGGAAGAGGGCCAGCTCGATCCGGCCCGGCTGGTCCGCGTGGTCATCGACCCCTACCAGCCCCTCTCCTTCAAGCAGGAGAAGGACACGAATTTCCGCGACACGGTGGTGACGCTGCTCCTCGACAATTCGGGCTCGATGCGCGGCCGGCCGATCACCGTGGCGGCGACCTGCGCGGACATCTTGGCGCGGACGCTGGAGCGCTGCGGCGTGAAGGTAGAGATCCTGGGCTTCACCACCCGGGCCTGGAAGGGCGGGCAGAGCCGCGAAGCGTGGCTCGCCGCCGGCAAGCCGCCGAATCCGGGGCGCCTGAACGACCTGCGCCACATCGTCTACAAGTCGGCGGACGCGCCCTGGCGGCGGGCGCGGAAGAACCTTGGGCTGATGATGCGCGAGGGACTGCTCAAGGAGAACATCGACGGCGAGGCGCTGGACTGGGCGCACAAGCGCCTGCTCGGGCGGCCGGAGCAGCGCAAGATCCTGATGGTGATCTCGGACGGTGCCCCGGTGGACGATTCGACCCTGTCGGTGAATGCCGGCAACTACCTGGAGCGGCACCTGCGCTGGATGATCGAGGAGATCGAGACCCGCTCGCCGGTGGAGCTCCTCGCCATCGGTATCGGCCACGACGTGACGCGGTATTACCGCCGCGCCGTGACGATCATCGACGCCGAGGAACTCGGCGGGGCGATGACCGAGAAGCTGGCCGAACTGTTCGAGGAGAACGGCGACGCGGTCCCGACGGGCCGGATGCTCCGGGCGGCCGGCGGTCGGCGGTAATCAGGTCCCGCTCTGCCGCGCGCGATAGACGATCCGTGTTCGCAACCTGGACGTCGAAGCCCCCTCCGTCATCACGAGCGCAAGCGACGTGACCCAGGGCAGCGCGGAGCTTGTCAACGTGGCGCCGTCTGGATTGCTTCGCTCCGCTCGCAAAGACGGCGCAGGGGCATCAGCCGGAAATTGACGGCAGCCTGCGGTCGAGCTTTGGATTGCCTGGACTGGCATGTCTGCCGCAGACACGCGTAAAACCGCCGCGGCCTTCATGGCCACGGCGGTTGAAACCATCCGGTCAATGACGGTTGAGCGCGAAGACTCAGGCCGCGGCGGCCGGGGTCTCGGCGAGCTTCTTGTGGATCTCGCGCTTGAGCAGGCGGGCGGTCTGCGACAGGTCGCCCTCGCCGGCCTTGATCAGGAAGGCGTCGAGGCCGCCGCGGTGCTCCACCGAGCGCAGGGCGTGCGCGGTGACCCGCAGGCGCACGCGCTTGCCCAGCGCGTCGGACTGCAGGGTGACGTTGCACAGGTTCGGCAGGAACCGGCACTTGGTCTTGTGGTTCGAGTGGCTCACGAGGTGGCCGACCTGAACGGCCTTGCCGGTGAGTTCGCAGCGGCGCGCCATGATGACTTACGATCCCGTCTCGTTCCGCTCAAGGAGGACCTGGTCGCGACCGGCGCGATCATCGTCGCATCGGGCAACGCCCAGTGCGTGTTCCAGGTCCGGCGGAGTCCTGTTGAAGGCGCGAGCCTATAGGCGACGGAGGCGTGCCCCGTCAAGGTGCCGGCCGACGGACGCGCCGCCCGGCCGCCCAACGGTCTGTTAACCACGATGCCGGGATATAGCCTTCTTCCACCTGCAGGAAGGTGCCTCTCCCTGCTTCGGGCATCGAGGGGATGCCGTCGAGCGGGTGTGTTCGAGAGGGCGTGTTCGAGAGGATATCTCGGACCGCCTGTCCTGGGATGCGATCCGGATCATGAGCGCCACGCCCGTCCGTCGGATGATCAAGCCTGTGACGAAGCCCGGGATCGGGCGCCTCGCCTGCAGCCTCCTCGCCGTCGCCGCCCTCGCGGGACCGGCCGATGCCGGCACGCGCCGGGCGCGGTCGAAGCCGGCGGCCGCGGCCGCGACGGTCGCGGTCGATTACAGCATCAACCTCGCGGGCCTGCCGATCGGCACCGCGCGCCTTGCCGGGGCCTTCGAGCGCGACCGCTACGTGATGGACGTGTCGGCGGTGCTCACCGGGCTCGTCGGCGCGATCACCGGCGGCAAGGGCTCGGCCCGGGCCTCCGGAACCTTCGCGGTGGCGCCGCAGCCGGGTGCTTTCTCCATCGCGACGCACACCGCGAGTTCCGGGATCGCCGTGCGCATGGCGCTGGCGCGCGGGAACGTGGTGCAGGCCGAGATCACTCCGCCCCTCGTCGACATGCAGGACCGCGTGCCGGTCACGGCCGCCAACAAGCGCGGCATCATCGATCCTGTCAGCGCCCTGCTGATGCCGACTCAGGGGCGCGGTGAACTGCTGGACCCGGAGAACTGCAACCGGACCCTTCCGGTCTTCGACGGCGCGACCCGCTTCAACGTGGTGCTGAGCTACGCCGAGACCCGCCCGGTGCAGAAGCCGGGCTATGCCGGCCAAGTCCTCGTCTGCACGGCCCGCTACCAAGCGGTGGCCGGCCACCGCCCGGACCGGCCGGGTGTGAAGTTCATGGAGGAGAACCGCGAGATGTCGGTCTGGCTCGCCCCCGTCGAGGGGACGCGAGTCCTGATCCCGCTCCGCATCTCGGTGCTCACCACCGTCGGCACCAACATCATCGAGGCGATGCGCTGGACCCAGAGCGGCGCCCCGGACGCGCCCGGCACGGCCGGGGCCGCCGGCAGTGCCGCGCAGGCGAGCCTGTCGGGGCAGTAGCGCCGGCCAACCGGACCGCTTTGACTCGGCGGCCTGTTTCCCGGCACTCCAGCGCCGCGCACACCGGCGCCGAGGAGATTCGGCCGATGCCGAAGGGCTACATCATCGTCCGCATGACGGTCACCGATCCCGACACCTATCAGGCCTATGCCGCCATGGCCTCCGAGGCCATGCGCAAGTACGGCTGCAAGCCGTTGGTCCGCGGCGGCCGCAGCGAGGCGCTGGAGGGCGAGGCCCGGCCGCGCAACGTCGTGCTGGAGTTCGAGTCCTACGACGCCGCGCGGGCCTGTTATTTCTCGCCCGAATACCAAGCCGCGAAGGCCACGCGCCTACCGGCCGGCATCGGGGAGGTCGTGCTGGTCGAGGGGGCGGCCTGAGGCGCCGTCCCGAGCCGCTGCGGAATCAGGCCGCCAGGGGCGCCCGGTCGTAGTTGGTCGCGTAGGCGTTCTCGACCGCCGGGATGATCTCGACGATCGTGAACCAGCGGTCCCAGAACGCCGTCTCGCGCAGCGCCTCGACGACCGCTTCGTGTTGGGACGCCGGGATCATGCCCCCGGCGGCGCGCGCGGCGTCCTCGCGTCCGTGAGCGCCTCGCGACGGCGCCAGCCGACGCCCAACCCCGGAGAAGTCCTGAACCATCCAGCTCGGCCGGGGCCGAGACCGTCGCAGGCGACATCTTTGCCCTCGTGCGAGGGATAATCGATGCCGCGGGCGAGCGGGGTGAGCGGGACGGCGATGCGCTGGAACGTCGCGTCCTGCGCGCCGTCGTCGGCTATCTCGGCGTTCCGCCGGCCGTGGCATGAATCCTTCACGCTCCCCTCGGATCATGCGCGGATGCGCCCGATCCGAATCGCCCTCGCGCTCACCGCGCTCACCGCTCCGGCCATCGCGGAGCCGCTGACCGCCGGCACGGCGCGATCCGGCTGCGGAGGCGACGCCTTCTCGTCGGCCGAGGTCGTCGAGCACCGCGCACCGCGCCGCGGTCCCCTGGTGGCGCTGCCCGACACGCTCTGCGCCGATGTCGCCCCCCAGCCGGGGACGACCACGACGCAGATCGACATCTATCCGCAGATCGTACCGCAGGTTGGACCTGGCGGCGGCGGCATCCCATATGGAGGCAGACCCCTTCGGCCCTATCGTCCCTGACGCGACCGGCCGACCCAGCCTCCTCCCGCCCGCGCCGCGACGGCGCCGCGACGGCCTTCCCGTCCGAAGGAACCGCCGACCATCGACGCGCTGCTCCGCCCCACGCCCAGCCGCTCGCTGCCCCGTGACGTCCGCGCCCGCGGCGTCACGGCGGTCCTCGGGCCGACCAACACCGGCAAGACCCATCTCGCCATCGAGCGGATGCTCGCGCACCCGACCGGGATGATCGGGCTGCCCCTGCGGCTGCTCGCCCGGGAGGTTTTTCTGCGCGTCGTCGCGAAGGTCGGCCCCGACAAGGTCGCCCTCGTGACCGGGGAAGAAAAATAAAGCCGGACCGGCCGCGCTACTGGATCTGCACCATCGAGGCGATGCCCCGCGACCTCGACGTGGCCTTCGTGGCCATCGACGAGATCCAGCTCGCCGCCGACATGGACCGCGGCCACGTCTTCACCGACCGGCTGCTCTACGTCCGCGGCCGGGAGGAGACCCTGCTGATCGGCTCCGCGACTGTGCTGCCGCTGGTCCAGAGCCTGATCCCGAACGTCCACACGACGACCCGGCCGCGGCTGTCGCAGCTCACCTTCGCGGGGAGAAGCGGCTGTCACGCCTGCCCCGGCGCACCGCGATCGTCGCGTTCTCGGCCGAGGAGGTCTACGCGATCGCCGAACTGATCCGCCGTCAGCGGGGCGGGGCCGCGGTGGTGCTCGGTGCCCTGTCGCCGCGGACCCGGAACGCCCAGGTCGAGATGTACCAGGCCGGCGACGTGGACTACCTCGTGGCCACCGACGCGGTCGGGATGGGCCTCAACCTCGACGTCGACCACGTCGCCTTCGCGGCGAACTGGAAGTACGACGGCACCCGCTTCCGCAAGCTCACCCCCGCCGAGATGGGCCAGATCGCCGGCCGCGCCGGGCGCCATCTCGCCGACGGCACCTTCGGCTCCACCGGCCGCTGCCCGCCCTTCGAGGCGGAACTGGTGGAGCGGCTGGAGAGTCACGATTTCGATCCCTTGCGCATCCTGCAGTGGCGCAACCCGGATCTCAGCTTCGGCAGTCTGGAGGGCCTTCAGGCGAGTCTCGACGAGCACCCGCGCGAATCGGGCCTGACCCGCGCCCCCATGGGCGAGGACCAGCAGGCCCTCGAGATCCTGATGAAGGAGGACGACATCCGCGACATGGCCCGGAGCGCCGCCACGGTGCGGCGGCTCTGGGACGTGTGCGGGGTGCCGGACTACCGCAAGGTCCATCCGCAGGTGCACGCCGACCTGGTGGCGCAGCTCTACCGTTTCCTCATGAAGGGCATGGCCGGGCGGATCCCCGACACGTGGTTCGCCGAGCAGGTGGAGATGATCGACCGGACCGACGGCGACATCGATACCCTGTCCCGCCGGATCGCCCAGGGACGCACCTGGACGTTCGTGGCGAACCGTCCCGATTGGTTGCGCGACCCGGAACATTGGCAGGGCGAGACTCGTCGGGTAGAGGACAGGCTGTCCGACGCCCTGCACGAACGCCTCGCGAGCCGCTTCGTCGATCGGCGCACAAGCGTCCTGATGCGGCGCCTGAGAGAGAACACGATGCTCGAAGCCCAGATCACCGCCGACGGTGACGTCACCGTCGAGGGTCAGCATGTCGGCCACCTTCACGGATTCCTGTTCGTTCCCGATGCCAGCGCCGAAGGGCACGAGGCCAAGACCCTGAGGAGCGCCGCCGAGAAGGCGCTCGCCGGGGAGATCGAGGCCCGGGCCGAACGATTCGCGGCCACCGCCGATTCGACCCTCGTGCTCGCCCACGACGGCACGATCCGCTGGACCGGCGCGCCCGTCGCCAAGCTCACCCCCGGCGAGAAGCTGTTCGCCCCGCAGATCCGTCTGCTGGCGGACGACGGCCTGACCGGCGCCCATCGCGAGAAGGTCGAGGCGCGTCTCGATGCATGGCTGAAGGCGTACATCGTCCGCCTCCTCGGCCCGCTCATGGAGATCGAGACCGCGGCCGATCTCACCGGCCTCGCCAAGGGCATCGGCTACCAGGTGGTCGAGGCGCTCGGCGTGCTGGAGCGCTCCAAGGTGGCGCACGAGATGCGCAGCCTCGATCAGGACGGACGCGGCGCCCTGCGCCGCCACGGCGTCCGCTTCGGCGCCTATCACATCTTCCTGCCGGCCCTGCTGAAGCCGGCACCCCGGACGCTCGCGGCCCAGCTCTGGGCTCTGCGCAACGGCGGTCTCGACCAGCGCGGGCTCGACGAGATCGCGCATCTCGCCGGCTCCGGCCGGACCTCGATCAAGGTCGACCGCGAGATCGCCAAGGGCCTCTACCGCGCGGCCGGTTTCCGGGTCAGCGGCGAGCGCGCCGTGCGCGTCGACATCTTGGAGCGGCTCGCCGACCTGATCCGCCCGGCGATCGCCTATCGGCCCGGCACGACCCCCGGGGCGGCACCGGACGGGACCGCCGACGGCGACGGGTTCGTCGCCACTGTCGGGATGACTTCGCTGGTCGGCTGCTCGGGCGAGGATTTCGCCTCGATCCTGAAGTCGCTGGGCTACAATTCGGAGACGCGCCCCGGCCCGGCCATCACGGTGCCCCTCGTCCCGGCGGCCTCCACCGCGCCGGCCGCGGCGCCGGCCGAGGCCGCCTCCGACGAGGCGGTCGCCGCGCAGGCGGACGCCGCCGAGCCGCTCGACGATGAGGCCGCGACGGCGCACGCCGCCGAGGGTGCCGAGGTCTCCGGCGACGGGGATACCGCTCCCGTGGACGAATCGGATGCAGGCGATGCCGAGGCACCGCCCGCCGAGGTCGACGCTTCCGAGGCCGACACCACGGTCGCGGCGGCCGTCGAAGAACCCGCGGTGGAAGCCCCGGCGGAAGCCCCGCAGGCCGACGACGCTCACGCCGTGGCGGAGCAGCCGGCCGAAGCGCCCACAGAGAGCGACGCGACCGAGGAGCCCGTGGCGGCACAGGACGGGGCGGCCTCCGAACCGTCGGAGCCGACCGGATCGGAGCCGGGCGAGCCCGCGGCGGACGCGACCGCGGAGGCCGACGGTGCGGAAGGCGCGCCGCCTGCCGAGATCCCGCAGATCGAGATCTGGCGCCTGCAGCGCCATCAGCGTCCGGCCCATCAGCGTCCGCAGAACCGCCCCCGCGGCGCCGGTCGCGGTCGCGACGGGGGCCAGCAGGGTCAGCATCCCGGACAGGGACGTCCGGAGGGCGGCCAGCAGCGCCGCGCCGAAGGCGAAGGCGGTCCGCGTCCCGGACGGGATCGTAGCCCCCGCCGGGATCGCTTCGAGGGCGGGCGGCCGGAGCGCCGGGACGATCAGCGCGGCGCCGAGCAGCGCCACGCTGGTCCGCGGCCCGATCAGCGGCCGCCCCGGCGGGAGCGCGCCCCGGATCCGGATTCGCCCTTCGCCAAGCTGGCGGCGCTCAAGGCGCAGCTCGAGGCCGGCGACGGCGGGAAGCGCTGATTCCCGCCGCCGATGCGGGAGGATCGGCAGCGGCTCGACAAGTGGTTATGGTTCGCGCGGTTCGCGCGGACCCGCTCCCTGGCCGCGCGGCTGGCATCCGACGGCTTCGTGCGGGTGAATGGCATCCGGGCCGATAACCCCGCCAAGGCCCTCGGGATCGGCGACGTGGTGACGGTCGCCGCGCCGCACGCCACCCTGGCCGTGCGGGTGCTCGACCTTGGCGTGCGACGGGGCTCGGCCCCGGAGGCGCGGCTGCTCTACGACGACCTGTCCGGGAGCGCGGTGCGGGACGAGCCGTCGGAGTGATGAGGCCGGGCCACAGCGCCCCGGAGAGAGACCCGGCGCGAACCGATGCGGCGCCCGTGCGCTTGTCAGCCCGGAAGGCAGCGTCTAGATCCGTTGGCTTCCGAGACCCGGCTCCGCGCCGGGCTTCACCGGCGTCCCCTCGCAGCGCCAACCGGGCGTGCGGGCCGTCCCAAGGCTCCGCCCGGGCCAAGTCGTGTTTTAGGACGAAGACATCCGATGACATACGTCGTCACCGACAATTGCATCAAGTGCAAGTACACGGACTGCGTCGAGGTCTGTCCGGTGGATTGCTTCTACGAAGGCGAGAACATGCTCGTCATTCATCCGGACGAGTGCATCGATTGTGGCGTCTGCGAGCCGGAATGCCCCGCTGAGGCGATCAAGCCGGACACCGAGTCGAACCTCGACACGTGGCTGAAGCTGAATGCCGACTACGCCAAGACCTGGCCCAACATCACGCAGAAGAAGGAAGCGCCTGCCGACGCCAAGGAGTTCGACGGCAAGGCCGGAAAGCTGGAGGCGCATTTCTCGCCGAACCCCGGCAGTGGCGACTGAACCCGGCCAATCCACAGGATCTGACGCCGCCCCACGCGGAACTTCCCAACTGTGGGGAAGTTCTGCCGGCTCCGCTCAGCCGGTGACAGCTATGGCCGAGCTGCGTCATGCGAAGCCCTGATACGCGGCCAGGACATTCCTGTCTCGCCGCACCGGTGTAAAACTCTTTGGCGCCGCGCTTGGTCCGCGCGTGCGTCTTCAGGGATGCTTTGATCTGCGCGCCGGATTGTGGTACACAATTCGCCTGCCGTCGCTTGCGCCTGACGTGCTCTCTCCAGCTGAAACGCCTTCGAATTTCGTGGGTTAGGAGTGGTACGCGCTCGACCGCTGAAGGTGACTTCGGCGGACGCGCGAGACGTTTGTACGGCTGCGCCGGGGAACGACCGGGACTCTCGCGCGTGGCGCGCGGGGTTCGGGAGCGGCGAGGCAAACCGGGTATCCCGCCCGGAAGAACACGGTTTCGCGCGGCGCCGAACGCTGCGCGCCAGTGGAGGCCCTTCTCGCATGACCACAGCCAAGAAGACGACGACCACAGGCCGGCAGGGCTTCAAGACCGGCGAGGCTGTCGTGTATCCGGCCCACGGCGTCGGTCGCATCACCGCGATCGAAGAGCAGGAAATCGCGGGCTACAAGCTTGAGCTGTTCGTCGTCTCGTTCGAGAAGGACAAGATGGTCCTGCGCGTCCCGACCGCGAAGGCCAACAGCGTCGGCATGCGCAAGCTCGCCGAGCCGGAACTGGTGAAGAAGGCCCTCGATCTGCTGACCGGCCGCGCGCGGATCAAGCGCACGATGTGGTCACGTCGCGCCCAGGAATACGAGGCCAAGATCAATTCGGGTGACCTGCTGTCCGTCACCGAGGTCGTGCGCGATCTCTTCCGGTCGGAGGCTCAGCCCGAGCAGTCCTATTCCGAGCGCCAGCTCTATGAGGCCGCCCTGGACCGGATCGTGCGCGAGATCTCCTCGGTCAACCGCATCACCGAGACCGAGGCGCTCAAGCTGATCGAGCAGAGCCTTGCGAAGTCGCCCCGTCGGGCGAAGAGCGAGGCCGAGCCCGAGGCGGAAGCCGAAGGGGACAGCGACGCGGACGACATTCAGGAAGAAGCCGCCTGACGCGCGACTTCGACCCCACGACGACACCGAACCCGGCCCCAGCGGCCGGGTTTTTTGTTGCCCGACCGCGCCCCGATCCGTCGGCCGGCACGGGCATTTCGGGAGCCTGGGGCTGGACGCTGCGGCGCCGGATCCCATGTCATCCGGCTGGAACACGAATTCGTAACCGCCCGGTTGTCGCATTGTGGGGCTTCGGGGCGGAACTTTCGCGTTTTGCCTTCCGTTGTCGGTTGCCTGGCGTCGCCCCTCGGTGACGCCTGCGCGCCGGACCACCGGTTCGGCGCCGCAACAGCACTCGACAACAAGAGGCAGGCGGATGGCTGAGATCGCGGGAATTCGTCGGCAGTTCATACGGACTGCCATGGAAGCACCCTTCCTGGCACGCGAGGAGGAACGAGGCCTCGCCGTCAGCTGGAAGGACAACCGCGACGAGCGCGCGCTGCACCGCCTGATCTCCGCTCATATGCGCCTCGTCATCGCCCTGGCGGGGCGTTTTCGTCACTACGGCCTGCCGATGGCCGATCTCGTCCAGGAAGGCCATGTCGGCCTGATGGAGGCGGCCGCCCGGTTCGAGCCGGAGCGGGATGTCCGGTTTTCCACCTACGCCACGTGGTGGATCCGCGCGTCGATCCAGGACTACATCCTGCGCAACTGGTCGATCGTCCGGGGCGGGACGTCCTCGGCCCAGAAGGCGTTGTTCTTCAATCTGCGCCGGTTGCGCGCCCGGTTGATGCAGTCCACCGAGGAGCATGTCGGCGACGAGATCCACCGCCGCATCGCCACCGCCATCGGCGTGTCCCGCGACGACGTCGCCCTGATGGATGCGCGACTGTCCGGTCCCGACATGTCGCTCAACGCGCCGGTGGGCGAGGACAGCGATGCCTCGTCGGAGCGGATGGACTTCCTGGTCGATGGCGCGGACCTGCCGGACGAGACCGTGAGCGCCACGGTCGACGGCGAGCGGCGTCTCAGCTGGCTGCAGCAGGCCTTGACCGTGCTCTCCGAGCGTGAGCTGCGGATCCTGCGCGAGCGCCGCCTCGCCGAGGATCAGGCGACCCTGGAGGCTCTCGGGCAGCGCCTCGGCATCTCGAAGGAGCGGGTGCGCCAGATCGAGAACCGCGCCCTGGAAAAGCTACGGCGCGCCCTGGCCGACCGGTTCCCGGCCGCGACCGGCAGCCCGCACATCGGCTGAACGGAGCCGAGCGGCACCGTCACCGCAGGCGCAGCGTCGCCCATTGGCGGCCGGCGCCGCGGCACGGTGCCCGTCGGCCCCCGAGTACGGGGACGTCTAGGTCCCTTGAACGGCGGCGCTGCGCTGATCCCGCCGGCGGCGACGCCGTCCGGGTTCGGGCGTGGCATCGAGCCAGATCACCAGAGCCAGGGCGGCAAGGGCCGGCACACCGAGCGCAAGGAAAGCGCCGGTCCAGCCGAACACCCCGTAGGACAGGCCGCCGTACCAGCCCGACAGGGCACCGCCGATTCCCTGCACCGCGTTGACGCTGCCGAGCGCCGTCTGGGTACGGCCCGATCCCCAGGTCAGGTCGGCGACCACCACCGGCACCGCGACCCCGACGATGCCGGAGGCCACGCCGTCCAGCACCTCGGCGGCGATCAGCCAGACCGGATCGTCGATCAGCCCCGACAGGAGCGCGCGGATCGGGAGCACCGCGAAGGCGACCATCAGCAGCTGACGGCGTCCCCGCTTGTCGGCGAGCGACCCGGCGAACAGCGCCACCGGGACCATCACCAGCTGCGCCACCATCACGTATCGCGCCGTCCACGTGGTGGCATCGGCTGCGGTCGCCACCAACTTCTGGCCGAGCAGCGAGAGCATGCCGCCGTTTCCCAGGTTGAACAGCGTCAGCGCCACGGTCAGAACTAGCAGGCGGCGATTCCCGAGGACCTGACGGATGCCGCTGCGCTGCGGCTCCTCCGCGTCATCCTCCTTCCAGCCCACGGCGCGGCGGCGGTTCCAGGCCCCGGCCGGGGTCGTCAGGGTCGCGACGATCGCCGCCACCGCCATGCCGCCGAGCACCCAGAAGGCGATGGCGGGACCGAAATATCCCGTGCCGAGGCTGATGCCCCCCGCCGCGATCAGGATGCCGACGTGATTGAAGGCCTGATTGCGCCCCTGCTGCGCCGGAAACCGATCCTTGCCGACGATTCCCAGGGTCAGCGACGCGACGGCGGGCAGCAGAAGCGTGCCCCCGGCCGCGGCGAGGAGTTGGGCGCACAGAACCGCCGGGAGGCTTCGCGCCGGCAGGAGCGACAGCGTCCCGATCAGGATCGCCGCGCAGGCCAGCGCGATTAGCAGGCGCGGACGCGGAAATCGATCCACAAGCGCGCCGAACGGGCCGCTCAGGAACAGCGTGCCGAATCCGACCAGCGTGATGACGAACCCGACCCGCGCCGGGCTCCACGAGGCCGACTCCGCCAGCCAGGTTCCGAGGAAAGGTCCGAGCCCCCCTGGATGTCGCCGGTGAAAAGGTTGATCAGAGCGAGGTTTGCGGTGGGGGCCATGTGATCCTGGAGCCGTTTCGGGCTCGGGACCTGAACGCGGACTCGGGAACGGTCAAGCCTTGACGGTGTCCGGCAGCGTCGCAGCGGCCCTCGGACCGGTCCGCGCGCCCGGCGTCAGGATTCCGGTGGTCCGTACTGCATCAGCCCGTCCCCGAAGGACCAGTTCTCCGGATTGACCTCGACGAGGTTGATGAAGACGTCCGACGGCGCCAAGCCGGGATCGCGCGCGAGATTGCGCGTCACGGCGGCGTAGAGGGCGCGCTTCTGGGCGGTGCCACGCGTGGCGTTGGCGGTGATCTGAACGATCACGAGACGGTCGCTGCGCACGATCCCCAGATAGTTGGATCCGTAGGCGAAATCGGGCGCGTCATGCTGGTGCACGAGGGCGAACAGGTCGCCCTCGGGCACCGCGAAAGTCTCGCGCAGGGCGTCGTACACGCCGGCGACGAGGGCTTTCCGGTAGGCGTCGGTGGTCCCGGCGCGCAGGGAGATGCGGGTCAGAGGCATGGCTCGGGTCCTGGACAGAGGGGATGATCAGCGGCCGCGTGCCGCGGCGAGGCCCGGCGTGGCGAGATGGGCGATCTCGGTCCCGGACATCCCGGCCGCCGCCTCGGCGCGGAGGGTGAACCGGGTGAGCCGCCATCCGTCCGGGTCGAGGCCGGCGATCGTCGCGAGGACGTCGCTTTCCGCCGCGATGTCGCGCCCGCGTTGTCCTTCGTCGTCGCGCAGGGCGGCGAGATCCTCGACCGGGGCGACGAGCCGGGTCACCTCCGAGAGGGCGCAGGCCCTGGCGCTCGGTCCGAAGGCGGAAGCGGCCGCCAGCCACGTCTCGATTCGCGGGCGGCCGAAACTCTCGATCACGGCGTGAAAACCGGATCCGGCCAGGAAATCGGCCGCGGCGCCCGCATCCCGCCAGAGATACAGGGAGCTGTAGGCGTTTGCGGCCGCCCCACGCGCCCGATCCTCGATCGCGAACGCCTTGAAGACGAGGCCCGGCACCGCGTCCCAGGCAGCCGCGCGGGCGGCGACGCGCTCGCGGATCCTGTCCATGGCGTAGTCGGTCGGCAGACGATGCCGGTAACGGGTGATCAGCATGGGACGCTCCTGACGATGAGCGAGACTTGCATGCAGCCACGATAACGGCGACATATCGTCAGAGATATCTGCGATAAGGTTTGGTTATGGCGTCCGATCGACCTCTGGATCTCGAGGGTGTCGTGGCCTTCGTCCGGGTGGTCGATCTCGGCAGCTTCACGCGGGCCGCCGAGGCGCTCGCCACGTCGCAGGCAGCGATCAGCCTGCGCCTGAAGCGCCTGGAGGACAGGCTCGGCACGCGGCTTCTGGACCGGACCCCACGGCACGTGGACGTGACCCGGCAGGGCGCCGTGTTCCTGCCGGCGGCACGGCGCCTCCTGGAAGCCCATGACAGCGCGGTGGCCGACGTGGTGACCGCGGCGCCGGCCCGGCTCAGCCTCGGAATTAGCGACCACGTCGCCGGACCGGACCTGCCCGCGCTGCTGCGCCGCCTGGGGCTGGATCGGGCCGGGCTCATCACGGAGGTGCGGATCGTGCCCTCGCGCGACCTCGCGACGGCGTTCGGCGCGTCCGGCGAGGGAGGTTTCGACGCGGTGATCCTGCGGACCGAGGATGTGTCCGACGTGGGCGGATCGATCCTGGCGGAGGAGCGGTTGGGCTGGTTCGCCGCACCGGATTTCCCCGCGCCCCGGCCGGGTGAGACGCTGCGGCTCGCGGGCCTCGCAGGGCCCTGCAATGTCCGGGGCGCGGCGATGCGCGTCCTCGACGCCGCCGGCTTGCCCTGGACGGAGGTGTTCGTCGGGGGCGGCGTGCTGGCGGTGGGAGCGGCCGTCATGGCCGGGCTCGCCGTGGCGGCCCTCGCGCCGAGCACGGCGCCGCCCGGCGCCGTTGAGGTCGGCGGCCGGTTCGGCCTGCCTGAGCTGCCCCGCACCTTCGTCGTGCTGCGCGCCCGCCGCCTGGCCGGGCGCCCCGCGGAGGCCCTGCGCGCCCTGGCGGCGGCCTATCGCGGTCCCGGCGGCCGCTGAGGGGCCGCCGGTCTCGGATTCAGGACGCGAGCGGTCCCGGCGCGCCCTGCTGCTCCATGATCTTCTGCCGGTAGAGGCCGACGAAGTCGATCGGGTCGATGTACAGCGGTGGGAAGCCGCCGTTGCGCACCGCCTCGGCCACGATCTGGCGGGCGAAGGGGAAGAGCAGGCGGGGGCACTCGATCATCACCGCCGGATGGATCTGGTCGGCCGGGATGTTCAGGAGCCGGAAGACGCCCGCATACGTCACCTCGAAGGCGAACAGCACCTCGTTCTGGAGCTTGGCGTCGCCCTCGAGCTTGAGTTCGACCTCGAAGTCCGTCTCGGAGAGCTGCTGCGCGTTCACATTCACCTGAATGTTGATCTGCGGCCCCTGACCTTCCTTGGGCTGCAGCGAGCGCGGTGCGTTCGGGTTCTCGAAGGACAGGTCCTTCGTGTACTGCGCCAGGGCGTTGATGGTCGGCGCATCGCCCTGCGGCATGCCGCCGCCGTTGCCGTTCGCTGCCGGGGAGTCGGCCATGCGGATCATCCTTCTCGATCGACCGGCAGCGCCGGCGCGGGTTGTTGTCACGGCGGGCGCCGCCGGATCGCGCCGAGGAACGGCCCCAAACGGCAGGGCCGCTAACACGCGCGCCGAGCCTGGACAAGCGAGCCGGCGCGGCGCTGGCGCAGGCGGCCTCCGCGACCCATATCGCATCGGCGTGCGGGATCGGCCGACCTCCGGATACAACCGGCTCGCTCCCGGCGCGTTGGTCGGATATGAGTCGGCCTGATTATGCGCGCTTTGCCGGCGCCGCACCGGGCCTGACCTGAGCAAGGGGCGCAGGGTCTCGCCGCGGCCACCATCGGATCGGTGATGCAGGACAGTTTCGACGTTACGACGATCATCTTCCTGGCGCTGGCCGTCTTCGTGATCTGGCGGTTGCGCTCGGTGCTCGGCCAGAAGACCGGGGCCGAACGCTCGCCGTTCAAACCGGTCGACCGCAGCCGCACCGAGCCGCAGGCCCGCTCGGACGGCGATAACGTCGTGCGCCTGCCCGGCGCCGACCGGGTTCAGGCCGCGCCGCCGCCGACCGCCGCCCCGCGGGACTGGCGCGGCATCGCCGAGCCGGGATCCGAGGTCGCCCGCGGCCTCGAGGCCTGCGTCCAGGCGGAGCCGAGCTTCGATCCGCGCGCCTTTGTCGAAGGGGCCAAATCCGCCTACGAAGCCATCATGATCGCCTTCGCCAAGGGCGACCGGAAAACCCTGCGCGGCCTCCTGTCGAAGGAGGTCGGTGAGGCCTTCGAGCGGGCGATCGCCGAACGCGAGCGAACCCGGCAGACCCTGGAGACCACCTTCGTCTCCATCGACAAGGCGGAGATCGTGGCCGTCGATGTCCGCAACCGCGTGGCGCACGTGACCGTGCGCTTCCTGTCGAACCTGATCACCGCCACCCGCAACGCGGAGGGGAAGGTCGTGGACGGCAGCGCCGAGACCGTGGTCGAGGTGCCGGACGTCTGGACCTTCGCCCGCACCCTCGGCTCGCGCGATCCGAACTGGCAGCTCGTCGCCACCGAGGCCGGCGCCTGAGGCCGTGACATCCGTACCGTGACAGTCTCGCCGTGCCGATGTCCCGTGCCCGGTCCGGAATTCTCCCGGCCGTTCTCCTCGCGCTCATCCTGAACCAGTCCGCCTCCGCCGCACCGGCGGCGGTGGGCGACGCGGTCCTGACGCCCGTCGCCGTGACGGACCTGCCGGGCTTTCCCGGCTCCGATCCCGCATCCGCCCTGGAGGCGTTCCGCCGGGTCTGCGCCGCGCCGCCCCCTGCCCTGCCCCAGCCCGCCGCCGTCGCGGGCGATCCGGCGGCCCTGCGGGAGGCGTGCGCGGCCGCCGCCGATCCCGCGACGGAGGCCGCCACGTTCTTCCGCGACCGGTTCGAGGCCTTCTGGATCGAACGGCCGGGCGCGGACCGGCCCGGCTTCCTGACCGGCTATTTCGAGCCCGAACTGTCCGGCTCCCTCCAACCCGGCCCCGACTTTCCGACGCCGGTGCTCGCCCGTCCCGACGACCTCGTCTCCTTCGGGCCGGGGGAGACGCGTCCGGGACTCGACGCGGGGCTGCGCGCAGCCCAGGCCACCCCGGAGGGCTTCGCGCCCTACCCCGACCGCGCCGCGATCGACGACGGCGCCCTCGGGGCGCATGCGAAGCCGATCCTGTGGCTCCGGGACGCCGTCGATCTGCTGGTCCTGCAGGTTCAGGGTTCCGGCCGCGTCCGGCTGCCCGACGGGGGCGCGGTGCGGGTGCTCTACGACGGCCGCAACGGCCGGCCGTACACGGCGGTGGCCAAGCTCA
>JBOEFT010000003.1:0-42236 GCA_050632685.1 Methylobacterium phyllosphaerae
GCCAAGGGCAGCCGGGCCGGAACGGTCCATGTCGGCCGGGCGGCACGGTTAAGTCAACGTTGCGGGGGACGGTGCGGCCTCGCACTTGCGCGTCCGCCCAGGGGTTCGTCACACTGCGCCCATGATCAAGTCAGGGCTGATCGCCCGGATCGCGCAGCAGACCCCGCACCTCACAGCTCAGGAGTGCGAGGCCGTCGTGCACACGGTCCTCCGCGTCATCTCGAAGGCGCTGGTCCAGGGCGACCGAGTCGAGCTGCGCGACTTCGGATCGTTCTGCGTCCGGGACCGTGAGCCCCACGTCAGCCGGAACCCCCGAACCGGCAAGCAGGTGACGGTCCCGGCAAGGGCGCATGTCTACTTCAAGCCTGGCAAGGGAATGCAGGCGCGGCTCAACCTTGAGAGGACCGACCCTGAGCAGGAAGCCGAGCAGCTTCTGCGGGCTTCCTGACCTTGCGCCAGCGCCTGCGCAGCACCGCCCCGCAGCTGGGCGTCACCCAACATCCTCGGGTGTCTTCTGCAGGCTAAGCCACGACTTCACCTTCGTGGACAAGAAGCCTGCTGGCTTCTTTACCGGGGTACCGGGTGCCCGCGCCGCATCCAGCCGGCTTGCCGCCGCGTCCATGCCGAGCGGATCCGCCGGCCGCCCGATAGCGAGCGCACCTTCTAAGACACGCAGCTCCTCATCGAACTGGAATTCGAGTGCGAAGACCCTGCCTCGATAGATATGGGCGTCGATGTACCGGCCTCGTTCACGCTCGACTTCTGGCGTGTCCGCACAGGCCAACCGGGTCACGAACGGCAGCAGCCGCTGGCGCTGCGTGTCCGTCGCATTGTCGTTCAACCGCATGGCGAGCCCACAGATCGGGCGTGAGAAGCAGTCGGGCATGGAACTCGCTGAAAGAACGGACTGGTACGGAAAACCGCACGCCACAATCGCCGCTTCATTGATACAGGTGCCGCCGTCTAGGCCGGGGAAGGTGTGAGAACCCGCGAGAAGCTTCCAGTTCAGGATGTGATCGAAGTTGCTCATGGTGGCTAACTCCGTAGCCGCCCCCAGGCCGAGCCTCCTCCCGCGCGGTTGCGCCGTCAATCACTCGGACGCCGTAGTCTTGGAGGGACTTCAGCATTTCCCTCTGCACCTGAGCGGCGTGTGGCAGCCCGTGGATCTCTCGGGGATTCTCGCTGCCGCCACTCATTGGCTGTCCGGGCGGAAATTAGAATGAATTTAAAACAGATCCTTTCGCCGATTAAGCACGCGTCGATGACGTGCGAAGTTTATATCGACGGTCAGATCGATTGTGCGCAACGGAATTATCGGACTTGCTTTTGCTGCACATCTGCATCATCGGCGGAAGCCTTGGACAACTGCAGGAGCAAAAGCCTTGAACGAGGAAGAACAAGAAGCCGGTCTCAACTTTACCGAGCTGGCCGCCGAGATCGTCTCAGCCTACGTCTCGAACAACCCTGTCCCACCAGCCGAGCTGCCGGCCCTCATCGCGAAGGTGCACGGCGCGGTTTCTGGGCTCGCAACCGCGAGTGGTCCAAGTGGTGTGGCTCCGGACGCGGGTGTCGAGAAGCCGACGCCAGCCCAGGTCCGCAAGTCGGTCCGGGACGATGGGATCGTCAGCTTCATCGACGGCAAAGCCTACAAGACGCTCAAGCGGCACCTCAGCGCTCACGGCCTCGACCCGCGCAGCTATCGCGACCGCTACGGCCTTCCGGCTGATTACCCGATGGTCGCCCCGAGCTACGCTGAGCAGCGCTCACAACTCGCGAGAGCGATTGGCCTCGGACGCCCCGGCGGCCAGGCCGAGCGGCAGGATGTCAGACGGAAAGCCTCCTGATCCCGGCCGACTCAAATCGGCAATCACCGGGCAACACGGCCGAAGGTCTAGTCCTATGTCAGGATGACGACGTCGCCAGCTGGGGCTTGCAACGGCAGATGCGGGTTGGGCGGAGAGCTTCCGAGCCGAACCCGCGCACCTCCGGCAGGAGGCTCCGATCCAGCGAACGATGCGAGCCACGGGCCGGCGCCGCCATATCAACCGGGCTTCACACACCGTCTTCGCTGCCCAAGTCTTCGCTGCCCAAACGCGGACGTATTTACCAGCGCGCCTTGCACCAATCATGAATTTCCTCTGCCGCCCACACGCGGTTCGTGGCGCGAGAGGAGCGCTATCTTATGATAGCGCCGAACACGGCCGCGCGCGCAAGATAGTCCCAGCGCACGATCTTGAGGTTGCCTACGTCCCAGAGACTTGCATGTGTGCTTCAGAGAAAACAGAGGGGCGGGCTGTGCGGAGGTAGGATCAGTTGGGGTCGTCGATTGGCGGAACAAACATCGTGAGCCGTATCCCTCAATCTATCTTCTCCACTGATAGTCTGCCCGAGCGCGACCGTTTCGATGCTTGGCGCGCGCTTTATCCCGCTGTTGATCTCGACGCCGATCCCCATGGCTTCTCGGGCACCATCGAGACCGCGCAGGTCGGCTCGATGATCTTGCGCGTCGTCAACGCTGCGCCGCAGGGCCTTGACCGGTCTCGATCCAGGATCCGGCAGGATGGCTATGACAGCTTTTTTCTGCTGTTGCGTCAGCACCTTTCCAGCGTCGAGACGGAACGCGGGGTCTTCGATGTTCCGGCAGGCGCGATCAGCCTCCACGACTTGTCCCAGCCCTACAGCCGCAGCCGTGCGCCAGAAACAAACTCGCTGATCATCGGCCTGCCACGGGCAGCCGTCGCCTCTGTGCTGCCCGACGAGGATGCGTTGCACGGGTTGGTCCTGACCGGAGGCGCCGGTTCCCTCTTTGCCGATCATATGCGGAGCCTAGCAGCGCATCGGCATGAGATTGGAGTGGCGGAGGCCGCCCATTTCGCTCAAGCGACACTCCACATGTTTGCGGCCTGTGCGCGCCCCTCCCGCGAAAATTCAGCCTGCGCAAGCCGGCCGCTCGATGCCGCTCGGCTCAGGATCGCCAAACGGTTCGTCCGCAGCCATCTCACCGCGCCGCTCCGCATTGACGAGATGGCGAAGACGCTCGGCCTCTCACGGTCGCAGCTGTACCGTCTCTTCGAACCAGAGGGCGGAGTGGCGCGCTACTTCGCGCGGCAGCGTCTGGCGGCTGTGCGTGCTGCCCTCGATGACCCACGAGAACGACGCAGCATCGGCGAAATCGGAGCGGCTTACGGCTTCAGCAGCGACTCGCATCTTAGCCGTGCATTCCGCGAGGCTTACGGCCAGAACCCGCGCGACTACCGGTCCTTGGGTGCCTCCGCGGTACTGACCATCGGGCGTGATCCATGGCCGCCCCTCGGACGTGAATGCGCGACTGATCTTGCCGCCCATCACCTTTTCGGCTCACGTTGAGCTGTGGGCGCGTCACAGGCCCACGAAGTCCATCAAGACCAATCCGCAGGCCGTGAGCACGCCACCGCGCGGGCTGATCTCCGGCATAGGAGGATCTACGACCTCGGGCAGTACGGTCTCAGGCGCCTCGATTTCGTGGTCCTGGTCCCCGCCGCGTATTTAGACCTGAGCCAACGCCCCGCCCCCGGTGGATGTTTTATGCCCTGCCAATCGGTCTATGCTGTGCGGTTTCGGCTCCGCGACTTTTCTTTAGAGTACCGTGTGCTCGCCGAATGCGTCGTCAAGCGACTCAATAAAGGCTGCGCCGATGCCTTGCGGGATCTGACGCGAGACTATTGCTCGCCGCCGTCCGACTACTATCTCCTCGCCGATGGCAAGCACCGCGTCGAGCTGCAGCGCTACGCCAGAAGCCGAGAGGTTCAAGATCGTCGCCGGCACGTCTGTGGTGTCCGCCAGCGTGACCCGTACCGCCGTCTTCAGAGGCACGATCCGGCGGTCAATCCGCACATCTTCGGACGACTTGGCCTGCTGGCGCGACATCTCGATGAGGCGGCGCGCGACTTCGCCCGGCTTGGGGTCCCGGCTGGTAATTCGGACGGCGAAGTCGCAGGCGCCGACCCATGCGACGCGGACCTCCGTCGCTGCAACGCCACGTATGTTGCAGACTAGGCGCTCGTCCATGACCGGCAGCGTCGCCGACCGCAGCCTCAATCCATCGGTCGACATATCTACGGTCACAGCGTGGAACTCTGTCCCGTCGTGACGCAGGCACAAGGCGGGAAGGACGACCGGATACTGTGGGGCGGCTTGTCGCTGAGGCATCGTCGCGCCCGTTGCAGGCCGAAAGTATGAACGACTAGAGTTAACGATCATGCCACAGCTGTAACCGGGCGCTGCAACTTATTGTGATCAGATTTCGACGTTCTTACGCCTGCCTGCTGCTGGCCGCCATCGCTTAGGCCCGGCGCTCAGCCTCGCGATCGCCATCTAGCTGACCTATGCAGGGCGCCTTGCAGGAGAGTCTATGAGTTACATCATCGCTGGCGCCAATCTCGCCAACATCCAGAAGCCGAGTGTCGTCCATCAGGCTGAAACGGCCACCGAGGCGCTTGAGAAAATCCAGGAGTTGGAAAAGACCGGCTACCACGTGCGCACGTCCACAGCCGAGGGCGAGGACCTATCGATAGCTACCTTAGCGGGCCGCATCGTGCTCGATGAGGTTTGACGGGGTGCACAAGAAAGCCCGCTGCGGCGGGGTTCCGAGCGGGCTAAGGTTGTTCCACCTTGGAGGGGTGAAGGCACAGATCGTAGCCGTGTGTGATCGCATGTCGCCTCACATACACGTGAGACCATCACCGTCGCCGTCTGCGCGTTCCGGCGCGCCAGCGCGTACAGGCCATCCGCCTGCCTACGACTTTACTGCGGCCAGCTCTTGCAGCGTGACGTCGATCGCACGGACGAGCTGCTCGGCAGTCTGAGCCACGGCAGGGTCTCGCGACATCGCGATCGCCGCCTCTTGCAACGTGCGGAACTGCTGGAGCCGAGCGGCTGGGTCGACCCCTCGGGCGATGGCGGACTGTACGAGGCCCTGGACCAGCTCACGTGCTAAGCGCTCGTCGAGGCCCGGCGCCATCGAACTCGACGACATGCACATTTCGGCCGTGGAGCGCGTAGACCTGCGCCACCTCGGACGGCGTCGACCCTCTACGCGCTCGATCAGACCTTCATCTTCCAGGACGTCACACGCTAGTCTGACGACCTCACCTCGCCGCCGCGCCGTGATGCCAGCCCGCTCGGCAAGCTGCAGAGCGGTCATGGGCTCGTCGGCAAGGGCGTCGAGAATGCGGACACGGATCGAAGGTAGTCGGGTCATGGCCACACGAACCCTGTCAGCCCTGATAGCCTCAGGCTGCCGTCGCGGCCTCGAGGTCCTCGTCCGTCACCTCGGACTTGCGGCGCAGGTCGCCGACGGATGGGATCTCTTTGGCCATGGCGGAGAGTTATGGCGGCCCCTACCCTGTACATCACGCGTCGCGGCTACCCAGATGCAGGTAGGTTGGGTCAAACTCCGCGGCCGCCTTTAGCCCCTCCCAGTCGTTCACCGTCAGCTGCCTGCTGCGCAGCGTGATCAGGCCGGCGGCCTTCAGATCCCGCACCGTGCGATTGACATGGACCGGAGTGATCCCGAGCGCATCAGCAAGCTCGGGTTGCGTCATCGGCAATGGGCAGGTGCGGTCGGGCGCCAGCCCGACCACCTCCAAGCGCGTCATCAGCTCGCAGAAGAGATGGGCCATGCGGGCATAGGCTTCGCGCCGACCGACATTCAACATCCCCTCGCGGACGAGCGCCGCGTCGATCAGGGTGGAGCGCCAGAACACGGCCTCGAGCCGTGGGTGCGCCCGCATCAGATGCCGAATTGCGTCGTGCTGGACGAACCCGACCCGGCATTGGCCGACCGCGGAGATGCTGTTGTCGAGCATCTTCAGATGCAGGCTCTGGAGGTCAGGCAGGTCACCCGGAACGTGAAAGGCCATGACTTGGCGCTTGCCGGACCGTGTGGTCTTGTAGACGGAGACGAAGCCGTCGAGGACAGCGAAGCACTGCGAAGGACGGTCACACTCGCGCACGAGGTCCTGGCCGGTCTCGAAGATGGCCACATGCAGCGGCAGAGTCAGGAGCGCCGCCTTCTCAGTCTCGGACAAGGTGAAGAGGGCGATGCTCTCCACCTTGCGCAGGAGGACCTGCGGTTCCGTCTGCCGAGGCCCCCTCATAGCGTTTCCCCCTATGAGGGGGTGTATCACGATAAGCGGCCGCGATGGCCATCATGCCACACAGAACTCCTGTTCCGGGCAGCAGGTTAGCTACGAGAGGGTGCCACTCACGACAGGGAGGCGCGGGTGCCGCGCTACTTCTTCGATTTTCATGATGGCGAGCCCCATCGGGACGACCACGGAACCCTGTGCGCAGACCTGGAAGCAGCGCGCAGAGAAGCGATGCTGACCCTGCCGGAGATCGCGCGCCTCGCGATCCCGTCGGGCAGTGACGATCAGGCTTTCACCATGGCTATTCGCAATGAGAGCGACGTTGTCGTCTACACGGCGAGCCTGACTTTCGCTGGGGGCCGGCTGAACCAGGAAGCCGAGAGCGCCTCGCCAGTCTGATAAGCGACCTCGCTGTGCAGGTGACGGCCGGGCGACCATATCATCACGGCTCGCCCGGCCTCGCGCACATCCCGACCGCGTCGGCGGCGGATAATCCTGACATGGGTTCGAGAGGTGCCCTGGGGAAGCTCTGGTGTGTCCCCGGCGTCATCACGGGCGGGTGTTTCATCCGGTTAAACGACCGTTCGACCGAACGCGACACCCTTCCGGATAGGCTTCACTACGCCATGAAGACGGCTATCTGTCCGCGCTGCGGCCTTAAGGATTGTGGGACCGCCGATCAGGGTCTGGCTGACACAGTGGCCTGGACGGAAGAGTTCCTGCGCTTGTGCGAGCACGTCCACGAGCGTCGGCACCTGAAGGACCTGCGGTCGCACACCTGCCCGCACTGGGCCAAGGCAATGCAGGATGCGGCAGAGGAGCCAGGAAGTGCGCGGTGAGCGCCTTGGCTTCCTTCGTCTCCTACCTGCGGGTCTCGACGGAGCGGCAGGGCCGATCCGGCCTCGGGCTGGAGGCTCAGCGACGGGCAGTCGCCGACTTCCTCGCGGGCGGCTCGTGGCGCCACGTGGCCGAACTGGTCGAGGTCGAGAGCGGATCCCGGGACAACCGCCCTCGCCTCGCGGAAGCCATGGCGCTCTGCCGGCTCCACGGCGCCACGCTGGTCATTGCCAAGCTCGACCGGCTGTCCCGCGATGCGGCGTTCCTGCTCAACCTGCAGAAGGCCGGCGTCCGGTTCGTGGCGGCCGATATGCCGGAAGCCAACGAGCTGGTGGTGGGCATCATGGCCGTGGTCGCCCAGGCCGAGCGCAAGATGATCTCGACCCGGACCAAGGCGGCGCTGGCGGCCGCGAAGGCCCGGGGCGTGCAGCTGGGCAAGCCGGAGAACCTGTCGAACCGGGAGGTCGGGCAGGTGCGCGGGCGGGCCCGTCAAGCGCAGCGGGCCGAGGAGCGGGCCGACGACCTCGCCTCGGTGCTCGCCGGCGTGCGAGCCGAGGGCGCCATCTCTCTGCGCCAGATCGCGGCGGCGTTGAACGAGCGGGGTATCCCAGCAGCACGCGGTGGAGCATGGTCGGCCGCTCAGATCCGAAGGGTGCTAGCGAAGGCGTGAGATCGCCGTGTGCCGCACCTCCAGCAGCACGACCCTACTAGGTAGCTACCAGCTAATATTAGCTACCAGAAAGCTAGGCATTAGCCGTCGGCTACTCGATAGCCACCGGCTAGCTATCGCCTAGCGCGAGGTATCTGTTAGCTAGCTATTAAGCTACGCGTGACGTGCTGCGTAGAGGCATCCAAGCTCGGAGGAACCATGCCCGTCATCGCCTTTGCCAACCCGAAGGGTGGGTCCGGAAAATCAACCAGCGCGTTGCTGCTAGCGACCGAGCTGGCCTCCAAAGGAGCGTCCGTCACCATCATCGACGCCGATCCAGAGCGCTGGATCAGTCAGTGGGCGAGGCTGCCCGGCAAGCCTGAGAACGTCAACATTATCAGCGATGTGACCGAAGAGAGTGTGGTCGACGCAATTGACGCCGCTGAGCGCGACGCGGCCTTCGTCATCGTAGATCTGGAAGGTACCGCTAGCTTATTAGTAGCCAACACCATCGGCATGGCGGACCTAGTGGTGATCCCGACTCAGGGATCCAGCATGGATGCCAAGGGCGCGGCCAAGACCATCCGTCTCATCCGTAACTCAGAGAAACTGTCTCGCCGTCGGATCGCCCACGCGGTCCTGCTCACACGCACCGGAGCAGCCGTAACATCCCGTGCTCTGCGCAACGTGCAGGAGCAGCTGCAGGCCGGCGGCATCGCGATGTTCGAGACGGCGATCGTGGAGCGAGCCGCTTTCAAGGACCTCTTCGATTTTGGGGGTACGCTTGCGGGCCTCGCTGCCACGCAGACGAGCAATCTTGAGAAAGCGATCCAGAATGCTCGCGAGTTCGCAGGGGAGGTGGTGTCGAAGCTCAAGTCGGCAGCGAACGAGAGGTCGGCAGCATGATGGCGGGCAAAGAGCGTGCTTCGCTCGGGTTCGGTGACGAACTCGACGACATCGACCCGACAGCTTGGGCCAAGCCGAAGTCGCGTGACGACAAACCCACAGCCGAAATCACGAAGCAGGCGGCCGAAGCAACCGGCTTTCGAAGCCGGGAGCCAGTGAAGATTGAGCAAGCGGCAGTGACGCCGCGACAGCAGCGCCGCCGCCGGACAGGCCGCACGGCCCAGCTGAACCTCAAGCTAAAGCCAGAGACGATCGACGTCTTTACCCGCGTCGCGGACGCGCAGGGCTGGGGTCTGGGCGAGGCGTTCGAGCGCGCTGTCGAGCTGCTGGAGCAAAGCAGTGCTAAGAAATGATAGCTGGTAGCTACCAGCTTGTTTTAAGCTGCGGATCTCGCGCGGATCATGGGCCACAGCCGGAACCGGGATCCGCGGTCGGTGGTCGGCTACATCCAGCGGGCCAATGCCTTCAAGGGGCACTCGGGGAGCGGGTTTCTGTAGGGGCGCGCTAATGTTTGAACACGGCGTCAGCTAGCCAGTTCCTCATCGAACCGGGCGACCGCTTCGGCCGGCACGTCCAGTGCTTCAGCTAGCATCTTGAGGAACTGCCGCTCCTGCAAGGTGTCGGGTTCGATCGCGAGACGAGCGGCAGCGTAGATGCGAGCCGCTTGTTCTGGAGTGCTCACCCCGGCCGCGAGTTCGTCGACATCGACCGGCTCGGCCAGTTCCCTGTCGAGCCATGCTCGACCAGCGACGCCGATCTGAGCAGCCGTGAGGGCGCTGTAGAGACGCTCCCGCTCCGCGGCATCCATGAGGCCATCTGCCATCGTGGCGGCAACCATGGCCCGCAACATGGTTTTGGCCTCGTCCTCGCTGACCTCAGTGTGATCAAAGGGCGTGTGCGGCGTAGGAGGCCGGCCGGCGTCCTGCGAGGGCGATATCGGGGCCGGCGCGGGCGCACGCCCCGGGAGGACTTTCAACGCAAGACCGACGATCAAGGCAACACCACCCAGAGCGGCGGTCGCGGCGATGGTGCTGCCCTGCCGCTCGCGCACCAGCGCGTCGACCATCTGCTTTGCTTCGGCCATGGATGCCCCCTGCTGGGCGGAATTCGTCGTGCAACGGTTTAGGCGCCGAAGGGGTTCATGGGGCGATCGACAGAATGCCGAGCCCCCGGGTGCGCTGATGCTGACGATGCGACCTCAAGAAGGCAGCGCGACCGCCGATCCAGCAGGAGCAGATCAGGCCCGGATTATGGGTGAAGCCGTGGCCCTCGCTTTCGAGAGAGGCGGCGGCAAGCTCAGCGGCATGAGCCGGGACGCG
This sequence comes from Methylobacterium phyllosphaerae, assembly GCA_050632685.1. Lineage (GTDB taxonomy): Bacteria > Pseudomonadota > Alphaproteobacteria > Rhizobiales > Beijerinckiaceae > Methylobacterium > Methylobacterium phyllosphaerae_A. The sequence goes on from JBOEFT010000003.1 coordinate 9,840, forward strand.
CTCGCAAGTGACTTGGCCGGGATCCTCGAACCACTCCTGAACACCTGCACGAACGCGGAGTGGATCGAGGCCGTCAACGCTCGGCTGAACCGGCTGGAATGTGAGACGAGCGAGCCAGGACCACGACTTGAGCGGTTCACGCTCAATGGCAGCGCTGAGATGACAACACCGCTACGGTGAGACCTACGCGACCAGCGCCCTATGCCTCAGCGGCATCCTTCGTCTTCCGCGGCCGCCCAGCCCGCTTCGGCTTCTCGGAGATGGCCTCAGCGGGCTCTGTAGCCTTCGGAGCCGCCTTCCGGCGCTGCTGGCCGAGGCCGAGGCTCTTGGCGAGTGCCGAGCGCTGAGCCGAGTAGCTGGCGGCTGTTGAGGGGTAGTCCCGCGGCAGGCCGAAGCGCTCCCGGTACTGCTCGATCGTCACGCTGTGTTTGTTTAGGTGGCGCTTGAGCGTCTTGTACGGCTTGCCGTCGATGAAGCTGATCAGCGCGTCGGGCGTGATCGATTTCCGGATCTGGGCAGGGGTGAGCTTCTCAGTCGGCGGAGCGCTGGCGGGGCTACCCTGACCGAGGCCCATGAGCGCAGCGTGCGTGCTGGCGATCAGCGTACCGATCTCGCTAGGCTGCACGTGGTTGTTCGACACAAAGGCCGCGACAAGGCTGGTCGTCAGCTCAGTGAAATCGGGCGCTCCACGCTCGATTGTTTCTGCAGGTTCGTCCACGTTCTACTCTCCAATTTGAGTCGACGTGTCTCTGCACGGTTCGTCACGCACTGGCAAGATGTCTCGGTGCTGATAGACATAAAATTCGGCTTCTGATTTGCAATCTCTGTAGGCTTCACCTTTCGAAGTGCTATATCATCCGCCAGATCGGATGATGCTTCGACAGGCAGCAGCGAACATGGCGCAGAGACGGCGATCCAGCGACGCTCTCCTCGGGGCCGCCCGCATCAGGGCGGACGAGCGTGGCGGTCCATCGCCCATGGCCGACCGGATCGAAGAGGTTGTCCGTAAGCCACTGGTCACGCCTCCAGCCCGAACGGTGGGCGGCGAGCTGGTGCCGGATGAGGACTTTGTCCGCGACACCCTGCCAGCGCTCGTCGATACGCTGACCAACCCGGATGCGGTCGGTTCCGAGGCCAGCCGGGTGCGCCTCGAACTGGCGAGCCAAGCCGGGTCCATCGGCCTCGCCCTCGATGCCGCCGACACCATCCAGGCGGCCGACAGCCTTGAACGCATGCTGGCCCACCAGATGGCCACGGCGCACACCATGGCGATGCGGGCCGCGGTCGTGATGGGCCAGCAGCTCGAATGCGCCGAGACGTACCTGGATCCGGCCAAGAAGGCGGCGGCCTGCGTCGAGGCCAACCGGATGGCTGGCACCTTCGCTCGGCTCAGCGGGACCTATCAGGCCGGTATGATGACCCTGCAGAAGGTGCGCTCCGGAGGCCGGCAGACCGTCATCGTCCAGCACAACCACGTCGGCGAGGGCGGCCAAGCCGTCATTGGTGCCCAACAACATGTAGGGGGAGGGGGTCGGCCCGTCGGAAGAGGGAGCGGGGCTGATGTCGCAAATGGACAAGGCACCCCATGCACCGTCTCGGATCCGGTTCGCGCAGGCTGCGGCGCGCTGTGGTGCCTGCACCCGACAGGGCTTCGCCTGCCGGTCCCCGGCCATGCCGAACGGGCGCTGTAGGATGCACGGAGGCGCCAGCACTGGGGCGCGGACGCCAGAAGGGCGCGAGCGCGCCCGGAGGGCGCCTCTGACCCACGGCCGGCGCTCGGCGGCGCATGCCGCCATGAAGCAGCAGATGCGGGTCGCTTTCGTCCAGTTGCGCGACATGGTGCGGGCCGCGGAGGCCGAGTGGCGTGAGGAGCAGCGGCTACATCGAGCGATGCTGCGGCGGTTGAGGCGATAGGGTTTCGTGATCCAGGGCGCGCCGGAAGGTCAGCCGGCCTCTTGGTCCCCGTCCCGCAGCATCAGGTCTCGGGCGCCCTCGGCCAGCGCATGAAGGGCGGCGACCGCGGCCTGATGGCGAGGTCTCTGTGAACCGTCTTGGGCTTCGATCGTCCCGGCTATGATGAGGGCCGCCTGCCGAACCGCCTCGACCCCGGTGTTGTAGGCGGCGCGCTCGCCCGGGGTCATGTTGCGGTCCTTCCGATCCCGGCCCAAGCCAGCGTGGTGACTGATGGTGGACCGGAACAGCTACCTGCCGAGACTGTTGTTCGCTCTTCTACAGGAGGCCGACAGTGAAGCATCTTCTTACAGGCACGTTGCTCGTAGCCGGCCTGCTCAGTGTCCCCGTCCTTCCGGCGGCTGCACAAAGCATCGATATCGGACCGGGCGGTGTTCGCGTCGACCCACGCTCTCCGCGGGAGCGCGACCGGGACGAGATCCGTCGCGAGGAGCGTCGTGAGGAGTTCCGCGACGGTCGGCGCGATCCGATCCGCCGTGAGGAGCGCCTCCGTCGTGAGGATGACGACGATGATTGATCCGCATCGAGGGCGGACGGCCGATCTATGTGCGGCGGGGTGAGTGCCCCGCCGTATCGATGTCGTCGGCAGCCCCAACGGTGGGGTCACCCAGTTCATGCGCTTGCTCCCACTTCGACCTCGAACGCGGCTATCTCCTCGTCGGTCGCGGCAACGGCCGAACACCACTGCATGTGAACCGGGATCGGCATCTCGAAATTCGGGATTTTGTACTCGCCGAGGGCGTCGCGCCGGACCTGACTGCCGGCCTCAACGATCAGGCCAGCGGCCAGCAGGTTGCGGAGCGTCTTCTGTGCGCAGGCCGGCGGCTCGCCGCAGCCGATGCGGTCGAGGGCGCGGCGCTCTGCCGAGGTGCGGCCGGGATGGGGCATGCGGTCGGGATCGGTCGACATGGTGGATCCTTTCAGGCGGCGGATCGGGTGAGGGCGGCGAGCTGCGCGTGCGGGACAGATGAGTTCCGGATGAAAGGCGTCGGAACGGCGGAGTCGGTGCCGGGCGCTACATTCCCCCGGATCGAATTCAGGAGGAGCGCATGAAGCTGTTCATGGTACCGGCCGTCGTTGGCCTGTTGGCGCTGCCTGGCGTGGTTCTGGCTGCCCCAGCACCCGAGCGCATCAGGGGCACGATCGATGCCGTCGATGCGGGATCGATGACCGTACACACGATCGACGGCACCACCGCGACCATCGCCCTGAACAAGGAAACCAAGGTCGTCTCGCTGGTGAAATCCAGCCTCAGTGCCATCATGGACGGTTCTTTCGTCGGAACCGCCACTAAGGGCGACAACCCGCCGACGGCCCTGGAAATTCACATCTTCCCTGAGGCCATGCGCGGAACCGGCGAAGGACACCGCGACTGGGATACGATCCCCGACACCTTGGCCGGCGGCGGACGGGTGAAGAGCGCGATGACCAACGGCACCGTGAAGGCCTCTGCGGCTCCGGCACCGCGGGTCAAGAGCGCGATGACCAACGGCACGGTCTCGAAGAACAGCGCAGCCAACGGCGAGCAGATGCTCACGCTGACCTACGGCAACGGCGAGTCGAAGACGGTGGCGGTGTCGCCTCGGACGCCGATCGTCTCCTATGAGCCGGCCGATCAGTCGGCCATCCGCCCCGGCGCGAAGGTCTTCGTCACCGCCGAACGTGACGGGGACAAGCTCACGGCGGTCCGGGCAGCCGTGGGCAAGGACGGCGTCACGCCGCCGATGTAGCTGGCGGCGGTCGGTGGCGGCCAGCGCGCTGAGGGCGTGGCCGGTGAGTTTTAGAGCAGCCGGATCAATCTCGGCCTGGGCGAGGAGGCGGCACAGCTCGGCGGCCTGAGGGCTGCAGCGGACGCGAGCGAGTGCCCGCATCGCGCAGAGCCAGACCCGTTGCTTGGCAGCGTCGAGGCCGGCAGCCCACGGCCCGAACTGGTCGCCGACGGCGATCATCGGCGCCACTCCCACCACGGCACGCCGGCCGGCTGGCCGGGCTTTGCAGTATGACGCATGACGCTTGATGACGCGTGATCGGCCATAAGCGGCCTACACGTGCGCGCACGCGTGTACCGGTATAATAGGAATGACGCGTCATGATCCGTCATCCGTCATGCTCGCCGTATGGCCTTTCCCGTCGCAGCAGCACGCCTGAGAAGCCGCGAGCCTGCGTGGTCCTGTACGGCATGAGGCCCTTGCGCCGCATGGCCGGCCCGAACGCCTTGACGGTGCCAGGCGTCTCGCCGGCCGCCTTCGCGTAGGCCGACCAGGACTCGTACAGATCAGCTGTCCGCTCCCAGATCGTGGTGTCGCCAGGACGCACCGTGCATTTCTCGGCGAGCCACTGGCCGATGAGGTCCTGCTCAGCGAAGTAGGCGTCTGTGGCTTCAACAACGCTCTGCGCGCGTACGAGCCCGTTCTGCTGCCAGTCCAGGCAACCCCCGATCGTCCAGCGTAAGATCGCCGGCCACTCGGCGCGTAGCTTCTCCTCAAGCTGCCGGTCAGGATGCTCTGGCTTGCGGGTGAACGGTACGATGTTGAAGCGCCGCCGCGCCGCATCGTCCACGTTCCGCAGCATCGGCTGGTGATTGCCGACGATGGTCAGCTTGAAGGCGGGCGTGAAGGTGAAGAAGTCCTGGCGCATAAACCGCGCCGAGACCGGATCGCCGCCGGTGAGCTGTTTGATCCGGGCCTCGGCCCAGCCCCGATCCTCCTCAGTCTCGGAAGATGTTACGAGGCGAGCGCCGCGCAGCATGGCTAGGTCGGTCGGGTGCTTGTCGCCTTTAGACGCCGTGAACGTGTCCATCGCCGCGGTCGTGGCATAGGCACCCAGGATGGAGGTGATCACGTTCAGAAACACGGACTTGCCGTTCCCACCCGGTCCGTAGACGAACACCAGGGCATGCTCGCGGGTGAGGCCCGTCAGGCTGTAGCCGCACCACTGACGAAGGAATCGGATCAGCGCGGCGTCGCCACCGGTCGCCTCATCGAGGAAACGCAGCCAAGTCGGACAATCGGGCGCCGCGGCGGGTGAGACGGCCGTGAGCTTGGTGATCCGGTCTTCCCGACGCGCGGCGCGCGTTTCACCGGTGCGCAGATCGACCGTGCCGCCGGGCGTTCCGAGCAGCCACGGGTCGGCATCCCACCCGTCAATCGTGACAGCGAAGACCGGATCGACGCGCGCGAACCGCTCAACGCCCGCCGCGAAGCTCACTTTCGAGGTGATCGCCTGCACTTTGGGCGCCTCGCCCACGCGTAGATCGCGAGCAAGCTCCCGCGCCCACTGGAAGGCGACACCGCAGCGGTTCGGCACCCATGCGGCGCCGGTCCAGAGGTGCCACTTGCCACTATCATGGCAGAACAGCAGCTTGCCTTCGTGGCGCCCGGTGAAGACCTGTGCAGCCCAGTCCTCGGTCAGAAGCTCCGCGTTGCTGCCCGGCGCTCTAGCCTTGCGCCGATGCTTAGCTTTCACCTTGGGCAGTGGGCCCCTGTCGGACGCGGGCTCCTCATCATCGTAGGAGTAGAGGGAACGCTCGTTCCCCAGCGCCTCTTCCATTTCCTTTAGGTCGCCGAACGGATCGCGGTCGCCCATCACGGCCTCACAATCCGAGCGCCGCAGCGGCGCCCTCGCGTTCGGCCTTGGCGAGCTGCCGGGCCTGCAGGTCAGCTGCGTTCTTCTCCTCAAGCATCTTGAGGATGGCCACCCCGTGCTTGAGTGCCGCGATGGCTCGCCGGGTCGAGTAGGTTAGGCCAGGGTCGTCCTTAGCGGCAGCGTAGTCGACGCCCATACCCGCGTAGAACTGAACCTGCGCGAGGCATTCAGCCACGAAGTCCCACAGCGGCTCAGCGGTGCCATAGTAGCGCTGATCGTCGCTCATGCCGCGTCCTCCGGCTCTGCGTCGCCGCTCTCGGCGTAGACGCTTCCCCAGTTCGGCTGCTTGTTGTAGCCCGCGCGTTCCCATTCCAGCCTGCGCCGCGCGTGCTGAAGCACGACGAGATCGGCGTGGGCGTTCGAGAGCACGTGGATGATCTGGGACAGCTCCCGGTCGGGCATCTCCCAGTCCAGGTGAACAGCTCTCGGGATACCCGCGAGCGTGCTGAGGATGGCTTTGGAGCGGCTCATCGCGCGCCCTCCCTCAGGAAGGCACGGGCCGCGGTGCGGCTGGCGACGACGCCGAGCACGACGCCCGTGTTGTCGTAGACCCATACTGGGCCGTTGGCCGGGGCGGGTTGGTATGCTATGGTCTGAGCGTCAGCTGTCGAAGCGACATTCGAGGGGTGTGAGCGCCTGCACGCGCTCCGCCCCTCATCTACATCCAGTCCCATTTTTCGATCTCCTACTGAGCGCGCCGGCCGCCTCGGCGGCGGGATAAGCGGCCCGCGGGGCTCGCCCGCGGAAGCGGGATCAGGCGGCGATGGGCTCGGAAGCCTGCGGCGCGGTGGCGCTCGGCTGCATCCCGAGCAGGCGCAGGGCTGCGGCACCGGGGACGACTGCGGCACGCCCTAGCCACACGGCCTCGAGTTCCCCCGCCGGATCGCCTGATAGAGCGCATTGCGGGATCGACCGCTCGCTTCGGCCAGTGCGGGCACCTTCACCGGAAGTCCTTCACGCGCCCTGCGGATCACATCATCGAGGCTCATCTTAGCCCTCCTGTTATGCGTCACCAATGACGCAATATACAGAGTGATATGGCAGGAACGCCTTGCGTGTCGATGATGACGCGTGATAGGTGACGCATGATACGGTGAGGACGCGAGGTACGAGATGCCCAAAAGGCTGCCGGAGGGTGAGGGGAAGCGCATCCCGCTCAACATGCGCACGACCCGAGAAACCCGCGAACGCTTGGAGCAAGCTGCTGAAAAATCGGGCAGGTCTTTGGCACAAGAAATAGAGATCAGACTCGAAAGATCATTCGATTTTCAAAATATAATTGCACAAACGATTTCCTATACTGCTGAACAAGCTACCGCACAAACACGAGATTTGCTTGACCGGTACAAAGCACTAGCGGATTTGGGAGAGCAACACCTGATCCAATTATGTGGTGGTGATGACTTATTCCTCTTCTGGGGCTACTTGGCTTATGCCATAAAGAGAGTTGAAGAGGAGCATGGTAAAAGCATTCGGAACGACAAAGAGACTCGCGAAGCAGCAGAGCGCGCGGTTTTAGGCGAAATACCTGCCTTGTTCCGGCGGATGCCCGAGCGTTACTCTGAATTTAAAGCTCGTGCTGCCGCAATGCCTCCTGATACTGGTCCATTGGCCGAACTTGTCCAGGCGATGGTAGAACAGAAGGTAGGTCACAACAAGAAAAGTGCTTGAAAAATTTATTATACATCTTGTATCCGTATCGTGCGCATTGCTTCTATGGAAACAGCGACACGCAATGATCTTTAATACATGACCTGGATCTGTGTTGTATCCTAGGAGTACATCGGCTTGGAAAACTTTGCTGTGCGCCCGCCTTAAGATCGGGTTCTGAACCTTCGCTTCGCCCGCCAACTCGGTTGATCGGGGCGCCGGTTCAGTGGGTCGTAGGTCTGGCCGTGCTGCGCGGGCCTGCGCTGAAGATGGCGGGCGGCGGGGTGAGTGTCGAGACGGACCTTCCGCAGGTTTGCCACGTTGGCTGAGATGAACGCTCAGCTCTCATCCCCGCCGGACCCTGCCCGCCTCGCCCTCACGGAGTCCGCCCTCGCGGCAGCCGATGGCCTCTGGCGTGAGGAGATGCGCCGAAACTATGGGCCGGACGGGGTACTGACCTACGCCTTCTCCCCAGAAGGCCAAGGCAATCTCGGGACATCGCTTCGGCGAACCTACGAGGCGCGCCGCGTTGCAGTGGCTCTGTGGCGCCACGAGCGGCATCGGGCACCGCGGTTGGCCTAACACGTCGGTTTGGCCTAGCTGTCAACGTTGCGGCAGGGCATCTCACCGGCTGCGATCAGCGCACCGGCGATCGCCACCATTCGCCGGCCCTGATGACGCGCCGCGTCGAGATCTTCCGGCCTCGGTGGGCGGTTCTCCGCGCCAACGATCGCGGACGCACCGTAGGGCGAGCCGGCCTCCAGCATCGCCTCGTCGGTGTAGCCGGTCGGCAGGATCACCATGCCCAGATGTGCCATCGGTGCGTACAGAGACAGCGTGACGACCTCGGATCCGCCGTGCGGCCAGGATGCCGCTGCGAACGCGCCTCCGACCTTGCCGGCCAGGGCGCCCCGCTTCCACTGCGGACCAAGTAGGTCCAGGTACTTCTTCAACTCGGTCGCCATGGCGCCGAAATAGCAGGGTGTGCCGAACAGGATCGCGTCCGCCCACTCGGCATCCTCGTGCGTAGGAGCTTCGTAGAGGGCATTCTGCCGGGCGGCACTCTCGCTCCACCCATCCACCTTGGCCATGGTTGTCGCGTCAACGACTTCGCGCAGCCTGCGCAGGCGCACCTCCGCGCCAGCTGCGCGGGCTTCTTCGGCCGCAGCCCTTGCAAGTGCTTCTACGCTGCCGCTGCGCGAGTAGTAGATGATCAGCAAGCGGACCCGATTGGATAAGCGATCAGCCACAGCGTTCTCCTACGGCTTCACGCTATGGACTGACGGTTGCAGGTTGGACGAGTCGGCATGCGCCTGCATCGGGTGCCTGGAGAGCGATGAAGCATCTGCCGCATGGCCAATCGTTCGATGCGCGTTCGCCACTTGGCCGGCCATCAACATGGTCAGCGCTGCGAGCATGAGCCCGGTGCCCGCAATGACCCCGCAGAACATCGGCAGGCCGGGACCACCGTGCCGACCGTTCTGACTGGAATGCCGTTCCGCCACCTGAAGACCTCGCTGATCCACAGTTGCGGACCCAAGGTGGCAACAGGCGCTCTATCCAAGAGGTCCCTCCCTGTGGCGCCATGGCTCACAGGTCGATCCAGGCAGGCTGGAGCTGTGGGCGGCGCCGTCGACCTGCTCAAGCCTGCTCAGCCTATGCCGTCTGGCTTCCAACACGGGCCAGCGGCCCATGCCATGCTGCTGTCCATGGCGCCGCAGGGCCGGACCGATCGCCGCCTACGAGCCGTTACCGCCTCGATCTCCGCACCCGCGGAAATGCGAGGTTACAGGTGGCAGAACAACTTACGGCCCAAGATGGCAGACAAGGCAGACGCGGTAAGCCAGCGCTCGTCGTTCTGATCGTCAGCGTCGGGCTGATGCTGGCCGCACTGGCCGGACTGATGATCTGGCAAGGCGGATCGTCGCCCACCGACTACGCGAGCCAGAGCCAAGCCGCCTCGCGCAAGCAAATCACCGGCTCCGACAGCGGCAGAGCGGATGAGGCATCGTCGGCCAATAGCAGCGCCGTGCCGGGCGGCAACCCAGCCTACCCGCAGCCCGCCGTGCGCAACCCGAACTGAGGGCGCCCGGCTCACCTCGGCTCGTTAGGGCCGAGTTGCCGCGCACCGACTAGAGAGACGACCATGACCTTCCGTTCGGAAACCCCGCCCGCGCCCGCCAATCTCGACTTCGGCGAGCCCCCTGCGTCGGACAACCCGACGTCGGCCCAGCTCAAGGGCGACATCGACAGCGGGCGAACCGGCGATAAGGTCAGGCATGGCGATGTCGGGGCGGCACCGCTCGGCACCTGCGACGAGGCGGGCGGCACACCACCGACACCCCAGCGCATCAAGCTGGCCCGCGCCAATGAGGCGGCCTCTGAGCGGGTCCGTGATGCAGCCGACATTCACGGGCGAGCACCCTGGCTCATCCCGGTCTTCTCGACCGCGATCGTGGGCATCGGCGGCGTCCTCGGCCTTGCCCTGTGGTTATTGCACTGATCCGCTGTGCTGGCTGTCGTACTGAGGGCTCGTGAACCTGTGTCCTGTCAGCGTCCTCGTGTCCTGGACCGCGATCCGTATGTAACGACGTCAGTATGTCGGGATCGATCAAAAAGCACGTTTCTCCGACAATAGAAAAGCCGACACGGTTATCCGACAAAAACTGGCCTGTTTCGAGCGGCTCGCGATCGGCTTCCGCGCTTCGTCGGGAAAACGGTCGAATATCCGACTTGATCGCTATTAGGACAGATGTCCGGTAGGTGGCTAGGACGGCCCGCTTTCAAGTATGAGCCCGGAAGGGCGGATTTCCGGCAGATAACGGGAGTCAGTCGACCTATAACGGCGCTCCAAAAAGATCATCGTGGATTACGGAACCAGATCGCGTCCAGGGCGTTACGCGCGTGCGAGGCCCAGAATGGGCTCGCTAAATGGGTGCCGGGTCACGTGGTATCTGGTGTCCCTTGTAGTCACGTTGCTCATTGGAGGATGTGGTTATGAGGACCTATGACGTTGCTCCCCTGTTCCGCTCGTCCGTCGGCTTCGATCGGCTCTTGGACCTCTTGAGCCAAGCCGAACGGGCCGAAGCCTCAGCCGCTTGGCCGCCTTACAACATCGAGAAGGTGGCCGAGGACGAGTACCGCATCACCATGGCAGTCGCGGGCTTCACGCCGGACGAGGTTGAACTCACGCAGCATGACACCACGCTTCTGGTCACGGGCCAGAGGAAGGGGCAGGACGGCGAGCGCCAGTACCTGCATCGGGGCATCGCAGGCCGCACGTTCCGCCAGACGTTCAACTTGGCCGAGCACGTGAGGGTCACCGGTGCTGCCCTGGAGAACGGATTGCTCACCGTGACCCTGAAGCGTGAGGTGCCGGAAGCGCTGAAGCCCCGTCGCATCACCATCGGCGGCGGTCAGGCCGGCGTTGGCCAGGACAACGCGCCAGTGCAGATCGAAGGCCAAGCCAACGCCGCCTGAGCGCGCCCTTCAGCGATGACAGAGGCTCCCGCGGGCGAACCGGTCCGCGAGGGCCCGTGCACGCCTTCAGAAGATGTCGATGGAGTTGAGCCATGAGTGTGAGAGATCTGATCCCCTGGAGCCGTAGCACGCACGGGCCGGTGCCAAACTCGACACGCAGCGAGCCCATGAGCCCGTTCCTGACGCTCCACCGCGAGATGAACCGCCTGTTCGATGACGTGTTCAACGGCCTCAGTGCTGGAATGCCCAGTCCGACGATGCCCAGTTTGGGCTGGCCGAGGGTCGAGATGGTGGAGACCGACCACGGCCTTCGCGTCTCGGCCGAGTTGCCGGGCATGGACGAGAAGGATGTCGAACTCCTGATCGAGGACGGGGTCCTGACGCTGCGCGGCGAGAAGCGGGCTGAGACGACCGACAAGGAGCGCGGCTACTCGGAGCGCTCCTACGGTCGCTTCGAGCGTGTCATCGCCCTGCCGTTCGCCGTCGAGGAGGACAAGGCCGAGGCGTCATTCCAGAACGGCGTACTCAGCGTGACGCTCCCGCGCTCGGCCAAACTGACAGAACGCGGGCGGCGCATCGCCATCAACGGTGGCACAGCGCAGACGACCGCGCATTGACCGCGGTTCTCCCGCACACAGGGCGTGAGATGAACGATTGAACGCATGACAACGTGGCCGGTGCAGATCAACAGGTCGCGCCGGCCACTTAGCCTTTGCTCAACCGGAGGAGGGCCACATGCAGCAGATTGAGACAACCGTTGAACATATTGGTCCAATGGCCTCGGCTACCCTCAGATCATCGGCCGTTGACGCCTTCGAGGCGTTCGTTGCGCCGGGCGACGTCTTCCGGCACCCGCGCGAGGTCCTGACCTATCCCAGCCTTTCTCCTGCCGAGAAGCGCGCGGTCCTGGCGTCCTGGGCCTCGGACGCTCGCGTGGTCGAGTCCTGCCCCACCCTGCGCTGCCTGGCGGGTTGCCGGGCCGAGCCCGTGCCGCTCCATGAGGTCTTGGCCGCGCTACAGGCGCTCGATGGCGATGCGCCGGCACAGCCAGCTAGTGAGGCGCCCACGCGGCGTTCCCCGCCTCCGTCACAGCAGCGGTTGAACTGAGACCGAGAGGGAAGCGATGATGACATTCCACCTGAAGGAGGGTCATTGGTGGGCGGCCAGGCGGCAGCCTTCGCGGAGGACGAGGACGGCACCGGATGCGAGCATCGCGGTCCTCTCCGACTGGATCACATCGACTGCGCTTTGCGTCGGCACCGCGGCTCTCGTGCCAGCTTCGGTCGCGCAGTGGGTCCTGGCGGCGCTGCTTAATCTCGCGGGCTTCGTGTGGCTGGGTTTGGCCATCGCAAAGGCCGGTCCGCCCTTCGGCCGCGATCACCTGACCGCTTGGGACGCCGCTCTGTTCTCCTTTGCCACGTGTTTCAGCGTCCAGGCAGCGGCACACCTGGGGGTCTTCAACACCTGAGCTGACCAAAGCATCCGATTGGGAGGAACCCATGGGACGAAGCCGGTCGGTCGCACGAGGTGTGCCTGGGGCTGACGATGCGCTTAGTTCTTCAGGGAGGGACACTCATGAGCGTTGCCCACATTCTTACCGAGAAGGGATCGTCCGTCGTCACAGTGCAGCCTGAACGCACACTCGGCGACGCTATCCACCTCCTCGCCGAGAAGAGCATCGGCGCTCTCGTCGTCATGGACGAGGTCCAGAACGTGGTGGGCATCCTCTCGGAGCGCGACATCATACGCGCACTGGCGCACCAGGGTGCCGCTGCGCTCGACGCTCCGATTTCCCAATACATGACCTCTGGTGTGGTCACCTGTGAGCGTGAGACCACAAACGAGCAGATCATGCAGCTGATGACGGATGGTCGCTTCCGCCACGTGCCGGTGTGCAGCCACGGCAAACTCGTCGGCCTCGTCTCCATTGGCGACGTGGTCAAGCGCCGCCTTACCACCCTGGAAGCCGAGCACCGGGCCCTACGCGAGTACATTACCATGACCTGACTGGTTCGGGTGCCGGGCGAGAAGTGTTGGCCGGCGTCAACTGTACCTTTGAGGGCGGCGCCGGATGTCGGCTGTAGGAAGCGGCCACGTTGCACGGCGAACGCGGCACGCCTACTTAGCTGGGATGGGCCCTACGCCCACTGCTCTGTTGGCTAGTTATGTACCTCTTCCCTCGACGGACGACGGCTGCAGCCAAGGTGCGCTCGGATGCCCTTGGCAAAGGCGAGGCCGTCCATGCCGCTACCGAATGGTTTACGCAGGCGAGCTCTGATCTAGATTAAACCGAGCAGACGAAAGGGCTCGGTATCGACTGCCCATGTCTGCAGTTTGCAGACCACGCAGTCGGTACACCAGCCAAGGCGCATGGGATCAACTTCCACTCGCTTGATCGGCACACCGGCTCACAAGACGGTTTATAGGCATGCAGGACAACGACACGACCGGCGCGAATAATGGAACCTCTGCGCTCGACGGCGGCAGAAACAACCCTCTGATTCTGAAGCTGGAGAGCTTAGCCGCCCTGTCCGGCGACGATAAGGTTGTGCTGGAGCGGATCAGCGCGAACCCGCACTTAGTCCCGGCCGGCACGGACCTGATCCGTGAAGGCGACAAGCCAGACGGTGTCTACCTGATCCTCGACGGCATCGCCTGCCGCTACAAGCTGCGGGCGAACGGCGCGCGCCAGATCATGGCCTACTTGGTTCCGGGCGACTACTGCGACCTCGACGTGGCCCTGCTCAAGACCATGGATCACTCGATCGGTACGCTGTCCGACTGCCAAGTGGTTCGGATCGATCTCGCCACCATCCAAGAGCTGCTGCGGGATCATCCCGGCATCACCCACGCCCTGCGGCTGGCCACGCTGGTGGACGAGGCGACCTTGCGCGAGTGGCTGGTCAACGTCGGACGCCGCTCGGCTGAAGAGCGCATCGCGCACCTCATGTGCGAGCTGTTGCTACGGTTTCGAGCCGTGGGCCGGACGGCCGGCGACGGCTACGCCTTGCCGATCAGCCAAGAGGATCTGGCCGACACCACCGGCCTGACCAGCGTGCACGTCAACCGCATGCTCGGGACCTTGAGGGCGCGTGGGCTGATTGAGCTATCAAGGCGGCAGTTGAAGATCCTGGATCTGGCTGGCTTGGAGGCACTGGCCGAGTTCAAGCCGAACTACCTGCATCTGGGCGGGAGAGGCGCGGCATGAACCTTCGGCTTCAGCCTGTGCAGGTTGCCACGGGCAGCCAGGACCAGGACAGCCGGCTCGTGTTCCACGAGGGCTTCCTCGTCGCGGTCTTGGTCCAGCTCTCCGATCAGCACGAAACCGATGCGGGTAAGTGGTTCCTGGAAGCCGGGTTCGGGCCAGTCTCCGACATATCCGGTCCCATCTTCTCCGATCTCAGCGAGGCACAAGCGTGGATCTGCACTCGGCTCGGATCATCGATCCTGCCTCTGAGTAGCTGAGATAGCGTCTAATCTGCTGTTCCGATGACGGAGACACATTTTCATGCCTAGCGAACACCGTTCGATGGCCGTCCGATTTTGCTGATCTTTTGCCGGGAAGCAGACTCACATCGGCCAGAGCGGTGCTGTCGTCATCCCTGAAACAGTAGCCGTTTAATGATCCAAGCCTGCGCTGCATCGAGATTGGCGAACATGGATGGGGTCACGGTATTCGGCAGCCCGAAACCGGCCTCAAGAAACCTTATCCCGACCATGGCCTCGTGCTCTTCAGAAAGTTGCACTAAGACCGCTACGAAGAAATCGTCCACGAAGACGAATTGGCCCGCGATATCGGGGCTGCCGGTGGTGACATGTACGGGCTGTAGACGAAAGCTGATCCAGCCTCCCGCGTCTCCAGTTGCAGATATAAGGGGTCAAACTCCGAGACTCGCAAAAGTTCGTCCCACGCCTCGATCACCAGCGTGTGGCTCCGCAGCGTGATCAGGGCTTGGCCACGCATGTCCTTCAACACCCGGTTGACGTGTACGGGCGTGAGACCTAGCGCATCGGCGAGATCAACCTGAGTGAGCGGGAGCGGGCAGCGGTAGTTACCGGCCAACCCCACCGCTTGCAACTTCACGTACATCTCGCAGAACAGGTGTGCGATCCGCTCGGAGGCCGACCGTCGGCCCATGCCGGTCATCCACTCCCGGAAGATCGCCGCATCGATCAACGTCTCGCGCCACAGGCGTGAGGCGAGACCTGGGTATTGCGCGACGAGTGCTCGAAGGCTCTCGTGCGGGATGAGGGCTACGGTTGCACTCGTCACGGTGGCCAGGCTGTGGTCCATCACTGGGATGTGCAGGCTCAGCAGATCCGGGATGTCACCCGCGACGTGGAATGACAGGATCTGTCGCTTGCCCTGGCTGAGCAGCTTGTACCTGCAGGTCCAACCACTGATGACGAGACAGCAGTGCGTGGGCTTATCGCCGTCGCGCACGATGTCGTGTCGAGCGTCGAGGTGATTGATCCTCACCGGAAGGCTCTCGACGGCCTGACGCTCCTCGTTCGAGAGGGGGCGACGCCCTCTAACTTGCAGATGAGCATAGCCGTGGCGTGTTGATCGGAGACCGAGGGCATGGCGTTCCACCTTGCGTTGCAGGCGGAAGCACGGGTCTCCCAGCCACCAGGGCCTGGATCGGATCGGCTGATGATGGGCATTATATTAGATCAAGTTGTTTGAACCGGCAGCTGTAAATCATAAATTCTAGGCGCATCAGATGGTTGGTAATGTATCGAACATTCCGATTATCGATTGTCTTCCACGAGCGATTTGCTTTGCTTTTGTGCAGCCGGGCGCAGATACTATCGCATCGCCTGCACCGCTTTCGGGCCGTGGGCGCCTAGGAGACTGCTTGTGCTCTTGCCCCGACCGGGAGCAGAGCCGTGTCTCAGCCTCAGCAATATGCCATCCGCAATCGCCTCCTGAAGGCGATGTCGCCCGATGATTTCGCGCTCCTTCAGCCGCACCTGGAGCCGGTCACGACCGAACTGAAACTGACGCTGATCAAGCGGCACGAGCCGGTTCAGCAGCTATACTTCCCCGAGGCGGGGTTCGGCTCGATCACCACCTCGGGCTCTGGCGGCCAAGTCGAGGTCGGCCTCATTGGGCGTGAAGGGCTGGTCGGCGCGATACCCATCCTGCTGGGCTCGGATCGCATGCCCCACGAGTGCTTCGTTCAGCATGCGGGCGAGATGCTGCGGATCGAGACGATTGCCTTGTGGGCAGCCCTCAACCAGAGCGCCGCCCTGAATAGGCTGCTGCTGCGCTACGTTCAGGTGCAGTTCGTCCAAACGGCTCAGACCGCGTTCGCCAACGCCTCCTACACCCTCGACGTGCGCCTCGCCCGCTGGCTGCTGATGTGCCAGGACCGGATCGGCGGCGACGACATCCAGATCACCCACGAGTTCCTGTCGATCATGCTGGGCGTGCGACGCCCCAGCACCACCCTGGCGGTTCAGGCGCTGGAGGGGCACCAGCTGATCCGGGCGCGGCGTGGCAAGATCACGATCCTAGACCGCGAGGCGCTGACGGCGGTGGCAGACGATAGCTACGGTCTGCCCGAGGCCGAGTACATCCGCCTGATCGAGGGCGCATGATGCCGCGCTACTTCTTCAACATCCGGCATCGTCTCGGACCCACAGGTCTGGCCGTGGACCTGGAAGGTGATGATCTCGTGGACATGAACGCCGCGCGAGAACATGCCTTGTTCGAGGCACGGATCATGATCGCGAGAGATCGTCTGCCGTTGATCCGCGACTGGATGGATTGCTCGTTCGAGATTATGGACGGGGCTGGCCAGCCCGTGCTTGCGGTCCCGTTCAGCGATACGGTTTCCGATCTTGAGGATGAGGACTGAGCGCGGTCAGCATCAGGCACACCTCAGCGTTTCGAGGGGCGCCATGCCAACCGCTTCCAATCCTTTGCGGAAACCGGGAATGTCCGCTCCCGGATGGCTCGGTCGATCTCCTCATCCAGCACGAGAGCCCCGGTGCGCAGCGCGATCTCGGGCGCCTCCTCGCGGCCCCGGTCGCCGCCGCGCATGTAACCGACCTGCGAGCCGGTGACGTTCTCGGGCGCGGCCAGAGACGGCTTATCGTCCCCGCCGTCTTCGTGGTCCGCGTCCCCGTCCATGAGGTCGAGCACGGCGATGATGCGGTCTGCGCCGGATGCACAAGCTGCATTCGTGAGGGGCAGGCTGTGCGCTTGGCCCAAACCAAATGACACGGAATTTAATAGCCGGCGTCATTTGAGACTAAATACAATATTTTATGTCGGCTCTGTGCTGACCTCCACGCCCGCTTCCTGTGTGCCCCTCAAGCTGCTAGGGCGGGCGTGGATGCTCTCACTGTAAATTTTCCTACAGTGAGCTGACCGACGTAGCTTGGGTCCGTCTCTGAGATCGGGGGAGCAGCTCGCCCCGTCAATCGATTGTCAATTTTTAGACTCTAGGTCGACGCCGCCGGCTTCGGCTGGCCATCCACGTCCGCCTACCGCACGCCCCTCAGTGTCAAAGGCGGGCGCGGATGATCGGCCTTGGCATCGCCAGCGACGCGATTTGCGTGACCTACGGCATCGCCAACGGCCGGGTCATCACCGAGACGTTAGGCGGCCTGCACGGCCGCCTAGACGTGGCCGCGCTCCGGACTCGCCTGCTCAACCTTCGGCCGTCCGTCGCGCTGCTGTGCTTCCGGCCCAATCCCGAGATGAATTTCGAGCGCGACGTCCTGCTCGGCACCGTGATCGGCGTCATCGCCGCGCTGCGCGTTCCCCTCGAGCACGAGCTGCTGTCCGATCTCACAGGCGCCCCTGAGGGAGCCCGGCTCCACTGAGACCAGAACCGCCTCGCCGCGCGAAGCATCTGTATGGCCTGGGCAGTTAAACGGTCAGTTTTTCAAGTTCCGCGCGTACTAAACGAACGTGACACCAAGCCTATCGGTTTTTCGCCAAGCTACACGAACGTCCTGGATTTCTCCATGATGACCGATGACAAGCGTGAAAGCGTCGGGCAGACTGAGTGCACTTGTGACCTTAATCAAAGCACCTGAGTCTGAGCAGTCGCCAACAGTGCAAGTTATGCGCTGACCCTTTTCGGCGACGATTTGGGCGGGCAACTTCGTTGTCGAGCGCAATCTCTCACGCCGATCCTGGTCCATTAAAATTCTCCGTCTGTTTTCTGAGCTTATACCAGCACATCAACGACGCGGACTATGTTGCTTGTGTTCTCCGGCGCGGGCGGAGGCGCCTGCTCCTCGACCGCGACAGGCACGCTCTGCTTGTCGTCGAGCGGAAGCCCGGTCCGTGCCGCCTGCAATTGGGCCGCATGGAGCAGCGCGAGATAGCTATCTGTCGAAACGCTGATCATGGCGCGCGCATCCTTTGAGAATGAATATTATTTATGCGCGTTAAAATGTGGTTAAATTGCCAAATAGAAAGAATATACAGCTGAAGAATTGAGTCTTGTCACGGAGACCGCGATCATTCTGCTCCGAGGCGCTGCTCGGTCAGCTCAATGAGTTCATCGAGCTTCGCAAGTGCTAGGCCGGCAATAGCTCTGATATTGGCAGCAAGTCGTCTGGACTGAGGATGTCCGTCAATTTCTATCCGGACTTGATCTGCTATCGTCGTACATAAATACACGCGGTTTTGACGCAGCTCTGCCAGGATCGCCACGAGTCGCGCTTCCGATAGAGCCCCAGCTCGCCCCTCAGCCAGAAGCTCGGCCGCGATCACGTCGAACCGTGCGAGCGCAGAAGTTTCATCGCTCTTGCGGCGGAACGGGACGATCATGCTGGTCATGAGGCCGTCTCCTCAGCCGACTGCTCGCGCAGCCTCGCGCACTTGACGGGTCGCGCCGTCGACCCGCTCGCTCGCCCGGGCGATCGCCTCCATGCCGCTCGCGATCGTCGCCACACCCTGCGCAGCTGTCTGCATGCTGCCCGACATCTCCCGCGTCACCGCCGACTGCTCCTCCACCGCGGCCGCGATCGCCGCTGAGATCTCGTCCAGCTTGCTGATGGTGCCCTGGATCGAGCCGATGGCGACTACCGCGCCCTGCGCGGCCGCCTGCGTCGATGCGATCTGCCCGCGGATCTGGTCGGTTGCCTTGGCGGTCTGCTCAGCCAAAGCCTTCACCTCAGAGGCCACCACCGCGAAGCCGCGCCCGGCCTCGCCGGCCCGCGCCGCCTCGATGGTCGCGTTCAGCGCCAGGAGGTTGGTCTGGCCGGCGATGCCCTGGATCATCGTCACGACCTCGCCGATCTGCGCCGCTTGGCCGCTTAGGCCCTCGACGATGCCGCCGGTGTGCCGGGCCTGATCGACCGCCTCGCCGACCATCCTTGCGGCGTGGCTGACCTGTTGGCTGATCTCGCCGACCGACGCCGACAGCTCCTCCGCACCCGAGGCCACGCTCTGGATGTCGTTCGAAACCTGTCCGACCGTGCCAGCGGCCTCCGCTGTCTGCCGCGTGACATCCTCGACCGCGTTGCCGATCGCGTCGAGGTCGATGCCGATGGCCCGCTGTGCTTCGACCCGGCGCTGGCGCTCGTGCACCTGGGCGGTGATGTCGACGGCGAACTTCACCACCTTGAGCACCGTCCCGTCCGCGTCGGTGATCGGGTTGTAGGTTGCCTGCAACCAGATCTCACGACTGCCTTTGCCAATGCGCCTGAACTCACCCGAGACGAACTCGCCCCGACCGAGCCGATCCCAGAAGCCGCGGTAGGCTGCACCCGTCTGCTCGGCAGCATCGACGAACAGGCTGTGGTGGCGGCCCTGGATCTCGCCGAGGTGGAAGCCGACCGCCTCCAGGAAGTTCTGGTTGGCACTCAGAATGGTGCCGTCGGGCGTGAAGGCGATCACGGCCTGCGAGCGGTGCAGGGCTGCGATCTGGCCCTCCAGGTCCATCATGTGCAGCTTCTGCTGCGTGATATCAGTGGCGAACTTGACCACCTTCACGACCCGGCCGGCGCGGTCGAGCACCGGGTTGTAGCTCGCCTGGATCCAGACGGCACGACCGTCCTTGGCGATGCGCTTGAACTCGGCGGACTGGAATGTGCCACGCCGCAGCGCATCCCAGAAGGCGCGGTACTCCACGCTGTCGCGATAAGCCGCCTCGACGAATATTTCATGGTGCTGCCCCCGCACCTCGGCCAGGGTGTAGCCCATGGCCGTCAGGAAGTTGGCGTTGGCGGTGAGGATGGTGCCGTCGAGCTGGAACTCGATGGTCGCCTGCGACCGATCCAACGCCGTCAGCTTGGCACGCTGATCCGAACGACCTGTCAGTGAAGCGAGCATCGTATCCCCAGAACGTTGCAAACCGCGCGGTACACCACCGTCGGGTCTGCGGCTGCGGAGGGCCTTGATGGCGCGCGTCGTCGCTAAGGGCTTACGGGCGACTGGCGCACCGACCACGCCCCCGCGTCAGCAGCTACAAGGATCAAGCTAATGCTAAGACCCTAATTAAATCTTAATGTCAAAATAACATAGGCTTTCAAACGCACCGGAAGGCATTAAAATCGATTTCATGCGGAGAAACACACATAAACATAGGATAATATGACTCTATTCGCTTCCGAAGACCGCCAGCAGCTGAAGCGCACCCGTTAATGAAGTGTTACTTACACTGAGGGGCTGGTAACGTCCGCCCAGACCAGCGACCGGCCGCCCAACACGCCGCACGAGTTCACGCTCGAACGCGACGAAGTGCTCGATAACCCCGGCGGCGTTGCGCAGCGGCCGGCAATCGATCTCGGCTTGGTACTTGGTACCGTCAGCCCTGTAGTTTGTAAGATACCCGTGGAAGCGCTCGCCAATCTCCAATGCGCGGTGAAAAGCGTCGAGCGTTTCCCGGCGGGTCTCCTTGCCTTGCATGAAGCGTGGGCTCAGCCCGACAATCTCAGCGGGGTCGCGTCCGACCAGCTGACCGAGAGCCGCGTTGGCATACTGGATGGTCGGCCCGGGTTGCGCAAAGCACGCATCGGTGACGAGGATGCCGACGGGACTATCGTGGCCAAAGGCCTGGATCAGTTCAACGACCGTCATGGGGATCGATAGACGCCTATCTGCACCGGAGCAGCAACCTCCGGTTGCTCAACCTTTCGCAGATTACACCGTTCAGTAGGCCCGTTTTATGCGAATGCCTGCCCTACGATTGACCGGGGGTCAGCGGTAGACCGGGCCGGCACAGAACCGAACCCGGTTGATAAACGCTCGTTGCGGTGACGGCGGAGGTCACTGAGAGCAGGACCGGGGCCGGCGGGCTCCTGAGGCGAGCGTGGTGCTCAGCAGCATCGAGGTGAGGTCACCCGGTGGGCGAATGCAGGTCAGGGCGAGCCATCCGTCACGGAGAGCGTCACCGCGTCGGTGCCGATCTCGGACCCGCCATAGCCGAGCATCCGCACGATCTGCTCCCGAGCGCGCCAGACGCGGCTTTTCACCGTGCCGATCTGGCAGCCCATGATCACAGCGGCTTCCTCGTAGGTCCGGTCCTCGACCGTCACGAGGATCAAGGCCTCCCGCATCGTCGGCGTGAGCCGGTCGAGGGCGGCACGCATATCCCCGAGATCGAGGTGGCCATCCTGTTCGGGGATGCTGACCAGGCGCTCGGCGTGGTTGCCGTCGCTGTCGGCGACCTCGCGGCCGTGCTTGCGGTGCTGGCTGTAGAACACGTTCCGGAGGATCGTGAACAGCCACGCCTCTAAATTGGTGCCCATCGTGAAGTTGGATTGACTCCTCCATGCGCGCAGCAGCGTGTCCTGCACGAGATCGTCGGCCGAGGTGACGTCACGGGTCAGTGAGGTCGCGAACCGACGCAGCACCGGGGTCATGGCGAGCAGCCGGGCCTGAAACTCGGCTGCATCACGGCGGCTCGCCTCATCGAGCCGGGCCGCAAGCTGCGCCAAGAGATCGGCGAAGCGCTCGGTCCCGTGGGGCTCTGGTCTCACCTCCTCATAAGCGGCGGCCAGCAAGCGGCCGAGGTGCTGGCGGATCTCGTCGGAGAGGGTTGGAGCTTCCTCGTCTGCGTTTTGGGCATGAGGCTGCAGGTTATCCGCGCCCATGCTCATGCTCGGACTTGCTTCAGAGTTGGTGCCATCAGTCGAACCGTGTCCGTTCGATAAATCGCCCGCCTACATATCCTCACCGCATGGCTCGACCAGTCCCACCACCCGCGCGAATTCTCGGTGAGGCTGATCGGTCGAGGTCGTCCGCTGCCCCTCGGCAGCTCTTTTGCGGTTCCGCTGGCCTCGTTTTCCCCAGATCTGGAACTTCAGTAGGCGTGCGGTTCGCGGATTTGTACCCTCCCCCTGTGTAGGAGCGGCGGGAACGGACGATCCAAGTTTGGATAGCGGGTCTCGCGTTCGCGCCAATCGCAGCCAAGCCGTCCACTCGGGCGAGACGATCCGAACGATGTTGGTATCGTTGCGGAAGCCCGTGATGCGCCGTTCCTCGACAGTGACGAGTCCGAGCTTCACGGCCTCGCGGATCGCGTTGCGGACCGTCGTCTCGGCTACACCCACGATCGCCGCGAGGTTGCCCACGGCGAGACGGCAGTCCTTCCTGCGGGTGACTTCGGCTGCCACGAGGGCGAGTACGCCTTGTTCGGCTAGGGTGAAGCGCGCCGCGATAGCTGGCGGGAGCCTGCCAGAGGCCGCCCAGCGGCGACGGCGCTCCATTGAGGCTCCGTACGCGGACGCGAGCCGACGGCCCTCCTGGGTGATCCTGCGCGATCCTGGGGCAAAGGTGTCAAGCTAGCGGCTGCTGTTGCCGTTGGGTTCGGGCTCTGTCCGGAATTCTGTCCAGCGTCAGACGAGCGACGACCGTCAATCAGATCGGACAGCACCTCGGCCTCGGCCTCTGAGACCCTCCCCTCCCCGTAGGCGCGCCAAAGCGCAGCCGTGATGGCTGGCAGCGCCGCGCGCGGCGCCGTTCCCACCTGTCGGCGGATCTCCTCGGCATAGGTCATCGATCCCGGTCCCTCACGGGCCGCGGCTAGGGTGGTGCCGCTCCTACGTTGACCGGCGTGCGCCCGGCACTCCAAGGCTGATAGACTTGGCGATGGCGGAGCGCCGCTCGGCGTAGCTCGGGGCGACCATCGGGTAGTCGACCGGCAGGCCATAGCGGTCGCGATAGCTCCTCGGGTCGAGCCCGCGGGTAGTCAGGTGGCGCTTGAGTGTCTTGTAGGTCTTGCCGTCGATGAAGCTGACAATCCCGTCGTCACGAACCGATTTACGGATCTCGGTGGAGCTCGGCTTCTCAACATCGACGTGTGAGATAGCATCGGTCCTTATCGTCGCCTCGCCAGAGGCGAGGTTGACGACGGCGCCATGCACCCGCTCGATCAGCCCAGGCAGTTCGGAGATCGGAACAGGATTGTTCGAGACGTAGGCCGCGACGACCTCGCAAGCCAAGACTGCACAGTCGGGCGTATAATCTAAGGTCTCTGTTGTCATCGCGCCTGGCCCCGTGTTCAGACACGAACAGAGTGCCGTGTCCGGTTAAGATATTCAGCTATGTTGACGGACGGCTCGCGGGCTTACTGCCATCGTCATCGAAACGTATTTCAACGAAATCAGGAGAAATCCCGCTCTATTCTCGAGAACGGATTTCCGACATCTAACAAACACGAACAACAGAGTTAAATCTTAACTCCGCTCCAGCCCTTGTCATGCCACGCAGAGGCGGATCAACGACGAGCGACCGGGCCTGCATGAGCTCTCAGCTGCTTGTGCCAACGGCAGCGAGACGAGCGGGGCTCAGTCGCACTCCTGCACGCGGCGGATCACGAGCTTGCCGGCGCGTCCGGCCTGGGGCTCGTCGATGTAGTAGCAATTCTGCGCCAGCTCAGCCGAGCCACAGCCCTGCATGCAGAGGGTCGTTGCCTTCGCGCTGCTCTCGGGCGTGCCCGCACGCGCCGCTTGGCTGACCAGCAGGGTGCCGAGCGCGGCGATGGCGAGTGTGCGGATGAGGGTCTGGGCCGTCAGGACCATGGGTGCGCTCCTCTGAGCTTAACTGGAATGCCTAGAGCACGGACGACCGGCGGGGCAGCTGCCAGAGGTCGTCCTTGTTCGGGAACGGCTCCAGGCGCTCGCCGACCACCAGCGTCAGCGCGGTCAGGAGAACCGGCATGAGAAACACGGCGGCCGTGATCATCTCCGCCGCCTCAGCGCTGGGCGTACGGGCCGGGATAGACCACCCGCACCACGCGCCCGGAGCGGTCCTGCGCGAGCGTCCACTGCGCATCACGTTGACTGACAGCCGGCAGGGCGGGAGCGCGGTCCTGCAGGGCGACCATGGCCGGGAGCGGCTTGTTGGCCAGCGTCTCAGCATGACCCGCACCACCGAAGGCCAGAACCCCGAAGATGGTCAGGCCGACGCCGGTGCCAGCGGCGGAAGCGAGCGTGAGCGGTGAAGCGGTGCGTGCCATGATTCGTTCCCCCTGCGTTTGTTATCCAGTCATTAGAAGGCCAATCGTTGGATGTCAAATCATTAGATGACCGATCATGAACCCGCTACCGCTTGGGGTTCTCACCGTGTTATAACGGCTCCATGACAAAGCCCGCCCCAACGTCTCGGACCCAGACCCCAGCTGAGCAACCTGATGAGGCCGTACCTGGCCCGGATGTCCTGCCGCTGGATCGGCAGCTGTGCTTCTCGGTTTATGCCGCAGCCCACGCGTTCACGGCCGCTTACAAGCCACTGCTTGAGCCGCTGGGCCTCACCTATCCGCAGTACCTCGCCATGCTGGCGTTGTGGGAGGAGGACGGGCAGAGCGTGAAGCAGATCGCCACGCGGCTCCGGCTCGACTCCGGTACGGTGACGCCGCTGCTCAAGCGCTTGGAGCGCGACGGTCTGCTGCGCCGCGGTCGGGATCCGGCCGACGAGCGGCTGCTGCGCGTGGAGCTGACCGATGCAGGTCGTGCGCTGCGCCGGAAGGCCGGTGCTGCTCGGGAGCGGATCGTGTGTGCGCTGGGCGGGATGGAGGAGCCGATCCAAGCGCTCAAGCGCGAGATCGATCGGGTCACCGCCCTGCTGGAGCAGCCTGAGGGGGCCTGAAGGGCTGCGTCGCGCAGAGGCCAACCTCAAGCACGCCGACGCTCTACCCCAGAACACCTTGCGTAAATCCTCGTGAATACATCCGTAAACTCATCAACGGAGCAAGAGGATAGTGTCGCCGTTGGCAAAGCACTGTGCCGCAAATGCGGTGTGGACTGGCGCATGCCAGCTATGCACCAGCGCAGCGCAGTCTGGCCATAATTGATCTTCTTTAGCAGGCCCGCTTTCAACAACAGCGGGAATGCGCAGTGTTCTTCAAAGCTCGACCGTATATTCTAGTTGCCCTCGCAGCGATATGCATGACCACCGCCGGCACTGAGGCGAAAGCAGCATCCGACCAGCAGGCGGGCGTCGCGTCCTGGTACGGACCTGGCTTTCACGGGCGCAAGACGGCCAACGGCGAGCGCTTCGACATGAACGCGCTGACGGCCGCGCATCGTACCTTGCCGCTGGGGACGCAGGTGCGAGTGACCAACAAGAGCAACGGCCGCTCCGTGGTAGTGCGCATCAATGACCGCGGCCCGTATGCCGGCCGGCGCGTGATCGACCTGTCCAAAGCCTCAGCGCACGCCATCGGCGTTGCCGGTCTGGCAAAAGTGTCCATTGCGCGTCTGTAAGCGGGCGGCACGTCATGCAGGCTGGCCAGCTCAGGCGTGGTGACGTGGCCGTTTCAGCCCCGCCGCGCCAGAACGATGATCACAGCGGCCCCCAGCAAGGCAGCCAGCGCGACGGCAATAATCTCAGGTGTGAGCATACGCCGAGCGGTAAGCTCGGCCGTACCATTGGCCTATGCGACGGCACGTCATGCGGCGCGGCGCCACTCGTTGCACTCGCGCTCAACTGCGGCCATGCGCTCCCGCAGGCAAGCAGCGGACCGCTCAGCATTTCACCCCCTGCTGAGCGGCGAACCGGTGGCCGCGAACGCCTTTTGCGATGACTGCGGACCGATCGCCGTGATGGAAAGGGGGCCTTGCTCGCCTGTCGCGGCGGTCGGCCCGCCCCATTCTCGTGCCTTGGACGTCATATGGTGTCGCCCAGTCGTCGGGTCCCACAGGTCTGATCCGGCCGCCGGTCGCTGTGAGCAGCGGACCAGGGCTCGCCGAACCGCTACGCTTTGTTCATCGCGGGGGGCACAGTGCGCCCCATGCCGATCCGGCCCGAGCACCGCTTCTTCTACCCCATCGACTGGCCACAGCTCTCGGCTGTGATCCGCTTCGGCCGGGCGAAGGGCCGCTGCGACGGCTGCGGACGGCCGCACGGGCGGATGGTCTACCACCTCGGTGATGGCCGCTGGTGGGATGCAGAAGCGGGTCGATGGCGTGACGGCTGGGGCAGGCGAATCCGAATTGCCCCGGAAGCCGACATCCTCGGCCGCGTCCGCTGGACCCGGGTGGTCCTGGCCGCAGCTCACCGGGACCACGACACCGCCAACAACGCGGATGCCAACCTCGCCGCCTTCTGCCAGCGATGCCACATGATCCACGACCGGCCCGAGCATCAGAGGCGGCGCTGGCGCACGCTGTTCCAACGCAAGGCGCTGGGCGATCTGTTCGGCGGCCCTTACGCCTGAGCCATTCTGCGCGGGCGGAGAAGAGACCGCATCTACACCGCCCGCCGTTACCTTGAGTGGCGCTAACCGTCAGGGCAGCTTCCAGGTCGCCTTGTGGGGTACGATTGTCATCGGCCGCGCGCCCTCAGGTACCTTCACGGCCTGGAAGGTGTAGTCAGCCGACCCTGTGATGCCTTGATATTTTCCCGTACCGCCGACGAACACATGGCGACCGCTCTTGGCGTTCGCTTCGTAGGTCGAGAACACCTGATCGCCGTCCTTGTCGGTGTCGATGCAGTTGCCGCGATTGACTACGTCATTTCCGTTGGCCTCGCGCATACCGATGCAGCGCGTACCCATGTCGTTGAAGGGAGCCTCTCCCGCATCATTGCGCGTAATACCGGCGCTCTCATAGACCGAGGCCGTCCGCTCACCCATCTTCATCGGCATAGCAGAAACATTAACATAGTTAGTCGTGTACGATGCCGTACCTTCTTTCGGAAATTCTCCAGCTGCAGCGCAAGAAGAAGCACCAGCCGTCAGGATAAAAGCCCATTTCAAGCTCGACATACTTCATCCTCCCATCAATATAATGAGTTTTATTTAAAGCCGTAATCAATTTAACCAACCACGTTTTGGCACATGTCGATCATTTACGGCTTATCTGGACTGTCAATGGAAAAAATGCGCAGTGGCATAGACCAGTAAATTACATGATATTTGCGTGGAGCGCATGCGGTATCGGGGTGCAGCAAGGACTCATTGCTCTCATGATCGGCGCTACAGGCGCGCTGGGCAGCGCACAGAGGCGTGAGATCAGCATCACCAGTTCGACTTGCCGGCGCACACCAGTCTTCTGAAAAATTGCCTTCAGCTGCGCGCGGGCAGTCGCCACGCCCACACCGTGGGTCCCCGCCGCCTCAGTGACGGTTGCTCCACCCGCGAGCGACATCGCCAGCCGCGCCTCGGCTGGGCTCAGCCGGAAGATCTGCTGCAAGGCGAAGCTGTTGCCCTCCGGCACTATCTCGGGATCGAGCAGCATCAGCACGGTATGCGGTCCATCATCACTTAGCACCGGTAGGACGGCAACGTTCAAGATAAGCGGCCGCTTGTTCTGGCGGTCAATAACGATCCAGTCACCGCAGTTGCGTTGAACACGGCCGCTACAGCGCCGGAGCAGGTACCGGACGAACTCTCGCCTTGTCTCGTCCAGCAGCTGCTTGACTGGATCTGAGATGTTGAAGTGGTCCTGCAGGGTGTGTTGAGCGCTCTCGTTGATGGCGAGCACCTGCCCTGTGGCTGAGAGGAGCACCCCGCCAATGGCCATGCGGTCGAAGACTTCGAGGAGCGGTGTACCAACCAGCATTGAAGTATCCCCCAGTTCGCACGCTGAGGGTAGATACGAGCCGGAAGCGTGAGCGTGCTCCTCCGCACGCAGTTCCTAAGTCGCACTCGGGATCAGGTGTTTACCCGCACCGGGCGCGGTAGCGTCGGCAGTTGCCCCGGCCCCCGTCACCAAGCTCCTCATTGTAGAGGCAGGCTCGGCGCAGCTCGCGGCACATCTCTCGGTACCCACCTCCGCGCTCCTCGTAGTACCCGCGGCGACCATCATTGACGCGAGGGCCGTCAGGCCGCCGCTCATCCAGGCCCAGGAGGCACCGCCAAGCTGGCGCGCGTAACCGTGCGGGCGGCCAGTCACAACCGTGTCTGTTGCTACGCCAACGGTTACACCAAGTAGCTCACGCCTGAGATGATCAAGAGCAGGTTGATCGCTCGCGCGAAGTGCCTGTCCGACAGCGTGCGGTAACAGAGCAAGCCCGCCGCCGTGCCGAGCAACGAGCCCGGCACATACAGCAGGTCGACCGGATTGACCCCATGGCCAGCCGCCGGACCGTGCACGAAGCTCAGCGTCAGCAGCGCGGCAACCTGCATGATCAGGATGAACGGCTGAAACACCGCGCGCTGGCGCTCCTTGTCCCAGCCCTTCATGGCGCACCAAATGGTGATGAAGGCGCCCGGAAAGCCAATCGCGCCTCCTGTGACGCCCCCGAGGGCGCCTGTCGCGATATCGAGCGCGGGGTGCTGCCATCGCACAACGATGGGCCGGCGCAGGAGCATGTACACGCCATAGAGCAGCAGGAAGGCGCCGAGCGCGTGCTTGTAGGCGCTGTGGTCGGCGTGTAGGAGCAGCCCAATTCCCGCGGGCAAGCCGAGAGCGCCGCCGAAGAGGAAGGTGGCCAAGCTGCGCCACTCGATGGCCCGGCGCAGGCTCCAGACCATGGCGGCCTGATTGGCGACGCTGCAAAGCATCATGATCTCGACCACCTGAACCGGATCGATGGTCAGGTGGAACAGCACTGCGCCGCACAGGGCCGAGAAGGCGAAGCCGCCGATGCTGGAGAGCGCCGCTGCGGCGGCGATGGCTACCATCACGGTTGCACTCGGGACGCCCATGCTGCCGGCCAAGATGAGGCAAGGGAGGGTAAGGCCCA
This sequence comes from Methylobacterium phyllosphaerae, assembly GCA_050632685.1. Classification (GTDB taxonomy): domain Bacteria; phylum Pseudomonadota; class Alphaproteobacteria; order Rhizobiales; family Beijerinckiaceae; genus Methylobacterium; species Methylobacterium phyllosphaerae_A. The sequence goes on from JBOEFT010000003.1 coordinate 38,686, forward strand.
CCAGCAGCGTCTCGTACCAGCTTCTGCTGATCACCCGAGGGCAAGCGCGCGCGAGAGTGCGCAGCGGCGAGATCTGAGCCTCGGTCGCGAGCGTCACATCATTGGAATGCGGCACCTCAGTCAGTTTCGATATGTGCAGCGACTGGATTGAAGAGGGCGGCTTCGCTCGCCTCAGCCTGAGCCAGCTCGGCCTCTTCGATAGGCCGAGCAAACCACGCGAAATGGCATAGGACAGTCAGCACGAGAGTCGTGATGAACAGCGTCGCGATCCGCACTGCGCATCTCCTGATCAAGAGAAGATCGCGGCAGCCTCTTCTGGACTGCCTGGACAATCTGGGTCTTGAATTGAAGCAGAGCAGTCCGGACGCGACATCCCCCAGATGGAGGATCATTCGTGCGCCACGCAGATGATCACTCGTTCGTGATACCATCCAACCGCAGTGCTACCGGAGTGCCGGGTAAGCTACGCGGGGCCTGCTAGCGCGAAGTCTCAACCTCAAGAAGTGCGGGTTCTGCCTTGAGGGTCGGGACCGCCATAGCCGCTTCGCCCAGTGGCGCAGCCTCTAGCGAAGCCAGTTGAAGCGTCATGACGGGATTTTCCGCGTCAGCTAATTCGACTGTGTTGTCCGGGCGAACGAGGACTTCGTACTGGGCCAACAGCATACCCGCTGAGAGCACGAGGCCGATAGCGACGAACCCGAGGGGAGGACCATCTTTGCGCATCCGACGCACTCCAGTTCTGGATGAGCGGCAAGCTTGGCACAAGGCAGCTCAGGCGCATCCCTCACTTGAAGTATGTAGATCAACTATACTGTATGCCACGGTCACGTTTATGTTATCTTGTACCCAATCGATGGTGAAGGCTGCCAGCCATACGATATTCGTGACAGCTACCGGCTTAATAACCCTTTCTCCACCCCAAGCCAGGGGCTACTTCAGCGTTAAGGCCAAATTTCTATGGCAGAGGCGTGAAGAGGGATTGCGACGCGCTGCTCGGATAAGATTTCTTTCGGGATTTGAACGTTTGCGACACGCCCCGTCAGAGTTATGTTGCGCCCTCGGGCAGGCCCGCCTTCCTTAATCCGTCAGTGATGCGCTGGTACTCCTTGAGGAAGATCGGATCATCCGACCAATCCGCCTTCGCCCACTTCTCGACGGTGTAGCCGGGCATGAGTTTGAGCAGTTCGGCAACAGCGGCCTTGGCTTCAGCCTGCTGACCCGTCCAGGAATAGGCGGCCGCTAAATCCACATAGGTTTGCCAGAATGCTCCTTCTGCAACGGCTTGGTTGCAGGTAGTAATCGCATCTTCCCAGCGGGCAAGATGTGTGTTCGCATGGCAAATGAAGTACTTCCAAATCTTCACGACCGGGTCTCGCGGACTAAGCCGAATGGCTTTGTCAGCGTATGCGAAAGCCTCTGCTGATTTGCCAGACAGAATTTTTACATTTGCGATAGCTGCATAAGCTTGAGCAAAGTTGTTATCTAGATCTATGGCTTTCATGTACAATCCGATCGCCTGATCAAATTGTTTGCGGTACTTATAAATATCGCCTTTCACGTAGAAAGCCATCGCGTCATTCGAATGTTCGGCCAGATACTCGGTCACAATCCGATCTGCTCGGGCAATCTCGACTGCCGGATCAGAACTCCAGCGCGTGGTGACGCGCAAGCTCAGGGCGCGTGCCAAGCCAAGCTTAGCGAAACCGTTCGTCGGATCGAGGCGCAGTGACCCCTCGAAGTAGGTTATAGCTTCGCCAAGGGTTTCCCGGCTTCGTGGTTTGTTTATCTCAGCCCAGCCGCGCATGGCGAGGTCGGCGGCGTCGGGATTGTCGGGATGCTCGCGCATCGAGCGTAGGCTCTCGACCTGTGTCAGCTGTACATCGAGGGAGCGAGCTAGCCGTGCAACGAACTCAGCTTGCAGTTCGCCAAGCCGGCTGCGGTCGCCCTCGAAGCGGTCTGCCCACAGGTGCGCACCTGTCTCCGTCGAGATCAGCTGCGCGTTCAGCACCACCTTTTCGCCTGAACGCCGGACGCTACCCTCCAGCGCGTAGCGCACGCCCAGGTCGCGCCCGAGTTGCTTCACGTCTACCGACTTGCCCTTGTAGGTGAAAGCCGTGTTGCGGGCGATGACGAAGCTACCGGCGAGGTGCGAGACGTCCGTGGTCAGATCCTCCGTCAGCCCATCGGCGAAGAACTCCTGCTCGGGGTCGCTGCTCAGGTTCGCAAACGGCAGCACCACGAGCGAGAGTGGCGGCATGGGCTTTGCCGGTAGACCCGCCTGCACCGCGAGCGTGTGATCAGCTGTGGGCGCTTTTGCAGACCACGTCCACCAAGCGAGGCCGCCGCCCGCCACACAGAGGGCAAGGACGCCTGCCGCGACGGCCGGCAGCGCTCTCCGCTGGCGCACGGCGCCACTATCAGGTTCACTTCGGTAAGCAGGCTCATTCTCGTCAGGCAGCTCGGGGCTCGCTGCTATGGCGGAAGCTGAGAGGGCAAACACGCCAATCGGCCGGGCGATGTTCTTCAGCTCGAGCTTGCCCCGATCCTCGAACCGGAACGGCAGCTTGTCGCGCACTTGGTCGTGGATCGAACGCGAGATGCACAGGCCGCCCGGCTCGGCCAAGGGCTCCAAGCGGGCAGCCACGTTCACGCCGTCGCCGTACAGGTCACCGTCAGGCTCGGCCACGACGTCGCCGAGGTTGATGCCGATGCGCATGTGCATGGCCTCACGCTCGGGCAAATTGGCGTTGCGCGAGGCCGCAGCACGCTGGATGGCCACCGCGCAGGCAACGGCTCGGACAGAGCTGGGGAATTCCACGAGAACGCCGTCCCCCGTCGACTTGACGATCCGGCCTCCTGCGGCAGCGATGCGCGGGTCGACCACCGTCCGGCGCAGCGCCTTGAGCCGGCGCAGCGTCCCAGCCTCGTCCTTGGAGACCATTCGGCTGTAGCCGACCACGTCGGTGATCAGGATGGCGGCCAGACGGCGCTCAGTGTGTACGGCGGTCATAACCTCTTTGCGCGAGCCGTGCTGGCCGCTCCTCCCCCACGTTTAGACTGCTTTGGCTCCTCCTAACGCAGAGAGCCGTCGCAGGAACTCGCTCACCAGCATCTCTCCGTGCTGACCAGCACAGACCGGGCACCCCACTGCGTTCAGGCTTAACAAAGCCTAACACATGGGGGACTGATGTGGCTCAACATTAGGTTTGTGCGGGTATTATGGCGGGTGTGGCGCGGCGAGCGCGACCTTCGGTCGTACTGCGAACGCAGTCTGGAGGACATCGGGCTAGAACCCTATGAGGTTCGTTGCTGATGGAGGACGCGGTCCGCTGCCGTGGGCGGCCCATGACGGGCGTGTCGCAAAGACAAGGCCTCGCTGCTCAGGAGGGTGAAGCTGAAGCGCGGCAACGCGATGCAGCTCGCGTCACAGGAAGTTTAGTCACATTCGGTAGGCGACCGCAGTCGGCCCTCGTGACCGATGTCGCATTGGCCCGCTTCCGCGTTCGCCCCGGGGATCGGGCCTTTCCGCGTCTGGATCGTGTCTGTGATCT